>CANLWS010000001.1 GCA_947494925.1 uncultured Alteromonadaceae bacterium
TTACCATGGTCAACGTGGCCAATAGTACCTACGTTTACATGGGGTTTCGTACGTTCAAACTTTTCTTTTGCCATTTTACTATTTTCCTAAGTTAAAAGTCCGACCCAATATAGACCGGACCGAACCTTCATTAAGATTATTGTCTAGCTTCAATTATTGCCTGTGCCACATTATTGGGCGCTTCAGAATAATTAAAGAATTCCATAGAGTATGATGCACGGCCCTGCGTCGCAGAACGCAAGTCAGTGGCATATCCAAACATTTCTGACAAAGGAACTTTGGCGCGTATAATTTTAACGCCACCAAGGCCATCATCCATGCCTTCAATCATACCGCGACGACGGTTTAGGTCGCCGACGACGTCACCCATCCAATCTTCTGGAGTGGTAACTTCAACTTTCATTGTGGGTTCAAGCAATACAGGTTTAGCCTCTGCCGCACCTTTTTTAAAGCCCATTGAACCGGCTATCTTAAACGCCATTTCAGAGGAGTCAACATCATGGTAAGAACCATCGTATAGCGTGACTTTGACATCCAAAACCGGATACCCGGCCAAGACACCATTTTGCATTTGTTCCCGAATACCTTTATCGACGGCAGGGATGAATTCTTTTGGAACCACACCCCCAACAATTTCGTTGACAAATTCGTACCCGGCACCCTCTTCATTGGGTTCGATCTTTAACCAAACGTGACCAAATTGACCACGACCACCTGATTGTCGAACAAATTTACCTTCCACATCCACTTTAGAGCGAATTGTTTCACGGTAAGCAACCTGGGGTTTACCCACGTTACACTCGACACTGAACTCGCGCTTCATGCGGTCAACGATTATGTCGAGGTGCAATTCTCCCATCCCGGAAATAATTGTTTGTCCTGACTCTTCATCGGTTTTCACCCGGAAAGAGGGATCTTCTGCCGCTAGTTTACCCAGCGCAATCCCCATTTTTTCCTGATCAGCAACGGAACGCGGCTCAACAGCAATGGAAATAACCGGTTCAGGAAATTCCATACGTTCCAATGTGATGATGTTGTTGGGGTCGCAGAGCGTGTCACCAGTAGTGACATCTTTTAAGCCGATCGCAGCAGCAATATCACCTGCACGAACTTCTTTTAGCTCTTCACGGTCTTTTGAATGCATCTGTACGATACGTCCAAAACGTTCACGTTTCGATTTGACGGGATTAAAGACAGAATCGCCTGTATTAACCACGCCAGAGTAACAACGGAAGAATGTCAATGTACCCACAAATGGGTCGGTAGCAATTTTAAACGCCAACGCAGAAAAAGGAGCGCCATCGTCCGCTGGACGTTCTGCTTCAGTTTCAGCTTTATCGTCAAGTATTCCTCTGATAGGAGGAATATCTACCGGTGCTGGCAAGAACTCGATAACTGCGTCAAGAACAGCTTGCACACCTTTGTTTTTAAACGCAGAACCGCAAGTAGCCAGAACAATTTCATTGTTTAGCGTACGGGTGCGGAGTCCGAGTTTAATTTCTTCCTCGGAAAGCTCTTCGCCTTCCAGGTATTTGTCCATCAGCTCATCATTTGCTTCAGCTGCAGCCTCGATCAACTCTATACGAAGTTCTTGCGCTCGCGCTAGCGATTCAGCAGGAATTTCTTCATACGTAAAAGTCATTCCCTGGTCTGCTTCATTCCAGTTAATGGCTTTCATTTTGATTAGATCGATAACACCTCTGAAGGTTTCTTCAGCGCCGATGTTCAATTGAATGGGCACACAAATGGCACCCAAACGATTGCGGATTTGATCCACTACACTTTCGTAATCAGCCCCTGCACGGTCCATTTTGTTGATAAATACCATGCGCGGAACAGAGTATTTATCAGCTTGACGCCATACAGTTTCAGATTGAGGTTCAACGCCGGAAGCTCCACAGAACACCACAACAGCACCATCGAGCACACGCAATGAACGTTCGACTTCAATAGTAAAGTCAACGTGTCCAGGAGTGTCGATGATATTGATTCTGTGCTGCTCATACTGTTGTTGCATGCCAGACCAGAAGCAGGTCGTTGCCGCCGATGTGATGGTTATCCCACGCTCCTGTTCCTGCTCCATCCAGTCCATGGTGGCTGCGCCATCATGGACTTCACCGATCTTGTGAGACAAGCCGGTATAGAACAGAACACGTTCAGTTGTCGTGGTTTTACCTGCATCAACGTGGGCAACTATGCCTATGTTGCGGTAACGCTCAATAGGGTGCTTACGCGCCATTTAATCCTCTCTATTAAGCCTTGATTACCAACGGTAGTGTGCGAACGCTTTGTTCGCTTCAGCCATACGGTGAACGTCTTCACGTTTCTTAACCGCAGAACCTTTATTTTCAGACGCATCCAGCATTTCTGCTGCAAGACGCTGTGCCATGGATTTTTCACCACGTTTACGGGCAGCTTCAACTAACCAACGCATACCTAATGCATTACGACGAACTGGACGTACTTCTACAGGTACCTGGTACGTAGAACCACCTACACGACGAGATTTAACCTCGACAGTTGGGCGGATGTTTTCCAGTGCATCTTCAAATACAGATAGATGATCTTTGCTGGTTTTTTCGGCAACAATATCAAGTGCACCGTAAACGATTTTTTCAGCAGTAGATTTTTTGCCGTCTAACATGACGACATTCATGAATTTAGCAAGTAATTGTGATCCGAACTTAGGATCAGGTAGGATTTTACGTTGACCTACGACTCGTCTTCTTGGCATCTTCTTTCTCCGTGGAATTCAGGGATTACCCAAAACTCTAAATTAAAATTTAGTTTGGCCTTACTAACGGAGAACCGTTAAGACTTCGGCCTTTTCGCACCGTATTTAGAACGGGCTTTACGACGATCATTTACGCCTGCGCAGTCCAAAGTACCGCGAACAGTGTGATAACGAACACCTGGTAAATCTTTAACACGACCACCACGAATAAGAACAACGCTGTGCTCTTGCAAGTTGTGACCTTCACCACCGATGTATGAAGAAACTTCAAAACCGTTGGTTAAACGAACACGGCATACTTTACGTAATGCTGAGTTCGGCTTCTTTGGTGTGGTGGTATATACGCGAGTACATACGCCACGTTTTTGTGGGCAAGCCTGTAAGGCAGCTACGTTGCTTTTTTCAACGGGCTTCTTACGAGGAGAGCGCACCAACTGGTTAACTGTTGCCATTAACTAGCTCCTGGTTAAATAACTACTGAAATTTCCCGCAAAGTTTGGCATGGAAGAGAGTAAATTTGAGCTATTCAATTTCACTAATCATCCCTTTGTGGGCGTGGAACAAACCTGTTCCAAAAACAAAAAATCCGCGACCCTAATCTGGATTACCAAATTTCGGGTCGCGGAATTCTATAGACCAAAGTTTAACCTGTCAAGCAGATCCGCCGATCTATCGCGATCTTAGGCGGTTTTACAATAATTTGTCTCTGAAAACAGGTTCCTCTTAATTGTGTCTTTAGCTTACTCGTCAGCAGCTGGCGTTTCAGATACTTCAGCATTCAATGCTTCAGCGAGCGCTTGCTCTGCTTCTGCAGCGGATACTGATGGATCTTCTACTAACTCAGCAGCTTTCAGTGCCGCACGACGCTGATGATACGCGAAACCGGTACCAGCAGGAATCAAACGACCAACGATGACGTTTTCTTTCAAGCCACGTAACTCGTCTTCTTTACCTTGCACTGCTGCTTCGGTAAGAACACGTGTAGTTTCCTGGAATGAAGCGGCAGAGATAAACGACTCAGTAGACAAGGACGCTTTGGTGATACCAAGCAGTTGTGTCTCAAACTGAGCAGCGATCTTGCCTTGCTTCTCAAGCTCACGGTTGGCGATCTTAACGTTCGCTACTTCAACCTGCTCGCCTTCTAGGAATTGGCTGTCTCCAGCATGGGTGATCAAACATTTACGCAACATCTGGCGAATTACGACCTCGATGTGCTTATCGTTAATTTTTACACCTTGCAGACGGTAAACTTCCTGCACTTCGTTCACGATATAGTTCGCAACGGCACTGATGCCACGCAAACGCAAGATATCGTGTGGAGACTCAGGGCCATCAGCGATAACTTCGCCTTTCTCTACAGATTCACCTTCAAAGACGTTCAGATTACGCCATTTCGGGATCATCTCTTCGTAATGATCAGAATCTTTCGGTGTAATAGTCAGACGTTTCTTGCCTTTAGTTTCTTTACCAAAGCCAATCACACCAGATACTTCTGCCAGAATTGCAGGTTCTTTTGGCTTACGCGCTTCAAACAGGTCAGCAACTCGAGGAAGACCACCGGTAATATCACGAGTCTTCGAACCTTCCTGTGGTACACGTGCTAACACGTCACCTTCGTTGGCCACTTTACCGTCAATTGCTTCGATTGTAGTAAAGCTAGGCATACGAATTTCTTGTAAACCAATTTCATCACTTTCAAGAATAAGTTTCGGCTCTTTCGCATTCGCTTTAGCCAAGTCTTTCACAACTATACGTGTCAGACCGGTCAACTCATCTTGTTGCATTTCGGTGTTGCTGTCGTCGATATCAGCAAAAGTGATCTTCGCAGCGCGTTCCATGATAATTGGATGCGAATGCGGATCCCAGTTTGCGACTACGTCACCAGCGTTAACTGATGCATTTTCGTCAACAGACAATATTGCACCGTAAGGCACTTTATAACGTTCTTTCTCACGGCCTTGATCATCAATCATCGTCAGTTCAGTAGAACGAGAAACGATAACTAACTTATTGTCAGTGTTTCGTACAAACTTGCCGTTATGCAATTTCAATGTACCAGTGGTTTTCACCTGAACACTGTTTTCTGCAGACGCTCTTGATGCTGCACCACCGATGTGGAATGTACGCATGGTAAGCTGGGTTCCCGGCTCACCAATTGATTGCGCTGCAATAACACCAACAGACTCACCATGACCAACCATGTGACCACGGGCCAAATCACGACCATAACACTTGGCACAAACACCAAAGTCATTGTCACAGGTGATTACAGAGCGAACCTGAATTTGGTCAACTGAGTTGGCTTCCAACATATCTACCAGACCTTCGTCCAGTAGTACGTTACGTTCTACCAGTACTTCAGCCGTACCTGGCTTAACAACGTCTTCAGCTACAACACGACCTAGTACACGCTCACGCAATGGTTCAACAACATCACCACCTTCGATAAGCGGTGTCATTTTCACACCTTCAAATGTGCCACAGTCATCGTTATTGATAACCAAATCCTGTGCAACGTCAACCAAACGACGAGTCAGATAACCGGAGTTAGCTGTTTTCAATGCTGTATCGGCCAAACCTTTACGAGCACCGTGAGTTGAGATGAAGTACTGAAGTACGTTCAGACCTTCACGGAAGTTAGCTGTAATGGGTGTTTCGATGATCGAACCGTCCGGCTTAGCCATCAGACCACGCATACCTGCCAACTGACGAATCTGAGCGGCACTACCACGAGCACCAGAGTCAGCCATCATAAAGACAGAGTTGAATGAATCCTGCTCTTCCATTTCTCCATCACGATTTTTGATGGATTCTTTGGAGAGGTTAGTCATCATTGCTTTAGCTACATCTTCGTTTGCACGAGACCAGATATCGATAACTTTGTTGTATCGTTCACCGGCTGTTACCAAACCAGACTGGAACTGTTCCTGAATTTCGAACACTTCCGCTTCGGCTGCTTCGATAATGTCTTTCTTAGCATCCGGGATAACCATATCGTCGATACCAACAGAGGCACCTGCAATCATTGCATAATGGAAACCGGTATACATGATTTGGTCAGCAGCGATAACAGTATCTTTCAGACCCAATGTACGATAACAAGCATTCAACAATTTAGAGATTTGCTTCTTACCCATAGCCTGGTTAATGATTTCAAAAGGTAGGCCTTTTGGCAAAATCAACGAGAAAATAGCACGACCAACAGTGGTATCCGTCAGTGTTACTTTTTCAACTTTATTGCCATCTTCATCAACATCGTATTCTGAGATACGTACCTTAACGCGAGCATGCAATTCAGCATTACCAGTACGGTAAGCTTTTTCAGCTTCGTGCGGGCTGGTAAACATCATGCCTTCACCTAGACCGTTCACACGGTCACGGGTCAGATAGTACAAGCCCAATACAACGTCCTGTGAAGGAACGATAATTGGCTCACCATTTGCCGGTGAAAGGATGTTGTTGGTAGACATCATCAATGCGCGAGATTCAAGCTGTGCTTCAATCGTCAGCGGCACGTGAACAGCCATTTGGTCACCATCGAAGTCGGCGTTATAGGCCGCACAAACGAGTGGGTGCAACTGTATAGCTTTACCTTCAATCAGGGTTGGCTCAAACGCCTGAATACCCAAACGGTGAAGTGTAGGAGCACGGTTAAGTAGTACCGGGTGTTCACGAATTACTTCGTCAAGAACGTCCCATACTTCTGGCGCTTCACGTTCAACCAATTTCTTAGCTGCTTTGATTGTTGTCGCCAGACCACGACCTTCCAGCTTCCCGTAGATGAATGGCTTGAACAATTCCAATGCCATTTTCTTAGGTAGACCACACTGGTGCAAACGCAGAGTAGGACCAACTGTAATAACAGAACGGCCTGAGTAGTCAACACGCTTACCTAGCAAGTTCTGACGGAAACGACCTTGCTTACCTTTGATCATATCTGCCAAAGATTTCAGAGGACGCTTGTTCGAACCTGTTATAGCACGTCCGCGACGACCGTTATCCAACAAGGCATCAACGGCTTCCTGCAACATACGTTTTTCATTACGTACGATGATGTCAGGAGCAGCCAAATCAAGCAGACGCTTAAGACGGTTGTTACGGTTGATAACGCGACGATACAAATCGTTCAGATCAGAGGTTGCGAAACGGCCACCATCCAATGGAACCAAAGGACGTAAATCAGGTGGTAGTACCGGCAGTACTGTCATGATCATCCATTCTGGCTTGTTACCAGACTGTTGGAATGATTCAAGAAGCTTCAAACGTTTAGTGATCTTCTTACGCTTGGTTTCTGAGTTGATAGTCGGCAATTCTTCACGCATTGACACAACGTCGGCATCAACATCAAGGTGCTTAAGCAATTCAAATACTGCTTCAGCGCCCATTTTCGCGTCGAATTCATCACCGTGCTCTTCCAGAGAATCAAGGTATTCTTCTTCAGTAAGAAGTTGAGAACGCTCAAGCGTCGTCATACCGGGCTCAGTTACCACGTAAGATTCGAAATATAGAACACGTTCGATATCACGAAGCGTCATGTCCAGCATCAAGCCAATACGTGACGGAAGTGATTTAAGGAACCAGATGTGCGCAACCGGACTGGCCAGTTCAATATGACCCATGCGCTCACGACGCACTTTAGTCAGGGTTACTTCCACACCACATTTTTCGCAGATTACACCGCGGTGTTTAAGGCGTTTGTACTTACCGCACAAACATTCGTAATCTTTTACCGGACCGAAAATACGCGCACAGAACAAACCATCACGTTCAGGTTTGAAAGTACGGTAGTTAATGGTCTCTGGCTTTTTCACTTCACCATAAGACCAAGATCGGATCATGTCCGGAGAAGCAAGACCAATTCGGATATTATCGAATTCTTCAGTCTTGTTCTGTTGCTTAAGAAACTTTAATAAGTCTTTCACATTTCTCTCCCAGCGGAGTCATTGTCAAAAGCCCGACCGCTAATGCGCGTATCGTCGGGCTTTACTGTCTTTAACTCTGAAGCAGTCGCTTAGTTCTGCTCTTCCAATTCGATGTTGATACCCAGTGAACGGATTTCTTTCAACAGTACGTTGAAGGATTCCGGCATACCAGGTTCCATACGGTGATCGCCGTCTACGATGTTCTTGTACATCTTAGTACGACCGTTCACGTCATCAGATTTCACAGTTAGCATTTCCTGCAGGGTGTAAGCAGCACCGTAAGCTTCAAGTGCCCATACTTCCATCTCACCGAAACGCTGACCACCGAACTGAGCTTTACCACCCAACGGCTGCTGAGTAACCAAGCTATAAGAACCGGTAGAACGTGCATGCATTTTGTCATCAACCAAGTGGTTAAGCTTCAACATGTACATATAACCAACAGTAACAGGGCGTTCAAATGAGCGACCAGTACGACCGTCAAACAAGGTGATTTGTCCGCTTTCCGGAATATCAGCCAATTTCAACAAATCTTTGATTTCCGCTTCTGTAGCGCCATCAAATACTGGTGTTGCAATTGGTACACCTTTGCGAAGGTTATTAGCCAAACGTTTGACTTCATCGTCGGAGAAGCTATCCAGATCTACTTCCTGGTGAGATTTACCTGAGTTGTATACATCCTTAATGAAGCTACGCAACTTGGCCATCTCTTCGTGTTCTTTGATCATGCGATCAATCTTCACGCCTAAACCATGTGCAGCCATACCCAAGTGAGTTTCAAGGATCTGACCGATGTTCATACGTGAAGGAACACCCAGTGGGTTAAGAACGATATCAACTGGCGTACCATTCTCGTCATAAGGCATATCTTCTACAGGCTGAATCGTTGAGATTACACCTTTGTTACCGTGACGTCCGGCCATTTTATCACCTGGCTGGATGTGACGTTTAACAGCAAGGTAGACCTTAACAATCTTAAGTACACCAGGAGCAAGGTCATCACCTTGAGTGATCTTGCGACGCTTAACTTCAAACTTATTGTCGAAGTCGTCTTTAGTTTCACTGTGCTGATCAGCAATCTGATCAAGCTCTGCCTGGATGTCTTCATCTTTCAGTGTGATTTCAAACCATTTTTCACGCGGCAAGCTGTCCAGCTTGGCCTGGTCGATGCCATTTTCAAGCAGCAGTTTTTGTGCTCGCGCAAAGATGCCATCCGCAAGGATGCCGAACTCATCACCAAGGTCTTTCTTGACCTGACGAAGCTGCATGTCTTCGATTTCAAGCGCACGTTTGTCTTTTTCAACACCGTCGCGAGTGAAAACCTGTACGTCGATAACAGTACCGTGAACGCTGTTAGGAACACGTAACGATGTATCTTTAACGTCAGACGCTTTCTCACCAAAGATAGCTCTTAATAGTTTTTCTTCTGGAGTCAGCTGAGTTTCACCTTTAGGTGTAACTTTACCAACCAGAATATCACCGCCTTTCACTTCAGCACCGATGTAGACAACACCAGATTCATCCAATTTGCCCAATGCGGATTCACCTACGTTCGGGATATCAGCACTGATTTCTTCAGGACCTAATTTAGTATCACGAGCGATACAGCTTAGTTCCTGAATATGGATAGTAGTGAAGCGGTCTTCCTGAGCAACACGCTCAGAAATAAGGATTGAATCCTCAAAATTGTAACCGTTCCAAGGCATGAAGGCGATGCGCATGTTCTGACCAAGAGCCAATTCACCCAAATCGGTGGACGGACCGTCAGCTAGGACATCACCTGTCACAATCGGATCGCCGACGTTACAGGTAGGTTTCTGGTTAATACAGGTGTTCTGATTTGAACGTGTGTATTTTGTCAGGTTATAGATATCAATGCCTGCTTCACCAGCCAACATCTCTTCTTCATTAACCTTAATGACAATACGACTTGCATCAACGTAATCTACCACACCACCACGTTTAGCAATGATGGTTACACCGGAGTCAACTGCTACGGTTTTTTCCATACCTGTACCAACTAGCGGCTTATCCGCTTTAAGCGTAGGTACGGCCTGACGTTGCATGTTCGCGCCCATCAAGGCACGGTTAGCATCATCGTGCTCAAGGAACGGGATAATACTGGCAGCGATGGATACGATTTGCTGTGGTGAAACGTCCATGTACTTGATGTCATCAATTTGCATCAAGGTTGTTTCACCGCGATAACGACAAGGGATAAGGTCATCCACAAGTTTGCCATCATCATCGAGTTTAATGTTTGCCTGAGCGATTGCGAATTGACCTTCTTCAATCGCAGACAAATAATCAATCTCGTCAGTTACAACACCGTCGACAATTTTACGATACGGCGTTTCAAGGAAACCAAAATCATTGGTTCTGGCAAAACTCGACAATGAGTTGATCAGACCGATGTTTGGACCTTCAGGCGTTTCGATTGGACAAACACGACCATAGTGAGTCGGATGAACATCTCGAACTTCAAATCCAGCACGTTCTCGGGTCAAGCCACCTGGACCTAAGGCTGAGATACGACGTTTATGGGTAACTTCAGACAACGGGTTGTTCTGATCCATAAACTGAGATAGTTGACTTGAACCAAAGAATTCTTTGACTGCTGCAGAGATTGGTTTAGCGTTGATCAGATCCTGAGGCATAATTGCGTCAAGGTCGCCCAAGCTCAAACGTTCTTTAACAGCACGTTCAACCCGAACAAGACCAACACGGAACTGGTTTTCAGCCATTTCACCAACAGAACGGATGCGACGGTTACCTAAGTGGTCAATATCATCCACTTCGTCTTTACCGTCACGGATAGTAATCAATTGCTTCATTACAGAAACAATATCTGACTTGTCCAATGTACCCGAACCAATCAGTTCTTCACGTCCTAAACGACGGTTGAACTTCATTCGTCCAACAGATGAGAGATCATAACGATCATCTGAGAAGAACAGGTTCTGGAACAAGGTTTCAGCAGCATCTTTTGTAGGCGGCTCACCAGGACGCATCATACGGTAAATTTCTACCAATGCTTCCAAACGGTTAGTTGAGCTGTCTATACGCAATGTATCTGATATGTATGCACCGTGATCAAGTTCGTTGATATATAGAGTATCAAAGCTGGTCAATCCGGATTCAGCAAGAGTCTGAAGGTTTTCTAACGTCAACTCATCATTGGCACTGGCGATAACTTCGCCTGTTTCTTCATTGACGTAAGATTTTGCCAATACACGACCTGCCAGAAATTCTGCTGGTACTTCCAACTCAGTGACTTTCGCTTTCGCCAAAGCACGAGTATGGCGCGCAGAGATACGGCGCCCCGTCTCTACCAACACATTACCTTCGCCATCAAGGATGTCGAATTGCGCAGTTTCACCGCGCAAACGGTCAGGAACGATGTCCATCATCAAACGTTCGCCATCGATGCGAACCTGATCTTTATCGAAGAATAATTCAAGAATTTCTTCTGTGGTCATTTCCAGTGCACGTAGAATGATAGTCGCTGGCAATTTGCGGCGACGGTCAATACGTACAAACAGGTTGTCTTTGGGGTCAAATTCAAAATCCAACCAGGAACCACGATAAGGGATAACGCGCGCGTTATACAAAACCTTACCGGAAGAGTGTGTTTTACCTTTGTCATGATCAAAGAACACACCTGGTGAACGGTGTAGCTGAGAAACTATTACTCGCTCGGTACCATTGATGACAAAAGTACCATTTTCGGTCATGAGTGGAATCTCACCCATGTACACTTCTTGTTCTTTAATATCTTTTACTGTGCCCGGTGCAGCTTCTTTATCAAACAACACTAAACGCAATTTAACACGAAGCGGTGCAGAATAAGTGACACCACGAATTTGACATTCTTTTACGTCAAATACAGGTGCACCTAAACGATAGCTTACATATTGCAATTCAGAGTTACCTGAGTAGCTTTTGATCGGAAAAACTGATCTAAATGCTGCTTCCAATCCATATTGTCCATCTGCATCGATGTCGATGAACTTTTTGAAAGAATCTAGCTGGATTGATAGGAGGTATGGAATTTCCAATACCTGTGGGCGTTTGCCAAAATCCTTACGGATACGTTTCTTTTCGCTATGGGAGTAAACCATGGGTTCCTCAGCTTGCTGATTTTTGACCCGACTTGCTCAGATGAAGCGCTTCATCCGAACAAACTTCCAGCACCCTTATTGGCGCGTTGATCGTCTAGCATACACCAAAAATGTTAGAAATCTTGTCTAACTTATTGGTTTTATGCAAATTTCACAACACGTTACGCTATAAAAAAGGGATAATTAATTAAGGGTGTAAATTGCCTATCCCACAGCGCAAAAAGGCTGGTGATCAAATAATCACCAGCCCAAGCCTTTTCAGGCTAGTAAAATGTCGTCAGACAAATTACTTAAGTTCCACTTCTGCACCAGCTTCTTCAAGCTGTGTTTTAAGTGCTTCAGCTTCGTCTTTAGCAAGACCTTCTTTGATAGCTTTAGGAGCTGATTCAACAACTTCTTTCGCTTCTTTAAGACCAAGACCAGTTGCGCCACGTACTGCTTTGATAACAGCAACTTTGTTCGCACCGAATGAAGTCATTACAACGTCAAACTCAGTCTGTTCTGCAGCAGCTTCAGCAGCAGCGGCAGGTGCAGCTACAGCTACAGCTGCAGCAGCAGATACGTTGAATTTTTCTTCAGCTGCTTCGATTAGCTCAACCAATTCCATAACTGGCATTTCAGCAATCGCGTTTAAGATATCTTCTTTTGTTAGAGCCATTTCTCTAAACTCCTGGGTAAAATGTTAAAAAATCAAATTTACAAAAACGAAAATTATTTTTCGTCTTTGATCGCCGCCAATACACGCACCATTTTGGAAGGAACTTCGTTGATTGTTTGAACGAATTTCTCCACTGGCGCTTTGAAGGTTGCAAGTAATCTTGCAAGTGCTTCGTCGCGGGTAGGAAGTGATGCAACAGCATCCAGTTTTTCTGGACCTAATAAACCACTACCAATAGAAAGTGCAGTTACCTTTAACTTGTCATTCTCTTTGGAGAAGTCTTTAAAAAGACGTGCTGCACCACCAGGTGCATCCATTGAGAAGCCGTAAATTAACGGACCAGTCAAGGCGCTGTCCAAATCAGAGAACTTACTTTCGGCCAAAGCACGCTTAGCAAGAGTGTTACGTACAACACGTAAATAAACACCTTGTTCACGAGCTTTAACACGAAGATCAGTCAATTCTGATACTTCCATGCCACGGTATTCAGCGACGGCAACGGATAGAGCTTGAGATGCAACATCATTAACTTCTGCTACGATCTCTTTTTTTGCTGCTAAACCTAGTGCCACTGAGTTCACCTTATATCAATTCTGTTAGTTTTAACTGTCGCCAGTCGCCACCTTCAGATGTTTCAAGATTGATAAGTTTTCTCATTCAGCGAATCGCCTCATTCGAGCCCTTACCGCTCTACGGTGTTCGTTTTCCCAGAGAGTCTGAGTCGAAACCACCGTCTGCGCAGGCAAGTTATTATTAAGCTGACCGTTGAGTGTGAATGCTCTCTTACTTCATTCACCGGTCACCACCTGCGGTCTTGGACGGGAGCCATGTAATTTCTAGTATTGCTACTTGCAAATTCAGGCTCCAACCCATAACCAAACAGAGAGCTGAGCGTTAACTCAGAAGGTGTTGCATCCAAAGGGACGCCGCACAAATTTCTTACTTAGTCGCTTCCAGGCTACTTTGATCAAGTGATACACCAGCACCCATAGTTGTACTAAGGCTGATTTTCTTGATGAATGTACCTTTAGCTGAAGAAGGCTTAGCTTTTTTAAGCGCTTCAAGCAATGCTTCAAGGTTTTCCTGGATTTGATTTGCTTCAAAAGCAATCTTACCAATACTTGCGTGGATGATACCGTTCTTATCGTTACGGTAGCGTACCTGACCCGCTTTTGCGTTTTTAACCGCTGTCGCTACATCTGGTGTAACAGTACCAGTTTTCGGGTTAGGCATAAGTCCACGTGGACCAAGAATTTGACCTAGTTGGCCAACAACGCGCATTGCATCAGGAGAAGCAACAACAACGTCAAAATTCATTTCGCCTTTTTTAACCTGATCAGCCAGGTCGTCCATACCAACTACGTCAGCACCGGCTTCTTTAGCAGCTTCAGCGTTTGCACCTTGAGTGAACACTGCAACGCGAACTTCTTTACCTGTTCCGTTAGGCAGTACAGTAGCACCACGAACGTTTTGGTCAGATTTACGTGCGTCAATTCCAAGGTTAACAGAAACGTCTACGCTTTCTGCGAACTTAGCTGTGGCGAATTCTTTCAACAAAGCAACTGCTTCATTGATTTCGTAGTCTTTATTTGCGTCTAACTTCTCACGAACCAAACGCATTTTTTTAGATAATTTAGCCATCTCTTATCCCTCTACTACCAAG
Organism: uncultured Alteromonadaceae bacterium; assembly: GCA_947494925.1. GTDB lineage: Bacteria > Pseudomonadota > Gammaproteobacteria > Enterobacterales > Alteromonadaceae > Aliiglaciecola. The sequence continues at coordinate 14,099 of CANLWS010000001.1, forward strand.
CCCATGCTGCGTGCAGAACCAGCAATGGTATTAACTGCAGCGTCTAGGCTAGCCGCTGTAAGATCAGGTTCTTTTGCCTTAGCAATTTCTTCCAACTGAGCACGGGTTACTTTACCCACTTTTTCAGTATTTGGACGACCTGAGCCACTCTTGATACCAGCAGCTTTTTTCAGCAAGAAAGAAGCAGGTGGTGTTTTGGTTTCGAAGGTGAAAGAACGGTCTTCGTATACAGTAATTTCTACTGGTACCGGAGCGCCTTTTTCCAAGGATTCCGTTTTCGCGTTAAACGCCTTACAGAATTCCATGATGTTCACACCGTGTTGACCTAGTGCAGGACCAACCGGAGGACTTGGGTTAGCAGCACCAGCTGCAACCTGTAGCTTGATTAAGCCAGTTACTTTTTTAGCCATGATAGTCTCTCAATTTTGGGTATAACGCCTCGTAAACACTGAGGATGTTTACTCGATCGGCTTCCCATTCCAATAAAAAGGGTCGCGAATTATAGGCACATCTTAGTAACTAAGCAAGCCTAAATGTTGACTTTTTGTACTTTTATGCATTGATAAAGGATTGTATGTGATCCCAACTGGGGTCGGTTTGCGGTGCTGTCAGACTATGATAACCCGTAACATGCTAGCTAGGATAGTGCTCCAAGTGTTTTTCTGAGCAGTTTTATAGTCGAGATACTCCCGTCTATTTCCGACAGAGCGTTGCCTTCATATTCTGCGCAGTAAAAACCTTCAAAACCGGCATCTTTAAAAACTTTAAGGCATCGGGTGTAATTAATAGTGGTTTCGTTTCCCTTCTCGTCAAACACATGGGTTTTGGCACTCACCCCTCGTGTGTATGGCGCCAAGTCAAGCAAGCCCTGATAACGATCATATCTACGCTGCGGATCATGATTCCATCCGCCCATAAAAAAGTTATCAAGATCTGTGTATACCCCTACGTTAGGTAGATTCACCTTTTCCATCAACATTGCCAGCCAGGCTGCATTGCTTGAAGGGTGTCCATGGTTCTCTACAAGTAACTCAATATTAAACTGACGGATATAGTCAGCTAATTTTGAAAGGCTTTCTGCATTTTGCTCCAACTGAGAAAGATAGGTTCCATCTCCGTAGGCATTGACTCTGAATTGTGTACATCCTAAAAACGCCGCGGCTTCAATCCAGGGTTTATGCTTTTCTATGGATGACGCCCTGGCAGCGGGATCACTGCTACCCAGGTAACCAAGTTCATCGCACATCAAACAGGTGAAACCTATTCCCTCTTGCCGGGCCATTCTGGCAAACCCTGCCAACCAAGACTTATCTTTGGCATGCCCGAACCACAGAGTATTGGCAAGATCTACATAACTCACGTCCATTTCCCTGGCTCTAACAACTATATCTCTTGGATCCATGCTACCTCGAAGGACAGCATCTGGATCAGAGTGCAGTGTTTTGATAAACCATCCATAATCGTCACGGCTGTTGCCAAATATTGCTCGATGAAACGACCACTGTGAGAGTGCAATTTTATGTTTGCTGCTATCTGAAGCACGCGCGAAGAAAGGATACAGTGAGCTCGCCGCAAGCAAAGACGTAAGGGATTTAATCAATAATCGTCTGTTCATATACGCTGAAAAGTAACCGGTTACACTTGAGGGTTTATTCAAACATAAATTTCCTCAGACCTCTAGCGATTCTTGAAGTGTGTATGATTTCACAGTGAGAAAAATTGTGATTTTCTCGTCAAATTGACCATAATTCACTAGGTCAAATTAACTAATCCAATATATATAGTTGATTTATATGAGTTTATTTTTTGGTCTGCTTAATGCAATGACAAGCTGTTTAATTATTAAATGTAAAAGAGGTGTGTAATGGATGATGGAATGATTTTTGTTTTTATCATACTTTTTTGTTTTGTATTACCCATAGTGTTTATTGGTATATGGTCATCTCATAAGAAAGATATGGCAAAGCTTAATATGGAACTGGGCAAATCAGAACTAGCCAATATGCAAAATGAACTGGCAGCAGTAAAGACCAGGCTTGAAGTTCTTGAAGCAATAGTCACAGACAAGAAATACCAACTTGACCAGGAAATTACCAGTTTAGGCGCTCAAGATAGAGTGAACTAAAACTCTCATTTTTGAATAGTCTAATAGCAGAACATCCCAGTGGCTAAATCGGTTGTGTCTATTTTCTGTTGACTTTATTCCACAAGGGATTTTCACGCAGATTTTTAGAAGTGTGGTTGTACTCTGGTCGGTGCCAAATTTTCAGACCAGTGTGATTAGGATCTGAATATTCATTATAAAAACTATCTAATGCTGAGCTGAGCAAACGCTTCAGCGTTATTCTGGGTGCTGTGCTTTGATGACGCTCCCCCAGGGGATGGCTTAAGTCATACCAGTGCTCTATTGGCGGAGCAGAAGTATCTTTTCGGTAATATCTCACAAGCTTCCAGTGACCATCGCTAATCATCCTGGCGTTGCCCCTTTCTGCAATCTGAAACCTCCGCCAATCACCTACTCTTTGTCCTGATAAAAGCGGTGACAGTGAGCGACCCGGCCCAACTGTTTTTCCCTGGTAATTTGCTATATCAAGTAATGTCTCGTGCAAATCTATAAGGTTAACAAATTCGCCCCGCACCTGGCTCTTTCTCACCAGATTTTCCGGACCGGATATAACCAAAGGGATTCGAATGGTCTGTTCATAAAAATTATACGGAAAACTGGCATTCACTTTCCCGTACAGCCCATACTGTCCCATCAAAAGTCCATGGTCAGATGTAAATACTATAAGCGTATTATTTAGCAGGTCTTTTCCTTGCAAGGCGTCTATCAATATTCCCAATTGCTGATCGATGAGGGACACAGCTGCCAGGTATTGTGCAAGACTTTCCCTATGGTTATCGGGAACCAAGGTGAAATCGCTCATATTTGTTAGTGCAGAATTACCACCTTTTGATATAAAACTTTCCGCAATAGATCGGTATGGAGAGACCAAACGTTCTGGCAACCCCGCGAAGGGAAAGTGTGGCTCGACATAATTCAAACTGATAAAAAATGGCTTTTCTTTATCCAGTTCAATAAATTCAATGGTTTTAGCGGTTAGAAACTGAGCCTGAATACCCTCATGTTCTACGGTTTTTCCATCCTCTGAAAACACCACCCTACCCGAGTGTTGGTATTGATTTCTCCAACCTGCTTTCCTAGCATCGTAGCTCAACCATTTGTCAAAACCTCTGATGGGTTCCCGACTGTCGGACGTCGCATGCCACTTCCCTATCAACGCCGTTCTGTAACCTTGTGCCGACATTTTCTCAGACAACAATGTTTCCCCCTCTAACCAGTTGGCATCAAACTGAGATTGCTCTGACAAAAAGTCATGGACACCATGTTGGGAGGGCATTTTGCCAGTATGAAAAGAGGCGCGGGCTGCGGAACAAACAGGGGCTGGTGAAATCGCATTCTCGAACCTGACACCCTGTTCAGCTAGATAAGCAAGATTCGGTGTTTTGACGACATTTTGCGAACGATAGCTTGTCGCCCACTGGCCCATATCATCAGCCATAATAACAATGATGTTGGGTTTTCCTTGCTTCTCAGCTGCAAAAACGGTGGATACACAAAACCATAGAAACAGAAGCCGCCTAATTGCACGGGATGAACCAACCTCCGAATTAAACTGAATACTTCTCATTTTTTGGTGCACGTCGGCCAGCTTCCACATGAATTTCCTGTTCACTTAATTGTTCCCATCTTTGGCGAATCACTTTGAAATTAAGATCGGCAACCAAGGCAGTGAGCGTGGTGTAATTGTCAAACCTGGCTCCCCGTGTATTTTATTCTGTCTAAACTATAGTTCTTTTATTTTAATCTTCATCTTCAGCAATTGCTTAATTCAGTCTCCAAAGCATGAAAATGAATGTCACTTGAAGTTAATGCAGCAATGCTATAATTCGCTTCTGCTATGGAAAATCTAGTTATTTGAATTTTTGACGGACCTGAAGTTGCGTTTAATTGGCTGAATAATGGGCAAATGAAAATTATTGAATTTAATCGATTAAGACTTTTACCGACACCCCGCTATCTGGTTGTAGTCCTCATCACATTGTTTTTGTTTAACTTCCACTCTAGTTATGCAGATGAACCACTGGTAAAAATAGGAGTATCAGGACGCCCATTTTTTCAGTATGTTGATAGACAAGGCCAATTTACAGGACTGGATATTGAATTGAGCAAACTCATTTTCAATCATGCGGAAATTAACGTTCAGTATTTGAGTTACCCATGGCCTCGTATCGTTCACTTAGTCAAGTCTGGCAAGCTAGATGTGGCATTGTCCGCAGCTGACTCAGATGAGAGAAGAGAATACGCCTATTTTTCTGGTCAGACGTTTCGGCTTGGCCACACTAAAATGTATACGTTGTCTTCAAATGCAAGCAAATTCAAAGACATAAGTAGCCTGAGTCAATTAAAGGGGATTCAAACCAGGTTGGCTGTTCTTCGGGGAGCTTCATATTCGACCGAATATGATAAATTGCTCAATGAGCCCTGGTTTGCCAGGAACCTGGTGATCCTTGACTCACCTTCCCGAACATTGGAGTCACTAATAAAAGGTCGGGTTGATGCCTTCATTGGTTCAGAATATGACATTCAGGTTTGGGCGAGTGAAATGGGGGTGGTCAAAGAATTGAGCTCAATGTTTTTTCTTATGTCAGACAAAGAAGCTGAGACTCATATTATGTACTCCAAAGCTTCTGTCCCGGAACAGTGGGTTGAAAAGGTAGATAAGTCCATTGCTGAGTTGAAAAGAAGTGGAATATACGAAAAGACCATTCAGGAATTTATCGAATCTTACTAGATTAAAATAGCGGGTTCTGGCGAAGTAAATCCAATCAATGTTAGTTAAGAGGCTCTTCTTGAAAAAGTTTTGGTCATTAAACGTGTCTTCATCTTGTGTCTTCGTGCACGTCTTATTGCAACGTCATTTCCGAATGCTCTTGTCGGGAATCCAGTCTATTTACTAAGCATTTTTAGACAGGCTGGCTCAACTTGCGCAAAAGAACTTTCGGAAAGAACATGATGTTGTTTTTGGACCTGAGGCCAGACGTCTGTCCATGTAGACTAGACAAAAAGCTACCCGAAAGGTTTTTTGCACTAAAAAGAGGTCGTAAATGACCTCTTTAGTTTGATTTCTTCGACGCCGTCCACTTTTCTTTCCCTTATAAACACAAAAGACGACCTTAAGTCGTCTCTTCGTGCACGTCCTGTGGCGGGGTTCCAGCCTGGCATCCATGCCAGCCGTTCAGTCGGCCAACGCTTCTTCGAAGCTAAAGACGGCCTTCTTCACCCTTTCTCGACTTGTCCGAACTCCAGTTCTACTGGTGTTGAACGGCCGAAAATCAGGACAGAAACTTTCAGGCGACTTTTCTCGTAATCGACTTCTTCGACAACACCGTTGAAGTCGGCAAAAGGACCATCGGTAACCCGGACCACTTCGCCAGGTTCGAAAAGCGTTTTTGGTTTTGGCTTATCAACAGATTCTTCCAGACGATTAAGGATAGCGTCTGCTTCTTTCTTGCTGATTGGCATTGGGCGATCAGAAGTACCCCCGATAAAGCCTAATACGCGCGGAACACTTTTAACTAAGTGCCAGGAGTCTTCATTCATTTCCATTTCCACCAGCACGTAGCCAGGGAAGAATTTGCGTTCACTCTTGCGTTTTTGACCAGCTCGCATTTCAACGACTTCTTCAGTCGGGACAAGGATCTCGCCAAAATAGTCTTCCATGCTGTGCATTTTAATGTGCTCTAGCAAGGTTTTCTGAACACGTGCTTCATAGCCTGAGAAAGCCTGAACGACATACCATTTTTTATCTGACATAGCCTAGATCCCTAAACCGGTGATGAATGACACTATACGGACGATGATGCCGTCGAGTATCCACAGTAAGATACCAACAATGAAGACCGCAACCAATACGATACCTGTCGTTTGCACCGCTTCTTGACGTGTCGGCCAAACGACCTTACGAACTTCCGTTTTTGCATCTTTGGCAAAAGTGATAAAGGTACTGCCTTTTACCGTACTTGCTGCAATCAAGCCCGCTATCGCGACTAGCACTACAGCTGCCAGCGCGCGATACAGAACTGAGAACTCTTCATACATGTAATTGCCGGCAACAACACCGCCTAGAAGGCCGATAACTATCAACCATTTGAGCATATCCAACGAGTTAGATGGATTTTCTGTCTTTTCGCTCATGTCTTTATACTTCCGCGTTAACTGGTGGCAGAGACTAGTCATCTGTCACACTTATTTAAATGCACCAAACTTGGCAGGGGTGGAGGGACTCGAACCCCCAACCATCGGTTTTGGAGACCGCTGTTCTACCAATTCGAACTACACCCCTAAAACTGTTTCCACCCTAACTATATAGGGTCAAATTTTAGTTACACCACCTTTATGAGTTCTTCGATTTTGCTCGGGAAAAACGGAGTCACAACAGGAGGGAGGCGTATTATACCTATTGGTTTGGGTTATTCAAGATTATTCTGGCGTTGCGGAACTTTCTTTCAATGCATATTCAAGGGCTTCAGAAACAATTGGCACCAGATTCGAATATTTATTGTTTAGCACGTGAAAGGTTTTTGTCCTGAACAGTTCAACAACGGTTAGATCCGGGAAATCAGCCAAACTCGTGTCACCCTGAGCGGTAACATAAATTCCATATTTTAATCTGCGCCCATCGAGCAAACGAGGAATTCGGCTTAAACTATTGATTGAATAGGTTTTTATTTCCAACCTATCGCCGAACTTTGTCTCAACTCCACTGCGGCTTGCATCTGTTAGTACTAACATTTTTTCAGCGTCAAAAAGGACTTCCTCATTGCAGATTTCTGAACGATGACACAGTAAAACAAAAACACTTTCAAAGAATTCAGGCCCTACTAACATCAGATTAGGGTAAGAACGCACCAACATGTCACTGTATGCAGTATCTCCATCAGTCACACCGGCTGAGGCCTGGCGCAGGTTTCGAGCTGATGGTTGTAAAATAAATTCTACTTTAATTCCTAATCGCTTATAGGCCTTGCGAACTATAGGGACGACATGATTTATAATCACAGGATGATTTACGTACGAAAACGTCATAGTTTCCGGAAGATTCAATTCCTGTGCCTCAACAGATGAAGTGTTCAGGCAGATGCATAGGAATAAAGAGCGATAAAACCGGAAAAAAGCGATGTTATAAAACCTTAGTTCGACTTTGACTGGAACCGCCCTGTTCTTGGCAAAGAAAATGAGTGTACTCACACTCATCTAGTTTAGAAGTTGTGGCAAATTCATTCAATACCGATAAATCCACCTGTCTGATGGGCCCACAATTTTGCATAGATGCCGTCTAGCTCTAATAATGCTTTATGTGTGCCCGACTCTACAATTCTACCTTCGTCTAATACTAATAATCTGTCCATTTGCGCAATCGTAGAAAGGCGATGAGCAATGGCGACGACGGTTTTGTCGGCCATTATCTTGTTGAGACATTGTTGTATCGCAACTTCAACTTCTGAATCCAAAGCTGATGTGGCTTCGTCCAAAATAAGGATGGGGGCATCTTTTAACATCACACGCGCAATCGCGATTCGCTGACGCTGGCCTCCAGAGAGTTTTACACCGCGCTCTCCCACATGCGCGTCATATCCGATCCTGCCTTTAAGGTCTGACAACAATTGGATAAACTCATGGGCTTCGGCTTGTCTGGACGCGTTAATCATTTCGTCTTCAGTAGCGTTCAAGCGGCCGTACAAAATGTTATCTCGCACAGAACGATGCAACAACGAAGTATCTTGCGTCACCATACTTATGTTAGCCCGCAAACTTTCCTGTTCAACGTCTTTAACATCCTGTCCATCTATCAATATTTGACCTTTTTGAACATCGTAAAACCGCAGCAGTAAATTCACCAAGGTAGATTTACCTGCACCGGAGCGGCCCACAAGACCCACTTTTTCTCCTGGTTTGATGTCGATATTCAGATTGTCGAATACACTGATTGGTTTATTTTTTGGTCCAGCATAACCAAAATCTACATTTTTAAAGGTTATTGCGCCGCCACTTACCACCATTTTGCCGGCGTCAGGCTTATCCATCACGTCCACAGGGTTGGCCAGAGTATTAATGCCATCCTGAACCGTCCCGATATTTTCAAACAATGACGACACTTCCCACATAATCCATTGTGACATGCCGTTTAGTCTCAAACATAAACTGATGGCAACAGCGATATCACCAGGTGATACTAAAGACTGCAGCCATAAGTACACTGCTAGTGCACCAACACTAAAAACCAGCAGGGAGTTGCACAGCCAGACACAGCCGTAAAGAACGGTAACCAAGCGCATTTGCGGGTAAACCGTTTGCAAAAAGCCATCCATACCGTCTCTGGCATAATCAGATTCGCGACTAGTATGGGAAAACAATTTCACCGTGGTTATATTTGTATAACTGTCAACGATACGCCCTGTCATTAAAGAGCGCGCATCTGCCTGTTTTTGAGATACCTGTTTAAGGCGGGGCACCAGAATTCTTAAAACCAGTATGTAAACCATCAACCACACAACCAAAGGCACAGCTAATCGCCAGTCAGTATTAAATACTAAGACTAAAATACTGATGAAATACACGCTCACGTAAACCAGTATATCGAGCAGTTTCATCACTGACTCTCTTACCGATAGCGCCGTTTGCATTACTTTGGTTGCCACGCGTCCGGCAAATTCGTTTTGGAAGAAGCTAAGGCTCTGACCAATCAGATAGCGATGAGCCTGCCAACGAATTCGCATAGGGTAATTGCCAAGCAAAGTCTGATGAGTCAAAAACGATTGTATAATGACCAGACTAGGCAAGATCACCAGGACAAGAGCCCCCATCCAAATCAGACTTGTACTTTCTTCTTCCAGAAATGTAGCGGGGTCACGTTCACTGAACCAATCAACAAGTTGTCCGAGATAGCCAAATAAAGAGACTTCCAGGATTGCAATCGCTGCGCTCAGTAGTGATACAGAAATGATTGCAGGCCACATACCCTTTGAGTAATAGAGACAAAATGCTAACAAACCTTTCGGCGGTTGAGCTGGTTGATTGGCAGGAAAAGGATTAGATAGCTTTTCGAAAAAGGAAAACATGAATACGCGAATCTTAGATGAATATGAGGTGACTATCATACCCTATGATCTTATGACCACGTCTGAATTTTTTGTCTTAAATTTTCTATATTATTTTTTGATACGTCAGACTTCCCAGCTTTGTTGCCAAAATCGTTAGCGTATTTTCACAGGTCTTCCCTGAGTTAAAGAACGCCAAAGCCATTCCAGGGGACCATACTTAAAATGTTGTAGCCAAAATACTGAAAACGAGATTTGAACAAGCCAGATAACAGCCATGATGACTAACAGTTCTGCACGACTGACCTGGCCGTATAAACCAAGACCAATCCCATAAAACACAAAAGTAGCTATTATCGTCTGAGCAATATAGTTTGTTAGTGCCAACTTACCTACTGCTGCCAGACTATGTTGCAATTGCTTAAACAAATTCCCGCGACAAAACAATTGGAGCAACCCAATGTAGCCTGCTGCAATGAACAAAGTTGCAATATGGTTGGGAACCTTGCCCAAAAACAATGAGTAAACTGCCTCATATTCGTATATGTAAAACCCAACAAGTCCGAGCGAAGCCAGCGGGATACCAACCCCGAATCCAATTAGCATCAATACCCGATAGAACTGATATCCTCTATTGCCACTTAAAACACCTTGTTGAAACAACCCCATGCCAATCAACATCATGCCCAATGAACGGCAGAAATAATCCACCAGCTGGCCCAAACCCAGGAGCTCGCTACCATCGTTAATTACTGCCGCGCTGCTTCCTCCGTCCAGTCGATGCATGAACTGGTCATAAAATGGCCCCTGGTACAAGGCGATATCCTGAACAATTTTCGCTGTTTCTGGCTGCCAGTATTGGTTGAGCCATTGAAGACTATTTGCGTCCAGTTGCGGCACTAACCAACCCATTAGCAGGTTGTATTCAACAGGGATCAGATAACAAGCCAGGCCTGTAATTATCAAAGTCTTAGCTGTGAAGTTTCGCAAGAAGTACAGAAGCATTGCACTTAATCCGTATATCAGCAGTACATCGCCTTCCCATAGTAAAATGCCATGTAGGAAGCCGAATAACACCAACCAGGCATTTCTGCTGAAATGCCTCTTCGCAGCACCATCTGATTTTTCATAGCTCCGTAAAATAAGAATAGTGCTCGCACCAAACAGCAGTGAAAACAGTGCCATAAATTTTTGGTCCGCCAGAACGTGCGCTATGCTAAATATCCAGATATCTGAGGAACTGTCAGACAGATCCAGAGCAGGATTGTAGTAAGCGATATCAGGCATGGAAAAGCTGACAATGTTCATACTGAGCAGACCGAGTAAAGCGAAACCACGCAATACGTCAATTGATTCTATCCGAGCTGGTTTAACAGGAATCTGTTGCTGTTTCGTCATCAGGCACAAGCCTCCACATCCATTTGAGTTGAATAAAGTTGAGCATAAATCCCTGGCTGATTTAACAACTCCTTATGTCGCCCTTGGGCCATCAGCTTGCCTTGATGCATAACAAATATATGATTTGCATTTTCGATACTGCGCAATCGATGCGTCACAATGATCGTTGTTTGACCCTTTTTTATCTTGGCAATATTTTGGTAAATCCGTTTTTCTGTTATTCCATCCAGCGCAGATGTTGCTTCATCAAGTATCAGAATGGGTGACTGCCTTAATAATGCTCTTGCGATCGCTATTCGTTGTCTTTGTCCTCCTGATAGCCTTGCGCCGTTTTCCCCTACTTTGGTAGAAAGACCATCTGGTAAATTCGCTACGACTTCGTCCAATTGAGCGGCTCTGACCACACGATTTATTTCTTCTGAAGTTATGCGACGGTTCGACCCGTAGATAATGTTTGCGAGCAGAGTGTCATCACTCAGGTAAGCATGCTGTGAAACAACAGAAAACAACGCTCTGTAGTCTTGCAGATCACAATGTTGAATCGACTTATTGTCAATAAGGATAGATTCATCAGCCGCAGTATAAAAACGCAACAAGAGGTCGGTTAAGGTGGACTTTCCGCTACCCGACTCTCCTACAATGGCCAACGTCAATCCTTTTTGGATCGTCAAATCTATATTTCGGACGGCAGGGTTGATGGCGTCAGGATAAGAAAAACTCAATTCAGATATTCTAATTTCTCTGTTAAAACCAACCTTTTGGTGTTTTCCAGGATCAGGTTCAACGTTTTCATCTAGCACTGCGAACAAGCTTTGGGCGGCTGTAAGCCCTTTTTGTAGCTGTTGATTTATCTTACTAAGCTGTTTTAGCGGACGAAGCAGTGACCCCATGGCAACCAGAACAGTTGTAAATGCTCCCACAGACAAGGTAGACAGCACACCCTCGACGCTTGCCAGGAATAAAATCCCCGCTATAGCCAGTGAGGCAATAAATTGAATAACCGGATTGCTGATTGCTGAAACAACGGCTAATTTCATCGCCTGCTGTCTGTTTGCTCTGTTAATCAGTCTGAATTTTTCCTGCTGAACGGTTTGCGCTGAAAATGCCAACACATCTTTGTGTGCGCGCAACGATTCTTCTGCCTGCACTGTGATATCGCCCATTGATGTCTGCATAGACCGACTGACGCATCTAAACCGCTTTGAGACACAGGCAATCAACCACCCAATGATGGGGCCAAGTAGTAAGAATACGATCGACAACTGCCAGCTGGCATTGAACATTATCGCCAGCAAAACCAGGACAATAAGTGATTCACGCAGGCACACCATTAATGCTTCTGATGTAGCGCCAGCCACCTGCTCAGCGTCATAAATTAATTTAGAAATGAGTTCACCGCTGCTGGTGCGGTCGAAAAACGCCATGGGCAGGTGTTGCATGTGGGAAAATACTTGCTGTCTGACAGCAAAAACAATGTGAGTGCTCGTATAGGCCATCGCATAATTTGCAATAAAGCTAAACAAACCTCTGATTAAAAAAATGGCTACCACCGCCAATGCTGCAAGTTTTAACAATCCGGCATCTGCCTTAGCAAGACCATCATCAATCAGTGGCTGAATGAAATAGATCATTCCGGCATCTACCACACTGAAAACGCACAGCGCACAGATGGCAACAAATACCATTGGTTTGTGTGGCTTAAAGTAGCCAAACAGTCGTTTAGCAACCTGAAGTGATTTGGCGTTAACACCTTGTTCTGTAGGGAAGTCCATTAGCGCCAACGATTATATGACCAGTACCATTGGTCTGGGTGTTGCAAAATTATCAACTCAAATTGCTCATATACCTGCTGCATTATGTCTTGCACTTTGTCCTTACAGGTACCTTCCAATATCTCGATAAATTTAAAGTTAATAAGGTAGGTCCCATCAGGTTTGTGAATAGCGTAGCTCAAAATCAATGGTTTTTTACCGATACTGGACAAGACTGCAGCACCACTTGGGACGCCAGTTTTCCGGCCAAAAAATTCAAGCTCGAGATCATCTGCATAGTGATCGGAATGTATACACACATTTAACTTGTTTTTGACTGCTTCAATCAGTTTGAAGAACGCCTGAGGATGTTTTTTATTAATACATCGAATGCCCGCTCGCTGATATATCTCATTGGCGGAGTCCAGGTATATGGGGATATTCGAAATAGTGGCAGAACGCTGTGTTTGTTGTTGCACCACAAAAGGCACCAGCTCATAGCAACCCATGTGTAAGGTCACAACTACAGCCCCTTGCTCAGAAGCCAAATACTGCGTCGCTAACGCATCGCACGAAACACTGTAATCCAATTGTTCCAACCAGAAACATTCAAATACGCCCAAAACAGTATTTTGATAGGCCTTTAGAGCCAGGTTTCTAGCTTCCTGTCTGGTCAGATCAGGCATCGCATTGATTACATTCGAAATGGCTCGCTTCTGAGTCTTAGTGGAAACCGTGAAAATCAGATATCCGAGTAAATAGGCAAAACGCCTTCTTTGAAAGCGAGAAAACAATTTCAAGCATCGAATGATAAGCTTAACGCACCAGTCCAAATACCGACAGTAGTGCTGTTTCGGATCCATTTACGCTGCTTCGCTTTTCTGGGTTTTAATTGTGTGTAGCAAACTACCGAAGGTACTGAACGTTTCAGCACTCAGGTCTACATCTTGAATATCGAACCCTAGCTTTGATTCTAACTCGATGATTAGATTCATTACTGCGACAGAATCGAATTCAGGGATTGCCCCAAGCAGTGGTGTTTGCTCTGAAAAACATCCTGTATCCAGATACAAAATTTCGGCAAGTATACGTTTTAGAAGTTGTGAATATTCAGTCGCCATGGAAGCCCTGTCTAGCTGTCGTTAATATGCCAGACAGACTAGCAACAAGACAGGGCGATGACTTGGATGAAATTGTCCCAGTTCGTTCAAAAACTGTTAGATACTGTAATACTTAGCAACAGCAATATTACTCATAACCCAGTTCAGCTAACCTGCTTTCAACCTTCTTATGGTGCGCGTCTTGCCATTCGTCAAGGGACATCGAAGCATCCTTTTCCGCACGCACTTTGGCAATCTGATAGATTTCTTCTGCTTGTGCCAATGGTACAACTGCAATACCTTCTTCGTCAGCGATAATAATATCGCCGGGATCAACTTTTACTCCGCCACAGATAATAGTTTGGTTGAGAGGCAGAACATGGTTTTTGCTACCTGGCTTAGGAACAACACCACGTGCGAACACAGGGAATTGCATCTCTCTTACTTCTGCCAAATCTCTGATCACACCATCGACGACAAAACCTGTTATGCCTCTTTGCTTGGCAATTGCACAAACATTGCCACCCGCAACAGCAAAATCGGGGTCAGCCTGCACAACAATAATGTCACCGGGGTTGGCACGATAGATAGCGGCGTGCAGCATCAGATGGTCGCCGGGACCACACTTAACTGTATAGGCTGGGCCAGCAATACGGGGAATTTGAGGCCATAATTCCCGAATGCCCTGGTCCACAAATTGTTCTCTTTGAAGCCCATCAGCATATTCGCAAGGTGATACATGGGCATATTTCTGATAATTAATCATTTGTTACCCCAAATAATTTATGGCCATCAGGTACAGCCAGAAAATGACTATCCCTTGTTGAATCAGAAAAAAAACAAAGCGGATTTGCACTGCAATTTCAGAGGTCGAAATCAGATGCGTAACTGACTGTCCGACTCTGGCCAACAGCAAATACAATGCTAATGGATTGGTTATCGCAGCTGCACCTGCAGCAATGGCTAACAACATGGTGCCTCCAATAAAGGTGAAACTCTCCATGCAATTACCAAAAGTACGTGTAAGTCTTAACCCGAAGGGGCTCATATCAGAACCGTCAGTCTGGAATCCATTTGGGGCCTTTTCTTTTTTCATAACCAGCAGCGTTCGATAAGACTCCAACCATGCCAGTAAAAAAACTGTCCAGCCCAGGTAGCCTAAAACAGCAAGAATTGTGTTATTCATTTTTTGTCACTCTTTTTTTAATTGTTTGTTCTACATTAACCCAGCATATATCGAATGCAATCTTTAACATTGATTCGCCAAAGTTTGAATTTTTCTGTTACAACTTTAGGTTCAAAAATAATCAAAATATTTGTAGAGTTGTGGGTCAATGAATTTTTCATGCTTCAATCAGGACCCTCAGATGCGCAAGCTAATTGCAGTTATTCCCATTATCTTTTCTGCATTTGCATTTGCATTTGCATCTTCTGAACAACCCCTTTCTACTCAACAAATTGCCTCCCTGCTAAGCCATAAAGAAAGGCCACCACAGGACCAAAAGCGCGACCCTGCCAGATTACCTGACAGAGTATTAGCTTTTTCCCGCATTACTAAAAACCAGCATATTCTGGATATATTTGCCGGAGGTGGTTGGTATACCGAATTGTTTTCACATGCCGTGGGTGAAAATGGCAAGGTATATGCCCAAAATGACGAAGTGATTTGGCGTTTTGCAGAAAAGCCGATTAACGAGCGGACAAAAGATAACAGACTTAGCAATGTTGTAAGATTCGATAATATGCCGATCGTCGACATCGACATTCCCGATGCATCTCTCGACATTGTCTTCACTGCGCTAAATTATCACGACCTGTTTTTTACTGAGTTTACCCAAGACGGCAAAGTCAACAAGGTACGTGAAGAAATCGTCGACTACAAGGCGGCGCTTGCCCGTATTAAAAGAGCGATGAAAGATGAGGGTACATTTGTGATTATTGACCACGCAGCCGAACCTGGTTCAGGCTATCAGGCGGCGAACGTCGAACATCGCATAGACCCGGACATTGTTAAATTTCAAATGCGCGAAGCCGGGTTTGAACTGGTAGAAGAAGCCTACTTTTTGCGCAACCCGCAAGATGATTTAAGTACGAATGTATTTGAAGCAGCAATTCGCGGTAAAACAGACAGATTTGTATACAAATTCCAAAAACAATAAGAGACGGAAAACACCATGAAATATCAACTAACCATGATCGCAGCAGCATTGGCACTCAGTGCCTGTAGCCCTGCGCCGAAAAGCACAGATACTCCAGCAGCACCAGCTGCGGTAGCAGAAGCTCCAGTAGTCCAGAGTTCGGGTATAATTAAAGATAATATGGATCTATCCATTAAGCCTGGTGATGACTTTTTCAATTATGTTAACGGGAAATGGTTGGCAAAAACTGAAATCCCCGCTGACAAATCTTCTTACGGTGGCTTTTCTATCTTAAGGGATGAAGCGCAGGATGACGTTATGGATATTATCCGGTCTTCAGCAGAGGGAGATTTTGCAGCAGGTAGCGACGAACAGAAAGTCGGTGGCTTGTATCGTTCTTATATGGACATGGAAAACCGTAATGCACTGGGCGTAACCCCTCTTCAACCCGAATTAGAGCGAATTGCCGGCATCGATAGCTATGACAAGTTGGCGGCTTATTTTGCGCGCTCCAGTAAATACGGATTGGGAACTCCTTTTGTCATCGGTCAATATGTGGACTTCAAGAATCCTGAAACTTATATGATATATAGCTTTCAGGCCGGTATAGGATTGCCGGACAGAGAATTTTATTTCAAAGAAGATGAGGCCAACGTCAAAATTCGTGAAGCCTATGTTGACCACGTCGCCAAAATGTTTGATTTAGCAGGCTTAGGCAATGGTAAATCAAATGCTGATTTGATTATGGCAATGGAATCCAAACTTGCTGCCGAGCACATGAAAAAAGAGCAAACCCGCAATATGGTTGCCCTTTACAACAAGGTAATGCAGAAAGATTTACCTGAATTGATGCCTAACTTTAACTGGGATGTGTTTCTCGCTGAAGCTCAATTGTCAGATTTAGATGGTCTGGTTGTGACCCAACTGGATTATATGCGTGCCTTGGATGGCATTATAACGTCCACCAGCCTGGACGACTGGAAAGTATTCCTTCAGTGGGGACTAATCAATGCATCAGCTGGACGACTGAATACCGAACTTGACCAACAAAACTTCGAATTTTACAGCAAAGTTTTACGCGGTGTGGAAGAACAACTTCCTCAGTGGCGTCGCGCTGTTGGTCTGGTAAACGGCACTGTTGGTGAGATCATCGGGAAAGTGTATGTGAAGAAGCATTTCCCACCTGAAGCCAAAGAGCGCATGCTGGAGTTGGTTGATAATTTGCTCAAGGCTTATGAAATCAGTATCAAAGAACTGGATTGGATGACAGAAGAAACCAAAGTTCAGGCGTTGGATAAGTTGTCCAAGTTTACGCCTAAAATTGGTTACCCAGATAAGTGGCGCGACTATTCATTGCTGACAATTGATGAAAACGACTTATTTGGTAATCTGCAACGTTCCGCTGAAGCCCAATACCAACAGATGTTGGAGAAGCAAAACGGACCCGTGCAGAAACACGAGTGGGCAATGAATCCACAAACGGTTAACGCCTATTACAACCCTCCGATGAACGAAATCGTCTTCCCGGCAGCAATACTGCAACCTCCATTCTTCAATTTGGAAGCTGAAGACGCCGTGAATTATGGAGGCATTGGTGCGGTCATAGGACATGAAATTGGTCATGGATTTGATGACTCAGGAAGTACCTTTGACGGCGACGGCGTGCTTAGGAACTGGTGGACTGACGCAGACAAGTCTGAGTTTGAAGCGCGCACTGCTAAGCTGATCGCCCAGTATGATTCTTATGAAGCCCTAGAGGGACTGAATGTGAACGGCGAATTCACTCTGGGTGAAAATATTGGTGATCTGGGTGGTATTAGTATCGCACTTAAAGCATATCACCTGTCATTGGAAGGTAAGGAAGCGCCAGTGATGGACGGATTTACCGGCGACCAACGTGTTTTCCTTGGTTTCGGACAGGTTTGGGCTAACAAATATCGAGACGAAGCATTACGCAATCAGATCGAGACTGACCCCCATTCACCTAGTCCTTTCAGGGCAAATGGTTCAGTCCGCAATGTACCTGAATTCTATGATGCATTCGATGTGGCGGAAGGTGACAAGTTATACCTTGCTCCCGAAGATCGGGTTAAAATCTGGTAAAGCTGATTTATCCAGAATAAAAAAAGCCAGGTCAATTGACCTGGCTTTTTTATGGAAGTTTAACGATCTGGTCAAAAGCTAAGACAATTTTCTGGCCTTGAATTTGCGCCCTTTCATTTTACCTTCATTGAACTGTTTGAGACTGCGCTTAATACTGCGGGTTTTCACTGCGACATAACTATGAGTTGCAGTGACTTTGATTTTTCCGACATCATCACCTGGAATATCAGCATCTTTGGTTAAAGCCCCAAGAATGTCGCCGGGACGGAGTTTTGCTTTTTTACCGCCATCAATTGCGATAGTTTGATACTCAGGTTCTACAATACGATTGGCGTGAAACCTGACAGCCTGTATGCCTGTCCACTTTATCTTGGCATTTTGGTAATCTTCGATGGCATTCGCTCTATTCATTTCTTTGGGTTCGCAAAGGGTCAAAGCCAATCCGTCAGCATCAGCCCTTCCTGTTCGTCCTATGCGGTGAATGTGCACCTCAGGATCAGGTGTGATGTGATAATTGATCACCGCCCCAACCCCTTTAACATCCAAGCCTCGTGAGGCAACATCCGTGGCAACCAGAACTGAGGCACTTTTGTTTTCAAAGCGAACCATCACCTGATTTCGATCTTTTTGTTCCAAATCACCGTGCAACGCCACAACAGAGAAACCCATCTGTTTCAACTCGTCAGCCACTTCCTGACACGCGATTTTGGTGTTGCAGAAAATGATGCTGGATTCAGGTTGAAAATGAGTTAACAAGGCAGCAGCGGCTTTGACTCTATGCGCATCTTCTACTTCATAAAACAGCTGTTCTATTTTACTGGTGTCGTGTGTGGACTCCACTGTCACTTCATGTGGGTTTCGCTGAATTTTAAAGCTGATTTGTTTAATCTGATCTGGATAAGTTGCAGAAAATAACAATGTCTGACGGTCAGTAGGGATATTGCGAACTACAGTGGCCATTTCTTCCTCGAATCCCATATCCAACATTCTGTCGGCTTCGTCAAGGACCAGGGTATTCACTTCGCGCAAATTTAGGCGACCTTTTCCGATATGGTCCATAATGCGCCCGGGCGTACCCACAATAATGTGTGCACCATGAGACAGAGAACCAATTTGTGGTCCCATCGGCGTTCCACCGCACAGGGTTAGCACTTTCATGTTGACTATCATCCGCCCAACGGTACGGATCTCCTGCGCCACCTGTTCTGCTAATTCTCGTGTTGGACACATCACCAGAGATTGCACCCTGAATCGTTCAACATTGAGCCGGTTCAGCAATCCCAGCGCAAACGCAACTGTTTTCCCGCTGCCAGTTTTCGCTTTTCCAACAACATCTTTGCCGGACAGGATAAGAGGCAGACTTTTCGCCTGTATGTCAGTCATTTCACTAAACCCCAAAGTTTCAAGGTTTTTAAGCAAAGGCGTTTTTAAGTCGAGCGAAGAGAATGCTTTGGTCACGTTGTTCTCGTATTGTTTGATAGAACTAAGCCGGGCTTGATTAGGGCCTAAGGAATCAGAATAAAACCATATTATTGTCTGCTTCTATAGCAGCGTCCAATGTTTCCAGTAGCTCTTTGCGCGCTTTCAATTTAGTTTGCGCATGGGCTTTCATATTTAATTGACTTAACATGCCTGCCACTTTGGCAATTGTTGTTTCAAATGCTTCAGCAGGTACCACCATATCAAGAAAACCAGCCTTTACAGCTCCTTTGGGGTCAACCATTTCTGCACAAATAACCGAACGATTAAAAAAGACCGGTGCCAATCTGCCACGAGCTAATTCAATACCTGCGCTATGCATAGTCATGCCGATTGCAACTTCATTCAGACCAATCTTGAACTCGCCCTCAACACCTATGCGATAGTCAGAAGCCAAGAGTAAAAAGGCTCCTTTCGCAATAGCGTGTCCTGGACAGGCAACCACTACCGGAAAAGGAAAAGAAAGCAGGCGACGGGTTAACTGAGATCCTGACGACACCAAAGCTTTCATGTTTTCTATGCCACTTTTCATTACGTTGAGATCATAACCGCCTGAAAGCATACCTGGGTGTCCGGTGATAACAACAACTGCCTCATCCTGTTCAGCACGATCAAGGGCCTCATTGAAATCAACGACTAGTTGCGGTGAAATTGCGTTAACTTTGCCATTTTGCAGAGTCAACGTTGCCACTTTGTCATTCAGTTGATAACCAACCAGATTTGTCATTATTATTCTCGCTTATTTTTTCCAAAGATTCAGAACACCGTCTTCCAGGTGCATCGGGATTGTCACTTCTTGTTGGTATTTTTCAACCCAACCTTTTGCCATCTGATTATATTCTTCGCTTGCTTTGAACACCTTCGCCGCGTCGGTAAGTTTGCTGACAAGCTCAGGATTGGTCCCCGGTTTAGACAAAACCAGGTAACTTTGTGTGCGCTGGTAAGTCATCAGGCGCCTGATGTCTCCGCACTGCCTTCCTGAATTCTCACAAAAAAATGCCATGCCAGCATCGGAGAAAAACAACGCTTGTGCGCGGCCATTTAACAAAGAATCGAATGCTTTTTGCCAACTCTTGTAGGGTCTAGCACCAGGGATTTGGTAGAGGTTGAGAATTTTCTCTCTTACATCGCCCTGCAAAACTGCAATACTATTAAGCTTTGCAAGTTGAGACATTTCCGCAACCTGAATGCCCAAGGAAGACTTGCTGTATACTGCAAATATATTTGCGGTGATTGGCGTCAACCAATGATACTGATCTTCGCGCTCAGGTGTACGCGCCAGTGCAAACACCAATACGTTGGACTTAGTTCTAGCTTCAAGCTCAACTCTTTCCCAAGGTGCGGTAAGAATATTTTGACTGACCTCTGCCTGCTTCAGGACGCCGCGAACTAAATCAACCACATAACCGCTTAGCTGACGTTTATCATCTTCAACGACAAAAGGAGCTTCTGGATTGGTTAGCACCCAAAAATCCTGTTCTTCAGCGCTAAGCCCCACACTCCATAAAGTGAAAAGACAGCAGAGAATACAACTATTAAACTTCACTGAGCTATTTCTCTATACCAATCACGCCATCAAGTAAGACCATGGAATTGGCCATAGGATCGCGCTGAGTAAGATAAGATGCAGCCATTTGTAAGAATTCCGGGGAATTTTTATATTCTTTCGCCGCTTCGATTAAACGGTCTGCATAAGGTTGTGATACTGTTGATTTTCGCATGGCAAGATAACTCACTGCAGTCTGATGAACATACACTTTACGAATATCTGCGCAATTCAGATTTTCATTTAAACATAGCAGAGCAACACCCATATCTGAAAAAAACAAACTATCTACCCGCTCTTTTAAAAGCGAACCTATTGCTTGTTGCCAGGTATTGAAGGTAACAACATTTTGCGCATGCGCATTGTCCAAGATGTTTTGCCGGTAATCATCCCGCAACACAGCCACAGTCTCGTAGCGATCAATATCCTCAAGTGAATCGAGTAATTTGCTATTGTGATTTAAGGTATAGAGCGCGACGGGATTGCGGGAAATGGGCGTGATCCAGTGATATAAATCTTCACGTTCAGGCGTTCGAACCATGCCCGTTATCAAACTCAAGTCGACCGCAGCCGAGACTTTAATGATGCGTGCCCAAGGTAGGGCAATAACCCGACTCTTCAGTTGGGCTTTTTGTATAATTGCCTTGCTAAGATCAACTGAATAACCAGTGGAATTTCCCATATCATCAGTGGTACTAAAAAACGCAAGGGGGTTTGTATACAAAGTTATTACTTCGTCAGCAACCTCGGCCGCACTAATGACAGACGCAAAGCTCAGTAAGATCAACCACCACTTCATCACACTACTCAACTCGAAATTAATTAATCATGTTCACTGCACATTCGACAATTTCCAATTCACCGTCTGTCCCGCAAAAAAGGGAACAATAGGGTTGCCATCTGGCAGTGTGATCTCTTCCGGAACAATCCAACTTTCTTTCACCAGAGTAACAGACCCGGTGTTGCGCGGTAGACCATAAAAATCAGCACCATGGTGGCTTGCAAACCCTTCTAGTTTATCCAGCACTCCCAATTCCTCAAACACGTGCGCATATAACTCCAGTGCACTCCAGGCGCTATAACATCCGGCGCACCCACAGGCATTTTCTTTGCGATGCTTTTCATGGGGCGCAGAATCTGTACCCAGAAAAAATTTGCTAGAACCACTTGCTACCGCCGCTCGCAACGCGGCTTGATGGGTCGAACGTTTTAGAACTGGTAAACAGTAATTGTGAGGTCTTACTCCACCTACCAATAAATCATTGCGATTCAACAATAAATGCTGGGGAGTTATTGTAGCGGCAACGTTCATAGAGCTAGAATTTACGAATTCGACGGCATCACCAGTAGTAATGTGCTCAAATACGACTTTAAGGCTGGTAAAGCGAGACACGATCTGACTCAGGTAACGATCGATGAAAGCTTTTTCACGGTCAAATATATCAACGTGAGATTCAGTCACTTCTCCATGGATCAGCAGTAACATGCCACATTCAGCCATAGTTTCAAAGACAGGATACAGTGCCTCTATTCCATCTACAGCCGCATCTGAGTTTGTTGTTGCTCCCGCCGGATAGAGCTTAGCTGCTACTATGCCTGCTTCTTTTGCTTCCAATATGTCCTGACGACTGGTCTGGTTCGTCAGAAACAAGGTCATCAATGGTTGAAAAGTGCTCCCTTCAGGCCTGGCTTGTTCGATACGAGATTGATAAGCCAACGCCATCGACGCTGTTGTGACTGGCGGAACCAGATTAGGCATGACGATCGCTCGCTGGAAACATCGTGCCGTCGCTGGCACTGTTTCTTTCAGCATATCACCATCTCGAAAGTGCAAGTGCCAGTCATCTGGCGTTTGCAAAGTAACTTGTTGCATTCTTAAACCTTGATAAAAAACTCAATTTACCCTAATGCTATTATGCATGAAAAATGGTCCAAATAATCTCTCACACACATGGTTTTCTTTGATAGATTAGAATAAATAACTGAAATCTCCGGTCAAAAGAGGTTAACCCTATTATCAAACTCGGACTCGGAGCACCTTGAAAATAATTTCGGATTTAGTTTTATGTCGATTGCCATCAGTTTAGCAAACCTTATCCCTGCTCATAAAAAGACTTTCTTTAATTTATCCGTCATTAAAGTATTGGATAAAATTTTAGGCGTGTCTAGGATGGATGAGTTATACCGCCAAAATGTTATGGCAGGTCTTGATAAAGAGCAATTTGCTCAAAAGTTGTTGGACGTTCTGAACATCAAAGTGTTGGGTGCTGAAAATCTGGAGGGAAAAATACCTTCTCAAGGTCCGTTAGTGATAGCCAGCAATCATCCATTCGGTGGAATAGAAGGTGTAATTCTGTGTCTGTTGCTAGGTCAGCTTCGTCCTGATCTCAAAGTGCTGGCAAATCAAGGTCTCAAGCTGTTTCCTGAGCTTAGTGACTATTTTATTTTTACCAATCCCTTATCGGAAAAAGATCCAAAAAACGCTCCTTCTTTAAGGACAAGCTTGCGCCACGTTAAGGCTGGTGGTGCGTTATTAGTCTTTCCCGCGGGCAGGGTATCTTATTATCAAAGCGCTAAGGATAGAATCAGCGAACATAGCTGGAATCGTATCATCGGTCGACTGGTTTCCGCATCAAACGCACAGTTTTTACCAATATTCGTCAGTGGCCAAAACAGTCCATTATTTTATCGATTGGGAAGAATTTACTATCGTCTACGTATGTTCATGCTGGCCAGAGAATTGCTCAACAAAGAAAATGCCGAGATTAGAATTAGTTGCGGCAACCCCTGCAAGGCTAACAGCTACGAGAATAATCTGGATACAGAGCAACATGCTGCACTGTGTCGTATCCAGAGTTATGCGCAAGACCCGCAATGGTCCAGGTCCTGGCCAATGGACAAGGAGGTTAATCTGAAGGAGCTCGCTGCAGAACAACCAGAGGATGTAATCGCCCAGGAAATAGCTAAGTTGCCAAAGGAGCAGCATTTGCTCACCCACAAAGCGTTTGAAGTCTACTTCGGCTATCAAAATCAAATGCCGGCTACAGTCGCTGAGATAGCCAGGTTACGAGAACTGGTTTTCCGGGAGCATAATGAGGGAAGCGGTGAACCGCTGGATACCGATGGATTTGATGCAACTTATACACATTTGTTTGTTTATAACAGTGAGCGTAAACACATCATTGGTGCATACAGAATGGGTCAGACAGACAAGTTGCTAGCCGATGGCGATATGAAACAACTTTATCTGTCCAGAATGTTTAAGTTTGATCGCACCTTTGTTAACCAACTACAACCTTGTCTTGAAATGGGTCGTTCCTTTCTAATTCCAGAATACCAACGAAGTTTTCAGGGTCTTTACTTGTTGTGGCGGGGGATAGGTGCTTTTGTTTGTTTGTATCCGCGGTACCGCACGCTGTATGGCACAGTTTCCCTAAGCAAATTGTACGATACGAGGAGTGTGGCACTGATCAAACAAGCATTAATCACGCGGACTGATTCAGTTAAACCATATACCGAGTTTGATTTTGACCTTCACCCGGAGATCCAGGACTTCAGCCAAAAATACGAGTTGAAACCACACCTGAGTGCCCTGCTGGCATCCATTGAGGATGATGGCAAAGATATTCCGATCTTGGCAAAACACTATATGAAGCTTGGAGCAGAGTTTCATTGCCTGGGTATCGACAGCAACTTTAACGACACACCGGGTTTATTGCTCAGTGTGGAATTGCCCAAGGCACCCGAAAAACTACTGAAGTTGTATCTAAGTGAAGGTTGGGAAGGCTATAAGAATCACAAAGGTCAGGAAGTGGGCTGACCTCTTTACAGTCAAAGTCAGCTTTTCTTTACAAACATTGATTTAAGTTTCATTGCACCTATACCCTCGATTTTACAGTCGATGTCATGATCTCCATCCACTAGCCGGATATTCTTTACTTTGGTACCGACTTTCACCACAGAGCTTGATCCTTTAATTTTGAGATCTTTTATTACTGTGACGGTATCTCCATCCTGCAGTTGATTACCGTTGGAATCTTTAATGATCTTCCCGTTTTCAGACTCGTTGTCCTCAGCCTGAGGCCATTCATGACCACATTCCGGACATACAAACATATCACGGTCTTCGTAGGTAAATTCTGAATTACATGCTGTGCAATTAGGTAGCGCGCTCATAGTTTGGATGCCTTTGCTGAAAATCGTATACCCTGTCACTTAAATTGACAGTTCGGGACCAGCGGTATTATCCATAAATCGGAATCGAAAACTATTGTTTCACACGCTTTATTCATCGTTGCCAAAACACAATTTGGCGCTAAAGACACTTATGCCTGTTTCTTCAGATAGGTCACTGTCGCTGGTGCAACGCCAAAAAACTCTGGTGTTTCTTCACCCTGCAAAGAACGGATAACCGCCAGCAAAGAGAAATGATGAATGGCATGGCTGGACACAAAAACCAATTCACGCGCGATATTAGATTGAACAGTGACGTATTCTGTTTGTTGAATTGAGGTTTCACTCATCACTGACAAAGGCGTACTGGGATCGAGCAAACACGCTTTTTCTAACCATGTGGCTATCTCACCCCAAGCCAATAGCGCGGCTTTCGGGTCTGCCTCGATATCACCAAAGCGATCCCGTTTGTTATAATCAACCACACCGTCTTCAAGTCCGTGGATCAGCGCATGATAATGGTCAACAACATGACGCATGTGGGCACCAGCACTTCCTGCCAGATGCGGTTTAATCTGAGTCGTGTAATCAATGAGACTAACAGAAGTCAAAAATTCTTGGGCTTGCTGCACGATTTCCAGCTGACTACTTAGCATATGTTTCCTGTCGGTTTTTAAAACTTCGCAAAGGCGCATCTAGCGAATGCGGATCCAAATACAACGATGAATCATTGCTTGAGACCTTTGTAACAAAATATTACTTTCATGCCAATATATGATTTAGCGCATTTAGTCTGCAAATTATGTTACTTGCTCTTGGTTCAATACAGGTAAATGACCGGTTTTGACCAATATGATGGTTTCTGAATTTTTCACAAATGGGCTGTGCTGACTAAGGTGTGGGTTTCTTATCCAGGAAAGTGCAGGGTAGGTGCCTTGCTCATCACTGAATTCACCTTCGATAACCAGGATTTCCTCCCCCCCCCAATGCTGATGAGGGCGAAATTTAGTATGACGTCGCCATTTAACCAGAGCTGTATGCTGACCTTCAAAGCTGTGCAATGGCATCACCTCAAGTCCATCAACTAATCCAGGCAGCCAATTTTGCTCCTGTGTTCTTACGACCACCTGTTGATTATCATGGACATCAAAATAGCAAAGCTTAACAAACAAGGTGCAACCGTTTCTGGAGAACGGAGCATGGGAAGTACCTGCTGGATTACGCAAATATGAGCCAGCAGGATAATCACCATTTTCATCGGAAAATACGCCTTCCAGTACATAAATCTCTTCACCAAAAGGATGTTGATGGATTGGAAACGAAGAACCTGCTTCATATCGAACAATAGACGTTGCCCTGCCCTGCTCCGCTTCTTCACGCTCCAGTTTTTTCCTCAAGACACCGGAAGCAGGTGAGCTTTCCCAGTTCATTGTGGCCGTTTTCAATACCACTTTTTGGCTGTAATCTTGATTTAGCATTGCACCCCCTTACTTGTCATGAAATATATAGAGGCGATTTTCCACAATTAAATTTCAACAAAACTGGCAAAAAAACCGCCTGGTTTTCTCGCCAGTATTGGCGCTTCAGCACTTAAAAACGCGCTGCTATTCCCAATCCGTAGCCATTTTCTGAATCACCACGTACATCGGTATCTGTTATTTGTGCTGTGATAGACAAGTTATCAGCAACGAACCACTGTCCATTCAGAGCGGTGGTTCCGCGATCAAACTCTCTGGCCCAAGCATGGCTGAGGCCCAAGGACATACGTTTATTGAAATAATAATCCGCACCAACTCGATAATTGGCGCGACCTTCATCAGGATTATTATAGGTGGCCTGAAGGCTCAGGAACCTGTCGTCTCCTAAATCCATTAGCTTTTTGGTCGCTAAACCAAATCCTTGATATTCCAGATTTTCATCAAAATTGGTTGCCACTGAAACTGTCCAATCATCGCTCAGGTAGTAACCTGCAGACAATCCATAGCCAGCAGCGTTATCACCATTTACGTGCGCCACATCAGCGCTTAAGAATAACCCGGTGTTTTCGAAATGATAGGTGCCTCCTGCGCTCCACGAATTAATATCCAACGAGAAGCGATCCACAAAGCTATCAGCATAATCCAGTTCATTGCGCGTGAATGTGCCTCTCACCGAATTAACGCGATTTAAAAACACGGCTTCTCCCAGAGGGCCTTTGTCTGTTGTCACTGGGTCAAAGTAATAACTGCCCGACAGGGCATAAACGCGAGCTTCTTCCAATTTGAACAGGCTTGCGGTGACCTCGGAAGTAAAGCTGTCCTGAGCCAAAGCACTTAATGAGGGGAGCGAAAGTAAAGAAGCGAGAAGTATTTTATTCATGATAATTTATATTCCTTATCTGTTTGAAAATTCCTGACTAGTGATTTTCACCACCTAAGTACATGATAAAAAGAGAGTTATCTCTAGCGTTAGCGGTAATATGTAATTGTTGACGATAAAATGTAAGTGCTGATGTTTATATAAGTGCAGGGCTGAATGACCACTGAATAACGGATGAATCATCCCAAATAAAATGTCGCGAAATTGACATTTGATACTTTTTCCCTTTGTTAGAATGGCCACTAAATGAGCAATTGAGATCCTGAAACATGAAAACTTTTGTAGAGCACTTATCTACTTATGCGGAATATCACCGTGACCAGCGGAATATCTGGACACATTTTGTTGGCGTCCCCATGATTGTATTTGCAGTTATTGTTTTACTATCACGCCCCAGCTTTGAAATAAGTGGATATACGTTAACACCTGCCTTAATCGGTTTCGTCGCCAGCATGATATTTTACTTCAAGCTGAACTTCGTTTTCGGTGTCATCATGGGGTTACTCATGGGTGCAGGCATGTACGCGGCTTCCGGAATAGCAATGCAGTCAACCTTAGTGTGGCTATTGACCGGGGTTGGTATGTTCGTTATTGGCTGGATTATTCAATTTGTAGGTCACCATTACGAAGGAAAAAAACCGGCTTTTGTGGATGATTTAGTCGGATTGATGATTGGGCCACTCTTTGTTACAGCAGAAATACTATTTTCTCTTGGTTTGTTTAAATCGCTGGAAAAAGAGATTGAGGCAAGAGCCGGTCAGATAAGACCTTATCAATCAAGCACATCAGTAATTCAAAAGTAACACAAGACAATCAGGGTAAACCCTTATTGGGTTTACCCTGAATTCTTTGACTTGCTAGTTCCCTGAGCTCGCAGAGCGACAACTACTACTCCACAAAATAATGAAATGACAAAGTAGCGATAAAGCCAGGGGTACTTTGTATAGAAACTACCCTCAATTGAAGCATTGACAGGCACATTAACGAGATATCCTCCAGCTTGTTGAAACGCGCTTTCGAATAGGATCTTCCCGCTCGGCGACACCACTATTGAAGGTCCGTTATTGACGGCATGCACCAGCGGTAATCGGTTCTCCACTGAACGAAGTACAGACGCCATGACATGTTGATAAGGCTGATGCGTTGATCCAAACCATCCATCATTGGACATGCCAACCAATACTGTACCTGGACGACTATTTCTATCTTCCATTGCATGATCAACTGCGCTGGCGACGAATTCGGGAAATGTGGTCTCATAACAAATGAGCGGAATGATATTGGCCTTGTCGTGAGTAAACACCTGGAATGAGTCACCCGCCGACAATTCAGTGGCAAACCGACCAAAAAATGACATCAACCAATTGTGTATCCAGGAGTCTTCAGACACTAGCGGTAAATATTCGCCGAACGGAATACGTTTGATTTTTTGGTATTCACCTAGCACTTCGCCCTTGCTACCTAACATAATCGAAGCGTTGTAACGCTGTTCAATTTTACCATTTAACGGGTTACGAACTTGTTGCTGATCCTGAAAAATCAGGCTGGTATCAAGGGCTTTAACTTCTCTGCGGTAGGCTTCTTCCACCATTTGGTCTTGCCAGAAACCTTTAGGTCTGGCTTCAGGCCACACAACAATATCAGCACCAGCGCGACTAAGTCGTTCTGTCATATCCATTTCCGGGGGATAGACAACACTGTAACCAGACATACTATGCGGGCGATTTAAATCAGGAATTTCGTGAGGCTGAACTATTCCTATTTTGACGCTTTCCCAATCCGTTACCTGTTGCTCCCAATAGTGGTAGCGCATCCCTCCCACAATAAACCAGAACCCAATCACTGAAAGAGAAAGTCCCCATGACCAACTGAACTGAAGTCGGAGCTTTTCTCGCTGCCAACACAAAAGCCACACAAAGCGATACAGCAGAATATTAGCCAGCGAGATAATAGTATCCAGCCCTTGCACCCCAAGATACTCAGTCGCCTGAATAGCCCAACTAAAATGCACCTGACTCTCACCAAGGTAAATGGAAAACAGCATAGGATAAAAAGATGTAAACAACGTGACCAAAAGAGGAAACAATATGAATTCGTGTACTGAGGTACGCCTCATCAGAATTTGAAAGAGCACAAATAATACGGCAATAAAGTGAGCACAATAAAGCCAATATAGGGACGCCCATAGGAAGCTGGTTTGCCAGTCTTGCCCTTTGGATATCTGCAGGAAATCACCAATCCAATAGGTAGCAGAGGCAAACGAACAAAATCCCGCCAGTAAACTGAGCAAATAAGTGGAAAACAGAGAAGTATTTCGGGTTGCAATCAGTAATGGCACAAAAGCCATCCAGGTCAGAATGTAGAAATTCTGATCCAGAAAAGCCAGTGACAACAGTCCTGCAGAAAGCATCGCCAAAAGAATTTTCTGCACTGCAGTTACCAATTTAAAATTGCGAAATGACACACTCATTATTGAGTGCTTTCCAGAGCGGCCAGTTCACGTAAATAAGTTTGCTTTATTTGATCAAGACGCAATTGTTTTTGCGACATACTCAGAGAACTGTCAGAAGAGATCGACTGTCGCCGTAAGATGTAATCTGCGGTCAGATTTTTTCTAACGAATAATTTTTTGGCAGGTCCCAAGCCAAAGAATTCCCTCTGAAGTTGATCGCGAAACTGGATAAAGTCCTTTGGCGTATTTGCGGATGTTTTATTCTCTGCCATTTGCTGCATTCGGTACTGAGCCAGTTTTTGCTGATACCCAAAGTACCGTTCCAATAACAGGGCAAAGTCTTTGCCAGGTTGGCCAGAGACAGATTTTCTGATCAGAAATGTAATGCGCTTAAGATCTACCTGTGACAGTTCAGGAGGAATGCCGGCAGTTGCCAACGCCAAACGCTTTTCAGTTTCTGCATCGACCTCCAGATCCCCTCGTTCATCAACTTTCAATCCTGCCACGACCCTTTCTACAGGTGCAAAGTCGAATGACCATTTTTCCTGACCAATTAAAACCGGATAATGTTTACTCACCCGATCAGGTTGCTGCCACCCTTGGTTCTGCCGCGATTTATCTGTAAACGAGGACTCCAGACGTAATTCAAGATGCAGGGATGCAATGTAACCAAGAATAAGAACCAACACAGCCAGATTCGCAGGCCTGTATTTCGGTGTTCGTTCTTGATTTTGTGATCCAGGTCGTTGCCACATTAAGTTGTATACCGCCTAAATGACACCAAGATTAAGATAGCGGATTCTGTCGATTTCAGAAGGGGAAAAATGCTGATTAAGTAGCCGCGCTACTTGTCGACCTTTCTCTTCTTCATCAATTGAAGACGAAAGAATATTTCTCTTCTCGTTCTGAAAGGCCTGATAGCGCGCTGGCCAATCTCTGATGTTTACCGACTGCGCAATGTGTTGTTCCTGAATCATTAGCCTTTTTGCTTCACGCTCCTGCTCACCTAAGCTGGGATCCATTCCTAATTTCATGCTTTCAAACATATATGTGGCATTTGCATCTGTTACACGAAATAGACTGGCGGTGTTTTCGCTTCCCAAATGCACTTCCCGAAGAGCCTGAAGCTCTGCATACAGAGCCTGGTCATCTACAATGGTCTGTACACTTTCTTCCCGATCCTCTTCAGATAACCCCTCATTAATTCTGCTGAACTCATCTTTGGCCTGGAGATAGTCATAGTATTGCCCGACAATTTGGGCAGTTTGCTCTCCAGCTTTGCCTGGCAGACTTTCCCGGATAAGTCCCTGAAGCAATCGAAGAGACTCTGCATCTAATTTATTGTGAATTCTTTCCAACGCCTCATCCAAGGAAAGAAGAGCGTCATGGTCGAGTATCAAATTGCCATCTTTGTCCAACTTAACGGCTTGCAGCGCGTCAAAGACTGACTGGGGAGTGAAAGGCAAAGTAGCTGCATTTCCACTATTTTTTTGGATCTGCTCAGAATGTTGTTTCGCACCTTGCCAGTCCCAGCTTGTCGCCAGCGTGTCCAAAGAAGACTCTGTTTTCAGTTCCAACTGTTTTTTCTCGTTGTTATTTGCGTTTGGTTCGGAGTTGCTATGCAGATCTACAAAGGTGATCGCGATAAAAACCACACTCAGAAGTGCAGCGACAAATATTATTATTTTTTTATTGGTGTTTAGCATCAAGGTCTCATTTGTAATGATCAATTGAATGTTAGATGAAATGTTGTGATCAATCGATTGATTCCTGTCTTTAGCCCGTTACTGAGGGTAAAACTGTCAGGACATATCGGGCAGCTTAGAATGAATTCAACAAAACGGGAGGGCTAACGTTCAGCCCTCCCGACTTTTTTTCAGATTGATATTTGTTAGGCTATCAGCACCAATTACAAATAGTCACAGGTATCCCGATAGTCTGAGATCCTGCTATTGGCTTCGTGGTTAGGACCACACAGGAACTGACTGAAACGACGATCTTTATCAAGAAATCGTTTCATCCAAGACACACCGTAGGTGGACAACAATGCATTGTTACTATTGTTACCATTGGCACAGTTGTGTGGCCCGTTATTAATCTCCATCAGAGCCTTATCAGTGCTCCCAGGAATGGTATTGTAGAAAGGACTCGCATGGATACCCACCGGGGCAGTTCCATCGTTTTCACACGCCATTATCATGGTCGGCACTTCAATATCTTCAAAATCGTTGCCGCCTATATTCCAGGGCGCCAGTGGCACACTTGCACTGAGTCGATTTCTGGCTGCGCTTCTCAGAGCGCCACCTCCTCCCATGGAGAAACCCATAGTGGCAAGACGATTCTCATCAATCAAACCAGAGATGGGGCTTCCTGAACGATTCCCCTCGTCGATTAAATAGGACAATGCGCTATCCAGCTGACGGCCGCGGCTTTCAGGCTGATCAAAACGAGAGTTTGTGTTGATGGTTATCACTACAAAACCATGAGAAGCCAGTATGGGCCCCCACCAGGCAACAGCAGATTGAGTATTAGTGAATCCCGGTGCGATGGAGATTGCAGCGAGCTCCTGATTGACGTTCGCGGGATAATATATCGTTCCCCCACCAAATCCATCAACTGAACTTGAAACGTTTGCAGTTGCGACTGACAAAGGGCCACTACTGGCCTGTAAGAAGCTTAAACTCGGCGATGGGCCTGTTTCATACCCGCAATTTGTGTTGCATGTGTCAGGGAGAGGCAAACCATCATTGCCTCCTCCCCCGCCACCACCACTGTATGCGGAAAGTGAAAATAACAGTGCGCAAGCACCAAGCGTAGCCTTAATTAATGCGGCATTTTTCATAGGGTTTCCTTTACTATTTTTATTATCAAGCTTTTGCTTTCGGTTTTGCCCTTGAACCGCCCTGTTAACCACTTGTTAATTCCGTGTAAATTATTTGAGCCTGAAAAGCATAGACTTTCTTTTTATCGGAGTAAAGCGGGTAGTTTACTTCACTGGTAAGATTTGTGCATTACTCGGAACTTCATGACATATGTCGACATTTTATAGCTATTTGACTGCATTTTACCTGATGTTAGCATACCTAAGATTCGGCTAAAGCTACGTCAAATCTGACTTTGGAGGGATTAAAAACATCTTGCAAAAAATATAAGAATGAACAGAATTTAGAGCCAATAAATCGACTTGAATTTCGTTTTCATTCAGGGCGGTTTATACGCTCAAATGAGCCTTTCCACAGCGCCAAAGCTGGCAGGTTATGGCTATTCGCTGTATGCAAAATGAAAATTTTCGAATGTAGTCCGATTAATCATAAAAAATTGAAATTATTTCAACCAATGTTTCGATATCAAAGTCAGCTTTTGTATTCCTGGTCTAATTTTCCCTGGGCTCTTCTTACTGCAATCCGCTGATTTTTGCCGAGTAATACTTTAATTTGATTGATTGTTTCTTTAGCGAGTATTTTCCGTTCATTTGTACACCAGATTTGGTGATACATTTTTTTGATCCGTCGACTACTGTCAGGTGATCGTTCAATCAATTGATTAGCAAGTGCGATTGCGGCTTTTTCGGGATCTTCTGCTACCTCAGTGATTAGACCAATTTTTTGAGCTTGTTCAGCGCTAATTGTCTCACTGGTCATGGCTAATTTTATTGCCTGGTCACCAGCGACACATTCCAACAAGGCAGGAGTGCCTCCCATGTCAGGGATCAAGCCCCAACGAGACTCCATAATTGAAAGAGAACAATCTGGCGACGCAATGCGGAAATCTCCCCCAAGCGCTATTTGCATGCCGCCCCCCCAACACTTTCCGTGCAATGCCATAATCACAGGGATATTCAATCGACGCCAACCAACGCTCACTCTTTGTGCCAGATTAGCGTTGCCAGGCAACCACTTACGCAGAAGTCTTAATCCGTGTGCTGGATTTGAAAGAACTGATTTGATATCAAGACCAGAACAAAAGCTTTCTCCACTTCCCCTGACAATAACGACCCTGGCTTGACACTCTTTTTTAAGTTGTTTTATGACACTGTCAATGGCTAAAAACATCGACATGTTGAGGGCATTGTGTTTTTCCTGGCGATTAAGGGTCACATAGGCAATGCCTTTTTCAATCGTCAGTGAGACCGGGCGTTCTGACATCAGCTTTATCCGATAATGATTTTTAAAGACCTTACCAGATCAGACCAGTTAGAGCCATCACGAACGGGAGCCCTAGCTGATCTGTTATGTCATTTACCTGACTATGCACCTGTGATTCTTTTAATTACGTATTCTTGAATACACCTCATTTTCAAACAATTTGTTGGTTGCCTGGTGCATGCCTCGCTGGTTGTAATCTGTTTTTGTTACCACAACAACAAGCTCTTGCTCAGGCATGACAACAACACGATTGCCACCGTTCCCACTCATGTTGTACTGAACAAACTGCTTCCCATCAACTTCGTAGGGCGCAAGCCACCAAAGGTAGCCGTATTCGATGCCTCTGTCAGCATAAGCGACGGCTCTGGGTTTAATGGATTCTTGTGTCCATTCTGATGACAAGACTTGCTGACCGTCGTAACGTCCGCCCATTCGCTGCATCTCAGCGAACTTTGCCAGTCCTCGAGTGGTGAGCCCAAGCCCACCACTTTTGTGTGCCTGACCCAATGCATTTTCCTGCCATTCATATCGACTAATTCCCAAGGGCTCGAAGAACTTCGTTTTCACGAATTCCTGAAATGGCATTTTACTTGCCCGTTCTACAGCTGTTCCCAACATCTCTACACCGGCAGAGCAGTATGCGAATACACGACCGTACTTTGCGGTAGCGGGTTTATCACTCCAAGAAGGATACCCTCGCATCGGCAAGTCCCAGAAAAATGATGGCCAATCTTCGATGTTGTGCATCCGTGACTCGTTGCCCCGGGAGTACTGATCCTGATCATTACATTCCAACACTCCGCTCATGGAAATCATGTCTTCAAAGGTCATAGCTAGCTTACGAGGATCAGGATTATCAAAAGGTGCTTCTTCCTGAAAGAAGTTAGATGTGGGCGTATCAATGCTAAATAGTCCGGCATCTATTGCTGCGCCGACGGCCATACCTGTCATAGTCTTAGTGACAGAA
Source organism: uncultured Alteromonadaceae bacterium (assembly GCA_947494925.1). Taxonomy (GTDB): domain Bacteria; phylum Pseudomonadota; class Gammaproteobacteria; order Enterobacterales; family Alteromonadaceae; genus Aliiglaciecola. The sequence goes on from CANLWS010000001.1 coordinate 48,871, forward strand.
CGGGTATTGTGTAAACTCTCTGCACTCGCACCATTAAAATACCCCTCATAAACTATCTTTCCCTTTTCCATGACTAATAAGCTGGTGACAGTTCCATAATCTCCACCCGAGACATTTTTTTCCAGAGAGCGCTGGGCTGACCAACGCCCTTCAGCAGCCATTGACGATATCAATACCCCAAATACCCCTAAACCAATGATGAATTTCTGCATAAATTTTTCCTTTTCGTATTTACATTAAAAACGATGAGTGTTTCAGGGAAATAGTGACAAGAGAGGTAGGGCTGGTCACTTGAAGAAACTTGAATTATCTTGAAGCTGCTTTTCAAAATCGATTAGACTGCTTGAATGCAATTTGTTCTGAAAGATTTATTAATCGATACAGAATCCCGTGTTGTCAGGCGAAACAACGCTGATATAAAGCTCCCTGATCTGAGTTTTGACGTTTTGGTCGCACTGGTTGATTCTGCTCCCGAACCCATTGGCACCGAAACGTTTTCTAAAGAGGTTTGGGGATCTGCCCATGTGAGTGATGAAACTGTTGCTCAGCGGATCACACTATTGCGAAAAGCGATTGGCGATAATCCCAAAAAACCTCAATATATCCGCACGGTTCGTGGACTGGGATACGCCATAGTTGGATCAATTGAGAGAGTAGCGCCGCCTTCTGAGCCTCGACTATTTAAAGCTGCAAGTATTCGGAATGGCATTATCACTGCGGGCTTATTGATTGTTGTTTCCACCTCAACATATTTTATTAACTCTGCTGGCATGAATTCAGTAAATGTTGAATCAAGCAAAGTAAAGCCTGAATCCTCCAACAATATTTTGATAGACAGAGCACGAGCGCAACTCAAATTGCACCAGGCAACAGAGACCAGCCGGGCGATAGATATGCTTAGGGAAGCATTGCTGCTGGAGCCTGACAGATTTGATGCTCGCCTGACACTCAGTTTTGCATTGTCAACCAAAGCCACTAAATTTGGCGGCAGTGCTATTGAGAGGCGAGAAGCAGAAACCATTGCCCGCGCCTTAACTACTGAACGCCCTGATAGCAGCAACGCCTGGTCAGCTTTGGCTTATGCGTTAAGCTCTCAGGGCCGCCAAGATGAGAGCTTATCTGCCTATCAGGTTGCCTCACACCTTGATCCGGGAAACGCACCAGCCGTTTCGAGTCTTGCACATTTGCACCTTCTGCGAGGTGAATTGCACCAAGCATTATTGCTTGAGCAGCAAGCAAAAAAAGCAGGAGGGAGCTCCCGCTACGCTGAAATTCAGATTGCACAATCATTGGAACTCATCGAACACCCAGCCGCTAAAACCTGGCAGCAAAAAGCCTTGTCCCTTAATCCAGGTCAAGTGGTCGTTATCAGCGAAGTTGCAAGATCTTACCTGCGAAAGGGAGACCCAAAAGCGGCTTTGGCTATTCTTGCTGAAACGAATGGAGCGGATCAATTAGCTCCGCAAATATTGCAATTGCGCGGTCGGGCAGAGTATACCCTGGGTAAAACTGGCGAAGCCCGAAAACACTTCGAGGCGGCAGGAGATTGGGGGAAGTATGAGCTCGCGGCAATGAGCGCGCTGCAGGGAGATATTAAACTTATGCAGCAAATTTCTTTGTCCAGTAAACACGAGGATCTAGATAATGATCCAACGGCAGAAACGCGGATCCTGCTGGCTGAAATATACGCTGCTGCAGGCCGGGAAAGTGAAGCATTACAATTGATTTCTGACGCTGTTCAACTCGGCTGGCGCGATGCAAACTGGTTGAATCATTCCCCGTTTTTCGGCTCATTAATGACATCTGAAAAAGGGCAACAAATTAAACATCGTATTCAAGAAGAACTAATGACACAACGACGTCTTATCACGGGTTCCTTAGCCCTCAGACCGATTCTAACCGGCAATGAAATCTGAATTATACTGGCTGTAATTTCCTCACAAAGCCTGTGCATTGAATTTTCATTTCAACTACGCCAATCACTTTATCTGGGTATATCTTTTGTCCACTAGCTTGATTTAATCAAGTGTGGGTTGTAGCTTTAAATCGAGTAACTATTTTACCCATTGAGGAATCTGCGTTCAGGATGAAACCCAGACACTTTGCCTACCTGGCATTTTTACAGCTGATTAGCACACCTAGCCACCCAGAAGAACTACAAAGTCTGGTTGTTGCTACTGCTGATGGCCCACCTCACATGATTGAGTACAATCAGTCCGGTATCGACTTAGACGTCACCCGTTTATTGTTGAACCGGATAAAGGTTAAGCCGAGCTTTAAATTCGTTGGCCTTGGTCGCGCAAGAGTAGGAATGAAAAGTGGTCAATATGAAGCAATGGTTCCAACTTTTTTACAGCAAGATGAGAGCGGGTTTTATGTATCTACCCCAGTGATAGCCTATAAGCCGACCGTTTTCTCCCTGTCCAGAAACCAGTTTTCCCCAAAGACTTTAAACAGTATAAAGGGCCATTCTTTAGCCAGTTTTCAAGGCGCAAAAGGCTACTTCGGGGAAGCCTATAGTCAAGTTGCGAATTCATCCCCCTATTACTCTGAAATTGCCGCAATGAAGACAATACCTTTGCTGATCTACAAGGAAAGGTTCGACTATGCGGTACTCGATAAATATATTTTTTATTATTATTTCCGACTAAATAATAAACAAAGGGACATAAGCGTCTTCGCAGAACACGACCTTATTCCTGCTGCCTTTGCGGCAGTTGCTTTTACTGACAAGCACCTTCGAGATCACTTCAATGAAGCTGCTAAGGGTTTTATTCAGTCAGAAGAGTATAAATCTATCCTGAAACGCTATGTTGGTTCGGTCAGTAAATGAAGCGGAGTATTTTCAAGTTTAAACTGAATCCACGCTAATCACTTTATCCTGTCTTTCTCTGTGCTAGAGTGTTTTCCAGCAATCCTGGAAACAAGATAACACTATGAATCAATTTGAATATTTGATCCCTTTTGTGGGAATTATTTATGCCTTGGCCGCAACAGATTTGCTAGTCAGTACCCATAGATTGATTATTGAAAGAAAGCGTTTCACAGCGCATGCTGTCCCCATAATTTGGGCGATAGTCGCCTTTCTGATGATCATAAACAGTTGGTGGGGGTTTTTAGATATAAACCAAAAAATCGTATTGGAAAATGCAGGTCAATTGTTCCTACTAAGTCTTTTACCTTTAATGCTTTTTCTCATTGCCTCATTATCATTGCCACACAAAATAAAGAATCACTTGAATCTCTGGGAATATTTTTGTGAGCATAAAGCACCCTTTTATTTGTCTCACACCATATATTTGCTGCTAATTCCCTTAGTCCTAATGGATTTTTCTGACCAGCTAAATGTGGCTCAAATAACGCGAAATATAGTCATGGCTTTAGTGTTTTTAAGCTTAATATGGTTGAAACATTGGATTTGGCACCTGGCGGCGGGTTCGGCCTTTATGCTGGGTCTATTGATGTCAATATTTAAACAGTCGATGCAGTAGTAACTTACATATCCACGTAATAATTAATTCCCTGATTAGTGTTCTATGGTTTTCCCCTAATAAATCCAAAACCAGGATGTTGGCTAACAAACAACAAGTTAGCCAACTGATCCTAAAATTTTTCTAGTGTGAGCAGCTCACTAAGCCTTAAAGAAGCTTACCGAACGATCCGTTCTTACCAGACAGGTGTATTTACCTTTTCGCTTCGATTGAGGTTTGATTTTCATTTGGACCGTCATACCTTTGAGGCTACTGTGCCATCTTACGCGGCTGGTATTCCGATAGACTTTAGCAAACTCTTCAGTGTCCACAACTGAGTCAGCACCATACTTTTCTTTCGCCGCTTCCAGGCATGATTCCACCGCCATCGCCCTAAGCTCCGATTTGCTTGCTTTATCTTGTGCCATAACTGCCACACCTGTTGACAGGTTCAAGGCTATTGCCACTAACAGGGTCTTTGCAATGTTCATGATTTTCTCCACCAAGTTTAGATTGTGTTAACAACTTGTTAAGTTCCATTTTGGAACCTATATTTAATATAGAGTTGCAAAATGGAACCTGTCAAGTAATACTGGAAAATATATTTGAGAAAAAATGCGAGATGAACCATGCGTTGGGAAGATACTTGTAATCAAACCTGCTCGGTAGCGCGCGCTACTTCTATCTTTGGCGACAGGTGGACACTACTTGTTCTGCGATTGTTATTTCTCAAAGTCACAAAGTTTTCAGACATTCAGCAAACCTTAGGGATCACTAAACACCGTCTAACAGATCGGTTAAACCGGCTTCTCGAAGAAGAGATTGTGTATAAACACCTCTATGACGAAACCTACAAACGGTACGAATATCGACTCACAGAAAAAGGGATAGATTTGTATGCTGTGATGATTGTGATAGGGCAATGGGGTGACAAGTGGTTGACTGATGGTGACGGCGCACCTGTAGAGTATGTACACAAAAATTGCGGACAAAATGCAAACCCGGCCCTGACTTGCAGTTGTTGTGGAGAAAAACTCACAGCTTCCAGTCTGTCATTGCGAATGGGTTCTGGATTGCAGAAGAAATTGGAAAACGAAGAGATAAACAAATTCGACGAAAAACTTTATGCCAATGTATTTGGCTGGGAAAAGAAATAGCGCACTAACTGAGGAATTACAAATTTGGCCAATTTAAACCAGTTTGTATTGGATGTTGGCACCTGCAAACGGCGCCAACTGAGTTATCGATTTGGCACTGGTGTTTTGTTATGCCGCACTGGATTTTTCAACGACATCAGCTAGTTTGCCAAAGGCAGCTGTCCATCCTCCTTGAATAATCACTCTCAACTCCACATCACCTTCAACTTTCATATCTGGAATATTGCTATGAGTTAAACGCACCTTAGTACCTGTTTCAAGCTGCGTAAACTCGACTCGAATTACCATGTTGTCGTTTTTATCGTTAGAGGTGTAAGCAAGTAAATGGGGAGGGTCATATTCGATCAGGGTTGCAAAACCTGGTACATCATGAGAACCCTGATCTGTTTCGATCGTCATGTGATGGTTATATTTACCACCCACTTCAGGCTCGACTTCAGAGCGGACATCTGTGCACTCCGCACATCCCCACCACTGCTTGACCTTGCTGGTGATGATCCAGGCTTCAAACACTTCATCAATGGACGCCTGATAAATTCGGGTAACAACTAAATTTCCATGGCTAAATTCAATCTCGGTTTTCATTTAATCCTCCTCTCGTTTGCCGTTGTTTTTCGTCTGTAAATACAATTCGACTTCATCAAATTGTAATTTCCAGAATTGCGCATACAGACCTATCCAATTAGTAACGTCGTCTATGGGTCTCGGGTCTACGCGCACAATGCTCTCGCGACCATTCTTGGTTCGCGAAACCAATCCGGCTCGCTCCAGAATCCGTAAATGTTTTGATATAGCCGGTTGAGATACCTGGTACAAGTCTGTCAAAGAGCGCACATTTGCTTCCCCCTTCGCTAGGTGAGCGAGCATTCCGCGCCGCGTTGGATCCGATAGAGCTGCAAAAATATGGTTAAGTGATTCATCATTCATAACCAAAAGGTTATGAATTAAACTTAAATTTGTCAAATATGAAATGACGACGCTAACTAAAAATATTGGAAAGAGCACAACAATCTGCTGATGAGTAAGATATTTAACAGTAAGAATATTTGTCTAAATAGAAAGTTTGACCTTCGTAATTATGGCTCTCACAGTGAGCTAGAGCTGAGCTTGATAATACCTTTAGCTTGAATTATCTTCTGTATCTTGGTTTCTCAATATGGTAGCGAATGGTAACTCTACTAGTCAGGGCTGTTTCTTGTCTGTCATTGTGGCTAATAAACTCAACGCTACTTTCCGCAGTGGAAGTAAAAACCCGTGAAAAAATCACGGTTGTCACTTCAGAGTTCCCACCATATTCTTCTCAACACTTAGTACATCAAGGCTACGTTAACCACGTAATTGAATGTGCTTTTTCCAAAGTCAACCTAGACGTAAAATTTCTTTACGTACCCTGGTCTCGAGCCTATCAGATGGTGGCTGAAGGGAAATATCCCGCCACCTCTTATTGGTACGAAGATCCCAAGCATTATCAGAATTTTCTTCTCAGCAATCCTATTATGAAAGAGGATGTAATTTTTGTGCGACGTAAGTCCCAACAGAGTAAAATTTGGCGAAACCTCGAGTCTTTTGAGGGCCTACGTGTCGGTATGACCAGAGGCTATACCTACACAGACGAACTCTGGCAATTTGCTGAGAAGAACCAATTCTATGTATCTATTGTCAATACTGACCGTCAAAACGTTGAAATGTTGATTGCTGATAGGGTTGATTTGTTTCCGTACGACAAAGCAGCTCTTGAGTACTTACTCCTAAATCATCCTGATGCGGAAGTGCGTCAAAAACTAGAGTTTATGGAGCCACCTCTAGCCTCCAAAATCGGGCATGTGCTGTTTTCAAAACGTCACCCTAATGTCCAAGAACTCAGACTGCAATTTAATACAGGGCTAAAAGTGTGTTACGAGCAGGGTCTCTTGCAGTCCATACACGACAGGTTTCATGATGGACATTACTCGTCTCCGGCCCAAACATACCATGTTGATACACCGAAATTGCAGTAAAACCAATTTACAATATAGAAACAATCACATTCTCAAAGCGACATGGTCACAATGGCACTTTATTGAAGGCACAATAACGGCTAAGCTTTTCGTTTGCTCCAAATTCAACTGATAAGTAGATTTTTAATTGTATGGCAGCTGATCGTTTTATTCCCTATAGAAAACAAGACATTATTGAAATGTGCATTGGTGAAATTGGACAACAGGAATCGCCTGAATCTTTTCGACAATTCAGTGGGTTACTTGCCAGCTTCATTCATTTTGAGTATCACAGTGTGCTGGAATCGTTGAAAAATGATTATGCCCCCTTTGATCCAAACTCCGATACACGTAAGTTAAAAACGCTTTCAGCAGAACAAAGAAATCAGTATCGCAACTCCTTTGCCGACAACTTTTCCAAGCTTCTTGATGCCGCTAACTTTGAAAAAGTAACAACCCAAGATTTACAGGAGGCGTTAACCGAAGAATCCCTGTTTAAAGTTAGGTTGGAAGTAGAGTTTGATGACTTTGAACATGTGGTGTTCTACCGTCGCGGCGAATCTCAGCTAAGTGAAACCATCACCTCGTTATGGGGATTGCGCAAGCAAACGATTAATTTCACAAACTATGATCGTGTCGCGGTGTTCATTACCTTAAAAGACAAGTCACACTTTGAGCGCAAGAACAAGTTGCCCATTGGTTTTGAACCGGGTTCTACCATAATAAAGCTGTTTCAGAATGTTCCAAAAGCAGACCTTGAAATGCTGTTCCCCAATAGTGAAGTCAGAATGCGCAGAATTGATAAAATGATTATCGGCGCTTCTGCTGTAGTTGGTGGTGCAATTGTATTAGTGACTAAGTTGGGTGCTTCAATTTTATTGCTGGCAGCGTTAATTGGATTCTGGCTTGGCTGGCGCGACGAATCGGTTGAAATGACGCAGCAGCACTTTTTGTCTTTTGGCATTGGAGTAGGCGTACTAGGTGGCTTTGTTTTTAAGGAATGGAGTAAATTTAAAAACCGTAAAATCAAGTTCATGAAGGCGCTTTCTGACAACCTCTACTTTAAGAACCTAGACAATAATGCAGGCGTTTTCCACACCCTAACAGATGCTGCAGAAGAGGAAGATTTTAAAGAAGCAATTTTGGCCTATACCTTCTTAAATAAAGCGCCAGCAGGGCTCAGCGCTGACGAATTGGACAGAGAAATCGAGTCTTGGTTTACGGATAAGTATCAATGTAAGTTGGACTTTGAAATCTCAGATGCCTTAGGCAAACTCGAACGAATGCAAATTATTGAATGTAGGCAGGATAAATATTATTCATTATCTTTAAAAGAAGCCAAACACAGATTAGATACACAATGGGACAACTTCTTTAGCTACAATAAGTAACGCCCATCAAATCGCAAAGAGTCGAAGGAAGCCAGAGTTGAACTTTTCGATCCTTTGCACCGCGATTGTGCGGTGAGTTGATGCATGGCGTTATTCAGCTATTCTTAGTTATCACGACTAACAATATTTTCGGACTCTATGCTTTCCCACGTAATTTATATCTCAAAAGCAGTTAGACCAATGTCGGACATTGACTTACAACAACTCTTAGTTGATGCACGGGAAAACAATAAAAAAGAAAACATTACTGGTCAGCTTTTGTATAAGGATCAACATTTTATACAATTGCTTGAGGGGGAAGAAGAAATTGTTGAGAGAATGTTTAAGAAAATTTGTAAAGATCCCAGGCACATAAAAGTTAAACGAATCAGCAATATGGATGTCGCTCTTCGCAGCCACAACAACTGGTCAATGGGTTTTAAAAACCTGGACAAGACCAATGATCAAATACTTGAAGGTTTTGATCCAAGCAAATTAAGTGACGGAAATCTGGTCTACCGATTACTCAGACATTTTACGCAATAAAAATCCTCACTTCAGTCAATTAAGCTATCAATTTATAGATCAGGCAGCGCTGAGTAATCTGCTGTTTAACTCTTCCTGTGCTTTTCCCATAAACGAATAATCTCTGATTCTCGTTGCGTCGAAATTGTCGCAGTTTGAGGTTTTCCAAAGCCAAAGTCATCCTTTGGATTACGATCAAAATAGCCCTGAAGCTGGTCAGCCAACAACATAGTTTGTGGGCGATTTACCAGGCCAGAACGAATAGCCTTATCAACATTAAATCGATATCTTCCGGCCGGTCTTTCGCGCATTAATTTGACGTCGTGGGCGAGCAAAAACGCTTGCGGGATCCAGTGTAATTTCACTTTGCTATTGGTTTGTTCAACAATATTCTGGATAAAATCCCGAAACAACATAGGCGGGTAGCACACGTTATAAGGCCCCATCGACTGGGTTTGTCCACAGGCAATCATAAAGCGCGCAAGGCTGACCATATCGGTGACCTGGTAATAATCAATGTCGCTGGGCAACACCAAATCACCACCACGCATCACCTTCACCTGCCAGTATGGTTCGTGTCTTGACGCTGTAGTGGGATAACCGCGCATACCGTGGGAACGAAAGGTTGCACTCCTGTCCGGCATAAGTTCTGCCAACGCCTGCTCGGCGAAAGTTTTTCGCAATGCATACCGATTTTCAGTGGCTAAGGGTTCGGATTTGGATGGGAGTGGGTTTAGCGCGTCGGTTTCAGTTATTCCTACTTTGTCCCAGTTGTCGTAAACAGAGACTGTTGAAACGTACTGGTATTGGGCGACACGCTTTGACAGCATGAGCGCAGTATCAACGACACACTTAGACGAACCTTGCCAGGTATCAACAACCCAGTCCCATTCGGTTTTAGAGGCATTGAGGGCAGACAACCCTTGTCCATCCAAGGTCTCCCGATCACCTCTAATTTTAGTTAACTCAGGAAACAGATGGGGGTTTGTTTTACCGCGATTAAAAAGCGTGACCTCGTATCCCTGACGCAGTAACTCCTCAACTAAAACAGGACCAAAATAGCGCGTCCCTCCCAGTACCAGTACTTTTCCAGGACTCGGATGTGCAAAGCCAGGGATACTTGCAAGTGCCCCTAAAGCTCCAGTGGTTTTTATAAACTGTCGTCGATCCATATTGGTTCCACCCTTCAATTCTTTACGAGTAACCTTACGGGTGAAAACGGCGCAGCTAAAAGCGATTTGGTATGAATGCTGTCAATTTTGGTATAGGTGAAGCTTACAACAAAAGTTGTTTTTTGATGGACTGCCAATAGGTTGTGCCAATAGGTATGGTATTGCCATTGTGCAGAATCAACTCGACCTTGCTTCTCGTCAACCTTTGGCTGGAGGCAATGACATGCCGATTGACCATATGTGAACGACTCACCCTTAAAAAGCCCCGCGGTTCCAGTTCAGAAAAGACAGTTTTCAGGGCTCCACGGGCGATCAGTTGACCTTGCTTGGTATGGTAACAAAGATAATTTCCGGCAGACTCTACTGAATAAATATCATCCGTTTCAAACCAAAAAGTATTTTTACCATCATTTATCTTAATTTTAGAGCTGGAGTCCTCATTCCCTTCAACGGCCTCCTCGTCATCTTCACCAGATGCTTTACCCGCAAAAAAGTAGTTGAGCATTAACAACCAGAAAATCACAAAAATAAACAAATATTGCAACCAGCGCTTGCTGTAAAAGTGAGCGAAATCCTGCCAGAAAGGTCGGGATGCCGTTCCTGCAATAAAATCTAAGCTTGTGATAATTAAGGTTTGCAAAACACCACTTAAAATTGCTAGCGCAGCTACCAAAACTAGGTTTCCGGGCGTAAAACCTGTCAGTTCAGCACGGCTCCGCAACACTTTATAGATGACTGCAAAAATCACAAACCACACAAACCAATCGCGGAAACTCCAACGGATAGAGTTCCACAACGATTGTTCAAAGTAGAAGTAAAAATGCAAGGTTTGGCTCAGGCTAAGAGCAAGCCAGGCAAGCAGTAACAGGACTAAAGTTTTTCGTGATTCACTTTGAAGTGTGAACCAGCGAGATGTCGTATTTTCCAAAATAGATAATCTTACAAGGTTATTGAAATCACCATAAAGTATAAACGACGTATCAAGAATCCTTTCTCGATGGGTTTCAACGTATTCGCGATGAAATCCTATACAACCAGTGAATTGTGTAAGTTTGTATCTGAACTACTCTTTATCAAGACATCATAATCTCAACTGATAAACGACAATGGAAAACAAAAAAGTATTGATTTTTGGCGCAGGCGGGCGAGTTGGAACTTACTTAACCAATTACTTACTTTCACACAACACCGATATTGTGGCTGTTGATTACCTACCTCAAAGTTTCTTATCAAAAAAATGCGGCGTATACACCTAGACGCGAGAATCGCCTCACCTCAAAGTCAGGCGCACCTGAGCAATTATGGCGATACTGATGTTTTGAACAAAGCGCTACTGGTGGAACTGCTAACGAAAGAAAAGCCCAACATTATTGTTAATTACGCAATCCCTTTCACCTGGGACGCCACTAAGGCTTTGCCCAACTATGCAAAAATCAGCCAAGCTGGTTTAGGGGCGTTTTCGCCTATTCAAGTTCTCGCACCAAGCACTATCGCAAGCGCTATTTATAGCAGTGGAATTGAAGCTACATTGGTTGTAGGCAACCTACCTGATATCACCATCCCCATAATTCACGGCATGGCTAAACATCACGACATGGCACTTCCTGTCTGTGGTGCAGGCAATGTAGGATTAATTGAAATGGCTATCAGACGACAAGTCGCCCAAGAGCACAATGTGAATGATAGTCAGGTAAGGGTCAGCCTGGTTGCCCATCATATACACTGGGTAGCCCCTCGAGAGCCGGGATATTCCAATGAAGCGCCATTTTTACTAAAAATAGTAATAGACGGTGTTGATGTAACCGAAGAATGCGGGAATAGCAGGGTTTTAATGAACCGGGCTATTGTTGAACAATACGAAGATGGCGCAGGTTTTTCCAGTACTACCGGGTTATTAGCCGGGCGGCTGATAAAAGCCCTGCTTGATGAAAGTGGGCAACAGTATCATCTGCACCTGCCCGCTCCGAATGGTCTGCCAGGTGGATACCCTTGTCTTGTTCAAAACGGCAATATTCAAGTAAAAATGCCATCGGAGTGGTCATTGCAGCATGCGGTCGACATTATGCAAAAAGCGCAACAAAGAGATGGCATTGACAGCATAGGCGACGATGGCACTATTCATTTTAATCAAGATTCAATCGATATATTGCAGCGCGAACTCAAGATGACACTCCCTAAAACGGTCACACCTGTTGAACTTGAAAAAGTGGCAAAGCAACAAATTTCAGTGGCGAAAAGTGCGATATCTGCAGAAACCTGAGCTGGCAACATGTGACGCCTTGTTGCTTAATGAGATGTCCAACAGATACACTGCCCAAACTTGCCTATTCTTTCTTGTTCGCATTCATCCTATTTGATAAAAGCAGGTAAAATCCTCTCTGCAATCATCTGCAGGTAAGCCTGTCGCGAGTGAGCAGTAATGACAACAAGTAACTCAAGTTCTTCGACGAAAAGAATAGTAACACCGCCGCCACCCTGGGCAGAGATGGACAGATAACTTTTGTCACCAACTTTCATATCTGCCTGCCACCAGAAGTAGCCATAACCAGAGTTAGAGAGTTTATCGCCAGAATAGAAATTCTGGACTTGCTCCGCACTAAGTCGGACATTTCGATTTGTTGCTTTGCTAATAAAGGATTCCGGTATCAATTGTTTGCCATTCCATTTACCTTTATTCATGACTAAGGTTCCCACCTTAAGCATATTTCGCGATGTCATGCTCGAGAAAGCGCCCGCTGCGGGCAAACCACCTGGCTCAATGCGCCAATCATAATTGACAATACCCATCTTTCCGAACAGCTCATTTCTGATAAATTCCTCAGCCGTGCCTGGGACAACAGCGTCAAGCACCTGCATGACCATATCAGGATTTGCACCTTGATAATTAAACATCTGAGAATCAATAGGTCCGCTATCTTCAAGGAAGGCCTGCACTTGTTTGATACCCCTGTACATCTCAGGATTCTTACGATATTGGTCTATTTTTTCGCTGCTAATTTGCAAACCAGAACTCATGGTTAAAGCCTGATGAAGGGTGATGTTTTCTGCTCCTTTAGCAAATTTTTCTGGGTCTAAGCCTTTCAGAAAACTAACGATGGGCATATCCAGATCGGACATAGACAAATACCCTAGTTGGATTGCACGACCTAAAGCCAACGCTGTGTAAGATTTAGTAGTTGATGATTGAGGATGGGATAGATCTATGCGGCCACGTGAATAATAGGATTCAAACAGGACTTTGCCTTTGTGAGCAATAAGCATGCTGTCCACCTCTGCATGCTTTTTTTCGGCTATCTCCTGTGCCAGTGCCATGACCGTCGCCTCGTTTCCGCTGTCCACGCCTAACTTACCCACTGGAATGCCATCGTTTAAGTGTGTTGGCGCTGCATCAATATAGGCGTTTTCCAGCTCAGAAATATCCCAGAATGTGCGTTCAATTTCAGGCACACGCCAGTGTTTAATTTTAGCTTCTTCAATTGTTGCAATCGGCACCTTGCCGTGATGTCGTTCAGAGGCGATAGTGGCAAGGCCAAACATGCTGACTAGACCACTTATGAGCATCCCGGCAATGAGTTTATTAGATTTGAAACTGCTGACCATTTGATATCCTTTTGGTGTTGGTTCTGATGTGTACAAAGTTGCTAAGCAAGCTACCTGTGGCGGGTTACAAAGCAACTTAAAAGTTCCAAAATGTTCCAAAACTACGGCAAATCTATATACAAACGGAGGGGGCTGAAGTTGGTACTATCGGGTCAGTAGCAGCATAGTAAGTTGAAAGCATTTAGTGCCTCCAGTAAAAAGTTGTAAACTAGAGTCCGGTTAAATTTCGGAAGCATTCTTGGAACAAAGTCAGCGATATCAATTGGGCTCATGGATAATTTGCCCCATGACTAATACCATCACGAATCAAGTTGATTCCCACTCTATCGATAATAAGAGCATGCAAGTGTTGCTGTTTTTAATCGAACGTCAGGGTGTGCTAGTCACTAAAGATCAGATTTTTGAACATGTCTGGAAAGGCAAGTTTGTCACTGAAGATATCTTGTCAGTGACGGTGAGCAAAATCCGTAAGGCACTGGGTGACAATGCTCGCAGTCCGAGCTTTATCAAAACACTGCCAAGCCAGGGTTACATTTTAATTGCCGGCGTCCAAAAAGTTAATGGCACTGAATCTCCCAGTCAAAACAAAATAAGTTCCTTAAGGTTCAGGCTAGGTGCATTGCTCTTGTTCGCATTGTTCAGTTTTGTAACCTATTTTATTGCCTCAGATGACGATGTCCCTGCTAGCCAACTGAGCATCAACTCCATCGCTGTATTACCCTTTGATGACCTGAGTTCAGAGCAGGACAACCAGTATTTTACTGATGGGCTGTCTGACGCCATTATCAATCAACTTTCGCAGATCAAGTCCTTAAGAGTCATTTCCCGCTATTCTTCTTTCACTTATCGTGGACAATATAATGCCGCAGACATTGGCCAGGCATTGCAGGTCGAGACCCTGCTTGATGGAAGTGTTCAAACTATTGGGGATCAGATCAGAATTAATATCAGAATATTCAGCGCTGAAAATGGCCAACAACTCTGGTCCAAAACCTTTGATAGTGACAGTAAGGACATATTCACACTTCAAGACAATATCAGCGCCAATATACAGGCGTTAATTCAGCCCGGTTATCCAGTCAGTCCAGAGCCTGCAAGGGCGGTCAATGCCCAGGCTTATGAATGGTACTTGATGGGGCAGTATCACTGGCGACAAAGGAACCCTGAATCCCTGCTGAAAGCAGTGACCTATTTTAAACAAAGTCTGCAATCAGAACCTGATTATACCGAAGCACATGTAGGACTAGGCATAACCTACGCATTTCTCCATACCTACGGAAACTGGAGCGAGAAGCGGGCAATAGATGAAGCGCTACCTCACATAAACAAGGCGTTAGTGCTAGCCCCTGACTCTGCAACAGCTTTAGCTGCAAAGGGATTGATTCTGACAGAAAAAGCGATTTATATGACCCGTTCAGGTCAGGGTGACCCATCTTTGTATCAACAAGCACAACAGGCTTTTCAGCGATCTCTGGAACTTGAAGACAACGCAACAACTCACCAATGGTATAGCGCATTATTAAGACGAATTGGAGATGAATCAGATGTTATTCAGCATCTGAACAAAGCGATCGAACTAAACCCGTTGTCTGCATCGCTTAAACGGTCATACAGCTTTCAACTGCAGTCAATGGGAAAACCAGACTCGGCGCAACGAATGTACCAAAAAGCACTTGCCCTGGAGCCTGACTATACCTCTCGGTACGTTGAGTCATCCAGGATAAATCGATATAGCCGCGACTCAATTGTAGAGATGTCTATTTGGCACAAGGAAAATCCGGAACTTTTCACCAACTGCTCCAGTGATGAATATTGTGAGCATATGGTTTTCACGTACTTAAGTATTGGCGCGAACAGAGCTGCCGAAAACGTGTTGTCCAACATGGGACCAACACACTTCCACTTTCGAACGTCACTTAATGCCATTGCAGCCAGTGAAGAAGGAGACGAATTGGCAGCGTTACAAATCATAGAATCTTTTGCTCTGTGGAGTTCGAATAGTCGACGGCTTCTGCTTGATTATGCCGTCGCACAATTTCGAGCTGGGAAATTTGAACAAGCCCAAAACAGCTTGCTGCAGCTCTATCCACAGTGGGATGAGGAGCAATCAATCGTCCTGACCGACATCACCGCAGACAACTACAGAGCAATGGTGTTATACGCTGCAACCCTATCAAAATTGCAGCGGCGAGCCGCAGCCGATACTTTGTTGCATAAGATCCAAGCTTTCCTCAGACTGGACAGAGTATTTGACAAAACTGAAGCAGAACTTACCCTGGCGGAAATCAATGCCCAATTAGGAAACAAACAACAAGCATTACTGCACCTGACTTCGGCACTAAATATGGGGTGGAGCGAGACATACAGCAAAGAATGGTGGTCTCTGGAGAACAACCACCTTTTAACGCCAATGCATAACCAAGCTGAATTTCAGTTCTTGCTCAGGGAGCATCAGAAAAAACGCGATGAATTGCGAGAAATGGTTATTCTTCAACTAAGCACAACGCCCCTTTCATCCTAGCTAGAGCGAATAATTAGACGATTCATTTGTTCGGTCTTAGTGACTCGAAAATTTTGCTGTCGACCCAAAATGTATCGGAGTCTTCTTCATTAATTTTTCTGTTAAAGAAAAAGTATTTCCCGTCTGGCGAGACCACCCCACCTGTGTCATTGACGGCTGTGTTTATTGTATCGCCTAAGTTAACGGCGTCACTCCAGGAACCATCCTGCTGTCGAAAGCTGATATACAAATCCGAATCGCCGTAGCCACCTGCCCGTTCGCTGTCCCAGATAATATAACTTCCATCTGGGGCGACGAACGGGTGTGCTGTCCATTTTCCAGAGTTTATTTCTTTGCCGAATGCTTTAGGAGCTTGCCGAACCCCATCAATCAATCGGGAAAAACGAATGGTACCTATCTCTTCCCGTTCATCAAAAACGTAAGTACCATCAGCCGAAGCAGTCAGGACCATGATCGGGATGTCTGCAAACGGTGAACCTAGACTTTTTAGTCCTGACCAACCATTAGCAGTGCGCTTTCTATATTGATTGCCAGCATGCATAGTCTTGCCATCAGGCGAAATAGAGCCGCCCAAGTGACGAGCAACTTCATACTCCCGCCATCGATTATTCTCGTATCTGAAAACGAACTTCGATGATTTTCCAGTTTTCTTATCGTACCTGCCAAAGTAGTACTCTTTCATGTCAGGTGTGAAGTGACCAGTCCAGTCACGAACACCTGTTGATACAACACCCGGAGCAAAAACTTCCGGCGTTAAACCTGGCGGTTTTTGCCCAATATAAGGGCCTTCAAGCACAGCTGGTTCATCTTGGCCAAAGCTTTCACAACTCAAAGTAAGACCCGAAACTACCACAACTATTGACATCCAAACGCGTTTCATGAAGCTTCCATTTTTATTTAGCAGCCTAAAAATTACACGCTGGCCAAATAAGTTAAATAAAAATCAGTCAGTTACACCAATAACTGGGGTGAACTGCGCACCAATAGTGTTATTTGGTTACTTGTTAGTAGAGACAGACTTTATTCTGGCTCAAAGCCAGAAGTAGCTTGAAATAGCGCATTCGTCCTAATGTATACAATCGCGTCTCCTAAACCCGTTATCTTGTGTGTCGACATTCCACTCGAACCAAAGTAACTCCCCGGTAGCAGGTGCTCCGTATCTTTTGGTTCCGCCGAGACATAATCTATTTTCCCTTTTATCACTACAGCTCTGAATTCAGATGCATTACTTGTAATCTGGACGTTAGAATCATCAGTCAGCTTTAATAAATAACCCTGTTCAGTATCCTGAGAACTGCTCTTCCACAAAAGCGACATTGCCAAGTTTCTGCCCATTAGCATTGATGTCTGATCTTGCGTTAACCACACCAAATTAGAGGAATGGAGATTGACGGGATATTCTCCGTTATCAAACTTTTGCTTCGAAGGTTTGACGAGATAAGGGCCGCTATCGATTTCAAGATAAATCATATTTGACTCACCATTGGCAGCCGTAATGTGATTTTGCCCCGCTGGCTGAGTCCAATATGAAGCTGTAGGCAACCACATATTTTCTGCTGTTGGATCATCATTGTGCATCAAGCCTTCAATCACTATCCCACGATAGGAAATGTTGTGAATGTGTGGAGGTGATGAAAAGCCTTTATTGAATTTTACCAGCATTCCAGTGGGCACGTCTTTCGTTCTATCACCCCACAAATCAGCAGCAGCCGGACTTTTATCACCGCGCAAAGGATTAAGATAACCCCATTCTACGTTTTCAGACGACACCACACTCCTCTCAGTCGAAGAAACTGTCGTAGAGACCGCTGAAACGACAATAGCTGTTAGTACTTTTAAAAACATAATGTTTATATCCCTATTTGTGAGTAAGAGGAGGAGTACGTCATGGATATTCCTCCTTCAAGTATAACAAGCTAGATGCTAACAACGACTTTACCCACTGCCTGCCCACTCGCCAATCGCTGATGCGCTTCACCAATTTCACTTAAACGAAATTTAGTAGCATCAATCACAGGTTTAAGTTCTCCTGCTTCAGCAATTTTTGTCAGTGTTTTGAGTACTTGTGCATGCTCTTCTCGCCGGTGATTATGAATCATGGGAATAAGCATAAACACCACATGTAGCGAGAGTCCTTTCATGTGCGCCAATGTCAGGTCGAGTTCAACTAAAGAGACAGTGGAGGACACCTGGCCATTTAGGGCAGCCGCTTCGAAGGAATTCAGCATATTCATCCCCCCTATAGAGTCGAATACTACGTCAAACCCAACTCCGCCAGTGTGTCTCTGAACATAGTCTTCGACGTTTTCTGACAGGTAATCAATAGGCGTTGCCCCCAAACTTTCGATCAAGGAAAGTTTCGAATCACCCGTCCCCGTAGAAAACACCTTAGCTCCCAAATGGCGCGCAAGTTGAACTGCAACGTGACCTACACCACCAGCACCTCCATGTACCAGTACATTTTGCCCCGGTTTAGTTCCCGCTCGCTTTAATCCTTCGTATGCGGTGATAGCAACGAGCGGAAGTGCTGCCGCTTCCAACATAGTTAAGTTTTTTGGTTTTAGGGAAATTAAATTGACGTCAGCGATAATGTACTCTGCTAATGTGCCAGGCAGATCTCCGAGTCCACCTGCGCAGCCATATACTTCATCACCGACTTTGTATCCATTAACTCCTTCCCCAATCGCATCAATGACACCCGCAAAGTCCATCCCTAAAATAGCGGGTGCGGCAGGAGAGAAAGGTAAATCCCCTCCCATCTGCCGAATCATAGTATCAACTGTATTAACGCTCGTAGCTGCAATTTTTACCCGCACATGTTCGGATTTCAGTTCAGGCATAGCGACATCTGCCGCTTCAAAAACTTCAGGTCCTCCGAATTCATTTACAATCATTGCTTTCATATTGCTTTCCTCTTTAGATAACCAAAGTCAATGACTTAGTTAATTTCCTGAACTTTCATCACAAGCTCGTTCCAGTTGCGTTGATTTTCGATGTCATGCTCAAGTCCCTGTTCATCAGCAATCTGAAATCGTTTAAGTGCAGGTGTTTTGCTGGTTGCCTGATATAGCCAGTATGCTTCTGCTTTCAAGGCTTGTTCTATTGGCTTGTCAATCGATTCATACACCATTTGCTTACAGGCATTGATTGATTCGGCCGGGAACTGGGCTATTCGGTTTGCCAATGTATTTACATATTCATCAATTTCATCGGGTTCCAGCGCCTTGTTGATAGTGCCGATTCGTTCTGCCTCATCCGCATCAAAGTCTTGGGCACTCAAGATGATTTCCATCGCACGGCCAAGGCCCGTCTGACGAGCCATTCGTGAGGCGCCACCTCCGCAAGGTAAAATGCCCATGCCCACTTCCATTTGCATAAACTTGAACTTACCACGCGCTGCAAAGCGCATATCAAGTGCCAGGGCCAGTTCGTGACCGCCACCGCGGGCAAAACCTTCCAGTTTGGCGATGGTCGCCTGCGGTACTTTGCTGATCCGCTCACATACAGCCTGAAGGTCTAACAACTGGACTTCATCCCTTGATACCGCTTGGTCAGACATGTCTTTCAATAGCTCAGTGTCGTAATGGCAGACCCATATTTCGGGATTAGCAGACTGGAATATTACAACTTTGGTTGTCCGGTCGCGCTCTAGTCGCATAGCCAGGCTGTTCAGGTCAGCTAGCATTTCCTGACCTTGCACATTAACGCTGCCAAAGTCGAACGTGACGGTAAGAATGCCGCCGTTTTGTTTCGCTGTGAATGTTGTAAAACCTTCGTATTTCATAACAAATTCCTAAGTCGGGATTAATTGATAACCGACACCGTTGCGCCAGTTGTATCATGGGGTGAAACTGCGTCGTACTCGTTAAACCTGGATGCCAGATTTATCCATAATTTTGTCCATTGCAGTGATTAGTGCTTCGCATTTACCATTGTTAAGCGCGTCGGGATGCGGTTGTGCCCAATCACCTATATCGTTATCAAAATAACGACCTGTAACCTTGGAAAACTCTTCATTTAGTGCCGCGCGAACCAATACGTCTGCACCGATGTTCAAGTCTTTACCTTCTGAACCATAAGCTTGTTTAACCATTTTGCTTCCCAGGAAAGAAGCAGGATTAACAGCGATCAGCGCTGGTGCTTTCATGCCTAAGTTCTGGGCCAATTGAAAGGTCCACATAGTGATTGCAAGTTTGCTCTGGGCGTAAGCAGCACTGTCTGACAAAAGCTGATCACCGTTAAGTGCATCGAGACTCAATGGGGCCTGCGCTGCGGAAGACAGGTTCACGACACGACCAGTTTCGTCCATCACGGGCAACAGTGCTCTGGTCAACAGGTATGGTGCCAGGGTGTTGACCACAAATCGTACGTCATAGCCGTCATGGGTTTTGCTGTTGGGCACTTTAAACACACCGGCATTATTGAGCAGTACGCTGATAGTCGAATACTTTGCCTTTACCTGTTCTGCCAGAAGTACAACCTGTGAGAGGTCTGACAAATCTGCGACAAAAGTATCCAATTCGGCGTCAGGAAACTGCTTTTCCAATGATTCCCTAACCTGTAACAACTTAGTCTCACTGCGCCCATGCAATAGCAGAACGTTATCTTTAGCCGCGAGTTTTTTTGCGGTTTCAAAGCCGATACCATCAGTGGCACCTGTTAACAAAATAGTCTTTTTCATCATGCTGTTCCCAAGTAGGTTAGTTAAGTGACAATTTAGTCATAGCGCACAAGAGTGCGTGTTTCGATGCTTTTCCGAGGCACGGATGAAGGCAGCTGTCCCACGACGTCCAACGCACTATGAGCCAGATAGGGCCGATCTTGATTGTCGTAAATATTGAAAATTGTCACTTCGTCGGGCGTCATATTAGACAGGTAGAACCATTCGTGATTGGGGTTGGCCGCGACGCCCAAGATTTGCCCTCGACGATCAGGATAAATCAACTCAATCGTCATCCAATCTTCAGGAGCAATAGAACTGGGTCGTATGAACCCCAATGGTGAGCTGCTGATAGGAAACTCTATTGGACGCCAAAGATTCACAAAGCCGAACTTGCCTTTTTGATATGCGTCGCCTAGTTCTTGCCCGAGCAAATCAATCAGACGCTGATTAGCTCCTTTGGCACTGTAGTCATTGTGAACATTTCGAGCAGGCTTACGTGCCGCACTCAGATCGTCAACGCGCACGGTGTGGTCAAACACCAACACTTCCTTGGCGCCTATGGTTCGGGTCAACAAATCGGAAACTTCCTGGTTATAGTCGGGTTCCCAATCGCGCTCACCATCAAAACGTCTCACTTTGGTTGGCGCAAATTGAAAAGTTATACCGTCATCATCAAAGTTGACCTTACATGATTTTTCCCGCAGGTCTTTGACTTGTACTTTGGTGGCCACCAGCTCAGGTGAAACCAGATTGCCCTCTACTCCGTTTACATCAAAACGAAATGCCTGAGGTTCATCCCGCGGTACGTGATAGTTTACAGATGCTGTTATGTTCACGGTTGCTCTCCCCATCTTAGTAACTTCGTCGCCGGTTTGTGATTAAAGCAAGCATATTACTTTGGAAAAAATTGATAAATGGCGTATAAATGAAATCAGTATTCTGATTTTAGAGATAATGAATGAACACAAATGGCATAAAATTATTTGTTCTGGCTGCGGAGACCTTAAATATTAGCGCTGCGGGTCATCAGCTAGGACTCACTCCATCTGTTGCCAGTGCCTGGCTATCCAAGCTGGAATTGCAGGTGGGTGCAGACCTGTTTCACCGCAGCACCCGAAAAGTGACCTTATCCATTGAAGGCACCGAGTTTTTGCCCTACGCCAAAGAAATCCTGGCCCAACAAGAAGCTGCCCTCGTTGCATTGGGGCGTGGTAACCCCAATGTCAGTGGCACACTTCGATTTGCGGCCTCCAGTACCTTTGCTCAACGTTTTGTCGCACCTATACTTCCTGAATTTCTGGAGCGTTTTCCCGAAGTAAACGTCGAGCTCATGCTCTCAGACACACAGGTAAAACTGATTGAAGGCGGATTTGACCTTGCACTGCGCAACCTGGCTGCTGAAGACAGCAGTCTTATAGGCAGGCGTCTTGCGAGCGATACGCGAGTGTTATGCGCCTCACCTGATTATCTGAAGAACCACGGCACGCCTCAAACGCCTGAAGAACTTGCCGAACATCAGTTATTAGTGTTTATGAATGCCAGGCCCAGGAAACTGATTTCAACCAATGGAATGGGAACAGGCACTTTTCCCCCGGTTAACGTCAAACCCCGCGTGGTATGTGACGATGGCGCAAGTATGCGAATTTCTGCCAAGGCGGGAGTTGGGATTTGCATGAGTTCCATCTGGAATATTCATTCCGAACTCCGGGATGGCTCTTTGCTTCGTGTTCTGCCGGATTACCATATTGATGAGCAGGCAGCGGTATGGCTGGTTTACCCAAAATCTAATGTACTCACAGCCAAGGTGCGCGTATTTATTGATTATCTGGTGGAGAAGATTGGCGACCCACCTGTATGGGAAAGATAAGAAAATTATCAATTGTCACCCCTCAACAGGTAAGTACACACTACCCTACTTCCCAACTTATTATCTTTAAAAACAGAATACTGATTTATTTATTGGGCACTTTATTCACTTTTTATAGCAAATTAGACTTCTCCTATCGAAATTTTTGTGCGATCTCCGGTTATCTCAAGCAGGCACCGGAAAATACTAGGAGAAAGTAGGTGAACACAGCAGGCACAAACGTAGACAACGTATTATATGACCCATTGACCAAGGCACGTGAATTACCTTTGCCATCCCGCGAATCCATGCTTAACAGAGCACCTTCAGTTAAACGCTTCTGGGAAGATAATAACGAACTGCTAGTAGACGCATGGCGCGCTTGGGAGGCCACTGATGAATCACCGAGTATAATTTCAGGTAGCTCGTTGCTCGATGCAAAGATGCGCGACACAGTCGGAAAAGCCTGGCAGGATCCAAGCACAGAAATAGCAGTCGAAGACTTATGGCAAGAAATATCTCCCAAGGTATTTCAGGCTCAGTTCTTTGATCCAGAAAGCCTGTTTGAATTACGGGAGTATTTGAAATCAGTTGCCGATTCAGGTATTCCCACCCGTCCTCCCTACGGTATTGCCTTGAACCGATATGGTGCCATGCTCGACCCCCGTTCAGTAGGATATTTAGCCGCCCCCGGGTTTCAGTCTTTTTATCGTGAACTGATGGATAGGTACATGCGGCCCATTGCACGGCTGCTTTTCCCGGGTGTAATAGGTTACGATAATCAAACTTTCGGATTCTCAATTCAGTACCAGACGGGGATGGACACTTCACTTCAGCCCCATACAGATGCCAGTGCCGCTACGCTGAATATTAATATGAATCTGCCGGATGAAACCTATACAGGTTCGGAAGTGGATTTCTATGACAAAGAAACAGGCAAGGTTAACCGCGTTGCCTTCAAACCCGGCACCGCAATAATTCACAGAGGTCATGTGCCTCATGCTGCCCAGCCCATCACCAGCGGAACCCGCAGTAATATGGTGCTATGGCTATACGGAGACCGAATGCAAATTCCAACACAAGGCATCGATGTAGAGCCAGTGGACGCTTGCCAACGCTGGACAGTACCCACAGTCAAGGCTGATAGCTATGCTCCGTTTTAAATACAGAACTGAAATAACTAAAAGGACTATTTGAAAGTGTAAGTTTTCTGGATCAACCTTTTTGTGGCTGACTCATTAGGCTGCTGTCCACAAGGAGCAATTCAGTTTGACTGAGGGGCAGAGAAACCCAGCCAGTGATTCGATACCAAATTGCCACGCCACAATTTTTCTCACTTTTTGTTGATCTATTTCAACTAACCTTTATAATTTTCAGAAATTACTGAAACTTTAGAAGGTTCTGAATTGTGAAGATGACACCTATGATCGAATCATTTGTGATGCACTTCGGTGAAATGGGCAGCCGTTGGGGCTTCAATCGCACTGTTGGGCAAATGTATGCCTTGTTGGTGGTTAGCGATGAAGCGCTTAGCGCCAATGAAATTGCCGAAGCACTGAGTATCTCCCGTGGCAATGTCAGCATGGGGTTAAAAGAGCTTCAGTCATGGCGTTTAGTACAACAATTTCATAAGCCAGGTGACCGTAAGGACTATTTCCAGTCTTTGGGCAGCATCTGGGATATGGCGCAGAAAGTGCTCGAAGAGCGACGCAAGCGAGAAGTGGACCCTACCCTAAGTCTAATCCGCGACATCCTGCTGGATTCCCCGGCAAACGAAAGCGAAGAATATGCTCAGCAGCGACTCACTGAAATTCATGACCTGTTGGAGAATGTCACCAAATGGAGTGACGAGCTTCAACGCATGAGTCCTGACAAACTCAGTACCTTGATGAAGTTAGGATCAGGTGTTGGCAAAGTGCTGGACATCAAAGACAAGCTTATGAACCAAAAATAATAAAAGATACATTCATAACGAGAAGCAATAAGTAAGGAGCGTTTTTTTTAATTTTTTGCCATTAAGAGGTCAATCATGGCGGATGTATTTCTATTATCACGATTGCAGTTTGCAGCCAATATCAGCTTTCATATATTGTTCCCAACCATAACAATAGCGCTGGCTTGGCTGCTTTTTTATTTTAAGCTCAGATTCAACCTTTCCGGGCATCCTGTATGGATGCGTATTTACCGGTTTTGGGTGAAAGTCTTTGCGTTAACCTTTGCATTGGGTGTTGTCAGTGGCATCACCATGTCTTTCCAATTTGGTACCAACTGGCCAGGCTTTATGGAAACAGTCGGCAACATAGCTGGACCATTACTGGGCTACGAGGTACTCACTGCATTTTTCCTGGAAGCAACTTTTCTGGGCATAATGTTGTTTGGTATCAACAAGGTTAAACCCTGGATTCATACCACAGCGACACTACTAGTTGCCCTGAGTACTACACTGTCAGCTTTTTGGATACTGGCTCTCAATTCCTGGATGCAAACTCCCACAGGATTTGAAATGATTGATGGTGTGGCGCATGCCAAAGATTGGTCCGCCATTATATTTAATCCTTCTTTTCCTTATCGACTGAGCCATATGTTGCTGGCTTCGGGTTTGACCGCATGCTTTTTGGTTGCGGGCATTTCTGCCTACCGACTTAAGCGTGGTGATGATAAAAAGGCCCCCAGGATCGCCCTAAAAACCGCCTTACTTATTGCTGCTATTTTAACTCCTATGCAAGTATTCGTTGGTGACTTGCATGGCTTGAATACGCTTGAACATCAGCCTCAAAAAATCGCGGCGATGGAAGGCGTGTGGGAAACCGAAAAAGGTGCGCCTTTGCTGTTGTTTGCTGTGCCTGATGAAGAACAGCGTACCAATCATTTTGAAATCGCCATACCCAAGTTGGCCAGTATTATTCTCACTCACGATCCGGAAGGCGAAATCAAAGGGCTCAATGAGTTCAAGGGCGAACATCCCCCTGTGGCCCCGGTATTTTATGCTTTCAGAATTATGGTGGGATTGGGCATGCTGATGCTGGCTGTTTCCTGGTTGGGTAGCGCGCTGCTGTTTAAACATGACCGCTTACCCAGATGGTTGCTTAGTCTGTTGGTTGGTATGAGTTTCTCAGGATGGTTGGCCACATTGGCAGGCTGGTATGTCACCGAAATTGGCCGTCAGCCATATCTGGTTTCCGGTGTGCTGAAAACCGCCGATGCGGTGACAGACATTGCCCCTGACAATGTTTTGTTTAGTCTTATTCTCTACCTGACAGTGTATTCAGCCTTGCTGGTCGCTTACGTGAGAACATTATTTTTGATGGCAAGACGCTCCGTGGAAATAGAAGAAATTCAACCGGAGGAACACACAAGGCCTCGCTGCCCTTTACCCTCTGTCCAGACTGAAGGAGCAAACCTATGATTGCCGATAACGATTTGGCTACCATCTTCGCTGCGCTAATGGCTTTTTCAGTGCTGATGTATGCGATTCTGGATGGCTACGACTTAGGGGTGGGAATGCTGCTGCCCATGGGTAATGAAAACCATCGCGACCAGATGATTGCATCCATCGGCCCATTCTGGGACGCCAATGAAACCTGGCTTGTGCTTGCCGTAGGTTTGTTGCTAATCGCCTTTCCTGCCGCTCACAATATTATTCTTAAAGAGTTGTATTTGCCCACAGCTATCATGTTGGTCGGGCTGATATTACGGGGTGTTGCTTTTGATTTTAGAGCGAAAGTGGCCCAAGGTCGAAAACGTACCTGGGATTACCTGTTCAAGATTGGTTCTTTTACGGCGGCCGCAAGTCAGGGGTTTATGCTCGGCGCTTATGTTGTTGGATTCCAGGAGGGCTGGTTCGCGACATTGTTCTCGTTGTTAAGTGCATTGGGGGTGACCATGGCTTATAGCCTTATCGGGGCAGCCTGGCTCATTATGAAAAGCGAAGATCAGTTGCAACTTAAGGCAGTAAGGTGGTCACGCAACGCTGGCAGATTTTGCCTGGTGGGGATCATTGCGGTTTGTATTGCCAACCCCTTGGTGAATAGTTTTGTGCTTGAACGATGGACCCAGCTACCCTGGGCATTTTTCATTGCATCAATTCCTGCAGTTTGCTTTATGTTGTTTGTCATAGGAGATCAGGTGCTGAAGCGTTTGCCACTTCAAGACGACGCAGGCTGTTGGCTGCCCTTTGTGATGACACTCATCCTTTTCACTTTCTGTTTCGCTGGTTTAGCCATCAGTTTCTACCCTTATGTGGTACCCGGTGAATTGACTATCTGGCAAGCCGCAAGCGCTCCAGAATCCTTGCGCTTCATGCTTTACGGTGCCCTAGTGGTGATCCCCTGTATCTTTGCGTACACTGTTTTTGCTTATCGCGTATTCTGGGGAAAGGTTGCAGAGTTGCGGTACTACTAAGTTGCGTTATGGCTAATTTGTGTTCACAGTGAACCTACGCAAAATAAAACGCGAGGTTCACTATGTTCAAATTCACTGCATTACTGTTCTTTTTTGTCAGCTTGTCTGTTTCAGGTCAAGACACTACCAGCGCCACCAGTCTGGCTGATGGCGTAGTAAAAAAAGTCGGCCAGGACAAACTTCAGGCCTGGGACGATACGGCTAAAAAATGGGTTACCCTTGAGCAGTTCTGGTTAAACTTTGCCAAGCGCGAAGGTGGGTTGACCTGGGAGCGGAGCACCACCTACCCTGAGTACGACAAAGTGAAAGAGTTCGACACCTTCATGGTTGAAACGTCAAAAGGTCCCTGTTTGATGCAATTCTTCCATTCTCGTTGGCGCCGCGCCAACGATGTGCAGCGTTGGGACGATACCTTTAACGAATACAAAGGTTGTCCTTACGTATTTGATTAGCCTTCTGTTTGCTGATCGCATACGTATTCAGTTTATTCCTGCAAAACACACATTAGAATAAAGAGTTATTCAGATTGGAGATCATTGAGTCAAATGAAAGTATTACCTTTAGACACTCATTTACCTGGCGTCAGCACACTTTCTTACGGTTGTATGGGGCTGGGAGGCGGCTGGAACGACAATCCTGTCAGCCAGGAATTGGTGCAGCAGACCCATGATATTGTCGATGTAGTCATTGGCAGCGGGATCAACTTTTTCGATCATGCCGACATTTATACGATGGGAAAAGCGGAAGAAGTATTTGGCCGCGTACTGGCTGAACGTCCTGAATTGCGCGGATCAATATATCTGCAATCCAAGTGCGGGATCCGCTTTGAAGACGGACAAGGACCTAATCGCTACGATTTTTCAGCCCAGTGGATTGAAGACTCAGTAAACGGCATTCTGCGCCGTCTGCAAACTGACTATCTGGATATACTGTTATTACACAGACCAGATCCATTAATGGAAGCTGATGAAGTCGCAGGTGCTTTTGAAAAGCTCAAATCCTCCGGCAAGGTCCGTCATTTCGGTGTTTCGAATATGCAGGGACAGCAAATGCAATTTTTGCAACGCGCTTTGGATATGCCATTGGTTGCTAATCAACTAGAGATGAGCTTACAGCATCACGGCTGGCTCGATGAGAGTATTTGCGTCAATAACGACGATGGCAAAGCCTGGAATTTTGCGCCTGGTACACTGGAATATTGCCAGATGAATAATGTTCAGATCCAGTCCTGGAGCAGCTTGTGTCGCGGGATTTATTCTGGCAGAGATGTCAGCAACGAGTCCGGGGCAACCCAGCAAACAGCGCAACTTGTTAGTAGGCTTGCTGCCGAGTATGGCGTGTCTCCAGAAGCGATATTGTTGGCGTTTTTACGCCGTCACCCGGCCAGTATTCAGCCGGTAATCGGCACCACCAATCTGGACAGGATCAAAGCCTGTCAGCAGGCGACTGACATTACCTTGTCTCGTGAACATTGGTATTCGCTTTACGTCACAGCGCGGGGACAAAATGTCCCTTAGCGATTTATTTCTTTTTCTCTGACATTAACACTGGGCAATCATTGTGAATAAACGTTTCTTAACACTGGCGGTCCCTGTTCTTATCGCATTGGGTTGTTCGCCCAAGCCTGAACAGGTCGCAGCTCCAACAGCTGAACAACTCAAGCCGATCGAAGCACCGGAAATATACGCTGATTACCTGAACCGCGATATTCGTGACGACATGTTTTATTTTGTGTTGCCAGATCGTTTTCACAATGGCAACCCAGATAATGACAATGGCTCCAAAACCATTGCTATCTCACAAGGAGGCTATGATCCCACTTCAAAATGGCATTTTCATGGTGGAGATATGCAGGGCTTGGAGAAAAAGCTCGATTATCTGAAAGGCATGGGGATCACTGCTATCTGGATGACGCCTATTCTGCGTAACCGTGCGATGCAAGGCAGCAGTTCTGCCAGTCATGGCTACTGGATCCTTGATTTTACTCAAATTGATCCGCATTTTGGCAGCAACGATGATTTGAAAAGTTTAATCAGTGCGGCACACAAAAAAGGTATCAAGATTTTCTTCGATATCATTACCAATCATACCGCTGACGTAATTAAGTATGAGGAGTGTCACAATCCGGATGGCAGCATGCAGTCAGGCAAGAACGAGTGTAAGTTCAAGTCTGCAGAACAGCTAGCATCGGGTGACAGCTATACTCCTTTTGTCCCAACTGGGGAAGAAAATCTCAAAACTCCGGCCTGGTTAAATGATCCCAAGTATTACAACAACCAGGGTGACAGCTTCTGGCAAGGCGAAAGCGCCATCAAAGGGGATTTTGTTGGATTGGACGATATTGATACGACTATGCCGGAAGTGGTGGATGGCTTTATAGATATTTATAGAAATATTATCAGCGAATTCAAGCCCGACGGCTTTCGTATTGATACGGTAAAACATGTGGATTTGTCGTTCTGGCAGCAGTTCAGTCCAGCCATTGTCGATCACGCCAAGTCACTAGGCATTCCAAATTTCCATGTGTTTGGAGAAGTCTATTCCGGCAATCCGGAAGTGTTAAGCCGTTACACCACCAGCGGTAGAATGCCTTCTGTTCTGGATTTCGGGTTTCAGCATGCAGCTGCAGAAATATTTTACCGGGGCAATCATCCAGATGTTTTGCAGACACTGTTAGCAAATGATGATTATTATGCCGATCATGATAGTCAGGCAGATATTCTGATGAACTTCCTGGGCAATCATGACATGGGTCGGACTGGCTTTTTTATCAACCAGGGCTTACCGGATATTCCCTCTCAAGAAAAGCTGCAACGCAGCATATTGTCCCATGCATTGATGTACTTATCCCGTGGTATTCCAGTGGTATATTACGGAGACGAACAAGGTTTTACCGGAGACGGCGGTGACGTTGCAGCAAGGGAAAACATGTTTGCCTCCAAAGTAGATGAATACAACGACAATGATCTTCTGGGCACCAACCAGACGACTGCCGTTGAAAATTTTGATCAGTCACATCCCATATATCTGGCGATCAAGGAATTGGCAAAGCTGCGAATGCAACACAGCCCTTTGCGTTATGGGCAAACCCACCTGCGTTATCTGGAGCCTGAAAGCAAGGTGTTCGCCTTTTCCCGAATTGATTTGAACGATCCTGTTGATTACCTGATTGCATTTAATACTGATACTAAAACTCAGAAAATCCAGTTACCAAAAACAGCGACTGGCTACCAGCAAATTTATGGCCAGCAGAGTGTAAAGGAAGGACCGGATACCCTTGAACTCACTTTGCCTGCCCTAAGTGTGACGGTACTGAAAAGCACAACAGCGATACCTCAAAATGGCATAAGCGATATCAAGGTAAGTAAAGTCACAATGACGGATGAACGGATTAAAATAGCCTATGACGTGGTTCTCGATAACCCTGGGAGCCTGTCGTTAATGTCTGTGAAAACCGAACTTCAAACGCCTGAGGATCAGCTTACACTTTTGTCAGAAGATCACGCTCCGCCCTATGCTGTTGTGGTGGACAAAGAAAAGTTTGCCTCTTTGCATGGAACGGGATTGAAAGTCACCGTGACGCCCTACAATGGCCAGCCTAAGGTGTATACCCTGCCGATACCCGCTACTTTTCAGTGAGCAGACATAGTTAAGACCCAGCGCAAAACTACCACAATAAGTATCGAGCTTAAGGCGTCGGTATTTGTTTAGTTTTTGTGCTGGGCCGTATACTCAGTCTATTCTCATCATAAGCAGAAAAAGAATATTGAATGAAGCAGCTTCTAGCCAAAATTCTGTTGGCCCCCATATTAGTCGCGCAAGGGATTTACGTAAGACGAACCATAGTTAGATTACCTGAAGCAGCTGGCCCAAGAACAGGAATCACGGGCTTCGGACCGGTCCTTAAATTGCTGATCCTCGGCGACTCTGCAGCTGCTGGTGTGGGCGTTTCATCCCAGAAAGATGCACTGGCCGGGCAAGTCGCCAGGCAATTGAGCAATGATTTCGAAATTCACTGGACTTTGTTTGCCAGGACAGGTGAGACAACTGAGTCAGTCAGTGTGGGGCTCCAGCAGTCAGACCTTGCGGATTTTGACGTAGTTTTAATTTCACTGGGTGTGAATGATTCCACTGCCGGAAAATCGAGGCAAACCTTTGTAAAGCAAACAAAAGCGTTGATAGGTCAGATTAAAAGTCAACTTGGTGCAACACAAATTATATTCAGCAGCCTACCTCCAATGGGATCTTTTCCCGCCCTTCCCCACCCTCTGCGCTGGTTTCTGGGTCTGCAGAGCTCTGATTTAGATAACGCACTTATTCGCCTCACAGAAGAACATAATTGTCATTACCTTGAGCTGGATTTGACCCCAGATCCGGCCTTAATTGCAGAAGACGGGTTTCACCCAGGAGCTGAGGTTTACGCTATTTGGGGGCAACGCGCAGCGGCACTCATCAAACAATTATATTTGCCTGCTCATTCCTGATCCATTACCAGCGCAAGTGCACCGAACAGGCCAGAACGTTCGCCCAGCCCGGGTAAACTGATAATATCTTTCAACGATGTATTTTGCGGGAACGAAACATAACCGTTTAAAGACTGATGAGTATAGTGAATCACTTTGCCCAATAAGCCAGGTTTATTCATCACACCTCCGCCCAAAACTATCTTTTCAGGGCTGAAATTGACCATCAGATTGTGACACATTTTTGCTAAAACCTGGGCCTGAACATCCCAGGCCTGATGCTCATCTTCCAGGGTCTCAGCCGGTTGCTGCCAGATTTTCCCCATCGCGGTGCCCGACGCCAAGCCTTCAACGCAATTTCCGTGGAACGGGCAAACGCCGGTTATTCCCTTTGGTGCAGATATCAGCATATGGCCTATCTCAGGATGAACAAGTCCATGTAAGGGTTTACCGTCAATGATGACTCCGCCGCCTACCCCGGTACCAATGGTCACATACACACTCACATGACTATGTTGTGCCGCCCCCCACTTGTATTCTGCCAGGGCAGCCGCATTGACATCAGTATCAATTTCCACCCGACAATTCAGATCATGGGCCAACAGATCAGCAATAGCCGTTTGCGACCAGTCAGGTTTTGGTGTGCTTGTGATGTATCCGAAAGTGGAAGAATCTGTATGCAAATCAAGTGGCCCAAAACAGGCCAATCCAAGAGAGTTAAAATCAAAACCCGCCTCCCGTTGAGCAAGGAAAAACGTGCGGACATTGGCTAGGGTTTCGTTGGGTGTTCTGGTTGGGATCCGCTGTTCAGATAGTATATTGCGATTTTCATCCACAATTGCACAGTTGAATTTTGTACCTCCGGCTTCTATCACCGCATAGCGCTTTAACATAATTCCCCCAGCTCAGAATGTATCTTTCCACTTTGCCTAAAAGATATGGAGAACACAGCCCCAAAAACTTAATCGTTTAAGCAATCTACCTGTCAATTCTGAAAATGTAAAGATCACCCCCTTAATCATTACAAGGCAATTCAGCGAAGGCTGTTCAGCTTGCGATAATTTGCATCGCTTTTTGCACGGCTGAGCGGTTTCCGATTTGTTCCACCCATCGCTGAATATGAGGGAACTCACTTGCATCTAATTCAGCATATTCAGGACGTTTAGCCCAGGTCCAGGTTGAGATATCAGCAATACTAAATTCTTTGCCGGCAAGATATTCACTTTCGGTTAAATGATTTTCCAACACTGTCAGCAATCTGGTTGTTTCGTTTTGGTATCGCTGAATAGCAATTGCAATAGGTTCCGGTGCAGAACGTAAAAACCATCCAGCCTGCCCCATAATAGGTCCCAGACCACTCATTTGAAACATCAGCCACTGCATTACCAGACTGCGTTCTTTGGCATCATTGCCGAGCAATTTTCCTGTTTTCTCTGCCAAATAAATCAGAATCGCACCGGATTCAAATACTGCAAAGTTATTTTCTGCATGGTCAACAATGGCAGGGATACGCCCATTGGGGTTAATCTTCAGATAGGCGGGCTTCTTTTGATCCAAGGCTCCCAAGTTAAGTTTAATCATCTGGTAGGTTAATCCCAATTCTTCCAGCGCGATGACTATTTTTTGGCCATTTGGTGTGTTGGCAGTATGCAGCTCTATCATTGTTGTTCCATTATTGCGTTAGTTGTAAGAGAGTTTAGAAGAGATTTCTGTCGCTTGTTGTGCTAAACCTGAGCTATTGCCATAAACATCCAAATACCTATGCAATTTAAAAATAATCCTGATAGTAAAACATTGAAAGAAATTGAAAAAGTGCTGCGATTTATTCGAGAACATAGTCAGGGATTAGTTGAAAAACCCGGTGATTCGAAGTGGACAGAGGGAAATTGCTTATTTAGCTATCAGGAAGATGAACCTGGCTTTTATACTTTTATGGTAGGCGCTCTGAAAAGCGGCAATATCACCTGGCACATGATGCCCATGTACGGCGTCTCTGAAATGAACGAGAAATGGGCTGAGGTGCTGTCTCCACACACATCTGGCAAAAGCTGCATTCAATTCAGTCGATTTGACGATTTACCTCGGGAAGCCTTGTTCGATATCGTCAGAAATGGCACACCTATGTTCCAGCAAGTGATGTTGGCGCATCGAGCAAGGAAAAAATAAACCGGTCTAGTTTACAACCTAGCGCAGCCTGTTATTCTTTTGAATAGAATGGATAATCAGTCAGCCAGGTCTCCTTAGAGTTCCGAATGCGAGAAACATTTCGATTAATCAAGTGCCTGATAACGTATCTGTACAGCCACCGCTTAATCCCCTTCAGGTTTGTACCATAGAGCGAATAAAACACGTCTGGTGTGGCGAATATTCCAAAGTCATCATGTATCCCTTCTTTTTGAATATAAGTGCTTTTCCCTTTCCACTCAGTCTGTGGTTTTAACAAACATTTTGTTGCTACTCCATAACCACAAAATTCATTTTTTTGCCGGCCAAACGCATCTTGTATCTGCTGCAAATAGGGTTCATCTAATATAAACCCCTCTAAGTCTATCCAACTATCCTCGAAGTAAACTTCAACCCATGTGTGGATAATATACTTAGGTGCAAGCCAGAATATATAGGTGGGAATTGCGCCTTTTTGAAGAGCCTGGTTGATAGTAAAGCCATGCAGACGGCAAGGGATCCCCAAGGCTCTTAAAAGAGCCATTAGCAAAGTTGCTTTAGTATTACACTGACCATACCCATCTTGCAGAACTTCACTGGCTTTCAGATCATCACTGCTGTTGTAGCCAAAAAGCACCTCATTTTTAACATAATCATAAGCCGCACCGATTTTGTTAAATTCATCCAGTTCTTGCCAGCTGCGCTCCGCAATTAGTGTTGCGATGTCAGGATGCGTGAAATCCAGAAGTTTACTTTTACGAGTCAATTCTGCAGTCATATCAGTATCTTCAAAATGTATTAGTGTAGATTTTCAAACTATAAACCCTGGAGTTACTTCAAGGTCAAGGAGGGAATTCTTAAATGGAATATAGGCGAATTCGCGAAAATAAAAATGGCTGTTCGTTCGTTTCTGTATAGATTTTTCACTCAAAAAGATCCTGTTGAAATAGATCCTCTCATCTTTGATGAACAATTTTTATTCAATGTAAACTTGATCTTTACATGATCCACTTGTACCATCACTATACATGGTACATATGGAACACTAAAATGGAAATCGTAATTGATATTGATGATCCCATTCCACTGTTCGCACAATTGATCGAGCAGATCAAACATGCGGTGGCTAAAGAGCATCTCAAGCCAGGTGATGCCCTTCCTTCTATCAGGCAACTGGCCAACGATCTGGCGCTGAATAGTAAAACCGTGGCCAAGGCTTATCGTTTGCTAGAGCGGGACTCCATAATCCAGACAAAAGGATACAGAGGAACCTTTATCCACCCTGAAGCCAAAAAAAATAGCGCAGTGGATATGGCCGCCTGGGTAGAAGAAAAAATAACGCACACCATAGCTGTCTGCAGAGACGCTGGTGTGACAGATTCTGAAATACGCATTGCCTTTGCCAATGTCATGAACAAACGCAACGTTTAGGGAGATGAACATGTTAGACAACACATTGTTTTACGTAATATTTATTAGTCAGATTATCTTGCTGTCCTACTACATTCCGGCGCGTTTTATTACTCGACTCAATAAAGTTATTACACTGTTTCCTGCTGAGGAATACCCTAAATTATACCCTAAGGGAATCAATTATTTTCAGAGGCAAAAACGATGGTTCAGCATAATGAATTGGGCAATATTGATGCTTGGATTTGTGGTCATGTACTTCATCCACCTGTGGGCTAAATCCGACAATGGTGAGGTCAATCCAATGTTTCCCTGGGCATATTTCATGCTGCAATTGCTGCCAGTCTTATTGTTGGAACAATCTGGCTTTAAGCAATTTCGTGAAATGCGGGAAGAAGATTCACGGACTCGCCGCCACGCCGAAATGGTACCTCGAAAACTGTTTGATTTTGTATCCCCTGGACTATTCTGGAGCGCGATAATGGCGTATTTATTGTTCGTTTTATTTATTTTCGCAGTGCACGACTTCAACGTTGATATTGACGGAAAACCTGTTCTGATGAGCTTGATTGTGTTGGCCGGAAACATCTTCTTCGCCGGTATTATCGTTTTTCTACTTTATGGAAAAAAACTGGACCCCTATCAGGACAATAAAGACCGGACTCTAAAAATTAAATACAGTATCACACCGCTTATGTATGTGAGTATTGCGGTAAGTGTTTATGCCGGGGTACAGGTTGCGATAAACCAGTTCAATTTGGATTTTCTGGAGCCTATTATGATGAGTATTTATTGCCAGTTAATTACTCTTGTGACCATGACTATTCAGCTGAATAACATCCGGATTGAAGACTTAAACTTTGAGGTTTATAAAAAGGATACCGCAGGCAATTAACTTGTGACTTTATAAGGAATAGGAAGATGCGCCTTGATAAAGCAAAAGTTGTAAGTCCTTTCGTTGATGCTGCTGTTCGACGTCGCCAATGCAAGCCAACAGATCTCGATGCAGCAGCGCATAAAAAACCTGTCAGAATTTTAGCAAGATCTAAATTAGGGTAACGGCAGAGCAATCTGCCGTTTCGCTGGATGGCATATTGTTGTCAACACAAAGTCTAAAACGGTGACGATTAAATATCCTGACGTGGCACTTGAATTCGAGACCAGCAACCTCATTAAACAGAGATGCGACACTTCCTTACAAGCTTACTTTTTTGCCTGTCTCTGAGCACAATTGTTCAGAGTGGCGCCTTGGATGCTCGTCATTTCGAATCACCCCTTGCCACCACAATTTCAGAATTTGCATCAACGGAGTCAGCGCCTGATAACCAGCAAGCGCCAGAGTCAGAAGCCGCAGTCTCATTGCCACTTCACCCCAGAAGTCAAGCCGGGCAGTTTCTACATAGCCTGCAACTCAATCCGGAATACGTCGTTATTTGTGAGTTTCTACCGGAACAAAATTCTGCCAGACATTACAAAAACCTGATTAACCCAGACGATATCCTTCCCTGGTTTGTTACTCAGAATGTCAGTAAAAATCCCAGCCGATTATCGGGGTGGAAAGAGTCCAGTCAGTTATATATCCAGCTGAATAACGACCTCAGCTAGTCCTGTCGCCCCTTTCGGGCAACCAACAATAAACACTTGTTTAAACAGCCACCGTCCAGCGGCGGCAAGTTGATGGTGTCCTTTTTGACGCCATAGGATTTATATGAAAAATACTATTAGAAAATGGCAGGTCGCTGTCATTTTAATTACCGTGATTGTGCTGGGGCTCAGCGCCCTGCCAACGTTTACCCAATTTTCATCTAGCTTCACAAAACAAATTGGGAGAGAGACTAGTTCCACTCATCCTCATGAAAGTAATGGCAGTCAGAATTGGTTCCAATCAATGGGCTTTGAACCCATAAAACTTGGTTTGGATCTGAATGGGGGCGTGTTGTTTGTATTGCACGTAGACACGCAAAAGGCCAGAACAGAGTACATGCAAAGCCTGTATCAGGAGAGCAAACAGATACTGCGTGAAAACAGAATACGTGGCGTCAAAGCAACATTAACGCAAGAGCAAACTGTGCAATTGATCCTTAACGGCACTACCAAGACCACGAGTACCCAGCTCATGAACCTGATGCAGAGCAGGATGTCAGACATTCAAATCAGCCGAGCTGAGGAAAACGTTATTTTGCTTCGACAGAATGATTTGGAACAAAAGCGTTTTGAGCAAGATCTGATGCAACAGTCAATTTCCACCATGCGCACCCGCATAGAATCTCTTGGCATTACCGAAGCAATAACCCAACGCCAAGGTAAAAATCACATACGCATCGAGCTACCCGGCGTGAAAGATCCCGAACACGCGAAGCGTATCATTGGCACAACAGCGACCCTGGATGTTTACCCTGTTGCCGACCCAAACCAACCATTTGCTCAGCGGACATTTCGTTACGAAAATGGTGACAGCGTTCGAGTATCGAATAAACCTGTATTCTCTGGCTCGAATATTAAAGCAGCCAACTCCGGCAGAGATGAGATGGGTATGCCATTGGTTAATCTGGTTTTGGATCAAGAGGGTGGTAACAAAATGTCTGCCTTTTCCAAAGCAAATATCGGTGAACCCATGGTGACAGTTTTCTCTGAATACCAGAAAAACCATCAAAATGAGACAACCAAAAATAGCCGGGTAATTAATGTTGCCACCATTCAAAGTCAGCTCGGCAATCGCTTTAGTATCACTAATATGCAAAGCCCTCAGGCCGCACAGGAACTGGCAATGCTGCTTAGTGCCGGTTCCCTAAAAGCGCCTGTGACTATTGTGGAAAGTCGCACTATCACAGCCACATTAGGTGAGAAAAACGTGTCCAACGGATTTGCCGCCCTGGCCTTAGGTATCGGGATTACACTGGTATTTATGGCTCTTTGGTATAAGAAGCTGGGGTTAATAGCCAATCTGTGTTTGCTGATCAATCTGGTTTGCCTTATCGGGTTGATGGCATGGTTACCAGGATTGGTGCTTACCCTGCCAGGAATTGCTGGGTTTGTGTTAACTGTCGGCATGGCAGTGGACACCAATGTGTTAATTTTCGAGCGCATCAAAGAAGAACTTGGTCGTGGCCTTAGCAATAACGCGGCGATTAACAGCGGCTATAAGCGGGCTTTTGCCACTATCCTGGATGCAAATATCACTACCATGATCAGTGCTTTGATTTTATTGGCTATTGGCAATGGACCAGTTAAAGGATTCGCTATGACACTGACTCTGGGGCTGATAACCAGCTTGTTTTCCGGTGTGTTTGTAGCACGAATTCTGACCCAATATTTCTCACCGAAACTAGATGTCGGTAAGAAGGAGACTGCATTATGAGTTGGCTTAATTGGATTGATACAAAGAGCTCTGTTTTAACCAAAGCACGTCAGTTTGGTTTTTACTTTTCCATCTTGCTGGTGTGCTTTTCGCTTACCGGTATTTCCCTCAAAGGACTAAATGTCGGGCTGGATTTTACCGGCGGATACTTGACCGAATTCACGCTGAATCAATCTTTTGAGCAGCATGAAATTCAACGCCTGGCTGAAAAACTAATATCACCAGATGTGCGGGTAAACAGTGCAGAAAATGGATCCAGGTGGACAATTCGTCAGCCAGACACCAATGGGGTTGATGCTGACAGAGGCTGGTTGGAAGGATTCGCCAGCGAGTTGAACACTCAGATAACTCTGCTTGATTCAGCTTACATTGGCAGCCAGGTAGGAACCGAGCTAAGGGATCAGGGAGGTATGGCGCTTCTGGTTGCCGCTATAGCGATCATGCTTTATCTGTGGATACGTTTTGAGTGGCGACTGGCAAGTGGGGCCTTACTTGCGCTAATCCACGATGTTTTGATCGTGTTGGGCATTTTTGCCTGGTTACAAATATCTTTTGACTTGACCGCCTTGGCGGCCATTCTTGCGATCATCGGGTATTCACTGAATGATTCAATTGTGGTGGGCGATCGCATTCGCGAACTACTTCGTATTCACCCGAATATAGCCGTTACCGACAACATCAACCTGGCAATTAAGTCTACATTCTCGCGAACACTCATTACCTCTGGTACCACGCTGGCGACGATCAGTTCTATCTGGATGCTGGCTGGTCAACCTTTACAGAGTTTTTCCGTGGCTCTGTTTTTTGGTGTCCTGGTCGGCTCGTTATCGTCTATTACGTTGAGTGCAACCTTGCCACAAATGTTCGGCTTAAATGCTCAGCACTACCTGCAGGAGAAACCTGAAAGCAATCTATAATTGCAGTAATGCCTATCCACCTAAATTATTGCTCAATCAACGAGAAGTAAAAGAGGCTTAATCACAACGTGTTCCTGAGGGTCAAATGGTCACAAATAAAAAGGACACAACAGAGATTAAGTCTCTTTAAATCAATCTCCGTTAATTATCCAGGCTGCTGCTTTTTCGGCAATCATCATAGTTGGGCTGTTGGTATTACCGCTGGTGATTGTGGGCATGACACTGGCATCTGCGATCCTCAATCGGCCTATTCCAAACACCTGCAATTTGCCATCTACGACTGCCATAGGATCTTCTTTAACACCCATTTTTGCCGTCCCCACCGGATGAAATATAGTGGTACCAATATCCCCTGCTCTTTCAGCTAATTGCTCATCACTTTGAAAATCAACGCCCGGTTTTATTTCTTCAGGACAAAAGGGGCTCAGCGCGTTCTGTGCACAAATATGTCTTACCACTCTAAGCGAGTCTGCTGCTACTTTTTTATCTTCTTCTGTGCTCAGGTAATTGGGTTGAATCAGTGGGTTCTGACGGTAGTCGTCACTCTGAATGTTAACCGAACCACGGCTAGTAGGATTCAGATTCGCCACACTGGCGGTGAAAGCGGGAAAGTCATGCAGTGGCTCCCCGAAAGCATCCAGACTTAAGGGCTGAACATGAAATTGTAAATTCGCATGCTCTCTTCCCGGATCACTCTTGGTGAAAACACCCAATTGAGACGGCGCCATGCTCATCGGCCCGCTGCGGTTAAAAGCGTATTCCGTACCTATTTTCAATTTACCCAACCAGGTAGAGGCCAACTCATTTAAAGTGTCAGTTCCCTTAACCCGGTAAACGGCGCGAATTTGCAGATGATCCTGAAGATTTTCACCAACACCAGGTAAGTGCCTGACTAAAGGTATATTGAATTTCCTGAGCAATTCCTGATTTCCTACACCAGACAATTGCAATATCTGTGGCGTGCCAATCGCTCCGGCGCATAGAACCACCTCTTTATCTGCAATCACCTGTCTACTCTGACCGTTTGAGACTAATTCAGCACCTGTGCATACCCGCTCACCATCACCTTGCGAAAACAACAGGCGTTTTACTTGTGTATTTGTCATCACTGTGAGGTTTTTGCGGTTTTTGATGGGCCGAAGAAAGGCTTTGGAGGTGTTCCAACGCCAACCTCTACGCTGGTTGACGTGAAAATAACCCACCCCACTATTGTCGCCCCGATTGAAATCTGTGGTTTTTGCAATTCCACACTGTTCAGCGGCATCAGAAAACGCATCAAGAATTTCCCAATGCAAACGCTGAGCCTCCACCCGCCATTCACCTCCTGAAGCATGATGCCCATTTTCGAGTTCAGATGATTGATCGAGCAGATAGTGATCCAGGTGTTTTTTAAAATCGGGCAATACCTGTGTCCAGGACCAGGCTTGTTCCCTGCTGATTTTGGCCCAGTTGTCGTAATCTCTGGCTTGTCCACGCATGTATATCATGCCATTAATACTGGAACATCCACCGAGGGTTTTACCGCGAGGATAGATTAGTGCTCTGCCATTTAGTCCGGCTTCTGGCTGAGTTCTGAAGCACCAATCTGTGCGTGGGTTATTAATACAATAAAGATATCCAATCGGGATATGAATCCACGGATAGTCATCCGTTCCACCCGCTTCCACCAGCAGAACTCTACTCTTTGGATCCTGACTGAGTCGATTTGCCATCAGGCAACCTGCAGAACCAGCACCTATTACGATATAGTCAAATGATTCAGCCAATATTAAGATGACTCCATTAAAATCTGGAGCCTCTACCCTAACTCATGTCTTTGTTTTAAGGCAAAAGGGATTTATACCAAACAGTAATGGTATTACTTATCTTGTGGTTAATTATCGAGAAAACCCATACAGGCCAATATTTTCAATGAACACACCTTCTGGCTGACTCAGCAAATACACAACCGCATTGGCTAAATCATCAACCTGCAACCAACCGGGTGATTGGTCCTGAACACGCTCTGGCTTAGGAACCTGAACCAAACCGGGACAGAGACTGTGGACTTTAATGCCAAATTGACGCACCTCCTCCTGCAAAGCCAGACCAAACCCCAATACGGCAAATTTGGAAGCACAGTAAGGCGCAGCTCTTTCGTAGCCATTTTTTGCCGCCTGGGAAGCGATATTAATAATAAAGCCACCACGTTTTTTCATATTGGGCAGCACCGCCTGACTGAGCAAAAAGGTGGCTTTTGCATTGGTGTCCATCACCATATCCCAATCACTCTCAGGGCATTCTTCTACCAGGTGCTGAACACCTAGACCTGCATTGTTTATCAGCACATCCACACGCCCCAGATCTGCCATTACCTGCTCCACAGCCTGAGTGATCTGACTTGCTTGTTGCACATCCACCTTGACAACAATGCTCTTGGATTTGTGCTGCGCACTAATCATTGCCTGAGTTTCTTCCAAGGCTGCAACATTACGTCCTAGCAGCGCTACTTGCATACCTTGCTCAGCCAGCGCGACAGAGATAGCACGACCTATTCCACTGCCGGCACCAGTCACCACCGCAACTTTGTCATTAAACATACTTTTATTCTCGTTATATTGGAAATGATGAGCAGTTTACTCTGTCGATTGTGGAGATGCCTGATGAATACGTATCCAAAGAATTTACAAAGACATATTCGCTGTTACCGAGTTATGATTATTTTACAAGTACGCACAGCCAGTTCGGCCAAACTTTATAACAAAGCCAGTCTTAATTGCGGGGACCTATGATAGATGTTTTTCACGCCGAAGAAATTACTTTGGAACAGATCCAATCGGCCGAAAACGAGCGAATTGCCATTGAGCTGGTTGTGTCATCACTAGCACACTACAAGAAAGCCGCACGAGTTAAACACTCTGAGCTGGATATTGCTTTTGCTGCTACAGGAGGGCCAACTCAATGGTTAAATTCTGAAGCCCTCGATATTAATGTTTCACCTGAACCAGAGCGGGCGACACAGTATGGGGACATACTTGTGGAGCAGGGTACAGGTTATGTCAACTTATCTACTCCAGCAGGCTTTATCCCGCTCGTTGATGTAATTGAGCGGGAGGGTAAGCTGCAGAAAATTATTTATTCCTGAGGTTTTACAGAATCCCGTGAGACCGGTCCAAAACTAGACAGCTTAGCTTGGTAAATGTGTTGCTCTTCAGGCACATAGGTCCAGGATAATGCCTGCTCCATTGCAGCTTTGGCTTTACGGGAGTGACCGATTGCATGGTAGGCTTTAGCTAAACCAAAATGCATCTCATGTAAGTAAGGGCCCACTTCTATTGCACGGGAATAATATTTAATCGCTCTGTAATACTGTTTGCGATCGTAAAATTCGTTGGCCAGATCAAACCAGCGATATGGATTGTCATCCTCAATACCGTCAATTTTCTCCTGTAAGGCTAACGCTTCCTGATCTCGTCCTTGTTCTTCTAATAATAAGCTGTAATTACTTAGTAAATTCACTGACCCCGAGCTGTGTTCCATTGCGTAGCGATAAATTTTCTCAGCTTGCGCTAAATCTCCACTTTGCTTAAACAGTACGGCAAGCGAATTAAGTGAAGACGGATTTTGAGGCGATATTGAAAGTGCTTTGTTCAACAGTGAAAGTGCTAGTGGGTAATCTTCCGCCACCAGCGCATCACCCGCCAGATTATTGTAAAACAAGGCGACAAAGTCTTCTTCTGGCACGCGTTTACCAGCAACATTGGCGCTATTCGGAAAGTAGTCGATGACGATTTTTCGTTTAATAAACTCTAGCCCAT
This sequence comes from uncultured Alteromonadaceae bacterium, assembly GCA_947494925.1. Classification (GTDB taxonomy): domain Bacteria; phylum Pseudomonadota; class Gammaproteobacteria; order Enterobacterales; family Alteromonadaceae; genus Aliiglaciecola. Next base: position 91,680 of record CANLWS010000001.1, read on the forward strand.
CTTCTCTTTTGATTGACTCATTGTCGTGCAGATGTGTACGCACATGATAGGACAGGGTCATCAGATTACGATGTCGATGATAAATGGGAGCTGAATTCACTTTTTCATAGCTGATATCCAAATCTACCAGCTTAGCCAGTGCAGTTGTCACAATGGCCAGCGTCAGACAATTTCCTGACATCTGATTCAGCGCATCATTGGCCTGAAGGGTTGCTCCGTGATAGCTGAACTGATCCAGAGATCGATCCATATACTGATATAAACGCTTTATCCCTCTCATTCCCTGATTTGCAGGATCGTAATAATAATCCAGGAACTCTTTCTTTTGAGTTTCGGTCAGAGCGTATAGGCCTTTTTGATCGGGTATTTCCACGGGCTCAAACAATGCTTTATTGTAATTTAACTGTGGAATTTTAACTTCAGCGACGATTTTATTTTTAACAGGTGTAGCTGTGCATCCAGTCAGGGTAAGCAGAAATAGTGCAAATGCAATCGAGTAAGCTTTCATTAACTCGAACCTCCGTGCGTTTATCGAACTTATTACCAGTAACGCTCCATACTGATTTGTCCAGGTGACCGGCGCAAGTGTTTTTTAAGACCAAACCCTTCCAGAACACTCATAGTCTGAGCAATCATATCGGGATTCCCACACAACATTACCTGACTGTTATCTGGGTGTAACCCGCACCCAGCACATTCCTGAATATGATGATTTTCTAGCAAAGCAGGAATACGTCCTTTCAGGTAACCTTCTTTTTGCTCCCTGCTCACAATTGGAACAAAAGTAAGCTGGCCAGGATATTTTTCCTGCAGTGATTCTATGAGCGGCATATAAGCCATATCATTTATGTGGCGCACGGCGTAAACCAAAATGACTTTTTTATAGGATTGCCAGGGCTGTTCAGTTTGCATGATAGACAAAAATGGCCCTACGCCAGTTCCCGTTGCCACCAACCAGAGCACGTCGCTTTCTGGCACTTCATCCAGGACCAGAAAACCTGTCGCGGGTGAAAGGACCTTGAGGCTATCTCCCTCACTCACCTTATGCAATTTTGGCGATAGTGCACCTTCTTCAACAGGCACTGCGATAATTTCCAATTCATTGTCTTGCGGATTACTGACCAGAGAGTATGGTCTTGATAGCACTTTGTCTTCACCATCCAGCATCCCTACCTTAGTGAACTGTCCTGCTTTGTATGATGGAAAATCAGCGCATTGAAACACCAGACTGAAAAGGTGATCGTTCCAATCAATACGTCGCGTTACTTTCGCATCAAGCCACTGTGCCATGCCCATATCTCCTTGTTGTGTGAATAGCTACGCTAGCACGGAGATTCTCATTTTCCTACCCGTTTGATCCGGCATCTGTGCTTACAGACTACCAGCACTATTGTTGAAAGAATTCACTTCGTGACACGGGGTCTGTCTTAAACACCCCACCCAACGCACTTGTTTTGGTGTAGGAGTTGCTGTCCCTAATCCCACGGGCTTTGACACAATAATGTGTGGCATCAATAGTGACTGCCACATCTTCGGTATCCACTAAAGCCTGCATGGCAACAAGTACTTGTTGAGTGAGTCTTTCCTGTACTTGGGGACGTTGTGCAAAAAAACTCAGAATCCGGTTTATTTTAGATAAGCCGATAACCTTGTCTTTAGGAATATAAGCAACACTCGCTGACCCGTCTATGGTGATAAAGTGATGTTCGCAGGTGCTGGTCAAATCAATATTGCTGACTCTGACCATTTCAGATGTATTCATTTTGTTTTCAATTGCAGTGATCTTGGGAAAAGTTGAGTAGTCCAGCCCGCTAAAAATTTCATTCACATACATTTTGGCAATTCTGTTTGGCGTGTCGGCCAAACTGTCATCATTTAGGTCCAAGCCTAGAGTCTGCATAATATCCTGCATAGACATGGCTATTTTCTGGCGTTTTTCCGCCTCAGAAAAACCGTTGTCAAACATAGGCGTTTCCAGCCCGTATCGCTCCAATGCGCTTCTCACTTTGATTGCTTCTTCACTAAGCATTATGTGTTGTCCTATCGCTAACTTTGTGTCTTATACGCCTGACTTAGCTGTTTCGGATTAATAAAATCGACATTTTTCGATCTACTGTTACTTTTTCTGCGTAAACTCTGACATCACGCAACGGAGAATATATGACAGCATCGAATACCATCATTATTACAGGCGGATCGCAGCGACTAGGGAAGGCTATGGCTATAACGTTGCAAAACAGCGGATACCAGGTTGTCATCACCTATCGCACTCCCAAACCCGAATTAACTGAACTGGAAAAGATGGGGATCACAATCAAGCAAGCCGATTTTTCGTCCGATGCAGGCATTCAGGATTTTATAACTTGGGCCACCGGGTGCTTCACCCAGCTACGCGCCATTGTGCACAATGCCTCAGACTGGTGTGCAGAATCAGATGATTTGCCTGCCGCTGAGACCATCAGCAGGATGATGCAAATCCATGCCAGTGCACCCTATCAGATTAATCTGGCATTGGCTCATTTGTTGGAGCAAGGCCCGCAGTTCGGCGATATCATCCACATGACGGATTACGTTCACGAGACCGGAAGCAAAAAACACATTGCCTACGCGGCAAGTAAGGCTGCGCTGCAAAATTTAACCTTATCTTTTGCGTCCTCACTCGCTCCTCATATTAAAGTGAATGCCATCGCGCCAGCATTGTTGATGTTCAACGATTCTGATGATGAAGACTACAAAGCAAAGGCTCTGAGTAAATCTTTGTTGGAAACCTGTCCTGGTGCCGAAGAAGCCGTAAAAGCCGTACAATACTTACTAGACAGTGACTATATAACCGGACGCTGCCTTTCGCTGGACGGTGGTCGGCATCTGAAATAATGGCGATTCAGCTATCGCTAAGCCCGCGGTCGCCTTACCTTCAGGCGCTAATGATTAATCACTGTAGAATCAAAATCACTCTCCAGCGAGCGCTTTACACTCCCAGGTATTGCCATTGCATCAACCTCATAATGAGGGTGATCAACGCCTGAATAAACTTCTGCACCTGATTTCCAGGCTCGGATCATTTCCGGGCTAAACTCGAATCGCAAAAAATGTACCGACGATGTTTTTTCATCAGTTTCTCTTTCCAGATCCTCATTGGCGATAGGATGGACTTTTTCGAATCCTTCAACCTGCAAAAATATAACCTTTTCCACTCCTATCAACTCGGCCAGTCTGATTTTTCGCTCCTGGGGATCATCATACTCAATCATCATTGTGGCCTTGAGATTTTGACCGTCAGGAATAAGGGGATTATAGGCTTCTAGTTCCTCTTCAATGCCGGATTTTTCGAATATGCGTTCGATTCTCAGCATTTCCTGAACCTGGTACTGAATTGTTTTAGCATCCTCGAAAAGCAGACGGATATTGTCTGCCAGGTCCAGGTGACGATTTTTCTTATGCTCCAATACACTTGCACGATAGGTTGGCCGACACTCGGAATATTCTTCCAGGCTCATTAAGTTTTCTCTTGATAATTTATTCATCATTGTATTCTCCTAACCGGGCAATCCATATGCAATTCGCAACAGTGACATAGGATGAGTGGGATGCTCAGTTGATTCGGATAAATTCGCAATGTGGGTGCCCGCCATCGGGCAATCACTGGCCAAATGGTCTGGCTTTAGCTGATCAACTTTCCTGACAACGGGACGTGCGATTTTGACGGACTTATCCCGTGTTTCCAGTTTCACTGCATAAGTGCCGTCATGGCCCGAGCAACGCTCTTGTGGATGGACATTAGTATTGGGGATCAATGCCAGAACATCCCGGGTTTTTAGGCCAATATTCTGCACCCGTAAATGGCAGGCAACGTGATAGGCAATATCCCCTAGTTCCGTTTTGAATTCTGTACTTAACGCCCCACCTTTATGACGTAAAAACAGGTATTCGAAGGGATCGTAAAATGCGTTCTTTACTGCCAGCACCTGTTCATCTTCAGGGTACATCAGCGGTAATTCCTGTTTGAACATCAACACACAGGAGGGAACGGGTGCAATGAGATCAAATCCCTGCTGAACCAATTCGTATAAAATCGGGATATTGGCTTTTTTGGCGCGGTGAACGGCATCCAAATCGCCTAACTCCAATTTGGGCATCCCGCAACATTGTTCAGTGGGAACCAATTCAATATGAATATTATTGTGCTGAAAGACATTGACGAAATCGTCGCCCAGATGAGGACTATTGTGATTGCCGTAACAGGTGGCAAAGAGTGCGACCTTTCCTTTGGTTTTCCCTACTTCTGTCGCCACAATCGGTTTGACCATAGGGGCCACACGTTTGCGCAACGTTTTGCTGAAGTATTCCGGCACAGGTGCGTCGTGGTGTATATCAAAATTAGACTCAAGTAACTTCCTGAAAGTGGCATTTTTATTCAGCGCATTAACAGTTACATCAACAATTGGAATGCTCGCCAACTTGCCGACTGTATCAGTGCTGGTCAGAATCTTGTCACGCCGGGAAGCCCCATTTTCACGATAGTTAATCGCCTTAGCGCGCAACATCAGGTGAGGGAAATCCACGTTCCATTCATGGGGCGGAACATAGGGACATTTGCTCATGTAACACATGTCGCACATGTAACACTGATCCACGACTTTTTGATAGTCTTCCTTTGCTACACCATCCACTTCCATGGTTTCAGACTCATCAACAAGGTCAAATAAAGTCGGAAAGGAGTCACACAAACTGACGCAGCGCCGACATCCGTGACAGATATCAAACACCCTTTCCAACTCTTTATTTAAAGAGTTTTTGTCCCAAAAATCATCAGTTCTCCATTCAATAGGATGACGCGTGGGTGCTTCAAGGCTCCCTTCTCGGGTGGTTTTTCCGGCACACATATCAAGTTCCTGGAAGAGGGAGCAAGCGAGTACCTGCTCCGCTTGAAATCACGTAAATGGTGTATTAATCATCAAGGCCGTCGAGGGCTTTTTGGAAACGATTGGCGTGACTGCGCTCAGCTTTAGCTAGTGTCTCAAACCAATCAGCAATCTCATCAAACCCTTCATCGCGAGCGGTTTTAGCCATGCCCGGATACATATCGGTATATTCGTGAGTTTCACCGGCAATGGCGGTTTTTAAATTTGCTTCAGTGGAACCAAAAGGCATTCCCGTTGCAGGATCTCCCGTCTCCTCAAGGTATTCAAGGTGCCCGTGTGCGTGACCGGTTTCACCTTCTGCGGTGGAGCGGAATACGGCAGCGACATCATTGTAACCCTCAACGTCGGCTTTTGATGCGAAGTAAAGATAGCGACGGTTTGCCTGGGATTCGCCAGCAAAAGCATCTTTCAAATTTTGTTCAGTTTTAGAATCTTTAAGTGACATGAATTTTCTCCATTTGGTCAAAGTACACCGGTTGCCTCTTAACACTAGTAATCAAAATTGAATACATCAATTAAATAAAACGATTGGGTTAATCGACTTATTCAATTGGTTTCTTGTCGTATTGGCGAGAATTGTCTCAAGAAGTCATTTATACTGCCGCCAGCATTATTTACTACAGGTCATTTAGTCTTTGAAAGCACTGTTATTTTTAGCCGCAACATGTGTTGCAGGCTCCGGCGCCTATGCCCAGGAAGCCACTTCTGAAAATTCATCAGAAATCGAAAAAATCACAATAACTGCCACCAAAACGCCGAGTAAGCTGCAGTTCTTAACCAATAACCTCTCAGTATTGGATGAAGAGTCAATAGATGGGGTTGGTCAACAACATATTAACCAGACAATGCAGAAAGTCGCCGGAACATGGATAAGTCGGGGAAATGGGCAGGAACATTTAACCGCCATTCGTTCACCTGTGCTTACTGGTGCGGGTGGCTGTGGTGCATTCTTCATTGCCCAGGATGGCATCAGTGCAAGAGCTCAAGGCTTTTGTAACGTTAATCAATTGTTTGATTTAAATACCGAGCAGGCCGAGCGTATTGAAGTGTTGCGTGGTCCTGGCAGTGTGATGTATGGCTCCAACGCAGTGCACGGAGTATTAAATGTATTAACACCCAACCCGTTGGAATCTCGGGCGAACACCATTGATTTGACGATTGGCCCAAACAGCTATGTGCAAAACAAATTTTCACTTTCAGGTAACGGCAAAAATCACGGACTAATGGCTTATGGGAATCTGACCGAAGATGGTGGCTATAAAGATGACAGTGGTTACTCACAACAGAAATTAAATGTGATTCACCAATTTAGCAAAAACGATCTGAGTATTAAGAGTGTGTTGGCAGTGACCAACCTCAATCAGGAAACCTCGGGTTTTATTCAAGGATTTGAAGTCTACCGGGATCCTGATCTTAAACGCAGTAATCCTAATCCGGAAGCGTTTCGCGACAGTCAGTCTTTTCGTGTCTATAGCCAAATAGATTATCGCTTGGATGAAAACAGCCAAATCAGGATCACTCCTTATGCGCGCAGCACAGATATGCAATTTCTGCAGCATTTCCTTCCCTGGCAATCACTGGAAGAAAATGGCCAAAAGTCTGTTGGTCTGCAAAGTCAGTACACTTTCAATGTTGACGCGTTTACAGTTACCAGCGGCTTCGATATGGATTTTACCGAGGGAACCCTGCGCGAGACTCAGGCGCAACCCTTCTCACCCACTATCCCCGCTGGCGAACATTATGATTACGAGGTGGACGCCACTGTTATTTCTCCCTACTCCAACCTGATATGGCAAACCTCTCAAGATCTTATTGTCAGTGCGGGACTGCGTTTCGAACGCACCGAATACGATTACGATAATTTGCTGTCTGACGGCGATGCATGTGCGGTTGGTGTGGAAAATTGTCGCTTTACACGCCCATCTGATCAGACACAAACATTCAATGAATGGTCATATCAATTTGGTGCCAATTACTCCTTGGCCGAGCAGCATAATGCCTATGCGCAATTGTCCAAAGGGTATAGAGCACCTCAAGCAACGGAATTGTTTCGATTGCAGGCTGGGCAAAGTGTTGCTGAGCTGGACGCAGAGCAAATAGACAGCATCGAGGTGGGAATTCGCGGTCAGTGGCACGCTATGTTTTATGACCTGACTGCCTTCGCAATGACCAAAGACAACTTTATTTTTCAGGATACACAACGTCAGAATATCAGCAATGGTGAAACCAAACATACGGGTATTGAAGTCGCCTTAAGGTATGATTTTTCTACAGGCTGGTTTGTTGCAGCCAATGCAACGCTGGCACGGCATACCTACGAGAACAACCTGACGCTGAGCCGCCAAAGTATTCAAGGTAATGAAATTGATACGGCACCAGAGCATATGGGTAGTGCGCAACTAGGCTGGCGGGCTGAGAATGGGACCAGCGTTGAACTTGAGTGGGTTCACCTTGGAAATTACTTTTTGAATCCGGAAAATACAGCTGAATATGCGGGACATGACCTGCTCAACCTGCGCACGCGCATTGAGCTGTCAGAAGACTTCTGGCTGAGCGTACAGCTTGTCAATCTGACTGACGAAGACTATGCGGAACGAGCTGACTTCGGATTTGGTAACTACCGATACTTTGTGGGTGAGCCTCGTTCTGTGTTTGCTTCAATACGATTACAATTCGACTAGTAATAGAAGTGCAACAAAAGCTCATGCTCAGAATGAAGGTACCCTACTGAGCACTTTTAGTGCTGTATCAGTCAGCGCAGATAGGGTGGCCTTCGGGACAGAATCCTTCCTTGTAGGCATCTGTAACTTGTCGTAGCTGTTGCAGTGAGAGAACGCCTGTACCATGCACGTAGGTAAACTGTTGAACATCGATTCCAAGCTCTTCAATCGCCTGCCGGAAAGATAAGGTTCTCAGGTCAGCCGAAGGCACCGAATTCAACAGATTCGTGCCAAATTCGTCCATCGTGAACACTAATTTTTCGCTGGGTACATAGAATAACAGGAAGTGATCGGAGGTGAGTGTCGATATGTCATACACGTGCACCTTGCTATCGGCGAGCTTTAATATGCCATCAACCAGGACAAAGCGATTGGCGGGCAATGGAGGCGTGAATTGCTTTTCCAGTGCTGGCAGATGGTCCGCACTAGTAACGAAGTCAGCATTCATCGCAGCGATCGTGTTGATATCCCCAAAGTGTCCCTGATGCTCAGGTACGACCAAGTATTTGATCGGTTTATCTGTTTGGAGTTTTTGGTTAACAGCCTGCAATCGTTTTTTGAACCCCGCAAGACTGCCTGCTCCGACAAAATAATCCCCGGCATCAACAAAAATAGACGAACGATTCCCCAATCCGGCAATTTAAACATTTTCACCAAGCTGCTTGACTACCATTTTCGATGTATCTTGCATTCCATCCAGAGCTTTGGTCGTTTTTGGTAAATCAAACACGTTGGTTACATCAGGGTTTACTTCGATTGTCCTTGAAAGGGTCACCATTACAGCCTGTCCATTTCTAAACTGATTAGTGTCTGACGCGTATGTCACGTTGCCGCTTTTTCGATACTCCGCATAAATATACTGCGTGCCGTTGGGACGTGTCATTTGCGAGATTAACCCTGTGGCAGTATCTACGTAGAGTGTGACATCAGTTGTGCCGTTAATCTTAAAATTCAGTTTCTCATGCGCACGACCAAGAAACCTGACTTCGCCTTGAAAATTTGCAGTATCTTTGGCGTCCAGAAGTGAGCGCACAACTGTCGTATCGAGCAGCCGCATCATGCCTGCACCAACATTATTTTGATTCAGATCAGGTCTTCTGACGTGAGAGCCGCGCAGGTAATTGATACTCCAGCCCTCATTACCATCGTACATGATCTGGCCCAGCCGTTTGCCTCTTAGCATAACATTCCAGTTTTTGACTGATTTCCGACCCTGCTCAAAGTCCAATGTCAGAGTTGAATGCAATCGTGACACAGCATCCAACCCCGGGCGTACCCCGCCGTCTGCAGCTATAGTTTTGTATCGGTCATGGACAATTAAAGATTTCATTGAAGTTAGTGAATCGCCACCATAGGCTGTACCGACCTTGTCGATAATCGCCCTTTCTCTGTCGCCAGCAAATGCTGTTGCCGTTAGGGAAATGACAAAACAAATAACCGCAATAAGTCGATAGTATGGCTGCATAGTTTACTTCCTTATTCTAAGCTTTCACTATTGCACTATTTAGTTAGCTTTCCAAAATAATTGTGTGCACTTCGCAGTTCATTATGAAACTTTTCTTTTCTTTTCTAACACCTTGATCTAAAAAAGATCTTAAGAAGTTATTAAGGGGTCGGAATCATTGCGCTCGATTGGGGAAAATCATCGCACCACTGACAAAATCGCCACCAAAAGTAGCGTGCGCTATGACTACCTGGCCAATGGCGGAATCGAACAAAGTGGGAGTCAGGTCAGATAATGGATGGACAAATATTGACCAGACTATTTCGTTAGAAATGGCATATCTGGCGTCAAGAACACTGTGAAAGTTGGCTTCCATGGCCATAAGCAATAGATCATCGTTCACATCCTTGACATTGGCGATACCTGAAACCAGTCGCATTCGATCTGCGTTTTCATCATAAATTAGCAGTACCTTGATCCCTTTCACATTAAATTCCACGGCGTTGCCATCCTGCACAACATCCTGTCCTATTTCCACAATGCGATTAACCATTTCTTCTGCTGTCATGGCATAACTAGTAGTACTCACACATGCCAGTACAATGACAGCAACAATATTTTTTAACCAATTCATCCTTCTTCCTTTTTGATTCTTGAAGATACCATTATAATCTTCTGTACCAATCTACTATTTACACTTTCCATGCCTAACAATCCTAAACTACTACCTGAATGGACCACCCAGGAAGCGATTCTTCTCGCCTGGCCTGACAGCTCTACCGACTGGGCTCCCTGGTTGACAGAAGTCAGACAGTGTTACCTCAATCTGATGAAGCACATCACTGAAAATGACACAGGCATTGTGCTTCTGATAAAGGAGACCGAAGTCAGCGGATTTTTATCTCAGGCAGATTTAATGAGCAGGATAGTATTGGTGGTCGGGGACTACAACGATACCTGGGTAAGAGATTATGCCTTTCTCACCTGTGAAACGGAAAACGGCCTGACCCCGGTGGAGTATCAGTTTAATGGCTGGGGTAATAAGTTTGACGCCAGCAAGGATAATCAGGTTAACAGGCGTTATCTCGCAGCGCTTTGTCAACGTGACATGATTTCGTACTCTTTAGTATGCGAAGGCGGGGCACTGGAAATCGATAATAATGGAGAGTTGCTGTCAACTGAATTCTGCCTGAGTAACCCAGAGCGAAATGGTGACCTGTCACTCATAGAATATATCAGTGCTTTCAAACAGCAACTGGGTGCAAAAGGGGTGACTATATTCAAACAGGGTCATTTGACCGGCGACGATACGGATGGCCACATCGACACTTTAGTTCGTTTTACACCTGATCAAGGACTGGTAATTCAGTCTTGCAGTGATATTCAGGATGAACACTACCCTGGGTTACACGCATTGGTTAAAGAGTGTGCCGCCGCTTTTCCTGAGCACACTTTATTCGAACTGCCCCTTCCCCAAATATTCAATGCCGAAGGGGATAGGTTGCCAGCATCCTATGCTAACTATTTAATCAATAATCAACAGATAATTTGCCCTGTTTACGGCTACACTGATGATGAACAGGCTTTGTCAGTATTGCGCAAAGCCTACCCTGAGCATCAAATTGTAGCACTTAATAGTCGGTCTTTGATTGAACAGTTTGGTAGTATCCATTGCATTAGTATGCAGGTTCCGGCGGGCACCTTAAAATCCGAAGTCGCCAATTTATTTGCTCAAGGAGTATCCGTTTATGGGCACAGGTAAGCTAAAAGTAGGACTTGTCCAGCAAGCCGTCGCAGATAATGATAAGCAAGCTAACTGGCAAAAAAGTGCCGACCAAATAGCTAGTCTTGCGCTGCAAGGTTGTGAATTGGTGTGCCTACAGGAATTGCACAGCACCTTATATTTTTGTCAGCAGGAAAATACAGAGTACTTTAATCTGGCAGAGACAATCCCAGGACCTGCGACGGAATTCTTTGCCCAACTGGCTGCAGAGCACAATATCGTTCTCATCACTTCGTTGTTTGAAAAACGCGCTTCCGGGCTTTACCACAACACCGCTGTCGTCTTTGACAGGAGCCAGGGAATGGTGGGGAAATATCGGAAAATGCATATTCCGGATGATCCGGGATTCTACGAAAAATTCTATTTCACTCCCGGTGATCTTGGGTTTGAACCCATTCAAACCAGTGTGGGGAAATTGGGTGTGCTGGTCTGCTGGGACCAGTGGTATCCGGAGGCTGCCAGATTGATGGCCATGGCGGGTGCAGATATGTTGTTTTACCCCACGGCAATAGGCTGGGACCGACAGGATACGCCTGAGGAACAAAAACGACAGCATGGCGCCTGGCAAACGATCCAGCGTGCTCATGCTGTGGCAAATTCAGTTCCCGTTATAGTGGCCAACAGAACGGGTTTCGAAGCCTCTCCCATCTCTGGAGATCCAGGTATCGAATTTTGGGGACAAAGTTTTATTGCTGGCCCACAAGGAGAGATTCTTGCTCAGGCCAGCGCAGATAAAGAAGAATGCCTGGTAGTGGATCTCGACCTTGACAGAACCGAACAGATCAAGCGCATCTGGCCGTATTTTCGGGACCGCCGAATTGACGCCTATCAGGATTTAACCAGCCGCTGGCGAGACTAGATGATGACAATTGAATTGGTAAACTTTGTGACTCATGCTGATAAACATAAAAGTGTTTAGAGAAGAACAGGTGCTTTTCAACATAAACGCTAAAATTCTCAAGGCGTTTGGTGTCATTTTGTTATTTTTGTCTTCCAGTTGCGCTTTTGCTGAAGCATCAGCTTCACCACCTGTTGTGAAACATTTAAGCAATTTGAGTGCGTTAGATGGGCACAGAAATTACTATATCTCAGCACTGCAACTGGCATTCGAAAAATCCGAAGAAAAATATGGCTCCTTTGTTCTGCAGCCAGAAAAAATCAACATGCGGCAAGGTCGGCAATTCATCGGACTGGATTCAAACCTCATAGATGTCTTGTGGACAGCCACATCAACGCAACGTGAGAAACAAGCACTACCTATCAGAATACCCTTGTTAAAAGGACTCATTGGGCACAGGGTATTAGTTATACGAAAATCCAACGCTTCTCGCTTCGATTCAATTACAAACTTTACAGAATTGTCAAAACAACTGGCAGTTCAAGGTCATGATTGGCCGGACCTAACCATACTAGCTCATGCCGGAATGCGCGTCGAAAAAGGTATCAGAGGGAGTTCACTTTATAAACTGGTCAGCGAAGGGATCGTTGATTATTTCCCCCGCTCGGTTCTGGAAGTATTGGATGAACTGGAGCAGGTCAGGGATTCACAATTGGTGATCGATCAACGTCACCTTCTTATTTACCCTAGTGCGATGTATTTCTTTGTACGTCGTGAGGATCAGGAACTGGCTGAACGCATTGAGTATGGATTACTGCGGGCCATTGAGGATGGTAGTTTTGAGAAAAACTTTCTGACTTATCCGGCTCATGAACGGGTCTTGGAAACCTTTGATTTCGAACGCCGGATCAAACATCACCTGAATAATCCATTACTTCCGTCAGTAACTCCATTGGAAAATCAATCTCTTTGGTTCAGCTCGTTTGAGAATCCATCCACTCCTTAGGCTTTAGCACTGGATCGGCTGCTTACTGCTTCGTACCAGCGCTGCAAATTAGTTTGTTCTTCCGTCATTTTTATTTTCACTACCCGGGCAAAGTCTATTGCACACAGAGCGGTAATATCTGCGATACTGTAGTTTTCCCCAGCGATAAACTCCGATTCAGCCAGTTGCCTGTCAAGCACGCTCAGGTATTTTGAAGCAATGCCGCCTGCGACTTTGCCATAATCAGCGATTGGCGTCATACGATCTTTAAAGTACCCAGTGGTATGTTGAAAGCACATGCCTACCTGCATAAATAAACTCATCTCCACTTGTCGTTGCCACATTTCTATCTGCGCTTTTTCAAGAGGAGTAGAGCCCATAAGTGCAGGTTCAGGATACAGTTCCTCAAAGTAACGACAAATTGCCACAGACTCAGCAATGCAGGTTCCATCATCCAGTTCGAGTACTGGCACTTTTCCAATCGGGTTTTTTACGCGCATTTCAGGGCTCATATTTTCGCCTTTCTGCAGATCCAGCTGCACATATTCCATTGGAATACTTTTCTCAGCGAGAAAAATGCGGGTACGTCTTGGTGTGGGCGCTGTGTGCGTGTCGTAAATTTTCATCTATCCTGCCAGCCTTCGATCGAAAGTAATGAGTAACCTTAACAGTCTATGCTCATTTTATTCAACCGGGCGCAGACAAACAGAGTATAAAATTCACTGGTGTACGGGTACTTAATCGCCATTTTCCTGAAACTGGATTCAATGACATTCCAGTCAAGCTAACCGGTGTAAATCCAGCCATAGCCGACCATGCAACTAATTCATCGGGTTTAACAAATTTGTGCCAGGAATGGGTACCCGCCGGTAACAAGCGTAAGACATATTCTGCGCCAACTATCGCAATTAACCAGGACAACCAGTTACGATTTATGGTCGCCAGCACTAGTAAACCTCCTGGCTTGACGTGTCGGCAGCAGTCACGAATAAGTTGTTGTTGATCCGGAACATGCTCAACTACTTCGGCATTTATCACCACGTCAAACTGTTGTTCAGCAGGATCGAGGTCGCTCGCCAGGCAATGCCGATAATCTATCTGAAGGTTTTCACTTACTGCATGGCGTTTGGCTACCTGAATGCTAACGCCACTGGCATCGATGCCCGTTACTTTTGCTTTCAATGCAGCCAAGGGTTCGCTTATCAATCCACCACCGCAACCAACATCGAGCACACTGATGCCGGTTTTAGTAAAATCCTCTGACGCAGGAATATTAAAATGTGCTCTTATTGCCGGAACAATAAAATTCATTCTAGCCTGATTAAATGCCAAAGCTGTCTTGTATTTGCCTTTTGGATCCCACCACTGATCCGCGAGAGAATCAAAACGCACTATTTCCTCTTCAGACAAATTGCCAGACTCATCAATAGGTAAAGAAAGCTGACTCTTATCCAACATCTTATTCTTCCCAAATGAAAATCAATACGTATGATGAGATAAATCAGACCAATAGGAAACAGATGATGGCAAACGAATACAATGTGCTTGGTGGGCCACTGCAATTGTGTTGTGGTAATGGCGGTTATACCCGGGAAGGTTTCTGTTATGTTCCCGATGGTGATGTTGGTAATCACAGTGTTTGTGCCATAGTGGACGAGGAATTTTTACTGTTCTCGAAAGAGGTAGGAAATGACCTTAGCACAGCCAGACCAGAGTACCAGTTCGCAGGATTGCAACCCGGTGATAAATGGTGTCTTTGCGCAGCAAGATGGGAACAGGCAAGACTTGCTGGCTTTGCACCAAAGGTGATATTGGAAGCGACAAATCGCGCTTGTCTTAGCGTGACTAAACTTGAACACCTCAGGGCATTCGCTATTTCTTGAACACTCTGATTTCTTGCACCTGCCGGATTATCTGACATACTCAATTGAATTCCTAATACCAAGGTTAGTCATGTTCAGAGGCAATTCCGCTGTCTGTTTTCCCTCAGCTATTGCTGTCCTCATGCTGCTTTTTTCTAGTGCTTTACAGGTGAAAGCTGCGGTTTATGAAGATGAGGTCAACCTTGGATTACTAATCGCAGCTAACCGTGATCGGGAAGCGTATATCGAAATGCTAAACGAATTTGGCAAACAAAACCCGCAACTGAAGATTAATTACTTAGCCACAGATGACACAGGTTTTCGCCGCCAACTCGATCAATGGTTGGACGCGGAGTTGGTCGATGTGACCTTTAGCCCCGCTGGTAATGTGTTATGTCGACTCGCCAGACAGGGTAAAATTGCGACACTGGACCAATTGTGGGAAGAAAACAACTGGGATTCTGTTTTTTCCAATCATGTTAAAAATGCCGTTTCTTGTGACGGTAAAATTTATGGGCTCCCTTATGGCTATTATTATTGGGGAGTTTTCTATAACAAACTCATTTTTAAACAATTTAATCTTTCGATTCCTGAGACATACGAGGAGTTACTCTCTATTAATCGCACTCTCAGCGAAAATGGCGTTGTGCCTTTCACGCTTGGCAGCAAGAACCTTTGGCCCACCGCTGCCTGGTTTGACTATCTTAACCTGCGACTAAACGGGCTTAATTTTCACCATCAGCTGACGGCAGGTAAAATCAGTTTTAACGATGACAAAGTCAGAAGCATCTTTGTTCATTGGAAGCGTCTTATTGACCAGCAAACTTTTATCAAAAACCACCGGGGCCTTGATTGGAAACAAGCCATGCCTTTTTTATACAGAGGGCACGCAGCCATGGCCTTATCAGGAGCCTATTTGGCCAATCAATTGCCATCAGAAATTGAAGATAATATTGGTTTTTTCCGCTTTCCACGTATGAATGAAAATATGCCATTTTACGAAAATGTTCCCATCGAAACGTTCGTTTTAAACAAGCTATCGTCCGGCAACAAAGCGGCAGTGGAAATGCTGAAAATGGCTGCGAATAATGATACACAAGTTTGGTTAGCCAAGAATTTAGGCTACCTTTCTGTCTATGGTGACAATAAAAGTTATACGACAGAAACGGCTATAGCGGGGATCCGAACAATCAAGCAAGCGAAAGGGTTCTCACAATATTTCGACCGCAACACGCGCCAGGATATGATTCAACCAGCTCTGAGAGCGTTTGAACAATTTATGCGTGATACAGATATAGAAAAAGCCATAGAAGCCTTAGAAGACTCAAGACGATCGGTGCTTGAATAGAGCGCACTGACTTTTTATTTCCTCTCTAATAAATTCCAAGTCTAGCGGGTCCCGACAAACCTTTACTTGTTCTGCCAGTCTGTCAGTTTTTGATTGGTATGGACTTTAAGAGCCTCGGCGTTTTGTTGTAGCCACCATTTTTCCATAATCCGGACATTGGCTTTGTTGGCCTTGAAAAAGATATCAACGATATCACCCAGAACCGGCACTAAACCCAATAGAATATCCACTATCATATTGCGCAACATGACTTTCTGGAGTGTGGCTGGTACATCCATCTGCCGAGCCAGAACAATTATTCTGAACGCCAGTAATCCAGTAATCAGATCACCGATTACCGGGATAAGCCCAATAATAAAATCCAACCCCAGCCTGATACCCAGGACTGGTATCCTCACCGCAGTGTCCGTAATATTCGCGATGCTCTGTGCTTTTAGTAGCGCGTCGGGTACATGGGGAGTGTCGAGTTCGTCCTTTCTCATCTAGACCGCTACCTATCTGCACCAAGTTCGATAGCACGCGTTGCTCTTTCCGGATCGGGTAGTATTGCTTCCCAACCTTGAAGGTTTTGGCCGACCAAATTCGTAAGCATCTCTATATGCTCAGGGTCACTATTTAATGCATCTATGTATTCATAACGTTCCCCACCAGCTTCGAGAAAGTAATCTCTGTTTTCTTCCCCAATCTCTTCGATTGTTTCGAGGCAGTCCGCTGAAAAGCCAGGACACACCACCTGCACAGACTTAACGCCATCTGCGGCCAACGCTTTAAGCGTATGATCTGTATATGGTTTCAACCACTCCTCGCGGCCAAAGCGAGATTGAAAGCACGTCATATATTGACCTTTTTCCAGGCCAAGTTTTTCTGCAATCAGTCGAGAGGTTTTATGGCATTCACAGTGATAGGGGTCGCCATTCAATAGATAACGTTTGGGAATTCCGTGATAAGAAAAAATCAGTTTCTCTGCGCTGCCTTTTTGCTCCCAATGTTCGCGAATTTTATTTGCACAGGCATCAATATAATCGGGATTGTCATGATAGTGAGTGACGAAACGAAGCCCAGGCATCCATCTACGTTGTCTGAAACTGTCTGCAACAGCATCGAATGTTGACGCGGTTGTAGATGCACAATATTGCGGATACAAAGGTAAAACCAGGAGCTGCCGAACGCCTTGTTGCAACATACTATCAATCACACTATCCACTGACGGTTGTCCATACCGCATGGCAAATTCCACCACTACATGATCTCCGAATTTAGCCTTGAGGCTATCGCGAAGAGCATCCGCCTGATTTTGTGTGTGCACCATAAGTGGTGAGCCCTGTTCAGTCCAGACGGTGCTGTAAGCTTTGGCAGAACGACTCGGACGGATATTCAGGATCACCAGATTTAAAATCATCCACCAAATAAGCCTGGGTACTTCAACAACGCGAGGGTCTGATAAAAACTCTTTCAGATAGGGTCGAAGTGCTTGTTTATTTGGCGCTTGCGGTGTCCCCAAATTAGTAATCAGCACACCAATTTTGTCCGACTGAGCGTGAGTAAATGACGGGCTGCCTTTGTATTTCATAAAACCTGTTTTCCTGAATTTCGATGCAAGAGGGTTACGTTTAGCCTCCAGTAATGGATTAACCCGAATACATTTTAATTGGCTTAAATGACAATCCCTGCGTCAACAGGGATTGGTAATTTTAAGGTGTATAGTAAGTCGCCGAACCAGGCCCCACCGGCAATCCAAGTAAGAAGACCCATACGTAAAAGAGTATGGTCCATCCCACGATAAACATCATGCTGTAAGGCAGCATGGTGGCAATCAGTGTGCCCATACCCAGGTCTTTCTTGTAGCGGGAGGCGATAGCCAGGATTAACCCAAAATAACTCATCATCGGGGAGATCACATTGGTTACAGAGTCACCAATGCGGTACGCCGCTTGAATCACTTCAGGTGCAAAGCCAATCAACATCAACATGGGAACAAAAATGGGAGCAGTGACCGCCCATTGTGCTGACGCACTTCCCAGGGAGAGGTTTACTATCCCACACATGATGATGAACAGGAAAAATACTTCAGGTCCATCCAAGCCAAGGGTTTGCAACAATGTCGCCCCTTTAACGGCTAATACTGTACCTAGGTTAGTCCATTTGAAAAACGCGACGAATTGCGCAGCAAAAAACACCAGTGTGATATACAGCCCCATTGTTCCCATACTCTTGGACATGGCATCAATCACATCTTTATCGTTTTTCATGGTCCCTGCCACACGACCATAAACGAACCCTGGGATAGCAAAGGTCACGAAAATAAAGGCGACTATCCCCTTCAGGAATGGTGAACCTGCCACCAATCTGGTCTCCGGATGACGCAATATTCCGCTTTCTGGTACCACCAGCAACGCGAGACCAACACAAAGTAATGCAAAGGTGAATCCAGCCCACTTAAGTGCTTTGCGTTCCTGTGCCGTTGGCGCTTCCATAGCCTGTGCGTCCAATTCTATTGACGCTTCTCTGGGATCATATTTACCTAACCTTGGCTCAACCACTTTTTCAGTTATGAATGCACCCATAATGGCAACAGCAAAGGTACTGACTATCATGAAAAACCAGTTAGCTTCAGGACCGATTACATATTCTGGATCAATCATATGAGCGGCTTCGGCAGTAATCCCGGATAACAGAGGATCGACCGTTCCTAATAGCAAGTTCGCGCTATAACCGCCTGACACCCCGGCAAACGCAGCTGCCAAGCCAGCAAGCGGATGTCGTCCCAACGAGTGAAAGATCATCGCCGCCAAAGGAATGAGTACAACGTACCCCAACTCAGAAGCAGTATTTGAGATGATGCCCGCGAATACTATGGTAACGGTGACTGAACGCTCTGACGCATTCATAACAAGTGCACGCATAGCTGTGGACAGCAAGCCAGAATGTTCGGCAACGGCTACGCCTAACAAAGCGACCAAGACAGTGCCCAATGGTGCAAACCCGGTAAAATTTGTTACCAGCCCTGTCACAATCCGTTGCAACCCTTCTGCACTCATAAGGGAAATAACTTCTATCATGCCATCGGGATCACGCCCTACAGCATCTAACGGTCTGGGGTCCGCAACAGCCACTTCGAAGTATCCGAGTATGCCACTCAAGAAAACAATAAATAGCGCTAACGATGCGAAAAGTGTGATTGGATGGGGAAGTAAATTACCCAACCATTCGACGGTAGCCAAAAAACGGGCGAACCAGCCCGTGTTCTGGTTAGCGTTTGGTTGCTTACCAGTTTCTTCTGCCAACAAAATGGTTCCTCTGTCGTTTATTTTTGTAATTATCAAAATGAATAATACCCAATTTAACGCTTAAAAGGCAGCCCTGAGATTGTTTCCAGGTGTTTTATTGCTGGTCGATTACAAAATGAAAATATTTGATCCACACAGTAGCTAATTATCTGACTAAAGTAATAGTCAGTTAACTTCGGATTTGTTGAACGGGATCATGTTTAAAAAAATCACATTGATGCTATGCGCGGCACTTTTGCTGGCATGCGATGCAGACATCAGAATAGGAAATGGCGATTTATCTGAGCGCTTGCGGTTTGATTTTGAAAATGGGGAACAAGGCTGGCAAGCAGGGTTCAGCGATTATGATACTGAGCTCGCTGCAGGCTTTAATTTGCAATCTGGTGTGCGTTCAATTCCAGAATCTAACAACAGCGGCTTTTATCTTGCTGGCACAAATCAAAGTGATGACCTGTTTATGTTTATTAAAAGCCGCTTCAGGGGATTACAAGCGAGCACAAGATACGTGGCAAGCGTTACTATAAACCTTGTGTCAAATGGAGGTGCGGGATGTGCAGGAATAGGTGGGAGCCCGGGCGAATCTGTCTACCTGAAATTCGGCTTTGCAGAAACCGAACCTCAGCAAGCTGGGTACGATTTAAACGTCGCCAAAGGCAATCAGTCAAATGGCGGTGCAAATGCAAATGTAATTGGCAATATTGCAGTGAGCGGACTTGCCTGTGATGGAACCAACCTTGGCAACAAAACTGTGACCAGCACCAGTCAAACTGAATTGGAGTTTACTACTACTGAAGATGGCAGGATTTGGTTATTTATCGGCACCGACTCTGGATTCGAAGGACGCACAGAAATCTATTTCGATCAGATTGAATTAACTGTCCAACCAAAATTAGGTAGTTAGTACTCACTGTAGATATCAAATAACTAAATCTTCGCTAATACCAACAAACGCACAGGCGGATTCAACTTCAGACAACTTGAATAAACGATGATCTATTTTGGATTTTGATACCATCAGAACCAAGCCTTGCGCTAATTTGCATATTTTGCGGTTGTCATCGGGAACCACAACCGCAGTCTTGCTGGGGTTTTGAATAAACTCTGAATCATTAAGCACGTGCGCTAACTGAGTTAGCTCTCTGACGTCACCTGTTATATTAGTGCAGTCTGAAAGATCGTAAAAGCTATTCATTCCTTCCGAAAAGTCAGGATTTCTGGCTACGCTGTCGATGTGCGCCACCATATCATCAAAGTTAATTGAGCCGTTAACTCTCCCAAACACCAACTGCTCGGACTTAAATATTTGATAGCTAATTTTTGATTTACTCAATGATACGATCCCTGATCTGACTATTTTTTATACTAAGAGGACAATCAGAGTTCGTCAAATTTTTGAGCTTTGAGGTCAAACAGTTTTTATGTCGGTGAGCGGAGAATCCAGTGGCACTAAAACTTCAAAACAAGCACCACCCAATGCATCTGAATCAGTTACTCTGACCTTTCCACCATGCCATTCGATAACACGCTGAACAATCGCCAATCCCAGCCCAAAATTCGTTGATTGACGGTTGCGAGTTTCATCCATTGTCACAAATGCATCAAATATTAAATGTTGTTGTTCGATTGGAACCCCTGGGCCATCATCGTGGATACGCACCTTCACCAAACCTTCCTCGAGCACGACCTCCACCAAAATTGATTCTGTGCTGTAGTCCAGAGCATTGGAAATAAGATTCATCATTGCCCGGTAATACCAGTGATGGTCAATAGTGATATGTATAGGTTGTTTCGACAGAACCTGCTTAAAAATGACTGAACGCTTTTCCGCCAACGGTTTCATTTCATTCAACAGACCTTTCAACAAGCTATTAATCTCGTGCTTCCCTGGTTTAAGCATGATGCCCTGTCTCTCCATGCTGGCGAACTCCAGAAAAGCTTCCAGCATCAACTCCATTCGTGTCAGCTCATCTTCAACCCGAATCAGATACTTTTCTTGTTGTTCGGCATCTTCTGCGTCTAATGCTGCTTCAATACCAAAACGCAAACAGGACACTGGGGTCCTTAAATCATGTGAGAGGCTTCCTGCAAGCAATTTATTATCTGCAACCAGCTTTTCAATTTGCGCGGCCATGCGATTAAAGCTCTGCTCCAGACCTGTAATGTAAGATAGTCTGCTCGGCTTAATTCTGGTATCCAGATTTCCCTGACCAAATTTGGCAGCAACCTTATTCAATAAAGACAATCTTCTGGTGAGAGGTACCAGCCAGATAATCATTGCCAGAGTAATGCCGAGATATAAAGTCACTGTCAGTACAAAATCCATGTACTTCCCGCTGTTTTTTTCGGCAGGCAATGACAGCTGCAATAGATAGTCAGGATGGGATCCAAGTCTGTACAAAAAATAAGTTTGGGTTTCTGACTGTAAAGCCAGCATAGAGTTTCGTTCCAGCTCGCTAGCCAGTTCTGGTGGCAAGGCAAGATTCGCTGATTGTTCAAGGTTTACTGCTAACTGATACCGCTCAGCCAATTTCAGTGTTTCTGCACTCAGTTGTTCTAACGCGACAACATCTAACTGGCGAGCCATCCCTATCAGTACTTTTTGATAAAGGTTAAATTCACCAGGCGCACCTTCTTCCATGTCGGTATCCACCACCTGATCCAAGGCCCAACCAATCAGGAACAAAGAAGCCACAACAGTAAAGACAATGCCTATGTATATTTTTTTCAAAGTGTTACCAATCGAGGAAAAGGTTGCTAGGGGGCATTGGATTGTTCTCGTTAATCATCCCAGGTATCTGCGACGAATAGATAACCCTTCCCCCAAATAGTTTTGATACGTTTGGGTTGTTGTGGGTTGTCGTCAAACACCTTGCGCAGAGTAGAAATCATGACATCAAATCGCCGATCCAATCCATCATACTCTCTCCCCCTAAGTTTTTTAAACACTGCGTCACGTTCCAGAACGATGCCGGCATTAGAGGCCAACAGCCACAACAAGGAGAAAAGACTGGTGGACAATTCGATGTTTTTGCCTTTGTAGGTGACGCGTTTGAAATCACCATTTATAGTCAATTGACCAAAAACCAATTCTTCGGATTGTTTGGTCACTGTCGAATCTGTCTGTCTGATAATTGACTTGATCCTGGCAAGCAATGCTCTGGGACGAACGGGTTTGATCACATAATCATTGGCCCCTACTTCCAAACCTATGACTTCATCAAATTCATCCGCCCTTGCCGTCATCATGATAATCGGAATATTTGAAAAACTGCGTAACGCACGACAAACTTCAATGCCATCCATGCCAGGTAACATGACATCAAGCAGGATCAAGTCGTAGGTGTTCTTTTTTACCTGTTCGACAACCAAGTCACCACGCTCAACATGATCCACAGAGAATCCATGCCCCTGCAGGTACTCCATCACCCATTGCGCTAATGACAGATCATCTTCTACATGTAAAATACGGCCATAGTCATTCATATTGAGACCCTAAAACAGGCGCCATCTTCTTTTTCGAGAATTAGATTGATACAACCAGCTTACCTGTATCTCAGAACGCCCGATAGCTTCTTTAGCATTCTTTTCCAGTAACAAGATAACGACATCTTGAGTCGCTTGCATGTCAAACACGAACTTGCCAGAGGATTTTGATTCCCAACATTGTAGCGGTATCCGACGCGAATCCTGCATTTCCCGCACTACGCAATAATCTCCTTCATTGCGGGTTTTCCAGGTTAGTACTATTTTTGCAAAACACTCTCGCCCCTGTGTCAAAGCGACACATTTTGTAGGCTGGGAAACCAGAGCTAGTTGTTCCGACGGGGCCACTTGAGCTAATGCTGTTCCTGCATAACCAAGTAAAATAGCCATGAATGCCGCAATTCCTTTGCAGTTAAAAAACATAGCTGACACCTACCTGAAAACGTAGTACGTTTTGTCGCGCGACGATAGGACTGTCAGCAATACTATTGGAATAGTGGCTGAAAGTTAAACCGGAACTAAAAAGCCAATCCTCGCTGATAGGATATTGTGCAATAGCTTCCAATTCTAGTCGGTAACCAGCGCCGGCTTCATAAATAGGGCGGCTTTCGTTAGCTTCTTCCTCAGTAATACTGAAGTAAAAGTTATTCATTTCTGACGAAAAGTAAGTCGCGCCAGCACCAATATTTATATCCCAGTTTCGAATGGGAATTATGTGGCTATAAAACGCGTCTAGCACCCATCCATCGTGATAGTCATTTAAAATATTGCCAGCTATATCGATCCAATAGACTGCATCATTTAGATATCGAATATAACGAATTCCCTGATCGGCTGAGAATTCCCGCGATCTGATCCCTTCAAGTTCGGGGATCTTTTCATCCTGCACCAAACCGGCATTATTCTCATCAAATCCAACCAGATATGACTTCGAAATCAGGTCAAATTCATAGTCATCAGCGATATACAATTCATAACCCAATTCTGAACCTCTGAGAAATCCATTGGTCCTATGCTTATTGGTTTGAATGAAAAAGCCTTTGTAATAGAGATCCAGTGAGGCCAACACACCCCAATAGTGGCGTGTTTTATATTGTTCGGCGCCGGCAAGCAGGGTGGGATCAGAAATTAATCCTACCCCCAGAGTTACATTCCAGGAGAAATCATCGCGATCCTCGGATTCTGCTGACTGCGCCATGCTCGACATTGTCACCAGCCACATGGCCACTATCAGACGAAATAAAAATTGTTTACGGATCATGAAATTAGTATACAAGCAAGAATGGCAAACATAGTAACAGAGCGATGATTTCGAGACAGCCTGGTGTGGATTTAAAAATGTTTAAAAATTGTAAGTTATTGTAGAAGTCAGAATATCTTGTAGTTGCAACAGCATCAGCTCGATTCAAGAATCCGTTAACACGCTTCGACAGTCATTCACTTTTATCAGTTCACCTGAATCTATCTTTGGAATAATTCCGGCCAGACTATCCTGTCCTACTCCATTTTCCCCATCTGCAACGAAGAAAAATGCGGCACGCACGGGTTAACAATTGAAAGCTCAATCACTTCCAATTAATTTAATCGAAAAATAACTTTAAATTTCAAGCAGATCCGTTTAATACTGACTAAACTTTAACTCCAGACACTGTAAATTTTATCCAGCAAAGGAACGGCTATGGCTGACAAAAAAAATACCACAGATAAACAGAATAAATCTGAACCCGCGCAAGCATCAGAAATAGATACCCTCAGAGATATTGTGTTCGGCGCTGCAAAAGCTGATCTGGATGCCAGAATCAATCTGCTGGAACAAACCATGTTAAGCAGTTTCAAACAGGCAGAACAGAGTTTACTTAAGCAGGTTCAACAAATCACCACCAGTATTGAAGAGAACGTGCATAAGCTCGAAGACAATATTGGAAAAGTCGACCAACAACAGGAAGAGCGGTCTGCCGAGCTCAATGCGTATGCCGACAAGCTCGCTTCTGAATTGGAAATGTCTGATGCAAGTGGTAAACAAGAAGCTGATGAGCTGCATGCTCGGATTGATAAAGAAGTCAGGTCCCTGACAGAAAAGTACGACGCCAAGTTTGCTGAAGCGTTGGAAAAACTGAATCAAGTCACAGCTGAACTTGGATCAAGCAAAACAGATCGCAAAACCTTGGCTAAGTTATTGGCAACAGTCGCCACTAATTTGGAAACAGACGAAGGATAGTTGTCAGTCTAATGGACGAGGAATCCAACAATAACAACATGGACGCCAAACAACAGCAGATGGACCAATTGCGAGCCTTGTTGCTGGGCGAAGAAAACCAACAAATCACGGGTACTGTCAAAAAACACGCCAGGGAAATTGTGGGTGACGTGTTTTCAGAAGCCCTTCATGACCGCCAGGAAAAAGACGGTTCTGTAGACCAGGTTATTATTCCGCTGGTAGAAAAATCGGTGGAACGCTCGGTCAGCAATCACAGTGAAAAGATGGTGGGTTATCTTTATCCGCTGATGGGAAGACTAATACGTAAATCGGTCAGCGCTTTTCTGACCGAATTTCTCGAAAAAACCAATGAACTTATTGAAAACAGCTTGACCATCAAAGGATTAAAATGGCGATTCAGAGCCTGGCAGGCAGGAGTAAGTTTCTCCCAGTATGTCGCCAGTCAAACCTTCGTTTATAAAGTCGAGCAAATATTACTAATTCATCGTGAAACCGGTATTTTGCTCAAATCTGTATCGCAGGGACACGGCGCAGCAGATGCAGACATGGTATCTGGCATGTTAACCGCCATTGATGACTTTGTGTCGGATTCATTTAATGCAGAATCTGAAAACGAGCAACAGCATCTGGATGTCATCAAAACAGATGATTTTTCTCTGGTTCTGAAGCGTGGCCCACAGGCTGTAATTGTCGCTGCGGTGACAGGCAATATGCCTCAGGAAATCGCAAATCAATTAGAACTTACCTTGGAATTTGCCCATCGTATTTATGACAAAGAACTGGCTTCCTTTAAGGGTGATACTCTGCCCTTTGAACCTCTTGAACAACAACTCAAGGAATGTCTTCTTGAGGAACTTCGACCAGAAGAAAATAAAGCGAATAAGCAGCCTTGGTTTGCATGGCTTATTGTTCTGTTTGTCTGCTCACTTTCTGTCACTTATGGCTATTTTTGGTGGAATCAAAACGAACTCAAAATCGCTATCGAGGCAATTAAAAATGAACCTGGGTTCGTGCTTAACGACGTGGATAAATCCGGGTTGACTAAGGTAAAAGTAACTTTGTTGCGAGATCCCAGTGCATTATCCGTAGACGATTGGCTGCTTGAAAACGACATCAGTAAAGACAATTTGGATATAGAAGAAAAGCGATATTTATCTCTTGCACCTGAACTTCTCAAACTCAGATTGACCAAGCTACTTGCAGATTATCCGGAATTGACAGTAATATGGGAAGATAATCTACCCGTACTGACTGGGGAACTGCCCAATGCCAAGCGTCAGGCGCTAAGTAGTAAACTGCTTGCATTACCCGGGCTTAATGAACCTCTCAATGTGATGTCACTGGTAGAAGTTGAGGAATTGGACAACCGCGGGGAAAATAATCCTGCGATACTGAAAGCCTTACTTGAACTGAACATCGCTAAGGTAGATAGTATTCAGTTGGAGTTTGATCAAGGTCAAAGCGGGTTGTCAGATTTGGCAAAAGAGCAATTAAAAATGCTGGCAAACAATTTCCAAACAGTGGTAGATTTAGCCGATAAACAAAATCTCAGCCTGGGTTTAATTATAATGGGTGCTAGTGACCCAGTTGGCGGCAGAGAATATAACCAACGCCTAAGTCGGGACAGAGCGCGCGCAGCTCAGAAAGTCTTGGTAGAGCAAGGCGTAGACCCAGGTTACCTAAACGCTATTGGTTTAGGAATTGTTGAAAGTAAAACGACAGGAAAAGGTGTCCGGAAAGTACTGTTTAACGTCGTTTATTTTGATTCCGATTAGAGCGTTTTACTCAAGTATCTATGAAGGGAAGACATGATTCAGAAGAAAGTTTGCCTGCTGGGGGCCACAGGTGTAGGCAAAACCAGTTTGGTAAAACAGTTTGTTGAAGGTATTTTTTCTGAAAAATACCTTACATCAATAGGCGTTAAAGTTGACAAAAGAATTGTCGACCTGGCTTCTGAACAAGTTCAACTAATGCTTTGGGATATTGAAGGAATCGACCGCTATTGCGGATTCCAACCCAAATACCTTAGAGGCGCATCAGCCTACATTATTGTCACTGACCAAACCCGTTCCCAATCTTTAATTGAGGGGCTTGAGATACATCATCAATGCCGAGAGGTGACAGATGTTCCCGCTATCCTGGCAATTAATAAAAGCGACTTGGATGTAGCCTGGCACTGGAGTGAAAACGAGCTGAATGGCTATAGCCAGGAGTTCGAAAAATGCTTTACCACCAGTGCCAAGACTGGCCAGCAGGTAAATTCGATGTTTGAGTTTATTGCTGAGCTGCTTTACTACTAACACAAAAGGAGTGGCAAGATGCAGCAATCTCTTATCCAGGCATTAGGCATTATAGATTGTTCCATTTTGAAACGTGTTGGCAAAGATCAGTTCGAAGTTCTGCATAGTAATACTGATTGGTTTAGTGAATTGCTTCCGGAGTCAAAAGGAAAGACCGAGTTTACTTTTTCCAATGAATCAGCTTATCTGCAGGATTTCTTAGTTGACGCAGAAGAGTTCTGGCAAATCGGCAATGCCGGTCAAATTCAGTCTGGCATATGGTCTGAACAGACACACGAGAGAGTCTTGCGTCTTGAAGCTATAGCTGCTGTGGCAAATGGTGAACGATTTCTGGTTATCAGCAACTTGCAACAGGAATACGAACGCCAACAAAAGACACTTCAGGTAGCGCGGGAGTTATTGTTATCAAACGATAAAATTCTGGCTCAGCATGAGTATGTTCATGAAAGATTGGATTCGCTATTAAACGAAACGCAAAGTCTGCAGGATATGCAGGCACCGATTCAGCAGGCCATCGACAATGCAAATTTCGGAGTAATGATTGTTGATTCATCTCTCAAACCGGTAAATCAAAATCCGATGGCGTTTGAGCTGTTTGAACTCTCCCCGCAAGACGCCAGCAAACACCCTTTGGATATTGTTTTAACATTGTTTGAAAAACAGTTTCCCGAGTTCGATCGTGTTTTTGCTACGGCGAGTCATTGGAACGGCGAAATTTTTTGGCATAAACCGCCCCACACCAGCAAATGGTTGCAATTAGCAGTCTATCCGGTTCTGGATGAGCATAAGTCTGTTAAGCATTGGTTGTTCATCGTTAGCGATATCACTCGACTTAAATATCTATTGCAGACCAATGAAAAACTGACGTTGTACGACGGCATTACGAATTTGCCTAATCGTCAGTTCTTCTGGCAGACACTTGAACAAAAGATAAAGGCAAATAAACCCTTGTACGTGCTTTATCTGGACGTCAAACATTTTAAACGTGTTAATGAGCTGTATGGTCACCTTGCCGGCGATGAAATATTAGTTCAAATAGCCAGCCGCCTGACTCCGTTGCTGGGGCAAGATGACTTGCTGGCCAGAGTAGGTGGTGATGAATTTGCAATAATTTTCAGCCAGGCAGAATCGCCTTCGGATTGTAAGGAACTTGCGTCCCGTTTAATCAGTTCAATTGAAATCCCGTTCTTCACGGATAACCAGCAAAAATGTCTGGTGGGACTCAATATAGGTGCAGCGCATTTCCCCAGAGATGCCAGTAATGCAGAAGATTTAATGAAATTTGCTGACCTGGCAGTTTATGAAGCAAAGAAAAGAGCAAAAAGCACAATAAAGTTCTATTCATTGGAATTAAAAGAAGCGTCCAGAAAACGCCTGGAACTGGAAGCTGCTTTACGTGAGGCAATTGAAAACAACCAATTTGAATTATTCCTGCAACCTATGCTTGACCTAGACACAGGCAGCGTAATTAAGGCCGAAGCACTTATAAGGTGGCATCTTCCGGGTGGCGGCATTGCCTGCCCCGATGACTTTATTCCGGTGGCGGAGCAAAGCGGCTTGATTGTACCAATAGGAAAATGGGTTATTGCCCGAGCCTGCGAGATGCTTAGTATACTTCAACAGCATCACAATACGCTTAAATTGTCAGTCAACCTGTCTCCGCGCCAGGTAAGTGACAGGTATTTGTTCGACTTTATTCAGTCAGCCGTTGAGCTAAGTGAAATAAATCCAAACTTATTGGAACTGGAACTGACTGAAGGTGTGCTGGTTGATAACTATGACAAGGTTCAGTTGTTGTTAGATGAAGTCAGAAACCTTGGGATCAGTGTATCCATAGATGATTTCGGGACCGGATACAGTTCACTAAGTTACCTGAAAAACCTCCCTATAGATCATCTTAAAATTGACCGCTCCTTTGTACAGGATTTAGATACGGATGAAAATGACAAGGCGATAGTGCTGGCGGTCATCGCCATGGCCCATAGTCTGAAACTAGGGGTTATTGCTGAAGGTGTTGAAACAGAGCAACAACGAGAATTCCTGAAACTCAATCATTGCGATACCGCGCAGGGCTATTTGTTCAGCAAACCAATCCCCTTTGACGAATTCTGCGAAAAGCTCGATTCAAAGAAGAATACAGACTGGTGATCTGGCAGATCTAAACAGACACCACCAGTGCTCGTTGTTCTGCTAGTCCCATCGCAAGCAACACTGGATCCGTCTTTTGTGCTTCAATAAATGACTGTTTATCCGATAGATCCAGAAATTGATGTTGAATCATGCACTGTCCTATTGCACCTCCCAAAGTTGCGCCTGGTCCAAGCACAATTAGCTTATCGGGAGCGAATTCTTTGAGTGCCACTTCTATGGCTTTACTGAAATCATATGTTTCTACTACTTGAGTCCCCAGAGTATATTCTCGCAGTCGCTCAGTATCGGTAGAATATGGCTGCCAGATCCGTCCCTCCCCGTCAATAAGTGGTAGACTCGGGGATTCAAACATATCTGAATCTAATAATTTATCTGCGCGGTGACTAATTTCGTTCAACAAGGGTGTGTGAAACGCAGCATGATTATGCAATCGCATCGGATAGGTGTCATCTAATCGCTCTAGACTTTTTTCAAGCTCTTTTAGTCCCGGTTCATTTCCTGCAAGCACATAGTAACCACCTAGTTTAATCGATACATAAACTTTCGCTCCGACCAATTGATTGACATGCTGTAGCTTATCTTGAAGATAGGTCACTTTGTCCGGCTGTATATGCCAATTCTGATCCATTACAGGATAAATTAACTGCCCCCCAATAAGGCCATCGGTCATCATTGAGCCCATAGTATTGATTAGTTCAATCCCGTTCTCACTGCTTAATGCATTGGCTACGGACAATGCTATATACCAGCCCATGGAGTTTCCCGTGACAGCGACAATCTCATATTGGTCGGGATCGATATCGTTGAAATCCCCAGCCGCACAAGCATAGATCAGCGAAGAAGCATTTTCTCCCGCTGTATGTTTTGCCATGCTATAGGTTTTCATGGCGTCCAACTCAGAAACTGACAGTTGACCTTTTTCCAGCCGGTTTGAATCAATACAGGCTAATAACTCTTTTTTATCCTGGTGATAGCGGGCCAGATAACCCAGTTCCGGCTTGTTGTAGGTTCCTCTTCCAGGGCATACGACAACTGCCCGCTTCTTCTGACAACTATCCATTTTTTATCCTGAAACTTCTAACTTGTTAATACCGTTTTGCTTAGCACACATCTGCGACACTTTATCGACTATGCTCTGAGTATCAGGCAACACTTCATATGAGGCTGAACCTAAGGGGATAAAACTATCTTCTGCGGTAATGCGATCAAGCACGATGCTGTGGTTGCTTGCCTGATTTGCTTCAATGATAATGGTGCAGATTGCTTCGCTAATCGAACCAGTGCGTCGACACTCATCCACAACCAACACTTTGTCGAAATCTGCAATCGCATCTAAAATTCCCAGCTCATTCAATGGTGCCAGCCAGCGTAAATCCACCACAGTTACATGAATTCCCATTGCCGCTAACTTTTCCTGTGCCTGTCTGGAAAGATAAAAACCGTTGCCATAGCTTAAAATGCATAGGTCCTGTCCATCACCATGGATACCCAATTCTCCCAGCGGCATCTGTACGCAATCTTGCGGAGGAACATAGTCAAATGACCAGAGATTATCCCCTTCTTCCAACAGATCTTTTTTCATGTAAAGAGCGATGGGCTCAAGAAATATAACCACTCGCTGCTGTTCTCTGGCTAACCGAACACAGGCCCGAAGCATTTCCACCGCGTCCGCACCATTAGAAGGACAAGCGATGACAATGCCCGGTATATCGCGAAAAACGGCGAATGAATTGTCATTGTGAAAATGCCCTCCGAAACCCCGTTGATAAGCCAGGCCTGCAATCCGAATAACCATAGGGTTAGTAAACTGACCGTTTGAGAAAAATGGCAGAGTAGCCGCTTCACCGCGAATTTGATCTTCTGCATTGTGCACATAAGCCAGAAATTGAATTTCCGGAATAGGTAGGAAACCATTGTGTGCCAGGCCTATCGCAGCGCCGAGAATCGACTGCTCATCGAGCAAGGTGTTGATCACCCGATGGGGTCCAAATTTATCGCACAATTTCGCAGTAACATTGTATACACCGCCTTTCTTGCCCACATCCTCACCAAACATAACAATGTTTGAATATTCTGACATCAGATCCAACATTGCCCAGTTGAGCAGTTTAGCCAGGTGCTGCTTTTTCTTAAGGTTATGTTTTTCATGGGCAAAAAGCGCCTCTCTGTCAATTGCATGTGTAGATGCAGGACTCAACTCTGGCGTTTTGGGCGGCACCACCGAGCGCATAATCTGCTGTGCGTTTTCCAATTTTGGCCTTGAGGCAGCAAGCTCACTGATTTTGCCGATGCGCTGCTCGATCTCCAGGTACATTGCGACAATTTGCTGTTCTGACAACAACTGGTTATCAAGTAATATTCTTGCGCTATGTAAAAGTGGATCCTGCCATTCTGTTTCTTCTATCTGCTCAGCCGAGCGATACGCAAACTCTGAATCCGACCCAGCATGCCCAAGCAATCTGACAGTCTTCATGTGCAAAAAGACCGGCTTATGCAGATCTCTGGCAATGTGCTCCGCTTCACGCATTTTTTTATAAGTATCGACAATATTAAGGCCATCACATTCCAGGTAATGCAATCCGGCCCTGTGCTGAAAGTTGGCCTTTATCCAACCTTTTGGCGTAGAGGTCGATATTCCAATTCCGTTGTCTTCGCACACAAAAATCAACGGCAAGGGAACAGATTGATACGCAGCCCATGCAGCGGCATTAATCGCACCTTGTGCAGTGGAATGATTGGCTGAAGCATCGCCAAAATTGCACAAGATAACACCGTCTTTCGGCATGATGTTTTGTACTTCGACTTTATGTGACAGGGTGATACTGAATGCAGCACCAACGGCCTTGGGAAGATGCGAAGCAATGGTGCTGGTCTGCGGTGGAATAAACAGTGATTTGCTACCCAGAACTTTATGTCTGCCACCCGAAATCGGATCTTCTGACGAAGCGCTAAAGCTGAGTAACATGTCATACAACGGTGTTTGTCCAGGGACCTGTTTGGATCGCTGAATAACAAAGGCACCGCTACGATAATGCAAAAACGCCATATCGGTAGGACGCAATGCCATTGCACAAGCGGCATTCGCTTCATGACCTGCGCTGCCAATGGTATAGAAACTCTGTCCGGCTTTTTGCATCTGCCGCGAACGCAAATCCAGGTGCCTGCTCATCACTTGAGACTCAAACAAATCAATCACTTGTTGATCACTCAGCCCCGCCTGGGCAGGTGATATTGCAGTTGAAGAGTATGGTAATTGTCGATTGAGAACAGCGTCGATAAAGCGCTGTCTTACCACAGAATTTCGATCCAGCATCGGGTATCCTTGTACAAAGAATATAATAAGCAGGCGACACACATACAAGAAGGGGACTTGTATGTGTGCCTGGTTTAGCCAGCTAGAGGACTAACTAAACCGAGAACGCCTGCAAACCGGTTTGTGCCCGTCCCAAAATGAGAGCGTGCACATCATGTGTACCTTCGTAAGTATTCACAGCTTCCAGGTTCATCACATGTCGAATGACATGGTACTCGTCAGCAATACCGTTACCACCATGCATGTCTCTGGCTACTCGGGCAATATCCAGTGCTTTGCCACAAGAGTTTCGTTTAATCAGTGAAATGGCTTCTGGTGCTAGCTGGTTGTCGTCCATCAGCCTCCCAGCCTGAACGCATGCCATTAACCCTATTGTTATCTCAGTTTGCATATCCGCTAATTTCTTCTGGATAAGTTGCGTGGCAGCAAGAGGACGACCAAATTGAGTACGATCAAGGCAATATTGCCGCGCCGCATGCCAACAAAATTCGGCTGCACCCAGCGAACCCCAGGCAATGCCATAACGTGCTTTGTTCAAGCATCCAAATGGGCCTTTTAGACCACTTACGTTGGGCATCAGATTTTCCTCAGGGACGAACACCTGATCCATCACAATCTCGCCGGTGATGGATGCGCGTAGTGAAAATTTCCCTTCGATTTTGGGTGCTGAAAGACCCGGCATTCCTTTTTCGAGAATAAAGCCCCGAATATGCCCGTCGAGCTTAGCCCAGACGACAAATACATCTGCAATAGGAGAATTGGTGATCCACATTTTGGCACCCGTTAGCAGAAACCCTCCGTCCACTTTTTCTGCCCGTGTTGTCATGCTGGCCGGATCCGATCCCGAATCAGGTTCAGTCAATCCAAAACAACCAACCCACTCACCGGTTGCCAGTTTGGGTAAGTACTTTTTACGTTGCTCTTCTGTACCGTATGTATATATGGGATACATCACCAAAGAGGATTGCACACTCATTGCGCTGCGATAACCACTATCAACACGTTCTACTTCTCTGGCGATAAGGCCGTAAACCACATTGTTTACTTCGGAGCAGCCATATTCAGTGGGCAACGTGGCGCCAAGCAAACCCAGCTCTCCCATTTCATTCATGATTTCGCGGTCAAAATGCTCATTGCGATTAGCCTCAAGCACTCTGGTCATTAACCTCTCCTGACAAAATTGATGAGCACTATCTCGCATCATTCGCTCATCTTCACTGAGCATGGCATCTAGGGACAAAGGGTCTTGCCAGTCAAAAACGGCTTTGGACGACATAATTTGGTTACCTCGTGGCATTGCCTTCCATCATTTTTAATGCAAGGCAAAGGTTATCAGCTTGTTAATAAGCTCATAATAAGCATAATACTGATAAAGGAATAATATTTATTAACTTTACCTGATATAGCTTTTAACTATGGATTTACGTGCTCTAAAATATTTCACATCTGTTTATGAAACGGGTAGTTTCAGCGCGGCTTCTCGCTCGCAGTTCATTGCGCAACCCTCAATATCCGCTGCCATAAAACAATTGGAACAAAGTCTTTCTCAGCCTTTATTTATCCGTTTGGCAAGGGGAGTCAAACCCACTGAAGCTGGTCAACAGTTATACCCATTGGCCTTGCAACTGCTTGGCCAGGCAGAGGCGATCCAGGAACTATTCATTGAGCAACCTTTTAAAATCCCCTTTCGTCTGGGTTTGATTAAAGGACTGAGCGTGGACAGGATGAGCAAACTGTTGAAACAGTTTACAGCGGCCGTTGACGCCATGGAGCTAACGCTGGTGCCAGATGAAGAACAATGTGATGCCAGAATTATTAACAAAAATCTGCTCCAGACGGGCGAAAAGTTTTTGCCTATGTGGCAGGAAGACTATCAACTTGCCATTCCGGTTAGTCACTCTCTGGGCCTTCTGGAGCAAGTTTCTCTGACCTCACTAGCAGATGTTCCTTTTATTCAACGCACACCATGTGAAGGATGGAATATGCTCAGAGACCGCTTGCAACAAACGGGTATTGTACTGGATATACGCGCGAGAATTCAGACCGTTGAGTATGCACTGGGTCTAGTGAAAGCGGGATTGGGATGTGCCTTTATCCCGATTTCCAGTGAGGTATCCAGCCACAATGATATTGTGTTTCGTGAGCTCAGCGATTTGAAGCATAGTCGCCAAATAGGCCTGGCTTACCGCCAGGACTCAGCAATTTTACAGGTGCTCCTGCAGGTTGTGAGTCCATAAAAAAGGGCGCCAGAAGGCGCCCAAAATACACACTTAGGAAGGATGTTTAAAAGTTTGCTCTAAATTGCACTCCAAAGTAACGATCTGCATCGCGAGGGATTTGATAACGGAATCCATCACCGCTGTAAGTCGTTACAAATTGTTCGTCAGTCAAGTTCTTACCAATGATTGACACCCGATATGCGTCATCATCAAAGGAAAATGCCAAGCTGGCGTTCAAGATTGCATAGTCAGGCAAAAGTAATTCAGGGTTATTGTCCGCGGTAGCGCCCGGACCGCCGGCGAATATTTCATCTGTATACACGTAGGAAGCGTTCAGAATGATATTCATATTGTCCAGCTCCCAGGTGTAGTCCCCAGCCACAGAATATTTCAAATCGGGCGAGAATGGTAAGTCTGCACCTGAACTTCCGTCACAGGTATCCAGACCTACAGGACATTTAAACTCATCGACCTCTGCATCAACACTGGCCAAGCCACCGTATATATTCATGTTGTCAGAAGCTTGCCAGATAAAGTCGAACTCTATCCCTTCTGTTATGACAGAACCTGCATTTGTCAGACGTGTGATAAAGACACCATCAAGCAATTCCGGATTATTCGCCTGGAAACCATCTATTTCAGTGCGGAATATTGCCGCATTGAAGATAAAATCGCGACCCGCGTACTTGTAGCCAAGCTCGTAAGCGTCCGATGTTTCGTCTGAAATAGGCAAGGTATCGTTTTGTGACATGTTATAGAACACATTAAACGCTGGCCCTTTATACCCTTGAGAATAGGTGAAATAGGTCATGCTGCTATCGTTAATGTCATACTGGACACCGGCTTTTACTGAGACATTGGATTCATCCGTTTTGCCATCAAAGTCAGTTCCAAAGGCACGCACACCAACACCAGTTCGGCTGTACTGATCATTGCTTCGACGATTGTGGGTGAAACTCACCTCATCATCTGTATAACGAATACCAAACAACAGACGTAAATCGTCATTTACATGATATTTGGTATCTGCAAAAACAGCCCAGTTGTTAAATTCTGTTTCCATGAAAGCAGTCGCGCTGACAATATCATTGGCATTACAGGACAAGCCTTCGTCAGCAATAAATTGATTAACTTGCTCATCAGTCGGATCGGCTATGCCTACAACATCGCTAAGGTAGGAAGCGATAGCTGCTGGGAATTGCCCATTATTATTCTGGCAACTCGCGTCGCGAGTAAAATTACGCTCAGATTTCTGGTTCCACCAGAACAAACCCACCTGATAATCGAATGCTTGTCCTAGCGGAGAAGCAATCCGGAATTCCTGAGAAGTTTGTTTCCATTCCTGAGGGCCAATATCATGCAACTGGAACGGCACGCCGAATACAGGCTCCGGGGAATCACCGGCTATTGACGTAAAATCACCTTCACGGAATTCGGTATTGTCCCAGCTGCGGTAAGCGGTAATAGAAGTAAATTCGTGATCACCAAACATAGTATCAACCTGCATTGAGAACGCTGTTGTTTTATCAACAGTGCGTGTCTCAAAATCGTGATCTATAAGTCGTTGATCAAGGTCAAAATCGCCCGAACCAGTGCTATTAGGCGCAGCTTCAGAATTTGGATTTCTGCCGCTGGGTGTTAGCTCCAGATCAGCACAACAATCATCGTCAGATTCAACATTTTCGAAAATGAACAACAAATCGGTATCGTCCCCAGCTTCCACATTTAGCATCGCTCGGATGCCTTCTTTGTCATAACCGCTTGTGGTTTCGTTATTAAATACGTTTTTGATGTATCCATCGAACTGAGACTTCAGCAAGGTGAGGCTACCATAAGCATTGTCGCTCAAAGCCCCTGACACACTGGTTTTTATTTTATATTCATTGTCCTGAAACAGGCTGACTTCGACATTACCTTCAAATTCATCGCTCGGACGTTTTGTGGTGATATTCACCACACCTGCAGATGCATTTTTACCAAACAAGGTGCCTTGCGGCCCTCTCAGAACTTCGATTCGGTCCAAATCATACAAGTCGACAAAGGCCTGACCCGACCGACCAAGCACCACTCCATCTACCACAGTCGATATACTGGGTTCTGCCGCGATACTGAATGAAATAGTACCGATACCACGCACTGTTAGCGCTGAATTACGGGTGGTGTTACCTTTTCTGAAACTGACTGAAGGCACTAAAGCTTGTAAGCCCTCTACATTGTTGGCAAAGGCTGAATCTATTTGTTCAGAACGTAAAACTGAAACGGCTACTGGTACTTCAGATAACCTTTCAACACGTTTCTGTGCTGTAACTGTTATTTTTTCTACCAAGCTGTCTTCATCAACAGCATTTGCATCCTGTGCATGAGCGCTAAATGCCAGGCACGAGCTGAGTGCCAGTGCATGGGTTATCGCCTTGTGCATTAGTGTGGGCTTAAATGACATAGTGTTCTCCAGGCTTTCTTTTTTATTTTTATGCATAGTGTTGGTATGCATTTGCATCATCCAGAAACACAAAACGTGCTACTGCAGCTGGATAAAGGGTTCTTAGTATTCTTTATGCAAGACATCTTATGTCAGTTGTCTTATATAAGACATAAAGCTAACCAATAAGTTAATAAGATGCAAATTTTTTGTTATGGAGTTTGTAACGCTTTGTTTTCTGTTTGGAGTTCAGATTCTGTTTGACACTGTGCAACTGACTGCAGCAAAAGATTCAACCAGTGCTCACCATAGCTGTCGATGAACCATTGACGCATATCCGCTGCAGACGATCTAAACGCGGCTTTTTGTAGTGCATT
Organism: uncultured Alteromonadaceae bacterium; assembly: GCA_947494925.1. GTDB lineage: Bacteria > Pseudomonadota > Gammaproteobacteria > Enterobacterales > Alteromonadaceae > Aliiglaciecola. Next base: position 129,349 of record CANLWS010000001.1, read on the forward strand.
CGGACGATGAATAACGCCACCTGCCTGCTCAAAAATTTGATAAGACTGGCTCTCTTGCTCAAAAACACGTTTTCTTGCCGTGTTTCGTAAACGCACAAATCCTTGGTCGAGTATTGTTTGAATATCGGGGGGCAATGACTGCCAGACAGGCTCAGAGAACCACCAAAACGCCGCCATGTAAGAGTGGCCGTCAAGTACTATAAACTTCAGGTGTTCTTCCAGCTTCGCCCCAATAATATCCTGAATGCCGTTTTTACTACCTTCCACTACACCTGTAGCCAAGGCCGTATATAATTCTGACCATGAAATGGGGGTTGGATTTGCCCCTAGTTGTTTAACTAACTGCTGTTGAATTTCAGCCGGTGTGGTGCGGATTTTCTGACCAATAAGGTCATCAGGGTGATGAATGGGTTTGCTGGCCGTAGCGAAATTCCGCCATCCGCCGGTATTGGAGACCCCCATCAAACGCAAATTCAGGTCTTGATTTAGAACCGTTTGACGCATCTCAGATAAAATAGGTCCATCCAACACGCATTCTGCCTGTTGGTCATTTTCGAACACATAAGGCAAATCCAGTACTTGTGCTGGTGCGAAGAAATTACCGGTCCCACCCACCGTGGTTGAGAAAACCTCTAACACACCTTTTTGCAGATTTCCGATACACTCCGGAACACTTCCACAGAATTGCCCGGAGGGAAATATCTGTACATCAACCCTTCCTTCACTTGCCTGCTCTACATATTCTTCGAGCGCCAGTAAGCCAAAGTAGTCTTCATCTACCGGAGATCCCTGAATGGCAAATTTTAGGGTAAATTCCGCGCGCTCATTCGTTGACTGCAAAATACCAATAATTGAGCCTACCGCCACCAGCAGATAGATAACGATAAGGGTTTTTTGTTTATTCATTGGTGCTCCAACTCAACAGAACTGGCAAAGAGGTCAAGCATAACCAAACCACTTGGGAAGCGTCATTGTGAGCGCAGGGAAATAGGTGATCATAAATATCACTGCCGCTTCTACTGCAAGAAAAGGCAACATTTCCAGGGCAATATTTTCAGTTTTTTCACCTGAAACGGAGGACGCAACAAACAAAACCAGTCCCATGGGAGGTGTAGCTAAACCGACTGTCAGGTTAACGCACATCACAATAGCAAAATGCAGAGGATCAATACCAAGACTGATAAATATTGGTGCTAGTACAGGGCCAAGAATGAGTATCGCCGGTCCCGCATCCAGAAACATACCGATGGCGAACAGAAACAGATTGATCAATAACAGTAGCAAAAGCACATTGTCTGTCATTCCTGACATCTGCTGGGCAATAATTTCCGCCATACCTGATACCGTAATAATCCAGGCAAAGGTCACTGCAGAACCGACCAACAGCAATATGCTACCAGCTTGTATAGCAGAGTCGATGAGCACTTTGGGCAAATTATTGGCGCTCAGTGTACGGGTCACGAACATAGCGATTATTAGTGCATAACCTACCGCTACGGCCGCCGCTTCTGTCGGAGTAAACACCCCAAGTACAATACCTCCAAGCAAGATAACAGGTGTCAGTAATGGCAAAAACGAAGACTTAAACGCACTACCTCTTTCTTTCCAGGTGGCCTTGCTATTGGCGACAGGATAATTGCGTTTTTTTGCGATACGGCTAGTAACAAACATTAACCCTACACATATCAACAAACCGGGAATAATACCCGCTAAAAACAGGCCGGCGACCGACACATTCATAATAAATGCGTAAAGGATCATAATGCCAGAGGGTGGGATGATAGGGCCGATAACTGAGGATGCGGCTGTGACCGCTGCAGCAAAGCGACGACTATAACCATTTTGCTCCATAGCAGGGATTAACATTTTCCCCAATGCCGATGTATCCGCCACAGCTGAACCGGATAAGCCAGCGAACAACACTGATGAGAGTATATTAACCTGTGCCAGACCACCCCGATAGTGACCTATCAGACTTTGGCTGAAATTCACGATTGAGCGGGTGATCCCCCCCTGATTCATCAACTCACCCGCCAGAATAAAAAAGGGGACCGCCATTAAAGGGAAGGAGTTCATGCCGCTAAACAAACGGGACATTAAGGCGGAAAAATATACTGACTGGTCATCTAACAGCAGACTTAAGCCTGGCCCCATCAGCAAGGCAAAAACCACTGGCGCACCACTGATGAGAAACAGTATAAATATCCAGAAATAGCTAAGCGACATTATCCGTTTTCCTGCTCTGAGAGGTTGTCTTTGTTGGTCAGCTTAGTCAGCTGCAAGCATACTTTTTCAACCCCTACGCTACTCAATAACGCAAAGGATATGGGAGCGCAAGCGTAGAAATAGGCCAGTTTTACCGGAACTGATGACGCCTGAATATTTAAGCCACCTCGCCAGAATTCGATACTTTCAAATAGAAAAATGACGCAGATGACAATAACGAGCGCGGAAATAACCAAATCCAGTAGTTGCCTGACTCTTGGGGCAAACGCATCTGCAAACATATGGATTGCCACATTCAGGTCCTGCCGATACACCCAAGGGGCGACTAAAAACGCAATCCAAACCATTGAAAACTTAGCCATTTCTTCCGTCCAGGGGAGAGAATCATTCATCACGTATCGAAAAAACACCTGGGACAGGATCATTATCACCATCAAAGCCAGAAGCACGCCAGCCAACCTGATTGCCAGTAGGCTCAGTACCTCATTGACCTTCGCAAGTGGGCGTAAAAATGTTGGTAGTTGCGTCACATCTTCGTTCACTTTACATCTTCCAGCGCCATATCAGGCCAGAATCCTACCTGGGCTGATTGCCCTGTTAACATTTCGGTGTGCTCAACGGATGGACCAAGGGGGATCTTCGCACCCTTTTTGACAAAGACTGCCATCTCACTCAAGGCTAAGGTTTGTCGATACATTCTTCCCCCTTCAACTGGATTGCCTTCTGGGAAGGTCAACCACTCACCTTCAGGTAGCAAATATTCAACATCACCACCTGGCAGCAAGCAGGGAACAACTAAGATGTCCTGGCCAAACATAAATTGCAATTCAAAGGCCCACAAAGCTCTTTGGCTCGGAAATGCCAGGGGCATTGCTCTCATCACAGGCAAACCGCTTACACTGGCTGCTTCCACAGCTTGTTTAATGTAAGGCAGCAATTGATAACGCATTTGTAAAATTTTATTTGCGGCTTGTTCCGCTTCTTCGTTGTAGCTCCAAGGTTCCCTCTGCCCAATACCATGCAGCCTGATGTGAGCAGAAAATAGAGCAGCCTGAACCCAACGAACAAAGAGTTCAGAATCTCGGGTGTCCTTGTAAAATCCACCTACATCAGTGGCATAAAATGGTGCTCCGGACATCCCCCAGGACAATGCCCCTCGTATACTTCCGGCGAGTCCACCCCAATCTGCTTGTGGATCGCCTCCCCATTGACTTGGGTAACATTGTGAACCGGTCCAGGCTGAACGACTAAACAGAAAGGGACCTGATTGACAGTACTTTTTCGCAGCTTCATATACGCAGCGGTTGTACAACAGGCTATATACGTTGTGCAATCGCAATCCAGAATCACCATTGTGCGCAAGCATATTGTCATCTTCGACTTGCTCGCCAAAGTCTGCCTTTATCATATCGACACCCAAATCAAACAAGGGTTTATGAGCCTCCCGCCAGAACGCATAGGCATCAGGGTGGGTAAAGTCGACTATGCCTGACTCCGGAAGAGGCGTCAGCACCTCACCAAACGCACTTTGATCCCATTGATATCGATAGGTTTCACCCGTTAACTTATGCTTCAGCAACCACCCTTTGGCAGCCATTTCCTCAAACAGAGGATTGTGCACCGACACTAGTGGGTATTCCCAGACGCAGATTTTAAAATGCTGAGCTTTCAATTTTTTAATAACAGCGGCGGGATCGTCGAATCTATTTGGATCCCACTCAAAGGCAAATCGTGTTTGCGTATCTTGCCATGCTCGTCCATCAAGAGTGATCACATCGCACGGCATCCGCTGTTTTCTGACGTTTTCTGCAGTATCAAGTAGTTCAGGTACATCTTTGTAGTATGCCTTGGACAAAATAACACCTAAACTCCAATCCGGAGGTACAGGGGCTTTACCCGTCAACTCAGTATAGTGGGCGAGTAAATTTTCTCCTTGCTCACCACGCATCAAAAATAAATCACATTGTTCATCTTCCACCAATACTGAATAGGTTCTGTGGGACCAGGGCGCATATCCAACGGCGTGGGAGACTGGTGCAGGCGTATGCACAAACACGCCCCAACCTTCCGGGCTCCAGGCAAAAGGCGTATTTTTGTAGGAAATTTCAGCATTCACGCCCAATGCATCGTGGTTGAACGAACGGACAATTTGACCACGTTTATCCAGGCGCCCCCATTTTTCACCAAGTCCATAAACGGGTTCATGGTGGTTTAAATCAAAGCTAAACATCCAGCCATTGTTTGTGTAGGCGAGTGGTGGAATACGGTTTTGACGCACAAAATGACCATCAGAGGGAGATGAAATGACTTTTTCCTCTCCATAAAACAACTCAAAGGAAAATGGTTTGTGTTGGATAACCATCTTCCAGTTATTCGCATTCAGAACACACTGTGATTCGTCAATGAGGAGCGCACTGGGTATTGCAGGCTCAATTTGCTTTATCATCCCATAGGCATTGGAGTCAGCGACTTCAGTTCTGATCCTCACATAGTTCTGATGAAAGGATAACAGCAGTCTGCCCGCGCTGGTCTCTAACACAACTGGCCCATCTTTCGATATAGTTGCAGGCGAAGTGATATACACCTGCTCAATAAGGTTCCAGTCAGGTATCTGCAAGTCAAATTGGTTTGGCGTGCTCTGCAAGTACGAATCTCCGATTTTAGTGATTGAATGACTTTCTTGTGTCTTATACAAGACCAAGTTATAGCAGTGTTAATTTTTTGTCAATGCAAGACATTTGCACCCTGCAACAACCTCACCCTCCTGCTGCCCATTTCTTTATCCTTTTGGTATTCGGAAAGCCTATGCTGTTTAAACAACACTTTTATCTTGTAACTATTAGATAATTGCGTTTACCCTATCCTTTTGGTCGGCGAATTAATTTCTATGAATGATAACCGGTTTGACAACAAAATAAGCAGCCCCGGTCTGGCATTCCAACCACTTTATAAACAAGTTGAGGAACATGTGACTCAATTAATAGTGGAGCAACGTTGGAAGCCTGGCGAAATGTTGCCAAACGAATTCCAATTAGCCGAAGAATTTGGTGTAAGTCAGGGCACAGTCAGAAAAGCCCTGAATAGTTTGACACAATCCAAAATTCTAACCCGCCGACAGGGCGTAGGGACATTTGTCTCAGAACATACAGGTCATCACGGACTTTACCGCTTTTTTCCGCTGGTAACCGATGGCAAGCTGCCGGAACTACCTAAAGCTGAGATACTGAGTCTTGAGTCTATGGAGGCTCAGTCAGATGTACTGGAAGCCTTGCAGTTAAAACCAGGGAGCCTGGTTATCTTGCTCAAAAGGCGCCGTATTCTGAACAATGAATTTTGTATTACAGAAAATATTTATCTACCTATTCAATATTTTTCCGGATTGCTCGAGCACGATGATATTCCTCACACGCTTTATCATTTTTACCAAACGCACTTCGGACTGACTGTGCATAAGACAGTGGACAGCCTCAAAGCGGATCTTGCCAGCAAGGAGGATGCGGATTTGCTCGGTATAAAAGCAGGCACGCCTTTACTTCAGGTTAATCGCATTTCCCACTCAATCAATGGCAAATTAATGGAGTACAGAAAAAGTCGTTGCAGAAGTGATAATTATCACTACCTCGTTGAGCTTAGCTGACTTTATAAATCGCTAACCTATCCTGCATATCCTTAGCAACACCCGACAGTTGCATACTGGCTGCGGCTACCTGCTCGGCGCCTACAACATTTTCGCGGGCTTGCTGGTCAATATTAGCCACGTTAGTGTTCACACTGGTGATCACCATTTCCTGCTCTTTACTTGAACTTGAAATAGTCTGGGTGACTTCATCAACTGCTTTGATATTCGCAACGATTTTGCTTAAAACACTGGTAATTTCGGTCGCTTGTTCAACAGCTTTCTGCGCCCGTTCATTACCGTTTTCAATACTGTCGAATGCGTTTTGCGAACTATCCCTCAATACATCGACGACTTTGGATATCTCTTCTGTGGAGTCCTGAGTTCTTTTTGCAAGAGAGCGCACTTCATCTGCAACCACTGCGAATCCCCTGCCCTGTTCCCCTGCTCTTGCAGCTTCAATGGCAGCGTTCAAAGCTAACAAGTTTGTCTGATCAGCAACAGACTTAATAACGTCAACCATACCCAGAATATCGTTCACTCTTTCGTTCAATTCCTGAATAGTTTGACCCACGACGCTGACTTCTTTTGCTGTTTCACTGATGCCTTCAACGGCTGTATCAACAGCTACTTCTCCTCGCGCGCTTTCTGATGCCGCTTGGTCTGCATTGCTGGCCGCTAAACGCATGTTTTCGAGCACACTTTGGATGCTGGCAGTCATTTCTTCCGTGGCGCTGGCTATTCCGGCGATATCCAATTGCAGTTGCACCAGGTTATTTTTACTTTGTTCAACAGCCGCCGCTGTCTGGATTGAAGCAGAACTGATTTCCGTTGCATTCAGTTGGAAACGATTGAAATCTTCGCGTACATGCATAAAGGTTAGATTAATCAATTCAGCAATGCGCCCAAGTTCATCCTGAGTGATAATTTCTGCCTGTTCTGTAAGGTTTTTGTCATCATCAACAGCGTGCATAACCCGGTTTATCTCTGCAGCCTGAGCAGCTCGAAGTCTAATCGTTGTGTATACCAGATAGGCGACGACCAGGGCCAGAACCAGAATGAAAGACTCGAAAATCATCACAAACCAGCGACTGGAAACTTTGCTCTCTGCATAAACAATAATTTGATCCACCAGGGTCTGCTCCGTACTCTTCAGCTTGTTGATCCTTGCCGTAGACGCTGCGAACCAGTCTTCCGCTTTCACCTCAAACTCTCCTTCGCTATTTTTTGCTATTTCCCTGAATCGCCTGACTTCCCTGGACTCTGCAGATTCAATAAAAGCTCTAAGAGCACCAGAGAAATCTTTATCTGCGACTGTAGTGGCGCTTTTAATATAGGTCTGCTGAATAGTCGTAAGTGCTATGAAGCGGGTAAACAGAGCCGGAGTGAATTGGCCTCTGCTAAACACATTGCTCAACACTGCCCGCTCAATGCCGGCCTGTTCTTTTGCGTAGGCAACATTGTAAAGAGTGAGAAATTTTTCGGACGAGGTGGTTTCTTCCAATTCCGCCGCTAATTTACCATTAAGATCCAAAATAAGTGCATTATTGGCGGTGTAATATCCTAAAGCTTCACCTAATTGAATATCGAGGTTATCAACCCTGGACCGAATCTGCTCTCGTTGATTGAGTCTGCTGTATAACTGATTGATCGTTTTGTTTGTATTTTGGTGATAATCATCGCTATCAAAATAGTCTTTCAGATCCTTCAAACGTGCGTCCACCAAAAGGCGTTGGTTTGTGATTTGTCGCGCAAAGGCCGTGCCATTTGAACCCAAAAAACCAGCTGACATACCACGCTCCTTCTGCATTTCATGTACCAGCTGGCTGGTATAATTAACCAATTTGGCATCCAGTATCGTGTCATTAGCCTGCTCCAGAGCATGATAAGCTCTGAATAAATCAGCAAAAATAAACAATACCAAAAAAACAACAGGAACTAGCGTAAGAGTGGACAGGTATTTGGAAAGCATACGTCTCATAATGTACCTAAATAGAAACCAGCTTGATGGACTGGTATTGCAAAGGACTACCCGTTCTCTATCGTCCATCTACAGAAAACGATTACTTTTCAAACAACTATACGTAAGACTGCTCAATTCACAAGAGTAAACATAACTTATAAGCACAAATTTTTGGTATTTAACCGTCTGATATTTAAACGGTTTTCAATGAAGTGGCTATATTTAGACTAAAGTATAAGAACTCAAAGTTTCAGAATTAAATCTGGGCATGGATGATAAGGCTAAAATAATTCCCGTGCTTGCATAGACACTACTTTGTTATCAGAAATACGTTGGTTACCCACTTCTTTAAAACCAAACGACGTATGAAACTTCTGCGATGGGAGGTTGATAGGCTGAGAATTATATTCGCAAACCACCTGTTGAAATCCTTTTTCTGACGAATCATCGAACAGGTCATTATACAGCCATGCACCTAGTTTCTTACCTTGGTGTTCCTGACTGACAACAATGCGATCTATATAAACAAAGCGTTCGTAACGATGTTGGAACCACTGGTAATTAACACTTTCGTAAGGAGCATCAGGTGCAAATGCCAGTAAAAAGGCCGCAATACTATCTGCATCCTGAATAACCTTAAAATAACAACTGTACTCAGCCAGTTTCGCCAGTCTAATAAAATCAAGTTCACTGGTAAGTTGAACAAAATCTTGATTTAGCGACAAGATTTCCAAGAAGTCTTGCTTATTGGCATTTCTGATAATCATAGTGCATCCGCAGTAATGATAAAAAAAGCGCCGACCTGGGCGCTTTTTAATTCAATTTTAACGTCTAGTTATTTCCTTTACCTTCCGTGTCCTTCATGTATTTGAAGAAATCACTATCGGGTTCAAGGATCAAGACATCTTGCTTGCTGTTAAAGCTTTTCCGATATGCATCCATACTGCGTAAGAAGCTATAAAACTCTTGGCTTTGAGAGTATGTTTCAGCATAAATTTGCGCAGCTTGAGCTTCACCTTCACCACGTAGTTGGCGTAAGTTCCTCTCAGCATCTGCCAGCATAACGGTAACTTTTGCATCGATATTCGCTTTGATTATCTCTGACTGCTCTTTACCTTCCGAACGGTGCTCTCTTGCCACCGCTGCACGTTCAGCGCGCATACGTTGGAAAATCGAGTTACTGACTTCTTCCGGTAGATTGATTTGCTTAACACGCACGTCAACAATTTCGATACCTAACTCATCAGAACCATCCGATGCCTGAGCCATTGCCTGGTCCATCAATTCAGAACGTTCACCAGAGACAATCTGGGAAATCGTTCTTGTACCAAATTCGCTACGCAGGCCATTGTTTACTTTTTGATTCAGCAAATCTTCTGCTTGTAGCTTATTACCACCTGTAGAGAGGTAATAGCGAGCAAAGTCCTTAATTCGCCATTTGACATAAGAATCAACAATCAAATCTTTCTTTTCAGAAGTAACGAAACGGCCAGGTTGATCATCCAGTGTTTGTACCCTGGAGTCCAAAGGAACTACACGATCTACAAAAGGCAGTTTGAAGTGCAAGCCAGGGCTGAATACCACAGTTTCCTGGGTTGCTGCATCCCGCTGGACTTTACCGAACTGAATAACAATAGCTTTGTTGCCTTCAGAGACTACGAACAGCGAACCGTAGGCCAAAATACCGATAGTTACTATCAATGCAATAATAAAGTTTTTCATTGACTAGTTCCTCCCACTACGGAATCGATCACCACGAATAGTGGTCGGTGTACTATTGGAATTGGAATCCACATCGTTCGCATTCCTCAGACCTTCAATGGTGTTGCGAATCGTAGAAGAAGGAGCATTCGCACCTTGTCTTTCCATAATCTTATCCAGAGGCAGGTACATCATGTTACCGCTGCCTTTATTGTCGAGCATGATTTTAGTGGTACTGCCGTACACAGCTTCTAGAGTCTCGAGATAAATTCGCTGACGCGTCACCTCTGGTGCTGCAATATATTGCGGCAACAGCGCAGCAAAACGCGCAACTTCACCCTGGGCTTCCAATGTCACACGCTCTTTATACGCTTGTGCTTCTTCAGCCATTCGGTTTACCTGACCACGAGCGCGAGGCTCGATTTCACGTGCATAGGCTTCTGCTTCACGGATAAAGCGTTGCTCATCTTCTTGTGCAGCTATGGCATCGTCAAACGCCGCTTTTACCTGCTCAGGTGGACGTGCATTACGTAAGTTCATATCTACGATGGACAATCCCATATCATAAGGTTCTATGATACTCAGCAATTCTTCGCGCACCTGTGAACGTGCTACTTCCCGTCCACTAGTTAATACGTCATCCATTTTAGAATGACCCACAACGTATCTGATAGCACTGTCCAGAGCTTGGCTGAGGCTTTCTTCTGGATTGACTACGGCAAAAGTATACTTATAGGGTTCAACGACTCGATATTGAACCACCATATCAACAGTCACCAGGTTCTCGTCTTCAGTTAGCATTGAGCCGGCAGAAGCCATATTTCTGACTGTCTGAACATCCACTGGAATAACGTTGTCAACAAACGTTGGTTTCCACTGCAGGCCCGGTTCAACAAATGAGTGAAACTCACCGAAACGCAATACAACTCCACGCTCCGCTTCTCGAATGGTATAGAAACCGCTAATCACCCAAATGACAATCAGTAAACCAGCGACAATTCCGAGACCTAATCCGCCTATACCTTTTCCGGAACTAGGGCCTTTACCGCCACCCATTTTCCCGAATTTGCCAAAAATATTTTTAAAAATGTCGTCTAAATCCGGTGGTCCCTGATCGCGGCCACCACGATTCTTCCAAGGATCATTATTATTGCCACCAGGCTCATTCCAAGCCATGCTCAGTCTCCATAAAGTTAAATCAAAAAACTGCTGATTCGCTCAATCCATTTAGCGCCAGCTTGTAGGGTACATATGTCTAGTGTTTCACAACATATGAGGATAAATCACCATCAACTCGTTTTTCTAAACGATGCCAATCACTTGATGGCATTCTGACGTCAACTAACCAGTCGCCGTCTTCAGCATAGGATTCGGAAGAAATACAATTCATGCCAAACAATACACCACGAAGTTTTCCTTCTTTGGGCGGGATACGCAATTTATATTGCACCATACTCTCCGCTAAACATTCAGTGAGGGCAATATATAATAAATCAATCCCTATCCCTTGTTGTGCAGAAATCCAGACACGCACAGGAATACCTTCATCATCCCTATCTATACGCGCTTCCACACCATCCATGCGATCAATTTTGTTACAAATCATTAGCTGATTTATTTCACCAGCTTCAATTTCATCAAGAACATCGTTCACCTGATCAATATTATCGCCATATTGTTCATCTGAATAATCCACCACATGAAGCAATAAATCTGCCTCCTGTGTTTCCTGCAACGTCGCTTTGAAAGCAGCTACCAAGTCATGGGGCAGGTGTCTGATAAATCCTACTGTATCTGCAAGGATTGCCGGGCCTACATCTTGTAACTGGATTTTGCGAAGCGTCGGGTCCAGCGTAGCGAAGAGTTGATCAGCAGCATACACCTGTGAGTTGGTCATGGTATTAAACAAGGTGGATTTACCAGCATTGGTATATCCGACCAGTGAAACAGTGGGTATTTCAGCGCGTTTTCGGGAACGACGCCCCTGCTCACGTTGCTTCTGAACTTTCTCCAGACGACGCAAGATACTTTTAATACGTGCGCGGAGTAAACGACGATCAGTTTCTAACTGAGTTTCACCCGGACCACGAAGACCGATACCACCTTTTTGTCTCTCTAGGTGAGTCCATCCTCGAATCAATCGAGTCGATATATGGCGCAACTGAGCAAGCTCAACCTGGAGTTTACCTTCGTGGGTTCTGGCACGTTGTGCGAAAATATCCAGGATCAGACCAGTCCTATCCAGCACTCTGCACTTGCAAAGCTGTTCCAGATTTCTTTCTTGAGAAGGAGACAGGGCATGATTGAAGATGACAACATCTGCCTGCAATGCTTTCACAGCATTGGCAATTTCTTCGGCCTTACCGCTACCGACAAAATATTTGGGATGAGGTGCCCTGCGCGAAGCCGTTATCACTTCGACGCCATTTACACCGGCGGATGACACAAGCATCTGCAACTCGTGCAGATCTTCCTTGCTGTTTTCATCGGAAAAATCTATATGGACAAGAACAGCCTGTTCACCAGCTTCATAACGGTCAAACAAGCTTTTCTCCTAAACCTTACTCTGCTTGACTACTGTCTGCGTCTGCCTGCGAGCTGGGCATTGTAATTGCGCGAGACGGCACAACAGTAGAAATTGCATGTTTGTACACCATTTGGCTGACGGTGTTTTTCAATAAAATTACAAATTGATCGAAAGACTCAACCTGACCTTGTAGTTTTATGCCATTGACGAGATAAATAGAGACAGGAATGCGCTCTTTTCTTAGTGCATTCAAGAATGGGTCTTGTAAAGATTGCCCCTTAGCCATTTCATATCCTTTTCTTTTTATTATGGTTTTCACCCATTTGCCAAGTATACAGTAAAACTCGGGGCTGTATAGCAAAAGGCTTATGGTTTAATATTGCTGACGTTTACTATTTTAGTCAAATTGTCTTTACTAAAGGAATCCAACCAGTTGAGATTTTTCCAGCCTCTGAGCCATGTTAATTGACGCTTGGCTAGCTGTCTGGTTGCAACAACGCCTCTATAGACCATTTCGCTATGATCATATTCACCATCGAGATGTTGCCACATTTGTCGATAACCCACACAACGTATAGAGGGTAAATCTTGATGTAGATCACTTCTGGTACGCAGTTTTTCAACTTCTTGCTGAAATCCTGCGGAAATCATGTTGTTAAATCGTCGTTCAATCCGCTCATGCAGCACACTACGATCAGCAGGACAAATGGTAAACTGTTTTACCGAAAAAGGCACGGGTTCTGATTTTATTTTTGTCAATTCGGTCATGTTTTTACCAGTCAGACGAAAAACTTCCAGAGCACGAGTCAGTCGTTGCGGATCATTTGGATGTATTCGCTCTGCTGAGACAGGATCAATTCGTGCCAACTCATCATGTAACGCCTGCCAGCCTAGATTCTCAGCCTCTTGCTCTATATTCGCCCGAATTTTATCGTCTGAGGCAGGCAAAGACGACAACCCATCAATGAGAGCCTTGTAATACATCATAGTTCCGCCCACCAGCAAAGGAATGTTACCCTTTTCGGTTATTTCATGCATGGCGTTTAAGGCATCTCGCCGAAATTCAGCGACAGAATAACTTTCAGCCGGGTCGAGAATATCAATTAACCTATGCGGAGCCCGTGCTAGTTCCTCCTGACTTGGTTTGGCAGTACCAATATCCATTCCTTTATAAATTAGGGCAGAATCAACGCTGATTATTTCGCAAGGTAAGGATTCGCAGAGTTTAATAGCTAAGTCTGTTTTACCTGACGCTGTTGGTCCCATCAGGAAAATAGCAGGAGGTAACGCGTCCGATTTATGTGAATTTTCATTCATGATTGAGCAGCCAAGCTTCGAGAGGTACCTTGGTCGCAAACTTTGCCACCCACTCCTGCCGGTCATCTGAAATATTCGACAGCAGCCAGTGCCATAATTCTATGGCTTGCTCAGAAGAATAGCCATCCAATGAATCGGCGATTGCCAGACTCAAACGCCCCGCTAAATTGAGATCACTTTGTGCTGAGTCAAGCAATTGACAGAGAATTTCAGTCCAGTTAAGTTGTCGAAAACCAGCAGGTACCTTGCGCAAAATAATGCGTTTTGCGGTCCACCCTATTTCCACATTGTGAGCAAGAAGCGGTTCGTATAACCTGTGTGCAGCGGCTAACCACGCTTCGCTTGCCTGCACAGAAACCGGCATTAACAGTGGCTGGGCAACGGGGATGGACTGGGAAAACTGTTGTTCCAATTTGTGGCAATAAAGTGTTTTAACAGGTAATCGGTAAAATCCATCTTTGGCTTGCAGCAGCAATACCTGCCCAATCAGGAAATAAGGTATGTCCGTGCCAATTTCCGGGGTAGATTGTACTTCAGCGGGCTGCATGAGTTGTTGATAATTTTCAGCTGCTACCGCACTGACCGCACCTCGAGTGCCTCTGAAACCGCCAGTTCCTTTGTTTGCCCCGGCTACTTGACCTTGGTGAGGAGTCGCAGAATATTCTCTTACACTGTGCTCCTCATTTGTCTGGAGTGGACGGATATAGTCGTGGTTTGGTGTTACGGCTGACAGTGTCGTCGCAGCTTGTTCTGCTTGATTGTCGGAAAATGACTGTTGAAAAGCATCACTAATTGCGCGGTAAATAAAATCGTGTACCAGTCTTGCTTGTTGAAATCGTACCTCATGCTTCGCTGGGTGCACGTTCACGTCTACCTGCCCGGGTTCTATTTCAAAGTACAACACGTAAGCGGGAAATGTCTCAGGCGCGATCAAACCTTCGAATGCCTGACGTATCGCATGGTTAATCAGCTTGTCGCGCATCATGCGTCCATTGACGTAGAAATACTGTAAGTCGTTTTGCGCCTGCTCAGTCCCTGGTGAAGACAACCAGCCTTCAATTTTCATTTGCTGATACTGACTTTTAATAAACATAGATTGTTCAGCAAAGTCTTTGCCGCACAAAGTGGCAATACGTTTTACCCTTGAAGAATCATCTTTGATAGCTGGTAAACGGCGCACCTGTTTGCCGTTGTGTTTGAGAGTAAATGACACATCAAAACGGCTCAGCGCAATGCGCTTAACCAATTCATCTATGTGGCTAAACTCTGTTTTTTCGGTGCGCAGAAACTTGCGCCGAGCTGGCGTATTAAAAAATAAATCAAGCACCTCAACACTTGTTCCCTGAGGGTGAGCTGCAGGGAGAATCTCCACCTGCATATCTCTGCCTTCTGCGTGGGCCTGCCAGGCTTCCTTTTGCTCGCTGGTTTTTGACGTAAGGTTTAATCTGGCCACTGAACTGACGCTCGCCAATGCCTCACCTCGAAAACCCAAACTAAGAATATTTTCCAGATCATCCAGACAACTGATTTTACTGGTTGCATGACGGCTCAAGGCCAAGGTCAATTCACTTTTTGCAATACCTTTACCGTTGTCACGTATGCAGATGCGTTTATGCCCGCCTTTTTCAATTTCCAGGTCAATTCTGTCAGCACCTGCATCAAGGCTGTTTTCCACCAACTCTTTCACAACGGATGCCGGACGCTCTACTACTTCTCCAGCGGCGATTTGGTTGGCTAATTGAGCCGGAAGAATTTGAATTGACACTAAGGAACCTGTTTATTGATATGTGATTGGCCAGAGCCTAGATACTTGGGATCGTCAATACCTGGCCAATTCTGACCACATCGCCGTTTAAGTTATTCGCTTCTTTTATTTGCGCGACCCGCACGTTGTAACGCTGAGCTAGCAGCGAAAGGGATTCTCCACTTCTGACTCGGTGCGTTCTGTTTTCGGCCCGCTGGTTGGCCCAAAGCGTGCCATCTGGTGGCGTACTTTTAAAATACGCTTTGATAGCAACGAAAATAGAATCAGCCAGCTGCTGACGGAACTTCGCCCAGTTCAGGTTTTTCTCTTCCCGTGGATTGGAAATAAATCCGGTTTCTACCAGGATCGAAGGAATATCAGGCGACGTGAGCACCGCCAGGCTAGCTGCTTGCGGCGTCCGTTTATGCAGTTTAGTGACCTGCTTCAATTCGCCAATGACTTTTTGGCTCAGGTCATAGCTGGTGGTCAGAGAATGGTCCATGGACATATCCAGGAATGCCTGCGCCAGGTAACGTTCATTGGCAGTATCCCTTATCACTTCCGCGGCCCCACCTAACAATTCAGAATGGCGTTCAGTACTTTCCATCCAGCGTCCAAGTTCAGAATTGGCCCGTCGCATGGACAACACCCAAACAGATGCACCACTGGGTTGAGGTGTGGTAAAGGCATCAGCGTGAATGGATACAAGTAAGTCAGCCTTATTTTGTCGTGCAAGTTCAGGTCGCGCATTAGGAGAGATGTAATAATCACCTGTCCTGGTCATCACGACACGCATACCCTGCTCTTTCTTAATTCTGTCAGCCAGTTTCTTGGCGATACTTAAGGTCACATTTTTTTCATAAGTGCCTTTAGGCCCAATCGACCCCGGATCTTCACCTCCGTGACCTGCATCAATCGCAATAATAATGTCCCGGTCTCTGCTGGCGCGCTGCGTATTGACCGCAACTGCTTTCGTCTGTGCATCAGAATTATTAAGATCAATCACCAGGCGATTGTTATAGGGAGGCGTGGGGGGCAACGCAAAAACTTCAGCATTTACTTTGCGCTTCAGGTCTATCACTACTCGTACTGAATCCGAATTTTTCGGACTGCTGTGACGGATTTTCCTGACTAGTTCGCTATCCTTCGCCAATTGTGCAATATCGGGGTTTTTAGCAGTGTTTTTAAAGTCGATTACTAATCTGTCAGGGTTCTGAAGACTGAAATAGGAGTACTCTGGCTTTTGTTGAAGGTCGAAGACAATTCGCGTGTTATTTGGAGAAGGCCATATCCGAAGGCCATCGATTTGATTTTTTGCCACAGTCGGCAAACTGGCCAGCAGTATTAAAACTGGCAATATAAATCTGCCTATCATTGCTCTTCGTTTTGTCATCGTTATTGTATGGCTTGCAAGATCGCCTGACCATTAGGCGTATTGGCGCTTATGCTTATAGTACGGCCCTGCCCAGCAAAATCAATACTAATCTCCAAATCTGCCGCTGCCAGCAACCCTGTGCCTTTCTCAGGCCATTCGATAAGACACAAGCAGTCTGATTCAAAATAATCTCGTATTCCCATAAATTCCAATTCTTCCGGATCCGCTAGTCGGTACAAATCGAAGTGGAAGATACGCCAGGGCGGGACCTCATAGGGCTCGACCAAAGTGTAAGTGGGACTTTTAACCCGTCCAGGATGTCCCAAACCATGCAAAAAGCCTCTGCTGAAGGTGGTTTTCCCAGCCCCCAAATCACCATGCAAATAAATAACCGAACCTTGCTTACACGCCTGGGCAATGTGCTGCGCCAGTCCTTCGGTATCCGATTCAGTCTCAGCAACAAGAGAAAATTGTGTAGTCATTCAGGAGTTAATTAACCTTTGCAATTCGATAAATAGATCACTCGCTAGCATACCACGTTGACCATTATTTTCAGCAGCTAAATCCCCAGCAGCACCATGTAAACAAGTGCCATACAAGCTCGCGTCAGCGGCGGTCATGCCTTGTGCCAATAAGGCGCCAAGTACTCCCGTCAATACATCCCCCATACCAGCTGTTGCCATTCCCGGATTGCCATCTTCGCACACATAGGTCTTGCCGTTACTTTTGACTACACTCCCCGCCCCCTTCAATACGCAGGAGCCTGAAAACTTGTCAGACAATGATTTTGCACTTTCGAACCGGTTGGACTCAATCTCTTCAGTGTCACAATTCATCAAACGGGCCGCTTCCGCAGGGTGTGGGGTAATGATAAGGTTTGATAGTTTTATCTTGTGCAAATGTTCGCTCAGCAGGTTTAATCCATCAGCATCAATGACGATTGGCATATCCTTGTGCACTAAATAAGAAAAGACTTCATTAAAAACAGAACGACTCCAGGCATCTTTGCCTAGTCCGGGGCCTAGCACCAGGCAGTCAGCCCAATCCAGGTGTTGGCTGAGATTGTCATCGCTGATCATCAGTTCGGGGCGGCCATTGCTGACTTGCAACATGCTTTGATGATGGCAATACACTCTCACCAAACCCGCTCCACAACGCAAAGCTGCTTCACCACTCATGCGGATTGCGCCTGACATTCCGCGATTTCCGCCGATACATAATAATCGTCCAAATGTCCCTTTATGAGCATTAACTGGTCTTCGTGGCAAGGGTAAAAAGTCCTCGTACGCGACGCGTTTAATGGAAGATTCCACCTGGTTATTGAAGGCCTGCCCAATGCCTAAATCATCGTAGAACAGCATTCCTGTGAATTCTTTGCCAATGCCTGTAGTAAGCCCGGATTTAACGCCGACAAAGGTCATGGTAGCGTCAGCTGCTATCGCATCCCCAAGCACGGTCCCCTTGTCCGCATGCAATCCTGAAGGTATATCAATACTTAAAACAGGTGTTGATGACAGGTTGATGCGGGCAATACATTGGACAAAAGGCGACTTCACCTCACCCGCCAATCCGGTGCCTAGCAGTGCATCCACTATAAGATCAAAACGCCCGTATTGAACCTGCCTTTCATCTTCTATTGAGCCACCTTCAGCTAACCAGGCTTGCTGAGCTGTCAGTGCATCACCGTTAAGAGCTTTGTTGCTGACAGGCGAGCACAAGGTGACCGAGTAACCAGCTAATTTAGCTAGTCTGGCCACTACAAATCCATCACCACCGTTGTTTCCGCTGCCGACCACTACAATAATCTTTTTCGCGTCGGGCCAATTAAGCGGAATAAGGTGAAAGGCTGCGTCTCCAGCCCTTTCCATTAAATCATACATCTCACAACCTGCAATATTTGCAGCAGTGGGCTCATGTTCTCTTACCTGATGCGCAGAAAAAACGTTATGTGATAAGCTTGTCTGCGCTGATTTTGCTAAAGAGGGTTTCAATGTCTCAGCTTCCTGTTCCGGATTTTCATCAACTTGCAGAAAATATCAAGGCATGGGGCAAAGCGCTAGGTTTTCAGCAAATTGGGATTTGTGATATTGACCTGAAAAAACATGAAAAGTTTTTAAAAGATTGGCTGGATAGAGGTTTCCACGGCGAAATGCAATATATGCAGGAGCATGGAATGAAACGAGCCAGACCCGACGAGTTGCTTTCAGGAACCGTCCGCATCATTAGTGTCAGAATGGACTATTTACCTACTGATGCCAGCTTTGCAAGCACACTCAAAAACAAACAACTTGGCTATATTAGCCGCTACGCACTGGGTCGTGATTATCACAAAGTCATGCGTGGCAAACTGAAAAAACTAGGCGATAAAATAAAGCAGCACTGTGAAACGTTGAATTTCAGACCCTTTGTTGACACTGCACCCATTCTTGAACATGCCGTTGCTGAAAAAGCTGGCATCGGATGGACAGGTAAACACTCTCTCACACTAAATAAGGAAGCGGGCTCATGGTTCTTTTTGGGCGAATTATTTGTCAATTTGCCTCTGCCAGTGGATCAGCCAGTGGAGCAAAACTGCGGAAATTGCACAGCCTGCATGACCATCTGTCCAACCAACGCCATTGTTGAACCCTATGTAGTGGACGCTCGGCGCTGCATTTCTTATCTCACTATTGAGCAAAAAGGTGCAATTCCGGAGGAATACCGCTCATTAATAGGTAATCGCATCTACGGTTGTGATGATTGTCAGTTGATTTGCCCTTGGAATCGCTTTGCCAGCATTACTGCTGAAGACGACTTCTCTCCCCGGCAGCAACTGCACAATAAATCCTTGCGTGAGTTATTCGAATGGGATGAACCCACTTTCCTCAAGAATACTGAAGGTTCTGCCATCAGGCGGATCGGCCACCAACGCTGGCAACGAAATATTGCGGTCGCCATGGGAAATGCCGACTATGACGAGAATATAATCACCACCCTTAAAGCAGCATTGCCTGTCACCACTGAACTTGTGCGTGAACACATAGAGTGGGCGTTGGAGCAACAAAACAGCAAACGCGTTACCACACCTACCCGGCTTACCGAACGTCTGATCCGCAGCATTGAAAAGGGCATGCCACGTGATGCCTGAGTTTAGTTTTCCGGTTTATTCACAAATAGATTAAAGTATGTGACGCCATCTCGGGTAGAGGAAGAACTGGATGTACCTGTATAGTTCCACCAATCTTGTTCCTTCATCTCGTTGATCACCTCCTCCCATTTTTTATGATCCGCCTCAAATTGACCTATCAACTGGCAGCGTGCTGTGGAGCAAATAATTTTATGCAGTTCAATGAGGTGTGCGTTTTCGTGAAGCTGCAAAAAGTCGGTAAAATTGGTTTTTGCCTGCCAATCTTCATCGTCCTCTGAAAAAGTGCTTTCAAACTGTCTGGATTCTAAAAGATGCTCTCTAGTATTTCGATCATCCAACACTTCTCCAGTGCGCTCAAGCCCCGAAGTTGAGACACCAGGCACTAACGTTTCTGCTTCTGTCTGAGATTCCACTGAGTCTGGCGTAGGCGTCAGGTCTTGTGTCGAGTTACCCTCAGGTTGGCCTTCCCTGACATTCAGTAATTGTGGTTCGCTTGCTTCAGTATATTGTTTGTGTCCAGCCGCAACAGCTTGCTTCTCGGATGAAACAAGCAGAGTACCGGATTCTGGCGCAGGTTCTTTATACAATGATTTACCCATCCAATAGCCTGCGTACCAGGCCACTGGAATGCAGATTATCAAACCAACAATTAGCGCGCGAATATTCACATTACACCCCGTGGAAAGGTTTACTTAGTCGATGAACCGCGTCAATAAACACCTTGGCGTTTTCTGGCGGCACATCCAAATGAATGCCATGGCCTAAATTAAACACATGGCCAGTTCCACTACCAAATCCATCTAGAATCGTCTGGACTTCCTGCTCGATTCTCTCGGCGGGTGCGTATAGCATGGATGGATCCATATTGCCTTGCAGTGCAACTTTGTCACCTACACGTTCTTTGGCGTCACCAATATCTATGGTCCAGTCCAATCCGACAGCGTCGCAACCCGTTGCTGCTATTGATTCCAGCCACATACCACCATTTTTAGTGAATAGCGTCACCGGTACCTGGCGACCATCATGATGCCGAATCAATCCATCAACAATTTTATGCATGTACTGCAATGAAAAGTCTTTATAGTCTCTGGGAGACAACACGCCTCCCCAGGTATCAAATACCATGACAGACTGAGCACCCGCTTTAATTTGTGCATTCAGATAAAGAATCACTGAATCTGCCAGCTTATCCAATAAAAGGTGCAGGGCTTGAGGATCGGCAAAGGCCATTTTTTTAATTTTAGTAAAAGCTTTGCTTGAACCGCCTTCTACCATATAGGTTGCTAATGTCCATGGACTGCCGGAGAATCCGATAAGAGGTACTTCACCCTGTAAATTTTTACGTATCGTTCTGACAGCATTCATCACGTATCCCAGTTCCTGTTCAGGATCGGGGATAGGTAAAGCTTTTACGTCTGCCATACTTTGCATGGTGCGTTCGAATTTAGGCCCTTCCCCTGTTTCGAAATACAAACCGAGTCCCATTGCATCTGGAATTGTCAGAATATCAGAAAACAAAATGGCGGCATCAAGATCAAAACGGCGCAGAGGCTGCAATGTTACTTCGCATGCAAGCTCGGCATTTTTACAAAGGGACATAAAGTCGCCCGCTTCTGCTCTGGTTGCTTTGTATTCTGGTAAATAACGACCAGCCTGACGCATCATCCAAACTGGCGTATAGTCAACGGGTTGACGCAACAACGCCTTGAGATAACGATCATTTTTTAACTGCTGCATGGAATTCCTTGATACTTAATTTGGGAGAAACAGGATTTGATTGAATTGTTCGCAGGGCGCATTTTAAGTGAGATCGATGCTGATTTGTACCTAAATTTTGTATATTACTTGCATATCTTCGTCATACTCTGCTATAACACTACTGCGCTAGTGAATTATAATATCAAGAAGCCCGATAACGGGACCTCCACGCTAAAATAATTCAAGCCCTACTTCGGTAGGGCTTTTTTATTACTTGAGCCTTTTCACTGTCTCTTCAATCAATCTGCCTGCAATAGAAAGGTTGGGTGGAACGAAAGGTAAGTCATCTATATCGCACCAATAAGCTTCGTGGATTTCCTTTCCATCGACAGTAATTTCTCCCTCTTCATATTCGGCAAGGTATCCCACCATCAAAGAATGAGGAAACGGCCAGGGTTGACTACCGAAGTACTCAAGATTTTTAATTTTGATGCCAACCTCTTCAAACACTTCTCTGTGGGTAGCTTGTTCAAGGCTTTCGCCACTTTCAACAAAACCAGCCAGTATTGACCACATTTTACGTTCTTTCTGACTGGGTCCCTGCGCGAGCAACAGCTTGTTTCCTTTTCGGATAGCCACAATTACGCAAGGAGAAATACGTGGATAACATCGGTGCCCACACTGATGGCAGTGCAGAGCCATCTCCCATTCGACCTGGCGCATTCTGTCACCACAACGACCACAGTATCTGTGGGTGCGTCTGAATACGACTATTTGCCAGGCGCGGGCAACAATATTGAACATTTCTGCCTGATTGTGAAGAAAGAAACTACGCAGGCTATGAGTTGTTAAATCATCTGACTCGATACGTTCACTTTGCATATCAACCGCAATGCAAGGTAGTCCGTCGTGCTCACCAATTTGAACCGTTTGATCAAGGTAAGCTTGAGCGAACGTAAGCTGATTTGCTGTAGAGCGAAGAAATTGTGGTTTTTCAGTGGTGCTGACAATTCGCTCCCCACTAAACACCAACCAATAGGCCTCTTGATCTTCGGCCAATTCAAACGTTTGTTTTATCATTATTATTGCCTGTTACTATAGAGCCTTACAGTATTTTAAGTATATTTTTGAATAGCTTAACATAGTCTGTTTAGGACTACTTTGACTAAGAGTTGTTCCTTATCAAGACTTTGGATCGCGCTTATCCAACATTTTATTTAAGTAGCTGTCGATGCGTAATTTCGCCGAGGCTGTTAAGCCACCTTTTTCGTGTTGTTCTTTGAGCACCAACTCCAGTTTACTTAACATTTGATCGACACCTTCCTGCGCTTTTTCAGATGGCTGCTCAATTTGATCAGGCACCTCTTTTCCGGCCCCAAACAGATTGATCCATTTGTCACTTTGCCGACCAAGAGACATTAATTTATAGAAATAGCTTTCTTGTTGATGATGTCCTTTGAAAACATCAAATAAGACAGCAATAAACGCGGCTGGGCTTAAGATAAGATCTCTGACAGCATCCAAAACTAATTTGAATTGGAAAAACAGCATGTCTTTAAGCATTGTCCATCGCGTTGTGTCCCGTTGTTCCATTCACCTTCCTATTATTTCTGGTTACTGTTATTTTCGAAGATTATTAGAGTCTGGACGAAGATGAAATTGCAATTAGCAAACATCTCAGATAACCAGTAATTTTGTATACACTAACATATCTGAGAGAACGACAGGCTAAACTGGAAAATTGCTTCTGTATGTATATTTGAGCAGTTCAAAAGAGCGGCTATTTTGTTACTCATATTCCGGTGATATACTCAAACCACAAAAATCGATTTCCAGCCACAGGTGAAAAGTCATGTTGTCGCAAACAGAACAAGCCAAAGCTAAATGGGGCGGTTCACACAACGCTATTGATACATGGTTACATGAAAGACAAGAGCTGTTGGTTCTGTATTGCGAATTGGCTGGTTTACCTCCGTTTAATCGTGCTCATGACGCTTTGCCCGATAAATCCGACATCGCTTCTTTTTGTGAGTTGCTTGTAGACTATGTGTCAGCCGGGCATTTTGAAGTTTACGATAAAATAGTCAATGGCAATGAACTGACCGCTTCTGGACAAGATTTGAAAGAAGATTTGTATCCTAAAATTTCTGCCACAACTGATCATGCATTGGGGTTCAACGATTGTTATGCAGACTTGGAAGACGATGCTCAAATGGCAAACTTTGATGTCAGTTTGTCTGATCTCGGACAGCAACTGGAAGAACGTTTTGCTCTTGAAGACCAGCTGATTCAGTCAATACATGGCCTAAATACCTAGAACTATTGAAAAATACTTTTTGCCATTCCTTTGATCTGATTACAAATTATAGGTAATCACTAATGTATCGGACTTTTCCAACGGCGCGGTTATGCTACACTAGCGTCACTATTGACCAGTTTTTTATACCATGACAATAAGCAATCAAGTAATCAAAGCTAGGGATTTTTGCGAAAGTAAAGGTGCCAGATTCACTCATCTGAGAGAAAAAGTGTATGAACTTTTACTCGAAAAGGAAGGTTCGGTGGGCGCATATGAATTGCTTGACGAGTTAAAACAAACTGAGAATAGTGCTAAGCCAGCCACTGTTTACCGAACGTTGGATTTTTTACTTGAATTTGGATTAATACATCGACTTGAATCGACCAATGCATTTGTTGCATGTCATCATTTTGATTGCAATCATCCCGTGCAATTTCTAATCTGTGACCAATGCGGTGAAGTGAAAGAGATTCAGTCTTCGGGACTCAAAGAAACGCTGGATAAGCAGGCAGAAACATTTGGTTTTAGCGTGACCAAGCAAACTATTGAAGCGCATGGATTTTGCTCTTCGTGTCAGTAAAATGTAGGTACAAGAAATTAGCGATGAACCTGAGTTGCAAATGAACGTCACTAAGGCAGACCAGGAATAATTACAGCGAAAAGCGAAAAAGATTAATGAATAAGGACGCATCGTAAAAATGAATGTTGAATTTATCAACCCATTTATAGCTGCTCTGGTCAATGTACTTCAGACCATGGCACAAACTGAACTTAAGCCAGGTAAGCCCAAGAAGAAATCTGATGAGTTAGCTCATGGGGACGTCTCTGGTTTGATTGGCATGGTGGGAGACAAAGTCAAAGGCTCATTGTCGATTACTTTCGAAGAATCTCTAGCATTAGAAATCATGAACAGGATGCTCGGGGAAAAACCAGACTCTATTAATGCAGAAGTCACAGATATGGTTGGTGAAATTGCTAACATGATCTGTGGGGGCGCTAAAAATGAACTCGGTCAGAAAGGGTACGACTTCGGGATGGCTACACCAATAGTGGTATCCGGTAAAAACCATTCAATAACGCATCAGGTGGATGGCCCCAAAATGATCATGCCTTTCAGCAGTGATGCAGGAAACGCATATTTAGAAATCTGTTTCGATAAATAGTGTTGCTATGTGGCAACAAAAACGCATCAATCTGCGACCCAAAACAAGAGGTTTTCATTTAATTACTGATGAAATCTTAAGTCAATGCCAACAGATACGCGATTTTGATATCGGTGTATTGCACCTCTTTATACAACACACCAGCGCCAGTCTATCTATCAACGAGAATGCTGATCCCACCGTTAGAACGGATATGGAGAGCCATATTAATCAAATGGTGCCTGAGAACGCGGCGTACTATTTGCATACCTACGAGGGGCCAGATGATATGCCTGCGCACATCAAAGCAAGCTTGATAGGCTGCAATCTGACAATTCCTATTGAAAGGGGCAAACTATTGTTAGGAACCTGGCAGGGGATCTATTTGGGAGAACATCGAAACAAAGCGGGTTCAAGAATTCTCATCGCTTCGTTGCAGGGTGAATAACCGGGACACTATAATTTCAGTTTAATTGTATTATGCTTACGAAAAATAAAGACTTAGCACATTTAGGATGAACACAATGAAGAAAACATCAATCGCTCTTGGTCTACTGTTGGCCTGTGCAGGCAATAGCTTCGCGGCCGAAGATCCTACTTACAAATCATGGGTAGGAGGTTTTGTTGAATATTACAATGCAGACAGCGATAAGCCTGAGCCTATCGGATATCTGGAGGACGGATTTGGTGGAGGTGTGGAATTTGGATTTCGCTTCAAACCTCAATGGGCTGCCCGCCTTGAATATTCAGCATTGGATATAGATACAGATGCAAGCCGACTTGGGACACAAGATCCTAATAATGGCGGATCAAGAATTGGTGTGGATGCGATGTATTTCACTAAAAACGATGCAATGTACCTTTTTGCGGGCTTGAAGCACTTAAGCATAGGTGACAATGATCAAGTAGCCAATCTGGGGTTGGGCAAACATTGGATGGTGAACGATAAATGGCGCGTCATCACTGAAGCAGCGGTTTATCACGATTTTGGCGAAGGTTTCCGTGATTATGGACTTAAGCTGGGATTAGCCTACACATTTGGTGCTAAGAGTGCCCCGGCAGCGCCGAAAGATTCAGACCGAGACGGCGTTTATGACTCACAGGATCAGTGTCCGAATACACCAATTGGAACTCAGGTGGATACTACAGGTTGTAATATAGATTCTGACGGCGACGGCGTGGCTAATACTATTGATCAATGCCCGAACACACCTGCAGGCCAGGCTGTGGATGCTCGTGGCTGCAATAACGATCTGGATGGTGATGGCGTAATTAACGAAATCGACAGATGTCCAAATACTCCAGCTGGCACAAAGGTCGGTGCCAAAGGCTGTAGCCT
Source organism: uncultured Alteromonadaceae bacterium (assembly GCA_947494925.1). GTDB lineage: Bacteria > Pseudomonadota > Gammaproteobacteria > Enterobacterales > Alteromonadaceae > Aliiglaciecola. Next base: position 155,423 of record CANLWS010000001.1, read on the forward strand.
GGCTCTCGATTCAGATCAGGATGGCGTGCTCGATCAAGACGACCAGTGCCCTGAGACACCACTCACCGACAAGGTAGATAAAATTGGTTGTAGTATCTTTGCTGAAAAAGAAGTTACTGTTAATCTTCAAGTGCTGTTTGCCAACAATAGCGCAGATATAGATAACCCTAACGACAGCCAATTCTCGGATTTCGCCAGCTTCATGAGTCGCTTCCCAAATACAAAAGCAGTCATCGAAGGACACACTTCAGCTGTTGGCCAAGCGAGTTATAACCAGACCTTATCTGAGAGTCGAGCCAACTCAGTGAAACAATTGCTGATAGACCAGTACAACATAGCGGAAGATAGGCTAACTGCTGTCGGGTATGGTGAGGAACGTCTTTTAGATAGCAGCAACACGCCGGAAGCAAGTCGCATGAACCGCCGAATTGAGGCGAAAGTTACAGCGATAGATAAGGTGAAAGTACTGAAAAACTAGTTTTGATGTTTAAGCAATAAAAAAGGAGCATTTTGCTCCTTTTTTATTTTCCATAGAAATACAACATAGTGAAGATCAGGAGCATATGGTGGCAGAACACATTCTTGGCGTATTTTTAGGCTTTTTCTCAATAATGAATCCGTTACCTAACACCGCTGTGTTTGTTGGGCTAACGCAAACACTTAGCAAAGCAGAGCAAAAGCGCATTGCAATTAAGGCCTTGTTCACCAGTTTTGTTATTGTTTTACTATTTGCCATGTTAGGGAAGACGCTCTTTCATTTTTTCGGTATTACTCTGCCAGCGCTTAGAATTGCAGGTGGCATCCTGGTATTCATCATTGGCTATCAGATGCTCGGTGGCAATCATTCAGATTTACATGCTCCTAAACGACAAGATGGATCTGATATAGCAATTTCACCTCTTGCTATTCCTATCCTGGCTGGCCCGGGAACTATTGCCACAGCAATGAATTTCTCAGCCTTAGGCGTGTGGGTGGAGATTGGTATTACCGTTAGTATGTTTGCCTGCCTATGTTTGGTGACCTTTGCTTGCTTTATGGCCGGAAGCAAATTAATGAATATTTTCGGAAAGTCAGGATTAACTATAGTCACACGATTAATGGGTCTGATATTAACTGTAATAGCCGTTCAAATGACGATCATTGGAATCGATGGGGCGTTGGCACAATTACAATTTAACAATTGGAAATGACGACACGGATTAAATCGGACTTGGTCTACCCAGGTAATAGCCCTGTACCATATCAACACCAATTTCTTTCAGGCAATTCAGCGCTGCTTCTGTCTCGACAAATTCAGCAATTACCTGCATACCCATAATGTGTGATATCTCGGTAATCGAGCGTACTACAGTCTGATTGATAGGATCCTGATCGATATTAAGACAAAATGTGCCATCAATTTTGACAAAGTCTATTGGTAGTTGGGTCAGATAGCTATATGACGCGTAACCGCTACCAAAATCATCTACGGCAAATCTCACACCGAGTTCTTTCATCTTCATGACCAACTCAGACGATTCAGATAAGTTATTCAGTGCTGCGCTTTCGGTCAATTCAAGACAAAGCTTGGCACTTATTTCTGGATTCTTTTCTAATAAACCAAACAAATAGGGCAGAAAATCTGGATTTGATAAAGTCTGACCGCTTAGGTTGACTGTTGCCATACTTACCTTTTCCAGCCTGTCCGGATCCTCTGCCAAATAAGTTAAAAACTCTTTAATAACCCAGCGATCAATTTTCGGCATAACATTGTATCGCTCTGCGGTTGGGATAAACACGCCGGGTCCGACAAACTCATCATTTAAATTCAGTCTAAGTAGAATTTCGTAAGCAACTGATTCGGGCTCCTTAAAGGATACAATTTTTTGTTTGAACAAAACAAAGTTGTCCCTTTCAATTGCTTCATGAATAGTCGCCAGAAGGTTTTTTGCCTGAATTTTTTCATTGATGTCCGCGGCATTTTCATCATGAACAACAATTCTGTTTCGTCCTTGCTCTTTCGCCATTAAGCAAACCGAATCGGCTAAATTGAGCAAACTGACTACACCTTCAGAATACTGATTGATAGGAACAATGCCGATACTGGCACCAACATCAAATTGCTTGCCCTGCCAACTAAATCGAAACTTATTCAAAGCGTTTTTTAATTGATCGGCTATTTCAGACGCTTTTTTGATATCACAATTTGCTAATAATATGGCAAATTCGTCACCACCAATCCTGGCCGTTGCGTCTCGCTGACGAACTTGATGAGTAAAGATAACACCCAGCTGTTTAAGAAGTTCGTCACCTGCCAGATGCCCGCAAGTATCATTGACAAGTTTAAAGCGATCCAGATCAATAAAGAGCAAAGCATTTTCGCTATTGTACTCTCGTGCACTGTCTATCAATCGTTTTAAGCGGTCCTGAAAAGCGTTCCGATTAATAAGACCTGTCAGTTGGTCATAGTTGGCCAGATATCGCAATCGACCCTCTATGCTTTTCCGGTCAGTAATGTCAGTCATGGAGCACTCAATACAGATCAGACGATCATCAAGGTCTCTTCCAAGTCTTGTGTTTAATGATACCCATATATGCTGACCATCTAAGCGCTGGCAACACAAATCCAGATTGGTTGTTCTTTCATGCAGCTTTATTTTTTGCAGAAGCTTCTGATCAGGGTCAACAAGTATGGACTCCAGATCCTGAAACTTTTGCTGCAAATGAGAAATGTTTTTAGCACCTAAAATAGTCAGAAATGCCGGGTTGGCTGATACGAAACGCCCTTCTGGATCGACCTGAAATATCCCCTCTGAAGAGTGTGTATAAATTTCCTCGAATTTTTTTAGTGAGCCGATAGATTCTGCCTGTGCGATTTCTTTCTCACGTTTTTCCTGGTTGACCTGATCTGCCAGCGCAAGTGATAACAAGGTTACGACAATAACTGCCCCAAAATGGATTGAGTATTCAGTAAAAATATTGCGCTCTATCGCGCCAAATTTGCTGACCACAAAAACCCCGGCCGCCAGCACAAAAAAGGAAAAAGCCACAACAAAGTAGCGGGCCGGTACGTAGCCTCTCCGCCACAATTGAATACTTTTTACATAAGCTATCGCGGGCACAATTCCAACCAGTAATGATGTGCCTGAAATAAGAATATAATATGGAGTAAATGGGGTGGTCAAAACCAGGAAGATACAGAGCGCTGCGCCCAGTTTGAGCATTGTATCGGCATACAGACTGTACTTTTTAAGCTGTAAAAAAGTGTGAGAAAAAAGTGCCATGCTGGCAACGGCGAGGCAGCCAACAACCACTAAACTCACATGGTTCCAATCCGGACTGTTTGGCCATAAAAAAGCATAACTGATCCCGGTGAGATCGCTTTGTACCAACGCATAGAAAAATAATGTCATCGCGAAATACAAATAACTTCTGTCCCGGGTTGAAAAGGACAACATCAAATTATAACCAGCCATCACCAGCATAGCGCCGATAAACAAACCAAATAATAAGATTTCACCAAATTTGGACCCTGAGAATGCGACTGGATCCCAGATTAATATTGGTACCTGAAAAGAAGAGCCTGTGGCAATTCGCAAACTGATGTCATAGGTTTCTTCCGCCGCAACATCGATAGGAAATACAAAACCGGGGTTACTGATGGGGCGCTTCGAGTAAGGAAGCAAATCGCCCGCTTCGTAGCGATTAACAATTGATTGCTGCTGATCAAATGCAACAAGTTCGATGTCATCCAACAAGGCATAAGCAACTTCCACGTAAACCTGCTTGGGAGCAGTACTTGTATTTTTTAACGAGAAAGTAAACCAGTGTGGTGACGTATCGAAACCAAAGTTTAGCGTCTGATGTTGACTTAGCAGCATAGAATCGCAGGATCGGAGATTCTTATGCCCTATACCTGGGCAATCTTTACTATCAGTATAATAAAGTTTGTCGATTAAATTGCTGGGTGATTCATCCGTTAATCGAGCCACATCGAGTGGTTCTGGAGTGACAGAATTTCCATACCCTGGAAAACTGCTAATTAACATTAAAATCAACACTATGCGTGCGAACATAAGTATCAGCTTTTAGTCAGATTGCTTCCATGGTAGGAGTAAATACTTGTCACGTAAATCAATAAGTTGCACAGATGTGTTCAATGCTGATACCTAAGTATAGTTATTTATACCTTACTCATCCGAATATGCAGGTCCTGCATAGTTGTCAAAACGTGAATACTGGCCTTGGAAAGTCAACCTGACGGTTCCTATTGGACCATTACGTTGTTTGCCCAGAATAATTTCTGAGATCCCTTTTAATTCAGAATTTTCGTGATAAACCTCGTCACGATAAATGAACATGATCAAATCCGCATCCTGCTCAATTGAGCCTGATTCACGCAAATCTGAGTTAACCGGGCGCTTATCAGCACGCTGCTCCAAACTACGATTTAACTGCGATAATGCCACAACCGGAACTTCCAGTTCCTTTGCAAGCGCTTTTAATGACCGAGATATTTCAGCGATTTCTAATGTTCTGTTTTCGCTGAGCGAAGGTACCCGCATCAATTGCAAATAATCGATCATGATCAGACTGATGCCACCACGATCTCGGGCCAATTTCCGTGCACGGGTGCGCACATCCATAGGTGTCAGACCAGATGCATCATCAATAAACAGATTGTCTTTATCTTTGAGCATGGCCATAGTATTCGACATCCTTGCCCAATCCTCATCGTCAAGCTGTGCTGTTCTGATCTTGGTTTGATCAACCCGGCTCAGTGATGCCAGCATCCTCATCATGATTTGTTCTGACGGCATCTCAAGACTAAACACCAAGACCGGTTTTTCTTCCAGCAACATGGCATTTTCACAAAGGTTCATCGCGAAGGTAGTTTTTCCCATTGAGGGTCTGGCTGCAACTATGATGAGATCTGAAGATTGTAATCCACTGGTTTTCTTGTCCAGATCCGTATACCCGGTTGATACACCAGTCACTTCTTTATTGGTCTTGATCAGCGCTTCTAATCGATCAATGGTTTTACCCAAAACCGCTTCTACATTCCGGGGACCTTCGTTTTCGCCTGTGCGCTTTTCGGCTATCTCAAATACTTTGGTTTCAGCCAGATCCAGAATTTCGGTACTGTCACGACCTTCTGGGTTATAGCCAACCTCAGCAATTTCGTGGGCCGCGCCAATCAACTCCCGGGTAACGGCTCTTTCCCGAATAATTTCAGCGTAAGCAACCACGTTGGCAGCACTGGGAGTGTTTTTAGACAGCTCACCCAGGTAGGCAAACCCACCAGCTTCTTCCAGCTGATCATGGCTTTCCAGTTCTTCCGAAACGGTGATCAAGTCAACGGGTTTGTTGTTCGATAACAAGCGAAGGATGCCGGAAAATATAGTTTGATGTGATCTATTATAAAAATCTGTTTCGGTAACGATTTCAGCGACTTTATCCCACGAGTCCGGGGCTATCAGCATGCTTCCCAATACAGATTGCTCTGCCTCCATGGAGTGCGGAGGTATTTTCAGCTTCTCGACTTTATTATCGTCGTTTTTATTGGGCACAACTTTCACAAAATCTGCATCGTTAACAAAATTAAAACGGCCGATCATTATGCGCGAAATTCACTTTGGAAGAAAGCAGTAATACCCGTTTTCTTAACTTCTATGGCCGAACATATCCGCAAATATAGTGGATACGTTTTGATACAAGTCGATAAGCAGCGTTACGTCTTATTCACCCTTACTTGGATAAAGTAGCAGCGTAAATTCAGTATGGAGAAACTCATGAAACAGACATTAATAAAAAAGGCCTTCCTTGTAAGTGCCGTGTCACTCGGACTTAGTGCTTGTGCATACAACCAATCACCAGTCGTCGACTTGGCAGGTAAAACAGATGCAGAGTACCAACAAGATCTGGCGTACTGCGAATCGTTCGCGGCCAGTGTTGATAAGGAGGAAGCCAGCCGAGTAGCGGCGGCTAACGGTGCAGCAAGTGGCGCTGGAACTGGTGCTATTGTCGGCGCTTTTGATGATGGCCTTGAAGGCGCGTTGGGTGGTGTCCTAGTTGGCGCGTTAGTTGGAGCAGTGTCGGGCAGCATCGAGGGTGCTGTTGCAGCAACAGAAACCCAAGAACGGGTGTTGCGTAACTGCTTATTTGAAAAAGGCTACAACGTTTACGACAGACAACATTAATTGAAAAGGACTTTAAAATGAAAACATTAAAACTGACAAAAACAAAACTTGCTACATTTCTGACACTTGCATTGAGTTGTAACCTGGCTTTTGCCAGCAACATTAGTGAACACTTGAGTACCGTGGCTGATGATCGCAGTGACAACTACTTCAGAATCGGCGCGGGAGCCAGCTACTATAAAAATCCGTTGGAAGGTGAAACAGAAGGTTCTTTCAATATTCCCATTGAGTGGCGTTACAATATCAACGGTTTTTTTACAGAATTGAGCAGTGATAGTCTGGGCGCACCTGGATTGGCGGCCGGCTATACTGTTTGGGAAAACCGAAATTGGCGATTCGATGCAATGCTCACGTTATCCAACTATATTGATGTAAGCGAAATCGACAGGTTTGATGGCAGCAACCTCAAAGACAGAGGCAACGCGTTGGCTGGTGGATTGAGAGCAACCTACTTCCATAATAACTGGGTTGTTCAGGCAAACCTGTTGCCGTTTAACAGCCATGGTGCTACAGGTTCAATCTCAGCTGGGCGAAACTGGCAGTTAGGAGACTGGAATTTCACTGCAGCCGGTTCAGTAAATTATAGTTCATCCAAATATAACGATTTTTACTTTGGAGTAGACGCTGAACAAAGCTCGGAACTGTTCAATGAGTACGATGCAGGATCGGGCTTTGCCTTTGTTGCAGAAGTTGGCGCTGAGTATGAGATTTCTGAAGATTGGTATTTCGCCACCAAGCTGCGTCACGCCGAGTATTCAAGCGCGCTTAAAGACAGTCCGCTGTTTGCTGAAGACAGGAGCACTGGCTTGAGTATTTCAATAAATTACGTTTTCTAACAAAAGCCTACTTGTTAAAAACGACTATCACGGTAATGATGGCAGACATGCAAACAGAACACCCCTTTCACATACTCGTTGTTGAAGACGATAAATCACTGGCCGACTGGATCCAGGAATACCTGACCAATCAAGGCTATCAGGTCAGTGTGGTGAACAGGGGTGATACTGCTGTTGCTCAAATCACATCCATCATGCCCGATTTAGTGGTATTAGACGGCATGCTGCCGGGACTTGACGGATTAGATGTGTGTAAAGCTGTCAGGCCAGATTATTCCGGTCCGATTGTGATGCTGACTGCCAGGGATGAGGAAATTGATGAAGTTCTGGGCCTCGAAGTTGGTGCGGATGACTACCTGACCAAGCCCGTCAAACCTCGGATTTTGCTGGCGCGCATAAAAACATTATTGCGCCGCCATTCCCCCGCTTCGCCGGCAGTAAGTCAACGAAATAAAATTGTCTTGTCTGGCCTTTCAATTGATCAATCCTCACGAGTCGTGACTTTGGACAATCACGCCATCAAAATTTCATCAAATGAGTTCGATGTGTTGTGGTTGCTGGCAGAAAAAGCGGGGCAATTGGTAACACGTGACGAACTTGTCACCAAATTGCGTGGATTCGAGTATGATGGTTTTGATCGCTCAATTGATTTACGCGTTTCCAGATTGCGCAAAAAACTGGGCGACGATCCGGCTGAACCTTATCGTATTAAAACCATCTGGGGAAAGGGCTATCTATTTGCAAAAGATGGTTGGTAACGGCTAGGATCAGACCGACCAATTCATGTGCCTCAAAGCAGACGTTTCCAATGAGCACAATAACGGCGATGACAAGGATTTTACACAGGCAACTTTCTACAAAGTAGAAAACAAACATACGGGTTATGCATTCTAAACCTCTTTTGATTTTCTAATCACCAGCGAATTTTTCTAGTTCCTTCAAATGCTTAAGGTCATAATCTGACACATGATACAAAGATTAATTTTTGAATTGTCCCTCGGGATAAGCTAAGTTTTATTTCAGTAAGAATAACTTTAAGGCCAATTTTCCCGTGAATGGGTTGCTGACTAAACTGTTAAAGCAAATTTGGCCTTGTGGGTTATTTTGGCCCCTCTTTTTCTTTTCATTTCATATCCAAAGTGCTGAATGGAACGGACAAGACTCATTGTCGTTAAACGACTCTGCGGTTTATTCACTGGACGCTAGTTTTTCTTCTAATCAGAGTACCTGGACCAAGGATTTCCAAAGCTTACAGCGCCCGGCCAATCAAACCATGTATTTCCGTATACCTGTTACAAACAGCAGCAGGCGTGACCAGACATTGTGGTTTTCTATCCCATTTGCAGCTATCAAAAAATTGACCGTTAAAGCTGGTGAAGATGAATGGCAAACTGGCGATGCTTACTCCTTTAATTCTCGTCCGATAGTCAGTCCGGATTACTTGTTTCCGGTTTTTTTACCCGCTGGCGAAACCACGCTTATTGAAGGTTCAATGGCAGGAGAGATCCTGCGTTTCTCATTTTTTCTGCATAAACCCGAAGTTATTATGAAACAGCAAAGAGAAACCGAATTCAGGGATATGTTTTTCTTCGGCACTATGACCACACTAGCACTTTGCTGTCTGCTGTGTTTTCTTGCAACTCGCAGCAATGCTTACCTGAGTTTTGCTGCCTTTAGCTTCTCTCTGACATTTATGTTGTTCAGAGTGTTTGGCTACGGTTTTGAATTTATCTGGCCGGGTTATCCATCGATCAATGATGCCACCTATATACTGGCTATTTACTCTTCTGCTATGTCTGGCGGCTGGATGGTCAACGCTTTGCTGTCCGGCGATGCTGATAGTAAAAAGTATTCTAAAACGATGTATTTCCTGGTGTACGGCCTTGGTTTTGCAGGTGTATTTTCCGCCTTGCTATTAGATTTGCAAACCACATTGTTGCTGCCAATCTACTGGTCCATTCCGCTGTTGCTCCTTGCAGTGGTCAGAATTGCTATTGAGTATAAGCAGGGTTCCCCTGAAGCCAGATTTCTGGCGATTGGAATAATCCCTCTCTTTATAGGCTGCACGGTGCTAGTGCTTGCTGCGATGCAACACATTACCTGGGGAGACTATATTGTCACCACGCTAATGGGATGTATTGCGCTAAGTAGTTTATTGTTAGCCTTGTTTATTTCCGCATCTTTATTCCGTTTGCTGAAAAAGCAACGGGATGCAGAGCATGAGCAATTTGAAATAAAGGCGGCCTATGCACAAAAGCTTGAAATCGAAGTAGCTATCAGAACTCAGGAATTACAGCGTAGCAATGAGAAGTTAGGCGAGCTTGCCCTTAGGGATCCACTGACGGGCCTACCCAATCGACGCAGTCTTGATATATTTGTAGACCAGAAACTGGCCGAAAACCCGGACACTTTTGCTATTGCGCTGCTTGATTTGGACCATTTCAAAAAGATTAACGATATTTACGGCCATGATGTTGGTGATAGTGTGTTGATCGCTGTTGCAGATATTCTCAAACCCTTTAACTCCGATTACACAATTGCAGGCCGCTTTGGAGGTGAAGAATTTGCTTACCTGAGTGTCAATAGGGTTCATCAGGCCGTTCAGCTACAAATCGATCAGATTCATAAGCAAATCTCTGACCTTCGAATAGATGAACACCCCAACCTTGAAATAAAAATATCTGTGGGCTGGGTGATGGCTGACCCAAAGGAAACCGTTGGCGAAAGTTTCAGACGTGCCGACAAAGCCTTGTACCATGCCAAGGAAAATGGCCGTGATCAGATCATTGAGTTTCCGCTACCTAAAGCGGGGTAAGAATTGGCGCCCGAACACTGAAAAAGGCGGGAGTTCCCGCCTTTTGGTTCATACCGCAGTATAGCTATTTTTTATCCAGCTTGATGCGTCCACTGACAGTTGAGACATCTACTTTGCCATCACCACCGTTGAGAGAAAACTCTAACCAGCGGCTCGGACCATATTTGGCTTTTTTCTCTCTGTGTTCAGATAACTTGTTGGTAATTCTGCCACCAGCATGTCCTTGTATATCAAAGCGTGCTGACACATCAGGTTGAAAATACAGTTCGATCGAACCGCCTACCGAGGTTGCCCTGACATCACCTTGCTTAGCCAACTCCATTCTTGCTTCAATGCTACCGTTTACGGTGTTTAAACTCAGTTGTTCAATAGTGCCAAGATTAAGCTCGATATTACCGTTGACAGTTTCAGCGCGTAATTCTGGACTATCGGTATCCACGTCAATATCGCCATTGACCGATTCATACACACCATCTTTGGATTTACTGCTGCGGCTTTTTATATTGCCGTTAACGGTTTCAATTTTGACATCACCTTCCAGCTCTTTAGCACTGATGTCGCCGTTAACCGCTTCCAGTCTGAGGCGACCAGATAACTTAACCACTTTGATATCGCCATTTACCGTGTCAACATCGGCACCACCGTAAACCTCATACGCTTCCACATTTGCGTTAGTCGAGCTGTAATCCAACCGACTGTTTTTAGGGACGAATATTTCCAGGTTATCGTCGTAGTCGTCATCCCAGCTATTCCAGCCACCGCGGTGCTTTTTCACTTTGACCCGAATAATGACTTCATTGCCTTCGCGCTCAAACTCAAATCTCTCAGTTTTATCGCCAAGTTCGCCTGTTACCCGCACTTCGTCTTTATCCCAGCCGGTAATTTTTGCAAAACCGCCCAGATGTTCGATTTCCACATAACCGTCTTTGGCTGCTTTGAGCGTCTCATCAACCTTCTGACCCGCCACTGCCATGCTGCTGGCGCAGACTAACAAACCGGTACCAATAAGTAATTGCTTCATCTTACTGTCCTTTCTCATTCACACATTTGTGGTGCATTAAATTTGTTGCCATTTGGGCGCATGCACCCGCTCAATTAAGTCGATCTGTTGCTGATGCACATTCTGCAGCATCTTCAGTAGTGCGATATTGTTGGGCTCTTCTTTCAGAGCCGATTTTATCGCGGCAGCTGCGTCATCCAATTCATCAAGCTGTTGTTCCCAATTCTGGGTCAATGCTGGCTGGTCCCTGAATCTGACCAGCAATGCGTCTTTTTGTTCTCTATGTTGGTCGCTCAGTGCAGCAACTAACTCCTGTCCGCCTATCACACCTTGCTCAGGTTGGTTCATGCTAAACCAGCTGAACAGACCGATAAAAGCAAATGTTGCCGCGACAGCAAAGATCCTTGTGCTTACTGTTTTCTTCGGCGTTTCATTCGGAATCTGGTTGGGCGCAGGCTCATTCGCCAACGCCAACTCAATCCCCTGCCAGAGATCCCTTTCAGGCATTTTAGATTTTTCCAGCTCACTGAGTTTCTGCGCGAGAGCTGCATCAAAATTCTGTTTACTCATAACCCATCCACTCCTTCAATAACCCTTTGGCGCGATGGAACTGCGCCTTACTGGAGCCCACTGCCATTTTTGTCATGCTGGCAATGTCTTCATGGCGATAACCTTCTATCGCATGCAACACAAAAACGATCCTGGCTCTTTCCGGCAAACGCTTAATATAGTGTTCCAAATCCACCGACCCGGCTGAGGCCTCAGCGCTTTCATTCATCGCTTCGCTGTCTTCGATGTTGAACATCCTGTGTACCCACCCTTTTTGCTTGCGTAAATACGAGATGGTGATGTTCGACGTCACACTATGTAACCAGGTGGTAAATTTGCTATCACCTTTGTAATTGCCAATTTTCCGCCATAATTGAATAAACACTTCTTGCGCAGCATCCTCTGCCAGAGCATGATCTGCGGTGAGTCGGAAGCACAACCCATACACTTGACCAATATGCGTCTGGTAAAGTTTCTGGTACGCTTGCCTGTCTCCTTGCTGCACCGCTTGAATCATGTCCCACTCGCTTTTGTCCGCGAAGACCTGATGCGCTGCAACAACGTTTCCTTGTGAGTTCAAATTAAGGTTCGTTTTCTTGTTGCTTTGAAGAGTTAGTCGCAGGGTAGATCAGAAAGGTTTAAACAGCCAAAAATATCTTTAATTATTTTTAATTCGGTGTTGTTAAGTTTATGAAAATAGTAGGTTTATACGTCGGAAAAAAACGTCCATTTGGTCCTCGTTCTCAATTCTCAGGAATAGATAAGCGACCGTTAGAGAGTGGTGAAGTTGATGAACTTGGCTTTGTCGACGATGTGCAGGTAGACAAACGCTTTCATGGTGGGCCTGAACGTGCTCTGCATCAATATGCGCTCAAAAGTTATGAGCGCATTATCAAACGCTTTCCTTTACTGCACAAAACGGCTACCCCCGGCAGCATAGGTGAAAACCTGACCATCAACGGTATGAACGACACTAATGTCTGTATTGGTGACATCTACCAGTTAGGCGACATCAAAGTGCAAGTCAGCTCTCCCCGCATCCCTTGCTGGAAAATCTCGCACAAAATGAACATGCCTGATCTGGATAAATATGTCGCTGAAAAACAAATCACCGGCTGGTACTACCGTGTACTGGAAGTGGGCAAATTGTCTATTGGCGACGAGGTGTCGAGACTGGAGCGCCCCAATGAAAACCTCAGCATCAGCCGTTTTATTCAGATTAACAATGATAAAAACGCGTCACCCGAGGTGCTCCTGGAAGCCGCTAACGCGGTGGGACTGGACCCTGAGTGGAAAGAGCGTCTGGAACGCCGGGCCGAAAGCAAAAAAGCCACAGGATCAGGGGATTACGAAGTCTGATCCTGTGGTTGCCGAGGGCGTCCCCTTCGTCATTATCCAGAGTCCACCAGTAGTAACTCCTGAGCGTCCACCCATCGTCATTCACGAATGCTCACCCAACGTCATTCCCAATCGCTCACCAACGTCATTCCCGAATGCTTTTGTCGGGAATCTTACTCCTTCTATTCTCAAACACAGATCTCCGCCTAAGAGCGTCGCGGAGATGACGGGATTTGAGGTCCAGAATATAAACAGGCATAAAAAAGCCAGATCACTGATCTGGCAAAGGGAAAGCACACCCATGAAGTATTTGAGAACACTAGGATTAAGTTCTACGACTATTATTGACAGCGCAGCGCGAAAAATCCTCTATGGGAATAGAAATAAATTTGAATGGAAAGGGAAATACAAACTAGGGGATTAGCGATTATCCTGCGTGCTCATTGGCGTTGAAAGGAATTTTAAGCAAATAAAAGCACAAAGAAAAAACGTCTTCCTTGACGTGAACTCAGACTGGTCAAGCATGCTGCGGTTGGCAACTACGCATACTTCACGGGAGCGTCTGGAGATAGTTCGTCCGTTTACCAACATCTCAAAACCGATTCTACTGAGTTCGCAACAGAGTTTTGTTTACTTTTTGTATGGGAATTGTAGCCTTGGCAATTAGCCAACCAGAATTTGCAGCAGTTTTTAACTATTAGACACTAGTCCGGTAAGTTAAATTACCTGAAGATCAACTTGTAACTGTCTGATATTTTTACACTTTTTTAATCTCGAGAAATACAACCTCACGTTAATGATTGTTTTTTAACCAGTTTATTTTTTGGGCATATTTTATGCGTCCGTTTTTCGCCGTCACTCAATCAGCCAACTAAGAAGAACACCTATGTTCACTATTAATAAGAAAAGTGCCGTTATTTATTCCCTTGCCGCCGTACTGTTTTTATTCCATGCCTTTGCGGATGCCAGGCTAGTGAGAGGGGGAGGACGAGGTACAGTCCTTGATTCCAATGCCTTTGACTTTTTGTTGGTCAATAATGCCAATATCAACGACTTAGGCTTAATGGCTGGTTTTTCCACCCTGGAAAGCCAAGGTTATAACAGTGGCGAAGATGGGTTGCTCTCCACACCTCAGGATTGCGTGAGAAGTTTTGGTAGCCAGGATGAATTAGATCAGGAAAAAATGTTTGGTGGATTTGTGGAGGAGCCATGTTATTACCAGGTGTATGAAAACGACTTACGTCTCGAGATGGAAGGTTTTGGTCGAGCCTTTTTTGATTTAGCCTCCAGTATAGAGGTGGCCTGGACATTCTCTAAAGCGGGTATGGCCGATATTGTACTAATGGGTAGTATGTTCGATAGCGCACCTTTATTGGATGTATTAATGCCACCGGAACTGGTGCCGGGTGAGTATACCATCGGATTAGATGTGACTTTCTTTTCTGGTCCGGATAATTCCTTTTTCAGTTCCAACAATTCTCACGATCTGGATGTCATTGATTGTGTAGAACCTACTCCAGGCGATCTACAGTGCTACCATCCAGAATGGGGCAGTGCCAGCGATACCTTATCTTATAGTGCCGCCTATACTGAACGTCTGGTGGTGCTGGCGGGCACGGACCCACTTACCGTCAGTGCGCCTGCCGGATTAGGCTTATTTCTGTTGGGTTTATTCGGCCTCAGACGACGCCAGTAATTGCTGAGCTTTTGCTTTTTCTGACGCTAACTCAGCCTCAATAAAATCAAATGTTTCGAGCAATTCTTCTGTGCGCTCTAGACCCGCTAACAGCGGGTCTTTTGCAGTCCACCATTCGCGCCATCCATTTTTAATAGCAAAATTCAGAGAAAGGTTTGCTGCTGAGGGTTGATTCTTGAGTGCTGCCAACCTAGCAGCTAGATAATCTTGAAAGCTATCTATCAATCCATTCTGTTTAGTTGAGAACAATTGTTTTTCACATCGATCTATTTTCCGTTTAGCTTCTTCCACCATATTAACTTGCTTAAGAGCCCATGCTATTTCGATCGCAGGGCTGCACATTGGCATGCTAAATAGCTCATGCTCCGTGAATTGTGGCATAGCATTAAGTAATAAATCGATTCCTTTTTTCTTGTTTCCCACCAATACCTGATACCAACCGGCTTCAAAGAGTACCCAAGGATCATCCGGATTTGACTTAATTTGAAAATCCATCACGCGAAACAACTCGTTGTACCGTTCAGTCCTCAAATAAATAGTTGCCTGATACTCAGCATTTTTATCCAATTTATTTAGCAGTTCAGTCATCCCGATAGTTGCCAAAAGATCTAAATAACCGTAGTAGTAATTTTCGTTGTCAGGCGAAATTTCAGTTGCCAATTTCCATTGTTTTGCACTTTGAGCCAACTCTCCTTGCATAAAATAACTATTAGCAAGACCTGTAAATCCAACTGGTGATTCTGGTTGCTCTTTTATTAATTGTTTAAATAGCAAATCAGCTTCATTAAAGTTTCCCCTTAACGTTAGCGCAATTCCTAGGTTATAGGTCGTGGTGATTGCGACTGGGTCTAGCTCATGAGCCATTTCAATCGCGTCTAGCGCTTCTGGATGTCTATCTATTTGTCGTAATAAAATAAAACGCCACATATGCGCTAGTGCCAGGCTGGGATTTAACGTAACGGCTTTGTCATAGCTAGACAGTGCCCGCTCAAAATCTTGTTTAAGCTCAAACGATTTACCCTGAATGGCGTAAGCTCTGGCAATATTCTGGTCGCGCACGAAGGCCTTTTCTAGCTCGCGGTCGGCTAACTTGATGGCTATTTCTGTATCTAACACACCAAAACGACTTTGGCCTTTTTCCAACAGTAGCAAGGTGTCCGCCAAGGCGACATAAGCCTCGGCGTATTCGGGGTCCAGGCCTATGGCTTGTTCGAATAACTTTCTGGCCTGTTTCATGGACTCAGTGGTTTGTTTGCGATACGCCTCCCTGCCTTTTAAGTAGATCACGTATGCATCGGTACTGGCGGTTTTGGCCTCACTGCTGACTTCGCCTTTTTCCAGGTAACGATCTTCAAGTAAGTTGACTACCGAGCGGGCAATTTCTGACTCGATAACAAAGACATCGGTAAACGCCCGTGAGAAAGTTTCACTCCAGAGCACAGTGCCTTTTTCTGAGTCAATTAATTCAGTGCGCACCCGCAGTCGGTCACCGGTGAGCCTGACCGAGCCAGTCAGTACCGAGTCCACTGCCAGTCGCCGCCCGATATCAGCTGCAGGTAGGTTCTTTTCCGCCAATATAAAGCTGGAGCTTGACGCGGCAACCTGCAGTCCGCTGATTTTTCCCAACAAGGCGGTGAGCTCTTCAGCCAGTCCTTCTGCCAGATACGCCTGGTCTACATCCGGACTCTGGTCACGAAACGGGATAACGGCGATGGAGGTTGAGGTCTTGTCAATGGCGACCCCTTCCTCCTGCTTGGCCACTTCAGTCCTAACCTCATCAAAAAAGTGGTAACCAGAGAAGATGGATACACCCAGAATGGACATCAGCACTGTCCATTTACCCCAGCCAAAAGGCTTTAACTCCCCTTCGTTGGCAGCAGGCACTCGCACCAGACCTTCGGAGGTGAAGTCAAAATACCAGGCTAGATACAGCACCACAGGAAATCCACAAAACAGCAAGACAGCCACAAAGGTACTCACCAAAGGATGCAGGTTTAACATAGGGACAATCACAGACACCACTTGCAGAACTAACCACACAACCCCGATATAAGGGATAACAGTTTGCAATACCCGTCGACGACGAACTTCCGCAAAGAATTTCATCAACATCTGTGTTCACCTATACCCGTACATCGCGGGTGATTTAGTTGTTTTTGTGTCTGAGTGATTGTTTTTTAATCACTTTCATGTTGGACCAGATCCTGGTTAATTGCAATCATCGGATTGAAAAGGCCGAGGTAAAAACTTCAAATAAAACAGCGAACAACACAGGCAAACTGCTAATACTGAACTACAATTTTAGTTTTAAAGGACTTAGTTAATTCAGGTAACGACAGTGGCAATTAATATCAAACCTTTTACGAATATTCTCGTGGTGCTTGATACTCAGGGAGACAACGATGTGGCGCTGGCCAGAGCGGTGAAACTGGCAAAGGCGTCCGAAGGACAGATCAGCGTATTTTTTTCGTTTCACAAGAAGCTTGATGCCGCACATGGTCAAGACTTACCTGATGATTTGGCGGCACTGGTGGACCACTTTGAATACAGGGTAAAAGCCCAGCTTGCCAAATGGAATGCAGAGTCGCTCCTGAAAGACATGTTTATGCCTTGGCAACATAAAACCTCTAATGCAATTGACCACCTGCACCAAGACAAGCACTTTGACCTGGTTATCAAATCACCGCACCCACAAACTCAGCTTAAAAGCTTGTTTCATAGTCGTCTGGACAAATATTTTATCGGTAGGTGCCCTATCCCTGTGTGGATGGTGAAACCGCGCATGTGGGATGACAGCGTGGAGATAATGGCTTGCCTTGATATAGGTGATGACAAGTTTGATAACCAGACACTGAATCGCAAAATTATGGCCATGGGCGACCACCTTGCCCACCGGCTTGGTGGCGAATTACATGTGCTGGATTGTTACTACGGCGAAATTGGTACCATGCGTATTGACTACAACCACGAACGAGGTTTTAAGCATGAACCCTCACTAAAAGCCCAACACGTGGAACGACTGAAAGACTACATCCATGGTTATTCTTTGCCAGATGACGTGCTGCATTTCGAAGAAGGTATTCCCGACGAAGCCATCCCGGATAGGGCGGAGCGACTGAACGCAGAGTTGGCGATTATAGGCAATAATGAAGACAGTAATTTTATCGACAAATTTCTAGGCGACACCGCAGCAGAATTGACTAAAGCCATGCCTTGTGATGTATTGATTCTGAAACCTGATCCGAATTAGGCTATGCCGGGACTGGCAACGTTTGCATCTGCGCTTGGAATAGGTTGAGATGATAAATGTTTAACATCCTCTGTGTCGCTAAGGAAAACTATGAATTTTGTGCCACATCAACCCTCCGATGTCCTCGCCCCTTTTGTTCAGTCAATTTTCCATTTCTCCCAGTTCAAACCTGACCATTCCATCGAACGTGTGGTGCCAGATGGCTATATTTATCTGATTTTTGAACTGGATGGGTTTGAGCGACATACCTTTGATAATGAATCCCTTGAACCAAATGCAACCTATACCAGAGGTTGGCTGTCGGGCATGCACAAGCACTATATCTCCATCAGCGCCCACCAAAACAGCGAAATGTTTGTAGTGCAATTTAAACCAGGCGGACTATGGCCATTTCTGAATCAGCATATCTCTGACTTCAATGACAAAGTCACCCCTGCAGAACTCGTATTCGGCGAATCTGCGCTGACCTTGCATCAACAATTGCTTTCTAACAATCTGGATGACAATAAATTGTTTTCACTGGCCGAAGAGTTTCTGTTATCCAGACTCATCCATGAAGATAATCCGCCAAGACTGCTGGTGCAGAATATGCTGGGTGCAATCCAACGAAACAGCGCTTCCCAGTTACAGGACATAGTGGCAGATGCGGGTTACTCCCAAAAACAGGCGATCCAGATTTTTAAACAACATGTGGGTTTAAATCCGAAATCTTACCAGCGCATAGTCAGATTTAATGAAATTTTACCCTTGGTGATGGAAAAAAAATCCATCGCCTGGAATGAGATTTGTGCTGATTGTTACTACTATGATCAATCACACTTTATCCGCGAATTTAAGGCCTTCTGTGGCTACAGCCCAAGAGACTTTCTTGTAGAGCAATCCACCCACCCCGAACCAAACTTCTTCCCTCTTGATCAGCAAAATGAAACCTGACGTAAATTTTATACAATACCGCTGACTGTCCTGCGGCTAGGCTTATCTTCGTTCAATAAATATTAACAATACGAAGAGGAAAGACGATGGATATGGCAACAGCATTTAGTAACTTGAACTGGCTGGCGGTTGGCGCCGCGGCTATTGCAGCCTTTGTAGTGGGCGGGATCTGGTATGGACCTATTTTTGGCAAAGCCTGGATGATCGAATTTGGTTTCAGTGAAGAGCAACTGGCCGGGCGAAATCAAGTAAAAATCTTTGGCGGAACCTTGCTACTCAACCTGGTAATGGCCTGGAATCTGACAATGTTTTTAGGACCCAAAGCAGACATGGCTTTTGGTGCCAGTGCAGGGTTCTTTACTGGTTTTGGATTTGTCGCAACACTGATCGGCGTGTTTTATTTATTTGAAGGCAAATCAAAGCGGCTCTTTTTAATTAATGCAGGCTTTGCCATAGTATCGTTCACCGTTATGGGCCTGGTGATCGGCTCAATGAACTAATTCAGCTAAGCAGGAAACTATCATGGAACAAAATTTAAAAGAAAAAACCGGCAGAACCTTGGACGAGTGGAAAGCTCTGTTGGCCAAACAACCTTTTACCAAGCATGGCGAATACATGAATTTCCTTAAAAAAGACCAGGGACTAACCCACGGATTCGCTAACTTCATTACGTTGAAGTTCAGAGAAGCAGATGCGGGCTCTGCGAATTCGGAAGATCTGGTGGCCAACCAATATCAAGGAAAAGAAACGCTGAAGCCCATTTATGATTTGCTTCATGCAGAAATAATCAAGCTAGGTAACGATGTGGAAGTGGCGCCCAAAAAAGCCGCAGTCAGTATGCGGGTTAAACGGCAATTCGCGCTTATCCAGCCAAGTACCAAAACCCGAGTGGATTTGGGCTTGAAGTTCACTGACAAAGCCCATGCTGGCAGATTGGAAACATCCGGTCCCTTTGGCAGCATGTGCACCCATAGAGTTCAACTAACTGACGTGGCACAAGTAGACGCAGAATTGCTCGGCTGGATAAAAGAAGCATACGAGGAAGCAAAATAAGTATAAAACAAGAAAAGCGGTGTCTGAATAAACATTTGGAGCGATAACTTTGAGTTCTCACGACCTACAGCAAAAAATTTTACTCAGACCCCACTTTTTTAAAAAACAATGGAGGTTCAATTATGGACACTGCACATCCTCTATTTAATAAATAGGAGACGGTATGAAAAATAAACTAGATGGAGATTGTATATTTGCTTTAGAAATGCTGATTGCAGATTTTGATAACGTAAATTACGCACTACTAGTAAACAATGAATTGAAAAAATTAAAGGAAAAAGAAGTCGATATAGTTAAGTTTGGCACCCAGGATGAAGAAGTTGATTTAGAAATATCACGAGAAGCCTCTTATCTGAAGTATTGTATTTGGAACGAACAGACTGAAAGTCAAATTGAGGGAACCTCAACGCTTGAATCTCCCTTTGTTGTGAAGCTCATCGAGAAAACAACGAGCAAATATACTACTGAACCTCTTTTACAGGGGTATAAAGCCTGAATAGACTCCGAGGACGCTTAATAGGAACAGCATTAGTGGACAAACAGCATTAGTGGACAGGCACTTTTTTGGGCATCACAGACCAGGTGGAGTCAACACATCTAATGGATACCGGATTATTGTGGTTCTTAACCCAGCAACGTCACCTGGAATGCCTTCAAGCATAGAGCACAAGCGCCCGTCTTCAGCCCTAAAGTCAGTTCCTTTTGACCAAACTCATGGTCATCAGCAAAAATCCATTCTGTAATTAAAAAGACGTAAGATCAGGAAAAGTGGGTTCACAAAAATTGCTCACATAAAAAAACCGCCGTTTAGTTTCCTAAACGGCGGTTTTTAAAATTGCTTTATCAGCAGGAATTAAGCTTCCTGAATGATAACCAACTTGAACGTGGTAGTAACTTCTGAGTGCAACTGTAGGTCGATATCGAACTCGCCAGTTTCACGCAATGTACCAGTAGGCAATTTAACTTCAGCTTTAGTTACTTCAACTCCAGCAGCCGTAACTGCATCAGCGATGTCTTTAGTACCAACAGAACCGAAAAGTTTACCTTCGTCACCAGCCGGTGCGGCGATAGTCACTTCACCCAATGCAGCAACTTTCTCGGCACGGGCTTCAGCTGTCGCCAATTCGTCAGCAATTTTTGCTTCCAATTCAGAACGACGAGCTTCGAACTTCTCAACGTTAGCTTTTGTTGCAGGAACTGCTTTTCCTTGAGGGAAAAGAAAGTTACGTGCATAGCCTGATTTTACTGTGACTGTGTCACCCAAGCCGCCCAGGTTGGCGATCTTGTCTAGTAGAATGATTTCCATCTTTGCTACCTCTTAATTACGCCAACGATTACTTATGAGAATCAGTATATGGAAGCAATGCTAGGAAGCGTGCGCGCTTGATAGCAGTTGACAACTGACGCTGATATTTAGCGCTAGTTCCAGTGATACGGCTAGGTACAATTTTACCACTTTCAGTGATGTAGTTTTTCAGCATAGCGATGTCTTTGTAATCGATCTCCGCAACACCTTCAGCAGAAAAACGGCAGAACTTACGACGTCTAAAAAAACGAGCCATTATCAGTCTCCTTATTCTTGTTCTTCAGCAGCTGGAGCAGTTTCTTCAACTACTACAGGCGTTTCTTCGGTTTGCGCTGGGCGTTCAGCACGCTCAGGACGACGATCATCGCGACGCTCTTCACGACGTTCTTCTTTAGCCATAGGAGACTGTTCAGTCACAGCACCTTTGGTACGCATAACTAGGTTACGCAGAACAATGTCGTTAAAACGGAAAGCTGTTTCCAGTTCTTCAATTGCTTCTGCAGATGCTTCAGCATTGATAAGAACGTAGTGTGCTTTGTGCAATTTTTCGATTGGGTATGCCAATTGACGGCGACCCCAGTCTTCTAAACGGTGGACAGTTCCGCCGTCGTTAGTGATGATTCCGGTATAACGCTCGATCATACCTGGAACTTGTTCACTCTGGTCAGGGTGGACCATGAACACGATTTCGTAATGACGCATGATTGCTCCTTACGGTTGTAGCCTCTTACAGCACAGCCAGACTGTATTGAGACAAGGAACTAAATTAGTTGGCTGATTTAAGGGCGCGCATTGTATATAAACTGGCCTGAGAGTACAAGTTATTATTCAATTACAGGGAATTTTTACGAAAGGCTTAATGTGGGCAGGCCGTTAAGCTGCGCGTAAAAATCGATTAATTTTGCATTTGGGGAATTCTGCCGAGTCTAAAGTGATCGCGTTATGCATGAAGCCGTTTTCCATCATTTTTGATTTAAATTTCCCGGCCATCCCTCGCCCAGCATCAATTATCACCACTTCGCACGCATCATGTGCGTGTTGTTGGATAAAGGAAGCAAGCAAATCCACATGCTCAGATTCATACAAAAGATCACTACCAATAATCAGGTCAAATAGCCCCTGCTCACTTGGAGAGTCATTCTGCCAGTCACGCCTGAAAAACGGTATTTCCTTGCCATTATTCAGCGACACATTGTGTTTCAGATACCGCTCGGCAAATGGGTGGTTATCTGTTGCTGTGATATCACTCAATCTTTCATTGAGCATCAAGGACGCAAGCCCAACCCCACAACCAACTTCAAGGATCCGTTTTTCATCTACCTGAAAGTCAATCATTAGCCTGGCCAGTAAATGACCGCAGGGCCACATTACGCCGAAGATAGGCCACATAGCAGAAGAAATGCCAAGGTCATGTGCGAGATTGTCAGGATCGTCAAACTGATTGCGATTTCTGAGGGTTCGATAATGAATATCATGGTTACCCAACTCCACAGTTTGGTAACGGAATCGCAGTGCGCGCATGTGAACCTCACAGGTTGACGTTATGGCATTCATGCGACTTAGCAGGAATCAGAATTAGGACTAATCTAACATCTAACGGTGCGGATCTATACTGATTCAGACAAAAGGAGGTCGTATATTGCAACTGACCGTGCCCGGCACCGGAAAGATTCTACCTGAGCAATAGCACTAATTAACCTGAAGTGTGGATGAACCTTAACTCAGGTTAAATATGCTCTGCGCCCACCAACACACCAACTCCAATCAATGCCATCAAGGACCAGATCAGCGTTTTGGAATTGACTTTTTCACCTAATACTCGCGCCACCACAAGGGACAGGACAACGCTAGTGGCAAAGAGAGTCTGTACCACAGCAGCTTTGGTGTAGGTAAACGCTACCATTTGCAGATACAGGGCAGCAAAGGTTCCAATCACTGTTGCACCGATGAAAAACTTCCAGGTACGTCTGGCATTGTCAGTAGTAGGTAACCAGCGCTGTCGCATAAACAACATCAGCAATACTATGATCACCATCCCACCCAGCAACCTTATCTGACTGGCATTAAACGCATCCACTCCGGTGGAAGTGAGAATGTCCCGACTGATCACCGCACCTACCGCCTGGCATAAAGCTGCAAGGCCAGCATATATGTAGCCAGACAACTCAAAAATCTGAGTTTCGTCTCGCTTCTGTAGCTTGACTATGACATCAACTGAAAATAACACTAGCGCAATTCCGATCCATTGTTGCCAGGTCAGCCATTCAGCAATCCAGGCCATCGCCAGCAATGCCGTGAAAATGGGAGCAAGGGTTTCAGCGATCAAAATTGACTGACTGTCACCGATTTTGTTGAGTGCCTGAAAAAAGAAGGTATCGCCCAAGCCTATGCCAATGACTCCACTGAACAACAGCCAATAAATCGCAGAATTTGAAAGAGAAACTGGTGGTAGGAAGAATTGCGTAATGACCAGCAAAATGCCAATAGCGGCCAGACCTTTCCAGAAATTCAGCGCCAGAGGTGAGAAGTTCTGCCCCAGGATCCGGAACATGCGCGCGGCAACAGCCCAGCACAAAGCAGTACTTAACGCAGCAATTTCACCCATGGGACCTCTCTAACTTGTTTTTTGTTTATGTGACTTTTTCAGGCGCGCAAGGGTACAGAATTATTGTGTCGCTGTAAATTTGGACGGCTTTTTATAAACCCATGAATTCGAAACTTCTCAGAACTTGCTAAATTGGTTAAAATGCTCCCGCCACAGGAGAAGGAGTAGTAAGGTGGAAAATATAAATTGCAGGAATTGCGGGACCTTGGTGACGGGTAACTTCTGCACTGAGTGTGGACAGAAGCGCCAAAAGAGAGTTTCACTGAAAACTCTGGCTAGTGATATCTATAATGCCGCACTGGATTTTGAATCTCCCTTTCTTAAAACCCTGATAACCCTGACAATTAATCCAGGAAAGCTTTACAGAGAATATCTGGACGGTGCGCGTAAACGTTATTTCTCTCCTATACGCTACAGTTTATGGATTATGACCTTTGCCATTGCAATAGCTGGCTTTGTTGGCGCAAAAATTTTTCCTGACATTAGTGTTCCGCCGGATCAACCCGAATTAATTGCCCTTATTGATGGCTATTACAAGTTTTTAAACGCAATTATCATCCCTCTTACCTTTGTCTATGCATTCTGGATGGCGATTTTTGCCCGACTGGCTTTCCGCGGCGAAAAATACTCGAAAGAAGAACTGTTTATACCCATGTTATTGAACGGATCGCATTTGTATATTATCTGGATACCGGCAGTGATCCTTGGTGATGTAGGAAATGTAACTCAACAACTTATTTACATGCTTATCAGTATGGCCTACATGGCATGGGGATTAGCAGAGACTTACCAACCGAGGACGAAAAAGAACTACTTAAAGAGTATTGCCATAGTAGCACTAGGGCAAATTACCTTTACTGCATTATTTGCTCTCGTCTCAGGACTCGGTTTCTTTTTAGTTGGGGTGTATATGGGTTTTACACAGCAGGTATGAACACTCAGCACAGGAGCGTGATGAGTGTTCTTGTTTATTGATGACTACCTGGCTTTTACATGGAATACGCCCACATCAGTCTGTGTGACTTCCACTTCGGTGCCGGATTTAATTTCTTCAGCGCTAGTCAGTTTCCAGTCAATACCGGAATACCGATAGATGGGATTGACTGATTCAGAAACATCTTCTGTCAGCCTAAAACGATGACCCACCAAATCTCCATCAGCGCGTTTCGTTTCCACATCATTCTGCATATTGCGCAATGGCTTCCAGGCGAAAAATGCCACAATGGCGGTGAAGATACCCACAGACAACATGGCGTTTAACATGCTTTCCGGGATCAAACCTAGATACATCAAAAACCCGGAAAACACCGCCGCCACACCGACAAAAAACAAAACAAAAGTGGAGAATCCCAACACCAGGATTTCAATTGCCAGCAATGCCAGCCCTAATACGACCAGTGTTTCGGCCAAATTGTTTGTTAATAAATCCATTAGGCCCCCTTATTTAATGCACTGATAATACTGGTGGCTTGCGCCACGATAGAACCTGCTTCCGTAGAGCTGTCAGGCAGCAATACAACCGAAGACTCCTTAGCAATGGCTTGTTTGGCCTCAATCGCCTTTGTGGCCAGGTCAAGCTGAATGGCTTTTTGACCTTCATCTGTATTGGCTGCTTCACCAACTTTGCGAAGGGCTTCAGCCTGAGCTTCGGCAACCGCGATGATTGCTTTTGCCTCACCTTCAGCGCGCAGTATCTGTTCAGACTTATCAGCTTCTGCCGCCAGCACCACCGACGCTTTTTCACCCTCGGCACGATTAATTGCAGCCTGTCTATCACCTTCTGACTCAAGGATCTGAGCGCGTTTCACACGCTCTGCTTTCATCTGCGCTTCCATTGCTTCCATCACAGAATGGGGGGGCACAATGTCCTTGATTTCGTAACGTAATACCTGAATCCCCCAAGGGCCTGCCGCTTCATTAATTGCGGCAACAATATTGGTATTTAACTGATCACGTTCTTCAAAGGTTTTGTCCAGTTCCATTTTACCCAGTTCTGAACGCATAGTGGTTTGCGCAAGCTGAGTAACGGCAAACACGTAGTTGTCTACACCATAGGTCGCTTTGTACGCATCAAGAACCCGAAAATACAACACACCATCCACGTGCAGGGATATATTGTCTTTGGTAATGGCGCTTTGCTCAGGAACATCAACGGCCTGCTCTTTTAGGGAGCGGTCGGCCGATACGGTATCAATAAAAGGAAAAATAAAATTGAGTCCGGCGATTTTAGTTGATTGAAATTTACCAAATCGCTCAATCACGTAGGCTCGGTTCTGCGGGACAAATTTGATAGAAGCTCTTAACAGCACTATCACAAATATCAGTAGAAATGTCTGAACGGTCAGAATGTAATCGAAAATTATTTCCATACTATTTACTCCTTAGTATACGACGTATCGATCAAAGCCGAATTCTTGTGCGCCCACTTAACAAGGCAAATTTTCCGTTCGGAAAAACACTCAGCTACCAGCATTGATCTATTACATAGTCATGCTTTAGTTAAAGTTATTACAAAATAACCCAATTATTTGTCTACGCTTTAATAACAAAACAGATATTAGCGGATTTTGAGTGTTAAATAGTCCTTGTCCCACGTTATTGTGCAAATTTATAGAAACCAGCAAGGATGGCTACGGAATATTCGACGCAGACGACATGCTGATTTTCGCCAATTACACCTTCAAGGATGTTTTCTGTCTGGAACAGAAAGGTGATGAACCCATCAGTTTCGAACAAATGGTATGTCAGGCATTTAAGCAAAAACGCGGCATCCATATTGAAGCCGAGAACGCTGAGTCCTGGCTGAAATATGTAGAGACAGTCCGTCGGAGTCAGCCTTTCAGAGTCTTTGAAGTGGATATGGTGGATGGCAGGTGGTTTTTGTTTTCCGAACAACTGCTGGCCAGCGGCGAAATGTTGGTCCAATGCAAGGACATGACGCGCCAAAAAGTTACTGAGACACAGCTACAACAGTCCGTTTCCCGATTAAACAAACTCGCATTAACAGATGAACTTACGCAGTTGGCAAACCGTCGCTGTTTTGTAGAGTCTGTCGAGACAGAATTGTCTCGATGCAAACGGGGTACAGGCAGTGTCACAATGATGATTATTGATCTTGACCTGTTCAAAAATATTAACGATAACTTTGGGCACCATGCTGGCGATGCGGCCTTGGTTCAGGTCGCCGGATTGCTTAAAACAGCACTCAGACAATATGATATTGTGGGACGTATCGGCGGCGAGGAATTCGCGATTTTTCTTGGTTCTTCAGATCTTGGGACGGCCTTGACCATTGCCGAACGAGTGCGTTTATCTCTGGTGAACAACCCATTACGTTACAAAGATCACAGTATCAATCTCTCAGCTTCCATTGGCATGACATCAAGACGTTGCGACGCCACATTTGAACAATTGTACACTGAAGCGGACGCCGCACTTTATAAAGCCAAAGCTAATGGTCGAAATCGGGTCGAATTGTTTGAGCAAGCCGAGTTGTCAGGTTCTAACTCGGCTTAAAGAGACTAACCTTATACTTTATTGCAACCAGGCATAGCTCACTTTCATAAACACCGATTGCTCTGACTTGGTGAAAGCAGTAATGGTATCGTCTCTATATCCGGAGTCTGAATAACCCACAAAGAATTTAGTTAATGGATTCACCTTATAGGAATAAAGCAACTGAGTTCCCACACTTCTGCTCCGACTATCAACATCAAACGTATAGTTTGACTGATTTCGCTCGATATCGGAATAAATCACAATTAGGCGCAAAAACTGACGTTGATCAAATTGGTAGGTAATTCTGGCATCGGTTAAATTTGCTGTGAACAGGGGTGTGTCATCCACTTCCAGATCAATGTAAGTGTGCTCAACTTCCAATTGAAAGTGCTTACCCAAGCTCCAGTTTATTTCAGACTCAAGAAAAAGCTGCTTTCCCAGGCGATTGTTATCAAAATCAATCTGATCGCCATAACGCATAAATGTGTCGAAAAAAACCTGTGGTCTTGGTCGCATGCCAAAGTAGAAGCTGGCAGATTCTTCTGTGAAAGTGGTGGCATTGTTATCCACCCTGAGCAAGCTGCTGTCTTGGCGTAATCCCACCTTATCGCGCTTCAGCACACCTACTTCGAAGTATGATTGCAACTTGCCTCTGACACTGAGGTAAATTTCCGCCTCTTTTTCGAGCAACTCGCCATCATCGGTGTGAGCGATATCCCAATCACCATAAAGATTGATACGGTTCCACCAGGAATCTTCGTTATACCAGTAGTAACCGCCACCTATAACGGAAGTGTTGCGATCAACACGAGATACAAAACCCAGATCCGCACGCAAATCTTCTCCATTTGCATAATGATCCATGCGGAAATTCCAATCCCGATTTTCATGTCGGTAGTTGATACGATAACCAGTTCCGGTGAATTCCTCTTCTTTTTGCAGCCGCAATGTCGCCTCAGAAAAATCTTCTTCTTCGCTACAGTTGTCGTCGCAGAACTCTTTGTACAATTCAGTAGGATACAGGGTTTCAGAGCCAATAAACTGCACTCGCAGCGTATCTTGAGCGGTGATCTGGTACTTGCCGTCTATACCCAGAAGATAATTGTGATAATTATCAGAATCTCTTATTGTGCTGACCACTCCCAGAGATAAGTCATCTGAGTAATCATAACGATAACGAAGGGCTAAATTGGTTGATTTTCCCTCCAATTCAGCAACAGAGGAACCAAGGTTGCCGGGCACCAAAAAAGTGGTCGATTCGTCATTAGCCACAAATACACCCAGCGTGTGATCGTCAATCCGACCCGTGACTTTTGCGCCAAAGTCCGGCGCACCGATATTGCGTGTATAGACTAAATTAAAATTAGTACTGAAATAATCAGCGTTCTCGAGAAAAAACGGTCTTCTCTCATCAAAAAACAATGCAAAGGTGTTGTTAATACTAACCTGGGCCGCATCAGCTTCCACCTGAGAGAAATCTGGATTCAGAGTCGCTTGTAGTGAGACTTCGGGAGTGATCCCCCACTTAACGTCAAGTCCCACTTCCTGATTATCAGAATCTTCCCATTCAAGCGAATCAACTGGATCCCTGGTTCTTCCTTTACCCACCACCAGCGTGGGTATCAACGCCAGATTTTGACTTTGCTTGGCGCCTTCAAATCCGCTTACATCACTAAGCTGGCATAAATTGCAGGAATTATTGCGGTCAAAAGGTAGATTAGAAATACGAAACCGCTCCGCCCTAGGATAAAAACGGACAAATTCTGCTCCCCATATTTTGTTTTGCTCACCTTCCTTGAAGTTCAGTATCCTTAAAGGGATCGCCATTTCTACTTGAAAACCGTCGTCTGTTAATTTTCCGGCTGACTGCCAAATCGCATCCCAACTGTCGTTTTCGCGGCCTGTCATTTCGTTTTCGATGGAATCAGCTTGTATACCCAGAGGATTGGTAAAAAATTGATACGCCAGTCGGCTGTCGTTGAACGTATCTAACTTAATGCCAACAAGATCATTGCTCCAGACTTTGTCGCGGTCGCGATAAAAAGCACTTATAGCCTGTGGATCAGGATCAGAGGCTTTAAATGAAATGTACAGTGTATCGCTATTTTCAATAACTCGAACTTCGGTAGCAACAGGAGGTGCAGTGTTTTCGAAAGGCCGCGTGACGTATTCCAGAGACAGCACTTTTGCGTCTTGCCACTGTGCTTCATTAAGCTCCCCATCGAGCACCATTTCACCTTGCATGTTAGGAATAATCATTGGTGATTCTGATTGGGAATAAGCAAGGTTAGAAAAAAGAGAAATGGTCAAAATTGCCAAACAAGATGCGTTGCCAATAAATCGATTCATAGGGTTCCTGGTAAACTTTATAGTTGTAATTCTAGGCTAGTGATGGCCAGATTATTTTTCCGCCGCGATCCTAGTCCAAATTCCAGTGGTATTATAGATTGATGAGACAAATCAACCAGTTATTCAGTTTAACTGAAAAGTCTAGATCGCCATTGAAGGTAAGTCGCGATAATCCACTAAAAAGTTTAAAACAAAAAATCGCACTCCAGGGTGCGATTTTTGTCATTTATTGGTGAATAAATTTCGGCTTACTAAAAAGTGCTACCTAGGGAAAGACCAATGGCATTGGTTAGTCCATCACCGCCTAAAAATTGTTGGATATGAACACCAAACCTGAAGGTTTCTCCAGATTTTAGCAGGCTAGCTTTCACATAGGCCCCCGCATCAACATCAATGTCTTCGCTATAACAGTTTGAACATGAATCAATGGATCTGGTTGATTCAAACAAATGGCTGAACCCGCCCTGCAGTGTCAAAGCAACATCTTGCTCTTCACCAAAAGACCATTGATAACCAGTCCCTACATAAGCCAATATCGCATTGGCGGTAGAGGATTCAGTCGATACATCACCGCGATTAAAAACGCCAGAGCCTTCTACGACTTGAGTGAACTCAGCGTTGTCATCGTAAACAATGATTTCAGCACCCAGGCTGGTGATCCAGTTATTTTGCAGGTAGTCAGCACTGATTCCGATAGAATATGCACTGTCATCGATACCTTGCGCCAGGGCAGTATCGCTATCGATGTTAACAATATTGGCGTAAGCCGTATAACCCCATTCTCCTGTAACGTCGCCGTCTTTTGCGTTAGCAGAAAACCCTGTTCCCGTTAGTGCGCTGAACAACAATGCACATGTTGATTTCTTCATTCCATTACCTCTTTACTGCAGAAAAAAGCGGCATGGTAAAGCACAGCTACCATTTGTCCAGAAATCCATTGCTGTTCGACGATTTTTCAGCCAATAGGCAAAATAATTTAACCCCTTTTTCTAACCTGCGCCGTTTAGTCAGAAAAAGGGAGACAATTATGTATCAAGTAATGACTACAGAACACGCTAAACTGGATCTTAAAAAAGCATTATCCACCTCTCTCCTTGCGGGAGGAATAACCTTTAGTTTATTTGTTCTAATGGATAAATTGACCAGTGTTGACCTCGACTATATCGAGCCGCCAGAATCCTATCCACTTTTTGATACGGTGATGCACGAGCCGAAAAAAAATCCCATAATCAAGAAAGTAATTAAGCCTTTGCCGGAACCTAAAATGCCACCAACCAGCCTGGTCAAACTGGAAACTCTGCCACCTGATGACACCGGAGTCACAGGCGTATACACGGCTGAATTGCCGACACCTGTGGTGAGTCAAAAAACACTATCGCTATTTTCTATGGGTAACGGCGAAGTGACGCCGGTAGTCAGAATGGAACCCAAGTATCCAGTGACAGCTGCCAGAGACGGAATTGAAGGTTGGGTTAAGTTGGTCTTTACCATTGATGCGGCGGGACAGGTTAAGGATATTCAAGTCATAGAAGCAGAACCAAGTCGGATATTTAACCGCGAAGCCAAACGCGCGTTAGCCCGCTGGAAGTACAAGCCTCAATTGGTTGATGGGAAGCCGTCTGCAAAAACTGGTAATCAGGTTGTGTTAAACTTTCGGTTAGACAGCTAACAGGAGTATTTGTGAGTTTTACGCTTACCCTAAAATCCTTTTTTGGTGCCACCCAAAGCGATGAATTGCTTATGCGTCGATTCGCCGAGAGTGGCGCCAATGATCTATTGGTTAAACTTTATGAATCCTGTGGCGATGACCTGTTTCACTTTATTCTGACTCAATCCGATCACACTCTGGCAAAAGATATCTGTCAACGAGCCTGGCTTAAAGTGATTGAAAAAAAGCACCTGTATCGAGATTCAGGCAATTTCAAAGCCTGGCTGTTTACCCTGGCACGCAATATCCTAATCGATGAGTTTCGCAAGAATCAGCGACCTACGGAAGAATTCGCACAACTTGCAGTGGAACCACAGTTGCATGGTGCACTGGAAGAACAATTTGATCTGGCATTGACAAATTTGCCCTTCGAACAAAAGGAAGCATTTTGTTTGCAACAAGAAGGTTTTGGTTTGCAGGACATTTCAAATATTACTCATAGCCCAATTGAAACAGTGAAAAGCAGATTACGCTACGCGAAACAATCGCTTCGCAAGACATTAGAGAATTATCATGACTAAATTGCACAGAATTTCTGACCTTGATCTGAGCGATTTGTATCAGAAACGCAAGCAAAAACACAAAGCGCCAGGTTCCATTAAACGCGCTGTGGTGTTAAACAACACTCAATCCAGGATTGTTTGGCCTAGTTTCAATATGTTGGCCGGTGTGGGAGTTGCTGCCAGTCTGATGCTATTGGTGACTTTAGTCGTGGTGCAGCAGTCCCAATTTAACTTACCATTAAAACGAACCGAACTGACCTTAATTGAAGTACATAGTCTGGACACTGAATCTCTTAGCCTGGCGGAAAATGTGCGACAAAGGCATGCGCAGCATTATCAAAATTATCTCAGGCAGCAACAAATCCTGGCCAGTCACCATAAGAAATCTGCAGTTTTAAATCTCGCAGCTGAAGGCTGGGAGTTGAGGACTTGTGAGAAGGAGCTACTCAGAATATCGTCTGAGTTGGTAGCGGCTTTACAGCACATTGATCGCGTAGACAGCGGTCTGAAAAACGGTGATTACGTTGATGTCGACTTTGATAAAAATGGTCTGATTGTGGGTATTGCGTCAGCTAAGTCACTGCCGCATTGCTAGAGCGTGCCCATTGATTGATCAATTAACAGCCGTGCTGGTCAAAGGACACCAGGTGGCATCAGGGGTCAGCCGGACGTCGCCGTATCCGTCTGGCACCATCCCAATGCAAAAACCATATTTTGCGGCATTGGGAATCGATTTGGCCGGCATGTTTAATGGCACACTCAATTTGTCCATCGCTCCACACAGTTTCAAGATTCTGCAAGCAGATTTTAAGGTTGAAGGAATGAAGTGGTCGTCAGAATGCCCGGCAGAAAACTTTTCATTTGTAAGGTGCCGGGTTGGTTATGCGGGCGAGTATAGTGATGGATTAGTTTATTATCCTCACCCGGAAACCAAGGTGAGGCATTTTCAGAATGACAGCCTGATTGAGGTACTATGCCCCTATATTGAAGGTATTTGCTACGGGGATTCCGTGTTGTTTGAGTATGATACTCAACACTTACAGGTCAGTGACGCCTGATCAGACCCAGCCTTTCTCTCTGAAAACTAACAGTGTTTCGCGAAACGCCTGCATTTCCGTAGGTTGACCAATGGACACCCTGTTCCAACCATCATCCTTGGTCATACGCCGACCGACTCGCACGCGGTTCTGATTCATGCGGCGGCTGTAACTGGCCAAATCACTATTTATCCTGTGTAAAACAAAATTGGTGTTGCTTTCAATATAAGGCAATTTGAGCTGTTTAAGTGTATTCACTAAAATGTCTTTTCCCTGTTGATTGGACGCAAGACTCTGTTTAAAAAAGACCTGGTCTTCAAGTGAAGCATTTGCAGCTGCAACCCCTGCCGCAGATAAATTAAAGCTGGCCGCGAAGTTATCAATTTTCTTTGCTGTTTCTAGTGCTGCAATACCATAACCTATGCGCATCCCGGCCATACCGTATATCTTCGAGAAGGTTCGGGTCAGTATCAGGTTTTCTTTACCCTTATTGATTAAAGGCAGCACGCTGGCGTAGTCCGGATTGAGCTGAGCATACTCAAAATAGGCCTCATCAATCAAAAACAAGTAATCGTCAGAGGCGTTCTCGATCCACTCTTGCAATACAGACTGATCCACTATGCTACCGGTCGGATTGTTCGGGTTGCAGATGTTAATCAGCTTTGGACCGGTTATCGCTTCAGCTTGTTTCTTTAATGCAGCTATGTCTGTGATAAAGTTCTCACCCACTTCCACTTTAACAATGGTAAGCCCATGTGATGCGGCTCGCCGCCGCACATCACCGAATGTCGGCGTCGGTTCAATAACCGTAGCTTGTTGTTTACCTGCATAGGTGACAATGGCCCCTATCACTTCGGTAGACCCATTCCCCAGAATAATTTGTTGCTCACTCACACCATGCAAGTCAGCCAAATTTTGCTTCAGAGTCCCAACGGCATCATCCGGATAACGGTTACCATACTGCGCGACTGCTTTCTGAGCTGCTTGCATGGCTGTGGGAGACATACCCAAAGAATTTTCGTTAAAGTGCAGCAATAATTCTGGTTTTCCACGTCTGAAATCTAATTGTTCGGTAGATGCAGCAAATGCAGAAGGAATTAGCAAGCCTGCTCCTGTGAGCGCCATGCCCTGACTAACGCGTTTGATAAAATCTCGTCTGGAAAACACCAATTCTGGAACTGTCAAAACCAATCCTCATTTTTAACTACTCTGATAAGCTTAATGGAGTTTACCGCTTAATGTTCATATTTCATCCGAAATCGAATCCTTGTTGTGGCTCCCTGATTTGTACCTGGGGCGTAATGAGCTGTGACCCTTGATTTGCCACTCGGTTAACTTCATTTGCAACTGGGTAATATTTAAATTCTTCTCCGTATTCGCGCCACGCTACCTGCTCTGCTTCTTGAGTACTTCCCTGAAACCAAACCTCAGCATGTTCGGGCTTCAATATGACCGGCATTGCATGATGCAGTTGTTCCAGCTGCCCCTCAGCAGGTCGGGTTAGTACTGTGCAAGAAGCGATTACATTGCCCCTTGACGGTTCGTACAAACCGGCGAAAACCAAGGGCGTCTGATCGTTGCGGCTCACAAAATACGCTTGCTTGCGTCCCTCCTCCGTTCTCCATTCGTAATAGCCCAGAGCAGGAATAAGGCAACGTTGACCAGATTCCCATGCATGTCGGTATGTGGGTTTTTCAGCGGCAGTTGCCAGCCTTGCGTTAAAGGTCGAAAATTTTGAACTGGGTTCATCCAACCAATTAGGGATGAGCCCCCAGCGCATTGCCTGACCGCCACTTTCAACAAAAGCTGGGATCATCTGGGTCGGCGCAATATTAAAGCCAAGCTGAGCATCATTCGGCCAGTCAGTGAGAATATCTGTCCAATCGTGCATTGCCCCGACATGATTTGCGTAACGACCACACATTTATTTGATCTCTCTTGTGCCGAAATAGACTAAATATAATCCGGCTTTGGCCAAGTTGTAAGGCCATGAGACAGAAATATTTGTGCCAATGGGCCGTATTGCCAAGAGCAGCAAATCGTTAAAACGCCTTTAGACCAAAGGAGTCTTTTTGGAATTGCTTCAGGAATATTTGCATATCGGCCACTTCTTTTGGGGCTCGCTTTTTTGCTGACTCTGAAATCAGTGTTTGTGGAAGATCCTGACTAAACCCGGTGAGGGTTTTAATCGCAGTTTCTGTGTTGCTCGCCCAGCCGCTTTTACCGTTCAAGCTAAGAATCCGTGTTATCCCTGTTACACCAAGAAAATCTAGGGTATCTGCATCATGAAACAATTGTGCCAGTGGATCGTCAACTGGTGTAGCAGCAAACATATGCCCCATAATGACATCTTGAACTGCGCTTATTTTACCTGGGTTAAATCCTATATCTTTGAGAATAACCAGCACAATCTCAGCCGCGCGAGTGGAATGATCCACAGCAGATTTTGACCAGGGCTTGAACGTGGCCATATCATGTAAAAAAGCGGCAGCAAAAAGCACGTCTTTATCGATGGCGATACCTTCTTCCTTTGCCAAGGATTCTGTGGTCAGATAATTGCGTTCATAATGTCCCATGCCCCAAGCGGGATGTTGCATTGTGTTAGCTACCAATAGATAAATCGCTTGCTTCCAATCAGTATCTAAAGGTATACCGGCCAAGGTTTTACCATCTTGCATGGCTTGCAACGCCTCTTGGCGATAAGCCTGTTGGCCCGCTTCAGACATTTCCAGTGATATATTTAAGGTACTCAGGTCGATCTGGTAGAGGTTGCCTACACCATTAACTACGCGGGTAAAAAACAGATATTTGTTGTCAGGCGACAAAATCGGTGTGAACTCATGATCGGCCGAATTGACTTTAGTTCCAAGACTTTCAGCCACAGTCCATTGATTGTTAATCAAACGAGAAACATACAGATCTCCCTTACCTTGGCTGTCTGATCGGCCCGAAATGCTGGCTATCAATAATTTCCCATTCCTGCTGACCACAGTGTCGCCAACATACGCCCCTTGACCATAAATATGTTCAGGGAATTTTTCCGCTGTTTGGTAAAGGCCATCCTTTAATTCAGCCCGATATAAATGTCGTTGCTGGTCTTTAAAAGACACAAAATACAAACTATTGTCCTGACCAAGAGAAGGATAAAGCTCGTGTGCATCTGAGCTCAGTTGTTCAATATATTCTGGTTCTCCCCAACCTAATTGTGTTTTATTCACTTTCCATAAATTGAATGTCTTCGAAGCTTGATTCGAACCCGGCACCGGGCGTTGTGAGATAAAGTACAGACTTGAATAATCAGCATTGTAAAACGCGTCTCCTTCATGAAAGTCACCTGAGAAAGGCAATTTTACGGGATCTTGCCACTGGGCATTTTTGTATTGGGACTCCATCATGACACAATGGGTAAACGCGTCATCACAACGAGCAAAAATGACTGAATCACCTGCCCGATTAAATACTGTATTAATTTCGTAAGCATCGGTGGAAATTACTTCAGGTGCAAACTCTTTGGCCTGAGTTAACGGCAGGTCGAAATTGTAAGATGTTGCCTGTGCTATACCACTTAAAAATAGAATATAGGCGCTTAAAACAAGTTTTTTAAACATGAGGAATCCCAATCAATCTCATCTGACCATTATTGGAACACAATCTGAAGTGAAAAAAAGCCTATTTTTAATTGCTGCACATGGTATAAATTCATAATTAATCAAAGGTAAACTATTGGCTGTCACGCTGCATGATATATTGACACAGTGCAGGCCGCTCACTATGGTATTAACATATAAAACAAACAAGGAAATGCGACATGCCTATTCAAATTAGTTTCGAACTCTCTGACAGTGATTTGGAACACTTTAGAAAGATGATGAATGCCGCTTTGGAAAAAGCTAGTCAATATTCACCAGATGAAGTCTTAGAGAAAGCCAGAGCTATGACTGCTGAGATGGAGAGCAGTTCTCTTCCAGATTTTGTGCGCGTACGTATGGAATCGTTAGAAGCACTGATTTCTGCACTGGAAGATCCAGAATGGCAAATGCCAGACGATGAAAAAGCCGAAATACTTACTTCTTTGGCCTATTTCAGTGAGCCACATGATCTGGTTCCTGATGAAATTCCAGGGCTTGGCTATGTTGATGATGCCATCATGATCGAACTGGTTATCCAGGATTTGTCGCAAGATCTGGACGCTTACAAACAGTTCTGCGGATACCGTGCCACTGAAGAAAAACGCCGGGGAGCAGAAGCCAATGTCAATCGTGAAAGTTGGCTTGCTTCAAAACGGACTGAACTACGTTCAAGCATGCGTCGCAGCCGCAGCAGTGGTAGCCGCAGAAGAGTCTTTTCACGCATCATGTAATAGAGTGCGAACTAAATACACTGAAAGCGGACTCTGTCCGCTTTTTTTATGGCTTGGAATAAATAACAGATTGAATATTTGACGGGCCAGATTGACCCGACTCGTTCTCTGCGAATACCCGGTAATAATAGGTTTTTCCCGTGACCAACTTGTCGGTATCACCGAATAATTTGTCTGAAGCAGGATTGAATACTTGTTTTCCGTCTGACACTTTCTCAGCAACAGTAGTCCAAGGTCCGTTTTCTTTTTCAGCCCGTTCGATACGGTAGTAACGTCCAACAGGAGACCCCATCCATCGAATATCCTGTACCCAGTTTATGACTCTGAGTTTGGGTGGTTCTGGCACAGGCAACGGCTCGGCTTGCATCAGGCCATGCATTTGAGCCTGCGCTTTTCTGACAATATCAACCACCTCAAGTTCCTGATTTTCAGATGCTTCTGCAAATCCAGGCAGCCGATAACTGTAATGGCCGGTATACTCCTGATGGAAGTAGAACCCACCGTTGTGGCGACGGCCTCTAAAACCCCAGACAAAGGCGCCTACAGCTTTCGTTCCTTTGTGTTCATATTCCACAGCGGTTTGCATTATCTTATCGAGTAGTGGTGCATCCACCAGTCCAAACTCACCCACAAAATACGCTTTTCGGCCATTGATAGCAGCTAGGTCACTTTTAATGGTTTCGGGTTTGTTGTTACCGTTAACTGTGTAGAAGTGATTCGAGATGATATCGACATCAGGATGGCTAAGGGCAAATTCATTGATTTTCAGATAGGTACCATCGACGATCAACTGATTAGGGGCGAGCTGCTCTATTAAATCCACTGTTGCTTCTAAAAATGCTTTGTTGGTTAACTTCAGCTCATTGCCCGTTTCCCAGGCCATGATGGCTTTTTCCTGGGCATAGATACGTCCCGTCAGGCTGTTTTTTCTGCTAATAACCTGGCGAATAATATGCTGATATGCGGCATAAGTCTGGCTGTTTATATTGTAAAAATCGTCTTCTTTTTCATTGTAAAATGCCGCTAACTGTTTACGCCCTCCCCACCATTCCCAGTGATCAATAAAGGGCAGTATCAGCCGCAACCCCTGCTTGTCTGCAATAGCAATCATGCGGTCATACACTTGCATGGCTTTTTCATTCAGGACAGGCATCTGGCCTGGTTTATCAGGTGCCAGAATATGGGTTTCCCGAGCACACAAATTGTCGGATTTTTCTTCGACTGAAAGAGTATAAATTCGCATTGTCTTGTGGCCGGTTCTGACCAAGGATTTTATCCAATTTTCCTGCTCCTCGGCAGTCGGCCATTTGAAATACTGTCCCCAGCCACGAGGGTCTGCCGCACATTTTCCGAGAGCGTCATCTTCAATCCTGTGCAGCTCGGGAGCATGAATACCAGCAAACCTGAATACCTGCTCACCATCAAACAAGGTACTCCCGTGACGGGTAATGAAATGATCAAAACCCTGCACACTAAAGCAAACAAAAAGTAAGCTACTTAGCCATTTCATAACGTTGTTCCGTGATCTCGTTGAGCAATATAGCGCCCTCCATCATTGCCCGGCCATTGTGATATGGCGCCTTCCAGAACCCGGCTTTATAGTAAGGATTTTGTGGGTCCTGATCACGCTTGGCAAGCCAGTCCCATTCTCCGTATTGTTTGTCGATATGTTGTGTTTGGGTGAAATGCCAAATTTTTTCACAGGCTTGATAAAATAATGTATTACCTGTCAATTTGTACGCATTCAGAAATCCAACCAATGCTTCAGCCTGCACCCACCAGAAACTCTGCTGATGTATTTTACCATCAGCGATACTTTGTTTATCACAGACCTGACCGAGATCACCTATGGACTGTCGAAGGCAGGTATTGGCCATACGTATCACCAAATCACGATACTTGTTAAGAAGCTGGGCATCATCAAGGGTGACTAATGCATCCCATATCAGCCAGCTACATTCAATGTCATGCCCAAAGGAAATGCTGTCAGAATGGTCTTTCCAGTCAAGCCCTTGAAACAGATACAAGTGCGCCGTTTCCTGATTAACAATCTTTTCGCCTATGAGTGTTATCAAATTCTTAAGGGCGTCGCCAACTTGCGAAGATTTGGTCACCAGATATAGTCGAGTATAGGCTTCAAGCAAGTGAATGTGGGTGTTCATGCTTTTTGGCGAATTTAAATCTTTATCGCTCAATCTAACATCAATCAATGGGCTCCAATCCTGAGCAAAAGCCTCAAAATACCCACCATGTTTTCTGTCGGAAGCGTGTTGCTCAACCAGCGAAAAGTACTTCATAGCGCTAGACAATGCAGCTTCATCACCCGTCAGCTGATAATAGGCAGACAACCCATATATAGCGAAAGACTGTGCATAGGTTTGTTTTTTCCCATTTACTGCGGCCCCAAAACAATCCAACTCCCACAGAACACCACCAAATTGTTTATCATCGAAGTTATCCATTAGATAGTGAAATGCCCGCTCTGCGATATTGCGATAAGTCTGACGATTGTGCTGACGGGCTGCCTCACTGAAAAACCACAATATCCGCGCGTTTAAAATTATTCCTTTGTTGGCATCTGATACCGGCTCAGCCTGGGCACCAAGTTCGCCAAAGAAACCGCCGTTTTCATGATCCTGACTGAACTCTACCCACCATTTTGCAATGTTGTGACATTCCTGATCTAAAGCCCACACTTCCAGAGGCCTAGCCTCATCAGATAAACTATTCATTCGCCCACACCTTTGCTTTTTGCCAGGAAGGCATGGTTTCTATTAATCAGATGAACAATTTTCTCGACAGATTTGGCAGAACGAAGACCATCTGTCGGGGAGTTTGTGACGTAGTCCACCAATTGAGCAATTGAGCTCGTGGCCACATGCATCCGGGTATCCGAAGAGGCATAATAGATAAATACCTGACCATTATCGTCGGCAATCCAGCCATTGGAAAACACCACGTTTGAGACATCCCCAACACGTTCTTCATGTTGTGGTGCGATAAAATGTCCGGCCGGCTTATGGGTGACAATCCAGGGTCTTTGTAATTCCGTCATAAACATATACAGCACATAGCGCAGACCCGCTGCGGTGTTTCGAACACCATGGGCAAGATGTAACCACCCCTGCTCCGTTTTAATCGGTGCCGGACCCTGTCCATTCTTTACTTCTGTAATAGTGTGGTAGACTTTGGTATCGACTATTTCTTCATGCTTTATTTCGGCATTTTCAATGCTGTTGCTCAAGCCCCAGCCTATGCCACCGCCACTGCCCACACTGATAAAGCCATCTTGTGGACGGGTATAAAACGCATATTTTCCATCGATAAATTCCGGATGCAACACCACATTACGTTGCTGACCAGAATAGGTTACCAGATCGGACAGGCGTTCCCAGTTACGCAGATCTTTGGTTCGAGCGATGCCACATTGGGCCACTGCAGCGGATAAATCGTGGGGTTGGTCCAGATCTTTTCTCTCGGTGCAAAAAAGCCCGTAGATATAGCCATCCTGATGTTCAACCAACCTCATGTCGTAAACATTGGTATCAGGAATGTCAGTTTCAGGAAGCGTAATGGGGTAATCCCAAAAGCGAAAATTGTCCACACCGTTTGGGCTTTGCGCCACGGCAAAGTATGATTTTCTGTCGTTTCCTTCGACCCTGACAACCAAGTGAAATTGTCCATCTTTGAGCAGGGCACCCGAATTGAACGTCGCATTAACGCCAATCCGCTCCTGCAGCAATGGGTTGGTTAAAGGGTTAAAATCATAACGCCACGAAAGTGGCACATGTTCAGCCGTAATTATCGGCTGCTGCCAGCGTTGAAACACGCCATTATGCTGTTCAATAGGGCTGTTTAGTAACCCGAGTAACACTTCTTGACGGGCTAACAATTCTGTTAAAGTTTGTTGATTATTCACAGTCTATCTTACTCCGGGTCTTCATTCGCCTAGCCGCACTATGCTATTTTTTTCAGTTTGCAATCGAGTTCTTAACCCAAATAGTAACCGGTTACAAAAAGTAGCATAGCGCAATTAGTCAATTTGTTCATCATACTTGCCTAAGGGTCACTTTAAAGCCGATACCGGGTTTTCTGGCAAGGTTCCTCTTTGCCCATCTTGGGGAAAATCTTCCAATTTGTTCCACCAATTTATTTTCAGGAAAACAGAACAGGCTATAACAACTCCTAGAGACCAAGTCATTGGCTGCCATTCTTGAATAACTAAAAATATCGGGGCAGCAATTAGCCCGGTATGCCAGACCAGACCCACAACAACATTGATAGAATCCTGGCCGAAGTTCCGATTGGGTTGAACATCAGGATTGTCGTTCCTGGCTTCTTCCAGTACAGGTTGCCAGAATCCCCACGGACGGGTTTTAAGGTAGAAGTTTTTCAAAACCGCCATGTCTTCTGGCTTACTAAGTAAAGTAACTATCACAGCGCCCCCGAGACTCACAGCAAACAACAGAGGAAAAGCGTACAAAGGAGAATAGTCGGTAAACATCAATGGAAGAGCACAACCTATACCAATCAACATACCTGCGAAATAACCAAAACCATTGAAGCGCCACCAATACCATTTCAGCATATTGGCTGCCGTATAACCGCCATATAAAGCTGATACTATCCATTGAATTATGGTGTTTAGCGACGGCACGAATAAGCCAATGGCAGTTCCCATCAAAACAAACACGATTGACACCAGGTAACTCAGATGCACATAACGTTTTGCAGGCGCGTTGGGATTGATATACCGCTTGTAGATATCATTCACGACGTAAGCCGGTGCTGCATTGGTAGTTGCTGCAAAGGTCGACATAAAAGTTGCAAGCAGGCCTGCCAATATCAGTCCCAACAATCCTGAAGGTATAAAATTAGCAAGGGCGAAGGGCAGGATCTGTTCAAAATCCACATCTGTTCCCATATCATTCAATTCAGTATTGAAAAACACCAGCGCAAGTATCGCCAGTCCGGTTATCATCATGTATCTGGGAAACAGCAACACCAGGTTGACTATCCAACTCATTTTCGCCGCATCTGTGGGGCGTTTAGCAGAGAGAATACGCTGCATATCATAGTTAGGTGCAGGTCCTGCCATACTCTGCAACATGCCT
Organism: uncultured Alteromonadaceae bacterium; assembly: GCA_947494925.1. Classification (GTDB taxonomy): domain Bacteria; phylum Pseudomonadota; class Gammaproteobacteria; order Enterobacterales; family Alteromonadaceae; genus Aliiglaciecola. The sequence continues at coordinate 197,552 of CANLWS010000001.1, forward strand.
TTAAACAGAACTAACATGAAGAACACGCTAAACATTGAATAGCCATCTTCACGGATCTTGTCATTGGCAGAAGCCAGTATGTTTGACCAGTCCAGGGATAATTCCCAACCAAAGGACATCGACTTCCATCCTTCCGGCACGACCCTTTCAAGCATTTCCGGTGACACCTGCTGCATAGCAATCACCCCAATCGCCACACAGGCGACGGTCATTATGATGAACTGAACAACTTCTGTGATAACAACGCTGTACATACCGCCCTTGACCACATAAAGCATGGTTATGAAGGTTAGAATTAGGCCGTAATAAACCTCATTCCAATAGGGGTCAACGGATAATGCCCAGGGCATGAATCCGGCAGAAAACTTGCCTGCACCAATGAAACTGTATGCCAGAAAGCCCAGTACATTCAGTAACGCAAAAACCACAACTATAATATGGCTTAGTCTGGCCCCCTGGCCGTCGCCAAAACGGAAACGGATCCACTCGGCACCAGTCATCACACCTGAGCGGCGCAACCAGACGGACAAAAATATCATCAGAAAAATTTGATTAAATGCTGGCCACAACCAGGGTATGAAGATACTTTTCAGGCCGTAGATAAACAGTAGGTATACCATCCACATGGTGCCACTGATATCAAACATCCCTGATGCATTCGATAGCCCGAGGTAATACCATTTAAGTTCGTTACCACCTAAAAAGTAGCCTTTGATATTCTGTGACGCTTTCTTTGATATCCAGAATCCAATAAATAATGACGTGGCGATATACAGGCCTATAATGCTCAAGTCCAGAACAGACAGGTTCATGGGCATGTGCTCATGTGGAACCACATTGCTCTACCCTGAATAAGCATTTTCATGCATTGAACCTCACATTTAATTTTCGGTTAGATATGACAAGTCAATGTAACCGGTTACTTTATATTTTCTGACTATTACTTAAATGTAACCGGTTATCAAGCTATTTTTTCTATAATTTAGTGTGTTTTTTGAGAATTGGATGTAAAGTGTTTCATCAGAATAGCAATATAAAAGCAAAAACAGGAATCATCATGTCAACTATCCGCGATGTCTCTCGGGAAGCAGGCCTTTCTATCGCTACCGTTTCAAGAGCACTAAGTTCTCCGGAAAAGGTATCCAAGGAAAGTCTCAAGCGGGTACATGCAGCTATTGATAAATTGCAGTATCGGCCGAATATGTTGTCACAAAAATTTCGCAACAAGCGGGCAAACTGCATTGTTGTGTTAGTACCTGATATTGCAAACCTGTTTTTTACAACCGTGATAGCGGGAATCGAAAATGTTGCCCAGAAACGTGGTTTTAGTGTGTTGCTAGGCGATACGAGAGATTCCTTACAGCGCGAAGCTGAGTATATCAACCTGGTGGAAACGCGTCAGGCAGATGGCATCATCCAGCTCAGACCTTATGCTGAAAATGATTCAGCTTTACCCAAGGATTTGGTGTTGGCAGTGAATGCCAGTGGATGTGAAAATACACCTTATCCAGCTGTCCGTATTGACAATGTCGGCGCTGCTAAAGATGTAGTTAACTACTTATTGTCTCTTGGTCACAAGAGAATTGGTGTGATTTCAGGTTTGAAAGATAACCCCCATACTCGGGACCGGCTGAAAGGATACAAACAAGCGTTGGAAGACGCCGGAATTGCATTTGACGAAAACTTGGTCGCAGAGGGTGATTTTACCCTTTGGTCAGGTCTCAATGCATCCGAACATTTTACCAGAATGAATGATATCCCCACTGCAATATTTTGCATGAACGATGAGATGGCTATTGGTGCCATGAAAGGGTTGAAGTCAAAAGGTTTGCGGTTACCCGAAGACATATCCATTACTGGGTTTGATGATCTGGAGGTATCAAGATATTGCGATCCTCCTTTAACAACAGTTTCTCAACCAGCTGAAAAGCTCGGAGAGAAATCTGCTGAGCTATTATTTCAGTTGATTGATGAGCAGCAACCCAGCCAAACAGAATTCGTATTACCCATCGAATTTGTCATCCGTCAGAGCACGGCGATCCCAAGAAAGAGCTAGTACACCGCCCTAATGTCAGTTATTGGGTAAATTAAAAAAGGAAAATGGGGACTTGTCGAAATGAATGTAACGGGTTACATTGCACTTTTAATAATTAATGAGTGACATTGGCATGCCTATCTCTTCCGACTTATTGGTGCAGAGTCTTCGACTTGAAAAATGGATCTGTGAAAAAGCCCTGCCGCTCTGGTCAACGCGGGGAATCAACTCCGATAACGGTTCAGTTTTTGAGAGACTAGACGCTCAGGATAATCCTGACCTGAGTGCGGCTCAACGAACCCGGGTACAAGCGAGGCAGATATTTGTATTTAGTGCAGCCCAGGAAAGGGGATGGATAAAAGATGCCATGCCTCTTGTCCTTGGCATAGATAACTTCATCAAGCAATACGCCAAAGCATCTGATGATCAACCTGGCTACGTGCATTTATTGTCCAATCAAGGGAAAGTGTTGGATAGTAAAAAGGATGCCTATGATTATGCGTTCTTCATTCTGGCAACCATTTACAAATACCGCGCGTTTAAGGATCTCAATGCATTGCATGAGGTAAACAACCTACTACGCTTTATAGAATCAGATTTCAAACATAGTTCAGCAGGCTGGAGCGAAGGTGATTACGATGCAATCTATCGGCGGCAGAACCCGCACATGCATCTGTTTGAGGCCTTCCTTACCTGTTATGAATTTACCCGTGATGGGAAATGGCTGGCCAAAGCCGGACAAATTTTCAGTCTGTTCGAAAACGTCTTCTTTGATCAGGAAAACGGTGTGTTGTTTGAATATTTTAATCAGGATTGGAGCACACCAGATGACGAAAAAGCTCAGGTCGTAGAACCGGGGCATATGTTCGAATGGGTATGGCTACTGCGCTGGTATGAAGAATTGACCGGCACTCCGGTCAATCATTATTGCCACGCCCTGTTTAGCAAGGCTACGGATATTGGCATCGACAGATCCAGTGGGTTGATATTCGACGAGGTCAGTGGCGATGGTAAGCCACTGACTACAACCAAGCGTTGCTGGCCTTTAACTGAGTTTATTAAAGCCAGTCTTGCGCAGGCAAAAGCTAACCCGATGAAACGTGATCAATATGAGAAGCATGCAGCTGATGGTATCACGCGTCTATTTAATTACTATTTACACAAAAAAGTAACCGGTTACCCTCAAGTCAACTCATTGAGTTCAAATTCAGCGCAGGATTACTTTTCCAATACTCATTTTTCATCTGATGTCGATGAACTCACAGGCAGCTATGTGGATAGATTGGATAGCAATAATATGGTTTGTGACCCAACAGCTCCAGCCAGTACACTTTATCACATCATGATGGCAGCTATTGTTGCAAGTGATTACGCAAATTGGAGGGGAGCGCTATGAAGAGCCTGTTAGGAAGACAAACCAGACTATTGTCTTTTTTAGCTCTGGTTTGTTTTTCCGCAAACTGTATAGCACTGCCTGAACAACCTAACATATTATTAATTACTGCGGATGATTTAGGCTTTGATGACTTGTCAGTGCATAAAAATCCGCTGGTAAGCACACCAAGTCTTGATCAACTGGCCCAACAATCCGTGCAATTCAGTGACTTTAGCGTCACACCAGTATGTGCAACCACCCGTGCATCTTTGTTAACCGGACGGCACTTTTACAAAACTGGTGTGTCTGGCGTGCACGGCGGAAGAGACTACATGCGTCTTGAAGAAACTTTAGTCTCCGAATTATTACAGAAAACTGGTTATGCTACGGGCACGTGGGGGAAATGGCATATCGGAAAATCGGAAGGTTACCTACCCTGGGATCGAGGTTTTGATCAGGCCTATTATGCTGAGCTTTATCGCCACCAAAGCAGTAGTGGTTTTTTTAACGGTAAAAGTGTCAAGCACGACAAATGGGTATCTGAAGTAGTTACAGACTATGCCATTGAGTTTATGCAACAACACAAGCAGCAGCCATTTTTTGCCTATGTGAGTTACCTGGCACCACATGAACCCTGGTTGGCGCCAGAACACTTCACTCAACCTTATCATGACAAAGGTGAAAGACCTGCAATCGCAAATCTCTATGGCATGATTAGCGAAATGGACTTTCACATAGGTCGATTACTGGATTATCTGGACAAATCTGGGTTAAGTGATAACACATTGGTAGTATTTCTCAGTGACAATGGCCCTTGGTGGGATTCAAGCAATTTGGGTGCAATGACCAAACAGGAGTGGCTAACAAGAAACCCATCTAAAATGAACGGTAATAAAGGGCAATCCTGGCAAAATGGGATCCGTTCTCCTCTGTTTGTGCGAATGGGTCGACATTTTAAGGCCAGTACCGTCAATCGCTACGTCAATGTTATGGATATCACTCCAACACTTTTGGAACTGACCAGCACACCGAACATTGGTAGTGCAAAACAACTCGATGGTGAGTCTTTTGTACCTTTTTTAAAAGGGCAAATTGATGGAGAGAATAACAGGGTTTCTTACATTGGCTCCCATGATGTCATTTCTCACAAGTCCAAATTTAATCAATGGACCCCTATTGATAAAGTAGCACGCTCGAAAATGGAATTTGACTCCCAATTGGTGGGGCTTCGCAACGAAAAATATAAGCTGTTGCTAAATCCCTCGATTGACAGAGCTGGATACCCTACTCCGGCGGATAATTATGTTTTGTTAGATATGCAAAGTGATCCCCTGGAACGGCAAAATCTCTATGCAAAGAAACCAGAGGTTGCCAGGAAAATGAAATCCCAGCTTCAACAGGCTTTTTTAGAACTACGTGATGGGAAAACCAGTTTTTCACCCCCTGTTTACCTTATTGGTGGCGACAACCCGGTTTCAGTCATCAATGGTTTCGGACCTAGCAGCACAGGCGGAAATACCCTAAGTAAAGCTCATCGTCTGACCGGTCTGAAATCTGCCGGGGATTTTGCACAATACGCTGTCAGGATCCTGCAAGAAAATCTGTACAAAATATACATAAAACAAACAAATACGGACGCCGCAGGACTGGATTTCAGTCTAAGACTTCAAGGAAATATCGTTCAAAGCCAATTTAGCGGCGAGTTATTACAAGAAGTGGGCAGCATGATGTTGCAACAAGGAGATGCCACCCTGAACTTCGAAATTCTGGCTAATCAAAGTATTAAACCCTGGGCCGAAGTAACTGGTCTAAGAAGAATTATTCTGGTTCCAGCTGAGCACAAAATAGATGTCGCGAAGTGGAAGCTACCTGATTAATCTTAGGTTAATTAATCTCTATTTATAACCTTTTTTACTGCGATGGCCTCTACCACTGAGGCCAGCCCAGTATGATAAATACCTTCTACAACATTGCGCTCAAGCTCGTTTAAACGAGTAAACTCCAATCCATTTAATTCCTTGCTCAACGACAATTTTGTTTGCATCCCGTCCGCTGAATCGCCACCTCCAGTCCGGTAGTTTAGCTGTTTGGGTGTGTAGGCCTGCAGTAAAAATACGCCATTAGATTTCAACCCGCTGACCACACTTTTGTGTACGATTTCCCTCAACTTTGAAGGCAAGGGGCAAAATATAGAAACAATGCCCTCCCATTGATTAACACCAATGTCGAAGTCAGCAAGATCTGCATGCACAAAGTCCACAACGACATTATTGTCGTCGGCCAATGCCTTGCCTTTTTTAATGCCAACTAGCGAAGCGTCGACGGCAGTCACTTCATATCCCAACGTTGCAAGAAAAACAGCATTTCGCCCCTCCCCTTCCGCCAGACTCAGTACTTTTCCTTTTGGCAAATATCCCACGTTCTCTTTCAGAAATTCGCTCGGTTCTGTGCCATACACATACTCTTTCGCACTATATCGCTCATCCCACATTATCTTTTCTCCAACGTAATACTGTTTAAGTGATAGCTTTAGCTCATTGTTGATGCTACAACTTCAAGTTGACTTTAAGTCAAGAGGAAATGTTATGGATATAGGTGAAGTGGCAAAAGCGTCAAGAGTGGCAACTTCAACACTTCGTTATTACGAAGAGAAAGGCTTGATTAAACCACTTGGCCGTAACGGCCTCAGACGCTTCTATGCGCCTGAAATATTGCAAACTCTAGCCCTAATCACACTGGGCAGAAATGTCGGATTATCCCTTGATGAAATCAGAGAAATGCTTGTACCTAAAGGTCTTAAAATCAACCGTGCACAACTGTTAGCCAAAGCGGAAGAGCTGGATAAAAAAATTGCAGAGATGACAGCAATGCGGGATGGATTAAGGCATGCGGCGGTTTGTTCCGCTCCCAGGCACCTGGAATGTCCCAAATTCATGCGCTATGTCAATCTGGCAGGCAAAAGATGGTCAATGCCCGAGAATAAATATTAAGCCTTAACAAGAGTTCACGTCCTTGTGAACACACGGGACTATTAATTGGCCTGCCTTTTTACATGCGGTATTGCACACTCAAAGTCAGGCGTCTTTCGTTATAAAAAGTTTTATCGATGTTGTCTTCCCACTGATAGTAGTTTTCACGAGTCTCTTCGGTAAGGTTGGTTCCTTGTAGCGAGACAGTGAAGTTATCATTGATATCGTAGTTGACCGATGCATCAAGATACAAAGTTGGCTGAGTGTATTTGGCAAACACATAGTCACCAACGGTACGTTGTCCGTTGTATGTTTTACTACGATAATTGGCGGCTATCCGCGCTTGTAAACCGTCCTTTTCATACCATAGTGCAAGGTTTGCCTGATGTTCAGAGTTGTCAGACAAAGGGGTTCCAACACCATAGTAATCGGTGTTGCCACTTTCAGTTGGTGAGTAAGTGTAATTGGCTGTAGTGCCTAAGCCGCTCCAAAACCCATCAAGAAAATCAAAGCCTTGCTGGTAACCAATTTCCAGTCCCTTAACGTTACCGCCCGCAACATTTGCCTGTGTGGTAGTAGGTACCAGGCCAGTAAACTCTCCTGTGGACAAGTCGAAGCCACGTACGACACCGTCGCTGTCAGCAAAAGGTAAGAATACAGTTGTGCGTTCCAGCGAGGTTTCAAAATCCAGATAGAACGCCGCAATACTTAGCATGCCAGTGTCACTGAAATACCACTCATAGGACAAGTCATAGTTAGTTGAACGCCACGGGTCCAGATTGGGGTTACCCTGTTGTGATGCCTGAGTGGCACAAAATATCGCACTGCCATCGGGCTTTTGTAAGTCACACGCAAGGATACGGGTGATGTTCACACCGCCAGCCAGGTTATTGGTATTATGCGGCGTCACATTTTCTGTATATGAGAATCGAAGGATCTGATCATCAGCCACATCAAACGCCAGGTTAACCGAAGGCAACACATCAGTGTAATCCCGCTCAGTGTTAATCGTGCCCGCTGCAGGCGGTAACATACCCAGTGCACCATCCAGAATATAAGTCACTCCATTATAGGTGGCTGTGCCATTTACACCTAGCTCTGACTGATCAATATCCAGTTCGGTTTTAATGTAGCGAACCCCCACGTTGCCACGGTACTCAATCTCACCAATTTCGCCGTTTAAGTTCAATTGTAAATAGGCTTCACTAGTAGATTCATCGACTTTATAGGTATTGGCGCCATCAGGAGACTGAATATTTACGCCATAAACATCGTTGTGCCACCCTAAAGGATCTTTCATCGAATTTGGGTCAACAAAATACAATGAACCTAGTCCTGACGTGCCCTGAAAATCATCTATCTGAGAGATGTATCCACGAGATTGCAATTCCTCAAATGAAATAGGGGCGATATAACTTTCCCCTGTCTCCGGGGCCTGACTGGCACTGTCTTTCCAACGAGCCAGATAGGCGTCTCCGTATTGATTAGTTCTCGCTACGCCGCCAATCCAGGCTTCCTGTTCAACAGTACGCTCACCACGGCGCAGCCCTGCATCAATCGTGCTGACGTGTCCCCAGTCCGCGTTGTAGGTAAAATCTGCTCGGAATACGTCCAGCTCCGCATCACGTTTTGCCCCCGTTAAGTTGGCCGATGTCGCAGAATAACGGGCAATGTTACTACCGAATCGCTCGGTCACAACTTCACCGTCTATTACTTGTGTACCGGGCAGACTCCAAGCTTGAGTGCCGCCTACATAACTTATCCCCACCGGGATCATGGTAAATGAATCAGGGACAGGCGTGCCATCAGGCAGCTGTGCATCGATGCCATCATAGCCCCAAGGGTTAACATCACTGATAGGCTCCCCACCTGGACCTTTATAGGTTGCACCCACTTGTGAGCCGCTATTGATGTAGGCATCCATTACACTCAAAGCATTGTCATGCCGGGCTTCACCATGGATCCAGCGTAACGACCCGCTGAAGTCTCCACCATTATCGAAGTGAAGCTCAAGGTTGGTGTTAATCGCTTCTTTCTCAATGGCATCTGCCTCAGAGTGCACCATTGTCCGGCGCGCTTGCAAAATTCCAGAGTTGAAGGAGTACAAATTGCCGTCCAGCGTTTCTCCGGCTGCAATGTTTTCATGTGCTGTCAATCCATTCTGATCTGGGTTAAACCAACCTGTTTCGGCCTGCCACGCCATTGATGCAATGAAACTGGACTGGGTTCTGAATTCTTCCATATCGGTGTAAAACACATCACCAATAAGAGAAATATCATCAGTTATCTGCCATTGGAATGAGCCATTCACGCCTAGTCTGTCTCTTTCAAGAAACTGATTCCCGGCCTGGTGACCCTGAAAGGAATAAAATGCATCGTTGCTGTCACCATCAAAAGTGGCATCCACATTATCGCTGACAAAGTTGCTCTGTTCATTGGCAACAAATCCCCAATCGTTGCCAGTTGAGCCTGTGACATAGTCAGCCAGATTCTTGGTTGACTTTGAGATGTTCAGTGTCGCACCAAATTCCCTATCATGGTTGTAACCAATAAAGGCCGAAGCCCCCGTATCCGTTTCATCTCCCATTGAGCCATCTGTCACCTCAGCCTTGGCATTCACAGTAAAACCTTCGTCCAGCATGAATGGGCGGTACGTTTTAAGGTCAATTACGCCTGAAATACCACCTGCGACAGTTTTAGCCTGAGTGGATTTCATTACATCCAGACCTGAGACCATGGTAGACGGAATATCAGTGAAGTTAGGTTGGACAGTAGTAACTGAGCCTGCGGACAACATTTGTTCACCGTTGAGAGTCGTGGACACCTGATTAGCACCACGAATGTTGACCGAGGATCCTTCTCCGCCCGAGCGATTGATTTGCACACCTGTTATCCGTTGCAAAGAATCTGCAATGGTTGCATCCGGCAACTTACCTATATCTGTTGCCGTGATGGAATCAGTGACGGAATCAGCGAACCGTTTGTTGTTCATGGATTGAACCAACGAACTGCGTAGCCCTCTGACAACAATCACTTCGGTCTCGTCTGTCGAAGATTGTGAAGACTGTGTATCAGTCTGCTGTGCAAGCAAGCTCCCGGGGAGTAACATTAGCCCGGTGAGTATGCTGATACTCAATGCGCTGCGTTTAAAAGTTTTAATTGAAGACATATTTCTATCCTAGGTACTAATTCTGTTCCCAAGGCGCACTCATCACGTTTTATCTCGATGCGAACTGCGCCTGAAATGCTTTTTCTAATCGCCCAGCGTCTATTCGAACACCACGCTGTCGATGAAATATTGTGATTCTGTTGCGCTGTTAACCGCTCCCTGGAATCGCACACCAAAGCCTTGAATGCCGTCCCAGTCAGATATATCAACCGAAAGGGATACACCTTGGGGGGTCACTGCAAAGGCACCTTCATCACGCCAGTTTCCATCTTGGTCTTTAGCCCAAAGCTGCGCTGTTACTCCGTCACCGGCATTAACTGCATATGCATTGACATGTAAGCTACTGACGTTGCCCAAGACCAAACCTTCTGCCGGATAGGTTTGCAGTATGATGTTGTCATCACCGTCGACTAATTGAGTTTTACCTGACAAGGAACTGTCTCCGCCAGTCTGCCAATCTGAAGAAAGCGCCAATCCCGCTGCCGGACTCCAGTTGACCTGGAATTCCCATTCTCCTGTTCCCTCGAAGTCAAACATGACAGTGTCATCCAATCGCACGTTGTCAAAATAGAATTTTGCATTACTTGCGGTTGCATCAAAGTTTCGAATTTGTAAACCAAAGCCTTGCAGAATATCTAAGTCGGCCACATCGATAGACAGCTCTACTCCGTTTTCAGCCACCAAAGTTTCACCGGCATCACGCCATACACCATCGCTGTCTTTAGCCCACAATTTGATAGTTGTTGCATCGCCTGTATCAACAGCATGAGCACTCACATGTAGCGTACTGATCCCTGCCACATCGATTCCGCCTTCAGGATAGGTTTGGAAAATGACATCCGTCGCTCCTTCAACCACGCTCAGATCTTTGATGATGGTTAGTGCCCGAGCACCACTTGCTGCCCAGTCATCGGTGACAGTCAAACCAGGTGTGCCTGCCCAGTTTATCTGGCTTTCGAAACCTGATGTCTCAGGTTCAAAGTCATAGATAACAGCGTCATCAAGACGTACGTAATCAAGATAAAATTCAGCCGCTGTGGCAGTCACATCAAAATTCTCAATCTGAAGACCAAAGCCCTGCACTGTGTCGATATCTGAGACATCGATCGATAGAGCAAGGCCGCCTTCGGCGATAGGTGTTGCCCCAGCATCGCGCCAGACACCATCCGCATCTTTTGCCCATAATTTGATGGTAGTTTCTGCACCTGCATTAACAGCATGAGCGTTGAGGTGCAAAGTCGATACGTCTGTAACGTCGATGCCGTCTGCAGGATAAGTTTGCAAAATAACCGAAGTCGGGCCATCTTCTGCACTAAGGTCTTTCATCACATGCACTGAACGCGCACCGCTTGCTGCCCAGTTATCTGAAGTCGTTAAACCACTGGTGGGGCTCCAGTTGACCTGCGCTTCAAAGCCGCTCGTGCTCACATCGAAACTTGCATAAGTGCCTGCCTCTATTTTGGCCTGTCCGCCTGGCAAATCCGCCAGATTGATCAGACCTTGATAGGCATAATTTGCATCCACTTCAGTGGGATCAGCGCCCTGTGGCCCAATCACTGAATCAGGGTTCCAGAACTCAGAATTCCAGGTAATGAAGAAGGACCACCAGGCATTTTGTTCATGCATAAGTGATACATCAGGGATGGTTCCGGTTTCTGTCAGAGCAACCAGTTTCTTACCGTTATGCCTGTCTTTCAGCGTGTTGTATTGGCTGGCAAATGTATTGGTGTCGTCGTTGCGAGGATCGGCGTAACCATCGAATCCGACTATATCCACATACCCATCGCCCGGATACCAGTCTTCTCCCAGTCCATTTGTATGAGTGAATACCCAGATCAAATTGTTCAAACCATGCTCATTGGTCATTCTGTCGTACATCAACAACCAAAGCTCTTTAAACGACTCGGCTCCTTTTGATCCCCACCAGAACCAGCCACCTTCAGCTTCGTGCAAGGGACGCCAAAGTACCGGGATATCTGCATCGGCAAGTTTTTTCAGCTCCATTGCCACCGTGTCAATGTCAGCCAGTAGTTCGGCATATTCAGTGCTCGATGTATCCGCCAGCGCTGCCGCGAAGTCAAATGTAGTGCCGTCAGTGTAAAAGCTACCATCACCGCTACCAGTGTTGCCACTAGGTGCTCGCCAGTGGAACAAGGCTGATAACATGACGTTCTTTTCCTGATGGGCAGCGATCATCGATTCAGTTAATCCTGAAAAATCATCACCCGCAAAAGAAGCGGAGTAGTTCATGTAGTCAAAGGCAACAATGGCGGGCGCATCATCCCCTGTGGCCGCGATGATTTTTTCTGATTCAATAAGCGGGAAGCTGTCACCCACTTTTTGCGGGAACTCTGTTTGTCCTGACAGTGTGTACTGCACATAGTTGGAAGTGAGATATTCCATAGTAGCCAAAGCACTTGCAGTGGCATCAGGGTTAACCAAACTTGGGGCTACGGGCAGAGGTGCAAGCGGCGCTGCTGCAGGAATAAGTGAAATACTATCGATTCGGTAGTAGCTCCAACCTCCACCTACTTCGATTGTATTACTGCCGTCCTCAAGTTTAACGACACCAACTCTAAGCTCACCCCATTGTCCGGTGGCATCCAACTGAAACTCGCTTAACACACCATTTACTAGTGCATTGCCGACTTTACCACCATAGTCAGATGGGATGGCATAACGAATAAAGAGTGTGTAAAAGCCCGGTTGGTCGTTGATGTTGAAAATGACCGAATGGCCAGGTTCAAGATCAGCTGTATGTACGTCACCATCCGCACCACCGATATATTGGTCGTCGCCTGGGCGGGCCAGACTAGCACTGGACAATACTGTAGTTGGATCGTCAACATCCAACGTTATCACGGAATCCGGGTCGAATACCGTGACTTCAACTGTATCAATCAAAGGCTGACCATCTTCACCGGTTGCAGCGGAACCGTCAGAATTTACCGCCGCGACTTCGAAGATCAGTTTGTCAGAAATAATGCTGGCAGGCACGTCGAATGAGATTGTTGCTGCACTGGGGTCATCAATAGTGACAGTCGCGCCACCAATTTGTGTCCATTGCAACGATTGGCCACTTACAGTGCCAACTAGTCTGCTGGTCAATGACACTCTCGCACCTGGTGAAACTTCCATATTGGCGGGCGCTATTACATTTAATGGTTTTTCTTCCGGCGTGTAAGTTGCCGTTTCAGTATTAAGGGATTCCCCTCCCAGGCAACCACTTAAACTTATTACGACAGCTGCACTCAGCAGGGCTCGCAGAATACTTGGTTGTGAACTCGAACTTGTCATCTCTCACCTCTTGGTTTCACCCGGTTTGTCGCTTATTAGATAAACGCTAAATCACCATCGAAACAATCCCTAATATTCATTTCGAATAGTTGCATCAAAAGCTAATGTAACCGGTTACTTTTTTTGTCATTTTAAAACCGGTTACAAGTCATCTTAATTAGAATGTTAACCGGTTTCATTAGTTTGTTTAGTAGTATTTCCGTAAAATGTAGTTTATCTGATAGTGAATTACAACCACTTTCTTACAACTTTTTTACATTTTTTTATCTCAGGAAAGGCGTTCATATCTGAGTAACTTATGGTTTTTTCAAGAATGTTAAATTCAGCTCTTCGAATCTCAGATTGTTGCAACAGGATCGGCCAAACACCTTTTCCCACAACGTTCACCATCATTTTATGTAGGCCTGAATTGCCCTTTTTGTTGATTCAAATGCCAATTTATTTTGCTCAATCTTGTTGGGGGGCAACCAAATAATTTGACTGATCTCTTCTTTCTCTATGTTAAAAAATGGTTGCTGAGCACAGCGAATTTCAAAAACACTTTCTACCGTATTATATTCAACATCTCTGAACAGATAAGGATTGGCGAAGGAAAACAGGTAGTTCAGGTTCTCGACCTTAAATGCCAGTTCCTCCTTCAGTTCTCGTACCAAGGCCTGTTCCAACGATTCGCCTGGATCAACAAATCCACCCGGCAGATCGAGTAGTCCCTTGCCGGGTGCTTTTGCTCGTGCGGTTAACAGCACATTACCCTGAACATTAATAATCGCAGACACAGCCGCTGCGACATTATGGAAATAGGTGAAGTGACATTTGCTACACTGGTACTGATTAGCCTGCAGTTTTGTAAAAGATGATTCTCCGCACTTGGCGCAAAACACAATTAATCCCTCTTTTTCTCCACCAGAATTTTTAAAGATTACACAAACGCCGGCAAAAATGTAACCGGTTTCTATATTGTTGCATAGATTACATCTGCATATAAAAAGTCATAGCCCATGGTGAAAGACATTAAAAAACCCCATAAAATATGCGAAATTTTATGGGGTTTGTTTAACTAGCAATTGAATTGGCTCTGATTAAAACTCAAAGTCTCGGGTATAACGTAAGCCGAATTCGCTTCTGTCGTTACTGCGCACAATACCGACAAATCCTGCTTGTTGCAGTCGGCCCTGGTCGTACACTTCATTAAATGCATTCTCACCATACAGGCTCAAACTCCATAAACCGTTAGGTGCTTCATACTTGACGTTAAAGCCAAATATTTCTCGCGAGTCCAACAACTCTGAGGGATTGGCAACGGACTGTCCCTGCATTTCATCACGGAAAGAATAATCAGCGTTAAACGACAATGTTCCACCATTTTCTAACTCGACAAAATAAGAAGGCGCAAACATCATTGTCCACTCTGGTGTCAACGCAGGCGAATCACCTTCACCTATTCCGATAACACCGGGATCTACTTGAGTGATTTCTGCATCTATGTAACCAATTGCAGTTCTGATGACGAAGTCGTCAGTAACATTCCAGGTGGCTTCAACCTCCACACCGGTCGCTTCCGATTCACCGGCATTCTCAACAATAGTTACGAAACCGCCTCCTGCCGTCGGGTCAGAGAAGGGTAATGCCAAATCTGTGTATTCGGTATAAAACAAGGCAACCAGTATCGCCAGATCGTCCACTGGCTTGCCTTTAAATCCAACTTCATAGTTGATTGCAGTAGTTTCATCAAAGGATACAAATTGTGCGGAACCTCCGAATGGGCGTGGAGGGAACCCGCCAGTCTGGTAGCCTTTTTGGATCTGACCGTATATATTCATTCCGTTATCAAGCTGATAAGCAGCGTTGACATCCCAGGTTACTTCACTAAATTCAGCGGATACAAACTTACGTCCTGTGACGGGTTCGATAAAGTTAAAAGTAGGGAATAACGCATCTGCATCTTTTTCATCTTTGGAGTAACGTAAACCACCTCCCACGCTTAACGCATCGCTGAGATCGTAAGAGACGTTGGCATACACGGCAAAGGCATCTGTTTCCTGGTTCAGATCAAAGAATCCAAAGTCTCCAAATGAGGGAGTCACACCATCGTTTAAAAAGCCACCTGGCGTATTAAAGGGGCTGAATGTCCATGGGCCCGACTTGGTGAAGCCTTCTTCGTTGAAAAAATACAGTCCGGATACAAAATCCCAGTTGTCGTAGGTGCCGTTAAGCTGAAATTCCAATGAATACTGGTCTGCTTCCCCTTCTTCCGGGAATTCTGACAAATTCAATGGCGAGGCATCATCATCCAAACCACCTTCATACTCAGATGAGCGGAAGCTGCTGATTACTTTGGCTGACAATTCATTACTTACATTCCACTCTGCAGTGATAGATGCTCCCCAACCTGAATACTCGGTGGACTCAATACCTGCAACTGTGGTGCCCAGATCATCAGGATCAGCAGGTAACAAATCCGGTGTCAACAAAGGAAAATCTCCGTTGAAGATATCGTTAGGATCTAAAGGGTCGGTAAATTCGATAGTGTAAGGAGACTGGCCTCCCTCATTATCTACTGCATCAAATGCAACTAGTATCGAGAAATCTTCGCTAAGAGTGAATTTACCCGCAATACGCCCGCTGAATTCGTCTTCTTCACCGATTTCTTTTTCCGGATTGGCTAAATTGACCGCTGTGCCCACACCATCACGTGTTTTATATGAGGCGCTGGCAGAGAAGCTGAAGCTGTCACTGACATCGCGATTCACGTAAAGGTCTGTAGCAAAGCGACCACGGCTACCCGCCTTTACCATAACACTGGCAATTTCTTCATCACCTGGTTTCTTGGTGATTATATTAACCGCACCACCCAAGGTATTTCGTCCATACAAGGTACCTTGTGGACCGCGCAATACTTCCACCCGTTCCACATTGGGTAAACTCAAGTTTGCACCCATTTGACGACCAAGGTAAACGCCATCTACATAGACGCCAACGCCAGGATCAGTAGTGATAATATGGTCCTGCAACCCGATTCCTCGGATAAAAACCGCGGCGTGTCCGGTATTTCCCACGCCATAGCGGGAAATGTTCAAGTTAGGCACATATTTGCCAATGTCATCAAGGTTTCCTATATTCGCGTCTTCAATCAATTCTGATCCGATGGACGTGATAGCTGTAGGCGTTTCATACAAACTCTCTGTACGCTTACGAGCAGTGACCATAATTTTTTCTACGTCTTCTTCATCAGCACCGGTTGCTTCCTGCGCCAAAACCTGTGTGTTGAGAGCAAGTGAAGTACCGATTGCCAGAAGAGACAGTCTGAAGAATGGCTTAAAATACGTGTTTTTCATGTGTGTTATCCCTATGGCTGAAACAAATTGGGGAATATCGTTTTCAGCCTAAATGATGTTTAGTGTTTTTATGTCTCAGAACCACCAGCATTGCGAACAATGTGTAACTTCGTCTGATTGGGAATACGAACTTTCAATGTGCAAACCAGAACTGATATTACTTTTCAGTCTTTATGAGAACAGTGCACGTCTCGGGGAATAATTATATACGCTGACGCTTAAATTGCCTCAGTTTTATCATGCAAACCGTAAAAAATATGACCAACTAGTCAATTAAAATGTAAGCAATATTTAACGGCGCATTGATGATCACGAGTTAGGCCTTGTTGATATGAGAGCGCTACACGTAAGACTCATAAATCCGTCATCTTTTGTTAATTGAACGTTCAATTATACGTAACCCAACTGTCACAAACCCTACCTAGACTTCCTCACCCAAATAGCACTACCACTTACTGAGGAACACACATGAGAAGTCCAAAAACTGATTGCAAAAGCCCTATTGCGCTGGCCGTTCTCGCAGCTATCTCGCTAAACGCAATAGCCGCCGAAGAAGAATCTGAAATGGATGCCATCGAATCAATCACCGTTGTGGGCAAAAGCGTGTCATACGCAAACAATGCCACAAGTAACGAAATGATAAAGCAACAAAGCAGCATGACGAGTGTACTGGCTGCCATTGATAATCTGCCTGGTGTGCTGATAAATGAAGGGGATACATTCGGTTCAGATGATTGGTCTACCAGTATTTCCATCCGAGGATTTCAGGTCGATTTGGGGCAACAACAAATTGGTATAACTATCGATGGGATCGCCAACGGCAACTCCAATTATGGAGGGGGTGCCAAAGCGAATCGTTACATAGATACTGAAAACCTCGGGCTGGTAGAAGTTTCACAGGGCACTGCAGATATTGCTTCAAGATCCAATGAGGCATTGGGCGGAACTTTAAACTTCACTACTCTAGATCCGGGCTCAGAAGAGCAATTTGTATTCAGTACCACCTTGGGTGAATTCGATGCACAAAAATTCTTTGTTCGTTATGAAACAGGTGAAATCGCTCCAAATACCTATGCGTGGTTTAGTGTTTCAACTCAGGAAAACAGTGACTGGATAGACCAAGCGGCTGAAAACACCCGTGAACACTTCGCAGCCAAAGTTATTTCAAATATAAACAATGTCGATTTAACTGCGTACCTATCGTATGACGACACGCACGAAGATAACTATCAACGCGTATATAGCCTTGCTCAATTTGCACAGAATCCAGAATGGGATGGCCTAACCAGCGAATGGACAGGCAACCCTTATCAGGACCAAGTCTACCGCCGGGGGTGGTCGACGCTTCGCGAAAACTTGTTTGGTTACCTTCAGGCCGACTTTGATATAGGTGAGGTGGAAGTCAGTGCAAATGTGTACTTTCATGATAACGAAGGTCGGGGAGACTGGGTTCCTCCTTACCTGGTTAATGTAACAGACGATGGCGAAGGCAACCCACACTCCGAAGTAACTCCAGGAAATACAGTGTATGGCGGCGCTTTTCTTGGGCAAATATTCTTTGTTGACAGAGACGGAACTCAACTGAGCCCCATTGAGGGATGTCAAAGTTCAATCGCTTTTCCATACGGTGGCGCTGGCCCTGAATACGACCAAGACTGCCATGAGCAAGGTGCAGTGCCTGTTGGTTCTTATCGGCACACACATTACGAAAAGACGCGAACAGGAATCAATGCAGACTTCGTATGGGATACACGTATAGGTGACATGGACAATACTTTGCGAGGTGGATTCTGGTTTGAAGATTACAATCGTGAAGAATATCGTGACTGGCACAAAATCACTGATTCAGCTACCAGTTTCCAATTCGATCATATTCCTTACTGGGTGCAGTATGACCGCGAATTCCCTGTGGAAACTATGATGTTCTATATCGAAGATGAACTGGATATGGGTTTTGCCAAAGTAAGGCTTGGTGCCAAGAAGTTTAATGTAGATGTAGAAAAGCAAGACAGATTCAATGCCGACAATAACCTGGAAATTTCATCAGATTCCGATACGTTAATGTCGGCAGGAATTGTCGCACCCTTGCCTCTGGACGGACTGGAGCTTTTTGCAGGATATGCAGAAAACTTTGCTGCAATTAAAGATGCGGTGCTGGAGCGTGATGATGCTGACTTAAGTTTTGTTGAACCCGAAGTTGCTGAGAATCTCGATTTTGGCCTGCGTTATGCTGGCGAAGATTTCAGTGCAAGTATCAATTACTACAGCATTGAGTTTGATAACCGCATCACCTTTATCAGTAATGAAGATGTTGATGGAATAGACTTTCTGGAGGCAGCAGCTGGCGGTTATATCAATGACGGCGGTATAGAATCTACTGGATTTGAAGCCTCAATTAACTATCAGATCACTGATAGCTTCAGCGTGTTCAGTTCGTACACAAACAACGATTCAGAATATACCGATGCTGCCATTGCGGGCAATACGGTGTTAGGTTCCGCAGAGGAAATGGCAGTGCTGAGCCTGGACTGGCAACGTGGGAATCACTCAGCTGGTCTAAGCACCAAACATGTAGGAGAGCGCTGGCTGGACCAGGCAAATACGCAGCGTGTAGCCGCTTACACCGTTAGTGATTTTTATGTTGGGACCTATCTAGATAATTTGGGCTCAGGTATTGAATCCGTAGAGGTAAGATTCACCATCAACAATCTGTTTGATGAAAGCTACCTGGGCACTATTGCACCAAATGCGGCGTGGATTGGCGCCCCTCGCACAGCGGCGGTTAACGTCAAAGCGACATTCTAACTCTCGCAGGGTGGGCTCTCGCCCACCTTTTTTCTCGTTATCACTTTCGGTGGGTTAATATGAGATTTGTTGTAGCCTCTATCGTTTTGTTTTTCACCACGTTTACTGTTGCGAAAGAAAATCTTATCGTCGTCACTATTGACGGTCTTCGCTGGCAGGAAGTCTTCGGCGGAGCAGAAAAAGCTCTCATCGAACATAAGGATTTTGTAGCACAGCCAGAGCAGTTAAAAGCGCAATTTTGGGCTGAAACGCCTGAAAAAAGACGCGAGCTCCTTATGCCATTTTTTTGGAAAACGCTAATCAACAATGGCAGTGCCATTGGAAATCGAAACATTGGATCCAATATGTCGGTGGCGAATAATTGGCACTTTTCCTATCCTGGCTATAACGAGATATTTACAGGAATTGCTGATGACAAAATTGACAGCAATGAAAAACGTCCAAATCCGAATATCAGTTTTATTGAATTCCTCAATAACCGCCCTGAGTTCGGAGGAAATCTGGCGGTATTTGCCGGATGGGATGTATTCCCTGCAATATTTAATGTTGAACGAAGTGGGTTGCATGTCAATGCGGGATTTATGCCTTCAAAAGCAAAGCACACAGCTGAAACGACTTTACTCAATCAATTGCAGCAAGAAATCCCTAGCCCCTGGCACAACGTCAGGTTTGATGCTTTTACCTATCGATTTGCTAAAAACTACATACTGGCTAAAACACCGCGCGTACTCGCGATAGGGTTTGGCGAAACTGACGATTTTGCGCATGATGGTCGCTATGATCAATACCTTCATGCCGCACATAGGACTGACAAATTTATTCAAGATTTATGGCAAACAATCCAGTCGTTGCCTGAATATCAAAACCAAACGACATTGCTCATTACGACTGATCATGGTCGGGGTGTAACCCCAGAACAATGGCAACATCACGCTTCCCCAAAAGCTATTTCTGGGTACTTGAAAAGCCTTGGAAAGTTTCCAAAGGGTATACTCGGCTCCGAGCAGACCTGGCTAGTTGCAATAGGTCCCGGCATTAAAAGTAAAGGACAGGTTATACCTGCTGGCGAAATTAGGCAGAATCAGATTGCTGCAACAGCCCTTAAGATTCTGGACCTAGACCCTGATATATTTAATCCTGACATTGGCTCCCCTATTCAAGAGATTTTTACACCATGAAGTATAAACTTATCACCCTCATTATTTTCTTTACCTCCCATGTCAGCGCTGCACCTGAAAAGATATTTTTTGGGTCCTGCTCGCATCAGGATAAAGACATGCCAATTGTCGATAGCATCAACAAGGAACATCCTGACCTGTTCGTTTTTCTTGGTGATAATGTGTATGGCGACACAGAAGATATGGCGGTACTCGCAGCAAAATATGAAAAATTAGGCACAAAGCCAGGGTTCAGGAAATTGCGTAAACAAAGCGAACTCATTGCCATTTGGGATGATCACGATTTTGGTCAAAATGATGCAGGTAAAGAATATCCCGAAAAAGAAGCATCCAGGAAAATAATGCTGGATTTCTGGCAGGAGCCAAAGGAGTCAGCAAGGCGCAAAAGATCAGATGGTATATATACCTCTTATTTTTATGGGGACGGGGAGAATACCGTACATGTGATTTTACCTGACCTAAGGTGGAACCGTGACGCGCTGAATGAAGTCGGTGTGTTCGAGAATATGGCCAAACGACTTCCCAAAGATATGGGCCCCTATAGCCCATCAGAATCTCCAAACGCCTCGATGTTAGGCGAAACACAGTGGCAATGGCTTGAAAAGGAACTATTACGTCCGGCAAAGATTAAAATTATTGCTTCCAGCTTGCAGCTGATTGCGGATTTCACTGGCTGGGAGTCTTGGTCAAACTTCCCAGCAGACCGAAATCGTTTATTCGCATTTATCAAAAAGAATAGAGTTAACGGAGTTATGATCATTAGCGGCGATACTCACTGGGGTGAGATTTCCAAATATACACAACAAATGGACTACCCCATTTGGGAGGTCACCAGCTCCGGTTTGACGGAAGAATGGAAGGCAGTCAGTCCTAACAAACATCGAATAGGCCAGTTTACGCACAGTGTAAATTACGGCGTACTCAATATTGACTGGCAATCCACCGATCCTAAAATAATTTTTGGATTAAAGGATGAAAAAGGACAGTTTGTTATGCGTCAGGACTTCTCTCTCTCCAGCATTAGTCCGTATTGATTAACCTGAGGTTGATTACACTGACCGGGTATTACAAACAACATATTCATAGGTTGCTCAGGTAGTGCCAACAAAATCTTTGGTGATGAGTGACTTTGAACTTTGCCCTTACAGGCGATAAACTGCGGTATGGTTAAATCCGTTTAAACTCCGCCGTATTGAAAAACTGATTGCAGTTAACCTGATTTAGTAACCCAATAAAGTAAGGATAACGACATGAAAAAAATGGTTTTTTTAATACTTGGCGCAACACTTCTCTCATCCGCCGCTTTGGCAGAAGATTCCCCGGAAAAAGTCTGTAAAAGCGCAGCGGAACTCTACAATGATGGTGATCTGGAAGGTGCGTTAGAGGAAGCTAAATGGTGCGTCACATTGCTGGAACAGGAAAAACAAGCTGCCACTAACCAGTTCTTCAAAGATGAAATTAATGGCTTCGTGGGCGGCGAGCTGGAACAACAAAATGCCATGGGGTTCATGATGACAAACAGATCCTATGAGAAAGACGGCATGCTGATAGATGTGAACCTCAGTGCGGGAAGCGCTGGTGGGGCAATGCAGGCATTTTCGGCGATTGCGCAATTGGGGATGCAATCAGGTGCAGGTAAAAAAATGCGCATTCAGAAGCGCACCGCCATGGCGTCTAATGACGGCGGTTCCGCAACTGTGACAATCACGCTGAAAAGTGGTGGAATGCTTCAATTCGAATCCCGGGATGTTAGCTTAGATACGGTGGTTGAATTTGCCAAAGCCTTTCCCGTTGAAGATCTGGACAACGCCAACAATTAACCTATTGAATATGAGCAGCTACCTGCCACTTTTCTGTTGTTTAGCGGTATTGCGAAACCAGAGAATCTAACTTGTTACTCAAGTTCAATAAGCTGGCGTTGGATTCTGCAACGCGATCGGACGAACTAAGAAATGCTGCGATTTCCTGATGGATTTCTGTCAGGTTTCGCATCACATCTTCCGCCAGTTTAGTTTGCTCAGCAGTGGTGCGAGAAACTTGCTTGTTCTTGACCATAACCTCATCAATGTTGCTTTCGATATCCAGCAAGATTTTTTCGTTCTGCTCAACAGCTTGGTCGCTTTCAGTGGATTTCTGCTGGCTTAATTCAATAAGTCCTACCGCGTTTTTCACTTCGTCCTGCAAGCGTAAAATTGTTGCACCTATTTCATCGGTGGAGTCGTGGGTCCTTTGCGCTAATGAGCGAACTTCGTCGGCTACAACAGCAAACCCTCTGCCTTGTTCACCGGCTCTTGCAGCTTCAATAGCGGCGTTCAGAGCTAGCAAGTTGGTTTGATCGGATACACCTTTAATCACATTCAATACATCTTCAATAGATTCAGTGTGTTTGGCAAGTTGACCAATGGAGTTGGTCACCGACAAGGTATGTTGGTTCAGATCCTTAATCGCTTCTTTCGCCTTACCCGATACTTGTGTCCCTTGCTGACTAACCGTTTTTAATCTACCCACTGTGGATGTAGCGTCTTCAGCATAACTGGCAATATCGTGCACCGAAGCGTTTAGTTTCTCGATGACACGAGAAACTTCCTGGGTATGATGGGACTGTTTTCTACCAAGCTCAAGGGCTGAATTAGCTTGATTTGAGACATTGTCACTGACGTCCTTTAACTCTCCACTGGTGGAGGAAATTTGGTTGATTGTTTGCTTTATTTTATCGATAAAACTATTGAATCCCGTTTGAAGATTTCTCAATTCCTTAGTACTTTGCGCTCGCAATCTCACTTCCAGGTCGGCCTCATCAGCACCGAGCTTGGCAAAGGTTTCAGCCAACTCAACAACAGGTTTCGACAGTTTATTTGCCAACCAGACTGCCAGAAAACCAAAAATCACCGCAATCAGTATTATGCCGAATAACATTTCGTATAAGGCCTGATTTAGTTCAGTAAAAAGTTCATTGACCGGAACCTGCGCCACAACATACCAATCGGCACTTGGGATGTAACTAGAAGCGATGTAGTAATCGCTCCCATCTAATTCCAGTGTTAATAATGAAAATGCTTGTTTTGTCATTAACTGTCTAGCTTCGGCGCCAAACAACGTCGACAAGGAAGCACTTTCGATCAGGCTGCTGTTTTCATGTAATTTTATTGTGCCCTTGCCGTCAGCAACAAACACCAGTCCAGTGCGACCTATTGTATTTTGGTCAAGTAACGCCTGAAATTCTTTAAGCGTTCTGGCAATACCTGACCCAACAACACCATTCAAATCCTGATAGTTGATAAAGAGTTTTGAAGTCCCGTCTTCGGTATATAGACTCTTGGAGCTCGCCTGACCACTTTCCCTATAGGCGAAAAACCAGCCATCCGCTTGGTCATTCTGCAATACACGTAAAAACCCGTCCTGATTCCAATAGTGTGCAGTTTGACGATTCACTACCGAGGCATTGGTTAAATCATATTGCTGCTGTACTTCCTTCAACAATTTGATAACGGTAGCTTCCTGATCTTTTGGGTGACCATTCAACATAAACTGTTCAATGAAAGGATTATTTACCAGCTGCCTGGTAGCTTGCTCCAGTACAGAAATATCTTTGTCGATCTGGTTCCGGATTTTTTGCAATACGTTCGGTAACTCCACGTTTTCAATCCGTTCAGTCAGCAAAGAACGGGATTGCCATTGACCTAAAAAGCCAACCAACAAAGTGGAGAATATCAAAGCGCCAATTAGTGCCAAAGAAAACTTATGCTTTATAGACAGTTGACTAAAATTCATTATTTACATACCCGGGGAGCTACAGCGCTTACATTATTATCAGTTAAAATCAGGAAAACGTTATTTTTTCTTTTAAGATTTACACAATCGATGGTTTTAGGATCGTTGAAATCAACGATTTATCATCTGCTTCGAATCCTTTAGGATCTAAGTTATAAATCAGGATAAAAAGTAAGATTTGCTATGGTCACGAAAATCATTGCAGTATTTTTAATTTATTGCTTAATAACAACCTCAGTATATGGAGTTACTTTGCCGCTAGCGATCCAACCTTCTGTTCAAAATGCTGATTGGGCCCATCAATGGTGGCTCGATCGACACCAACAAAAACTAGAGGAAATTACCCAACGCAAAGACGAGATTAATCTTGTGTTTATCGGTGATTCTATTGTTCATGCGTGGGAAGATTTGGGAGAAAATGTATGGCAACAATTTTATGCCCGACACAACCCGCTAAACCTTGGCTTTGCTGGTGACAGAACGGAAAACGTGCTGTGGCGACTGAATAATGGCCAATTGAGCGGCATGGATCCCAAGTTACTGGTCGTGATGATTGGAACAAACAATATCGGCCATCGTAGTGACCTGCCAGAGCATACAGCCTTAGGTGTCAAAACCATTCTTGAAACGTTGAGACGTGAATTACCCAATAGCAAAATCTTGCTATTGGCCATTTTTCCTCGCGGTAAAGATAAGAGTGACAAGATGCGTCTGCTGGTAAACGAAACCAATTCACTGATCAAACACTTTGCTGATAAGGAATGGATCCATTGGCTGGATATCAATTCAGCATTTATAAATGACAAGGGTGAGATCGAAAAATCAGTGATGGAAGATTATCTGCATCCCAACAAGCCACAATATAGAGTCTGGGCAGAAGCCATGGACTTCACTTTGACATCGCTCATGGAAAAATAGGCGGTAAACGCTACTCGGTGAACTGCACAGCACACATAGTTAAATCATCTTCAAACTGCTTGCAGTGACAGAAGATAATGAGCTGTTGTTCAATATGAGATATCAGGCCATCAGGATCGTTGGGACCACTTTTTAACGCCTGTTCCAGCCGCTCAAACCCAAAATCTTCCTGTTCCGGGTTCTGAGTTTCAATCACAACATCAGTGTAGACAAAAATCGTATCGCCTTTTTGAACATCCACTTTATAGGACTGCCAAGCGTTATCTCTTAGTACACCAATAGGAATTCCACCTTCATCCAGAGGAATAAGCTGCTCGCCTCGTTTTAAATAGGCATGTGGATGCCCTGCGTTGGCGTAGGTGACCACCCTTTCTTTCGGTAAATAGCGTATAATCGAGGCGGTTAAAAAGCTGCCTCGCTCCTTGCGAGTAAAAAAGTGTTGATTAATATACTCAAACACTTGTCCCGGCCCCGCCAGCTCCTCGGTGGGCTTAAAGGTTCGCAGTATTGCATCTAACATCGCCGCTTCTACTGCAGCGCTCGGTCCATGTCCTGTCACATCCGCAACAATCATGCCCATGGTATGAGGTTCTGTGCTGGATTTATCTTCCTCAAGACTGACGAAATCCAGGTAATCACCGCCAGCACCTTTGAGGGCACGGTAAGCAAACGCAACTTTCGTTCCTGGTATTTTAGTATCTCGGTCAGGCAACATTAGTTGTTGGATACGGGTCATTTCATCCAATTCACGCTCTATCCAAGCGTTGGCTTTTTGCAGTTCCTTATCATGCAGGTGTAAATGCAAACTGGTGAGAGTCCAGCCCAATTTCAAAAACAACATTTCAACCTGTTGCGCATCGAGCATATGTTCTGGAGCAAGCAATAACAGCCAACGAGTAACGCCGGTACGTGTTGGTATAGGTAAAGACCAGACAACACCCTGTTCAAAAAACGGTGAAATTGCGGAAATCTCTGAAGACTTGAGAATTACCGGTTGCGCAGCTTGAAACTTTAGAAGATCCACCAGAGCCTGAAACGTTTGCCGCTGATTAATCGATTCAACATTCTGTTCCGACACCTTTTCACTATAGGTAATTTGCATCATTTGACTGTTCACAAACAAAGCACTTACTTGTGACGGCAACTCGTTCAGTAAATCCACTAGCGCCTGTTGTTCAGACTCAACAGTTTGTACGCTGAAATTAAGAAGGTGACGATAGGCCATTGCTAGTTTTGTTCATCCAACTTTTGCTGTAACGCCTTACTCAAACCCGATACTCCACCCGTGCGCAGTACGGAAGAATAGTCACTACTGAATGATCTGATCATAGAAATACCTTCAGCGACAAAGTCATAAAGCTTCCATTCCTCATTTCTAAAGATCAGCCTATAAGACACTGGAATTTCTTTTCCGCCGGACAACACCACAGAATCAACGGTTGCATACCTGTCTTTTTTAATCTGCTCGTCACCAAAAATGACTTTCTCGTTCTCGTACTGCTGCAGTAAATTAAAATAGGTACTAGTTAAAATTTTTCGGAAAACACGCATGAATTCAATTTTGTCTTCATCGCTGGCACTGCGCCAGTGAACCGCGAGAACACGCTGTGAAGCTGCTTGCAGATCAACGTATTTTTTAATGACACCTTCCAGTTGTTCCTTTCGGACATCAGCTGCAAGAGTTTTATTTTGTGCAATGGATAAAATGTCGGCAACCGCTTGTTCCGTGACCGATTTAGGCGAGGCCAAGCCCGCAGCGCTAATGACAAGGAGACAAATTCCAAATATAAATTTTTTCATTTTTCACTCATTATTAAACATGTATTTGCTAACTAATTCTTCTAAGCTGATAGAGGGCTCGGTTTCAAGAAACTCCTCTCCGTTTTCCAGATACAGGTCAGAACCACCAGGCGTAATTTTGATAAATCGATCACCAATGATACCCGCTGTACGAATCGAGGCGATTGAATCGTCGGGAACTTGCACTGAATCTTGTAACACGATCTCCACAATGGACTGATAAGTCTGAGGGTCAAAACGGATAGACCTAGCCTCGCCAACGCGCACGCCCGCTGCCTCCACAAAGGCACCTTCTTTCAGCCCCGAGGTGTTTTCAAATCGTGCGATCAGGGTATAACTGCCGGAGTCAGAAAGGTTTGCTCCTCCTATGCTCACTGACATGTAGAGCAATAAAGCTGCGCCTGTGATAACAAACAGACCTACTACAAAATCTAAACCAATATTTTTCATATTGTTGTTCCAGTTAAATCGTCAGCGGTGCTGACTACAGCATTAAAGAAGTAATTACGTAATTACTAATCAACATTAATATTGCGCTTAATACAACGGCTTTGGTGGTGGCGTTGCTGACTCCTGCTGCGCCAGATTGTGTCTGGTCAAGGTGCATGTAATAGCCGAACACCATAGGCACCCAGATTATAACTACACCGAACACCAGAGATTTTACCTGACCCATCAGTACATCCTTGAAATTGACCGTGTCAAAAATCCCCTGCACATAAGCACCAGCACTCTCTCCCTGAATTACAACACCAACCAGGTACCCGCCAAACATGCCTACCATATCAAACACTGCAGTCAGTATTGGCAATGCAATTACACAAGCCAGCAATCTTGGTAGCATTACGTAGCGATAGCTATCTATTGCCATGCAGTCCAGGGCATCAAATTGCTGCTCAGAACGCATAATACCAATTTCCGCGCAGGTCGCTGAGCTTACCCGTGCAATCACCATCAAGGCAGTCATGACAGGACCTAGTTCCCGAATCAAGCTCAATGCCACGGCGGACCCTAGTAAGTCCACCGAACCGAACCTTACAAGAGTATCGTAAAATTGCAGTGCGACTCCCATACCGGTAAACAAAGCAGAGACCAGAAGCACCGTTAGTGAGCGCGCACCGACAAAGTGGATTTGCTTAACTATTTCCCGAAAAGGAGGGATATCGGTGAATAAACTCAGACAGGTTTTGAACAAAAATACACCGGCCAAGCCTATCAGATTTACGCGACTGCGGACCAATTCTCCGATTGAAGCGATCCCCTGAAGTATCCCCTGCATTAAGAATTCTCTCCTGAAACCAGGCGTTTCAGATACGCATCTCCATCCATGGCTTCATCTCTGGGACGACGATTGATGAGATTCTGAATGCGGATATCGTCAGAATGTTTAATTTCGTCAACAGTACCAATTTGTGCGACCCGCCCATCGAATAACACCATGATCCTGTCAGCAATTTTAAATGCGCTGTCCAATTCATGGGTAACAATAACCATACTCATGTTCATGGCCTCACGTAACTTGAGAATCAATTCATCCAATTCTACTGAGGTAATTGGATCAAGGCCCGCTGAGGGTTCGTCAAAAAACAAGATTTTGGGGTCCATCACCACAGCTCTTGCCAGTCCAGCCCGTTTCAGCATGCCCCCTGATAGCTCTGACGGCATCAGGTTTTCGAAACCGGCAAGGCTCATCAACTCAAGTTTCATGCGCATCATAATATCGATAGTCTGGCGATCAAGCTTTGAATTATGCTCCAGAGGGAGTCTGATATTCTCTCCCACTGTTAATGAACTCAGCATTGCCCCACCTTGAAAGGCCACGCCCATTTTCTTACGTAATTGCTTAATTTCTCCGGCTGACGCCGAGTGCAATGCCAATCCATCAATATGCACTGAACCCTTAGTCGGGTTCTTGAGCGCCAATAAATGCTTTAACAAGGTTGATTTACCTGATCCTGAACCACCCATGATCACCATGATTTCGCCAGGTTGGACATCCAAATTAACATCAAACAGTACTTGTCTGTCGCCGTAATGAGTATCAAGGTTCTTGATAGAAATAATCGGCTGTTGGCTTTCCGTCATTAGTCCAGAGCCTGCTCACGTGACTCTAACAAGGAAAAAATAGAATCAAGTCTGGTTAACTTCAGGACCTGTAACGGCGCATCTTTCGCTCCAACAATGTGAAAATCCAGCTTTTTTGTTTTAGACAGATTAAACGCTTCAACTAAAGTGGCCATGCCTGAACTATCGATATATTCAAGTTCAGTAAAATCCACCAGAATATGGGCGAGCTCTTCCAAATGACCAAGAAGCAACTTCTTCACATCCCGTGAGTTGTGCAGATCGACTTCACCGCTTAATTTTACGACTTTAAATCTGTCAAAGTCGTCGACTATGATTTGCATAACATGTTCTCTTAGATTTTGATCTTCATTTCCAGTCTGTTACCAGAGCCGTTGTGAGGCAACAAGGTAACACTGTCCATGACCTGATGAATTAGTTGCAACCCTAAACCGCCGGGTTGTAATGGATTGTCCGATTTAGGGCATAACTGCTCTTCTGTTATGGGTGGACAATTGTCAATTACAATGAAAACACCATAATTTTTTTCTCTGCTGATATTGAGGTCAAGCTTAAAACTGTCCGAGTAAGCGCAGCTATGCCGGATGACATTGGCACAGGCCTCATCGACTGCAAGCACAATCGCACTGGTTTTTTCGGAATCAAATCCAAATTCACCACAGGCCGATTTCACCGTACTTCGGATTTTTTGCAATTCAGATGTGCAGGACTTGCAACTGATTTCTGTCGAGTTTTGCATATTCATTAACACTACGGACAAGTATCCAAAGTCGATTAATATTTAGCTTAGTTGATTATCTTATCTGTAGGTGTGTGCAAAGCCAATGTTTTTGAACAGCTTTTATACAAACTGTTCTCGGTTATCAACATCTATAAATAAGCGTGTTTTGCTGTTTACTCATTATAAGAGAAGATAAAGCGCAGTTTTATTTCGAAGAAGTATTCAGAAACCCGCAGATTTAACAAGCTGCAATTGACGTTTCTGCATATGGTTTTCAACAAAAAGGTAGTGGTAAATATGAACGTACAACAAGCCCCGGCACTCAAATTACATGGCTTTGATGTCAGCAACTATTACAACATGCTGAAACTGGCGATGGACCTAAAAGGGATCAAATACGACCCGGTATTGGTTTACCCGAATCAAACTCCGGAATTCCTGAAAATCAGCCCAATGGGCAAGGTCCCCGCACTACAAACCGAACAAGGCGTGTTGGTAGAAACCAACATCATAATGGAGTACCTGGATGCCCTGGTGCCTGAAAAAAGACTTTTCCCAGAAGATTCTTATGGAAAAGCCAGGGTACAGGAGTTGGTTAAAATGGTTGAGCTGTATTTGGAATTACCCGCCAGACGCTGCCATACAGAAGCTTTTTTTGGTGTCCCCGTTGCCGACTTGACCAAGCAGGAAGTAAAACGCGCTTTGTTAAATGGCATTCAGGGAATAGCAAGAGTTGCCTCGTTTAGTCCGTATATTGCAGGCGACAAAATATCAGCGGCAGATATTATGTTTCTGTACAGTGCGGACCTTGCTTCAGCAGTAGCGAGAAAACTTTTTGATATCGACTTGTTGGAACAAGCTCCAGGTGCAAAAGCATTAATGGAAATGTTAAACGAGATCCCTGAAGTTCAAAAAATTGCTGCCGACAGGCAGGCTGCAACGCCAGCATTTCATCAATACCTGGCCAAGGCATTTGCAAAAAAATAGGGGTATCAGAGAGCTAAAATAGGAGTAAAAGGTACAGTTTTTAGGGTAAACCGGCCATTTTGACGGCAGAACAATTGATCAAATCGGACTTTTTGTGCTTTATTCGAAACAGAAGCATGAAGGATTTTATCGACCCAATAAACGCTTGGATTTAATTCTTCTGTCCACTTACACGTCTTTGCTAACAAGGCAGTTTAAAGATATTCGACAAAGGTTTAATCAAGATGGCGCCAATCTTATACATCGTTGCGGCAACTCTGTTTGCATTCGTTGTGTTCGCAATGCATGAATATGTTGCCCTGCGATATTCACGTTTGAATCGTGCCTGGAATGCGGCTTTGGCTGTGGAACGCAAGAAAAACGAACTGATCCCAGCTTTGCATAAAATATCAACATCCAGCATACAATTCGAACAATCCATTATTCTGATACTAAAAGATGCCAGAGAAGCCTTGGATCAACTGAGTATCTGCAAAATGGACAGCAAATACCTGAATGATGCAGAAGTTAAAACGAAACGACTCATCGCTGCCACAAAAGTGAGCTCACAAAATTTTCCACCTATTCTCCATTCAAAAAGATTTTCCGACTTGATGAATGAAATGGATCATTTTCAGAAGGCTTCAATTCCCGTGCTAGCAGACTTCAATAAAGCAGTAGAAGAATTTAACCGTTTTATCGGAATTTTTCCATTTTCACTGATCAACTTTCTGTTCAACAAATACAAACCTGTGGCTCCCTATGAGGAAATTTCCCCAGGTTCCGAGAATATGCTGCGCAGAATTCGGTAGCCCAGAGCTACCTGGACAATTTCAACTTAGGAACCAGTACAGGTGTATTTTTTTTATATTCCAGGTATTCAGGATCCTTTCCCCAACGTTTATCAGATTTAGCTTCCAGGAGCGGTATTCCGCTCACTTTTGTAAGCAACAGCCAGACAAAAAGTGGTGATATCAGGGTCACATACTGCCATCCGGACAATGCAGGGAGCGCAATAATTGCTACCCCAAGCCACAATACAATTTCGCCAAAATAATTGGGGTGTCGGGACACCGACCACAAGCCACTGCGAATAAATTTCTGACCATCGCCGGACAATTTGTGAAAGCGCTTTTGATTGTCAGCTATCACTTCAAAACTGAAACCAATAAACCAGATTATCGCACCAAGGATTGCTAACCAATCAAGTTCAACATGTGCTGAGGAAGTAATAGCTGCGAGTGCAGCTCCGGCAGTAACCGTGACCCAAAAAGCTTGTAGACACCAGGTGAGTAAAAATCGGAAAAAAACCGGCTTGATATCATCAAAACGACTGTCCGAACCATCCTTCAGGATCCTTTTAAGTAGGAAAGAACCAAGTCTGACTGCCCATAACACAACAAGAGATGCCAACAGGATAGAATGTGGATCTGCTGCCTCAGCAGCGTAGCAGGCAAAAAATACTACAAAGATGTAAGTAAGGCTGCCGGTTGCGTCATAAAAGCGCTCTGACTGCGCCAGAAAAGCAGGGATAAAAGCCAGCCATTGAATAGCAAATGCGATGGCCACACACCAGTAGAACACCGGGTAACCTTTCCATTCAGCACCATGATTCGCTCCAGCCAAAGCAAACAGCGAACTGAGCAAACAAACGACCAAAATAACCACAAAAGAACGAAGTTGGATTTTATTCATAATCGACACTTTTTGTTTAGATTATCCTGCTTCCTCTATCAACACTAGCCAAATCTGTACTCTGCCAAATGCGGCAATTGCTAAACTAAAACTCATTATTGGTTCAACAAGATCAATCAAAGAGAAAGAAAATGAAATGGATTTCGCTCAGTCTAATACTGCTTATTTCGCCTGCAGCACAGAGTATTTCTCTAGACTGTCATCAGGCAGGTAAATTATTGCAATCGGTACGTGCGGAGAAACGGTCTGGATATAGCATTAAACGAGGTAACAAATTAGCCTGCCTTGAACGAGAAGCCAGGCTGTTCATCAGGCAAATCTGTAATAAACCTAAAACTAAAAAGTCCGATAAAATGACTTTCAGGAAACAGATTGCCCAAGCATGTTCCCAAAGCTAGCTCATCTAATGCCAGTCGATTTCCATTTCCAATTTTTCATGCTTGGTATCCAGGCCACACATTTCGTCATAAGGTGTATCTTGCTTAAGGTATACTTTTTCAAATTTATCATTAACCAGGAAGCTTTTTATCTCAGTTAAACAATGAAAAGCCTTGGGTTTATTATTTTCGTCGAAAACATAGTATTGACGATCACCATCACGAATAGCGGCGAGATAAGTCCCGCCTTCAATAGATTCAATATGTAAATTCATCTGATTTTTCCTTTCGTTTGTTTTCTATGTAAACGAAAGAATAGCTCAAAAGATCACCAATCAGTCAATCAATCGCACTGATATTACCTGTTCTATTTCAGCAATGGCTTTTATCACTTCGCCATTTTGCATTCTTTCTACGTCCAGAATGTTGTAAGCCAAATCCCCCCGGCTTTTATTCATCATATCCAGCACATTCACATTGTAGTCAGCCAATACAGACAAAACGCTACCCAACACTTTAGGCACGTTTTCGTTTGAAAATATAATCCGCTGCCCTTCACATCTGGCCATACTGACGGCGGGGAAATTAACGGAGTTTTTGACATTTCCATGTTCCAGAAAGTCCATAATTTGGTTGGCTGCCATCATTGCGCAGTTTTCCTCAGCTTCGGCAGTTGAAGCGCCAATATGTGGCATTGCAATCACATCGTCGCGGCCGAAAAAATCTGGTTCAGGAAAATCACATATGTACCCTTTCATTTTGCCTGACTTCAATGCATTGACTATGGCTTTGGGGTCGACAATGGACTCACGGGCAAAATTCACTAGTGTTAAGCCTTCTTTGGCTTGTGACAGGGCATCATCATTTATCAGATGATGTGTTGCTTCAATAGCCGGCACATGCAGACTCACGTAGTCAGAGTGGGAAAGCAATGAGGGCAGGTTTTCGGCTCTTTGCACATCGCTGGATAGTCGCCAGGCAGCTTCAATGGACAGCGCCGGATCATATCCAATCACCTCCATACCCAATGCCAACGCCATATCCGCCACCAGCGAACCTATGGCACCCAGACCAACAATCCCAAGAGTTTTGCCCATCAATTCATTACCGGCAAATTGTTTTTTCTGGGCTTCAAGCATTTTATGTAGCTCAGCTGCATCCTCAACGTCATGCAGTGTTCTCACATGATCGATGCCGTCTTTTATGCCCCTGGATCCGAGTAATAGACCGGCAAGAACTAATTCTTTAACTGCATTGGCATTTGCACCTGGCGTATTAAATACGACAATGCCTCGTTTACTGTAATCGTCAACCGGCACGTTGTTCACGCCAGCACCTGCACGCGCAACCGCCTGCACTGACTCAGGCAATGTTTCATTGTGTAATTTGTGACTTCGCAATAGGACAGCATCAGGATGCCCGATATCTGACCCTACCTCATACTTATCCCGGCCAAATCGCTCTAATCCTTTAACTGAAATCTGATTATACGTCTTGATTTTGAACATGCCTTTCCTTAAAAAATGAGTGAGGAGCTGTATTAAACATTTACCTGTAAATAAGCCCAATCGAGCCAGGGCATTAGTGTTTCTAAATCACTTGATTCAACCGTTGCGCCGCACCAGATTCGGAGCCCAGCTGGTGCGTCGCGATAAGCACCAATGTCATAAGCAACGGCCTCGTCTGCGAGCAGTTTAATGATGCCTTTTACTTTTTCTTCACTTAGGTCCAGAACAAGACAGACACTGGTATTCGATCGATGTGCAGAAGAATGGGCTAGAAAATCTATCCAGTCTCGCTGCGCAACAAAACTTTCCAGGATGAAAAGATTTGCTTCGCTGCGGGCAATGGTCGCTTTAACACCACCAACACTTTCCACCCAGTTGAGGGCATCCAGATAATCAACTACACACAACATAGAAGGTGTATTTATGGTTGCCCCGGTAAACAATCCCTCGGTGAGTTTCCCACCTTTGGTCATGCGGAATATTTTTGGTAGCGGCCGAGGCGGAGTAAAACTTTCCAGCCTTTCAACTGCTCGGGGACTCAGGATCAACATTCCATGTCCGCCTTCTCCGCCCAGGACTTTCTGCCAACTGAAGGTTGTTACATCC
Organism: uncultured Alteromonadaceae bacterium; assembly: GCA_947494925.1. Lineage (GTDB taxonomy): Bacteria > Pseudomonadota > Gammaproteobacteria > Enterobacterales > Alteromonadaceae > Aliiglaciecola. The sequence continues at coordinate 232,162 of CANLWS010000001.1, forward strand.
AGCTTTTCCCAAGGCATTGTTTGGGCAAATACTGCTGACGTAGCGTCGCAAAACGTGAGTCCCGATCTATCATCTGCGATCCAATCTCCATCAGGTACTCGCACACCTGAAGTGGTGCCGTTCCATGTGAAGACCAGGTCATGGTCACTATTTGCCGCGGAAAGATCGGGTAATTTACCATATTCAGCACTCAGTACTGTCACATCTTCAAGCTGCAATTGCTTGGTAATATCTGTTGCCCAGCCTTGCCCGAAAGATTCCCAATACAGCACGTCAACGGGACGCTCACCAAGCATGGACCACATGGCCATTTCCATTGCGCCGGTATCTGATGCTGGCACAACGGCAACCCTATAGCCTTCTGGCAATCCAAGAATTCGTGCAGTCTCAAGACAGGCTTTTTTTAACGCACTTTTCCCCACAGCAGCGCGATGTGAGCGCCCCAATACAGAAAGATCAAGTTGCGCGACATCATAACCTGGACGTTTAGTACAAGGACCGGAAGAAAAATTGGGATTAGAAGGTTTAACCGTAGGACGCATTGAATGATGTACCTTTGCTATGAGTAAAATTTCGACAAAGATACATCATACAAGCCAATAGCGACATTGGCTTATTCTAATCTGAAATGACTTAGACTAACCTGAGGTTAGACTAGGGTTGGATTTTGAAAATGCCCATCCCATCTGTTCCCACATAGATGTAGCCGTCAGCCCCCTGTTTTAAGCTCCTGACGCGACCAATCCCTTCTAGCACTTTACTTTGTTTAATCGCTTTATCACCATCGAATTCCACCAGCACCAGGTACTGGAATTTCAGCGAGCCCACCAGCATTTTACCTCTCCACTGGGGATACTTATCACTTGTCACAAAAACCATACCTGACGGCGCAATAGAAGGTGTCCATTGCCAGACCGGGTTTTGCATGCCGTCTTTTTCGGTGAGATCAGTAAAGGAGGTACCACTATAGTTAATGCCGAAGCTCACAACAGGCCAACCATAATTCAGCCCAGCAGCTATCAGATTAATTTCATCACCGCCTCTTGGTCCATGTTCATGAGCCCAAATACGTCCTGTTTCCGGATGCATCGCCATGCCTTGTGGATTGCGATGACCATACGAATAAACTGAAGGACTCGCCTTTTCCTGGTCAACAAAAGGATTGTCTTTCGGAATTGAACCGTCTGAATTGATACGATGAATTTTCCCAGCGTCCCTGTCCAGCCTCTGGGGATTTACATCTCGATTTCCCCGATCACCAATGGAAAAATACAAATAACCTTCTTTATCAAACACTATCCGGCTTCCATAATGATGGTTCTTCTCTGTATTTGGATTTCCATGAAAAATCACTTGCTGTTCAGATAAGGCCAGGTCGGAATACTTTGCACGCATGATAGATGTGTTGGTGCCGTTATCATCTTCACCAAACCCCGAAAAAGATAAATAAATGTAGTTGTTCTCCGAAAATTTCGGATCGACTTCGATGTCCAGTAGACCACCCTGAGATTTGGCGTTTACTTTGGGGACACCACTGATTTTTTGATCGATTAATTTGCCATCTCTAATCAACCGCAACTCGCCTTTCCGGTCTGTAACAAGTATTTCAGAATCATTTATCCAAGCCATCCCCCAAGGAACATCTACTCCTTTGGTGACGAGTTCGGCTTTCACCTCAGCGCTGCTTTTATCAACATCGATTTCCGGGCTTTTAGCACAGGCAGATGCACTAATGAGCGCCAGAGTAATAGCAATAAAACGAGTCGAACTTTTATTCAACATATGAGTTCCTTGGGTAAAAACTGATTTCACACAGACTTAATAGTACCGCCTGATTCGAGCAAAAGATCAACACGAAATCCACAATAGATTGTCAACAGAGCCCTATATTATGCAACTAAGTTGGTTAAAAAAAGTAACTTAAATGTCAAGGTTGCGATGAATGTACTATTTGAGTCGATGTAAGAATAAATATACTGGATATTTATACACACTTTTATTAACCTAGTGATTTTTACAGCACTGAAAAGTTTAGAAAATGGCTGTTTCCCTGCTAATCAATTTTAAAGGAACTGTTTATGACAACACTTACAGGTAAATTTGAAGTCACAATGCAACCTCAAAGCGACGAGGCATTTGAGGTTGGAAGATTGACCATAGATAAAACCTATGCAGGCGATGTAACTGGTCAAGGTAAGGGACAAATGCTGAGTCACATGACTGAAGTTAAAGGATCGGCTGGGTATGTGGCAGTGGAGAAGTTCACGGGCACCGTGCAGGGAAAAAAGGGCAGCTTTGTGCTCCTTCATACTGGGGTAATGGATAAAGGTGAACAGTCATTATTGATTCGGATTGTGCCTGACTCCGGCTCTGAAGAATTGAAAGGCATTTCTGGGGAAATGGGCATCGATATCAAAGAGGGCCAACATTTTTATACCCTGAATTATCAATTTGCCTAGAAAAACGCGCACATCAAACATGAATCTTTCACCTGCCATTTCTTAGTCATAGGAAATTCTTGAGTAAGAGGTGGTGGAGTAAAACCAACAAACATTGCAAATGATAACCATTCGCATTAAGATGACGAAACCTGTTCATTTCTGGAAAAACAATGAAACTTATCTCATCTATGTTGCTTTGCTCTGCCTTAGCCTATAGCGCCCAAATCTCTGCTGACGAAAAATACAATCACTTCCCCTCGTTGGATGCCCCCGACCTAAAAACAGCACTGTGCAATTTGAAAAGTTATAACGACAAACTGTTAGCCATCACCAATCATGAATCTTTATCAGCAGTTGATATGGTGAAAGTGCATGAATTGACTTACACCCTTGAAAATGCACTTGTGAAAATGCAAAGCGACTTGGCCATAATGGCAGCCGATCTGGAAGAAGTTCATCTTGCATCGGAAAAACTCGATCAGGACTCCTTGAAGCAATACAACAAAAAGTACTTTGCCAAATCAAAGCTGCTGACGTCTCCAATAAACTGTAAGAGTTAGGTATAGAGGCTCCCAATACCAAGTGGCATTTTAATGCCACTTTGATCAGCTTTTTCGGGGTTCGACCTATTTCTCAGAAATCACCACTGCTTATCCTGCGTTTTAGTTAGTAGCCCCTTTCCGCAGTTTCAAGTTCACTGTGAGCAGGTAAAAGGCCAGCAATGCCAATGGCAGGTTTATTTGCAAGGAAGCAATACTAAACGCTGCGTATCCGTATTTGATGACGTAACCCGCAATAAATAGCAATAACGATACAGCCAGTGACAGCTTAAGTTGAGATATCAAAGCCTGGCTATCTTTCTGCCTGGTTGACAAGGCCAATATAACGACTAATCCAAACCAAACTAAAGCATCAAGACGAACATCAATAAACAAGTTGAATAAGGCGCTGATGCACAAAACAACGGGAGTCCCCCAGACAAAGCCCGGCCACCATTGATTGATTACATCTGATGTTTTTCGCTTCTTCAGCCAAATATTAATGCCGGTTACTGATACCACGGTTAGCATCATTCCCAGTACAAAATAGAGTAACTTACTTGCCAAGCCTGCGAAGTCGCCAAAATGAAGGCGATACATAGAGTAAATGATTTGTTTTCCCACCTCTCCATCACGGTAATTCCCCGTTTCCAGAAAATTACCTTCAACGTCAAAGCGATAATTCTCAGAATAAATCAAACGGCCAGGCTGTTTGACATAGATCTCAATAAACTGCGCAGGAGTATCCGGTTCGTGTACAGTTAAAAAAATAAGTTCACCTGCTGGATCATGTTTTTGAACATACTCTATCGCTCGGCCCACATCAGGCCTTTGCAACGACTGTTCCAAATGAGGTTCCGGTGTAAAAACTTCATCTACAACAGCCTGGTTGTCGCCAGAATAAAACGCTTGAGAAACCACTACGATCAAGATACTCGCCAAACCAAAGTAAGCACCCGTTACCCCAATCATTAGGTGAAAAGGTGAAGCCCACACACTAAAGCGGTTATGCAGATCGATATTTTCCTGTAATCCAGTGCCTCCTCGGCGAAATCTGAAGGCGTCCTTAATGATACGAGGATGTGCAAAAAAGCCAGATAATATCAGTGCACAAAGTAATGCACCAAACGCACTGACCAGGATCATTCCAACGTTCTTTGGCAAGTGTAGATAAAGATGTAAATCTACCAGCATCTTGGTCCAATGGGACTCTTCAATTTCCCCTAAAGAGCCGCCTCTATTCACAAAATGCGCAACGTGATCGTTTTCAACCACCAGACGAGGAATACCCGAGGTGGGGAAAACCATATGCATGTGGTCAGTATCGTCATCATAAGTTGAGACAAAGTTATCGTAGGCCTTTTCAACAGTGGCCAGGTCAAACGCGGTTGACTCCGCTACTGTCGGCTGCTCCCAACGTTCAAACTCTTGATGAAACACTGCTAAAGAACCGGATAGGCAAATCATGTACATGAAAGCGCTAATAAACAGCCCTAACCATTTGTGTGCTGAGAGTGAGCGTTTACTTATTGAACTAGAATTCATTTTATTGCACTTTCTTTTGAGTTAAAAAAACAGATAAAGACCAGCGAGCAACGTGCCCAATACGCTAAAAATAAGCGGCATTCGTTTTTGCTCAGAAACTAAATGCCAGAACGAAAGGATTGCCCAGACGAGCGGCAATAAAATGATCCCCACTGCGAGCTGTGTTGGTCTGTCTATGGGCAATACGTTGGCGAAAGCAATGACCATAATACTGCTGACAAGCATAAGTACTATGAGGTGATAAACAACATACCAACTGTGAATGGCCACTGATTTACCCTGCCAACGAATGGGCATCTCGCTTTTTTCAATGTGCTTGGGTATCGATTGTTTCTTTTGCTCACTGAAAATCCCCAGCCACACGAAAATGGCCGGGACACTCAGAGCAAACACTGTCCCGTATTCAGCACCGCTATTCATCACCCACAGGGGCAAAGTTGCCAACAAGCAACTCCATCCGCAGACCGCAAGCACATGAGAATGACGCTTCCAGCTTATGTACAACAAGTAGCTTCCCATCACACCGAACAACACAGCCAGTACCATGATCATGACTTTCTCCACTGTTAGTGATCAGAAACGGTAGGTTAAGCTGCCATTTACACTTCTGCGTAAGCCGGGGAAACAGTCTCCACGAGTCAAACAAGAAGTAAGGTATTCCTTGTCAGTGACATTTCTAATGTTAAGTGCAAGGTCTAGATTTTCAGACACTTGGTAGCCGAGCATAATGTCGCCGAGGGTATAGCTTGGTGTTCTATATTCAAGCGCCGCAGTTTCAGACACGCTTTCGCCCACATAGCGCACACCTGCACCAAGGCTGAATCCTGGCAACCATTTCTGGGCATCCCACATCACCCAGATAGAACCATTGCTATCGGGTGTTCCCGCTAGATTAAATCCATTCGGATCTTCCGCATCCAGGGTTGAATAAGCAAGCTGCATACTGATGTCATCAAGATTGAATTTCGCCTCAAATTCAACCCCGCTAAGGGAAGATTCACCTTGCTGTTGACCTGCATCTGCAGGAAGTGAATTGGGGTTGGGCAAATTACTAATATCGATATCAAAGTAGGCGACAGTGAAAAAACCCGGGAAGTTTCTGGGTTCATATTTCAGACCGACTTCTACCTGCTGACCTTCTTCCGGCTCCAATTGATCGCCAGAAAGTGTTGTCCCTACTACTGTTTCAAAAGATTCTGAATAACTGATATATGGGGAAACACCGTTGTCGAACTTGTATAGGAAACCAGCACTCAAAGACAGGGCATCATCATTTTGCTGACTCGTACCATTGTCATTGTCTACATCGTCATAGCGAAGACCAAGCGTAATACGCCAATTGTCCCAGGATATTTGGTCGGATACATACAAGCCGACATCTTTCACGTTTTGAATTGGATTGTCTGTATATATTGCATCAAAGATGGCCTGGTCCGGTGCGCCTGTGTAAACAGGATTGGCAAGGTTTAACACATAACGTAAATCGCCGGTGAGCGCGCCACCACCATAGTAGTAAGCAACATTGTTATCTGTTTCAACATCCTGATATTGCACCCCAACTAACACTTCATGCTCAATGCTGCCGGTATTTACAAAACCACTTAATCTCACGTCAAGCGCAAGCTGTTCGAAGGTATTATCAGCTTGATAAAACGAGCGAGCTACGGTTGCATTAGACGTACTTGATGAACCCAAATACCGACTGGCGCCATCCCCAAAGAAAGTTGGCCAAGCCTGATGATAATCGGCTTCACCATCGCGCCACAATGCTGTACCGCTCAGCGTAAAATTGTCATTCAATGAATGTTCTAAAAGCACTGTTAACTGGGTAGACTCAGTATCAAACTTGTTGAATTCCGGTTCACCTGCATACACATCTGCATCGAGGAAAGTGCCGTCTGATAAGGGCTGAAGCGTACCCTCGACTGGTATAAATTGAGAGCCTGTATCGCTTTGAGTATCTTGGTAGAGTCCAATAACGGTGATACTGGTATCATCTGACGGCATGAAAGTCAGAGAAGGCATTAGTACTAGAGTGTCGTCTTCTACGTAGTCGACCTGTGTATCCGAGTCTCTGTATAGACCTACAAATCGCCCTAACACATTTTCCTTTTCAGTCAGTGCACCGTTAAAATCCAAGCCAAGTTGCTTGCGGCTATAGTTACCTACTTGGGCAAAAATTTCATTTGACGAATCCGGTCTCGGCGTTTTACTAACCGCATTCACAAGACCACCGGCAGAACCTTGTCCGTAAAGCACAGAAGCGGGTCCTTTTAAAACCTCTACTTGTTCCAGCGTGTATATTTCAGCCCGCGTTGTATTGTAACTACCAAATAATTCTTGTATCGAATCGCGGTAGCGTGGTGCTGCCAATCCTCTTATCCGTATCCAGTCGCCACGTGTTGCGAACCCGAAAGTTTCAGCAGATACACCAGCCATGTAAGATGTTGTTTGTGAGAGGTTCAATGATCCCTTTTGCAGAAATTCATCAATGCTTTCGATAGACACTGAGCGTGCGGTTTCAACAATAGGTGTATTTGATTTAGTTGCGCCAAATCGTGACAAACTGCCAACAACTTCCACAACTTCTACTTCGCTTTCATCAGTGGCATTGATGTCTTCTGCCAAGACCCCAGCAGAAAAAGTAAACAAGGTCGACGCTAAAAGTGGATAGGAAAATTTTGTTATAAGTGTGTTCAAAGTAAAATCCGCATTATTTTATTCTGTCGCGAATGATAATGATTTTCATTTAGTTTTGAAAGGGGGGATTGAAACTTTTTGCAATTGCTCATTGGAACATGCTCAATTCTGTCCTGTAATAATCAATAGAAGGCGCTATGCATTAAATGGGATATCAGAGGAAATTTGCTAGCAGCAGAGATTCAGACAAGCTGACATGGAAAAATCTGCCCTCAGAATTTGGGGTAGAGACAAACTGACCAACCAGGGTAAGTCAGTTTGAAGAGCAGCGTAAGGAGTGTGCGGCTAAGTCAGGATACGCAATAAAAACCAATTTATGGCTATTTAGATTCGGATGCCTTCGCCGTCACTTCTTTGGGCAGCTCTACGCCTTTGCTGTTCCATTTCATCACTACAAATTTGAGCGGGGTTTTACCGGTATTAAAAACGCCATGCACATCCCAGGGGGCGGCATACAAAATATCGCCTTTTTTGGCAGCGAATACTTCGCCATTCAGACTCCACTCCCCCTCCCCTTCTATCACCATCAAGAATTCTTCTTCAACATGCTTGTGTGGTGGGTGAACCTCATGCCCCGGCTCAATGACAGCGACCCCTGTCAAAGTGTCCTTGGTGCCAATAGTCTGGCCTGCAAAATAGGTATAAAACACACTGCCATCAAATTGCGTCGGACTGGCTTGCTTCTGCCCCACCACTTTGGACTGCATGTTTTGTTCTGCCGCTTGGGCCGCTAACGTTGTGGCAGCCAGGGGGAGAATAGTGATGCAAGATAGCATTGCTTTTGCGAACCGGATCATAACGGGAAGCCTTTTCTTATTTGTTTAAGAGTGAATTTATTACTTTATTTTAAGTAATGAGAAACTGCCATTATTTCGCCTTACGTTTTTTATTATGCCAATAGATTAAAGCGCTAATCGGTGTTCAAGACAGCACTCCATGACCAAATCGTGACTTTTGGCACTTACTAACTGTCGGGTATTTGCCAAACAATGCACTGAAAACTACGAGATTTGTTTGAGGGTTAACATGATATCAGTGAGTTCAATATTGGACGCCAACGATCTGCAAAAATCCTACGGTAAGGTGCATGCACTCAAAGGACTGGCGTTTTCGATTGATGAGCCAGGGGTGATCGCTATTCTGGGTCAAAACGGCGCGGGTAAAACGACCTTGATTCACTGCGCGCTCGGCCTTGAAAAAGTCACTAATGACAGCTTAACCACAATGGGCTATCAACCCGGTCATGTCCTGGCCAAACAAAAAACAGGGGTCATGCTTCAGGATACTGATCTACCGGATCTCCTCACCGTTCGGGAACACATCACACTATTTGCCAGTTATTACCCAGAAGCTTTTGAAGTGGATCAGCTCATCAGCCTTTGTCATCTTCAAGATATTGCCGAACGACGCTATAAAAAACTCTCCGGAGGACAGAAACGTCGAGTTCAATTTGCCTTGGCAATCGTTGGCAATCCGCAGCTGGTTTTTCTGGATGAACCCACCACAGGTCTGGATATAGAAGCAAGAAGGAATCTATGGAAAGTAATCAGGGACTTTGCTGCCCAGGGAAAAACCATTGTACTTACCACCCATTATCTTGAAGAAGCCGATGCGTTGGCGGATCGCATTATCGTCATGAATGCTGGAAAGGTTGTCGCAGATGCCAAGCCTGATGACATCCACAAACAGTTTACAGGATCAATGATCCGTTGCCAGACCAGGCTTTCTGAAACTGAGCTCAGTTCTATACCTGGCGTATCAGGGATGGTGACAGCAGGACGCTTCAGCGAATTGCGAAGTCAAGATGTCAATTCCACTCTACTGGGTTTACTTGCCGCAGATCCTGACTTGAGCGATCTGACTGTATATCAACCCAAACTGGAAGATATTTTCACTCAGCTGAGCCAGATGGGAGTGCCGTCATGAACCTTATTTTTCGTTCATTTCTATTGGAAGCTGGCGCAGAACTACTCAAGGCGGTTCGTGCACCGGAGTTTATTATCCCAACCTTGGGTATGCCCGTTGCTTTTTATTCACTATTCGGAATAATGATTTCGCGCGGTGTTGATGGTGCCGCATATCTGCTCGCGACTTACGGTGTATTTGCAGTCATGGGGCCAGCGATTTTCGGTTTCGGCATTAGCGTAGCGAATGAGAGAGATAAAGGTTGGCACGCACTGAAAAGAGCGGCACCCAGCAGAGGAGCCAGCTACATTGCAGCCAAAGTTTGTTCTACTTTATTGTTCTCCAGCATTTCGGTTGCCTGCATATATAGCGTTGCGGGGTTTGCAGGAGGTGTAGCACTACACACCCATGTGTGGGCCAGTTTGATGGCTGTGCATTTGCTCGCAACTTTTCCCTTTATCCTCATCGGCCTGAGTATTGGTTTTTTGTGCAACAGCAATGCGGCTGTGGCGATTTCCAATGTGATTTTTCTGATGTTTTCCGCTCTGGGTGGTCTTTGGATCCCGATCCACGTCTTCCCATCTGCCATGCAGGGGTTCGCGCACATCTTACCCACCTTTCACTTAAGTGAAATTGCCTTGTCTGTATCTGGCGCCCCCGGTGAACGTGACCTGTCATACCATGTTTTCATCGTCAGCCTGATGACTGCACTGCTACTTGCAATAACGGCTTTAGCCTGGACCAGACAAAGGAATAAATAATCATGTATCAACAAAAAAGTGAGGAGAAGTTCCAATGATCCGAACCATATTTATAGTAGCGACAATCATTGTAATTATTGGACTGCTGGTACTTATCTTTTCATTGCCTACACCAAAGTGAATTGATGCATGCAAGTAAAAGTTAACGCGCCACCAATCGGTATTAGCATGCAACAGGATGAGTCATGCAGTTCCACAAACCATAGAAAACTAGAAGATAGGGAGTGAACCTGATGATAGTTAGATATTTTATGCGCAGGCTAGCTCAAATGCCCACCATGCTAACAGGCTTAAGCATTTTATTGGTCAGGGCATTTATATACATTGCCACTCAGTGTCACATAGGTTTGATTGATACCACTACCAAATTCACTGTCCTAAGAACCTGTTTGGCCGGCACGTTGTGTCAGAATACAAATAACGTTACCGCCCATCTTGTGAGCTTTAACTATTGAGTCATTCCGAGCCAATTTACCGAGGTAGGTACCATACTCCAATGACATAGAAGAACAAGCGCTTAGGACTGCATTAAATCTGTATAAGAAGTGAGTATCGAATTGCAAAAACTATCGTTTATGATTTGGATAGGAAAGCAGATGACCCCAATAAAGAAAATCGATGTTAAGCTGCAAATGATTACGTTGTAATTCGTCAAGCTTTGTACTAATTTTGTGTTGTTGTAAAGCAGTTTGCTGCGAGACCGAATGTCAAAAAACATAAAGTGCTTTTTGTTAAGCATCCGATACGTAAACCTCGTTTTATTATGTGTTTTCAGCTCAATTATCTACGCCAACAATCTTCGCCCACATATAGCAGAAGTAGAACACTTCAGTGTAAATGACGGCTTGGCCGACAATACAATCTATAGCATCGCTAGAGACAAAAATGACTTTTTGTTTCTAGGCACACCTAATGGCTTGTCCAGATACGATGGACACAGGTTCGAAAACTTTACCGTGACCGAAAACAAATCTATTTCCCTCCTACATCAAAACGCTGGGAATATAACCATAGACAGCCAGCAGCGCATCTGGATTGGTTCTTGGGGAAACGGCTTGTACCTCTATGATGAAAACCTTAACTTTTTGCGCCATTTTTCGGAATTTGGTGAGGGAAGACATACCACTAAGTTAGTTCAGGTAGTTTACGAAGATTCTGACGGTGATGTGTGGATTGGTACAAATGGTGGTGGACTAGCATTTTATAACAATACTACAAACGAACTACGCTACTTTGTTCATCAAGATACCCAACCTGACGGCCTAAGCCACAACCGTGTGTGGGACATCCGCGAGGGAAACAAAGGCCAAATATGGGTGGCAACAGGTGGCGGACTTGATCGTATCGACAAGCAAAATAACTTTTTGATAAACCACAACAGTTTACGTAATCAAAACTCGGAAAATAATTTACTTGTCAGAACACTATACTGTTCTCGCCAAGGACAATTATGGGCTGGCACAGAGAATGGTCTATTCATTTTTGATGAACAAATTCAGCAATTCGAGGAGATAGTCAGCCAAAGTAATCCTGCAATATCAAGAATTCCAATTACCCACATTGAACAAGGAAGAGACTCAGAGTTTTGGATTGGAACTCAGAATGGATTACTGCTTTACAACAGTTTTCACGATTCATTTGTGCCTCTGGTAAGCGAAGAACAGTACTTTCTGCTGTCGCACTATGACATCCGCGCCTTGTCCTATGATATTGAAGGAATTTTGTGGGTCGCATCAAGAACCTCTGGCTTAGTTAAATTGAACTTTGGTGCCAAAGCCGTAGAAAGTATTGATAATTATTTGACTGAAGATGGCAGAACTCGCCCACTAAATCGAGTGCAATCTCTGCTTTTTGACTCGCAAGATAATCTTTGGATAGGCTCAACGGAAGGATTAATGATACAAACACCACAATCAAGTGACATTGTGATGTTTTCACCTAGTCTGAATATAGATTTGGGAATGGTAACAACAATCACAGAGCTGCGTTCTGGTGAATTTTGGTTTGGCAGCAATAAGGGACTATTCACGTACAATAAGGACAACGGGCAAATAGCTGAGTAGACCCATCTGCTAACTGGAAACAGCGAAGCTATTGCAGTTGCAAGCATCTTTGAAGATTCCAGAGGAATAATATGGATAGGAACTTTTCGAGATGGTCTTTACAGAATTGAAGACGACAAAATTTTTCAGCAAACATTATTCAATAAGGCCGAGAATTCTGCTCAAACCGTCCTAACTGTTGCAGAGGATCATCGTGGTTATTTGTGGGTTGGTACTAGCGGTTCTGGAGCAATCCGTCTTTCTCCTTACTCTCGCACTGACGATCAGTACGGGTACGATACGTTGCCTAGCGTTGGTATAAGCAGCCTGGAAGTTAATCAGATAATCAAAAAACAGGACAACTCAGTATGGATAGGTACAAACAATAAGCTCAATAAACTCGACAACGTTTCAAATGCGTTCATTAATTACGATCATGACAATGGACTACAGAACACAACGATAAAGAGTCTTCTTGAAGACGCCAGTAATAATTTATGGGTAAGCACCTCGTCTGGTGTATATAAACTTGATTCTCAAGAAAAAAACTTCGTTTCCTATACTGAAGAAAAAACCAGTAACAGCTATATCAGCCGATCCTCAACAACAAATAAAGATACCGTGTATTTTGGGCAAATTAACGGATTTACCAAAATAAATATCAGTGAAAAAATGCACAACAATGCAGTTAACCGAGTCGTTTTATCAAGCATTTCTGTCGATAACCAGCGGCTACCATTTCTCGTCCTGGACACACTAAAAAAACATCAATTTGAACACACTTCGAAAAAATTAAGCTTTCATTTCGCTAACACCAATAATTTCAGAAATGCGTTGGCAAACAATTACAGTTTTAGGTTGATTGGTTATGATTCTAATTGGTCACCAGTGACTCAGAGCAATCATGCGGAATACAGGGGACTATCCCCAGGCATATATACATTCGAGGTAAAAATTATTGAAAAAGACGGTAGTTGGGACAATTCTGCAGCCAAGTTCACATTTCAGATTTTGCCACCTTGGTGGGAGACACTAGAATTTAGAACCGCTGTATTATTGGTAATTGGACTAGGTATTTACTATTGGAACCGTCTGAGACTCCGTCGCCTCAAGGCGATAAACGCGGAGTTGGAAAAGGAGATTGCAACACGAAGCAAAGAATTATTAGCCGTTGAAAAACAATTAATCGATTCAGAAAAAAACGCTTCGTTGTCTAGTTTAGTTTCAGGTATCGCCCATGAAATCAACACTCCGGTTGGCATTGGCATTACCGCTAGCTCATTGCTGACAGAAAGAGCGAATAAGCTAATGGAGCAATTCAATAGCAACAAATTAAAACGCTCTGATTTCACTAATGCAGTTGAAGATATCAATAATAGCGCGGAGCTCATTAGTAGTAATTTGAACAAAACATCTGCGTTGGTCGAAAACTTTAAAAGAGTCTCTGTTGATCAAGTTTCTCAGCAAAAACGGCATTTTAATCTTAGGAAATACTTGCATGAAATTGCCATCGGCTTTGGTGAGATAGTCAAAACTAATCGAATCAACTTCTCCATTGTCTGTGAAGAAGATATATGGATGGATAGTTACCCTGGGGCGATAGCACAAATGCTCACTCAACTGATGTTAAATGCTGCAACACATGCTTTTGATGAACAACAAGAAAGATTGGTTAGATTGAAGGTTAAAAAAAGAAGCGAACGGATAGTGATGTACTTTCATGATAATGGCAAAGGTATACCCAATAAAATTCAGCCGCGCATTTTTGACCCATTTTTTACAACCAAACGCAGCACTGGTAGCAAGGGCCTGGGCCTACAAATCGTAGCAAACGTGATTTCGATTCGATTGCAGGGCCAGATCTCGCTAGAAAACAGTAGTAATAAAGGCACCTGTTTTCATATAGAATTTCCTTCAATACCTGAGTAAGCACTTACTTACGCTGTCTCAAAAAACGTGATTGGATTATTTTTCTTCCTTTTCAACAAAAACCTCTTTTAGTTTTGCAAAGCTATATCCCCAAGCATGTGCTGGGTCAATTTTTGGTGGCATAATTAATTCGTCTGGGTTCACCTTAACATTAACGATGCACGCTTTTCTCGAAGCGTATGCTTCCTTCAACGCTGACTCTAGTTCATCTGGTTCTGATACGCCTATTCCTTTGCCGCCGCAAATATCTGCATAAGCTGTAAAATCGGGATTGACGAGTTTTGTGCCATACTTAGGAAAGCCAGTTGCCTGCATTTCCAATTCAACAAACCCCAATTTTTCGTTGTTGTAGACAATGCATGTAAGAGGTAGCTCATAACGTGTAGCAGTGACGAAATCTTGCATCATCATCGCAAACGCGCCATCACCGCATAGCGCAACAACCTGACGTCCTTTATCCAAAGCTTGGACTCCCAATGCTCCAGGCAGTGCAACTCCAAGTGAACCATGATTGAAAGAGCCCAATAGACGTTGTGTCCCTCGCATACGTAAATGACGTGCAGCAAAGGCAGTTACTTCTCCCACATCAACAATAAAAACAGCATCGTCATCGGCTAAATCGCATGCGAGTCTAGTCAATGCTTGTGGAGGTATCATTTTTCGATTTTTCAAAGAGGCTTTTTTGTCCATGGTCTCGTCCCACTTAGCCCTTTGATTTTGCACTTTCAAAAGAAACGCCTCATTGCTGTTGGGTGTTATACGCTTTATGAGTTCCAATATCGTCGGCCTTACGTGGCCAATTATTCCAACCGTAACTGGACAGCGTCTGCCAATATGAGCAGGTTTTACGTCAACTTGTATAATGTTCCTTTTCTTTGGAAGAAATGCACTGTAAGGGAAATCTGTACCCAACATAATTAACGTATCACAAGCATCAATGGCCTTTACACCTTGTGCCGAACCTAGCATTCCCAACCCACCGACCCAATATGGATTTTCATATTCCATGACATCCGTTGCACGCAATGTTCTTACTATTGGAGCTTTGGTCAGTTCAGCTAGTTGAAGTAGTTCGTCTCTTGCACCCATGCAACCAGCGCCTGCCAGAATCACAATTTTACCTCCCTTACTAATTACATCTGCGGCTCTTTGTAACTCTCCAGGACAGGGCATAATTGTCGCTTTGGGTATCAAAATATCGCGGAGTAGATCTGATTGAGGAACTTCTTGGTTGATGATATCACTGGGAATAGACAGATGTGCTACCCCCCCTTCAGTTAAAGCGGTTTGGACCGCCAATTGCGCCATACGGGGAAGTTGATTTGGACTACTGATATATTGATTGTAAACACAGATATCCTCAAAAATAGCTTTTAAGTTAGTTTCCTGAAAATAAGAAGACCCCTGCTCAGAGGTTGGTATATGACCTGTAATAGCCAACACAGGAGAATGGTCGCGCTTTGCGTCATATAAACCATTGATGAGATGCAAGGCACCAGGGCCTGTGGTGCCGGCGCACAACCCTAACTTGCCAGTTAATTTTCCTTGTGCACCTGCTGCAAAAGCACCAGCTTCTTCATGACGTACACCCATCCATTCAAATCGACCATCTCTGCGTATTGCATCCAACAGAGGGTTAAGCGTGTCACCTGTCATTCCAAAAAACTGCTTTGTACTCACTGGTGCTATTACGTCTAATAATATTTCACAAACTCGTTTTGCCATTTTTTACTCTCTTTCATCATGAATTAAGTTAAATATCGGTTCTAAAAAGTTTGCTACTGAAGACAATGTCCATTGCTCTTCAAAACTCAATCGTAAACACAAATACAGGTCAGTTTTTGTTAATTATCGATGGAAGTTGCAAGGCTTGTTCCATGCCGTTAACCCAGCAAACATAATTCCCTTCAATCGCTTCGCAAAATATTGCAATTTCGCCCGCAATATATTGCAAAAAAAGTGACATGTAGTTTTTAGTTTATGTGTTCGAACGAAGAGAGTTTTGTTGACGCAGTAGAAGGCGCTCGGCCCAATGTTTGGGTTTCTAATGGGCATGTTTCAGTTGGCACTCGTTTTGCTCTAATGAACCGCTAGATAAAGCTCAGTTGATGAAAAGGGATAGTTATAAACAAACAGCTATTATTGTTACCTTGGCTTTGCTTTTTCTTCCTACATGATGTGTCGAAGGACTGCTCAGCCAATGAGAATCTCTCAACAGCATTGTTGCTAGGGGAGCATGAAATACAAGGCTTTCGCTTAGCTTTAGAGCCATGGAAGGCAAAATATGCTGAATTGCCTTTCGGGAAGCTATCGCTAAAGTGGGAATTTAGCGTAAATTATTGGGAAATAGATAAACATAATGAGAAAAATTGGGCTCTATCCTTCTCTCCCATAATTACTTCACACTTGGCAACGCTCCCAAATGCTATTAGTGTAAGTTGGGAGCTCGGAGTCGGTATTTCAGTGCACAGCAAACATCACTTTGGAAATACAAATCTCGGCACCAATATTCTTTTTGAGGATCGGCTAAGTCTAGTGTTCCATATTAATGAGCGGAAAAATGATCGTATTACACTTAGTGTAATTCATTATTCAAATGCTGGATTCAATTCCCATAACCCTGGAATCAATTTTATAAGCATCGCCTACCATCAATCACTTTAGGGCAGGTATTTCCATAGGGACGAAAAAATCTAACAGTACCGGAGATAAATAGTAATGAATCGACAAGTAATTTTGGTTACCGGTGCATCTGCCGGACTAGGCCTGGAAATTGCTAAAAGGGTAATTTCAACTGATAGATTTCTAATTGTGCTCACTGCGCGACCTAACTCAATGAACCGCTTCGCAAGCTCAGGCATAACGGAGGACAAAAATATTCTGCTTAGACCGCTGGATATTACGTCTGCAGATATGAGACGTGAACTCATTGCCGAACTTGACGAAAAATATGGAGGCGTTGATGTTTTGATAAATAACGCGGGGTTCACATTTCGGGCGGTGGTAGAGGATGTTGCAGAAGAAGACCGCTTACTTCAGATGAATACAAATTTTAGATCACCTATGGAGTTAATACGTCTATGCCTTCCGTCAATGAGAAATAAAAGAAAAGGTAAAATCATTAACATATCTTCGGTGGGTGGCCAGATGGCTATGCCAACAATGGCAGTGTACAGCGCATCAAAGCACGCTCTTGAGGGAGCCACTGAAAGCCTATGGTATGAGCTTCGACCATGGAATATTAAGGTTACACTTATACAACCTGGATTCATAAACTCTAAAGGTTTTGAAAAAGTTAGGAGAACTGACTTAAGTCAGGCCTCGACTGAGGAAGTAAATTCTTCCTACCACCAGCACTACAAAAACATGGAAGATTTTATTGAAAGAGTGATGAAGTTGACACCATCAACTTCTGGTACCGTTGCCAACAAAGTGCTGAAGGTTATTCAGGCAAAAAATCCCCCTTTGAGAGTCGCGGGAACATGGGATGCAGTATTGTTCAAGTTGATGAGACGGTTTATCCCACAAAGAATTTATCATGGCATTTTGTATAATTTTCTCCCTAACGTTCACAAATGGGGACCAGTGAAAAAGTAATACAAAATGCAGAGTTACTGATTTCGATTTGTTGCCAGGTAGCGCATAAAACATAAAGCCCTAGTCATTAGTTCGTCAAAGGTCAGCTGAAAGCGCGTTTTGAATGCCTGTCAGGCTAACAGGCTTAACCATTTTATTGGTCAGGGCATTTATATACATTGCCACTAAGCGTCACATTCGTTTGGCTGATTCCACCACCAAATTCACTGTCGTAAGAGCCTGTTTGGCCGGCACGTTGTGTCAGAATATAGATAACGTTGCCGCCCATCTTGTGAGCTTTGTTTTTTAAATCATTACGAGCACCTGTTTCCAGGTCTTCGTTAGAAGTAAATTCTCCTGTTAAGAAATCTCCCTGATTCCCTGTAACGTCCCCCAGAAATTGACATTCTTTAGTGGGTTCATTGTGAGTCAATCTAATCAGATTAGCCCCTGATTCTAGCGGGATAGAAGAGCAAGCGCTTAGGCTCGCGACAATTGAAAGTGCAAAAATACGTTTCATTCGAATCTCAATACTTGACGGTTAAAAATAGGTTGCAAGGGTATGTCAAATATCTGTGATTTAATGTCGAGGTTTTGTTCCTGATTGTAAGTATTCACCCCAAAATTCTAGAAACTTGTTAGGATTTTTAGTTTTCTTGGCTCTTTCAGTGCAAGAGATGCTGAAATTCTCCAGCACATTCAGACACCAGAAAGCAGTGGTGCGCACTTCAGAGACAGCACATTAAACAAAAAAGCCCTGAGAACAGAAAAGTTTAGATTGGCGGAAACACGTCCCTGATGATCTTCATCCAGCCGCGACATCCTTGTCGCGTCGTGCGGCCGGGTGAAGCTGCGCTTCAAAAAAGCCGAAATAAGTACCTGTGGATGATTACAATAGAATAGTGTGGTTGCTTCGACGCCATCCATGGCGCATGGTGCCATCACTGCGTGACGCGCACAAACCATCCTAAGGTTTGTCGTTCAGCGAGGCGGAGCTGCGCTCCCAAAAATCCTCGCTTCACCCCCTCAGCGGTACCCGCCTCAGGAACAACACGTAAAACAAAAAAGCCCCAGCGGACAACGCTGAGGCTTTTTCGTTTTTAATAATGGTGCCCTGTGATGGTATTCAATCGAACTTAGATGTATCCCAATACACTTCAATAAACAAGGCAGAAACTTCCAACTTCAATGATGCAGTCAACACTTTAGACCCAGACGATTGCAAAGAGCTATTTGAAACATTGGAGCACTGGAATAACGAGCTTCAATCAATCGCGCCATTTCTTGAGGAGATGGAGCCATGAGCACGCTAAAGTTCGTTCCTCAAAATGTCGGGCAGTCCTTTAAAGAGGCTTCTGAACTCAAACAAACAAAGCGCATGCTACCCTTCTCAGTGCGATTTACACCTGATGAACGCGCTTGGCTTGACGCGATGGCAGGATACCGTCCACTTGGCAGTTATATCCGCGCCAAACTTCTTGAAGACTATACTGAAAAACGTCGGGAATTAAGGAAGCCTGCACCGGATAGCGGAAAGCTTGCTATTGTCCTCTCCACCTTGGCTGAGTCTCGCCTTTCCTCAAACCTCAATCAACTTGCCAGACACGCCAATTCTGGGACGTTGGATATTTCCGATAATGTCGAATCCGAACTACACGCAGCCTATGAAGCAATCATTGAGATGCGAGACACTTTGCTTGAAGCATTGGGCAAAAGACCGAAACAGGAGCGTTGAGCATGATACTGCAAGGTAATCAACGCGGCGGCGGACGAGATTTAGCGTTACATCTGCTCAAAGAAGAAAACGACCATGTAGAAGTGCATGAGTTACGGGGTTTTGTTTCCAGCGATTTGAAAGCCGCATTTGATGAAGCCTATGCGGTGAGTAAATGCACAAAGGCAAAGCAGTATTTGTTTTCCCTCAGCCTTAATCCACCTGAAAAAGAAAAAGTCGCTACAGATAGTTTTAAAGAAGCCATTGCTAAGGTCGAAAACTCGCTGAACCTCAAAGACCAACCGCGCGCCATTGTGTTTCATGAAAAAAACGGGCGAAGACATTGCCATGTTGTTTGGTCACGTACAGACACCAAACACTCAAAAGCAATCCCCTTGCCACATACAAAACGAAAACTCATGGATATATCCAGAGAGCTTTTCGTACAACATAACTGGAAAATGCCGCCCGGCATGATGCGCTCAGAGGAACGCGACCCATTGAATTTCAATTTAGCACAATGGCAACAAGCCAAACGTATTGGCAAAGACCCACGTGAGATTAAACAGATATTTCAGGAATGTTGGGCTACCAGTGATAACCAAGTTTCCTTCGCACAAGCCTTAAAATCACGCGGGTATGTGCTCGCGAGAGGTAACAGAGGCCGGTTTATCGCTTTGGACCATCGTTGTGAACCCTTTGCCGTACCCAAATGGGTAGGCTTGAAAGCGAAAGATGTGAAAGCCAAGCTTGGCGAGGCTGACGGACTACCATCCTTTGAGCAGGCCAAGACCAGTATCGCTGGAGCAATGTCTAATCGGTTGACAGAACTCCAAGAGCAGAAATCCAGCGACGTATCAGCGCTTATTGCTGTTGGTAAGCGACGACAAAAGGAAATGACAGCAAGGCACAAACAGGAAAGGGCTGAACTTGAACAAAAACAACAAGAGCGATTTGTACAAGACGTAATAAATCGTCAAAACCGTTTCAGAGGTGGTTTAAGTGGATTGTGGGACAGGTTGACCGGGCATCGTAGCCGCGTTCGAAAGCAGATTGAAATGGAAGCGCTCCTCTCGGCACAACGCGACCAGAAAGAGAAAGACGAACTTATCTTCAACCAGCTACAGGAGCGACAAGCCCTGCAATCCAGAACGGCTCGTTTAGATAAATTAAAGGCGCAACGACACAACACGCTTGAAGCTGATATCCGGCAATATCGCGACGTTCAGAATCAAAAACAGGACGCATTCGATGCATCACAGGAACGAAGTCCAAAAGGACCAAGCTTGGAACGTTAAAATAATAAGGAGATAGAAATGTATTATTTTGAAAATGACCCACTACAAGATGTTTATACGGATTTGCACGGTGATAAATCAGACACAAATTTTGATGCGGTGCTGAGATTGAAAGGCATTGTATCAATTGAATTCAAAGAAGCTGTAACCGGTCAAAACTATTATTCGCAATTGGAACCAAGCCGACCGCGCGCCACACAAAAGGCAAGCGCGGATGGCTGGACATTACCAAAGCCGTGATGTCGTTTTTACTTCGCAGTAATATGTACCTTATAAGATACAGTAAATGTATTGCGAGAGCACAATACACGCGATGTACAGGACGATTCATCAACACCCCAATTAGTGTTCCAAAACTGAACCTAATTTGCAACAGGAGCCTCAAGTTAGATTAACCACAATACGGGGAAGAAGTTCGTGATGAGCTTCCAACTTCGCACCCCTAATTTGTAACCAATTGAAAAATAGAGATTTTAAAAATGGAAATATCGAAAAATCAGTCTATGATTTTAAAAGATAATTTTTTAACCACTCCCCCATTCTATATTTGAATAGCTGTCAAAGGGACTTGCATTAAGGCACGATATATGCTTAGTAAATCAAGAGCTGCGCAAAGTAATGCGCCTTTGATTAACCATATGAGTCAACCGGTGATTATAAAAAAGGACGATAGATTACCTCCTTCACCCTCGTTAGAGGGAGATGATAGTTCAGGTACTGAGTTGAATCCCTCACCAAGCGGCAATGATTCTGGCTCACTGGATATTCCTAGTAGAGCAAATCCAAAACATGACCGTATAACCGTTAATTTTAGCAATGCTATCCTGAACATTGATTACAGCAATATCGATAGGCTCTGGCCAGAGGATTACGATAGCCAACTTGCTGAATATTTAAGTAAAGCACAACTCAAATCTGAAAATCGAAATTGTCCGCTAAGCGAAATATTGCCTAGTGACGAACTTGACATCTAAGCTCTTTATCAAAAACTAAGTTTCACGAAGCCATTAGGTAGGGTGTATGAATGAGGTTTGAAGACCTTGATGCTAAAAAGATTCGACCTGTACTTTTTAAACATTTGAGAAAATATACAGAGCCTGAAAAAACAGAAAGCGCTGTTTCTGTTGCAATTCAGTGGCGACTTGTCCAAGAGGCAATTGAATCTACTAAAAAATCAATTCTTTGTGACGGAAAACCTGTTGCCCATCTCAGTCATTTTATTATCGCGGGTCATTTCAGCTACTGGTTTGCAAAGTTCCAACCTCTACATGTTACAAATTATGGTGAATTCAAGACTCAACGAAAGAAACATAAAACCCTAAAAGGCATCCTTGAGGACTATTTGACCGAGGGTCAAACCCTTTTTGTTGATGACCATTTATACCTAAACGAAACAATCGCAATAGGGTTAGCATATAGCTATATAGCATCTACTCAGCGCTCTATACTGGAAAACAACTCTATTTTTTCCAACTTCAAAAGCAGCGCTGAAGAACGAATTAATTTTGAGTTTCGGTTGGATGAAAATCGATCAATTATCCCGATTATAGTAAGTGAATTAGCAGAAGTTTTTCGTGAACAGAGCTTCTCTCCAGTTCTTTGGACTAAAATACTAGAGTCAGCGCTTAAAACCAATCAGGAATACAGGATGAAAACAGAAGAAACAAAATGAGCATAAGTAAGAGTAATTTACTAATTTTGTTGACAATTTTTCTACCCCTCTTTTCTTTGATTATTGATTTCACTTTTTTCCATGGGCTAGATACAGATTTATTTTCAAGGTCTGGCGCGCTTCTGATATGCGTGAGCTTGATAAGAACGCTTAATAAAATTAAAGACGACATCCAAAGAGATAGTGAAAAATCCCCGGAAGAAAGTGATGATATTCCTCCTATATCTCCTGAAGTTGAGAAGGCACTTTTAGAAGCCGATAAGAAAGTGGGAATACAAATCGAAAAAGTCGAAACTACCATGTTGATTTTCGGAACGATTCTTTGGGCCTACGGAAATCTAGCTATTAGAATCATTCAAGAAAGTTTCACTTTTTGACTCTTCAATCATAAATCGTGTATGTTGGGGGGGGTAAGTATTTTACGCTTAAACCATAGCAAGGACGGTGATGAGTGGCGGAAGAAAAGGACATTGCGAAGCCTGAACATGTTGGCTTGGATAGCCAGCCCAAACACGTGCAGGATAAAGTTGACCTTGCCCATGAAATCATGGGTGAAGGTTCAAACCGTATTCGCCGCTTTCTCTCCAATGACGGCTCCAACTTTCATGGCGAGTCCAAAGAAAAGAAATCCGAACGTAAATATCATTCTATGCTGCAAATGCTTTTGGCAGAAGATGCACAATACGCGCAGTTATACTTCGAAGTTGAGCAATCATTAGAACAAGCACAGAGAGCCGTTGATGAAGCCATGATTGCTTTGCGGCAAGAGTTAGAAGAAATCAATAACACACTACTCAACGCTGATGAACATGGACTTTCCGAAGAACAACGCAAAGTCTTACAGCTACGCAAAGAGGAAATTGAACGTCAACAGCTAGAAATTGAAGGATATAGTCGGGATGTGTTGGAGCATGCTCGGACACGTTTATATGATGAAAATGATCCTGCTTTATACGAAGAATTAAAGGAATTGCAGGAACGCATAGAGCAAAACATGCCTGACTATGTTTCTGCCTTTCATGATGTAAACTCTTATTCAAATACTGCTGCTAGTTCTGCACATGTCACGAATACTGGCTCTCCTGTGTTTGATATTCCCGACTTAACAACCACATTCACCGAAGTTCAACACAAGCTGGTAAGCACAACGACAGAGCCGAACTTGGATGCCAACACACCCTCAAACGTGAAGCTTACAACTCCAAACATCTAGCTCACTTGGCAAACACATCACAATCCTTACGTAGCAAAGCAATGACAATACTTGTTGGTGTATGGTCTGGATAAGCAACGAAGGTCTTTTCCAGTTGGTTTTTCCGCTTCTCAGGCTCTTTATAGAACCAATCCCACACGCATTGAGACTTTGCTTCATCTTCGAGCAATACTACATGACCTGCCAGTGTATAAGCTCCCGCATACCACCAATGCCTTTGCCCGTTTGTAAGTTTCATAAAATCACTGTTTTTGAGAGGCGCTGCATTCAAGCTGGATGATACAGCCAGATAGAAGGCGAATATTGCTCTAAGCATTTTCTCGCTCCTTAATCTGCACATATGGTGGCGGGTTCGTTGGTTGTTCAAACAACACAGCGCTATCGAAGATGGCACTAAAGAACATTTGTCTGCCGATAATCATTACTATGGTGAGAGCAATGAGAATGAGCCGGAAGACGATATCTTCGATAATACGCCCAAGAAAAGCGCCAAGACCGAAGCCAATCATGCCAATCCAGAAGTTATTAGCCAGAGCTAAAAAGTAGACGTAGCCGACAATGGCTCCAACCATCATGAAAATGCCGCCGAGCGGTCCACCTTTATCCTCTTTAGAAAACGGTTTGGGTATTGGTTTAGCCATAAAGTATTCCCTCCATCCACAAAATTTTTCATTCGAGTTTCAATAAACTGAAGCTATGGCGGGTATGTTTTGCTATGTAGAAAAAAGGAACCTTTTTGTTAGAGTCGGCTGAGGAATATTTTCCTGAAATGCTGATTTGGCTGTACAGCTTGGTATACAAGGCTTTGGTCGGATTTTGAATTTTGTAGGAGCAAGGGAATTCAACCCCCATATAAAAGGTTCCTTTTTGTCTAACCTAATATGGGGTTACTGCGGTAAGGAATTTAACCATGCAAAAATTTGGCTATGTACGTACTTCTACTGACAAGCAACTTACGGACAGACAAGTTAATGCCTTGGAAGAGGTCTGTGATTTCGTTTATATCGAAGACGGCGTTTCTGCTGTGAGTAAAAAGCGACCTGTTTATGAGAACGTTTTATCACGCATGAAATCCGGTGATACCTTTGTCGTGCTTTCGTTTGATCGCGTGTTCCGTTCCGTGGTTCAAGCCCTGACAGAGCTTGATAGAATGCACCGGAATGGCTTCACTTTGAAGTCACTAACACAAAATTTTGATACCAAAACTCTTGAAGGAAAGCTGCTGTTTACAATTGCCATTGCACTTGGTGAGTGGGAACGAGAAACACTAAGTAAACGAACTAGGGATGGCATGGAAGCAGCACGTCAGCGCGGTGTTAAATTAGGCCGACCTAAGAAGGGGTTAGAGCACTTAACCAAAGCAGCCAAACATCGTGAAACGTTTTCGGCCGAACTCAAATTGGCACTGAATGAATTGGAAGAACGAACTTAGATTTTTTCCGATATGGATACGGATACCTGCTCAACTCGATGTTGATATATTTCACCTATTTGGGCCTTTTCAGGATAAAACAGTGCCAAATTAATTCCTTCACTTACTGAGCTACTAAAAGTAACGCCATCGTATCCACACTTTTTAATAAATTCACAAAGATACTGGCTAGGTGTGTAGTCGAACGCAGTTGCTTGCCTACTAACTGGTCGCGTAAGTTCATTACCTAATCGCTCTAGGAACTCTAAATCAAACCTCATTTGCCCAACATTTTCGGCACCAGCTCCCGAAAAAGGCGAAACATTTTTTCGAGGGTGTCTTAAGTCTATTAATTCAAGATTGTCGTTGATAACAAAATCCGCGATGCAAGCAATCTCGCCTGTATGAGGCCGAATTTCTGCTACGGCAGTTACAACTTCTGATCCTAAATAGAGATAAGGAATCCCAGCAGGGTTTGCTCTCCCATGAGATGCAACGTTTGCTGGAGGAGCCTTCATTTGCTCAGGTTCAAACACGGTATCTCCAGATTGCATTCTCGCCCTGAACCACTCCTTTGGTGTGTCGGCCGAATTAATTGCAAGACTAGGCAAGAGGCTAGCTAATTCGTCTGTATTTACTTCATTCTTTGGGAAAAAGCGATTTTGATGGATTAATTCTTCTCGAAAATTATCCCAATCACCAAGCCTATTTGAAGTGTATTTTTGAGAAGGAACAAGAGGCTGTCTAACAATCTCGCCATCATCAAAGATATCCGCTAATAACATTTGGGAACGCGCACTATCCATTTTTGGGTGCGAAAATAATGACCAGTCTTTTTTAAGCCAATGAGCTAGCGGCTTTCCATTTTCGTCGATATCGTATGTATCAAGAAGAGGTTCGAACTTAAGTAACAATTCCTTAGGTTCTACAAGAGGCACATTCTGTGAAGCACAATATCCGCATTCGCCAATATCTTGTGAAAGATAAGAGATTTCATTTTCCAAGCCTTGATCACCGAAACAAATTGCACAACATTTCATGGAGATAACTATCCCTCAAGAAAATCTGCTAGAGTTTCGATATGGTGTTGCATAGATAACTTTTTCAAATAACCTAAACCAGGATAATGCCCGCGAGTATGTAATTCACGAAACTCTTTAACAGCCCGTGATTCCAAGACTTTAGAGTTTGGTTCGTTGAGTCTCGTTATTAACTTTTCGAGAGCTTCCAAAAATTTTCCTGCTGGGTCTTTGGGGGTATCTTGACGAATGGAGAGAAAATGATAAATGAACATTGCTTCATCTTTTTCATCATCAATAAATGTTAAGTGAATGGCGATTGCATAGGCTGGCCCACCACTTTCAGAATAATCGTCGCCGACGATAAGAAAATCACCAAAACCATCCATGTTCTCATCTTCATAGGTCACATGAAGGTCAGAGAACAATTCTATGTCTGGGTGCTCTCTATTTTTACGTCTTTGAAAACCATCTCTAATCAGAATTCTCTTAGCATCTTTAAAATGCTTCTGATAGAGCTTGCCTGAATCAATTTCAAAAAAGCAATGAACCATACTCGCCAAACGATCGCCTAAGCCACTAGCAAGACCTTTCGCATCTGAAAATCCGGCATGAATAAGTGTCAAGTCATGATTTTTATGAGCATCACAACATTGCAAAGCATCATCAACTGACATATCCCCTTTCAGCAATACGCCAGCAGATATACCGTCTTCCTTTGCAAAATGTTCTGATAACAAATTGGACAAAGATTTTCCATTTTCGGAGAAGTCTCCATGAAATGGATTAACAATTACAACTGCTTTCCCACTATTTTCGACAATCGCATCAAGTGCCCTTTTTAGTCCGCTAAGAGTCTCTTTAACAGGCTCAATAATGGGAACAAATCCAGATTTAGCCAAAAGCTCGGCATTTTCTCGAATGGTAATAAGCTCGTTTTGTTTTCCACGAAAATACGGATAGTACATATTTCAATCAAGTCCATTCTAATGCTTCTTCATACGTTTTATTCACCGCATTTATAAGCCTTTGTTGGTCCATTTTTCTAAAAGGAGTGGTCAATGCGGCAGAACGAAGAGATTGGGGAAGTTGGTTAACTGTCTCTGCCAATGGAGAGAGATTCCTTGTTCGCTTTAGTATCTTTACCATTTCCCTATGTGCCACATCTGACGGCAGATTAACAAACAACTCTCTCAGAGCTGAATAAATTTGAGTGTTTGGTAATTCTGGACATGAAATCCCGCAATTGTTTAAAATTTCTTTTGCCTCACTAATTCGAATTGACTCAAAGATAACTCCAGAATTTGTTCGTTCCGGCATATCAACGGCCTTACGAAGTGTTGATATGTTGTGTTTATCTGAGAGCACCATAACACCAACATCATCGGGTATAGTCTCAAAAATTGCATCGACATGTTTTTTGCCTGCAATAACATAAACTGATGCAAAAACATCTCTATAAGAGTTTATTTGTCGCTGCAATCTACTCAATGAATCACGCTCAGATTTAATCTCGTAAACTGTTCCAGTTCCATTTAATATAACCACATCAGCCTTACACTGACCTATTCGAAATTCAGTTAACATCGAAGCGGTATTTAGCGAATGTGTACCCATTAATATGTTTTGGGTGAGAGCTGATTTATATACGTATTCGTGGCGATTTGCTTTCTTTCTGAGTATTGAAAAAGCTGTGTCGTAGACGTCGCGAACGCGTCCAAAGGAATCATTGTACGAAAGTAGATCAGCTTCGCCTAAAAGGCGTGTAAATGTCGGTGACTTCCCTTTGCGCGCCAATTCATTTATGACGCTTGAAGAAAATAGCCTTGAAATGGCAGATATGCGTGTAGATTCAGTGTTTTTCACGGGTCCGATTTTATATTAGTTGTTAACTAAGTTCCATGCTATCCCTCAGTCTATGCGATTCCACAACAAATGCAACCAAGTTAAGAATACGCAAAATAGCCTCACTGCTTAATACATATCTAAGCAATTCATTTGGCGTTCAATTGAAACTTTGCATCAATTTATTACAATTTCCGGCATCTCCCAATAAAGGCTAAAGCAACAAAAAGTATGTAGCCAATTCGTATCACTCCAGCTGAATCTGCCTCACCAGCAGATTCCGACCCACCTGAATTAGTATCATTTCCTGCATTGCTGCCGCCAGAGTTTTGCTGGTTATAAAAATCTGTAATTGTTCTACTTATCCACGGAATGAACGAAGCCACTCTGGTAAAAACAGCTGGCTCACCATTTAAACCACACCCTAGCAAGCCAATTGAAGGTTTGTTAGGTTCTCCAAAGCTGGTAATTCCGACTTGCACATACCTAGAACCGTCGGGGCGCATTAAAGGTCCTCCAGAATCTCCATGGCATGGTTGCTGCCCAAAAAAGCTGTTGACACCAGCACATACATTTTTCTCTGTTATCCATCGAAAGTCTACTTGTGTCCCTCCCCAAGAGAATGCATCGTTAAAGTAATAAGCTTGACAATCGGCTGCGGGCAAAAAATAAAACCTGCCAAAAAGTAAATCTGCCGGGCTGGCATTACTGCGGTTATAATGACCCCAACCAACTAATTGGACTTCAGTGTTGAGAAACATCTGCGACATATATCCTTCAGAGGCAAGCTGAACTATTTCAATACCATACAAATTTGGGACGTATAATAGCGCAATGTCATTTTCAAATGGCCTTGGGCTTTGGTAAGACTCATGTTGAAATACCCTCTCTACCTTAAAATGAGAGCCTCCAAAGCCAAGGTTTCCGTTTCCTTGATATACATATAGCCCCCCTAAAGAAGCCTCTGCAACACAATGCGCTGCAGTTAATACAAACCTGTCTTCAATTACCGATCCACCGCAAGTATGGTGATATCTTCCATTTGATAAAACTTGAAGACTAACCATATATGGAGTTAATCCATAATTGGCAAGAGCGCCATTAATAATTTGGGGAGTTTTAGAATCGTCATCTTTTGCGAGAACAATGTTAGGTATAACTACAGCAATTAACAAAATTGCGTAAGTCAAAGTAACAATTTTTAGAGAATAACAACTTTTTAGGAAAGAAAATGCATTCATAGCTTCAACACTCCATGTTTGCAGTTGGCGGAATTGGACACCATTTACTGCTCACAAAATGGGAGACTTTCCAATCAGAAGAATATTGTCAACTAAGCAACACTCTGATTAAAGTTTAGCCAACGAATAGTGATTAGGCAATTTTTCACACCTTAACCATTCGTGTTAAGACTGGTTTTGTCTCCCATCAGTTCATTATAAGAACAATAGGCATTCCACCGACATATGACTGAACGGCCGTACGTTCAGCTGGTGCATTAACGACTCAAAGAACTATTGCATCAGCCTAGATGGATGCAACGGAAGAGCGGAGCGTCTTCCTTGCCAAGCGCAATGTAGAGAGACCACGTAGTGTGTCGACTACATTGCACAGCTTGCGGAGCGCAGAGACGAAAGCTTTTAGTTTTTTTAACTTAGAGTCTTTCTAATTCTTGGCGTATTTTGTTTTGATAATAAAGATTGGAATATTCTACTGGTAAAGATAACCCTTTATTCCATGCGGTAATGGCCCTTTCTTTAAATCCTGCTTCCTTGAGCGCGCGCCCGGCGTACCAATAATCTCTGGTGATCTCTACGATGTCGTCAAAACTCATTGGTACGTAGGGATTTCTGCTCCCCCATTCGGACAGGTTTAAATCCAGATATTCCGCAAAATAACCTAGGGATGCATCATAATCTTTCAACAGGTAACTAAGGATGGCTTTACTAGCAATATGCATTCTAAAATATATGTAATTCTGGCAGGTTGTTCCGGGGGGTTCCAATTCATCAGCATTGTTATTAAGTCTGACGATCTCCAGATCCGCGAGCTTATCGTGCCACTCTTGAGCGTCTTCTAGGAAATTCCCTTGGGCAGCATAGTAGAAGCACTGAATAATGATGTTTACAATCCAGCGTTCACACCGACCTGATTCAACACCGTCGGATAAAAATTGAGAGAGTTTGCTAAGACTGCCTTTAGTAATATCATACACCTCCTGCAACTCAATTTTACCAGTGTAGTACTCTGCGTAAGCCAACATGTAATCACCAACCGCAACGCCGACCCAATCTTCAGCTTGTTTGAAATAGTCATTACTAGACTTATAATACTGCACCGCTTCATCAAAGTTGTTGCGTGTGAATTCAGAATTGGCTATCTCGTAGTCAAGAAAGCCCAAATTTTGATATTCAGGAATTGTATCGTTCTGCTTTGCTTCATCAAGGTGGCATTTTTTGATATTCAACAACAATTGAAAAGCTTTATCAAAATCACGGTTTTGAATATAGGTGCGGCGAATTTGATTGGTTTCATCTTTCAGATTCATTTAGCGTTCCTCGTGTCGATTGTATTCATTAAAGCAATCCATAAAATATGACATTGTATTGTGAGAACCATCATGAATATCCTGCACTGAAATTATAGGGTTCTCTGCTTCGGCAATTTCTTTTATAAAACGAAGTGCGATTGTTTTGGCAAGTTCTCGCTTACCGCTCGCTTTTATCGCATTGCAAATTGTCCCCATATCTTTGATGATTATCTTATTCGAGATGATACCTAAGGCATAAAATTCACGAAGAATATGTTTGTTCCTTAACACTTTGGCGAACAACTCTACTTTGTTACGCAACTTTAATGAAGAATATAAATGCCGGAATGTTTCTTCCTTAAGTCTTTGTGGGAGGACCGGTTTAAATTTGATACTTTTTCCAGTCAATGTGAATGAGCTGTATAGCGCATCAATTAACCTGTCATGAGGTTCGGCAGAAAACTTTAAAGGCTTTATATCAGGAACATCTTTCGTAATAAACTCATGAAACGTGAGGTGGTTAATTTTGTAGTAAAAATCACCGTCTTCTTCCTCCACAGCAATTAGCCGGATATCCAACCAATCCTTCATGAGAGTAACAAGCAGCTCGTCATTCGTACCACAGAAAATGGAAAGTCTTTTTATGGATATATCCGGTCGAAACACTGCAAAAGCCGACAAAATTCTTTTTTTAAGCGGCTCATGTTCTTTGGTAGTAAAAAGCCGCTGATACTCATTCTTGTATATTCCTTTAAGACCATCGGGCAGTTTTTTGATATTAAAATGTTCAATTTTTCTGAATAAATGAAAGAGATATAGAAAAGTGTAGTCACTTTTAATGCATAAGGTATTGAGCAAACTATCTTCGTCTGATTTCCCTTCTATCCGCCAAGATTTTTCTTCATCCGCTTCTATCCACTTTATTACGGACGGTAAAGATAGTTTGTTTTTTATGTATTCTTTGATTTCGGCTCGGTGTTCAGGCTCTGTTTTACCAAGGGTGACCTTTTCCTCAAGGTCTATTTCATATTCTTGCTGATTGTCATGCCTTGAAGACACAATAAAGAACACGTTCTCTGGCAATTTTTTGGGGATATAAAATAGGTTGCGACCTGCTACAGTATATGTCTGGTCGAACTGAGATATTTCATCCAGACCATCAACAAAGATTAGTAGTTTTTCGCGCGATGCTTGATGTAACAACTGTGAAGACTTCTTTATCAGGTTATTGATAAATTCATCCCACTCTTCATTCATTGAGTTTAATATCCCCCGATACTCTTCTTCCAAATCAGATAAATCAAAGAATTCTGTCAACTGCTTATAAAGGCTTTTAATAAAGTTCTTCGTTGTTGCGGTGTTGGCTCCAGAAACTATGAAATGATAAACACAAAGATATTCCTCTCGATAACTTTCATCGCGAAACTCGTTCACCAAATCCGCCATGATTGCACTTTTTCCCGTGCCACCCTCTCCATGAATCTTGAAGTAGCCGTGCGCGGTGTTTTTGATAAAAGACTTAACCTTGCCTTTTACATGTGAGCGTTCGAAGTAGTCATGCCTCAATTCTTCAATTCGCTCATCGTGAACGGTTAATTTTTTTTCGTTTGGCAGAACCGGAGCAAAATGTGGTTCACTTGAACTTTTGATAAGGCTTTTGTAATAAGGGCGCTTTGTCGCATGCTTTAGAATATTATCAAAAGAAGGATAAGTTTCTTTGACATGATCTATGAGCACTTTTTTACCTACAAAAGTGCTCATTTCATCTAGTTCAAATTCAATGTAATACCTGATAAAAGCGCTTAGAAGCTGTTCAAGATTAGAGAAACCATAGTTAATAGCTGTAGCGGCAACGAGACGTTTGAATCTATATTTAGAAATGCCTTCGGAACCAATGCTTTGAATACGCTTCCAGTCTAGGCCTGTGCAACGCTCGACAATGCTTTTTAAATCTTTACGAAACTCGGCTCGTGAAGGTGGACAATCCCAATCTTTAAACGTTATCCAGTCGTCCCATATTTGGCAGGTGGCAAATTGCCAAAACGCGGCACCTTCCCACAAAGCCCCGTTCTTTGGAATATCATCTTTATTTTTGACAGCAAAGATGAGCAAGCTATTCCAGAAGGATCTGTACGAATCATCAAGTGCATTTTCCGCATCTTTATCAATGAAACTTTCTATTACATCCTTTAAAGACGTTTTTCTTTGCATACATGCCAATAAGCCGATCTGAATGAGAAAAGACTACATCAACAAGAAATAAACGCAATCTACACGGGTTCTATATCTAATGATGGAGGGGGGCGTTTTTCTTCATCATATGTAAAGTGCAAATTCACTTCCCCATTTTCGAACCTCATATCATAGTCTGCTAAATTGATGCCGCGTTGCTCAACTGCTTCAATTCCAAAAACGTCAATAAAACGTTGAAAAATAGCCTTAGTTATTAAATTCTCAGCCGCACCTTTTATTTGAATTGATTCGCGGTTATCCCTTCTTGGATTCCCTGTGAACTTATTTTCCGGCATGTTGGTGATATGTGTCATAAGATCAATAAGCTCTTCTGAAAGCTCCAACGTTAATTTTCTGGTCTTTTCATCCATAAATTCCAAACTTTCCGGCATAGAAGTTCCCTTCCATGCTCTTTGTACACTTAGTTTCCAATTTTAAAATACTCTACAAACCCTTATAAAACACTGAGTTAAAAAATAAAGTGATTATTTGATAATTTAATTTTTTCCTATGTTCCTCCCAAATTTTCCATTTTGCATTCTGTTATCTCAGTAAACGAAACAGCAAAAGGGAGACAAAAATGAACAGATTAATTCTTTATGTTCATTCAATTAATGCAGCAATCGCATTCTGCGGCATGTTTTGGAGTCTTGCGGTAGGCGACGAGTTATTCCTGGGGAGCTACTGGCTAGCCTTAAATTCTTCGCTGCTAGGCGCTGTGACTACTCGCCAACTCGGTGACCAGAAAAGTAGTAATGAGGACGATAGCTAATGGTGAATTCACACAAAACAGATGAAGGCGGTGTGCTTGTACAAATCAAAGAACAAGTGAAGCGTCTTGTCGTACCTGACCTGCACGAATTATGTGGGTTGATGATGGAGCGGCGGGCGGCGGTGCGAACTCGGGATGATGCGCTCAAGCTGAAGCAACAACGAATAGAAGAGGAAGGCATGGCAGCCGCATTTAGATTGATGATGCCTGAAGGTGGTGAGCAACCATCTACCCCCATGCCATATCCCTATGGCCGGGTGTTACCCGATTTGAAACAGGAGAATGACGATGAGTAGCGAAAATACAATGCTGCTGTCGCTCCCCGAGTTGGGGCAGTGTGCCTCCGTTGAGGAACATCACCGGAAACGGGCGCGGCTCGTGATACCGCTCATGGTGTGGGTAACGGCGCTCGCAATTATACAAAGCTTTGTAGGTTACGTGGAATACGAACTGGTATATCAAATCTTCGACTTTGTTTCCGGCGAAGAAGGCTACTACTCAACCTCCATCATGGCATGCACAGGGATTCTGATGATTGCTGGATTTCACATCGGAAGCACTCATTATCCGAATTCTTTTGCAATCCGGTTTATCAACACAGCAGCAATGATTTTTATTGTGTTTTACGGTTTGGGTCTTGGCTTGCTGCTTATGGCGATGCTGTATGTCGATGGGTTGGCGGAACTCGTAGAGAGTGCTCTTGGAGCACTTTTCAGCCCTCAAGAACAGGAAGAATCCATGAACTGGCTGGATACAGTGTTTCAGGATTACGCCAATCCTATAGCCGTATTGATTTTTAGTGTTGCGGTTGGCGGTTTGACAATTGTGAATATGAGCATTTCACATTCTTTGCTCACCGCCATTAAAAACAGCGCAAAGTCTGCTTTTGAACGAAGGGCACATGCTCGTGATGCAAAACGTCACTATAAAACAATTCTCAGATGTCAGGCGGATTATCAGGACATTACGCAGCAACGTAACGCGCTTGAACAATTGCACAACAACGCACTAGCGAGCGAAATAGCGACTGAGGCGATGACCACCATCCGCGGCGAACTTGCAAGCCATAAAGCCGTATTGAAACAATTTGAGTTTTCGGAAGAACCCTCACGGTTTGTATGGCCCGAAACGACACCACCCGATCCCAAAGTACTTTCAAAGAGCATTCAGGCGATTGAGCGCATCACCATTAAAGATATTTTCAAGGTGCTGAACAGCACCACTTATCAGGAGTAAAACCTATGTTGAAATTTTTAGTAATCACAGCCTCGGCACTTGTCTTCATGACAGACTTGCAAGCTAAAACACTAACCATCGGTGTAGATTTATCAGGAAGTAATCCGCTGCTGACCCATGAGAATTTTGCCGCTAGTGCAGCGAACTATATCAGCCAAGAAATCAAATCCCTCCAAACTGGAGACACTTTGCGCATGAAAACATTCGGTGCGCGTGACAACGTGCAAAACCTTTTGAGCTTTGATGTAAATATTAGCCGCAAGGCAAGACCCAACAAGGTCGCCAAAAAGATTTCCCAAACCATCCTTGCAATTCCAGCTCAAGCAAAAAAAATGAGCCAGTCTCATACAGCGTTGATTGCCTGGCTTGAATTCACACCCGGTTTTGATTGTGCCGATGGTGGCAAAATCATTGTACTGACGGACGGTATTGAGTCTTCGACATTGATTTCAACGAATGATTTTGTGAACAAACAAAAGCCATTGCCTAAAGCTGAAATCTCGCTCAAGGGTTGCCAAATCACCTTTTATGGCCTTGGAGCGGGCTTACCAACCACTTATGCACGCCACGTTCGTAAGTCATGGCACACATGGGCAGGACAAGCTGGTGCCGACTTTAACGACATAATGAAATGAAGCGCAGGGAAAACACAGATGAACAACAATCAACCTTCTGCGCTACTGCGCAGCTTAAGTCGCTTTGCCAACTGTTTGGCCGGGATATGTCTTTTTTTGTTCTTACCGCAAATTGCGCAATATATCCGCCCCGACATGCAGAGCTATCTGGCAACCCATTTTCCACATGACTTTGCCAATTACGGTTCATGGGGTTTTTGTGCACTCTTGGCAGCTTGTGGTTATTTTGGCCTAACGGCGCTATTTCAGGTATTGATGCGCTTGCTGTTCCAGCCGCGGATTAAAAGCTCGGGGATTTAAGCATGGTCTTTAATGAAGAGTTTTACGCGCGCTATCAGGCTGGGTCAACCAATGTTCATGATGAGAGCGCGAAGGCGCTCCTAAAGGGTGCTGGGCCAATTGCTCGTTCAGTGCACGGCATACTGCGTTTTCCCTCTGATTTACCAACCATCGTGCTCGGTGGCGCAGGTAGTGGGAAATGTGCCAATCTGGGGGCGATGCAGTTTGTACACCCATCAACCGAAAGCTTTTTCTCACTTGACCCCGGCGGTCAATTTACGAGCCTGAATTTCCATTACAACCTTCAAATGGGCCGAGCGGCCTATACGCTCAATCCACATAAAACTGGATTATATCCAGACCTCAATCACCCAGTGCATCTGTTTTCTATTTTAAAGGATGATGAAAAGCTTTTTGACCGGGCGCGCAAAGCTGCAGATATGGCGCTCACCAATTCTGATAAGGAAGGTAAGAATGCTTGGGTACGTGATGATGCCATAAGGTGGCTGACCAGAATACTCACATCTATCGTGCGTTTGGAAGGCCGGGTTACACCCAAGCGCATGTGGGAGGTGATAAACCTTATTCTCACTGATGATGAATTTCTAACAAGTTGGGGGCGTGCTTGCGCAGACTTACCCAATCAGGAATATAGCTGTTTTTTACAGATGTATCAGGCAAAAGGAAAAACATCTGGCGAAGCTTTCAATGCTCCTATATCCAAGATGTTGAGTGATTTGGATTGGCTTTCCTCTGAAGAAATAGCCGAGAGTATCAGCGGGGATGATGCCTATTTTGAAAAGCTGGGCGATCCCAGTGAAAAAATTGCTATCTATTTTCAAATCGAAGGCGGAACGACAGAAGAAAACCAGAGCTTTGTTCGCTTTGTCGTGGGGATTGCACAACTCAACTGTGTATACGCCAATATGGGCGCGTTGCCTCTATTTTATTTAGAAGAGTGCGCGACCTGCGGTAACGCGAGTTTCATTCGCAAAGCAGCGAGCGAGTACCGCAAGTATTTTCGGACTGTCTTTATCTATCAAAGCCTTGGTCAGCTCTCCTACCACCTGGGGGAGCACGGCGCGACCGAGATACTCGAAAGTTGTGCATATCATATTTATTTGGGCGGCGGTATTCGTGCAATAAAAAGCGCGCGGGAAATTGCCGAGGCAATCGGCAAAACCACCATCAATGTTGACCCGATGATGGAGCAGGCAGACCGTGTTTATCGAGCGGAGCGCGCGTTGCGAAATGCGTATTGGTACGATATCGATTTGGTTGAAGCTGCAAGAGAATATGAACATGAGCTACAACAAAGCCACACCCCACAGCAAATTGGACGAGATGCAATCGCTCCGGCTGAGCTAACAAGGCTCAAAGACGACGTCCTTATCCTGGCGCCTGGCATGGGCATTCAGCCTGCGTTGGCCAAAAAACTTCCGAATTATTGGGACAACCCGGCTATGGCTGGGCGTTATGCCCCTGATCCTCTGTTTCCGCCACTGGACCGGGTGCGCATCAAACGAAAACTTCTACCGGGTCACGCAACGCATAAATTTATCCGCTGCGCTGTGCCTGAACATCTGGCCGATTGGCCCAACCATATCAACGGTGAAATCGCCTACGTGCAAGGGTATCGCACATGGTAGGCGCAACTTAAATGAGGTAACAACATGAGTAATGATGAAAACAAGGTCTATCCGACCCACAGGATTAGCTTTTCAGAGAAACAGGATGATGGGCGCGGTCGTGACAAGCTCGGTGCACCTGTCGAGGTCGCGACCGTCTGGCCCCGCAAACATGGTAAACAGGGTGGCATTATTCAATGGAATATCGCACCAGAAAAGCTCAATAACGGTGTGTTTTTCATGTTGGAAAACGAACGCCAGCATGAGCGTGGTAACAATAAGCAAGGCAACGGTCAGGATGGCTTCGCCCAAACCGAGGCGCGCAATACAGGACAGGATGTCGGCAGAACACGCTAAAAGTCGTTGGCGATATCGTCGCGGTGTTTTATGAAGCGATGGTAGTAAATAAAGATGTTGTTTATTACAGCTTTTCGGAACGCCGTTTCAAAATCGATTTCGCTCTGCGCCATGTATTCCTTGGCGACAAATGAACAAAAACCGGGGAAGTCCTGCATGGCATTGGGCATAACTTGAAACATGAAGTCCAGTTTCTCCCAGTGCCATTCAGACATTGAAATGTGCCGGGTTAAACCGTCACTACATCGAATAACACGGGTTTTGGTTTCGTAGCGAGCGGCATGCTGAAGATGTGGTTTTGGCAACTCCATACTTTCACTATGCCGGATTTCTTAAAATTTATGCAAGCAAATAATGCATTAAAAACAGAGGGCATTTTATGTCAGACGAGAACAGCGATATGTCGCGGTCGTTTGAGCAAAGCAGGGATACAAAACAGGAAAAGGAAATCATTGAGCGCAAAACGCCAGACATGATTAAAAACCATAAGCAGGAACCGGAATTGAGGCCGGACTGGGATGTCTCAGATGTGGACAGGGAACATTTTGAGCGAGGCAGCCAGAAAGATATTGAGAAACATGCTCAAAAACCAAGAGAGCCTGATGGTTTTGACAAAGTAGACGAGGCGCGCAAGTGGTCTGAAAGACTAGGCAAAGACAGGGATATAGGGCGAACACGTTAACCCCCCATATCTTTGGTATAGCTTTCCGGCTTGCTGACCCCTTTTTAATTGAATGAATGTTTTTAAAGGAATATGTTCCTATACAAGTGTTTTGACTTGAGAGGAGCAAAGCCAGACATAACGTAACGAAAGGAGAAAACCGTGAAAACACGTTCTCAAAACCATCCACCATCACAATCAGTCGATTTACCTGTGACAGCGCAGGCTTCGTTCAATCCCGATGACTATCATCACTTTGTTGCTGAATTTGGAATGGATGCTGCGCAGGAAAAAGAGCTGCTGGAAACCCTCTGGAAAATTATGTATGGCTTCGTCGAAATGGGCTGGGGTGTGGAAAGTATGCAGCTTGCCATGCCTGAATTATTTTTAGATGTTGCCGAAGATTCCAACAACTTGCTAGAGTCAAATGAAACGGATTTTGAAAACCTAAACTTAGGAGATGAGGATGCTTAACAATATTGTCAAAGCCCTGATTTATTGCAGGGTCTCAGATACCAAACAGAAGACTGAAGGCTCTGGTTTGGAAAGTCAGGAGCACCGCTGTCGGGCCTTTGCTAAGGAACAGGGATTTGTTGTAGACCGTATCTTTCATGATGACGTTTCAGGGGGTGGAAACTATAACAAAAGACCTGCCATGATGATGTTGCTTGAACATGTACGGCAAAACAAAAATCAAAACTATGTTCTGATATTGGATGACATTAAACGTATTTCACGTGACGTTTACTTTTATTGGGACCTAATAAGGCGGCTTGACGAGTTTGATGTGCAGCCAATGTCGCCCAATTTTATCTTCGCCCAAACGCCCGAAGGCCGTTTTCAGCAATCTATCACTGTCGCCGCAGGTGAATACGAACGGGAGAGTATTGCACGTCAAACCCGTCAGAAAACCCAGGCCAGATTGGAAGCCGGATTTCACGCTTTTAATGCGCCAGTAGGGTTTAAGTTCGTAAAGACCAAGGAGCGCGGAAAAATCCTGCAACGCGACGAACCTGCGGCCAGCGCAATTGAAGAAATGCTGAATGGGTTTGCGTCCAGACGTTTTCAGACTCGCGAAGAAGCAAGACGCTTTCTTGAAAACCATCCGGACTTTCCAAAGTCGCCAACAGGCCGCATTGGTAACAACCAAGCAGACAAAATCATCAATGACCCACTTTATGCCGGGTACATTAAGTATGAGCCTTGGAATATCACTCTGCGCAAAGGGCAGCATGACGGCATCATCAGCTTTGAAACCTATCAGAAAAATCTGGATATATTGAATGCGCGCCCAATTGTGGCTTCGAGACCAAATGTGAGTGAAGATTTCCCGCTGCGCAATACGATCGCCTGTGAATGCGGAAATTCCTTTACATCTTGTTATTCGACAAGCAGAACAGGAAGGCTGTACCCGTATTACATTTGCCAAAACCGACTTTGTAAGTACAAGGGCAAATCCATCCGGAAAGAGGTAATGGAAGCGCAGTTTGAAGAAGTACTAAAAAAACTCACGCCATCAAGACCTTTGATTGATGCCGCTGAAGCCATGTTTCGCATGATATGGGACCATATGGGTGCATCGCAAAAGTATCATAAGGCAAAACTGGCGAAGGAATGTGCAGACATTGATAAGCAAATAAACGATATTTTAGACCGTATTGTTGACTCGAACAGCTCCAAAGTTATTCAGGCATTCGAAAAACGTATCGACAAACTGGAAGTTAAAAAGCTTTTACTAGAAGAAAAAATGGAAAATCTGGGTACGCCAAGGCGCCCCTTTCACGCTATGTATCGAACCGCCTTGCAATATCTGTCAAACCCTTATGAGGTATGGCATAGAGGGAATTACGCTCAGAAGCGATTGGTACAAAAACTGACTTTTACGGATAGAATTGGATATGACCGTGAGACCGGGTATCGAACTCCTGAAGTCAGCGCCCCATTTAGGTTTCTGGAACATTTGACACCAAGAGAAAAAATGGTGCCCAGAGGCGGAATCGAACCACCGACACGCGGATTTTCAATCCGCTGCTCTACCGACTGAGCTATCTGGGCAAACAGGTTAGCGGGGCAAAAACTATCTACTGGCCGCGCTGTGGGTGCGTATTAAACGGATTCTGGGCTTTCAAGTCAACCCATTTTTACATTATTTTTGCAGTTTGGTGGCGATCTGCGTAAAAAGTCGCCAATTTTCTCTGTGGTGTCTGGAAAATCCGGTGTTTCAAACCTTTTTCATTCTCAATCTTTGTCTTTTTCCAAGGTAGCGCGTAATTCTGAAGGAAGCTCATCGAACAAAAACTTAAACTGTCGACTAAAGTAACTGTGGTCAGAAAAGCCACATCGATAAGCGACTTCGGAAATAGTTAGGGAAGAATCCACCAGCAACCGCCGTGCATTTTCTAACCTGACTTCAGTAATAAACTGTTTAGGGGTTTTTGACAGGTATTTGCGAAATCGTCTTTCAAGTGCGCTCACCGATAAGTGAGCAATCTCAGCCAATTTATCCACACTGATGTCCTGTCGATAATTTTGCCGGACATAGTCCACTGGCCCTTTCATGATATCAACGCCGGACAGTAGCTTTTCACTTCGTTGCAAGTGACGGGTCATGCCGTAGGATCCTATTATCTCACCCCCATCATTAAACAAAGGGCGTTTTGAAGTGGAAAACCAGGCTACGCTGCCATTGGGCAAGGTGTTCATTTCCAATCGATCTGTCACCAGTTCACCCTCCATGACTTTTTTGTCGTCGGTGATAAATTGCTTGGCCAGGTAGGGAGGAGAAAATGCATAGTCGGTTTTTCCAAGCACGGCATGCAAAGATTTCAGGCGCAGATATTCAACGTAAGGTTTGTTTGCATGTACCACTCTGCTGTGTTCGTCTTTAATCCAGAACAATACATCGGGGATCAGCTCAAACATGGCGATAAGTTGTTGTACACCAAGCTGTTGGAGGAATTCCCCAGCTAGAACGTCTGCAGCTTTCTGACTCATTTTATCCCCCTTACAAGAATATTGTAAATTTCACTAAACGCCGAATTTGTTGCATTAAATAGCCGAATTTATCTTAACTGGACACATAGATCTATGGTTAAACTTATTAACATCTCATTAACGTGCTAAAGATCGAGCGAGTTGTTCAACTAATAAATGAACAGGCGAGCAGACCTTAAGTGAGGCGCAATTGGTTAAAGAAAAAGTTCGCATGGGAATGGTCGGCGGCGGCATAGGTGCCTTTATTGGCGCCGTGCATCGGTTGGCGGCAAATCTTGACGGTGACATTGAGCTGGTCTGTGGAGCCTTTAGTAGTGACGCAGAACGCAGCCAACAATCAGGCGCAGAGTTGTATCTTTCGCAACAACGTTGTTATGCCAGTTATCAAGAAATGTTTGCGGCTGAAGCGAAATTACCGGCATCGCAAAGAATGCAGTTCGTCGCGATAGTTACGCCGAATCATTTACATTTCCCGGTCGCCAGTGAAGCTATTAAAAATGGCTTTCATGTGATCAGTGATAAACCGGCCACCTTTGATTTCAATGAAGCGGCGGCCCTTGCTGAACTGCTGGACAAGCATGATGTCCTTTACGCGCTTACGCACACTTATACCGGCTACCCAATGATCAAACAGGCACAACACCTTGTGGCCAACGGAACTCTGGGCGATATCACCAAAGTGGTGGTGGAATACAGTCAGGGTTGGCTGGCCAGCGCAGATGATGAACAAAGCAAACAAGCAGCATGGCGCTTGGACCCGAAATATGCCGGAGTGAGTTGCTGCGTCGGCGATATTGGGGTGCACGCTGCCAATCTCGCAGAGTACGTTTGTCAGAGCCTGATTGAATCAATATGTGCTGACTTGGGGTCAGTGGTACCCGATCGCCAATTAGACGATGATGCGGCAATACTATTGCGCTTTGAGAATGGCGCTCGAGGAGTATTGTTATCCAGCCAGATTGCTAGCGGCGACGAAAATAATCTTCGTCTTCGAGTGCATGGCACTGAAGCAAGTCTTGACTGGTATCAACTTGAACCAAATTCTCTGTGGCTTAAGCACCGTAATGCACCCGCTCAATTATTACGCACTGGGGTAGGTGAATTGAGCCCAAATGCGATGAGAGCGATTCGCACGCCTGCCGGACACCCTGAGGGCTATATAGAAGCGTTCGCCAATATCTATCGGAATTTCACTGGTCAGATCCGCAGCTTCGAAATGGGTGATGCCAGCGATAATCTGAAACATGATGTTCCTGGAATAGATGAAGCACTGCGCGGCATGGCCTTTATCGAAAGTGCAGTGGAAGCCAGTCAATCTGACCAAAAATGGCACAAAGTAAAACGTCACACCAGCGTGAATTCCAACGGAGACTATCAAAATGCGTGAAATCAAAGGGCCGGGAATTTTTCTGGCACAATTTGCCGGTGATGAGCCGCCTTTCAACTCGTTTGATTCGATCTGTAAGTGGGCCGGTGGTCTTGGCTTCAGAGGAATTCAAATCCCTACATGGGATGCCCGCCTATTTGATCTGGCATTGGCAGCCGAGAGTCAGGATTACTGTGATCAGATTAAAGATACAGCCATGGATGCCGGGTTGACTATTACTGAACTG
Organism: uncultured Alteromonadaceae bacterium; assembly: GCA_947494925.1. Lineage (GTDB taxonomy): Bacteria > Pseudomonadota > Gammaproteobacteria > Enterobacterales > Alteromonadaceae > Aliiglaciecola. Next base: position 274,709 of record CANLWS010000001.1, read on the forward strand.
TCCACCCACCTGCAGGGTCAGCTTGTGGCTGTTCACCCTGCCTATGATCAGATGTTCGATGGTTTTGCACCTGAACATGTCAGAAATAACGCTGCTGCCCGGACCGAGTGGGCCGTACAGCAAATGCATCATGCAGCCAAAGCAAGTCAACGACTGGGCCTGACCGGACATGCAAGTTTTTCCGGAGCACTGTTGTGGCACACCATGTATCCATGGCCTCAACGTCCTGCGGGATTGGTTGAGCAGGGTTTTGAAGAACTTGGGAAACGCTGGCTGCCTATTCTTAATGCGTTTGACGAATGTGGTGTGGATATTTGTTATGAATTACATCCCGGAGAGGACTTACACGACGGAGTCTCCTTTGAGCGCTTTCTTGAGGTGACCGGCAATCACAACCGCGCAAACATCTTGTATGACCCAAGTCACTTCGTGTTGCAACAGCTCGATTACCTTGCCTTTATCGACATTTATCATGAACGTATCAAAGCATTTCATGTTAAAGATGCTGAATTTAACCCTTCCGGCCGCAGTGGTGTCTATGGTGGATTTCAAGGCTGGATAGACCGGCCTGGGCGATTCCGCTCTCTGGGAGATGGTCAAATCGATTTTCGCTCAATCTTCAGCAAATTGACCCAGTACGGTTTTGATGGCTGGGCGGTGATGGAGTGGGAATGTTGTATCAAACATCCATTAGCTGGCGCTGAAGAAGGCGCTAAATTTATTGCCGAACATATTATTCGCCCCACTGATAAGGCATTTGATGACTTTGCTGATGCAGGATCCGACCAACAACTTAACCGCCGTATACTCGGTTTAAAGTAGAGGACTAGCGAGATGAACCAGACTCTCCATAATGATGAAAATCAATCCAGGATCTTCAGACTTTGTTGTTTGGCCCTGACGGTCACTTCAATGACCTTTGCCATTCGGGCCGGTATTTTAGGCCAGCTTGGAACAGAATTCGGTTTGACCAATACTGAGCTGGGTTGGGTTAATGGGATGGCATTTTTCGGCTTTCCTGTTGCGACCATGGTCGGTGGCCCACTGTATAACATGCTAGGCGCCAAGAAACTGGTCTCGCTGGCTTTCATATGCCACCTGGTCGGTCTGATTATGACCATAATGGCAGGTGGTTTTTGGGGACTACTCATATCGACTTTCCTGATTGGCTTTGCTAATGGCTCAGTTGAAGCGGGCTGCAATCCTCTGGTAGCTGAAACCTATCCGAAAGAAAAAACCCGTATGCTCAATCGCTTTCATGTGTGGTTCCCTGGCGGCATCGTCATTGGGGCGTTGATTTCCAGTGCGATGACTTCAGCAGGACTTGGCTGGCAATTGCAGGTTGGTGTGATTCTGGTACCTACCTTGATATATGGTGTGTTGCTGACCAAAGCTGCCTTCCCTAAATTGGAAGGCGAGGTGCATTCAACCTTGTTCAACTTCAAAAGTTTGTTCTCACCACTTTATCTGGCATTGATTTTTTGTATGACGCTCACGGCTACAGCTGAGTTAGGCACGCAGCAATGGATTGAACGTATTCTTGGCGCAAGTGGTGCTTCACCCATGATAATTCTGGCTATGATCACCGGTTTAATGGCGGTAGGTCGCTACTTCGCCGGACCTCTGATCCACAGATTAAATCCAGTTGGTGTGTTATTGATGTCCTCCATATTAACCTCAGCAGGCATTTTTGTTATGAGTGTGGCATCTGGCGGCATGATCTATTTTGCCGCTATCATCTTTGCTCTTGGTGTCACCTATTTCTGGCCGACCATGCTCGGTTGCGTCGCAGAATACACGCCTAAAACCGGCCCTCTGGGATTGTCTTTAATTGGCGGTGTTGGGATGTTTGCAGTGGGTATGTGGAATCCGATTATCGGTGGGTGGATTGATTCAGCAAGAAATTCAGCTCAAGGCGCTGCCCTATCTGAGCAACAAATGGATGTCTTCGTTGGTCAGGAAGTACTGACAAAACTATTGAGTTTCCCATTGGTACTTATCGTGCTTTTCGCTGTCTTATTTTGGGTGATGAAAAAACCCCAAAACCAGCCAGCAACTCCAGTGCAACCTGCGGAAAAATAGGAAAGTATTATGACTTTAAACCATCAACACCTAAGCGCTGATAGTGACAGAAGATCCTTTCTGAAAAAACTATCTTTAGCTGTGGGGGCCACAACAGCTGCGGCTCTGGCAACTGAGAGCAGAATGGCTCAGGCGTTTTACTTTCATCAACCTGATGGAGCGGGCAAGCGCAATCATGCCTTATTCAATGATTTGCAAAAAGCAGTGTTGTTTGAGCTCTGTGATGCTGTACTTCCGCGCACTGATACTGCAAGCGCAACAGAAGTAGACTGCCATCGATTCATTGAGCACCAACTGGTGCATTGTCACTCTAAACAAGAGCAGGAAAATTGTGTAGACATCCTTAATCAGATAGAAGCGCGAGCGCAGAAAGAAAACAAGCAGAGTTTTACCCTGTTATCAAAGGAAAAACAGCAACAGCTGCTTACCCAACTTGAGCAACAAAATGGCTTTTCCTCCGAACAGAAAGCGCAATTTACCTTTCTGAAAGTATTATTAGTATTTGGTTACTTCACCAGTGAAGTGGGAGCCAGTCAGGCGTTGAATTATCAGGCTGTACCTGGCGGATTTAAGGGGTCGATTCCTTACACAAAAAATTCCAAAGCTTGGGGTTCCAAAGACTTGTACTAAGCCTGCTATCAGGCAATAAGTGGTGTTGAAATGACAGAAAAATTATACATAAATGAAACCACCGAAGTATTTGATGCCATCGTAGTTGGCTCAGGTATCACTGGTGGCTGGGCGGCTAAAGAGTTTTGTGAACGGGGCTTTAAAACTCTGATGATTGAACGTGGTCGCGTGGTAGAACATCGTAAAGATTACATCGGAGAAAGCAAGCCACCCTGGATGTTTGAAAATCGCACCAAAGTGGATAATTTGCTGGTTGAACAACAGCATTCGGTGCAGAAAAAATGCTATGCATTCACTGACGCTACCAAACACTTTTTTGGTAACGACAGAGATCTGCCATACACGACAGAAGAAGGCACTGGATTCGATTGGATCCGTGGTAATCAACTGGGTGGAAAATCGTTGCTCTGGCATCGTCAATCCTATCGTCTCAGCGACTATGACTTTGAAGCGAACAAAGCGGATGGAGAAGGTATTGACTGGCCTATTCGCTATAAAGACTTAGAAAGTTGGTACAGCCATGTGGAAAAACATGCGGGAATAAGTGGTTCGAAAGAGAATTTACCTCAACTACCCGACAGCGAGTTTCTGCCTCCCTTTGAAATGACAAGCCCTGAAAAGTTCGTCAAGGGGGAAATTGAAAAACATTTTCCTGGTCGCAACCTGATTATGGGTCGAACCGCGCATCTGACCCAACCCACTCAGTTACATATTGAACAGGGTAGAGTCCAATGTCAGGCCCGGAATGAATGTCAAAAAGGCTGTTCTTTTGGTGCCTACTTCTCAACCCAAAGCTCAACCTTACCCGCTGCCGCCAAAACGGGTAATTTAAGCATCGCGCCAAACAGTGTTGTGCATAGCGTGATCTATGATGAAAAGACCAAAAAAGCACGAGGAGTAAGGGTTGTAGACAATGAAAACCTGACCACCCGTGAATACTTTGGCAAAGTCGTGTTTTTGTGTGCCTCAACTATAGGCACGACTCAAATCATGCTGAATTCTACTTCAAAGGCGTTTCCCAACGGCATCGCCAATTCGTCTGGCGCATTAGGCCATTATTTGATGGACCATAATTACAATGCCGGTGCCTATGGAAAAATAGATGGTTTTGAAGACGAATACTATTCTGGTCGACGTCCATCAGGTATCTATATTCCTAACTTCCAATACAAGCCTAGCCTCTACAAAAAAGGTTACAAACGCGGTTATGCCCTAGCTGGCGGCGCAGGTAGAGCTGACTGGCAAAGCACAGGCTGGAGTGATGGGATCGGGGCTGATTATAAAAACAAATTGACCCAGGCAGGTGACTGGTCATTTGGCTTGTACGCCCAGGGAGAAATGCTTCCTCGATATGAAAACCAGATTTCATTGCATGCCAACAAAAAAGACAAATGGGGTATTCCTCAATTACACATCAACTGCAAGTGGTCCAAAAACGAACAGTTGATGATGGAAGACGCCGCTGAAACAGCAAAAATGATGCTGCAAAAAGCTGGGGTGAGAGATATACAGACTCACGTAAGCGTGTATGACAATTCTCCGGGTCTTGCTATTCATGAAGTGGGGACGGCGCGAATGGGAAGAGACCCTAAGGACTCAGTGCTAAACGGCTTTAACCAATGCCATGATGTGGACAACTTGTTTGTCACCGACGGTGCAAGTTACTGCTCCAGCGCAGTCGTTAATCCGTCTCTTACCTTTATGGCATTGACCGTTCGGGCCGTGGATTACTGCGCCAAAGAGATGAAAGCTGGTCGAATCTAATTTAACTATGGACACAATTTAATGAAAAAGATTTTAGTTTCGATAGCCTCGCTATCGCTGGCAATTTGGTTAGTCGCTTGCTCGGCAACTTCTGAATCGACTTCCACAGACGCCGTCATTGCGGTTACTGTACCCAAAATAAGTGTGCAACTTTGGTCAGTGAAAGATCAGGTAAAAGCAGATATCGACGGCACACTCGAGCAATTAGCGAAAATGGGATTTCAGGGAGTCGAATTTGCCAACGAATTCGGGCCTTATAAAAATGACCCAAAAGCACTTAAAGCCAAGCTAACATCATTGGGTTTGCAAGGCAGCGGCGCGCATGTTTCTTTCGAACAATTAAATGAGCAGAATTTTTCTGACACTGTCAGCTTTTATAAGGCCCTCGACGTAACGAGCCTTATAATCCCCTGGGATGAACGGGCCTGGTCAGTGGAAGACATTGACGCCATAGTTGGAGACCTCAATGCACTGTCTGAAAAGCTCGCAGCACATGGAATGCAGGTTGGCTATCACAATCATCAACATGAATTTGACGATTACCGGAAAAGTACTTTTTGGGACTACATGGCTATCAATACAAAATCGAACGTGATTATGCAGCAGGATGTTGGTTGGACTACCTATGCCGGAAAAGATCCTGCAGAGTATGTGTATCGTTATCCTGGCCGAACACTTACGACTCATTACAAAGTGAAACTGCCTGAGGGTACCGAGGGAAAACTGCCCATTATCGGCAAAGATACCATTGACTGGACAGCTCTTATCAAAGCCAATATGGAAGCTGGCGGGACTAAATGGATAGTGGTTGAACAGGAAGAATACCCGAATGGCATGACTCCTCTTGAAGCCGTTGAAGCCTCAATGCAGGGGTTACAATCTTATTTGAACGATTAACCAAGTTGTTGCGGGGTTGAATGAAGAAACTACGCTCTTCATTCAGCCCCAATACATTTTAAGGCAATCACTTCATGCAAATCCTCCGAGCTTAAAGACTGTTCTCTTAATTACTCAACGATGATAGTGCTGCAAGGAAGGCCAGATCTCCGACTAAAAGCAATTCGGAGGTGACGGGGTTGTAGCATTTCGGAGATAACGGGGTTGGTTACGATACAAATAAAACGTCATTCCCGAATGCCTTTGTCGGGGATCTACTAGAGGTCTCTCAAAAAGCGTCGAGTACTGATGATCACCTTGCGCAAATACAAACTAAGTAATCAGCTCTCGCTGCGCTCGGCAATTCGCTTCATTGAATTTGCACTGCGTCATTCCCGAACGCTTTTGTCAGGAATCGTCAACTAACAGCTGTCACCGCAATACTCAAATTTTGCTTGTAAACGGATGTCAGCGTGAGAAGCCCCCAAATGCACATTGAACTGGCCAGGTTCCGCCAACCAGTCGTTTGAGCTTTCATCCCAGAAGGACAGGTCACGTTTTTTCAACGTCATGCTGACTTCTTTCGACTCCCCGGGGGCAAGCGTCACTTTGGCAAAGCTTTTTAACTCTTTTAGCGGTCTGGGAACACTGGATTCCACGTCCTGAAGATAAAGCTGTGCAGCCTCTTTCCCTTCTCGTTCACCCGTGTTAGTGACCATCGCAGTGACCGTTATTTCATCACCGGATGCAACCCGATCATGGCTCAATTTAATGTCAGTGTATTCAAAATTCGTGTAGGACAATCCATGACCAAAAGGAAACATAGGTTGGATATTTTGTTGTTCGAACCAACGATAGCCGATGAACACCCCTTCCTTGTATAAAGAGTCTTTCTCGTTGTAGTCATTCAGTACTATTGGCGCAGTCTGTTCCAATCGATAAGGCAAGGTTATAGGCATCTTACCGCTTGGATTAACATCACCAAAAATAATGTCTGCAAAGGCATGTCCAGCTTCCATTCCGGCATACCAACCCCACATGATGGCAGGTGCTTCATCTTTCCAGGGCATCTCAACTGCTGACCCAGCTATCATAAAAACCAAGGTGTTAGGATTGCTTTGAAGCAAATTAACTATCACCTTATCTTGATCATCTGGTAATCGCATATGAGTGCGGTCGATGGATTCACGATCATCACCATGACTTAGTCCACCGAAGTAGATGACCGCGTCAGCTTCTTCCGCTGCACGTAAATAGGTTTCTTTGTCGGAAAACAGATCACCGGGACTTTCGAGACCAATAACAAAATCTGCGCTACCATCGTATGCCACTTCGATCGTATAAGTTTGGCCAGCCGTGAGTTCAACCTCTACGACCGATTGCTCACTTCCACCCTCTTTATTGAGTTGAAGTACCGTTTTTCCATCAAGCACCAGGCTAGCTTTGCCATTTGCGCTGAGTTTTAGACTATGAATGCCCGATTCGAGCGGCTTAAGCATGCCGCGCATTTTCAGATGTTCAGTCTGGCCGGTTTGTTTGACCTGATAACTTGCATTCCAGACCCAGTCGGAAGACGTTTGCGTTGTTTTGTCATCTGAATCGAAATAAAACACTTCCCATGCAGGCGTCCCCGTCCAATGCCTGGAAACCACAAAATCACTTGCCAATGGTGTTGCGTCACCTTCAGGTTTAGCGCGTAACACAGTAATCTCAACGTCCTGACCGAGCGCGTCTTGCAAACCTTGAAGTGGTGTCACTTCATACTCGCTCTTTACTTCGGATGATCCACCGCCAGCACCATGCTTTTTGTTTGCATTAGGGCCCATTACCAATACTTTGCGAAGTGACTTTTTATCGAGTGGCAATAAGCCCTTATTTTTTAACAGAACAACACCATTTTCAGCTATTTTACGTGCACTAGCACGGTGTTCTGGAGTGTTACGACTGCCAGGATTCCGGTTTGGATCCATCATCCCAATATTGTGTTGCACCCGAAGAATGCGACGAACTTTATCATCTAAAACAGATTCTGGAACTTTGCCTTGTTCAATCATTTCCAACAACGGATCAGCCAGAAAATACTCCGAGTAAGTATCTACCTTGGTACCCATTTCAATATCAAGGCCATTCATTGCTGCTTCATAGGTATTGATGTCAACATTCCAATCAGTTACCACCAAGCCCTGATATCCCCACTCACCTTTGAGAATATTTTTAACGAGATGTTCACTCTGATTAGCATTGGTGCCACGAAATTCGTTATACGCCCCCATAATCGCCTGCACGTCAGCTTCTTTCACCGCTGCTTCGAACGCTGGCAAATAGACTTCCCGCAATGTTCTTTCATCGGGTCTGGCATCAACGCCGGTACGATTTAGCTCCTGAGTATTAAGAGCATAGTGTTTAATAGTTGCCGCGACATCATGCTGTTGGATGGCTTTAATTTCCGCCACCCCCAGCTCTGAGACCAGAAACGGATCTTCACCCATATACTCGAAGTTACGACCGTACAGTGGCAGTCTGGCCAAATTAACACCAGGCCCGAGAATAAGATCCTTCCCGCGATGTCTGGCTTCTGCTCCCAGGACATTGCCATGCAATTTCGCCATTTCAGGATCCCAGCTTGCAGCAACAGAGGTCAGATTAGGCAAATAAGTAGCGTAATCGGTGTCCCACCCCGCTGGTGCCCAGTCATGTCGGTTAATTTCATACCTGACACCATGGGGACCATCGGACATCCACATCTCTTTAATGCCAAGCCTCTCTACCCCTGCAATGGTAAATTTACTATTGGCATGCACTAGCGAACCTTTTTCCTGCAAGGTCATCTGACTAATCAATGCATCCACCTTTTGTTCTACTGTCATGCCCTGACTATTCACAGCTTCAGTCTTTGGTACCTTTTCACTGCAACCCAGCACGGCTGCAATTAACATGACGGATGACAATATTTTCGTATGGTGATTGCTCATGATTTTCCTAAATGGGATCTGCCATGCAATGCTGTGCAATAAAATCACTTTGCATCGGCATGGTTTCAGCTGATTTATCAATGACTGACTGGATATGACCGAGTCGGCGGAGAATTTCAGTTTCTTCCAGGGTGTCTACCAGAGGATGATAACCATTCGGCATAATCCCCTGCCCGTGCATCACGGCTAACCAGGAAGTTTCGTTAAATAATTCGGTATCCTGCCTGTAGATACGACCATTTGATTTGTATAAATCGATTTTGGCCTGCAGATAATCCGGGATCGGCATGTGTTTTACGTAGCGCCAGAATTCAGAGTCTTCCCGGTTGGTCACTTTATAATGCAGAATAATAAAGTCCCTGATCCGCTCCAACTCCAGTTGAGACTGAGCATTAAAGGTATCGATGTCTGTCTGGTCAAAACCTTTGTGCGGAAACATTCCCAGTATTTTTGAGATAGCGGACTGGATTAAATGCAGACCTGTGGACTCCAGGGGTTCGATAAATCCTGCAGACAGGCCGATGGCCACACAATTCTTATTCCAGCTTTTTTTGCGTACACCGGTTTTCCAGCGCAGTTGATTGGGGCTGGAAATAGGGTCACTTTCCATTTGCGCTTGCAGAACCTCTATGGCCTTGTCGTCTTCCACAAATGCACTTGGATAAACATAACCGTTGCCAATTCTGTGTTGCAGTGGAATTCGCCATATCCAACCAGCATCCTGTGCAATGGAGCGGGTGTAAGGATGAACTTCGTCTTTTGCCATACAAGGCATAGCGACCGCTCTGTCGCAAGGTAGCCACTCACTCCAGTCGTGAAAGCCGGTTTTCAATGTTTGCTCAATCAGCAACCCCCGAAACCCCGAGCAATCTATGAATAGATCCCCTTCAATTTTCTGTCCGGATTCAAGGATAAGAGAATCGATATGACCGTTTTGCAGATTTAATGTGACATTTTTCACTTTGCCTTCAGTTCGCATAACACCATGTTTTTCAGCGAACTCCCTTAGAAATTTTGCGTACAGAGTTGCATCAAAATGAAAGGCATAGGCAATATTGGATAGTGGAGAATTCCCGCGATTTTGAGGACGAGTAAATCTACCTTGTTTTGACGCCACGGCAGCTAGTGAGTAAGCATTCAGGTCGGGGACTTTGCCCTGTTGAAACATTTTCAACCAATAGTGATGAAACTGAATCGCGTCCATATTTGAACCGTAGTCACCAAATGGATGCATGTAACTATGGCCTTTGTCCCGCCAGTTGGTAAATTCTATCCCTAACTTAAAGGTGCTTTGCGTTTTGCGCACAAACTCATCTTCATCGATACCCAGAATAGAGTTGAACAAGGATATTTGCGGGATGGTTGCCTCACCAACTGATACTGTGCCAATGGCATCTGATTCTACCAATTGAATGTCACAATAATTGTTTTTAAGTACTTTAGAAAACGCAGCAGCGGTCATCCAGCCTGCAGTTCCACCGCCTACTATGACAACTTTTTTGATCCTGTTCTCTGAAGGATTAGGCATTGAATTGATCTCCGAAATAGTCAACTAAACAAACAATAACCGAGATAAACTCAGATAAAAACGCTGATCTGACTTTGAGTGATATTCGATTGCAGATAAAAGTTGGCGCCCGAGACCGGGCGCCAACCACACACTAATAGTGCAAGGCTTCATACTGTGTTGAGAACACGGGCAACACAGAATTTCCGAGCACTACCATTCCCCAGTAAAACAATTAAAAGTTAGCCCTTACTACGAAGCTAAATCTTCTGTCAGCAACAAAGGCTCCACGCAATCGCTGGTCGCCCTGCTGATTTATCTGCATTGATGTCACTGTCTCTTCATCCAGCAAGTTTGTCATTTGCAGACCAACCTGCCAGTTTTCATCAATATCGTAGTAAACCGAACCATCCAGGAAGCCATTGTCTTCGTTATAAATTGGCAAACCAGTGATAACATCGCGAGTTGTCAGTAAGAACTCAGAGCGCCAGTTGTATGCCAGACGAGCATTCCAACCATATTTCTCGTAGTAGACCACAAGGTTAACACTGTCTTTTGAAAGACCTTCAAGCGGCAATCCTTCGAACGCTGGCGGCTGAACATCTGCATCTCCACTTGGTGCATCCGGCGACAGACCGCTATTTGGTGAACCTTGTTCATCAACGTAGGTGTAGTTGAACTGAACACCTAAACCATCCCAGCCTTCAGGCAAGAAATCGAAAAACTGCTGATAAGCTAATTCAAACCCTTTGATCCGACCATCACCAGCGTTAATAGCACCTGCTACTTCCACCACCTGAGTAACACCATTATTAGTAAACTCCCGGAATTGAGTACCATTGACGAAATAGTTGCTCAGATCACGATAGAAGAATGACGAAGTTAAAGAGCCTACACCTTCTGAGAAGTACCACTCGAATGAAAGGTCATAACTGTCAGATTCCATCGGCTGCAGGAATGGGTTCCCCGACGCAGCAGTATAGCGGGAGTAACGATATCCTATAGGCACCGGCTCTTCATCTGGCGGCGTATTTGGATCAAATGTAGCTACACCATCCTGAGCCTGAATATTCACGAAGTTACGCAAATTACCTAACTCAGGTTTGGCTATCGCTTCTGAGTATCCAAAGCGCATCAGCATATCGTCAGTTAAGTTCACTTTCAGGTTGAAGCTTGGCAACGTAGTGGTAAATTCACTTGCTGAAGCGGTTTCGATGGAAGCCGCATTACCAAATGCGGACTGATCAGCCGCCAGGAAACTATCCAGATCGATTATGGGTTCACCCGTATCAGGATCGGTTTCCATGGTCGGAATATTATCCGGGAACGAAACGAAACCATCTGTGGTATTTTCAATTTTCACGTAACGTAAACCAACGTTACCAGAATAATCCATACCATTATCGAACTCACCTTCAAAGTCTGCTCTGATATAGAATGCCGTACTTTCTTCCTGGGTCCGGTTTATCTCGTTTGGAAGGAAATCTCCTACCGCACCGCTTCGGTTAGCCAGTGGCGTCCAACCTGGGCTTAGTGGTGCCAATACCGATGAGATATTGCGATAGTCACGAGCCAGATCCATTGATGGGAACAGGAATGTCGGTCCACCAGCAACGTCTAGTACACCACCTCGGCCGAAATCATCCAGGGTGACTGTGTCATAAGGAATTGAGGACGCTTCAGGCGTATCTAACCAAGCATTTCCGCCAGGTACTGCGCCAGTCCAGGCCTCAGATACGTTACCCCAGTTGTAATCAGATTGTCTGGTCGTCTGATCGCGATCAGCATAGCGCGCACCCAGGCGAACCGACGTGAAGAAACCATCTTCGAATATGTAGTTATAATCAATTTTTGTTGCGAATTCATCACCTTCATTGGCAGAAATGTGGTCCATCGCACTGCGGATAAAGGTATTGCTTGGATTGCTGAAGTATCCCTCTACACCTGCAAAAGCCGGATCATATATATCGACTTTAGGCGCACCACTTCGAGTGGTATCAAGACCGATAACAGCACGCGTAGCGTTCATGATTGAGAAATCGAGTACGTCAGTGGTTGAGTCCACATACTGAACGTCAAAGTTGATACCCCAGGTATCATTTGGTTCATAACGTAAGTTAAAACTTAAATCTTCAACCAGCGCGTCAAGATCCCTGAAGCGAGAGACGAGTGTATGCTGAGAACCAAATATTCCACCTGGTTGGCGAACTGGATCATTGCCTCGCCAACCCACATCAGAAGATATAATACCGCGCTCAAACAAGCCTTGGTCGTCAAATTCAAATTCTGTTCCATCTGGTGACACCATGGCAGGACGCGCGTTACCGTCGTCTTGCTCAATCGCACGCTCGGTCCATGCAAGGCGTGATTCCGAGCGAATATATTCACCTGTCGCCTTGATAGTTTTATCCGCATTTTCCCATTGCAATACAGCAGCAAAGCCTTCACGCTCACGGTCATCGTTCTTACGTGTCAAACGCATGGTTCTTGGTACAAACACAGGATTGCCATCAACTAAACGATTCTGCAACTCGTACAAACCAACCTGAGTACCATCTGACTGGGTTTTTAATTCTGAATTTGCATAGTTAACTAACAAACCGAACCGGCCACCATCAGTTTCAAAGATATCACTGTACAAACCTGAAAAAGACGGCGTAGTTTCATCAGCGAAATCGGCGTACAACATGTCTGCAGAAAATGCGATAACCCGGCCATCAGAATCAAAGGGCTTTCGAGTATTCAGATTTACCGTACCGGCGATACCACCTTCGATCATATCGGCAGTCTGGTTTTTATAAACTTCTACCGCACCCATTAACTCAGGGGGCACATCTTCGAAACTTAAGCCACGGCCTTCATTAGCTGTAAAGGTGTCCCGGCCATTAAATTCACTCCGTACATGGGTCAGGCCGCGAATGGATATACCTGAACCCTCGGTACCAAAGTGATCCGGATCGTTAGCCCCTGCAAATCGGCCAATCGTCACACCAGGAATTCTGGATATCGCTTCCAATACGCTTCTGTCTGGCAATACGCCTATATCAGAAGCAGAAATCGCATCGAGAAAGGTATCACCTTCCCGCTTTAACATTTGTGCGTTGAATAAATCACCTCTGACACCTTTTATCTCAATTATTTCTGTGTCATCAGCTTCGGTTGCAGCATCTTCCTGGGCATAAACTGGCATGGTTGCCATTCCCATCAGTGCCGATGCTATCAATGAATATTTGAATTTTGTATTCGAATGCATTCGGTTTTGTTTGTGTTTTAACATCATGTGTCCCGATCTTCGGCTTTGTCACACATTAACTTGTGTGACTCGAAGCACTATTTGTGCAAATTCACCACTATTTTTCATCCCACTAAAAAATAGTGAACTCTCAGTTTGGCTAATTATAAGTGCCAAATTTATTGGCTAACTCAGCCCAAGGTTTATTGAGTTTGAGTTGCCGATCTGTCTTATTCCGTATTATTAAAATGATCAGTCCATGAAATCGTTTTCATTTTGATGGTAAAAAAAAGCATCGCACGGTGCTTTTTTTGACGCCATCGGTATTCATTAAATAGCTTTTTGACGCATTTCGCGTCATGTGAAAACGGTACTCCGCTACAAATAAAATGTCAACTTAATGTTAATAAAGCACCAGGAGACAACTCATATCATTGTTTTTATTGAGTTTTATCTTTTAATATTTGTATAAGACTTGTGAAAGGCTGGTGAAAGGCTGGTGAAATGAGCTAACAATAATAAAATTCGTTAATTGAAAGAAAAAAACAGTAAGTGTGGAGTAAGTTTATGTAAACGTTCACATTACACCATCAAATACCACTTATTCTCTGTAAAAAACTAAGAAAAACTTGAATAATGCTGCATTCTTTGCACGTTTTGCATGATTGAATATCGTAAATGAAAATATTTACATGCAAAACGCTGTAAAGCCAGACAGCTCAATCTGAGACACAGGACCTGTGTCAAAATTGCCCTTTCGAATCTTGTGTCGATGGGAATAGTTCTTCCTTTGACATTCCCTTAGCTATTTAGCCTTAGGTTATTTAGGCAGTGGGGGGGACATAGCCTTCGATATCAGGCTCTTTACCCTCAAACAAATAGGCGTCCATTTGTTCCTCCAGAAACGTTCTGGCCTCTGGTTGCATCATATTTAGTTTGTTTTCATTGATCAGCATGGTTTGCTTTTTTTGCCATTCCGCCCAGGCTTCTTTGCTGATGTTGTCAAATATGCGTTTCCCCAATTCACCGGGATACAACTGAAAGTCCAGCCCTTCAGCCTCTTTGTTTAGTCGTTGACAAAAAACGGTTCTGCTCATTGGCATTCCTTTTGATAAATTCGTTTAGATGTTAGTTGAGATTGTACTAAAAAGTTTCTTTGTTGGCGCAGCCAATCCAACGTTAGCCGGATTATCCAACTGATACCATAATTCCTGTGATTCGCTCACTCTGTTTGCCGGAAGCTCTTTTAAATGAACAATAATGGGCGATATATCCAGATGAAAGTGACTAAAGGTGTGCCGGAAAGCCTCTAACTCCTGAACTTGGAAATCCTTTATGCCGAGATTTTCCAGTGTTGACTCAATCTTAGTAGGACTATCCACTTCGTAAAAACCCCAAAGCCCTCCCCAAATCCCTGCCGGAGGTCGCTTATAAAGTAAAACCTGCCTTTGCCACATAGGTAAAACCATAATTGTGTTTTTAACCGGTACCGCCTTTTTGGGTTTCTTTCCGGGAAATTCGCCCTGGCGTCCCTGAGCATAGGCCAGACAGTCTTGTTGCAACGGACAATCATCACACTTAGGCTTACTCCTCGTGCAAATAGTCGCGCCCATGTCCATCATGGCCTGTGTATACTGATCAAAGTCACTTTCAGGCAGCAGTTTGTCTGCCAGAGCCCACAATTGACTTTCTACTGCCTTGGTTCCAGGCCAACCATCAACAGCCCGGTAGCGAGCAAGAACACGTTTAACATTACCATCAAGAATGCTATGCCTCTGGCCCTGAGCTAAAGACAAAATCGCACCGGCTGTGGAACGACCAATACCCGGCAGTCCCACAACATCGTTCAGGGTTGTGGGGAATTTACCGCCAAAATTATCACAAACTTGCTGAGCAGCCTTTTGCAAATTGCGTGCACGAGCGTAATAACCTAAACCGGTCCAATGATGTAACACTTCATCCAGAGGCGCATCAGCCAATCTTTTGACGTCGGGGAAGCGTTGCATGAATCGCTGATAGTAAGGGATAACAGTGCTCACCTGAGTTTGCTGCAACATGATTTCAGAAACCCAGACACGATATGCGGTTTTATTTTGCTGCCATGGCAGATTTTTCCTGCCATGCAGCTGATACCAACTCAAAACACGGTTTGAAAAAGAGTTTTTATTTTGAAGATTCACGAACTTGGATAACGTCCCGGAAAACCATTACTATGTATTATCCACTAGCATAACATTAAGAAAGACCAATCTCTGGTGCAAAAACAACAAAATATTCCAGCCGTTTTTTTACCCGGCACACTTTGTGATGAACGCGTCTGGCTGCCTGTCTGGCGTAAAATGCAATTGGATAGCAAAACCTACGTGCCCTTGCAGTGGGCTGAAAACCTGGATCACATGCTGGCTTTAACCGCTGATCGGGTAGATCTATTCTCCACTAAAGTCGATTTGGTCGGCTATTCCCTGGGCGGCTACGTAGCCTCTCTTTATGCCCTTGAGCATCCTGAAAATGTCGCCAGCTTAACACTGATCGGATATAACTCCGATGGTCTGACAAAACCAGAAATGCAACAAAGAGCGGCCATATTGTCTGCGATTAAATCCGGTGCCTACTCTGGGATGACCCGCTTGCGCTTAAAGCAATTTGTAGACAATTCTCACGCGGACAACCCAGAGGTAACTGACACAATCATTCAAATGAGTGAAGATCTGGGAGCTGCCACATTGCGTTGTCAGATCCAAGCGACCACCCCCAGAAAAGTATTGACGGGTGCATTGGCAAAAACAGCCTTTCCCAAGCATATAATTGGCGCTGAAAACGATTTAGTGGCGCCTTTAGTGAACCTTCAAAAAATGCATTCGACTTTCAATCATTCAAAGTTAACCCTGGTAAAAGATGCAGCACACATGATGTTGCTGGAGCAACCTGAAAAGTTAGCATCTATAATAGAGGCCAGCTTGACTACCAAATAACAGAAATAGTGACATTAAGTGCCCACAGGCACTGGAGTTTAGCCCGATAAAATTGACACGAACAGACTTCCGTAAAGCTTGCAATCTGTTAAGTGGACTGCATAATGCGCGGCAGCTGCAAATCCCCTAAATGAGGACCTGAGTACAATGAGTCAATTCAAATCCCGTGAAGAAGCTGAGAAAGCAGGGGTTTATATACGCAAAGTGCAGAGTTTTGTTTTACGAGAAGGCAGACTGACCAATGCCCAGGCCAGGGCAATCGAAGAGAACTGGCCACAAATGGGCTTGAATCACGAAAGCGGTATGTTGGAACTTGAAACTGTTTTTGGCCGCTGCGCACCCGTTGTCTTGGAAATAGGTTTCGGCATGGGTATGTCATTGATTGAAATGGCCAGCAATGAAAAAGAAAAAGATTTTATTGGTATTGAAGTTCACCGACCTGGCGTGGGTAACTGTCTGGCCGAAGCTAAAAATGCTGAACTAACTAATTTGCGCGTTTTCAACCACGATGCCGTTGAGGTATTTGCCGATAACCTGGCCGATCAGAGCCTTGACCGAATTCAATTGTTCTTCCCGGACCCCTGGCACAAAAAACGCCATCATAAACGTCGTATTGTACAACCCGAGTTTGTCCAGAAATTACGTGCGAAACTGCGTATCGGTGGTGTATTTCATATGGCCACAGATTGGGAAAACTATGCGCAGCACATGCTGGCGGTTATGAACGACGCTGAGGGCTTCAATAATCTGTCAGCTACACAGGATTATGTGCCAAGACCGGATCAACGGCCGCTAACTAAATTTGAACAACGGGGCCATAGACTTGGCCATGGTGTTTGGGATCTAATGTTTGAGCGAGTGGATTGATGTTAGCAGCAACCAGCCAGGTGTTAGTGCGAAATCAGGACGTATTTTCAGACGGCCACTGGCTTCTATGTAACCCAGCAGACCCATTTATATTTCGGGAGTTAAACACCGCATCGTTATTTGGATTTCATCAATATTTTGATCAATACCAGCAGGCCAGTGACCTTACCGACTCCCGCTACCATTATTTTGGCGCCGAATACAAATCAAAAGTGCCATTGGATGGAGCCGTTATTTACATGCCTAAATCGAAAGAACATGCCAGGATGTTGATTTCGAATATTGCCAGTTGCATAAAACCAGGTGGGCAGCTGTTACTGGTGGGGGAGAACAAAGCCGGGATAAAAAGTGGCGCCAAATTGCTCGAACCTTTCTCTGAGCAAGTCAATAAAATTGACTCTGCACGACATTGCTCACTATTTTGTGCGCAGCTATCAAAAGGAACGCCTCCTTTTGATCTGAAAAAGTGGCAAACGCGCTGGGCCATGACTTTGTCAGGAACGGAGTTGGAAATAGTCTCCTTGCCTGGTGTTTTCAGTCACAAGGAACTTGATGAAGGTACAAAGCTTTTGTTGGAAAATGTTAAGCGTGTTCCTGCTGGAAAGGTATTGGACTTCGCCTGTGGTGCAGGTGTTATCGGCTGTTTTCTGGCCAAAAAACAATCGGACATGGACTTAGTGATGAGCGATGTCAGTGCCCTTGCTCTGCATTGTGCCGCAGAAAGCGCGAAAGCAAATGGGATCCAATGTGACATTATCGCTTCGGACGGTTTAACTGATGTGCCCGGTAATTTTGAGGCTGTTTTCACCAACCCACCTTTTCATACCGGCATTCAGACTAACTATGCCGTCACCGAAAAATTTATACAGGACCTGAAACGACATCTCAGACCAGGTGGGTCAGTTCTACTGGTGGCCAATCGTTTCCTGAAATACCCGCAGGCATTGCAGGAAAATCTGAACAAGGTAAAGGTGGTGGCCAAGACAACCAAATTCACCCTTTACAGCGGAATAGCATAACATTAGGGTTGAACTTGCAAAAAGCCGCAATCGCACAAATGGGATTGCCAACGTGATGGAAAGTAAAACTGATTGGGTATCAAAAAAGTGAAAATACTGTTTGTTGTTTCTGAAGTTGAAGATCTTGCCAAAACGGGGGGACTGGCTGATGTGGCAAAGTCCCTGCCAATTGCACTCAGGCAGCTCGGACACGATGTCAGAATAGTTAAACCCTACTACAAATCGCTCGCTGAAAAGTATCAGCTGGAAGATATTTGCCCGGTTCAACAGCTATACGCCAATGACAAGCTTTATCAGTTTGGTGTTAAACAGTTAGAACTTGAAGGTGTGCCCGTTTATTGTGTTGACTATCCTGATTACTTTTCCCGGAACGGCTTATATTCGGACGGATATCATGCTTACGGCGACAACGCTGAGCGATTTGCGTTTTTTGCAGATGCTGCTTTGCAGACCGCAAAGGCAGTGAATTTTCAACCTGACATTGTTCATTGCAATGATTGGCACACTGCGCTTACTCCTTATTTCATCAAAGCAGATAACAGCGGATTTTTCGCGAAAAGCAAAAGTGTTCTGACCATTCACAATGGTGCATTTCAAGGCACTCACGAATTTGCTGATATACCTTATCTTCAGCCCCATCAGGAATTAAGTTCGCAACTAGATGGCAATGCCTTGAACTATATTCGAATCGGGATACGGTACGCCAATAAAATTAATGCTGTCAGTCCAAATTACGGCCAGGAACTGCTAACCCCGCTAGGTTCACACAATCTATATAACGAGTTCCAACATCGCAGAGGTGATGTGAATGGTATCTTGAATGGATGTGACTATCGCCAATGGGATCCCGCTACAGACGCCCACTTGGCTAAGAACTACGACACCAAAAACCCGGACGGCAAAAAAGACTGCAAAGCAAGTCTGCAAAAAGAGGTGGGATTACCCGTTGATCCTTCGATTCCATTGATCGGTATGGTTTGCCGTCTTACTGAGCAAAAAGGCTTCGGCTACATATTGCCAGTTCTGGCCAATTTACTGCAGCATAACCTTCAATTACTGATTATTGGTACGGGCGACCCGTCAATTAGTGACGCGTTAGAAGTTCACGCCGGACAGCACCCCGACAAATTTGTGTTCAGAAATGATTTTAGCGTCAAACATGCGCACATGCTTGAGGCTGGCAGCGATTTCTTTCTGATGCCATCACTGTTTGAGCCTTGTGGCTTAAATCAAATGTACAGCCTGGCATTTGGCACTGTTCCCATCGTTCGCGCAGTAGGTGGACTGAAAGACACAGTAGTGGATCTTCAGGAATTACCCGACTCAGCCACTGGCTTTGTGTTCGAAAGACCCGACAGTTCCGCATTGTTAAATTGTATTCGTCGTGCTTTGTTGTTCTATCATGAATATCCGCAGCTCTTTGCTGACATGGTCAAACGAGGGATGAATACACGCTTTACCTGGCAGCAAGCAGGGTTGGAATACCAGGCACTGTATGAACAGAGTTTGCAACATGGTTAATAAAAGAGTTGTCAGCCCGATTGTTTTATTTTTCGCGCTAATGTCAGCATTGCTTTCCTCAGCGGGCGCTCAGACATTGCCGGAGGAATGTGTTCAGCTACCTGAAAGAACTCTTGTTTGTCCTAATTTACTATACAAAAAATCTCCCATAGATGTCCCCATGATTAATGTACAGAAAGGTCAGATAGTATGTATCTGTATGGCAGATTTTTCCGACATTAGAATTCCCGCGGAGAGTCAATTAGAGATTGTTGATCAGAAAGTCACTATTGCCAGGCTAGCCGTTAAGGTCAACTTGTCTGAACAAGACCTGCTGACGCTGATCAGAGAATAGTCATAGCCCAGTCTCTGCGAAACTAAGTACGACCTATTCCAGTCATAACGGTGCGCTCACTAAAACGACCCACTTCTGTTGTCATCTGCTTCAGCATGTTGACCGGAATTAGCCACAATCTATCATGTTGCACCCAGAACAATGCGTTTTGCTGATAACGCCGGCTCAAATCCATGGCTTGCTTCAAACTGCAATTGACCGCGTAACTAGGCTCGGAGTAGCTGAAGTCTGCTGAACCAGCATCCAATTCACTGAATCGCAGATTTAATATCACCAGATCTTTCTTCAATTTTTGTTGATTAGTGATGTTTCTTGCCGTTGCCACTGGAGTCGAACCAGGATTACAAGCTGTGAGAATCGCAAAATGTTCAAAAAGTTCTACCCCGGTGTCATATTTGAACCAAGTTTGCTGATATAGATACCAAAGTTTAGTTAGATCTGGTTGTTTCATTGCAAGTTCGTATATTTTTACTATAAATCAGTGAAATAGTTTTCTTTTTGAGCTGTTTATATCACTATTGTAGTCTAACTACTTAAATGTAAAGTAGTCACAGCAGAAACGAATTAATGTCACGCAAAACCAGATTTTTGTCGATTAAAAGCCTTTTCGTATGGGTAGTGATGGCTATCACCACCCTTGCTCTGGTTTTGGCAACCAGTATTTCACTGATCACGCAAATCTCGAGTTATAAAAAAGAATTGATTGATGAAGTCAATATTTACGCTGAGCTTATCAGCCGCAATGCCACCAGCAGTATTCAGTTCGATGATAATCTCACCGAAGAAGAAAACCTTAAGGGGCTTTCAGTTGCTGAGTTCATTGAAAATGTTCATATTTATAAGATTGATCAAGTTGATTCAAAAGAACAGCTGACTTTTTTCGCCAGCTACAACAAATCCGGGATAGCGCCTATCACTGCCATGTACGATAGGATTGACGAGTTGGCCACCCCCAAATTGACCGGCAGTTTGTTTGAGGTGATCAGACCTATTAGGGCAAATGACCGGACTCTTGGTTATGTCTATTTAAGAAGTTCCGCAAGAGCCTTGGATGAACTGACTCTCAACTCTGTTCTTATTTCAGTCAGTGTGTTGGTAGTTACCATCATCGCCTGTTTTATTTTGACCCTGAGCCTGCAGAGGGCCATCACAGATCCCATTGGGCAGTTGGTCAATCTCGTTCAGAGAATTTCCCGCCAGAAGGACTATTCCGGTCGCGCAGATAAAACCAGTATAAAAGAGTTGGATATACTGGCTGACTCCTTCAATGACATGCTGGAGAGAACTCAAGAGCATATGCAGGGGCAGGCAGAGGCAGAAAACGAGCAACGCCGGCTTCAGGCTAGCCTTGAGGAAAAGGTGAACCAACGCACCACAGCATTGAAAGAAGCCAACCAGGAACTCATTCAAACGCTGGAAAAACTTCATCAGTTCCAACGGCAAATGGTTCAGAATGAAAAAATGGCATCCTTAGGTGACATGGTTGCAGGTGTAGCACACGAAGTTAATACACCCATTGGCTTGGGTGTGACGGCCTCTACCATGATGCTTGACCGGTTAAACTCTTTGGAAAAAGAATTTGAAGGAAAGTCACTCAAAGCGAGCACACTTTCAAAATTTATTGCTGAAGGACAGGAAAACCTCAATATAATTTATCGCAATCTTAATCGCGCTGCGGAGTTAATATCCAGCTTTAAGCAGGTGGCTGTGGATCAATCTTCCGAAAACAGTCGCGTCTTTTCCTTTGCACAATTGATGGACGAAATACTGCTGTCAATGCGGCCTAAGCTGAAAAAACTGCATCACAATATCAATCTCCATTGCGCCGATGATTTATTTATTGAGACAAAGGCCGGCCCCATTAATCAGATCATGATAAACCTGATAATGAATTCCATTATTCACGGGTTTGAATTTGTGGATACGGGACAAATAGATATTTATATTGAGATGGTTGGCGAAGGCAAGATTAGCATTGTGTACAAAGACAATGGGAAAGGGATCCCTGAGCACCTGAGAAAACGTATATTTGATCCTTTTGTCACAACCAAACGAGGTCAGGGAGGAAGCGGCCTGGGTATGCACCTCGTCTATAACCTGGTTACCCAAGCACTTAACGGTTCTATTTCGATCACCAGTGAAGAAAGTCAAGGCGTTGAATTTCAGATAATATTTCCGGTCAAACGAATCGATACTGACGAAGTGGCGAAGAGCTCCTAAACATGCCAACTTCTCGGATTCTTATTTTTATAATTGGCTTTTTAGCGCCACAATTGGGTGTGGCTCAACTGAGTTCCCGAGCGCAGGATATAAGGGCAACTTTTATTTTTCACATTGCGAATTATATGAGTCTTCCACAAAAAGCCAAAAATTCACAACGCCTGACCTTTTGTTTTCTGGAGAATGCCCCATATACCTACTACGAACACTTCGCTAAATTGAACATTAAAGAACTGCGCGGTCTGACAGTTCAGGTAAGAAAAATTAGCAAATGGCAGGAAATTCCTGATTCTGAGTGTCAATTGGTGTTTTTTGACCGGAAACACGAAAAAGAAGATGTTTTCGCTATGCTAAAGACCCTGAATACCAATGTAGTGACTATTGGTGAATCCAGAAACTTTGTCGATCGGGGTGGGATTGTTGGCCTAGTGGAACTACAATCCAGAATTAAAGTATTTATAAATCGTCAGGAATATTCAAAGTCATCGATAAAATTTAGCTCAATGCTTCTCAAGCATGCTAAATTTAGATAGATAAATAACTGATTTATAGATACATTCTGATAAACTCAAATTAATTTTAAATATGGTGTGATTAAAATGCAGACTCCCAACATATTGATTGTAGAAGATGAGGTTGTTACTCGAACTACACTTAAAAGTTTGTTCGAAGCTGAAGGATATAATGTATTTGAAGCTGAAGACGGCTCTGAGATGCATGACTTTTTTGAAAACAACACCATCAATCTGGTGATTATGGACATTAATCTACCAGGTAAAAATGGCCTTATTTTGGCCAGAGAAGTCCGTGATCGTAAGAATGTCGGGTTGATATTCCTGACTGGACGAGACAATGACGTGGATAGAATCCTTGGACTTGAAATCGGTGCAGATGACTATCTGACCAAACCTTTTAATCCAAGGGAATTGACCATCAGAGCGCGAAACTTGTTGGCACGCACAACGAATAGCAGTGAAGATGACGATTTACCGAGTCGCGTAAGCTTTAACGGTTGGATTCTGGATGGCGACAGCCGCAGCTTGATTTCGCCAAGCCAGCAGGAGTTCCGTTTACCTCGCAGTGAATTCCGTGCATTGCATTTATTCCTGAGTAACCCAGGTAAGATACTGACTCGTGAGCAGTTGATCATGGAAATGACCGGCCGTGAATTAAGACCTAATGACCGAACGGTTGATGTCACTATTCGTCGAATTCGGAAACATTTCGAATCAGAAGCCAGTGCGGAGGATCTGATCGTTACCATTCATGGTGAAGGTTATCGTTTTTGCGGTTCAGTAGACGCTTAGTCGAGAACTCTTCAACTAGCCCATAAACAACTAAAAAACGCAGCATCTGCTGCGTTTTTTTATACATTGCATATACGTAAACTCAGGTTATGTAGCAATTTTATATATTGGTATTACTCACCTGCTAACTGCATGTCTTCCACCAGAATAGAGCCCGTCTGGATACTGCCTCGCTTCTCCTGTGTGGCACCAACAGCAACAATGTTTCGCAACATATCTTTCAGATTGCCGGCAATGGTTACCTCACTGACAGGATATTGAATCACTCCGTTTTCAACCCAAAATCCAGCTGCACCTCTCGAGTAGTCGCCGGTCACTATGTTGACCCCTTGCCCCATGAGTTCTGTGACCAACAAACCAGTACCCATTTTCTGCAATAATTGTTGGTCTGTTTCGCCCGTCGATGTAACTAACCAATTGTGAATGCCACCAGCGTGACCATTAGTTTGCATTCCCAACTTTCTTGCGGAATAACTGGTTAACAAGTAGTGATTTAAAACACCTTGACTCACTATGGTCATATCATTAGTTTTCACACCTTCATTATCAAATGAAGAACTCGCCAATGCATTTTTAAGATGAGGCTTTTCCTGAATTTCAAACCAGTCAGGAAGAACTTGCTGACCCAATTGGTCAAGTAAAAAAGATGATTTCCGATAAAGGCTACCTCCACTGATTGCGGCCACAAAGTGTCCAAGCAATCCGGAAGCGATTTCCCGGTCAAATAGCACAGGTGTTTTGGTAGTTTTGACTTTACGTCCACCCAATCGACTGAGCGTATTTTGTACCGCTTCTTTGCCGATGTGCTCCGGACTTTGCATCTGATTAAAGTCACGTGACACCGTATAGCTGTAATCCCGTTGCATGTCGCCATCTTGTTCGCCAATCAAAACACAACTTAACGAATAGCGACTGCTCGGGTATCCCTGATTCATGCCATGACTGTTACCATACACTTTTAAACCCAGGTTGGCGTTGTAGGAGGCTCCTTCAGAATTGGTAATTCGCGGATCCAAATCTAGTGCAACAGTCTCGGTATTGATTGCCAGTTCAATCCCCTGCTGAGTGTCCAATGGAACAGGATGGTAAAGATCAAGATCGTCACTTTCAAACGCCAGGAGTTCTTTTTCTGCCAAGCCAGAAAAAGGATCTTCGCCAGTATGTTTGGCTATTTCAATGGCCTTTTCCACTGTGAGTTGCAACGCCGTTTTGCTCAGATCAGCAGTTGACGCACTGCCTTTGCATTGCCCCACATAAACGGCAATACCTAAGCCGCCATCATTCGTAAATTCAACGGTTTCCACTTCTTTCAGGCGCGAGGATACAGCGATCCCCTGAACTTTTGACATGCTGGCCTCTGCATGTGTCGCCCCTTTACGTTTTGCCATTGCCAATACATCGTCAACAACTTGTTGAATATCGGCTAATTGTTGTTCCATTCGCATATTTTAGTCACTTGGTTAGCATGACATCGGCCCGAGAATCACTCAGATGGGGTTAATTCACTTACTTTATTATGCGGGTCGATAACAGCTGGGTTACAATCTGCCAATAGTGTAACACTAAAGACAAGCGTATGGCCGATAGCGAATTTGAAAATAATCCTGAAGGATTGGATTTTAAGAGTAAAACTCAACTTAAAAACGAAAGTCAGGAGTTGTATAAACTGGGACAAACTCTGGTGGGGTTAGGCCCCGCCAATTTGGCTAAAATTCCTCTGGATGAGGAACTGGCTGAAAGTATCGCCCTGGCCCAACGGATCAATAAGAAAAAGGATGGATACCGCCGTCAACTGCAGTTTTTGGGTAAATTATTACGTGCCAGAGAAACAGCGGATATTGAACGCGCATTATTTGAAATTCAGTCCGCTCACCTGAAAAGCAATCAGAAGTTTCATCAACTGGAAACTACACGGGATCATCTTTTGGAAAAAGGTGACGAAGCCATTAATGTGTTACTTAATGAACACTCTCAGCTCGATCGCCAGAAGCTTCGCCAGTTAGTCCGCCAGGCAAACAAGCAAAAAGAACAAAACAAACCGCCCAAAGCAGCACGGGAAATTTTTCAATATCTGAAAGAAAATATTCAGAGCTGAGGAGTCTGATACCTATTGGTATCAGACTAGGCCGTTCCGCCTACCGTAAGCTCATCTATTTTTAAGCTGGGCTGACCTACGCCCACAGGCACACTCTGACCGTCTTTGCCGCACACACCTACGCCATTATCCAATGCCAGATTATTGCCTATCATTGAAATTTTTTGCATAACTTCAGGGCCGTTGCCGATCAGTGTTGCTCCCTTAACCGGAGTAGTAATTTGGCCATTTTCGATTAGATAGGCCTCTGAGGTCGAGAAAACAAACTTGCCTGATGTGATATCCACTTGGCCACCACCGAAGTTAGGCGCATAGATGCCTTTTTTGATACTACTGATCAGTTCTTCCTGCTGATACTTGCCTGCCAGCATATAGGTGTTGGTCATTCGCGGCATAGGCAAATGAGCATAAGACTCTCGTCGACCATTGCCGGTTGGCGCAACTCCCATGAGTTTGGCATTCATCTTGTCCTGCATATAGCCGGTTAACACGCCGTCTTCGATAAGCACATTGTACTGACTGGGTGTCCCTTCATCATCCACTGACAATGATCCTCTGCGATCTGACATGGTGCCGTCATCAACTACTGTGCAACCCTTGGCAGCCACCTGTTCACCTATCCGGCCACTGAATGTTGACGCGCCTTTGCGGTTAAAGTCACCCTCCAGACCGTGGCCAACAGCTTCGTGTAGCAGCACCCCTGGCCAGCCATTTCCTAATACTACGGGCATGAGACCTGCAGGTGCGTCTATGGCCTGTAAGTTGATTCTTGCCATATGTAAGGCTTCGTCAGCAATACTCTCGTAACGAGGTTTATCCCCTTCCATGGTGTTAAATTGTTGGTAGGAATAACGGCCACCGGCACCAGAACTGCCCCGCTCACGCCGTTCACCCTGTTCCAACAATACCGAGCAATTCAGCCTTATCAGAGGCCTGACATCAGTACAAAATGTACCATCTGTGGCGGCAATCAATATTTCTTCGTACACACCTGTCAGACTCACCACAACCTGACTTACGCCCGGTTCTTGTTTGCGGATATAGGCATCCACGTTTTGTAATAAGGTGATTTTTTCATTTTCCTGCATGCCTAGAAGCGGATTTTCAGCAAAGTAACGAGCGGGGGGATGAGTCGCATTTAACTGTTTTACCTGATGTGTCCCACCTTGGGACGAGATACTTCTGGCAGCCTTAGCAGCTTGATTTAGCGCCTCTGGTGATATCTCATCAGAGTAGGCGAATCCAGTTTTTTCACCGCTCACGGCGCGAACACCAACACCTCTCTCAATATTATAACTTCCGTCTTTAATGATACCGTCTTCAAGTACCCAACTTTCGTGTTGGCTAGACTGAAAATACAGATCGGCAAAGTCATTCTGGTGCTGATAAACAAGGCCCAGCGCGGTTTCTAGTTTCCCACGATCTAAGTCTGATGAGGTAAGTAAGTTGTCTTCAATCAGGTTGGACAAAATAACTCCTGAATTTATTGTGTTGCCGGACGGGCATCGCGCGTCTGATTTTGATAATTTCATCGGGGTTCATTGGAGCGCTAACGATACCAGCGCCTTGTGCTATTTCAGCCAGATTCTGACCCCAGGGTGAGATGATACAGGAGTGGCCAAAGGTTTGCCGACCATTTTCATGCACGCCCCCCTGATTGGCTGCCACCAGGTAACATTGGTTTTCAATTGCTCTGGCTTTTAGCAAAGAATGCCAATGAGCTGCACCGGTTTTTTCGGTAAAGGCACTGGGCAGTACTAAAACGTCTAACTGCCCCATCGCATCGAACATTCCCGCGAAACGAATATCATAACAAACTGCCACTCCCAGCTTACCGAAGGGCGAATCTATAACAGTGAGGCTATTGCCAGCTTGCGTGTACCGAGATTCCAGATACTGCCCTGTATTATCTTCAATTTCCACGTCAAATAAGTGAATTTTCTGATACTCTGCCAGGGCTTTTCCTGTCGCATCGTAAATCAGGCAAGAGGCAGAATACTTGGCAGGGTTGCCTGTTTTTAACGGTATTGTTCCAGCGACCAGCCAGACCGCATATTTCTTAGCCAGTTCACTTAAGCGCTGCTGGATATAGCCGTCACCTTTTTGCTCGGCAATACTCAATAAAAATTTGTCACCCGCTCCAAAACAGGCAAAACATTCTGGTAGCACTACAAGCGTATCGCCTTGGTCTTTGCCCCCTGCAATATAGGCTTCCACCTGTTCCAGGTTGTTCTCTACATCAGGGCCTGAGACTAATTGGCAGGCGGATAATTTAGTCACTGTCCACTCCTATGCTGACGCGTTCTTCCAATTCAGGCACAGGTGGTTGTTCTTGGGGTTGACCAGTTGTTGGTGGTGGTGAGTCACTTTGGTTCTTAGCGGGCAAACTAATGTCTTCGCTACGCTTGTCCAACGGCGTAGCGATAGGGTCTTCGATTGTGCCGGTTAAGGAATATTCGACGTAAGAAATCACCTTGGCTTCGGTGAGTACCTGGTCTATGGCCAGTGCGGCGATAGCGGTACCTGGGTTAACCATAAAATATACTAACAGGGGCAAACTTGAGGTAACGTTAGGTGCAAAACCAATATGGTAATTGAGCTGCTGAGTAGGCAAGTCAGTGTAACCCACTATGGTCATTTCTCCTGCACCACCATCAATTACAGTGTCTTCGGTATTGACTCGCCCTTTGTCTACCTGAAAAGACCCTGTCATTTTGTCGTAAAAGAAACCTTTAGCAAATACATCTCTGAAATCGAGGCTCAGCTTTCTCACCAGCGACTGCAAACTGAAAATACTGAAAATTCTGGCACCTTTGTCGGTCAATTCCGAAATATAGCCATCAGTGAGGCGCCAATCGATTTGTCCGCTCAAGGTCTCTGAATTGAACGCATAAGGTGCTTTCTGCCAAGACAAGTCAAATTCCATGCTGGCTTTTGAATCTTTAATGCCTGCATCGAAACCAAACCCCTTAACCAATGCACCAAAGTCCGGACTGCTGAATTCGCCCGTTAAATGGGTATTACTGCTTTTCTCAGTGAAATTCCAATCCCCACTGGCGTACAGCAAGCCATTGGCATTGTTCATCCTCAAACTGTCTATTTTCATCCCGTTTTGACCTCGGGACAATCGGAAATCAATCCGACCAAGGTCTTTACCTTGAACTTTGCATTGTTTGCACACGAAGGAAACGGGTGGCAAATCTGCAAGGTCTGGCTGTTTATAATTCGCGATTTGGGTGCTTTCACCATTAATTTCCGCCAAATCAATAAAGTCGGCTTTGATATCAATGCCCTTCGTTAACCAGTCGTAGTAAAGCGTCACTTCTGCGCGGGCTTGTTCGGCATTAAACTCCAATATCCAATCTTGAGTTGAATGTTTGGCCACCAGTTGTAGGTTATCGATTCGTTGGCCGGCGATATACATAGTATCTGCATCCACATATACCCGTTGTGGTGCACCTAAAACAGGATTATTGCTTGGTGGCAGATCTTTAATTAGTGCAGAAATCGCATTGTACCAGGCTAGAGAATCCAACTCGGGCAAATCTGCTGAGATACTGAAACCGAGCCCCATTCCGACTATTTCACTTTCACCTATAGAAAGGTGAGCTCGTGAGAACTGCAATTCATTGTGCGGCAAAATGCCAGTGAACTTGACGTCATCGCCAAGCGCTGCTCGTATCGTTGAGGCAGTATTGTTGCCTTCGCTGGTAACCAACAGAGATAAATTTTCCTGCTCCTGCTTACTAAATGGCGCAGGTAAATCTGAAGAAATACCAGTTAACTCACTGGTCAGCTGGACAGTGTATCGATACTCGTCTTCACGTAAATGCAGCCCGACATCTGCTTCCCAACCAGTGTCGCCTCTGAGGTATTCATTAAAGGCGGGATGATATTTCGTAAATATGGGCTCTAGTGACCAATTGGCGGATAGATTGATATCAGCATCATATTCGCCACTTCCGTCATCTTCACCATTGAAATTGACGCTAACGGGTTGGCCAAACAAATTGGCTTGGAGCCCTGAAAAATTGACTTTGTCATTGACGAACTGAATCTCACCTGTCGCATCAGCAAACGTCAGGTCGAGGCTTGGAATGTAGATATCATTGCGAGGCAGCTCAGCTTTGCCCGTAACCACCACATTTTCGCCCGTCAGGGGTATGTGAAGATTCAAATCTGCCGACATTGCTGAGGTGATATTCACCCCCGTCGTCAACGTACTACCTACGCTATCTGCAACACTGCTATCCAGCATTAGCGTGGTGAGTTGTTCTCCGGTACCTTCTGCCTGAACATCTATTGTTAAAATAGCGCCCTCCACCAGTTCAGGTATCACAGCCGAAAGCGATTTGAGCTCCACGTCCTGTAACTTGCCTTTATTGCTGCGCATCGACAACGACTCATTTTCAAACAGCAAGTCAATGTTCAGCTCATTGAGAACTGGCCACTCACTATCGAACTGAAACCTTGCATCACTGATGGCTACACTGGCCTGAAAAACCCCTTCGTTATTGGCATAGGGAAATTGATCCGTGACACCTGACCACATCAGTTTGGCGTTTTCAACTTGCCCATCAATTAGTGCCTGAGAAAGGTACTCGTGAGTGTCATTGCCCATTAAGTCAGCAGGCAGAAGACGCTTCACAGCAGCCATATCCAATGGTTGAATATTAGTGGAAATATTCAACCAGTTGTCCTGACTTCGATAACTTAGCGCTTGCTCAAACGACACAAGATCACTTTCGAATTTAAGGTCAGGTATCTCAAGGCGCAGATCATTGTCCGTGACGTCTAAATAAGCATCAAAACTCAGTCGATGATATTCAATATCTTGGTCCAATGAATTGTCAATGCTGAGCACTCCAGCTAATCCATTGATGCTCAGTTTTCCCGTCTGGCCTTGCCAATAAGCCTGACCAGTCAAGTTTTGCAAACCAGGCAGATCACCCACCTGATTCCATCCCAGATCAGTAAACTTCATCATGGCCGCAAATTGTTGTTTAATTTCCACTGCCACTTCAGTGACCTTGGCAGAGGGGTCAAGTTTACTGACGAAATCAGCCGTGCTGGTATCAAGTACTAGAGGCAACACCGGCAGCAGAGCTTTGATATCAAGCACACTAGTGCTGTTAAACTGGCTATAGCCTCTCCTGTCCACATGACCCGCCCAGCTCGTGATAAGGCTTTGCCCGTCAGTCTGCATGGCCAGATTCTCAAGATTAAGCTTCCATCCTCTGGCGTCAGGCACCGCCCGCAATTCCCCACCTAGAATGGAGGTGCTGATGGTCCGTTCAGGTGTTTCCCATGTGAATACGCTATTGTCAAACTGAACTTGTGCGCCAGTCACACGGCTTTTTTCAATGCCAGCCCAAAAAACAAAATTACCGCGACTTTCTGTCAATTGGTTATCGCTTTTAACCAATTGGTTTAGCCAGGGAGAGAGGTCCAATTCTTCGGCGACTGCCTGAAAAGTACCATTAAGATTGTCTTTGTCACCGTATAAATCCAATATAAAAGACGCTGAATTATTGGCCAGCTCCACCACTTTCATATTTCCCACACCTTGGTGATGGGAGTCGCGGTTGACCCAGCTCAGCTGTTGGACCTGAATAATTTGTTCATCATAAAGCGTAGAAACTTCTATGATGCTATCGCTTACTGAGAATTGCTGAAGATGCTCAAGAAAAAGGCTTTCAAGCGCTTCTACGATAGGAAAGTCGTTTTCGGATTGTCTTATCTGATCAAGGTTCACTTCCAGTTTCAGACCACTTAAGTCAAAGCGTCCGGACTGAATTTGCCGTGCGGCTACTGAGCCCCAAAAGTCCAGCTCAATCTGAGTTTCTTCAATATTCAGCGCTATGGGTGATTGATCGCTTTGCTTGAGCTCTACTTGACGCAAAACCAGAGATGGGCCATTACCCTGCCAACCGGCTGACAATTCGCCAATCGCCAACTCCACGCCATACTGCTCGCTAAGCCATCCTTCCACCTGGTGTTTTTGTTTATCCAGGTAAGGTAATGAGTAACGTAATATACTTAAAGATACGGCGACAAATACCAGCAATACTGCAAACAGAGTCCACAGCTTTTTAATGGTATATGCAGCATAAAATGAAGCTGACTTCACATCATTACCACATCAAATTTGTCTTGGTTATATAACAACTCTGTTTGTACCTTAATTTGTTTGGACACAAAAACTTCCAGTTCTGCCAGCATGTGGGATTCTTCTCCCATTAGCGCTTCCGCGACAGCGGGAGAGGCATAAACCACGAATTTATCAGCATCGTAGGCGCGATTAACCCGCACAATTTCTCGCATCACTTCAAAACAGATAGTTTCAATCGTTTTGATTGACCCACGCCCCTTACATACTGGACACTCACCACAGAGTATATGTTCCAAACTTTCTCTGGTTCTTTTCCGGGTCATTTCAATTAGGCCCAAGGCAGTGAAACCGTGTACGTTAGTTTTTGCCCGATCTTTATTGGTAGCCTGCTCGAGTGTGTGCAGAACGCGACGCTTATGATCAGCATCGGTCATATCAATAAAATCAATCAGGATCATGCCACCTAGATTGCGCAATCTAAGCTGTCTGGCAATCGCCTGAGTGGCCTCAATATTGGTGTTAAAAATAGTTTCTTCCAGATTGCGATGCCCTACAAACGCACCGGTATTGATATCAATGGTGGTCATTGCCTCGGTTTGATCAATGATGAGGTATCCACCCGACTTTAAATCAACCCGTCGCTCTAACGCTCGCTGTGCTTCATTTTCTACATCATATAGGTCGAAAATAGGTCGCTCACCGGGATAGTACTCCAGTAATTTGTGTAGTTCGGGAACATACTCGTCAGTAAATTGCTGTAATTCCTGCAAAGATAAATTTGAATCGATTCTGATCCTATCCAGCTCTGTACCAACAAAATCCCGCAAAACACGTCTGGCGAGAGGCAGATCTTCGTACAGAACGTTAGACTGCTTAGTCTTCATACGCTCCTGTATTTTAGCCCACAGCCTGCGCAAAAATTCCGCATCCTGAATCAATTCTTTTTCTGCAACGCCTTCGGCTGCAGTGCGCAGAATAAAGCCACCCTGTTCATTGCAGAAATCCTGAACCAAACCCTTTAGTCTTTCCCTTTCTTCCTCGTCTTCAATACGTTGAGAAACGCCGACATGGGAAACACTTGGCATAAAAACAAGATAACGTGAAGGAATAGTAATATCAGTTGTCAGACGTGCGCCTTTGGTGCCAATCGGGTCTTTGACCACCTGCACCACAATGTCTTGCCCATCTCGCACTAATTCGCGAATGTCCTGCTTCTCAATATTGGGGGCGGAATACTCCTCAGCAATCTCATTATGGACCGCAATGTCTGAAGCATGTAAAAATGCAGCCTTTTCAAACCCGATATCCACAAAGGCCGCTTGCATTCCAGGTAATACTCGGCTCACCTTGCCACGATAGATATTGCCTACCAGCCCTCTCTTGGTATGTCGTTCAACATGAATTTCCTGCAAAATGCCATTTTCAATTAATGCCACTCTGGACTCTGAAGGGGTAACGTTAATTAACAACTCAGCGCTCATAAATACTCATACCCATTTCAGATAATAATTGACTAGTTTCGTAAAGAGGCAAGCCCACAACCGCACTGTAACTGCCCTCAATGCGTTTGACGAATTGTCCACCCACGCCCTGAATACCATAACTCCCGGCTTTATCACGGGGTTCACCTGTTTGCCAATACCATTCAATTTCTGTGTCACTAAGATTCGCAAACTCCACCTTCGTTTGGACCAGACATTGTCGGAAAATATTGCCTTTAACCACAGCAACCGCTGTATATACCTGATGAACTCGGTTTGAGAGCAATCGCAATACCCGCAAACAATCTTGTTTATCCTCGGGCTTCCCGAGAATCCTGCCGTCTATGACGACACTGGTGTCTGACCCCAGCACCAATGCATCTGCCCCCGTTACTTGCTGGCCGGCTCGGGCTTTCCCAAGTGCCAGACGGCAGACATAGTCTTCCGGTTTTTCATTTGCCAAAACGGATTCATCTATTTCTACCGCACAGGTCCTGAACGGAACCTTAAGTTGCTGAAGCAGTTCAGCTCGTCTGGGTGATTGGGAAGCAAGAATCAACATAAATAGTATAGCGCAGCAGTCACGCTAACTGATCCGAAGTTGTCTGCGCACCTTGCGCAACAGTAGAAACAACCAGGGCCAAATAAGCATCGAAGTTAAAACGGGCCACAAATAGGTAAACAGAAAAAAAACGTCAGTTAACAGGTGTTGGATCCAGAAAACCACTACATGATAAAGTGCGGCCAAAATACCTATCACGACTGACTGTTGCCAGACCGAATAATTGCGTAATCGCTGGTAGTTTGCCGCCAGCACAAAAAGACACAGGCAAATTGCAACACTATGTATCCCAAGACTGGTGCCAAGTAGAATATCCATCACTAAACCAACCAAAAAACCAATGCCCACATTCACCCTGTTAGGCAATGCCAAAGTCCAGTAACAAAGTACCAGCAGCACCCAATCCGGTCTGAATTGGTCGGCCAGATGGGGCATGGGCATTATCTGCAGGACAAGAGCGGCTATAATGCTGAGCGCAATGGCGTAACTTTTAAACATCTTGCGCACTCACGAATATTGGGCGTTGAGGTGCATCTGCGGGCCAAAGCAGCAGCAAATACTTAATTCTGTCCAGTTGTGCCACAGGTTTGGCCCTGACCTGTGCAAATGGACGAGTCTCATCCCTGACGATGGAGGTTATCTTCGCCGTGGGATATCCCTCCGGAAAGACGTTGCCTAAGCCCGATGATATTAACAGGTCACCGACTTGAATGTCGGCACTGTGCGGCACATGTTGCAAATAAAGTTCATCGAGTTGACCTGTTCCCGAAGCCACCAATTGAACATTGTTCCTCGCGATCCTAAGGGGAATAGCGTGGGTCACATCAGCCACCAATAACAAACGACTTGTTGTGGTACCCACTTCCATAATCTGGCCAACTATGCCGTTGTCATCCAGTACGGATTGTCCTTGGTAGACGCCATGTATGGCGCCTTTGTCTACCACTATCTGATGACTGAAGGGGTTGTTGTCTACTGCCATTAATTCAGCGATCATTTTTTCTGAATCCGGTCTGACAGGGGTACCAAGCAGGATCCTGAGGCGATCATTTTCTGCCTTTAGTAAGTCAAAACGCTGCAATTTTTCACTCATTCGCGTCGCTTGAAGATTTAACTGATTGTTTTCTTCTAATAATTTCTGGTGAGAAGTAAAACGGCTGGCACTGGCGCTAAGCAGCTGACTTGGCAAAGTCGCGAGATACTGGATAGGACTGACGAGTGAATTCAAATACACTTTCGCAGCTGCGAAACCATTTAGCTTGTGATCAATAAAAATCAGTAAAACTGAGATTATCAGCGCCAGGGCTAAACGGCTTTGCAACGAGGGTCCGCGGGTAAATATCGTGTTCATGCCTGGAGTTCGCCTACGCCAATAAACATTTCAGGCAAGCACAATCGCAAACCAAAAAAATCGTTTTGCCAGTGAAGTGGTCGTGGCATAAGCCGCCCTGATAAAATTTCAAGGTCATATTCCACTTCCACACAATTCACCGACATGTTCCCTGACAGAAGGTCACTGCCATCACAATTGCATAGCGATGCATCTTATTCGTAGCTGAACAAATCGCCGCCATGCAAATCAATCATTTCAAAGGCTTTACCGCCACCACGAGCAACACAGGTGAGTGGGTCGTCAGCGATGACAACAGGAATTCCGGTTTCTTCCATTAGCAGGCGGTCCAGATCTTTCAGAAGCGCCCCACCACCTGTCAGTACCATTCCACGCTCTGAAATATCAGATGCCAGCTCAGGTGGCGACTGTTCCAGCGCGACCATCACTGCAGAAACAATACCTGTAAGGGGTTCTTGAAGTGCCTCAAGTATTTCGTTGCTATTTAGCATGAAGCCACGTGGTACACCTTCAGCAAGGTTTCGACCACGAACTTCGATTTCTTTCACTTCTTCACCAGGGTAGGCTGCACCAATTTCATGCTTGATGCGCTCTGCTGTCGCTTCACCAATTAGTGAACCAAAATTACGGCGAATATAATTAATGATAGCTTCATCAAATTTGTCACCACCAATACGCACTGAAGATGAATAAACAACACCATTCAATGAAATAATTGCGACTTCAGTAGTACCCCCACCAATATCTACAACCATAGAACCGGTAGCTTCTGACACTGGTAGTCCAGAGCCAATAGCCGCTGCCATGGGCTCGTCGATCAGATAAACTTCGCGGGCACCAGCACCTAGAGCAGATTCACGAATTGCACGGCGTTCCACCTGGGTGGATCCGCACGGCACACAAACCAGAACCCTGGGACTGGGTCGTAAGAAATTATTGTCATGTACCTGCTTGATAAAGTGTTGGAGCATTTTTTCAGT
The DNA here is from genome assembly GCA_947494925.1 of uncultured Alteromonadaceae bacterium. Taxonomy (GTDB): domain Bacteria; phylum Pseudomonadota; class Gammaproteobacteria; order Enterobacterales; family Alteromonadaceae; genus Aliiglaciecola. Next base: position 310,593 of record CANLWS010000001.1, read on the forward strand.
AACATAAAAATCAGCAATCACCCCATCTTTCATCGGGCGGATTGCTTTGATGTTGCCTGGCGTCCTTCCCAGCATCTGTTTCGCTTCACCACCGACGGCGGCAACACTTTTAGGCCCGCCCGCCCTTTCTTGACGAATAGCGACAACTGAAGGTTCGTTTAAGACAATACCTTGATCTTTGACATAAATGAGCGTGTTTGCTGTTCCGAGGTCGATTGATAAATCGTTTGAAAACATTCCTCGTAGCTTTTTAAACATGGAGTAACCGCATCCTGTAGGTGAAACTTACATAATCCGCTAACTTTACCAATGCGCCTGAGGTTCAGCAAGCAAACTCCACGTTTGAGGGTATAAAAAGCCAAGAAAAAGTATGATTTTCCCCAATTCACCCAATTATTGATGATTGCGGCATATAAAAAACAAAAAACCCGACATTAAGTCGGGTTTTAGTCGGACAGATAAGAATACCCTTTATTGTTCTCTGAGTACTCTGAATCCAATATAATTTGAACGGAAATCCGGGTCCAGTTCCATTCGAGTCGATGCCCTGGCTAATCGCGGAGCAAAGTTCCAGGCGCCACCACGAACAACTGCGCCACTTTGTGCACTGCTACTTGTCCATTCCCAGACATTGCCGACTGTATCAAATAAACCGTAATCATTGCGCTCAAAGGACCCAACTGGTGCAGAACTGACGTTTGACCACTGACTGCCACACCAGCCGCAGTTTGCGTTATCTGTACCTACTCCCTCGCCCCACCAATAGTCGCTTTCTTTACCTGCACGAGCAGCATATTCCCACTCAACTTCGGTAGGTAGACGATAAACATGTCCACTAGCTTCGGATAACCAGTCCACAAAAGCTTGAGCATCGTTTACGCTTATGCAAACAGCCGGGTGGTTTTCGTTTTGAACAAAACCTGGCGAACGCCAATTGCGCTGTTCTTCGAAAACCGCTTTGCCGTTTTCGTAGTAGGCACAACCTTTCGTTTTTTCAGCGTCAGTGACATAACTTGTCGCTTCAACAAAGGTCTGAAATGCCCCCACAGTGACTTCATTTTCTGAAATACCAAAGGAGTTACCAATATCTCGAGTAGTTACAGGTCGTTCGTTGTCCAGACCTAAACCTGTAATATCACCCATGCGGAAGTTTCCAGCGGGAACAACCACCAAGTCTGGTCCGGGGATGTCACCAGCCAGAATATCCTGAATGCGCTCACCTTTGGAAAAAGTATACTGAGCACGTTCCAAATCCACTTTAAGGGTCTGGCTTTCTTTAAGGTTCACTGTTTGTCTGTGCGGCTCATAACCCCGCTTTACAACTTCGATATCATGCTCACCTGAGGGCAACATTATTTGCAACCGCGTGGAGCCATAACTGACACCATCAATAAACACTTCATCATCATAAACATTGGAGCGAACTGTTAATTCGTGCATGACTGATTCATCTGTTGCCACTGAGCTGTCAGCGTTATTCACGACCTCTTCCACAGTCGCAACGTTTCCTACGCAGTAACGTTTGTCCAGACCGAGTAATTCGCATCCTTCGTTGCGCTTCAGGTTACCTTGCAATTCAACATTCATTTTGACATTGAAGTTGCCCAAACCACTAAAGTTATTATCCACAACTTCGCTGCGTAAAACCTGCACGTAAGCATCGGATGAAGAGCGACGACGGGTGGCTTCTACGGAATCACTTAAACTGATGTATAACTGATCAAGAAAACGTTTTGAGGCTTTTTGTTTGGCCAACCCTTTACCGCGCTCAATACATTTATTGATTGTCTCGTCACGGTCACAAGCAATGTTGTGACTCACGACCACATTTTCTTTCTGATTGAATTCTTTGTACAGACGGTCGACCCTGGCGCTATTCAGTTGTTCTTTTAATCCTTCCAGCGTATTTAGCAGACTGTGTTTGGAAACTTGAAGCTGCTCTACTTCGCGTAGTTTAGATTGCCAGTCATTGTACTTGGCTGTAATGCCATCTTTAACAAGTTTATGGGCTCTTACTGCTTGTTGATAGCTACGCTGGGCGTTAGAAATATCTAGAGAGGGATCTTCCACCATGCGCTCGTACTGCAGATTCATCTCAATCAAGGCAGCTTGTCGATCCACATCAGCCAGAGCAGCATTCTCTCTCAGTTCTTCTAATTCAACTTCAAGTCCTGCGGCTATGGAAGCCTGTGACGCCAAATTTTCGTTGTAGTTGTCAAACTCCGATTGCTTCTGCGCAATCTGCTGCTCAATTTCATCCACTGAAAAATCAGCGGACATGGCTACTGTGGAGGTCAAAGTGACAGCGACGGCCAATGCCAAACGTGCTATTCGATTCATTATTCGGTTCCAAACTTATCGCCAAATGGCATACAACGTTTTGTTTTTATTCTGATCTTGTGTGTTGCTTCTAAGGGCTTATTTCAGCCCACAGGCAGATGCCCTAACCTTCTATGCTATTGAGTTGACAGAGAAAGCGCAAGCGTCTTGTTATTCGGTAAAGAAAATTGTCGCACTTTTTTGCTCCAAAGGATGCTCTGAGAGGCCATATTCAAGGTCATTTTGGTTGTTCTCAATAAATTTCCCGCCAATGTATAATTCGGTCATTTCCGCGGAATTGTCCAAAGGTCGCAGTTGCAAAAGGCGGCTGGATACCATTTGCCGGGTCACCATCCCAATCAAACTGTAGATAGCTATCCCACTCTCCATCAGGTACCAATTTGATTTCGAGTTCTCCTCTCTCACCGTTGCTTGGTGCGGTGATAGAAATGCCCTCCAACCCTTGTGTAATACCATCCAGCACGGTGAAGTCGGCACTGATGGATACGACACCTGTGATATCTGAATAGCCATTTTCATCGCTTTTATCCGTTTTGCTAAAATTCCCATCTGACCAGACAAAGTTGGTGCATTGATCATCACGGTTGGGTGCAAACCCTAACCTTTCTCTAGCTGTTGGGTCGGTATCAACAACATATTCAGTTTTCACCTGCATCAGTAAATTTTCATTTTCGGGGCCAAATACGTTCTCCAGTACAATTCTTCCCCAGCGCACTGTCGAAGCAGATAGTGGGTCACCTGCCTCATCCGGGATCAGGTTGCTGATGATCTTTTTATTGTTGTCACTGTCTGCATCACAATTGGCAAGGGCGTCTTTATCATAAGTCTCGAAATAACAAATATAATTGCCTGTACTGGGTTGACCCATATCATCTAAGTGGGTCTCATCTGTAAAGAGGGCAGAAGCTAAACTCAGATTAAAATCAACATCAACTTCGCGTATCAAATCGTCGGGTTTATCATAGCTAAACTGCATTCCGCTAATTGTGACTCGCTGTTTTCCATGCTCAACAACCCCTCCGGAAGTTACCTCTTCACGACTTGCCTCTCCTCCGGCAATATTAGTCATAGTCAGCGTTTCACCAGGCTGCGGATTATGCGCGTATGCGGTTTCTGTCAGCGTCCCTTGAATCGCACTTTCAACTTCTCCGGTTCCACTATCAAACAACCAGTCCCATTTATCACCCTGATAATTTTGTGTTACTACACCATCAGCATTTAATGCGCTGATGGTGAACACCCAATCATCTTCAAAATTCAAAGGTTGGCCCAGATAGCTGAAACTTGCCGTGGGTGTTTGGCAAAATGCAGCAGGCTTATTTTCAACGTGCTCCACATCAAAATAGGCTGGAATAAATTCCCCTAAAGGCAGTGACGCTTGTCCCGAAATACCGCTTGTGTATCCCAGGTAATTGGCATCTCGTACCGACAAACTTAATGTGGCCACTTCCGAATACTGTAAATCAAAGGTATTTATACCATTGAGCAGGGACACCTCCGGGTCAGAGTCAGATAGCCCGGTAGTACTAAAGGTCGAAGTAACTGCACTACTAATGGATAAGCTACCTGGACCTGTCAGTGTTCCATCGACGGTATTAGCCGATGTGGGAGCTGTTCGCTGCAAAGAAAACTGAATATCTCCCATGCGATAGTTGGGTAATGGCTCATCGCCAATCGCGCCATAAGCTCCAATTGTCGTTTCAAAGGGTAAGCCAGCTCGTTGGTTGGATGTACTAGTCGTTGTCTCAATTTTCAGGCTTACTGGTCGAACGTCCACTTCGGTACTGGCTGAAATTATACTTGCGCCTTCAATCTCAGCTTCTGCAGACAAAGTGATTTCGCCTGCATCTGGGTAAGTGAGCACTGACAAATCCGCAAAACCGTCAGCATCGAAATTCAGTGTAACTTCGCTGTTACCCACTTCACTGACAGATGTGCCGTTTGCGTCCAGTGATTTAACACAGCTTGATGGGCTGGTGCAATTCAGCCCGAAATTCACCGTTTGATCACCACTCAACAATGCGACACATTGGTTGCTTCCACTAGTATCATCGGTTTTGACAGCTCTCAGTTGCGCCGAAGAGAATGCCTGTTCCGCGATCTGCATGGGAATGGTATCCCCTAGACTAGCACCGATAAACTGAAATCCCGTATCTGCAAAACTCAGCGTGCAGCTATTGCCCGTGTTACCTGTGCATTCAAATGCCAAACCCGATACTCCCAAAGATACATCTCCAGGATCCGTGCTTGATACCCCTAAGCTAATAGACGAATTGGCGGGAATTCTAGTGCTAGTAACAGCTGTTCCATCTGAGTTAGTCCACCCGGCGACAGGCGACAAGGTGATATCAATATTCTCATCATATAACGTATTGCAACTGGTATCGGCACAGGCGCGGAAACGAACAGTTTCGGCTTCACAAGTCAATGCATTGCCGTCATGAGAAATTTCAATATGGTGAAAAACACTGCAATCCGGTTCACTCGCAGACTCAGAACTTAGTTCGCCAGAGCTACGCACGTAATTGTATATTCGGAAATCGTCAAATTGACCATCAGCCGAATTGACCGTACTGAGTGTGTTCTGGATTCGGTAACCGCTTCGGTTGTCTCCGATGTACAAAGTGTCCATGTCGCCCAGGCCGACATTAAAATTTGACTGAGTTCTGGATGCCGTTCGGCTGCTGCCAGATGTATTGGTATAAATTTGTATGCGATTGCTGTCTATATCCCAGGTCACAGCAACGTGTACCCATTGCTCCGCCCCGTAGCTAAGACCGGTAAGTTCAGCAAAAATGCCGTTGTCCCCTTCGTCTTCAATACCGAATTCCAACACGCCATTGTCTAGTGCCAGGTAGAAATGCTTGTCCTGTGCAGGTGCTTCATTGGAAGCATCAATAAGTTGTCTGCCTGTGGAGGAAGACCAATCAAGATTACTACGATACCAAAATGAAATTGTTCCCTTATCGCCTACATCATTCAGGTCAAAACCAGTGTCGATGGCATACTGTGTGGCTTCAGCCGTGTTACTGCCGATATCAAGTACTCCGCAGGTTGAAGTGAAATCGGGTTCTGCATTGCCAACTGGGCTAGCATGGCGAGCATTGCCTGACGTATCCAGAACAGAATTGGTGCCGCTCCAGGAATCTTCACCAAACTGGTAGAAGGCGTAAAGTTGCTCAGGGATGTCGGCTTCACAAACGTCACCAAGCGTTGCCTCTGTTGGTGCACTAGAGTCATAGGTAATGGCAGAGCCCTGTTCTAGGGTGACATCCTTGGCGGAAACCGCACCCGTAATCCTCGCATTCAGGTTCAACGTAACCTCGTCTAATGCATAAACGACTCCATTTACACTTGCTCCCTGCTCAAGCACCACATCGTCATAAGCAATAAGTGAAAGTTGCGCGCTATCTCCGGGATTATTGATATTTGCATTAAGCTTTATATCAACATCATCAACGAAAATTCGCACCGTTCCAGTGCCGGTCAGTGTGATAGCACTACCCTGTTCAAGGGTCAGATCCTTTATCCAGTAATCACCTGGTGCGAAATTACCACGTGTATTTAGCTTTAGGTCTAGCGAATCAATGATGTAGGTGCCACCTTCAGTAGTGAAATTTAATACACCATTCTGCTCGACATTTATCGAGTCATATTCTCCTTCTGCCAAGGATCCTGTGTTATTCATGTTGACCTGAAAATCCATTGAAGAAGAAGAGTTTCGAAAGGATTCTAAATCCAGCGCTGACGCGCTGTTGCCTGAAATGCTGCATGCAACGGGAAAACAACTGCTGCCGTTGCTGTCGTCATCTATGCTATCAAAATCGATACTACCGTCACTGTCAATTATCTGAGAATTGAGCTTAAAGGTGATGGAACCGTTCGAGTCGTGAGTACTGGCACCATCTGTAAATACCGCCGAACACTCTGCTGCATAGGCCGACCACTGAACACCTAATAGCACGCTAAGTGCAAGCCAAGGTTTCATAGTTCCACCTTGGCGTCGACTGAAAGCGTTCGGCTGGTGATATACTCGTCAACCTGACATTGGCCAGTGCCGGTAAAGCGGTAATAAATGACCTCTGCATCCTCATAAGCAACGGCGCATTCGGCTGTCACGCTGCAGTCTTCTAATCCGGCATTAGTAAAAGTGTGTGACAACGTACCGTCGCACTGGTCTTGATCATGACCACCATTTACCAGCGGAAACACTTCCGACACTTTCGCTTCAAGCCCTGACTGTGCAGCATTAAAGACCCGCAACCCCAGAACCTGCTGCACACCGGCATCCGACGCTCCTGCCAAAAGTCGTATCATGGCAAATCCCAGTAACGCCATCACCACCAGCACGAAAATAGCAGTCACCAGCATACTGCCAGATTGCTTATGATTGAGAGGTCTGATGGTTTTTCTAGGGTACATTGGGCACCTGCACCTCATTGTTAAAAATGACACTTTCACCATCTCGTTCAAACCGCAACAACATCAACACCGAAGCCGTCCTCGTCAGGCTCGCTTCAGTTAACCGAAATGGGTCTTCACCTCCCTCTCCGGCAGTGTCAGACAAGGAATTTGTCAGATTCTCTGCCATCAGCACACCGTTGGTTAAGCCCAGAGGCTGAGTGGCCTGGATGGCATAATTGGCATAACGTCGTAATTGCCTGTTTTCGACGCAATAACTGACGGGCGTGGAGTAAACGTAAAAACGTGAACTTGGGGAGTCGGTAGCGAATTGTACGTTTGAATCAAATTCCAATTCGGTCACACCTGGGTCTCCATCAGACTCCTCAGAAAGCAGCTGGGTCTTTCCCGTATCAGTGTAGACATCAAATTGCGAAGTGGGATATACGATCATGATGTCATCTTCGGCAAACTCATAAGCATCAAGTCCACCCCACTTCACGACATCGATTTGATCAGTAGATTCTGGCGCAACGGGAATATCGAAGTAAAAACTGCTCCATTTAATCGGCATAAATTCAATGCAATGTCGTGTGCTGTCATTGCCTGAAACCCTTACGCTGTTTGGTACCGCATTACGTATTTCGCGATTCAGCCGTTCAGTTGCAAACCGGCTTTCACTCACCAGTTGGGTGCGCTCGGTCACATCCACAAATAATTGTGCACCTGAACTGACAAAGTTAGTCACCCCTAAAGATACAATAGCCAGAATAATGATGACCAGCACCAGCTCTATCAGGGTGAAACCCTTCTTAATCCCCATTGTGTTTTCCATCAGAAATTGCTCCGATAAGTGGAGAACACAAGATCAACGCCAGTAGGAGTCGTCACTGTTACTGTGATCAATTTGGAATTTTCATTGTCTCGACCAGGATCATAGAAATCACCAGCGTACTCTACGTTTACCTGAACCGAGAATCCTTCATAGAGATTGGCCCCATCCACGATAATTTCGTCGCCCAGAGAATTCTCAATATCGCCTCCGGATTGACTCAGACCATCGTAGTCATCCACATCGTCGAAGGTTGCCCGGCTTTCACCTGCCTCATTGCCTAAATCTAGATTGGCAGTACATTCTTTCTCTGCTTCATCCCCTATAGGAGGAGGATCGACTTCCCCATCGTCATTAAGATCTTCGTTGCAACGGATCACACCATTAATTCGGTCGGAATTTTCGTCAAAGGAACGAGCAGAAATTTCCCTTAATACGGACTGCGCCAGCTCGACGGCGCGAATTTGTAAGATGGGATCGACACTTCGCCGTGCTTGAGGGGCAACCAATGTGGTCACCAGGGTCAGCACAATACTGAATAGTACTATGCCAATCACCAGTTCAATCAGGGTAAAACCGCGGATTATTCTATTCACAGGCACCAGCATGGATGTACCCCTGGCTTTCAACGCAGACCGAAACAGTATTTTCGCCAGTAATGTCTACCTGCACTGAGCTGCCACAGGCTACCGAGGCAACAATAGGGCAACCCAGTGGCGAAAACTGTATTACATCCGGCCCTGCGCTAATACGCACAGCATCGTTCAACATGTCCGCATTGGTGGCCGTCATGTATTCAAGGTCTGTATCGTCCTGAATCATGATAGTGCAACTCAACGCCTGATTGCCCAAATCCACAAAATTCATGGTGGCAGGCCCAAAGGCTGAATCGGCATCCCGTAAGATGCCGATTTGATAACAAAAGTTGGTGCCCGAGCTGCTGTTGCGGGTATCCTGCATGGCCCGTTCCTGCATGGTCCGCAAGGCCGAAATCAACCGGGCCTGATAGGCATTTTCAGCAAACCCACTGGTGCTGAAAAGGCGTGGTACCGCAGCGACTGCCAAAATACCAACAATCAAAATGATGGCAACCAGCTCTACAAAGGTAAAGCCGGATACCCTAAAACCAGTGTTCAAACCTCATTTCCACACAAATGGCTTGATCCCCGATTTAGTCGAATCAAAATTCAACTTAATAGAGCCAAGCATTTAATTTAGCTTGCCGTGCAAGTTGTATTTTGTGTGATATCTGGTGCTCCGTCACCCGCAACGTCAGTGTCATTATCATTGTCTACATACTGAACAAAACAATCGCTCGTATCGGTGACATTAAGTGGCGTTATTAGAACTGTGCTGCTGTCTTCTCCATCAGTTGTTCCGTGAGTATAAGCACAATTGTACCCACCATCTTGAGATGGAGCACTTGCAGCCGTGGCTGTTTGTTTTGCTGCCAGAAGGCCAATTGATTTGCACACCTCGCCCGCCTCCAGATAACGATCAGCCGTCAGTTCATAGCTGCCATCATCAAGCGCGACTGTTGTGCCTGTTCTAGCAACTAAGGCTGCTGCGCGCACAATGTCAGAACTGGAACGCACGGCTCCGGCAATACCTGCAATCGACGCAGACTCAGCATCATCAGTCAGGTCCAAAAATCTTGGTGCAGCGGTGACTGCCAATATGCCTAAAATAACGATCACTATGATCAATTCAATTAAAGTAAAACCACGTTGTTGCATGTTGTTATCCTCAGATTATTAATACGTCTAAATCCCTGAAATTATGTAAGCGTTAAACCCTTTTATAACGCAGAACTGTTAAAACTAATTGTTGCTAAACACTATTACCTGACCAATTCTGGCATCGTAAATAAAACCGTTCCCAGCGGTATCGTCCACCGGCTCTGCCACCAGATTTTTCACCGTGCGTGTCAGGTAATAAAAACAAGTATCGTTGCCACCTGAACCTGTCCCTTCACTGGCGCGAGTGAAGTAACGGAAGTTTTCAAACGGTCGTTGTGCCCAATCCGACGAAATAGTCGGCGCACTTTGCATGATTAAATTAAAAATACTTTCGCAATCAAGGTCATTGATGCTGTCGTCTTCACTACTCACGTCTGCGTTGAGCTGACCAGTGGGGAAGCCAGTATCTTTATCAATACCAATCTGGATCCCGTCAATGGTCACAAACGTACCATTGGTGCCCTGATTCTCTACTGGTCGGCCTTCAATCTCCCATTGCGCGCGTATCAGACCGACCCCGGTTGCATAGCCACCAGCGACCCCTTCAACGGCCGCGTCTTCTGCATCTTCTGTCACATCGAGTAGTCGCGGCAACGCTGTGGCTGCCAAAATACCCAGGACGACCACCACTATAACCAGTTCAATCAGGGTAAACCCTCGTTGATTTGCCGCAGCACTTCGGATTGAGGTGTTATTGTTTAATCGCATATTGTACCCCTTGCCCCTCATTCATTATTTTTCAACCTTACCTACTTGCCCTGTGTATATCTGGTATTCAAAGTACGGTCCTACTGACAATCGAAACCGACATTTGGCATCCAATGCATTGTCCGTATTTTCCACTCCATCGAAATACTCCGGAAACACTTTGAATCCTTCTATTTCTAAGGGAGTACCTAACACCATTCGCCATAATTTGGCACATCCATCACTATTCGGTTCTGCCCTTGGCCAGCCCAGGTGGCTCATCACCATAGGACGGCGATCTGTTTCTATCAGTGAGTTCTGATCACCCAATCGCGACGCATACTGCACAAGCATGACAATTTGTGGCCGCCCTTCTGCTTGCCATTGCCAATGAGCATTGGTCACGTTTTTCGAAAATTCTTCAGCCAAAGTCTGCATGGCGGTCAGTTTGATATCCGGTTCATTTTTATTGAAATAAAAAATCGCAGTAGTCATCAACGAGACGAACACCACTAACACGATAATTTTGCTGTATAAACCCAAAGTTCTCTCTTCAGAGGCATGTTGTCGATCCACTAGCCACCTCCTTTGTATGCGCCCATCATGTCCCACATTGGTGTAAAAATACCCAATGCCAACACTAAAACCATGCCCGCGACTATGGCAATTAAGATGGGTTCTATTTTGGACGTCAGACTTTTCAAGTCGTAGTCCACTTCGCGTTCGTAATATTCAGCCGCTTCACTTAATAACTCATCTACCCGGCCCGTTTCTTCACCAACATTAATCATTTGCAGTACTAAGGGAGTAAATAAGGTGCTGGACGCAGCAACTCTCGACAGGCTTTCGCCTTTTTCGATATTGCGCCGCATCCCCAAAATGCGATCACTCATATAGGCATTGTCAACCGCGTCGGCTACCAGGCTAAGCGCTGTGGTAAGCGGAACGCCTGCGATTGTCATCATGCTGAAACTGCGTGCGAAGCGTCCAAGCAAGGTGCGTTCGATGATAGTCCCGACTATGGGCATGCGGATTTTTGCCCGGTCCCACCGGTAACGCCCCCGCTCTGTTTTCAGGTAGCGGGAAACAGCAAAAATGCTTAATCCAATTGCCACCAACATATGCGGCCAGTAGTTCAAAAAGAAATCGGACATGCCAAGTAGAATTTGCGTCATTAACGGCAGTTCAGCATTAAACTTGTCAAACATACCTGCGAATACCGGAATCACTTTGATATTCAGGATGAACATGGCAATGACTAGGGCGATCAGCACAAACATGGGATAACGGGTTGCCGCTTTTATCTGTTTGCGCGTCTCTTGCTCTCTCTCGAGATAGTCAGATAGTTGCAGGAAAGACTCGTCCAATTTACCGGTATTTTCACCCACGTGAACAATGCTTACGAAAAGCTGATTAAATACCTGTGGATGCTGATGCATTGCAGAAGAAATCGTGCGGCCTCGCTCCAGCAGTAGCACCACGTCTCTTAGCGCTGCCGCCATGCGAACTGAACTGGTTGATTCGGCCAGACCGCTTACTGCGCGTAAAATAGGGATCCCAGATTTAGTTAACGAGTACATCTGACGCGAAAAAATCACCAGGTCTTCGAGTTTGATTCTGGGGGTCAAAAAGGAAATTCGGGGGCCGCTTTGTTGCGACGACTCTGTACCGGCAGCAACAATATCCAGAGGAATAACATTGCGCCCGCTAAGCGCCTTAGCTGCAGCGGCCACATCCGCTGCATCTATTGAACCTTCAGTAAGCTGGCCTTGTGCGTCCCGGCCTTTGTAACTAAACAGGGCCATGAGATTCTTCCTCTACGTCGTCTTGCGCCGTGCTTAAATCAGGCTCAGTGTAAGCATGTGAATTCTCCGGTTCAGCATCCGCGACCATCTCCACCAACTTCAATACCTCTTCCACTGTTGTAAAGCCTAATTTTGCGTAGCTAAGCGCAACATGGGATAAGGGGGCGTACTGCGGACTCTGTTCTGCGGCTTGGGTGAAAGCCACTGTATCGCTGACCTTCAACGCGTTCATCATGGGTTCGGTCATTTCAAGTAATTCAAACACGCCAACACGTCCCTGATACCCACTATGATTGCAGTTCTGACAACCCGCTCCCCGTTTAAACTTAATAGTGGAAACCTGTTCATCGATATGACTTAGCCAGGAGATCTCCTCATCGGTTGGCTGATAATCTGTTGCACAGTTTGTGCAAATCCTGCGTACCAATCGTTGCGCGATAATCGCCCGCAATGAACTGGCAACCAAATAGCCCGGCGCCCCCATATCCAGTAAGCGCACCGCGCTGCTGATAGCGTCGTTGGTGTGCAAAGTGGATAACACCAGGTGACCTGTTAAGGCCCCACGCAGACCAATTTCGGCCGTCTCGGTATCACGCATCTCACCCACCATAATAATATCGGGGTCTTGACGCAGGGTGGTGCGTAAAACGTTGGAAAAATTCAGGTCAATTTTGTTATTGATCTGCACCTGATTGATCCTGGGCAGACGATATTCCACCGGATCTTCAACCGTAATGATTTTGACTGCTGCCTGGTTCAGTTCGCTGAGCGCCCCATAAAGGGTAGTGGTTTTTCCTGAGCCTGTTGGGCCGGTAACCAGAATCATGCCGTGAGGACGTTTCAGTAACGTGCGGAAACGCCTTAGGATCGGCCCAGGCATGCCTGTTTGTTCCAACGTCAGCAATCCGGCAGATTGATCCAGCAGTCGCATAACAACCGACTCACCGTGTTGCACTGGCATGGTAGAGACCCTTACGTCTACTACATGCCCCTTTATTCTGATTTGCGTACGACCATCCTGTGGTAGTCGTTTTTCTGAAATGTCCAGGCCTGACATCAACTTCAGTCTTAAAACCAGTGCGGATGCAATGTTTCGTTCCTGGATAACATTTTCCTGAAGCACACCATCTACACGCTGGCGAATGCGCAACATTTTGTCATCAGGTTCAATGTGAATATCAGATGCTTTTGCCTGCAACGCATCCTCAAAAATGGATTGCAATAACCTGGCAACCGCCGTGTCCTGTTCATCTTCCAGGCCACCCATCAGGTCAAATTCGTTGTCGTCTTGATATTCTTCTGCGAGCTCCTGGGCGAAGGAGGCGATTTCTTCTGTTTTGCGATAGTAATTGTCGAATGCTGAAAACAGCTGAGTATCACTGACCACTGCTAATTCTATCGGCTTTGGCAATACACTGGATAAGGTATCCATACCAGCCAAATCAGCAGGGTCGCTCATGCCCACCAGAAGGTGATCACCTTTGTCATCAAGCACGATAGCGCGGTGCCGCCGGGCAAGCACCTCAGGTAATAGTTTAACGTTTTCCGGGGCAACTCTGTACTGAGGAATATCAATCAGTGGCACATTAAGATGTTGTGATAACAACTCAAGGAGCTGTTGTTCTGTCACCATCTCTTTTTCAATCAGTACATAACCCAGTTTTCGCCCTGACTCGCGCTGGGAAGCCAACGCCTGGCCAAGTTGCTCATCTGAGATGACGCCGTTTTGAACCAGCAAATCACCGAGGCGAATTTTTTGTCTAGGCTGGTTCATCGTTCATCCCCAAGAAACTGCAGTCTCTGCTGCACGAAGGTTGCAACTTCTGTAGACAATTGATTCAGGTTACTGGCCTTTTGATAGGCAATTAGAGCGCCTTGATTTTCACCCAGTCTTTCCTGTGTCACTGCAAGTCCCAGCCACCATTTTGAATTGTCCGGATAAGCTTGCGCCAGGGCCAGGTAATCAGTCTTTGCAGGTTCGTAGCGATTCAATTGATCTGCCAGAGAGGCTCGATACGCCAGATAATCAGGTTCCAGCAAGGCATTTACTGAGAATTTCTGCAATAAATCATGGGCTTTTTCACGCTGTGAGTTCTGACCATAAAGCCTTGCCAACATAAGTCTTAATTCTGCACTATCAGGATGCACATTTAAGCCATCCATCAGCAACGCTTCTGCACTTCTATGCTGGTTTTGTGCGAATAGCAATGCCGCAAGTTTTTTTCTGGCCGGGAGGTTTGCAGGCTCCAAGCCAACCAATTGATTCAGGTATCTCGCCGCTTCCACACTATCACCGATCTGCAATGCATCCTGCGCCAATTGTTTTAGCGAGCGACTGCTCGTCTTATCCACATTGCTGGTCATTTCGAAAACCGGGGTCACCTGAGGTGCTTCCAACGCCTGAGAAGCCGCCGCAATTTGTTGCGGAACAGCGTTTTCAGGCGCCTGCAGTGCGTCTGGCTCCTGGTCTGCAGCTTTTTCATTGACTGCTTTTTCAGTGAGAGATGCTCCGGCGTTGGTCTCAGATTGTTCAACTGTCGGATGGTTAGTTATGGTGGGTTTTATCGTTCCATTCTCATCAGAAGCAGCTTGTGCAAGCACCTGACTATCTTCAGAAGCCTTTTCACCGGCAGCTTCCGTTGCAGTATTGCTGATTTGCTGTAATTCACCTTTTGCAGTTTCAGAGGCCTCTGAGGTCGTTTCCGGTGCGCTGGTCGCGACTGTGTTGATGGATGTCTGACTGTGCATCTGATAGGCAAAACCGGCACAGATGACCAATAACACCAAGGTAATAAACCAGGGAAGTAACGACGATTTAGCCGGAGGTTGATAATTTGCGCTGCCACCAACCGGTTCCTGCTGCCTGCTTTCCAGGTCCTGCAACATTTTATTCACTACGCTCAAAATGTAACCCCCGCGTAGGCAATATAGCCACCTGCAGCGGCTATGGAAATCACTACCAGTAAGGTAAACATAAACCACAATGGAAAACCTTTGTGAATAGCGGCTTCGGTATCTTTAATTGCGTGAATAACGTGCTTGGTTTCAACCTGTTGTTTGCCCTCTCCATAAGCCAGCATAAGAGATTTATGGCATAACACATTGACGATCCTGGGTGTTCCCATACTGGCATTAAAAAGCCGCTTGCACTGGCTTTGGTTAAACACTTCAACGCCCCGGTATCCCGCTACGTTGAGGCGGTGTCTGACGTATTGATAAACCTGATCCGCATCCATCAAACGCAGACTGTATGAAAAGGTAATACGCTGTTTTAGTTGGCGCAATTCAGGCAACGCCAGCTTTTCATCCAATTCAGGTTGTCCAAACAACACTACCTGTAGCAGCTTCCTGGATTCTGTTTCCAGATTTGTTATCAGGCGTAGTGCTTCTATGCTCTCAACCGGAAGCGCTTGTGCCTCATCGATGATCAGCACCACACCTTTGTTCTGTTGGTGAATGTGGATCAACCTTTGCTGAATCCGATGAGTAAATTCCTGCTGATCGGTATGGTCCGTCAGCGGCACATTAAGCTCACTGGCAACCGCTCTTCGTAATTCAGCCGGGGATAAATAGGGATTGGGAATATAGGCAGTGACGAAACTACCTGGTAATTCATTCAGCAACTTGCGGCATATCAGAGTTTTACCGGTGCCTACTTCACCCGTTACTTTGATAAACCCTTCTCCGGTTTTAAGCGCAGTGCGCAGCACATCAATCGCTTCTTTGTGACTTGGCAGCCCGAAGAAATAACTTGTGTTAGGCGTCAGGGTGAAGGGTAATTCCTTTATACCGTAGTGGTACAGGTACATGACATTAATCCACGTATAACCAGTCGGCCATCTGGGTGCGACTTTTCTGAAGCTGCTCACGCCAGGTTCCCGGGCCCACGACTGTCGGTTTGATCAATATAACCAGTTCCTTTTTGGTTTCTACATCATGTTTACTTTTAAATAGATTCCCCAATATTGGAATACTACCAAGAAAGGGGGTTTTCGAATTCCGTTCCGATACAATCGACTGCATCAGTCCGCCTATCACGACTATTTCGCCGGATTTTGCACTGATTACTGTATCTGATTCGCGTATGTTGCTTTGTGCTAGTGGCAGGACGAATCGCTCTTCGTTCAGGGTGATAACTTTTTCCTGTTCCTCCGTCTCAATAACTGATGGGTGCACATGTAGCAGTACACTGCCGTTCTCATCAATCTGTGGTGTCACGTCCAAGGCTATGCCTGAAAAGAACGGGGTCAGTTCAATATTTGGCGTTACCGTTGTCGTGCCAGAAGTGATTGTATTTTGATTAGACACCTCAGTGACAAAATACTCGTCATCGCCGACTTTTATTACGGCCTTCTGATTGTTGGTGGCAGTAACCCTCGGACTGGAAAGCACCTGCACGTTGCCCTGGGTTTCTAGTAGTGTCAGCACACCTGAAAAATCTGCATTCAAGAAAGATAAATTGGTAATCCCACCTAAAGCGGCAGTGATCCCATTGCCGAAGTTCCCAGCGGTTGTGGACAAGGTAAATTCAGTGCTACCGCTATTTTCGACAATCTGGTTCCAGTTGATGCCCTGCTGATATTCGTCGCTGAGTGATACTTCAATAATTCTGGCTTCTAGCACCACCTGACGCTGAATAATTTCTTCGGAAACTTTCAGAAACTCTTTCACTGCACGAATCTCTTTAGGTAGTGCTTTGATCGTCACTAAGCCTGCTTGTGGAGTAACCATGACAGTGCGCCCATCTTCATTCCCCACCAAGGCATGCAGTGTTGTCTGCAGGTCTGCCCAAAAATCAGTTTCAGTGCGGGTGCTGATATTGGTGCCATTTACATTGTTGTTAAAATTACTTCCACCGATATTGCTGTCGCTGCTTGAGTTTCCGCTAAAGTTATTTAAACCATTGCCATTACTGCTGTTTCGATTATTTCCTTCCGTCTGTGACACGCCACCAGAAGTAATGCTGGTTTGAGTAGCCCCGGTGCGTTGCATCAACAGGTAATTCACAGAAATAGTTTCAGTCCGCATACCCGCAGGGAAAACACGGAAAATGCGCTCATTCCGTTGAATTTCAAATCCATACAGGTCTGACACCAACGCAAAAATCTGTTCCAGTTCAACCTGTTTCAAGTTAAGCGATATAGTGCCGCTCACCTCAGGGTGAATGGCAACGCTATAGGGAGTGTCTTTCACCAGGCCTGAAAAAAAGCTGGCAGCATCCACCTGTTGAGCATTCACGTCATACTTGGTTTTGCCAAACAAGGTATCACTTTGCTGCATCGCACCCGGCATCAAAGCCTGGCTAACCGCATCCGGCAGGTCCTGCAACGGCTTCACTTTTTCCTGCTTTTTTTCTGCTGCTTGTTGCTCATCAATGGCTGCTTGCAAAGAACGCTCTGCTGGCGCTTCCTGGGTCGATTGACAACCTAAAACTATGAGTGCCAGTCCCGTCAGGACCAATCGCTTAAAAATCATCTGATGCATCTTTTTTGACATTATTGTTATTAATTAAAAACTCTTTTTTCTTTTTTTCTTTGTTCATCAAGATAACGCCATCATGGTGCACTTGCGCTACCCGGAAACCTTTCCATTGCTCACCTTCTGCTATTGACTGCCCATTCATCACCGCATGCTTGTTGTTTTCGTTGATGAATATTGCAGACAGATTAACCTTTGGAAAGCCATCAGCTCCCAACCCATTTTCAGACTGCGCTATGGCACTTTGCGTTTTTGGTCGGGTAGGATCAACCAACTGTTGTGCATTAATGCTGCTGACAAACATCAGGATAGATATTGTCATTGGATACCTAGCGATCATTCCACACTCCTATAAAAGCGGGGCTGGTACTCAAAGTGTAGAGTTCAATCTCAACCTCAGCCAATGGATATTCTGTCACGCGATACGAGTACTTTTTCCAGTAGAAATGCCAAGGCATGGCCTCGACAGATTCAAGATACTGCTGAATGTCAAAGTATTGCCCTTCGAGCACCAATTGCACACCGTGTTGATAGAGATTGGTTTGCACTGAATCGCTGTCTTCAATGTCGAGCATTTGCACTGGAGGTATAGAACGCATTTCCAACAATCTCAATTTGCTGGACTTACTTAACACAGTCTCCAGCATTCCTGCCATTTTATTGGCCGGAACCAGATCCTGCGTCTGCTGCAGCAATTGGCTGTCTAATTTTTCCAAATCCCGCTGATTAAGTGCGATGCGATCTTTTAAAGATTTGTCAGGGTCTTGCTCTAAATCCTTCTGCAACACTGCTATTTGCTGCTCAATGCTTGTTACTTGCATTGAAAGCCGGCGAGATTCTTTGCGGGCATTATCTGTTTGCAGATAAATAGGCTCGATAAACCACAAGTACCCAATTAACAAAATTGCCACTAGTCCAGCGACTGAGATTAAAATTCGTTCCCGGCGGGACAAATGGATAAATTGTCTGTGGACCTGTGCGACTCTGTAGCTAAAATCACTGCTCATTTGTGACTCCAGCACCGAGATCGGCAATTTCTGAACTCAATACAAATAGTAACTCTTCGTTGCCATCTCTGTAGAGCCTTGCAGCCGCGAACTCTTTGCCGATGAAATACTCTGCAGATGCTAATTTATTGACCCAATTGGGCACCGCAGCAGAATCTGTGGCGCCACCTCTAATGCTAATTTGTGATTCATTCAGGTGAATTTCCGTCAACCACAGGTCCTGTTGGTGATTGGCGGCTAAGTCCAACATCAGCGCAGAAAAGCCCTGGCTTTTTTGTTGTTCACGGTTGGCTAGCTCCCGAACTATTGTTTTTTTGATTTTGAGCTGCTTTTGGGATTGTTCGAGCGCTTCCACTAACTTGGGGTTTTGCACCCTGGTATCCCGGCCCTTTGTCATTACTCCCAACAATGTAGTTTTATCTTTAACTTGCTGAGCAGCGAATAAAGCCTCTTGCTGTGCGTGATTTTTTAGTCTGGAAACACTAACACCTGCGACAACAACCGACACCAGTGCCACAAACCAAATCAAAAACGCAAAATTCAGACTCAGTAGAATGACTTTAGGTTTGAACTGCGGCTGATAAAGATCAATTCTGTTTTTCATGTCAGGCCTTCGATGCCTCACCAGCCTGAGCCATTGCTGCGCCCAAGCTAGGTAAATAGCGGCCAATGAAACCATTGCCATTGGTACTTAGGGTTTGAGGATTGAACGGCTCAACAGGCATAAATGTGAGCTGTTTCATGAGATCAGCAAACTCTTCTAAGACGTCTGATTCGACCCCTAACAAAATTTTCTTGACTGGTGCCTGACGGAGCTGACTTTCAAAATAATCCATAGAACGTTGGATTTCGATGCTCAAATTCTCGCTGACACCCATCTGAATTTCCTGCAGATTAAAAGAAGACAGATTCTCATATCCTCTGAGCCGACGGGAAAAATACAATTGACCGTTTTTAACGATATTCAGGCACATATCAAAACCTGCTTGCTGTACCAGGGTCATAACCGCTTCTTCACTCACATCAACGAGGTCACAAGTTGCCAATTCGGCCACACCAATACTGGTAAGCTGCAGACCTGCCCCGTTCACACCCTGACACAATGTTTCTATTTCTTGTTTGGGTATAGCCACTACATCAATTTTGTTGGTACCACTGGTCTGGGCAGGCAACTCTATATAATCAATGACCATTTCTTCCTGCGATGGAATCTGCTCCTTTACCGCCCAGGTAAGTGCTTGTTTCAATTCATCTTCTTCTACCTGGGGTTTGTCGATCTGAAGGAGTTGATATTTGGTGGTAGAAAAGGCGACATGACAAGGGGTATTGGCTAGATCTGATTCTGAAACAAACTTTTTAAGCTGATCTTGCCAATCGGCGACGAGTAGGGATGCGTGTTTTACCCAGACAAAGGTTCCGTCACGCTTTTTCAACACGCTAATATGAAGATCCTGAGCGCCTATTTCCAAACCTACGGAGAAGAATTTGGAAGGTTTCCGAAAGCGCTGTTTTAAATATTCTCGCCAGCCTACACGCATAATTTACGCTTATTTTTACTTATATGGCATTAACCTAATTACAACAAACTTTTTGCTAAAGTGCTAGAAATTAAAACCTTAATTAAAATAATGAGTTAAACCAAACTGCTGGTGGATTTTTTATACCGGAAGGAGCGAGGCTAACTGGACTGCGACTTTAAAAGAACTATACAACAACTCTTCATTAAAGCTGCCTTGAAACTATTGCTACTAAAGTAGCATGTCATTATATTCAACTGTGTACTCTGCAACCGGAACAAAAGCGCCTTGACCTTTATTCAACAACCGCGTTCGACATGGCAAGCTTAAATTGACACATTACAGTGAATTAGATTGGCTTGTATTTTCACTCTATGGCCTTCTTTTGGCCGCAACGGGATGGTTATTCAACCGACGTTCGGAGAATAGCAAAGACTACTTTCTTGGCGGTAATTCTATGCCTGTCTGGGTTGTCGCGGTTTCCATTCTGGCGACGGCGCAATCAGCAGCAACCTTTTTAGGTGGCCCGGACCAAGGCTACCGGAGTGACTTTTCCTACCTTGCCAGCAATTTAGGTGCGTTTATCGCGGCCATGTTTGTGGCTGCTTATTTGCTGCCAAAATTTTATGCGCTAAAAGTCTTCACCGTGTATGAATTGCTGGAACAGCGATTTGGTAGCAAAGCCAAAAAACATGCCGGGATCATGTATTTATTTGGCAGAGTGTTCGCTAGTGGCTCACGACTGTATATGGCAGCGATTGCGGTATCCATGATCCTGTTCGGCAGCTTCGATGCAGAAAGTGTTGTGTTCTCAATACTCATTCTGGTCTCAGTGGGATTGCTGTACACCATTTATGGCGGAATACGAACAGTAATATACAGTGATGTTTTTCAATGTGCAGTCTATGTCTCCGCAGCCGCTATGGTGTTGTTTTATTTGCTTGATACTATACCCGCAGATTTTATGACCATACTGTCAGCTTTGGAAAACCCGGGAGAAATGCAAGAATCAAAACTGACAGTTATGCACTTTGATTGGGATACCAGTTCAGCAGGTGTTTTCAACTTTTGGTCTATCTTAACCGGTCTTGTTTTGCTCAATATTGCCGCATTTGGTCTGGATCAGGATATGACCCAACGTGCTCTGACCTGTGGCAATGCGAAACAAGCCAGCAGAGCAATGCTGGCGTCGGTCATTCTGGTCATACCCGTTATGCTAATTTTCATTTTTATTGGAATGCTACTCTACATATTTTATCAGCGACCAGATTTGATGCTAAGCGAACAAAGCCTCGCTAGTGCACCTAACTTTCAGGGCGAACCCGTCACCATCTTTATGTATTTCGTGTTAAATGAAATTCCGGCTGGAATTAAAGGTTTCGTCACCATTGGAATAGTTGCCGCTGCGCTTTCGACTCTGAATTCCGGCCTCAATTCCATGTCTTCTGTTTTGGTACAGGATATCTATCGACCCTGGCGTGAAAAGCAGGGAAAAGTCAAAGAACAACATTACGTACGAGCCGGACAGCTTGGAATGGCGGTGGTAGCAATCGCTCTCGCTGCTATGGCATGTTTATGCTATTACTGGCAGCAATATACAGATATGCCATTACTGCAATTTGCCTTAAGCGTCATGGTATTTTCCTACTGTGGCTTATTGGGCGTTTATTTCTGTGCTTTATTTACCGGAAGAGGCTCGGAAAATTCTGTCACCATTGCCCTGATAAGCGGTTTTGTCATCACACTATTATTTCAACCCTACATAATGACTTTGTATTTGCCTGCAGAATATCAATTTGATCTGGGTTTCAGTTGGCAACTTTGCATTGGTACTTTGGCTTCGTTTTTAATTTGTATCAGTGTGGAAAGAAAGTCTGCAGCCGATGCCATAGACTTGCATCCTTACCCTGACAGTCCAGGTAACGAAGGCCT
Source organism: uncultured Alteromonadaceae bacterium (assembly GCA_947494925.1). Classification (GTDB taxonomy): domain Bacteria; phylum Pseudomonadota; class Gammaproteobacteria; order Enterobacterales; family Alteromonadaceae; genus Aliiglaciecola. The sequence goes on from CANLWS010000001.1 coordinate 332,331, forward strand.
GTTACAAGTCAAAAGTCGCCAGGAGTAAAATGATTAAGCTCATCGCCAAATCAGTATTCAAAGCCATAGTAGCATTACTAATATATGCTTGGGTTTTTCTGCCTGCTTCAGCTCTCTCATTGGAGCCAGGTGCCATGCGCTCAGAGCTTTACTTGCCGCAACTGAAAGGGAAACGGATTGGCTTGGTGGTGAATCAGACTTCACGGGTCGACGATGCGCATCTGGTGGATTTCCTGCTAACAAAGAATATGGATATCAGTCTGATATTCGCCCCGGAACATGGTTTTAGAGGAGACAAAGATGCCGGTCAGATTGTCCATGACAGCATTGATAAAAGGACAGGCATACCGATTTACTCCATTTACGGAAAGAACAAAAAGCCCTCTTCAGACGCGATAAAAGAACTGGATATCATCATTTTTGACATTCAGGATGTGGGCTTACGTTACTTCACTTATCTCAGTTCAATGCACTACATGATGGAAGCAGCCGCAGAATCAGGCGTTGCTTTTATGGTATTTGACCGGCCTAATCCCAATGGTCGATTTGTCGACGGCCCGATTTTAACGCCCGCATTTACGTCCTTTATCGGCCTTCACCCTATACCAATATTACATGGTATGACCCTCGCGGAACTGGCGCAAATGATCAAAGGTGAAAAATGGATCGCCAAAGCAGACAAACTAGAACTAAGCGTCATTCCGATGAAAGACTATCGTCGCGAAATGCATTACTCACTGCCAGTTAAACCCAGTCCTAACCTACCAAATGACCAGGCAATCAGGCTCTATCCTGCTTTGTGCTTTTTTGAAGCAACACCTGTCAGCGTTGGGCGGGGTACAGATTTTCCCTTTCAGGTTGCCGGGCATGACAGCATTCATCTTGGCGATTTTGAATTTACGCCAAGGTCAATGCCGGGGGCAGCGTTAAAACCTAAATTAATGAATAAGGCATTACGCGGCGTTGATTTGCGCAACGCAGATTGGCAAGGATTGGATTTGCGCCTTTTCTATCAGGCTTTTCAACGTTTTCAGGCATCAGAAAAACGTTTTTTTGAACGGGCGGCGTTTATGGACAAGCTTGCGGGAACGGATAAAGTGCGATTACAAATGCAGGCTGGCGTGCCCTTTGCTGAAATTCGTTCTTCGTGGCAACACGGCCTTGCTGATTTTCGAGTAAAACGCAAACCCTACTTGCTTTACCCAGATTTTATTCCCACTGAAAAAGCGACAAACAAGTCACATTGATTGGCGGAAATCACTCACCACTTCCCGAGTCTTTTCTAGCAGTGAACGACCCTGCCTGGAAGACTGAGTTATCGCAATAAACAAAACATCAATGATAAATTCCTGTGCTGTTCGGGCCAAAATAGATGACAGACGAGTCGATTCTTCCTCGGCAACAGAATAGAGTTTTACATCAGCCATGGCAGAAATTGGTGTGTGCCCATATCGCGTGATGGTAATCACTTTACTTCGATTCTGACTGGCTTGTTTAACCACATTAACAATTTCGCGGGTGTTTCCCGATTCGCTGATGGCAAACACCAGATCATCTTTGCCCATTGTTGAAGCAAACGCGAGTTGCACATGGCAATCTGGTTCTTCCACGGCATACAGACCCAATTTCTGCAATTTATATGAAAAGTCTTTGCCTACCAAAGCGGAACCGCCTAAACCGCAAATCAAAATTCGTTTGGCAGATTTAATCAGATCTACTGCCTGTTCAATCGCCTCTTCACCATTAAGACGTCTGGTTTCATTCAGCACGGAATGTTTGCTGCTTAGTAACTTCTCAGCAATTTGGCTGATGTCATCTTTTAACGTAATTTTCCCGGTCAGGTTAGTATTCGGCTGATCTGAGCTAAGTGCATCAATGACACCAAGCTTAAATGCCGGATAACCTTTGTATCCAAGTTTTTGAGCGAATTTGACTACTGCCGACTGACTGACTCCAACAACATTTGCCAGTTCCTGGGAAGAGAGATCTCTGACAGCATTTGGCGAACTTAAGGTAAATTTTGCCAGTTTCATTTCACTGGCAGATAGACTTTCCTTAATCGCCTTGATTTTTGTAAAGGTAGACATTAACAAACCGAATAATAATTTATGCTATGAATTAGTGTACATAACAATTTCACAAATTAAAGTAAGAGTGCATGTTTTTAAAGGCTTTAGAACAAAAAAGCCTGCAATTCAGTAATTATTTATTCGTTATAATTAGTATTTTTGGAATAATGAATGGGTAATTTAATACACCTCTTATTCATACTTTCCAAAACCAACCTTTTCTATACATAAGCAACATCACTGCATAAGACAAAATAAGAAAGCTGACAGCAAATGCCAGAGACCCGTTCAGGTTACCAAAAAGCGGAGAGTAAAGGCTTTCAAACAGCCAGCCTTTTGCGCTTTGTTCACCTACGCTGACCATAATCAAAATACGCGCAACTATGGCAGCGAACATATAAAAGGCGATGCTGTTTGCACCAAACACTACAAAGGGCGCAGCCCAGTTTCTTATCCTGAATATGTCAATCAGATAGAGGCACACAGAAAGGCTGATACAGGCCATACCGCTACTTAACATCACGTAGCTCGAACTCCAGAGTGCTTTGTTAATCGGAAAATTAGCATCCCAAATTAACCCCACGACTGTCGCCAATGCGCCAAATGTCAGCAAGCCCAGCGCTTTTAGATGCATACTTTTTTCACTATTCAACCAGTGTCCGGCCAACACCCCAGACAAACAGGTTGCAATGGCAGGCAATGTGCTCAACAGACCCTCCGGATCAAAGGGAAAAGGCTGCGCATCTGGATAATACACATGGTTTTTTCCAAGGATCAGATTGTCAAACCAGGCACTGATATTATTCCCATGTTCCATCAACCCGGCGTAAGTATTCCCGGCTGAATCAGCATAAGGCAGGATAAGAAAGAGCGCCCAATAGCCAAGCAGTAGTCCCATGCACCAGAACACTCTGGACAACATCTGGCATTTCAGCACGATCAATACGGTGATGAAATACACGATTCCGATCCTCTGCAATACCCCGGGGAGCCGAATATTTTCCAACCGCTGCGAAAACCAGTCATAGCCTGGATCTGAGAAATTGTAATAAAACAGTGCTAAGAATAAACCGAGCCCAATTAACTTTATTGCGCGGATGAGCGCCTTTAGAAGAATGGAATTGTCGGATTTCCCCAGACGTCTCTGTTGATTGACCGACATCTGTGTTGCTACCCCGACTATAAACACAAAAAATGGAAATATCAGATCGGTAGGTGTCCAGCCATGCCATTCGGCATGCAAAAGTGGCGCATACACGTGCTGCCATGAGCCAGGATTGTTCACCAGAATCATTGCAGCAATTGTGATGCCGCGTAAAACATCGACAGCCAGAATTCGATTGGCAGGTAAGCCATTGAGTATCGACTGGCAATGCTTGGTAAGGAACATTATTTGGCACTCTCGGTGGGCATTGTTTGCAGAGAAACAGGCATCCAGCCCTGCGCAGCCTGCTCGCCAAGCAGCACCTGCGCAAGTGCATCAAAAATTGGTCCGGCAACTTCACCCTGCTGATTACCAGCCACGTTTTTATTCTTTACGTTATAAGAAAAGGATGCCAGTTGAACCTGGCTTAGCCGCGAAAACTCTGACTGCACGTATGGAGTACGCAGCGTAACAAACACAATCGGGACATTTTTCTGTTCATATTCCTGTGCTAATGCCATTAAGGTATTTTTCAGCAATTCAGGGTCAGCACGATCTCGCCATGTCTGGATATCATCAACACCGCCCATTTCAGCCAGGCTTTGTTGAGGGGATATATCGCCCAAAATAACTAAATCAGGTTTATCAGACCAGCTTTCGTCCTTAGTCCATTGCTTGGCAGCCATACTCTGACAGTGGGTTGTAATACCGCTTCTAGTCGCGTTCAAAGAACGGGTCAACGCCAGGCAACGGAGTTGGTCGGGCATATACAAGTGGAACAACTTATGTTCGCTATCTATTGGTAACTGACTCTGGCCTTTTAATATCACAATAGACTGTTCTGCCAGCTCTTTTTCTAATGCCTTCGCTTCATTCAAAGCTATCTCCTGTTCAGCCTGCTGTATCAACGAGGTCAAATTCTGCTTACCGAATTTTTCAAGGGAATAGCGGTTTTTCAGTGCGTTGATGCGTTCGACAGAAACTTGTAGTTCACTGATACTTAACCTGCCATCCTGAATTGCGCGGGTGACCTTACTCAGCATTTTTTCAAATTCTGTGATATCGGCAGCTGTGCGTATCGTGTAAGGCATCAGCGCAATGTCTGCGCCTGCAGCAAAAGTCTGAATAACTGCCTCCGCATGTTCGAAATAATGTGCTATCCCTGCCATATCAAGTGCATCTGTGATGATCACCCCATTAAAATCAAGACGTTCACGTAGTATTCCAGTGAGTATTTTTCGCGACATAGTTGCAGGCAGAATGGTTGCCTGTCCGTCTTTGGCGATAAAGCGATTGTTATCCAATGCTGGATATTGAATATGTGCAGTCATGATCATATCCGGTTCACCGTGCTTAATGGCGAATCGAAATGGCATTAGATCAACCTTCTCTATAACTTGGGTTGAGTGACTGACAATCGGCAGCCCAGTATGGCTGTCAATGCTGGTATCCCCATGACCGGGAAAATGTTTAAGCGCCGGGATCACGCCCATACGCTGCATTGCATGCATTTGTGCAGTACCGAGTTTGGCGACTATTTGCGGATTTTCCGAGTAGGACCTGACATTGATGACAGGGTTGTCAGGATTCACATTGACGTCCATGTTGGGTGCAAAATTCAGGTTAATGCCGAATCGCTTCAGGTCCTTAGCGATCATTTCCCCTGTCTTGACGGCAAAACGCACTCCATGTTTTTGCCAGGTCGCACCTATGGCCATATTGCCAGCAAACGAAGTGGATAAATGCTCCGGCAGACGCACCACCCGACCCCCCTCCTGATCCACGGCAATAAACAAAGGCAAATGACCCGCCAGCCGCGCTGTCCGTTGTAAGCTATGATTTAGGGTCAGAATTTGCTCTGTACTGTGCAAATTTTCCGAGAACAAAATAACGCCTGCTAATGGATATCGTGAAATTAAATCCTCGAGTTCCGAGGGCAGACTCAGGACAGGTTGTTTGCATACCCCATCAGCAGGTGCTTCAGAACAATAATAACGAACATCAATCATTAATTTCTGGCTGACCAATGCTCGCAACTGTGACTCGGTCAGGTTGTTGGCAGAAACTAACGGTGTAATCAGAAGCAGGCCCAGGGCAAAGCTCGAAGCCCACCCCGCACACCTGAGGATTTTGTAATAATTTTGCCCGAAGGCTCTTGGAAAACGAAAGTTCAGGGTGTGCAATCTCATCCTCGGTACGGGTTGTTCTTTATCAATGCTTAGGCAGAATGCGGCAAAGACAAAGATGCTGTCAACCATAAGACATGACAGAAATAGACTTTTACTGTCCTCTGATACTAATCCATTTGTATCACTGGAGTGGGGGTGCTAGGGTTAAATAAACGACTCTCGGACTTTGCATTATGCTCGGGAGACTTTAAATGCTGGTCATTAGCAACGAAAGAAACGCTTATCAAAGTATATGAACATTCAGGCACCTCTTTTCTCACTCCTTTCTAATATGCTTCGCTTAACAATCATTATTACCCTTTTGCTGCCAATACTGAGTTGTTCATCATCCTCGAACGTGGAAAAAATGCCATCAAAAAACTTTAGTGAACGAGTCAGGTTTTTGGTGATGCACTATACAGCTATCGATTATCAAGACTCCGTGGAAGCACTAGTTGACGAAGGTGGACTCAGTGCTCACTACCTGGTCCCGGAAAGTCATGACCCAAGCTATCCGAAGAAAGAGCTCAAAATACTTCAATTAGTTGACGAAACCGACCGGGCCTGGCACGCGGGCAACAGTTATTGGCAGGGGCGCAGGGACATTAATGACCAGTCCATTGGTATCGAAGTAGTCAATGTACCGGATTGTAGTTTTGAGTCGGAGCAGGTCCATTCTGCATCGAAAGAAAATGTTGATAACAGAGTTTGTATGTTCCCTGACTATGATCCCAGACAAATCGAGTTATTGATTGAATTGTCAAAACAAATTCTGGCTCGGAATCCCGACATTGGCCCTACTCAGGTAGTAGGTCATTCTGATATTGCACCGCTACGTAAAAGTGACCCTGGTCCTCGTTTTCCATGGTATCAATTGTATAAAGCGGGTATTGGCGCCTGGTACGAAACCCAGACAGTAAAATACTTCTGGCAGCGATTTAACCAACGTTTACCGAGCGTAAAATTGATGCGACAAGCGTTGCAGGCCTATGGCTATGAAGTGCAGATGAACCAGTTGCAGAATATTGAGCTGGCTCACACCCTGTCTGCCTTTCAAATGCACTTTTTACCCTGGCAGGTTAACGGGCAAATGGACAGTCACACCGCAGCGACTCTTTTTGCCTTGATCGAAAAGTATATGCCCGCCAAAGCGTCAGAACTGATGAAGCTGTTCGAGAGCGAACAACTTCCTACTCTAGCGCTTCAACCCAGCATTAAACATGGGCAAATTGATCAGGTGTTTCCGCAACAACAGCGCAGCAGTAGAACCTTGGTCAACGATCGCAGACAGTTTAAAAGCTATCAGGGTGGTGGCGAATTGATCATCAATAACATTGATGCCAAACGAGCCGATATCAGTGTCAATGGACAGCGTCTTAGCATCGAAAAATCACTTCAACCTTATCAACGCTATACCTATAACCTGGCCAAAAGAACTAAAAATGGTGCAAATGCTTTAAAAGTTGAAAATGTATTTCCCATCGACAGTCAGATACAAATAACCGTGCCCTATCCGACCTTGCGGGCAGCAACTGAAAACGAGAACAGGAAGTTTGCGCAGGTAGATGCACTCATCAGCGCAGATATTGATGCAGGGTTTCCCGGCGCGGTGCTGGTTGTCATCAAAGATGGCAAGATAGTGAAAAACACAGCATATGGCTATGCGCGGAAATACGCTGATGATGGACGCCCTTTGCAGAAGCCTGTCAGAATGACCACCGAAACGATTTTTGACCTTGCCTCAAATACCAAAATGTTCGCCACCAATCTGGCCATCATGAAACTGGTCAGCGAAGGGAAATTAGACATCAATCTACCTGTCCAACAGTATATTCAGGAGTATCAGGGCGAAGAGCGAGAGTCGGTTTTAGTCCGTGATTTGCTGACACATACAGCCGGATACCAGCCCGAAGTGCGTTTTTTCGATAAACAAAATCCACTGGGTGAAAAATTCTACTCACAAAACAAGACAAGCACTGAGAACTTACTGTTAACCGAAGTACCGCGAAAACAAGAAGGAAACAGCATACCTCTATACAGTGATATAGATTATATGTTGCTCGGCGTATTGGTAGAAAGGATCACCGGGCTTGCCCTGGACAAATACGTAGAACTGGAAATTTATTATCCGCTAAACCTGCGTACTACCCGTTTTAATCCGCTTAAAAAAGGCTTTGGACGCCCGCAATTTGCTGCAACTGAAATACATGGCAATACTCGTGATGGTCATATACAGTTTGAAAATGTGCGTCAAACTGTCCTTCAGGGTGAAGTCCATGACGAGAAGGCTTTTTATTCATCTGAAGGTGTGGCTGGCCACGCTGGTTTATTCTCGAATGCACTAGACTTGGCAGTGTTATCTCAAATGCTGCTAAATGGAGGTGGCTATGGTCAATCGCACCTGATTGAAGCCGACATAATCGAGTCGTTCATAAAACCAGAAGAAACTGACAATACCTATGGACTTGGTTGGCGACGAGCAGGGCATGGCGACCGCAAGTGGCACTTCGGACCCTATGCCAGCCCTTTGGCTTTTGGTCATACGGGCTGGACAGGCACAGTGACAGTAATCGACCCCGCCTACGATATGGCCATAGTGCTGCTAACCAACGCCAGACACTCGCCCATAGTGGCCAGCAAGGGCAAGGGAAGAGTTTTCAGTGGCAAGAACTATGAAGTAGGTAAATTTGGCTCCGTTGTCAGCCTGATCTATGAAGCCCTACTACACAACTAGCAGCAATCAATATCTGGGTAGAATGGAAGCTCATCACAGCGGGCTACACCAAAATACCTGAGTTTAAATACTGTTAGCCAGAAAAACGAAAAAACCAAGAATTACGCAAACGGCGACTATCACCATGAATATCAAGGTTTTTGACTGTTTCATGGATTCAATCAGACCTTTTGAGGTTGGGTCGAACAATCCCAAAAGCATGAGTACTTCTTCCATACCAATTCCTTTTTGATTCTGTCTTCCAATAGAGTTGTAGACTCTACCAACTGTATTCAACAGAGCTTTGCGAGATAAGTTGTAAGCACTCTTTACAAAACGACCTAACTAATGTCGAGCATACAATCGTATTCATCACAAATTAGGTTGGCCAATGAATCTTGATTATCTAGTGTAGAAACAACTCAATTCTTGGCGACACAGATTTATGCAAACCTTTTTTCCCTATCTACATGCATTCAGAGGGTTTGCCATTTTATGCATAGTGGCTGCCCATGCCTGGTCATTTATGATCTTCTGGACAGGTGGTTTGGACTCGGAAGGATTGAAATGGCTATTCTATCTGACGGAGTCGCTTTTCCATGGAGGAACTTTGTACTTCGCGTTTATTTCAGGTCTATTGTTTAACAAGGTCTTGGCAAATCGCGGTTGGAAGACGTTCTTTAAAAGTAAGGTATTGAATGTATTCGCTCCTTTTCTGGTGATGACGCTGTTTCTGACTTATTTGTATTGGGATTATTACCTGCAGGATGCAGCCGCTAATGGCAACAGCATTTCTTACTTAGGCAGTGTGATGAAGAATCTCTATGCAGGCACTGCATCGATTCATTTCTGGTACATTCCTGTCCTCATGGTGCTTTTTTTAATCACGCCTGTACTGAGTTTTATCCAGCGTAAAAGCACGTGGTTGATGCTGATAATTTTCCTGATGCCACTGGTTGTATCCCGCAGCCCTTTTCCGGATTTTCTGAAAATTCAATCATTTTTCTACTTCGCCGGTGCTTATGCAGGCGGTATGCTACTCGGCCAATACTTGGGCAAAGTGCACGCCTTTACATCAAAGCATCTCTCCCTTCTGATATTTGCTTTGGCCGGTGTGACAGTCGTTATTACGTTGCAATATGTGTGGGATTACCAGCCCGGCTCATTTTTCTCATCACGGCAAAGTCTTATATACGTACAAAAAACCCTTTTATGTTTACTGATACTTGAACTATTCAGACGAAAAGAGGTTTATCTACCCAATTGGTTGTCAATGTTAGGCACTTACGCCTTTGCCATCTACTTTTTGCATGTTGAATTTATCGGACTGATTATTATGAATATTCAACCTTATATTCAGGATCATCGGACTGTCGGGTTTATAGCAGCAATGGGGGTGGTTAATTTGACGGTTGGAGTATCGGGAAGCCTGTTAATCGGATTTATTCTCAAGCGGGTATTGGGCACCCATTCCCGCAAGCTTATTGGTGCCTGAACAGATTAGTACCTTCTGAGGTGAGGGTCCCAATCGTCGCTGATAGTCCCTTTCCACGCATATGGATCTTCACCAAGGACTTGTATGATCCGTCGATTGTCTGCATATCCCGAGCTTTCTGCGTTTTCAAAGCTTTCTTTTCCCCAGGGTAGCAGCGAGTAGCTATTCATATAATGGAAAACCAATGCACGACGGAACAAGTTTTTAGACACATTCTTTTTGCTGCGATGAAGGAGATAACCATTAAAAAACAATGCATCACCCCTTTTAAGCTGAACAGGTATTTCCGATGCTTCAGAAAAGCCAAACGCGCATTTAGAACGGTCAAAATTCTCTGGTTCTTTGTGGTCTTTCATCGGATACAAATAACCCTTTTGGTGAGAACCTTTAATCACCCAAAGACAGCCGTTTTCTATGATGGCATCATCAAGCGCCAACCAAACTCCGCAAAGTGACCGGTCTCTTGTTGGAATATAGTACTCGTCTTGGTGCCAAGCTTGTCCCTGCAAACCTGGCCCCTTGATGAACAACATAGATTGTACCCCTTTCACACACTGCCCTATCAATCCTGCCAAATACGATTTGACGTTCTCGTGTTTCATTATTTTCAGAATCTCATCGCTAACAGCATGAGGTTGGTGCACGCAAAGTGTGGTATCCATCATAGCCGTGTCAGAGCCTGGCTCTGTAGTTTTTTCAAGAACAAATTGACTCAACACCTGACTTTTAATGTGCAGATTTAGCCTGTTACACAGACTATCGCTAAATAGGTTTCTGGCAATGTAATACCCATCTTTTTCATAGCATTGCTTTATCGATGACACCGTTAATCTCCAGCAATATAGACAGTTTTATAATATTGCTTATACTTGACTTTTAAATGGCTAAAAGTGGCAGTTAATTGTCAATTATTGACTTTCTATGAATACACATACGATAGGTGATGTAATTTATCCACCAGGAGGGACGTTCGAAACTCACAACTTAAACTGCTTCCAGATTTTTGTAATGGGAACGGGAAATTGTGTCATTACAGCAGAAGGAGAAGCCTACAGATGCGAAACCGGAAGCATTTTCATGATGTACCCCAATACCCACTACCTCATTCAGTTTGACAAAAAAATGGAGTGCAGCCACTACTGGGTCGCCTTGTTCGATTACTCTTCCTTATATCCGAAACTGAAATTATTGAACAGTGAAGTGTTCGTCATAAAACAAAATCTGGTGTTACAAGACTACATGGCGCTTTGCCTGCGGCTTCGTGACACAAGTGGTTTTGATCTCGCAGAGCTTTCCTTTGTTAACCAGTATTTCGAAACGTTGACGGATTATGTACTAGAGATAAGCAAGACAAAAAGCAGAATTAGCAGCAAAGTTGTTATCGCATTAAACTGCATTCGAACAAGATTCTCAGAAGCATTGAACCTGGCACTTTTAGCTGAAAGTGCTCACTGCTCACCAGAACATCTAAGCAGACTTTTTAAGCAATCTGGCTTACCCCCGCCGATGAATTATTTAAAAGAGTTTAGATTGAATAAGGCGCTTTATTTAATTAAAGAAACCTCAATTAGTTTTAAGGAAATTGCACAACAAGTGGGTATTCCGGATCCATATCAGTTTTCCAAATCGGTAAAAAACAAATATGGACGTTCCCCAAGAGAAGTAAGAAAGTCTGATAGAAAGAATTCGATTCCTAAAAAACAAAACCCCCAGAATACAGGGGGTTAATAAAGAACTGAATTCCGCTCATTTTTTGGAAATCAGAACGGAATATCGTCGTCAAAGTCGAAATCTGGTTCAGCCATTGGCGCAGGTTTGTTCTGGCCTTGAGGCGCTTGATTAAAGCCTTGATTTTGCTGCGCAGGTGGTTGTTGATATTGCTGCTGAGCTTGTGGTTTAGGTTGCCCCTGAAAGCTTTGCCCTTGCGATGGAGCCGCAGGAGCACGCTGTTGCTGCTGCCCCTGGAACCCGCCTTCTGCCTGACCTCCGCGGCCACCTAGCATTTGCATCTGGTCAACAATAATTTCTGTGGTGTATTTGTCCTGACCTTGCTGGTCTTGCCATTTTCTGGTTTGCAGCTTGCCTTCCACATATATCTGAGAGCCTTTCTTCAGGTATTCGCCCGCGATCTCAGCAAGACGACGATACATAGTCAGGCGATGCCATTCCGTTCTTTCCTGGAGCTGACCACTCTGATCTTTCCAGCTTTCACTGGTGGCAAGGCTCAGGTTTGCAACCGCATTGCCGTTAGGCATGTAACGTACTTCTGGATCTTGTCCAATGTTACCCACCAGAATTACTTTATTTACGCCTTTCGATGCCATGATATCTCCTACTTATTCTTCTAAATTAGCCACTTGGCGGGCTGCGCGCAGATCAAACTGATCACTATCTACTTTAAGATACGCGACATTTTGTTCTGGTATTAATTTTAAGTCTTGCCCCGTACCGGGGACACCAGTCTTAGGCTGAGCTCCTCGGAAATTCGCTCAGTTACGATAACCTTTAGTGTATAACGTTTTAACATCCCAGCGCCATGTAAACCTTCTTCGATCAAGGTCTAGAAATCGCAAAGTATTGCCCTAAATACAATTATTAATTGTGGTATATAGCGCGGAAACATGAGTACAGATATTTATCTGCCTAAAAAACATCCCATTTTATTCAATTTGGACCGCGCGAATCTCGAATCACTGCCACCAGCAAATTTATCACGCTTGTAGACAACAAGCTCATCACTGAATTTTTAGCTATACATATCAACAGGTTAAGAAATATGTGATGGACTCAGGAAAAACAAGGAATACGCAAGCGAAAGCTAAGCACTTTAAAACTCTCCAGTTGTTAAGCTTTATTTGTCGTCACTAACGACGCAACGATCCCGTCAAATTTAACGATTGGAATCATATCAATTATCACTCAACAACAGGAGATTTTATGAAAATTGCAAAGCTAGAAAACCAGGTGACTGCAACAAGCGTTCAAGGCGCCCATGTCGGCGGTATTCCATGCAGAACAGTGGTCGCAGTTATTCGAATCATATTTAAGTAATACCCGAATCTATCAAAATTAAAATAAACATTTACTGAGGAAAAACAATGAAAGTTGCAAAGTTAAAAACGCAAGTCACAGCCAGAAATACACACAACGGTCATTCTATTAGCATTATTGATGACGCGTTGACAGCTATAGGCATGATAATTCAAAAACTTTTCTAATCGCTTGTGCACAGCGTAAAAAAGCCTCAGTAGAGGCTTTTGTTGTTTTTGCATATAGCTACTCTTCACTGGCCTCCACTTACTTTGCCATCTCTGCAAAGCTTAAATTGCTCTTTTAGGTAGTTCTTGAGTACTCACTTTGGGGAAATGGCCATGGACAGATTAGAACCAGTCATTGTTACAACTAACTCCATTAGGGTTTAATTTGGAAAAAGTCTGCAGAATACTCCTGTTGATGCAGAAGATATTGAATGAAAGGTTATCGGACCTGGCGGAAAGCACTAAAAAATGCTTCACAATAAAACTGATCTAGCTCTACTCAGAAAATAACAAGATGGTATCGATCATGCTCGACTAACTTTATTGGACCGCCATTACCAATCAGCAAGACTCCGCGAGCTCGCAGATAGATTTCCGGCCCTGTTCCTCATACAAATGGTAAAGTTTTTGATAGTGTTGCTCAATCGTTCCCGTCAGAGATTTGGCTATCATTTTGTTTTCAACATCGAACTTTAGTTGTGGTTTTTCAGAAGGCACTGTACCCATAATATTTAATGAAATACTCAGGTCCTTGGAAGGATATTGAATGTGCACATCCTTGGAGTTTTGCATGAACAACACTGAACCTTCAGATAAGCGCACACGCTGAAAATTTGAAAGTTCGACTTGCTCGCCCGGCATCCCTGTTGTTTCAGAATTATCATACTCGCAAAGCAAAGTTTCATAGCCACTACCAAAGTAGCCTAAAGTCAACAGATCAAAGTTGTGGTCATGGGCAAATCCATAAGAAAACACATTTTTATCTGTTGTAACAGACTCTGGTAGCCAGACATTTGCTCTGATCACGAAGTAATCACTTACTGTCAGTAAATAGACCTGGTATGTATATGTATTTACCTTGTCATCCTGTTCCAGAGTTTCATCACACAAGAATTTAACTAGAAACTCTCTGTTTAGGAACAATCTCTGCAGTAACTGAGTGTTTACTTCGATATTCTCAGGAGAAAACAGTGCTTCTTTCTGGGATTCGAGAATTGATACAAACTCATCAAACGCAATAGGTTTGCATTGAGTATTTTTTTCATTGTATTTTGCCATTACGCATATCCATTCATTTCGAGAGTTTCACGGGCCGCCTGTCTGACTTCCGGATGGCTATCCGTCAAACATTCGTAAAGTAAGGGTTTAACTTTATCAGGATCAAGTTCAGCAATAGTTTCAATCGCTTTCCACCTGATGTAGTGCTCGGAATGATTAACCGCCACGTCACTGATTTTTTCGATATCAGCGCCTTGCTTGACGGCCGAAATGATATCGAGCGCTGTTCCAGCCCTGGCACTCATGGTATTTGAAGAAGAAATAAACAGTAGCTTCCCGCTGCGCACATCAAAGTTGTAAACTAAATTATTGCGCTTTTTGTCAACCAGTTCGTAGCTCGCCAAATTCGAGCACTGCTTGATGATTAGTCCATCAATGCCATTGCGCAGCATAATTGTGTCGCCGTTTTTAAGAGTTAGTTGCTTTTTACCGATGAGCCCAACTTCTCCAATTTGTTTTTCTGAATCCCTGGTAAACTCAAACAATTCGCATGTACAAAAGCCGCTACCGGCAAAACAAATAAATGTATTGGCCGACACAGGTTGGATCTGCTCTGGGTCGCTTTCGGTATTTTTACCTTCTCTTACATTCAAACTGAGAATATTGTGCTTTCCTTCACTCAACCTCACCCGAAGTTGATAATCAAAAAATTCAAAACTTTCAATGGTAACGCTTTCACATTGCTCTGATTGGCCTCTCTCTTTCTTAATTTTCTCGATCATGGACGCATGAAAGTCTCTGGTAGTGAAGCTGCCAAACAGTTCTGACAGCTTTTTACTATCCTGCATTTTTCGACCGACTAGATTTTTGAAAGGGTCATCTTTTTTTTCATAGAGAAACATATTTACTCCTATAGCTCGTAGACTGAATTCGATGTTGGCCGACATTTTCTACCCCTGGATTACAGGCTATCAATACCAACATTTACGCCTTAAAAAAGGCTCCGAACTACCCGAAAAATTGTGCGACATGGACCACACACATGAGGATTGATATTCACTATGGCTTCTACTTGATTGTTTAGTTTTGCTATTTTCATAATGCTTTTTTAACCTGTTAATTGAAAATTGATAGATGATGCCCGAATTGCTTCCAGCTAAGTTGTTTGTCCAATACCACTTAACTCATTTAGTTGGCTCGCCACTTAGGCGATCAAGGAACATCAATAAAATCTTTATCCTGTAAGTGATTACAACTACAGAAAGGAAAACAAACCTTTAATCAATTTCATCGATTTCTTCGCCTGGTTTAATTTTGCACAGCGGAAAATTAGGACATTTCTCTGGGTAAGAAAGAGCTGGGTCTATGTTTCTCTGCGGGTTAGTCGTTTCTTGTGCGTTTACAATCGTTGATGGTAATGAACTTAGTACACATACTAATAATAATTTTTTAAACATGATTTCTTTCCTGGTTATCGTGATTAGTTGGCCAAAATTGCGCTGGCAAATTAAAACTAGCAATGTTCAGGAAAAAAGAGCTCCACTTTTCGCTTGTAAATTCCTTGATTTTTCTGAGAGGGATTAGGGTAACTTTAAGTATTATGATTTTATTGACTTTTTCTTGTTTTACTCGACCCAAGTAACAAGTGATTTTAGTTTGAATTATGAGAAATATAATCGCAAAAATTATGATGAGAGCTAAAAATAAGCTGCTTAAATGTTAGACAGAATCCAATTCAACTCCAGATTTTTTAATTTTTTGTCGACTATTGCGCTAGCTTATGGATGGATAACTGTTATTTCAATTCAACAATATTGGTTTCACCAAATCGATATATATCAAAAACACATTTTGAGCCCGATTCAGAACAGGAAATTTTGCGCGCGTCTCCGACCAAAGCACTAGATGTTTTCAGTTTGTTATTGATATTGACTTTATGTATCTTTTTATCTTGCAGAAAAATTAAGTTCTCGTTCGTAATTTCCCAAATTTCCGAGCTTAGGATATTGAAGTTTTCGTAAAAAAGAGAAGTCTCCTGCGTGTCGAGATCATAACTGTACAAACCATCCTCATGAAATTTTTTGTAGTATAGAGTGTTTCCTACAATCTTACCTGTGAACCCTCTTACAAGTTGCTGGCGTTCCAAAGTGTTAAGGTCCAATTTATCAATGTACCATCGTTCTTTATCTTCATAGGTGATCAAAAGCGCACTACTGGATTCATGCAACGACAAATTTGAAATAGGCTTTTCAAGCGCCAAGAGTGTACTCATTGTGTCGACAGAGAGATCCAATTCAAATAAATTTTCTCCGTCCAACAGAATTAAAGTACCGCGCTCTTCACTAAGTAGAACGTCGTCTAAATCAAATTGTTCTCCCAATCCGGCGACCTTGGCTATTCTGTTGTCAATTTTTTGCCATATTTCAGGCTGCCCACTTCGATCGGAAATAAATGTGATTCTATCTTTTGATATTACAGGCAAATAGTCCCGAAATGAGCTGTGGATTTCCTGCGTAATTTCCATGTTATTCAAATCAATCGACTTAATTTCGGTGTTAAAAAGTCGCCCTCTTTCTGCATACAACCTCCCACCAGACACAACGGGAAAATTAACCCCCTTTAATTTGTCCTCAGTTAAAGAGATTAGTTCTTTTGTGTTGATATCCTGCCCTACCAGTCTTCCATTACTGTTTCTATAAACCAAGGTTTCGTCATCTAGCCAGGCCACGGTTAAAAGAATATGGGATAGAGTCGCAAGCTCCGAAGTTAGACCTGTTTTGGTGTCGTATATAAGCACCAGGGAATTGGTCCAATGGGCGTTTCTGACGATGCCAATATATTCCCCATTAGGTGACACGCTGAAACTATAGTCTCCTCGCCCTTTTGTTGATGGCGCAGTCACCGCAGACTCGTAGCCACTGGTTAAATCGTGTCTGATCAGCTTGAGTGGGTCAGTCAAAGATTCCGATTTAGCAAAATAAATTAGCGTATCATCCGCGGAAAAGATTGGTGTCATCCAAAGTCCTTCAAGCCCACAATTAGACACAAATCGATCTGTCCCCTCAACAAAACCATCAGGTGAAAAGTCCACCATTCTGACTTCGCAGCCGCTTAGGTTAGATCTGATATAAACGACTTTATCGCCGGAATTTGAAAAACTGGGCGAAACAAACACATCCTCAGCGCTATAAGCTAATGTTTTCTCTCTACCATCAAGAATATTCTTGGCTTTGAGCTTTTTAACATCGATTTCTGACTGCTGGCTTGTGTAAACAACCCACTCTCCGCTGTCCAACACTGCAAATTCTGAAACTATGCCCTTGTCATGGGTTAAGATCTCCAATTCCGAAAATTTTGGATGTTTTAAACTCTCCTTTGTCGATAATTCTTCATGGAATTCGGGAGTGTAATGATTACTTTCAATAAGGAAATTTTCACTAGCGAACCAATATGTGGATATTGAAACTACTAGGAGTACGGCTGAAATCCCAACCATTTTAGAACGCTTAGACTTTAAATGACTGGACGTATCGGCATAGCTATCATTAGCGACGCTCGATTCGAGTGGAACTGAATTGGTTACTATGGAAGTCTCAGATTCTATTTCCGACTCGGTAAATTCTCCAATGAAACGATACCCTTTTTTAGGTACCGTTTTTATGTATTTGACATTTTCACATCGAATGAGTTTGCGAAGTTCAGAAATAACAGAAGAGATAGTGCTCGCTTCCCGATGCGTTGTTTTCCACACGCTCATTAACAACGTATCGTAATCAACAGTGTCGCCGCGAGCTTCAATTAAACACTCAAGACAAAAACTAAGTCTTGAAGGTAATTCTAAAGTCGTACCATCAGTGTATTTTAAAACTTGTGTGCTAGGGTAAAAGCTCCAATCTTTAGTCTCAATCCTTTTCATTTATATAGCTACTCCGTATTTCACTTCTACACACAAGTTCAATGTTTACCATGCTAATCAGTAAAGTGCCAAAATTCAATTCTCTACATTCCAATGCTAGAAAGCTGAAAGGTAGCGGGATTACGATTGTTCAGAAAAAGCTGACGAAAGGTACGCTATTGTTTTTCGGGGTGATAATTTCATCACCCACATTTTGGTAGAATGCAAAGCATTACTAAGGCTGCCTATTCTCATTCGTGCCTCAAAGCACATATCGGATCAAGTTTCGCTGCTTTTGCGGCGGGCGCGATCCCAAATAAAAGACCAACTGTAATCGAAAAACCTAAGGATAAAATTATTGCCCATAATGGCACGGTAACACCAGGTAGGAAAGGAAATATTACTGAAATCAATTGCCCAATCCCAAACCCTAGCAGCACACCAACTGTGCCCCCGAGTAAAGATAACATAACAGCTTCGAGTAGAAACTGCGTCAGAATTTGGTCTCTTCTGGCACCTAAGGCCTTTGCTATGCCGATCTCTTTCGTTCTTTCGGTAACAGACACCAACATTATGTTCATAATCCCAATACCTCCCACCAGGAGGGAAATGCCTACTATTCCACCTAAGACTATAGTGACTGTATCAGTAATACTGCTAAACGACTCTTTAAGCTGATCAGAAGTTTCAATGGTAAAATTCTCAGCCTCCCCCGGCTTTAAGCCATGTGCCCTTCTCAGCAAATGTCTGGTTCTGACAATGATTTGCTCAAGCGATTCCGGAGTTGATGGCTTAAAGCTAATAGTGACATCTGGCTCTTTGGACCACCCAATAAGTGATTTTGCAGTGCTAAAAGGGATAACTACGTAATCATCCTGAGAGAAACCAAAAATTTCGCCTCTAGATTCCATGACTCCGACGACCTTGAACCATTCGCCCTCAATGATTATGTGGGAACCCACAGCTCTGCTGGGTAATTTTAAATTTTCCACAACGTCCTGAGCAATCACCACAACTTTCCTTTTGGACAATTCATCAGATGGTGTTATGAATCGCCCTTGCACAGGATAAACTCTATTTGCGTCCTGATATTTGCTAGTCGTTCCTATAAGACGTGAGTAGGATTCACGCCCTTTGAAACTGATTGGGCTATAACCTTCGCCCACAAAAGTGGTTGGCGTTATATCTTCTATGCCTGTAATTCTTTGCTTGATCAGATCCACGTCACTCAATGGCAACTTATTCCAGCGGCCCTGCATTTTGTCCTCGGTACTAGTGTAAGAACGCACGGTTATCGTATTGGAACCAAAATCCTCAAATTGAGTAATTATTGACTGACTCATTCCCTGTCCAATCGCCACAACAGCGATAACAGAAGCCACGCCAATAGTTATTCCCAAAGTCGTCAGGAAACTCCTTAGACCATTTCCCATTATGCTGAGCAAAGCAAGCTTAAGACCTTCTATGTAACTATGCATAATACTTAACCCTGGGTTCGAAATTTGCTAGTAGAGTGTCAGACTCAATCTGTCCGTCAGTCATTTTGATAACCCGATTACATCTATTCGCGACCTCTGATTCATGGGTGACCATTACTATCGTCTGACCATCTGCATGTAAGCCCTCAAAAAGAGATAAAATATCCTCGGTAGTCTCACTATCCAGATTGCCTGTTGGTTCATCTGCCAAAATCAGAGTTGGTTCATTGGCTAGCGCCCTGGCGATTGCCACTCTCTGTCTTTGCCCACCGGATAACTCTGAAGGCTTGTGGTCCATTCGATCTGACAACCCGACTTCATCTAGTGCTCGTTGCGCTCTTGCTTTTCGGGTTTTTGGATCAATTCCCCCATAAACCAGCGGCAGCATTACGTTGTCCAGCGCTGACGCCTTGGGCAGTAAATGAAAGCTCTGAAAGACAAATCCCAACTTGGTATTTCTGATAGTTGCTATCGCATTCTCATCTAAAGAATCTATTTGAATTTTGTCCAATGAATAACAACCGCTGCTTGGTTGATCAAGGCATCCGAGAATATTCATCATTGTCGATTTTCCCGATCCAGACGCCCCCGTAATAGCGACCAATTCATTTTGATGAATAGTTAGTGACACACCTTGTAGTGCCCTAACAATCTGATCACCCACTTTGTATTGTTTGCATATGTTACTAAGGGTGATCATTTCATAATCCTCTGGCCAGGATTTCAACCTGTGCAGTATCGAAAAGATGACGGATAGCTGATGCCGGGCCTACCACAATATTTTCACCGGGCAATAGACCTTGTAATATTTCCTGATATTGGTCATTGGCATTGCCCAAGGTAACGTTTCGTTGCTCTACATGACCTTGTACTTCAACCCACACAGCATATCCACTGCTATAACCAAGCGGGTTTCCTGTTGTAGTGGTTGACGATGAATTGTTCGTTTCAACCACAGCTTCAATAGGCACAACTATCGAGGCTGCCCGCTCGGTTTGATAAACCTCCGTCCGACAACTCATTCCTGGCCGCAATTCAAGATTGTCATGTTCGGCAAGGTCAACTAACACGCTGTATGTCTTGGAGGTTTTGTTTGAAATTGCTACTGCTTGATTTTGTTCCGGGGAAATAGAAATGTATCTCACCTGCCCCTTTATAACGTCCTCAGGATACGCTGCGGTATAAACATCAGCAACCTGCCCCAGCGATAGCTTGCCTATATCAGATTCATCAACGCTCACTTCCAATACCATTGAGTCTACATCTGCAATAGTCATTATATTTGATCCGGCAAATGCTTGAGTGCTGGCTACAGCGGTTTCACCTACCTTGATATCAATTGACGTAACGGTTCCTGCAATCGGAGCTTTAATTGATGTTTGAGCCAAACGTTCCTGAGACTGCTTAAGTTGCGCGGCGGCTTGCAAAGATGCTTCTTTTCCCTGTAAGAGTTCGAGTTCCGCGACAGAAAGCTCATATCGTTTTTGCGCAAACTCTTCCTCATCAACAAGTCTTTTTTCAAACAATTTCTGCAATCGGCCAAACCGACGTTTTTCATTGTTAACGGTTAATTTCAATCGTTCGATTTCAAGCTTTTTCTGTTTGAGAATTGCCTCAAACTGCTCGACTTCTGCTATGTACTGGGTTGGATCAAGTTCGATCAAATCCTGCCCCAAACGAACCCTATCACCTTCCTTAACAAAGATATTAGAAACGCGCCCGATCACCTCGGCAGTCAACGCTACCTCGCGGTCAAACTTCAGTTTCCCCGAAGCCAGTACAGAGGTTTCCAATTGCTTATTTTGTGCTTGGTCAACATGTACTTCAACATTGTCTGCACTATTGCCAAGTTGTGCGAACACGACTACAGCGAAAAATCCCAGACCTACCATGCTCAGTGTTAATTTTCGTATATTCATAATTAAGTCTCGATGTCTTTTGTCGTTAAATGAAGAGTGCCCAAATTCCGAATACGGCAATAAAAGGTAAAGCAATAACAATTACTGACTGGCGATACGATTTGTTAGCCCAAATCCCGTATCCTGCAGCCATTAAACCAATTTGAAATAGATGCATGACTGAGATCGTATCGAGCAAACCCATCCATGGATGCTGGGCGCTTAGTTTAAAAAATAGTGCGTTGAAAGAAGTGGCATTCAATACACTGGAAGCAATACGTTCAGAATTAGATAGCCCAACCAATAAAAAGGTAGTAAGCCCAGTCAATACGGTGGGGTAATGTCCCCAGGTGGCAAATCTAAACCATTCTATAAATGGCTTTTCTGCACCTTGTACTTTCGCAACCAAATGAAGGTAAACAGCGAAAAGAGAAATACTAGTAAGCATTAACAAAACAGTTGAGGTCACACTGCCAATCACGAGTACTTTTTGTGACATTAGTTCGGTGGTGCGTGAAGCTTCATCTGCAGAAATATTTGGGTCAGCAATAATGACAGCCCTGACAAACCATTCAATATCCACCTGAGAAAAGTACAACGCCTGGGCTAAAGCGGCGGTTGCAAGTATTATCAGCAACGGCAAAAGCAAAATTTTGGTTTCTTTAAGGGATTGCCAAACGTTTTTTGGATCAACAAAATAATTAAAATACAACGGTGATGAACTCATCAGAAATCTCTCCTTTTCACTCTGTCTCAGAGGAAGAAAAAGGCAGCCCCCCAACAGTTATTGGGGGGGCCAAATTCACTAGTGAAGTGGCGTGGATTCAATCGCAAGCCAAATTACGCCAATAACAAACCAGGCACCTGCTTGCATGCCTAAACCAGCTGGATCGACTGTTGTTTCTAGTTGTGGTAGTTTAATTTCCATGTTTTTCTCCTTTGTTTTTTAATTTTATGCCACTTAATGTTGGCACTTTGTATACCGCTCAACAGCTACTTGCAGTTGATGCGATTGGGTACTCACAGAACTTAGGCACTTTGACCTAAGCTGCTGGAATTTTGCGTAATACTTGTTACCTTTGGAAACGTCTTTTGGTATAACCCTCGTGAGGACTCATCACCAAAATACTTCAACAAAGTAGCCAAGTTTTTCTTATGGTTATTTTGCTTTTCAATATCTGAAATACAGCCGCGTTTAACATCAAACTCATACTGAGTGTTTACGGGCTTTTGAACAGGAATGACGTTTAAACTCATAGAACCTTTAACAGGTGCCAGTTGAACGTGAATATCTTGACTCGTCCTGAATATCAGTACTTTTCCGCAGCTGAGGGTTTCTCTACCTTGATAAGTCAGGTCAGCAGGCTCTCCGGGCAAACCTCGAAGTGCATTGTAATCATATGTATAAAGATCCGTTTCATAGCCAGGTCCCATATACCCGACGGTAGCAAAAGTGAAGTTGTGATCGTGGCCCCTGCCATAAACAAAATACCGATCTACTTCGTCAGCTGGGTGAGCATAACCGCGACTTACTGGCCAGTAATTCATGCGAATAAAATACTGATCAGTTTTATGCAACATAAAGACTTGGGGACCATAAGGGTTAGTCTTCTGGAACTCACTGAAGTCTTCCAACCCTTGTTCCAGAAACTCTGTAAAAAAAGTCCGGTTATTGGATATTTGTTGAAGTTTTAATGCCAAACCGTCAAAGGTTTCTAGATTGTTCATTTTGTCAGTATTTGCATCCAAGAATGCGATGAATTCATCCAACGTTATACTTTCTTCGGTTTGTTTATTTACAACGATTGTCATTATGCACTCTCTCTCAAAGTCAACATTTTCAAAGCTTCACGAGCCGCGTTCTGAATATGGGGATGGGGGTCATTCTGGAACTGTCTGAGGGTTTTCATGCCGAGCTCAAAATCAACATTCAGAAGTGATTCCAGTGCACTCCAACGGACAAAGTGAGCTTTGTAGGCACACAGTTTTAAGAGTGATTTGGTTGTATGCTCACCCTTAATGCCACCTAGAATCTCCGCCATGTATTGCGCACGCGTATGTTGAAAATCGCCAGAATTAGAAAAGCTTGCAGTCAGGGTTTTAGCATCAAATTTTGTGATCACCGCTTCGCCAAGTTTGGATTCCGCATTATTTGCAATGTAAAGCAGTAATGTTTCTTCAGAATTCGTTTCAGGGAAGCCTACGTACTCGCCAGCTTTCATCAGGCAAATATCACCCTCTTTCAGCACCACACTCCTAGCCAAGCGCAGTTTTTGACCATCTTGTTCTGATTCATAGTAGTTAACTATGAAACCTTTGCTTCCATAGACGGCAAGGTAGCTGTCGCTCATATTAGGCATAATGTAACGCTCAGAGCGCGATTTAGTATCAAGATAAGCCAGCGATATGTTGATACTGCTTGACCGATGTAAAAACAGATTGATAGGTGCAAAATAACTGTAGTTCTTCTTTTCAACACAAAGATTGAACTCAGATTTAATCTTCTCGTTGATAGCGTTGCTATTTATCAGGCTTTTTACGGCCTGACACATGTCTGGTTCCAGGAAGTCTTTTGCTGGTGTGTTAACTGCCAGTGAGACAAAATCATCAAATGAAAAAGTTTGCATGGTTATCCTTCTCTCAGTGTGTGCGATTGCTAAAGGTGAATGTTCAGTCGGGCTCACGACCGCTAATGTGGCCGGGTACTCTTAAGTAACACCTCGGTTAACTGAGACTTAAAAGCTGAGGCCAAAGCGAGACTGAGTTTGCGGCTGGTACTTTCCGGTTTGCTGTATTTAACTTTGCACACCAGGTAAGAATGATTGATTTTCTGCATCACGTATTCGTCACTTGTAAGCAATTCATCAACCAAATTTCGTTCAATTGAATTTTCCCCGCTCCAATCATCACCATTAGCGCTCTTTTCAAGGTCAACTGAAGGTCTGAAACGGTGCACATGTTGTTTAAATTGTTCGTGAACTTCTTTCAGGCCATCTTTTAGCTTCAATCTTCCTTCGTCAGTGTTTTTGCCGAACATAGTGATAGTTCTTTTAAATTCACCGGAGGTAAATTGCTCATAATCGATGTCATGTTTAGTGATCAGCTTGTTGAAATTTGGCATGGTCGCAACTACGCCGATAGAACCGATAATCGCGAAAGGAGAAGCAATAATTTTATCTGCGACACAAGCCATCATGTAACCGCCGCTAGCGGCAACTTCATCAACAGAAACAGTCAGCTTCAATCCAGCCTGACGAATCCTTACCAATTGTGCTGCCGCCAATCCGTAAGAACTGACGATACCGCCGCCGCTAGTTATTTTGACAAGCACTTCATCATTCTCACTGGCACCAAGCAAAATTGAAGTCACCTCTTCTCTTAGCGAACTGACCTGGGATGCTTCAACATCGCCATCAAAATCAATAACAAATAACGTGCTCTTGGGCGATTCAGGTTGTTGTTCCTTGCTTCTCGCTTTTAATTCCTTAGCGGCTTTGACTTTTCCTGTACTCATGAGGAACTGAAATTTGCGTCTTTCATACAATTTGTTTAGCAAAACACAGGTGACAGAACCCAACTTAGCCGCCGATTTTTTCTTTAAAGAGATGGCCATCATCGCCCCTATGCACAGGCCAAAAACGATCAGCACTGAAAATGCTTTGCCAGCAAACACCATTAGTTCAATTAAATATTCCATTGTTTTTTACTCTTTCTATTAGTAGTTAAATTAATCCCAGCTTTGTTCTTTTCACTAGACGTGACTGAGGGTTCCTTTGCTTCTTGCGTAGCGGTCACACTTTCTGAACACGTAAAGTCCAAGTGCGAAGTACAAGGTTGAATTCAGAACAACCAGATAGACTGCTGGCATAACCTCTGCAATGTTCACGTTAGAAACCGCTTCTTTAGCAACGGACGCCCCAAGGGCAAAAGGTGCGAAAGCAAATGCATTGAGCGGGTATGCCTGAGTAGAAACTAACCCGATGATTCCTACGAATATAAGGGTTTGAACAATAGTGGCTTTTTTGTGCACCAGGGTTATGCCAGCAGTCACATACCCCATACCTATCAGAGATGGCGCCGCTGCTATCAGCGAGCTAGACAAAACAAAATAGTTAATATCAAGGTTCCTTCCGGTGACCAAACAAAGCACAAGTAACGCTCCGGAAAAGACCAATAGTGCTGAGAACAGGTGAACGCAGGTTTTCACAGCAATTAAGTAACTCAAATCTTTAGGCGCAATTGCGAGTTGTTCGAGTGTTTTGTTAGCCACCTCTGTTGATATGTCACTGGTGGCCGAGGTGTAACAACCTGTGGCAAATAGCCAGACTGCAAAACCTATAATTAGTCTGTCCAACGACTCTTGCTCTGCACCTTGAGCTGCGGATGAATCCACTGCGAATCCATAAAACAACCCCAGGAAAATGAACAAAAGCAATCCGAGCCCCATGACTGTTTCCAGCCAGTAACGCTTTTGCAGCACAAAATGAAGATAGCTTTCGTTAGCTAAATGATTGATAAAATTCATATTATTTAAACAACCCCATATATTGGTTTTTCAATTCAAATGTTTCCATTCGGACTTTTTCACCAACGCCATTGGCAAACGCGAAATTAAGTAAAGCCTGAAGTTCAGCAACAGCTGAAATGAAAAAGGTCCAGCTATTTGTGCATTCACTTCGTTTGAAGGTGCGGATTGAGGATTCTTCTTTAGGTTCTGGAATCCGGGGCAACGAAACCTTGTACCGATAGGACAGTCCAATCAATTCGTCTAAATTTCCTTCAAAGACTTTATTACCTTTGTTGATCACAGTAATGCGGTGACAACTTTGCTGTATAAAATCAAAATCGTGAGAAGAAATAAGAAAACTGGTCTGGTACTTTTCCAATTGCTCGCGGATAACAGTCAGCAAGGCATCGGTGCCAAATGAATCTAAACCCAACGTAGGTTCATCCAACAAAACCAGCTCTGGACGATGTATCAAGGCGCATACAATCGCTGCTTTTTGCTTGTTTCCGGTTGACAGAAAGCGGCATGGTTTATCTGTGTCTGTCACTCCTAACTTTTTGATTAAGTCATTAAAATAAGCCAGGTCGAATTTTGACTCCCTCAATCTGCAATAGTATTTGGCATTTTCGAGGATGGTTAAGCGCTCATTGACAGAACGATTGCCTTCAACAATTGCACCAATTTTCTTAAGGTAGTGCCGCGAGTTTGTATCCTGACCAAACGCCTGAATACTGCCTCGTGTTTTCTCTACTAAAGACAGAATCATTTTTACAAATGTACTTTTACCCGATCCGTTAGGACCCAATAACCCAACTACTTCACCTGGAGAAACTGAAAAATTAAAAGTATCAAGTGCGCATAAAGTACCTTTTGGAGTTTGGTAGTCTTTATGCAAAGCGTTTGCGGTCAGAATAGGCTGTTTCATTGTGCTAACATCCCTTTTGCTTTGCCCGCTATTTTTTTATCCGTATCCCTTGCGGCCAATTGCCAAGCTTCATCCTTTTGCAGATGAGCTAGCGCATTAAACAAAGCCATGCGCTTTTTAGGATTTTTTTCCCTGGCAATTTGATCACGTAAGATTGGGGCTGACTCTTTGCAATTTAACGACGCTAAACATTCTGAGATAGACTCAACATCAAAGTAGACAGTCCGGTTGGATACTTTAGATAATCCCGTTTCACTATCTGGCTCGCCAAACTCATACTGGATATCCAAATCTTTTGCATTTATCTGCATGATATTCAATGAAACACTGAAATCTTTAGGGGGAAACTGTGAGTGCACATCGCAACTGCCGCTCATCAACAGTATGCGATTTTCTTCGAGTTGCACATTTGTCTTATTTTTCAGTACAACGGATTCATTGGGTGCACCGGTAATATCGTCGTAATTGTATTCATACAAAACAGTGTTGTATCCAGTACCTGTATACCCTATCGTCAGAAGTTCGAAGTTGTGGTCATGCAAATCATCATAGAAAAATACTTCTTCTCCAACTCTTCCTGACTCCGGCTCCCAAACTACGACCCTAATAGAATAATGTTCACCTATATGCAGCAAAAAGACCTGGCTAGAGTAAGGATTGATAGATTCAAAATGCTCGAGGTCGTGCATTTGTTCTGTCAGTTTGTCTACGAGAAACCGTTTGTTATTGCACAGTTTGCGTAACTGAAGCATAACTTCTTCGGTTTTTTTACCTAAAGGATCTTCCCCGAGTGAATCCAGGTAAGTGATCATTTGTTCGAGGTTGATAACCTCATCAGTATGGATGTCTTCTACTCTTGGCATAATTTAACTCGCTTTTACAAAACCATTCTTCTGAAGGTTTATCAGTGTTCTGTTTGCAGCATTCATCAGGTGGATGTGCTCGTTTTTTGATGCTCTTTGCAGCAATCGATACCCCTCATTGAAGTCCAACTGCAACAAGGCCTTGATCGCATCCCATCGAACGAAGTGGAATTCATTCTCTAAGGCAAGGTTACTAAGGATTGGGATACTTTCCTGAGTGGGAAATCTCAAAAATAGCTTGATCGCGTACTGGAGTCGCGTCGCTAAACTTGATGCTGACGAACAGCCTTCAGCAATATTGGTTTCGCGGTTAAACAACCACATTAAGCTGGACTCACTCTTATTGGGAGAAATAGAGATTGACCCTAAGACGTTGTGAGATTTATCAAAGTTGTAGACATGTGCACCGGCTTGATATTGAAACGTATCTCCACCTTTGATTTTTATTTTTTTCTGTAACTTCATCTGAACACCTGGGGTAAAGACATTTAGGTCTTGGCAGTCAAACGTGTAGTGATGGAGCGTTTCCGAACCTTGGCCAATAAATCCGATGACCTGTTGCGTTGTGGAACTCGCAATCAAATGGTCATTTACTCTAGTGCATCCTAACGATGGCCCTATTTCACTCGGAGAGAAAGAGATCAACTTGTGTTCATCTCGCCATAAAACAACGGGACAGTTAAGGTTTTGAAACATGTGCCCGGAAGTGTTCGCTTTCTCAATGGCATCTTTGAGCATCTGCAAAAGCAAGGTTTCAATTTCGGACGAATTAACCAACTTTCTGGTATTGTCGATGTAGTCAGACATGTCCGGCGAATCTATTGAGAACAGTTCGCTCAAAATAGGAAACTGCTCCCTTGACACCCCATTTTCTCGGCTATTACTTTTCATCATGGCTCCTTTTAAGGCGTGGAGCAGGCTGCACACACTAGGTGCACAGCGCGCTACCACAAAGTAATGGTATTGTTAGAAGATGTGTGAAATCAGCGCGATACCGATTTTTACTACACCTTTAACAATGGCATTGCCGTGCACAGGTACACCATTTAGTCCGACTTCTTGTTCTAGATCTTCTACGCATGACATTACGTTTAAATCATTCATTTTCTATTTCCTTCATATAGTTAATTTAAGTTAGTTATTGTGCGAACTCGTTCTCTACGTAGTCCTTGTACGCCTGTTTGCATTTGAATCGCTTAACTCATCTGCAGTAACAAGTGACGCCAATGACATTGCTTCTTCGCAAGTCGCAAAACAAATTTAGCCTAGGCAAAAAGAAATGTTCCTCCCTATCGCCTTGCAAAAGGCTCGGAACTACACCGGACAGAAACAGAGGATTTATCTATTTGTTTTATATATGTTTTTTAGAAAATTAAGTTGCTATTTAATTTATCAGGAAGTTGAAAAACGGCTTTCTTCACTAACTCTTTTCTTAGCTCAAAATTTGCAAGGAATAACCGAAAGACCTGCAGGCTTATGGAATCTTATAATTCTGGAATACAATTTGGTCGATGAAAGTTCACGATGACAAAACAATATTTACTTGTCGTATTATTATGTGTTTACGCGCTCAGCTATAATGCACAAGCGATATATATACGGCACGATGTACCTCAAGAACGTTTTGTAGGTTCTCTGCAAAATTTTCCAGCACTAACACAATTGTACAAAATAGGTGTATTTGGTGTGCTAATTCACCCTGAATGGGTGATGACAAGTGCACACTCAACCTTTTGTTTATTAAACGGAACAAATATTAGAGTAGGTAGTGTTCAGGCGAGAGTATCGGCAGTATACAGTCACAGTTCATTTCCGGTATCTGCTGACCACGATGTCGCCCTGATAAAATTAACAACACCAATAAGGAATATATTCCCTGCTATATTGTATCCCCACAAAAATGAGAATGGCCAAGAAGTTTGGATCATCGGACGCAGACACAAGAGTAAAATAAAACCTGACGACCTCAGAAACCAGCCAAAGGAAAATAGTCTTTATTATCTCGCAAAAAATACCTTCTCACATGCAGATGATTTTGAGCTGACGTTTTACTTTGACAATCCTAGTAGTGGACTTGAACTCGAAGGTGCACCTGGAAACGGTGATAGCGGTTCTCCAGCTTTCATCGTAAAAGGTAATGATTACTATGTGCTCGGAATAAGTTCAAAAACTCATTCCTGGCTGATCCCTACTGGATACTATGGAAGCCGCGAAAAATATACTCGAATCTCAAGTATGCGTTCTTGGATTTTAAAGGTGATAAATGGCAGCGAAAGTGAAAAACGGAAGCTGTCTGATGCAAGTGTTGCATTCCCGGAAAACATTCCTGTGAATAAACAAAAATCATTTTGTGAAGCTATCCGATTCTAAAACTCACAAACCGACAATTGGCAGACTGTATCGCACTAGAATAATTGAATTGAGAACCGATCTTTAAGCTGGAGGAGAAACAAAAACGCTCAGGAATCTAGAAACGTTAGTTCGCTGAAGTTTTGACTTATTCTTCTAAATTAGCCACTTGGCGGGCTGCGCGAAGATCAAACTGATCACTATCCACTTTGAGATACGCGACATTTTGTTCTGGTATTAATGTTATATCATGCACCCCATTGAGGGACGCCAGTCGTTGGCTGAGTTGATCGGCATTCTGCGCAGATACGTTGACAGGTAATGTATAGCGCTTTAGCAGTTCAGTGCCACCCAGACCTTTCATTATTATCAGCCAGATAACACAAAGTGTTGCTGCAATTACAAATATTAATTCTGACACAAAATACTCTTGCAATAATCCAGAAATGGCACCGCCTAAAAAAGCGCCAAAAAACTGAAAGCTGGCGTAAATCCCCATTGCGGATCCTTTTTTACCCGCTGGTGAAATACTGGACACCATAGAAGGGAAATTGGCTTCAAGATAATTGAATCCGGTAAAGAACAACCACACTACTATCATCAGACCCCAAAAAGTACTGCCAAATAACCAGAAACCCAAGAATGAAAGCCCCATTAACAATATAGAAAACAGGATGATATTTATCTGACCGAATTTTTTTGATGTTCGCATCAGTATGGCCATACCCAAAACAGAAAGAGCGAGTACCGGCAGATATACCGCCCAATGATCTTCGAGTTCTACTCCCTGACCTGCCAACAAAGCGGGCAATTGAACAAACAAAAGGGTGATGAACAAATGCAATATACACACGCCAAAGTTCAGACGAGCCAATTTTGGATCTGAAAACAACTTCCTAAGATCTACAATAACAGGGAGAGTTTCGCCCGCAGGGGCGATATTCCTGGCATTCGGTACAACCCACATAATTAAAGGGATACACAAAACCGCAAACACTGCAGTAATGGAAAAAATACCCTGCAAGCCGTAGCTATTTGCTATGACCGGCCCCAACAGCAATGCAAGATAAAAGGAAAAACCAATTGAAATCCCGATAATCGCCATTACCTTTGGGCGTTCGGATTCCCGACTGACATCGCCTGCCAATGCCATGACAGCGCCAGCGATGGCCCCAGCCCCTTGCAAAAATCGGCCAATAGTAACCCACAATAAAGAATCTGCAGATGCGGCAACCCAACTGCCAATAGCAAACATAAGCAGGCCACAAATGATTATCGGTTTGCGACCAAATTTGTCCGAGGCCAGCCCCATGGGAATTTGCAATAGTGCCTGGGTTAATCCGTATCCACCTATAGCAATCCCTAGCAACAGCGGCGAATAATCAGGAAAGTCCAAACTGAGAATAGCCAACACCGGCATGACCATAAAAAGTCCCAACATGCGCAGAACATAAACAGCTGCAAGAGAAAAAGCGGCGCGTAATTCGGTGTGATTCAAGGTAAAGCTTCAGTCAGGTTAAGTGATATTTTTCAGGGGGCGCAGTTTAACATACAGGGATGAAATGCAAAATCTAAGCAACATTAATTTGGTCAACAAATTTGAGCTGTATAATTAGTCTTAAAAAATTGATAGTGCGACACCTTCCCTAACACATCACCATTAGCTCAGAAACCTGCCAAACATACTCCAAAAGCATCTGTCCGGCCCTCTCCGGTAAGGGTTTCAAAAGAACTTGGCGGATGACTAATATCAGTACTTTTTTTCAACTCGCTAAGGAAACATTTATCTAAATAAAAGCGTACACAAGCAATCTAGCTGAGCCACTTTCGCTGTCACAAGTAACAATGAAACCGAAGCAATGAAATTTACTATTGGATGGTGCTACCCAATAACCACTTAACTTAATCGCATTGCGAAATATTAATGACTAATTGTCATTCTGCTGTGCATATTGTGGCCCGATTATGCGATACTGGCGGTTTACTTTTCTTGTAGTTGCCTAAGGCGTCATGGATAAAATAGAAGTTCGCGGTGCACGCACGCACAATCTTAAAAATATCAGTCTGGAACTTCCCCGCGATAAACTTATCGTGATTACAGGTTTGTCAGGTTCAGGTAAGTCTTCACTTGCATTTGATACGCTTTATGCTGAGGGACAAAGGCGTTATGTAGAGTCCTTATCGGCCTACGCGCGACAATTCCTGTCCATGATGGAAAAGCCGGATGTGGACCATATTGAGGGCTTGTCCCCGGCCATATCTATCGAGCAGAAATCCACCTCTCATAACCCACGCTCAACAGTAGGGACTATCACCGAGATATACGACTATCTGCGACTACTGTATGCACGAGTTGGTGAACCGCGCTGTCCGGATCATCACGTGCCATTGGCTGCACAGACCATTAGCCAGATGGTAGATCGTGTTTGTGAAATGGAAGAAG
The DNA here is from genome assembly GCA_947494925.1 of uncultured Alteromonadaceae bacterium. Classification (GTDB taxonomy): domain Bacteria; phylum Pseudomonadota; class Gammaproteobacteria; order Enterobacterales; family Alteromonadaceae; genus Aliiglaciecola. The sequence goes on from CANLWS010000001.1 coordinate 364,534, forward strand.
GTACGAAATTGATGCTACTTGGCCCTGTGGTACAGGACCGCAAAGGGGAACACATCAAGACACTTGAGAATCTGGCCGCGCAAGGATTTATTCGTGCACGCATTGATGGTGAGGTGTGTGATTTGTCTGACCCGCCTGAACTCGATTTACACAAAAAGCACAGTATCGATGTGGTAGTAGACCGTTTTAAAGTGAGGGAAGATTTAAAACTGCGTTTGGCTGAATCGTTCGAAACAGCACTTCAGTTGTCCGGTGGTAGCGCAAAAGTTGCCTTTATGGACTCCCCTGAAAAAGAAGAATTAGTGTTTTCTGCTAATTTTGCATGCCCCCACTGTGGCTACAGCATGTCTGAATTAGAGCCCAGATTATTTTCTTTTAATAATCCTGCGGGTGCTTGCCAAACCTGTGACGGTCTGGGCACACGACAGTTTTTTGATCCATCCAGAATAATAAATAACTCGGAGCTCAGCCTTTCCGGCGGTGCCATACGTGGCTGGGACAAACGCAGTTACTATTATTTTCAGATGTTGCAAGCTGTCGCCGATCACTACAAATTTGACCTGACAATGCCTTACGAGGAGCTGGATAAAAAAGCACAGGACGTGGTGCTTTATGGCAGTAAAGGCACATCTATAAAATTTAAATACATTAATGACCGCGGCGACATAATGGAACGTAAGCATCCTTTTGAAGGTATTATTCCGAATATGGAACGCCGTTATAGGGAAACTGAATCTAACGCGGTTCGGGAAGAGTTATCCAAGTACCTCAGTCAGCAACATTGCAACAGTTGCAACGGCACGCGACTTCGCCTGGAAGCACGTAATGTTTTCATTGGAGAAACCACCATTCCCACAGTGACAGAAATGTCGATTGCTGACAGCCTGGCGTTTTTCAAAGCGCTTGATTTAACAGGGCAGCGAGCTCAAATTGCTGAGAAAATTCTCAAAGAGATTGGTGATCGTCTCAGCTTTCTGGTGAATGTCGGACTTAATTATCTCAATTTGTCCCGCAGTGCAGACACCTTGTCAGGCGGCGAAGCACAACGGATCCGTTTGGCTAGTCAAATTGGCGCCGGGCTGGTTGGTGTTATGTATGTGCTTGACGAACCTTCAATCGGATTGCATCAACGGGACAACGAACGCTTACTGAAAACCCTCACCCATCTGAGAGATCTGGGTAACACAGTGATAGTGGTGGAACATGACGAAGACGCCATTCGTGAGGCAGATTATGTGCTTGATATCGGACCAGGAGCCGGCGTTCACGGCGGCGAAATTGTCGCTCAGGGTACCATTGAAGATATCAAGAATAGTGAACATTCACTTACCGGAAAGTATCTTTCGGGTAGAGAAAAAATTGAAATACCAGCCATACGCACTCCGATTGATCAAGATAAATGGGTGAAGTTGGAAGGAGCCACAGGCAACAATTTACAGCAAGTAGACCTGCATGTACCGGTTGGGCTTATGACCTGTGTGACTGGCGTATCGGGTTCGGGTAAATCGACCTTAGTCAACGATACCTTTTACAAAATTGCGCACCATGAACTAAATGGTGCAACTACTGGCGAGCCTGCCCCATACAAATCTATCACTGGACTGGAACAACTGGACAAGGTAGTGGATATAGATCAAAGCCCGATTGGCCGCACACCTCGTTCTAATCCTGCAACTTACGCGGGTATTTTCACGCCCATCCGCGAGCTGTTCGCCGGGACTCAGGAAGCTCGTTCTCGAGGATACAAACCTGGACGTTTCAGTTTTAATGTGAAGGGAGGTCGTTGTGAAGCTTGTCAGGGAGATGGTGTTATAAAAGTAGAAATGCACTTCTTGCCTGACGTATATGTACCTTGTGACGTTTGTAAAAGCAAACGCTACAACCGTGAAACCCTTGAAGTTCAATACAAAGGGAAAAACATTCACGAAGTACTGGAAATGACTGTAGAAGATGCCAGAACATTCTTTGATGCCATCCCGGCTATTGCGCGTAAATTGCAAACACTGATGGATGTAGGTCTGTCTTACATTCGCCTTGGTCAATCAGCGACCACACTTTCAGGTGGCGAAGCACAGCGTGTTAAGCTGGCAAAAGAACTTTCCAAACGAGACACCGGACAAACCTTATATATACTGGATGAACCCACTACTGGTTTGCATTTCCATGACATCAAGCAATTGTTACATGTGCTTCACCGACTGCGTGATCATGGCAACACTGTTGTGGTAATCGAGCATAACCTGGATGTGATCAAAACCGCAGACTGGATCATTGATTTGGGTCCTGAAGGCGGCTCAGGTGGAGGCCAGATCATTGCCCAAGGTACGCCTGAACAAGTGTGCAAAAGTGAGAAGTCGCATACTGCACGATTCCTGCAACCTCTATTAAGTTAATTGGTTTTATTTACTGATGTTCAAAGAAGAGTTTAAAGTACGCTTTTGCGAAACAGACGCATTAGCCCACGTTAGCAACACCGTAATTGTTGCTTGGTTCGAAACCGCAAGAGAGCCAATTTTCAAAATATTCAATCCAGAGTTGGATTTGAAAATCTGGCCCTTAATTCTGGCCAGTTACAAGGTGGATTTTCTGAAACAACTGTTTTATGGAAAGGACGTGGAAGTCAGAACTTACATTAGCCGGTTGGGAAACAGTTCCTTTGATACCTATCAGGAAGTCTGGCAAAACGGCGAAAAATGTGTATCGGGAACCACCACTATGGTTAATTTTGACTATAAATTGAATAGGGCAAAACCAATTAGTGAAGAGCAAAAAACGCTGCTCATGACGCACTACCTGGAGGTGGAAGATTGAGTCAGTTTATTGAAGTCATAGATGATGTGATAAGCCCTCAGCTATGTGAAGCTTTTATCACCCGTTTTGAACACAGCCAGAATAAATCTGCTGGCAGAACGGGAGGTGGAATAGATACAGACAAGAAGCTCAGCCTCGATGTTTCCGTTGCACAACACCCTGAATTCAAGAATGAATTTCAACAACTTCTGCCACTGATTTCGCAGCATGTCGTTAGTTATTTTGAAAAGTACTTTTTTGCCTTAATCGGCCCAATCGGTTTGACCGTAAAGCACCCTCAAACCGGTCAGCCGGTTAAATTGACTGCTGACAATTTCGAACAAATCGGCAAGCCTAACCTGGTCAATCTGGTGCAATACCTGTTTCGCATAGGCGATATTAATGCCCAAAAATATGAAGCAGGAAAAGGTGGTTATCCTTACTGGCATTCTGAAGTGTATCCACAATCAGGCTCAACTGATCCTCTACATCGCATTATGTTGTTTATGTTTTATCTTAATGATGTGGAAGAAGGTGGTGAAACGGATTTCTATTATCAGGAAATGTCAATCAAGCCTAAAGCAGGACGCATGGTGATAGCACCAGCTTATTTTACTCATACTCATCGGGGAAACATTCCAAAGTCCAACGATAAATATATCCTCACGTCCTGGATATTGTTTAATCAGGCAGAGAATATATTTACCCAATAAGTAAAAAGTAGGGCTAAAAAAGCAGAGTCTGCACTCTGCCCTTTCGATAATCGTATACTTTAAACTTTAAACTGTTTGGTAATGCCTTCAAGGTGCTGGGCCAGCTGCGCAAGTTCAGCACTCACTGATGCTAATTTACCGGAGCTGTTGGAGGTTTCTTCTGTTTTCTGGTGGATCTCATCAACATTCATACAAATGCGATCTGCAACTGTCTGCTGATCACCCGTAGATGCCGCGATTTGGTCATTCATTAGAGTGATTTTACTGATGGTTTCAGTAATGGCGTTAAGACTGGCACCTGCTTTATTGGCCGTTTCAACACTTTCACTGGCCTGCTCGGTACCTTTGGACATAACACTCACTGCTGACCTGGCTGCACCTTGGAGTTGTTCAATGGTCGCCTGAATTTCCTCAGTGGATTGCTGAGTTCTAGAAGCAAGTGTGCGCACTTCATCGGCAACTACCGCAAAGCCTCTTCCCTGCTCACCGGCTCGGGCAGCTTCGATGGCAGCATTTAAAGCCAATAAGTTGGTTTGCTCTGCGATCCCTTTAATCACATCAAGAACAACACCAACCTGATTAGAATCAGATTCCAATTTTCGTATAACTTCAGCTGTCTCCTGCACATTAGCAGCCAGAGACTGAATGCTCTGAACCGTATGATCAACCACTGTTTGACCGTCGCCTGCCGCATTTGATGCATCTCCAGCAGCAGTTGCCGCCTCAGCTGCGCTGCCAGCCACTGAAGACACGCTATGGATTAGTGCATCAACAGCTGACTTAGCTTCAGTTGCTGAGCTTTGCTGTACTTCAATAGTCTTATTGGTGTCGTCAGTTAGTTGATTCAGATTCTGAGCAAGCTCCGATAATGGCAAAGAGGCATTAACAATGTCTTTTACTACTCCCTGCAGCTTTTCCATAAATTGGTTGAACCAGTGCACCAGGTCACCAATTTCGTCTTTGTTGTTGCTTTGAATTCTGACAGTCAGATCACCATCTTCCTGGGCAATATCTCGCAACGAACTCACTACCTGAACTATGCTGTCTTTAATGCTATGCACTATGGGAACGGCAACAGCAAACAAAATAATGGTGGTTGCAATGCCCATGATGGCACCAATAGTCACCAAAAAGCTGGCATCACTATTACTTTCTGAGATCGCTTCTTCAAATTCTTTCAAACGCGCCGATTCAAATTGTTTGAGGGAGTTGGTCGCATCATCATAGTTTTTATTCATCTGAGCGGAAAGTTGGCCGATTTTAGAAAAGTCCGCAGTACCGTCAATCATAGATTTTGAAACATCAAACGCCAAATCATAGTAGCTGTTGAAATTTTTAAGTATGCCATTCACTTCGCCTGAGAAATCCGGTGCGATGGTCTTAAGTTTGTTGAGCTGATCACGGGTTTGCGATGCGTAAGTTTCTGCTTGCGTAAGTGTCTCTTCATCCCCTGTGGTGATGGCACTACTCAAGGTGTCTTTTACTTTTTCCATATCAACCAGCGCGCTACTGGAAGATTGTAGTGCAGGAAACTGAATGTCTTTTGCATCTTCAAGCAGACTGACATTTCCCAAAGCAATGACTGTTGTGATGCCCAGATACAGTAAGAACATTACCGTAGCGATAATTGGGATCATGTACAGTTTTTGTGCAATTGACATGCGCGCTAACAAACTCATCTACTCACCTTAAGCAACATTATTATTTTTTGAAATACATTGAAAAATAAAGCATTTATTACTCAATGCACTTAGGATTATAGTCAATATTTAGAAACAACAATGAATAACTTTATGCTATTCAATCTTTCTTCTGAAACATTAACGGCTAACCTTCAAATGGTTCTACCGTAATACCTTTAAGGGAGTATCCAACAGTTGCGATGTCTCCTGACCAACCTTTTGTCGATAAGGTACCAACTACCCAAATGGCATCATATAGGTTATCTATCGGCACACCTTCAGAAAACTTCACATAGACTATCTGATTAGGGGGTGGTGGCGGAACATGAATGCAGGCACCAAAATAAGGCACTAACAGAAATTCCGTTGTCAACCTGTCATCACCTTCGAGAGGTACTACAAAACCGGGGATTTTTACTTGTTTACCATCAAATTTATCCACCACGGGGGCATCCAGATTTTGTTGCTCCATTGAACCGTCGTGAAGAATTTCCGCGTCTTTGGCTGTGTAATCAGAAGGAACCAGATCTTCCCAATACAACTCTGTGGGTTCAGCGAATATCAGTGGGGAAAAGAGGCTCAAAATTAACAGCAAATATTTCATTCAGGATCCTGATCATGACGGGACATCAGCCTTTATCTTATCATTTGCCCAGCCAAAAGGGTTAGCCCTTACTTCATTTCCCGCTTGCGGACTACCGGGAATATTCAGCGCCAGTACAAATGAGCAGATTGCAAAGCCAGCGCCGATAAAAAACACAAGTTCTGGTGCGGTGAGCCAGACAACTCCCAATAACGCCGGAATAACCACTGCGGCAATATGATTGATAGTGAAACTGACACCTGCTGTAGAGGCAATGTCCTTTGGATCGGCTATTTTCTGAAAATAAGTTTTCATCGCAATTGCCATGGCAAAAAACAGATGGTCGATAATGTATAGCGCCGCCGCCATCTGGCTGGTTTGTACAAGTGCATAACCGACAAACACGCCGATCAAACCAATATACTCAACTATCAGTGCCCGACGCTCTCCTACTTTATGGATCCATTTCCCGATGGTTGGGGCGAACAGTAAATTAAAAACGTAGTTGATGATAAACAACAGACTGATATCACCAACACTGTATCCGAACTTTTCAACCATCATGAACGACGCAAACACCATGAAAATCTGGCGCCTTGCCCCACTGAAGAATGTCAGCCCGTAATAAAGCCAGTAACGTTTGCGCATCAACATATGCTTGTGTTGATTGGCTGGCTGACTGAATCTCGGAAAAGCAGTCCATAAGAACACCACTATGATTAAGCCTAACCCCCCGGCCAACATGTACATGGTCTGATAACTGAACCCTAGCCATTCCATCAGCAACCAAATAGCGGCATAGGCAAACAGGGACGCAAAGCTTTTTACCGCAAGTTGTTTCCCCATAAAATGGGCCGCTTTATCTTTATCCAGCCACTGGAGGGTTAATGACTGATTTATCGTCTCAAAATAGTGAAAACCGATAGACATAATAACGGTGGTGCAATACAACCCGATTTCAAATGGAAAATAGCCGGTGGCTGCAATGCCCAGACACAATACAGCCAGAGACAGCAGCGCGAATGTTTGCTCTTTCAATACCAGCAATACGAAAACAGCGGTGAATGCCAGAAAACCAGGAACTTCCCGCAGGCTCTGCAATATGCCAATTTCTGCACCTGTAAAGGCAGCTTTTTCCACTACAAAATTATTCAGCAAAGCCATCCACACGGAAAATACCAGTGGCATAACTAACGCCATGGCAAGTAATAGGATCTGTGGGTTGTTACGCCAATGGATGGGCTGACTCAAAATAATTCCTGACAGAGTGATGATGTGACATTGTGCCCTGAACGTTCTTTCCTTCAAAGCACTCTTTTACTCAGTCGACTCCCAACATACCGCTTTCAACCAAACCTAGAAATAGATGAAGGTTGTTGCCTGTTCCAAAGATTCTTTCATTTCAGTTTCAATCACAAATTGGAAAGAGGTGACATTTTTGCTGATTTTCCCTAAGGGCACGCTCACAGACACGGGGTGCCGAACTAGTTCGCCACCTTTTACTCTTACGCTAGCCCGACCCAGCAAGGTCGCGTCATTCAACCCGGCAGTACTGATGTAGAAGTCTTGGTCTCGCTGACTTTTGTTCATCAACACTAAGGTATAGGTGTTTTCTATTGCTCCGTCCTGGCTCACGCGATGCAAAGCATGACGATCTCTGACAATATCCGCATCCAGTGATGGTCTGTAATAAAGATCCAACCCAAACAAGCCGGTCATCACTAACAGAACTGCCAGGTAACCCAGCACCTTGGGTCGCAGTATCGTGGGTTTGTTGCCTTTAAATTCTGATTCAGAAGCGAAGCGAATGAGCCCTTGCTGGTAGTTCATTTTCCCCATCACGTCATTGCAGGCATCGACGCAAGCGCCGCAGTTAATGCACTCATATTGCAGACCGTTTCTGATATCTATTCCGGTAGGGCATACCTGAACACATAGCTGGCAGTCTATGCAATCCCCTAATCCTCTTTCTTTTCTTTGCGGTTCTGACAACTTTTTGCCGCGAGGACCTCGGGATTCACCTCGTGCCTTGTCATAAGTAACAGTATAGGTATCTTGGTCAAACATGGAGGATTGAAAGCGCGCGTAAGGACACATATGGGTGCACATAATTTCTCTCATCCAGCCCGCGTTTGTATATGTACAGAAGGTAAACAATGCAATGTAAAATAGCGGCCAGAAAGTTAAATCCCACCGCACAAAACCACTGAACAATTCCTTGATCGGGAAAAAGTAACCAACAAAGGTCATGGACGTCAGTAGGGCGATAAACAACCATATGCTGTGCTTACTTATTTTGGTTAGCCACTTTTTTAACGTCCAGGCTTCTTTATCCAATAGAATTCGTTTGTTTCTTGACCCCTCCAGTTTTTGTTCAACCCACACAAATAAAAACGTAAAGACAGTCTGAGGACACATAAAGCCGCACCAGACTCTGCCTGCAATTGATGTCACCACGAAAAGTGCGAAAGCAGCAAGCATAAATAACCATGCCAGCAAGGTTAAATCCTGAGGCCATAGAGTGAGCCCAAACAAATGAAATCGTTGAGCAACGAAATCAAACAAAACAGCTTGTTGGCCTTGGTAGGGCAACCACGGAATGAGCACAAAAGCACCGATAAATAACAAACCAAAAATCCGCCTGAATGTTTCAATGCGACCTTTGACGGCACGAATGTATATTTTTGATTGCTGTTGCGCTGGTTTTTGCTTCTCCGGCACCGGCTTTGAATAGCCAGTTACATCAACATTTTGCACCGGAATAATGTTTTGCTCATTCATTAGTCGATCCCACCTCAGAAGCCTCGAAATAATACGCACGCAAGTGTACGCTTCCAAATTTATGGGTACAGATACAACAAATTATATTTTAATGGGTACAGATTGATTTATACTTAAGTGGTAACCAGGTTAACAATAACAACAAGTAATAATACCAGTAGGATCACAAAGACAACGCCAACCACCAGGAAGGGGGCAAATGAGTTTTTCTGGAAATCTCTTTGGTAATTACTGTGGCTTTGCACACCAAACATGCTGGCAGCGACGCTGACTAACACTTGCCAGAACTCTCTTAGGCCAGAAGCTGATCGATTCACAGTAATGACACTCCATAAAAGATGCAAAAATACAGTTTAACGAATAGAGTTTAAAACAAGACAGGTACAATAAATCAAAAAACCATGGTTACAGATGCAGTGAAGAAATGAGTCTTAAACAATATCGTTATGTAAAGCTTGCAGAGGAGTTAACCGGCCACATCGATAATCACCGTTGGGTCGCCGGAGAACGTCTGCCTTCTATTCGAAGTTTATCCTCTGTTCATGGCGTGTCAATCAACACCGTTATCCAAACACTACATGAATTGGAAAACCAGGGGCTGATCGAATCGCGTCCTAAAAGTGGTTTTTTTGTCACATTGCGTGCGAAACCCAAATCACCGTCTCATCCTATGATTGACAAGCTGGAAGCCACGCCAGCAAATGTACCTGAAATTTTTCAGGATATTATGACCCGATCAGCGGCGTTTGACATTGCCCCAGAAGGACTACAAAACCCGCCCACTCAGTCGTCGGTTATTCTGCATAGGCGCATTAACAATGCAATGCGTAGCCAAATCAATAACAAAGCATTTTACTATGATGAGCCTAAAGGGACTTCCGAACTTCGCTGTCAAATCAGTGACCTTTATCGTTCTGTGGGTGTTGATTTAGCGGCTGATGACTATTGCATAACAAGTGGCTGCCAGAACAGTTTGTTTTTGGCATTAATGACCATCTGTCAACCTGGCGACAATGTAGTAGTAGAAAGTCCCGGCTTTTATGGCGTATTACAGCTATGCCAGCAACTCGGACTGAACGTGATAGAAGTTCCTTCCTCTGTTACAACTGGGCTTAATATAGACTTTCTGGAATCGGCCCTGAGAAATTGGAAAATTAAAGCCTGTATTGTCACGCCTGCATTTGCTACACCTACCGGCGCTTCTATGCCCAGCGAAAATCGCGAACATATCATTCGACTGGCCAACCAATATGACACGGCAATTATCGAAGACGATATTTATGGCGACTTAGGATTTTCCAGCAGACCTGAGCCTTTAAAAGTATTGGATAGAGAAGACAGAGTAGTGTTATGCAGTTCTTTCTCAAAGTCACTTTCCAGAGACTTGCGGCTCGGTTGGATTGCAGGTGGCCGCTGGCATGATCGAATTGTTAAGCGAAAACTGGTCACCAGTTTGGCAGGCAATCAGGCTTTGCAAACAGGATTGGCAAATTTTATCGGCAAAGGTGACCTGAAACGTCACTTGCAACAAAAAAGACAGGGATTAAAGCGACAACGGGATCAACTTGTTCATGCACTGCATAAGCACTTCCCGGCAAACATCAGGTTCAGTATTCCAAATGGGGGCCTATCGCTATGGATTGAGTTGGAGAAGCGATTAGATTCCGTCGAACTCTATCAGCAATTGCTTAAGAAAAAAGTGGTCATTACACCTGGCGCTCTTTTTAGTCTGACCTCAAACTTTGACAACTTTCTGCGTTTAAGCTTCAGCCATCCTTTAACGGATGCACGGGAAACGGCTATCAAGGTATTGGCAGCAAGAATCTCGGGCTGACATTATGTTAGCCACAAAAAAACCGGCTTTCGCCGGTTTTGCAAAAACAATCACTTACTTAGAAAGCAGGTTTATCGTCTGTTTCTTCATAGCGACGAACACTGTCAACCAACTCTGCTTTGGCAGCGGCAGAGTCTTCCCAACCATCAATTTTGACCCACTTGTTTGGCTCTAAATCTTTGTAATGTTCAAAGAAATGTTGAATCTGCTGTTTGGTCAATTCCGGAATCTGATCAATTTCAGTAATGCCACGATAAATGGTAGACAACTTGTCTGCAGGAACAGCTAAAATCTTGGCATCAGTACCAGATTCATCTGTCATTTTCAGTACACCAACCGGGCGGCAACGAATAACAGATCCAGCCATCAGTGGGAAAGGTGTGATAACCAATACATCAGCAGGATCACCATCTTCAGACAAGGTGTGCGGAACATACCCATAATTAGTAGGGTAGTGCATGCAAGTCGCCATAAAACGATCGACAAAAATCGCACCCGATTCTTTGTCTACTTCATATTTGACCGGATCGGAGTGGGCGGGGATTTCAATGATCACATTGATTTCTTCAGGCAGGTCTCTTCCTGCTGGAACGGCATTTAAGCTCATACTAATGTACCTATAAAATTAAAAAACGGGAGTGGGCCGAATTATAGTGCTAAGTGGCACAATATGAAATCGCTACCTTGGTCGTAGAGCAAGGTTTTTAGCCGATCTGGTGAATTAATCATCAAAAGCTTGAAATATTCACCCTAAGGTCGTTATAGTCGTGTTTGAGATGTAAAATTTTTGTAAATAAAACAATAGGGTATCTCTGCTGTTAGTCAGTACAAACACACTGACCTTGAGGTAGGAGCCCATAACATCGCAAAGCGTGTACTTTTCGGGGAACAGCTACAATTTCCACTAAAGTGATGTCGCACTTTGTGTCATAGCAACTCTTCCTTGGGGACATTATGACCGAACTATTCTATCTGCCGCCACTGCTTGGCCTAATTGGCTTAGCATGCGCTTTTCTAATCTACTTTGTTATTAAGAAAAAACCCGTTACAAATCCTCAAATTGTTAAAATTGGGGATGCCATTCACTCTGGAGCAATGGTATTCATGCACCGTGAATACAAAATGTTGTTTATTTTTGCACTAGTTGTGGGAATAGCGCTTTACTTTTCTTTAGGTGAAAAGACCACTATTGCTTTTGTTGCAGGAGCTTTTTGTTCAGCATTCGCTGGATATATGGGCATGTTTACGGCAACCAAAGCCAATACCAGAACAACACAAGCTGCACACGATGAAGGCTCAGCCTCAGCACTGACCATCGCGTTTATGGGTGGTTCTATTATGGGGCTATGCGTTGCGTCAATGGGCCTGTTAGGTCTTGGTGCACTCTATTGGTTCTTCGGAGGTGATCCTGAAACCGCGCACGTAATCCACGGGTTTGGTATGGGTGCTTCAATCGTTGCTTTGTTCTCACGTGTTGGTGGCGGGATCTTCACCAAAAGCGCAGATGTTGGCGCAGATTTGGTGGGTAAAATTGAAGCTGGTATTCCCGAAGATGACCCCCGAAACCCAGGCGTAATCGCAGATAACGTAGGTGACAATGTGGGCGACGTAGCAGGCATGGGATCGGACATTTTTGAATCCTATTGCGGCTCGATGATTGCCACTATTGCTATTGCATCCACTATGGCTGCTGGCATGCTTGAATTGCTCGGTAGTCGTGAATCGCTGATGTTTTTACCATTGGCATTGGCTTCCACGGGGCTGATTTGTTCAATTCTCGGTATTTTTCTGGTCAAAGTCATGTCCAGCAGTAAACCTGAAGTCGCACTGCGCGCCGGAACTATGTCCGCGGCGGTTATTTTTATTGTGGCAGCCTACTTTGTAATCGAGCAAATCGGTGTCAGTTCAAACGTCTGGTGGTCAGTGGTAGCAGGAGCCGTAGGCGGCATTGTAATCGGTTTGGTCACAGAGTATTACACTGCGGCTGCGCCGGTGAGAAAAATTGCAGAATCTGGCGAGACAGGGCCTGCCACAGTTATGATAACCGGACTCTCTGTGGGAATGCAGTCTGTGGTTGTTCCGGTGCTCACAATCTGCGGGATCATTTTTGTTTCCACGGAATTATCCGGTCTCTATGGAGTAGGTATTGCTGCTGTGGGTATGCTTGCGACAGTGGGAATTACTATGGCGATAGATGCATACGGCCCAGTGGCAGACAATGCCGGTGGAATAGCCGAGATGAGCGGGTTGGGTGAAGATACTCGAGCCATTACAGATTCACTGGATGAGCTTGGCAACACTACTGCTGCAATTGGTAAAGGATTTGCTATCGGTGCAGCAGCACTTGCAGCACTTGCGATTATCGCTGCCTTTATTGAAACTCTCACCACACATTATGACGGCTTTACCTTAAACTTAGGTAACCCGATGGTCTTGATTGGACTGTTCATAGGCGGATTGTTGCCGTTTCTGATTGCCTCAATCACCATGACTGCTGTTGGAGATGCAGCATTCGAAATGATCAAGGAAATCCGTCGACAATTTAAAGAGATAAAAGGCTTAATGGAAGGCACAGCAGAACCTGATACTGAGCGCTGTGTAGACATAGCAACTCAAGCTGCGTTAAAGAAGATGATTCTGCCGGGCGTAATCGCGGTAGGTGTTCCTCCTTTGGTTGGCTTTGGGCTTGGCGCCCACGCTTTGGGTGGCATGCTTGGCGGCGCGCTGTTAGGTTGTGTATTGCTAGCGTTGATGATGGCAAACGCGGGTGGTGCCTGGGATAACGCCAAAAAATATGTGGAAAAAGGAAATCTGGGTGGCAAAGGCTCAGATGTTCATGCGGCTGTTGTAGTGGGCGATACCGTTGGTGACCCCTTTAAAGATACATCCGGACCGTCGATGAACATTCTGATCAACGTTATGGCTATCGTTAGTCTGGTAATAGCACCGCTGTTGTAATCCTTTCAGACACTTTTTAAAAGCCGCTCATCAGAGCGGTTTTTTTATGTTGGTAAAAACATTAAGCAACATTTTTTATTTTGACCATCAGTGTCTATACGTCCCATGCTTGTCATCAGTCTTAATATTGATAGTTAGGAAACACCACCTTGGGACATAACACTTTTTCATGCTGTTTGTTCGTAGTATTGAGTATCTCAACCTTGCTCAGTAAAGCAAATGCAAACGTTGGTCAGCTGTCCGGAGTCAATGACATCCGCTTTCAACAATCTCAGTACAATAATACTTTCGCGGGCAACGGTTTCTTGATTGAGTACATGGGGGAACACTTTGCTGTTACCGTTAAACACGTGTTGTTTGAAGCTAAAACACCAAAAATGGCGAGTGTCAGCCTGGCTGATGAAGTGGCAAGTTGGACAATTCATCCGTTGGCTCAACCTGACAATGCCGTTCAATTGGGTCAATTGCTTAACGACAATCCCAATGAGCCATTGGACATGCAAGTTCTCAATTCGGATTGGCTGGTATTTAAAATTGAAAACAATTCATCAACTCTACGTCCATTGACCATTCGACATGAGCCGCTTCAGGCAGGCGAAACACTAACTGCCTATGGCTGCAGTTATAGTGACAAGGAAACCTGCACCCAAAACGCCTACAAAGGTCAGTTTAAATCTTATGAAGCAAACAATTTACGAATAGATATTGGGAAAGTATCCATGGCAGAGTTACGTGGCCTTAGTGGCAGTCCGGTGGTTGATCAGAATGGGCAATTAGTCGGTATCGTATCAAACGTACTGCCTGATAAAGAGAACGGCGGATTCGACTTTGCTCCTGCGCGAATTGATTATTTACTCGAAGTGATGAAGAAATGGTCATCTCTTTGACAACATCTTGCCGCAAGATAATTGCGCCCGAAGCGCTCGCTTCGGGCTAACGCTTTATGCGTAATAGGTAAGACAGGTTTCAACTTCTTCTTTAGAGCCCATAATGACAGGCACTCGCTGGTGAATCTCACGAGGCATGACTTCCAGAATACGCTGCTCTCCAGTCGATGCTGCACCACCAGCCTGTTCAATTAAGAATGACATGGGGTTTGCTTCATACAACAAACGCAATTTACCGGGAATTTTCGGATTCCGTTTATCAAAGGGATAAGCAAATATACCTCCCCGACAAAGCAATCTATGAATATCACCCACCATTGCACCTACCCAGCGCATATTAAAGTTTTTCTCTCTTGGACCTTCATCACCTAAAAGCAAATCGGTGACATAATCCTGCATTGGTTTCTCCCAATGACGCTGGTTAGAAGAATTAATCGCAAATTCTTTTGTGTGCTCTGGCATTTGCACATTGTTTTCAGTAAGTAGGAAACCACCATGAGTTTTATCCAATGTATAAAGATGAGTGCCACGGCCTGTGGTCATCGCCAGCATGGTTGATGGTCCATAAAGTACATAGCCAGCGGCAACCATCTGAGTGCCAGGCTGCAGGAAAGCAGAAGGATCGTCTGCCTCCATCCACTGAGGAGCATGCGTAATAGAAAAAATGGTGCCAATTAAGCTGTTGATATCTGTGTTTGACGACCCATCCAAAGGATCGAAACTTACCAGATACTTACCTTCAGGGTTACAGGCAACTACGTCATCTTCTTCTTCAGAAGAAATAGCTTTTACGTAACCAGACTCTTTCAAAATATCCTTAAGAATTTGATTTGATATCACATCCAGCTTTTTTTGTGTTTCACCCTGTACGTTTTCACTCAATAGTGAACCAAGAACTCCGGCCAAATGACCCTGGCTAACCCTGAAAGAGATTTCCTTGCAGCCTGCAAGCAAAGTACGGATTAAAAGAATTAGCTCCAGCGGTGCACCATCTTCCTGTAATTGTGTATTAAGTCGTTTCATTCTCGGTTGGACCTTCGTCTTAAGTTTGTGGGTACTAAGTAATTCGAATCTTACCGGCGTGATTATTGTTTTAGTGCCGATCGTTGCAATTGTAACCGGAATAGATCTAAATCTCAGCTAGTAAAAGTCATTTAGCTGGTCCGCTCAGACATTAAGATAAGAATAGTTTCAGTGGGTTACCGCTTTTGAATCTGATAATCTAGCGTCAACGAACAGTCAGTTAATGGATTTATGCACCTACATATTCTCGGTATTTGTGGCACTTTTATGGGTGGCATCGCAGCCATAGCCAAAGCAATGGGTCATCATGTCACAGGCTCAGATGCCAACGTTTACCCGCCTATGAGTACGCAATTGGCCTCTCTTGGCATCGAACTTACACAGGGTTTTGATCCTGCCCAGTTGGATCCACAGCCAGACCTGATTATCATTGGCAACGCCATGTCCAGAGGAAACGCTTGTGTAGAGTACGTACTGGAAAGAAACTTACCCTATATTAGTGGGCCACAGTGGCTTTCAGACAATGTACTGGCGAACCGCTGGGTATTAGCCGTCTCAGGAACTCACGGGAAAACCACCACTGCCAGCATGTTGGCATGGATACTTGAATACGCAGGATTAAAACCAGGTTTTTTGATCGGCGGGATCCCGGAAAACTTTTCGGTATCCGCTCGCGCTGGCGAAGAACCTTTCTTTGTGATTGAAGCGGATGAGTATGATTCAGCGTTTTTTGATAAGCGTTCTAAATTTGTGCATTACAAGCCACGCACTCTAATTCTTAACAATCTTGAATTTGATCACGCGGATATTTTTGACGACCTTGGGGCCATTCAAAAACAATTTCATCACTTGATGCGTATTCTGCCAGGTAACGGGTTAGCGATTGCTCCTAAAGATGATGCCAACATTCGCAAAGTTCTGGATATGGGTTGTTGGAGTCCTGTGCAATATATTGGCGGTGACTGGCAGGTTTCAAATGCCAGCGAAGATGGCAGTTATTTCGACGTGACATTAAAAGGTGAAGAACTTGGCAGAGTCAAATGGTCGTTGTTTGGCGATCACAATGTTCGCAATGCGTTGATGGCAATTGCTGCCGCCAGACACGCTGGTGTCCCTACTAAGATTGCGATTGAAGCGCTCAACAAATTCAAAAACGTTAAACGACGCATGGAGTTAAAAGGTAAAGTTAAACAAGTCACGGTGTATGATGACTTCGCCCATCACCCCAGCGCAATCAAAACCACAGTAGAGGGGCTGCGCAACAGAGTGGGAGCAGAGAGGATTCTAGCTGTTCTGGAACCCCGCTCGGCCACGATGAAAATGGGTTGCCATAAAGACACCTTGGCGGATTCCTGGAGCAAAGCTGATCTTGTGTTTTTGCATGAACCCGACAATCTCGTTTGGTCCATGGATGAACTTTTGGCCCACAGCAACGTAGACGCTTCAGTGTATAAAGACTTGGATACCCTGATTAAATCCATTCTTGTCCACGTCCGACCCAGTGATCATATTTTGATCATGAGTAATGGCGGGTTTGGTAATATCCATAATCAACTGCTGGAAAAGTTGGCAACTCATGAATTTTAAGCAACAAATTACAATTGCCTTTACCGGAGCCTCAGGCGCCCCGTACGGCCTTAGACTGGTTCAATCTTTGCTGAAAGCAGATTTTCAGGTGTTTCTGCTCATATCTTCAGCATCACGGGTGGTACTTGCAACGGAAGAGAACCTTAAAATTCCAGCCAATCCAGAGGCTGCAACGTCCTTTTTTACTGATTTTTTCTCTGCCAAACCTGAACAGCTAAAAGTGTTCGGAAAAGACGAGTGGTTTTCGCCCGTTGCTTCCGGATCTGCCGCACCTAAACAAATGGTGGTCTGTCCTTGTTCAACCGGTACCTTGTCTGCGATTGCCACAGGCAAAAGCGATAATTTGATCGAACGGGCCGCAGATGTGGTCATCAAAGAGCGTGGACAGTTACTACTGGTCACAAGGGAAATGCCGCTTTCCACAATTCATCTTGAAAATATGCTTAAACTGTCACAAATCGGCGCAACTATTATGCCTGCTTCACCTGGCTTCTATCACAATCCTGAATCCATTCAGGATCTGGTAGACTTTGTTGTTGCCAGAATTCTTGACCATCTGGGTGTTGATCAATCGCTAATGCCTCGTTGGGGTTACCAAAAATAACTACAAGTGAATAAATTGACTATGAAAATTAAATCGCTCTTCGTCGCCAGTGCTTCTCTTATTCTATGTTCCAACGCCTTTGGGTGGGGCCAGACAGGTCATCGAGTTACGGGGAGTATCGCTGAACAATACCTCTCCCAAAGCACTCAATCTGAGATTCTTAAGTTGTTTCCTAACGAATCCCTGGCAGAAATTTCAACTTACGCCGATGAAAAGAGATCGGACCCATCGAAATTCTGGAAAAAAACAGCCAGTCCCTGGCATTACGTTTCTGTTCCGGAAGGGAAAACCTACAAGGACGTTGGCGCACCTGACGAAGGAGATGCTTACACAGCGTTAGAGAACTTTTCTGCCACACTTAAAAATGACAATGCTAGTGTCGAACAAAAAAGATTGGCCTTGCACTTTATCGTTCACATCATAGGCGATTTGCATCAACCTCTACACGCAGGAAATGGCACCGACAGAGGTGGCAATGACGTGAAGCTTAAATTTTTCTGGAAAGATTCTAACCTCCACCGTGTGTGGGACAGTGAAATGATTGATGGAAAACAACTTTCGTACTCAGAGTGGACAGAATGGTTAGGTAAGAAAATAAGCCCTGATATGGCGAAAAAATGGAACGAACCGGATCCTTTGGTTTGGATAGCTGAAAGCACTAAGCTACGGGATAACCTTTACCCGGACAGTGATGAGATTTCTTATGATTATCAATACCAGCACCTACCGACAGTGAAGTCGAGACTGCAACAGGCCGGGGTCAGAATTGCCGCTTATCTTAATGATGTATTTAAAAAGTAAGCACTAGAAAAACATATAATAGGGTTTGGTGATCATGCCAGGCCCTATTCTATATCCAGGGCCTCAGGCGAAAGAATTACACCAGTAGAATCAGCGTACAAATGGTCCTCCGGTAAAAAAGTCACACCACCAAAATTAACTGCGATATCAATTTCACCAGTGTGCTCAAAGTCTGCATTAACCGGAATTGAAGCAACTGCATGAATGCCAATGTCCAGATCTTCCAGGGCATCTACGTCACGCACACTGCCATAACACAAAATACCTTCCCAATTGTTTTCAACGGCCAGCATAGCGGTATTTGCATCTACCAAGGCTCTGCGCATTGATCCACCACCGTCGATCAACAACACTTTACCCTTTCCTGATTCGGACAGTACTTTGTCAATCAATCCCTTGTCTTCATAACATTTGATTGTGGTGATCTCCCCACCATAGGAAGCCCGACCACCAAAGCTGATGAACATTGGTTCAACGACATCGACGCTATCTGCGAATAAATCACATAGTTCTGACGTGTTATAGTCCATCTCGGTTATACCTTGCTGAATCACCCATAAGCACAGAGTAGTTGTAGATAAACACTTTGTAAAACAGTTCTTTGCAATCCTGTCCTTTGAACTCACCTATCTGTAACAAAGGCTTCTAAAATATGTCACTTAATATTCATAGGAGCTGCATAACATCCAGATCAAACAACTACATCTGTGAATGTTATGAATTTGTTTGCCAGAGCCGATACCAAATTGTTTTATTGGTTGTTTAGCAAAACAGCAAGGCACAATTGTCAGTTAATTAAGTGGACATCGAAGACCGGTGATGGACAACTTTATTTAGTACTGGGCTTGGTGCTGTGGTTTTTTGAACCCACTCATGGCGACCTATTCCTTTACACGGCACTATTGGCATACGCCCTTGAACTGCCTGTTTATGTGATACTCAAAAAGAGTTTCAAAAGACAACGTCCGTGCGACTTGTTTAACAATTTCAATGCCCATCTAACACCGTCAGATAAATTCAGTCTCCCATCCGGTCACACTGCAGCTGCCTTTTTGATGGCCTCACTGATAGTGCATTTTTATCCATCCATGTTCCTGCTGGTGTACATATGGGCTTGCATGATTGGTTTATCCAGAGTGTTGCTTGGTGTTCACTATCCCAGCGATATTCTCGCTGGTGCGATGTTGGGAATATTGATTTCTTACCTTAGTATTTCAATTATGTTGTGACTTTATGAAAATTTTATACGGTGTTCAGGGTACGGGGAATGGTCATATTGCACGTGCCCGTGTCATGGCAAACGCATTCTCCCGACGCAATGATGTTGATGTTGATTTTGTTTTCACTGGCAGAGCCGAAAACGGTTATTTCGATATGGAACCTTTTGGCAACTATCGTACGTTCCGAGGCCTGACATTTGTTACTTCTCAGGGTTCTGTGTCTAAATGGCAGACAATTAAATCAGCCAGTTTGAAGCTTGCTTACAATGACATTCAAAATCTTGATCTTTCTGGCTATGATCTATTGCTCAATGACTTCGAGCCTATAACCGCCTGGGCAGCCAAACGACAACAACTACCCAGTATTTCCATTAGTCATCAATGCGCTTTTAATTACCCTGTACCCAGACAGGGTGAAAGCATAATCGACAGAATACTCACCCGTTATTTTGCGCCATGCGAGCTGCAGCTTGGGGTGCATTGGTATCATTTCGGCCACAATATCATGCCACCATTCATTGAAGAGAAAATGGATGTTGAACCTTCCAACCAGCATGTTCTGGTCTATCTACCTTTCGAGGAGTTAGAAGACATTACACGAATGCTGTCATCCATTCCACACTTCAAATTTGAATGTTTCCACCCTCAGATTCGAGAAAATATAAAAGAAGGTAACATTTACTGGAAAAGACCATCCAAAACCCAATTCAAGGAATCCATAAAACACTGTTCGGGGGTAATCGCTAATGGTGGATTTGAGCTATCCAGTGAGTGTTTGCAATTAGGTAAAAAAGTGCTCATCAAACCCCTCAAAGGCCAGTACGAACAATTGTCAAACATGATAACACTAGAAAAACTCGGGCTTTGCACAAGCATGATGGAACTCAATTCCGCTTCAGTGGAAAAATGGCTGCGCGAGCCGAATCCTGAGCCGATCCATTTCCCTGACAATCCGAACATATTGATTAACTGGATCCTCAGTGAAGAATGGGACGAACCAGAAATTATATGTCAGAGGCTCTGGAATCAGGTCCGTTTTCCGGAATCTGTGCATCGCAGGCTTCTAGAAATGGGTGCATAGCAAGCCGATGTGTATCGTTTGAAATATACCAAATAGTAATGATATGTGAAGCTTTTAACAGTCAGGTAATGGTGTTGGATTTTTTTAAAATCTTTTATGCAATAAATGTTATTGATTTTTATCAGTTCGATGAGATGATACAGCCATATCAATAATCTAGAGTCAGTTCATGTCGCGCTTTCGTTTTAGGGCAAAAGGTTTTTTGTTCGCATCTATATTTGTGCTTAGCAGTTGTGGTTACAAAGGGCCACTTGTACTGCCTGAACAAGCCGAAACCAATCAGCCGGAAACGACCCAACAAGACGACCAAACTGACAGTTCTTCCGAGAAGGAACAATAATTGGACTTCTTTAGTTTTAAAAATCAACGTTTACATGCAGAAGATGTTGATGTCGAAGACATTGCCAACAAATTTGAAACACCTGCTTATATATATTCCCGTGCAACGATTGAGCGCCATTGGCATGCGTTTAACAATGCCGCCAAAGATCATGAACACCTTGTGTGTTATGCCGTTAAAGCCAATTCAAATATCGGTGTTTTAAGTGTGTTGGCAAAACTTGGATCCGGATTTGATATTGTTTCAGGCGGCGAGCTGGCCAGGGTAATCGAAGCAGGTGGTGACACATCGAAAGTGGTTTTTTCCGGTGTAGGCAAAACGGAACACGAAATCGCTTTTGCGCTAAAAAATGAGATTATGTGTTTCAATGTGGAATCTGCCCCTGAATTGGCACGGATCAACAAAGTTGCAGCTGAGTTAAATGTGCAGGCCCGCATCTCCATCAGAGTTAATCCGGACGTAGACGCGAAAACCCATCCTTATATTTCCACCGGATTGAAAGCAAACAAATTTGGTGTTCAGCGCGAACATGCAATTGATATCTATAAACTGGCGAATAGTTACAGTCATCTCAATATTGTCGGTATAGATTGCCACATAGGTTCACAACTTACTGAAGTAGAACCTTTTGTTGACGCCCTGGATAGACTGCTAGTGCTGGTTGATGAATTGGCTGAGGCAGGGATACACATTTCCCATTTGGATGTAGGCGGTGGACTAGGCGTACCCTACAACGGAGAAACGCCCCCGGAGCCCGACAAATATGTTGCGGCAATAATGACGCGAATGGACAAACGCAAGCATCTCAAACTGGTGTTCGAACCAGGTCGGGCAATCATGGCAAACGCTGGAATTCTGCTAACCAAAATTGAATTTCTTAAGCAAGGGGAAGAGAAAAATTTTGCGATTGTTGATGCTGCGATGAATGATCTTCTGAGACCTGCATTGTATTCAGCATGGCAAAACATCATTGAGACGGATCAAAATCTGACCCGCGAAACGGCCACTTATGACGTTGTTGGACCAATTTGCGAAACGGGCGATTTTCTTGGCAAGGAACGTGACTTGTCGATTGCTGCGGGCGATTTACTCGCAGTGAGAAGCGCTGGTGCATATGGGTTTGTCATGGCATCAAATTATAATAGCCGTTGTCGACCAGCTGAAGTTTTGGTTGATGGTGATCAGATTCATTTGGTTCGTGAACGAGAAAAACTTCACGATTTGTGGAAAGGAGAGCACAAAGTTTCGTAAACTAGTGTTTTGCTGAAACTTATGTTGTTGTAATGCAGATTCAATTTTCAAAAATGCACGGCTTGGGAAATGATTTTGTGGTGATTGATAACGTCACACAAAATGTGTTTTTCTCTACCGATAAGATAAAACAGCTGGCGGACCGGAACTTAGGAATTGGTTTTGATCAGATGTTGATGGTTGAACCGCCTTACGATCCTGAACAAGACTTTCATTATCGCATCTTTAATGCGGACGGTTCAGAAGTCTCCCAATGTGGCAACGGTGCAAGGTGTTTTGCTCGTTTTGTCAAAATGAAAGGTCTGACAAACCGCAATAAAATTGTCGTCAGTACCAAGGCTGGACGAATTATACTGTATCTTGAGAAAGACGGGCAAGTCACTGTGAATATGGGCAAACCCAAATTCGATCCCTCTCAAATCCCGTTAAAAGCTAACAAAGAGGAAGGGACTTATATTATTCGTGCCAATGAACAAACCTATTTCTGTGGCGCGGTATCAATGGGAAACCCTCACTGTGTGCTGGAAGTGGATGATATTGAGCAAGCGGATGTTGAAACTATCGGACCTTTACTGGAACGGCATGATAGATTTCCAGAAGGGGTGAATGTTGGTTTCATGCAGATAATCAATGAAGGCCATATCAAATTGCGTGTTTTCGAACGTGGCGTGGGCGAAACTCTTGCCTGTGGTACCGGAGCCTGTGCCGCTGTTGCGATTGCGCAGATTCAAGGTAAGCTTGGTAACGAAGTTAAGGTCGATTTACCGGGCGGAAGAATAAAAATACGTTGGCAAGGGCGTGATAATGTATTAAAAATGACGGGGCCGGCGGAACATATATTTGATGGAACTATAAATTTATGAGTGAAATGTCTGGACAACAACGAGCCGAACTTTCCTCGTCATTTGATGAATTACAACAGCCAATTAGTGCTGAAGATGTAAAAGACTACTTACTTGCGAATCCTCAGTTTTTCGCCGAGTACCCTGGCCTTGCAGAAAGAATAGATATTCCTCATCAACAAAAGGGCAGCATTTCCCTGGTTGAACTGCAAAGTGATCAGTTACGTAAAAAAGCTCGTCAACTGACTCACAAACTAAGCCAATTAATTTCCATCGCCAAACAAAACGAAGAAATCTATCGGATTTATGCAGACCTGAATCTTCATTTACTTAAGTGTCGCTTCTTTAGCGAAGTACAAGACACGCTTGAAGATGTGTTGAGACAAAAATTGAAAATGTCGGCTGTCGCCTTGCGTTCCTTTGGCGGTGCCAATGCACTACCTGAGATACAACGTAAGCTATTCATTGAGAAGAGATTTAAACAAGAATGCTTCTTCTTTGGACGTATCAGTCAACATGAAAAGCAGCTATTGTTTAGTGGTCAGCCAGCAGAATCCGTCGCACTAATGCTGTTGGGTGAAAAAGGTGAACTAGGTATTCTCGCGGTGGCGAGCCGTGATCCGGGGCATTTTAACCCGGATATGGATACTTTGCTGATCACTCAATTGCAGCAATTTCTCAATGTTTTGCTGCCTAATTTGGCTGGATACTAAAGATGGAGCGTCCAGCCCTGACCGAGTGGCTGGATAAGTTTCTTGACTACCTCAAGTATGAAAGAAACCTTTCGCCGAAAACTCAGGAAAATTATCTTCGTCAACTGCATTCTGTGATCAAGACCGCCAACTTTGACAATTGGTCTGAACTGACGACTGATCATGTTCGTAAAATTCTTGCTCAGGCTAAACGAGAGCAACTGAGTCCCAGATCTATTGCCTTGCGCCTTTCATCGCTTCGCACTTTTTGCCAGTTTCTAATACTTAATCAGGTACTGGATGTGAATCCCGCAAAATCAGTTCGGGCACCCAAACAGGGGCGTCCTTTGCCCAAACAACTCAGCGTCGATCAGATGGACCAGTTGCTGGATATTGAACCTGACTCACTGCTCGCTATTCGTGACCGGGCAATGATGGAACTGACTTATGGCTGCGGTTTGCGTTTGGCGGAGCTGGCAGGGCTGAATCTGAAAGATATAGAAGATAGCAGCCAGATTCTTGTACAGGGTAAAGGCAGCAAAGAAAGACTGTTGCCTCTGGGCCGTGAAAGTCGGAAGTGGCTAAACGCCTGGTTAAAGGTAAGAGGACAAATGGCACCTTTTGATGAGATGGCTGTTTTTGTCAGTAAACACAAGCGACGTATTTCCCCAAGACAAATAGCCAAACGCATGCAACTTTGGGCAAACAAGCAACAGATCAACCAGCAGGTTAACCCGCATAAATTGCGACACTCTTTCGCTACCCATATGCTTGAATCCAGCGGCGATTTGCGTGCCGTTCAGGAATTACTGGGACATGCTAATTTATCTACGACCCAGGTGTATACTCATTTGGACTTTCAACACCTTTCCAACGTATACGATAAAACCCATCCACGGGCACAACGCAAGAAATAATAAAAGAACAAAGAGTCCTGTATATAAATGAAATTTTATAGACCTATACAACAAGTCAAAGCGATGAGTTTCGACTTGGATGATACGCTTTATGACAATCACCCCTTGATGATAACAGCAGAGAAAAAGCTGTTGAACTTTATCCGCACTGAATATAACAAATGCGCCAACACGGATATTCGTTTCTGGCGTTCTCACAAAGCTACTGCGCTAAAACAAACGCCTGAATTATGCAATGACATGGGTGAATTACGTAGACGAACACTATTGGCTGGTTTTCATCAGCAGGGCTACCGAGGAGCGGCACTTAGCGATGCAACTAAACAATCGTTTGACTATTTTTACTTCGAAAGAAGTCATTTTAAAGTAGATAAGACTGTTTGTTCTTTATTGGAAAAGCTAGCCAATCATTTTCCGCTAGTGGCTATTACTAATGGAAACGTCAATCTAAGCCAGATAGGTATTGCGGATTACTTTTCAGCATGTTTCAAAGCAAACCTGCAGCAACCAATGAAGCCTCACGCTAAAATGTTCGAACTAACTTCAGCGTTTCTTGATTTACCGGCACACAATATTCTGCATATCGGTGACAATATGGAAAAAGATGTTTTCGGTGCCCGTTCAGCGGGTTTTAGCACCGCATGGTTTGCCTGTAATCGCGACATGACTCTTAACCGGGAGCCAGTTTACGCGCTTCCCGATATCGAATTGAGCACACTGCAAGACTTGCTTCTGTTCACTTGAAACTCGAGCGTTTTGATCTAGTCTTCAAGGATATTTTGGTCCATGGTTTCACAGGGGTTTTCGCAACATGGTCTGCCGACGATTTTAGCCGGTACACCCGCAACAGTTACGTGGGCGGGCACATCGTTTAATACCACGCTCCCTGCACCGACTTTGGTGCCCCTGCCAATTTCAATATTGCCAAGAATTTTTGCACCAGAACCGACCATGACACCCTGGCGTATTTTGGGATGTCTGTCCCCGGATTCGTTACCCGTACCACCTAGTGTCACGGATTGTAAGATGGAGACATTGTCTTCAATAACCGTTGTTTCACCCACAACAATTCCTGTTGCATGGTCAAACATTACACCCTTACCAATGGTGGCTGCAGGGTGAATGTCAACGCCAAATACTTCTGAGTTTCTACTTTGAATAAACAGTGATAAGTCTCTTCTTTCTTTGGTCCACAAATAGTTTGCCAACCTGTGCACCTGGATTGACTGAAATCCCTTGAAGTGTATCAGGACGGTCAAATATGAATGTACCGCCGGGTCGCGGTCAAATACCGCTTTGATATCTGCGATTGCGGAATCCACAATTGCCGGATTGAGCAGATAGGCTTCGTCAAAAACTTCACGAATGGCTAAGGCCGGCATCACTTCATCGGTCATTTTATTTGACAGAATAAAACTCAATGAGGATTCGAAATTATGGTGAGTGAGAATACAGGCATGAACGTAACTGGCCAACAGAGGTTCTTGTTCGACGACTTTTTTCGCTTCGTCTTTCAGTGTTAACCAAAATGACTCTTTCATTTTCGAATTCCCAACTATGTGCGTTTGTTATGTAGTGAGGGCGAATTGAACACATTTAAACCCTACTCGCTATTCCTGCAGGGATTTTATACGCTCCTGGCACTCTCTGCCTAATAACTAATTCAGACAGGTTAGATCAGGATCTAATTTCGAATTTTTAAGTGTATAAAAACACAGTACAGCTGATATACTCCCATCCATAATAAATAATCTTGCTGTGCCCAATGGACGTAACCCGACTTTTAGACCAATTAAACGAAAAACAACGTGACGCTGTCACTGCTCCCGCTTCGGATATGCTAGTCCTGGCTGGCGCAGGAAGCGGTAAAACCCGAGTCCTTGTACATCGTATGGCGTGGTTGATGGAAGTGGAGAATATCGCACCTTTTAGTATTTTAGCGGTTACCTTTACTAACAAGGCCGCCAAGGAAATGCGAGGTCGGGTCGAGCAACTAATGGGCATGCCGCTAAACAGTATGTGGATAGGGACATTTCATGGACTTGCTCATCGCCTGTTACGCACTCACTATCAGGAAGCAGGATTGCCCGAGAATTTTCAAATTTTGGATTCTGATGACCAGTACAGGCTAATACGGCGGGTATTGAAAACACTCAACCTGGACGAAAAACACTGGGCTCCAAAACATATTCAATGGTACATCAACGGCAATAAGGATGAAGGGTTAAGGCCTGAACATATCGAAACCTATGGTGATCACACAAAACAGAAAATGCGCGAAATTTACCAGGCTTATCAACAAACCTGTGATCGCTCTGGTTTAGTAGATTTTGCCGAGCTGCTGTTGCGTGCCCATGAGCTTTGGGTAAAGAATCCAAGTTTATTAAGTCACTATCAGGGACGTTTCCGAACTATTCTGGTGGACGAATTTCAAGACACCAACAACATCCAATATGCCTGGTTAAGACTGTTAAGTTGTGAAGAAAACAACATGATTATTGTTGGCGATGATGATCAGTCGATTTATGGCTGGCGCGGGGCTAATGTTGAAAACATTCAGCATTTCTTACGTGACTTCCCCAATGCAAACACCATTCGTCTGGAACAAAATTACCGATCGACCGGAAATATCCTCAAAGCAGCCAACGCCGTTATCGACAACAATCAGGGCCGTTTAGGGAAAGAACTATGGACAGATGACAGCGAAGGGGAGCTTATCTCTCTGTATGCTGGATTTAACGAACTGGACGAAGCACGTTTTATTGTATCCAAAATAAAAGACTATGTGGATAAAGGCGCTGCGTTGGCAGATTGTGCCATTCTGTACCGCAACAATGCTCAGTCCCGGGTGCTGGAAGAGGCGTTGTTGCAGGAAAGGGTTGCCTATCGAATATACGGTGGACTTCGATTTTTTGAACGTCAGGAAATCAAGGATGCATTGGGCTATTTGCGCATAATCAATCAACCAATAGATGATGCAGCATTTGAACGAATTGTGAATACACCTGCCCGTGGACTGGGTGATAAGACGCTCAGTCAGATCCGTGATGCCGCGAAAAATACAGAGCAATCCATGTGGCAGTCCACACTGTTAATGCTCAAAGAGAAGCGACTATCCGGGCGAGCCAGTAATGCCCTGCAAGCCTTTGTTGACCTTGTCTACCAACTACAAACAGATATAAAGGACCTGGCGCTGGATCAACAGGCTGACCATGTAATAAAGCATTCCGGCTTATTTGCCATGTATCAGGCCGAAAAAGGTGAAAAAGCACAATCAAGAATTGAAAATCTGGAGGAGCTGGTAAGCGCATGCAAACAGTTTGAAGTGCCGGAAGAAGCTGAAAATATGTCTCCCCTATCTGCTTTTCTTGCTCATGCATCGCTGGAAGCTGGCGAATCCCAGGCTGATAGCCATCAGGATGCCGTTCAGATGATGACAATTCATACTGCAAAGGGCTTGGAATTTCCGTTTGTCGTTCTTGCCGGTGTTGAAGAAGGTATGTTTCCAAGTCAAATGAGTCATGAAGAGCCTGGCAGACTAGAGGAAGAAAGACGACTTTGCTATGTTGGTATGACCAGGGCAATGGAAAAACTCTATATTACTTATGCAGAAAGCCGCCGCCTTTATGGTCAGGACAAATACCATACACCTTCTCGTTTTATCAAAGAAATCCCAACTGCCTGCCTGGAAGAAGTGAGGTTGCGAACGACCATTTCACGACCAGTACAAAATCGCTTTCAACCTGCAACTTCCCATACTGCTTTTGAATCAACAGGCTTTCAACTGGGCGAGCGCGTGATGCACCCTAAGTTCTCGGAGGGAACAGTGCTCAACTACGAAGGAAGCGGCGAACATGCCAGGATTTATGTGAATTTCGATGATTTTGGTACCAAATGCCTGGTGCTTGCCTATGCAAAATTGGCAAAAGCCTAAAAACGGATAAACACTTGCGCCCTGAAAATTATCCTGAAGAATACTATTCCCAAGGCGCTTTGATTTGCTAGAGTATTGTAACTGATACCAAAAAAGTGCCCATTTACTGGAATGCGATCAATGAAACACAATGTTTTACTCATCGAAGATAGCAACACCAGCATGCGGGTGCTAAAGAGGGTGATAGGCAAGGCTAATTTAAATGCAGTTTGCGCCCAGAGCCTGACCGAAGCAAAACACATTTTTGCGAATACTCCGCCAGAATCCTATTTGTGTGCAGTGATAGACTACACCTTACCCGATGCACAAGATGGGGAAGCTATCGACTTTGCCATTGAATCCTTTATCCCGGCCATCGTTATCACAGGACGAATGGACGAGGATATCCGGGAGCATGTTTTAAGCAAAAATGTGGTGGATTACATCCCCAAAGAAAATGCCCAAGTGTACGAATATCTCAGCAGATTACTGGGCAGGCTCGAAAAGAACAAACAAGTAGGGGTGTTAATAGTTGACGATTCTCGGGTCAGCAGAAACAAAATAATTTCCCTCCTTCGCAGACACAACTTCATCACCTATGAAGCTGCAGGTGCAGTTGAAGGCATGGAGTTGTTAAAAATGCATCGTGATATCAAGTTGATCATTACTGATGAAAATATGCCGGATATGACAGGCGTGGAATTGGTTGCCGAATTACGTCGGACCTACCATAAAGATGAACTGAGCATTATAGGTGTTTCCTCTGATACCAGTAGCTCACTGTCTGCTCGATTTATCAAAAGTGGTGCCAATGACTATCTGACCAAACCCTATTGCCATGAAGAATTTTTCTGTCGTGTTTTACAAAACGTTGAGCATGTTGAACACATCGATGCAATAAGACGAGCTGCCAACTCTGACTACCTGACTGGTCTGCCCAACAGACGACATTTTTTTGGCAAGGTAGAAGGTATCCTGAAACGCAAACCAACGACTAAGTCACTGGCGCTGTTCGATCTTGACCATTTTAAATCTGTCAATGACACCTATGGACATGACTGTGGTGACTATGTCTTGAAGGAGGTTTCTAAGACCATTGTTAAGCACTTTTCTCCTTACTGCGTTTCTCGCTTTGGTGGTGAAGAGTTTTGTGTATTTTTGCCCGATGTCGGACTGACGCGAGCCAAAGAATTGATGGAAGCGTTTCGAGAGGCAATCAGTGAGCGGCAATTCAAGTTTGGAGAACATGTGTTCTCATGTTCAATTAGCATAGGGCTCACAGACTGGTTCGATAAAACTATCGAATCTATGTTGAAACGGGCCGATGAAAATCTTTATAAGGCCAAAGAAAACGGTCGCAACCTGGTGGTTATTGACCTTGGCTAATTTGGCGTTTATTCATTCTGTAGGCATGTAAAGAATCTGCGCTGAAAATCGCCAAAGCTAGCCATACAAATGCGAAAGTAATAAGGCGGGCATCACTCAGGGGTTCTGCATAGAGGAAGACGGCCAACACAAACATTATACTGGGCCCGATATATTGGAAGAAACCCAAAGTCGAATACATTATGCGCCTTGCGGCTGCGGTAAAACATAGAAGTGGTGCTGTAGTGACTATGCCCGCTCCTATCAATATCAAATTCAATGACCAATCATTGGTGAACATATTGCTCGCATCGCTCGCATATAGAAACCAGTAAATAATTGCAAAAGGCAACATCATGCAGCTTTCAATAAGCAACCCTGGTAGTGAGTCTACGGCCACCTGCTTACGCAACAATCCATAGACCCCAAATGATCCGGCCAATATAAGGGCAATCCAAGGCACCTGCCCATAAGAAAATATCAGGATACTGACTCCTACAATCGCCATTACAACGGCAAATTGCTGAAGGGGGCGCAACTTTTCACCAAGAAATATTCTGCCTAAGAAGACATTCAGCAGTGGGTTGATGTAATAACCTAGACTTGCATCAAGCAAGTGATCATTGTTCACCGCCCAGATGAATAACCACCAATTTCCAGCCAACAAGAGACCCGAGATTAACAGCACCTGCAGAACACGTTTGTTACCTAGCGCATCACGTACTTTGTTAATGTGGCCAGCAGCCAAAACGAGCATGACCAGAACCAATACGGACCAGACAATTCGATGAACAAGAATTTCAGCAGCTGGTATTTGTGCAATAAGTTTAAAATACATGGGCGCAACACCCCACATACTGTAGGCAGCAATGGCAAATAGAACACCAGCTTTTACCGACTTATCACTCATTTAATGGTCTCGATATTTTTGAAAGGCGCAGAGTTTGGGTGATAAAAACGGAAAAAGCAATGACAACCAGCTTGGTTAGTAAGGCTAAAAGCAGACTTTCTATTTTTCACGTCAAAAAACGTATTTTACCTGCAATTGCGGCACCGATTCTGTAACACCATCAACGCCAAACTTGTTGTGCCAATATTGCCACTCAATTCCAACCCACAAAGTACTTTCAGTTAGTCCGAAAACATCAGTTACATTCATTAACAGGCGAGGAACCAAAAGCTGATTAGCAACAGTTACCCCTTCTGAACCGGCTAAATCAGTAAAGCCTTCCGCGAGAAAACTTACGCCTTGTATTTTAAACGGATAATTCCAGGCAACAGTTAACTGATAAATATCGCCTGACAGGTCAGGGTTGTTTCTTGAAAACAGCATGGTTTTAAAAAATCGAAAACCTTTGATATTTAAATCAACCGCAAAGCCCAAAAGACGCCTGCCACTTTGACCTTTTGGTTTTTCGACATTTACTGCCAGCAATACGTCTTTGACCAATCCGTCAGAATAGTCCGTGTTCAGCATTTTTTTCAGACTAAATCGCAAAGTAGGCTCGTAATAGTAAGTCGATGATCCACTATCGGGCCAAACCTGATCACCAAAAATATAGAAATCACCGTAACGCCAGCTATTGGCGTATTCCAGCGTCATAACAGTGCGGCTGTCATCACCTAGTTGATAATGACTCCCTCTTAACAATTGAATGTTAGTCGAGTGCCAATCTATGAAATCACTTTCAGAGGCAAAACACGGTAGTGAAAAAAGACTGAATATTGCCAACAATAATCCGATGTGCTTTTGTTTATATTTTACTCCACTGGACATTTTGACCACGACCCATCTCTACCCTTGAAAACACACCTTAGTAGAGAGGATATGATTGCGCAAACAACCTCGGGCAATGGACGTTTTTTTTTACTAGAAGGGTTCTATGATTGGTCGATTATTTGAAATAAATTAGACTGGATATTGACTACCCTATTGACAGGAAAGAATAGCCGACGTCATTCTGATGCCGGCGGTCGTTAATCTATAATTACTTAAAAGCCCGCTTTATTGCTCGCACGGTATTTTGGGTATTATCAATTTTACTGGCAATAAACCTGAAGTTGGTCAAAGAAGCCTGATAACCATCGTAATGTGGCGTGATGGCTCCTGCGGTGGCATCGGTAACAACCATTACTTCAAAGCCCTGCTCTACTAATTCCCTCATATGAGATTCAGTACATAAATTTGAAGACATGCCGCCCAATATGACTTTATCAATACCTCTTTTCCGAAGCTGAAGCACCAGGTCGTTTGATTCAGGGCCGTACAATTTATGCGGACTAGTCACAACTGTTTTGCCATTGTTTATGTATGGCTTATATTGTTTCAACCAGTCTGCCCCTGAACCTTCAAACCCATCGAGATTTAACTGGCTCTTACGTTCAAACATATTGATTTTATGCATCAACACTTCCAGTGCCCCTTCAAACTCCCATTTGTGGTCATGGGGATAATACCAATGTGGGGAAATGAACACAGGAAGATCCACCTCTCCCGCAACTTTGAATAAACTATCAATATTTGCAACTGTTCCGTTTTCAGTAACGCTCTTACCAACGACTCCCCAAGTAACACCTTTGGGTGATAGAAAGTCATTCTGAGGATCAGTGATCACCAAGGCGGTATTACCTTTGGAGATCGTAAAACCGGGCATAGGCAGCCCATCATTTTTGGGCGGTGTTTTGGCCGTCGCTACAGTTACATTGTCCTGGGCTTGAAGTTGAGATGTTGTAGTTAGTGTTAACATACCGAGTGCAAGCGTTTGCAAGATAATTAAACGATGTTTTTTCATATTAATCCCTCTTAATAAAGAGCGATTACACTAAGCAGTTAGCTAACCAAAGTATGTAACTTGAATCACACAGCATGTTTAGGCAGCAAAGCCGCCAAATTTTCACTTGAATTAATGATGATTTTCATTCTTGCAAGTTCAATATACCCCTGCTTTTCCAGGTACTTTAAATGCTTAGAAACAACTTCCCTAGCCGTACCAATCCTGTCTGCGATTTCCTGATGACTTAAGTTAATTTCTCTATTCAGAGGACATTCACGCAATAACAGACTGTTGATCCGTGAGCCTACATCATAGGTCAACGTCTGTTCGATAACAGACATCATGCTGTATATGCGACTCGACATAGCCTCAAGAATAAAATCACGTATCCACGGCTCTTCTAGGTACAATTTTCTGAAGACGGCCGCAGGTATAAAAAAAATATCGGCCTGATCTGAATCTATCTTTAACCATGCAGGGTAAGTCATTCTTTTCATTATACAATCTACAGCGAACAAACAAATTTCCCCTGGATTCAGGTTATCTATAGGCTTCTCAATACCATTAGGATCGAGCGTATAAATGCGCAATTCACCTGCATTAACAATATATACACCACCGACATCCTGGCCTTTTTTAATTATCACCTCTCCTTTTTGAAAGCTAATAGATTTCATTTCTTTTTCAAGATAATCATTCGCACTTGCCGAAAGGTTATTTATAAAATCCGAAATATTTTTGGATCGTGTCCAATGCATGTATTTCCCCGACCATGGCTCAAAGTTAAATCTAATTATCAGAGTAACCTTTAACGAAGACGAAATTAAGTGCATTAACGCATTGCTTTGCATCTAAAAAATCAAACCAGTATTTTGAGGGCGATCGACTGAATTAGTGTTGTTTCTTCGACGCCACCCTTGGCGCGGGGTTACAATCTGATGAGGAACATCTGAGACTAGGTATCTCTGCAAAGCTCCATTGCGGAGAACATAGTGTTTGTTTATAGAGAGAAAATTAGGTCTTGACCAGAATCAAAGAAGTCACACGTCCATGTGGAGCCGGCCAGCCATTTATCCCAGAATGTCGCTCGGTCAGCTAACGCTTCTTCGAAGCAAAAAGCAGCTTTCTTCACCCATCTTTGGTGACGCAACCAGTCGCTTCGACCATGTACCCCGTTCAAGCGACAGAAACTGAGCTTCCGAGAGCCCCGCTTCCCCCTTGTCCGGTCGTTTAACTATATTGATTGCGCTAGAAACTAGGTGAATTAGTTTTGTTGTGGAATCGGTTGTTTGACATTTCCACCAACAGGTGATCAAAGAAAATCGTAGGTAGTTGACATGAATCAACAATCAGAACGAGCACTGTGTTTCAATATCTGTCCAACCCCCTTCTGAAAATTCAACAGATGAAAACAGTACAAAAGTATCATGGCACATCCATTATTCTCCACTGGTTGATGTTTCTGTTACTGATAGCAGTGTATGGGTGTATTGAACTGCGAGAGTTGTTTCCAAAAGGAAGCGAGCCAAGGGAACTGTTGAAGACCTGGCACTTTATGCTGGGCCTCAGCGTTTTTAGTTTGATTTGGTTAAGATTGTTCTTCAGATTTATAGCTACCCAACCACGTATTGAACCTCCACTGCCCGTCTGGCAAGCAAGGCTTGCGACGGCGATGCATGCCGCTCTATACCTGATGATGGTGGGCATGCCCTTGGCGGGCTGGATAATACTCAGTGCCGAAGGAAAACCCATCCCATTTTTTGGTTTGGAACTCCCGGCTTTAGTATCGGCCAATGAAGAATTGGCGGATACTGTTGAAGACATCCACGAGACAATAGGTACTGCAGGTTATTACTTAATAGGACTACATACTGTTGCTGCTTTATTTCATCACTATATTCAACGAGACAACACTCTGCTACGCATGCTACCTGGTGGCAGAAGGGGCAATCAGTAACGCCTGATATTAAGCTAGGAATATAGGTTCATTGGTCAACAAGTCGATGTCATTTCCTATTTTACTTTATACTCCCTACCTGAACTAGTGGCCTTATCAAACCAGCGAGAATGACATGTCAAATATCACCTTAGCATCAACAATTACTTGTCCTGAATGCAGTCACCAAAGGACTGAGCAGATGCCAATGGTTTTATGAATGTATTGGTTGTAAAACCATCTTGAAACCACTCAAGGGAGACTGTTGTGTTTACTGTTCTTTCTCGAAACCCTAAGCTTTTTTCAACAATAAGGA
Organism: uncultured Alteromonadaceae bacterium; assembly: GCA_947494925.1. Classification (GTDB taxonomy): domain Bacteria; phylum Pseudomonadota; class Gammaproteobacteria; order Enterobacterales; family Alteromonadaceae; genus Aliiglaciecola. The sequence continues at coordinate 399,424 of CANLWS010000001.1, forward strand.
TTCTATGATTGGTCGATTATTTGATAAGCCAATTGAAGAACTTCCATAAACAGCGCTCGAAATATCGAACACAAAACCTACTCCTTTAGTGCAATTGCTTAACACTTAGCCAATTGTTAGACTAATTCATCAGTTATGTGCATGGATGCTTGGACCTAAGGTGCGCATTGAGAATTATTAAAGTCATTTTGTTTCTATGTAGTGTTTCAGTTCTTTCAGTTTACTCCGCTCCAAATTCTGATAAAAAAACACTGTCCATTGCCATATCGTCTGCGAACCCGGAACAAATTGCTGTTTATTCAAAATGGCTCCAATATTTTGAGCAGGCTAACAAAGACATCTCGGTAAATATCGATTTCTACAGCGATGCAAATTATAAGCGTAACTTAAAAACTTGGCTGGAAGCTGGTACCTATGATGTTTTGACATGGCAAGCTGGCAAACGACTCAATGATTTAGTGGATTTACAACTCATAACACCAGTTCAATCTATCCTTAGAAATCAAGCTTTCTCTGATATTTATTCAACCAAAATTTTGCGACAAGTATCGCGAAATGGATTTGTTCAGGCACTGCCTTTCGCTCAATATGCTTGGGGCGTATATTACAACAAAGCGATTTTTGAGAAGTTCGGATTGTCTCCCCCAAATAATTGGCGAGAGTTTATTGCAGTATGTGAAAAATTAAAGCGTTTTGGTATCAGCCCTTTAATACAAGCGACGCATGAAGATTGGCCAACTCTTGCCTGGCTTGACTACATGCTCCTTGCCCCAGGGACGGAGGAGATTCGCAATAAAATAATAAATGGCGATCAGGTTTCTGAATCTGAACTCAGATCACTTAGAGAGCGATTTGGTTTGATTATTTCAGGCGACTATTTTTTTGCTGCCAATCATCCGTGGAGCTGGCAAGAGTCAATTTATGCCGTTGCCAGGCAGCAAGCGGCGATGACGTTAACTGGTCAATTTGCCGAAAGCATTATTAATAAAACAGCAACTGAGCAGCTTGGTTTTTTTCCCTTTCCCAATGAAGACAAGCCTTTTTCCGAAGTTGCCCCTATGGACGTTTTTTTCATCCCGACATCCAGCACCCGTCATGATGTCGCCGCCATGTTCTTAGAATATTTGTTGGAACCAGCGGTCAGAACGAACCTCGCTTTAGATTTGGGTTGGCTGCCTGCTGATCTAGCCCTGTTAGACAAAAACACACTGTCTGAAAGAGTTCGTAGTGCGGCAATAAGACTTGAGAGCGCAGAAATTTTAGTACAGTACTTTGATAGAGAAGCCGAGGAAAACCTAAGCCTGCGATACGCGACTCTCATTGAAAATGCAATGATCACTAATGATACATCATCATTAATGAATGCGTTGGCAGGCCGGTTGGTTGAGCCCAAAAAGCTATTGCCTTCACTAGATTCAAGTCAAGAAGATTTAATTCATTTGGCAACATTAAAAGGCTTAAAGTCGACCTTCCTGGTCTCTTTTATTATGCAAAAGGCTTATGCCCAACTAGGCAAAAATATTACCGTAACCAGATATTCTACGACAGAAGAAGCAGTGCAATCTCTTCAGTTTGAAAATGATGGTGAACTTGCCAGAATTAGCGAGTTTGGACTTAAAAACGATGCGCTGGTCAAAGTGCCTGAACCTATTATTTCAGCCAGTATTTACCTGGCCTCCAGCAAAGAACAGTGCAGTGATGTCAACTCACTAACAAATGCTGGTGTGAAAATTGGAACAGCAGCGGATGCGTTGCTGATAAACAACTGGCTATCACAGCAACAACTTGAAACTCAGAAGTTTGCGGACCAACACCTGCTCTGGAAAGCACTGGAAGATGGCGAGCTGACTCACTTAATTACGTTTGAAGCAGATTTGTTTGAGCACAGAGCATTAGTTCAAGATGAGGGCTGCTACCAAAAGCTTACTTCGCTGCCGTTCTTTCACTTTTTGAATAAAGAACATGCTGGGCTAGCTAGCGAGCTCTCGAAAGCGATAGCGGAGTTTAAGAAATCTGATGAATACAAAAACGTACTCAAAGAATATGGTGTGGGCGTGTTATGAACAAAGTTACGTGTTTTGCAGGCTAAATTCTTCTAACTAAAATAGTGTGCACTTTATTCAATAATACGAATGTCAGCGCCCAATTCATTAGCGATGTTCTGATACAATTCCGCCCCCTTTTTATGCTCGGCATCTCTTGGAATAACAGATATGACTAGACCACTGGTGAGTTTAGCCTCCAGACCAGCTAACTTTGCGAAGGACTTTGCATCTTCAATGGTAATATCAATTCGCGTTGCTTCAGAATAGTCATACACCACATTTTTATGTTCCCGCATTAGGTCCATAAATTCTGGGTTGCCGTGCACACTCATCACGTCGAAACCATCGACGTGAGCAAAGAGTCTGACATACACAATTGCACTGTCTATATCTAAATAAAATTCACTAGCCAAAGTCAATTGCTCCCCATCTACCAAGAAATTGTGCGAACTTAACAAATTTATATTGCTTAATACTGGTCGAGGAATCGGAAAGAATTCTCTGTTTCAGATGCCATAAAGAACTAAAGCTTGCCAAGCAAATATTCGAATTCCGGATCAACTATCAGTTTTCCACTCATTGCTTGCCGACCAAGTAACATCAGGTAAGTCATTTTGGAGCGATCGGTTAACGTCAGTTGAATCGGCCACTGCATGTCCGCCATTACGATGTTGGTGGTAATGGTGTATCGCCGTTCTTTGTTTGCTGTTGAACTTTTAACTTTTTTTATCGCGTCTACTTTAGCTTCACGACGCACGGTTTGAGCAACGTCGTGCAGATCGGGGTGTATATCAAAACTCACCCACAATTCGTTGTTTTTCTGAAACTCAGTTATATTATCAACGTGCAAGGATGACGTAGTAGCCCCCGTATCAACCCTGATATGTAGCGACTCTATCATGAGTTCTGGCAAACTACAGATTTCCAATGTACCTACTGACACTTTTGACATTCTATCGTCCACTATTTCATAATTCATTTGTGACGTTAATGTCACCCAACACCATATTATCTTGCAGTAACTCGAGGTTCTCCGCTACCGAATCTGGCGCCTTAAAGTAAGCAATGTGATACATGGCCTCTCCTTCCTGTGCTAAAGGAATATTTTGTTTACCTATCACTACGCCTTCCGTTGGACTGGTTATCGTTGCCAGAACGACCCCATAAGGATCAGAAATAATTGCTAATTGATCACCTTTCGCTACATGGTCTCCAAGTTTCGCCAAATGACTGACAAAGCCACTTTCACTCGCTCTTACCCAACCACTTTGCCTCGCGATGAATTGCTCGATAGAATGCCCTTTTGCTTTCGTTTTGTTTAGCATGCCGACTTCACGCATTACATTGATAATACCTTTTAGGCCTGCGCGAATTGAAAACTCATCATAGCGCAGCGCCTGCCCAGCTTCGTATAACAAAACCTTAGTACCCAAATTCAGACTTGCCTGGCGCAGAGAACCGTCACGAATATCAGCGTTCAACAACACCGGTAAGCCAAATGCCTTGGCAAGGTTCAATGTGACCGGATCGTCAAGATTTGCGCGTATCTGTGGTAAATTACTCCGATGTATCGCACCTGTGTGCAAATCAATGCCGTAGTCGCAAATAGAGACAATCTCATTTAAAAAAATATTGGCGATGCGACCAGCCAAAGAGCCTTTCTTGTTGCCAGGAAAGCTCCTATTTAGATCGCGTCTATCCGGTAAATATCGACTTTGATTTAGGACGCCGTAAACATTAACCATAGGCACCGCTATTAACGTGCCGCGCAGAGATTTTATCGAGCGACTTTTAATCAAGCGACTTACAATTTCAATGCCATTGAGTTCGTCACCATGAATAGCTGCGCTAACGAACAGGCTTGGACCAGGTTTTCGGCCTCGTTGCACATAGACCGGAATTGACATGTGTGTATCAGTGTATAAAGGTGGCATGGGGAGTTCTATTTTTTTTGTTTGTCCGGCTAAAACACTGACTCCCCCGATTACGATCTCACTCATCTAGCCTTTTCCCTTAGTTTTTGTCTTATTCGGTTTCGCAGTTTTCGCGATAAAGTCGATTATCATGCCAGCAACATCTTTCCCTGTGGCAGCTTCGATCCCCTCTAAGCCCGGAGAAGAATTCACTTCCATGACTACGGGACCACTGTTCGAACGCAGGATATCGACACCACACATGCTCAGGCCCATGGTTTTAGCTGCATCAACGGCTGTTTTCCTTTCAGCGGGAGACAGTCTTACTAAGCTCGCTGATCCCCCTCTATGCAGATTAGAACGAAATTCACCGGGTGCCGCTTGTCTTTTCATCGCGGCAACCACTTTACCGCCCACAACCAAACAGCGAATATCCGCACCTCCCGCTTCTTTAATATATTCCTGGACCAGAATATTTGCATTCAGCCCCATAAAGGCTTCGATGATCGACTCCGCCGCTTTTTGGGTATCTGCCAAAACCACACCAATCCCCTGGGTCCCCTCAAGAAGCTTAATAACAACAGGAGCACCACCGACATTTTTGATTAAGTCATCAATTTTGTCAGGGCGATTTGCAAATCCCGTTCTTGGCATCCCAATGCCTTTTCTTGATAAAAGTTGTAACGAACGTAATTTATCTCTCGAACGGCTGATGGCAACCGATTCATTGATACTGTATGTCCCCATCATTTCAAACTGACGCACAACTGAGGTTCCATAAAAGGTGACTGAAGCACCAATACGAGGTATGACAGCATCATAATAGGGTAAGGGCCGTCCTTTGAATCTAACCGATGGTTTGCTGCTTGTGATGTCCATATAACAGTGCGTTGTATCGATAACATCCACTTCATGGCCTCGTTGCCGTCCGGCTTCTTTTAGTCGACGGGTGGAATAAAGTTTGGGGTTTCTAGACAAAATTGCAATTCGCATTGGAATTGTTCCAAGTTACATACAGAATATTGCGTATCCTAGACCCATTTTCCCTAAAGAAACATAATTTGAAAGAATTAGTTCTAGAGTTAATAAAATATTTAAATCTGTATGAAGTTCGCAGTCGCTTATAATCGCTTCTGCTAATTTTTATTATTGTGCGGATCCAAAATTCGAACTTCACGCTGAGGAAAGGGAATTTCAATGCCATTTTCTTTCAACGTTTCAAATATGGTTAGTAGAAGATCACCTCCTACTCTGTTTTTTCCATCATCAATGCCTTCAATCCAGAATTCAACAAACATGTTCACGCCAGAATCACCAAAACTGTCAATTTCACAATCAGGACGCTCTTCGAATGGCACATCAAGACCACTGATTACTTGGGGGTGTTCGGCAACGGCCTCTTTAATAATTTCCACCATGGCTCTCACATCTGTGGCATAAGGCACGGAGAAATCAACCCTGTATCGCTGTTTCGGATCTTTGTGTGTCCAGTTAACGAGTGAGGAGGATATAAATTTTTCGTTCGGAACTAATATATCTTTTCCGTCATAGGTTTCGAGAACGGTGTAGCGCATTCTGAATTCACGAACGAACCCCTTTTGCCCTTCTTCAAGTTCCACAAAATCGCCTATGGTTAGTGATCTGTCTAAAAGAATGATGATCCCGGAAATAAAATTGGAAGCAATTGACTGCAGGCCAAGTCCAATACCTACACCTAGTGCTCCTCCAAAAACCGCGAGGGTAGTTAAATTGACTCCCATAACATTGAGTAAAAGAAGTACAACAATGCAGAATAAGGTGACCTCAAACAGCTTTGTAAAAACTTCTTTTGTGGGTACATCCAATGCTTCTTGCTTTTTTATCACCGCTTTGCCGAACGAATTCGAAACTCGCCCCAGCCAAAATAAAAAGCCGCCGAATATAAATACTCTGGCAATACCATAAGCAGAAAAACTGACATTCCCTATAGAAAATGAAATCTGTTCTAAAGCATTTGTTACTACTGGTAGCAGGCCGACAAGGTGAAGAAATAGAATTGGCAAACCAATCCAACGAAATAGTTTTGCTGCGAATGGTTGTTTAACAAAAGCACGGATGAAAGAGTTAAAAAATAATAAAATTGCGACGCTCAGTGCGAACTCCAATAACCAATAAGGATAAGATTGCGTCACAGCTATTTGTTCAGCAATTTTCATGATCAATATTGCGATCAAAGGACTTGCAATTCGGGTGACTTCAAATATAAGGGTGCTGACTGGATGTGCACTCTCCTTAGGTGAAACGACATGTTTCTGAATTTTAAACCCGATTAAGTAGGAGACACTATATATTCCCAGGATCACCACTAGTTGAATGAAGGTGTGTGGTTCATCCAGAGCCGACCATGTTGATTGAACCAGGTCATTAACAATAGTTTCTAGAACAGAAAAATCCATAGCATTTTTAGATTTATTGGAGAGCTGATAATAGTTAGTTTGGCAGTAATTAACTTGCTTGGATACAAATAACAGATTTTCTTGAAGCCTGCTATTGTCGGGTCATGCTGGCCGAGTCAGACTTAAACTATTCGGCTATTTCTCCAATCGATCATTGATTCAATTAAGTTAACCTGAGGTTTGGATAGTTCACACATCAGGTTAAATTAGCAGAAGATAGCACTTTTTAAAGACACCACGGTTTCAAGTAATCCATGCAGCAATTTGATTCTACTTGAGCCAACAGGACCTTAAGTCATTGTTCGTTCCGTGAATGTTTGCAAGCGTTCGCGGAGCTGCTAAGGTGTTTGAATAATAGTACGAGCATCTTTCAGACATGGACAACATACTCACAGCTTTTCTCAGTAACAAACTTATTGTCACCCTGCTCCTTGCACTGACTTCAATGATGCTCAAATTTACCTTGGTAAAGTTGGTGCGTAGGCGCGCCAAAAGCAAGGGCGAAGATAGACGAGATTTAGTCAATAATATCAAGAACTTCCTAAACTTTGTTCTGATCGTTTTGTTGTTGTCGATCTGGGCCGGTGAACTGCAGAAGTTTGCACTTTCAATTGCTGCTTTTGCAGTGGCTATCGTGCTTGCAACCAGAGAGTTTATACAATGCGTGATCGGCTTTTTCTATCTTGTTTCAACTCGTCCATTCAGGATTGGCGACTGGATACAAGTAGGAGAATTCGTGGGCGAAGTCTCCGAAACGGACTGGATCAAAAGCACCCTGCTTGAGGTTGATCTACGTACTTACGAATACACAGGTAAAACACTTTTTATTCCCAACAATAAGCTGATAACCAGCCCCATAAAAAACCTCAATTTTCTGAGGCGCTACGCAACACATCATTTTAAAATCTCACGGGATTGCAGTATCAATCCTTTTGAGTTTATTGATCAACTCAAAGAAAAAGCAGCGCAATATTGTGCAGATTTTTACGAGGTAGCAGCACGATACAATCAAATGATAGAGCGACGCTTGGATGTAAAAATTGCAGGACCCGAACCACACATTAGTATTTCGACCTCGGATTTAGGCGACACAAATATCGAGTTTGTTATTTTCTGCCCAACGGAAAAAGCTATTGAGATAGAGCAGCAACTAACCAAAGACTTCATGCAATTGTGGTTTGCCGAGAAGCATAAAACTCAAAGCGGTTTGCCGGCCCAATGAAGAATATCGATTTCTCCTTTCATGAGGAACGATAAATATTCTTATTGGTATAATTTGCTAAAAATTCGGAATGTGAACACAAAGAAAAACCTGCGATTATGTTGACCGGTATTAAAGTAAGTTCGATTTACCTGAAAGCAATGACAGTAGAACATCAAGTCCATTTCAAACCTGTTGATGCTGATATATAACTCGATGAAATCGACTCTATGTGACAAAACTCTGGGTAAATTAATTTTCTGATTTGAAAAAGGAGATTAATTCCGACAACAACGAATTATTAATACCTTTCAAAAACACCAAATACGTCGTAATACAAAGACTGTTTAGTGCTTCAACCCTGGTAATTCTGTGCATGTCATTAAGCCGCTCGGCTAAACTTTCGGTAAGCACCACGCTACCTCCCTTTGAGCGTATGTAATTTGTTGCAATGCTCAATGAACCGGTTTTAAATGTCGCGCGTCTTGCTGCTGGGAACAGTTGATAAAGTGACTCACTTATTTTCGGGTTCCATTCAATATGAACATAGTTTTGTAGAGCTTCAGCAACATTATTTGCATCCGTTGAATACAAACCAAGCATAGCGGAATCAATTGGAACGTTCTCCACATCATCCGACTTCAGCGGCTCCGTGGTAAACGCAAAATCGATTACTCTTTCATGAAGTTGCCTGGACAATTGTTCGACGTTCAGCATTTCTGCTCTCAGTGATAAGCCTGGGAAGTTTACATTCATTTGAACGAGTGACTCGTTTAAAAACAACTCACATGCATTGGGAGTAGCACCACACACAAGGTACTCTACTTCGGCTTCATTCAGCGCTTTTCTCGCATCGGCCAAGGTTGAAGACAATGACTCCGCAAACGGAATAAGCTTTTCACCTGCAGTAGTTAACTGAATACTGTTTCGGTTGCGTATGAACAGTGACGTATTGAAATACTCTTCCAATAGTCTAATACGGGCGCTTATTGCGGATTGAGTTAAATATAAATTCTCTGCGGCTTTTCCGAAATGCCGCGTCTTAGAGACTTCTAAAAAAGTAGCTAGAAAACGTACATCCATTGATTTAACCAATGTGTTTAGATTTCTAGCTTAATACGCTTAAAGCGCCCTCAAGGCAAGATGATTTGAACTTTTCTTTACAGTTTATTCAAGTTCCTCAATGCGCTGGTATCCTTCTGCCTCAAGTTCTTGATTGACGCAGTCCAGCAAAAAGGTCGGGAGATCCATGTCCCCTGTGCCATCTTCATCAGCTACTTCCTGACAAAAAGCCTTTAATTCTTTAATTAATTCTGGCGGTGCAACAGGTAGATTTTCTGCGAATACATTTGTAGCTAACAATAAGCTCAAAACAATTAACTTTTTTTTCATAAGGTCTCAATATAGTTTTTTAAGATCTTGAGGATCTTGTTAGAGGTGTTACTCAAATATTTAGCGGAATCGTGCACTTTAGGAAGTGAATTAAATTGTTCCTAAAGATTAAAAAAAGTCGGCTTAGAAATGGTGTGACATTGCTATTTTTTGCAGTTGCATTGATTGCTGGGCCAAAGCATTGTTCTGAGGAAGTATTTAAATAGCAAAATGTAACGGGACACCTTTGGAAGCGGAGGGAAATGGGCTTTTTGATGGTAGCTCTATTTATTAGTTGGAGAGTGGTTTTGCTCGCCTTTTTGACCTCTTGTACATTATTCAATCGTGAAGATTAAAATTTCTTGTTGTATCTGGACGCTCTTCTGACATAAAAGCTAATGCTCTTTGAGGGCCATTTAGCTTGGCTTCCAGTGTTAAATTTTGGAGTTGTTATGATTTACGATATTAGACCGGGTGAAAAAAGATTTAAAGACATAACTAAATTCCCCAGGGGATTTCATCGTTGCGGAGATTTCAGTATCGTAGAAGCGCAGTTGCTGACTATTTATGGCGAAACACTTTTAGCGCTTGAGCAAGGACAAATTGAGCCAAACTCGTCAGAAGAGCAACAATTTCAAATCTTTACCAAGGAATTGAGAGAGCCCACCACAAAAATTGAAAAAGTATGGCAAAAATACATCACAATAGCGCGTGCAAGAAGAAAATTTCATACGTTAAATGGTAATCCTGAAAATCCAGAGCGAATACATTCAGGAATATAAAGCAAACAAGTCTGACACGCTTGTAGTTCGGCCATCACTATATTCTACTGAACAGGCTGGTGTGTGTTCTCTTGTTCGAAGCTGTGCCGTCCTTTTCGGGCACGACGCAAACTATTCTGTTTGTATTTAGACCTATCTTTTTCCTGACGATAACGTGTAGTTTTACCATTTTCGATAAATAGTGAAAAATCATCAGTCATCGAATCGATTGGGTCGTCTTTGTTATAACGTAAATCTTTACTCATTGCTGGCTCATACTTCTTTAGTTGGCTAAATAGTATTTGGTCTACATTAATTTTTAAAAACATATTTTATTTGTCGTCACGACGAATAATATTGATTTGCTCCGCTCCCTCCATAGGGAAACGCGTCAATTCCTCTTGCTCAGAAAAGATAAACCTTTTTCAATAAAGTATTTTGCTGGCGGCGAATAATTTATTTCGTTGTCAATTATTCCCCTCTTCTATTAGAACAGGTTAGGAATGAAACCTTTATTAATCCTAACTTCTGAGGGTAAAAAAATGCTAACTGCAAACATACGAATTGGTGCAAAACTGTATTCAGATGTGGAGCGTTTTCCGTACGGATTTAAAAAATCGGGCGATTTCAGCATTGCGGAAGCCACTATTCTTTCCACACTTGGCTTAACTTTACGAGATTTGGAATCGGGTTTACTTAAGCCCAAATCCACTGATGAAGAGCATTTCGTCCAAGTCACTAGAGGACTCGCAGAGCCTGTAACAAAAGTTGAACGCACTTGGCAAAAATATGTTCGACTTACAAGATCGAAAAGAAATTTCTTCACCTTACATAGTTCAAACGTGCGTGAAGACAGCGATGAGGAGGGAGATGAATTTGAAGAATCAGATCTGGGAATTGCAGTTTAGTTTGAGAAGCAAAATTACAATATTCGCAAACAGATAACCTCTATTAAAGTAATAAAGAGTTAACTAGTATAGTTTTCCCCTTATAAAGCTAGATTCTTTAATCGAACCCCGTCGAGAGAAAATCTTGTTTTGTTTGGGGAGAGCTTTTAAGTATAAACCTGATATTAATAACATACTAACAACATCTAGTTTACTACTGACCAGAATCAATAGACTTAAGACTACTAGGGAAAATTTTCCCTTAGTATAATTGATGAATTTCTAGCGAGTTAAATGTTGGTTATCTCGTTTGTAGTAATCAGCGTTGCCATTCTTACTATCAAAGAGCCTCAATATCTCTTTAATCAAGCGCCAAGATTACTTGACCCCCTCTTCATCTTTAGCGACTGCAACTACTTCGCTTTTGTCTGCCACTTTACCAACAGTTTTCCATCGATTTCTAGGGTTGATGATTGTTGGTCTGTTAAGGATAAGATTATTAGGATAAACGACAATCTCGCGCTCCTCAGTCACTAATTTGGTATTAAACAAGCCGACTTCGGAGATATATCCTTCGATGTAGTTATCTGCGTCCAGTACTCTGATAAAATTTCCTCGTCTGAATGAGGTGTGAAATAACATCAGAAAGTAACAGGTAACGTTGCTTAACAACGACCAGCTCGCGAACAACGCAACGCCTGTCAGCGTCAATAGAGACGTAGATACAAGCAACAGTCCGCTAAAATCTACTCCCCATATAATCAATATGATTGAAATAGTAACGATGCCGGTAACCAAGCGCATTATATGCGCTGCTTTTTGCGAATTTTCAGATTTAAAATTACTTTGAACAGCCTTTTCTTCAATCTTAGGCAAGGTTACTCTGGTAACCAACAGGTAGAAAAAAAGCATAACCAAAGACCAAGCTATACTCATTAGATTGTCGCTTGACCAAGACAGGATGTAATTCATCCATTCTTCATTCATCATTTTTGGTCCGTATCCTGTTCAGGATTATTGGATTTCGCTGCAATAAGTTCGTCCAACTTTTGATGTAATCTGATAATTTCCAAATCTGTTTTAAGGCTCACTTCATAATTTAGGGTCGCGGCCATTCTGTCTTTATCTGACTGTCGATTCTGCGACATCATAATGATAGGAGCCTGAAGGGCTGCCAATGATGACAATACTAAATTAAGTAAGATAAAAGGATAAGGGTCAAAAGCTTCTTCGCTAACAATAAACAGTGTATTTATTATCATCCATACCAACATGATAGTGATAAACAAGATAATAAATGTCCAGGAGCCTCCAAATTCAGCCACCTTATCAGCGACTCGTTGGCCAAAACTGAGTTGGTCTCGAAAGCTTTCATTTAAGTTGGTTGCGATGGGCTCTTGATTGGCTATGGCTTGAATAACATGTTGTTCACGCTCATTCAGGTCATTGTATTTAATATCGAGCAACGCTTTTGCTAAATTTTCGAAGTATTTTTTAACCATCTTATTCTCCTATCAGACTTTAGACTAACTATATGTCTTTTAAGGAACTTTGCCTTGCACAATCTGCAAACATATTGGATAAACCGAATGCACAAGCTACAAGGTTTGGGCGTAAACCTTTTGTTGATTAAAATATCTAACACTTAAAATGTTTATGAATTAGTTTCTTGTGATCTTTATTCCTTATCAAGACTATCCACAATTATAGCCCCCAGCGAAGCAGGCATGGCAATGATAACTATACGTTTTAATGCCACAACTGTATCAGTAATCAAGGGCAATTTATCCAGAGAAAACAGGACGCTTGCAACTACAACTAATGTAATTAAATATGCTGTTACTATTCTTACCACATAGCTGATAATTCTCCGCTCGACGTCGCCTTGAAATAAGCTGTAATAGGTATAAAGCGTCAGAAAAAGCAGTGACAGCAATCCCAAAAAAACCAAGTTCATTGTGGGCAGTGATTCGGCCATTTTCCAGGCCTCCTGGGTGAACGCAATTGGCATGGACATGGCAAAAGCACCAATGGCAATCTGGCTTGCATCTTCGGAGTTAAAGTAAAGTTTAATCAATCAAATCACTCTTGTGTTGTCTTTTGTGTAGCTAGTTTATCGATAAAAACATTCCAATTCAGTTGATAGCGATCTATTACACTTTTCTAAAGGCTTTTTCACGGGATTTGAGCGAGATAGAGACTATATACCTGACACCGATTCTTGTGGAGAGCGCAACGAAGCCTTACTCTTTGAAGCGAAAAAAAATCGAAACATAATCGTGGTCGTCTCTTCGACGTCATCCATGGCGCCGGAATCCAGCCCGAACGTCCGTGTCCGGTCGTTCAGCGGGAAACGAAGGCATGATTGAGTTCGATATAAACACGTCCATGATGAAATTCACCCAGCCAATACATCCTTGTATTGTCGTTCGGCCGGGCGGCGCGGAGCTGACCTCCGGAAAACCCCGCTCGAGTACTGAGGATTTTTTAATTGAAATAGTGCTGTTTCTTCGGCGCCATCCATGGCGCTGGGTTCCAGCCTGGCATCCATGCCAGTCGTTCAGCGGGAAAACGCTTCTTCGAAGCTAAAAACTACCCTGTTGATCCAAGCATAAACTGACATTCTGATATTTATAAAAATCAGTCACTTAAGTGATTCACAAGGATACCCTGACATAAATAATTCCAAGCATACATTGACATAAATCACCAATTTGATGAGTGATTTTTTTGGATTGGTAGAACGGTGTAAGAAACTTTCTTTCATTAACTGCCTTTTCGGCAGAGTAGCCTGCTTCATTATGCAGTTCCATTCGTCAGACATTTTTAGCTGCCTATGCGGCAGGAAAATGTTGCGACACGTCAAGTAATTCGCAATCGGAGATTTTTAGCTGCCTATACGGCGGAAACATTAGCAACCCTAACTTATAAATACAGAGTGGAATGTCAAGCTACTTTTGCAGCAGATTAAATCAGAATAAATTTAAACGCTAATTTTACTACCAATAACTGTCTATGCGACAGTTTCCTTACTCCACCCTAGTAAATAAGAGGTAAGTACTTTTCAACTACCTACGCGGCGGAACACAAGCTCTTGCTGAACACGACCGTATTGCCCTTTTTTAAGCTGCCTACGCGGCGGATCATCCTGGCAATCGGGTCTGTCAGTGGGCGTGCCATTGAAAGCTGCCTATTCGGCGGAAATTGTCCCGGGAATGAAAAAATTTCCGGTTGTGATTTATTTAGCTACCTGTCCGGCGGAAATATACAACGCATAAATATGTCAAAATTAAGTATAGAAAGCATTGGTAAATCTGAAAAGATCTTAATCTAGATTTTTAGGGACCGATGCTTTCCGGCTTGATTTATTCGACAAACCATAAGAGGTATAATTCCCATAGGTAACGTTTTGCGCCATTTCTAATTGGATATTTAGATTGAAATTACGATCACTACTCTTGCTGTTCATTGGTATTTTGTGGAAATGTGGGAATACTTTCTCACTACTAGAAAGATAAGCTGCATTGTAGTTCTCCCCACGCTGCTTAGCTCTTCTGGCGCATCTTCTCAGTTTGCGTCTTACACCTGCTGGCGTTAGTTCATCAACAGCTTGATTTCGAGAAAACATTATTTCTTCCGACCCATTCTCAGGAACAGGTTTTAATGCAGAGATTTCGAAATACTCTAAATCTTGCATTTGTTGATAGTAATGTTGGTCAATTAACAAGTCGATACAAGCACTATCTACCGACACAAAGGCAATAGAATTTCCTGGTGATTCCTCCGACCAATCAGGAAAAGTTATGCCAATGGAATTTAACTTGTGCCGAGAGTTAAACCCGTGCAGTACTTTCAGACACTTGCCAATGAGAAAGTTATGATTGCTATCGGCTGGAATAAAAGTGATTTTTCGATAGTAGCGAGACGACATCTATTTGCTTCCTAAACTGAACAAACCACCCTTTACCAAATTCGCGGCAATAAAATGCGCATCGTTCAATTCCGATGATTTCATCTTTTTCTTGGATTTTAATCTGCTGTTCAATTGTTCGAGGCCACTTAGAAGGGTATAAAAATCTTTCTTGGATTCAGGATGCCGATAGACCGTTGCCCTATCTTTATCAACTGCAAAGCTACCTACCCTCACTGGTATATCTGCCCCATCAAACCAATCGTCAATGGTCGCTATCGCAGCCCCTATCTTATAAGCGCCAATAATCGCCGTGCGTTTTCCTTCTACCATCGTGTCTTGGTATGTTCTGCTACGATCAAGTTTGTTCGCTTGTTCAACAAACGCCTGACTAGGGTAAATTTCACTAGCCAATGGTAATGATAATTCTGCCGTTACCTCTAAAAAAAGATACTTCCTGGGGTCTACTAAAGCATTTTCAAACTCGTTTACAAGCCCATCGAATTCAGTAATCTCATCAATCCAATTTGGTTCGAATCGTTTCCGGTTTACCCCTTTTATTGAACATTGTAATCCTCCTGAACTCTGTATTTTGATTGTTGTATCAAGCGTTTTTTGATTTCGCCACAACCAGTTACCACTCAACACATTGTTCAGATATCGCTCTGCCAGATACCTGTATCCACCCAATTTACGATACTCAGCGGCGAAATCAGTCAGTAAACTTCTAACACCGTCATCATTACAGGCTCTCGGCTCAATTGAACTCGCATCTACGCTAAGAGAGAATTTACATAGGGTGTGCTTAGCATCTGCGGGCGCATAACAATAGTCAATTGTGTGAGGGTTGCCTTCAGATAACTTTTTATTATCCACACCCTTTTTCAGACTCATATCATTAGCGAATGCTTCGCTAGGCCCACCTTTCTGCCCGAGAATTTTGACCGTGTTAATTTCTAATGGCTTTTGATTGCCCTGTTCATCTACTGAATAGAATACTGCAATGCCAGGCGATATTGATCGTTGATAACTTAGTCTGTTTGGTAGCCTCATATATAGTTATCTTCAAATTTTGGAACCCAAATATAAGCTAGTTGATGTTTCTTTGTAGTGCCAAAAAAAGCGTTCTATATTTCCAAATGAAGCAATACTATTCAATTGGACGCCTGCCAAAATAGGTTCAGCAAATGCATGGACTGGATCATCTGAAGCATCATTCTTTTTGAAAGGTGTTTCTAGATAGTGATAACCAACACATGCGATATTGAGGTTGTATGAAACAGAAGTTTTATCCAAGAAATCGATAAAATTAGTGGTACTCAAGGAATTAAAAGAAGGCGTTATCCATTTCCCATTCTTGACTGGAATCGCGGTCACCGCCGATTCGAAACTGTGATGGGTGTTTATTCCCTCAATTTCTGAAAGTGGAATATGAACCGCACCACCGCATATTTTTTGCGGTAACGCTGCCAACACCTCTTCTCGTTGCAGTATCGCACTAGTTTTAATGACGAGACTCAGGGCGAAGTCACATTGTCTGGAATCAATTATTGCAGGTGATCTAAGCTGTTTTTTGGAGATTTGAACCTGCTCTTTGGTTAAGCCCCGTTTATGGAAACTATATTCATGAATGCAAATAGCAAATTGCTCAAACCCAGCAGATATACCAAATCTACTATCGAGTTGCCTTTGGAGATTATGTATAAAGCCAAAAATGCCGATCATAGAAGGCAAGCCAACCAAATAGGCACAGCTCTCTGCATTGGCATTCGACACTCTCAGGCCAGGTAAAACAAGATGCGTATGTTTTTGCTGCGGTATTACTAACGGATAATCCTCCTTTTCGTTTTCAAGGATTATTTTGAATTCCTGTTCGACTATCTTGATGATGGTCGGGTTGTAAGCGATATCATCTGTACTTTTTAAGCGAGACAGATCTGCATGGAAAAGTTGTGTGATTTGCTTTGACGGGAACTCGGATTCCAACAATTGTTCTAGAGACTTTCGATTGAAAGACATCCAACGTACCAGCATTGCTCCAAGTTTAGCCACTAACTCTTTATACCGCTTTTGCTTTTTGTTCTCAGGCAGAAGCCAATCTCTACTTGAGGATAATGAGTGTAAAACAGCCAAGTTCTCTGCCGTCAGCCAGGAACTTTTTTGAGTATCTTTTGTGTGCTTACTATTGAGCCCTGTTGGCAAACTTTTTAGAACTTTGATTTTTCCTCCGACACAAGCCGGGAGTGAGCCAACACTGGAAGACCGAGGACAATACATGGTTTCCGACTGGCGAAAATTGGAAACAGACCAAGAGTGAATTGCAACCTGAACAATATGAGAAGGGGCGGGCGTCAAACAAACATATCCACCTGAATGTTTCGGAAACCGAAGGTTTGTCAATTGATGACTAAGATATTCAGATTCAGTTTGATTTATTGGGATTCGGGACAACTCGTTTCTTATCAGCTTAAGATCTTTTTTAAACATCCCCGATTCAATCAAAGATTTCGTAAATGAAATGTTCTCGCCTATGATAGCTTCACCTAGCGTTAGCAGCGCTCCTTGCCAGACAAAGTCAGCACATAGAAACGTCGCATAATTGATATCAGCGGAATTCTGAGACCAGCCCAAACGACTACTAATTAGTTTTGAAGAACTAAAGCAGCCTTTCGGTATAACACCGATTGGAGACAGGCGAATGGCCCCTTTCGCACGATAATCTGGATACTTCAGATTGTGAGTGTGTCTATATCTAAATGTTTTTATACAGCGTTGAATCCAATTCTTATCCCTTAGCTTTGCTCTTGCATCATTTGAATCAACGACATTGTTTATTAGTGACAGCTTCCAGGTTAAATTCGCTAAAACGACACACGCTAGTTTTTCATTTCCTGTAACATCTAAAGGAGGTGTAATAGGAGAAAAAGCCTTTTTCCATTCCACGTTTCGGTCTGCGTAATTTTCAATATTAAGTAACGACGCTATCTCGTTCGAAGCCATTGCTACCACCGTGAAATAAACACGTTACTGTGGGAGTTATCCGTTTGAAATTTAGCTAACCATAGACAAAAAACATCTCCCAGGGACAACACTCTCCAATTTGCGTTTAAAACTGAGTTAGCCTTTATTCTAGATTTAGTTTGTAGTTCACCCTGGTCAACTAAAGCAGCTATTTGCTCAACTGATGTACCCAAAATAATTGCTGCTTCTATACTGTTTAGCTTAAGGTCACTCAACAGACTTTCAGGTTCGAAAACATGTTCCTCTAGATAACGCACAATCTCCTTCAACACTATGTTTTCTGACAAATTGGTACTGGGTAGTCGAGAAGCTTGTATCAATAAAAGCCCAAACACATCTTTAAAAGACAACTGATTAAAGGGTCTAAGCGCGTACTCCTTTGAATGCTCCAGTTTACAGTTTAAATGGCTACGCAAACTATCTGGCCATTGTGTGAGAAACAGGTGAAGTTGTTCGGAATCAATGTCCTTCCCATCATTGAAAGTTTCCTGCCACCATAAACATATCCCCCATGAATGACTTTTAGTCACAGCAGGTAGCCCCTCAACCTGATTCCCTGCAAGCCAGAGTGCGATTTCCCGTTGAGGCACCGACGAGGCAGTTGCTTCCAAATCAGCCAAATGACTGCCGCACTTTGCACACTGTGCAATCTCGTGGCTGCTTAAATAGTTAATATCCTCGCCACAGTCACAATGACTACGAAGCAACACAGAATGCTCCGGGCAAGCTTCAATTGGTGAAAAGTGCCAAAGCTGCCTGATATATGCGTGCTCTTTGATACACTCGGGACAAACCGGTACTCCCTTTGTTCTTAAAAAACAAAAGGGAATAGTGACTCCATTATTGAATACAGATGTGCGCTTTTTAGAAAATAATTGCCCTCCTCGAAACAAGGCCAAGGACAAAAGTGGTAAAGGTTCGTGATTGGTAAGCTGACTCACAAGGCGCACAGCATCCAGTCTTTTTGCACTGGATACATTGGCATGGCATATATTGATTTTTGATAATTCGCTCGGTAAAGCGGAATCAATTCCCCGAGTTGATTCGTTAAGATGAGATCTCACGCCAGCCCAAAACGACTGAAATTTATTGTAGCCATTGTGGACACTAAGCCTTAGCAGGTAACTCTCAAGGCTTTCATCTAAAAAAGGCTTTGTTCTGATGAGCAGCATACTCATAAACCATGAAAAAAGAGGTATAAAGTTTAGTTGCTATTTTTATCCATCGCTATTGCCAGAAGATGGGCAAACATTTTTTGAAAGGCCTATTCATGTAAAAAGTTTGCAGGGTTGATTTCAATTGAAGCGAGATGAGTTGGACGGTTGTATTTTTAGGCTAAGGTAATAGGTCTTTCGCGTCGCAATCGAGAACATCGGCAAGCTGATACAGCATCTCCAACGTAATATTGGCTTCCCCTCTTTCGATTCTGCCCATATAACTACGATCAAGTTTTGCGCGCAGAGCCAACCCTTCTTGAGAGAAGCCTTTTTCTTTGCGAATTAAACGAATCTTACTACCGACTTCCCGAGCAATGTTGCGCATATCTGGTCTTCTTTCAAAAACCAGTAATATCCTTAGTTGCGGCTTAACTATCCACGGATTATAATCCGCATTTCAAATTATCCTTTTGGATACCAAAATAACAAGAACAAATAAGGTCAATGCATGCCAAGAGGTATATACGCGCCAAATGACAAACTCATTTCTGTTCTCAAATCACAAGGTAGGAACACGTTCAGAGTAACAACGATTCGTGATCTCTTTTCTCAATCCAATTCGGATGGTCGTTCTGGTAACGAACTACGTAGATGGGTTAACGGACAATTCAGAACGTTGCTAAAACATGGGTACATAAGAATCGCGTCCTCCTCAGGAGTCAGAAAAGAATACAAGAACACAGCTTCGATATTGGGCACTCAACAGCAAGCATCAATCGCAGGTCATTCCAGTGAAGGTGAAGCAATGAGTCAAGAAGTACTTGGTGTACTGAAAACGCGCCTACGCGAGTGTAAATTAGAAATGATCACCTGTTCGGGTGAAACCAAAGAGTATGAAGAATTGAGCAGATTGTTTCCAGAAATGCGTGATGCGTTACAGCGCAAATTCAATTCGGCAAAAGAGAAAAACATCGAATACATGGGAAGAATGAAAGCACTCGAATTATTGATCGCAGAGAGTTCCTGATGGCTCTGAGAAAATGGCAAGCTGAGTGCGCCAATCGTGCCGTTGATAAATATCTCTCGGGACAACAACACTTTTTCTGCTTAGCTACACCAGGAGCCGGAAAGACTTTGATGGCAGCTGATGTAGCTAAAAAACTCTTTGCACAATCGAAAATAGACTTTGTAGTTTGTTTTTCGCCGTCAATTGCTACAGCAAAAGGTATGCAAGCAACGCTTGAAGCTACCATTGAGGCATCTTTAAACGGGCAACTAGGGGCGAAAGGAACGTGTGTGACTTACCAATCCCTAAATCACAAAGATAACGCTTTCTGGAATGTGTTCCGTCAATTCAGAATCTTTGCAATATTCGATGAAATCCACCACTGCGGCGGAAACGATATTAACGATGCAAATGTTTGGGCTCAGCATATCCTGGCCAATGTTCAGTCACATGCTAAATATACTATGGCTCTTTCGGGCACACCTTGGCGTTCAGACAAACGTCCAGTCACGTTGTCGAGCTATTGCGACCAAGACGGAAGTATTTATTGTGATTACGAGTATGGACTCACAGAGGCGATCAGTGAAAACGTATGCCGAATACCTCATGTAACCGTCATAGACAATAACCAAATCAGTGTCACATCAAACGAACAAACACCAGAGATCTACGGCAGTATAAAAGATGTGTTGCAACAAACATTAATCTCTTACCAGGCAATCGTAGAATCTGACCCGATCATCGAGTTCTGTTTAGAACAAGCAAACAAAGAGCTCAGGAACGTTCGGAGCAAAAACCCAAAAGCAGCAGGGCTTGTTGTCGCATCAACCGTGGAACATGCAGAAAAAATCGCTCAAAAATTGAAATTAAAATATTCCAAGTCTGTCGAAGTGGTCACTTACAGGAATACTGAAAGTGACTCGATTATCAGTCGTTTTCAGAATACAAATACTGAGTGGCTGGTTTCCGTTGGAATGGTTAGCGAGGGAACAGATATTCCCAGGTTGCAGGTTTGTTGCCATTTAACCCGGATAAAAACAGAGCTCCACTTCAGGCAAATCCTTGGACGAATAATGCGTTTAACTCACACAGACAAAAGCAAACGAGCAAGTTTATTTGCGCCGGCGCAGCCCCAACTTATCGAGTTTGCAAGACGGCTACTCCAAGATATTCCCTCACAAGCGGCGTCAATAAAGATACAAACAGACCCAACTACAATCAATATTTCGGAAGTAGCCGCAGTTGAAGACATTACACCGTCAGAAACCCCTCAAGTCACCAATGTCTCCACCTTAAGTCTGACTGACGATGAACCTTCTTACCAAGACTTACCTACTTTGACAGAAACCTTCCTCAGTGGATTGGGTTTTGATGGACAATTTTCAAAACACTCTATAGTCAACAGCTGAATTTCGGACTTGGCAGCGTTTTCGCGCCAATTTATCTCGTTCGTTCCAGAAAAGCCTTGGTAATCAAAAACTGTACCTTTTTCACGACAGAGTATATGGTAAATAAATATGCCTCTGACTAAATTAGACTTTCGACCCTAAACGGAAGTTTTTGACAAAAACATATTGAGTCGAATAAAAAGGAATTTATTGTGAAATTGAAAAACACAAAAAAATGGCACACGGAACCTAACTTCGAAAATTTGCTTTTCTTCGCCCAGAGACTTGATGAATTATTTTTTGACTACACTTTGGACACCTTTAAACCCCCTGCACTAACTTCGATTTACCTATGCCGAGAAGCAATTTCATTAATTGAAGATATCGAGGAAAGTATTATTGACAATGCAAACCTTGAATATGTATTGGATGAGCTGGAGTGGTCACTCGCTTCTGACCCTATAGCCAAGCATATGCTAAATGCTCCGCTGCGCAAATTTATACAGCGGGGGGATGGCGTTAAGTTATCTAGCACCAAAGTTAGACTTGAAGTTTTAGAGAGAAGCCTAAATCCATTAATTTACTCAGAACTGTGTGAAGATCTGCTTGCCAATCACATTGATGGTGGGTCTAAAAAAGAAATCGAGAAACTTTCCAGAGTATATGCCTCAACATTAATTAATATGGGTATTAGCAAACAACATTTATATGACAAAACTCAGGAGTTTTTCTTTTACGGCAAAGAAATTAAATCGTTTAGTGAACTTAAAGATTTTTTTATCTCAATTTCACCCACGTCGCACCAATATGAAATTTACTTTGTGGTTTCAGGCCTTATAAAAGAGGTGGAGCAATCAATAGAAATTTTTGACTTAGCAGTAGTAGATGAATTGCCTCCAGAAGTCTCTAAACTGGCTCTGAAAAACAGCTTAACTCTCAGCTCCAATGAGGTTTGGGTAGAAGTAAAGGGAATAGAAGCATTTGACCGTCATACGGCAAGGAAAAAAGCTGAAACCAAACTGGATATGGTTAGAGATTTATTTCTTCTTTTCTCTCATAAAAACCGGATTTCGTGGAATTGTGACTCGATCATCACTCAGTGTTGCGAAGATATTCCCGTTTTAATTCGAAGACCCAAAAATGCTATGGAAAAATGTTTTGACCTGAGAGCTTCTGACGCTTCCAATAGACTAAATTCAATGATCCAGACGTTAGCTCTTAACGGAAATTCATTCTTAAAATTTCACAGAGCAGTAGATTTGCATGCCATAGGGACGACCAATGATTTGCCGGAAAATCAGCTGTTAAACATATGGATTGCGCTAGAGACCTTGGTACCTTCTCATGTATATGGAGGTGGGAAAATTGTCAAAGTTAGCAATGGAATAATGCCAATTTTATTAAGAAACTACTTGTCTCGTTTCATCAAGAGGTTAGCTGCAGATTTGATCAGATGGAACAGAGAAGAAACGAGTAAAGCACTAAGAAAAATACGTAATTCTCGCAGTAAAAAACTATATCAAAAAGTATTAGAGCTTGTGGCACTGGAAGAAAATATTCCAATCCTTGAGTCATTGTACGAGAAGCTAGGTGAATTCGTTTTATTGAGGTATCGGTTGTTTGAAATGACTGAGCTTTTTAAAAAACCTGAAAATTTAATGAAAAAAGTGGACTTACATGAAAAGAAAGTAGCATGGCAATTGAGGCGTATTTATCGAACTAGGAACTTGATAGTTCATTCAGGCCGTTCAATTAGTTACATTGATACATTAATTGAAAATGCACATGACTACCTTGATCAGACAATGAATTCAGTTATCAAGTATTCTTGTGGATATCTTTCAGCAACTAGTCTTGAACAAGCATTTGATATGGCCAGAATCGATAACGATGTATTCCTAAAAGAAATGCGCAATATCAAAGAGTTTGATGAGGATAACCTTCAAATAATTTTATTGTAAAATTAACTATGCTTCGAAATTTAAGAATAAGAGCAAAGTGGTTTTATTGGATTGGAAAACCACTCAATTCATTAATTCAATAATGTACAAATACTAAATCATTAAGGTCACCTTCTGCAGACTGCCCTCCACCTAGATATTCAGCTCCGTTGCAAACAATCTTCGAATTCACTCGACATTTCCGCCATCAAGTAATCAAGGAAAATCATAGGTAGTTGATATGAATCAACGATCAATGTGGGCACTGTGTTTCAATATGTATCCAACACTTTTCGGAACATTCACAGATGAAAACAGTACAAAAGTATCATGGCGCATCTATTGTTCTTCACTGGTTGATGTTTCTGTTACTGATAGCAGTGTATGGGTGTATTGAACTGCGAGAGTTATTTCCAAAAGCAAGCGAGCCAAGGGAGCTGTTGAAGACCTGGCATTTTATGTTGGGCCTCAGCGTTTTTAGTTTGGTTTGGCTAAGATTGCTCTTCAGATTTATCACTACCCAACCAAAAATTGAACCGCCGCTACCCGTCTGGCAAGCAAGACTTGCGACGGCTATGCATGCTGCTCTTTACCTGATGATGGTGGGAATGCCCTTGGCGGGTTGGATAATACTCAGTGCAGAAGGTAAACCCATCCCATTTTTTGGCTTGGAATTGCCCGCTCTAGTAGCGGCTAATGAGGAATTGGCGGGCACGGTTGAAGACATCCACGAGACAATAGGTACTGCAGGCTATTACTTAATAGGTCTGCATACTATCGCTGCTTTATTTCACCACTATATCCAACGAGACAACACTTTTCTGCGTATGCTACCTGGTGGCAAGGGCAGTATTTAACGCTTGATAGAAAGCAAGGAATGAAGGCTCATTGGTAAAAAACAGTGTCATTCTCTATTTTACTTTATACTCCCTGTTATGCTCACTACCTCAATTTGAGGCTTTATAATGCCAGCGAGAGCGCCATGCCAAATATCACCTTAGCATCAACCATTACTTGTCCTGAATGTGGCCACCAAAAGACTGAGGAGATGCCAACGGATGCGTGCCAATGGTTTTATGAATGTGATGGTTGTAAAACCGTCTTGAAACCACTCCAGGGTGACTGTTGTGTTTACTGTTCTTACGGCACGTTTAAATGCCCACCGATACAAGAGGGTGACGTATGCTGTTCTAGTAGTTAATGTGAGAAATTATGATTTGGCAAGCGTAGCGATGCTCTGCCTGATATTTTTCATCAAGGAGTATAGCGCATAGGTGTATCTCTGATTTTGCGCGCACCCAATACTTAGCTAGTGAGCTCACTTAATATACCGCACTCTTTTATAGTTTTATCTGTCCCGCAGGATTTTGACATTTTTTCGAGCGTCATCTTAAGCTGAGACAATTCACTTATTTTCTCATTCACTTGAATTATATGTTCATCTATTAATGCATTTACGCTTGCACAACTTTGGTCAGGATTATTTTTATTTTGAAGCAATGTCTCAATTTCTTTCATTGAAATATCTAGTGAACGGCATTGCTTAATAAAAGTGAGTTCTTCCAAGGCGACATTGTCGTAGGTGCGATAATTTGCCTCTGTACGATGTGGTTTTGCTAAAAGGCCCTTACGTTCGTAAAACCTTATAGTTTGAATACTGCACCCTGTAACTTTCGCTAAATCACCGATTTTCATAAACTTCAAATTCCAGCTTGACCCTATTCTAAGTATAGACTTTATACTCAATTTAGCTCTTGGTAAATGAAATCGTCTTAGTTCAAACATGAGGAATTTAGAATGAAAAAGTTTTCTATTTGGTTGGGTGTTTTGACCATACTGATCTCAATAACGCACGGATTTTTTTGGGACCAGAGCATTGTACATAGCTTATTACTGCATCCTGTTGTGTTGCTTTTCGGATTATCAATGATAGCAATCGGCGCAACTGAAACTGATACCGTCAGGTTTTGCCTGTTTAGAAAGAATAAGGCTTGACCCTATACCTACTACAGGGTTTAGAGTGGTCTTCAATGAATAGTCGCGGGGTACATAAATGAGCGGATGCGGGTGTGAAGTTACTATTAAAGATGAAACGCAAAAACGCGTGCTGTATTGGCTTTTGGGTATCAACGCCACTATGTTCATAATTGAAATGAGTGTTGGGTTGGTCGCGGACTCTACCGCTCTGATTGCAGATTCGCTGGATATGTTAGCGGATGCTATTGTTTATGGCATCGGGCTCTATGCTATCGGTAAATCTATTTTACACAAGGCAAATGCTGCTAAGGCAAGCGGCTACTTTCAGCTTATGCTTGGTATCCTTATCTTGGTTGATATCCTCCGTCGAAGTATCTACGGAAGTGAGC
Organism: uncultured Alteromonadaceae bacterium; assembly: GCA_947494925.1. Taxonomy (GTDB): domain Bacteria; phylum Pseudomonadota; class Gammaproteobacteria; order Enterobacterales; family Alteromonadaceae; genus Aliiglaciecola. Next base: position 424,825 of record CANLWS010000001.1, read on the forward strand.
CAGTATCTGCATTAATGATGGGAATGGGTGCGGTCGCACTCGTCGCCAATGTAATCTGTCTTATTATCATTCGAAAACATAAAAATGACGAAGTCCATATGCGTGCCAGCTGGATATTTTCTGCCAATGACGTGATTGCCAACCTTGGTGTCATATTAGCCGGTGCATTGGTGTTTGCTTTTGATACACGCTGGCCTGACCTAGCCATCGGTTTGATTGTGGCTTGTGTAGTGTTAAGAGGCGCGAAAATGATACTCGCCGATGCTCACAATGAACTTAGAGCTGCGGAGGCTGCATGATTATGCGCTTAACCTTTACATCACTGGCAAGGCCTTATATTGAAAACAAACTGAGCCAATCAGATCAAGCGCGTGCGAACAACGATGTTCAAGCTGAATTCAAATATTTGGAAGACGCACATGTAATTGGCCAACAATCCACGTTTTATCACACTCTGATTCATTGGCGGATGCTGCAATATGGACTCAGAAATAGACGCCCAAAAGAAGTATTGGGGCAAATAATTCGTTTAGTGGGTGCGTTGACCAAAACAGCGATTGGACTGCTACCTATGGGCAATACGGGCGGAGCGAATGTCAGCGCCTTTAAACCCATGCCTTTGTCGGAAGAAAACAAATCGATATTGGAGCAGATACGTCGTGCACAGTCATAACCACAGCCACGCTCATTCCCACAATAGTGACGGTGCTTCCAAAAGAATTGGTTGGGCATTCTTTTTAAATGTGGTGTTTACCATTATTGAGTTTATTGGTGGCTGGTTGACAAATAGTACAGCTATTATGGCTGATGCCGTGCATGATTTGGGGGATAGCTTGTCAATAGGCACGTCCTGGGGTTTGAATAAGCTAAGCGACAAAGAAGCGAGCAGTACCTTTTCTTATGGCTACAAGCGATTTTCACTGTTAGGCGCGTTAATAAACGGATTAGTTTTGATAACAGGCTCGGTATGGATCCTGTTTGAAGCCATACCGCGTTTAGCGGCTCCAGAGATGCCACAGGTGGAAGGCATGTTTTTGCTTGCGATATTTGGGATAACAGTAAATGGGTTTGCAGCCTACAAACTCAGTGAAGGAAACTCCTTAAACGAACGCGTTTTGAACTGGCATTTGCTGGAAGATGTGCTTGGATGGGTAGCCGTACTTATTGTTTCCATCGTACTTATGTTCGTTGACTGGCCTATACTCGATCCCATCTTGTCTATCGGGTTTACCCTTTTTATTTTATTCAATGTGACGCGAAACCTAAAAGAAACTTTAATGCTATTTCTGCAGGCAACGCCAGATAAGACACAGCTTGAAAGTATTCAGACACTTATCTTGGGGCATGAATATGTAGGTGACATTCATCATTTCCATACATGGTCTCTGGATGGTGAAAAGAACGTCATGACTGTGCACATTGTGCTAAATAGCGATATCAATTTGAGGCAAATTAGGCAATTAAAACAAGATCTCCAAGATTCCTTAGCGGCGTACGAATTTGAGCATACGACAATCGAAATCGAGTTTGTTGATGAGCTATGTCGTGACGAAGCAATGGCTTCGTAGTAATATGGGACAACGAATGTGAGTGCAGAAATTGAATAATATTAGCTTGAAGCAAAAAACAATATACATATTATTGATGCTGATAATTTGTCAGTCGTTTACGGCTGTAGCGAATTCTCAGGACTTCCATTCGATTGATGCTCAACATATGACCCAAGAGCATGAGCACTCCCATGATGAGCACCTTAGTAAAACGCCAATTTCAATAGACATTTCTGAGCAATCGGATTATCACAATCCGGCTGACTGTCACCATTGTGGTCATTGCCACGGTACGCATGTGCAGGGGCTTAGTCACACTAGTCTTGGTACTATCACCCCATCAGCGCATGTCCATCGTTTCTACTACTTAAAAACAGTTGTTGATGCGCCGCAAAGTAAGTTGCTGCGTCCGCCAAAAGCCTAGTCCTTAACATCTAAAAATCTTCCACGCCGCATTTTTGTGCCGCGTGACACATTTATTTGATAAAAAAGGACATTACATGAACTTGTCTTTATTAAAAGACGGATTTGTTTTGCCGCTGGCGCAAATAAAAACCGCCCTTTGTTTATTAGTCTTGATGCATTTTTCGGCTAATGGCGATGAGATGAAAATCCAATCGCTTACGCTTGAAGATGCGATTAAGAGAACGGTTGGGAGTCACCCTCAACTTGAAATATTTCGATTTAAGTCAGAAGCACTTGATGGTGAGACCCAAACGGCTGAACTTAATCCCGGCTATACCTTAGGGGTAGAATTAGAAAACATCCTTGGCACAGGTGAAGTATCGGGAGTAAAAGACGCTGAAGTGACCTTGAGTTTATCCTCTGTTATTGAGCTTGGCGATAAACCACAAGCCCGCATAGCAGTAATTGATGCCCAGCGTTCACAACTTGCCGTTGAAAAGCGCGTTGCCACACTAGATGTTCTGGGCGAAGTAAATCGTCGTTACATTAACGTGCTCATGGAGCAGGCGTTACTTGCCTTGGCAGTAAAAGCAGAGGAATTGGCACGTTACACCTACCAAGCCGTATCAAAACGTGTAGATGCAGGCGCATCGCCTCAACTCGAGAAAATGCGGGCAGAATCCGCACTGGCCAAAGCACGACTCGATGTGATGTTGACTAAAAAGCGCCTCGAACAACGAAAGTCCAGTTTGGCCATTATGTGGGGAGATACGTCACCAAGTTTCGAAGAAGTTGACGGTAACCTTTTTTCGTTTCCAGCCGCCACGTCATTGGCCTCACTGCTCAACGCGCTATCAGCCAGCCCCAATCTTCAGATCTATGCTGAAAAATCACGGGTAGGCGAGGCGAGACTTCGATTAGCACAAGCAAATAGCCAATATGACATAAGCTGGTCCGCCGGTGTTCGACGCTTACAAGGCATTGACGAAACTGCATTTGTGGCGGGTGTAAGCGTGCCGCTTTTTCAAGGTCAGAGAAATTTGGGGCAATACAATGCCGAAAAGTCTCGTCTGGACGAGATAGAGCAAGCGCGCCAAGCGCAACAACGTGAATTATTTCATCAATTGAATCAGTTAGTTTTCGCCCGCGAACGCGCTTCTTTGGAAGTACAAACCCTCTCAGAGAATATTATACCTCCTTTGGAAAATGCGCTGGTGCAAGTTGAGAATGCCTACAACGAAGGTCGTTTTAGTTATCTTGAATGGACTGCAACGCGCAAAGAGCTGATCGATAGGCAATATGCACTGATACAGGCAGCAAGTGACATTCACCATCGCAATGTCGATATCGAGTCGCTAACCGGCCTTTCTATTCAGACATCTCTTGTGAACGCGGCGCCAAACGCGGCTTATCCACGCAACGAATTCGAGTAAAGCTTATGAAACTATTATCACATTCAATCAAACAACTAAGTCAGATCCTACTTTGCAGTGTTGTCGCGACAATATTGGCGTTAAACCTAGCCTATGCCGGTGAAGAACACGGACACGATGACAAAGAAAATGAAGAGGTTGTGACGATGTCAGATGCAATGGCATTGGCAAATGGTATTGTCACGCAAGGCGTTCAGGAGGGAGTCCTCAACCAGACTACGCGCCTGTATGGTAAAATAACACCAGATCCTGCTGCGCTGAGTCATATTCGCGCCCGATTCGACGGTGTGATTGGCAATGTATCTGTCAACATCGGAGATAGCGTAGAGAAAGGGGATGCCCTAGCAAGCGTGGAGTCCAACGAAAGCTTGAAGCGCTATGCGATTACGGCACCTTTTAACGGTTTGGTAATTGCACGCCATGCAAACGCTGGTGAGCTATCCAACGGACAGGTCTTGTTCTCTATAGCCAACTACCAACGCGTTTGGGCACAATTGGCATTGTTCCCCAGCCAAATTACCGCTGTTAGAGCAAAACAGACTGCTGTTTTATCACATTCGACGGCGAAGCAAGACACAAGAATTAATCATATCACTGCGTCAGCTGAAGATATGGCACACTCTGTCGTTTACGTTAGCGTCGATAATTCAGACGGGAAATGGCCAGTTGGCACCCTTGTTAGTGCCGATGTCACGACAGCAAAGATTGACGTATCACTGGCTGTACCTCTATCAGCCTTGCAGGAATATGAAGGTAAGACAGTCGTATTTGTTAAAAAAGGCGATACGTTTTACCCAACACCAATCAAAACAGGCAAGGCAGACAACACCAATATTGAAGTGTTGAGTGGTCTTTCTTCCGGTGATCTGGTGGTCACACAAAACAGCTTTCTGCTCAAAGCTGATCTTGAAAAATCGGAGGCTGGACATGATCACTAAGCTTCCTTTTACCACAATCACTCATGCCAAATTAACCCAAAGTATTCGAGAGGTAGGGTTATGATTGCTGCCATCCTAAAGCTTTCAATTGAACGACGAGGGATCATGCTATTGATGGCGCTTTTCATCGCCTCTTTGGGGATGTGGAGCTACCAAAAACTCCCTATTGATGCTGTGCCGGACATAACCAATGTGCAAGTACAGATTAATACTCAAGCATCAGGTTATTCACCACTTGAAACTGAGCAGCGGATAACGTTTATCGTTGAGACTGCGCTCGCGGGTTTGCCTAAGCTATCCTACACGCGGTCACTGTCGCGCTATGGTTTATCTCAGGTCACCGCTGTCTTTGAAGAGGGGACGGATCTTTTTTTCGCTAGAAATCTGATAAACGAACGTTTGGGTGTCATAAAAAGCCAGCTCCCCGATGAAGTAGAGCCTGAAATGGGGCCTATTGCTACCGGCTTAGGTGAAATCTACATGTATACGCTTCGGGCGCTCCCCAGCGCTATACAAAAAAACGGTAACCCTTATGACGCCATGGCACTACGAGAGCTGCACGATTGGGTTGTCAGGCCTCAGTTAGCGTTGGTGAAAGGGATCACCGAAGTCAACGCAATTGGTGGGTATAAAAAACAGTTCCATATCAACCCTGATCCGCAAAAGTTATTACAGTTTAATCTCAGTATCGATCAGTTGTTAAGTGCGATTGAGCGTAACAATACCAATAGGGGGGCAGGGTATGTAGAAAAGGATGGTCAGCAAATTCTTGTCCGCTCCCAAGGGCAACTTAATGGAATAAGCGATATTGAGAATGTAGTAGTAACGGCTGAAAATACTGTTCCCATCAAAATAAAAGACGTGGCAAATGTTGCTATTGGAAAAGAGTTACGTACCGGTGCCGCGACTCAGGAAGGTGTTGAAACAGTATTAGGTACAGCAATGATGTTAGTAGGTGAAAATTCACGTGCTGTTGCCATTTCTGTCGGTGAAAAACTTGATCAAATTCAGGGTAGTTTACCCGAGGGTGTCATTGTTGAAACTGTCTATGACCGCACCACGCTTGTCGATAAGGCGATTGCAACGGTGCAGAAAAATCTTGTTGAAGGGGCGCTTTTAGTCATTGTGGTCTTATTCGTTTTGCTGGGGAATGTGAGAGCCGCATTGATCACCGCTGCAGTGATACCTTTAGCCATGCTCGCTACGATTACAGGGATGGTACAAACAGGAGTTTCTGCAAATTTAATGAGCCTTGGGGCATTGGATTTCGGTTTGATCGTCGATGGCGCCGTCATTATTGTTGAGAATTGTATAAGACGATTATCCGATGCACAAAGGCGAAACGGTTCCGTATTGGAGTTAAAAGAACGCTTGAGTCTTGTGTTTGATGCCACGAATGAAGTGATACGGCCAAGCTTATTTGGTGTGTTAATCATTACAATTGTCTATATCCCCCTGTTCACACTGACTGGTGTCGAAGGAAAGATGTTCCACCCCATGGCGGCCACAGTCATCATGGCGCTGCTTGCAGCAATGGTGTTTTCATTTACTTTAGTACCGGCAGCTGTTGCCATGTTCATGAAAGGCAAAGTGAGTGAAAAAGAAAGCCCTGTTATTGTTGGCGCAAAATCGCTTTATCGACCTGTGTTGCTTATGGCGCTGAAAATACGCTGGTCTGTTCTAGTGTTTGCAATGGGGTTGGTGGGTCTTAGTGTGTGGTTAGGCGGAAAGCTAGGATCTGAATTCGTACCTCAGCTCAACGAGGGCGACATTGCGTTGCATGCGATGCGTATTCCAGGCACAGGTATTGAGCAGGCAGTTAATATGCAAAAGCTATTGGAGGAAACTGTCATGGAATACGGTGAGGTTAAGACAGTATTTGCTAAAACTGGCACGGCGGAAGTAGCAACCGATGCCATGCCACCAAACGTAACCGATACGTTTGTGATACTCAAACCGCAAAATGAATGGCCAGATCCAAGTTTGTCAAAGCAAGACTTTGTGGAAAAGCTAGAGGAAAGACTGCGAAGCCTGCCAGGGAACAATTATGAGTTCACACAACCCATCCAAATGCGGTTCAATGAACTAATAAGTGGCGTACGCGCGGATTTGGGTATTAAGCTCTATGGTGATGATCTTGACACTTTGTATTCCTCGGCAGCAGACATTTTACAGGTTCTCAATGGTATAGAGGGAGCTGCCGACGCTCGGCTTGAGCAGGTTGATGCAGTCCCGATATTTACTGTCGATCCAAAACCCATTGAACTCGCTCGATATGGCCTCGATACATCAGACTTGCAATTATGGCTAAGCGCCGCTATTGGTGGTGAGCCGGCAGGCTTACTATATAATGGAGACAGGCGTTTTGGGATTGCTATTCGCTATAGCGATGACATTCGAAACGATTTGGATAGGCTTGGGGATATCCCAATTACAACACCAGATAATCGGTTTGTTCCGCTAAGCGAAGTCGCTATTTTGAAATATGTATCAGCCCCCAGTCAAATCAGCCGTGAAAATGGCAAGAGGCGAATTGTTATCACAGCGAATGTCCGAGACCGAGATTTAGGCTCCTTTGTCGATGAAGCACAAAAAGCAATTGGCAGACAAGTCGACTTACCTGATGGTTACTGGCTGGAATACGGCGGTACCTTTGAACAACTGCAAAGTGCCAGTCAAAGGCTTTCTATTGTCGTTCCCGCAACATTGTTCGTTATCCTCACTCTATTAGTGATTGCGTTCGGCTCAATTAAAGATGCGCTTATCATATTTACTGGCGTGCCTTTAGCACTCACTGGTGGCGTGTTTTCGTTGTGGTTGAGAGACATGCCTCTTTCTATTTCCGCTGCCGTAGGTTTCATCGCGCTGTCGGGTATTGCTGTGCTAAACGGTTTAGTCATGCTGTCATTTATTAAGCAACGATTGGCTGAAACGGGAGACTTGCTTAACAGCATAATAGACGGTGCACTCACACGATTACGGCCGGTACTCATGACTGCATTGGTGGCGAGCTTAGGATTCATACCCATGGCTTTAAACGTCGGTACTGGTGCTGAAGTGCAACGACCGTTGGCCACGGTTGTTATCGGCGGGATCATTTCGTCAACACTACTGACGTTGATAGTACTTCCGGTGCTTTTTCAGTTAGTGCACAAAAAAGACTCGGAATAAAGGTAAGTGGGCTTTTCTTGGTAAGGGAAGCCCACTAATTTGATAATTTCTATTTTTTTAAATGTCATCTTATCCAGAACGACCGATAAAATGAGAGGAATGCAAACAGATGATAGCTAAGTAATATATTACTAACGGGTAGCGAAAATATCTCCTACTGTGAATTGACGACTCGATTTACCGACAAGGATTTCGCCCGGTTTGTTTTTGAAATCTTCCCAACCTATATCCAAGTCCGGCTCGTCAATAGCGACATCATTTATATGACTCACGTCAAAGGGGTTAACGGTATCCGAGTAATTTCCATTTATCTTATCAATGGCACTTTTAAAGTGTTCCGACGTAATACAATTGGCGGACATTAGGAGTGCATCCCGTGATGCTTGGTTAAGTAGTTCACGAAGTTTGCGCAGATTACCCTTTGAATGAGAATAAAGCCTTAGTGCAACATCCCTGGTTTGCAGACTACTACTGTCAGGGAATGGCAACGCCAAATCAAACACCTTCAGAAATTGCAGATACACTTTGCGTTCTGATTCTTTTTCAACTCTAAATGGTGGTAGCCTTCTTTTAAACAGCATCCGATCGTTTAACTGAGAGTTCACGTCAAGAATTACTGAACTGTATGGCATTCCTACTAGCACAACAGGAATATTGGAATCAATAATAATGGTTTTTAGCCAATCTGCTGCTCTATGTAAGACCTTGTTGTTTTTTCGCTCAATCAAATGTTGAAACTCATCAATAATTATTAGCTCAACACCACAACTCACCAGTAAACAAATCAGTTTAATTCTGAGTTCTTCAAGATCACTGCTTACACAACTGAAGGGGTCTCCCAAATCAGTTAACATTTTCTGAGAAGCACGAACTGGTGTGGCGTTTTCAGGCAGACTTGTAAAAAAAACGGGGATATTGGTTCTGTCAGCCAACTCCTTTCTTGGGTAGTTTTCCATATATTTTCGAATAAGTGTCGTTTTCCCTGAACCAGTGTTTCCCGTAATAAACATACACTGCGCTTCTCCACCCAACTTTGAATCTTCTTTGCATTCATCGATTTCGCACATCAAGGATTCAAGGTAAGGGCCTGCAATAAACAGCTCTCTGACCAACTTTAATTTTTCGCCAAATTCAGACATCCTAATCACTTCCTAACCTGACTAGATGTCCATTCGGAGATATCAACGTCTTCATCCCAACTTTCTTCTGAGAAAGGGATTTCTTTTTTTTCATTACCTTCAACGGTCTCGCTTGTATTTGGTGATGGCAGCTCCCGTCTGCGATCTGCTTCTAAATACCTCCCTGCTCGAACACGATTTGTCACACTGATCTTTTTACGTTTTCCAGTTGCCATCTCTGCCATGCAACCTTCCACTATATCGATAATTTCCGAACGTGCCCGGACTACATCTTGGTGGTTGTAATTCGCCTTGATAAATTCTTTTGTATATTTACGATGAAGATTGTGCTGCCAAAGAGTGAGTCCGTTTGCATAATCAAAATCAACGGCAGGCACAAAAAAATATTCTTTTTTGTCATTATCCAATACAACAATTCGACCCAAGTTATTAGGGTCTTGCTTGGCAGTAACCCTATGGTCTCCATACCTTCCACGATAAGATGCCAGTCTGTCGCTATGATATCGAAGCTTGTCTTTGGTTATTCCTTCTTTACGTAGCTTAGGTTCAAACCTGCGCCCCAATTTAAAATCCAACTCATCTATCGAACCATTGTACGTGGCTGGAGGGAAAGATTGTGCCGCAACTGACCAGGACAAATTCGGCATATTTGTCCAACGCGCATTGGGGTCCTGTTGATAGTCGTCAATGATCCATTTATGTATTAGAAGGTTTATTTTAGAGAGCGAAATGACAGCATTTTTTTCAGGGTCATAGTCGTCCCGCTCGAAAATGTTGGGGAAAGTTTTCCCAGGGGGACTAGCTAATAAGCGAGAATTGACAGTTCCAAAGAAACGTTCCACAGAAGCTTTTAGGTAGGGCTTCTTAGTTGGGTTTTTGCCAACATGCATACCCAACTCTGCACACGCTAATTTAAAATCTTTGTCATCAAACTCTCGCCCATTATCTGTAACTAATAATTCGATTAGCCCCGAACATATCCATTCATTATTTACCTGAGGATAATTCTCTTTGACATAGCTTTTGGGCAATATTGCATTTTTTAGGGCGTGGCCAACTGAAACAAAACTGGGTGGTTCAAACCCTAAATAAAAACCCACGACCGACAAGCTGAAAGAATCTATCAACAAGGTCAACCACGGGCGCCCCATAGGTATGAAATAGATATCGTCAATAACGAACAAGTCCAGTCTTGTGTGGTCAACTTCGACCCTTTCCAGAATTCTTGTTGTCTTTATTTTTTGACCAATTGCTCGAAATTCATTATTGGCGGCGGTTAGCCCTTTTCTCGCTTTTAATTCCTCAAACGGCGTAATTTTTCCCACTCTCAAGCGTAACGCTTCTGACGAAATACATTGCAATTGAGTGTTACTGCCTTTGTTGTGTCTTGAAACCAAAGTTTCCAGAAAACGATGGCCCTCTGCAAGATTGGGTCTCTCAGCAGACATAATTCTCCCTATTGCTTCTGCTATTAGCGGCTCTAAAAGAGGATCCGTTTTGAAGTTCGAGTTTCCTTTCGTTATTTGCGGAACGAGAGCTACGATATCGAAGTCAGATGATTTAAAAAGAGACCACCACCTGGCCAAGGTTCGCCAACTAGGAATATCATTGCCAAATTCCCTGACAAGTTCAGGCAATAAGGGTGTAATAGTTTTTTCTGTGAAACTTCTGACTCCAGCTTTTAAAAGATATTTAATAAGATTCAGTCGATGTATTGCTTGATCACGTTGCGTGGTCGTAAAAACAGAAAGCGCCCTAAAAGTTGCAGGCTCAGTTGGTTGTAACCCATCTGGCATTGAACAATTTTCTTCAACACCCAGATCGAAGAGTCCTGAAAACGTGTCTTCGGAAGCCATTACTTTGAACACCAAACAATCGAATCGGAGCTGATTGGCATACTCATATCCAATTTCAGTAAATCCCGTGCAACCAATCTAAGGATATCCGGGAAAATTTCTCTGTAGTTCTGTCCCATCCTCTGAATTAAATCCAGAATACTAAGCCGTTCAACGCGGCCCAGAATTGTCATAGCTTGATACTGCTGGTCACTGAGGTCATTTTCAGTAGAATGATAGCGATGCAAAATCTTGAGGTTATCAAGTAAGGGATACACCCTAATGTTATTTTCTGTAATTAATTCAAGCCTTCCCCCCAAGGCTTCTGCAGCCAATTGCTTGGCCTTGAATTCAGATTTGAACATTTCAGTCAGTGTTTTTTTATAGAGTTTAACCTCATAAAAAGTAGATGGAAGAGTTTCGAGACGAGCAAGAAAATCGGGGGTATAACTGTGGATTTTTCCGTCGAGTTGATATTCGAAACCCAAAGGTTGAGATTCAAATTCGAGAATTTTCATTGAATATTCAAAATGGAAACAGGCATCAAACTCTAACGTGGATTCAACTTCAATGAAGTCATCCATTTTAAAGCTGGCAAAGCGATGAATATTGTTCACCGCAGATTTGGTAAGTTTACGTTTTTTCATGTCTAGCGCACAATTATTGTTGTAAACTTACTTAAAAGTAGTCTATTTTTTGAACTATGCCAAGGTATGCTTGTTGCTTATGTCAACGTACGCTTGGATTATGCCAAGGTATGCTTGGATCAACATACCCGCTTCACCCCACCATATATGTGCCGGTGCCGAAGGCGATGTGGGTGCCCTGTTCATTATGTAATTCCATGCGACAGACTGCTACTTTCTTACCTTTACGAATGACCTGCGCGGTAGCAATGAACTCTTCGCCTTTCCCCGGCCTCAGGTAATCAACCCGCATATCTATGGTGCCAACATTAGGTAGTTTTTTTTGAAAATCTTCCAGCGAAATATTATCAACGTCTTTCACGGCATATAAAATCGCCATTAGTCCACCCACAGTATCCAAAATTGCTGCTGTGACACCACCATGCAGAATTTTGTGGATCGGATTCCCCATCAGTTTATTGTCCCAGGGCAGGCGAATTTCAACTTCATCCTGACTGAGTTTGTTTATGTTCAAACCTAACAATTGGTTAAAGGGCATATGTTGGCTAAACAGCTGAGTTACATGTTCTGCCAATTGTTCAGACGTGAGAGGTGATTTGGGATCCATAAATTTCCTGGTGTTTTTTAAGAATGACCTGTATCCAGCCTTCAATTCTGCGTAAAATACCTGTCAGTATCAAACGCAGAGTCGAATTTTTGTTAACTACCCAGCAATCCCCTGATCCCCAGCAATATGACATCCAGAAAATACTCAAAGACGTTTTCGGGTATCAGGAGTTTCGGGAAGGTCAGTTCGAGGTAATTTCTGAGATACTCAATGGAACTGATTCACTGGTGTTAATGCCTACTGGTGGCGGAAAATCTCTCTGTTATCAAGTACCAGCCATTGCGCTCCCCGGGTTAACCATAGTGGTTTCACCGCTGATATCTTTGATGAAAGACCAGGTAGACTCCCTGTTGACAAGTGGTGTTAAAGCCACCTATATCAACTCTTCTTTGCAACGTGAGCAACAATTAGCAATTTATCGCGGTTTACAAAATAAAGAATACAAATTGCTTTATGTCGCTCCGGAGCGTTTGATGAAAATGGATTTCATCGAACGATTACAAAGTCTGGATATAAGCCTGTTTGCCGTTGACGAAGCCCATTGCGTTTCGCACTGGGGTCATGATTTTCGACAGGACTACCGCCTCTTGGGCCAATTGAAATCCTGGTTCCCCTCTGTACCTGTAACCGGCCTGACTGCAACTGCTGACATTGCAACGCGTTCAGATATTATCCAGCAACTCGGACTAGAAACCCCCTTTATATTCAAAGGCAGTTTTGACCGGCCAAATATCCGCTATAACCTGTTACAGAAGTACAAAGCCACAGAGCAACTATTGAGTTATGTCAAAGGACAAGATGGTAGCGGCATTGTGTATTGCAACAGCCGGGCAAAAGTCGATGAGTTAAGCGTTAAGTTGGCCAACCAAGGTCTCAAGTGTGCTGGCTATCACGCCGGATTGGAACCGGAGATCAGAGACAAGATTCAACGGGATTTCATTCAGGACAACATTGATATCATAGTTGCCACCGTCGCCTTTGGAATGGGAATTAATAAATCCAATGTTCGTTATGTTGTACATTATGACCTCCCAAGAAGCATTGAATCCTATTATCAGGAGACGGGCCGTGCGGGTCGCGACGGTATGCCCTCAGAAGCGTTGCTGTTGTACGATGAAAAAGATGCAGCGCGTATCCGTCAATGGATTGCTATGGGCGAAAATACCGAGCGACATGAAGTAGAGCTGCAAAAGTTCGCGGCAATGGAGTCATTCGCCGATGCTCAAACGTGCCGAAGGCAGGTACTACTCAACTACTTTTCGGAATACAGTGCCAATCACTGCGGAAACTGTGACGTGTGTTTGGATCCCCCCAAGCGCTATGACGGCACCATTGAAGCTCAGAAAGTGCTGTCATGTGTATTTCGGGTTGGGCAAAGCTTTGTCAGTCAATATGTGATAGATGTGTTGCGCGGTAAATCTATCAAGAGAATTGTAGAATCTGAGCATGACAAATTGTCCACTCATGGTGTGGGCAAAGACAAACCTGATGCTCACTGGCACAACATCATTGCCCAACTTATCCATCAAGGTTTCCTACGAATTGATATCACGCAGAATGCCGCTTTGAAGCTCACCGAAGCCGCCCGCGCAGTTCTGAAGGGCGAAGTGAGCGTAACGCTTGCGGTGCCGAGACTAAGCCTGGACTCAGGCAAAAAGGCACAAAACGAGAAACGTTATTATGATCGCGCCTTATTCGCTAAACTAAAACACCTCAGAAAATCCATTGCGGAACAGGACGACGTTCCGCCATTTGTGGTATTTAGTGATGCCAGTCTGGCTGATATGGCAGAAAATTTACCGCAAACGGCCAATGCGTTTCTTGCAATCAGTGGTGTAGGGCAAACCAAGCTTGAACGTTACGGTGATCGTTTTATCGAGATCATATCCCGTCATCTGGCTGACTAAATAAAGCTGAGGTCAAATCAAAGTCAGGCGTAGTCGTAGTCGCCACCTTTCTCCAGTGCTCTGAGGTAAGCCTCTCGTTGATGAATTCGACTGACGAATTCCTCAATGGCGGGAAATTGCTTGGACACGCCGCGGGCAACAGTCGCCTCAAGAGGGAAACTCATTTGAAAATCCGCGCCGGATAGTTGTTCACCCGCAAACCACTTATTACTGCTTAAGTGAGTATTCACAAACTCCAGGTTTGCCGCAATATTTGGCCCAAAGTAACCGGCCATGACTTTGTCGGCAATTTTATTAGCCACCATTTTCACAAAGAAAGGACTGGCGCTAGCACGTACTTTATCGAACACCAGTTTTGCAACCATTGGCGGCATCAAGGATCCTTCAGCGAAGTGCATCCAATAGGTATATTGGCGATGGGCTTCGGTGCCGATTTCAGGAATAAGTTGTTTCCCGTAGGTATGCGCCAAGTACTCAATGATTGCCCCAGATTCCGCAACTGTTATATCTCCATCAGTAATAACAGGAGATTTGCCCAAAGGGTGGATCAATTTCAGGGTATTGGGCGCGAGGTTGGTCACAGAGTCCCGTTTGTACTGTTTTATCTCATAATCCAACCCTAATTCTTCCAGCATCCATATGACACGTTGAGAACGGGAGTTATTTAGGTGGTGTACAACAATCATGTGCGTTCCTGTTATGTTATTTTTAAATAATACGCGCTGATATCGATTTAGATTCGTTTTATTGAGAATAAACTCAATTTGGTGATACCTAAAAGGTTAATTCCGCAATCCAAATGCTTTACCTTTTGTTATGACCTGTTCGCTGACCATTTTCCAAAGTTCCGGGCTGGCATCTTCGACGCAGGCATTTTTTGCCAATATCTGGGTAACAGAAATATCGTTTTCTAACCAACTTTGACAATCATTATTCAGATTCTGCAATACAGGCATCAGCCGGTCGATGGCTTTTGCAAATCTTGCATCACATGTTTCTGCTGCCTCAAACTCTTTCCAGGTCTGAAGATACCTGTCGTGCAAAGAATCTGGCAAAAGCGCAAATATACGTTCTGCAGCTTTAAGCTCATTTTCATAGTCGTCATGATTTGCGTCATAGGCGAATTTGTCTCCGGTATCTATCTCGACAATATCATGTAGCAATAGCATGGAAACCACTCTCATTGGGTCAACAGGTTGCTCTGCATACTCTGCAAGTGATAGAGCTAACAGGGCTATCTGCCAACTGTGTTCAGCAGAATTTTCGTAACGGTTTAGTCCCACAGGTTTAGTTTTACGTTCGACATTTTTGAGCTTTTCCAGCTCAATAATAAAGCTCATGACTTGTTCGAAGTGATTTGTCATTGTTCTCTCATTTGGATTAATTTAAGACGTAGCTGTTCAGCAAACTCAGGAGGGTTTTTATTGTTGAAAAAGATATTGTTAAGATCACGAGCAGCAGAAACAGATAACTCGCTATACCAAATCACCCGACTTCCTGTCTTAAAAGCAAGCTTTTCGCGCAAATCTTCCGCCGCAAGGATAACCTCCGAGCCACAAGAAAATTGACGAAAGGTATGGGCAGAAAAAGCAGACAGTTGGTATCCACCTATACTGGTGAGCACAAGCGCCACATCATTGCGACGCCTGTCATTGCTATCAACAACAATTATTTTTGCAGGCAATTAACCGGCCGGGTTCAAGCCTGCATAGTAGGCTGCCAGATTGGCGATATCGTCATCGCTTAGTCCAGCGGCCATAGGTGCCATTACCATGTTTTTGCGCTCACCGTCACGAAATGCTTTTAGCTGTAGCGCCAGATACTGCTCTTTTTGCCCGGCTAGATTCGGGTACATTGGGATCATAGAAATTCCGTTCGCACCATGACATGCAACGCAAGTAGCAGATTTTGCTTTGCCTTTGGCTGCGTCGCCTGCAAAAGCATTAGAGCTTGCTATCGCACAACTAAGGGCAGTCATAGCAAGTATCGCAATTTTGATAGATTTCATATTGTGGTCCTTTGGTCGAGAATAGAGATAGAATAGCGCATCAATTAAATAAGTATACAGGCGCGAGCGTGCAATTAGATCATTCTTATGCAACTGAGCTACCAGAGCTGGTATCAGCAGTTGATATTAAACCGCTGACTCATCCCAAGCTCATTGCGCTAAATCAATCTCTTCTGAAAGAATTGCAGCTTGACCCATCTGATTTTGAGCAACAAGCGCTTATTGAATCATTGTTCACCTCAAATGGTGTCCTGAACCGCAATGCCGTTGCTCAGAAATACGGTGGCCATCAGTTTGGACAATGGAATCCAGATTTAGGCGATGGCCGCGGGTTGTTGCTGGGCGAAGTGGTTACAAACGAACAAAAACGCTGGGACTTGCACTTAAAGGGAGCAGGTCCAACGCCTTATTCACGCTTCGGCGATGGTCGTGCTGTTTTGAGATCAACGATTCGCGAATACTTAGCCAGTGAGGCATTACATCATCTGGGTATACCTACGTCGCGTGCACTCTGCCTGATAGCCAGTAAGGAGCCGGTATATAGGGAAAAACCGGAACAAGGCGCAATGTTAATCAGGGTGAGCCAGAGTCATATCCGCTTTGGTCATTTTGAATATTATTATCACAGCAAGCAAATGGACAAACTTCAGGCCTTGTTCGACTATACGTTTAAGCATCATTTCCCACATTGCCTGGAAGACGACAATCCCTACTATTCAATGTTGGTTGAAGTGGTTAAATCAACCGCAAAGCTGATCTCTCATTGGCAAACCATTGGGTTTAACCATGGCGTGATGAATTCCGATAATATGTCTATTCATGGGATCACATTCGATTATGGCCCCTATGCGTTTCTGGATGATTATGAACCAGGATTTATCTGTAATCACTCCGATCATAGCGGACGTTATGCCTTTGACCGACAACCAGGGATCGGGCTTTGGAATTTGAACGCGCTGGCTCATGGATTTACCCCTTTTCTCGAGATAGAGGAGATAGAATCAGCACTCCAGTTGTTTGAGCCCGAATTACAAACGCAATATGCGCAAATGATGCGGGCGAAGTTCGGGTTATCAGAATCTATGTCGGAAGATTTAGGGCTGATAAATGAGTGGCTGGAACTGTTACAGGCAGACAAACGAGATTACACCCAAAGCTTCAGGCTACTTAGTGAATTTACACTGGATTCTGACAATCAAAATATTGCAGATTTCTTTATACAGCGTGATAAGGCGAGCGACTGGTTGACTAATTACAGGGAGCGCCTAATTGCAGAACAGTCTGATTGCATTAGCAGGCAATTAACGATGAAAAGCGTCAATCCGAAATTTGTTTTGAGGAACTATCTAGCCCAACAGGCTATTGAACTCGCCGAAAAGGGCGATTATTCAATGTTTTCACAATTAAACGAAGTGCTTGCGCGCCCATTTGATGAACATCCAGAACAGGAAAGTTTTGCCAAGCCTCCTCCTGATTGGGGAAAAGCCATGGAAATATCATGCAGCAGCTAGTTCTCAAGGAGAGCAGAATTGAGCTCATCGGGCGTGTTCTGAGAGAACCTGAAGATTTTACAGCCTGGGCTGAATCATTCTGTCACAACAACAATTTGTCAGTTCAGGACATTTATCTAGGCGCCGACCGTTTTCAGCTGAATTTTACCTATACGGGCTTAGATTTCGTTTTATTTTCCGAATCACTTTGTGAATCCTCATGGATAGAGGGGTTCCATCAATCTGCAAAGGAAAAACTCGACGAGCTATACTTGCATCTTGCAAAGGATACCCTTGTTCACAATGAACACATGTAATACTTTATGAATCTGAATAATTATAAATACTGAAACCTATACATTGAGCCTACTTCGCCCTTTATTGCTATTGATTCTGATGACAGTGTCTTTACAGATACACAGTAACAATGGGATAACCGAATCCATTATCTTGGATACGTCCTTTACTCACATAGATTTACGGGACAAAGTCAGGTTATTACGTGTGGACAGCGCAAGTCGCTTATCAGACGTACAAGCGGTCACAACTTGGCCAGACACACTTCAAACCGACCCCCTAGGGCCAGATGAGAGTTTGTGGGCACATTTTGCGGTCAATTACACTGAAAGTCTGCCCACTGCGTTCTCTCTTACGGTGGGAAATCCAACTCTGGACGTAGTAGACGTCTTTGTGCTGGACAAAAAAAGCAGAATCGTCAGCTCTTACCTGGTAGGCGCAAAGCGCAGCATAGACGACAGACCATTCAACCACAGAAACTTTGTTTTGCCACTCGAGTTAAATGCCGGCCAGGAACTGGACATTTACGTCAAAATCAGTGACGACGGTCCGATGGTCTTTTCTCTAGATCTATGGCGAAACAGCGCTTTGATTGCTGAGGAACAAATTCATTTAGCCTTTATCGGTGTCATTGGTGGTGCGCTGGCAATTTTAGCCTGTTATTTTCTGATCACCTATGTATTGCTCAGAAGCCCTATCCGTTTCTGGTTTGCGGTGGCAAACGCAAGCTTATTGATGTTGTTTCTGAATATTCAAGGCATTATCAGTCAGGTTGTTGGCCTGAGTCACTTCATATCGCAGGCCACAACTTGTTTTATCGCTGTGGTCATATTGGCAGCCGCTAAAGTCTCCCATGCCATGCTGATCCAGGTCCCGGTTTACTGGCGGTTTGTGTCTTACATCATTTCCTGTTTACTGCTTATATGTGCATTTGTTTTTGATACCTATTGGCAAATAATTATTACCGTGGGATTGGCCGGGGCCGCAGTATTTTTACAATTATTGCTCGCGATACTTTTCCACAATCGCGACAACAGCATGCCAAATCGTATCTACGCATTGGGTTGGCTCATCATTAGTGCAACCGCATTAGTTGACGTCGGTTTATACCTGGCAGGCATACTGCTGAATATTAATTTGGATTTACTGATGACATTTCTCGTGATGTCAGGAGTTTTACTAATCGCTGTCGCTATTGAAAGCCATGAGCAGGCAGAGTCTTCTCACCATCAGAAACAACAACAAGACACCATACTGAATCTCAGGCAATTCTATGACCTGTTTCGAAATTCCGCAGAAGGTCTGTATACATCAACAATCGACGGAACTCTTATCACCACAAATCCGGCAATGTGCGCTCTGTTTGGTTACGAAGACGAAAAACAAATGCTGGCAGAAGTGAAAGATACGTCCGAATTTTATGCCAATGAACAAGACAGGGAATTACTGCTAGGACAGATTATCGAAGAAGGGATCGTTCTCGGCAAAGAAATTAAAGGTAAACGTCGTGATGGTACCGAATTTTGGTTTTCTATTTCAGGCCAGATTCGCAACGAAAACAATAACCGATATCTGTTTGGTTCAATTTTCGATATTACTGAAAAGAAACAGTCAAGCATTAGCCTTGAATACCTTGCCACCCATGACTCTCTGACCGGCGTCTACAACAGGCGTGAGTTTGAGCTCAGACTCAAAAAAGCGTTGGACAATGCTAAACGAAAACAATCGGATTTAACGTTGCTTTACATGGATTTGGACCAATTCAAAGTGGTGAATGATACGTGTGGTCACAAAGCAGGCGACGTACTTATCAAACAGTTGTCTCAGCAATTAAATGACGTTGTGATGGAAAAAGGCATTCTGGCTCGTCTGGGTGGTGATGAATTTGGGGTATTGCTGGAAGGTGACAGCGCACAAATGGCTTACCTGGTAGCCAACAGACTACTAAATGTGGTGAAAGAATTCCGCTTTATCTGGGACAACCGAATTTTCACACTTGGTGTAAGTATCGGATTAGTACCCTGGAGTGAACAAGCTCAGACACAAGAGCAACTCTTGAGCATGGCAGATGCGGCCTGCTATATGGCAAAAGAGCAAGGGCGAAATCAGGTTCATACCTATTCTCCAGAAGACAAAAACATGCAGCGTTATGAGTCAGAGCTAAATTGGGTGACACATATTAATAATGCCTTAGAAACAGGCCAGTTTGTTCTGTATTACCAGCACTATCACCCACTTACCAAAGTGGCAAAAGGGCATCATTACGAAATTTTACTAAGAATGGTGGACGAGAATGACAAAGTCATTCCTCCTGCATCATTTTTCCCGGCAGCAGAACGCTACAACCTGACCGCACACATTGACAAATGGGTGGTGGAGAATTATTTCAAATGGCTGTCAGAAAATCCCGCCCACAAAGAAAGTTTGACTCAGTGCAATATAAACTTAAGTGGGCACTCACTAGCGGATAAAGAACTCAAACTATTTGTTCTACATGCATTTGAAAAATACGCAATTCCTTATGAGAAAATCTGTTTTGAAATCACCGAAAGTATGGCGATTGTGAAGATGGAAGAAACACTACAATTTATCAAAACCTTTCACCAGCTTGGTTGTTCGTTTGCGCTAGATGACTTTGGCAGTGGTTTCTCTTCCTATAGTTATCTTAAAAATTTGCCTGTTAATTTCGTCAAAATCGACGGAAGTTTTGTCAAGGATCTGCTGGTCGACAATATCGATATGGCGATGGTCTGTTCCATTAAAGATGTAGCCAAAGCTATGGGCATGCAGACAGTAGCAGAATTTGTGGAATCCAAGGAAATCATGGTGGAGTTGGGAAAAATCGGCGTCGATTATGCGCAAGGTTATGGCGTCGCTAAGCCTTGTTCTTTAAACGAATTTCAGCCCTATAAAGTTTGACCAGGTGATTATGTTAGACTTGTAAAATAGTCTCCCAGCCCCATATTGTTGGAGCATAGTCATTAGCAGGTATCCACAGACATTATGAAGCAACCACAATACGAATTTACAAGCTCTGCATCACTTCCTACAAAATGGGGGCAGTTTCGTATTCACGGGTTTGTTGAAACAGCTATTGATCAAGAGCACGTTGCGCTTTCTTTTGGTGAATGGAAAGAAGGGGATGTGGTCCCAATTCGAATTCACTCAGAATGCCTGACAGGCGATGCATTATTCAGTACCCGCTGTGACTGTGGTTTTCAATTAGAAAAAGCGCTTCAAAACATTGTTGCTGAAGGGAAAGGTGTCTTACTCTATTTACGTCAGGAAGGACGAGGAATAGGACTACTGAATAAAATTCGTGCCTATCACCTTCAAGATGAGGGCTTGGACACAGTTGAAGCCAATGAGCATTTAGGTTTTGACGCCGATCTTCGGGATTATGGCATTTGCAAACTAATGTTAGAAACACTTGGTGTTTCAAAAGTCAGCCTCATGACTAACAATCCCAAAAAACGCGCAGCTCTTGAATCAATGGGTATTGACGTAGTCAGCCGAACACCAATAGATCACGGCATTACCCAAGACAACAAGGTTTATATTCGGACTAAAACAGAAAAACTAGGTCACGAATTCGATCCGCACTTACTTAAGTAAGATAACCTCAGGTTAAGGTAGCAAGTACGGATAACATCAAGTCACGCTTCATCAGGATGCGGAGCAACTGGAACACGTCCATTTTCATCGAGTTTCTGCCCCTTCACAAACATAGATAATTTCCTGCACAGAACATAAAACACCGGAGTGAAAATCAACCCGAAAAATAACACTCCAAGCATGCCACTAAAAACAGCTACGCCAAGTGCCTGGCGCATTTCAGCTCCTGCACCGCTAGCAATAACTAAAGGAACCACTCCTAGTATAAACGCAAAAGATGTCATCAAAATTGGTCGCAGTCGCAGACTCGCGGCATCTGATGCTGCTTTGTACAGAGGTTCCCCTTCATGCTCTTTCTGACGCGCAAACTCAACGATCAGAATGGCATTTTTACTGGCTAGCCCTACCAATACTATTAATCCAACCTGAGTCAGAATATTGTTATCCATACCCGCTATGTATACCCCAAGAATTGCACCCAAAAGACACATAGGCACAATCAGAATCACGGACAAGGGCAAGGTCCAGCTTTCATACAAGGCCACCAGTAATAAGAACACAAAGATGACCGCAAATACAAAGGCTAGTATTGCTGAGCTACCAGCTTGTTTTTGTTGAAAGGCCAATTCTGTCCACTCATAACTGATACCGTCAGGCAATATTTCAGCCGCAAGACGTTCCATTGTTGCGATTGCTTCGCCGGAACTGAAGCCTGGTGCCGTATCACCGATTAGATCCGCAGCTGGATAAAGGTTGTAACGAGGCACACGAGAAGGTCCTGATTGAGATTGGAAAGTGGCAACTGAACTCAGTGGCACCATATCTCCCGCAGTATTTCGAACGCGGATTCGCCCGATATCATCAGCTGTCATCCGAAATGGCGCATCGGCTTGTGCCGTTACCCTGAACGTTCTGCCCAGATAATTGAAGTCATTGACGAATGCGCTACCTAGATAAACTTCCAATGCATTAAATACTTCCGAGACCGGCACACCTAGGCGCTCCACACGCTCTCTATCAATATCCGCGTACAATTGTGGCGTGCTGGTTTCAAAAAAGCTGAATACCGAGGTCGTGGCAGGGGCTTGGTTGGCTGCGCCCGCCAATTGCCACATTGCCTGTTCAAGCACAGCCAGACCACGTCCTCTTCGGTCTTCTAACATCATTTTAAAACCGCCACCATTGCCGACGCCGCGCACAGACGGAGGTGGGATAACCACCACAAAGGCTTCTTTAATCTGGGCCATTTCAGCCCGCACATTCCCAACCAGTTGATCAAAGGTCAGTCCCATATTTGCACGGTCTTCAAAGCTGCTCATCACTGGAAAAATTGCTGCTGAGTTAGACGCATTGGTAAAGGTAGCGCCAGAAAACCCGGTAAACCCCACTGAGTTTTCAATACCGTCTATTTTCAACAGCCTCGCTACTGCCTCATTCACAACCGCATCAGTTCGTTCTAGAGATGCACCTGGTGGCAACTGAATTCCAATTATCAAGTACCCCTGGTCCTGCGCCGGAATAAAGCCTTGCGGCACCTTGCTGAACATAAAGCCAGTGAACAACATTAGCCCGATATAAACAACAGACATGATGCCGCCCAGTCTCACCAGTTTGCACACTAGCTTTCCGTATCCGCTAGCTGTTGCGTCCATGCCTCTATTGAACTTACCCGCAAACCAACTAAGGGGTCCAGTGCCATGTTTATCTTCTTTGTGGGGTTTGAATAACAGGGCTGCAAGCGCTGGGCTCAGGATCAGTGAAACCAACACGGAAATCATGGTGGCAACCGCAATTGTAATACCAAACTGACTGTAAAACTGGCCTGAAATCCCTCCCACAAACGCTGTGGGGAGAAACACCGCAACAAGCACCAATCCCATAGCAATCAGCGCGCCTCCTACTTCGGTCATTGTCTGTCGGGCAGCTGCAAAAGGCTTCATTCCCTGCCCCAGGAGTCTTTCCATATTTTCCACAACGACAATGGCGTCATCCACCACAATACCGATAGCCAACACCAACCCAAATAGAGTGAGGTTGTTCAGTGAGAATCCCATTATGCTCATCACGGCAAAAGTGCCTACCAGAGAGATAGGAATGGCCAGAATTGGAATTATTGCGGCACGCCAGTTCTGTAAAAAGAGTAATATCACCAACACAACCAGCGCCACCGCTTCATAGATGGTGATTTCTACAGCGGTAATCGACTCACTAATAAACTCTGTGGGGTTGTAAGCAATATCATAGGCCAGGTCAGGAGGAAATGAGCTGGCCAGTTCCTCCATCGCGGCTTGAATATTGGCAGCGGTTTCCAGCGCATTTGAACCAGGTCGTTGAAAAATTGGTAAAGCAATCGCCTTTTTATCACCCAAGTAGCCGCGCGTGGCATAACTTTCAGCGCCCAACTCAACCCGTCCGACGTCCCGCAACCTTACAATTCTGCCATCAGTATTTTTGATAATGACATTTTCAAATTCTTCGGGCTGTATGAGCCTTCCACGAGTTTGCACACTCAGCTCAAATGCAGTCTGACCATTTTCCACCGGCGCCTGATTCAATATTCCGCTGGCCACCTGGATATTTTGACCGCGTAGCGCTGCAATCACTTCTGATGCAGTCATGTCAATTGAGGCAATGAGGTCCGGGTCAAGCCAGATCCGCATCGAATATTGGCTGGCACCAAAAACCAATATATCACCCACTCCGTCAATCCGGGTTAGCTGGTCTTTGACCTGTAAAGTGACATAGTTGGCAATGTACGTCTGGTCATAGGTTCCATTTGGTGAATACATGTTCACCACCATCATCAGATCCGGTGAGTTTTTCTTGGTCGTAATACCTAGCCTGCGCACAGACTCAGGCAACCGAGGCTCTGCAATAGCCACGCGATTTTGCACCTGAACCTGTGCAGTATCCAAATCGGTCCCGAGTTTGAAAGTAACCGTTATTGTTACTCTTCCGTCAGCAGTGGATTGGGAGGACATGTACAACATGTTTTCGATGCCGTTAATTTCCTGTTCTAATGGCGTAGCAACAGTTTTTGCAGCAATGTCCGCATTTGCACCTGGATAGGTGGCAGCAACCTGAATAGTCGGCGGAGCAATTTGCGGATATTGTTCTATCGGCAAAGTAAAATAAGCCAGGCCACCAACAATCAGTGTGATGATTGCCAGAACTGAAGCAAACTTAGGGCGATCAATAAAAAAATGGGAAAAGGTCATGAATTCGCTCCTGCCTAGTAGCTATATTCAGAGGCGATTTCGATACGCTGTGGTGTAACCGGCATGCCTGGGCGCGCCCGCATTAGTCCGTTAACAATAATAGTATCGGTTGGCTCCAGACCAGCTTCAACAATTCTGAGCTCTTGAGTATGCAGCCCTCCCAGAGTAACAAATTTTCGATCGACAACATTGTCATCACCAACCACATAAACAAACTTGCGGGACTGATCGGTCCCAATGATGCTGTCAGGTACTAACAACGCATCTACGTTTTCTCTTGAGAGAAGACGCATACGTCCGAATATTCCAGGTAAAAGCGTGCCATCAGTATTGTCTAATATGGCGCGTCCCTGAATAGTTCCGGTGCTCCGGTCAACTTGATTGTCCACAAAATCCATTACTCCTTCATGGGCATACTCATCTTCGTCCTGCAGTTTTATTTTTACCGGATTAGGCGCTGTCCTGGAGCTCTGGCGCTGATCCGCCTGACTTAAACGAATGTACTTGAGCAGTGCTCCTTCACCCGCATCAAAATAAAAATGTATTGGGTCAATTGAAACCACCGTGGTCAGCAAAGTAGCATTTGTGGCTGATCCATTGACCAGATTTCCCACATTAACCAAATCTCGGGAAACCAAGCCAGTTATGGGAGATTTGACCTCAGTAAACTCTAGTTCCAACTTGGCGCTTTCTAATTCGGCTGATGCTAGCTCGAACTCATTTAGCCGACGATCCACCTCTTCTTGTGAAATAGAATTCTTTCTGCGCAGATCCCGACCCCTTTCCAGTTCTTTTTGCGCAAGATTGTAACGGGACTGGGCACTTTTGAGGGCTATCTTAAAAGAGCGTTGGTCGATAACAAATAACGTGTCGCCCTTGGCGACGGTCTGTCCATCTTTAAAATTAACCTGCTCAAGATAACCACTCACTCTCGCCCGAATTTCGGCTTCATCAACAGCACCAAAGCGGCCTGTATATTCATCCCAGGTCGTAATCACAGCCTGAATCGGACTACTCACGTCTACTGGTGCTGCTTGCATATCTTGCGATGGAGGTGGCTCATTGGTACATGCAGTAACCATGAACAAAGTACTGATGAGAACAATAAATACGCGTGCATTAATCATGAAAAATCCTATAGGTCAGAAGACGTAAATGGCCTTACAAAAATAGCTCAACTTACTTTTTAATCTAGCAGCATTTAACTTCACTATTCAGACTAGAAAAAATTAAGAAAAATTTAAGTGGATATTTGTGATCTGGGAAAGCCGAAAAACCAGTAAAAAGAACTATGATTATATAGCGGTTTTAATCAACATCCGATCACTTTTTTTACCGGAGAACATTGTGGCGATAAAACTAAACGTAAATGGCGAATCACGGGAAGTCGAGGTCAGCGCTGATACGCCACTTCTTTGGGTGCTCAGAGATGAACTAAAACTGACGGGGACTAAATTCGGATGTGGTATGGCGCAATGTGGTGCCTGCACCGTTCATATTAACGGCACGCCACAGCGATCCTGTGTGTTCCCTGTGTCTGCTGCAGCCAATATGAGTATTACAACCATAGAAGGAATTGACGGTCCTCAGGCCGATGCGATTCAAGCTGCCTGGCAAGAGCTGGACGTGCCCCAATGCGGGTATTGCCAATCCGGTCAGATTATGAGCGCAGTGGGGCTGCTGAAAGCAACTCCAAATCCAACAGATCAGGATATAGATAACGGAATGTCGGGCAACCTTTGCCGATGCGCAACCTATGTTCGGATCCGGCAGGCTATTCACAATGCCGCTGATAAGTTGGAGGGTTAAAGCATGTCTGACACTATCCAGACAAATCGCCGCCGATTCATACAAGGAACAGCCGCCAGCTTGATGATCGGTATTCACCTGCCTATTCTGGTTTCGCCCAAGGTGCAGGCAAGCGTTCACGCTAAAGACCTTTCCGCTAATGCTTTTGTACGCATTAGTCCGGACAATAGCGTAACAGTGCTGATTAAACATATAGAATTTGGCCAAGGAGCTTACACCGGACTAGCTACCTTAGTGGCTGAAGAATTAGACGCAGATTGGTCTCAAATGCGTGCTGAGCATGCTCCGGCCAATGTGGAACTATACAAAAACCTGGCTTTTGGTGTGCAGGGTACGGGTGGTTCCACTGGATTGGCAAATTCCTACCAGACAATGCGCGTTGCAGGTGCGAACGCGAAAAAAATGCTTGTCCAAGCCGCCGCCAAAAAATGGTCTGTGGATGACAAGGAAATCCAGGTTCAGAAAGGGGTGGTTTCCCATCAAAAAAGTGGCCAGCAAGCTACCTTTGGAGAGTTGGTTGAGATAGCAGGTAAGCTGCCACTGCCCACAGCAAAGCCGAAATTAAAAAGCGCTGATCAATTCCAGTTGATTGGCACTGATGTTCCTAAGCTGGACACCCTAGATAAAACACGTGGTCAAGCAACCTATACGTTGGATATATACAAAGAAAACATGCTCACAGCAGTAGTTGCCCGTGGGCCGGTTTTTGGGGCC
Organism: uncultured Alteromonadaceae bacterium; assembly: GCA_947494925.1. Classification (GTDB taxonomy): domain Bacteria; phylum Pseudomonadota; class Gammaproteobacteria; order Enterobacterales; family Alteromonadaceae; genus Aliiglaciecola. The sequence continues at coordinate 451,608 of CANLWS010000001.1, forward strand.
AGAATTAAGACCTTTGACGACAGCGCAGCTAGAAAAATCACGGGTGTAGTAGACATTAAGCAACTCTCAAGTGGCGTAGCTGTCTATGCAAAAAATACCTTTGATGCCATTAAAGGTCGCAATGCTCTGGAAATCGAATGGGACCTGGGCGCTGCCGAGACACGCTCCAGCGCTGATCTGGATAATGTCTTCCGCGATACGATTAAGAAAAGCGGGAAAACGGTTGTACAAAAAGGCGATGCAATTAAAACCATCGCTGAAGCGGACAACAAAATTGAGGTTGAATTGTCCTTTCCTTACCTAGCCCATGCACCGATGGAGACTTTGGATGCAGTGATGTTAGCCGAAGATGGCAAAGTCACGGCTTGGTTCGGTAGTCAAATTCCAACCTTGGACCAAGGTGCTATCGCGCAAGTTTTTGGCATGCAGCCATCGGATGTGGATATCCAAACCCAACTGGCGGGTGGCAGTTTTGGTCGCAGGGTCACGCCGGGTTCTCATTTCGCCGTCGAAGCAGCAGAAGCAACCAAAGCAATGGGAAAAGGTGTTCCGGTGAAAACCATCTGGACAAGAGAAGACGACATTCAAGGAGGGTTTTATCGTCCGATGGCTAGGCATAGCATTGCCGCTTCGGTAAACAACCAAGGAAAGATTACCGCTTGGCAACACAAAGTTGCCGTGCAATCCATCTTAAAAGGCACGTTGTTTGAATCCATGATGCAAAATGGCATCGACCCCTCATCAGTGGAAGGGATCAGCGACTTGCGTTACAAGGTAGACAACCTGCACGTGAGCCTACATGACATGGAGGTTGGTGTCCCAGTGCTTTGGTGGCGGTCGGTTGGTCACACACACACCGCCTATGCAGTGGAAACCTTTATCGATATATTACTTGAGCGAATTGAACAGGATCCAATTGAAGGACGTCTTGCGCTGCTAGCAGATCATCCACGGGAAAGTGGCGTACTAAAAGTGGCTGACAGAATGGCCAAAAGTGCCGGACCTGTTCCATCTGGGCGAGCAAGAGGTGTTGCCGTTGTGCAGTCTTTCGGAAGTTTTGTTGCTCAGATTGCAGAGGTTTCCCGGGGTGATAATGGCATGCCAAAAGTACACAATGTCTGGTGCGCCGTAGATTGTGGGCTGGCTGTGAATACCAACATCGTCCGTGCGCAGATTGAGGGCGGGCTAGGTTATGGTCTTGATGCGCTGTTGCACGGAGAGCTTACCTTGGGCGAAGGAGGCAAAGTGGAGCAATCCAATTTCCACAATTATCAAACCCTCCGAATTAACGAAATGCCGAATGTGGAAGTAGAAATAGTTAAATCCGATGCTCCCCCAAGTGGCGTTGGCGAACCGGGTACTCCACCGATTGGTCCAGCGGTAAGCAACGCTTGGAGACGCCTCACTGGTCAATACGTCGACACATTACCTTTCAGCAGAGGTGTAATACCAAACAGTAATGGAATAAAACTATCAAGCTAACTTAAGTTTCGATTCAGCTAAGGTTAAGCACCACCCGCATATAACTGATAGTAGACAAATGCCAGCTTAGTATTTAATTACCGTGCTGGCCAGAAGAGGTAAGTTTATGCGTAAATCAACTAAATATATCCTGATTTATTTCAGCGCCTTGATATTACTGGTGACAATGGCGATAGGCCTCGCTCAGGCCCAAGAGACCCAAGACATAGTTTCAGTCGAAGCAGTAGAAGGCCTTGACGACACACAGGACGAAGCCTTGATTGCCCAGAAAGGTGATAACCAGGACGCCATCGAGCTGAACCAGGCGGAGCTGGATCAAATGCTGGCACCTATCGCGCTCTATCCTGACACTTTGTTATCTCAGATCCTGGTTGCAGCCACCTACCCTCTGGAGGTCGTTCAAGCGGCCCGATGGCGCGAAAAGAATGAAGATATGAGTGAAGAAGACGCGCTGGCAGCAGTGGAAAACAAAGAATGGGATCCCAGTGTCAAAGCGCTTGCCCCTTTTTCGGACCTGCTGACTAAATTAAGTGACGATCTGGAATGGCTTCAGCAGCTGGGTGATGCGTTTTTGGCCAACGAGGAACAAGTTCTTGCGTCCGTCCAGGCACTCAGACAAAAAGCCTATGACCACGGCTCGTTGAGCAATAGCGAATATATAGAAGTCGTCGAAGAGGATGACAATATCATTATCGAGCCTGTTGAAAAGGAAATCGTCTACGTCCCTTATTACGACACACGGACTGTCTACGGGAATTGGTGGTGGACTGGCTATGAGCCTGTTTACTGGCACAGACCTGCTCACTACTACTGGCATGCTGGCTTCTATTGGAGTCCAAGATTTTATGTGCGCCCCAGTTATTTCATTGGCGGTTTTCATTGGCATAGACGTCACCTAGTGTACAACCATCACTATTACAATCGCCATGGACGATATGATGACGGCATCAGACGCGTCCGAGTGACAGAGTATCAACGCTGGAATCATAATCCAGTGCACAGACGTGGTGTCAGATATAATTCAAGAGGCGATAAATCTTTGTATCACCACAACAAAATGCGACCAGTAAAGGTGGTGAGTAGTTCTGAGCGGGTGAGTAAAAACAAAGTAAGGCAGGTGAACGCATATGGTCGCGAAGTCACTACAAAACACATCAATAAACAACAAGCGATTAATGCTAACAGAACTCAGCAGAAGCTGAAGGATCGCAAGGTTGCAACCTATAACAAGGCTGCACCTAAGCGCACTCAGCAGGTTGTGCAACAACAGCAGGCCAGACAACAAAAAGTCAAAAATTACTCACACAGTAATAAGGCCAGACCGGTAAACACACAGAAAAGACAAGTGTCCAATTATAGTGCGCCGGTAAAAAGGCAACAACAGCAAACGCGCTCTGGTAACACAACTAAACGCAGTACTTCGCAATCTTCATCAGCAAATAGAAGTAAAAGCTACAGCCGCCCGGTAAACAGGCAAAGTAGCCAGCAGCGCACAGTGAACAGATCTACGCGAAGCACCAGTAGCAGCTCAAGCAAAAGTGTTAACCGCAGCTCAAACAGAAGTTCTAACAATAATTCACTGCAGAAAAAACGCTGAGAAGTAAGCTGCGAGAAGAGGCCTGGAATCAGGCCTTTTTTGTTTCTGGAGCAAACCAACAGGTAAATTAACCAACCCTGGTAGTTATTATCTGTTCATTAAGCGATTGAAAAGCAGCAAAGTTCTGTTTGATAATGTAAGCTTGTTGAGTAGCAAGGCGCTAAGCGCTTTTCGGATTTATGGACGTATACGGAACCCAAGCTTGATCAAGATCCCCCCACAAAAACCTCTTCGCGATTATACTGTTCTGGTCATTGACGGGCAGTCCCTGGTGCATGACGTGATCAAAATGGCTTTGCTGGAACTGGGAATTAAAGAAGTAAAGAGCGCGGAAAACGCGTATTTCGCCCTGCGAATGTGTGAAAACATCAAGTTTGATATGGTCATCGTCGCATTTGATGTGCGCAGTGATAAAGATGGCTTCAATTTGCTTGAAGAAATGAAATTCAAAGGTTTTATAACGAAAACCACTTCAGTGATTTTTCTCAGTGCCGACACATCTTCCGCGCTTGTCAACTGTGTTGTGGAACTCCAACCTGACGACTTTTGGGTGAAACCTCTCATCAGGATGAAAGTTGAAAAACGTATTCAACACATAATCAGCGTGAAGCAGAAATTGCACAAACTGCACTATTGCATTGATCAGGGTGAACACCCCACTGCCATTTATTATGCCGAACGTCAGTTACTAGACCAATCCATGGCGCAATATCATCCTCCAATCAACCGGTTGATTGGCGAAAGCCTCTGTCACTTAATGGAATATGCTGAAGCAGAAAAATTTTACAGCAAATTGACTAAGAAATACGACTACGCCTGGGTCGTGGTCGGACTGGCCAGGACTCTGTTAAAGCAGGATAAAATTGAAGAAGCCGAGGAGCTGACTGCAAAACTGTTGGAACGGGATGACACCCGATTCACGACCTATGATGTGCTGGCCGAGTATCACATCGAAAAAGAAGATTATCAGAAGGGCTATGAAATCATTCAAAAAGCTACTCAGCTGGCCCCTCGTAACATTGAAAGAAATAAAAAATCCTGGAACCTGGCTCGACTCAACCACGATCGGGCAGGACAATATGCTGCTACACAAAATATGGCTAAGTACGCAAAAAACTCCATTCACGATACACCAGATTTGAAACTGAATGTTGTCAGGGCTGCAATAGATCTTGCCGCGACATTGCCTGAAGGCGAAGCCAACCGACTGTTGACCAAAACCGAAAAGGACATCGACAATCTAGAAAATGATTTTGGCAAAGCCAGTCAGCTAGGGCACCAGATCAATATCGCCCGGGCACGAGTTCAGAACGTCAGACGGAATAAAAAGGAAGCAGAAGAAATCATGAAGGAGTACATGGATGTGCGAGCCTCCTCTTCTGTAGAGGACAATCTTGACAAGGTAAAAGCCTTCCATGAATTGGGATACTGGGAACAATCACTTTCCTTGTTGGACAAAATAAAAGACCAGATAGAGGATGATTCTTTTATTGGTCAGGTAATTTCGGAGTACATTGAACAAGAATCAAAAGAGCGTCGCGATATCCAATTTTCCCCCAAAGAACTTGGGGAAATGGCTTCCGCTCATTACAAAAACAAACGCTACAAACCTGCCTTCAATTTACTGAGCCAAGCGTTGCAATTATCACCACAAAATTCCAATATTGCTATCAGCCTGTTGAAAGTTCTGGCTATTCTGGCCGAAGATTTCAAATTAGACGAAGAGCAAAAAGAGGAAGTAGAGAAATGTTACGTTTTACTGGACTCAACTATGTTAAACGAAACCCAATCCCAACGTTATACCGAATACAAAGACCGAATTGACAAGATATTGAAGTAGCACCAATCTGCATTAGTAAGTACCCACTTAATCCTTTATCTCCAAATCCAGGGTAATTTGTACGCATAGCGGTAAAGCTGTATTTGCGCTGGAAACAAGATCGCAACTAAACCAATCAACTTTGTCATTGCCAATAGGTCTGTCTGTGGTGAAAAACCCAGCATAGCGATCAGAAAAGCCAGTAAGCAGGTCAACATAGTCAGGTAAACTCCATTTACCCATTTCCACATCCATTGCCAACCAACGGCAACCCCCCAAATGCCACCAGCTACACCTGTTATGACTACCCACTCCATTAAGACTGAAACGAAACTGATTACGCCATAAAATTGGCCGAGGAAAATATCATTGGCCAAGTTTGCAATACTCAGCAACAAAATCATAAAAAAATAGCCCGTTGAAAACCAGGAGTCACGGCTGGACTTGATCGAACACGCATAGGCAGTCATCATGAAGTTTCCGTCAGAAAGGCTGATGCTAATACTCGCAAATCCAAACGGAATAAAACAAGCATTTGGGGTGGATAATTATTGCACCAGACAGGGTAATTTATTATCCAATTGCCATTTTAGCCTAAAACAAAATTTATATACGCTGTAACTGCCCTAAAACCTTAAAGGATGAATGACCATGATGCTTCAAAAATTTGTCTCCGCAGTCACACTGTTACTGGTATCGATTTCCGTGCTCGCCGATTTACCTGAACAGATGAGCGGAACCCTGCTAGTGGTTAGCAAATCAGATAACTCAGTGGCGTTTATTGATCTTGCTTCAGGTAAAACCATGAGTACCTTACCCACAGGCGAAGGACCACATGAATTAGTTGTAAGTGACGACGGGCGCTGGGCTGTAGTATCAGATTTCGTGGGTGGAAATAGTCTGACTGTTATTGATATTGCTAATCGTAAAATAGCCAGAACAATCAGTTTTAGAAAATATCCTCGCCCACATGGTATTCAATTTCTGGCTAACCAGGCGCATGTTGCTGCGACGTCCGGCGTAAAAAATGCTGTGGTGATTGCTGACATCCATACAGGTAAGATTCTGAAGGAGATCTCCACTACCCAAACTGGAACCCACATGGTAGCTGTCGACAGAGCAAAGAGTCTGGCTTATTCGAGCAATATGCGGAGCAACTCGATTGCCGTGCTTGATCTGAACGCCGGCAAGTTTCTAAAAGCTATCGATACTGCGCAGACCCCTGAAGCGATTCGACTCAATGGAGCTGGAAGTGAAATCTGGTATGGCGCAAACAAGAAGGGACTGATTAAAGTAATCAGCTCAGATAGCGGGCGCGAATTAGCCGAATGGACAGGCTTCAAATTCCCTTATCGCGTATTGTTTACACAAGACAATAGTATCGCTGTCGTCCCCGATTTCAGACAAGACTATGTACGCTTTTTTGATCCCCAGGCTAAGCAGGAATTAGGCACATTGGAACTGGGCGAAGGTGCAGGACCGCAGGGAGTGATACTCCACCCCAATGACAAAACCCTGTTTTTGTCACTCAATCGCAAACACAAAATTCTGGCTATCGATATTCATGAGAGGAAAGTAGTGGCTGAGTTTAAAAGTGGCCCTAACCCGGATGGAATAGGTTATACGCCACTTCAGTTTAAACAGTAGGATCAACCAAGTGCAAGTTGACTGATCAAAATGATCGTCATCAGTATCAGAACCAAATACCCCAGAATAAAAATACGCATGCGGTGAGGCACATAATTTGTTGTGATATGCACATAGCTGTGGACAAGCCGGCTAACAACAAATGTCCAGGCCAAGGCGAGCACTAATACAGAGACACCATTGGAGGCAAAAAAGATCAGACACAACACATAAAACAAAACCGGCAACTGAAACTGGTTTGCCAGATTGTTTGATGCCTTCAGCACATTGTCCGGCCAGGCGCTGTTATTTAACGCTGTTTTAGTTACATCTGCGCCATCTTTGACCGCTTGAAACTTACGCCTGGTAAGAGGAATAAATATCAACAAGGTCAGTAAGATTTGTACTACTACTGGCCAGAGAATCGATGTTGCTTGCATGCTAAATCCTTATTTAATTACAATCATTCTGATTGCCAACTTTTAAGTAATTCGGAGTAAGCTACCGTCTGCCCCTTGGGCTTTTCGTTAGCGAGTTTTGCCTTTGGTGACCCCGGCTGATTAAGCCAGAAGGATTCGTCCTGAGGTCGATTCAATTTGGGACCGCACTCACCTTGCACTTTTGCACGTTCCAGACGTCTTAAAACCTTGTCCTGATCAGCGGCTAAATTATTTAATGCCTCTTGTGCACTGGACTCGCCGCTTGCAACCTCAGCAATATGTTTCCACCAGAGTTGAGCAAGCTTTGGATAATCCGGGACATTAGTGCCAGTGGGAGTCCACTGCTTACGCGCCGGGCTGCGATAAAACTCTACCAACCCACCTAAACTAGGTGCAGCGTCAGTCATTGCCTGGGAATTGATATCAGATTCTCTGATGGGCGTAAGCCCCACCAGTGTCTTCTTTAATGACACGGTTTTCGATACCGTAAATTGCGCATACAGCCAGGCAGCAAGGCGTCGTTTCTGCGGAGTTGAATTCAGAAATGTCCAGGCGCCCGTATCCTGATAACCTAATTTCATACCCTCCTCCCAGTAAGGTCCTTTGGGAGAAGGCGCCATGCGCCACTTTGGAGTACCGTCTTCATTCACCACAGGTAATCCTGACTTATTCATACTAGCGGTAAAGGCTGTGTACCAGAAAATCTGCTGGGCGATCGCCCCCTGTGCCGGAACCGGGCCCGCTTCAGAAAACGTCATCCCCTGAGCTTCGGGTGGCGCATACTGACGCAGCCAGTCGACATATTTTTGGGTAGCGTAGACCGCAGCAGGACCGTTGGTCGCACCTCCTCGGCTGACACTTGAGCCAACGGGTCGGCAACCATCTACTCGAATACCCCATTCGTCCACAGGCACGCCATTGGGGATCCCTTTGTCTCCTGCACCCGCCATCGAAAACCAGGCATCGGTGAAACGCCAACCTAATGAGGGATCTTTTTTACCGTAATCCATATGCCCATAAACAGTCTGCCCATCGAGGGTTTTGACGTGCTTCGAGAAAAATTCTGCGATGTCTTCATATGCTGACCAATTCACAGGAACACCCAACTCATAACCATATTTCGACTTGAACTGGGCTTTTAAATCCTCACGTTCAAACCAATCCGCTCTGAACCAATACAGATTGGCAAATTGTTGATCGGGTAGCTGATAAACCTTGCCGTCTGGCCCTGTGGTAAAACTAAGTCCGATAAAATCCTGTAAATCCAGAGTCGGCAATGTCAGATTTTTTGCCTCACCTTCAATCATGTCTGAAATGGCAACTGCCTTTCCGTAGCGGAAATGTGTCCCAATCAGGTCAGAGTCATTCACATAAGCGTCGTAGATATTTCGACCGGATTGCATCTGAGTCTGCAGCTTTTCAACCACGTCTCCTTCCTGAATCAGATCGTGGGTAATATTGATTCCGGTGATTTCTGTGAATGCCTTTGCCAGTACTTTAGATTCATATTCATGGGTTGCGATGGTTTCTGATACCACATTGATAGACATGCCCTTAAATGGTTTGGCTGCTTCTGCAAACCACTGCAGTTCCTGCATTTGCTGCTCAGTGCTAAGGGTCGACTCTGTGAATTCTTCTGTTACCCATTTTTTAGCGGCTTGCTCATTAGCCAATGTGATACTGGCAGTAAAGCACATGCTCAGCCCGATGCTGATAAGTGAAATTTTATTTTTCATGATTTCCTCAACTCTGGACCCGGATTGCACCGGGTCAACACTAATCTACAGTATGCGATTTGTTCATCAACCCCAACGCAACAAGCTAAGCACCCATATTACTGATATGCCAAATGCCCACCAAATATCTGTGTCACTTGACCCAATTACAGCCAAATGAATAAAGGCACTGCTTAACAATCCGATAAAAAGTCGGTCTCCACGGGTAGTCGCGATGGGCAATAATCCCTTACGTTCTATTGTTGGGCGTTTTAATTCGGCGATCGTCATGACAATCAATATGAGTCCGATGCCAACAAAGAAACTTGCTGTGGGTATCGTCCAGGCCATCCAGTTCATCATAACAGCTCCCTAAACCCGGCCCAGGGCAAAACCCTTGGCAACGTGATTTCGCACAAACCAGATCACTAATACGCCAGGTACAATGGTCAACACTCCTGCTGCAGCCAATACACCCCAGTCAATCCCTGCGGCACCTACAGTACGGGTCATAATTGCTGAAATAGGTTTGGCGTCTACCGAGGTCAGTGTTCTGGCCAGTAGTAACTCTACCCAGGAAAACATAAAGCTGAAAAACGCCGTGACGCCTATACCTGAACGGATCATTGGGATAAAAATGCGCACAAAAAAGTGTCCAAAGCTATAACCGTCAATATAGGCCGTCTCATCAATTTCTCTGGGCACGCCTGACATAAACCCTTCAAGGATCCAGACCGCTAATGGAATACTAAACAGGCAATGCGCCAGGGCAACGGCTAAATGGGTGTCGAATAATCCAATCGAAGAGTAGAGTTGGAAAAAAGGTAACAAAAACACCGCAGGGGGTGCCATTCTGTTAGTGAGCAGCCAGAAAAACAGATGTTTGTCACCGACAAATTTGTAGCGGCTGAAGGCATATGCCGCCGGCAACGCCACCAATAAAGTGATAACCATGTTGATCACAACATAGGTAACTGAATTAACGTACCCCATATACCAGCTGGCGTCTGTAAATATTGTTATGTAGTTGTCGAAGGTAAAATGTTGCGGCCAGAACGTTAGTCCGCCCAATATTTCCTCGTTTGTTTTGAAAGACATATTCAATAACCAGTAAATGGGCAAAAGCACAAACACCAGATAAACAACTAGCCCTGTCACCTTGCGCTTACCCATCAGATTTATCCTTTTCCATGTGGCTGATTGTGGTGAAAAATAACCAGGACACCAGCAATACAATCAGAAAGTAAACAAGGGAAAATGCAGCTGCAGGACCGAGATCAAACTGACCGATTGCCATTTGCGTCAAGGTCTGACTTAGGAAAGTAGTGGCGTTACCCGGCCCGCCACCGGTTAGCACAAAGGGCTCGGTATAGATCATAAAACTGTCCATAAAACGCAACAATACTGCTAGCACCAACACACTTTTTAACCGTGGCAACTGAATGTGCCTGAAGATTGCCCATGATGATGCCCGGTCTATTTGTGCAGCCTGATAATATGCATCAGGAATAGCCCGCAAACCTGAGTAACATAGAAGGGCCACCAAGGGAGTCCAGTGCCAGACATCCATCAACAAGACAGTCAACCACGCATCCACAGTATTTGCCGTGTAGTTGTAATCCACACCAATTGCATTCAACGCCCAACCGAATAAACCTATGTCGGCACGTCCGAAGATCTGCCATATAGTGCCCACCACATTCCATGGAATCAGGAGGGGTAAAGCTAGTAAAATCAAACACAAAGATGACTGCCATCCCTTTTTCGGCATGGTCAGAGCCACCGCTATGCCAAGAGGTATTTCAATCAGTAAAACGGAAAAAGAAAAAGTAAATTGCCTGAGTAGCGAATCGTGTAGCCGCGTATCCCGCAGAACTTCCTGATACCACTCAATTCCCACAAAGTATGCCGTATTCTGATCAAAAATATCCTGAACTGAATAATTCACCACAGTCATTAACGGAATAATCGCAGAGAAGGCCACCAATACAAACATGGGCAATACCAGCCACCAGGCACGATTATTCTGTACTTTATTCATGCTCTGACTCCATGGATTCACCTACCAGATAGTCATCTATATATAACTTTAGCCACTCAGAAGGAAAACTCAGATACAGCACATCACTTTGTCGATGCCAATGCTCACTAACCCGCACCTTCAATTCTTTTCCTGCGAAACAAGTAGTAACTATCTGAAAAGTACCGAGATGCTCCACTGACACAAAATCTACCTCAACAGCATTCGCCTCAGACTGTTGACTGATTTGGACAAACTCAGGACGAATACCCAGCTGTATATTGTCGCTTTTCACTTCTTCCAGAATTTCTTGCTGTACAGGACTTAATTTGGCAAATAAAGCTTGAGCAGCGTAACTCGTGTCCATCTTATTAAAATCAATAAAGTTCATCCCGGGACTGCCAATAAAGTAGCCAACAAAGGTGTGATTAGGACGTTCGAACAAATCTTGCGGTGTACCAAATTGAACGATTTTCCCTTGGTACATCACGGCAATCTCATCAGCGAATGTCGCGGCTTCCAATTGATCATGAGTGACATACAACATAGTAATATTCAGCTGCTCATGAATTTGCTTCAACTTGCGCCTTAGTTTCCATTTAAGGTGTGGATCGATGACCGTTAGGGGTTCGTCGAAAAGAATGGCCGATACATTTTCTCGCACCAATCCTCGTGCCATAGAGACTTTTTGTTTTTGGTCTGCACTTAGATTACGGGCTTTTTTAGTTAAAATATCGCTCAGTTCCAGAAGCTCAGCTATTTCCTCTACCTTTTGTTGGATCTGTTGTTTAGGCAGTTTCATATTTTTCAGCGGAAACGCCAGATTTTCACCCACCGTCATAGAGTCATAGACCACAGGAAACTGAAATACTTGCGCAATATTGCGTTCTGCAGTACTAAGGTGAGTAACCGATTGCTGGTCGAACAGTACATCGCCCTCTGAAGGCGTCAACAACCCTGAAATAATATTAAGTAAGGTCGATTTACCACAGCCAGAAGGACCAAGCAGCGCATAGGCCCCACCTTGCTTAAATTCATGATTGAGAGCATGTATAGCGTAATCATCCATACCAGATGGATTCTCAGAATAGCTGTGGGCGAGTCCGCTAAGGATAATATTAGCCATCTGAACCACTCCCACTTCGCTGAAGTTCAGGCCAGTTCAGTGCCTTACCTTGGGAATCAAATACGAACAATTTATGCAATGGGAAATAGAGTTTCACAGGCGTCTGGGTATGCATGGGCTGAATGCCTTGTATATGTGCCACCCAACTGAGATCACCCACCGACACATGAAGATAAGTTTCAGATGCGCTGATTTCAGCCAAATCCACCAAGCCGTCTAACCGGATATGATCTTCCGTGTTAGCTTCAAGGGTGATGTGGTCAGGACGTAATCCAAACTGGTACTCTCCATCCGGCAATTGGTTCAATCCCGGCACAGCCGCAACACTGTGTTCCGCAATAAAGTTAATTTTGCCTTGCCGAAGTGATGCATGAAACAAATTCAGAGGCGGCTCATGGAACAAATCAGCTGCATCCAGATTAACGGGTTTGGCATATTGATCCATGGCAAGCCCGGATTGCAACACTCTTCCTTCGTGCAATAAGGTGGTGGAACCGCCGAGTGCGAGTGCCTCCTGTGCTTCAGTTGTTGCGTAAATCGCAATACAATCTCTGGACTTAAAAAGTGATTTAAGTTCAACCCGGAGTGCTTCCCTGAGTTTGTAGTCCAGATTAACTAACGGCTCATCAAACAGAATGACATCTGCTTCCTTAACCAAGGCTCTGGCCATCGCGCAGCGCTGCTGCTGCCCACCTGACAATTCCAGAGGGTAGCGTTGTAAGAAATCCTGAATGTGCAGCAGCTCTGCTGTTTCTTGAACACGTCGTTTGATTTCGTCAGCAGGGCAACCTGCCAGAGTAAGTGGAGACGCAATGTTCTGCTCCACCGTCATATTGGGATAATTGATGAACTGCTGATAAACCATAGACACATTGCGCTTTTGAACGGCCAGTCCCGTGACATCTTGTCCATTCATCTCAATAGTGCCAGAGGAGGGTTTGTCCAAACCCGCAATAATTCGCATCAGCGACGTTTTACCTGCAAGAGTCCGACCTAGCAGAACATTGAAGGAACCGGCTTCGAAGCTGAGATTAATGCCCTCCAAGTAAGCGTTATTGTCGACTTTGTAGCTTATGTCATTGAGAACAAGCGCCAATCGAATCTCCAAACTATTGATATTAATGACTTAAGGTTATATTTTTTCTGGTCGGACTAGCAAACCATTTACAAAAACATAACATAATCAACCATTTGAGACAGGACTTTTTGCGCTTCTAAGGGCATGGATTGTATTGAGAATTTTTGATTTAAGTGATCACTTCGTTCAACGGGCATACCTAAGGCAGGACACAAAATACTGAATTTGGCATTGAACTGACCGTTCTGACCATAGAAAGATAAAATACACTATGCTGGTAGTTCGCCCGGCACCCCTAAGCCAAGTAAAGCGATTTCGATTTCAAAGCTCAGTGATCAGGTCCGCCAGCAGTTCTGCCTCTTCTTGGGTGTTGTAGGCGTGCAATGACAAACGAAGTACATTGTTGCGCCTGTCGAAGAATGCACCATGCTGACTGAGAGATAGCGCCAGTTTGTCAGCTTGCGACTCGCTAAAAGAGAGGCAAAGCGTACCACCCGATTTATCTGGCTCAATCACATTCAGAGCTTTGCTATTAGCCACCCGCAACACGATTTCTTTTAGCTTCTGGTTGTGAGCGCGAATTGTGTCCACACCCAGTCGATTGATCATACGCAGACTTCCAAGTGCTAGTGCATAGGGTGCCACAGAAGGTGTTCCCCCCATAAACCGTTGTGTATTTTCAGCATACTCAAAATGGTTAATGTCGAATTCGAATGGATTCTGATGAGAAAACCAACCTACATCCTTGGGTTTCATGCTTTCAATCAGGTTTGAATTCACCCTCATATAACCAGCACCCGGCCCGCCACACAGCCATTTAACACAGGAACCCAACACCACATCCACATGCCAATAATTGATGTCCATCGGCACAATACCCGCAGATTGGGCAACATCCAATATGCTGATGACATCTCGCATTCTGCCTAACGCACAAATCTCCGCCACTGGTGACAAAATACCTGAGTTTGAATGAACATGAGTTATAAAGCTAACGGCCACATCTTCACTCATAGCGTCAGACCAGACATCCAGATCTCTGACGTCCTGATTTCCATCAATCAACTTTAGCTCATACCCATATTCTTCCAGAGCCTGGACTACAAAACCCATAGATGGAAATGCCGAGGCGTGCATTAACACTTTGTTTCTGCCCGGTACAGGTGTCATCGCAGTCAGCAGTTTCGTCAACCCAGCTGACAAATTAACCTGTGGGCAGAATTCACTCGCCTGCCCCCCTAACAAATTGGCTAACTCCTGTTGGAAATCTGAAATTACCTGCATCCAAGCTGGCCACGCATCACCACCTGACTCTTTCCATATTGCTAGATAGTTTTCAGCCAAACTTTGTTCAGCTTCAATTGGCAAGCACCCTACCGAATGACTGAGAAAGTATGGCCCCTGTGGTATATTAAATAGCGAATGCATAGTTAAACCTTATCTTTTCGACTCAGTGATTGAGTCGCGAACATTTCCATATTCACCACCCCAACTGTCTGTCATTGCGCACCTGATGTCCCATAATTCTGGGAAAAAACGATGTCTTGCGCCCGATTGCAGCAGATCAACAGGTCGGCCTTTTAAGGATTTAGAACCCAGGCCAATGGAACGGTGAATAAGAAAAAGATGATTAGTCCGAAATTTCTGCAGTAGTTCGTCGAATTCAATCAATGCTTCGGCGACGACATAACTGTCATCGTGGTCATAACCACTATCATAGATGCTTTCTACTGTTTTACCTCTTCCTTCCAGGTAGTGCTGTGAAAATTCTTTCCACAAATCAGCAGGCATTTTAAGCAACACTCTGAAGCCAGGGGATTCCTGACCACTGCCGTTGCCAAGTTGCAGCCTGATTTGCTGATATTCCTTAGGCGACATGGTTTCCAACACATCCAGTTGCTCAATCATCATACGCTGCAAGAAATGCACTCTTTTCATTAGTGTCACTATGCGATGCGTATTTTCCTCTTGCATATATTCCAGCACGTCAATCAAGCTGTAGATCATCAATTTCATCCACAACTCTTCAACCTGATGCACGATTTGGAATTGCAGCTCATCTGCATTACATAATTCATCAAGCGGTTTTTGGCACTTTAATAACTTATCGCAATTAAGGTAAGCACCGTAGTCGAGCATTTCCGGTTCATTCAGTTTGGCAAAATACTTTTTTCTGTACATGATTGTCTGTCCAAATTATTTATAGCCATGCTAGTGGACTGGCAATTGAACATTGTTCTTTTTATACTTCTATTTCGAACAATGAAAGAACGATGTTTCACAAATGAAAGAGTTAAAAGAACGTAAGCTTGACAAAGTGGATTTGAAAATCATTTCTGAGCTGGAAAAGGAGGGGAGAATTTCCTTTGCTGCACTGGGAGAATTGGTAGGATTGAGCAAAACACCTTGCTGGAACCGGGTGAAGGAACTTGGCAGTTCAGGTGTCATAGACGGCTTCTCAGCCAATCTGAACCCTGAAACATTGGGGCTGCATGTACGGGCTTTGGTGCATGTCGTAGTAGATTTTGACTATTATCTGGAATTTGAGAAAGCCATCATCGATCATGCTTCAGTTCGTTCATGCCACGCAGTCACCGGAGACTTTGATTATGTGTTAGAAATCTTGTCCAGTGATATCAACAGCTTTGATCATCTGCTGCGCGCAGAATTGAGTCGGATTCCTGGAGTGCAACGATTCAACACGTCTATTACCACACGCATGGTCAAATCCCATGGCCCTTATTCACAAATGCTCTAACTGCCTGTGTCTTTATCCTGAACCGAACCGGCGAATAAAGACATCCACAAAGCGTTGAGCAGAATTGTCATCCATGTTGAAATACAAAGAGGGCTCAATAAGCTCTACTTCCATCACCGCAAATCCCTCATCTGTGCGTATAAAATCCAGGCGTGCGTAAAGGGGATCATCCGGCAAGGTTTTCAAGGTCGCCTGTGCCAATTCCTTAAGTGCTCTTTCAGGCTCAACAAGTTCAAGTTCCCCACCGTGCTCTTCCTGCACTCTGAAATCGTCTTGCTTGGGTTTTTTCAAAATACTATGGCTATATTCGCCAGCAAAATAAAAAAGTGAATACTCACCTTCGCTAACAATACTATGAATAAAAGGCTGCAACATAAAGGGCCGCTGTTCAAATACTTTGCCCAAGATAGCCGCTTGTTCCTGAAGAGACGCCAAGGTTAATCGGTAAGTATGATCGGCATTGGCACTGACCAAGGGTTTAAGGATAAATTCTTCGCATTCCCAGGACCGCACTACATCGGCTATTCCATCTCCGTCAAAGCCTTCAAACCAGCGGGTTGGTACAATCCTGACACCTTGTTCTTCAATGTCCTTCAGATAAGCTTTGTTGATATTCCATTCTAAGGTTGCCAGGCTGTTTTCCAACACGGCAGAGCTATTGTCAATTGCCTGCATTGTCTTCATAAAGGCATCAGGGGCGTCCTGATAATCCCAGGTGCTGCGAACTATGACAACATCATAATCGTCCCAATTGACAGATTCATTGCGCCAAGAAACCTCTTCTGCTATCCAACCATACTTAGACATTGGTTCAATAAGCATATAGTCGTAGACATAAAAGTCGTCGGTGATATCCATGCTCAATAAGGCACAACGTTTGGTCAATTTGATTTCCTCACTTCTTCCACTTTTACCATTACATTAATATAGTTTCTTGTTCTTTGTCAGGTTCAATCAACAGTGCTAAGTCGGTCAAATTCTGAATTTCCACCACAGTGGTAATTTCATCAATATGATCAACAACCTGCTGATATTTTGCTCTGGCATAGCGCAGAAGATAACGCATTTCATCACGAAAATACTTATCAAATATTTCCCCTTTTAAGGACACATTGATACGTAAAAACAGAGGTGAGCCAAAGGTTTTCAGATTACTGTATACAAACTTAAATTGCTCGGACGTCATATCTTCCGGCACATCTTTAAACACAAAGTTAAGTTCTGAGGCTTGTCGTTTTTTCCTCGCCACCACCAGCATATGAAAAGTCGTGCTGGTAGTCCCTTCATCCAACTTGAAAATATGTTCAAATAGTTTTTTTCTGAAAGTCAGGTGGGTGGACAGCATATCCAACCCACTTTTAACGTCTAAATCTTGATGGAGAATGATCGGCAAGGTTTGTTCTGAGTGCATCAAAGAACGAACAAAGTGCTCACCATTCCGTTTTGCTGTCAGCGCTCTGAGGTTTATATGGTTGCCAGCAAACACATTCCGAATCGCCTTTGAAAACCCATATACCGGATCTTTGCTTCCAATCGCTTTAATCGTATCCAGATTAGAAAATATGCCATCTCTCAGTGCTATGCGTCCTTCATGAGAGGCAACGTCACCACTTAGTGCGAGTCGCAAATTTAGACCTTCCAGGGCGACCACTTTGTATTTCTGATTTTCCAACCAGTTTGCAGTTTGAGAGAATGGTAAAAGCAGATCGACAGACACATCTTCGCCTACAACTAGTTTGTGTGATGTCTCGACCGACACACATAGTCCCCGGCTGGAAACGTTGCTGGTAACCCCCTTCAGAGATTCCCCTGTTCGATCACGTTTGCGCTTTATTTTAACTTTAACGGATACTGCGAAACGGTCTTCAAGCCTGCTGTCAGCAGTCTCGACACTGCAACGAATAACTTTTCCCATCGATTCATCGGTATTAAGCAAATAGGGTCGGATATTGAGAGGTGCGCTGTCGGCGTCATCTGGCGCGTCTGGATCAAAACCGAGCAATCTGGCGCTGGGCGTTATGTCACAGACAACACATAAACGCTCAAACGCGGACATCATTTTCGACAACTTATTACCAGGAGGTCTGTTTAAATTGGCAAATGCCTCACCGGCACTGTCGGGCAGTGAGCTGGGTACATGACAGCTTAGCGCAGCATCAATGGCGCATACATGGGCGCGGATCAGTCGCACGCTTTTCTGTCGCAAACCTTTTTTTAAAAGCTGGACAATTGATGGGTTCTGCAATGCTTCACCAAAACGAAAAAGCGCAAAATTAAGATTTTTGTTTTTATCACGGAAACGCAACAGGAATAACGTACTGACAAACTCAGATTCAGCAGAAAGTCTGCGCTGTACGATTTCAGAGGCGAAGGCATGGGATAAAACGAAACCTTGACTGGGGTGTTGAATGAATTCCTGAATTGTTTCATTGCTGGTATTTGATAAAACAACTTTGGGTAACCATCTGCCATTTTGTTTCATGATGAATACGGGTAAACAGTTCATATTCGTATTGACGAATTGTTCATGCATTTTCACACTGACCGCATCAACCGTATTGTCCACCGACACCCTGTTTCGCCGACGTTGCACCTGGATACATTGTTTTATCAACGCCTTACACAGTGCTACTGTTTTATCAGTTTGTGTCTCGTCCAGAACAGCAATAATATGTACTTGGTCATTTTTCACTTCGCTGCGCAATCGCTGATAACAGACGTTCAAGGGTTCACCCAATGTGAACTCCTGTTCAAGCCCCACAAATCGAATGTACATTTTCTTCAGGGGTTTGTAATTTGCTGTGGGTATTTTGAAGCCCAGGCCACTTTCAGAAATATCCACTGTCATGCCCACCACCCTGTGAGCCCCCATTTCCGATTTATCAACCTCACTGGGGTCGCGATAAAACAGATTAATTTTACTGGCAAGATAGATTCTTTCGTCTTTTCGCTGAAAAAACCTGTTGAGTGATAAGTGTTGTGGAGCTTCAACCTTTACGCTGTTTTCATCCTGGCCAGGATTTTTCGCTCGCAGTTTGGCGCGCTCCACTACAAATTCGTAGACTCCCGTTGTGTATTGATTTGCGTACTTTTTGTATTCCTCTTCAAAATCCTCTGCGGCTAGATCGTCAAGGAAATGTGTTACGTTGGCTTTTTCAATTTGTTCACAAACAGATTTGGATACATCGCGTAAATCAATCCGCCGCTGAATTGGCTGCGCCAGGCGTTTGATTTCCATTTTAATAAGAAAAGTTTCAGCTTTCTTAGCACCAGGTTCAGCATTGGCAATCTGTTTACTCAAGTCAGCACGATCGAATTGATGGCGAAGCCTTTTGATAGTTTCAGCAAAATCAACGAGATCAGAAGCCATAATTAACCGAGAATAAGTCCTGTGATGAATATGATTTAGCCGAAGTGACCAATCACACTGTTGTGTTTCAGTTAATGAAGTATCTTGGCGCAGAATACATTCAATTTAAACCCTTTTTGTTTATCGTTTGCGCTAAAACTGAGCCCATCACATCAATTCTGGCCCTAATGCTTTCATCACAATGTGCAGAGTACTTAATCTAGAACGGATTCAGGCTATACCCTTTCTGACTCAACAAAGCATGTGCTGTCATGGCAGACAGCGACATTTGAACTCCCTCAATTAAATCTTTATTTTCAATGCCATGATAAGCAGCTGACTGTCCGCATAAGTATATTCGCACATTATGTTTTAACAATTGGTCGATCAGTTTTATGCTTGAATTTTCAGCATCTCGCCTAGCTTTAAATGCCGAGTTTTCAAGTAAATCTTCAGAGGCTTTTCCATGTACAACTATCGCTAATTCAATGTTTTCCATTTTTACACCATTGGCAACATTCATATTCAGAAACCTCGCAACGCTGTCAATATGCCGGTTGTGCTTACCTTTCTCTCCTGACTTGGCCACATCAAAAACAACTTTTAGTTGTGTGGAGTCGTCTACTTTCTGATCAAGCTTTACCGGTGCATGATTGCCAAAACCATATATTACAGGCCCATCGCCAAAGCCTGACGCAATACTCAGTTTTGTTGTAAACACGAAAAGCACCAGGACTAGGGTAAGAGTTTTCATTTAAACGCATCTTTTTTTGATTGAATTGCGTAACAGCATTATCAATGCAGGGTGGTTTTGTCTAGCGGATATTGGTTTCCTTCCCGTAATTTTCGGAATATATGTCAATAAATCACAGAAATTTACAAATGATCAACGCCTTACATTGTCGATTTCGGTTATAGTACAAGTAGGTAATTGGATAGAGTGTGTAAGCTTCATGAGTAAGATTTGGTTAAAAATTGCGTTGCCGTTGGTCGTTTTAGGTGTCGGTGTTGGCGGTATGATGGCAATCAATGCTTCCGCGGACAAAGAAGAAGAAAAAGAAGTTGTGGATACGCGCCCAACTGTCAAAGTTGAGCCGCTGGTTTCCAGCGACTATGACGTTATGATCAGTAGCTTTGGCGAAGTTCAGCCATTGGAAAGCACCATGCTCGCACCTCAGGTCTCTGGAGAGGTTGTGCATTGGCACCCCAATTTTGTGCCTGGTGGAGTATTAAAACGCGGTGACGTTTTATTTACTATCGAAAAAGACAGTTATGAAGCTGCCCTGTTGCAAGCTGAAGCAGATCTATCCATTGCACAAGCAAGCCTGATTGAAGAACAGGCACGCGCGGATGTCGCACAGCAGGAAGCGAAAAACTTACCTAAACAAAAAGTCACAGATTTATACTTGAGAAAACCACAGGTAATCAGTGCAAAAGCGGCTGTCAAATCTGCTGAAGCCAGATTGAGAATTGCACGTCGAGATCTTGCCAATTGTGAAATCAAAGCCCCTTATGATGCGCTTGTATTGAGCCGCAGCATTGGCGTTGGCCAATTTGTTAATCAAGGCGTCACTGTTGCTGAAATCAACAGTATAGAAACAGCCGAAGTCACCTTTCCTATCGCCGGGTTCGATAACGCCTTTTTACCACTGGACATGGCTGGCGGTAAAGCGACTATTGTCAGTAAAGGCATACGTACCTTTGAGCGTGAAGGGGAAATATCCAGGGATTTAGGCGTCATTGACTCAACCACACGAATGAGCCAGTTAGTCGTCCGAATTGAAGATCCCTATAGCCTGAAATCAGATCAACCTGAGTTGAAATTTGGCAGTTACGTTGAAGTTAAATTTGTGGGTAAAACACTTCAAAAAGCCTACAAGCTGCCGCAGGACCTGGTCACCAATCGTATCGTTTGGATATTGGATAACGAAGACAAGATGGTGCCAAAAACGGTTGAAATATTGCGTGAGTCCGGCGAGTACTTCCTGATTGGGAGCGGCTTGTCTGACAATGATCGTATCGTTATGACATTACCAGAATACCCTCAAGAAGGTATGTTGGTGAAAATTGCTGAAGAAGACAACGAACTCGTCGCACAACAATAGCGCGATTGGAGCACAGACATGAATACGGTTGAGAAAAAGCAAACGGGCCTGATAGCCTTTTTTGCAAATAATTCTGTTGCGGCAAACCTGATGATGTTTTTTATCATCGTCATGGGTATCGTCAGTTATTTTACCATTCAGCGACAGATGTTCCCCAACATCGAAATTAATTACATCAATATCAACGCTCAGTACCGAGGAGCCTCTCCTCAGGAAATTGAAGAAAGCGTACTAATCAAGATTGAAGAATCGCTCAAAGATATCACCGAAATTAAATCGCTGATTTCACGTGCTTTTCGTAACAGCGGCCGTGTCACCCTTGAAATCGATGCGGATAAAGATCTGACTGATGTATTGGACAAGGTAAAATTGCGGGTGGATAGTATTGCCACATTCCCGGCCGATATGGAACCTGTCACCATCAGCCAGGTAGAATTCAGGCAAGACGTCATTGAGATGTCACTGGTAGGCGATTTACCCCTTTCGGAACTGAAACCAATTGCCAAACAGGTTGAAGACGAATTACTCCAGCTCAGCAATGTCTCGCTGGTCAATCTTGATGCACCTGAAGATGAAATCGCAATAGAAATTCAACCTGATATTCTGCGTAAATACAATCTGACCCTGGATGATGTCACGCAGGCAATACGCCGACATTCGGCTAACTTCTCCGCAGGACAGTTACGCACCGATTCCGGCATCATCTCAGTCAGAATTGAAAATCAGTCATACAGCGGGAATGAATTCCGCAATATTCCAGTGAAGATTGGTGAAAACGGCGCACGTGTCTTATTGCAAGATGTTGCCGTCATTAAAGATGAATTCACCGAAGGCGAACGCTACTTCAAGTACTCAGGTCAAAATGCAATATTTCTCTCAGCCAAGGCCACCAAAGATCAGAATATGATCCCTGTTGCCAAATCGGTGAAAGACTACATCAAAGCGAAGAACGAGACTTTGCCATATGGACTGGAATTAAAAATTCTGGTGGATATGACTTATTACCTAAACGCCCGGTTGGACATGATGTTGAAAAACCTGGTTCAGGGTGCGGTGCTGGTTGCCTTGATGTTAACAATATTTTTGCGATTCAGATTGGCCTTCTGGGTCATGATTGGATTGCCGGTTTGTTTCCTCGGTGCTGTCATGTTGATGCCAGCCTTTGCTGTGAGCATTAATATTCTGTCCCTCTTTGCATTTATCATGGTGCTGGGGATTGTGGTGGACGATGCAATTGTCATTGGCGAGAGTGCCTACACCGAAATTGAAAAAGACGGTGGGGGCGTGGAATCCGTGGTGCGCGGAGCAAAACGGGTAGCGACACCTGCCACGTTCGGCGTATTAACCACCATAGCCGTATTTGCTCCGTCGCTGTTTTCAAGCGGACCGCAGGGCGCATTCTTTTACAACATAGCCGTTGTAGTGATTTTGTGTTTGATTTTCAGCCTGGTTGAATCAAAGCTCATCCTGCCTGCTCACTTAGCACATACAAAGTTCTCACCGGTTAAAGAAACCAGCTGGCGTGCACGTTTCAACAAGCGTTTCTTTGGTTTTGTGAATGGGCCTTACAGACGCTTCATCGTGCGTTGCGTTGAGTGGCGATGGATGGTGTTGTGCGCTTTCCTTGCGGTGTTATTCATCAGCATTGGCCTGATACAGGCAAATTATGTGCGAACTGTACCTAATCCGAAAGTACCTCACGACTTCCCGGATATTCGAATTGAGATGAACGAGACAGTATCCGATCAGGCAACTATTCGTGCACTTCAGACCATAGAAAAAGTGGTCTACAACGTCGAAAAACAGATCGAAAACGAGTTTGGTGGTCAAGGCATGGTGAAAGACATGCTGGTGTTCAATCAAGGCCGGACCAATGGCCGCTTGGTGATTCCGCTTGTTCATGAAGATGAACGACCTATCGACACCTTTGAATTGGCCAGACGTTGGCGTGCAGCTATTCCGAGCATTCCCGGAATGAAATCATTTACCGTCAGAGATGACGTTAATGGTGGCGGGGGTAATGATGGTGAGTTTGGCTATCAGCTTTTTGGTTCCGATATCGCCACACTGAATGCTGCCGGCAGAAAACTTATCGAAATGCTGCAACAGGAAGATGGTCTGTTTGACGTAAGCTCGACCATTGATCCGGCAAGTAAAGAGATTCAGATGGCACTGAAACCAGTTGCCTTCGATTTAGGCTTGAACCTTGCGACCATTGCTAATCAGATTGGCGCCAGTTTCTATGGCGGTGAAGCACAGCGGGTGATCCGCGGTGACGAAGAAGTCAGGGTGATGGTGCGTTATCCAAAACTCACTCGAGAGCGATTCTCTGAGCTGAAATACGCCATTGTGACTACCCCTGATGGTAAAGAGGTGATGTTGGGTGACGTGGTCACACTTACAGAAACACCGGGAATAAGTTACATCCGCCGTGAAGGTGGATTCAGAAGTGTGTACATCTGGGGCTCTATCGATGAAGAGGCTGTCGAGCCAAATGAAATAGTAGAGAAAATCGATGATGAATTGCTTCCTCAATTAAAAGAAGCCTTCCCCACAGTGAAAACCAAGCTAGGCGGGGATATTGAGGAGCAGCAAGCACAACAGAGCGAACAGCTATTGTTCCTGATCGCTGGTCTGATCATGATCTATATCCTGCTTGCGGTACCTCTGAAAAGTTACTCCCAGCCGCTAATCATAATGTCTGTTATCCCATTCAGTATGACAGGGGCAATCTGGGGGCACTTCTTCTTTGGTCTGGATATGAGCATGATGTCCGTCTTTGGATTGATTGCCGCAGCGGGTGTAGTTATCAATGATAGTCTGGTGATGACTGATTTCGTTAACCAGGAACGAAGAAAAGGGATACCAATAAAACAAGCTGTTCTGGAAGCAGGTTGTGCGCGCTTCAGAGCTATTACCCTGACGTCTATTACAACTTTTGTTGGTGTACTGCCAATTATGTTCGAAACCAGCCTTCAGGCCGCCTTCGTCATTCCAATGGCAGTAGGACTTGGTTTTGCTGTTATGTACGCCACCTTAGTGACGCTTATTCTGGTACCTTCGTTGTACATCATTCTCGAAGATTTACGCAAACCTTACCGCTATATCAAAGGGAAATTAAGCAAGAAGACGCTGCCGGATGTGGATGTTCCCCAGTCACCATTGGCAAAGGCGACGGATCCATAGAATGGATTTAAATGACCGAGATTAAATAATAAAGCCGGCATCTGCCGGCTTTTTTGTATTCACAGGTTCGAGATGAAATCCCGACAATTTTGGATTTTGTGAGATTTGCCAATCTCGTTTTCAACGCCTTTTGTCAGCCCTAACTTGTCCCCTTCAATACGAATGTGATCGACTTTCAACATACAAGTCTTAGCGTCCAAGGTTCCAAACACGGATACCGATATGGGGTACTCCACATTAATTTTGGGAGTGATTTGCCGTCCCATAAAGCTAACGCTACCATTGACCTGATGAAAGGCCGCACTGCCTTTAGCAGTTAAACTGTAATGCCCCTGCCCGGCAGGTACCAGTGAAACGGATTCTAAACGGCTCCATCCTTTATTGCCGCAACTCCCCAAGCACAAAGCACGCACCTGTTCATCGTAATCAGTGTTATTAACCACCTGGTTGGTAATATCTTTTGCCACAGTGCTTGTTGTAAATAACAGTAATAGAGGCGAAATTTTTCCTATCAAAATAGATACTCCGTTTTGATCAACACACTGCTGCAGTGTAACTCAGCATAGACCTTTGTGGCTCAACTAAATTCATTGGAAACCCTGAAAGTCCACCCACGACGTTAGCTTCTGATAAAGCCAAGTATAAAACGCAAGAGACACAAATGGTGATAACAAATAGTCTCGTAACCGTAACAATAATTAACAGTTTTGATTTTCCTTTATCAATACCATTCATCTGATTCTTAAGGAGAAATTATGCGAACTTCAATAGCAATATGTCTACTTGCCAGTCTGGGGATGGGAGGTTGCAATTCAAGCAATGACGGTAAAAGTGTCGATATCAATTTTGCCGAGTCAGACAGAAATTTTACGCCAATCTTTTCTGATTATAATGTCAGTACGCCCGACCAAAATAACGAAGAATTCTACCAACTCAGCGGAACTCACGAAGCGTTGCCGGAACCATTTGAGTCGAACAAAGGTTGGCTGCTCAACGGGATGAATCGTTCTGATGATTTATTCATGTCTGTAAAAGGGTATGTCAACGGGTTTGAAGCGGATAAGCGATACGACCTCACAATTTCAGTGGATTTTATTACCAACGTCAGTTCAGACTGTGTCGGGATTGGTGGTGCACCCGGCGAGTCAGTGTATTTTAAATTGGGGGCTTCCACCATAGAGCCCAAAAACCTTGTTTCTGACGAGATAGAAGATGGTATTTACAGGCTTAATATCGACAAAGGCAATCAGATATCATCAGGCAGCAATGCACTCAATGTGGGGCACATTGCAAACGGTATTGATTGCGATGAGCCCGCGGCGTATCAACAAAAAACACTTAAAACAGAACAAACACTTGAAGCAATAACAGACGAGGATGGTGGTTTTTGGGTAATTGCAGGGACCGACTCAGGCTTCGAAGGGTTAACCCACTATTATATCGAACGCCTGTCTGTAGAAGCAGAATGATATTTGTCACATCCCTGCATTAAGTACAACTGTCAGAGGGAAGAAAAAACCGGGCGAAGAGGTAACCAAACCGTCGCCCGGTGGCTTGCGCCTAGAGGTAACTTATCTTGTGGTGTTAATCTGATTTCTGCCGTTAGCTTTTGCCTGGTAGAGTGCAGAGTCGGCCGCAACAATCAGCGACTCGGCACTGTCGTAGTGACCTTGTCTTTCACAGGCAACGCCCTGACTTACTGTGACTTTCACGCCAGCTGGCAGGCCAAGATCGACAAATGACAATGCACTTATCTGCAGTTTAATGCGCTTGGCAATCAGCTCGGCAATCATTTCATGACAGCGCGGCAGCACCAGTGCGAACTCTTCGCCGCCGTAACGGGCCGCAGTACAATCCCGTGAAGGCAGACAATCTTGAATAACACGAGCAATACGTTTCAGGCATTTGTCGCCGTTCACATGCCCATGTTCGTCATTGAATTTTTTGAAGTGATCCACATCGATGATAACAAGGCAAATTGGTTGTTCATGTTCGATACATTGCCCCCATGCGCTTTCCAGAGATTGCTCAAAGGCATAACGATTTGAAAGCCCGGTGAGGTGATCAGTCCGCGCAAGACGTCGCAGTTCATTGTATTCCGCTTTGTGGGTAGTCAGATTGTGCATCACACCAATAAACAGCTGATTGGCATGAGATTTTAAATAAGGCAAACAAGACAAGGACAAATCTGTTTCCATCGTGCTGCCATCGGCGCGGTTCACAATCACTTCTTTCGGCCCATGATTGAGCGGAAAGTCCTCGGTGTTTCTGATGTTAGTGAACAGATATTCGTATTCTTCACGAAATTTTTCACTAAGAAACTGATACCACTTTTTACCAATCAGCTCCTCTCTGGTGGATCCAAAAAACTGCGCAGCCACGGGGTTAATCATTTCAATCACTCCCTCACCGTTGACGGCAAAAACAGCCTCGGTAACAAAGTTGATCATGGTACTTAAGGTACTCAGTTGTTCATATTCACCAGAATTGGTGAGTTTTTGGTAATCGATTCCAGGTTCGACTAATCTTTTTGCCTGCACTTCCGTTTGCTTTTTGTTTTTTGACAGGTCTTGTTGTGACATCTTGAATACTCCAGAACGTGTGTTCTTTTGGTTGTGCTCAATGCATGTCAACAACTCTACTGATAATGTGTTTCTTTAACCTTCCCGTAACCTTCTGATTTTAAGTTATTGTTTTTAAAGGTCTTTCAACTCAATCCTGAATTGTTTTTTGAAAAAATCCAGTGAAGAAGATGCTGCGCTCAAATTAAAACCTCTACGCAACACCTTCCTTGATAAAAGTTTCGTTTTAACAAATATATATTTAGTTGATCATTATTGTGGTGGTTTGTTTCTTATTCTTGGATCTGGACTAGGATAGTGAGTACTAGGATCTGACGCAGTTGCCACCACTAATATCAAACAAGGCTCTTCTTGGTCAGCATCCGTATCGTGAATTGTTAGTACTTGTTTGTCGGTAGAAATATTCCAACTTAGATCACCACCGGTGTCATCGGATATTTGAGGATCAGTAAAAATAAGCCCTGTAGTACCTAAGGTATAAACGATATCTGTATTTACTTGGGTCACCGTTGGCGAGCCATCGCTTGGTTCTCCCTGCGAATCCGTATATGTATAAGTTGCAGGACTGGTACTGATATCGACATACACTGTATAACTTATTTGTGTGGTTCCGGTCATATTACTTTTCTCCTTAAAGAGATGTTGTGGTTTATAGCTGCAATTGTGTGATGCCCAAAGATTTGAGCAAATAAGTTTCAGGTGCCACTTCGTCAAGAAGCCCAATACAATGATGGGCTTTCACATAAGGAAGCAAATAAGCAATATTGGCGCTATGTTTTGTAAGTGGAGCTAGTGTCTTAATAGTCTGTTCGCATGCGGCTTCTTTACCTTTAAAGTCACCTTCATAGTTGGCCTGAATGGCTTTAAGAATTTCAAGCTTCGAAAGTGCTGAAATAAAATCAGGTTCGAACTTTCGGTTTTCGGACATGCTAGTCAAGTAAGCATCGGTGTGCTCAATCCACCTCTTACTTGTTTCCCATTCTTGGGCGGAATGCAGATAGCTAATAACTTCCGTAAGTGTATGAGGTCTTTTAATCGATGCTGGTTCAAACGAGAGCCCAAAACCTGATGATGCTACATTCTGCTTAAGTATGTTGGCTACTAATTTTCTAGACATACTGACACTGATAATGTCGCCTCGCCAAATTTCATTGTTAGGATCCTGCTGCAAAGCAACCTCCAAGAGATTTTGCGCTTTGACCAAGTTCATATGAGCGGATGTGTAGCTCTCCAAAAAATAATACAATCTAGCTTGTTGCCAATAGGAATAGGCAAGAGGTTCAAGGTAATTAGCATTGTCAGATTCGTTTTTTAGCACTTTTTCTAGTACAGATTGGCCATCTGACAATAGATTCAAGGTATTGTTTACGTTGCCAATATGTTGTTCGGAGCTCGCTAACCAAGATAACGTATCTGCTTTGTCAACCTGCAGCAAACTGTCTTCAGGGAACCGACCTATTGACTTTTCAATCAGTGACAAAGACACACTAAAAGATTTCTTCGCTCGTAAATATTCCTTGTTCTTTAGATAAAGCGAACCCAGTGTATTTTCGGCTGATGACAACTCATACCATGCATCGGCATTATCAGGCTCAAGCTCATTCATCCTTTCGCTGTATGTTTTGTAACCAACAAAATGCGTGAAAGCAGTATCAAAATCACTGTCATCATATGCCAGTTGTCCCAGCCAAAATGCATTTGCGCCAATGGTAGTGAGCAGCTCAAAATTAGATGGATTTTCATCTAATAAAGGTCCAAGAATAGTTTTAGCGGATAGAAAAGCCTGTTTCGCTTCATTTATTTTATCTCTGGAATAAGCCACTTCTCCCATAGCAAGCAGCGTTTGCGCATGTTGATATCGGGCTTCGAAAGAGCGAGAGTCGCTCCTGAATGGTAATTTTGCCAACCACCCAGATTGGGACTCATCCTCTGCACTGAAATACTCAAGCGCCTTGTTACTTATCCCATCCAATAAATCCATACGTCGGACACTGCGAAGTTTGTCGGCAAACTCCCCTACCATAAAGCCCAGCAAGCTTTCGGCTTCCTGACGTTTTTCCTCGGCAAGGATTTGCGCATGTTGGCTACGGAAACTCATAAAAACAGAGGTTAAAGTCAGTAGGCACAGAAGTGTGATCGTTGAGCGCGCAATCCAGCGCTTGGTTTGTACGCGTTTACTCGAGGCAGTGACCAGCATTTGCTCATCAGCATCCAGACTAAATTGATTATGCTGGGTCAGCGTGATTGCTTCCTGAAGAGGTTTGCCTTCTGCTAACAGATAAGCACTGTTTTTGTTTTCTGCTATCCAGTTATCCGTCAACTGACGCAATCTGGATTTGGCCGACAAGCTGTCCCTGTGTGCGTTGACCCAATCCGTCGCCCGTGACCACTTTCTAAGCAGCGCTTCGTGGGCCACACTAAAACAGGCTTCATCGTTTTGAAGGTGGGAGACAAACAAACGGCTGTCTACCATAGCTTGTGCGAACGCTGTTTGACTCTGTGTAGACAGCTGAGACCAACGGGCCGCTCGACTGGTAATGGTTTCGCCATCTGGGGACAAAGTCACCACAAGCGACAAGATGGCATCCAATTCATCCTGTCGGCGCTTGTCAAAAGAAGCATAGATTTCTTCTGCTTTTTTACCAATTGCGCCTTCAATTCCGCCTAAAGCTTTGTACACCGAAACCTGTAATTCATTCTCATCGCTACGGTGCAAATACAGTTCCTGCAAGGTATATTGCAGCATTGGGAGTGAATCAGGGTTAGCTGCCGCTTCATTGCATAGGAGTTCATCCAGAGACATGGCCGAATCTTTGTCCGTTGACCAGTTCAATCCAGCAGCAATAGCCGGCATGCGGATCATTTGCATCAGTTCGGCACGAGTCGGGGCAAGCAAATCAAAATGTGCCCCTTTTGCTTTACCTTTCATCAGGCTGGGATAACGCACCACCAACGGATAAAAATCGTTCCTGCATGCACTAAAAACAATAATGCTTCCTGAATTGGCAAGCTGATCAATACAAGCAAGCGCTTGCTCACGTTCATCCTCACTAAACAAAGGTGAAGACAACAAGACCTCAAGCCGATCGACAAACAGGAAAAAGCGGGGTGAGCGGATGAGTCGTTTGTCACAATCATTCAAGCGGATTCGGCAGATCTCGACCACTTCATTAATACCATCCACCAGCTTTTCAGCCAATGTTTCTGCACTCCAGCCATCAAAAACCGGCTGGTCGTTGACATCCCAATCCAGCATAGCGCTGGCTATATCCAGAAAAAGCCGGGATTGGCTGACATCTGCAAAATCCAGACTGGCGTGTGACACCACACCTATTCCAGCGAATCCATTTTTGCTTTGCAGCTTGGGCAATACACCAGCATTGATGAGAGAGGACTTTCCGGTTCCGCTGGGGCCAAGGATCAGTGTAAAAGCACGTCCGAACTCGGCTTGGATAGCAATCTGCTCCAGCAGCAATTGCACTTGTTCATTGCGACCAAAGAACACATCCGCATCAGCCGGTTCAAAGGCGCTCAAACCCGGAAAAGGAGAGAGACCCTGCCAGTCAGACATTTCCGCTCGCTGTTGGTCATCGAATGGAAAGGACACATCGGCAATCACCCGGTAACCGCGCTTTCGGATGGTTTCAATAAAAAGTGGTGAAGAGGCTTTATCACCCAGAGCCTTGCGTAATTGGGTAATCACTTTGTGTACAGGATTGTCGCCAACCTCAGTGGAGGGCCAACATTGGCTCAGGATAACTTCAGCGCTGAATACTTCACCTTGGTTTTGACAAAGTAACACCAATACATCCATTGCCTTGGGTTCCAACACATTAGTCGTCACGCCTAAACGGAGGGTATTTGAATCCGGGATGACTTCCCAGTCTCCTAAATGAAAGTGTCCAATACTCATCTAACTGGCGATTAACTCCTTGAAATGAACTAACCAGAAGACAAAGAAGAACAAGGTTTTGTGCGCTGACATCACAACTAAACAGGTTCCATATTGTTGTTTTACAGACACAAACGTCTGATTTAAAACCAATATACGTTATCTTTTTACAGTTATCACCCTATGAAATTGAATTTTTAGATTGAGAATAAGTTCTCTCTAAAATGACTCCCTTGCAGGATCAATGCTTACCTTCGGCTAAGCCGAAAAGAACGCAATCGAAAGTCATTAAGGAGTTTCATGTAAACCGAGGATACTGTTTTGTCTCCGGATAAGTTAAAATCCGCGTAGTTGTAGATACACCGTTTTAAAAAAGGACTTTTACTTGCATTACCACCTATCCCCCATGCTTTGTATTTTCCGGATTTTTCTGCTGTTATATTGTTTTGCAGGGTCGAATTTAAACGCTCAACAACAAAATACTAGTGAACATCTTCACATCGAGTCAACACCCCACTGGGTGACCGAACGGCCTTACCAAACGGCTGAGTTCATTCCTGAGGATGAAGTCAGCAACGGTATTTTTTATCAGTTGTTAGACAATCAGATTAAAGTGGAAAATGACGGTTTCAGAACAGCCTACTCAAGGTACATAGAAACCGCAATTAACCAAACCGGTGTGGAAGATATCTCACAGTTAAATATCGACTTTGATCCAAGCTATCAAAAGCTTGTGCTGAACTCCTTGACTGTCATTCGGGATGGTAAACGGATAGACAGGCTAAAAGATGCCAAAATCTCCATTTTCAGCAGAGAAACTGACCTCGAAAAACAAATTTATAGCGGCAGGTTAACACTCAACGTTCTATTGGATGATATTCAAGTTGGTGACACTTTGGATTTCAGCTACACACGGCAAGGACATAATCCTGTTTATCAGAACAGTTTCTCCTATCTACGAAGCATTAATTGGAGCGTGCCTGTTTATAACCAGAATGTACGAGTACTCTGGGGGAAACCATCTCTGTTAAAAATAGAGACCAGAAACATCAATCCGGATGTAAAGACCTCACAGATGGGTAATTACACCGAATATCAGGTCAATTTGCAAAACGAAGACACAGTCAACGCTCCAAGTGAATCGCCTTATTGGTACAACCCTTATGGCACGATATACTTTAACGAGGCTCAAAATTGGAGTGACGTTGTAGATTGGGCAGAGCCCATGTACCGCTTTGGTGAGATCACTGCCGACATACAGTCAATTGCAGAAAGTATCCAAGCAACGACTTCCTCACCTTCTGAACAAATTGTCCTTGCACTAAAGTATGCGCAAGAGAATATCCGTTACGTGGGCCTGGAAATGGGACAAAACTCTCACATGCCCACGGCTCCCGGAGAAACTCTGGAGCTGAAGTACGGAGATTGTAAAGACAAAGCTGCTCTCTTGATTGCAATTTTGGAAGCGATGCATATAGAGGCATTTCCTGCCTTAGTCGATACTGACAATACTAAGCTTTTGGCTGAGCTGCCGGCTGGTGTCAATCTGTTTAACCACGTAATTGTCGGGTTGGAATTAGATGGCAAGCAAATTTGGCTTGACCCCACTCTAAATAATCAAGATGGAAACTTATCTAACCTCTACCAACCTGATTATGGCTTTGCCCTGGTTTTGAAAGAAGGCCAAAGTCAGTTAACCGCTATGTATAGAGAGGACCGGGAAGAGCTTACCTACATCACGGAAAAGTATGTAATTCCTGAAAATGATGAAGACCCCATTAGTTTTGCTGTGAGCACTTCCTATAAAGGTTTTGAAGCGATCAATAAACAGTGGCAACTTGAACAAAACGGCAAAAAGAAAATCGCTGAAGATTATGAAGAATACTATCAACGCACCTACCCGTCACTGAAAACCGATCTGGATATGACTGTCGAGAGCGACAAAGTATCCGGTGTTATCACCTTTGAGGAAAGCTATATAATTGACGAGTTTTGGAAGATGGGTGATGAACATTGGAAAGCCAATTTTTATCCGACAAATATTCGTAACGCAGTATTCAAACCGAAGCAAATCCAGCGAAATGGCCCACTATTCTTTAAATTCCCTGACAACATCAGAAATAAGGTAGAAATTACGTTCAAAGATGCTGGATGGGACTTTGACCCGGAAGAGTTTGTTGAGGACAACGCATTCTTTTCTTACTCATCAATTGTCAGTTTTGAGGAAAATAAACTGACTCTTACTTATAACTATCACTCAAAGACAGATCATATCCCCCACGAAAAAATTGACGAATACCTTGCTGCGCGAGATCGCCTGAGAAAGGATGCTTATTACGGCATAATCAAATATGTAAAAGATGAGCCTGCTACAGAGGCTGAAGAAGAGCTAACGGCAGAAACTGAGAACACCACTATGTTGGTCCTGAAAGCGCTGGGCTTTATCTATTTGCTGGGATTTCTATACATTATCCTCGACTGGAGAATTGAGGCTAAAAAGCGCCCTGTCTTTGCCGAGTCGCATTATTACCCTATTGCAGGCTGGAAATTCATATCACTGTCGATTATCACATTTGGGATTTACGACGCCTATTGGATGTATCGGAACTGGAAGGCGATCAAAGGTGAGACAGAGGATGCAATTGGGCCAATATTGCGGGGAATATTTGTGATATTTTGGGTCTTCCCGCTGTTTTCTGCACTCAGGCAGGAAGCCGATTCCAAGCCTGGAAAAGTAAAGGTTCCGTCACTCTGGGTTGCAGTAATCGTCGCCGCAGCGTATCTGTTTTTCAGGTTCACGAGCAATTACTCAGAGGCATTTCCCTATTCGTTACTTTTTCTCGTTGCACCTTTATTACTTCTTCCCATAGTCAATTATATTGCCAAGCTTAATGCCGCGTCCCCCGAGGCTGGCAAATTCAATACACAATGGCGGGTAAGACATACTATTACAACGGTATTGTTTGCGCCCTTACTGCTATTCGCGGTACTGCTGGAAACGCCATTTTTGCCGAGTGATTCCGTCGTCAATGGGTCCAGCATCCTGCAACGTGACATGAAATTTATGTATCGCCAGAAACTGCTGCCGCCCAGCGAAACCATTCACTATTTCTACAGTGACGCATTTTTTGATGTGCGAGAAGATGGCAACGGATTTACCGATAATCGGGTATTCTCGTATTGGCAAGATGATGATGAAGGCCTACAGAAGGAAATAGCAACTTTTGAGGAAATTGAAAACATTCAAGTGGAGTTTTCTGATAGCGACCTTGCAAACACCATTATTACCATAACAAGAAATGATAAATCTGATTTTATGTTATTTGTTTCAAACGTAGATGAAGGCGACAAGCGCTTTGTTGAAACGCTGAAGCAAAAATGGAAAAGCCACGAGAATTAATCGATCGGCGAATTTTTAAATTGAGAAATATTGCATTGGCTTTGTTTTAACGATAACACCTTTGAAGAAGATGAGTCAGCCGATACTCATCTTCGTCAACTTCCCATCAAACATACTGCCCCGCTACCCACGCGCTAGACCAGGCCCATTGGAAATTGTATCCCCCTAGCCAACCGGTCACGTCTACCACTTCGCCAATAAAGTAAAGACCTTCCACGTC
This sequence comes from uncultured Alteromonadaceae bacterium, assembly GCA_947494925.1. GTDB lineage: Bacteria > Pseudomonadota > Gammaproteobacteria > Enterobacterales > Alteromonadaceae > Aliiglaciecola. The sequence goes on from CANLWS010000001.1 coordinate 486,003, forward strand.
TTTTGCCATCATGGTTTTGGAGGATAGCTGGTCGGTATCGACACCGCCCAGAGTGACTTCTGCGGTGCGATACCCTTCGGTGCCATTGGGTTTGATTTGCCACTGATGAAAAGCGTCTGCTACTTGTTCAAGTTGCTTGCCCTGATATTGTTTCAGCGGTTTATTGGGAAGCTCAAAATAGGGTAAGGCGGCTTGCACAAACCGCTTGGAATAAAATTTTGCCAACGCGGTGCCAAGCTGAACATCGGGAGAGGCTGATTGAGCCTGAGAAAGCTCCTTGTGCAGGTCGCCATTTGGAAATAAATCAAAACCAACGGCATGACCCGGTTGCCAGAAGGAGGAGATCTGCAACACCGCGGGACCGCTCAAGCCGCGATGAGTAAACAGAATGTTCTCGTTGAAACTAGTGTTGTCGAAGTCTGCCCGCGCGTCTATGGATATGCCACTCAAGTCGGCAAAAACGCTCTTATCCTGATCATGTAAGGTGAATGGCACCAAGCCAGCGCGTGTGGGCTTCACCTTCAATCCAAATTGTTCTGCGATTTTATAGCCAAAAGGTGAAGCTCCCAGTTTTGGCATAGACAACCCACCTGTTGCGATCACAAGGGATTCGCATTGGTACTGGCCCAGACTTGTTTCAAGCAGATAGCCTTGCGGGGTTTTATCTATGCCTAAAATATCGCATTGAGTGGTAATTCTGGCATTGGCTTTGTCACATTCGCCAAACAACATACTGACGATTTGCTTAGCACTGTCATCGCAAAATAGCTGACCAAGGGTCTTCTCGTGATAGGCGATACCGTACTCGGCCACCAGTGCAATAAAGTCCCATTGTGTATAACGACTCAAAGCCGATTTACAAAAATGTGGATTGTCAGACAGGAAGTTTTCTGGTGAAGCATACATATTGGTGAAATTACAACGGCCCCCGCCGGACATCAGTATTTTCCGTCCGACTTTTTTGGCATGCTCGAGTACTTCCACGGAACGTCCCCGTTTACCAGCTTCAGCAGCACAGAACAGACCCGCGGCTCCTGCTCCAATTACGATGACATCACGTTTTTTCACAACCACTCCTTCCCATTCAGCTTGGGATTATACGTGACCCCGGCTGATCCAAATAAAGTTTTTTCAATTATTCTTGTCACACTTTCCGTTCTGGCCGTGACTAGGGATAACACTAACGAATGGAGAGTCCAGTTATGCAATTCTATTTCCGAAATTTACGCTCATTGTCCTGCTACTGTATAGCGTTACTTGTTTTTATGGCCATGCCAGCACTTGCTGATGAAAACATGTTCAAAGTCAAAGTAGTTGGTTCAGGTAAACCCATCATTTTGATCCCGGGAATGATGTCCTCTGGGAAAGTATGGGAGAGCGTAATTGGTCATTTTGAGGCTAATGCTGAACTGCATATTCTGTCTGTGGCTGGCTTTGATGGAGTAAGCCCTGTCGCTAAGCCTTCATTGCACCGTTTGAAGAATGAGATTATTGATTACATAGATCGTAAAAACCTGTCGCGCCCGGTATTGGTAGGACATAGCATGGGAGGCCTAACAGCCATGTTAATCGCCAGTCATCAACCCGAGCAGGTAGGTACGATAGTGTCGATAGACGGTTTGCCTTTTATAGGTCCGGTTTTTACTGGCAGCAATGGCACCAATGTGGAGAATTTACGCCCGCAAGCTGAACAAATGAAAGCCTATTTTTCATCTTTATCCCCAGAACAATTAGCGCAACAAACGCAAATGGGAATACTCAGGCACACCACTGATATTGCAGGCCAGAATCTGGTCATCCAAATGGCAAGCCGCTCTGATCCTAAAACTTCCGCCGCTTTGATGTTCGATACGATGACCACTGACATTCGTAAACAAATTAGTAAAATATCTCAACCTCTCTTGTTAATCGGCGCATTTGGCGCAATGCCCGACGACCAGGCAAAAGCAAATGCGCGAAAAACCTACCAACAACAACTAGTTTCTGCACAAAATGCCAGGTTAATTGTGCACAACGAATCCAGACATTTTGTTATGCTGGATGTACCCGATTGGTTAAATGAGCAGCTCGAAAAAGCCTTGGAGATGTGAAGAAGATGACAATGCTCATGGATAACACTTTGCTTGCTCAAAATGTGAGGCTGTCGCAAGAGGGCGATCATGACGCATTCGGTCGATTGATATTGATGACCCAAAACACCATCACCAGTATCGCACTGTCAATAGTCAAAGATCTTGATTGCAGCGAAGACGTCGCACAAAAGGCGTACATAACGGCCTGGCATAAAATTCATGACTTAAAAAATCCCCACAGTTTTTTGCCCTGGCTCAGGCAAATTACCCGTAACATTGCGAAAAATTATTTGCGGGATAACAAGGTTTCTCAACGCCTGACAAGTCAAGACGCCGAAACGCTGCTAGCGCAGTTTTGCGATAGTACCAACGAACCAGAAATGACTGTTGAAAGAGAACAGATATCGGCGCTTATTGGTGAGTTTATCAGTCAGATGCCGTCCGAGAGCAGGGAACTGGTTTTACTCTACTACCGAGAACAGCAAAACACTGCTCAAGTTGCCGAATTATTGGGTATCTCTGAGACAAACGCCCGTAAACGCTTGTCTCGTGCGCGTGCTGCCTTAAAACAGGATATTCTCGCTGTTTATGGAAAGTGGTTGTTGAGCACAGTTCCCACCGTCACATTTAGTAGTGCTGTGTTGACAGGTATGGGATTCAGTAGCCCGGTTGCTGCAGCTTCGTTGGCAACCACAATGACGGGTTCCAAAAGTGGTCTTTTGACAAAACTGGTTACCTTATTGAGTGGTGCGATGATTGGGTCGCTAATGGGGGTACTAGCTGTATTCCTATCGAGTAAAATCGTTATCCGCAAGCTTAAGGATCAGGATGCAAAACGCCTTGTTATAACCTACCGCAACTACATGATTGGTTGGTTGTTTTTTAGTGGGATATTGTTAGCTATTGCCTATGAAATGACAGCTGGATGGTGGGCCCCAGTGCTTGTTTACCTCATTTTCAGTGTTGGAATGATCAAGTATATGTATAACTTACGTCAAATAATCAACAAACACATTTTCTCGAATTCAGCCGACAATTGGCGGCAAACCATTGCCAAATTATGCAGTATGTTGGGCACAACATTAGGCATTGCTGGCGGCTTTGCCGGGCTGATTATTGGGCTGGTCAATTCGGGTCGGTTGGTCTGGTAAACGCAAAAACGCACTATCAAAATAGTGCGTTTTTAAAAAATCTATTGAATTACAAAGACTTCAACATGCTTTCGGCATCGCTGACTTCGAAGCGACCTGGATCTTCAATATTGAGTTTTCTGACCACACCGTCTTCCACCAGCATGCTATACCGAACTGAGCGGATCCCGCCGAAATCATCGGTGTCCATATCCAGCCCAATGCTCTCTGTGAAATGACCATTACCATCTGCCAACATGATGAGTTCATCAGCATTATTTTGTTTTCCCCAGGCATCCATGACAAAAGCATCGTTCACTGACAAACAAATAATACTGTCGACACCTTTGGCTTTTATTTTGTCAGCCAAAGCCACATAACCTGGAAGGTGAGCTTTGGAGCAGGTGGGAGTGAATGCACCCGGAACCGCAAACAACACCACCTTCTTGTCTGCAAACAAGTTGTTGGAATGGGGATGTTTCATATCACCATTGTCTAACAGATTAAATGTCGCTTCGGGTAAACTTGCGCCTACTGTTATCATTTAGTTCTCCTGAAAACCTTTATAAGTTCGTTAAATATACGTCGAATCTGTGCTTCTTACTCGAAATTGCCATATTTGGTTCACGGTCAGCTAGCCAAGGGGCTGAGTCAGGTCGTTTCACTACAACACGCTTTTTAGCTAAAGACAATGCTGGTTCGAGCAATTTATCAGCATCTTGATCTGGACCAAGCAATTGCTGGAATATTTTCATTTCTTTTTTCACTGCTGCTGATTTCTTTCTGTGAGGAAACATAGGATCAAGATAAACCACGTCTGGTTGAACACCCATCCAATTAGACAACAACTCATTGCTGACACCGTGAAACAATTGCATACGTTGCGGTAACCAGTCACTCAATTCAGCTTGGAGCTGACTTCTTTGCAAAGCATCGTCTAGAAGCGCTGCCACAACAGGTGACCGTTCGATCATATCTACCCTGCATCCAAGGCTCGCCAGAACAAAAGCATCCCGTCCAAGTCCGGCGGTTGCATCCAGTACGCGAGGCAAATCCTGTCCCTTAACACCCACCGCCTTGGCAATCGCTTCTTTTCGGCCTCCACCATGTAAACGCCGGAAGGTCAGAGCATCAGACGCAAAATCCACGAATACTGCACCCATTTTTGGTTCGTCCAACTGTCTGAGTTCCAATCTTGATCCCGACAACACTAATCCCAAACCACTGACTAGACTCTCTGTTATTGTGAAGCCCCATTTTTCCGCCAACTGGCTGGCATTGTTCAAAGTATGTTCTGAGCTATCCGAAGAAACTAACAAAGGAATTTGCTCATGCATGACCATATTCCTCCCGCTGTCCGAGCCACCGGTTAATAATCGCCTGTGCGTGTGCAGGGTGCTGTTGCCACATATGTGGGGCCATATTCTGCACCTGTGGGATCAACTCTGCATCCCTGACCAAATCTGCAATACGCAAATCCGCCAGCCCAGTTTGCTTAGTGCCAAGCAGTTCACCTGGTCCGCGAATTTCCAGGTCCTGCTGGGCGATAAAAAACCCGTCATGAGATTCACGTAATACTGCCAGCCGCTTACTTGCTGTTTTAGACAAAGGACTTTGATACATCAAAACACAGTGGCTTTCCACCGATCCTCGCCCCACACGGCCACGTAGTTGGTGCAATTGAGCCAGGCCAAGGCGTTCCGGGTTTTCTATTATCATCAGACTGGCATTAGGCACATCTACACCTACCTCAATAACAGTCGTTGCCACAAGCAAATCAATGTGTCCTTGTTTAAAGTCATCCATAACTTGTTGCTTCTCAGGCCCTTTCAGGCGACCGTGCACCAGCCCCACCTGTAATTCCGGCAAGGCTGTTCTAAGTACAATGGCTGTATCTTCCGCTGCCTGACATTCCAAAACTTCTGATTCATCTATCAAGGTACAGACCCAATAAATTTGTCGCTTTTGCTCCAGAGCCGCTTGCTTAACACGATCGATAACTTCCCCGCGGCGATTGTCAGGCAATACCACTGTTGTAACCGGTGTACGTCCAGGTGGCAATTCATCAATGACAGAGGTATCCAGATCAGCATAGGCTGTCATCGCAAGGGTTCTGGGAATAGGCGTTGCGGTCATGATCAATTGGTGAGGGTAGGCGCCTTGTTGCTCGCCCTTTTTACGCAGCGCAAGCCTTTGATGAACACCAAATCGATGTTGCTCATCCACTATCACCAGTGCTAGTTTCTTATACTCTACAGTATCCTGGAATATTGCATGGGTGCCCACCAGCATATCGATTTCTCCGCTGACCAGCTCGGCCAAAACGGATGTTCTGGTTTTACCTTTGAGTTTACCCGCTAACCAGCCTACTTTGAGACCTAGTGGTTCAAGCCATTGCCTGAAGTTGTTAGCATGTTGCTCTGCAAGTAACTCTGTAGGTGCCATCAACGCCACTTGAAACCCGGTGCCGATTGCAGATAAAGCCGCCAACGCTGCCACCAGAGTCTTACCTGACCCCACATCTCCCTGAACCAGGCGCATCATAGGACTTGGTTTGAGCATATCTTGTTGTATATCTTCGACAACACGTTTTTGTGCGCCTGTAGGTTCAAACGGGAGAGCTGCCAGCAACCTTTCAATCAAACGCTGATCGGGTGAAATAACAAAACTGGCCTGTTGGTCATTCTGCTGACGTACTTTTAATACGCTCAGGTGATGTGCAAGTAACTCTTCAATAATGAGCCTTTGTTGCGCAGGGTGTCTGCCCTCTTCGAGCAATGATAAAGCCACATCCGGAGAGGGTCGATGCACCAGGTTCAGCGCTTCAGCTAAACCCACTTGCTGGGAATACAGTCCTTCTGGTAACAGTTCTGCCAAACCACCTTTAGTTAACAATGACAGCCCCTGGTCAGTTAAATTTCTCAAGGTTATTTGCCGAATCCCCTCGGTTGCGGGGTAAACGGGGGTCAAGGATTCCTGCAGTGGTGCAGGCTGGTCGAGATCCACCAGCTTGTATTCAGGGTGCATCATTTCCAGACCAAACTTGCCAGCTCTGACTTCACCAAAACAACGTATGGTTACACCTTTTTCAAGGCTATTTTTTTGCGCCGCAGAAAAATGGAAAAAACGAAGTGTCAGTGTCCCGGTGCTATCACTGATCCTGACGACCAACATGCGCTTGCGACCAAATTGAATATCACTGGACATCACCTCACCCTGCACACTGCCGTGGATAAAGGGTTTCAGGTCAGATATTGGATAAATTCGCGTCCTGTCTTCGTATCTCAGAGGTAAATGAAAAAGCAAATCCTGGACCGTGACCAGACCCAGTTTTTGTAGTTTTTCAGCAACTTTACTTCCCACACCCTTAAGTTCAGTGACGGCTGTGTTGGCCAATGAGCGCATTACATCCTTAATATTGATTGAGCCAACAGGCTCTTATTTGGCTAGTCTGGCTGCATAATACAGCAGTTGAGGTTCAACTCTCACCTTATAATTGGGATTCACATACTGAAACCGGATAACACCAGCAGTGTCAACCACGAACGCTGCTGGGACAGGCAGCACAACACGCTCTGATCCTTCCAGGGTTGTCAGCTTGGCGCCCAGACTGTTCCGGTATTTGCTGGCTTCTGAGTCAGGCACAAAATAACCGAGTCCGAAAGCGCGAATGGCGCTGAGATTAGCATCTGACAAACGGACAACATCAAATCCGCTCTCTGTCTTTTGCTCTTGCAGGCGCGCAGGGACGTCGGGAGAAATGGCGATGATCTGGTAGCCTAAATCGAGAATTCTCTGTTCAACCTCCATGAGTCCCGCCATCTGGCGGTTACAATAAGGGCACCATCCTCCGCGATAAAAAATGATCACGCTGGGCCGGCTTTCAACCATGGATTGTAATCTTATATCACGGCCAAATTCAGTTTGGAGAATAACGTCAGGCACAAATTGGCCATTCAAAACAGGGGAGACGTGTTCGGGAGATTCTGCGACTTTCGAGCGATCTATTGCTTGTGTATTTGACGAAAGAAAGACCAACAATAGGATTGTCGGCAGAACGGACCAACGCTTCTCCAAAAAGTGGTAATTCATTGATACTAACCTCTCCCGACGACACCTTGTCTGAGTATAAAGCGATATTTATCGAATAAACAACAAATATAAGGACGTTCAACTTCGCGCCTCAGTTAACCTTAGAGGTAAGAATATTTATCCATGACTCTCTGACACCCCTCAAGAAAGAACAGTTAAAGCTAATCTTGATAAAGCTCCCACTCATCTATTTCCACAAATTTAGAATCACCATAATTGGAATCTACTTGCAGCCTAATGTAACGGGCACTCAGTGCGCTTGAGAAGGGTACATTAACCGTTGATAGAGCAGACAACACATAGGTTTCAAATTCTTCGTAGTCTGAGCCATCTTCGGACGTAAGTAGTGTAATATTGCGTGGACTCCTGCCTAGCTCCAGAGACGATTGATTAATTAACAACCTCATGCCTGCGACATCAACTTGTTTACCAAAGTCGATTTCCAACCAGGGGCTGACTGCATTACCCTCACTATCTACTTTTTCAACCATCCAAATGCCACGGCCTATGGGTTGGCCAGCATCCTGGTTAACTTTTTCACGAAAAATGTGACCGTCAAATGCTGCAGTAACCACATCCTGACGATAAAAGTTACTGGCGTAATAACTGGACTCTGTCAGACCATTTGTTCCGATCATTGCAATGTTTCCATGCTCTCCACTTGTGTTCAACTTACCGTCTATTGGCTCTTCACCCACATCATTTCCATTGGAATACATTTGAGGCAGTTTAAGGGATAGCAAAGTACAATCTTGATTATCATATTTAAACTCAACCAAGGAATTTGTGTTTCGTGAAAGCATAAGAGAGTCATACCATTTCTCACCGACCACTGAATTGACATCGAATGAAAAGTCATGAGAGTCAGTGGCGCAAACGACTTCATCGTCATCCTCACGCAACAAGACTCTGATTTGCACTATGCCATTTGAGTTCAACACCATAGTGTTAGCAATTGATTTGTAGCTCTCTGTTTCTCCCTGAGCATAAAATGTGCTCATCGCCGCCGCTAATACTAGCCTTTTCATCACAGTCAGTTTTCCTTTTGAAACACTTACTCTTAATTTATTTACTAGCTAAGCAATCACCGGGCCAAAAAACTAACCCAGTTCCGAACCCCTAAAATTGGGGAGCTTTGAAATATTAAGTCTTGTTTAGAGAGGCAATCAGAGGGAAAAACAGGAAGAAGATTGCCACTAAAGGCGCTGCAATGCGGTCAATTGATTCCACAGCGAAAAAAGTGTGAAGACACAGCATGCAGGATGGTTTTTCGTTTAGTAGGGCAAGATAAAAAGTGTCTCATCCACAAGAGACAAGACACTGTTCAGAAATCAGATGCTGTGCTTGGCAATTTGCAGCAGCATTTCAGCAGACATACGAACTTTGTAGTTCGGGTTAACATAGCTGAACAGAATCGTTCCTTCTTGGTCAACGATGAAAATAGCCGGGGCGGGCAGTACCGCTTTGTCGTTTGACTCATCATCTGTCAATGAAATGCCCATTTTCATTTCGTAAATTTTTTCTGTCGCCAAAGGAAGATAAAAACCAATACCAAATTGTTTTATCGCCGCTAACTTTTCATCTGACAAAAGTTGCACCGCAAACTCAGTCTCCAGTTTTTGTTCCTGTAATCTGGCGGGGGATTCCGGTGAAATTGCCAATACCTGATAACCAAGCTCCACCAAATCTTGCTCTATATCCTTTAATTCTGCCAATTGGCGATTGCAATAAGGGCACCAACCACCACGGTAAAACAAGATAACACTAGGCTTTGTCATGACGGCAGCACGAAGACTAACAGGTGCGCCATCCGCAGTTTTTAGCGTGACATTAGGGACTGTCTGGCCGTTTAGTAATGGTGTGACGTCCTCGGCATTGTCAGCAATTTGACTTCTATCCAATGCAAAAACATGAAAAGTGCTCAGCGCAACAAGCACCAAAACGAATTGGAGTAACTTCATCTTAAGGTTTCCTGAATTATAGTGGCAAGTGAGACCTGCCTTGTCTCAGCTGTATTTCAATAAATGTAAAAAAAATTTCGAGAGGTTGTTGGAAGCTGTTCAGATAGCTTGACTATTCTCCATCTCTTCAAGAGCAGCTTCACTCAATTGCATGGCTTGCCACCATTTTTCGTCCGCTTCGATTTGTCCTTCGTCCCCAATATGTGGATAAGGCAAATTTTTGCGGATACACACTTTTTGCAATTTGGGATAACCGCCTTCAAAAAGGAGCTTCTGACAATCCTGCTCAGTTAAATGCTGAGTGTCATACAATCCAGCGATTTGCCGTTGACGCTGAGCTTCGTAGAGAACTAAGGCTGCAGCAACAGACACGTTCAGAGACTGCACCATGCCGACCATAGGGATTACAATATCCTGATCAGCGAGCTCAATAGCCTCTTGAGTCGCGCCATACTTTTCCTGGCCCAGTATTATAGCCGTAGGACGGGTGTAATCCACTTCGCGAAAATCCACGGCCTGATCTGACAGATTGGTGACCAGAACCTGCATTCCTTGTTGCTTTAAATCGCCGACTGCATTGCCAATACTGTTGTGTTGCTGAGTGTAAACCCAATTCTGGCTGCCCACGGCAGTGCCACCTCGCAAGCGGGTTTTCTCATCCCATACTGCATGTATTCGATGCACACCCACGGCATCACAACTGCGTACAACCGCAGAGATGTTGTGCGGTTTATGCACTTGCTCCATACACACAGTCAGATCAATCTGGCGCAGTTTCAGTAATTGCCGAATACGTTGATATCGCTCTGGAGACATTATCTGGCCTGCCTTTCACACCTCAGGTTCATTCAGGTAATTCCATCACACCATCTATTTCTATTTGCGCACCTTTGGGAAGTTCCCGCACACCTACTGCCGCTCTGGCTGGATAGGGTTGCTCAAAGTACTGGCTCATGATTTCATTCACTTTGGCAAAGTTGCTTAAATCAATCAGGTAGATATTCACCTTGCATAAGTCATGAGTGCCGCCTCCAGCAGCTTCACATACTGCCTTGACGTTTTCAAAAACCTGCTTCGCCTGCGCTTCAAAATCATCTGAAACCATTTCCATACTGTCTGGAACAAGTGGGATCTGGCCCGAAAGGTAGACGGTTCTGCCCGATTTGATTGCCTGGCTATAAGTACCAATAGCTTGCGGCGCATTATCAGTGTGGATAACGGACTTTGGCATAATATTTTTAACCTTAGAGTTGTCGTGATTGGCTGTGTCTGGATACTTTTTGTACCTCTGGCATAGAGCGTATTTTGCGCATCACTTTCGCCAGATGGACACGGTTGTGTGTTGTGAGTTCGATGTCAATATAGTAGATATTGCTTTCTTTTTCCTCGGTCTGCAGACCGATAATATTGGAGTCACAGGCTGAAACCATATTGGTGAGTTTAGCCAATGTACCCTGATGGTTTATCAATTCGATTCGGACTGAAGCTTTAAATTCGCCTACCGCATCGCTGTCCCATTTCATTTCCAGTACACGTTGCGGCTCATCTTTACTGAGTTTACGTATATTGCTGCAACCATTCTGATGAATAACCATGCCTCGCCCTGGACTCAGAATGGCAACAATTTCGTCATCCGGAATAGGGTGACAACAGCGAGAATAGGTCACCAACAATCCTTCGGTGCCTTTTATTGCAACATTTCTGTCTTTATCAACAATATCTTCTGTTTCACCCAACAAACGCCGGGCAACAATTGCACTGAGTTCATTACCCAAGCCAATGTCGGACAGCAAAGCATCAAAATTCTCATGTTTGGTTTCTGCCACAACCCGATCTATTTCTGATTGCTCAATATCGTCTAAATGAACTGCACCTAATGCATGTCGTAAAAGTCGGTTACCCATATTAACCGCTTCTTCAGAGCGCTGGCGTTTAAGGTAGTTTCGAATATTTGCTCTGGCCCTGGCACTCACGACAAAATTCAGCCAGTTGGCGTTAGGTTTTGCCCGGGGTGAAGTGATAATCTCCACCGTTTGCCCGTTTTCCAGCGGTTTGTTCAAAGAATAATTGCGCCTTTCAACCCGCACACCGACACAGGAGTTCCCCACGTCCGAGTGCACAGCGTAAGCAAAATCAACTGGTGTTGCTCCCATGGGAAGCTCAATGATTCTGCCATCTGGTGTAAAGACGTATATTTCATCTGGGAAAAGGTCGGTTTTTACGTTTTCGATAAACTCAAAGGAGGAGCTGGCACTTTGTTGCAGCTCCAGAAGTGATTGCATCCATTTTCGGGCGCGAACTTGAGCAGTGGTGTTTTGATTTTCACCTGGTTCTTTATACATCCAATGAGCGGCAACTCCTTTATCCGCCATCTGATCCATTTCACGGGTGCGGATTTGTATCTCTACCGGAATACCATGAGGGCCGATCAACGAAGTATGCAGCGATTGATAACCGTTAGTACGGGGAATCGCCACGTAGTCTTTGAAACGCCCTTCAATTGGCTTGTACAAACCATGCATGGCGCCTAAAGCACGATAACAATTATCAACTTTATCTACCATCACCCGAAACGCATAAATGTCCATCACTTCGTTGAACATCAATTCTTTGTTTTTCATTTTCCGATAAATGGAAAACAGGTGTTTCTCCCGTCCAACCACATCGGCTTCGATATTATTGGCATCGAGGCGCATTTCCACCTCTTGACGGGTGTTTTCGATGATCTCTTTACGATTGCCTCGGGCCTGCTTAACTGCATTTTTAAGAGCGCGATAGCGCATGGGATACATGGCCAGAAAACCAAGGTCTTCCAACTCGTTTTTGATATCGTGAATGCCTAATCTATGGGCGATAGGGGCATAAATTTCCAGTGTTTCTCTGGCTATCCGACGTCGCTTGTCCGGACGAAGTGAACCGAGTGTGCGCATATTGTGAGTGCGATCGGCCAATTTGATCAGAATAACCCTGATATCCTGAACCATGGCCATCATCATCTTTCGAAAGTTTTCCGCCTGCGCTTCTTGCTTGTTGCTGAACTTAATCTTATCCAGCTTTGAGACACCTTCCACCAACTCACCGACCGTATCACCAAACTCCTTGACCAGATCGTCTTTGTCATAGTCAGTGTCTTCAATTACGTCATGCAGAAGTGCGGCCATCAGCGTTTCGTGGTCCAGACGCATTTCCGCCAGTATTCCAGTCACTGCAACCGGGTGAGTGATATAAGGATCACCACTTGAACGCATTTGACCATCGTGGGCATCGCGAGCCAAAACATAGGCACGTTGAATGTCCGCCACCAATTCAGCAGGCAGGTATTCACTAACTTTGGTTTTTAACCCTTCAAACAGATACACAAAACAACGCTGTTAATTTAATAGTGACAACTAGAATACGAGGATTTGGCAGGGTTGCCAACGGCAAATTGGCTTATAAATGAAGAAAATAGAAGTCCTGAGCACGGTGTGCTCAGGATATAGCGTTACTGATCTGAAAGTATATTCGCAACTGAAGCGAATTCAGCTTGCTCCTGCTGTTGCTGATCACGTAAATCTTCTGCTTCAATGCTTGCAGCATCGACAAAACCTTCTTCGATTTCACGCAGTGCGATCACGGTCGCTTTGTCATTTCCCATAGGAACGTGAGCATCTTTACCTTCAGTCGCAATTTGACGTGCACGTCTAGCTGCCACGAGCACCAAATCAAATCGGTTGCCAATTTTTTCTACGGCGTCTTCTACTGTTACGCGAGCCATTGTATTCTCCGTCAATATCTATGTGGGGAAAAAGGTCGCAAAGTATACTTTTTTCTCACTTGCTTGAAAAGATCTTTAATGATCTCTATTAAGGATCAATCCGCCAACAACCCATCGAATAAGTCGGCATGTCGGATTACTTGTTTTTCTTTACGTAGTCTGCGAGCACTCACTATCGAATCAAGCTCAGAAAGCGCGGCATCAAAATTGTCATTCACGACAATAAAGTCAAATTCATGATAGTGAGATATTTCAGCCACTGCTTTTTCCATGCGCGACTTTATAACCTCTTCAGAATCTTGATTCCGCTCTGTTAATCGCCTTCTCAATTCATTTTTTGACGGCGGGGCAACAAAAATGGTCGCGGTATCGGGAATTTGTGCCTTAACTTGCCTGGCACCTTGCCAATCGATATCGAGAAAAACATCGATTCCTTCACTCAATGTCTGTTCGATTACAACACGGGAAGTTCCGTAATAATTACCAAAAACCTCTGCCCATTCAAAGAAGGCATTTTCATCAATTAGTGTCTTGAATTCCTTTTTACTCACAAAGTGATAGTGAACCCCGTCAACTTCTCCGGGTCTGGGGTCCCGTGTGGTGTGAGATACAGATACCTGCATCTGATTGCTATGCATGTTGGTGTCTTGGTGTTTATCAAGTAAAGCGTTGATCAAACTGGATTTACCAGCCCCGGAAGGCGCAGCGAGAATAAAAAGATTACCTAAAGCTTGTGTCATAGAATAATTTTCGAAAAAAAGTGTCCCTTAAAGTTAGCAATGTTAGCATATTCACAATAATTACCCATCTTGATTGACACGCACATGAATGATAGCCAATACCACCAGTTGGTCGACGACATATTTATTACATTAGAAGAAGCGCTGGACGAGTGCGAAACCGATATTGACTATGAATCTGCCGGCGGCATTCTGACCTTGATATTTCTTAACGGAACAAAAATCATCCTGAACAAACAAGCTCCGCTTCATCAGATCTGGGTTGCCACTAAATTTAATGGCCATCATTTCAATTACGTTGACGGTGTATGGATTGACGAACGTACTGATGCGGAATTCTGGTCATTCATGGACCAAGCTGCGAGCAAACAGGCAGAGACGTCACTTTCTTTTGGAAAAACAAAATAAGGAAATTTTCATGACGGAAGACATTTTGCCTTTTGTAGACGTTAATCCAACTTCAGAACATGATGCAGTTGTCATTTGGTTGCATGGTCTCGGTGATTCCGGCAACGGGTTTGCTCCTATCGTGCCGGAGTTAAAGTTACCAGATGACCATAAGATACGTTTTGTTTTTCCTCATGCACCGATTCGGCCAGTAACGATCAATAATGGTATGCCAATGCGTGCCTGGTACGATATCAAGAGCCTTGATTTTAATAATCGCGCAGATGTGGATGGTGTTCATGAATCTGCAGCCCAGGTAAATGCGCTTATTGATGCAGAAATGGCAAAGGGAATTTCTTCAGACCGCATATTGCTTGCTGGTTTCTCTCAGGGAGGCGTGATTGCCTTACATCTGGGAACGCGTTTCGGTAAACCTCTTGCAGGAATAATGGCGTTGTCGACTTACATGAGTGAGCCAGAAAAGCTCCAGGATGAAGCACACCCTGTAAACAAAGAAACACCTATTCTTTGTTGTCACGGTCAACAAGACGATGTGGTTCCTATGTTTTTAGGCCATGCGGCTTTCAAAGTGTTAGAACAGAATAATTACAACGTAATCTGGAAAGAATATCTGATGCAGCACAATGTGTGCATGCAGGAACTGAACGATATCTCTAGGTGGATTCAGGATCGATTGATTTCTGCATAATTTCGGCTGTGATAAATTTGTGATGAAATTTTGTTCGAAGTCACCCGGTTTTGTGTCTACAGTTTATTTAAATCATCCAGGAGACATCATGAAATTATTGAAATCGCTCGCCCTATTATTTGCATTAGTTGTGGCTATACCTGCATTTGCTGCGGATCCGATTGAAACAGGGACCTTCAACAACAACGCAATTTATGGATACGACACTGTTGCTTACTTTACTCAAAACAAAGCAGTCAAAGGTAACAAGAAGATCAATTTTGAGTGGCGAGGCGCCCAGTGGCATTTCTCCACTGAAGAGCATAGAGACATGTTTAAAGCGGACCCCGAAAAATATGCTCCTCAATATGGTGGCTACTGTGCCTATGCCATGTCAGACGGCAGGCTGGTAGGCATCGATGAAGATGCGTTCACAATTCACGAAGGTAAACTTTATCTGAATTACAGCAAAAGTGTTATGAAAGAGTGGCGCAGCAATATGGCACAATTTATTCAGGAAGCTGATGAGCTTTATCCGACAAAAGTCGATTTATAAAGAGAGATTTCACACAAAGCGGTTTTTAACCGCTTTTTTTATGTCTGTTTTTTACGGTTTTGCAGGATTGAGCTAGGCTTTATATCAAATGATGACAATGCTGGTCAGAGACCGATGAACATAACTGCTAAATTAATGATTCTATTGGCGCTGATTTTAGTTGCCAATCCAAGCTGGGGAGAACTTGACCGTGGAATTCTGACTTCCAATGTGTCAAATCGTGAACCTGTAGATGACTTGGGAAATCAAGTAGTATCCGATGGCTCAAATAGTCAGCAGGTTTTTTACTTTACGCACCTTAAACAACTTGAAGGCACGCAAATTCAACACCGTTGGTATTATCGAGGAAAAGAAATGGCGACTGTCACTTTGAATATTGGCAGTAACGATTGGCGGACTTACTCCAGCAAAAGATTACTACCCAACTGGATAGGTGAATGGAAAATTGAAGTATGGAACGGCGATTTAAAAATACAGGAGCACAATTTTACTTTTCTCGCACAATGATCGCTTTTAACTTCACAAAACTTTAAAATAGGTGGCTCATACTTTCAGAGAAGCACCATGACCAATAGAGTTGTACGCATCGCCACTCGGAAAAGCGCTTTAGCTATGTGGCAAGCAGAATATGTAAAACATGCCCTCGAAACTGCCCATCCGAACTTGCAGGTCGAACTACTCCCAATGTCCACAAAAGGCGACAAAATCCTCGACACACCCCTGGCTAAAGTCGGTGGAAAAGGACTCTTTATTAAAGAGCTGGAAATAGCAATGCAGGAAGGGCGAGCAGACATCGCAGTACATTCGATGAAAGATGTGCCGGTGGAATTCCCAGAAGGATTTGGACTACACGCAATCTGTATAAGGGAAAACCCCTTTGACGCATTTGTATCCAATCAATTTGAATCTTTGGATGACTTACCAGAAGGCGCAACTGTTGGTACGTCGAGTTTGCGCAGACAGTGCCAGTTAAAGAATTTGCGTCCTGATTTGAACATCATCGACTTACGTGGCAACGTCAATACACGTTTGGCGAAGCTTGATGACGGCCAATACGATGCCATTATTCTTGCCGCTGCAGGGCTCATCAGACTCGACATGGCTGACAGAATCAAGCAAGAGATTGCAGCAGAGACCTCGTTACCGGCTGTGGGTCAGGGAGCTGTAGGGATTGAGTGTCGAAATGATGACCACGACCTAATCTCGCTTTTACAGGCGTTAAACCATCAAGAAACTGAAACGCGCGTTTTGGCTGAAAGAGCGATGAATGCCGAATTACAAGGCGGTTGTCAGGTGCCCATTGGTAGTTTTGCGGAAATCATTGAAGGTCAGATATATCTTCGGGGTTTGGTTGGCTCAGCAGATGGAAAAAAAATACTTCGTGCTAGTGCAACTGGAGCGCAGGCTGATGCAGAAATTATCGGCAGAAGTGTGGCAAAAAGCTTGAAATTAAAAGGTGCAGATAAACTTCTGGCAGAACTAGAGGCAATTAACTCGTTGTGAAGGTACTGATTTTCAGACCAGAAAACAAAATAGATCAAACCTGCTTTGCTTTCCAACGGGCAAATATTGATTCAGTGGGTGTACCGCTGTTAAGAAATGTTCCACTCCCCGAAGAAATTAAGAAGCTGAAAAACCTACTTTCGGATGTACCTGTAAACTGCGGTTTGATTTTTACCAGCACAACCAGTGCAGCCCTGTTCGAAAGTAACATAGTCTATTGGCCGGCAGACGCTTCCTTCTTCGCAATAGGAAAAAGTACCGGGGCAATTTTATCAGCGTCTAATATTAATATTGTCTATCCTGACATTGAGACGTCAGAAGGATTACTGTCTCATCCCAAGTTACAGGATGTGGATGGGAGAACGTTTATTCTGATAAAAGGACAAGCTGGCCGTCAAAATTTAAAGACAACCCTGATGTCCAGAGGGGCAAAGGTTATCGAGGCCAACATTTATTATCGCGAAAAAATTGCGTATCCAAATGTGACAAGAGACTGGAATGAGGCTGACATTAAATGCATTATTGCCACAAGTGGCGAACTTATCCGTGCGGCTTTTGACCTATTTAACAATGAATGGCTCAAGTCGACACCTTGGATAGTCGTCAGTAATCGCATAGCGGAATTGGCAACCGGCCTTGGTATCAGAAATGTCCACGTCAGCCAGGGCGCGCAAACTGATAAATTGATATTTGCAACGCAACACTTTTTGGAGCAATAGATGACGGATAAAAAAGACGTCCCAGATACCGAACCTGAACAACAAATTGCTGCGTTGGAAAAAGAGTTAGAAACTCAAGCTTCATTTTCAGACCGTAAGCCTTCTGCAGATTCAGCCCCATCCGCAAAAACCCGAGTTATGAGAGAACAGAAAAACCGAAACGGGCAGGGTTTCCTATGGGCAGTCGTTGTAATCAATTTTCTGCTTCTGGCAGCGGGCGCAGGTGCCGGTTATTGGTTCTGGCAACAATGGCATTTGCAGCAGCAAGAACAAGCCCAAGTTATTGAGCAACAAAAAGCCGCACAAACTAATCAGCTGCTTGCCAACGATGAACTGCAAAGTTCGCTGCAACAAGATAACGAGACACTGAGAAACAGACTGCTGCAACTTTCTAAGGAACTGTCAAATCTAGAGGCGCAATCGCTGGCAAATACACAAAACCTTGCTGATGTTTCAGGAAGACGGCCATCAGACTGGTTGCTGGCAGAGGCTGATTACCTGGTTAGAATGGCAGGCCGAAAACTGTGGTTGGAAAAAGATATCCGAACTGCGATATTGATGATGCAGTCGGCTGATAGTCGACTTCAGGATCTTTCTGACCCAAGTTTGTTACCTGTACGTGAGCTAATTGCTGCGGATATTCAAACCTTACAACAGATAAATCCGGTCTCGCTTTCAAGTGTTGCACTGGCTTTATCTGGCATGCTTCCACAAGTTAATAACTTACCTCTGGCATTGCCTGAAATTCCAGAAATCAAATCCCGCGATGATCAGACGTCCGAGTCAATTGGCGAATGGCGCGCAAACCTCGATAAATTATGGGTATTTTTCCGCGAAGAACTGATTAACTACCAGCCCAGAACTACCGCAATCAAACCAATGTTAACGCAACAACAGCAATGGCTGGCAAAAGAGCAACTTAAACTTGCGCTACTTCAGGCACAATCGGCCGTGTTAAATGAACAGGAAACCTTATATAAACAGTCGCTGCAACGTGCGATAGGGCTAATTGTCGATCACTTCGAGCTGGCTGACACCTCAGTGGAGAAATTTGTAGATAGCCTTAGAAACCTTGAGCAGACAAACATCCATCGTGAACTACCATCACAAATGCAATCCGCGAGGCCTCTGCAAGAATTATTACAAAGACGCGTAGAAAGTGCTTTTAGCAGTAATAATAAGGCGATTGTATTATGAGGAAAATCGTACTTCTCGCACTAGTTATAGTAGTTATTTTCGCAGGTTTAATCCTGGGGCCTGCTCTGGTTGAATATGACGGATATATTTTAGTGGTGATGGAACACGGGACTATGCAACTACGCGTATTTGGCGTATTTCTCCTGCTATTCGGTCTGTTTATTGTTGGCTGGTTACTCTTATGGGTAGTGAAAAACCTCGTTCGCATGCTGTCCGGTTCTAAGTCCTGGTTGTGGAGTTGGAGTTCGCGAAAGCGCCAGAATGCTTTCACCGGGGGTTTGTTAGCACTCGCTTCAGGTGATTATGAGGAAGCGAGGAAGCATTTTTCCAGAATAGAGCACGAGGACTTTGACGGCGTAAATCTTCTCGCTGCGGCCGAGGTGGAACTACAACTTCAAAATCCAGACAAAGCATACTCGCTCTGGCAACAAGCAACATCCTTTCCGAAAGCCGTTTTAGCAGCGAAACTGAATCTAATCAGACATTGTCTTGCTCAAGATGATACCCAGCAGGCACGAGAACTGGTCGATAGTTTTGAAGAGAAACACAAGAAATTAAAAAGTGTCATTGTTGTCACTGCGCAAACCTTGGCTCAGTCGGGAAATTGGCGTGAACTAGAAGAGAAGCTACCTAAGTGGAAAAAAACGCTTGGACCAGACTATTCGGTTTGGCAGCAAAAGGCTTCGCAAGGTACCTTTGCGGAAATCGCCAGCAAAGAAGGTGCTATGCAACTTAAGCAAAATTGGCGTGAAAAGCCCAGGTCAGTAAAAAAAGACCCGGCTCAACAATCTGCTTATGTTCAACAATTGCTTGCGCAGCAGATGTTCAACGATGCTCAGGATGCATTACTGGACTTTCAGAAAACTGGCCCGCATCCGATGCTACTTCCGTTAATGCGCCAACTAAAAGTTAAAGCACCGGGTTCATCAATTAAATCACTCGAGACTTGGATCAAAGCGGACGATTTGAATGCTGAATTATATTCAATATTGGGTGAGTTAGCATTCAATTCAGGTGATTTAGATTTGTCAGAAAAGGCCCTGGGTAGAGCAATAAATTTGAATCATGATCAACATGATCTCCAACTGATGGCAGCTATAAAAGAACAGCAAAATGACGACAAAAAAGCGCTCCAATTGTTCAAGGAAAGTGTTCAGTCACATTGAGGAACTCAGGTAATTTATACCGAAATAATTTGATTTTTTTGTTGAGAGAAGTTGCTGAATATTAAATATTTCTCCTCCGCCGACCAATTTGACTCATGATTAGTTTGTCGCTGAAATGACTAAAACGTGCCTCTTCCCTATCTTTTTTGAGTAAGTAAAAGCATCCTCAAATCTACCGCAAGGCAATTAATGTAATACTCACTACATTAATTCATTATTGTTATTCGCTCAATATTGTAGTGTATACTACATAAACTATATTTATTAAGCTTACTTTGCTAAGTAAATAAACTAAAACCAAGAATTAAAATTATTCCGAGAGTTTCTGCAAACCAATAAATTAAGTATTTTGTAATTAACACTACATATATTACAATCTCTGCAATCGTGGATTTTATATTTATTGTAATGAGTAATACAAAACATCAGAAAAATATTGGAAGGCCTCGAAAATTTAGTAAAGAAGAAGGGTTGGATCAAGCTCAAAAGCTCTTTCATCAACATGGATTTGACTGCGTAAGTATTGCAGATATCTGCGCCAACCTCGGCGTTCCACCTACTAGCATTTATGCAGCCTATGGGAGCAAGTTAAAGCTATATGAGCTTGTATTAGTACGATATTCTTCACAGTTTTTTGAAGGCCTTGATAAAGAACTGAAAGGCGCTAATTCAACCTCGGAAGTGTATCGTTCAACACTTGAATACTGCGCATTTTCCTATTTTCAGGATCCTGACTATCCGGGTAGTTTTTTTCTTGATGCTGGGTTAAATATAAAAGACGAATCTTTGCGTTTGCTGATAAAACATCACACCGATTTGCTACACAATAAGCTGGCAGAAAAACTAGAAAGTGTTAAGGCACAGAATCATTTTGAACTTGCGAAAAGTCTTGTGGTGTTACTCCGGGGACTTTCAAGTGAATTCCGCATAGGCTGCGAGCCTGAAGATTTGTTAATTACAACGGAAATATTTTGTAGCGCATTTGAGTAAGGCGTTGGTGTGAATACTTACTGTCAACAAGAGTTATAAAAATAATCACAGAACTTAAACAAGGCGGAAATAAATTCTAATTGCAGTAAGCGCTCACTTTTTGGGCTATTACCCTTTAACTCCAGGCACTTGAGGTTTCTGCAAGTCAAACTTCGCTAAAAACTGTACCCTTTGTAATTGGATGCGCGATTCTGCTAAATAAAACTGGTAAAAAATTGCCAAATCATTAGAATCATCGCCCTAACACGCACCCGTAGCTCAGCTGGATAGAGCGCTGCCCTCCGGAGGCAGAGGTCAGAGGTTCGAATCCTCTCGGGTGCGCCATTTCGCTCTTCGGAAATTCCTCTTAGTTTTAATTCAAAGATCAATATCAAATATTCCTAGTCGCGCATCTGAGAGATGAGAGCCTCTTGGTTCGACAAAATTGTCTGGAACAATTTTGAACATGCGAAGCATGGTCGCGAAGCGACGACCACCAGGGATGGTGGGAGCAATCCTCTCGGGTGCGCCATTTCACTCTTCGATATTACCTCTAGCATTGATCTGTAAATAAAACTAATTTCTCCTGAATACGCACCTGAGAGATGAAACCCTTTTGGACCTGAACACTAGATGCAGAATGAGCCCCACCTTTAAGATAACGTTTGCATAAGCTGAGTCTGGCTATTATTCACCGTCGTTATCACAAAATAGTGGAGTTTTGCTTATCCGCCATCGCCATCGCCGCCGTCACCTTCGCCATCATTACCATCCATTTCACTATCACCTGTTGAGCCTTCGCCGCCAAGATTCGCTCCGTGCAAACGAACAAACAAGTGTGCTTCTTGCAACATTGAAAATCTATGTAATTCACCGCTTGCCAGCAACGTAAATACTAAGCCCTTAGCAGTATGTGCCGGAATATGTAACCCAATAGAATGAAATGCATCCTTCGCACGTTGCCAGATGTGCGAGTATGGTCTGCTTTTAGACCACATTTCGGGTGGCATGATAAAGCTAGTTTTGCCCAAAAAATCATGTTTCTTTAATTGTTCTGCTTCCCAAACTGTGCCAGGTCTATCCGAAGGTAACATAATGATGTGTTTCGCCTTGTGCATCAGTTTGAGAACATCTTGTTGCCAAACTTCCTCTGTACTTTGCACTCGTGCAGCTCCTGCATATTCGCCTGGCACGCCAAATGTGACTAAAATTATACGATTGGCGAGAAATCGACTAATTGAGGATTCGAAATCGTTTGTACCTATTTTAATCTTGCCGGTGCTTTCAAATGCACGTAAATACAAAATAAATTCTTTGTGATCACCCTGTGCGCAATCGCTGGTTAGCAATAAGTTGGCTTTCTCATCAAAAAGACTATGCATGCGTGAGAGCGCTCTATTCCTTCTTGATACTTCCAGAAATAAACCGATTACACTGGTTATAAACCCCGCCCATGCAAAATATCCAGCATATATATATGCAGAGTCGTTTGTATAAGGACTCCCAGAATACAGCCACAGAATAAGATTAGTAATAGCCAACAGTCCTAATAGTACGACAATGGCCAGAATTCTTTTTGCCTGAACAATGATGCTTTCATCAGTGATAATTTGATATTCATCTGTCAACCTCTTAAGTTGGAAATCCATCAAGGTTTGAATGTATTCGGTATGACTATAAGTTTGTCCAGCATTCCATTGTTCGACAGCTTTCTGGGTAGGCAAACCATGCTGAAAAGTCGTTTTGAAACATGCCACATCCCACGCGGAGTACAAATAAGTTAGGGAAGACACCAGGCTCATTAGCGGCATCGAGAGCGGAAAGGCGTAATTCATGTTACCGCTTGATCCAGGAAAAATTATGGCAAGAGGCACAAAGCATACAAATATCATGACAAAATGAACTGAAATAAAGCGCATAAACATAATGTGTTTTGGAGAATTGGCTTGCCGACCAATCAACTCAGCAAATGATAGAGTTGGTGCACTTACAGTGTTTTTTACATTGCAAGGAGTTTCATTTGTTGCTTGGTTTTTTATGAGTTTCTCAATTCGTTTGCGTTTAAACTGCTTAAGAATATGAGTATCTCGTCCATTTTTAAGATAAAAGAGTGCGTCGCGCTGGCTCTTATCTTCTAAGGAAACAAGAGCACCATATTCAAGCAAGAGTTTAACTGACGACTCAGAGCCTTGGGCGCAAGCGTACATCAAGGCTGTTCTTCCAGCTAAATTGGCATAATTTGGTTCTACTCCAGCGTCTAAAAGCAATTGCAAACATTCATGCTTTTCATATTTACTGGCGACCATATGTGCTGTCAGCCCTCTAAAATCTTCCACATTTAAATCGTGGTGTACATTCAGAATTTGTTCAACTGCTTCTCGGTTGCCTATTTTACAGGCAAAAATTAACGGCGTTTGGCCTATATCATTTCTAAGCTCAGTTTGAATATTGTCTTGAACGCTTTCAGAAAGTGCGCTTATGTTGTTTTGCGCTATAAGCGCGAAGATCTCAGGCTGTCCCTTGGCCAGACGCAGTGAACGCTTTGAAACTTCGTAAGACACAATCAAATAAGTGTCGAAAAATACATGATGAGTACGAACACATGCAAAATTATAAACACATTAGGCACCCTAACTTCCAAATTTGAAAAAGGACGATGAACAGCGGGATTCTTCCCTTCTTCTAGCAAAAGCCACTCGGCACCATATACTCCAATTGGTAATTTAGACTCGAGCGCTAATATCACATCAAATTTGGCACCATTTAACTCCCTATAAGACAGGATCATTCTTCGCCATGTATAACAAATTGCAACGCCTGCAAATGAGACAGCAAACAACGCATAGTTAACTGTTAGACTCTCGATGCTCAAATAGCTTAAAAATGATAGCAGCACAGTGTTTATTGTCAGAAAAAAACTATTGGCGGTTTGGCGCCTATTACTTATTTGTTCGACAGAGGCAATACACAGTTTGTAGTAATCCAGCACTTGTGGGTCACTGAGGTTGCTGTTTTCCTTTGATGTGTTAAATAAGGTGTCTTCAAAGCCATTTAACTTTGTTGTCATTCTTGATTCCTATAAGGCGATCAATGAAAAGCTATTGAGTAGAATAGAAGACATCATTGCGCTATTCAATAGCGGCATTTTTGTTGTGATTCAGACAATATAGATGAAGTAAGTTCAAAATTTATGCCTAATAGTCAATCACTTGGAACTTACAATAGATTTCTAATTAAGCTGAAACTGGCAGGCTTTGGAACCCATATGAATCCTCAATCAAGTTGGGAATGTGGGGTAAACCACTAACACTTCGAGACAACCCCAAAATGTGGCGGCGGCGTGTCTATAAATTGGAACAAGTCCACTCTCGGCCGTCACTTGTCTATTATGTCACCTATTTGTTCATACACTATTGAGACGACAACGCTTAACCCTTACGTTTCATGTAAGATTCGTCACGGATGTGTTTAGTTTGAATCTAAAGATAACCGCTTAATTTGAGCGTGGAAATACTTTGCTAGCCTCCCACGTAAAATAAAGAAGTTTAGATAAGGTCCACATATTAGCCTTGTCCTTAAACCCAATTCGTTTTAAGTTCCACAACTCGAAATTTATAAAATGGACAATTTGCCATGGAATTCAGCGGTACCTATGCGAAAGGGAACACTTTTCTTTTATTCACTCTTTTTTTGATACTTTCAACCTTGGTTGGTGTCAGCCAAGCGGAAACGGGAAAATCAGTCACGCCTGCAGGCATGCTACCTGAAACAGCTTCGCCAACTCATTACTCTCTGAACTTAGATATAGATCCGGAACTTGGTGATTTTGCGGGCATTGTGAAGATTGATATCGACATACATCAACCCGTCGATCATTTTTACATTCACGGTAAGCATCTGACCATTGAGACAATGAGCTTGGCTGGAAATGACCAGACATTTGATGCCGCTAAGATTCTGCCAACCGATCTCGACGATGTTTTGAAGGTTTCGGCTGGCAGCACACTCGTAATTGGACAATATAGATTGACGATTTCCTATAAGGCACCATTTAACGGGAATCTTGAAGGCATTTATCGGGTTAAGGAGGGCGACCAGCATTTTATATTTAGTCAGATGCAGGCTATTGCAGCTCGTTTGGCATTTCCTTCTTTTGACGAACCCCGATTTAAAACCCCCTTTGATGTATCTGTCACCACTAAGTCAGATTTGTCGGTTATCGCCAATGCACCTGAACACTCAGTTACAAGTGAAGATGACGGGGTAAAAACCGTAACATTCGCAACAAGTAAACCTATTCCTACCTATTTATTTGCTTTGGCTGTAGGGGACTTCGATATCGTTGAGTGGCTACCCATTGCTCCGACTGAAGTACGGAACTTTTCTATTCCTCTGCGCGGTATAGCACTTCGTGGAAAAGGCAAAGACTTAGCGTATGCGCTGGAACACACCGCTGCTGTATTAAATGCGCTGGAAGATTATTTTCAGATACCCTATCCTTATAAAAAGCTCGATATTCTTGCAGTCCCCGACTTTGCAGCAGGCGCGATGGAAAACCCTGGGGCAATAACTTATCGGGAACAATTGTTGTTACTAGATGACAAAGCCTCTATCAGTCAAAAGCGTCGCTACAAATATGTTCACTCACATGAACTTGCTCATCAGTGGTTTGGTAATTTAGTCACTCCCAGATGGTGGAATGATATATGGCTCAACGAGGCATTTGCCACCTGGATTGGACATATAGCTTTGCATCGCCATTTTCCTGAAGAACAATGGCGCCGTGAGCTAGTTTCAGATGCACAGAATGTGATGAATTCGGACAGTATTCCTTCATCTCGTAAAATTCGTAATCCCATTCAAAATAATGGCGACATATTAACTGCGTTCGACGGCATCACCTACCAAAAGGGTAGCTCTGTATTAACCATGTTTGAAGCCTTTATAGGTGAAGAGCGATTCCGAAATGGTGTGCAAAAATATATGCAGAAATATGCTTGGGGCACTACTGATGCATTCGACTTTATGGAAATGATTACGGCTGAGGCGGGCAAAGAAAATTCAGTGATACTTATGAATTCATTTCGCGATTTCATAGAACAGGTCGGAGTACCGTTGCTTAATGTGACCAGCGAGTGCAAGGACAACCGCACCAATATTACGCTCAGACAAGAGCGCTATAAGCCATTGGGAACGGAGTTTAAGAACAACACGCAATGGAAAATTCCAGCTTGTTTCGTCTATGAAACTGACGGCGTGGTGCGCAATCAATGCGAATTGGTTACTCAGCCTCAACAGACTGTCACACTCGACACTTTAAGTTGCGTTGATTGGACTATGCCTAATGCCAATGCGTCGGGTTACTACCGCTTTAATATGGACTCAAAAGGGTGGCAAAGTCTTTTTTCCAATATGCACAAGCTGTCCGAGATTGAAGCCGGTGCAATAGTGGATAGCTTCGAAGCTGCCTACAATGCTGGCACCATTTCGCTCTCGGATTATTTGGCCGTGCTGCCTGAAACTTTGAAATCTGATTCCTGGGAAGTGCGACTATCTGGATTGGGTAATTTGGTAACACTGATCTCGTTTGCAAATGATGAACATAAAAATGCGCTGAGACAATTAGGTAGCGATATTTACAAACAAGCTGCTGACGAAATGGGATTCGAAACAACAACAGAATTGGACAAATCATCTCCGATAGACGCAGAAAAATTGCGCACTGGTTTAGTCTCGTTCATGGGTGCCACTGCAAAAGATAAATCCTATATTAAAAAACTTGCTTCGGCAGGTGCAAACTACATAGGTTTCAAAAAATCAGAGGCTGATAACGCAGCAATTCATTCAAGCTTAGTAGGCCCTGCGTTGGCAAATGCGACGCGTGAAAATGGTCTGCCATTCGCTAAAGCTCTGGTTGACTCAGCAATGACGTCTACAGACTCCACATTCCGGGGAAGAGCATTTAACGCCCTAGCCACAACAGAGGAAAATTCAGTGGCACAGTTTTTAATGCCATTTATTCTTAACGAAGAAATCAAAGACAATGAGGCGATTTCATTTCTATTTGGCTTAATGAGAAATGACAAATTAGACAGTGTCACCTGGCCTTGGATTCAAAAGAACTTTGATAGAGTCGTCGAACGTATGCCATCAGACTATCACGCTTTTTTACCCTATTTATTTTCCCGTGGGTGCAGTGAAACCGCACTTTCTCGCATGGAGGCGCTTATCAAGCCTAAGTTGGATGAGCTTGTCGGAGCCGCTCAGAACTATAATAAGGCAGAAGAAAGACTCGCTCAGTGCATCGCGCAAAAAGCGCACTTCGTCCCGCAAATTGAGGCGGTTTTAAGCAAACAGGAGTAAGGAGAATGTAGGGAAAATCAATGGTAAGCCGTCTTTTTGAATGTTATTGACGGCAGATTCCCTCTCTCCGGCTAACGAAAATAATTCTCGATAAATAAAAATGTGCATTGACGTAGAATCAAGGTGTGAAACAAAGCAAATAAGGAAGGGAACGTCGACTCACTTTGTTCATGAGCGACGATTTAGCAGTGCTTACACTAATAAGTTACCGCTTAGTTTAAAGTAAACAGTTGTTAGCGTTGAAGAAGTCGTTATAATTCTGCGTAATTTAAAGAAAATATATGACCAGAAAATCCTTGGTGTGGAGAATAATGTGAAATTTAAAACCCTGTTGTGTCTAGTGATCAGCTGCCTGTGTTTCGTTACTGTAAACGCCCAGGAAATGTCTGAAGAAGATATTAAATCACGTATTAAACCTGTTGGTTCAGTAAATATTGCTGGCGCACAAGCTGCTTCAGCAGCTGCGGCCGGACCTAGGTCGGGTGCGGATGTATACACCAAATCCTGTGTTGCATGCCATAGCTCTGGTGTACTGGGTGCGCCTAAATTACAAGATGCTGCCGATTGGGCACCAAGATTAGAGCAGGGATTTGATACCGTATTGCAAAATGCAATAAACGGAATAAAAGCTATGCCACCTAAAGGAACTTGCGGTGACTGCTCTGATGACGAAATCAAGGCCGCGATAGAACATATGATTGAAGGGATCTGATTGATAAACAAACAGATTACGGATTAAAAATGGGCTACCTTAAGGTAGCCTTTTTTTTGAATATGAGTTATTTTTGTTCGGTTAATATTTTGTTTTATTGGGACGACCGGTTGGTTCAAACAAATCATGTCTACAGACACTAGCGCGGGTGAGTTATCGGTTGAGGAGTTACGAGAACTAATTCCTCAACTGCAACAACTGACAGATAAGTATAAACGCGCTGAATTGGTGCAAAAAGCGCTTTTCGAAATATCTGAACTTGCTGGCTCTGTCAGCGAGCTGCATCGTCTGTATCCTGCGATTCACCAAATTATTGGTGATTTCATGAATGCTCTAAATTTCTATGTGGCAATATATGACCAAGAAGAAGAATTAGTCGACTTTGTATATTTTGTCGATCAGTTCGACGAACAAACCGTCACTCAAATTTCCGCCTCTGATTTAATGGGCGGTATCACAGGTCATATTCTAAGAACCGGGAAACACCTTGTTCTGACCAAAGAAAACAGTAAGCAGGTATTTTCTGATACCAATATCAAGCTGTTCGGTAAGACTCCAATAGACCTGATAGGCGTACCGTTAAAGCGAGGAAGCAGAGTCATCGGGGCTATGGTGGTGCAAAGTTATGACGAAGCGGTGCGCTATACAGCAGAAGACTTGGAAATTCTACTCTTCGTTTCTCAGCACATTGTCAATACTGTTGACAGGGTTAAAAGCCGCGAGCTGACAGAGCAAACCATTCGGGAACGCACCAAGCAACTGCGAATGATTAACGAGGAACTGCAGGATGAAATTCTTGAACGTCAGAAAATAGAATCTTTGCAACAAGCCCTGTTTGAAATATCGGAATTGTCGGCTGCTGTCGAAGGCGACATGTCCGATTTTTATGCCAATCTTCACGATATCCTTGGCCGATTACTTAGTGCGCCAAACTGTTACATCGCGACCTTAAACGAAGATCGCGATTTTCTGGAATTTCCCTATTACAGCGATGAAATCCAGTCCGACATCGAACCGCGACCAATAGGCCGTGGATTAACTGAATATGTGTTGCGCTCTGGCCGGGCAGAACTCATCGATCCTACTCGAGTAGAGTCACTAGCACTTGAAGGTGAGCTTGATCAGAGTATTGCTGAAAATATCCTGAATACTGAAAACTCATGGCTCGGCTCTCCATTGATTGTTGAAGGTGAAATCTCTGGCGTGATTGCCGTTCAAACCTATGCCGCCGACTCTCGTTACACCTTAAAAGATCTGGAGCTACTGCGCTTTGTTTCCCATCACATCGCTACAGCCATGGAACGCAAGCGATCAACTGATGCTATTCAGATGTATACGCAGCAATTGTCAGAGAAGGTCCGTGAAAGAACAGATGAGCTGCATAAAACCAATCTGTATTTGAAAAAGCAGATAGATGAGCGAAAAGAAATTGAACTGAAGCTTATCCATGATGCTCATCATGATGCGCTGACCGGCTTACCCAACAGAGTCATGTTCAATAGCAGGCTTGAGCTGGCGATAGCCAACAAAAAACGCTATACAGATCATAATTTCGCAGTGCTATTTATCGACTTAGATAGATTCAAACTAATCAATGACACGCTTGGGCATCATGCTGGCGACCAATTTTTAAAAGAAGTATCCAAGCGCATTGAACATTGTGTACGAGCCCATGATCTTGTTGCTCGGTTAGGGGGCGACGAGTTTGTAATACTACTCGATAGTTTCGATGATGTGGCTGATGTTGAAGAAGTAGCAACACGCATTATCAATTCTATTGCCACTCCCTTTATGCTTGGAACGAAAGAAATGTATTCCGGCGCCAGTATTGGAATTGCTTATATTGAGAGCGGCTACGAATCAGCGGACGAAATTATTCGGGATGCTGACGCAGCAATGTATCAGGCCAAAGCGATGGGCAGAGGTCGGTACGTCATGTTCGATAAAAGCATGCGCCAGAAGCTTCTCGAAGAACTGGAGCTCGAAAACGAATTCAGGAAAACTCTCAAGTCATCTAAGTTTGAATGTCATCTGCAACCGGCACTGAATTTAACCTCAAAGGACTACCTTTACCACGAGTTGTTTATACGTTGGGAACACCCCACTATAGGCAAAATCAAGCGTGAACAATTTTGGCAGGTCGCAGAACACTCCGGCTTAACCATAGAAATCGACAACTACATGCTCGCTCAGGCAAGTGAACTCTTGATGAGTTGGAGCAGAAGCAATGGTCCGGAGCAACATTACAAGGTGGCTATAAACCTTTCTATCAACCATTTGATGCAAAGCAAGTTGGTGCTGCAATTGATAGAATCCATAGAGAACAGTGGAATCGATGCATCAAAACTAGTGTTTGAGTTCGATGAAAATGATTTGAATCGCCGCTCACAATTTATGCTTCCTGCTATACGTAAACTAAAACGTGCGGGCGTGACGCTTGTGCTGGACAATTTTGGCAGTGGCCTGGCTTCATTAAGTTACCTTTACTCTTACCCGTTTGATTTCGTAAAAGTTGATCACAGATTCGTCAAATCCATTCCGCGTTCACAACGGAATTTAAAACTCATTCAGTCTGTACTGGTTATTTCAGAGCATCTCAATTTTCAGCTTATTGCAGAAGGGATTGAAACCGAGGAGCAGCTCAAAGCACTTTTGGATGTTGGTTGTGAAATTGGTCAGGGGAATTACCTTGAAAGTGCTGTTTCTGTTGACCCCACAGGCTCAGCTAAATCACTTTCCGCCTGACAACATATTTCGGATACTAGCGATACTCGCTTGCCCTTTCTGTTGCCTGACTTCAGCAGAGTCTTTGACTTTCTTTTGTTCCCAAATCACATCATCCTGAGGCAATTCGTACAAGAAGCGACTGGGTTCTGGTTTGATTATTTCGCCAAACTGGCGACGCTCTTTGGCCAAGGTAAAAAACAATTCTCTTTGGGCGCGGGTTATGCCCACATAACTAAGTCGACGTTCTTCTTCAATGTTGTCTTCGTCAATGCTACTTTGATGGGGTAATAATCCTTCTTCCATACCCACCATGAATACATAGGGAAATTCCAGCCCTTTGGAAGCATGTAGCGTCATTAACTGAACCTGGTCAGCGTCGTCTTCGTCTTCTCCCCGTTCCATCATGTCGCGCAAAATCAAACGGTTTACGACTTCCTGAAGCGACATAGGTGGATCCAACTCATTACCTTCCAACATGTCCGCTATCCAGCCAAACAGCGTACTTATATTCGCCATAGCCATTTCAGCCGCTTTGGGGCTAGTGCTGGTTTCGTAAAGCCACTCTTCATAACCTATGGTTTTAATCATCTCGCGAATAGTGGCAATTCCATCCCCACGCACCGCACGATCAGACAATTCAACGATCCAACGGCTGAATTGTTCGACTGACATCAGGGCCTTACCCGACAAGACATCTTGCAATCGGGGATGGCAGGCTGCTTCGAAAATTGGAACATGCAATTCGTTAGCAAAATTTCCCAGTCGCTCAAGCGAGACCCGCCCGATGCCGCGGGTTGGAGTATTGATAACTCTTAGCAATGCATTGTCATCATCCTGATTCACCAGTAAGCGCAGGTAGGCCATGATATCTTTTATCTCGGCGCGGCCAAAAAAGGACATTCCCCCACTTATTTTGTACGGAATTCTATTCGTAGTAAGAACCTTTTCAAATAAGCGAGCCTGGTGATTCCCTCGATACAAGATTGCATAGTCTTTAAAGTTTGTATTTCCCATAAACTTGTGCGCAACAAGCTCGGCAACAACTCTTTCAGCTTCATGCTCTTCATTTTTAGCAAATATAATTCGTAGTGACTCGCCATATCCTAGTTCTGAGAACAAACGTTTCTCAAAAACATGTGGGTTGTTCTGAATCAGAATATTCGCGCAATGTAATATCCGGCCTGATGAACGATAATTTTGTTCCAGTTTGATCAGCTTCAGGCTTGGAAAGTCTTCTTTTAACAGCACCAGATTCTGAGGACGAGCACCACGCCAGGAGTAGATGGATTGATCGTCATCTCCTACTACGGTAAATCGAGCTCGTTCTCCCACCAGCATACGCACTAATTCATATTGGCTGGTGTTGGTGTCCTGATATTCGTCAACCAACAAGTACCTGATTTTGGTTTGCCATTTTTGCCGAACCTGATCGTTGGATTTCAACAAAAGAGTCGGGATGAGTATCAAATCATCAAAATCCAGAGCATTGTATGCCCGCAAGTGATTTTGATATCGCTGATAAAACTCCGCAAATTCTACTTCGCCTGGTGATAACGCAATTTTCTGCAATTGCTCGGGGAGGAGCAAATCATTTTTCCAATTGGAAATACAGGACTGCAATAACGACAGCTGATCTTTGTCCCCGTCCAACTCTGTTTCTGTCAAATCCTTCAACAGGGTCATAGTATCTTTGTCATCGAACAGCGAAAATCCCGCTTTGAACCCCAGGTTTTTCACTTCAGATTTGATGATGTTGAGGCCAAGTGTGTGAAAGGTAGATACTTTTAATCCTCGCGCTTCTTTTTTCCCGAGGGTCTGTGCAACACGTTCTTTCATTTCGCGGGCTGCCTTGTTGGTAAAGGTAACCGCGGCAATTTGACGGGCAGGATAACCACACTCTCTCACCAGATAGGCAATTTTATTGGTGATTACACGTGTTTTTCCGCTGCCGGCACCGGCCAATACCAGACAAGGTCCGGATATATAGTTAACGGCTTCATTCTGACCTGGATTAAGCTTCATGGGACTCGTTCGAAAAAATGGCAGTGGATTGTAATACCAATAGGAATAAGTTTCTAATCATTCATAGTGAGTTACAATGGGGAAACTACCCATAAGCGGAAATTAAACATGTTGGATCCCAAAAAACTGGAAGAATTAGCCAAACAAATATCTGAGTCCGTTCCACCAGGTGTTAAATCAATGGCTGAAGGTGCTGAATCAAAAATCAGACAGATTCTGCAATCCCAACTCAGTAAGCTGGATTTTGTCAGTCGTGAAGAGTTTGATGTTCAAAGCCAGGTGTTGATCAGAACACGTGAGAAGCTTGAAGCCCTCGAGGCAAGACTTGCAGAGCTGGAAAAAAGCAGTTCGGAGTAAGTAGAACGCCTTTATGACATTTCAAGAAAGCGTTTAATCAATCCTTCTCTATTTCGCTCGAACTCTTTTGCAAATGCGGGATCAACATTGGAGCAGTTGTCGTATTGACTGCTCCAGTAGGTCATCTCCAACATCATTGGTAAGAGTTTTTTACCTTTTTCTGTTAAAGAATAAATAATCTTGGATTTGTGTTCTGGGTCAATTCGCCTGCTCACGATCCCGTTCGTTTCTAGTTTCTCAAGGCGATTGGCCAGAATATTGGTTGATATATTCTCATCGCTAGCTAAAAATTCACCGTAATAGCGCTTGCCTTTAAATAGAAGATCCCTGACAACAAGCAGAGTCCATTTGTCGCCCAGAGATTCCAAAATGAAATTTATCGGACAGTGAGAACGATAGGATTGTGAATTGTGCTGCATAACATAATTATAGATTTCACCACTTGCATTATGCAAGCATATACACCAAACTAATCCACTTGTATTTTGCAAGTGGATTGATAGTGAAGTTAAAAATGTCAGTATTACGTTCTTTAAAATGGCATATCGGATTGCTGATCCTGATCACCTTGTTAACTGCATGGGTTTACCAGGGTGCAGATTCGAAGCTATCACAGTCGGATAGCCAATACTTTCTGGATGAAATAACAGCGCAAATCGGTAATCCGGGAAAACATAACATACAGGAATTGGCAGGCTTCGTTGCCAGCGACAGTGGGAAACCGTTTTATACTGTCAACTTATATGGCTTTCACAAAACCGCACAGTACTCGACAAAGGAAAGCAGTTTGTCTGGCGAAGGCGCGTTTTCGTTGTTTTCTGATGTGATGCTCAAGCTGATGGCCAAGCAGGGAGCCCATCCAATTTTTTCATCTACAAAAATAATGCAAAGCCAGCATGGCTGGGACAGATTGGTCATCGTCAGATACCCGAGCCGCAGAGCTCTGCTGGAAATTTTTAGCGACCCCAAATTTATTGAGGCGAGCGCAGATAAATGGGCCGCTATTGAAAAACATCAACGTTTTACCGTTGAAGCAGTCCACTTACCTGACCTGAAGATTATTTGGTTTCTAAGCAGCTTAATCATCGTTTTTTTGGCGGTGCTTAAAATACGTACGCAAAGCTCGGACAACCGAGCGACTTAACCTCAGGTTACTTAACTATAGCAATTAGTTGCTAGCCACCTTTTTGCAAGGTTGCCAGCTCTTCTTTTAGTGTTTTAACTACTTCCATCAAGCTGTCAGCTGATCGATCCGTGTCTTCTGCACCTTGCTTGGTTGATTCAGAAATCATTGCGATCTGCTCTACTTGATTGGCTACTTTATTTGTCACCGAAGATTGTTCAGTGGCGGAATGAGAAATTTCTGTACTCATTTCATTGATAGTGCTGATCACCTGGCTGATGCGTTGCAGTGCATCCCCTACAACGCTAGCTTCTTCAACACTGAGGTTCATTTGTTCGCGGCTTTGCTCCATGCTGACCCGAGTGTCCTGCGTAGCCTGCTGAAGTTTGGTGATGATGTCGTGTATTTGATTCGTCTGATCCTGAGTTCTTTGCGCTAAGGTGCGCACTTCATCTGCAACCACAGCAAAACCTCTTCCTTGCTCGCCAGCCCGAGCGGCTTCAATCGCGGCGTTCAGTGCAAGTAAATTGGTCTGTTCAGCAATTTCGTTGATGGCACTGGATACTTGTCCTATATCCTTACTATCTTCCACCAGTCGATTTAATGCTTCTTGAGAACGACTCGATTCCTGCTGCATTTCCTCCATTACTTTCTGCAAACGAGAAACCAGTTCCATACCCTGCTGGGCTTCCTTGTCTGCTTCAACTGCTGACTGAGATGCCACTTCAGAACTTTGATCAACATCGGAAGCCACGGATGTCATGGTGGTCATTGAGCTTGCAATCAGATCAGTTCCATTTTTCTGTTCCTGCACTCCAGAAATGGTGCGGACAGTCACTGATTTAAGATTGCCCGCTGATTCACTCAACGTATTTATTGCACCACTGAGTCTTTCAACAAGGTGTTCCAAGTTGGCCGTCATCTGATTCATATCATTGGCGATATCACGCATTTCATCTTTACCAACTACAGTGACCCGAGAACTCAAATCACCATCAGCAATACAGTGAACCGCCATCACAACCCGCTCGATATTCTCAATAACCGACAGGTACATTCCAATAAATAAGTAGATGGCCAACAAGACGGCTACTACTGAAACACTAAGAACAATGTTATTTTTGAAATTTGCATCATCAATACGCTGCTGAAGCTCCCCTGCAAGAACTGGCTCCAGGCTAGTGGCAAATTCAGTAATTTCCTTATTGACACTGACACTTCGGGATAACAATTGTGCAGGTGATAACTGGATGCTATCCGGGTCGAGAATTTGTTGCTGGATCCATTGATGATAATTTGTCAGGGCGGATTCTAGCGTCTGCCATTTTGACGACAGTTGGCGATTAATATCCTGATTGGCAGCCAGGCTCACACCTATGCTTTGCTCAACATTCTGGATCATTAACGGTAATTTTTGATTTGCATTCGACAAACCGATGTAAGTATCGGGTGTAAAGCTGCCTGCTTCAGTAACTTGCTTGGCAAGAGCGGCAGTCATCACCAACTGCTCCTGCGCTTGCGGCAGTGTTTGTACTAACGTGGTGACCAGATAACTTGTATCAAGCTCAAGGTCAAGTTCAAGATTGCTTTGGTCAGCGACGGTTTGCAGATAGGAAATAAGCGCGGCTATACTCACTTCCAGGCTACTGCCAGAAAGACTATTTCGATAGTTGTTCAACTGGTTTTTCACAGAAGAAGACTGGGCGATTTCTTCCGTTCCCGCTATCGCACTAAGCTTACTAGTAAATTGGCTACTCCCACCAATTGCCGCTGTGGAAAGAAGCTGAAGCTCATTTTCAGCCTGGACGATAATTTCCAGTCCCTGCAATTCTTTTTTGGTAAAGCGAATTTCATCGCCATATTCGTATTGTAGAAGCGCCAGGCTGAGAATAAGCGGAACAATAAAAATCAAACTGATAATGGTAAATTTAACTGAGTACCTGAATTGCGCCATGAGTTGCTTGGCTGGTCCGCTAAATCCGACAATAAAGTCACCCATGTCTTACCCCTACAAGTTAATTATTATGTAATGCCCCGCTATGCCAGCGGTCAATATCATTCCAACATAGTGATTATTAAGAAATGCGTGAAAGCACTCAGTTCCTGCTCTATGCCTGATAAGCCACTGTTGATAAACAAATAATAGACTTGCTAACAACAATGCCAAATAAAAAGGCCAGATAAATTCTTTAGCAATTCCAACTATCAACAACAAGCTCACTGTCAATATCTGCAATATGCCTATTATCAACCTATCGTATTGACCGAATAATATTGCAGTTGATTTCACCCCTATGCGTAAGTCATCTTTTCTATCCACCATTGCATACATGGTGTCATAGGCTACTGTCCACAAAAGGTTCGCTGCAAAAAATATCCAGGCCCACCAAGGCAAGGCTTCACTGACTGCCATAAATGCCATGGGAATAGACCAGCCAAATGCAGCGCCGAGTACTACCTGAGGCAAATGGGTATAACGTTTCATAAAGGGATAGCTTGAGGCTAAAACTAAGGCAACAGTAGACAGTAAAATTGTTTGCCAATTGAGCGTTAGTACTAGCAAGAAAGCTATTAATATCAATATTATAAAGAAGAATAATGCTTCTTTTTCTAAAATTTCCCCAGAAACTAGAGGCCTCTGAACAGT
Organism: uncultured Alteromonadaceae bacterium; assembly: GCA_947494925.1. Lineage (GTDB taxonomy): Bacteria > Pseudomonadota > Gammaproteobacteria > Enterobacterales > Alteromonadaceae > Aliiglaciecola. Next base: position 522,891 of record CANLWS010000001.1, read on the forward strand.
TCGTTCAACGTCGCCATCCACGTGTCTGTCAGCATAATCATTTATCACACAACCCGCAGATCGCATGACAATGACACCCAACGTAAAAACCAAAAGGATGTGCAAAGAAGGCAAGCCTTCAGCAGCTATCAGTAGTGCACACAATGTTGGCCACAGCAGTAAATATATGCCAATAGGCTTATCGGCACGCATGAGCCTGACATAAGCACTAACTTTTTCAGCAGTTACCATTTTTTCTCATTTCCGTCATCGTTTTATAGGCAGGTGCATCTGGTAAAAAGATTTCTGCAACCATCATATTAAATTGCAGATATTGAAAAATAGACCGCCTCCCCCAGAGTTTCGCATCATCTTGCACATTCAATTTGCGCTTAAAAGACAACATGTTACTAAGCATGCAAACTTCAAATGGAGAGCGCTTAAAACGTGGATCATTAAAAATAATTTGGCCTAGAGGTTTATCTCCCAAATCAACCAAATCTGTCTGGCATAAAGTGTTCGGCAGCACTGATCTGGCATATACCCAAGGTTTTCCATCACCAAACAAAACAACTTCACGCACCTGCCAATCATGGGCGCCCTCAGTGTTTCTGACTTCCAGACGTTGTAATTCCTCAAGTTCCGGTTCCATCTGCCGTTGACCTAGGAGCCGCAACTCAAATTGTCGGCAATGAGACTGAAGTCGTTCTGTCAAAGAACCTGTATCAAGCAACCAGTTTCTGAGATGTGCGTCCGGAATGCATACATCGTCTGATGTTGTCCACTGAGCCGGGGTACCTACTGGAAATTTAATTTTGTTATTCAAGGGAAACTACTGAGGCTAATTCTTAGTTGTTATCATACCAATAGCAAAGGGTAGACTAAAGTAGGGGTTAAATTTGTTTTAGTCGTTTGGAAGTTTCTTGCTACAATTTAGCAAAACCAAATAACCTATCTGGACCGAGAACATTATATGAATCAATTGCGTACCCTGGCCGCTATTCTGCTTTTGCTAACCACCGCAATGCCTTCAAGTGCACAGGGTTCTTATGCATATTTTGGTCTGGAACCCGATATTATTACTAATTACCTTGGCTCTAGTGCACGAAAATTAGGGTATGTTCGCGTTACGGTAGAACTAATGCTGGAAGATGCGGACCACCTTGAGGCTGCAGAGCATCACTCACCATTGCTACGAGCCACGGCTATTGATATCTTCGGACGGCAGCCTGAAGAAAAAGTAAAGTCGTTGACCGGCAGAGAAGACATCCGCCGAACTTGCCTGGAAACACTCAGAGAGCTGATGAAAAAAGAAACCGGCTCAGAAATGATAAAGGATGTGATATTTACCAAGTACCTTTATCAGGGTGGTTAGTTGTATCTGACGTTTGAGGAGCCAGTTTGCACACAAGCCAAGCAGCTGAACAACCAACAACCAGTCCAACCGTATGAGCAGTATTTGCCATACTGACCCACAACACGTCAGCATAACCAAGTAATAGCCATACGAGTAAAAAACCAATAACGGGCTTAGGTAATGCCAGGCCCCAGTTTGGTTTTAACCAACCAATCCACCAGACAAAACCAACGACCGCATACACTACTCCAGACAACCCGCCAAAATTTGTTCCACTCATGACAAGTTGACCAATGTTGGAACTCACAGCTGCGACAAAGAAAATTAACGCTAAAGTACTAGTGCCGAATTTTTGTTCAATTTTACCGCCTAAAGACCACCACCATAACAAATTGAATATCAGATGAATTTCTGAAAAGTGAATAAATGCCGGGCCCAATAGTCTCCACCACTGGTGACTTGAACTGAGTTCGTTTAAGGATCTTATCTGAAACCACTCAAGAACAAAATTAAACCCTCCCAGCCATGAAATGCCAAAAACAACCAGACAAATTACCAAAACCACGGCAGTAAAAGGTGTTGTTTTCAGGTTTAGGGGTTTTACGCCGGAAAAGAGCCCGGTTTGAGATTGCAGCTCAACAACCTTTCCTTGCGTCCAGGCCGCTTGCTGGTATTTTTTGTCCGTTGGTTTAGCCACAAACTCACTGGCTATCTGCTTTGCTTTCGTGATATCCGCTTGGTCACGAATTAATACCACATGTTCAAGTTCACCCTGCATTTTCTGATAAACAGCGTCAATGCTTTGTGTACGCAGATAATTGACTAAAAGTTGCGCAGGCTGCTCCTGACTAAATGCCAGCAATGTGATCATCTGAGGACGCTGCTATTCTTGGGATGTTTCAAAGGGCAGGTCTTTTCGCCATGCCTCGAAACCTCCATCCATGCTATAAACTTCCTCAAAACCCTGATGGATCAGAAACTGTGCTGCCTGTTGGCTGCTTACCCCATGGTAGCAGCAGACTATCACTGGAACATCAAAATCAGTTTCTGACATAAATGACTGCAAACTGCCATTGGTCAGATGCATCGCATTTTTAATATGCCCTGCTGCAAAAGATTGTTCGTCGCGAATATCGACCAATCGCACGTTTTCATTGCTTAGCTTTTCCTGCGTATCATGAATGGAGATATGTGCAAATTGTTCCATTGTTTCCTCTATTGCCAGTCCAAAATAACCTTTCCGGATTGCCCGGACCCCATGATATCAAATCCTTGCTGGAAATCATCAATAGGAAAGTTATGCGTAATAATGGGGTTGAGATCAAGTCCACCTTGAATCAGGCTGGCCATTTTATACCAGGTTTCAAACATTTCCCGACCATAAATACCCTTTATTATGAGCCCTTTGAAAATAACTTGATTCCAGTCAATTGCAACTTCTTTAGGGGGGATCCCCAACATTGCAATTTTACCGCCATTGTTCATTTTAGCCAGCATATCATGTAAGGCTGCAGGAACACCTGACATTTCAAGGCCGACATCGAAACCCTCAGTCATACCTAAATCCAGCATGACATCAGACAAACTTTCCTGACTGATGTTTACCGCTCTGGTCGCCCCCATTTTGCGTGCAAGGGACAGACGGTATTCGTTGATATCGGTGATAACAACATGCCTTGCTCCTACGTGCCGAGCAACTGCAGCAGCCATAATACCTATGGGTCCGGCACCTGTAATTAAAACATCCTCGCCCACTAAATCAAATGACAAGGCCGTATGCACAGCATTGCCAAAAGGGTCAAATATTGCGGCGAGGTCGTCGGAAATATTGTCGGGTATTTTAAACGCGTTGAACGCTGGGATAGCCAGGTAATCAGCAAATGCACCTTGCCGGTTCACACCGACGCCTGACGTATTTCTGCACAAATGACGGCGACCTGCCCGACAGTTTCTGCAATGTCCGCAGGTTATGTGACCTTCACCAGAAACCCTGTCGCCAATTTCAAAACCACGCACCTCTTGCCCGATACCGACCACAGTTCCTACATATTCGTGACCTACGACCATAGGAACAGGAATGGTGTTTTGCGACCACTCATCCCAATTGTAGATATGCATGTCGGTACCACAGATTGCGGTTTTACGTATTTTAATAAGCAGGTCATTGTGCCCAACTTCAGGTACGTCTGACTCTGTCATCCATATGCCTTTTTCAGGCAGCGTTTTTGCCAGTGCTCTCATCAGATAATACCTAGCTCTTGACCAATTTCGATAAAGGCGTCAACAGCGCGATCAATTTGTTCTATCGAGTGAGCTGCTGACATTTGTGTACGAATTCTTGCTTGCCCTTTAGGGACAACAGGAAATGAGAATCCCACAACATATATGCCTTTCTGTAACATTTTATCCGCCATTTGACTCGCGAGCTTTGCATCACCTAACATCACAGGAATAATTGCATGATCATTACCAGCCAGGGTAAAACCCGCATCGCTCATCCTGCGGCGGAAGTGGTTACTATTGCGATTTAAATTGGCTCGCAACTCATGGCCGTCTTCAAGCATATCAAAGACTTTTAGCGAAGCTGACACTATAGCTGGGGCAACCGAGTTAGAAAAAAGATAAGGTCTGGAGCGCTGTCGAAGCCATTCAACAACCTCTTTTTTACCTGACGTATAACCACCCGATGCGCCACCAAGCGCCTTGCCCAATGTGCCAGTGATAATATCGACGCGCCCCATGACATTATTGTATTCATGGCTACCTCGTCCGCGCTCGCCAACAAAACCTGTTGCGTGACAATCATCAACCATGACCATTGCCCCGTACTTATCAGCAAGGTCACATATAGATGCCAGGTCAGCGATGACCCCATCCATTGAAAAGACTCCATCGGTGGCAATAATGATGTGTCTCGCATCTGCCTCTCTTGCTTTGCATAGCTGCGTTTCAAGCTCTTGCATATCGTTATTTGCATATCGATAACGCTGCGCTTTGCAAAGTCTGACACCGTCTATAATGCTTGCATGATTCAATGCATCGGACACTATGGCATCTTCGGGACCCAGAAGTGTTTCAAATAAACCTCCATTGGCATCAAAACATGAAGGATAAAGAATAGTATCTTCAGTACCAAGATATCGGCTGATCTTGCTTTCAAGCTGCTTGTGAATATCTTGCGTTCCACAAATAAACCGCACCGATGCCATGCCAAAACCATGCGTCTCCAGGCCTTTTTTGGCCGCTTCGATTAAATCCGGATGATTTGCCAGCCCAAGATAATTATTCGCACAGAAATTCAGAACCTGTCCACCGTCAGCAACATTGATCTCTGCTTGCTGCTCAGAAGTTATAATACGTTCTTTTTTAAAAAGCCCGTCACTTTTAACCTGATCGATTTGGTGTTGTAAGTGCTCTATAAAAGTCTGGCTCATAAATTCCTCTCGGCTTTGATAATTGTGGCTGTATTCTAATCTCAGATAATATTAGCGCTAGTCCTGAGGGAGTGTTAGTTCAAGTGGTCTTTCATCATCTTTGTAAGCCATTTGATACAAAATGGAGCGACCACCCCGATGCACAAGGCAGGCAAGCCTTCGACTTAATCGCAGTTAGATTCAAATAGCGGAGCTCGAAATGCAGAACAGACGAGTTTATGTAGGGCTTGGCAACCAATGCCAGGTGCCGTTTTTCAATTTGTTATTCAGCTCTTCAAACAACTCGGCCTGCAATATTGGCCGAGCCATCAAATAGCCTTGAGCCATGTCGCAATTAAACTGTTTTAGCATGTTAAATTGCTCAATCTCTTCAATCCCTTCCGCGACCACTTTCATGCCGAGATTTTGAACCATGTTAATTGTTGACGAAACAATCTCTCTGTCAGCATTGCTACTTGTCATACCGTCCACAAAGGATCGGTCAATTTTAATGATATGTGCCGGCATTCTTTTTAGGTAACTCAGCGATGAATAGCCAGTACCAAAATCATCAATTGAGATAATGAATCCGATACTGATCAACTCCTGCATAATTTTTGTTGTTCTGTCCACATCTGCAACTAAAGTTCGTTCGGTCAGTTCCAGCTCAATCAACTCAGCTTTGAGTCCAGTTTCAGCGAGCTTGTTTTTTAGAAATGGAATAAGGTTTGGATCGAGAAACTGGTTGCTGGCAAGGTTGATCGCGATTTTTAATTGATCATGTCCTTTTTGTTTAAATTCAAGCAGCAAGCTGAAAGCACTGTTTATGCACCAGTAGCCCAGAGATAACATGAACTCCGTATTTTCTAGAACAGGAATAAAATGCCCCGGCGACACAGCCCCTCTTTCAGGATGAAACCAACGCAACAAAGCTTCGAACCCAATTAATTTGTTGTTAGATAACTCTATTTGAGGTTGCAGTGCCAAGGTAAACTGTTTGTCAGTTAAGGCATCCCGCGCCTCGGCCTCCAACGCCACTTTATCCATGGCTTTTTGCGACATTTTAATGTCATACGTCCGATAGCAATTTCCCCCCGCTTCTTTTGCTTGATACATAGCAATATCAGCATGACGGACAAAATCTTCCTCATCAAACTCGCAATCACTCGTTGCCGCGATTCCGATGCTTGTAGACATGTAAAATCGCAAACTATTAACAGAAATGGGTTCCTGAAAGGTTTTAAGTAATTTTTCAGCGACTTTTATTGCACCGTCCAAGCTATCCATTTGACTGAGCATAACCACAAACTCATCTCCACCAAAACGGCAGGCCAGGTCGGTTTTACGCAATATTCCGCCAAAGCGTTTTGACGCTTCTATTAACAACGCATCCCCCACCCCATGCCCATGGCTGTCGTTTACTTTTTTAAAATCATCCAGATCAAAAAATAGAATAGCTACATAGCCTGGCTCACGTTGCAACTTTTTAATTGCGTTACCTAATTGAAATAGCAACATATTCCTGTTTGGCAGACCCGTTAGCGAATCATACATAGCTATTTTTTCCAATTCGCTGGTTTTCAGGAGAACCTGTTTATCTAATTCTTCTAATCGCTCACCCAACTTATCACTGGAATCCACCAGCAAGTCGAGCTCATCCAAAAACAGATGCTTAGTTAGCAATTTGTTGGTTCGAAATTTTTCATATTCCTGATTGGCAAGTAGTGGAAGTCGCTCAGAAAGCCTGATTAACCGGTCCCGAAAGCTGTTAGTGAGCATGTAAAAAAGCAGACCAGCAATGATAAAAACGATAGACCCTGTAACAAGCAAGCTCAGTTGATAGGATTTATGCGCCAATGTTACTGGCGTGACGTCATGTGCAGACAATACATAGTTCCCCTGTTCCCCCTGTACAGTCATAGGGATCAGGTTCAACAGATAGTCCTTGCCCTCATGATGAACCTGAATACCTTCTGCCAGCAAATTGTTGATTTGATACGCAATGGGAAAGGCTGCGATTAGTGAATTAAAAAACGCAAGGTGCCCTTGTGCAAGTGGCCCCCTGATATACAAATTGCTTGCCTTCGCAATTTGCGGATCACCTGGTACATACACTAATGCCAGAGTAGCTTGTGTGGACTGATTCAGAAAGGCCAGTGTTTCCAACAAACCAACGCTGGCGGTTATCGTCACGACAGTCCCATCGTTTAACAAAAGGGGAACACTTAAAATTTGTTGGCAGTGCACATCACAGTGAATAGTCGTTACAGAACGTTGATCTTTGCTCGCTGCATCAATCACAATTTCGACGTGCTCAGGCAGCTCTGCATTCGAAGAGAATTCCAGCACACCTTGCTCGTCAGTTAACCAGATATTTTCTACCTGCCAGTGCAATTGTAAAAACTCAAACTTTTCGGTTAACACATCAGATAATGCGCCAATCTGATCCTGTCGGTTTTCGTTCAGTTGAACAAACAGCTCGATCCACGACTCAAGCCTGTTTCGATTCATGTCGTTAAGTAAAATATACTGACGTTGGTTTTGCTGCCGAATTTCCTGCTGCTTAAGCAAGTAATCCTGATTTGTTTTGCTTATCCATAACCACGAAAGTGATCCCGCTACCGAGAACAATAGCGCAAGTAAAAGTAACATGATCTTTTTGGGAAGGCTGAGAAATGGTGTCATGACAATTTCCCAAAAACAAAATTTGCGCCCAAAAAATTCACTTTATTCGGGTTTAACATTAGAGAAAAAATATTTTTCATACCGCACAGCATATAGGCCTCAAATCCTATCAGTACCCATTTAATGTAGCCGGTTAAAACCAATGCATCACTTCGATTGCCCATATATTCCAGTACTTATCAGTATTCAACTCAGTATTGGGAATAATAATGGGGGCAAGTCTTCCTGTGCCTTTAACCCGATGAAACTCCGAATGCACCCGCCAATTTTTGGCAAAATCCCAGCTTAGGCCCAATGTAGCCGAATCCATAAATCCAAAATATCTGGGAACAGTGCCGCCTGTTAGCTTCTCCAAATTAATACCATTCCGGTCTTTTCTGTCTCTGTCGAATAAATCCACCCTGGCAAGCAACGTTAGACTAGAATTTACGAAATAACGACCTTGCAGGTAACCACCTTCAGCCGTGGAGTCGTTAAAAAATCCAGGAGATAAAGCCCCCTCCTGTCTCACTCTTTCTTTCATCACTTCAGCGGCGATATCCCAGTTTTCACTGTGGTAGAGGAAATTCAGCATCACCCTTTGTGAACGAGTTTTACCATCCACCAATATCTCATCAGTTGCGGATTTATATCTGAATTTAGCATCTAGTAAACTGATCCCCATTTGCATATTCGCAAAGTTTGGACGCCAGAACACATTCAGGTGATGATCGTATTTCTGGTCCAGCTTGCCTTCGGCGATTTCCCCCAATAAATTTTTTGTCTGCCCACCGGCAATAGGTGACGTTCCGTATCGCCAATTTAAATCCCACTCGCCCATTGAATTGGTTGTATTAAGCAATAGTGCAGCACCGTCACTCCCTAGCGCGACATCTCTGAACACATCGAAATAAATAGATTGAGGGAGAATAATAGAAGGCCTGGTGTGCGGAATGTCACGTGTAGAAGAGTAAAGCCATTGGTAGTTTTTGTTCCTTCCGAGCTGCAGATTAACATGCCATTTCTCAGTATTTAGCAGACTGACATCCAGGAACAGGTAATCAATTCTCGGGCCTTCTTCATATCGGTTTCCGCCATTTAAATATACACCCTGACCTGCCACTCTCAGGCGCGAGTTAATTCGATAGGATGCATTTAATCCAATTTCTGTCAGTTTGAGCGAAGTACTGCCGTCATCTTCTACAAAATTGTTTTTATCTGCTTTGATAACACCTTGGGCAATGAATCCATGCCAGGATATTTCCTCTGCAGTAACAATAGATGAGGTTACAACTCCAATAAGCAGTATGAGGTAAAAGGAATATCTGTCGTAATGATTCATCTTCTACTCCCTGCTTACTTCGATATTGGTAAGATCACTTATACTCGTGCTGGCAGGCAAATATCCAATTGCCCCTGGATAGCGTTTCAAACTGGCCAACATTTCATCTTCACTACTCACTATGGTTGGATAATCTCCTAACCCGGAATAGACAAGCTTGTCCCACAACTTTTCCATTTGGTATGGAAACATCTGCAGAATTTGTTTACACAACTGCTGGTGAGTTTGATTTTGATTGTCTAACACAAATACACGGATAGGTTGCCCGCTGGGCCAACTGGTTTGACGCATAGAAAAAATTCTGCGTAACTGACCGGGCGTCAGTTCGGTTGTGTTAACAGAGGGATTGGCAAGTATCTTAACTTGAACTTCTTGAGCGTGACTGGGGGATATTAAAAGACACATCAGGGTAAACACCAACCCTGGCAGGAACTCAAATCCGTTTATTCTTCTCAATGAAATGCCCCACTGTATAAACTAGTCTTGGTACAAAGAGTCTGTCATTTACGCCTTTTTTGGTTAACTAATTAACCCTAGCAGATAATGCTAGTTCAGTAAAACTTTGTCCTAGATTCCTTATTGGTCAAGGATTTCGAGCAGAGTTTGTGATAGCAATTCTATTCAAGTAGACTCTTCCAAATTCGAACTGAAAATGCTGTTTAGAGACTTGGATAATAAAGAAAAACCGGACCTTAAAGCAGACACTATTCGATTAATCTATAGCTTGCTGCTCATTCTTGCTGTGCCTATCAGTTTTCTGATGCTATGGGTTCGCAGCATCAAAACTAAAACGTCAGTTCCAAGCTCCCAGTTTAACCGTTTTGGAATGGGGTTTAAGACCGCAGAGCAAGGGGGCGTTTTGATTCATTGTGTATCTGTGGGTGAAGTTGTCGCCGCAGCCAGCCTTATTAAGCGGATTCGGGACAAAGTACCTCAATTACCTATTTACATGACAACCACAACGGAATCTGGCTCTCAACGAGCAAATCAACTATTCAACGACACAGTTGACCTGTTTTATTTACCTATGGATATACCTTTTTTCGTGTCCCCGATGTTACGAAATCTGAATCCGTCGAAAGTACTGATCACTGAAGTGGAATTATGGCCAAATTTTATTCATGGGTGCTATAGGCGAGCAATACCCACTTACGTGATAAATGCGCGTATGACGGATAGATCTGCCCAGCGCTACCAGAAAATCAATGCACTGTTCACGCCTATGCTGCAAAAATTAAGTGGCGTTTGCGCGCAGGGTCGAAGAGATTTTGAGAATTATCGATTGCTAGGTATGGATTCAAAAAGACTGCATCTGACCAACAATATTAAGTTCGACCGAAATGTTAGCGAGCGCCACGACAAGTCCAATCTGAAAAGTCTGCATAACATTCAGGAACGATATGTTTTTGTAGCTGGCAGTACTCATGATGGTGAAGAACTTTTGACCATCAATGCATTTAAACAACTTAAGAATAAGTTTCCGGCACTTATACTGATCCTGGTGCCCCGGCATCCGCAACGTTTTGATAAAGTCTATCAACTTTGTATTGAACAAAATGTAGTAGTCAATCGCATCACAACAGAGTCTGTTTGTTCCGCATCTACTGATGTCTTGCTGGTTGATGCCATGGGAAAACTGGAAGATTTTTATCAAATAGCGAATTTGGCTTTTGTTGGCGGCAGCGTCAACCCGAGGGGAGGCCACAATGCCCTTGAACCCGCGGCATACGGTATTCCCATTATGATGGGAGCAAGTAGATATAATAATCCTGTTATCTGTGAAGCACTCGCCGATGCCGGAGCCCTGGAGTTAACGGATAACTTGGAGCAGTTGGTAAAGGTCGCTTCAATATGGCTATCAGAACCCGACAAAGCAGAGCGGGCTGGCGATAGCGGAAAGCAGGTTATTATCAATAATCAAGGTGCTGTGGAAGCGACGCTAGCTGTTCTTGGTTATAACTAAATCTATTTGCTGACACACCTGATCTGTATTGATTTTAGACATAAGGTCTGTTCCTTTAGCGCGACTTCCCCAGGCAATTTCAGTCCAGTCCTTTCCTTTTTGTTCACGAATGACCTCATCATAGACTGAAACAACATTTGCGAGGCTATTGTAGGGGCCGGTTCGTCTAGGGTTACTGTGTGCATAAAGACCGATCACCTTAGTGCCTACTGCAGTGGCCATATGTGCAGGCCCGGTGTCAGGTGCTATGACTAAGTCAGCTAGCTTTAGTACTGCCAGCATTTGTTTTAGAGAGGTTTTTCCGATGAAATCAACGTCTATATTGTCCGTAAAATTAGAGATTTGACTACCAAGCTCTCTATCTATTTCACCGGGACCGCCACAAAGCACCACACCGAAACCCTTGGATTTCAGGTAGTCTGCCAACTTTGCATAGCGCTCTGGTAACCAGTTTCTCTCCTTTTTGCTCGCTGCAGGGCTGATAACTGCGAAGCAATCCAATCCGGATGTCTGTTGTTCCGCCCAGATCAGGTCATCAGGGGGAATTGGAATATGCCACGCCACGTCGTCAAGCTTGGGGATCCCTATCGCGTCCGCAAATCCCATAAAGCCCTCAAGCACGTGAGCATTTGGCTGAAAGGCAATCCGTTTGTTGGCAAACAACCAATGCAGTTCTTTACTTCGTTTCCAGTCAAAGCCCACTTTCAGGTTGGCGCTTATTTGTCTCGCCGCCCAGTTAGCGCGCAGCGCTACTTGCATCAGAAAAAGTACGTCGAAGTGTTTGTCTTGCAACGTGAGACGCAAATTATGATAAGCAATCTTCCCCTGACGCTTATCGAACACCACGAATGATATATCAGGTATATCTTTGACCAATTGATATTCGACTTTGCCGATTACCCAGGTAATACGAATATCAGGTCGGGTACGCTGGATACGTTCAACCATAGCGACGGCATGGCACACATCACCTATGGCAGAAAGACGTAATATGCAGAGGTTTTGAATTTTCACGATTTGACGCTTTTAAGCAGCTGAAATACTGGCGTAATTTGATTACACTTGAGGTTATTAAACAAGCCTAGTTGTAAGATTTTTATGTCCGCTACCCCCATTGGGTCGTCCAAAGCACAATCTATCTGGTTCGACTCTGAATTGGTTTCTCAGGTCAATGCCACTTGGTTTGATCCTGATCACTGGCGCACTAAAGGGGCAATCAGCGGTGAAGCCTTAGGAAGAGGCACCACCTTTTTTTTCCACAACGCGGGCAAAAATATGGTGCTCAGACACTATAGGCGTGGTGGCTTAATTGGCAAAATTCTGTCTGATCAGTATTGGTATAGCGGACTCAACCAAACCAGGCCGTGGCGTGAATTAATGCTGCTCCTGAAATTACAGGAATACGATCTACCTGCACCTAGGCCCGTCGCTGCGATGGTAGATAAAAAGTGGTTTTACTATCGTGCTGACATTATTACCATGCGAATTCCCGATGCCTCTGACGCGCATCATATGTTGCAGCAGCATGCGTTACCTGCAGAAAATTGGCAGGATATCGGCCGTTGTATCAAGCGATTCCATCAACATCAAATTTATCATCACGATTTAAATATTCATAACATCATGTTGGATAATAGAGAAAAGGTATGGCTGATTGATTTTGATAAATGTTCGGAAAAACCTGGCAAAGATTGGAAAACAGCCAATTTGAAGCGGTTACGCCGATCTTTGGATAAAGAGAAGGCTAAAGTGCCAGTTTTTCATTTTGAGGATAGGAACTGGCAATCATTGCTGCAAGGGTATGAGCAAGAATGAAAGAAATATGCCGCTAAGCTTGTGTCACGTTTGAATAAGTTTGAATTGATGAAATTTTACTTAATTCCGACAAGGTGAACATAGTGTCTTTTACTGCGAATGCTTTGAGGCCGTATTCAGCCTTGTAATAATTAAATATCCGGTCAGCTTGTATCCTTACCGGGGTCTGATAGCGAACGAACTTTTCCGCTGATGTATTACTTATCGCGTAGGCATGCGCCCCGAGTACTTTACCTATAGTAAAGAGGTCATCCGAATAGTCTTGCAATTGTATACCTTCAATCCAACTTTTGCTGACTTTGTGCCAGTTAAACAAGTGCAGAAAATGAAAAAATTTGTACAGATTTTGTTGGACTTTTGACTTTAAAGAAGGCCGTTTCTCACCATAATACCCCAACATTAATAGTTCCCAATCTTGAGGTAGTTGTTTGGCAACCTGACCAAAGTCCGCCAATTTTTCAATCTCTGGTAGCACATCGTCCTCCATAATAAGCACGCGCTGGTAGCCTTTCTCCAGTACATCCTGGTATATCCTTTTGTGCGATAACGCGCAGGCCACTTCACCTAAATTCATCGAGCGGTGTGTACGTTTGGTTTGCCTATGCAGCATATCATCGTAAAGCTTGTTCCCTTCTTCCGAATCCAGGTTTAATTGTTTTTTGTCTGTACCCCAAAAAAATTGCCAGTCTAGTCCTGCAAGCACCTTCTCGACATTTTTTTGGCGATCGGAGCAGTGAGGCAAAGTCAAAACGTAAATCTGGTCAAAATATTGATTTAAGGCGGTAAAACAATCGGACGAATTTTGCAGCATGGAAACACTCAACAACCAGGTTATTATTTTTTTAATAATTGACATCCATGCCCTGTTGACAAAAATAATGCACCCATAGAGGTGCATATGAAGGATCAACAGACCCTAGTATCCCTATGCGAGGAAAAAAAGCAAATCTCAGTTAATGAGCAGCAAGCCCTAGCATTAGTCACCCGCAAGCAGATAGAATAGCGGCCTAAACGATACGAACTGTTACATCTAATCGGGACTGTCTATGGTACGCTGTATCTGAGTTTGCTGTTTGCACTTAGACCTCACAAATACCGACACAAATCATGACGCACGTTAATCGGCTCTGATGACAATTTTGCAACTACGACAAGGGACGCCATGCAAGGAATTTTACGCCTTTCGATTTATTTTCTGTTAGTTACGACATGCTCGGCATTAGCAAAAGGACCTTCACCTTATTTGCCCTTGCAAGTTTCACCCGAAATCGAAAACCAGATTGAGAAGTTAATGGCGCTCACACCTGGCGCCCCATTAACCAAACCCTACAAAGCATCGGAATTAATTCAGCGTCTTAAATTAATATCTGAGTCCCACCCGGCTCTGCATAAACAACTTAGCCACTATATGCAGCGGTATACCCAGAGCAAAGGGGTAACTCATTTTAGTGCGTCAATTTCTGGCGGAAACGGGAACCAAAAGGTCTTACCTAATCAACGAGGTGTTTTGGCGGATAGTCAATATCAGATTTCCTTAGGCGGATTAGCCTATGTTACTCCTTATGCTTATGTTTCCGGTGGCTTTTCATATTCAGATGATGCTGGGTCGATCAAATACAATACTCACCTAGGTTTTGGGCACGAGTACGGACAAATTGATCTGGGGTACCGTGAACATTGGTTTTCGCCCTTTGAAGATTCTGCAATGCTGGTCAGTACCCAAGCGATTGCCTCGCCATCAATTACAATTAGTAACTCCAAGCCAATCACCGACTGGAATATTCGTTACGAGGTGTTCTATTCCATGCTGGAAGAAGTGGAAGGTATAGTGCTAGGCGATGAAGTTTTCCCCGGAAGGCCTCGTCATGCAGGGCTGCACGTCAGTTTTACACCACTGGACTTCTGGACTTTGGGTTTTAACAGGACACTACAATTTGGTGGTGGAAAACGAGAAGTGTCGTTTTCAGATGTGTTGGAAGCTTTGTTTGACCCTGCCGGAAAAGATAACGTCGGCGACATTGACAACCCCGATCCCAATTTTGAATTTGGCAATCAGCAAGCCTCCATAACCAGTAAATTTAATCTAGATTGGGGCATGCCTGTTTCTATTTATTTTGAATATGCAGGTGAAGACACCGTTAACGAAAGCAATTACCAACTGGGTAATGTGGCAAAGTCTGTCGGTATTTTCTTGCCGATTTTACTGGATAACTTGTCATTGCGATATGAATATTCCGATTGGACTAACAGGTGGTACACCCATCCGCTTTACGGAGAAGGATATACTAACGAAGGAATAATAATGGGTCACTGGGGCGCCGATGAACGGGTAGTTGGCAATGACACACCCGCCACAGCTCATACTATTCAGGTCAATTGGCAAGTAAATGGCGATCAAGTGATCGATTTAACACTGCGATCTCTGGAAAACGAAAGTAAACTGGTGTTTGATTATCAACGTTCGTACGAAATGAACCTGACCTACAGCTACGCTACAGATAAAGGATTCTGGGGCGCTGAGATTTATGCAGGAAAAGATACGTTTGGTGAAAGTTTTAGTCGTTTATCTTTGTTTTACCGTTGGTGATTTCGGGTGCATACTTCGCATAATTCCCCCTCTTTTTCAACGTTTTCGTCAAATCGAGAAGCATTGCTCAAAGGTAAAAAAGTACTGTACATGACGCACCTTGCTATTGGTGATTATGTTTATCAGCGGCAATACCTGCGCAAACTCAAGCAACAGTACCCAAATATCGAAATAGATATCTGGATTGATGACTGTCGAGTCAGACACAAAAAGTGGCACTCAGCAAGAAACAACACCTTGTCACAATGGCTTGGATCCGAACCCTTTATCAACCAAATTTACCCCATTGTTGCTAATGCGTCGGAAAGACAAAACCTAATCGATAAAGCGATAGATGAGAATTATGATCTGGTTTTTTTTGTCGCGCTTAATCGTTGTGAGCGATACGCCAGAATTGCACGAGTAATAGCGCAGAGCAGCTTAGCAGTGGGTACCAAATCTGCGACCATAGGCAACCCTCTAACCAGGTGGTGGCATTTTTCCAGGCTAGATAATTTTCTAACTTTGCAGCACACACAAAACTATTCCCATATCAGTGATTTGTACGGCCAAGCTTTCGAGACCTGCCTCGGCCTGGATCAAGACGATTCCAGCCGGGTGGACTCCATTGACATCCCCCACACCTATAAATTAGCTGCAGTTGAATTACTAGGCGAAATTGCCAAGCATAAACCTGGTAGAAGCCTGTTTATCAATCACCTGTCCACCAGCGAAAAACGTGATTACTCCTGGCCCAAATTGCGCGAATTGCTCATCTCTCTGAATCAATGTGAAGACAATCTTTCTTTTGTAATTAATGTGCCCCCAGTAGAGTTTTTGTCTACACAACAAAAAGTTTTAGACGATCCGAAATTGAAACACCTTCGAGCTCTGGTGTTTTGTGCAGATGAGCACTTTTTGCAACTTCCAGCGTTAATCAATGCTTGTGATATTGTGATTTCTGTTGAAACCGCTGTGATGCATCTGGCTGATGCATTGGGGAAAAAACAAGTTGTTTTAATGCGGGCCATGGCTGAACAATGGCGTCCACGCTATGCCGATCACGTACTGTTTGGAGACAACAGAGTAGACCAAATAGCCGTTCAGGATATTGTCTCTGCGGTTAGAACGATTATCTGATATCAACCTTGCCCTACCACCATGTCCTGAAGTCAGTTAAATAAATGGATAGATATAAATAAGTGAATTAAATTGGCAAATCCTAACTGAAATACGTTAGCCTAAACACTTAGTCATTCGATACGTAACATTTATGCATACTAAAGCAATTTATCCAGGAACATTCGATCCCATTACTAATGGACATGCAGACTTAATAGAACGGGCTTCCAGAATGTTTACAGAAGTCACGGTCGCAATAGCATCAAACCCTAGTAAAAAACCGCTATTTACCCTTGAAGAGAGGGTGGACATGATTCAAAAAGTGACCGAGCATTTATCGAATGTCAAAGTAATAGGTTTCACCGGATTACTGGCCGATTTTGCCGATGCGCAAGGGGCAGCGATTCTCATCAGGGGACTTCGGGCCGTTTCAGATTTCGAGTATGAATTTCAGCTGGCAAATATGAATCGCAGGCTCAATCCAAAGCTGGAAAGTGTTTTTTTGACACCGGCAGAAGAAAACTCCTTTATTTCCTCAACACTAGTGAAAGAAGTGGCCTTGCATCGTGGCAATGTTGAAGGATTTTGCCATCCTGTCGTCCAACAAGCGCTGCACAATAAATTTCATGCTAACGCTGACAACCCGGGCAATAAAAAGAATTCCGTTGACCTATAACAACTGACTCAATTGATTTTTCGCATTGTGTACATTGTTTGCCTGCACGACCATAGACTTGCAGTTCCTGTGCAAAATAACCGGGATTTCCGTCAGCCTGTGTGAAGTCTTTCAGCGTAGTTCCACCTTGTTGTATTGCTTTTTGCAGCACGCTTTTAATTAAAGGTGCCAACTTCATATAACGTGCCTTGCTTATCTTGCCGGCGGCCTTTCGAGGATCTATACCAGCTTGAAACAAAGATTCATTGGCATAGATATTCCCAACACCAACCACAATTTTATTGTCCATAACAAAGTTTTTGACTGCCACTTGCTTGCCCCGTGACAGCTCAAACAATCGTTGCCCATCAAATTCGTTTGTAAGGGGTTCTGGCCCAAGAGCATTGAGCAAAGTCAGCTGAGGTTCGTCCGCCCCTTGCCAGAGGCAGGCACCAAATCGCCTTGCATCGTTAAACCTTAAACATTTGCCACTGGCCAACTGAATATCCAGATGATCGTGCTTTTGCACTTCTGTCGTGCTATCAACTACACGTAGTCTGCCAGACATTCCAAGGTGCAATATTATACTTCCTTCACTGGTAGTAATCAGAAGATACTTTGCCCGTCGGCTTATATGTTCGATGACCAAACCTTCAGCATTATGAATTTCATCGGGGATTGGCCAACGCAACTGCTTTTTACGCACCACAATTTTCGTTATTTTCTGGCCCAATAAATGTGGAGAAATACCCAGGCGACTAACTTCAACTTCTGGTAATTCCGGCACTACAGCACTCCAGGTAAAATAAGTTGTTCAAGTGACAGGTTAACGAGCTTAAAATACTGTCCATCAACGAACAAGTTTAGCCCTTCCGCACTTTCGACAAATTGATATACACGACCTTTATCTTCACCGGCTAACCAGGCAACGGCAATTAATGCATTCTGGGTGTCAAACGGGTTTGAGACAATCATTCTGGCATTTTGCCAATACTGTACAATTTGCTCTAATTCCAATTCTGACAACTGCAGTTGCGTTGAGCGCCAACCTTTTCCAATACGTTCTATTTTTTCGGGACCAAATTCAAGCGTCATCAGAACAGCCCCTTCAGGCAGCAAAGCTATTTCAGTTTCACTATCGACACTGCCAGTCAGTATATTGTTGGTCATGTTGAACATTAAGATCATGATTAACATGGCGAAAATAATAACGTTGTTCCAGGCACGTTTTGATAAGCGGATCATAAATGACATAGAACCAATGGATGAGAATGGAAGATATAATAGGGCTTTTTACCGCTGAAAACAGCGAATATTTTTATACAGATAGGCAGGGGCAATCGTTTAAATACGCAAAAAACCCGGGGTTAACCGGGTTCTTCAGGAGACAAAAACAAGCAGTTTTACTTGATTTTGGCTTCTTTGAACATCACATGCTGGCGAACTTTAGGATCAAACTTTTTGATCTCCATTTTGCCAGGCATATTGCGTTTGTTCTTGTCAGTGGTGTAGTAGTAACCAGTACCAGCAGATGAAACTAATTTGATTTTATCACGCATCGTAAAATTCCTTAGACTTTCTCACCACGGGCACGCATGTCAGTCAATACTGAATCAATGCCTTTTTTATCGATAATACGCATACCTTTAGCGGTAAGACGTAGCTTAACGAAACGGTTTTCGCTTTCAACCCAAAAACGGTGGGTTTGAAGGTTTGGCAAAAAGCGACGACGGGTCGCGTTTTTAGCGTGAGAGCGGTTGTTTCCTACCGCTGGACGCTTGCCAGTAACTTGACATACTTTGGACATCGTATTTGTCTCCGATACAACTTAAATGTTCAGCCCTGATTCGGGTTAATTAACTCAAATCAGTAAATGCTATTGATAATGAGGGCGCACTTTATACAGCAAATAAGGCATCGATACAATAAAAAAGTGACGAAGAATTAGTCTTTGACGATCCCATAGGCCGTTCTTGTCAGGCATTTTTGTTTTGTACTTTTACGTATCGCTCTGTTTTTCTTGATCATTTCTGGTTTCACATAACCTCTGGCATGGTCCAGATGGATACAAATCGCAGAATATCGAATTTGTTTTGATTTTATCCCTTTGTTGAACATGCGCTCACCCAGTTCGCGATCCTCACCGCCATATTGCATGCGCTCATCAAACCCATTTGCAGAGATAATATCCTCTTTCCAGCCTGACGCATTGTGACCATTCCAGGTTGCTTTGGTCGGCGTTAGCCGATTCAAGGCTTTTTCCTTCCAACCCGTTGCCGTCAACTTCATCAGCTTATGGGTTTTCTTCAATCCATGTTTTATAAGCCAGTCCGGGTTAAATGCATCGCCACTTTTGATATGTTCTTTTTTGATAGCCTCGCTGGTGGACATTGGAAGTTTGAAATAACCTCCTGACAGAAAATAGCCCTTTTCTGCATTTTGAACATGGATTTCAATAAAATCATTTCGCGGAATACAATCACCATCGGTGAATAAAATATATTCACCATCACACTGTTGCAGTGCCTTATTCAAAATCCTGGTTTTCTGAAAGCCGTCATCTTCCTGCCAGACATGTTTGACCTGCATGCCGCTTTCCTGACAAAAATGAGCGATTCTATCTTTTGTTTCCTGACCCGAGCCGTCGTCGGCTATAATGATTTCAAAATTCTTATAGGTCTGATAATAAAACCCCCAGAGTACTTTCTCCATCCAATCAGGGGAGTTATAGGTGCTAAAAATTACTGAAACTTTCATAAGCAATCGGGCGTATGTCCAACACAAGTCATTAATCTGTTGCGAAAGATAACATCGGTGACGCTAAATGCCCACAGGTGAAACTTAAAGAAACCCCCTCTCGGCAAATGATACTGCATAACCGTCGCCCACGACGAAATGATCCAAAACTTTAATATCAACCAATTCAAGTGCACTTTGTATGCGTTCAGTTATTTGTCGATCTGAAGGACTAGGCTCAGCAACACCTGAAGGATGATTGTGGGTCAGGATCACTGCTGCTGCATTGTCTTCCAATAGGTGTTTCACTATCACACGGGGATACACATTCGCCGAATTAATAGTACCAAAAAACAACTTGCGAAAACTTATCATACGGTGCTGGCTGTCCAGAGAAAGAACCGCAAACACCTCATTGGGCTCATCACGAAGTTGACTAAGTAAAAAATTGCGCGTGTCTTCCGCGCTGCAAAAAACGTTTGTTCTGGACAAGCTCTCGGCGAAATACCGCTTGCCCAATTCAAGTACAGCATGCAGTTGAGCGTATTTCACTATGCCGAGGCCTTTGCTGGCACAAAATTGCTGTAAGGGAGCGTTGAACAAATGGCGCAAAGACCCAAAGTCCTTTAGCAACAGGCGCGCCAAATCTACCGCGCTAAGCCCCGGAACACCCGTACGCAGGAAAATCGCGAGTAATTCTGCGTCAGACAATGCGCCGGGCCCGGCTTGCAATAATTTTTCTCTGGGCCTCTCTTTTTCTGGCCAATCAGCTAGTCTCATCCTTGGTGACTCTGTAAAAATGTCTTTAAATAACCCTAGCAATAACCGAGCATTCCGGCCAATAATGTGAGGTTCAGAATTTTAGAATTGGCTAAACTCAATTCAAACTAAGGCGCTAAACAGGCTCGATACATGCGATTAAACCAGCAAAATATTTTATTAGGTGTTACCGGGGGCATTGCGGCTTATAAAACCCCTGACTTAGTCCGTAAGCTCACTGCAGAAGGAGCCAATGTCCGGGTTGTGCTTACTGATTCAGCCAAAGAGTTTGTCTCTCCGCTCTCTTTGCAGGCAGTTTCAGGTAACCCTGTTTCAGATGATTTACTCGATCCTGCAGCGGAAGCTGCCATGGGTCACATCGAACTGGCCAAATGGGCGGACAAACTGCTAATTGCTCCTGCTACCGCCAATTTCATCGCCAAATTGACCCATGGATTAGCTGATGATTTGTTGTCAACACTCTGCTTGGCAACAGAAGCAAAAATTTATCTGGCGCCGGCGATGAATCAACAAATGTGGAAGGCAGCCGCAACACAAGCGAATATGCGAATATTAGAAAAAAGAGAAATTTCCATTCTGGAACCGGCTTCAGGGGAACAAGCCTGTGGAGACATAGGTCCGGGGCGCATGCCCGAGCCTTTGGAATTGACTGAAGCGTTGGTAGACGACAATTCTTCACTTGAATTAAAAAACAAACATATCGTAATTACAGCCGGTCCAACACGAGAGAGCATCGATCCGGTTCGTTACATCACGAATCACAGCTCAGGCAAAATGGGATTCGCACTGGCAAAAGCTGCTGCCAATATGGGTGCACAGGTCACACTGGTATCAGGCCCGGTCAATCTCAATACTCCCGATGCAGTTAAGCGAATAGACGTAGAAAGTGCGCAACAGATGCACGATGCTGTTATGAATGCAGTTGGCGACTGCGACATTTTTATTGGTTGTGCAGCAGTCGCAGATTACCGACCCGTTCAAATGGTGACGCAAAAAATCAAAAAGAATAACGAAGAGTTAACGCTTACTTTTACGAAAAACCCTGATATCCTTGCTGATGTCGCAAGACGGCAACAGGCTCCCTTTACAGTAGGGTTTGCCGCTGAAACACAAGATGTTAGCCGTTATGCAAAGGAAAAGTTGGCACGTAAAAACCTCGATATGATTGCAGCAAACGATGTATCCCGCAGTGATATTGGATTTAATAGTGACCAGAATGCCCTGACTTTATTTTGGTCTGACGGTGAAAAATCGCTTGATGTAGCCGATAAAGGAAAGCTGGCTGTTCAGTTGATGCACGAAATTTCTGCAAGGTTTATTGCCGGCAAACCGTAAACAGCAAACTAAATTTAGCATGGGGTTGTGAGTAACCCCTTTAGCCATTTTTCGGAGATACAAGCTAGCCAGATAGCAATTTGGATGTATCTGCTATGTTAGTTAATTACTGCATACCGAAAAGTTGTATGACTAGAGCACGGAGAAAAAAATAATGCCAGCAACGAAAAGAACTAACCGAAGAGCACAAATACTTCAGGCTTTGGCTAGTATGTTGGAAACCAATCCCGGGCAACGCATTACCACAGCCAAACTGGCGGCACAGGTTGGCGTTTCAGAAGCTGCGCTTTATCGACACTTCCCCAGCAAGGCAAGAATGTTTGAGGGACTGATAGACTTCATCGAGGAAACGCTTTTTTCCAGAATCAATAAAATCATCAATGAAGAAAAAGACACGGCCACACGCTGTCAGCTAATTCTTCATCTTATCCTTGGCTTTTCGGAGAAAAATCCAGGTATAACCAGAATACTAAATGGCGATGCCTTAATGGGTGAACAGGATCGTTTGCGTAATCGAATTGCTCAACTTTTCGAAAGGCTGGAAACCCAACTAAAACAAATTCTACGGGAAAGAAAATTACGGGAAGGGAAAACTCTCCCAGCAGAAGAAGGGCAAATTGCCAATTTATTGATTTGCTATACGGATGGTAGGATTAATCAGTTTATCCGAAGTGAATTTACCCGTCGCCCAACCGACGGTTTTGCAGAGCAATGGCAGTTCATTAAAACGCAGTTTTTTGCCTGATCCCTCATTTACAGCAAATAAAAAGCGGACATAATGTCCGCTTTTTATTATCCATTCAGGCAAGTAAAACCTTATTTACCAAAGGTGTTACCAAAGAAGTCCCCTTCATTCCAGCTTGGTTTTTTATCCTGGTTTGCCAGCGTTTTACCAATCTGATAATTCACCTCAGTAAATTTTCTGGCGGCCTTCCAATTAAATGGCTGATTCAAATCATCACCAGGTTTGTGATAATTGGTTTTCAGAAATTCACCAAACACTTTGGCGCCATCGACTTCTGGATCCGCAGATTTCAGACCTGGTACCAAAAACACTGAAGGCACACCTTGTTTTACAAAGCTATAGTGATCAGAACGGGTAAATAGCGCCTGTTCAGGCCACGGGTCCGGGCTTAATGTCAGGCCAATATTTTCTGCAGCCTTAGCAACAGATTCCTGCATATCACTATGGTTAGCACCAAAGGCAATCACATCCGCAAACTCATAGGTCAGAATAGGCATATCTAAATTAACATTGGCGACCATTGAACCTTTAGGAACGGTAGGGTTTTGCGCATAATAGTCTGATCCCAAAAGGCCCTTTTCTTCACCAGACACTGCAACAAACAAAATTGACCGTTTAGGCTTGTCGCTCATTTCAGTAAACATTCTGGCGGTTTCCATCAATACTGATGTGCCAGATGCGTTATCCATAGCTCCATTATTGATTTTGTCTTTTTTAACCGTTTTTGCGAAACCAATGTGATCTGAGTGGGCAGAATAAACAACATATTCTTCCTTCATCTCAGGATCGCTTCCTTCAAGAATCGCGGCGACATTTGGGCTGGTAATTTGTTTGTGTTCACTTTTTGATGTGAGCGATACACTGAAAGGCAGATCAAATCCCTTAGGCGACTTATCTTCTTCCAACATTTTATATATATCATCCAGACTGGTTGGCGCGCCAACAAACAGTTTCTTGGCAGTTTCCGTATTCAAGTACGCACCGCCTTTTATTGCCGTCTGCGTGTTAGATGGAGAGCCATCTTCCTTTAACCAGCGTACCGTTGGTGTGTGCAAATAGTTCAAGGAATTTTGATAAGGTCTTACTTTTTCAGACAAGGGCGTGGCGAGGGTAATGTAACCTATGGCGCCATTGTCAGCTGCATATTTCAGTTTTTGACGACCGGAAGCAAAATGTGCTCCCTCTTCACTTGGGAAGGATTTAGGTTTGCCCGAAACAACGACGACAATTTTTCCTTCTACATCAAGCCCTTCATAATCATTATGCTCAAGCTCATCCGCAATAATGCCGTATCCGGCAAAGACCAATTTCCCGCTCATTGAAGTTTCGGTGGCAGAAACATTAGGATAGGTTATATAGTCTTTTGGGTAGCTAAGTGATTGTTCTCCGTCAGGACCAGTCAGTGTCAGCTCCGGAGAGTTTTGATCGAGGAAGGATTGTCTGAATTTGATGCGTTGCATATAGCTGCCTTCATCACCGGCAGGCTTTAGACCGTATTTTTTAAATTCGCTGGCGATATAAAGTGACGCAATTTCATGTCCCCGAGAGCCAGTATCGCGTCCTTCAAGAAGGTCATCAGCTAAAAAATTCAAATGTGACTTTATTCTGTTGACGTCAGCTGAAACAGTACTTGTTTGAGCAGACGCTTCTTTTACGTCAGGCGCGTTTTTGTCACTCTGACATGCAGTCACCAGTAATCCGGTAACGGCTATTGTTAAAAGTTTTTTTACTGTCATTTAACTTCTCTTATTAGATTCTTATTCTAGTCGCAGCGGCACACAGTAAGGGTTCAAGAATCATTTTTCCAGCTTGACAGAAATATATTCTCAACTAATCTTGTAGAGAATCATTGTTCTTGGAAATAAATCATGCCACGTAAAGCCCTTTACAATGTAGAGGAAGTGCTCAGCCAAGCCGTATCAGTGTTTCTTGAACATGGTTATCACGGCGCAATTATGGACGAGATCATCGCCCGTGCAGAATTTAATCGACGGGGCTTCTACCTTGAATTCGGCAGTAAACAACGGTTCTTGTATATGGTGTTGGAGCACTATCAAAAAACACAACTGAATAAAATCATTGCGCATTTGGAGTCAAATCAAGGTTTGATTTCAATTCAATCGTTTTTTGAGGATTATGTCGAGCATGTAAAGGGCAAAGGTTGCCTGTTAATTAACTGTGTCACGGAGTTGGGTTTTGACGATCCTGAAATTCGCGATATAGGGAGGCATTACCTTGATCGTTTACAGATAGACTTTATTGGCTGTCTTGAAAAAGCCCAACGTATGGAGCAGATTCACCACAACGTCAATATAGAATCAACTGCCTTGCAATTGACCAGCTATGTACAAGGCTTTGCAGTCAATGCCATTCTTGCCGGTGATACTGACGAATTAAAAATCGCCACCCAGGCACTGCTTGGCCCACTCGCAATTTAATCTTTGCAATATAGGTTGCTCCGATCGGACTTTTTATTTTTAATCAAGGTAAAGGAATAGTTATTCTTATTAGTTGTTTTTTTCCGATGACTTTCACCTGTTTCTTGGCACCGTCGCATAAATATACTTATCTTTTGTGGCTAAGTGGAAAATGCTGTAATCAGTATGCAGTTGGGAAATTATTTGAAGCTTTTTACTTGGCGCCCCCCTTTGAAGTCGCTAGAATCTCCTTCCCTGACTGGCAAGAGAAGATAGTATGTCAAACAAGAACCCCTTATTCAGAGTCCAATTTGTAAGTAATGGCGAACACTACGAACTTTATGTTCGTGAAGTAAGCCAGGGAAGCATGTTTGGCTTTATTGAAATTGGGGACTTTGTTTGGGATACCCATACCAGTCTGGTTCTCGATCCCAGCCACGAAAAATTGAAATCAGAATTTGCAGACGTCACCCATACTTATATTCCGATGCACAGTGTGCTGAGAATAGATGAAGTCAAAAAACAGGGAACAGCCAAAATTACAGAGCTTTCTGATAAGGTTACTGTCTTCCCCAGCCCTATCTACACCCCTAAAAAATAAATTAACCCTAAGTTAAAACTAATTGGAATTGCCTCACTAGCCTGACTATTTTTATGCGCCTGATTACCGTAAGCTAGTCCCGTTGGTTTTTCGGGTAAGAGACTTATAAGAATGAATCTAAAAGGTGTTTTGGCATTATTGGTGTGTCTGGTTGCATTCAATACGAATGCGTCAGAGCAATCTAAACTGGATGATTTATTGGCACGAATTTATCAATACGATATTGATACTTTTCCGCTCTTTGCCACATCTGAAGGTGTACATGACAAAGATGATCAGCTTCCTGACTTATCCCCCAATGCGCTAAAAAATCAAAATGAACAGTATCTTAAATTTCTAAGTGAATTACGCCAAATTGAAAACAATCAACTGGAACGCACGTCTCAAATAACGCTGCTTATGCAGGAGCGCAGCTTACTTGCCAAGACAGATAACTACCGATTCAATAAGCACTACATGCCGCTTACATCTGAATATGGGTTCCATGAAAGAATGGGGGGGCTACCTGGTCAGCTTCAGCTAGATAACCTTCTAGACCTGCGAAATTATTTATCTCGATTGGATAAATATCCTGCGTATTTCGATCAGCAAATTGCATGGATGAGAAAGGGCATCGAAACAGGGTTTGTTCAACCTAAAGTGGTGCTTGCAGGCTTTGAATTATCCGTTGAATCTTATTTTAGCAAAGATGTAGAAGACAGTTCGTTTTACAAACCATTTAAAGATCTCAGTAGACTGACTATATCAGACGCTGAGAAAGCCTCACTTATTGCCGAAGCAAAAGCAGTAGTTAGGTCGAAGGTATTTGCCGCCTACAAAAGTTTTTACAACTTTCTTGTTAATGAATACATCCCCTCGGCAAAATCAGATATTGCGGCATATAGCTGGGAGCACGGTAAGGCGTATTATCAAAATCAGGTTGAATACTACACAACAACTGACATGACGGCAGATGATATCCACCGGTTGGGTTTGTCAGAAGTGGCCAGGATCCGGGCTGAAATGCAGCAAGTCATTGACGGACTTGAGTTTGATGGTGATATTAATGCATTTATTCATTACCTTCGCACTGATCCTAAATTTTATGCCAAAACAGCAGAAGAATTGCTAAAACACGCATCTTATTTTGCAAAGAAAATGGATGCCGAGCTACCTAAGCTGTTTTATAAATTGCCTCGGACGCCTTATGGCGTTGAGCCTGTACCCGACAACATTGCCCCCAAATATACAACCGGCAGATATGTGTCTCCCAGACGGGACGATCAGCCCGGACTTTATTGGGTGAATACGTACGCCTTGGATAAACGCCCGCTTTATGCTATTCCTGCATTGACCCTTCATGAAGCAGTGCCTGGCCATCATTTACAAATTTCTCTTGCAAGCGAAATGGAAGAATTACCCTACATTCGCCGTCATTCCTATATTTCTGCTTTTGGTGAAGGTTGGGGGCTTTATTCGGAGTTCCTTGGCAAAGAAGTTGGGATTTACGACGATCCATACAATGAGTTCGGACGATTGAGTTATGAAATGTGGCGCGCATGCCGATTGGTTGTCGATACTGGCATGCACACCAAAGGTTGGTCAAGACAGCGCGCTTTGGATTACATGCTTGAAAACACTGCCTTGTCTGAACACAATGTCAGAACTGAAATAGACAGATATATATCCTGGCCGGCTCAGGCATTGTCATACAAAATAGGCGAGCTGGAAATCAAGCGATTGCGCTTAAAAGCTGAGCAGACTTTAGGAAATAAATTTGATCTCAGAGCATTCCATGACGCAGTTTTAGCCCATGGTTCGGTGCCTTTATCCATATTGGATGAGAATATTTCGCAATTTATTCAGGTACATTCATCTGATTAAGGATTGTGTTGTTTTTCAAGCTTTAGTATTTATGAGTTTGCGGAAGCTTACCAATAGTATAATTTTGGAGTGATTTGTGGTTGCATTTGGTGTTATTGGTTTTTTGGTATTGGTGCTGATTTATTTTGTTGTGCGTAATCAAAGCATGCAAAAGGAATTAAAACAGTTAAAGCATGCCGTTAAATCTATTGATTCCCAGAGCAAGTTTTCATTGAGTGCACTTTTAATGCTCTCAGGACAGATCCAAAAAACGTATCAGGGACGTCTCGAATCTTTACAGAAACACGCTCTAATCAACAACGATGATTATGAAATGGCCAGCTTTGTATTGAGTAAGGTTGAATTTGTTATCATGCAATGCTGTGAACATAGGGCGACAGTAGAAGAGGCTATCAACAAGAGTCTGGATAGCAGCAACTACAATATAGAGCAGATCAATCAATTTATCGCCAGACAACCTTCGGAAATCCGCGTGCCCTGGTGTAAAAACAGTATTGGCGGATTTATTTCGGCTTGTCACAATATGACGTCCGAGAAGCTTAAACTAAAAGCAAAGAATTCGGATTTGCGTCAGGAGACTGACAAATCCGCTCCCAAGTAACCTGAGGTTAAGTAAGTCGTTAAGGCTTCATACTGAGTTTGCCTGTGCCTAGTGCACTTACCATTAACAAACCGGCCATAATTGCCATATTTTTTATGAAATTCTGCATTTCGTGGGCACGTGCTGCACCTTCTTCCATAGCCCAGAAGTTATGCATATAGAGACTTATCACAAGTGTTAATCCCGCTAATAGAAAGGCAGCGATTTTCCCTTTGAATCCAACAATCAGTGCCAACCCTAACCCCAGCTGTAAAACAATGGTGAGCGGCAACAATACAGAGATCATCGGTACATTATGGGCTGACATATATTCCACCGTACCTGAGTAGTTGGTGATTTTTGAGATACCCGGCAGGATAAAGTACAACCCCAATAAAAAGCGCCCAAATAGTAAACTCGCGGTTTCAAATTTATTCATTTTATTCTCGTTTTTATTTTCAGCTCGTTAGTTGTAACGCGTCAATCAATAGGATGCAAATTGCTGCGAGACAGACTAGGTCGGGTGTTTCTATTGAGTTTTAATCGAGGGTGTTCAGAAAATGACAGCCTGATGACTCTTTATTTGCACTTTGCTACCAAGAACATAAATTCTTTTTCCGGCACAGGCATTACTGATAAGCGATGACCCTTTTTGACCAAGCCAACCTCTGTGATATCTGGCATTTTTTTTATCTCGGCCAAAGGCAAAATATTGTCAAACTTCTGTTTCAGCTTCACGTCAACCATATACCAACGAGGATTGTCCGGATTTGATTTTGGGTCGTGATATTTGGCTTCCGGATCGAACTGAGTGTGATCCACATAGCCTTCCTTGACAACTTCAGCCAGCCCGGCAATCCCTACATTCTTGCAGCTTGAATGATAGATAAACACCTGGTCACCTTGTTTAATTTCATCCCGAAGCATATTCCTGGCCTGGTAGTTTCTGATCCCGTCCCAATGTTCTGTCTGGTCTGGCATTCCGGCTAAGTCATCTATGCTGAATGCATCGGGCTCTGTTTTAAACAGCCAATATTGCATGTCTTCGCTCCTTTAGTCTTTGTTTAAGTACTTTTGTGTCTGTCTGCACTTTGTTCAGGCTACATCACTGGGCAAAAAATATAAGTCGTCATAGTAAAAAAAGCTATTTTTGCTGACCTGTATTGTCATCTGTTTTAGTTAATCACTCTATCTTGGCACTGACTTTCACTGATCACAAAAACTTGCATCTTTTGCAATGATAAATATACTGTATGTACATACAGTATATTTATCATTATGAACTCAATTTTACATTATCTTAAAAACAAACGTCTTGTCTGGCAGGCACATCAGAATGTGCACAGTACTGCTCAGCTCGACAGCACAGGATTCAAAGAATTGGATGCTGAACTTCAGGGCGGATTTCCCAAACAAGGGGTGGTGGATATAGACAGCCCGGTGGGTATCGGCGAACTGCGTTTATTGTTGCCTAATTTACATGCCCGGCAACAAAGCAATGGTCGTCTGTTGGTATTTATTGCACCTTCTATGCGTATCAACAGTGAGATGCTCGCGGAGTACGGTTTTAATCTGCAGCAAGTATTGGTGATACACCCTGACTCGCCGAAAGAAGCCTTATGGTGTGCGGAGCAATGCCTGAAAAGCGGCTGTTGTCAGGCGGTTTTGTTATGGCATCAGGCAATCGAAATACATCAGGTTAAACGATTACAACTGGCAGCAGAACAAGGCGATGCGCTGCATGTTTTGTTACGCCAGAATAAGCAGGTGAGCCTGTCTTTACCCGTTTCCCTGGGTATGCGTCTGCGGGCGCACCCTCAGGGTTTAAATATCGAAATCACCAAGCGCAAAGGCGGGTGGCCTGGCCGGCCATTTAATTTGGACATGAATCAACAATGGCCACAGCTGACCATTCAACCCCGACCAGATAATGTTTTACCTTTTCCCCATTCGAAAGTCAGTTGATGAAAAACCTCTGGTTGTATCTGCATTTTCCCCATTTGCAGCTGGACACACTTTTCAGCCAGGATCCGGCTGAGCATGCTTTGGCTATTTTGGATAGTAAGACCAATACCGTATTGCAGTTGAACACCCAGGCCAAGGAAGCTGGTATCGCATTGCATATGGGACTAGGCACTGCTGCTGCTTTGGATCAGAGTCTGCAGGTCATTCCTTATCAAGCTGATATCGAACGACATAAATTAAAAGACATTGCCGAAGCCTTGTATCTGGTTACTTGTGATATCTGTTTCTTCCCGCCCAATGGGTTGCTTTTGCGCATCCACAATATGCTTAACTTGTATGCTGGCCTTGATGCCTATTGGCAGGTGCTCCAAAATCAGTTGGCAACGTTAGGGATCACCTATGACTATGCAACAGGCCACTCCCCCTTCGCCGCCAGAATGCTTGCCAGAGATGCCTGGAATCAGGTAACGAATGATTATTCCATCATGAAAAAACGCGTGGGGGACTGCGCGTTAAAACAAACCGAGCTACATCCTAAAACCATTCAAAAGTTAAATCGCGTCGGGATCCATTCGGTCGCCAATTTGCTCAAGTTACCACTCAAAGATGTTGCCAAACGATTCGACATTGATTTAGTTACTTACCTGGGTAGGCTGACCGGAGAGTTTCAGCATCCTATGCACTTCTTTCATCCTCCAGATCATTTTCATCGGTATCTGGAGCTCATGTTTGATATAGAAAATACCCAGACTCTGCAACACCCACTTAAACATTTGTTTGCTGCGCTGGAACAGTTTTTAAAAGTGCGTGATTTACTCACACAACAATTGATGCTTACCTTTAAACAACGGGATAAAGAGGATTTACTACTGGAAATTGGCTCTGCACAAGGCGAGTATCAAGCGCAAAAATGGCTAACTTTGGCGGCACTTAAACTGGAAAACCTGCAACTGACAGGGCCGGTTTGCGCTATCACCTTAAAAACCGGAGAAACTCAGGTTCGCAGTCCGGACAAGTCTGATCTTTTCAGCGGTAAGAAAGGCACATTATCGGCTTTGCAGTTAATTTCAATGTTACAGGCCAAACTGGGGGAGGACGCTATTCAAGGTCTAGCTTTGCATAATGACTTTCGCCCTGAAGTAGCGTCCGCTTATTCCGCTCCGCTAATCCAGTCAGATACATTACGTCAGTTGCAGCCACTCAGGCCCAGCTTTTTATTACAGATCCCACAGCCGTTGCGTGAAAAAGTATCCATCATCCACGGCCCTGAACGGTTACATACTGGTTGGTGGGATAATAAAGAGACAACACGTGATTACTTTGTTGCCCGCTCAACTCTTGGCCAGTGGTATTGGGTGTTTAAGACACCGGATACCCAATGGTACTTACACGGCATATTTGGTTAGCCGCCTTTTGGATATTGTTGTATTCCCATGGACTATGCCGAGCTTTTCTGTCAATCCAACTTCTCTTTTTTGTGTGGTGCTTCGCACCCACAGGAACTGGTTAATCAAGCCCACTTTTTAGGTTATCAGGCATTAGCAATTACCGATGAATGTTCGGTCGCAGGGGTTGTAAGAGCCTATACGGAAATTAAAGAGCACAAGCTCAACCTCAAGTTGATCGTGGGCAGCCTTTTCCAACTGAATGATGAACTGCGTATTGTTTTGCTTTGCCCTAACCGCCAGGCTTATGCCGAGCTGTGCCGCATTATCACCAACGCCAGACGCCGCTCCCCTAAAGGAGAGTATTGCCTGCAGGAATGGGATTTAAAAACCGCCCGGGAATGCCTGGCAATATGGGTGCCTAAGGGTAAAAAGCAGCAGGACGCATTCTGGGCAGAATGGTTAACAAAACATTATCCAGGTCGATTATGGATCGGTTGTCCTCGAATCCTGACAGCCAACGAAACCGAGTATTTACAACATTGCGAATGGTTAAGCCAGCTTTATGACCTGCCCATTACGGCTTGTGGTGCTGTGTTAATGCATCAATCCGGTCGACAAGCATTACAACATGTCTTGAGCGCAATAAAACAAGGCACCACAGTCGCCAAGTTAGGCCGAGCTTTATTATCGAATGCAGAACGGTCTTTGCGTCCAATAAACAAGCTAACTAAATTGTACAAAAGGGAGTGGTTACAAGAATCACTTAACATCGCCAGGCGCTGTCGCTTTGACATGAGCGAGCTCCGTTATGAATACCCTGCTGAACTTATCCCGCAGGGTAAAACGCCACAACAACATCTGCGGGATTTAGTTGAAACAGGCATTAAAAAACGCTTCCCGGAAGGCGTAAAACAACCCGTTAGGGAAATTATCGAAAAAGAGCTTAGCCTGATTGCCGAACAACAATACGAATATTTCTTTCTGACGATTCACGACATAGTCCAATTTGCTCAGCAACGGAAAATCTTATATCAAGGACGCGGTTCCGCTGCCAACTCAGTGGTCTGTTATTGTCTGGAAATCACGGCTGTTGACCCCAGACAAATTAACGTTTTGTTTGAACGTTTCATTTCCAAAGAACGCGACGAGCCACCGGATATTGACGTTGACTTTGAACATCAACGTCGTGAAGAGGTGATCCAGTATATCTATCAAAAATATGGTCGTGAGCGCACAGCTATCGCTGCAACCGTCAGCTCATATCGATTCAAAAGTGCCTTACGCGAAGTGGGTAAAGCACTGGGTATCAATGAAACTCAACTGGACTTTTTCATCAAAAATATTAATCGCAGGGATAGCGGTCTCAACTGGCAAGCACAAATTGCCGAGTTAGGTATTGACCCGGCATCGGGAAAAAGCCGTCAGTTTATAGCACTGGTTACTGAAATCATGGGGTTTCCCCGCCACCTTTCTCAGCATGTAGGGGGCTTTATAATTTCTGCCGGACCTCTCTACCAACTGGTCCCTGTAGAAAATGCGGCAATGCAAGACCGCAGCGTCATTCAATGGGACAAAGATGACTTGGAGAGTCTGGGGCTGTTAAAAGTCGATGTGTTGGCACTAGGAATGTTAACCGCGATACGTAAAGCCTTTGCGTCGGTCAAACAACACTATCAACGTGATCTGAGCATTGCCCAGATCACCAGAATGGAAGATGATCCGGCTGTATACAATATGATCCAACGAGCCGACACTGTAGGTGTTTTCCAAATCGAATCCCGGGCCCAGATGAGCATGCTGCCCAGGCTCAAACCACGCAACTATTACGACCTTGTGATCCAGATTGCCATAGTCAGACCTGGACCGATTCAAGGTGACATGGTTCATCCCTTTCTGAAACGTCGAGATGGGAAAGAACCGATTTCT
Organism: uncultured Alteromonadaceae bacterium; assembly: GCA_947494925.1. Lineage (GTDB taxonomy): Bacteria > Pseudomonadota > Gammaproteobacteria > Enterobacterales > Alteromonadaceae > Aliiglaciecola. The sequence goes on from CANLWS010000001.1 coordinate 556,103, forward strand.
TATCCTTCTCAGGAAGTCGAAGGCGTCTTAAGCCGTACCATGGGTGTCCCTATCTTTCAGGAGCAGGTTATTCAACTTGCCATGGTAGCTGCTGGTTTTAGTGGGGGAGAAGCCGATCAACTACGCCGCGCTATGGCCAGCTGGAAAAAGAATGGCCAACTCATGCAGTTCCAGCACAAATTGGTTAATGGCATGCTGAAGCGAGGATATAGTCAGGAATATGCCGAACGGATTTTTAATCAGATATGTGGCTTTGGTGAATACGGTTTTCCGGAATCCCATTCAGCGTCTTTTGCCGTACTGGCTTATGTATCATCCTGGCTTAAATACTATTATCCCCAGGCATTTTATACCGGCTTGCTGAATAGCTGGCCTATGGGATTTTACCCCCCCGCACAACTTGTCCTGGATGCGAAACGCCATGATATTGAAGTTCTCCCTATCTGTATCAATAATTCTCAATATGATCATATTATTGAACCAGGTAAAAAAGACTTGGCTATTCGTTTGGGCCTTAGAATGGTTAAAGGTTTATCAGAGGAAGCTGCAAACATAACAGTCAACAATCGCCCTCATAGTGGGTATCAAAATGTCGTACAGATCAAACAGCTAGGTATTAATCGCGATCAACTTGAGGCGTTGGCCAGTGCTGATGCCTTAAAGGTTTTAACCAATAATCGCTATTCTGCGCGGTGGGCATTAATGGAGTCAGAATCTGAATTACCACTCTTAAAAGAACAGGAACAAGTATTCTCTTTTAACACCAAACCATCAGATATTGAAAACATGTTAGAAGATTATGCTGCCACTAGTTTGTCATTGGACAAACATCCTATTCAACTTCTGAGGGAAGCAGGGTTGTTATCCAGATACACACCAGCCAATCGTTTGTTTGAAAAAGCGCATAAATCGGTTGTCTCTGTAGTGGGTGTAGTTATTGGCCGACAGGCGCCTGGCACTGCCGCCGGAGTCACTTTCATGACACTGGAGGATGACACAGGAAACAGCAATGTTGTGGTATGGATTGCGACGGCCAGAGCTCAGAAACAAGCGTTCTTGAAATCGAAAATAGTCAAAGTCAGCGGTATTCTGGAACGTGGAGACGGCGATGTCACACATATCATCGCCGGTAAAATAGTCGATCTCAGTCATTTACTTGAAGAGCTCAACACCACGTCCAGAGATTTTCATTAAAGACTGATTTCTTCCAAGGCGGAACGAATCGACAACGGAATAGGAGTAGCTTTACTCGTTACCCTATCCACAAAGACATGAACAAAGTCTCCGTATGCCACTGTGTTATCTTCACCTGTCTTGAAAACCCCGACCGAATAAGTAACTGAGCTGGTACCCAACTTTTTGACCGCCATACCTACCTCAATCTGTTCAGGGTAAGAAATCGGTGCAAGATAATGGCATTGGGAATTAACCACAAAAGCAACAATGTCTGAACGATGTATATCCAGTCCTCCTTGTTCAATCAGAAATCGATTCACTGCACTATCAAAGTAAGAATAATAGACAACGTTATTCACATGCCCATAAGTATCGTTGTCGTTCCAACGCGTAGTGACGGGATAAAAACACTTATACATAACCCTAGAAATAAGCTGATTACTCAATGTTCTGCTCCTAGAAAGCTTTTTGATAGATGTTGAGAGCTTGAGCTTCATTCATCTCACGAGGGTTATTAATCAATAGTCTTTGTTGCAACATCGCATCCCTTGCCAGCATTGGTAGACTTTCTTGAGTAACATCGCAATCGCGTAATTGAGTCGGCAAATTCAAATCCACGATCAAGTCAGTAATCCAGGAAATAAGTTGTTCAGCAGCAAGCTTCTCGTCTCCAGCAGGGCATTGGTCTCCCATTACGTAATAGGCAATTTCAGCATAAAGCGCTCGACAATTCTCCAGGTTAAACCTCATAACATGCGGAAGTACCAACGAATTGCTTAAGCCATGGGGAATATGAAAGTGTCCACCTAAGGGATAAGCTAAAGCGTGCACTGCAGCCACAGGTGCATTAGCAAATGCCTGTCCGGCGAGGCACGCACCAAGCAACATATTTTCTCTGGCATCGATATCATTGCCATTATGAACAGCTATTCTTATATTATTAGACAAAAGCTGCAGCGCTTTAATAGCAAACATATCAGAAATGTGGTTCTTCTTGATTTTGCTGGTATAGGCTTCTATTGCATGTACCATCGCATCAATGCCCGTCGCTGCAGTTATATGCCCAGGCAGACCTAGCGTCAGATTTGCATCAAGAATTGCAACATCAGATTGAAGAATGGGAGAGACAATGCCAGCTTTCGTTGTTTCACCCGTAGTGACAATAGATATGGGGGTTACTTCAGATCCTGTCCCAGATGTCGTTGGCACTAAGATAAGTGGAAGACGAGCTCCTTTAATCTGATCTACACCGTAACATTGCTCTAAACTAATATTACAATCTGGGTGCGCTAAAACAGATATCACTTTAGCGACGTCCATAGGACTACCACCGCCAAACCCAATCACTAAATCAACACCAGCAGACTTCGCGAAAGAACTTGCTTCATTCACTGTTTCAGCGGAAGGGTCAGCATCAATATTATCAAATATAAGGTACGGCAAATCATTATCATCGAAACCCCCAACCATCTGATCAATCAACCCAGCAGAGACAATACCTTTGTCAGTGACTATCAGTACTTTCTTAGCTACAAATTCGGTGCAGATAGCAGAAAGGTTCCTTGAAATACCCCTTTCAGCAACAATTTTTTTCGTAGTAGAAAAACTTAGTGAGTGCATTGTCGACCCCATTAAACTGAATTGCAGACTGATACTTTGGCAGTTCGAAAGCTGGATGTATATCTATTTACAAAAATCTGCACACTACAAAATGATGCTCAATATTGCCGCAATTAAAAAAGCAATTAAGCCTAGTAATGTTTCCATTACTGTCCAGGTTTTCAATGTTGTTTTTTCATCCATTCCAAACAACCTGCTGACCAACCAGAAACCAGAATCATTGAAGTGAGATAGAACCGTTGACCCGCCCGCTATGGCTATTACGATAAAACACAAATCCAATTCAGATAATCCCGCAGTTGCAGCAACCATGGGAGCGATAAGCGCAGCTGTCGTTGTCAACGCGACTGTTGCAGAACCTTGTGCCACACGCAAACAGGTTGCGATGATAAAAGCAGCGAGTATGACAGGCATTCCAGTGTCAGAAAACAGACCTGCCAAAGCATCACCAATACCACTGGCACGCAGTACACCTCCTAACATTCCCCCTGCCCCAGTGACCATAATAACTGCGCAAATCGGGCCTAATGAATCACCGCACAATTTTTCAAGTTTTTTCATTCCCTGTGCCTTGGCGAAGACAGCCAGACAGACTGATAGTGTTATGAGTAACGCTATTGGTGTTTTACCGATCATCTTCAGAAATGATAACAACGCACCAGAGCTTTCTATCACATCAGCTCGTTGTAAAGTACTAATTCCTGTATCCAGAAAAATAAGAAACATTGGTAGTAATAAGATACCAATGACCGTGCTAAATGCTGGCGGTGTTACTTCTGTGTGGTTTGCATTTAATGCAAATAGTGAATTAGAAAACTTAATTTTAAAGTTACGGCCACAATACAAACCAAATAGATAAGCACCTAAGTACCAGGTTGGAATGGCTATGATAAAACCTACGAACAACAACAAGCCGATATCAGCGCCAATAAATTGCGCTCCTGCCACAGGACCCGGATGAGGAGGGACAAAAGCATGCATGACTGCAAATGCGCCGGCTGCTGGTAAAGCATAGGTAATTAATGAACCACCGAATCGCCTTGCAACGCTGAAAATAACTGGCATCATCACAACTAAACCAGCATCAAAGAATACGGGTATCCCAAATAATAAAGAAGATATCCCAAGAGCAAGCGGTGCCCTTTCTGCACCAAATCGTCCTATCAAAGTATCTGCTACTTGCTGTGCACCACCTGTATCTTCTAATATTTTGCCAATCATTGCCCCCAAACCAACCAGTAACGCTACTGAAGCTAATGTCCCGCCAAAACTACTAACTAGCAACGGAACCACTTCGTCGTATGCAATACCTGAGAATAATGCGACAAAGAAGCTCACTACGATTAATGCAATAAATGCATGAAGCCGGATTTTGATTATAAACAGCAACAAAACTAAAATGGCAATACCAGCCAAAGAGAGTAAATAGGTGGGGCTATGAGTCATTTGTTTTCGTTCTTTTATTTTTTTAAGTGATTCGAAAAATAAAGTAGCATGTTATTAATTGCATCGCGAAATAACCTGTATCGTTTCTAAATCCCACTCTTCACTTATATTTAAGCGCCCAACTCCGCTCGGCTCAGTAAAGACGTTGTAGCTGGGTGAAAGCGGGGCTTTCAGAAGCCTAGCTTCTGCCGCTTGAACGACTTGCCAAGGATGGCAAGGATGGCAAGGCTGGGCGCGTTATCAGGGACGAGTTAAATCTGGGTTTTGTATTTAGCTTAGTAGAGTCTTGGATTTACCTTCTCGATAACAGACCCAGAGGTCTCCGTTACTGCGTAACGCACTCAAGTGCACCACGGGGATGACGTTTCTTCGATTTGCTATCTCGCATGGGTAAAGCCGGATGCTCTTTGAAGCGCAGCTTCAACCCGGCTGCACGACGCTACATGGAAGTAGCGTCTGGGTGCGTTACCAGGGATGGGTTCAGTTTGAGTTTTGTCTTAATTAACCTGAAGAGCTGCAATGTGCTGTTACTTTCAAACGGACATAAAAAAAGGCCATCTGTTTAGGTGGGCTTTCTTCTGAATACTCCCCCGTCCCGGCAAGGCCAGTGTGTACTCTCGCATGGGGGTAAGGCTGGACTCTTTAGCTGCGCAGCAGCATCCAGCCGCACGACCGCACAAGGAAGTGCGGTCTGGAGATAGCCACATGGACGTGTGACACCCATCGATTTGCTACTCCAATAGATATTGTATGGCACTCTATGGGTTAGGTTTTCCGCTCGCTTTAGCCCTCGCGCGGCAGCGCTTTAGAGTAAGGGCTATCCAACGATATAGAGAGATACTGTTATTTTCAGAAGTTTATAAATGCAAAAAAGGGCCACCCTTTCGGATAGCCCTTTCTCTAAATAGGAGCCTGACGGTGTGCTACTCTCGCATGGGGAAACCCCACACTACCATCGCCGCTAACACGTTTCACTTC
>CANLWS010000002.1 GCA_947494925.1 uncultured Alteromonadaceae bacterium
CAGTATTTAAAAGTCTTAAAGGAAAGAAATTCGCCTTTACTTGGATAAAAATGGTTGACGAGTGGCTCAGGGCATTAAACGGTCGTTCGAATGAATCAAATTTGGAGAGTTTGAACGACCTTTGTGTACGCAGACTGTGTGAAAACTATTGATCACCTTTTAGTCTATGTAGGCGTTTTATATGATCAATCGGTCTTAAGTATTGATCCTCTACGAGGGAGTCAATTGGTACCATGAAACTATCAAAAAGCTGATAGGTTTCAAGGGGCTGGTGACACCAAATATCACTTAATCCTTGCACATTGCGTGACGAATACTCCAACAGATAAGGATAGTAGTACTTGTTAAAAATTGGCGAGAGATTATATTGCTTAAGTCGAAATAAACTCACTAATTCTAGACACTACCAAGTTTTCTGCTGCAGATTTTAATAAGGACTGTATTGATGTTGGCCGATTTTTTACAGCTAGTTAAGAGTACCCAAAGTACAAAACCAGACTCAAAGGTTGAAACAAAGATTATTGCAGAACTGTCAATTCTGCGGTCAAAGATTCTAGCGTTATCTGTTACAAGCTCACCATCCCAGGCAGACCTTCCAACTGAGATATTGGAATTATTGTTCACTACTCAATTTGCGCTAAATCAACTTGGCAACCGAGACAAAAATGAAGAGCTGGAATTGGCAATCGAGCGCTTTAACGAGCGAGTACAGCATATCGCAGAAAAAGAAGGTAATGCCGAAAATCTCAATAGTCTGGTCAATAGTTTAGACGGATTGTCTTATTTACTCTCCTCTATAAATAACCGCTATGAAAAGCGGCAAAAAGTAAGTAGAAGGATCCTATTTGCTGCCGCCTGCCTGCCCTTTTTGGGATACGGGATGTATTACCTTCAGTCTACTTTTTTGACAAATATAATCCTGCTTGATAAGCAAATCATCAGTCCAGCAGGTATGTACGAATTGGTTGATGGCACATTCTCCATTAAACCTAAATTGCAAAAGTCAGCAGTTGAAGCCTTCGCTCCGTCATATTATGGCGACTTTATTGAGCATACAGAACCTTACAATGACAGCAGGATATACTTACCCAACTATTTCCCTGAACATCCCCAAAATCAATTCCAAAACTCCGATTACGAGGAAGAATATGGTTTCAACAAAGTTATCGAAAATAATTTAAAAGCATTCCCAAGACTAAAAGATATATCACTACGAGAGCAAAATTTTACTCACTTACGGATGTTTCTAAAGAACATCCGAAAAAACCAAGTATTTGATGGGCTTAGTGTCGAATTGAGCAGAGCAGAAGATAACCCGTTCCCTTGGTATCTGCTGCCTGTAAAACCAGAATTAGAAGTTCGTCTGGTTCCTCATACCTTCCAATCATTCCTAAAACCTCCACATATATATGTACGTGTATATCAAGCACCTGTTACCAATATTTCGTATACCTTTGAGGCTAAAAATGTCAAGCAAGAGTCTTTATCGGTTGCCTCCAATCATACTAGCGAACATTTGGATGGCTTTTCAAATTACGAGTTGCAATTTGATAACCCGGTCTTCGACGAGGGGGCTTATTCTGGTATGAGGTATTTCATTAAATTGACTGGCGATTTGGCCGAAAAATACGATTCTGTTGCTCTATCTCCTCCGACCAAGCCAGAAGAGCTTGACAAAATCGCTAAAGATTACAAGGCCGAATTATTTTTTCGCTGTAAAGACCAAAGTATCGTCTATCTGGCACATTTCGAGCAGATGGTCAAAAAACTGAACCCAACCAAGATAGCAAAAATAGAAGGTGTAGTGAAAGCCTATGATATTTCCGGCAAAGAGCATAAATTTAGCTATTCATTTGATAGTGAAAAAGATCAGTTGTGGTCGTTTGGTGAAGATGTCTCAATCGACGCAGAACAGATAAAAGCATGCCTTTCTGAAGACACTATAGCCGCTCTTTCCTCCGACGTACCAGTGGAACTGATTCCTACCTCTGGTCAACGTGTTATTCATTATTCTGCTCTTGCATTAATGGGAAGTGGCAAAATACCGCAGAGTTCAATTAAAACTCAACTCGCTTTACTCTTAGCGAATGCAGATTCTTATCAGATAAGTGCACAGCACCTTGATACCCCTCTGGTTTTGAACGATGGCGATATTATTCAAGTTGATATTGGCTTAGCAGGACTCGCCGCCGGTCAATACAAGTTAAAATTGTTAGTAGATAATCAACTAGTAGACGAAATAAAGCTCAACTTATTTTGGCCAGAGGAATTGAGCTATGATCCAGAGAGCTTTAAGCAAAACCTGCTTAACCTGCACGATGGATGATGTCTGTGGAAACAGTGCTTCAATCAACCACACTTAAGAAATTCCTCAAATTCTTTTTCCACGTGATAAGGCAACACTATCCTGCATTGAAAGCTGCCTTTTAAATGCAGGATAGTGTTGCTTGACAAATTGATACAGTAAGGTCTGCTCCGGTCAGTGTTGTCGATAGGTATAATGTAATGTTGTGCGGCTAACAATGGCGCCTTTGTCGATCGCCGTCAACTAAGTGTGCATATATTCTTCGAGTTAGTCTACTGACCTTGAAGATGGAATTTTCATTATGCGAAGGTCCGAAATACCTACAAAACAGTCATCGAGCTATCCTAGTCAGAAAGAGGGCAACTAGCACATTTAAGTCTATCACTATGAAACCATATATTGAGCCACGCTGAGATTCTGAGAATAAACAGCAGACTTGAGAGCAATTCAGCTTCTAACGTTATTACTGTCTTACATCACTATCTGTTTACTCGGGGATATTTTTTCCTCACTCCTCCGGTTAATCTGCCGCGATTGATTGGCCAGGTTGATTTGTTGGTGCCATGTCCACCTGAAGTGCGTGGCACCTCATCCGCAGTGTCATCAACTTTAACCCATTTGGCATTGATATATTTGACCCGATTCTTGTCAATATTTTCCCCATACTGTAACCAGATTGCCTGGTTGAAATTAGCATTAAACGCACTGTTTATCGTTGACCGCACCGGCCATAGGTTTGCGTAATTATCATCACCATCAAGAGTTAATTCCCGAATGTGATCGATAGCATAATAAGGTGGTGAGGCACGAAATCCCGAAAGAACAGTTCCATCCGGTTCAACAACTTCGATATTCGAGTCATTCTTGAGCCGTGATGCTACTTGTTCTTTGTTGTGTTCATTGCCACGAGCACCTTTTTGCATGGCGACAATCGGCCGCATATTGGTTGGTAAAACCTGCAGCCGTTGGGCAGGCATACTGCGAAATGCAGGTAGGTTTACTCCAGTTAAAGGTGAACCCGAACTCACAAGTTCTCGCTGACCATTTTCTCCGTTGCGATAAACCTTTATGGTTGGGAAGACTCCGGGTAACCTGAACCATCGAATTGGCACAGGATCCTGTTGAGTGCCAACCGGCCAGGGAGATTCGCGACTGGCTATTTCATCTTCCGGACTGGCGCTTGCGCGAATATCAAATTCGTCTTCGCTGCTATTGTATCTGGAATATAACTTGTCCAGATGGTAGGCGTTTTTATAAGGTCTAATTTCGTCTTCAATATTTTCATCTGTAATACGTGCATCACGCATATCGTCGACTCGTTCCTGTATAAAACGGCCTGCAAAATGTTTGCGCGATGCACCATCCATACGCGCTTCGGCTATACCTACTTTTACTAATGGAACCCCTGCCCGTCCTACTTTGATAATCCAATTGCCGCGGTTATCAGCGGCTTTGATAGTAGGCAAACCTATCACCCTGATAAACCTGGGTTTGTTGCGTTCTGACATCACTATCGTATACAAGGGAGCACGCTGAATACCGGTGACACTGAACCTGGGTTGCAACATCTTTGCGCGCATGATTGCAATAAACTGAAGGAAGAAACGAGAATCGCCAATGAGCAACATAAACCTCTGGAACAGGTCTTTAACCTTGTCGAATACTCTTCCCAGCTTAGTGGAGACTGCCCTCCAGGCTCCCGTCAATGCAGTTCGTAATCCAAGAACGAAGTCTTTTACCTTATCCAGAAAACGAGAAACAAAGCGTGTAATAGGCGCAATTTGCCGGGCGATAAATGCAACGCCCCTTCTTAATCCTGCGACAAATGTTCTTAGTGCCGTTTTACCCGCCGAGACTGTAGCAGACCCTGCCGCCCCTGCTCCGCCAATGTAAGCTGTTAACACAGCAGCGACTATGGCCAACACGATCTCAAAAATAACCATGCCAAACACCCTGCCCACAGCAAAACCAATGCGGTCAAAAGGTTGTCCAAATGCCCGCAACATCATTTCTGCGCCACGTTGCCCTGTTGCTTCAGCCAATGCCGTCATGCGTTCATCTATTTGTTCGATAAATTCCATAACCCGTTCAGGGTGGTGGTAAATTTCCATCAACGTTTCCACCGCGTGATTTAATGCTTCTTCCACTGATTCACGTAAATCTACCAACGCTTGTATTGCATCTCTTATGGCCTGTGGGAAGAGTTCAATAAAACGTAATACGCGATCAATAAAACTGAACAACATTGGTATCAGACAAATTATATCGATCACCATTTGAATAATGCCCAGCAATCCATCCACAAAGAATCCCACCACCAGGCCCTTCAGGAATCCCCAGAAAAACTGTACATCCCTGCCAAGTATCAAATTGCCCATTCTTTCAGCGATGTCGACTTTGCGCTGGTCAGGCTCGCGTTTTAAGCGTCGCAGAAATGCGCGCAGCGCTATTTTTGAGTACTTGTCTGTGAAATCCGATTCGAGACTAAGGCTCAACGTATCAATTCCTACGTCTATCATGGCGTTGACGGTCGCGGCCTTTGCAGCCAACGGCAAGCTATTCCAGAGTGCAGCGGCTCCCTCTATTGCACCAGCGGCAAGCACATTAAAAGGGAAAGGAATAAAGCTCACTGCAAGTGAGGGAAAAGCAGTTCCCTGCGGGATTAAACCTGAATCTTGCCGGGCAAAATCTACGATGGGAGTCAGAATATCGGGACAATTTGATGCTCCTTGAGCATCTTGTTCCGATGTTCCAGCATCAAATCCCTGGGGAGCGCCTCCCGTCAGGTTGTGAGAATCCACATGCACATCCCCACTTAGCTCATAAGTATTCTCTGCCAGTACATCGTCTGCAGAAACACGCCCAGGATTATTGCCGCTAGGGTTAAGATCAAAATCACCCGTTGGGTTTTCTCTTGAAGGCAGATTAACTTCCCTCTGCACAAACGCCGGATTCATTGACCGCTTGGTTAACACCTGCCCGGCGATTGCCGGATTTGCCAGAGGAGATTGTTGTTGAGTATGCACCAGTTCGTGTGCTAACAGCCGCTTACCCGTCCTTGTATCGGGTTTAAATTGGGATGCAGCGAAAAATATATGATTCCCCTGCGTAAACGCCTTGGCGTTGAAATTTCTGGCCAAGAGGTGAGCATCTTGATCATCATGGATTTGAACATGCCCAAGGGCAACACCGAACCTGTTCTCAAAATAGGATTGATGCTCTGCGGGTAAGGTTTTTCCAGATGAATTCGCCAGATGGGAAGGCTGATTTAACCCGGCAATTGGACTAGATTTTACGCTCAGTTCTTCTTGTTCTTCATCCAGTTCATTTGATTCCGCTGTTTTTGTGTTGAATTCGCCCTGGTGGCCCCGAGCCAAAGAACTGAAAGAGGCACTCTTTTGATCACTGCGTTTAAGTAGAACGGCATTGTCAGCAGATTTAGAATTAATCGGATTATTATCTGGTTCTGAACCGTTGGTAACCCGCTGAGCAACCTTGTCAGCCTCACGCTCAAACAGATCTCCGGATTGACTCAGTTTAATATTTGCCGACAATCCCGCGCAGCTAGGACATCCTCCACCACAAGCACAACCTGAATGAGGTTTTGTCGCCAATGGTTGCGATTGAGCGATTGGTGAGACTATTTGCTCTTTTTCAAACGACGCTCGTTGATGTTTGCCAGGCTTCTTTTTGGCTGTGCTATTAGCTTTAGTTTGCAGGGCAACTGACATTGGCTAGGCCCTGGTTCGTTCATTTTGTGGCTGGTAAATCAAAGCTTGAACACCATACAGTCTGCCCCAAAAATCCCTTTCCCTGCCAGGACGAATCCAGTCCCAGTGTTTTTCGTGCAAAATACGATCACCTGACATCAGATAATCTTTCAATCTGTTGGTTGCTGTCGCTATCCACTTTCCGTCAGTGATTAATGTGTTTTCACTGGTTTGGGTCAACCAGCTCACATGGACGGTTGCTGAAAGATAAATAATGCCACCGGGCTTTAGCAAAGTTGAAAGATGTCTGATAAACCCGGTTTCCAGTCTTCGTGCAAACTGCCATATGGAATCCAACCAGGGCTGAAAATTGTCCAGTGGTTTCATCGAATTTGGATAGTGTTGAGAAAAAATGCACTCAACCCTTTCCCGCAGCAATGCTTGAAGTTGAGTCAGGACAGTGGACACAACAATCAGGTCGTAATGCTTGCCGGTATTTGACCTCCAAAATTCAGGCTCTGCGGTATCCAGCCACTTTGCGCATAGTAAAAGAAAAGAAAACGGATCCGGATTGTCTGCAACGAACTCTGGGATTTTCCGATCAATTTTTTCCAGCAGCCCTGTAATATCAGCGTGATATACACGATTTTGCTGCAGAGGTACCTGCCACGTTTTGCTTTGCTGAAAAACCTGTCCCAAGGCCCGCTCATCTATATCCAACAGTTCCAGTGATTCAAAACGTTGACTAAGTTCTCTAATTGGTATTTCAGCACATAACCCGCAACCAAGCACAATGGCAGAATTTGACGATGCCAGTTCCGCAGCAGTATTAATCAACTCAACGCTTTTTGTCTTGTGCGTCTCCAGATCATGATCCACGCCGTTTTCAAACATATTCGATTTCTCAAAATACATGCTGAACCAGACTAAGCATTGCCAAAAACAATACTGATTTGGCTTGCGTCCAGATTTGATCCTGTGCGACCTGGGGCGAACATTATATTGGTGGTATCTGCCGGGTTATCGATGCTGGCATGGTCACCACTATCCAATAAGATGTGTCCAAACTCGTGTGCTAGCGTATCTACTAGAGCATTGGGATAAATAACAGCATGATTAGCAAACCCACCAGCACAATATGGTGGTCTGCTAAATGCACGTGCCCTATACCCTGAAGTGGATGCGGGATAAAACACGCGCATTCGGCTGGATAGGCCGTATTTTCTGGTGGCACCTGTGTACATGGCACTTTCTTCAGCCGTTGGTGTTGGGCAGGTAATTCCTGCCAGGTTCAGATCTGTGTCTCCACCTAACCACGACGTTGTGTCCGCATTGTTTACCGTCTTGCTGGCGCCAGTTGCGAATCTTACGCAGCTTGGCTGAAAAACTCTGTTGGCCACGCCCAGATCCGCAGCGGGAGAACGCGTTGCGCCATCAAGTTTAATCAGGTCTACACTTATGGTTCGCACCCCATCGGGACAAGCAGCAGTTGCAGCACTGTCATATGCCCAGTTAGGTGGTATATCACCTTCAGTACTGCCCAACTGAGTGGGCGAATTAGCATCGCTCCCCTGGGTATGCGGAGTCCAGCGTCTGGGCGCAAAAGTCGCATCGTCAACACGGGGAGTATTGCAACTGCCGGTCTGCATATTGTCTACCCGATAAAAGCCACCTCCACAGGTCATGCCATCACAGTCTTCAGTGGCGCCTGTGCATTCATCTGCTTCAAGCTTTTTCCATTTACCTTCTCCCACCAACCCCCATTCTACTCTTGACGCTGTATTACAACACTTTCCCCCGAACAACCCGGCACTCCCTCGTTGCAACAAATCACTTTTGCGTTGCACTGCACCTTCACCTCCCGTTTGCTGGACCGTATGGGTCAGCTCATGGGCCATTAACTTTCGACCTTGCTGGGAACCCGGTGAATACTGTCCATCCGCAAAGGCAATATCATTTCCGACAGTAAAGGCATGGGCATTCACTGATTTGGCCAAATGATTCGCTTTACCACTAGTATGAATTCGAACATCAGAAAAGGATCGGTGAAATCTGGGCTCAAAAAACTGACTTTCTGATACTGACAGAGGTCGTCCTGCTCCTTTCAGTGAGCGCACACCAGAATCAATATCAGACGGAGCATCGTGGCTAGTAACGGAAGACTTGGTTTGCATCAGATCTTCTTCTTGCGCTGTTTCACCCATTCGACTGAGCATAGAGAGATGTTGATTATCGACCCGTTGGATGGAAGGAATTGGTGATGTAATAACACTGGAGTGATCCAGACCAGCGGGCTGACGCATTACTGAGTCGGCGACAGAATCCGCTTCCCTTTCGTATTTGTCATCAGGCTGACCAATAGTCAACTTAGCTTGAATACGTTCTTTGTCTTTCTGGCAACCAGCGCAACCTCCGCCACAGGAACATTTACGCTGCATGAACGGTCGTTGCACATCGTTCTGTGCTTGGTTGGCAGTACTACACACACTTTTAGAGACTTTTGGAGCCCTTTTATGTAATTGTCTCTGTCCATTTGTACTTGGTGATTGGCGAAGACTCATGGTTGCACCTCTTCATCCTGAAATTAATTCAGGCCTAACGTTTAGACTTTTCTCGTCCGAAACAATATGCACAATAGTCATATCCCAGCGCTCTGGCCTCTTTTTCAGATTTAAAATTAAAACAATGGTCAATTCTTATGTTGTCAATTTGACACTGTGCCTTTTCGTTTTTCAGATCATGTAGTTCAGTGGTTGAAGAATTGCCAAGATAACGACTACTGCGTCTGTCACGATTACCTACTTTATAGTCGTCATCCTGCCGTATATCGAGGATTAAGTCTCGATAGTTGCAGGAGCCTGGCTTAGGCACCATAAGCGTAGAATCGGCACAGACTTCATCATTGCGGGAATCGATTGCTCTGACGAAAACCTGTTCACTTCTGACAGTGTTACGATTTATCCGTATCGCAGATGCTCTTTCGCTGGTTTTAGCGTCTGCCTGAGTAACCAGTTCATTTTTTTGCGCCTGATAGGTAATGTTGTAGCGCCCTTTAGTATCGGTCTTAGTGGGCGGGATTTGTTCAATTCTGTGACCATCGCCAGATAAAATGCTGACATCAGCGCCAACAACGGGACAACCCTGCTGATCATAAACACGACCTTGCACATTCCAGGAAGTAGTACCGATTTTCTTTCTCGGTGCCGTTGCCCGATTCAATTCCATATCCAAATTTGAAATGTAATTGGAATTTGCATCCAGACTGGTATTCATCCGAATTACGCGTTCGTCCTGTTCGCCGTATTTACTCACCAGGCGCTGTTGCTCTCTGGATTGGGATTTAGCTTTGCTGCTTCTGAAAGAACGCAGTTGCTGCATACCAGATACGCGCAATATGTCGTTGCCGGGTATACCTTTTTCAATCTCGGCACCGATGGCCGCCTTAGAAATTTTTCGTTGCGGTTTTTGGCTCATGGTTTCTCCTTGATAAACATGGTTATCTCAGCAGTTTCAAACGCGTTTGCGGCGTTGTAGTCGCCTGCTCACGGCTAAATGCCCCTGCAACTCGCTCCCCAAGCTGTAAATCGTCATCACACAACCCAAAAATATCCAACAATATGGCATTGGGTGTTCGACTCAGATTGGCGCTATTCAAAAAGTTAGCAGCGCGAATACAGTGGGTCGCTTGATTGTGCGTGGTATTATTGGCAAATAAGCTGATTGTAAAAGCAGAAAACAGTGACCCAATAATGCCTTCTTTAAACCTGTTCCCGTTGACGCGCGCGGTCCAGCCAAATATCAATGATTGCATCAGGAATATTTCATCGAGAATCAAGTCAAAACTAATGTCGCACTGATTATCCTGAAAATTCACGTCATCCAGGCTAACAATCGAGATAGAAGTGATGCCTAACTGGAATCCAGTCTGGTCGGTTAAATCAAGCATGATTTGGTTGTCGTTGCATTGCACATTACCATTGCCCAGATAACCAAATGCTCGCTGACTATCGAGACCAGGTTGTGAAATGATATAAAAGTCATCCTCTTCCCCCGGTGGGATCCCGGCCGGGACATCATCCATGGTTTCACCACTAAACAATATTTGCTGTAAATGCAGTTCATTAGAAATGCCAAGATTAAAAATAAACAACGTAGACGCAAAGAACGATGGTGCATTTGCATCAAATATAAAGCCCTGAGACGTCATCTGATTGCCTAACACCGATACCGGACCAAGGGCATTAAGCGAAACTGCTCTGCCCAATGGTTGTGTGACGATATTGTCATGGATCCTGATTGCTGGTATGCCATTCTGCCTGGGGTAGAGACGGTCTAAAGTTTGAATAATCAACTTGGGCGCGGTGGCAAACTGAACCCAAATTCCTGCCCGCGGACCTTGATTTGCATCTTCCGTTGATTGTTCCGTTTTTCTGCCATTATTCAGAATGCGGTTATCGAAGATATCCAGCCCTTCACCGTGCAATACGTAGATCCCACATATTGGATCCAAATGGCTGAGTCCATTGTCCACCAGCTGATTATCATTAATCACCGCATTTTCAACGTCAGCCAGGCTGATGGCACCGTAACCGGAACTATCAACCATTTCATCAGGGATTTGTTGCAGATTACGAAGCAGGCAGCCAGTGATGGTATTTCCCAGTATTTGCAGACCTACCACACTGATAAACTCATCCTCTTCCTCAAGATCGAAAAAGGCCACTACACCTATTCCGTTCAAACCAAAACCTTCTATCCTGTTCCGCTCAATACGAATATCGTAAAGTGATCCCATGCTTTGGTATTCAGGTTGCTCGGCGCCGTCCGGGTTACGTGGTCGAATAATCACACTGCCAGGTGCACAGGGATCACAAGGATCATCCTTACCCACTATCCACCCCTCGGGGCCCCTTTTGTCATCTGTCTGTTGATCAATTGCCATCAGGGTTCCTAAGGTGATTCCGTTGCCAATGCCACTCAGAAACTGATTATCAGTGACGCGGACAGAATCACAGGTTCCACCCAATTGCAGTCCTCCCCGACCGGCAGAAGCTCGGGTCAACTGCCTACCTTTGCCCACGACCTGAACCAGATTATGTTCGATCAGGACCTCATCGGCGATAATAAAGATCCCATGAAATGCGCTAGCCACGTCCTGCATACTGACGCGATTGTCCAACAGCCTGATAAATCGCCCACTGTCAGCTTGAATCCCACTTCGCGTTGCCGCATTGATACTTAGTGATGACAATGTAATATGTTGTGGTGGTACTTCAAGCATAGTGATATGTACACCTATTCCCTCTGGATCAGCACTTACCTGCATGTTTTTGACTGTTACCTGATTCGCCCCTGCAATGCGGATAGCGGGGTCGCTCGAATCTGCAACTAAATGGGTGGCATCACCGCATCCATGTATCACAACGTTACTTTTTGTGATCAGTAAATTTTCAGGATAAATTCCTTTTAATACACAAATCTCTCCCCCTTCCGGTGGTAATGCATTTATTGCATCCTGTATGTTGTCAAAGTCACCCCGGCTGGACATGCCATCGCCAACACGGAAAGAACAGCAAGTATCCATTTGGGTTAAAGGACGAAATACGCGACGACAATCATGAATATCGTCAGGCCAAATTGCCGTTGTGGGTACTGCACTATTCCAGGTGATTATTGCCAGGGGTGCACGGTGATAGTGAATGCCCTGCGGCGCTTCACTGTTGGGCCATTCTCGCAAAGCATCAAAACCAGCTGCCCCTGCAGCTCTGACTTTAAACGCCCAGAAATCCCCTGGTGTATATTTTGTTAAATCGGAGGACGAACCATCAAATTGCAGGCGCAGTCCCATTGCCAATTCAACCGGGTCCGGGCCGGTGGGATAACCAGACACGGGCTCATTTCCGTCCCATAAACGAAAGAATGCTTCGTTTCCATCTCCGCCAGGCCAGGTACCAGTAATGGCCGCCAATACTAATTCGCTGTCTGCGCTTAAAGTCGCATCTGCACTAAAGACCACTTCCCACAGTCCGGTCACAGCGTTTTCCATCAAGGCTTCGAGGTAGAAACCAGTCACGCCACAATGGTTAATCATCTGGTCATTTGCCAGAATATCGATTCTGTCTTCACCCGCGCGTTTTACGCCACGTCCCACCAGACCTCCATTAAATCGTGACCATTTAAAACGTGCCTCTCCACCCTGAGGTTCGGCAATTTCCACCCTTATCAGATAATGCTCGAATCCGGTATAGCCTCCGCCAGCTTCTACCGGACAGTCGCCGGTGACAGTGATAGTTTCAGCGCTGACTGTCAGCTTTCCTTTATTCGAAAAATCATCTTCCAGCTTGTCCGCCAAGTTGCCACATTCATCGCCATCTTCTAGGCGCAACAAACGTAATCTATGAAAAAGTTTGGCCCGCTCTGTTGTATCCACACCTCCCAAAGCAGGCTCCAGTAGCTCTGCCGGATTCTGAAATGCATTTAGGGCTTCAGGCCATATTTCCAGGATCACTGCATCTCTGACGTTTGCCGTGATACTCGTGGTATCCATGCTTGTTGAATGGAAGGGTGGAGGCAGATAGGTGGCTGGTTGAGGTATAGCTGGCCACTCCTTCACCTGAACAACAAACCCGTCCACCCAGACTCTCCCAGGCTCAAGGGTAATTTCAACTTCCGATGCATTAGCCTGCGCCTGAGTCACAAGAAAGCTGTTTTTACGATCCGCTGGTACAGCAGCAACATCAGGACCAATCACATCATTTGCCTGAACCTGACGCTGCATGGCGTTAATTGCGGTAGCTGAGTTCCAGTCCTGATCGATTAATCCACGACCTTGCTGGTGTAACACCCCAATATCGTTATTGTGCGAATCGAAATCCCATTCAGAAAAATCGCCTTTCATGTTTCTGGTCCTTTTGCAGATTGCCCTGATTAAATTCTCAACCAAGACAGATGTTTAACCAGGCTACGCAACAACTAAGCGACATGCGTCTGCGCGTAGCGTTTTTAAGTAACGGGGATCAGTACGGGTGTTGTCCCTACCGGCATGAATTCCCGATATCGTATATTTATGTTTTTCCATTTGTGCGTATTCAGCAGATAACCAAATGTCCCCATAGCATCACTATTTGGCCCCTGCTCCAGAACTACATTGTCGCTGCGCAACCTAATTTGCCCATAAGCTGCTTCGCCAAATACTTCGCTGCCAAAACTTAGTGCTACCCGGGTACCAAACACACAGGCTTGATGTTGAGGCAATTTGTCACCCATCCCGGAGAAATAGCTGAATTTGATACAGCCCACCAAGTCATTGTGCACTTCAAGAGGATGCAACCAGATACCACCTTCTCCTGAAGCTCTCTCAACACGCATCCGTCCAAAGCACGTCATGTTCCGTATGAATAATGCGGGTCCCCAATTATCAGTTAGGGGTAAAGTAGCGGCATGCACAGCATAGTCAGGAGTTGGATCACCCAGCCCACTTGCAGCGTCAATCAGGCTGTCCTGCAGATGTAATTCATATGCATCGTCCATCGCCACTGGCCCCAATATGCTTCTGGCAATCAGTACCCTGGGGATCTGTTCGAAATCTTCTCCACCAGCGGGATCAAAACCATAACTATTGTCCAGATTGAATGCATAACGCTTGTCATGTCGTGATCCGTCCAAAGCCCGGTGACTGCCAGGATCAAGGGTGCAACCCGAAAGTTTAAATTCATTGACAGCAGCGCGCTCAATCAGGGCAGTCTCGGCACCAAATTCGGGAGAGGTTTTATCCCAGGTCAGATACAGCCCCTCTAGCGTTACATTCAGGTTTTCCACCACAGGTGCATCCACATCTTGAGGTCGGAAAGCCAGTGGCCTATACAAGCGAATGATAGGTCGTTGTCCGCTGGCAGCTCTGATATGCAATGATCTATTCAAACGCAAAACATCAAGACCCGATTCATTGTCCACGCCTGCAACAGCGTTAATATTGAGGTCATAGGTCCGGCTATCTTGAATTTCGATCAACAATGGCGCAGAACGGGATGGCAGGTTGTCCAATGCCTGTTGCAGCGCAAGGCCATTTGAAATGGCCGTAGTTGTTCCGCTCTCGTCAGTGAAACCTTCATAATCCACACTGATCTTATTCCGTACCAAACTTTTCCTGACTATGGGTTGCGCACCGGTAGGTCCTGAAAATCCATAGGTAACGGAAGCAAAGAGACCTTCCTGAATAAGATTTGCCTCACTGGAAGTGTCTGTAACCCCAAATAAAATGCGCCCATGCACAGGATCAATGGCTATTTCATATTCGGCCAATTCCGGGTTTATCCCTTCTTGCCATGCACAAAGGTTGGCGCCGCGAAAGGTCCAGTTTGCGCCACTCAGTGATGCGGGCAAATACAAGGTAAGCCCAACAGAATCACTCGCCATCAGCCTGGGTAAATCACTAGCGGTGTTGTAAAATTCTAAAGTCACATATGATTCAGGGTTTCCAGTCAGGGTTTTGTCGCTGAGTCTGGCAGTGGGCATTGGACCAGGTACCGCATCTTTGCTGGTTAGATTAGGGGGTTCATCATCGGCCTGGAACCTATGGGTGTTGAATAACACCATTGGCTCACCCAAAGGGTGTAGATTGAAACCAACAACAAACTCGGCAGCGCCAGGAGAAAGTATTTCAGGAAGCGGAGCAAAGCGTTGATTCATCACAAAATCCGGTTGAATAGCCGGGAGGGTGTAATCCGCCAGTCGCCACAGGAAAATCGCCAGATTTGGGAAATTGTGTCGAGCCGCGCCGGTAACTATGGGTTTAACATCAATCAATTTTGCGAACGGATCAAAAGGCCCGTTGTAAAAACTCAGGAGTGCAGGATCGCGCAGGTTCACGGTTCCACCTTGCACAGCCACCGCTATGGATTGGTTCTCGCCGGGTAAAAGCGGCAAAGGCGCTTGTCCGTTGCGGTCGGGACGTTGATGGTTCAACTGCTGATCCCAGACAATCCGATCCCGCAATTCAAGCGTATGAGACGCCCATCGCGTCAAGGAAAAAGTCAGAGACTCAATGGCTCCAAGCGTACCTTTGCGTCGACGATGCTTTATCGTTCTAGCCACGTCCGCCCTCAACGTCCATGGCAATCCGGACAGGTGCGATGTACCCAACAGATCAGCCAGATAAGGGATTACCCAGTCGTGACAAGTTTCGATGAACAGATCGTGGTATAAGGCTTCTATATTATCGCTGACAGCGGATTGTGTGCTGTCCAGAATATCCACAAAGGCTTTTAATTGTCCTGCCGGGATGCGTTCCTGATCTTTTATGCGATAGAGCTCCGGCAATCTGTCATATAAAGATTGTCTGACCGATGTCATGTTCCACACTCCGTTTGCGTTTCATCTTTACTTAGCGCTATCTCAAGATGAAGATCGTTTAAAGTCAGAATACGCTCCGGCAGACAACCGATTGTTTTAGTAGTAGTGGGCAAAGCAGGAAGCACAAGTGCCACAGGATCAGTTTCTGGCGGAGTACCGAGATCAATCACCTGGGCATCATCTATTTCCACCCAGGTGACACCTGCTACATTCTGAACCGCAGCTTGAATTTGTGAATGGTGAGCACCTTGTCCAAAAGTACGGTTTTGCAGCGAAAACAAACCCGATCCCCTCGCGCGCTCCTCCCCTGCACTATTAACTGCCCCTAAAGCTTGTTTAATGTCTTCTGACATCTCTGATTGCTTGCGTGAAGCCTCAAATCCAACCCGGATATTAAGATAAATATACTGTTTCAAACCTTGCTGAACGGTAATGGGGAAACGTTTAGGGCCGCGACAACGATTGTAGCCGTTAAGCGTACTCTGGACCTTTTCTGTAGCTGCACTTGTCCCTGTTGCAGTGAGCACTACAATTTGAATTAGAGGTGTTCCCCGCGGCGCATCCCAAGTCGCTCGCACTTTCAATACACCCGGGATTGCCATTGCTTCCGCTTCGAAGTCAGCCAAGCCAACCAACCGCCCTAAGCTTTGCAGTTTTGCTGGCGCTGCCGTTCTTGCATTGTCCGGAGACTCTGGCTCCCCGCCTCCGACTGCTTCACCGGGAAGAATTACTTTTTCTAATCCAGCTAATTTGCCGATTGCCGTTGGCTTCTTATCAACCGCCAATTGGCCGGCAGCACCTATACCAACACGGTAAAATGCAGAGACATTCTGTTGCCCGGAAGGCAGCCTGGCTCCGAATGTGCCATCACCAAACTGAACGAAGCTATTTCCCTCGTTATCTTCCCTTACGACGTAAACCTGTGCATCAGCTGCACGTTCAAAAAAGCTTTCCACTCGCTGCCACAATATATTGTTAACGTAAACCAGTAATTCTGGCGTTTGGGCAGGTGTCTGGGTTTCATCCAGGAGGTAGGTTAATGGTACTTTTGGAATGGCAAATGTCTGAAATCTCTGACGGCTGTCTCCACTTCCTAATACAATTTCATCCTGGCTTTTACCCTGGGTGGTGTCAATGAGGTTGCCGTACACAACAATCTGATTGGACTGATCATCAAAGGCATCCTGAGGCCATTCAGGAATTTGATCTAAGGTCACCTCCCATCTCCATTGGCCCGTTTCATCACGGACACTCAATTGTTCAGCAAGGTCTTCCGGACCCGACGTAACTTTTACTACCTGAACGCTGCTTTTTTCATTTTCGCTGAGCATTAACCTGCGCCCGACTAATGCCAGCGCCTGTTGATAGGTACCGAAATATTCCAGTTTTCCAGTGCTGAAACTACCGTTGCCATAATTTGTCGTTGCTTGCAATGTCAGCTCAGAACCAAGAGTTTCGTGGAATAGAGTGCGACGAATGTCAGTTCTTTCGTTGTAAAAAGATTGATTAGTAAATAGTTGCTGATCAATGGTAACAACAGTGGTGGGGGTTTCGACATTTGCCCAAATCAATGAATCGGACTGAATTTGCTCAATGGTTTTAACCACTGTGAATTGCTGTTCAGAAAATTGCGGACTTCCTGCCTGAGTGGTGTCGTTAAAAATGGCCACACCCTCGCAAACCAACCTGCTGCCCAAAGCAAGATCGTCCACTTCCTTTTCTAGTGGGATTTGGTTGATGGCCAAAGTCGAATAATAGTCAGACCCGATATCAGTGGTATTAATGTATCGGTAGAATTCAGTCTCAGGATAATCGGCTGTCTGGCTGGCTGGGTCAAACACGGTATAGCGACGCGATGCATTAAAGCCAAAGTGTCTGAAAGAACGGTCAATTTTAAACGATTTAACTGAATCCCCGCGGTTTTGTTGAAGTTTCCCCTCGATATTGATGGTGACTTTGTCCAGCAGATAATCCACAGATTTAACCATCACTATCTCAGAAGCTGCCTGGGTACGCTGTGATTGCCCGGTCTGATCAAACATGTCTGAATCTGGCAGCAGTATCAGTCTGTCGCCAGGCTGCAAATCTATCGCCAATTTAGCCGATAACTCTGCAGAACCCTCCACTAGTTTGATTTCAAGATCAGCATCCCCAATCGCGATATTCGAAGCCGGGTTTGCTGGGCGGTAGAGATGAAATTCGCTGAGGTGGGGATAGGTGATGATCTCTTCCACACTTTCAAACTCGTCCTCAGTTTCCCGATTTTTCAATTGTGCTTTAAAGCCTAGTCCCTTCGGAACAACAACCGAATCCAGCCCTTTAATCTTAAGGACAAAAGTCGCTTCACCTCCTACTCCCGGCGCCATGCGATAGCCGCCAATTTGCACCAGATCGTTAATACTTTCCTGCCAGTTGGCGCTGCGTAAATACACTTCGTTGGCATACAACTGCTGATAAAAAGTCAGGATATCTCCAACCAGCGCATTTCCTTCTAGCACAGCAATACCTGGATCATCGGCATTGCGATGTGTCCATTTTTCCAATATCGCGCTGCTGTTAAGTTGAGCGAGCATGTATTCACGTAAATGAGAATATTGCCCAATGCGATAATCAATCGAGCTTAGCGATGGTCGGTTCAAGATGCGTTTCGGGAAGACAGCCTCTTCCTGATAAAAATGTTTAGCTGCACACATTATCGACGCCCTCCTGCAATCTCAATTTGAATCCGGCCCTTTTCCAGATGACTGGGATCGCTGGCAACCTGAATGATTTCGTCAGGTTCAACAGATATTGTCTGCACCTCATTCGTTGTCAGGTCAGCCGATGAGATCGTTAGATTGCCGGTACTGGGTCCCGTAACCGAATACCAGCGACGAAGGCTCAATAAAATGACCCTTTCAACCCCTTCAACACTCAGCGCTCTGCCAATGAGCTGACTGGCATGTAAGTTCTGCCCGAATGTCCACAAGTCTGGATGGAAGAAGCCTTGTCGACCTTCAGGGGTATACTGATTGGAGAATTCTGTTTCGAGTAGATGCTGCAAATCCTCCGGCCAGTAACTCGGATGGGCACAAATTTTCAGATAGATATCCAGAGAAACAAATTTTGCCTCTCTCACTTCCAGATCTTCGCCAATCAGGCGAACGGCATCCAGATGTGCCTTAATCCGTTGTCGTTCATCCTGCCAACTAAAGCCGGCGCGTAAATCGATGGCTACCCTGACTGTTCGCCAACTACCAGTCCAACGATAGCTGGCATAGGCATGGGAGACGGCTTCAAGGGACTCAGCACGATCGACATAGTCTTCCAGGGTAATAGCTCTCAGCTGTCTGGCATGATAAGCCTGGGGAATACGACGAATGGCCTGTTCACGGCTTTCCGGGTCGCGACCATTTGTTATATCTAAAGGATTCCAAACCTTATCTACTGCTGGAAAACCTGAAGCACTGCCGTCAAATTCCATTAAGCTGTCAGGCCCGATATTTCCCTCAGCTCCTCTGCCAATTTGGTAATCACAGGTGACAACCGCCGCTTCTGGCAAGGCTTGGCCATTAATATTGTTGCCAAACAGGATACTGCTTTTCCCAGTCTCGTCTGTGTCCACCACAAAATGCGTATCTGCTTCATCACTCTCAATCAAGTCATTGCGTTCCTGCCAGTCATCAGAAAAACCGGATACCTGAAGGCTTAGTGAACTTTTTGGTCCCTGCTCACCTCCTGGGTCAGTGTCTAAATAAGATAAAAGTCTTTGCGGTATTTCTAAGGAAACTGCGACTTCTTCATTATTAGCATTAACCTCTGTGCTTCTTAAAAGCTGCGTATTGTGTCCTCTTTGATAGTGACGATATGAAACCTTGATGACCTGGCTGGCATCATCAGTACCCAAAGGGACGTCATCTGGAACAAAGATTGTTCGGTGGAGTCGACCGTGGAAGACTTCAACTAGATTCCCATGAAACAGCGTCACATCATCTCGTGGTGGTTGACCTGCAAGTTCGGTAACAAAACAGAATCGGCGGCGAGTAGGAGCCGACACCTGCCAGTATAAACGAACGAACCAGGTCCCCAGAACAGGATCTTCAACGCTTTGTGCAACACTGTCACCTTCCAATAAACGCACAACCTGCCGTCTTGTTTTGTCCAGACCATTAGCGTTGGCAGTCTCGGGATTAAGTTTTTGTTCAATAAGCAAATGCTGAACGTCAGCGTGGCGAAATATGTCTCTCAGTTGATCAGCTTCTGCTTCTGTCATTGTGCCTGCGGGGACAATCACATCGGCCTGCGTGGCACCTGCCTCCAGCGCCCTGACAGTATCTCCCCAAGTGTAAAGTTTTAATGTATTGAGTAGAGTAAACAATGCCTGGGTGTTTTCAGCACTATGACGACTGGCAAAGATTTGCGAACCTGTGGTTTGCCATCCTCTGCCAGACCAGGTTGACAATGCACTATCCAGAGAAAAATCTGTATTTACCTGCAATGCCAGCCAACTGCTGGATTGGTTCCCCTGATGCAGGTGATAGTCCATCAGGCGACCATGACGGGCTAGTGAGGATCGTTTTCGTGCCCTGCCCAAATAGGCTTCATTCACGACTCTGTCCTGAAAATCACTTAACTCGTCTGCATCTGCAGCGATCAGACCGATAAGAACATTGTCTAAATCAGCTTCACTTGTTGGCTCCCAACCCGGCACCCGCTCCCGCATCGCATTAAACAGGAGGTGGCGGAACGAATGAAAATCTTTGGCCAGATAATCAATAACGGGTTCTTCATTTGGTGCGCTGTATTCACTCAGGGGAGCACAGTTGCTGTTAAAGCAACCGGGTCTGAATTTGAATGCCTGTACTCTGAATAAAGGATCGAAGGCGTATCCCGGTGCAACCAATTTGAGCTGATAAGTTGAATAGTCCCCAACCGGTTCAACTTTCACATCCAAAGTATTAGTACTTGTGCCCGCTATAACCTCTGTAACACGTATAATTCCGCCATCAAGATCACCTTTGAGTCGCGTACCTCCTTCAATTCCAAATAAATCATCGGGGGAAATCAACGCAGCCGAAATATCTGACAATATGTCAGCAACAGCGACGCTGTTGTAACACTCCACTTCGAGCCAGGCAAAAGATGCAGGTGCAGCGGGGTCCAAAGACACAAATGCCTGTTTGATCCCATTATGTGAAACGAGATCATTTGCCCGGTCTTGTAAGTGTTCCAGATCAAATATTTCGCTCATAACCTGCTTATCCTTTCCTCACGTTATCTCAAAGGTTGTGTTGAAAACGCAGTTGTTGCGCTTCGCCACTGACCAGTACCCGATACTTGAGATCCACAGTCAGTGTAGAATTCTGGTTTTTAACGCTAAGGGCTTCTACTTCCACTCGCTCTTGCAACCAGAAACTCAATGATTGACTCACAGTTGCCCTGGCAAGCCCTGCAGTCACGTCATCGTTGGCCTCGAATACCAAACGCTTAAGACCTCCACCAAAGTCAGGTAAAAATGGCCTTTCACCTGGTGTAGTCAGAAGTAACTGGATTATTTCCCCTTTTACATGTTGACTAATAGTTTCGGGCGCAGCAGTTCTGCCGTCCTGACCAATGTGGAAGGGAAACGCCATATGTCTGCCTGTCATAGTTTCATTCTCACTCTGTGTTCAACACTACATTGGTCGCCTGTCCACTGGCTGTCACTCGGTTCCCGGCACCACTATTCTGGGTAACAGACACAGTGCCATTGCCACTGGTGACATTGTTGCTGCTGTCTTGTGTTACATTTACATTTATATCCAGAGACCCATTGAGGTTGTCCCTCAGATAGGTCACCACCCCTTGCGCGATAGCTGAAAACAAGATTTGCCTGTCTATCTCGCCTGCATTGCCCAGCGGAATACTTTTGTTCGCGGCCCATAAGGTCTGAAACGCAGTCTCTATCGCCTCCGCCATGCTGTCGTTGAAATCATCTACTGAACCTGCTTTTAGGGCCATATTGACAGCTACCCCGACTTCACTTTCTGCGACAACATGGATTGCATCGGAATCGGCAGAGGTTGCGCTGGCACCATAGGGGTACAAGGAATTCCAAGGCAGGTTTCGCCAGGGTGCATATGCGTCGCAAAGGTCTGTACAACCGAGTTCAGATAGTTGAGCAGGTCGTCACCGAACACCACCGGATGCCGCGCGTTTTCAACCAATTCAATAGACGAAGCCTCCACAACCACCTTGGCACCGGCCTGCAAGGTGACTTTGCCGCTACGAGACTCTATTTTTAAGATATTGTTGCCATCCTGATCGCTTAAACTCAATTCATGATTCTCGTCATTGATACTGAGCATCATGCCGCTTTCAGTGCGGATTATTTTCAATTCGGGGGTGGCACGTTCACCTTGCTCATTTTCAGGTAACCGGTTGTTATCATCCCAGCGGCAGCCACTCCAGATGGGTCGGTTTATATCGCCCCCGACAAATTCAATCCATACTCCGGTGCCCACAGGCGGAATCTGATAAAACCCCATACCATCGCCACAGTATGGCGTGCATGGTAAGGCCCAGGGAGAGAGGATCTGCTCGCCATAGACATCTGGCACCTGTGCTTTTAGCCTCCCTCTGTTATCGGGATCTTCAATTTCACTCACCACACCGGCGTATTTTCCAAAGTACTGCGATCTTTGCTGTTCCAGCGCTTCAACCAATAGTCGTTCCAACGGATTTACACTCATCAGAAAACACTCCCCAGCAGACCCGAACCAGCAACACTTGAACGGGCATTACGCCGCAATCCGAATGCCTGTTTATAATTGGAATCGGTTAAGGTATGTGTGACCTGGCTTATCAGCCAATCTCCACTTAAGCGCTGACCTGCCCCTGCAAGGGTTACAACCCGGTAAGGTTGCAGTACGGCCGAATAGTTGTCGGTTACTACTTCAGCGTTAGCACTGTATGCCCAACTGGAATGATCCACAGCGGCTTTCGTCTGTGCCTCCAACGCTCTGTTCGCTTCGCTGGGTCGGGTAAGCAGCGTTTGAGCCGGGGTGACAAATTCGTGAACAGCTTCATCGCCAAGGGCATCCAATTGACTATTATCAGTTGTCACGCTCAGGATCGTATTGTCATCTGTATCAACTGCTTCAGCAGTTACAACCCTAGGCCGCAAGCCATCCAACTGGGCTGAAAAATGATTGATATTTCGGTCAGCACCAATGAGCAGTAACTCTGGATACCCACCATGATTCAACTCCGGTCGTTTGAAGTACCCAGTGCTCATACCAGGTGAACTGCCTGGTTCAACATAGACAAACATGCCATTGGAGCGAGCTAACTCTTTCAGCAGCTGCATTGGCGTACCTCGCTTGACCTGGTAGCGGGTAATGCTGCCTGATGCACCGGAAACAGAGTCTGTCTGCGCAGCCAATCCCGCTTGCTGGAACAATTGTGCCGCTATCTGATCCGCACTCAGGTCTTCATATATCTCGACACTTTCGTTTTGATTTAGTAGGACGCTGTCATCATGAACCACAATAACCATTTTACTTTCATTGGGTGAGGCGCTTAACTCAAAGCGTTGCGATACAATGGGTCCATCAATCAAGGCAACATATTCTCCGTTACGAACTTTTACCTCTACGCGGATTCGTTTAAAGACTTCGACGAAATCTTCATCCAAGGTGCTCCAAAATCCACCTTCATTAAGCCCCACCGGTATTTCAAGCTGAGCTTCCGTAGCCATACCAATTGCCTGCTCAACCTTTACTTCACCCAAGCTATCCATCCGTTGCTGATCAGCAATGTTGTTGTCTATGTAAACTCTGAAATCATTGACGGGCATATGAATTTCCTAGGATCCGGGAATACGGATAAGTTCGCCGGCGATCTGCACCAAACCATTCGCTTCCAGTTCTGTATTGGTATCAGCTATATGCCAGAAACGCGAGCCGTCTTTGTATTGGCGTTTACTCATCACATCCAACTGCATTCCTGAATCCACAATACTCACTGCTCCCACTGTGTTGGGCAGAATCCGAAGTTTAAGCGCCTGTACTGGCCTGCCACTGCTATCTGTAGTGGAAATAGTGGGAGTGTTGGCATATCTGGATTGTTTTAGAAACATTCAATTCTCCAATCAGAAAGTAATCACGTCAGCAGCCAGCACAATGGCTTTCGACAAGTTAGCCAAGGCCTGAGCTTCTTTGAGTGTATTGGTATACATCAATGCTCCCTTACCGATGATATCGTCGGTTTCATCTGGGATAGTCGCCACCGCCAGACCAATTTCTACCTGTGCCTGCACAGGATTCAGTAGCGGATCATATTCCTGCTCGGTAATGGACATTGATTTGAGCTCAACCGGCAAAACCCGCGATGGTCCCCACACAAAGAGTATTCTAGGCGATGCCTCTCTGGGCGTTGCCCGGCTGGCATCACCGTCAGATGCACCAAGGGCATCACCTACTGCATCAATAGCGGCCCCTATTGCCTGACTTATTAATCCGGCGCTGGGGTAAGCCATTTTTTCCAGTGCTGCCAACTGAGGTCCAATTCCGAATACTCTTGGCACAGCTGACTCGGCATTGTTTTTGCCCAGATCATCCATCGCAGAAAAATGCGCTGTCAGAGTAAAGCTTTCCGTTGGGGGCGCACTTGTAGTCGCTGACTCTGTCTGCCTGGCAGACTCAGGATCATCGGCACTGGTATTGGCACTTGGTAAATTCAAGGTGCGGGAAAGTTGTTCCGGATTAAACTGAAATACCACAATATTCGGGATTGGCCCCAGCACATCGCTACCATATTCCACCAAGGCTCCACGCATAAAGAACGCCATCAGGAGATCTCCTCTGCAACCTTGCCAGTCTGCATTTCTATTGCCTGGATCAGCTGCAGCGCTATCAGTTCTCTCAACCCGGCAGCATTTAATGTGCTGGTGCCATGCACATTGCTTAAGTGCAGCTCACCCAAGTCCACTTTTGATGACGTTGTGGTCAGTCCCTGACCTATGTTTCCCGCTCCCAGTCGTCTGGTTAACTCCTGTTCCAACCCTTGGGCAGCCTCTTCGACAACCTGAGATGAAATGCCGCTTAAAGTAATCGCCAACCTGTTAATACTGATGGAAATACTCATGATTCAGGCCCCAGTAGGTGGGCATAGGCACCAAACAATTCATCTGAAGCCGAACGATTAATTTTTTCCAATTCACGTTTTATTGCAATGAGCAGGTCCTGCATGCCTATTTTTGCTGGCGCTTGCGGATTTTTGCCGTTTGCTGCACGCAGGCAAGCATTAAATACTGCGGATCGAATATGTCCGCCGCACAACTGAAATTGTTTTGCAAGATAACGAAAGTCCAGGTCGCTGGTGTTGACATGTTCAGGAAACACCTGCAGCCAGATGCGATAACGTTGTTCAAATCCTGGAACCGGAAATTCCACTACATACCTGAGCCTTCGCATAAAAGCTTCATCAAGATCTTTACGCCTGTTGGTGGCTAAAATCGCCAGGCCCTTAAAGCGCTCCATTCTTTCCAGCAAGTAACTGATTTCGATATTTGCAAATCTGTCATGGGCATCTTTTACATCTGTTCGTTTACCAAAAAGTGCGTCTGCTTCATCAAAGAATAAAATGCAATCACTTAGTTCAGCGGCATCAAAGATGCGTTTAAGATTCTTTTCTGTTTCGCCAATGTATTTATTCACCACCTGAGATAAATCGATTCGGTACATGGGCAAACGCAGTTCAGTGGAAATTGCTTCTGCAGCCATTGTTTTACCTGTGCCGGGCGTACCGCAAAATAACACCGACAATCCACTTTCATTCCAGACCTTGGCCGTTCCCCAATGGTAATGCACCGTTGTCAGGGCAGACATTGCATGCAGGATATCGTCAATTTGCTGTCTTTGACTTCGGGGTAATATAAGCTCATCGGCACTAAATCTTGGTTGAACAAGTTGTGCCAGGTTGCCCATTTCGAAACTAGCCTGTTCTGAGCAAACAGATAGCAGATTTTGAGGATTCAATTTGCTACCATTTTCGCCAAAAACACTGGCGACTTTTTCGATGGTCCGCTCTTCGAACCGAAATCGCCGTGCACACTCTTCAATGCAATAGTCAGCTCCTTCAAAACTAGGGGAGAGACACTGCTTAAAGGCATCAACCCTCTGCTCAAAACTCAGGCCTTTAATGTGAAAATCCGGCAACAAGTAGTCGCCGACAAAATGCTGTTTTTGTTCGGAGCCATGAAACGGGATATACCAGACCAATGGCAAACCGTGGATGTCACAAACCATGTTCGCCACCTCTTTGAACCTGTCTTGTTCTCCCCAGTTTGCAGGTAGCAATGGATCTGCCTCTTGCAGCCAGCAGATGCAGGCCATCGCATTGATCAATTTGGGATCAGCAAGTGCGGATTGTTCTATTTTCAGCACTTGTCGTTTTGAATGAGTTGAAATCGCGCTGGCCCAATCTTCAAAAGCACTCCCTCTCGGCCCGATTAAGGGTACTATCTGCATTGGGGACGTTGTATTTTTAAGTCGTTTTCTCCCCAAAATACCCAATAAAATATTGAGAGAATCTCCCTGAAACTGTTTAGTACCGCCTTGGGGAATACTTAATCCCGGTGGGAGATTGGCAGACTTATCCACCAATTGTTGGGCAACGATTGACGGCATAATTAGCGGTGCCCACCATGTATTGTCGGTGTGCCTTTGCGTTGAGAGCAGACCGTAGCGAAATAATCTGTGTTCGCTGTCCGCACAAGGAATAATCTGTTGTGGTTCCTGCCAGAGTCTTTGAGCCAAAGCCAGTGTTGGGTAGGGTTTGTTCAGATCATTCAGGCAAGTAGCAAATATCGGCGCTAACCCGGCATCCACTTGCATGGACAAGCCCAGGGCCAAAACAAATTGCTCAGCGTCATTTAACCCTAGCTCACTTACCAACCACGACCAACGACCTGACTGACTCGTTGGTTGATGTAGGTTGTTGATTTGCTCCGACAAGAACACACAGGCAGGATCAGCCGCAAAAAATTGCATTTTCTGCTCTGCAAATCTGACCATATCCAGGTTTTCAGCAGTGGCATCGGTGACGGGTGGAATGACACCTTCGACCATCGGTTGGTTCATCCGCTGAAACCAACACCAGGCAACTTCTCTTCTCAGTCGCAGATTTACCTGCGCAAACCAGTAAGCGGCATGCTCATCGTTTATCAATCGACCTGGTGTGATCATCGCGGGCGAGGGATCTTGTCGGGCGGCGTGATACATGTTCAGCTCCACACCACTTCCGGTGCATCAATGGCTTGTACACCATTAATACGCAGAATAATGAAATAGTTGCCTGCAGGAATTGCATCATCCACGCTGACGCTCACCGTTAGTTCTGTCTGAGCCACAGTACCGGCTGCTTCGACCATCAGGGCAACTTCACCCTCGCGGTAAAAGGCCACCAAAATATTATCCTCAGGGGCACCTAACAAAGTGCCAGTTATGGTCAGGTCACCGTGCACCCCTGCGGCAACAGAGACCAAACCAGAGGCATTTGCATTTTGTACCTCTGGTAGCAATTTAATTTGTATGCTGTCACTGGCTATTTCGCGACCCGCTCCTAAATCGGTTATCACGCAAAGTGAGTATGTCGCAGCAGATAAGGTAGTTGTTAGTGGGATAAGAGTGGTGATCTGCCCTATCTGAGCCGTAGTAATGGGAAAGGACTGTCCTCCAAGGCGCACTTCGGTAGCGGAAGCATTTATACCTTCTCCTGAAATAGTGAGCTCTGATCCCGCTACAGCGCTTTCTGGAACGACACTCTTTAGTCTGGCGCCCAAAGCAGGCAAAACAACAACACCTTCATCTCCTGGAGGTCCTACTGTTTTAACTGGAATTGAATAGGCTGGAGGTTTGCCCGGCGCAATCATCACAGGCCGAACCTGAAACGCTATGGACACGCGGTATTTTTCGTCAGTCCCCTGCATTACCTTGGATAACAACTCAGAATCGGCAATGTCAAAACTGACTTTTAACGGTTCTGGGTTGTCCACCAGGGGCGCACTGACAGGACGTAAAAAATTGAGTTCTTTTAACGCAAGCATTCCTTCCCCCAGTAAACTGTGGGCATCGGCCGTATCTGTTTCGTTAGTTTGATCGATTGCCGTTAACAAGTACTTCAGTACCAACCACAGTGGTGGGCTCTGTCCCCTATCCAGCGATTGATTCATCAGGTTTCCATCCACTTCAACCTGATACAAAAAGAGGTTAAATTTAGGTCCGCCACTGCCTACGGCAGATTCCGGTCTACCAACGTCAACAGACATCGCTGATGTACGTGTGCTCAGTTGAGCATCTAGCAGTTCGCTCACCGCACCTAAGGCTCTGCGCGTATCAACCAAAGCCATAATAGTCACCTTTAAAATGATATCGACTCAGGTTTGTAGTGGAGGTATCTGCTTTTTTCCTGATTGCTGGTTTGTGCTGAGAGGCAGAGGACTTTTCTTTAGCGGCAATTATTTCAATATCAATTTTGTCGATCTTAACTTCCACACTTTGATGCTGACCTGATGCTGCCGGTTCGCGAAGAGTGTCCGATTGGCGAGGTGTTGCTGAACCAGACTGCTGCGACCGTCCAGTTTCAACTGGAACATTTTCTCGCAAAACTATCGTTTTAAAGTCAGTTTTCTCTGCTGTTTTTGGATCAGCAGCAGATTTTTTGTCGTTCTGATTGGTCCGTACTTCAGACTTAGTTACCGTAACCTGCTGAACAGCTTCTGCTGCCTGCTCCACGTCATCATATGAATTGGTGGGAATTTCTTGCTGCTCAGCCTTTGGTTCTGGTTGCTGGCAAACAGAGGAAGATTGCTTGGTCTCGGTTATTACTCTTGGTAACTCAAGATCCGGTGCAGTTAAATTGGTAGACAATCTAGGTTGGTTCTCAGTGCTAATGGGAGCATCTGAAGCTTGAGCAACGCTCCTGAATTCAGCAGATTGTCTGTTTTCCGTGCCAGGTTCGATAGTCGCTCTTACTCTTTGCTCGGCCAAATTTTTCTCTTTCGTACCCTGATTCTGACTCTCAGAACTTTGTCTGGTTCTCGAATGAGAAGGAGGC
Organism: uncultured Alteromonadaceae bacterium; assembly: GCA_947494925.1. Lineage (GTDB taxonomy): Bacteria > Pseudomonadota > Gammaproteobacteria > Enterobacterales > Alteromonadaceae > Aliiglaciecola. Next base: position 28,444 of record CANLWS010000002.1, read on the forward strand.
CCCAGAGTTTGTGAGTTTAGTGAAATCAGAACGCCAGGGTCTGACGAAGATTTTGATGATTGAGTGGGATGTTCTGTTGCCCTATTGGTGTCCACGGAACAATTCTGCTTTTTGCCGATATCTGCGGGAGCTGATTTTTCCCTGTGCACTTCTTTTATTCCCTCTGATGAACTGGAAAGCTGGCTATGATTTGCATTTAAGTTCCCGTTCAAACGATCAGAATGCGTAATTTTGCTGCCCTTGCCTAATCCTGTGCGTCTAGCCATGCGCGAAAAATAACGACTCATATTACTGCACCCTCATGCAGCTCTGCTCGAATCTGCTTCATGTAAAACTGACGTCTCTGCGGAGAAAGTGTGACAATCTGCTCTTCCGACCAATGATAGGCAGAAGCAATAGTGTGGATATCCAGCAGCAGAGTCTTCTGTGCCAACTTCAAGCGTTCGACAAGTTGGGTCTCCAGATCCAGGTCAACCTTATTGTTAAAAGCGCAAATCGGACAAAGCAGATCCAGACTGAGTGTCATTAATGGATCAGTAATTTCCAGGGCAGCACTGATTTCTGTAACCCAACTCTCTGGTAGTTCCCAGTTTTGCTCCGGACGCTTTTTATCAACAGACAGAACTAAGGATTGAATTAATTCGGTAACAGGGAGTTTTGGGCAGCGAAGCCACAATTGCTGATCCTGGCCAGTTGGTAATCTTAGTTGCAACTCCTGACCTTCAATATTCAGGGTAATGATTTCCTTGACTACAAGATGAGAAAATTCGTTTAAAGGAAGATCGAACTCTAGCTGTTCTGCACATTCTTCAGCACAGCAATGGTGCGTAAATTGTAAAGATGAGCATAGTGATTCCTGCACAATATCTACCAAGTACTTTAAGCGTTTAGCTAGACTCCAAGCCCAGATTTCTCGCTCACTCAACTTTTTATAGTCGGGCAGTGTTAACCCGTTATGCAAAATACGGGTGACAACCTCAGGTTGAGCCAAAGTTTCAAAATCGATTAGCAAATCCTCTGTTTTCGTTCCAAAACAGGCTACCAGGAGTACATTGTCGTGCTCCTGTATAGAAGAGTTAATGGTTTGAACAGATTCAACGCTTTCAGTAGACATGGTCTTCCTTCTCGCATCTGACGGGGTTTATTCAGTGATTAGATGTCCGAGACGTTGATGCAACTTAATGCATCAACACTCATCCTGAAGTTTCATCGGGCTCCGTATGATCAACATCTCTTTCCCAATATTCCATTTCGATTTTTATTGATTCAATTGCAACGGCATTACCCGAAGCATCAAGATCTGGCAATGTGGTGAACTCACTGACCCAGCAATCACGAAGAAAGTAACGTTTGGCAACCTGGTCCTGCTCATTCATGACTTCCAAAGTCAGATCCTTTTTGTAACCAGCAAGATCCATCAATGCGTCACCATTGGGATCATGTACACTGCTGGCCCACTGCTCGAATTCCAAATCGTGAGTTACGCCTCTTTCCATTGTGATGCCATCATAGGTTGGTTTTCCCGGAGATTTATGCTCGTAAGACGCCATGTTGCCATGCCTGTGCTTGACCACTTCAACCGTTCGTTTTAGCGCACCGACCTTACTTACTCCCATGATCGGTGCGTTTTTACCTGCCATGAACACCCGAAACTTATAATTTTTATAAGGGTCATATCGGTGTGCGTTTACTGTAAATCCTTCAGCCATTTCCAGCCTCCACTATGGTTACTGTCAATCTGTTAAACAGGGTTACTCTTCTCATCTACATTGCTAAGAGAGATCGCCGGTCATTTGTTGAATACTGATCACAACGAACTCAGCCGGTTTCAAAGGTGCAAACCCCACCTGGATATTCACTATCCCTTTATTGATATCATCCTGTGTTGTGGTTTCCGCATCACATTTGACGAAATAAGCGTCCTTGGGAGTTTGTCCCTGGAATGCTCGTTGTCTGAAAAGTGACTGCATATACGCACTCACATTCATTCGAATTTTTGCCCAGAGCGGTTCGTCATTTGGTTCGAATACAACCCACTTGGTGCCGCGAAACAATGATTCTTCTATCATTAATGCCAGTCTTCTTACCGGGATGTACTTCCACTCGGATGCAATGGCGTCAGCCCCCTGGGATGTGCGCCCTCCCCAGCTCGTAGAGCCATAGATAGGAAATGTCCGCAAGCAATTGATACCCAATGGATTCAAAGTGCCGTTTTGTTGATCGGTAAGTTGCACGTCTAGTTCTGAAACACCATTTAAGGTCGCTTCTATACCGGCAGGCGCCTTCCAAACTCCTCTCCTTGCATCTGTCCTCGCATAAATGCCTGCCATGGTCCCACTGGCGCCGACACTTCGAAGGCGAAAATCATTTTTCGGGTCAGGGATTTGGACTCGGGGGAAATAGACTGCAGAATTATTATTACGAAAATTCCCGTTATCGTTCAGCCAGTCTTTTATTTCAGATACTTCATTGATGGTTTCGGGTATATCAATGATCATAAATGCACGCTTTTCATTGCAGAACGTCAGCGCGTTGCTCACTATCGCTGTGACTTCCGTTGCGGATAAGTCAGAAGACTCAATAGCTCGGGGAATACAGAGAATATTGAACAGGTCCACATAATCGAGAGAATACATGCCTGTATAGGGTTCAACCGCTCTGCTGCCAATCACTTCAAGTGCGCCAGGTACGAGCCCGTCAGCCCCAACGCCGCCATCTGAAGCCAAGGTCTGCATAGCCCCTATAGTCCCGATACTGGTTGCCTGGCCCAACTGATACTCCTGAACATTTGCGAACGCTGCCGGTGCGGATGTGGCAGTTAGTTGCAACCTGGTAGTTGCTGAATTGTCTGCCGGTGACGTCCCGTTAGTAATGACGACTGTCTGATTTGGAGAATAATCCGAGGAACTTCTGCCAGATAAAACTCTGAGATAGTGCTCACCTGTCAAAGTAGACACCAGCTCCACTGAAGAACCGGCATATTCCGGTTGGGTCGGAGCTGCCTGTCGGATTGCTTTTTCAACTTTGGCTCGCAGTTGTTGAGGCGTGGTGATTTCTCCTGCTGCCCAAGTATCCAAGGTGGCTTCTGTAACTGTGCCAGATCCAATCTGCACATTTATACGTGCACCGCTTAATCCATTGTATTGACCAAGCGTTAACCCACCGATGTTGCCACCTGTCGTTCCTGTTGCTGCCGGCATCACCACAGTAGCAGGTGCGTATTGAATGGAGATTAATTTTGATTCGTCATTGATGATAGTTTCAACGAAGCGACCTTGAGTGCTGTCTGAAGAAAGTTCGAGATACTCTTCGCTGGATATAAGGTTTGCGTCGGGGCCATCACTATCGTACCGCGCGACAAAAAGGTTAAACAGACTGGCAGGATCAGAGGTATCATGATTGATAGAGACGCGTAGACTATTACCCCACAGTCCTTCACTGTATGCCGCAACCTGCAGTACCGTTGCGGTAGCACCTGCATCCATGATGTTGATTCCAGCTTTACGCAATGGATCAGTTACATCTGCTGCGGCGACTCTTACAACATATGCTTCAGACCCACCATTCAAAAAAAACTGACTGATTGCATAACTTGCGCGACTGCGGTCATCCAGACCACCAAAAATACGCTCAAATTCTGCCATACCAAATATTTGTACAGGCTGATTAAGTGGCCCCTCGCTAAAGAAATCTATAAATGCTGCGATGGATGTACTCACGCTGGTGATGGTGCGCACACCGCTTGGAACTTCCTGAATGTATACGCCGGGGTATGTGGGATTTGCCATTTTTTCACGTTCCTCTCGTTGCAGACTTGAATAAAGCCGCTTGACAGCCTTTTGTATTTATTGCCTTAAGCCGGTTACCTGACAATGCTGTGTAATAACATTCATCAGCCCGGATGGTGAAACTTCTCCAATGGATTGGGTTGAAAACACAACCTTCCAGACAACACCTTCATTGCCGTTTTGTGCCAGAGCAACAACCGTTAAATCAGGGTTGAAAGCCATTACTTTTCTGCTCAACACAGGTGGTATACCGATCTCTTCCACACCCCAAATCAGCACGTCGCCTGAAAAGTGTTGTGGGTTCTCTTCAAGATCTGATTCACTATAGGTTCCAGTAAATTCAAGCATCACATGCTCGTTAATTACTTCTTCCAAAATGGTAGAAAGAAGACGCGGTAAGCCAATAAATGCAACGCGTATCAAGTTCAATTGGATTACCTAAACAAACCAGTTTTCACCATCAAGATAGTGGACATCAAAGCATTGATAAATGATTCATAGGGTGTGTTGAGGAGCTAGTTCCGAAGATAGAGTATGACAACGGATACAGACCAAATGGTTTAATCTGTATCCAAAGGTTCAGGCTGGATTCGCATGTTGATTTTAGGAATTATGCCATAGAAGGTTGTTGTGCATTGCGCCGGTATCTGGCTGCAGCTTCGCCTCTGTTATTAACCTTTAGTTTTTGCAGAATCTGATGAACATGATTTTTAACAGTGGCAGTTTCAATATTGAGTTTCCTGCCTATTTCCTTGTTTGACATACCTGATTCAATAAGCTGCAGCACGTTAACCTGTTGCTTCGACAAACCTTCAATTTGTGGCGTAGAGTCTTCTTGTCGTCTTCTGGGGATCTGTGAAGATTTAACTGATTTGCTAAGCAATAATGATGCAACCCGTTTTGAACACCAGAATCCATCATTGATGGCAGCATAAATGCAATGCTTCAAGTCATCCAACGAATCTTCATGGGTAACGAATTCAATCACTCCTTCTGCCGCAAAAGTCTCCATCTGGTTGCGACAGGCCGTCATCGCCAAGACCACAAAGTGAATACTGTCCAACGCCTGATTCAACTGGCGGATCAGCGTCAATGAATTTTGCATACTCGCATCGAGGAGGAGAACCACTGCCGTTTCATTCGAGTCACTTCCAATGCAGGCGCTGTATGCTTCTTGCTCTGAAGAAACCATATCGAGAACATTAACGTTCTCAATATCGGTTAATAGTTGACCGATACCTTCTCTGTAAATACGTGTTTTAACCGCAATGACTACGTTAATTTTTCCAGTTTTCCTTTCCATTTTTACTGTTCCTGTATTGAAATTGTTTAACCAAATCAAAGACAAATACAAATTCAGAAAAATTGAAAAATCAGATAGGCCATCTATTTCGTCTATGCAACAATTTTACCGGGCCTGTGGACTATTTTTCTTAACTCTTCGGTTTAGTCGCTAAATAACCGCTTTTATGCCTTAAAAAACGATATGGGGACAACAACTTCATTAAGCTGTAGCAAAATATTATACGCTATCGAATGATTAAGCTTAGTCGCAATGCCTTGTTTTTTCACCCTGAAATGCAAAAAATAAAGAGCCAAACAGTGTCTGAAATAAGCAACAAATTCTGGGTGGATAGCCAGTCTAGACGGAGATTTTCCAGGTTAAAACTGAGTGGCGCTACTAGGATCAATTTGCCATTTCAGTTGGTTTAAATTGTTTTAGTTGCAGTCAGGAAATCAATAACAGATTTCGTCTCCAGCCTGCCTCGCTTTTATAAACACTTCAAGTTAACTAAAATCAAAATTAACAAGGTTAACTGAGTGATCAGGGACAATACGACAATCTTCTTTACAACGACATTTGTCCTAGTAGCTTAATATTTCAGGACCCTAAGAACATCTTGATAGATAGACAGGAACGCAGAATGCAGACCTCCAAAGATCATAGCTAACGAATAACCCACATAGGCTGTTCCCAACCAAAAGGCACGAGTCTGAAGCCGAGAACAAACATCAGAGCTATCAAAAATCCCAAGCCGTTCCCTCCGCCGCCAGATCCGCTTTGGTTGTTGGACCCACTTGATGGCTGTGTTGGTAAAGCATTTATGGTTAAATTTACTTCTCCGGTAACTGTATTTCCTGCTGTATCTGATACCAGAAAAGTAAAATCGTCTTGCCCAATGAATCCCGAGTTAGGGGTATAAGTAAACGAGCCGTCCAGATTCAACTGTAAAGTACCATTCTTGACGTCTTCAGTAATCTCGTAGGTTAAACTTTCCCCATCGCGGTCAATAATGGGAAGCTGACCTGACTGATTTCCATTCTCAGATAAGGATAAATTTAGCCCCTCAGCATCAGGCGCATCATCAACACCCTCGATAACAATGTTGATTGTCATATCCTGTTCAGCACCAACATTATCGGACAATTTCAAAACGATACTCGCATCGCCAAACTGATCTTCGCCCGGTGTAATCGTCAAAATATTTTTATCAATACTTACTTCACTCAATTTATCATCGAAACTAATGACGTTAACCACCACCCTGTCACCGTCTTCATCATAAACTGGCAGCTCTATTTCAGCTCTTTGATCTTCAGTAATAGAAAAATTCGTTTCCGTTAGAGTCGGTACGTCATTTACGGCTGTCACCCTAAACTCCAAAGAAACTTGCGCGTTTGCCCGCTGACTGTCTGTCACACTAACTGTAAAAATATCTTTTCCATTAAACCCTGCTCTAGGTTGGTAATTAAACATCCCACTAGCAGTTACCTCAAGCAGCCCAGATTCAGCTTCCTCTATGATAGTGATGGTGAACGTGTTGTCATCGGGATCAACAATAGCAAGGTCGCCTTCGTAATAAGTGTCTTCCTCAATGACTACCAATTGGTCAGTCACTTGAGGCACATCATTGACGGCATTAACATTTAACAACATATCACCTTCGAATTGATTCCCATGAGTATCAACCAACTTTAGTGAGGCACTATCATCGCCGAAATAATCCGCGTCCGGCGTATAGGTCAACAGCTGTGAGTCAGAATTGAATTCCAGGACCCCATTGGTAGGCTCTGACAAGACCTCTATAACCAATTCATCTTGTTCCGGATCAAGTTCACTCGCCATCAATTCTAAGGTGCTGTCTTCTTGGATTTGAAAAATTGATTCGGCTAATCTTGGCCTATAATTTAGCTGGTATAAGCCAAATGGGTCTCTCTGCCCACTTCCTATAATGTAGTAGTCTCCAGCATTGATGATAGACTCAGGTACCCCCAAAAAGCCTGTATTGAAACTTTCCGCTAAAAGTACAGGAGACTGGCTATCTGATAGATCGTAAATTAACATTGTTGTTCCGATATCAAATTCTGTTCCGATAAACAAAATGTCATCTATAGATTCAACGTAGCTGGCATTGGCCCTATGAGTAGGATGGTCAATCTGTTCCAAACTACCGTCTTCATCCACTCTGAAAATATTCAGACCTGCAAATCCCTGGACATATATCAAATCGTTAGTATAGGCAACGTCAAGAATGATCCCATCGATCGCCTTTGAGGATTTAATGACAAATTCATTTTCTTCCAATTCAAATCTTACTAATGACAATCTGTCGCTCGCGTCGACCGCAAACTTATGTCCTTGGACGACTCCCGATTTTTCCAGGCTAGGGTTTTCGTATTGATGGATGCGCGTAGCGATTGAAGACAATGGGAATGGTGCACCGAGATCTATAGTAGAGGTGATGCCGTTTGATTGGGCAAAGTGCAATGCACTTTGATCAGCAAAATAGCTTAATGTGAAATCATTGGTAAAACGTGAATCAATTTCAGTCAGCTGTCCCTCAACAAGCTTAAAATGTAAGATACTTTTAGCACCTTGAAAAGCAAAGATATTGTCACCGTTAACGTGCAACTTAACTGACGTCATAAACGGCCTAGTATCATATACATTAGTAAGTGCTAGGGTGTTTTCCGATGTAATTCTGTACTGATGAACTCTGTTACCAATCGGTTGAAATATGTTTCCTTCCAAATAAACCGGCGGTTCTCTAAGACCAGAATCAGAATAAGGTGATTCAAATTCGATTTGCGCATCTGCACTACTTATTTTATAGAATTCATAAGCTGAGGCGCCGTAAATGCCGCTACTCGTTGCTTTCAGGAACCATGGGAAAAGATTCTCTGTACGAAGCGTCTGGATACTGGATTGACGACTAGACTGAATTGGTAAGGATGTCAGATCATAGCTTCGAACAATATTTTCATTGAAGACAACCCAAAGCTCTTCTTCGAAATAAGCCAGCCCAGTTGCTGTGAGTTCTTGACCATCCGTCAGAGTTTCAATCAAATTAAATCCGTTTTGGTCTATTCCGAAAATATAAACCTGGCCACCTTCCCCATTAAAAGCAAACCTGTTTTCGCTCAAATAAACAAGATAATTAAATGTATTGTCTCGCGTATCAAATTCAAATTGCTGTGATCGCTCTAATGTTCCATTAGTTGTGTTCCAGGTCTCAATGACAACCTGCATCTCTTGGGGTTGATTCGAAAAGCGCTTAACATAGGCCAGATAAACAGTGTCTTGGTTAATTGCAGCTGTTATCTGCGGAATAGAGCTCGGGTTATCATCCGTTTCTCTGATAACTGTAGTATCGGACAACTTTGATATTGAACCGTCGAGCTGCCCGTAAATGGCGACATAGCCCTGGTCGTCAGTAAAGACTAATTTGTCTTGAGTCGTGGCAATGGAAACCTCACGGTATCCACCAAAAGGGAGTTCGTCCGCAAAAAGTATTGAGTTTTCGCCAGACTGTACATCCAATACTTCAATTTTATTGGCATAACTAACCACCAGATGTCCATTCCAGTTGGCGATGCCAGTCACGTGGTCTGAAAACGTTAAATGGCCTATTACATTGTCTGCGTTCGTGATTGTCGAATCGGTGATTTGAACATAACGGGAGAGAAAAGAACGGAAGTAATGTCGGTTACCGATTTCGGCTATATCGATGAAAGTACCTGCACCTTTGGCATCATAGCGAACAATCGCTACTTCATTTGATTGCACCAATAACGGTGTCAATGCAAAAAAACAGACCGTGAGAATTACCGGATGAATCAATGCGATTAAACGACGAAAAGACAACTTAGCGAAATATTCCCTGCACACGACCATGCTCCATCAACATAAAACAGTTTTTGTTTTTGTATATGTAGTGTACAGATCAATTTCGTTTTACTCAAAACTGCCCTAAGCTGAGCCTTTGCAGGGCTCACTATTGAGCGTTGGTTATTCAAACATCCGATAGCTTTGAGACAAGACCTAGAGTTTGAATTTCCGCACCAGTTGATTCAGGTTGTGCGTCATCTTATCCACCTGCTGGATTGATTTATTCGATTGCTCGGTACTTCCTGCACTCTGTTCTGCCAATTCTACGATTCGACTTAAACTTTCGGCAACACTATTGAGCAGACCATCTTGATTCTGAGAATCCTGCACAATTTGCTGATTGACTCGCGATAACTCAGCGATGATAACGGATATGCTGGACATCTGTTGATCAACAAGTTGAATTTGTTCCACACTCCCCTGGGCTTGTTCCGTGCCAACTCGAATCGCTTTAACTGCCTGGTCTGCATCCTTTTGCAACGAACCGATCATTGCTTCAATTTCTTCAGTTGAATCATGTGTTCGATTCGCCAGAGTCCTCACCTCGTCAGCCACAACAGCAAATCCTCGTCCCTGCTCTCCAGCTCTGGCTGCTTCAATGGCAGCATTTAGTGCCAACAGATTGGTTTGTTCAGCAATGGTTTTAATAACATCAAGAATACTGCCAATTTTTTTGCTGTTATCCTCCAGACGGTGAATTATCCCAGAAGATTTTTCAGATTGGTTTGCCTGTTCTCCAATTTGGGCACGACTTTGATTAACAAGTTGCGACACCTGCGAGCTTTGCTCATTAATTTCATCGAGTTGCTGCATAGCATATTCAACCTGACGAAGGTTGTTTTCGCTAGTCGTTCTGACCGCTTGGGTATTCTGTGCCGTCTGCTCCACCTGAATTCGTTGCTGATCCACTTGATTAAGCGTTTTCTCACCGAGTTCCACGCTTTCTCTGGTGGCGCGTTCAAGCTCACTTTCCTGACGAATAATCTGGCTGACAACATTATGCAGACTTTCCGAAAGCTGGTTAACGTTGGTGGCCAGTACAGTAAATTCATCATTGCCAACAATACGGGCTTTGCGAGTTAGGTCTCCGCTTGAAATTATCGATAAACTCCGATTAATGCTCGCTAATGGTACAGCAATACTTTTTGCAGCCAGGCTACCAAGAACCAGTACCGCAGCCAATGCAAACACCATAATCAGAATGCCCTTCCAGATATTTGATTGCACCGCATCAATGATCGCATTCTGACCTTGAAGTGTATCTTGATTAACCTGGTCAAATAGAAAATTGAACGAACTTATTGCCTGCTCCAAATCTAGTTCGGCTTGCTTCTGTCTGGCAGATGCCTCAATGATGAACTCTATTTTTTGACCTTGGAGTGCAAATAACCCATCATCCTGAATAAAGTTTTCCTGCAACAAAGTAAACTGCTCATTGAAACCGTCTACGACGCCGTCTGTATCAATGTCTTCTGCCAATCTATTCAGATAATCAGAATCATTTCCTATGCCACTGATCGCAAACTCAATGTCACCCCGAATGGTCTCACTCAACACCTTGTCGTTTACCTTCAGAAACTCTTTGGTGGAATTGATTATGGGTACCAGGTTGTTATCAATGCTATTTCCAGTGCCAATCATGGTATCCAGATTAGGTGAATCACTTTCAAGGTAAGACAAATCCATCATCAAAGCACTTGCCTCATCCGCCATCCCTAAAATACGTTCGGCGCTGGTGTTAATACTCACGTCTAGCGTGAACTGATTAGTTCTAGCCTGATACATCAGACGGGCATTTGAAATATAGTTTTCAGCAGATTGTTGACCATTCAGAAAGTGTGGATTATTACCGCCCGTCAGTTGGCCTAGCAACGACAATTGTTGTTCAAATTCAAAGGAGAGATCCTCAAATCGTTGCCTGTTCGATGACAAGCCGTTGAGGGAAGATTCATGATATCCATTTGCCGATATTCTAGCCAGTGACAACACGCCAGTTTGAACTGCAAGCATTTTATCCTGTACCGGCATTTTTTCCTTGACCACGGTTTCTGCAGAATCCTGGATTTCTGCGAGGCCTATATAGGAAATGATGTTAGCAACAATCATTAAGCAACCGAGCACCAAAAACCCGAGAATGATTTTATTGACTACATTAAGTTTCATTGAGTTAGCTTTCTCTTTATTAATTGTTTTTTATCGTCGAATGGTTAAAACGTGCTGTCCTTTCGAAATCTAGCTGCCACGACAGGTAAAATTATAACCCATCAAATCTCAATACGAAGAGGATCTTCAACAACAAAAGAGCAGAATTAACCATTGTGCCTAAGAGCGGGAACCGACTTTAACAAACAGGTCGGATGTGTCAATGCTGTATGATCGAATTCGTGTTGCAATTGTTTTATGAGAATTTACTTATTAAAAGATTTCTGTTGCTTGAATCCGTCCAGCTACTTAGGTTTTGTTATCAGGCGTAACTAGACATCAACATATTGCTTTTAAAACGGTGCAAGTCCCCTATAATAACCCCACCGAAAAATTCATAGTCGAAATCATGGATCAAAATAAAGAACTGAAGAAAGCTGGACTCAAGGTCACCTTACCTAGACTCAAAATACTTGAGATACTTCAGGAGCCTAAAAACCAACATATCAGCGCGGAAGATGTGTATAAAATCCTTATCGAGATGGGTGAAGAGATTGGATTGGCAACAGTTTACCGTGTCTTAAACCAATTTGATGACGCAGGTATTTTAAATCGTCATCATTTTGAAGGTGGTAAATCTGTATTTGAAATCAGTCATAAAGAACATCATGATCATCTTGTGTGTTTAAAGTGCGGAAAAGTCATTGAGTTTGAAGACCCGGTCATTGAGAAACGTCAGACCGAAGTGGCAGAACATAATAATATGAAACTAACACATCACAGCTTATATTTATACGGCGAGTGCACGTTAGAAAATTGCGACGAAAACGTCAATTAAGGTCTTTATGATGCCATTTGTGACTTTTCTCGCTGTGGCATCAACCAATAAACCTTCTTTTTGTCCGCTTAGGCATTCTGGTGACTAATTCGTAGCCAATAGACCCCGAACACTCTGCTATTTCATTTGCCTTCAGGCTTTTTCCCCAGAGCTCAGCACTATCACCAATTTCCACCATGCCAATATCTGTTACATCAACACAAATCATATCCATAGAAACCCTTCCCACTAAAGGGCAGCGTTGGCCATTTATCAAAACTGGTGTACCGGACTTCGCTGTGCGTGGATACCCATCACCGTAGCCTACTGCCAAAGTAGCAATTTGGGATGAGCGGGACGCGGTCCAGGTATTTCCATAACCAACAGACTCACCGGCCTGAATATTTCTGACTGCGATAACTTCTGAACGAAACGTCATCACGGGTTGTAACTTATCAGCGCACTCCTGACTGACGTCTAAAGGAGACAATCCATACAACATGATACCCGGACGGTTCCAGTCACTGCGAGCATCCGGCCAACAGATTAACCCAGCAGAATTGGCGATACTAACTTCAATCCTTGCTGAATGACGGTTCACCAGATTACTTTTAACCTTTTCAAACCTGCGCAGTTGTTCCAGGGTAAATTCTGGTGACTGAGAATCCGCGCTGGCAAGGTGAGTCATCAATACAATCTCAGAGACGTTGTCAGAGGCCAGAAGTTGCTCAAAAACGGCTTCGACCTCTTCCGGCAAAACACCGAGTCGATGCATACCGGAATCCACTTTTAGCCAGACTTTTACTTTGTGTTGCAGATTTTGTCGGGAGAGCAATCTGGCTTGTTCATTATTATGTATCACAAGCTGAATATTCTGGCACGATGCCAGTGCATATTCCTCTTCAGAGAAACAGCCCTCCAGAAGAAGTAATGGCAGTGAAACGCCATGTTTACGCAGAGAGATCGCTTCTTCCATACAGGAAATTGCAAACATTGAAACTTCCGGCTCAATTTTTAATGCTATGTCTGCCGCACCATGCCCATAGGCATCTGCTTTAACAACGGCAACGACATTTCCCCGGCCAGACAAAGATTTAGCCAAACGGCAATTGTGCTTAAGTGCTTCGAGGTCAATTAGTATTTCGGTGGGGCGACTCATGTGAGATTGAGGATCCTGTTTTAGTTCTAATAATCAAATTTATGGGCAGAAAATAGAGCCTGCGCGAGTTGCCAGATGTCACCAACGTTTCCGTTACCAACCTGTTTACCATCCAGCTCAACTACCGGGACTACACCCCTACTTGAACTAGTCAGCCAAATCTCATCAGCGCTGCGCACCTCAGCCATGTTAATGATGCGTTCCTGTATTTCGAGTACAGCTTCTTTACGCAAAATATCTATTAACATGTTACGCGTAACCCCAGGCAGTAACTGATTGTCCAAGGGAGGCGTTGCCACTACTTCATTTTTTACAATAAAGACATTACAGGAGCTGGCTTCGGTCAATTCATTAAGTCTATTATACAAAATGGTTTCATGGACTCCTCTTTCTTGTCCATTCTGAAAATGCATCACATTACCCAATAGAGAAGTCGATTTGATATGGCACCTTTTCCAACGCATATCTTCAGCGCTTACCACTTTGTAACCTTTCACGGTATTTTTATCTGGCTCTGGCGTCTCAGGAATATCAAATGCAAAGGCAAAGATTGTCGGTTTTATATGTTCAGGGTATGCGTGGAATCTTGTGATATCAGCTCCCCTGCTAACATGAATATAAATGCCGAGACAGCCGTTTCCATTCTCTGCCATTAAACTTTCGGCAACAAGACGCCAATCAGCGTCTGACATTGTCACTTTTATTTCAATTTCGGCCAGATTTTTTTTCAGTCTATCCATATGCTGCAAAAAGCCAACAGGTTTGCCACTATGTGAAGGGATGACCTCATAAACACCATCACCGAATAAAAACCCTCGATCCATTGGCGATATTTTGGCCTCAGACATTGGCATAAATTTGCCGTCAAGATATACAGTTGTCATCGACATATTCCTATTAATATTTGCAGTTCACTGTTTAATGAGTTGCACTACAAGTTTATGACAATCAGCTATTACTTTGTTTTCTCGTGTATTGGCGTAAATGGAGCATATTATGCGCTTCAAAAACGGAGATTTGTTCAAATCTAACTTTACTCCCCGGTCTACACTGAGCAAGTCTGTCGCAATCAGGCGAAAATATGCTGCCTAACTTCGGATATCCACCTATGGTTTGTCTGTCATTTAACATGATTATGGGCTGACCGTCAGTTGGAATTTGCACAGATCCAAAAGATATTCCCTCAGATAACATATTGGCGTAGGGCGATTCAATAGGTGGTCCACAAAGACGGACTCCCATTCTGTCCATGTTAGAAGATAGAGAAAACTCAGTACCAAAAAATCGATTCACAGCGGCTTTAGTGAAATCCTCGAACTGGTATCCGGGAATAAGACGTAACTTGGTTGGGTGTTCCAACATATTCAACTCAACTGGCTCACTAACAGCGGCCTTGATTGAAGCTTGAGCGGAAAAGGTCAATACATCCCCACTTTTGATAGGTTCTCCATTCTTTTTAAGTCCGCCCAATCCTTCTCTCACAACAGTTGTGGCACTACCGAATTGCAAAGGTGCATCAAATCCTCCTTTGATTGCAAAGTAACTCCGCACTCCAGCGTCCCCTTGGATAACCTCAACAGTATCGCCTTTATTCAGTGTCAACACCTTGCCTGCCAATTTTCGCTTACCGTTGACACTTAAAAATACGTCTATACCCGTCAAGGTGATTTGAGCAGGTTTTTCACAAATTACTAGCAAGCCACCTAAGGTCACTTCTATTGCACTAGTATTTTGTGGATTTCCGAGCAATTGATTGGCCTTATTGAAGGCTTCCCTGTCCATAGGCCCCCCCTGCGTTATCCCAAGTTGGTTGTATCCGAGCCTCCCCTCATCTACGAGCAAGCTGAGGGGACCTGCCTGTATAACCCGTAAGCTCCCTTGTTCAGTCTTCAATATCGGCCACCTAGTCTTTGAAACTCTTCTGGTGAAATAGCGCTAAATTTCACCTCATCCCCAACTTTAAGCGGGATGGGAGGCGTTAATTCAGGAGTAAAGAACTGCGTCGGGCATAGGCCGATTATATTCCAACCACCAGGAGATGAGTTTGGATAGACGGCTGTTTGTCGGTCAGCTATACCTACTGCGCCTTTGGGAATTCTGGTCCTGGGGGTTGCCAACCTTGGAGTGGCGATACGCTCATCCACTTCCCCCAGGAAGGCAAATCCCGGAGAAAAACCAATTGCGTAGACCTGATAAACCTGTTTTTCATGCAATTCAATAATCGACTGCACAGACATCTGATGTTGTTCAGCCATTTTTGCGAGATCATTGTTTTGTGGGTAATTATACAGAACCGGGATTTCCAGACGCTGCGGCTGGCAAGTCAGAACTGTTGAGGTGTTCAATTTGCATAGTCGCAAAAACTGTTTAATTGCCAGATGATCTGTTTGCAGCGCATCGTATGTAACCAGTACACTTTGGTAGGCCGGTGTTACATCAATCAACCAGCCGTGGTTAGCCTCAGTCAATAATTGCGCCAGTGCCATGGCCTGACGGTTATTAGTTTTAAGATCAGCTGCATTGAAATAACAAATAAGGCTGTTTTCGCCCGCAATCTTAATCTCCATGCTTGAATCCTAAGAGGCAATAAAATTTCTGATGGAACGTATACCGGTTAGCGCAGCTTCATTGTCACCATGAACGCACAACGTATCTGCTTTGATATTTAGACGACTTCCTGAAACCGTTGTTACTTCACCCGTTTTTGTCAGTTGCTCAACCTGCAAAATCATTTGTTCAGCATTTAGCACTGCACCAGGTTGGCTGCGCGGCAAAAGAGAACCATCATCTTGATACCGCCGATCAGCGAAAGCTTCAAACCACAATTCAACACCATTTTGCTCAGCATGATTCTGGAGATATTGCCATTTCGATGTTGCCTGAACAACTAGGGGTACCGACAAATGGAAACCGCTTATCCCTTGTAACACGGTATCGAAAACCGATTCATCGGCCATCATATCGTTATACAAAGCGCCATGGGGTTTTACATAGGAAAGCTCCACCCCCTGACACTTGGCCATACCCTCCAATGCTGAAATTTGGTACTGAATAATGGCGACAAGTTCAGATTTCGCCATTTTCATACTTCTTCGACCAAATCCTTGTAAGTCTGGATAGGATGGATGTGCTCCGATTTGTACCTTGTGTATTTTGGCAAACCGGATTGCTCGTTGCATGACCAAGGGATCACCAGCATGGAAGCCACAGGCTATGCTGGCCATATCAACATAAGGCATGATTTTGTCATCATCCCCCATGTGCCAGGCACCAAAACTTTCGCCTAAATCACAATTAAGTTTCATTGTTGTTTAACAAGTCTCTTGGTTATTCAGATACAATAGCTATGTTACGCAATTATCAGGAAATGTCAGGCATTATGCTAAAAATAGGTCAGTTCAATCAACTAACAGTCAGTGATGTTTTTCCCTTTGGATTTTACCTGGCTGGCAGCGATCAGGAAAAAGTTCTGCTAACTACAGCGGATGCGCCCAAAGACTGCAAACCAGGTGACGTCCTCAATGTGTTTGTATATCACGATAGTGACGACAGACTGGTTGCTACGCTCGATACACCTAAAGTTCAGGTTAACCAGGTCGCTTTCTTAAAAGTAAAACAAATTGCTAAAGTCGGTGCATTTATGGACTGGGGTCTGAAAAAGGATTTGCTCGTTCCATTTAGTGAGCAGGATAAGCCCATGGATGAAGGTGTCGGATATGTAGTTTACGTTTTCCAGGATGAAGAAACTGGCCGGTTAACTGGGTCAACTATTCTGCATGATTTCCTGCAGGAGAAGTCGGTGTATTTTGAACCACGGCAAGAAGTTAATTTAATGATTTGTGGCAGAACAGATATGGGTTACAAAGCCGTCATCAATGATACTCATTTAGGTTTAATTTTCAAAGATGAGGTAATAAAACCGCTGCGAATTGGACAAAAAACAACAGGCTTTATAAAACGCATTCGTGACGACGAAAAAATCGATCTGTGTTTTCAGTTTCATGATGACAACGCCAGAAAAGATCTGGCGAGCAGAATACTTGATGATCTGGAAGCCCATGGAGGCTTTTCCACCTTAACAGATAAAAGCCCGCCCGCGGAAATTAGCCAACGGTTTGATGTGAGCAAGGGTGCTTACAAAAAAGCTCTAGGTGCCCTATTTAAACAGAAAAAAATCTTGTTAGAGAAAACCAAAATCACACTAGTCAAATAACTTTAAAACTCGAGAAGTGAAACATGCAAGCAAAAGTTACCTGGAAAGAGAATTTACGTTTCAGCTGTGAAACAGATAGCGGACATAAACTGGATTTGGATGGAAACAACGAAACCATGTCTCCAATGGAAGCAGTTTTGCTTGCCGTAGGCGCATGCTCATCCATCGATGTCGTGGATATTTTAAAAAAATCAAGACAACAAATCAGCGATTGTTATTGTGAACTGGAAGCCCAACGAGCAGATGAACCACCGCGATATTTTACCTCTATACATGCCAAATACATTCTATCTGGTGATAAAATAAGTGAAAAGCACCTTGCCAGAGCTGTACAACTTTCGGCAGAAAAGTACTGCTCTGTGATGTTGATGCTGAATGGTAATGTCCAAATCACCACCAGCTACGAAATCAAATAGCCTCAAAGCTATGATATGTGCAGCCAGATACTGGATTTGGCTGCACAGATAAAAAAATATCACTTCTGTGCAACTTCTTTGAAACACCGGCGTAAATGGCCTTGAAGGTAATGACATTTATTTCGGAGAACAAAGATGAAACAGTCAAAAATAGCAATGCTAGTATCACTAGTGATAAGTGCGTCAGCTCTAACCGCCTGTGGTGGTTCGGACTACAGCTCACCAACCCCAACACCAGCACCCACACCAACGCCAACGCCGACGCCGGCACCAACACCAGCGCCAAGCCCGGCGGTTGAATTTCCTGTACAGGAAGCCAAACCAGGTTCTACTGTGGTAAATGATTCAGGAAGTTTATTGTTAAGCGAATCTGGGCTGTCGTTATACTTTTTTGCCAACGATGAGTCAGGGGTGTCAAATTGCAACGGTGTAGATGGAGATGAACCGGGCTCCACCAACGACGCAGAGAGTTGTGCTGGAAGATGGCCACCATTACTTGGCAATGATAATTCAGTTGCGGATGGATATTTTGATTTAATCGATCGCGCTGATGGAACCAGGCAGTGGGCATATAAAACATTTCCGCTCTACAATTTTGCTGGTGATTCTGCCCAAGGTGACATAAACGGAGACGGAATAGGAAATGTATGGGATCTCGCCAGGCCGACACCGGTCGTTTCGGAAGATATCAGTGAAATTCCCACTTATGTTGGCAATGAAACCGTACATACTGCAACTTCTGCCGCAGAAGTATTAACCAATATTCGATCAGATAAAGAAGGCTTTTCACTTTACTATTTTGATGTTGATCCAGTGGGCGAAGCCGCCTGCTATGGACTTAACGGCGATGCATGTATCAATGCATGGCCTCCTTTGTTAGCTGATGGTGGTGCCAAACCTTCTTCACTTCTGAGTGTTCTGGAACTTGAGAATGGTGAAACGCAGTGGGCATACAAAGGTAAACCGCTGTATTTCTTTGCAGGCGATACCGAAGCTGGGCAAACAAATGGTGACGGCATCGGAACAGTTTGGCACCTTGCAAGTCAGTTACCCGCGATTCAGCGTGGTGAAGAAGGGGCAACAATGTTGAGTGCCACAGGCATGGTTTATGCCCTGCTGCCCAACGCCGAAGACATACTTGAAGCACAACATGTCGATAGAGACCAATTTACCCTTTACACCTTCGATAACGATAACGCAGGTGAATCAAACTGTAATGATGGATGTGCTCGGGCGTGGCCTCCTTTTATTGCCTCAGAAGTGGAAGAAGCCAATGGAAAATTCAGTAAAATTGAGCGTTCTGATGGCGAGATGCAATGGGCCTACGACGACAAACCACTTTACTTCTTCGCCGGCGATGAAGAAAAAGGTCAGGCAAATGGAGACGGCCTGAACGGCGTCTGGCACATCATTGCTCCCGCTTCCCAGGAGCCTGATCCAACCCCTCTAGAAACAAGCGTGTCTGTGGTGGACGACGAGCTTGGCCAGCGTCTGAAAGCCGACGGGATGGCCTCTGTATTGGTAGCAGATGGCAATGGTGGTTTTCTGGTAGAAACGCAGGACAAAACAGACTTCCAACTCTATACCTTTGACAATGATACTGAAGAACAGTCGACCTGCCTGTCTGATGGCTGTATGCAAAACTGGCCCGCACTGCTTGCAACAGAGTCGGACTCTGCCAGCGCACCTTTCTCAATCTTTGAGCGCTCAGATGGTCTCATGCAATGGGCAATCAATGAACAGCCTTTGTATTTCTTTACGGGAGATACGTCAGCAGGACAGACTAACGGAGAATCTGTCGGGGATGTTTGGTGGGTTGCTCGCCCTGCACCAGTCAGAATGTTTAGTCATGAAAGTAAAGGTGACATGTTAGTAGCTAACGACCGAGTTCTGGCCAGTCAGGGAAAAACCGTCGAGCAACTTAATGATCTGACTCTTTATACCTTTGACGATGATGTATTGGATAGTGGTGAGTCCACTTGTTTTGGCGGCTGCGCAGTCACCTGGCCTCCGCTGTATGCAACGTCTGCAGACCAGGCATTCGGTGATTTCACCATTATAGAACGCACCGAATCCGATAACAGCGAAACCTTGCAGTGGGTATACAAAGGACTCCCTCTCTATTTCTTCATTAGCGACAGCGCTTTGGGCGATACAGGTGGCGACTACCCAACCTGGAAGATTGCACGCCCCTAGATAAGCAATAACTTAGTTCTTAAATCACGCCCGGCCGGATACGGCTGGGCTTATGCAACCCATTGGAAAACAGCAATGAAAACATACACTATGATTTTACTTTGTTTGACCCTGTTTGGCTGTGGTGCAGGTGACGGCACCGGATTGGACCAGGACGGCCAACCACTTGACCCCGATGCTGGCGCACCTGAACCGCAGCCCCCTATTGATCCAGATGCTCTGCAACCAAATCTGGCATCAATTCAGGAAAAAGTACTGACTCCTATCTGCACGCAATGTCATGCTGGAGGTAACGCTCCACTTGGACTAAGAATGGATGATCTTGCCACATCTGAAGCCAACCTAATCAATGTGGATTCTGCCACAAACCCGCAATTCAGACGGGTAGAACCAGGCGATGCCGAACAAAGCTTCTTCTACCTGAAGATCATCGGGGATCCAAGTGCTGGCAACCAAATGCCTTTAGGGCAATCTCCCCTGCCCGCCGAAACTCAACAGATCATTCGCACCTGGATTGATAGCGGTGCTCCAATAGAAGCAGGTCAGGCAACGGTTGCAGCAAAACACAGTGCCTCTGCTGACGGCAAACTAACAATCAATTTAAATTTCAGTCAATCCATGAATCGGAATTCGCTTAATGCGGATGAGATCAGGGTGAGTGTTTTGAAAGATGACGGAGTTTATGAACTTCAAAGTAATTTACCATCACTTGAGTGGCTTTCGGATAGTCGTTTGGCAATAAAACTGTCTGCTATTCCCACTGACGCAAGTAAGGTTCAAATTTCGTTAAACCAACCCAATGTTTCATCAATTTTTAGCCAATCAGGTGTTTGGCTGGATGGTGATTACGATGGTCTTGAAGGAGGAGAAGTAAGTTATGAATATACAATCAATCAGTAAATGGGTTTGGGCTTTGGTTGTGTTATCTGTCTTGCTTCTAACCAAGACTGTCGACGCAGAACCCTATCTGGCTATTAAAACCAAAATGAAATGCGGTGTTTGTCATGTCAACCCACTAGGGGGTGGCATGCGAACCAGCTTCGGAAACATCTATGGTCATACTCAATTGCCTGCAAAGGTGTCAGATTTCACTGCAGCAGAAATAGGCAAAATCAACGAATTTATCGGGCTGGGTGGTAACTTGCGCTACAACGCAGAACGAAACGAAGATGATGCAGGTAACAGTACCTCTACATTCCGAATCGACTCCGCGCAGCTCTATATCGCGGTCACACCAAAAGACACAGGGATTACCTTTTATCTGGATCAACAAATAGCGCCGGGCGCTGCGGTTAACAGGGAGGCATATGTTCAATACAACTTTTCAGGTCAACATTACATCAAGGCCGGAAAAATGTATTCGCCCTTCGGATTGCGATTAGAAGATGATTCAGCATTTGTCCGTCAAGTTACAGGGTTTAATTTTGATAGTAGTGACAACGGTGTGGAACTGGGTCTGGATTATGACGACATACTGATAAATTTATTTGTCACCAATGGGACATCTTCAGTAGCCAATAATGACGATAAGTTCCTCTATGGCATAAAAGCTGAGAAACTTTTCAGTAATTTCAGGCTTGGCGCCACCGGAATTGTTAACACCGCTGATCTGAATGAGCAACAGATGTTCAATATATATGGAGGAGTGAACTGGGGAGAAATAACATTGCTGGGAGAAGTCGACTGGATTAAAACAGAACAGCTGGATGCAGATGATGAAAATCAGTTAGTTGGATTGATAGAACTGAATTATCAGTGGCAGCAAGGGTTGAATTTTAAGGTTACGGCAGAATATTTCGACCCCAATACGGATTTTGATGAAAATCATGAAACCCGCTACTCCTTTATCGCAGAATATGCACCCATATCTAACCTCCAGTTAAGGTTAGGCATCCGTTCTGCAGAGGGCATTCCTCAGCAACCTGAGCGAAGCAGCGAACGATTCTTTCTGCAAACCCATTTGTACTTCTAAACGCAACTACCAAGTTTTAGTTTAAAAGGATTATCACCAAAGCCGATCTGCAATTGCAGATCGGCTTTTTTTACTTCAATTCGCAACTTTAGTGAAAATATTGGCGTAAAGGAATGACAAGAGCGGCCGGGTTGTATCAAGCCCATTCAGCTCAGATGCCATTTATTCAATACGGAACAACTTTAAAAAGGAGTTAATTATGCCTACACCAATCGAATTACTCAGCGATCCAATTTCAATTTTTGCAATTGGAATGTATTTGGCATTAATGATTTACGAAGCATTATTCCCGGCCAGAACATTGCCTCCGGTACCTTTCTGGCGGTTAAAAGGAATCATCACGTTTATCCTGTTTTTCTTTCTGTCTTCCTATCTCCCTATGTTATGGGACAGCTACCTGCATCCGTTCCAACTGTTAGATTTAACTGACTTGGGCAATACCTGGGGCTTCGTCATCGGTCTGTTAGTATATGAGGCTGGTGTATATTGCTGGCATCGTGCATTACACAGTTCAGATTTTCTGTGGAGGACATTCCACCAGATGCACCATAGCGCTGAACGTGTTGATAGTTATGGCGCCTTCTGGTTTAGTCCGCTGGATATGATTGGATTTACTTTAATCGGAAGTCTTAGTTTGGTTTTAGTAATAGGTATTACGCCCGGAGCAGCAATGGCAGTAATTCTGGCCACTTTTTTCCTGGCAATATTCCAACATGCGAATATAAGAACACCGCAGTGGATGGGTTATTTTATTCAACGCCCGGAAAACCACACAGTGCATCATGGACAATACGTGCACAAAATGAATTATGGGGATATCACACTTTTTGACATCCTGTTCGGTACTTTTCACAATCCAAAGTTTGGTGCTGAAGAAACCGGATTTTATTACGGCGCTTCCAATCGTGTAACTGACATGCTAATCGGAAAAGACATCAATATGTCTGATAATAATTGTAAATTCCAACCTGTCCGAACAGAAACCTAAATTAAGCATCAGCTTGGTTATTTTCGACTGATAACCTAAATGTTATTTAATTATTAAACATTCACGTATTTTTTGAAAAAAATAATTGTTATGTTAATTGCAACTTTTAAACGACCCTGTCGTATGTAACGTTAAATAGGATTTTGCGAGCTAAACGTGAGTCAGATAAACCCTCAACAATTGGAACTATGGTTGGCTAAAAGTGCCCTGGGTGACCAGGCAGCTTTCAAGCAGCTTTATGATGCCACAGCAAGCAGATTAAACGGTATTGCCTATCGCATCTTAAACAGTATAGATAGTGCTAACGAAGTTTTGCAGGAAGCCTTTATCCAAATATGGAACAAAGCGGGGGAGTATCGTTCTGATCTCGCAGAACCTATGACCTGGATGGCATCCATCGTTAGGTATCGTGCGTATGATAGAGTTAAGTTTGAAAAACGCAGAATAGAAGGTAGCCAAGTTCGTGCTGATCTGGAAGATTTTGAATCTTTGCCAGATGGCGCAGGTCAAAAGCCAATGTTTTGCGAAATTGGACAACAACTCGAAGGGTGTCTGGCACAATTAGAGCATACGCAGCAACATTCCATTTTGATGGCATATTACTACGGCTTCAGCCGTGAAGAAATATCCGCGCATTTTAGTACGCCAGTCAATACCGTTAAATCCTGGTTGAGACGTGGCTTAGTGAGGTTACAGCAATGTCTGGAAAATTAGACCGGTACCAAATACCAGAAGTGGTCGATCATCTGGCATCTAATTATGTGTTGGGCACACTTTCTAAACGAGTTCAGGCACGTACAGACCAACTTAGGCACGAGCTTGACTTTAGTGCACTAAATCAACGAATCGCTTTTTGGGAGCAAAAAATGTCGCCTCTCATTGATAAAGTCCCTGATCTTGCGCCTAAAGATCAAACCTGGCAGAGCATTCAGGCCCGTATTGCGCCCCAGAAAACACAGGAAAGGAAGCCTTGGTATCGTCTGTTAGACTTACGGTTCTATCAATGGGCAACGGCCTGTTCACTGATGCTAGTTGCATTGTTTAGTGTTGTTGTATTGCAGCAACCATCCTCGCCAGGGGCATTAAGCTATGTTGCTGTCCTGGCAGATGAAAATCAGGCTCCTCAAGTGGTCGCAGCAACTTATGGTGACACACAAATGTTGATGCTAGATATTATCGACCTGCCTGATGTCGGTGATGGTGAGACATTGGAACTTTGGGTGACATCCAAAACTGACAAGCAGGCTCGAAGCTTGGGTGAAATTCCCTCGAACGTAGCGAGTTTTAATCGTCAACTCACTACAGCAGAATGGCGACTAATCAAAGATTCTGATTCACTATTAATAACAGTAGAAGAAGCAGGCGGTTCACCTATTGGTGAACCTATGGGGGCGTTAATTTCACAAGGTGTCTGCGTGCGCCTGTCTGCATGGCAGGAACAGGTATAAAAATGAACTCATGGATGGGCAAGGGCCCATTAGCAATATGCGTGTTTCTTTGTATTCCTTGTGCTTACGCTTATGAACTGTCTGATGGATTAAATATTGAACCTTCTGGTCGTTATCGCTTTCAGGATGTCAATGACGAGCTCCGTGGCGATGCCCAAGCAAGTACTTTGCTACTGCGCTTAAGTGCTGACTGGGAAATTGACCCAAGCTGGCAGACATTCGCTCAATTAGATGCTGTTACTGCTTTTAATGAGAATAACTATAACTCCGTTACGGTTAATCGACGGACCAGCCCTATTCCAGACCCTGCCGGTGAAGAATTAAATCAGCTATACATTCGCTATAAAAGTGATGACAACTGGTCAGCTGCACTTGGAAGACAAGCAATCAGTTTCGACAATGAACGACACATTGGTCGTGTCGAATTCTGGCAAAACGATCAGACATTTGATGCTTTGAATTTTCTCTATCAGGACAACCTTAATTGGCAGGCTAGTTACGTGTACTTGAAGAAGGCACACAGGATATTCGGTGATGATGCAAAATCCATTCTGTCCGCTGAAGACATCCGCTTTGAAGATAACCCGGTGCGAAGCTCTTCTGAATTGGGAAATCATCAACATGACAGTCATTTAATCAACACAAAATATATTTTCAGCAGGCAACTAGAACTCTCTTTTTATGCCTACTTGTTAAATAACAAAACGGCCAGGACATTTTCTTCTGACACCTTTGGCCTAAGGTTAACCGGTGAGGTAAAACCCGGTCGTATTAAATATGGCTACACCTTGGAATATGCCCGACAATCTGATAGCCAGGACAACCCCTGGAATTTTAATGCTGACTATTTGCTAGTAGAAGCAAGCGCGCAATACAAAAGTCATCAATTTGGGCTGACCTATGAAAAATTGGGCGCTGACAATGGCTTTGGATTTGCCACCACCTTAGGGACCAATCACAAGTTTCAAGGTTGGGCAGATGTGTTTAGTAGTTATTTGTCACGAGGCGGTTTAAAAGATTACTCTGTCAGTTATCGTGGACGCGACGGAAAACTTAGGTGGCGGATCGTTGCTCATCAATTTGAGAGTGATGGAGGCGGAGAAACAGCGGGACACGAACTGGATATTGAGCTTGCATACCGCTACAACCGAGAGTGGGAATTCAAGTTTATCGCGGCGCGATATGAAGCAGATGAAGGTTTCTCTTCACTGCCCGTTTCACAACAAAACCTCTCCACCTGGATGCTTTCGGCGGCTTATAATTTATGATATCCGGGATTACGGAATTTCAGTGACTCAGTGATTATAACCACTGCAGATATCAGGGTTATTGCCAATCATCTGCGTTACCATCATGACTGATCACTATACCGTCTTGTTCGTCATAAAAGTCATACAACTCATCCGGCATAGGATTCTGTTTCACATCAAGAAAAGTTAACTTTTCCAGCCCCGTGATCTGTAAATCCTCAAGCTGATTGTCAAAGAAGTGCCCTTCTTCGAGAGAAATCAGAGGTGTAATATCCAGTTTGGTCAAGGCATTCTGCATCAATCTGACTTTCTTTAAACCCTTTAACCCCGTCAAATCAACTTCTTCAAGCTTATTGCGAAACAGGTAAAGAGTCTGAAGTTTACTTAATCCTGTTATCTTCAAATCACTCAGCTTATTGTTGGCGATATTCAGTGAAGTCAGATTGGATAATGCGGTCAAATCCAGCACAGTAAGTTGATTGCTAAACAGAGATAAGTCCTCAAGTGAAGTGAAATCATTCAGTTCCTGAGCACTTTTAATTTTCATTTTATGACATTTCAGTTCAGTAAATTCCTCACTGTTTTGCCAGTTATTTTTCTCTGCGGTTTTTTCCACACAGTTCTTAAGGTTCTGATCAACCCATTCAACTTCAGAAAGAGGTTTGCCCCAGCTAAGTGTAGTGAAACACAATAAGGTTGATAGCGCTGTTATCGTTCTAATCATTGGGTTGCTTTTTATTGTCATCGCTTAATTCTGAATGTAACTCTTCCAACTCAGACCGTCGCATTTCATTCAAAACAGCAAGGTACTTTTCAGGAATAGGGT
Source organism: uncultured Alteromonadaceae bacterium (assembly GCA_947494925.1). Classification (GTDB taxonomy): domain Bacteria; phylum Pseudomonadota; class Gammaproteobacteria; order Enterobacterales; family Alteromonadaceae; genus Aliiglaciecola. The sequence continues at coordinate 54,829 of CANLWS010000002.1, forward strand.
TTCGAGGGTTTGATGTCCGAAAATCGTGAAGTTCATCGTATATATTCTGATTCAAATCTGCCAGCTGTTTTTTGGCTACCCTGCTCTGTTGCGCTGATAAATCTTTGCTCTCAAGTCTCAGGCGTAGTTGCTTTATCTCATCGAGCAGCGCTGTCAAATAAGGTTCATCTAAAACCCTAATCGATACACTGCTGCCCGCAACAACTATTTGTTCCATTTCTTCTGGCGGATACGCGTCCTCCGCAATAGCTTCAAGCACTTCATTCTTATTGTTCGAAAGAGTGCCAATTGGGGAAGCTACTTTTTTTGTACGAGAGCGATTAACAACAAGCTCATCTCCCTCGTCGCTCAAGACTGTCCTGCCTGCGGGAATATTGCTCTCGCTCTGAATAGTAAATTCAGTAATACTGTTCAGTGACTCATTGACTTTCTGCTCATTAGCTTCAGGGGCATTTATTGTGGGTAAGTCCTGATTGGGAATCAATGCCCTATCCGCCTCAAAATCCTGTGGTTGAAATTCCGTCAGATTGTCCAGAAACAACAAACTGACAAGAGCGATTGATGCTGCCACTGAGACAGGCCATTGCCATTGACGCCAGCGACTTGGCTTGGCTAAAGGTGTTGGCATGATTGAATCAGCAATTTTATCCTGGGCCTGGGCAAGAATCCTGTTGTCCAAATCAGAACCGGGCATTTCTCTGGCGCCCTCTTTGTAGAGCGCGTGGATATATTCTTGGTTATTGTCTGTCATGCCACAACCTTGCCGGTTCTCAAAGAAATGCATTCTCTTAGGCTCTGATAGGCATAACGTAACCGACTTTTTGTTGCCTCAAGGCTAGCGCCCAGCACTAATGCGATATCGTTTCCGCTCAATCCAGCTTCCTCCTTTAGCATAAAAGTATCCAGCTGCATCTGCGGTAATTTTGTCAGGCAAGACTTTAATGCCTCTGCATTGCGGGTCTGTTCGATATCAACAGGCTGTTCGCCTGAAACAGCGAATTCAGCACTGTCCTGCGAATCTACCCCAACTATCACCCTGTCCACTACATTAAGGTGCCTTACCTGGTCAATCATCTTCCTATGAGCAAGGGTATATAACCAGGTAGTAAACTTTGCTGAAGGTTGGTAGGTCTTTGCGGAATCAATGACTTTATTCCAAACATCCTGATAAAGGTCCTCAGCCAAAGATTTATCCCGCACCTGGCGGATGAAATACCGATAGAGCCCACCTTTATGTCTATTGTAAAGAAGGGTAAATGCAGCCATATCACCTAAGGCGTATAGCTGCATAAGTTGTTCATCGGTCTTTGTGGTCAATCCTTGTCCTTAATATGCTTTTGTAGCCATTGTCTGAACTTCGTTATTATCGAGTATGACAGCGAATTCTGAATTTGGTTTTTCAATATCCATATTTATTTTCGATTGCTTTGTTGCCAGCAATTTGGCTGTCCTGACTAACTGAACAAACTCAGCCCGGTACCCGAAATCATCCGCTCCCTTCACGCTGTTCGCTAATTTAATCACGTCGTCAAATCCATGGCTGATGAACTTACTGTGCTTAAGCAGTTGAGCAAACGATGCCACAGCACTGGCAAACTGAAAATCCTCACTTTGATTTTCGAAAGGTTGAATATCCTCTTTTGACACTATGCTGGACAGTAACCGACTTTTCTCTTCGTTTGGGTACTTATAGCGCAATTTAACCTCAGCAAGCTCACTTGTTTGTGATGTTTTACTAAGATTTTCCTCATTCCCATAGCGCAGTGGGTCGACAAATTTTTCTCGCGAGTTTTGCAATGTCAGTTCATACAATGCAGTAACAGAGTGTCCCGCTCCGATGTCCCCTGCATCAACCTTGTCGTTGTTAAAATCTTCCCTGTTCAACCTCCTATTTTCATAACCAATTAAGCGATATTCTGCTACAAGTGCAGGATTGAACTCCACCTGGATTTTTACGTCTTTAGCTATCATTTCCATCGTAGCATCCATTTCGTCTACCAGAACTTTTCTGGCTTCATTTAATGTGTCTATATAGGCATAGTTGCCATTTCCTGCATCCGCAATTTGTTCCATAAGGTGATCGTTATAATTTCCTTGACCAAAACCCAAAGTAGTCAGCGCTATACCCTGGTTTCGGTTAGTTTTTATCAAATCAAGAAGTTGATTATGATCTACGAGGCCAACGTTAAAGTCTCCGTCCGTTGCCAGGATCACGCGATTATTTCCGCCCTCTGTAAACGATTGCCTTGCTAATTGATAGGCCATTTCAATGCCTGCCGCGCCATTTGTGCTGCCTCCCGCAGTGAGTTTATTCAGTGCTTGTAAAATGGTGCTGGTTTCTGAACCTTTGGTTGGAGGCAGAACAACCCCTGAAGCACCCGCATAAACAACCATAGAAACGGTGTCCCGTGCCCCAAGTTGTTGTGAAAGCAAAGTCAGTGATTTTTTCAAAAGTCCTAATTTATCCGGCTGGTTCATTGAACCCGATACATCCAACAGAAAAACCAGATTTGAAGGCTTTCTGGATTCCTGCGACGTTTTAAATCCTTTCAAACCAATCCGCATCAGATGTCTTTGTTCATTCCAGGGCGAAACGGCAATTGCGGTGTCAATCGAAAACGGTCTTTCAGCAGTGTCCGGAACAGCGTACTGATAGTCGAAATAGTTGATAAATTCTTCTGTTCGTACAGAGTCAGAAGGCGGTAGCAGCCCATTTGATAACATTCTCCTGGCATTCGAGTAACTCCCCGTATCCACATCAATGGAAAAGGTCGATACCGGTTGTAAGCTTACCTGCTGAACTGTATTTTCTGGAATATGATGGTACTTTTCTGTGTTTGGGGCAGTTGAAATAGGGAGATGATGTGCTCCGCTTAAGGCGTCAAACTCAGCGACTTTAGCCAAATACATTGGCTGCGCTCTTGTCCTTTGCCCCGTTACCGAAATCTGTTCCTGCTCAACAATTTCTTGTGTTGGTTGTTGCAGTTTCTGTTCGGCATGATCGCTGGTTGAAGTGCAGGCAACTAAACCCAAAATTGCCACACTAGCAAAAGCTGACAATCCATAGGTAATAGAAGGGGCAATATTAACCCGGCAATTGCGTATAGACATAAAACACTCCTGATAAAAATTAATGTTGTCGTTCCTACAAACGGATGACGAATCAGAAAGGGTTTTTTATTTTTTGTTCATGCTCTGTAACAAATGAATAAACAAATGAACCAACAATTAGCCATATTCACTAATATAATTTTAGTTATATTGACCAATCGCTGTCAGAAGTATAGTTATGTTATTGTTTTTAATGACTTTTAATTAGTGGCACAGTGGATGCAATTCAAGGGAACTTTAGCCTTAAAGCTTACCAGGGGATACAAAATGGGTACTAAACAAGCAACAACAACGAAAATAAAGCTTTTAGCAGCCGCAACAGCAATTTCGCTTAGTTCACTTCTATCTGGCTGTGGAGATGCCGAAGCAACTAATGGAGAAGAAGAAAAAAAGGAAACGGTTATTGCTGTACCAGTTGAAGTTGCCACTCTTGCCAATGGCAGCATTTCATCAAATTACGCCACTACAGCTGTGTTGGAAGCCAAAGAAGAAGCATTTGTGGTAGCAAGGGCCTCTGGGATAATCGAAGTTATCCACGTAGAAGAAGGTGACTACGTTGAAAAAGGTCAGGTACTTGCTCAGTTAGAACCAAAGCGTTACCACCTCTCTCTCGATCGCGCGAAAGCGGATTTGGTTGGTATTGAGAAAGAGTTACAGAAAATTAATAAAGTGTATGACAAAAAACTGGTGAGTGATGATACCTACGATAAGCTTAATGCCCAGTATCAATCAGCCAAAGCCACCCTGGCACTCGCTGAACTAGACCTTAAAGAAGCGACGATACGCGCCCCAATCAGTGGTTTTATTGCGGAAAGAAATGCCAAGGTAGGTAACCTCACTGAATCCTTCCAACGTGCGCAGATGTTTCATATCGTTGAACAAAAAGAATTGTACGGCATTGTTCATCTACCCGAAAAAGAGCTTCCAAAAGTTCATGTTGATCAGAAAGCCAGCTTAAATATGACAGCACTTGGCGACTCTTTGGTTACCGCCTATGTTGAACGTATCAGCCCTGTAGTTGACCCTAAAACAGGCACATTTAAGGTCACATTGCGTGTCCCTAATCAGGAAAACATGTTGAAAGCAGGTATGTTTGCCCAGGTTAAATTAAATTATGACACACGTGATAATGCCACGCTGTTGCCACGTCGTGCCCTCTTAGCAATTGATGACAAAGTGAATGTCTTTATTATCAATGATGGTAAAGCAGAAAAAGTTGCTGTCAAAGTTGGTTATCAGGAAGGTGAATTTGTTGAAATCCTTGAAGGATTGAACGGGTCGGAACAGGTTGTAATAACAGGCCACCAGAACCTGAAAGACCAAGCTCCAGTTGAAATCGTAAATAGCTAAGGGGTAGCACATGAGCTTGGTTGATATCTCGGTCAAAAGACCGGTTACCGTATGGATGTTTACATTTGCCATTCTGTTATTCGGTTTCGTTTCGCTGTCTCGTCTGGCGCTGAATCTGCTGCCAGAACTTTCTTACCCTACCCTGACAATTCGTACCGATTATTTGGGAGCGGCACCAGGGGAAATCGAACAATTAGTTTCCAAACCTATTGAGGAAGCAATAGGTGTGGTTAAAGGTGTGCGCACAGTCACATCCACATCAAAAGCTGGTCAGTCAGATGTCGTCCTTGAGTTTGAATGGGGCACTGAAATGGACCTTGCCAGTCTGGAGGTACGCGAAAAACTTGACGTTTTACAATTACCTTTGGATGTGCAAAAACCTTTACTTCTCAGGTTTAATCCTAGCCTTGACCCCATCATTCGTTTTGGTTTTGGCGGCGTTGAACCATTGTTAAGCACACCAGACCAGGACAATACTGAGCAAGGCCCTCCCCAGCAATCAGGCAATCAACAAAGACAGATGATCGCACTTGATGTAGAAGGGATGAAACGCCTTAGAACTTATGCGGAAGAAGAAGTTAAACGTAAGCTAGAGTCCGTTAGTGGCGTCGCTTCTGTGCGTGTCGGAGGTGGTCTGGAAAATGAAATTCAGGTGCTAATCAATCAACAACGTACCAGCCAGTTAAATATCAAAGTTGATGAAGTAATAGCAAGATTAAAAGCCGAAAACGTCAATAGCTCTGGTGGTCGGGTGGAAGATGGCTCACAGGAATACCTGGTGCGCACACTTAACCAGTTTCAAAACCTTGATGACATGCGCGACCTATTCATCGCCACCAGAGAGGGAAAACATATTCGTCTGGGTGATATAGCCGAAGTAATTGATTCATATAAAGAAATTGATTCAGTTACTCGTTTCGATGGATACGAAGGTGTTGAAATAGCGATATACAAAGAAGGTGATGCGAATACTGTACAGGTTGCGAAAAATGTTCAGCGCCGACTGGAGCAAATTCAAAAAGAGATGCCAGAGTATTATCAATTACAAAAGGTATATGACCAATCTCGTTTTATTTCCAGTGCAATCGATGAGGTCAAATCTGCAGGTATCATAGGCGGTATTCTGGCCATGTTTATCCTGTACTTTTTCCTTAAAAATATCTGGCCAACGCTGATAATTTCTATTTCAATACCCGTTTCTATTATTGCGACTTTTAATCTGATGTATGGCAATGACATTAGCTTAAATATTATGAGCCTTGGAGGCATCGCGCTGGCTATAGGTTTGCTCGTGGATAACAGCATTGTAGTGCTGGAAAATATCGACAGACACAAAAAAACCGAAAAAAATGTTGCCGTTGCTGCAGCAAAAGGCACCAAAGAAGTCTCAATGGCAATAGTTGCGTCGACACTGACCACTATGGCGGTATTCTTTCCACTTGTATTTGTCGATGGTATCGCTGGTCAACTCTTCAGTGATCAGGCTCTCACCGTAACCTTTGCTCTGTTAACCTCACTCATCGTTGCCTTATCTATCATTCCTATGATGGCAGCTCGCGAAAAAAGGGGTGAGAGTGAAGCGGAGCTTGATTTGGGTGAATCTTCTGAAAAATGGGTCCCTAAGAGTAAAATTGGTTGGGTTTTCTATTATCTGGCAATGCCTTTTAAATACCTTATCAGATTCGTTTTTTACTATATACCTGCAGCCATTGCCAGCGTGATTATTTTCTTTATCAGGGTAATTGGGAAAGGTCTTAGCTACTTGTTTAAACCCCTCATCTGGGCATTTGATCGAATTTATATGGTTCTGGAAAAAGCGTACTTCGTCGCATTGAATGGTGCATTAAAAGCGCGTTTTCTGGTAATTGCCGTTATTCTGACGATATCCGGTCTCTCTGTATTGTTAGTCCCAAGATTGGGAATGGAGCTAATCCCACCGCTGGCACAAGGTGAATTCAATGTGGAAATTACTTTGCCTACCGGCTCCAGAATGGAAAGTACGGATGCAGTGTTGGCAGAGCTCGCTAGATTTACCAAACAACAAGAAGGTGTCAGGCGCACATACTCACTGGCAGGTACAGGCAGCTTGATGAATGCATCTCCAGCCCAAGGTGGTGACCATTGGGGTAAACTCAACGTTGTTTTAGAACCTGGCAGTACTGCAGACGTTGAGCAAGCAGTTATCAGCAGTATGCGGGAATTCCTGAGTGATAAAGCTGGCGTTCAAAGTAAGTTCGGTACACCGGAACTGTTTAGCTTCTCAACTCCCCTGGAAATTGAAATATCCGGCTACGATTTGGGAATGTTGCGTCGCTATAGTGAGAAGATGGTGGAGCTACTGGAAGCCAATGACCGCTTTGCAGATGTAAAGTCGAATATGCAGTCCGGCAACCCTGAACTAAAAGTGCGCTTCAACCATGCTAAGTTAGCGCAACTGGGTTTAAATGCGCCAGACGTGTCCAAACTGATTGCAGCCAAAATAGGTGGCGAAGTTGCAAGTAAATACAGTATTCAGGATCGTAAAGTTGATATTTTGGTACGTACACAAGAACAGCAACGAGATTCCATTTCTGATATTGGTCAAATGATAGTTAATCCGGGATCAGATCTATCTATACCTCTCGATGCGGTTGCTGACATTGAAATGTCTATCGGGCCCAGTGAAATTACCCGAATCGGTCAACAGCGTGTCGGCGTGATATCAGCCAACCTAAATTATGGTGACTTAGGCGAAGCTGTAGTGATTGCTAAAGAACTGCTTTTTGACCTTGATTTGCCTCTAAATATGCAAGCAAAAGTTGCAGGTCAGAGTGAAGAAATGGATGCCAGTTTCTCTTCTCTTTACTTTGCATTGGGTCTGGCGGTGTTCATGGTTTATCTGGTCATGGCTTCGCAATTTGAATCTCTGCTTCACCCCTTCCTGATCTTGTTCACTGTGCCTCTGGCTTGCGCCGGGTCCATTTACGGACTGTTCCTGTCAGGCACAAATATCAGTGTTGTAGTATTTATCGGACTGATAATGCTGGCAGGAATAGTGGTCAATAATGCCATTGTACTGATAGATCGTATCAATCAGCTTCGGGAAGCAGGTAGTGAAAAATTAGATGCAATTAAAGAGTCAGCGCACAGCCGATTAAGGCCTATTCTGATGACGACTCTGACGACGACATTAGGTTTATTACCTATGGCGATTGGGATTGGGGAAGGAGCAGAAATCCGTACCCCAATGGCGATTACCGTCATATTCGGATTATTGTATGCCACCGTATTAACTCTGTTTTTAATACCCGTGTTGTACAGTCTGTTCGACCGTAAACGATTCACAGTAAGCACAACCTTACCGGCTGATAAAAAACGGGAGACAGTATATGGATAAGTTTGCTAATGCGGGCGCTTCGCTCGCATCCTTTGCAATTCGTCGTCCGGTAACAATCGGCATGGTTTTCTTTTCTCTGTTGATGTTGGGAATATTTTCCAGCCGCTGGTTGCCCCTAGAAAAGTGGCCGGGGATCGACATCCCACAAATGTTCGTCCAGATCCCATATCAGGATGCGACACCGGCTGAAATAGAAAAGCTAATAACCCGCCCTGTAGAGGAAGCACTGGCTACTATGTCGGGGATCAAGCGGTTGCGTTCAGAATCAAACGAAAATAACGCACAGATAATGATCGAATTTGCCTGGGATGAAAACATCAAGGCTAAAAGTATTGAAGCCCGCGAGAAAATAGACGCTATCAGGCATTTGCTACCAGATGACGTTGAACGGGTTTTAGTGTTCAAATTCAATACCAATGATATGCCGATTTTTCAGCTGCGGGTATCCAGTGAGCGTGATTTGTCCAACGCTTATGATCTTTTGGATCGCAACCTTAAAATGCCACTTGAACGGGTACCTGGAGTATCCAGAGTGGAACTCTATGGCGTACTGAAAAAACAAATCGCCATTCGTCTGGATTCAGATCGCATTGCTGCTTTGCACGTTGATGCAAACGTGTTGACCAAAACATTAAGGGACGCAAACTTTTCCATGTCTGCTGGCCATTTTTTTGATGACAATCAAAAAATCATGGTGAATCCGATGGGAGAGTTCCGCAGCAAAGAAGAGATTGAAGACTTGATAGTCGGCACCAATATCAGACTCAAAGACATTGCAGAAGTCAATTTCGAAACACCAAGGCGAGAAGAAGGCCGCCACCTGGATCAAACCTATGCTGTCGGTTTTAATATTTTCCGAGAATCCAGTGCAAATCTGGTTCAGGTTTCTCAAGATGCATTGAAAGTCATTGAAGACGCAGAAGAAAACCCTGCCTTCAATGGTATCAATTTGTTTGTGATGCAGGATGAAGCAGACAGCGTAACCTCTTCCCTCTCTGATTTATTGCAGGCCGGACTTTTGGGTGCCCTGTTGTCTGTCATAGTGTTGTATGCATTTCTACGCCAGATCACAGTAACCATGATTGTGGTGCTATCGGTGCCCTTCTCTATCTGTATCACTCTTGGTTTTATGTATTTTATGGGATATACGCTGAATATTCTGTCCATGATGGGATTGATGCTGGCAGTGGGTATGCTGGTGGACAATGCCGTTGTTGTCACTGAAAGCATTTTCCTGGAGAAAGAAACTAACCCCGATCCAATAGATGCTACTAAGCAAGGTGTAGGCAAAGTCAGCTTGGCAGTTATTGCTGGTACCACAACCACTGCAATCGTATTTTTACCTAACATTGTGGGCGTGAAAATTGACGTCACAGTGTTTCTCGAACATATGGCCATCGCAATCTGCATTTCATTGTTCGCATCACTGCTGCTTGCTCAAACCTTGATACCTCTGCTGACCACCAAAATCAAGCAACCAAGAAAGGCTCCCTCTGCTGCCTCTAACAGATTTAAAGCCTTGTATTCACGTATCTTAAAATGGACGTTGGAGAATCAGGGTAAAACCGCATTGATTGCAGTAGTCATTCTTATCAGTACCGCTATTCCAATGGGCCAGGTAACAAGTGATGACGAAGGAAATAATGATAAGGAACGTATTTGGTTAAACTACGACATGCAAGGAAACTACAAGCTTGAAGAAGTAGAAAAGACTGTCACCAAAATGGAAAAGTACCTATATGCCAATCAGGAAAAATTCCATATCAAACAGGTATACAGCTACTACAATCCAGGTTTTGCAGTATCTGGACTCACTCTCAATGAAGATTTGCCTATCTCGGTGTCAGCCCTGAAAAAACTGATTAAAGAAGAAATGCCAAGCTTCGCCAGAGCGAAACCTTCCTTCCAATGGGACTCAGGAAACGGTGGTGGTGTGCGCATGACGTTACTGGGCCAATCTTCTGAAACACTGATGAAAATCGCTGATCAGATTGTACCTGTCCTGGCCAATATCGATGGCATGACCGATGTTAAAACAGATATACCCGGCCAGAAATATGAACTTCAGGTAAAAATTGATCGTCAAAAAGCCTTTCGATTCGGCCTTAATACTACAGATATTGCCAGCGTAATCACAACCGCGTTGCGTGGCACCAATTTGCGCACTTTCCGCCACGGCGATACAGGTGAGATAGGCATTCGTCTTATGTATGATGAAGAATTGCAGCAGTCAATTGAACAGCTTCGCAACCTGACTATTTTCCGCAATGACACGCAAAATGTGACCCTGGATATGGTCGCCGATCTTAAGGTTACGCCGCGATTAAGCCAGATCCGCCGGAACTATCGTCAAACTGCCTTGAGCATAGGTGCAAACCTTGAAGATAAATTTACCGTTGAACAGGCTCGAGATCATATCAACAAGGTAATGGAACATATTCAGCTGCCAAGCGGTTACAGCTGGACGCTGGACGGTAGTTTCCGTCGTCAGGATGAAGCCCAAGGTGTCATGATGGTCAACATGATCCTGGCAATTGCCATGATATATGTCGTGATGGCTGCCTTGTTTGAATCCTTGCTTTTACCCACCGCAGTCATTACATCCCTGTTGTTCTCATTTACTGGTGTATTCTGGGCACTGTTTGTCACCGGGACATCCATGTCGATAATGTCAATGATTGGGATGTTAATACTGATGGGAATAGTGGTGAATAACGGCATTGTATTGGTGGACAGGGTCAACCAGTTAGTCAACACCGGATATACTGTACCTAACGCAATCATGGAAGGATGTCTGAGCCGTGTGCGACCAATAATGATGACGGTGGCAACCACAGTGCTAGGCTTGTTGCCTTTGGCACTTGGAGATACAACTATTGGGGGCGATGGCCCACCCTATTCGCCGATGGCCATTTCTATTATAGGTGGGTTGTTGTTTTCCACTATGACCAGTCTATTTTTGGTTCCCCTGGCCTATCTGTTGCTGCTCAAGTTACGTCGCAAAACCAGTATCATGATTGCTAACAGCAAAGTACTGGTCTCTCGGATAGTACGTGCTTAACTAAAAAAGACGAATAAAAAAGGAGCCTTGGCTCCTTTTTTGTGTCGTTTAATCCGCCAGCTCTTTTTCAAGAAATGCCAGGGCTTTTGCTTCATTTTCATCAAGCTCGCCGTCAACCATAACAATATCTCTGGCTAATTTTAGCGCTTGCTCTTTCATTTGTGGGTCAACCAACAATTTGCAACGATGGGCAATAAAATCTTCAACCTGATCATTCTCCTGCGCCGTTTTACACTTTGCCAAAGTTACATCATAGTATTCGTCTTTACTGAGCTCGTTATTCCATTTTATGGTAGCCAACCAATCTTTCATAAAGGTCATTTCACTATATGCCACCACACCATCAATGATGACAAACAATAAAACCAGGTCAAACAAGGCTTCACGTTGCTGCTGATCCTGACAGTGGCCAATATCCAATGCATTGAGAAACTGCTCAAATTTCATGTAAAACTCCCTAAGTTTTTCTGAAAACAGCCATGTGAGCTGTTAATCTATGAAGTACTTTGTATCTTATTGATGCCGACACACAAGTACAATTCACTTTTATAAAAATTTAATCCTATGTTGAAGCAACAAATCATTCTTGGGATCTCCAATCCCAAAAGTCCAACAAATATGGGCAGTATTTTGCGTGCAGCTGGTTGCTTTGGGGCAACCAAAGTTTTTTACACAGGCAAAAGGTATGACCTTGCCAGAAAATTTGCAACCGACACTAAACAAGCGGCTAGCCAGATACCGCAGGTCCACTGTGAGGCCTTTGCAGACGTATCCCCAATTGGAGTCAAAAGAATAGCAGTTGAATTGGTTGAAAATGCTACTCCACTTCCCCATTTTCAGCACCCAGACGATGCGTTTTACCTGTTCGGACCGGAAGATGGGTCGCTAGCGCAATCGGAATTGGATCAATGCGATGATGTTGTTTATTTGCCGACCAGAGGCTGCCTCAATCTGGCTGCCACAGTCAATATTCTGCTATATGACCGTGTTGCCAAGTCACAGCTCACAGAATATGGTGATCAACTTATTCGTCGAAGCAGAGATACTAATAACAAAACACAGTTTCGCAGAAATTAATCTCACTGCTTTACTATCTACTGACACAATGCTGTCAGTAGGAGTGTTTTATTCTTCTTCTCGCACCTTAATCAAACGTATAAAGAGGAAGAATCATGACAACGACTATTGAAATGGTCACTTATCAGCTAAATGAAAATGCAGACCATAATCTTGTTAACGAATTTCAGGAACAAGTAAACAAATTCTGTCTTGAGCAGCCAGGATTTCTATATCGTTCCATTAGCAAAAACGAAGATATCTGGCATGATATTGTGTATTGGCAAGATAAGGTATCAGCAGACGACGCCTCACAAGCCTTTGCAAAAACCGAAGTTTGTCAGGCCTTCAACGAAGTGGTTAAAAAGGACAGTGTAAATATGGTACATATGAGCGCTATCACTGAAGCTATGTCTACCCCGCCGAATGGATAAGAGGAATCACTAGTAGGTCATGCGTAAAGCGGAGCGTCTCTTTCAAATACTCAACATTCTTCGTAGTCGCCGTGGTGTTACCACGGCCGAGCATATTGCTGAGGAATTGAATGTATCGATGCGCACCGTTTACCGCGACATACAAGCATTATCATTGTCCAATATCCCGATTCAGTCAGAGGCTGGTGTAGGATATCGGTTACAACCTGGTTTCAGCCTGCCACCAATGATGTTCGAGGAAGATGAACTTGAAGCCTTGCTGTTGGGTGCCAAAATGGTAAAAGGTTGGAGTGATAGCGAATTGGGTCAGGCGGCACAGCGGGCGTTGGACAAAATCCACGCTGTGTTGCCTGATCGTGTCCAAGCTTATCATCAACATGATGATTGGTTGATCGTAACCGATTTTGAACGAGAATTAGTGAGCCAATTCAGCCAACCTATTCGTCATGCGGTTAAAAAGCGTTTAATTTTAGATCTTCATTATCAACGTGAAGATGGACGGAAATCTACGCGTAGTGTGCTTCCGTTGGGGCTGATATATTGGGGTAAAGTCTGGACTCTGGTTGCCTGGTGCGAGTTGAGAAAGGACTACAGATTGTTTCGACTTGATCGTATAAAGCGACTAGACCTGACTGAGAAGCAATTCGAGATCCTGGAAAGCCGAAGTTTGGGGCATTTCATGTCATTACAAACGCACAAAAATCAATCAAATTAGACTTATATCATCTCTTCCAGAAAGCTAATACACTGAAAAACTTCACATATTATTAACAATTCAATTGTCATCTGACTTTAACCGTGTATATATTAGATTCTTGACTATAATCAGCTAGTTATGTTGACAAAAGTAAAAAGTCGCTCGCCGACTAAGAGGAAATAAAAGATGGCAGACGAAAACCGAATCCCCAGAAGTTCCGAAAATGATCATACGGATGAAATGGCCAAAACACGCCGAGAGTTTATTAAGGAGAAAACTGGGGCAGACCTCAAATACACAGGTGAATACACCATTCCCACAGATGCGCTACCCGGCAATGTAGAAAATTTCGTAGGGATAGTGCAGATGCCGGTTGGCGTTGCAGGTCCAGTGCAAATCAACGGTGAACACGCCAATGGTCTGTTTTATGTTCCACTTGCAACAACAGAAGGCACTTTGGTTGCTAGTTACAGCCGTGGGATGCGCGTTATAAATGAATGTGGAGGCGTAAAAACCACTGTCGTTGAAGGTTGGATGCAACGTGCTCCAGCGTTTATTTTTAACGATGCTCGCGAAGCTCGGGATTTTGGTGAATGGGTCAAGGCTAACTTTGACAAGATTAAAGCGGCATCAGAAACTACTACAAGCGTCGGTAAATTGGAGCACATTGAGCAATGGTCAGTATCTAAAACCCGATATCTGCGTTTTAACTACACTACTGGCGATGCAGCAGGACAAAACATGGTTGGTAAAGCCACACTGGTAGCCTGTGAATGGATAAAAGCGAACTCCCCTATTCCCTGTATGTATCTGTTATCCGGTAATATGGATACAGACAAAAAGCATTCGCATCTTAATATGCTGCATTCTCGTGGTAAACGGGTAATCGCCGAAATCGTTCTGAAGAAAGAAGTATTGGCTTCCATCATGAAAGTGGATACCAAAATTTTAGCCGGTGCTACAGTCCTGGCAAATACGGGCGCCCTGATGGCAGGTGCAGCTTATAACGGTCCTCACTCAGCGAACGGAATTGCCTCTTTGTATATAGCAACTGGGCAGGATGAAGCGAACGTGGTGGAATCCCATGCAGGTATGTTGTCTCACCAATTGCTAGACAATGGAGATTTCTATATCTCGGTCACATTACCTTCATTGATCGTAGCAACCTTTGGCGGTGGTACTGGGTTACCTACCCAAAATGAGTGTCTGCAAATGTTAGGTTGTGTTGGCAAAGGTAAAGCAAATAAGTTTGCGGAAATTGTTGCGGCTACTGTGCTGGCCGGTGATATATCCCTTGCTTGTGCGGTGATTGCAGGGCATTGGGTAAGCAGCCACGATAAAATGGGCCGAAATCGTTGATCAATCAAAGTTAATTTGAAAAAGCCCCTTGATATAGGGGCTTTTTATTATGTGTAATAAAAACTACGAGGCTTAGACTGTTGTAGTCAAAGGCCAACAAAAAAGAGAACTCTGGTCAGATGCATAACAACATTTCCATGACGGTGGTTGAAGCCAAAATAATAATGGATGCACTTAGCAAACATGGGCGTAGCGGGTGCTCTTTGAGCAGGTTGGCGCAAGACACCAAAATAGATCCTCATGATCTTCGTGCTTACATGGGGAAGTACTTACATTTTTTCACCAAGGTCGGCGATGAGCCCAAATATGTATTGAATCGTTTTGGCAAATACAAAGGCTCACCTGAACGCATGTTGATCGCCTATGAAAAAGAAAAAGAGCAGTCCCAGCGGAATATGCATATTTACTGGGGAGTCATATTGTTTTCACTATTAGTCGTTGTTTTGCTGTTAATACAGAATCTGGACTAGCCAAATATATTGATATGCCATCAAATTAATTAACCAGGAAATTATATGAGCTCCCAATACCTTTGCCCGAAATGTAATATGAACTTTGATGACCAAACAGCCATGTGCGAAGACTGGCGACTGCCTGAGAAGAAATTTGGCTGCCCACATTGTAAAACGTTTTTTAGCAAACAGCTTTCACCAGAACTAAACAGGATCCATCCCTATTTTTTAGTGAGTTCAGTGCTGTTTATTCTATTGATGTTATGGCCAGAATTTATCCGTCAAATCCCCTACCTGGATATTGGTATCGCGTTAAATTCAATGATTGCGATGAACTGGCAGGCATTTCATTTCTGGAAAATACGTAAATCCATACACCTGCTCTCACCTTATGAGTGAAAACCTAAGTCTTTAGGGAAAGTACTAAGCTTCTAACCAAACTGGTACGCCATTTAATACTGCATTACCAGATAACTCGTCCACCACCATCTCATCTGTGAGGTCATTCACGCTCACCCCAGCATGTTGCTCAGCTACCTTTAGCTTTGCACCCTTTTTATTGTGTCCCCACCCATGTGGAATTGAAATTACACCCGGCATAATTTTATCAGTGACTTCAGCTTCTATCTGCACTTGACCTACCCTTGAAGACACCTTAATAAATTGACCATCCTGAACATTGAACCGTTCAGCATCATTCGGATGCAATTGTGCAGTGCAGCGCTTTGCTCCTTTAACCATTCGACGACTATTGTGTAACCAGGAGTTATTTGACTTCAGATGTCGCCGTCCTATGAGTTGCAATGTGTCCTGTTCAGCCTGGTTAGCAGAGAAAAAGTGTGATTCAACGCGTTCAAGATCCTGCATAAAATAATCAAATTCAAGGTGTATAGTCTGGTCCGGATGGTAGATTGCATTGGGTAAATCAGGCTGTAAGGGCCCTAAATCAATTCCATGGGGATTGGCTTCAAGCTTCTTCAAACTGAGTTGATGTTCACCCTGACCGTACAAGCCGGCCTTTAACATATCATCCACTACGCCTTTGGGTTGTTTGTCCCAAAGGGCAGCGTATTGAGTGGTATTGCCGCCCCGCAAGACCTCAATTCGCTCAGCTAACGAGAGGTAGATCTGCCAGTCCGTTAAATGCTCCGCAGCCGGTTCAAACAGTGCGGGTGAATACTTGGCGAAATTACGAACTGCAAAATTGTGGAATATAATGTCGTAATGATCTCGCTCTAATGCTGTTACCGGCGGCAGAATAATATCCGCATGACGGGACGTTTCTGTGATGAAAAAGTCCACTGCCACCACAAAATCAAGTTTTTCGAATGCCTTGTCGAGTTGTTCACCATTGGGCGTTGTCAGGATCGGATTACCAGCGCCAATCAGCATGGCCTTGATTTGACCTTCACCTTCGGTGGTAATTTCCTCAGCCAAACAAGAAACTGGATACTCACCTGCAAATGCAGGAAGGCCACGAACCCGGGATTTAAATTTCCCTAGGCTACCTCTGCCAGCGTGAGGCAAGGTATCCGCTGCTGGCTGAGTAAACATCATGCCGCCTCGTCTATCCAGGTTTCCGGTCAAAATATTGAACAACATAATTAAATATTGCGTCAGGGTACCAAAAGCCTGAACACTGGCCCCCATTCTACCGTAGCAGACTGCTGAATTGGCCTGACTAAACTCATCTACAATGGACTCAATCGCCAATGCTTGAATCCCAACATGACCTGCAACTCTGTCGGGAGTATAAGGCGCGACGTAATTTTTTACCTGATCCAATTCGGGGATAATTTCCGCTATATCACCGGGGGCAGCCAGACCCTTTTTAAACAATGTATTCAGCATTGAAAGCAAAAGTAATACATCAGAACCAGGTTTAATAAAGTGATGTTCGCAACTGATGTCAGCAGTTTCAGACTTTTTCGGGTCAATAACCACCACTTTACCGTTTCTTTGCTGAATCGCCTTCAGACGTTTCTTAATTTGCGGTACCGTCATGATACTGCCATTTGACGCCAGCGGATTGCCGCCGATAATCATAAAATAATCAGTGTGATCAATATCAGGAATAGGAATTTGTTGCTGATGACCGAACAATTGACGACTGACAATATGGTGAGGCAATTGATCAACAGATGTGGCCGAGTAACGGTTGTGAGTCTTCAACACACGATAGAAATAAGGACCGAAGAGTATAGACCCCATATTGTGAGCATTGGGGTTCCCAAGGTAGGTGGCTACAGCATCAATACCGTGTTCGTCCTGAATGCTGACAAAACGCTGGGCAACCTCATCAAAGGCATCTTCCCAGCTAATTTCCCGCCATTCGCCTTCCACCTTCTTTAAGGGTAATTTTATTCTATCCGTATCCTCATATAGATCTTTCAGCGCGGCTGCTTTGGGGCAAACATGTCCCTGACTAAAAGGGTTTGCTTTGTCACCTGCAATGGACAATATCTCTCTTCCCTGGGTTTTTACTTCAATGCCACACATGGCTTCACAAAGTGTGCAGGTTGAATAGTGTTTTTTGATTGCTTCAGGCATCAGTAAGGTATCCGGATCGAGGCTGTTAATTTTGTTAACAACTTACCTAGTCCGCTGATTATACACAAGCATCACCGAGGTTTATTAACCCACAATATATGACAAATATACTTATTTTTCATATAGATAAGTTCAATAACTCATTCTGAATAATTCCATATTCTAAAAAAAATAAACAATTTTTAAACCTTTTATTCATCAGCTTCGACTTACCCTGTGATTGTTCTTCAATATTTCAGGAAAAATGCCGATGAAAATCGCAGACACAAGTGGACAGGATGTGGTCCTTACACAAAAACGCAGCAAGAAGCCTTATATTGTTGGTGGGATTACTTTGATTCTGGTGGTGATCCTATTCGCCTCAGTCGCACCCGCCATTAGCAACTGGTCCAGTTCGGACTCATCCATATCAATAGACCGTTTAAGGTTGGCGGACGTTACTCGCGGAGATTTTGTACGGGATTTGTCAGTACAGGGGCGCGTAGTCGCAGCAGTGAGTCCAAGGATGTATAGCCCTGCGCAAGGTACAATTACTTTTCAAGTCGACGCTGGCGATAGTGTGAGTAAAGGTCAGGTACTGGCAACCATAGATAGTCCCGAGCTGGCTAACCAGCTAAAGCAGGAACAGGCCAGTTTACAAAAGTCTAAAATGGAACTGGACAGGGAAAAAATCCAAGCCAAAAAACAAGCGCTACAAAACCAGAAAGCAGTTGATCTTGCCAAGGTTGCGCTGACTGCCGCAGACAGAGAAAAACGTCGGGCTGATAAGGCTTATCACAGCAACTCCATTAGCCAGATAGACTTCGAAAAATCTCAGGATGATCTGGAAAATGCATTGTTGGTGCACCAGCATGCTGTCAAAGACGCTGACCTCAACAAAGAAAGCCTTGCTTTCGAAATCCAGACTAAGCAACTACAACTTGACCGTCAATCTTTACTTGTTGAGGAGCTAAGCCGCAAAGTTGATGAGCTTACCTTACGTTCACCTGTAAATGGCATAGTCGGCAACCTTGCTGTTCAGCAGAAGAATCAGGTCACTAAAAATCAACCCATACTGAGTGTCGTGGACTTGTCTGAATTTGAATTGGAAGTGGATATTCCTGAAAGTTACGCAGACGACCTGGCAATTGGCATGGACGCAGAAGTCAAGCTTAACGGTGAATCGCACCTGGCGAAACTAGTCACTATCTCACCTGAAATTGAGAACAATCAAGTGACTGGGCGGGTGCGATTTGCCAACCATGATAAGAATGGTAATCCTCTCACTCAACCCGGCGGATTGCGCCAAAACCAGCGACTCACCACCCGTATATTAATGGAACATAAAAATGATGTGTTGATGGTTCAGCGTGGTCAGTTCCTGGAAAGTGGCAGCGGTCGAATTGCTTATATTGTACAAAATGGAATGGCGCAAAAAACCGCAATTACCACGGGTGCAAGAAGCCTTTCCAGTGTCGAGATTATTTCAGGATTGGCACCTGGCGACACCATCATCGTCTCTGGCACTGACCAATTTAACGGTGCAGATAAAATTTTAATAACAAATTAAATCACATTGTCCAGTCGACATATCGATTAAGGAAAGCACTATGCTAAAAATGACAGAAATTAAAAAAGTATTTCGTACAGACCTGGTTGAAACTCATGCTCTGAGAGATTTCAATTTGCATGTGGACGAAGGTGATTTTGTTGCCGTGACCGGCCCATCCGGCTCAGGAAAAACCACCTTTTTAAACATTGCCGGGCTTTTAGAAACCTTTGAAGGAGGCAGTTATCAATTGGATGGTGAAGATGTCAGCCATTTGAATGACAAGCAGCGTAGCCAGATGCGAAATGAAAAAATCGGCTTTATCTTTCAGAGTTTCAATCTGATCCCCGACTTGGACTTGTTTGACAATGTTGATGTACCACTTCGCTATCGCGGTTTCAATGCTCCCGAACGGCGCAAGCGTATCGAACAGAGCCTTGATCTTGTGGGGTTAGCCAATCGGATGAAGCATCTGCCCTCCCAACTGTCTGGCGGTCAACAGCAGCGTGTCGCTATTGCCCGGGCATTAGCCGGCGAACCTCGTTTTTTACTGGCGGATGAGCCAACCGGTAACCTGGATTCAAAAATGGCTAATAGTGTGATGTCGTTGCTCCAGGATATCAATGATCGCGGTACAACCATTGTTATGGTCACCCATGACCAGGAATTAGCAAGGCAGGCAAAACGCAATATTTATGTTCGGGACGGCAAAGTGAGTGAACTGCACGAAGTGTCTGAATTGCCAGATGCAGTGACAGCTTAGGGAGAGTCATATGTTTTCTTACTATCTCCGACTAGCATTTAAAAGTATCAGACGGAATCCTATTCTAAGTGCACTGATGGTTGCAGCTATCGCTTTGGGTATCGGTTCCAGCATGACAACCATTACCGTAAATTATCTGATGTCTGCTAACCCAATCCCTGAAAAAAGTGACGTTTTGTATCACGTTCAGGTGGACAGCTGGGACCCGCACAATGCATTTAATGACGATGATATTCCCAACCAATTAACCTGGACTGAAGCCACCAACTTGATGGCAGCTAACAAAGCCATGCGACAAACCGCCATGGCAAAAACGGGCGGAATAATTGAACCGTCAGATCAAGACGTTAAACCATTTGAAGCCTCTGCTCGCCTGGCTTTCGGTGATTTTTTCAGCATGTTCAACGTACCATTTCTGTTTGGCAGCAGCTGGGATGCAGAAGCAGACCAAAACCGTTCTCAGGTTATTGTGCTGACGAAACGAATTAACGAGCAGGTTTTCGGTGGCGTAAACTCCGTAGGGGAAACGCTATCCATGTTCGGAACTAACTTCCGGGTTGTGGGTGTATTAGATGATTGGCAACCTATGCCCAAGTTCTATGATGTTAACAACGGTGCATTTGACGAATCAGAAGAAGTGTTTATCCCCTTCTTTCTAAAAGAAGAACTGGAGCTACCTAACTGGGGTAACACTAATTGCTGGAAAAGCCCTGAAGGTGAAGGTTTCAAGGCATTTCTTCGCTCTGAATGTATCAATTTTCAGATGTGGGTGGAATTGCCTACCCAGAATGACAAAGCAGAATACCTCGATTTTTTAAATAGTTACGTCAGCGAACAAAAGGACTTGGGGCGCTTTCCACGTCCGATACAAAATCGTTTGTCCAATGTAATGGAATGGATGGAAGACCAGGAAGTTGTGGCGGATGACGCACAAATCATGCTGTGGTTATCACTGATGTTTTTGCTGGTCTGCCTGCTTAATACCATTGGTCTTTTGCTTGCTAAATTTACCGGGAAAGCAGCAGAAATTGGACTGCGTAGAGCCGTAGGCGCTTCCAAAGGTGATTTATTTTTCCAGCATCTGGTAGAAACCGCATTGATAGGACTACTTGGAGGTGTCTTCGGACTATTGCTTGCCTTAGTTGGATTAGAAGGAATTAAATCTCTGTACGGAGAGTTTGTGCGCGACCTTGCTGCTCTTGATTTTACCATGGTACTGGTTGGTTTAGTCCTCGCCCTGGTTTCCAGTATTGCAGCTGGACTCTATCCCACCTGGCGAGCCTGTAATATTGCCCCAGCCAGCCAATTGAAAAGCCAATAAGGAGAATTCCATGTTAGAAATAGGACCTATTTTCCGCGCGTTGATGCGCAACAAAGTTGGCGCGATCCTGATAGCAATTCAAATAGCTATCACCATGACAATCATAGTCAACGCAGTATTTATTATTTATGAACGTAGCCAGAAAATGCAGCGAGAAAGCGGTATTGATGAAGCGAATTCTTTCTATCTTTCCAGTGCCGGATTTGCTGAAAGTTTCAACGCCAAGGTGTCGATTAAAGAGGATTTGGCTGCACTGAGACAATTGCCAGGTGTAGCCAACGCCATTCAGATTAATGCAATCCCTATTAGCGGAGGTGGCTGGTCTATGGGTCTGCAAACCCAGGCTGGTGCCGAATATGATGGTGTGGGCGTGGCCGTTTATATGGTTGATGAGCATGGCGTCGATACACTTGATTTGGAGATTATTGCAGGTGAAAACTTCTCTCCTTCTGATATTGGCTGGCGAGAAACTGCACAACGTTTATGGCCTGATAAAATCATCATCACCAAATCTATGGCTGAAGCATTGTTTCCTGATGATCCGTTCGAAACTGCAGTGGGAAAGACAGTATTTATTAATGATACTGAGCCTATGGTGATAACCGGCATCATCGACAAACTGCAGGCTCCTTGGGTTGGTTGGGACAGAGTTGAAAATGCCATGTTATCTCCAGAAAACCTGAACTACGAATCAACCCGCTATTTTATTCGGGCAGAGCCTGGCCAACGTGATTCTGTGATGAAAAATGTCGAGGAATTTTTAGCAGAAAGTAATACCGGACGCATCATTCGTAGTATGCGCTCTATAGAAGAAACACGTGAACGCAGCTATCGGGGAGATAGCGCAATGATCAAAATACTCACTACAGTAATGATCATTTTGACCGTAGTAACAGCGCTTGGAATTGTTGGTCTCGCAAGCTTTAGCGTGAACAGACGCAAAAAACAAATAGGTACACGCCGCGCACTAGGTGCCAGTCAGGGTGCAATATTGCGCTACTTTATGCTTGAAAATTTTCTGATCAGTTCAGTGGGTGTATTTCTTGGTGCTGCCTTGACCGTTGGTCTCAATGTACTGCTGGTCAATCAGTTTGATCTGGATCCCATAGACTGGTTCTACATTCCCATTGGAATGGTAATACTTTGGATAGTGGGGCAGCTTGCAGTGTTTGGTCCCGCCAAAAAAGCAGCTAACATTGCTCCGGCCATAGCAACCAGAACTGTTTAGTGGCTCACATAAGGCTGCTCAATGACTCAAGTGTAGAATCAGTGCTAACGTGAGCGGCGTTAATAGAGTCGCCGCGACATTTAGTGCCATAGCAGGGATAGCTATGGTCTTCTCTGGCCGACGTTTGAGTATCACCCAACTAACTATGCTGAGCGACCAGAAGGGTAGCGTCACCAATACTATTGCATTGGACATCATTGACGCCAATGTTAACAGGCATGCCCCCGCCATTAAGGTAAACAGCAGATAAACCTTTAAACTTGCAGATACGCCAAATTGGATAGGAAAAGTGACTCGACCTATTGTTTTATCTGCAGAGATATCTGGGATTTGATTAACCAACAACAGGTTATTAACCATAAAGAATGGAATAAATGCTAAGGCAATTCCGGTTAATGACAATGTCTGGCTCAACACCCATTCAGTGCCGAACATCATCAGTGGTCCAAAGGCTAAACCTGGTGCGAGCAGACATAGTAAAGGTTTCTTGTTGACCCAATTTGTATATACGACAATGAGCAAAACGCCGAGCACACCCAACGGGAAAAGTGCCCAACCTATATTAAATATGAAATACGTGCCTACCAGGATAGTGCCCGCCAGACTAAGTATAGCCAGCAGCAAGACCGATTTTTCGGCCTTCGGTTCAGCAACAAGTGCTCCGCTGCCGCCACTGAAAGGTGTTTTCGTGGTTATAGCGTCCAGTCCACTGTGAAAATCAATATACTCATTAAAGGTATTGACGCTGACATGTGCCAATACGCCTGCGATCAATATGAGTATCAGATGGAATAAATCTAGCTGCGTCCCATTTAACAAGGGACTGGCAGCCAGATAAATGCAGATTGGCGATAACAGTAAAAAAGGTGGCCTGCTGGACATTAATGTTGCTTTAAAATGAGTGAAAAGCATGGCAAGTCTTAAAAAATGAACAGGTGGAGCTTAACTTATCACAGCGACGCTCTTTACTTGCGCAAAAATAGCCATTCCTTGTTTTAAATCAAGCTCTTGTACCGACTTGGAGGTTATTCGACTCAATAGCGTATGACCGTTAATGTCCAATTTCAACATGACTTGTCCATTGCTGGTATCATGCATTTCAGACAATGTCGCAGGAATAATATTTAATACGCTGGTTTTTTCCGGTTTACACAAACACACGCTAACATCTTTAGCAAAAATTCTGATACGTAGATTGTCGGTATCAAGAGTACTGCGGGCGCTTACCCATAACTCACCAATTTGACTGTTCAGGCGAAACAGGTGCGCCTGCTCATCGTATTCCACACGGCTTGCCTGAATGAGACTTTGCGCCTCTTCATCGGTGCCAAGAGGTGAATCCAATAATGTAAACAATTCCGCTGTTTTACCTGAGTTCAGCACATTTCCTTTATCAAGCAACACCAGAAAATCAGAAATTCGCGCAACTTCCAGTCTCGAATGTGACACGTAAATTATCGGGATAGAGAGCTGACTATGTAACTTCTCAAGGTAAGGCATAAATTCGTCTTTTAGCCGCTGATCGAGTGAAGACAAGGGTTCGTCCATCAACAGTAGTTTTGGCCCACTGGCCAATGCACGAACGATGGCAACTCGCTGAGCTTCGCCACCTGAAAGAGTATTACAGCGTCGCTCAATTAAAGACTGTACCCCTAATAGTTCGACTAGTTCTTTCACATCTGATGCGGGATTTGAGGCCCGATTCACAGCATAATCTATATTCTGCCTCACATTCAGATGGGTAAACAAACCCGGTTGTTGAAACACGTATCCAATTGAACGTCTATGGACTGGCACAAATACTGACCCATCCTGAAAAGTCTGCCCATTGCAAACAATTCGACCGTTTTCATGATTATCCAGTCCCGCTATTGCTCTGAGCAAGGATGTTTTACCTGCACCTGACGGACCAAATATTGCGCTAACACCAGTCCCTGGGAGCATAAGATCGACATCCAGGTTTAAACTGTCCAACGCCACCTTTACGCGAATTTCCAGACTCATGACAAGCGCATCCTGGCTTGTCTGTTAATGCCATACACTACTACCAGCATAATGAATGATAATCCCAAAAGTAGCGCGGACAAAGCGTGGGCTTGTTGATATTGCAAAGACTCGACATGATCATAAATGGCGATGGAAATTACCTGAGTTTCACCCGGGATATTGCCTCCTATCATCAAAACAACACCAAATTCTCCCAAAGTATGGGCGAAACCAAGTACTGCGGCAGTGAGAAGACCGGGCCGGGCCAATGGCAAGATTACAGTAACCAATCTGTCTATGGGACCAGCTCCCAATGTTGCTGCAACCTCAAGGGGTCTTTTGCCAATAGCTGAAAAAGCATTTTGTAGGGGCTGCACCACAAATGGAAAAGAGTAGATCATTGAACCTATTACCAGACCACTAAAACTGAATGCCAGCCCTTGTCCGGTCAGTAAAATTGACAACTTCCCGAGCAAGCCGTTTGAACCAAGTAGCAGAAGCAGGTAAAAGCCCAGTACTGTTGGAGGTAATATTAAAGGCAGTGCAACCATAGCCTCTACGATAAATTTGTAGCGCCAACGTGAGTTCGCCAACCACCAAGCCAGAGGGACACAAAACAAAAGTAATAAAGTGGTGGATACCGCCGCCAGTTTGAAGGTCAGAAATAACGCGCTAAGATCTGATTGACTAAACATCAGGGTAACCGATAGCCGTGACGTTGAATTATCTCCCTGGATTTGGAAGATTGCAGAAATTGGACGTAGGCTGCCACGATGTTATTTTGCCTGATAACAATCCCCTGCTGTTGAATCGGAGTATGCAAAGATTCTGGCACCACAACGAAATTAACCGACTGCCAATTAAGTAATTTTACCTGAGAATAGGACACCAGCCCCAGCTCTGCGTTTTCGCTTATCACGAACTGCAACGCTTGAGAGACATTTTCTCCACGAACCATCTTACTCTGCACTGAAGCCCACAAGTCTAGATTCTTTAAAACTTCTTTTGCCGCCACCCCATAGGGTGCAGTGACGGGATTGGCAATGGCCAAAAACTTGAAGTCGCTTTCAGAAATTTGCCGCTTTACCTGCAAGTCGGGGCTTATTTGCTTGCCAATTAGCGCCAGTTGGCCAACAGCATAGGTAAATAAAGAACCTTTTTCACCTATACCCTGCTCTATCAGTGTTCTGGGCCTTATGCTATCGGCGGACAAAAAAACATCAAATGGGGCACCTTGAGATATCTGAGCATAAAGTTTTCCTGTCGATGCAGAGCTCAATATCACTTGCGTCTCATGAACACGTTCAAACTCAGTTGAAATTTCTTTGGCTGTTGGCAGGAAATTGCTCGCAACCCCTACCCTGACCTGCATTGCTGCAGTATCAAACCATACCAGACAAGCCAGAACACAAAAGACAAAAGTGATTTTTGACCTGATTCTATAAGCGTCTCCTACCAAGGTAAGACGTCACCATTAGCATGCCAGAACGTCCCAGTGTTTTGCATATTCAATTCTTCAATCCGCTTAGCGAGATTCTGCGCAGCTGTTTCAGCAGAAATATCACCACCGAAGCTAACCATTTCAGTCTGAACATATCCCGGATGTAATATCCCTACCGCTATATCGAGGTGCTTCAAGTCCTCTGCGAGTGATACACTGGCAGCATTCAATGCCGCTTTGGACATGCGATAACCGTAATATCCGCCGGAAGTATTGTCTGCCATTGACCCCATACGACTGGTGATCATCGCTATTTTGGCATTCTTGCGCAGTTGCGATAACAAACAGTGGGTCACTACAATGGGTCCCAGAGAATTGACTCTGAACTGATGTTCCACTGTGTGCGAGTCCCAGTTTTCCAAGGTTTCCCGTGCCAATACGCCGGCGTTGTTTATCAGCAGATCAATTTTTACATCTTTGATTCTGGCAAGAGAGTCGGGCAATGCGTCCGGATTTCCGATATCCACTTTATCAATTATTTTTGCACCAGATTGATTCAGTTCATCAGAACTGTGACGACACAACCCATAGACCTCATCTCCTTGAGCACGGTAGTGTTTGACTAATTCCAATCCAATCCCACGATTTGCACCCGTGATGACAACGTTCGCCATATTACCCCTCTTTGATTCCTGCATAATTGCGTAGTAAGTTTTCTAAATCCTGCGGCGTATCTATACCTGCCGGTGGTGCTTTTTGTGCTTCATCAACATGAATTTTCTCACCATGCCATAACACACGAAGTTGCTCCAAAGACTCTATTTGCTCCAGGCCAGATGGTGCCATATTAACGTATTGCTTAATGAATCCAGCACGATACGCGTAAATACCTATATGACGTAAGTAGTAGTCGCCGATTTCATCAATACTATCACTTTCTAAAAATCGCGCACGGTCATAGGGCACTGTCGCACGGGTAAAATAGAGTGCATAACCTAGCTTATCGGTCACAACTTTCACAGCATTGGGGTTAAAAGCTTCTTCAACATCTTCAATTTTTACTGCAAGTGTTGCCATTTCGGCTTCCTGATGATGAAACAGGTTCTCTGCCACTTGCTGTATGTTTTCAGCGGGGATAAAGGGCTCATCACCTTGTACATTAACCACCAGCTCATGAGCTAGAAGCCCCTCAACGTCCACCACTTCAGCCAGTCGCTCTGTGCCGGATTCGTGGTCTGAGGATGTCATGCAATACTGCCCACCAAAGTCGCTCACAGCTTTGGCAACCCGTGCATCATCGGTGGCTACTATGACTTTGGATGCTCCGGATTCTTTTGCCCGCTCGTAAACATGTTGGACCATGGGTTTACCATTGATATCCACTAACACTTTCCCCGGAAAACGTGTTGAGCCATATCGCGCAGGTATTATAACGGTGAATTGCATTGCCTTACTTCCCTAACTGTTCCAGCTCTTCACTGGTCATTTCCCGTGCTTCTGTCTGCAACAGAACCGGAATATTGTCTCTGACCGGATAGGCTAGCCTATCAAATCGACACACCAGTTCTTGTTGTTCCTTAACAAATTGCAGTTTTCCTTTGCATGCTGGGCAGGCAATCACATCAAGTAACTTTTTATCGAACGCCATCTTTCCTCTCTAATTGCCAACTGACTCAATGCTGGCCAGTAATTTTTGTTTAAATGCTTGTGGGAGATTCGCCGTCACCGGCAAGAACCACCAATCTGTATGTGCATTGTGCTGACATTTGACTGCATCTTTTTCAGTCATTATGACCCTATCCAGGGGCAAGTCACCTTTTTTAAACTGATGATGATCAGGAAAGCTTAAACAATCTTTTAATTCTAACTTTTTATCAATCAGGTAATTAAAAAATCGTTGTGGGTTTCCGATTGCAGCAGCTGCAACTACAGAGGTGCTGACCTCAGAAAGTGGCATACTGACCTGCGGATTTTTAATATTTATTAACTTGCCAGGCTCCAAGGTCATGGGATATTCACCCGACTCAGCTGCCCCACCGTTATTAATGATAAATGAGGTTGAACTCAGGCGCCAGGCACCTTCCCTGAGCGGTCCCATTGGCATTAAAAAGCCATTGCCTAAACGCCTTTCACCATCCATAACAATTAATTCGATGTCACGCTCAAGAGCATAATGCTGCAGACCATCATCACAAAGGATAAGATTACAATCGCAATTGTCGACTAAATAGTTCGCACCACGTACACGTTCAGGATCAACTACCATTGGACAGGAAAGATGTTGTTTCATTAAGACAGGTTCGTCTCCCACCAGAGCGGGATCACTGTTTCGCTCTACGCATAAGGGATAGGACTTGCTATTGCCACCGTACCCGCGGCTCAATACACCTGGTCGATAGCCCGATTGGGCAAGCCATTTGGCCAGTTCTAACACGACAGGCGTCTTTCCATTCCCGCCAACACTGATATTGCCTACTACGATAACAGGAACAGCAGGTTTGCCAGATGATTTAATGCCTGTACGATATAACCAACGTCGAAAACCAGATACAAACCAAAACAATAGAGTGAAAGGCGACAGCGGGATCATTAGCGGGATGGTAAACCAGCGGGGTTGGTACCAGATTTTTTCCAACAAGGTCATCCCTATTGCTGCCCTTCGCCAAACTGCAATTTATGTAACTGAGCATAAGCACCGTCTTTTTCCAGCAAAGAAGCATGGTCGCCTTGTTCCAGAATTTCGCCTTGTTCGATAACAAGAATCTGATCCGCATTTTCAATAGTGGAAAGCCGATGTGCAACAACGATGCTGGTTCGGTTCTTTTGCAGTTTTTCCAGCGCATCCTGAATCAATCGCTCAGATTCTGTGTCCAGCGCCGAAGTAGCCTCATCCAGAATCAAAACCGGAGCATCCAGCAGGATCGCCCTGGCGATGGCAATGCGTTGTCGCTGTCCACCCGACAGACTAAAGCCATTCTCACCTATCATAGTGTCCATCCCATCAGGGAGAAGATCAACGAACTCCTGAACATGTGCAATCTTTGCTGCTTGGGAGATCTGAGCTTGTGTAACGCTGTCTCCTGAACCGTAGGCTATATTGTTGGAGATAGTGTCGTTAAACAAGGTAACATGCTGAGACACCAAGGCGAATTGCCGCCTCAAATCCCTCAGTTCAATATCCTGAAGCTCAACACCATCCAATGTAACCTTACCTTCTTGGGAATTGTAGAATCGCGTCAACAAGCTTGAAATTGTCGATTTTCCGCTACCGGAACGCCCAACTAACGCGCAAGATTTTCCTGGTTCTACATTGAAGCTGATATTCTTCAAAGCTGGCGTCTCCTTGCCTGGGTATGAAAAGGTGACACTATTGAAACCTATAGCCCCCTTAGCCCGACCAAGTTTTTGTTTTCCGGTGTCTTGCTCGATTTCCTGATCTAATACATCGAATATACTGACACAGGCCGCCATGCCTCGCTGAAACTCACTGTTAATTGTAGTGAGTTGTTTTAGCGGCTTTAACAAAGTTGTCATCGCAACCACAATAGTAGTAAATACCCCAGCGGTAAGGTTTTCCACAAATCCCGGGATGCTCGCTACATAGAGAACGGTAGCAAGTGCGATTGAGGCAATAACTTGTACGGAGGTGACACTTAAAATACGTGCAACAATGAGTTTCATATTTTGCTGACGATTATGATTATTTTTGGCTTCAAACCTTTCTGATTCCAGGTCCTGACCGCCAAACATCAACACCACTTTATGACCTTTGATGACCTGTTCCACCGCAGAGGTTAAACTGCCCATTGCCTGCTGTATATTTTTACTGACGATCCTGAACCGTTTACTAACAAAGGACACGATCCCAGCTACCACCGGACCGATCAAAAGGAAAATCAAAGACAGCTGCCAGGACAGGTAAAACATCCAGAATAACAGGCCAATGACAAATGCGCCTTCACGGATCAGTGTTGCAAACGCCTTTCCCGCTGCATTGGCTACCTGTTCCGTATCATAAATAACCTTTGATATCAGTTCACCCGTTGAATTTTGATCATGGAAGGACACGGGAAGATGTATATATCGCTGAAACAGTTCCTGGCGCATACTCATCACAACTTTATTTCCAACCCAAGCCAGGGTATAGGTTCCCATAAAGTTGAGCGCACCACGCAAGATAAAAATCGGCACTACGAAAAAGGCTGCCAACCTCAAATACTCGTAATCACCGGTAGTCAGGCTTTCGTCGATAACAATCTGAAGTCGTGAAATAACAAACGCATCGAGTAACGAGTACCCTATCATTCCCAGCATTGCCACCAGAAAAGCCGCTTTGTACTCCTTCAAATACCCGGTAAATCGTTTGAATAGGCCAGGACTAGGACGCTTTGTTTCCATTAATCGATTCTTTTTTAATGATTGATACAGTTCAAGTGCATTGTAACTGCTGGACTGAAATTACCCAACAATCAACAAGATAATATTTCAAATGACTCACTTCAGCGGGCTGGCAGGACCACGCAACTAGTTGGCGTACCAGTATGGATAAGTGTCCTGCCGGTAGCGAATTATTTTAATCTCTTTATCGTCAGGCTGCATAATAAAACTAACCTGACCATGCTCTGAAGTTGAATAGAGGCTACTGCCAATATTGAGGTATCTTTTCACCACGTCTTCACTCGGGAAATTCCAACGATTTCTAAAGCCTTCGCTAAAAACACTATGTTTAGGCCTTACCGCCGACAAAAACACTGAAGAGGACGAGGTATTGCTTCCATGATGTGGGACCAGCAAAATGTCAGAAGGCAATACCGATTCATGACTTTCAACTATCATTCGCTCCGCCGACCTTTCAATATCTCCGGTTAATAAAACCTGATGCTGATCATCATATATCCGAATCACGCAAGACTGATTATTGCCTACATTGATGACAGGATCCTCTGGCCATAACACCTCTATTTGAAGGTGTTCCCATTTACTCTGCCAACCTCTGTAGCACGTCGACTTCGGTGACAGGATCTGTTTTATAGGGATACTCTTACGCAGAACATCCAGGCCGCCGGCATGATCATTATCGAAGTGACTGATAAATACCTTATCCAGTTGCTTTATTCCCCGTGACTTTAGTATCGGTAGTATGACTGCTTCAGCCATGTTAAACCCGCTCGGGAAAGAAGCGCCTGTATCAAACAAAATCGCGTTATTTTGGCGACTAATCAGTACAGATAGCCCCTGCCCTACATCTAATACATCAACCCGCCAATCATTATTTTTGGACTGGGGCAACCAACTGATCAATGGCACAATCAAAAGTACGCTCAGCACTCGAAAATATCTGGTGAGTGGCAAGAATGTAGTTACAACAAAAAGACCAACAAATAACCAAACATATCCAGGTAATGCATTGGTTTCAATGACCGCCCAATCCAATGACTCTGCAGATTGCAACGTGGATACACCCGCGCCAATGAGAGCATCTGCCAACAGTAAAATCCATTCTCCGACAGCTGGAAAAAGAATTAAGCAGAGACTACCTACCAAACAAACAGGAACAACCACTAATGTTACAAAAGGCACTGCAATAAGATTGACAAAGGGCGAGCTGAGGGACACAAACGAAAAGTGTAAAGCCACTATTGGAAGCATTAACAGGCTTAATAAAAATTGAATCCGAACCGCTTCAATAAAATAGGATTTCACGGGGTTTCTGCTCTGATAAACAGGCCAGCGCCATATCAGAAACAATATGGTAGTCACCGCTGCAAAACTCAGCCAGAAACTCATGGTCAGAATACTGAGAGGGAAAAATATAATAATTAAAAACACGCAAGCTGTCAGAAGCTGAACAGGCCGCCATTGGGATCGGGTAGTCGTCAGAATTGTTACAAGCATCAGTAGCAAACACGCGCGTAAAACGGGGAGTTGCAATCCAGCGATCTGAGCATAAAAAAATCCTGTCAGTAAACTGAATAGGATCCCTATAGCATGAAAGTTAATTTGCTGGGGTAAGCGGACTTTAGATCCTGCACACAGCACCAGACCAGAAAAAAATAAGTATGCAAAAGACGCGACTATTGCAAGATGTAAACCTGAGATAGCAACCAGGTGCGCCACTCCTGTGGATTGAATTAACTGCCAATCCTGTTGTGTGAAACCTGACCTGTCACCTAAGCTTAAAGCGCTGATCCAGCGGATGTTATCCAATGATAATCGGTGAAGCCGGTCAAACAAGTGTTGCCTTAAATCAGTATGATTATCTATTAGACGATTTTCCGTCCCTTTTCTTACGTAGCCAGTGGCAGTAAAAGATTGCGAAAACAACCACTTCTGATAATTAAATCCAGCTTCATTGGCCAAGCCTCGCGGTGGCTTCAGCTTGACCAACAGAGTGACTCTTTGTCCTTGTTTTAATTCCCAATTTGGAGAATGCCAACTCAGACGTATCATTGGCGATGTCAGCCGACTTTGACCATTGATCCTGTTTATTTTCAGGTTAAACCTTGCTGGCTGTTGGCTGGTAACCAACGAAGTTATTTGTCCGCTAACAGTGTTAACTTGGCGCAATTGTGAGATTGGGAGTTGCCAATCAAGTTGCCAATGGCCTACACTCGCCATCCAGAGGCAACCAAACAAAAAACCTGACAAAGGGATCCATACAGGATTGGAAAGCAATAAAATTCCGCCAATGCATAAGAAGGGCAAGATGAAAAGCGATGGGATTTCAGTCCATAGCAATGAAAAAAAGCTGGCTGAAATAAAACTGACAATCCACTTGTCCATAATGGTATGCAATTCCTTTTGCAAATTTGATGTGAGCAGTAAAAGCATTTATGCCTAAAAAGATTATTAAGCGATTTTTACCAGATCACCAAACGATTAAGCAGCAAAAAGTCCTATCTATGTTCGGAACTGTACTTCATGACCCGAATTTATGGCATTTGAATAGAAAATCGGCTGCCGGTGCATTTGGTATTGGATTGTTTTTTGCCTGGTGGCCTGTTCCATTTCAAATGTGGTTATCTGCGGCAATGTCGATTCCATTGCGGGTTAACCTTCCTCTGTCAATCGCCACAGTGTGGATCACAAACCCGTTTACCATGCCCCCCATGTTTTATGGTGCCTATTTGGTGGGCGTGTCGATAATGGGTTCGCCAAGTGAAGACTTTCAATTTCAATTGAGCTGGGAATGGGTAGTACAAAGCGTTGAGACTATAGGTCCGGCGTTTTTAGTGGGTTGTGCCGTATGTTCAGTCGTGTTTGGGCTAGCGGGGTATTTCGGTCTCAATTATATGTGGCGCTGGTCCGTACGCAGCGCCTGGAAAAAGAGACAAGCGCAACGTGCCGCAAAAAAATGACCTCTAGTGGAGCTGATTAGTTCGGGTAACGGCTAGCCATGATCGCCAAATCGGCTTTAATTAATTCTTCCACTACTTCCAAATCTACGTCATCCAGTTTGTTGATATACAAACAGGATTTACCCGTTTTATGCTTCCCGAGCTTTTCTCGTAATTCCGCTTTTTCTCCAAACCCAGCCATAATATACAACACCATATTTTGTTTACGAGGCGAGAAGCCGGTACGCATAAATGTGCCTTGTTTTCCATTTGCCAGGGTATAGGTGTACGTTCCGTATCCGATTATACTCGAGCCCCACATTTGCGCCTGCATGCCTGTTACTTTGTTAAATAGTTCGAGTAATACTAATGCATCTTTCTGTCGCCTGGCATTGTCAACACCAGCAATAAATTCTTGCGGATTTATCGAGGTGGGTTGCGTCACGTTTTCACTCATTTGTACGGTTCCTTTCAGATGCAAACAATTCATTTATTCTAGACTAAAACCTTTTCGGACAAATACAAGTCAGGCTTACTTTCCTATTTAGACTGATAACGTGGGAAGTGGTGTGAGTGAAGTATGGGTAATATTCGGAAAACTTACAGGAATAGTTGGCAGAGCTTAAAAGCCTGGAGAATAGAATAAAGATCTTTGCTCATAGTTACCCCTGAAGCCACCCTGTATGGGTAGCTTTCATGGGAACTAATCAATTTTTCTATGCAACAAAATATTAATCGATCAGGCGATTACCTAACTTGACGCCTTAGTCGCCTAGACAGGCCAAATGCGACTATGCCCGTTGCTAACAGGAAGATAACTTCTGGTTCTGGAACTCTAACCGCAATGCCAACACCCCCTGTTGTCAAAGCTCCTGGCACGCTGGCGCTCGCATATTCTGCTTCTAGCCTGAAACCATAGTGACCGGCATCAAATGGATTAAAAATTCCTGCGGGTGGTGTTATTCCTGGGATCGCCGCATACAAGAATGAAAAAGTCAGGTTTTGACTACCCTCTGCAACTGTTTCTGTCGTTAGCCCAGCGAAAAAATCAATTATACCAAAATCACTCCCCATGCCAGGGTCAACATCATAATAGAGCTTTAATCCATCCATGACTGAGGTAATGCTAGGCCCCAATGTGGCAATAAAAAAATTAAAATTCCAGGTAGATGCCGTTGCCGAACCAGCACCCAATCCAGATTCAGCAAAATAAGTACCTGCTCCGTCATTTGTGACTTCAGGACTGGAAAAACGCTCCGTTGCAGACATACCTAAAATAAACTGCTCATTTTGTGCATTCTCGTACACTGCCCAATTTATTGTATTAACTGCAATACCAGTACCGGTAAATGTGGGTACCCCAAATGCACCTGGAACTGAACCAAATCCACTAGTAACCAACGTGGCCTGAGACACTCCAGAAAAAGTAGCTGAAATTAAAATACAAACTAAAAGAGAGACATTACGAAAAGAGCTGAATACATTTTTATTCATTGTTTTAACCTGTGAACAAGCTGAACACTTTTTAAGCAATTTACGCGCCCTTTTAAGAAACCCTGCATTTTCATCAGGTTAGCTTTTTGCTTCATCTGCTGTTGTAAAACAAGCTGACACAAACACCATAAAATAAGGTATTTCAAAGCTGCAGATTAAAAAGTCGGCCAAAAGATAAAATAATAGTAAGCTCTGATTTATATTAATAAATTTACGGCTTTTAAGAATGGCTCACGAGCACAATTTAACAGCTCAGATTGAACGTTGGGCAGAGAAGGTATTAACTGACAATCCGATTCTGCATGATAAAATTATATGTGCTACAGATATTAGTTCGTCAGAGCAGATAAAACGTGGCCTGATAGAAACGATTAAATTTCTGCATTTGTGCAGTCATAGTGCGGTTCAGCTTGTCCCCTCTCGGATTGTTGATGATATCTGGCACGAATTTATATTGTTTACCCGTGCCTATTATCAATTTTGTGATGAAAATTTTGGTGGTTTTATTCATCATCAACCCAGCTGCGATGTTCAAGCTAACCAGTCAGGTTATCAACAGACATTGGCGATGTATCAAAAAGAATTTGGACAGCCAGATGACATTTATTGGCCAAACATGGATAACCTGTCTAGCCAGTGTGGATTATGCGAAAACTAAGGAGTAAGTGATGTATTTAGCTCAAAAAATTGATGTCAACCTGACAACAGAAAATGCTGAAATACTCAGGCGTCCATCTAAGGTATTTAACAAGATAAAAACACTTTTCAGCGGCGAGATGACTCCCACTGAGAAGAAACAGGCTGAAGTCATGTTATCTGTTTTACAGCGGCTGAATGTGGCGCTGCGAAATACAGGCCTTGACCGACTAGCTGGCATAGTTGTAAATGAGGATGTGGTCTACGATGATAATGTGGACTCGGAGTCAAATCTAGGTGAAGGAAAAGAATCTCTGGCGGACAAATTATACAATGGCGATTTGAACCGAATAGATACTTTAAGCCTAACGGTTGATGGTGAAGGTGATGAACTTCGTTACCTCATTCACGTCTATATCCAACGAAAGCCCAAAAAATCTGATTCGCCTGTTAGGGTAGACATTTTTGGCTTTATCAATGAATTTAAGAAAAACCCAGGTGAATCTGAAATTGAACTTGCAGAAAGGGTAAAATCCTTAATAGAGGTAAAATGGTCTGACGAATCCAAGCGAAAAATAAAACTGGATAGTTTAGAAAATATATTTGAAAAACAGGTTTCCAAACTGAAATCTCAAATCGATATCCAATTTCCAGCAAAATCCACTCTAAACGACAGCAAACGACTACTGCGACAACAGCCATTTAAAAGTCACTACGTTAAGGATCAGGCCCGTTACAATGATAGTTGGGCATATTTCCCTATCTTTTTTGAGTATTACTCTGACGACGATATCAGTGATGAGTTAAATAATCTGAAACTCGAGGTGGACCAGTCTGAATATTGGGACTACGAAAGCAGCAATGCTGTCTTAGCCGACGACAGTAGTTGGACAGACAGTATCTCGTTTTCTGACGCAAGCGGTGGAGAAAGCAGCTGTGGTAGCAGCTGTGGAGGCGGTTGCGGAGGGAGTTGAATTAAATAAAATTGAGATATTCATGGCTGGACCAGGGCATTTTCAATCAAATCCAGCCCTGATCTTCTATTTCCACAGTTTTATCGGTTCTGACACCGCCTGTTTGTTCTGTGGATTTGGGTTCAAACATGATCACATGAGCTTCTTCATCCGCGACAGGTTTATGTTCAACGCCTTTGGGCACAACACAACAGTCACCTTCTTCCAGCGTGATTATCTTGTCCCTCAAATGGATTTTTATCTGTCCTTTAAATACCTGAAAATATTCATCTTCATTTGCGTGACTGTGCCAATCAAATTCTCCTTTGAACTTAGCAAGCTTTAGGTATTGGCCATTCAACTCGGCGGCAATTCTAGGTTGCCAGTAACCGTCAATTTGCGAGAATTTTTCCTCAAGATTGATCCCCTTCATAATATCTCCTTAAGAATGTTCAGCAAACAAAGCCAACATTTCTTCTTCGGTCATTACAGACACGCCAAGATCTTGTGCCTTGGTGAGTTTAGAGCCCGCTTTTTCACCTGCGATCAGACAACTGGTTTTAGCGGAGACACTACCAGAGACTTTAGCTCCCAAAGACTGCAATTTAGCTTTCGCTGCATTTCGATCCATTTCAGCTAAAGTACCCGTCAATACATAGGTTTTACCGCTAAGTGGCAGCGAGTCAGCTTCGACTTTTTCAATCTTCGGCCAATGTAAACCCACAGCAACTAAATCATCCACTACATCAAGATTATGTTGTTCCCGAAAGAAGTTATAAACGTGCTCAGCAACAATGACACCTACATCATCCACCTCTTGCAAGGATTCCAGGTCTGCTTGCTTGATCGCATCCAATTCCCGGAAATAGGCTGCTAAATTGCCGGCCGTCGCCTCGCCCACTTCTCTTATCCCAAGAGAATAAATAAATTTTGCTAAGGTAGTACGTTTCGCTTCTTCCAGCGCATTAATCAGGTTTACCGCTGACTTCTCCCCCATTCTCTCCATTGTTGCGACCTGGGCAATATCCAGTTTAAAAAAGTCTGCCGGGGTTTTAACCAATTGCATATCAACCAGTTGTTCTACCAACTTGTCTCCCAGACCATCTACATCCAGTGCTTTACGGGACGCAAAGTGTTTCATCGACTCTTTCCGTTGTGCTGCACAAAACAATCCACCTGAACAGCGTGCAACTGCCTCACCCTCAACTTTCTCGATATTTGATTCACACACAGGACATTGAGCCGGGAACTCTATTTCGCGAGCATTATCTGGTCTCTGCGTTTCCACCACAGAAACGACTTGAGGAATGACATCTCCGGCTCTGCGAATAATAACAGTATCGCCAACCTTTACCCCAAGTCGTTGAATTTCGTCCTGATTGTGCAAAGTGGCATTGGACACTGTCACGCCACCTACAAAGACTGGTTCAAGCCTGGCAACTGGCGTAATTGCTCCTGTTCGTCCAACCTGAAACTCAACATCCAGAAGTTTTGTCATCTCTTCCTGAGCAGGAAACTTCTGGGCAATGGCCCAGCGAGGTGCACGGGCTACAAACCCCAATTCTTCTTGTAAAGCAAGGTCGTCTACTTTAAATACGACGCCATCAATGTCGTAACTCAACCCCTCTCGTTGCTCACCGATTTTTTGATAGTAAGCCAGACAGGCTTCAACCCCATTGGCCACAGCTATGTCTTTGCAAAGAGGGAGCCCCCATTCGCTGAGTTGTTGCAAGCGCAGGCTATGCTCATCGGCGAGTGGATCCCGTTGATTTTCTACTAACCCCATTGAGTAAGCGTAAAACAATAAGGGCCGGCTTGCAGTTATACGGGAATCCAACTGCCGAAGGCTTCCGGCTGCTGCATTTCTTGGGTTCGCAAACACCTTCTTGCCCTGCTCTGCCTGAGTTTGATTTAACTTTTCAAACCCCGCTTTGGGCATAAAAACTTCACCGCGCACCTCCACTCGCTCCGGAAAACCTTCGCCGCGCAACTTAAGCGGTACGTTAGCTATGGTCTTTGCATTGGTCGTGATATTCTCCCCAACTCTGCCATCTCCACGGGTAGCACTGCGCACCAGAATGCCGTTTTCATAAAGCAGGCTGACAGCCAGGCCATCAAGTTTAGGCTCGCAGCTGTATACAATATCAAGGTCACGTTTTAATCTGTCCTTTAAGCGTTTCTCAAAGGCAATTAACTCCTCAGCATCAAAGGCGTTATCCAGTGATAACATAGGAACTTCGTGCTCAACCTGAGTAAATGAGGAAAGTGGAACATCTCCTACTTTCTGACTGGGAGAGTCATTGGTTTTCAGCTGCGGATAATTTTTCTCAATCTCATTGAGCTCACGCATTGCGCGATCATACTCTGCATCCGGTACGGTAGGATCGTCCAGCACGTAGTACTGGTAATTGTATTCGTTGATACGCTGCTTGAGTGAGTCGAGTTTCTGTTTGATTTCGGTCATGAAGTATCTGTGCCTGTTTCTTGGCGTGATAAGTAACGAAAGCCGCTCATGGGAGCGGCTATATGGCTTTATTTGGTCTAACGCGCTATTCGCCTCATACGCTCAAATTCGCGAATCTTCTCTACGTATTGCTGTAAATTTTGCTTGTTCAACGCACCTCTGCGACTGTCCAGCACTTGTGCACCAAATTCGTCTGAGATCTTTCTGGCGGCATTGTGCATCATATTAAACACCTGATGAGGATCACCTTCGATCGGTAAAATCATAAACAAGGACACGCCCTGAGTGGTGAAGTTCTCCAGGTTATCTATGTCAAAATTACCTGGTTTGAACATATTTGCCAAACTGAACAATACGGGTCCTTTGCCATTGCTATTCACATGACGGTGAAAGATATCCTGGTCGCCAAACTTGAATCCTAATGTCAGTAACATTGGCAGCAGCGCAGCCCCTTGAATAGGGTTATCTTCAGCGGCTTTAACATTGAGCACCAAAACCTCCTGCTTGGGTGCATCTTGCTCTGCTGGACTTTCCTGAGTGGCTTTTAATTCATCTTGAGGTTGCTCAGGCTCGTCAAAATCAATGCGCATCTGATCTTCACGCACTTTAGGCTCTTTGCGCTTGCGAGGAGCATTGTCTGTTTTTTTGCGTTTTACCAGGTTTTTAGCTTGTTCTGCCAGACTAAATTTCTCTGGCGGCGTCACTTCAGGAGTAGGTTCAGATTTGGGTTTTTCATCTGCTACTTTGACCGTTGGTGTATCGTCAGAAACATCGGTACTGACTTTTTGCTCCTGTTTCAACAAGAAGGATGGAGGCTCGGGTATTTCATCGATGTCTATTCTTGTTGAGGGACTTTTACTGGTTAAGGATTGTTTCTGCTCAGCTTCAAATTCCGGTTTTGGTTGTGTGACTACTGACGCATAAATCTTAGGGGTCACCTTTTCAGCGGTTTCAACTTCAGCCGTCTGTGTCTCAGCAGCTTCAGTTAATACCGGACTTTCAACTGGTGTTTCTTCATCCAGGGAATCCTTTTCATCTGACGATTCGGAGCGGCTGACAACCCTGACTTCTCCAAGTCCCAATTCATCATATTGACCAGAAACAACGTCGGTAATGTCATCTTCATCGATGCGTAGGAGTGGGTCGTTTTCATCCACTTCAAATTCAGCCTCAATTATTTTGGGCTCGACACCGTCTTCCCCATCCTCATGCCAATCTCTTGGTTGATAAGTTTGTTCATCGGCTGATTTAGGTTTTTTACGTATTGTCCACATGCCATGAACAAATATCCCGATGATAGCCAAACCACCGAAAAACAATAACATTTGACGCAGTACTTCTTCCATCTAACTTTCAAAGACCCTTTATTATGCTTGAGCGATAGCTACAGCTTCTTCAACGTCCACCGCAACCATGCGGGATACGCCCGGTTCTGCCATAGTAACGCCTGTGAGATGTTTAGCCATTTCCATCGCTATTTTGTTATGGGTTATATAAATAAATTGCACACTTTTCGACATTTCAGACACCAGTTTGCAAAAACGACCAACGTTTGCATCGTCGAGCGGCGCATCAACTTCATCCAGCAAACAAAATGGTGCCGGATTAAGTCTGAAAATGGCGAATACCAATGATAAAGCGGTTAAGGCTTTTTCTCCACCAGAAAGCAGATGGATAGTACTATTTTTCTTACCCGGAGGGCGAGCCATAATTGCCACTCCTGTTTCGAGTAAATCATCGTCAGTAAGTTCCAAATATGCAGAACCACCACCAAATACTTTAGGAAACAATCCTTTAAGATCATTATTAACCTTATCGTACGTATCGCGAAAGCGAGAACGCGTTTCCTTATCTATTTTCCTGATCGCATCCTCAAGGGTGTCCAATGCTGCGGTTAAATCATCATTTTGATCATCAAGGTGCTTTTTCCGCTCTGCCTGAATTTCATATTCTTCTACCGCCGCTAAATTTACCGCACCTAATCGCGCAACAGACGCACTGGTTTTCTCCAATTCTTGCTGCCAGGCAGCTTCGTTTGCCTCTTCAGTCAAGGAATCTAAAATAGGTTTAAGGGGCTGCTTCATTTCCTGCAATTGTTCCAACACTCCGTTTGCTCTGACCCTGAAGCCCTCGCATTCGAGCTTGGTGCTCTCCATCGCCGCTCTCATGGACTGGATTTTATCCATGATCCCTTGTTGCCCTTTTTCGGCATCTGACAAAAACAAATCTACTTCAGCTAACTTATCGCTGATACCAGTTTGTTCCTGCTCCACTTCCACGCGTTTTTCCAACAACACCTCTAGCTGTTCCGCCTGTTCTTCCATTGGCATGGTCAGTTCATCTATTTCCGAGCGCAACTGTCCTTGTCGTTCATGCATAGTGTTGAGCTGGTGCTTCCCCCTCTGCTGCCCATCCAGAAGGCTCTGATGCTGGCTGCGTATTGTCTGCAAGTGCAATGCCAGCTGATGAGTAGCATTTTTATTCTGCTCTAAGCCATTTCTGCAGTTTTCTACCTTAGCAATGAATTCCTCACGGCCTGCTTGCATGCTATTAAGCTGTTCTTCAGCTTCAACTAGCAGAATTTCAAGCTCCTCCACCTGCATCGCCAGTTCTTCAGATTGCAATTTTTCATCTTCCAGCATTTGTTGCTGACGACTAAACTCTTCGCTTAACTTAGTTTGTCTGGTCAGGCTTTGCTGATGCTGCATTTGCAATAAATTTAGTTGATTCTGTTGCTGGGTAAGTGCTTGTTCTGCTTGCTTAAAATCGTCATTGGCCCGCTGTCTATGGTCCTTAGTGCTCAGAGACCTCTCTTTGGCTTTTTCCAGTGATTGACTGAGTGCCAAGAGGCTGTCTTCTGCTTCTTGGTGCTGATTAGCTAAGTCTTTCAATTGACTGGCTCTTTCCATGACGCCTGTCTGGTTCTCTGATGCATTCAGTACAATCCAGTCCGGGCCAATCCAATAACCTTGCTGCGTAATGCCAGATTGAAAGTCCCCAAGTTGAGCGGAAAAAGCATCGGGCTGCTCAATTTGAGTGATTATTTTGATTTGATTCAGCCAGGAAGGAAATGAGTGGTTTTTGACTTTTGAGGCGAGTGAGTTTTCAACCTTGGTTTTACTGAATTCAGTCTCAAGCAACAACCTGGCCCCTTCCAATGAAGAAAGAATTTCAGAGTCAGGGTTACTTTCCAGAACCAGTGCCGAATGCCACACCTGGCAAGCTGCTTCCATTGCCTTTTCCCAACCCGGCTCTGTATCAAGCACTTGCCATAGAGGAGCAGAATCAATGTTTTTTTCTGAGAGTAAATCCACAGGATCCTGGTCGAACTCGCTAAGTTGCATACTTTCAAGCGCGGTAATTTGCGCTTGAAATTGCTGCACTTCTCCCTGAGCTCCCAGAAGTTGTCTTTCGGTTGCTCTTTCGTCGTCTTGCGCTTCCTGCCAATTTTGTTCCGAATGGTTCAGATGTTCCTTCGCGTGTTGAAAACGACCTTTTGAATGCGCCACTTCACGTTGCAGGCTCTCAACCTGTTCAGCCAGTAAGTCATGCTCGAGTTCACCGAGTTCCTGTTGCAGCTCACTGATCCGTTGTTGGGTTCTCAGCTGCATGTTCATAGTCGACTGTATTTCGCTGTGCTTTCCCTGAACTTGCTGTTTGAGATTGATAAAGGTCTGTTCTTGCTGGCGCCACTGCCTCTCATGCATGGCAAGTTTTTCTTCGGATTCCAACAACAATAACTGTGCTTGTTCTGATTGCTCCTGTCGAATCTCAAACTCGGGTTCAGCAACCGCAATCTGTTCACTTAACTCAGAAATTTTTTCCGATTCCTGTTGCTCAAGAATTTCAATATCATTGACAGCTTGAGCCAGGTTTTTTAGTTCTTCATCAATCTGCTGTCGACGTTGTTTGGCATGGATCTGGTTTTGTTCCAGTCGGGTAATATCAGTCCCTAATTTAAAATACGCCTGCTGAATATCAGTTAATTTCTGCTTAAGATCCTGTTGCTGCTCGCGATAAGTAGTAATGCCTTTTTCATCACCACGTTGCTGCGCGACGAATGATTCGATTTCAGATTCCTGCTGCTGAATTCTGGCTTCCAGCATTTCAATTTGGTTGCTGTTTTTTAACCAGCGCAGTGCTGCCAGCTCGCCCTTGTATTTGCGTTCTTTTGCTTTTAACTCTTTGTAACGACGTGCTGCAGATGCCTGACGTTGCAATTTATCAAGTTGAAGCCCCAACTCTCCCCTGACATCTTCCAGACGTTCGAGGTTTTCTTTAGTGTGCCTGATACGATTTTCGGTTTCCCTGCGGCGCTCCTTGTACTTGGATATTCCCGCAGCTTCTTCGATGAAAACGCGTAATTCCTGTGGCTTCGATTCAATTAACCTGGAAATCATTCCCTGTTCAATGATTGCATAGCTTCGTGGACCAAGACCCGTGCCCAGGAACAAATCTGTCACGTCGCGACGGCGACATTTACTGGCGTTTAAAAAGTAATGAGATTGAGCTTCTCGGGTAACCAGACGTTTGACTGATAGCTCGTTGTAGTTGGCGTATTCACCTTGAATTCGGCCTGAAGAATTATCAAATACCAATTCCACACTGCATTGTGAGACAGGTTTACGGGCAGACGATCCGTTAAAAATAACGTCAGTCATTGCATCACCACGCAGGTTTTTGGCTGAACTTTCCCCTAGTACCCAGCGGACGGCGTCTATAACATTTGATTTTCCACACCCATTCGGACCAACAATTGCAGTCATATCATCTGGGAACGGAATACTGGTGGGATCTACGAAAGACTTAAAGCCAGCCAGTTTAATTTTTTTAAGACGCATGGGTCAGAATGGAAATCCATTTTATTGTTATTTTGAGCGTGATTTCTCCGCACTGTTGCAAGAATGTATCAAAACTCATCAAGTGTAACAATTGCCGTTTTGTAATGAGCAAACGACTCGTTATAATAAAAGCTGTTTATCTTTAAATAATCCCGACTTTTCAATTAATTACGATTTAGGTTCCCAGTATACATATGAGCAGCAATAACGGTGTGGACTTTTTTTTCGACGGCTTTCGCCTGATTAGAACAAAGGGGCTGAAACGATTTGTGTTCGTTCCCCTGGCGGTTAACCTGATACTGTTTTCGGTAGCGCTTTATTTTCTGGTTGGTGAAATCGACGAAAGTATTAAATATATAATTGACCTTGTACCAGAATGGTTGGGATGGATTAAAGACGGTTTAACCTATGTTTTGTGGCCCCTAGCATTAATCTCAATACTACTGGTATTCGCATTGGTGTTTGGCACTTTGGCCAACTGGATTGCTGCTCCTTTCAACGGGTTGCTCGCTGAAAAAGCAGAACGATACCTCACTGGTCAGGATCTTGGGGATTCTGGACTGCTCGATGCATTTAAGGATATCCCTAGAACATTGGGCCGAGAGTTATCCAAGCTCATATATTACATCCCAAGGGCCATCGGTTTTTTACTGCTATTTTTTCTGCTCCCTATCATCGGGCAAGTTTTATGGTTTCTTTTTAGCGCTTGGATGATGGCGGTTCAGTATTGCGATTATCCCTTTGA
Organism: uncultured Alteromonadaceae bacterium; assembly: GCA_947494925.1. GTDB lineage: Bacteria > Pseudomonadota > Gammaproteobacteria > Enterobacterales > Alteromonadaceae > Aliiglaciecola. The sequence continues at coordinate 99,012 of CANLWS010000002.1, forward strand.
TAACCACAAAATCCCATTTAAAACTATGCGCAGCGTACTCAATTCCAGCCGTTCCAATTCGTTCAGTTTTGGGATCATGGTCAGTGTCTTTTCAATGATACCTATTGTGAACTTCCTGGTTATGCCAGTAGCCATCTGTGGCGCAACGAAAATGTGGGTAGAAGATTTACGTCATCGGTAACACAATTTATCAGGCCGGGATCAGGAAATTTTCAAGATATTGGTTGAAGCGATCGGCTGGTAATGCCGGGCTGAAAAGATACCCTTGCATAATGTGGCAATGATTGTCCATCAGGAACAGCCGCTGTGTTTCTGACTCTACCCCTTCAGCAATAGCTTCAATGCCGAGTGTTTGGGCAAGTTGAATAATGGCTTTAACTATTACCTTATCGTGGGGATTATTGTCTATATTACGCACAAAAGAGCGGTCAATTTTAAGAGTATCAACTGGTAACTGTTGAAGATACCGTAATGACGAATAACCTGTTCCAAAATCATCCAAAGTAATACTGAAGCCAGCATGACTTATACGACGTAGCTGTTCAATAAGGGCATCGCCTTTTTCCTGCAAAGTACTTTCAGTTACTTCTATTCGAATGGCGTCAGCTGACAGGTTATTGGTTTTTAATAAATTTAGCATCGAATCTATGGTTTGCTGTTGATAAAACTGTCGACTTGTAACATTCACGGACAGAGGAACAAGACAGCCAAGTTTATTGTGCCAATCCCCAAGGTGAGTAAAGGCCTGTTCTAACACTTGCCCCAATACCTCATGAATGAGTCCCACTTTTTTGGCCGCAGGAATAAATTCTATTGGTGTCCGCAATCCATTGTCAGGATGTATCCACCTGGCAAGACATTCAATGCCAACCAATTTCCCATTACGTTGGTCTATCAGAGGTTGGAAATACGGTACAAATTGGTTTTTAGACAAGCCGGTGATGATATCTCGTTCCATTCGCTTGTTGTCTTGTAGCTCCCGGTTAAGCTCTTCACTAAAGTAAAAATAATTTGCTCCGCCCTGCTGTTTGGCTCGGTACATAGCGACATCTGCATGGTGCACCAGATTATCCGCATCCAGACCATTTTCCGGGTAGATACTAATCCCAATGCTGCACCCGACTTCTACTATATTAGGCCCGCTACTAACAGGTTTACGTATCTGCCGGATGATTTTTTCGGCAACATTTGCCACAGTCTCTGAGTCTTTAATGTTGTTCATTATCACAACGAACTCATCACCACCTAACCGGGCAACTACGTCACTTTTTCGCAGGGATTTCTCCAGGCGATCAGCAATAGCGCACAACAACACGTCTCCGGCATCATGCCCCACATTATCATTGACCTGCTTAAAACCGTCTAAATCAATAAATAACAGTGCAAATTGGGTTTTCTGTCTCTGGGATTGACTGACTTCATGTTTAAGTAACTGGTTGAATAACGCGCGATTGGCAAGACCTGTCAACTCATCCCTATAAGCCATTTCCTGCAGCGCAGCATTACCTTCCTGAGATTCACTGGGTTGGCTAAAACGCGCTACGTGACACAAAACGCCGCCTTGTGGAGTCTTGACTGTATCAACCTGGACAAAGCGGGACACAGATTTCTGCGTCTGGCTTTTCAATTCAACAAGCCCACTCCAATGGCCATTTTGTTCTATTTCGGACTGAATCAATCTCGCGTCCATTTGCTTAGTGCTTTCCAACAGAATAGCACTAATATCACGATCCAGAATTAACCGGAGATCGACGTCAAACTCCGCCAAAAATGCAGGGTTAGCATTACGAATTTTGCCCGCTTCATCTGTGAGCAAAATAGCTTCGCTTAAATATTGGTAAGCAAGTTCAAATTGAGATAGATCAGGCTTTTCTTGCATCTTGTATGATCCGGCAATGGTTTATAATTCTTATTGGTGTCTGCCGAGCAGCTTAGTTATTCTACTGACTGGGCAAACAAATACAACTAGCGGAGGTTTAGTGAGATTGGTTTAACTGATAATCTCGATAAATCTGCCACCATAATGCGGCTTTCTCAGAATTATTCGCAGCTTCATTGGCCTGAGCAAAATTCACCGATGCTGGAATGAGCCTAGCAGGGTTCATCAGCGCTTGTCGCCAGAGCCTTAAGTAAAGATCAGGGATGTTGGATTGATCATAGAATTCCATAAAAGTCATTTCTCTAACCGGCTTGTATGCCTGATTTGAATGGTTATTACAGGTTCTAGCGGGACTTAAAACTATTTCATCCGCAGAAGATAGCCACTCAGACATGTCTGCCAATTCAAGGTTCTCTTGTTCTTTGGCTATCACCACGTTAGGCGCATTTTCAACTACACAATAGTTTTCAGCCAATCCGGTGCTCAAAGGATATTCGTCGACAAAACCAGCAAAATGCGCCAATTCATGGATGAAAACAGAATAGTTGTCGGCAAGATCCAAAAACATTATTCCATTGTTAACGTTTGCCTTGCCTTGTTCTGCAATTACCACCAGGTGACTGAACTCAGCTTTTTCTACCAAAGCCTCAAGCTCAAGCGGCGCACATCCTAATCGTTTTTGTCCTTGCCAGTGTTTGTCACAAGTGACATCTTTTGGATCCGCCAGGACAGGAGCGTTCATGCAGATAGGCAAAGTTTCAAGCCTGCTGTCCTGACTAAATTTTTGTTGGAAAGAAGTGGCATTTACCAAGCCTTCCAGAGATAAAGCCACCATTTGAATTTTAATAGAACAATTAGAGCGAATGACAAAATAATCTTGCAATTCTCGCGTGTCATTTAGTGGTTTTCGCCAGAATTCCCGAATGTGAGTCAAATAGGTTTGTGCGAGGCGCTGACCAAGAGCAGAAGATTTACTGAATGCTGCGGTAGCCTCTTCAAACTGACTGCTTCGCCAAAGTAATCGTGCATAAATAAACCCACTGTTTGCGTCAAACTGACTGGCAATTTCAAGCCATGGCAGTGCTTTTTGTTGTTCCTCGCGCAGAAGAAACCATTGGTGCAGGGCGATAATCGCAGGTTGATAGCCCTGACTCGCAGATTTTTCCAGCCAGAAAACTTTACTGGACGCCTTGTCAGTCATCAGCGCGAGTTCGAACTGGCTCTCGGCGTTACCGAGCTCTGCACTTTTTGTGAACATTTTTTTTTGCTGGCTATCTGATAAGGACTGAAGCGCAAGCGTGTGAATAGCCTCATCTGAATTGAGTTCTGCAGCAATTTCGAGCCAATGAGGATCTGAAGTTAACCTGGCGTAATTACCCAATTCGGATATTGATTCGGCGTCCCCCAGTTTTGCCGCGAGATACCATAAACTTGCTGGTGCACTATCGATGCTTGCCTGATTTTTTAGCCTGTTAATATCGCGACACTGATCAAATTGCACTATGCAACTTGTCGAAAGCAGAACTAGCAGATAGAAAAGAACCTTGAGTCTGAACACTACTGAAGATTAATTTCTTTGAAGGTGCTTCTGCGTAAAAGATTAAGCTCCAATCTCGCGTATCTATGCTCCACGTACTCGTAAACATTTGTACTCAGAGCAAGTTTGAAATAATTGGAAGCTATGCCTTTGTTTCCTCGCGCAGTATGAAATTTTCCAAGATAAAAATACGCCTCACACAAACGGTCTGTGAGTTGTTTTTGGCTTCTCACCCCAGTAGCGAGATTGCTGAGTAATTCATTTTCAGTAACCTGATTAAGATACAAGTCCACGAGGGAGGTTGCCCAATTCTCCTGATCAAGAGATTGGCGGATGTCTTTCAGGTTTGACATTGCTTTGTCAGTATCAAGTTCACTCTCTGCAATAAACCGCCACAACGCGCGATAAGGATCCCCTTTATCTTTTGTGTAAAACTCCCCAAAATCACGCACGGCTAAATCAGGTCTTCCTCCATAATAGAGTGCAATACCTCTATTCAGGAAGGCGAAATCAAGCTGAGGATTGATATCCAGTGAAGAATCAAATGCCTCATATGCCTGAATAAAATCCATCTGCTGGGTGTAGTGGATACCAATTGAGTTGTAGGCTTCAGCCATATCGGGCTTGTACTTTATCGCTTGTTCAAAATCAAATTGAGCAAGTCCCGGGAGCCCAAGACGGTCGTAATGCATGCCTCTTTGAAACAGCAATTCTGCCCGCTCATTATTTTTCAACGGGGCCTGTGCCAAAATCTGATTGTAGCGGGCAATTGCCATTTGTGATCGCCCATCAGGGGGGGCTGGTTCAGCGAGGAGTAAATTGCTCATCTGCGAACTCGCAGAGATGTTTCCTACCGATGCACAGCCAGTAATGCTGGAAAGAAAGAGTAAAAATATAACCTGAGCGTGTTTTCGCATCATTGAATAGGGATTCTCTTAAAGACTTATTTTTGGTCAGTTGATGACTTCATAAAGTAGCTGTAACTAGAGGCTTAGGGTCGCGTATTTGACCTTCAAAGTAAAGTCACAGCGAAGGGTCATCGTGCAAAATAGCGAATAAAAATCGAATAATACTTGTAAGCAATAGTAAACTTGTCGCAAACTCTGTCGTCCCTGTTAATACTTGAAGGGGCAAATGCTTGCCAAAACTAACAAACCAAACTATTCAATTACTCTCGGAACTGGCGTTTTCTGCCCAGGCAAAGTCGTATTCACCGTATTCAAAGTTTAAAGTTGGTGCTGCACTTATCACTGATGGAGAACAACTCTTTTCAGGCTGTAATGTTGAAAATGCATCATATCCATTAGGACAGTGCGCAGAATCAAGCGCAATATCAGCAATGATAAATGGCGGAGGCTCCCGGATAAAAGAAATACTCATTGCCAGCCCAAATGATGACTTCTGTGCGCCATGCGGAGGATGTAGGCAAAAGATCCGCGAATTTGCAGATGGTAATACACTTGTTCACCTTGTGACCAAACATGGCAAAGTTAAAACTGTGACTATTTCTGAATTGTTGCCATTGGCGTTTACAGAACAGGATACTAAAAAACTGTCATAAGGTACGTTTCGAAATCGGTTCATCTCGCTAAACTATTCCAGATTAATCAATAGAAAGGTATCCGGGATGTTTAGCAGGCTGATTAAGAACTGGATTGGGTCTGGAATAGACCGGCTGCATCCACTCAGCATAGATCCAATTCGCATAGCCAACGCGCTCTCTTTATGGATAGCGATGGTTTTAATATCACAAATCCCTATCCTGATTTCGTATTGGTCTGTCTTTGGGCATAGACTTATGCCGTTGCTTTTTGCTTGCCTGGTGATGGTTTTAGCTATTCCCATATGCAATTACTTTAAGAAGTTCTTCCTAGCTCGCAATCTATTGGTAGCAAGTTTCAGCATTTATATATGCGCTTCAACCTTCATCTGGAACGTTAATCTGGGAACACAGTATTTCCTGTTGTTAGGCGTATTTGCCTGTCCCTTCTTTTATTTCCCGCGAGAAAATCGACTGTCACTAACCAACATGATTTTATTTATTGGCTTGTTTTTCATACTTGAAACGTATTTTTCACTTCAGCTAGGAAATAAAGTGCAATCCGCTGAAAACTTTTCAGGTTTGAGGCACACCAATATTCTGTTGTTTTGCATATCGACACTGGTATGCAGCTTTTTTATTCAGCGCAACACGAAAATCAGTTGGTTGAAACAACACAAAGACAGTAAAAAGTCGCAGCAACTATTAGAAAATACCTTTCCGAAGGCCTTTGTTGATAATTTAAAAACAGATGCACCTATACTCAAAAAGCACTTGCCCCAAGTAACCGTTCTATTTGCTGATATTCAGGGATTCACTGACTTGTGTCAGCAACAGTCAACCCATGGCATAGTCTGCTTACTCGATGATCTGTACTCCAGATTTGACAGCATAACTACCTCTTTTGGACTGGAGAAAATCAAAACTATTGGTGATGAATACATGGCCGTATCCGGCGCACCTAACTTCACTCATCAACACGCCGAGCTCGCCTGTCTGTGTGCACTTGAGATGCAAAAGTGCTATGCAATATTTTGTCAAGACAACAATCTAAAAACGGGTTTGCGAATCGGCCTGGCCAGTGGAAACGTAGTAGCCGGTATGATTGGAACGGACAAATACAGCTATGATGTATGGGGCAACGCAGTTAACCTGGCTGCCAGAATGCAGAAGTTGGGGGAAACAGGTAAGATCCAAGTTAGTCAGGTGACTGCTGAATTAGCAATGCACCTGTTTCAATTCTCCTTACGAGGCGAAATCCTCGTCAAAGGGCTGGGTAAAATAAAGGCTTACTGGCTAATTTCTGAGAACCAAAATGTACAAACTTAATAAATTCGATGCCGAAGTATTCTTACAAACTTACTGGCAGAAAAGGCCCGTTGTCATCAGACAGGCCTTTGTTGATTTTCAGGATCCCTTAGATGAGCATGAGCTTGCAGGCCTTGCCCAGGAAGAAAGTATCGATTCAAGAATTGTTTCTCGTCAAGACCAAAGCTGGCAACTCACACAAGGACCATTCGATGATTTTACTGAACATTGCCAAGGCCAGTGGAGCCTACTTGTTCAAAATGTCGATGGCTATAGCGAAGATGCAGAGTCACTGCTAAACGCCTTTGATTTTATACCTGCTTGGCGAACAGACGATTTAATGGTGAGTTTTTCTGTCGCCGGTGCTGGAGTGGGTCCTCATCTTGACCAGTACGATGTTTTTATAATTCAGGGCAAAGGTTCCAGGCATTGGAAAGTTGGTGAGAACAAGGAGTACAACGAACACACTCCCCACCCAAAGCTCAAACAAGTATCATCATTTGAGCCAATAATTGATGAAGTATTACATCCAGGAGACATGATTTATATTCCCCCTGGGTTCCCTCATGACGGCGTTGCAAAAGATGAATGCTTGAATTATTCAGTCGGTTTTCGTGCTCCGAACCAACAGGAATTGCTTTCGTCGTTTGCAGATTACGCACTTGATACCACTTATTTCCAGCAGCGATATTCAGATCCGGATTTGGTACTCAGAGAAAAGTCTAGTGAAATAAAACAACATGAAGTCACGAGATTACGCGAAATGTTGCTTAAAATGATCAATTCCAATCATTTTGAAGAATTTCTCGGTAGTTACTTGAGTCGTTCAAATCATTGCGAAAACGAACAACAAAATGGTGACATGGCCTTTGAAGAGGAAGAAATCATTCTGATGTTCGGCAATAATCAAAGTTTCTATCGAGCTTCTGGAGTAAAGTCAGTTTATATCGAGAACGAGTCCAATGCTGAAACAGAAGTGTCTGTTTTTGTAAACGAAATAGCCATTAGTGTGCCTAAAAAACAACTCAATGCTGTCTTAAAATTACTAAATCAATCAGATTGGTCTCCAAAATTGGAAATTACCAACGAAAATAGTATATTTTTTGTTCAACTTATGACTACACTAGTTAATGCGGGGTTATGGTACCCTGAATAGGAGACCCAAATGACGTTTACAGCAGAAAACGTCGACTGGGGAGAAGCAAAACACAAACTCAGTAAATTAAGAGAAAAGGTATTTGTTTACGAGTGGCGAATTCCCAAAGAATGTGAATTCGATCAGCATGACAACACATCATTTCATGTGTTAGTGCGGGACGAAACCAACCTGGAAATTGCTACTGGCAGAATTACACCAAATGGTGAAATAGGCAGAATAGCTGTCGTGCCGAGCTATCGTGGACCAGAAGTTTACCAGACACTCTTTCAGGCGTTGATTGAGATAGCCAAACAACATAGTTTGGAAACCGTATCAGTTCAATGTGAGTTGGAAGGTGTTAAATATTATCAACAACAAGGATTCCGACCAGTCGGCACAGTTTATATGGACGCGGGCATTCCTCGCCAGAGAATGTCAGTTATGATAACGGAGTTTTCATTACCTAAAGTCGAATTGACTCACTAGGACAAGGCGTCAGCCTTGCCCTGGTGGCACTTTAGCTTTTATCCCGGACTCAGGCATTAGCCCACAATTTTTCGTCAGATTGAATTTCGTATAAACCTTCAGCACGTGTTTCCAACAAGTCAGCAAACTCCAACTGGGTTTTGTCTGTTGTACCTGAACGGCGAATATTCTCCGACTTAAGCTGCCAATTGAATGAAAATCGACGTATCGCCTCTCTGGCCGTTTTTTCAGCTTCATATGGCATGAAATCACAAGGTACGTCGCCACTTATCACCCAATGAAATTTATTATCGCTGGCTTTAATTTTCCAAACTGCCAAATAAGGTGCCAGATAACGGCTCTCTTCAGTTACCACAGATTCAAACAGAACCCCATTTTCTGCCAAGTGTTTATTTGCTCGCTGAAATTGCTCTCTAACCCATTGAGATAAACCTTCCTGGTCCATTTTTTGAGGATTTTCTTCTGTCATGTTATTGCCTTTTATTTTTCGTATTTAGTTACGATTGTTGTAATAATTCGTTCAATAATTGAACTGGATGTCTCGGTTTAAAACCATCCAGTCTTGCCACCTGGCTCCGGCACGAATATCCGGTCACCAGTATTTGTTCAGTTTCATAGCTGGTAATTGCTGACTGCCAGCTCAAGTTGTAAATTCCAGTGGATTCTTCAATATGGCTGGATTCGTGTCCAAAAGTTCCAGCCATGCCACAACATCCTAGTGGTACAGAGGTTAATTTCAAACCAAGACGGCTGAAAATTTCCTGCCATTCCCTCTCGCTTGTGGGCAAGGCGGTTTTCTCTGTGCAATGGGAAAACAAAACAAAATCTTTACGATTTTTTTTATTCTCGGACAAGTCCGATTGCGACAAAGATATTTTGGAAAGCCATTCATGCGCCAATAACACGCTGAAATCACCTCGTTCCTGACCTAAAATCTTGCTGTATTCATCTCGATAGCATAGGACAAGAGATGCATCGACACCGAGCATAGGTATCTTTAATTCTGCCACTTTATTAAGAAATTCTGCAGAACTCCTGGCTGTATTGGCAAATCTCGTCAGAAATCCTTTTACATGTTGTGGTTTGCCATTTGGTTTAAATGGCAAAATAATCGGGTCAAAACCAAGTTTCTGTATGCAGGAAGCAAAATCAGCCACCAGTTGAGCCTCATAAAAGCTGGTAAAGGGATCCTGGACTAACAGAACCTTCCGCCGTTTTTCAGAATCATCAAGCTGACTCAACTTACTTAGATTAAATTCTTCCAGCGAAAGTCCGTATTGGTGCTGTACCAATGTGGGAAATGACAACAAGGGGGCATCAACATAACCCACAACTTTTTTCACCAGCCACTTGCTAAGAGCCAAATCCTGTAAAAAATTGATCAATCTGGGTGCTTTAGCCATAACAGGTGCCATAGTTTCTATATTTACCACCAGATGGTCTTTAAGTGGTCGCAAATACCTTTGGTAGTATATTGATAGAAAGCGGGCCCGGAATCCGGGAACATCGACATTTACAGGGCACTGATTTGCGCAGGCTTTACATGCCAGACACCCTTCCATGACTTCCAATACTTCATGGGAAAAATCATTTTTCTGAAATTTATCTGTGCTGTAACGCAACCGTTCAAACCATGTATAAGATTGCTCACCGCTTTCAAGCTGCTCCAAATCAACGTTTTCCCTGTTTAACAGCCTCAACCATTCCCTTATCATGCCAGCCCTTCCTTTTGGACTATGGCGACGATCACGGGTTATTTTACTTGAAGGACACATTGGTGATGTGGTGTCGTAGTTGTAACACAGGCCATTGCCGTTGCAACTCATGGCAGGCTCAAAACTATCACGCACGGTAACAGGAATTTGGCGGTCAAAGTCTGCGCGTTTTTGGTCAGATACTTTGACGAGCCTGGCATTCGAATCCAATGGTGTACAAATCTTTCCGGGATTCATTTGATTGTGAGGGTCAAAGGCAGTTTTTATCTTCCTGAGTTCGTTAAACAATGTATCACCGAAAAATGCCGGCCCATACTCGCTTCGGTAGCCTTTACCATGCTCACCCCACATTAATCCGCCATATTTGGCAACGAGCGCTACCACCTGGTCGGAAATATCAAGCATCAATGCTTCCTGTTGTGGATCACATAAATCCAACGCGGGCCTAACATGTAACACACCTGCATCAACATGGCCGAACATCCCATACTGCAATCCTTTGGCATCCAATAAAGCCCGGAACTCCATAATAAAATCGGCTAGATTCTCAGGCGGAACAGCAGTGTCCTCAGCAAATGCAATGGGTTTTTGCCAGCCTTTTGCCTTACCAAGTAAGCCTACTGCCTTCTTACGCATTGCGTAGATTTTACCAATTTCTGCGGTATCGTAAGTTAATTGGAAGCCGATAAGCCCGTGTTCACCTTTTTCTGTTGCCCTGTGCAAATTGGTACAAAGCTCATTAATCTTTGTCTCGATTTCACCCTGATCATTGCTATTGTATTCCACCATATTCAGACCCAGCACCTGTTTATCAGGCACGTCCTGAATCAAGTTTTCAACCGAGTGCCAGATAATGTCTTGTCTGGCCAGGTTCAGTACTTTACTGTCCACGGTTTCCACCGATGTTGCTTGTGCTGCGACCATATGAGGAGCATGTCGAAGGGCAGATTCAAACGAGTCATACTTTATGTTTAACAACGCTTTGTGTTTAGCTATAGGTGTAATGTTTAGCTTTGCTTCGGCAACAAAGGCAAGCGATCCTTCAGAACCTGTAATCACGCGACCAACATCAAAACTATCTAAAGATTCGTCCAGTGTGTGCTCAAGATCATAGCCTGTAAGGAAGCGGTTCAAACGAGGAAATTTAGACAGTATGAGATCCCGTTTTCCAACACAGCTATCCAGTAATTGCGCCGCAATCTTACCCGCAGAATCACCCGAATTAGCCTGCTGCTCTATCTCAGCTATAGGTTGACGATGAGTGCTAATTTTAGTCCCATCAGCAAGAATCGCTGTCAGAGCAAGCACGTGATCGCTGGTTTTACCGTACACCAAGGATCCTTGCCCTGAGGCATCAGTGTTAATCATGCCACCTATTGTAGCCCGGTTACTGGTGGATAAATCTGGCGCGAAAAAGAAACCATAGGGTTTCAAAGCATCATTTAACTGATCCTTGACCACACCAGCCTGCACTTTGACCCAGGACTCATCAGGGTTAATTTCAAGAATTTGATTCATGTGACGGGAAACATCCACCACCAAACCAGAGGTTAAAGATTGTCCATTAGTTCCCGTACCACCACCTCGTGCGCTGAACTGAACCTGTATATGTTGTTTGGCCAATTGACCAATAAGCATCAGGTCGTCAACATGCCTGGGAAACACTACAGCTTGAGGCAGCTGCTGATAGATGGAGTTATCGGTCGCAACCGCCAACCTGCTTGAGTATTGGGTTTCAATTTCTCCGCGGAATCCAGACACACTTAACGCGTCTAAATATTCGACATAGACTTTTTCGAGCGCCGATTCTGGATTGAGTGCAGGTAACATTGAAACTACTTATGAAATAATTTGGCGCATGATTATACATAAGCAAAGGACCATTGGCCTATAGCATAATGAAATTATTCATTACAAATTGGTACCTTCCAATAAAATTAGGTCTTGTTCAGGGTAATTCTATCAACCAAAGGTCAATCCTAAGGAAGCCAAGGCATCAGCCCTGTCCTTTATACGAACAGATTCACGTTCCACCAGATTAGCTTGCTTTAAATTATCCTGAGACGCGTCACTGATGTTGGCAATATTGCTGCTTATCTCAGCTGAAACAGCGCTTTGTTCTTCGGATGCAGTTGATATCTGCGTTGCCAAGTCTGCAATTTCAGAAACCTGATCGTAAACATTAAATACCAAGTTTTGTGTTTGTTCAGTCTCTGAAACACAGTTTTCAGCTGACTCTTTACCTTTTTCCATTGATTTTGACCAACTCAATAAGGTTGTTTGTATTTCAGAAATCGAAGATTGAATTTGCTCTGTTGCGGCATGAGTGCGCGTTGACAGGGCTCTGACTTCATCCGCCACAACGGAAAATCCACGTCCTTGCTCCCCTGCTCTGGCAGCCTCAATCGCTGCGTTTAGCGCCAACAGGTTCGTCTGGTCAGCTATTCCTTGGATTTCCTGCATTACGTTATCAATTTTTTGTGCTTCTCCTGCTAGCTCCGTCGCAGTGCTCGCTGAACTCGCGACATCTGAAGCCAAAAGTGATACTTTTTCCATTGTTTCAGACATTGCTGCGGTAGCTGTTTTGCAGTCTTGATGGACAGATTCAACTTTTTTTGAAGTCTCTTGAGTATTCTGTGCAACTTCGTTAATTGTCGCAACCATTTGCTCCACTGCTGTTGATACCTGGTAAAGTTCATCTGCTTCTTTCTGAGCACCTGATTTAGCTTTGCCCGCAGCCACTTTAAGTTGGTCGACGCCTTGGAGCATTACCCTTGTGCTGTCCACTATACGACCTAATACGGTTCTAATTTTTCCTTCGCTCATTTTACTTTTAAAATCAACGATACTCTGGGCTCCTTTTCCAGAATAAATGTATCTGGAAACGCTGTCATACTCTCCCTGAATCTGCTCTAAAAACTGCCGCATATTGAGCAGATCGGACTTAAACACAATGTAGGGCAATACAATAATACCGAAGGCAAACAGCGGATGAAGGAAGCTCATTCCAGCTAAAATTAGAGCAACAACAACGAAAATCAAATCTTTTAGCCAGCTTTTTTGCTCAAAAATAGAAGAAATGTTGCCGCCTGCGTTGAGTAGCGCATAGCAATCCTGCGCTTTTCTCTTGTGCTCCTTTGCCAAAACGCTGCGAACAGACTGATAACCCAATAATTTTCCATCTTCATAAATAGGTGTTACAAATGCATCAACCCAATAGTAACGGCCATCTTTACATCTATTTTTTACCGCTCCCCGCCAGGGTTGATTAGATTTTAACTTCTGCCAAAGGTCAGCAAAAGCGGCTTTAGGCATTGAAGGATGGCGCACAAGATTATGATTCTTGCCGATAATCTCTTCTTGTGTATAGCCTGCAACCCGACAGAAAGCTGCATTTGCATAAGTTACAACGCCTCTCAAATCTGTCGCTGAGACTAGTTCCTCATGAGTCTCAAAGTTTACTTCTTCATCAACCAGAACTTGATTACGTCTCGACATAATATCTCCTTATTCCGTTATAAGACCAATAGCAGGCACCGAACAACTGGATACAATTACATTAGACAAAAGTCTAATACAACAACGGAGAAATGGGTATTATTTTTCTCACCAACAATGTAAAAAATTCCGCATATACAATGCTTTTATCACCAGATAAACGCCATTCGAAAGAACGTATGGTGAATCCGAGCAACTAACCTTTATATCCTGAATAATTTGTAACACTTGCTCATTTCTATTCGTCAGAATATGGATCATAATGTTGATACAAAATGAGAGAGGAGATGAAAATGGGTAAGACAATCAGGATAGGACTTGGCTCTTTGATGGTTGCTGCCGGCGTCATTTTTTTCATACTGCCAGGCTCAATTCTTTTTCTTCTGGGTGGACTGCTAATGTTGAGCTATGACGTGCCACGAGCAAGAAATTGGCTTAAGGTTTGCCAGAATAATATGGCGACAGGTGCGCGAAAATTGGATCGCTACATACTAAATCGCAAGCTTCGTTAATTAACATGAATACAAAAAAGGCTGTCATTGAGACAGCCTTTTTTATGGTGCCAATTCTTATCTAGCCGTGGTTTTCCCCCAAATACAACCAGGTTTCAACAACGGTATCCGGGTTCAGGGAAACACTATCAATCCCCTGTTCCACTAACCAGGCAGCTAAATCTTCATGGTCCGACGGACCTTGACCACAAATACCGACATACTTCCCACGTTTTTTGGCAGTTTGTATGGCCATAGACAATAAGGCTTTAACCGCAGGGTCTCGCTCATCAAACAAGTTGGCAATCAGGCCAGAATCTCGATCCAGACCCAGAGTTAACTGAGTTAAATCGTTCGACCCAATTGAGAATCCATCGAAAATATCCAGGAATTCATCAGCCAAAAGTGCATTCGAAGGCAATTCGCACATCATGATCACTTTCAGGCCGTTTTCACCTTTCTTCAGTCCCTGCTCTTCCAATAGCTCGATGACCTTGCGCCCTTCTTCAAGCGTTCTGACGAATGGGATCATAATCTCGACATTGGTTAAGCCCATCTTATTTCTGACTCGCTTGATCGCTTCGCATTCCAATGCAAAACATTCTCTGAAGTCTTCTGAAATATAACGGCTTGCTCCACGGAATCCGAGCATAGGATTTTCTTCATCAGGTTCGTATTGGTACCCGCCAACCAAATTGAAGTATTCATTTGATTTGAAATCAGACATACGCACAATCACCCGTTCAGGTGAGAACGCTGCACCGATAGTCGAAATACCTTCTACTAATTTTTCGATGTAAAACTCAACCGGAGACGCATAGCCCGCCATCATTTCAGAAATTTCTTCTTTCAATTCATCAGGCTGATTATCAAAATCCAACAAGGCTTTCGGGTGCACACCAATCATACGATTGATGATAAATTCAAGCCTTGCAAGACCAACACCGGAATGGGGCAAACGAGCGAAATCAAATGCTCTGTCAGGGTTACCCACATTCATCATGACTTTTATTGGAATGTCAGGCATTGAGTCAATCCGCGACGTGACAACGTCGAAATCCAGATTGTCGCCGTAGATATAACCCGTATCACCTTCTGCGCAGGAAACAGTGATCATGTCACCATTTTCAATTGAGTGCGTCGCATCACCACAACCTACAACAGCTGGGATTCCCAGCTCGCGGGCAATAATCGCGGCATGACAAGTACGGCCTCCACGGTTTGTTACTATGGCCGATGCCTTTTTCATGATGGGTTCCCAATCGGGATCCGTCATGTCAGTTACCAGTACGTCACCAGGCTGGATTTTCCCCATCTCATCAATCGACGCGAGCACTTTTGCTTCACCGGCACCAATCTTATGACCGATTGCACGTCCTTCACTGACTATTTTGGCTTTACCCTTGAGTTGGTAACTTTCTATCACCTGCGCGTCTTCACGACTACGCACAGTCTCCGGACGAGCCTGAACAATGTATAACTTGCCATCTAGTCCATCTTTGGCCCATTCGATGTCCATCGCACGGCCATAATGTTCACCGATAATTTGTGCCTGTTTAGCAAGCTCCATCACTTCATCATCAGACAAAGAAAACTTAAGGCTTTCGGATTTATCTACATCGATAATATCCACTTGTTTGCCGTGCGCCATGTCTTCGGAGTAAATCATTTTAATCAATTTACTGCCCAGATTACGTCTGACAATAGCTGGATTGCCCGCGTTTAGTGTTGGTTTATGAACATAGAACTCGTCTGGATTAACTGCGCCTTGCACAACCATTTCACCTAAGCCATACGAAGAGGTAATGAATACAACGTCTTCAAAACCTGACTCTGTGTCAATGGTAAACATGACGCCGGAGGAAGCACAGTCACTGCGCACCATGCGCTGAATACCCGCAGAAAGCGCCACGCCTTTATGATCATATCCCTGGTGAACACGATAGGAAATCGCACGATCGTTAAACAAGGATGCAAATACATGTTTGGTTGCCACCAGAACAGCTTCATAACCTTTAACGTTTAAAAAGGTTTCTTGTTGGCCTGCAAAAGAAGCGTCAGGCATGTCTTCCGCTGTAGCAGAAGAACGTACAGCAAATGAAGCGTTTTCACCTGCATCACCCTGAAGTGCCTCGAAGGATTCTTTCATCGCAACTTCAAATGCAGGTTGGAACGGGGTTTCTATTATCCAGTTACGGATCTTTTCACCAGCTTCCGTTAACGCTTTTATGTCGTCAACATCCAGTGCATCAAGCACATTATGAATTCTGTCTTCCAGACCGCTTTGTTCCAGAAAATCCACAAAGGCTTGCGACGTTGTGGCAAATCCTCCAGGAACCTGCACACCGGCATTTGATAAATTCGATATCATTTCGCCCAAAGAGGCATTTTTCCCACCGACTTTTGCAACATCGTCCATGCCCAAATCTTGGTACCAAACTACATATTCTTGCACAACCCCAGTCTCCCAAAAGAATTTAGTCACGTGTTTTGCCTTTTCAGCGGAAACACAAAGTGTACTTTTTTGATACGCTGCCAGATGTAAATAAAAATACTTTGACCTGCATCTAGCTTTTTGCGTGGGGGATTTTAGAATGCTGGTAATAAGAAAGTAAAATTTAATTTATTTCTGTAATAAATTTACAACAATGTTAAGGAAATGTTTGTGCGCTCAGCTTTTTATATTTCAGACGGAACGGCCATAACTGCCGAGGTCTTCGGCCATGCACTGCTCTCTTTATTTACGGTTGAGTTCAAACACATCACCGTACCTTTTGTGGAAACTGAAGAACATGCAAACGAAGTGCTACAAAAAATATCTGAAAGTTTTCAAGATAGTGGTCAGCGCCCTTTAGTGTTTTACACCATAGTTAACACCGAAGTTCGCAGAATCATCTCTAAATCTATCGGAATTAATTATAATTTCCTCGATCAGTTTGTTGCACCAGTGGAAAAAGCCCTGGGTGTTCCTTCAAAACCTGAAAAGCATCGAACTCACAGTATTCATGAAAAAACTTATGACATCAGGATCGATGCCGTGAACTATGCACTGGCTAACGACGATGGTTCTAATCTGAAGGATTATCATGAAGCAGACTTAATACTAGTGGGCGTATCCCGTTCAGGGAAAACACCCACCAGTCTGTTTTTAGCGCTGCAATACGGAATCAAAGCGGCGAATTATCCATTTACAGAAGAGGACATGGGGGATGTACTTAAACTGCCCCCCGCCCTAAAACGTTTTAAAAATAAGCTTTTTGGCCTGACAATTAATGCCGAAAGATTGCACCAGATACGCTCTGAACGCCGTGCAAATAGTCGTTATGCTTCCATGCAGCAATGTAGGATGGAATTACGGGAGGTGGAAAACCTGTATCGCAAAGAAAAAATCCCGTTTCTAAATAGTACGGTATTTTCGATTGAAGAAATGTCGGCAAAAATTCTCGCTCAAACTGGTCTGCAACGGAGAAAATATGGCTAATCGCACCAAGTGTGTTTCACAACGACCTTGAAGTCTCTTCAGTAAGTGGGACAGTTCGTTACTGTTCCACCCTTGTAGTTTTTGTATTTCCGTATCAATTGCCTCAACCACTTGAAGTTAAAATAAAATTCATCCATTCTTATTTTCCACTGCTCAAACAGACGATGGAACGAATATGTTCAGCCACTTTGACCCTTCGATGATGGAATTCCTGCGCGCACTGAAAGCCAACAACAATAAAGAATGGTTTAACGACCACAAGCAACAATATGAAGATCAGGTACGTGGTCCTGCATTGGCGTTTATCGAACAGATGGACCATTGGATTAAATTGATTTCACCTCACTATGAAGCGATCCCTAAAAAGGTGGGAGGATCGTTAATGCGCGTTTATCGCGACGTTCGTTTTTCCAAGGATAAATCCCCCTACAAAACCAATTTGGGTATTCAGTTCCGACATGAAATTGGAAAAGACGTGCACGCACCGGGTTTTTACCTTCATATAGAACCTGATGAGGTGTTCCTTGGTGTAGGCACTTGGCACCCGCATCCTGACGCGCTGAAAGCGATTCGAGAGCACATCGCCAATAAACCAGGTCCTTACCAGGATGCCATCGAACATCAACCGTTCAAAGATATCTATGAATTGGCGGGTGACAGATTGACACGGCCTCCAAAGGGTTATGATAAAGAGCATGAATTGATTGAAGAGATCAAACGAAAGGACTTTATTGGCGTCTGTCAGCTCGATGAGAAGCTACTTTATGAAAATGACTTGTGTGAAGCAATTGCCACCCGGTTTGGACGGGCACAACCTTTGCAAAAGTTTTTATGTGAAGCGCTTGGCCTGCGTTTTTAAGCGCTAGTCTGGTTGCATCTTAAGTATTAAATTATTCAGGTTTTGCCCCCATGAGAATGATTCTTTAGGGGTGTAATTAATCCAGTCTTCCTGGCGAATTATTTTTCCGCGCTCGTTAAACTCCTGCCAGATAACAAATCGCCAGGGTCCCATTTTCTGTTGCAGATAATCAAATTCCACAAAATGCCCTCGGGTCACCACGTGATTACCTTGAATAACCTGCTCAGATATTACGAGTGAGCTGGAACCTTCAAACCGAATAGGATCGGCGTCCCAGCGGAAGAATTCCCTTAGTGCTTCTTTACCACGGATATGATTGCCGTAGACTAGATCCTGCAGCTGTGCATCCTCGGCATAAAAAGACATGAATGCGTCAAAATCAGTTCGATTGCTGTAGATATCAAAGTATTGACTAACATTATGCTGAATGGTGGAAGTAGAACTCGTTGACTGACAAGCGGCCAAGCAGAATACTAAGAATAGTAAAGAAACAGAACGGCGCATACTCTCCCTTTTATTCAGAAAGCTAACTTGATTTTGATTTGACTCTGCCGCCTGTGACCTTGTCAGCCCTGCCCTCTTCAACGGCTTTTTCTGCCCGTCGTCGACGTACTTCTTTGGGATCAGCGATCAAAGGTCGGTAGATTTCTATACGATCACCATCTCTTGGGTTGTCATTCAGCTTGCAGGTACGATTCCAGATCCCAACTTTATGTTTGGACAAATCGATTTCCGGAAACCGCTTAAGTATGCCGGATTTCTGTATCGCTTGTTCAACACTCGTGCCCTCTTCAATCACAACCTCCAACAAAGACTGTTTGTCGGGTAAGGCAAAGACAACTTCGATAGAAAACTGTTTCTCGGTCACAAATATACCTTTTTCGCGCGTTCAGTAAACGCAGCCACCATATTGGTTGCAATGCTGCTGAATACTCTGCCAAATGCCATTTCCGCCAGCTTGCTGGAGAATTCGAAATCTAATGACAGTTCTATTTTACAGGCGTTATCAGCCAATGCAGTAAAGGACCACCCTCCCTGTAGATGGGTAAAGGGTCCTTCCACCAATTGCATTTTAATAAATTCACCTTTGCGCAAAACATTTTCTGTGGTGAACCATTGCCTGACACCTGCCTTGGAGATAAGCATGCTTGCTTTCATATTTGTATCATTCTGAGTCAAAACCTTTGTTTCGGCACAACCGGGAATGAACTCGGGATAAGCGTTGACATCATTGACCAGATTAAACATGGACTCTGCACTGAATGCGACTAATGCGTTACGACTGATGTGCGGCATCAATTCTCTCTGTATTATTAGTATTTACGAATTTAGCTGAGGGCGAAGTTTAGCATGAAAACCCTGTCCTAATTCAATGGCATAGTTTTTTACAATGCAAGTACAGACAAACGAAAACAGATCGGTATAATTCGCCGCCATGAGTAAAAAGAAATCAAAACCCGGTAGTAATACCATCGCGCAAAACAAAAAAGCACGCTTTGAATTCCAGTTAATGGATAAATTTGAGGCAGGATTGGAGTTGCAAGGCTGGGAAGTTAAAAGTATTCGTGCCGGTAAAGTAAACCTTACTGACGCATATGTGGTCATCCATCAAGGGGAAGCCTTCCTCATGGGATGTCGTATCAGTCCACTGAATCAGGCGTCATCCCATGTTATCTGCGATCCTGAACGGAACCGAAAGCTTCTGTTGAACAAGCGTGAACTGGATAAATTGATTGGTGCCAGAGAACGCCAGGGTTATTCGATTGTTGCAACCAATATGTACTGGAAGCATTGTTGGGTCAAAGTAGAAATCTTTCTGGGTAAAGGTAAGCAGGCTCACGACAAACGTGATGCGGTTAAAGATCGTGATTGGGCTCGTGACAAAGAACGTATGATGAAACATAGCGCTTAATTTAGACTATTTTTGGACTATTCTCCGTTTATTTTAGTATACAATCCAGCTGCCATATAAACGAAGAGGATATACTAAGTGCAAGCGAAGCATCACGTCGCCAGGCGGCTGTTTGTCGCCACGATCATGAGCCTATTGGTCTCAGGTTTCAGTGTCGCTCAGGTGGATGATAAGTCGCCGCTAAACATTAATGCAACCTATCCAGAGATGGTTTCACAAACCGCGTTGTTACCACTTTCAGGTTCAATTGAATCAGCCCAAACTTCATCACTATCTGCTCTGGAATCAGGCATGGTTTCCGAGTTACATGTGGAAATCGGTGATCATGTCAAGCGCGGCGATGCTCTGCTGACACTCGATAGCCAACTCGCAAGTTTACAATTAAATAGTGCCCAGGCTGAGCATAAATCGGCATTAGTCAATTTTGCTGAGGCAACAAGATTGCATGAAGAAGTGATGGCACTATCACAAAGCCAGATAGTCGCTCAGACACTGATAGCTGAGCGTGCGGCGGCAGTGTCGAGTGCTAAGGCAGTCGTGGAAAGAACACTGGCGGAAGTCAGACTTCAACAGGAGATCGTTAATCGTCACCTGGTGATTGCGCCTTTTGACGGAGTTATCACAATGCGTAATGTTGATATTGGCGAATGGATAACACCGCAAAATTCAATCTTAGAGTTGGTGGATGACAACAAGTTGAGATTGAGGCTCGCGATACCACAAGAATACTATTCTAGCCTGAGTACCGGCGCGGATGTCAGCAAGGTTGCGGTGCGTATTATTCCAGATTCAGGCGTATTGCCATTCACAGCAATGCTGACTCGCATCGTACCGAGTTCCAACACCGTCAGCAGAGCCTTTACTGCGCTTATTGATATCCCCTCTCATAGCGGGCTGATTTCAGGCATGTCAGCGACAGGCGAGATTTCACTTAGCACTCAACAAACCCACAAACACATATTACCGCGCAGTGCCCTGAAACGTCACCCTGACGGCGGCAGCAGTGTGTTTAGAGTAGAAAACAACAAAGCCGTTCGTGTGGTGACAGAAGTAGACATTCTACCCGACAATAAAATAGCAATTAGCAGCAAAGTAACATCAGCACTATACGTTATTTCAGGTATCGAATTACTCACCGATGGTGTGCCGGTTAACGTGACTATTGTGGAATCGAACTAATCATGGTCGAATCAACTGTTAAACGTGGCACATTGGTAACCGTAATCGTTCTGATTGCAAGTATCTTGGGAGTCGTCTCCGCCCTTAGTATACCTGTACAAATGATCCCTGATTTAGATGTTCGTACTATTACTGTGCAAACTGGCTGGCCAGGCGCTACCCCGCAAGATGTCGAAAAAGAAATTCTTATCGAGCAAGAACGATATTTGCGTAGCTTACCCAACTTGCAACGGATGGTGTCTTCTGCACAAATGGGCTCAGCTGAAATTGAACTGGAGTTTCCTTTCGGCGTTGATGTCAATGAAGCGTTAATCAGAGTTAGCAACGCTCTAAGCCAAGTTCCGGCCTACCCTGAGAATGTTGACCAACCACGGCTATTTTCAAGTTCGTTTTCGAGCAATGCGTTTATGCATTTCCGCTTGTTGCCAGCAGCGAATAATCCTATGCAACTAGACGTAGATATGCTGAGAGATTTTGCAGACGATTATATTCGGCCTCGTATGGAATCCGTTGAAGGTATTTCGCAAGTCAGTATTAGAGGAGGATCTGCACGGCAAATCCAAATAAAAGTCGATGTTGCGCGGTTGGCCCAGCGCGGAATTAGCCTGACTCAAGTTCGCGATGCAATCCGAGCAAGAAACCGCGACGCGTCAGCAGGCGATTTAGAAAGTGGTAGGAACCGCTATCTACTCCGTGTTGTGGGGCGTTTTGAGGAAATTCAGCATTTGGAAAATGTGATAGTTGCACGCAGTGATTCAGCCGTAACCTATTTAAAAGACATCGCCAATATTGAGTTAGATCATTTTGAATCTCGTGGTATATCGTTTGCAAATGGCGAGCGAAGCCTGAGCTTATCTGTAAGACGGGAAAGTGGTTCGAATGTCATCCAGATAAAACGGGATCTTTTGCCCATCGTTGATGAACTCAACCAGACCTTATTGCACCAAAATGGCTTGGTTCTAAGCCTTTCCAGCGATGATGTGCAATATGTACAAGCGTCATTGTCCAATGTTTGGGTTAACCTGGGACTGGGTGCTGTGCTCGCCACACTTGTGGTGTTTTATTTTTTGCGCTCAGGCCGCTCAACGCTCATCGCTGTGATGGGTATTCCTTTATGCACCATAGCAGGATTTCTCGCCCTGCAACTCTTTGGGCGCACGATTAATGTCATTTCGCTTGCAGGCGTTGCATTTGCCATCGGCATGACGGTAGACAATACCATAGTGGTGCTGGAATCTATCATGCAGGCAAAAAAGGCGAATAAAAGTCGGTTTGATGCTGCCATAGAAGGTGTGAAAGATGTCTGGCCTGCTGTATTAGCCGCAACGGCTACGACTGTTTTAGTCTTTGCCCCAATTTTGTTTATTGAACAAGAGGCGGGACAGCTATACTCGGATATTGCCATCGCTATTTCAGGCGCAATTGTGGCGTCTATGTTAGTCGCGATATTTGTCATACCTGTTGCCATGGCAAATTTTGCGCACAGCTCGGCCACAAAATCAGAGCCAGATTTGTCTGGCAAATGGTTGAGTTTTGTCGATATTTTTATCCGCAGCCGACTATCTTCACGCCTCTATTCGGCAGGCTTTATCATATTCATACTGGGTGGTGCCTACTTTCTATTGCCTGCGGCGGAGTATCTGCCAGAGGGCGAAGAACCCAAAGCATTCTCAATGATGATTGCTCCGCCCGACTACAACCTTACGGAAATGGAAAATATCGCTGCAGAACTGCGTGAATATTTCAATAAACATATCAATGCTTCGCCGCAACCTTTTGAAAATGGCGACACCAATATGCCACCGCTCGGCTATTACAGTATGTCGGTATCTGTGGGTCGCATATGGTTTTTGAGTGCGCCTGTCGAGCCAGAGTACATTGGTCAGATGATGACGGCTATCACTGATAAATTCAGAAGTTACGATGGCATGCGTGCGTTTTCTTCCCGAGGATCCATCATATCCAGCAATGATGGAGGAACACGGGCGGTCGCCGTTGATATTGCTGGAAGTAATATCCTCGACCTTTATGCTGCGGCAAATGCCATTTATGAACAGGCCCAAATCAGTTTCGATGACCCGCAGATAAATTCAGATCCGGGATCGTTGGCGCTTGAACAACCACTGATCGAAATTCGACCACGTTGGGAGCGTCTTGCTGAGCTCGGTATGAACAACCGGGACTTCGGTTATGCCGTTGCTGCAATCAGTGATGGGGCGTTTGTCGACGAATTTATTCTTGACGACGACAAAATCGATATATTTTTGTTCAGTGGTGCGGGCAACCAACAGCAAATTGACGACTTGGCTGCGACTCCTATCGTGACGCAAAACGGTACCGTATTGCCACTTAGTGCGATGGCAGATCTAGTTGAAAGCAGAAACAGCAATAGTATTCGCCGCGTCGACGGAAACCGGACTGTTACTGTGTATATCATTCCTCCCCGTGAAATCGCGTTGGAAACGGCTGAACAAATCGTTCGGATGGAACTGATCCCAGCGCTCTACAAACAAGGCAGTATTGCTCAAGGAATCAACATAGGTATTAGTGGCGCTGCCGACCAACTGGAGGCAACCAAGGAGTCTTTGTCGAGTAATTTACTGATTGCAGTCGCACTAATCTACTTATTATTGGTGGCTATTTTCACTCACTGGCACTATCCATTGTTTATTCTGGCGACAGTACCTTTGGGTATGGCAGGAGGTTTATTGGGCTTGATAGCGGTCAATGGAGTCAACGGACTACTTGCGTCCCTGGGATTAGACACTCCTCATCAGCCCTTTGACATGATCACCATGCTGGGTTTTTTAATACTGTTGGGAACAGTAGTCAACAACCCAATATTGATTGTTGACCAGACAAGAAGGTTCATTGACGCAGGCAATACAGTACGCGAAGCGGTACGAGGCGCAGTGGCTAAACGCTTAAAACCCATTCTGATGTCCAGTACGACAACCATTTTTGGCTTGGCACCGCTGGTATTTATTCCCGGAGAAGGAACCGAGTTATATCGAGGCGTTGGTATCATTGTGTTGTGCGGTATATTAGTGTCGACATGCTTGAGCCTGAGTTTTTTACCAGCTTTACTGATGGCATTGCTGCGAGAAAAACAACCGATAATATTGGGATCAGAGAAGCCATTACAAGAAAACAGTTAGCATTGTTAATCTGCCAGTAAGTAGAAATGTGTTAGCAGCCAATGGCTTACCGCCTAGTCTTTATGATTGGACACACTCACCAAATAGCTGACTGTGAACACCAAGCAGGCTGGCAATATTGTCCAGAACAAATAGTGCTGCTCAGTAAAAACTAACGCAAATACTGTGGGTAAAGCCCCTACGCCATGGCCTCCAGCAACGATAGTCGGTGTATAAAACAATGCTCTGACACCGGCTAACCCCATCCATTTTGCGACCGACTCTTCCCATTTTGCAACTAAAAGTTGGATTACAAACCGCCCAATCACCACACTTGTTGTGAAACTGACAGCAAACAGAAAAAGTAGAACCAGCAAAAAAGACACCTGATAAAGGTTAAATGAACCTTATATCAGGCAAGCGCTTAGCCTTGCTGTTTATGGGATGAATACTTCTCTTCAAGTGCTCAATAAAACGTAATTTGATAGCAACACTTCAGTAGGTTCAGGAAATACTCTAGACCACCTCATTTTGATACTGCTTCCGATAACGTTTGGTTAATTTCGCCGCTCTGATCTGATCGGTGATCAGCGTCCATAAAGGAGATGAATTTAGTTTGGGGGCCTCTCCAGCACCAATTCTCCGCAGTTGTCTTTTCACAATAGCCATGTTTGCCAGTCCGCTCAGAGTTTTGTCCTTCCATGTAACCGCAGGGATAACACCTTCCTGAGCTGCATTCGTTTTCCAGCGATTGGGTAAGTCTGGCATCATTGCCAAGGCACTTGCCATACCTACCAACGCCACGCCACTGGCCAACACGTTAGCCGCTACGTCGAATTTCCGGATCCCACCTGTTGTCATGATTGGCAAGCTAGTGTTCTTTGCGATACGTTCAGCAAACTCAAGGAAATAAGCTTCCCTTGCAAGGGTGCGCTCATCACCGGATTTACCCTGCATGGCAGGCGCTTCATAGCTTCCCCCAGACAATTCCACCATATCAACACCAAGCGGCTCCAGCATCCTGACCACTTGCTCGGCATCATCAACATCAAAACCGCCACGCTGAAAGTCGGCTGAATTGAGTTTCACCGCAACAGCAAAGCCAGCATTACAGCTTGAACGTACTTGTTTAACCACTTCCAGTAACAGTCTAGCCCTGTTTTCCAGACTGCCCCCCCATTTATCTTCACGTTTATTAGTCAGAGGCGACAAAAACTGCGCAATTAAATAGCCATGAGCTGCATGAATTTCAACACCATCAAAACCTGCTTCTTCCGCACGTTTGGCTGTTGTAACGAACCGCTCAATGACATCTTGAATTTCACTTTCTGTCATGGGCGAAGGTTTTGCAAACATCCCCGAATGTTTACCCATATCCAAAGCCACGTCTGAAGGAGAAAGGACTTTACCGCCCATTTTTTTAAATACCTGGCGACCTGGATGATTGATTTGCATCCAGATCTTTGTGTCATTCTTTTTACTGAGTTTGGCTAGCTTTTTGAACGGCTCTAAGTGTGAATCTTTTTCAAGCGCAACACCACCAGGGCCAGTCATAGCAAGATGATCTATCATGACGTTTCCAGTAATGATCAAACCCACACCGCCATCTGACCAGGCATCATAGAGGTTAAACAACGCTTCCCCAGGCAATTGCTCGACAGTGGCCAGATTTTCTTCCATCGCTGCTTTAACCAATCTGTTTTTAATAACGCCACCGCTAGGCAAAGTGAAAGGTGAAAATAAATCTGACATCATTACTATACTCTTAACTGATCACATTAACGCTAGCTTAACCTTAAAGTTAACTTTAAGGTCAATACCTAATTTCGAAAAGTGAGAAACTAACATGAAAATTGGTGAATTAGCGCAACGAAGTGGTTTGCCAGCAAGTACAATCCGCTTTTATGAACAAAAAGGTCTTATTCCAAATGCAACCAGAGCCACCAACGGTTACCGGGTTTACGATGGAGAATCTTTGGATAGGTTACAATTAATTAAATTCGGCCAAAGTCTGGGGTTTGCACTTGAAGAACTGCCAACCTTGATGAACGCAAAAGGGAATTGGGATCACGATCAAATCATGCATCGCCTGCAACAAAAAGAACAAGAAGCCGAAGCCTTATTACAACAACTGACATTAAAAAAACAACGGATCTCACAATTGATGACACAGCTGGGTAAAACCTGGCAGTCTGGACAATGTATGCAACAAGATAAATTAGCTGAAATACTGACCAACACTCAGTTTTAAAAGTGTAGACGTCGATTGAAAAGTATTGCTTAGACACCATATTAAATTAATGGGAAATTTTTCATACACACAGATCACAATCTGTTAATGAGTATGATAGACTCCCGCTCGCGAACTTAGGTTCGACCAAAATACCGGGGCTGATTTTGGATTCGACAGGATTCATGATGCTTTAGGTGCATGCAGAGGTGTGGCTGGCCTCTTAAAAAAGCCACAATTAAATAGTCGCAAACGACGAAAACTACGCACTAGCCGCTTAATAACCGGTATAGGCCCTTCCACTTCAGCCGCCGTCTATTCGTGAAGGTTCGGAAGGTCATACTAATAGACTAGCGAGGGAAACTTGTCTGAGGTTGAACCGCGAAACAGTATCAGGCCCGCTATGAAGAATCCTGTTTGTCGGAGTCCGAAATAGTTAAATAAAAGACAAAATAAGCATGTAGTACCGACAGTTGACGCTTTCTGGACGCGGGTTCGAGTCCCGCCAGCTCCACCAACTACAAACCCTGTGCCGCTGGCATGGGGTTTTTTGTTTGTGCTGATTGACGAGACCCCATGTAGGGTTCGACAAATTCTAGTAAGAGCAAAATTCTACAAGCATAAAATCAACGCCTGCGCCTTATGCTTTAGACTTCAATCGTGGTTTTTCTCTGAGTAATAAACTGGTTAGGGTGATAGCAATAGCCATCTGACTTAGCCCGTAAACTATGCCCACTGCCCAACCTCGCGACACGAGAAAATACCAAGCAATAAGACAAAATAGAATTGCAATTACACGGATAGAGATCACTTCAAATTGACCAGGAAATCGCTTAAACACATGCTTAAAGTGTTTATCTTTAGAAATTGCCGCCAAATACATTGCTATTAGCTGCAAGCAAAATGTCACTAAAATCATTGCATCCGCCTACGATAACGTTTCCATAAATGCCAAGAAACAAAGAGATTGATAAACAGAATAAACCACATAGACACACCCACACTTGCATAAATATTGTCTCCACCTTCCAAGGCGCGTAAGAATGCAGTCAAATCAAACATCACCACTAATCCTGACACCAGGGTTCCGACAAGCGCGAGTAGTAGTTTGCTTTTATCTGACTTTAAAAACGTAACTGCCAATACACTAAAAAGTAGTGTGTAGTTAAACGCGGCCAATTCGAATTCTTCTCGATTGAGCAACGAGGCGGACAATATCTTGTTAGCGGCGAAGTAAGCTAGGCAGGCTAGTGGGAATCCAATAAAAACACTCAGATTTACTTTGTTTACAATCGCTAATAGCCGGTGGTTATGAGTTTTCTTCTCGGCGCGTTTTCGAACCCAAATAAGCATTCCTGAAGCAATCAAGAATGTGGCGATGGTACCCTGCAAAAAACTCAACCAGCGTAAATCAAGCTTGAAAAAATGCCCCTCATGCAAGCCGTATAGCACTCGACGAACTTTACGTGACACGCCTTCAACCGAAGGTTGACCTATAAACTCGCCGGTTTCGCTGCTATACACTAACTTTTGGGTATTGTTGGTCAACGCGGAAACATCAACACCTTCAACCACAATACGTCCTGTGCTTAAAAATGGTTTATCTAGCCGAATCTGTTTGAGCAACACGTTTCCTGACCAGACCTCCCTGGCATGCTCGAGTATTGGCCCTAGTGAAGAAAGCGGCGTCGAAGGTCTATTTTCTAAAGATATATCAGGAAGACGCTCAGTTACCTCTCGACTCATTTGCCGATACCCATTATCAAAGTGCTCTTCAGCAAACCATGGTGTAAACAGGTTGATATAAATGACCAGTGCACTTGTGCATATAATGATGACAAACGGGATAGTTACAATTCCTGAAACGGCATGAGCATCCTTAATAAAGTGCATAAAAGTCCGCGTTCTAAGCGTAAAAAAGTCTTTAATAAACCTCCTGTGTGTGAATATGCCACTATAAAGTGCAATGAGCATGGTCATGGCAGCCAGACCAGCTAAATAACGGCCCCCGTATTGACGTAACTGCAGGGTATAGTGGAACGTAACGAAAAACCGCCCTCCCCGTGTGATTTTACTTTCTTGCGGTTCGATGGATTCGGCTGTCAGGCTATGACTATGACGCTCGTTAGAATCGCGCCACTGAACGGAAAGCTCACTGCCGCGTTTGTCTGCAATGTTGATGCGCCAACTGTGACTGTCAGTTCCCTGTTTCAACAAATACTGAAAAGCACTATCCACTTGCGAATTAACTTTACCAGGTTGCGACACAGCGCCTCGCATCCAGTGACTAATTTCATTGCTGAAGTAGCTTAGTGTACCAGTCAAAAATATGGCAAATAGCAACCAACCCATAAACAGGCCTGAGTATGTGTGCAACTGGATCATGCTTGCGCGATAATTCTGCTTCATGTCAGCCCAATATTGATGAGAAGTGCAAATACGCACAACTGCAAGTTGAATAACAAAATAGCTTTCGGGCCTCTCTTTACAAACGAGCTGGTGAACACAAATAGGAAAATCAGGTAGAACGTCATACTTGACATGTAAACTGCTTCAGACAGTGTAAATTCAAACAACCTTTGATAGAGCGGAATACTGGCGAACCCTAAGCTAACAGAAGACACACTGCTGCCGGCTAAAGCAGACAGTGTGTGGAAAAAATGCGGATGTTGCCGCACGAGTTCCTGTATAACCATTTACAAACTATACCTAATCGTTAATGCAACATTGCGAGGCTCTCCAGGCAGGCCTCCAAGGAACATAGCCTTGCTGTAGTAGGTTTTATCAAACAGATTGTTGATGTTTAACCTGATATCCCACATGTCTTTTTGATACGAAACACCTGCATCCCAAACGGTATAACTATTGATGATCGCATCCGGTAAACCAAAGGATGTAGAATTGATTGTACGTTCGTCTTCGTAGCGCATCCCCAGGTTAAACCTTACCGGTTCTGGCAAGAATCCAGTTTCAATCTGGTAATCAGTCCAGAACCTTGCATAATGTTTGGGCACACCTTTTGTCTGGCCAGATTTTTCCCGGCCACGAATACTGATAGCGTCCTGATAGGTGTAGTTGGTATTCAAAGACCAATTATCAAACAAGGTAAAATTCAGGTCGAATTCAAACCCTTGAGTGCGATCTTCATCATCAAAGAAATATTGCGGCACACTTATATTGTATTCAGGATCTTCGGGATTATCGTTAAACAAGGGATTGGAATATCGTAAATTGGTGCGGCTTGTTTCAAACCAGACTAGAGAGCCCAGCAGGTTTTCATCAAAGGCCGTGAAGCGCACACCTGCATCAAAAGACTCTGATTCAGAATCCGGGCGATCATCGTCTCCGGTAACTGAGCCCAGAATGCTGTAAGCCGTGCGACCCTTTGCGTAGTTTACGAACACAGCGACATCTTCAATCAGTCGATAATTCAAACCCAGGTTATAGGTTGTGCCAGAGTCATCAGTATCTGCTTCCGGTGTAGCCAGTGGCGAACGATCAGTACCTTTATGTTGGTACTTCTGTTCAATGGTGTTGTAAGCCACGCCAAAACGACCTGTCAGGCTGTTTGTAAAATAAATCACTTCCTGCAGACCAATTCCATACGCGGTTAGGTCTTTGTCGTAGTTACTGCGCAAAGTGTTGTCATAATCCTCAAAGTTTCCTTGAGGCCAATTCGGGTTGCGGATATCCAGAATATAGGGAATGGGATTGGCCCCACTGCTGCCGTCAGCGTCATAC
This sequence comes from uncultured Alteromonadaceae bacterium, assembly GCA_947494925.1. Classification (GTDB taxonomy): domain Bacteria; phylum Pseudomonadota; class Gammaproteobacteria; order Enterobacterales; family Alteromonadaceae; genus Aliiglaciecola. The sequence continues at coordinate 129,143 of CANLWS010000002.1, forward strand.
GCAGATCGCGACTGGAGTGACATGTCGCGGTTTTCATAGTTCACACTGATTAAGTGCTCACCTTCAACGCTTCCCCACTGCCATAAATTCTTCACATCGGCGAAATACTGAAAACCGGTTTCGCTGCTGATCTGGTTTCGATATTCTTGGCGGCGCGCTGCAAAAGAATAAATCACATCAGCGACAATCAATGGTGCGCGTGGGTTAGCATTGATTTCACCGTTCCTATTCCAGTAAACATAATTGAATGCGCCCGTTTGGCGGGTAAATTCTGAGTCATACTTCCGGTATTGGAATTGTTGTGTCACTGCAGTGTCAGCATTGAGAGCCCAGTCGTGGCGAATTTTAAAGCGTACTTCTTCACCCTGATTGGGTTCCGATAGCGGCGATATCAAACCTTGCTCGCCCAAATCGTAAGGGGTTAAGCCATCTTCTGACGCAATTGATGCTGCCAGTTGTTGTCGCTGCTCATCAGTTAACTGCAGTCCAAATATTCCATCGTTGTCACCGTCAACATCATTTACCAGTTCCTGCCAGTCCACAGTGCCATCCGCGTCAACTAAACTAGCATGATTCAGTATTCGCACAGGGTGACCGATGGAATCTATCTGGTTTTCATCATCGATATAGGCAGTCGAAATAGTGACCGCATGTTCTTTGTTGAAGTTATGTTGCAATGACAAATAGAGTTCTGCTCGTTCCGACCCTAGGCTACGGTATCCGTCCTCTGACTCAAATCCTGCGACTATCCGATAGGCGGTGTCAGACGAAATCGGGGCAGTTGTGTCTACTGTTAGCGCGTAATGATCCCAGTCACCCAAGCGGGCCATAAATTCTGTTTGTTCAGTAAATTGAGGCTTTTTTTCGATAAGGTTAATGACACCGCCAGCTGAACCAATACCATATAAGCCTGTGGCGGGTCCTTTTAAAACTTCGATAGATTCGATATTAGTTAGCGTACGGGTAGGGTTATAGGTATTGTCCAAACCCGCCCCACCATACATACCATCAATGACATAATTTGCGCCTAGACCACGTACAATCAAGTTGTCCCCAATGCCATAATTATTGCCCGCCTGAGTCAGACCACTGACGTTTCTAATTGCATCTTGCAAAGTCGAGTTGGATTGCTGCTGGAGAAGAAATTCATCCACAACCACAACAGCTGCGGGTGTCTCCATCAGCTCCATATTGGACTTGGTTGCCGTACCTGAGCTCAATACCAGTGAATTGTGGCGGCCGTATACAGTGAGCTTTTCGATATCTTGCTCTTTGGCTTCCGCATCTGGAGTTTGTTGTGCTTTTGAGGGGGTTACCATCAAGGCCGCAAGTAAAATTGAAAGGTACGCTGGTTTGAATTGCCTTGTCATTAACTTTTCCATAGTGAGATTAAAGGCGGCGGATCTTAATGCAAATCATTCTCATTATCAAATGATTATATATTTCTACAATGATAAGAAGTGCTTTTTTGAAAGTTAGAAAGAACTTAATCTTTAGAAGGGAGCACTAAAAGACGTATTGAGTATCACTGGCTCTCCCTACCAGAAAGCCCTAACACCTGGCCCTGCAAAGGGTTCTCAATCTGGGCTTCGCCCTCTCCACACAATTGATTGAGACTTCAAGGATTGCAACGGGAAAAGCTGCCCGATCAATTACTATCAGAGGTTCAGCAATGCCAATATGTACAACGCCAGCAGAAAAATTATTCCGTTTTTTCTGTTTAACATGCACTAGCAACGATCTAAATTAGCCGCTTGATCGTTATTACTACTGACTGCTGAATTTACTACCAAAGGTAAGAAGAAATGAAACCGTTCCAAGCTAATCTGCTCTGCTCCTTCGCCTTGATCGCCTTTGGTCTATGGGCCTACTTTAATGTGGCGCCTGAAAACAGATCAGTCACCATTTTAATCCCCGTCATCTTCGGTTTTGTTCTTGCAACCTTTACACCTGCGCTGAAGCGTGAGGGAAAAGTCGCTTCTCACCTTGTTGCCGTCCTCACGTTGCTAATAACGCTTATGCTGATCATGCCTTTAAAAGGTTCAATTGGTCGTGACGATTGGGTCGCTGTTTTCCGTGTGGGCAACATGATGCTATTTTCAGTCTTTGCGCTTGCTGTTTACATAAATAGCTTTATGCAGGTACGCAAGGCAAGAGAACAGGCGATATCCGAAGACTAATTCAAGGTCAGATGCTTAAGAGGAGATATCCTGGACATAATTGATGTCAGATGAACATTAATTTATCGAGTAACTCTAACGTTGAGCCTAGCTAGCTAAGAAGTGTTTAAAATGCAAATCGTCCATAGACTCAACTGCGAAAGAATCACTCTGCAGTGGAATAGTGAAATACGCAATGCCCTATTTCTCTCCCATAGAAGCTTCCGTCTATTGCTGATCAAACATTCTGAATATCTCATCACTTTCTTCATCTGCAGGGAATACTAACTCGATCCGTAGCTCTGACATGGTGATGTTTGCTCCTTTATCAAAACGCATCACGGTAGAGAGTGTTCTAACTGTTTTTCCACCAATGAATAGCGTCGGGCACATTACGGGAGACTCTGATTGAGAGGCAGGTCTCTCAAGCCCTTTCGCATAATCTTCAACGAGAGCCAATAACTCAGGAAGCACAGGGTGAGGATAGTGAAATGACTCGTAGCGGAGTCCATCAAGAAGTTGGAAAATGGTTTCAGTTCGAACTTCTGCCCCTAGTGGATTGTCCTGCGCACACCATAAGTGGATCATATCTCTTGGGTTTTGGCCTACGAGCCCCGGAAATACTCGCTCAGCCGCTTGATTAGAATCAATAAAGTGCAGTCCTGGACCAATAACCCAGGCTGGATAGGGTTCATGCTTTTTCAATACTTCTTTCATGACGCGGCGCACTGGAGCCATCTCTTCGTCATTCACTGCTGGTTCAACATAAACGGCTGGTAACCCAGCCGCTAACAACATTGAATTAGTGTCTCGCAAACCAAGGTTTAGTGCTTTTGATAATTTTAATACAACCGCTCGCCCTGGGCGCGAACGGCCAGTTTCAAGAAACGATACATATCTTGGCGTGGAGCCCGCAATATTTGCTAACGCCATTTGAGAAAGCCCGTTCCGTTTGCGATGTGATCGCATCAATTCACCAATTAACAGCATATCTGACATTGCTAAACTACCTTTGCTTTGGTCACCCTTGGATGAGCCTTGCCAAACTCAATTGCGTAACCAAGCTCTTCAAACACATGACCAAATTCTCTTTTCAAAACTATCGGCAAAACCCATCCAATTGGCATCATAAACCATTTAACTTTAATTGTTGCGACACTTGTAATCACGCAATTTGACTTATCGACCGCCTTGATTGACCAGGCATTTTGAGCACTATCAATAAACCATGGCATACCTTCCCGCCCGGCATAAGTGAATTCATATTGGCTTGAATCGAAATGAATAATTTCTTCAGTCACTTTGCCTGGTGGAAAAGGTCCGATACCGGCAGTTTCGCATACACGTATTGCGCCTGGGCCCAACTCTCCTTGAAGGTGTGACGAGAGCAGAGATGTTAGCCACCTTGCGATGTCACCAAACTGTTCCCCCAAAACATGCCACGCTTTATCTGCTGATACAGAAACATTTATTTCATTCACCATTTGCATACTCATATCGTCGTTCACTCTTTAGTTGACCAAGGGTTATGTTAAGTATGAGTGTGCCAGTGACTCAATTCCCGATTAGGGAATGAACGGCTACATTGCAGTTTAACTATGGATTTGAAAATCAACCTCAGGTGAACCCTCTTTTCGCCCAACACAAAACATAACAACAAAGAAAAATGTCGGGTTAGATCAATGAGGCTGGTCAACCAACTATTTGGGACGTTATATGACGATAACCAAACCGCCCAAATGGCGGCTGGTTAGAATCAGAAACATGTTGGGTTTGAAATCATGGTGCATGAAGTAATTTTTCTGGTATCAGTTCAACTCATCATCCTGCCAGAACTTGGTGCCTTTTACGGTTAGTTGCAGAGCAATGCCGTTCTGGGTGATTTGATATATTGTGACATCATCCACTGACACTTCACCGCCAGTTGCACCACCTTGGTCCCCTGCTTTGGCACTGGCATCCGCCTGAGCACCAAACGCCCAGCCCTGGTTGATAAACCGTTCCAGCGCAACCTTATTATTAAAAACCATAACCAGGCTAAAATCTTTTACTCCTGCGCCAAAGCCAACGCCCGCTTCTGCCATCTTCATAAAAGTGCGTTTTTTGCTTTCGTTATCAATTACCACACCATATCCACTGCCGACACTGGCAACAATGAAGTTCACATTGGCATTGTCGAAAACACCATAGCCAGCAGCGGATTTAACAGTTTCCCTGAGCTCTGGATTTTTCTCGTACAACTGATTTAACACATCCACAGACATGGTCAGCACCTCAACTCGCTTTTCCGCACGTGTAACATCCGGTGAATTTGCGCAGCCAGTCAGTATCGCGGCAGTAAAAAATATAGAAACAAAATGTTTTGAAGTAAAAAAGTTCACCTGAATATCCCTAAAAATGTTGAATGAATAGTGCCGCTATGAAGGCATTTGAAAACAAATAGCAAATCAATTTGAATCACGTGTTAAAGAGAACGAGATTTACTCGTTTAGCTTTCCAGAAAATGACCGGGCTCTCCGGATTTCACCAGAACATTAATATTAGGGCTGGGTCGAGGTTTTTCAATCAGAAACGAATAAAACTCTTAGTTGCCACCTAAGAATGTGGCCCGCATTTAAGCGGGCGTTGTGTGAGTTATTTGTGTGTTACAACAAGATTTCGCGTTGTATTTAGGGTGGAGACTTTTACCAAGGATATGCTTGTCTTCCACAATGACATTTGATGCATTCCCAACGATTAATGGGTCAGCACCGCGAACCAAATGGGTATTCTTATTTGGATAGGAAAGACTCGCCAAAAAGTGATGCATGCAGTTCAACCTGGCGCGTTTCTTATCATCTGATTTGACCACCATCCAAGGCGCGTCTGCCGTGTCGGTATAAAAAAACATGGCTTCCTTTGCTTCTGTGTAATCATCCCACTTCTGCATCGCCTGTTTATCAATTGGGCTGAGTTTCCATTGCTTCAGAGGATCGGTTTCTCTTCGGGCAAAGCGAAATTCCTGCTCCTGAGGCGTCACCGAGAACCAGTACTTATATAATCGAATGCCGCTTCTAACCAGCATTCTTTCCAAATCTGGAGTCTGACGCATAAACTCAAGGTATTCATTGGGTTCGCAAAAATCCATGACTCTCTCCACGCCGGCTCGGTTATACCAAGAGCGGTCAAACAGAACAATTTCACCTTCAGTAGGTAAATGTTTTATGTATCGCTGGAAGTACCATTGACCTCTTTCAGTCTCACTAGGTTTCTCCAGAGCAACAACCCGACAACCACGAGGGTTCATGTGCTCCATAAAACGTTTGATAGTGCCTCCCTTCCCCGCTGCATCCCGACCTTCAAATAAAATCACTATTTTCTGACCAGTCTCTTTTACCCACTTTTGCACTTTTAGCAGTTCGACTTGCATTTCCTTCTTGCGGAGCTCGTAGGTTTTGCGTGAGATTTTCGTTTTGTAAGGATATTCACCGGAGCGAAATGATTGGGCAATAAAATCTGGATCATGACGATGTTCTGCCAATTCGTGTAACACCTCGCCTCGAGTGTTATTTTGTATTATAGAATCTAACTGTTCTGACTTTGCATTTCCGTTGAGATTCGATGCACTAGTCGATTTGGGAGTATTGGCTATTTGAGTCATCATGTATCCAGTTAATTAATATTTGTTATCCTCATAGAATATATCAACGTACCAGGTCTGACTGTTTTGAATCCCATTCTATTGATTCAGATCATTTTATTCAGTGTGTAAAAGTAAGTGTCACCTGCATCTGGAGAATAAGTTAAAGTCAGGCCACTTAGGAAAATTGGCGGTGCTCTCTTGAAAACGAACAAAACACCTTCATTTAAATAACATAAGGTACTTAGAAAAGACGTCTGATGGGCACTCCCGCAACAAAAGTGATTGCAACCTGGCTGACAGCCTGCTTATTGGCTGTGAATGCCACTGCCTATGCTGCTAGCTGGGAATATGAAGACAATCAGCCCAATGTATATTTTGAATATGTCCATACCAGCGCCGATATTTCTGCTTCATTTCCGGTATTTTTACCAGATGCAGAGAACAACAAACAGACGTTAAAAAACAACCTGTCCTGGTATCACTTTTCATGCTTTGTTGGCACCATCCCAAGTTATTCAGCCGATGTAAACCTGATACAAGTTTCGCTAAACTGGACATACCACAAAACGCGGGAATTGAGCTTTCCTCCACCTTTACCCTTTGCTTATCAACATTACATCAGCACTGAAGAACCTCCGGCATACATTTCTTAATTTAAACCACTGGCGCAGGCCGACTTTCGGCTTGTTTAGATCAATTTAGATTGAGAAATAAATATGACTTATTGTGAACTGGGGTTCGTGATGTTGCCATGGGTGGCATTCTTGGGCCTGATAATACTCTTTTCCAAACTCATCAAGTGGGCTAAAACCCGTAAAAACAGTGCAGTGGCACTGGGAGTGTTGGTACAAATGTTTTTACCTGATCCTAATGTGCAGAAAACGATCGAGATTGTTGCTGAAGCAAAGCAAGAGGTGAAAAAACAACAACAGGGTGACAGTGATAAATTGGAAAAATCGAACCATAATTGATGATACAAATTCGTTAAAACCTGACAAGACGCAATACCTGCACACAGTGTATTGTTAATGTCTAAAATAACCTGAGGTTAACTAAAGTCCGGCCGTTTGCACGGCCGCTTTATTTGCATTCCGTTTTAAAGGTGTTTGATGCCAAACAAAACCGCCAGAAAGCTTGAAAAACAAATAGTAAAATCGCTGACCAAAAGTTGTGAAAACATTAAAACTCAAGTGCCGGGATTCGAATGGCTAACCCACAATGTGGACTATGGACGCTTTCCTCAAAGTCTCATCATTACCTGCGTATTCGATAATAACGCCTCTTATCAGACTGCTTGTACTGTTTCACATGAATATTTGATTGGCGAAATTATTCGTTCTGACCTGTCTGCTATAGATATTGACCTGAAAAATATTCACAAACACCTTTGTTTTGATACCGAGGAGGCATGTGCCGCTGAGAGCACAGGAAATTGGAATAAACGGTTATTCTAGCAATAGCTTTATATAGCCAACGATTTGAATTTTAAGAGAAATAAATCTGCACAATGACCGTTCCCAATAATTATCAGGTCTACATGATTTTCCGAAATTTTGTTACTACACTGCACAGTGTGGTCATGCAAAGTGAGCAAAGAAAGCTCGGCTAATTGGCTCTACAACAGGAACACATTATGAGAGAAAGTTTTGTAAAATTTACCATTGGCGCCTGGGTGATTATGCTACTCACCAGCCTGTTTTTGCCTGGGGTCATGTGGTTCACCCTTCTCTTACTGCCGATCACTTTGATCGGTATTTACGATATGAACCAAACTAAACACGCTTTGTGGCGTACCTTTCCCGTCGTCGGTCGCGGAAGATGGGTAATGGAGTTTGTTCGTCCTTTTTTACGCCAGTACTTTTTTGAATCTGAAACCGACGGTGTACCTATTAATCGTATGTTTCGCTCTGTTATTTATCAACGAGCAAAAGGACAACGGGATACCATTCCTTACGGTACAAAAGTTAATGCATTACGTGTCGGATATGAATGGATCGGTCACTCGATGGCCGCCATCCATTTGAACAAAGATGCCGTCCTGCCAAGAGTTTTAATCGGTGGGCCAGACTGCACACAGCCCTACTCTTCGAGTATTTTCAATGTGTCTGCCATGAGTTTTGGTGCCCTCAGTGATAACGCCATCAAAGCCTTGAATAAAGGTGCAAAACAAGGGGGGTTTTCCCATAACACCGGTGAGGGCAGCGTCAGTCCTTACCACCTGGAACATGGAGGTGACTTGGTTTGGCAGATAGGCACAGGATATTTTGGCTGTCGAACCGAAGATGGAAATTTCTGTCCCGATACGTTTAAAGCTACTGCGACCAAATCAAGCATCAAAATGATAGAAATCAAATTATCCCAGGGAGCCAAACCAGGTCATGGCGGGATATTACCTGCTGACAAAAATACTATTGAAATAGCAGAAATCCGCAATGTGAAGCCCGGCACTACTGTTGACTCACCTCCAGCGCATAAAGCATTTTCAACCCCTTTGGAGATGATGGACTTTATTCAGCAACTGCGGGACTTGTCTGGCGGCAAACCCATTGGGTTTAAGCTCTGTGTTGGCCGAAAAAGTGAATTTGTTGCGCTGTGCAAAGCGATGATTGAGAAAAACATAAAACCTGACTTCATCACCGTTGATGGTGGCGAAGGTGGAACGGGTGCGGCACCACTAGAGTATTCAAATTCAGTGGGGATGCCGCTGCGGGAAGGACTGGTATTTATCTGCGATATATTAAGTGGGTTCGGCTTAAAGAAAGACATCAAAGTCATTGCCAGCGGCAAAGTGTTTACCGGATTTCACCTAGTGAAAAACTTTTCGCTGGGAGCGGATGTCTGCAACAGTGCCAGAGGCATGATGGTTGCTCTGGGTTGCGTGCAGTCACTGGTTTGCAATACCAACGAATGCCCTACCGGCATTGCGACTCAGGACCCTGTTTTGGCCGCGGGTTTAGTAGTCAATGATAAGGCTGCTCGAATAGCTCGCTATCACAAAGAAACTGTCGAAGCGACCATGGATATTGTTGCATCTGCCGGATTGGCTAGCACCAATCAGCTGAATCGCTCCCATATTTTCCGGCGCGTGAGCGAAACTCAAGTGATGAGATATGATGAAATCTACCCAAACCTCTCAGATTCGTCGTTACTCTCAAAAGACTACCCTGCTCGCTTTGCTCATGAGATGGCTGAATCCTCAGCTGAATGTTTTATGCCTCAACACTACGTTATCGAATGTTATGGGGGCTTAGAAGAATTGCCTGATTAGTTAACTTTCTCTAGTGCTGCGATGACTAAATAACGCTACAATCTTTTCTGCTTTTTATCAGTCAGCTGGGAATTGTGGAGAAGAAATGAAAGAAAAAGTGGCATTTATAGGATTGGGCGTAATGGGGTTTCACATGGCTGGGTACCTTGCAAAAGCAGGTTATCAGGTGAGTGTTTATAACCGAACACTTTCTAAAGCAGAGAAATGGGCTGAGTCCTATTCTGGCGATATTTCAAAGACACCAGCACAAGCCAGCCAAGGGGCAAAAATCGTTTTTGCCTGTGTTGGCAACGACAATGATCTTCGCGAGATATGCCTTGGATCAGAAGGCGCGTTTGCGGGCATGTCAGAAGGCAGCGTATTCGTAGATCATACAACGACTTCTGCCACGGTTGCTAAGGAGCTGGCAAAAACTGCTGCTGAGCAAGGTTGCGGATATCTGGATGCACCTGTTTCCGGCGGTCAAGCTGGCGCGGAAAATGGTGCGCTCACGGTTATGTTAGGAGGCGATATCACCCACTACGAGACAGTTAAACCTGCTATCGCCTGTTACGCTAAAATGCAAAAATTACTCGGTCCTGTTGGACATGGACAGCTCAGCAAAATGGTTAATCAAATCTGTATTGCAGGCGTTGTTCAAGGCCTTTCCGAAGCTTTGCATTTTGCTCAACAAAGCGGCTTGAATGGCAATGATGTTGTAGAAGTCATATCAAAAGGTGCAGCTCAATCCTGGCAGATGGACAATCGCGCCAGCACCATGTTAAACAATGAATTTGATTTCGGTTTTGCCGTTGACTGGATGCGTAAAGACTTGGGAATAGTGCTTGATGAAGCAAGAAATAATGGTGCTCATCTGCCATTAACTGCGCTGGTTGATCAATTTTATAGCCAGGTCCAAAACACAGGTGGAAGTCGTTGGGACACATCAAGTTTAATCACGCTTTTAAACAAGAGTTAAATTTGCCGAAATCAACCAGGCGATGTGGTTTATGTTTTGAGGAGAATTGGGTATGAAGCGAACAATTCTGGTCACTGGTGGCAACAGAGGAATTGGCAAAGCAATTTGCGAGGGGTTAGCAAAAATGGACCTGACCGTAATACTCGGTTGCAGAGATATCGACCAGGGCAAGGTAATCGCCAGTGAAATGCCTGGCAATGTCACAGCTGCGGAACTTGACCTTTCAGACCCTGGGCAGATGGAACGGCAAGTATCCAGTATTTTAGATGATTTTCCTTGTATTGATGGTCTGATTAACAACGCAGCAGTCTTGATAGAGGGTGACGGATTGGAACTCGATCCCAAGGACATGTTAACTAGCCTGAATATCAATTTATTAGCGCCTCTTAAATTGACGCAACTACTGCTTCCAGGCATGGTTTCGCGAAATTATGGTCGCGTTGTCAACTTATCTTCCGGCTGGGGTTCATTTTCTGCCGGGCTGGGCGGACCAACAGCCTATGCTGTCAGTAAGGCAGCACTAAATGCGTTAACAGTGAAACTAGATCAAACTACCCCAGATTTTATTAAAATTAACTGTGTATGTCCCGGTTGGGTCAGAACAGATATGGGTGGTGCTCAGGCAGACCGCTCTCCTGAAAAAGGTGCAGAAACAGCCCTCTGGCTGGCGACTTTGTCAGAGGATGGTGCGACTGGAGGCTTTTTTCGGGATAAACAGCCTGTTTCCTGGTAAGGCTTACCCCAAAACCAAGTATCTATTTGTTGGGTCTTGAGCTTGTACTTTTACATGTTGTCACGCGAGTGGTAAAGTTTTGCGATATCAGAACCAGAAGTAGAATTAAAATTGCGTTCACAGATACTTATACGATCTTACCTTGAGTCGATAAAGCAGCTGACAAAAGCCGTGTCAGCCTGTCTATTTGTGCCTGCCAATACACTGCATGGAATTGAAGAACAAGTCATTTCAGTTGGACCAGGGGAATTCAACAGTTTTGCCAGTCATCAGGAATATGTAAATCAAATTGAAGTAGACGGCGAAGTGCCTAGGGCCTGCGGGTGCGCAGTTATAAAAGGCCAGGCCGGAAACTCTGTTTTGGTTGCTATGACTCATCAAACTGATCCGGTATCACCAGCAACGACCTCTCGACGTTCACCTGTAAAAACGCCACAATTTGGAGAATGCAGCTGGCTATGTCTGCAGTTTAAGGACGAGACTCCAGCCTGGATACTGCTAAATCAGGACAATATCTCTGGCTCTGATCAGGATATTCAATTATGTCAGCTTTTTCGCCATCTTGTAGATTTAGGTGCAATGCAACTTGGTCAGATTGAGCAAGACAATGCAATGTCCAACGACCCGCTAACCGGCCTTGCTTGCAGAACAAAGTTTCAAAGTGAGATTGGGATCCTTTTTTCGCATTATGAGCAGGTAGCTGTGTTAATGGTCCACAGCAGTGACTTTCACCAGATAAACAAAAAATTTGGTCACGAAAGCGGCGATAAAGTCATTTGGGAAATTGCCCAGAACCTCCAATCAAGCACGCGGGAATCTGACCTGATCAGCCGATTTGGTGGTGCCTTATTTGCGGTTGCTGTCCCCGTCAATGAAGAACAGGAAGCGGTGACACTGGCGCAAAAAATCCAGCGCAATCTGCAAAACCCGGAATATTTAAACGGTGCAATTAGCTTGGGGTTTGACGTGGGTATCGGGTGTGTCAGCCGGGAGGAGAAATTTGAAAATCCTTCAATGCAGATTACCGCAGTAGTTAACAAAGCAGATCAGGCCTTAAAAGCATCCCAAAGCAGTTCACAACCGACCATTTCGCTGTGGCAAATCGAACAGATGGACGTTTACAACCAACGCATCGATTATATCGGCGGCATATTTACAGCGGATACAGCGACTGACTACCGAAACATGTTATTGCTTTGGGACATTTCCAATATCATTGCAAGTAACAACCAGTTTGATGAATTGCTGCTTCAGGTTATCCAAAGACTAGGGCAAACCTTTGATTTTCAATATGCTGGTATCGTAGAAAACCCCACCAACGATACCTTGCAACAAAAAGCATTTTTCCTGGATGACGAAGCTCAGGCAACAAGCATTAGTGAACTCCCTCCCCAGGTAGGAGCAATTATCACAGAGGTAGCGCAAATCGCCAGCGCACAAGCAAAGCCGCAAAACTCTGAACAAGGAGGACTGTCCTTGTTTGTAGCCCCCTTGAGCGATGGTGGCGAAAGCTGCTTCTTCCTTATCAGTGACAATCAGGCACTTTCCATTACCACCGATAGTCAGATGTTGTTTGCTGCTTTGTCTAAGCAACTTGGTAAAGCGCTCAACAGAACAAGACTGGAAGAGCAGCTCAATCAGCAATTACAGCAACAAAAACAACAGTTGCAACATGAACTGGAACAACTTAAGCATGATCTGCAAAGTAGCAGCATGTTTTACTGTTCAGCAGCGATGGAACAACTGATGAAGCAAGCCAAACGCGCTGCTTTAACCGATACTACAACACTAATTATCGGTGAGAGTGGAACGGGTAAAGAACGTCTGGTCAATGCGTTACACAAGATGGGAAGCCGCAAAGACAAGCCATTAGTAATAGTGGATTGTGGTGCTATTCCGGAAACCTTAATTGAATCCGAGTTGTTTGGCCACGTTAAGGGGGCGTTTACCGGTGCGCTGAATACCAGCAGAGGAAAAGTCTACGAAGCTGATGGTGGTACTATCATGCTTGATGAAATCGGTGAATTACCATTGCAAATGCAGACTAAACTGTTGAGATTCGTACAGGAAAAACATTTTACACCCGTTGGTGGCTCGAAATCAGAAAGTGTAGATGTAAAGATAATCGCAGTGACAAACAGGGAATTAGAACAAGAAGTCATCGCTGGTAACTTCAGACAGGATTTGTTTTACAGGTTAAATGTATTGACCTTGCGCACACCGCCATTGAGAGAGCGTCCAGAAGATGTATCCTTACTCTCAAAACACTTTCTGAAAAAATTCAGCCAACAATTCAGTCACTCAGAAAAACGCTTATCCGATGAAGCGCTCTATAAGATGAGTCAGTATCATTGGCCAGGAAACATTCGGGAGCTCGAAAACCGACTGATGCAAGCTAACCTGCTCAGTGAAAACGACTTAATTGAGTGGTCAGATTTAAAAGTTGATGCCAAACCCGAAAATAAGCCAGAGTTGTCAGAGCCAAGCAGGTTACATGAAAATAGCAGGCCAGAGCATTCTCATTCTGCAACCATCAACCACACACATGCCAAATTGCAATATCCCCGTGAACTTGAGTCACTGTCTGAATTACCAAATGAGACAGCCAACTCGATGAACAAAGCTCAATTTATTACGCGCTTGCAAACAATTCTTATGGGGTTACTAAAAGGAGTGCTACGGGATCAAGATGTAATGCGTTATCCCGTAGGGATTTGGCTGGAAGAAGATCTCATTTATCAGACCTATTTCGAGTTAGAGCAGAATGTCAAAAAATCGGGGCTAAGACTGGGTGTCTCTCACAGTACGTTGCGGCGGCGAATCGATAAAATCATTCAGAAAAAGAATCTGCAAGATGATTGGCGCCCCCAAGAGTGGCTTGAAGTCGAAACAATATTATCTGATATTGCCGCTGGCAGAATTGTTTTAGGTTCTGAGCTGATGAATATTCTTAAGCTGACTTTGTTGGATGTGATATTGAAACTATCTCCCAACAACATGTCCACTGCCTCGGTATTACTGGGCGTAAGTGAACCCACTTTGTACAAATTGAAAAAACAACTTGTTTCAACGGGTCAGCGAATAGAAGCCGTCAATTAATCCATGACGGCTATTCTTAATCAACTGCCAATAGTTTTATACGACTACCTTAACTAACCGCAGTTTCTGTTTCTTTTAGTGTTACAAATCCTTTCTCTAGTGCCTGATCCAGGTTGTTGACCAAGCTGTTCATCAGACTAACAGAAGGTTGTTTTTCTGTGGCTATAATGCCTGTCCAATGGTTGCGACCAGCATCTTTAGAGCAATACAACGCTCTGTCAGCGATGATTTGAACTTGTTCCCAACTGAAAGAGTCCGGAAATAAAGGCGAGAATGGATACATGCTATAACCGATAGAACATGAAACATGTAACCGCTGCTTAAGCCCAATGTCGAAGCCGTTCTTTACAATTTCGCTGCGTATCCGTTCAGCCAACAAGTTGACTTCCAGCATGTCTTCAATACGACCAACGATCAGAAATTCGTCTCCCCCCCAGCGTATAACAGTATCTGATTTTCGGCAGACTTTACGCAACAAATCGCTAACCTGACAAATAATTTGGTCACCTGCGTCATGCCCGTAAGTATCATTAATTGGTTTAAAACCGTCTAAATCAAACATCAGACAAAACAAGCGGGGCCCGGTTTCAACGCTGATAGCGTTGCGTTTACTTAGTTTGACTACTTCTCGCTGCACTTTGGCGCACTCACCTTCAATAATATTGCTCAGGTAACGTCGGTTATGCAGCCCGGTTAGCTGGTCAGTCACACTAGCATTCAATAGTTGCTCATTAGCCAAACTCAGTTCCTGGGTTCTACTTTTTACTTCTTCCTCAAGCTGGGCACGATATTGTGCTTCTTTATGAAGCTTATTGAGGTAAGAACGAAATAGCATGGCTGCAGCTAATAACGCGATTAACGTGTATCCCAGATAAGCCCACCATGAATACCAGGGAGCAGGAAGCACCGTCAGAGCAAGGTTTGCACCTTGTTCATTCCAGACACCGTCATTATTGGACGCTTTGACTTTAAACTGATAATTTCCAGCAGGCAGATTGGTATAGGTAGCTCGGCGCAGATCACCTGCTTCTATCCAGTCTTCATCAAAACCCTCCAGCTTGTAGCTGTATTGATTGTTTGTCGGCGATGCGTAATCTAGTCCGGCAAATTCAAATGCAATCAGATAGTCCTGATAGTTAATTTGGATCGCATCTGCACTTTTCATAACTGAGTTAGGTGAAAACGATTCGTTTAGGCGCAGAAAATTAGTCAGAACGACAGGAGGTACATGGGAATTAGGCTTAATTAAGTCAGGGAAAAACGCCGTAACACCGTTAGAACCACCAAAGAAGAATTGACCTTTTGAAGTCTTATTGTAAGCACCGTAGTTAAATTCATTGCCCTGCAGACCATGGGAACTGTCATAATTTACCAGGCTTTTTTCAATAGGATCATATTTTGTGATCCCTCTATTTGTGCTCAGCCATAATTTACCCGAGCCATCTTCTAGAATGCCGTATACAACGTTGCTTGGAAGTCCTTCATGCCTGGAAATACGTTCAAATTTGAAGTTGCCGGATAGCCGATCTTTCTCGGTAAGCAAATTTAAACCAGCGCCCTGCGTTCCAATCCAGATATTCCCTTTAGAATCTTCTAAGAGAGAAATAATATTGTCACTACTTAAACTCTCAGGGTTATCAGGGTCATGACTGATTTGGATTGCAGACTCTGTGGTAGGGTTAAATATATTAACCCCCGTTCCCCATGTCCCCAGCCAAACCATACCTACAGAATCAGGCATCGCAATGAAGATACGGTCACTGGTGACGCTATTGGGATTGTTTTCGTCGGCCCGAAAATGGGTAATTTGTTGAGAACGATAGTCAAACAAGTTTAAACCACCACCAAAGGTACTGACCCAAATTTTGTCTTTTCCAGCGGAGCTTATATTTGTAATCGCGTTAGAGCTTAAGCTATTAGGATTACTTGGATCATGCTGATAGTTTGTAAACTTTCCTGTTTCAGTATCGAGGCGGTCCAGCCCTTTATCCCGGGTACCTATCCACAAATTATCATCATTCTTTGTAAATAAAGACATAACTCTATCTGAAGATAATGAATTTGGTGTTGATTCATCATGATAAAACTTTTCAATTTTCGAATTACTTAGGTTGAGGCGATTTAAACCGGAGTACGTTCCTATCCAGATCTCCCCATTTTTACCTTCGTGAAATGCGTTGATACCATTGTCAGTGAGACTCATAGTCTCATCTGACAACACGCGATAATGTTCGAAGTTAGCTGTCGCTGTATTCCATTTACTTAGTCCGTTATAGCCGCCTACCCAAAATACGCCGCCTCGGTCCTGAAATAGTTCAGATAACTCATTGCCTGCCAGACTATATTTATTATCTTCTTCATGAAACACGCGATAAAAAGCATTAATTTCTTCTTCGTAGCGATTCAAACCAAAATCTGTAGACACCCAAATAATTCCAGACTTATCCTGGTAAATATCCTTAATAAGGTTATTACTCAATGATTTATCATTTTGAAGTTCAGATTTATAAAAATAACGTTTAAAAGTCTTGAGATTTATCCGCTCGACACCATTGTCTTTGGTTCCAATCCAAAGTCTATTAGCATTATCTATTTCCAACGTTCTAATATTGTCTGATGCCAGACTGAAAGGAGCTTGAGTCGTTGAACTAACGTTTTTAATTACATGCCCATCGATAAGATATAGACCATGGCTTTCTGTGCCCACCCACAGTCGACCATCTTCGTCTTCAGAAATAGCCCAGATGAACTTTTTGGTCTTGCTCTGGTTATCTTCTTGATCAAGATCGACATGTTCGAATTTAGCTTCATCCGCATTATATTTATCCAAACCATTTTCGGTACCAATCCATAAAGTACCAGAAGTATCTTTGTAAATGGCCCGAACTAGATCACCACTTAGGCTTCCATCGACATTGGGATCATGCCGAAAATGCATAAAAGATTGACTCGCGACGTCATAAACGTTTATTCCGCCCGCAGCTGTGCCCACCCATAGGTTGCCAAGCTGATCTTCATTGATAGCGTACACAATATCGTTTGATAATGAGCTAGGGTTACGATCGTCATGAGAAAAAACTTTGAACGAATAGCCATCATAACGGTTCAATCCTTCCTGAGTCCCAAACCACATAAAGCCTTGAGAATCTTGATAAATGGCAAGAATAGTTTCTTGTGAAAGTCCTTGTTCTAACGCTATTCGCTGGAAACGAATATTATCTAGTCCTGCCGATGCTGAACCACTAAGAAACAAAATAGGCAGAATAAACAAATGTACTAACTTTTTTATTTTTATCATTTGAGTTGATGTTAGTAGTTATAAAGCAATTAATAAGTAAGTATCGCTTTACCGGGCATTATTTACAATGCCCGGCGATCCCTTAGTCTTCGTCCTATTCGCTTTGCGTATCGGAATTACTTTGTAGCGTCGGGTTTTGCATCAACCATGGATTTGCGGCTAACCAAGGATTTCCTGATAACCAAGGGTTAGCGCTCAACCACGGATTCGCTTTTAGCCATGGATTTCCTTCAGTCCATACTCCATTTTCGAGGTTTGGCACACTAAAGTTACCATCTTTGTCCATGTCGACTGGTCCCATAAAGTGTCGTTCACCTTCAAGGTCGTCTTCGATATCCAGCCCCTGATTGGCGCAGTTATCTGCATAACTCATGACCGCATTATAGGCATCCATCAAACCAGCACCTTGCTCGAATGGATCATATTCATTGCTACCATCACTTGAGAGAATTGGCGAAGCAGTTGCCATAAGACGACATTTGATAGTGTCTGGTTCCAACCAAGGCTCCAGATTCAACATTAACGCGACAGTACCTGTAACCACAGCAGATGCCTGAGACGTACCCGCTACTTGATAATAATCCTGGCCTTTGTCATTTTTCTTGTGCTTTTTCGCTAGATCTGCGATCAAGTCCCCATTGATTTTACCTATGTTGTGGCCACCCCAGGAAACAATTTCCGGTTTGATGAACGCTTCGTAAGTCGGACCTCTGGAAGAAAATGTCGTCATACGATCATCTGAGAAATTATCGGGTGTGTAACTATCTGTGGCAGCACCCACTGTAATTACATAAGGGTTATTGCCCGGAGACGTAATTGTCATGTCTACAGGCCCCTGATTACCCGCTGAGGTGACCACTACTATTCCTTCGTCCCAAGCTTTCATAACAGCTTGATTCAAAGGATCATCCCAATAATGAGATGAAACTTGTGCACCAAAAGATAAATTCACTACACGAATGTTATAGCGATTCTTGTTATTTATTATCCAGTCGAGACCGTCTATCACGTCAAGGTAATTTCCTGCCCCATCTTTATCAAAAGCTTTCACAGAAATTAGTAGTGAATTGGGTGCAACACCGTTGTACCGACCGGTTTCATCTTTAACGCTGCTGACCGCGATCCCCGAGACGTGGCTACCGTGCCCGTTATCATCGTCATTAAGATTTGTAACTCTTTTACCCTTAATCGCATTATATTTTGCGATTAGACGGTGCCCGCCGTTCGAGTCAAGGCGTAAATAGTTTCCACGTTCATTTTTCGCAGAGATACCGCTATCAATTACAGCAATAGTGATGCCCTGCCCTTTAATTCCCCGAGCATGTAATCGATCAGCTCCGATCTGCTTAACAATGTGAGTCTCAGTGGCATAATCTGGTAACGTTGATTGATTTGAGTGAGAGGTCACCTCTGTGTTCTCCAGAAGACGCAAATCTGCGTTAGAGGCAAGAAGTTGATATTGACTTTCGGTTAAGACCGCGCCTACTGCATTAATGATTGGTAACCTGTGCGAAATTTCGCCGCCTGCATTTTCAACCAGGTTGGCCATTGAATCTATGGCCAATCCCTGAATGATATAGGCGTTTTTCGCCACTGCGTGTTCTTGTGTCGTTTCTTTATCTGAACTTACAAACGCAATTGATGCAGTGGTACATACCAGTAACAGTGCAAAAACTACTGCGGTTCGTTTGTTGTTAAAGACCATCATGTTAAGACTCCGGGCTGAAAATATTTTTTAACTTCAGCCCTCTTAAAGCACCAACCATGCCAAAACTTCTTTTTATTTCTATCTCATTGTTTAAAAAGACTATTTTTTCATTTGGAGAAATATTTTTCGCAAATAAACTCTAAAATTTTGAATCAACAAAACAACCTATGAATTAATTTATGAATTAATAATTGCATTTATTTATTCATATTTTAATTCTTTTATTTACACTGTATTGTTTTTGCAACGTCCTAAAATTTGCCAATGGTCAGTATTTTGATTGTTGAGCTTAGAATAAACTCGATCTTGTGTAATTGACCAAATCTCAGCTAATAGAACTAACTGAATTGTCAAAAATGGCTAATTTTATAAAATAAAATTACAATATAACCTTAAGTATCAATAAGTTAACTAAATGGCATAATCTCTGCTTTGAACTAAACATTTACAGATTCGGAAAAAACCAATGTTAAAAACTCAATCACCAGTATTCCTGACTGCATTAGGCTTGTTTTGGGCCACACTCAGTGGATGTGTTATCCACGTGGGAAGTGATGGCGTAGACTCAGGATTTCGTGGCGTAAGCAGCGTCTTCGGGGAAGTTAGTGTCTCGCAGGGGAAAACAGTAGGAGACGTATCTTCTGTTAATGGCGGAATCGAATTGGAAGATGATGTAACCGCAGGAACTGTTGATACTGTCAACGGCAGTATTGAGATTGGGGCAGATGTATCTGTTAAGGAAGCTACGACAGTCAATGGTGACATTGAAGCGGGTAGAAATTTTTCAAGCTTTGGCAAAGTAAAAACTGTCAATGGGGAAATCGTCATTGCGCAACAATCAAGAGTTCAAGGAGATGTTGCTACAGTTAATGGCGATATTGTGCTCAAGAGCGTAAATATCGAAGGCGATATATACACAAAAAACGGAGACATTTCACTTGAAGAAAACACTGTCGTGCACGGTGACCTGGTATATGGCAGACAGGATCGTTCCAGACGAAATACAAAGCCAACTTTAACCATTTCAGGTGATTCTTCGGTAAAAGGCGATATTATTTTAAAACGCCCTGTGACCCTTTATATTGATGACCAGCAGTTGCTGGAACGTATTCAATATCGTTATTCTGACGCATAATTGAAAGGATAAATGAAAAAGGCCGCAACTATGCGGCCTTTTTTGTGATCAATGTTAGTGGTGGATCATTTCCTTAACCCTGTCACGATGACTTCGACTGACTTTTAACTCAGAGCCATTCTCCAGAACAAGGTGATATTCACCACTTACGTGGCTAACCAGTTTACTCACGTAGCTAATATTAACAATGGCAGAACGATGTACTCTGACAAACTTTTTAGGATCTAAATCTTCTTCCAGTTCTTTCATTGTGCGTCGCATAATATGCGTTCCATCATTGGCATGTACACACATGTAATCGCCCGCTGCATCTATCCATTGAATTACGTCAACCTGCACCCGAGTCACTTCTGAGCCATCTTTAATTGCCAGAATATCCGGGTATTTCTGAGTATCTATTGCTTCACCCGATGCAAGTCTTCGTAGAATATCTTCGCAATCATCACCGGTAAAATCTGCCACCAGTTTGGCGAGCTTGTGCTTATGATCACCTTCCTGGTGAAGTTCAAACACTTTCTCAACTTTCTCCAGGGCTTCTTTCAAGCGTCTGTCATCTATGGGTTTCAAGACATAGTCCAGTGCGTGAATATCGAACGCCTTAATAGCATAAGTATCATACGCGGTGACGAATATGATCAAGGGTATTGGTTGATTTAGCTCACGTAACTTGTTGATGACCTGAAAGCCATTGAGACCCGGCATCTGGATGTCCAGAAACACCAGATCAGGCCTCACTTGGGGTATCAGGGCAACGGCCTCAATACCGTTTTGACATTCCCCGACAACGTCGACCTGCTCAAATTCAGCCAATCTAATGGCAAGTCCTTTTCTTGCGAGTGGTTCATCATCAACAATTATTGCTTTAATTTTGGTTTCCATCTTCACCTACTTCAAACGGGATCCGAATACTGACTTTAATACCTGTTGGATGATTATGCGAAATAACAAAAGAAAAGTCATTCGTATAAAGTGAATTGAGTCGTTCCTGAATATTCGGCAAACCTACTCCATTACTTCTTCTCAACTGACCGTTTTCTATTTCAGCACCAGGACCATTATCCGTGACTTCCAATAACAAATCTCGCCCAAAAGACTTTGCGGCGATGCAAATTTTGCCACCTTTTTCCAACTTAGAAATCGCGTATTTAATCGAGTTTTCTATAATTGGCTGCAAAATTAGACTGGGTACCAAAGCGCTCTTGATACTTTCCTGAATATCCCACTCTACATTTAAACGTTCGTCAAAACGTACTTTCTCAATTTCAAGATAAAGCTCAAGAGCATGAATTTCTTGCCTTAATGGGACTTTTTTAATGGGATCTTTATCTAGAGAGTAACGTAAAAAATCACTCAGCCTGCTGACCATAGCATCTGCAGTTTTATTTTCTTTCATCAGAATTAATGTGGAAATCGCGTTCAGTGTATTAAACAAAAAATGTGGATTAAGCTGATATCGTAGCATCTTCAAATGTGCCTGATGGGCCATCGTGGATGCTTTCAACGCATTCTGTTTTTCTTTCTGCAACATCTGGAAGTTCTTAATGCCAAAATACAAGCCACTCCAGCAAACCACCATTATCAGCGAGTTTATCGTATTACTAAAATACATAAACCATTCTTCTGGTCGATATCCGTGCTTATATATTTCCCAGTAATTTACATTCTTCACCACAGCCCATAATAATGCTGTTGCGTAAGCGCTGGAAGCCACAGTTACCATCATGGTCCATAGCGTTTGTTGTCTTGCCCATCTGAAAATATATCGCAGCGGAATAGTTAATAACCAACCTGAGTATGCATTAAGCACGATGACAAACAGCCAAATACTACGAAAATCACTCAAAAATGAGCTGATGTAATACATTATGGCAAAGCCACCCCATCCGGCGGTATGCAGGGTCCAGAATAACCTCTCTCGGTTTTCAAATAACTTTTGCCAATGAATCAAGGAAAATACTCAGTCTTATTCTAGTAATTGGTGAAGATTATACGGAATAAACGTCATTATGGACCGTCATTAATCCTGAACAAAACGTATTCCATCGCATGCAAAGGCCAAAATGAAGGAATTTATCGAATTTAATACTGAATATTCAGGCGTTTGAGCCAGTGTACCCACCACCAAGCGGGACCCACCAGCAGAAATTGCAGGTCCTTAAAAAAAGAAGGCTTTTTACCTTCAATGTGATGCCCGATAAACTGCAATATCCACATGACAACAAAAAGTGCCAAACAAAACATCCAAACGGATATTCCTAAGTTCACAAGGAGGTTGATGCACAAAAAGCAAAAAATGGTTAGCAAGGTCATTGCCGCACCAATGGGACCGGAGAGTTTGAAATAATACCAAAGCACTGGGATGGCAAGGACATGTGCCCAGGTAACATTAAAAAAAGAAATAAAATCTGGTGTTGGGATAGCCCAAATCAAACCAAGCGTAACAAAGTAAATCGAGGGCACAGCAATGGCGTGTATCAATATATTGGTTTTATTCTGATGACTTTCGCTGTATTCGTTGAGTAGCGCTTCTATTTGTCGCATTTTCACCTCGCGTCGTCAGTTAGTTAAACAATGAGTAAATCACAGTTCCAGATGCGGGTAAAGTCAGTAGAATATTGAGGACAATATCTATTAGTTGCCCCGTCTACTATTATTGCCAGTCAGGCTATAAGTAACTGAGATAACAACGCCTGAACAACGCCTTCTGACGCGTCGAATTTTATCCCATAATAATGGTCAACATCATCGCTTCGGGAATTCATTATCACCCCGGTTAATGTTTCATGTTGCCCCTGTGAAATGGTGATCCGCAATTTAATATTCTGTTTTGCGGCAAGGCGACTTTTTTGCTCGTTCCGCTTGACGCTGATCCGACAACCGCTTGAGGACAAGTCAACAATAGTCCCGATGTTCATTTCTGAATCATCCACAGCATCCAGAATGCTCACTGGAACACGTGTTTGAGATCGTTGTTCGGCACGCAGACCGTGACTCTGAATTGAAAGAGGAAAGGTAGTAAAGACGTAGTTGCCCGGCTTGCTTAAAACTAAGGTAATTTTGACTTTAAAGGCAATTATCTCACCGGTTTCATCCTCAAGAATGTAGCGCACCACCATACTATTGTCAGGATAAATGGCATCTCGTAAGTTGCCCCATTTACCTTCATCAGGAAACCGCAGAATCAAGCTTCGTACACCATCCATTCCGATAAATTCAGTACGCACTCGTTTAGTTGCAGTAGGCGACACGACTTGTAAATCCAAAGGCATACCAGGACGCATCGAACGAAGCTTACGCATATCTTCGTTAGACAATCCTACTTTTTCCTTTAATATCGCCATGTATCGACCTTTCTGACTGCAAAAAACTTATCCGGCTAATTGTATCGACTAAATAGTCATAAACCTAATAAATATATAAAGTTTGTTTAATTTTTTATCTATTTTTCAATAGTATCAATCTTTTGAGTTGGTTTTTTAACAGCATAATTCACGATAATCTTTTGCTAGGACAGAGCATTATTAGGTAAAGTAATACGCGTCTTTCCACCTTCTATTTATATCGAGCATAATCATTGAGCAAACTCCAGTATCATCTTGCCTTGGATTCACTCCATTCGCACCTAATTAACGTCCGATTGACAATCTCTAGCCCAGCCCCTCAAGGCCAGGTATTGAGTCTGCCTGCATGGATCCCTGGTAGTTATATGATCCGGGACTTTGCTAAGAATATTCTTAATTTGGCAGCGTCTAAAGAAAGTGGAGAACCGCTTGAGGTGGAGAACCTGGACAAGCAAAGCTGGAAAGTACAGGTATCCAGCTCCCCCATCGTCATCAGTTATCAGGTCTACGCTTATGATCTATCGGTCAGGTCTGCTTATATCTGCGATCAATACGCATTTTTTAATGGCACCAGCGCGTTTTTATGCGTGCGAAACCAGGAAGATGAACACATCAGCTTGTATCTGGAGAAACCGGTTGATAGCGAAACCAAAGATTGGCGGGTATCCACGACCATGGAGACGCATTCAGGTACTAAGCTTTATGAGTTTGGAGCTTACCAGGCAGCAAATTATGCGGAGTTGATTGATCATCCTGTTCTGTTTGGGCGTTTCGATTTGGTACAATTTACCTGCTCTGGAGTCGATTTTGAGCTGGTACTGGCGGGTGGGCATCGAGCAGACTTGTCAAGATTAGAAAAAGATTTAGCCGTTGTGTGTCAGCACCATTTAGATTTGTTTGGCCTCCCTGCTCCAATTAACAGATATGTTTTTCAGACATTGTTAAGCAAAGATGGCTTTGGCGGGCTGGAACACAGGAGTTCCACTGCACTGCTGTTTGCACGAGACGACCTTCCTTCTTCTCACAATCAAGAAATGACAGAGGGCTATCAAACATTCCTGAGTCTCTGTAGCCACGAGCTATTCCATACTTGGCATGTTAAACGTATTCAACCCATTGAGTTGCAACAAGCCAAGCTAAATGAAGAAATCTATACAGAACAACTTTGGATTTATGAAGGCATCACCAGTTTTTATGATGATATTAGTTTAGCCAGAACCAGTCTGGTGGATGTGGAGCAATATTTGCGTGTTTTGGGTGAGAATCTCACTCGATTAAAACGTAACGCTGGGCGATTTAAGCAAACCATCACTGAATCGAGTTTTTACGCTTGGACCAAGTTTTACAAGCAAGACGCCAGCGCCATCAATAATATTGTCAGTTATTACCTTAAAGGTGGCTTTATCGCTATGTGCCTGGACCTGATGATCAGACGAGACAGTGATGGAGAGAAAAGCCTGGATGATCTTATGCGGAGCTTATGGCAACAGCATGGAAAGACAGGCATTGGCACGGACAAATTGGTCATACAGCGTTTGTTAAAACAGGAATTAAATCTGAATTTCGATGCGTTTCTGGAGCGTGCCTTGTATTCCCACGATGAGCTACCTGTCGCGGAATTGCTCGAACACGCCGGGTTGCAGCTACTCAGCCGCCCCAGAAAGACACCATCTGACAAAGGTGGTAAACCTGAATCGAAAGTGGGTAAAAGTTATTTTGGTGCCCAGATTAAATCTCTTGGAACGGGCATCAAAGTGTTACAGATTCTGGAAAACTCACCAGCTATGCAGGCAGGTTTATGTATCGGTGATCAGTTGCTATCTGTCAACCAGTGGCAGGTATCCGACTCATCGATTCAGAGCTTGTTGGATGACTTTGCAGATCAGGATACAGTTGAGCTACATGTGTTAAGAGATGGCAGATTATTGCAACTGAGTATGCCGGTAAGAGCCGCTATAGAGGACACTCATTACATTGAAATAAAAGATCGCACTAAGTTGCAGACCTGGCTGTCACCTACCCAAGTTCAGATTAATTAGACAGGCTGCCAGTTGAAGAATTTTATATCGGCAAGATTTAACATTGCTACGTCCTCTTCGCTGTCTCCATAGGCGTAAATGGTATCAAATTCAGACAAATCAAAGCGCGACAACACTTGTCGTGCTTTTTCCTCACCGGTGCAATCTGAATATTGATATTTGCCGTTTAACACCGTTCCGTTGCTATCCAGCACTGAGCAAATAAGCGCTACGCCATGTTGCTCGCACCAATGATTTAAGTAAACATCCAGCGAAGCTGAGACCACCACAACTTTATCACCCCGTTGTTGATGCCAATGGATTCTTTCTGAAGCTATTTTTCGAATATGCTGACGGATATAGTGATTGCAAAAACGTTTCCCCAACAAAGAAGCTCTTCTTTGTTGCATACCTCTATATGCAAAATATACGACTATAGTGCGACACAGCGTTGCCGAAATAATTTTGCATTTGTACGCTGCAATTATCGGCGCCAATATAACACCATACAATATTCGTCTATGCACAGGCACGACATATCGGATGAAGGCGGTAAACATATCGCGTCGCGTTATGGTGTTGTCAAAATCAAATAGGGCTAAATCCATTACAACGATAACTTCGCTTAGAAATCTCTGGTTTCGCCTGGTTTGGAGAAGAAGTCACGTTTTTGCTTTTTAAGTATGCTCGGCACAGTAACCGGCACGTGAACACCTACTGCGTGTTCGATATGTATATAGTCATCAAGAATGTCCCTGCCCTGCAGAGACTGAAAAAACCAATAAGGAGGAAAACCCAAATCTGTGGTGTCACTTTTCCAGTGTTCCCGATAGGGTAAGTAGTGATCAACCAAAGGATCGGCATCGCCCATATGAATGACGCTTTTGCCGTCAGCAAATTTCACTCTGAAAACAATATTCTCAACTTCTGCTCTACCCGGCCATCCGGCGTGCGGAATACGAACAGCCTCCACCTCAGTATTTCTAATCGACTTTCGCCAAATTTCTTGCCCTAGTTTCAGTGCTACCGAATGAACGCGTTTTTCAACGTTTGCATATCCTTCTAGCTGGCCGAGCTGATTCACTGCCTGCAAGGGCGCAATCAATTCTACTGTTTTTTGCGCCAGCAAAAATCTAAGCATGTCCGCCGCAGCAAAATGGTCAGCGTGAGCGTGACTGACAAACACCAATTTGATGTCGTCAAATGGAGGATGGCCTCGCATGATATCTTTTTGAATTTGCTTAGGTACAAGCTGATAAATTCCGAAATCGGTATGAAAAAATGGGTCGAACAAAACTTTGTTTGAATCGTTAACTATCAAAACTGCTTCGTTTCCCAGATATTGCGCTGTCGCATGATGTCTTGAGTCACTCTGATGCGCGTAACCGCATCCACTATAAATTATCAGGATGACTGACAAAACCACAAGGCGAGCATTCATATTCGGACTTCCTATGTATTCAGACTATCTGGGCGGAACCAATAAAGCCGGGTCTAGTCGTTCTTTTAACCAATTTATGCGCCAGTCCAGATGCGCCCCGGTTACCCGTCCGGTAGCGCCAATTTCTGCAACAAGTTGACCCTGTTCAACGCTATCACCAACTTTGACATGACCAGCACTGAGATGCAGAAAAGTTGAGGTTACTCCCATTCCGTGGTCGATAATCATTGTACCACCTGAATAATACAAATCGGGTTCCCACAATCTGATAATTCCTTTTGCAGGAGACACCACAGGCGTACCTGTAGGTCCTGCCACATCGACTCCAAAATGAGGTCGCCTTGGCTCCCCGTTGAATACTCTTCGGCTCCCGAATACGCCGCTGATAGGGCCTTCAGCCGGCCAGATGAAATCTACCGTAAAGTCATCGCGATCATCCATATGCTTGCGGGCTGCGGCGACTTTCTGGTTATCAGAACGGATCCTTTCCAAGGTCTCTTTTGGGGGAGACACATACTTTTGAGGGATGCCTTCTATTCTTTGTTCCTGGTATTCTCTGGCGGTGAGAAGCAGCAGTTTCGACTCTACTTCACTATCGCCAACCTGCCACGCAATACGATGTTCAAGCTGGGCATCGCGACCAAAGCCAAAAGC
This sequence comes from uncultured Alteromonadaceae bacterium, assembly GCA_947494925.1. Lineage (GTDB taxonomy): Bacteria > Pseudomonadota > Gammaproteobacteria > Enterobacterales > Alteromonadaceae > Aliiglaciecola. The sequence continues at coordinate 156,577 of CANLWS010000002.1, forward strand.
AAAGTTTCCTTTCGACGTCAGTTCGACAGGCAGGTTGTTAAGCCACAATTTGCTATTGGCAGGTAGTTTTCCACGGATCAGGCTTCCTTGAGTCATTTCCCCTTGCAGCTCCAAACTTGCAGTAACAAATGATGTAATCAAAAATAACGCACAAATGACGGCAATCAAACTACGCATCTGCAATTGCTCCTTTTCCAACCCCCTCAAATGCCAAAACCCGGAATGTCGAATCAGGCTTTAGTCTCTTCTGTTCCATCACCATGAATTGTGCCAAACATTCAACCGTTGAATCTGTTTCTATCAGCTCGGACTCAGACTTTGGAATGGCGAGTTCAAAGACGCCTTGTGAAGACTCATATCGAAACAAATAATGTTGCGAAAAACTGTTCACCGACGTGGATAATTCCAAGGCCGATTCGTCCACCAGATCTTCTGACGAGCCGATGTAAATATCTTTCCAGCGGTCTGCCCAATACTGCTGCCACTGAAGGTTTTCCGAGCCGTCCTCAAAAACGGTAACTTTAGAACGATGACCATGTGCAATGCGTTGGCAGTTGCCATCATGTTTTTTCAGCCCATGTGTATAGTGATAAAACGGCGTTAAAATAACCTCTTCACGAAGCAGTAACTCAATACCCTCCACGTTATCGGGTAAGTGTGTGGCTATAATGTCTTTAAGATACTGGCTCACCGACGCCATAGTAACAGTAGTAGCGTAAACGAATGCATAGGCTTCAGCGGGACAACTTAAGTGAATTGAGTGGCCATCAGGTCTGTTAAAATCAACAATAACCCTGTCCGTTGATTCGTCTCTCAACGTTTTGGTGTAGTGATGCTCAACGGGAACCAATAACTTATGATCCACATATTCGTCAATAAGATGTTTAAGTTCTTTTTTAACTTTTCCGAAATCAAGCACCATGCTTTCTTCGTTAAGATCGCCGTCTAGAATGACATCAACAATCCAGCTTTCTCCCACCATACCTCTCTCAGGGCATAAATAGGAAAAGTCCATTACTGTCAGGTCGTTAACGAATAATTGCATTGCACTCAGTCTTAATTTTTTAATGTTTGAAGTATAGCGTTACCGTTTAACGCTGCATACTGATATCAACGGGTTTTGAACCTGGCTCAGGATTTCAGCAACTGGTCCTTCAGGTTAGGTGGTATTCCTTTTATCATCAAAGTGTCTGAGCCAGGATCATAACTAACCCTTTCGCCGTAAAGCTTGCGATCAAAACTGATACTCACACCGCCACCTTGTCCACTGAATTTGGCCAGGGTTTTTAATGCACCTCGGTCTGCCTGAAAGTTCTCTTCCAGTGGTGTCTCAGATTGTTGGTTAAACTGGTAAAAATCTCTATCGCTTTCTACAGGAAGCTTCTCAGCAAGCTCTTTAATTTGAATATCTTCACCTTGCTCTAATTTTTCTTTGTAATAATCTGCGACCACTTCGCGGTGTTGAATTTTTTCAGCTGGGTCAAGCTGCTCTGTGGCTAAAAACTCATCCACATTGCTGAGCAATTGTTTATTTTGCTGTTTAACATCTACCAATTCTTCACAGCCTATAAAATGCATAAAAAAGTCGGATACCTTGCGACCCATCCGTCCTTTGATAAAACTGATATATCTGTTTTGTTCTGGATTAATTTCCAATTGGGTCAAATCAATACGAACAGCAAGTTGCATTTTTGCCAGGTCCAGGTGATCACTTCTGGTTAGCTCCAGCTCGCGGTTAATTTCTACGTGTTCTTTAGTATTAAGCATAGTGATCATAAGGTACTTGGTTGCGAGAAATTCATAGTGGCTGAAGATCACAAATCCGGTTTCAACTGCCCCCATTTCAATCAGGCTTTTTTTCAGTAATTCGCAACTTTTTATGCTGAAGGCAACGAAATCCTCTGGGTTTGTCAACATGTTACTCAGCATGCTTTTGAATTCACCAGCATTGAGAGAGCGGGTTTCATCCTCCGTATCACTATCGCTCCCTGCTTGCTCTATAAATCCGCCTACACCTTTTCCAGGTTTGGTATTGAAAGCATGATTTATTTGCTGAGCCAACTCTTCGATGTCATGACTGACATCAAAACAGTTTGATTTCGGGATCAGTGTGAGTTCTTGTTGCTCATTAATAGCAAATTGGTGAACAACGAAATGATGAATTACTGCGCTCATGATTTAAATAACCTTACTCGATTTTGTCCATACAGGATCCAAAGTTCATAAAAAACCGCGAAATATGCCAAGGTTTCATAGCTTTACTCGCAATTTTAGCGGACCATTGTTACTATCTCGCTAATTCAATTGCGAGACTTCTCGAATGCCACAACAATCCAAGTATTCAGACGAAAAGTTTGAAGCTTTAATGCAAGACATAGTCTTTGCTCTCGAAAAACATCAGGCCGACAGAGACTTATCATTAATGGCACTTGGCAATGTCATAACCAATATTTTTCAGCACCAGGTCCCAAAGGAACATCGTGCGAAAATGGCCGAGCATTTTACACAAGTCCTGCTCAAAAGTATCAATGGAAACTAAAAATAAATGATACTGACCGAAACACCTCGTCGAAAACTAGTCACTAAACTGGTTACCTGGGGCCATTGGTTCGCGCTGGCCAATATCATTATCGCCATCTTGATAGCATCTATTTACGTCTACAGCTCTCCCATGCCCGGCACAGTTTTAGGCACGCTGTATTTGTTTACTAACTGGCTCAGTCATGTCGGGTTCTTAACCTTTATTGGTTTCGTGATCTTTATTCTGCCCCTTTGTTATTTGCTTCCCAATGCAAAACTCGTCAAAGCGATCGGCTCAGGAGTCGGCGCATTGGGACTAGCATTACTCGCATTTGATGCTTTACTTTACAACCGCTATGGATTGCACCTAAGCCTCGGGTCTGCCGAGCTGATACGAAGTGAAGCGCAGACTGTGATGGCTGAGTTCGGCTGGCAGCAATGGGGTTTTCTTCTGTTATTATTTGTGGTCTGGCTATCTTTTCAGATTATTCTTAGCAACGCACTCTGGCAACGGCTCGAACGGGTCGGAAAATACAAGTTAGCCTTGCCAATCAGCAGCTTTTTTGTCCTCTGTTTTGTTACCAGTCACGCAGTTCACGTATGGGCGGATGCAAACCTGTATCAACCTATAGTGCAGCAGGACGACATGTTTCCATTGTCTTATCCGGCAACCGCCAAGACTTTGATGTCAAAGTACGGCCTGCTGGATATCGCCAACTATCAACAACGTAAAGCATTACAATTTGAGAGTCATATTGAACAGGTTAATTACCCCGCGTCTCCGGTCTACTGCGGGATAAATTACGACAAGCCGTTAGCACTTCTGGTGCAGACTGATCAACAGGAATTACCTGCTGACTCACTTACCAACCTGAACGCATACTCCAATCACTATGACCTCAGTTCTGATGCACAATCAGCCATTTTATCCACTTTGTTTGGTATGCCTGAACTGTATTTACCGGCTCTGACCAGACAGATACCGCTTCTTATTGATTTACCAAGCAAACTGGGATTGAACGTCATATTCTACAGTGACACCGTTCTGCTTCATGAAATGGTTGCAAAATACACCAACGATTATGCTACGTTCAAAGAGCAAATAATTTCAGACACGCCAAAATTGGCAATTGGTTTTGTTAATCAGAAGCAAATGCAAGAACTGTTAAACGAAAATTTTATTGAAAACAACAATGTGCTGATTACGGTCCTGGCTCAGGAACGAGATAAACAAAAAACCGCGCCGTTATATACAAATATTAAGCTGAATGCTGAATTATCCAGTCATGAAGATATCGCAGCTACCGCGTTGTCTTTAATTGGCTGTAACGCACCAGTAGAAAGCTATACTACAGGTCAGAATCTTGTGGACCCTAAGCGTAACTGGCTGGTAACCACTCAGGGAAGCAAGGTCATTGTGTTGCACAATGGACAACGGATCGAGGTATTGAGCAATGGAAATTTCAAAATCTATGATCGTGAGACTGGCAATGAGAGTGTCAGCCAGTTAAACACCGGATTACTGAGCCAGGCAATTAAACACCTTAGCCGTTTTAACCGCTAGCGCTCTTTATTTTCAACCGCAATATTCCGGATATCATTAACCACTTCAAAATCGCCGCTAGAGGCGATTTCGTGGTATCGGGACTCAAGCAGTATTCTGCGGCCAACGCCCGCGTTTTGAGCTGCTTGCATATCCGATAATCTATCGCCAATCATGACAGAGTTTTCCAGGTCAATGTGCCAGTTTTTATCAGCCTTGAGCAGCATCCCAGGTGCTGGTTTACGACAGGGACAATCTTTCTTGTACCTCAGTTCCGATCCATCAATATGATGAGGACAGTAATACACCTCCTGAATACAAATATCCCGCACTGAAAACTGCTCCAACATCCAGACATTCAGTGTTTCAAATTGCGCTTCTGTATACAATCCTTTAGCAATACCTGCCTGATTGGTTACCACAAAGAGTAAATATCCTGAGCACTGGAAAGCTCTGCATAGGTCGAATATCCCGGATACAAACTCAAAATCCTCGATTTTATGCACATAGCCGTGATCGATATTGACGATCCCATCCCTATCCAGAAACAACGCTTTTCTTTTTGCTGACATAGTTAGTCCTTTTGCCACACCTGAATACTGAAATCTGCATTAACCTGAGTGAGGTTTTGCTCTATATCCCTGACCTTATGTTCTGGAGCTGTCCAATAATAAGGTGTCATTTTAAGTAGGTTAAGGCGACTTTGCGGATCGGCCAGGCCGAATTCAAATGTACAATTTTTATCTTCCACTAATGTAAAACCGTTAGGTACTTGCGCATTAGCTTTGTGCTGTTGAACGTCGTCATAAATAAGTCGCTTGATATTGTCCAGATGAGATGGTCCAGGGTTGACTTGGATCCACACTCCTTTTTCCTGCATAACTCGACGAATTTCTGTCTCACCGCTTGGCGCAAATATTTGAATAACAGCGTTCGCCCAGTCATTTTCTAGCGGGATTTGAAAGTTTGAACCTACAGCAAAGTTGAGAGATTTGTATTTTTTAGCCGCTTTTTGGATAGCGGGCTTTGATACATCTATTCCACATCCGGTTATCGTTTGGTGCTCTTGCGATATTTCAGCAACTCGATTCAGATAGTACCCTTCCCCACAACCGGCATCGAATATATTAAGCTCGTCTTGTTGGCAATAAGCATCAATCAATCCGGCAACACTGTCCGCCATTGGCTGATAAAAACCAGCTTCTAGAAATGCGCGTCTGGCATTAACCATTTCTTTATTATCACCAGGGTCTTTACTACGTTTATGTTGAGCTAACAATAAGTTGATGTAACCTTCTTTAGCCTGATCGTAGTGATGACCATTTTCACACAGCCAGTTTTGAGTTGTTCGCGTAAGCGTTGCATCGCAAGCAGGGCAAGTCCACATTTTGATTTACAAATACCTGTTCCAAGTAATGGCTGTATTCTAATGGGAATGCCATTAAAAAGCTCGCCAGTTTGGCAAGCTATTTCAGGAACATCTCAATTCCAGCCAAACTCAGCAGTGTAAACATATCCAAAACGAATTTATCTGCAACTTTATTAATTGTGTGACGTAAATCATGTTGGACAGCCTTTACACAAAGGGCTGAAATTACTCAAAAATTATTGCAGCAAAGGAATAAATATGAAAAACAGTCGCAGGAATCGTTTAGTTGGATTCAGGAAATTAATCGTCGCATTAAGTTTCATCTTGCCTAGTGTGTTTAGTATATTTCAAGCACATGCGGCATTGTTGCTCGAAGTCGACCTCAGCGTTGAAAATACTATCTCAATCAGCGCTTCAGATGGTGAGTCCTTGATCTCAGCTTCAGGCTCAGATTTCACGGGCATATATCTTGATAATTTTTTTGGCGTAAATTCGTTAGGGCTCCTTAATGACAGCTTGATTTCCGGAAATTTAACCAGTGCAAATGAAAGCAGTAATTTGACGCCTGATTTATTTCATTTCTCTAATGACCCGGGCTTGAACATATTTGAAGTTTCGAGCGCAGCGAACCTCTCTTTTACTGAGGGAGTTACCGCGTTTGTAGGAAGCGCAACTTGGTCCATCGGCAGCTCTTTTTATCAACACTTTTTAGCTAATGCATCGAGCGGAAACATCTTTTTTCCAGCGGATAGTGCAGATGACCGCAACAATGCGTTTATTCTTGGTTCCTGGGCAGTCCTTAGACCAGAAGGTGTGGATGTACCTGAACCATCAGTTTTTGCATTGTTTGCGCTGGGATTGGGTTTTGTGGGATTTGCGCGGGCTCGCGCTTCCTGATTGTCTCTCGCACAGCGACCTCACAGGCCAGTAACTGGCTGATACCGAGGAAATTAATCAGGTATTCGGGAGTATCTGCAAATCTCCAAACTACTTATATAAGTAATATACTCCAGAATACCTTATTGAACATAGCCTACTTTACTGGCACCTGTAGGTAATGTTTGAGTTAAACTCTGGTTCCACCATCCAGTTCTAGTGTTCTCCCAGTGAAATAGTCATTTTCGAAAATAAACCTGGCTGCATGGCCGAGTTCATCTACATCGGCGAGACGCCTAAGAGGAACTGTTTTTAGAAATATCTCCCGCATTTCGGGGCGCATTTGGGCTGCCATCGCTGTATCAACCAGTCCAGGTGCAATACACCCTGTACGAATGCCAAATCGGGCTAGTTCCTTACCCCAACTTACTGTCATAGTCGCAACAGCCGATTTAGATGCAGAATAGTTGGTCTGTCCCATATTCCCTGCTCTAGAAACAGATGAAATATTGATGATTACACCTTCGCTACCTGTCTCAACCATTTGTGCTGCAGCTTCCCTGGAGCATAGGAATGTGCCGGTAACATTAACATCCAAAACCGACTGAAACTGCTTCTTAGACATTTTATCTACTACTTTTCCGTCTTTCACTTTCAGTAGCATGCCATCACGCATTATTCCTGCGCTATTTATCAGACCATTCAACTGACCAAATTGCGCGATAACATCGGTAAATGCTTTTTCAACTGCCTCTTCTTCGGTGACATTCACTACAAAGTACTTTGCTGTTACACCTAAAGAAGACAACTCTTCAGCAGCCATAGCCAGGGCATCTTCCTGCATATCGAGCAATGCAATATGTGCTCCCTGTTTAGCCAGAGATTCAGCCATAGCGCGGCCCAAACCTTGTGCTGCGCCCGTGACGGCGACGACTTTACCTTTCAAATTCACATTAAACCCTTATTTATCTGTATTGTGTCCAAACATCTTAAATATAGACGAAAAGTCCTGTTTACCATGGCCTTGGGAACTGTGGATCCCATATAGGCTTTGGGCAAGAGCTCCCATAGGGGTGGAAGAATGACTTTTTATTGCGGTGTCCATCGCCAGGCCTAAATCCTTTTTCATCAGATCCACCATAAATCCCCCCTGGTAATCATTGGAACTTGGTACATTATCCGATACACCGGGACATGGATTATAGAGTTCCAACGTCCAGTTTCGCCCTGAGCTTTGCAACATGATGTCAGACATGACTTTAGGATCAAGGCCATTATCAATCCCCATTTGCAGGGCTTCTGATGTTCCAACCATGAGGACCGACAAAAGCATATTATTGCAAATTTTGGCTATCTGACCTGCACCATGATCGCCAGCATGAAAAATGTTTTTTCCCATTGCAGACAGTATAGGCTGCGCAGAACTAAATTCTGACTTGGAGCCACCAACGATAAAAGTTAATGTACCCGCAATCGCACCGCCCACACCGCCGGAGACGGGTGCATCCACAAACTGAATCTGATGTTGAGCCAGTGAGCCGGCAACTTTTTGTGCACTTGCCGCATCAATTGTACTGGAATCGATTACCAGCGCTCCTTCAGATAAAACATTGATCAATCCCTGTTCGCCAAGATAAAGATCAATTACATGTTTTCCAGCTGGTAGCATCGAAATGACAATTTCTGCATTTCGTGCGGCCAATTGAGCTGATTTTGCTGTGGTCGCTCCTTTTCCAGTCAATTCATTGACTGCATCAGGTACCAAGTCGAATACACAGACTTCATGCCCGGCGCCAATTAAATTGGCTGCCATCGGCCCACCCATATTACCTAATCCGATAAACGTAATTTTCGCCATCTTATTTGTTACTCCTGCAATCCGTCTAACGGATGGTTTTCACCAAAGGGGTTGTCAAAGAATCCCTCAATGAATTCGGAAGGAACCTCACTGACACTTGCAAACTTCCACGCCGGGGTATTATCTTTGTCGATTAATAATGCGCGCACTCCTTCCTGAAACTCACCTGCCTGGCCGCAGTGATATGACATATTCAGCTCCATTTTGAATACTTCAGCTAACGACATATTTTTACCCCGCTTCAGCTGTTCGAAAACCAAGTGCATAGTGATTGGAGAACCACTTTTAAGTGCGCTCTGTGCTTTGCTTAACCACTTATCATCCATTGCATCAACAGCTAAAATGGCATTAACCACCTCTGTGGCGCTTTCCTTGTCTGTTGTTTTTTCTATCACCAATTGATGTTGTTCAACATTAGAAGCCATAAGTTGAGTTGAATGGATACTTTGCACTTTGGCACACAATTCAGATAGCAAATCATGATTTTTCGCGGGTTCAGAAACCCACTCAATAATTTGCAACTGATCAATCAATCCCTGTTTTTGCTGCTGTGGAATAAAATGATCAGCTAAATGAATGTAAAGTGCATCGGCAGCGTTAATACTTGCGCCCGTCATACCCAGAAACATTCCGCAGCCAGGCGGCATTTTATTCAGAAACCAACTACCACCAACATCGGGATACAGTCCTATGGTAATTTCTGGCATGGCTATTCTGGCAGACTCAGTCACAATCCGATGACTAGCACCACACATCAGACCTAGTCCACCTCCCATGACAATTCCATTGCCCCAAACCAGGACAGGTTTAGTGAAAGTATGGATGAGATGATCCAGCTGATATTCTTCGCGGAAAAAATCCACCAATGAATCTGGCGTCTGATGTGGTTCTGCCTTCATGGCATTGTACATGGCCACAACGTCACCACCCGCGCAAAATGCTTTGTCGCCGCTACCTTCCAACATAACCATGGCAATCAATGGATCCTTTTGCCATGCGTCAAGTTGCGGCATCAGCAGACGAATCATATCCAGGTCCAGGGCATTTAGTGCCTTGGACTTGTTCAAGGTTGCGACGCCGACTTTTAAAGCATTCGCTGTGTGGAGCTCAGAAAATAGGACAGAATCGGTCATAATTTCCCTTATAAAATGTCGCCGCTATTATTGGCTAATAAACGACGGCCAATAATCACACGCATTATCTCATTTGTACCTTCCAGAATCTGATGAACACGCACATCACGTACCATCCGTTCTAGCGGATATTCCTGAATGTAGCCATATCCACCGTGCAGTTGAAGTGCTTCGTTACAGACCTGAAACCCAACATCAGTGGCGAATCGTTTGGCCATCGCACAGTAGGCAGTTTTTTCCGGATCATTATTATCCAGCTTGAATGCTGCCAATCGAACTATTTGCCGCGCTGCGACCAATTCTGTGGCCATGTCAGCCAGCTTAAATTGCAGCGCCTGAAAAGCAGCAATGGGTTTACCGAACTGAGAACGTTCTTGCATATAGTTTTTTGCAGTATCCAGTGCTTGCTGAGCAGTGCCTAAAGAGCAGGTCGCAATATTGATGCGCCCCCCGTCAAGTCCCTGCATAGCAAACTTGAAGCCTTCTCCCTCCTGCCCAAGCAGATTCTGTACTGGTACTTTGACGTTCTCAAATGTAATAAGCCGAGTGGGCTGCGCGTTCCAGCCCATTTTTTCTTCAGCTTTACCGTAAATAACCCCTTCTGCATCGGCTGGCACAACCAAAGCAGAAATTCCTGCTGCACCCTCTCCACCTGTTCTGGCCATTACCACGAGAACATCAGTTTCGCCGGCCCCTGAAATAAACATTTTCGAACCATTCAGAATATAAGTATCACCATCTATTTTCGCACTCGTACGCAGCGATGCTGCATCAGACCCTGCACCAGGTTCTGTGAGGCAATAAGAAGCCAGTTTTTCACCCATGACTAACTCTGGGCACCAATGCTGCTTAACTGCCTCCGTCCCCCAACTGGCAATCATCCAGGTTGCCATATTATGGATTGTCATCATGGCTGTGGTCGCTGTACAGCCTGTCGCCAGTTGTTCAAAAATAATAGAGGAATCCAACCGGCTCAGACCTAACCCACCTTCAGATTCTGGTGTATACAGCCCGCAGAAACCGAGTTCGCCAGCCTTTTTAATGACGTCCTTTGGAAAATAATGTTCCTTGTCCCATTTAGCCGCAAATGGCGCAAGCTCTTGATCCGCAAATTGTCTGGCAGTTTCAGCGAATGCTTGTTGGTCTTCAGTTAAATCAAAATTCATTGTCACTCCTACTTCAGGGTGATAGTCATGTTCGGGCCTGAAGGAATATCATCTTCAAACCATCTCGAGGTAATTGTTTTGGTTTCAGTATAGAACCGCACTGCTTGCTTGCCGTAAGCGTGTAAATCACCGTAGAAAGAATTTTTCCAGCCAGTGAAAGAGAAAAACGGCAATGGAACTGGAATAGGGACGTTTATGCCAACCTGCCCTACTTCAATCTCGTGCTGATACTTGCGCGCGGCAGCGCCGCTGGCAGTAAAAATGGACGTACCGTTGCCAAACGGGTTGCGATTGACCAGAGCGATTGCTTCTTCCAATGTCTCCACAGACATGCAGCAAAGTACCGGACCAAAAATTTCTTGCTGGTAAATCACCATATCCTCTGTGACGTTGTTAAACATGGTGGGGCCGACCCAATTGCCTGCTTCATAACCCGCCAGAGTGAACTCGGAACCATCCAGAAGACACTCAGCCCCTTCCAGCTTACCCTGTTCTATTAATGACAAAACACGTTGTTTTGCCTGTGGGCTGATTAACGGGCCGTAACCTGCGTTATCATCATTCCACAATCCAGGTTTAACTTCTTTGAGCATCTCTGCCAGCTCTGGGATCCAGTCCTGGCTATCGCCAACAAATACTGCAACAGATATTGCCATGCAACGCTGTCCCGCCGCGCCAACCGATGCCCCAACTAGATTGCTAAGCACTTGAGATTTGTTTGCATCTGGCATGATCACCGAATGATTTTTTGCTCCCGCAAAACATTGAGCCCGTTTCATGTTATCTGTCGCTGTTTTATAAATATGTTGACCAACAGGAACAGAGCCAACGAAAGACACCGCCTTGATGTCATCATGATTTAGCAGGTGATTAACTTGGTCCTTACCGCCATGAACAACGTTCAATACACCTTTTGGCGCGCCAGCTTGCAAAAACAACTCTGCAAGTCGCGTTGGGGTCAAGGGATCCTGCTCAGAGGGCTTAAGCACGAAAGTGTTACCGCAGGCGATTGCCATTGGAAACATCCACAATGGGATCATGGCCGGGAAGTTGAAAGGCGTAATGCCCAAGCAGACTCCTAATGGCTGGATATAACTGTATGTATCTATCCCTCTCGCCACATTTTCAGCTGTTTCTCCCATCATCATCGAGCTGACATTTATGGCCTGCTCAACCACTTCTATTCCGCGCCACACATCACCTTTTGCATCGGCGAAGGTTTTACCGGTTTCACTGCTGAGGATTTCTGCTAGTTCATTATGGTGTTCTTTAAGCAACTGCTGATAGCGCATCATCACTCTGGCGCGCTCAGGCACAGGCACTTCACGCCAGCTCTCAAACGCAGCTTTAGCACTGGCCACTGCCATATCCAATTCTGTTTCAGTAGCACAGGGAGCCTTTGCGATAAGGCTATTATCTGCGGGATTGGTTACTTCGATATATTGCTCAGCCTGTGATTGGGAAAATTCACCATTGATGAGTAAGGGAACATTTTTCATTGAAAACCTATGTGAGTTGCGACCTGTTAATAAACTGTTACGCAGCCTACCAAAATTTTAACCTTAACGTTAACGTCAACTAATAAAATAACTAATCGTTCAACTGCCAACTTCTGTATACAGTTTCTATTTCTGGGCAAACTCGCCCTTTTATCCCTCAAAATCGTTTCCTGGTATGCGGGAGCAGATTTGCTTGCTATGCTGTTGATATGGAAAGTTTTTGACCGGAACCCCTGAATAAATGGAAAAACGTAAAGTGAATATTGCCGTGGTGGAAGACAATGGCATGGCGCGAATTAACTTGCGCAATCACTTATTGGAAATGGATTTCAATATGGTCAATTGTTTTACCCACGGCAGAGAGTTAAAAAAAGATCTGAAAGGGCGGGCCTATGACCTAATCCTTATGGATTTTCATTTAGGCGATAATAAAAATGGAGTTGAAGTCATCCAGGATTTGCAAAAGGAAGGCTTGCTCAAATACTCCACCTGTCTTGTTTTTATTACCTCTGACAGGCTTCCAATGATCATCGGTCAGATAGTTGATATCCATCCCGATGATCTGGTTATCAAGCCCTACACTATCCGCACTCTGGAGCGCACGGTTAACAATGCGTTAAAAATCAACGAGCACCTTAAGCCTGTGCTCAAGTTAATGGATAAGCAGGAATATGAAGAAGCCCTGTTTAAGCTGGATGACATTGTTCGTGAAAATGTATTACCGAAATCGCGCACTCATTTACTGAAACTCAGAGCACGCTTGCTGTTGAAACTAGGTAAGTATGAAGAAGCAAGCGGTTTGTACACCAAGGTATTGGAAAGCTCAGATAAAGTCATCTGGGCGAAATGGGGTTTGATCCACAGTCAGTACCTGGCGGGAGAAATCGACATTAGCGAAGAGCTGTTGAAGGATATGCTGGGCGCCCACCTGACCAACGACAAAGCCTGTGAATGGCTGGCGAGGATCTCAATTGGCAATAAAGAGTACACCAAAGCCGAAGAATACATTGAACAAATCAAGGAAAGTGCTCTTTCACTCGCTGCTTCCAAACTGAAGGCATACCTTTACCAAATCCAGGACAAGATGGACGATGCGATCAATTTACTTGAGCGTAAACGTCAGGCGAACAGAAATATTCGTGAAAAATTTGCTGAATTGTCTCTCGAACTGGCTAGGTGTTATTTGAACGTTGCAGAAAGTAAGCCTGAAAACGAAAGAGAAAAATCATTGCAGGTGGCGCGATTTCTTATTGGTTCCGCTGGGCGCCGCTCGCTCGACGAAAGCATGGAGTTAAAGCGCAGCTACATGAATGTGCTTGCGGCAATTCTGGAAGGGAATATTGAAAAAGCCAACGAACTTCTGAAAAACGACGAAATCGACGATCTTTCCGGCGCGGATGTAAGTACCATGACAGATGCAGTCAAAGCTTGGATGGGCGTAGGAAATGAACTCAAAGCAGCACAGATTTTATTCGAATGTGAAGAAAAAGCCGAACACCTGGAAGATCTCACGGAAAAAACAATGTCTTCAATCTTGATTGCGAAAAGTGAAGAATCTGTGGGAGAAAGGCGACCTCGAGCACTCAAGTTCAACAAAGAAGGGCTGGAGCTGCATGGACAACATAGTTATGACGAAGCTGTTGACTATTTTTACCAAGCCTACATTTTGTTTCCGAAAGAGCCTGCATTTGGTTTAAATTTGTTGCAAAGCTTGGTTGAGGCTAAGTTGCCAAAGCACAAGAACATCAAAACATTACGTGTTTTCAATGAGCTGGATCAGCGGGAATTGTCAGACGGTAATCGGGACAGATTAAACAATATTGCCCAGAAAATCGAAATGGAACGTGACCTCTTTATTGTTTCAGAGCCCCCCCCAGAGGATGACTTCGGCGACATTTTGTAGAACAAGGATAAATGCCTGTAAAACAGAATGGCATTTACCCTACCTAGAATTAATTCGTCTAAACCTTGTCACTTTTCAGCATGCTACGCCATATATCGGCCCATCCCGGTTCTTTCCCAAACAATGTAATGTTGGCCCTGAAAATCCTTGAAGCAAATAATCTGACATAATAGATCCCCACCAACAACAAGACCAGAGAAAGACCCACATGCCAGAGCGGCACGTCCATGGACGCGATCCTCATCGGCATAAAACTGATGGACGTGAGTGGGAACATGGAAAGCACTTTAGCAACTTCACCGTTAGGCTCTCCCACTACCATAAACACCATCATCACTGGTAACATCGGAAGCATCATCATGCCCGTCTTACCGGAATGATTTGGATCATCAATGGTGGCAGAGAAGCCAACAAAAACGAAATTCCAGAAAATTATACCCAGTGTACAAAACAGTAATATTTGCATTGCTACAGCAAAAGAAACGTCGGAAATAATATTATTCGAATCTGAAAAAGCGGCGATACCTGACATTACTATCACCATAAAGAGCGTTGTTGAAAAAAGACTTTTCAGACTGGCCAGACAAAGGCCAAGAGCTTTGCCATCTACCCACTGTTGATGAGAAATACAGGTGAGTAACTGTTCCGTTACCCTATGTTGCTTCTCCTGAGTTACCGAGGTCATGGATAAACCAAAACTGGTAAATACCGCTACAGCACTCAGAATTGCTGCGATCATACCTAATACCTGAACACTTTCTCCTACAATTTCTTCCGCTTGATTAACAAAAGTCAAACTAATGGGCTTTTGTAATTTTTCCAGCTGCTCGGCACTGATTGCCATGGCATTTAGCAACGTTTCCCTATGCCCATTCGCCAACGCGACTTCCAACTCAGACTGCCAACTGCTCTGCTGCGCCGCATAAAGACTAAAGGAATCTTTTTCTTCAATTTTCAGAACGCCATCGAGTTCAAGCGCTTGAATTTGCTCGAATATTTCTGCCTGATTCAACGGACCATTTAAACTCTGCAAATTAAATTTGCTGTCTAATTCAATTTGAAGCTGGCCAATAACCGCTAAATGGACAACCTTTTGTTTACTGGACTGTTCCCAAACCTGTACAGCGAAAATCGCTGCGTAAATACCCACCATTATCAGGTAACCAACTAACTCCTGTTTCCACTTGAAATTGCGCATAAACTCCCAGCGGGCGACCAATAATATTTTATCCATCAGGCTGCTCCTCTCACGCTGTCCAGATAGATGTCGTGCAGACTTGGTTGCTGAGTCTGCAGGCTTTCAATTTTATGCTCTGCTAACAAACTTTGAAGTAGGGTAGGAACATGGCAATCTGCTACTAAGGTAAACCGAAGTTGCCGGCTATCAACCTGTGATACTTCTTTAACCCCATTCAGTTCTGAGAAACTGTCTGCCGAGACATCGTCGCTAAAGCTGACCGTCAGTGTGGCGCCAAGCTTTGCCACTTCCCTGATTTCCTGCATGCTGCCATATAGCGCTGCTTGTCCTTTGTTCATTAACAAAAAGCGATCGGCCAACTTTTCCACCAACGACATTTGATGAGCACTCAGAATAATGGTGGTGCCCTGGGCTTTCAGGGCCAGCAGAAACTCAATAACTTTTTCCTGATTAACAGGATCCAATCCCGAAAAAGGCTCATCCAGAAACGCTATTGCGGGTCGATGAATGATTGAACTAATCAACTGAACTTTTTGTTGATTTCCCTTCGACAAGGTTTTCAGCGGATCTTTCTTTCTGTCGAGTAAATCAAAACGCTCAAGCCATTTTTCCGCTTCTTCAATCGCATTTTGTTTTGGCATTCCTTTTAACTGTCCCATATAAACCAAAGTGTTGAGTATTGAGCTCTCCTGGAAAAGTCCTCTTTCCTCGGGCAAATAGCCGAATGTGGCGCTATCGAGTTTTGACAATTGATTCCCTTGTGAATCAGTAAAATTAAGATCACCAGAATCAGCTTCAGTCAAACCGATCAGCATTCTGATGGTAGAAGATTTACCAGCGCCATTTGGTCCCAGCAATGCGAAAATTTCACCCTGTTTCACCTCGAATGATAAATTATTGACAGCCAACACCGTGGCATATTGCTTTTTTACATTTGTGACTTTGAGATACATCTGTCTTCCATGCTAGTCATTAGTGATAAGACTCAGCCCTCATTGAATTTAATCAGGCGAGTAGAGAAACAAAACAATCATTATTCTTTTAACAGCCCTATAAGATCAACCCAAATATCTCGCTGTGTACACTTTTTTGCATCCAGCTTAATGGTTCATTCGTTATTTGTTTGTCATTAAAGATATGAGGAAAATCGGGTGGTAAATCGTATTGTGCAACTGGTATGCCTAGTACTACTAGTCTCGATGGCCTTTGCGCCAAAAGCAAGTAGTCATTTTACTTTGGAATATCAATCCCGCTATATCACAGAGGGACGCAATAATTTGCAGTCAGGTGGGATATTTTTGTCGGGGCTGGAAACTGATTTAACAGATTCAACTTCGATCAATGTGAACTATGGACTAGCTCAAGACAAAAGCAATGATTACGACGAATTGGAGACAGGTATTACCTATACGACGCAAGTCAATGGTCTGATATTCAATTGGGCAATCACTCATTTATCATTCCCTCGTCAGGCAACGTCTGATACAGAATTGAGCCTGGACATGGAGTGGGAGTTATCCGCAAACCTTACATCATTTGCCAACCTTGTTCACAGCTTTGCAGCCAGTGGCCGTTATCTGGAATTGGGTCTGCTTACACAAACACAACTTACAAACCACTCTCTGGTGTCAGCCACGATCTTGGCCGGTTTTGATGATAACTACCTATCTAGTGGCGGCAGCTATTATGATCATCTTTCTATAAAGCTTAAAACCGAGCATAGTTTATCTGCTGGGGTCCTTGCGTATACAGAACTCTCTCATCATTTCGCATATTCAGAATCAGCAAAGACAGAGACATTATCAGACAACCAGACCAGCTTTAACATTGGTGTCGTATATTCGTTCTAGCTGAGTTGTGTTGGACCTTATGTATCTGCAACTACAATGCGATTTCTGCCAGTCCGTTTAGCTTCATACAATGCCAAATCTGCACGATCAAACCAATGGATAAAGGATTCGTTGCCAGCAAACTCCGCAACGCCGAAACTACAAGTCAGTTTGCCAACTTTTTGGAAATTATAATCGCAAATCGCCTTACTCAACCTTTTTGCCAATTTCATCGTATCTTTCTGGCTTGTTTGCGGACACAGAATTAAAAATTCTTCGCCTCCCCAACGACAGGTAATATCGATTTCACGAATTTGCCCGGAAAGAATGTTGGTCAATTCCACCAATACTTCATCACCAACACTGTGACCATAGGTATCATTGATTTGTTTAAAATGATCAATATCAAAGAGGATGAAACAGGAGGTTTGATCAAATCGATTCATGCGCAATATTTCTTCTTCGCAGCGTTTAATCATAAAATGACGATTGTGCAATGAAGTCAGTTGATCGTGGGTGGATAAGAATTCCAGAGCAGTATTTTTTTCCAGTAATTCATCCTGAAGTTGTTCAAGCATTTCTGTTTTTGCCATCAATGTACGATTAAAGCGTGTTACGTAGCGATTTCGCAATCCAAACAATAACAGTACGATGATGAAGAACCCAAGCAAACTCCACAGGTAACGATAATCAACCTGGTCGATGACCTTAACGTTATTCCACTGTTTAAAAATGTCCACATGAGTTTGCTCCGGAATTTGGACCAGCGCATCATCCAAGGTTTTCATCAGGACGGACTGGCTCTTTATCACGCCCATACTCAACTTATCATGGGGCTTGGCAAGACCGACAATTTTTAAATCTCTGAGTCCGAATTGTTGAATATGTGAAGTAACTGAAAGCATTGAGCCCAGGAATACATCAATATCTCCATTGGATAATGCCAAAAGCCCTTCCCTTTCACTTTCAACTAAAGTGACAAGGAGTTCAGGGTAATATCGGGCAACATATTCAGCGTGACGATAGTTTTTAACAACGCCAAGCTTGCGATCACCGAGGCTCTCATAGCCAGACAAATAATGAATGTTTTTTTTGCCGACAAAAACGTTGGCCGCATCAAAAAAGTGCTCAGTGAAAACCAGGTAATTTTCTCTATCCGGAGTTTTATTGAGCATGCTCGCCACAAGACAATCACCACGTTTAAGACTGTCGAGAGATTCCTGCCAGGACTCTGTCACCAGAAGCTTGAAGCTAATCCCTGTGATTTTATGTATTTCCTGAATATAATCTGCAGAAATACCCACATGCTTGCCATTGCTAATTGCTTCATAGGGCATCCAATCTGGATCAACGCAATAAACGACTTCTTTGGAAGCCATCTCAGTGAAGTTGTCTGAATTGACGGGATCAGTGGAGCGCGCGATACTGACTATCGAAAATAATACCAAGGCAACTAGACAAATCGTGTTCCTAAGGTAGCGACCAAACTTAGTTTGAACGGCGAGGTTAATGCATTCTCTCCCGAGGGGATTTTGTTTGTAAAAAGAGTATCCCTTTCAATCTATTAAATTTCAATTCCTTATTTTCAAAGCCAAGCTCACGAAATATAACGTGCTCTTCCCTCTCAAATCATTTTCAGGTGACGCGCGCTTTCACCTGATATTTCGACTGTTTATAAGATTGTAGATCCATCACCTCGGTTAGTCGCTCAACTGCTTCCCATATGTCCATATAGGATGTGTATAGAGGTGTAATACCAAATCGTAGAATATCCGGTGCTCGAAAATCAGCAATCACACCGACTTCAATTAATGACTGGCAAATCGCATAGGCTTGTGGATGACGAAACGAAACCTGACTTCCCCGCTCTTCTGCTTGCCTGGGTGACACCAGCACAAAATCTGTTAATTTTGAATTCTGTTCGACAAGAGAAATAAAAACACTCGATAACTTGATCGATTTGTCTCGCAACGCCCGTGTATCTGCATCTGCAAATACATCTAACGCGGCGCTCAGAATTGACATGGATACCACAGGTGGCGTCCCAACCAGAAAGGAAAACATGCCGGGAGCTGTTATATAGTCTGGGGCAAAATCAAATGGTTTTACATGTCCCATCCACCCTTGTAAAGGTTGGCTAATGTATTGATGATGTTTTCTGGCAGCATACACAAACGCCGGAGCTCCTGGTCCACCGTTTAAGAATTTATAACCACAACCCACTGCGAAGTCCACATTACAGTTATCCAGTTCTACGGGAATTGCGCCTGCACTATGTGCTAAATCCCAGATAATCAAAGCTCCAGCCTCGTGTGCCAATTGGGTTAATTTGTCCATATTGTGAATTTTGCCGGTACGGAAATTAACCTGGGTCAAAAGTACCACAGCCACCGAATCATCTAACATCTCCGTTATCTGACCATCGTCAGCCAATACAATTTCACATCTTTTGTCCCCCAATATTTGCTGTAGCCCCTGAGCAACATAGAGATCGGTGGGAAAATTGTCGGTTTGAGAAAGAATTTTGATGCGCTCGGGGCGCAGTGTTAAAGCACATGCCAACAGCTTAAATATATTGACTGAGATGGAGTCACAGCAAATGACTTGCCCTACCTCAGCTCCGACCAGAGGCGCTATCTTTTCACCTATTTCAACTGGTAAATCAATCCAATTATGCTTGTTCCAACTGGTTATTAAATCTCTACCCCATTGAACTCCTACCACTTCCTGAGCATGTTGTTTTGCCGATTCAGGCAATACCCCAAGAGAGTTCCCATCGAGGTAAATCTGCCCTTCATTCAAACAAAATTCTTGTCGCTTGTGTGCCAATGGATCCGATTGATCCATGAGCATAAACTCAGACTTATTCATCCGTTATCTCTTTCAGACTAGTGACCAATAATTCAAATGCTTCAGATTGAGGATGTATCCAGTCAAAATGTCCGACTCCAGGCATTACAAATTGTGCAATTGATGATTCTGTTGTTTGCGCGACTGGTACAATAGTATCGACGTCTCCCTGCAACAATAAACTTTCTGGATGAAGTGTCTGGAGTATGGGGTTAGCCTTCTTGTATTGGTCGGGCAATTCATCGGATGAACCTCCCATAAATTGCTGGCCAGCCTGCTGACAGCTGTTATCACCGTCTGAATAGGATCCCAGATCTACAATTGGAGCCAAACCTACGACGCCAGTAAGTTTGCTCTTATCCATGTAACTTCCGGCCAAAAGCGCAAGATGGCCGCCAGCGGAGTGACCGACCAAAACAATTTGATTGGTCTTAATCGGGAAAGTAGATTGTTCCTTGACAAACTCGATGCCAGCTAAAATATCGTTAAAACTCCCTGGCCAACCGCCACCTTCATCACCCGTCCGTCTATATTCTAATGACCACACAAGATAACCTTGTTTAGCCAATGCTGACGTCAGTGGATAACTATGCTTAATGTCATAGGCATTGAGCCAGCAACCGCCATGAATAAAAATTATAAGAGGTGGGATTTCTTCGTGTCTCCCCGAACTTGGCAGCCACAACTGGCCATATTGTAAAGGGTCTGAACCATAACTCATTGTCAGGAATGGCGCATCGAATGACTGAGAAATCACCTCCCCATATTTGACGTTTTTGAGGGAACCAGTTTCAGCATGTTCAGGCAAAACCGAGGCTATTTGTTTCACTTCACAGGCAGTTAATAAAAAGGCAAGGGCGCTCACTATCAAGAGATTGAGGGGTTTAATCATGGCATATTCTTATTGTTAAATTATTTCCACACAAATAAAAAAGAGTGCCGCAGCACTCTTTCAAAGAAAACGAGCGTTTCCGCAGTTTAGATCATTTCAACTGCAATTGCTGTGGCTTCACCACCACCTATGCAGAGAGATGCGACGCCTCGTTTTAAGCTTTTCTGTTTAAGTCCATGAAGCAGAGTGACGAGAATTCGCGCACCTGATGCTCCAATTGGGTGACCTAGTGCACAAGCCCCGCCCTTAATGTTGACCTTAGCTGGATCAAGATCAAGCTTGGAAATCGCCAACATTGTCACCATTGCAAACGCTTCGTTGATTTCATAAAGATCAACTTCAGCAGCCGACCATCCGGTTTTATCAAATAATTTCTGCATTGCTCCAACTGGGGCAACAGTGAAATCTTCTGGCTTGATAGAGTTGGTGGTATGCCCGACAATTCTGGCCAGCGGCTTTAATCCCAGTGACATTGCTTTGGATTCACTCATAACCATAAGCGCTGCTCCGCCATCGCTGATAGAGCTGGAGTTGGCAGCTGTTACCGTTCCATCTTTTTTAAATGCCGGTCGCAAATTGGGTATTTTTTCTGGCATCGCATTTCCAGGCCCTTCATCCACCTCTACTTTGACGTCACCCTTACGGGTCTGAATAGTGACCGGTTCTATTTCATCCTGGAAACTGCCTGATTCAATAGCGGACTTAGCACGTGACAATGAAGATAATGCAAATTCATCCATTGCTTCACGAGTGATACCCTCACTGTCGGCTGTGGATTGGGCAAAACATCCCATTGCCTGACCATCATAAGCGTTTTCCAAACCATCCATCATCATATGATCCAATACCTGTCCATGACCCATACGATATCCTGCACGTGCTTTTGGTAACAGGTAAGGTGCATTACTCATACTTTCCATACCGCCAGCAACCACACATTCTGCACTACCCGCTTTAATCAGATCATGAGCCAACATCACAGCTTTCATACCTGATCCGCAAACTTTGTTGATGGTTGTGACCCCTGCAGACAAGGGTAAACCGGCGCTTAAGGCTGCTTGTCTGGCAGGCGACTGTCCCAAGCCTGCCGGTAACACACACCCCATGATAACTTCATCAACTACCTCAGCTGATACATCCTGTAAAGCAGCCTTAATAGCAGTCGCACCAAGTTCAGTCGCCGGCAATGCCGACAAACTTCCCATAAATCCCCCCATAGCGGTGCGCTTGGCGGAAACAATAACCACTGATTCATTACTCATTTAGGACTCCTAAGGTCGTTTTAAAGTACAAGGCGTACAGGATTGTGAACATAAGTCTTCACACTTGCCAGCACAATAATTGAGCTTATGTTGACGCTTTGTAACTGTTACTTTACCTTTACGTTAACTTACACTTTACGTTAACGTAAAGTGTCACCCTTAAATTGTTCCAGACAGAGAATGTAAAGATGGACGAACAGACCTTCAGTATTGGCGAGTTGGCTAAGTTGTTTGACATAACACCACGATCAATCCGTTTTTATGAAGAACAGGGACTGTTATCCCCCCAACGAAATGGCCAAACTCGTATTTACCTGAAAAAGGATAAAGTACGACTCAAGCTTATTCTTCGCGGCAAGCGCCTCGGATTCTCACTAGCTGAAACGAAAACTCTGTTTAATTTATATGATAGCCATCAAAACTCTGAAGCACAGCTAGAATTTATGCTTCAGATGACAGCACAAAAACGCGCGATGATCCATCAACAACTTGAAGACATTAAAATGTTGATGACTGAACTAGATGACGTAGAAGCTCGATGTAAAGAAGAGCTTAGCGAAATAAGACGAGGATAAATCCCATGCATGCACCCTACCCTACACTTAACTTTGGTCTTGGCGAAGACATCGATATGTTGCGCGACCACGTTTACAATTTTGCTCAAAGTGAAATTGCTCCTTTGGCAGAAAAAGCCGATCAGGAAAATGCATTCCCCAATGAACTCTGGCCTAAACTAGGGGACATGGGATTATTGGGCGTTACCGTAGCTGAACAATATGGAGGTTCCGACATGGGTTATCTGGCCCATACAGTCGCTATGGAAGAAGTCAGCCGCGCTTCAGCGGGTATTGGACTTAGTTATGGTGCGCACTCCAATTTATGTGTTAACCAGATTCACAAAAACGGTAACGAAGAACAAAAACTAAAGTACTTGCCTAAACTGGTTAGTGGTGAACATATCGGTGCATTGGCAATGAGTGAACCTAATGCTGGCTCTGATGTTGTCAGCATGAAATTACGTGCGGATAAAAAAGGTGACGTTTATGTCTTAAATGGCAATAAGATGTGGATCACGAACGGGCCGGATGCCGATACTTTTGTGATTTATGCCAAAACCGATGTGCATGCAGGACCAAAAGGAATGACGGCTTTTATCGTCGAACGCGGCACACCTGGGTTTAGTCAGGCTCAGAAGCTGGATAAATTAGGTATGCGTTCATCCAACACCTGCGAATTGGTATTTGAAGATGCCGAAGTGCCTGCTGAAAATATTCTTGGTCGGGAAGGAGGCGGTGTTGCTGTACTGATGAGTGGCCTTGACTACGAACGCCTGGTTTTGTCTGGGGGTCCTTTGGGCATCATGCAGTCCTGCATGGATTTGGTTGTACCTTATATTCATGATCGGAAACAGTTTGGTCAGTCAATCGGTGAATTCCAATTGGTGCAGGGAAAAGTAGCAGATATGTACACTCAGATGAATGCAGCTCGCGCTTATGTTTATGCCGTTGCCCGTTCATGTGATCGAGGAGAAACGACTCGAAAAGATGCTGCTGGTGCTATCCTTTATGCTGCTGAACTGGCAACCAAAATGTCTTTGGATGCCATCCAGCTGCTGGGTGGCAATGGTTACATAAACGAATTCTCTGCAGGACGTTTGTTGCGGGATGCAAAATTGTATGAAATCGGCGCGGGTACCTCTGAAATTCGTCGTATGTTGATTGGTAGAGAGTTATTCAAAGAGTCTATGTAATAACGTTTTCAGGTCGTTGGGACTGACATTAAACTGTCATCCCGACATGCCATATTGAGATTAAACAGGAGCCCTTTCTGTGCCCCGTATAACAAGTAAAATAAACATTAAAAATCAATCATTTGCTGACAATGCTGCGCATATGCAGGCACAGGTAAATGATCTGAAGGAAAAAGTCGCGCAAATCAAACAAGGCGGCGGAGAAAAATCCAATAAACGTCACACTGATCGAGGGAAATTGTTGCCCCGTGATAGAATTAATGGGTTGCTTGATGAAGGTTCACCCTTCCTCGAGCTCTCGCAATTGGCTGCTTGGAACGTATATGAAGATTATGTACCCGCGGCTGGCGTGATTGCGGGAATTGGTCGCGTATCCGGGGTTGAGTGCATGATAGTAGCGAATGATGCAACTGTAAAAGGTGGAAGTTACTATCCACTTACAGTTAAAAAACATTTACGGGCTCAGACCGTTGCAGAACAAAACAACCTGCCTTGTATTTACCTGGTGGATTCAGGCGGTGCTAATTTACCGAGACAAGATGATGTGTTTCCTGATCGAGAGCATTTTGGCCGTATTTTCTTCAATCAGGCTAACCTGTCAGCGCAAAACATTCCGCAGATAGCGGTGGTAATGGGCTCCTGTACGGCAGGCGGTGCCTATGTACCGGCCATGGCAGACGAATCTATCATAGTGAAAAACCAAGGCACCATATTTCTAGGTGGCCCTCCTTTGGTAAAAGCCGCGACGGGCGAAGTGGTTAGTGCGGAAGACTTGGGCGGAGGCGATGTACATACCCGCACGTCCGGCGTGGTGGATCATCTTGCCAACAATGACCATCATGCGTTGCAATTGGCCAGAGACGCGGTCGCAAGGCTCAACCGAAGCAAACCGCTGACGTTAGATGTCAAAGCACCAGTGGCTCCAGCTTATTCAAGCGATGAAATTTACGGCATTATTCCCAAAGATAGCCGTCAACCATATGACGTGCGTGAAGTGATTGCCCGGGTTGTGGATGGATCTGAATTCGATGAATTCAAGGCTTTGTTTGGCACCACCCTGGTCTGCGGTTTTGCCCGAGTTCACGGCTACCCAGTAGGGATCGTTGCCAACAACGGTATTTTGTTCTCTGAGTCTGCACAGAAAGGTGCTCACTTCATTGAGCTCTGTGCGCAACGAAAAATTCCATTGGTTTTTCTGCAAAATATCACCGGATTTATGGTTGGTAAGCAATATGAATCTGGCGGCATCGCAAAACACGGTGCCAAAATGGTAACAGCAGTAGCCTGTGCTAAGGTCCCAAAGTTCACAATACTCATAGGCGGCAGTTTCGGAGCAGGTAATTATGGCATGTGCGGACGTGCATACGATCCTCGTTTTATGTTCATGTGGCCAAATGCACGTATCTCGGTAATGGGTGGAGAACAAGCGGCCGGAGTGCTAGCTCAGGTTAAGCGGGATCAAAAAGAACGGGCCGGAGAAGGCTGGAGCGAACAAGAAGAATCTGCTTTCAAACAACCTGTCATTGATACCTATGAAGAACAGGGCCATCCCTATTACGCGTCAGCCAGGTTGTGGGATGATGGAGTCATTGACCCCGCTGATACACGTTTTGTATTGGGGTTATCTCTGTCTGCAGCGCTAAACAAACCCATCGAAGATACACACTTCGGTGTATTCAGAATGTAACGGAGAGTACGCAAATGAATGAACCAGAAAAATCTGTACTGTTCGATATAGATAGCAGAGGTGTTGCAACAGTCACGCTTAATCGCCCTGAAAAACATAATGCATTTGATGACGCAATCATTGCTGAACTCACCGCTATATTCAAAAAAGTGGCTCTGACAGAATCCGTTCGCGTGATGATATTACAAGCCAATGGTAAAAGCTTCTGTGCAGGTGCTGACCTGAATTGGATGAAGCGCATGGCTCAATACAGTTACGAAGAAAATCTGGCAGATGCGAATGCCTTGGCTGAGATGCTACACACCCTGCATAGCCTGCCAAAGCCAACCATTGCCAGAGTGCAAGGTGCTGCTTTTGGTGGCGCAGTTGGCCTGGTCGCCTGCTGCGACATCGCCATAGGCACAAAGCTGAGTAAGTTCTGTCTCAGTGAAGTGAAACTAGGGTTGATTCCGGCAACCATCAGTCCCTATGTTATTGATGCCATCGGAGCGAGACTCTCACGTCGTTATTTCATGACGGCTGAAGTTTTCTCAGCTCGTCGGGCCCGCAGGATGGGCTTGCTTAGCGAAGCCGTCACACAGGAAGAAATCGATGGTGAAATCGAAATGCTGATTGAACACATTCTTGGTAACGGCCCTGAAGCCGTCACGGCTGCAAAACAACTGGTTTTCGATGTAAAAGATCTGGAATTGGGTGAAGAGTTGTTAGAAAAAACCAGTTTGCGTATAGCAACAGCAAGAGTTTCAGCGGAAGGTCAGGAAGGTCTGAGCGCCTTTTTGGAAAAGCGTCCAGCAAAATGGCAGGTGAATTAAATGTTCAATAAGTTACTGATTGCCAATCGTGGCGAAATTTGCTGCAGAATTATAAAAACAGCACAAAAAATGGGTATCGCCACAGTCGCGGTATTTTCCGATGCTGATGCCAATGCATTACACGTTAAAATGGCTGATGAAGCTGTCAATATAGGTCCTGCCCCCTCGAGAGACAGCTACCTTCAAGCTCAACGCGTAATTGATGTGGCGATAAAAGTCGGTGCCGATGCCATCCACCCAGGTTACGGATTTCTATCAGAAAATGCTGAGTTTTGTCGCTTGTGTGAGCAAAACAATATTGTTTTCGTTGGTCCTCCCGTTGGAGCAATTGAAGCAATGGGAAGTAAATCTGCAGCCAAACAAATAATGGAAAAAGCCGGTGTACCCCTAGTCCCTGGTCATCATGGAGAAGATCAGGACCCTGCAATTCTGAAAAAACACGCCGATGAAATGGGCTATCCGGTACTGCTGAAAGCAGCCGCTGGTGGCGGGGGCAAGGGTATGCGTCAAGTATGGTCTGAAACTGAATTTCAGGCAGCTCTGGATGCAGCCAAACGGGAAGCACTTTCCAGTTTTAACGATGACTTGATGCTGGTGGAAAAATACCTGACCCAACCTCGCCATGTGGAGATACAGGTTTTCTGTGACAATCACGGAAAAGGCGTATTTTTGTTTGAGCGAGATTGCTCAGTACAGCGACGCCATCAAAAAGTGATGGAAGAAGCCCCTGCTCCAGGTATGACTGAAGCGCTCCGTGAGCAAATGGGTGATGCTGCTCTAAAGGCTGCTGCCGCCATAGGCTACAGTGGAGCTGGTACGGTTGAATTCCTGCTCGATGTAGACGGCAGCTTCTATTTCATGGAAATGAATACCCGCTTGCAGGTTGAGCACCCCGTCACCGAAATGATCAGTGGTCAGGATTTGGTTGAGTGGCAACTCCGCGTGGCTAGCAACGAACACCTTCCCAAGACTCAAGATCAGCTCAGTATCAATGGGCACGCATTTGAAGCACGAGTTTATGCAGAAGATCCTGATAACGATTTTTTACCTGCAACGGGCACATTGCATCTACTTCAGCCACCAATTGAAAGTCAAAACGTCCGAGTCGATACTGGCGTAAATCAAGGGGATGAAGTCTCGGTTTATTATGATCCAATGATTGCCAAGCTGATTGTCTGGGATGAAAGTCGTGATAAGGCGCTTTCTCGTCTGGCCAAAGCGTTGTCTGAATATCATGTTGAAGGTGTCACCACGAACATCGATTTTCTCTACAATCTTGCGAACTGCAAACCATTCAGGGACGCCCAACTAACCACTAATTTTATTGAACAACATAATGAATCATTGTTCGTGGAAAATGAGCAGGATCTGAAATCGTTGTTACCAGTGGCGGCTTTGTATCTGGTGCTTGAAAAAGATAAAGCAAGTACGAATACGAGTCAGGATGCCTACTCCCCATGGCAACTCAATAACAATTGGCGAGCGAATGAACAGCACGCTGAAACTGTGACTATTTCAACAAAAGATGCGGTGTTTGACCTGATTGTTCGTCAAAGTGGACATGGCAACAACCAGACTTTTTCGATTGAAAGTCTGGGCCAGAAGTATTCTTGCCAAGGGGAACTTGAAGGTGAAAACCTGACTGTCAATATTGACGGCCATAGGAGCAGAGCAACTGTGGTTAAACACGACAAAGGTTACTCGCTTTTTACTAGTGAGCTCGCGTTCAAATTCAACCAAATCAAGCCAGATTTTGGACTGACGGACGAAGATGACCATAATGCTGGATTTACCGCACCTATGAATGGGACAGTCGTAGCTCTATTGGTTGAACCTGGTCAGGCAGTTGAAAAAGGTCAGACCCTGATGATCATGGAAGCAATGAAAATGGAACACGCTCTCACTGCTTCATCACCCGGCAAAGTAACTGAGTTTTTCTATCAAGCCGGAGATTTGGTTGATGGTGGTGCTGAGTTACTAGAGTTTGAAGAGGATGAAAACACTTAATGAACTTGCCTGACAAAGTCACCATAGTAGAAGTTGGTCCAAGAGATGGCCTTCAAAACGAGAAACAAGTTGTCCCGCTTGATGCCAAAGTCAAACTGATTGAAAGTCTGGCAGATAGCGGGCTCACAATTGTTGAAGCAGGTAGTTTTGTGTCTCCCAAATGGGTGCCTCAAATGGCGGATAGTGCTGATGTTTTTGCACAGCTTTCACGCAATGATACAGTCACCTACACTGCATTAACACCGAATATGCGAGGGTTTGAAAGTGCTTTGGCATCAAAAGTTGATGAAGTGGCAGTGTTTGGTGCTGCGTCTGAAAGTTTTTCCATGAAAAACATAAACTGCTCAATCGAGGAAAGCCTGGAGCGTTTTTCACCCGTCATCGAGGCGGCAAAGGCCAGCAATCTCAAGGTCAGAGGTTATGTTTCCTGTGTGCTTGGCTGTCCTTACGAAGGGGAAATCGCACCTCAGAAAGTAGCACAGGTAGCCGCGCGATTGGTCGAAAAGGGCTGTTATGAAATTTCACTGGGTGACACCATAGGTGTTGGCACTCCGCTTAAAACTCAGAAAATGTTGCAAGCTGTAATGGAACAAGTACCTGTAGATAAACTGGCTGTGCATTTCCATGATACCTACGGTCAGGCGTTAGCAAATATACTGGTTGCAATACAAATGGGTATCAAGGTAGTGGACAGTGCAGTCGCTGGTTTAGGTGGCTGCCCATACGCCAAAGGTGCATCAGGGAATGTTGCTACCGAAGATGTTTTATATATGCTGCATGGCATGGGCATTGAAACAGGTGTTGACCTGGATAAAGTCACCAGAGCCGGCCAACAAATTATGGCCGAACTGGGCAGACAATCTCAATCGAAAGTGGCTACTGCTCTAGCGAGTTGAGCCTTTTTTTACACTAATATTGCCCGGGAAAATAATGAAGTTATATTTTTTTCCTGGGTAAAACACCCAACCCAAACTCCTGCAAATACTGCTTATAAATGTCTGTTTTTTTAACTTCTGCAATGCGCTTGTTTACTTCTTCAACCAGTTTTGCATGTTTGCTGGATAAAAAATGGTGGGCCGAAATTGACTCGAGTTGTATGAAGCAATTATTGTCCAACTCCAGGCGATGAGCATACAGATCGGGTTCAAATGCCAACACATAATCAATCTCTCCATTACGTAAAGCACGCCACGAATCTTCGGAATTTCTCTGAGAAATAAGGCTTGCACCTAGTTCAGATGCCCAATAACTGAGCCGAATTGCTTCTGCCACCATACTAACTTTTTGGGTTTTCTTTAATGCTCCGGGACCCAACTCGCAATTGTTTTTTTCTGATCCAATAAGATAAACACCGGTTTCGGCAAGAGGTTCTGTCAACTTAATGGATTTACCTTCAAAGCCAGGGTCATCCACAACGCTGACTAATATGCCGTCAGAGCCTAAGTCCAAAGATTTAATATCAGGAAAACGGGTCACGGAAATATCGTACCCCAAGGGCGAGTATACCAGGTTCAAGATTTTTGAGGCCAGGAAGGTACCTTTCAAGCCTTTTAAGGTCGAAAAATTGAGTAATGGCTCAAGCTCCTTAGCCTCCGGCTTCCCATCTGCTATGTCGACTGTCTTCTCTTCCATCAAATGCCTTATTGGCAATGCAGATGCAGTATTAAAACTGGCGATTATAGAATCCGTCCATGCTTTGGTAACCGCCGGTGGTGCTTCTCTATCAAAATATTGCAGTAGCTTGCCAGCTTGGCTGGTACGTTTATTAGCTGCGAGCGTTCTTTCTGACAATCTGAGTGATTGACTGGGTTGATTACTGACAGAAAGCCAGCCGAGCTCGTAAGCAAGTGAATCAATTGCAGAATATTTGATAATGAAATCGAGAAAAACAGCAACTTCGTTTCGCTTATTCGTCGAACTCGGCACCACAAAGACTTCCATCGGTGCAACCTCGATGGAATTAGGTACCTGCTTTTGATAAGGAAAAGGGAAGAACCCTATTTTGTCATTTCCAAGTCGCTGAGCTTGGCCTTCCACAAATTGTGCAAGTAACGTCATAGCGGCTTGCTTTCTGAGCAAAGCCGGTATTGCCTGGTCCCACCGCCATGTATGCTTTGGTGCAAAAAACAATTCATTGCTAACCAGGTATTCAAATAATGACAGCAATGTTGATTGCTGCAGTTTCGTTCCAAATTGGCCTCGAATCAAGTCATCCCGTAAGGCGACACCGCCGGTATCAGCCGCGAAGTAATCCAGCCAGGCCAAAACAGGCCAGCCATCGGAAGAGGCTTGGATAAGCGGAGTTATGTCGTTGTCTCGTAGTGTTTTTATAAGTAGAGTGAATTCCCGCCAATTGGCTGGAGGCTTGAGGTTTAATTCTGCAAAAATTTCCTTGTTGTAATAGAAGCCCCAGATATATTGACCTATGGGCAGAGCATAAATACTGTCGTGAAAAGTGACGGTATCAACCCCACTCGTCTGCAACTGGGCCTTAAGCAAGTCTGAATCTATCAAGCTGTCGATAGGCAATATTGTTTGCGCGTCAACCAGTTTTTCAAGCCGGTTGCCTGCCTGCCAATAGAGCAGGTCATAGCCACCTAGTTCTATCCAGTCCTGAATGTGCTTTTTGAAGGTAATGTCACTGTAGAAATCAAGCTGCACTTTTACATTGCTGGCTGCTTCAAATTGTCCAAACAGGCGGCTATAGGTTGCCATTTGTTTTTCACCAGTAGCAAGCAATGCGACGCGAATGCTGGTTTTGTCGGCAGAAAGACCCTGCCCCTGACACAAAGCAAGCAAAGCTAAGAGGACTAATGACCTTAAAAATCGCATGACGCTCTCTTATTTGGCGTCTTCCTTGAACCGCAAATTTTCAACCAAATTAACATATTAGGTTAAAAAAACAACGTTATACGCTTTACTCGAAACCGTTGGTTTCAAAATTTGAGAAGTTTTTCTACCTCCCACTCTCAAACTAAATCTCTGTCCGCTTTTACTAAGATATTCTCAACAGATATTATTGACCGATGTATTTTATAGACAATTGGAAATACCCAGTCTGATTGCCGGACAGCATAACTCCGACCTGTACCGAGTCATTAAAGGAGAGTGGAAGCGCATTGTGAACCCGTCTCCCACGATATTGTGGAGTGAAATCATCCTCGTTAAATTTAAACGTTTGTAATTGGCCCTTCTTGGTGGAAAACTTTGCCACATAGGCAACTCCATCAAATGTTCTGTTTGTACGTAATCTGATCTGATATTCCCTACCGTCGCCTAAAACCGTAAGCCTTAGTGGTCCATTGCTACCAGAAAGAGGCAATTCACCAACCCGCCTCACTGAGGCAAATCCGCCGTTATTTTCCGTTGATAACTCACCACTAAAAGACGCAATACCCTCGGATATCACCAGACTGGATTGAGAAACGCCCCCCATAACTGTGTCATTCACAACCAACCAATAGTTAGATTCTTCAGGGTGTTGAAAATCAATTTTCCAGTGTTCAGGTTCTGCGGCGCTGTATGTGGTGAGTAGCATACTGATCAGATAAATACTTTTCATTCAAGATATTACGATACAGCAGGCTATTTGGATTAATCAGAGCCGTTTATTTAACTCCAACTGAGGTTAAACATCCTGCTTACCAAAATGCTCATCAATAAACGCACAAACTTCTTCCTTTGCCTTATAAGTCGAATTACCTGACGCTGCCAGATTGGCCACAGCCGAGTTAAGGCGTTCTGTATGTAATTTATCCGCCAACATATTCAATACACTTGCTATTTCCGGCATGCTTTTTAATGTCGCCAGACTCACCAGAGGCACAGCTTTGTAGGATGGAAAATATTTCTCTGTATCTTCTAATTTAATCACCTCTTCCATGACAATCTGAGGGTCAGATTCGTAACCTGCGAATACCTGGGCTTCTTCTGTTTCAAGGGCGGCATATCGTTCAGACACATGGCATGGCAATACGTCTTTAAAGGCAATCCCATATTCTTTTAGACCCAGATAACAGTCTTTGCGATTGAGAAACTCAGGATCTGCGGTAAATGTGAGCTTATGAGCTACTTTTTTCAGATCTTGTAACGTTTTGACTCCGTGCTTTTCTGCTGAATCCACGGAAATAGTAAGGCAGTAGTTTTCACTTGCAGACCAAGGTGCAAGCCATTGCATGTTTATGTTTTCACCATACCGATTAAGTTCTTCGACAATTTTTTCATCTGTGTATGGTACGCCGTCCTTATCTTTGTGCGAAATATTGAAGTACTGGCAACAGGTGCCGGTAAAGTCTATGTACAGGTCAATCCAGCGAAACTTCACATCCGCAAAGTTGCGTAAACTTCCACCATTGGGGTAGCGAATTTCACACTCAATATCGGTAACATAACGACTTAACATTTGCGCGATGAGTTCCGTAAAAAACAGGTGGGATGTATCCAGCTTGGAGCCGATAATTATCTTCCGTGGTGATGCCGATAACCTTTCACTACTTAATACATCTTGACCCGCAAGCATAGGCCATAAAGCCTGCTCAACTGTGCCCACCTGTCTTTCTACTTTCCCTAAATTCCCAGTAATGGATTCTTGCAGCTCATTTAATTGAATATGAAATTCTTTATCCGACACTTTTAGCGTTAACGATTGCACAAAATTTGGCATGTTCATCACGATAAAAGGTAGCAATAAGAGTGCAAATAGCACCAATACCTGATTGGTTGCACGAAGGTGGTTATCGAGTCCAAACCAACCTAATTCCGCCATAAAAAACAACGAAACTGCTATGCAATAAATGGCCAATAAATAGGGCGCAGAACGTGACAATAAACTTTTCTTTTTGTGCGCGATCATAAGGTACCTTTATATTGCCTCTGTTTTTACAATCTGATTGACCTGCCGTCTACGCAGAGGTGCTTGTTAATAGTAGACATGGGGCCTGTCAATAGCTCTATTGCCACCAAAGAATCCTCTGATTGCTGAGAACGGTCAGATAGCGTTAAAAAATCCTGGCTCCAGCGTGTAATTAGCGCTTTTGAGCCTTTCGGAAGTAATACTGAATGTTCAGCACCACATTGACTATTTACCTGATCAAAAGGATGCGCGACGACAAGTTGTTCATCACCAAAGGGCTCCAGAGAAACTGAGTTCGCCAGGTCTATTTGGATTTTTACCTTTGCCGTGACACTTTCATACGCGTTTTTGTTTGCTTTAAGTTGTGACAGGGCACGATTGAAATTGTCCCTTAAAGTGAGGTTGTCAGGATTGGCTCTTGAAAACATTAATGCCATATCCACGTCCAGAAAAAAATGTGAAAGGCCAAACCTGGCGGCGTAACTGGGAAAGCGCTGCCTTACAAGTTGTTCAACCACCTCAAGTGCTTCGATGAGCACAGGTGGTCGGGTCGAATATTGCAGATTTTGCATGGCTAATTCTATGCTGGACAATTGACAAACCGGCTTTCCAAGTAATGATGAAAGTTCAGCCTGATTCGCTCGCCCAATTGTCACAATGTCAGCATTAACTAATTCAGTGATATCGCCATCAAACTGCAAATTAGTGAATCTGCCTGTGGGATAGTAATACATTGTAAGCGCCCTTTTCGAACGCTCTGAGTGAGAAACAGGTATCTTTAAGGAAACAGCCCTTAGTCTTTTCTCGGGAGCTAACGAAGCTGCGGTGCTTTCGAAATCAGTCTGTTTAATAGGCATATCAGAAGGATAAATCAGTATCAAGGGCCTGGGATTTTGTAAAAATTGCAATCCACTCACAGTGTCTTTAAGTGGACAAGTCTCCGCAGGCATATGCGCTCTGAATACCGGGTGATATTCATAGCCTTCCAACGACAACAGATTGTGTTGACTCAGGTCGTCAGAAGATTGTATTGCGGCAGCCGTCGAGTTAGTGTCTTTGAAATAAAAAACACCATAACGGATACGAATCAGGCTCTCACTGAAATAAAATAATTCTTCCCTTTTTTCTGTCTTCATATAGGGAAATATGCCACGCACATTCTTTTTTTTCTGACTTGAGGCCACTCTCGACTGACCCAGCTGCCAGGGCATAAATTCGTACACTGGTGAATAACCCAATTGCTCAAACACATGGGTAACAATTGACGTCGCAATGCCATGTTGTGCCAAGTTTTCTCCGGTATACGGCGCCCATTCACCGGATACCAGACGAATTGGTTTCGAAGCACCTGATGGCGCTAAAACTGAAAAATAAATAACAAGCACAAGAAGTGCAAAAGCTGCAAGCAGGCTTATCAGAATCATCGGGTTAATTCGACTCATCAGGTATTTCCATTGGTGCGCTTTTTAATTAATGAATCACCAGAACAAAATTTCATCCCCTTCCCTGCATTTGCATGCGGCTCATTTAAGTTTATACCAATTCCATTAGCTCGCTAGCGGCGTCGTTTTGTCGGCCATCTCAATTTACCTGCTCGTTAAGAAGGTGGGTCTGCGAAACGGGCAATAAATGGCGCATGATCGGATTCCGGGTACTTCTTGTCCACGGCAAAGGCCAGCGATTCATCGTGCAACTGTTCGTTGTGGACACCTGATCCCAAATAACTGGCAAGTAAGGCTTCAGAAAATAATAGATGATCCAGCAAGTTCCTTTCTCCCGCATGAATGTGTGTATATCGTTGGTCGCGAGAAAGGGAATCACTGGCAGCCAGCAATTGACGATTACGTAACGCAGGATTCCCAATGTTTTCCATTCTTCCCACTATAGCTTCTACAGGTACCTGGCCAGGTTCAGCATTAAAATCCCCACACACTATGATTTTCGCCTTTGAGTCGGCATCAAAAATCTGGTCTATCAAAACCCGTGTTTCAAGAGCTTGTCCTACCCTTTTCATGGATGAGATGAAGTAACCTTCCGCCCAGCCTGAGGCTGACAAATACTGAAACCCATCTTTTTGACCAGGCACTGTGGTGGGAATTCTCGACTTAAGATGAAGATTAATAACATGCAATCTTCCGCCTGGTGCGTCAATTTCACAATGCAGAACAGGGCGCTCCCATCCCACTTTCTTGCTATCCAGTTCTTCTGGTATTGCGCTGACTCGCCGATAGCGCAATTCACCAATTTTGTCGTTCTTTATTTGCTGGTGGCGCAAAATCGGATAACGAGTCAATATGACCAAATTGCGCTTGTCATAGACCTGCCCTTCGCTGGTCAAAGTAGATTCCCGGTGAAATTGCTCGTAGAGTGTCCCCTGTACAAGCGCATCAAGCGCCAATAAATCACGAGGTTCCCCCGCCCGCTCTTGTCCATGAACCTCCTGTAAACACAGAATATCAGCGTTTATTCGGGCAAGTTGCGGTCTGAGAACAGCAATACGGTCTTGCAAGGTAGGAACTTGTTCTCCCACTTCTTCATCGAGGTTTTCAAGGTTAAAAGTCGCGATTCTCATTGTTGATTCTCTCAGTCCTATTCTTTTAGAGTATGGCTGAGAATGAAAAATTTACTGTTCGAGACCTGATAAAAAGGGTAATTTGATCCGCTATGACGTTTCGATAATTTTCAAGAGCCCTATGAACAGGATAATGTCACTGCTTGCAAGCTTGGTTTGTTTTGTCTGCTACTCCGAAGTGTTACTTAACGAACGCTTTACACATTACGTTATTGCGCCTGTCGAAGTGGAGCAGATAAAAACGGAACTACGTATTAATTCGCCAGTGAGCCGAGAAAATCAGGTTTTCCATGGTGGCACTGAGTGGACCCTGGTTCCCCACTTCCGTTGGACTAAAGAAAGGAATCTATGCCGCATCAGAGATGTTCAGGTGCAACTAAACGGGACTTACACTCTTCCCAAACTAGATAATGAACAAATAGTGACCAGAGAAACTAAAGCAAGATTCGACGCTTATTATCTTGCCTTAGTTGAACATGAGAAAGGACACCAGGACCTGTGGATTAGCGCAGGCGAAAAAATTGATAGTATCCTGAAAAACTTTGAACCTTTTTATGATTGTCAACAAATGGCGAATGAAGCTAAGAAACGCATAAGCAAGGTGATCAGGGATTATCAGAAGCTAAATCAGGAATATGACACCAAAACCGGTCATGGGCGTACTCAGGGTGCAGCAATAAGATGACTCTATTGACCTAAACTATCACGAAGTAAGTTCCCAGGTAATTCGGACACAGAGACCAAACTACTAATCTAAATCACCTCCGACCTTTATTAACAGACGTGAGATGATCAAATTTGGTTTTCAACCAACGTCTTCAGGTTTTCCAATCCGGCTTCAAAATCAGGTCCGATAAACCCATCCATCATAAGTGCCATATAACCCATCATGGGATTGCTACCCATGTCACCGTAATCCTTCCAGGTCACTGTCGTCTGACCATTGCTTTCGAGTAAAATAAATTCGCCTGTTGATCCCATTTCAAACTCAGGAAAATAAAGGGAGTACACCAGTTTTTGCCCAGCGACAATTTCGAGAACTTCCATTTCTCCACTACCTTCTTCTTCGCTTAACCACACAGATTTCATTCCAACCTGGCCTTCAGGTCCGGAGTATGTGACTATCATTTGTGGGTCCCGCTTAAACCAAACTCCCCATTTTCGCCATTCTCTCAGATCACTCACCATTACAAACACAGCAGTCGCTGGTGCATTAATCTTTACGGAGCGCTCAACCTTGAAATCAGAAGGTAGTACAAATCCGACCCCAATGAATATCACTAGTACAGCGACTATGCTTATTAATACCTTTTTGGCTAAGCTCATTTCTGTATCCCTATTAAGATAAACATTGAAACAAATCTTATAACATTTAATTAACAATTAGCAGTGGGATATTTTCGATCCCAAAAACTAGCAAGCTTATTTATTTACGCTTATACCTCATTGCTTAGAGAACAGGTCGACTAAATTGCATCTGGTATTGCCGAGGTGATATTCCAACGTATTTCTGAAAGTTAAAGCGTAAAGTAATGGCATTATCAAACCCAACTTTAACCGCAAGTCTTTCGATATTGATTTGTTCGTTTTCCAGGACACGTTTTGCCATTTGTATCCGTTGTTGGTTCAACCATGCCTTCGGACTCATCCCAATGCTAGCTCTAAAATGCCGGTCAAAGCTGCGCCTGGACATGTTAGCTTTGCCAGCCAAATCGTCCACTACCAGAGGTTTATCGAGCCTGGACAATGCCCAATCCAAAGTATCTGAAAATGCGCTGTGTTCGGCAGGTACAGGGGTTTCTACATACTGTGCTTGACCTCCACTTCGGTGCGGCGATACCACTAGCCGTCTGGCCACTATGTTAGCGGCTTGATGCCCAAAGTCCTGCCTGACCAGATCCAAAGCCAAATCAAGTCCGGCGGCACTCCCGGCAGAACAGGCGATATTATCCTCTTGGGTATACAAAACGTTACCCTCATATTTAACCTGAGGAAAGCGCTGTTGAAATTTTTCAGCAAAACGCCAATGTGTTGTCGCTTTCTTGCCATTTAATAATCCGAGCTGTGCAAGCAGGAATGAGCCAGAACAAAAACTCACAACACGCTTTCCTTGTTCGGCAAATTGCACAATCTGTTCGGCCAACTGCATCTTTAGCTTTTTTGAATCCGTATTCCATCCAGGTATCAACAAAGTGTCGAACTCGTCGAGCTGACTGACATGCTCTATACCCACCAGTTCGCAAGCAGCAGATTTAAGAGGTGCCGATTCGAAACTCACAAGACGGGTCTCATACCACTCTGAAAACTCTGGTCTGGGTAAGGCGAAAACTTCCAGAGCGCAGCCTAGCTCAAATATGGGAATTCCGTCGAACGCAAGGATAGCGATTTTATGCATAATAGTTTTCTAGGACCTGTCTGGTTAACATTTGGCTTATTTTAGGCTATGTATGAATTTAAGCCAATACCGGTGAACTTCCCTCGTCTGACCATATAATATATATCATCTAGGTAATTGTTTTTGTTAGTCCCTCGTGCCAAACTGAAATTAGCATTTGTCAATCAGTTTGTTGTCGATTTGACCCTTTTTCCATACGTATTCATGTCATTTTTTAATGGAGTAAGTCTTATGTCGAAACAAAGCCCACGTTATATCAGTAATCTGACTCGTGACACATATGCACTGATATTGGCTGGAGGACGTGGGTCCCGACTGCACGAGCTGACCACCTGGCGAGCTAAGCCTGCATTGTACTTTGGCGGAAAATTCAGAATTATCGATTTTCCCCTTTCCAACTGCATCAATTCAGGGATCCGCAGAGTTGGGGTAGTGACACAATACAAATCTCATTCACTTATTCGACACCTGGTTCGTGGTTGGGGTCACTTCAAAAAAGAACTGGGAGAATCCATCGAAATTCTACCAGCATCGCAACGCTTTTCTGAAAGTTGGTACCAAGGCACAGCTGATGCAGTTTTCCAGAATATCGATATTATTCGCGATGAATTACCTAAATATGTGATGATCTTATCTGGCGATCATATCTATCGAATGGACTATGGAAACCTGCTAGCAAAACATGCCGAATCTGGTGCTAAAATGACAGTCTGCTGCATGCCAGTCCCTATAAGTGAAGCTGCCGGGCAGTTTGGGGTAATGTCAGTGGACGACGACTTAAGAATTCTGGGATTTGAAGAAAAACCCGAGCATCCATCCCCTCTTCCAGGCGACCCGGATAAATGTCTGGCTTCCATGGGAAATTACGTTTTTGACACTGAGTTTTTGTTTGACCAGCTTAAGCGTGATGCAGAAAAATCCGGTTCTCAGAGAGACTTTGGGAAAGACATTATTCCCGGGATTATTAATGATGAAGATGTTTTTGCTTATCCCTTTGATCATGCTGACCAACAAGAAGTTTATTGGCGGGATGTGGGCACACTAGATTCTTTCTGGCAGGCAAATATGGAACTGGTCTCGCCTGTTCCGGCGCTTAACCTATACGATAAGAAATGGCCTATCTGGACCTATCAGGAGCAATTACCACCCGCTAAATTCGTCTGGGAGGAAGACAATAGACGGGGTTCCGCAATCAATTCAGTGGTATCCGGCGGATGTATTATTTCTGGTGCGACCATAAGACGCAGTTTATGTTTTTCCAACGTACGAGTGCATTCTTACAGTGAAGTGGAAGAATCTGTGTTGTTGCCCGATGTTGAGGTAAAGCGACACTGCCGCATCCGCCGAGCGATTCTAGATCGAGGCTGTATAATTCCTGAGGGTACCGTGATCGGACACAGCCGGGAGGATGATCTGGCCAGAGGCTTCCGGGTAACTGATAATGACGTTGTTCTGGTAACACGAGAAATGCTTGGGTTGCCAGTGGGATATTCGTAATCCCAAACAAGTTCGTCGCTATACCGGAGTAGCAAATCGGTTAGTTAACCTGAGGTTAATTAGATTGCTGCTCCCATATTTTGATTTGATTGGCGATAATAGCCGCCACTTCCTTGGGGTTCTCCAGAGGGAACATGTGACCTCCCCCAGACACAACTTGATGTTCAAACTGATTGGCTTTCAGAAAAGAACGTATCTGACGAGGACGACAAACCTTAGTATCACTGCCAGTGACGAGTAAACCAGGCAAAGACAATACCCCGTGTTTCCTGTGCACCTGCGTTGGAATAGTGCGGAATACATCTGCCTCAACCTGATTGTCGAAGGTGAGCCGGTACTGACCGTCCTTTTTGGCTATTGCAGAAGACACGTAATCCTGAATACACTCTTCTCGCATATTTCTAAACAACCCCTTTTGCTGAAAATACGCTGTTAAATCAGTATCCAGTTGCCAGCTTGTACAACGAGTGCTGGCTAATTTGGCTGGTGTCACTCTGTCGAATAGCTGGGTACCTCTAATTAGATCAACAAACCGTCCCATAAAGCCTGATATAAGCGGTGGGTCAAGCATGATAACCCCTTTAAATAAATCTGGCTTCTTAGATGCCGCGATGTAAGAAATGATTGCGCCAAACGAGTGGCCCACCGCATAAATGGCCTCCTGGCTTTGTGACTGAATATATTCCAATAATTCATCGGCCTGGCGTTCCCAATTATCCGACACCGGGAAATTTGCCGAATGGGCAAATTTTTCAAGAGCTATTACACTGACGTCTTCTGGTAGAGCGTTAAATACGGCTTTATAACTACCTGCTGGAAATCCATTTGCATGGGCGAAATGTAGAATCATATTCTGTCATTACATCCTTATTGATCGTTTGACGTAAGCCGAAAATCAGAGGGAGATAGTCCCTGCCAACGCTTGAACGCCCGCCTGAAATTTGCGACATCTGCATAACCGAGAAGAAAAGCGACTTGTTTCACACTCTGACGTTGTTGCAATAAGTATTGTTTTGCCAGAGAGTGCCGTACTTCTTCGAGTATCTGTTGAAAACTGCTACCTTCACTCTCCAACCTACGATGTAAGGTTCTCGGCGTAAGATTCAATTTATCCGCGACACCATTAAGGTTTAGAAAATTTTCGCGACTATTCATTAGCAGTAACCTTACGCGACTTGATAAACTTTGTAACTGATTAACTTTTTCAAGTTCTTGTTCACAAAGGCGTTTTGCCTGAAACAACGATTGTTGATCGTTGCTGGGAAGCGGGAGATTCAGCAATTCATTATTTAGTATTACGGTCAAACATGGCTGAGAAAATGTGATTGTGCTGTCCAAAACATTCCGATAACTCGCAGCATAAGACGGCGCATCGAAAGGAAAGGCAACATGCAAAAGAAGATTATGATCTGGCAATATTTCTCTGAGCAAGTGGCCAAAAGTCACAACAAGCACTTCCATGAAGCAACGTCGTATGGGTTCAATATCAAAAGTTTCAGTAAACTGCAGCTTAATCTCACCAAGCGTTTGAGTAATGTTGAGTTTTAGCAAGGGAGTCCGAATCGACAGATAGCGCGCAAATAATGCCAAAACCTCATTAACTGTAGTGCAGTTAA
Organism: uncultured Alteromonadaceae bacterium; assembly: GCA_947494925.1. GTDB lineage: Bacteria > Pseudomonadota > Gammaproteobacteria > Enterobacterales > Alteromonadaceae > Aliiglaciecola. Next base: position 197,663 of record CANLWS010000002.1, read on the forward strand.
GGAGTGCGAAACTCAGCGCTCCATGGCTGTATATAGACAAATTTTTGCCCAAATTAAGCCCAATATCATCTTCTCCGGCTAATTCTATCGCTGAGAGAATAAGCTTTTCGTAAACCGGATATTCCAGCATCACAGAATCTTCAATCACGTCTGTATAAGTCAATCCAGCCAGATGCAACCAGCCCTGAGTTTTAATGTTTTTTGCCAAAAGATAGTCATTTATCTGGGCGATGTAATGCACAGGTATGAGTGGATAGTTCTGAAACACGAATCCCCCTTGTCGTGGAGTTCATAGTTGTAAACCAAGGATACGCAGTTTGTCAATAAATGACCCCATATTGTCAGTCGTTACCCTCCCTGTCATTCAGGATTGTCATTAAGCTGATTTGTAAAATGAATAATCGGGAGCTACCCAATAAATGGCAACTTGCCGCGTAACCTTGGGCGACAAAAGTTTTGATCTTGAAAGAGGGCAAACGCTACTGGATGGCGCTTTATTCGAAGGCATTGATTTCCCTCACAGTTGTCAGATTGGAAGCTGCTCTACATGCAAATGCCTGCTGGTGTCTGGTCAGGTACGAGCATTGTCGGACTTCGACTATGTTCTGAGCGTGGAGGAAATTACACGGGGAATTATTCTCGCCTGCCAAAGTACCCCGAAAACTGATCTTGAAGTTGCCTTTTTACCTGACGAATAACTGGGACTACTAATGCTACATTATGCAAAATTCAGCCTATTTCATATGTTAACACTTACGACAGTGGCGGCCATGTTGCTGGGAAATGACTGGATACCGTTAGCCTATCTCTTCATTACAGCATTTATTGTTTTAGGTGACGCTTTCTTGGGTGACGATACCACCACGCCAGATTATAGATACCCTGGGCTTTTGACCTTCCAGCTATACCTTGCACTGCCATTGTTAATCTTATTGATGTTTGTCAGCCTTTGGGCTGTGAGTGATGTCGATCACTTCGGTCTTGGACGTCTGCTTAGTGACATAGCTGGGTATGATTTACTCGCATCAAGGCAATTGACCGAAGATTGGCATATTGTTATTGCAATTTTTTTCGTAGGTCTGATGGTGTCAACTGTGGGCACGGTTACTGGCCATGAACTTGTGCACCGCACCTGGGATTCAACCTCCGTAACCATAGGCAGATGGTTGCTGGCATTTAGCTTCGATGCGAATTTTTCAGTGGAACATGTCTATGGCCACCACAAACATGTTGCTACCTCTGCGGATCCGGCCACGGCTCCTCGCGGTCGCAGTGTTTACCGACACATAATTTTGTCTACCATGAAAGGTAATATCAGTGCATGGAATATTGAAAAACAGCGTTTACTGAGAAAAAAGCACAGACTGTTGTCATTTCATAATGTATGCCTAAGAGGTTATGGAATGAGTTTAATTTTACTCGGGCTTGCATTCTGGATGGCAGGTATCACCGGGCTATTGTTTTTTACTGCTTGCGGATTATGGGCCAAAGTCATGCTGGAGATGACAAATTATATGGAACATTATGGTTTGGTTCGCACAGCAAAATCACGGGTTGAACCACGTCATTCCTGGAACACCAATCGTCGCATCAGTTCTTGGGCCATGTTCAATTTATCCAGACATTCTCACCATCATGCCCACGGACAACTACCTTTTCATAAACTGCAACCTTATCCGCAAGCACCTGAAATGTTCAGCGGATATCTGTCAACCTTGCTGGTTACACTGGTCCCTCCTCTATGGTATAAAATGATGGCACCGCGTTTGGCATATTGGGACGAGCACCTCGCCAGCCCCGAAGAACGCAGGATAGTGGCTGAATTATCACGCAAATGAATTACCTTATTTGTTTGTGGACTAGTCACCACTTGGTCGATACCCTTGCGAGCTAATCCGTGATTGGCTCCACCTTAGACTTCTTTCAGGTATTAATATTTATACCTGAGTATTATTCCTAACCTTTCATTATTTTTCCATCAGCTTAATATCTATTTGTAGACAGGGATTACCCCTACCTGAGGAATCAAAATGAAAACAGTATTGAGAAATTCATTAGTAAGTTGTGCAGCGTTATTTGTGCTGAGTACTTCTGTGCATGCGGATATCAATACCTCATTGCAGACTGTTTGCAGCAACGCGAAATCAGCAGTGAATCAAACCGTTGATAAAAAGATTAAACAGGTACAGGGCGATTACAGAGCTAAGTTGGCGAATTACTACAAGGGTGTGAGTTGCAACGGCAAGAGCCTGCTAACCCTATCGTCTAACAGTTTGGATCAGAGCGCTGGTACTCTGATTGAAAGAAAAATCCTGAAATAAAATTTTTGAACTCGGCTAAGAGCCGGTTTCATTCACCGAAGTTACCTACCTCATTTAGTCCTGAGATGAGATTCGCCGCTCAAATGGAGCGGCTTTTTTTTGTCTGCTATTCTGCATTACGCTTTTCAGCAATCTCCCAATCAATGGGCACCCGTTTTGCAGTCCACATAAAGGCAGCGATAGATAATATATAGGTGACGACCAGCCAGGACATAGAAACCCGCAGCGCCTCCACTTCACCCAGTTCTGGCACTAAGCTGTTACTCAAAATACCGACAGCTGTTGGGCCACCGCCCAAGGCAATTATATTGAGGACAAAAAAGAACAGAGCAGTGGACATCGCTCTGACTTTCACCGGCGCCAAAGTTTGGGCCAATGCAAACGAAGGGCCCAGATAGGTCCCACTGGTAAACAGTAGTACAGTCATTAACGCCAATGATAACCACAGACTTTCAACCTGTAGTGCAATAAAGAAACAGGGTGTACCAATCAACATGAAAATAGTCGGGACAAGCCCATAAGCGGCCTTGTTGCTTTTACCCCACTTGTCTGTCATTGCACCGCCAAGCCACACACCGCCGGCGTAGGCCGTTCCATTAATAATCCCCATCACTATGAGCAAATTAGTAATATCTAGCCCAGCGTGAGCTCTTACGTAAAAATCGATTAACCACGTAGAAATCGCATAGTTGCCAAACGAACCAAAAGATATACCCAGGCACATTCCCCACCAGGCAGGAATAGTAAGAAGGGTTTTCAATGCCTCTTTAAAAGGAACATGCTCGACTTTTTCACCACTGTTCTGTCCGGTTCTGACCGGCTCTTTTACCGTCAGTTTGAGCAAAATAGCTAACAGCACTCCTGGCAATCCCACACTGATCATTACGATTCGCCAGTCAGCACTGCCACCACGCAAAAAGAAGGCTGAAGCGAAGAACGCAAACATGATCCCAAATGGGATCCCTAAAGAATATATGGCAAGTGCACCTGCCCTTTTCTCTTTAGGGTACAGATCAGAGATCATGGAGTGTGAAGGTGGACTGCCCCCTGCTTCGCCAATACCGACACCAATTCTGGCTAATGCCAGTTGCATATAGTTAGTGGCAAGACCTGACACAGCAGTAAAGCCACTCCACAAAGTTAAGGATATTGTGACAATATTGACACGACTGTATCGGTCAGCGAGCCAGGCAATAGGGATACCTACAATGGTGTACAACAATGCAAAATAAATTCCTTTTAACCATCCAAGTTGGGCATCATCTAGCCCCAGATCCGCTTTTATGAATGGCGACAAGATCCCAATAATTTGCCGATCGATAAAATTGAATGCATACACTATTGTGAGAATTATCAACACGTAGGTTCGATACCGGCTGCTTACCTCAACAGTTTCCTGCTTCGGCTGCTCCGTAGCAATTACCTCACCATCAGCCATATTTATTCCTTTTTTGTTTAATGCAAAAACGAAATCTCATACTACTTGCCGAACTCCTTAAAACACAAGACATGATGTTAACCATTTGTAAATAAAATACTATTCATCATCTTGAGTGATGGTCTGATGATCTATGAGCGCTAAATTAAAGGGCAATTCTCTTCAATTTCTAGACATCGGACCAGTTACCAGCTATAAATGAAGAAATAGCGAAATATAAGTGATTCCATGTACATAGACGATTTACTGGGTAAGGCCAGGCTCCACATTAATGATCCTGAAAATCATCCTTCTTTGAGTTTACCCAAAGTCTGGGGGCAAGGCAGAACAGCCTATGGCGGGGTATCTGCAGCAATGCTGCTGGCTGCGATCCAGGAAAAAGTCGAGACAGGTCGGCTAATGCGTTCCTTCAACTGCAACTTTGTCGGCCCTTTGCTACTTGAACAGCCGTTTACTATTGATGTTGAGGTTTTACGACAAGGTAAAAGTGCGTCTCAGGTCGTAGCCAGGGCCATCCAGGATGGCAAGACCAGTATTTTGTGTCAGGTGTGTTTTGGGGTGGCACGAGAATCAAAAGTCAAAGTCGTCAATAAGGACACTCACGACATGTCTCTACCTAAAAAAGCTAAGTTTCTGCCGCAGATCCCCAAGGTGACACCGAAATTTCTGCGATTTTTTGATTTGGCAATAGATAAGGGCAAGCTACCTTTTACTGGCAGCAAAAAAAGCCTTATTCACGGCTGGATGCGCTATACGAACCCACCCGAGTCGATTACAGATGCGCACTTAATTGGCCTGATAGATTCCTGGCCTCCAACTGTGCTACAAATGCTGCGCTGGCCTGCACCTGCAAGCACAATGTGTTGGAACGTAGAATTTATTCATCCTCATACAGCTTTGCAACCAACCGACTGGTTCGCCTATCAGAGTCATACGCGACAGGCTGAAGATGGTTATGCACATACTGAAGCAAATATCTGGGACCAAAAGGGAGAGCTAATTGCCATTAGCCGTCAGGCGGTAGCAATTTTTGACTAAGAATATCAATATGGCGAGCGAGTAGAACCTGCTGCTCGCTTACTCAACGCATACAAAAATCCATATTGCTGAGCAAGTCACTAAATTTAGAGTATTCAGTGTGACTCAAGCAGTTACATTGCAAAAGATGCCGGATTGAATAATGCAAATACACTTAACGCTTGTAAATTTGTATAGTTCACTGCTGAAGATAAATCTTCTAACTCCAAATTCAGGCCTTCATACATCTCGTCCTGCAAGTTGGCATTTCCGCCATAAAACTCCTGATTGACGTTATCCAACGCCAGCACGTAACTTAATTGTAAAATTTGTTCATCAATGCTCTGGGCTTTATGCATACTGAAATGCTGTCGTGCAATGGGCTTTGCTATCGATTCCGGTAATCCCCACATCCGAATCAGAGTAGAACCAACATCGGCATATGTCGCTTTCATTAGTTTGTATTGTAATTCCACTGGCGTAGTCTGTTCACTAAATTGCGCACATTTAGTCGCCAGATCTGGATTGAACCTGACCATGACTAATTCACCCACATTATGCAGTAAACCAGCGACAAATAGACGCTCAGATTCTTTTACCCCTAACTTTTCCGCAAAGTACTTTGCCAATAGAGCGCAAAATATACTTTGTTCCCAGAACCTATCCAGGTCAATCACATCCGCATCCATTGAGCTGAACGCTTTGGCAACACCATAGGCAATCACCAGGTCATAGATGGAATTAGTACCGATAACCTGGGTGGCTTTGCTGATGGACTCAATTTTATTTGGGAATTTGTACAACGCACTATTTGCGATTCTAAGCACTTGAATTGTTAACGAAGGATCAAAATTAATCACATCAGCGATATCTTGCATTGACGCAGACTCATCATCTATTAATTGCTTAATTCGGATCACAGCGTCAGGCAATACAAAAACATCGTTTGCTTGCTTCGCATAGTCTGTTGCAATCATATATCTTTCCTTTGCATTTTATGGCTTTATTTAGTGTAGCTAATCAAACGTAGTTTGCGCGTAAAAGATAAAATAATCATATATTTACCTTTGCCTGCTTGATCAGTGAATTAGCTTAAGCAGCTCTTTCGCTGAAATCGATTCACGGCTGCCGGTTTGCTGCATAGTACGTTCCTGCTTCTTAATTAATTCAACAATACGTGAATTTACCGGACATGGGATCGAAAATTTTTCAGCTGCCTGCAAAATTGCCCCATTAAGATGATCTATTTCAGTTGACTTGCCCTGAGACAAATCCCACCACATAGACGTTCTGACAGTAGGATCTATCGCAAGCATTTTGTTCGCTACCATCTTGAAAAGAAAGGTGGGTAAAGACAGCACTTTTGGAAGCGCAGAACCCGGCAAGGCAGCCACTTTTGGTAAGGAAATATTGAGAGCATCAGTGACACTTAGAAGCTCACGCATTAAAGCGGCAATAACTAAGCGATATTCTCGTTTCTCCAACATTTTTTTAACCGGAATATCCGCCAATGCATTCACGCTGTTACCCAGATTAAGTTGCAGCTTTGCCCAAAGTAAGGCCTGCATTTCATTGGTAGTGGTGCTTGGCATTAGAGCATGATTTATCAGTTCAAGAATCATGCTCACCACTTCAGGACGTTGGGCAGAATTTTCGATGGTTAACACTCCCTCGGATCCGCGGTGCAAATGTCCGGGTTTTGGTTCTGCGACATTAAAGGGAACCATAACTCTGAGTACCAGATTATTAGGAAATGCTTTTTTTACCTGTTGATCCGAGCCAAGTCCGTTCTGACAGCAAAAAATAACTGTGTTGGCATCTACCAACTGACGTATGTCTTCGATAGCCTGCTCTACTCCAGTGCATTTTACTGTAAGCCACAGAAAGTCAAAGGTTTGAATGTTTTCAGAGTCAGGTGTCAGGCTGTTAGAATCAATGGCTTTAATGCCATGTAATTCTGCTGAGTGGTTCTGATAATCCGTCAAAATCAATCCATTATCTAGTTTCTTCTTAATTTTGGGACGACAAACCAAACTGACATTCAGTTTATTGACGGTCATGACACCGCCCAAAAAGCAACCTATCAGACCGGCACCAAATACGACATGAGATTTCATGTTTTTCCTTAGTCAATGTAGTAAGCACTGAAGCGTGTTGATCTTTGCCTTAATCCACCGCACCTGCAAATCAGCGCTGTGGCTAAAATGCGTTTAGTTGGAATAAAAGTTATACCGCAAATATCTTCGAGTCCAATACAAATGCTTTTCCAAGTCCAACTATATCCCCTACAATAGATTTTTTTAACTGCTGTATGAGATGATTTGGTTTGAAGCTCTTTCCTGGCCTGATTAAGCGATTATTTTTTCCCCTTTCCGGCTTTCTGTTTTTTATTTTTCTCGCTCAATATAACTTGCCTCTCATCGCAATCTGGTTGGATCAACTGCACTGGGTACCTTACCTCACGCTAGGGTTTGCGGCACTTATCAGCTTACAATTTGGTCGCAGCCGTCTGTTTATCTGCTCTTTGGCGTGCATTGCCTTCTATCTGTCGCTGCATCTGTCCGTCGCTCAGCTCGAGAGTATCGTCTCCTGCATGATGATTTGTGTCAGTTGGCTTTTGTGGCGTCCTGACAAAGGACTGCAATGGCAGAATAGTTTGATAACTTCGTTAGAAGTTTCAACAATTGTGGTAATCAGTTGGTTCAGCCTGCCCTTTCTTGAACAAACTCTGGCTCCGGTCACAGCAACACTTTATTCCTTATTGATTGACCTTGGGCCCTTTTTCAGCGCACATTACAGTCCGTTTCAGCTTATTCTTGTCGGCTTTGTATTTGTAGCAGGCTTTATCAGAATATTGATATTACCCACCAACAATCAAATTGCGCTTTTTGTGCTCTTGTTGGGTTTATCCATGATACTCGCACAGAGTAGCGCTAACTTTGTACTACTTGTCTTTATTGGTCTGAGCATCATTTTCATTGTAGCTACGCTAATTGACAGTTTTAACATGGCCTTCAGAGACGAACTCACTGGTATCCCTTCCAGGCGAGCAATGATGCAATTTGTTCAAACCCTGGGACGCAGGTACATTGTGGTGATGTGTGATATTGACCATTTTAAGAAATTTAACGACACCTACGGGCACGATGTGGGTGATCAGGTACTGAAACTGGTGGCCAGCAAACTTCAACAGGTTACAGGGGGCGGTAAGGCGTTTCGCTACGGGGGTGAGGAGTTTACCCTTATCTTTCCTCGTAAGGCTGAACATGAAGTAATACCACATGTTGAAGTTTTGCGTCAGATCGTGGCATCTTACCCCATAGTATTACGAGGTCAGGACAGGCCCAAGCAACCACCTAAGAAAAATGCAAAAGCTAAATCAGCAAAACCTGCCAGTAAAACAGTCCATGTTACATGTAGCTTTGGAGTTGCCGAAAGAAACGCGGAATCCAGCCAGTTTGAACAGGTTATGAAAGAAGCGGACAAAGCTCTTTATGCTGCCAAAAAAGCAGGACGAAACTGTGTCAAATCCAACATCTAACAACAGGTGAATTCGTGAAAATATTAGCCATCGGCTACGTATGGCCAGAACCTAATTCATCTGCGGCCGGTAAACATATGCTGAGTTTGCTGTCATTGTTTGATTCACAAGGATGGCAGGTGCATTTTGCCAGCCCGGCGCAGCGATCGGCTCATCAGATTGATCTCACAGACTTGGGTTTCATGGAACACGAAATCTCGCTAAACTGTAGCAGCTTTGATGATTTTATAAGCACATTAGCACCAGATTTAGTGATTTTCGATCGTTTTATGCTCGAAGAACAATTTGGTTGGCGAGTCGCCAAACACTGTCCTGGTGCCATCCGAATTCTGGATACCGAAGATTTACATTTCCTGAGAAATGCACGGCATGCAGCGCACAAACAGAAACGACAGCTTACCCAATCGGATCTTCAGAGTGATATGGCGGCACGAGAAATCGCTGCTATTTATCGCTGTGACCTTAGTTTAATTATTTCTGATTATGAATTGTCGTTACTCAAAAATACCTTCTCAGTACCCGAGCAATTGCTGAGCCATACTCCCTTTATACTGCCAGCCTCAAAAGAGTCGAGTAGCCTTCCCAGTTTCCAACAGCGTTTTGGGTTTATCAGTATTGGCAATTTTCGACATGAACCTAATTGGGATGCAGTATTATGGCTAAAGCAGGAAATATGGCCTGCAATACGAAAACAACTCCCCCAAGCGGAATTGCATATCTACGGCGCTTACCCACCCCCCAAAGCGACGCAATTACACAATAAGCAACAAGGATTCCTAGTCAAAGGCTGGGTGGAAGATGCTGAAGAAGCCATGTCGGCTGCTCGGGTATGTCTGGCACCACTGCGCTTTGGAGCCGGTATCAAAGGTAAGTTAACCGAAGCTATGCAGTGCGGAACACCAAGTGTGACAACCCCTATTGGCGCTGAAGGTATGCAAGGAACATGTCCCTGGCCTGGTGTAGTTTCTGACAATATTGCAGATTTTGTAAATGCAGCAGTTAGTTTGTATAGCGATCAATTGGCCTGGGACAAGGCACAACAGCAAGCCCCTTTACTACTGGCAGAGAAATTTGATCGGAGCACCATAACAAAGGATTTAGTTGACAGAATAACAAGCATTCAGGCAGACCTGAACGCTCATAGAATGACTAATTTCACCGGTAAAATGCTGATGCACCATAGTATGAAAAGCACTCAATATATGGCTCAATGGATTGAAGCCAAAAATAAAGTCAGTCAATAACGATGGATACTGGATTGTACATCAACGGATATTAGCTTGGTTTCGTAAGTTGAACAGGTGCTAACTAAGAGTACGCTGACGAGAATTGAAATCCCTGAACCTTTAACAAGTAACAGGGATTTCGATTAAAATAGAGATTTCTATTCCTGGCGCAAGGCACCAATAGGATTGGCGCTTGCCACTCTTGCGGCATTGCCTCCTACGGTCACCCAAGCAACCAACATCAATAACACGCCTACGGCAAGGCAAATAGGTCCTAACCACCAGGTCTCGATACGATAAGGGAAAGTCTCCAGCCAACCCAACATTGCGTAAACAGATAATGGCCATGCGATCAGATTGGCAAAAAACACCGGTTTGGAAAACTGCCAAATTAACAATGCAACTATGTCTCTTACTCTTGCTCCCATTACTTTACGAATACCGATTTCACGGGTACGGCGTTCAGTCGTGAATGCTGCCAAGCCATAAAGACCCAGACAGGCTATGACGATAGCCAGTAAAGAAAACACCAAAAACAGCTGTGCCTGAATTTGCTCGTCCTGATACTGAGCTTGCATCATTTCGCTGAGGAACTGCAGATTGATCGGTTGCATTGGCAGGTAGGTTTTCCAAATTCGTTCTACCTTGGTAATCAACGCTGGCAGATCATCCGTGTCAAAGGTCAGGCTTGCCACTCGGAATCGCGATGGGTTCATCATATAGACCGATGGACGAACAGCGAACTTAATCGAGCGGAAATAGATGTCTGGGATCACCCCAACTATCGTCAGGTGGTGCATACCCGACCGGAAAACTTCAGCAGAAAGCGTCTTCCCAATGGCGTCCTGGGGATCAGTAAAACCAAATTTTTGTGCAGCACTGGCATTCAGTATTACGTTTGCATTCCCCACTTCCGTTTCACTATCAATCGGTAGCATTTGATCAGTTCCATATTCCTCATCAAATAACCGTCCGGCCAGAGGCTGCACTTCGTATGCCTGAAAAAATCCGAACCCCATATTATGATAGTTAAGTAATTCTGCGGAGTTCACTGTAGTGCCTTGTTGTTGTTCCAACAAGGTAAACTGAGTGTTGTTTTCATTGTCCTGAGTAGGCGATTCGGAAGAATATACTACTGAGGAAATTTCAGGTAAGTTTAATAACTCCTGCCGAAGGCTATCGCCAACCTCTTGCGTTCCCCCTAACCCAAGTATCAATTTGTCTTCGCTGGTGTAACCCACATCGATTGATTGAGCATACATGGTTTGTCCGTAAATCACGGCAGTACAAACGACCAGCGAAATTGAGGTAGCGAACTGAAACACCACCAAAGCTGAACGTAATTTAGTCGATCCCACTGACTCCGCACCTTTGCTGGCTTTTAATATGTGGCCTGGTAAAAAACGCGACAAAAACAGTGCGGGATAGATACCTGCAAACAATCCGACTAACAGACCGCCAGCTAGAATTCCTCCTAACAACGTCAGATTATCTAACAGACGTAGTTCAAGTTCGCGATTGAGTGCTTCGTTGTAAAAAGGTAATACAGCTTCAACCAATACCAGCGCAAACAAAAGCGCAATGAACACCAGCACGATGGCTTCACCCAGAAATTGGATGGCCACCTGGGTCCTGGTTGCACCCAACACCTTGCGCATGGCCACTTCTCTCGCCCGTTGACTGGCTCGGGCAGTAGCCAGATTCATAAAGTTAATACATGCGATAATCAGTATCAGCCCAGCTACCAGCGTGAAGGTAATAATCATCTCTTCATCACCCAGAGCTCTGAAATCTCCCATGTTGCCCGCATCCTCTTTAGCCTTTAAATGTATATCCGGTATGGCCATCAATTTATGCTGCATGAAATCAGTTATTTGAGCGTCTTCCTCTAGCTCTCCCACATTGTCTTCATACATTTGTTTAAATGGGCTTTCATTGTTCACCCAATAACTTAATCTCTCCTGAAATTGTTCAATTTGTACACCTGGACGCATTTTGAAATAGGTATAAACATTGACACTAGTCCAGGTTTGCAAGGTTCCAGGCTCCCTGAATAGCTGCGGCATTAAGTGCACTATCATGTCTAAATCAAGGTGTGTGGCTTGCGGGAGGTCTTTAATTACACCGGTAACGGGTAAAGTCGTCACTTCATTTTGAGCACAACATATTGTCATGGTTTCACCCACCACATCTGTTCTGCCAAAGTAGCGGATCGCCATTCGCTCTGTAATGACCAAATCAAGTGGTTTGCTAAAAGAAGAGGCTTTGTCACCGTGCACAAAGGGTAAATCAAACACATCAAAGAAACTGCCATCTACAGCATTGAGTTGTTGAGAAAATGCATCATTTTCCTGGCGAATAGTCGCTCCGTACCTCACCAATCTGACACCAGATTCCACTTCTGCCGAGGCATAATCTCGCACTGCCTCCATCATACTGCCTGCCGAACGGACAGTTAAAAATGGTGGGCGATCCGGTGTTCTGTAGGCAGTATGTAACCTGACGACACTTTCTGCATCAGTCAGCCATTGGTCATAACCGGTCTCTTCATTAACAAATAACATGATGAGCAAGCAGCTCATCAACCCCAGCGCCAACCCAAAAATGTTGATAAACGAAAAAATGCCATTTTTAATAATGTTGCGCCATGCGGTGATCAAATAGTTTTTAAACATAAGATTTCCAACTTTAAATCGTATTTTGATGTTGCTTTTTTACTGACAAGTTCATCACTAGGAAACCGCTCTGACTCGCTCAGTAACCACCTGTCCATCGAACAGATTGATAGTGCGTCGGGCATAATCTGCGTGTGACGCTGAGTGCGTAACCATGACAATAGTCGTACCTTCATCATTCAATCCAAGTAACATCTCCATGACTTCCTGCCCATGGGCGCTGTCCAGGTTTCCTGTAGGCTCATCCGCCAGAATGAGTGATTGGTTTCCAACCACAGCTCGTGCGACAGCTACCCGTTGTTGCTGGCCACCGGATAATTGACTAGGCATGTGTTTAGCCCGGTGAGCAATCCCCACTTTATCCATCACAGCTTCGACGCGCTGCTTCCTTTCTGACGAGGGGATATTGTGATACAGCAGAGCAAGTTCTATATTCTCTTCAACTGACAACTCCTCTATCAAATTGAAGTTCTGAAAAATAAAACCAATGTTTCGTTTTCGGATTTCTGAAAGTTGCTGTTCAGAATAATCAGATACGTCCTCATCGTTAAAAATATATTGGCCCTGGGAAGGCCTATCTAACATTCCCACCAGATTCAGCAATGTGGATTTCCCACACCCTGAAGGTCCCATGATGGCTACAAATTCACCTTTTTCGATCTCAATATTGACGCCATTCAAAGCGGCCGTTTCCACTTCATCCGTGCGATATACTCTTGATAAATTGTGAAGTTTTAACATCGTTTAATTCCCCTACTTTTAATGTGTTGAGCAGATGATTTTGTCATCTGTTACTAATTCAGTTTCAGTCTTTGCATATCCTGGTAACTACTGTACGGACTGGTAACCACCCGTTCTCCCGCTTCAAGCCCCTCTATCACCTCAATAAACCGACTATTTCTTCGCCCCAACCGAACATTTCGTCTGACCGCTTCACTTTCATCTGCAGTCACCACAAATACCCAGTTTCCGCCTGTGTCCTGATAAAATGCCCCATTAGGTATCAATAACGCTTCAGCGGCATCGCCTAATGTAAGTTTGGTTTGGATAGTCTGACCTCTGCGGATTTGAGTTGGTTGTTGATTGGTGAACTTAAGATCCACCTCAAACTGGCCGTTTTGCACCTGAGGATAAATTTTGGAAATGGCCAACTCGTACTCATCGTAACGAGCGACCTGCCCTATATCGATGCGCCCCAGATAAAACTCATCAATAAATGCCGTTAATTTGTAATCATCTGGAGTGTCAATTTGCCCCAGGCGCTCGCCCCTTCCGATACTCTGGCCTATTTCCACATTAAAACCGGATAACTTGCCATCAACTGGTGCTTTCACATTCATGTTTTCTAGATTCTGTCGCGAGATAGCCAAGTTACCTTCCAGACGTTGTGCCGTTTCCCGAAGAAAAATCAGTTGCTCTTCCTGCATGCGCGTATCAGAAGCCTGACTTTCGAGGGTTAAGATCAACCTGTTCTGATACCAGTCCAGTGTGTCTTTAGTATCGTCATAAGTAGATTGAATAACGGCTCCGGTTTGCAGCAGTTCTTTTTCACGGGCTAATTGACGTGTCAGTAGTTTTATCTGATAACGAATATCCACCAGATTACGTTTATGTTGCAGGCGATTTTGCTCGAGGCTAAGCTCAATGCTGCGCATATTGTTAAGTTGCTCAGCCACTCTTGCTTCATTGCCCAGCACGCTTAACTGCAAAGATGCGTTGGAGAGTTCTACGATTAACTGGCCCGCTTTTAAAGTCGCTCCATCTTCCACCAGAATTCGTTCCACCCTGCCACCTTCAATGGCGTCAAGGTAAACTGTTTTAGCTGGTGTAACCCGACCACGAAGCGGAATAAAATCCTCAAAAATTCCTGATGTCACAGTAGAAACAACAATACGCTCTGCGTTAACTGCCAGTGATCTTCCGCTGTTCAGATTACCCCACACAAAAATCAGATACCCCACAACCGATATGGCAACAATCAAAATCAGCCACGTTTTGATCGTCTTTCTTGGTTTATTAACTTTGCGATCCATACCAGCCCCGGACACTGCCGATGACGGTGAGAAACCTGGCTGAGATAGTTTGCTCACAGATGCTTGTTTGCTTTCATTTGATTTCAACAAAAGTAGTCCAATTAAAAAGTCCCATGTAGATCACAATACAACTATCGTTCCAACTTTTATCTGTTTGAATTTTAAAGATATTTTTAAATTTTATCACTTGTGGCTAAATTTCAACTGTACGATTTCGTACAGTTGGTGTACGGTAATGAACACTTTTATCTACAACATCAAAGGTTTGTTTAACGTGCGGCAAACAGCAAAAATACTCATTGTTGATGATGACCAAGACATTCTCACAGCCGGAAAATTGCTGTTAAAAAGAAGCTTTTCTGACGTATCAATTTGTTCTGACCCAGCTCAAATTTCAGGTTTGATGAAACAGATTAACTACGATGTAATCTTGTTGGACATGAATTTCGGCCCAGGCGAAAGCTCTGGTAAACAGGGTCTTGAATGGCTCAGTCAAATACTCACCATCGATTCCAATATGATAGTGGTCGTCATTACAGCCCATGGTGGAGTTGACCTAGCGGTGGAGGCAATGAAAATTGGTGCGACCGACTTTGTAGCCAAGCCCTGGGAAAACGAGAAATTGGTCGCCACGGTTCGCACGGCAGTAAAATTAGGCGCAAGTCGCAGTGAAGCCGAAGCCCTGCGCCAAACCAATAAAGCCCTTGCCGCCGTGACAAATTCACAAAATCACCAGTCCATTATCGCAAAATCCTCAAGTTTCAACTCTGTCCTTGCAATGCTTAACAGAGCGGCTCCCACAGACGCTAACGTGCTTATATTAGGTGAGAACGGGACGGGAAAAGAGCTGATTGCACGAGAACTGCATCGAAAAAGTTTGCGAAGTCAAAACGTATTTATGTCTGTGGATCTCGGCGCCCTATCAGAAACATTATTTGAAAGTGAATTGTTCGGATATCAAAAGGGCGCCTTTACCGGGGCCAACGAAACCCGTGAAGGAAGGCTTATCGCAGCGAATGGCGGTACCTTGTTTTTAGATGAAATCGGTAACATTCCACTTCACCTGCAAGCTAAATTGCTGACGATACTGGAACAAAGAAAAGTCACACCATTGGGCAGCAACAAGTCAATCCCTTTTGATGTCAGAGTCATTAGTGCCACAAACCTGGCGACCAAGGATCTCCATGACGAAAGTATCTTCAGACAGGATTTATTGTTCAGACTAAATACAGTTGAATTGGCCTTACCTGCGCTCAGAAACCGAGTTGATGATATCGAGCCGATTGCACAGCACTATCTTGCATATTACTGTAAAAAGTACGGAAAGACAGATAAAGAGCTATCTGAATCTGCCAGAATTGCACTGAAGAATTATCACTGGCCTGGCAACATCAGGGCTTTGCGTCATGCTACAGAGCGTGCTGTCATTTTGTCAGATTCAACTATGCTAGAAGCGTCTGATTTTCAACTTGTAAACAACCTCACCGCACAGTCTGCCCAAAACCAAAATCCAGTTGAGGTGGATAGGTCGCCAGCTCCCGAGGTTGAGGAGCTGAATTTGAATCGACTGGAAAGAGCAACCATTGAAAAAGCTTTGCTCAAGCACAGGTATAATATCAGTCACACCGCAAACGAATTGGGTCTTACCCGCGCAGCACTTTACAGAAGGATGGAAAAACATGGGCTTTAAACGTTTTTCTATATTAATTATTGCCCGAACCAGTTTGATTATGGGTAACCTGATCTTAATGTCTTTACTCTACACTGAACCTGGCTATCACGCTGCCACGCTGCTTTGTCTGATAGTGCTTATCATGCAGTCAATGGAGCTGGTTCGTTTTGTGTCCAGAACCAATGCAGAGCTCACACGCTTTTTGGACGCTGCTCGTTATGCGGACTTTTCCCAACGATTTGAACTGACTTCTCTGGGATCGGGGTTTGGGGAACTTGGCGCTGCGTTTACCGATATATTAGAACGGTTTCGTGTATCTCGGGCGGCCACAGAGGAGGAGCTTCGGCACTTAAAGGCAGTAATTGAACACGTCCCTGTGCCACTGATGAGCATTGGGAACAGCCAGGAAGTAACGCTTTGGAATAATGCAGCAAGACGACTGTTTGGCTCGAACAGTGTCACACGACTTGATGATCTCAACCGCTTTGGAGAGGAATTTGGTAAACAACTTTCTACCTTTGTTGCCGGTGAAAAGAAGCTGATTGATTTTGAGATTGACGGTATGGAACTACAGTTGAGTATAGCGGCGACGCAACTCATGTTGCCAGGCAGACAGGAAGTGCTGCTAAGTCTGCAGGACATACAGAGTGAACTTGATAGCGCTCAACTACAAGCCTGGCAAGAGTTAGTAAGGGTTCTGACCCATGAAATAATGAACAGTATTACACCAGTGGCATCGCTTGCAAATACAGCAGTGGACTTGATAGAAGATGCCAAGCAAAAGGTCAATCATCTGCCTGAAATTGTTGAAGAGTTAAATGACGCCAATAATGCAGTCAGTACAGTGGCCAGACGAAGTGAAGGCCTGACAAAATTTGTAGGCAGCTACAGACGACTGAATAAGCTTCCCACTCCTGTGAAAAAACGCTTTCCTATCCAAAGCCTTTTTGAACAAGTCGCGTCATTGTCTGCACAACAGAGAAAAGATAAAACGCTGGTCTTGGAAACGACAATTCTGCCAAAAGACCTGGATTTGACGGCAGACTCAGACTTACTGGTACAGGTTTTACTAAATTTGTTGCAGAATGCTGAACATGCCGTCGAATTGGTTCAACAACCCAAGATACAACTTCACGCTTTTCTGAATAAACGAGGAAGGGTTGTGATTGAAGTCTCGGACAACGGAACAGGCATACCAGAAGAGCTGGTTAAAAAAATATTTGTGCCATTTTATACCACCAAACGACAAGGCTCAGGTGTTGGTTTGGCGCTCACCAGGCAAGTGATGCTCGCTCATCAAGGCAAAGTTAAAGTCGAAAACGCAGATTCTGTTGGTTGTACGTTCAGTTTGATTTTTTAGATAAGCGATACTGACTTAAAAGCTGGCGGATTTTATCCATCACTGCATTCAGACCATTTCCCCTGGATTGGCTTAAATGTCTGTCCAGACCAAGTGACGCGAAGTATGTCCGATTATCGTACTGCTCTACCTCTTTTAGGTCAGCGTTTTGAACTGGTTCAAGCATCACTGCCAGTAATCCCCGAACAATCTTACTGGGTGAATAATAGTTAGCCTTAAATTTCTCATCGCTCAAACTTAGCTTGATCCAAACCTGGCTTTCGCAGCCAAACACTTCATTGTCGGGGATTCTTTGTTCTTCTGACAAAATGCCCTGCTGCTTACCAGCCAACATGACCTGGCGGTAAATATTGTCCCAACCACGGGCTGTTTTCACTTTCTCAGCCAAAGGCGTGTCAGGCTTGGAATCTGGCATAGAATGAGTGCAGTTAACGTCGCTCAAAACCCCGGTGCTTAATTTCTCCATTGCCAATTTCAACGCGATTACAAAGCGATCGACTTCATCAATTTCATTGTAACAAGCCAGTGAAACCCGAATTGTGCCATCCACACCTAAAGCCTGCATCAACGGCATTGCGCAGTGATGACCGACACGCACAGCAATCTGTTGTTCGTTTAATAAAAAGCCCAGATCCTGGTTATTAATGCCGTCAACCGTAAAAGACAAAGTGGCAATACTAGAGCTTTGGTCTCCGAACAATTTAATGCCTGGGATAGCGGATATTTTCTTCACCAGGTATTGATGAAGCTGAGTTTCAATTTCTGCTATTTTTTGACGATTATCCTGAATAAAACTGACAGCACTGTTCATTCCCAGAACACCGGAGATATTGGGTGTGCCAGCTTCAAACTTAAACGGCGGGTGTTGGTAGCTCACGTTCTGAAAACTTACTTTTTCGATCATCTCACCACCAAACTGGTAGGGCTGAAGTTGCTCCAACAATTTTGTCTTACCATAGAGTGCACCAATACCAGTGGGTGCAAACATCTTGTGACCGCTAAACACGTAAAAATCGCAATCCAGTTCCTGGACATCAATTGATAAGTGGGCCGCAGCCTGACAACCATCTATCAAGGTCAGTGCATTGTTGGCACGCGCCTTAGCCAGTAAAGGCTGAAGTGGATTCACGTTGCCCAATGCATTAGAAACATGGCCTATTGAAAGAAGCGTTGTGTCAGGGGTGATCAGCTCAAGCCCTTTATCTAAATCAAGAGCACCTGAAGAATTCAATGGGATAACATCAATGTGCAACTCGCACTCTTTGGCTACTTCTATCCATGGCACAATGTTGGCGTGATGCTCAGACTGACTCAACAGGATCCTGTCTCCCGCTTTAAAAACGGATTTCTGAAGCGCATTTGCCACTAAATTGATACTTTCCGTTGCTCCTTTGGTCCAGATGATTTCGTGGGCGTGCCTGGCATTAACGAATTTCTGTACATTTGCCCTCGCCTGCTCAAATTTCCCTGTAGTTTTGGCGGCAAGATGATGTGATGCACGGTGCACATTGGCGTTTTCTGCACAATAATACTGATTAATCGTTTCAATTACCTGCGAAGGTTTCTGGCTGGTTGCCGCACTATCAAAGTATATCCAATTCGGATCAGAATTAGCATTCTGAAATATGGGGAACAAATGACGAAGCGAGGTGAATGAAGTCATAGTTTAATTTCGATAAATCATAGGTGTGCGCAAGATTGTTGATAAAAAGCGATGGGTTAGCAAGCGCAATTAACCAGCTGTTTTAGACGGCATTATTAATGCGTGAGTCTGGATCAGTTCCACCAGCCTGATAATTTTAGCATTTGACAGCTGTCGATAGTCAAAATATGGACAAACGATCAGTTTGTGTTGTGGGTCAATGGCAAACTCATGATCCAGCCACAAGAGTGAATCAGGTAGATCGAGTGAAAGACTGTAATGCTTACCCATCACTATGTGCAGACCATTTTGATCACTAACATCAGGAGGCGAAAACAATAGACTCAAGCCGCTTCCTTCTCGTAAGAGTTTATTGTCACGGAATGATTGCCAGTCTGCCTCACCGTTTTGAGGAAAGCTGGGCAATGCATAAATAAACTTGGCGTACACGTTAAACACCTTGCGCCAACCATTCCCACAGGCATTGGAAATGCTGTTTATTTCACCTTTCTGCAGTGGTCTGACAGAGTAAATATTCAGAAAGTCAGCAAAATCAGGTCTGTTGCCCATGTAAACTTTAACGTGGGCAAGGGGATCACCTAAACCCGATGTCTCCGGCATCATTAATTTTTGCTGCTGTCCATTTCTTCCTGCAGGTATTGAGTCACTTCCTGAGCGCTTAACATGATCCCTTCTTCATCATCACTCAATGGAAAAACCAGAACTAAGGTACCATTTTTTTCCATACCGGGAAGCCACTGCTGTAGCCAGGCATCGAATTCAATCTGTTTTGGTTCGCAATCTGGAAAATCATCCTTTTCCCATGCTTTCGCAAATTCTTCATGGGGAAAAACTGGCAGACAGGCATCATCATCAGCCTGCAGCAATAACCAGCCATTTTCTCCATACAGACCCCAAAGTTGCCCATATTCGATCATTCTGCTCAAAGCATAATCACACCTTTCTTCTGGCTGTAATTTGCTTAGTTCGATGAAATCCTGGCCCGTAATATCGCTCATTGTTCGTCCTTTATTATCGGGGCATTTTTTGCCCGGTATTTATTTATCGGCGCGCATTGTACTCAAGTTTAATAACAATTGTCATAGCTAATTACACTCTCACCATCTGGTCCAAGACCTTTGGCATGCTTCGACCTGAAGCCCTCTTGAACGCAATCAGGAAAAAATACCAATGACAGTTGTTATCTTTATTTTAAGTAGATTGAGTCTTTTTAGATCATCTTTATGTTCTGGAACAGCGTAGAGACTGAATATTTATTGAAGGCGCTGTTGCAAACCGCTACTGCGAAGACATTGTTGAGCCAAGGCCCGACCTAAAACCTGTTCATCTGCGTACAGACAAAAGCTTTGTTTTGCCCGCGTTAACCCAGTGTAAACCAGTTCACGACTCAGACCCGATAGATCTGAAATCCTATCTCCCTTTTGCAAAACCATAAATACATTATCAAATTCAGAGCCCTGACTCTTGTGAATTGTCATCGCGTATTGAGTGTCATGAGATGGAATTCTGCTTGGTAGTACGCCTGTAAAATCACCTTCTGAGGTTAAGAACCATGCTTTGCGCACAGAAGGGTTGTCGGGATCAGGCATAATTACTCCTATGTCACCATTGTATAATTTCAATCGGTGGTCATTTTGCGTCAACATAATCGGACGACCTGGATAATACTCACTACCTAGGTCGATTATCCCCTGTTTGGCCAATTCTTTCTCTACTTTGAGATTGATTTCGTTGACCCCCCAGGCACCTTGCCTTTGCGTGCACAATACCTGTTGTTTCTGTAATGCCGCAAATGCCCCCTTTAGATCACCCTGCTTTACGCATGTAAGGTATTGTTTATAGTTGGGCAACAGCTTGGCGATAAGATCAGACAAATTTGCGTTTTGATACCAGGCCAGATCATGATTCTCATTGTCCCTTAACAAATGACGGGCTCGAACTAGGTCTCCCCTATTGATAGCAGAAGCCAGATTGCCTATGCCGCTGGACGCGGAAAATCTGAAACTTTTTTGCAAGGTAACAAGGTTATCCTGCAACACAGAGCCAGCATCTGAAGAGATGTCTGAATAAGGCAGACCACAGAGCCTGTTCAATAGTCCGAACATATCTGCGGAATAAGCCGGGTGCTGACCTGAGTAGGTAACCGCGGCACAAATATCAGACATAACGCTGCCAGCTTCCACTGACGACAGCTGATCTTTATCTCCTAACATCACAACAGCAGCACTGTTTGGCATGGCTTCAAACAGCTTACACATCAGTGGTAAATCTATCATTGAAGCTTCATCAACAATCAGTAAATCCAGGTGTAATTTGTTGCGTTTGTTATGCTTGAACTCTGATCGATTCGGGAGGCTACCCAGTAACCTGTGAATAGTACTGCAATTTGTTTCCAAGCCGCTCCGAAGGTCTTCAGGCAATTTCGTTTTGGCCTGTTGAATTGATTCACTCAACCTGGCAGCAGCCTTTCCAGTTGGCGCGACCAGTTGCATAGTGATCGGGTTGCTATTTCGTTGAGCAATTCCCTGTAATACGGCGAGTAACCTGGTCACAGTGGTCGTTTTCCCTGTGCCCGGCCCACCAGTTATGACAGACAACTTGCTGCGGGCAGCAACACACACAGCCACTTTCTGCCAATCCACTTCTTTCTCATTGTTGTCAGTAAATAGTCTGTCCACTAAAGATTTTAGTTCTGATTCAGGAAAATCACGGCGAATCTGACTGCGCTCGCGAAGCATTAGAGCGAGTCTCTGCTCGTAGTCCCAATACTTTTGTATGTAAAGAGAATTGCCCTCAAGTACAAGAGGACCGATTGAGTTGCTCTTGACGACATCAATAATCATAGAAGACTGCTGAATAAAATCTGAAATCAATTGTTGCTCAGGAAAGTAATAGATTGGCGCAAATGGCTGGCCTATTTTATCTATATCTAAACAAATATTCTGGCCCGCCAGCCTACTGCTTAATAGTGACGCCAACATGCCCACAAGCTCAACATGCTGATTTTCGTGTTGTGCAACAAATTCAGCAAAGGCGTGATCCAGGGGACGAATTAAGCCTGCATCTAACAATTTCTTTAATGTGTCCATTACCATAAATCCAACTGTTCATGTTGTTCTTCACCACTGCCTTTCAGAGGCAAGTTACCTGTGCGAAACAACTCATCCAGCTGCTCAATTAATTCCACATCTGGGCGAAGAAAATACACGCCACTATTTTCCCTATCCTTCTCCATTCCACGTAAGAATAGATATAAGGCTCCACCTACGTGCTGCTTATAAGAATAGCCAGGCATGTTCAATTTCAACCATCTATGTAACGCCAGGATATACAAGATACTTTGCAGATGGTAATCATGCTCCTGCATTGCTTGTTCCAATGCAGCAGACTGGTAGTTTTCTGCCGAATCGCCCAAATGATTTGATTTGTAATCAGCAACATAATATTTGCCGTTTTTCTCGAAGGTTAAGTCGATAAAACCTTTTAGCATGCCATTTAGCTGTTCAAACTGGTAATGACGCTTCTGCTGGGGGAAAAAGCGGTTCACTATACGGTTGAAACCCACAACACCAACGTGATTAAGTGGAAGATGAAACTCCATTTCAACTTTGTACTGAGCTGGTTTCAGGTCAATCAACCGAAAAGCCTGTTCTGAACCAGCACTTTTAATAGGGGTTTGCAACACATCAAGAATCCAGTTCCTCACCAGATCAAACCAGAGTTCGTCTATACCAAACCACTGCCCTTGTTGTTGTATTGCATCCGACAGGTTATCAGGGTTACTTAGATCTATGTTTTCCAGCACACCATGTAAAAACGACCCTGCATTCGCCCCTTTCACAAAACTGAAACGATTCTGTTCAGTAGGTAATGGGTGGAGCTCTATATCCTTACCCTCAATGATGGAGGCCCCTTCATCCAGTCCGGGTTTTTCCAGACCAGCTTCTTCCTGATGTCGGCTGATGGCCGAATAACTGGTGAGTTGCCAGTTCCGTTTCACCTGTCTGGAGAGTGATTCCAGATGGAGTTCCGGTAATGATTGCTGAGGATCCTGCAAATAGGTTTCTGCTTCCTGCTCCTCTGAAATCTGCACTACCCCGATATCTGCTTTACTGGAAAGATGATTCAACGCAAACAGTATAGCCTCATCACTGGCATCCTGAGTGCCTTCCAGCAGCAGTCTGCCAAGGGCAGATTGTTTAAATTCCGACTGTTTTTTAAGTCTGGCATGACTGTTGTTCCAAACTCCGACTGAGCAGTAGTAAATGGCTCTGGTCAGGGCCACGTAAAGCAATCTGACGTCTTCAGCCAATCGCTCTGTTTCCGCTGATTCCAGGCTGTCAGGATGAGCTAGGTAGTCCAGAGTCAGCGACTGATCCTGGTCATGAAACATGGCAAGTTTGGTGGCGCGATAACGACATGCGAAAGGAATAAATACCAGGGGAAATTCGAGCCCTTTGGATGCATGCATGGTAATAATCTGAACCAGGTTTTTATCAGTTTCCAGGCGCAATTGCTGACTGTCGTTGTCATGATCAGGATCAAGAATACGTTCACCATACCAATGCAACAATTGAGACTCTCCAGCAATCAATGCACTCTGTTGTTGCAACAATTCTGTGAGATGCCGTAAGTCGGTTAACCTGCGTGATCCGTCAGCATAGTGAGCCACGAGTTTTTGGGGTAATTCAAACCTCTGACAAATCAAATTGATGACTTTCATAACCCCATTTAACTGCCACTCTTTGTGCCAAAGAAACACTTCCTCAACTAATGACTGCCAACGAACGTCATCCGTTAGTAATGCATCAAGTTGATTTGCATCCAGAGCAAATAACTCACTAGACAAGGCGGTTCTAAGTTGCCTCTCATCAGCAGGGTTGGCCAAAGCAGACAATAATTGCAGTAGGTCACTGGCCATCTGACTCGAGAAAACACTCCGCCGGATCAGAAAGACGCTGGCAATCCCAGCCTGATGCAAGGTTGATTTAATTAGATCCGCTTCTGCCCTGTCCCTCACCAAAACACAACAATCGCCTGCTGAGATCAACCTGTCATCAAGCATAGCTTTGTTATTCAACAGGGAAGCAATTTGGTTACTTGTTTGCACTGCCAAGACACGTTGTGCCGTATCCCAGCTAACAGGAAGTGATTGAGGCGATGATAAAAACTGAAACGCCATGCTGGGAAGCGTTTCTGTATCACTGATTATATTCTGTTGTTTCTTGGCAGCCTCTACCGGGTAAAAAGGAATGCTGGTGTCGAACATAAAACCCATTTCACTTTGTTCGAACACGGTATTTACCGCGCCCACCAAATTAGCCTGAGAACGCCAGTTGCGGGCCAGGGTAAAATGATGATTTGCCGGAACTAATTGTTTGGCGTCTATGTAGGTAAATATGTCCGCACCACGAAATCCATAAATCGCCTGCTTCGGATCACCTATCATTATCCAACACAGACTGTTTTTGTTTTCTGGCTGTCCGTAAATATGTTGAAAAATGCTGAACTGAGTGGGATCTGTATCCTGAAACTCATCGATAAGCACCGCAGGATGTGCATCCGCTATGGCTTTGGACAAAGACTGACCTTTGCTACCTTGCAGAGACTCCTCCAAACGGGTGAGCAAATCATCAGGTGCCAACAGGTTGTGAAGTGCCTTATTGTTTTCCAGATTGTGCTTTATTGTCTCCAGGGCATGGGTGGAGTATGCGAGGTAAATGCTCTCTAGCGTGGATTGAACCAGAGCATGTAACCGATCAAAACGATCAAAGTCGATATGCGAAATATCGGTGCTATTTTTGCTTTTTGCCTTTGCAATCCTCTCTTCGCCAAAGGCTCCCCACCCTTCCTTTCCGATCGTGGGCACCAGTTCATCTGCATGACAAAATTCCTGCATATACTGATAAGTTTGTTGTTTTCCAACACGCGTATTGGCTTTTAATTTAGCTTGGGAAAGTTGAACGCCTATCTCTTTGTCCAACCACCATTTTTTGATCTCAGTAACAGCTTGCTTTAAAACATGAAAATCTGCATGGCACTGTGCAAGGGTCACCATCTTTTTGAGTTTGGCAGTACGGTGAATCAAGGGTTTAACATGGTATTGCAAGGCGTTAGGCCCAGACCAGAACGTCATGAGTTGCGCCAATAAGTCCATTGGCTGTGTGACAATATGGGTTCGCCAGTAATCCTGAACGGCCAATTGCAGCCATTCACTTTGATCCATTGTCAGTGTCTGCTCATACATTACTCCGCTTTCAAACGCGTGCTGAGACAAGGTCCGTTGACAGAATCCATGTATAGTAAACACCGAGGCTTCATCCATCTGCCTGCCAGCGAGAGACAGACGCAACATCGCATTCTTCAAATCGTCGCAATCATCGATGAGATGCTGCAGAAATTCGTCGTCACTCCCCCCTGCAAAAAATGCCAGATAGGCGGAATTTAGTCTCTGCCTGATCCGTTCTTTCAACTCTGCAGTGGCAGCATTAGTGAAAGTTACAACTAATATTTCTTCTACACTTCTTGCTGTGCAACCGTGGCCCAGAAGCAGGCGAAGGTAAAGGTTGACTATGGTATAGGTCTTTCCCGTGCCTGCACTTGCCTCGATAAGAGAAGGACCGCTCAAAGGAAAGGTCAGACTGTTCAAAGGGATCATATCTTTCCCTCCGCCAGATTAAACAAATTCGAATACAATTCTTCACTCTGCAAAACAAATTTTTCAAAGTGGACAGATAGGTCCGGACATACCCTGGCAATATGGGGCTCTTGTCCTTCACCATTAACAAATGCGTTGCCCTCAAACTGCGCCAGAGTTTTGTTTTTATCTCTTGTTTTAAGCCAGGCCCAGGCTGATTCCGGAAAACAAAACAGCACGGACGTTTGACCTTTTAACCAAAATTCGAAAAATTGATTTAGCTCGTTCTCAGCGATATGTTGTTCAACACCATGCAAGGAAAAGCAGCCATCTGTGCCAAGAAAATGCGCATGCCGACATAACGTCTGGGGTTGTTGCGCGCACAACATCATGAGTTTAATCCAAAGCTCAATCTTGTCTCTAGCGCGAATTTTTCCAGGTCGCCATAAGATCAACTCGTCTTCATAAATGCAATCAATATTGCCAACCAGCTTATGTTCAGGCATGACAAAAATGGTATCCACATGGGTGCATTGCCTGCCATTTCTGAGCGCGTTTAATTTGTCTGCAAACAATGAATTTTGCTCGGAGAAGCGTTGTAAATGCAAAATCCCTGCATTTCCCTGGGGTAGTACTCCCTCAGCCTGAAACTGTGAACTGAAATCCAGATCAGATTGTTGCAAGCTAATTTCAGTAAGTTTGAAGCGGGACAAGGGGTCGAGTTCAAAAGGTTCCGAATCAATTAACTCTTGCTGCCGCAAATACAAAGAGGTATTCCAACGGATCTTAAAAAACGCTTTAGCGGGATTCATGAAGAAGTTGATAAAATCGTCCAGTTCAACAACTCCTGCATCGTCGCTCTCATTCAATTTTTCCAGAGATACTGAGCTAAATTCCACATCTACTGGAGGTTGCCTCATTTGATTGGCAACTTCGAACCATTTCCGTTCAACACTGGCAATCTTATTACTACTCTTTAAGTAATGGGCTTCAGAGAAGGGCTGCAAGGGATACTGAATAACAAGCTGATCCAGCAGATTGCGTTTGGTTATAGCCGGATCAAGGGATTGCTGCTCCTCAATACAAAATGTGAAACCACAATACTCTAACAGCTCACTTATCAGCACTGACGGGCTTCGGGCACTATTATCTTTCTGGCTAAATCCAAGATAACTCAGGTGCAAATTGGAACGGGCCGATAATATCGCTTCCAGAAACAAATACCTGTCATCAAAACGCCTTGAACGGTCGCCTTTGCGAGCCTGACTATTGCGCATCAAATCAAAGCCCACAGGCACAGTCTGGCGTGGATAATCCCCATCGTTCAATCCCAAAATGCACACATGACTGAATGGTATGCTGCGCATCGGCATTAAGGTGCAGAAGTTAACGTAACCAGCCAGGAATCGTTGACCAACCCCTTTTTCACCGAGAACTTGCTGTAATTCGGCAACAAAAATATCCTGGGTGACCTCTCCTGTAAATTGTATTTGGTGCACAGACAAAGATTCAATTGCCTGACGAATTCCAATGATGTCTTGTAGTGTCTCATCAGATTCAGCAAAAAACTGATTTACTAATGCCAATGCACCCGCAATTTTATCCGCGATTTTTCCCCTCTGCTGGCAATACAACAACGCCTGGTGAACAATTTTGCTGAACTGGTAAAATTTGCCAAATGCTGCCGCTTCGTGTCCTTCAATATCAGCATAAGGCGCGATAATGCCCTCGCCTGTTTCCAGTAAATTTTCATTATTGATGGCATACCCGGAAAGGAGTCTGGAAAATCCAAATAACCAGGTGTTTTGGGCTTCTTCCGGCAGATTCCAACGTTCTTTATCTTCCTTGTCCCATCCCCACCGAATTCCACTTTCCGCAACCCAGTGTTTCACTAGCTCAGCTTCTGATTCAGATACATCAAATTGCTTCAACACAGCAGGTATGCAGAAAACAGATAATATCTCTGTCAGACCTAATCTTGATTGGTGTAAGGACATTAATGTCAGAAAACTGGGGAGTATTCCTGATTCTTCAGCGTTACTGCGATCCGAGATTGCATAAGGAATAAACTGGGCTTTATCTGCGGCGCCAAACACGCCATCAATCAAGGGGGCATAGGTGGCAACGTCAGGCATCATGACCACAATATCGCCAGGATTTAAATCCGGACGTCGTTCGAACTCTTTAAGCAAATTATCACGAAGAACTTCCAACTCCCGCACCATCGAATGGCATACATGAACTTGCAGAGACTGATCACTGGACGCTATTGATATCTTCGGGTATTGAGTGCCGTTACTTAATAGTTCTTCGGCTGACAATTCCTCATCAGCTCCCCTGAACCTGAGTTGAAGGATTTCCTGCTGCAGATATTCCAGCAAACTAGATGCCGGAGGTTCATCAAAAACATCCTGGGTGACAGGGTCAAGTTCAATCAATAAGTCCTGATAATCTTTCCCTAACTTTCCCCAGGAAGATAAAAGAGGATTACCAACTTCAAGGTAGTCGTTATCTTTGTCCTGATTAGCAAGTCGTTTTTTATCCCGTATTTTTTCATCAACCACGTCCCCCCAATAATGAAAACTGGGGTTCAACCAGAAAATCACCACATCCCGGTTGTTGGCCAGTGCATTTAAAACTTCAAGTTGTTGCTGCGGCAATGCAGACATTCCAAACACCAGTATGGGCTGCGCCTGATCTGTAGAGTTATTCAACTGACCTAGCAATTGGTTATGCAAGTTCGCCCGGTGATAACCAGACTCGCCAAGTCGTTCTGAAAAGGAAACCAATTCGCGCCATAAAATGGGCTGCCAGGGTTGAAGGGACACGTCCGCGTCTGTTAACTGATTTTCACCTTGCTCCCAGGTTAAAATCCAGTCTGGTCGATAAACCAGGTACTGATCGAATACATCGGCAATTTTAACGCACAACTGATAACGCTTCAGTGGGTTATCGTCGTTCAGATAACGGGCCACCTCAATAAATTCATCTCGCTCCAGAAGTCCTGGCAAAAGATGCATTAATTTCCAGGTCATATTGGGTTTAGTGAAAGCAGATTGTGCGGGTAAATCCTCAATATGCTGTTGATATAATTGCCAGATGTAACTTGATGGCAAAGGAAAATCAATATTTGCCGTAATACCCAACTGCTGTGCAACAAACAACTTCAACCATTGCGCCATCCCCGGACTTTGCACCAACACAGAATCAGCTTCCATAACAGATGCTTTTTGGGCAAAACTCTCCCGCAGCCAATCAACCAACTGAAGAGCAAGGTTTTCCATCTTATTAGATTGCACAAGGTGGAGCACGTCTGTTCCTTTCTGATACTTAACTACTGCAATATTAACAAAGTATCTGATTCATAAACTATTTATCTGAAAATTTTACTATCATTTAGAAAACACCAGACATTGAGTTATCAGGATGAAAAAAGCGCTATACGAATCGGAACTGAAAAAGCTACACATTGAGCTGGTTAAACTTCAACAATGGGTGGTCCAGCAGGGGCTTAAAGTTGTGGTTGTGTTTGAAGGACGGGATGCCGCTGGCAAAGGTGGTGTGATCTCGGCAATTACCCGCAGAACCAACCCGCGGGTGGTCAGAATTGCGGCCCTGTCTAAACCTTCCGATAGGGAGAAAACCCAATGGTATTTTCAGCGCTACGTGGCGCACTTACCTAGTGCGGGCGAAATTGTATTGTTTGATCGCAGCTGGTACAACCGCGCTGGCGTTGAAAAAGTGATGAACTTTTGCAGTGATAAAGAATATCTGGACTTCCTGCGAGCCTGTCCGGAATTTGAAAAAATGTTAGTTCGGTCAGGGATCGTCCTGATTAAATATTGGTTTTCCGTTTCTGATGAGGAACAGGAATCACGGTTTTTGGAGCGCCTCAACAATCCGGTGAAACGCTGGAAGTTCTCAGATATGGATTTACTAGCACGGGATAAATGGGTGGAATATTCCAAAGCCAAAGACGATATGTTTGCCCACACGGATACCAAGGTTTGCCCTTGGTATGTTGTTGATGCGGAAGATAAACGAAGTGCGAGACTCAACTGTATTTCGCACTTTCTTGGTCAAATTAAATATCAGGAAATAAACAATAGTATCCCTGAATTGCCGCAAATAAACCGCAAAGGATACATCCGGCCTCCCCACCACGAGCAAAATATTGTGCCTAAAAAATTCTGATCCCAAGAAATTTAGTTATTAATGAACTTAATTTTAAGACGTAGCGAAACCTGGCGTGATGAGTTGGGTAAAAAAGTACAGCAACACCTGGCACAATTTGCTTACTAACTGCTGAAGGTGAGTAACTCCGTTTAAACAGGTGATGATTAACTAACAGATAGAGTTACCAACGTCAGTCTTTGCAAAAAATACGATTAATCGCTTTTTCCTGAATGGTACCTTTTGGTACCATGTATTTTTGTATCTCAAATTTTCTTTCCCAGCTTCGGACTAATAATGAAAATCATCTCATTTAACATCAATGGATTACGCGCTCGTCTGCACCAACTGAAAGCTCTTGTTGAAAAACACCAACCTGATGTCATCGGACTTCAGGAAATCAAAGTGCATAACGACATGTTCCCCGTAGAGGATGTAGAAGCTTTGGGCTACAAAGTCTATTTTCATGGTCAGAAAGGCCACTACGGTGTCGCCATGATGTGTAAACAGCAAGCTGTTGAAGTGCAATACGGTTTTCCCACTGATGATGAAGATGCACAACGACGCATGATCATGGTCACTTGTCTGAATGAAAAAGGCGAAAAAGTGAGGATCCTCAACGGCTATTTCCCTCAGGGTGAGAATCAAGAACACGAAACCAAATACCCCGCCAAGCGAAAATTTTATAAAGATTTGATGACCTATTTGCATGAATATCACAGCCCAGACGAAAACGTTGTAGTTATGGGGGATGTGAATATTTCCCATACAGATCTGGATATCGGGATCGGTGAACCAAACAGAAAACGTTGGCTGCAAACTAAAAAATGTAGTTTTTTACCCGAAGAGCGGGAATGGCTAAACACATTGATGAGCTGGGGTTTTAACGATAGTTTCCGCAGTTTACACCCAGATTCAGATGATAAATATAGCTGGTTCGACTATCGCTCCAGAGGATTCGATGACAACCGTGGCTTAAGAATCGATCTGATATTGGCGACACCAGGATTACATGGCACTTTGTCTGATGCGGGTATCGATTATGAGCTAAGGGGTATTGAAAAACCCTCGGATCATGCACCAATCTGGGCGACATATCGATAATCTGAATCATTGTGACTGACTCACTTTCATCACTTCAACTTGTTGGTTGGGTTTTGTACCTGGCCAGCCTGTTCTGGCTGTATAAAAGCCTCCCTGTTCGTCAATTAATCGACGACAAAAAAGTACAGCACCTGGTTTTTGGTGCATCAGTTAGCTTGTTTGTTCTGTGGTTGTTCAGAACAGGCATTTATACCGGTCTGAACGTGCATTTTTTATGGCTGACGGCGCTGACTTTGTTGCTTGGCCTTCGATGGGCAC
Source organism: uncultured Alteromonadaceae bacterium (assembly GCA_947494925.1). GTDB lineage: Bacteria > Pseudomonadota > Gammaproteobacteria > Enterobacterales > Alteromonadaceae > Aliiglaciecola. Next base: position 228,781 of record CANLWS010000002.1, read on the forward strand.
TGTTTAGTGGTTTTGTCACACTGTTGGGCGTCACCTTAGTTGGCCTGGAAGATTGGGCAATGTTTGGTGTTAACGGTTTACTTGCGGTCAGTGCTCCTCTGTTGGTCACCTATCTGGTATACAACTTCTCGTTTCACAAGTTACCCAGGCACTTTTTCATTTACGTGTTCATCTGTGCTTTCATCACAGGTGCATCTGTGATGGCTTTAAAAATGTTTCTGCTTGGCGGTTATTTCTACCTCGATGACATTCATACTTGGCAAGTAGTTTGGGACAACTACCTGTTACTGATCCCTTTGATGCTCTTTTCAGAGGCCATGTTGAATGGCATGACAATGACATTACTGATCATTTACAAACCCAGCTGGGTTTATACCTTTTATGACAAGTATTATATCAAGGATAAATAAGACAGACTTCGGAAGAGCCAGCCACGCTTGCGCGTTGATAAATCCTGCCGCTATTTGAATTATCTTGAACCAATTCCAGTGTTTCCAAACTATTTCATGGTTACGCTCGACAAAGAACAGTAAGCATCTGTATCAAAGGAAGGTTTCATTGATTAAGCCCGTTTTATTACTAATAACAAGTTTATTGTGCACTAGCGTTGGGCTAGCTGTTGAGGTGACAAAGAAAGACAAAAAACATCTTGATGGAAAAATTGTTGATCTCATTGAGCAACACTATGTCCTTAAAGACAGAATCCCCACTATCTTAGCAAAGTTCAAAAAAAGTGCAGATCAAATCTCTCCGTCGACTAGAGCTGAATATGCGAAACACTTAACTAATCGATTATTCTCGGCCAGTAATGACAAGCATCTTTATATTGAAGCCCTTTCGTTGGTTGAAACTGAGACGGAAACTGATTGGGATGCCTGGGAAGTAAAGCAACGTCAGCAAGAAATTCAGAAAAACTTCGGATTTCAGGAGATGCGAATTCTTCAAGGCAATATCGGCTATCTGAAAATTAGTGAATTTATGCACCCTTCTCGCGGTATGCCAACAGCAGTGGCCAGTATGCAATGGCTGGGCTCTACTAATGCATTAATCATTGATATTCGGGGAAATGGCGGAGGCTACCCTGAGCTGATGTTATATATTTTAAATCACTATTTCGATCCTGAACCCATTCATCTTTCAACAACCTATTACGCTGATCAGCACGCAACCCCTTACGTGCAATATAGCTCACCTGCCATATTAGGACGTTTGCGGACAGGTGAACCCCTAGCTATTTTGGTAAATGAAAAAACAGGTTCAGCTGCCGAGTATTTTGCATACACACTTCAAGCATTTGGTAAAGCAAGGATCATAGGTTCCCCTACAGCGGGTGCCGCCCACATGAATAGTTTCTATGATTTAGACGATCAACTGCGTATCTCAATTTCAACCGCTGCACCGATAAATCCACTGTCAAAAACAAATTGGGAAGGAACGGGTGTTGTGCCTGATATTATTGCGTCGAAAAATGTGATCGACACCGCTGTTGCGGCATTGACTGAATCGGCTAAGGTAACGCCCGCTCAATAGCGTGTAGCAAATCTTCAATATGCTCACAGCCGATACTCAAACGCACCATTCCTTCAGGCACATTATCAGTGCCCCAGCGTGCACGGCGTTCAGCCATAGTGTGAATGCCGCCGAAACTGGTTGCTTCGAATATCAGCGAGGTAGATCGTAAGAATTGATCAGCCCGTTGTTGTGAGCCAAGGTCAAAACTGATCATAAAACCGAAATGGTCCATTTGTTGTTCCGCGACAGGATAAGAGGGATCAGTGGGTAAGCCCGGATAACGCACCCAAGCAACGGCCGGATGACGTACCAAAAATTCCGCTACTTGCTGAGCATTATTTACCATGCGCTCGAGACGCAGATCCAAAGTCGCCAGTCCTCGCTGCACCAGCCAGGTTTCCATCGGGCCAGGAATATTACCCGCCAGTTTACGCCATAAGCGGACCCTTTCGATCAGCGGAGCATCACTGGTTGAAACGTGCCCGAAAACGACATCACTATGACCGTTTAGCGCCTTGGTATCAGCGGACATGGATAGATCAGCACCAAGCAAGTTGTAACGGGCGCTGTCCCAGGACTGTGACTGCAGTGTTATCTATTGCCAATAGTCCACCAGAAGTATGGACTTTTTCTGCAAGTGCTTTGATATCCACTACATCGAGCAAAGGATTGCTGGGTGATTCCACTAATACCAGCTTAACGTTATTGAAATCCCAATTTAGTAGTTCAACGGTAGGGACCAGTTCCAACTTAACCCCATTGGGTTGCAGAAATTCCTCAGCATATGTTCGGGTCGCAAAGTATCCATCCGCTGGCAACACTATCGTTTCCCCTGCCACAACCAAGCTGCTCATTATCGCGGCTGCCGCTGCCATCCCTGAAGGAAAAACAACAGTATCACCACCTTCTAATTCGCTTAAGGTTGCTTCAAGTGTCTGCCATGTGGGATTGGAGACCCGCGCGTAATGATGCTCAGCATTTTCCGTTGAACCGGATAAATGAAAGGTACTGGCAAATGCGGGCCCTTCAATAAAAGGTTTACCTTGTTCGGCTTTGGGCAACCCTGAATGAATTACCTTTGTTCCTCGATGTTTAAACTGGCCCATATGGGGATACTTTCAAAGTAAAATTATGCTTTCAAGAGTACGTATTTTGTTTGATCTTGTATACAGCTGAGCATAACCCGCCCAAAGAAAAAGGAATAACTCCCCCCTGCAGAGTGTCACACTTTATTTTGGTCCTAAAAAAGGGCCTTGATGGCCCTTTGTCCGATTTTTCTTGCTTAAATCAGCAAGTCGCGTACGTCTGCAAGATCGGTTTTCCCTTCGATAATTTCATCTGGTGTCAGCCCTGAAATTTCGTGTGGAAACACCAACCATTCGTCACTTTCGTGCACAAAGTAATCAGGTACTATCTCTGTTTTGTTGTTAGCTGGCTTGTAATACGGGCAAGCGATCCTGACATCATGAGGCATATTTTTTCTGGACAGCTTTTTAATTTGCTTGATTAACGCATCAACACTGCGACCTGAATCAAATACGTCATCCACTATCAATAAGGAATCGTCTGCATTAGCGTTTTCAATCAGATAGTGCAAACCATGGACTTTAATGGTTTTAGACTGCTTATCTATCCCATAATAGGAGGAAGTACGTACCGCAATATGATCTGTTTCCACTTCTTTGAAATCAAAATATTCCTGCACTGCGATACCTATTGGGGCTCCTCCACGCCAGATTCCGATGATGAAATGAGGACGAAAACCGTCTTCAAATACTTGTGACGCAAGACGAAAAGAATCCTGAAGTAACTGTTGTGCAGTAATATATGTTTTTTGCATTAACGATACCTTTTAGCGGCAACAATGATCAGGTCGAGGCTGCCAGCAAATACTAAAAATTAACCATCCGTCCATTATAGACAAAGGTTAGCGGTAAATATGAACTAATTTTACGGTTCTGGTCCAATTGACGGATTTTTAATCCAAGTGGTTCTTATTCGTACTGCAATGCCCTAGCCGGTTCAACCTTAACAGCCCGATAGGCTGGATACAGCGTTGCCAGGAAGCACAACAAGATAGACATTGACACCATAAACCAGACTTGCGACCACCTGATATCTATAGGCAATCCTTCACCATTGTTTCCCAAAGCCACAGGAGAACCCATAACACTCAATATTGAATTCAGCTGTGACACCAGCAATAAGCCTCCCAAAAGACCAAAAAGAGTGCCTTTCAAGCCGTTGAACATCCCGTTGAACAGAAATATATTCATAACCTGGCCCACAGGCATACCTTGGGTTCTGAGGATCGCTATATCACCTTGCTTTTCGGTCACAACCATGACCAGTGCTGATACGATATTGAATGCGGCTACAGCCACAATGAGCAATAACATCAGCGACATCATGTTTTTTTCCATTTTCACTGCGTCAAACAAAGGGCCTTGTCTGCTGCGCCAATTATCGGTAGGTAAAGATATCTGCTGTTCAATCTGTTTATAATCAAAAGCATCTTCTAGAAATAATCTTGTTTTTTGAAGCTTCACCCTTTTCTGACGCAATAATCTTGCATTGTCATCAATATGTGTAAAAACCACTTTGCTGTCCATTTCTGACGCCAGATCATAGATACCAACGACCCGAAAAACCCGCTGACTGGGCATTCTTCCAAAAGGTGTGTAGACGCTTGCACCTGCCGCTATTAAACGGGTCTCGTCACCAGGTCGAAGCCCCATTTTAATGGACAATGCTCTGCCAATCACAATCCCGTATTGTGATGCTTTGAGATCTGCAATTCGTCCGAATAACATATTTTCTGCCACGATAGAGTTCGATTGCATGAACTCAGGGTCGACACCTTGTATCAAAACCCCCTGCAAATCTTTTGAAGATTGCAAAACGCCTTCAGATTCAATAATTGGCGAGCTTGCAATGACACCAGGAATTTTGTCTAGCGCGCTGGCATCTTCAGTTCCCCCAGATGTATCAACAACAATATGCGGAACCAGGCCTAAAACACGATTTTTCAACTGCCCCTCAAATCCGTTCATCACAGACGATACGGTTATCAGAGCCATTAAACCCAAGGCAATCCCAACCACAGAAAAGAAATTAATAAACGCGATGAAATGATTGCCCTTGTTTGCCCTGGCATATCGTAGCCCGATAAAGGCAGAGGTAGGTTGAAACATAGTGTGTAATTAAGCCTTGATGAGTACGGTCTGAATTGATTCCAGCGACAATCGACCATTTTGGTTATGCCAAATTAGGTGATCGCCTTAATGTATTGGCATAATACGTGTAAGCTTATTGGCAAACAAGCCTCAGCCGATATTGCCTTATCGAAATGCGGGAGAATGAATGGAAAACTTGACCTTGGAACAGAAAAAGCAACAGTTCCATGAATTTTTTACAATCAAACACAATATAAAAGTGAATTTGAAACCTCTGAGTGAAGAGTTCCAATTGCCAGATCATGATGTATTGGTGGAGCACATGCCTTATGCTTTCAGAATAGCTGGAGAAATCTCCAGTCTTGAAACGCAGGCCCTCAGGCCCCTTCGTCACCTTGGAGAGCATGCTTCAGAATTGGCACAATTTCTGAGTCACCAATCTCGCAAAATCGATTTGATGATGTCGTACATACTGCAGCAGCAAGATGAAGATGATTTCCGCTATGAAACCTTCGAATTCGGTGGCGGTGGCGTCACTATTATCAGTAAAAAAGCGATGGAGCTGGGCTTACGATCAGAATTAAAACTCTTTTTACTGGAAGAGGCAGCGGCTGTTTTTTGTTTTGCTGAAGTAATTGCTTGTCATGAGCGAGATGGCAAGTACCATATATCACTAATATTTACCCGGATCCGGGAAGAAGATCAGGAATTGTTGGTGCGAGCTAGTTTGCATCAACAAACATTACAACTTCGAAAACGCGCCAATAAGAACCTAGACGACTCAAATTAATGACATCAAGTATTTTCACACCGGCTCTTCCAGCAAAAGCCGGTGATATTATTCACTGGGGGAACCTGCACGGCAGTAGTCTGGCATTTTCCATCGCCAATGGGGCGAAACAAAACAAAGCATCAACACTTCTTGTCACCGCAGATACGCCATCTGCGATCAAGCTGGAAAAAGAACTTAATTACTTTCTGTTGGGACAAAACATACCGGTTAAACTTTTACCTGACTGGGAAACCTTACCCTACGATACGTTTTCACCCCATCAGGATATTATTTCCCAGCGCTTGGAAACTCTGTATCAACTGACTCAAAACGAACGATGTATTTTCATTGTGCCCGTTAACACGCTGTTGCAACGTATGGCACCAGTCGATTATTTGAGCAGATATCTGTTAATTCTCGATACCAATCAGACGCTCAATATAGACAGTTTTCGCTCAGGATTGGAAAAAGCTGGTTATACCCATGTGAATCAAGTTATGGGACATGGCGAGTTTTCGATTCGCGGCAGCATCGTTGATTTATTTCCAATGGGTAGTCAACAGCCATACCGAATAGATTTGTTTGACGATGAAATTGACAGCATCCGGTATTTTGACCCCGACAGTCAGCGGTCCGGGGAAAAAGTAGATGGAATAAAACTACTTCCGGCCAGGGAATTTCCAACCGATAAAGATGCTATCAGTCTTTTCCGTCAACAATATCTGCAGAAGTTCGATGCTAACAACAGCAAAGAATCTGTTTATTACCAGGTTGGCAAAGGACTTATGCCAGGGGGAATTGAGTACTATTTGCCGTTGTTTTTCCAGCACACCTCTACCCTGTTTGATTATCTCCACGAACAGACACTGATTGTTATGCAAGGAGATTTATCCTCTGCATGTGAGTTTTACTGGGCAGATCTGAATGAGAGATACGAACAACATCGTTTTGATCCCGCCAGACCACTGCTACAACCATCTGAACTTTTTCTCCGCTACGAAGAGTTATTCGCTGCCTTAAAGCAAAGACCTCGGATAGCCACGCAATTTGCGACTTTGGAAGAACGTGCAGGTAAAACAAATTTTGCTACTGACGCCATTGGTGATATCAGCATCAAGCATCAGAATAAAGTTCCCTGGACCAGTATCAAGGAGTCTGTCAAGAACTGGCTTGATTCGGGATACAAAGTCATGTTCAGTGCAGAGTCACAAGGCCGACGTGAAAGCCTTCTGGAGCTTCTCGCGCAGGCTGACATTAAACCAAAAGCATTTGAGCGACTTGAAGATTTCCTGCTCAGTCATGAGAAAGTCGGCATCAGTATCGGTCTGGCAGAACACAGTTTCGTTTTGCAGGAGGCAGACGGACAGCTGGCTTTTATCACGGAAACTGAGCTGTTAGGTCATAAAATCAGTCAGCGAAGACTAAGGGAAAAACGTCAGGCAACAGACGAAAATGCCATCATACGTAACCTGGCTGAATTGACCGTTGGTCAGCCGGTGGTGCATCTTGATCATGGTGTGGGTCGCTATCTGGGTTTGCAGACCTTGGATGTGGGGGATGTGAAAACTGAATACCTGACCATCGAATATGCAAAAGAAGCGAAGTTGTACGTACCTGTAGCTTCGTTGCATTTAATCAGCCGATATAGCGGTGGCGACCTTGAATCCGCTCCCCTGCATAACCTTGGATCAGATGCCTGGAGCAAAGCAAAGAAAAAAGCCGCGGAAAAAGTCAGGGATGTGGCCGCACAATTACTGGATGTCTACGCCAGACGTGCAGCTAAACCCGGATTTGCCTACCCAATTAACTGGCAGGAATATCAATCTTTTGCAGATAGCTTCCCGTTTGAAGAGACTGCCGATCAGCAACAAGCTATCAGTGCTGTGATATCAGATATGGGCAGTCCCAATGCCATGGATAGACTGGTTTGTGGTGACGTCGGATTCGGTAAAACCGAGGTGGCAATGCGTGCCGCCTTTTTATCCGCAAATGCGGGTAAACAAGTGGCAATCCTGGTTCCCACCACCCTACTTGCTCAGCAGCACTACGAAAACTTTAAGGATAGATTTGCAGATTGGCCTTTCCGGGTCGAAGTCATGTCTCGATTCGTATCGGGCAAAGATCAAAAGCAGGTGATGGGTGGCCTCGATTCAGGCAAAGTAGATATCGTCATTGGCACTCACAAGTTATTGCAAGATGACGTCAAGTTCGACGATCTTGGTCTAGTTATCATTGACGAAGAGCACAGGTTTGGTGTCAGACAAAAAGAAAAATTCAAGGCTCTTCGGGCAGATGTAGACATTTTGACATTAACCGCCACCCCCATTCCCAGAACCTTGAATATGGCCTTAAGTGGTATGCGTGATCTGTCCATTATTGCTACGCCACCGGCAAAACGACTGGCAATAAAAACCTTTGTCAGGCAGCGAAATAAAGAACTGATCCGTGAAGCCGTCATGCGTGAAATATTGCGTGGTGGCCAAGTCTATTTCCTGCATAATGAAGTGGAGAGTATAGAAAAAACCGCTCAGGAGATTGCTGAAATAGTGCCTGAAGCGCGCATTGCCATAGGCCATGGACAAATGCGCGAACGAGAACTAGAAAGGGTTATGAGTGAGTTTTACCACCAGCGTTACAATATTCTGGTGTGCTCAACCATCATAGAAACAGGTATCGATGTGCCTTCTGCCAATACCATTATCATGGATAGAGCTGATCATCTGGGCTTGGCTCAGTTACATCAACTGCGTGGACGAGTAGGTCGCTCCCACCACCAGGCCTATGCCTATTTGCTCACGCCCCATCCAAAACGTATGACAAAAGATGCTCGGAAACGGCTGGACGCTATTGCCTCACTCGAAGATCTGGGGGCAGGCTTTGCGCTCGCCACTCATGATTTAGAAATTCGAGGGGCCGGGGAATTATTAGGTGATGATCAGTCTGGACAAATAGCCACGGTTGGCTTCAGTTTGTATATGGAAATGCTGGAAAAAGCCGTGGACGCATTAAAAGCAGGCAAAGAGCCTTCCCTTGATGCTGTGCTTGCAACCCAAACAGACATTGAATTACGCATACCAGCCTTGCTTCCTGACGACTATATTTCTGACGTCAATACACGTCTTTCGCTGTACAAAAAGCTGGCGAGTTGTAAAAATGGTCTCGAAATCAAAGAATTGCAGATTGAACTGATCGACAGATTTGGACTACTACCAGAAGCAGCAAAAAACCTGGTCAGAATTTCCGAAATGAAGTTGCAGGCTCAACAAGTTGGTCTCAAGAAAATAGAGGCCACAGCACAGGGTGGCGTATTCGAATTTGCGCAGGAAACCCAGGTTGACCCTGGCTTCATCATACGTTTGATCCAATCGAAGCCGAATACCTATCGTCTTGATGGCCCACAGAAATTACGCTTTTCAGTGAGCCTGGAAGAACCACAAAAACGACTGGACAAAGTGAGCAGCATGCTAAGCGAATTTACACAACAGATACGAGCGGCTTAATGGATAATTATCTAGAATTTGTCTGGCTTCGCCAACGTCTTTGCATTATTGCCCGAATCAGTTGGGTTTTGCTGGCTGCATCTATTGCCTTGTTAAGCGCCAACGTCAATGGGCAAGAGAAAAAATGGTTGTTTGAAATTGAAGTTTTGCTATTTAAGCGAGATTTGAACCCAAACACTATAAAGGAGCAGTTCCTGCCGGGCTTTACAGCCTTCAAAGAGCAACCTCATATTGATTTGCTAACTGATTATTTGATACCCGATTTAACCTGGACCCGTGATAGTTTGCCTTATTGCTTTAAGCCTCCTGCCCCGCCTCCGGAAATTCCAGACATTGTATTTATGCCGGATGCGTTATTGTCTGATGTTTCACTTGGATTAAATCAGTTGGGTGTAAAAGAGATACTTAAAGAAGTAGTTATCGCAGACCCGTTATATCCCCAAATTCAGACTATAGAACAAGTACCTGGTTTGGAGCTGTTCGAAATGACCACAGAAGAAGGTTTCCAAGTACCTGAGATATCGGATGACACAGATATTGTCGGTAATGCAGAGAACGAAACGGTTCGGGTAGACGAGTTTGGAGATGAAGTTTACGCGGACAGTGAGTTTGAACTGAATTTTGAGCCTGTATTAATCAGAATGCCGACATCCATAGCCTGCGTTTTTGAAGATGAACAATTGCAGTTTACTTTTAATTTTGATGAGAACCCTGAGCCAGAGGTTGCGCTAACTGATGTGCCGCAAACGATAAGCAACGTAGAATGGTTTGATGCCGAGTTGCCTTATTTACTCAGCAAAAATTCATTACAACTTTCTGAACTGGCCAGCAACATTGCCAGGCAATCCAACGCCAGTCCGTTATTGCATGTAGGCTGGCGTCAGGAAGTGTTGGTTGGTCAAGATATTGCACCTTTCTTTCGTCTTTTTGGCGGGCAAAATTTCGCATTGAATTATGATGCCACTGGTGCAGCTTTAATTGAAGCGCCCCAGCAAGAAGAGTATCCGTTGCAAATTGATCCCGAAAAATCCACTGAAGAACTGGAACAGCCTGACTTAATCGACCAGATAAAACGCGCATTGGCCGATCCCCACTTCGTCATTGATGAACGCGCTCAAGATCAGGTAAAGCAGCAGGTCCAGCAGAGAGTACCCGAACTATGGGAACTCGATGGTTTATTTAAGGTATTTCTGCGCTATATACAGAATGTGCCGTATTTACACATCGAAAGTCAGCTGGATTTCCGAGCTCCTGCGTCTGATACACCCCACTCAGATTTAGATCCGCCTGCATTGATTGAGGAACAGCAAATTCCGTTAACCCGCCTGCAAAATTTCCAGTTCTCACAAGTTCGCAGGGTGATCAGTAAACAGATGCATTATTTTGACCATCCCTTGTTTGGTATGGTGGTACAAATCCGTCGTTTTGAACAACCCCAGCGTGAAGATGCAGCAAATGCAAATGAGCCAGAAGAAGCGAAAGACAACCAATGAAAATTTACACCAAAAGCGGTGATGGCGGTAAAACGCAAATTTACGCAGATGAAGTGGTTCGGATGAATAAATCTGCGGATGTATTGGAATGTTACGGCACTCTGGATGAGCTCAACGCACACATTGGTTTTTTGATTAGCTTGCAAGACCAGGAGTTATCCGATTCCTTGCTCAATGATATTCAACATAATCTGTTTCAGATCGGATTTGCGATTTCTGCCACAAGTACTTTGAAGGCGGAAGATATCGAGGCGCTGGAGCAAGAGATAGATAAAATGCAGGACGCCCTGCCCCCACAGACAAGCTTTATCTTGCCAGGTGGATGCCAGACAGGTGCACAAGCACATGTGTGCAGAACAGTTGCCCGCAGGGCAGAACGCAGGATGGTGGCCTTGATGGCAGATTATCCTGTTCCTGAGAACTGTATTCAATACTTGAACAGACTTTCAGATTACTTCTTTGTGCTCGCCAGATTTTTTAACGCGGCTGCAGGCATTGACGAAACCAAAGTATAGTTGGACTTAGATAATAGCTACTGATTAATGCTCACCACCAGGGTCACAACAAAGGCCACTATCAAATTTAGCACAAGGCCCTCACGGGCCATGGTTTTGATTTTAAACTTGCCGGTACCGTAAACAATTGCGTTGGGTGCAGTCGCCACTGGCAACATAAAAGCACAACTTGCACTGATGGCAGCTGGCATCATCAGCAACGCCGGGTCAATACCTGCGGCCACACCAGCTGTAGCCAATATCGGCATGAGTAAAGTGGCTGTTGCCGTGTTTGAAGTGATTTCCGTTAGAAAGGTAACAAACAGGCAAATAGATAGAATTAACAAAGGTACAGGTAAACTCGATAGACCTGTCAGCCACTCTCCCATCTGCGCGCTAAGTCCCGATGCCATAAAAGCTTTGGCAATACAAATTCCACCAGCAAAGAGCAACAACATTCCCCAGGGAATAGAAGAAGCAGTCTGCCAGTCCAGCAGTCGGTCGTTGCTATCCGTATTCCCTTTCTCATCCTTGTTTCCACTTGGTATCAGAAACATCATCACCACGCCCAGCAATGCGATACTGCTGTCGCCAACCCCTAGCATGCCGAGCCAACTGGTCCAATAAGGTCGGAAAATCCAGGCCAGCGCAATTAACATGAAAACGCTTAACACCCGCTTTTCTGCTACTTGCCAGTTTCCCACCTGAGGTAACGAAACCTGCCCCAATTCCCCAACGTTTCGGGTCAACCAAATGGCCATTAAAGGGATCGCAATAATGACAATTGGAATACCGGTCTGCATCCATTTCAGAAAACTGAGCTCGGCTCCTTGAGTTTCAGCATATACGCTCATAAAAATGATATTGGGTGGCGTACCAATAGGCGTGCCTACACCGCCTAAACTAGCGGCATAGGCAATTCCCAATAGCAGAGCAGCGCTGATATGATCGGACTTCAAGTGGGTTATAACGGCCAGAGCAATAGGCAACAACATGAGGGTCGTGGCTGTATTAGAAATCCACATACTTAAAATAGCAGCTGTGATCATAAAGGCCAGCACCAGCTTTTTACCACTGTCTGCGCCAATTAACCTAAGCATATAAACTGCCAAACGCGTATGCACATTCGACTTTTCAAGGGCCTTTGAGAGCATAAAAGCGCCCATCAACAGGAGTATAACGTGGCTTCCGAGTGCTGAAGCAGCTTCTTTATGTGTGAGCACACCAGCCATGGGAAAGGCAAAAAATGGTATCAGTGAGGTGACCGGAATAGGTAATGCTTCGGTCACCCACAAAGCTGCTGTAAAGAAGGTAATTGCTGCGGTAAGTGATACCGCCTGTGTCTGTCCTATCGACAGTAAAATCAGTGCCAATACAGCAGACAACAATAACGCGACAAAGGTTATTTTGAATTTATTCCCCATAAAATTCAGCTAAAAGCTCACTCGCTTGTTTATGTGCGTAAGTGCCTGCCAAAGTAGAGAAGCCCTCGCTTTTACTTTTGCGCATATGTTTGATTCTTTCACTTGCCAGATAGTCACTCGGCATACTATCCAACACCTGGATCGCACCTTTAGGATCATTGCAGACCAACACCATATCGCAACCTGCTGATAGAGCAGCATCGGCTCGTTGACCAAAATCCCCCATCTGTACGGCACCTTGCATGGACAAGTCATCAGAAAACACGACGCCATTAAAATCAAGATTTTTGCGTAAATGTTGTTTGATCCACAGAGGAGAAAAACCAGCAGGCAATGAATCCACTTGCGGGTAAATCACATGGGCTGGCATGACTGCATCCAACAATCCCTGCTGATGAATTTCAGCAAAAATCCTGCTGTCCAGGTTCAATATTTCTTCTGCGGGCCTTGCATCAACTGGAATAGCGATATGAGAGTCTTCCTTAACATTTCCGTGCCCCGGATAATGTTTACCGGTGGACTTCATTCCGGCCTTGTGCATCCCTTGGATGAATTGACTAGCGAGTTGCACAATGATTTCCGATTTTTGATTAAAGCTTCGATCGCCTATCACATCAGAGATTCCGTGAATGTCTAGTACCGGAGCAAAGCTGATATCAATATCGAACGCCAGTAACTCTGACGCCATTAACCAACCGAATTGATTGGCAAATTCACTGGCTTTTTCCATATTTCCGGCTGCACGGGGATAGATTTCTCCCATAGCAGGAATTGCACTGAAACCTTCCCTGAAGCGTTGTACCCTGCCACCCTCATGGTCAACAGCAATGAGAAGATCATTACGCGCGTGTTTTCGTATTTGGCTTACCAGTTCAGACAACTGTTTTTGGTCATGATAATTTCGCGTGAATAAAATTAATCCACCGACCAAAGGATGATCCAGGACATCGATTTCGTCGACTGACAATTCATACGACGCGACATCCAGCATTAGCGGTCCCATAATAGACTCTGTTAATTAGGTTTGGGACAAACTATAAAAGAATCATACAGATAAAAAAAGCATAGCTTCAGGTGCATCCAATCTAATTGGCAGAACCGCTCCATGTGCGCTCAGAATTCACTCAATTTTAAAATTATCCATTGTGCGCTGCAGCGTCACACCATTGGCTTCCATATCATTAAATATTTCGTACATTTCTTTGGCTGCTGCAAGCTCGTCATTGGCCGCATCAAGCACTTTGTTGGTGTCTGATGCGATTTGTCTCGCAGTAACCGACTGCTCCTCCGCCGCTGTAGCCACCTGGGTAGACAGTCCTTCCACCTCGCCAGCTTGCACTTTTAATGCGGCAGAGACTTCCCGTGCACTTAATGCCTGTTCAAGGGTTCCTTGCGCTGAACTTGCATTATCCTTAATAGCATCAAACACCTGATTACTGGCTTTTTGCAGTTCATCAAGTAGTGTGGCAATTCTGTCAGAGGACTCCTTACTTCCTTTTGCAAGATTTCGAACTTCATCGGCAACGACGGCGAACCCTCTGCCAGCTTCGCCCGCACGGGCTGCCTCTATGGCTGCATTGAGGGCCAATAAATTGGTTTGTTCAGCAAGGGTATTGATGGTTTCTAAAATGCCAGTTATTGAATTCACCTGCTCTTCCATCTGTCCGGCTTTTGATTCCACCTCTTCCATATTGGCAGTGAGTTCAGTGATTGCTTCCGTGGTCTGTAAATTGATTTCAATACTCCGTTCTGCCTGAGTCAGCATATTGTCACTGGCTTCCAAGGTGCGTGACGCAGATTTTGCAATATCATCACTGGTGGCAGACATTTCTTCCACTGAGGTCGCGATATTGGTCGCCATCATTTGGGTTGTTTCAGCGTCAGCCACGACTTTATTCGAAATGTCATTTAAATCTGTGCTGAGACGACTACTACTTTTAATTGACGTCGCCAATCCTACTATCAAGTCTCGAAAAGCATAAATGGTAGAGTGAATAGCTCGTGATATATCACCTAGCTCATCATCACCTTTAAGCCTGACGTCAATCGTTAAGTCGCCATGATCAGCAACTTTTCGTAACATTTTGGTCAAATTCGAAAGCTTCATTCGCAAAGAGGCAACCAAATGCGCGTTTAACGTACCCAGAAAGACCAAAACAAGTATCAGCAGTATTATCTCGGACCAGAACAAGGTCGATTCTGCCGATTTAATATGCTCTGCCTGGTCGTGCGCGACTTGCCACTGAATATCTAAAACCCGCTTTACACCGGCAATCTGGCTGGTCGCTAGAGCAAACCACTCTGCAGAAGCTGGCAAGTTAAGCTGGGATAAATCCCCCGTTGCGGAGTTCAACTGAAGATGGATCTTATTGATCTGTTGGCTTTCAGAAGAATTTAACACCTGATCCATTGAACGTTTTACATCTGGCGTTAATAAAAGCTCCAAATGCAACGTTGCTGCATTAATCTCATTGATATAGGAATCTATTTCAGATTTTTCCAATTCCCCAATGCTTCCTCTGGCGAGTGCCCCATTGATTTTACCTCTGGCCTGGCCTTTTCGTTCTTTTAACCAAGCAATTTCAAGGGCACTATTAATCGCTTTTTGCATATGCCAGTCATGAATGTCGACTCTGAACAACTGAAAAACGTCCAACGCATATTTATTAACGTTGCTATAAAACGTAAATGCACCAGGCGCGGTGCCTTGGTCTACCTGCGCGCGAATTGATGATTTTTGTTTGAGCTTATCGTTAAGCAAATTCATATGCTGTTGCATATTGAAGCTCTCGGGCCATTCTTGATTGGCAATTGAAAGCATGTCCTTCACTGATTGATCAGCGTTTTTACGCTGAGCATCCAGTTTCTGTTTTTTATTTGCTGCAGGTGCGGCAAGATATCCCGCAGTGAGTCCACGTTCAACGGCATGATGGTGGGCAACTTTCTCCAATGAATCCATTAAAAACAGTAGCCGTTCATCCATTATGCCGTTTTGCCAGTTTATCCAGGCGTTAGTTAAGCTAAAAGCAGCCAGTACCAACAGGGACAAAGTGAATACGATTAAGCTTGTCAGAGTTGATTGAATGATAGTGAGTCGTTTAAATATTTTGAACATACGCATTCCCTGTATTCACTGATTTGTCAGCTTTATAAATCGCCACGGGTATAATAATTACCACCAAAATATAGACTAGACTAAAACCTTAAAAGTCTCTATATCGCGACATAAAAAATGGTAAATTTTTCATAGGCTTGGTCAATTTTGCGCAGAAAATAACGCAGTCATCACGAATAAAGGAGCGCTGCATACGTATGGAGTCAAGTATCTGATCGCTTTAGGTTACAATCTTGTTAACAACAAACTCGAAAATTCAGACCGAACAAAAAGAGACCTAATTTTTTATGCTGCCATTCCAGAAAAACCTCACGAATTCCTTTTATTCGGTGCTCAGCCTGCCATCCAGTGCCATGGGATTTGCTTTATCAATTCAAATTGCCGCTTTGAGCTGGTTGTTGTCCACAGAGTTTGGTCTGGACATTCATGATATTGGATTTGTCTGGGCTGCCGGCCCTTTGGCTGGCATTCTCGGCCAGGTTATTGTGGGTATCATCAGTGACAAAGTCTGGATATGGAACGGCAGACGCCGACCGTTCATAGTTGTAGGTGGCACATTAGCAGCACTAAGCTTATTGGCACTGCCTAATATAGACGTTATTTCAGCTGCTCTGGGGATAAATGGCATATTAGGCGTGGCAATTATTGTGGCACTAACATTGGATTTATCCATCAATGTCAGTTTCAACCCCACTCGCTCCATCATCGCAGACGTTACACCCAAGGGTCATGAACGTACCAAAGGGTACACCTGGATGCAGACAATTTCGGGTTCGTTCGGTGTGCTGGCCTATTTTATTGGTACATTTTGGAATAACTATGCACTGATATACCTGGGCGTTGGTTTGGTCTTTGTGATGTCTGTTATTCCCACCCTGTTTATTACCGAACCAACTTCACTAGAAGATGAGTCGCAGCCGCAAAGCAGTGAAACCATGTCATTTTTCCGCGGTCTGCAAGTTATTCAACCACTATGGGGCTTTATCATTTATTCGGTATATGCATTCGCATTGCGTTTGGCAGGCATTGAAGTAGAGCATTACTGGATGGAACTCGGTTGCTTGCTCCTGACCCTGATACTGATGATCAAAACATTAGCTGCAAAGGAACAGATACAGGCAGATGGCACCAGTGAAAAAGGCTTCCAGAAAGTGCTGGCTGCCCATTCTTTTACCTGGATTGGCGTTCAATCCATGTTTGTTTATATTATTGCTTTTCTCAATCAAAACTTACCTGAGTTGTCCGATGTGGAATCAGGTCAGGTGATCTCTGCCAGTTTTCTTGTACTGAGTATTGTTTCAGCGATCTTACCCGTGGCGCTGCTGGAACCTCTGGCGAAAAAGTATGGCAAAGTAAAAGTACACGCTTATGCTATGGTATCAATGGCCATTGCCTATTTTGCTTTGTCCCATCTTGGAGGTAGCAGATACACCATTTACATTATGATGGCGTTTCTGGGCATAGGTTGGGCCGCTACCATCAGTTTGCCATTTGCTATTATGTCGCAAAAAGTGAATGCTGCCAAAATGGGCTTATACATGGGTCTGTTTAACCTGTCTGTGGTGTTACCACAATTGGTTGCCAGCCTTGGAGTGGGTAAATTTCTTAATCAGGTGGAAGATAAAAACCTGTTGTTTGTAATTTGTGGAATTTGCCTGGCTATTTCAGCGTTAGCTTGGTTTAGCGTCAAAGAAGATACGATTTCTGAAGAATCAGGCGAGCCCATCCCGCAGGGAGCTGGTGGGCACTAATTTGCCAGTGCTGCGGCGGCCTCTGCTGCCGCTCTGTCCTTCCATTGCTGTCTAGCTTGGCTGATAAAAGGCTCGACATTTTCCGTACCAGCAAGTTGTCTTGCAATGCGTACTATATTGTCGTCTCGCTTTGCAATCATGCTGTCTGCTTTATCAAACATATCTGCAGCTTCAGGGTAGCGACTTTTCAGAGTATTTATAGGTAGCAACTGATTATAGTGATCGGTAAATTCCTCCAGAAACATGTCTCTCCTCGCTCTGAACTGCATAAATCTCAGACCTTTTTCACCACTGAGTAAGGCCATCTCATCAGGACTCAGGTTGGCTGCTTTGCCAATTTGAACGGCTTTTTCCTGCAGCTCGGCAAGAGTATCTGTGTTGTTTTCTCGTGTCGCCGATACCATTTTTGATTTGAATTCAGGATTGTTAAGAATATCCAAGTAAGAAATGGAAGGTGGAATATTATTATTAGCAGTCTCAATTTGAGACTCGCTTTCATCTGCCCCATAAAACAAAAGTCCTGCAACCAAGGCCAGGATAACAATACCGAATAAAAATTTGTTATTTATCATTAAAGACTCAATCTGTATCAAAAATTATGCGCTATTCGCAATCTGGGTGAAAAAGTGACTTCCGGCACATCCACCAAAAGACGATTAGGTTATCCTAAAGATCGGTTAAAAATCCATGAGAATAATATGCAAAGTTTGTCACCTGCTTCAGAACGAATCAAATCGCTGGATGTCATCCGTGGATTCGCTCTTCTGGGCATATTGCTGATGAATATCCAATCTTTTTCCATGCCGGATGCGGCCTACCTGAATCCCTATGCATATGGCGATATGCACGGAGGCAATTACTGGGTTTGGGCCTTTAGTCACGTGTTCGCTGATCAAAAGTTTATGGGATTATTTTCCATGCTGTTTGGCGTCGGAATACTGATTTTCAATAATGGCATTGAAGCCAAAGGATTACCTTCAGCAGCAATGCATTATCGTAGGAACAGCTGGTTGCTTTTATTCGGGTTACTTCATGGATATTTGTTTTGGTATGGCGACATTCTTTTCAGCTATGCTTTGTGTGCGTTTTGGGTCTACCTGCTCAGAAAAAAAAGAGCTACTACTCTGTTTCTTCTGGGCATAGTGTTGATTGCAATCAGCAGTATTATTAATACACTCACGGGTCTAGCTATTCCGCATATCCCACCAGATGAAGTAACAGGCATGTCGCAACATTGGTCCCCAACTCCATTACAAATAGAAAAAGAAATAACAGCCTACACATCCGGATGGTTGTCGGCATTTAATCAAAGAGTCGATTCAACATTTTTTATGCAAACCTACGTCTTTCTCACCACGTTTATCTGGCGAGCCAGTGGCATGATGCTTATTGGAATGGCGATGTACAAATCTGGTTTTTTTAATGGCAAATACCGTTCCTGGCGCTATCTCAATATTTTCTTTTTATGCTCAACGATAGGATTGAGTCTGATAATACTTGGGCTGATTCGTAATCATCAGGCCAATTTTTCGTTGGAATACAGCATGTTCATTGGCAGTCAGTTTAATTACTGGGGCAGTGTTTTCATGGCAATAGCCTACGCAGCAATATTGATGATAGCGGTTAAAAAACAATGGTTTTCTGGTCTTCAGAAGTCTTTGGCAGCGGTAGGGAAAATGGCATTTTCTCACTATATTTTCCACACCTTAGTGTGCACTGTTTTATTTTATCAATTCGGGCAACTGGGAACATTTAGCCGCCTCGAGCAAGTTTCCCTGGTGATGGTTATCTGGATTTTCCAATTGACAGTGTCCCCACTATGGTTAAATCGTTTCAGGTATGGACCTCTTGAGTGGTGCTGGCGCAGCCTGACTTATTGGCAATTACAACCCTTCAGGAAGCAGCAAATCGGATTTGGCGAAAAAATGTCTGAAAGCAATTGACCTTAATCCTTGTCTATTCTTAAACTTGAGAATTAATCACCAAGTTGAATTCGCCGTTGCCTTCTATAAAGTATTTGTGGACAGAATTACTCCTTTTGTTTGTTCTTGTCCCCAGCCTAACCCTTACCTCCCTGCCCATCTGGTTGACAGTCGCAATAATTTTATCAGCGTTGATCTACTGCGGGATTGTAGGTAAAAAGTCCGGTCTGTTTAAACGACGAAATTTTTTTCGCTTTCAAAAATCCCAGCTCATTGGCCAGGAATTTGTCCGATTGCTGTTTTTTTATAGTGTATCTACCTGTTTGATGGTCGTGTATGCAAGCGAGGATTTGTTCAGGGTCGTGTTGAATCAACCTCTTTTATGGCTTGGAATAAGTCTGTTTTACGTATTATTTTCTGTTATTCCGCAAGAAGTGATATATCGACATTTCTTTTTTGCACGCTATCAGGCACTCGTGACCAACCGGGCAGCATTTGTCCTATTAAATGCCAGTCTGTTTTCTTTGGCTCACCTTATGTTTGAAAACTTGCTGGTTCTGGCCTTAACCTTTGTGGGAGGAATACTCTTTGCCCTGACTTATCAACGAAAACGGTCGCTGATACTGGTTTGTCTGGAGCACAGTCTATATGGATTATGGTTGTATACGCTAGGTCTGGGGCAAATGCTGGCCTTTCCAGGGTAGTGTTGAGTGCACCTTATACAAATCCGTATAAAGAAGTAGATTGGAATTTTTTCAAGTTGATTGACAAGTGGGGTGATTAGCTCAGAGCGTTTACTGGTGTGATACCAAAGTAAAATCTGCCTCGCCAACCACTTTTCGAAAATCAGCTGGTTTTTTATCATTTAACAGCGCTAACTCACCCCGGGCATCTATCAGTTTTTGAAAATTAGCTTCACGTTGCGAAAATTGTTTTTCACTGGCATACACGGTCACCAGAGCCAGATCGTATTCCGCTCTATTGCCCGTCTGTAAAACACTAAAGCCTTTTATATAGCTCTGCTTCACTGCCTCTTCACGCAATTTCTGCCAATTGTTCTGATAATAATACAACGCTTCTGAATGGTTGCCGTTAAGCACTTTGACAAAGTCGTACGTATGAATTTCGTTTGCAAAAAGATTGCAACAAAATAATGTGAATAGCGTGAATGTTGGTACTTTCATCGTTTTTAAAACAATAAAAAACGCACCTGACAAGGTGCGTTCCAAATTATTGAACCGAAGATGGTTTGGTGTTTTCTACCCTGCTCTTCAGTTTCTGGCCAGGGCGGAAGGTAACAACTCTTCTGGCCTTGATGGGAATATCCTCACCCGTTTTCGGATTTCTACCAGGCCGTTCATTTTTCTCTCTAAGGTCAAAGTTGCCAAATCCGGAAAGCTTGACTTGCTCCCCATCTTCAAGTGCTTCACGGACCTCTTCGAAAAAAGCTTCAACAAGATCTTTAGCATCTCGTTTATTCATGCCTAGTTTCTCAAACAAATGTTCCGCCATTTCGGCTTTGGTTAACGCCATACCGTCAATCCCTCAATGATGCCCCAAATTGCTCATTCAATCGGGACAGAATGTCATCCACCGCCGCTTGAATATCATTTTCTTCAAGCGTTCTCGTTGTGTCCTGGAGGGTAAGTGAAATAGCCAGGCTTTTATATCCTGCTTCAACCCCCTTACCTCTATATACATCGAACAAGTTTAGGCCAACTAGTTGATTTCCGCCAAATTTTTCGATGCAACTTAATATTTCGCCAACTACTTTATCTTCCTCTACTACTATAGCAATGTCACGTCTGTTAGCAGGAAATTTTGAAATTTCTGTGGCATCGGGTAAGTTTTTCAACCCCATTTTAGCCACTTCCAATTCAAACACATAGGTTTTTCCATTCAGTCCAAGACTCTTTTCGAATTTTGGATGTAGGGCACCTAAATATCCGACAAACACATCACCACGGTAAACCGCTGCAGTTTGGCCTGGGTGCAGCGCTGAATGACTACCCGTCTCAAAACGGAAATCTGATTCGGCCGCCGTCGACGCCAACAATGCTTCAACGTCCGCTTTTACATCGTAAAAGTCGACACTTGCATCATCTTTGTCCCAGTGTTCGTTACTTCGATTGCCGGTGATCACACCACCAATAACCTGTTCTTGTCTGACACCTGTCTGCTCAGACTCATCTGGTACAAACCGCAAACCAGACTCAAATAAACGAACCCGAGGTTGCTGCCGCTTCTGGTTGTAAGAAGCTGCTTGTAACAACCCTACCCACAATCCCAAACGCATCACTGACATGTCTGAAGAAATAGGGTGTGGTAATATAAGACCTTGAATATCAGGAAATAATTGCGCCTGCGCTTTTGGATCAACAAAAGAATAGGTAATCGCTTCCTGGTAGTCTCTATTAACCAGACTCTGTTTTAGTCCATACAAAGACAGCTTTTGTTCCTCATGAGTCGACATTTTTAATTTTGCCGTTGGAGAAACTTCAGGAATGTTGTTATAACCATACACTCTGGCGATTTCTTCAATCAGATCTTCTTCAATACTAATATCAAACCGGTAGCTTGGAACCTGTGCTTGCCACTGTCCATTTGTAAAGTCTACGTCTAATCCGAGTCTTTGCAGTATGTCCGTTACCTGTTCGGCATCAACTTTTATACCTAATACCCGGGCCAGTCGCTGTTCTCTCAACCGCACTTTCCTGGGCGCTGGCAGGTGCTCCTGACTGACACCTTCCACAATCGGACCCGCTTCGCCACCAACAATATCAAGCAATAATTGCGTTGCACGTTCCATCGCAGCACGCTGTAAGTGCGGATCAACACCTCTTTCATAGCGATGAGAGGCGTCAGTGTGTAATCCGTATTGACGCGCTTTGCCCATAATGGCGTCAGGGGCAAAAAACGCACTTTCAAGGAAAATATGTTGGCTGTTTTCAGTCACACCTGAGTCCAATCCACCAAAAATACCTGCCATTGCCAAGGCTTTCTTCTCATCAGCAATCACAAGGGTGTTATCCTTTAATTCAACTTCGTTTCCATCCAGTAATGTCAGCTTCTCGCCTTTGGCAGCCATTCTGACCACCACATCACCTTCAAGCTTGTCATGATCGAAAGCATGCATTGGGTGACCAAGTTCCAGCAAAACGAAGTTAGTCACGTCTACCACTGGATCAATGCTGCGCACACCGCTGCGACGCAGCTTTTCCTGCATCCACAAAGGCGAGCGTGTATTCAGATTGATGTTGCGAATAACACGGCCTAGGTATCTGGGGCAAGCTTCAGGCGCCTGCAATCTGATACCACGAGCGTCTTCGTGTTTTTCTTCAACCACGTCGATTTCTGGCTTGCATACTTCAGCTTGGTTTAACACACCTACTTCGCGAGCAAGGCCACGTATACCCAGGCAATCTGCTCGATTTGGGGTCAAATCCACTTCAACCATCATATCATCGAGTTGCAAATACTCTCTGATATCCTGTCCTACCGGCGCATCCTGAGGTAATTCAAGTATCCCATCATGATCGTCAGAAATGCCTAGTTCAGAATTGCTGCAGAGCATGCCGAAAGAAGGCTGACCACGTAACTTCGCTTTTTTAATTTTGAAATTGCCGGGCAATACTGCACCCACAGTCGCGACTGCCACTTTCAGACCCTGGCGACAATTTGGTGCTCCGCAGACTATGTCCAACAATTCGTCAGCACCGACGTTTATTTTGGTAACTCGCAATTTGTCTGCATCAGGATGCTGTCCGCATTCAACAACTTCGCCGACCACTACACCGCTGAATTCACCGGCGACCGGTTCGAGGCCATCAACTTCCAGACCAGCCATGCTGAGTTGTTCTGCTAGTTCTTCACTGGATATTTCCGGGTTGACCCATTCTCTCAACCACTTTTCACTGAATTTCATTTTTCTGCTCTGCCTTATTTGAACTGCTTAAGGAAACGAAGATCATTCTCGAAGAACGCGCGTAGGTCATTCACGCCATAACGAAGCATGGTCAACCGTTCTACGCCCATCCCAAAGGCAAAACCTGTGTATTCTTCCGGATCTATGTTGACGGCCTTAAGAACATTTGGGTGCACCATTCCACAGCCCAGTACTTCAAGCCATTTACCATTTTTACCCATCACATCTACTTCGGCAGAAGGCTCCGTGAATGGGAAGTAGGAAGGTCGAAAGCGGACCTGCATTTCGGCTTCAAAGAAGTTATTCAGAAAATCATGCAGAATGCCTTTTAACTCAGTGAAGCTGACATTCTTATCCACCATCAGGCCTTCGACCTGATGAAACATGGGAGTATGCGTCTGGTCGTAATCATTACGATATACACGCCCAGGAGAAATAATCCGCAACGGTGGCTGTTCAACTTCCATAGTGCGGATCTGCACCCCGGATGTCTGAGTTCTGAGCATCACATCCGGATTAAAATAGAAGGTATCATGATCTGCTCTGGCCGGGTGATTGGCCGGGATATTCAGGGCATCAAAATTGTGGAATCCGTCTTCCACTTCTGGTCCTGACTTCACTTCAAACCCGAGCTCGTTGAAAAAGCTCTCAATTCGGGAAATGGTGCGGGTGACCGGATGCAAGCCGCCCATGCCGTCACCGCGACCAGGCAAGGTAACATCAATTGTTTCAGATGCCAGTTTGGCGTTCAATTCCTGATCCCGTAAAAACTCACCACGACTTTGGATCAATCCTTGAATTTGTTGCTTAGCCTGGTTGATTTTCTGACCGGCAGCCGGGCGCTCTTCATTGGAGAGCTTTCCCAGACCTTTCAGTAAGTCAGTCAACTGACCTTTTTTCCCCATAAATTCGACGCGCACTGCGTCTAGGGTATTGGCATCTTGCGCATCGTTAATTTGCGCTTCAGCTTGTTTGATGATGGCATCGAGATCCATACTTTCCCCGAATTGGATATCTACTCTTTGAGTCAATCTGGAATCAGATGATTTATTGCTCAAAATACATTAAAAAAGAACGGAGGATTCTACATTAATCGACGGTACTGAGGCCAGCACCAATGCGTAATTGTTTTGAATTTACTCAAATACAAGCCGACAAATTGGCTTTTGAAGCGAAATGCAGCGTAATTGTGACTGATACAGCATATTGTGGCGGATAACCTCTACTGCATCAGGCACTTAGTTGGCTATCCCATAAAATACTAGAACACTTTCTATTCGCCAGGACATGCCCGGTTAATCAGAGTAGATTTTAATCGATATTACTTCAATAAACTAATACAGCAATTTAAGAACATAAATAGAAAACTCTGAGTAGGACATGCTGCTCATCGAACCTGACTGGTCTGTTTTTCGGTCTGATATGTTACCTGTCGATCGAAAACGTTTCCTTTAATGACAATGACAACGCAGCAAACCAGACAGACCATGGTGACAGCAACCATGCTTCGATGGGTAATTTTCATAATAAATCCCGGATTAAATGGGTTAATGAATAAAACGTATCTAGTTCTATTTGGTTGACACTGAATCGGAAGTGCAAGCTTGCTTCAAGTCAACTATGCGTTTGAATTCAAGAAAGCCTATACGAATTTAACTTTGAGTGAGCCCAATATCTAGCTCTCAATACTCAATAAATTTTAATAATTCTGCTTTTCGATTTTTAGAGGATCGCAGCCTTTCGGTGCTTCTATAAACACTACTTAAGAATGCACATTTTATTGCCACAAATTTCATGCTCTTTTAATTCATATGAGTAAGCTCTAATATATTCATTTATTGATTCACAAGCTGAATCAATTTGACTACTTAATTTTGAGAGCAAACGTTTGTTCCCAGAACCAACGTAAGTCATTAACTTGCCATTCTCGAAGTTTTTATTAGACATATATTTTATGCTAGAAACATATCGATCTGCATGAGGAACTCCCGAACAATCTGCCGATTCAAAGTACAATTCATAGTTTGCTACCCTTGTATCCAATATTTTTACCATTCCTGAATCATCAACATAGCTCACGTATCTATTACTTTCTATACTTGCAAATTTCCCTACAGGGGTAACACCATCGCTTTTATAAACAACTAATGGCTTATCCAAATTGTCTGGAGAAGCGTGAGATTGAGAAGCTACCAATTCCACTTTGTTTGCCCTTTGCACACCGTCGATAACAGCGCAGTCTTCAGCGCCAGTAACAGAGACGTTTAGTGACGGGGTGGCAATTCCTGTTAACAGCAACGGATACATTGCACGACCAGTCTCATTCTCAAGGGACAAGGCATAGTGGTTTTCGTTGCCCGTTGAAACACAAGTAGGAAGCTGAGAAGAAAGGTCACCATCTATGGAGAATCGTACTTTTTGATCTTCGACACTGATTATCTCAATATTTCCAGATGCCATACTTGCTGTTGACCATAATATGGCAACTATGCTGAATATTTTTTTCATTCCTTGTCCTTGAGCCCGGCTCTCTATCTATAACTTAGATGTGATGTGAATCCTGAATTGGCGCGATATTATCAGTTTCAAAACGTGAATTACAATGCTGATTTAATTTTTTTATTTGACTAGTTAGCTTTGCGGCAACATAATCACGCCGCTAGAATCAAGCTAATAGTTGTTCGGTTGAATAAGACTTCGCCGAAAAATGCAATGGAATAACATTGACCAAGTATGGACACTACATCATATAAAACTCTGATAGCTCTGACCATTTCCACCGGATTAGCATTCTATTCTGGAGCTGCGGTGGCAAACAAATGGATAGCGCCTGTTGCAGAATATGCAATGTATCAAAAATCGGTACCTGACACTCCCAAACTTGGAAGTTTACCTGTTATCGACACGGATGGGAGTTTTGATGTTGCCTGGACCACACCAGAACAAGTCAATAACAGTGATACTGGGAACCACTATATCGTGGAAATAACCCAGCCACTGGCACAAGCAAAGCAAAGTAAGTTTTCTCTGACACTAGCTCGCTCTTCCTCTTCTGCCAACGATCAACAGAACTGGTCGTTGCTATACGACGGCAAAAGCCAACAAACATCTGTTTATAAGCTTCCAGAATCACAGTATCAGATCCGGGTCAAAGCATGCAGTAACAACGGCTGCAGTAATTTCGATTATTCTGATTCGGTCAATGTAGAACATCAGATCACCGCAAATAATGACTCCTACGGGCAGCTACAAAATGCCAGCTCAAAACTGTTTGTAGTGAGCAATGACTTTGAACCCACGGGTGCAAAGCTGTTGGTTAACGACATTGTGTCACAACCTCAATTTGGTGAAGCAAGAATAACTGAAGAAGGTGATCGAATTGAATATTCCAATACGTCAGGTTTTTGCTTTGGAAAAAATTATTTTGAAGATAGTTTGGCCTATAGAGCTAAAAACCTTGCAGGGGAAATATCCAATTCAGCAAGTGTGACGATCAAAGTTGTTTGTGCTGGCGAAGCACCGATACAGGAAGATGTACACTCAGCCTTTCCTGTAGGAACGGATTTGAGCAAATTTCGGTTCTATGAAAAAAATGGTGAGCTCTTTTTACGTTCTCTACCAAGCCAATTTGCTTCAATAGGCCATCTA
Organism: uncultured Alteromonadaceae bacterium; assembly: GCA_947494925.1. GTDB lineage: Bacteria > Pseudomonadota > Gammaproteobacteria > Enterobacterales > Alteromonadaceae > Aliiglaciecola. The sequence goes on from CANLWS010000002.1 coordinate 255,513, forward strand.
ATCCTGCCTATTGTGAAAGACCAAGGAATAACTCGTTTCTACCGACAAAATGATGCGTGGGTCTCAGTAGTTATTTCCACAGAAATGTTTGAGAATATAAATCCAAATTTATTACCTTCGTCCCAGGTCACTGCGAATGATTCGGACGGAAACGGTTTTGTAGAGTTTTCTGTAGCGACTCCTGATGGTCCGTTATACCCATTCGCGATGAACGATAGTCAGGTGTATTCGCTGGGTGAGACCACCACCATAAACGTGCTTGAAAACGACTCAGTTTCTAGTCCAGGAAAGTTGACAATCTCCAGCATTACCTACCCACCTAAATTTGGCACAGTGACCATATTGGGTGACCAGATTTTGTATCAAAATAACGAAGCCTGTGGGCAAGATTATTTTGAGTATAAAGTAAGGAACTCTTCAGGAAGAGAATCTTCTGCAGCGACTGTTGTTTTGGATTGTGGCGATTTGGTCAGCGTTGAAACATCAGATGTTACAGTGGGGCAAACCTTTTCTATTACTCTCAGGGTTCCCGCTAGCCAATATTGCCTGATAGGCCATGACCCCCAGAAACACAAAGGGTTGCACTATTACGAGCAGAAATTTTATCAGGTAGGTGAAAATTTGCTTGATTGGCAGTGTTTTGACGACTTGAATGTTGCAACGAGTAACGGCACTTTTAAAATTAACGTATTACGTCTTCCTCCACCAGAAAATATGCATGTCAAGGAAGGCGAGACAGAAAACATGGAACTGAATCAATGAATAAACTATTTAAATTATCGTTAACTTTATTGGGCCTAGCTATATGCTTTGAATCAGGCGCAGCAGAAACTGTACAATGTCGTGATCTAACTGTGGTGAAGGTTGCAGTTGAGGGCGAACGGTTTGATGACTTTACTGTCTTTTCGAATAAGATGGTTATCAATTTTAGTCCAGCCTGTGATGGCGTTACCTGGTCGCACACGGAGGTTAATAATCATTTGATGGATGATTTCCTTGCGGTGGCCCTTGCTGCAAAAACCACAGGTCATAAAGTACAAATTGGCCTCAATAAAGGCCCCGGATTTGAAACACAGGTATCTCGACAGCTATCCTTTATAGCCATTCAAGACTAGCCTTGGAAAATGGGAGCTGCACAATTCTTTGTAGGCTCTCCATTTCTTTGTTGTTTCCGTTCTGTTTCTTGGGAACCATCGAAAACCAGCTCTCACTTCGTTCGACAATTCGCTTAATTAATTTGAGCTATTGAGTAATTGATGTCATACCTTGACGACTTCAAGTAGTGATGATCACCATGTGCAAATCCCGACTAAGGGTGTTTAAGAAATGACGATGTGGGATGAAGAACCTTCGGGTGATATACGTCATCTCTGAATGCTCTTGTCGGAGACCTTTGGCTTAGTAGAATATTGATTCCGGCCCAAGAGCATTGCCGGAATGACGTTAAATTTACTATTTCCGGAATGATGTGGAGTTTACTGTTTCGAGAATGACGATGAGTTTGAAATTACTCTATCGTCATTCCCGAATGTTCTTGTCGGGAATTTACTTTGGGTTTTCCTAAGCAGCGTCAAGTAATGATAATCAACTTGCGCATTTATCAAATCAGTAATCAAATCTCACTTCGTTCGGTTATTCGCTTCATTTCAATGAGCCAAACGAAAAAAGGCGAACCATCCTGGTTCGCCTTTTCCCGAAAGAACTTAAACTTAATTGTTAAAAAATTAAGCTAATGCGCCTTTAGCTGCTTCTACTAAAGCAGTAAACGCGTTTTTGTCATGTACTGCGATGTCAGCAAGGATCTTACGATCGATTTCGACAGACGCTTTCTTCAAACCGTTAATGAAACGGCTGTAAGACATACCATTTTGACGTGCCGCAGCATTGATACGTGCAATCCACAATTGACGGAATTGACGTTTACGCTGACGACGGTCACGATAAGCATATTGACCAGCTTTTGTTACTGCCTGGACAGCAACACGATAAACTCGACTACGAGCTCCATAATAACCTTTGGCTTGCTTTAGTACCTTCTTGTGACGGGCACGTGCAACAACACCACGTTTTACTCTTGCCATTATTCAGTCTCCTCTCTTTACACGTATGGAAGCATGCGTTGGATCAACGCAGTATCCGCATCATGGACTAATTTCTTGCCACGAAGGTGACGCTTACGCTTAGAGCTCTTCTTGGTCAGAATGTGACGCAAGTGAGACTGTTTGCTCTTGAAACGGCCTGAAGCGGTTTTTCTAAAACGCTTGGCTGCTCCACTATTGGATTTCATTTTAGGCATTGCTAAAACTCCGCATTGTTAAGACCACTCAGAATGGAACGTTTCGCGTCCATTACAGGGGTCAATAGTTACAACTTAGCAGCGTGGTGAACTTGGGTGCAGATCCGGTTTTACGGTCCCAGTTACTTGTAAACCAACACTACTTCTTAATTGGGGCGAGCACCATGATCATCTGTCTGCCTTCAACCCGGTTAGGGAAAGACTCGCAGTTGGCAATTTCGTCAAGATCCGCTTTAACACGGTTCAATAACTCAATACCGATCTCTTGGTGCGCCATTTCACGTCCACGGAAGCGGATCGTTACTTTGGCCTTGTCACCACCTTCTAGAAAGCGACGCAGGTTGCGCAGTTTTACCTGGTAGTCGCCTTCATCAGTGCCAGGGCGAAATTTAATCTCCTTGACCTGAATTTGCTTTTGTTTCTTCTTCTGCTCTTTTAGAGACTTACTTTTTTCAAAGAGGAACTTTCCGTAATCCATTACTTTACATACGGGCGGCTCAGCGTTCGGGCTTATTTCCACCAGGTCTAAACTCGCCTGGTCTGCCAGCTCCATTGCTTCAGTTAATGAAACAATGCCGGCCTGTTCACCGTCTTTACCAATTAAACGAACTTCCCTTGCGGTAATTTCGTCATTAATTCGTGCTTTATCACTCTGAGCCTTATTATTAGCGCCTTTAATATGTTGTTCCTCCAGGAAAATTAATCTATTTTTTTGCTTTTGACTTCGTCGGTCGCTTTCTCAATAAAGGCATCTATCGAGAATTTACCCAGGTCTTCACCCTTTCTAGACCGCACTGCCACTTCGCCGGCTTCCATTTCTTTGTCGCCAACGACAAGCAAATATGGCACGCGCCTAAGCGTGTGCTCGCGGATTTTAAAGCCTATCTTCTCATTTCTCAAGTCCGACTTTGCTCTAAATCCATTTTCTTGTAACTTTTTCACTACATTTGCGGCATATTCACCTTGTTTATCGGTGATATTTAGCACTACAGCTTGAGTCGGAGCCAGCCATAATGGATACAAACCAGCAAACTCTTCCGTCAAAATACCGATGAATCGCTCCAATGAACCTAAAGTTGCCCTATGGATCATTACTGGTACTTTCCGCTCCCCGTCTTCAGCAACATAAGTTGATCCTAAACGGCCAGGCATTGAGAAGTCGAGCTGCACTGTACCGCATTGCCACGCCCTGTCCAGACAATCATGCAAGGTAAATTCAATTTTGGGACCATAAAATGCCCCTTCACCCGGTAAATACTGGAATTCAATATCTTTTGACGTTAATGCATCGGCCAATTTTTGTTCGGCTTTATCCCAGATTTCATCTGAGCCCACGCGTTTTTCTGGACGAGTGGACAATTTAACCACTATCTTTTCAAATCCGAATTCCTGATAGACTTCGTATATCATGTCGATGCAACTGGCGACTTCTGCCTGAATCTGTTCTTCAGTACAGAATATATGTGCATCATCCTGGGTAAATCCGCGCACACGCATCAAGCCGTGCAAGGCGCCTGAAGGCTCATTGCGGTGACAACATCCGAATTCAGCCATACGCAAAGGCAAATCCCGATACGATTTCAGGCCCTGATTAAAAATCTGAACATGGCCTGGGCAATTCATGGGTTTAATTGCGTATTCACGTTTTTCTGACTCAGTAGTGAACATGTTTTCCGCGTATTTATCCCAGTGCCCGGATTTTTCCCATAACACCCGATCCATCATTAACGGACCTTTTACTTCGCCAAATCCATACTTTCGTTGTTTTTCGCGAATGAACTTTTCCAGTTCTGTATAAATGCTCCAACCATCGTTATGCCAGAACACCATGCCTGGCGCTTCTTCCTGCCAGTGAAACAAATCCAGCGCTTTACCAATTTTACGATGATCGCGTTTTTCTGCTTCTTCAAGTCTGAGCAGAAAGGCTTTGAGCTGTTTCTTGTCTGCCCAGGCGGTACCATATATTCGCTGCAACATCTTGTTGTCACTGTTGCCACGCCAATAAGCACCCGCCACTTTCTGAATTTTAAAATGCTGACAGAAGCGCATATTGGGTACGTGAGGTCCACGACACATGTCCACATATTCTTCGTGGTGATACAGACCCGGCTTATCATCCCTGGCAATATTCTCGTCCAGAATTTCCATTTTGTAAGATTCACCACGGGCTTCAAAGGCGTCTCTGGCTTCCTGCCAGCTGACTTTCTTTTTCACCACATCATAATTAGTTTTCGCCAGTTCCAGCATACGCTTTTCTAGCTTCAGCAGATCATCTTCGCTGAGGGAATGCTCCATGTCGACATCATAATAAAAGCCGTTATCGATAGTCGGACCAATGGCCATTTTGGCATCTGGGTATAGTTGTTTGATTGCGTGGCCAATAAGGTGCGCACAGGAATGTCGGATGATTTCCAATCCCTCGTCGTCTCTTGCGGTGATGATCTGCAATTTAGCGTCTTCGGTGATCAGATCAGAGGCATCTGCTAATTCACCGTTAATTTTGCCCGCTATGGTCGCTTTTGCCAGACCAGGACCAATGTCATTAGCGACATCCATAATTGAGACTGCATTTTCGAACTGGCGTTGACTGCCATCAGGGAGAGTAATTGTAACCATTTTAATTCCTTTACGCAGTGGTGACACCTACCAAGCGCCACGTGCGAACTTTTTACGACCTTTAAGGGTCATTAAACCATAAAAAAACACCCAAAACGGGTGCCTTAAAAATTAGTAGTATCAACTATTGAGTCAATACCAAATACTTAATCAAAGTACTCTGTTACCATCAGAGTCTCTTTGGCTATGATAACGAATTTACCTATGTTCTTGCAATTATTCCGAATACTTTTCTGCTGGCTTTTTTTGCTATGTGTTTTATCAGCAAATACTTACGCACAAGAAGCGTGGTTATTGGCAAAAGAAACAGATCAGGTTCAGGTGTATAGCAGGAAGACAGATTCCGGTCTGGATGAAGTCAGAGTCGTGACACAAGTAAAAGCTGATTATCGCGCCATATTGAAACTACTGGACGACATTAATGCAGCGCCACGATGGGTGGCAAATTGCAAAATGGTCGAAAACCTTGGTTGGTTTGGTGAGCGTGAACGCACGGTGCATACTTTCTTTTCCTCCCCCTGGCCATTAAGTGATCGTGACATGGTTACACATTCAGTTGCCAGCATCGACGAATCCAACCAAGTCGTTTTAGTGGAAGTCTCTGATCACGGTCAAAAACAACAGATTTTGAGTCACTATGTCAGATTCGAAGACGTGAAGGGACAATGGACCAGCAAACAAATTGACGAAAACATCAGTGAAATCAGCTATCAGGGGTATGCCGATCCGGCTGGCACTGTGCCCAACTGGCTGGCCAACAGGTTAGCAATAAGTGCGTCTTTGGAAACCTTCGAAAAAATGCGTAAGCATATAGTGAGTAAGCAGTATCACCCCGCAGTTAAACCATAAATTACTGAATGATATAAACAACTAAAAAGTCATACTGAATTCGAACTACAGTTTAACGGCAGTGATCCATACTGAGAGTTACCCATTAATCATTCAGTGTTCCTTATGTGGCATTTTATCAGCGAGCAAGTCAGCCAGCAGATAGGCAAAGATTTTATTTGTGATGATATTCGTGAAGTGAATAGTGGTGACTCTCACCAAGCCTACAAAATTTCCGATGGTAAGCAGCGTTTTTTCGTTAAAACCAACAGCAAATCAAAACTGGCTAATTTTGAGGCGGAAGCCGAAGGATTAAATCACTTGCAGCAGACAGAGCTATTTCGCATCCCCAAAGTGATTTGCGTTGGCACAGTCGGTGATCACTGTTTTTTAGTTCTGGAACATATCACCATGACATCTGGCAACGCTGAAAGCTGGTATTCTTTCGGTGAAAAATTGGCGCGATTGCATCAAAGTCAAACGCAGGAAATGTACGGATGGCAGGAAGACAATTACATTGGGCTGACCCCGCAACCAAATAAGTGGGATAAAAAGTGGTCCCGTTTTTTCGCTGAGCAACGAATAGGATTTATGTTGCAGTTGTTGGCAGAGAAAGGTAACCGTCTGGCAAATATTGATAACGTCGTCGAATCAGTGCAGAGCCTCCTTAATGGGCATACGCCAAAAGCATCCATGTTGCACGGCGATTTGTGGCAAGGCAATACAGGCTTTCACAAACAACAGCCAGTCATGTTTGATCCAGCATTTTACTTCGGCGATCGGGAAGCCGAGCTGGCCATGACCGAGCTATTCAACAAGTTCCCTCAGGCATTTTACGACGGCTACGAATCAGTCTGGCCCATCGAACCAGAATACGCATATCGGAAAACAGTCTACCAGCTCTATCATTTGTTAAATCATGCCCTGTTATTTGGTGGACATTACGTTCAATCTGCACAGGCAACCATTAAAAACCTGGACGCCTGACCAAAGATAAAAGGGCTATTTCTGATTTTTTTATCGCATTTATGCGGCGCTTAAATGTATGCTAATTTAATTCGGTTCTGACCCCAATTATTATATGACCAACAAAGTTGCTTTTATTACAGGAAGTGCCAAAAGACTTGGTGCTAATACTGCAAGACACCTTCACGCGCAAGGATTAAACATCGTATTACACTGTCACCATTCTAAAAATGAAGGTGAAGAATTGTGCGAAGAGCTCAATAAAATTAGGGCAAACTCCAGCATTTTAACGGTTGCGGATTTGTGCGATATATCGCAACTGCCAGTACTAGTGGATTCAGCATTCAATGCCTTTGGCAGGCTGGATGTGCTTATCAACAACGCCTCTGCTTTTTATCCTACCCCCATAGGTTCGGTTAAGCTGGAAGACTGGCATTCTCTGGTGGGCAGTAACATGCAGGCCCCCCTGTTCCTTTCGCAATTGTGCACACAATATTTGGCTGTTAATCATGGGGTTATCATTAACATGACGGATATCCATGCAGACCGTCCATTAAAAGACCATACTGTATATTGCATGGCAAAAGCTGCTTTAGTGGCAATGACTAAGTCCCTCGCACAGGAGTTGGCTCCGAATATTCGTGTCAATGCGGTGTCGCCTGGCGCAATTCTCTGGCCCGAGGTTAATTTGGCGGATGATGAGAAACAAACCGTTCTCGACCAAATTCCCTTAAATCAAATCGGCTGTCCAGACGATATTGCGCAGGCAATTGAATATTTGATCCGCGCACCATATGTGACAGGCCAGATCCTGGCTATAGATGGGGGAAGAAGTATTGCATCCGCAACTAAAGCCTGAACGCCAGCATCTGGAGGTGTACTTTGGACTTGAAACATACCACTATCAGTTGCCCGCACTGCGGGCATTCAATGCATATCGACCTTGATTACAGCAACGGGGATCAGGATTACTTTGAAGATTGCCCGAATTGTTGCAATGCAGTGCATGTCTCAATGCATCTTGACCACGAAAAACGCAAGCTCGATGTTAGTATCATGTCTGACGACGAACAGGTTTACTGACCAATTTAACTTCTTGTTGGGTATCTCAAATCAGGCTAAATGCCTAACAATTGTTTGTGGACTATTCTTGAGTGGATGTCAGCCCCACTCTCCTCTCAAAGATGATTTGCAGGAATACAGGGAACGGCTGGCAAATGTGCTCGATGTTGACGCTGCCGTAGCGCCTGAAATACCCGGGCTTGATTACCCTTCGGTACGAACACTCAAAGCAGATATCCCTGATTTGACCATTAACCTCAGCGAATTTTATGCGCTTCAGGACTGCCCTGTGGCTACCTTGATCGCCGAGCGCAATACCGCACTGGGCAGGGTCCAATTGCCTTCAACCCGCTATATTTATGAAGTCAAGCTGTTACAAGGGCTGAATGACTGCCTGCAACGGGCAAACACAGCACAGATGCAAGAGCAACTGAGGATCTGGATTGAACATAAACGCATGTTGTTGCCTTTGACCTGGGTTAATCTGCTCCAGCTTAGTACTGAGGTCAAACACGCATTCAGTTTTAATCAAGGATATCTGCACGGCGATGCCAGCGATAATGCATCCGCCAGTTTTTCAGCATTGGAATACTTGATTTCCCTGCAACAAAACCCTATTGCTGAGCCGACAGTCCTGGAAACCCATTTGCAACAATTAAAACACGCCATATTGCCTGCGAGAATCTGGCGTTCACAACGCTTGTTAACCTCTGAGCTGGAGGCTACAACCAATTGGCTCAATGCCAATGAACAGAAAACCCAATGTTTTTCCCCTGCGGATGAGCAGAAGGTGGCCTACTTGAACAATGTCTTTACGCTTTACTTCATCGAAAAAATTCAACCTATTGCAGGTAAACTCAATCAATACCAATACCGCCTTATCCCCTTATTAAAGAAAATCCAGTCTACCCCTCATATTGACCCGGAACTCCAGGCGCTATTGGCAAGTTATGAAGCAGATTTTGTACGATATAAGTCGGCTATGAGCGATCACGTTAGTCTGTGGCAAAGAGTTTTAACATCATGCAATTTAGCCCCCCAGCAGACCCGTTAACGCCACGTCTATGGTCGGAGTGGAAATCAAACACAATTACTGTATATTTATACACATATGGATACCGGCAATCTCAAATATTCGCGACGGACTTGCCATGTCTTTGATAAACATGGCAATGAAGTAGGTAAAATTCAGTTTCAGCGAGACCCACATTTTTATCAATGGCGGGTCAAATACCTCAGCGACCAGCTCCCTGTTAATAGCTATGATCTGGTCGACGAAATTAAAGAAAAACTGTTGGATAACGGATATACCTGGTCCTGGGGCAGAATCAAACACCAGTTACGTTCTGGTCGTTATCGATAATTATTTTAGGTTCAGAGCCGACTTATTCAACGTCATAGCCATGTTTTGCGATAATTTTTCGCCCTTCAGCTTCTCGCCACCACCCTATTGCGCCCATGATTGGAAAGAGCAGCATAAAACTAAATGGAGAATAGGCAATAGAATCGCTAGGTAATAAAAGTGCAAAAGCCAGCGCCATAACGCAGACGGTCAAAATAGCTGCCCATTCGAAAATGCGTGATCTTATGTCAAACAGTTCGTATTCGGTTAGTTCAAGTGACTTCCTGAGGCGTAAAGTATGGAAGTAAAAAAGAATAAAGGTGACTGCCAGCGCAAGAAATCCAACAGCATAAAAAGCAAACATAAACCTGACTTCCCAGTAGCTGGAAAACTCCATCTCAAAGGGAAAAAAACCGTCTGACAAAAATTCAAACAATCCCTGCATCACCAACCTCAGCGGGTAAATGTATACCAGTACAATAAATACCAGCAGTGCACTTAACCAAATGGTGGTTTTATCTTCGAGGCCGTATTTTTTGCACCACATTGCATGGGCATACCAAATGGACACGATAGACGCAAAACTGGCTGCAAATGCTGGAATTTGTTTGGCCGCGGCGACAAACTCGTCAGCTGAAGTGGGAATAGCGTCCAGTGATATGATCAGCATAGTGATAGCAAATGCGAACGCTGCCGCGACAAAGGTTTCGATACGACTCATAGCTTCGCCACGCATAATAAAAGCCGGCCCGCCTCTTTGCCCTGACCTGTCTTGTTCCATACTTTTCCTGTTAGTCGTGTTTTTCTGGATGTCGCAGAATACCTTACTATATTTTCAGACCAATCGGCCAGATGCAGGTGCCAAAAGTCACTATAGGGATGATTTGCCAGGTTAGATTTATAAATCAGTTGAAATGGAAGTCACACAATTAAATCTAAATGCGGCAAAGTACTTTTATTCAGACTTGGGTTCCTCGATATATTTGCCTAAATCAAACATAATATTGGCAATATCCTCTGGACTGTATGCATTGACTGCGTCTCTTAGTAAACGCTTCTTTGTTGAGTCGCATTTACCCTTATTGCAATACAGCCAGACATTCACAATGATGGGTGGTGCAGGCTCATAAATATCATTTAAGTCAATATCAAACCTCTCTAACCCTCCTAACAAATAATGCTTGGAGCCAATAATTGCATCAATACGATTTTTCGCAAACATGCCAAACATCTGATTGAGGTTTAGCACGGGCACTTTAATATACTCACCTAAATAATTTTCAAACTCCGCCTTTTCCAATCCACGCAACAAAGGAATACGTTTATTTTTCTGTTTTTCCAGGAAGAGATCGACATTGTTAGTCATCAGGCGAATTTCGGACACGTGAGACAATGCAATAGGATCCATGTTGCGGGTGATAATATGATGTTCTGGCATGAGTATCAGGTCGGCAGTCCCTTCATTCATCGCACGCACAATTCTTGGAAAAGGTGCGATTTCAGCCTCGATAGCCAGGTTTGAATGAAATGCAATTTTTTCTACTAACCTGTTGTGAAGACATGGCGCCTTCCCGGCTTGTACTTCGCACCCCAGCGGAGGTAGTTCTGGAATGACAAATACCAGTGGGGGCTCAGATTTAGCGTCAACAAACGAACTGTTGAATAAAAACACGACTATATAAAATAGAGTGACTATTCGGGAGTACTTCAATTGGTTAACCTGAAAACTTATTTAATTGATATTTAGCTTCCTCCTGGCTAGTTTGCAAGTAACAGGCAAATAAACAACTCCATATTCATACTAAGGTCCAATGGTTTTGCATAATAAACTCGATTGCTCCCGCCACTCAGCCAACTGACTTGATCGATATCAAGATCATGTAACCCCAACTATGGCCTAATATTCTGAAAAGCTAACCACGTTAAGCTTCCTAAGAAGGTGACCGATGTACATTCCACAAGTAATGTTAAAACAGCTCTACACTATCGGCAGTTTAATTAGTAAAACGGAAGGCGTGAGTTTCACATTAAAAAACCGCCTTAAAGACGCGCATTTAAGTGCTATCAAAAAACTCAAAATTAATGATCAGGATGTCAATCTCAATAGCATTTCCATCAGACTGGACAGTGGCGAAACAGTTAGCGCTAATGCTTTGCATAAGGAAGATGGATTTTCTTTTTCCCTTGGAGCCAGCTTGCAACTGCATATTGATAGTCTCTCACTACCAGAACAATCAAGTCATCAACTGGATATTTATCTGAAAACCAAACCATTTGGTGACATTCACTTATCACTAAAGGACAAAGTAAAAACGAATGAACCTTCTGACCCAGGCATGATCCCTAGAGATCCAGCTGATGATTTGAGTCCCGGTGCAATTAAAACACGCCAACAATTTGTACAGCAACAAACCGGAGCAAAACCTGAAAAGCTCTTTGCTGTTGAGGAAAATAATGATGTGTTGGCTGGCAACATCGAACATTTTATCGGAATGGCGCAGGTGCCCGTTGGTCTCGCAGGCCCTATTATCGTCAATGGCGAACATGCTAAAGGTGAATTTTACGTCCCACTGGCGACCACAGAAGGGACCCTTGCAGCATCATACAATCGGGGAATGAAACTGCTGAATGCGTGCGGAGGGGTCACAGTCACTGTAGTTGATGATTGCATGCAACGTGCACCGGTATTTGTCTTTAACAGTGCACGCCACGCAAACGAATTTGCAAAGTGGGTGAATGAAAATATCGAGCTCATACGCAAACAGGCAAATGCCACTGACCCCTTCATTAACCTACGTGATATTCAAATCATCAAAGCCAATAAATTCACTTTTCTGCGATTTAATTTCACCACAGGCGATGCAGCCGGACAAAACATGGTAGGCCGGGCGACCTTTGTTGCCTGCAGCTGGATCCTGGAAAGATACCCTGATGTGGCCAACTTTTATCTGGAATCTAACATGGCCACAGATAAAAAGGCGTCACATATTAATATTCTCAATACGCGAGGAAAACGCGTAGTCGCAGAAGCCACAATCAAAAAGTCAGAATTGCTGGACACAATGCGCGTTGATCCTAAGCAAATTGACGCCCATAGCCGGGTCGCAGCAGTAGGTTCTTTCTTGTCGGGTGCAAACAACACCGGGCTGCATGCGGCCAACGGCATCGCCGCCATGTTTATTGCCACTGGTCAGGATGCGGCCAACGTAGCGGAATCATCCACTGGCATTCTGTATTCCGAAATCACCGAAGAAGGTGATTTGTATTTGTCTATTACCCTGCCCTCGCTAATTGTGGCAACCTGCGGCGGTGGCACCGGACTAGGCACACAACAGGAATGTCTGGAAATTTTGGATTGTGTCGGACCAGGAAAAGTACAAAAGTTTGCAGAAATCGTGGGGGCTGTTGTGTTGGCAGGCGAAATATCCCTGGCATCAGCAATTTCCTCGCTGGACTGGGTGCCTTCCCATGAAGAATTGGGGCGAAACTAGCTGGTGAAATTGTTCACAATTTGCCCTTTGAATAAATGGATGGACATTTTTCAAGCATATAGACCTGTATAACGTAAAAACCCCTTGAAGATAGGCGGCTTGATCGTTATTATACGCGCCGCTTTGAAGGAATGCTTTAAAGCAGATCACATCCCAGTGCGTCCGTAGCTCAGTTGGTTAGAGCACCACCTTGACATGGTGGGGGTCGGTAGTTCGAGTCTACTCGGACGCACCAATTCTCGTGCAAATTCATCGAAACAAAAAACTGAGCGAAGCGACATCTGATTTTTGAGATGACATTTGCGCAAGGTGAGTTTGGCCACCTGACGCTGTCAACCAAGCCCTAGATTCAAATTAAACATTTCGAAAAAGTTCTTTTGCGACCTATTAGGCTTTCTGCTGACTGCAAAAATCACCTCTACGAAGCGACATCTGATTATTGAGATGACATTTGCGCAAGCTAAGTTTGGCCACCTGACGCTGTCAAACAAGCCCTAGATTCAAATTAAACATTTCGAAAAAGTTCTTTTGCGACATCTACTAAAACGAGGTTTTCACCTAAATAATTCTGGGAAGGTTTTTACCACCAACCTCTTTAAAATAAAGGCGTTCGACTAAAGTATACCCTTGATTTTCTAGCCAATTACACAGCCTAGTGCTAACCTAAATTTATCTTTAAACATAACCTACATCTGAATTCGAGTAGTAATACCAGATGGAAATAGGAAAAGTTAATGATGAATATGCCCAAAGCCAACTGTTGCGCGATCGATCGTGTTATAAGAGCGGCAGTAAGTGTGTCACTTTTGTTGTACAGTGCTTTTTTTTGGGCATCAATAGGTGATGTGTTTTTACAAGCCTTTATTCTGATCTTCGCAATAATGAATTTGATATCCACAGTAACTGGTTGGTGCCCAGTATACAAACTCGCTAATATCAATACCTGTAAAGCAGATTTCAAATAGAACTCTGTCCTCAAAATGGAAGGTAAAGATAGACCTCTTGAAGCGGATTCTAGTCTTCGCAAGCGCCTAGTTTTAGGCTCTGTCGGTCTCGCTATCGCGGTATCCGTTATATTTATCTCCGTTGCGTATAATTTAGCTCGCGATTTGGGCGAGGCGATTGAACTTGACAACACTAGTAAACTGGCTAATCAGCTAATTCTTCAGCTGCCTTTGATTTCTTCCTCATCATTAGATGATTTAACGCATATTGAACAATTTAAGAATAGTTATATTTTTCAACCTTTAGATTCTGAACTCGTTGGTATTGAAATATGGCTTGATGAAAAACGCATTACAGTCCGAAGTTACCACCAATGGGTATCTTCTGCTGATATCTCTTTAGCCATAAAAGCTGGCATCGATAGTAGCGGGTTCATTGAGAACGAAAGTGAACGTTTATTTTGGATTTACAAAACTGACCCGCTCACAGGTTTTTCAGCTCTGTTACTGCGCAGGATTAGCACCTTAGATGTAGCCTTAGGGTACGTTGCAAATAGACTTTCCATTACAGCATTTTTGACATTCTGGTTGGCTGTGTGGGCTGCACTTGTTATGTCCGCTTTAATTACTAACCGTTTCGAACTAAGTAACCAAAAATTAGCTTACATGGCAAACCATGATGACTTGACCGGTTTACCTAATCGTTACTATTTATTATCAGTGTTAAACCGTTTTCTAAGTGAAAATGAGAGCTTGGGAGACGCTTATAAGCAACGTGAAGCTACATTGTTATTAATTGACCTAGATAAATTTAAAGAGGTCAATGACACAATGGGGCACGCCGCAGGAGATGAGTTGCTAGTGTTAATCGCTAAGCGACTATCCGAATTAGCAGGAACAAAGGCGGAGCTAATACGGTATGGCGGTGATGAATTTATTCTTTGGTACGAAGGAATTGGCAGTTTAGCTGCAGAAGTTTTGGCGCAAGATATAGTTTCAGCCTGCCGTCAGCCTTTATTGATTGATAACAATCAATTTGAAATTGGTGCCAGTATTGGAATTGCTTGCTATCCAGAACATGGGACGAATGCAGACCAGTTGTTTAGACGGGCCGATGTTGCAATGTATCATGCAAAAAATTTGAGACTGGGTTATCAGTTATTCGACCAGACACTCTATTCAAAGTCTGCGCGTTGGGTAACATTGCGAGGACAATTGAATAGCGCCCTTCAGCAAGAGCAGTTTGTTTTACATTATCAACCAAAAGTTAAGTTGCCGGAAGGGACGATAGTGGGGGTGGAAGCATTGGTCAGATGGCAGCATCCAGAAGAAGGCTTGCTGGCACCATGTGTTTTTATAGATATCATTGAACAAAGCACTGTGGTTCATGAGTTTACTCGTTACGTTTTAAAGCAGGCAATTATGCAGTGTCGATTGTGGCTGGATGAAGGTATCAGCATTAGTGTGGCGGTCAACATGTCCGCTTATAACCTTAGAGATGATGATTTCATTCCTTTTTTGAAAAACCAGCTAAGTTTCTATGAAGTCCCTCCTGGCCTAATAGAGATTGAACTAACAGAAAGTGGAACGATGTTCGATTTTAAAGTGGCTCAGAGAGTGTTTTCCAAATTGCGTGCAGTGGGAGTAAAATTGTCAATCGATGATTTCGGGACAGGCATGAGCTCACTTGCATACATAAAAAAGCTTGATGTTAACTATATAAAAATCGATCGTTCATTTATCACTAACATAACCAGTGATTGCCGTGACGAAGCGGTTATCAAAAGTATGCTAATGCTGTGTGCTGAATTGGAAAAGGAAGTCATAGCGGAAGGTGTTGAAACAGTTGAACAAGCGGAAAAATTATATACATTAGGCTGCAAATTGGCACAAGGATATTATTTTGGCAAGCCAATGCTTCCTATACTCATCACACCATTGCTAGCGGAGAACGCATCACCAGTTGTGGCTAATTGCAGCTAAAATAGTGATATATAAAATTCTCAACATTCTAACAAAAACTGGAATTGACTTGTTGTCGTAAAATGACCCTGGACATCATTTCAGAAGGAAGTGGATCTGCCTTGGAAGAGATGTTCTTGGTGTGCGTTGTTTAAAGAAAACCAAATCAAATGCAGTCTGCGTCAATCTGGCACAAATATAGTTTGAGTTCGAATTAGTTGGCTGTCTACAAAAAAACCATTGAACAACAAACGTTTTTTTCTCAGGAAATTAGGCCCTGAACTACTAGCATTTCAAGTGATGGTGTTCATAAAAACGCTTTCCAATTACGCTTGAACTAAGCTACGTGGCCAATGGTTATTTTGTGCCATGACATTTTGTTTTATCGCACTAGAAGATGTGCGGGTGTTATACCGTACCTGTTTAATTTCTTTACCGGCAGATTTCAGATAAGACTCCACATCGACATTATGTGGCTTGTTTCCCCAGTCTTCACCAATGACAAAAATATCCACTTCCAGCGCCTTGCACCCAGATACATATTCCAGTTCATGGTAGGGACGCACAATGTCAACGCAACCTAGCGCGTTCAACATCTCCATTCTCTGTTCCAACGGAATAACAGGCACATTAGGCTTGTAAGAATTGACTACACGGTCTGAAGCAACGCCAACTGCCAAGGTTCTGCCAAGTGATTTGCAGTACTCCAGCAAAGCCAGGTGCCCAACATGGAGTAAATCAAAAGTACCTACGGTATATACGATCATGTGCTATTTAACTCCTCGATAGATAAATTTTGTTGTCATTTTTCCTAACCCTTGCGATGACTATAAAAGCTTCCACGTATACACAGCTGTTATTCCCAGTGTATAAAACGCCAATAAGTAAACGTTCCGTGGATTGCCGGAGAGTTTCGGTGTTTTAATTTGAGATACATTTAGAGCCGCCAACAATAAGGCAGAAACAGAAAGTATGACCAGAAATGTTTCGGCCGATACAACACTTTCCAGCAGGAAAATGAGCACTAATATAATGCTGTTATTATCCAAGGCCAGGCCCGTGTATTTTGCCGAATCAGATAAGCCAAAGGTACTGAAGTAACTCAGGCGTATGGCCCCGGCAGCGAGCAAAAAGAAAGCGACAGGCAGTAAAATGGGATCAAACGAACCAAAACTCAGTATCAAGATAGCTGGCGTGACGCCGTAACTGATAATGTCTATCACCAGATCAAGTTGCCCGCCAAAAATACGGTCGCTACCGGTCCGCCCCTTCATTTTTCTGGCTATAAGACCATCTGCCCAGTCAAAGGCTACGGCCCAGATCATGCCAATCATTGCGGCATAATATACGCCCGTAATACTGAAATATATTGCCAAAATAGTGCAGAACAATCCGCTAAGTGAACAAATGTTAGGTAGATCTTTCACATAGGAAATAATCGCAGGTTGGCGTTCTTGAACTTGTAAGTTATCAGTGGTCATAGTGTTCCAAAATGAAATAAGCACATATCAACAACACACCTACCCCAAGCTGAAAAACAACACATGCAACGCATTACTTTACTCATAAGAGTAAAGTGACGTTAAAAATCAGACAGTTCTCATCAAATTAGAGAAACGCATACAGCAGGTGCTGTAAATCTACCCTATTCGCTTACAAGCAAATAAGGTCGCAATAAGGAGGATAGAGGCGTGTTGGCCAGTAGGCTCGATACATGGAAAGACTAACCAGTGCACCATACGCCCTATTTAGTCAGGCGTACAGCGGTTTAGCTATTTAATTAACCTGAGTTGAAGAATCCTTGGTAGTTCAAGTGGAATCAAAGTTCAATGCTCCTCTCGGGGCTTAGTATCAAACATAGATTAATTTGGGGGTGCGTGCAGATATAGCTATAGTAAGTTTATGGTATTTGGTGAATTTGCTTATTGAATATGGACTTCTTAGTTTTCAAGCGTCTACTGGCGACCAGCATAATAGGGATGGTTTTACTTATTCTGACGCTATCTCAGTTGGAAGCTAAAACGGAAAAGCAGAAACCCACTATTACCTTAGCCACTATGGAAATTGAGCCCTACAGTGGCAAGAACCTCCCAAACCTTGGTTATGTCAGCGAGTTAGTCAAAACTGTACTTGAGAATAAGGGGTACCAGGTCAACATAGAGTTTTACCCAAGAGCCAGGGTCAACTTTATGGCGGTAAATGGGCTGATTGACGGTATTATGCCAATTAGATTTCAACAGCAATATACTGAGGCTCTTTCCTATTCAGCGCCTTTCCCGGGTGCTCGTCAGGGGTTTCTCAAAAAGAAATCGACTAAAGTGATAGAAGCCATCACTTCTCAAAACGATATAAGTAACTTTTTACAGAATCATAGTGAGAACAGCTTTGGTATTGTCAGAGGGACGCCCTTTGTTGAACAGTTCGACACCTCTGATGAATTTAACAAAATGCAAGTCTCAGACAGTCTACATAACCTCGATATGCTGGCGTCAGATCGCGTGGAATTTGCCATTATGGATTTTTTCACCGCTGCCGACCTGATCGTAAATTACCGTCCACAATATATCGGTCAATTTGATTTTATACGTGCACATTTGTTTGATTCTAATTTTTATGTCGCTTTTTCTAAAAAACGTCCTCTTCATAAAAAGCTGACCATAGACTTTAACCAGGGATTAGCGGAATTAATCAGCAATGGCGGTCTGGCTCGCATACTCTCTAAACACGGATTTTATGAGCCCAAAATAATAGATACCTCTAAGCGGCACCTTGTTGTTGGTGCAGCGGACATTAATAATGTTGAATGTCTTCAAAAACGTTCTCAAGCCTTTTCGTCGGCGCACCCGGAAGTAGAGATAGAATGGCGAACCTTTAATGAAAATACACTTCGTAAACGACTGCTAGCTGACTTTGCAGTAGACAACGGCACCTTTGATCTAGTCATGATTGGAGAATTCGAAGCAAAAATTTGGGCGGAGAGAAAATGGTTGGCTTCCTTGAGCGAACTCCCTGCTGGTTTCCACGTGAATGACCATTTTCGCATTGCACTTGAAGCCCTCTCTCATGAAGGTGACACATTTGGCTTGCCCGTTTCTGCTGAAAGTATCGTAACCTATTATCGCAATGATTTAATGGAGAAAGCAGGCCTGAAGATTGGCAACAAACCTAGCTTCAAGGAAATCGCAGAGCTTGCAAAAGCACTACATCAACCTGAGAAAGGAGTTTATGGAATAGGCTTGCGGGGCAAAGCAGGTTGGGGTCAAAATATTGCTACCATAACCATGCTGGTCGGGCGTTTCGGAGGGCAATGGTTCGATGAACATTGGAAGCCTCAGCTTAACACAAAAGAGTGGCGAGAGGCCTTAACCTTCTATGTTGATATTCTACAAAAATATGGCCCACCTGATGTCCACTTAAATGGTTGGAAAGAAAATCAACAGATGTTTGCCGACGGGAAATTGGCTATGTTAATAGACGCCAGCGTTCTGGCAGATTATTTATTTGACCCTGCAACCTCAAATGTCACCGATAAAATCAGTTTAACTTCCCACCCCATCCAGAACGAAAATCGCGAAACTCAATGGTTCTGGACTTGGGGGCTTGCATTGCCGGATTCTTCACAACAAAAAGCGCTTGCCAAAGACCTTGCGGTTTGGTTGACATCATCTGAATCAGGCAATAAAGAAACATTTGACTGCAACCAATATTCTGCATATACGGCGCGCACAGATAGCAAAGACGATAGAACAGTTGGCAAGTCATATACCGACTACATATCCGCTCAAATGAACACACTTAAACCCATTTATCTCACTAACCTGGACACAACAGTAGTCGGTGAACAATTTGTTCCTATCCCGGAATTCCCGGCGATAGGATTCCAGGTAGGCTTAAAAATTCAACAAATACTGGAAGGTAAGTTATCTGTGAACGCAGCGCTTCAAGAGTCACAAGAAATTACAGAGAAAATAATGCGCGATGCAGGTTACATTAAATAACCTGGAACAAATAATCGGCCTGCAATACTTGCTTTCCAAGCAGCCAAAAAACCTGGCAGATACCCTAATTTTCTAACATTTCCTGACATCTTCTCTACATTCAATCGCTATTTTGATACAGGCTAAACCTTTAGTCTTTGCAGCACATTTGATTAACCTCAGGAATACAAAAAATGATGCTCCAAAAACCAACAACTTGTATGAAACTTATTGCAATGACGGCAATTGTCTTAGCCTCTCCATATACTCAGGCAGAAGATGCAGAGTTTGAATGGCAAGCCGGTATAGGCGTAGTTGTCGCCGATACACCCTGGGTAGACGTGGACAATGTCGTAGCGCCATTTCCCTTTGTCTCGGCACAATATGGCAACTGGCGGTTCTTTGACGAAGGATTAATCAGCTATCAATGGCTTGATGAAGACGAACTTTCCTTTTATACCGGCCTGGATTATCGTGACGACGGCTATGATGCCGACGGCTTTATCAACAATGAGACCTCAGATAACCCGGTGTTTGACGGCTATGAATCACCCGACGGAGATATGGTTTTCACTGTGGGTGGGCATTGGCAGTTTGTAGGTTTATCTTTGCAGCAGGACATCTCAGGCAATTCCAAGGGGTTAACAGCTGATTTGATGTTTGAACATCCCATTTACAGCGTAGGCGAAAAATTCATTCTGTCTGCATCAGCGGGAATGCATTGGCAAAGCAGTGACTATACACAGCACGTGTATGGCATTGAAGGGGATCAGATAGATGTCAGCAAGGGCAGGATTGCCTATCAACCTGGCTCTGCAACTAACTACTCAGTGGGGCTCACAGGTATCTATGCACTGAACAGCGACTGGACATTAATCGGTGGGTACCACTTCGTCAGGCTGGATGACAATATAGAAAACAGCCCGCTGATTGAAGATGACAAGATGCAAAGTGCTTATCTGGGTGCCGTATACCAATTTTGACTACGAGCTGAGGGGTTCTTGCCGTCTTTTAGTGCAGAAAGAGAGGGAAGAACATCTGATGTGCAAAAGCAGGGGGTTAGGCTAATCGTCAATTTGCCGATTTTAACGCCACCTGCGTGCCTGTTTTTGCACTCTCTCTGGCCGCGTCTAAGATTTTCATTACGATCAGATTGTTTTCGAGTGACGACAAGGCATATTTGTCCGGCTTAATGTCTCCGTTAATGACCGCTTTGAAATAGCTGAACGGATCATCGTAGGGATAAGGACGTTCTTCTAACTGCAATACTTCTTCGTCAAAACCGTCATAGCCTTTTGCAATTCGTTTCCTGAATTGTGAACGATTGTCGGCGTACAAAACACCATTGAGCCCATAGGCTTCCATGTCTTTCCTGCCGATTGGCCAATTCCACGAACCTTGAATATTGGCCTGTGCAGTGGGGTAAGAGAGAATGATAGTAGCGTCGTCATCTACATTGGGATTGTTTTCTTGCTGCAGTTGCTGAGTGACAGCGGTGACATGGGTAGGCACTTGCCCGTCCATTAGCCATGTCATAAGATTCGCACCGTAACAGCCAAAATCTGTTATTGCCCCTCCCCCATTAAGTTCAGGATCCAGCAACCAATCTAAAAATTCTTTATTGATACCAAGTTTTGCCGGCCCCTTGTGACCATCTCTGACAATTACTTTGCGTAGTTCCCCCACTTCCCCCTGAGATAAAACCGATTTGACTTTGTGGTTGGTGGGATACCAGGTGGTTTCGTAATTTGTCAGTAGCTGAATTCCATGCTTTCGGGCCAAATTAGCCATTTCACTGGCATGTTGCATATTGATTGCTAGTGGCTTCTCCACCATCACATGAATGCCCAGAGGTGCCGCTTTTTGAACCACTTGGAGGTGCTCGAAAATATTACCGAATGCTGCCACAGCCTTTGGTTTTCTGGCGGACAACATGGCATCCATTGTGGGGTAAACTTTGCTCATAGAAAAACCATGTTGCTTAGCATAGCGTTTTGCCAGGTCCATGTCTGACTCGGAAATACCCACTATCTCAAAATCACCACGTTTTTCGCTTTCAAAAATCCAGTGAACATGTGTGTGAGTCAGGCCCACTACACCTACTTTAAGCTTTTCAGCTGCTACGGCTTGTGTAACCAATAAGCACAAGGTGAGCAACATCATGAATATTACTAATCTTGTGGGGGCAATTAGGCTGTCTCTATACATTTTGTTTCCATTTTATCGGACTAAAACGTAATGGGTTTTATCCTGGGATCCAGATTGTCACAATTGACTAGTTCGCGAAACGCGTCGCCCAGCTCATCACTGCGCGATATGACTTCCTGCCAATAAGCAATGCGCTGCTCGGCAGGCATGCTTTCGAAGTCCTTCCTGTCAGGTATTTTGCCAAACGGCAGTGACGCTATGAATTCATCAGATGGCACCAACATCACCACATTTTCATAGCTCTGTGGATGGGGTTTGCGTCGCTTCAATGACTTATC
Source organism: uncultured Alteromonadaceae bacterium (assembly GCA_947494925.1). GTDB lineage: Bacteria > Pseudomonadota > Gammaproteobacteria > Enterobacterales > Alteromonadaceae > Aliiglaciecola. The sequence continues at coordinate 277,483 of CANLWS010000002.1, forward strand.
AAACCAACCAGGTATAGGCTTAGGGTAAAAATGAGGATACAACACCAAGCCTTTGTCGGGACCAAAAGTCAGATCAAAATGATAGTCGATAATTCCACCATCACGATACATCCCAGCAGGTGCCCCATTAATATCTTCTACCCCTTCAATAACAATAGGAATGGAGCCTGAGGCCATGAGCGCCTGAGCCAGATTATTTTTGCTTAAGTGCACAAAATGGGAAGGCATACCAGCCGGGTCAACAACCTGCAACTCACTGTCGGGTGAGCAAAAGAAAAAACGTTGATAAAATCGGCCTAACAATTTTCTACTGACCGCATTGGCGCCAGCACTGGCCAGTAAACCAGCCATCTGAACGGGTTTGGCTTCAAAGCGAGTCAAACCTGTGCATCGCGCCACAACAAAATGAGCTCGGATAACCGGATTATTGATTATTTCCTGAATGCCATTGTCACCAAGCACATAATCAAGCAGTTCCAGACCTTTAAGCGTAATTTCCTTGGCACTTGGTTTCTCTGAATAAACCGTTTGAGAATAACGTTCAGCCAACCGACTGATTGCCGCTTTTGGATTATTCTGCGCAAAACAGGCGAAACGAAATGCCCCAGCAGAAGAACCAATAATATTGAGTGGCTTCTTTCTGTCAGCAAAAAATTCCGGGAAAACCACTTTATCGAGACCTGCCAAAACAAACCATTTAGGTCCGCCCGAAGCGCCTAACATATAGTCAAACAGGTCTGATTTGAATCCTTGTTGTAGAAGCGTTGTCCTGGCTTTTGGACCCGCATAAATATTCAGTACGCCCATTGGCACTTTTTCCTGCGTTTAATTCCGGGCGTTAATTTACCAACTCGTCTTGTCATTGCAACTGACTTATACCAATCAAAATCAATAACCAGAAGAAATAGATTAACCTTTCTGATAAATAGCGCAGACCGCCCCTGCTGGATCCTGTATAACCGCATACTTGCTTTCTCCGCCAAAGCCTTTCATATCAGTGATCAACTTGCCTCCATTGGCCGTAACTGCATTGACTGCTGCTTCGATATCAACCACTTTGAAATACAACATCCACTGAGCGGGCATATCAGCATTTGGTCCTCTGGCATGGCAAACGCCAGCAACATCTTTTCCTGTCCCAGGAGTCTGCATCGAATAATCCTGATATCCTCCCATATCTACCGGGTTTACTTTCCAACCTATGACAGACGTATAGAAATCTCTTACTTCATCCGCATTGGGCACGGTCAGGTCATGCCACACGAGCGTGCCAATTTCATTATCTTGCATATTCATTCCTCAACCTTTAACGGGTTTTACCCTGTGCAAATGAAGAATAGACCATGGCTGTTTTTTTAGCCTGTAGAATAACCGTACAACCAATTTTAATTCATAAATATCAACAAGTTAAAAAACAACTAATAAGTACTCAACAAGGTTATCCACAGATTCAGTGGATAACCTTTGTGGATTGGAAAATAGCAGTTGACTTAATTCTGAGGTTGCGCAAAATGAGGGTTCACTGAGAAAAGGACGTTGAATGCCAAAACAAACTTTAGCCGTGTTGACTGAAAAATTTACCATACATAGCTTGCCGGTGAATTCTGAAATCCCGGAACAGGTATTAAACTCATCTTTATATTTCATCGGCAAAACTCACGAAGAGTTGTCTATCGTGGTACCGGAAACTGTCATAATTGATTCAGACGAATCAGATACAGATTGGTGCGTATTGGAAGTTCTCGGTCCATTGCAATTGTCTATGGTTGGCATAATGGCCCAAATAGGCAATGTGTTGGCAAACGCTAAAATCAGTATATTTATAGTTTCAACTTTTGAAACTGATTTTTTTCTGGTGAAGCAGAAAGACTTGAAAGCCGCGACTGTGGCTCTTGAGCAAGACGGTTATAAAGTCATCCTTTAATGTCTCTGTTCACAAGACTCGTAGAGCCAGATGCACTGCCGGAACACAAGAGTCAGATTGAACTACTTAGCCCGATTTCGGGTAAAGTTCACCCACTGGAAGCGCTGACCCACCCAGCATATTCTCAACGGCTGTTTGGTGAAGGTGCAGCTATTGAACCTTCTGGCCACCAGTTAGTGGCTCCGTTTGATGGAAAAGTCATTTATCTTCCCACCCTGGCAAACCAGGTAATATTCAAATCTAAATATGGCGTTGAAGTACGAGTTCAAATGGGCATGGATTCGGACAAAATGATGGCTGAGGGGTTTAAGCGTTGTTCCGTCGAAGGCGAAACGGTTAAGGCTGGCCAAACAGTCATTGAATTCGATTTACTCAAACTCAAACGTAAACTCAGTTGCCACCTCTGTCCGGTAACCATATTAAATAGTGACAAGTTAAAAGGTGTTTTACTCGGCAATCGACAGGTCATGGCAGGTAAAGACGTATTGCTGAAAATGCTGATCTAGTGACGGCTTTCAGCTCTTTGTAAAAATCAATTGAATAATCTTCTAATAGATCTAGCAGTTCCTCTTTACCCCCAGCTGTTTCTCTGGATATAGTGTCGGTTTTAAGAATAGCGAGAAAATACAGGTTTATGACAACTCTTTACGGAATCAAGAATTGCGATACGATTAAAAAAGCAAAAAAATGGTTGGAACAACAGGGCATTGACTACAAATTTCACGATTATCGCGCAGATGGATTAGACGTAAACTGGCTTAGGAGTACGGAGAAACAACTAGGCTGGAATAATTTACTGAATACCCGCGGCACAACATTCCGCAAACTTGACGAGTCACAAAAAGCAGACATGGACTGTGACAAGGCCATAACACTGATGCTAGAACATCCAGCAATGATTAAGCGACCGGTTCTTGTAACTAACGACCAGTATTTTCTGGGTTTCAAACCTGATATGTATGCGGAAGTTTTTAAATGAGCCAGGATGTACTTGCGCTTTGCAAAGAGTTGATTAATCGAGAATCTGTTACTCCAGAGGATGCTGGTTGCCAAAAGTTGATGGCCGATATACTGGTTCCTTTGGGGTTTGAAATCGAAACCATGGTATTCGAAGACACGACGAACATGTGGGCAAGACGAGGATCTGAAGGGCCTGTGTTCTGTTTTGCCGGACATACTGATGTTGTTCCTGCAGGACCATTAGATAAGTGGCAAACACCACCATTTGAAGCCACAGAACTTGATGGTTATCTGCATGGCCGGGGGGCTGCGGATATGAAAGGCAGCCTGGCAGCAATGTTGGTAGCAACCAGAGAATTTGTACAAAACAACCCTGATCTTAAAGGCTCCATTGCTTTTTTGATCACCAGCGATGAAGAAGGTCCTTTCATAAACGGCACCACACGCGTTATTGATACACTTGAAGCCCGCAACGAAAAAATTACCTGGTGCCTGGTGGGTGAACCATCCAGTACGGAAAAGCTCGGAGATGTGGTTAAAAATGGCAGACGAGGCTCGTTGACAGGTGATCTTGTTGTACATGGTATTCAAGGGCATGTGGCCTACCCTCACCTGGCACGTAACCCTGTGCATCATTCGGCCTTGGCGCTTTCAGAACTCGCTCATGAACATTGGGACAATGGTAACGATTATTTTCCTCCTACCAGTTTTCAAATCTCTAATATCCACGCTGGCCACGGTGCAGGGAATGTTATCCCCGGCGAACTCAACGTTTGTTTTAACTTCCGATTTTCAACCGAATTAACTGATGTGCAGCTGATCAACAGAGTCGTTTCTACCCTCGACAATCACGGTCTTGAGTACGACATCGAGTGGACTTTTAATGGTCAACCCTTTCTGACTGAATCAGGAGAACTGGTCGCTGCGACCCAATACGCGATTAAACATTGTGCTGGTTTAGAGACTCAGCTTTCAACTGCTGGCGGTACATCTGACGGACGCTTTATCGCTCCCACTGGAGCACAGGTGATTGAGCTGGGCCCGGTAAATGCGACCATTCATAAAGTGAATGAAAAAGTGAAGATTGAAGACCTGTATACGCTCGCAGAGGTGTATCAATGCATACTTGAGCGGTTGTTGACTAAATGAGCATAGCTGAGTGGCTAGGGTTAACTGATTCTCATGTGGTGAACTGCCACGGGCAGCACAGGTTGCGCCCTGAAGTCTGTAAAGCATTTGATCGTATGCAAAAGGCTGCAGCTATAGATGGCGTTGATATCCAAATTGTCAGTAGTTTCAGGAGTTTCGAAAAACAGCAGGCGATATGGGATGGGAAATGGTTAGGACAGCGCACTCTCTATTCTTTGAACGGAGATGAGCTTGAGTTCGATGCGTTGAGCGAGACTGAACGCTTGTTTTCTATTTTGATATGGTCGGCTTTGCCAGGTGCCAGCCGCCATCACTGGGGAACTGATCTGGATGTTTTTGATAAAGTTTCCATCGACTCCTCTGGACATAAACTTGAATTAGTTGCCAGCGAATATACGCCTGACGGTCCTTGCTACCAATTAAATTGCTGGCTGGCGGAAAATGCAGACAGATTTGGATTTTATCGTCCATACTCAAAGTACAACGGCGGTGTGGCACCTGAAGCCTGGCACATCAGTTTTCTACCTGAAGCGGAGTCCATTATTCAACAACTCAATCTGACTAACCTGGCCGACACAATTGATGCGAGTAACATTCAAGGGAAAAAACTGATTTTGCAGAATCTGAATGAAATATATCGACGATACACCCTGAATGGAGAATCAAGGTGAGCACATGGGCAGTTATCGGGATTATAGTGCTGGTGATGGCAGTGATTGTCAGCAATATCATGCTATTGAAAAAAAGCGCTAATTCAAAGTTCTCAAGTAGTCTTACAGACGCTAACAAAGTCAAAAAATATGAGGATGAAGATGAGGATAGCTGGTGAAAATCACCTTGCTAGCCAATCAGGACCTGGCCAGCAATATTGCGCTGAATAAGCTACTAGCGGCGCTCCCACAACATGATTACAGTATTTTATTATCAGCAAAAGTCGGCTCTTCTCAGGCCAAAGCTGCTGCCCTGAACGAGTTGGCATTTTTTGAACAGACTTTGTTTAACCAGATATTTTTTCCGGCTTTAACAGGGCATTTGGAACAACCTTCAGAAAAGCTACGTTCATTTGAACACTTGCAGTCAAGCCGTGTGTCAGTGCAGAGAATTCAACCAGCTGACAAACAAGCGCTATTTGATCAGATTTATAAAACCTCTCCGGAATTAATCATCTCAATTCGGTTCGGGTACATACTCACACCGCCCATTATTGCCCTGCCCAAGTATGGAGTGTTGAACCTGCACTCAGGTATTCTGCCTGAATATCGCGGTGTTATGGCAACATTTTGGGCAATGCTCAATGGTGAACCGGAAATTGGCACAAGCCTGCATTTTATAGAAGATGCGGGGATTGACACGGGTGGCCTGATTAAAATTGACAAGCGTCCCATGGATAGGGGCCAATCCTACCTGGGAAACCTGTTAAGTTTGTATGATCAAGGTGTGGCAAGCCTGAGTGAAACAGTGATTCTCGTGGAGCAGCAACGGCCAATCGAGACCAGGGTCCAAACAGGAAACCCAAACTACTTCAGCTTCCCCACTGATGCGGATATTCGGCTATTTATTGAACGAGGCTTTAGCTTGGTGAATGTGGACGAAATTGCTCCATTGGCCCAGCAATACCTTTAATGGCTACTCATCAACGTATTTGACTGCCGTTCCACAAATACTCACCATCAACATACTGCCTTTTGGTCCAACGACTTCATAGTCGATATCTATTCCGATCACTGCATTTGCCCCCAAAGCTGTGGCTTCTTCAGACAATTCCATAAAAGCTATTTTCCGCGCACGGGTTAATTCATCTTCATAAGAACCGGAACGACCACCAACAATGTCTCTTATAGATGCAAATATGTCTTTAAACACGTTGGCACCCATTACTGCTTCACCAACAACAATGCCATAATAATTTTCAATTTTTTTGCCCTGCAGGCTGGGAGTGGTAGTCACTAACATGGTTTTTCCTTTTAACTATTTTGTGAGATAAATTGCCGAAGTTCAGCTATCCGGGTTGTTAAACTTGTCTGGTCATACGGCTTTGTTGCCACCTTACCCCATATAGGCCCTGGCCAGGCTAAATCATTGTGAAACCTGGCGATATGGTGGATATGTAGTTGAGGAACCATGTTCCCCAAGGCGGCTAGATTTAATTTATCAGGTTGATAAAGCGCTTGCAAAGTTCTACTCAGCAGCGCTGACTCACGCCACAAAGTGGCTTGTTGGGCCTCGTCGAGTTCAATGATCTCTGTCGTATCGGCAACACGTGGAACCTGAATCAACCAGGGATATTGGCTGTCATCCATTAATAACACCAGGGACAGCGGCAATTCGCAAACTAGATGACAATCTTTCTGCAACTGCGGATGTAATGTGAACATGGCTATTCTCCGTTTACGGAAATTTGTACAAGGGGTTAGTCGCTTTCCAATTTAGTCGGGACGACTGTCAATAGCGCCCTTTGACCTAAAGCAACCTGGGCATTAGGGAACACGATAGCCTCGCCATCTACTTCAGCATGGTATGCATGACCTGATTCCTCAGCCAACAAGGTTCCTGCTTGATAATCGGTGAAATTGGGTACATCATCGGCGAAATTAAGTCTAAAGTCGTCTTTCGTTTTATTGATTATTTGATTTACCCTGTACAAAAGAAACGCATCTTCATCGAATGTTGCCAGCACTAAATTGTCTTCAGTCATGAGCCTTTGCAACATCTGACGAGCCTGCTCGAAACGACTCATATCATTTTGTCCAAAGGGTTGGACCTTACCGAGCTCTACTGTAAAAGCGTGTGCTCCGAAACGATGGGAGGAGAAATAGCTGAATGTAGTAGTCGGGCTCTCAGACAGCATGATAGTGTTGATGCCACACGCCAGCAAAAACTGGAGTTGCTCTTTGCTGTGTGGCGCCCCATGAAGAAAAGGATACACAGCAAACTTTTCGTTTTTTGAAGCACGGATCGCAGTATGAAGATCATAATGTAATCGTTCCCTATCCTCGCTTGCATCTGCTGCCAGATAAAACGCCTCAATCGCTGATTCAAGCTGGCTGGCCCTTAAACGCTCCGCATTTACTGGTCCTTCGCCTTCAGAGTGCGCTCCGCTAAATAGCCGATTCATATTCTCTTCAACAAAGCGCTGCGCAATGTCCATCGCGGGTAAATTACCAAACAAGAATAGTACTCGATGAGAAGGGATCATTTTGCCGGTTAATATTTGTTGTACAAATGCATCACATATTTCAATGGGAGCAGTTTCGTTTCCATGCACTCCTGAGGATAAAACAATATCTTTATGCCCGGCTTTTTCAGGTGTAAAGCTAATAATGCCGGCAGCGGGAATAAGTACTTTTACTCCAGAAGGCAAGGTAAATTCCACAGGAGTAGAAAAGTCATCTGGTCGGGTGCGAGAAAGTGCGAGAAATTGTCCGCTTTCGAGTAGGTTTTGTTTGATCATGAATACTTTATATGTGAGTTGAACTCAAAAATTGAAATCGGGTTAGCTTGCCCGCGTAGTGTATGCCAGCGACGTGCCGATAGCTAGTTCGCTGCGACACAGTTCAACAAACTCTACATCGGGTACTGCCTTAGAAAACAGGTAACCCTGCCCTGAAACTATATCGATATCTCGCAACATGTGGAGCTGTCTGACTGTTTCGATACCTTCCGCCACCAAGTCGCAATTCAATGCATTGCCAATAACCTGTGCAGCTCTAATAATAGCCAGATTTACATCATTGTTTTCCAGCTCCATTACAAAGGTTTTATCGATTTTAATAGTATCGATGGACAAATCACGAATGTAAGCAAGGTTTGAATAACCTTTACCAAAATCATCCACCGCGATTTTCATGCCAAGAGCACGTGCTTCTGATAGTTGTCGTTTAACCATCAGTGAATTGGACAATGCAACGTCCTCTGTCAGCTCCAATTCAAAGTTTGACAGCGGCATACCATATTGTTTGCTGAGTTGGCGTAGCGTCGGAATGAAATTGAGGTCGTACAACTGGGTAGGTGACATATTGACAGACAGCAGGATATCGAGTCCCTGTGTCTTAAATTTGAGCGCACTGATAAATGCCTGCTCTAAGGTCCAATAGCCCAGCTCATTCATCATGTTATATGATTCAGCGGCTTCAATTAGAGCTCCCGGAAACAACACACCGTCCAATGGATGATTCCAACGTAACAAACATTCCGCACCAATAATTTTAAGGGATTTTAACTCCACTTTGGGTTGGAAATAGATTTCCAGTTCATCATTGGCAAAGGCACGTTTCAGATCTGCTTTCAACGCTAGCGCCCTGCCCGTTTGCGCTTTTTGTTGCATACTCAGAATCTGAAAGTTCTCGTACTTGTTTTCTTTTGCTTGTTTTAGTGCTGCCTCTGCTCGCGTCAGAAGCTTAATGGTATCAGTGTTTCCAGGTTGATTTGCTACCGCGCCAACATTGAAGTCGGCAATAAAGGCATGGCCGTCGAAATTAATCGGGGTTTTGAAGTGGTCAACAAGATAATTGTAGTGGTGACGCAGTTGTTTTTCGCCGTGGCGCCCCGGAATAACAATCCCGAAAATATCACCACTTATCCTGCCCAACAGGACGTCTACGCCAAATATTTTTTTGATTCTATTTGCGATGGCAAGCAATATAATATCGCCTACCTGATAGCCCAAGCTGCTGCTAACATCAGAAAATCGAACAACATCTATCAACATCAGAGACAGACTATTGTCAGCCTGAACGCATTCATCAATGCGATCAAGAAACGCATAGCGATTCGGTATGGTTACCAAAGACTGGTGAACTTCACCCATTAACAGCGACAGACCCCGCTTTTACGGTCAATTTATTATTATTATTGTTTTTGAAAGATCCCCGGGCTTGCATTAAATGCAGAAGATTTTCATTCAGCCACAACACTTTATTATAAAATTATTCTATCGTTATTTCTCACCTAAAGAAAAGCCCAAATATCCATTTGGGCTTTAATAACAGCTTGATTTACCTAAATTAGCTCATTTATTGATCAAACCACAAACAATAAATCGTAAAGGTGAGTTTATTCAACTTCGCAAGGACTTAGTTTCCAAACTCTTTCCACATAGTCTTTGATTGATCTGTCAGAAGTAAATTTACCCATGCGAGCCGTGTTCAACACTGCCATCTCTGCCCATCTTTTGCCGTCTTTGTATGCCAGATCGAGCTTCTTGTGCGCTTCTGAATACGACTCAAAATCTGCCAGTACCTTGTAAGGGTCCCCACCATCCAACATGCTATGTTTCAACGAAGCCAGAGCCCCAGGTTTTCCTGGTGTGAAATAGTCAGTTTCCAACCAATCAAGGACTGCTTTTAATTCCTTGTTCCCATAGTAATAATCGTATGGGTTGTAGCCATTTTTGTTAAGTGCTTCAACTTCATCAACAGTGAGACCGAAAATAAAGATGTTCTCATCGCCAACTTCTTCGGCAATTTCAATATTGGCTCCATCCAGTGTACCTATGGTTAAAGCTCCGTTCAGTGATAACTTCATGTTTCCGGTACCAGAAGCTTCCTTACCGGCGGTTGAAATCTGCTCTGACACATCTGCAGCCGGGATCATTTTCTCCGCAAGGCTGACTCGGTAGTTTGGTAAGAATACTACCTTGAGCTTTTTATTAACCCGTGAGTCATTATTTATCTTGTCGGCAACTTGATTGATTGCGTAAATAATGTCTTTCGCCAATTTATAACCCGGTGCTGCTTTTGCACCAAACATGAATACTCTTGGTTCCATGTCGTAATTGGGGTTTTCCAACAACCGGCGATACAAAGCCATGATATGCAATAGATTCAAATGCTGGCGCTTGTATTCGTGCAGCCTTTTAATCTGAATATCGTAGATGGCATTTGGGTCGATATCCACACCAGTCAACTCTTTCACCTCTTTGGCCAGGATCACCTTATTTTCATGCTTGATACGCATGAAATCTTTTTGAAATTTCGCATTGCCAGCGAATTTTTCCAGGTCACGCAATTTTTCCAGGTTTGTTGGCCAGTCGTCACCTATTTTCGAGTCAATGAGCGCGGACAGTTTTGGATTACATGCTTTTAACCAACGTCTCGGCGTGATCCCATTTGTGACATTGGTCAATTTACCCGGCCACATTTTGTCGAACTCAGGAAACAGGTTCTGTTTAACCAATTTAGAATGAATTTCAGCTACGCCATTGACCGCAAAGGAGCCGATAACAGACAGGTTACCCATGCGCACCATTTTTCCGTTACCTTCTTCGATAATGGAAAGCTTTTCTTTCACTGCATTGTCTTTTGGCCACAGCTTTTCTACTTCATCCAGGAATCGGTGATTTATTTCGTAAATAATCTCTAAGTGGCGAGGTAGTATTTTCTCAATCATACGAGCCGGCCATTTTTCAAGCGCTTCAGGTAACAATGTATGGTTGGTATAAGCAAAGGTATTGGTACAGATTTCCCATGCTGCGTCCCAATCAAGTTCTGCCCTGTCCACCAAAATCCGCATTAATTCAGGAATGGCAATTGCCGGGTGAGTGTCATTAAGCTGAATAACCACCTGGTCAGAGAAGCGGCTCCAGTCATCCCCATGGGCACGCTTATATCGACGTATAATATCTTTCAGGGAACACGCGCAGAAGAAATACTGTTGAATTAATCGCAGTTCTTTACCCGCTTCTGTTTCGTCGTTTGGATAAAGCACCTTTGAGATGGTTTCTGCCTGCACATTTTCAGTCTGAGCATCAACGTACCCACCAGCATTAAATACGTCCCAGTTAAAGTAGCCTGATGCCTGGCTCTCCCAAAGGCGCAGTACATTTACTGTTTTTCCTTCATACCCGACCACCGGGATATCCCAGGGGATGCCTTTAACGATTGATCCAGGGTGCCATTCCTTCTGAATACGTCCGTTTTCACCATATTTGGTTTCAACATAACCGTACAAGGACACTTCCTGAATTGACTCCGGACGACAAATTTCCCAAGGGTTGCCGTAATCGCGCCAGCTGTCGGGACGCTCAATTTGAGCGCCACTTTTAATTTCCTGACGGAAAAGACCGTGTTCGTAATGGATTCCATAACCAACAGCCGGTAGATCCATAGTCGCGAGAGAATCAATAAAGCAAGAAGCAAGGCGTCCCAGACCGCCATTGCCCAATGCCATATCCGGCTCTTCTTCCATTATGTCGGCTAAATTCACACCCAGCTCGTTTAGGGCCTGATCGGTGACATTGAATAAACCGAGGTTGTGCAGATTATTCGACATAAGTCTGCCCATGAGGAATTCTGCAGAAAAATAGTGAACTGCGCGAGTGTCATTTAAATAATGGGTCTTTTGTGTTTTGCGAAGGCGTTCAAGTACTTGTTCCTGAACTGCAGAACAGGTGGCTTTCCACCAAGCGTGATTGTTGGCTTTGTTTTCGTCTGTTCCCAATGTGCAATGTAAATGGCGTACGATCGCTTCTTTAATGTTGGTTTTATCCAACTTCACTTCAGCAGCACTGGGTTTAAGTTTGGTGGCTTTTTTCGTCATAACTGAATTTCCTACTTTTATCGAGCACGACACGCGGCTCAAACATCGAAATGTAATTTAATTACAGATTAAAAACTTAATTACGATAGTTTTAGCAGGAAAATTAGCGGGATGTTGTTATTTTTTTGTTAATTTTTACAAATATATCGAGGAGGAACAGATTACCCCCTCTATATTTAACATATATTTAACAATTTGTTTTCACTTTGTTAAACATTGGCATTTTTGAATACATTTGAAACCAGATCTTGAGCTTCACTTAACAAATTCTGTAAGTGAGTTTCACCTTTAAAGCTTTCGCCATAAATTTTGTAAACATTTTCGGTGCCAGAAGGACGAGCAGCGAACCAACCATTTTCGGTGCTGACTTTCACTCCACCTATAGCCGCACCGTTACCTGGGGCGTGAGTTTGGATATTTGTAATTGATTCTCCTGCCAGAGATGTAGATGTGATCACAGTTTTATCCATTTTACTCAATACCTGTTTCTGCTCGAAACTAGCAGCCACATCAATGCGGGTATAACTGGGCGCACCAAATTGCTCCGTCAATTCCTGATAGTGAACGCCGGGATCCTTGCCTGTGACGGCCGTTATCTCTGCACCAAGTAAACATAAAATAATGCCATCTTTGTCCGTTGCCCATGATTGACCGTTTCGACGCAAGAATATGCCGCCAGCACTTTCCTCACCTGAAAAGCCTATTTCGCCATTCCCCATCCCCTGAACAAACCATTTAAATCCAACGGGCATTTCAGCCAATTCGCGGTTAAGTGATTTTGCAACTCGATCAATCATGCTGCTGGAAACCAGCGTTTTGCCTATTTTGAGATGAGCAGCCCATTCGGGTCTATGCTGGTAAAGATAGTTGATCGCGACAGCAAGATAATGATTAGGATTCATTAATCCCGCAGAAGGTGTGACTATTCCGTGTCGGTCGAAATCCGGATCGTTACCGAATGCCAGATCAAATTCATTGCGCAAATCTATTAAGCCGGCCATGGCATAAGGTGATGAGCAATCCATCCGCAGTTTGCCGTCTTTGTCCCGACGCATAAAACCAAACTGATGATCTACTTTTTCGTTAACAACCTTGATATTCAACCCGTATTTATCGGCAATTCGGTCCCAATACCCCAAACCTGCACCACCCAACGGGTCTGTGCCGAGTTTTAGATCTGCATTTGCAATTGCCTGCATATCCAGAACCTGATCAAGTTCATCAATATAGGCGTCTGCAAAATCTTGTTCGACAACACCTGATGATTTCATAGCAGTATCAAAGTCAATACGCTTAACTGCACTCATACCGTCACGGATAAGTTGATTCGCTCTGTCCTGTATGGCACCTGTTGCTTCACCGTCAGCAGGACCACCATGTGGTGGGTTATATTTGAACCCTCCATCTTCCGGTGGATTGTGCGAAGGGGTAATTACTACGCCATCTGCAAGACCGCCTTCACCTTTAGAGTTGTGTCTCAAAATTCCATGGGAAATCACTGGGGTGGGCGTATACCCACGGTCTTTTTGAACTATCAGTGCTACTCCATTTGCCGCCAACACCTCTACAGCAGTCACAAAGGCCGCTTCAGATAAAGCGTGAGTATCCATACCAATCAACATCGGACCATTGGTCCCCTGCGCCAGACGATACTCAGCCAATGCCTGACAGATAGCAGCAATATGCACGTCAGTAAAGGTGCCATTCAGTGAACTCCCCCTATGCCCCGATGTACCGAAGGCGACGCCTTGAGACAAGATTTCAGGGTCAGGTTTGACTGAATAATAGTTGCTAACCAATCTGGCAACGTTCACAAGTTGCTCTTGGGAAGCGGGTTGTCCTGCTTGAGGGTGGAGAGCCATAATGGTCCTTAAATAATTAAAATTCTGGATCGGTTAATTTAGCTCAGGTGCAAATTTCGCACCCAGTTTTTCAATATCCTGATTTGCATAACCTAGTGTCAGCATCACCTGGGATAACATGGATACCTTTTTGGCGGTATTGTTGTTTGTAACCACCCAGTATTCTGTTTCAGGAATTTGTTTCGGATTAGTGCTACTACCTGCTTCAAGTAAAGCATCTTTACTGGTGGAAAAATAAATGCGATTGCGGCCTTTGACACTGAGAATGCTGGAGAAGCTGTCGCTATGCAATTGATACAAAGCTGAAAGAATCAACAAGAAATTTTCTACTCTGCTATTTTCCTCATTAATTCCTCTTTCTTGTAAAGATGCAAACAAGTCTCCATTTGGTGCAACCTTGCTAGCTGGCTGATCACTATTTGTGTCAATGTCGGCTGTGCCCGCCATTTCAGACACTGGCTGAGAAGACGTAATTTTAGTCTCAGACTTCGTTACAACGACAGGTTGAGCCTGCTGTTTTTCAAAAATGGGTTCAAGCTCTTCTACTTTTGGAATTGGCTTTTCCCCCAACAAAAGCCTGTGCAGAATGTCTGACGCGCTCTCGCCTATCTGTTTGGTCTGGGACGCAATAAAGGCGTACAAATTGTCATCAATTTCAATAGATTTCATTTGGTTTGATTTACTCCTGATAAAGTTGGTTCTCATTATAAGGAGAATCAGGCAACATAAAACACTCTCGCCGACCTAAATGAGAATTTATTTAACTAAGCCAGGACATAACAGCTAATTTACTGTCAGAAAAGCAAGATTTATCGGGTCCTTTATACCTGAGTATGAATTCAGTAAAACACAAGCCGCGCGCAATGGGCTAAAGTTATAGATGGACTCGTGGAATAGACTTAACTATGCAAGATAAGATAGATCAAGCGATACAGCAGATTTCTAAAGTGATCATAGGCAAGCAGGATCAGATCAAGCTCGCTCTAAGCTGCATGCTGGCCAATGGACATTTGTTGATAGAAGACCTACCCGGCATGGGGAAAACCACTCTTTCTCATGCATTGGCACAAGTATTTGGTTTGGATTTCTCCCGAATCCAGTTTACTTCAGATCTTTTGCCGGCGGATATGCTGGGGCTTAATATTTTTGATCCCAATGAACAAAGTTTCACTTTTCACCCAGGGCCAATATTCAGCCAACTTGTGCTGGCTGACGAAATTAATCGCGCGAGCCCTAAAACGCAAAGTGCGTTACTTGAAGCGATGGAAGAAAAACAGGTCAGTCTGGATGGCACCAGTCACCCGCTCCCATCTCCTTTCTTTGTAATCGGCACGCAGAATCCATTACATCAATCAGGCACCTATCCGCTGCCTGAATCACAGCTGGACAGGTTCTTAATGCGAATTCAACTTGGCTATCCAGACTGGCAGGCTGAAAAGCAAATGTTGCAGGAACAAAATGATGACGTTACGCAGCAAATTGAAAAAGTCATGGATCTGGAGGCGTTTCAACAATTGCGCCAACAAGTATTTACTGTTCATGTGTCGGACAATATTCTCAACTATATCCTCAGGCTGGTTACCTTTAGTCGTGAGTCTGAGCAATTTCCAAATCCGCTTTCACCAAGAGCAAGCAAGGCGTTGCTGCATGCTGCAAAAAGCTGGGCAATTATAGCTGGCAGAGATTTTCTAATCCCTGAAGATGTACAAGCAGTGCTTCCGGCAGTGGCGGAGCATAGATTGCGAACTTCATTGGCTGATTTTACCGGGCAAACCAGCCTGAGTAATAAACTGTTAGAAGCTGTCGATCCCCTGGCCGCCTGACAGAGATGGGAAAATTGCGGCAGATTTATAACCGCTTTCTGGATAAACGTATTCCGGTTGCCCGTCAATTCCAGCTTAATCACAAGAGTATTTTTATCTTCCCGTCAAAATTTGGCTGGTTGTATCTGGTACTGTGTCTGGGAATCTTTATTCTTGGTACTAACTATCAAAATAACCTGATGTTACTGCTGTGCTTTTTTCTGGTATCTTTGTTTCTGCTTAATCTGTTCGTCGCCTACTTAAATTTTGCAAAAATCTCTGTGCAACTGGGAAAAACCCATAACGAATTTGTAGGAGAAAGAGCCCAGCTCCCCCTGTGGTTCAACTTGCCGAAAAATTCAACACAAGGCCCGCACGGCCTTGTAGAGCTTGGTTTTTTGCGGCAATCAGCCCAATTGCAACATGATCTTGATAGTAACCAAAACCCGGTTAAGATTGCCTTTGTATGTGAAGAACGAGGACCTATAAAGCTGCCTCGCGTAACTCTGTCCAGCTTTTATCCCATGGGGTTGTTTCGATGCTGGACACACCTTGCCTTTGAGTCCAACATACTTGCCTACCCTAAACCTGTGCCTTGCTCTGTACAATTGACTTCTCAACAACAATCACTGGAACCAGAGTCAACACAATCTCAGGAAAGCGGTTTTGACGATTTTGATAGCCTTAAAAACTACCGTCCAGGTGAGCCTTTGTATCATGTCGCCTGGAAACAGTTTGCCAAAGGCCAGGGAATGTACTCCAAACAGTTTTCCAGCTCCGTAAGCGTATCAGGCTGGTTAAATCTAATTCCTTGTTCGGCAGATGTGTTGGAAGTAAAATTGGGGCAGCTCTGCCACCAGGTTAATGAGTTAACTCGGCGTGGACAACATTTTGGGTTAGATTTAGGACATCATAAAATCGAACCCGATTCTGGTCCACTGCATCAGCAACGATGCCTGGAAGCCCTGGCCAGGTTTAGCTGGTCTGCATCATGATTTATCTTAACCGCAACCTGTCTCACCTGCTTCTCAGCCTGGCCTTGGTGATCTTAAGTGTCTCGTTATTCGAGCCCGTGCTGAGTTGGATTCAGGTGCTTGTTTTCTGCGCATTTGTTATGCGTATTTCTCTTTACTTGGGGATCCAAAAACACTCTCCCTCCATCAGAACGCTAAACCTGCTGGCTTTGCTTAGTGGGCTTGTTCTGGCCTATTTCAGCTGGCAATTGGGTGTATTGCTTGGCATGGTCAATCTCTTGGTGATGGCATGTTCACTGAAACTGATGCAATTACGCAACCAGCGAGATTATTATCAGTTGGTAGCAAGTGTTCTGTTCCTGATAAGTTGTGGTTTTATCTTCGAACAAAGCATTATCTATAGCCTGATTTTTGGTTTGTGCACCGTGCTGACCTTGTTATCTTTACTCGCCCATTTTAGTCCAACAATTCCATTTACACGTCTGAATAAGCGTTTGTTGATAATGACTTTGCAGGCAATTCCTATCGGCATTTTACTTTTTTTCGGAATGCCCAAGCTAGCTCCTTTCTGGCAAATGCCCACCTCCCAAAGTGCAGAAACAGGTTTGTCGGACACCTTGACACCAGGTGATATTGCCAATCTCAGTCAATCTACCGAACTTGCTTTTCGGGTAACTTTTGATGATCAAATCCCACCAGTACAAGAGCGATATTGGCGCGCCCTGGTAATGGAAAATTTTGATGGAAAGAGCTGGACAATTTCACGGCAAAGAAATCAGCTAAAACGTAATAACTTCGTTCGAAATGATGAATTTCGGCCAAGATTGTCCGGCCCTTTTTATCGTTATGAGGTGTTAGCTTCAGCCAGCAATCAGCGCTGGTTATTTGCTATGGATATTGCAGTTCCCGACGATCAACGCAGTGATGGTGCTATATGGCAAAGTTATGACTATCAACTAATGAGTAAGAAACCACTCATTAGTAACTTTAAATATCGTGTGAAGTCTTTTCCCCAAGAGGACCTAAATTTCACTGACTATGCGTTTGATAGACAAATTAATCGCTCAATTCCAACCAATGGCAATTTACGCACCCGAGACTGGGCCAGAAACTTACGTAAAATGGCAGGTAGTGATCGAGCCTATATTGAGGCGCTGCTGGATCACTTCAGGACTGGCAATTATCGGTACACCCTTAAGCCTGAATTAATGCCAGTTGATCAAATAGATACCTTCCTGTTCGATAAACAAGCCGGTTTTTGTGCCCATTATGCCAGTGCCATGGCATTCGCATTGAGGGTTGTAGGGATCCCAGCTCGAGTAGTTGCCGGATATCAAGGTGGCGAAATGCGCGAAAACGATTATCTCAGCGTCTATCAATATGACGCTCATGCCTGGATTGAAGCCTGGGTTGATGAGTCAGGATGGCAACGCTTTGATCCTACCGCGGCAGTAGCGCCAGACAGAATTTCCCTGGGCTTGCAAGCAGCTGTAGAAGACGAAGGTAGCTTTTTGGACAACCGCACTTTTTCCCTGGCTAAACTCAAATCTGTGGCATGGATTAACGCAGTGCGATTGGGTCTCGCCGACCTGGACTACTTTTGGAGTCGATGGGTGCTTGGCTTCAATACAGAAGCTCAGAAAGACCTGTTTAAAACATTGCTCGGAAATTTGAGCACTGGCCGTCTCGCTGCATTGAGCCTGGGCACTTTCGCTGCCATTGGCTTGCTGCTGGCAATTTTTTATTTGCCGAACTGGCATCCAAGGAAAGTGCATCCTGCTGATAAAATTTATAACGATGCTCAGAAAATACTCAGTAGTTATAAAATTCATCGCGCCCATTGGCAGGGACCGCTGGAATTTGCTCAGAAGGTACAATCCTTTTGCAATGATAAAGCAGGGCAGGCTTTTACGCGTTTGAGCAAACTATATATTGCTTCACAATATAAAAAGAGCGACGGTAATCATGAATTAGCAAAAAAACAAATTAGGATGATGCGTTCAGAACTGCGGAAACTTAAAACTGCACTCAATAATCCTGGATAAAAAAGGATATCGCCAGCGGTCTGCCCCTGCCCTCAGATTAAGCGCAAGTGGACTGTGATTTCTTCTCTGTCATGGTAAAGGTGTTTAGCCTGAATTTCATACCTGCATGAACTATCGCACATCACCTGTTCAATTATATCAAAGGCTTCGCCCAAAGATTCATATCGACGTTTCATCGGCAACTTTAAATTGAATATTGCCTCCGTACACCATTTTTTAGCCACCCATTGAGCCATCAATTTTGCGACCCGTTGAGGCTGTTCTATCATGTCGCATACCAGCCAGTAGACGTTTTTCTTTTTAGGCTCGTATTTAAATCCATCTGCGGCGAAATAACTCACCTGTCCGGTTTCCATGAGCCCCTCATCCATCGCACCATTGTCTACAGCTTGCACGAACATTCCACGTGCCACCAGCTGATATGTCCAACCACCGGGACAAGCACCTAAATCCACAGCCTGTAAACCGGGAGCCAGGCGCAGGGCTTGCTGTTCTTTAGCTATAAAGACCTGAAAAGCTTCGTCCAATTTTAAGGTAGAGCGGCTAGGTGCTTTTGAAGGGAACTTAAGACGCAATATTCCAAGAGGCTGAGGTGAATTATTTGTGCTGAGCGAGCAGCCTATATAAGCGCTTGCGCCATCAGGGAAAAAAACATGTAGAACGGGCTTTTGGTCGGTTGGTTTAGCGGTCAACTTTTGCTGTTTACGCAATGCCTGTCGCAAAGGCACACTGAATTTCCGACAAAACTTTGAAAGCTCCCTCCCTTCTGAGGTATCCGAGTATTCAACGCGCAAATCACCACAAAGAGGCAAAGCATCACTGCTGTTCAATAAGGTAGAAATTCTATCTTGCGGATCCAAATCATCCAGTAATTCAGAACACATGAACATCTGTCGGGCAAAAATGAGTTTACTGAACTTCAATTTACCGAGCAGAATTTCTGCCTGTTCAGCCTGATGACAGTGGAAAACGATATACCCCTGATTAGCCTTAAATTGAGGGTAACCATAAATTTGTAGTGCACTGCTTTTGTCCAATATTTCATTGCCCAAATCTTTCTCAAATCCTGCGCGGCAATAAAACAGCAGACTCTTCATTTCTCGCCTCCCATGCTTTGAATCAATGACACAAGCAAAGATCCCCAGCCAAGAATAAAACAGATACCGCCCAAGGGCGTAATCGGACCAAACCATTTTATTTGGGTTAACGCTAGGGCGTACAAACTGCCACTGAATAATACAATGCCGGCCAACATCAAGCTTGCAGACCAGAGCAATAGAGTATCTGGGCTATTCTTATACATGATAAACACTAGCATGATGGCAAGTGCATGATACATCTGGTATTGAACTCCGGTTTGAAAAGTTGCCAGCAGATCTTCGGATAATTGTCCTTTTAAGCCGTGTGCTGCGAACGCCCCAAATGCCACAGCCAACAATCCTGCCAACACGGCGCCAATGGCAATAAACTTCATAACTGATCCCTGATAAATTGACTAATATGGAGGGCGGCTTCTTGCAGGTGCGCATCTAGCGTGTACCCACTTGCCTTGCGAGGCTTAAAACTGTGATCACCATCAGGCAAATAAATACATTTAATTGCCTCTGGCAGGTTATAAGTTTCAATTTCTTCCTGCCGACCAAAGGTATCTCTTTCGCCTTGCATAATTAGCATGGGTTTCTCGACTGACTTTAAATGTTCCACTCGCAACTTTTCCGGTTTACCGGGTGGATGAAATGGATATCCAAGACAAATACATGCCTTTGCGTCGCTCTTTTCAAATAACATACTGGCAACTCGCCCACCCATTGATTTTCCGCCAATAAAGATGGGAAGCGAATTATTCAGACTGGTAATTTGTGCCTCAAATGCCTCGAGCAACACCGGCATCCTGTTTGGTGGCTGGCGCCTGCCAAGCTCTGTCGCTTTTTGCATATATGGAAAATCGAAAAGAATGACATCAATATTTTGTTGTGCCAGTAGCTCCGCTACGCGCTGCATGAAATCACTGTATTTACCCGCACCTGCCCCATGGGCAAAAACAAACTGGGCTATCGGTCTGGAGTCGCTTTCAGATGACATCATCACCCTCTTGTTCTCTTTCAACTTGGGTCAATAACCATTCTCTGAAAATCGATATCTTACCTAATTCTGCCAACGACTGATGACACACCAGATAATAGGCACTTTTACTGACCAGCTTTTCTTCGAAAGGACATATCAACCTTCCTGCTGCCAATTCCGGACGAACCAGAACGCTATGGCCCAAAGCAATCCCCTGACCCAGTGCTGCTGCCTGTAAGACAAGCATCGAGTGGCTGAAAATAGGGCCTTGTTCCACATTAATGCCCGGCACATTAAAATGTCGAACCCAGTTTTTCCAAGCTTCTCTTGACGCATCATGAAGTAGCTGATGATGTTGCAGATCCTCGAGAACTTCCAACGGCTTGTTTCCCTGAAATAATGAAGGTGCGCAAACGGGTGTCAGATAATCAGCATGTAACTTATCAGCGTGCAAACCGGCCCATTTTCCACGCCCGTAATAAATCGCCACGTCAATATCATCGGCCAAAAAACCTTCATCAAAATCCACCGCTTTAATACGCACGTCGATCTCGGGGTTCAGTCGCGTAAAATCGCTGATTCTGGGGACCAGCCACTGAATGGCAAGACTTGGAGGAAGCGCGACAGTGATGGCGCCTTTTGCACCCTTTGCCAATAGTCTCTCAGTGGCATCCTGTATTGCATGAAAAATATCTTTGAGATCCAAAAAGTAACTCTGACCTTCTTCAGTCAGAAGAAGTGAGCGATTTTTCCGAAGGAATAATTTCATCGACAGAAATTCTTCCAGGGCTTTGATTTGATGGCTCACTGCAGCTTGAGTCACAAACAACTCGTCTGCGGCTTTGGTAAAGCTTAAGTGTCGGGCAGCCGCTTCAAACGCTTTCAGAGAGTTAAGAGGGGGAAGCCGTCGGCTCATAAGAAAAATATACTCCCTTCAATGATCAAAGTGGCCAGTTGAATACTTATAAAATCATTAACTGACATTAGTTTTTCTAATTAAAAGCCATACAATATGTCATTTTATTAGTGCGAATTAATCGATTATTATTTAATCCGTTTATAAATAATTTCCTTATAAATCAATAACTAAATAAATACATCTGGTTAACAAATAAATCACACAAATTTAAAATTAACATTAATTAACTTTAGGTAATAAAAATGAAATTAGCAAAAACCATATTTTTAAGCAGTCTAACTGCATTATTATTTACACACAATGCATATTCAGTTCAGAAAGCCAATATGCAATCTCTGGCTTCTAACGAAATTAACGCGTTGTTAAACGTTTCTCGTCAAGCTATTCAGCCTATTGAAACAAAACGAATCATTGCTAGACAAATTGAAAAGCAATTGCTCGAATTACAAACTCACGATCTGATTGAAAGTGCGACTCGTCAGCTACCAAAGAATCGTTTCAAGGTAATAATTGCCGACTAAGCACGGCCACTTAGATACCTAATTCGATGTTAATTGCGGCCCATGTTCTCGTTTTTTGACGGGAACATGGATTCGTTAATCAAGCTGGATTTGCACTTGTATCAAGAGGTTTAAAGCCCTTTACCAAATCATCCATTGCTTTCATCTGTTCAAGATACGCTTCAAGTTTATCGAGCGACAATGCGCACGGACCATCGCACTTAGCATTGTTCGGATCCGGATGTGCTTCAATAAATAGTCCGGCAAGACCCAAAGCCATACCACTGCGTGCCAGTTGAGCAGCTTGCGCCCTCCTTCCGTCGGCTGAATCCGTTCGCCCACCAGGTTTTTGTAATGCATGTGTTGCATCAAAAATAACCGGCGCAAAAGCTTTCATTTCATCCATTCCGAGCATATCAACTACCAGGTTGTTATAGCCGAAACAGGACCCGCGTTCACAAAGAATAATTTTGTCATTTCCTGCTTCCCCAAACTTCTTGATGATGTGTCGCATTTCATGGGGTGCCAGGAATTGCGGTTTTTTAACGTTGACTATTGCCCCTGTGTTTGCCATCGCGACAACCAGATCAGTTTGTCTAGCAAGAAAAGCTGGCAGCTGAATAACGTCAACTACCCCCGCAACGGTAGCGGCTTGATGGGGTTCATGGACATCAGTAATTAATGGCACGTCAAATGTGGCTTTAATCTCACTGAATATTTTTAATCCCTCTTCCATTCCAGGTCCACGGTATGAATGGACTGATGAGCGATTTGCTTTGTCAAACGAAGCTTTGAATACATAAGGGATCCCTAATTTGTCTGTCACTTCCTTATAATGCTCGGCGATACGCATAGCAAGATCACGGGATTCAAGCACATTCATGCCACCAAAAAGAACGAAGGGTTGATCATTGGCCACTGGGATATCATTGATGCGGATTGTATGTTGATTATTCATTAAATAAGCATGTCCAGAACGAAAATTAAGAGTGTCAAAGAATAACAACTTTTAACGGACAAATGGAGAGAGCTTAGCAGAAACCAGTGTATTAATTGAAAAGCGACTAATGGAATACCATTTGTGGCGCGCTACTGAGATGGCGTATCTGAAGTTTTAGGAGCTGTGCCGCAGGATCTTGAGGGCATTGACGGATAAAGTATTGGTAGTCTGCCATAGCCACCTGAGGACATTCCAGTTGATGGAGTAAATATCCTCGGTCCCGCCTTTCATAAGGGTCATCAGGGCAGAAGTATATCAACATTTCAATTGTTGCAAGTGCTGCCTGATACTTCTCTTCCTTAATAAAGGCCGCCTTAAGGTTTTGCAGTAACCTTTGAACTATTTCTTGTGGTTCAGCGGCTGCAATAGCTTCTGCCGGCATTTCTTCTTCCTCGATATCACCAAGAATACTGAAGTACAGTTTCTCGAGTTCTTGCCAGCTGAGAAACTTCCCATTAAGTGGATCCACAAACAGCGCCCTGTCTTTGGATGGTTGATAACGGATCAGGAAATGGCCGGGAAAATTGACGCCTGCAACCTCAAAACCCAGTGTATTGGCAATGTGGCAGAATAATATCGATAACGTGACGGGGATCCCGGTGCGATAATCTATGACTTCATTGAGCAAGCTGTACTTGGAAGAGAAAAAGTCATCTTCGCTGCCACTAAAGGCTAATTTGGTGTAGAAGCGTTTAACCAGCTCTTTAAAGCCGTGCTCATCATTTTTAAACAGAATCATGTCATCCACAACGGCCCTGGTGAGCACATCGACTCTGGTTTTATAGTCAGCAGCAGAAACGTCAGGACTGAAATGACTCGCCACCAGTAAGCTAGCAGTCAAGGTATCCTGATTTTTAATCGCTTCTTTTAAACTTAGCACTTCCATTCCCGGATTTATTGACGACATATTCTTATCGGTAATTTTTATTTAAGCTTGATTAAAGGAACAGAGGCTGTTTAAACACAGCGATTTTTGCAGTGAGCCCGATAATTACAATAGCACCGACAAATCCCATGCTTCGGGTTAACGCGGTATTCGCCCACTTTAGCGTCCACAACCCCATAAGAATATACAATATGATGCCTATTACTTTTTGCGTTAACCAAGCATCAACAAAAGGGTACTGAGCAATTATCACGCATAAGCCCAAGGCACTTGCCAGCAATATAGTGTCGTTGATATGCGGTACAACTTTGACCCACTTCTTCTGCAACAAGGGGGACGCTCGCAATGCCCAGACAAAACGTAGACTAAATAAAATCAGACTTATGATTATTGCGGTCAAATGAATATGTTTAACAATGGTGTACATCTGAATGGTCCCAATAGCGCGTCAATGGTATTGCACCAAGACTATTATTATTTTTATGGGCGGAACTGTACTGCTAGATTGATTGAAAATCGAGTGTTGATTCAGTTAATTTTGCTAACTGACTGACACAAAGACAAATTTAGTTTTGAGACAATTTAATGTGGTCAGGCGAAGGCCCAACTAACTTAAACTAAACCGGATCAGAATAGGTTGCTTGAATGACTTCGATTGCTTCAATGTTCTCAAGAAGCAAATCAACCAACTTAGGTTCAAATTGCTTACCACGTTCGGCACGAAAAACATCAAGTACTTTCTCCAAAGGCCAGGCATCTTTGTAATACAATTTACTGCGCAGCGCGTCATAAACATCAGCAACAGCGGTAATCCGGCTAAAGATATGAATGTTTTCCCCAACCAAACCTCTTGGGTAACCGTTACCATTCCAGTATTCATGGTGATCTCTGGCAACTTTTGCTGCGGCCTTTATAATAGGTCGCCGTGAATCTTTGAGTAGCTCATAGCCAAATTCAGCGTGGTTTTTGACTACCAATTTTTCTTCTTCATTCAATTCACCAGGTTTTGATAAAATATTCGCAGGGATTTTAAGTTTACCGATATCATGCAAGGGAACCGCTAATTTCAGGATTTCAATCTGCTCATCATCCAGACCATATTTTCTGGCCAGCAACTCACACATGTCGACCATACGACTGATATGCTTGCCAACACTGAAATGCTGTTCCATCGCCTGCCCTAAGCGCTCAACAATTTCTCTTTGCGTATCTTCAATATCTTTAGTCAATAACACATTGTCAAAAGCGATCTGTACATTCTGTGAAAATATTTCCACCAGGTTTTTATCCATGTCTGTCAACTTGCGAGGCAAACCCGACAAATACAATAGAGAGCCGTGGGCAGATTTGCCCTGACAATAGGCAACCACGTATTCGTCTTCATAGACCAGAGATTTATTTTTCAACGCCTTCTGGCAGGCAGCAAGCCGATCGCCGCGCACGGCGACGTTCAGAGCCTTGCCTTCGAGGTTTTCATACTCACCCTTTCCGGTAAACACAAAAAATTCTCTTGGTTCTACTTCGTCGATTGGTTTGGGTCCCGCCACGGCTGAAGTGATATACGCGGCTTCCTTAGTCCCGCCCAGCAGTGAAGATAGCTGTTGCACAATACCTTCAATAAAACTCTCTAAAGACCGAATTGTGAACAAGTCAGCCGACGCTGAGATGATTTTTTCCAACCCTTGGCGATTTTCTTCTATGGAAATGATGTCTCGATAGGAACGCAATGTGGCAATAACAACAGTAAATAATTTTTGTGCTGTTAATTCAGTTTTTGATTTGTAGTCGTTAATGTCATAGTTAAGGATGACGTCGCGTTCTGGCGCCTGACCGGGCTGACCTGTTCGAAGTATGATGCGGGTAAAGTGGTTGTTGAGCTGATTTCTGACATATTCAGCCACAAGTAAACCGGCATCATCTGTTTCCATCACAACATCCAACAGAACAATAGCGATATCCTGCTGTTGCTCAAAAATCCTTTTGGCTTCTTCGCCACTGTAAGCGCTGAGGAATTCCAGCCTTTTTTCCTGAAAAACAAAATCACTAAGCGCTAGTTTTGTCACTGCATGAACTTCGGGTTCATCATCAACGATCAGAACTTTCCAGCTACCTAAAACTTCGTGGATCTCTTCTTCAGTATCTTCGGCAAACAAAAATTCGTCAGACATCTACTGCTCCACTCTGTTTGACCAGAGTTAAAACTTAAAACCATGTCTCAAAATAGCGATAAACCTTTAATTTTTCAATTATTATTGCGACCAAGTGTCAATCTGGGCAGATTATTCAGGTCATTTTTAGTCATCACATTATCAAACCCATGAGCGGTAAGTATTTTACTCACCCCTAAAGGTTGTGAAAAACCATGTTCAAAAAGAATCCAACCATCCTTAACAAGAAACTCCGAGGCCTGACTGACTATGCGTTTGATGTCATCCAAACCATCTGTGCCCGCAGTCAACGCCGACAGGGGCTCAAAACGCACATCTCCTTGGACTAGATAAGGGCTGTCCTCCTCAACATAGGGCGGATTGCTGATAATCAAGTCAAATCGCTGTGAACCAAGCTGAGAAAACCAGTCACTCTGAAAGAACTCAACATTCTGAAGCTGATTGCTCTGGGCATTTAGCTGTGCAAGTTTCACTGCATCGGTGCGCAAATCAACACCAGTTAAGGTCCAATCAGGCCGTTCAGATGCTAGTGCAAGGGCAATTGCACCTGTGCCCGTCCCCAAATCAAGCACATTTGCCTTATCAGGCAGTGGCAATTGTAAGGCTTCTTCCACCAGTAATTCGGTTTCAGGACGGGGAATGAGCGTCGTTGCATTGACAGCAAGTTCAAGTGTCCAGAAGCCTTTAAATCCAACAATGTGTGCTACCGGGTGCCCTGCCTTTCGTTTCTTTATCATATTCTCATACTGACACCTGATATCCTGCTCGATTATTTTGTCAGGCCAGGTCATCAGATAGGTATGAGAACATTGAAGGCAATGGGACAAAATCATTCGGCAATCCAGGCCTGGAGAATCAGAATCACTGCATTGAGCCTGCCCCCAGGTCAGCAGTGACTGAATTGTGGCAGGCGGTGAGATTTCGTTCACCTGTGGTCGCCCCGTTTATTGGTCGTCAGACAAAGACGCTAACAAGTCCGCCTGATGCTCCTGACGAATGGGTTCCAATACTGGATTCAGATCGCCAGCCACAATTTCATCCAACCGGTATAAAGTAAGATTGATGCGATGATCTGTCACTCTTCCTTGCGGGAAGTTATAGGTTCGGATCCGTTCTGATCTGTCACCACTGGCCACCAGATTACGTCGCGTGGAGGTTTCTTCGGCCTGTCGTTTTTCTTCTTCCAACTGGTTCAGTCTGGATTGTAATACAGACATCGCTTTAGCACGGTTTTTATGCTGGGAACGCTCATCCTGACACTCCACCACTATGCCACTTGGCATGTGCGTGATCCGAATAGCAGAATCTGTTTTGTTTACATGCTGACCACCGGAACCTGATGCTCTGAATGTATCAATTTTCAAGTCAGCTTTATTGATTTCGATGGCTTCTGATTCGGGAATTTCAGGCATTACCACAACGGTACAAGCAGACGTATGTATCCGTCCTTGTGATTCTGTTTCAGGAACGCGTTGAACCCGGTGACCACCTGATTCAAATTTCATCACACCATAAGCGCCATCACCCTGAATATTGGCAATAACTTCTTTGTAACCACCGTGTTCTCCTTCATTGGCAGTCACCAGTTCAACCCGCCATCCTTGTGTTTCGGCATAACGGCTGTACATGCGAAACAGATCACCGGCAAAAATTGCGGCCTCATCACCACCCGCTCCTGCACGAACCTCCAGAAAACAACTGCTATCGTCATTAGGATCTTTGGGTAGTAACAATATCTGCAGCTCAGATTCGTAAGATTCAATGTCAGATTTAGCTTGCTTATATTCTTCCTGAGCCATTTCGCGCATTTCTGCATCATCTTCCTGCATCATTTCCTGTGCAGATTGAAAGTCTTCCATCGCCTGTTGGTAATTTCTGAACACCTTCACTACATCTTCAAGCTGCGAATATTCTTTAGAAAGCGCTCTGAACTTTTCTTGATCTGAAATCGTTTCTGCATCCCCAAGTAAAGCCTGCACCTCTTCAAAGCGTTCAATAAGGGACTCTAATTTACGTACTACAGATTCTTTCATAATTTTCCTGTTCGTCTTGCCACCCCGACTTAGTCATGGGGTACTTTTGGCAATGTTTCCACTCTAACCCTTTAAAAATGCTGGCTATTCAACATCGTGACTTAAGCCAAGAATTTTACTGAGCACTTTAAGGCTTTCTTTATCTTGATTTTGCGCTGCATCTTTCAGCGCTTTTGTCGGTCCGTGCAGCAATGCATTAGTGAGTTTGTTGGCTAATTCAGAGACAACCTGCTCGGGATCTTTTCCCTCTTTTATCTGATTAATTGCACGTTGCTGTATTTTATCACGCTGTGCTTCGCTGCCTCGTCTGAACTCTTTCAACAGATCAATAGACTCCTGCGATTGATTCCAATTAATGAAAGACTGCGCCTGCTGAGCAATCATGCTTTCAGCTTCAACAGCTGCGCTTTGTCTTCCCGCAACATTTTGCTCCACAATATGCTGTAAGTCATCGACGCTATACAGGTATGCATCATCAAGCTCAGCGACTTCAGCTTCAATATCTCTCGGGACTGCTAGGTCCACTAAAAACATGGGTTTATGTCGTCGCTGTTTTAGCGCTCGTTCTATAATTCCTTTACCTATTATAGGTAATTGACTGGCAGTAGAGCTAATAACGATATCAGCTTCATGCAGCTTGTCCGGGATCTGTGACAGTGTCAGAACATTAGCACCAATTGGTTCCGCCAGGCTTCTTGCTCGTTCTGTTGTTCTATTAGCCACAGAAATCTGCGTCACTTTTTGGTCTCGCAGGTGTTTGGCGACCAATTCAATGGTCTCGCCCGCGCCAACCAGGAGCACACGCGTTGAAGCCAGCGAAGAAAAAATATGTTTTGCCAACTGAACTGCAGCAAAGGCAACAGAAACAGCATTGGCCCCAATGTCGGTTTCACTACGTACTTTTTTAGCCACAGAGAATGTCTGCTGAAACAAACGTTCAAAGGTACCATTGACTGAACCGGAGTTTTTCGCATCAACAAACGCCTGTTTAACCTGCCCTAATATTTGTGGTTCACCCAGGATCATCGAATCCAACCCACTGGCCACTCGCATCAGGTGTTCAATGGCGTGTTTCTGATCATGTAAATAACTGTTTTTCCTCAATTGTAATAGATCAACACCATGATATTGCGCAAGCCAGTCACTGATTTTTTCCGCTCCGTGGTCATCAGCAAGTGCATAAACTTCTGTTCGATTGCAGGTGGATACAATGACTGACTCAGATACGCCCGTTGTTTCGCGTAGTGAGATCAGTGCATCAACCAACGACTCTGGTGAAAAAGCGACTTTCTCACGCAATTCGACAGGTGCAGTTTTATGATTCACGCCAAAGGCAAAAAATGTCATGGGGATAACAGCTAGGTCTAATTTATTTCTAAAGTGATTCGGGTGCGGCATTGTACGCAAAAGCCAAAACTATTGAAAGCGTTGGCCTTTGTGTGTTCCCATATAATGACTTTATATCAGATTTGAACCGAGCCAAACGACTTTATGCGCCTTCATTCCGGGATAGTCCTCCTTGTTATATTGTTTTTAAGCGCCTGCGCAGCTCCTCCACCATCTCCTGAAAACATAGAGATAAGCGGGCACCAGGCCAAATTGACCGAATTCGTCAATTGGAAAATTCGTGGACGTCTGGCTTTTAAAAGTGAAACAGAAAAATTCAGTACTTACATGAATTGGCAACAATCGGAGGATGCGTTTGAATTGAAGCTCTCTTCAACGCTTGGCATTACGCTTCTGGAAATGCAAAGCGATGAGAATATCACCAAGCTTGAAGCGGATGATAAAAAGTATCAAGGTCTAAACGCAAGCCAACTCATCAAGCGAGTCACTGGATGGAATATACCCATGACTAGCCTGCCACTTTGGATAAAAGGTCAAGTCGAACCTTCTGATCAAGTTGAATGGAACGATAATGGGCTTGTTCAGCAACTTATTCCCGTATGTTTTGATTGTGGTCAATGGCAAATTTCCTTTTCCCGTTACAAGCAGCAAGGAGATCTGTGGTTGCCTCATCAGATAACTCTTCAGAATCAACAGCAAGTTGGAAATACCATTAAAATAAGAATTACATCATGGCAGAAAACTTAGTTTGGTGGCCGAGCCCGGCCAAACTTAACCTGTTCTTACATATTACCGGGCGTTTGCCTAGTGGTTATCATCAGCTGCAAAGCCTGTTTCAACTCTTGGACTTTGGTGACGAGATTGCCTTTGAAGTTACCTCAACTGATAAGATTACCTTGATGACACCCATCCCAGGTGTCCCCGATGAAGACAATTTAATTATAAAAGCTGCAGAAATGCTCAAACAGTATTCAGGGGTAACCTCAGGATGCAAGATATGGTTGTCAAAAAAGCTCCCAATGGGAGGTGGTATCGGAGGAGGATCTTCCAATGCTGCAACAACATTGCTGGTTTTAAACGAACTGTGGGGGGGTAATCTGACGTTAGAGCAACTTTGTGACCTGGGATTGGAATTGGGTGCAGATGTTCCTATATTTGTCAGAGGTAAAACGGCTTTTGCGGAAGGTGTAGGGGAAAAAATTACGCCTGTAAAACTTGAAGACAAGACTTATCTGGTGGTTTTCCCTAATTGTCACGTGTCTACTGCTGATATTTTTGCTGCACCTGAATTGCCCAGAAATACAGCTAAAATAGACTTTGCAGAGTATCATTTTGAAAAAACTCGCAATGACTGCGAAAAAGTCGTCTTTGATCGCTATCCCAAAGTTGCAAATTTATTACACAGATTGTTAGAATACGCGCCGTCGAGAATGACTGGCACTGGCGCTTGTTTGTTCGCTGTTTTTGACAATGCAGAAAATGCTAAAAAGCTGATGGAAAAGCTACCAGATGATTGTAAGGCATTTATTGCCAATGGCGTGAACGTTTCGCCTTTGCACATGAAACTGGGATCGTTAATAAACGCTAAAGACAGTAACTAGACTATGATTAATCATAATCTTGTTGGGGTATAGCCAAGCGGTAAGGCAGCGGGTTTTGATCCCGCCATTCGTTGGTTCAAATCCAGCTACCCCAGCCACTTCAATTTTACATAGCACCGAGGATAATTCTTGTGCCGGACATGAAGCTTTTTGCTGGTAATGCAGTACCAGAACTCGCCCAGAAAGTTGCCGAACGACTTTATACTAAATTAGGCCACGCAAGTGTGGGCCGCTTCAGTGACGGAGAAATCAGCGTCGAAATTCATGAAAACGTCCGTGGTTCGGACGTTTTTATTATCCAATCAACATGCGCACCGACTAATGACAACCTGATGGAACTTATCGTCATGATTGATGCATTGCGTCGTGCTTCAGCCGGCAGGATAACGGCCGTCATTCCTTATTTTGGCTATGCCAGACAGGATAGACGGGTACGTTCTGCCCGTGTGCCAATTACAGCCAAGGTCGTCGCTGACTTTTTATCAAATGTCGGAGTGGATCGTGTGTTAACTATCGATCTGCATGCTGAGCAGATTCAGGGGTTCTTTGATGTTCCTGTGGACAATGCGTTTGGCACACCAATCCTGATGGATGACATGCGCAATCGTGATTTTGACAACCCTGTTGTTGTCTCACCTGATATTGGTGGCGTAGTACGTGCCCGAGCCATGGCTAAATTGCTGAATGATACTGACCTTGCGATTATCGATAAGCGTAGGCCGAAAGCCAATGTGGCTCAGGTCATGCACATTATAGGTGACGTTCAGGATCGAGACTGCATCATAGTTGATGACATGATCGATACCGGTGGCACATTGGCCAAAGCAGCTGAGGCGCTCAAAGCTCACGGCGCGAAAAACGTCTACGCCTATGCGACTCACGCTATTTTCTCCGGCAATGCTGCGCAAAACCTGAAAGACTCGGTCATTGACGAAATTATTGTGACTGACAGTATTCCGCTTCAGCCAGAAATTGCGTGTATACCAAAGGTCAAGCAATTGACTTTATCTGACATGTTGGCAGAAGCAATACGTAGGGTCAGTAACGAAGAATCAATCTCAGCGATGTTTGAGTACTAGGCGCAAATTCTACGAAGCGAATAGCCGAGCGGAGCGAGAACTGATTTCTGAGGAGATATTTGCGCCATGCATGGAGCGAAGCGACATCTGATTTGTGGGAATACAAAAATTTTCAATGCGGCTTGCTAAAGCCGCATTTTTTATTCTTTTACACAAAATTTACCCTTTGATTCTGTCAATCGTGAGTCCATCATGTTTGAATGAATTAATCGATAGTGTAAAAGAATGACTATGAAAATCCTGTTAATAGTGATGACGACATTACTCGCCTCTTGCGCGCAAGACTCTACGGCTGATAAGGTCAATGAATCTGAATCAACAAAACTCCAGCCTGGTGCTGTGGCTCTAACGCCTCCTCCACCCTCTGAGAATGAATTAAAAGCGAGTAAACCTACGATGCTGACTTTGCGTGGAACTGTCGTTTATAAGAATCTTGAAGGCGGGTTCTTCGGTTTTGACGCAGACAACGGCAAGAAATACATGCCGAGCGGACTCAAAGAAAAATACCGACGTCCAGGACTGATTATCGAAGTGACCGGTGTGATTAATACTCAAATGGTGACATTTCAGCAATATGGTTCTGTGTTGATGGTTAAGTCAGTTAAAGTCATCGATGATTCAAAGGTTTCTAACAACAAGGGTGTTGAAATGTAAGCTGTTAATTGGTTGTGACCTAAGCAGAAAGATAGGTACACCCCTTTGAATTTAACATTTTACTCCCTGTATTCATTGTCCCTCTCCCGTTGGTTTCAGAAAAACGCATAACTTATTGTATTCAGTTCTGAAATCGATTTCCTGGAAGTCTGGTTTTACTCCTCTATCGAAGTCATCGACTCTGCTAGCTGAAACCCAACTATTTCTCAGCAATGCAGCTAGTCGCAAGATAAAAGGATAAAACCAATTTGAACGCCCTGGAAAATCTAACTATTAACCAACGCTTAAATCTGGGTTTTGGCATTCTACTTCTAATGCTAGTTACGCTTACAGTTCTCGGCATCCAAAAAGTTAATAATATTAGTCATGCACTAACTGACCTGACAGACGTCAACTCAGTTAAACAACGTCACGCCATCAATTACCGCGGCAGTGTTCATGACAGAGCAATTGCAGTCAGAGACGTTTCGCTCGCTACCTCACGGAGACAATTGGATAATTTCACTTCAGAAATAAGGGAGCTTGAACAATTCTATGTTGAATCCGAAGACGCTATGCAATCGATGATAAACAGCGGCATTACTTTTACCTCTGATGAATTGGTAATTTTGGATGAAATCCAACAAGTAAAACGGAAAACCTTACCGCTAATTCAAAACATTATTGAATTGAGAAGAGAACAGGAAATTCAACGTGCCAAACAACTCGTAATGGAAAAGGCTCGGCCTGCGTTTATCGAATGGCTAAGAGTGATAAATAAATTTATTGATTACCAGGAACAACAAAATAAGGTCACAACACAATTGGCACGCGGAGTCGCTGATGGCTTCCAGGAATTGATGATTGTGATAACTGCAATCGCAACTATCATCGGTTTCTTTATTGCCAGATTAATTGTAAAAAGTCTGCACAAATCATTGGGTGGAGAGCTTGCAGTGGCCCAAAACACGCTATCTGAGATAGCGTTAGGAAATTTGGCTATTGAAGTAAGAACTATTCATTCAGGTAGCATGCTAGGCTCTCTGGCTGGCATGCAACGAACGCTGAGTGAAACCGTATCACGCATATTTACTGCTTCAGAAAAAATGTCATTGCAAACGCGAAGTGTTTCGGAAAGTTCGCAAACCGCGAACAGTGCAGCAGAAGCTCAAGCACTGCTCACTGAGGAAACAACAAAAAAGCTTGCAGTTATGCAGCAGCAATTAAGCGACGTTGCTGAAATAGCCAACAAGACCGAAGCAAACTCAATTCAAACCACCGAATATTCTAAAAATGGCCGGGAAGCAACAAGCCGAAGCGCCGACGAAATGGAAAGGATCGCTGAGACAGTCAATACGACGGTTGAACAAATCAAACAACTGGAATCAACCACAAAAGAGATTGGAAGTATCGTGAATGTTATCAGTAGCATTTCTGAGCAAACTAACTTATTGGCGCTAAACGCCGCTATTGAAGCGGCCCGGGCTGGTGAATCTGGGCGTGGTTTCGCGGTAGTCGCAGATGAAGTCAGGGAATTGGCAAAACGCACGGGCGATGCAACAAATCAAATCGAAACAATTATCTGTGAAGTGCAAAAAGAGACTGCGGCTTCCGTAATCGCAATGGAAAAAACCCAGCCTTTAGTCGAAAGTGGGCAATCTCTGACGTCCCAGACACATAAACTGTTGGTAAAGATAGAACGTCAGGCACAAGCCTCGTTGACTAATGTGCAACAAGTATCCTCTGCTACCTCGCAACAGGTAGATACTATTCATGAACTGACGGAAGCTATGGAGGAAATCAGCCAAGGGTCTTCATCTTCCATAGGCGCTTTACATACTAGTCTCAACGCAATATCTGAATTGGACAAGCTGTCGGAAGAATTGAAACAAAGTGTTGGGTTTTTCCAACTTGCTGATAACGCAGCGCGGAACTAAGTACCAGTGAAAGAACAGCGACTCGACAAACACTCTTAAATAGCGGAGGTTTTATCTTGTTTAGCTTCTGTAGTGATGTTAGAATTCGCCGCCCTTTTTAGAGGGGTGTCGGTAAAAACACTGACACACAGGTAGGTTCTGGTCGCAAGAATCTACACATTTTAATTTTTTGGAGTTATTTAAATGTCTGAAGCTATATTTACTTTGGATGCAGAAGTCCGAACTGACCTGGGGAAAGGTGCGAGCCGCCGCCTACGTCACGCCGACAAAGTTCCTGCAATCCTTTTTGGCGCTGGTAAAGATCCAGTTGCTCTTACACTTGCTCATAACAAAGTTCTTCAAGCGCAAGAGTTTGAAGCGTTTTATTCTCACGTTCTTACACTGAATATCGGTGGCGAGAAAGTAGAAGCACTTGTAAAAGACATGCAGCGTCACCCGTTCAAGCCTAAGGTTACTCACCTTGACTTCCAACGCGTTGATGCCAACAAAGCTGTTCACGTAAACGTTCCATTGCACTTCATCAATGAAGATGCTGCTCCTTCAATCAAATTGAATGGTGGTCACGCAGAACACCAGATGAATGAAGTTGAAATCAGCTGTCTGCCGGGGATTCTGCCAGAATTCATCGAAGTTGATATGATGGACGTGGAAATTGGTCAAACATTGCACTTGTCTGACATTAAAGTTCCAGAAGGCGTGACTTTGCTTGAACTAGCTAAAGGTGAAGACCACGACCAAGCAGTTGTAACAGTTAAGACAGCGAAAGGCGCAAGCGCTGATGCTGACGAAGCTGATTCAGCTGAAGGTGAAGAAGAAGCACCTGCGGAATAAGTGATTGACTGATATTCAGCTAATCGTGGGCCTGGGTAATCCAGGCCCTGAATATCAACATACCCGCCACAATGCTGGAGCCTGGTTTGTAGAAGGTCTGGCAAAAATTCTCAACTGCCCTCTCAAACTGGAAAACAAATTCTTTGGTTTTACTGGCCGTGTCTCCATACAAGGTCAGGATGTCAGACTA
Organism: uncultured Alteromonadaceae bacterium; assembly: GCA_947494925.1. Lineage (GTDB taxonomy): Bacteria > Pseudomonadota > Gammaproteobacteria > Enterobacterales > Alteromonadaceae > Aliiglaciecola. The sequence goes on from CANLWS010000002.1 coordinate 312,923, forward strand.
CTTATTCCCACCACTTATATGAATAATAGTGGCAAGTCAGTTGCTGCGTTAGCCAATTTTTATCAAATACCGCTAGAATCCATCTTGGTTGCCTATGATGAACTGGATTTACCCCCAGGCGTGGCTAAATTCAAAATGGGTGGCAGTGCTAGTCAGAATGGCATCAGAGATATAGTTAGCAAGTTTGCTAACGACAAGAATTTTTTGCGTTTGAGGATCGGTATCGGACACCCGGGCGACAAAAGTCGTGTAACGGGACACGTGCTTGGCAAGGCTCCTCAAAACGAACAACAACAAATGGATGCTGCGATTGACGAAGCTCAGCGTTGTATTGATATTTTGATCAAAGATGACGTTAAAAAAGCAATGAATCGTCTGCATTCGTTTAAAGCAGAATAAACGCCTGGCGAGTCCGGCAACAACCCTTATCAGAGGAACAATTCATGGGATTTAAATGCGGCATTGTAGGTTTGCCCAATGTAGGTAAATCAACTCTTTTTAATGCATTGACAAAAGCTGGCATCGAAGCGGCCAATTTTCCTTTTTGTACAATTGAACCTAATACCGGTGTTGTACCTGTTCCTGATGAACGTCTGGACAAGCTGGCCTCTATCGTCAACCCTCAGCGGGTAATTCCAACCACAATGGAATTTGTTGATATCGCGGGATTGGTGGAAGGCGCGTCCAAAGGTGAAGGTCTAGGCAACAAATTTCTGGCCAACATTCGTGAAACAGATGCCATTGGCCATGTTGTACGTTGTTTTGACAACGACAATATCGTGCATGTTGCTGGCAAGGTAAGTCCTCAGGACGATATCGACATCATTAATACGGAACTCGCTCTATCAGATCTCGAAACCACTGAAAAAGCCTTGATTCGTGTTGGTAAAAAAGCCAAAGGTGGTGACGCTGACGCCAAGTTCGAATTAAAAGTACTGGAAAAAATCAAACCTCATCTAGATGAAGGTAAACTGCTACGTGCCTTGGATCTTGAAAAAGAAGAACTGGCCGCTATCAGTTACATGAACATGTTGACGCTTAAACCCACCATGTATGTTGCTAATGTCAATGATGATGGTTTCGAGAACAACCCTTACCTGGATAAGGTGAAAGAAATTGCGGCAACCGAAAATGCTGTGGTTGTAGCGGTATGCGCAGAAATCGAATCTGAAATAGCAGAATTAGATGACGATGAACGGGATGAATTCATGCAGGACATGGGCCTTGAAGAACCTGGCCTTAATCGGGTAATTCGTGCTGGCTACAATCTGCTGACTTTACAGACCTACTTCACAGCCGGCGTCAAAGAAGTCAGAGCATGGACTTATCCGGAAGGTTCGACTGCACCACAGGCTGCAGGGAAAATCCACACAGATTTTGAGAAAGGCTTTATTCGCGCAGAAATAGTTGGCTACGATCATTTTGTCGAATTTAATGGCGAGCAAGGTGCTAAAGATGCCGGTAAATGGCGTCTTGAAGGGAAAGATTATATTGTTAAAGATGGCGACGTGATCCACTTCAGATTTAACGTCTGACCACATCGTTTTCACAATTATTGAAAAGCCCGCTAAATTGCGGGCTTTTTAATATATTAACTCTTTTAAATGTTTGTCCTACTGCAAAGCAACCTCGCACAAATCGCTATGACTCAGCCAAGCTTTGATTCTATAAAAGATCTCAGACAGGTTTTTAATAATTTTTCAGAGCTTTTAGCTAAATGTGCGGACGGCAAGACTGTGTGCTCTTCTGACAGGTATTGCCGAGCAACACTGAGTAACAGGTCTGGTGAGCTAGCCAGAGGTAGTTTTAATGCAAGTGCCTGCTTCTCAAGCCGATACGCCAGGAGATTTTGCTCAACATGTCTTGGCATGACCATGAGTCTTTTATCAGCCATCAAGGCTTGGGTAACAGTACCGATCCCTCCATGACAAATCACGCCTTCACAATGGTGCATGGCCTTAACAATGTTGACTGGCTTATCACTAAGGTGGATATCATTGGATTTTAATGACTTTATGTGGGCTAGTTCCAATCCAGAAACATACCCAAACAATGTGAAGGTTTGGCTCAAAATACGGAGCTTATTTAACAAATCTGGTGTGTCCTTTTCCAAATATATAAAAAGCTTTTTTTTGCCAAACAATACGTTTATGGACAAATCACTTGCACCTTGCACATTAGAAAGCAAGGGCAAATACTGAATGCTCGAATCTGGTCGAACGTAGTGGTCTAAGGCCGGATGTACCAGTATTAAAGAGCTGTCAGGATCAAATAATTGCTGGAAATTCAGATTACCAACGCGCCTGGTGCCAATCACTTTCGACAACACAGTATTTAGCTTCTCATCCCACTTCTTGAGTTCTTTATTTTTGATTTTTGATTCTGGCAATAACGACGGGAAAGGAATTGAGGCAGGTGGAATTTCGAATCCATTTCCAAACTGAAAATAAGGGATACTTGATAAACATGCAGCCATTGCAGCAGTTGGTGCGTGGTCAATAAAAACCATATCCGCACCAGTTTGTTTAAACAATGTTTGCCATTCACTAACAAGTGGTTTGGCAACGTCATGGTCGTGCCAACCACTTCGCCAAAGTATGTGCGAAAAATTTGGCGAAACTTCTTTTATATCAAGATTGTAAAATGGCGCCTGATATACCGTTTGATCAGATTCAACAAGGTGGCGTGCTTTATCTGGATAGCGGAGGGCAAAACTTACATTAAGTTCCCAGTCCAGAAGAGATAGCACACTTTTCATTCGGGTCACGTGCCCAAGCCCCGCCCCCATCTCCCAGCAGTAAAGTATGTTTTTCACTAACGGCAGTCTATTTTCTGCTCTTAAGAAACAAACTTGACAGGGTATACTGATCCGGAATGCCGGTCACTGTCATACCGTGTTTTTCCTGATATTGAGAGAATACCGCGACATCTTTGCTGTCGTATTTTGTGCCGTCTACATCTCCATGGTAATACCCCAGCACTTTCAATCTGTCCTTTGCCCTTTGCAAAATCTCCTGATAATAATAAGAGGTGTTGCCATTTACCTCAATTTTTACGAGTTGAGACTCAGTTGGCAATCGAATCGGAAAAAATGATTTGATCAAACTGTTCACTGCATCCAGGTATTTGATATCAGGGTTAGATTTACAATGGCGTTGTAAAAGGATCAGCAACAGCTCCGTCGTTTGCCAGGGCGAGATATCGTAATTGTTTGGTTGAAATTGGTTGTAAGAGGTCAAGTAACCTTCTAGCCAACCGCCAAACAGAAGGTAATCATTTCCCTTATTTTCAGCACTTTGCAAAAAACTAGAACATACTTTACGCCCTGCGCCTTTGGCTGCAAATTTTGCTCCCTCATCTGCTGCCAAAACAGTTGGTAGCGGTAAAACGGATAACACTAAAATGATTAAAAAACTGAATTTCATATTTTTTCCAAAAAAAAACCTAAGCGAAGACACTTAGGCTTTTATACATCAAGTGCAATTATTTAGAAAATCTTCTTCTTGAAAACCCTAATCCAGCTAATCCCAGACCTAAGATCAATGCTGTACCAGGCTCTGGAATATCGGTGCTATCCGGAACAAATACGGTAATAGGAGACTGCACTACGTCAAATTGACCGCCTTGAGCAAAAGAAACGCCAGTTACAAATGCAGCAGCATTTGTCGGATCAAGCCCCAAATCCAGGTTGATGCCTGTAATGCTGAATTCAGTGATGCCGCTGAAACCATTCCCTAGGAAATCGTATGTGTCACCGGCGTCCAAAAACACCTGTTGCAGCACTGCTCCAAACATAAATTCAAGTTGGTAACCATCCGGGTCATTTACGCTAGCCAGAGAAGGCGCGCTCACCGATGCAAATTCACCATTTGTTGTATAGGTGTAACCTGTGGCGATATCCGGATCGAACCAGATCGTCTCGAATGCTTCGACTTCAGGTAATTCAAAAACGAAATCCCCATCTTCATTAGTCGGGTTGCTAGGATCCGGCAAAATTGGAATGAATTCTGACTCACCGACTTCACCAAAGCTACTTAAGAAAATAGTGGTGTCTAATATATTGTCTGCAGCATCAGCAAGAATTAACGTGAACGTATTTTCACCAGGCAGAACTGGCGCATCAAAACGCAGCAGAGGATTGCCATTCGGCGCAAGTACACCGTCAAGTTCAGTTCCGGCGATATTCGTCATATCTGGGTGATTAATATTGATCGGTAGTAATGGGTCAACGCCTGGAGTAGACCCTGTTGGCAAGGCACCTGCAATATTTTCACCATTGACGAACATACCAAACCCATCAATAAATGAGTCGCCTACAAATTCAGGAAACTCTTCTGAGCCAAACACTGCAAAGAATGCTATGGTTGTTGGTTCTGTACCGTCTACAGTGAAAGTAATATTTAACTCAACGGGATCAAAATGCTGCGACTGACCAGTTAGGTCATCCAGTAAATCATTTTGTTCAGCGGTTGCCTGCATCCCAAAATCAGTGGAATTTCCGGATTCATTATTGGGGCCATCTCCATAATCCGTTACGTTGCCCGTACTTAATACTATACCGCCCTGCGCGGGTATCCCATAAGTACCGGAAGCATTGGTAAACAAACCAAATTGGCCAAGAGGCTCATCTCCAACCAGTGCAAGAGGGGCAACTAAATCTGATACTGCAGATAAGTCAAAACCTTCCCCCCCATATCCTCCATATCCTTCAACCCCACCAGAGAGTGATGCAGAATTAATGGTAATACCCGACCCATTGACGAGGAGCGCACTAGCAATGCCGTCTGCGTCTACCTGATCATCAATGACTATTGCAGATACAATAGGTGCATTCAGTAACAAGGCTACTGTCGTTGCGATGAGTGATGAATTGATTGCTTTTTTTCTTATAACCATAGTGTTCCTTCGCTATTATGTAATTGCCTGCCATGAACTACGTAGCAGTGGGTTATTGTTGCTGACCAAATCAAAAAAGCAAAATTTATACCACCAAAAAAAACAACCTAAAATACTGATATTTAAACACTTTTCATTTGTGAATTTAATTTACCTGTACAAGTTGTTAAATTTATCGACACTTTTTTACAGCTGGTGCAAAAATGCATGCAGTTGTTGCAAAGAAAATGGCTTCCGTTCCGGTCTACCAAACCATAGATTTCCCATGAGTTTACTTTTTCAGAAACACGTCATACATGAGAGAAAAAATTAATTTGTTAGCCGGCGAGGTTCCAATTGAAAATGCGCCTTTGGTGCCAATATCCCAGCAGGAAAATTGCATTCCACAGCACTACTTGAAATTTGAGCATAGGTTAGAGACAGTTGAACAACTGATTTTGGATATCAGCTTCTCCGATCGTTTTCCTATTTTTGTCGGGGAAGAAAACGGACAGCTATATCTACAAGTTGGAATTATCGGTATAGACAATTACCTGCCCGCGTCATCGCAAAACAAAGACAAAATAGTGTTTGGAAGGAAGTGGCGTGTGGAGCCCCAACTGCCAACATCTGAAATAATTCAGACTGCATTTCTGGCTCTACAAAAAGCCAGAGAACACGAAATAAGAGAATTGTTCAAAATCAATCAACATGACTGCGTCACTACCCCCTTTAACAATCATCATGACTTACCATTAATGGCGCAAAGCCGCGATTGGATGCGTCCCAGGCTGAGTTCTAATCCTGAGAGTCCCGGTATTGCTGATGTTGAAGGCTGGTTAGCCTGCATACGCTATGATCATGCCAGGCTTGAGTTATCGAAATTTGAAAAAATTAGTGAAAATATCTGGTTGATTGGCTTGAACATCATACCAAACGAAGCCACTACGTTGCCCGAGCTTGTTTATTCAGAAGAAATGATTGTTGTTAAAGAACTGAGTCAAAACGTGCTGTACCTCACAGCGATGGACCGACTTCTGGCTATGAGCAACGAATATGTTGAAGAACATTTTTCTTTTAAGGGCTTTAATCGCTTTAGCAGACAGCACTCTGTCTTAGCTATTGGTCAATTATCTGCCAAAACCCGAAGCAGAGAAGCAAATAAAGTGAGAGACAAATTCAGCGAAGTGTTCTCTGAGGTAAACTATGAAGTTGATAAGAGTAGAGTACCCCAACTAACAGATAGCCCTTTGAGTCGTAAAATTACTCAACAATTGGCGTCGCTCAATGTTGAACTGACGCCTGTAAAAAGATACGGCTAATCGCTAACCAAGTCACAGTTGCATATCGAACATTTCACCTTCAATCAGTGTCTTCCTTGCAAATACCTTTTCGGTGATAAATCGAACAAAAGTTTGTATTTTGGCGTTTTTTCGCAGGTCCGGGTGACTTAATATCCACATATCAAATTTGTGCTCTGTGGTATATGGCGGGATCCGAACAAGTTCGGGGTCAATATCGCCCATGAAACAAGGTAAAACCGAAATCCCCATCCCGTCACGGCAAGCCTGTGCCTGTAACACCGCGCTGACGATGCTGTGTTTAGATTCGAATTTAGGGTAATCCTGGGCGATTTTTCCAATTGGACGACGCATTTTATCTGACCAACCTATCCAGTTTTGCTTCGACAGCCAATCCTGATCATCTAATTTATCCGCCAGTTCTTTACTGATGTAACAAGCACGATGGACATCAGCCAATTTTCGTCCAACCAAATGTTCGGGAGGTTTATTGCATATCCTTATTGCAACATCAGCTTCACGATTTATTAAATTGAAGCTTCTGGCGGAATCAATTACTTCAATATTTATCTCAGGGTACATTTGGCTAAATGCAGCAAATTCTTCCATTAACAAGCATTGAGCGATGACATCGGCCAGGGTTACTCTGATTTCTCCCTTTAATGTCTTGTCTTTCGCGGCAACTTTCCGTTCAACACTATTCAGCCTCTCTTCCAGATGCGAAGCTTCAAGAAAGATTTCCTCGGCGGCTTTAGTTCTTACATAACCCGTAGGTGTGCGTTCAAACAATCGCTGGTTCAGTGCGCTTTCGAAGCTATTTACCCGCCTTGAGACAGTGGCATGATTCACATCTAAATCTTTGGCCGCTGCGCGAATTGATCCCGCTCTGCATACGGCAAGAAAATATTTCAGGTCATCCCAATTCATCGAGTTCATCGTTTTATACAACCTCCATTTCATCCTAGCTTACCCGGCTAACCAAGAAACCGGGTGGATAATTTATGCACCACAAAGTCGCATAAATTGCACATTACTGAAAGTAAAAAGCGCGCCTAGACTGAGGATGAATAGTCTTTCATTTAGGAAAACATATGCAAGCCCCAGTACTAAAAGGCACACACAAGGTATCAAGCCACATTTTGGTTAACGCCCCTCAACAGAAAGTTTGGGAAGTAATAAGTGATTTTGCTAACGTTTATACATGGGCACCTTCTGTGCAACAGTCTCATGCCCTGACCACATCCGAAACAGGCCCTGGTACAGGGCGATATTGCAAACTTGATGGATTTGGTGAGATAGAGGAGTATGTCACTGTCTGGCAGGAGGGTGAGGGTTTTGTCTATGATGTAACACCGCTGGGACCCCTTACTAACGCATTCAGCAGTTGGTGGCTGCATAAAATAAACGACCAAACTACACGCCTTTCGGTAGTTTTTAGCTACGAAATTCGATTTGGCTTGTTTGGCAGTATTATGCATAGTTTGGTGATGCGCAAAAAACTCCAAGAATCCCTACCCGGTTCTCTAGAGGCTCTAAAACAAAGAGTGGAAACAGGGAAGTTGGTCAGGCCAATTACTTCCAATACCGCCACAGCATAAAAATTACTTCGAATTACCAGGAGTGATTCTACTTTCACAGGAATGCTCCAGTTTTCGCAGAAATCGGCTGATTTTATCGGTCATTATCTCTATTCGAGGCGAATGTTGTTTAGTATCTAATCAAACAAGCAATTCTCATTAAAAAAAGCCCAAAAAACGGTTGACGTCATATGGGCAGATCAGCATAATACGCGCCACTCCAAAGCGGAGTGCCCAAAGATGGCTACGTAGCTCAGCTGGTTAGAGCACATCACTCATAATGATGGGGTCGCAGGTTCGAGTCCCGCCGTAGCCACCAATACTTTTCAGAGTTATCTGTTAAGTATGATTGATGCGGAAGTGGTGGAATTGGTAGACACGCTGGATTTAGGTTCCAGTGCTTCACGGCGTGAGAGTTCAAGTCTCTCCTTCCGCACCATCTTTGTTGGGGTATAGCCAAGCGGTAAGGCAGCGGGTTTTGATCCCGCCATTCGTTGGTTCAAATCCAGCTACCCCAGCCAACTTTCCCGATAAAAAGATGAAGATTTCTTCATCTTTTTATTATTGGGGTATAGCCAAGCGGTAAGGCAGCGGGTTTTGATCCCGCCATTCGTTGGTTCAAATCCAGCTACCCCAGCCAATTAAAATGCCAGTCTTTTGACTGGCATTTTTGCTTTTCCACCTACCAAATTTATATTTTCTCTGCAACGGCCTAGACAGGCTCAGAATTAATCGGCAGACTCCATTTAAATTCAAATACTTGCGGTACTGACTTTGATCCATGAAATAGTCGCCTTTATCAATAACATCCTCTGGGGCAATGGCCAGATACTTATCTACATGCTGCTTTTCGCGGGATTCTGGTTTTCATATAAGCTCGGTTTTATCCAAATTCGTCATTTTAAACATATGTTCAGTGTGATGAAGGGCAGTACTAAAAGTGACAAATCAGGGATTAGTTCCTTTCAGGCACTTTGCACAAGTTTGTCTGCGCGAGTCGGTACCGGAAATCTAGCAGGGGTGGCGGTCGCTATTTCTCTTGGTGGCTCGGGTGCTATTTTCTGGATGTGGGTCATTGCTATTCTGGGCATGGCGACCGGTTTTGCAGAAAGTGTGCTGGGTCAACTATATAAAGTCAGAGACGACAAAGGTGAGTTTCGAGGCGGGCCCGCTTATTACATTCAGCAGGGCCTGAATAAACGTTGGTTGGCGGTTGCCTTTTCCCTTTGTTTGTTTCTTGGATATGGCTTTATATTCAGTGCGGTTCAAGCCAATACGATAACCGACGCGTTGAATCATGCTTACGATATACCCACCTTGTATTCTGGATTGGTTATTATCGTTCTGGCAGCACTGATTGTTGTTGGCGGCTTGCGTGCCATTGCACGGTTCGCCGAGTGGATTGTCCCTTTTATGGGGATCAGCTATGTATTGGTTGCGCTGGTTATCGCCGCGCTAAATATTGATGCCGTGCCAGCTATGCTCTATGACATTATTACCTCGGCTTTTGGATTACAGGAAGCGGGAGCAGGCGCATTGGGCGCTGCGATTAAGAACGGTATTCAGCGGGGGCTGTATTCAAACGAAGCGGGTTCGGGCAGTGTTCCTCATGCAGCAGCAGGAGCATCTCCCAATCCCAATCACCCGGTTTCTCAGGGTTACGTGCAGATGCTCGGTGTTTTCCTCGATACCATGGTGTTGTGTACTTGCACGGCACTCATAATTCTTCTTGCCGGCGGCGAAAGTAGTGGGCAGATGGAAGGGATCCGAATGACGCAAACAGCCATGAGTTTCCATCTCGGTTCCGGTGGCAACGACTTCGTGGCGGCTGCAATCAGCTTGTTTGCCTTTACTTCAGTGGTAGCTAATTATGCTTACGGTGAAAGTAACCTGCATATGTTTAAACTGGACAACAAGATTGGACGGACAATCTACACAGCCGGATATCTGGCTATGATTCTGTGGGGTTCAATGGCCGCCCTCCCCCAGATTTGGGCAATGGCAGACATGGCACTAGGAATGATGACTGTGATTAACATCACAGCCATAGTCTGGATGACTCCCACTATCGTGTCCATCAGTCGTGACTATTTTGCAAAAAAGGATGCCAATCAGGAGATAACTTATCAGTCCGGCGATTGTGAAATTCAAGGCAGTACCGAAAAAGGTATTTGGGATCTGGAGCCAGATAAACGCCACTAGTTTGTAACGCTTTCCACCGATGAAATTTATTTAAAATTAGAGATATACCTTTCAAAAGGGCCGCAAGGTCCTTTTTTGTTTGCGGCTAAAAATTTTTCCAGTTTTTGCCCAACTTCTGGGTTTTGGACTATTGTCTAATACACAGAACATTATTAATAACAATAAAGAAAGGACACAGATGAAGAACAATAAGCTACATACCTGTATAAAAATTGCGCTTGCTGTCAGCTTGGGTAGCGCTTCTTCGATGTTATCCCAGATGGCAATTGCACAAGAAGCTGCTGAAGAAGAAGTAGAAAAGATTGCAATTTTGGGGACACGTGGAGCACCAAGGACAGTTACGGATTCACCGGTTGCCGTTGATGTTTTTTCAGGCAAAGAATTCACCAGCTTAGGCAACGCTGCCGATATTACCGACAATCTGAAAGCACTGGTCCCCTCTTATACTGCAACACCTGCAACAGGCGATGGTAGTGCCTTTATCAGGCCCACATCCCTGCGCGGCATGTCGCCTGACCAAACCCTGGTGCTAGTGAACGGAAAACGTCGACACAGATCGTCATTGGTGCAGTTTTTTGCGCCAGCGGCGGGCAACGGTTCCCACGGCGTGGACGTAGGGATGATCCCCAGTATTGCTTTAAAAAATGTTGAAGTGCTGCGCGACGGTGCAGCGGCACAATATGGTTCAGATGCCATTGCCGGCGTAATGAACTTTCAGTTAAAGGATGCTGACGAAGGCGGCAGCGTCATGGCTCAATATGGTGAGTTTTTTGAGGGTGAAACCAGCTGGGTGGTTGGAGCGAACGTGGGACTTGCGCTCGGAACAGATGGATTTTTAAATCTCAGCATAGAAACCAATGACAATGAAGCTCTGTCTCGCGGTATTCAAAGACCCGATGCACAAGCACTTATTGATGCGGGTGTACAAGGTGTCGGTTCTGACTCCCCTTTTGGCGATGAACCTTTAGTTCAAAGCTGGGGACGTCCTGAAACTGAAGGAACCCGTTTTGCGTTAAACTCTGGGTACGACCTGGGTGATGCGGGTCAGTTGTACTTTCATGCCGGATACGCCGATACCGATGGGCGTTATCGGTTTTTCTATCGCAACCCTGATCACTCGACGCTGGTAGATGTCACCAGCTTGCCTGCGGGCTACACACCGTATCTTGATGGATATCAAAAAGATTACAGTATGGTTGGTGGGCTTAAAGGTGAGACAGCCAGCGATTTGAGATACGACCTCAGCGTCGGATTTGGTAAAAACGAATTGGAGTATTTCCTCTGGAATACGGTTAATTCAGGTTTAGTTGATGCTGTGGCAGGAACGCCCGGTCAGCGTGACTTTGACATGGGCGGTTATGAGCAAGATGAGCTAAATTTCAATGCCGACTTTTCCATGCCGTTGACAGAAGATATCTATCTCGGATTCGGCGCAGAATGGCGCGAAGAAACCTTTACGACTGTTGCCGGAGAGTTTAACGCCTATGGTGTCAGTCCTGGTCCAAGCGGAATGACCAGTGTCACACCTGCAGATGCCGGTGAGTTCAGTCGGGATAACTACGCAGTTTACGCCGATCTTGAGCACAATGTATCCGATGATCTGTTACTTCAATATGCCCTGCGTTATGAAGACTTTTCAGATTTTGGTGGTACCACAAACGGTAAAATAGCCGCCCGATACAATGTTAACGATGACCTTGTCATCCGTGGCGCAGTCTCAACCGGTTTCCACGCCCCTACTCCCGGTCAAGCAAATGTCAGCACCATAATCACTACCTTTGATGGTTCTACTGGGCTGCAGGTAGAAGAAGGATTGGTTCCACCAGATAACCCACAGGCAATTGCCGCTGGCGGAGCACCACTAAAAGAAGAAGAGTCAGTCAATTACAGCTTTGGGTTCACCAGTGATGCATTTGAAAATACTAATATTGCAGTGGATTTCTACAAGATAGAAGTAGACGATCGAATCTACAGAAGCGGAGACATTCAAACAGCGGAAGGCAATACAATTTCTTTCTATAACAACGCTATGGATATAGAACATCAGGGTATTGACGTGGTGGTAACCAGCTCCGCAGAATGGAATTCAGATACGGAAACCAAGTTTACTTTTGCCTATAGCCACAATGAAATTGACGTTGTCGGACGTCGTTTGATTGATGGGAACCCAATAGTGAGCGATGCCAACGCAGAAGATATCGAAAACAACTACCCGGAAAATCGCTTTGTTGCGACTGCAGTTACTTCATTTGATGGGCCTTATGAATTGATGGTCAGGGCCAACTTTTACGGTGAACATTTTGATGAACGTGGTCGTATCAATGACCCGGATAGCCCTACCGCAGAAATCGACAGCATTATCTACCTTGATCTCGAGTTCAATTACTATGCGACTGATGACCTGACTCTAACCATTGGCGGCGCAAACGTGTTTGATGAATATATTGATGAAATTGGTGAAGGCAACGCAAACAGACTGAGTGTTGGCCTACCCTACCCACGTAGAACCCCGGCGAATTACGAAGGTGGTTCTTGGTATGTACGTGCAAATTACGTCTTTTAAAAGTCACTTATAGGAAAAAGGCTACCCTTAGGGTAGCCTTTTTTATGGGATCTATACTGCTTCCCAATGAAAGGGCTGGAACGGAGCGTCAACGGGTGTATCAGCCAGATGATTTACATAATTGCTCATTACCTTTTGTGAAAGCACCAGAATGATTTCCAATAATTGCCGCTGCCCGTAACCAGCAGAATAGAAATTATCCAGAACGACACCTTCCACAACCCCACGCTCTCTTACGACCGCTAAAGTTGTATCACGCAAAACCTCCAATTTATCTGTAGGAAGTGTCGTTTGATTACGCAACGCGTCTGTCACCGCTTCGTCTACTTTCATCGAGTGGGCAATAGCTGTATGCGCAGGCACACAATAATGGCAAGCATGTTCAACATTAATGGTTTGCCATACTACAGTTAACTCTTCTTTAGAAAAGGACGTAGTTTGAGCCAAGGCGTGCAACTGTTGGTAACCATCGAGCAGCGCAGGTGCTTCAGCCATTACAGCGTGAAGATTCGGGATCATACCGAATCCATCTAACGATTTTTGCAACAAAGGTTTAGCTGCAGCATCAGCGCTGTCGATAGTGTGCAAGGTAAAATTAGTCATTATTTTTCACTGTCAGATACTAAGGAAGGTAAAAGATAGCTGGACTTGAACACTTGTTCAAGATAAATTTGAACAGATGTTCAAAACAAATCAACCTAAGGTATTCCTATTTGAAATACGATCGCGACAAAGCCATACAGCAAGCCACTGAATTATTCTGGGAACAGGGTTATCAGGCAACCAAGATGCGTGATTTACAGCAACATCTGGATATGCGTCCTGGCAGTATTTATGCTGGTTTTGGTAACAAAGAAAACTTGTTTAAAGAAGTCCTTGCCTATTATGTTGCAGGCTGTCTGGAAAAAATGGGAGCTTGTCTGGAGAAGAACCCAGATGCTTTGACTGGGTTGAGACAGTTTTTTGAAAGCGAGCTATTGGCAACTGACGCAAAGGCTAAGTCAAAGCTTTGTTTATTGGTGAAAACCCTGTCCGAACTTGATGGAGTTTCAGAAGAACTTGCTGTACAAGCAAAACAAGGTATGACAACAATCGAGACAAAATTTGCAGAGATTCTGAATTTAGCTAAACAACAAGATGCCATCGATCCACAAGCTGATTGCTCGCAATTTGCAAAATGGCTGCAAATGCAAATGATTGGACTACGGGTATTCGCAAAGAGTCATGAACAGGTTGAAGTGCAAAAAATGCTGGATCAGATATTTGCCCATTTAACGCAGGTTAAAAAACATTAACGAATAGCTGGGCCAACACTAAAATCACCAGCAACGGCAGCACCCAACGACTTAGTTTGGCTATATCTTCCTGACTAAAGCGTGTTTTGGACCGCTCAATAAGTGGAACGATCACTAAAAGTGCGATCAGTAGTACCGCCAAAATAATGAGTACAGTCACAATTTAAATCCCCATTGCATATTTCATTACCTGAATCTTGAGAGGCCCTGACTTATCTGCGATCGTGAGACCGATATTTCTCAGACCTGACAGGAGCGTGTTTTCGTTACTGAATAATTTATATAACCCGTCCATCGCGGTCATCATTAACAAGTTATCTTTTCTGCGTTGCTGTTGATACTCATTTAAACAGGTGGGATCAGAAACCCTCAGTCCTTGTTGTAACATTTTTTCTACGCTATCGAGCAAAGCTGTGGCATCTTTAAAGCCAAGATTGACACCCTGACCTGCCAGCGGATTAATAGTGTGTGCTGCATCCCCTACCAAAACCAGAGAATCTTTTACATATTGATTGGCGTGCATACGGGTTAAAGGAAAACTCGCCGTTTCCAGCACGTCAAAATCGACCAGCTGCGGAGGAAAATGCGCCACGATGTGCTGTTTAAGCTGCACTGACTTGAGGCTCTTTAGATGTTTGATTTTCTCAGCACCTGCATACCAGACAAGTGATGCATAACCATCATACAAAGGTAAAAATGCCAAAGGCCCATCGGGTGTGAATTGTTGCCAGGTGATATCTTGTTGAGGTGCATGAGTTTTGATCAAAATTCCCATTGCATGCTGGGCATATTGCCATCCCTGAGTGCCGATCCCTGCAGCTTGTCTGATAAACGAATTAGCCCCATCTGCTGCCACAAGTAATTGTGCAGAAACTTTTTTCCCTCCTCCAAATTCAACCAATGGATGCTGGCCAAATTTCACATTCACAATCTTTTGTTCCGTTACCCATTGCACATTCTCAAACTGAAGCAACGCTTTATGAATACCTAGTTGGATAAGGCGGTTTTCGACTATATGTCCCAAATGGGTTTGATGTATATCTTTCACATCAAAATCAGTCCTGCAATCAGGCCGTTCCCAGACAGAGAGCCGTCGATATGCGCAGGTTCGCATAGCCTGAATATGCTGCCAGGCGCCTAATTGATTGAGTAATTTTTCTGACTGTGCACTGATAGCAGACACCCTAATATCAGGCCCTTGTCCAGAATCAAAAGGTTTTGGCATATGGGGTTCGACAACACAGACCTTCAGTCCCAATTTAGCCATCCCTAATGCGACAGCTGAACCTACCATGCCACCGCCCACAATACAGATATCTTGCTTATCCAATCCAGTCCTCTGACAATATAATTTGTGCTAACGTCACTATCATACGAAAGTTTTTTTAACTTGTTTAAACTATTTCCCAATCTTTAACGACTTACTAAACGGTGATTTATACAAACCAAGTATTGAAATACTGGTCCGGATGCCTAGTGAACACTGGCTCAGTATAGGTGAATGACGTATTGGTATTGTCTCCCGTCACCCTTAACCGCCTTGGAAAGTGCTCCCGAGGCGGTTTTTTTCTGCTTAATGGGTGTGCCTCTGTTAAGATCCCCTATTTACCAGTTTAAGTAAATAATGCGTTCACCCATTCTTATTGGTGCAGTGTGCCTGATTCTAGCTGAATTCCTGTTTGCCGGAGTCGGGGCACTGGTAAAGTACTTAAGTGAATTTCTGTCCCAAAGCCAGTTGGTATTTTTCCGCAATTTTTTTGCCCTGCTGATCCTTCTCCCCTGGCTGATAAAAAACGGGCCAGCAGGTCTGAAGACAAACCACTTCGGTCTGCACATGTTCCGTTCGGTTACCGGACTAGTGGCCATGTACTGTTTCTTTTACGTGCTGGCAAATATGCATCTGGCATCCGCGATGATGGCTCTTCTCACCGCTCCTTTTATCGTTCCACTGATTGCAAGGTTATGGCTAAAGGAGCGCATTACACTTATCACTTCAGCCGCCATGCTAATTGGTTTCATGGGTGTTGCGCTGGTACTGAAACCTAACTCGGGATCAGTAAATATTTTCATTGTTCTGGCACTGTTCTGCGCTTGTTTAGTTGCCATCAATAAATGCAGCATACGTAAGTTATCCAGTACCGAGCCTTCAGCGCGGATTGTGTTTTACTTCACCGGTGTAGGGACAATTATTTCCTTTTTTCCCGTATTCTTTGATTGGCGCCAGATTGAGCTACAACATTGGTTATTAATAAGCCTAATGGGAGGGATGGCAGCTATTGGTCAATTGCTGATGACTAAGGCATTCCAACTCGCCTCTCCCGTGCAAATTGGCCTTCTGACCTATTCAAGCGTCATCTTCGCTGCGGTGCTGGGGTTTCATTTCTGGCAAGAGCCGGTATCGTCCGGTTTGCTGTTCGGCACCGTTTTGATAGTTGTTGCTGCAAACATGGCTTTACGGCAACGATGGTTATAGGACCTACTGACATGGCATACTTCCCTCTCAGATAAGAACAGTTCTGGTGTCCGGCCTAATTTAAGGATAAAATACGCGGTTCGTTTTTACCCTTGGCAATCTAGATTGTCCGGGGTCGGTTATTTTGCGGTATCAATCGATTTTTGGGTAGGCATTTAAGCACTATGGGCAACAAGCTTTTTATTAAAACCTGGGGCTGTCAGATGAACGAGTATGACTCGGAGAAAATGGCAGATTTACTGGATTCAACGCATGGATTTGAAGCAGCTGCAGACGCAGAAGAAGCGGACGTAATCCTGCTCAATACCTGCTCGATAAGAGAAAAAGCTCAGGAAAAAGTATTTCACCAACTGGGGCGCTGGAAAAATCTTAAAAAAGACAAGCCGGAGCTCATTATTGGTGTAGGTGGCTGCGTTGCATCTCAGGAAGGCGACACTATCCGCCAACGTGCGCCTTTTGTTGATATTGTATTCGGTCCACAAACGCTGCACCGATTGCCCGAAATGATCAACCAGGTTAAAGGTGGCAGCTCTTCAGTTGTAGATGTCAGTTTCCCTGAAATCGAAAAGTTTGACCGTCTGCCTGAACCTCGTGCAGACGGGCCAAGTGCTTTTGTCTCTATCATGGAAGGTTGTTCGAAATATTGTACTTTTTGCGTAGTTCCTTACACCCGTGGTGAAGAAGTTAGTCGTCCTGTGGATGATGTTTTGTTTGAAGTGGCACAACTTGCTGAACAAGGTGTGCGCGAAGTTAACCTTCTCGGTCAGAACGTGAATGCATTCAGAGGGCCTCATCATGACGGCGCAGTCTGCACTTTTGCTGAACTTCTTGAGTTAGTAGCTTCAATCGATGGTATCGACAGGATACGCTACACCACCTCGCATCCTGTTGAATTTACGGACGATATAATCGATGCGTACGCCAGTATTCCGGAATTAGTCGATCACCTGCATTTGCCGGTACAGTCAGGTTCAGACCGTGTATTGAATCTGATGAAACGCGGTCACACGGCGATAGAATATAAATCAAAAATTCGCCGTTTAAAGAAAGTACGTCCTAATTTGTGTATGTCTTCCGATTTTATCATTGGCTTCCCCGGTGAATCAGATGCCGATTTTGAAGCGACAATGGACCTGATTAAGGCTATTGATTTTGATTTAAGCTTCAGTTTTATTTACAGCGCTAGGCCTGGTACACCTGCAGCCGATTTACCTGATGATGTCAGCGAAGACGCTAAGAAACAGCGCTTATACATTCTACAGCAACGAATAAATCAGCAAGCACTAAGTATTGCCCGTAACATGCTCGAAACCCATCAGCGCATCTTAGTGGAAGGACCGTCGAAGAAAAACCCGATGGAGTTATCCGGACGTACTGAAAATAACAGAGTGGTTAATTTTGAAGGCTCACCCGATATGATCGGAGAATTTGTTGATGTACTCATCACCGATGTTTTTGCCAATTCGTTACGTGGAGAAGTCGTCCGTCGCGAAGCAGACATGGGCTTACGAGTTAGTGTTGCCCCAGAAGCCATACTTGCAAAACAATCTAATCAGATAGACGAATTGGGTGTGACTCAATTCGTTCCGCAATAACATTAAGTGAGTGTCATTTTTGAGTACATTAGTCAGCAACGAACTACAATTAGAACCTTCCGATAACAAGCGTCTCTCAAGCCTTTGCGGTCCGTTTGATGACAATATCAAACAAATAGAGCGACGCCTTGGTGTTGAGATCACCTATCGTAATAACGAATTTAAAGTATTGGGTGAACCTCAACAGGCTGGCGGTGTTGTTGAGTTACTTAAACTTCTGTACATCGAAACACAACCGGTGAAAGGCCAGATACCAATACTCGAACCTGATCAGGTTCACCTCGCCATTCAGGAAGTAAAATGCCTGGAGCGTGCAGAAGCTGGCCACTACGGTAAAGAAGTCCACATAAAAACCAAACGAGGTGTGATCAAACCTCGCAATCCAAATCAGTCACAATATGTCAGCAACATTGTGAACCATGATATTACCTTTGGTGTGGGTCCGGCAGGAACAGGGAAAACCTATTTGGCTGTTGCCTGTGCTGTGGACGCATTGGAGCGTCAGGAAATAAGACGGATATTGTTGACTCGTCCCGCGGTAGAGGCTGGAGAGAAGTTAGGATTTCTACCTGGCGACCTCTCTCAGAAAGTTGACCCTTATCTGCGCCCCTTGTACGACGCTTTGTTTGAAATGCTTGGTTTTGAAAAAGTTGAAAAACTGATAGAAAGAAACGTGATTGAAGTGGCGCCCCTTGCGTACATGCGAGGCCGCACACTGAATGATGCGTTCATTATCCTGGACGAGAGTCAAAATACCACAGTGGAACAAATGAAAATGTTCCTTACCCGTATTGGCTTCAATTCAAAAGCGGTTATCACCGGCGACATAACTCAAGTAGATCTTCCGAGAGGAGTCAGGTCTGGTTTGCGTCAAACAATTGAAGTGCTCAAGGATGTGAGCGATTTATCTTTTAATTTCTTCAATGCTAATGATGTCGTCAGACATCCCGTCGTTGCTCGCATTGTCCGTGCATATGAGGAATATGAATCAGAACAGGAAAAAGTCCGTGCTGCCAAAAAAGCTGCGCAACAACTGGCTGCAGATTCTCCCAAGGATGAAAGTGGCGACAAGTGAGCGTTTTACTCGATCTCCAACTAGCCTGCCAAAATTCAGATATTCCGACTCATGAGCAGATCCAGATGTGTCTTGATAGCGTATTGGAACATCAGGAACTGGGTGAACAGGAAATCACTGTACGCATAGTGGATAAAGGCGAGAGTCAACGTCTTAACAGTGAATACCGTGACAAAAACAAACCCACCAATGTTTTATCTTTCCCGTTTGAAGCTCCCCCGGGCATAGAGTTGGATTTACTTGGTGATTTGGTGATTTGTGCCGATATAGTATCGCAGGAAGCACAACAACAAAATAAGTCTGCATTGCATCACTGGTATCACATGTTGGTGCATGGTAGCTTGCATTTAATGGGGTTTGACCACATTAAAGATCATGAGGCAGATCAAATGGAAGCTCTTGAGATTGCCATTTTGGCAAAAATAGGCGTTGACGACCCCTATCAAGTTATTTAAAGATAGTATTCCGAAGGAACCAAAATACATATTATGAGCGAAGAAAACCCGCACTCTACTAGCGGTTCTCCAAATAAGAGTTGGTTGGACAAAATTGTCCAGACTTTTACAGGAGAGCCGAAAAACAAAGAAGAACTGGTTGAAGTTATTTCTGAAGCGCAAGCAAACGAAGTAATAGATCCACAGACCAGAGAAATGATCGAAGGCGTCATGGAAGTGAATGAAATGCGCGTTCGGGACATCATGATTCCTCGTGCTCAGATGATCACCATAGACGTGGAAGAAAGTGTTGAACAGTTCTTACCCATCATGTTGGAGTCTGCACACTCACGTTTCCCGGTGATAAGTGAAGATAAAGACCACATTGAAGGCATTCTTCTGGCGAAAGATCTGCTTGAATATGCCTTCATACCTGGCAAAGAGTTTCTCCTCAAAGATGTCCTTCGCCCAGCTATAATTGTACCGGAGAGTAAACGCGTTGATGTTTTGCTAAAAGAATTCAGACAACAGCGTTATCACATGGCAATTGTTGTTGATGAATATGGTGGCGTTTCCGGATTAGTAACCATTGAAGATATTCTGGAACTTATCGTCGGTGAAATAGAAGACGAGCATGATGTTGAAGAAAATGACTCTGAAGATATTCGACCACTTAATAAACACACCTATTCAGTTAAGGCACTGACACCCTTAGAAGATTTTAACCAGTTTTTTGAAACCAACTATGATCTGGAAGAAGCCGATACCATAGGTGGTATTGTTCTCAAAGCATTCGGTCATATGCCCATGACGGATGAAGAGGTGAACATCGACGGGTTGGTGTTTAAAATAACCAATTCCGACAAGCGACGACTAGTTCAGCTTAAAGTTGTACTGCCTGAAACGGACTAATTCACGCTGAAGTCGCTCATTACCCCATTAGTCACATTGCTTGCAGGTGCTTCATTGACACTTGCTTATGCACCTTTCTCGATTTGGCCTATCGTTCTGTTGGGCGTGACATTATTTTTATTTAACCTGATCAACAACACCCCCAAACAAGCTAAATTTATTGGATTCTGGTTTGGATTGGGTTGGTTTGGTGCCGGCCTATCCTGGGTGCACGTCAGTATCGCTGATTTCGGTGGCCTACCACTCATAGGCTCTGTTGGTTTAATGCTACTACTTTGCGCCTACCTGGCCATTTATCCTGCGTTAGCGGCTCACTTTTTGAAAAAGTATTTTCAACCTCATTACTGGCCACTTGCCCTGCCCTTCATTTGGTTGTTCACTGAGTGGCTTCGCAGCTGGTTGTTCACTGGCTTTCCTTGGTTGTCCCTGGGTTACAGCCAGATAAACTCGCCCCTGTCCGGTTGGATGCCTATACTAGGCGAGTTTGGGGTAAGTGCATTGTTGATTTGCACCTGCGCAGTGATTGCCACAGGGATCGTCAGCAAGAAAGGACGTAATACCGCTCTCGTTGTTTTAGTGTTGTTTGCCGGTGGCTGGGTTCTCAATCAACAGCAGTGGGTTTCTGAGACTGGTGAAAAGACTCGAATTGCCATGGTACAGGGCAACATCAAACAGGAACTGCGTTGGGTGCCAGAGCAAGATTGGCCAACCATGCAAAAGTATCTGAAAATCACAGAAAAACATTGGGATAACGATTTAATTATCTGGCCTGAAGCGGCAGTACCAAAACTCGAACCCACTGTTGTCGACTTTTTGGGCGACCTGGATAGGACAGCTGCCAAGAATCAAGTGGGTTTGATTACCGGCATAGTCAATTATAATTTTGAGACTCGACAAGCTTTTAACAACCTGATTGGGCTCGGTTTGAAAGATTCCGGCGATACTCAGGGACACTATCGCTATCTGCATGCCAACCGTTTTTCCAAGCACCACTTACTACCCATTGGGGAGGTGATCCCATTTGAGGACTGGTTAAGAGGTCTGGCTCCGATTTTCGATTTACCCATGTCTTCATTTACTCGTGGTGACTTTCAACAACCCAATTTGATGGCTAACGGACTCCATCTAGCGCCCGCAATTTGTTTCGAAATTGCCTTCCCACGACAAATTGGTGCGAATCTCTATGAGCACACTGATTTTATTATCACGGTGAGTAACGATGCATGGTTCGGCAATTCACATGGACCAGCACAACATCTGGAAATCGCCCAGGTGCGGGCCAAAGAATTTGGTTTACCGGTATTACGTGCTACTAACACAGGGATCACTGCATTTATTGATCACAGAGGCCATATCCAGAGCCGGCTTCCGCAGTTTCGAGCAAGTGTTCTAACTGACGAAATTGCCAGAGTCATTGGCAAAACGCCATATCGACGTTTTGGCGATCTGACGATCTGGCTTTTGAGCCTTATTGGCATTGGGATTGCCCTATACTTGCGCAGAAAAACGCTTCCTATCAAATAGGAAGCCCCAACTCGGGTTAAATTAAAACAATACTTTCCATCTAAACTATTGCTTTATTGCAAGAAAATTTTATGCTGGTTCGACCTAATCCAATACAGCGCAAAATAATGAAACTGAAATATCTCACTTCGTTAATGGTACTTATTACACCACTGGCAGCCCTGGCTGATGTTCTGGTCATTACTGCCGACAGGCTTGTCGATGTGGAAGCCGGCAAACTGATTAATAATCCGATGGTGATTGTCGAAGACAATAAAATCGCTCAGATAGGCGAACAAGGCAAACTGGACACGCCAGCAGGTGCCAAGGTGATCAAACTTGAAGGTCAGACAATTCTACCTGGGCTAATGGATATGCATGTCCACTTAACTGGCGACGCCGATATGCATGGTTATAAAAGACTGGCTGTCTCTTTACCCAGAAGCGCGATTTACGGCGTGAAAAACGCCAGGAAAACATTGATGGCTGGCTTTACCACAGCAAGAAACGTAGGAGCAGCAGGGTATGCTGATGTGGCATTGCGAGATGCAATCAATGATGGGGACGTTATCGGCCCTCGCTTGTTTGTATCGGGCCCTTCACTTGGAGTCACCGGCGGCCATTGTGACAACAACCTTCTACCATTTGATTACAAGGTAAAAAGTGACGGTGTCGCTGATGGCCCATGGGCTGTGCGAGAAAAAGTTCGCCAGAACATCAAATATGGTGCAGACGTTATCAAATTCTGCGCAACAGGTGGTGTGTTATCAAAAGGCACCAAAGTAGGTGTTCAGCAATACAGTCAGGAAGAAATGAATGCACTGGTGACTGAAGCAAAACTGCGCGGCCTGACGGTTGCGGCTCATGCACATGGAACAGATGGTATAAAAGCTGCGATTAAAGCAGGTGTGACTTCTGTGGAACATGCCAGCTTTCTAGACAAAGAAGCGATCAAGATGGCTAAAAAGGCCGGAACCTATTTCTCTATGGATATCTATAATACCGAGTACATTTTAGGTGAGGGAGAAAAAGCCGGAATTTTGCCTGAAAGCTTAGACAAAGAAAGAGTTGTAGGCGGTAAACAACGGGCTAGCTTCAGCCAGGCAGTAAAAGCGGGTGTAAAAATGGTGTTTGGTTCAGATGCAGGGGTTTACCCTCATGGCGATAACGGCAACCAGTTTACGCGAATGGTGAAGTTTGGGATGACACCTATGCAGGCCATTCAGGCTGCCACAATTAACCCGGCCACTATGCTAAAACAGCAAGACAAAACTGGCAGTATCAGAGTGGGTAAACTAGCAGATATCATTTCTGTAAAAGGCAATCCCTTGCAAGATATCTCCACGCTGGAAAACGTCATTACGGTTATTAAAGACGGTCAAATTGTTAAGCAGTAAGCCCTTTTATCCGATTTCGGGTGCCGTCTAGGCACCCTGTTTCTGCATTTTAGCCTGTCTGGCTGCGAGTAACATACGCACTTTGTGCATTGGCGTGAGTACAATTGCATTACCAAGTAATACCAGAATGAAACCCACCACCGTATAACTATGCCATTCGAACCCCTCAAATAGAGTACTCAGAATGACGGCAACTACAGGAAACAGCACTATGGCGTAACTGGCTTTTTCAGGCCCGATGTCCTTCAGTAAGGCGAAGTAACATGCAAAAGCGATTACTGTTCCAAAAAGCGACAAATATACGAGAGAAGCCATATAACCCACGCGTAAATCTAAAGTAAATTCAGCACCGCTGTATAAGGCAAATAAGGTCAATATTACTGCTCCATAAAGCATTCCCCAGGCATTCCCTTGCAATACTCCGATCCCTTTATTGGAGTTTCGTACGCTGGCCATATTGCCAAAAGACGCAACAAGTGTTCCGGCTAATGCTAATCCGAGCCCAATCATAGCTGAGCTGGTCCAATCCAGATCTGCAATATCTGCCCAGAACAATACAACTATGCCAATGATCCCAATCGCCGCACCAATGTATATGCGACGCTCAATAGGCTTACCAAAGAACAGGCGAGTATTGAGTATGTTGACAAGCAATAAGGTTGAAAACGCAATTGAAGTCATTGCAGAGGTCAGGTAAGCCTGCGCCCAATATAAAATCAGATAGTTAAACCCGAAGTTGCAGCAGGCCAAAATGACAAAAAAAACATGATCCGTTAAACAAAAAACCATGTCCAATTTACGCAACCAGCAATATAACCACATCAGGACTGCGGCTGAGGCAAAACGATAAACCAAAGAGACCTCAGGTGCTACCACACCTAGCTGAAATTCGATAGCTAACCAGGTCGAGCCCCAAATCAATACTGTCAGTATATAAAGTGTCGCGCTGCGCATTGTTTTCCCCGTTGTTTATCGAATAACAGATAAAGTAACTCGCAATCTGTACACATAACATATACAGTTATTTATAAATATGACCTACACAGTTTGATAGTATGTCTGCAGTGATAGAAAAAAGTAATAATTTGTTTTTATACCAGCAAGTGATCAACCTGATCCGCGAAATGCAGCAGGGCGGATTGATTGGACCCGGCGAAAAGTTGCCCTCTTTGCGCAACCTGGCTGAAAAATTATCGGTAAGTGTTCCAACGGTAAAACAGGCCTATCTGGAACTTGAATTTCAAGGAATAATCACTGCCCGGCCCCAGTCAGGCTACTACCTGAAATCGGTGGAATCTAATCTGAGTGCACCTAAGAAGTCCAGCTTTCCAAGGAAGCCTGTTGCTGTTAGTCGGCAAGAGTTAATTGAACATGTGTACAGTGCTATTCATCAGCCCAGAAATCTCTCTTTTGGTGTTGCTAACCCCATAGCTGCACTGCCCCCCACAAAAGCCATTAACAGAGCAATGCGACGAGTATTGTCTGTCGCAGGTGACAAAGCGCTTAATTATGGCCCCATGCAGGGGTATGAGCCGTTGCGAAGACAATTGGCAATGCGTTACCTGGACTATGGCCTTCACCTTTCTCCGGAAGAGTTTGTTGTTACTAATGGTGCTCAGGAAGCTATCAGTATTTGCCTCCAAACAGTGGCGAAACCCGGCGACGTGATAGCTGTTGAGTCGCCTTGTTACTTTGGCGTTTTGGAATTAATAGAAAGCCTAGGAATGCTGGCGCTTGAGATACCTTTGTGCGCAGACAACAGTTTGTGTCTGGAGGATGTAAAAAAAGCAGTATCTAACCATGATGTCAGAGCCTGCGTATTTTCTGCCACCATAGCCAATCCTATGGGTTGCATATTAAGTGATGATAAGAAGGCAGATCTGGTGGCATTTTTAGAATCACAAAACATCGCACTAATCGAAGACGATGTTTATGGCGATTTGTATTTTACTAAACAACGTGGTGCGTTAGCACAAAAGTTCAGTACTAAAGGACTGGTGCTAACCTGTTCTTCATTTTCTAAAACCGCTGCACCCAGTTACCGTGTGGGTTGGGTAGCAACACCTGGTTATGCCGACAAAGCAACAAAGCTGAAGCGGGCAATTTCCTGCTCCTCTTCACTAATGAATCAATGGGTGATGACTGAGTTTCTTCGTTCTGGTGAATATGACAGATACGTAAAACAACTCCGCCAAAAACTATTGACCAATAAAGAAAGAATGTTGGGTTTGATTTGCCGTTACTTTCACCCTGATGTGCGGGTGGCAGATCCGAAAGGAGGCACAGTGCTTTGGCTAGCGCTGCCCCGAGAGTTTGATGGAAACGAAATATTCAGAAGAGCTCTGGAGCAGAATATCAGTATTTCTCCAGGCAGCCTATTTTCCCCTACCAACCGCTATCAAAACTGTATTCGACTCAGCTATGGGCTACCTTGGAGTGAGGAAATTGAACAAGGAATAAAAACGCTCAGCGACATATGTCGCTGAGCAAGTGTAAATATTACTTCTTTGCGCGAACGAATCTGACACCCATTCCCCAGCGATTGGGGAAGCCAGGCCACGCATCTGTCAGCGTTCCATCAGCTTGCTTAACTTGATTGCTGGATTCTCTCTTAGGCAGAAACTCGCATTTATCGGTTAGTTGCTTAACATGACAATCGAGAAACGCCAAGGTCATATGCTCGTTTATCCGCGTCAACGCTTCATTGCTCCATGCAGGTTCAATATAATGGCCAATATCATCATCTGATGCATAGGCGACCTGAGGCGCAGGATGCGGCGCTACATTGTGGCGAGCATTTTCATAGACAAGCAGGTAATTGTTGTCACTGCCTGTTTGCTCGAAAAGTTTCTTCACGCCATGCTCATAACCTGATACATCATCATGATCACCAGTGATATACAGCGTTGCTGCGTCAATACCGGCCAAAGATTCGGGACTGTGCAAGTTCAACTCCTGTCCCCAAGGGGCAAATGACACCATTGCCTTCCATCGCCCATCAACTTTCTCTTCGCCTGCATTGCAAAAATTAAAAATTGGTAACATTGCATTGGCCGCTTGTTCAGGGAAACCTAATCGTTGCAGGCCTGCCGCAGTGTGAGCATAACACCCTCCAACAGTGTTTACGGCACCATAACCTCCCATCGAGTAGCCAATTACTGCGGCGCTATCCTTGTCTACTATGTTGGCAAGAAAATTGTCGTCTCTGTTAAAATGTTCAAGCACAAACTGTTGATCTCTGGCGCGATTAACCAACGTACTGGGAAACCCAGAAAACGGACTGTTCTTAAAATCAACCTCTCCTGTCGTAGAATCAGTGTGATCAATACCTACTACTATGTATCCGTGACTGGCCAGGTGCTCGCCCAGATAAAACATTATTGTGCGATAACCAGTATAACCATGGGATAGAACAATGAGTGGATAACTGCCGCTTTCAGCAGGTGTCCCATCGCGATAAGCTTCCCCCTGCAATGAAAAAGGTTTATGCAACCTGGTAACACCTTCGTAGGTGGCAGGCATGGCTTTCTTGTCGGGGCTGGCGGGATACCAGACTTCCAACGTAAGTTCTCTGTCTGTCAGTGAACTGAAATCCACCGTACTCAGTTGATTGGGATTGGTTGCTTTTACCGTTTTGACCCCCACCTGATATGAGCCAGATTTGGCTAGTTCAGGCATCATACTGGGCTGCTGTGTAAACAATTGTTCTGTTGCTGACAAAGGCTGAACTAAGCCGCTGAGTACAAGCAATCCAAGCTTTAAAATTTTCATCTTAATCTCTCTTTATTCATTTATCGTATTTATAACACTTTTTAACACGAGAAGAATCAAAACTGCTTATATCCCTGGCTAATTCAAAGTTATAGCGATTCCAGCAGCAAGTTGTTCCATAGTGGAATTGCTAATATTGGCTACACTTTAACCAGCGCCTTTTCATCTCAACCCTGTCCACAGGCCACAATAAAATGCCATTAAAAAACAGTTCTAGTGATGTGTTTTCTCCAATCTCAATTGGTAATCTCAGGTTGTCAGGCAAATTCATAAAAAGTGCAACATCTGAAAGTCGTGCGTCGGCAGACGGAAAGGTCACCGCCAGTTTCATTGAATTTTACCAACCATTTTGTGCCGGTGGTACGCCACTGATCATCACAGGAAATATTTATGTCAGTGCCGGAGGCAAATCAACACCTTTTCAGTTGGGGGCCGACGCTGATGATAAAATAGATGGGTTTAAAGAGCTCACTCAAATGGTCCATCAATCAGAATCAAAAATTTTTGCTCAGCTCAGTCATTGTGGTCGGCAGGTGATCCCTGACTCGGTAGGCTTAAAAGATGTGGTTTCTGCTTCTGATACCAAAGATTTGATTACTGGCACAAAACCCAGAGCACTAAAGCTAATCGAAATTAGCAATATTATTGACGACTTTGCTGATGCCGCACTGCGCTGCAAACAAGGAGGTTTTGATGGGGTTCAAATCCATGCTGGCCATGGGTATTTGATTAGTCAGTTCTTGACCCCATACACCAACAGGCGCGATGACAAATATGGTGGTTCACCGCAAAATCGCATGGAGTTTTTGCTCGAGGTTTATCGGGCTATCAGAGACAAAACCGGGCCGGATTATCCGATTATTATCAAACTAAATGGTGCTGACTCGCTTCCACTTCGAGCAGGATTGAAAACCGATGAACTTGTCGATGTTGCCAGGCAATTGGAAATAGAAGGCTTAGACGCCGTTGAAATTTCAGTTGGTCATTACGAGTCAGGATTTCCGTTTGTCAGGGGAACATTTTTACGCTGTCTTAAAGGCATGGTTGAAGGCAGTGTACAATTTATGCCTCCCACCAGGCGCAAACTGTTCGGCGTTTTCTGGCCACTTATTGGCTTAGTCAGTAATATTATCTGGCGCAGGCGCGCTGGCTTCAATTTGCGTTACGCCAAACATTTTACTGAAGCGTTGAATATCCCAGTGATTTGCGTCGGCGGCTTCCATACATTACACCAAATGGAAAGCGCGATAACCGGGAAATTATGTGACGCTGTCTCAGTCGCGAGGTCTATGATTGCCGACCCTTATCTTTATCGCCATTTGAGATCAGGCAGAAAAGGGCCAGAGTGTGTGTTTTGTAACGCGTGCATTGGCAATGTTGGTCACAAACCTATCGATTGTTACCATCCCGTTGTGGGCCCTCAAAAACAACAGCTGTTGCGACAGCAGGTACAATCAACAGCGACTGACGACTAAAGTCTGAATTCGCCTGCAATACCAGACATTGAACTTGTACCTACCATGACATCAAAATCGCCATTTTCCACAACAAAGTTACCGTCCAACTGATAGAAGCCTAACTCGTCGTCGGTCAAGGTAAACTGAACTGACTCCGTCTCAGCCGCTTTTAAGGATATTTTTTCGAATCCCTTTAGCTCCTTGATGGGTCTGGTCAAACTGGCAACGCGATCGCGGATATACAGCTGAACGACTTCTTCTCCGTCCATCGCACTGTCGTTTGTTACGTCAACAGTGACTTTGATGGCTTTTTTGTTGCTGTCATCAATTCGCAAATTTGAATAGGTGAAATGGCTATAGCTCAAACCATGTCCGAATGGAAACAAAGCGTCGTTACGTTCGTCTATGTAATGAGACCAGAATACAGTTCCTTCAGTCACCGGCCTTCCGGTTTGCATCACGTTGTAATAGAGAGGCACCTGCCCAACGCTACGAGGAAAACTCATGGGCAATTTACCCGAAGGGTTATAATCACCGAACAGTACCTTTGCAATCGCATTGCCACTTTGAGAACCAAGCTGCCAGGTGACGAGAATGCTGGGGATGTGCTTTTCAGCCCAATCCAGCACCAGAGGCCTTCCGGTTTGCACCAGCAGCACAATATTCTTGTTAACAGCATAAACTGCTTCCAACAATTCCTGTTGTACTCCGGGAAAATCAAGCTTAGTGCGACTGCGGGCTTCACCAGAATGAAAACCATGCTCACCCAGCATCATAATGACAACATCAGATTCTTTAGCTAACGCCACAGCATCCGGAAAACCGCTGGTGTCAGATTCATTAACCACAAGCTCTTTGATAAAACTCTGCTCACCCAGAATAAAATCAGCCCCTTTTTGATAGCTGATGTCGTGAGTATAGTTTGCTAGTCCTTCAAGCAAAGACACAGCCGTATTGTCGTCAGAGCCAATGCGCCAACTGCCTAGGGGACTGTTTTTATCCTCCGCCAATGGGCCAATAACTGCTATTTTTTTCTGCTCTTTTGAGAGAGGCAACAAATTTTGTTCATTTTTCAGCATCACGATCGAACGCTTGGCCATGTCCAAAGCCGCCTGACTATGAGCTGCGTTATAGACCTGCTCCGTCTCTCTGGCATCATCTACATAGCGGTAAGGGTCATCAAACAAGCCCAATTCAAATTTAACCTTAAGGATACGTCTGACAGCGTCATCAATATGCGATTCTTTAACCTTACCTTCCTGAACCAGCTCTTGCAGATGATTCACATAAGCATAAGATTCCATATCCATATCTGATCCTGCTTTGACAGCCTGTTCAGCGGCGTGTTTAAGATCTTCAGAATAACCGTGGTAAATCATTTCCTTGGTGGATGCCCAATCAGAAATTATAAAGCCATCAAACCCCCACTGAGTCTTGAGAATATCTCGTTGTAATAATTTACTAGCAGTAGCTGGCACACCATTAAGGGTATTAAATGAATTCATCACCGTCTTCACACCGGCATCAACTGCGGATTTAAAAGGTGGCAGAATGACGTTGTAAAGAGTGTAATTCCCCACGTCCACAAGGTTGTAGTCTCTGCCAGCTTCACTGAACCCGTAGCCAGCTAAATGTTTTGCTGTAGCAGCAATTGTGTCAGGTTTTGATAAATCCTCACCTTGAAACCCTTTGACCCGTGCCACGCCAACTTTCTGCCCGAGGTAAGTGTCTTCTCCGGCACCTTCCATCACTCTGCCCCAACGAGCATCTCTGGATATGTCCACCATTGGCGCAAACGTCCAGTTGATGCCCCTTGCAGATGACTCGATTGCTGCCACTCGCGCTGATTTTTCTATCGCCTGCAGATCCCAACTGGCGGCTTCTGCTAAGGGGATTGGAGAAAGGGTCTTGTGACCATGGATCACATCCAGGCCAAACATAAGTGGTATGCCCAAGCGGCTTTCTTCCACCACCAGCTTTTGTAATTCCCTGACCTGTTCTACGCCAGAGACATTCAGTACAGAACCCACCAACCCTTGTGTCAGATGACTGAATTTCTTCTCCGCATCACCTTCACTAGGCGCAGGTCCGGTCACATCCCAAAATCCATTGTACTGGTTCATTTGCCCGATTTTTTCCGGCAAGGTCATTTTAGCCAACAGTGCGTCAACTTTGTCATCAATGGTGTCTGCCGAAGCGATATAACTGGTAGTCATTGCAATTAATCCAATTGAGAACACCAACAAGCGTTGGCGAAGAGTATCCGAGAACATCAAACTTCTCCAAATAACGTGAGAGCGGCCCGGGCGAGTCATGCCCAGCATAAAAACAAGTCGGTTTGTTAGTCGCATATTAACTCTCAGTAAAACCTATTGTAAACGTTTTCATTCGTATGATAAAAAGTTATTTTAACTGATAACTGATTATTCTGGGGCTATAGTGATCCGGCAACAATATGACTGATGATTGCTAATAACCAAAATAAAGGGAATCCTGTAAATTACCTTGTATGATTAGTATCCAATAGACGCCATCAAAACAATTACGAAAATTAGGAAACATACTATGAAAATGACACTCGTTTCTGCTTGCGTAGCTTCAGTTATCGCATTAGTTCCTGCACAAAATGCGCTTGCTCAGGAAAAAGTTCAGGCGGCGGATCTGGTAGAAATATTTGAAAAAATGGCCGGTAAGCAACCTGGATTCCGCAAAGCCCATGCCAAAGGTGTATGCGTCGGTGCTACCTTTTCTCCATCTGAAAGTAAGCACTTCAAAGAAGCTAAACTGCTGACAAGTGGCACCTTACCTGTATCTATGCGCTTCTCTCTCGGTGGTGGTAACCCGGCGGGTGACGATCGTGCGCCTGGTACCAGAGGTATGGGTATGCAGATCAATTTTCCGGATGGCAGCATGCATGTTTTTACCGGTAATAATTTTCCTGCATTTCTGGGCAAAGATCCCGACACTTTTTACGGTTTTTTGAAGACATTAATGCCGGATGAAAGCGGAAAACCTAACCCTATGAAAACCGCTGAGTATATCAAGAACAACCCAAGTGTCCGTGCAAATGTTGCCTGGAATCAAAAGGCAGAAACTTCAGCATCTTTCGCCAATACCGAGTTTTTTGGACTGCATACGTTCTTTTTCGACAACGCTGGCGAACAGACTAAGTTCCGTTGGCAACTTACCCCGGATTTAGGCGTTAAAACACTGAACAAAGAAGAAGCAGCTAAAAAACCAGCGGACTTTTTGAATACGACTCTTGCACAGCAATTAGCTGAACAAACAGTGAGTTTTTCTCTTAACGTGAGTATAGGAAAACCAGAAGATACCAATGTTGATCCCTCCTCGCCCTGGCCTGATGACAGAACCAAAGTTAAATTAGGTACAGTAACGCTTTCCTCTTCTGGAGGTGAGGCCTGTAAAAACACTAATTTCGATCCAAACATCTTGTCAGCCGGCTTTACACCAAGTGAAGATCCTGTTCTGAGAATGCGCTCTCCCGCTTACGCCATCTCTTTCGGTAAACGTTTGAGTAATCAATAACAAGACCTGACGTGAGCAACACCTGCCAGCGACCCGGCTTACCTTCAGCTAGCCGGGTTAGCTTCTCTCCACCAATTGTATGTATGAATGCCGAGTGACACGGTCCACCCGATGATGAAAGCCAGAGGCATGTAGATTAATACATTTTCTTTATTGCCAGCCTTTTCATCCAGTACCACATCGAGCGTACAAATTATCCAGAACACCGAGACCAGAACGCCTGCCACTGATAAGCCAACTTTAAGTTTATCGTTGCTGGTCTCAGACGCTCCCAACGCGGCGAAAAACAGACCATTGGAGACGAGAAACATATTTGCAAAATCAACCAAGTTTTCCATGATATTTCCTTAGGTAGGGATCGTCTTTTCAGTTTAGTTTATCCAACCCGTTTGGCGTTGCGACGCCAATTAGATTTTGCATGGACTAGGGTGTGTTGATCTTTGCCGTACATTTTTGCAGCAGTCTGCTGTGTAATTTATACAGAAAAGATCAACACGCTCTGGTTTCTTTAGTACCATATTGAATTCAATAAATGGCATATCCAACCTGCCAGCTCGTTTACAGGATCCTGCAATGAATAAAGTTTTAATGGTAATAGCAGCAACTTTAGTATCGTTTAGCGCATCAGCTGACAATATACGTTTGTCAGAACCTGTATCGCAGGACAAGCATTACGAGACTTTCGGAAGTGTTCTGAATGAATCACTACCCGCACTGAGCTTGTCTGAACTAGTGCAAAAGGCCAATGATAACCTTGGCAAGACTTTTCAGGTAGAAACACGCATTGCCAAAGTGTGCCAGAAGAAAGGTTGTTTTTTTATCGCCCAACAGGACCAACATGTCGTTCGGGTTTCTTTTCGGGATTACGGATTTTTCATACCTACAGACAGCAGTGGTAAAGTTGTCACACTGGCAGGTGAATTGATTGAAAAAGAAGTCAGCGAAAAACAAGCAGCGCACTTTAATGCTGATTTAAATAGTGACTCGGAATCTGTTTCAGCAGGCAAAGTTTATGAAATTGTCGCAGAGAGTGTACGTATTCCACGTAATTGATTTCTACAGGCATGAAACTAGCTATTCAGAGGTTATGAATAATCAGGTCTCACCCATGATCTTTTGATTTTATGAAGTGTGTAAAGGTACGGCAATATAAGCAAAAATTCGAAGTGTAAATAATTGATTTCGAAATTCAATTTACCAATAACAGTTACAATGAGTGTTATATAAGCAACATACAAACTAGCGTCTATTGCCCAATTTTTACTGAACAGCAAGCTATAAGCACATACGCCATTCAAACACACAAGAACGACTAAAGAGATAGGTACGAACGCGTATGGAGAGCCGTCATAAAAAAAGCCAAACACAGCAATATGAATGTCACCACCCTGTAACAACGAGGCAAACGACGCCACGGCCGTTAAAATGCCGAATACTATAAAACACCATCCGATGAATTTTATCCAAAACGGCAGAAGAGATTGTCTGTACTGTCTGATATCCGAAAACTGAAGGCTTGCACTCGCGGTATTCATCATTTCTCTTCCCTGAAATTATCCCCACCAGTTAACAGTTTAAGCGTTATATATGCCGAAAACGAACATTTTAGTTGCATGCATAGGCTTTAAACTTCTCCGGTTCTTTTACAATTCTGCATATCTTAAAAGAATCGTCGGGCTTTGTGTCCATACTGCTAAACTTTATTGCATCGAATATATAAGCTTCGTTTGCTCCATTAATATAGATTGTTTCGAATTTTCCAACAAGAGTAGAACTCATCACAACGCTATCAGGAAAACCTACAGCGCTTCTGAGCGTATTAAATGTATCACCTACTTTTACAGATCCGGAATCGGCATAAGACGGCGGATTAACTGATACAACTAAGATGAAACATATTAGTTGGAGTTTTATTACTTTCCGTGAGAACCTCTGCATCCCAATTCATTCCCTATGGCACTGCAATACTTGAACGCTTAACAAGGGACGCTGATTATTTTCTTCAGGCCCCTTTGGCATATGTTGAACTGGCCTAAACGTACTCGACTGCTGAAATTTCGTATTCCACAGTACCCGATGGCGTTGTGATATTCACTACGTCATCCACTTCCTTGCCAATCAGTCCACGGGCGATAGGAGAATTAACCGAGATCAGGTTATTTTTGATATCTGCTTCATCATCGCCAACAATTTTATAAGTGGTTTCTTCTTCTGTGGAAACATTGAATATAGTGACAGTAGTACCAAAAATCACTTTTCCTGTGTTTGGCATTTTAGTGACATCGATTACCTGCGCATTTGACAGTTTACCTTCGATATCCTGAATTCGTCCTTCACAAAAACTCTGTTGTTCACGGGCCGCATGATATTCGGCATTTTCTTTCAAATCACCATGCTCTCTGGCCTCAGCGATTGACTGAATAATTGCAGGTCGTCTTACAGATTTTAGTTCGTTTAATTCTACGCGCAGCATTTCTGCGCCCTTGGCAGTCATAGGGTACTGATTCATGTATCAATAACTCACAAATTTGTTGAATATTTAATGTAAATTGCACTTAAGAAGATAAAAAGTAAAAGTGCGCATACGCGCACTTTATCAAATAAACAGCGGCAAATAAAAATTAATGCCGTTAACCGATCCGTTTATGCAAATCCTGAACTGACGTGACTCGCGCCCTATCGTCGGCTTCCTGTGCGTTAATGGTGGCAAATGCCGCGTTCATTGTGGTTGTGTAAGGTACTTTGTTAAGTAGTGCTTCGCGACGAATGTAGACTGAGTCAGTAATCGCTTGCCTACCTTCCGTAGTATTGACTATGTAACAATACTCACCATTTTTGGTCGCATCAACAATGTTTGGGCGACCTTCAGTCAGCTTATTCACCACAGAACAACTAATTCCGGCGTCCTTCAGCACTTCAGCAGTGCCGCTTGTGGCTTCCAGTGCAAATCCTTTGGCTGCCATTTTCTGACCTAGTTCGATAATCCTGCCTTTATCATTCTGTCGTACTGAAAGCAGTGCTTTCCCTTTGGAAGGAATTGGTGCGCCCGCACCCAGGTTGGCTTTAGCGTAGGCTTCTTCGAAGCTCTCTCCCACCCCCATGACTTCGCCCGTGGAACGCATTTCAGGCCCGAGTAAAGGATCCACCCCCTGAAATTTCGCAAATGGCAATACCACTTCTTTGACAGAGTAAAAAGGAGGAATAATTTCCTTGCTGACACCTTGAGAAGCCAAGGATTGCCCAGCCATTGCTCGTGCTGCAATTTTAGCTAAAGGTACACCTGTTGCTTTGGAAACAAATGGAACTGTTCTCGCAGCACGTGGATTCACTTCAATCAAATACACTTCGCCATCTTTAACGGCAAACTGCGTATTCATTAATCCAACAACACCTAACTCCAATGCCATGGCTTTCACCTGATCGCGCATTACATTCTGGATATCTTCACTGAGTGAATATGAAGGCAGAGAACAGGCCGAATCACCAGAGTGAACCCCTGCCTGTTCGATATGTTCCATAATTCCGCCAATTACGACCTCAGTGCCATCACACATGGCATCAACATCCACTTCAATCGCGTCATCCAGGAACCGATCAAGCAATACTGGTGAATCATTGGAAACCTTAACCGCTTCATTCAGATAACGCTTAAGGTCCTTGAGGTCATAAACGATTTCCATTGCTCTCCCGCCTAACACATAAGAGGGACGAACAACCAATGGAAAACCTATTTCTTCTGCTCTTGCCAGCGCTTCTTCCATATTGCTTACAGTTGCGTTGGCTGGTTGCTTTAAACCAAGTTTATTGACCATTTGCTGGAATCGCTCACGATCTTCAGCCTGATCTATAGCATCGGGTGATGTGCCAATGATTGGAACACCTGCCGCAGCTAAGTCACGTGCTAGTTTCAATGGTGTTTGGCCGCCATACTGAACAATCACGCCTTTGGGTTGTTCGACACGAACAATTTCCAGCACGTCTTCCAGGGTGACAGGCTCAAAATATAATCTGTCTGATGTGTCATAATCGGTTGAGACAGTTTCAGGGTTACAATTAACCATAATTGTCTCGTAGCCATCTTCTCGCATTGCAAGGGCAGCATGTACGCAGCAATAGTCAAACTCGATCCCTTGACCAATCCTGTTGGGTCCACCACCCAACACCATGATTTTGTCCCGCGACGACGGCTGAGACTCGCACTCTTCGTCATAAGTGGAGTACATGTAAGCAGTACTTGTGGAGAATTCCGCAGCACAGGTATCCACACGCTTATAAACAGGTTGAATGCCAAAGCTTCTTCTTAAATCACGGACGTCTGATTCTGCCACATTAGTCAACTCGGCAATGCGCGCATCCGCAAACCCTTTGCGTTTCAGGGTACGCATCAAATCAGCTGTAAAATGAGGAAGACCGGTGATAGTGATCTTCTGCTCAAGCAGAATCAATTCTTCCAATTGAACCAGATACCAGCGGTCAATATTGGTGAGATTAAATATCTCGTCAACTGTCATGCCCATTCTGAAGGCATCACCTATGTACCACATCCGTTCTGCACCCGGCTCGCGGAGTTCCCGGACGATAATACTTTTACTTTCCGGCTCATTGATATCGATAATGGAATCCAGACCATTCACCCCTACTTCCAATCCGCGTAGGGCTTTTTGCAATGATTCCTGCTGATTGCGACCAATCGCCATCACTTCACCAACTGACTTCATCTGCGTTGTCAGACGGTCATTTGCACCAGCAAATTTTTCGAAGTTAAAACGAGGAATTTTTGTTACGACGTAATCTATTGCAGGCTCAAAAGAAGCCGGAGTCAAACCGCCAGTAATATCATTGGCTAGTTCATCCAGCGTATAACCTATCGCTAATTTGGCAGCAACTTTCGCGATGGGGAAGCCTGTCGCTTTTGACGCAAGAGCTGAGGAGCGAGAAACTCGTGGATTCATTTCAATGATAACCAGACGTCCGGTATCCGGGTCCACGCCAAACTGAACATTGGAGCCACCAGTTTCGACACCAATTTCGCGCAATACAGCCATGGCGGCATTCCGCATAATCTGGAACTCTTTGTCGGTTAAAGTTTGCGCCGGCGCAACAGTGATAGAATCTCCCGTATGCACGCCCATAGGGTCAAAGTTCTCTATGGTACAGACAATAATGCAGTTATCAGCTTTGTCTCTGACCACTTCCATTTCATATTCTTTCCAACCTATTAACGACTCATCAATTAACAGTTCGCTGGTAGGAGAAAGGTCCAACCCACGGCGACAGATTTCATCAAATTCGTCGACGTTGTAGGCAATACCGCCACCCGTTCCACCCATAGTGAAAGAAGGACGAATAATGCAAGGGAATCCAATACGGCTCAGAACATCATGTGCCTGTTCTATAGTATGGGCGATTTCGGCCCTTGGACATTCCAAACCAATTGATTTCATGGCCTTATCAAAACGTTCTCTGTCCTCTGCCTTATCAATCGCATCTGCAGTGGCGCCAATCATTTCCACACCATATTCCTGCAGAACACCGTGCTTATTCAGATCCAGAGCACAGTTAAGCGCAGTTTGTCCGCCCATAGTAGGTAAAACAGCGTCAGGACGTTCTTTTTCAATTATCTTTTTAACCACTTCCCAATGAATAGGTTCAATGTAGGTGGCGTCGGCCATTTCCGGATCGGTCATTATGGTAGCAGGGTTGGAATTTACCAGGATTACCCGATAACCTTCCTCGCGCAATGCCTTACAGGCCTGAGCCCCGGAGTAGTCAAATTCACAGGCCTGACCTATAACAATCGGGCCTGCGCCAAGGATAAGAATACTTTGTATGTCGGTACGTTTTGGCATAGTGGTCGTTACTCTACTCTCAGGCGTTTTTTGCTTGCTTAATTAATTCAATAAAATGATCGAAAAGAGGTGCTGCGTCATGTGGCCCTGGGCTTGCTTCAGGGTGTCCCTGGAAACTGAATGCTGGCTTATCTTTACGATGAATACCCTGCAGGGAATTATCAAACAAAGACACATGCGTCACTTCAAGATTATCAGGTAGATTGTTCTCATCTACAGCAAAACCATGGTTTTGACTGGTGATCATCACAACATCACGTTTCAGATCTTTGACCGGATGGTTTGCACCGTGATGGCCAAATTTCATTTTGACTGTCTTTGCGCCACTTGCCAGTGCCAGTAACTGATGACCCAGACAGATACCAAATATCGGTAGATCAGCTTCTAACAACGATTTAATCGCATCAATAGCGTAGCCGCATGGTTCCGGATCTCCCGGGCCATTGGATAAAAACACACCGTCAGGGTTTAACGCCAGCACATCCTCTGCTGGAGTGGTCGCTGGAACGACGGTAAGCCGGCAGCCTCTATCAACCAACATACGTAAAATATTGTGTTTGGCACCAAAATCGTAAGCAACAACATGAAATGCCAAGTCTTGCTTATCTTGTGCATAACCGCTTTCAAGATCCCAACTGCCATGTCGCCATTCTGATTTATCAGCTGTCGTCACAACTTTGGCTAGGTCCATACCTTTCAGACCAGGGAAATTTTTTGCTTCTGTCAGGGCTTTTGCCTCGTCCAGCTCAACGCCGGCCAATATACAACCATTTTGAGCACCTTTATCACGCAAAATTCTGGTTAAGCGACGGGTATCAATATCAGCGATACCTAATATATTGTTTTGTTTGAGATATTCTGAAAGAGTTTGTTGATTGCGGTAGCTACTGGCAATGATAGGAAGGTCTCTGATTATCAGGCCTTTTGCCCAGATATTGTCAGATTCTACGTCTTCTGAATTGGTTCCCGTATTACCTATGTGCGGGTATGTCAGTGTGACTATTTGTTCTGCATAAGATGGATCGGTGAGAATTTCCTGGTATCCCGTCATCGACGTATTAAATACCACTTCACCAACAGAAATCCCCGTAGCACCTATTGCCGTGCCTGTAAAAACTGAACCGTCTTCTAACACCAAAAGAGCGGAATTAGCCAAGTCAACCTCCTAAATAAGGACAACCCAAGGGAGTTAAGCACTCTAAGCCTTAAAACCCTACAAAAAACGGGTTGCAAATAAAAAATTCGCATCCCGTCAACCTACTTTGCAGCTATGATTTCTGTACTTTATGTTGAAAAAGCACAAATATTTGGCAAATTCGCAGCACTATACACCAAAGCTAATTTCAGGTCCATTCTGAATTACATATTTTGTAAAAATAACCGTTTGGTCAGGTTTTTAAATCGAGAGTGGCAAAAGTATCAATTAAACCCCAATACATCTTGCATGTTATACAAACCTGCAGGTTTATCGACTAACCATTTGGCGGCGGAAACAGCCCCTTTAGCAAAGGTCAGGCGACTTGACGCTTTGTGTGTCAACTCCAGCCTTTCCCCGATATCAGCAAACAAAACCGTATGTTCCCCAACAACGTCTCCTGCCCTCACCGTGGCAAACCCTATCGTTTCCTTAGCACGCTCTCCAGTGTCGCCTTCCCTTCCGTACACAGCACATTTGGCAAGATCACGATCCAGTTCTTCTGCGATAACTTCGCCTAGGGCTACTGCTGTTCCAGACGGGGCGTCTTTTTTAAATCGGTGATGAGCTTCTAAAATTTCAATGTCCGCACTCTCACCCATCACACTCGCGGCTTGCTTTACCAAATTTAGTAGCAGGTTTACGCCCACACTGTAATTGGCAGCAAAAACAATAGGAATATGAGTCGCGGCGGTTTCCAGTTCAACTTTTTGTTCTTCATTAAGCCCTGTCGTACCTATTACAATTGGCTTTTTATGCTCGATACACCATTTCAGATTATTATCCAAGGCATCCGGCAGTGTGAAATCTATCATCACATCAATGTTTTGTTTATGTTCAGAGATGGTCTCAGTGCATTGAAGCCCCGAGCGACCCGTTCCTGCCAACTCCCCGACATCCATTCCACTAAAGGAGGAACCAGAACGAACAGAAGCAGCGCTTAATACCGCAGCGTCATCAGATGCGATTGCTTCAACTAATACACGCCCCATGCGCCCGTTAACACCAAAAATACCTAGCTTTTTCATAGACTGCTTTACACAATTATCAGTTAGTCAGAATTGTGCACCAACTCAGGAAATAAGTCAGCCTGCAGATGGATATTAGATATGTCACTAGACAATTCAGTAAACTGAAAAGCCTCTCCAACTTTTAACAACTTCCCCTCATTGTCTTTACATCCAGGTTTTCACCCCACTTTCACGCGGATAATTAATTCACCCTTATCACCTTGGTACTGTAAAAGAATTTGACGATTTTTCAGCTGCATACGTATTCATGCGTCAAATAATTCGAATCTATTAGCAGTTACTTTTTTGTTCAATTAGTGTCCTGCTCTTGTAACTACACTGTTAATCAAATGTAACTTATGGCCCGAGCAAAATTGCATAAAACAACTTTTTGGAAGTCACCATGAATATGAAAAAATTACTCTTTTGCAGCCTATTTGGGTTGCTCAGCTTTAACTTGCACGCAGCAATGATCACTAATGGAAACTTTCAGACTTGTGACCTGAGTGGTTGGCAGGTTGATACAGATGGGTTGGGTGATCCAGGTGCAACAGGCGATTTCAGTATTCAGAACAATGGTGGTGAATGTGCCGCGCAGGTCAGCGTTGATCTTACTAACGGAGCCTCTTCATCTTTTGCTAACACATTGTCAACCGACCTTGATTTTAGTGCGGATAGCAACGAATTATTATTGTTGAGTTTCGATTGGGAATTTGCTGGATTTGATGATGAAACGCTTGATGCCGATGCGTTTTCCGTTTTCTTGTTCGATGGCCTGAACACCTTTGGCGCAGATGGTTTATTCGGCAACTTGATTGATGCGACTTCCATTTACGGTTCAAATACTTTCTCCACGTATTTGGATAGCAGTTTTATCAATCAGGCCGG
Source organism: uncultured Alteromonadaceae bacterium (assembly GCA_947494925.1). Taxonomy (GTDB): domain Bacteria; phylum Pseudomonadota; class Gammaproteobacteria; order Enterobacterales; family Alteromonadaceae; genus Aliiglaciecola. Next base: position 353,841 of record CANLWS010000002.1, read on the forward strand.
CCTGACATTGGACTTTCAGGTTCTGGGAGGATTCAATCTAACTTCCTTATCCTCAACTCTGACCATCGATAACGTTAGTCTGACCGCAGTTTCTACCTCCGTCCCTGAGCCATCAGTTTATATGTTGTTTGCAGCTGGTCTGGTGGGATTAATTAGTCGCAAACGCCGTTTCAATCAATAGGAAAAACTATTATGCGCACAATCCAATGGCTGTTGATTTCCTTTCTGTTGCTGTCCTCTTCCCTATTGCAAGCCGCTTGGCAGGATAGTAACGATACTGAATTTAGTTATTCACCCAGACCGACCTTTGATCGGGTAAACCGGTTGTATTCATCTGTTGTCACTGTCACTAATCAGGGGGAACAAAGTATAAGCGGACCAATGCGCATTGTGTTTGATGCAACAAGTCATCAAGTCATGAATGCGGACGGTGAAGAGAATGGTTTACCTTATATCTTGCTCGACATTGAAGAACTGGCTGCAGGCGCTTCGCAAAATCTCTCAGTGAAGCTGGAACTCAAGCGAGCGAGTCTATCCCTTGATATGCGACTTCAGTCAGATATCGTTGTGGACGGAACAGGGTTGCAACTTGCAGAGGATCAGATTGCAATTTTCTATAATCGTCCTGATGGCGATTATACTGATTGGGGTTTACATCTGTTTAATGGTCAAGGTTGCGGTAATTACGCTGCGCCCACTACTGAGAGTGTTCATTTTAACAACTGGCCAGACCCATACCCGCTAGATGGTGTGCATCCTGAATACGGTGGTTATTTCATACTTACCATTGAACCAGGTGCTGACTGCTACAATTTTATTGTTCATAAAGGCGATGAAAAAGCACTAGGGCCGAATGATAGTCGATTTGAGCCTGCCAATGGCCAGGAAGCTTTTACCTTTGACGGATTCCCGGAGCTCTGGTACGAACCAGTATCCACCCGGCCAATATTTTTAGATGGTGCCCGCGCGCACTGGATGTCACCAACTGAATTATTGTGGTTAACTGAGAACGTAAACGCAGCTGTTACGCGGCTTTATTATTCTGAGGGCGCCGGTTTATCTACAGTGAACGAGACGTCACTCAGTGCCAACCAATTTGTGGAGCTGTCTCCTGGTGATGTATCTGCACAAGTATTTGACGAAAATCCCCATTTAGCTGGTTTCAGTGGATTCAACCTTGACGTAAGCGCCGAATCCGCAAAAACGATTCTTAAAGGTCAAATAATCGCCGTTGCACTTGACCAACAAAATACATTGCTGGAAGCCACGCGAGTACAAACCCCACGGATTCTGGATGTGTTGTACACCTCGGCAGAAAATGACGCCGATGAAGCGCAACTGGGACTGACCTACTCTGGTGACCTGGTCACGCAAAATGTGTGGGCCCCGACAGCGCAGATGGTTAAGCTGAAAGTCTACTCGGCCGACAAGAACCTGATAAGTAATAACGAGATGGCGCTTGATACCGCCACGGGGATCTGGTCTTACACATCACCTGTACAAGCCGTGGACCGTTTGTTTTATCGATACGAATTGAGTGTTTATCATCCCCTCACTCAACAAATTGAAACGTTGGAAACCACTGACCCCTATTCAGTGGGATTGTCCACTAACGGAAGATACACACAATATGTAGATTTGACGGATGAGGACCTTAAACCGGAAGGCTGGGACACGCATACAGTGCCAACGGTCACCGACCCGGAAGACAATATTATTTATGAGGGGCATATCCGGGATTTTAGTATTCTGGATGAAAGCACATCAGCACAAAATCGTGGAAAATACCTTGCGTTCACGGAACAAAATTCTGCGCCTGTCACCCATTTAAAGCAGCTACAAGAGGCAGGATTAACCCACTTTCATGTGCTCCCGGCAAACGACATAGCCTCAATTCAGGAAGATGTTACACAACGGGTTGATTTGACTGATACCGTTGCCAGATTGTGTGAATTCAATTCATCTGCGCCTGTTTGCGGTGTGGAAGATCCAGGTGCAACCTTGCTGTCTGTGCTGCAAGGGTACGCTCCCGAAACAACAGATGCACAAGCATTGATTAACGCACTTCGCGGCCTTGATGGTTTCAACTGGGGTTACGACCCTCACCATTTCGCTGCGCCAGAGGGAAGTTATGCATCAGATCCGGACGGTGTCGCCAGAATCGTCGAAATGCGTGCGATGAATCAAGCTTTGCACGAAATGGGATTGCGGGTTGTTCTGGATGTGGTTTACAACCACACTGCCTCTTCCGGTCTGTTTGATAACTCGGTATTGGATAAAGTCGTGCCCGGCTATTATCACAGACTCAGTGAAACTACCGGCGGTATCGAGAACTCTACCTGTTGCGAAAATACTGCGACTGAACATCGTATGATGAGCAAGCTAATGAGTGATTCGCTAGTTAGTTTCGCTGAACATTTTGGCTTCGATTCATTCCGCTTTGATCTGATGGGTCATATTCCGAAACAGGCAATTCTGGAAGCCAGAGACGCTGTCTGGGCAGTCGATCCTGACAATTACTTTTATGGTGAAGGCTGGAACTTTGGCGAAGTGGTTAACAATCGCCGCTTTGAACAAGCAGCTCAGTTGAATATGGCCGGCAGCGAAGTCGGTACCTTTTCAGATCGACAGCGCGATGCTGTGCGAAGCGGTGCGTTATTTAATGCCGGTGGAAGCCTCAATCAACAAGACGTTATCAGAGTTGGTCTGGTGGGCAATATCAGCAGTTACGAATTCGTTGCAGCCAGTGGCGCCTACTTATCAGCTTATGACTACCAGTGGAACGGTCAACCAGCAGGGTATAGCGATGATCCAGCAGACACAGTTAACTATATATCCAAACATGACAATGAAACCTTATGGGATCAACTGCAATACAACTTGCCGGGAGAGATGTCGGCAGAAGACAGAATTAGAGCGCAAAATGTTGCGCTATCTGTGCCTCTGCTGAGTCAAGGTATTCCATTTTTGCATATGGGATCAGAGCTGGTTCGGTCTAAGTCTATGGATAGAAATACCTTTGACGCTGGTGATTGGTTTAATCGTGTTGATTTCACCCAGACAGAAAGTAACTGGAATATTGGGCTGCCTTTGGCCCAGGATAATCAAAATAACTGGGGAGCAATCAGTGGCATTATTGCCAATCCTAACTCTCAGATAAATGCGTCGGGTATTCAACTGACATCACAACTGTTTAAAGAGTTTTTAAGTATCCGTTCACAAAGCAAATTGTTCCGCTTAACTAACGCTGCAGACGTATCTAACCGGATTAAATTCCACAATACCGGTCAAGGACAGATTCAAGGCCTGATCGTCATGAGCCTGGATGATGGCATTGGCCTGTCAGATATTGACCCCTATAACGATGCGATTGTGGTGGTATTTAATGGCTCGGCTGCCGAGCAAAGCTTCACCATCAATGACGCGGTAGATTTTACCCTGCATGAAAACCAGGCAAGTTCCGCTGACAGTCGTGTGCAATCAGCCAGTTTCAGCAATGGCACCTTTAACGTTCCAGCTCTGACAACGGCAGTGTTTGTAAAACTGCAGGGAGAGGAACAAGGCTTTGGTCTGTCTGCCCTCCCCCCATACGGTGACCGAGCGATTTACTTGCGTGGACAAATGAACGACTGGGACACTTCCAGTGAGTTTGAATATGTTGGCAATGACACCTACCAACTTGAAATTGAGTTGCTGGCTGGCAGTTACGAATTCAAGATTGCCGATGAATTTTTCTCTGTTGCGAATATTGGTGGTGGGTTCAATATGCCAATCGGTTCAGAGGCAACCCTGAGTAACTTTGGTAATAACCTTGTTATTCAGCCTGTGGCAGATGGATTGTACCGTTTCGAGCTGAACGCAACTGATGCTAGCTCTCCGACTCTGTTGGTAACGCCTGATGATCCTTCAGCCATCCCACCACCTTATGGTGAAACAACGATTTATCTTCGGGGTTTGTTTGGCGACTGGGGGACCAACAGTCCCATGGAGTACAAGGGAGATGGGATATACCGGGCAACCTATATACTTGGCGAAGGCGAGACACTGTTTAAAGTCGCTGCTGAGGATTGGGCTAACCCGAATCTGGGTTCAAATGAAACGATGAACCCAGGAGATACGGTCACTCTGACACAAGGCTCTGGTGATAATATCCGATTGTTGCTGGAATCTGCTGAAGAGCTTGAATTTGAGCTGGATGCTAATAACGTTAATAATCCTTCTTTGACGGTACAAGCCGCAGATCCATATGCGAATTCACCACTTTTCCTTCGTGGAAGCTTTAATGGTTGGGGTGAAGGCAATGCATTTAGTTTTGTTGGTGACCGTGTTTACACAACAACCCTGCCGTTGGATAGCGGAGACTACTTCTTCAAAGTAGCAACAGCTGATTGGGGAGATTCCTATGGCTCCGATCAGACTTTGTCCACTGAAGCGTCTGCCCAATTATTCAGAGACGGTGGTGATGTCAGCCTTTCTTTAACCGAAAGCGGTAACGCCACTTTTACCTTTGATAAGTCCTTACCAGAAGAACCTGTTATTTCAGTGGTTGTGGAGTAAAGGTATTATCAATGATAACGGGCTTGCCGCGCAGGCCCGTTTTTTTATACTGGTTCTGAGTCTAGTTCAATTACCTTAACGGCCACGTGCATGCCATCCACTGTCCATTGCCCGGTAATATGATTTTTAATTACTCTTGAGAAGAATGTTTTTTCCGACCCATCATCAAAGCGGACTTCCATGTTACAAAAGTGCTGTTCCTTGCATAGAAAATCGGGAATGTTGACTTGAATGGCTTTAGGTTGAAGTGAAGGTTTTCTGCGTTTTGCCCAATCTTTTGGGATAATTTCAAATTTATAGTGTTTTTTATTCATCGCCAGATGATCGCATAAATATTGGTCAATCTCAAAAACTAGTTATGCTTATCCAAAGGTTTCCATCCGAGCATTTGCAATCTTACCTACTCCCGGCAAACTGCCCAAGCGCTACCAGATTTTAATATACCTGTTCAATGTTTTCCTGATTCAAATTAAGCGAGGATGCTCTTAACAGTCTTACCTTGTAACGAATTAGCCAGTTAATTAAAGAATTAAGAGCTATAAAGTGAACTGCTGATATGAGAAATTAACTGTATAAAAACATATTTTGCATCAGAGGACGTCACAATTGACCTTTAGCAACACTTACATTGAGACAGAAAGTCTTCCAGCGCTTGAGGATATGCCTACGCAGGCGTTATCCGGCAAGTATCGGCCGACAAATATCATCCTGACGATAGCTATTTTCGGCTTGTTGGCCATCATAATGACCGCCATTCGATTTCAGCCCTTATTCACCTTGAATGAAGGTCTTGTCGTGGCCTACCCGGTTGGGATGGCTGTTTGCCTGACTTTGGGACTATTAATCAGTGTGTACCACTATTTCGCCGATCCCCTAAAACGTTATGCGCTGAGAGAGCAAGACATCAGCTTTACCTCGGGATTGTTTTTCCGTAAGACAATCTGCCAACCCATACTGCGTATTCAGCATATTGAAGTGCAACGCGGTCCCATTGAACGTTTAGTTGGTTTGGCATCATTGCAGGTGTTCAGTGCCGGTGGCGCTACTCATACTTTTGAGATCCCTGGATTGGAAGAAGAACTGGCACAACAAATGCGACAATTTATTCTTGATCACAAGGACACCCAAAGTCATGGATGAGAATCCGTTACCCGTCTCAGCGATGACAGATATTCAGGGGGATGAGGAATGGAGAAGGCTGTCTCCAATCGCTATTTTGTATTTTGCCGCCAGTGCCATTCGCGTTTTGGCTGGCAACTTTGTGTACCTTATCCCTGCATTTGCGGTGAGCTATAAACAAATCACTGACAATCCAGGCATGACAATTCCCATTATTGGCGGATTGTTCAGTTTGCTTTTACTTTATGCCTTGTTGAGTTACTACTTTTATCAGTTCAGATTAGCACAGGACAGCGTTGAAATAAGAGCCGGTGTATTTGCTAAAAAACATATTAATTTGCCCTTTTCACGCATCCAGAACATCACTCTGGAGCAACCCATTTACTACAGAGTAACCAACTACGTCTGCCTGCAACTCGATACTGCCGGATCTGCCAAGCAAGAAGCAAAAATTGTCGCTATGCCATTGGATGCGGGCAACGCGTTAAAACAACATATTTTGGCCAAGAAAGATGAACAGTCCGGGATTATTGATTCTGATATTAGTTCCGAAACACCGATTGAATCGCAGGAACAAGTACTTAATCGCAGAAGCATCAAAGATTTAATTATCCATGGTATCACCAATAACAGAGTCTGGATTATCCTCGGTGCTGCGGCCCCCTTTTACGACAATATCAGTGGTTCAGTTGCCAGTTACCTGCAATCCATAGGCATTGATCTAGAGCAAATTTTAAGTTCGCAAACAATTGCCTGGTGGCAGTTTGGCCTATACGCATTATCACTTGCCATGATTATCATGTTGTTATTGACACTCTTTTCGGTGGCAGGATCAATTCTGGTTTTTTATGGTTTTACCCTAAGTAAAACCCATGACCGGTATGTGCGTCGTTCTGGCTTGCTGACACGCCAGGAAGTCAGTATGAAACTTTCTCGACTGCAGGTTGTTGTTAGGAAACAAGACTGGCTTGATAGGCTATTGGGTAGAATAAATTTGCAGCTGGAGCAAAATAATTCAGGTGTGAAAGGTGCAAATGAATTAGCCAATACAAACAAGATACTCGTCCCTTCGGTAAAAGAAGCTGAGTGTAAATTGTTAATCGAAGACGCTTTTCCAGGTAACAACCTGTCTACCACAGAATTCACAGCCATTAGTAAACGGTTTTTATTACGTTACTATTTGCTTTGGGTGTTTCCTGTTTTCACTTTTCTGATATCAGTTGCATTGTATCAGGCCCGTTACACTGAATTGATAGTTGTTCTAGTGATGACGATATTGATTTGTATATTGATTTACATGCGTTGGCTACGTTGGGGCTATGCTTTTGACGATGAATTTATCTATGTTAGAAAGGGAATGCTGGGGGTGGATTATTACTGTTTTCCTATTCACAAAGTCCAACAGACACAATTTAAGCAAAGCGTTTTAATGAAACGCCGTGGCCTCGCCACCTGCAGATTACTCCTTGCCTCAGGCGGGATCACCATACCTTTTATTTCACAGGCCAGCTGTCACAAGTTGATAAACAATAGCTTGTACAAGGTAGAATCCGAAAAACAATCCTGGATGTAATAATAAAGTCACTGCATGAATAACAACTCCAATCAAACTGAAAAAAAACGACTGGTGTGGGACCTGCCCCTACGCTTGTTCCATTGGCTTCTGGTGCTGGCGCTAGCGACGCAATGGCTGACCGCTGAGGTGCTTGAAGGTTACAATCAGCTGCACAGCATAGTTGGCTATATCACTTTGGGATTAATTGCTTTCAGGCTGATATGGGGGTTTATCGGATCCACTTATGCCCGGTTTTCAGATTTCTTATATTCACCCAAAACGGTTTTAGCGTATATCAGAGACCTGTTCACCGTTCGAAAGCAACAGTACACAGGACACAACCCTCTTGGCGGTTTGTTGGTGCCTGCTGTTCTGATCATTGTCGGTTTACAGGCAGTAAGCGGCTTGTTTGTCAGTGATGAGATTTTTCATTCAGGTCCTTACTATCAAAGCATCAATGAGCGGGTCACCGATGTCATGGAATGGTTGCACCACAACCTTTTTGACCTGCTTTTAGTTCTGGTAGCTTTTCATATATTCGCCATCTTCTGGTATCAGATGAAACTCAAAAAAAATCTGATAAAACCAATGGTAGATGGCCACAAGCATGTATCTGAAAAACAGGCTATTGATGGTTCAAGGTTACTAAGAGCCATCCTATTGGTAATTATTATCGCGGTATTCATCTACTGGCTAGTGGAGATTGCACCACCAGAGATTGAGTCTGATTACTACTTTTAGGTTTCTTCAAACCGGAATAATTAACCGGAGGTTTGAGTGAGTTATAGAGTCTAAGGCTAAGTATTGAAGATTCACGCTGGGTAATAAAGAGTCAGTCTTGAGTCGGCTGGTTGGAGCGAATGGCTCTCGTTGTTTCACCCGCCGCTCCTGGTCTACTTTAGACAATTAAACGGTCAGTGCCTGAATTAATTTTTGAGCATGCCTTTGGTCTCTCAGTGCCAATAACGGACACTAATAATCCACCGGGAGCTGAAACATTCTCATGCACCTGTGACTAATAAGTTTAGGTGAGGTCTTTTTCTTCCCAAATTTAGGAGCTATGCCCCAAATAGCGATTTAGAAATTTCAAGGTTGATACAACAGATTCTAAGTCAGCCTCCTTTATCTCATGCGCAATTGTATTTGCCCAGGGAACTTGCTTATCCATCACCTTTTTATAAATGTCTTGTCCTTTATCCGTAATACATATCAGCTTTGCTTTCTGATGGTTTGGGTTCGCCACAGGCTCAAGCAACCCGTCATTTGTCATTTCATTGGCAAGTCGCTGAACAGCCTGTCTTGACTGCCCCATTGTCCTTGCTATCTCTGGCACAGTCATTGAGTTTCCACTTTGGGACAGCGCCCCAAGCACTTTCCATCGAGCACTTGTCAAATTTAGCTCTTTAACTAATTGGTCTCCTGCTGTAATCAACAAACCATTTAGCTTAAAAGTTTCTAAAAACACTTCCGTTAACATGCTGCCCTTAAGTGTATGTTTCATCGCTCCCCCACATTTGACAACATGTTGTCAAATGACTCTATTAACATTATAATGACAATATGTTGTCATTATAATTCAAGAGAACAGTCAATGAAACGTAAAATACATCTAGTCGCCGCAATAGTTGCAACGCTGTGTATTGCGATATTTTTTACTTCCACCCTTGCTGTTGAACTATTCGGCTCGGAAGAAGCGATAAAAATAGTAAAAGTCTTAGTCGTAACTCCTGGCTTATATATCTTAATTCCCGCGATGGCATTAGTTGGCGGGACAGGTTTTTCCTTAAGCAAAAACAGAAAGGCCCAATTGATCGGTAAAAAGAAAAAACGAATGCCATTCATAGCTGCGAATGGACTATTAGTTCTCACCCCCTGTGCGATTTATCTAAGCCTTTGGGCAAATTCAGGTTTATTTGATACAAGATTTTATATTGTACAGGGGGTAGAGCTAATGGCTGGTGCTACCAATCTAATATTGATGGGTTTGAATTTGAGAGATGGTCTTCAAATGACGGGCAAGATGCGACGCAACACATCAATCTAACCTGAGCCTAAGTTTAAACTAAGAAATGCTGCACACACTTACTGGAGAAATCATATGATAGATATGCAACCCCTTGATAAGCAAGTACCTATATTTGAGCAACTTAAAACTGATCAGTCACCAGTGGTGCTTGTAAACATTTTTAATGTAGCAGAAGAGGATGTTTCTGCACTAATAAAAGCGTGGAAAAATGATGCGAATTGGATGAAAAAACAGCCTGGATATATTTCAACTCAATTACACAGAGGCATAGCTGGAAGTACAGTATTTATGAACTATGCTGTATGGGAGTCTGTCGAAGCATTTAGAAACGCTTTTAACCACCCTGATTTCCAAGAAACCTTAAAAGCATACCCTTCTTCCGCTGTAACTTCCCCTCACCTATTTAGCAAACTGTCCATCCCAAACCTATGCACTGAATAAGTGAAAATAAATTATTGTAGATACCCACGGCGTTAAACACTGCGCCATGGGTAGTTCATTCTTTTGAAGTAGAAAACTAGCATCCAATATTTTCACTCTTTAACGACTTTGGATGTGCATAAGATCGAATGTCTGCCTTGGGCTGTGAGTTTAATTGGTTAACGCCACAATATCCTTAAAGTAAAGGAGCGCTGTAATCAGGCGTGGCTTCTCCACGCCTCAGATTAAACAGCGAGATCACTCAGCTTTGTAGTCGTCATGACAACTTTTGCACGAGTTAAATATTTTGCCAATGGCTGGCTTTAATTCGCTGTCCTGGCCTGACTGTGCGGCAGCTTTCAAGTTGGCAGCGGCTTTGGTCAGATTAACAATTTTGGATTCAAAATCGTCATGAGATTCCCACACTTTGTCCAATGCATCTGTGGGCACATTAAAGCCACGTGTATCCAGTACAAAATAGTCGGCCATCATCAATGAAAGTTGCTCTATGCGTGACGCATTCTTTTCAATTTTAGCTCTGTCCATTGGTATGGCACCTTTGGCCATGCCTCCTAACGCGCCAACATTACTGCGCACCAGCTGCAATAGGGCCTGACGAAACTGAATGGCGCTATTCGCTTGTTTAGCGGACTTCGCCGGTTCGGCAACAACGTTAAAGCTACTTACAAGAAGCGCGCCCACTAATAAAACGATTTTTCTCATATGAATTCCTGTGTGTATTGTGCATAAATGGTTAAAAAAAAGCCGCTTCGTAAGTGTAGCGGCTTTTTTGGTAATTTTTAACTGGTCAGGTCATCGAAGAATTTCTTCACGCCATCAAAGAACCCTTTTTCTTTGGGTCTGTATCTGGCAGCCTCGTCGCCCTTACCCATCGAATTTTCCAATTCATCAAGCAATTCTTTCTGCTTGCTGTTGAGATTGACCGGCGTTTCCACAACAACCTTACACATTAAATCACCCACACTGCCACTACGAACAGATTTAACGCCTTTACCGCGCAATCTGAACATCCGTCCGGTCTGGGTTTCTGGTGTGATTTTTAATTTTACTTTGCCATCTAAAGTCGGAACTTCTATGTCCCCACCAAGAGCGGCTCGGGTAAAACTAAGTGGAACTTCACAATACAAGTTATTGCCGTCGCGCACAAAGATTGGGTGATCTTTTACATGGACCTGTACATACAAGTCGCCCGCTGGCGCGCCACTTTCACCAGCTTCACCTTCACCGGACAAGCGGATCCTGTCGCCCGTATCAACACCTGCTGGCACTTTTACAGAAAGAGTTTTGGTTTTCTCTACGCGGCCTTGGCCATGACAGCTTCGGCAAGGGTCTGCAATGATTTTACCGCGACCTGAACATGTCGGACAGGTTTGCTGAACAGCAAAAAAGCCTTGTCGCATCTGCACTTGGCCATTGCCATGACAGGTAGGACAGGTAGTGGGACTCGAGCCTTTCTTGGCGCCAGAACCGTCACATGTATCGCATCCAACCAAGGTAGGAACTCGAATTTCAACGCTTTTTCCGCGAACGGCTTCTTCAAGGCTAAGTTCAAGGTTATAACGCAGATCAGAACCCTGACGGGCACGTTGCTGACGACCGCCACCACGACCACCGCCAAATATATCACCAAATACATCGCCAAATATATCACCGAAATCAGCACCGCCCTGGCCACCGCCTCGATTCGGATCGACACCAGCATGACCGTACTGATCATATGCAGCGCGCTTTTGAGAATCCGTCAGGATTTCGTGTGCTTCTTGCACTTCCTTAAACTTTTCTTCCAATGCTTTATCACCTTCGGTTCTATCCGGATGAAATTTCATTGCAAGACGCTTATAGGCCTTTTTGATATCCCGCTCGCTGGCACTTTTGTCAACACCTAGGACTTCGTAATAATCACGCTTCGACATCTAGCTTGTATACCCTGATTGTTGTTACGACTGAAAATTCAGGCGCTTAAAATTGTTCTTCTCAGAAAACATTACTTATTGGTACGACAAGGGCGCAAGAAGTAAATACTTATGCGCCCAAGTTTAATATAACCTTTTAAATACAAAGGCTTAACGATAATTTAGATTACTTTTTATCGTCTTTAACTTCTTCAAACTCAGCGTCAACCACATCGTCATCTTTAGCCGCTTGCTGTTCACCAGCTGGTTGTTCACCACCTGGTGCCGCTCCTTCAGCTGCTGCTTTTGCCTGAGCGATTTCCATTAACTTGGAAGATGCTTGCATAAGTTCCTGAGTTTTCGCTTCGATTTCAGCTTTATCTTCACCTTTAAGCGCTGTTTCCAGTGCTTCAAGTGCAGCTTCAATGGATGCCTTATCTTCAGCAGGAAGCTCATCACCAGCTTCTTCAACTTGTTTACGTGTACCGTGCAACATAGCGTCGCCCTGGTTACGCGCCTGAACAAGTTCTTCAAACTTAGCATCAGCCTCTTTATTAGCTTCTGCATCCTGAACCATTTGCTCTACTTCAGCTTCGCTCAGACCAGAAGACGCTTTAATTGTGATCTTCTGTTCTTTGTTGGTGTCTTTATCTTTCGCAGATACGTGCAGAATACCATCAGCATCAATATCAAATGTCACTTCAATTTGAGGTGCGCCACGTTGAGCTGGACGGATACCTTCAAGGTTAAATTGACCTAACGATTTGTTTCCAGCAGCTTGCTTGCGCTCACCTTGTAATACATGCACTGTTACCGCGGCTTGATTATCTTCTGCTGTTGAGAATGTTTGTGACTTTTTGGTTGGAATAGTCGTGTTCTTCTCGATAACAGCAGTCATCACTCCACCCATGGTTTCAATACCAAGGGATAGTGGCGTAACGTCCAACAACAATACGTCTTTCACGTCACCAGCTAACACGCCGCCTTGAATTGCAGCACCAACGGCGACAGCTTCATCAGGGTTAACGTCTTTACGCGGCTCTTTACCAAAGAACTCAGTAACATACTTCTGAACCAATGGCATACGTGTCTGACCACCCACTAAAATGATGTCGTGGATATCGCCAACAGACAGGTCTGAATCAGCCAAAGCACGTTTAACCGGCTCAAGCGATTCTTTCACCATATCTTCAACCAAGGACTCCAATTTGGCACGGGTCACTTTGATTGTTAAATGCTTAGGTCCGCTTGCATCTGCAGTGATGTAAGGCAAGTTAACTTCAGTTTGCTGTGCAGAAGACAATTCAATTTTAGCTTTTTCACCAGCTTCTTTAAGACGCTGCATAGCTAAAGGATCCTGACGTAAATCAACGCCTTGATCTTTCTTGAATTCTTCAACCAGGTAGTTGATCACGCGGTTATCGAAATCTTCACCACCTAAGTGAGTATCACCATTGGTCGCAAGTACTTCGAATGTGTGCTCACCTTCTACTTCATCAATTTCGATGATTGAAATATCAAATGTACCACCACCCAGGTCATAAACAGCAACGACGTTGTCGCCCTTTTTCTTGTCCATGCCATAGGCAAGCGCAGCAGCAGTAGGCTCGTTGATAATACGTTTTACTTCAAGACCAGCGATACGGCCGGCATCTTTAGTTGCCTGACGTTGTGAATCATTGAAGTATGCAGGTACAGTAATAACTGCAGCTGTCACTTCTTCACCAAGGTAATCTTCCGCTGTTTTCTTCATTTTTTTCAAAACTTCAGCAGAAATCTGTGGTGGAGCCATTTTCTCGTCTTTGGCTGCTACCCAGGCATCACCGTTGTCGGCTTTAACAATATCGAATGGCATGATGTCAATATCACGCTGAATTTCTTTGTCTTCCCAACGACGTCCGATAAGGCGCTTGATCGCATACAGCGTATTTTTCGGGTTTGTTACAGCCTGGCGTTTTGCCGGTGCACCTACCAATGTTTCACCATCATTGCTGTATGCAATGATTGAAGGGGTTGTACGATCACCCTCGGCGTTTTCAATTACTTTAGCTTTGTCGCCGTCTAATACCGCGACACATGAATTCGTTGTACCTAAGTCGATACCAATGATTCTACCCATTTGCGTGTCTCCAAAATTCTGTAAATAATGCTTGTACTCTTTGTGGGGTTATTCTGTCTTTTTTCAACTCTTTGAAAACAAAAAAGCCATCCACCGCTTCAATTCTTTGTTAGGCCTGTGTGTCCACGCCACCTTCGGGGGCGCGTGAGACCATAACCATTGCAGGTCGCAACAAACGACCATTTATCTCGTAACCTTTTTGCATTACAGCCATGACAGTGTTGGGCGCCAAATCGGCGTTTTCCTGCATGGACATGGCCTGATGCAATTCAGGATTGAAAGTCTCACCCTGCGGATCGATCACTTTCAAACCAAATTTTTCGATTGTGCTGACAAATGACTTCAGGGTGATATCCACACCTTCAATCATAGGTTTCAGTGTTTCATTTTCTGCATCAGCCAATTGCAGTGCCCGTTCAAGGTTGTCAGCTACCGGTAATAACTCACCCGCAAAACGCTCCAACGCGAATTTCCGGGCTTTTTCCACTTCACCTTCGGCGCGGCGTCTGGCATTTTCACTGTCAGCTTTAGCACGTAGAACTGAATCACGTTGCTCCAACACTGTTGCTTCAGCTTTCGCTAATGCAATCTCCAATTCACCAATTCGTTGTTGTTCTTCTGAAAGTTCAACAACTTCTTCTTCAACCGCGTCGTCAGTAACTTGTTGTTCAACCGCGTCGTCAGTAACTTGTTGTTCGTCAAGCTCCTGCTCGTTTACGTCTTGCGGCTGTTGATCATTACTCATGTCTAACTCCGTAATCTTTCTTGAATGTCAAAACTCGAATTGCAGCTATTTATGGGGTTGCTTTTCAAGGCTTCAAGGGTAATAACCCTAGTTTTTTCACTGTTATAGTGACTTTTTTTCAGTCTTTTCGGATTTGTTCACTTTCATCGCTACCTTTTAATCAGTAAAGTATTGAAATACTTCTATTTTTGAAATTGCCATGTTTAGTGTCTGGACAGTTGCGGGATTTGTCGCCTGTTATTTATTAATTTTGTTCGCTATAGCGTTTTGGGGTGATAAACGCTTCAGCGGCAGTAAGCAGCATCCGGCAGTCTACAGTCTGGCATTGGGAGTCCATTGCACCACCTGGGCTTTTTTCGGTACGACCACGCAAGCGGCCCAATATGGTTGGGCGTTTATTCCCACCTACCTGGGCATTATTCTGGTCATGCTTTTTGCTTTTCCGGTATTGAAACGGGTCGCAAATATTTGTCATCAGAACAGAATCAGCTCCCTGGCTGATTTCATCGGGCTGCAATACCAGAAATCTCATTTACTCGCTGCTCTGGTCACTGTGTTGTGTTTTTTCGGAGTTGTTCCCTATATTGCTTTGCAACTTGACGCCGTAACCCGTGGGTTTGGAATTATTACCCGCTCTGATGATTCTTTTGGCGACGATATTGGCCTTTACGTGGCACTCATTATGGCTCTTTTTGCCATTGTTTTCGGCACGCGTTCAATTAGTCTGACCGACAAACACCCCGGACTTATGTTGACGGTCGCATTCCAGTCACTGGTCAAACTGTTTACATTCTTATTGGTTGGATTATTTATCTGCTACAGCGTGTTTAACGGGCTATTTGACTTGTTAGGTAAGGCGCAACTAAATGATTATGCGAAAGAGATAATTTACGCTGACTCAGCAGTGGGTGTTTATCTTAGCCATGTGTTACTTGGCATCTGTGCAATGTTTTGTTTGCCCCGTCAATTTCACATCAATTTCATTGAAAATAATGGCGATCAGGAACTCAACACCGCTCGCTGGCTATTCCCAGGGTATTTGTTATTGATGAGCCTGTTTGTCCTGCCAATTGCACTGGCAGGCCACCTTATATTCTCTGAATCTAACGTCAGTACTGATACTTACCTGCTGGCAATCCCGGTCTTTGAACAAAATAAACCTGTCACCTTGCTGGCTTTTTTAGGAGGATTATCGGCTGCCACCAGTATGGTGGTTGTTGCCACGCTAGCGGTTGGTATTATGATTTCCAATAATCTGGTTACTCCGTTATGGCTCAAACTACAACTGGCAGTAGACCGCCAGCACGGCCTGAAGCCATATACGCTTCTGTTGATCCGTAGATTAACTGTCTTTTTGGTGTTAGGCGCTGCTTATCTTTACCATCTGGATGTGAGCCAGGGTTCCCCATTATTTAAAAGTGGCATAATTTCCATCGCCTTACTGTCGCAAACACTCCCCATCATGTTGCTTGGTATGTATTGGTCCAGGGGTACTAAGTTCGCAGCATTGACTGCGCTGTTGGTCGGCGCTACATGTTGGTTTTACTGGCTTCTCTGGCCCAGCATCAAGGCAAGTTATTACTTTGGTGAAGCCCCGACGGATCTGGAATTGGGTCAGGGATTCATTTTTAGCCTTGGGCTTAACCTAATGTGTTTTGTGTTGGTTTCACTTATTTTTCCCACCAATAAAAAACGGTTACCCACCCCATCCGATACCACCAATCCCCTTCTGCACCAAAGTGTAAAAATCACCAGTTTGTTAGCATTGACTGACAAGTTGCTGAATGTGGACAAACAGAAGACCTTAAAGACCTTGGTTGAACAGGGTGAATCGAATGGCTATGCCAATCCTCAACTAATGGAAAAGGTGGAAAACGAATTGGCAGGTCAGGTTGGTCGTGTCAGCGCCAGAATTTTGCTTTCTGCCGTCACTGATAAAGATCAGGTAGTGATACCGGATCTGGTTGATCTGGTGGAAGAAGCCAGTTTGACCTTTCAATTCAACCACGAGTTGTTGCAATCTTCTGTTGAACATATTCAACAAGGTATTTGCGTGCTGGATCAGGATTTATCTTTGCTGGCCTGGAACAAGCGGTACCTGCAATTGTTTAATTACCCGGCGGGTATGGTCAAAATAGGTATGTCTATCCGCACTATTTTAGAATATAACGCGCAACGGGGAATGTTTGGCAATGTTGAAAATGCTGAGAGAGAAATAGAAAAACGCATCAAATACATGTCTCAAGGTAGTAAATACAAATATCTGCGCACCCAGAATAATGGTCAGGTCATAGAACTTAATGGCAGCCCATTACCTGGTGGCGGATTTGTAACCACCTACAGTGACATCACTGAATACATCGATATTCAGCGACAACTTCAAGATGCAAAATCAGGATTAGAAACACGCGTCAACCAACGGACTAAGCAGCTTAAAAAAGCGAATATAGCCTTAGCATCTGCCAAGCGAGACGCGGAACTGGCGAATGAGAGCAAGAGCAAATTTCTGGCCGCAGCAGGTCATGATTTAATGCAGCCATTTAATGCCGCAAGCTTATTTGCTTCCCTTCTGGTCCAAAAGGCTGAATCCACAGAACTTGTGAAACTGAGCCAAAACCTGCTCGACTCTCTAAACAGCGCAGAAGAGTTACTTTCAATGTTGCTGGATATGACAAAGCTGGAAGCTGGCAAATTACCCACCCATATCCAAACCTTTCCGGTGAGTCAGATACTTGATCCACTTGTTGCAGAATTCAGCTTGATAGCAGAACAAAAGAATCTGCGTTTGCGTTACGTTGCATCAGACGTAACAGTAAGCTCGGACAAAAAACTGTTAAGACGGATTATGCAAAATCTGATTTCCAACGCTATTCGTTACACCCATGAAGGATCAATACTGGTGGGCGTAAAACGAGTGGGCAAATCAATAAACCTGATGGTGCTGGATACAGGCCCCGGGATTAAGGAACAAGACCAACAAATAGTATTCGAGGAATTCAGTCAACTCTCCAGCAGCGAATCCAAAGAGGGCCTGGGTCTTGGTTTGACTATTGTAGAGCGGATCAGCAAATTGTTGGGGCATGACATATTATTGCGTTCACAGGTCGGCAGAGGAACCAGCTTTTCGATCTTGATTCCAACAGGAGCAAAGGTTGATTTACCTAAAAACACTGGAAAAGATCCAACACCTGCTTCCGCTGATTTACTCAAGGGTAAGAGGGTCCTGGTTGTTGAAAATGAAGTTAATACGCTTGAAGCTGTCAGCCAACTACTAGAAAGTTGGGGAGCGAGTGTTGTAGCAGCACAAAACCTCCAGGATGCTTTGCGGCACGCTGACGGTATAGACATGATGCTACTCGACTATCATCTCGATAACGGCGAGACCGGAATTGATGTGGCCAGAGCCATACACAAAACGCGCACAGCTGAGATTCCGGGGATTTTAAACAGTGCCAACAGAGGTGAACAAATTCGTCTGGAGGCCGCTGAAGCAGCGCTCTACTACCTGCCAAAACCCTTAAAACCTGCCGCATTTAAACGACTGATAAGACAACTTTGGCAGTAACGTCAAATGCACCAATTAAATTTAATAACTGAAACGGAAAAAAACTATGAAATCCGCAGATTTCCTGCTTTAATCCAACGTTAATTTGGCAGTAGTATAGTGAAGATCTCATTGTGAAAGAACATGGCGACTATATAGTTGATCGCAGTAACCAAGTTATTTTACTGGGTGCCAGGGGGCCATGGAATGACGAGACTATGCGTCGAGGTTCACGCAAATTTAATGATCACATGATGGAGCTTATGGCGGGCCAACCTTGGGCACAGTTTAGTTGCCTGTTTGGCGAAAGCCTGATGCCACCTTCCACATTTACGCACTTTGTTGAGCATACAAAAATTCGAAAAGAAAAGGGTCTGTCTACCCTGGCGATTGTTATCAAAGATTCTGACATCAAAGCTACGATTAAAAATCAATTGTCAGAAGCCTACAATCAGGCTGACATTGAACACGCTTTTTTTGATGATTTTGGTGAAGCAAGGAATTGGTTAGTCTCGCACGGTTTTGTATTGCCCATTAACGAGATGAACAATTTCGTGCAACGTTGCCAGTTTGCTGTCAATTCAATTTATTACTAACCGATTTTTGCGCCCTTAGTCTTGCTAGTCAAATGTATCTATCGCTTCTAGTAATTCTGTTACCCAAACCCTCTCCTCTTTGGATAGTTCCGGCCGCCAGATATCAAAAATCAGTACTACTCTATTTTGATTGCTTTTGTTCCATGCCTCGTGCTCTATGGAGTCATCAAAAGCTACCAGTTTGCCTTTTTGCCAATGATGAACTTCATTGCCAACCCGCAACCCACAGTTAGCCGGCACAACCAGCGGCAAGTGACAGATAAGACGGGTATTTAAAAAACCGTGATGCGGCGCGATTGTGGTGCCCGGTTTAAGCAATGAAAACAGTACCATGGGTGCCCGGCCTTTGATTTGGGGGATCGGCACGTCTTTAAGCGCTTGCATCGTGCGAGGACAACGTTTGGCATTTTCTTCTACTACCTGACCGTCCTTGATCAGAAAAAACGCACTCCAGTCTGATTTATCCAACAAAGGATTTACGTGGCCTGCAGGCCCCTGCTCTTCGCTTCTGATGTAGGGCACGAACTGTGCGTTGCTTTCAATCAGCTGTGATAGCTCCCGGCAAATATCGTCAGTAGCAGCTTCAATTCGTTCTGCCCATTCAAATTGCTGAGTCCGATAAAACTGTTTCAATGGGAGTTCAGGAAAATAATAGGCTCGAGGCTTTTGCGGGAAAATGGTTTTGCTGCCATTAAGTAGCGATAAGGATTGACGAAAGCGTTCACTTTGTTCAGATGGGCTGTCACTTAAACTAAGGTTGTTGAACAAGTGTTTTTCAATTTCCAGGTTGATGGTTTTGCGGATATTCGAGACTCTGGCGACGGCTTGTCGTAAATCATCAGGCAGATCAGCTGTATTGTCAGCAACACCTTCAGCAATACCGTAACAATGATTTGCCAGCCGCTTTTTTCCCTGCCCTAACAATAAATCTCCTTTCATCAACAATACAGTGAGATTTCCGGGTTCCAAAGAAAGAGCATTATCCAGCGCGTCAAAACACGCCTCTGATTCACCTAGTTTGTTGCAGGCTACAGCATAGGCAAGTAGCAGAGAAACATCTGGGTCACCTTGTCTAACGAGCTCTGCCAATAGCTGCTTAGCGGTCTTAGGGTCATTTCGTTGAAGTGCTTGAATAGCGGAAATGTAGTGCGGATTTTGTTGAGTCTGTATAGCCGGCATTCTGTCTTTCTATCAATTAAATAATCACCTTACTATATCTTTTCAGCTCGTAAGACGCTCCCCCATCCATCACTTTAAATGGGGGATTCGTAGCATCGATTTTCAGATTTAATCTGATGAGGAGACAGTAATTTACCAAACTGAACAGGATCAATCCTATTCCAGTGCATAGGCGATGACATAGCCTCCTTTTCCATCGATAATGCTCTGGGAATCCGTGTAGGTGCCACTTTTCGGATCCCGAGGATAGCGCCAACTTGGGTTAGGCACAGTCACAATCAGATATTGTTTGCCTGACCTTTCAGACAAATACGTCATAGGCGTCGCTTGACCGCTTCCCGGCAAATCATCTGACCATTTAATTTCACCTGTACGCAGATCGTAAGCACGTACGGAACTATCCATAGTTGAACTGATAAAAGTCAGCCCACCTCGAGTTGTTAAGGTACCTGCACGGACAGGTACTCCAACGTGAAATGGCATCCCAGTTCGCCAGCCAAATGGCCCAGAATCTTTCATGCTACCCAGTGGTCTGCTCCAAAGCAGCTCTTTGGTATTGAGGTCCATGACAGCAATGCGTGACCAAGGGGGTTCAAAACAGGGGATCTGAGTGCCAATTCGGGATAAAAATGGACGGGGTAAACCATAATAAAGAATGCGTGCATGGTCATAGGGGTCGCTGGGGTCTGGTTCGCGAATCTCTGGTATAGGAGCATCTGGGTCCATGCGCACCGCAGGGTGTTCAGGCCCGAGAAGCATACCGGCCAAGGGGCCAGCTTCAGCCACTTGCTTGGCAGTAAATAACTGCAGTCGATGAGATAGCAACATAGGTGCTGCAACCAATAATCCATTGTCTGCATCAACAGACACACTCCCCCAGTTAAATCCGCCAAAATTGCCGGGGGCAGCTAATGTTCCTTTAGTGGATGGAGGTGTGAACAATCCTTCATAATTCATCAATTTATATTCAATACGACATAACAACTGATCAACTGGTGTTAATCCCCACATGTCTTTTTCATGCCGATATGGATGGAAATTCGGTAAGGGTGAGAAAGGTTGTGTGGGAGAGACATATTCTCCGTATTCGGGGTTTTGCGGTACAGGTCGTTCTTCAATTGGATGCACTGGAGTGCCATCTCTTCTGTCCAACAAAAAGATTTCACCCGTCTTAGTTGGAACTGCAACTGAAGGCACCGTCTCACCGTCCCGCTCCACGTCCACTAGCACTGGTTGAGCAGGCAAATCGTAATCCCAGATATCGTGATGCACTGTCTGATACTTCCAGCGAGGCTCACCTGTAGCTCCGTCCAGGGCAACTATCGAAGAAGACCACTCGTCATCAAATTCTGTTCTTTCACCACCATAATAATCTGGATTGGCGTTACCAGTAGGCGCGTAGATCAGGTCCAGTTCTTCATCATAACTCATGATTGTCCAGACATTCGGAGTGCCTGGCGTGTAGGTTTCCCCGTCAGCCGGTTCGCCATAATACCCTGGGTTGCCAAGATCCCAAGCCCAGGCGAATTTACCAGTCAAAGCGTCAAATGCTCTGACGACACCAGAGGGTAGCCCCAGATCCTGGGAGTCCAAAACCAGTCCACCCACAACTAATACATCATCGGCCACTAAAGCAGGAGATGTCAGGTAATACTGTTTCGGCAGGTGTTCTCCCAACCCTTTGCGCAGGTCAACTTCGCCTCCAATACCAAAGTCAGTGCAAAGCTCACCAGAAGTCGCGTCAACAGCAATCAGGCGGGCGTCAATTGTGCCTGTGACAATTCTTTTCGGGCATTGACCTGCATAATCTGTTGGAGCTTCGTGATAACTGATCCCTCGACATGTCCTGGCATATTGGTGTTTTGCCGGCGCGACAGTTTTAGGATCATAGCGCCAGGATTCTTTCCCTGTTTCGCTGTCTACCGCCATTAACACGTTTCCGGCTCCACAGATATACAACAACCCATCCACCTGAAGGGGCGTCATTTTGAAATCGTTCTCGACGCCTGTGCGATAACGCCAGACTTCCTTGAGACCATTTACGGTGTCGGTGTTTATCTGCTCGATTTGAGCGAAACGAGTGCCACCTGACGAGTTGCCGTAATGGCGCCAGTCAGTGACTGCATCATCGTTATTCTGTTGACGCACTGTTCCTGTACCATTTTGTTCATATCCTTGCATTGCCGCTAGCAACAAAACTGCAATTGTCAACGCGCTTGGAAATGCAATCCAGCGTCTTGTTGAAGCTTGATATCCCTCATGACGAGCCTTTAAATTAGATTGGTACCATGGGGTGAAAAACCATAGTCCCAACCCTACCCAGGTCGCGACTCTTGGCAACAGAGCCAACAAATACAGCCCCGACTCAAACACTGCCCAAATCAAAGTTATACTTATCAGAATCCCAAAAATTCGGGCTGCCGTGGCACTTCGACGAACCATAAAAACAGTTGTAGCTATGGTCGCTAGCCCTGCTGCCACATAATAAAAACTCCCACCGACGTAGACCAGAAACCCGCCAAGTAAAGTGAGGTAAAGTCCGATAATTGAAAAGAGTACAATCATCGTCCAGTGAGCAATGCGAGGGATCATAAATTCTCTCCGTCAAAGTGCAGCATTTAAATCAAGATTTTGTCAGCTGGCAGCATTAAAATTATTTATGGGCAAATTGCTAAATGCCATTGTCTTTAAAATTCTCTGAAGATAAAGGTGAGTCATCATTTATCACCTGAAAGCCAAGAAGGTTTCCGTCTGGATCTCGCCCAAACATGATTTTCCCGTCATCCATTGCTTGTGCCTCACTGACCAGGGTTCCGCCCGCCTCAATGAACTTTTCTTTTGCTGTTTGAATATTGGTCACATTGAACACGATAGTGTTGTAACCAAGTGCCTCAAACGGCCTTGGGTCTGCATCTGTGTTTATTGGATGGCTGTGATACTGAATAATTTCCAGCTCAAGATTTCGAATTTGAAACCAGGCCATTTCGATTTCGCTATCAGGCTGACCGGATATCTTATCCAACTTATCGCCGGATAGTTTTATCAGTTGCCCTGCCCTACGCGGATTTTGGGTTTCCAATAAGGTTGAATAAAAAGCCACAAGACGATCCATATCAGGTGTTGCCAATGATACATGCCGAATACGATATTCGTTTTTAGGCGGGGTCGGCAGTTCAAGGGCTTCTACATCCACATGTTCCACTTCAAACAGAATACTGTCGTGATCTTTGGCGTAGGCATAATAAACTGGATTCTTGGGATTGAGGTGAACCATCTCAGGATCACCGATATGTGTTGCGCCGTTGGCTAAAAAGGCCTCATAGGTTCTGGTTTTTTTAGCTACCTGATAACACACATGTGCGATCCCCGGTCCATATACATCTACATGGGGTGAAGATTTTGCTTCTTCCGATGGATTGTTGAATTGCATAAAGCGTAGCTGTGCGTTTGCACTTTTCATCAAATGTGTGCTGACCTGAACGCTGTCACGACCCGCTAAACTATTGAGCACAGGGTGATCGCTGAAATCCGTTTTTACAACAGACTTTAAGTCTGTTGCCGTTGCGTACAATTGACTGGATTTTTCCAGGTCACTTACAGACACGCCAACGTAATCTACGCCGCGCACGATTGGGTTTTCCACTCTACTGGGTTGTTTGACAAACCACGAGCAAGAGCTGACCAACATCACTGATAGCAAACCAATTGAAAGTTTAAACACAATATTCACCTATATTTAGCATGCAAGTTAACAATACCACCTGACTATCTCTTAAGCCCGACGTCGAATCTAAAAGTTGACGGTCTTAATTGCGCCACCATCTACCCTGAGATTGACTGCTGTGATATTCGATGCCATTGGACTGGATAAAAATGTAATTGAATCAGCAACTTCCTTTGGTTTACCTAACCTGTTGAAAACAGAAATCGCTTCGGCACGTTGATAAAGGTCGGGTTGCTTTTGCTTAACCACTTCCCAGAACCCCTGATCATGATGAATGGGACCAGGTGAAACCAGATTAACCCGTATATTGAACTGACCAAGTTGATTGGCGAGTTGTGTGGCGTACGAAACTAATGCAGCTTTCATTGTTCCGTATTCCACTTCACTGGGCATGTTGGCCGTCATTACAGACGCAATAGATGCCACATAAACGATAGCCGGTTGACTACCTTTCTTTAAATGAGGGATCGCCAATTCAGTTGCTCGTATATGTTGAAGTAAATCAACTTCAAAGGTTTGTTTCCAACGTTCGATCCCCTGAGATTCAATCCTTGTGGAAACATTACTGACTAATACATCCAAACCACCAAGGCTCTCTACAGCGTTTTCAAACCAAGCGGTAAAAGCCGATTCGTCAGTAACATCAAGAGGCTGGGCCAGAACGTTTTCCCCCTTGGCATTCCAGTGACTTAAACTTGCGTCGATTGAGGCCTGGCCCCGAGCACAAGTAGCGATTTTCATCCCCGCATCAACAAAATTGTCAATAACAGCTTTTCCTATCCCTCTGCTGCCTCCGGTAACTATCGCTCTTTTCCCTTTTAAATTTAGATTCATACTTGACTCTCTCGCTTATCTTATCTGTTTACGTTTGCCGCTATCAGGTAGAAATGTATGTGCATCTACGTTCCTCAGGGCTACAAAACAAACACTATTGAACTTTTAGTCAATAGTCAACGCATATTTAATATGACATGGCCAGAAAATCCGCTAAGAAGGAATAATTTACCCTTCTTTAATAAACTTTTCGTCATTAAAGTTTTACGGCCATTCAGATTTAGAATTAATCTGTCAGTACATCAATCCAATACTTGATGTACATAAATCGTGTAGAGCTGAAAAAATCGCCCTACGGAATAACGTAGGGCGAAAGACACACTTAAACAAAAATACAAGCAAAGAGATTATTCAAACCGATAACTGACACGTAACCCGTAGGTACGAGGGTCAAGATAGAGTGGTGTACGATAACGACCTACTAAAGCATTTTGCACGCCCTGCCCCGTGATTGAATCTTCGTCAGAAGCGTTCTTCACAAACAACTCAAACTCCCATACATCATCGAGATCCCTCAGCGTAAGACTCAGGTCAGTCTGTTGCCAGCTATCCTGTCTATCACTAGCCGTGTTATACAAACGGGTAAAATACTTGTCCTGCCAAAAGGATTGCGCGCGATAGGTTATCTCCCAGTTGTCCCCCACTTCTTGGGTATATTGAATTCCAAACTGAATGGAGCTTTCCGGAGAAAACGCTAAGGTATTGCCTTTTATATTTACCGGACCGGAACCAGAGGGTTCGGCAATATCAGGCGAAGCTAGGAAATCTTCACCAACCTCAGAATCAAGCAGTGACAGGTTTAAGTTGACCCGTAAACCATCTACAGGTGTTGATACGAACTCAAATTCTGCGCCTTTTACATCAGCATCCACATTGGTGTTAAAGGTCGTTCCGTCACCTAAAATTCCACCGACTTGCAACCCATCATATTGATAGATAAAAGCCGTTACATTGGCTTGGAAAGTGCGATCTGCAAAAGTGTTTTTAGTACCCACCTCCAATGCATTGATATATTCAGGCTCAAATGTGGGGAAAGATGACTCACTCGCTCCAGGGTTAATACCGCCCCCCTTGAATCCTCGGGATAATGTACCAAAGAACAGGGTTTCGTCTGTGACATCCAAATCAGGTGAGTAGCTGAGGCCAATCTTTCCTGTGAACTCTTCCCAGTTACCACTGCCGTCAACGAAGCTATTACTGACGTCAAATAATGGATTTAAAAATGATAGAGGTGAAATGGCACGAGTGGTCACCTCTTTTTCATCTTCCGTATAACGCAGCCCGACAGTCAGCTTGAGGTCGTCAGTAAAATCATAATAACCTTCACTAAATATAGCCCAAGAGGTTGTGGATATGTCTGGCGTTTCGAAGCTAAAGGTAGCAAGCTCGTCTGGCAAACCTAAAAAGCCAGCCAATCCGGTTAGCTCAGGCAAATAGAATCGTCCGAAAGAGTCTGCTTCATATTCCAGATAAAATACACCAGCAGTGAAATTGAAAGGATTATCTGTATAGGATGCGATCCTCAGTTCCTGACTCCATTGTTCACTTGACGATTCATCTGTACGAACAGTGCTATGGCGTGTGGTAGGCTCCGTTCTGCCTTGTGGAAGCAGTAACGATTGAGGCGTTAACAGTGCATCGCCACCGTCAGCATTGTCAAAATCAGAATAGGCCATAAGCGACCTTTCATGATAAGCGCTCACAGAGGTAAACACATAGTCATCAAATTCATAATTAAGCTCGAATGACACCAACAGATCATCTGCATTAAATACTGGCTGGAAATCCTGACGGACCTGACTGCGGTTAGCCGGATTAGTGCGCGTTGATCCATCCAGATTGGTATTGTAAAAATCCGGACGTGTGAGATAACCAAGTGCGCCTAGTAAAGGCCGTAACGCACCATTTGCCAGCGAACCATCGGTAAAGCCGCTATTGGGATACTGATTGGACACACTGTCAGTAGCACATCCAAGTACCGGATCAGAGGTACATAACGCGCCTAATCTGGCGGTACGATCACTATGTTCCTTAAAATATTGCACGAACAAGAAACCATTGGCCTTATCACTGAACTCAAAGGAAGTGGAACTGCGAACTGACCATTGGTCCCGTCCGTCCAGATTGTCAAACCCCACATTTTCAGCCAGGTTATCTGCATATCCATCACGTTTTACAGTATTAAAAGCAAATCGTTGCAACACATTTTCACTCAATGGAATGTTAATGTAACCCTTTGTTCTTAGACCATTAAAGTTAGCGATTTCCGTTGTTAACCTCGCCTCAAATACTTCATCTGGTCTGGCTGTAATTGTGTTGAAAACACCTGCGGTGGTGTTACGACCAAATAATGTGCCCTGAGGTCCGCGCAAAACTTCAATGGAGGAAAGGTCATAAAATTCATTTTGAACCGTATTCGCTGTCAAGTAGACCCCGTTAACGTGCAGGCCTAAGCCAGGATCTGACGTAGCCGAGATAGCTTGATTACCTACACCACGAATACTGAAACTTGAGTTATTTGACAAGGTGGCATTTGGTACCGCGTACTGAATATCTTGAGAGTCTTCTATATCCTGATCATCAAGCATGTCGCGGCTGAAAGCACTGATTGCTATCGGCGTTTCCTGTAAAGAAGTAACACGTTTCTGCGCGGTTACCTGAATAACTTCAATGCCAGCTGTTTCAGTGTCAGGTGCATTAGTTTGTTCTGCAACTGCCTGTGCAATAGCGGTTGTGGTAAATGGCAACACCAAAAGTGCCGCCAAAAGTGATTGAGTCTTGTTAGCTGAATTCATACAAAATGTGTCCCGTTTGCAAGCTATTTGTGTATCTATTCTGAGTTCTTCTATGAATTTCTTTGTCTTATTGAACTAAATGTCAACAATGTAATCACGTTATTGACATTAAGATTAATAGTCAACAATATTTGTAAATAATATTACTACTTTTTGTTAATTAAATTTGCAGTGACAAAGAGTGGCTTATTTTTAATATATGAAAATCAATAGCTTACACAATAAACCGGTAATATTTAAACTCTAAAGCAATATTGACAAAAATATCACTTAGTTTCATTTTGGTTCATTCAAGGAGGTTGGAGTAGCCTAATAGATATTCAATCACTAGCTAATTGAATAATTTCATATAATTACTAGACGTAATGACAATAATAAGTATTTCTGACACTCTTATGAGCATCAAAACTCTGATTGCTGGCTATTTAATGTTTTGCAGGGGTACAGGAATTACATATGTAGCTGTGGGATTCATCTCTTGAGTGCAGCTAACTTGTCTACTAATCCGTTTGGTTGTCGACGCCCATTGTTTGCTTAAACATAACGCCTGCTTGGGTTCGATTGTTAAAGCCCAATTTGCGCAATATTGCAGAAACGTGCTGTTTTATCGTCGTTTCTTTAACACCAAGCTCGTATGCAATTTGTTTATTTAACAGACCGTCAGCCATCATTTTTAGTACCGTAAATTGATGAGGTGTCAATTGTTCGAGTTTTCTGGCAAATTCCTGATTGGCCGACGATGCAGAGGGTTCGTTTTCTAAACTCATTTCTGACGGAATGTAGGATTCACCGTCCAGTATTCTGGATACGGCTTCAGAGATTACCGGCAAAGGTGTCGATTTTGGTATATAGCCGCTTGAACCAAGATCAATTGCTTTGCTTATTAACTGTGGGCTTTCTTCGGCGGAAACGATAACAACCAGCACGTCAGGGTAGAGATTGCGCAATCTACTCAACCCCATAAGACCTTCGTTTCCCGGCATATTAAGGTCCAGAAAAACCACTTCCACATCCGGACTATGTTCAAGTAACAAGAGAGTTTCATTCAGGTTGGCAGTTTCAGCAATCCCTTCCCCGATCACTTGATTGAGCGCCTGCTTCAATGCCACCCTAAACAATGGATGGTCGTCAGCAACAATGGCAGTTATTGACACGTTTCCTCTTCTATTCTTAATCTGCAAGTAATGTCAGCGTCTAATATTAAA
The DNA here is from genome assembly GCA_947494925.1 of uncultured Alteromonadaceae bacterium. GTDB lineage: Bacteria > Pseudomonadota > Gammaproteobacteria > Enterobacterales > Alteromonadaceae > Aliiglaciecola. The sequence continues at coordinate 382,172 of CANLWS010000002.1, forward strand.
CCGAGAAATACAAGCAAAAAAGGCGACCTAGGTCGCCAAAACACAGAACAAAACAGACCTTGGATATCAGAATCGATAACCAACAGTAAGCTGCACAGTTCTTGGATCACCGTAATAGCCTATCAAGGTTTGGTCACCACCTAACCCTGGTAGAAAACTGCCATCTTCAGCGACCCCTACGAAGTCGTAACCACCCACAAGATATTCTTTATCGTTTAGATTCTTGCCATGCAGACTGGCATACCAATCTCCATCAACACTTTGCCAGCTAACGCTCAGGTTCAGAATTCCAAAACCATCCTGTAATAACAAATCACTGGTTTCAAACAACCTGTAATCGTCACGATAGTAGTAACCAGCATTAAATACAAAGTCACCAACGTCTGACTCAAGCACATAATTAGTCGCTAAATTGAAGGTATAATCAGGCGTGTTTGACAAACCCAGCAATGGAGGTACTGCATTGTTTTCTTCAATTTTGGAATCAATGTATCCCAGTGCAAAATCAAACGTTAAATTGTCAGTTGCAGCATAGGTGATTTCCACTTCTATCCCATTGGCAGAAGTTTCAGCTACATTATCCAGAAATTGATTCAGCTCGGTTCCATCATCACCTGGGACAACACCAATATATTGCCTGTCTTTATGATCCAGTGAAAACAAGGTTATGTTGGCGCGAAGATTGTCATTCCACTCACTTTTCATGCCTATTTCAAAAGAATCTACGATTTCCGGGTCAACAGCTGGTTCGTTAACTGTTGCCCTTGGATTGAATGTACCGGACTTAAATCCCTGAGAATAGCTGGCAAAAAACATCAAATCCCGATCCACCTGATACTCCACCCCAATTCTTGGCGTAAAGCGTGACCAGTCAGCCTTGCTAGGTGCATCCAATACGCCATCACCATCCGTATCTGTACCCAATACCTGAGGAACCAACGGACCATCTGGGCGAACATACCCTGGGACCCAACCTGTCGAGGGATAAACGTTCGCAAAAACAAGCCCATTATTAACTGTTGCTTGCTTTTCTTCGTCGGTGTAGCGAGCGCCCAGCGTGACTGATAGCTTCTCACTTACATCAATGCTGGCCTGTGCATAGGCCGCCCAACTCTCACTATTATTGCAACCTGTGACTTCACGTGTCAGACCAGGAACACCGAAGGCTGCTCGCCCCAGAAAGCCCAGGATCGCGTCGAAGTTACCGCAGGATTCACCATCGTATAGATACAGACCGCCAACCAAGCTGTAGCTGTCCTGACGATAGTTCACCTGAAGTTCATTGGTGGTGTTTTCATCATCATATTCTGCAGGCACATCAAAAATGTCCAGTGCAGTATTATCAAAATCGATATTGGTTGGTGAATAGGATTCTCTGGAAGAGCCAATATATTTTAACTGCAAATCGTCGTTAACATCCCAACTAACCAACCAGCTAAACCCTTCCAGTTCAACCTTGTTAAATGTGGGCAAGCTGGTGTACGAATCATAAACACTGTCAGGCACAGGCGCATCGGTAAGCAAGCTTGGTAGAAGGCGGAACCCGCCTTTTGCATTTGAATCATCTTCCGTTTTGTCCCAGTTCAAACGAATAAACAGATTGTCTGCTGGGTGGATTTCAAGCGTTGCTCTGGCTGCCCATAAATCCTTGTTGTAGTTCTCGCGATCTTGATCAGGTAGCGCAGACTGGAGGAATTCTCCATACCCATCTCGACTGAGATCAGCATATCCAAAACCAAAATATACCTTGTCTTGAATGACGGGGATTTGACCAGTTATTTTGGCGTCAAATCGGGAGTAATTTCCAATGGTAGCTTCGAGATTGAAATTGGCATCCCCAGTCATCGCTTTCGTAACATACTTTACTGCACCACCAATAGTATTCTTCCCATACAAGGTACCTTGCGGGCCCCGTAACACCTCGATTCTTTCAACATCTAATAAGTCCAGCACGGCTCCTTGCGGACGCGCCATGTAGACATCATCTATGTAAATTCCAACACCAGGTTCATAGCCCCAAAGAGGATCCTGTTGCCCTACCCCACGAATAAATGCTGTTAAGGTCGAATTCGTTCCCCGACTGGTTTGCAATGTAGTATTTGGTGAAAACTGTTGTACCTCGGTGAGCACAGATATGCCTTTTTCACTCAATTCAGCTGCGCCAATAGATGTTACGGCGACAGGCACTTCCTGTAGAGATTCAACGGTTTTTCGTGCAGTTATTTCGATGCGCTCTAAACCGGATTGTTCGTCGGCTTCTTGAGCGTAACTCTGGGTTGAAACCAGCAATACGCTGGAAACCGCTATAGCGCATGCTGTTCGGTTGAATTGACTAGCCTTCATATTGTGTCCCTCATTACTCGGATTTTTATTTTTTGTTTTCCGGTATTTGTCACGGTCGCCAATACTCTAATCCAGAACGGGATTTAATGCCTTAGTACCATAGTACTATGGTTACTTTAGTCACCTTAACCCAGAATAATGCCATTCATTTATCCCGAGTGTTTGTCTGCGGTCACAGACTAGACCTATGATTGACAAGGTCTTTTGAAACAAAAAAGGATAAGAATAATGCTGAGTTTGATTGGCTTGGTCGGAGGGTTAACTCTGTTAATCGTATTAACGATCAGAGGAATGAACTTGTTTCTGGCGGCCCCCTTGTGTGCACTGATTGTTGCGCTGACAAGCGGGTTGCCCATATTTATTGGCGACACCAATTTTGTCGAGACTTACATGCAAGGCTTTTCAGGCTTTATTGCCGCCTGGTTTTTCATGTTTTTGCTCGGCTCATTGTTTGGTAAGTTCATGGAAGATACCGGCGCAGCTGATGCAGTTGCACAATGGATCATTAATAAATTAGGGCGACAACATGCTGTTGTCGCTGTGGTATTAGCCTGCGCTATACTGACTTACGGCGGTGTTTCCGTATTTGTGGTGGCATTTTCAGTCTACCCTATGGCACTCAGTTTGTTTAAGGATGCAAATTTGCCAAGGAGGTTTATTCCGGCAGCACTGGCATTCGGTTCTGTAACCTTTACCATGACGTCAGCCGGTTCACCGGAAATTCAAAACTGGATCCCGATTAAATATCTGGGCACATCACCTTTTGCCGCCTGGGAAGTAAGTTTAGTCGTGGCTATTTTCATGGCATCATTTGGTTATTGGTGGATGAAGCGCATGATAGGCAAAGCCGTTGCCAATGGTGAGTGTTTTGAGCATCGTGTTGAAGACCCCGAAATACCAGAGCGAGATTACCCACATCCGATCACCGGATTGATCCCACTTTTTGTCGTACTGATTTTATCTTTTTTACTACATGAAAAATTACAGCAACTGGCCCTGATTGTGGCATTGGGTGGTGGCGTCTTGACGCTTATGCTGATCAACTACAAACACTTTCACAATATGCAACGCGCAATCAGTCTGGGAACCACTGGTGCACTGGTTGCAATAGGCAATACTGCAGCTGTAGTGGGATTCGGCACCATCGCCAAATCGACTGAGGCATTTCAGGATGCTGTTGAACTTATGACCCAAATTCCTGGCAACGAACTTATCGGCGCAGCGATCGCTGTCAGCGTGATTGCTGGTCTAACAGGCTCGGCGTCGGGCGGGCAAGCCATAGCGTTACCGCTTGTGGGTCCTCACTACCTCGATCAGGGAGTCGACCCGGAAGAGTTACATCGGATAGTGTCGATTTCATCTGGTGCACTGGATTCGTTGCCTCACAATGGTTATGTGGTGACCACCATTCGCGCAATCTGCAATGAGACCCACCAGCAGGCGTATTGGGCTGTTGGCGCGCTAACTGTAGTGGTTCCACTGACGGGCCTGATAATGGCGATTGCGCTTTTTAACTGGTTTTAAATCCATTAATTGTTGAAAAGGTTGAGTAAGTGAAACAGATTTTATTTGTGGTTTTGGTATTGATGGTCTGGTCTGCCCAGGCAGATATGCTGGTGAAAAAACAGCGTTTTGAGCTGGATGATTTTGTTACATTTGGTGGGCATTCCATCCCCAAAGTGCAAGTGGGCTGGGAAAGTTATGGTCAGCTAAACGCGGACAAGAGCAATGCTGTATTGGTCACACATTACTTCACTGGAAGCTCCCACGCTGCCGGGAAATACCATCACGATGACCCACAACCTGGTTATTGGGACGCGATAATAGGTCCGGGTAAAGCGATTGACACAAACAAATTTTTTGTCGTCAGTGTGGATACCTTGGTGAATCTGAATGTAGGAGATCCAAATGTCATCACCACAGGTCCGGCATCAATCGACCCGCGAACGAAGAAACCTTATGGGTTGTCTTTTCCTGTGGTGACCATTCGGGATTTTGTGAATGTACAAAAAGCCCTACTTGAAAGTCTAGGAATAAGAAAGCTGTATGCCGTAGCAGGACCATCGATGGGCTCTATGCAGGCTATCGACTGGGCCTCAGCTTATCCTGATTGGGTTCCCAGGATGATCTCAGTGATTGGCTCAGCACAAGCAGATGCCTGGACTGTCCCGATGTTGGAACAATGGGCCACCCCCATTCGCTTGGATCCTGATTGGAAGAATGGAGATTACTATTCATCACAACCTCCTACAGCTGGGCTGACAGCTTCGCTCATGTATCTTACTCAGGTGGCGCTCCATCCTGAATTTTTTATCAACCTTGGTAAAACTGATGCAATCAATTTTGCAGCGCTGGAGCCCGCACCTTTGCAGGACATCAACAAACATCACAGCATTATTAACTGGCTGCGAAATCGGGCTCAAAACAGGGCCAGTAAAATGGACGCCAATCATATGTTATATCTGGTTCGCGCTAACCAGCTGTTTATTGCCGGACACGGAAATGACCTGAGAAGTGGATTAAAAAACATCAGGGCAAAAACCCTGTTTATTGCCGCAAACAAAGACTTGCTGTTAATGCCTTACCTGGCTAAACAAGCTCACCTTGGTGCAGTCAGCAATGGCAACCAGTCGGAATGGCTTTCTTTAAATGGGCCAGCTGGTCACCTTGAAGGCGTCATAAACATTGCCGAAAAATCGGCGCAAATTAAAGCGTTTTTGGCTAAGTAAATGTTTAAAAAATTAAAAGGGAAGAAAATGATAAGAGTGTGTGCTGGGATATTACTCGTCGCCTTCGGTCAAACCTGCTGGGCGAAGTTGCCCAAATTGAATATTGATATTGAACAAACAACCATTTCCGGGTTGTCCAGCGGTGGCTACATGGCCACGCAATTGCATTATGCACATAGCGAATGGATAACAGGCGTGGGTATCATTGCCGCTGGCCCCTATTTGTGTGCCGATGGCGATATCAAGCTTGCCTTGTCTCGGTGCGTAAACAGCGCCGGCGATGGTGTTCCGCTTGAAAGACTGAAGGAAAAAACAGATCAGTGGCGAAGCGCAGGAAAATTAGCGCCGCTGACATCTTTTGAAAATGATAAGGTCTGGCTGTTTCATGGCAGTAAAGATGAAAAACTCGTTGCGGCAGTGAATGATTTGCTGATGGTCCAATATCAACAGCTACTGACTGAAGAGGCTGTCAGCTACATCGACAATAAACCTTTTGCTCATCACTTTCCGACCCCAGAGTACGGCATCGAGTGTGCAAGTTCTCAGGCGCCCTTTTTAGGCAATTGCAAATATGATGCAGCCGGCAAAATGCTGACCTATTTGTACGACGGTTTAAGCGCGCCATCTCCAGGTGCTGCAGGCAAATTGCTGCAATTTAATCAGCATGAGTTAGCCGGGGAGTCAGCGGATTCATTGGCTGAGGAAGGATACCTATATATTCCACAGAGTTGCCAGAAAGGCGAATCCTGCAAACTTCACATTAGTTTTCACGGTTGTAATCAGAATGCCCAAGCTGTGGATTCCGCTTATGCAAAACATACAGGTTTAAATAACTGGGCTGACACTAATAATTTGGTCGTGCTTTACCCGCAAACCAAAAAATCCTTGTTTATGCCTCTTAACCCTCAGGCTTGCTGGGACTGGTGGGGCTACACAGGTGAGGATTATGCTAATAAGTCAGGACCACAAATTGAGGCGATCAAGCGTATGGCCTATGCCATATCAGGCAAAACAGAGGAATAAACATGACGTCAAGAACAGTTTTAGTCACCGGTGGTGCCAATGGCATTGGTTTAGGTATTGCCCAGCACCTAGGACTACAGGGACACAGGCTAATTATCGCAGACATCAATATTGATGCTGCGCTGGACGCAGCGGACAAACTGGGCGACAAAAACATTGATGCCGTACCCTTAGGCCTGGATGTCAGCAATGCAGCACAAATTGATGAACTTCCCCGCAGCATTGCCCCTCTTCAGGTGGACGTTTTAGTCAATAATGCAGGTATTCAACATGTCTCCAGATTAGAGGATTTTCCGGCTGAGAAATGGCAACAACTGATTAATATTATGTTGGTTGGCCCTGCCCTATTGAGTAAGGCCTTTTTACCCGGCATGCGTGAACGTAATTTTGGCAGAATAATCAATGTAGGGTCATTGCACTCATTGGTCGCATCACCTTTTAAATCTGCTTATGTGGCAGCAAAACATGGTTTGCTGGGCTTTGCCAAAACTATCGCCCTGGAAACAGGCGACTGTGATGTCACCATTAATACTCTGTGTCCTGCTTATGTAAAAACCGCCTTGGTTGAAAAACAAATCGCTGCACAGGCGTTGGAAAATAACATATCTGAACAGGAAGTCATTGAAAAAATCATGCTCGAACCCATGCCCAAAAAGGCGTTCATCGAGATTGATGAGCTGGCTGAAACAACCTCATTTTTGATGAGTCACGCTGCTCGCAATATAACGGCGCAAACATTGGTGCTGGATGGAGGTTGGACGGCAAGGTAATAAAGCTGATGAGCTTACCTGTAACAATAAAATCATGACTTTATTCCGATTGCGTGGTTATACTTAGCCGCACAGATCCTCAACGCCAGTTTTTTCTATGGGTTTTCAAACCGTCGGTTTAATCGGTAAACCATCCCATGCCGGAGCCAACCTCAGTCTTAATGCAATTCTTTTGTATCTGAAAAACAGGGGTTGCCGTGTTTTAGTGGAAGAAAAAGTCGCAGGCGAATTAAATGGCAACGGGTTCGAATCCATGAGCCTTGATTCAATCGGTCAACATGCTGATTTGGCAATCGCGGTAGGCGGCGATGGAAATATGCTTGGTGCCGCTCGTGTACTAGCTGCTTATGACGTCGCTGTGGTAGGCGTCAATCGCGGCAATCTTGGATTTTTGACAGACATCAACCCCGATGATTTTGAACATCAGCTGGATCTTATTTTTGCTGGTGACTGCCTGTCTGAACAACGATTTATTTTGCAGGTAGAAGTCTACCGCAATGGGGAACTGCAAACCTCAAATTCCGCTATCAATGAAGTTGTTCTGCATCACGGAAAAGTGGCCCACATGATGGAGTTCGAAGTATATATCGATGACAACTTCGTCTTTAGCCAAAGGTCCGATGGATTAATTGTTGCCACTCCAACTGGCTCGACTGCCTATTCATTGTCTGGTGGTGGCCCTATTCTTACACCAAATCTGGATGCACTGACTTTAGTGCCTATGTTTCCGCATACGCTTAGCAGTCGCCCCATAGTAGTAGACGCCAACAAAGTCGTACGCATGGTTGTTTCGTCCGAAAATACGGATAATTTGCAGATAAGTTGTGATAGCCACATTGTGATTGAAGTCTTGCCTGGTGACGAAATCAGGATCCAGAAAAATGCAAATAAGTTGTCTCTGATACATCCTAAGGGTTACAACTATTTCAACGTTCTACGCAACAAACTAGGTTGGGGCAGCAAACTTTATTAAGTCTGGAACTGTTGTTGCGCAATTTTACGCTTTAAAAAAATAAAACTGCACTAGACAAATTAATTTTTCTGTATATATTTACAGTTACTGTATATATAGACACCTATTGTTATGCTGACTCATTTATCAATACGCGATTTTGCAATCGTTAAAACACTCGATCTGGACCTTAGTAAGGGACTCACGGCCATCACCGGAGAAACAGGAGCAGGTAAATCTATTGCTATCGACGCCTTAGGTCTGTGTCTTGGGGATCGGGCAGAAGCGGGGCTAGTGCGCAGCGGAGCAGGCAAAGCTGTGGTGACTGCCAATTTCGATTTGTCGAATCTTCGAACGGCCCAAGCCTGGTTGACTGAACTTGACTTGGACGATGAGGACAACTGTCTTATCAGACGGGTAGTTTCCGCAGAGGGACGTTCAAAAGCCTACATTAATGGCACCCCGGTACCACTGCAACAACTTAAGTGTCTAGGGGAGTTTTTGGTCAGTGTGCACGGTCAGCATGCTCACCAACGTCTACTCAAAACCGACGTACAACTTGCCCATTTAGACAGTTTTGCTGAACACGAACCTCTGTTAAATAAGGTCTCCTCTCACTACTTTGCACTGAAACAGGCGCAAAAACGTTTCAAGCAATTGTCAGAAAATCAACAACAACGAGATGATAGAAGGCAATTACTCGCCTATCAGGTTTCGGAGCTGGATGATTTTGCTATTCAAGAAAATGAATTTGAAGAACTGGAATTGGAACATAAAAAGCTGAGCAATAGTCAAGCGCTACTGGAGGAAACACAACTTAGCTTTCACCAGCTTTACGAGTCAGAAGAATTTAACGCCCAATCAGCAATCCAAAGCAGTCTCGACAGGTTGTCTGTATTGCTTGAACATGACCCTTCATTATCCCCTATTGTCAGCATCCTCAATGAAGCTGCCATAAATATTGATGAAGCCGCCCAGGAATTGCGTGCTTATACCGAACAACTTGAAATCGATCCGTTAAAAATGCAACAGGTTGAAGCTCGTTATTCGTTGGCACTCGAGCTTGCGCGTAAACATAATATCCTGCCCGAATCACTTTATGCGACACACCAGGAACTTGCAGCTGAGTATGCAGGCCTTGCTGAAGATGAGAATCATTTGGAGTTACTTAAATCCGAGGTGCAGGAGTTACAACAATCCTACCTTGAAACTGCACTGAAACTTTCACTGTCGCGAAATAAAGCCGCATCGAAGTTGGCGAAACAGGTTCAAAATGAAATCCAATCAATGAATATGCAACATGCCAAGTTCGAAATAGAGGTTAATTTTGATAATTCACAGACGCCCTCTGCGTTAGGGCAGGATCAAATTAATTTCATGGTTGCAACAAACCCTGGCCAGGCAGCTGACCGGTTAGATAAGGTAGTTTCCGGAGGAGAACTATCCCGTATTGGGCTTGCAATACAAGTGATAGCCTCTAGCAAGAATCACATTCCCACCATGATTTTTGACGAGGTAGATACTGGAATATCTGGGCCTACTGCGTCGATCGTCGGACAACTGCTTCGAAAACTCGGCAAATCAACTCAAGTATTGTGCGTAACACATTTACCTCAGGTTGCCGCTTGTGGTCACAATCAAATGTTCGTAACCAAATTCACAGACAAACAAACAACAGAAACTCACATGATTTCTTTATCAGAAAGTGAACGAATTGAGGAATTGGCACGTCTACTAGCTGGAGACAAATTAACTGAATCCGCTATTGCCAATGCCAAAGAATTGCTCGGAAGCATAGATTGATAGGCCAACAAGACAGAAAATATTGATTGGGAGGCTTTAGCTGGGTTAGGATGCGTGCACTTTAAAGTGTAATCTGCGCTTTTTTTAAATCTTAGCTAAATTATCTGGAAGAGAATGAAGTATAAAAATCTTTTCGTAGTATTGTTCGCCAGTCTGTTTTTATCTGCCTGCGTTGATTGGATTTACCGTATTGACGTACCACAAGGCAACTTTCTGGACAAAAAAGATGTTGAACAGCTTCGTATAGGAATGACCAAAGAACAAGTTACTTATGTGCTTGGTAAACCCGTTGTAAGTGATTCTTTTGACCATGACAAATGGTACTACGTGTATGAAATGAAGCGTGGTATGCGTAAACGCGGTGAGGATTTCAAAAAAGAATTAATCATACAATTTAACGAGGACAAAATCGCAGAAGTCACCGGTGATTTTGAATTGTCTGAAGATTTCAATACGCCTCTTGATCAGTAAACACCCTGCTATCTAAAGCCGCGTATATCCTTCATGGTGGTTAAGTAATACTTGACCACCAGATAATCAGCTCGCGCATATTAGAAATACTCCCCTCAATGTCAGTCAGTATCCTTAGATCGGTTATGCTGAATATGGCGCCCAATAATTCTTGATACCCTGTCACCGCAGCTTATGGCATAATGCGCCCGCTTTGGCCGACTGAGGTCAATTATCTGTTGTTAAACACTTACTAAATCGGAATTCTGTCTTGCTTACTACTGCAAATATCACTATGCAATTTGGCGCTAAGCCACTATTTGAAAACGTCTCAGTAAAATTTGGCGATGGCAATCGTTATGGCCTGATAGGGGCAAATGGCTGTGGTAAATCTACCTTTATGAAGATTTTGGGCAGCGATCTTGAGCCTTCTGCAGGTAACGTTTCCAAAGACCCCAATGAACGCATAGGTAAGCTTAAACAGGATCAGTTCGCTTACGAAGAGTACAGCGTGGTTGATACTGTGATAATGGGCCATGACGAATTATGGGCTATCAAATCTGAACGAGATGCTATTTACGCCAAAGCTGATATGAGCGAAGAAGACGGAATTCGCGCTGCTGAACTGGAGTCCGATTTTGCCGAAATGGATGGGTATACTGCCGAATCAAGAGCAGGTGAACTGCTTTTAGGTGTTGGTATTCCTTTGGAACAGCATTATGGCCCGATGAGTGAAGTGGCTCCGGGTTGGAAACTAAGGGTTCTGCTCGCCCAGGTACTTTTCTCGGATCCCGATATCATGCTGCTTGACGAACCGACCAATAACCTGGATATCAATACAATCCGCTGGTTGGAAGGTATTCTGAATGAACGCAATTGCACCATGATTATTATTTCTCACGATCGCCACTTTCTAAATAGCGTGTGCACCCATATGGCAGATCTTGATTATGGTGAACTCAGATTATTCCCTGGCAACTATGATGAGTATATGACTGCAGCCACTCAGTCTCGCGAACGATTATTGGCAGACAACGCCAAGAAAAAAGCACAAATTGCAGAGTTAAAAACCTTTGTCAGTCGCTTTTCCGCTAACGCCTCTAAATCGAAGCAGGCGACGTCCCGAGCCAGGCAGATAGACAAAATCAAATTGGATGAAGTTAAGCCCTCCAGCCGTCAGAATCCATTTATTCGCTTTGAACAAACCAAGAAGCTCCACAGACTGGCTGTTGAAGTGGAAGGCATTTCAAAGTCATTTGATGAAGTATTGTTTAAAAACTTGAGTCTCATGGTTGAAGTAGGTGAACGTATTGCAATTATTGGCGCCAATGGCTCGGGTAAAACCTCACTACTGCGCTGTTTGCACGGTGACCTTGAATCAGATTCAGGCTCTGTAAAATGGTCTGAAAATTCCGAGCTTGGGTACTATGCACAGGATCACGCGTCAGAATTTGAGAAAGAAAGCACCCTACTCGACTGGATGTATCAGTGGGCAAAGGAAGGTGACGACGAACAGGTAATTCGAGGCACATTGGGCAGACTGCTGTTCTCACAGAAAGAGATTGATAAGTCTGTCAAAGTCATTTCAGGTGGTGAACAGGGACGGATGTTATTCGGCAAGTTAATGCTTCAACAACCCAACATTTTGCTGATGGACGAACCCACCAATCACTTGGACATGGAATCTATTGAATCGCTGAACCTGGCATTAGAAAACTACGCAGGAACACTGATTTTTGTCAGTCATGACCGCGAGTTTGTTTCGTCTCTTGCGTCCCGTATTATTGAAATAACACCTGAAGGCATAGTGGATTTCAAGGGTAACTATGAGGACTACCTGCAAAGTCAGGCGGTATAAATCACCGTTCAGTGTTATTCTGGGCGACCTGCATTCTTTATGGATATAAAAGTTGAATAAGGTCGCCATTTTCGTTGACGTTCAGAACATTTACTACACCACCAGGCAAGCCTATTCCAGACAGTTTAACTATCGGAAGTTCTGGCAGGAGATTGCTTCAAACAGACAAATAGTGCTCGCCAATGCCTATGCTATCAAACGAAATGACGATCAGCAGATTAAGTTTCAGGATGCACTCAAACACATTGGCTTCGATGTAAAGCTCAAACCTTTTATTCAACGTAGTGACGGCTCTGCCAAGGGTGACTGGGATGTTGGTATTACTGTTGATGTCATGGAAGCAGCGCCGCAGCTAGACGAAGTTATATTGTTGTCAGGTGATGGAGATTTTGATTTGTTGTTGAATCACATCCGGCAAAAGCACAAAGTAAATACAACTGTGTATGGCGTCCCCGAGCTGACCGCCACCTCATTGAGAATGGCCTGTGATCGCTTTATGCCCATTGAGCATAACCTTCTTATGTAAATTAACCTGAGACTTGGAAAAGCCAAACCTCAGGTCAATTTAGCGCTCCCTATCTTCATAAATGCAGGAATAGCCGGCCAATTGCGATTTTACTTTTCAAGCATGTCTTTCAAAGTTGAGTGAAAGTGCACTATTGCGCTTTCAAACAAGCCAAACTCAAGGAATTCGTTCGCCTCAGCCTTAAATCCTTCCTGGGCGCCATAAATCATGGCTCTGTCTTCATCGATTGAAGAGTTTGCTAAAGCAATAGCGTTATCCAGCAGCTGTTTCTTATCCTCACACTGAGTATCCACATTGGTCAAAACATAGTTAGTCTGAATCGTCTTATCTGCTGCCACAGGCTCAATACTAATAACCACGATAAACCCAGGATGTGTGGTTACTATGATGTTCGGAAACAACTGATAAACATAAGTTAGTCTGTTTTCAGCACGCCATTGAGATTGTGGCCTGTCCCTTAATTTTTCAACCGCCCTATAGGGAAAGCATACTCGGTTGTGAGGACCAAAATGTTCGATAACATTTAAATTGTCATATTGAACCGGGAAAAATGTTTTCGAGTGTGTTGCCTTGATATGATATCCCTCTAAAAAGCTCTCGATAACAGTCTTCCAGTTGGCAGGGATTTCTGCTTTGATATTCTCATAAACCCGATATCCTTTAGGCACAAGAGCAGGCAGATTGTCCAGGGTGGGTATTTGGTTCTTATCGTCTAGACAGACAAATATCAAACCCTGCTTTTCGATGGTTTTTACCGGAATCAGGCCTTTATCGCATTTGTTGACCTGAGGAAATCCATGTTCGTGGGGAATGACTCGCAATGAGCCATCCGTCCCATAAGTCCAGGCGTGATAGGGGCAGACAAAAGCGGTTTTTCTGCCACTTCCTTCAGCTAGCTTAACCCCTCTGTGCCGACAAGCGTTTCGAAATGCTTTGGCTTCACCGGATTTGTCACGCACCACCACCAAAGGCACGCCAAGAATGTCACGAGCAATGTAGGAACCGTATTCAGGAAGTGCATCTGAAGGGCAAAATAACAGAGGTGTCTTTTTGAGTAAGCAATATTCTTCTTCGAATCTTTGTGAGGACTGGTAATGTTTTGTGGGCTCTTGCCAGGACCTGTTGCCCACATCAGTCGTTTTATTATCTAAATGTTCAAACAGGCGTTCAATAACCTGTTGATCAGACATCAATCCGGTTTTGCCTTCAGATTCGTTCGGGGTCAACACTGCATTTGTACTCATGACACTTCTCCTGACAGTTTAGGTTAACAGAAAACAATGTGGCCGTTATCCGGAAGTGAGAATAAAAACTTAACACACTATAAACCTGCTGTCCCTATCCTGCAGCGCCTCTTAAAGAATGCATTGTTAGTAACTGTCAATGTGAGCACAGGTGATCAAGGATCGCCCATGATCTGCCTTATACAGAGATATTGCAGCAATTTTCCATCCATCAGGACCTTTGGCGAGCATAAAGGTAGCGCCCAGCTCCGACTGCACGGTGCCGTCTTGAGTAAAGCGGCTGATAACATTTGAGGCAACTGCTGTGTTATGGCTCAGTGGGCATACATCAATTTGAGTCCACTTCATGAGGCTCACACCTTTATTTTTAAAACTTCTTAATGCACGAGTTATGTTGGTTTTCACTTCCGAACTAGGCATGGCCAAGGGTGGCCATCCTAATGCCATGGTGGGATCGGAATAATATTTTACGGCACGTTCAATATGCAGGTCGTCTCCGTCTTTTAGATAGGCATTGTAATTGGAGACGTAATGGACGAAAAAGGTTTGGAGCTCTTCACCTAACTCTTCCTGGTTTGGCGCAGCCTGAACTGATTGTTTCACCGAACAAACTAAAACTACACCAGCAATTAGAACTAGAAAAAGCAGATGTCTCATTGTTCCACCTCAAGGGTTAAGTAACTTGCTTCCACAAGGTGCCGTTTATTAAAACTTCGAATGGCATCAACTAAATCCGGACTATTTTTGACAAATTGACTCATCATTTTCTTGTTCGCGTAATAAATCACTCCAACCTCGTCTGGCGTTGACATCCCAATGGCATGATGGACCCTTAATCTGACCTCACTTTTCCAATTCTCAGCGCGTTTACCCGCTTCATCGTCTATTTCTTTTTCTTCACTCTCTCTCCCAGCAAATAGGTTATTAAAACGGCTAATTTTTATGAGATAACCTCTATCTTTGGCTGCTTTTGATTTGGCGAAAACTGGTTCCTTGCGTATAAAGCTACCTTCAATAAGCAAACCATTATCATTTTGATGAAACTTGCTTTGCAGGGTCTTGCGATAACGTTCGACCGCCAAAATAGAATTTTGACAATTAGCCAATATAAATCGATTTACTTCACCCACGTCCATTGTACCCCCTCGCGTAAATTTGCCTTTTCGCCAAATATCGCAATTCATGCTTTTCAGGTCCCGAATACCCTCTGGTGCTTTTTCATTTTGTTCATTGAATAAAATTAATACTCCAGTATTAGAAAATGGTGTGAGTTGCTTTGTTTCAGCAAGGCAGGATGTAGATAGTATGGTTAGGCTAATAAGCCAAAAGTTTAGTCGGTGATTAAAAAACATATTTTCCTTCTCTTTAATTAAATGTAAAAGTTTCAGCCGAGGACGATACCTTGGAGTGAAAATTGTTATCTATCGCACTAATGGGCGTCCTGACGGAAATCAGATGGATATATGATGAAATAGTTATGCCTTTGTTTTATATTGATATTATTTTGATAATTATTTTATTTAGAATCTTTTTCGTGAATAAAATTCACGACTGAAGCTTGGGTATGAGAAAAAGATGTATCGAAACCAGAGGCGAAAATGAGTAACACCTATTGGCTCAACGGCTTATCCATTGATCCACTCGGCTCTTCAATCAAAAACCATTCGCAACATGTCACAGTTGAGCCCAAGGTCATGCAGGTCTTAGTGTTGCTCATGGAACGTCCTGGCCAGGTATTGCTGCGCCAAGAAATAGTAGAAGGTGTTTGGCAAACCAGCGAGGGTTCAGATGAGAGTCTCACGCGAGCAATATCGTTATTGCGCAAACATCTGGGAGACAACCAGGGGCCGCGCAAAGTCATAGAAACAATTCCTAAAAAAGGATATCGCTTAATTGCAAAAGTTGAGGTAGATGATGAAGCAGATGGACAGCCTTCGACTTCACAAGGTGATAAGAGCCCAGCAAGCCAACATCCAAAACGGGTAAGAATTTTAACGCTCAAGAATATGTTGCTGGTATCCCTGGCACTCACGCCTGTAGCATTATTTTTCCATTTCTTTTCACATAGTGATACCAAGGAACCTTCCTATAGCCATAACGTCCGAATAGAAGCTATTTCATTCGATGAAAAAGAAAGTCAAATGGGCAAGTTAGCCTTACGTTTGCGCAATACACTGGCGTCTGTATTTTTGCAAAACGGCATTTCCACCACATTAGCATCTAATAGTGAAGGCAATTCTGAACGATTTAGCGTAAACACAAATCTTGATCGGGATGGCACTGTATGGCGCGCTACTGTAAATTTGCTCGACGACGCCTCGCAAATGTTGATTTGGTCGGGTGATTTTAGCCGTGATGCAAGCAAGCTAAACTATTTCTCAGATGAAATTGCGGCAAAATCCGCGAATATAATGCGTTGTGTATTACAAATGAGAACAGACGCATTTAACGCTGAAGCCAAAGTGTTGGCTTACTATGCCCAGTTTTGTGGTGCCATCACCATTTCTTCTATGACCAATTACTCTTTGCTTACAGACCCGATATATTCAGCCGAACCGGATAACGTAAGTGCCATCAGCATTCACGCTTATGCCCTTGGGCAACACGCTTTGTGGGCCCAGAACTTATCTACAGAACAACGCCAGGCATTAGTGGAAAAGTCTCGGACAATGATCAGTGAAATTGAAGAATGGACTATCGATTCTGCATTTAAGCAGTTTTTACTGGCCAGCTCACAAGCCATGTCAGGCAATTTGGCTGACATAGAAGAGAAATTAGTTAGTGCTATGTCAGCCGGACGTATGCCGGATATTGTGTATCAAAGTTATGCATATCATTTAAGACTTGTTGGCAGATTCGATGAGGCAATAAACGTATATCAAGATATGCTGACAGTTAATCCTACACATGTGGAAAATTTGATCGAAATGGCGTGGTTGCATTTCACTCGTCTCGATCCCCTCACCGCCCATCTCTATTTTGATTTGGCTGAACGTTATTCTCCCAAAGCTGATTTATTGTCCATACGAAAGTTTCAGGCGGACGTATACCTAGGAAATCCTCAAACAGCGATAGATCGTATAAATTCGTCGCCCGATGATAGCTGGCGCCCATCGTACGCTAACCTTCAATGTGTGAAGGCGTTTGCTAGAGCACAGTCTAGTTATGAAGCTGTTTCTTCGGTTAAAAGCACCTGCAGCAATTCTCCTTTGTACTGGCAAGTTCGCATGTTTGCCTTGTTAGGAGATTTGGATTACGCATTTGAATTGGCTCGCCTGCCCGATTTTGCAGCACCAGGACATACAGTGATTCTGTTTTATCCTGATATGGCCCCCTTTCGTCAAGACCCCCGGTTTTGGCAGGTCGCCAAAGAAAATGGTTTGTTAGATTACTGGGAAGCAACCCAACATTGGCCAGATTTCTGTCAAAACGAAACGCTCACCATACCCTGTAACCTCGCAGCCGAATACGTGCTTAATATTCGACCTCACTAAAAGTGACCACGCCCTAACGCGAGCTGATTTCCAACAAGCTATTTGTAACTTGCCAAAACTAAATCACTCGTTTGATAAAATTCTTCGCGACAATAGACCGTAAATACAGTTCCAACTTAACACTGTACTTTTATACAGCATTGATCTACAGTTATTCCTGAGCTTAACTCATTGAGGAATATTCATGTCTATTGTGATCAAATACGTCGTTGAACATAAAGGGGTAGAGAAACTTGTGACTACCGATAAAAAAGAAGCTGATAAGTACGATAAAATGTTGGACGTCGCAGATAACCTGGCTGGTTATATTGATGCCAAAGGATTAAAACTTGAAGCAGATGCGCTCGAAGATCTCAGTATCATGTTGGCAAAAAATAAAGATGCAATTTCAAAGTTATTGCGTGGAGCCAATGCACAAGACACTCTGGCAGAAGATACGGCTGCAGTAGTTGAAATAGAACCTAGACAAGCTCAAGGTTAAGGCAAAAAAAAGAGCAGTTAACTGCTCTTTTTTGAATGAACTAAAAGTTATTTGGTTTTCAGATGGTCGGACACCAAAAATGCCATTTCCAGCACCTGATCCGCGTTTAGTCGCGGGTCGCACTGTGTTTTATAGGCTTCTGCCAGGTCATCATCACTAATCTGGTAAGCACCACCTGTGCATTCAGTAACGTGCTGACCAGTCATTTCCAGATGAATACCACCAGGATGCGTTCCTTCCGCTTGGTGTGCTGCAAAGAATTGCTGAATTTCTTTAAGAATGTCATCAAAATTCCGCGTTTTGTATCCGCTTGATGCCTTTTTGGTATTGCCATGCATGGGATCAGAACTCCACACGACTTTGCGTCCTTCCTGTTTAACCCTGCGTAATAAACGCGGCAAATTCTTTTCCAGGTTGTCAGCTCCCATTCGGGTAATGAGAGTAAGTCGACCGGCAAGGTTTTCGGGGTTTAGCGCGTCAATCAGTTCCATCAACTCATCTTCCTGCATGCCAGGGCCAACTTTAACTCCAACTGGATTATGGATCCCACGGAAGAACTCGATGTGAGCGTGGTCCAACTGTCTGGTGCGTTCACCAATCCAAATCATGTGTGCGGAACAATTGTATGGGTTACCCGTTAAAGTATCGGTGCGCGTCAACGCCTGTTCGTAATTCAACAATAATGCTTCGTGGGAAGTAAACAAACTGGTTTCATGTAAGGTCGCGTGGCTCGCGGAATTTATCCCAATTGTGTCCATGAAAGACAAAGTGTCCTGGATGCGGTTTGCCATATCCTGATAACGCTCTTTTAACGGATTGTTTTCCACGAAAGCCATGTTCCAGCGATTGACCTGATGAAGATCTGCCAATCCTCCCTGGGCGAAAGCGCGCAATAAATTAAGTGTAGAAGCTCCTCTATGATAGGCTTCCAACATTCTGTCCGGGTCCGGCATCCTAGCTTCAGGAGTAAACTCGAAGCTGTTGATAATATCACCGCGATAGCTAGGAAGAGACACGCCATCAATAGTTTCCAGATCAGTTGATCGTGGTTTAGCGTATTGGCCAGCCATGCGCGCGACCTTTGTCACAGGACAACGCCCGGCGAAGGTCAAAACAATGGCCATTTGTAATATAACTTTAAATGTATCCCTTATTTTAGGAGCATTAAATTCTGCAAAGGATTCAGCGCAGTCGCCACCTTGTAGAAGAAAGCCATTACCTTCAGCTACCTGCCCTAACTGTTTAAACAGTTCTCTGGTTTCTGCCGCAAATACCAAAGGAGGATAACTGGCAAGCTTCTGCTCTACAGCTTCAAGATGTTGTAAATTTTCATACTTTGGTTGTTGCAGTATAGGCTTGCTACGCCAACTATCAGGTTGCCAATGGCTCACGGTTTATCCTTGCTTAAATTAAATTGGAATTAGTGTTTATCAGGTTAGCCCAATACTCTGTATTGCTCGGGCGAGGTAAAGTTACGGCCAGGTCCTTTGAAAATCAATCACCATCGTGACTAATTTAGATAGGTTTGAAATAACCGATTTCCTGCTTCATCTGAATAACATGAAATTTTACAACAAAAGGCCTGTTCAAGAAACTCTTCCTTCATTATCTCCTTAGCTAACCCAACTGCATAAACTCGCTTATCCTTCAGTAATACAAGTTTATCTGCATACTGATAACAGAGGTTTAGATCATGATGGCTGACAACGACCAGGTTTCCTTTGCTAGCAAGTTGGTTTAACAATCCAAATAATAAATGTTGATGTCTGTAATCAAGACCTTGGATAGGTTCATCTAACAATATCAATGCAGAGCCATTTTCGATTGCGGGCCAAACCTGCAATAGCGCCCGCGCAATATGCACACGCCTTTGCTCCCCACCAGATAGGGCGGTAAGTTCACGGTTCATAAAGGGTTTGATTTCCAATGCCTGTTCAAGACTTTCAGGCATCTCAGCGGATGCTGAAAAGAACTGAAGAGTTTCCCGAACGGTGATCGTAAACACCTGATTGTGGCCCTGTTCCTGAAAACAACGCAAGTTTGCAAGCTCAATCAGATCGTACTCAGATAAGTCTTTTCCTAGCAATTCTACCTTGCCTGAGTCAGAGCTTAAAAGCGCAGACATCACGGCCAATAACGTTGACTTACCTGATCCATTATTGCCCAGAATGTGCACCATATGTCCTCGTTTCAGACTCAAATTTACGTCTGAAATTCTGTTTAGTACGGACACCCCCGTTAACTCAATCATTTTTAGCGCTGCCGCTGCAATTTGAGTAAGGAAAAGAAGAAGACAGGACCACCCAAGGTTGCCGTTAACATTGAGACAGGAATATTGAATCCTGTTGCCGTGTCAGATACCACAACCACTAACATTAGAAGCAGTGCTCCGCATATTGCCGATGCAGGCAAAATGAAGCGATTATCGAAACCAAAGAAATTCCTGAGTAAATGCGGGACCAACAATCCGACAAAAGCTATGGAACCTGCGATGGAGACCGCTATACCCACCAATAACGCGCAGGCAAAAAGCAGTTTCCGGTTGAATTTCTTAACGTCCAAACCAGCAAGTTGTGCGTTGCTGGCACCAAAGTAATACCAGTTCAATGGCTTTGCCTGTCGCATCAGATAAATCATTGCAACCAAACATATCGGCACCGCAAAAAGCAAGATGTCCCACCCAGCCTGATGCAAACTGCCCATCAACCAAAATGTCAGGTGGCGCATCGACTGCGCATCTGAAAACAGATAAAGCCACGCTATGATGGCTCCCGATAACGTGGATATGGCGATCCCGGCCAGGATCACTGCATTGCCCATTTCAGGCAACTTTCTCGACAATAAGTAGATAGCAAAGGTTGACAGTACTGCTCCTGAGAAACAAAAGAGAGGTAACCAAATATGCAACTGAGTAATGGAGACCTGACTACCAAGTAACAAAAATATAGCGGCGAATAAGCTTGCCCCACTTGTAATTCCTATGATGCCGGGATCAGCCAAAGGGTTTCGAAGAAGTACCTGTAAGCAGGCTGAGCTAACCGACAAGGCAGCACCAACAATTGCAGCTGTGACCACCAGTGGCAGGCGCAGATACAGAAAAATCTTTTGCTGCACTGCACTTTTGGTAAACACATCCAACCCCGTAAACAACGCGTACAGAGTCACCAAAATGAGCGTGACCAACATCATCAGTAGTACTTTATTGTTAGATTTCAAAGTCTACGAGCGACCTTGAATATGAGAAATCAGACCGTCAGACGCTTCCTCAATCAAATCAAGTACATATTCGAAGCCTTTTTTCCCGCCATAATAAGGATCCGGAACGATGTCCTCTTCCAGATCGGCAAAAGACATAAGCAAATGAAGTTTATGATGAAGCGGCGCGGGGCAGGCCTCTTTTAAATTCTCCAGATTCTGATGGTCCATAGCGACAATATAATCAAAAATTTCAAAATCTTCTGCACTGACTCTGCGGCATGCCAGACCCGAAAAATCATACCCTCTAGCTTCGCCCACTTGTTGGGAACGCTCATCTGGTGGACAACCGGTGTGGTAACCCATTGTGCCAGCAGAATCGATATGCAGATCCAACTGACGTTGTTTTGCCTTATGTTTAAACACCGCTTCAGCCGACGGCGACCGGCAGATATTGCCGAGACAGACAAATAGAACTGAGGCATTCTGTTGTGCCATGATGATTGATATCCCGATTTTTTTGAAAATTATTATCAGCAGGATCGAAGGAACTTGCCCTTCAGACTCTAGTAACTACATTCTAACCGCCTATAATAAGCCGTCTATAAAAAAATAGGAAAAATCAGTGAATATGTTGATGTTGAGTAGTTCTCGTGATGGTGATAGTGGTTATCTTGAAAGCGCTCGCGAGATGATTTTTGAGCAATTGAATGGCATTAACGAAGTATTATTCATTCCTTACGCAGGAGTGACCGTTTCCAAGGAGGATTATACTGAAATGGTCAGCAATGCCCTGCCCGAATTGAACGTTAAAGGCATTCATCAGTATCCTGACGCTACAGATGCTGTCTTGCAAGCTTCGGCAATTCTGGTTGGAGGAGGTAACACCTTTCAATTGCTAAGTGAATTGTATGAGCAAAACCTGATCGGCCATATACGGGAAAAGGTCTTAAGCGGAACGCCCTATATTGGTTGGAGCGCCGGTTCGAATATTTGTGGTAACTCCATAAGGACAACCAATGATATGCCAATTGTTCAGCCACATTCGTTCGGAGCCCTTAATCTGGTGCCATTTCAATTAAATCCGCACTACAGTGACTACCAGCCTCCGGGTTTCAATGGTGAAACCCGGGCTCAGAGAATTTCCGAGTTTTGTGCGCTGAATCCAGATATGCCTGTTATTGGCATAAGGGAGGGAACAGCACTACTGAGGCAAGATAACAAGCTGACTTTGGTGGGCGAGCTAGACGGCATAGTTTTCGAGGGTAAGGAACAAAAGACAATTGTGTCAGGTCAGGATCTATCTGACTATTTGCTGGGGTAGCATTACCGTAACAACTAAAAGAGCATTTCCGTTTTTAACATTGATACGGCTTGTTCAGCGACATTCAGCCTGGGAATAACGCCCAGACAAGGCGCTGATATCAAGCCGTGCAGTGCGTCAATATTATCCTGTAAATACAACATATCAGGGTCGATTTGGTTGGCAACCCAACCGGCAAGATTCAGTCCATCGCGCTTGATTGCCTCCACGGTCAATAAACTATGATTGAGACAACCCAATTTCAGACCAACAACTAATACAACGGGTAAATCATGCTGAATTACAAAGTCAGATAAAAATTGTGAATCATTCAGTGGCAGTCGCCACCCGCCTGCTCCCTCAACTAAAACCAGATCAGCATCTTTAGCCAGTAGATTTTCGTAGCCCTGAGAAACCGTTTCGACTTCAATGTTTATTTCTTCTTTCTTGGCCGCCAGATGGGGAGCTACAGGGTCCAAAAAAGCAACAGGGTTTACTTCATCGTATTGCAAGACAACACTACTGTTTCGTTGCAACATGAGTGCATCCGAATTACGTAAACCTTCCGACGTTTCCTCACAACCTGCAGAAACCGGCTTGTAACCGATGCTCTTGAGCCCAGCCTGATTGGCGGCCATCAGTATTGCCTGACTGACGAATGTTTTACCCACATCCGTATCTGTACCCGCAACAAAATAGCGTTTCATCTCGATCCTAAATTTTAGTTAATGTCAGAAAGCTCACGGTGTAATCCAATGGCAACTGATTTTTTACGCCAAACTGTTTCATATAATGCAATTCGAGCTCGCGTAAGCTGGCGCGACGAATAACACTATGATTGTTCGTCTGCCTCACAACATTGGCACCAATCGCTTTGATTGATCCCAATAATTCGCGAATCGAATCGTGCCAGGTCACGTAAGTTCTGTTTTGCTGTTTAACCTCGAATCCCTGTTTTTTGGCAAGTTGCGACAACATTGTCGCTGAAGGGAATCTGTTAACATGGGGTCGTTGGTCAACTAACTGCCAACTACTATTCAGCTGATGGAACGAGTCATCGCTCATAATGGCCAGCACAGCGTTCTTACCAGGGACTAAAATTCGATAAATTTCACCAAAGACCAGCTCTAGATTGTCGCACCACTGCAAGGCCATGCTTGAATATACAGAATCAAATGAAGCGTTTTGAAAGGGTAACTGTTCAGCATCAGCAGTGATCCAATTGACAGGCTCAGAAATAGCGTGACGAGCAAAATTTACCATCCCGTGAGCAATATCCATTCCCCAAATTTGTTGACTCCGCTGCGCTAAAAGTCCCGTAACCCTGCCTGTACCACAGCCAATATCCAGTACACAATTTAGCTCAGGATCAAGAAGATTCAATGCATCAAAGGCTATATCAGCCTGAACATCTGCGGCTGAATCATAGGTCACAGCAGCTTTGCTGAATTGTCTGGCAATACGTTGTTTTGATGTTAAACAGGTTTCTGACACTTCCCTACCTTTCACTTAACGTTGACAATGAAAGGCTTAACGCATCAACTAAAGCCAGTATTTCGGTCGCAGTATGTTCAGCGGTAATGGTAATGCGCAGCCTATCTGTACCTTTTGGAACAGTCGGGGTGCGGATTGCGTTTACCCAAATACCCAATGACTTGAGTTTCTCACTCAATCTGACCGCACGATTCGGTTCACCAATGGGAACAGGCTGAATTGGACTCTCAGAAGACATCAAGGGAATGCCGTTTTCTTGCGCAAGAGAGCGGAAAGTGGCTATGTTGTGTTTTAATACTTTTTGTCGCTTGCCATCACGCAGCAGTTTAATACTGGTTAAGGTTGCAACCGCCTGTGCAGGTGGCATAGCTGTGCTGTAAATATAGTGGCGGGAAAAATTTATCAGATAATCGATAAGCTCTTGTCTTCCGGCCACAAACGCCCCTGCTGTGCCCACAGCCTTTCCGAAAGTACCCATTAACACTGGAAGCTGCTGCTGGTTTAATGAGAATTCTTCTACCGAGCCCATTCCAGACTCGCCCAACACACCAAACCCGTGGGCATCGTCAAGCATCAACATAGTTTGGTGAGGTGATGTGGTTTTAAGGATTTCAGAAATGAGACCAAGGTCACCGTCCATACTGAACACACCTTCAGTGGCTAACAAAATATCCCCTGATAGTTCACTAAGCACAGATGTAAGGTGGGCAATGTCATTGTGTCTGAATCTATGCAATCTGGCTTCACTGGCTAAGGCGCCATCGATAAAGGAAGCATGGATCAGTTTGTCAGCCACAACATGACATTGTTTATTCAAAAGAGCCTGACAAATAGCCTGGTTGGCTGCAAACCCCGAATTAAAGAGTAACACAGCATCCCGCCCTAACTCCGCAGCGAGATATTCTTCCAGCTCCCGATGAGCCTTGGTGTAACCGGTGACCAAAGGAGAAGCGCCACTTCCGGCTCCATAAAGACTCATTCCTTCAACCCAGGATTGCAGCACATCCTGGGATTGGCGCATGCCTAAGTAATCATTGCTGGAGAAATTCAGGTAATGCGCACCAGCCACTTCAATCAGCGTACCCTCTGATGAATCCAGACATTGTCTTGAGCGCAATAATCCCGCTTCAGAGCGTTTGTTCAGCTCTGCTTGAATAAACTCAAAAGCCATTACACTGTTTCAGCAGAACGATTTTTTCCTGATGAGGTTGCAGCATCGTAGAACAAATCAGGACCGGCATTTTCGGCTTCAATTTCTTCCAGTAAAGCAGCTTCGTGCGCCTCATCCGAGTATTCTTTGGTCTGCTTGGAATTGATCCCCAATTTCCTGAACAACATCACATCTTCGTGAGTTTCCGGGTTTGAGGTAGTCAGTAATTTGCATCCATAAAAAATGGAATTAGCTCCAGCCATAAAACACAGAGCCTGCATTTGTTCGTTCATTGCCTCGCGACCAGCAGATAACCTGACAAAGGACTTGGGCATCATGATACGCGCGACTGCTATCGTGCGGATAAATTCGAATGGCTCCATGTCTTCCACATTTTCCATCGGCGTACCTTTCACTTTCACCAACATATTGATTGGCACACTCTCGGGATGATGATCAAGGTTCGCCAACTGTACAAGCAAACCAGAACGGTCTGCTGCATTCTCACCCATTCCCACAATACCACCTGAACACACATTCATGCCGGCATGACGAACATTATCCAAGGTATCCAATCTGTCTTGGTAAGTACGGGTAGTGATAATGTCACCGTAGTATTCTGGAGATGTATCAAGATTGTGGTTGTAATAATCCAGTCCAGCCTGTTTTAAGGCGATAGCCTGGTCTCGGGTCAACATGCCTAGTGTCATGCAAGTTTCCAGTCCAAGCTTTTTGACTTCTCTCACCATCTCAA
Organism: uncultured Alteromonadaceae bacterium; assembly: GCA_947494925.1. Taxonomy (GTDB): domain Bacteria; phylum Pseudomonadota; class Gammaproteobacteria; order Enterobacterales; family Alteromonadaceae; genus Aliiglaciecola. The sequence goes on from CANLWS010000002.1 coordinate 407,741, forward strand.
GCACATATGGCATATCCCTGTCTTTCGGATTGCGCCAGGCTGCGCCCATGCAAAATCGCGTTGACCCCGTCTGTTTGGCTTCTTTTGCTCGTTGGATGACTTTCTCAATTTCCATCAAGCGTTCTTTTTCCAGGCCGGTATCGTACCGCGCACTTTGCGGACAATATTTGCAATCTTCAGGGCAAGCGCCGGTTTTAATGGACAGCAAGGTACTGACCTGAACGTAATTAGGGTCAAAATGCTGACGGTGAATGCTTTGTGCTTCAAACACCAAATCGTTAAATGGCATGGCAAACAAATGGTTTACTTCTTCAACCGTCCAATCATGGCGAACGGCACCCTGTTTTTGTGCCTCTTGTACGTTGTGAAACGACATCTTTGACCCTTTACTTAATAAAAATGCTGGCTTAGTCTAAGGCGCGTTAGCACATTGTCAACTCGTACCAGTGATTAAACTTTACAAGTGAGTATTTTTTGAGCGATTTTAATTTATCTAACCTTGGATTTGACCAACAACACATCTGGCACCCTTATACGTCAGCAATTGACCCTCTGCCTTGTTATGAAGTGTCAGGTGCTAGCGGCGTCAATATCGAATTGGCAACCGGAGAAGTATTGATTGATGGCATGTCATCCTGGTGGGCCGCGATCCATGGCTACAATCACCCAGTTCTTAATCATGCTGCCAGTAAACAGATAGAAAAGTTTTCGCACGTCATGTTTGGCGGATTGACTCATCAGCCCGCAATTGATTTATGTCGTAAACTGGTAAAAATGACGCCATCAGGTCTGGACCGTGTATTTTTGGCTGACTCTGGTTCGGTTTCAGTGGAAGTCGCTATGAAGATGGCGTTGCAATATTGGGCATGCCAGGGCGCCGCTGAAAAACACAAATTTGTGACTGTTAGAAATGGTTATCATGGCGATACGTTTGCGGCTATGTCCGTTTGCGATCCAGTCAACGGTATGCACAGTTTGTTTTCTGATGTTTTGGCACAACAACTTTTTGCACCTGCGCCTCAGACCCGCTTTGACCAACCATGGAATGAAGACGACATTGCTCCTCTGATCGATATAATTGAAACCAATCAACACAATATCGCTGCGTTGATCCTGGAACCAGTTGTTCAGGGTGCAGGTGGAATGCGAATTTATCACCCCGAGTATTTACGCAGGGCCAGACAGGTTTGCGACGAGTTCAATATATTGTTGATTTGTGACGAAATTGCTACCGGTTTTGGCCGAACAGGTAAGCTGTTTGCCTGTGAGCATGCGGGTATCAGCCCAGACATTATGTGTTTAGGCAAAGCCCTGACCGGAGGCTATCTGACCCTTGCAGCTACCCTGTGTACAGAGGACGTGGCACTTGGTGTGTGTCAGGGTGAGCCAGGCGTTTTTATGCATGGCCCTACTTACATGGGCAACCCCTTAGCCTGTGCCGTTGCCAATGCCAGCCTGGATATTTTAATGCAGGGAGACTGGAAGCAACAAGTTATCAATATCGGATCGCAGTTGAAGGCCGAATTAGCCAAATGTAAAACCCTGGACACTGTAGCTGATGTGCGGGTATTAGGTGCGATAGGTGTAGTTGAATGCAAAAAGGCAGTGGACGTCGCGCAAATTCAGAAATCCTTTGTGGAAAATGGTGTCTGGATCCGCCCATTTGGCAAACTGGTTTATATCATGCCTCCTTTTATTATCGATCCATCCCAGCTTGGAAAATTAACCGCGGCGATTTATCAGGCGTTAAAATAAACTTGAGAAATCAAATCAAAAACCTAACTGACTTCGGAGAAAATCCAAACCAAACTGGAAATTGCAATTATCAGTAAAATCAAAAGATTAATTCCAAAAAAGTCATTTTTACGCCGACTCCGTCGGCGTTTCATTACGGCAGTGGTGACACCTAGTCCAGTGCACAATGACAGCAATAATATCAGATAAAAACTCAAGGTTTCTGACCAGTCTTTTCGGCCATCTACGCCCCAGAATTCCTGTACACCAGAAATTAACTCGGGTCTGGCGTAATGGAATACAACCATCGCAGCCACGAAAATAACCCAGGCTACTAGGTTTAACACGTTCACCAATCGGTAAAATTTATCACCTTTGAGAGGGGTAACGCGTCTGTTTTCTCCTTGCCATTGACTTTCTTCTGTCATTATCTGCTCTGAACGCCTATTTTTGCTTGTGTCTTTGATTTAGCTAAGTAAGATTACACACCTTGTTAGAATAGTCGATATGCTCCAGTCAACAAGTATCACATCCACGGCCTTCCAGAGTCTAAAGAGACTGCATTAAGCGCCAGCTGATATTTCGTTAAAGGGGTGGTTGGACATTGAATAAGCAAACATACAAATTAAGAATTAGAGCAGGCACAGCCTGAATGGAGAAAGTAAATGGCGCACACCCCCGTGGTTGATGTATTGGCCGGTAAGTTCGCGGTTGGTGAACAGGTGCAGGTAAAAGGTTGGGTAAGAACTCGTCGCGATTCAAAGGCAGGATTGTCATTTATCGCATTGCATGATGGAAGTTGTTTTGATCCTGTGCAGGTCATCGCGCTGAATGACTTGAATAATTACGCTGATATTCAAAAACTGACCACTGGTTGTTCCCTTAGTGTCGAAGCTGTGGTGAAAGAATCTCAGGGTCAGGGACAGGCATTGGAGCTTCAGGCCACCAATGTTGAAGTATTAGGTTGGGTGGAAAACCCAGATACATATCCAATGGCAGCAAAGCGCCACAGCATAGAATATCTGCGCGAACACGCACATTTGCGCCCCAGAACCAATGTTATTGGTGCGGTAACGCGTGTGCGTAACTGTCTGTCTCAGGCACTTCATCGCTTTTTCCATGAAAAAGGCTATATGTGGATCAGTACACCCATCCTGACCGCAAGTGACACTGAAGGTGCCGGTGAGATGTTCCGTGTGTCGACCTTGGATATGATGAATATTCCTAAAACCGATAAGGGCGACGTTGATTACAGCCAGGACTTTTTCGGCAAAGAAACCTATTTAACGGTATCGGGTCAGTTAAACGTTGAAACCTACTGTACGGCCATGTCTAAGGTCTACACATTCGGCCCTACTTTCCGTGCAGAAAATTCTAATACATCGCGGCATCTGGCAGAATTCTGGATGATCGAACCAGAAGTGGCCTTTGCTGATTTAGCTGATGTAGCGCAGCTGGCTGAAGACATGCTCAAATACGTATTCAAAGCGGTGTTGGAAGAACGCGCTGACGATATGGCGTTTTTTGCACAGCGAATCAACAAAGAAGCTATCACCCGTCTACAAAAAGTTGTGGAACAGGACTTTGTGCGGATGGATTACACCGATGCCATAGAAATACTGAAAAATTCCGGCAAGAAATTCGAATTCCCAGTTGAATGGGGGGTGGATCTTTCTTCCGAACATGAAAGGTACCTTGCAGAAGAACATGTCGGTGCGCCTATCATCATGCAAAATTACCCTAAAGACATCAAAGCATTTTACATGCGTATCAACGATGACGAGAAAACAGTTGCTGCGATGGACGTATTGGCGCCGGGTATTGGTGAAATTATCGGTGGCTCACAACGTGAAGAACGCCTGGATGTATTTGACAGAAGATTGGAAGAAATGGGATTGGATAAAGAAGATTACAGTTGGTATCGCGACTTGCGTCGTTATGGAACTGTCCCTCATTCTGGATTCGGCCTAGGATTTGAACGACTTGTTGCCTATGTCACTGGCATGCAAAATGTCAGAGATGTGATCCCCTTTCCTCGTTCTCCGGGCAATGCAAACTACTAAGTTAAAGCCCACAAAAACAAGCCACCTTTTTTGGTGGCTTTTTTATTTGAATAAGCTGATGATGAAGAACAACTACCCTCTTCAGTAATTCTGTTTATGAAGTCATTGCAATCTGAGCTATTTAAACAATTTCAGGAAAAGCACCTTTTCACACAAGCCCACGCAGGTGCACTTGAATATCTGGACAATCGGGACAGGCTCCCTGTCTTTCCCGATAAACTTGCACTTCAACGATTGGAACAGCTAGAAGAAAGCTTACCAAATGAAATTGGTGACGCGCAGCAAATTATTAATACGCTGGTAACTCTGGGTAACAAGACAGCGGTAAATCAAAACACCGGACGGTATTTTGGCTTCGTAAATGGCGGTGTTTTACCCGTTTCATTGGCAGCAAGATGGCTGGCCGATACCTGGGATCAAAATGCTGCACTGCACGTTATGTCACCCATCGCCGCCAAACTTGAATCCCTCTGTCAGCAATGGTTGGTGGAGCTTTTTGAATTGCCGCAAAACACGGTTGCGGGCTTTGTGGGTGGTACATCGGTGGCAACTTTATGTGGATTGGCTGCGGGTAGATTCCGTCAATTGTATAAACTGGGGTGGGACTTAGATCGAAATGGATTATTTGGCGCACCGAAACTAAGAATTATATTAGGCAAACAAACCCATGGAACAGTGGTCAAGGCGCTAAGATTATTGGGGTTTGGCGAGAATAATCTTGAATGGGTGGATTGCGACTCTCAGGGCAGAATGCTAACAGAACAGCTCCCAACACTTGACCAACATTGTCTACTGATACTCCAAGCTGGCAACGTTAATTCCGGGGCCTTCGATAATTTTAGCCAATTGTGCTCGCAGGCAAAAAATGCCGGGGCCTGGGTGCATATTGATGGAGCTTTTGGTCTTTGGGCTGCAGGTTCGCAAAAGTTTGAGCAATTAACAAAGGATATTAGTCTTGCGGATTCCTGGTCAGTGGATGCGCATAAAACACTAAATACACCTTACGACTGCGGCATTATATTGTGCGCTGACCCTGATGCCCTGACTAATGCCCTGCAACAGCAAGGCAGCTATATTCAATATAGTGAAAACAGGGACAGCATGGTATTTACGCCGGACATGTCCAGGCGTGCCCGTGGGATCGAATTGTGGGCCACGCTCAAATACCTTGGACGCAAAGGAATAGCTGAACTTGTGGAAACCATGCACGAAGGCGCAAATTATTTAGCCGGGCAATTATCCAAGCAGGGATTCAAGATCCTGAATGAGATTGATTTCAACCAGATTCTGGTGAGTTGCGACGACGACCGGATAACCAAGGATACATTATCCAACATTCAAGCTTCCGGGCAATGTTGGTGCGGGGGCTCAATTTGGCAAGGCAAGCCAGTTATTCGTCTCAGTATTTGCTCCTGGGCCACGACCAAGCAAGATATTGACCTGACACTTAACGTATTTATTAAAGCCAGACTGAAAGCACGGAGTTCGAAACAAGATTAGCCAATTTTAATATGAAACTTGCGTCAATTCTTTGCACATTTAACAAACAATTTGGTGTATCCTGTTAACATAATATTAATATCATTGTAGATCAGTACCTTGCAGACAATTCATAAGAATGGCTCAGCAACAATTATGCCCCCTGAAGTGAACGGGGTCAGGCAAACTGTTGTATGTCATGAATGTGAATTTGTCGTTCGTCTGCCAAAACTTCAAAATAAACAAAAAGCCCTTTGTCCTCGATGCGGATTTAAACTAACTCAATTCCATAAACAAGCAGAACAAAGAATTATTGCCCTGAGTTTATCCGCTTTAGTGTTTCTGGTGTTATCCATCCCGTTTGAGTTCCTTGGCTTTAGCGCTAATGGGCAAACTCAGACCATTGATATAACCGCTAGTATTATGATCCTTGTGGAACAGGACTACCTTAGCCTGGCTGTTATCCAGTTATTGGCCATTGTCATTCTGCCGATGATTATACTGATTGGACTGCTGTACTTGCTTGTACCTCTGCAATATGGTCATCAGCCAAAACATGGCAAAACCATGTTAAAAGTGATTTATTGGGTACTCCCCTGGAGCATGGCAGAAATTTTTCTGGTAGGCGTACTGGTGAGCCTGATTAAAATCAGCTCGATGGCCGAAATCGAGGTTGGCATGTCATTTTATGCTTACATCGCCTTTACCTTATGCATGACGGCAACTGTGTTGCACATGGATAAACATCAGCTTTCCCAGGCACTCAAAACTGAATTGGGTCATGCTAAAAAATTATCTCCGAGCGAAAGTATTCAACAAACCTGGGCCTTGCTGATAACGTCTATTATTTTGTACGTACCAGCCAACTTGCTGCCAATAATGAATACTCGCTTTCTCGGTAAAGATGATCCCAGTACCATACTGGGAGGAGTTATCCTCTTGTGGCAAATGGGCTCTTACCCTATTGCTGCGGTTATTTTTATAGCCAGCGTGCTGGTGCCCGTTGGTAAGTTAATCATTCTTATCTGGTTAAACTATACCGTTCAGGTTGGCCTGGAAATGAAACAAAATGAGAGACAGTTCTGGTACAGGGTCACCGAGTTTATCGGACGTTGGTCCATGGTGGATGTATTTGTAGTAGCAGTGTTAGTAAGCTTGATTCAGTTGGGCAATACCATGAGCATATTCCCGGGTCCCGCTGCTTTGGCGTTTTGCGGCGTCGTTATTCTTACCATGTTGGCAGCAATGACGTTTGATACAAACTTAATATGGAAAGGCAAATCTGAGCGATATGAGTGATAACGAAATACAACATAATACAGCGGAAGAGGCTGACGTTATAGAGAGCAGATCTATATCAAAAGCATGGTTAGTGCCTTTGGTGGCGCTGGGAATAGGTGCCTGGATGGTATATTACCAGTGGGCTAACCAAGGACCGTTAATCACAATAGAATTTACCACTGCCAGCGGACTAGAGCCTGAAAAGACAAAGATCAAAACACGTGACGTTGATGTAGGCGTGGTGAAAAAAATTGAATTAAAACCGGATCTAACCGGTGTTATTGTCACTGCCAGAATAGAGGCTTCCGCCGCCCATTTGCTGAGGGAAGACAGCAACTTCTGGATAGTTTCACCAAGGGTCTCGTTGAGCGGGGTTTCCGGACTCAGCACGCTTCTTTCAGGTCCGTACATAACAATGGAACCCAGTTCAAACGGGGCAGAACGTTACGCCTTTACTGCACTTGATGATCCTCCGGTTACGCCAGCCGGTACCCCTGGATTGCATGTCACTTTGAACAGCGATGACGAATTTGCCTTCAAGGAAGGCGACCCCATAGTCTATAAAGGCCTGAAAGTCGGTGAATTTGAAGACATTTTTTTCAATCTGGAAGAAAGAGTAGTGTATTACAATGCATTTATTGAAGCGCCCTATCACAAGTTAATTACTGAAAACACCAAGTTCTGGAACATCAGTGGCGTACGTTTTGAACTGGAGGCCAGCGGTCTTAAAGTACAAACAGGGAGTCTCGAAACTTTACTGACAAATGGTGTCACATTTGGAGTGCCACAAGGAATGCCTGCTGGCAGACAAATTACCCAACGGTCTTTTTTCGATATTTATCCTGACCATGAAACCGCTTCAGAGCAGCGCCATAAGTTGGGGGTGAATTTTGTTATTTTGGTTCGCGACTCAATTCGAGGACTGCAAGTAGGTGCACCGGTTGAGTATCGTGGCCTTGAAATCGGCAAAGTGTTGGAAATCAATATTCGGGATGATGCGGTTTCAGAACTTACAGATGAAGGTTATGCCATCCCCGTGTTGGTGAGTATTCAACCTAGCCGGGTCCAACAACCGGATAATCGTCAGGGCATGGAATATGTGCGAGCCCAGACATTACATTGGATTAAACGAGGTTTCAGAGCATCACTAAAACTCGGAAACGTACTTACTGGTGCACTGTATGTTGACTTACAACATTATCCTGATGAACAACCTGCTCCGATGCAAACCTTTATGGGATACGATGTCATTCCAATCAGAGAGAGTGATTTTGCACAAATTACGCAAAAAGTCAGCTCCTTACTCGACACTTTTAATGCCCTGCCCTTCGAACAGCTATCCACAAACGCAGATGAGCTGATAAATGAAGTCAGAGGCACAGCAAATCAGATTAGCAAGGTGGCCGAAAGCCTTGATCTCCTGGTGGTTGATGTTCATGACCAGGCGATCGCTAAAAATTTGAATACGACACTCGCGTCACTTAATAAACTGCTAACTGATTTTTCGTCTGGCTCACGTGGTCATGACGAATTACTTAACACAATTCTGGATTTCCAAAAGACCATGAAAGAACTAACGCCCTTGTTGCAACAATTAAATCAGTCACCCAATAGCCTGATTTTTGCTGATGGTATTGAGCCTGTTCTGGAACCCAAAGCTTCTGGAGGCAGCGATGAATAAATACATCATTGTGATAATAACTCTGTTACTGGGCGCCTGCAGTACGAGCCCGGTGCAACAGGTTAACTATTTTGTGTTAAGTGGGGCCAGTATTTCTGAAAGTCATCCAATGGGTGCGGGTGTAAAAATCCCTGTGTTGATCGAAGATATCAGGCTGGCCGAGTATCTCAACCAATCCAATTTAGCGATGCAGTTGAATTCCAATCAAATATACTACTCAAGGCAACACGCATGGGCAGAGAGACTTGAGGTTGGGATAGAAAAAGCATTACTTGCAGATTTGAACCAGTCGTCCGAATTTCACTACTCCACAAATGCTCTCGGACTAGCAACAGACAATTTACATAGGTTGATTGTCCAGATAGATCATTTTGTTGCCACAGACAAATCAAATGTAATTGCATCAGGATCCTACTGGATCGCAGGTGCTAAAGACGAGATAAGCTACAATCACAAGAACTTTAATTTAACAGTTGAACTAGAGAAAGATGGCTACGCACATGCGGTTGAAAAAATGCGATTTCTGGTCAGTGAACTCAGTGCGCAAATTGAACAAGATCTCCGAGCAAGTAAGGCGTAAATCTTGAAATCGTTAGTAGAGAGATTTGAGCGCTATCTCAATACAGGGATTAAACCTGAACATACCTCTGAAGTAAATCGACAGATTTTTGTGGCGAATTTATTTTCATTCATTGGCTATACCATTACCTTTTTAATGGGTATTTCAGCCTTTGTTCGAGCGAACTATATTCTGTCTTTTTCATTGTTATTGGCCAGTGCACTATTTTATTTTTCCCACTACATTCTGAAGTTTGACCAAATCAACAATGCGCACAAAATTTCCAGTAGAATAGTACTGTCCTGTTTGCTCATATTAATGATTTATTTAGTCAAAACAGGTGGTTATCATCAAACTGGTCCATTGTGGATGTATATTGTTCCTCCTGTGGCGTTCTTCTTCGGCGGCCTTCGCCGAGGGCTAATGACAATAGCTGGATTTGTAGCAATTGTTATAGTCTTGCTATTTTACCCGGAAGATTCACTTCTGACGGTAACCTATACATATGAGTTTAAAACCAGATTACTTTATTCGTTCCTGACGGTCACTTCGCTATTTGCCTTTTACGAATACTCTCGTCAGGAATCCTATAAAGAAATTCAGGAATTGAGTCAGAAGTTCGAGAGACAAGCGCGACAGGATAGCCTGACTAATCTACCCAACCGTCGGGGCATGACAAAACACCTTGAATACGAATTTAATCGCTCACAGCGCAGTAAACAGGATATGTCTGTACTGCTATGCGACATAGATCATTTCAAGAAAATTAATGATACTTATGGCCACGATGCTGGTGACTGCGTACTGGTAAGAATATCGGATATATTTCAGAACTCGTTGAGAAAACAAGATATTGTTGCTCGTTGGGGTGGTGAAGAATTTTTGTTTATGCTGCCCGAAACACATGCACAGGAAGCCTATATTCTGGCAGAAAAAATACGCAAGAAAATTAGTGAACATGCTTTTACCGTCAATGAAAAATCCATTAATGTCACCGTGAGTATCGGGATTAGCCCAGTAAATGACGATTACAGCATTGAGCAAGCTATCAATCTTGCTGATCACTTTTTGTATCAGGCTAAAGCTCACGGCAGAAACAAATCGTTACCCGAGCCAAACAAAGGTTAACGACCTACCCTACCCGATAAAAAATAAAATTCTAAAAATCTCACAAACCGTATTGATAATCATTTTCATTTGCATTATTGTAAGTGTGCATCAAGTGCAGGTGTTTAACTGGTCCTTGCTCACCTTACTTGTCTCCAAGGCGAGTGGTTAATCGTAGGTTAGCCACTCGCTCATTCCAACGAATTTGAGGTATCGAGTCCGATGTTTATCGAACAACACGAAGTTTTAAGTTTGAGTGAATATTCAAAACAAAGAAATCAAATCCGTAAGTTCATGATTCAACAACGAAAAACCCGGTGTTTGTCTTTGACAGAAAATATCCGTTTAGCGTTCGAAAACAAAGAAACAATTAAATACCAGATACAAGAAGTGATGTATGCAACAAAGTCAACTAGTGAAGCAGATATCGTTCATGAGATAAAAACCTATCAACACTTGATCCCCTGCGGTAAAAGCCTTAAGGCAAGCCTTTTCCTGGAATTCGATGAAGGGGCTGAACACAACCTAAACAGGCTCCGCGATATTGAAAGTACTGTATATATTCAGGTAGCGGGATTTGACAAAATTTGGCCCAGCACAAACGAAGATATAGGCAGTCAGCGGATAATCTCGCCTGTGCACTATTTAAATTTCGGCTTCAGCAATGGGATGATCTCCGCTTTAAAATCAGGGGCGAAACTTACATGTGGTGTAAAACATCATGGATCGCCTGTCGGACCTAAAGAAATAGCTAAAAACACCAAACTCGCCCTATTAAATGATTTTCAGACAGATTGTTTGCATTGATTGCGGTCTGCCTAAATATTCCCTGCCCTCCGAATGTTGTGTTAAATACACATTTGAGCTGTGCCCCGAAAAGACTGAATGCTACCTGTTTATCGTATCGACTTTGCTCTTGGAGCTTTGCCACGACTCACCAATATCGCTAACGAGCTGCAAACTAATATCTTACCTCCAAAAATAATGATGCAAATGCTATTGATTCGCATTTAGATTTTAACTATAGTTGCCGCACTAAAAGAATTATTCAAAATTGATTACCTGAGGGACACATGCTTAATACGAAGAAGAGCCTGCTATCTGTTGCCATTGTTACCGCAACTTTAGGACTAACTGCTTGTGGTGGAGGTTCAAGTAGCCCTACCCCAACGCCTACCCCTACTCCGACACCAACGCCGACTCCTCCGACAAATAATGCCCCAACTGACATTACAATTTCTGCTAATAGCGTATCTGAAAATGCGGCAGGTGCAGAAGTAGGTACCTTAACTGCAACTGATGCTGACGCATCGGATACCTTTACCTACGCTGTGGACGATGAACGATTTGAAGTCAGCGGTGATGTTCTGAAATTAAAGACAGATACAGCTTTGAATTACGAGCAGGAAACCAGTGTCGATCTGAATGTAACAGTCACAGACAGTGGCGATGCTTCCTTCAGTAAAGCTATGACCATTGATGTTGCAGACTTACTTGATTACTACGATTTTGAAAGCGCAATTATGCCAGGTGAATCCGCAGTCAGTTACAGTGGACAGGTGGCTCGCCAGCTACTTATCAATGATCTGAATCAACTTATCAGCACTGAGCTAGGTGACACCGCAACCTTTGATACCAACGGTACCTTCACTACTCGTGAACAAGTTATGGATGCCCTGACATCTTACTTTGATGTCGCCGACTACGAAGTTTTATCTCAACGTCCTTTGTTAACGCAAACCACGCCGGGCGCACAAACTACCTTGGCCGAAATCTCCGGTACTTCTAAAACCTTGGTGGGTAAAATTGCCGGAAACGATCCAACTGGCCAACATAAAGACTGGAACAACGGCGCATTCGAAGGATGGGGAGCCGCTGGTTCAACTACACCTGAAAATCTGGTGAGAACTTTGTTTGGTATGTTGGCGGATAACGCCCAGACCCAATTGGATGGTACGGTTCGACAAGACCCGTTTGGCAACGATATCAATACGATATTCCTGACCGATGACGGCCGCGATCTCAAGCAATTGATCCAGAAATTTTTGTTGATGTCAGTGGCATTCTCACAAGGCGCTGATGACTACCTTGACAACGATGAGCCAGGTAAAGGCCTGCTTTCTGATCATACTGGCGTAGACGCTGCATACACGTCCTTGGAACACCAGTTCGACGAAGGTTTTGGCTATTTCGGAGCAGCACGTAATTATCTGGATTACTCTGATGACGAAGTAGCTGCTGCAGGCGGACGTGATGATTGGCAACTTTTCCATGATACTGATGGTAGCGGCAGTATAGACTTCAATTCAGAGTATAACTTCGGGCAGTCAACCAATGCGTCCAAACGTGACCGCGGAGCCACTGTTGCGACGGACTTAAGCACAGAAGCCATGACAGCGTTTCTACAGGGACGCAAGCTTCTTAACGACACGGCTGGCACTGCACTGACAGACGAACAAATGACAGAATTGCTTGGCTATCGTGATACCGCATTACTGACGTGGGAAAAAGCGATAGCAGCTACAGTGGTGCATTACATCAATGATGTAAGTGCTGATCTGGGCAATATCGGAACAGCTGAATTCAGTTATGCGGATATGGCGAAACATTGGTCAGAAATGAAAGGCTTCGCATTGGGACTCCAGTTTAATCGCCTGTCCCCAATGTCAGATGCGGATTTTACACAAATGCAGACCTTGATGGGTGATGCACCGGTGTTAACTGGTGATGTCGATGCCTATTTGGCGGATCTGTTAACAGCTAGAGATTTAGTTCAAGCTGCTTATACGTTTGACGCGGACAACGTTGCCAATTGGTAATGCATTTGACCGACTAGACTGGTGCACTATAAATAGTGCGCCCAAGAGGTTACCCCATTTGGGTTAACCTCTTTTTGCGTTTTTATTTAGTGGATATTTTGGAGTTTTAATAGTGGTAAATTCTGTCAAGCCTACGTTGGCAAACCTGGTAAGAACGAGTGTTGCTGTTGCAGTAACTTTCGGGTTAATCGCTTGCGGAGAGAGCACCAGTAGCACTCAGGGCTCACAATTTGGTCAGGGCCAGACTGATCCTACGCCACCTACAGATAATTTTAATCAGGCTCTGCTTCTCCAGAATCTGACCGACAATGTGATTGTACCGACTTACACAATGTTTTCGGAGCAAGCCAAACAGCAACAAACTGCAGTCATGACATACTGTGATGCAGTTATATCTCAAGCAGACAATACAGCTGACTTAAAAACCGCTGCGCAACAGAGCTGGCGTGATACTGCCTCAACCTGGCAAATGGCAGAAGTTATGCAAATCGGTCCATTGCTGGAAAACAGCAATAGCCTGCGCAACAAGATATATTCATGGCCCAACACCAGTTCTTGTGCAATTGATCAAGACGTGGTGCTAGCTGAACAAGCTGATTATGACATCAGCACCAGAACAGCCAGTCGCAAAGGCATGGATGCCCTGGAGTATCTCCTGTTTAATGAAAACCTGAATCATAGTTGCACCGTTTTCGGCACTGAGCCTCAGGGGTGGGACAACAGAACTGATCAAGAACGTTCTGTGGCACGTTGCGGATTTGCGCAGCTTGTTTCTGCTGAACTGGTATCAAACAGTGAAGAGTTGTTAGCTGCCTGGAACGGCACCACTGAACAGCAAGGTTATGCTGATATTCTGAAAAATGCAGGACAACCTGACAGTCAATTTAGCGATGTACATGATGCGGTTAACGATGTGTCAGATGCGCTGTTTTATATCGATACCCAAACTAAAGACGCGAAACTTGCCACACCACTAGGTATTTTCGCCAACGACTGTGGGTTGTCTCCCTGTGTGGAAAATGTTGAATCCACCTATGCAAGTCATTCACTGGAAAATGTGATCAGTAATATACGCGCACTGAACATGATCTTTTTAGGTGGAAATGACGAACAAGGCGTAGGTTTTGACGATTATCTGATAGATGTGGGAGACCAGGACACTGCCGATCAAATGCGAGCTGATTTGGCGCAGGTGACCCAGTTTGCAGAAAACCTGCAATTGTCGCTTGCAGAATTGTTAGAACAGGATCCTGACCAGGTGCAACAAGCGCACGATCAGTTAAAAGCAGTGACCGACAATATGAAGACGGATTTCATACAAAGCCTGGCCCTTGAATTACCTGCGACTTCTGCAGGGGACAACGACTAGATTGTTGAGCATCACTCACCCCACAAATTAATGTATTAATTGAATTGAAGTAAGAACAAATAATGAAAAAAACGCCGTTAGCCTTGCTAGTAACCAGTCTTTTAGTTTCAACTTATTCACTGGCTGCCGAAGACGCTGAAGACACAATCGAACGGGTCAGTATCATTGGTGACCGTCAGGATCTTAGTAAATCTGCCGGGTCTGTATCACTTATTGATGAATTGCAATTAGAAAAGTTTGAATACGATGATATTGCCAGAATATTGGCCACCGTTCCTGGTGTGAATATTCGCCAAGAGGATGGTTACGGACTGCGGCCAAATATTGGCTTCAGAGGTGTCACCCCTGAAAGAAGCAAGAAAATCAATATTATGGAAGATGGCGTTTTGATTGGCCCTGCCCCCTACTCTGCGTCCGCTGCATACTACTTCCCTATGACCAGCCGTATGACGGCCGTTGAAGTTACCAAAGGTCCTTCCACAATTAAATATGGTCCCAATACTGTAGCAGGTGCATTGAACTTGGTGACCCGGCAGATCCCTTTTGGAACGTCCGGAGGTATAGATGTTGGGCTGGGTTCAGATGGTTACGGAAAGTTGCATGGTTTTTATGGTGACAAAGTCGGTGACTTTGGATTTTTGATAGAAGGCCTGCATTTGCGTGCTGATGGCTTTAAAGAGCTGGATACAGGTGGTGACACCGGGTTTGAAAAATCCGATTTTATGGCAAAGTTTAATTACAACCTGGATGGCGAAGGATATGAACAGGTCGTCGAACTTAAGATCTCCTATGCAGAAGAATCATCTGATGAAACTTATCTGGGACTAACTGACCAGGATTTTGCACAGAACCCCTATCGTCGTTACGCGGCAAGCGAACTAGATTTAATGGATTGGGAACATGAACAAATACAGTTTACCCACCACATCGCTTTTTCTGATTTTAATGCCACCACCCGCGTATATCGAAACGACTTTCAACGGGCTTGGTTTAAACTCAATGAATTTGCAAGTTCCCAAGGTGGGAATATTCCGACGCTTCAGCAGATCCTGACCAACCCTACTGATGAGCTCAATCAGGTGTATTATCAGGTGCTCACAGGCCAGCAGGATAGCACACTGCGGGAAATTCTGGTAGTCAGCACCAATGACAGAGAATATTACTCTCAAGGTATCCAGATCGACATGGCCTGGGACGTCGGTTTGTTGGGAATTGAACACCAATTGGAAGGCGGTATCCGCTTTCATGAGGACGAAATTGAACGTAATCACATCGAAGATAACTTCTTTATGCGTTCTGGCCGGTTGCAATCCACCGGCGAAGATACTGTGCCTGCTGCAACCAATACTGAGCAATCAGAAGCAATATCCGTTTATCTGCAAGATACATTGGCGTTTGGTAACCTGAGCGTAACCGCCGGTGTCAGAGGTGAGCTGATTGACAGCTACTATCAAAACAGAGCTCCGGGTCAAGAACAGGATTTTCAAAAGAAAACCACTCGTATCTGGCTACCCAGTATCAGCGCATACTACGACTTAACTGACAACTCAGGCCTGTTTGGTGGCGTTCACAAAGG
The DNA here is from genome assembly GCA_947494925.1 of uncultured Alteromonadaceae bacterium. Taxonomy (GTDB): domain Bacteria; phylum Pseudomonadota; class Gammaproteobacteria; order Enterobacterales; family Alteromonadaceae; genus Aliiglaciecola. Next base: position 423,409 of record CANLWS010000002.1, read on the forward strand.
GTTTGTTCCCACCAGTCCGATTCAGTCAGTTGACATAGAAACGGAGAAAAGTGTCAACTACGAACTAGGTTGGCGATATGCAAATAATGGACGCCGCGCAGAGCTTGTAGGCTTTTTCAGCGACTATGGAAATCTTAAAGAAAGTTGTTCGATTTCCGCAGGATGTGATACTGACATTGAATTTAATGCCGGTGAAGTTGATATCTATGGATTGGAAGCCAGCTACAATGACAATCTCAAATTAAACAAGCACTACGTAGTTCCCTTAAGCATTGTTTATACTCACACTCAGTCTGAGTTTAAAGAAACTTTTTATTCTGACTTCGAGCAATGGGGCTTTGTCAGCGAAGGGGACGCTGTACCCTATCTGGCAGAAAACATGTTGACCATTAGCCTCGGGTTAACTGCAGACAACTGGCAAGTGTCTATGTTGTTGAATTATACTGATGAAATGCCGGAATCAGCACAAACTGCGTTGACTGGCGACGAAAGAGATTCAACTTTAGCTGGATTGAATACTGACTCATCTACAGTGGTTGATCTGTCAGGAAGTTACGAAATCAACAGCAACAGTCAGGTGTATCTGAAGTTGGATAATATTTTTGATACCACTGATGTAGTCAGCCGACGACCATTTGGTGCCAGACCTTCCAAACCGCGGCAGGTATTTGCGGGATATAAGTATCGGTTCTGAGATTGAGTTCGGATAACATGAGAATAAAATGCAGATTACGGACTTATTGAACGAAAGTATCCTGTCACTACCAGGATACCTGACTGATGCCAATAAAAGGATTTTTGGCATTTATCTGATTTCTGCATTTTTACTGGCTATCCCAGCATTTATTGTCCATACGACTCAGCGAAATGTGCCCGGTTTTTTACGCTACCTTTTCAATAAAAAAGTCTGGTTGCACCCCTCCGCCCGCATAGATTATGGTCTGTTTATCATCAATAGAGTGATTAAAACCCTCTTGTGGGCGCCTGTGGTTCTGACCATGGTTCCTATTGCTATCGGTTTTTCAGATTTACTCGAGAAGGTGTTTGGCACACTTACACCTATCAGTAGCAATCAGGTGATCATCATTAGCAGCTTTACCTTGTTGCTGTTTTTATTGGATGATTTAACCCGCTTTCTCCTTCATCTTGCTTTGCATAAAGTCCCATTTTTATGGGATTTTCATAAGGTACACCATTCTGCAAAGGTGCTGACGCCTATGACCATTTACCGCAGTCATCCATTTGAAAGTTATTTGTATGCCTGCAGAATGGCGTTATCTCAGGGGCTGGCAGTAGGCATTGGTTACTACTTGTTTGGACCTACCTTAAGTATGTTTGATGTGCTGGGGGCAAACATCTTTGTATTTATCTTCAATGTAATGGGATCAAACCTGCGACATTCTCATGTTCGCTGGTCGTGGGGAGACAAACTGGAGTCCATCTTTATCAGCCCTGCCCAGCATCAGATTCATCACAGTGATAACTCAAAACACTTTGACCGGAATCTGGGATCAGCTCTGGCTTTATGGGATAAATGGTGTGGCACATTAATTAAATCATCTGAGGTTGGCCGCATCCGTTTTGGTGTTGGCAATCACTACGCTGGTCATCAAACCCTGTTACAGACCTATTGGCGACCTTTCAAAGAAATATCCCAACGTTTTACACGTAAACCTTCGGCCTGATAATCAGGCTTTAGCATTCAATTGACCTTTTTATTCCGAATTTAATCCACAAGTTCTGCAACTTCTATTTTGGTGCGACGTATACCTTAATGTTGTCGCTTGCGTGGTAGCAGTTTTGTTGAGCACAACACAACTAACGTTTATTTTATGGAGAAAAAAATGGTTGTATTCAACAATTCGAAACAAAAAGCAGTGTCGATTAGGTCATTACTAATCGTCACTGTCAGCGTATTTTTCAGCGTCAACATTCAGGCAATACCTGTGGTTTTTTCAGATGCTGATGGCGATATCAGTGATACTGTCAGTGCATTTCAACTCGCGTTAGGGAACCCTAACAATGGAAATAGTGCTGGCCCATTTGACGAAGGCAGACGTCAGATAAACTGGGATGCTGGTATTGTGCCTTTTGATATGCCAGCAGATTTTTTCAATAATCCGGCATTCCCTCCTACCCGCGGTGCAGTATTCAGCAATGAAAACAACTCAGAGTTTCGGGTCAGCAATGACGGCATTGATAACGAGTTTGATACTTTCAATGCCGACAACCCAAACCAATTCAGCACCTTTAGCGCGCCTAGATTGTTTACACCTATAGGGACCAACGTCTTTGACGTTAACTTCTTTATTCCAGCTGACAATACGCCTGCCACTGTCAGTGGATTTGGTGCAATATTCAGTGACGTAGACTTGTTTGGCAGCACAGTAGTTGAACTATTTGATGTGAATAACCAATTGATCAGTTCAAATGCAGTAGAGGCTAACCCAAATGGTCTGTCGTTTTTCGGGATCACATTTGATGATCTTGTTCCGCCAATATTCCGTGTAAGTATTACAGCTGGAAACACCGATATTGGATTGGGCTTAGCTGATGATCCACTAAATGGCATTGACTTAGTCGTAATAGACGATTTGTTTTATGGTGAACCTCAGGCTGTCTCTGAACCTGGTGCACTGGCAATGTTGTCCGCTGGTCTATTGGTCATGGGCTGGCGCCGCAAACTAAAATTACAGGGATTGTAGGTGTAAGAAGGGAAACAGCGGAGCATCAAAAGCGCTCGGGTATTTGCTGTTTTCCCTAACCTTAATCTCCCTGGTACGGAAAGGTATATACCCAATATCATTGTGAAATAGTTCAGCTACTTGAGGTTATCAACAGACTCGTATTTCACACTTTGTAGTTAGTAGATTGGCTTAAGGGATCTTGAACACTATAACTATGACAAAACAGAAAGCCCGTCGAGCCCTTGCAAGTGTTTCATTCCGCGACGCAGCCAGGATTTCACAGTATTGACATTTGCATCCAAAACTCCAGCAAGTTCATCCCTAGAATACCCCTGCAGATAAGCTAGATTGATACTATGCTGCTCATTAAGCGGTAATTCTGTGAGGTATCGATTGAATATCAACTTAGATTGCTGTTGGGCAGCTTCAAGCTCGGGCTGACCAACACCGGGTAAGCTATCAACATCCACTATGTCTTTGTCAGAATAACAAAACCTGAGATGCTTGTTTTCTACCCTTAGTTTATCTATAGCGCGATTACGCACTATCGCACACATCCAGGTGAGAGGCGCACCGCGGCGTTTACTATAACGAGACGCGTTTTGCCAAATCTGAATAAAGCTATCCTGCAGTACTTCGTTGCTTAAAGCTTCACAACGCACAATCCCGTAAGCATAGCTATTCAGATAGGGCGATAACCTCTTGTATAGTGCTTCTAAAGCAAATTCGCTACCGGAAGCGCAGCGAGTTATTAAAATCGATAACTCTTCGTTTGATGTTTCCATGATTAATATTTATCCTTTCACTGAATTAGCATTGAACTTATTGCATGGGCTCGTTGATTAATGCCCGCTGAAACGAGTTCAGCAGCCCTATTCGATTTCCTCTGTTTGATCATCGCTTATGGCTTTGTGATCTCAGTACTTCCCTTTTTCGTCAGTGAATATAACGAGAGCTCGTGGTTACCAGCGTTTGAGTGAACGTGGTATTTTGATAAAAAATCGTGGAAAATATTCACCTCACTTTAGGATGGCGATTGTAAATGCTCAGGATACAAACTTTGGGTGGGCTAAGTATTAAGGTCGGAGATAGGGATTTACCCCTGCCGCCGTCCAAAAAGACACGTGCATTATTGGCTTACCTGCTGTTAACCACCCGCCCGCATCGTAGGGACAGATTGTGTGAATTGTTTTGGGAAATTCCAGATGATCCCCGTGGAGCACTGCGCTGGTCATTAAGCAAACTGCGAGCTATTGTGAATGACTCAACGAGAACTCGATTACTGGCGGACCGGGAAAGAGTCGAACTGGCTACTGATGATGTGACAATTGACATCAAAACCATAGAAATTCAACTTGGGCTCGCAGGTCTGACTACAAACGAACTCTGCGAGTTAGCCGCACAACTAGACGAAATCTTGCTCGATGGAATTGATTTGCCGAGTCATGGCGCCTTCCAGGATTGGTTAACGTCAGAACGGAAGAATATATCCCGGCTTCGGTCAGACGTAGCTAAACGTTTGTCACAACACCCGGATATGGCGCCAGAAGAAAGTCTAAGTTGGAACAAGCTCTGGTTGGAAACCGAGCCATATAGCACCGAGGCTGGCAAGCAGTTACTTCTTCGCCTGCGTCAGTTGGGTCATGAACTGGAAGCCATCAACCTGTCTAAAGAACTGGAGAGTAGATTCAACAAAGCCGGGATCACCTGGCCTGCTCTCTCAACAACCGATATACAGGATGAGCAGCCAACACAGGCTGCCCGGCAACTTCTTGCTCGTCAAAAAATACAATTCTGTGAGACCAGTGATAAAGTGCGTATTGCTTATGCCACAGTTGGCGAAGGTGCACCTTTAGTAAAAGCAGCAAATTGGCTGAGCCACCTTGAACTTGATTGGGAAGCGCCAATCTGGAGCCCACTTTTTCGAGAGCTTGCCCGAGATCATTTCTTTGTGCGCTACGATGAACGAGGCAACGGCCTGTCCGATTGGGATGTTGCCGATATTTCATTCGACGCATTCGTAAAAGACCTCGAAACCCTGGTCGATGCCCTGGAACTGGAGAAATTTCCGTTGCTCGGGATATCTCAAGGCGCAGCTGTCTCTATCGAATATGCAGTCCGTCATCCTGAAAGAGTGTCGCACCTTGTCCTATTTGGGGCTTATGCCAAGGGATGGCGCATAGACGCTACTCCAGAAACAATAAAAGAGCGGGAAGCTGTCATGACGCTGACAGAAACGGGTTGGGGACAAGATAACCCGGCATACCGACAGATTTTTTCATCTACTTTTATGCCAAACGCAAGTTCCGATGAGCTAAATTGGTTCAATGAGTTTCAACGTCAGACAACCTCCCCAAAAAATGCAGCCCGTTTTCAGTCGGCGTTTGGCGATATTGATGTGCGACACCAGCTGGCTAAAGTCAACGTCCCTACACTCGTTATTCACTCGGTTGGCGACAAACGGATCCCGGTTGAGGTCGGGCGCGAAATTGCTGCATCCATACCAAACGCAGAGTTTTACTGTCTCGATAGTGAAAATCATTTGTTGATTGGCCAGGAAGCAGCATCTCAAAAGTTCGTGGATGTCGTGAGAGAGTTTATTGATCAAAGATGAGTATTTAAGATTCTTTTCTGACCAATCTGCCATCTCGAGAGAGCCGCTTCGGTTTGAAGTTTAAGCTGAAAGGAGTAGCTTCTTGGCACCTGACGGCTCCAATACAGATCTCTGCACCAAAGAATAGCAGCTATAAGCCTAATGACATTGTAACTATCTCAATTTCCCCTCTTCGTTAGTAACCGCGTTGAGACTGGTACGACTATGTAAGAAATTATCGGCACAATGATACCTACAGCCACTATGACATTGAGCAACTTATTATCTGTAATATATCGGGCCACAAAGTCTGGGATGAAATAAACCAGGGGTAGCAGTGTGCAAAAAGAAATCAGCGCCATTATATGTTGATTAGGTGTTTTCATATTATTCATAGTCATGACTTCCTTTGAGATTTCTGAATAATGGCCGCGCTCACGCACGGCCAAAACGATTAGTTCTGATTACTGGCTTGTAAGTAGCTGTTATAAACCCAGCGATAACTGGTGTGTTCTCCTAATACGCCACCTAAGGCCATACCATGCTCACTCCGCCAATCGTCCATTACTTCCGCCAGCACAGAAGCCCATGTAACCACTTTCACGCCAGCCTGTGTCATCCGATGCATAGCAGCATCAGTGACTCCTTTGTTCCACGTCCCAGATGCATCAACAACTGCATAAACGTCATACCCTTCAGCAACTGCTGAAATGGCGGGAAACAGTAAACAGACGTCAGTCACAATACCTGCCATGATAATCTTCTTACGACCTGTAACTTCAATAGCCTGTTTAAACTCCGGGCTTTTCCAAGCATTAATTTCGCCAGCACGCTCGATGACGTCGTCACCTAAGATATTTGTAACCTCAGGCATAATAGGACCATTAGGGCCATCTGGCATGCTTGCAGTGATAATAGACGGCATGCCAACAGTCTTAGCCAATGAGCACAAACCCTTGATATTTTGAGTCATCAGGTGAGGATCCTGGTCTCTACAACTAACAAGTAAACCTGTCTGATGATCAATCATGGCTAATACGGCGTTGTCCGTTGTCAGCATTTCAGTAAATTTATTCATTTCTATCTCCTTATTAATTGCGATTTATTGATGCACGGCTATCAGACTTAGGGGAGTAATCGCTTTTGTCTCAAAATTAGTGCTTCGGATCAGGTCACCGTCTTGCACGATTTGGCTATCATTTAGTTCAATAAACTCAGCAGTTCCACCTGTGATATATACCAAAGACTCGTTTGGCAATTGAAAGTTTTCCCCAACATTAAGCTTCACAATGTCAATGAATATGGAGTTGTCGAAAGTGTCTGACTGCTGTTTATTCCCCCCATAAATACGAGTCACGCCTGTTGTTTTTGGGGAGTAATACTTGTAACCCGCAGGTTCGCCTTTTATCTGGGGTAATGCCCACAATTGAATCATGCGATTTTTTTTGAGATCAGGGTTAATCTCGTTATGAGAGAACCCCTCACCTCCCGCACGTTGTACCTGTACATCACCCGCTTCCAATTCTTGTCCATTTTCTAATGATCCAGCATGACTAACGCGCCCCTCAATCATCACTGAAATCACATCAATCTCCAGATGTGAATGCATCCCTGTTTCCCCGCGCGGATTAAATTGTGCATCGGCCAAATAAACAAAATTACCTAAGCCTTCAGACGTAACAGGAGATTTGTGCTGACCAAACAACCTGGAGTCTGTCACTATTCGATGTTCACGGAGCCCCGCAAAACCACCTAATTTAAGAGTGTTTTTTGAAAGTACCTGCATCTCGCCTTCCTGCAATTTTTATGGATAGGGCAATCATAGAGGCTGATGACTGTTTTATAAATAGAGAGTTATTGATAAGATAATTCCATTATCAACAACAATTAAAACTATGTGAACCAAGATATTAATGACCTCTTAGTCTTTCTTTCTGTGGCAGAAGCAGGAAGCTTTACCGTTGCTGCAAAACGTTTAGGCATGCCTAAAGCCAATGTTAGTCGCAAGGTTTCTCGGTTGGAACAAAGGCTAGGTGTAACCTTACTGGAAAGGTCAACACGCTCTCAACATCTAACCGAAGTCGGAACACGTTATCTCGCCCATTGCCAGCGAATTCGTGAGGAAATTAATTTGGCCGATGCCACTGTTTCAGAAGTGCTTCATAGTTTCAAAGGTAAAATAAAAATTGGTACCTCTGTCACTATCGGTCAGCAAATAATCAAACCTGTAATTTCATCATTTTTACGTCAATATCCAGATATCAATATTGAATTAAGTTTGGTCAATCGCCAAGTCGACCTTATTGAAGAAGGCTTTGATCTATTAATTCGAGTTGGTGACTTAGAAGATTCTCGATTAGTTGGCAGACGACTAGGAAGTGCTCAAAGGAGGCTCTATGCAACCTCTTCTTATTTGAAGCTCCGCAACAGACCGTACAAAATCGACGAACTTTGTGACGCTCAGCTATTGATAATGCGTATGCTAAGTAAAGATAACAAAATTAACCTGGAATCTGAAAAAGGAAAAAGAACGTTTAATTTAAACCCCAGGCTTATTGTCGATGACTTCGCTGTAATAAAACAGGCAGCAATCGATGGCCAAGGTGTAGCTATCCTGCCTAGCTACATGTGTGATGAAGAGATTAACAATGGAAAGTTGATAAACATTCTTCCTGAATGGGGCATGAGTGATATCGACATTTATGCGTTATATCCCAAACATCGCGCAAAGATACCGAAAGTTCAGGCATTCCTTAAATTCACCAAAGAAGTATTTACTAAAAAACTATCAAAATGAATGGTCACAAGCCGTAATGATTTAACCGTCTAAATATCTCCCGAATGTCAGAAAAGGACTAATTGTTCAAAACGATTAGTCGAACTGCGAGGCTTCTCACTCTCCCTTTATTTCTTCGAATTCAAAACGCGAAAAACCCTCAGCAAGTGCGGGTTTCTCTAATAAACTTCGGTCGGGATTGCGAAATACTTCGCTGTATTTCGTCGCTTCGCGACCAGCCTGCGTATAAACGAAAAAGGCCCCGCGAATTACGCGGGGCCTTTTTCATTTATATGGCGGAGAGGGAGGGATTCGAACCCTCGTTAGGGGTTAACCTAAACACACTTTCCAGGCGTGCGCCTTCAGCCACTCAGCCACCTCTCCATATTAAATACACTATTTTATTAGACTCAGCTAATGCGCCTGAGTTAAACGTCTCGCGAACTGCGAAGCGCGGCGTATATTAGGGAATTCACCCGCATGAATCAAGCCTAAAACGATATTTTTAGGCTTATTGTTGAATTTTACTGCGATACCCTGATTTTAAGCGTTGCCTTTAACTGTCAGTTTATTTTGGGCTGAGAAATCTAACATGCGGTTAAGTGGAACTAGCGCTTGTTTCCGAAGACTGTCATCGACGAATATTTCATGGCCACTGGTATCGGTTAAAGATTTGTATATTGCCTGTAATCCATTCATTGCCATCCAAGGACAATGCGCACAGCTTTTGCAGGTTGCACCGTTTCCACCGGTAGGCGCTTCCATGAAGGTTTTATTGGGCTCCAACTGCTGCATTTTGTAGAAAATGCCCCTATCAGTTGCAACTATGAATTTTTCGTTAGGTAACGTTCTTGATGCATTAATCAACTGAGTAGTAGAACCCACCGCATCTGCCATATCAACAACACTTGCAGGTGACTCTGGGTGTACCAAAATGGCGGCGTCGGGGTGTAAATGTTTCATATCCTTTAATGACTTGGCCGAAAACTCATCATGCACGATACATTCACCGTGCCACATCAACATGTCTGCGCCGGTTTGCTTGGCGATGTATGCACCCAGATGTCTGTCGGGGCCCCAAATTATTTTTTCGCCCATTGCATCCAGGTGCTCGACTATTTCCAATGCAATACTGGACGTAACCACCCAATCAGCCCTGGCTTTCACCGCAGCAGAAGTATTGGCGTAAACCACAACGGTATGGTCTGGGTGAGCATCACAAAAAGCCGAAAACTCTTTAATCGGGCAGCCCAAATCCAGTGAACATGTGGCTTCGAGTGTTGGCATTAGTATTGTCTTCTCTGGGCTTAGGATTTTGGCAGTTTCTCCCATAAATCGCACACCAGCGACTATCAGCGTATCAGCCTCGCAGTCGCGGCCAAACCTGGCCATCTCCAGAGAATCAGAAATACAGCCACCAGTTTCTTCAGCCAATGCCTGAATTTCAGGATCAGTATAATAATGCGCAACCAAAGTCGCATTTTTGTCTTTCAGCAATCGTTTTATTTTTTCCACATAACCCAGCTGTTCAGCCTCAGACAGCTGAACTGGTTTTGCCGGAAAAGGATACTCGATCGCTTCAACTCTTAGAGCCTGTGCCATTTAACTTCTCGTAAAAACGCCTGAAAACCTGTTAGGGCGCGAATTATACCCAAGTGTCATAAAAATTACACACTGTTGACACGTGAAATTAAGTTCAATTTTTATCCTTACCGATTAAGTGGACAAACAACCAGTAACTAGGTTTCAACAAGCAGTGCAAAAATTGATTTCCATCAACAATGCATTCGGCTTTTTCCAAAGTACATCGTGTAGTTGGAAACTCGACTATCAAATTGCGCCAAATCAATAAGTAAGGGTCACTTTTACTTTATTCTTATCACGGATTCTGAATTGAACAGGCGAACAAATATGCAAGATGATGAACGGCATTTATCACCTGGAGGTGATTGGCTGATTGCTAAACTCAATGATGTAATCGCCCATATCATTCGTCTGCTCGCTATATTAATGGTTTTAGTCATTGTTTGGTGTGTCGCTGATGTGATTTTTGTATTATTTGAGAAGCTCTCTGCCCCACCCCACTACCTTTTGGATCTAAACGACATATTTGCTGTGTTTGCTTCGTTCCTGGCGGTGTTGATAGCAATCGAAATATTTGCCAACATCACCCTCTATCTGCGTGATGACGTTATCCACATTCGTTTAGTCATTGCGACAGCACTAATGGCGATAGCCCGAAAGGTAATTGTTCTGGATTTTACTGCACTTGAGCCGGAATATTTGTACGGCATAGGGCTGATTGTGCTGGCACTAGGGATCACCTATTTTCTGGTTGCCTCTAAGGCTCGCACCTGACTAGCATTATCAGAAAAACAAGGTAATACATCCTCTTCGAAATAAGGTGCCTGATTTACCCAAAACATATAATCTACCTTCAGGAACTGACTGGCAAAAGAGTGCAATACTGGCACTATATTGTCTCTCATTTTCTGAACCGTCATGCTATTGGTAAGCCCAATGTAATTGCCATCTTGAATAGCAATACCTAAGGGCACCTTGTATTGGTTTTCATGCATCATGGCCAACGCATGATTGAGCTGCCCCTTGCGTCTTATCATCAGATCTGGTGCTCCCAACCCCACTCCTATCTGCTCACCATGTCGATAAATTGACTTGAGAAGTCCTTTATCATCCCAGGGTAGCCATTCTCCCGGCATAAAGTTGGCATACTGCAACGTAGTTGATTGATTGAAAGCGTGCCCGAGACCCGACATTATAAGTTTTATCGAAGCTAGGTAAGCTTTGGGTGTAAACTCAGGATCAACTTCTTGGGATACACCAATGGCTGTCTCCTGTAAGTTTATCCCCTCAATTCTGCCGTCAAATTGCTTCCCCAAAGCGGCCAACAGTTTAACAAAGCGTTTTTGAACCTTTGGGTTCCAGCGTTTAGCTACCCAGCCTTCAATCTTATTGTCCTGATCATACTGAGGAACCACCCCTCCCTCGAATTCAGCAGTTTGCAGATAGGCGGGCACTGCTTTGTACTTTGGGTGAAAGGTAGCGTCTTGCAATTGAATAAAAAGTTTTTTATTTCTGCCGGCAAGGTAGGCAATATCTTTTTCTATAATCGAAAAATCATATTGACCTATACTTTTCTCCAGTTGAGCCCAGGAATACATTATTTGGGCACCTGAAAACCTGTCGGAGTCAAGAAACGGGTGGTCAACAATAAACTCTCTATCTCTGGCAAAATAAACGAAGTGTTTAATATCCGACTGCGCAACCGGGCAAGTCGCATCGATATGATTTTTGTACTCTTGCATGTATCGTTCAGCGGGGTTTTTCCATTCAGCATAGCAGTTCTCGCCTAGCAATGCAGATACCAACAATACGATCAATCTTGTATGGGTTGTTCTCATTACGATTATTCCGTGATTACGCTTGGTAAACTAGCTTCTTAACCAGACTACTACTTATAAAAAATTAAAGAGTAAAAAAATGTAATTTCACGATTGCGAATAATCCTATTCTAAAAATGCCCTGCTAATCACTAGGTTTTACGTGCAACCATTTCTATCCCTACAAGTACTCAATTGATATTTGGGTAAAACATGTCAGGATCATTGCCCTTCCTAGCGTCATAATTTATGGCTAAACTAGCACGCCAAACTTACCCCAATATTTGGAAAATCAGGTATCCATATGAATGAAGATATAGAACGAATCCAGAAGATTACCGATATCGTTGTCGAATACTTAGTGACATATAGCTTTCAAATAGTGGGGGCCATTTTTCTATTCATAATCGGAGCATGGATTGCCGGAAAAATAGGAAAAAAAGTCGAAAAGATCATGTGTGATCGAGAAATCGACGTCACATTAAGTCGCTTCACGGGAAGCGTAGTCAAAGTGATAGTTCTTGTACTGGTTGCCTTCATCGCCCTTAGCCACTTGGGTATCAGTGTTACTCCACTACTTGCTGCGTTAGGTGCGTTAGGCTTGGGGGTTGGTCTGGCAATTCAAGGTATGCTATCTAACTACGCTGCTGGCTTTACGATCATCATCACTCGCCCCTTTGTTGTTGGCGATACAATTCGCGTGCAAGGTGTGGCCGGGTTAGTCAAGGAAGTTCATCTGGGGTATACCATTTTGGTGGACGAAGACGCTGTAAGGATCCAAATTCCAAATCGACTGGTAATTGGCGAGATTCTGCACAATTCCAATAGCAATAGTTTGATCGAACTGTCCATTGGCGTGGCATATGATAGTGATACCAACAAAGTCACAGATCTCATTCAAAATGCCTTATCTACATTGGAAGCCACCGAACTAGCAAAGAAACCTATCATTGGCATAGATAGTTTTGGCGATAGTAGTATCAATTTCGGCATTCGATTCTGGGCCCCGACCACCAAGCACTATGAACTGCGATACGCAGCAAACAAGCTTATCCATGATGCCATAGTGCAAGCAGGAATCGTTATCCCATTCCCGCAAAGAGAGATCACTATGCTTAATGGTGATAAACACTAAGTATGGCAACTAATGGAATGGCGCTCTCAGATATGAGTTCGCGCCGCACTTGGTTATTTGCTTTGAATACAAAAATGCAGATCATATGATCTGCCTTTTCTTAATATTGGCATTAAGGTCAATACAATGAGTTTTTTCGCAGCCTGACTAACACGCCAAGGCTCACTAATATCAATGCCCATGTGCCTGGCTCGGGTACTTGGGTGATACTGGTTAGACTTACGTCCAAACTATTCAATCTTTCTTCCCTAATAGATTGGCCGGTGTTATCAAGTACATCATAGTTAAGGTTTAGTACTTGCGTACCCTCCTTGATTAAAAATCTGAGTCAAATTAGCTGCATTCCCGTTGTTGAAAGTACCCAGTGGAAGGGTATCGCCAAAACTAAAAAAGGTGATAAGAATATTTGAGTTAAACAGCGATTCGGTCGCGCGTATTCCTACATCGTCTTGACCTTTAGAAATTGAATTTCGCACTCTGACAGCCGCACCTTGAGGGGCGTCAGTGGTGGTCAGAGGAAAAGGATCATTAGAGAAATTGACTGTTGTTCCAGCGAGAGTAAAACTCAAGCTGTTAAACAAATAGTAGAAGTCATTTATAGAGCCAGTTGGTGATTCACGATCAAAGGCTTGAGCCTCTGTCAGAGTATCATCAAAATCCAGTTCAACGGTGTAGTCTGCAATCGAAGATCCACTCAATCCAAACAAAGTAGCGTCTGCCCCCAAATCTAAAGTACCTTCGAACGTGAATAACGTTGCATGGGCCAAACTAGATATCGATAATGCGATAGCTGCCACCGTAGTGATAAAAAAACGTTTTAACATCTGTGTCGTTCCAAAAAGCTATAAAGAAATACTGAAGGTGAAATTGTAACCTTGCCACTACTATTATTTGTGAAGTTTTATGAAGAACTATGAATCGGGCTTGGTCCCAGCTAGAACAAACTCACTAGGCCCGATTTTCACAACTGGTTAGTCGAACGACTGGTTCTCATCCTGCACGACATTAGGATGTTTCTTTGGCTCTTCATCATAAACGGGGGACATCAACATTCATTAAACTGATTTTGCGAAGATCATTTAATGGAGAGCGTCGATGTCCCACGCCGGTACTATTTTAGGCATAACTGAGTTAGAAATTGAACAAATTCATCGCTGTGATGAGGTTAAAGTCTGGGCTAAGCCTAATCGAAGACCATTGTGTAAGCACTGTCATAGTAAGCGTCTGAGGATCAAAGCTACACATAGCAGAACAGTGAAACACACACGCCAGGGCAACCAGATAATGACCTTGTACTTGAAGCTACCCAAGTATCACTGTCGTGATTGTGGACGCTATTTCCGGCATCCATTCGTGGGTATCCTTCCGCGATACCGCGCATCAGAATGTTATCGACTTGAAGTGTTTGAAGCCCATCATGGAGGTGTCACTCAACGTAAGATTTCTCGCACGCACAATATCATTGCTGCAACAGTTGAACGCTGGTATCAAGCCCATGTCAGTCAAAAGTATAAAGAGACAATCAGTCGCCCATGTCCAGAAATACTTGGTATCGACGAACATTTTTTACGCGAAGAAAAGGCTATGCGACGACCTTTGTGGACATGAAGAATCATAGTGTCTTTGATGTTAAATTGGGCCGTTCCGAATCGAGCCTACGCAGTTATTTACGCCGCCTACTGGAAAAACATAACGTGCGGCTAATCGCCATGGATTTATCGGAAACCTACCGCAATATCGCCAAACGCTATTTTCCCAATGCCACGATCGTGGCAGATCGGTTTCATGTGGTGCGTTTGATTAACCATCACTTTTTAAAGGCCTGGCAATATCATCATTCTGAAGGGCGCAAGAACCGTGGGTTATTGAGTTTAATGCGTCGTCATCAATGGCGATTAAGTGAAGATAATCATGCCAACCTGATGCACTACCTAGCAGGCTACCCTGTCTTAAAAGCTTTGTATCATGCAAAGCAAAAACTCATTCGGCTAATGTTATTAAAAACAATGAACGAAAAGCGTATGGAGAAAAAGCTACCTGTATTACTTGAACTACTGGAGCAACTTCACCACAGCCCGCTCAGAGCGCTAGCTAGAACGCTGACAAACTGGCTACAGCCAATCGTTGCCATGTGGCGCTTTAGTCGCAACAATGGCATCACCGAAGGCTTCCACAATAAGATGGAAATGCTATCGAGAAGAGCATATGGTTTTAGGAACTTTGAAAATTATCGAATGAGAGTGATGACCCAATGTGGATGGGATGGTGTAATTAACCGTGTACGATGAATGCTGATCCCCCGTTTATGGGGTAGAGCCGATATTTTGAAGATGGTGGGTCGTGCTGGATTCGAACCAGCGACCAATTGATTAAAAGTCAACTGCTCTACCAACTGAGCTAACGACCCATCTAATTGAAGCTTTATTATTCAGCATTGCGCTGAACCTAAATTGTTTGAAAGTGGTGGGTCGTGCTGGATTACTCCAGGCATCCTGCCTTACGCCCTTCGGGCCATGCTGCGCATGTTCTAATTTGTTCCAGACAAATTAGTCGAACGCTTCGCTGGTTCTCTTCCAGCACACATAGACCTATATCTTTCTTGAAAGTGGTGGGTCGTGCTGGATTCGAACCAGCGACCAATTGATTAAAAGTCAACTGCTCTACCAGCTGAGCTAACGACCCCTTTCAATTTTCATTGTCACATTTTTGCAGTGCTTTTGGTGTAAGCTCTACTCCCTGCGACGGCGGCATATAATACTCAATTATCTATTTGGTGCAAGATAAAATTGAGGTTTATTTTGAACTTACGTACTGTTTGCCGTTTTTATGCGCAAAAACCTTTCTTCGTTAACCTGCTATTAACTTGATCAACAAAGAAAGGTTATTAATTCGCCGTTAAAATAAAACTTCTAGTTTAGATTCTTTAACCGTGTTTCCGCCAGTTTTCTTGAAGAAGAATCCGGATATTCTGACATTACCTGTTCAAAAAGCTGTCTGGCACGGGCAATATTCGACCGCTTTTGCTCCACAACACCTAATTTAAACATAGCGTCAGCTCGTTTTGTTGAGTCGGGGTAACCGTTTGACAATATTTCGAACTGTTCACCTGCCCCAGCCCAGTCCTGTTTATTAAACAACAACTGGCCCAGCCAATAGTGCGCGTTTGGCGCAAAGCTGGAACTTGGGTACTTCAGCAGAAAGGCCTGAAACTCGGGGATAGCTTGATCATATTGTTTATCTTTTAATATCAGATTCACTGCACGATCGTACGCGTCGTTTTCACTTTCTGTGGTGACATAACTTTCATCAGGTGTCTGACTTGTCACCGTCGGGTTAACTGTGGGCGTTGCCGGCAGAGACTTAACAGCCTCAATTCGTTTGTCAATTTCCAGATACAGCTCTCGTTGGCGCTCCAGAATTTTTTCCAACTGGTGATTGTGCAGCTCCAGCGTGCCACGAAGCTCATCGACTTCTTCCTGGATTTGATTGAGCTGACCTTGAATGCGATGCTGCGCATTCGTGCGTGACTCCATGATCCGTTCGAGCGTTGCCACCCGGGTATCAATGCTTTCGCCATTCAAGTCAGTCACAGGCGCAGGAGCCGCATTAACTGCGGCTCCCATAACAAGCGAAAGACTAAGCGCTAGAGTGCGATTAATCATAACACCTCAATTTTATTGATAAACTAAAACACCGCGACGGTTTTGAGCGAAAGCGTCTTCAGAACTTCCCATCACAACAGGCTTTTCTTCGCCATAGGAAACGACTGAAATCTGATAAGCGCTTACACCGGCATTTTGCAGATAGGTCTCTACTGCTTTAGCACGGCGCTCACCCAATGCGATATTGTATTCAGGTGTACCACGGCTATCACAGTGACCTTCAATCACAATAGACTGACTTGGGTTTTTGCTCAGGAAGTCAGCATGCTTGTCCAATACTGAATAAGAATCAGTGCGGATACTTGAACGGTCGAAGTCAAAGTAAACAACCTGGTCATTTTTCAACATGTCCAAAGTTCTTTCTCTTTGCTGCGTTGCAGTGCGACGCTCATTTGCAGCAGAAATTTGTGTTTGCTCAGCTTCTCTGGCTTCCCGCGCTTTGCGATCAGCTTCTGCTTGAGCGGCAGCAGCTTCATTTGCTGCAGTCTCATCCACCTGGTTTTCGTCTGTCGTCGAACACGCCATCATTGTGACCACGGGTATTGCTATTAGCATGCCTTTAAATACTTTTTTAAATTGCATCCTCTTAATCCTTATAGTTTTAAATGTGTAAATCGGTTATTGACTAAGTTTAATTACAAAAATGGCGACCAGCTTGGCGATTTAACCTGACCATCTGCGGCAGGTAACCTCGCTTTAAAGCGTCCGTCCAACGACACCAGTGATAACACTTGTTCACCCTGGTGCAGAGTACTGTATATAATCATACTGCCATTCGGCGCTATACTCGGTGACTCATCAAGAAATGTCTTGGTTAACACCTGCATATTACTATTGTCCAAATCCTGTCTGGCAATATGGTAATTCCCCCGGGTGCGATTGACCAACACCATCTCTTTTCCATTTGGTGTAATCGTGCCACCGAGGTTCATTTCACCTTCGAAAGTTAGCCTCCTAACTTTACCTGATGCTAAATTTACGCGATATAACTGAGGTTTACCACCCCGTTCTGAACTAAAAATCAAGCTCTTACCATCTGGCAACCAAGCTGGCTCGGTATCAATGGCTCGATTTCGGGTAATCCGACGCAATCTTTGACTGGCAATATCCATTATGTAGATTTCCGGATTGCCGTCTTTGGACAGCACCATCGCCATTTGGCGTCCATCTGGTGAGAATTGTGGTGCACCATTTATGCCAGGAAAATCCGTCAGGCGGGTGCGACTCATGGTGTAAATATCCTGTATGAAAATCTGAGGTTTACGATTCTCAAAACTCACGTACGCCAATTTCTTGGCATCCGGGGACCAGGCTGGAGACATTAACGGCTCTTTGGAACGCAATAAGGTTGTTTCGTTAGCGCCATCATAGTCTGCAACTACAAGCTGATAAGGAAACTCTGTTGTGGTTCTGTCACGCACAATAACGTAGGCTATTTGCGTCAGAAACGCCCCTCGCTCACCGGTAAGTTTTTCATAAACGGTATCGCTGATTTGATGAGCCTGTTCGCGAAAACTATTGCCATCAATTACGGAAGACCAGGAATCGATAATATGATCTTTTGCATTGACCAATCGCCCATTGCTTAGCAGCTGTGATTGTCCACCAGTAATCTGGCCTCGGATAACGTCAATCAGTTCTACCGATACTCGATATCTGTCTACGGCCTCCTGCTCTACCGAGCCAACCACTATGGCCTCAACCCCGGTAGATGCCCATGCACTATAATCCACCTCACTGTCTGTTGTTGGATACTGCGGCATGGATGCTGAATCAATAGGATTGAATTTACCACTTCTGGCCAGATCGGCTGCAACCACATTGGTAAGTCTTTCCGGCATGACGCCTGAGCCAACCCATTTAAACGGTACCACTCCCACAGGACGAGCACTGTCTATCCCTTCCGTGATAACGATTTCTAGGGTCGCATGCGACCATGAACTGGTCACTAAACAGATTGCAGCGATGAGTGTAAGGATTTTATTGGGCATTATAATTCTGGTCTCACTGTTAAATTAATATCTTTAAGTTTTTCGTACACATCAGGCTCTTTAGAAACCGGCAATGTGTCCGATTTAAATACGGCAGTTTTTGCAGCACGACATACTGCATCATCTCCTTGCAAAACGTCAGCCTTAATCACTAGTCCATTCGACGCCAGTCTAATATTAATACGGCAACTTTTACCACGAAATGCTTCATCTAAAATAATATTGCGTTGAATCGCCTGAGTAATCAGAACAGTGTACTTTTGCACTTCCGACAACACCACTTTCTGGCGACGTTGCGCCTGCGCAGCCCGTTCAGCATTTATTTGTTCTTGCAATATTCGTTCTTGTTCAGCACGTTCTTGTTGTTCCTGGCGCTTAATTGCCGCTTCTTTTTCGGCTTTTTCACGCTGCTCTTTCTCTCGTTTAGCTTTTTCTTCAGCCTGTTTCTTTTCCTGTTCTCGCTTGCGCTTTTTTTCCAGGTCCAGTTTCTTTTTTCGCTCAGCTTCTTCTTTGCGTTTCTTTTCCCTTTCTTTACGCTTTTTTTCTTCATTAATCTTTCGCTGAGCGTCCTGTACTTTCTTTTCTTCTGCTTTGCGAATTTGTTCTTTTTTGTCCCGTATCTGGTCCAGCTGTTGTTGAATTACACTTTCGTCAATTACCATTGCTTCAATCGGAAGATTGAGGCTCAACTCTGTTGGCATAGGCGGTGTGTGAAAGTCCATGCTCACCACCAACAACCCTCCCAATGCAGCGTGAAGCCCAAGGGATTTGAAAACTGCAAATGACGCCTTACCCATAATACCTTTACTTCTCGGGAGATTCGGTCATTAAACCCACGGACGGCACGCCAGCACGTTGTAACAACACCATTAGCTGCACCACATTGTTATAGGGAACGGCGCCGTCACCTTTAACTACAACGGGCGTTCCTGGTTCTGCTCGCAACTGCGTCGCAACAAGGGTTGCTAAATCAACGGCAGACATTGGTTCATCCTGGGTATCCCCAACATTCAGAAAGTACTGCCCCTCAGCATTTACAGAGGCGATCATAGGAGGTTTACTATCTTCAGATAATGCTTCGGCTTCTGCTTCCGGCAGATCAACTTTAACCCCTTGCGTTACCAAAGGAGCTGTCACCATAAATATAATGAGCAACACCAACATAACGTCAATGTAGGGCACCACATTGATTTCCGATACTGGCCGACGTCGCTTTCGGGTATAGTGTTGGGCAGCCATTTATTGGGCTCCGGTGTCGGAACGATGTGCTAAAGCCTGGCGGTGAAGGATACTGGAAAACTCTTCCATAAAGTTCACGTAACTATTTTCCAGCTTTTCCACCTGATTGCTAAACCGGTTGTAAGCAATAACTGCCGGGATAGCGGCAAAAAGCCCCATTGCTGTCGCGATAAGCGCTTCTGCAATACCTGGCGCCACCATAGCAAGAGTTGCCTGTTGTACTTCGCCCAGTGCAATAAAAGCATTCATAATACCCCAGACAGTTCCAAACAAACCAATATATGGACTAATTGAACCGGCTGTGGCTAAAAAAGACAGGCGACTTTCAAGGCTATCAACTTCCCTTGAAAGAGATACGCGCATTGCCCGTGAGGTGCCGTCCATTACGTCGTCAGAATTACTCACGTTGCTTTTGCGCAGACGCACGAATTCCTTAAAGCCAGCACAGAACAGGTGCGCCATACCCTGCAGTGACTGACGAGCAGACAATTCCTGATAAAGTTTGTTTAAATCAACTCCTGACCAAAATCTATCCTCAAACTTTTTCATTTCATCTTTAGCCCTACTCAGCGCTTTGCTGCGTTGGAAAATGAAGGCCCAAGAAACAACAGAAGTTGCCAGCAGTAATAACATTACCAACTGGACTAATATGCTGGCTTGAATAAACAGATCGATAAAGGATAATTCAGATGACACGCGTTAGTTCCCCTAGAATAAATTCAGGGATCGCGATTGGTTTCATTTTTTCTAAATTCACACAAGCGACCCTGATTTGCGCACTTACCAAGCATTTATTGCTGGCATTTATTATTTGTTGTTCGAATACCATGCTGGCTCGTTTCAATTCTACTATTTGACTGCTAATACTCAATAGTTCATTAAACTTTGCCGCAACATGATTATCCATTTCCACCCGTTTGACGACAAAACCCACTGAATGTTCCAAAAGTTTATCTTGTTCGATCCCCAAATCTCTCAACCACTCAGTACGAGCACGTTCAAGAAACTTAAGATAGTTAGCATAATAAACTATTCCGCCCGCATCAGTGTCCTCGTAATACACTCTGATCTGAAAATTATGTGGTTTCATCTGTTTTTAATTATTTTTAGTTGATTAAAGGTACTGATCCACAGAACCGGGCACGTATTCAGTTAATTTGGTCTGTTTTAACTTCTTGTTATGCATGTGAATCAATAATTGAGCCAAAATAGCATGAATACCCTAAAAAGTTGATCATTCAGATTTTTGCATACTTACCCTAATTCTCACTCTACCATTCTGCCCCAGACAGTGACCGTTGAATAACGAAAAAATGTTCAATTAATCATTTAATTTTCAGTATGTTAGATAATGATAAATACATTCATTTACATGACCGTCTGGTCTAACCAGTCCACTGTGAGTCACACTCTCAGTGCATGATTATGCAATCACACGCCAATCATTTTCATTAGACTTTTTACCGCAAAATAACCCCAAAACTCATCACAATAAATCTCGAAAATATTTTATCTATTTGTTTTTTAACATTAATATTTCATCGCCTGGATTTATAATCTCAAAGCTTTTTTCTAAAGTAGAAAAAATGGGTTAATTAAACTAATGCGAAAATAAAAATTTCTCAGTTGTGTAATTTTATTACGAGATTAAAATACGCCTCGTTCTCTGCGCAATGTTATTGATTTTTATCAACCAAGGCACAGATACAGTTGTCAATTCTCCTGTTGACAGTTTTCCCTGGAAAGTATTTTCCTTCAACACTTGTTGCTTTGCCCACGCTAAATAGCGTGGGCTTTTTTTTGTCCCGAGAAATCCCCTGCTTCAAAGAAATTGAAGCAACTGGTTTGACTGCTGGTGCAATAATCAGTGGGTGACAAAGAAAATGTCGCTTGTTAGCAACAGAATTTAAGAAAGATAGGATTAGGGCGTGTAATCAAAACCGAAATGCAAATATGCTCTTTGAGAGGCAATTCGTCCTCGGGGAGTCCGCTGCAAGAATCCTTGTTGGATAAGGAAAGGTTCAATGACATCTTCAATGGTTTCTTTCTCTTCACCTATAGCTGCAGCCAGGTTTTCAAGTCCAACCGGTCCACCATTGAACTTATCAATGATCGCAGTAAGCAGTTTTCTATCCATAAAGTCGAACCCTTCCTTGTCCACATCCAACATATCCAATGCTTTTGATGCCACACTATTATGAATACTGCCATCCGCTTTAACTTCAGCATAGTCACGTACCCGCCGCAACAATCGATTGGCGATACGGGGGGTTCCCCTCGCACGTCGCGCAATCTCGATAGCACCCTCCTGATCAATGGGTAAATCGAGGTAACTGGCTGAACGGGTGATAATACTGGTCAGGTCTTTAACATTATAAAATTCAAGTCGCTGAACTATCCCAAATCTATCTCTTAGCGGTGAAGTGAGTGAGCCAGCTCGGGTCGTTGCTCCTATCAGGGTGAAAGGTGGTAGTTCGAGCTTAATCGAGCGCGCGGCCGGACCTTCCCCTATCATGATATCCAACTGATAGTCTTCCATCGCCGGGTACAATACCTCTTCAACCACAGGACTGAGACGGTGAATTTCATCGATAAACAACACATCATTTTCTTCAAGATTAGTGAGCAAAGCAGCCAAATCCCCGGCTTTTTCCAATACCGGACCTGAGGTTGTCTTAATATTCACACCCATTTCATTTGCAACTATGTTAGCGAGGGTAGTTTTACCAAGTCCTGGGGGGCCAAAAATCAGAAGGTGGTCCAAGGCGTCAGTTCGTTTTAATGCTGCTTCTATGAATATTTCCATTTGTTCGCAGACATGTTGTTGACCAGTATAATCCGCCAACATTTTAGGCCGAATTGCCCGGTCAATTGCTTCGTCTTCGCGGGAGGCCGTGGGTTGGATAAGGCGATCTGCTTCAATCATTGAGAATATTCTTGTTGTTAATCAGGTTTCATTCGGACACGTGTGTTTTTATACAGTAAAATATGACGGTAGTATAGATCTTTAATGGAATTGCCTGGTTTATGCCAACGACCGTAACGCTTCACGAATTAATTCTTCGCTACTCATTCCTTCTTTAAATACTTTGTTAATCACATTGCTTGCCTGCGCGGCCTTGTACCCTAGCGCCTGTAACGCACTGAGTGCTTCGTCTTTTGCATCATTGGACACTACAAAGGTATTTTCAACGGGCAAGGGCATGATGTGAGAAGCGTCGGAGCTCTGTTCCTGTTGGGCCAGTAACTTTTTCAACCTGTCACGCATTTCCACAAGCAAACGCTCTGCCGTTTTTTTACCTACACCAGGTAGTTTAACCAGACCGCTCACGTCGTCTTGACTAACACACTGGATAAATTGGGCCGCAGACATACCGGAGAGGATCGTTAACGCCAGTTTAGGACCAACTCCATTTACTTTAATTAATTCTCGAAACAACGCACGTTCGGACTTGTCGGCAAAACCAAACAAGAGCTGTGCATCTTCACGCACGACAAAGTGGGTATAAACAGTTGCCTCTTGTCCTGTTTCCGGCAACTGATAGAAGCTGGTCATGGGAAGTTGAATTTCGTACCCTACTCCACCAGCTTCAATAACTATCTCAGGCGGAGTTTTTTCTAATAGTGTCCCACGAATTAAACCAATCATTTAGCTTCCTGTTATCTCTTTCATGTTGCTCATTTGCGTAGTCGCCCTCTGACTGTTTTACTTGCCTGTCCGGCCATTTTCAAGAGGCTTTGCTCTGTATGGCTATGGCACAATGCGACGGCCAGGGCGTCCGCAGCATCGGCTTGAGGAGTGGCCGGTAACTTAAGTAAATAGGTCACCATATGCTGAACCTGATTCTTTTCAGCGCTTCCTTTGCCCACAACGGCCTGTTTTATTTGTCTAGCCGAATATTCAGAGACAGGCAAATCATGGTTGGTAGCAGCGACAATAGCGGCGCCTCTAGCCTGCCCCAGTTTTAGCGCAGAGTCGGGGTTTTTAGCCATAAATACTTGTTCAATGGCAAAGGTATCAGGTTGAAATTGGCTGATTATTTCGCTCACACCGCTGTAAATTTGCTTCAAACGCGACGCCAGTTCATCGCCCTGCACACGGATACAACCGCTGCCAAGGTACTCTGTTTTGCCACCTATTTGTTTTATCACTCCGTAGCCCGTGATTCGGGAGCCAGGATCAATACCTAAGATAACGGGCATCAATTGTCCCCTTCACTGGCAGAACAATCGGGAACAAATTGTGCTATTGCACTCTTATTCGTAGCAGACCAAACCTTCTCGATAGCTTCTGATTTGGACAACCACAAATACTGTAGGTGCTCCGTCAGGCGAATAGATTCGTCGCCTTTACACATCACAATAAATACATATTCTGTATTGTATCTGGTACCGGGAGGATAGCGATGCTGCCAACGTTTGCGGATCTCAAATTGATTGGCTTGCCTGCAATCCACCAAGTCTAAGCCTAATTTAAGAATATCGATGCCAGTCTCTTCTAATACTTCTCTGACAGCAGTCTGAACAGGCTGTTCACCCGGTTCTATTGTGCCTGTGACTGACTGCCAGAATTCTGCATCATCATCACGTTGTAATACAAGGACTCTGCCCTGTTTGTCATAAATAACAACCAGAGCAGATTCAGGATTTTTAAAATCAGGATTATTCAGCGTCGTCTTCTTTCACTAAAGTTTGAATCGCCAACTCTTTGAGTTGTTCAGGATTAGCAAACCCGGGCGCGTCTGTTAACGGGCAAGCCGCAGTTGTTGTCTTTGGAAATGCCATGACGTCACGAATTGAGGTCGCACCTGTCATTAGCATGACCAAACGATCCAGACCAAATGCCAGACCAGCATGGGGAGGAGCACCATACTTCAGAGCTTCCAACAAGAAACCAAACTTCTCTTCAGCTTCTTGCTCTTCAATGCCAAGCAATTCAAAGACTGCAGATTGCATATCCTGATCGTGAATACGCACCGAGCCTCCACCCAGTTCAACCCCATTCAAGACCATATCATAAGCATCAGACAATGCTGTGGCAGGTTGAGCTGCAAGCTCTTCCGGCGTCATATTCCTTGGTGCGGTGAAAGGATGGTGTAAGGCATAAAAACGCCCATCAGCTTGTTCGAACATCGGAAAGTCAACAACCCAAAGCGGTTTCCAATCACCTTCCAATAAATCCATATCTTCACCCAACTTCAGTCTGAGTGCGCCCATGGCTTCGGTAACTACCTGATAACTATCTGCGCCAAACAGAAGAATATCACCATCTTGTGCACCGCTGCGTTGGGCAATGTTCATTGCCACTTCTTCACCAAGAAACTTGAGCACTGGTGATTGCAGACCTTCAGCACCTGCATTCAATTCATTGATTTTCATCCAGGCAAGTCCTTTAGCACCATAGATGCCGACATACTTGCCATAATCGTCGATTTGCTTACGTGATAGTTTTGCACCGCCAGGAACGCAGATGACAGTAACCCTACCATTTTTGTCATTCGCGGGCCCCGCAAATACTTTGAATTCGACGTCCTTAACCAGATCGGCGATATCACACAATTCCAGCGGGTTTCTCAAGTCTGGTTTGTCACTACCAAAACGCTGCATGGCTTCAGCAAAGCTCATGCGCGGAAAATCACCTAAATCGACATCTAACATCTTTTTGAAAAGGTCTTTTGCTAACCCTTCAGTGATAGACATCACACCATCGGCATCGAGAAAGGTTGTTTCAATATCTATCTGAGTAAATTCTGGTTGACGATCGGCTCGCAAATCTTCGTCGCGGAAGCACTTAACAATTTGATAGTAACGGTCCATTCCGGACATCATCAGTAACTGTTTAAATAACTGCGGCGATTGTGGCAACGCAAAGAACTGGCCTTTGTGGGTTCGGCTAGGAACAAGATAGTCTCGCGCACCTTCTGGTGTTGCTTTAGTTAATATCGGTGTTTCGATATCCAGGAATCCTTCGGTTTCCAGGTAATTCCTTACAGCACTGGTAACCTTGGCCCGAAATTTCATTCTGTCACTCATCAAAGGGCGACGTAAATCAAGGTAACGGTACTTAAGACGTTGCTCTTCTGAGTTTTCCTGATTCCAATCCAGCGGCAATGGAGCAGATTTATTCAATATCACCAATTCTTTGCCCAGGATTTCTATTTCACCGGTGGTCATATCTTTGTTAATTTGTCCTTCAGGGCGGGCACGCACCAATCCTGTTATCTGGACACAAAATTCATTTCTAAGACTATTGGCTGTCTCGAATACCTCATGCAAATCAGGATCATAGACCACCTGAACAATTCCTTCCCTGTCTCTTAAATCCAGGAAAATAACACCGCCTAAATCTCGTCTTTTATTGACCCAACCGCTTAATGTTACTTGCTGGCCAATATACGATCCGTTGATGTTTCCACAATAATCTGTGCGCATGAATAACTGCCTCTGAAGCTCTTCTAATTAACCCTGGTTAGTTCACAAAGAGCATAAAAATGTTCAAAAAATTAAAGCCGCATAGTATAAACAAAACCGCGCCAAAGGACAGCGTTGATAAAGAATTATTGGTTTAGAAATAGTGAATTTAATCAGGTGACCAAAATAACAACAACACAACTACGCTTCGGTTGTCCCATGTGGACGCACGCCAAGTGGAAAAAAATGCTTTTTCAGCATAAAACTCACTCCGATTTGCAGCAGTACGGGCAGTTGTTTAATAGTGTAGAAGGAAACACCAGCTTTTATCGACTTCCGGAAGAAAAAACCATTCTGGACTGGCAGGCTTCCGTTTCACCAGAGTTTAAATTTACCTTCAAGTTTCCCAGGCAAATCAGTCATGAGGGTAGTTTGCTGGCAGAACCCGCGTTCCTGCAGTTGACCTTACAACGATTTTCTCTGTTTGAACAAAAGCTGAGCGTTCTTATGTTGCAACTTCCTGCTGCCTTTGGTCCATCAAGGCTAGAAGAGTTAGCTCTTTTTCTGCGAACCCTACCAAAAGACTTCAACTATGCAGTGGAAGTGAGGAATCCGTATTTTTTCGCAAAAGGTGAGGACGAACAGCAATTCAATCGATTGTTGGCCGAAAACAAAGTCAATCGGGTCATCATGGATACACGAGGTCTGTTCTCATGCGAACCAACAGATGATCCCCTTGTCTTGGACGTACAAAAGAAAAAGCCTAAGGTGCCCACCAATGTCATTGCAACTGCTGGTCATCCCATTGTCAGGTTTGTAGGCCATCCGCACATTCAACAGAACGCTAAATTCATGCTGCCCTGGATCCACAAAATTAATCAATGGATGTCAGAGGGCCTGCAACCTTACCTGTTTTTTCATATGCCGGATAATGCTGAAGCCCCATGGTTAGCAGAAGCATTTTTAAAGCAATACCGGGCAATATATCAAGACGTCCCTTTGCCAGAATTAAGTTTACCTGCGCCAACCTCAGCACAACTAAGCATTTTTGATTAAGACAAAATCGCCGAGCTTGGTAAACCCAATATCATCTATCAGGCGTGTTCATGTTTAAAATCGGTGGAATGCAAATCGTGTTTCTTCATTAACTTATGCATGTCCGTTCGGTTACGCCCAGCAAGTTCTGCTGCCCGGGTCACATTACCATCTGTCATTTTCAGTAGTTTCAGCAAATAACTTTGTTCAAACGCATCTCGGGCTTCTGTGAGCGTTGGCCATTTTTGTTCGGACGCAGATAGCGCTTGCTCAACCAAATGCGCAGCGATCACAGCCGTTTGAGTCAGAGCAACACATTGCTCAACAACGTTCACTAACTGCCTGACATTTCCAGGCCAGGGAGCCGTAACGAGCAACTGCATTGCATCATCAGAAAAACGACTGACTTTTACCTGATGACGCTCCGAACTAAGTTGTAACAGATACCTTGCGAGTAAAGGAATATCTTCTGAGCGTTCACGCAGACTAGGCAAAGTGAGGTTAACCACGTTCAGGCGATAATATAAATCTTCTCTGAAATTATGTTCCGCCATCTCTTTGGCCAGATCTTTATGGGTGGCAGAAATAACACGCACGTTAATTGGTATCTGTTTGCTGCTGCCAACAGGTCTTATTTGCTGTTCTTGTAAAGCTCGTAATAATTTCACTTGCAGGGGAACCGGCATGTCACCTATTTCATCTAAAAACAATGTGCCACCGTCGGCTTCGCGAAACAGGCCTTGGTGTTCATTTACGGCTCCGGTAAAGGCTCCTTTAGTGTGTCCGAACAATTCAGACTCCAGCAGGTTTTCAGGCAGAGCACCACAATTGATTGCCACAAATGGTTTAGTCGCTCTGCTACTGGCTTTGTGTAACGCATTAGCAAGAAGTTCTTTACCTGTTCCACTGGCACCAGTGATCAACACACTGACATCACGTTGCGCAACGCGAAAAGCCTGATCTAATAGCTGCTCCATCTGCATTGAGCGGGTAATAATTTGTTCGCACCAGGCACCTTTTTGAACACCCTGACTTTGACTGACTGCTTTATCAAGCAATTCTCGCAAGTTGTCGTGGTCAATGGGCTTGGTTAAGAAACCAAATACGCCACGTTGTGTCGCTTCAACAGCGTCCTGAATAGTGCCATGTGCCGTCATTAAAATGACCGGGATATCCCGTCGCAAGGAGACAATCTCCTCGAACAGACTGAGGCCGTCGAGACCTGGCATACGCAGATCACTTAACACCGCATCAAAACTGTTTGTATTTAATATTCTCAGCGCCTCTTTACCGTTTTCGGCCGAGCTAACCTGGTAACCTTCGCCTTGCAATCTGATTGTCATCAGTCGCAACAGGTTTTCGTCATCGTCCACCAGCAAAATTCTGGGTAATACTACGTTTTCAGCTTTGCTCATTGATTTATCCCCTCTCGTTTCTCCATCATTGACGCCTCAATTTTCAGTAACTGCTCTATTTGTTGCTGTTGTTCTCGTATTTGCTGTAATTGCTCTTCCAACTCAGCAGACTGATTTCCATTTACTCTGCTCAATATGGTTAATGCAGATTCGAACTCCAGCATTTCCTGGCTAGGTTGATAGACAAGTACTTTCAGGAAACTTTTCATCCAGGGAGAAACTAACGGCATCAACTCATCTAACCAGGTCTGAGCCCTCAACCTGTCCTGAAAAGGTGTTCCTTTCCCCTGACTTAACAAAATTTTTCTGAACTTGTCGAAGGTACCATCTCCTAGCATTGCAATCGCATTCTTACGTTGAACCCAGGATCGATTGTTATTGTCGATCCAAAAACTTAGCCAGTATGACAAGTCGCAATTGTTATCGAGCAACGGGTCTTCTTCCGTCACGACACAAAATCCATTTGCGCTGGGTTTTTCAGATACTTCCTGAGATTCCTGCTGAACTTCCACTATTTTGTAGCGATTCACTAATTCACATCCGCTTAGGGACAGACTAAGCAATATTATCCCTAACCTGCTTTTATTCATGACGATACCTCAGTCAAGGGCAAACAAACGCGGACGCAGACATCGGCATAATCAATATCAACTATTTCAGCAGTCCCATGCATCATTCGTGCACAATCTGAGACAATTGATAATCCAAGCCCAGATCCAATGACCCGGTCGTTACGTCTGTTGTCACCCCGTTTAAATGGTTCAAACAATACCAACCGCTGCTCTTGCGGTATTTTGATCCCGCGATTGGCAACATCGAGGATGAGCATATCCTGTGCGGTATACAAGCTTATATTGATCGGTCTACCTACTGTGCCATGAGCTAAAGCATTTGATAGTAGATTATCCATAATACGTCTAAACAAATTGGGGTCTACGTACAGATTTATCACTTTCAGACTCAACTCAATTTTATGGTCATTTTGTTGAACTGCTAACGCATTGTCTGTTAAAACGTCGTCGATCAATGCTTGAGCGTCTACTTTTTGATACACCGGCTTCGCTTGTTGTAAAAGCAAGTTGTAATCCAGCAGCTGTTCTATCAATAGATTAAGTCTTTCGGTGCTGCTATTGAGTAACGACAGCACTTCCACTTGCTGCTCATTCAAATTGCCCACCACTTGTTCGGATAACAGTGAACAACCTTCCTTTATACTCGCCAGAGGAGTCTTTAGTTCATGTGAAGCATGTCTTAGCAACGCATGCCGGAGGTGCTCCAACTGGTTCAACCGGTCAGCCAACCAATGTAATTTGTGCTCCAACTCTATCAATTCTTTTGGGCCTGACTTCGAAATTGCTGGTAAGCGTGTCGCTTGACGGGCAATAGCACCGATCACCCTTTCTATTTTCGCAACTGGTGAGAGAATAAGCTGGCTGGCAAATATGATTAAGAGCAACGAAATACTCACAAGAATACCGGTAGACCAGGCTTGTGTTTGTTGAACGGAATTGACGTAATCTTGCTGTTGTTCTATCCGTTCATCCAGCAGAGTATCTACTTGTTCATGCAGCTCACCAAGTGAGCGTCTGAATTCAGCTAGCTGGGCGTCGAGCAATAATTGATCGGTGATTTCTGTATTTCGCAAAAACCAGCTAATTCTCTTCTCTAATGCCTGGCATACATTTTTTTTGTCCAGTTCAGCGCAAACTATTAACATCATATCGCGCAATCGCTGAATATTGTTTTCTGTCAATTCACGCAATTCTTCTTTTTTCAATACGTGGTATTGAAGTATCCAACGTTCCACATCAATGGCGACATTTTCAATACTGCCTATCTGGCGAACCAGGCCTACTGAGAACTGAGCTTCGCTGGCAGCAATTTGGCCCATATCACTTAAGGTACTTTGACTTTGCCAAAGCAATACCACAAGCGGAACCAATGCAAGAATAAAACTCGCTAACGTAAGTTGCCGCAACGATCCGATTTGCACGTTTGCCCCTAATAATACGACTAATAGAAACGCAGTATCCTACGCGTGAAAACATTATTCCAATCAAACTCGTCAAGCCAGCTACTTTAGCAGGCAGATATAGAAAACTTGTGGCTGAATTTAATAAACTTTCCAGCAGATAAAAACCAAGGTTAGTTTTCTAAAAGGTTGGTTTCACTCAATTCCTGAGCACTTATTTTTCCATCCCCGTTAACGTCAACCTTTCCGAAAACTGCCAGCAGGTTTGGATCTGAAACAGCTTCTTTGATACTGATGTAGCCGTCTTTATCCTGGTCAATAGAATCCAGATAACTGTTTTGTGCTTTTACAGCTAGGCTAGTGAAGGTCTGAATAATCCCTACAACGAGGACAAGTGCACCCATTAAGTATGATCTTTTCATAAGTCTCACCTCCTGTTTGTGAGAACGAAACTCAGCGGGTTTCGCTTCAATTAAAGAGATAACGTTTGGCATCCATGCCAAACCTGAAAAGCCAATCTGGCTTCCCGGAAAAATTACCGTTAGTTGCAAACGCCATCGCAGCCAATAACAAAACCGTTATGGTAATTTTTCTATCAATTACATTGCTATCCATACAAAGCTAGGAACCAGTAGCTAAGAATGCAATTGCCTCAACACATTACAGTTTTAGTGCCAACTTTATTTATTGCATTACTTTCAAATAGTTAGGTAATTAGAGTGCCATTAGGTTACTTGTACCGCCTCCAAAATGTACCTAATTAACGACACAATTCAGCTAACAATTCGTATTTAACTTAATAATCAAGGTATTGCACCTATGGGAAACACTCACACGCTGTATTTATTTTGCGACAGTTAGCGGTTGGGAGACAAATCTGAATTTAGCTGTTGGGCTGAACAGACAGCTTACTTTTAATGAACTGGCTGTGAGGCATATGCATCAAATCAGAGATTCTTCTGATCAAATGCTCTTCATGGGCATCTAGCTGCCCATCAGAATAGGCAATGTGCCACAACGAATCCAGGATCTGACGTTTTTGCTTAGGCAAGCAATGTTGATTGATTACTCTGGTAAACTGGACAAAATCTGCAGCATGTTCTGCCTGAGTTTTCGACAACGCCTTCAAGGTATTGAGTTCATCTTCAGTCAGGGAATACAGTTCGTTAAGCCGTGTTAAAAAGCTAGCCTGTTCAGCATCTTGCATTTTGCCGTCAGCTGACATGATTTCATGCATTAATACCGCGGTGGCTAGTTCCACAGTGTGGGAACTTTGCTCGCTTTTATCCTGATCGATCTGTGACGCAAACCACTCTGATAATTTTTTCAACATCAACTTATACTCCAATCTCAAACAACGATCTGATGCTAGGATGAAAGACGCACATTAATCAATTTAATTCGTTGAATGGATGTTTTCGTCAGACTAATGATTGACGAGATATGCAAGCTAGCGCACTAGACCTTAGCTATTTAAGGGTGCGTATATTGATAAGTCGGACAAGGCCGTGGGTTTGGAGAATAAGTACCCTTGCAGTTGCTGACAACCACTTTTCACAAGAAAATCAAATTGTTCACGGGTTTCTACCCCTTCAGCGCAGATATTTAACTGCAACCGTTTTGCCATATCGATTATCGTGCTGGTAACCAGCGTATTGCGATCTGACAAACCCAGATTATCCACAAATTGCTTGTCAATTTTCAGCGTATGAATAGGAATTTGTGTGAGGTAACTTAAGGAAGAATAACCAGTACCAAAATCATCTAGCGCAATTGAGCAACCCAACTCATTTAAAGACTGAAAGAAATGTGTGGCCATATCAAAATTTTCTAAATAGGCAGACTCCGTTACTTCAAATTCAATAAGCTTTGGGTCCACATCGTGCAGCTGAAATAAGTGGTTGATAAATTCCAGTAAACTCGGGTTTTTAAGATCCAGTGCAGATAAATTAACAGAAACGGAAATTTCACCTTTAAACTGCCGTTGTATTTCGGGTAAGTCCTTGCATAACCGCTCCAGTACCCACTGCGTCACCGACACGATTTTACCACTTTGTTCCGCAATGGGAATAAATTCGCCCGGCGAAACGAATCCCAATACCGAACTGTTCCATCGGATTAAGGCTTCAAACCCTATTAGTTCTTCTTCAGGTGATACCTTGGCCTGATAGTGCAGGCAGAATTCGTTATCCTTAATTGCCTGATTAATTGAACTGGCAATTAGCAGTTTACGTTTATTGTCCTCCATCATCTCCGGTGCAAAAATGGTATAGGAACCTCTACCGGCCATTTTAGAACGATACATAGCAATATCTGCGTTGCTGACAAAATTGCTCAGGTTATAGTCCGCATCCCTTCCTCGGGCAATACCAATGCTTACGCCTACCTGAAGCTCCCAACTTTCCACAGAAAAAGGTTCCTTCAAACCGTCAATAATGCGGTTAGCTATAGTGACCAACATGAGATCGTCCGGCGAGTCGTACAATAAGATCAGAAATTCGTCTCCCCCCAATCTGGAAACCAAATCGCCCTCACGCAGGTATTGCTTGACGCGTTTACTCACTTCAATAAGTAATAAATCCCCGGTTTCATGCCCTAAACTATCATTGACCGTTTTAAACCCATCCAAATCAAAAAACATTAATGCGACGTCTTGACCATCTCGTTTTGCCCGAGCTAATTCTATCCGCAGATTTTCCATAAAAAACTGTCTGTTGGGGAGACCAGTCAGACTGTCAAAGTTAGCCAGTCGCTCCATGGTTTTTTGCTGTTCAATCAACTGGTAGGTCTGTTTGCGATTCTTTTCTACTTCTGTATTTATGGTTTCCATCATTTGATTAATGTTGCAACTCAACTCCGCAACCTCATGTTTTCCATCGATGTCTGCGCGCAATGAATAGTCTTTACTTAGTTCGACTTGCTTGGCGAAACGGGATAACTGGGTCAATGGAAACAACATTTTATGGTGCAGCCAGAAAGCGATAGAGATGGCCAGCAGTAACGATATTATGGTAGGTGGCAGCACCTGATAAAATAAGCTGATGTTGCTTTGTTTTATCGGGCCCGCAATGTCAGTGGCAATATAAAGATAACCCAAGGGCAACCTTTCATCCCCAATCAGTTTGTAGGCATATAGTTGAGATTGCCCCCTGCCCATACCTAAAGAAAGGTTTTCCACGTCTACGATTTCGCTGATTGGTTCCTGGCTATTCAATGTGGAAGACGCACGACCCAAATACTCCTGCAGCATCGTCAGGTTTGGTTTGTAGACTCTTGCAATTTTAATATTTGGATATCTGTCCAGTCTTAGTAAAACAGAAGCCAATTCAAACTTGTCTATTTCATTTACCAACAAAGGAATGAGATCGTTGGACATGTTTTCAGATAACCCGTTGAGATCGGACTCCACCGAGTCAACATACAACTTTTCATGCTCAGAAATAGAAAATAACAGTACAGACATACTAGTTACCAAAATGGCCGAAACCGTCAATATGATAAGAGATGTTTTAATACTTCTGAACAAATAAGCGCTCTGAGTGTTAGCCAAAACCAATCCACAGTCTAACACAATTGAAATGCATTTCTTCAATATAACTTGTTGTTAACTAATGTATTAACAAGTGGATTTTCAGATTCTGATTGCACTTTATTAAATAGCATATTGGCGCATTGAAATGAAGCCTGAACAGATGCGCCATAACTCCAGTCACCGCCCGATGCTAACCTCTGCACAGGATCCCAGAAAATTCCTTGTGCTTGTTGATGAAGGTTCAGTTGCGCGAAACGCCAATAATGCTGATATCGATGGATTACGGCAGGCAGCTCATCACGTGAAAGCTTGTGCAATTCTTGCAGCGCCAAATTCTGCAGTTCGCTGTGATCCAGAGCACTTTTATCGGCGCATAAATCATGTCTGAAATACGCTACCCAAACATCATTAGTTTGTCGTCGACCAGGCTTAGCGCTGTCATGAACAATCAATTTAATCGGGCCCTTGGCGAATTCAATCATCTCTGCGTTTATTGAGACAGGCTGCTCAAATTGCAATGAAATTGTCCAACAACTTTCCCACTCTTGCCCTACCAATCCTCCTTCAACCTGCTCATTGACCAATGGGATAGCCTGGGGAAGTGGTGTAGTGACAATTACCCATTCAAACGCACCAAACTTCCTTTCATGATCATCCCACAATAACCAACCAGCATTCACCTTTTGTAAATGCTCAATTCGACACTGGGTAACAAATTTGGCATCAGATAACCAGTACCTGCACGCTGAATTCATTCCGGGTGTGAAAGTAAAATAAGTAGAATGACTATCCTTGAGCCGAAGTTGGTCTTTGTATTCATGAATTCTGATCGGCCACTGACAGGCTAAACCTTGTTGCTCCAGAACTCGCATAAAGCTTATGAACTCACTGGTCGAGGCGTTGATCACCGGCGCACCCGTATCAAATACTCCCCAGTTGGCGCGTTTATGACAGCAACGTCCACCGCGGCCACGGGATTTCTCAAATACTGTCACGGCATGCCCTTTATTCGTCAATAAATACGCTAACAGGCTCCCTGTCGCTCCTGCACCAACAATCGCTATTTTCACAAGCACTAGACCTTACGAATTTCCTGATGTGTTCAATACGTGGAGATAAATGACCAGATCACTAATTAAATTTTGCTATTTTGTCGGGTGCAAAAAACGGCGGTTTAAATCTTATGGACGCTTTTGTTTAGATCAGCTCTGCTCTTCTCTAAACAAGACTAGATGGGCCAGGTCTAAGCGAATACCAAATCGTTCACCAACCTGATGATCGTGATGGCTAGGCGCCAGGCACAGTAGCGTTTCCTTCTTTGGACCTTCAACTTCAAGCTCATACATAATATGTGCACCTTTGAACATCCGAGACTTAACAACAGCCTGGTGAAGACTTTCGTCATCATGGACAATGTCATCGGGTCTGACAAGCAATTGGAAGTACCCAGAGTCTGATATAGGCTGCGGTATTTTTCCTTGCACCGCTGAAAAGTCAAATTCGCCCAGATCGGTTTTTAACTTGTTGTTTTCTGTGAGTACAGCATCCAAAAACACCCCACTACCAACAAATTCAGCGACAAAACGCGTAGCAGGCTGATGGTACAAGGTGTAAGCATCGGCCCACTGCAACAAACTGCCTTTGTGCAGCACCCCAATTAAATCAGCCATAGCAAAAGCTTCATGTTGATCATGGGTGACCATTAACGCTGTCGCGTTTTCGTGTTTTAAGATTGCGCGAATTTCCTTGGCCAAATCTTCCCTTAATTCTATATCTAAACTGGAGAAGGGTTCGTCCAATAATAGCAAATCAGGTTTTGGTGCCATCGCCCTCGCCAGTGCGACTCGCTGTTGCTGGCCACCTGAAAGCTGATGGGGAAACTGTTCCCCCTTACCCCCAAGACCAACTAGCTCAAGCATAACGCCAACACGGCTGGATTTTTCCTGTGACGACAGACGTTGCAAACCAAAGGCAATATTCTGTGCAACGGTGAGGTGAGGAAATAATGCAAAATCCTGGAAAACCACTGCGACCTGGCGCTTGTCAGGTCCAAGAGAGTATGTTGGATCACTTACGCAGTTCCCGCGAAGCTGAATTTCTCCGCTCTGAACGGGTTCAAACCCTGCAATGGCACGTAAAATAGACGTTTTGCCACAGCCAGACGGACCAAGCAGACAGCCAATTTGTCCGTTTTCCAACCCAAGGCTGATTTCACTGACCACAGGTTGGTCATCATAAGATACGCAGATATTTTTAAGAGTCAGCATCGGTTTACCAATTTAAACAGCAGGTTTTTCAAGGGCTTTTACCAATAA
This sequence comes from uncultured Alteromonadaceae bacterium, assembly GCA_947494925.1. Lineage (GTDB taxonomy): Bacteria > Pseudomonadota > Gammaproteobacteria > Enterobacterales > Alteromonadaceae > Aliiglaciecola. The sequence continues at coordinate 459,573 of CANLWS010000002.1, forward strand.
TATTACCGGGATGAGGCCAACAAGAACAATAGCCAAAGCTGGCAGTGCAGCATCGAAAAGACGTTCATCAGAGGCCAATTCATAACTTCTTACTGCAAGAGTATTAAAGTTGAAAGGTCTGAGAATCAAGGTTGCAGGCAACTCTTTAAGCACATCCACAAATACGAGTAACAAGGCGCTGAGTACACTCATTCTTAATAGTGGAACATGAATGCGAGTCAAGACCTGTCGTGGTTTTAGCCCTAGCGAGCGTGCGGCATCATCCATGCTTGGTTTGATCCGTCCGAGACCAGTTTCTACGTTGTGCAAGGCCACAGACAAAAATCGCACTGAATATGCAAAAATCAGCGCAAACAATGTCCCGGAAAATATCAGTCCAATGGAGTTCCCAAACCATAATTCAATTAATCGATTCAGTTGCAGATCTGTCCAGCTGAGCGGAATGAGTACACCAACGGCAATCACTGTCCCTGGTAGGGCGTATCCCAGACTGGCAATTTGAACTTGGGTGTTGACTAATTTGCTCTGTTTGAGTCTTTTCGCGTAAGCAAATACGAGCGCGAGCAAGACAACAATAAGTGCCGCAACAGTCGCTAACATAAGGCTATTACCAACCAATGACATAAATGATGCATCTATGGCTTGATTTGGATTCCCTATTGCCCAGTTCGCTAATTGTAATGCCGGAACCAAAAAACCCAATATAGGTGGAATTATACAGAGTATCAGAATCACCAGCGAGGACCCCGCACTCACTTTTTTGGGTGTTTGTCTGGTATGTTTCTGACCTTGGTGATAGTAACTGATTCGGCGACGAGAATACTTTTCCAACAACAAAAGTATCAGCACAAAAGTGCACAGAAGCGCGGCCAGTTGCGCTGCCGCTAACTGATTTCCCAAGCCAAACCAGGTTCTGAATATTCCTGTGGTAAAGGTGCTGACACCAAAATATTGAACAGTGCCATAATCTGCAAATGCTTCCATCATTGCCAATGCAGTGCCAGTAAAAATTGCAGGGCGTGCTAAAGGAAACTCAACTTTTCGGAAGTGCGAAAAACCAGATACTCCCATACTTCGACTCGCTTCCAGCAAACTGGCTGATTGCTCTGCAAACGCAGTACGTGCCAGCATGTAAACATAGGGGTAAAGTACCAGAACCAACATACAAATGGCCCCACCCAAGGAGCGTATTTCGGGAAACCAGTAGTCTCCGTAAGACCAACCAAATTGCTGACGTAGCGAAGTTTGTAATGGTCCGGCAAAATCCAGCATACCGGTATAAGTATAAGCGATAATATAGGCGGGCATTGAAAGTGGTAACAGCACTATCCACTGAATGGCACTGCGCCCCACAAATTGAAAGCGGGCAATTAACCACGCAAGACTGGTGCCGATAAATAAGGTACCAGCACCTACTCCTGCTGCCAGAATTAGAGAATTAACCACATAATCGGCAAGAACCGTCTCAGCCAAGTGAGACCAAATGTCCCATTGCGGATCCAGCAAGCTGTAAAGAATTGCAACGACTGGCAGTCCCAGAATAAAACTCAGGAAAACCAGGCTGGACTGCCAGGCGTCGATGTGTAATCGCACTAGAGAATTATCCCTTTGTCTGGCGAGTCACCTTAGAGATCATTTCCAGCCGGCCTTGTCTAGAACCTTCACTGCTTCACCATTGAGCTCACCAACCCGGCTCAAAGCGACTCTTTCCGCTTTAAATTGACCAAAGTCTTTCAGCACATCACTCCATTCTACGCCATCCACAACGGGGTATTCATGGTTTGCGGTGGCGTACCAGCTTTGGCTGTCAGCGGTGACCATAAATTCAAGTAATGCTTTAGCTTGTTCAGGGTTGGGGGCATGCTTCATGATAGCCGCACCAGATACATTGATGTGCGCGCCTCTATCCTGTTGATTTGGCCAAAACACTTTTACCTGACGTGCCACACTTTTGGCATTAGCGTCACCATCTGTCAGCATGCCAGCAAGATAGTAGGTATTTGCAATTGCGATATCGCATTGACCAGCTGCAACCGCTTTGATTTGATCTCTATCTCCACCTTTAGGCGGACGCGCAAAATTTTTCACCAGCGCGCTTGCCCAGTTGAGAGATGCTTCTTCTCCCTTTTGTTCAATCATTGCAGCCAGCATAGATTGATTGTATATGTTGCTTGAAGAACGAATACAAATTCTGCCTTTCCATTGAGGGTCAGTCAGTTGCTCGAAAGTCGATAACTCTTCTGAGTTAACGCGACTTGGTGAATAAATAATCGGACGAGCACGCATAGTTAAAGCAAACCAATGTCCATCCGCGTCTCGCAAATATTCGGGTATAGCACTTTCAGCCACCTGGGAGCGAATATTTTGAGTGATGCCTTGCTCTTTCGCTCGAACCAACCTTCCCGCATCTGTAGTCAATAATAAATCAGCAGGACTCAGTTTGCCCTCACTCTTAGCACGGCTAATCAGGGCATCTGCTTTACCGGTAACCAGATTTACCTTAACCCCTGTCTGCTCAGTAAACTTATCCAGCAAGGGTTTAATTAATGCTTCTTTACGCGCTGAATATACATTCACTTCGGCACTTTGAACAGCGTTCGCCTGGACTAATAAAGTGAATAAAATCAAAGAACAAAATGGCTTTAACATAATGGCTTCACAACAATGAATTTAACAAAGTGGCAGTGTATTCCAATTGATAATAATTCTCAATAACAAATAGAAAGCAAGCTATTGACTTTCGTACATTAGATAGTGCGTTTCATCCATTCCGAGAGATTGGTAGGTGCGTTGTGCTTTTTCATTTTCCTTTTCAACATAAAGCCGAAAACCACATACGTTATCATCTGTTCGCGCGAGGGATTGAACTTTGCCGTAGAGAGCAGAATAGACTCCCTGACGCCTGAATTCTGGCAATATATACACACTTTGGACCCACCAGAAATTTGCATTTCTCCAGTCACTCCATTCGTAAGTCACCATCAAACTACCAGCAATCGCGTCCTCCTGCTCTGCTACAAGATAAAACCCTCTATGCGGATTATCTAATAAGCCTGCTACACCAGCAGACAACGTATGATTGTCCAGTTGTTTTCCTTCAGTTTCCAGAGCCATCGCCTGGTTAAATTCAACTATGGCGACCAAATCAGATTGGGTCGCTAAACGTACCTGCATATCGTGTTTTCCTAATTATCTGGAGTTAAATAGTGAAGCTAACCTTGGCGGTGCTGCCACCATCGGTGTAGGTAACATTTTGACAAAGTTCTTTAACTAGTAAAATACCTCGACCAAAGCTGTCCGTTTCCTTCGTCTTGCAAAGGTTAGCAACATCGAATCCAGGACCAGAATCCGACACAGTCAATTCCAGTGTTTTGCTATCGGGTTCATAGGATACATGAATTGAAATGTTCCCATCATGCAGTTGAGCCAATTTTTCCAATCGGGCTTCAAAATATTCGAAGAAGCCGTCGGTGGACTTCTTCATGGCAGAATCAAGCTGTAACAGACCATGATCCAATGCGTTGTTATAAAGTTCACTTAAAACTGTCGAGAAATCAGAGCGAATACCTTGCATTCCATTCTGACTGGACACCATGATAATTAATTCATGAATAGGGTCGATCGTTTTTAGCAGTTCGGCATCCAGATCCACAGTGATATCGAAGGGAACAAGGCAAACAGCATGGTTTGACTTTAAACTATCCAGCGATTGGCATGTATAAGATACGAGTGTAATGTCATCTAGTTGCTCAGCTGTACCGCGAAATTTATCAATTTTTTGCTCTAAGGCCTGCACATTGATATCGGGTTGTGACGTTATCCACTTCACTAAAGCTTCCTCGCCAAGCATCTTTTCCTGCGCGTTGGTCAGTTCCACAACCCCGTCAGAATAGCCCACTAGTCTGTCGCCGAATTCACCTTCAAAATGTTCAACATCGTCTTCAAATTCATCGGCTTCTAATATACCCAACGCCATATGCATTGACTCAAAACGCTTGCGAATCTGACCATCTGGAGCAACAAGCAACATATCAGGCATACCACCATGCCAAATATTAAACTGGGTACCGGAGTTCCCTATTTCCACAATAACAGAGGCAAAAAACATATCACCGGGCAATAATTTGAGTAATGTATTATTGATAGTGGATGCCATCTCGGACACTGATATGCCTTTTTCACTCATTGCCTGGAATGCTCTCGTGACCGGAAGAGCACCTATGGCCGAAGCTAAACCATGACCGGTGAAGTCTCCCATCAAAAAGTAGATGCCGCCCGTGGGACTGGGCTCGATCAGAAATAAGTCGCCATTGAAACTGCTAGCTGGGGCCAACCGGTAATCGAAAAAATGACTCACAGATTGACTGATTGTCAGTGCGTTTTTAAAAATATGCTCAACAATTGCATGTTCCCGTTCCACTGCATTGCGATAATAAACCAGCTCCTGATTCTGCTCTGAGGCTTTCTTACTTAGTAGTCGGGTTCTTGCGTGTGCGCGTATTTTTGCAGTGAGGATCATTTTATCGAACGGCTTGGAAGCAAAATCGTCTCCTCCAACTTCCAAGCACCGGGCAAGGCTCTCCTGATCATCCAATGCTGTAATAAATATGATGGGCAGATATATATCGCCTGCCAACTGTTTGAGCTTGGGCGCAACCTCAAAGCCATCCATATCGTCCATGACCACATCCAACAACACCAAATCTGGTTTAATGCGTTCGGCTAACCGCAGTGCTTCATGACCGGATTCAGCCTCATAACAATCATTGTAGCCGGCCTCTTCGAGCATATGGGAAAGCAAGAACCGATTAAGTGATTCGTCATCGACAATTAAAATTCGCATGATTTAATGCGTAACTTCAGGAGATATCAAACTTCTTATCGAATCGCGAGATTTTGAGAATTTTTGCCACCTGCGGGCGACAGTTACAGATACTAAAACTAGATACCGTAGAAGACATACTCTTCTGCATATTCAGCAGCATGCCAAGTGCGGAGCTATCCATATATTCTGTTTTGGACAGGTCAATATTGATCGATGTAACCTCACCACTATCAGAACCGTAAGCCATGCGGAAATCCTGAACTTTGCCAAAATCAAACTTTTCATCCATAAAAATGGTAAGTGTTTTTCCGTCAGCAGATAACTCTTTTTCCAAACTCATAATTCTCTCCGTTTCGCCTACCAAAACAACAGCATAGTTATACTTTGGCATAGGTAAAAAATTTCGCAACAGATTTGTTGTTTTATCCAAGGTAAAAATTTATATACAATGAAAATCAGTCCAAATTAATTTATACAGTTGATATTACGTGAGCAATAGTAATCTGGTTTACAGCACAGAAACAGGCCGAATCAATCAAGCTTCGCAAAAACAAAGTGCTCCAAAAAGCGATGGGATCGTCAGGATCCGTCGCGAGACTAAAGGTCGCAAAGGTAAAGGTGTCACCATAGTTGATGGCTTAGGTCTTGAAGCGCCAGAACTTAAAAAATTGTGTACTAGCCTGAAAAAAATCTGCGGCACAGGTGGCGCAGTGAAGGATTATGTTATAGAAATACAAGGCGATAACCGAGAAAAAATCAAAGCGGTATTGGAAAAGCAAGGCTTTACAGTCAAATTGGCTGGCGGTTAATTCACTCAACTAACATGCAATAGGTTTCCGAATGGATAATATTTCTCTCTCAGACATCAACATTTTATTAGTTGAGCCGTCAGATACCCAACGAAAGATCATATCATCTCTTTTGATAAAAGAAGATGTTGGCGAAATAGATGCAGTTTCCACAGTAGCAGAGGCGAAAAGCGCGTTGCGCTCCCATGGCAGTGACGTTGTGGTCAGTGCCATGTACTTCGAGGACGGTACGGGTCTGGATCTGTTAAAGTCAATTAAGGATTCGGAAGAAACAGCATCCATTCCCTTTATGCTGGTATCCAGTGAAAATAAGGTCTCTAAACTCGAAGAATTTAAGCAGGCAGGTGTAGCGGCAATTTTGCCAAAACCTTTCAAGCCTGTGTATTTATCACGGGCCCTGCGTGCGTCGCTGGATCTTATCAATTCAGAAGAGTTAAACCTCGATTTATTTGATGTGCATGAAGTGCGGGTATTGCTGGTTGATGACAGCAGACTAGCCAGAAATCATATTAGAAGAGTACTGGAAGGCATGGGGTTGAAAAAGATCCAGGAAGCCGAAAATGGCGCCATGGCGCTGACGTTAATCAAAGACAATACTTATGATCTGGTTGTAACGGATTACAACATGCCAGAAATGGACGGTCGAGAACTGTCTGAGTTCATCCGATTTAATCCTGAGACCGCGCACGTCCCTATTATCATGGTGACATCGGAATCCACTGAAAGTCTGCACATGGCAAACATTCAACAAACTGGGGTAAATGCCCTGTGTGACAAACCGTTCGAAGCTAGTGAAGTAAGGAAGATGCTTGCCTCTTTGCTGAGCGAGTAAGACCCAGGAGCTATCACGACTTGTAACATTGTAGATTCGTCGCGTTTGAATACTTTTTGTCTCTGATCCGCTCTATTTAAGTTAATGAAATTGAGTGTTAGAGAAAGGAACAAAGATGCGAGAGATAGTAGTATGCTGGATAATATGTCTTGTTTTAGTCGGACTACCCAGCCAGGCCCAGGACACTTACAAAGTTATATTGGATGATAAACAAGGCCTGATTTCTGTTCGGGCCTGTTTCGCTGATATTCCCCCTTCTTACTTAAGCACCGGCAGAAGGTCCAGCAGCGAATACCTCATTCCTGAGGTAAAAAAGCGCATCAGAATGTCCCGAAATGGCACCCGAATGTATTTGGCAGATAAATGCATTGCCTATCAGGTCGACCTGAATCTGGCAATACCTGATCGTCAGGCCAGGAACCGTGGAAACCATTGGTTAGTTAACAACAGAGCTTGGCTTTGGCGCCCTGCAACGCCGCAGGACTTGAGACTAGAGTTTTACGATAAAAATAACCAGCTCACTAATGTGTCTGTCCCATGGCCAGAACAAAACGGCGGATATGTGGCGGGAAATACCCCTCTTGGGTGGACCAGCAGAATGTTGTTTGGTGGGGTTGAGGTCAGCCCTCTGGCACTCGGAGGCATCCATCTTAATTTGGCACAAACAACAGATATTCCCGATAGGAAGCGCGCTGAAATACGGGACTGGGTCCTCGAAGCGGCAGGTTCTGTTGCCATGATTACCGGGCAGTTTCCAGTCGATCAGGCTCAAATTCTTGTGATTCCGATTGGTAAAAGAAAAGAAGCCGTGCCATGGGCTGAAGTTCAGCGGGCGGGAAGACCTGCAGTTCATTTGTTTATTGACCCAAACCGCCCGATATCTGAATTCAAAGCAGATTGGACGGCAGTACATGAACTAAGCCATTTACTTGTACCGCTAATAGAATACAACGACCGATGGTTGTCTGAAGGCCTCGCCAGTTATTACCAAAATGTCGCTAAAGCGCGAGCGGGACTATTGACTGGCGAACAAGCATGGCAAAAACTTCAGGCAGGATTTGCCAAGGGCCGTCGCGCCTACGGAGGCAGTTTGCGCGAAAGCAAGCGAACCAAACATGTGTATTGGGGAGGCGCGGCAATTTATCTGTTGGCAGATGTGCGGTTGAGGGATTTACCAAATCCACAATCGCTGGATTTGGTTTTAGCCAAGTTGCAAGCATGTTGTTTACCCAGTGACAAAATGTGGAGCGCGAATGATCTCATGAAAAAGCTCGATGAATTAAGTCAGACAGATATTTTTAGTCGGTTGCTGGCAAATGAGGCTGTCGCCCCTCAATTTCCCATATCCAGATCAGATGAACAGAATAAAAACACAGCTATTGCCCGTCACCTGGACGCAGTTTTCAAGCTTGAAACTGATGCACGGTTAGCCCGGCAGCATCCTTCAACCTCGGGCCAATCTGCACAATAGCTGTCAGCAAAAGTGAAATGGTGAACTAAATTTGGCAATAACCTCAACAAAAGATTGACAACGAAGGCTCGAGTTAATAAATTCGGGCTATGACTAGATTTTTATGCGTACTCTTTTTTAGCTTTTTTACTTCTTCCTGAAGGGAGGCGACTGCGCGCATTAGCAAGATTTCGCAAAGCCTCCCAAATTGGGAGGCTTTTTCGTTTTACAGACCATAAAGTGGATTACATGTCAGTACAGGAACTTGAACAACTTCGGGTCCAAATCACCGATTTGGATAGTCAGCTGCTTAAATTATTGGCGTCTCGCCAGCAATGCACCAATCAGGTAGCCGAGACTAAAATCCGCCATCATATCCCTGTGAGGGACCACCAAAGAGAAGAACAATTATTAGTAAGACTGATTAAGCAGGGCAAAGAATACGGACTTGATGCTCACTATGTCACTCAATTGTTTCACGTTATCATCGAGGATTCTGTTCTAAATCAGCAAGCACTGTTAGCAGAGCGCGCGAACCCGGGCTCCAGCCTACCCTTGAATCGCGTGGCATTTTTAGGCGATAAAGGTTCCTACAGTTATCTGGCGACTCAGAAGTATTTCTCTCGCCGACCGGGAGAACTAATGGAAATTGGTTGTCAGAGTTTCGGTGAAATAATCAAAAAAGTGGAAACTAACGAAGCTGACTACGCCGTTTTACCCATTGAAAATACCTCTTCAGGCAGTATCAACGAAGTTTACGACCAGCTACAGCACACACGGCTTTCGATTATCGGTGAACTAACCCACCCGATCAAACACGCTATGTTGGTTGCGATGGACACTGATATCAGCAAAATTAAAACCTTGTATGCGCATCCTCAGGTATTTGCTCAGTGCAGCCACTTCCTCGCGGAATTAGGTAATGTGGAAGTCAAACCTTGTGATAGTACCTCAGCAGCTATGATAAAGGTTAATGAACTGGCGTCAGACAGTGTCGCTGCGATTGGTAGCGAAGCCGGTGGAGGTTTATACGGCCTGAAAGCGATCAAATCCAACCTGGCCAATCAAAAAGAAAATCATAGTCGTTTTATTGTTGTCGCACGCAGTGCGGTTAAGGTACCACTGCAGGTTCCCGCCAAAACAACCCTGGTGATGTCAACAGTTCAGAAACCGGGCGCCTTGGTTGAAGCCCTTTTGGTGTTGCGCGAAAACAACATTAATATGAGCAAACTGGAATCCCGCCCTATTACGGGCAATCCATGGGAAGAAATGTTTTACATTGATGTGGAGGGGAATACTCAAGATGGGCCCATGCAGCAAGCGTTGGAAGAACTCAAAGCAACAACTCGCTACTTCAAAGTATTAGGTTGTTATCCAAGTGAGGAAATCAGTCCTACCAAAGTGGCTGCCGTGAATGCGTTGGCAGATTAGTACCAAACATTAATGATATAAAAACAAAAAAGCGACCTATATCGGTCGCTTTCAATACACTTTACAAAGCTTACACTTTAAAACGTGCTACCAGTTCCTGAGTATGTGCAGCAATTCTTGATAATTCATCAGCGGATTTACTAGATTGTTCGGCACCTTGCTGAACGTCATGAGCCATATTATTGATGTTTGATACATTCTCGGCCACCGAATCAGAAGTGGCATTCTGTTCGGTAGTAGCCGTGGCTACTGTATCAGTCAATTCCAACACTGATTTGAGATTGTTAGATAGTTCGTCCATCGCAACGGTCACCAAATCAACCAAATGTATGCCGCCATCCGCAGCTGCGGCGGCGCGTTCCATTCGCTCAACTGACTTATCTGAAGACTGGATCATCCCTTCTACCAGCTTGGATATTTCCACTGTGCTTTCCTGCGACCGAGTAGCCAAAGCCCTAACCTCGTCAGCCACAACAGAGAAACCTCTGCCGGCCTCTCCTGCCCTGGCCGCTTCTATCGCAGCATTAAGTGCAAGCAGGTTAGTTTGATCAGCGATGCTGGTTATCACACTCAACACGCTGGTGATTTGACTAACTTCATTCTTCAGGCTGGTAATCACTTCACTGGAATCATTAATAAGTTGGACCAACAACTTAATGTTCTTGGCAGCCATATCTGCCCTTTCCATGTTTTCTTTGAGGCTACTTTGAGCTTCAAGACTCTGATTGCTGGTATCTATGGTAGACCGGGAAACATCTGAAATGGATGCTGCCAGTTCTTCCATTGCAGTTGCTACCATGGCGGTTTGATCTCTTTGTTGCGCCGTTACAGACTCACTTTGAGAAGTAATAGTGCTCAATTGTTGAGAGGCAGAAGCCAGAGAATCTGCATCCTCTTTCACCACCGCAATAATATCGCGAATCTGTCCTATAAAGGTGTTGAAGTAATTGGATATACGATCGATTTCTGGGATCCCTGACTCATCCAGACGTATGGTTAAATCGCCTTCTCCAACCGTCAGTTCCTTACAGGTATCGCCGAGCTTATTGAGCGGTTTAATCAAACGATTTGCAAACCACATTGCCACAACAACAGCCACACCGATGAGAATTACAGTCTCTAAAATGGCTGAGGTAACAAGGTTATTTCTGAGTTCGACAGCTGGGCGCAAAGCCTCTTCCACATCCACCTCAGCAATCAGTGCATAGGTATTGGTTCCGATTTCTAAAGGAGAATAAACGGAGAATACTTCTACATCTCGATAATCTTTAACAATTTGGAATCCAAATTCTCCCCGCAAAGCTTTTTGGGCTGAAGAAGATTCAACTTTCTGGATCCCAACGGACGTTTCTTTGGCTGCAATTTCTTTGGCATCGGCAGGATATTTTGCACTGATAGCTTTCAGGTAATTTTTCCTGTCTTCCACGAAGAAGCGGCTTTCATTCATCAACACACCGGTTTTATTAACCAGGTAGGTTTCACCGGATTCACCAAACCCTTTATCTTTCCATTTAGAATTATGGGTGGCGATAGTATTAATAATAGCGGTAGGGATCTGGAAAATCAGCACTGCAATTGCACGACCATTGTCATAAATTGGTGTGGAAATAAACCCGGCTAACGCGTCATATGAAGGGCGATATTTTTTAAATTCACTGAAAAATACTTCATCTTCCCCACTGGCATTTGCAGCAAGTTTGAAAGCTTCACCTATGCCAGATTGAGCATAAGGACCCGTGGAGATACTGGTGGCATAATCAAGCTCTTTAAATACGCTGTAAACGATATTCCCGGTGTTGATATCAGCAATAAAAATGTCGTAATACTCGAACTCCTGCAAAAATGCTCTGAAGGTAGGGTGGAACTTTTCGTGAGCTCGGGCATAGGCAGTATTATTAGCAGGTTTATCTAGTCCATCTTTACCTCCAAGTGGATAAGATGAGCCGGCAATAAAATCATATTGAAGTGCTAGCGCATTATCGTTTAACCCGCTCATCAGGTTGACCGCATTATTAATAGGTTGCGGATTACTGGCGGCATACTGGTTAGTGAAATCAGTTGAGTAATACGACTCCAGCTGACTTATCTGTCCGCCTGAAACATCACCTCGTTGCTGCGTGTAATTATTGTACGCGGGGATAAATGTGCGTGCGGCTTCAACCATGCTCAGAGAGTAGGATTTAGCACGGATTTGCGATTCGATGAACGTGAAATACTCGTCCAGCGCTTCTTTAGTTTGCACATCCTGGCTGAGTAACCGCGCTTCAACAGCATCAGTCAAGGCGTCATTCGCATTATTGACAGCGATGTTTACTGAAACGATCCCCATCAGGAGAACACATGCTACAACCAGCGAAATTATTGCCAGTAACAGTCGAGTTTTTAACGTCATGCAAACTTTCCTTGAAGTGATTGTTTTTGCAGTACTTAATTTAGACTAAAGTCCACACAATTCAATTGAAAACCTAAAAATTAAGACTTTTTTTCTAACATAGTAACTTACTGATTTAACTGATTATTCAGGTTCTGTCGTCATCTGCTTTGAGGAGCAATTTTTTACTGTTCACCAGGCATTCCTTAGCGTAAGGACCAAACCAATTACCTATGATAAAAAATTGCTTAACAAATTCGCCCTTGTCACCGGACTCCAGCAAGCTCAATGCAGAATCGAATCGGTCACGAAATCGTTTAAGTAATCCAATACTTTCCACATTATTGAAAATAATATCGGCATACAATTCAGGGTCTTGAGCAAAAAGTCGCCCCACCATCGCCAGCTCCAGACGATAAATGGGCGAACTGAAGGCAACCAACTGCTCCAGATCAGGATTTTCGCCAGCCAAATGACCGCCATAAACAAAACTACTGAAGTGGCGCATTACCTGAATAAAGGCCATGGCGTCATCATGTTGCCGGGCATCGCTCTCATGCAGTATGGCTCCCCAGCATTTGAACTGTTCAATCAGCCATTGGTATGTGGATTTTTGACGGCCATTGCACACAACGACAACCTGTTTAACCAAACTTTGCACATCAGGACCAAACATCGGATGCAGACCCACAACAGGTCCTTTGTGACTGGCAAGCATTGCCTGCAATGGGCGATGCTTAGTGCTGGTCACATCGGCAAGTATGCAGTTGTCAGGAAGGTTATTTAGTTGCCCTATCACTTTTTCAGTTAATTTGATGGGGACAGCTACCAGGACTAGCCCTGCCCCCTCCAGGATAGCGTCTGCCTTGGGCCAATCCCCAGCCTCAAGAATACTTACGGGATAATCACTGCGCGTAAACATATCCACAAAGATGCGTCCCAGCGCACCGGATCCGCCAACAACGACTATCTTTTTAATATCCGGATTAACACACAGGTATTGTCGATTTTGAGTCTGGTAGGATTCTCGCATGATGCGGCGTAAAAGGTCTTCTACCAATGCAGGCGGAACACCTTTTTGTTGCGCTTCGGATCTTCGCTTTTTAATCAGTTCAGCTTCCCGACTAGGTACATAAATGGGCATGCCAGTCTGACTTTTATACTCCCCTACTTGTCGGGTTACATCGGCTCGCTTTGCCAGCAATTCAACCAACTGACTATCCAAATCATCAATAGTGTTGCGAAGTTGGTCAAGTTTACCGCTGTCTTGTGACATGCATTTTTCCTGTTATTGTTGGTCATTAATTTTGGTTAGCCGCATGGGTAACACTGTAATCAGTTTTTCTCTGGCATGATTAAGCAATTCTTCCGAACAATTCCAATCAATACATCCGTCTGTGATTGAAACCCCATACTCCAGCTCAGAAGGAGTTTTGCCGTCACTCTTTTGATTGCCTGCCTTCAAATGACTCTCCAGCATAATACCAATAATAGACTGATTTCCCTCTAAAATTTGGTTAACTACATTTTTTGCAACCAGAGGTTGGCGCGTATAATCTTTGCTGGAATTGGCATGACTGCAATCCACAACCAGACCTGCGCTCAAATTTCCTTTCTCCAATTCAACTTCGCAGTCAGACACACAGACAGAATCATAGTTAGGTTGTTTACCACCGCGCAGGATTATATGACCATCAGGATTCCCCTGCGTCTGAATCACACTCACCTGACCACCTTTATTGATGCCCATGAAACTGTGTCCGGATGCAGCAGATTGCAGAGCATTAATGGCGATTCCTAAACTGCCATCCGTACCATTCTTGAACCCAACAGGCATGGACAGACCACTGGCCATCTCTCTGTGAGTTTGTGATTCCGAGGTTCTTGCACCTATCGCCGCCCAACTGAACAACTCAGCAAGGTACTGTGGACTAATAGGGTCAAGTGCTTCTGTTGCGACCGGGATCTCAAGTTCTGCCAGCCAGATGAGCAATTCCCGCGCCTTTCTCAGACCCGCTTCAATATCGAAAGTCCCATCCAGGTGTGGATCGTTTATCAGCCCCTTCCAACCAACAGTAGTCCTTGGTTTTTCAAAGTACACTCGCATCACAATATAGAGAGTATCTTTGCAGGATTCGTGCAACTCTTTTAACTTTAAGGCGTATTCTTTCGCTGCTTCAGTGTCGTGAATGGAACAAGGTCCACACACCACCAGCAAACGGTGATCGCGTCGGTGGATAATGTCAGAAATAATGGCGCGTGATTGTTCTATTGCATGCAATGCATGCTCGCTCACAGGTATTTCTTTAGATAATTCTTCAGGTGTCACTAAAATCTGTTCTGAAGAAACATGAATATTATTAATTGGGTCCCGTAACATGATGATACTCGCGTAAAAATAATTATGAAATTGTGATAAGAATGGTAGACCGTCAGACATTGAACTACATCCAATGTCAATGTTTTAAAAGGATCCAAACAAGTAAACTTTTATTTACAAAAACTATCAACCTTAATTCACTCGATAGGGTTGACTTTTTACCAGCGTTTAGACTGATAAACAAGAGCTTATTCGTTGTTTCGCTAATTTTAACCTTCCTTGCGTAAAAACTAGTCAGAAAGCCATGTTGTGTAATACTTTTATTGAAAGCCGTGTCTAATTGTCAAAGTAAAACAGGTTAATTGCTAATGATTGATGTTACCGCAGGGAAAATGGTGTTTCGGATCAAGCTGGTGTTCACTTTTATATTAATCTTTGGCATTGCGATCGCCTCAGGAATATTTCTTTTTGGTGAACGAATAAGTCAGTCAACCTCAGCCCTTGTGCATCAAGATGTGCCAATTTACCAACAATTCCAGAATCTGCGAAACCAGCTAACTGAACAAGAACGCTATTTGTATCTTTATTATGCATCCTTTAATCAAGGCCATTATACAAATGGATTTCAGGCTGCGCAGCTAGAGACCAGAGTCACCCTGGAAAAATTACAAGATCACTTTGGCAATCAGCCTGCCCTGGTCGCGATACTGGAAAATCAGCAACGTGTTTTGGTCCTGGCAGCTGAGTTCGATAAAAATATGCAGTTGCGTGAGTTGAATCAGACAGATTGGGATCTGGCGCGTACACAATTGTCTGACTCTACTTTGTCAATGCGCACCATCGCACCGCATATTGCAGAGCTCACTGAAATAGTAAATGGACAGGTTGTTGCTTCTCAGAAGAAAATCGATGAACAGCTGTTCTGGGTAAACAGCTTTGTCATATTGTATGCTTTGGTTTCTCTAGTCATTGCGTTTCTGGTAGCCAGATCAATTCGTGCCTATCTTGATTCAAATGCCCTCAATCAGCGCCTGTCATTATTTCCAAAGCGCACCCCCAACCCAATAATCAGCCTGGACCGGACAAACAAGGTGACTTACGTAAATCCTGCCACCAGACGTCTGTTGGCTCGTCTTGGGCGTTCAGCTGAAGACTCATCGATTCTGCTGACGGAAGAATTGCTGCAATTTCAATCAGAAATATTGCGTTCGGATAAACACTTCAGTCAATTTGAATACAAAGTTGAACAAGTGACCTTTATGTGTGAATTGCATTGGTTGCCGGATCAGAATCAATGGGATTTACATCTTACCGATGTATCCGCCCAGGCGTTAGCAGAGGCAAAACTAAATTTTCAGGCATATCACCACCCCGAAACCTGCCTGGCAAATCAGTACAAGTTCAGAGAAGTTCTTGAAAGTGCCTCTTCCACTGGCAGCCAGTTTACCCTGGGAATAATTGAAATTCGTTCATTTAATCAGTTACTTTCAGCGGGTACATTCGAAGAAATCCAACAAGTGGTGAAAGAAATAGCAGCCGTACTTGATAAAGCCTGTCATGACCAACAAAGTTCTATCGAGCTTTACCATATTGGAGACAAAAACTTTGCAGTTCGTATCCCTGACAGCGATTGTCAACCTACAGTAAATTCATTGGTAAAACTGATACTGCAACGGATCAGAATGACGTCTTTTAGTGGTGAAGCACAAATAGAGTTGGACTTCGGTTTTGCCTGTTTTCCTCAACATGGCGATTCAATAGACAATATCATTCACCACACTCGAATTGCACTGGATGCCTCGGCTTCTGAAGAACACAGCGATTTTAAACTGTTCAGCGACAAACTCGGCGAATTGATTTCCCGTCAACAATCTTTATTGCATTTGATGCGTATTGCACTGCAGGAGGAAGTGTTTCAGCTCTATTTCCAACCTCAATATTCCCTTGTCAGCGATGCTCTGATTGGCGCAGAAGTACTGATACGCTGGCATCACGAAGATCAATGGATATCTCCGGCAGAATTTATTCCACTTGCTGAACGGTCAGGATTAATTATGCCACTTGGGGATTGGATTCTGGATACAGCCTGTGCAAAGGCCAAAGAGTTAATTGATATGGGTTATCCTGACCTTGTTATTGCAGTCAATATTTCTCCAAAACAGTTTGCTCATCCAAATTTCGTTGAGAATGTTGAAAATGTATTGATGAAACATGGTCTTCCAGCTCGGAATCTGGAATTGGAAATCACTGAGGGAGTAATCTTCAACAACGAAGTTGAGACTATTCAAAGTTTACATGAGTTAAAGAATCTCGGTGTTCAGCTTGCTATTGACGATTTTGGTACAGGCTATTCTTCGCTAAGTTATCTGAAACAATTCCCGATAGACAAATTAAAAATAGATCAGTCTTTTGTCAGGCAAATGCATAACAACAAAGAAGACCAATCTATAGTGAGGACCATTATAGATCTGGGTGTCAATTTAAGGCTTACACTGATTGCTGAAGGAGTGGAAGAAAAGGAACAAGTTGGTTTATTGAAGGAAATGGGATGCAATGAAATTCAGGGGTACTTCTACAGTAAACCCTTAGACGAGGGTTATTTCGCTTACTTTTTACAATCAAAGAAATCCGTTGCCTGACGAAAAAAGGCCCGACTATCAGCCGGGCCTGATGATATGTTACCCAGCAGGATAGACATAACTGGATTGAATTCCCAACGGAATACCTAAGCCCCAATATGCCAACAGGAACAGTGTCCAAAGCACTAGTATACAAATTGAATAGGGCAACATCATGGATAACAATGTTCCTATTCCGGTGGATTTCACATAACGCTGGCAATACACCACGACAAGCGGAAAATAGGGCATCAACGGCGTAATGATATTGGAAGACGAGTCACCGAGGCGATAGGCTGCCTGAGTGAGGTCTGGAGAAATATTCAGTTGCATCAGCATAGGCACGAATATTGGTCCGAGTAATGCCCATTTGGCGGAGGATGATCCTACGAACAGATTGACAAAGGCAGTCAGAAATATGATCCCCACTATAGTTACCATACTTGGCAAGGCAAGGGACTTAAGTACTTGAGCACCTTCAATTGCCAACAATGCGCCCAGATTTGATTTTCCAAATGCATCTATAAATAATGCACAGAAAAACGCCATGACGATGTAATAACTCATACCCTGCATCGCTTTGGTCATGGTATCTATCATGTCTTTACTGGTTTTGAAGGTCCCTGACATAAAGCCATACACCACACCAGGTAACAGAAACAACAAAAAGATAAGCGGTACGATAGACTGCATTATTGGCGCAGTAAATGACGTCAGCTCACCCGCAGGAGATCGGAAAGGAGAAGAGTCTGGGTACAAAATTGCAACCAAAGCAACGATGCCACCTAACATAACAAGGGACGCCACTCTGAGTGCCCGGGATTGTTTCTCGTTCAGTTCGTCAAACTTGGGAATTTCATTTGGATCGCCATCAACTTCAACGTCTTTTAGACGAGGTTCGATAACTTTATCTGTAAGATACCAACCAATACTCACAACTAGTAATGTTGACGCAGAATTGAAAAACCAGTTATTCAGCGGATTAACCTGAATATCTGGGTCGATTATTTGAGCCGCGCTTTGAGTAAAACTTTGTAATAGGGGATCAATCGCTGAAGGTATAAAGTTTGCGCAAAACCCGCCGCTGACACCAGCAAAAGCCGCAGCAATACCCGCCAGAGGATGTCGTCCCATTGCGTAAAAAATCACACCAGCCAGAGGGATAACTAACACATAGCCTGCATCTGTCGCTGTATGGCTGACAATTGCAACCAAAACAACCATGGGCGTAAGAAGTGCCTTAGGTGTCGAGTCCAGCATACGTTTTAAACCAGCGCTGATAAAGCCAGAATGCTCAGCAACGCCCACACCAAGCATAGCAACCAATACTACTCCTAGAGGAGCAAATCCGGTAAAAATTCCGACCATTCTGGATAGAAAACTGGCCAGTGAATCGCCGGTCAATAAATTGTTAACTACTACCGCTTCATTGGTCCTGGGGTCTATTGCACTAAAGGTAAAGTTGGACAAAGCAGCGGATAAAATCCAAACGACAACTAAGCAAAAGAGAAAGATTATTGCCGGGTCAGGCAACTTGTTCCCTACTCTTTCAACTTTGTCCAGCGCACGCATGGTCCAGGTATTGTCAGCAGACATAAAACATCTCCATTCTTATTTTTGTTGAATACCAATCTGAACCAGTGTGCCACAGGTGATAATGATAAAAAACTTTAGTTTGACCAGTCTAAGCCTGGATGCGGGAAATTAAATTTTGATTACTTACTTGACATGCAACCCTTTAGTTGCACATCTTTACTCCATGGATATATTTACTGCACTAGCAGACCCAACCAGACGACATATTTTGGAAAAGTTAAACCGTGAAGGAGCCTTGTCTATTAAGCGGTTAACTGCTGATCTACCGATTAGCCGTCAGGCATTAACTAAGCATCTGAATCGTCTGATTAAAGCTAAATTAATTCGGGCTGATTTCGTGGGTAAAGAGAAACTCCATCGACTTAATCCCAAGCCACTGCAGCAGTTGGACAATTGGCTGGCACCCTTTTCTGAGCGCTGGGATAAACGGCTTGAGGCACTACAAACTTATTTGGAGAATGATGATGATTGATAAACTGGGCAACATTGAACGTAAGGTCAATTTTCGGCAACCTGTAGAGAAAGTCTGGCGCGCAATTACCGATGCGGCGCAAATAAAACAATGGTTTGGTTCGGATTGCGTCTTTGAGTTTTGTGAGGGAGGTGAAGGATACTTCGAATGGGAAGAGGAATGTGAAGGAAAATTTGCCATGAAGATAGAGACCATTAATGAACCCCACTATTTCGCCTGGCGGTGGATGTTGAAAGAAGATATTCCCTTCGATAAGACGCAATCAACCTTAGTGGAGTGGCACCTTAGTAAAACGGATGAGGGCACATTACTCAGGTTGACTGAATCCGGTTTTGTCGATGCGAAACATGTAGAGATGAATATTCAAGGCTGGGATCAGGAGTTGGCTGATTTGCAAGCATTCGTCAACTAGCGGTGGCAGCTGGCCTTCATAAAACGTCCGATATTTTAACGGCTGGGCACCCGGCATAGACTGAGTTCTCAGGGACACTGCTGGTCACTACTGCACCTGCACCAATAATGGCGTTATCGCCGATAGTGACACCGGGCAATATTTTGGCTCCCATGCCAATCCAGACATTGTCTCCTATCGAAATGGGATGTGCTGTTTCGAGTCCTTTTTTACGTTTTACCGGATCCTTAGGGTGTGTTGCTGTGGAAATCAATACTCCAGGGGCTAACAACACATCATCACCAAAGGTGACCGGAGCCGCATCCAATATGACAACGCCATGGTTTGCATAAAAGCTTTTCCCAGCAAGTATGTTGTACCCATAGTCACAATAAAAAGGTGGCTCAATCCAGGCATTCTGGCTTTCGCCAAATAACTGTTTAATCAATTTTCTGGCCGCTTTCCCCTCCGCGGGCGAAAGAAGGTTAAATTGATGACAGAGGCTTTTCGCGTCAAACCTTTCTTGCTGCAACTGTTTATTGCTAGGGAAATACTCCATTTCACAGAGCATTTTTTGCTTTTCTGTTAATTCTGATTTTTCAGACATTATGACTGGCTACCGCCTCAAATTCGGAAAATAGTTGTTTGGATTCAGCTAAATCGGATACCGGTAAAAACTCGCACACGGTGCTAAACTCATCCCACATAGTTTGTACTGCCGGGTTGTCATGTGCTAACGCAATTGATTCTGATGATTTCCATTCAAACACTTCAACAAATGCCCCATCCCCTGCTTGCATAATGACAGATTCGCGGTTGGTCACTAAGTCTTGTTTGCGAAGCACTGCATTATGTTGCCCCAGCAATTCTCTTAACCTTTGCTCACAGCCTGATTTTGCCCGATAAGCAACAATAACAATTTTACCCATGCCCCCTCCTCTTCAACGGCAACGAAAGAAATTTATGGTTTTTTCTGTGTCATGTCGCGGCATGGCATAGTATAGAGCTCCAATTTTTGTTCGCCAAATACAATAGTCAAAACATTTGTAAACAGCAGGTTATTTTTTAACTTTTATTTTACATACGTATTCATTTGGTAATTTTTTTGCGCTACAGCTATCTTCTCATGGCGCTTAAATCTTGCACGATTTATCGCTAACCAATAACAAAAAACAATATAGAAGGCTTCAATAATATGATTAAAATCATATAGATAGAGGCAGGAGTTCGTGCACCCTGGAATAAGTAAGAATGTGCATGTCCGCTATCTTATAGAAAATGGATGAGATGATTTAAACATTGAAAAGTTGCCGTCAACACACAGGACAACAAAATGCTTAAGAGCAAAAAATCGCTTATTGCTGCTGGATTCAGTGCAGCACTAATGAGTCAATCCGCAACAGCAGCTCCCTCTACATTCGTTCATTTGTTTGAATGGAATTGGCAGGACATTGCCACTGAATGCGAAACGTTTCTCGGACCCAAGGGTTACGCTGCAGTTCAAGTTTCTCCTCCGAACGAACATATAACTGCATCTCAGTGGTGGGCAAGATATCAACCTGTCAGCTACGTATTAGAAAGTCGGGGTGGCAATCGTGCTCAGTTTATTGACATGGTTCAACGATGCAACAATGTAGGCGTTCAAATATATGTAGACGCCATAATCAACCATATGGCGGCTGGTTCTGGCACTGGCACAGCGGGCAATGTCTTCGGCAATAAACAATATCCGAATTACTCGCCACAGGACTTTCACACCAGTTGCCCTATCACAGATTACAACAACCGCTGGGAAGTACAGAATTGTGAGTTAGTGGGCCTGGCAGATTTGGATACCGACGCATCTTATGTGCAGGATACGGTCGCTGCCTACATGAATGATTTGGTAAATATTGGGGTGGCAGGATTCAGGCTGGATGCCTCCAAGCATATGCCAAGCGGTGACATCGCCGCGATTTTGTCAAAAGTTAACGGTTCACCACTCATTTTCCAGGAAGTCATTGACCAAGGCGGTGAAGCAATCTCTGCTGCGGAATATACTGGCAATGGTCTGGTAACAGAATTTAAATACAGCGTTGAGATCGGCAATACATTCCGCAATGGTCAATTGTCCTGGTTAAGCAACTTCGGCGAAGGCTGGGGCTTCATGCCAAGTTACCAGGCCGTGGTATTTGTTGATAATCATGATAATCAACGTGGACACGGCGGGGGCGGAAACGTCATAACATTCGAGGATGGCAGACTCTATGATTTAGCCAATGTATTCATGTTGGCTTACCCATACGGGTACCCTAAAGTCATGTCCAGCTACGACTTCCACGGTGATACCGATGTAGGCGGTCCAGGTGTACCAGTTCACAATGGTGGAAATCTGGAATGTTTTGGCAGCAATTGGAAATGTGAACACCGCTGGTCATATATTGCAGGGGCGACGGAATTCAGAGACAACACCAGCGACAACTTTACCACCACTGATTGGTGGGACAATGGCGGTAACCAAATAGCGTTTGGACGTGGTAATAGTGGTTTTGTCGCAATCAATAAAGAAGGCGGAAGTCTGAATGCCACGGTTGGTACTTCAATGGCACCCGGTCAGTATTGCAACGTATTGAAAGGCGAACTGAGTACGGACGGTCAATCATGCTCCGATGAAGTGATCACGGTAAATGGCGACGGTACCATTAACCTGAACGTGGCATCTTGGGACGCAATGGCTATACATAAAAATGCCAAGCTTTCGACTATCATTCAGCCGGGTGACTGGCAACGAACTGTGATTTTCATTCAGCAACAAACTAGCAGTGGACAAGATATGTTTGTCAGGGGTGGAATTGATCATAATTATGCCTCTAGCGTGCTTGGTTTGAACTGCACTGCGACAAACTATCTATGTGCAATCCCTATTCAACACAATAACTTGCTTAACAGCACCACTTCGCCATGGAAAGCCAACGATAACTTCCTGGATTGGTACGGCATCGAATCCGGGCAAAGTGCGGCTGCCGAAGGCACGGCATTGGACTGGACGGTGGATAGCTGGCCAGCAGCATGGGGAGCAATTAAAACGGTTGCAACAGACGGCTTCGGTGAAGAACCGCTCAATATCTGGGGCGCACACCACTGGATGTTGGATGTGCAAATGGATTGCAGTAAAACCGTCAATGGTTGGTTTGAGTTAAAAGCCTTCGTTAAAAACGGGCAAGGTTGGGAAAGCGACATTCAGCAGACCGGAACGCCTTATGCCAGTAACAATCATTTTGCCCAGTGTGGGAAAATTAATAAATTTGACTTCAGTAGCAACAGTGTCGAAATAAGGAATTTTTAGATCACCCTAGCAGGCCAGCAATGGCCTGCTTTTAACTTCAGTTTCCACTTAAGTACTCTAACCACTGAGCTTCATATAGTTCGCGCCGCTGGTGTGACTTAGACTTTTCATGCTGTTGTTGATCCTTTTCACCAACGAACGGACCATCACCGCATAAAGTGCAATGCAGCGAAAGATGTTTAGGGGATGCCGAAAAGTATTCTTTTAACCCAGTCTGAGGCTGAGTGCTCCATGCGTAAGTCGTACCTTGGGTATCCTTAACATAGTTATCTTTATCGACGTTCCTGATTTGATACTCTGGAAACGAAGAGATATTAAAAGCGTGTTGACCGATAAAATTAACACCATCAAGACCAGCAGCAATGTTTTCAATATTCCAGTCCGAATAAGGTTTCACGTCTTTGGACGTGACATAGCAAAGCCGTTGACCCCTATCGTCCAACAAAAAGCCAAAAGCATGCTGCAAAAATTGCCTGACTAGTCGACGGTTGAGTGTGTTGATGGAATATGCTCCCACTTCATTACGGTAATCAGCTTGAGATTTGAACCCAGGGAGCAGCGGAAACTGAAAAATGATCAAGTCAAAGGCGTTAGCTTGAAACGCCTCAAAACTGCCTGGTTTGGTCACATCCACCTCAGCATGCACCGGCATACCGCAACCCAACAATTTATCGAGGAAATGGTTATCGTACTTGCGCCTCAAGGTATCAAATGAATCCAGAATACTTGCATGTAAATCTAGTTCTGGATAACACTTGTGTAATGCATATGAGAAAGATAAATCACCGTCCCCTACTGTCAAGACTCGCCATGATGAATCAATAAACATTTATTCTCTTAAAGCCATTTTCTTAAACCTGGATCCTAACACACCATAATGAGCAACTTATTTTGTCCGTCTAATCCTGATGATAACTGGCGGCTAGCTAACCGCCAGTTTATACCAATACGTTTTTGATAAATCACTAGTTTCAATTATAGATCAGACTTGAAGTAAATTACTGCAGCAAGCCACACTTATGATTGCGAGCTTATCTAACAGGGATGATACGAAGCTCAACTCTGCGATTGGCACGCCTCTGTTGTTCATTCTGATTATTATTCAGGGGACGGGATTCACCGAATCCAATGGTTTGCAGCCGCTCTTCAGCCACGTTCACACTTGCCAGGTACTTCGCCACGCTATTAGAACGCTCAATTGATAACGATTGGTTGAATGACTCGTCACCCACATTGTCTGTGTGACCTTCAATGCTTAACCTGGTTTTTTCATATTTGTTCAACACTCTTGATACATCCCCCAGGACAGGATAAAAATCTGGCACTATATGGGAGCTGCCCGTAGAAAATGTAATATTGCCAGGTATTGAGAGACGAATATTGTCTCCTTCCCGATACACTCCAACACCACTATCGGCAAGTTCTTCGCGAAATTCTTCCTCCTGCTGATCCATGTATCCACCTATTGCGGCTCCTGCAATTGCCCCTAGTGCAGCTCCCCAAACATATCGATTTTTGCCGTGGTCTCCTGTTCCTTTTCCAACGACTGCCCCTACCAATGCGCCAATCCCTGCACCTTTTTGCTGGTTGCTGGCAGTGCTCGCGCACCCTGTTGCCAGCAAACTGGACAAGACTATCGATACGACTATTTTATTCATTCATCACTCCAAATATTTGATTGTTGTTAAAACACTGGAAACCGAGACAAAAGATTCAATGCAAATCTGATTCCAGAGTTAAATTTGGTGAAATAATAAAACGTAGAGGGTGAATCATCCCTGAACGAAGTTATGATTCATTGTTCAGATAACCGGTAATTAAAAATCAGTAGGGACTGTGAGTATTATGGGAAACGCCTAATCCGGCAGTGCATCGGGTGAAGTATCTTGCGTTGACTCTGCTGCGCTTGGAAGTTGTTTTTTAACTTCTTCCAAGTCGTTATTTAGTTGCTCTTTAAGTGCTTGCACATCTTTGTTCAACTGTGATTTGGCTGAGTTAAGATCTGATTTCACCTGTTCCTTGGCTTGCTGAATATCGTTAGATACTACCGCTTTTGCTGCTTGGGCATCAGATTGAATACCACTCTTAGCCTGAGCAATATCGTTCAATACCTGCGACTTGGTTTCTGCCAAATCAGCACTCACTTGTAATTTTGCCTCTTCAAGATCAGCGCTTACCTGAGACTTTGCTTCTAAAATGTCTGAAGCGATCTGGGATTTCGCTTGTTCCAGGTCAGACTGCAGTACAGGGTCCTGATAGACAGCTACGGTAAAAATGCCTACTAGGCCAATAACTATGATAACCCTGCTCCGTTGTCGCATGTGCTTTTTCCTCAATATCGAATTGAGCCAACCTAACAATACACTTGAGGTGTTTCAACATTTTTTCAAGGATCAGAAAGTGAAAGGTCGAGGCTTCTTTGAGTTCGAGGTGGTATTAACAGCCACTTCAGGAGTAAACTCAAGCGTAAATTCAGGAAATTTTAATATTTTGAGAATTCTACTCTTTAGTCTTTTTGTGTTTGGCAATCTCACTCTATTGCCAACCGAAGCAGATGTTCTTTCCATTCCCACAGGAGATGGACGTCCGTACATATTTGTTGAAAACAATCAGATTGAATTTGAACGCCCAGGATTTAGTATTGAAATTTTACAATCCGTCGCAAGGCTTCAGGGATGGAAGCTGAAATTTGAAGTTATGCCGTTTTCGCGACAAGTTATTGCAACCCGAAAAGGCCAGGTAGATGGCATGATTGCCATTTTTAAAACTGATGCTCCTGACCTCCTTTTTCCCAATCAACCTATTGGCCAAGCTAGTAATTGCTTTTTCGCCCTGGACAAGTCTGATTTCCGCTTTCCAGATCGAACCTCACTGGACGACTACAAGATTGGTGTCACTAACGGATTTACTTATGGACTTGTTGATCAATATATTGCCGAAAATATTGGTAAGAACATAATTAGTCTTTCTGGTGACGATAAAGATGTCTTAACCCGGCTGATAAACATGTTACAGGAAAATCGAATTGATACCTTTATCGAAGCAGAAACTGTTGTGAATTACCATTTGCAGGAGAAGGGTATAAAAAACATTAAAAACGTTGGTTGTACCCGAACATTAAAAGCCTTTATCGCGTTTTCACCCTCTTTGCAAAATAGTAAAAAGCGCATAACAGCTTTTGATCAGACAGTTAAACAATTGAGAAGCAGTGGACAGCTGCAGAAAATCTTAGAAAAATATGGTGTGAAAGATTGGCGATGAATTAAAAAAGCCCAGTTAACCTGGGCTTTTTATTAGGTTTAGTGTTATTTGCGTCTTATGCGCAATATCAACATTCCAAGACCTATTAGCGCAAGGCTCGAAGGATTGGGTACGCTAACAGCATCTGGGTCTACAAACAGCTGAAAAGCGAAATCAGTCAATGGCTCTTCCGTGGACGCTAAGACCCACTCGTCAGAACTATTCAGAAAAAAGGCTTCACCACCATCATAGGTTGTGTTGGCACCATAAAGGTCGTCCTCATCGCCGTCAGGGTTGGTCAGAACCCACGCATACATTTGACCTGCAATAAGCTGGGGTAAACTCAACGAGAAATCAAATGATACAGGCGTTCTACTACCGTTCGGCAATGGTGAATCGACGGTTGCTCCGCCAAAAGCACTGCCAAAAGGTACACCTGAACTGACATTAAAAATATCCAGGCTCCAAGTACCGGTGTCACCGTCGCCATCCATTGACAGAATTATCTCAGTCAATCCGCCGGTTAAGGTAGCAGTAAATGTCTGCGCAAGCGCAGATGTCGGATAATCATTAAAATCAGAACGCTCACCATCAAGAGGTTGATCAATACTAAGAATTGGCACTGCAATCGCAGAAGCAGAAAAAACAAAGGTGGCAACAAGGCCGCTGACTAACTTGGTAAAACGATTCATATCTATACCTTTAAACAACTTTGGAAAGTAATACATAGTACTTACATGACATTTCTATTCTCTTTATGCAAAAAACAATCCAAAATAATTTAACCTTATTTTTCAAGTAGATAAAGAACCCTCAAGCTACAAATAATTAGGATTGTAAATTTTATTGACATTAATGTTATATCTTTGCAGAGGTGTAGAATAACGCTTTAACAGAACGTGAGAGCGCATTCCTGAGGTATAAAAAACCCGCCAGGAGGCGGGTTTTTAACATTAATTTCTTTACAATGCCTGGATTAGAAAATTGGTCTAAAAGTGATATTTGGCTTACAGGAGCTATATTTTCTGTAGTGGTCAATTTTAAAATACTCACCATTTGCAAGAATAGCAGTTGCAGAATTAAAGCCTGTTATTCGCCCCCCGACCTGATCCAGATTGTCTGCAGTGCTGCCAACACGCACAACAACGTAATTCTTTTCACAGCGACTGCCTCCCAGATAGACTGTGACCACTCCGTCATAAGGCGCCCGATAAACCGTATCTCTGGCGTAAATCTCTCCCGGCGCATTTTCGTGTCTATAGGCACCTATCCTAGTGCTATAATTGCTCTCATTGTCACTCTCTAACAATGCCAACACATCACTATCTTGCAGGACGTTGTCGAATACTTTGACTTCGTCGATGACTCCATCAAATAGATTTGAAACTACCCCTTCACCACCGCTATGAACCGTATTACCACCTATGTAAAGCGCATGATTATTATTAATCGAGCCTAATACCGATCCTGATGTCTGACTATCTACCTGACCATTTACAAAAAGCTTGAGTGTGTCCCCCGCATACACCAGACTGACAAAGTACCAACTGCCATAAGCGAAAGTATCACCGCACCCTTCACAGGAAACTGCGCTGCCTGCGCCATCATCAACGACCGCAGAAAGTGCAAAGCCTCCACTCACATCCATCAAGCCCAAAATCACTCCTGGATTCTCACCGTATGGGCCGGTGCCACGTTTATTCAGAATAAAATCGAATACGCCCGCCGAAGAGGGCCTTATCCAGGCACTTAAGGAAAAACTACCTGCGCCGAACTTTAATGCCTGATTATCAGATGCTCTTAAGTAAGAGCTAGTGCCATTGAGAAGCACCGCTCTTCCGAATTTACCACCGACAATTCCGAGGTCATGTCCTGTTGTTAAAATCGAATAAGGTGCCTGGTCAACAATACCTTCATCAAAATCCCAAAAACCTTTTATCGATGAGGCCTGCACACTAATACTTAGCAACAAGCAGCCGATTAAAAATACTATATTATTCATCCTAACCCTTTGATATTTAATATATTTAAAACTCGAAAGGCTATCATATTGATAAGCTGTAACCAAATCGCAGAAAACAAAAAACCCGCCAAAAGGCGGGTTTTTCATAAGTTAACAATAACGCAGAATTTAAAATATTATCTAAGTTTTTCTTTGATACGTGCAGATTTACCTGAACGCTCACGTAGATAATAAAGCTTCGCACGACGAACATCACCACGACGTTTAACTTCAATAGAAGAAACTGCAGGGCTGTGTGTTTGGAAAACACGTTCAACGCCTTCGCCGCTAGAGATTTTGCGTACAGTGAATGCAGAGTGTAGGCCACGGTTACGCTTAGCGATTACAACGCCTTCGTAAGCCTGAAGACGCTCTTTTTCGCCTTCTTTAACTCGTACTTTAACAACTACTGTGTCACCTGGGCCGAACTCAGGTAAGTCAGTTTTTAGCTGCTCTTGTTCAATTTTCTTGATGATATCTTGACTGATTTTGCTCATCATATCCTCTCATCCTAGATTAACTGTCATCTTGCTGCGCAAACTCTTGTTGAAACTCGTTCAACAATTGTTTTTGCTCCTCAGTCAGAGCTAGGTCATTTAACAATTCAGGGCGTCGTTGCCAGGTTCTACCTAACGACTGTTTTAACCGCCACTGCCTAATTTTTTCGTGATTACCACTTAGCAACACCTCAGGAACCTGCTTATCGTTCAATGTTTCAGGCCGCGTATAGTGCGGACAATCCAGCAAGCCATCGGTAAACGAATCTTGCTCGGCAGATTGTTCATGCCCTAACACACCTGGTACATATCTGGATATCGCGTCCATCATGATCATTGCAGGCATTTCACCACCACTGAGCACGTAGTCACCAACTGACCATTCTTCGTCTATGTCGGTTTCTATAACTCGTTCGTCGATACCTTCGTAACGACCGGCGACAAAAATCAAACTTTCATTTTCAGAAAGCTGTTTAACACCTTGCTGATCAAGCTTTCTTCCCTGCGGTGACAGGTAAATCACTTTTGTTTTTTTACCAGAGGCCGCTTTCGCAGCATGGATTGCGTCTTTTAATGGCTGAACCATCATCAGCATGCCGGGACCACCGCCGTAGGGCCTGTCGTCAACGGTACGATGTCTGTCATGAGTAAAATCTCTTGGATTAAAAGACTCTACCTGCAACAGTCCGTTCTTCACGGCACGCCCGATAACACCCTGCTGGGTAAAAGTCTGAAACATTTCAGGAAATAGACTTACTACTCCAAACCAACGTTTCGAACTCATTAAAACCCGGGGTCCCAATCAACCTTGATTGTTCTCGCCTGTTTGTTGACTTCTTTAATGACCTGGTCATGTAAAAAAGGCAACATACGTTCTTTTTGACCGAAAGCATCGTTTGAATTGGCTTTGACCAACATTACGTCGTTCGAACCCGTTTCAAACATCTCTTTCACCGTACCCAGGTCATAACCGCTCTCAGTCATTACCTGCATACCGACCAGTTCACGCCAATAGTATTCATCGTCGGCCAGTTGAGGTAGCTGTTCAGCTTTAATCGATATGTCGAGATTTTTGATGCTATCTGCATCGTCCCGAGTATCGACCCCAACCAGTTTCGCGACGACGCCTTTATTGTGCGTGCGCCAGTTGTCAACTTGGTATTCTGTTCCATTCTCACCCAGAAACCAGGGAGCGTAGTCAAAAATACCTTGTGTTTCATCGGTATAGGTTGTGACTTTGACCCAACCTTGCACTCCGTAAGGAGCACCGATTTTGCCAACCACTAACATGTCAGACGCTTGACTCATCTATACCTCTATCTATCAAAACAGTGCTTACGCAGCTGCTTTTTGTGCATCTTTAACCAAGCGAGCTACGCGGTCAGAAAGGCCTGCGCCTTGTCCTACCCAATGCTCAACACGCTCAAGGTCTAAACGTAAACGTTCTGCTTGACCTTGTGCAGTTGGGTTGAAGAAACCAACGTTTTCGATGAAACGTCCGTTGCGTGCACGACGGCTGTCTGCAACCACTACTTGATAAAATGGACGCTTTTTAGCGCCACCACGCTGTAAACGAATAATAACCATAAATGCCTCTAACTCGTTGCGCGTTACTGTTAACTTAGTTTGCCTTGTTTATTGGACCCAGAAGACCCAAAAATCAAGGCCGCGAGATTATACTGATTTGAAGGGGTTTTGCAAGGTAAATGAAGGAATTACTTTCTTTCACAATGGTTTTATTTAAATGCAAAGCTGACACGAAGGCATTTGTCATCCATGACGTTTTCCAATGGCGTCCCTGCCATTCGACTGACTTCTTTTCAACAGCAAAAAGAAGTAAGCAAGAAATGCCATTCTCCAGCAAATTTCTTATCTCTGTGCTATTTGCCAAACCCAGGTCGTAATGACGCGTTCCCGACACGGAATTACTCCAATTGCATCCCTGCAATTGGACCTGTGTTTGTCTGCATTGCTCGAGGAAACTTGAGGAGATAAAAAGCGTAAACTTCTGGTCTTTTGATTTTTTCGCGACTAGGATTTTCCTGCAAAAATTCGCGACTTGTCGAATGGTCGAACAGGGAAGTTCGGCCAAGGCGTGCTGCTTTACAGGGATGTTTCCTCACGCCGGTTTGACATTAGAGGCGTGAATTATTGCAGATTAGAAAATTCTCAGGAGCAAAAGGGGTTTTCCCCTATTTTGGCTCTTTCTAAAATAGGGTCGATCGGCATGGATGCCGTTCGAAAAGCATCAGGGATGATGACTCTGAAGACTGGAGGTCAAACGACCTCCATAGCACAATCAAACAGAATCTAGCTTAGCGCTTCGGCGGGAACATACCTCCTGGTCCACCCATTCCGCCCATTCCGCCTGGTGGCATCATACCTTTCATATTACGCATCATTTTTTTCATGCCACCACCGGACATCTTCTTCATCATTTTCTGCATCTGCATGAATTGCTTGAGAAGACGGTTAACATCCTGAATTTGCGTTCCTGAGCCCGCAGCAATTCGACGTTTTCTCGATCCTTTTATCACGTCAGGGCGCTGACGCTCACCCGGGGTCATGGAATTGATGATCGCTTCCATCTGACTGAATTGTTTGTCGTTTGCCTGATCTTTAATTTGCGCACTCATGTTACCCATGCCCGGCAATTTATCCATCAGCCCCATCATGCCACCCATATTGCGCATTTGTTCCAGTTGCTCTAAAAAGTCTTGCAGATCAAAGCCTTTGCCTTTCTGGACTTTCTTAGCTAGCTTCTGTGCCTTGTCTTTATCAACCTTGCGTTCTACTTCTTCAATCAGGCTGAGGACGTCACCCATGCCCAGTATTCGAGAGGCAATACGCTCTGGATGGAAAGGTTCGAGTGCATCCAGCTTTTCACCCATACCAAGGAACTTTATAGGCTTGCCGGTAATATGACGTACTGAAAGTGCAGCACCACCTCTGGCGTCACCATCTGCTTTAGTCAGGATGACACCAGTTAATGGCAATGCTTCACCAAATGCTTTAGCCGTGTTCG
Organism: uncultured Alteromonadaceae bacterium; assembly: GCA_947494925.1. Lineage (GTDB taxonomy): Bacteria > Pseudomonadota > Gammaproteobacteria > Enterobacterales > Alteromonadaceae > Aliiglaciecola. The sequence goes on from CANLWS010000002.1 coordinate 490,777, forward strand.
CAGCATCTTGCCCTGTCATGGCGTCCACCACGAAGAGAGTTTCCACTGGATTGACCGATTCATGCAAGGCTTTGATTTCGGACATCATCTCGCCATCGACATGAAGGCGACCGGCTGTATCCACTAACAGCACATCAAAAAATTGTTTCCGGGCGTGATCGATTGCTGCATCAGCAATATCAACCGGCTTTTGCAGCGTACTGGATGGAAAACATTCTACACCTACATCCTCAGCCAGAGTCTGTAGCTGCTTGATTGCAGCGGGTCGGTATACATCAGCACTGACTACTAAAACTTTTTTCTTCTCGCGCTCTTTCAGATATTTAGCTAACTTACCAACACTGGTGGTTTTACCCGCTCCCTGAAGACCTGCCATCATCACTACTGCAGGTGGTTGGGCCGCCAGGTTTAGCTTTTCATTAGCCTCCCCCATGACGGATTCAAGTTCAGACTGAACGATTTTAATAAAAACCTGGCCTGGCTTGAGGCTTTTGGTGACTTCCGTCCCCACTGCACGCTCTTTGACCTGCGCAACAAACTCACGAACCACTGGCAAGGCAACATCCGCTTCCAATAATGCCATGCGGACTTCACGCAAAGTATCTTTAATATTGTCTTCTGTTAAGCGCCCTTTACCACTGATGTCACGTAGGGTTTTGCCTAATCGTTCGGTGAGATTTTCAAACATATTTATATAACTTCCCATTAATTCTGGCGCGGATTATAACCAATCTGATAAGAGATAAGAACCTGCAAAGCTTTTTTTAGATCAGGATACTCTTCATGGCATTATGCAGATATACTAAACCGATGATTAACCAGTACTTTTAATAAACCAAAAACAAATCACTCATGATCTTGCACTATACAATCAGGTTAAACAGCAATTTTTTTGACCAACCAGGACAGTTATCATGCTGCTAGGTTTGCTAGCGATTAGTTTTTATTTTGCCGCTGCTGGTGTGATTGCATCTCGCTTGTTTCATCACCAGGGTCCAAATAAAAAACTGTCAAATTTTTTGGCTTTTGCTGCAATAATTGCGCACATCCTCATTTTGTCTGACTCGATATTTATCGAGCCCGGACAAAACATGAGTATTCTGAACGTCGCTTCATTAATCGCCTGGTTAATTGCACTCACCATGATTATTGCATCGTTTTCATTGCCTAATCTTATTCTGTTACCGGTTGTATTTGGATTTGCCGGTTTAATAGTATTTTTTGGTTTAGTGATACCTAGCACCTACCTGATGCATATAGAAGTTCGACCTGCATTGCTGCTGCATATAACATTGGCACTCTTTGCCTATGGTTGTCTGATGATAGCATTTCTCTATGCTCTGCAATTGTCGTATATCAACAACAGGCTCAAGCAAAAGCAAGCTTCACTGCTACACACTTCGCTTCCTCCTCTGATGGCAGTGGAAAATATATTGTTTAAACTACTGCTAGCTGGAACGTCTTTGTTAACATTATCTCTGTTGAGTGGGTTTGCATTTTTAGATGACATGTTTGCCAAAGATCAAGCACACAAAACAGTATTATCGATTTTAGCCTGGTTGGTATTTGGGTTGGTATTGGTCGGTCATCAAAAATGGGGATGGCGCGGTAAGCCGTTGGTAAGTGCCACTGTGGTGGGTTCTGTACTATTAACTTTGGCTTATTTTGGTAGTCGAATTGTTAGAGAAGTTATCATTGGTTAGTTGTTTTTACATATTGAAGCTTGAAACATCACAATTATGCACTTACATTCAAGTACGATACTTATATAAAGGAACCCCCTAGTTGGACGATATTACTACGAGTACGTTGTTTATTTTACTCGGTGTTTTACTATTACTTTCCGCTTACTTTTCCAGCTCAGAAACCGGTATGATGTCGATCAATCGCTATCGACTCAAGCATCTTGTTAACGAAGGACATAAGGGTGCGAAACGGGTACAAAAACTATTGGATCGACCTGATAGACTGATCGGTCTAATCCTTCTTGGCAACAATTTGGTAAACATTGCCGCCGCTTCCATAGCCACTATTATTTGCATGAGATTATTTGGCGATGTCTGGGGTTTGGCTGTCGCCAACTTTGGACTCACGTTCGTCATTCTCATATTTGCTGAGGTCACGCCAAAAACAATGGCGGCCCTTTACCCAGAAAAAATATCTTTTCCCAGTTCTTTTATACTATTACCGCTGATGTTCATTCTCTATCCATTCGTTTACCTAATAAACGGAATTTGCAATGGATTACTATCAATTATCAGAGTCGATCCGAAAAATGATGACGGGCAAAGCCTGAGCCGAGAAGAGCTGCGCACTGTGGTACATGAAGCCGGCGCCATGATCCCGCAAAAACACCAGGACATGCTGGTGGGAATTCTCGACTTGGAAAAAGTCACCGCTGAAGACATCATGGTCCCACGCAGTGAAATTGTCGCCATCGATATCAATGACGACTGGAAAGACATACAAAAACAACTTATCCATGCGCAGCACACCCGTGTTTTGTTGTATCGCGATAGTATCGATGATTCAGTAGGTTTCGTGCATATGCGTGATGCATTGCGTTTACTTTCCAAAGACCAGTTCAGTAAAGCCAGTTTGTTGCGTGCCGTCAGAGAGATTTACTTCACGCCAGAATCCACGCCTTTGCATACCTTGATGTATAAGTTTCAGGCAGCTAAAGAACGCATTGGTTTGGTAGTTGATGAGTACGGCGATATTCAAGGTTTGGTTACGCTGGAAGATATACTTGAGGAGATTATCGGAGATTTCACTACTAATATGCTGCCCGATCACAGCAAAGAAGCTAACGTGCAACAAGATGGCAGCGTGGTAGTGGATGGCAGTGCAAATATTCGTGAATTGAATAAAGAAATGGAATGGAGTTTTCCAACCGAAGGTCCAAAAACACTAAATGGGCTAATTCTTGAGTACCTTGAAGATATTCCAGACACAAACATCAGTATTAGATTGGCTGGTTACCCGATGGAAATTCTGGAAATAAAAGACAATATGGTGAAAACGGTAAGAATCATGCCAGCTTATTTCGAAGGTTCTGCGAAAGAACCGGAGCAAAGCTGACACATTATTAACTTTGCTCTTTTTTACTTTTTATCGTTGCCTTAATTTTTTCAACACTTTCGTTTAGTTTTGACAAGCGATCAAAAATACCTTGTAGTTCTTCATCATGAACCAAATCCGATTGTGCAACATGATCCTCTAAAACCTGCTGCAAATACGCTGGTAAACTTTTACTGGACATAAACCTCTCTCCTCTCGAAATCGTTATCGGTAAGAAGACCCAAAAGCTAAAGAAGTTTTTTGCAAAAATATGGCATTTGTTACGGAGTTTTGAATCTCAGATAACCCCTTCGTGATATCACTCGGGCATGTACTCCCCAAGCAGAACCCCTTTACTCGATTCAACATCGTAATCAAGATGGATTATGGCAGCAGTGGCAAATATTTTGGATAACGGATGATGGCAAAGCAGATCAGTGAAATAACTGACAAAGGGCATATGGCTAACAATCAGGATAGATTCGTAGTCAGGATTTTCCCTGACCTGATAATCGACAAAATCTTGGGCTACCCTGATATTACCTGAAGGTACAAAATCTGAGCTGGATAACACCTGCCCTACTTCAATATGTTTGCTTACCTGTTCAAAGGTCTGTTCAGCTCTGCGATATGGACTGACTAAAGCACAATCAAACTTGCTGGCAAAAGCCTGGAGCCATTTCCCACTTTTTTCTGACTGCTGTTTACCAAAATCAGTGAGTTTTCGACCTCTGTCATTTTGTTGCGCCAGTTCAGCTTCACCGTGACGCATTATAAAGATGTGCATTTACTGCAATCCAACGTGCATTTTTAATGTGTGTATGATTAATATAACAAATTGTCAGATGAAGAAAGCGTAACGTGACAATTTAAGCCACATTTTTTTCTGTTTTGCTTTATAAATTGAAATTGCATTTGAATCTTGCTTCATTTGAGCAATACTTGTAGCCGATTTCGGTAATAATGCTGCACATCAAGCCGTCCACTGTTCAGCTAATTTAACGCAAAAATAAATTATAAAGTATTGCTGTATATACAAAATATTGCGTTATGCTTGGAAAATAAAATCAGTCTGGAAGGTATCCTTAATTTGCTTAAAAGTGCGCACGACCAAAGACACTACTTATCCTTTACATTAGATAATGGGTTAGATGTTTTGGCTGTGAGGGATTTAAAAGCCCCGAAAAGTGCTTTATCCATCAGCGTTGCCGCCGGCCATTTTGAAGATGACAATGACTGCCAGGGAATGTCACATTTACTTGAGCACATGTTATTTCTGGGGAGTGAAAAATTTCCTCAGCCGAATAGTATCAATGACTTTTTCGCCCGTTCAGGCGGTTCGATTAATGCCTGGACAGGCACTGAATATGCCAATTTTCATTTTGAAACAGGCAGCAAGTTTTTAGCGGAAGGGATTCAGCGATTCGCAGATATGATCACCTCTCCAATTTTGGATTCTGGTCTGCTGGATAAAGAAATTCAAGCGATTGATGCCGAATTTAAATTGAAGCAAAAAGACGATCTCCGCCGTTTATATCAGGTGCACAAAGAAACCTGCAACCCAGCACACCCCTTCAGCAAATTTTCGGTGGGAAATGAGCAAACACTGAGAACACATTCTCTCGATTCACTAAAGGAAAAACTACGTTCATTTCATAATAAACATTACGTTGCGAAGAACTGCAAGGTCTGTGTAGTAAGTGATCTTCCGATCGAACAACAAAAATCTATGATTGAAGAATGCTTTGGTGATTTGAACGAGCAAACCCCTGAACTACGCCCAGAATTGCCACCTTTATATCTTGAAGAGCAACTCGGCATTCAGATTGATATAAAACCTATACAGGATGCCAAACGACTCATTGTCACTTTTGCCCTACCCAATATTGATCCACATTACCGTAGTAAGCCAGTTGGTTTAATTAGCCATATTCTTGGTGACGAAGGAAAAGGCAGTTTGCTGCAGTATTTAAAAAGCAATAATTGGGTAACCAGCCTAAGCGCTGGAGGCGGAATACACGGCAGAAACTTTAAAGATTTTAATATTAATTTACAGCTTACGACAGCTGGCCTTGAAAACACCGAAAAAATTATCGAGTGCATTTTTAGCTACATAGAATTGATGAAAGAAGGCATTGGTCAGCCCTGGCGATATGAGGAAAAAATTAAATATAATCAGCAGGCATTTGATTTTTCTGATGCTTCCAAGTCCATTGATGATGCCTGTCACTATGCTGAACAGATGTTTATTTATCCAACTGAGCATTTCGTAGCGGGAGATTATCTGCTTGATAAGCCAGATATCAACCTCGTAAAACAATTTTTAGATTTACTGATGCCGCAGAATATGCGGGTTAAACTTATCCACCCAGGTGTAGAAACAAATCAAATTGCGCAATGGTATGAAACGCCTTATAAAGTCAAAACAATACCGTCAAAAGCAAATGACAAGTTCTTAAACCCCAAACAGGTTGAGGGTTTGTCGTTACCTTTACCCAACCCTTATCTTGTTGACGACACAAGCTTGCAGCCTCTTGATTTAAAATACGAATATCCAGAAATTATTATTCAGAAGCCGGGCATGCACTTCTGGTTTGGACAAGACCACAAGTTCTGCCAACCCAAAGGAGATTGTTTCATATCTTTTGATTGTGCAGCGGTAAAACAAGGTGTTGAAAGCTCAACGCACAAGCGAATCTGGGTTGCAATGATGATGGAACAGTTTAACCAGCAGTATTACCAGGCGGGGTCTGCTGGGCTGCATTATCATTTATATGCTCATCAGGCAGGTTTTTCCTTGCATACAAATGGATTTAGCCAGAAGCAATTGACCTTGTGTAAAGATATTGTTTTGCAACTTTCCGACAATGAGAGCTTTTCTCAGTATTTTCAGCAAACAAAAAACAGACAATCAATTGCACTACAAAACTCACTGATGAACAAACCCATAAACCGGTTGTTCACCAGATTATCTGTCATCATGCAACGATACTCCTATGCCCCTGCAGATATGTTGCCTGTTTTGCAGGAAGCAACATTGGAAGACATCAAATCCGTTCAGGAAAAAATGCTTAATCAATATTTCCTTGAAACATTTCTGCATGGTGACTGGTCCCGCGACGACGCAGATGAGTTAGGCGGTTTTTTGTCGGAAAACGCGTTATCTCCCGTTGCCGGAGATAAAATTGTGCGCGACGTTGCTGACCTGCGAGGTGACAAGAACTACTTGCATAGCGTTGAATCTGTGCATGATGATGCTGCAGTGGTCATATATCTTCAATCTCCCACAGCGTCTACAAAAGATATTGCGATGACTATTTTGTTGGAACAAATATTATCGTCACCTTTCTTCAATCAGATGCGCACAGAAAAGCAATTGGGTTACTTGGTAGGAAGCGGTTACATGCCGTTTAATCAGCATCCAGGTATGGCATTTTACATCCAATCACCCGTGGTCACTGCTGAAAACCTAAGCTTGGAAATATTACATTTTGTCCAACATCATCTGGAAAATTTCTCGGATTTCTCACCAATTTGGCATCAAGTTAAATCCAGCGTGATAAAACAGTTGGTTGAAAACGACACCAACCTGTCGATGAAGAGTCAGCGCTATTGGATGGCAATTGGAAACGAAGATTTGGAATTCAAACAACGTAGTAAATTGGCTTATACAGTGAAGAACCTGTCAATCGAACATATGCAGGAATTTTGCCATCAGATTTTAAGCAGACGAAAAGTAGGTGAGTTGGTGTTGTACAGTGATGGCAAGCAGAAAGGAAAACCACTTGAAAATGGGCAAATAATAGGCGATTTGCATACCTTTAAATCACAGGTCAATTACATAATTTAGGGATTCTTCAGGCATCTTTTGCTGTCAATTATGAATTTATATAACAAACACGTTATTTTTATACCTTTTCTACGACTCAGCCCCTTGTAGACTTCCCAGAAATTGGGCATATTGTTATCCTTATTTTGTACTCTACTGTTATGTCGTTTAACTAAAATTAAAAATAATAAGGCAGAAAGACTGCCGTAGGCATTGTGTGCATAAATCCCGACCGACAATTTTTCTAACTACAATCCTCTGCATTTTACTGCAAACGGTTTCACTGCTTCCTGCTGCCCACGCACAAATTTCTCAAATTCAGTTCGAAAATCTTTCCAGCAAAGATGGGCTTTCCCAGGTTTCTATCCACGACATTGTTGAAGACAGTTATGGCTTTATGTGGTTTGCGACTGCGGATGGCCTTAATCGCTACGATGGATACGAATTTACCCAGTACAACTATCGTCGAGATGATCCAACCTCTATTCCAACAAAATACATACGCTCTTTATTTATTGACAGTAAGGATCGTCTTTGGGTAGCAACAGACAATGGATTGGCTCTGTTCGAAAGAAAAAATGATCGATTTATCAACTTCAAAACTGCAAATAGCGAGCTCAAAAGTAACGATATCTGGAGCGTCACAGAAACTAGTGATAGTAAAATTTTAATCTCTGCTGAGAATTCACTCTACCAATTTGACGAAACGCAAAACAAGCCGGTTTTTTTGGAAACTTTTGATTCGGTCCTCTCTTCGAGTATCAGAATCGCCCTGGCAGAAAGTGATAAGATCTGGTTAGGGTCAACAGAGAGTGGCATCGCCGTACTATCGGTAAAAGAGAATGTTACGCACAATTTATCGGAGCCAAATCCATGGAATTTACTCGTTGACGCCAAAAGTATTAAAGATATTAAAAAAATAAACAATCAAACATGGATAGCTACAAATAATGGTGTGTATGTTATCAGCGGCTCCAATGAATTGATCGCGCACTACACCACTGAGAGTCAGCCGGCTCTAAACTCAAATTATGTCGATTCGATTGCGCAAACACATACTGGGCAAATTTGGATAGGTACAGACGCGGGGATAAATATTCTTCAAATTGACTCTGATTTAGTTGTTTCAATTGATGCTAGTAACGAAAAAAGTGTGGGTTTAGAAGACCGCACTGTATTTAAAATTTTTGAAGATTCAAAGCAAACAATCTGGGTTGGGACACACTCCAAAGGTGTCCACAAATTTAATCCAAATTCCTACAACATACGCCATTTCACCCATCAAAAATCTAATAGCAATTCGCTATCAAATGACATGGTCTGGTCTTTGGAAGAAGACTCCTTAGGTCAAATCTGGGTTGCTACACAATCCGGTGGCATCAATATGTTTAATAGGGATACGGCCAATTTCAAACGATTTCTCGTGGGTTTTGACCAGCTTATCTACGATTTGGTAATTGATAAGAACGACAAAGTTTGGATTGGCACTACAAACGGGATGTATGTTTTCACATATACCGGTGGTGAACTCAAGCAGGCCGCACATTTCTTAAGCGGAACGGTAATCCCGTATATCAAGCAACTTGGCGACCATGTATATGCAGATAATGGCTTAGGGTCTCTCGTTTCCATATCAGTTGATGATTTAGCTCTTTCTGAATTTAGTACCCCAAATAAAAATATTGGTGCAATTGCGCCTTTGGCGAAAGACAGCAAAAATAATTTGTGGGTGAGTACTAGTCTTGGGTTGGCTTATTTTGATTTAGATACCAGACAGTTCAATCAACTTATTATAGAACTGAAAAGCAGTGGTTCGTTTTTTATAAACGTCTATGAAGAGAATAATGTCTATTGGGTCGTCACTTCTGAAGATGGAATATTCAAGCTTGACGCCAAAAATTTGAGTGTAATAGAACAGATAAATGATTTGCCCGAGCTGCAAGATCTCACGATTCTGTCCTCTGCCAAAATCGATGACTCGATTTGGCTCGGCAGTGCCAGGCTAGTCTATGAATTGAGCATGGAAACGGGAAACATAGTTCATAAAATAACCAGTGATATGCTGAACAGTAATAACCTTGCTGAAGACTCCGCACTGGCGACTCAGGATGGTCAGTTGCTTTTCGGTGGCTCAGAAGGCTTTCATCTGTTTTGGCCTGAAAAAATTGAATTATTGGGCAAGCCTTTATTACCTTCGCCTTCGATTAATGGACTAAGTGTTTACAATAAACCTATTACCGCTATAGGGGAGAACTCTCCACTTTCAAAGCCAGTTTACATGCTAAACGAACTAACTTTGAACAATGATGACTCTCCTTTTAGTCTTCATTTCGCGCAAATTAATGCCATCAATTCAGATTTAATTGAGTACCGCTACAAAATAGAGGAAATTAACAAAGATTGGTTGAATGCTGATCCGAGAACTCGAGAAGCCAGCTACACTAATTTGAGTTTTGGCAGCTATAACTTTTATGTTCAGAACAGAATGCTCAAAGGGCAGTGGTCTGAACCCGCTCACTTAGTTGTAAAAATAGCCCCCCCACTTTGGCTACATAGAAACGCAATTGTGCTTTATGGTTTTTTTCTTTTTTTGATGTTGGCCTATTGGTTTAAACAATACAAAACCAAGCGTGCCGGCCAGATTGCGATTCAGGAAAGCGAAGAGCGCCTAAAACTGACTTTATGGAGCAGTGGTGACGAATTGTGGGATTGGGATATCTACCGTGGTCAGGTGTTTCGCGCTAATACCTGGGGGACTCTGGACTTCCCTCAGGATAATATACGCGCTAATAGCTCCTATCAGGCGAATATCCATGCTGATGATATCCCTAAGGTTCAGGAAGCCTTAAATAAACATATGAAAGATGATACTGACCATTTCCAGGTCACCTATCGCGCCAAAACCTTTAAAGGTGAATGGATATGGCTGCTGGACCGCGGAAAAGTGGTGCGACGGGATAACAACAATCAACCTCTTCGAATGACGGGTACACTGAAAAATATCAGTCACCTGAAACAAGCTGAAGAACAACTCAAACTGTTTAAGCGTTCTATCGAAACCATTTCCGACGGTGTGTTTATTGCCGATACCACCTTTAAGTTTATCTCGGTCAACCAATCATACTGCGACTATACCGGCGAAACTCGCGAGCAGGCGTTAGCCAGTTACCTCACCTTCCACCAATACCCTGAAGCTTTTACTGACGAAGTGAAAAAATCTCTTCAACACAAAAGCAACTGGTTTGGCGAAGTGGAATCACGCCGTGCCAATGGTGACAAGTATGAAATGGAATTAAATATCGACGCGGTGCAAGGTGAAGATGGGAAAATCAGCCATTATGTAGGGGTTTTTTCGGATATAACCTCACGTAAGAGTACCGAAAAAGAGCTGTTAAAACTGGCCAACACTGACCCTTTGACGGAAATGCCAAATCGCTCATTTTTTCAGGCCAGCCATGGAAATTTGGTAAGAAAGAATGCTCACCACGCACTAATTTGCCTGGATATGGATAACTTCAAAAAAATTAATGATTCCTTAGGTCACCAGACTGGCGATATATTAATTAAGCAGATTGGTAAGAGATTGCAGAAAATATCCGGGATCAGTTCTACCTGTTACCGTCTGGGTGGTGATGAGTTCAGTATTCTTATCGACAACACCACAGACATGCACCGCATCACTCATTTTGCGCAACGAATTCTAGATGATATGGCCCGCCCTTTTCTTATCAACAAACAAGAGTTTGTGCTCGGTGCCAGTGTGGGAATTGCCTTTTATCCTGAAGATGGCAGTAGCCCCCAGGAACTGCTCAAAAATGCCGATACGGCCATGTACTTTGCTAAAAATGCAGGAGGCAATAAGTACCAGTTCTTCAGTGGTGAAATGAACCAGAACGCCGTCAGGCAATTGCAAATTGAGAACCTGATACGTCACGGATTAAAAGAAGATTTGTTCACTGTGTTTTATCAGCCCAAAGTGGATATTGCTTCGGGCAAACTGGTCAGTATGGAAGCATTGGTTCGATTTGAACATCCTGAAAAAGGCATTGTCAGCCCTTCTCAGTTTATTCCTTTGGCAGAAGAAACCGGCCAAATCATTGAAATTGGCGAACGAGTTATGCAAAAAGCCTGTGAAGACACCAAGCGTTGGGTACAGCAGGGGTTATTTACCGGCCGCGTGGCGGTGAACATCTCAGCTCGCCAGTTTGAGTTACCGGATCTGGACGATAAGATAAATGCGATACTGCAAAAAGTGGGTTTATCCGCCCTGCATCTGGAATGTGAAATCACAGAAGGCACGTTAATGCAAAACCCCGACCAGGCTTTGCGCATGATGGAACGATTGCGCGAGCGCGGTATTCACCTGGCGCTAGATGACTTTGGTACGGGTTATTCGTCTCTGGCTTACCTGAAAAAATTCCCGCTCAATACGCTGAAAATTGACAAAGCCTTTATCGATGACATTGCCACCAGCAGTGTTGACAAGCACATGACAGCAGCCATTATCAATATCGCCCATAACCTGGGATTAAAGGTCGTGGCCGAAGGTGTGGAGCAAGAAAAACAGCTTTCCATTCTAAGACGCTATGACTGTGAAATGCTGCAGGGCTATTTATACAGTAAACCTTTAAGTTCGGCGCGATTTGAACGATTGCTAAAAGAAAACCTGCAACTTACTCAATTGATGAAATCCCCTTCCTAGCTGGCCCTTCACTACTTAAGCAGAGAATATTTTTACTCTCACGCATACTTGGCACAATCCTCGCTAAGTTAGCTATGAATCGACAATTTTTTGTCGGTTTAATACTAATTAGAAAACTAGAGGTAACCAAAAATGTTGAAAGCTTATGCAGTAGCACTCGTATTAACTACGTCTACACCTGCCGTCAATACGGAGCTTGAGGGAGTTCACGCTGTCGACCTAAAACAGCAAAATCAAACTCAAGTGGTACTTAAACCAAAAGGTAAGACAAAAGACAGACGTTAATGGCTCAAGCATAAATTTCAGTGCTTGATTCACTGATGTATTAGTGAAAGAGAGAGGCTTGCCTCTCTTTTTTTTAGCTTAGGTATCAAGCCTTTAGGTAGGCGTTTTGAAAACCGCGCGCCTGACGCAAGGTCACGTGCTGGGAAATGCCGAACATTGGAAGTATAAAAGGACCGCAGAAAAACCCCGCCACTGCCCATTTTTTGGCAGGCATGCCGGATTGAAACGCTTCTACATAAAAAAACAAACTACTGGCTACAGCGACAAAAAGTGCAAGTAACATCTAAATACCTCACTTAATTCATTAAAAATTTCACTTAACCAAGCGAGTTAAAAATTATCAGCTTGGCAGATCGGGCAAATTATAGCCGCCCAGCGGCAAATAACCAGCACTTTTAAGGGTTTCAATAAAAAAACCGGGGTAAACCCGGTTTTTTAACAGTTTTGTAACAGACTAGTAAAATGTTTTTTGCTTCTCAGCCATTTCTTTTAATACGTCCGCAGGAGCATATTTATCACCTAAGGTCTGCTGATAGTGCTCCAACTTCGACACCAGATTAGCAATACCAATTTTATCCATGTAGCGGAAAGGTCCACCCAGGAATGGTGGGAAGCCAATACCGAATATCGCCCCGATATCTCCGTCTCTTGGATTACGCACTACACCTTCCTCCAGGCACATGGCAGCTTCGTTAAGCATCATCAAGACACAACGTTCTGCAATTTCCTGACCTTTCATTTTCTTGCTAGGTGTAACGGATAAAAGTGAGTAGATTGATTCATCCACCTCTTTGCCTGGTTTTTTGCCGGTATAATCGTAGAAGCCCTTTTTGTTCTTTTTGCCTTTGCGATCATCCGCCAGAACTTTATCAAACGCATCAGGGGCACTGAAACGCTCGCCAAACTGTTCCATAAGAATCGGAATGATTTTAGTACCAACATCGATACCCACTTCATCCAACAACTTAACCGGACCAACGGGAAAACCAAATTTAACTAAAGACTTGTCGATATGATCAATCGGCTCACCCGCTAACACGCAATTAGCAGCTTCGTTCATGTAAGGTGCCAGAATACGATTTACATAGAATCCGGCGCCATCTTTAACAACAATAGGGGTTTTACCCTGTTTGCGAGCAAATTCTACTGTTGTGGAGATTGTCTGATCAGAGGTCTTCTCGTGGGCAATGACTTCGGCCAGTGGCATTTTGTCCACCGGAGAGAAGTAATGCAGACCTATCACCTGCTCTGGACGTTTTGCATTCGCTGCTATTTGGTTGATGGGAATTGACGAAGTGTTAGATGCGAAAATAGTGTTTTCGTTGCAGTGCTCTTCTACATCAGCCACCATTTTCTGTTTTAGTGCTAAATCTTCAAATACGGCTTCAACGACAATGTCCGCATCACCAAAACCTGTGTAATCAACCGATCCTGTAAGTAATGCCATTTGCTTCTGCATTTCAGAATTGCGCATAAAACGGCGTTTTACCTTCTTGTTTAACAGGTCGTAACTGTATTTCAGTGCGTTAGCAATACCTTCTGCACGAATGTCTTTTATACGAGCCGGTAGTTTAGCCTTGGAAGAGGTAACGAATGCAATACCACCTCCCATTAAACCGCCGCCCAATATACCTACTTTTTTCAGTTGGCCAGGCTCAACGCCTTCGACACCCGTTTCTTTTTTCATATCAGTTGTCGCGAAGAACAGGTTTCTCAATTGTTCTGATTCCGCGGAGGCAACCAATTTGCCAAAATTTCTGGCTTCAACCACCAGTCCTTTCTTTATACCTTTGTTAACGCCTGCCTCGATACAATCGATTATTAACATTGGCGAAGGATAGTTTCCTTTTGTTTTCGACAGAGTTTGTTTGCGAGCCTGATCGAACATGGTTTTTCGACCAAATGGCGTGCGTTCAAGAAATTTACCCATCAAATCCAATTTAGGCGCTTGTCGTTTGGGTAATTTCTTTTTAGCAAATTCAATAGCTACGTCCATTAGGATGGAAGCTGGCACCATATCGTCTACGATACCGTACTTTAATGCCTGTTTTGCTCGAACTGACGCTCCGGTCAGCATCATTTTCATTGCCTGCTGCACGCCAATTAACCTGGGTAGGCGCTGAGTTCCGCCGCCACCGGGAAGCAAACCAAGTTGCACTTCTGGCAACCCTATCTGTGTTTTGGGGCTGTCAGTACAGACGCGATAGTGACACACCAAGGCCAATTCAAGGCCACCACCAAGGGCAGGACCATGGATTGCAGCGACGAAGGGTATTTTCATGTTTTCTATTCGCTGAAACATCACGTGACCATCACTGGCAAGCTTTTCCGCTTGCTCTGCGGTTTCACAGGCAGCCAACATGCTGACATCAGCACCGGCTACAAATGAATCTTTCTTGCCACTGGCAAGAACCACACCCTTGATGCTTTTATTCGCCTCGATTTCGTCGAGTACGTTCGAAACCTGCTCGCCAAACTCCATTTTCAGAGTGTTCATTGATTCGCCAGGTACATCCATCGTCAGAATGGCTATGCCATCGTCACGGACGTCAAGGTTAAACGCACTAGCAGGTTCAGTTGGAATGTTGTCTTTCTTTTCTTCAGTCATCTTTCTTCCCCTACTCTGTTTCAACTATCATGGCTGCACCCAAACCACCCGCGGCACAAGCCGTCACTAGTCCGGTTCCACCACCTCGGCGGTTAAGATCATTTAACATTTGCGTGATCATTCTGGTACCTGTAGCAGCAAAGGGGTGACCATATGCAATTGAGCTACCCATTTGATTGAATTTGTCCATATCAATCTCACCAGTTGCTTTGCTGCGACCCAATCTGTCTTGAGCAAATTTATCGCTGGCAAACATTTTCACATTAGCTAATGTTTGAGCTGCAAAGGCTTCGTGCATTTCAATTAAGGTAAGATCGTCAAGGCTCATACCTGCCCTGTCCAACGCTATTGGCGTCGCATAGGAAGGCCCCATCAACATATCTTCCCACACGTCAATAGCTGCAAACGCATAACTTTTAATGTAACCAAGTGGCGTATAGCCCAATTCTTTGGCTTTGCTTTCGGTCATCATGACAACAGCAGAAGCACCATCGGTTAATGGCGTTGCATTTGCAGCAGTCACTGAGCCGTGTTTTTTATCAAATACCGGACGTAGTTTAGCGTAGCCTTCCAACTTGGAATCAAAACGCACGTTATTATCCTTTTCCAGCGCACCTCTGTAAGGTTCTGAATAAGCCGTCATGACTTCATTGGCAAGGTTGCCATCATTCCAGTTCTGAGCTGCCCGGCTATGCGACTGATGCGCTAACGCATCCTGGTCGGCTCGACTGATCTGATGGGTTTTAGCCATCTGTTCAGCTGTTTGTCCCATAGATAATCCTGTGGAGTATTCTGCAACTGCAGGAGGAACCGGCATCAAATCTTTGAAAGAAAGTTTTTTAAGTAAACTGAGTTTTTGCCCGAGTGTTTTGGTTTTTTGCATATCAACCAACGTTCTGGCCAGTTTTTTGGACACACCAATAGGTGAAACCGAGGTAGAATCAGCGCCACCTGCAACTCCCACATCAATTGTACCGGCCATCATAGACTCAGCAATATTTACAGCTGCCTGAAAACTGGTAGCACAAGCGCGGGATACACTGTAAGCGTCTGTATGCACATTCATGCCAGTGCCCAGTACAATTTCCCTGGCGATATTTGGCGCTTCTGGCATCTGTACTACCTGACCGTATACGAGCTGGTCAACCCAACTTGGATCAATATTGTTACGGGTCAACATTTCATTAACAACCATCTTGCCCAAATCGACTGCGGGTACACCGTGAAAGTGCGTCGCCATTTTAGCAAATGGAGTACGTAATCCTGCGACAATAGCGATTCTATCGCCTGCTCTCGTTGTCACTGTTTGCTTCGCTGACATTATATGTCCTCATGTTCTCGCCAGAGTGGTCTGACCTGTTTGGATGGGTGGATTGTACAGACTGTTAAGAAAATTTCAAATTTCTTGTAAATTCTTAACTCAGACTTTGCTTACTGTATTGGATCCAGTAAGCGTCATCGCCATTCGGCAGCACAACGTATTTACTATAGCTGAATCCTGTTCAATGGCTGGCAGAATAGAATTTTTTTAACCCGAAACAAAGTTGATAACTTCAGATCAATCAGTAGACAGCAAAATAAGTAGGTGAGACCAAGTTTGTAACATTGTTTTTCACGCAGGGAACCTTATATAGGATAGCATGGTCTGTTGACTGGTTTAGCTCTCGAGGCGAGAGCAGATGTATCCATATTTGAATAGGACGATAATTAAAAAAATGGCAGCCGAACAATTCAAACAGCTACAAAAATATCTGGACTCGCAGGTAATAGGACAATCCACATTAACGCAAAATATTCTGATTGCTTTATTGGCTGACGGGCATTTATTGGTTGAAGGTCCACCAGGATTGGCTAAGACAAGAGCGGTCAACGCTTTGGCTAAAGGACTCGAAGGCGACTTCCATCGCGTTCAGTTTACCCCGGATTTGTTGCCTGCAGATTTGACTGGTACAGATATATACCGACCCGAAACCGGCGAGTTCGTCTTTCAGCAAGGTCCTTTGTTTCACAATCTTGTGCTGGCTGATGAAATTAACCGGGCGCCTGCTAAAGTTCAGTCGGCACTCTTGGAGGCCATGGCTGAAAGACAAATTACTGTGGGAAACAAGACCTACCCCTTGTCAGAGTTGTTCTTGGTAATGGCGACGCAAAACCCCATTGAACAAGAAGGCACCTACCCGCTTCCCGAAGCCCAGCTTGACCGTTTTCTGATGCATCTTGAAATTGATTATCCCGGTGCCGAAACTGAGCTTGAGATTTTACGTCTGACCCGCGGTGAAGCCATTGGCGAAACTGCGGAAAAACCCCACCAGATTTCACAAGCTTCAATTTTTGAAGCCCGTAGAGATGTTCTGAAAATTCACTTAGATCCTTCTCTTGAAAATTACCTGGTGCAACTGATCATCGCCACGCGGGAAGCCCAGAAATATGATGAAAAACTGGCAAATTGGATAGAGTTTGGCGCCAGTCCCAGGGCAACAATATCATTGGATAAATGTGCCCGAGCCCATGCTTGGTTGATGGGCCGGGATTTTGTTGGTCCAGACAATATTCAGGCAGTTTTTCACAATGTGTTACGCCACAGAATCTTGCTGAGTTACGAAGCTGAAGCAGAAGGAATAACCAGCAACCAGTTGCTCGACCGCATTTTGCAGCTGGTTCCTGTACCATAGAGGACGTCCAATGCAAGATGTACTTAGTTGGTTGTCCAAGTTTGATGCCGATGGCATTCACCTTAATATAAAGCAGCTCCTGTATTATCAGGCAAAGACCAGCCTGCTGGATCTTTCACCCCGAAAAACTATCCAATCAAAATTGGCTGGCAGTTATCTGGCCAAAACCAAAGGCCGCGGGATGGAGTTTGATGAAGCGCGGCACTATCAACCTGGCGATGATATTCGTGCCATAGACTGGCGCGTGACTGCACGCACGGGTAAAACCCATACCAAGGTTTATCGCGAAGAAAAAGAGCGCCCTATTTTTGTGTTGGCAGACCTGTCAGCAAGCATGCATTTTGGTACTCAGTTGTTATTCAAGTCTGTACAAGCTGCACATTTAACTTCCCTGATAGCCTGGGCGGCACGGGAAAGAGGCGACCGAATCGGCGGATTGATTTTTAATCAGACGCAGCATTTGGAATACAAACCTATGACCCGGCAGAAAGCCGTTTTGTCTTTTTTACATGGGCTATTGGAGTTACATAAACCTCACCAGGAAGTTAGCTCCCAAACTGAAACCAGAATGCGATTTTCAGATGCATGTGCCCGATTACGCAGACTCGCCCGCCCAGGTAGTTTGATTTTTCTGGTGAGCGATTTTCAGCAATTGGACGATAGCGCCAAGCAACATTTAAATCGATTAAGCCGACACTGTGAGATCATTGCCTATCCCCTTAGTGATCCCTTTGAACATGAATTACCTAACGTAAGAGTGCCACAGCAGGTTGCCGTGACTGACGGCGACGACAGGCAACTGTTGATGTTGGGTGAAGAAAATACTGCGCGGCAATACCGTGAACAACATACCAAGGCATTTGCAAAGATTGATAAAACCTTAAAAGAGTGTCGTGCCCAGGTCATGCCCATCAGCGCAGCATTGCCACTGGAATCACAGTTGAGGGACTTAACAGGAGGGCGAAGATGAACCCTCTTGAACAACTTAGAGATATTCATCTGAGCGAACCAATCGCCCAATGGCCGCCTGCTTACGGGTGGTGGATACTGTTATTAATGGTTATTGCAGTGGTAATTTTTTCTATCAGTTTTATTGTTCGCCATCGACGTCGTTCAGCGGCCAAGCGGCAAGCATTGGAAGCCTTGCAGAATATAGATAGAGATACCGATGACTGGCCTCAAAAAGTAAATGGATTGCTAAAAAGGCTGGCGCTGAGTTACTACCCCAATGAGCAAGTTGCGAAATTGCATGGCGACGCATGGTTAGCATTTTTAAGCCAGCGTTTACCTGAGGGTAAACGTACAGAATTCGAAACCGCCATGGGTGAATTTCTGACGAATCTTTACCAACCGTCTTCTGTTCAGGTCGAAGCTGCTGTTGTTGTCAGACAAACAGAGCTCTGGATTAAGCGCGCTGTACCTCCAAAGAAAAAACCTTTGATTAGCCCGGAGGTGGATCATGTTTGAATTTGCCTGGTGGTGGGCTATTTTTGCCCTGCCCTTGCCTTTATTGGCATTTGCGTTACCAGCAAAACAACAGACGTTAGGCGCAGCATTGCGAGTACCGGTGTTAACTGCAGGGCTTCAGGGTGAGGTCAAGAAGCCTTCTAAAAGTCGTCTGAATTTATTGTTGGCGATATTGGCCTGGATAGCACTGGTGATGGCAGCGGCGCGTCCCCAGTGGTTAGGAGAGCCTGTTAGTATTCCGGCAGAAGGTCGAGATCTGATGATAGCGGTCGATTTGTCAGGCAGCATGAAAATAGATGATATGGAAGTTAATGGTCGTCAGGTTGACAGACTAGTGATGATAAAAAGTGTTTTGCGCAAATTTATCCAGCGCAGAGTGGGCGATCGCCTCGGTTTGATCTTGTTTGCTGACACGGCCTACCTTCAGGCACCGCTGACGTATGACAGAGATACGGTAGAAAAATTACTAGGAGAAGCCGTAATTGGTCTGGTGGGAGAACAAACAGCCATTGGCGACGCAATCGGATTGGCAATTAAACGCTTCAAAGGTAGAAATGAGTCTAATCGCGTTCTGATCCTGTTGACGGATGGACAAAACACGGCTGGTAATATTTCACCTGAGCAGGCTAACGAATTGGCTATTAGTGAAAATGTCACAGTTTATACGATAGGTGTAGGCGCTGATCAGATGTTGGTGCAAAGCTTCTTTGGGCGTCGTCAGGTAAATCCTTCTCAGGAATTGGACGAAGATATGTTGACAGAAATAGCTCAGTCTACTGGCGGCCAATATTTTCGTGCCCGCGATGCAGCATCCCTTGAGCAAATCTATGCAACTTTAGATGAATTGGAACCCATTGAGCGGGAAAGCCGACAAATGCGACCATTGCAATCTTTGTTCTTTTACCCTCTCGGATTTGCCTTGTTGATGACGGTGCTGATTGCGCTACAACCTATTTTACGCTGGATATTCACAAGGCGGGGAGGAACTGTCAATGATTGATATGACGTTGTTTCATTTCCTGCGTCCAGAGTGGCTCATTGCAATTATTCCGTTAATTGTGTTGCTGGTTTTGGTAGGCAGACTTCACAAACAACAATCTGGCTGGCAATCCGTGCTGGCAGGACACCTCTACCATCATTTGATGACGAGCAAAGACGGCGGTCGTAAGCGCCCTCCTCTGCTGCTGGTATCAATAGGCTGGCTCCTTGCCGTATTAGCATTGGCGGGCCCGACCTGGGAGCAACTGCCACAACCTGTTTATCAACTGAATACAGGAAAAGTTGTCGTCTTGGATATGTCCATGTCCATGCGCTCAACCGATATCAAGCCGGACCGGCTGACCCGTGCAAAATTCAAAGCAATAGATCTGATTAATGAAATTTCTGAAGGTGAAACTGGCTTGGTCGCCTATGCAGGAGATGCATTTACTATCAGTCCGTTAAGTTCTGATGGACAAAACCTCACGACTTTGGTGCCAAGCCTGACACCGGAGATTATGCCCATAGCCGGCAGCGAGCCCTACCTGGGATTAGCATCAGCTATTGACCTGCTAAAAAATGCGGGATTTCAACAAGGAGAAATATTCCTCATTACTGATGGAATTGAGCAGGATCAACTGGTTGAAATCAGTGAATTAATAAATGACTCCCCCTATCGATTGTCAATTCTCGGCGTTGGAACAGATGACGGAGCACCAATTCAGCTTGCAAATGGTGAGTTGTTTAAAGACAGTCGAGGGGCAATAGTTATTCCCCGCCTGCATGAAAATCTGCTCAAGTCCCTGGCGGGCTCAGGTGGAGGGCGATATGCACCTCTTCAGGCTGATGACAGCGATATAGACTATCTTGTGGATCAGGCGCTTCTTGACCGAGACACTCAGGATCAAAAGGAGTCAGAAGACCCCACCGGTGATGAATGGAAAGAAGCAGGCCCCTATCTTGCGTTGCTATTGTTGCCCTTGGCAGCATACGCCTTTCGTCGTGGCTTAATAGCAGTGTTAATGCTCGCTTTTCTTTTGCCCGCAATGACTCCCCCAGCTCATGCAAACTGGTGGGATGATTTATGGAAAACAGCAGACCAGCAAGGCATGCAATCATTTACTCAGGGTGAATTCGACAATGCGGCTGAACAGTTTAATGATCCCATGTGGCGAGGATCGGCTGCATACAAAGCAGGCGATTATGAGTCGGCTCTGGAGGCTTTTGAGAAGGTTGACAATCCCCAGGGCCACTATAACAGAGGAAATAGCCTTGCACAGTTAGGCAAAATCGACGAGGCCATCGCTGCCTATGACGAAGTGTTAAACCGCAATCCTGAACATGAAGATGCTAAGGCGAATAAGGCGTTGCTCGAACAGCAAAAAGAGCAACAGGAACAACAACAGCAACAGCAAGACCAACAACAAGACCAGCAGGATCAGGACCAACAAAGTCAGGACCAGCAACAACAGGATCAGCAACAACAAGATCAAGAACAACAGAACCAGCAAAACTCTGAGGATCAGCAAGATAGTCAGCAGCAACCTCAAGAATCTGATTCTGAAAGTGAGCCTGAACAGAATCAGCAAGATGAGCAGGAACAATCAGAACAAGAGCAGAAAGAGTCCGAACAGCCTGAACAAGAAAAACCCATGAATGCTCAGGAAGCAGAAAACCAGGAGCTCTCCGATGAAGAGAAAGAACAATTGCAAAGATTACAGAATTTACTGCGCAAGGTACCTGACGACCCTGCCTACTTATTGAAACGTAAAATGCTTTTAGAACACCAGCAACGTAAACGTGAACGTGCACCTAATCAGAAACAGAGGAATTGGTAGTGAAAAGATTCTGGTCAACATTCTTTTTGGTCATCACCGTCATGACAGGGTCAATGAGTCAAATTGTGCTCGCCAATGTCACCTCAGTTACCGCTAGCGTCGACAAGAATCCCGCTATGGCGGATGAATCCCTAACCTTGAGGGTAGTAGCCAACGGCGAAGTGGATCGGAACGACTTTGATCCATCTCCGTTATTGAAAGATTTTGTGGTAGGACGCACATCAGTGAGCAGTCAGACGCAAATGGTCAATTTCAATACCACGCGCTCAACCACCTGGTCAACGATATTGATCCCCAGGTCAGTAGGTGATTTTACCATCCCCTCCTTTAACGTTGCGGGGCAATCCACTCAACCTATAAAAATCAGCATACTAGCTGTCTCCGCAAACCAAAATTCCCAGGGCCGTGATTTGTTTATCACGGCGTCGACCGACACTCCCAAAGTGTATCTGCAACAACAAATCAAATATACGGTCAAATTACATCTGGCTGTGGATTTGCAACGGGGCAGTTTAGCCGCTCCTCAGCTTGAAAATGCGGATATAAGGCAAATTGGGAAAGACGCGGAATATACCGATATTATTAACGGTAGACGTTACAGAATAATCGAGCGGACTTTTGCCATTACGCCCCAACAAAGTGGAACATATCGGATAAATGGCCCCTTGTTTGAGGGCGAAATTATAGACAATAGCCGGCAGAGTTTTGGCTTCTTTAATCGTACCAAAACCATTAACCGTGTCGGCCCAAATGTAGATATTGAAGTCCTTCCAATTCCTTCCGGTGTCAATGGGCATTGGATGCCGAGCGAATTTGTGCAACTTGATGAGGAATGGCAACCTGGGTCAGGAGAATATAGAGTGGGCGATCCAATTACCCGCACGTTAACCTTAACTGCAGTGGGATTAGTTGAAGAGCAATTACCGGAAATATCCAGTCAATATCCAGTTGAGGTGAAAACCTATCCTGACCAAGCAACAACAGCGACAGTGGAAAGAGACAATACGCTAATCGCACAACGAGTTGAAAACATTGCCATTATTCCCAGCAAAGCAGGTTCAGTTACTATTCCTGAAGTGGAAGTTCCCTGGTTTAATGTCGTCACACAACAAACTCAGTATGCTCGGCTACCTGCTAAAACGCTGACGATACTCCCGGCATTGTCTGACAATCAGACACAACTGCCGGACGAACAAGTAGTGCCTGACAACCTGCAAAGTGAGCGAGATCAGTCTGGTACTCCGCTTCCAATTGCAGCGGAAACCAATAAATGGTGGCCGATTAGCACGGCTGTCTTCCTATGTCTTTGGATTTTGACTTTAATCTGCTGGGTATTCCAATCAATGAGAAGAAAAAGTACCCTGTTAACATCGAATGTCGACGCTGATAGTGGCGAAAATTGGAAAGAGCTGGCAGAAGCATTGAAAACTCATGACGCCAAAGGCATTTATCAGCCTCTTACAAGCTGGATGGCCTGGTATTGTGGCGATAGGACAGCTGCACTACCTACCAGTCAGCGAAAAATTGCTGATGAAAAACTCAACGCTGCGATTAAGACGATGTTTGAACTAGAGTACGGGAATAGCCAGGGCAATTGGAAAAGTGATGAATTGTTGCAGCATCTCGTGCGACTACGTAAATATAAGTCCCATGTACCGAAAGGGATACAACTAAAAAACTTGTACCCTGGTCAAAGCGAGGCTTAACAACAGTAACTAAGGAAGGGAAATGCGCACAACCAAATCTGCACTGCTGACCATTGGAGTTATGTCAGGCTTATTAATAGCATGTTCACCACAGCAGTCATCACTGCAAAATCAGCCTGACAATGCGCCGTTGCAGCAAGCGAAGCTAACTCAATCTGAAAGTGCGCGACTGATTAAGTTTTTTGAAGAAAGTTACCAACAAGATCTTAAACGGTCACCACAGACGCAAAGTTATCGCGGATATAAGTGGGATTACGACAAATGGAATGATGTATCCGATGACCACGCTGAAGAATCCAAAAGAATTCGTGAAGAGAGACTAGCGATCCTATCTTCTTTTGATACTAGCGACCTCAGTCAACAACTGCAGTTGAGTCATCAGATAATGACGCTTGCACTGCAACGACAATCTGCCAACGATGAGTTCAGACACCATCACTATGTCATGCATCAATTTTATGGGTTTCACACCCAAATCCCGAGTTTTCTAATCAATATCCATAGAATTTCAGATAAAAAAGACGCACAGGATTACATTGCCCGACTAATTGCTGTGGACAGTCTTTTTGATCAGGTAATCACCTTGAGCCAAAAAAGGCGCGAGATAGGAGCAATGCCTCCAGGCTGGGTTTATGACCAGATGATTCAGGCATCTCATAACGTTATTTCGGGGATCCCATTTGAACAAAGCACCACAGAATCCACAATCTGGAAAGACTTCACTGGCAAAGTGGAAAAATTGGGCTTGTCAGAATCTGACTCGTCGGAATTAGTCAATTCAGCTCGCACTGCGCTTCTGGGATCAGTATTGCCAGCGTACAAAAAGTTAATTGCCAACCTTGAAACTGAACGGGAATTAACCCCCGAAGGTGATGGCGTGTGGCGATTGCCTGATGGCGATGCATGGTATCAGAATCGCCTCAACTGGTTTACTACGACCAAGCTGAATGCTGATGAAGTTCATCAGATTGGGCTTGATAACGTTGAGCGTATTCATGAATCCATGCGAGACATCATGAAACAGGTCGGTTTCGAAGGTGATCTCAATGCCTTTTTCGACTTTATGCGCACTGACCAACAGTTTTATTACCCTAGTACCGCCGAAGGCCGCCAACATTACATGGCAAAAGCTACAGCGCTGATAGCTACCATGGAAGCCAAAATTCCGGAATACTTCGGCCTGACACCTAAAGCCAGAATGACAGTCAAGCGGGTGGAACCCTTCCGTGAAAAGTCAGCTGGAAAAGCTTTTTACCAAAGTCCTTCGACAGATGGATCCCGACCGGGAACCTATTATGCGAATTTATACAATATGCAGGATATGCCAACCTACCAGATGGAAGCACTTGCATATCATGAAGGCATTCCTGGCCACCACATGCAAAGAGCAATCGCACAAGAACTGGAAGGTATTCCGGATTTTCAGAAGTACGTGTCTTTTACTGCCTATACCGAAGGTTGGGGTTTATACACGGAAGAATTAGCTAAAGATATGGGCTTTTATCAGGATCCTTACTCAGATTTTGGCCGTCTTGCCATGGAGTTGTGGAGAGCATGCAGGCTAGTGGTAGATACGGGTATTCATGCCAAAAAATGGAGCCGTGAAAAGGCAATTGACTACCTTATCCAGAACACCCCCAATCCTGAAAACGATGTAGTTAAAGCTATTGAGCGCTATATCGCAATGCCAGGACAGGCAACAGCCTATATGATTGGTAAACTAAAAATAATGGAATTACGCGCCTGGTCTCAGAACTATTTAGGTGACAAATTCGATATCAAAGGTTTCCATGATGAAATCTTAAAAGATGGACCTGTTCCTTTAAGCGTTCTTGAAAATAAGATAAAGGCGTGGGCCGAAACGTTAAAACAAGGGTAATACCACCTCTGCATACTGACATCTTGTTTAAAAACCGCTGAATAGATCCTGAGAGAGCGCTTATTCATGCGGATTGGTATAAACTGCATTGAAGAACGATGACTGACAATTGAAAATAGTCCGGTTAATGCTGGACTATTTCACTTTTAGCAAAGAATAACTGTGATTCTTTTGTTAGAAATTCCTCCAAGAAATTGGTATAAAATCAAGTAATTAGCAATTAAGGCTGGAAACTAACATGTTTTCGCGAAAGCAATCAGCCAATGACTCGGTCTCTGAGGACATGGCAAGTAAACAAAAAAGGTATGAAGCGTTAGTTCACGCGCTACATACTGATATTTACCGTTACGCTTATTGGCTGGTCAAAGACAAGGCAGTGGCTGAGGATATAGTGCAGGAAACCTTTTTAAGGGCCTGGAAGTCGTTGGATTCTTTGAAAGATGAAAAAGCAGCTAAATCCTGGTTAATCACTATACTCAGGCGCGAAAATGCCCGACGTTTTGAGCGGAAGCAATTTGATCTTGTTGACATGGATGATGTCTCCTTACCGGACGACAGCCTTTCAAATGAGACAGAGATCGAACACAGGGAACTGCGCCGACTCATGGCAGGCCTGAGCGAGGAGTATCGTGAACCGTTGATGCTACAAATACTATTTGGTTATAGCGGAGACGAAATTGCCGAACAACTGGATTTGAACAAAAATACTGTGATGACCCGATTGTTCCGCGCACGAAATCAATTGAAAGAGGCACTAGAGAAAGCAAATGACAGCAGAGGTATTAGAAATGGATGATTTACAATTTCGCCGTGCCATCTACGCTGATCCTGATTGCAGTGATGAAGCAGTAAAACTAGCAGCGGCTGAAGATTCTGCCAAGCAGGAATTTTGGAATGAAATGAAACAACTTGATGCCGACTTAAAGAAGGCAAGTAAAGTTGAGGTACCCGAAGGATTGGCCCATAACCTGATTTTAAGACAGTCCATACAACGTCATGCGGTAGATAAAAAGCGGACACGAGTGCATCTGGCATTGGCTGCGTCAATCGCATTTGTATTCGGAATTAGTTTTACACTTTGGCAACAACCTGGTGTAGTCAACTTGAGTGAACATGCATTGGCTCATGTATATCATGAGGGAGACGGCTTCGCTCTGAAACTGGATGGTGATGTAGACCTGGGAACTGTAAATGCCAAATTGGCCAGTTTAGGAACGCAAATAACCGAAAAGGTTGGTCGGATCTATTTTGCTAATTTTTGTAATTTCGAAGGGATCAGAAGTTTTCATATGGTGATGCAAGGTGAAAACGGAAAAGTAACAGTATTTCTGGTTCCTGAAAATGATTCCCATGTCCCGGTTAAAGAATTTTCTGACGGCACAATGCATGGCGAAACACTGGAGTTTAGCCGAACCCGACTCATTATGGTGGGTGAAGAAGGCAAGTCCTTTGATAAACTCAAGTCTGATCTGAGCAAAAGAATGCAATTTTCAGCTTAGTAAAAATGAATTCAAAAGCCCCGACACTGTCGGGGCTTTTTTATGTCATTAAATAAGCTAAATCAGAGAGAACTGTATTTTACAATTTTAGTGCTAGTTCTCGAACACATATGATAAGCGGCTCAGTGATAATTTCTGCTGTTCAGATTTTGTCATGTTAACAGCCCTTTTGTACGTGATGCTGTCGGTCGGCCTTAAAAGGCAATAACAGTTCATGACCAATGAAAGTGGACGTTGATAGTTTGTCTTTTGGCTTGGATTTACTGGCTCACTGAACAGTCGATAAAAAGCTAGCTAACTTCCATGATAAGAAGAAATATTTCATGGAAGAAATCTTTGCACACAGCATCTAAAGGGGTATACAAACGGCAACGCCCCGAAACAACCCTGCTGTATCAACTGATTAAGCGATACTACCCCTCTTTCGTTGCAACGCTAGCAACACAAGAACTAACCACCAACTGGCTCTGGCTTTACAACAATGAGCGACCTAATATGGCAATTGGTGACGTGCCACCCAAACAACTATTGAGAGCGGCTTAAAGGATTTCTACAAATAAC
>CANLWS010000003.1 GCA_947494925.1 uncultured Alteromonadaceae bacterium
TGTTGTCTAAGATTCGTATGAACCGAGCACATATCCTAAAAACTTAATTATCGTTTTATAGGATGCGAGTGACTATACCTTGTCTAAAGCTGACCAGGGACGGTGGGCAAAACACCAACCGTAACTCGCCCCAAGCTGCCTACCAGGTTGAGTCGAATCTTTTCGGTAGCTATGAGAGCGGATGCGAGTCGCTGCAACATATTTATATCATGGGTATTTCCTAGCTCATATTTAATCCATGAGAGACGAATTGCGCGGATATCTCCACTAAACCTGTGTTTTATTCATGTTTGATCTGCTTCGTAAAAACCAGCCGACAAGTTTTGTAACACCTTTGTGACGCATATCCAGTCATTTTCCACCGCTAAAACTGTGCCTTTGCCTTTTTCTTTCTTAGTATTAGTCCTTTGCTCGGTATGACAGAAATTTGTGTTTGATACGCCCAGTGCACATTGAACTCTTATTATTAAAATAAAACGACAGGAACTCCCATGTTTAGCAGAACCAGAAAACATACTTTTCTGAGTCTTTTGATCATTTTCTCTGCATTTAATCTTAATGCGGAAGAAAAGAAGTCAGAAGATGAAGAAAAGAAAAAGGAAGAAAAAACCCTGGCCTCAGTTGTTGAAGGCAAGGACAAATTTGCAGGCTTTGTAGATATTTATCGCGATCCAAAAGACGGCAGTGGCTATTTAGTTGTCGACGAGTCTCAGCTTGATAAACCCTTTTTGTATTTCGCTAAAACAGTGAATGGTGCCCTTGATGCAGGTCACTTTAAAGGCGCATTCAGGCAATCAAGATTGATTGAATTCCGTCGTTACTATGACCGCATCGATATTATTGCTAAAACGCCGCGCTATTACTTCGACCCAAGCAACGCTATCAGCCGCGCCGCTGACGCAAATATCAGTGAAGCTGTGCTGGTTTCTTCAAAAGTAGAAGTAAATGACGAAGGCAAATATGTGATCAAGCTAGGTGACGTGATCCTGAACGAGAAGCTGCATAAAGTTTCTCCCATGCCTAACCCGGATCCCAAAGCGGAGAAAAAACGCTTCAAGCTGGGCAAATTTTCGAAGGAAAAATCCCGTATATTGAGTGTGGACAACTATCCTGAAAACACTCACATCATAGTGGATTATGTTTACGAGAATGATAAGCCAACTGTGCGTGGTGGGCGGGAAGTAACTGACCCTAGATACGTATCACTGAAGCTTCAGCATGCCTTTGTGCAATTACCTGACGATAACTTTACGCCTAGACGTGATGATCCACGTATTGGCTATTTCAGTCAGCAGTTTGATGATCTGACTTCGGAGAAAAGCACGAATTATCGCGATGTGATTAATCGTTGGCACCTGGAGAAGAAGGACCCCAGTGCAGCAGTTTCTGATCCGGTAGAACCCATTACCTGGTGGATTGAAAATACCACACCAGTAGAATGGCGTGACACTATTCGTGATGCCACATTGGCTTGGAATACGGCATTTGAAAAGGCCGGTATCAGCAATGCAATAGAGGTCAAAGTCCAGCCCGATGATGCCGAATGGAACGCTGAAGACGTCAGATATAACGTTCTTAGATGGACATCTTCACCTCGTCCTCCTTTCGGTGGTTACGGTCCTAGCATCGCTAATCCATTAACCGGTCAAATCATTGCCGCAGACATAATGCTTGAATATGTATTTATGAAAGGACGCTGGATTACAGCAAAAATGTTTACTGACGGTTTTGATGCGAATCAACATGACCTGTTAGGCGATGAGCACAACTTTTGTCTGGCTGGGTTTGGACTGAATCAAGGCATTATGTTCGGCCAAACTGCAGCGCTGGCGAAAGGAATGGGTGACATTGAAAAAGACGAACTACTGCGTCAGTCAATGTACTACCTAATTCTGCATGAAGTGGGTCACACTTTGGGGCTTAACCACAATATGATGGCGACCCAATTGCATGACCACAAACAAGCACACGATCCTGCTATTACTCAGGGGATTCTGGCTGGTTCAGTTATGGATTATCCTTCTGTTAACTTTGCTCCTGAAGGTGTTGAGCAAGGTGATTTTTATTCAACCAAGCCAGGCCCATACGATGATTGGGTAATTGAATATGGTTATTCAACCGGACTGACTGATGAAGCTGCTGAGCAGGCAAGGTTACGGAAAATTCTTTCCCGCTCTGCGGAGCACGGGTTGCAATTCGGTAATGACGCGGACGATATGCGAGCTCCAGGCCGCCACATCGATCCACGTATCAACATTTTTGATATGTCCAGCAATGCGGTTGCCTATGCGAAAGACCGCTTCGAACTGATCAAATCCACCGCCACTGAATTGAAAGATAAAACCTTGGTTGAAGGTGATACTCACCATAATCTGGTCATTGGTGTGAATGTGATATTTGGCGAATTTGCCCGTCAGGCAAACGTCATTTCCCGCTACATTGGTGGTGTCTATGTAGACAGAACCTTCGTGGGTCAGGAAGGGTATAAACAGCCTTTTACTCCTGTTCCTAAAGCTAAGCAAAAAGAAGCTATGCAGACCTTGAGCGAATATGTGTTCTCAGCATCTGCCATTGACAATATGGAACCGCTGTTTGCTTATTTGCAGCGTCAACGTCGTTCTTTCGAGGCCTTTGGTAAAAATGAAGATCCTAAACTTCATACAATGTTGCTGACTGCTCAAAAAGGCGTGTTCGACCATGTTATGCATCCGAATACGCTGATGCGTCTGACTGACTCAAGTTTGTATGGCAATGAATACAAAGTTGAAGAAGTGTTGGCTGATTTAACCAAGGCCGTATTCGATGCAGACAAGAAAGCTAACGTTAATAGCTACAGACGTAACCTGCAGGTTGAATACGTTGAGCGTCTTATCAAAATGTCTGGTCTGGAAAAAGCCAGTAAGTACGACTACATGTCTCAGGCAGCTGCTGTGTATGAACTGGATCGAGTAATGGATATGGTGGGTTCTTCAAGAGGTGACCAGGGAACTAAAGTTCATCGTTTCTTCCTGAAAGATCGTATCAATCGTGCCTTTCACAAAAGTAAAAGCTAAGGGTTAATTTAGCCAAATTAGAAAGACCGACATCAGTCGGTCTTTTTTTGTCTCGATTGAGAAAGATTAACCGTACAGGACACGGTTAACTTTGTTTTCGAGCAGCTCCTGTTGACCTGAAACATGCTTAGGCGACAGGTTATTGGTAATCGCATGGTCACTCAGACTTGATAAGCTATGCTCTCCAGCCTGAATGGTTCTTCCCAGTGAACTACTCCAACCTGCATATCGGGATTTGACTTTTTCCGCCAGAAAATCATTTTCCAGAATTGCAGCAGCTTTTTTAAGGGCTAACGCCATATGATCCATACCGCCAATATGGCCATGGAACATATCTGCCGGATCGGAACTTTGTCGACGTAGTTTGCAATCGAAATTCAAGCCACCAGTCGTAAATCCTCCGGCTTTAAGAATTTCGTACATCACCAAAGACAACTCTTCGACAGAATTGGGGAACTGATCCGTATCCCAACCATTTTGAGCATCTCCGCGATTCGCATCAATACTGCCAAAAATCCCCAGAGATATGGCTGTGGCAATCTCATGATGAAAAGAATGACCTGCCAACGTGGCATGGTTAGCTTCGATATTCATTTTGAATTCGTCTTCTATGCCAAACTGTTTTAAAAATCCATATACAGTGGCACTGTCATAATCATATTGGTGTTTTGTAGGCTCCTGGGGTTTTGGTTCGATCAGTAAAGCGCCCTTAAAACCAATCTTGTGTTTATGTTCAACCACCATTTGCATGAAACGACCCAGCTGCTCACGTTCCTGGCGCAAGTCGGTATTCAGTAGGGTTTCGTATCCTTCCCGGCCGCCCCATAACACATAGTTTTCTCCGCCCAAGCGTTGGGTAGCGTTCATTGCATGGAAGACCTGCGTTGCGCCGTAGGTAAACACTTCAGGGTTTGGGTTGGTTGCGCCTCCGGCTGCATAACGAGGATTACTGAACAAATTGGCCGTGCCCCACAGCAGTTTCATTCCGGTTTCTGCTTGTTTGGCCTCCAGAACATCCACCATCTCAGCAAAATTGTTCACATACTCTTTGATGGAATCGCCTTCGGGTGCCACATCAATATCATGAAAACAATAGTAAGGAGCACCAAGTTTTTCGAAAAACTCAAATGCAACATCCGCTTTTTGTTTGGCTCGTTGCATTGGATCACCTGGTGTTAACCACGGGCGGGAAAAAGTCCCTTGTCCGAACACATCAACACCATCCCAACAAAAGTTATGCCAGTAACAAGCCGCAAATCTGAGATGTTCCTGCATAGTTTTACCCAATATTACTTCTGCTGGGTTGTAGTGATGAAAAGCAAGAGGATTGTCAGATTCGGTGCCTTCAAACTTAATTTTGTCGATACTAGTAAAATATTGGGACATGGTTGTCTCCTGTTAAAATGTCTTTCAATTTGTTATCCATCAATTCTGGTGGACGACGCCAACGGGCTCAATTACGTTTTTTTTGATGTCTCTAATGCTGTTTCGCATCGCCTAAAAAATTAGCCTTTATGAACCCCGGTTAAAAAGCGGTTTCAGTTGCTTATACAGGTCTTTAAATGTTTCTCTTCGTTCCGCATACAACTTGGCTCTGGCCGGATCAGGGTGATGAATTTTTACGATCTCTGGTACCGGACAAATCGACTCCAGAGCCACATCAACATTGGTCGCAAGGGCTGCCAGGCGGGCTGCTCCCAGAGCTGGTCCTACGTCGCCACCTTGTCGAAATGTCAGTGGTTTGTTCAGTATATCCGCCAGCATTTGTCGCCAGTAGGGACTTCTTGCTCCCCCACCAATCAGGGTGATCTCTGTTGCCTCAACTCCTGTTTGCGTAATAGCATCAACACCGTCGGCAAAGGCAAAACTGACACCTTCCATCAATCCATGGGTGAGCAGTGCCTGGTCAGACTCATGGGTCAGGCCAAAGAAGCAGCCTTGAGCATTAGGATTATTGTGGGGGGTCCTTTCACCGCTTAGGTAGGGCAAAAAATAAGGTGAGCCAGACAGGTTGATATCAGCTTTGTCCAGTGCAGCTAATAGTTCCGCCACTTCTTTGTCGGCAATTTTGTCCGCAAACCATTGTAGGCAACTGGCGGCGCTTAGCTGTACAGACATCAAATGCCAGGTTTTGGGTAAGGCATGACAAAAACTGTGCACAGCCGAATCAGGGTTACTCAAATAGCCGTCAGTCACGACGAAATACACACCAGAGGTGCCAAGTGACAACATCGCCTGTCCGGGTTTAATCATACCCAGCCCGATTGCTCCTGCTGCATTGTCACCACCTCCTGCGATCACAGGAACGGATCGCATATTCCAGCGCGTGGCCAATTCGTCGTGTAAATATCCACTGATCTGATTGCCTTCAAGCAATTCCGGCATTTGCGCTTCACTCAGTCCACAGGCCGACAATAACCCGGCATGCCAATGTCTTTTTTCAACGTCCAACCAAAGTGTGCCAGAGGCATCTGACATGTCGCAGGCGAACTGCCCGGTCAACATATAGCGCAGATAATCCTTAGGCAACAGGACCTTATTGATTTGGGCGAAATGCTCAGGTTCATGTTGTTTAACCCAGAGCAATTTAGGCGCTGTGAAACCAGGCATCATAATGTTGCCGGTTATCTTTCTACTGTCAGGTACCAGTTTTTCAAGTTCGATGCATTGTTCCGCACAACGACCATCGTTCCATAAAATGGCTGGTCTGATGATATAGTTATCTTTATCCAACAAGGTTGCACCATGCATCTGCCCTGCAAGCCCGATAGCACTCACTTGTGCAAGGTTGTTTGTTTTTGCCAGTTGGTCCATGGCCTGACAAAACCCTTGCCACCATTCGTTTGGATTCTGCTCTGACCAAAGCGGTGCAGGCCTTTGAACACTCAGCGGTACTGTCTGGCTATCCACTACCTGGCCAGCATCATCGACCAAAACCACTTTTATGCCTGATGTTCCTAAATCAATTCCGAGATACATATCCCGCGCCTTCTATTAACAATGAATTATTGAAATCAATACTTTGTCAGCTGAGTAAAACTAACAATTACGAAAATTAGTAAACAAATTTCGTAATTTTTTAAATAAATTTAATTTAAGTTTTTTAGTATTAAGCTAATTTAAAATACAAAAACGTAATATGAAGGTGAATTGCAAGGTTCATCAACGCGCCAGAGGTAATTATGTTTCAAGCTAAACACAGCATCACTTTGTTATTCAGTGCCAATAAAGTGTATGACCGACAAGTGATTGAAGGGGTAGGGCACTACCTCCAATCGTCAAAAGTAGATTGGGATGTTTATCTTGAAGAAGATTTTCTGCCGAGGCTTGAACATATCGAGCAGTGGGGAGGCGACGGGATCATTGCAGATTTTGATGATCCTTCCATCCAATCGGCATTGAAAGATATCCGGCTTCCTATCATTGGTGTGGGAGGTTCATATCAGGAAGAATCAGATTATCCGGATGTGCCATATGTGGCCACAGACAACTTGGCAGTCGTACGTTGCGCCTACGAACACCTTAAACAAAAAGGACTGGAACGCTTTGCCTTCTATGGTTTCCCTCACGATGAAAACCATCGCTGGGCAGCAGAAAGAGAAAAAGCCATTGTCAATCTGTGTAAAGAGGATGGATTTGATTGTGCAGTCTATCGTGGCCATCCAACCCGACCGGAAACATGGCAATATTCGATGAACAGACTGTCGGACTGGTTACAGGGGTTGGCTAATCCGATTGGCATCATTTCTGTGACAGATGCACGGGCTCGACATTTGCTGCAGGCCTGCGATCATATAGGTAAATTGGTGCCGGATAATATTTCTATCGTTGGAATTGATGATGATGACATCGCCCGTAATTTAAGCCGTATCAGCCTGAGCTCAGTTACGCAGGGATGTTTCGATATGGGGTTTCAGGCCGCCAGATTGCTGCATCGACGTCTGGAAAATCCGAGTCTGAAAAACAAAATTGTGCTGGTTCCTCCGGTGGGAGTTGCCCAGCGCCAATCAACGGATTTCAAATCCTTAAAAGACACCTATGTCATCCAGGCAATGCACTTTATCCGACAGAACGCCTGCCGCGGTATTAAGGTCGATCAGGTGCTGGACTATGTGGGCATATCCCGTTCCAATCTGGAGTCCAGATTCAAATCTGAACGTGGACACAGTATCCACAATGAAATTCATAACGAAAAATTAGAGCGCGCTTGTAAAATGTTGGAAGACAGCGAAATGACGACCAATGAAATTGCCAAAGTGAGCGGTTATCCTTCGTTGCAGTATATGTATGCGGTGTTTAAGAAACATTTTGATAAAACACCGAAAGAATACCGGGACGCTAAGAATCTATAAACGAGAATTCAATTCAGATTCTCGAATCAATGCTTTGACCATAGCTTGTGAACCAGACAGGATGGATTTTGCCAATGGGGTCACTTCACAGCGCGCTGTTCCAAGCAACCAACCGGTCACATAGGTCATTTGTGCCTCAGCTAGCGAGGCGGCTGTTAAGTTGTGCGGTACCAAAGGAGCGACAGGAATAGATTTCCATTGTTTTTGCAACTCTTGTTCAATTAAGCCGGACAGACAATCGATAACTAACTTTCTTTGAGTACCGGTCAGAATACGTCGGGCAAATTGTCGATTTTCCCAAAAGTGTTCCAGAATTGAGTGGAGGTTTTCAGCATTGGATTCAGGTTTTACTGCCTCTGCCATGGCTGACATGGGCCCATGCAGGCTGACGCGAAGAATATCGTCTTTGCCAGAGTAATGCTGATAAAAGGTTGAGCGCCCAATATCCGCCTTTTCAATTAAATCCCCAACCGTAATTTCGTCATAAGGCTGAGTCAATACCATCTCATAAAAGGCTTGACGCAACGCAGTGAGCGTTCGCTGAACACGCCTGTCGTGGGCTTCAATTTCAGTCATAAGTTCCTGCTTTTTCCAGACATCTGGCCAGATTTGTCCGTTACTGAACATACATAGGTGTCATTCCGACATCAAGCATTCTCGTTTGTTTAAGCTAAATGTCTGTACTTGTTTAGGAAAAAGGAAATAATACTGATGAAATTGAATGACTCAAGAAAAATTGCCTGCCTGGCGCTAGCTATTGCTGGCCTGTTGTCGATCTTCGCCATGTGGCATCATCCGGAAATTCATGCCCATGATTTGCAGTCTCAAATCATTGAGATGAACCAAAAGGCTTCGGCCTCGCGAATTGTGCACGGAGGGTTGATTGGCCTGGTAATGCTTTATTGCTTTGGCTTTATGCAATTTGTACAGATACGCAATCAGCAGCATAGTCTGAACAATTTCCCGTTGCTGTGTTTTATTCTTGGGTCTATCGTCATGATTGGCGCAGGACTTATCGACGGTTTTATTTATCCGACTATTGCCAGCAGTTACGTTGGGGTAGGAGACACGGAACTGTCTGTTTTCAAAGGTGTTCAGCGACTGAGCTGGCATACAAATCAAGCGCTGGCGAATACCGGAACCATTGCCTGGTTGGTGGCTATCATACTCTGGTCAGCTTCACTCTTGCGAGAAATGCTGATCGTTAAACTAACCGCAGCCATCTTCGTCATTACTGCGATAACCACTTTGGTGCTTTTTGTATTTGGTTTCTTTTACCTGAATGTCCCTGGCATGACTTTTATAGTCTTTCTGCTTGCCGCATTCAGCTTGTTCCTGGCGTACATAGTGGGGACACAAAAAATCTGATTTGCGAATTTGCCGCTCTGCCAGTCAGAGCGGCGTGGATTGTAAATTGGCTGAAAATGAATAGCGCTAAATGTGTTTTTTAACTTGCTTCACAAGCTCTTTGTCATCGCTCTTGGTAAGTTGTTTATAAATGCTTTTAGCCTGCTCTTTCTGGTCAGCCATTTCCATCAGGTTTGCCATGCGGAATTGCGCCCATAGTTTGCTGGGCAGTGCTTCAACTTGTGGCGCCTGTTCTACATAACGCTGCAAAGCGCTGATACCCTGTTCCAGTTCGGATTTACTGAACACGGCGGTACGGCCTATCTGGTACAACGCCCCCCATTGACTTTGCAGGCTTTCATCGTCGTCACCACTAAGCTCGGAAGCCTTGGCAAATTCCTTCATGGCAGCAGGATAGTCTTTGTTTTGTTGATTGATGATCCCTGCTTTGAAGTAGAAATCCGGCAGGCCGTTGAAATCAGTTTTACCTTGCTCGAGAAGTTGCACTACCAGCTCTTCGTCTTCCTGTTTTTGGGCAAGGTCAATGTGTAGCTTGATTCCGGCTTTCTTGTCGAGTTTTGTTACGTCATCGACGACTTTTTTAGCAATATTAATATCACCACCCGCAATACCTGGCGCGTTAACGTGAAAACGGAATAAACCCGTCTGATATTTGATGGAATCTGGCTCCAGTTCCACAGCGCGAGCAAAGCTGGCTTTGGATTTTTTCGCATAACTTAGCGCAGATAAAAAAGACTCTGATGCCTGCTGTCCCATAACCCGACCCCGCCAATAGTGCACTTCAGCGCTATCTGCATCTTGCTCCACTGCATCTTCAATCCAGTCTTCTGCGTCATCCAGATCAGATCTCATGAGGATTCTTGCCAAATATATCTTAGCCTGCAGACTTGATGATTCAGCTTCAAATAACTCTGTAGCTTTATCCATTTCTCCCTGCTCGAATGCCGTAATAGCGATGTTCATGTCCGCGTGGCTTGCCTGGCTTATTGTGAGACTTAGAAGTAGCGCACTAAAAAGAGTCGGTTTCATTTAGGTTTCCTTACGTTGTGAATGTTCTGATCGTACTTTCTGGACAATAACGTGATCGCTATTGAACCGATAACACCAGGAGCAATCCAGAAAATAATCTGGAAACTACCAATATTTTCAAATAGTTGCCGTCCGCCAAAAGCCAAAAATGCTGTGTAAGCACCAATGCCTGAGCCTATCATTGCAGACAAATGCTCGCTAACCCATTGGCCAGCATCAATATGCTTTTTGAAGCAAAACCGTAGCATCCCAGTCCCGATAATGGCACCTAAAATGCCGAAAATAATATGCAGGATCCGGGAGGCTTGGATCCCCAGCACCAGCATGAATACACCGCCAACAACCAATGCGACCAGCGGTATTACATGCAGCGGTTTTCTCAATTCCGCAATATTGCCTTTATGTTTTAATACTGCAAAACCTTGTCTGACACTTACGTAGGTCAGCAGACTTAAAAACAATAAGAATCCCCAGAAGACGCGTATTGTGCCAGTAAACCTCTCTCGATCTGAACCGGGCCTGAACATTTCCCCTTTGATCGCCATCGGATCGTAAATCACCATTAGTGCCATTACTGCGCCCGTGAACGCTACCAGATACATAATATTTCCGTAGTAGCGTCCAAATTTAATATGGTCAATGCTGCCTTTTTTGGTCACCAGAGGTGCCCAGAAAAGGAGTAATGCCATGCTCCCTACCAGTATGTGGCTCATAAAAAACAGATTATGTATTGTGCTCATAGATATTCTCCGGATTACCTTTGATGAAGTATAAAAACGGGGAGAAGTAACTATCAGTGCCATAAGTCACGAGATTAAAAGTGACTTTTGACCTATAGGAATTTAGGCTGGCAAACCACATACTTGTTTTAAGTTAAGACAACAGACATCGAGATGATTAAAAAGTTTAGAGACTGGCTGCAAATTGAAACGCTCACGGCCTTGCTTACCTGGGCATTCGTTAGCGGTTCCGCACTTTATCTGATGTTGAGAGCCGGAACCTATAGTCTGACGGATATGCTGGTGGCGGCCACTTTGTTTGTTGTCTTTATTGTTACCTGGCAGTTCTCCGTGAGGGATGAAGAATACG
The DNA here is from genome assembly GCA_947494925.1 of uncultured Alteromonadaceae bacterium. Classification (GTDB taxonomy): domain Bacteria; phylum Pseudomonadota; class Gammaproteobacteria; order Enterobacterales; family Alteromonadaceae; genus Aliiglaciecola. The sequence continues at coordinate 10,892 of CANLWS010000003.1, forward strand.
AACATGAAGTCCCGGTAAGAGTTACGTTAATCATTGTGCAATATGCGGTTGTTCTGGGCTTGTATTTTCAGGTTCCGTACAGCTATCTGGCGATTCTGGTCACTATCTGGAGTTGCCAGTTACCTTATTATATGCCTATAAAACGCGCTATTTTGCTCTCGCCGTTGTGGTCCGCGCCTATGGGGTTGATTCATACCTATTATTGGGATCAGTCCTTTATGATACTTACGACTTCTTTGTATTGGACCTTCAATCTGTTCGCGTTAGTTATGATTAACAGCAATATTAAAGAGAAGAATGCCAGAGAGGCGGCCAATGAGTTAAATCGTGATTTAATGGCAACACAGGCCTTACTGTCAGAAGCTACCAAGCAAGCCGAACGGGTAAGGATAGCGAGAAATATTCATGATTTGTTGGGTCATCACCTGACTGCGTTAACCATTAATTTGCAAGTCGCTTCCAGGATCTCTGAGGGCCAGGCCCAACATAAAATTGAAGAATGTCATCGATTGGCAAAATTACTGTTAAGCGATGTGCGCGAAGCGGTTTCAGATATTCGCGAAAAATCCAATCTTCAACTTGAAGCCGCACTCAACGCCTTGATCGACAATGTGCCGGAAATTAAAGTTAAACTTGATTACGATAAAGGCGTTCAGATTGACGATGTGAATGTGGCAAATACTATCCTTTGTTGTGTTCAGGAATGTTTGACCAATAGTTTGAAACACAGCAATGCCAGTCAGTTTAATATACAGATTGTGGAGCATGATCGGACGATTCAGGTGGCAATGCAAGATAACGGCAAGCCGGTGAAAGAAATTAAAGTAGGCAATGGTATTACTGGTATGCGAGAACGCGTAGCCGAGTTAGGTGGTAAATTGAATTTTACCCCAATGGCTACTGGTTTCTCGTTATTAATAGAGCTACCCGAGGCCATGGCATGATTAACGTTCTTGTTGTTGACGATCAGATGCTGGTCAGGGAAGGAATTAAAAGCTTACTTTCACTTTCCGATAAACTTCATATCGTAGGAGAAGCGCACAATGGTCAAAATGCCATTGAGGTAATAAATCAGCTTCATCCTGATGTGGTACTAATGGATATCAGAATGCCGGTAATGACTGGCATCGAAGCCGTTCAGGCTTTAAAAAGTCAATCTGTCGATATACCTGTGATTATGTTGACTACTTTTGATGATCATCAATTGGTGATGGACGCAATCCAGTCCGGTGCAAAAGGCTATTTGCTCAAAGATGTATCTTTGGAGACACTGGTGGAGGCAATTGAAACTGTGCATCGAGGTGAAACTCTCATTCAACCTGCGATTACTGAAAAGGTTTTGCAAGGTCTGCAGGGGCGTTCCAATGATTTTGACAGTTTTGAACAACCGGAAAAAATGTCGGAAAAGGAACTCGAAATATTACGTTTGATGGCAGCAGGTTGCAGCAACAGAGAAATTTCTCAGGCCATGTTCAAGTCTGAGGGAACAGTAAAAAATCAGGTATCCAATGTGCTTGGTAAATTGGGTGTTAGAGACAGAACCCGTGCAGTATTGAAGGCCATAGAGCTGGGAATTATTTAGTTTTAGCTTATTTAGGATTGCAGTCCTAAATGTTGAAAATTTTCTTCACTCATCAGTGGTGTCGACAAATTATTATGATGACGCCTAAAGTGTGTTCACCGGGAAGATAATACGAAATTCAACGCCTTTGCCAAGTTTTGAATGGCAATCGATTTGACCATTCAGTACTTTGACTACCAGGTTGTAGCAGATGTGCATACCTAACCCACTCCCCCCTGAATTTCTTGCTTTGGTAAAGAAGGGTTTGTATATATTCTCCAGCGTGTTTTCGCTCATGCCACGTCCATTATCCCGATAAATAAATTCCAGCGCAGTACCATAGATTGGATCCTCAACCAGACGGGAACGAATAAAAATCTGGCCCACGGTGTTTTCGCCAAAACCATGTTGAGCGGAGTTTAAAATAAGGTTAATCAGCAGCTGACTGATTGCGCCAGGATTACTCATAACCGCTAATTCAGGATCGATATCCAGACAGAATTTATGTTTGGCTCTTTTCAATCGAGGTTTTAACGAAAGCAGAATTTCATCAACATAACCGCAGATGTTAATTGAACGTGCATCCTGGCTATGCTGGTCAATGGAAAGTTGCTTAAAGGTCTTAATTAATTGCGTAGAGCGGATCAGGTTTCGCTCTACTATGTCACAACTTTCATTACACTCACTGAAAAATCGCGCCAAATCAGATTTTTTCATTTCCCCGCGGTTAAATACGTTTGCCGAGTTCTGCTGTAATGATTGCAAATGGGATATGGCCGTAATCGCAACACCTATAGGGGTGTTAATTTCATGAGTTAAACTCGACATCATAGTGCCCAATGCCGCCATGTTTTCCATTTCAACCAATTGCGACTGAACGTCATTTCGCTGATCCAGTGCTTTTTTTAATAACATATTGGCTTCAGTCAGCTCTTTAGTGCGATCAGCGACACGTTTTTCCAGGTTTGCATTGGCTTCTTTTAACTGATTTATATTTTTAGCCCGTTCCAGAATAATGGAGATAATCTTTGCTTCGTATTGCAACGAATCCAGATCATCCTGATCAGGTAATTTGGCGTCAGTAAAATACATCGCAAAAGTCCCATAGACTTCACCGTCTGGCAATACGATAGGGTAGGACCAACAAGACTTGATGCCCGACAAACGGGCTTCAGTTTTAAACTCTTGCCAATTAGGGTGTTCCAATATGTTGTCGGTATATATTGGTTTCTGATGATAAACTGCGGCGCCACAGCATCCGGCGGTAGGGCCAACGGGAAAGTTATTTAATGCTTCGATGTATTCGTCAGGTAAATTGGGCGCAACAATGGGAGAAAGGCTGAGTTTATTTTCATTAACTAAAAGTATGCCGCACATCAGCCCTTCTGTCGCATCTTCCAGGCTAAATATCAGCTGGCTTAATACTTCCTGAAGTGGGTTTCCTTTTACCAACAGATCCAGGGCATTCGCGCGGCCTTTTTCAATAGCAGTATGTCGGCGAAGATGCTCGTAGTTCAAGGTGTTACTGGTTTCCACTTGTTTAAACGGGGGCATGATTCTTATAGTTATTTTATTGCTTAAATCTTCTCCAATCTACCAGAACCAACTCACTTGTAAACGGCAATATTTTTACCTATAAATCGCCATGTAGTGCTTGTAAAACCGAAATGGCTGCCAGCGCTGCAGTTTCTGTCCGCAGGACTCTGGGACCCAGTTGAACAGTCTGAAAGCCAGTTTCTTCAGTGAGATAGACCTCCTGATCAGAAAAACCACCTTCAGGACCGATCAGCAGTCTGACACCCTTAGGAGGAACCTGTAAATGACGAATGCTCTTTTCCGCTCTGGGATGCAAAGTGAGGCGCAATTGATTTGTTGATTCTGATGTCCATTCCGCCAGCTCAGCAGGTGGATGCAATATGGGAATACGGTTTCGTCCGCACTGTTCACAGGCTCCGGTTATAATTTTTTGCCATTGGCTGTGTTTCTTTTCCCAACGTTCTTTGCTCAGTTTGACGCCGCAACGTTCTGTGATCAGAGGTGTGATTTCTGTGACACCTAGTTCCACCGCTTTTTGCATAACCAAGTCCATTCTATCTCCGCGAGAAACGCCCTGGCCCAGATGAATACTAAGACTGGATTCAACGCTAATGGATAATTTGGCATCGACAAGTGCAATGGCCTTACGCTTTTCAGACACAATCAGTTCTGCACTGTATTCACTATCATCGCCATGAAATAACACCAGAGGGTGGCCAGGCTTTAACCTCAACACATTCACAATATGATTGGTAGCGTCGCTGGACAGTTGTACTTCGTTATCAACAATTAGAGGGTCTGGGTGGAAAATACGCGGGATGCGCATAAATATAGTTCCTGGCGGCAACAATAAAAGTGCTTCAATTATCGTAAAGAGTCTTATCTAAAAGCAATACAAAAATAAATAATCTGAATTTGCGGTGATCTATGTTTACAGGGGAAGGAAAATGACAAGTGAAGTGAGAGAACAATCTCTCGGCAGGTATACTTCACCTACCGAGACAACAGATTATCTAGCCCGCCTTTATCGCTTTGGCAGTATTGATAGTATTGTGTTCCTCCTGTTTATGCTCAATCTTTGAAGCATATTGCGCATTATCACTGCGCGCGTGCATCGTGTTTGCACCGGTATCTTTAGTCAATGAATAGACCAAGAGAATTGCTACCGTAAAAAACAATATAGAAAGTACTAACATTTTTATTTCCTTTAAAAATATTACGCTGCCCCTACTCGGGAAGCGTATTCTATCACCAACACCTGCATTTTTTTAAACTAAAATTAGTTTAAAAAAGCATTCTTTATATCATTTGCTTTTATTTCAACGACTTAAGTTATGTTGAATAATCTGGAAAACCTAAAGTACAGCGGAAGTTTTACAAAATGATGACTTTTAGCAATAAAAGTGATGCCAAACAGGTACACATTAGACTAAAGACTGAAAAATATTCTTTTTCTTATCTGCTTGATTCATCTATGCTTTCTCTGTCGAAAAGTGAGACGTTGACTTTTCAATACTAAAAAATAAATCCAGAAAAAAGTATATGGAGAACAAAATGTTTGAAGATATAAATATGGCCGAAATGATGGAAACCTATGTGATCCCATGGGCAATCAATATTGGCCTAGCCATTCTTATTTATATAGTGGGTAAGATTGTCGTCGGTATTCTTGTTAGTGTGTTTGGCAAGATAATGGAAAAGTCCAAATACGACGATATGTTAGTGGACTTCTTAAAGACTATAGTGCGAGCGGTGTTAATGTTGTTTGTAATTATTGCCTCGCTAAACCAGCTAGGCGTAGATACAACCTCATTGGTAGCAATACTCGGTGCTGCTGGCCTGGCAATTGGTTTGTCACTTCAAGGCTCATTGCAGAATTTTGCAGCAGGTGTCATGTTGCTGGTTTTCAGACCCTTTAAAAAAGGGGATTTTGTCGAAGCGGGCGGTACTGCAGGTGTAGTTCAGCAAATTACAATCTTCACTACCTTGATGCTTACACCAGATAACAAAGAAATCATTGTGCCGAATGGTGCCATTTATGGAGGCAACATTGTTAATGTTTCTGCCAGAGACACAAGACGAGTGGATATGGTAGTGGGTATTGGGTACGACAGTGACCTCAAAAAAGCCAAAGACATTCTTAACGAAATGGTTAAGGCGGATGACAGAATCCTTGCAGAACCAGCACCGACTGTAGCCGTTTCTGAATTGGCTGACAGCAGCGTGAATTTTGTGGTTCGCCCTTGGGTCAAGTCGTCAGACTACTGGGCAGTCATGTTTGATTTTAATGAAGCAGTAAAACTACGTTTCGATGCGGAAGGTATTTCGATTCCTTACCCACAAATGGATGTGCATGTGCACAAACAGGAAGCTTAGTTTTCCAAACTAAAAAAATGCTGCGACAACGCAGCATTTTTTTTGCCTGTGGCTAACTGTTATTTTTTACAATTGGGTTTAGTTGAGGCCTTTGCGGCAATTGCTCTGGCATCTGCCAGATTACTTTGTAGCATGCTAATTCTGGTTTGTGGCGAAGGGTGAGTTGACATAAATTCCGCCTGGCGTTTTCCCCCACTGGCTTTATCCATGTTCTGCCATAAATCGATGGCACCTTGAGGTTCAAACCCGGCTTTCGCCATCAAACTCAATCCGATCAGATCTGACTCAGACTCATGAGTACGACTGAACGGCAATTGCACGCCTACCTGTACCCCCAGACCAATTGCTGCCATGATCATATTGCTGTTCGCAATTTGATTATTCTTAAGTAATTGATTTGTGACGTCCATACCGAAACCAATTAATGCCGAATTAGACATACGTTCGTTGCCATGTTCGGCGATAACATGACCTATTTCATGGCCTATTACCGCAGCTAGCTGATCCTGGTTTTCAGCCACGTTCAGCAAGCCAGTGTAAACACCAATTTTTCCACCCGGCAGTGCAAAAGCGTTGACCTGATCATCTTCAAACACAACCAGTTCCCATTGCCCGGCAAAGATCTTTTGTGGTACTTGCCTGGTCAGGTGATTTGCCACACAACTAACGAATTCATTTTCAACTCTTTTAGTTGATACTTTTTGCTGCGATTTCATTCCGTCAAATGCCTGAACACCCATATTGGTAAGCTGAGCATTGGAATAAAGTTTCAGTTGCGAACGTCCGGTGGGAGAAGTCGCGCAGGAAGTCAGCACGAATAATGTTAAGACTGCTAGTCCGGTTTTCAATTTAGTAAACTGCATAAAGTCCGTTCAGATTTTCAAAAGTAGGGGTATTTTTTGCTAACTTGCCTGAAAAAGCCAGAAGTGATTTTCAGCTCACTGGCACAAAATCAAAGTACTGATGCAGTGATGCGATATTAAGCTTAAGTTCAGCTAACTTTGTTTAGTTTTAGATCAACGCTGAAATCCTTCCTCTGGCGAGGTAACACATTATGTCTCAAAAGCGATTCTTATCATTTTTTTTATTTGCAGCTGCATTTATACAAGGTTGCGCTACTCACGGCGTGGACAATGCTGACAGAAATCAATTTGTCACCGAGTTTTATGCTTTCGTCACAGATATAGAAAAGGTCAAATATCAGTCTCACGTGGGACCCGCAGTCACTATAGGTGCCATTGGCGGAGCCCTGGAAAACTCAGACGGTGATCGAAGTGATATTGTAGGCGGGGCAATTGTTGGCGGAATGATAACAGGTGTGCTCGCAGCCTTGTTTGAAGGTTCAAATGATGGTTATGAGTATCAACTGGACGCCATTGATGGTGACAGGATCCGAGTCATGCTGGACTACTATCCGGCAGAATTGGGCGATTGCGTGATAGTCAGAGTGTCTGGCTCAGTAGAAATAAGCAAACAACCACTGACAAGTTGTGACAGAGACAGTGTTTATGTGGAGTAAAAAATCGCAAGGTGGGGAAGAAGCATAAACATAAACAGTAAAAGGCCACCCTTAGGTGGCCTTCGTTCAACTTATACAGATGCTTTCAAGGCATCCACTTTGTCGGTGGCTTCCCATGGGAACTCTTCCCGGCCAAAGTGACCATAAGCTGCTGTCGCCTGGTAAATAGGTTTTTCCAGATCCAGCATTTTAATCAAACCGTAAGGACGCAAGTCAAATACGTCTCTGACAATGCTGGTTAATAAGCTATCTGCTACCTTACCTGTGCCGAAAGTTTCAATATTAATAGAAGTAGGTTCGGCCACACCGATAGCGTAAGAAACCTGGATTTCACACCGTTCTGCAAGGCCTGCTGCAACGATATTTTTGGCTACGTAACGACCAGCGTAGGCAGCAGAGCGATCTACTTTGGAAGGATCCTTGCCCGAGAAGGCGCCGCCCCCATGACGAGCCATACCGCCGTAGGTATCTACAATGATTTTGCGACCTGTCAGACCGCAATCGCCCATCGGGCCACCAATAACGAATCGACCTGTCGGATTAATCAGGTATTGGGTTTTACTGGTTAACCACTTTTCCGGCAAGATAGGTTTGATGATTTCTTCCATCACTGCTTCGCGAAGGTCCGCAGTGCTGATGGAGTCGCAATGCTGCGTGGATAATACAACCGCATCAATGCCAACCGGTTTATCATTTTCATAGACAAAGGTCACCTGGCTCTTTGCGTCAGGTCGCAACCATTCCAATGTCCCATTTTTCCGCACTTCAGCCTGACGTTTTACCAGCCTGTGAGAGAAGGTCACAGGTGCTGGCATCAATACGTCTGTTTCATTGCTGGCGTAACCAAACATTAACCCTTGATCACCAGCACCCTGATCTTCAGGACGACTGCGGTCAACACCCTGGTTGATGTCCGGAGATTGTTTACCGATGGCATTCAGTACGGCACAAGAATCGGCATCAAAGCCCATGTCAGAATGGGTGTATCCTATTTCACGTACTGTTTTACGGGTAAGCTCTTCAATATCAACCCAGGCAGAAGTAGTGACTTCTCCGCCAACTAAAACCATGCCCGTTTTGACGAAGGTTTCACAGGCAACCCGCGCTTTAGGATCCTGAGCCAGTATAGCGTCAAGGACTGCATCAGAAATCTGGTCCGCGATTTTGTCCGGGTGGCCCTCAGATACTGATTCGGATGTAAATAATGTCGTTGCCATCGAGATTCCTTTTAATCAACCGTAATTGTTTATCGGTACTTAGGTCGGGTATTTTAGCGACTTCAATTAAAAATACCAGTCTTTCCGTCTAGACGTCCAAATGTCTATATGTTTCGTTTAGTTTCCATGGGCATACTGATATGTGATCAGCGTCACCTAAGTTGAGATTTTGTCCCAACTAGAGAATTCAAACTGTCGGTCGAGGATTACGTGCATATCAATGGATCTGATCATTTTTGTGATTAAATAGGTCAGTAACATGAGTAATGTGTTGCATATCGGCGAAGTCATTGTGCTGAGCTATTGATAATTCTCAAATTACAACTCGACGGCTAGCTATTAGATTTTGAAGCAGGGTCTGTCAGGCGCGGCCAAGGTAAAGTTTACTTTCGTTTTTAGCCAAATTTTATATTTACTGGCGGTAAATAAATACCACATTATAATTTGCCAATGGTTGATCGCCTGCGTATGGATACATGAACTATAAATTCCGACCCCATGGTAAATTTGAAATCAAAGTAGAAAACAGTCACCTGCTGGTGGATGCAGCGGGCCCTTTCAACGAGGAATTGATCAAAGAATATCGACAGTCACTGGCAGAAGCGATTCAGAATATAAGTGGCAAAAAATGGGGACAAATCATTGTTCTGCACGAAATGAGTCTCTTTACCCGTGATGCTCAGGAGGAATTGCTAAACACCTTACGTGAACGAAAAAAGCTTGGGTTGGTTGCATCAGCTGTTGTGCTTATTGATGTCGAAGGGGCAGGAATAGCCGAAGAACAACTATCTTACTGTTACCGTGGTGCAGAGATTGAATTCGCATTTTTTACCTCTACTGAAGAAGCTAGACTTTGGCTGGGCAGAATTGTCTGAAATATGAAGCCGGTGATAGATATCATCTTAAAATCTCTTTTTCAGCCAGGTCTTTTATTAACTTTAATGACATTCGTCATGTCTTATACCAAATAGTAATGACATATGATCACTCAGCGCTGCCTCATGGGCACGAGTTCACGGCGCATGGCTGAAGGAATACTGGTGGTCTTTCAAAGGTCGCGCAACAAAGAAATCGTGTTCTTGAGGCGCGTCTTCGATGGGTTTGAAAGGCGTTTATGCGGTGTTAGCTATTTTGTTTTATGTCGCGCCAGGCACTGGCACTAGACCTGCAAATAGCTGCCTTGTCTAAACTCCTTTCAATTCCCACTGAATTGATCAGATATCATCACTCTTTGGTATTAATCTGATTTCGTAAATCAATAATCATTGCAGTTCCTATTCGGCTAAGCGAAAATGAGCGCCCTAAAATCGCTGGTCGGTCAAACAAACTATAACGCTTGGCTGTAAGTACAGTCACTCAGGAGAAAGCATGCCATCACGTCAACAACTCGCAAACGCCATCAGAGCGCTAAGCATGGACGCAGTTCAACAAGCTAATTCAGGTCACCCGGGCGCCCCTATGGGGATGGCCGATATTGCTCAGGTATTATGGTCAGATTTTATGAACCATAACCCTGCAAATCCTGAATGGGCCAACCGAGACAGGTTCGTGCTGTCTAATGGCCATGGCTCTATGCTCATATATTCATTGTTGCATTTGACGGGTTACAATCTGCCTATAAACGAGCTACGTAACTTCCGGCAGCTACATTCCAAGACACCTGGACACCCGGAATACGGCTATGCACCAGGTGTTGAAACTACGACTGGACCATTGGGGCAGGGCATAAGTAACGCAGTGGGTATGGCCATTGCGGAGAAAACACTGGCTGCACAATTCAATCAACCGGGTCACGACATAGTGGATCACTTCACCTACTGTTTCCTCGGAGACGGTTGTCTGATGGAAGGAATTTCCCATGAAGTCTGCTCATTAGCGGGTACCCTTGGCCTTGGTAAATTAGTCGCCTTCTGGGACGACAACGGCATATCAATAGATGGCCATGTTGAAGGTTGGTTTACAGATAATACGCCTGCTCGTTTCGAATCCTATGGCTGGCATGTAATTGCAGATGTAGACGGTCACGATCCAGAAGCCGTAGCAGCGGCAATTGAAGCTGCAAAAGCAGAAACTAAGCGTCCCACCCTGATTTGCTGTAAAACCGTTATTGGTTTTGGTTCGCCAAATAAACAGGGTACGCACAACTGTCACGGAGCACCCTTGGGAGCAGAGGAAATTGCTGCCGCCCGTGAGATGTTGAAATGGCCACACGCGCCATTTGAGGTTCCACAAGATATTTATGCCGGATGGGATGCCAAAGATGCCGGTGCACAAAAAGAAAACGACTGGGATGCAAAATTTGATGCTTATCAGAGTGCTTTCCCTGAGCTTGCCACTGAGCTTAAACGCCGTCTGAACGGTGAGCTGCCGGCTGACTTTGATGAAAAAGCTGATGCCTTTATTCAGGCCTCTCAAGACAGCGGTGCCAGTGTAGCAAGTCGCAAAGCTTCACAAAATTCTATCGAAGCTTTTGCAGCTGTCATGCCTGAACTACTGGGCGGATCTGCTGATTTGGCTGGATCCAATCTGACCTTAGTATCAAACAGTAAAGGCATTACTGCCGACGATGCCAGCGGCAATTATCTCTACTACGGTGTACGTGAATTTGGCATGAGTGGCATTATGAACGGTATTGGCCTGCATGGTGGTTTCAGACCATTCGGCGCTACTTTTTTGATGTTTATGGAATATGCCAGAAACGCTGTTCGTATGGCGTCGTTGATGAAAATACCGAATATCTTCGTTTATACCCATGACTCAATTGGTCAAGGGGAAGATGGTCCTACTCACCAGCCGGTTGAACAGGTGGCTAATCTACGCATGACGCCTAATTTATCTACCTGGCGCCCTTGTGATGCAGCAGAAACGGCTGTGGCCTGGAAAGCTGCATTGCAACGTCAGGACGGTCCGACCGCATTGGTATTTAGCAGACAAGGTCTTCCTGCACAAGACCGTACCGCTGAGCAATTGGCTAATGTGTCAAGGGGGGCTTATGTATTGAAAGATAGCACTGGCACGCCTGATGTAATTTTGATCGGTACGGGTTCAGAAGTGGGTGTGGCGATGGACGCCGCTGCTCAGCTTGAGTCTGACGGTGTTGCTGTGCGTGTTGTGTCTATGCCGAGTACATCTGTGTTTGACCTGCAGGATGCAGCGTACCAAGAGTCTGTGCTTCCTTCTTCTGTGACCAAGCGAGTGGCGGTTGAAGCTGCTCATGTGGATTACTGGGCCAAGTATGTTGGATTCGGTGGCGCAGTAGTGGGTATGCGGACCTTTGGCGAATCCGCTCCAGGTGGAGCGTTGTTGAAGCACTTTGGAATTACAGCTGATGCAGTAGCGTCTGCGGCCAAAGGGCTAGTTTGATAAAGTGTAGGGCAGCAGCGGATTAGTCGGGCTGCCTGATTGACTCTTTAGGCGCGTGCAGCGCCTTTTGTTTTTTCTGTTGAACAAGGACAGAAGAGAACAACAGGATCTTATGATACGAATTGCAATTAATGGTTTTGGGCGAATCGGTCGCAACGTTTTGCGGGCGATTTATGAGACCGGACGAAATCAACATATCCAAATCGTAGCCATCAATGAAATGGCCGAACCTCAGGGCATTGCACATTTATTAAAATACGATACATCCCACGGTCGATTCGCCTTTGATGTGAGTCTCAGTGACACGGTTCTGGACGTCGCTGGCGATAAAATTCAGCTGCTTCAATCTGAGAAAATAGAGGGACTTCCGTGGGCAGACCTGGGCATCGATTTAGTACTGGAATGTACAGGCAGTTTTTCGGACAGGGAATCAGGCCAGGCACATATTAATCAAGGTGCGAAAAAAGTACTGTTTTCCCAGCCTTGCACACCAGACATGGATGCCACTGTCATTTATGGTATCAATGATCATTTGCTTAAAAATGACGATCTTATTGTCTCGGCAGGTTCCTGCACCACCAACTGCATCGTTCCTGTCATCCAGGTTTTGGATAATGCTTTTGATGTACTTAGCGGCACCATTACAACCATTCACTCGTCCATGCATGACCAACAGGTTATTGACGCCTATCATCCTGATCTGCGCCGGACGAGAGCGGCCAGTCAGTCCATCATTCCTGTGGACACTCGTCTGGCACGAGGAATTGAACGAATCTTGCCTAAGTTTGCTGGCAAGTTTGAAGCCATTGCGGTGCGAGTGCCCACTATCAATGTCACTGCAATGGATTTAAGCGTCACGTTGGACAAAGAAGTATCCATCGAGGACGTTAATACGGCATTGCAGCAAGGCAGAAGCGGCGCGCTAAGTGGCATTCTCGGATATACCGAAGAGCCATTGGTGTCCACCGATTTTAACCACGATCCACATTCCTGTATCGTCGACGGCACCCAGACTCGGGTGAGCCACAAGCAACTGGTGAAAACGCTGGTGTGGTGTGACAATGAATGGGGCTTTGCAAACAGAATGATAGATATCAGCATGGCGATGTTTACCAAATCCAATTAACGTCTTACTTAAAATTTGAGAGAGAACGACCACTATGACAGTTTTGAAAATGCGCGACTTACCCCTTTCAGGTAAACGAGTATTAATCCGCCAGGATCTGAATGTACCAGTGAAAAACGGTGAAGTGACCTCGGATGCGAGAATTAAAGCGTCTCTTCCCACCTTGAAACTGGCTCTAGAAGCCGGCGCAAAGGTGATGGTAATGTCCCACCTGGGCAGACCTACTGAAGGTGAGTACGCAGAAGAATTTTCACTTCAGCCAGTGGTGAACTATCTACAGAAAGTATTGGACTGTCCTGTTCGACTTGAAAAGAGCTATTTGCAAGGTGTTGAAGTCAATGCTGGCGAGCTTGTCGTATTGGAAAACGTGCGTTTCAACCCAGGTGAAAAGAAAGATGATGAGGCATTATCAAAACGGTATGCCTCTCTTTGCGATCTATACGTAATGGATGCATTCGGCACTGCTCACCGAGCTCAGGCTTCTACCCATGGGGTAGGCAAATATGCTCCTCAGGCCTGCGCGGGTCCTTTGCTGGCAGCTGAGCTGGACGCCTTGGGTAAAGCACTGAACAACCCAGCCAGGCCAATGTTAGCAATAGTGGGTGGTTCGAAGGTGTCTACCAAACTGACTGTTTTGGAATCACTTTCTGGTAAAGTTGACCAGCTCATTGTGGGCGGCGGTATTGCGAATACATTCATCGCGGCGACGGGTAATCAGGTGGGCAAGTCCCTTTATGAAGCTGACCTGATTGACGAAGCCAATAGGTTGCTTGCTAATGCCAGGGCAAACGGTGGCAACATACCCGTCCCAGTTGACGTGGTAACGGGGAAGGAATTTTCGGAAACTGCTGAAGCAACATTAAAGCCGGTGCAAGCCGTATCAGATGACGATATGATTTTTGATATTGGCCCTGAAAGTGCAGCTGAGCTGGCAGAGCTGATCGATAAAGCAGGCACTATTGTCTGGAATGGTCCGGTAGGTGTTTTTGAATTTGACCAATTTGGCGCAGGTACTGAAGCAATAGCACAAGCGATTGCCAACAGCTCCGCGTTCTCAATTGCCGGCGGTGGTGATACTCTAGCAGCCGTGGACAAATATGAGATTGCCGACAAGGTGTCTTATATTTCTACCGGTGGCGGCGCATTTCTGGAATTTCTAGAGGGTAAGGTACTGCCCGCAGTCGCCATGTTAGAGTCACGCGCAAAATAAGTATATTTACTATAAGAGAGGTAGGGTCATTGTTAGCGCAGTCACCAAGCTTCCATAAACGTTTATTTCTGTAACCTATTGGCCTTAATCGGCTTTTTATCGAATAAAGGAGTGTTGCTAATGGCATCACAAGCACAAACAGACATGCTGGACAAAATCAAAACAAAAGACGGGTTTATTGCTGCGCTTGATCAAAGTGGTGGCAGTACTCCAAAGGCGTTACGCCTTTATGGTGTGGAAGAGTCCGAGTATTCTGGTGATGAGGAAATGTTTACCAAAGTCCACGAAATGCGTACCCGTATTGTGACTAGCAACGCATTTAACGGTGACAGAATCCTTGGTGCTATCTTATTTGAAAATACCCTGGATCGGGAAATTGGTGGTAAATCTTCTTCTCATTATTTGTGGCAGAACAAAAATGTCGTTCCTTTTCTGAAAGTAGATAAAGGATTGGCTGACGAAGAGAATGGTGCACAGGTGATGAAGCCTATGCCTGGTCTTGATGCGTTGTTGGCAAAAGCCAACGCTCAGGATGTATTTGGTACCAAAATGCGTTCTGTGATCAAGCTGGCTAACCAAGCTGGTGTGGATGCAGTTGTAAAACAGCAATTCGATGTAGGAAAGCAAATATTAGCTGCTGGTCTGGTGCCTATTATTGAGCCCGAAGTGGATATTAATAGTCCGGAAAAAGCCGAAGCCGAGGCACTACTCAAAGAAGCCTTGTTGTCTGAATTGGATAGCCTAAACAGCGATCAGTTGGTCATGTTGAAGCTGACATTGCCAGAGACTGCCAATTTCTACAAAGACTGCATAGATCATCCAAATGTACTGAAAGTCGTTGCCCTGTCTGGCGGTTATAGTCGCGAAGATGCAAACAGCAAACTAGCCGCGAACAACGGCATGATTGCAAGTTTCTCCCGTGCTTTAACTGAAGGTGCATCAGCGCAACAAAGTGATGCTGAATTTGATAGCCATCTTGATGTTGCGATCCAAGGTATCTTCGACGCATCAAGAACCTAATAGATTGAGAGGGGCAGAGCCGAATTAACGTTAGATATCGTCATGCTTCATGTCGAACCTTGTGGCAAGTTAAATCAGCTCTGACCCTTTTATTCCTTTTCTGTTTGCTGGGCCGGGGCATCACTCGCTCCTTGAAGGTTCCTTTTCAGCATAGCACTCTGAAACAGACGTCAGGTACAGTTTGTGGGTGTCCTGAAATCTTCGGTGCATATGAACTCACTAGTTAGAAATTTGTGTTCCAATGAAATTATTTTTTGTCGAGAAATTAGTGAGTTAAAGGAATCTGACAGCTGCTGATTATTCTCCGTTGTTGTAGTGTAGTATTGAACGGGTTAGAATCTGCGCAATTGAAAGAACTGCCATCTATTTGTCTGCAGGCAAAATGCAAGTCGTATGGGTCATGGATTGACTACTAGTCTACTCTATTCTCCTTTATCCATTCTTCTTTGTTGTCTAGGTAAGCAGTGCTGTGCGCACCTTAATTTTGTTGTTGATGTAAAAAGGAATTGGTTGTGAAAAAATGGATTTTCGCTTTCTCGGCTGCGATAAGCGGGCTTTCTCAAGCTGCAGGAACAATCGATTTTCTTGAAGTCGACAATGACGTTGTTCTTTTTTCCACTACAGATACCAAAACCTCTTCTCCAGCCTGCGTTACATCTGAATATTCTGACTTGTGGTCAGTTTCACTCGCGTCTGATTCCGGTCGCGCAATCTACTCACTAATACTCACTTCTATGGCCAAAGGCGACGGTGTTGCCCTGAATATCGAGAGCGGGCAAAACTGTGCTGACAGGGATGGTGTTGAGCGGGCTGCCAAAGTGAATCTGGTTACTCAAGCGTTTTCAGAACAAGGAAGCAATCCGAGAGTGGGAGTTTATGCTGGGGACCACGATAGGCTTGGTACACTGCTTACGATAGAGGGCACTAGATATTGGGTTTATATGTCAGGCAGTGGACCAACCTCTAGAACACTGACACATGATCAATATTTTAACGGACACAGCAATAAGCCTGTTTATTTTACTGGAGCCAACTGTTCTGGAGACCCTTGGGCTGAATATTGGGGTACGAATAGAAACGAGAGTTTTAATAGCGGGCGTTTTTATAGAGTAAATGGGCCAACACAATCGATAGAGATCAATTCTTATTTAGATGGGTATGGGATGTGTATCGAAGGTAGCGAAACGAAAGTTTTACGAAATACTTGGACAGAGGTGGAGCACTCATTATGCGGGCCGAGGCTTTGTTATTTAAAAGAAGACTAATAGCAATCAATATCAATTAGATGAAAGTGATACTGAATCGTTTTTGTTGTGACAAGAGTTAGGTTTTGGAAGGTAAAATGAAGAAAATATTGTGGATGTTTATGTCTTTGGTGTTTGGCAGTGCAAATGCCGCTGGAACTATCGATTTTTTGGAAGTAGATAATGATGTAGTGCTGTTTTCCACAACTGATGCGAAATCAACAGCCAGTCCAGCCTGTGTCAGTGCGGATAAAGCTGATTTATGGTCTGCCTCTCTGTCATCAGATTCCGGCAGAGCCATTTATTCATTAATTCTGACCACTATGGCAAAAGGTGAAGGCGTTGGTCTGTCGGTATCCAGTGCTCAGGATTGTGCAGACAAAAATGGTGTGGAACGGGCGAGCAATGTTTCTCTTAGTCAGCAAGAGGTTGCACCTGCTCCTGCACCAACACAAACTGCTCAGCACACTATCATGAACAATTTGATGGAAATAAATTCTCACAGGTTGGTCAGTCGGAGCGGCGATCGTTCAAGCTCCCCTGAATACTTTCAAAGGTTGGGTCAATTTGGCTCAGGAAAAAATTTGTATGGTACATATAGCTCAAATACGAAAAAAAGACTCGCTTCAGTGAGTGGTAGCGGATGGATAACGTCTATTATTCTTCCTGCTGCTGAGGCCGCTGGAAGTACAGTTAATTTAGAAATTGTTGTTGATGGTGAACTACACACTTTCTCACCAACGTCACAATTTAACAATGTGCGTTATTCAATGGCTGTTACAGATGGCATTAAAGATGGCTACTTGACGTATAGCCTGTTGTCGACGCCAGAGCAGGTTGTAAGTATGGGTAAAGGGATCCCTTATATGCAAAGCTTTGAAGTCTGGGTACAAATGGATTATCCGGCCAGGACTGATCATCGCTATTGGGCTATTCAATATCTACCAGGTTACCCGAACTAATATGCAGTGCAGGTCCTGTAGCTTTGTTATTTAAAAAGGAAAGAAGTTTGAAAAAGTGGATTTTAACCTTAGTAGCGGTTTTCTCAGGCGTAACTCAAGCTGCCGGTACAGTTGATTTTCTGGAAGTAGATAATGATGTTGTGCTCTTTTCTACTTCAGAGGCAAAAGCAACCAGCAGCCCAGCATGTGTGACACCAGAAAATGCTACTAAGTGGAGTATTTCACTCGCTACCCAGTCAGGTCGGGCACACTACACCATGTTAGTGACTGCACTTTCAATGGGAATTGAAGTGAATGTAGAAACTGCTGGTGATTGCGCTGATATGGCCGGACTAGAACGAGCCACCAGAATCTGGTTTGCCTCTCAGGGTTAGCCGGTTAGCGAAATTTATTTTTATGTCATTCAGAGAAAAAAGAACATTTTACAAAACGACATTCACCTTTCCTTTGGTGAGCGACGATTCGGTAAAAAGTACTTTAGTCAGAATGGCCGGATTTATTGAATGCGTTGTCGAAGCAAAAGTGCAGTGAACTATTTTATTTTTGCTCCGTGCTACGGAAGGACCCTATGACCAGACTTAATACACTCATCCTGACGACTCTTCTGTTGGGGCTTTCTTGTGGAGCCCAGGCTGACAAGAGCGCCTGGATTACGCCCGTAGTTGGTTACATTAATCTCAACAGCAACAGCAGCAATGATGATTTGGCCGCGCCGTCGATTATTCAGCCAGGTGGAAACCCATTATCGGGTATATCAAAGAATGAATCCTTTGTGGTCAAAGTGATCCCCCGTGGTGGCGACACCCAGACTGTTGAAGTGAGTCTGGATGGTGTCAGTTGGTTTAGTGCCAGTCTGGTTGATGGCGTTTATGAATATGATTTTGGCTTATTAACCATAGGCGAATACAACCTGCAAACCAGAATCAATAGCGTTAGCCAGGATCAAACCAGCTTTTCAGTATCTGAATACATTCCGATCCCTGAAGGGGTAAAATCCTTTGATGCGCCAAATGAAGCAGGTGTGAATCAACCCGTTCCTATTCGTTGGGATGCCGTTGAAGGCGCGACCAGCTACGTTGTGCTCAATTATTTCTATAATGGCTCAACGGCAGTGCTAGTCGGACGTCACGAAAACATCACGGACACGCAGTTCACCCTTTCTTATCATCAGGTGGGTAATCTTAATATCCGCATATTGTCCTGTAATGTGACGGGGTGTAGTGAAGAAGAATTCTGGGATGTGGAAGTGGTTAAACTACTTGAAAATGTCCCCGCCGTAGTAACAGGCGCCAGCCATCCAGGCGAGACTTTTGTAGATACAAACTTCACTGTTTCCTGGAATGCGGTCAGCGGTGCAAGTTCTTATCAGGTTTACGCCAATAGCAGCGTGCGGGCGACAGGATCAGCGACTAATGCCAGCATACAAATCAACTCACCTGGTACATTCAATATTTCGGTTGTTGCCTGTGGTTCAGCAGGTTGTGCTGCGCCCTCTTCGCCAAGCAATATTAATGTGACGCTAGACCCGAATGCGCCGGTTGCAAACGATGATGTGGGGGCGCTGCAGGTATTAACAGACAATACATTTGATGTATTGTTGAACGATTCAGATCCTAATGGCCAGACGTTAACGATAGCTGAAGTATCGTCTTCGCCGAGCAAGGGAACGGCCAGTATTGCCGATGACGGTAAAACAATACGTTATGTAAACACTGTTGGAGCATGTGGTGGAGTCACAACTTTCACTGATAGCCTCAAGTATAAAGTGGTGAACGCTGGCGGAACAGTTTCTCAACAGGCGACTCTTAATATAACAGTGAACTGCCAGCCTGTAGGCAACTGGGTAGAGTTACCGCTGCCATTTAATACCTTAACCCTGCCTTACAAACTGTATGCAGGCGCAGAAGATTATTATTTAAAAGCGGACGCCACAAACTGGCTGATAATAGGGAAACTACCCATAGGTACGTTCAGACCCTACAGCTTCGTAAGACTTTATAAGCAAAGTGGTAATTGGGTTACTACTGAGGTGACGCAAAGTGAATTTAACAATTATGTTTATTCATCAGCGATAGAGGGGGGAGTAGGACAAATCACCAATCTTAATGCTGATGACTACTACTCGGCCAGTATAGACTATGATCTGAATGCTACGCCCGTTGCTGCTAATGATACCGCCTCTTATCAGAAAAATACGGCGAAAAGCATTAATGTGACGGCCAACGATCAGGGGCCAGCTCCCTTAAACACCAGAGTGACAGCCATTCTTACTGCACCACAATTTGGGACGGCCAGCCTGTCAACTAACAGTGACCTGGTTTTATACACTCCGGATACGGACAGTTGTCGAGAAGATAGCTTTACGTATCAGATCACTAACAACAATCAGCAGGTTGCATCGGCGCAAGTAAGCTTGCAATGTTTCGAGCGACCTGAAGCCTTTGATGACGAGGTGGAGTATCACTTGAATACGGCCGTTACTTTTGACGTAAAAGTGAACGACCTTGCACCTTCACCACTGACAATTGAAGTAACACGTATTCTGAGTCAGCCATTAGCTGGTACGGTAGCAATAAATGCTGTAGACAATACACTTCTCTATACACCAAACACCGATAGTTGTGCAGAAGACAGCTTTACCTATGAAATTACTAACAGTAGTCAACAAGTGGATTCTGCGAGCGTAACGTTAAGTTGTCTTGCAAATCC
The DNA here is from genome assembly GCA_947494925.1 of uncultured Alteromonadaceae bacterium. Lineage (GTDB taxonomy): Bacteria > Pseudomonadota > Gammaproteobacteria > Enterobacterales > Alteromonadaceae > Aliiglaciecola. The sequence continues at coordinate 30,735 of CANLWS010000003.1, forward strand.
ACTAGCCGTCGCTGATATGGCACAATATGAAGTCAATACTGCCCGAAGCATTGACGTTTTGGCCAATGACGTTGCACCTGCGCCTTTAGCATTGGAGTTGACCGCCATTACGATTCAGCCTCAAGGTGGATCAGCCACAATCGATGCTGCCAGTGGCACTATTGTTTACACGCCGTATAGTAACCGTTGCCAAAACGATAGCTTGATTTATGAAGTGACAAACGCAAATCAACTGACTTCCACGGCGCAGGTTTCGTTAAGTTGCTCACCAGTAAATGCTGAAGATCCTCTTGCCATGGACGATATGCTTACCTATCGCAAAACAGGCCAGACCGTTTTAGATGTGCTTTTAAATGATACCCTGCCGGGTGATTTAGGTGTGCTCAGTTTGGCTGTTTCAGCCTTGAGCAATGGATCAGGCGAATTGACTGTTGATGGTCAAACCATCACTTATGCTAGCAATGGTGGGCAGTGTATCGACGACAGCTTCACTTACACCTTAAGCTATGGTTCCACACAAACGAGTGCAACTGTGTCGCTGTCTTGTCAAACCACCTATTGGCAATTCGATGAAGTTGTTGCGGGTCAACCTGTTGAAGTGCACTGGGATACACAAGCTGCCGATTATTGTCGTGTGAGCAATAAACCAACACTGTATACCCAAAGCCCCGTAACTATTACTTTTTATGAGATAGGCTCGTTTACCTGGCAGTGTTTTGATAGTTCAAATCAGCAGGCCATCGAGCCGGTAGTAATCAACGTGAATAAACTTGACCGTCCTGAGATCCAGGATATCCAGCAATAGTCCAAAATTTATAGAAAGGAACAAAAGATGAAAAAGAAACTATTTTTAAGCGGCATTGTCGCTGCACTGATTAGCACACTATCGTTTAATGCCGCTGCGACTGAGTACTCACTTACCGGCCAAATTGAACGTTTAAGTACCTCCGATGCTGATATATCGGGCGAGGGCAAAGCGCATTCCTCGGTTCGGCTTAAAGGCGGCTTGCCTCAGTCTGCTGGCAGTTGTTTTGTAGGGTCAAGTGGTTACCTGGTGATCCATATACGCGACAATTCAGCTGGCGAGCGCATGTATACTACCTTGTTGGCAGCACAGCTAGCATCAGAATCTGTTGAGTTAACATTCAATGACGATTACAAATCCACAGCACCTGGCAGACCTGAGTGTTACCTGCAAAGAGTCAGAATAGAAAAGTAGTAACAAGCACTAGTTGTGTTCTAGCTCAATGTTAGATGACTCATCCCTTTTTAGTTGGCTTAGTGGCAGAAGCTGAAAGCTATTTGAAATCCGAAGTTAGCTTGCTGAAGCTCTGTGGTAGACAGTGATTGTGCTTGGGGAATTGGTAATATGAAAAAATACTTATGCATAGCTTTACTTAATACATCTTGTTTGGCTACTGCAGCCGGGACACTAGATTATCTGGAAGTGGATAATGATGTCGTATTGTTTTCAACGACGCAGCCAAAATCAGCTAGCAGTCCGTCTTGCATGACACAGATAAACAGTAATTTGTGGTCCGCTTCTCTTTCCTCCGATTCTGGCCGTGCCATTTATTCGCTAATATTGACTAGTATGGTCAAAGGAGAGGGTGTTGGGCTTTCGATTGAAAGTGCACAGGACTGCAATGCACAAGAAGGTGTTGAACGAGCAGCTAAAGTTAAGCTTACCGCTACAGCCATATCAGCAACACCAGCTAACAGTGGTTCTCGCTTTGGTGTTTACAACTGGGATGGCTCTAGTCGTTTGGGCACCTTGGTAGAATTATCTGCCGTCACAACCTGGTTCTATTTAGAGGCCGGGGGAGATGGTATCCCCAAACAGGTCAAGCCTGCTAGCTATGGTAATTTGTTTTTTTCGGGCGAAAACTGTACAGGTAATCCGTTGACAAATTCTGGCTCAACTGTGATGAAAAACCCCTATTTTCAGGATGGCAAGTATTTCTCGCGAGGTACGGGACGAAGCAGCTATTCGCCAAAATCCCAACGCTACCCTTCAGGAAATTGTCAAAACGGCGGCTGGAATGGCACATTTTATGACGTTATCCCAGGTTACGTCGATCCTGCTTGTGGTGTTAAAGATTGCATTCTAAAAGAAGAATAACCAGCTATTTACCAGAACTTTTCTGCTAAGAAGGCTTGGTAAATTGAGTAATCCGTACATTCAGCAGCTTTGTCATTAGCACTGCGTCATCATCATAAGATGACACTGACAATACCCTCATCAATAAGATTTAACGCAGCCAGAGGCAGAAACGGTAGGCTGTAGGCAAAAATTTGCCGGATTGTGCCCGTAGGAAACTCCAAGAAAATACATAACTAACTAATATTTATCAGATTATTAGGTTGGCGTAGTTGTTGCTCTTACTTTTGTACATTCAGCAATAGATCAAGCAGATACTCTGACTATGCAAATTAACAGTAACCCACTTAGCCTATTTGATTTTATTGGTAATCAGGAGCGGACCGACGAAGTACTGGAAAACCTTGCGGAACGTTCCAAAAAAGATGTGGTTTCAGGCTTACACGCTTTCGAAGCTGGGTTGAACTTGAATGAATTCGAGGAAACACTGAAGCAGATAGAAAATGGCGAGATTTCTGTAGATTTACCCACAATAGAAAACTATTTCAGTTTCAATCAAAACAAGCTCGAGTCTGCCCTCAGTTCATTACAACGAAATTTCGACCTTGAACCTCCACTTGAAGTGACTGTGGAAGATGGCGGCTTGCAGGTCTTGGAGCATGAGGACAAAGACAGAATCCAACAATATCTTGATCGTGATGAATCCTTGAATAAGTTGATAACCCAGACCAGCAAACTGTCGCAATTCGTCGAATGGGCGCAAGCTAAAGAGCAGGCAGCTACTTTCAAAGAAGAAGGCATGTCTGAATCTGAGTTGGTGGATTTTCTTAAAAGTGCCAGGACGGTTGTCACTGAAACCAATCGTTTGTATGTGTCTAACGAAGCGTCGCTGTTTGATTCAGAAGAACAGACTAAAGGGTTGATCGACAAATACACTGTGAAGAAAGAGGTAGTGAATTAAGGTCGCGTCATCATTCGCACTAATGCGTTCACTATAAGAATGACAATGGTTCAAAATCATTGAGCTGTTCTGAAGTTCCCCATTCCATCCAGTCAGACAAGGTGCGGTAGTAGCGTCGGAAATCTTCGGTGTAAATCAGGTCACCATCTTCCAGTTCTGATAGAGAAGGTGCCTGTCCATAAAGTCCGCCTAGCACGCTTCCGCCGAGAACAAAATGACTGGCCGCGGTACCATGATCCGTCCCATCACTGGCATTCACAGCCAGGCGTCGCCCAAATTCAGCATAGGTGCCTACAGTTATCTGCGACCATAAGCCTTGCGCAATGAGTTCAGTTCTCAGTGCACTTAACCCGGCGGCCAGTTGAGACAGCAAGTTATCCTGAGCATTCCGTTGATTACTATGGGTATCAAAGCTGCCCAGACTAAGGTGGATAACACAGGGCTTAACATCAGCACTTAAGAGCCGCGCAACGGCTTCACATTGTAGAGAAAAACTGTCATTAGCAAATTCAGTGGTTAGCTGAACTGACGAGAAGTCTACTTCACCGAGCAAAGCAATGGCTTGGTTATATTTTTGACGTTGCTGCATGACAAATTCCACCGCACTGGTGCTAGTTGTTCCTGTCGGAAGGTAGGCTTCCTGCAAATCACCTAACGAGCCCGGTGTGGCACTTAGTTGTCCTTGTTCTCCATTGAAAGCGCCGGGACTGCCTCCCAGAACCAACGCATTGAGTGGGAAGTCGTTGTCGGGTAAGACCTGGGAAACCCACCCGTTTTGCAGAAATTCATCGTGATCTGACGCAGTTTGCCAGATGTCGATGGAACGAAAGTGTGAACGGTTGGGTTGCGGGTAGCCAAGCCCTTCAACTACAGCCATTTCACCGGCTTCCCAACCCGGCAACAGATCGGCCATTGCAGGATTTAAGCCCAGCCCAGTCGAAAGTTGAAGTATGTCTTCGGCCTCGATCGCCAGATTCTGGCGCTGCTGATAATAAAGGGGATCTGCATAAGGAATAAAGGTATTCAGACTGTCGTTTCCACCGCCAAGCTGGACTAAAATCAACACTTTTCCTGCGCTTGTTGAAGCTAATGAGGACCCAACAGGGAAATACGCTAAAAAAGGCAATGCTCCCGATGCTTTAAGAAATTGTCGTCTATGCATGCTGGATCTCCTAGGTAACCTGATAAGCTGGGTCAAAAACCACCGCCGTCAAATAGGTGGCAGCATCTTCTTCAGGTAATGCCGCAACTGGCGACGTAGCCAGCAAGAATTCTGCTTGAACCCCTAATGTTGCGCGACGGGCCAATAATAAACTAAGGGTTTCGCGCACTGGCACCGTTTGTGTTGAATACCACCCAAAACCATCGGGCCAGCCTTTTACATTGGGTGGTTCAAATAGGTCTTGTCGCAATTCTTTAAACAGCCTAACCAGATGCTGTTCTCTGTGAACAGGCACTTCAAATAGTTGGCGACTTCCTACTATGAGCTCCGCCGGAGATTTAATCTGTTCTCCCCTTGAGGCCCAGAATTCATCGGTCATAAATAATCTGCCTACAAGGTCTGCAAGATCGTAATCACTGTCGATAAAGCTCTGTGCTAGCGCGCTAATAGTGTCTTGCTGTGGATGATTATCGATGAAGAACACCCACAGTTTCTGCACAATAAAGGTACTGGCCGACGGTTGCCTCAGGATCAGGTCCGCCAGGTCTTCAGGGCCGAAATTAGCCGTTTCGCCAAAAATCGTTTTTTCTCCGGGATCGTGAATTCGTTGTTTGAACTGATATTCACCTGTTCTTCGGTTGACCGAAGCTCCGGTTAATGCACGGGCCATTTCTTTGACGTCGCTTTCACTATATTCACCTTCACCAAGAGTAAAGAGCTCCAACAGCTCTCTGGCCAGGTTTTCGTTTGGCGATTCTTTGTTGCTGTTCGCATTATCAAGGTAGACCAACATCGCTGGGTCGCGCAGAACACTCTTGAGCAAATCACGGAAACTGCCCAATGCATGTTGTCTGAACAACAAATTTTGAGTCAACATGGCGGGTGGCCATTTAACTTTTGATAGGGACGAGGTGAAGTGGTTTGCCCAAAACAGCGTCATTTTTTCTACCAAGGGCGCACTGTTATGAGACATTTGCTGGATCCACCAAGCCTTTAGCTCGCGGCTCATAGATTTTCTGAGTTCTGTTCTTTGTTGTTGAACATCGCTGTCCTGACTGCGACCAAAAGGTGCCATATTGTGCCATTCAGGCAACATATACAATTGACTTTCCTGACCAACCAAAGCAGTAACCGCGTTTTGCATGGAATCTGCCGACATGAGTAATTCGACCTGAGACGGCGTGGCCGCAAAGCCACTTCTCCTGGCTAAATGACAGGATTGAAAAAAAGTAAGGTTGGCCATTTTTTAACGTCCGTTTTTTACTATCGTTAGGATTAAAACGACCTGGTATCCAATTGGTTGACACGACGGCGATAAAATATACGGAAAATAAAGGAGTCGGATGCAGTTCTAATTAGTTTGGTGCAACAGCAGTGTGAAATAAAAGTGGTGCTGACGGGCTCTTTAGTTACTATGACGTTGGCTTATGAATCACGAATATCGGGGATGCTTTATTATGCATGAAATAAAGTGCGGCGAAATCTGGGGTGGTATTCATACAAACGATTTTGATCTTTCTACCAGCGGCATTGAGGCGAGTTTGTATTCATCAGCCTGTCAAAGTGGCAAGGGTGGCGATATCTATTATTTCAGTGTGTGTGGCGGAGATAAAATAACCCGAATTGCTATTGCCGATGTGACCGGGCATGGCGAGGAAGTCTCTGACACGAGCCAGAGTCTTTATAAAAGTTTGAAAAAGAGAATGAACAATGTAAAGAGCCACGTTATTTTGTCAGATATGAATAAGGTGGCACTTCAGCATGGATTTAAAGCAATTACCACGGCAGCCATTGCCACTTTTTCTAGAAACAATAGTCGTCTGTTTTTTTCTTATGCTGGCCATCATCCAATATTGACCAGAAACCCGTTTAGTCAACAATGGTCTAGTCTAGAACTGCCTCGTACAGAGTATGCGGCGAACGCGCCGCTTGGAGTGTCAGGTGACTTGATTTACGATCAAAGCTCACAAAAAATGGAAGCAGGCACTCTGGTGTTTTTATATACCGACGGAGTAGTCGAAGCAAAAAATGCAGCAGGGGAATTATTTGGAGAATCTCGTTTACTTCGTGCCCTTGAGCTGGCACCTGACAATATTAAAGCAATTAAAAACTCAGTCCTGCTTGCCCTGCAAAAACATGCAGGAGAAATATTCGACCATGACGACGTCACATTTATGGCGATACGAATAAGAGAAAAACCACCTTCTTTGCTGAGCAAAGTCCGTATGTTACTAACAAATAAGAAATAAACCGGCTTTGCATCCATTTTATTTGCGATAATTTATAAAAGATGTCTATCCTTAGTCTTTGAGAACTAAATACTTTTTTAACTGAGTACGGAACTGTAAATGGCACAGGAATTACCATTACCCCTTTATAAAAAGCTAACCGTACTGTTTCGAGTTGAACCAGGATGTCTTGGTCCGGATGGGATCGATCATATAGAAGGGTTCTGTAAGTTTGCTAAAAAACAGGTTACCGGATTACATTCCGATTTTGTTCGTTGGTCAATTACCCCCAGATTTGACAAGACGCTGCCTGAAACCGAGTACAAAACCAATAACAAAAGGCTGGATCATGATAAGGCTGAAAAATACCTGCATATTTTTGGTCAGGAGTTGGATGATTTTGAAGAACAGTTCCAGGAATTGTTGTCGGAACTGATCGATAAGTATCTGGGTCGATAAAAAAGACCCCTTTAAAAGGGGTCGAAACTTTGTTTGGAAAAATGTTTAAAACTGGGCTTAGAGTGGTTCCTTCAAGCGATTTAAGCCCAAAATCGCATAAAGTCAGTAAAACTGGGTCTATAACTAAACTAAGTCGATAAGTCATTTCGTTGAAGGCTAACTACGGCAGGTACTGCGTAAATAGATTGATATACTTCAACACAAATCTCTTACTATGTTTAGTAATAAGCAAAGCGTGCGCCAACATGTAACTGATTGATAAATATCACTATAAATTTAATTTTTGTGAAATTTTTGAGAGAGTGTAAATAATATTGACGAGAATATGGCCAATTTGTTCTCTTCTTTTCATTATAGCGTTCAACTGATTCAGTTTATATCAATTGATGCTTAACGTGATACCCAAAGCAGTGATCTGTTCGATTTCTCGCTGTAAATCTGCCCGAAACACAGGCTTTTGCTCCAACCAGTCCGTTGGAAATTGCAAGGACAGGTGTTGTTCGTCAGCAACCAAATCAAATCCCGGAAGAATGCCATCCTGGCGCTTAATATTCAAAATAACGGCAATTCGTAATAGTGCAATTAAACGCAATACAACCTGAGTCTCAAACTGGTCAAATTCAGGTATTTCTGCCAGGCGGATGCGTTTGCGATGGAATCTGGCCAGGGTCGACAGTAAACTCTGTTGCTCCTGATTGAATCCAGGTAAATCCGAATTCTGTAAAATATAGGCAGAGTGGCGATGAACACCCCGAGAATTAATCTGCAATCCCACTTCATGCAGCAAGGCAGACCAGCCCAGAATGTTTCTGTATTCGCGGTTTTTAATTTTCCAGGCTGCTTTGCAGCTTTCGTATAGTTCCATCGCAGTACCCAATACACGTTTAGCCTGGTCTATATCCACATCATAACGAGTCGCAAGACTTTCGGCGCTTCGCTCCCGAATATCCGGATGTGTTAGCTGTTCTTCCATTTCGTATATAACACCTTCCCGCAAAGCCGCCGGAGAGTATGTCATTTGTTTAATTTTAAGGCTCTTAAATGCAGCAATCAGAACAGCAAGCCCAGCAGCAAGAACAGGGCGTCGCTCTGGCGTTACATTTTCAAATTCAAGGGCATCTGAATGGCCAGCTTTACAACAGGCATTTAACAGATTCTCAAGTTTTTCAAGATCAATTGGAGATTCGTGATTTGAGTCATCCAGACTTTGGCAAAGAATCGAAATTACTTTGATAGTACCTGAGGTGCCGGTGCATATTTTCCAACCAACAGCAGGAAATTTTTTGTCTATTTTCTCCAATTCCTGCTGCGCGACTGTGATTGCCCGTTGAAAAGACTTAGCCTTTAACTCCCCATTTTTGAAAAACCGTTTGGTGTAACTTACACATCCCATAGGTAAACTGCTCAGACACTTAGTATCATAGCCGTCACCAATTATAAATTCAGTTGAACCACCACCTATATCGATAACCAGGTTTTTTCCCTGGTGTTGATTGGTATGCGCCACTCCGGAATAAATTAGCCGTGCTTCTTCAGTGCCAGGAATAACTTCGATTGGGTAGGGGAGAATTAAACGGGCAGCTCTGATGAAGTCTTTAGCGTTTCGGGCTTTTCGTAGTGTATAAGTGGCGACAATTCTGACTGAGTCGGGTTCAAAGCCTTGTAAACTTTCGGCAATGACTCCTAGCGTTGTTAACCCTCTTTGAATCGCTTCCTGCGAAAGATTGCCTTCCTCGTCCAGTCCGTCAGCCAAACGGACCCGCTGTTTAACGCGATGGAGTATCTGCACCGAGCCCGCAACAATACGCGCCACAACCAGGTGAAAACTATTGGAACCAATATCCAAAGCGGCTACTTTGGTCGTATCTCTTAATTCCACATTGTCGAAAGCATTACTCAATTCAGACATTTGCAAACGCCAGGCAATCTTTGTAAGTGTCTGATACTACCCTAGTCTTTTTATAAATGCGCTATTGAAGTGCCTTCAGATAACTGTAGATTTCAACCTGTGAACGAAGTTTTTTCCTATTTCCTCTGCGGACATACCTATTAGTCTGGTTAGCGTCGATGACCCTAGCCTTGAGCGTATCCTTCAATTGAATTTCAATGATCTCTATAATCTGTTTGCGCAGGCGCTCATCAAAAATAGGGCAGCCTACTTCTATTCGGTTGTCCATATTTCTTGTCATCCAATCTGCCGAAGAGATAAAGACCTTAGGGTCGCCTTTATTAGCAAAAATCATCACCCTGGGATGCTCCAGAAAACGGTCAACAATACTGATAACCGAAATATTCTCACTTAATCCTTTTACACCTGGGATTAATGAGCACATTCCTCTGACGATCATACGTACCTTAATACCTGCCTGACTGGCCCGATACAAGTCGTCGATCAATTCTTTATCCACCAGATTATTGACTTTCAATGTTATGCCCGCCTGATGACCTTCGTTGGCATTTTGAATTTCCTGGCGCACCATAGCCTGAATTTTAGTTCGGGCATTCATGGGTGAGACCTGCAAGTGTTGAAACTTGTTACGTCGATAGGGATGTTGGATCAGATCGAACACGTAAATGGCTTCCGTTGCCAGTTCCTGGTTGCGGGTGAATAAACTGAAGTCTGTGTATATTTTTGCAGTTTTCTCGTTAAAGTTCCCGGTCCCAAAGTGGGCATAATGAATGAGCTCACCTGACTCTTCACGACTTACCACACAGAGCTTACTGTGAATTTTAAAAGAGGGAGAGCCAAGTACAACCCGTATGCCGGCATCAGTCATTCTCTTTGACCATTCAATGTTCGCTTCTTCGTCAAAGCGAGCACGCAATTCCACAACAACGGTAACTGTTTTCCCATTGTCAACGGCATCAATGAGTGAATTGATGATGCGGGATTTGGACGCCACACGATAAATATTCAGACGAATATGTTTAACGCTGGGGTCAAATGCGGCCTGCCTGACGAATTCAGTAAAATGTAAAAAGCGATGATAGGGGTAGTAGAGCAAAATATCCTGATGTTTGATGGCATCAAACGCGGTATCGAATTCAGTAAAATCCAGTGTACTGATTGCTGGCAGCTTAGGGTTTTCAAGATAATCCCTTCCGACGTTTGGAAAGCCGATAAAATCTTTGAAATTACGATATGCGCCGCCTTCAATCAAACTGTCATAGGATGAAATTTTGAGGCGCTTTTTTAGATCCTTCTGCATGTCTTTAGGCATATCTGCATCACAGATAACCCGAACTGGTTCAGCAATCAAACGTTGCTTCATACTTTCAGACATTTTCTCAACAAAACTTTCATCGATTTCATCGTTAATCGAATACTCACTGTCACGGGTCATTTTGAATGAGTATGCTTCAAGGGAATCGAATGGGACAAAACCCTTAAATATAATTTCAAGGAACAACTGAATGATGTCATCCAGTAATATAATGTACTTTTTCTTACGACTTCCTTCTGGCGGGATAACCACAAAACGCGACATGGCTTCTGCGGGCACTTCAATGGTGGCGTATTTGGTTTTTTGATTTTCCCGTTTTATCGCCACAAACAGGTATGTGGCGGAATCATTAAGTCGTGAAACCAGATCAACTTTGCTGTGCAACAGAATAGGAGCGATATGACGTAGCACTTTGTTTTTGAAGTAGTCTTGCAGCCACTCTTGCTGGAAATCGGACAAATCCGCTGGACCAATAAGAATGATGTTGTATCGGGATAACCTGGCGACGACTTCTTTGAATAAGCGGTCAAAAGTCTCTGTCATGGACAAGACTTTTTCCTGGATCTGTTCCATTAGATGAGTTGATTGCTCAGTGCGCTCATCGTCTCCCTCATCCCGGTAAATGTATATCTGCCGTTTTAGCGCCGCCACACGGACTTTGTAAAACTCATCCATGTTGCTGGAATAAATACCAAGGAAACGGATCCTTTCGACAATTGGATTTTTCCGGTCAGCGGCTTCCTGCAATACACGTTCATTGAAGGCTAACCAGCTGAGTTCTTTCGGGTAATAGGTATATATTGATGGCATCTAAAGGTTATTCTTCCATTCAGCACAGAGGATCGGAAGTGTATCTTCTGTCGCAATTGTGACGGTTTGATGACGGTAATACTAACTGCTTGGGCCCTTCGACAGTTTAATTCAGATCAAAGTCCACGACTAAGTCATCTGATATTTGTTCTAAGGACGTCTGCAGTTGTGACATATCAAAATCTGCTGGTGCATTAATTACCGCCTGGGCTTTGAACAGGCTACTCCCCCAATTAGGTGCGCTGCCACAGCTGGATTCAAATTTGACAATGTTGATATTGAATTGATGCAAAACAGAAGTAAGTTCCTGCACAATACCTGGTTTGTCGTTGCCCATTATTTCGATATTGGCTGATTGAGTGAGCTGAGATTTATCTTCTTCACCTGTAATAAGGTTAATTTTTAAGTCAGGATGCTGAGTCAATGCATCGATCAGTTCCTGATGTTTGTCCTGAGGTAAGTCTATTTGTACGAATCCGGTAAAATTCCCAGCCATATGCGCGAAACTGCTGGACAGCCAGTTTCCACCCAAATTGAACACTTTTTGTGCCAGAGAATCGATGAGACCGGGTTTATCTTTTCCTAGTAGTGTAAAAATTAATGGTTTCATTGTATGCCTGATATCCACATGAGATTGCTATTGTTGCTTATTATTAGCATAGTTCAAGGGGTATTGATTTGAATATATTTATCTTTAATTAAGAATGGCTTAAAGCATTCGCCATAAATGTAGTTGAGAATGAGCAAGATTTTTTCAGCGGCAGCAAAAGTGTATTTGGTCTAATCTTATAGTCGGCTTTAAAGCACACTGTGAACATTTGGACAATAATTCTGAGTGAGATAATTATGACAGTTTGGTTACATGTTGTATTATTCCCGCGAAATTAGGTTCATAAAGTCGTACTTTTAATTTAAGAGATAATAATAATATGCCTGCCAATTCATTTTTAGGGGTGTTTGCAAAATCCCCCCTTAAGCCACTGGAACAACATATCAATGTTGTGCATAAATGCAGTCAAGGTTTAGTACCATTTTTTAAAGCAGTATTTGCAAATGACTGGGAAAAAGCTGAGAAAGCACAACAAGAAATATCCGCCTTGGAAAAAAGAGCGGATGAGCTGAAAAGAGAATTACGAGTCAATTTGCCTGGTGGTATTTTCATGCCGATACAACGTCAGGATGTGCTCGACCTGATTACGCAACAGGACAAAATTGCGAATAAATCAAAAGATATCTCCGGCCGGATCCTTGGCCGTCAACTGAATATACCTGTTCTCCTACAACCCCAGTTTCTTGAATATCTGAAGCGTTGCCTGGACGCTACTAAACAAGCCAAAAAGGTGATAAACGAACTGGATGACTTGCTCGAAACTGGCTTTCGAGGTCGCGAATTGCGACTGGTTGAGGAGATGATTGAAGAGTTGGATTCGATTGAAGACGATACCGATACCTTACAAATCAAATTGCGTAAAGACCTGCTGGGACTTGAAAAAGACCTGAATCCCGTCGACGTGATGTTTCTATACAGTATTATCGAATGGGTCGGCGCGTTGGCCGATATTTCTGAAAGGGTCGGTTCTCGACTCGAACTTATGTTGGCCAACTAAGAGATTACAACATGGATATTATTCAAAGTTACGGTTTGATACTGATCGTGGTTGCGGCTGCGGTTGGGTTTTTAATGGCCTGGGGTATTGGTGCAAACGACGTTGCCAATGCAATGGGCACCTCAGTTGGTTCAAAAGCGCTTACCATCAAACAAGCGATCTTAATTGCGATGGTGTTTGAATTCGCTGGTGCATATTTAGCTGGGGGGGAAGTCACCTCCACTATCCGCAAGGGCATAATAGACTCTGCCTTTTTTGTGGACTCTCCGGAATTGCTGGTTTTCGGCATGATATCAGCCTTGTTAGCTGCTGGTATTTGGTTAGCATTTGCCTCCTATCTTGGTTGGCCCGTATCAACTACCCACTCAATAATAGGTGCCATAGTTGGGTTTGCTGCTGTGGGCGTGAGTATTGACGCGGTTGAGTGGGGTAAAGTTGGAGGTATAGTCGGAAGTTGGATTATCACCCCCGCAATATCCGGTTTTATCGCCTATCTGATATTCCAGAGTGCTCAGAAGCTCATCTTTGATACTGACAAACCTTTTGATAATGCTAAACGTTATGTGCCATTTTACATGGCGATGGCGGGCTTTGTTATGGCCTTGGTTACTATTAAAAAGGGGCTTAAACACGTTGGTTTAGATATTCCTTCAGCAGATGGTTATATGTATGCAATCGGTCTTGCCGTGTTACTAGGAGTGTTGGGCAGGTTTGCTATCAACCGTTTGAAGTTCGATCCTAAGGCTGACAAGAAAACCCATTTTGCCAATGTGGAAAAGGTATTCGCCATTCTGATGATTGTGACTGCCTGTTGTATGGCTTTCGCACATGGCTCAAATGATGTAGCCAATGCGATTGGTCCACTTGCCGCTGTCGTTAGTGTCGTTAATAGCGGTGGAGAGATAGCCAAAAAAGCGGAGCTGGTATGGTGGATATTGCCACTGGGTGGCCTAGGCATAGTTGCAGGTCTGGCACTATTTGGCCATCGAGTGATAAAAACTATCGGCAATGGCATCACCCACCTAACGCCAAGTCGCGGATTTGCCGCTGAACTGGCCGCTGCCACCACTGTGGTTATCGCTTCTGGTACGGGCTTGCCAATTTCCACCACGCAAACTTTAGTGGGAGCAGTCTTAGGGGTTGGCATGGCCAGAGGCATAGCTGCATTAAATCTTTCTGTGGTCAGAAATATTGTGGTGTCCTGGGTCGTTACACTGCCTGCAGGCGCCGGCCTATCCATTATTTTCTTCTTTATTCTTAAAGGGATATTCGTTTAGCAAAAACTTGGGAGGCCAATGCGCACGTATTCGGCTATCCACTATCCTGTTTTGCGTTAACTAAGGGGCATTAATGTCCCTTTTTTAATGTCTGTTTAGCTCTGTATTGAGTCTGTTATTAGCCAAGTTCAACATCAACACCCTCCCTTGATTGCGATTATTAAAGTTTTGTGACGATCTTTTTTCCGTAACAAAAGTGTCATTCAGCTTAGGTAATCTTTGCGGCGTTTTTTAAACCAATAATTAATATTCGCTTGTGGAGAGCATGATGGAAATCAAGAACGTCTTTAAGGCAAGTGCCATTACAGTAGCACTTGTGCTTGCAGGTTGTGGCGGCGATATCAATATAAATGAAGGTGATGTAATAGATAATAGTGACAATAGCGTTACTAACCCACCTACGCCGACACCCACACCGACACCTACGCCGACACCAACCCCCACACCAACGCCAACTGGAACTCAAAATGCGTTAGAGCAAGGTTTGGCCACTGATGCGTCGGGCGATTTTCCAGAAATTTCTGACAAGCCGGTTTACCGACTAAATACCGATACAACTTTCACCCAAGACGTTGTTCTGTCTGCTGACGCTCACTGGGTGTTAGATGGCCGTACTGCTGTTGGTGGTGACAATGAGAATTCAGCGGTGCTGACAATCGAAGCGGGAACAACCATCTTCGGTGAAGAAGGCGAAGACTTCCTGGTTGTTCGTCGTGGCTCTCAAATTGATGCGCAGGGCACTGCGGCGGCTCCTATCATAATGACTTCTGTACAGGACGTGACTGGCCAGGAGACAGGTATAGGTCAGTGGGGTGGTCTGGTGCTACTTGGTAAAGCGCCAGCAAATTCCTGCGGAGACCAGGTTGGAGAAACGACGGCCGATGAACTGGCCAACTGCGGTGTGTCTGCGGAAGGTGATGCAGGCCAATTTGGTGGAACGGATCCGGAAGACAACTCAGGAACGCTTCGCTACGTCGTTATCAAGCACGCTGGTCGTACCCTGGGCAATGGTGATGAATTAAACGGTATTTCCTTCGCTGGTGTGGGATCTGGTACTACAGTTGATTACATACAGGTTCACCAGAACCTGGATGATGGGATCGAGTTCTTCGGCGGTACTGTTGACGTCAGCCACGTTGTCCTGACCGACATTGGTGACGACAGTCTGGATTGGTCTTTCGGTTGGACAGGTAAGGCACAATATGTCTACATCCAACAAGGTGAAGATGCGGGTGACAATGCCATTGAAGCAGACAATAGTGAATTTGATGCTTCTGCAACACCACTCACCAAACCTGCTATCGCTAACGTTACAATTGTTGGTGCTGCAGGCGCAAATGGTGCGCGTCTTCGCGCAGGTACTGCGGGTAACCTGACTAACGTATTGGTCACTGGTCCAACAGGTTATGAAAACTGCTTGCGAGTAAACGGTGACGAATCCGCCGCTAACGCAGAGTCAGGTGAGCTAACCATTACAGGTTCAGTAGTCGCTTGTGCTGATTCATCAAACAACTTTGGAAGCCAGGCAATCGGTTCAGGCAATGTTCAAAGTTGGTTTGAAGGTCAAGCCGGCAACATGACGTTGACTCCTAATGACCTAGGCTTGAGTGCTAACGGTTATGTCCCACAAGCAGGCTCCGTGCTGCTTAGCAGCGGAACGAATCCACAGGATATCCGCTCTAGCTTTGAGAATGCGCAATACGTTGGTGCCTTTGATGGACAAACCAATTGGATGTCTGGCTGGACTGTTGGTGTCAATGGTGGCTTCCCGACTGACGTGCAAAATGCGATGGAGCAGGGGCTGGCTACAGACGTATCTGGTGATTTCCCGGCTATTACCGACAAGCCAGTTTATCAACTTGCGGCAGACACGACATTCACCTCGGATGTGGCCTTCACCAATGACGCCCATTGGGTGTTGACAGGCCGAACCGCTGTAGGTGGTGACGACGTCGACAATGCCGTGCTTTATATTCAGGACGGAACAACAGTCTTCGGTCAGGAAGGTGAAGACTTCCTGGTGGCTCGCCGTGGTTCGCGTATTGAAGCACTTGGAACTGCGTCCTCTCCAATCACTTTGACCTCTGTACAGGACGTCACCGGAGAAGAAACGGGAATTGGTCAGTGGGGTGGTTTAGTCCTGCTTGGTAAAGCACCTGCCAACTCATGTGGCGATCAAGTTGGGGAAACGACTGCTGATGAACTGGCCAATTGTGGGGTTTCTGCAGAAGGTGATGCAGGCCAATTTGGTGGTACTGACCCTGAAGATAACTCAGGTACGTTAAACTACGTCATTATCAAACATGCTGGCCGTACCTTAGGTAACGGAGACGAGTTGAATGGTATCTCCTTTGCCGGTGTCGGTTCAGGTACCACAGTTGATTACATTCAGGTGCACCAGAATCTGGATGACGGGATCGAGTTCTTCGGCGGAACCGTTAGCGTCAGTCACGTTGTGCTGACGGATATTGGTGATGATTCCTTTGACTGGTCCTTCGGTTGGACGGGTAATGCGCAGTTTGTCTACATCGTTCAATCTGGCAATGACGGTGATAATGCGTTCGAATCTGACAACAGTGAATTCGACGCAGCAGCCACCCCTTTAACTAACCCAACTGTTGCAAACGTAACAATTCAAGGCGCGACAGGTACTAACGGTGTGCGCTTACGTGCAGGAACTGCTGGTATGTTGAAAAACTTCCTGGTGACAGGTCCTGCTGGCTACAGTAACTGTCTGCGTGTGAATGGTGATGAGTCAGAAGCGAATGCGACTGCTGGCACACTTAACATGACAAACAGTATGATCGCCTGCGAAACGGATGCTAATTTCGGAAATGACTTCACTCAAACCTGGTTTGAAGCTGAAGCGACAAATGGTGTTGTTAGTGCTAGCGAATTGAACCTGGCAGCTGACGGGCGCACGCCTGAAGCTACCTCACCTTTGTTGGGTGCAGGTGCAGACCTATCTGAAGAAAATAGCTTCTTCGCATCAACAAACTACATTGGTGCCTTTGACGGAACCAATGATTGGACAAGCGGTTGGACTTACGGTCTGACTGGCGGCTTTCCAACTGATGTAGACAATGCCCTGACACAAGGATTAGCGACAGATGTTTCTGCTGACTTCCCGGAAATCACGGACAAGCCTGTTTACCAACTTGGTGCTGATACAACCTTCATTGCAGACGTGACGTTGACCAGTGACGCGCACTGGGTGTTGAACGGTCGTACTGCTGTTGGCGGCGATAACACTGACAACGCCACGCTTTATATTCAACAGGGCACCACGCTTTTCGGCCAGGAAGGTGAAGACTTTTTAGTGGTTCGTCGTGGTTCCAAGATTGAAGCTGTTGGCACAGCTGATGCGCCAATAACAATGACTTCTGTGCAAGATGTAACTGGTGCAGAAACTGACATTGGGCAATGGGGCGGTCTGGTATTGCTTGGGCGCGCACCAGCCAATTCATGTGGCGACCAGGTGGGTGAAACCACTGCCGATGAGCTGGCTAACTGTGGTGTATCTGCTGAAGGTGATGCTGGCCAGTTTGGCGGTACGATGTCAAATGATGATTCTGGCACATTGAAGTACGTCATAGTGAAGCACGCCGGACGTACACTGGGTAACGGGGATGAGCTAAACGGCATTTCCTTCGCCGGTGTTGGTTCAGGAACAGTTGTTGACTACATTCATGTCCACCAGAACCTGGATGATGGCATCGAATTCTTCGGTGGTTCTGTCAGCGTGAAGCACGTTGTCCTGACAGAAATCGGTGACGATTCTTTTGATTGGTCATTCGGTTGGACGGGGAATGCACAGTTTGTCCTAATCAAACAAGGGGCTGCCAACGGTGACAACGCCTTTGAAGCAGACAACAGTGAATTTGATGCATCAGCCACGCCTTTGACCAATCCTAACGTTGCTAACGTCACCATTATCGGTGCTGATGGTGCGAATGGTGTTCGCCTTCGCGCAGGCACAGCCGGTTCATTGTGGAATTTCGTTGTTACCGGTGGTGCAGGTTATTCAAACTGTCTGCGTGTTAATGGCGCGGAATCAGAAGCAAATGCAACTAACGGATCTCTGAACATGGCTAACTCCATAGTGGCCTGTGAAGCCGATGCTAACTTCGGCTCTGACTTCACCAGCACCTGGTTCACTGGTGAATCAACCAATAGCGTATCAACTCTTGATGCACTCAGTTTGGCAGCAAATGGTTATCAACCTGATGCTGATTCCATTCTGCTTGGAGCGGGCGCTGATCCTTCAACAGTAAGTCCTTTCTTTGACAGTGTTGACTACATTGGTGCGATGGATCCGAACAATGATTGGACGGAAGGCTGGGTGACTGTCGGTCTGGAAGATTAATTCGCTGGCGTTTTAGCAATTTAATCCGGTGATTTTTGATAAGGCGCCATATGGCGCCTTAAACAGATTATCCATTCCGCGTCAGTTATTTAACGGAGTTTTATCATCATGAGTGTTATACATGATAGTTTGCCAGGAAAATCAAAACTAAACTTGGCAATAGTGTCCGCGTTATTTGCAGCAGGCATAAGCCCCCAGCTTTCAATGGCTCAGGAGCAGGATTCGGTCATAGAAGAAGTTGTTGCAACTGGAACACGACTCAAAGGCAGTGCTTCAGCTGTTCTTCAGGAAAGACAGAACCAGGCATTTGTCGCAGACATCTTAGGTGCTGAACAGATATCGAGAACTGGTGATGGCGATGCGGCATCTGCATTGCGACGCGTTACGGGCCTCACCTTGGTAGACGGAAAATTTATTTATGTGCGCGGGCTGGGTGAACGCTACTCAAGCACTCAGCTGAATGGAATGGGTGTACCCAGTCCAGACCCAACTCGCTCAGTGGTACCTTTGGATTTATTCCCCTCTGATATTATTGAAAGCCTAAACGTGCAGAAATCTTTCTCACCGGACATGCCTGCGCATTTCGGTGGCGGTAACGTGGATATCCGCACCAAATCCATCCCGAATGATTTTATATTTAAGGTGTCCGGTAGTTTAGGAACCAACACTAATAATAGTGATGACGGCTATTTTTACAGTGGCGGTGGTGATGACTGGACAGGGCGGGACGATGGGTCGCGCGCTTTACCTGACATTATACGCAATAGCCTCAGACAGGCACAGTCGGATGATGGAATTGAAGGTTCCAGTCAGTTCCCGCTTACATTAGAAGATCGCAAAGCCTTTTTAAGTTCCATGTTCTGGGACATTGGCCCAGATGTGAAAAGTGTCGATCCGGACTTCGGGCTAGGTATTACTTTGGGTAACGTATATGACACTGACTACGGTGCTTTAGGTTTTCTTTCAACTATTTCCTATGACAATGCCTGGGATGTCAGTGAAGAAATTAACGGCACGAATTTAGGTACAGTTGGTTGTTCAGATTTACCAAGCGAGCTGTCATTTGATGGAAAGTGTTTTGCCCAGCGTTTTGAAGGTGTATCCACAGAACAGAATGTGCGCTGGAGTGGCATGTTTAACATTGGTTACGAGTACAACAATAACCATAAGCTGGAAATTACCAATATAATTTTGCACGACATGCGTGACCGCGTTCGTGTACGAGATTTCATTGACGTTAACGAGACGGTGTTTGGCGAGCGAGAGCTAAGCCGGGTAGACATGCTGTTTGAAGAGCGTCGGATGACTTCCAATCAAATCAAGGGAACTCACAATTTTCCAGAGTACAAAAATGCCTACTTTGATTGGTACGCAGGAAGCAGCAGAGCGAGTCGGGCACAACCGGGCAGTCTCGATGTTGTTTACCAGCAAAACCTGGACAACGGTGTATTTGAGTCTCAACAATTACAAGATGTTTCGGCCACAAGCGTTGGCCGTGAATTTCAGAGTCTGCGCGACGTATCGGAATCATACGGCTGGAATGCTGGCGTTCCGCTCTATCTTGACGGTTGGGAACTGGAGCTAAAAGCGGGGGCAGATTTCTTCGAAAAGGCCCGTAAAGCTGAAAATATTTCTATTGATGTACCACACAGAGCGATTGCGGACGAATTTAGTTTCGGTACACGGATAGATGAGATATTTTCTGCGGAAAACTTAGCCAATGATGAATTTTACAATAGCAGCACAGGGGCGGGCATTCTTGAATCAGGCACCTCTGATGGCGATAAATATGCAGCTGGTACTAAGATAGATGCTTATTATTTTCTTGCCGATGCATTCGTTGATAACGTTATCCGTATCAGTGGCGGTGTGCGCTTTGAAGACTTCCGACAAATTTCAGTACCCTTTGCAGCTCATGAGAATTTGTTTTCTGTAGAAGGTGATGAACTGGCTTCACTGGCATTTCAGGAAGATGACATATTTCCTTCACTTGCGGTGACCTATTTCATTAATCAGGAGATGCAACTCAGGCTAAACGTCAGTCAAACTGCCATACGGCCAGATTTGCGTGATATCAGTACCACCTTCTTTATTGATCCCCTGACTGAGTTTCTGGTTCGGGGTACGCCTTTGCTGCAAAGTTCCAAGCTGGATAACATCGATGTCCGTTGGGAATGGTACATGGCATCAGGTAACAACCTGTCTGTGGCGTTATTCTACAAAGACATTGAAACGCCAATTGAATTAGTCGAGTTGGGCACTGTTGGTGGGGCAGCACCTAACCTGCTGACGGCCAACGGTGAGTCTGGTGAATTGTACGGTATCGAAATGGAATTTTTACAAGATCTGACCTTCATTGACAACAGCCTGTCGAATTTCTTCGTTACCGGTAACCTGACTTTCTCCGATTCAGAAGTCACCCTGGGTGCTGTTGATGACGACGAAATTTCGTTGTTTGAAGAACAGCTACTGGATGCCTTGGATGCCACAAGTGCTTCTAACATAGTTACCAACAATAAGCGTCGACTGGTTGGTCATTCGGAATGGGTGGCTAACTTCCAGATGGGGTGGGATTCAGATAACGGTGAACATTCTACAACCCTAGTTTACAACGCCTTTGGTCCACGGATCATTGTGCCGGGAACCAGGGGGAATCAGGACGCACAGGAGGAGACTTTTCATTCGTTGGACTTTGTTTACACCTATTACCCGACATTTGAGACCACGCTTAAATTCAGCGTTAAAAATATCCTGGACGAGCAAAAAGAAATTAGTCAGGAAGGACTGGATCTTTTTGTCGAGAAACAAGGTATTTCTCTAAGCGCAAGCTTCTCCTGGGAGTTTTAATCAGAGCGTACATTGGAGTTTAACAGCTTCCAATGCACTCCTTCAGAGCCGCAATCGCGGCTCTGTGTTTTTCCGTGTTTCAGTATTGTCATGAATCTGCAATTAAACTGTCACACTAGGTCATTATCCTGCTCGCAGCTTTGAAAGGCGGCTTTCTGCCAGCCTCAATTTGAGAGTCAGGACTTAATTGTATGAAGTTTTTTAGACCAGCAGCTGTAGCAGTAGCAGTGGGCGTGATGCTAACGTCTACTCTCTCAGCGCAGGAAGACAAAGAATTAAAAACCGTGGTTGACGCAGCAACTGAAATCAATCAGTCAGCGGAGCAGTCACAGGTGAAAATCAACCAAATCACCGATCAGATTGAAGACAAACTTCAGCAATTTAAAACCATTAATAAAGAAACCGATGGACTGCGCATTTACAACCAGCAGTTGCGTAAGCAGATTGCCAGCCAGCAACAGGAAATGCGTGATCTGAACAGCGCAATCGATGAAGTCAGTGTGGTTGAACGACAAATTACGCCCTTGATGTTGAACATGATCGAAGGGTTGGAGCAATTCATCGCCCTGGATGTCCCCTTTCTTCCACAAGAACGTTCTCAGCGTATCACGGACCTTAAATCAATGATGGACAGAGCTGACGTTGCGCCATCTGAAAAGTTTCGTCGCGTAATGGAAGCCTACCAGGTTGAAATGGATTACGGCCGCACATTGGAAGCCTATGCCGGGTTGCACACCATTGGTGGACAGGAACGTAACGTGGACTTCCTGCGCATTGGAAGAACCGCGTTAGTTTATCAGACACGTGATGCGAGCTTGCAGGGCACCTGGAACAAGCAAACCAGTCAGTGGGAAGAGTTGCCATCTAGTTACCGCACTCAGGTAACGAAAGGACTGCGCATGGCCAAAAAGCAAATGGCGCCAGATTTACTTATGTTGCCGATTGCGGTTACAGACTGATTGAGTGATGAAAATAATGAAGAGAATAAATCAAATATTAGCGGCACTAATTGCCTCAATCGCCCTGACTGGGAGTTTGGCTGCGCAAGAAAAAGCATTGGATTTGGATGCCTTGCTAAAACAGCTTGAACAGGGCAAGTTTCAGCAGAATCAACAGAATATAGAACGCGAGAGAGAGTTTGCGCAAAAACGCTCTGAGCAAGAAAAAATGCTTCGAGATGCAGGTAACGCAAGGGATTCGGAATTAAGAACATCCGCACAACTGGAAACTCAGTACGAAGAAAACGAATTTAAAATTGCAGACTTAAAGCAAGCAGTAGACACGCGCCTGGGCTCGCTAAAAGAACTCTTTGGTGCATTGCAGCAGACCGCTGGCGATACCAAAAACAAATTCTTTGGTTCGCTTATTTCTGCGCAGATTCCCGGGCGAGCAGAATTCCTGGATGATCTGGCACAATCCATGGGTAAAAGTAGCAAACTCGCGTCGATTGCTGAAATCGAACGGGTGTGGTTTGAATTGCAACGTGAAATGACGGAATCGGGCAAAGTTACGCGCTTTACTACTGATGTTGTTGAAGCTAGTGGCGCTAAAGTCAGCAAAGAAGTGGTTCGTGTTGGTTCCTTTGCATTGATTGCTGATGGTAAATATCTGGATTATGAAGGGGCAACCAATTCGGTTTCAGAACTGGTTCGTCAACCAGCAGAACGCTTTACCTCAAGCGCTGCAGCGTTACAAAACTCCAATGGCGAGTTAGTTCAATTCGGTATGGACCCAACTGGCGGCTCTATTCTTCGTTTATTGGTTAATGCGCCTAATCTGCAGGAACGTATTCATCAGGGCGAATTGGTTGGTTACATCATTATTGCCGTGGGTGCAGTAGGGATCCTTGTGGCAATCTGGCGCTTTATTGTTCTGACTCACATTGGTGGCAAAGTCAGACGTCAGCTGAAATCCGATACCTTCAAAGATGACAATCCTCTTGGCCGGGTCATGCAGGTCAAGGACAAATACCCTGAAGCGGACACTGAAGCTTTGGAACTGCATCTCACCGAAGCAATTTTAGGTGAAGTCCCCAAGCTGGGTCGATTCCTGACATTGGTTAAAATGATTGCTGTCGTTGCGCCTCTTGGCGGCTTGCTTGGAACAGTAACGGGTATGATAGTGACCTTCCAACAAATTACCTTGTTTGGAACAGGTGACCCGAAAATTATGGCGGGCGGTATCTCATCTGCGCTGATTACCACTGTTCTTGGTCTGGTTGTGGCTATTCCGACAACCTTACTCTTTGCACTGCTAAATACACAAAGTAAAAACATCGTATATATCCTGCAGGAACAAGCGGCAGGTGTGATAGCAGAGCGCGCGGAAAGGCTAGAGAAGGCTTAATCAATCATGTTGCTTGAGCTATTCGAATCACTACGGGATTTTACTGAAACTGGCGGGATCGTCCTGCTCTTTATCGGTGGCCTCATCTTTATCATGTGGTTGCTGATACTTGAACGGGTCTTTTACGTCCATGGTGGACACAAAGCGTTTAAAAAGCAGGTGATTTCCACCTGGATGGCCAGAACAGACAGAACTTCCTGGAATGCTGAACAAATTCGGCAGGCCATGGTGTCTCGCGTCAGCCTGAAGCTTAAATACAGCTTACCTGTTATTCAATCACTGGTCGCCCTTTGCCCTTTGCTGGGTTTGATGGGCACTGTGACTGGCATGATCCAGGTATTTGATGTGATGGCTGTCTCGGGTGGTGGCAATGCTCGGTCGATGGCCGCGGGTGTATCGCAAGCAACTATTCCCACTATGGCTGGCATGGTGGGTGCCTTGTCAGGGGTCTTTGCGTCAACCTGGCTAACTCGCACGGCCAAAACAGAACGTTCGCATTTAGAAGATGCATTAGTCATGCAACGCCAGGACTGAGACCAGGCTACTTAGAGAGAACAAAATGAAACAGCATTTTCAAAATTTAATCGACGAAGAAGAATCCAATATCGACATGACGCCTATGTTGGACGTGGTGTTCATTATGCTGATCTTTTTCATTGTTACAGCCTCTTTCGTGAAAGAAGCCGGTATTGATGTAAACCGTCCTGATGCAGCAACTGCTGTGAAAAAAGATCGCGCAAACATTTTAGTTGCCATCAGTGACAAAGGTGAAATCTGGATCAATAAGCGTCGCATCGATAAACGTGCCGTTCAGGCAAACATCGAGCGGCTGCATGCAGAAAACCCACAAGGCACAGTGGTGATTCAGGCAGATAAAAAAGCTACCACAGAAACATTGATTGCGGTGATGGATGCGTCCAGAGCAGCAGGTGTGTTTGATGTGTCTATTGCTGCACAAGAGCCGTAAGTTATGCCACGTATTCTTCTCGCAATATTGTTTGCTGCTGGTGTAACTCTTGGGTTGTTCATGTTGATGCAGGCATTGATAAAAAGTGGTGATCAACAACTGACAGAACCGCCGAAAGGCAGTGTGTTGGATTTTGTCCGTGTTAAAAAAGATGAAGTAACAGAACAAAAAGACCGTAAACCGAAAAAGCCACCCAAACCTGAACAACCGCCACCCGATCTGCCTCAACCAGAGATGGATGCAGCGTCACCGGATGCGCAGGGGGCAAATTTTGATTTCGCTGCTGACGTTGGGGCAGAGGTGAATCTTGAGGGAGGCCTGGCCCTTGAGTCAGGTGATGGTGAGTACCTTCCAATAGTGAAAGTTGCGCCTGTCTATCCGAGGCGCGCGTTGTCCAGAGGGATAGAAGGTTATGTCATCGTTGAATTTACGGTGACCAAACAAGGTTCCGTAAGTGGGCCAAAAGTCATCGAAGCGCAGCCAGCCGATATTTTTGAACAAGCTGCTGTCGATGCCGTGTTGAAGTTTAAATATAAACCGCGCGTGATCAATGGCGAAGCGACGGAAGTTGCTGGCGTACAAAATCGAATTTCTTTTCAAATTGATGGTTAAAGGTGACTGAATGAAACGTTTTGCTGCAATTTCTCAAAAATCTCTTTATTTATTGGTGGCCTTATCGCTAGGTTTATCAGGTAGTTTCGTTATAAGCAGCCAGGTGCAAGCTGAAACTCAGCAAGAACGAAAAACCAAACGTACACCAGCACTGCGATCGAAAGTCTATGACCAGCTGGCGCGAGCACAACAATTGGCTGATGAAGGACAGATCAAGGAAGCGCTGGAAGCGTTAAAAGTCGTTGAGGGAAAGTCGTCCTCAATGAATAGCTATGAGCTGGCGATGATGCACAACTTCTTTGGCTTTATTTATTACAATGCTGAAGATTATGACAATGCCATCGCTTCATTTGAAAAAGTGGTGGTGCAACAACCAATCCCTGAATCTTTTGAAAAGAGCACTTTGTTCAGCTTGTCGCAACTGCACATGATGCGCGGTAACTATGACAAGACTGTCAGCAATCTGGAAAAATGGGAAGCCTTGCATGTTGGAGATATCCCGGCCAAAAATTTGGTGTTAAAAGCGCAGGCCATGTATCAGAAGAAAGACTTTCTGGCGGCCTCTGAATATATCAACAATGCGATAGAGCAACAGGAAAACAGCGAGCTGGGGTTTCAGGTAGATGAAAGCTGGTATGTACTGCAACGCGCCGTTTTTTATGAGTTAAAGCAGCCGGAAAAAGTCACGGAAGTGCTGGTTAAACTTGTTAAACAGTTCAACAAACCTGAGTACTGGATACAGTTGTCAGGCATGTACGGTGAGCTGGAGCAAGAAAAGCAACAACTTGCCATTATTGAATCTGCCTACCAACAGGGCTTTGTCACCAAGTCTTCCGACTTGTTTAATCTGGCGCAGCTTTACTACTATCATCAGGCGCCATACAAAGCCGCCCGGATCATGGATGAAGCAATGGAAAGCGGAGTGTTGGAAAAAGATCTTCGTAATCTTAAATTTCTGGCTCAAAGTTGGTCCTTAGCCAAGGAAAGTGAAAAGGCGGTACCTGTAATGATGGCTGCTGCTGAGATGTCAGAAGATGGGGAACTGGATTTACAGCTAGCTCAAACCTTTTTAAATATGGAACAGTTTGATGAAGCAATTGAGGCGTCTGAGCGGGCGATTCAGAAAGGGCAGTTGCGTAAACCAGGAAATGCCCATCTTATTTTAGGTATGGCTTTGTTTAACAAACGTCATTTCGCAGAATCTTTATTGCAACTTGCTAAGGCTGAGGAACATGAAAGCTCAGAGGCCATGGCAAAGCGCTGGAGCAAGTTTGTTGAAAGTGAACAAGAATACGCGCGTAAGGTTCTGAGTCAAACAGCTCAGGTTGGTTCTTAGGGCTGATTTGTTGGGTTTCAGGCTGGCTCAAAGCGGGACAGCCACTTCTCAGAATTAGCTAAATTCTCGCTCAGTAATTATTTTTATCTCTGTAACATAAGTGTAATAAAGCTGTCATATACTTAGCGCGATTTTAAAAACGACTCTTCGGAAGTTATTATGAAAAAGCCATTATTTGTTGCAGCTCTTGCATTGTCATCAACTCTGACCATGAATGTTGCTCATGCAGCCCGTGATTATATAAATGTTGTTGGTTCTTCAACGGTCTATCCGTTTTCTACTGTTGTAGCTGAGCGTTTCGGAAAGTCTACTCAGTTTAAAACGCCTAAAGTTGAATCTACTGGTTCAGGCGGTGGTCTGAAATTATTCTGCCAGGGCGTAGGTGTGCAATTCCCAGATATCACTAATGCATCTCGTCGTATTAAAGCATCAGAAGTGAAGTTATGTGCTGACAATGGCGTGACTGAAGTTGTTGAAGTATTGATTGGTTATGACGGTATTGTCATTGGAAATTCCAGCAAAGCGAATCAGATGACTTTGTCCACTAAAGACCTTTTCCTGGCATTAGCGAAAGAAGTGCCTAACCCTAACGGCACACCAACTTTGGTTGAAAACCCGTACACTACCTGGAAGCAAGTTAACTCTGCTCTGCCAGACAGCAAGATTGAAGTGCTAGGTCCACCTCCAACTTCAGGTACGCGTGACGCGTTCGCCGAATTGGCATTGGAAGGTGGTTGTAAGCAAATTGACTGGATTGCTGACTTAAGCAAAAAGTCAAAGGCGGCTGGAAAAGCGGGCGACGCTAAACTATCTAAAGAACTTAAAAATCAATACAAGTCTATTTGTCACACTGTGCGTGAAGATGGTCCATTCATCGAAGCAGGTGAAAACGACAACCTGATTGTACAAAAGCTGAATGCGAACCCTAATCTTTTGGGGATCTTCGGTTTCAGTTTCCTTGACCAAAACGTCGACAAAATTCAGGGCACAAAAATCAATGGGTTTGAACCAACTTTCGATTCCATCGCTGATGGTGATTACCCTGTTTCAAGACCTTTATACTTTTATGCTAAAAAAGCGCACGTTGGCGTAATTCCAGGCATGAAAGAGTTCTTGGCTGAATTCACCAGCAACAAAGCGTTTGGCGAAGAAGGTTACCTGACTGAAAAAGGCATGATCCCACTAGGTGATGATGTACGCAAACAGGTTAAATCTGACGTAAAAACGCTAAAAAGCCTGACGTTGTAATCCAATAGTCATATCTACAGCCCAATATTATTGGGTAAATAGTTGTGAAAAAAGCCAGCCTAACGTATAAGGCTGGCTTTTTAGCGAAATAAGTCACCAGTTTTGGCTACTATTAACTAGCGACTCTGGTCATGGTTACACGTTTTGTTGAGGTGTTATGAATACATCAATGTTATTTCTCGTCGGATTGTTGTTAATCGCAACGGCGTTTATTGTCGGTAGAAACCGCTCGATTTCGGTGAGTTCTTCTGCTGGTGGCGTGCGAAATCTGAATTCTCTACCGTCATACTACGGTGCACTTACTGCCTTATGGTGCGGTATTCCAAGTTTGTTCGTGCTGGCACTCTGGGTTATTTTTGATGACTACTTCATCAGACAAAGCATTATTCAAATGCTGCCTACTGAGCAGCAACAATTGGCCGCCAATGATCTGGGGCTATTACTGAATACGATCGGGAACATAGCAGCAAGCGGCACAAATGGACTCAGTAGTGAGCCTTATATTCTGCAGGCCGCTGCCAGAATGAACGAGCTAAACAGCTTGAGTCAACAAGCAATCACGGGCATTTTTATTGTATTGGCGGTTGCCTTCACTTTTGTCGCCTGGTTGCAAATTAAGCCTAAACTACGTGCACGAACTCAAGTTGAAAGTGCCTTTAAAGGTGCCTTACTTCTGTGTGCGAGCATTGCAATATTTACCACTGCCGGTATTGTTTTGTCAGTGCTTTTCGAGTCTCTGAAGTTCTTCCAGAGCGTTCCCATTACTGAATTCTTATTTGGTCTTGAGTGGAGCCCACAAATGGCTATCCGGGCTGACCAGGTTGGTGGCTCAGGTGCATTCGGTTCTATCCCCCTGTTTGCAGGTACCATGTTGATTTCCGCGATTGCGATGTTAATCGCCGTTCCAGCTGGTTTAATGGCTGCAATATATCTTTCTGAATATGCCGCGCCGAAAGTGCGTATGGCAGTTAAGCCAATGTTAGAAGTGTTGGCGGGGATTCCCACTGTTGTATATGGCTTCTTTGCTGCTTTAACTGTTGCACCTTTTGTGCGTGATACCGGCGGCATAATTGGTTTGGACGTGTCTTCTGAAAGTGCTCTGGCTGCTGGCCTGGTAATGGGTGTGATGATTATCCCCTTTGTTTCGTCCCTATCAGATGACGTGATTAATGCAGTGCCTCAGTCTCTGAGAGACGGCTCTTTTGGGCTTGGCGCAACCAAATCAGAGACAATCAAACAAGTTGTTATCCCAGCTGCGTTACCGGGTATCGTCGGTGGTGTGCTATTAGCTGTATCGCGAGCTATTGGTGAAACAATGATTGTGGTCATGGCCGCTGGACTGGCAGCCAATTTAACCGCCAATCCATTGGAGTCGGTCACCACAGTGACAGTTCAGATAGTCACTTTGTTGGTGGGTGACCAGGAGTTTAACAGTCCTAAAACCTTATCGGCATTTGCTTTGGGATTAATGCTGTTCTTGATAACCCTGGTACTTAACTACGTCGCATTGCATGTGGTTAAAAAGTATCGCGAGCAGTACGAGTAAGATCAAATGAGTAAAGATACTGTGAAACATGACAAAAAGAAGCCAAGTACAATGGACTTGGTTAACAAGAATCTTGCCAAACGCTACCGTGCTGAAAAGCGATTCAGGGCATATGGTATTGCGGCAATATTGTTTGGCCTAAGTTGTTTGGTTCTGCTATTTACCGACATCATTGGTAAAGGGCACACTGCCTTCTTGCAAACCTATGTTTATCTTGAAGTGGAGTTTGATGCTGAAACACTTGAGATTGATGATGTTACCGATGCCAATCAAGTGGCATCTGCGGACTATTCAGGTGTCATACGAACCGCATTGAGAACGCAATTTGAGGATGCCAAAGGCCGCCGTGACAGACGAAGCCTTTATGCTCTGGTGAGCAACGGCTCCGGGTTTACCTTGCGTCAAAAATTGGAAGACGATCCGCAATTGTTAAATCAGTCTTTTGGTGTGTGGTTATTGGCCGATGATGATGTGGATACTTATTATAAGAGTCGTAATGACGATGGTTCTGGCGCATTTACCGGTCGATTGAGCGAGAAGCAAATTGGTTGGGTGGAAACGCTTATTGCAAATGAGCACATGGAAAAGCGTTTCAACACGACCTTTTTCACCTCAGGCGATTCCCGTGAACCGGAACAAGCAGGTATACTCGGCGCCATTATGGGGTCATTGTTCACCTTATTGGTCACCATCATCTTGTCCTTTCCTATCGGTATAGCGGCTGCTGTTTATCTCGAAGAGTATGCACCAAAGAACAAGTTCACCGATTTTATAGAAGTGAACATCAATAACCTGGCTGCTGTTCCTTCGATTATTTTCGGTCTGTTGGGACTGTCTATCTTCATTGGATTTTTTGAGATGCACCGTTCATTACCTTTGGTGGGTGGATTAGTGCTAACCTTAATGACCTTGCCGACCATTATCATTTCGAGCCGTGCTGCAATAAAGTCGGTTCCTCCATCGATAAGGGATGCGGCGCTGGGGTTAGGCGCTTCAAAAATGCAGGTTGTATTGCATCATGTCCTTCCTTTGGCTATGCCGGGAATGTTAACCGGGGCGATCATTGGATTTGCTCAGGCGTTGGGAGAAACCGCGCCATTGTTAATGATTGGCATGGTTGCCTTTATTGTTGATATTCCTGGTGGAGTATCTGATCCTGCTACAGCTTTGCCTGTGCAGATATTTTTGTGGTCTGACAGCCCTGAGCGTGCTTTCGTAGAACGCACATCGGCTGCAATTATGGTGTTGTTAGCATTTTTGATTTCAATGAACACCTTAGCTATTTGGCTCAGAAAACGCCTAGAACGTCGCTGGTAACAGTGGGAGAATTATTGTGGAAGCAGTTATAAAAGAAACATCATCGGCTGAGACGCCAATCGATTCAAAGCAGGACTCGGACATAAACCAGAATGTCCAGGACGTGAAAACCGTTGGTACTCCTTTTTCTGACAATGCCAAAATGAGCATGCGCAACGTTGACGTCTTTTATGGCGAAAAACAGGCAATACATGATGTAAGCCTGGATATCGGTAAGAATGAAGTGGTATCAATGATTGGACCTTCTGGTTGCGGTAAATCAACATTTTTGCGTTGCCTGAACCGTATGAACGACACGATTGAGTCCTGTAAAATTACCGGTGAACTTAAGCTCGAAGACCGAGATATCTATCACCCTAAACAGGATGTAGTGCCACTTCGAGCCCGTGTAGGTATGGTATTCCAGAAGCCGAACCCATTCCCAAAATCTATCTACGATAACGTTGCTTATGGTCCAAAAGTTCATGGACTGGCAAGCAGAAAAGCCGAGCTTGACGATATTGTCGAGAAAAGTTTGCGAAGAGCCGGTTTGTGGGAAGAAGTAAAAGATCGTCTTGCTTCACCTGGCACTGGCTTGTCAGGCGGTCAACAGCAAAGGCTTTGCATTGCCCGAACCATTGCGGTGAGCCCGGAAGTAATTTTGATGGATGAACCTTGTTCGGCTCTGGATCCAATTGCCACGGCAAAAATAGAGGAGCTCATTGCTGAGTTAAGTGAAAACTTTACCATTGCTATTGTGACGCACTCAATGCAACAGGCCGCACGTGTCTCGCACCGTACCGCTTATTTCCACATGGGCAAATTAGTCGAAGTAAACGAAACGAAACGCGTATTCACCAATCCGGAACACGCGCTGACTGAAGCCTATATTACTGGACGCTTCGGTTAAGTTTGGAGGAATCTACAATGGAAAAAATACATTTAGACAAACATATTTCTCAACAATTTGACTCAGATCTTGAAGAGCTGAAAAGTCAGGTTTTAGAGATGGGTGGGATCGTTGAACAACAAATTCTCGATTCGGTTAAAGCCATTGAAACTGGCGATAGTGAGTTGGCAGAGCGTGTGATTCAAATTGAAGACGATGTAGATCTTCGGGAAGTTGCTCTGGATGAAGCCTGCACGAACGTGTTGGTCTGTCGCCAACCGGCTGCATCTGATCTACGTATGGTCCTGACCGTTACCAAGATGACTCGCGATCTCGAGCGCATGGGTGATGAGGCGCAGAAAATTGCCAAGATGGCTATTTCTCTTTCTGAATCGAGTTCCGGGCCAAATGGTTATGAAGAAGTCAGACACATGGGAACCTTGGTTCATCAGATGGTTAACTTATCACTGGATGCTTTTGCGCGATTTGATGCCGAACTCGCATTCGACGTTGCTAAGCAAGATAAAAAGGTGGACAGAGAGTACAAAAGTTCCATTCGGGAGATAGTCACCTATATGATGGAAGATCCTCGCTCCATCTCTCGTTCCATGAATATCATCTGGGCATTGCGTTCCCTGGAAAGGATAGGCGATCATGCCAGAAATATTGGCGAGCACATTATTTACCTGGTTCGCGGCTTGGATGTGCGTCATGCGAGCATTAAAGAAATAGAGAAAAAGCTCCATCGCTCTTAAATTGATGTGAGTGAACAAGCCGCATGTCAGAATGCGGCTTTTTTTTGTCTGACGAATTTGCGACAGAAATATGACGATTTGGTGTCAGTTGTGGATAGATAGCCCGCCAAATCTCAAATATTCCCTTAGTCAGACATAGGAAATTCATCATTCCTTAACAAAAATGTCATCATGTCACATAAGTGTAATATAAGTGCAATATAGTACGCTCCAAATTCTAATAGTAACTTTATTCCCTAACGTACTTTGAAAAGTCCTACTACACTAGCTATCGATAATTGATAGAAATAGTGCGGAATTGCTCATTCATGTACTGCCGGATAACCGATTGAGACAGCTGCCAGAGATCAGTTGCTGTTTCAGATGAATACACATTGGAGAGAACTTTCTATGAAGCTTAGAACCACCATAGCAACAGCCATCACAATGGCGGCTATCATGCCAAACTCTGCCTTAGCGACTATATCCGAAAAAGAAGCCGCAGCGCTTCTGGAACGACTCAGTAAGTTGGAACAGGAAGTCGTCAGGTTGCGTGGTGAGCTTAGTAGCGCGGATTCAGAAAAGAAAGAAACTGTTGCCCCGGCAAAAAAAGCGAAAAAGACTGAAAGTGCCCCTTCATTTAGTTGGAAAGGTGCGCCTGAAGTAAAAGATAAAGGCGGATGGAGTGTTAAACCCCGTGGCAGAATGTTATACGATTTTGCCAACCTGTCTTCAGTGCCAGATTCAATAGATATCCCAGGTGAAGGGTTCTCCAATGAAGCCCGTCGTGTGCGCTTAGGTATTCAGGGAACTATGCCAGGTGGGTTCGGTTATAAGTTAGAAACAGACTTGCCAGGCGGCGCTTCGTTAACAGATGCTTACCTGACCTACAAACACGATGACTGGAAATTTACCTTTGGACAACACAATAACTTCCAGAGTTTTGAAGAGCTGACCAGTAGTAACGATAGCAGTTTTATCGAACGTGCGGCCTTTACCGATGCATTTGGGTTTGAGCGTAAATTAGGTATCTCTGCGGCGACTAAATTCGGTAGTGTAAACGTTCAAGGTGGCTTGTTTACCGACAACCTAGATGATCTGGACGATGGTAATAATGCCATTAGTATTGACCTTCGCGCTTTTGCTTCTCCTAAAGTAGATGGCATGCAAATGCATTTTGGTGGGTCCCTACATATGCGTGACTTAGGCGATAGCTCTGATACAGTTCGATATCGTGCACGACCTATGGTGCATAGTGTGGATACACGTTTTATCAATACTAATCAAATAGCCGGTGCTGAAAAAGAAACCAGTTATGGATTGGAAGCTGGCCTCATCTCCGGGCGCTTTCATGCCCAGGCTGAAATGCACTCAATTGAAGTCGACCGCGAAGGATTTGAAGATCCGAGCTTCTTTGGTGGCGCGATTGAAGCAGGTTACTTCCTGACCAATGATACCCGTCAGTATAAAGGCGGTGTGTTTAAAGGGGTAAAAGTTAACGAGCCAGTAGGTTCTGGTGGTATCGGTGCGTGGCAGGTCAATGTGCGTTTCGATCGTCTTGATCTTGAAGATGCAGATATTGTCGGCGGTACGCAAGACGCATACATGGCATCATTGATCTGGACGCCTATTAACAATGTGCGTTTTTTACTTAACTACGGCCACTTGGAATACACCAATGCGTTAGACATAGTAGAAGGTGCACCAAACGATTTTTCTGTGAACGTGTGGGGCGCAAGAACGCAGGTTAGTTTCTAACCCGCTAGGCCTGACCACCCAGATATTCGTTCCATTTCTGAAAAAAGCCATTTGCATGTTATGCAGATGGCTTTTTTATTTAAGTCGCTAATTTATTTGCCGATTTAAGGTTGTACGACTTTACTTACACAACTTGGTTTACTCGAAATATATTCTTTTCAAGTTAGGGATGAGCATCATGTTTGACATTGTTCGCGGCAATCTACGCACAAAACTACTATTACTTTTAGTTTCGACGCTAGCGGTTATATTTCTGGCTGTTTGGATCGGACTGAGTTCAATGTCAGGCGTCATTTCGGAATATTCTTCGGCAGTGAATACTACAGTCCGGTATTCGAATGAAGTATCCGCCATTAATGTGCGCTTCAAAACTCAGGTCCAGGAATGGAAAAATACCCTGATAACAGGTCGCGATCCCGAGCAGCGCGAAAAATACTGGGGAAGGTTTAATGAAAATGCCCAAAAAATCCAGGCTGCTTATAAAAAACTGCTGAATGAAATGGATAGTGGAGATGCTGGCTACAATAACCTTGCTAAATTTGCCAACTCCTATCCTCCAATGATTGCTGCTTATAAAAACGGCTATCAGGAGTTTGTTGCGGCTAACTATGACATTTCGGTGGGCGATAAAGCGGTGTCGGGTATCGATCGCGAACCCAGCAATAATCTCTCTGATGCCGTTGAGGACATGATTTCAGGCATTAATAAAACCAGTGAAGAAATTGAAGCGAATGCAGATTCGGCCTGGACAATAACCATATCGGTTCTGGTTGTTTCCCTGATTGCTGGTTGTAGTATTTTTGTCTGGTTTATAGACGTTAAGATTTTGCGCCCCCTGGATGAAGTCACCGAAGTGTCCCGGCTAATTGCCAGTGGAGATTTCACCAGCCATATTGCAATAGAAAAACAAGACCAAATTGGTCAGTTAGCCAATAACTTTAGCTTAATTCAAAACGATTTAAGTAAAATGTTGGCTGCGATTGTGAAAGATTTAGGGGAGCTACGCAGCCTGACAGGGCAGTTATTTGACGCGTTTAGTAATGTAAAAACCAGTCTGGACAACCAGTTTGTAGAAACGAACAGGGTAACTGATAGTATGACTGAAATGGCCAGTATTGGTGAGCGTATTGGACAATCGGTTGGTCAGGCAAATGAATTTGTGCGTAATTCGACCGAGCAGACTGCCGATGGACTGAAGATGTTTGAAGGCAACGTAGATACCAGTCAAAGTATGCTTGATGCTACCAATGATGCCTCAGAGATCATCGTCAATCTTAAAAAAGACACGGACGACATTGGCAGCGTGGTCAGTGTTATTAATGGCATCGCAGAGCAGACAAATTTGTTGGCATTGAATGCCGCAATTGAGGCCGCCAGAGCGGGGGAATCAGGCAGAGGCTTTGCTGTGGTGGCAGATGAAGTGAGAAGCCTGGCCAACAAAACCCAGGAATCTACTGAGCAAATTTCCAGAAATATAAATAAGTTACAGCAAGCAGCAGATTCTGCAGTGAGTGCTATGACGGAAGGCAAGGACAAAGCTGTTGCCAGTGTTGAACAAATACAACAATCCCAACAATTTATGAAAGAGCTGGCCGAAGTGTTTGGTAAAATTGCTAATTTGAATCAACAAGTTGACGAAGCTGTGTCAAATCAACAACATCAAAGCAATGTCGTTCATCAGGGGCTGACACAAATTTCCAATCTAGGTGAAACAAGTCAGCGGGAGGCTAAAACCATGGAAGCTGCTTCTCAGGTTCTGGCAAAAGTGCTGGATCATATTCATGAGGCCACCCAAGGCTTTAAACTTAAAGGTACTAAATAGCGCCGGTTTTCATTAATTATTGTTTGCTATGCCTTTGCTGAAAACGGGGAAATTTCCTTGGAATTGTGGTTTGCCAGAGGCACG
Source organism: uncultured Alteromonadaceae bacterium (assembly GCA_947494925.1). Classification (GTDB taxonomy): domain Bacteria; phylum Pseudomonadota; class Gammaproteobacteria; order Enterobacterales; family Alteromonadaceae; genus Aliiglaciecola. The sequence goes on from CANLWS010000003.1 coordinate 66,415, forward strand.
CCTTAATTCCCGCAGTTTTTCTAAGGTATAACTGGCAAGCAACATTTGAGTGCTTGATACCCCTAAGGCCGCATTGTTTTTAATGTGTCTGCACAAAATGCAGCTAAGATAAAAAACTAATCCCACTCGCTGTATTGTAAAAATTGATTTATAGTAATTAAACTAATCGATATTGCGAATTAAATTATTATGAAATGGCCAAATCTCAAGCATTTGTTTTACCTGGTGACATTGCATCAGGAGCTGCACTTTAATCGAGCCGCGCAACGTTGCCATGTTAGCCAGTCAACCCTCAGTACCGCGATTCAGAATCTGGAAGAACAATTTGGCACACAACTTCTGGAAAGGGACCACAAAACCTTTGTGTTCACTCCTTTTGGACTGGAATTGGTCGAGCGAAGCAGACAATTGCTGAACGACGCAAATGAACTTATTGATTTTGCTCAGACTGCGGGAAACTGGCAGGCGGGGAAATTAAAGCTAGGTGTTATTCCTACAATTGCTCCCTTTTTGTTTGAAGGATTGATATCCCGAGTGCAATCGAATCTGCCGGATATCAGCTTACAACTGCAGGAAGACACAACTGAAAATTTGTTGGCACAGTTAAATGAAGGTGTGCTGGATGTGTTGATCCTCGCATTGCCAATGGAAACACCTGGTTGTAAACAGCTGGTAGTTGGTCACGACCCCTTCCATCTAATTGCCCATAGCGACATGGTCGATATGCTCCCACAGCCTATGGACGTATCTGCTCTGCCAAAACACAGTGTGTTCTTGTTGCAGCGTGAACATTGCCTGACAGGGCATGCTGTCAGTGCTTGTGGGTTACAACATCAGGAGCAAGTTAACTCTCTTGCAGCAAGCAGTCTGTATACCCTTGTGCAGCTGGCGAATAGTAAATTAGGCTTCACCTTTATGCCGGAGTTAGCGATTCAAAATCACATTCTTAGTTCATCTCCTCTGGTGTCTATGCCAGCAGAAGACAAGGCCTACAGAGAAATAGGTCTGGTGTGGCGTAATGGTACAACCCGGGTAAGGTTGTTTCGTTATCTTGCCGAATTGATAGCACCCTTAATGCCGGTTCCAGTATTGGACAAATAGTGTTGTCAGCATATTAAGCATGTTGAAAAAAATAAAAATCGAATTAATTTTGCTGAATGCAGAACTTTTTTCGTTTAGCGCTCGACATTACTCACACCTAACAACAAAAAATAACCGGAATTGAATCAAGTGTTTGATAAATCTGACGAACAGCTGATTGCCAAGGCTTTGGATGGAAACAAAAAAGCCTGGCTGAATCTGATCAAACGCTATGAAAAACCAATCTATAACTACGGTATCCGGATGACGGGTAACAATGATGACGCGCTTGATTTAATGCAGGAAGTCTTTGTATCCGTTTTCCGCAATCTGTCCAATTACAGGGGAGATGGTGCTTTTAAAGGGTGGTTATTCAAAATAGCACATTATCGATGTATTGAGTTTTACCGCCGCAAACGCCCAACTCAGGGTCTGGAAGATAGTCCGGAGTTGGAGAGCGGCGAAGACGGGCCTGAGCAAGCAACGCTTACCGGGCAGGGAAACGCCCAATTGGTTGGGGCAATGCAACAGCTGCCGTTTGCGCAGAAAGCAGTAGTGGAATTGAAGTTTTTTGGTCAGTTCACCTTTGAAGAAATCGCAGATCAGCTTGGTATTTCAACTAATACCGCGAAGTCGCGACTTTATAGTGCACTGGACAAGCTGAAAACCTTAATGGAGGTTGAATATGCATAATGAAGACAAATCGAAATTGTTTGGTAAGTGGTTGGATAATGATTTAAACCAATTTGAACGAACTGAATTTGAACAATTATGTGCGCAAGATAAAGCCTTTGCCGAAAAAGTTGAATCGGCCAATCAGATGATGATGGCTGCTGAAAGCTATCAACCTGAATCAGTTCCAAATTGGGACCGCGTGGGTACATTTGAGCAAGCACCGAGGCAAGGATGGTGGAACTGGCATGGCTTACCCGCATTGTCCTTTGCCACATCCTTCCTGGCAATTGTCATGGTTGTCAGTGGATTTGAAGTCAGGACGGATGATGGTGCGATGACCATTAGTTTTGCCCAAGCTCAGGACCCGAAAAAAATTGAGCTATTGGTGGATCAGAAGTTGAACGAATATCAGCAGAACCAACAACAGGCATTAAATCTGTTTGCACAGACGATGCAACAGCAGCAGCTCGATGCCAGTACCAAATTAACACAATACCTGCTGTCTTCCAGCCGACAGGAAAGGCGCGAAGATTTCGCAGAACTGATCAAATTCGTCAATGAACAACGAAGTGACGATCAACTCTTTTATGCGCGCCAACTGAATAAATTACAAGACGATATTTACGGTTCGGTCGATTCCGCGACCTGGCCAGCGGCAAGTGCCGACGACCCAATTGAGAATGAGGAGTAAATCATGAAGAAATCAATTATTGCACTGTTTATTGCGAGTTTAGGATTAACGCAAGCACAGGCAAAAACGGATTTGCCTGAGCTGAGCAAAGAACTGGAAATTATGACTGGCATTATGCAAACGGCATTGCGACAGAATAACAGTCGCTCTGGAATTCGTTTTCGTTCCATTGATGCGACTTATCTCGCAAAGCAAGGTGTTGTCTTTGAAATTAGCACCAGTAACAGTGGTGTTTGGCAATTTGACCTTGGCAATGTGCTGTCAGGTATCAGTGTGCCAACACCGCCAGAGCCACCGGTTGCGATCTCCGGAGACGGAGGAAATTGGGTAGTCGAAGTAGATGACGAATGGGTCGAGTTGGCAGAACAATTGGCTCATGGAGCACAGGATGCGATGCGTGATGCGAGAGACAAGTTACGGGATTTACGTGAAAGAGAGAGAGAATATTCCTGGGAGCAAAGAGAATATGAACGACGTAAACGTGACCTGGAATTTGAAAAGCGTAATGCTGACGAAGATAGCCGTAAACGAATAGAAGAAAGGAAGAAAGAATTAGAATCTGAATTGCAGAAACTCAAGTCCAAACAGGCGGAAGTAAGTCAATATGCAGCTCAGATTGAAGAAGAACAGAAAAAGCAGAATGCAGAGCGAAACGCAGCGAAGCAAAAAGAATACAAACGCTTCCTCGCCGGGTTTGAATCCAGCGTCGGGGACCTGTTATGTAAATATGGTGCAGGTATTAAGGCACTTCCTTCAGACGAAAATGTAAGCTTTGTGCTGAATAAATTTGGCTCTGTAGATTCGAGGGCAAAACAGGACAAAATTTATGTGTTTAAGCATAAAGATATTCAGGATTGTGTAAGAGATAAAATAGATACCAACAAACTTTTGGCCCAATCAGATACCTACATGTTTTAACTGGTAAGTAATTTATCCAAACAAAGCCTGCACGCAAGTGGCAGGCTTTTTTATGTGAATTTGATGTTCGTACCCCAATATCTTGTCATGACTTTTCCCGGTGAAAACGATAAGCTAGTGCGGCTAAGAGGAACAGAATTCATGACAAAAAATGTGGTAATTAGTGGTGCGGGATTGTGGACACCCGCGCAAAGCATTTCCAACGAAGAGCTCGTCGATTGTTACAATGCATTCGCAGAAAAATTTAATCAGGACAATGCTCGGGCAATAGAAGCTGGTGATATTTCGGCAAAGCCGCTTTCCAGCGCAGAGTTTATTGAAAAGGCATCCGGCATTAAAAGCCGTTATGTTTACAAGAAAGAAGGCGTACTGGATATTGAAAGAATGCGCCCGCAGATCGAGGCTCGAGCTGAAGACGCCTTGTCTCATCAGGCAGAAATAGCCCTGGAGGCCGCAAAAAAAGCACTGAAAAGTGCAAATAAGAATCCTGAAGACATTGATGCCGTGATCGTATCATGTGCTTATACACAACGGTCTTATCCGGCGATCGCTATTGAAGTACAGGAACAGCTCGGGATCAAAGGGTTTGGTTTTGACATGCTGGTGGCATGTTCTGCGGCAACCTTTGGTATTCATCGCGCTTACGAAATGGTTAAGGCTGGAACGGCGAAAGCTGTGTTGGTTATTAATCCTGAACTCATTTCCCCGCAAATCAATTATCAGGACAGAGATAGCCATTTTATCTTTGGTGATGTTGCTACAGCTGTAGTGGTTGAAGATAAACAAAACGCCAGCGGTGAGCATCAGTTTGAAATACTGAGTACCAAGGCAGTTACATCTTATTCAAGTAATATTCGCTCTAACTTTGGATACATGAGTCGAGCTTATGACACAGACCCGTATGGGGCAGAAAATCTGTTTCACCAGGAAGGCAGAAAAGTGTTTAAAGAAGTCTGTCCGATGGCGGCAGAACATATTGCCGAACACCTGAGTCACCATCAATTGACCTCTGCAGATGTAAGTAGATGGTGGCTGCACCAAGCCAATATCAATATGAATACACTCATTGCAAAAAAATTGTTGGGCCGCGCGCCAGAACCTGAAGAAGCGCCGGTTGTGCTAGATGAATACGCCAATACCGGATCCGCCGGGTCCATTATCGCATTTACAAAATATCACCAGGATCTTAAGTCAGGCGAACATGGATTGCTTTGCTCGTTTGGAGCAGGTTATTCAATTGGCAGTCTGGTGTTGAAAAAGCAGTAAGGAATGTGATTTTGCTGATAGTCGATAAAGCATAAGGGCGTAGGAGTAGTATGTTAGCTGATATAGGGTTTGCGTTAAGTACGGCTGGCTATTCGTTGCTGTTGTTGTTGCTGTTTACTGTGCGAAAGCCTGGCTTGGCAAAGTACCTCCTTATGATCGCAACCGCGAGCACTGCTGTTTGGTCGTTAACCTACATCAACCTGCTATTTGGCCCATTAAGCCTGACCAAAATGTTGATGATAGATAGCGCCAAGCAGTTCGTCTGGTTGGTGTTCCTGCTCTCCTGTCTGAAAGATAATTTTACTAATCTTCGCCAGGTACTTTCACGGCCACTTTCGTTCTTTATTCTCTTATTGCCCGTGGCGATGATGTCGCTTCCGTTTTTTATGGAAATTGATCTTACCTGGCGGTTTCTGGCCCAAACGGTCATTGCGCTCGAAGTACTTATTTTACTTGAGTTGATTTATCGTCAGGCGGATGAAAGTAAATGGTCGTACAAACCTCTGATACTATTTTTGGGTGCGACGAATTTATTCGAATTCGTGACCTTTGCCAATGCCACTATGGTGGAAACAATAGAGGTCGCTTACATCTCAGCCAGAGGTTACATCTATTTCTGCTTATTGCCCTTTTTGGTGCTCGCTATACGTAGAATCAAATACTGGGGTGTAGACATATTTATCTCTCGTGAAGTGGTTTTGCATAGCTCTCTATTAATGGTTGCTGGTGCCTATCTGTTTTTGATGGCGCTGGCGGGGTATGCCGTCAAATATGTTGGAGGAGAATGGGGCAGTACTATTCAGATTGTGCTGATTGTCTTATCAGTCGCATTGCTGATGACGGTTTTTCTGTCCAATAGTTTCAGGGATAAAATTAAGGTATTTATCACCAAACACTTTTTTGCCAATCAGTTTGATTATCGAATTGAGTGGGTGAAACTAACTGAGGCATTGCAGACTGGTGGAAACGAATTGAGTGATGTCTATCAAAGTGCATTGCGAGGCGTTATCCAGGCCATTGATTTTGATTCGGGGTTGTTGATTAAAAGAACGGGAGCACAGCATGAGGTAAAAGCAGCTATCTCTCATCAACCCTTGAGTAAAGTAGAATCGAATTTATTAACACTGTTGTGCGAATATTTAAGCCACAAAAACTGGATTATTGATGTCGAAGAACTTCGCTATAAACCTTTCGTTTATGAAGGATTGAAAATCAATCATGCCTTGTTAAACGATTGTTCGTTTAAAATCGTTTTGCCTTTTTATCGAGGAACAGAATTGTGGGGTGTTGCACTGCTCAGCTCAAGTAAAGCAACACAGAGCCTGAATTGGGAGATACGTGATTATCTCTCCGCAGTAAGTGCGCAAGTCTCAAGTTATGTTTTTCATAATGAGGCGAGCAAGGAAGTGGCGGAAAACGCACAATTTGCTGCGTTTAACAGAATGTCTGCCTTTGTTTTGCATGACTTAAAGAACGTATTGGCTCAGATCGATCTTATCTTATGTAATGCTGAACAACACAAAGACAATCCTGAGTTTATCGAGGATACCTTTGAAACATTGGAGCATACAAAGGCGCGGATGGACAAAATGTTGCGACAGCTTACGCAAAAGAAAGAAGCGCAGCAAAATGCTCAGGGTCTCTGTCTTGCTTCAGATACCATTACACGGGTTATTGAACAAAAGTGTGCCGGAAACCAACCGAAACCTGAGTTGGACATCGTTAGTGAAAAACAACTGGTGATTGATGAAGAAAAATTCGGTAACGTAATGTATCACTTGTTAAGCAACGCACAACAAGCCACGGAAGACGATGGATTTGTCAACGTTAAAATTGAAGTTTCGTTGGATGAAAAATCTTTACAAATCGACATCAGCGATAACGGCGAGGGAATGACCGAAGAGTTTATTGCCAATCGTTTGTACAAGCCATTTGACACTACAAAAGGTAATGCTGGTATGGGAATAGGTGCGTATGATGCAAAAAGCTTTGTTGAAAAAATTGGTGGCAGGCTTAATGTAAGAAGTGAGTTAAACAGCGGGACCACATTCACCCTGCACCTACCGCTAGATTAACAAATACAACACAACAGGATTATACAAAGTGGACAAGATATTAGTCGTTGACGATGATTTAGGTATCCAGAAACAGCTCAAATGGAGTTTCAGCGGATACGAAGTTGTTTTTGCTGAAGATCGTCAATCTGCTATCACGCAGTTACGTCGTTTTGAACCTAAAGTGGTTACTTTGGATTTAGGCTTGCCGCCGGACCCTGCCAATGCATCTGAAGGATTAAAGGCCCTTGAAGAAATTCTTTCTTTAGCACCGCAAACTAAAGTCATCGTTGTTACCGGTAATAATGATAAGGAAAACGCGCTTAAAGCGATTGCCTTGGGTGCCTATGATTTTTATCAGAAACCAATTGACTCAGATACTATTCAAATTCTGGTTAACAGAGCAGCGAATTTATACAAGCTTGAACAAGAAAATCGTCAACTGGCTCAAGCTGCCCCTGCGATGGGAAAGATTATTGGTAACAGTGAAAGTATTCAAATCGCCAGTAGAAAAGCGGAAAAAATTGCGCAAACAGATATCAGTACTCTGCTACTGGGCGAGAGTGGAACAGGTAAAGAGGTCTTTGCCAGAAGTATCCATGAGCATAGTTTACGTAGGGACAAGGCATTTGTAGCAATCAACTGTGCTTCTATCCCTGAAAACCTGCTTGAAAGTGAATTATTCGGATACGAGAAAGGCGCCTTTACCGGTGCCAACAAAACCACTTTAGGTAAAATTGAAACTGCTCAGGGTGGTACGTTATTTCTTGATGAAATTGGTGATATGCCAGTTGGGTTGCAGGCCAAAATGTTGCGTTTCCTGCAAGAGCGGGTTATCGAGCGCGTCGGTGGTCGAAACGAAATCCCAGTGGATATCAGGGTTGTGTGCGCTACGCACAGAGACTTGCATGAAATGGTTTCTGAGCAAACATTCAGAGAGGATTTGTTTTACCGGATTGGTGAAATCGTGATCAATATTCCTCCTCTGCGTGAGCGGGACAATGATATCGTGTTATTAGCACGGACTTTCCTTAATCAGTACAACGAAGAGTTTGGCACCAAAGTCAAAGGCTTCAGCGATGCAGCTATTCAGGCGATGCTTCAGCACAAGTGGCAGGGAAATATCCGCGAACTGCAAAACAAGTTGAAATCTGCTGTCATTCTGGCCGAAGGCTCAGTTATACAAGTGGATGACCTCGGTCTTATTTTCCGCGAAAACCAAGAGTCTATGGAAAGTCTGAACCTGCGGGAAGTGCGGGAACAAGCAGAAAGCAGAGCGATTCGAAAAGCCTTTCATCAGTCAGAAAAAAACATGTCCCGAACTGCGGAATTACTTGGTGTGACCCGCCCGACCTTGTATTCGCTGATTGACAAATACCATATGGAAGACATCAAAACAGGCTCCTGATAGTTAGCTGAATGCCATAATTACTGGTTCACATCTCTGGACCAATAATTATGGCGAGCGATTTGTCAGTTCACTAAGCAGTGCTGAGACAACTTCTAGTCTCTAACGTAAAAAAAAGTAACATCAAGTTTTATTCCAAGGGAATGAAAATTTCTGTTCTGAGGTTTTCGGGCTTGGTTTTTCTTGGATCTCTATTCAGATAATGTTCGAAGCAAGCTTGCTGATCACGCAATTTTTCGCCACTCTCTGGCAGCCATTGATTAAATATAAAATGATAACTGTGTTGAAAGTCCTGATAGGAACCTTTGTGCAGGAATACTGCGTATTTCCCACCTGGAATTTCACATGTGGTTATTGATTGATGAGAACTGACATCCGCTTTTATGTCCAGACATGCATCGTATCGGATGTGATCTGGTAGGGTGATACTGGGATCATCGTGGGAGATGCCAATAGAACGTGTCTCTTTGCTCATCAGCCTGTTTGAGTAGGCGAATTTCATTATTGTTTCCCAGGCTTTTGGTGCAGCCTCGGCATAACTGCCAGATGCGCGAGCACAGATTAGTTCAATGGGTTTGATAGTTCTAATTTCCGGGGTCATAGCTACCTTCCTTATCGGGTTCAATTTAATAATCGTTTGTTTTTGCTGAATCCCTTGCTGACGAACATGTGAAGGCGTGACCTGAAATTGTTGTTTAAAGGCTTTGTTAAAGGAAGACTGATTCTGATACCCGGTTTTGTATGCTATCTCAGTGATAGAATATTCACTGTAAAGTAACAACTTAATCGAGTGTTCGAGCAACAATCTTTTTTTATAGCTATACACACTCTCACCAACACAAGCCCGGAAAACACGGTGAAAATGAAACTCTGAGTAGCAGGACAATGATGACAAGTATTTAATGTCAATATTGTCTTCAAGATTGCGTTCAAGATAGCTGACAACCTTATTCATTCTCACGTTGTGATTCGGGTTTTGCATATATGTTCCTGACAAATGATTCAGGTTGATCGTAACGAGTGTATGGCCACAATACTTTTCCATTCCTGCTAACTTAACCCTAATTGGGGTTAACTTTACTAAACATTTGGTTAGCTTATTCTGAGGAAATACACGCTTCAACCAATCGTGTTCTTGGTGTGAATGTTCGCCGCTTAATATACCCTGGCAAAGCGGTGTTCATCATAATACTTTCCATGTTTAAAGAGCGCCTTAGCTGATATGCCTTCGAAGCTGAAACCTGCTTTTTCTAATACACGCATGGATGCTGTATTGCCGGAAAAAACCGGCGCGTATAATCGGACAATATCGGTGTTATCAAACAAACTTTGCGAAAATATCTGCAGTGCCTTGGATGTTATGCCTTTATTCCAAAACTCTTCGGCCAGCCAGTAACCTATTTCTGCTGAATGGGCGTATTCAAAGGGTTGGTGATACACACCTATCACACCGCAAAACACATTATTGAACGTGATAGCTTTGACCGTTGCCTGGTCCTTACAGCCAGTGTTAATCCACCAAGCAGCGTCTTCCAAGGTATAAGGTTGGGGGATTCTGGAAGATAAATATTGAACTACCTTTTTATTGTTTAAGTAGGCTACAAGCAAGTTGTCATCCTGCTGGTTTAAATCTCGGAGTTTTATCATTTGTTGTTTTCCGTCACTGCGCACAGGATGAAGTATGCTGAGAAATTGGAGGGTCTACAAACATTTTTCGCGATGGATTTCACACAATTTATTGGAGTAATTAAATTACCTAAAAATTCAGCGGTTGGTCTCAATTGTCTTGAATAAAATCTGGTCAAAGGGTATAAAAATACCCGTTATTCGAAGGCTATGAATAACATTAAATTAGCTTCACTCGACCAAAAGGATAAACAAAATGGCCAAAGTGACAAGATTAAGTCTGATTTCTTCATTGCTCGTCTTTACTTCTAGTGCATATTCAGGTGATGACCCTGTAAACTGCCGTACTGAAACATCACAAATTCCGATATATTCTGGAAACGCTTCCTGCTATGCGGGTTCTGGTGTTTGGTTAAGTCGATTCGTTTCCAATCAAAACTCACCAACTACTAGTTTGTCAGAGAACCGATTTGTTAATGGGCAACAAGTGACCTTCCGGTGTACCGCGAATGTACCCTTTTCACACTATCAAAGTGTGACAAGCCAAGTCTGTGATTATACTCCTGACGCAGATTTTCGTGTGAACGTAAATTACGACGGCACTGCTTATTTGGCGACTGCAAGAGCCACCAGTAGAGCATCAGATAGAGACGGCAACATAGTACAGCATAGCTGGACTGTAAACGGCGTGTCTTACGGTTCATCAGCGCCAGTTATTAGTGCCAGCTCTTTCACTCGATTGTCGATCAGATATACGGTGACAGACAATGACGGATATACAGACAGTAAGACCCGTGTTGTCTACCTGGATCCGGGAGATGATCCCTGTCTGGAGGGAGAAGTTTCTTGCTGATCGCGCTGGATCAGGCTGCACTTTAATATGCAGTTTATAACATTATTAATGTACTAAGGTATCGAACGGGTTTCGGAGTATAAAACCCGTTCGAATTACATGAATATTCAAAGCGCTAGTGTACTGAAATATCTAGCACCTTCAGTTTGAACGTTCCAACAAACAGTCAACTAGACTAGTCGTTGCTATGCAACGCAGCGTTCAATCCGCCCCAAACCTGAGAATTTGTTGGTATAACTTCTACTTTGCCCGATTGACTGTTGCGTCTGAACAGCAGGTTAGAATGACCAGATAGCTCTCTGGCTGAAACCACTTGTCCGTCTGGAGTCAGTACTTTTGTACCGGCGGTTACGTACAACCCTGCTTCAACAATACAATCGTCTCCCAGTGAAATACCAATTCCTGCATTGGCACCTAACAACGAGCGTTTACCTATGGCATTGGTTTGTTTACCACCGCCAGACAAAGTACCCATAATGGATGAGCCTGCGCCCACATCGGAATTTTCGTCCACAATGACTCCCGGGGTGACGCGGCCTTCCACCATGCTATTTCCCAGGGTGCCAGCATTAAAGTTCACAAAGCCTTCGTGCATCACTGTCGTACCATTTGCTAAATGCGCGCCTAAACGAACGCGATCCGCATCACCTATCCGCACACCTTCAGGCACAACATAGTCCGTCATGCGGGGAAACTTATCCACGGATGTGACTTGTAGGTGAAAAGCAGAATCGCTCAATTCGACACGTAATTTTGCCACATCGCCAGGAAAAACAGGCCCTGCATTTGTCCAGGCTACGTTAGGAAGTAATCCGAAAATGTTTTCCAGATTAATTTCATTGGGTTTAACGCTGCGTTCAGAGAGTAAATGCAATCTGAGGTAAGCATCCTCTGTGGACTGAGGAGCAGTCGCAATATCGATTTCAATCTCGAATGACTCTCCTCTGATGAAATCGTGTTCTTCAGCTTTACAAGAGCGACAAATGTCATCTAAGCCAACTGGAAACCAACTATCGATAGTTTTTCCTGAATTTACATCTATATATCTGTGACCTTGTCTAATCATTAATTTTCTTGCCTGTTGAATTTGCTATTAAAGTGGATTTCGGTTGCTGAGGCTATTATGCCCAAACTGTGTCAGAAGCCTATAAAATAGAACAACTCTTCGCAAGACTTCTTCGTCGCCGGAGACAATAATAGAAAAGTATATGAAAGAGTGACGGGATCTAAACCAGGTCGTTATTCCGCATCTGCCAACAACCATTCGCCTTGAGATTGCATGCGCGTGCGCATATTGGCCAATTTGGCTTTTAATCCGCCCATCATCTGAGCAAACTGGGTCTCCTGGCTGAGGATGGAGAAGACAGGATCATTTTCTGCTTCCCAGACGCGCACCCAACCCAGATCTATCGCAGCTTGCATGTAGTAAAACGCTTCTTCAGAGTTACCTCTTAAGATATTGATCTGCGCCATGTTGATATAGTAATAGGGATTATTTCCTCTTGAACTTTCGGTGCTCAATGTGAAACGTTCGAATTCTTTCAGTAAGGTGCTGGCTAGTTCCTGATTGCCATTTTGTTGGTACGATAAAGCCAAATGTGCCGCTGCCTGCCCATTCTGAAACAAGAAAAATAGTCCTTCGTTTCCTTTATCTGTCGCTTTGAGGTTCAGGTAATGTGATATGGCGAGCTCAAACTCTCCTTTATAAAAAGCCCTTTCACCTTTGAAGTACATACTGGTTGCATCGTTGTGCTGGTCGAAATCTGCCTTCTCCAAATAACTCATGGCAGTCTGCTGATCGTTCTGAACCAGATAAAAGCGCGCTTTTAGTAAATTGACATGGGCTTCCGGAAACTGCTGTTCGTGGCTCTCAACATACTCGAATAGCTTGTTAGTCGCTTCGAAATCACCCACATCCATAGTCGCCATCAACAAACCATTAATAGCCGCTTGATTGACAGGGTCTACGTCCAAAGCACGTTTATACATGTTAGCGGCTTTGTCCAGACGTCCATGGTTAGACTGAATTTCTCCAGCCAGGCTATATGCGCCTGGATAGTATGGATCGTTTGAAATAATTTGCGAAAAGATCTCCATGGCTTTTGCTTCATCGCCCATGAGGAAGTATCCCCAGGCAACATTATTTGCTGCCACAGCAGATTTGGGATCCAGTTCAAAAGCTTTTTCAAATAACACCTGAGAATTATTTAACCTGCCACTACTTTTTAATAGTGAACCGTACCATAAATAGGCTGGTGAATAATTTGGATTCAACTCAATTGCTCGTTTGAAGGAAACCTCAGCCTTAACCGGGTCAGAGTAAGACAACATGAGTCCTTCAGACGCGTAGGCAGGAGCGAATTCATCGTTAATTGCGAGTGCTTTATCGATCGCCTCACGAGCACTATCGGTAGCCGTTTTGCGTGACACGTTACCGTATTGCATGGACAGTAAATTTGCGTCCGCTACTCCAACATAGGCTCTGGCATAGTTGGGATCGATTTCCACTGCGTGATTGAAGTGTTCTATGGCTTGATTGATAGAGGCGACAGTTCTGTGTGCAAGTTGTTTCTGGCCTTTGCCATGTTCAACCATGGCACCGATACTCAGGGTTTCGGCAGCAATATCTATTTTCTGTGCATCACCCAATAAGGTGACTTTCATCTTGTTAACCACGGCATTGGCAATGTCATCCTGGATCTGAAAGATATCCTCGTACACCCTGTCGTAGGTTTCAGACCATAAATGTTCGCCTGTGCTGACTTTCACTAACTGCGCAGTTACGCGGATTTTGTTGGTTGTATCATTCTTGCGAATGCTACCCTCGAGGATAGTATCCACACCCAGCTCTTTCCCTATTTCCGGTATGGTCTTATTCGAGACGCCTTTGTACGCGAAAGAGGACGTTCTGGCTGCTACTTGCAGGTCAGGAATTTTCGCGAGTAAATTCAATAACTCTTCAACCATACCATCTGCAAAAAATTCGTCTTCTGGATCACTGCTAAAGGCCGCAAAAGGCAATATTGCTATAGATTCTTTGTCATTCTGAATACTGTTTACAAGGCTGCTTTCTTTTTGTGCCAGTGATGGGGGCAGAATAGGAGCTATATTTTCAGATGAGCCGCTGTTAGAGTTCTGGACAAGGTTGTCGGAGTCCTCAAAAATTAACTGAGAAGTCAGGATGATTGTTGTGACAATTAATAGTGAGCCAACTACAGCAACAGTTGCTTTGAAATTTCCACCCTCTTGGCTCTCTGTTTCCTGCTGTGACGACGCCCTAACAATACCTTTGGGTGTGAAATTAAATAGCCAGGCAAATATCAATGTTATGGGAAAGCCTGCGACAAATACCTGTAACAACATAGTCATGACTGAATCAGGCAGCCCGAGTGCAGGGACGGATAAGTCTGCAATTTGTATGAGAGGCCAGGCGGACACAGCATATATAGTAGCGACTTTAAACACCTGTCGCTTCTTAAGCTGTGCAATAAATTTTTCCAACAATTAACTCCGAATTCTCTTCAAACCAAATGATTGATCTGAAGACAAATTAGTCTTCATGTCAATGACTTGCTACTAGTATACAAAACTTTGTATCAAGCACCATATACCTTTATTCCTCTATGGAAACTATAAGGTCGGCTGCAGCTCTGAAAATCAGAATATAGGCTGAAAATAGCAAGGAGTTACATTTCTTAATCGTTAGCTGGAAAAGAACACTGACTTAGCTTTCGGACTGAATGAAAACTAACCTGGTAGTTGATTTTGACAAAAAAAACAGGCCGTAGTGGCCTGTTTTTCGTCAGGTGGATTGTTAGTTTACATCAAACAATATCGCAGTAAGAGGTTGAATGGTGATGACGTAATTCCCAGCTTCAGCATCTACCAATACGTCACTTTGCAAATCGTCAAGCTGGTTACCACCCACGTCTTCCTGACTCAGGGTCACAGTGATTTCTTGTTCTGCAAGGTTTAATGCATAAAGCACTACATCGTCACCTGATTCTTTGACATCAACATAAGTGGTCCCTTCGGCAATAAGGTTGACTGAAGTGCCATTCCACAATGCCGCATTTTTATCACGCAAAGCCATCAAAGCCGTCCAATAGTCTTTTAATGCAGTCTGATTTTCATCAAATCCATCAATCTGACCGTCACTTCTGGAAACATGGTCTTCGCAGAATTTACCTTCTTGCCCACAATTTTCTGGCTCAGAAATATAGTTAGCCACTTCGTCACCAATTTCTTCCCCATAATAAAGGGTAATTGGCCCAGAATAAGTCGCCAGGAAACTCAACGCGGTCCTTATTCTTGCCCAATATTCAGGATCATCTTTACCGCTGATGCCAGTGCGTTGTAATAAATCGCCAAAACGCGGTACATCATGATTGGTCAAAAACAGATTCGGTGCGACCTCTTCTGAGTAATTTAATTGACCCAAAAAAGCGTTATTCAAATCGGTTACTGGACTGTTGCCTGCAAACACGTCAACCATAGTAAATCGCATTGGGAAATCAAAAGCCGAGGTCAGGCCTGTGGTTGTATCATCACCGTATATTTGTTGCTGGATTTCACTCGGATTGGTGCTGAATCGTTCCGCAACCATATACCCCAGTGTTCCCCAGGCTTCGCCAGCAGCGCTGCGCTCAGCAGCTTTTTGCTCAACACTTAAACGGATTTGCTCCCACATTTCTAACGGGACCTGGTCAGCCTGATCGAGGCGCCAGCCATCTATGCCTAGTTCATCCATCCAGTAGGTGGCAACTTCCTGGTAGAAAGGCAAGCTTGCAGGGTAGTCCACTGGATTGCTTCCACCTACAGGTAGCAGTCCATTTGGAGAGGGTTTGGGATCGCCCTTGTGATGTCCGAACACACCGTCAAAGAATACGTATATTCCTAAGTCATGCGCAGTATCGACCATTTCTCTGGCATCTTCCAATGTGCCGAAGTTAGGATCAATGGCAAAGTAGTTCTGGGTGAAATAACCTGTTGCATCAAGACGATGTGTAAAACTACCATCTTTGGTGGATTCTGAATCGAAGATAGGGGTTAACCAAATGGCGTTCATCCCCAAACTCTTAATGTAAGGTAGTGCCGCAGTAATGCCTTTTAAATCACCCTTATGTTGGCTATTGCCCCAACCAGCATCATAATCAGCATTGGGATCGCCATCCTGAAACGCTTCAACCATCACCTGATAAATACGTAAATCGTTGAATGCGGTATTGGTGCTTGGTGCTTTACGTGATGCATCGGCGATATCGCCTTCGACATTCAGAGTGGGGGCGTCATTATCAGAAATGTCCAGATTGAAGGTCACATCTCCTGTGCTGTTTAGCACGAGAAGCAAGTTCTGGCTCCCACTGCCATTGGCCAATGTATTGGTTGAGCCGACTACCTCTACGCCGGAAGCAGAACCATAATTAGTGGAGGCTGACCAATCTGCGTCTGAAATCTTGAATTGGTAACTGCCCATATCCAAAGAGACAGTCAGATCAAGCTGGGTTTCAGATGAACGCACAAACTTATAGTCATCCTCTGCCGCCCATCCGTTCATCTCGCCCCGTAAAAAAAGATCCACTGTATCAGGGTCACTTACCGTGCCATCTTTAGCTGTGACCACCAATCCAGGGGCGGCAGGATCCGTTGCATCTACTACGAACTCATACGGGCCAGTAGCGCCAACTGTTAGCATAAGGTTGGAGCCGCGATCGGCAAGGGTGATACTTTCACCTAAGGTAATAGTCGAAGCATCAGCTGTACCACCAAAATCGGTGCCTTCCGTCCATTCTGCATCCGCTATTTTGAATTCGTAAGTATCAGCTTGTAGCACAAATTCTACAGTGTACTGATTGTCACCGGTTACAGTAAAAGCAGTCTGTTCAGGTGCATCCCAATCATTCATTGTCCCACGGACGAACATAGTTGTACCGTACGGGTCAGCAAAATCACCGGGCTCAGGCTCAGGTTCCGGCTCAGGCTCAGGTTCCGGCTCCGGTTCTGGTTCAGGCTCAGGCTCAGGTTCAGGGGGAATAGGTACGCATGCAGTTCCATCGGCATTTTGTGCTTCGTTTGCACCGCAGCTTATGACCCCTGGGCTATCGCCCGAGCCACCGCAAGATGTGAGTAAAAGAGCCAGCAATGCCACTGCAGCATTTTTGGCAGCTTTATGATTGGTTAACATAATTTGAGCCTTAAGATTGATAGAGAGTTTTGTCGACTAAATGCCTATGGACAAAATTGAATCTATTTAATGAATTGTTATTATTTTTAACGAATTGTGACTACTTAAGGCTGAAAGGAACGCAACTGCAAGTTGAATACGTATGCATACAGTTGGTATTGAACAGAAGGGAATAAAGGGTATAACTAGCTAGTCCCAGACCAGTTCCCTGAAGTGTTTCCTGCACATAGACTCATATGTATCATTTCCACCTACCTGGACTTGGGCACCTTGATTAACAGGATTGCCATCTTCATCTCTGCGCACCACAAAATTAGCTTTCCGGCCGCAGTGACAGACAGTTTTCAACTCAAACATTTTGTCCGCCCAGGCTAGAAGGCATTGACTTCCTTCAAAGGTCTCACCGAGAAAGTCTGTGCGTAGTCCATATGCCAGAACAGGAATATTCAGATCATCAACAACCTGGGTTAGTTGTCTCACTTGCTCTCTGCTGAGAAATTGGGCTTCATCAATAAATACGCAATCTATTTTACCCGTGTCGGTCAACTTACGGATCTGGTGAAGCATATTGGTTTTTGCTTCGTAAAGGTGAGCACTTGCTTCGAGACCGATTCGTGAGGCAACTTTGCCAATTCCAAATCTGTCATCAAATGCAGCAGTGAAGATTTCAGCGCGCATTCCTCGCTCTTTATAATTGTAAGCAGATTGTAGTAAGGAAGTGGATTTTCCCGCATTCATTGCGGAGTAATAAAAATAAAGTTGTGCCATGGGTTGCCCAGAAACCAGTGATTTTAGAAAGGGCGCTATTTTGCACGTAAATGAGTTAAATTTAAATGCTATTAAGAAAAGGAATCACTTAATGGACTAGATAAGCGAGGTTCTATACTGAATTCGAAACCTCTTTAACTGGTTACATTTTCCACGGATTTCAGCCACTGATTTAATTCATCGTTTGGCATGGGTTTGGCGTAAAGGTACCCTTGTAGATAATCAACTCCCATCAGATGAAGCTCTCTGGCCTGTTGTTCAGTTTCAATCCCTTCAGCCACCGTTTTACTGCCAAATTCTTTGGCGATGAAAAGCGTTGCACGAATTATTGCTTCACCACCTTTATCCAGGTTGTGAACGAAGGATTTATCTATTTTAACCGTATCGAATTGCAGTGTCTGAAGTTGGCTTAAGGATGAATAACCTGTACCAAAGTCATCAATGGAAACCTGTACGTCTCGTTCAACAATAGCCTCCAGTTGCGCTTTCACTTTGGCTTTGTTATCGGCAAACATGGACTCCGTAATTTCCAAATGCAGTCTCTTAGGAGAAAGCCCACTGGTGTGCAGTGCCTTATCTAGAATATAAATAAAGTCGTCATCAAGTAATTGAATTACAGATACATTGACTGATACAGACGCTTCTTGAGTGTGCTGCCACTGACTGGCATCTATGCAGGCTCTGTTCAGAACCCATGCCCCAATGTCCTTGATAAAACCAGATTGCTCTGCCAAGGGAATAAAAATGTCAGGCCTTACCAGGTTATCATTGAAGTTCCAGCGAAGCAGTGCTTCAAATGCCCAAGGTTTCTTGGTGTCAAATGACACTATTGGTTGATAACACATGTAAAATTGACGTTTGTTTATTGCGTGTTGCAAGCCATCTCGGAGTTTCTGAACATTTTTCAAATTCTGATACAGATCGTGAGAAAAAACACGGGGTGCGGACTGAGCAGCACGCTTTTGTTCGAACATTGCAAAGTCTGCTAGCTGAATCAATTCAAGTTCATCCGTCGTATGTTCAGGAAACATGGCAATACCAACGGATGCACCAAGGCTCAACTGATTGGACTGCACATCTACCGGCTGGGCAATCCGAGTTTGAAGTGCATAGGCAACTGACATTGCAGCATCCTGCTCCGCGTAGGGCAGCGCAATAAGGAACTCATCTCCTCCCCAGCGTCCAGCATGATAGTCATTGGCAAAAATTTCGATACGATTGGCTATCTCCGTGAGTACCGCGTCGCCGACTTTGTGACCCAAGGTATCGTTGATTTTTTTGAAGCCATTCAGGTCAATAAAAAGCAGCGCCAGCGCTGTTCCACGCTCGTTACTGCGAGAAAGTAAATCCTTTAGCTGACTGGTAAAAGCAGAACGATTATATAAACCTGTCAGAGGATCAAGATTGGAGAGTTGAGCTATTTTTTCAGTGCGGCGTTGCACTTTCTCTTCCAATGAGCTGTTAGCCTTATTAAGCTGAATATAGGCATCATTCAGCTCTTGATTGACTTTGTCGATTTCATTTTTCTCGCTATGCATCTGCTTAATCAGCTGCGCATGTTCATTTTTGAGCTGTATGGTGTCAGTGGTAAATCCTGCAGATTTCCTTGCGGCTATATATAAGACAATCCCAAAAAACACCGCTAGCATGCCTAACATCTGGTGATAGTCAGCATCAGACATCAATGCAATTGCAGCAAATGGAAAAAGAATTATCGCCACAAATGCACTGGCGGTATTTTTATGACCGGCGAGCACGGTAGATGCACCACCAGCGAGACTGGCAATAATGATCAGCGTGGTAGCGAATTCGACAATTTTCATTTTGTCGAACATGAACACACTGTAAGCACTCCACAGCACAGCTGTTGCAAGGCTACCGAAAATAAACCTGTTGCTGGCGGCCCGACCGTCGAAGGGCGTTTTTCTGAGTTTGAAGTGCCAATAGGAGAGATCACTAACTCTAAATGCCAGGAGCGCCAACATTACTGTGTACCAGATGTATTTGGAAAAGTTTGTGGCGGGATCAGGAAATCCAAAAACCAATACTGAACTGGCGACAAAGTTGCCTAACAAACTACCAAGACAATGGGTATACAAAATGCCTGCTGCATCCCGGTCATTGCGTTGATTTAATTGCGCTGAGTTACTAATTTTATAAACCTTTTGGCTGTAAGTTGTCTTTTATCAATGTTTAAACGAACTAACATTAATGCGAATCAGAAATTACACAGCTTAGATGAGTATAATGGGTAATTCACAATTGCCTTAATACTACTTCACTTTTTTCTTAAATGCTTCTTTGTAGCGTCTTGATAATGATAGTGTTTTGCCACTTTTCAAAAGAATTTCTCCATCCCCCGAGGGTAACGAAGAGATACTGTCTATTTGGTTGAGGTTCACACCTTGTGATCGGTGCACCTGAATAAAACCTTTTTCTTCGATGCGGGGAAGTAATCCAGACAAAGTTGACCTGAGAGGATATATCCTACCTTGGGCGTGCAAGTTCACATAATTTCCGGCAGCTTCCAACCATTCAATGTCGCTGACATTGACCAGAAACTCACGATCCAGTTTTTTGACCAGGAGGTGATTTGGGGCCGGATCCTGAGTGACTAGCTCTCGCTCTGAAATCAAGCTGGCTTCTCCCTTTAGTCTGGAGTAAATAAATTGATAAACATAGTAGAGCAACATGAAAAAAAGAAAGCCCCATGCATCTTTCCTGTATTCGTAGAAAAATTCTTTCCCTACTGAACCAAAATCATAATTGCCTCCCATCCAAAAATATACAATTTCCCTAAAGCCAACCATCAGACCGACATGACAAGCAGAAAATACTATTGAAATCAGTATGTTGAAGCCAATAAATTGCCAGACTCGTTGTACGTTAAAGGTGTAAATTCGGAACCAGAAAAATAAAACAGGTAACAACAGCATGGTGCTTAACGCGCTGGTATATTCCCAGCTGAAAGGCTCCCACAACATGAACTGCGGAGTCGCACCGTCTCTGGTCGCTTCCATCCAATTTGACGTGGCATTAATGGTGTTGTTGATGAACAAATACGCGAAAATCATCAGAGCAACATAACGTTTGGGCCTTTTGTCAAATTTTTCAAACAGAGTCTGCTCGGGTGTGTTCATTCCAATATTCCATCGCATGTTGAATGAGCATGATTGATAAGTGCTAACCGCTCGTTATACCAATACTATTTGGTATTATTCAAAGAATATTTTGCAGGCTACCACGGTTGTATCGAATAGCAAATCTGGCATGTTGGTAGTTAACAGGTTGCAACAATCGCTTATTTCTACGTGTTAAGTTTATATAACTCTACGCGATCTGCTTTTATCTGGGAGAGTAGTGATAGTTAGGTTACTACGAGGGCGTTCACATGGTTGTCTAGTCGCTTTAAACGCTTTATGAGCAGCGCAGAGAGAGGTATTAATAGCGCTGTTATCAGGCGTGCCGTATCCAAACCTAAGGTTAAGTTATTGGCTTGTATAAAAAACAAACATACTGAATGGCGTAGCGAAGACGAAAACTATGGTTATACTGAACACGCTAATTACAATCGAACAGGAAAGTTATGAAATCGCAATTGTCACTTTTATTGGTTTTCGCACTGAGTGCCTGTCAGGTAACTCAAGACGCAGTCAGCCAACCTGCATCCGTAGAAAATAAATCAGGATTTTCCGAGCAGCGGCTAAGTCGGATTGAACCCGTCATGCAGCAGTATGTTGATTCAGGAAAGTTGTCCGGGATAGTAACCTTGGTGGCGCGTAAAGGGGAGGTCGTTCACTTTAGTGCGCAGGGAATGCAGGATAGGGAAGCAGGTAAAGCCTTATCAACAGAAAGTATTTTCAGAATTTATTCCATGACCAAACCGGTGACGGCTGCGGCAGCAATGACGCTCTGGGAACAGGGTAAATTCCATATGCAGGATCCAATAAGTTGGTATTTGCCTGAACTTAAAGATCTGAAAGTGTATGTTAGCGGCAGCGGTGAAAATATGGTGCTTGAAGATGCTAAATCACCAATTCGAATTATCGACCTGTTTTTACATACTTCTGGCTTCAGCTATGGGTTCACCACTAGTGAAGTGGACAAAGCTTATCAAAAAATGCAGATGGATGTGCCAAACATGAAGCGCGAGGAGGCGCTGGGTTATATTGCCAAATTGCCCCTCAACCACCAACCCGGGACACAATGGAACTACGGCATTTCGACTGACATTATTGGATTTTTGGTAGAGAAATTATCGGGTAAATCTCTTGGTGAGTACATGCAGGAGACAATATTTGGTCCATTAGAGATGTCTGATACCGGCTTCTCTGTAGATCCGGACGATGTCCATCGTTTCGTACAGATATACACGGCAGACAAGAGTGGGAAAACAGTGGTCATGGAAAAGGAGCCCCTGGGCGACTATCTGTCAGATCCGGAAATTCATAACGGTGGTGGAGGACTGGTTTCCACTGCGAGCGACTATCTTAAGTTTGCGCAGATGTTGTTGAACGGTGGCGAATACAATGGAACTCGTATACTAGGACGTAAGACGGTGGAGTTTATGACCAGCAACCACCTGCCAGATTCTTTGATCCCGTTCAATCAGGAATCCACAGGGGAAGGTTATGCTTTGGCGATGTCAGTTACAGTGGATCCTGGTCAATCGCGATTTATGAGCTCTGAGGGAAATTTTGGTTGGGGTGGTGCAGCGTCAACCTATTTCCGCGTAGATCCAGTGGAACAGATTGTGATGATAGGATTAGCTCAATTTATTCCTATTGGTTTTCATCGTTACCATGATGACTTCAGAAACCTGGTGTACCAATCTCTGGTGGACTAGGTTTTAAGTAGCGAACCATGTAAAAAACGAAGACAAAAATGTCTTCGTTTTTCCATCAGATGATTATTTTATCTGGCTATTCAGGTAGACCAGAATATTTCCATCTCGCTGTTCTGCATCTAACCAAATCCTGATCAAACGGGACTTGGGAATGCCAGTGCGTTCGGACAAAGAATTTAGCTGAGTAAGAGCAGGCTCGCCTAGTGTAAAAGTTGCACGCTTTAGCGCCTTCTCACTGTGCTCGGTAGCCATGTTTTGACAAGGCAAATTGACCACCTTTGATAACCCGTTTGCGTAGTACTCAGCGTCTTCAATAAAGTCGTCAATTGACATCACCGGTCGATTAGCCGACGGCGCGCGCTTCTTCAAATTGGCTAACGTCATTTGCTTTTCCTCGGGTGATTAATTCTTCAATAATACTGCGGATCTCTACAGCCGCCTTTCCGTCAGGTTCGCTTTCCATAACAGACTTTCCTGACTCTTCAGAATCGTCATACATGTTCCGGCTAAATGTCACCGAGTTCAAAACAGGCACATCAAAAGAACGACAAACCTCTTTGGCTTCCAGAATACGTGGTGCCAGCGAAGGAAGTGAAGGGCACTGGGTAATCACGAACGCTGGGTTCATGTTTGGATTAACCATCTTGCAGGTTGAAATGATGTCTTCCATATGAGGAACTGTTTTCAAATCACGGCGTTTAGGTCTGAGTGGGATCAGAATATGGTCTGCCACTGCCATAGAGGAGCGCAAAGCCAGATTATCCTGGCCACCACAATCGATAATGACGTAATCGTAATGACTGGACAAACTCAGTAGTTCATTTCGAATTTTGCCATATAATTGCACACAATTAATCGCTGGAAGTTCAGGAGAGGCGTTACGTTCCTGGATCCAATCAGACGTTGTCCTCTGCGGATCGCAATCCACCATTAATACCGAAGCACCTTTTTCTGCGCGAAGGTACACTGCAATATTCTGGGCAAGGCAACTTTTACCACTGCCGCCTTTTTCGCCGCCAACGAGAATTATCATAATTCAGTCCTCAATTTTAACTGCTTGACCGAATGCAATAGGTTCCCCGGCCAAGTCGACTACGTACGCACATTTCATTGTGTGCATTCAGACGCACTGAAAAAGGAAAAGAGACAATTCTGTAATATTGAATCTGTCTGCTTGGCAACCCCGCTATCTTAGTCTCAGACCTTAGACCGGAAGCTTTGCGTCACTGACTTTCGCCAGCTTTGCCTTTTTCAATCTCTTGATAACCTTACGCAATAGCACAAGAATTGGCCAACGAAATAATGGATGATTGTTTATCATTAGGGATTAAATTAAATACATAAGTCTTGCTGGCAACGATAAAACTGGCCTGGCTCAGTCAGCAGCGGTGGCGAAGATGCAGGAACCGAGTGTCAAATTTTGAATTTCTCAATCAGACTGGCAACGTCATGACTCATATTGACAATTCGCTTGTTGGTGTCCGCGCTTTTGTGTGCGATCTCAAGAGTTTGACTATTGGCAGCCTTGATAAAATCAATATTGCGTTCAATGTCATTTAACGTTCTGTTTTGATTTTCCACATCATTTGCAATCGCGTTAGCACCTTTCAAATTATGCTCAATGGATTGATTGATGTTTTGAAAAGATTCACCCGCCTGGGCCACCGACGCAACATTTTGCTTAGATAGTTCAAATGCTTCCTCCATCACTTTAAGCGTGTCGAGTGATTGTTGTTGGAGCTGAGCAATTATGTCAGTGATTTGCGTCGTTGAATCTTGGGTCCGTTGTGCCAGTGTTCTGACTTCGTCCGCAACCACAGCAAAACCGCGTCCTTGTTCTCCAGCCCGCGCCGCCTCAATGGCTGCATTTAGCGCAAGAAGGTTAGTTTGCTCGGCGATGCCTTTAATCACTTCTATTACACTGCTGATTGACTGAGAATACTCGTCCAATTGCGTGGTCTTTTCGGTGGAAGCCTGTATGTTATCTGCCAAATTTTTTGTCATCATGTTTGCAGTATTTACTTCTTCCAGGCCTGAACTGGCAAGGGAGTTTGTTTGTTGTGTAATCTCTGCAGAACTAGCAGCCTGTTTAGCAACATCTTTAGAGGTTTCGTTGAGCTGATGGACCGAACCGACAATCTGCGCAACTTGTTTATCCAGATCAGTGACCAACTCATCCAGCTGGTCAATGCTAGCTTGACCGGCCTCAGCTGTCTGATCCAATGCACTTGAAACAGAAGAAATATCTTTAATAATGCCGTGAACATTGTTAATGAATCCATTGATTCCTTTGGCCAACTTACCTAGTTCATCGTTGCTGGTAAACTGTATCCTCTTAGTGAGGTCTCCTTGGCCTTGTGCGATATCTTCTACCCGCAACGTTATTCCGTCCAGCGGCGTTAAAACCAACTTATGGACCAGAAATCCCATTAACAACAAAATAATCACATCAAGCACAATAACCTGAACCACGCTGCGTTTGACCGCGGCAGAAAACGCATTGTCCAGGCTTAAACTTGAAAAGCTTAATTGCAATCGTCCTGCATTAAAGTCTTCTCCCTGATCATTAAATTTTATTTCTTGCTGTTTCACGAATAAAACATCGCCCTGATAAGGACCTTCCACAGATTCTTGACGTGCTTGCTCCCAATGTATTTCAAACAATTTGTTATTTTCGTTATCAAACGCACTCACGCCCACCAGGTCATTAGTACCTAGCTCGGCAACTGCAACCTTTCTGGCGTTGACAACATTGAAATTCCACATGGGATCAGCCAATGTTATTCCAAGTCGTTTAGCCGAATTCTGAGAAGCTTGGTCTGCCTGTTCTTTGAGGGTCGATTGAGATAGGGAAATATCTACTGCAGCATAAAGAAACAACGTTAGTGTGAGACCAAATAACAAAGCAAGGTTTAATTTACGTCTTAAACTCACAAACCACTCCTCTGGTTCATTCAGCTAAAAAAAGAAAGTGCGGACAAATATATTTTTCTCCAATTGCTAAAGATTAGTCTATTGTGAAGTAGACGTGTAACTAACTCATGTCTTTAGGCGTTGATTTATTGAGAGAAAATATCGCGAATGAGAAATCTGGTCTTCAACAATATTTGGATGATTTGCCTTCTGTTATTGTCACAGAAGGTGTTCGCTGAAAAAGTGACAGTTGGTATTCTCAGTACTAGTGGCGTACAACGTTCGATGTATTCTTCTGTTGCCAGAGAGTTTGAAAAAGCTAACCCAGGTATTCAAGTGGAAATGTTGTTTCGCTCGGATGCAGAATACAAAGAACAAATTCTACAATGGTTTAACGAGGGTTCCGGCCCAGACATTCTTAATTGGCAGGGAGGAGAACGCCTGTATCAACACGTCAGGCAAGGTCGCATTGCTAATTTATCGACTTTTTGGCAACAGCACGATCTGCATGACAAGTTTAGCCAGGCAGCAAAAGGTGCAGTTTCTCTGGATAACGATATTTATGCCGTTCCTGTGTCCTATTATCAGTGGGGATTTTATTATCGAAAATCCCTGTTTGATAGTCTCGGAATGCAAGCCCCAACTGATTGGCAATCATTCCTTGCTGTCTGTGAAAAGCTGAAATCCCAGGGCGTCACCCCTATAACAATAGGTGCACAATATAAATGGCCAACAGCAGCCTGGTTTGACTACTTGAATCTGCGACTCAATGGCTTGGCATATCACCAGGCTTTGCTTAAAGGAGAGATACCATTTACCGATTCAGGTGTCAGGCAAGTGTTTGAACATTGGAAAGAGTTATTGGCTAAAGGCTACTTTGTTGACCGTTACAATGGTTGGAATTGGCAACAGGCAATGCCGTTTATGTATCACAAACTAGCAGGGATGACCTTGATCGGTAATTTCTTTGCTGGAACCTTACCTGAGGTCTTAAAGGATGATTTCAGATTTTTTCCCTTCCCGATTATCAATAACGAAGTAGCGGTTTTTGAAGAAGCCCCATTGGATCTTTTCATGATCCCAAGTTACGCAAGACAAAATACTAGCGCAAAAAGATTTTTACTGTACTTGGCGAGTAAGGAATTCCAACAAAAGTTCAATCGTGAAGTCGGCATGATACCACCTAACATGCAAAGTGAACTGAGTAACGATTACTTTATCCAACAGGGAACTAAAATACTTAACGAAGCGGAAGGTGTCTCACAATTTTTCGACAGAGACACTAATGCAGAGTTAGCCGGGGCAGCAACTGAAATTTTCACAACATTCATGGACAATAAAGATATTCAGGCTGCACTACTGGCCTTGGAAGAAGCTCGACTGAATGCCTTTAATTAAAGTTAATCTAAAAAATAGATTATACTGATAGTTTTTAATTATTTTATTAAACGTATGCTTTCATCTTATACTTATTCTCGTTGACTCGAACAGCATTTACTTACGGAGATAATCATGTCACAACAAAATCCAAATTTTGAAAACAAAGAAGGTCAGAAAGTACCTTCAGTCGTCTTTCCAACACGAGTGAATGACGAGTGGGTTAATCGCTCAAGCGATGAAATATTTGCAGGTAAAACAGTTGTTGTCTTCTCGCTACCTGGTGCATTTACACCAACGTGCTCTTCGACGCATTTACCTCGTTACAATGAATTGGCCAGCACTTTCAAATCGAACGGCGTTGACGAAATTATCTGTGTTTCGGTAAATGATACATTTGTGATGAACGCTTGGGCAGCAGATCAGGAATCTGAAAACGTCAGTTTAATCCCAGATGGTAATGGCGAATTTACTGAAGGTATGGGCCTTTTGGTTGATAAAGCAGATTTGGGTTTCGGTAAGCGTAGCTGGCGATATTCCATGCTGGTAAAAGATGGTGTCGTAGACAAAATGTTTATCGAGCCAGACCTTCCAGGCGACCCGTTTGAAGTGTCTGATGCAGATACTATGCTGGACTACGTAGCGCCAAACGCAACGAAACCAGAAGCGATTTCTATAATCACTAAACCTGGCTGCCCATTCTGTGCAAAAGCCAAAACGCTGTTGACGGAAAAAGGCCTGGCGTTCGAAGAAATCGTAATGGGAACAGACGCCACTTTGACATCGCTTAAAGCGATATCTGGTCGCGAGACTGTGCCACAAGTATTCATCGGTGGTAAGCATATTGGTGGAAGTGAAGAATTGGAAGCTCATTTTAGCTAACAACTAAACGCTAAATCGTTAAGGGGCCGACGAGCCCCTTTTTTATTCCTGAATAACAGAGGTGAACTGATGCAAAAAATCAAAACTGATGTTGCAATTATTGGAGCGGGCACCGCTGGAATGGGCGCCTATAGAGCTGCCAAAGCACATACGGACAAGGTTCTGCTGATTGAAAATTCTCAGTACGGGACGACTTGTGCTCGGGTAGGTTGCATGCCGAGTAAACTTCTTATTGCTGCTGCAGAACGTGTTCACGATATTCAGCAAGCAGCCCCCTTTGGAATTGATGTAGACGGAGCTGTGAACGTTGATGGCAAAGCGGTTATGCAAAGAGTTCGTTCGGAACGAGACCGATTTACAGGTTTTGTAGTTGAAACGGTGGAGCGCTTTCCGGAAGAAGACAAAATTCTGGGGCAAGCCAGATTTCTCGACAACAATACCTTGCAAATCGATGAACACACACTCATTAGCGCAAAAAGGGTAGTCATAGCCACAGGCTCAAGGCCTGCATACCCTGCCTTTTTTGAACAAGCCAAGGAGCGTTTAATAGTAAACGATGATGTGTTCGATTGGCAGGAATTACCTGGATCGGTTGCTGTTTTCGGTCCCGGTGTCATAGGTCTGGAGTTGGGGCAGGCACTGCATCGACTAGGTGTCAGAGTTAAAGTATTCGGGCGAGGTGGGGCCATTGGACCTCTAACTGATCCAGCTTTGGCCGATTATGCCAGGACTACATTTGGTGAGGAATTTTATCTAGACACTGACGCAGCCGTATCCGCCATCAGTCATAGCGATACTGGTGTAGATATTGGCTACCAGAACCAAAGCGGGAAACAGGTTACTGAACAATTTGACTTTCTCCTTGCTGCAACAGGTAGAACACCAAATGTAGATAATCTGGGGTTGGAAAATACCAGTTTGGAACTTGATGAGCGCGGCGTTCCTGTCGCAAACCCTTTTACAATGCAAGCAGGGGACAGCAATATTTTTGTTGCAGGTGATGCGAGCAATATGATGCCGCTTCTGCACGAAGCCGCTGATCAGGGAAAAATTGCTGGAGACAACGCAGGACGTCTTGATGCCGCCCAAGCTGGGCTGAGGCGCACGCCCATTTCAGTTGTTTTCTCAGATCCACAAATTGCTATGGTGGGCAAAACCTATAGTCAAGTTGAGCAGCAATATGGCGGGTGTGATTGCCTGGCGGTAGGTGAGGTCTCGTTTGAAGACCAGGGGCGCAGCAGAGTAATGCTTAAAAACAAAGGCAAGCTCAGAGTCTATGCGGAGCAGGGGACAGGGTTGTTTTTGGGAGCCGAGATGATCGGTCCAGCCGCTGAGCATATTGCCCATCTGTTAGCCTGGGCAGCGCAATCAAAAATGACAGTTCCTCAAATGTTGGAGATGCCGTTTTATCACCCTGTCATCGAAGAGGGAGTGCGCACAGCATTACGCAATTTGCACGCAAACCTTCGATTTGGACCGGAAATCATTGAGCATTGCATTGAATGTGGTCCTGGCGCTTAGTTAAGCGTTTAAACAAAAGTCACATAGCTAAGGGGCGTGTTCTACACTCCCCCTAGCAAGCCCCAAACGATACAAAAAGTCATAGTAATCAGTGTGTAAGCTGTCTATAGTGGTATTGACGTTAATTAACCAGATTGCACCATGATAAGACTATTAAATTTATTGATCGGATTTTCATTAATGAGCTTTCCTCAAATTACTTTTGCCAACGCTGATTGGTTAGGTAAGTTTGTGGGAATCTACCAAAAAGAATTAGGCGATGCGAAAGCCTGCATCAGTAACAATGAATTCAGATATCGTGTTTGTTCAGATGCTCTCAAAAATGAAGGTAATAGTCCCTTTATATTGCATCACGGAAAACCCACAGACAAAGTCGCTGTGTTGTTTCACGGGTTGAGTGATTCGCCATTTTTCTTTCGCAGTATCGCAAAGGAAATCCATCAAAGTGGTGCAACGGTTGTGGTTGCTTTGTTGCCGGGACATGGAAAATTAGATGCAGATGGAGACATGGAAGATGATGAATTAGCTGTACGATGGCAAAAACACGTCACTGAAGTGATGTCATTTTCTGAACCTATTGCTAACAAAACCTATATCGGCGGCTTTTCTACAGGCGGGGCATTAGCAACCCAGTATGTGCTGACAAACGGCAGTAAAATGAATGGTTTACTGTTGTTTTCTGGTGCACTGGCGCTGGACGAGTCTGTGGAATCAATGGCTGGCATCTGGGGAATCAAAACACTGGCTAAATTTTTGGACGGTGAATATGAGTCTGTGGGTCCCAACCCCTATAAGTATCCGGGTGTGGCCGGGCACTCCGCCTTTATGTTGACTGATGTCATTTTTGCGGTTCGTGAGGAAATGGAGAACGGAAATAAGCCAAACCTTCCCATCTTTACTGCACATTCCATGGCAGATACAACAACACCCTGGCGGGGTATTGAAGACCTGCTTGCGAATAATGGCGGACCACAGGTAATTTACCAGATAGCAAAAAGTGAAGATGTATGCCACGCAGATTTAGTTGTCAATGCGCGGCAAATAATTGAAATGCAATATGATGAATCAAAGGTTGAAGAGCCGGAAAAATGCACCATTCCTCAAGCAAACCCTAAACACAACGAAATGTTGCAAGCTATGATGTTGTTTTTGAAGAGTTATTGATGATTAAGGCGATAATATGACGAACGAAATTCGTACAGAAAAGATCAATATGCTCTAGAAATTATCTTGTTTCATTTGCCCGCAAAGTGATGATGATGGGGTAAACTAGATAAATTCATAGGATTGCTAGAAAAGGGCCATTGTTACTTCTACTATTAAATTCAAAGTACTGACGTAAGTCTGCTTGAAGTATGTGGTGTTACAAATGTATCACTGCTCAGAGGTCGGAAATACACAGTAAGGTCGTTTGTTTCCCACTCTGCTGTGATACCGACAGCGGGCATTACTCAATGTGCCAGAAACCGCTTACAGGATTTGTTTAGTGACAAGTATCGGGTTGATTAAGTTTAAAGTCAGGCGCAAGTACTTGCTGGCGTTGGCTCTTATTGCTTTGACGGTCACTCTATCTACTTTTTCTGTCAGATATATACTCGTCGAGCAAAAGTCAGACGCGCAAATTATTAATATTTCAGGTTCGCAAAGAATGCTTTCGCAAAAGATAGCGTTATTTGCGACCAAAATGCTTAGCTTGCCTAACGACCAAAATCGTATTTCTCTTTTGAACGCAATAGAGAGGTTCGAAGACAATCATGTTTCGTTAGTTGGTTCCAAGTCCAAAGAGCAATCTTTTAATCAACTACCCGATACTATTGCTCCTCTGTTCTTCACTGGAGATCCCAATTTACACCAGAGAGTGCTCAACTATATTCTTGCTGGCAGAAAACTACTCGCAGATTCTCCGAATCCCGACATGAGTCAATTTGGACCATCGAACACGGAAAGCTTGCTGTTGCAACTAGATTCCGTTGTTTCTGAGTATGAGAGGTTGGCAAATAATAAAGTCACATTCCTGCTCACTGCTGTGCTGTTACTTTGGTTTATTACTCTGATGGTTTTAGTTGTTGAATTTGTTTACATATTCAGGCCACTGGAAAAACTGATCGCAGACAGTATTTTATCGCTGGAAAAAGAGCGGATAAAGGCATTAGAACTGAAACAACAAGCGGTCACCTCCAATCAGGCTAAAAACCAATTTTTATCGGCAATGAGCCACGAACTGCGTACACCGATCAATGGTATATTTGGAATGATAGAGTTGGCCAGACTCGAGCCAGCAGAATTGAAACGCAATGATTATCTTGGCAAAGCATTGAGTTCTGGCAAGCAGCTGTTGAATTTACTTAACGATATTCTTGATTTGGTCAAAATGGAGTCAAACAATCTGAATCTCGAATTGGTGGAAATAGATCTGGTTGCGCTTATCGATTCCTGCCTCGCGCCAGTGGCGGTATCCTGTCAAAACAAGGGGCTGGAATTTCACTATAAGGGGGTATCGAGTCTCCCCCATCGAGTCCTCGGAGACAGCTCGCGAATATGTCAGGTACTGAATAATTTACTCAGCAACGCAGTAAAATTCACGGACTCTGGCGCCATTACAGTAGAAGTACATTTAGGTATAAGAAAAGGTGGCTTTCTTCTGAATATAACCATTTCGGATACAGGGATTGGCATATCAGAAGATAAACTGGCGACCATATTTGAGCATTTCAGTCAGGCCGACTCTGGCAGCACACGAAAGTACTCAGGTTCTGGTCTGGGATTGCCCATTTGCAAGGAACTGGTTGAAAAGATGCACGGCAAGCTCAGTGTGAAAAGCCAGAAAGACATAGGAAGTGAATTTAGCGTCGCCATTCCACTGGAAAAAGCTGAAAAAGACCATGCTGAGTCCAAAAACCTACCCTCTCGCAGGGGACAGGTGGCGATTATCGATGATCTGGAAAGTAGCCGACGTTATCTGGAACTGGTGTTTGAGCAACTTGGATTTACAGCAGAATCTTTTAGCAGCGCTGAAGATTTTTTCATCCGTTGTGGTGATGCCAAAGGATATAGTTTGATCCTTATTGATTGGAATATGCCGGATGTGGATGGTGTAACACTGGCCTCCAGACTGCGAGAAAAGTATCAGCACCAGTGCCCTAAACTCATTCTCATCTCAGCTTCCGCCGATGTACTTGCCAGTGACGATGAAAGCGGTTTGTTATTTTGGCGAAAATATTTAAAGCCCATTGATATTAATATATTGCGTAGTGATTTAGTTATTGGGTTCAGCCAGACTGGGGGCTCACCGACAAGATCATTGAACATACTGGTGGCTGAAGACAACGACATTAATGCTGAAATAATTGAGCACAGCATTCAAGCATTGGGCTTTCAATCCATCCGTGTAAAAAATGGCATTGAAGCCATTGAAAGGGCAGAAAGTGGGCAATTTGATGCCATTGTAATGGATATCAACATGCCTGACATGGATGGACTTGAGGCGTCGCGCATACTAAAACAGGAAAAAAATAATCCAATCCCCATCATTGCGTTAACGGCCAATACTTATAACGAAGATCTGGAAGCATCGATGCAAGCTGGTATGGTTGCGCACCTAAGCAAGCCCTTAATAAAATCGGAGTTGGCTGATGTGTTAGCCAAACTTTAGTCAAAATCAATATGACGAAATCTTGCATTTGGAGTTAGTACATCGAGTGATTTTATCGTACCTGTATCAACAGACTGCCGCTGCTCTCCCGTTTTATCCGTTTGAATAATCATCTGTTCATGTTTGTCTTGATCTATCTGTGTCGTCAGGGCCTTCCCAACAAGCGTATCGCCATTTCGGATGGTCAGTCTAACCTGATAGCCAAACATACATGCAATTTCAATATAATCGAAAAGTTCGCAGCTGATTGGTTTATACATTTTTTCTCCCGAACCAAACCCTGTAAATAGTAAGTTATCAGTAAAGCTTATTGGTAAAGTGAATGACAATCCAATTCAATAAGGTCTTTAGTTGACATCGACTTGATCCCCTGGAGTAAAAAAATGTCTGATAAATACACTTTGTACGGTGCCCCTCTTTCGCTTTATACAGGAAAAGTCAGATCCTATCTGATTTACAAGGGCCTGAACTACGAAGAAGTTTTTTCATCCTTAAAAGTGTATAAAAAAATCATTGTGCCCAAAACAGGCGTGCGATTTATCCCGGTGGTCAAGACACCTGAGGGCGAATATCTGCAGGACACGGCGGTGATTATTGACACTCTGGAGTCTAGAAACACTGCTCGTGCAGTGATGCCCACTGCGCCCAAACAACAATTGGTTTCACACTTGTTTGAGCTTTGGGCTGACGAGTGGCTATTGATCCCAGCAATGCATTATCGTTGGAATAAAGACAATTTTCCTTTTATTTATGAGGAGTTTGGTAAAATTGTATTGCCTAAAATGCCCGGATTTGTGCGCGCTTTCGTGGGTAAGAAAATAGGGGCTAAATTTAAGGGCTTTGTTCCTATTTTAGGTATTACTGATAAATCAATTCCGGGGATTGAGGATTGGTACGAAAACCACGTATTACCTCTTTTGGATAATCACTTTGCTCAATATAAATACCTACTTGGTGATGCTCCGAGTCTTGGGGATTTTTGCCTGATGGGACCGCTATATGCCCATCTCTATCGCGATCCTGCTCCGGGTGCGTTAATGAGAGAAAAGGCCCCAAACCTTGTCAACTGGATTAAAAGGATGAATGCGCCGGTTTCAAACGTGGGTGAGTGGCAAAAAAATGACGAGATACCGGAAACGCTGATACCTATTTTGGAACGGTTGTTCAAAGAATTCTGGCCAGTACTTTCCAATACTGTCGATGCCCTGTCTACCTGGATTGAAAACAATCCTGATAAAAAAGATATTCCCCGCACTATTGGAAATCATTCTTTTACCATGGGAGAGGTTTCAGAAGAGCGGGCTATCATGACTTTCCATCAATGGAAAATTCAACGCACATTAGACTGTTACTGCAGGCTTTCGGCTGAAGAAAAGCAACCTGTAGATGAATTATTGACTAAAGTCGGAGGGAAAGATGCTATGCAAATGCAGATCGATTATCCTGTGAAACGAGTGAACAATAGATTGGTAGTAGGCGAATCATAACCTAACAACAATAAGCTGAAAATTCGCCAGTCGCGCTTGGCAAATTTTCAGTTGTCTACACGGGCGCACTCGAAAGATTACCCGTCGCTGGTGCGCGTAAAGTTATATTCGTTCCAGAGACCATATCACTGCCATCACACCGATGCACGCTGAGGCCAGTTGCATTCCACCTTTTCGATACCAGACTTTGCTTCGCACTAGCATCAGCACAGGAAAAGTTGCGAATAGGATAACCAGTTGGCCCAGTTCTACTCCCAGATTAAACGCAAGTACGGATAACAATGTTTGTTGCGGATGTAACCCTAACTGAGCCAATACGCTCGCAAAACCAAATCCATGCAAAAGACCAAATCCGAAGGTTAGCCAGCCTAAGCGCACAATGACGGGCCAGATATTGTTGCAGGCGGCAATTAATACAGAAAGTGCAATACTCAGTTCTACCCATGATGAATCCATATTAATCCAATTCATTGCCGTTGCAGTGAGGGTAATTGAGTGAGCTAAGGTAAAAGCACTGACTATCCAAAAAGTATTTTTGAACATTTTTCCAGGTTCGGAGCTTCCGAGCCATTGCTTGTCTTTCCTCACCAGCACAGCGGTCAACAACAATGCTAACAAAAACACTATGTGATCGATGCCAAGCCAGATGTGGATGACACCTTGTTCAAGATATTGAACGAAAGTATCTAAGGCAGAATAAGCCTCACCGGTCAATGCAATATCACGTTGCTCGGCACTCAACACAGCGCTGATTGACTCGTCTTGCCGGGAAATGTTGATAAGCACCTTATGCTCTTCATCAATTTCGTAAATCGCGTTGTAACTTAAGGTCAATGGTCCGTGTTCAGCGCAGGAGGCGGAAAATGACGCAGCCAGGTAACCTTCATTAAAATGGGAAGCAGTTTGCAACTCCGGGTTGATTTGCATCTGGCAAGAGGTGGAATCATTGCCAATAACCAGGGTTGAATAGAGATATTCAAGGATATTCTCTTTGTTTTGAGAAACTTCTCGCCAGGTTAGTTGCCCATCCTGATCTTCATCCAGAGTGATAGCCTGATGCAAGTCAAGCCAGCGTATCTGCCACTGGCCTGTCATAGCAAGCTCGGCATCTTGATGAACAGACAGGTAAGCCGTACTTAGTTGATGAGCTAAGGCCTGAGCAGGGCCTAACAAAATAATCACCAGCGCCAGGATTAGTCTTTGTTTAGCCATGTTTTTGCTCCTCTTTCATCTGTATTGCCCGTTCCAACAACATCATGTCTGCATGCAGTTTGGCTTGTTGCCAATTGATGCTTGCCCAGTAAAGAGCTTGGTCTGGGTTAGAAGCGATATCGAGGAAGTATCTGGCCAGATCAGACGCATGAAATTGGTCATTACGGGCAATACGTAATTGCATTCTCTGATCCAATTCTGAACGCCATTCATCCTTACCCAACTGTTTTTCGGCAAGGCTTACCCGAATCAACAGGCTGTCATCGGTCGATCCGCTGTTTTGCATTATTTCATTCAACTGCTCCGCCACCATTTGATAGTTTTCCAGAGCCAGCTGTGCATCTGCCCATTGCGTTATGTAGCTTGTAGTTTTTGAAGCGAGTTTTTCAGTGTTAAGCCACTCAGCGGCTTCATCTGCATTGCCCATTCGCATCGCTTGATCTGCCAGAATTTGGCTTATCCAGTCCTTGACTGCCTTGGGTTGTGAGTTGAATGCAGACCTTAGCTGAGCCAGTTGCTGATAGGCATTTGAAAGGTCATCTGTATAACCTGCCACGTCCAATGCACATGCGCTGAAAACAAGCCCGCTAGTTTGTCCAGCCAGTTTTAAACATGCCCGTTTGGCCTGTTTGTATCGCCCCTGAGTTAAGTAAATGTTTGCTTTCATCAGCCAGCCATTGATGTGTTCTGGATGGGCATCAGTAAGTTCGTCCAAAAGATTCAATGCCTTATCAAATTGGTGTTTTTTCTGCAGTAACTGCGCACTCAGATAACGGTGTTCAGCTGAGTTGTAAAAAGGGTGATCAGGTTGGATTTTACTGTTTAGCGCCTGTGCCTGGCCTGCGTGTATGCTCGCGTTTCCCGGGAAGTTGGTTTGTTCGGCATGCCATTTGGCATTATCCAGTACACTTCCGGAAAATTCCTCGGTTTCCTTTACCTGCCAGGTTGCTACCACTACCTCCAGGGAGTCGGGTAGGTAAGGGGAGGCCAATGACAAAAAACTGGTCAGTGGAAGTAATAAACAGCCAAATTTCAACAGTCGTTTTGTTTTCATGGTTTTGTTTCATCTCACTGTGTACTCATTTGATTGTGATAACTAACGGGTCACTGGATAGCCTGGATGCATCAAATTGGAATTAATTTTAATGCCTATCCAGTTCAGCAGAATTCAGTTTGGCGGCTACGTCTGACACAACAAATTGGATGCAGAAAATAAAAAAAAATAGTTTGCATCCAAGCCAAATTCTTTGCCGTTAGTTGCAAGTCATAACGCATTCAATTTTGGGTGAGTTAGCGACGATTAATTAATTAACGGAGAGATTCAAGATGAAAAATATCTATAAACACACTCTGGCTGCAGCCATTGGTGCGGCAGTGTCCCTGATGGCATTTAGCCCCGCTCAGGCGTCCAGCCACAGAGAAGCACCTTATATTGGAAAGTACCCTCAACTTGATGGTACTGACTTTTACATGTTCAACAGCTATGAACCGGGTCGGGAAGATTATGTGACGATTCTTGCCAACTATAATCCGGTTCAGGCAGCATATGGCGGGCCCAACTACTTTCCATTGGACAATGCTGGTCTTTATGAAATTCATATTGATAACGATGGTGATGCTGAAGAAGATATCACCTTCCAGTTCCGTTTCAACAATGCTGAAGTGGATGGCGGAACGATTAAATTGCCTATTGGAGAAGGCGATAACCAGAAGAATATTTCAGCCTCATTGAAAAATGTTGGCGTCTTGTCTGCTGACAGTGAAGCAGGATTGAATTATCTCGAAGAGTATTCAGTAAGAATGGTGTCAGGGGACCGCCGAAGAGGTAGCAAGCAAAATGTCACTGATGCCAATTCTGGTAGTCAAAATTTCCGGAAACCGTTCGACTATGCAGGTACAAAGACCTATGGCGGAGCGGGCAACTACACTGCTTATGCAGACAGCTTCATTCATGATACCTCAATCCCAGGATGCAGCGCCCCGGGTCGGGTGTTTGTCGGGCAACGACTGGAAGGATTTAAAATTGCACTTGGGGAAGTCTTTGATCTGGTGAACTTCGTGCCGATTGAGGGAGACAGTGCACCTGGAGCAGGAGATGGAGACGGGTTTGATGGAGGTGTGACCCAGAGTGAAGACAGAAATATTCTGGCTCGCAATAATGTCACCACAATCGCTCTGGAAGTGCACAAAGATTGTCTGACCGGTGATGGTAATGGTGTGATTGGTGGATGGACAACATCCAGCTTGCGCCAGGCAACTATACTAAATAGACGTCCTACTCTTGCTAAACCTGAAATCGGTTTGGGCGGCTGGACTCAGGTATCCAGATTAGGTAATTTCCTGGTCAACGAATTGGTTATTGGCTTTCCTGACAAGGATAGATTCAATTCAAGTGAACCCAAATCTGATGGCCAATTCCTCAATTACGTCACGCATCCGGTTTTACCAGCGATTATTGACTCATTATTCAGAGGACCGGTCAACGATACCTTGGGTACGTCCATTGAGAATCTTGCGCCAGCTAACATTCCTCGTCAGGATTTGGTCACAGGCTTTTTAACTGGATTTCCTGGTGTGAATCAACTAGCGGAAGTAACACCGTCCGAAATGTTGAGACTGAATACAGGTATTAAAGCAGTCGCGCGTGAAGATCAGCATCCGTTAGGTGTTGCCGCCGGTGATACAGCAGGCTTTCCAAACGGTCGTCGCCCGGGCGATGACGCGGTTGATATCGCACTTCGTGTGGTAATGGGAGCACTTTGTCATGACGTTCCTTTGGGTGAAGACGGAGCTGGCGTGAACCTCGGTTTATGTGCGCCGGAAGATGCACCCGTGGGCAATGCAGCACTCACTGATGGTGCGCCAATTTCGGCCAGCGATTTTGACAATACTTTCCCGTATTTGATCACGCCATATCCTGGCTCGCCAACAAATGCACCTATTCCTACACCTAAAAACTAACAGGGGGTTGTATGAACGGATTATCAAAAATATCACTAGTGGGACTGAGTCTGATAGCCCTGGCAGCTTGTAGTGACAATGATGACAAGCCAATCGTGGTTGGGCCGACTCCAGATACTAGCGCACCACAGATATCTGTGAACGATCAACAAATCATGGCGGATACTATGGCAGTGGTAATAGCGCTCAGTATTTCTGATGATCAATCAGCGACAAGTGCTTTGTCTATTGTGGCAAGTTCTTCCGATCAGGCCATCATTAAAGATGATGATTTGATTGTGTCTAACAACGGAGATGTGACACTCAGTGTCACGCCTCAACAAGATACTGTGGGTAGTACCATGATTAGTCTGACAGCAACAGACGAGGCGCAAAACACTGCGACTCAGTCTTTTACGCTGGATGTATTGGCTAATCAGGTTGCGGCCACACAGTTAATCACCGATCTCACTGTAACAGGTGAAGATCAAGAACCGTCGTTTATTAATGCTATTGAGCTGAACAACGACATTGAGTCTGACGCTTATTTTGATGACTTGTTCACCAAATAAAAGCTGATCCAAAGGACAGGGAAGTCCTTATTTTCTGGCTTTTTTCATTACTTTTTTAAAGAGGAAATTTTTAATGTTGCTAATTCTACAATTTTGATCAATACTTGACTAATCAAGTAAGTATCAAGGAATAAAAATGGACGAATCTACTAAAGTTATCATGACACTGGCCAAGACAGCAGCAAAACTTACTAAGAGTCTGGATAGATGCCTGAGTTTGCATGGGATCAGTTTTTCTGAGTACCTTGTGCTGGACACTTTGTCACAGGAGCCATCAAAAACGATGAGCAGAATAGCATTAGCGGAGTCAATCAACTTAACTGCATCCGGCGTGACACGTATGCTTAATCCGATGGAGAAGTTGCATTTGATTGAGAAAGAAAAAAACGTTCGGGATGCCAGGATCAGCTTGGTCAAATTGTCTGAGACTGGTGAAGAGGTGTATCGGGATGCGACAACAACACTGTCTCAAAGAGCCAATAGTCAGACTGCTGGTTTAGATAAAGGAGAGATTAAGCAACTAGTCAGGGTACTAGGTAAAATCAACTAGGCGTAAAACAGACTAGGCAGGTAGGCTAAACGCCGTACCTGCCAGTAACCTACATCGTATAGGTATAACTCACTGATGCTTTTACATTTCTTCCCATTGCGGATACGCCTTCGAATACGCGCTCATAATCTTTATCAAACAGATTATCGATTCCAAAATTAACACTGAGTCCTTTGACGGTTGATGGTGACCATTTAGCGTAGAGGTCGATAACCCCATAGCCTGCCCGGTGCTCGACGTCCTCTAACGCGCCGCTCTCGGTGTTCAGGGCTTGTCTGGTGAAGGATTTGGCTAGTTGCAAGCGTGTGCCTATCAACCCATCTATTTGTTTGAAGTGCCAGCGGGCGTCCAGATTTAGCCTGTCCGGTGTCAGACTGCCAAGATCGCTGCCTGTATCCAGATCAACACCTTCGATGTGGCTGTAATTAACAGAAAGCGCAAACTGAGATAGTTGATAGTCTGAGGTCAATTCAATCCCTTTGATTTCTCCGTTATCAAGGTTTTTACTGCTTGAAACACCTGCTGAACAGGGGAAAAAGGGTGGCGTGAAACAACTCGCGTCGTAAGCGAAATCTACGTTAAGGTCGATCAGGTTTTCGATGTCACTGCGATAATGAGACACCTTAGTGGACAAGGTATCTTTGTCAAAAAGCACATCTTCAAAGTCCAGTCCAAAACCAAATTCGTAAGATTTTGAGCGTTCAGCAGTCAATTCAGTATTCGCTACAAAGTTGTTGTTAACAAATACAAACTGGTTTTGTGTTGGGTCAAAAAGAGTGGGGTGCGGAACAGAGAAATGCACTCCATCCAAGAAAAGTTCGTTAAGAGATGGTGCACGGAATCCTTTTGAGTAACTGGCGAAAAGGCTTAACCATTCTGATGGAGAATAAGTTGTTGCTATCCTGGGGGAAGTGGCTGAGTCTTCTGAGCGCTCGGTACTTATACTCGGCGCCTCGCTTTCAAATTTGTCATACCGAATTGACGGCATGACAAGCAGCTGCCCAGGCAATCCCAATGGTTCTTTTAGGGTGAACTCCCATTCCGCAAAAGCGCCCAGGAATTCCCCACTGCCATCTGGTACACCACCGCGCAGTCCAGACTCGGTGTTAGTATCTAAACCTTGCTGGGTATCTTCATACCAATCGATACCAACACTCATCCGAAGTTGTGTTCCCGCAACATCCATTAGACTTGTATTACGCAGTGAAAGACCTTCAGTTTCTATTTCCCGTATCGTAGTTCTCGGCAGACTGGGGTCATATTCTTCAACCTCGGTTGAGGCTTTGAATAAGGTGATACTTGCATTGACCCATGGCATATCATCCGGTGTCAGGGCGAGTTCGAGGCGATAATTGTCTGAGGTAATATCTTTGATAACATCATTGTCCACTTCGTTCAGGCCTTGCCCATTATTAGGCTCTATAGCTGTATTGTCGAAGTGCTGCCATGAAGCCTCGAGTGACAGCGCCTGGTTGACGGTATAACCAAGTTTAACTAACCCAGAGGCGATATCGTCGTCCGAACTTAATTCTGCGCCAGACCCGAGTGTTATGTCTTCGGATGTCCGTTTGTTAAAATTGGCTATCAGGTCAATTTGCTCGGATTGGGCAAAAGCTGTAAAACTGGCCAACACGTCATTGTTCGCATCTTGTAGTCCAAATTTGGTTTTCAAACCATAAGATTCTGAGTTTGATAACAAATCCGCTGCATCGAGTGTTTCCAGGGCCAAAACACCACCTACTGCGCCAGATCCGTATAGCGAAGAAGCCGGCCCTTTGACTACTTCTGCTCGGCGAATGAGTTCCGGATCCACGAAAAAGCGACCGTCATGGGCTGAGATAAATGATTGTCTGGCACCATCTAACAAAATAAGCACATTTTCGCCGCCTCTGCCTCGAATGCTAGGGGTTTCCCCGGTCCTTCTCGGACCACCTGAAAATTCGAGACCAGGTACATCTCTGAACAATGCTGACATGCTGCTGGGATCAAAAAGTTGTATCTCTTCCAGACTTAAAACTGAAACCTGGCCAGGGTAGTCTGACAAGCTAACCGGATTGGCAGAACCATATACAGTGACGCGTTCCAAATCGCTTTCTTCAAGTGAATTCGCTGTGGTTTGAGTCGTTGCCAAAACGCAAAGTGCTGCGCTTAATTTTCTGGAGAGCATAGTATTTTTGTTTCCTATTTGAGAATAATTCTCATTAAAGGATGACAAATAAATTACTTGGTTGCAAATGAAAATCATTCTCATTACAATTTGTTTGGTTTGAAATTAGCTGGGAATACATGTGAACAAAAAATTTAGTACTAATCCGTTGAGCTTCTGTCTCATTCTGTTTCTTTTGTCAGGGTGCGCAACAGTCGCTGATAAATCTGTGGGCTACAGTGAGCCGAACGATCTTGCCTCTGATCGTGAAGCAATTCTGGCCATGGCTGGGGATTACAAAGTGACCTTTGATTTTGAGGAAACGGTTTCCTTTCAGCCTGGGTATAAGGTCAAAGAGTCATACACAACCGGCGCGCAGGAAATCGTCAGAGTCATCGAAGACAAGCCGGGTTTCATCAGCTTGCAGCATATTCTGTTGGTGGGCGGAGAAGAGAAATTTCCTATTAAGCATTGGCGGCAGGATTGGGTGTATGAACCTGCTCATACGCTGGATTTTGTGGGATTTAATCGTTGGGAAACCCGCCAACTTTCAGCATCTGCACGATCAGGTAAATGGGCACAGTTTGTTTATCAGGTCGACGATGGACCGCGCTATTCGGGCGTAGGTGAATGGCGTCACGAACAAGGTGTGTCTTCATGGACATCAGAACCTAGCTTGAGACCATTGCCGCGCAGAGACATGACGAAAAGAGACGACTATGACGCCATTCTTGCGGTTAATCGACACGCTTTGACGCCTTCAGGATGGGTTCATGAGCAGGACAATACAAAGTTGATTTTACGCGACAATAAACAATTGGCCCTTGCCAGAGAAGTGGGTGTGAATACCTATATTGCGACAGATGATATCAACTCAGAAGTGGCCGAAACCTATTGGGAAAGCACCAAGGTTTATTGGGCAGCTGTACGCGACTACTGGCTAGCACTGTCTGATAACAATAGTGGATTTTCGCTAACTATGCAGGGCGAGCCAGTGGCTCTGTATACCCCCTTGCTGGACTTTGCTAGCAAAGTGAAATCCGGGGAAATGCCAATAGATGTGGCAAAGGAACATGCGCGAAAAACTATCGCTGAATATACTACCACCAGCAGTGGTTCCCGAGAAAATTTAGCGGGTGTCAGCAGTGAACATCAATATTAAGCGGGTCAGTCTGCTGCAAACTGTTGGTTTGATTATTGTTTGCTACTTGCTTTACACAGGATTTGCGATACACCAGCAGAGCGAACGGACTGAATTAATAGCCGCAATTTGGTGGCATGTGGGGATTAGTCTTGTGGCTGCAGTGGTTTTACTTACTGTGTTTGTTGGCTCCAAGGCAGTGAGCGGGTCATCAGTCAATAAGGTTAGCCATTGGTCAAGCCAATCCTGGCAGTTAATCACTGTTTATGCGCTGTTAGTATTGTTGTTAGCAACTGGTTGGCTAACGGTCTGGAGCAGAGGTTCAGCCTTAAAAGTGTTTGATTGGTTTAGCCTGCCAAGCCCAGTCAGCAAGATGCCACAGTTCTATGCATTGATGGAATCTGTCCACTCTGCGTTAGCAATTTTATTAATTGTCATGCTGAG
The DNA here is from genome assembly GCA_947494925.1 of uncultured Alteromonadaceae bacterium. Classification (GTDB taxonomy): domain Bacteria; phylum Pseudomonadota; class Gammaproteobacteria; order Enterobacterales; family Alteromonadaceae; genus Aliiglaciecola. The sequence continues at coordinate 109,621 of CANLWS010000003.1, forward strand.
TATTTCATTGTTTACATTACTATATCGGCGTTTCAGGTCTTCCTAAACGCCTTCAACTCCACACTTTTTCAGCTAGACCGAGCTCTTCGGTTGCCTGAAAAACCTGCCAGCAATAAAAAAATAAATTTATTTCAACTTTTCGTTCCTTGCTCTGGTATTACTATTTAGACAACAAAACAAATGCCCTTGAGAAAAAACAACCAAGTTGGCATCACTAAAAAGTACACCGGGAAAGATTGAGTTCATGACGGACGAAAGAGCACTGATGTTTGATGTACAAAATGGTCAGTTGGACAAGCTGGCTATCTTGTTCGAGCGCAATCATTTGCAGTTATTTAACTATTTTTTACGCACTGGGAACAACCGCGCAGCCAGCGAAGATCTTGTTCAGGAGACTTTCATGAAAGTACTGGCTTATAGAAGTAGTTTTAGCGGGACAGCCAATTTTAAAAGCTGGTTATTTGGCATTGCCCGCAACACCAAAGCTGACTACTACCGTAAGTCTAAACAAGCAACTACTCACCTGGATATTGATGAACATGATGTTGGAAGCGAACATACTTTAGGAGAAGAAATGGAGCAGTGGCAGAAGCAGGATTTGTTTGAACGAGCTTTGGCCTCTATTAATCCGGAGCTACGGGAAATTATTGTCCTGAGCCGCTTCCATCAACTCAACTATGAAGATATTGCGCAAATGCATGACTGCAATCTGAACACCATGAAATCGAGGATGCGCAAGGGTTTAACCATGCTTGAACAAGCCTACAGAAAATTAGCGGGAGAACCGAATCAATGAAACAACAAGATGTAATTGATTGGAAGGTAGCGCAATTGAGCGGACATCAAAATGTGCCGATGAGTACCGAAATGGCTGAGTTCATCGCACAGAATCCTATGGTTGAAAAAGAACTGGCATTTATCGAATCTTTCTGGAAACACGAGCCTGAAAACTTGCCTCAGCCTTCCTCTCAGATGCGTCAGAATTTTTACTCCATGCTGGACGAAGCCAAAGCTCAAATTCAACCAGATGATGTAAAAACAGAGGCTAAACCGAGGTTGAAGTTTATAGGCATCTTAAGCGGATGGCTCGCGCCCAATCCTGTTGCGCAATTTTCCAGTTTAGCCATTGTCTTTGTATTGGGCATGAGTATAAGTCGTTTTGACGTTGATTCTGCTCCGACCCAACCGGGGTTGGCCAAACTTGAACAAGAAGTGTCATCTCTGAGTTCGCTGGTAGCAATTTCCATGTTGCAAAAACCCTCTGCCAGCGAGAGGCTGACCGGCGTGGCATACAGTAGTCAGACTGATTTGTCAGATCCGAACCTATCTGCAACATTAATCGGGTTGCTGGAAAACGACAAATCCACTGCGGTCAGATTAGCCATCATCAATACCATGCGCGAATCAAGTCGTCTGGCAGACAAAGAACAAAGTCTTATTGAGCTTGCGGTAAATGAATCCAATCCACTGGTGCAAATGGAGCTGTGTCGACTGTTACTTATAAACGGCACCTCGGAGACCCAACGCACTTTATTAGAACAATTGAAGAGCATGACATTGCACGATGATGTGGCCGATTTCATTCGTGAAATCCAATCCACGTCCCGTGCCTGAATAATTTTATGGAGTTTATTAAAATGACAAAGTTTACATTGGCGCTATTGCTGTTACTGGCACCAGGTATGTCCTTGGCACAAAGCGTAGAAAAGAAGTACAGCCTCGAATTAACTGATCCAAATCAGCCAATGTCGCTGGAAGTTGAAATGCGCAATGGCAGCGTTAGCGTGGAAGGATACTCAGGTAAAAATGTTGAGATAACTGCCACTATTACGCCGCTCAGTCAAAAAGAGTTGGAAGCGGACGAAAATATTCACAGGCGTCATAAGCAAAATATCAAGCAGCGCTACAAATCAAAGGATCATGGCGAACCTGAGAAAAAGACGCGTTCAAAAACCGGTTTGAAGTCGGTGAGGAATGCCACTATGAACCTGGAGATTGAAGAGTCGGATAACGAGGTGGAGATTTCCAGCGAGTTTTCCACATCTCGTATCGATCTGGTTGTAAAAGTGCCATCAACTAGTGCTCTGGAAGTTGAATTGTACAAAGGAGGAGATGTGATAGTCAGCAATCTGAGTGGGCCTATTGAGATAGAAACCTGGCAGGGTGACATTGTGGCCCGTCAGATTTCCGGTCCGATAGTGGCGGAAACCCACAGTCGCACTATCGAAGTAGAGTTTGCCTCGCTAAGCAAAGAGAATCCTTCGTCACTTACAACCTACAGCGGAGATATTGATATAACCTTGGGCAATAAATTAGCTGCCAAGGTCAATGTGCAAAATTACCAGGGAGAAATCCTGTCTGGGCTGGATGAAGAGTTTGTCACCACAGAGTCTGTCAAACGAAACAAAAAAGGCAACAAACAGGAAATTGTTGTAGGTGGTCAGGTATCAGCTGTGGTGAACGGAGGTGGGCAGGAACTTTCACTGATTACTTACAGTGGTGATGTTTACGTGCGCAAACAATAGATAACCTGGGGTTTACTATTATTGAAGGGCTTAGTCATTGCTTAGCCCTTCATCCAGCTACCCCATTTCAACGAGTCAGTGTTGTAAAATATATGCAGTACCCAGATCATTTTCATATCGCACACTGACAAATATTATCCGGATGAAGTGGTATAACTTAACCTTTGTCTGCCGATGTTGCGGTACGTCAGCGGAGAAAAATTCATATGACGTTTAAAAAACCGACTGAAATAGGAAGGATCCTTAAAGCCTAGGAATCGGCTGATTAGACCAATGTCGTGTTCACTATGAACCAGCATCCTACATGCTTCAGATAAGAGTCTGTCATGAATTAAGGTACTGGCTTTCTGGCCAAGATGTTTATTGCATAGGTAATTCAGGTGCCCTGGGGTTAGTCCAAGCAAATTGGCGTAGTCATGTACGGATAATTTTCGGCGGAACTCGCTCTCAATAAGACTACGAAACTTAGATATTTTGTTCTCCGTCACACTATCCAATTGTTGCTTGTTTTGCGCGGCAAACCAGCGATTCAGATTTACCAGAATCTCATAGGCAATGGCACGTAAAAGGTGCGGACTGTCATCTTTCAGGTCAGCTATTTCAGCATGCATCGCTGCCAACCTATCCTGTAACTTTTTCTCTTGTTCCGTTGTTACTTCCAGTGAGAATGGACCTGAATTGGTGTGAAAATAGCGTAATCGATGCAGGAACAAAGAATCGTTGAAATGTTCCAGTAAGAATTTTGCCGGGAAAAACAAACATATGCCGTCCAGATCTTTGGCAAACCACCGTCTGACCTGACCCGGCGATGTGAAAAAGACTTGGTTGGGTTTTATTGCGTGTGCTTCATTGTCTAACCAGAAAGTACCGGTTCCTCCCGAAATTAAAGTTATGTCATAGAAATCAAGACGGTAGGGTGTAGGGGATTTTTCAAATGATGGCATTTCATGGATCCAGGCAACGTCTATCAGTAGTTCACCACCGTATTTCTCTTTGGAAAAAGTGACGTTTTTAACACCATCGATTTCGTATGCTTGTGCAGACTTATTCAAACTGCCTTCCATTCTTTACGTAACAAAATATTAATATCATTGAAAAGTACCATTATTGGCAGGTTTATTCCATGTCGTCTCTGTACAGCTCGTTCTAGACTGGTTTGACATCATTTGAAGAAGAAGACGAACCATGAAATTCACCGTTAAGTTATGTGTGACAGTATTATCTCTGCTGGTGTTGCATCCCTTTGGACAAGTTTGGGCTGAGGAAATTTATAAGGTAGACAATGCCAGATGGTTGCTGGAAAGTGATCAGGTCACCCGTGCCACTATTGACGGGCGGAAAGCGATTAAAATTGTCACTGGTCGAGCCATGCTCGAAGATGTTGAACTGGAAAATGGGACAGTGGAATTTGATATGTATCTTCCCAAAGAGCGTGCATTTTCTTATTTGTACTTCCGTGGCCAATCTGACGCTGAACTGGAAGCATTGTATCTGCGTTCTCATAAATCAAAGGCACCAGATGCAATCCAGTATGCCCCTGTTTTTCAGCGTCGCTCTGCCTGGCAACTTTACCATGGCAAAACAGGGACCGGACCAGCTAGTTTTCCATCAGGTAAGTGGTTCAAGGTTAAAGTGGAGTTAATGGGGCAGGAGATGAAAGTCTGGATAGATGACCAGGCAGAACCCGTTCTCGACATCAAAGAGCTGGGCAGAAAATCCGCTGCAGGTTGGCTGGCATTTCGTGGATTTGTACCACGCACCAGTGACGCAAAGTTCAGTGCATATTTTGGTGACCTGAAGGTGACTCGCTACACGGGAGAAGAAATTAAAGCTCGCCCGGCTCCTGCACTGAGTAGTGATGTAATAACACAATGGCGAGTTTCCCCAGCGTTTGATTCAAAACCTGGACCTGTGCTGGCATTGCCTGAACAGTTGTCTAAAGGCCCATGGGGGGCGGCAGAAATGAGAAGCGATGGTGCGTTTGAATTGCTTCGCTCAAGGACAGTTCCGGAAAATTCACGTCATTGGTCGGCGGCGGCAGACATTACTCTTACCTCACAAAAGAAGCAAATTTGTAAGATCCATTTTGGCTTTAGTGATGAGCTCACGCTGATGGTCAATGACCAACCCGTTCTTTACCAGGATCATAGTTATCGTTTCGCTGACAACAGGCAACAAGGTGTAATGCATTACGATCAGGTAGTAGCATTTGTGCATCTTGAAAAGGGTAAAAATTCGCTGAGGGCCATTGTGTCGGACCGATTTGGTGGATGGGGTTTGATGGCCAGAATGAACCAGTGTGATGGGGTAATCGTGGAATAAGGACATCATCGTTAAGACGAATACTTTCGGCTCAGTGTAAAATGTGCTTCAATCTTCTGCATCAGATTAGCCGTGCAGTGACAATTGAACCTCCATGTAGGCGTGTTGTCGGCCCTATAGTCAGTTGTCACTATTGCCAAACCGGCAGAGAATGAATCGATTGGGTCTGATATTAGATTTAGCCTTAAGGTGCTTCATTTTGGTTAATGTGATCTACAAAATTGGTGATTGAGGACAGCAGATGAGCAATAAAACCAAAGGGTCGTGCAACTGCAACGCTGTCCAATTTGAAGTGACATCGGAGCTGAAGGATGTCTATATCTGCCACTGTTCGATTTGTCGTAAATACACTGGTAGCGGCGGGATTGCTGTGACCATAGCCAGCAATAATGATTTCAACTGGGTTAGCGGAGAGGAGTTGATCAGGACCTGGCATAAACCCAAACATGATTGGCTGTGCTGTTTTTGTTCTGAGTGTGGCTCGCCTCTGCCCGGAAAAAACAACGAGAATACTTGCTATATTCCAGTGAGTTTGTTGGATAAAGATTTTGAAGGTTTAGCGGTTAAATACCACTTTTACGTAGGCTCAAAAGCACAATGGGAAGAAATAGCTGACAATGGGACTCAGTTCCAGAGTGGTTTTGTAGCACAGCCAGAGTGACGACAGAAACATCAGGTTAAAAATTTAGGTGTGCTCTGTAGACAGCTCCAGTCGCGTAAATACTCTGTTTTTTAAACTATCAGAAGGTTTGATTTGCTCGTCCTGAATGGCAAGGTTGATCAACCATCTCTCCCAAAACCAGACATAGGGTCTGATAGGCGGGTAGAGCAACATCAGTTTTAAAAAACGAACTCTGGCTTTACCTTTTAAGGTACCCAGTACGTATTCCGCCGCCAACATGAAAATGCGTCTGTGAATAAGGTAGTTCATCAAGCTGACTCGTTCTGTCTCATAAAAGGTGTTTTTTGTTTCTTCCCACCAAATTAATTGGAATGCCTAAGATGGTCCCATGAGTCGTTCATGCATATCGTGTTTTAAATACAGTAACGCACCTTCCTCGCTATGCAGGTCGGAATGAAAACTGCCTTTTTCCATTTTATGAAAATCCCCCGCACGCAACAGGTGTTCTCCTACCTGAATCGACCCTTCCAGTACCAGACAGTCTTCATCATTGTCGTGTCGATGGGCGGTAATGACAGCGCCAGGTTTGAGTTTCCACAGTGCAGTCTGTACTTTTTTAACAGGATCCTGATGAAGCACTTTGATGGAGATTTTGTCATTTAGTTCGAACCATTCTGCCATGCTTGCTCGGGTAGTTGTGCCGCCTTGTGGACACTCTCCGTTCAACCTTTTATGGATCCCCGCTTTCATTCTGTCCTTGGCAGACACACCTAAGGACGCGGACGGCGTGCTTTCTGCCATCAACATCAAATCTTTGTGGGTAAGAGGGTCATTATTACTATCAGTCTTCATAGTCATGCTCAGTCTTTTAATTTATTGTGCAGGGATTCGAGCGCACGTCGAATATTAGATTTAACCGATCCTAGCGGCATTTCAATAGATTCAGAAATTTCGCTATGGCTCATACCTTTGAAAAAAGCCAGTGCGAGAAGTTGCCTTTGAACCAGCGAAAGTTGTTTGATCGCTTCCTTTGCCTGTGAATTTTCCTGAAAAAGCTGGATGATTTTATCAGGTTCGTCGCCACAGTCTGTGAAGGTTTCCAAGCTGTCTTTAGCTTCCTGAATAATGTCATTTCTATTTTTGTTTTTTCGATATAAATCCAATGCTCTGCAGCGAGCGATAAGCAAACTCCATCCCAATACACTACCTCGCTCGGGGTAATAATTTGTAGCTTGCTTCCATATTTGCGCATAAACATCACAAACCACTTCTTCACTATCATCCTTGTTCAGAAGTATTCGGTAAACCAAACTGTATACTCGGTTAACCGTCAGGTCGTAAAATTCTGAAAAAGCTTGTTCATCAGCCTTTTGTATGGCGCTCATCAGGATGAATAGCTTTTCTTGTAGTATGTCATCAGCCATAAGACGCTTCGTTTTAGTGTTTTTTGGATATTCTATGTGTTGTTGATTGTAAACCACTGGCATCACACTCGCTCTTTTACGTTTCGGGTAACCGGAAATTACAACGCCTTTTATAAGATCAATTATGTTCTCTAATCTAAGTGACGGCTCATCTGTGCAAGTGGATGCATTTTTTTTAAATCAATTTGTGACAAGGCAGTTTTTACCGGCTCGCTTCGCCTGATACAACTTCTTATCAGCCTGATTAATCAACTGATATACATTGTTCACTTCTTTGTGCTGCCTGAAAATACTGCCAGCACTTAAGGTGACATTGATATCGCTATGATCATATTCCAGGGTAGCTTCTCTAACACACTTCAAGATTCGTTGATTTATCAGATTCATTTCTTCAGGTAGAGTGTTTTCATACAGAATAACGAACTCTTCACCGCCATATCGCGCCACAATGTCATCTTCTCTCAGAGCTCGTTGAATGGTTTTCCCCACCATTTTTATCACCTCATCGCCTACCTGGTGACCATAGGAATCATTGATCTGTTTAAAGTTATCAATGTCTAACATAGTGACGCCAATCCCTGCTTTTGGTCTCTGATGACTTGGAGCGCGTCTGTCCAGATGCTGGCTGAATGCTCTGCGGTTGAGTGTCCCTGTGAGGAAGTCAATTTCACTTTGGATACTGAGATGATTCGTCAGGCGTTTATTCGCATTCCAAAGAGCAAAGGATAGGAAGAAGGCATAACAAAGGGCACAAATTGCGGAAATCAGTAATAATCTGTCACGCTGTGTAGACGCAAATTTGACCGTGAACTCCGCATTTAGAGAATGATAAAGCAGATAAAACAGGAAGCTGAATACCAGCATTGCAGTAAGTTTCAGGGTTTTACCGTCCAGGAAAAAAACCAGTAGTGAGGGGACACAGCATAACCATGGCAAAGCTGGAGATGACAACAGCGCGTAGGCCGTCAGAAAATAGCCGATTAAAAAAAGTGTTAGCCAACAACTGACAATGTAGAGCCAGGTTTTTTTGTCTAAATTGAAACTAAAAACAAATAATAGACAAAAGCAAAGCGCGGCGACTAGTAGCACTGCACTATTGTGTAAAGAAGACTGATCTTCCAGAAATACAAAGTAACTGAGAATGATGCATATGATCGGCGACAAAATCTGGTTTTGGCGGAATATGTTTAACCTGTTGTTACAACTAACCTGGTCTAACTGTGTCATGGGGAATGTAAATCTATTTACTGCGTGGAATAACCAGAAATAACGGGAGAACCGGCATGTTGGATGCAGATTAAATAACTATTATTTTGAGAGGTGTTGAAAAACGGTTTCAATCAAAATCGTGTTCAAATGCAAATACACGATTTTTTCCGCTCGGCACAACGAGCAGGTTTTTGGATTGAATATATTCAATATCAGCACTGAAAGTGTCCCGAACCATGATTTTTAATAGTTTACCTTCAGCGGAATAGTGATAAATGGGACTTTCGCCAATTTTGGTGATGATAATCCCGCCTTTACCGTCAGGCTCCACGCTTTCAAGATCTTCCAAATCCTCATCCAGACCCGGAGTGTGAATAGATTTATCTTCATAACTAAACCATCTCAAGTGATAGCCGGCAACCCAAAGCCTGTCATCTGCTGCATAAATACCATTGGCATATTTAAGCTGAGGATGCTGAGTCCAAAGCGTCAGATTATCATTTTCCAGGTGGTATACCGATTTACTCGCAGAGCCAGTGACAAATACCTCACCCTGAGTACTGACTGTCACGTCGTTAAGCCCAGGTGTTGCATCAGGTGCCGGATACTCAGCGACTATTTTAGCGGTTATCAGGTTGACAGCGACAAGTCGGTCTATATCTGCAACAAACAAAGTATCTTGCCAAATAGCCATACCGGTTGGCCCATTTAATCCCCTTAGCCAAGCCTGGTCCAGTAGCTCTCCGTCGAGAGAGAGTCGCGACAGATAGCCTTGTTGGTTTTTCGTATATCCATTCACATTAGAGACAATTATCTGGTTTCTGTTCTGGTCATAAACTGCAGATTCAGGTGAAATAAACCCTTGATCCTGGATCCATAAAGGCGTGTTTTTTCCGGACGAGTTCATAGTATTAACCAATTTGCATGCACTCAGAAACAAAGTGGCGATAACTATGAAAGAACACATCCTTAGGTAAATGGGCATCTGTCAGTTCATTTTGTTAATTCATTCCCTACAGTGTAAATCCTGTTCAATCATTCTGCCTGTTATTGCGATCAGTCGCCTTATTTATGTGCTGACCAGCTCAGCAGTGTATAAAACGGTTGTTGGTTGCCCATTGGGCGACCCACCAAGAGGTTCAAGACTAACTGCCAGTGCCGCAATATCCAGCTGATCAAATTGAACGTGTTTTGGCAGGGTTATTTTGCCTTTTTGCGGCAGTATTCCCAAGGAAATTGGCGGACGACCATCCTTGGCAACCATCCATAGTTGATAGTCGTTATTGCTTTTTACCTCAAGATTGCTGGTGGTTTGTATCTCAATGTTGTCCTGGGTTATGTCAATCAGCCACAATGGAGCAGACTCAGTATCAACAAAAATGGCCACCTCACGGGTGTCCGGAATAAAAGTGTCTTTGGGTAGATCCTGTCTAACGATAAGGATAGCCAGAATAAAGGCTGCAGCTGTCGCAACAAGAGCTGTGCTTTGCCAGAAGCGTTTTGCTGCCCGACTAATATGTGTGACTGGCGTTGTTCGGGGCGGTGACATGTCAAGCCTGTATTGAATGTTTTTCCATACATTGGGCGAGGGTTCCACTGGTTCTAACTTTTCGCCTAAGCCATTAAGATGTTGCTCCCACACCCAGGTTGCTTCGCGGATAGACTGAGATTCCATCATGAGCTGCTGGAAGCGTTTTCTGGCAGGACCTGAAAGTGTTCCTAACACGTATTCTGCCGCCAGTGCGTTGCGAAGTTGCTCCTGTTGATAATTCATATTGTCAGGCACCTTTGCAGACTGAGCAGACCTCGGCGGATCCAACTCTTTATGGTGCCTAGGGGAGAGTCCATGTGCTGTACAACTTCATGATGGGTCAATCCATTAAAGTAGGCGAGGTGGATTGCTTGTTTTTGTTGAGCGTCCAGTTCATCCATGCACTTGTCCAATAGAGCTTGCTCCGACATTGTCATGAGTTCCGGCTCAAGTGTCGGATCTTCTTCCTGTTCGTTTAGTGCCTGCTCATTGCGCACTTTATTGTATCTGAGCATATCCAGTGCCCGATACCGGACTATACTGATCATCCAGGTTATGACAGTACCCTGACCTTGCTGGTATTGACTGGCATTGTGCCAGATTCGTACGAATGCTTCTTGCAGTGCTTCCTCAGCCAGTTCTCGGCGTTTAAGTAGTTTAATACTCACTGCATATAATCTCGCACTTGTTAAGCTATACAATTCAGAGAAAGATTGCTGATCTCCCAGTGCTACTGCACTAAGCAGTTTAAGCATTTTTTCCTGTTCCATAAACGAAGCTCTATTTTTCTTTGTTAGTTTCCCTAACGATCAAGTCTAGATGTTGGATGCAGAAGTTAATTTATTTTTGGTCAGAATCAGCTGATTAATGCCGTAAACTTCGGCAAAAAGGAGAAATTAGCTTAACCTTTTAGGTGTTCGACAAAAGCGTAACAGTGCCCACAAGGGCCACCATAGTTATTAATATTCATAAATACTGGTAAAAATTAATCCCTATTGTTGATCACAAAGTACGAATATAGGACTATCATAAAGTACTGAGGTAAAATTTTAGGGCAAATGAACAGTAATAAGAAACTGTCAAACCTGTTTAAGGTTGAGACAGGTCTGCGTTTGTTGAACTCCATAGTGAGCCACAAGAAACAAGGGATAATTCTCATGGATCTTGACGGCACCATCATGTTCGCCAATTCGCTGATTAACAGTACACTGCGCAAAGGCGATGAAACCATTCGCAATACTTCTATGTTCAAATTTGTCTGCCCAAAAGACGCTGTGCATATCACAGATATCGTTTCTGCGTTGATTTCAAACAACACGACCAACAGCGGTATTCATAATATTCGGCTGAAAATTTCAGATTCCATCTACCAAACATTTGAGACCTATGGGATCGGCATCTACTCGGACGCTGGAATGCTTGAGTGTATTGAACTTTGTCTGGTAGAAACCGGTGCACCACTTCAAGCACGTCTAGCTTAAAAGGCGTGTGTTGTTATCTAGTTCCTTAAGTATAACCGTTGGTATTCACCGAAAGTTTAGTTATGCTAGGTCCCAATAATAATCTGGTCAGATGAGTTCTGCTGTTTGAAAATTCACCATATCAACGGATATATCCAATCAATTTACCTTGTTGAATACCCTGAAAAAATAATGTTGTTGGATGGTTGTTGTCGAGCGGATGTCCCTTTGCTTGAACACTACATTCAAACTGAATTGCAGCGTTCCATGCAAGACCTGAAAGTGATAATTGTCACTCATATGCACCCGGACCACGCTGGCGCAGCCAGTACATTAAGGGATAAATATGGCTGCCAGATTTTGTCTGCACTTAAACCCCGTCAATGGTATCGGGGAATCGGTGGAAGGATTATGCATCTGACCGACATCGCACTATCTTTCTGGGTTGCTGGAAGGTTAGGTAGAGCTAGAAAAAATCTTTGGTATTCCCCGTTTCTTATCCCCGATATTGTGCCAAATGATGAGATGCGGGTACCCGGATTTGAAGAATGGAAAGTGCTTGAAACACCGGGTCATACGGATCGAGACTTGTCTATGCTGCATTGCCCAAGTGGCAGGCTTTATGTTGCCGATTTGATCGTTAAGGTGAAGAAGCGCTTTGTACCACCTTTTCCGGTATTTCATCCAAATCAATATAAGCGTTCTATTCAGCGGGTGATTGATGCGGATGTAAATTCCATCATGTTAGCTCATGGTGGAGAAGTTGCTCTAGGTGAAGTGGATTTCGCTTTTTTAATGGAGGTAGCACCGGTTGTTCCCAAAACGCCCTGGCGAGCAGTTAAGCTTAAAATAAAAAGAATGTTGCGCGCCAGCTAATTGTCTAACTAACCCCAACTCGGGGTTAGTTAAGCGCTTTTGCCAGAACACGTTCCTGGAGGTAGTCGAGTATTTCCATTTCTTCATCCGCTAATTCACCGTCGATATTGGATATTCCTTGAGCTACTGCAAGTGCTTTTTTTGCATCCAATGCGAGCGCGTCTCGCAATGAATTTACAAACTGCTTTTCTTCACGGCTTTCAATTACATCACGAACTTGAGAGATAGTACGACTATGGAAATCTTCAAAGTCCACATCTCCTTGCCAGTCAAATTTTTCATGCACCGCTTGAAAATACTCTTGCTCTCTCAAAGTGATTTTACCGTCAATCTGATAAAGCAAAATACAAAGTTTGGAAAGGGCTTCATTGAACAATTGTTGTGTTTGCATTTAGGAACTCCTACGCTCTCGGGGGAGGGCAAAAACATGCATTATTATTTACCCTGTTCAGACCCAATTTAACAATGGGAGTTCATTTGTATTTTTCAAGGTCAGATGAGTTGCACCAATCGCTAATAAGCTATTGATGCGCGTGTATTTATTAATGCAGATTTGTATTAGTTAACTTTATGATAAGTAAAATTAAATTTATCTCTGATGTGTTTTAGAGTTAGTCTTTTGCCAGCATTGCTAATTTGTCGGCGGTCAAACTGCTGATGAATAAATGAGATTTGGTTTCCAAAACACCTGTAGTGAGAGGATATGCGCCACTTGGATCCTGCAGACTTTCCAATACTTCGCCGGAATCAGAAATCCTCACGACGTGACCGTAATGTTGTGCAGCTGGACGCGCGAACGCAGGTAACCGTTGTACAACGGTTCTAAGAACAGGGGAATCGGATAACGAATCCAATGCAGAGGAGCGGGGAGACGCGAGACCCAGCCAGTATCCTCCTTCCAAGGCGCGAGAAATATTGTCTGGGAATCCAGGAAGGTTCTCCACCACAGTATCAATATTGCCTTTATCTGGACCAGTAATCCAGTATCTCAAAACGCGATAACTACCTGTTTCGTTGATCAGTACAGACTTTTGGTCAGCGCTCAGCACAATGCCATTTGCAAAGTTGAGTCCATCCGCCAGAGTGTGGGTCATGCTTGTTTTAGGATCATAAACCAACAATCGACCATGCCCACCATGTTCGAGCAAATCCAGCAAGCTAGCTTCAAGGGTGCCACCAAACTTTTGCGCCCCAAACTTTGTAGACGCATCAGAAAAGTATATTTTGCCATCTTTGGCGATATCCAGATCGTCCGCATAGAGTATTTCAAAGCCGTCTGCATGTTGGCTTAATATTCGAATATTGCTATCTGGCGTAACCGCCAATAATCCACGAAACGCATCTGCAACGATAAGATTGTCATGGGCGTCAAATTCAATACCCAGTGGTCTGCCACCTGTGTTTACCCAAGGAATAAGTTTGTTTTGCTCTGGGGCATAACGGGCGATAGTGCCGGAGTGAAGGGAGGCGACAATGTTGCCTTTGCTGTCGATGGCCAGATCCTCCGGACCAAAATCGTCCTCAATCCTGATAAATTCCATATTACTGAGCTTATCGTTAACACTAAAATCTCCTGAAAATCCTTTATCTTCAGGTGCCTGCCAAGCTACGGGTGTAACAGCAACAGGCCAAAAGAACAAATATGCAGCAACCGCCAACACTGGCGCGAGAATCATTGTTTTCATTAAAATTATGGTTCCTTGTTCTTCTCTGCATTTTTATTTTTGGGTTTGCTAATCAGGAAGTCCCTGACAAAAACAAAATGTTGCAAAACAAACATTCGCTTAGCTCAATATTCACACTATAGGGTTACCTTAGCCTGATTGACCACCCTTCTTCAAACAAAACTATCTAAACATTTCTTTGATTGTCAGGATTTAACGATCTGTAACACTGGCGTTTAAAGTAGGACTAGGTAGGCTGAGTTAATTTGGGGAGCAGAACCACTTAACCTTTACGTCTGTTTACGTAAAGGTTAAGAATCACATTAGTTCTTCTATCACACTGGTGAGCTTAGCAACCTGTGCTTTTAACGTTTCAACTTCTGCTTCAAGTGCGTCTAGACGCGAATTTTCTGCAGCCCCGGGGGCTGGTCTGCTGGACATTACTGCATCAGGCTGTTTTGCCAGCTCTAATTGTGTTTCTGCATCACAAAACAAATGCGTATAGCGAGACTCACGTTTGCCGGGCTCCCGAGGTAATTTGACTACCAGCTGTTCACCGTTGTGGTCGTGCAGGTGTTCCAGCGTGGCCTCTACTTCATCTACGTTAACAAATTCGGCGAGTCGATTGGTCCGTGTTCTGAGCTCACCCGGCGTCTGAGGCCCTCGTAACAACAATACACAGATAATGGCAAGCTGCTGGCGGGTTAATTTAAGATCGCCAAATTCCGTATTGCAAAAACGATGTTTGTACTTGATTACCCGACTGCCAAATCCCGTTTGTTCAGTGATCTGTTTTTTAAGTTTGAGTTCATCAACAATGTCCTGCACCTCGGCATCAGCAAGATTCATCACAGGCTCTCGGTTGCTCTTCTGATTGCAGCCTGTCGTCAGGCCATTGAGCGACAAGGGATATTGGTCGGGCGTGGTCACTTCTTTTTCCAGCATCACGCCGATAACGCGGCATTGCTCAGGACTTAATTCTACTAACATGACAAAAGATCCCTTAAATATAAAGGCTCAATCCTAATTGACAAAAACGGCTACTGTCAAAGGGGGAATTTGAAAACCCTGCTCATTGCTGATGCTTCCTTTAACAACTGTGTCTGCACCGTTTTGTAGCCTGTCGTGTAATCTGTAGCCAGCGGCACCCGGATAGGCGAATTGCACCGATTCCAGGCTATTGTTAAACAGCACTATGATGTTATTAACATCCTTATCAAGGTCTTTTTCATCTTTCAGATCAGCAATACTCATGACGATTAAGCCCGGTTGTTGCTCTGGGCCAGTATTATGAAACCTAACCCGTTCAATTACTTGTTCCGCGCTTGTCAGGCTGAACAACGGGGAGCTGGTGCGAATAGCCAGTAAGTCTATAAATCTATCAGAGGTGGCCTCGATATTGGCAGGTTTCACCTGATCCCTGCCTTCATTGGCAGTTATAATCCGCGAAATTATCGCCCAGTTGTCACCATCCTTCACTTCTGGGGGGAGGCCCACATGGTAATTGTTGGTCTGTTTTGAAAAATCGACCCGATTAAACCAATCAGCATAGTCATAACTGTCTCTGAGGAATGATTTGGAGCGCAACAATTCACTTCCCATATGCAGAAACGGAATACCCTGTGCCATGAGCGGGTAGGCCAGTGATAACACTTGCATGCGCACCCGATCATCGGTTGATATCTCACTGGCAATGCGATATTGGTGATTATCCCACAAGGTCTGATTATCATGTTTGGACACATAGTTAATGGTATCTGCAGGATCATGGGCGTAGCCAGTTGGTCCTCCGCCATAATCGATATCTTTACCAGTGACCTGCTCTCCTGTGGCATTGCGTAATGGGAAATTGGCGAGGTTGGCTGCCAGTCCTATGCGGATCTGGTCCATCGAAAGAAAATACTCAGCTAGCATTGCGGCATTGTTTTCTTCACTTTGTAACTCATTGGGCGCTAACAACAAGCCATTTCCAATACCTTGTCCCAACCGGATAGCGTCTCTGGATACAAAAGAAGAGCCACCCCTTACTGCGTCACGGAGCCTGTCGGTAAAGGTACCAATTTCAGTTCCTGCCAGTTCTTGTTGGGACGCCTGAACAAACTGAGCATTGTTGGCGACCTCACCAAAATTCCATCCTTCACCATAAAAATAGGTGTCAGCATCAACGGCACGAACAGCTTCACGTGCTTCCAGCATTGCCGCTTTTGGTTGATGACCCATTAAATCGAACCGGAAGCCGTCAATTTTATAGTCTCTGGCCCAGACAACCAATGAATCTATCATCAGTTTTGCCATCATACGATTCTCTGTCGCCGTGTTATCGCAACAGGTCGATTGCTCAATACCACCGGTGATCGGGTTCAATCTGTGATAATAATTTGGCACGATTTTATCGAGTACAGACTTGTTCCCTAATCCAGCTTGATAGGTGTGGTTGTATACAACATCCATTATCACTCTGAAGCCTTTGTTATGGATACTCTGGACCATCTCTCGGAATTCCCGAAGCCTGGAAAAGCCATCAGGTTCAAGGGCGTAGCTACCTTCTGGAACGGTATAATGGAAAGGATCGTATCCCCAATTGTAAGGATCTAGTTCTCTGAGTTGTTCAATCAAATTTTGTGCATCTGAACCCATAGGGTCATAGCTTTGTAACACAGTCTGAAGGGTCAGATCTGCCGAAATATTACTCTTGCACAAAGAAAAATCGGGCTTCAAAGCACAGATTTTTTGCAGGTTATCGGAGGGAAAAATAGTTCGCTCAGGGTCTTCGTTGACTGTCCCAATGTCATAGGTAGGCAGCAGATGCAGGGTATTCAACCCGGCTTCGCCTAGCGCTTTGAGGTGAAGCGCACCAAAACTGTCTGATTCGCTGAAGGCTTTATACTTTCCGGCATAGGAGGCATCAGACAAATTAGTGTCTGATGCACTGAAATCACGAATATGCATTTCGTAAAATATGTTGGCTTCCGGATTTAAGACCTCAGGCACACTATGCTCGCTCCATCCTTCAGGCTGAGTGTCTCCTTCATTGAGGTTCGCTACCTGAGAAAATAGACTGTTAGTGGATAGACTAAGGGAATAAGGATCAGTAACAGTGACAACCTCAATTGCCTTAGTTGAAGGGTGGTAAACCGAAATTTCGTACAGATAAAACGTGCCATGGGAGGCCAAATTTGATGCACCGGACCAGATACCGGTAGTTGAATCCTTTTCTAACGCGAGCTCAGAATTATCCAGGGCAATCTTGTCCTGGTTAAACAGTTTTACTTTGACGTCTATGGCCGTCGGTGCCCACAAAGAGAAGTCGGTGCCGTTTTCTTTTGGCCACGCACCTAGTTTAGTAAATTCATCGGCATCATTGTCTCCGCCGGTAAATAGTTGGTCGATGATTCCGTAGTGCTGGACATAAGATAAGGCCACCGGCAGATTTTTTTTGTCTATTTGCAGCACTGCCAATTGCTGGGTCAATAATGATTTGATCTTTTCATCTTCAATGGTGACTTCAAATGCATAGAACTCGGATAAATGTGGGTAGTGTTCTAGCAACCATTCAGGCTGGTCGATAGCTTTTAAGGGAAAGCGGGAGCTTGCCACTTCGCCATCATCCAGTTTGCCGTCTTCCGAGGCTAGTAGGTATGCCTGACTAACGGAACTTTTCAGTACCAATAGATCACTCCGAAGCCAATGAGCAGAAAAATCCTGTTCTATGGCAGTGATCTCATAGTCTGAAACCGGATCAATTTTCTCCTGTTTGGAACAACCCCACAGGACAATTGGCAGGACGAGCAGAAAAGTAATTAGTGGCTTGGCCGTTTTCATTGCGATAAAAAATCTGTGTTTTGAGGAACCTGTAACCGACGTTACCGCGAGACAATCCAGCTCTCAAGCGCTTATTAAAAATCTGTCTCAGTATCGTCATGAATTCGTATGCAATAGGTCAGTAAGGTCGAGTGAAGGTCAAAATTCACCTTTGCTAAAGATCAAAAAGGCTTCTTGCTCAATGGAGTTTCGCTTTTTTCTGACCCGCGGTTTGTTAGAGTATCCTCAGCAATTTAATGACCGAGTTCGAGCTGATGAGTGCATATCTGATTATTCAGGCTACC
Organism: uncultured Alteromonadaceae bacterium; assembly: GCA_947494925.1. Lineage (GTDB taxonomy): Bacteria > Pseudomonadota > Gammaproteobacteria > Enterobacterales > Alteromonadaceae > Aliiglaciecola. Next base: position 127,360 of record CANLWS010000003.1, read on the forward strand.
GTAAACGATTGGGCGAGATTTAAACAATACACACAGATCGTCCCTGATATTGTTGCCAAATTTGGCGGCAAATATATAGTCCAAGGTGCGGCTGAATTGATAGAAGGGCAGTTTGATCCTGCCAGCGTAGTCATTTCTAAATGGCCTGACAAAGAGTCCGCCAGGTCCTTTTGGGCGTCTGAAGAATACAAACAGGCAATTCCACTCAGAGAAGGAACCGGAACCTTCAATGTCATGTTGGTAGACGGGCTGGAGGAGAAGTAGATGAACTTATCTTATACAGCAGTGGCTTTACAGACCCGTTGCTACGCAGTGAACAAACTGAGCGTTGCAGATGCCCGCAATAAGATATTTGATAACATCACTCGGATTGCAGGACAAATCAGAGGCACCAAAGGCTTTGTAGGGCCCAGTGTTAAGTTGGTGGTATTGCCAGAGTATTTTCTTACCAGCTTCCCAATGGGAGAAAGTCTGCCTGAATGGCAAGTTAAGGCTGCGGTGGTGCCAGATGGACGTGAATATGAGAAGTTGTCAGAAATTGCACAGCAAAATCAGATTTACCTCTCGGGCAATTTGTATGAAATCGATCCGCATTTTTCAGAACTCTACTTTCAAACCTCCTTTATTCTCGATCCCAGCGGTGATTGTATCCTGCGTTACAGAAGGTTGGTGTCGATGTTTGCCCCTACACCCCACGACGTGTTGAATAAATACCTGGATATTTATGGACAGGATGCGCTGTTCCCTGTGGCCAGAACAGAGATAGGTAATTTGGCAGCGATAGCATCAGAAGAAATACTCTATCCGGAAATTGCCCGTTGTCTTGCTATGCGCGGGGCTGAAGTATTTCTGCACAGTTCTTCTGAAGTGGGATCAAATGAACTGACACCGAAAGATATTGCAAAACGCGCCCGTTCGGTGGAAAACCTGGCTTATGTTGTCTCGGCTAACTCGGCAGGGATTGCCGACATTGATTTTCCCGCTGAGTCGACCGATGGATTGTCAAAGCTTGTAGATTTCAAAGGTAGAGTGCTGGCTGAAGCAGGGTTTGGCGAGAGTATGGTGGCGAATCATGAAGTAGATATAACGGCTCTAAGACGTTATCGAAACAAACCGGGAATGGGAAATATTCTGTCACGGCAGAGAAACGAGTTATTTGCTAATCAATACGCGCAATCTGTTTATCCGGCCAACACCATGCTAAACGAAAATGGTGAGGTGGAAGTCAAAGAGCGGAGCCACTTTATGCAAACCCAGATGTCGTGTATTAAGCATTTGCAACAATCAGGTGTAATACAGGGGGAGAAGTAACGTGGAGTCAATGGCTATCCTCAATCCCAGAACAGGAAAATCTGATTTTGACCTGCCTGTGTTTGACCATGATGGGGTCTGCGCTGCATTGCTCCCGTTGCGTAACAATCAAAAAACCTGGTGGGAGGCGGGTTTGGCTTATCGTATCGACAGCTTGTTGTTGTTGGCTGATGCGCTGGCTGAAAATCGCCAAGCCATCATTGATGCGCTAGTCAACGACACCGGGCGTGTATCAGAGTCAGCTCTGGAAGTAGACGTCACAATAGGAACGATTAGACGTTGGTGCGCGCAGGCACCTGATTTATTGGATGCACAGGGCAAAAAGAAGGCAGAAATCCCTTTTATCGAAATCCAACAATCTTACCTACCTTATTCACTTGTTGGTGTAATCAGCCCCTGGAATTTTCCCTTGCTGTTATCTTTGGTTGATGCCATCCCGGCTTTGCTTGCGGGTAGTGCGGTGATTATTAAACCCAGCGAAGTAACATCCAGATTCGTTCAGCCTTTGCAAACGACCCTGAATGAGGTGCCGGCATTGTCTGCCGTACTCGCGTTAGTGACCGGAGCAGGTAGCACTGGTCAGGCAGTGATTCAGCAAGTGGATTCCCTATGTTTCACTGGTAGCGTGGCAACAGGGCGAAAACTTGCAGAGGTATGTGCTGGTCGTTTTATTCCGGCATTTCTGGAATTGGGAGGAAAAGACCCAGCGATTGTTTGTGCTGACGGTGATATCGAGCTGGCAGCCAAGGCACTATGTTGGGGAAGTATGGTTAATGCAGGTCAATCCTGCATGTCTTTGGAAAGAGTTTATGTGCACCAGTCGGTGGCAAACAAGTTCATTGCGAAATTAGTGGAAAGTGTTCAAAAGCTCTCACACAATTACCCAGATATAAAACGTGGTGAAATAGGCCCGATCATCTCTGAAAAACAAGTTCAGATAGTAAAATCACAATTGCAGGATGCAAAAGACAAAGGTGCGAAAATCATGTGTGGCGGTGAAGTAGTCAATTTGGGAGGTGGGCAATATTGCCAGCCGACAGTCCTAACAAATCTGACAGAAGACATGCTGGTGGTTAAGGAAGAGACATTTTCAGCGATATTGCCCGTTATTACGGTGGAATCTGATGAGCAAGCTGTCAGCATGGCCAATGATTCGGAATATGGGTTGTCTGCCGCTGTATTCAGTCAGGATCTGGAACATGCCTATTCAATTGCCAATCAACTGGAAGCGGGTGCTATCAGTATCAATGATGCATCATTAACTGCGCTAATTCATGAGGCAGAAAAGCAATCGTTTAAATATTCTGGATTAGGTGGTTCAAGAATGGGGGAGGAATCTATCCGTCGATTCATACGTAAGAAGGCCTTTATCCGAAATACTGGCGTGCCATCTCCCTGGTGGTTTGACTGAAAAATAATCAAACTTGCGACTGGTCAGACTAGCTGAGATGCGACTAAGCCTATCATTTAATTAAACTTCTGCTATTATTCTTCTGTCGCAAAACGCAGACCGATTTATACATTGTACTTTAGAATACTTAGCTACATCTGTTTTACCAGTTCGTTTTAAGAAATTGCTTTAGTAACATGCCGCGTAAATTTCGTTCAGTGCGACACAACGAGCGTGCATGCGCTTATGTAAAGTATATTTTTTAGGAGAGAGAACATGTCCAAGACTACTGGAACAGTAAAATGGTTCAACGCTGATAAAGGCTTCGGTTTCATTACACCTGATAACGGCGGCGCAGACGTTTTCGTACATTTCCGTGCGATTCAGTCAGAAGGTTACAAAACGTTGGCTGAAGGCCAACAGGTTCAATTTGACATCGAACAAGGTCAAAAAGGACCTCAGGCTGCAAACGTAACTGTTTAATTGCCAAAGAATTGATTAAAAAGCCGGCTTCGAGCCGGCTTTTTTTATGAATTTTTTATGACAATTTTGTAACTTATAGAAGGAAACGAACCACTGCTATTACCATCTCCCAAAAGTGAGCATATCAACACATAATTGCAATGCTGTACTCAAATTGCTAGCCTCGGTTCATTACATGGAAGTGAGAACAAGAAAGCAATGAATAAAAAAATACTTGTATGGACAGTAGGTTTATCCTCTGCATTTGCAATGGGCTATGGCTTGCGAATAGCCACAGAGGAAAGTCAGACAACAACTCATCAGTTGACGTCTAATTCCGCATCATTGCTACCAACTTCAGCTAAGTTAGCTATCAATCATCCGAGTGAGCAGGATTCATCAAGCACTCTGGCAACTTCAGACAGCCAAAAAATGCCCGTAGCATCGCCAGTAAATCTGGATGGGATCGTCGAGCAGATCATTGAAATTACATCAAATGGTATGCAGGGGTTTCAATTCAGAGACGTTGTCGACCTCTATACTTTGGTGGATAGCTTGAAAGAAGAGGATTTGCTCAATATTCTGGAGACCCACTTTAGCGGGCCGGATCAGCAAACTAACCCAGCGGCTTTACTCGTTTTGCTCGGTAAATATATAGAAATCGATGTTAGAGCTGCACTGGCTTTTATTTCATCAAAGGTTTCTGACAGGAAAACTAAAAATGCTGCAATGATGAGTGCCTTGAATCGGTGGTCACAGGAGGATGCCCTTAGCGCATATAATTTTTTTATGCAGCAATCAGAACTGGATAATCCGGAATATTCCGGTGCTGACAGTACGATGGGTTTGTCGACCATTTTCGAAAATCTTGCCATCTTGGATCTGGAGCTAGCGGTGGACAAGCTGGCAGAGATTGGCGATGCAGACAATCAACAGTTTAGGGCACTGCTTGGGATCTCAAATGCAATGGAAAATAAGCAGGACTTTCTGGATTTCATAAAAAGCACTGAGCGGTTGGATAACTTTGGACTGACTGAATCTATCGTCGGTGCATGGTCTAGAAAAGACCCAGAAGAGGTGGCTGATTGGCTTGAATCGGAATATCAAGGCGACAAAACAAAAGAATTGCGTGAGCAATTATTTACCAGTTGGTTCTACAAGGACCGGGTAAAGAGTGCTGATTGGTTTATCACAAGTTCAACATCAAATTCCTTGCGCGAGAACGTCAACAGGATATTGCAAACTTGGGCATGGGAAGATCCGCAAACTGGACTCAATTGGCTAAGCCAGCACTCCTCAGAGATCTATAATCAAACCACCTTTGTAACCTTTCTGCAGCATGCCAGCTATAAAAACCCCAATTTTGTCGCTGCTCGCATTGAACTGGTGAATGATCCAGAGAAAAAGGTGGGTCTTGCAACACGAGTACATATGAGCCTCAGTAGACAAAGTACAGAAAAAGCGCAGGCTTATTTAGCCAATTCTCCCTACAGGGAAAAAATAATAAAGTAGGAAGTGGTAGTATTATTAATATGAAAACAACCACTTTGCTTTGGGCAGCCCTTGTGCTGTTGTCATTTTATTTTGGGTATCAGTTGGGTACTTCGCAATATAATGGGCAGACATTTAACACAATGGCGACTTCTGACGAATTACCAGAACAAAGATCCCAGAAATCCGCCAAGGAAACACAGACTAAGCAACAAGACCCCTCTGCGAATATTGCTTCAGATAAAAAGCTGATCAAAGCCGATCCAGAATTATCAGAATTAGATTCTGGGGAAATCGCATCGACGATTCGCTTATTGCTGGGAGACAACAGGTTTTCCCAAAGTTTTAAAGGTATTGCCGAAGCTTACTCCTTGATTGAGAATCTCACTGAGTCGGAACTACTGGAAATTCTCCAATCAGAATTTGATTCAGAAAACTCAGCCAAAGATATAAACGCATTGGTGATGATTCTGAGTCAGTATGCCGAATATGACCCGCAAGGCGCGATTGATTTTGTGGAGCGTAATGTGACTTCACCACAGTCTAAAATGATCGCGACCCTTGCCACTCTTAAAACTTGGGCCGACCATGACCCGCTTGGTGCATTGAACTGGTACTTTTCTGAAAGTAAAAAGGCGAGTAATCAGGGGATCCTTAGTGGTGTCGCCAGCAGCTTAACAGTCATATTCAACAGTTTGGCAACCACTGATATTGAGCTTGCAACAAGCAAGCTATATGAAATCCAGTCTAGTGAACAACACTTAAGCCTAGCAGCAATGGGTGTGATCAATGCACTATCAGATAAGCAAGAGTTCGCAGACTTTCTGCTTAGAACAGAGGACTTGAAACAGGAACGGTTACGCACTTCCGTTATAGGCATATGGGGGGCAAAAAATCCGCTTGAGATGACCCAATGGCTTGATAACGAGTATCAGGGCGAGGATATTGATGTATTAAAACAACGGGCTATGGCAAGTTGGATGATGTCTTCACCTCAGGAAAGTGCGAATTGGTATGTAGGGGGAGCAAGCGAAGATAAACGGCAAGAGCGGGTGGGCGAAGTTGTCAGACATTGGAGTTCAACATCGCCCGAGTCAGCAATGGATTGGTTGCTCAGACAAAGCAATATTGATTATCAAAGTGCTGTTTCCACTCTCCTAACACATGCGATTTATAGTGATTTTGAGTTTGTCTCAGATAACCTCGAACTTCTAAAAGATAGGAAGCAAAAAGCAGGGCTATCTTTTGGGATTTATACACAGCTAAAGAAAATCGACAAAGACAAAGCTGCTGAATTTTTGCAAGCATCTCCTTACGGTGCCGAAATGCAAGTGACCCTTGAAAGACATAGGAAGAACGTTGAAGCAGAGAACAGGTAAATGGCGCAAATTGGTTCAGTGCCGACTGATTAGTTGGAGGTGGGGAGTCACTTTTTTTCGATATGATATAGATAGCGGCTTAAATTAAAAGTGTCATCCACGAGCGCTTTTGTCGGGGATCTTTTTCAGTACTAAGCGGTTAACTATGTAGACGCCAGATAGCCAAGCTAAACTTGCGCAACTAAAACCTCAGAAATCAGCTCTAGCTGCGCCTGGATATTCGCTTCGATGACTTACATCTAAACATGTTTCCTAATCTGGCTGATCAGTACTACTGAGATTGCCACTAAAATAGTGAACACGATAAAGGCGTTTTGATAGCTACCATAAACATCGAAAATTTTGCCTGTCATCCAGATACCCAGACCACCGCCAAACGCGTCGAGGACTGTGATAGTGCCGAGTAATTTACCTGAGGCCTTGAGACCAAAATTATTAATCGCGTTGAGTTGTAGCAAGGTGTAAAAGCCTCCCCACATAAATCCAATTACGGCAATGGCGAAAAAGACTGTGCCTTGTCCTGCAAATAACATGGCAAACATGGCGAGTAACATCAGGCTTAAATTTGTGTATAACACGGCGCGGCCTTTGATTTTGTCCGCGATCAGACCAAAGATAAACTTGCCAATCAGCGCTGGAATAAACAGGACGGATAAGCCCGTAGCTGCTGCCTGGATCCCAAACCCCAAATCCTGTAAATGCAATATCAGATTCGCCTGGAATCCCATAATGGTGTAAAACGTAAACATGGCAATAAAGGCAATGGACCAGAAGGATTTGGTACGTATTGCCTCCGAGTATTCCAACCCTTGTTGTGACACATCGGCTTGTTGTTCATCAGCTGAAGAATCAGCTCCGTAAGGCTTCAGCCCCATATCGGCTGGACGATTGCGAACAAGAAACAGTGCCAGTAGTAACAATCCGGCTGGGATTACTGAGGCTATCTGAAAGCCTTCGCGCCAATCCATACCTCCTGCCACCCAGCTTCCAAACAAAGGGGCTAGAATAGCTCCACCTAAAGAGGTGCCTACAACAGCAATACCAATGGCTGTCCCGCGGCGTTTTAAAAACCAGTTTGAAACTAATATTACGGCAACATTCAGACCACAAGTCAGCAGCACTATGGCAAAAAATGCATGAATAAAATACAAGTGAGATAGTTGAGTGATTTCGCCATAGGCATAGAAGGACCCTGCTAAAACAACTGAACCGAAGATGATCAGTGGCTTAACACCAAACTTATCGATAAATATGCCAACAAAAGGTGCCAGAATTCCGGTTATCCCAAGGGTAACGAAGCCTCTGAATTTCAAATCATCCCGTGACCAATCACTAAACTCTTTGAGGATTTCACTATCAAAAGCGGTAATTCCGGTTATCACCATACCGTTTGACACCAGTAGGCAACACATGGCAATAAACATGATTGTCCAATGCATGGTGTGGCCAGTTTGGGCTTGGGTATTATTTTCCACGGTAGACTGGGACGACATGGGAACTCCTAATTAGTAATCGATAGTGTCAACATGGAACACCTGATATTCATTTCGAACCTGGCCAATTCTTTCCATCAACCCAGGTTCCTGCGTATGCATTAAATTCATTTATTTCAACAGTTTGCCAAATATCAGCCTGATAGTAGGGATCTGTTTTAAGCCGCTTGTGTGCATTGTCCAGATCAACTGCTTCCAACACATAGAGCGACCCTACAATTTGTCCGTTCTCTCGCAAGGGCCCTGCTACCCTTATAAGCGCCAAATTGTCTTCAACCCAACTGAGATGAGCACTGAGATACCTGTCTCGTAACTTCTGAGAATCAGGTTTTTTGTCATAACAGTAAAAACTCACCAACATAAGTGAACCTTCTAACTATCCGGGTAAAGCACAGAGGAATGGCTGAATCGTTTGGCTGGATAGATGCTTTGCGCCACCAAAATCAGATCTTTTAACTCTTTATCAAAATAGCGCCTGGTAATTTTCATGGCCGCCGAGTTTGCCTCTGCACCTAATTGTTCAGCTAAACCTGCTGGCAGTAAGCACGCTTCTATTTGCTGCTCTATTTTGCCGATATTATTGCTATCCAGTGCTTTCACAACGGCGTAAATGGCAGTGTCTTTGTCTTTGAATAACTCATCTACAGAGTCCATATGCTGTGGACGATAAATATTTGAATAGCTGATGGGTTTTTTGTCGTGAGGTTCGATCCTGATGCCACCCACATGAATGCAATCAGTGCCTGTTTCAACGTCAAGTAACTCTGCAAGATCCGCATCCAATTGAATCATGTCAGAAATCCGTATATCAAAACGGGTTCGCTTGCCAAAAAGAAGTAAATCATTGATTGAATTAATAAACTCATTGATTTGTTCTGGCATTGAGGTGCGTTTTACCTGTGTGCCAGAGCCCTGCCTTCTTTCAACCAAACCCGTTTTTTCGACGTAACGTAGTGCTTCTCTTGCAGTATGACGACTTATTTTATACGCCGTACACAGTTGCTTCTCGGTGGGAAGCAAACTATCAATTTCGTGTTTGCCAGCTAGAATTTGACCGATAAGTTTCTCGCCAATACGCTGGTATTTGGGCATAGACTTGTTTTTTAGAGATGATTTGATTTTCGTCATTTAATCTAATTGTTCTCTCGTATCTTAATCAAACAGCTGATATAAATATGTCCGGACAAATTCTAGAGTATAGGAATTCAAATAATTTGCCAATGGAACTTTCACTCACCAGACAGCTGCTAATTGACATTGAGCAATCCCGGATCGTTCAAGCGGACAGGGAGAGAGCTTCCTTACATGTTATTGATTGGATCGGCTGTGCCGCGCTAGGAGCAAAGTCCAGGGCCGGGAAGGTTTATGCGGCTTTGCTTGAAGCTTCACCAATGGGATCCTGCACAGGTATTCTAGCCGTTAAATCTGATTGGCAGAATGTTGTCCAATATAACGGTGCCTTGGGGAATGTGCTGGAGATGGATGATATTCATCGCAGTTCAATTCTGCATCCCGGACCCGTTGTTATCCCTGCCGCACTGGCGATAGCGGAATACAGTGAATGCTCAGCTGAATGTTTTCTGGATGCAATCATAAAAGGCTATGAAGTGACCATCCGGATCGGGCAGGCAATCGGACGTAGTCATTATCAATATTTTCATAACACTTCGACCTGCGCCGCTTTTGGCGCGGCTATGGCTGCTGCACATATTCTCGATTTAAACCTGGAGCAGAGTTTGTCAGCTTTGGGTAATGCAGGCAGCCGGACAGGGGGCTTTTGGCAGATGCGTAATGAATCCGTTATGAGCAAACAGTGGCATAACGCCGAAGCGGCCAGAAGCGGAGCAATGGCGGCATTTATGGCTGAAAAAGGATTGACGGGACCAGAATTTATTCTTGAAGGGCCACAAGGGTTGTTCAATGCAACATCACAAGATGCAATCCCGCAATTAGTGGTACAGCAGTGCGAAAACTGGCAAATTTATGGAGTTAGTTTCAAACCCTGGCCTGCATGTCGTCACGCCCATCCAGCCATTGATGTGTTGCAAGACCTGATAGCGATTAACGGTCTTGAACCTCAGAAAATCACTGAAATAGAGCTTGCCACATACTCTGACGCATTATTGTTTTGTGATAAACCTAATCCGACGACTGAACTCGAAGCTAAATTCAGTATTCAACATGCATTAGCAGCAGTTTTATGTTGGGGAGAGCCACAGCTTGCCCATTATCAGATTGATGTGTTGGATCACCCAGATTTGGTTGAGAAAAGAAGCATGGTCACTCTTATTCCAAATGAAAGAATGGAAAGCAACTATCCTAACCACTACGGCGCACGCTGCACAGTAACCTTGGATTCCGGTGAATCGATGAGTCTGGAACACCTTGACACCCTTGGAGATCCCGAGCGGCCGTTGAGCAGAGCGCGAGCAACTGAAAAAGCTCGATTATTGATGACTGAGGCGGGTATGAAGGTAGCCAATATTGAGTCAGTGCTGACGGGGGAATGGCTCGACGCGGAAAATGTGCGCACGTTAACTGGTCTGCTAGGCAAACAGGATGATGATTATTCATGAACGCCATCGATAAGTTAATTCAACACATCACCCAAACCCGCTATCAGGATCTACCAGACAGTACTTTGTCAGCGGTTAAAACCTTTGTATTGGATTCCGTTGGGGTGGGGTTATCCGGCTCCCGCGTGCCTTATGTAAAACAGGTAAAGCAGGCAGCTTCTGAATGGGGCGCTGACCAGCAGGCGCAGGTTTGGACCTCTGGCGAATGGGTCAGTGCTTCAACTGCCGCTTTTATCAATGGTTATCAGATCCACAATCAGGAATGGGACTGCGTACATGAACCCGCTGTCGTGCATCCCATGGCCGTTATCCTATCTGCCCTCGTTGCCTATGCGCAGAAATACAATTTGTCTGGTAAACAAGTCATGCTTGGCGTTGCCGTGGCGGTAGATGTTGCCACGCTTATAGGGGAAAGTGCCACTTCCGGGTTGAAGTTTTTCCGCCCTTCCATCTGTGGATGTCTTGGTGCCACTGCTGGTATGTGCGCGATGCAGACATTTTCTGCGGCAAAGACTGCCAACGCGCTTGGCATTGCGTATAGCCAGATTAGCGGGACGATGCAAGCCCACGTGGAAGGTTCACCCATGTTGGCGCTTCAGATCGGCTTAAACGCACAAGCCGCCATCCGCGCGATAGATTTGGCCGAAGCAGGATTTGATGGCCCCAAAGATATACTCGAAGGTCCATACGGTTATTTTGCTAATTTTGAGGATAGCTACGACATTAATATTCTCACTACAAAATTGGGTAAAGGTTATCAAATAGAGCAGGTCAGCCATAAACCCTTTCCTACCGGCCGCGCAGGTCACGGCACAGCGGACGGATTATTGATCTTACAAAATACACATGGTTTTAAGGCGCAAGATGTTGCCATAATCAAAGTCCGGGCAACCCCCTTGATCAATCGTTTGGTAGGCAGGCCAGTAAAGGACGATATGGACGTAAGTTACGCAAAATTATGTAATGGATATATTGCTGCAACAGCTCTGTTAACCGGAAATGTAACGGTGGAAGATTTTGACTTAGCTTGTCTGCAGGACCCAGAACGTTTGGCCTTGGCTCGGAAAGTCAGTACTGAGCTAAATGGCTGCTGTGACCCCAATGCACTCGCACCAGTGAATGTGACTGTTGAGTTGTATAACAGCCAGACCTTGCAGATTGATTTGCCGGCTGTGTTGGGAAATCCACTCAGACCTATGAGTCGAGAAGCACAATTGGAAAAATTTCGAGCGGCCTGTCGCTCTGCAGTTGTGCCTTTCTCGGCGCCGCGAATCGACAAATTGATAAAAAGCATAGACGAATTGGAGCAAATCCAAAATATTAACCAGCTTGTTGAACTTATGGTAAATGATCCACAAAGGCCGAATTAATGAACCAACAGGCAGAAGCCAATTCAAGCTATCCGACTTACTTCGAAGCATTTGATTATCAGCAAATGCTGAAAGACTATCCACTGGGCGATAGTTTGCTATCAACTTTCCAGAGCATGAAACCTGAGCAACTGAAGACACTGCAAAATGAACGGTTTTTAAAAGTGGTTAAACGTGCCTGGGAAATTCCTTTTTATCAAAGGATCTGGGGTAATGCGGGAGTAAGCCCAGGCGATATAAATAGTCTTGCAGATATTGAAAAGCTGCCGTTGATTTCGAAGTCCGATATCATGGACAGTGTTGAGCAATATCCGCCTATCGGCGATTTTCATGGGTTGGATGACATCCCAATTGAACAAAGACCGCCTCTGGTTTTTCACACCACCAGTGGCACAACCGGCACGCCTCAACCTTTATTATTCGGGCCCAAAAGTCGTGAGATTCAATCTTTACTTGTGGCCCGTTCCTATCGATTCATGGGCCTCAAGCCCGGTGCGATAATTCAGTCTTGTTACGGACACGGAATGATAAACGGCGGACACTATATTCGTGAAGCTGTGACTCATTACACAAATGCGATGTTCCTGTCAGCAGGAACAGGTGTTGAAACCCGTTCAGCTCAACAAGTCAATTTAATGAAAACCTTTGGTGTCAATGTCTTGGTGGGCTTTGTGGATTACATTAAACGCCTGGCCGATGTAGCAAAAGATGAAGGATTGAGGCCAGGCAAAGATATAAAAATAGACATGATTATTGGCCATCTGGGCATGGAAAGCCGTGAGAGTATTGCCGAAACCTGGGGAAATCCGGAACTCTTTGATTGGTATGGGGTAGGCGATACCGGTACGATCGCGGCGGAAGGCCCTGATCACCAAGGAATGCACGTGTGGGAAGATGCTCAGTACTTAGAAATTCTTGATCCCGATTCCAATCAACCCGTTGTCAGAGGCGAGGTGGGCAACATGGTGGTCACATGTCTGTATAAGGACGACGTTTATCCTATCATTCGATTTAACACTCATGACATTACTTGTGAAGAAGTAGGAGAAAACCCATCAGGAATGCCTTTTAAGCGCATCCGTGGATTTATGGGGCGTTCAGACAATATGGTGAAGTTGCGCGGCATTAATATTTATCCGCAAGGCGTGGGGCCAATGCTTGAAGAGCGTGAAGAATTTCTTGGTGAGTTTATCTGTAAAGCTATTCGTGATCAGAATGGACGCGACGATATGCTGGTAATGGTGGAGGTCAGCAGCGATGAGGGAAACAGGGAGACCTTACTCACCGAATACAAAGCCTTGCTGAAGCGCAAAATTGGCATCGAAGTACAGGTGGAGTTTAAGCGGGCAGGCGAACTCACCCCCTTAACTCAGGTGGATGTGCGGCAAAAACCCATTCGTTTAATTGACGAGAGGTTTAAGTAACGTGCGCGCAGAGAACAGCATAAATCCAGACTTAATGGCCCTTGACCTTAACAGCCAGTTGGAGATGATCCGCAAACGACAGGTGCTGCCGGAGGATGTGCTTTCTCAGCAACTTGCGTTGATTGATAAGTTTAATCCTCAATTGAACGCCTTTGTTTCGGTAACAAAAAGCCAATTGAAACCAGAAGCAAGCTCACCTTTATGTGGCTTAAGCGTTGCGCTGAAAGACAACATTGATGCACTGGGTTTTGCCACCACTGCGGGAATGCAAACGCGGTTGAACAGGGTTCCGGAATCTGATGCTTATGTTACCCAACTATTGCGGGATGCGGGGGCAACATTCATTGGCAAACTCAATATGCACGAAGGAGCGTTGGGCGCAACCAATGACAACCCATATTTTGGACCTTGTCATAACCCCTATCAGCATGGGCTCACACCGGGAGGTTCATCTGGTGGCTCGGCCGTTGCAGTAGCGACTGGGATGTGTTCAGTGGCTTTGGGTACAGATACCATGGGCTCGGTAAGAATTCCTGCATCATATTGTGGCATTTTCGGATTAAAGCCCAGCCGGGGCGCTGTTAGCAATCGTGGTACTGTGGCCTGTAGCCGGGTGATGGACAATATTGGCCCAATGACTCGTTCTGCCAAAGACCTCTCCACAATATTTAGCTTGATTGGCAAGTATGATGAGCAGAGTGCTGAGTCTGTCGATTACAACTTCAAAAGTGCCGCCGAAATCCCTGAACAACCAATATTGCTGGTACCTGATGATTTGTTCGCTTTAGGGGTTGATAATGACATAATCAACGATTTTGAACGCAATGTGGATACATTTCGCCAAATGGGATGTGTTGTAAAACACTTTGATTTCAGTGGTTACGATTTTGCTTCCGCGAGACGAGCAGGGTTGTTGATATGTGAAGCTGACATGCGCGCTGAACATTATCAGGACTGGCAAACACAACCAGATAAGTTTTCACCCTATCTCAAATCAATGTTGGGGTTTGTCGATAAAAAGTCACCGATAGATTTGATGCACGCTGAACGGGTATTGGAAAAAGCCATCGAATTTTCCCGTGTGTTGTTTTCTAAAGGGCACTTTTTGTTGATGCCAACTGCGCCACAAAGGGCTTTTTCCTTTGGACAAGCAGTACCGGCAAATCAGGCGGATCTCACTAGCTTTGCCAATCAGGCGGGTTTGGCGGCGGTTTCCATGCCAATGCTCACTGAGCATCAGTTACCAACTGGTATGCAGTTGGTTGGCAGGGCAGGCTGTGAATACCAACTGCTGGAGTTGACTGAACGATGGCAGCAAATGTCAGGATTTGTTTTTCAATTACCGGACACCATCAGGGATAACATCTAGCTTAACTCACCCGCAGTTCAATGTAATATTTGGCGAGTTTTAAACGATTCTTGGCCAATATTGTCGTTTCCTTGTTGTTATAGTTGATCTGAACATTAACCTGGGAGATACGAAGCGATGCAACTGGTAATCGGTAACAAAAACTACTCTTCATGGTCCATGCGGGCCTGGCTTCTTTTAAGGTTTCTGGACATACCTTTCGAAGAGACAAATGTGGACCTATATGTGCCTGGCACCAGGGAGAAAGTGAAGGCCTTGGGCGGCGAAACGGGTCTGGTCCCAATGCTTAAAGAGGATGGTTTTTGTGTCTGGGATACGTTTGCCATTGCTGAATACCTGTATGAACGCTACCCACAAATCTGGCCATCAGATCCACATTCACGCGCAAGAGCCCGTAGTGTTTGTGCTGAAATGAGTTCTGGTCTGAGCGCATTACGTAATGCTATGCCAGTGAATATTCGTCTGCGCAAAGAGGCCAAAAAATGGCCGGCAGATGTGCAGGCTGACGTCGAACGCGTCTCTGAAATTTGGCGAAATTGTGCCAATCAATATCCAGGCCCCTGGTTATTCGGTGACTTCTGCGCAGCGGATATCTTTTTTGCGCCAGTGGCAACACGCTTTCAAACCTATTCTGTGGCTCTGGATGAGGCCAGCAAAAACTATCAGCAGGTCATCCTTGCTCACTCACTTGTTCAGGAATGGATTGAAATGAGCAAAGATGATTCATCTCGCATAGATAACTTCGAACATTGAGATAAAAGCGCGAATTCCCGCGCTTATTATTGTCTTAGCATAAAATCCAGACCGCCAGTAATTGCAGCAACCTGCGCAATAATGCAGTTCTCATCATCCACGAGAGGGCTGTCGGGATACACTTCTGTGGTTGTCACGTATTTTGCGTTGGTCATTCCGCCACACAACCCTAATGACTTTTTGGCATAATTGATTACGCCTAACTGTTCCAATGGTGCACCAATGAGCATGCCGTTATCGTCTGCTGGCGCGATATGTGTGACTGCAGCTACTGACTCAATTACAGCTTTTTGAAAATCCGGGGTAGGGTTCTCTGTATCTCCCACAGCATAAAACCCATCAGGAATATTCCAGACAGATTGCTCAATCCCATCCCGCGCTCCCAGTGCAGGTCTGAATTCTGAGTTATCGGTATCAGTAGTTTCATGTAAATCAAAGTGGGCGACGAAATCCGCTTCCATCGATTCAAGATAGCGCATTAACAAGGCGGGTTCGGGGGCAGGTGAATTGGCCACAAACGAGCGATTTGGATCAATGGCAGCAGGATTCCAGCGATTTATAGTTTCGTATCCCCAAGGGCTGACGCAAGGCACAATCAGAAAATTAAATTCATCCATGTAGCGACGCGCGGCTTCTTGGACGAATCGTATTGCACCCTGTACACCAGAGGTTTCATATCCATGCACACCACCGGTAACCAAAACCACATCTTTGTCCGACTGCCAGTTCAATGACTTCAATATATATAGAGGGTAACGAGATTCGTCATAAGGTAGTGCACCATACTGAATGAGCTCAAAATGATTGTCCAGTCCCTGGAGTTTCGCCAGAACCTCATCTTTGTATTGACGCTTCACGCTTTGGTTCGCAAGCCATTGTACTTTGTGTTCTTCATTCCAGGGTTGCCCCGGAGTGCCTATCGGATAAGTTGAGCTCATAGAATTCCTAAAATTTTTATTGTTTGTGAGCAGGGTAAGTCGTTATTGTATCAACCATTGCTAAAAAATGATTTACTCAGATCAAAGGATGGGGGAATACCAATGAAAAACATGATATTGATTGTCGGATGCATAGGGTTGTTGGCAGCGTGTGGACAAAAAGAGGTGGGCGATGTTTCATTGGGATTATTCACAACCAAAGACATCAAGCTAAATACACTGGTTGACCCTGTTGTAACGGGAGTGACATGTCATGTAGCTAGTATCGAGGCTGATCTCAGTCTAGCTGACCCATCAGACAGCTCAATCGCCTGCAGACAAACAGGTGAAATCACCGCAGAAATGATCAATGGCATCGATAAATCCAAGTCGGGAGAAGTGGTGTTTAAAAAGTCCAAAAGCATTTTTTTCAAGAGTATGAAAATCAGGCGAATTTTCGACGCTGACTCCCAGACATTGATGTATGTGTCTTATTCCACCAAAGAAACGTCTGGCAGTTTCAAACATAGTTTATCAACAGTACCATTGTGGGGAACCCAGGCTTATCGGACTGAGGCTCAACAGACACAAAGCCAGCCTGGAAGCGGTGACTGAATTTATTTTGGAGCGCAGCTAAACGCTTAACGTCTTTACTTGATGAAGCGATTAATGCGCTTCATCATTTCTTCTCCTTGTTCGAAAGACCCGCGTACTACAAGGTATAAAGGCAAACTGAAAATATTATTTACCTGTAAATGATCAGTTTTTATATTTTTGGAAAATTGCAATGCCCGGGTATTTTGATCAATGTAAGTGATCACGTATTCCACCCGGCCTTGTTCCAACCATTCGATTTGTTCTTCAAATGTCATGCTATGTCCTTCCACCTGAATATTGCTGGCCGGATCCGCAAGCCTGTCTTTTAAATCCCCATTTAGTTTCTCGAGCGGCAGTGGAATGGTCACAGAGGTATTTTCCAGATCCGAGATTTGTCTGGCGGGAGCAGTGGTTGGCAAAGAATAAGCATAGAACTTTAATGTCACCAAAGGCTTTTTACTGAAAATAAACTTGTCCGGGTTATCTATGATGGATTTAGTGGCAATAAATCCATCAACCTGTGCATTGCCAAAAAAGTCTTTTAAATCAAGTGGCGCAAACTTTTGTAATTTGGCATTCACTCTGGAATTAAAAAAAATGTCTTCCAGCTCTCTGCCAAATTTACCTTTAATCGACCCATCTGCGTTGGTGTATATGTAGGGAGGACGTTCTATGAATCCAACTACAAGGTTTGATGCAAAAGCAAATGATGCTGGGCTGAGTAACAAGGCAAGAAACGCAGTTTTTAACAACAAATGATTCATTCTAAACTCTAACCAGACATTGATGATTGAATTGATAAATTTAGCATACCCCATAAAAAGAATGCGAAGCAAAAAGCTTTGGTGTTTTAGAATAAATTAAGTGTAGTGGCTCAAATCTGTTCTGACATTTTTGGTAGAAGGTTTCGACTTAAGGTGATAGGCGGCATTAGACTGTGGGATCAACCGATGGATGCAACACACTGGTTAAATCTCTGTGCTGATGTTTCGTAGTCTAGCGTCTTTCTTGGTCTTTCGTTAAGTTGTCTAGAACACCACTAAGCTTTTGTTGACTGTGTACTGATAAGTCACTGCTTTTGGGGAAATACTGTCTTAGTAACCGATAAGTGTTTTCATTTGAACCGCGTTGCCAAGGAGAGTGAGGATCACACAGATATACCTTGATGTCGATTGCCAAGTTGAATTGTTTGTGGACTTTGATTTCCCTACCTATATCCCACGTGAGTGATTCGTATAATTCGCTTGGTAGCTTTTGTGCTTGTTTAATAAGCGCAGCAATAACAGTAGACGTCTTACTGTCTTCAACTTTGACGAGCATCACATAACGAGAATGACGTTCAACAAGCGTGGCAATATAGCTGTTCTTTGAACCACAGATTAGGTCGCCTTCCCAATGTCCAGGGACGGCCCTATCTTCAACAGATGCTGGGCGCTCACTAATGGACAAGCCATCAGGGATTTGTCCCAAGCCTCGGCCTTTTAGCGTTGACGCGCCAGATTTACGTACGGCTTTTTTTTCTCAAACACTGTTGCAGCTCTTTCTTTAACGCTCCTCGCGTCTGGATGAACAGTGTTTTAAAGATTGTTTCGTGGGACACGTTCATTTCCTGATTATCGGGATATTGTCGCTTTAACCAACCCGCAATTTGTTGTGGTGCCCATGCTCTTTTAAGCTTAACAGCTATCAGTCTGCACAATTCTGGCGAACCGATTAACTTACATGGTTTAGGTCTTAGTGCTTCGTCCCAAGCTCGTTGTTCAGCTTTGGCGGCACGGTAACGCTTTCCTCGCTTAGAGCTGATAACTTGTACCTTTACATTACTGTTTGAGGCGAAGACACCGTAAATGAGGGGCAAATAGAGCCTAGGTGGTGGCACCATAGCCGCTAATTTGCTGACGAAGTCAAAGGGCGAGATGAATAAACGGGTGGTGCCGTCGTTGAATGGTGTTGTAAGTTCATTACTTTACCGCGTTGGTTAAGAATATTGATGCAGCCATATCGGATTATGAGAGCATTGAACATTAACTGGCAGCACTTATGGAGTAACTTAGTAGCCAGAATTGTATTAGCGAAATTACTCACTCATAGATTTGGTTTTAGCGTTCACTTCTTGATAGGCCAGTTTAGCTTCATTATCGGTTATCGCGATCGTCTTGTGTCCACTACCAATAATGTACATGCCATTTCTATGGACTAACTTACCGCTGTTGGCCCACGGCAATTTCACTTGCTCGCTGGATGTAAAGCACGCTGAATATTTCTTTATCTCACCCAGATTTTGACCAAAATTTGTGTGATGTGCGACAAGTGTCATGCAGCTTATTAACGTTTGTGGATACTTGCTCTTGAGTTCGTTATATACGAATCGCAACGTGTTGCCTGTGCGAGCAATATCGTCAACAATCAAAATGCGAGAATTCTTGTTTATTCGAATGGAATTGGCGGTGAAATGGACATCAGGACTTTTTTTGGTTGTACGAGCGGCAATTACTCTTTGCTTGCCGATTCGCAGCCGGTTACTGATATAGTCACCTAATATACCGCCACCTGAATTGACCGTCACCAATACGGTCGGGTTGCTGCTCCTGGCAATCGCTTCGCACTGTGCAATAGCGGTTTGAGCCTCAGCCACGGAGACCAGATTGTTATCCTTGATGAAAACCGGAAACAATCGAGATTTGTTTTCAATTAAGTCGTGAACATCATAAGTGTGTGAAAACTCTTCGTATATTCCCTTTTCTGCCTCCAAACGCTCAAAAAGTAGTTGCAGGCGATTTGGGTTGATTGCACTTTGTTGCTTAGGATCTGATTTAAGAATCGCTTGAACGATATCGTTTAGCGTTGCCACCAATGAGGCTTGAGATGACGACAATTTCAAACCGATGAGTGCTTCTAATACACGAATTGTGTCTTTGCTCACACGGTCGAATGCAGAACTAATCAAATTTGGTAAGTTCTGGGGTAAAGTAGGGTTTTCAACAGGTGTAACTTGCTGTTTCTCATTGTTTTTTCGCATGAGTTCGAGCTGTTCCCGAATACCTTTTGTATGGGAATTTAAGTAGTCCACTTCTTGCTGAACTTCCTGTAGCTTTTGACTCGACGCATCGTCGAGCGCCTTTCTGGCCGATTTCTTTGCAAGTGGGCTCAAGTGCAGAGAATCAATTATTTCTTTTGCTTGTTTTTTGCTCACAGTATTGCTCATCAGGCTATAACCCTTTCACTGAGCTCTAAAAATTCGTTTGCCTCTTTCATCACTTTATCGACAGCTTCCATCGCAGCCTTTATCGCTCGTTCACAAAGTAACAAAGCGCCTTGTTTATTACTGTCCAGCGTGGTGCTCGTTCCACCGAGCTCTTTACGTTTGTGCTCAGATGCTATTCTCAATTCATTCATCGACACATCATTATCTATTGACAACAACTCATCAACCTCGTTGAGTGCTTCATCTCGCGTATCATGTACTAACGCTTCTTGATTCAATGCCTGTTCAATCAAGGTTGCTTCGTCTCCAAAGCCCAGTAAATAGCAGAGTGAAAGTGCTCGTTTTGCAGCTTTTTTGGGGTTTTCACCTTTATATTCTAACACACTCTCAATAAGCCACAGAATATAATGTCCAAATTGGATTGGGTCGGACAAACTGCCCTTCAGCTCTGATTCATCGTGAATCACTGCTTCTTGATATATCCAGCTGCGCGCGGTTCTGGACCCAGGCTCTTCATGCGGAAGGCACATGTTAGTGATAGCGATTGGCCCGACCACCTGTGTAATACCCACAAAATCTAACTTCCAGTTTGTCTTGGACAGTGCATCATTTTTTGCAATCGCTTTCTTCGCTTTGTCAATGCAATTCTTCAGCTCATTCCAAGGCCTGGATACTTTGAGTTCGTCACCCCACTTCACTTTAATACACACCAGCGATTCTTTATCTGCCAGTACAGTTTTTTCAATTTCAGACATGAATACGTTGTCTGTTTCGGGGGCATATTCGCAGTAATCGATATCACCAATCGAATCGAGACGTTCCATGCATGTGGCAGAACCGGAAATACATATTATGCTCTCGGGCCCGATACGTATGTGTTTAGCAATGTCGACTAACTCATCCAAAGTTGAAACAAAGGGGAATGCATGAGTTAAGTGAAATGGCACATGAATAAAGACTTGATTGGAATGGACAGTAATATAACCCTCATTTTTCGCGTCGAACTTGGAATTATCGATCCAAGATAACTGAGTTCGCACTTTAATATGACTGGCAAGCGCATCGCAGTCCTTGAGGATTTTGTCACTGGCCTTCTTATATTCGTGTGTTTTCTCAACAGCCTTTGCGTACAGCGCGAAAGGCAGCGCATCGCGCCCATAAACCCCTTGTCTTTCTTCTTGCATTACCCAAAACCCTTTTGATGTGGAACTTACTTATCCTTCCATAGCTCTATGCCAAATGCTTTGCTTGCCAAACCAACATGGTTCGCTCCACGACAGTACATAAAACACCAGTTTCAAATATTAAGAATAAACAGCATAGCTTAACTATGCAATAGGCTAATTTTTTGCTCTTTTACTGTCATTTGTTTCGACTCTACAGTAAGCGGGTATTTCTAGAGTTAAACAGTAAAAACCACCGTCCGCTTTTGTTGATCTCAAGTAAATGATCACGTTTTTGGTGATTGTCAGCATCACGTACACAAGAGACTGTCAGAACTGATCCCGCTCTCTTATCTGATATACCAGATTATATGATGACCAACTCAATTTTGAGGTAAAAACTAACAAGGAGCTGTTAACCACTGCGGTTTGTTATGCCGCACAGTTGAATTTCCATGGTACTCCAAAACGATCATTAACTATTGCATAACAAGGTGACCAGAACGTTTTTTGAGGAGCTAACACTATCTCGCCATCCTCTTTGAAAATTTCAAATAACTTCTGCACCTCATGTTCAGAAGACAGCCTTTGTAACAACCAAAAACCTCTCGGTATCTGATACTCAGGAGGCAAAATGTCTGTACCTGCCAATTCAATTTTATCGATCGCTATACTTCCGTGAACGACTTTGTCTTGCCATTCCTCTGGTACATTGGCAGATGCCGGAGAGTCTCTATACGAAAGAATAGGGCCAATGACACCCCCTAAATGCTCTTCGTAAAATTTAAAGGCCTCCGTGCACCGACCGTCGAAGTTAATGTGCATAGATATATTCATTTTAAATAACCTCTTGTGGCTTAATGCCTTTATCACCAGGTTCATGTTAGCAATTTTTTAGTATTGACCGTTAAGTCTCACCTTCAGACCTGCCAAAGTCCGTGGTGATTTCCCCCTAGAATATAGATAGCAAACTTGCCGTAGCCGGGAATTTCCAGCGGAGGATGCGCAATTTGGCCTCCTGCAATTATGGCATCTTCAGCAGCTGCTTCTATGTCTTCTACCAATAGATAAGGGCGAACGACAGGGTCTTCAGACTCGTGCATTGGGGCCCTTATACCGATCATTCCACCATTAGATAGTGCTGCTGTCCTCGCATTACCTAGGTCAGACTGATGATCGCTAAAACTAACACCGTACAGTTGCGAATAGGCCGCGCAGGTAGCATCAACATCCGGCGTCACAATTTCAAGATAGTAAATTTGCATGGCTTCTCCTTTGTTGTTTACCTTGAACATAGTTCTCGATTTGCTAATTTACAATCTAGCTATGAAGGCACCCAGCTTCGTCAGTACTAGGCTTAAACAATCTGGACTCGTTATGATTTCAAATCATAATCGACTGTGAAATGCGGAAATCCTGGAATTTCCCAATATTAGAACCAACACCTCTATGGTATTCTTCATATCGTGCTGCATGTTTTGCAAACTCGACAGGTAACCTATGTTTCAATTAACCATGAACCTGAACATGATTGTAAAGTTGTCACCATAAATCAATTTGTTAGTGTGCTTCCGATAATGTCCAAAGCAGCCCTCCAAACTAAAAAATAGTAAAAGGGAAAACACTGTTTTCCCTTTTGATAACTCCAGCTTTTTACTCTGCTATTTCATCTGGCTCTCTCACGGATTCAACTTCTTTTTCAGCAGATTCTTCTTTCAAGGCCAGTTTGTCTCGCACATTTTTTTGTACTGTAACCGCGGCAAATAAACTCAGTACATAACCCATGGCGTAAAATCCTTTTTCGCTTAACAGCAATTCTGCATTGATCAGTCCAATTGCCAATAAGGCGATGGCGAAACCTGTCGATGCCCAGGAAAGGGTGTAGTAGATACTTGAGGTGTTTATCCCTTCAGCCTTATCCCGTATTGTTTTCTGCAAAGACACAACTGAGAACAATCCGTACAGCATAACTGTAAGGTAGTAACCTTTTTCATTCAGCTCCATATTAGCGTTGAACAATCCTATACCATAAGCGCAAACACCAATTAATAATGCTGCGATGGACGCGAGTACGTAGGGTTTTGTTGGGGCTTGTAAATTCATTTTAATTCTCCTTGTTTCTCGATGTTTCTGAACCAGGTTGGCCTAAAGGACCTGGGTCTTTCCGTCTTCCAGTAAAGTGACCGAATGGGTGGCCAGATCAAATTGCTCAAGATAGCGGTTGATTGACATAAAGGTTGTGGTGGCAATTTTGCCTCTATGATCCCGGGTGGTGACATCGTCCATCAACCATGAACCAAACATCAGTTTGAATCTGCTGGTATGAACACGTTGCGGCGTAAAGTAAGCACGTGTATTGGCTTTGATCTTCTTCACATCGGTTGTTTGATAAATTGCTGCGTTAAGCATATCCAGTGTATGTTCAGTGCAGTTCTGAAATTGTCCGTTAAATGGATTGGCGATAACGGAGTAGTCACTGTTATGCAGTTCTTTATTCTTGCCTTGTTCGATCAGGCTGATTAAGCGTTGTTGGATTTCAGGTGTTGGGATCACTATCCCAGCTTTTAGTGCTTTAGCACCCCAGAAAAAATCCACAGGGTAGTCCATGATTAGCTGGCTCTTTTCTGGTTTTTCACTTTGCTGATAGAGGTTATGGATAGCGTAACCACGCACAGTTTCACCACTATTGAGTGTGATATTGGAATACACTGCTACGGCTGTGTGGGTGAAATGAATCCCCTTTGGAAGGCCGGCTTCCGGCCTGCCTACACGTCCGATGATGAAAGCATGAGCGCCTTGAGCTGCGGCGTATTTCTCTACGTCTTTGGCAAATTTGATGATACGTTCAGGCTCAAAACCTGCCTCCGCATGGCGGTTACTGCCCGCCCAACTGGTCGCAGAAATGAATAGGAAAATAATCAAAAATAATTTAGATATACGCATCAGTTTTCTCCTTGAATAAACGCCAAAGCCGAAAGTTTATTGACCTTTAGTTTTGATATTCTTCTGAATAATGATGACTTGATTAGGGGCTGGATCGGCTGTTACCGTCGTCTCAGTAATTACCAGTGGCCCTTTTTTAGACGCCGCTTCGACTAGAGATGCACCCGCTTCCAGACTTGCGCTGCCGATGGCCATCGTTACGCTGCCAGCAACAACTAAAGGTACGGCGACAACAGCACTGGCTACCTTGGCAGTGGAAGCAACACCATGGGCTGACGCAAGGGCGGAGTGTTTACTTGCCTGACCACTGTGATGAACTGAAGCACCTTCAGCATGTGCCAAAGAAGCGGAAAAAAGAAAAGCGGAAATAATGGCGATGTTTAGCTGTTTCATAAGTATGTCCTCGTTTGTTGTGAACGAGATAAACATTAGTCTCAGGTATTCAATATGTAAACTTGTGTATTCCATGTATACTTTATTTATACTGAACGTATAGTTAGGTAATACTTGTGAGCCAGATTGCCCAGATTAGTCATACCCTTAAGCAACTATTGCGACAACATCAACTCACCTACAAAGACGTGGCCAGTTTTCTGGGGATGAGTGAAGCAAACGTAAAGCGCATTTTCTCCACCAACAGTTTCACGCTGGATAAACTCGAACAAATCTGCGACATGCTAAATATGAACCTGTCCGACTTGTTTATTATTACGCAAAAGAAAACCGAACAGTTAAGTCAACTCACTAAAGAGCAAGAGTTGGAACTGCTATCTGATCCAAAACTCCTACTCACTGCGGTATGTGTTCGCGATGGTTGGATGTTCGATGAATTGATTGGACACTACGATATAGATAAGCATGAGTGCATAAGATTGCTGGCCCGGCTGGATAAACTGAAAGTCATCGATTTGCTGCCTAATAATCACTACAAGTTACTGATAGCACAAGATTTCAGATGGATCCCTGGTGGCCCTCTGGAAAAATTTATGGAACAGGAAGTCATGGTGAAGTTTATGGCACCAAAGCAAGATGAGAAGTGGAATTTCCGCTTTTATTTACGTGGGCGATATTCACAAACATCAATTGATATTATAGAACGTAAGTTGAATCAGTTAACGAAAGAAGCGGCAGATTTGAATAACGAAGACGCTGACTTACCTCTAAGTCAGCGTCAACACATGGGATTACTAATGGCTATGCGCCCTTGGGAACCCTCATTATTCGAACAAATGCGTCGAAAATCCTAATCATTAATGTTTGGTATTAGTATGCACTTCGACTTTTTAGTGGTGCCAGCAATAGATAGAATATCCAGGCAAACCAGGAAACGAAGATCATGGCCAGGATCCAGGCTGCTTTTTCGCCTCCCGAAGTACGATTAGACACAGCTATCAAAACAACCGGGATAATCCAGATAACTAACCAAAACATAAAGAAAATTGACCCAAAAATGAAATCCATCTTGTACTCCTATCACAGTGCTTCAATTAACACTCAAGGTTGGATTGCAATCAATGAGCCAAGATAAAAATTATTATATATCAAGGTCTTAGATTTATGTTCAGTTTAAATAACCTGTTATTTTCATTAAAAAATAGGCGATTTAACCAATTTTAATATTGTTCAGTCCTTTTTTCTTCGTAAAGACAGTGGAGGGTTCCAGTTTTGTATGCCAGGCACAGCACGGCCCCAGGTATTGTCATATTTACTATCACCAGTATTGGTGAAGAATCGGATCAAAATACGTTTCAACAGATCCATGTTGGGTAAAATACCGTGGAACCCTCCGACTTTACTCAGGGCCTTATCGCTTAATTCCCAAAATCCGTAATCATCAGGTGTAATAAGTACCAGTTCATCTTCTCCCAGGAATGGTGGCACGGCACCTTCATATGGAACAGTACCATCGCCTGTCTGACGCCAGTTCTTGGTTGTATCGTCGGGATCCCAAAGGTTGGCCACATCCGCTTTTTGATCAAACTCAAATACTGGAACTCCCCTTCGGCTTGTCACCCTTTGTTTGACTCTGGTGTCTGTATCAACACCGACTATGGCCAACCAGTCTTTATTGGTCAATCCGTGGCGAGAGAGGTCCAGATTCTTGATTTTGTTGCTATTGTCTTTGGCGCCTTTTAGCAATTGTTTAAACAATTTTGCAGCCAGCTCCGGCGGCTTTGAGTCTGGCAGCCCGACGTTTCTGATATATTTCTCAATGGATTTGCTGACAGATGGCTGCCAGGATTTCGGATCCAGCAATGTTTGCGGAAAAGCAGAATCGATGGATATGCCTTTTTTAAATGCTGGCAGCAATTGATACAAAGCGGGCGTCAATCGCGCTGAGCGCCGCTCCGCATGACTGGGTTTTCCACTGCCAAGATTACCGGTTCCAACTGTTAATTTGACGATAGCCTCGAAACTACCCTGATATGGCGTAGCAAGCGTCGATACTTTATTGATGGGCAACGCCTGGCTCTGATCTGACAAACACCGCGAAATCACCAGACCTCCCATTGAATGCCCGATAAGGTTGACTTTTAATTCACTGCCATAGGTTTTATGGTAGTGGGGCATTAACTTGACCCTGTCGATAACTTGTTGAATAAAATCCGCCAGTTGCTGCTGAATGACTTCCAGCGGATGCCGCCAATCGTAGGCAAATGGAAAAACCGGCACTTCTTTACTTGCCAAATCGGTCAACTCGTCGCGCATTTCTTCTACCAATTCTTCGTAAGCGACTTCAAATATCTGATCGGCTTTAACGAGCGAAGGTTGTTTCGCCTCATAACGCAAATCATTTGGGTGAAGCGCGACTCTGTCGAAACGTTTTTTGAATACTGTCCAGACACTTTCAGGGGGTAATGGATAAGTATCGCGTAAATTGGAAGCGGTGATCCCGGGCACCAGAATAGTGGGGTAGGGTAAGGCCATGATTGCGTCCTTTTCATATTGAGTTTGATTAGAGAATCAACACAACGATCTCAGCCAGTCCAGAAAAACAACTATGTTTGAACTGATATGCTTTGGAAATGAGTGGCACGGACAAACAATTGTTCTATGACTATCAGATAAATGTAGTAGGCGGCTGTTTAAACGCAAAGATACCTGCGGTGAAAAACAAAATTTTCCAGACTGATAAAACCAGTCTGGAAGGCATAAGTCTATTGAGGTTGTTCTGCTAATGAACGCGAAGTTTTAGCAAAAACAAGATACAGCAACGGGCCTATTGAACCTAGAAACAACGTAGCCACGACCCATGGCCAGGGGTTATGACCAGCTTTTTTGGCTTCTGGCACCATCCAGCTCAAAACCAAAATAAGTGCAACTACAAGGTCTGCAAAGACCTGCCAGCCTGCAGGGCTATGCCGGTGATAATCAAATATTCCCACATACCCCACTTCTGATAAGGCATAAAGGGTCAACAGGCTAAAAGGGATCAATAAAATAATCGCTAACAATTTTCTGTTCATAACGTGCTCCTGATTTTTGAATTCAGGCTATTCTTGAACGAGCATTGAATTGATGCAATTACCTCAGAGGTTATTGAATGGTGCTTAAATAATGCGAATAATTTCCAAGGTGCAACGGAGTCTCACGCAGAGTGCCTGCGGCGGCGCTTTGGAAATGCATCTTGCCTAAATAGGATGAACATGAATATTGCAACAAACAGAAATTTTAAAGATGAATGTCGCAAATGGAGGGAATATCGCAAATTGTCTCAGTTGGAACTGGCGCTTAATGCCGAGATATCCCAGCGACATATCAGTTATTTGGAAACCGGCCGGAGTCATCCGAGTCGGGAGATGGTGGTGAAATTATCTGAAGCTCTGGATATTCCGTTACGAGAAAGAAATGTACTGTTACAGGCTGCTGGTTTCTCAGCCATGTATAACGAGACAGGGTTAGATGAACCTTCAATGCGTGTAGTACTGGATGCGTTAAATCATGTGCTGAAGCATCACGACCCTTTTCCTGCGGTGGTGGTGGACAGAATGTGGAACGTCAAGAAGCAAAATCTTGCCGCCGAGATGATGCTATCTCCACTTCTCGCTAAACCCGAAGTGGCTGAGATTGTTGCTCAAACAGGAGGTGTGAACCTGGCCCTGTTGACGCTTCATCCACACGCGTTACGCGCCAACATTACCAACTGGAGGCAGGCTGCACCCCAGTTTATCCGGCGTTTAAGAGGTGAAGCTTCGGCATCCGGTGATCAGAATGTACAGGAGACCTTCGATAAGTTTATTGCACTGGCTGAGCCCCTTGAGAGTGAGGACATACTTACTGAACCTCTTTTGCCTGTGTTGCCTTTGGAGCTTGATTTAAATGGATTGTCCCTTAGTCTTTTTTCAGTCATTACAACATTTGGTACGCCTCAGGACATAACGACAGATGAATTGCGCATTGAGGCTTTTTATCCGGCGACACCAGAAACGGAAATGTTTTTTCGCTCTCAAATCAACTGAGAAAAAATTTAAAAATTATACTGGATATATATACAGTTTAATCTATGATTAGTGTCCAATTAAATTTTTACAACACGAGGTGCATATCATGATCGGTTACATTACTCTTGGAACAAACGACCTGGCCCGTGGGGCTGCTTTTTATGATGAATTATTAGCCCCATTAGGTGCTAAACGTATGATGGAGAGTGATAGTTTTATTGCATGGAATACCGGACCTGGGCAACCTGGAGTTTGTATTACGTTGCCGGCGGACGGTAACAAAGCCACAGTGGGAAACGGTGTTATGGTAGCTCTTGCTGCTGAAAAGCCTGAACAGGTGGACGCTCTGTACGCAAAGGCAATTGAGCTAGGTGCAACGGATGAAGGTCCTGCCGGGCCGCGCGGCGATCAATTTTATGCCGGATATTTCCGCGATCCTGATGGCAACAAGCTTAATTTCTTCTGCATGACCTGAGGCAATACTCACTAGCCAGATTTTTTGGGGTTGTGCACTTGTTGCAGGCTATTGGTTCAGACATATCCTGATTGGCTGCTGTTAATTCTGAACCAGCCTGCAATGGACAAACGCTCTTTTTTGGCGGGTAGCACCTCATGAGGAAATTCTTCGCTTAGAAAAATGACCAGGGTACCGAATTCAGGCAGTACCTTGGTCAATTGCTTGTCTGTTTCCGGATGGTAAATGATCAATTCTCCGCCATCTATTGGCTGCCAGTCTTTATTCAGGTAAGTCACCAAGGAGAGCGTTCGATTGGCACTGCCTTTAAAAGCATCAAGGTGCTTTTTATAGAAATCGCCTTTTCCATAGTGAGCAAAGTGACTTTCAAAGCTAGACAGTCCGAGAAATAAACGACGATTTAGATAAGCCATCAGTTGGTTGGTCCAATCCAACCAAGACGCGCCAGCCTCTGTTTCATTGTTTATCCAGCTGATCTGGTCTCGTCTGATTGACATGTCATTTTTAAGATCACCATTGCGCCCGACACCCGCTTTATGAAAATTTTCTTCAGGCAACTGGGCAATCAGGGACTGCAGTTGCAAGGTCATATCTTTGGGGAGTGCGTGAGGAAGAACACAATAACCATGTTCAACCAATTCCTGTGCAATCTTTTCAAAAATGCCTGATTCATCTGGCTCTGTCGCCTGAATTTCAGCCATATTTCATTCCTCTGCTTGATGTACCTGTCACGCCTGATAATAGCAATACGAAAATGCTGGCCTTTGGATTCGCGGGATAGTGACCACTTTAATAGACAAAATCAACTGTTATGCTGTTAATCGTTCCATTTTCTGAGTCCTGGATCCGTCGGGGTGGTGGAAATTGACATTTGTTAATGTGCAGTTTGTTTGTGCTGTTAGCCTCTTCTCCCATCACTCAGGAAAAAGGTTAATCTATGACTTTTATTGAAATGTATGAATTACCAATTTTACGCTGGTTGCACATTGTTGCCATGGTGTATTGGCTGGGCGGTGAATGGGGAGTATTTCAGACTTCATTTCATGTAATAAACCGGAAACTGCCAATGGATGAACGCCGGCGGCATATGGAAACAGCTTATCGGATCGATATTCTGGCCAGAACTGGCATTATTATGTTGCTTCCTCTTGGTTTACATATGGGTCACATATATGGCATACAGCCTTTGGGTGGTATGTGGCTGACAGGGATGTGGGTACTATTCGCATTGTGGTTGAGTTTATGTTGGGGTGCGTTTATAAAGCGCGAAACAGATGCAGGAATTCGTTTAACGAAGTACGACGAATATATTCGTTATCTGGTTATCCCGGCACTGCTTATCACTAGTTTGTGGTCTCTTTACGGGGATGGACCACTAAGCGCTTACGATGGACAGAAGTGGTATTCCGCTAAAATGTTTATCTACGGAATAACATTGGTAATTGGTCTAAAACTTCGTTATATCATGCGTGAATGGACAGTCCTCTTCAGGAAGCTTGATGCTGAGGGAGAAAACCCTGAAGTGGAAGCCACACTGGAGCGTTCAATTAAGTTTGGTCGAAATCTGGCTTACTTCTATTGGACTGCCATTTTAACAACGGCCTTTTTTGGCGCAGTAAAACCGTTCTAGGCAGAAGAAATCTTTCTTCTACATAATCAAGGATTATTAACGATTTGCATGCTCGGGGGTCAAATCCATATGGTATTGGAAGCGACCCGGGTGGTATCTCACATGCAGATAGTCAACGAGCTTTTCGTTTTCATCAAATGAACGTCTGGTCAGACTTAACAGAGGAAACCCTGCCTCAACACCTAGCTCGGCAGCCACTTCAGGTGTCGCAGCTTTAGCACTCAGTATTTGTTTTACATGTTTGATCTCAATACCATTCTTTCGAAATACTTCAAGACGGGTCAGGCTTTCAAGGGTGGCTTTGTCCGTTCCCTGATTCAGCCCGACACTCCAACTGGTGTAATACCCAAAAGGCTCGTTATCACGACTCCTCACCCGAGTCATTTTCAACGCGGTTTCACCTTCTGCTAAGCCAAATTCCTGAGCGATAACAGTTGGCGGGCGTGCGAGAATCACTTCCAATACTTTGGCGTCAGAATGTTTACCCATAAATTCCAGTTCCTGCAGCATGCCCACTAAAGGAGCTTTAACAGGTTTAGGTTCGTATTTATGAGTGACATGGGTCCCTTTTGCTCGTCGTCTTGCCACCAATCCTTCAGCTGCCAATTCGTCCAATGCCCGTTTCGCAGTAATGCGAGAGATATGGAATTTCTCAGACAATCCCAGTTCAGTAGGTAATTGAGTACCGTCCTCGAGACTACCGTTCAGAATATTCTGCTTTAACAGACTGTATAGCTGATAATAAAGAGGTGTCGGAGAATTCTCTTTTAAGGGGTTGTGTTGCAGCCCGGAAAATTGATCATCAAAGGTCATGAAATTCGAGTTCCAAAGTTCAAACGTTCTCAATTGTTATAAATGATATATGAATGTAACAAAATCCGATACTACTGACGCACAATCAAAAATCAGAACATTTTGCTTTTCGTCAAATAGATAAATCGAAATCAGGCCAATTTCATGAACAATAATATGACATAAACACTTATTGATAATACAATATGCTTTAATGGGGTTGCTCTAATATTCCTTGCACTTATCGGGCAAAAGGGTTGAGCATGAAATAATAATTAGATATTGGTTAAAAAAACTGGAGCATAATGTGAGTGTGAACATTCAATCAGCGCAAAACATAGTTGATGCGTTAGCAGATCAGGTAGGTATTGAATATCTATTGACCGATGAATTCTCAACTTCACTTTATGCTCAGGATGTCTTTACAAAAGACAAGCCCGCCATGGCTGTTGTACTTCCCGCTGACAAAACCCAGCTTGTTAATGTGGTCAGAATTGCGACGCAGGCGGGTTACTCAGTAGTGCCTCGCGGTGGTGGTATGTCTTACACAAGTGGTTATGTTCCGGCCAATCAAAATAGCATAATGATAGACATGGGACGCATGAACAAAGTATTGGAAATAAACCAGCAGGACATGTATGTCACTGTAGAGTGCGGGTGCACCTGGAAGACTTTGTATGAGTCACTGAAAGGAACTGGTTTACGCACACCATACTGGGGAACACTCTCTGGCAGTAAAGCTACTATTGGCGGTGGGTTGTCACAAAACTCGATTTTCTGGGGTTCGGGTCAATATGGTTCGGCGGCAGATTCGGTGATCGGATTGGAAGTTGTGTTAGCAGACGGAAGTCTGGTTAAAACCGGGTCAGGTGCGCAAATCAATGGCACACCGTTCTTTCGTCACTATGGGCCTGACCTAACCGGATTGTTTACCTGCGACACCGGCGCTCTCGGTTTCAAAGCAGTGGCGACGTTCAAACTGATCCCTGAATTTGAGGCTAAAGAGTTTCTGGCCTTCGATTTTAAAACAGCGCAAGATTCTATTGATGCTATGAGTGATATTGCCCGGCAAGGCCTGGCGATGGAGTGTTTCGGTTTTGATCCCTATCTTCAATCTCAGCGATTGAAACGTGAAAGCCTGAGCAAAGATGTCAAAGCGCTGGCTGGTGTGATGAAGTCTTCAGGTTCATTGCTAGGAGCAATTAAAGATGGAGCCAAGGTCGCGTTGGCGGGGCGCGGATACATGGATGAGGTGGACTATTCAGTACAGATTATTGTCGAGGATCGTATAGAAGCGGGGGCAAAAGCACGCGCTCAAGCCATCCGAAAAATTACTGAGAAATACCATGGCAGGGAAATTGAAAATAGTATCCCCAAAATCACCAGGGCAAACCCATTTGGACCCGTCAACAATATGCTTGGTCCAGAAGGTGAGAGGTGGGTGCCGTCACATGGATTGTTTCCCCACTCAAAAGCTAAGCAGGCCTTTGCAGCAATAGAAGGTGTGTTTGATAAACACCGGGCGTTACTGGATAAATACGACATTGGCACCGGACATCTATTTGCGGTGATTGCTAACAGTTGTTTCGTCCTGGAACCTGTTTTCTTCTGGCCTGATGCCTATACAGAAATACACCAACAAAGTGTCGAACCTGATCACCTGGCTAAACTCAAGAAACATGACGAAAACCTGGATGCTCGAAATACCGTGGCGATGATCCGTAAAGAATTGGCTGAATTGTGCAAAGAATTAGGTGCCGTTCATCTGCAGATAGGAAAAGCATATCGGTATAAAGATGGCTTGCAAAAGGATTCATATAAAGTGATAGAAGCGATTAAAAAAGCCTTGGACCCAGATTCACGTGTCAATCCGCAATCCCTAGGTCTGGAGTAGATTTTTGAGTCAGCGTAACTATGTCAACTTGAGTCATTTTCAAGGACAAGCCGTCCAATTGCATTATCGGCAACAAGGACAAGGCAAGGAAATAGTATTGTTACATCCTTCGCCTTTGTCATCTTCGTTTATGCAGCCACTGCTGGATGTGTTTTCTAAACAAGGAAAAGCCATTGCGTGGGATACGCCAGGTTATGGGCAGTCAGATCCACTACCTGCGACTGCGCCTGGATTGGGTGGTTATGTGGAGGCGCTAAGTCAATTTATTTCAGCCCTAGGCCTGAAAATGCCGATTATTTATGGTTCTGCTACTGGCGCTCAGATTGCGATTGAGTTCGCCAAGGCTCATCCAGATCAAACCTGTGGTTTGATTTTGGAAAATGCGGCCTGGTTCCATGATTCGGAGCGGGACGCCATGCTGGATAACTATTTCCCGGATATCAGTCCAAAGGAAGACGGCAGCCATTTGCAATTAGTGTGGAAAATGGTGAGCCAGCTCTATCACTATTTCCCTTGGTACGATACCTCAGCTGAAGCCCTGGTGAACGAATCTGATATCCCTTTAGCGGTTAAACAGAAGACGGTGCTGGACTACCTGATAGCTGGGGAAGAATATCATCGCGCCTACCGTGCAGCCTTTTTGAATGAAAAGCCGGAAAAGCTTGCTGCGGTCAACATTCCTACAATACTAATTCGTTGGGATTCCAGTTTGCTTAAAAAGTATGTGGATCGATTGGATGACGCTGGCCTGCCAGACAATATTGCCATGTTGCATTGTTCGACAGGCATAGAGGCCAGGTTTGAGGCACTGACCAAGGCGTTTTCCAAACACCTAGGTAGGTCTGCGTGATGGCGCTGACTTTATTCGAAAAACTTTGGCAACAGCATCTGGTGTGTGAATTGGAAGGTGGGGCCAGTTTGATCTATATCGACCGGGTCTTTTTGCATGAACGAACCGGTTCAATTGCACTGAAGAGCCTGCAGGCAGACAATCGCCAGGTGA
Organism: uncultured Alteromonadaceae bacterium; assembly: GCA_947494925.1. Lineage (GTDB taxonomy): Bacteria > Pseudomonadota > Gammaproteobacteria > Enterobacterales > Alteromonadaceae > Aliiglaciecola. Next base: position 161,439 of record CANLWS010000003.1, read on the forward strand.
TAAATCCGCAGCAGGTCTTTTGCACCATGGATCATATTGTCGATACCTTTCCCGGTCGCACTGACAAGACTCTGATGCCAAGTGGGGAAGATTTTATTAAGGCAACTCGCGAAGCGAGTATTGATGCGGGTATTAACCTGATCGATTTGAATGATCCCAGGCAAGGGATTGTGCACGTCATTTCGCCAGAACAAGGCATAGTGCAACCTGGCGCGACCTTAGTTTGCCCTGATAGTCACACGTGTTCGCAAGGCGCGCTGGGTGCACTTGCGTGGGGAATAGGGTCCAGCGAAGCAGAACATGCCATGGCAACTCAGACATTGCGGGTCGCCAAGCCAAAAACGATGCGGATACGCTTCGAAGGGCAGCTTAATCCAGGTGTTTTTGCCAAAGACATGATTTTGCATCTGATTGGCAAATACTCGGCGGCGGGTGGTGCAGGATACGCCATTGAATTTGCCGGTACAGCTGTCCAGGCGCTGGACATAGAAGCCCGCTTGACCTTATGTAATATGGCCGTTGAGTTTTCAGCATTTACTGGCCTGATAGCACCAGACGAAAAAACCATCGAGTATCTCCAGGGACGTCCTTTTGCCCCCTCGGGCGAACATTGGCAAAAGGCAGTTGCACATTGGCAAACTTTGTTTTCTGACAAGCAGGCTATTTTCGATAAGGACATTAGAGTGGATTGTTGCGATATATTGCCTACCGTGACCTGGGGAACCAGCCCACAGCATACTTGTAATGTGAACGGGGTCATTCCGAACGCGGAACAAGGACAAGACGACAATCAGATCAACGCCATGCAACAAGCACTGGAATACATGGGGTTGCGACCAGGCATTGCAATTGATTCGTTGCCTATAGATTGCGCCTTTATCGGCTCTTGCACCAACAGCCGTCTAAGCGATCTGCGTATTGCAGCGACAGTGCTGGCAGGTAGAAAAGTCGCTGCAGGAGTCAAAGCGATCTGTGTGCCTGGCTCTACACAGGTCAAAAAAGCGGCTGAACAGGAAGGATTGGACAAAATATTCATCCAGGCCGGATTTGAATGGCGCGAATCGGGGTGCTCAATGTGTTTTAACGCTGGTGGGGAAAGCTTCGGTTTTCAGCAACGGGTGGTAAGTACTACAAACCGTAATTTCGAAAGTCGGCAGGGTCCACAAACCCGCTCTCATCTGGCAAGTCCTGCAACAGTCGCGGCTTCGGCTATCGCCGGGCGAATTGCCGATCCCAGAGAATTTTTATAATGGACAAGCTGCAAATTCACCAAGGCGTTGCTGTACCACTTATCAGAGAAAACATCGATACGGATGCCATCATCCCGTCACGGGAGATGAAGCGTGTATCGAAACTCGGACTGGGCGAGGGCTTGTTCGCAGGCTGGCGTTATACCTTGCCAGGAGGCAGGGAGCCTAACCCTGAATTTGCGCTTAATAAGCCGGAATATGCAAATTGCAGTATTATTCTGGCTGGAGCCAATTTTGGTTGTGGGTCTTCTCGTGAACATGCGGTCTGGGCACTAAAAGAATTCGGCATTCGTATCATCATCGCTCCTGGCTTTGGCTCTATTTTCTACAATAACTGTATTCGCAATGGTGTGCTGCCGTTGGTTTTAGCAGAACGCGACATTAACGCATTAGCAAATTCGACCTGCCAAGATCCACAACAGAATCAGTTGACGGTGGACCTTCTGCAAAAAGTGGTGGTTGATCCTGGTGGCCTGCGTTATTCCTTCGACATTGACGATGCCCAGCGCAGAATGCTGCTCGAGGGACTAGATGCTATCGCCCTTACACTGAAGCTTGCTGATAAGATTGCTGACTTTCAGCAAGCCAGACAAGGTTCTCATCCTTGGTTATTTTTATCCTGAAATCCCTAATCCAGATTTCAACCCAGTGGGTCAGTGATCAAATGACATTCTGTTCTGCTAACTGCTGAATTTGTTCATCTGAATAACCAATAGCACTCAGGGTATCTTCAGTGTCATCGCTACGTGGCAAATCATGGCGAAGCCCAAACCGTTGGCCATCCATTTCAACAGGCAGGGCAGGCAATTTGGCTTTGGTGCCGTCGGACAAGGTGATTTCCACCAACCCACCTGCGTTAAGGTGCGGATCATCAAATAAATCTGAAGGTTTATTAATGGGGGCGAATGGCAACCCAGTCTGCTCCAGTTTATCCATGAGCGCATTTTTACTCATGTGCGAAAACCGCTCCTGAATAACAGGTAACAGCCTGTTCCGTTTAGCAACACGTCCATTGTTGTTAGCTAAATCGGGGTCATTGGCTAATTCATTGAATTCGAACGCCTCACAAAACAAACGCCATTGGGTGTCGCTGACTACACCCACGAAAACCTGTTCGTTGCCTGCACAATGGAAAATATCATACACGGCCCAAGCGGAGCGACGCACAGACATGGGAGGCGGCGCCTCGCCCGTGGTTTTTTGTTGCGCCATATGTTGGCCAACCATAAACGCCGTTGTTTCGTAGAGTGAACTTGTGACCTGTTTGCCTTTGCCAGTGCGGTGGCGCTCCTCAAGGGCAGCTAATACCCCGATGACGCCAAACATTCCCCCAGTAATATCAATAACCGACGAACCTGCACGCATAGGTTTATCAGGCAACCCGGTCATGTAGGCCAGGCCGCCCATCATCTGTGTCACTTCATCAAGTGCTGTACGGTGAGCATAAGGGCCACTCAGAAAGCCCTTGAGCGAACAATAAATCAAACTGGGATTGAGTTGTGACAATTGTTCATAACCGAAACCCAGTTTATCCATCGCGCCTGGTCTGAAATTTTCCAGCAGGATGTCCGCGCTGGAAATTAAATCGAGGGCGACTTGCTTGCCTTTTTGTGTCTTTAAATCAATGCAGACACTTTTTTTATTGCGGTTGTACATGGAGAAATAACCTGAGCCAGAACCATTCAGCCGTCTGGTGTTATCGCCGCCTTTAGGTTCTATCTTGACTACTTCGGCCCCCATATCAGCTAAGATAACACCGGCAGTTGGCCCCATAACCATGTGGGTAAACTCGACGACTTTTATTCCACTAAGTGGTAGAGAGATGGTGTCGGACATGCAGTTACTTCTTCCTTTTGTTGGTATCACCCTGGCTATGCTAACGAATGCGATACAAATTAGAATCTAATTATGAACTATTTCGAGTGTATGATATAACAATATAACATTAGTAAGTGGATGTAAAAATTCCAATTTGTTAAATGTCAATTTATTGGGCGTTAATCACTGCTAGTCTAGCGACACAGTTTGTTGATTTGAGATGAGTTAAATGGCGAATGTTGATATCGAAATAAGTGAAGTTGGCCCAAGAGACGGTCTGCAGAGTATCAGTCGTATTATGCCTACCGAAGACAAAAAGAAATGGATTTCAGCCTTAGCTGCAAGTGGGATCCCCGAGATTGAAGTGGGCTCATTTGTGCCTGCAAGTGTCCTGCCCCAATTGGCTGATACTGCTGAACTGGTCACCCATGCTAACGCTATACCAGGCTTGAATATTGCTGTCTTAGTACCGAATTTTCGCGGCGCGCAAAATGCGATTGCAGTGGGGCCGGATAAGATCAGTATTCCACTGTCTGTGAGCGAAACCCACAGTCTGCGCAACGTGAAACGTTCTCATCAACAGGTACTTGAAGAAGTTAGACAGATTGCGGCATTGATACAATCTCAACCCGAGGGAGCACGCCCAAAGTTTGAAGGGGGTCTGTCCACCGCATTTGGTTGTACTATTGAAGGTTGGGTATCCGAAGATAAAGTCGTTGAACTTGCTGAAGCGCTGATGGAAGCTGGCTGTGACGAAGTGGGTCTGTCTGATACGACAGGTTATGCCAACCCTGCTCAAGTTCAGAGATTGATTAAAAAGGTCTGGGCAGCAGTGGGACAGGATAAGTTGACGGGTATTCACCTTCATAATACCCGTGGGCAGGGCTTGGCGAACGTCTTGGCCGCGATTGAAACCGGTATTACAACGGTTGATTCTTCAATGGGCGGGATTGGCGGTTGCCCTGCAGCGCCAGGGGCAAGCGGCAACATAGTCACCGAAGATCTGGCGTTTATGCTAGAGGCAATGGGGTTAAAAACAGGGATCGATTTTGAACAGCTGTTTGCAGCTAGAAAGGTATTGGCGCATGCCCTCCCCGGTGAACCTCTTTATGGCTTTACGCCTGATGCTGGTTTACCTAAAGGTTTCCAACGTGCAGGCTAAGGTCAGCAGGTTTTTCAGGAGTACAAATGTCCAGAATTAGCCCTTTGGCGCCGGAACAATTACCAGTCGAGTTACGTGAAACCATGCAAGCTGGTGAAGCCATCATGGGGTTTACGCCCAATGATGGATTAATCATGGCCAGACATCCTCAAATGCTACAGGCTTTTCTGGGGCTGGTGCAGTCGATTTATCAACCCAGTGCGCTGAGTACTGAACTGAAAAAACTGTTGGGGCTGATGACCAGCAGTGCGAGTGGCTGTCAGTATTGCCAGGCCCATACCGCATTTGGCGCGCTCAACAATGGCGTGTCTCAACAAAAAGTCGAGGCCATCTGGGAGTACCAAAAAAACAATCTGTTTTCCGAAGCAGAAAAGGAAGCCCTGGACGTGGCGCGCAATGCAGCCCTGGTGCCCAACGCAGTGACTGACGAACAATTTGAGCGTCTGCAGGCACATTTTAGTGACGAGCAAATTGTCGAAATAGTGGGTGTCATTTCGCTATTTGGCTTTTTGAACAGGTGGAATGCAACCTTTCAAACCGACATCGAAGCCTTGCCTGCACAGGCCACAGAAAACCTCAACCTCGCTGCTGAAAAGCAATACTGATATTGGAGCAACATATCATGCAACTGGCTAACCTTAACCATTCGCCCTATGCAACCCGAGTCAGGATATTGATCAGGAAAAAGCAGCTACCTATCGAAATCATTGAGCCCCCACTTGCACTTAAATCCTCTGAATTTTTGAATGCTCACCCTTTGGGGAAAATTCCGTTGTTGAAACTCGATAATGGATGTTGGTTACCTGAGTCAATCGCAATTATGGAATACCTGGAAGATAAATTTCCTAACAATGCGTTCCGGCCAGCAACTCCAGAATTTGCTGCTTTTAGTCGCGTGTTGGCGAGTTTCACTGACACTCATCTGGGGCCGGCGCTACTACCTTTTTTTAAAGGACTGTTGTTGCCAGAATTCAGTTTCAACAAGCAAGAACAAGCGCAAGTGGTGACAGTAACACTAGATAAATTGGATCGATGGCTTGTACAACATAAAGAGATTGGAAGTGACTCGCTGACATTGGGCGACATTGTCTTGGCCCCTACTTTTTGGTGGATAGATGAAATATTGCCACTATTCGACATAACTCAGGCCAGAAAAGGTTTGGATAACATCGAGTCCTGGTGGCGGTGGGTGAAACAAGACAGTGATGTAAATGAAGGCTTGGCGGAGATGGGCGATGCATTTAAGGCGTTTCAACAGGCAAATTAACAGGAATAAAATGATGAAGATAAATGTGCAAGTTCAATTGTCTACTACCCCGGAAGCACAACCAGCGCCTGAACATTTCAACTTGGTTAACGGGCTGATGCCGGAGCCGACCGAGGGACAGGTACTATGCGAAAACCTATACCTTTCACTTGATCCTTACATGCGCAGCCAAATTGCAGGCAGGCATATGTCAGGTTCGGTAAAACCTGGAGATGTGATGCGCGGCGAAACGGTCAGCCGTGTTGTTACTTCTCGGCATCCTGATGTAAAGGAGGGGGAGCTGGTTCGCTGTTTTGGTGGATGGCAAACCTATTCAGTGCAAGAAGCGGGCAATGTTTTTAAGTTGGAGTCTGAGATTGAGAATCCTTCACATGCCTTGTCTGTATTGGGCATGCCCGGATTAACGGCCTATGCAGGACTCATCTGGCAAGCCAAGCCTAAGGCGGGCGATACAGTGGTTATTCCCGCAGCAATTGGCGGTGTAGGTGCAACGGCAGGGCAGTTAGCAAAAATCTATGGTTGTCGTGTGATCGGGATAGCCGGCACTGATGAGAAATGTGCGTTTGCTGTTCAGCAGTTGGGTTATGACGCATGTATCAATCGCAAATCCAGCGCTATTGCTGAGGAACTGGATAGATTGTGTCCTGATGGAGTGGATATTTACTTTGATCTTGTGGGTGGAGAAACCCTTAATATTGTGTCCGAACGCTTAGCTGTTGGCGCCAGAGTCATATTGTGCGGCCTAATGGAAGACTACAACAAACAAACGCGGTCGATGGGGCCACCGCCGGCAATGTGGATCAAATCACGTGCGACAGTTTATGGGTTGGTGGTATACGATTTTGAGCCAAGACGCCATGAATTTGTGTCTGTCTGTGCTGAATATATTCGTCAAGGGAAGCTCAAAATGCGTGAAGATATTGCTGATGGGTTAGCCAATGCACCTGACGCATTTTGTCGTCTGATGCGGGGTGAAAATATGGGCAAAGCGTTGGTTAAAATATAGTGCAATCGCGAAGTCAGGTTAACTCCATGGCTTAGTGATCCCAATAGCCGCTTCAGCTATTAATACCAACCAGATGGTCACAACCCAGGGCTTGACCTTTTTCAGGCTCATTTGCATTTTCTGGTTGTCGACCTCTGTCTCACTTTGTTGCATGATTTTGACATAGGTGGCTCCAAAGTCTTTCAAATTGATCCGAATCATCAGCCCGCAAAAAATAAGAAAAGCAAAACCAGCTAATTTGACCAGCAGCCAGGTATTATTTTCCAATCGGCCGGTTGAATAAGCATAAATACAAGAAGCCAGAATAGCGGCAATCATGCCCCAGCGAAAATAGAAATCCACTGTGGTAAGTCGCGGAATAAAACTGGCACTATGCCTAAAGTGCAGCACTAACACCATGCTTAACCAGATTGGACCCAGTAACAGGATGCCGATCAATTGCCAGGTAGGGTGCTCGACGCCCATGTAGTGAGACAATAACCCACCTACTGTTAGCATTAAGCTCATGCATATTTTGGGGATCAGATCACAGCCGAGCATTATTTTTGCGGCGGTTAGTCGGGTTTCCTGCGTTAAATTGCCATTCACCACAAAATTGCTTGAATAGAAAACACCGACGTCTCCGCCTAGCCAGTAGCAAAACAACAGGATGTGCAAGAGCAAAGTCAGTTCATAAGGTGTCATTTGGGTTGGCCTTCAGTAGGTAAGATACTATTTTCGATAAATTCAAGTCGCTCGTTAACGGGTCCAAAAGCCGCTGCGCTGCGCCTGCCGTAATAAGGTGCAGTATCTCGTTTTTCGGGTCGGCTAAAAAACGGGAGAGAGAGTTGATCGATATTGTCGACGGTGAAACTTACCATGGACACCCCTGGTGGAAGTTCGGTCATAAAGTTATCCAGCGTTTTAGCTGAGGAAGGATACTGATCAAGTTCCAGCAAAAATTGCCCCTGTAGTGTCGCCAACGACAAAGAATGCATCGTCTGCTCAGGCATGCCGTAAGCATTTGATAACACCCCGATGCGATAAGGAAAGGGCCCGCTCACGGGCATGTGTAAGTTTTCCCGATAAAAAAGTTCCAGCGCGGTCAAGTTACTGGCTCCCGCAACCATAATAAACACACTGTCAACGAACGTGCTTGCCTGTCCCAAATCAAAACTGGATTTTGCTGGATCGATGATCCGGGTAAAATAGAGGAGTTCGTTGTCCGGTCCTAGCGCCTGGAAAGCTCGTACATTTTTCTTGTCAGTCAGAAATTTGGGTTGACCAACAACAGTAAATGGGGAATTCGCCAAACGTCTTGCAAGCTCATCGGGGTTTTGCACCAGAATTTCAGTGGCGTTCCATCCTTCTTGCTTCATGGGGAGATAGTTTTTGGCGTTTTCAGATTGAATAAATCGCAGGTAAATTGGCTTATTACTCTTTGCCTGTAACAAGGTGAACGGCTTGCTCGCTGCTTTTGGGGCACCCCAACTTCTCGCAAGTTTATCGGAGAGTTTACCACGCTCGACCACCTTATAGTCTAAGTGCTTCACATACGCCTGTTCACTAGTGTGTAAATTCAGAACCAGTATTGTTACTACCACAATCGACTTCAGCATAATGTCACTTTCCTGAGAGTAAGAGTATTTTTCTACACCATCTAATTTTGCTTACATTTTCACCTGTATAAGATGTGTACGATTCCTTGACTTTGAATAAAGATATAATAATATGTCAATATAATCATATAACGTAAAATAAGCATAAGAGCAAGGGGACACTCATGGGTAAATCGTGGAAAAAAGCCTACCTGGCAACTAGCATCGCAGCGTTACTGGCCGTGCCGACTCAATATGCGTTGGCGCAGGAAACTGAAGAAGCATCTGATACCGAACTTGAAAAAATCTTGGTCACAGCGCAAAGACGAGCCCAGTCAATACAAGAGGTCCCTGTTGCCGTAACGTCTATTGGTGCTGAAGATTTGGAATTAAAGCAAGTCAGTAACGTTTTGGATTTGCAATATGAAATCCCGAATATAAGCATTGCGACTAATACAGGTACCGCGAGCGGCGCTAGAATATTCCTGCGCGGAGTCGGCGAAGATGAGTCGAGAGTCTCTGCAGATCCGGCTGTAGGGGTTTATGTGGATGGTGTTTACGTAGGCCGTCAGGTGGGCGCTTTGTTTGATTTGGTCGACCTTGAGCGTGTTGAAGTGTTGCGGGGTCCCCAGGGCACATTGTATGGCCGTAACTCTAATGGTGGCGCAGTAAAGCTGATCAGTAAAGCGCCTGAAACTGATGAAAACTATGGGGTAGTTAAAGTGACGGCTGGCAGTGATGGCAGACTAGATGGTCGCTTGACTGGCAACGTTGCTATTTCAGATTCAACCGCAATTCGCGGTACCTTTTTGACCCGCAGCCGTGACGGCTTTCATACGGTGAACCCAAATGGTGATTTCGCTGAACAAATTGGTACAGAGGCTGGCGAAAAGGATCTCAATGCATTTCGAATTGCCTTGTTTACCGAATTTAATGATGACTGGTCGTTAAACATCGCATATGACCATACAAAAGATGATTCTGATCCGGTGCCAGACAGTGCAGCACCGCCCAATGACGTAGATGGCGATTTGTTTACTATCGAACCCTTATCGGGTACCACCTGCTCTGCCGCTACACCGGCTGCATTCCAACCAATGGGTTGCTTTAACGACTACCGTAGTGAAGTTGAAACAAGCGGTTTGACAGTCAATGTACAAGGGAAAATAGGCGAATATGACCTGGCTTTTTTAACCGGGTATCGGGAGCTGGAGGACGATCTGTCCAGCAGGATCGGTTTCCCCTATACGCAACAAACTGATCAGGATCAGCTGAGCCAGGAAATTACCCTGACATCGAACTATGATGGTGCTTTCAATTTTGTGACGGGTGTGTACTACTTTACCGAAGATGTACAGCTTGATTCAATCTTTGTGTTTCCCTTTGAGTTAGGCGTCGAAACAGATGCATTGGCAGTCTTTTTTCAAAGCGATTACCAAGTGACGGACTCTGTTACTTTGACCACAGGGGTTCGATATACTGACGAAAGCAAAGATCTAAATGCGCTGGCGGTTGTTTCAGGTGCGTCAAGAGTAGAGTCTAGGGACTTTACCAATACCACCTTTAATTTGGCAGTAAACAAACAGTTTACCGATAAGGTCATGGGCTATGTGTCTTTTGCTAGCGGTTTCAAAAGTGGTGGTTGGTCACCGGATTGTTTTGCCACTGCTGCCTGCTTCCTGCCGGTTGATGAGGAAGAATTAGATTCATTCGAGATGGGGATCCGCAGTGATTTAATGGATAACCGATTGCGTTTGAACGCTACCTACTTTTTTAACAATTATGACAATCTGCAAATCGCTTCAACCGTGCCGGGTCTTGGATTTACCCGATTTAATGTGGATGAAACGGAAATCAGTGGTATTGAACTGGAAGTGTTGTTTGAGGCAACCGAAAGCCTGACGATTAATGCGACTTTTGGCACCTTGGATGGTGAATACAAAACACTGACGTTAGACCAAGCCGGGGGTTTGACGAACAACGGATCGAGCCCTGGCTGCAATGGCGTAGTAAGTGTCGAGTGCGCATTGGGGCTTGAGCTTAAAAACGCACCAGAATTTAAAGGCACAATAGGATTAACCCACCGTAAATCCATGTTAGGCGGTGAAATCACCAGCCGCATAGATTTTTCCTTTGAAGATGACTCATACAATCTTGTAGCCAACGCACCAGAACATGCGTTGACTTCAGTGGGCACAATCATAAATGCGCGAATTGCTTATGAACCTGAGAGCCTAGAATGGTCAGCAGCATTCTGGATGAAAAATATGACAGACGAGATTTATGCAAGGGCTGCGACTGCTAATTCCTTTAGTCAGTATGCTGCGGATCCACTGACCTGGGGCGTTGACTTTGAATATCGATTTTAGGTATTGGTGATGTCTCAATTTCCGTCTTCAAAGCGTGTGAGCAAACATTATGTTGAAGGTGGCTTTGGCCAGATTCATTTCAGAACGTGCGGACAGGCCAATCAAAAACCTGCCATAGTTTGCTTGCACATGGTATCCAAATCCAGCCGCTCTTTTCACACCATCATGCCTTTTTTGGCTGAAGACAGGCTGGTGGTTGCCATTGACTATCCGGGATATGGAGAATCTGATCCTCCAGATTCCGAGGACCAAGCGACCATTGCGAATTATGCCAGGGAAGTGATTCCTGTCATAAATGAGTTGGAAATCGAGAAAGCCGATTTAGTGGGCTATCACACTGGTTGCATGGTGTCAGTCGAGGTGGCCATGCAAAATCCTGAGCGTGTAAACAAAATTGTCAATTTTGGTGCCCCGATTTTTACACAGAAGGAAGTTATTGACTTTAAAAGATACTTTTCACCAATCCCGTTGGACGAAGCTGGTACCAGATTCAAAATTATGTGGGAGCGCATAATGTTTTATCGCGGACCTGGTATGACGCTAGAAATGGCAGCTAACTCCATGGCTGAGAACCTTCGAGGGGGTGACAAATATGAATGGGGTCACATGGCAGCATTTAATCATAGTCAGCGATACGCAGACGACATTGGCAAACTCCGACAACCATTTTTAGTCATGAATATTGGTGACGATTTGTATGAGCATAGCCGACGGGTCGACGAACTGATAAATATCGGTGAAAGAATCGATTATCCAGATTGGGGTACCGGTTTTCTGGACGTGTTCCCAAAAGATATTGCTCACGCACTATTAACCTTTTTTGATGGACCTTGATACCGATGAGTAACCCGCTCGAACATTTGATGCCTGACGTATTGAATCACCGGGGAACATGGGTAGGGACGTATCGCCACCTGGATGACCAGGGGAACACATTGGACTATCATCAGAGCAGAGTTGAATGTATTTTCCCTACTGAAGGCAAGGTGGTTTACATACAACGCAATCAGTTTGACTGGGAGGATGGTCGGCAGTTCAAGGCTTCGTTTGATGGTATTGTGAAAAATGACAAGATCTTCTGGGATACCGACACATTTAGAGGTTACGGGTGGGTCGCCAGTCCGAATGTATTTCTGCTGGAATTGGAACGTAAGGATGAGCCAGGAGCCTGGTTCTACGAATCTATTGTCATGGGGTCTGATAAAGCTCATCGAGCCCGCACCTGGCATTGGTTTAAGCAAGGAAAATGCTACAAGCGTACTTTATGTGATGAACGGCTACTGGTTTAGATAATCACCTCATGTCATTACTTACATAACCAAATCTCGGTCTTTGGTATATACTTGGCGGCCAAAATCATTAGTGGACGTTTTTTATGAGAGTATGCGGTGTTGAGTTGAAAGGCACAGAAGCCATTATTTGTTTATTGTCGTTAGACAATGACGTATTTCAGTTGCCAGAATGTCGGGCACGCAAACTGGAACTGAAAGATATTAATACCACTAAAGATCTGAAAGACTTTCAATTCGCGTTCGATCAGCTGATGAAAGACTATAAAGTTGACAAGGCAGTTATTCGCCAACGTCCTACTAAAGGTAAATTTGCTGGTGGGGCGATTGGATTCAAGTTGGAGGCAGCGATTCAGCTTATCGAAAATCTTAGCGTGGTGACCCTATCTTCGACAGAAATAAAGGAATCCATTAAGCGTAATCCGGTACATATTCCTTTTGCCGAAACAGGATTGAAAGTGTTTCAGGAGCCAGCCTTTATCACCGCATTTGCCTACCTGATGCAAGCAAAGTACGCTTAGGTCCGCTAGATCAGGGGGCAGATACTTCTGTACCCTGATGTTGTGATGCAAGATCATCCAGTTCAGATAATGTTCTATCAAAAGCACCCGCTTCAATCTCGTAAGTAATGCGGATCATTTTATTGCCTGCATAAAATCTGGCGTCCACATCGGCAACATGCCAATGCTTCAGTGTATTTAAAAATCGATTTGCCAACTGTGCGGATTCAAAGCTGTATATAACCTGCGACTTCATGATTTCTCTGTAAATACCTAAAAGCGCGCAGTGTGTCACAGCATTCCTGATAAAATCAATCTGTAGCAGGACAGAATTATCAATGGATCTCAGAATAATTAAGAAAATTGTCATGTTTTGCGGTATAAACTGTAGGTGACAATTGTTTTGCTTCATTGATCATGCTGTACCTTGGAGTTTGTGCTTTTTGGTAGGACTGTTGACAGGCAATCAACAAGCTATCTTCGCAAAACGAGACCAAATTATGTTGGTGTTGAGACTCAATAAATCCGGTATGCCTCAAGCCTGGATCACGCCCGAAGAGGCCGCCAAGTATTACTGCCAAGGCAGAGTACTGTTTGAACTGGGCGAAAATAAAAAAGTGTTGCGCGGAGGCTGGAATAGTCTCGGCGAACAAAGCACCTTATCTTTATCTTCTATTATTGGCTGCGACGGGAAAGTGGTTAATCCCATGGGGCGAATTCCTTTGTGTAATCGTTACCTGTTTCGCCGTGATAATAATGTGTGTTTGTATTGTGGCCAGCGATTTAAAGTGTCGCAATTGACCAGAGACCATGTCATTCCTAAATCCCGCGGTGGTAAGAACTTATGGAGTAACACAGTAACCGCCTGCGGCAGGTGTAATCACCATAAAGCTGATCGTACACCTGAAGAGGCGAATATGGCCTTACTGGCAGTACCCTTTGCACCGAATATCTATGAGCACTTCTATCTGCGTAACAGGCGGATCCTTGCCGACCAGATGGAATTCCTCAGTGGTCATTTCTCTGCCAAGCGACAATGGCTGGAAAACGATATTCATCTTCAACAGACATAATCTATGCTCTGGGAATGATCATCTAGCCTTGAATGAAGCGGCCAACATATGTTGGCCGATTTGTTATCGCAAGTTGATATTTAGTTTCCCCAAATTTCGCTGATCAGCTGTGGGTGGTCAATAAAGGGGTTTCGATTGCCCTGATAAGAATGGGCTGCTTCATTTCGATCTACCTCTTTCTGGCTGACAGGATCCATCTGATGCCAATTTTTCAAAAGATTCAGAAACCAGGATTCGAACACCTGAGTACTACTGCCGTTTAATATGGCATCGGCTGAGCTTGAATTGCTCTGCCAGTTGCCAATCACATTCTCATAACGGGTTGCCATGTAAAAATATGCTCTGGCCAAATCTCCCTTAAATTCATCTATAGGTTCAAAGACGGTGCCAGAATAACCCAGACCGGATTCGGCAGACCCGAGTTTAGAACCATTTTGTGATGTGAAGCTCGCCGAACCAACGTCCCCATAAGGATAGCTGCTGCGTTTCGAGTTTACGAAACCGTCGCTGGCAAAAATATGGTGAACATCAGAATTCATTGGCTCAACTGAACCACCAAACCAACTGCGTGGAAAAGAGTGTTCTCGATTGTAGCAGTCACCTTCCCCTGAATAGTTACCGCACTGATCGCTCACTGATGCGAAGCTGTAGGGGTCATTGCTGGTGGGACGTTCTGAGTAGATATCCAGAATAGACCCATCATTTTCATAATAACTGTCGATTTCATTAGCACTGTAGAAACTCCAAAGTGCAGAATATCCCTGGCTGGCATGACCTTTGATGATGTCGTACAAAGCGCTTTTCAGTGCATAGCCACTGAGACCATCAGCGCTGGCGTAATAACCGCTGAGGCCACCTGAACCGCCGCCACCCGAACCGCTGCCGAGTGTGACGCTAGTGGATTCACTGGAACCAAACACATCACCACTGGCGACCGTCTGACCTGCGAAAGTCAGGCTGTACTGACCTGACCCATACTGACAACAAATTCCGTCGCCATAGGTATCAGAAACGGTCAGTGTGTAATCACCATCCTCTAGACAAAGATCTTCATTGTAAGTGGTGTTGCTCGCATAACCAGAGCCAGCCCCCACAACAGAGGATTGTCCATTGGTGATTTGCCAACTGGTTTCAGCACCATAATTATCGGTAGTCAAATTGAAACTACCGCTGTTGTGGGTACAACCACCTGAACCGCCTCCACCGGAGCCTCCAGAGGCAGGTTGAAAGTTATCAACATAAACCAATTCAGAACCATCAAAACCCGAGACATCATAAAATCTGAGTCCCACCTCTATCGACCCTGAAGAAGAAGGTGTATAGCTGTACGAGAGCTGCTGCCATTGATTAATCAAAGCTGCATTTGAGTAACCTTGATACCCTGCTACGTACAATCGGGCTCGCATACCACCTTCCGTATGGCGAACCCAAACACTCACGTCTAGCGTCTGACCTGCAGTTACTGTAATGGTCTGACGAAAGTCTGTAGAACCTTGTGACCCGGTATTGACCTGAACAGCAGCCGAAAGACTGCCGCTTTGTTTTTGACTGGCGGATTGACTGACACTGATACCTGAATCTATCGTTGTCCAGTTTTCTGGGGTGTTACCCGACCAGTTTTCAAAATCTCCATTTTCAATATTCGCCTGTACAGCAAAAGTGGCGAAGAGCATTCCTAATAACATTGAACCTGTTCTTTTCATTTTATTGGTCTCTGTTTATGTTAATAATCAAATGGTTATCATGGCATTCAGATATAACATCTTCATTACAGTCTGGATGTCATGAGAAATTATTTAACCACTAACCAGACCGTATGGTCAAATTTTGTTCAATGCAGAGCAGGTTTAAATTTTAAGATAGAAGGAATAGTGGTTGAAGGGAGAATGAAGAGGCCTTTAACAGCGAAAATGCGTCTAGGGCTAATACAAATACGACAGATCAGCCTTAGGAGTCACAAACAGTAAAGCAGTTTAGTCCTTTGACTGACTTTTAAAACGTCTCATGGCTCCAGGCAATTGGCCCGTGATCACAATTGAATAAGCAAACAGGCCCAATGCTGTGAAAATGGCGCCAGTAACTGATAGCTCCTGCCATTGGCCAGTGAAAATAACATAACCCATATAACCAATTACCATCAAGGTTGGACTCGCGACTATGGCGATCATGACCCGAATATTGGCTGATAGTTTAGGAACTGCATTTTCCAATTATGTTGCTCCGCTGTAGTTGAGAGGTTAACTCATCAGATAAAGTCGTATTACTTGGTGCTGCTGGATACACTCACTAACAACCAATTACCTTCAGATCTATGCCAGACCTGAGTGCCAGCGCCAGACACAGCTACCTTTGAGCCGTTCTTTAAATTCACTTGTGCATTATATTCATTGACCAGAATCACATTGTTAGCGTCGATAACAGTGACTTTAACCCTTTTGAAACTGAGCTCGTCATAGGAAGCAACGGCTCCAATGCCTGACGAAAAGTGTTGTTGGAATTGCTCAAATTTTTGAGTCACTGTGCCATTTTCGTTCAATGCTGTAAAAAGTCTATGGTTGAAATGCGCAAAGTAAGCGTCTTTATCTAAGCGTTTTACCGATTCAGCGAGGGAGTCAAATCGTCCCAATATTTCTTGTTCGATCTCTGCTTCTTCATAAGCGGAAAGGCTCACGCTATTACAGGCAAACAGCATGAAAATCAGACTGAAAAGCACGACGTTCTTCATTTAATGGTCTCTTTTAAAAGTGTGCACTGGCTGAATTGTGTTTATAAGGAAACTGAGTTTAATTGAAAGACCAATCGCTTACTACAATTCAATCAAACACTGAGAAAATCAACTTCCCAATGATTCTTAAAAGCCAATAAATCAGTTCTACCGGAAATTCGATAATCAGTTCAATATAATCAAGTACTGCACTTCCGGCTTCTCGTTTACCGCGTTTTTTACTCGGCCACAGATAGTAGGCGAGAAAAAAGCCAGCGACACTTAGCAGTGATAACGTCCAGAGCTCACCAGCAAGTACGGCAAATAACAAAACCACACTGACAACAAAAATCAACGCGCTGATCAGTTCTTTCAATTGCTCCATGTACAGTCACTCCTTGTTTCCTTTCACTCATCGTCTCAACGTCTTCCTGGCTCATGTGAATTGTATTGGGGCAGACTTGTTTCAAAACAATCCCAGTTTGCTTTGGAGGAGACAAAATTATGAGAAATAACCGTTTCCTTTATGTCGGAATCCAGGATGCCAAGGCGCAACCTTATTCTGTCCGGGGCGGATTCATTCGAGCTATAAACAGGTGATGCACAGATACCACAAAAATGCCTGCGTTTACCCGGTCTCAACTCGAATTCCCGAATTTCTTCCTGGCCGGAATTGATCACAAAATCAGACGTCTTAACAAATCCATTTGTTGCATAGGCTGTGCCGGAGGACTTGCGGCACAATGAGCAGTGGCAATGAATGATGTCAGTTATCTGCTTAACTTCAATGGTAACTTTGCCGCACAGGCAACTCCCTTGATACATGTTATTTCCTTAGAATTGTTAAAATACCTATTCACTGATAGATGGAGACAGCCGGTGGCCGAACCAGAATAATAAACCGCTGATGAACCAGATAAAACTGCTTATAAGTTCTGGCACACCTACTAGCTCCGGGTGTCTTACTTTAAGTTGGAATGCCAGCAGTCCACGGATCACGCAGATTGCCGCAAGAATCACAATAGCCAGGTTAGTCAAAGGCAATGGGCGAATAATTTTTGCCCGGGACAAGGAATAAATACTGCACAACATAAACAGCAGTGAAACGACAACAGTTCCTAAAGGCGCGAGTAATGTTCCGTTGACCGATGACTCAACTATTGATTGAGGTGCCATTTGTGCTCGGTAACATTCAGGACCTAAAACAATACAAGACAGGTGGGCCATCGCTGTGAAGGTGGCAATAAGTGCCGCCAATAGCAAACAGAATTGTCCTATATTTAATTTCACCCAAAACCCCTTTGAAAGCCAGGCCAAATATTTCCGTCTTCAGGGACGGATAAGTTCCAGAATTTCATCACCGTTGTGATCGAGCTTCCCTAAAGGTGACCAACACAAATGGCGATAAAACCCATGTGCCCTGATTTTGGGATCAGCTGAAGCCGCCAACCAAAGTGATTTGGCGCCATTTTGGAATAAAGATTCAGAAGTGGCCAAGAGTAAGGTTTTCCCGATCCCTTTGTTTTCGAATTCTGGTAAACAGGCAAGCACCAATATTTCTGCGCTTTTGGTGTCGCCAAAACAGAAACCGACGACAATGTCATCGAACTCAGCAACCTGGCCAATTATATCTCCGCTTGCAATTAACGGGCACCAGCTTTGTTCATTCACGCCAATTGAATCCAGGGCTTGCACGGATAGAGGATTGTCATTGGTTTGCCCTCTTATTTCTACACATCTGGCAAAATCAGCTGCTGTTGCCTGCCGGTACAAAATGTCCATTCAATTTTCCTTTCCCATTTATTATTGGTCTTGTCTTATTGTGCCCTGCAGGCGATTGGATGATCGCTATTTAATTCCAGTAGATCCCACAGGTTTCCATACAGGTCCTCAAAAACTGCGACCATGCCATAATCCTGCCTGGCCGGCGGACGAACAAAGGTGATCCCTTGTTCAACCATTCGAGTGTAGTCCCGCCAGAAATCGTCTGTATTTAGGAACAAAAACACTCTTCCCCCAGCTTGATTGCCAACAAATTCAGATTGTATGGGTTTTGATGCTTTTGCCAATAACAACGTGACACCTTGAGATCCAGGTGGAGACACCACGACCCACCGTTTATCTTGCTCAGCCTGATAAGTGTCTTCGATCAAATCGAACTTCAGTTTTTTCACATAGAAGTCAATTGCTTCGTCGTAATCTGCTACAACTAAGGCAATATGTACGATGGACTGTTTCAAGATATGACTCCGATATTTTTCAGAAATGTACCTATAATTGCCGACTTACTATTCTCGAATTAATTTCAGTACTAGTTCGTCGACCGAATTTTTTACTGTTAATTCTCTGCCGTTTTGAAGAAAAAGTGTTACAGGTACAAAAGTGTCACTTTCGCCGTGAAAAATCTCGGCGGTACAGCTATTAACGGTATTTTTACTAACCTGTATTTTTTGAATCACAGTGAGGCCCTTTGCTTCTGGGTTATCCAGATGACTTTCTACGGTTGCTTCCCTTGTACTCATATTAAAGTTAAGCGTAGCGGGTTTGTCTGAATGTTTCCCAAGACGCTCTAATTTCAATTGTTTCTCACCCACCCCAAGCTGAGCAGATACCGATTGCCTTTCAATACATTTGACACACTATGCTCGCAGATATCAGGTCGAAACAATTTAATCCGCTTGGTTTCGAAAATAGGATCGCCACAATAAAACTCGCCACCCGCTGCAGCATTTTTTAATACAATATTCAATCGGTAGTGCTTACCATGCGCCACTTTGTCTGTGTGCGGTTGAATATAACTTCCCTCTTTGAAACGAAGTAAATAGAGGTCGAATTTGAGCCAGTAATTGCTTCCTAGTAAGAACATCTTGTCATAGCCAGAGAGCTGTCTTCCGGCTTCCCATCGAAAAAGTTTACTCAATGTTATTCAACTCCAACAAACAATTAAATTTTCTGGTTAAGCTTATCTTTATTCCGTTACTTGTCTTGTGAACTATTAAGCTGCAAATGTTCAGTAAACCCCTGTGTTATCAGGTAATGCCAAGCACTTAAGATAGTTTCTGGTAGTTTGTGCGGAGCCTGATACCCCATCTTAGGGTATTGTTGAATTCTTTGAATATCACCGACCATTTCATTAATAACACCCAAAATTCCTACTATGTTGCTTATGTCGTTAGGAAACTCAATGTTGGGGCTGGTCACATAAGCTGTTACCTCAGGCCATTGTGCTTCAGCAGTTAACTTTACTCTTAGTAAAGAGTTTGGTTTGGATACAAATGTGACAGTTTTCGCTCGTGGGATTAGCGCTCTGGAGTAACGAATATTTTCGCCGAAATTTGTTGCTCGCTGCTCCAAAATTATCTTCTTCGTATCAATTCCATTTGAAATTGCACGTTCTCGAAAAATGATTGCTTCAGATTCCGACCAAATGTGTTTGGTCCAATTTCCGCTTTCGCCACTTATTATCAAAGTTTCGGCATAACCCTTTTTAAGCAGGTCGCAAGCATGATCACAGACTCTAAGGTCGTATGAGCAACACACCACAATCGCATCACATTTTTTGGGAGCGTCGAAAGAAGACATGTATTGCCACACCGCATAGGAATGCTTAATAGTTAACGTATTCATATCTTCTTTTGCCATCTCGGATGCAGGTTTAGCCAGTTAAAAAACAATCGATGCAATATAGCCAATTTTATCCTGTTTTACTTCTTGCTGGCGTGCTTAGTCAGGTCATGGTATTGCCATAAAACATTGATAATTTTCCACTCGTCGGCTTCGTTTTTATACAAATGCATATAGTCTATCCAGTCATCCGCCGTGAGTTTTACTGATGCTGTTCGTTGGTCAATGTCGAATATTTTAATATCTATTCTCGGCTTGTCGGGAAATTTTTCGCCGGACTTGTTATAAGTTTTTGCCACTTTAATCATGCTGTCATAGTTCGTTTCCAGCACAAATTCTCCACCAGATTTTGATCGCCAAAATGTTCTTTTAGCAAGTTTTTTGTCTAACCCTCTTGTCATCAGCTCTGGCTTCACCAGATGTTGGGATTCGATATAATCCAGCACAGCTCGCACAATAAGAGGCCGGTCGGCAGAAGGCTCAGCTGTGCTAACAGAGGCAATAACTGCCAATAAAATTAGTAATGATAGTCGAAGCATTGGAAGTCCTGATTGTTGAGTAAAGTAGAACCTGAGTTCGGGTACTGTTTATCCTAGCAGTGATTGTAAGCTCTATTGTTCGTGCAATGAAATCCCAGACGTTTTGTTGTTCACCATCTTTCTAGCTGACCACAATTTTAATTGGTCTATTTCAATTTCAGTGCATGTTAATGCCAATTCAGGGGTATCTGGTTTGAACGGAAATAGATCGTTCAGTTCCGAATTGGGCGAAACTCGACATGTACAATAAAATGCATATGGGGTTTATTTTATAAAGCAAAAACCCTAGTCGGATAAACTACGAACATTGGCCAGCTCCCTGACATTGTCCAACCAAATAGTTTCGTGCCTGTCTGTCTGGTCACGTAAAATACCAAATTGAATAAAGGCCTTTTCCTGTTCATTTAGCAGTGTAGCCATGGGAGCTTTGTCCAAAACTTGCTGACCATCAAACCAAAGGCTAACAAACCCTTCGTCTGGCTTGGCTGACCAGTGCACATGCATTGCCATGGAATACCAGGTCTGAGGTTTAAGCTCATCGAATTGCCAGAGGGGCTGAGACGATGTTGAAGGTCTGAAACTGAGGCGATTTGCTGCGATATCAAAGCGCATAATCTGCTGGTAACTTTTGTCTGATTCCCAGTAGGCAAATTCATGACGGGCATTGCTAAGGAGCTCAGGAAACATCACATCCCAGGTCATTACCGTGTTACCTTTGTCTGCTACGGTATCTGGTTTATATTGCATTTCCACGCGGTTAAGGAAGGACTTCCCGTGCCACAGGTAATTTGCATCCCCCTTAACTGTGATCTTTGCTGCGTAGGCGCCTTGGGACTGGTACTGGTCAGAAATTGAGATTCCCTGCTTATTCAACAGGTAATGCCAGTTATCCAGGTTTCCTGATTCAAAATCTGATTTCCATAACGTGTCTGCAGTTGCCAATGCAGGTAGTACCCCCAACAGAGTCAATAGCAAACGAATTACGGTCATTATTCAATTTCCTTCACTCGACCAACATCACCACTTTCAAGCCTGACTTTAATTCCATGTGGATGATAGGGGGAGTTAGTCAGAATATCTTTCACTACACCCTGGGTCAGCTTGCCACTGCGCTGATCTTTTTTCAGCACAATAGACACTGCCATTCCAATATCGATATCTGCTCGTTGCTGACCTGCCATTGTTATTTCCCGTTAGCTATTATCTTATTCGACTATTAGAAAGCTCAGGTTTATCACAATAACAAAGACGCCCGAAGGTCACAAAAAGTTTGTCTCAATTGTAAGAAATAGCTGGTAGATGAACAAAATATTACAAATTCGGCACATTTCACTTTTCAATGATAGGGAACTCCAACGTAGAATGTTGGCCATAACGCCAGATGAATAACAACTTCTATCCAGGGAAGTAACGGAGCCAAGTAATGAAAAAAACACGTTATGCCTTAACCACAGTGTGGGCACTAACAACACTAGTCAGCGCTGCTGCATCAGCAGATGGTTTGGCTGATTTGAAAGCAGCACTAAACAAACTTAAAAGCGATGCGCCTCTGACAGCTGTTTATTCTCGCTCTTTCACCGAAATTAGTGATGCGGATGATGAAGATGACCGCAAAGAAACCACAGGTGAAGTAGCAGTGCTGGTGAGCGACGATGATACAGGGTTGCAAGTTACATACAGCGAAGAAGTGCTGGAACGGATTGAAATAGAATCCGAACAAAAGGCGCAGGATGAAGAAATAAATACACCGACCTTGAATGCATTAGGGGGGATTAGCGCTACCCAGTTAAGCCGCTTGCTGTCAGCCTCTTCCAGTCTGAGCCGGATGATTGCCAGGGCAAGTTACGTCGGTGAAGAATCCCATATGCACAACGATAAACCTGTGCGCTTACTCAGTTTTAATTTACCCCTTGAAGTCGTTGTGAATGATAAAAAGGCCCGGGACTACGTGAAAAAATTCGAGGGTGTATATCGCATACTGATCGATGAAAATGGTATTCCTCTGGAGACCCGCACAGAATTCAAAGGCAAAGGCAGAGCCTTTGTGGTGCTTTCAGTGACAGTTGAAAACAATGAGTTTTCCCAATATCAAGTGTTTGACGGGCGACTTGTGAGAACACGTAACGAATATTCTAATTCGTTCTCATCAACATTCGGTGACAATCAATCCTCCGGAGTAAATACAGTAACAGTCCGAGATGATCTTGGCAGTACAGAGGTTGCCGCTACTCAATATCAGTTTTAACGACCCAGAGAGGGGGGCTGATTCTTAGCGTCGGGATTCAGGCCCGGCGCGTAATGTTGATTAACCTTGTCCAGATTCAGCGCAAATTCCTGCGCAGAAAAGGTCAGAGGAAGGCGTGTCAGTCGCTGACCCTGCGCATTTAAAATGAGCAAAATGGGAAAGCCGCTTACCCGGTATTTGTGCATAAAGGCTTCCCCTGTTTCGGATTCGTAATCAATTCGGGCAAAAACAAAATCTTTCTCGATTTGTTGTTTTATTGCCTGGTCGGCAAACACCTCTTGATCAAGCTTGCGACAAGTGGGACAGAATCTCGCGGACAAACTCGCAATAACCAGTTTGTCTTCAGAACTGGCATCACGCAGTGCTTCCGGTAAATCTTTTATTTCGAATTCAATAGCTGCCAATGCCTGATCCCCAAATCGGCTTTGAATGGATTTGTTGGCAAAGTAAGCGCTTCCAGCTATTACGCCAATAAGGATCCATTTCGCAACTTTGCGCGATGACCCATAGCTGTTTAATTGAATACCCATTAATTCTCACTACATAACAACTTAACCTGCAGCATAGACCCCAGTGACGCAGGAAATATTTCAACATTACTGGATGCTTGGTTTTGAACGTTCAAACAATAGGCTGATTCATTGCCTGTCAACTGAGCGCGACGAAACCGCAATTTTGTTCTGAACTGTTTACAGATTCTGGCACTATAAATGCAATCTTAGACGACAAAACCGGGTCATTGGGATATGGTCTTTTTATCTTGATTGATTGTGCCACACACTGTATCCGCTGAGATTAACTGGAGAATAAAAATAATGAAGAGATATTCCGTACTGCTAGTGCTGCTTCTATTTGGTTGCACGGCTACAGCAACCTCAAACAAGAATATTGATGTTCAATCGTTGTCAGCGGCTGACATGTCCGAAGGGATTCGCTCTGGTCAAATGTCATCAGAACAAATAGTCCGGGCTTATCTGAGCAGAATTGCAGAAATGGACCGCCAGGGGCCTAATGTTCAAAGTATTATTGCCCTCAACCCAGATGCATTAAAAGAGGCCAGACAGCGAGACGAAGAAGTCAGGCAAGGCAAAGTGCGGGGAGAACTTCATGGCATCCCCTTTTTGGTAAAAGATAATATCGAAACTATAGAATTACCAACAACAGCAGGCTCACTGGCACTAGCGGCTAATGAAACCAAGCGAGATGCACCTATTATTGCCAGGTTGCGGGCCCAAGGCGCCATTGTGCTAGGGAAAACAAACCTCTCTGAATGGGCTAACTTCCGATCAAATGATTCTATCAGTGGCTGGAGTGGCATTGGTGGACAAACCCGTAATCCTCATAGCCTCGATCGCAGCGCTTGTGGTTCGTCATCGGGGTCCGGAGCTGCCATTGCGGCGCAGTTTGCACCTTTAGCCATTGGCACTGAAACAAATGGTTCCATTATGTGTCCCGCTGCAATGAACGGTATTGTTGGTTTTAAACCTACAGTCGGTTTGCTGTCCCGTACCCACATTGTGCCTATTTCCTCTACCCAGGATACAGCCGGGCCCATGACGCGCTCAGTGAAAGATGCAGCATTAATGTTAACAGCCATGGCAGGGACAGATCCTGCCGACCAGGCAACAGTTCTCGCTGATACCAGTAAAACCGATTACGCAGCAGCATTAGATGGTAATATCAAAGGAATGCGTATTGGTGTGATGCGTTTTGCCCAGGGCAATGTTCCTGGTGTCACATCAGCATTTGAAGAGGCGCTGCAGGTCCTTGAGAACAAAGGCGCTATCCTGGTCGATATCACCGATTTCAAACCTCCCCAAGGCATGTGGCCTAAAGCGCTAAAGGTGCTTGAAACAGAATTTAAAGTGACTTTGAATCACTATCTTGAAAACAGTGCTGAGGCCGTTAAAACACGCACACTGGCTTCGTTGATTGAGTTTAACAACAATAGTGAGCGAGAGCAGGTGTTGTTCGACCAAAGCCTGTTTATATCCTCTGAAGAAACCAAAGGATTGCAAGACCCGGACTATCTCGAAGCACTGGACACCATCCTCAGTGCTACGCGCGATCAGGGTATAGATAAGCTGCTAGCTGAGCACAATGTTAGTGTGCTTGTCATGCCTTCCAGGCCACCTTCATTCTTGATTGACGCTGTTTACGGGGACACTTATCCAGGGGGCTCCGTGGGTGCAGGATGGTTGGCTGCGATAGCCGGGTATCCCATTGTCACTGTGCCTATGGGAGAGGTAAAAGGTTTACCGGTAGGGTTCGGCGTTATTGGTCAGGCATGGGATGATGCAAAAGTATTAAATGTGGGTTTCGCTTATGAGCAAGCTTCAAAGAAAATATTACAGCCAAGGTTTGCTGAAGGTCCTTTTGATCTTGACCAAACCCAAAATGCCATGCGTCCCTACCAGTAACAAGCGGGCAAAGGAGAGGTCCATAAAAGGGCCTCTTTTTCAGTGAATGAACCCGCATTCTTGGTCTTTTACTTTACTACAGTGTAAAAATGCTTTTGAATGTTGTTCTAGCCGCGTACTCTTGGGGAGCGACCCCAGTGACGACAATCAACCAGCGAGATCCTTTGGCAGTTTTTTTAAATGAGTAAACCGAAAAATCTGACCCTTCAGCAAAACCTTGCCATCAGGCTTCTGCGGGTTTTGCGCTACAACAAGGCCAGAATAGAACGTGCGATTGAGTTGTTGCCTGTTGCTCGCAAACCACTCTTTCAGGTTGTGCCATTTTTATTGCATGTGAATCACCCCGATTTACCAGGTTATATTGACGATCCGGATGCGCCTTTTGGCCTGAATAATTATTCCCTCCGAGAGCAGGTTACCGAAGCATTACGCGTTGTTTTCCCTGAAAGTGCCAACTTGTTTGATGACATGCGCAAAATCTGGCCTAGGCAGAGGCATATTGACGCTCTGGTGTTGATGGGAAGTATTGGTACTATCGGACAGAGCAGAGATTCTGACTTTGATTACTGGGTTTGTGTCGACGGTTCACACTTTACCTCCAAAACACTGAAACTGCTGGAGAAAAAGCTACACCTTATCGAAGAGTGGGCGGAACAGCAGAATATTGAAGTGCATTTTTTCCTGTCAGAAATCGACAAAGTCCGCAATAACGACTTTGGGGTGGCTGAAGGCGAAAGTTCAGGCTCAGCTCAGGCGATTTTCCTCAAAGCAGAGTTTTATACAACCAATATTGTGGTGGCTGGAAAAGCGCCGTTTTGGTGGCTAATGCCGGAAAAAACTACTGACGCACAATATTACGAATTGATTGATGCTCTGAATGAAAGTGAATCGCCCGATCCCAAATGGTTTATGGATCTGGGCAACTTGCAACAAATGGATCCCAACGAACTCTTTGGTGCGGCAATCTGGCAAATCAGTAAGGCCATGGATTCGCCATTTAAATCGGTATTGAAAATGGCTAAGCTGGAAGTATTCCTTGAGAATATAGATCACAAACAGCCTCTATGTAACTCACTAAAAAAGCGCGTGCACAATGGTACACAAGCGCCTGGTGAAGTGGACTATATCGACCCATATGCGCTGATGTTTGATGAGTTGATCGAGCACTACACCAAGACAGATAATCAGGATGTCATTAAACTGCTTCAGTTGTGTCTCTATATTAAATGCAATTGTGCGTTGAGTCTTTCTTTCAACAGTGGCGGTGAGAACTTTAAACGACAGATAATGACCAGTTATGTCTACGAGTGGGGCTGGACCGAGCAGAAAATCAAGAAAATCGATCAGATCAAGTATTGGAATTTTCAGGAATTGTCTTTTCTCTCAAAGCAAATTCACAGTTTTCTGATCAACTGTTATCGCCGTATGTCTGAGAAACTCAAGGACAACAAGCAGACTGTCAGTCAGGAAGATATGACCGTTCTGGGGAGAAAGATAGACGCCTATTATTCCAAGAAAGATAATAAAATCGACTATTTACGCAGTGCCTTTGACGATGAGTTATACAGTGCCACAGTGACAGTAAAGACTGAGCGGACAGTGGATCTGGACAGACGATGGATGATGTATGCCGGAGATCAGACTAAAGGGCCTAACAAGGCTTTGGACAAAGCCCTGCTAAGAGCTTCCAAGGACCCCATCGATTTATTGATATGGGGGATCAGTAACCGAATTATTGATGCCAAATCTGATCTACTGCTGGGATATCAAACCGAACCCTTGGTAGAGGATGATCTTAAGGTTCTTGCCAGATATCTGCAAAAATTATTTCCGCCTGTACGGGTGTCTGAATTGCCCCGTGAGGCTTTGTTAAAGCCAGCAAGAATTTTGAACTGCCTCGCAATTGTTAATTTCGAAAGTCGTAGAGGAAATGCAGATTTCGAACAGGTAAAACTGGTTTATTCCACCAGTTGGGGAGAAATCTACGCAATTTCAGGCGTAGAGGCAGTTGAAGCGCTATGGTTTGATTTATTCGAGGTGGCGGAAAAGCCTGGTACATTTGTTTTTGTCCCCGAAGGTACTCACCGCAAACGGATTTATCAGGACTTCCTGGAGCGTACGGATATGAAATTTACGATATTGAATTAAAAGTAACGCAATAATCACTAAATTAACTTCAGGCGTGACTTATCCAAGTAACAGGTTAAATTGCACGACTCCATATTTGTTGGACAATTTGAATTTATCCTGCTTCATCTTTAGATTGGTCGGGATCTAACTTCCGAAAATCCCCTTGTCAGTAAACTTTACATCACTTCAAATTTTAACTTTTTGAGCAAGCCAACTTATTGATATTATTGTGTGAAATAGTTGGCATACATTGTGCTTATGGCTTGGCGTATATTTACTATTAACCATTCAATAAGTAGGCACAATGAAAAAAAGTATTTTCGCAGTTTTGTGTATCTGCCAGGCATTATTATCGTTTAATGCGTCAGCCGATTTAATTTTTCCACTATGGAGTGACGGTACCGAAACTGTTGCTGAAGAAATGATATTCGCTGATGGCGATGTTTCTTTGTCTGTTACCGCTTGGACATCCAGTTACAATTCTGACGGCGACCAGTTGGAAGACTGGATGCAGGTGACTGGTTCTGGGCTGGGTGTATACCAGGATGAGAACGGTTTAGGGGTTATCTCTTCTGTTGATGACGGAAACGATCTGGATGGTGGCTCCTCGTCAAATTACCTGGATGATCCCGATGAAGGCTTACTCTTTTTGTTCTCAGAAGTGGTAAACATCTTCGATATCTTTATGGGCGACCTGGACAGTTCTGATGATTTCAATATTTCTGTGGTCGATTTTCTTTCGCCTACTGAAATAGTTTTGAGTCAGACGGAAACCGATATCTTCGGTCCTCCATTTGAAACTGAGTTTCCATTTATCTTTGATGGCGAATTCAGAGGAAGTGCCTTTATGGTTTGGGTTGACGGTGGTTCAGATGACGTAGAAGTATTAGGTATTTCAACCATTCCAGAGCCAGGTGTACTAATGTTATTTGCTCTTGGTTTGCTTAGCCTTTCTGCCTCGCGTCGCAGGTTTTAAATAAGTTAATCGAAAATCAGATGTGTGAGGCGGTTCGTCCGCCTTGCTCTACCAACTCCAGCCATTCTCCAGCTTCTCCTTTCACTAATAAAGCTCTACCGTTTGGGTAAAAATCGTTGTCAATCTGACAGATTTCTCTTTCGGTTAATTCTGCAATTTTGTCCAGATTAGCCACATAGCAAGTGATAATGGAGATGCCGGAAGGCAACGAATCTTCATTCGCTTCCAGTGCGTATGCTTCTGGCACCTGATCAATTTCAAACAGACAATTGCCATTTAATTGAAGTGTCGCCACCGGATATTGGTGCTCAATATCTCTGCCCCAGGCGTTATTCAAAACGGTGACTTTGGTGTCAAAACGCATGCCCTCCGGTCCGTCATTCAGTTGCTGATAAAAAGTCAGACTAGCATTTCTATCCGGGGCGCAAAGAACCGGAATAAACAAACTACCTGTCACCGAGTTAGTTGATGGTAGTTCAAAAGGGGGAACAGGACGTTCTATCTGAGTAAGGTAGTGAACTTCGCCGCAAGGCCCGATAACCTGCATGGCTTTAATGGCATCACTCACCTGAAGGTAGGCAGGTTCGCCAATGATTCGGAATCGGTCATCTTTAAATCGATTTCTGAGCTTGTCTACATCGGCCACATTGCTTTCAAGGGCCATCCAGCCCTGGCACTTAAGTGGTGTGGCTGTGGAGCAATCGGGGTCTTGAACTAATCTTAGCCAAGGGTCTCCATTCGCCGCTGCCAGTACTTGAAAAGGACGTCCTTCGAGATCAGGTGCGGACCAGAATTGCGCGAGATCCTGGCCAATTTTTCCTTGAGTTTGCAATGTAAACCCGAGAACTTCCTGATAGGCTGCGGAAGCCGAACGTATGTCCCGAGTAAGCAAAGTTGCCCCCTGTATTGGACCCAAACATCTTTGCGTCATTAAACTATCCTTTGTGAGATTGCCATTTGGCAATTTGCTTTATCGCGAAATGAATCATAATTTAGGTGCATATACTTGGCGATGCCAAGCTATTAATCAGCTATTACCCGGAAGTTATTGATAAATGTCAACAATCAGTTTGCAACAGGAAGACAAAGTAGCCTTTCTCACTATTGACAGAGTGACAAAGCACAATGCGCTTAATCAGGCGATGTGGGAACAAATCGCAGAGTTTTGTGACGAGCTGGAAAATCACTTAAAACCCCGGGTGCTGATTGTGTCCGGTTCAGGCGAAAAAGCCTTTAGCACTGGCGCTGATATTCAGGAACTACAGCAGATAATTCTGGACGAGAATCGTCTTTTGGAAAACAACAGACTGGTTCAATTGGCTCAGCAAAAACTGGAAAATCTGACTTGCGCGACAATTGCGTCGATAAACGGACTGTGTTTTGGCGGTGGTATGGGCATTGCTCTGGCGTGCGATTTTCGACTTGCTGCCGCACACGCGCAATTTGCAATCACGCCTTCGAAACTGGGACTCGTATACAGTATTGAGGATACCAGAAGACTGCTGAATACAGTGGGTTTAGCAAAAGCAAAAGAGTTGTTGTATTTGGGTAACCGAATTGATGCACAACAGGCTTTACAGTGGGGGCTGGTAAATGAAGTGGTCGAACCGGGAAGCTTGAAATCAAAAACAACTGAGATGGCTGAAAGCATTCTGGCGGTCAGTGGTTACTCAGTCAGTGGAATTAAACGCACACTTCACCACATCACAAAGACTGATGAGTCAGCCGAAAAAAAGATCAGAGCGTTGTTTAACGAGGCATTCGGACAAGTGGATTTTGCTGAAGGAGCCAAAGCCTTTCTGGAAAAACGTGCGGCGGATTTTAAATGAATTCTGGTAGTTTCAATTGTGCTGAATTCCAGCTTTGTACTCAGAATGAAGGGTTTTCTCAGCATGTCGGTCCATTTTATCAGCGAACAACTGATAATCGGATACAACGCGCGTTGCCAATAGATCATCGACACCTGAATCCTGAAGGTGTGGTGCACGGAGGGGCCCTTACTACTTTTATGGACTATGTGATTTACCGGGCCATTGGAGATGAAATTAGTCACGAAATTCAGTTTGCGACTATTAATCTGAATTGTCAGTTCCTTGCAGCGGGTAAGGCGGGTGACTGTCTGCTGGGGGAGGGTAAAGTTGTCCGTAAGACGAAAAGTGTGATTTTTGCAGAAGGTATAATTTTCTGTGAAGCCCGACAACTTATGTCAGCAAGCGGAATTTGGAAAATCATTGGCAATAATTGATAAATCTCAAAGCTTCCAGTCACCTACTGGTTACTCTAAAGCGCGTCTAGTTAAAAGAAGATAAACAATGAAAAAAATCAAATTTGTCGGATTGCTTATATTAAGCAGTCTCACCGCATCCACTTTTGCAGCATCGAAACTCGATCTCAACACCCCAGAAGGGGCAAACATGGCAATGCGTAAAATTCAATGTTCGACTGTTGATGAAAAGCCCGTTTTTTATTGGTGGAAAGGTAAAGCGTTCTCGCGTCGTCAAGGAGAAGTCGACCGCAATATTTTTAACGTGGAAGGCATGAATGTGCGTCATTGTGCGACTGTAGATGGAGGTAAAAGGGGCAAAACATATCGTCTCATCACCCGTGAAATTCTACTTTATACTGATAAAAAAACTGGTCAGCCACTGGAGGTCTGGGATAACCCATGGACAGGCGAAGAAGTAAAAGTTGAACATGTGCTAAACGATCCAGTAAATCAACCTGCACGTTTTCCCCTCGATGAAAATGGCAAACCCTTTCCGTGGACAGCGCGCTTTGGCGGAGAACGCCGGGGTGAACATTGGTGGATGACCTTCCCGGTACCTTTGTTTTATCACAATGTGTTGGGTGGAGATTATCAGAAGCAAGTAGGAGGCGTTTACCACGCCACTGAAATGTTTAACTTTTCCGGTGACATTGAAAGTTTGATCAGCGCAGACACTGATACTGCCGATGTGCATGTTGGCTGGGTTAGAATTTCTGACTGGCTGCCGTTTATGATGATGAGTGGTCGTGAAGGCTCGATTTATATTCATACTGCTGGTCGTAAAGTTGATGGGTTTGACGATATGGGCGAGGTGATCAAAAAATTCATTAATGAAAAAGCGCCGTTATACAAAACACCACCTCCTATTGATGATACTCGTCCAAATGAAACCAGCTGGACCGGCTACAGGAAAGCTATAAAAGGCGAAGAGTTCAAACGTCAACGAGCTAAATAGTGAGTTCAACAGTTTAGGGCCGGGTTATCCCGGCTTTTTTGTAGGTGCAGTGAATTAACCGAATAGTTCGGAAAAAACGAAACAACTTGTAAAGATTCTCAACTTTTCTTTTCATGACAGCCTGTCATTATTAGTTCGATTATAGAAGGAAATAATGATGAAAAATCTGAATGGTATTATTGGTGGCTTAAGTAAAAGCGGGTTGTTGTCCGGATTAGCAGGCGGCGTTGCAGGTGGCATGCTGACCAGCAAAAAAGGACGTAAAGTCGGAAAGAGCGCACTCAAATTAGGTGCATTGGCTGCAGTGGGTGGCGTAGCATGGAAGGCCTATCAATCTTACTCTCAGAAACAAACTGTTGGCGCGACAGCTAATGCGCGCACGGCGGACTACGTGCCACCGCAACCGCAAACTTCAACCTATACTCCGTCAAGTCCTAAAAGAGAACCTCTGACCTATACACCTGAGTCCCTATCCAGAGAACAATTTGAAGCCATAGTGGATGAGAGCAAAGAGGACAGTAACGAACAGATGTTGTTGCTCCGAGCCATGATCACTGCTGCAGATGCTGATGGTCACATTGACTCCTCTGAGCGCGATGCCATATTTGAGCAGGTCTCCAATATGCAACTGAGTGTTGAAGACAAAGCATCATTGTTTGATGAAATACGGCGTCCTTTGTCAGTGGAAGAACTGGTAGCACAAGTCCCTAATTCAGAAACAGCAGTGGAAGTTTACGCGGCATCTTTATTGGCGATAGATGAAAGCCTACCTGCTTCTATGGATTATTTACAGGGACTATCCAGAGCATTGTTTTTGCCAAATGAACTGGTGCAGCAACTTCATTTTCAGGCCAAGGAAGCTAAAGCCTAGAGTGAGCCAAATGGCTCAATCAACTTACAATTTGGATACAAATTAATACAGATAGAGCCCACTGAATTCTCTATCCTTTTGTTCAGTGAACGCAGAGGGAGAATGTAAGATGTGGGCGATGGTGATACACAAGTTACTGATTTGTGTCACAGCAATAGTGGTGATTTCTGCGTGCAAATCTGATGCAAAATCCACGGATCCACAGCCAATTTCGTTCACTATTCCCCGACTGACTTACACTTCGGATATTTATCTCCAGCCATTGGCTGAAGAGCAAGCCATGCAATACCATCTGAATTTTAATCAGGCATTTCAGATGTCTGGTGTAACAGGATTGTCGGCCTGTATTCTCGACCTCAATCAGGGGCTATGGTCTGATGTATCTGGTTTGGAAGACAAGGTGTCCAATCGAATGATAAGACCGTCCTCGAAATTCCATGCTGGCAGCATCGGCAAGTTGGCAACAGCGAGTCTGATACTGAGCAGCATCGAAAAGGGGCATTTTTCTCTGAATACCACCATTGATAAATGGTTTCCGGATAGTCAGTATTCTTCGTCTATTACTGTGGATAATTTACTCAACCATACAAGCGGGCTACCGGGAAATCTGACGAATGATGTGTCGCAGGAGCTAGCTCTGCGTAAGATACTGAATACTCCGCTATTGTTTACTCCAGGCAAGGGGTTTTCGTATTCAAACGCGGGTTACGTTGCGCTGGGTATCATTCTCGAAAAAGAGCTGGAGCAGCCTCTGCCTGCTATTATTAAGCAGCACGTCATAGACGATGTCGGATTACGAAATACTGCTGTAGTGACAGCTGAAACCCAGTTTGACGTTTTGATTGGTTCTACTTACAACGGCCAGCCAGGTGCTGAAACTATCGACTATTCTTCCCCTGCGGGCGCAGGTATTCTGGCTTCCACGCCCTGCGATTTGATTCAGCTTTTGCATCATTTTTTAGCCGAGCAGATTGTTTCTGCCGCAACCTTGAACAGTATGCAGCAACGAGCCTATCCCATGGCTGCAGACGGTTCATTAAACTGGAGTCGAGGATTGATGGTGCTCGATGCGCCTTTTGGCCGGGTAATGTTTTTGAATGGCAGTATAAAAGGCTTTGGCGCAACTGTTGCGTATCACGCTGAACGGGAAGTTTTTGTGTCAGTTATGTTGAATGATGATACTCAGGTAGTGCCCTTTTTAATGCGTTTTTTCAGTGATATTAATACCCTGTAGTTTTCCCTGATTTACATTTAGGGCAGCTGTTAATTTTACTTTAGTTGGTGTACTTTGATGCAAAATAATTGACCCTCTGAGGCGAATTTGACTGCAGCGACCAACCGGGTATCTTTACTTGGGATCCCCTTTGATGACAACTCAAGTTTTGAAAAGGGACCCGCCAAAGCACCCAAAGTGGTTCGCGATCTGCTATCCAGTGGTTCACTGAATAAAAGTACTGAGCTGGGGATTGATCTGGCAAACAATGTTGCCTGGCAAGATGCTGGAAACATTGATCTTGTGCCAGGGGAATTTCTGGAACCCATCAGAAAAGAATGTGACAGGTTGCTCGCCGACAACCATAGATTATTATCTCTGGGCGGTGATCATAGTGTTACTTATCCAATCTTGCTTGCCTACGCCAAGGTATTTCCGTCGCTGACCATTTTGCATATTGATGCGCATCCCGATTTGTATAATGAGTTTAAAGGTAACCCGCTAGCGAATGCCTGCCCTTTTGCCCGGATAATGGAAAATAACCTGTGTGGACGTTTAGTGCAGGTCGGGATACGCACATTGAACACCCATCAGCGTCAACAAGCGGAAAAATTTTCAGTGGAAATGATTCAGATGAAAGACTTCTACAACTCACCCTTGCCACCGATCAAAGGGCCAGTGTATTTATCTCTGGATATAGACGGCATTGATCCGGCGTTTGCACCTGGTGTTTCGCACAGGGAGCCGGGTGGTCTAACCACCCGAGACGTCATCAATTTAATTCACAATATTGATGGTCCTTTAGTGGGTGCTGATATTGTTGAATTTAATCCCGATAAAGATATCGATGGTATGACTGCACAACTAGTGGGAAAACTGGTGAAAGAGGTGGCAGGCAAAATGTTGATGGATCTGCATCAGACTTAGGGGCAAAAAAAGGTCGGCATGTAGCCGACCAAAAGAGTATGTCATCATGACATGGAGCCAATGCCAAAAATCAGGCAGTGGTTTCGAACAAATCGGTACTGAAGTAGCGCTCCGCCGTGTCAGCCAGAATAGTGACGATACGTTTCTCGCTATTCTGGGCTCTGCGCCCGACTTGAATCGCTGCGCAGGCCGCTGCTCCAGAGGAAATGCCAACGGGTAAACTTTCGGTGCAAGCTAATAGTCGCGCGTATTCAATGGCATCCTGATCTGATACGGCAATGATTTCGTCAAGCAATTCCGTGTCCAGCACATCAGGCACATGTCCCGAACTTAATCCCTGTATTTTATGCACACCTGCTCTCCCTTCAGACAACACCGGACAGGAAGAGGGTTCAACGGCGATAATTTGAATATTGGGGTTGCGTATTTTAAGCGCATTTGCGATACCAGTAATAGTACCGCCCGTGCCGACACCTGCAATTAAGATATCAACGTTACCACCGGTATCACGCCAGATCTCCTGAGCGGTACTGTTGAAATGCATTTCCGGATTGGCCTGATTGGCGAACTGATCCAGCATGACCGCATTTGGCCTTTCTTTAATCATGTCTTTGGCTTTATCGATTGCCCCCTTGGTGCCTAACTCCTTTGGTGTGGTGACTACCGTAGCGCCGTAGTGTTTTATCAATTTACGTCTTTCAATGGACATGTGTTCAGGGATCACTATGGTGAGTGGTACTTTCTTAATTGCACAGATCCAAGCACAAGCGACACCATTGTTACCTGACGTAGCTTCAATGATTTCGGTCTGATCATTAAAGTGTTCAGAACGCATTAACGTGTCAATCATAGCCATTGCCGGACGGTCTTTGATGGAGCCCGCAGGATTAAAATACTCAACCTTAGCCACCAGTTCTGCGCCGACATCGAACAAGTTTTCCAGCCTGCTCATTCTGACCAGGGGCGTATTGCCTATGGTCTGAGTTATATCCCCATAAATTTTAGTGGGTTGGGTATGACTTTCGACCAATTCTACCGCCTGATTTTGCATGATTTTTATCCTCTCATTTGATGCTGGAAATAGTGACATAGGGCGACTAGAAAAATATTTCAAATGTTTCCTTAAAATTGAACTATATTAGGAAAAATTTCTATTAATAAATTTATTGTTGGGAATATTGGTTATGGATCGAACAGATAGAGAAATATTACGGCTTCTGCAAAATGATGCGACTTTGTCAGTCAATGAGGTGGCTGACAGGGTTGGGTTAAGCACTACTCCTTGTTGGCGACGGATACAATTGCTGGAAAAAAGTGGTGTGATCAACAAAAGGGTGGCGTTGCTGGATCCGGAAAAACTGGACTTGAGCATGACTGTATTCGTGCAGGTCAAAGCGGGAAGGCATGATGCCAATTGGCTCGATCGCTTTTCTCGACATGCCAGTGAAATGGAAGAGGTGATAGAGTTTTTCCGAATGAGCGGTGAATATGACTATTTGTTGAAAGTCGTCGTAAGAGACATGAAAGCGTTCGATGTATTTTACAAAAAGCTGGTGGACGGTGCTGATTTGTCCGATGTGACCTCAAGTTTTGCGATGGAGCAGATCAAATATAGTACAGCATTGCCTTTGGGATAGTTTCCTATCGTGTCCATTTACGTATTTCATTGTGCCAAAATTTCGAGGTGAAAAGTTTTATGCGAGCCAATGAATTGATCCCTTCTTCGTTTTGTAACGTTTACATCAGATGGCTTACTATTCATAATGCCACAGGTCATTAACTGTCTATGCGACGTCGAATAAGTTTGTTTATACGATCTTCATATTTCTGGATTGCAGTGTTAACGCTGCCTGCTTCTTACTTGTTTGCTGCAAACACGGAGCAGTCTTCAACAATTGTCAGGTTCTGTGCCCCTCACAATAACGTTTATCCCTTTTTCGTCACTGACAACGGCAACTTGTCCGGTATCAATGCTGATATGTTGCAACAGCTATTCAATAAACGCTCACTTTCAGATGTGACACTGTCGTTTGTTCGACGTCCATGGAAACGCTGTAATTCAGACTTGGAAAACGGCGAAGTGGATATGATGATAGGTGGCTATGACGCCAAAAGAAACAACGTAGTGTATCCATCAGAACTTGGCTTTGCGCTTGGAGATACTGCAATTTCAACAGCTGAAGTCTGTTTCTCCAGTATTCCCGGGGAACAAATGGAGAATGCCCGCAGAGGGTTGCGGGGTGAGTCGTCTTTTATTGTTGGCATTGAAGCCGGATTTTCAAAACAACACAGCAGTGCAATAAAACCCCAATGGGTCGTTCTTTTTAATCCGATTGAAAAATTTAGGATGCTCGAAATGGGCAGGGTGGACGCCATTGTCCAGGTCTGTTCGATGGATGGCGAACATCCAATTAAAACGGAAGCAGAAGCTATCGGATTTAATGACTTTAAGACTTTGTATCCACCGTATTTATCTAACCCGGCTTACGCCGTATTTAGCGAGAAATTTGCAAAAGCACATAGAGATGTTGCCGTACGTATCGTGACCGAATCCCAGAATCTAGATAAAGGTATAATCTTTAGCCAATATCGCCCTGGTATTTTATAGTTGAGCAAATTCTTGTTGCTGCAGGGATAGTGCTTCGACTAGTTATCAAAGAGATAAGGGTGAAAGCAATAATAATTGGCGCCACGTCCGGAATCGGTCGTGAACTTGCAAGGCAAATGGGATCCTACGGTTATTCGTTGGGTATTACCGGACGTCGCACTTCTTTACTGGATTCCTTGGCTCAAGAGTTACCAACCCAGAGCTACAAATCCGCTATGGACCTTCAGGATGTTTCTGCCTCAGTTGACGCATTTGAAACTTTACTAAGTCAAATGGGGGAGGTTGATGTCATCATAATCAACTCTGGAACCGGCAGTATTAACCCTGATTTTCCCCTTTCTGATGAACTTGAAACGGTCGCCGTGAATGTGGTGAGTTTTACCGCTATAGCCAATGTCGCATACCATTATTTTTGTAGCAAAAAGCAAGGACAAATCGTGGGTATTTCCTCGCTCGCTGCGGTACGAAGCGGACCATTCGCGGCGTACAATGCCTCGAAGTCCTTTGTTTCTGCCTATCTCGAAGGCTTAAATTGCCGATCTAAGTTTCATGAGTGCGATTTGGCCATTACGGATGTTAGACCTGGCTTTGTCGACACTGAGATGGCCAAGGGAGAAGGTATATTCTGGAAGGCGCCGGTTGAAAAAGCTGCGAAACAAATATTTAGCGCTATCAGGAAAAAGCATCGGGTGGTTTATGTGACCAAACGATGGCAGGTAATTGCTTTGATACTATCTAATCTGCCATTTAAGCTGTATCGAAAGGTTATTGGCTAACTGGGAACTTTGTCACCTGGAAAAACCGCTATTTGGAAATAACCAACAGTTTGTATCGCAAACCCAACCATTCATCGCTTTTTCAATGAAACTAATTCCCCCTGGAGTCATAGTGATCAATCGAAAGAAAACAAAGACGTAAGCTAAGTCCTATGAAAGCAAGAAATTCTATTGTTCCATGTGCCTTGATCCTATGTTTATCTTTGAACTGCGCGGCAAAAGGAAATATTGAATCTGAGGTCAACGCATTTTTGATAAAACAAGTTGAAGAAACGGGTGCACCTTCCTTGTCTGTGTCTGCCGGACGCGCTGGAGAAGTATTGTTTTCAATTGCACAAGGGGTCGCGAACAAGTCGACTGGAAAAAAAGCAGATAAAAACACCCAGTATCGCACTGGTTCGGTTTCAAAAGTGATTGGAACAACGGCTTTTATGCGATTAGTGGGTGCGGAAAAAATTAAGCTGACCGACGGAATCCGGCAGTACTTACCTTATCTCCCAGCTCACTATGACAAGATCCAGATTAGGCATATTCTGACTCATACCAGTGGCATTCGACATTATCGATATGGCGAATATGGTACCAATATTCATTACCCCACATTGCGGGATGCCACCAAAGTGTTTCGCGACGATGCATTATTGTTTGTCCCTGGCAGCCGCTATCAGTACTCCACATACGGTATTAACTTAATTCAGGGCATCATCGAATCGGTAACACAAAAAACACTGTCTGAATTCATGAATGAAGCCTTATTTATTCCACTCAATATGAGCAATACTGAGCTTGAAGTGAAAGGTGAGGAAACGAGTCAGTATGCTGTTGGGTATCGTTCTTTTATGTCAAGTTACCAGGTAAAAGACATCGATGTAAGTAACAAATATATCGGCGGGGGAATGCGAACCACCCCTGAGGATTTGGTCACCATGGTTCAGGCTATTAACAGCGGGAAGGTAGTCAATGACACAATGCGAAACTTGATGTTGACCGTACCTTTCCCTGAAGTAGCCAATGACAGGGCGTTAGGTTGGCGTTGGCTTGAGTATAAAGGAGTCAAAGCCTTTGCTCATACCGGAGCCATCAACGGATTCGTATCCTTTTTAGCCCACTTTGTGGATGAAGACATCACTATTGCTATCATGGTAAATCAGGACGACTACGACTATACCGGTGCAACTTCCTACAAATTACTGGAGATTGTCCGATCTGGTTTGGAAATCGTTCAACAGGACGACAATTAGTGGTCGTTGATAAATATTATTAAGGATGGATTATTTAGTTGCGCAGCAACGCCCAGCCGAAATACTCGACAAGGATGTCGTGGCTAGGTGACGCTCATCAGGGATGTGTTTATGACGACGTGAATTCAATCTAGAAACATCGCAATGGAACATCAAGTTTGTTGTTTAAACGCAGCCAATATTTCCGAACCAGACGCATTCCAGACATCAAGTGACATAAGGTATTCCAATGCTTGTTCCAGATAGGCGATGCGATGAGGTTGTCCTAACATCCAGGGGTGAATATTCAACGCCAGTATCCGGCCACCTTGTGTCTCGGCTTCCTGCAATAAAAAATCGCCGGCATCACAGATTTGTTGCAAGTAGGATTGTTCGCTGTGCTGGTTATTCATCAGAATGAATTTGTCTTCCAATTCATTCGACAATGGCATTGCCCAGAGATTTCCATTCTCGGTGCGAAAGGGGTAAGGCATATCATCGTTAACCCAATCACAGAAGTATTCTACCCCGTTTTCTACCAGTAATTCTGGTGTGTGCTCACTTTCATTACGGGCCGGGCTTAGCCAGCCTTTAATGTCCTGACTAGTAAGCTCTCGCAATTGTTCCAATGCGCTTTTCACCCGCTTTGATTCCTCCTGCTTATCTAGCCCTCCGTAATGCAGTGCATCCATATGTAAGCCGTGGCAGAGAAACTCGTTTTGGCGTTCTTTCAGTACATCCAGCAGGTAAGGGTAGCGACGGGCCAACTCCGTGTTGTAAGTGAAAGTAGGAGTTACTTCAAAACGATCAAAGGCCTTAAGAAAACGAAATATTCCAACCCTGTTGCCATAATCCCGCAAACTGTAATGCCGCAGGTCAGGGTAGGGCATGGTCATGCCCCCAGGGACTTTGAAGGGGACACCTTGTTGGTCCAAAGGGTAGAATTGCATACAAACGTTCACCCATAGCGCCAGCTTCTTGCCATTTGGCCAACTGACTGGATTGCGCTCAGATAATAGGGACCAATCATAACGGTCGTGGTCCATACCTTTGCTGCGGTGGGGATATTCAAGATGAGATTTGTCCAGCGTCATTGGGACGCTCCTGCACGTTTCAGTTGAATATCGGCACTCACCTGCTCGTAATAATGTTCAATAAAATAATCTGCTATCTCTCGAGCGGTTGTGACCCACACGTCATCATGACTGGTAATGTAGTCCAGTGCCGCTTCGTAGGCTTTCATTCTGTGCGGACAGGATACCTGGTAATTGTGAGTTGGGATGCACATGATAGTGCCGGACTCCTCACCTTCTTGATAAAGGCGATCAAAGTTTTGTTTGAGCATGTCGCCATAACGCCTTGGTTCAACTTTGTTAACCACAAAAGCAATAGTGTCATTCATCTCCAATGAATAAGGTATGGACACAAATCGCTTATCACTGCGAAGGTGGATAGGCGTAGGTTGGTCATCATGGAATAAATCACAGGTGTAATATCCACCTTGGTTACCAAATAACTCTGTCCCTACCTCAGCAAATAAATCCAGAGTTAGTTCAGAGTGGGACAGAGCCGGTGCCAGGTAGCCTGCGCACTTCTGACCTGTGTGGCGATAAATGCTTTCCATCGAGTCTCTTATCATGTCCCGTTCCTGTTGCTCAGACATGCCGTAGGTATAACGTGTGTTGTAAATCCCATGACTGAAGAATTCCCAATCCCTTTCTTTGCACATCTGAATGATCTCAGGGTGGTGATCGCACAATGCTGTGGAGAGAGAAATCGAGCCACGAACGCCATATTTATCCAACAATTCCATCTGTCTCACATGACCCACCCGGTTGCCATAATCTCTAATACTGTAGCCTTGTGTTGCGGGGTAAGGTTGTGGCCAGGCAGCCCTAGAAGGATTTGGTGGTGGATTCAGTTCATAAAACTCGATATTGGGCGCGACCCAAAATGCCAGTTTTTTGTCTCCAGGCCAGCGAATTTTGGGTCGGTTGTGATAAGGCCAATAATGGTAAAAGCCTGGATCATTCTTCATATAGTTACTCGCAGTTAATTACCTCGCCAGTCTGCAAATTTCAGATGTCGAAGGCGATGACAAATGTCATTTTTTCTGCTTTTCCAGCCATTCCTGGAGCTCTTTTATCTCAACCACATCGGCATATTTCAGCGACAAATCGGTCAAGTTGGCAAAGTGATAACTTTCATGTTTATCTGCCACACATTCTTCCGGCACGATAGTCCGGTAACCCCGTGACAGAGAATCTACTGCCGTGGCGCGAATACACCCCGATGTTGAACCGCCTGTGATAACAACAGTATCCACCTGGTGCCAGACCAACAGAGACTGCAGTTGAGTTTCAAAAAATGCTGAGGGCATTTTCTTTAGATAAATAACGTCATTTTTACGATCTATCTCAAGCCTGTCATCAAACTCACTCCGCTCAGAATCAAACTTGATGTTTTGCAGTGAATCCGGCGTATCTGTGCGGGTTCCCCATATGCCAGCATCGTCGGCGCTATCCATATAGGCCACATGTGTCCAGACCACAGGCCAGCCTAATCCCCTGAACTGTTTGGCCAGATCATTGACGTAGTACATTTGGTTGGGATCAGTTTCGTAGGCAGTCTTGTATTTGTCTACCCGGGTGTAGGCTTTTTGCGGATCGACGTTGACTAACACCGCTTTGTTACCGTAGCCGAATCGCTTTCTGGCAGGGTTGTTTTTTATGTCAGCGTATATTTCACGAGCAGTTTTAGAGCTGGTTTCCATCTTGTTCCTTCCACTTGTTTGATAATTATCAAGGGCTTTGTCTACATAATTGACAACAATCTAACTGTATTGAATTCACGCAATCGATCCTGCAAATCGATAGTGTATTATAAACAACAAAAGACTTATTGACATAACAATTATATATATACCGAGTCAGATGACTATACGCAACTGTCAATGTGGCGTAATTTACCCTAGGGTTATCGGCGACGATTAATCAGTATCAACATGTGGACCTGAAATGAAACATAGAACAATCAGAGGTACGATCCAGTACACCAGCAAAAAACCAGAGCGACTGGATCGGGAGCGGGGACGTGAGTATTTCAGCATTACCACCCAGTCTGATGGCGTGAAGGTGCTACACGCGCATTGCGAAATTGATGATGAGCCCAATGTAATCCGGGATGTCGTGTTGGCAATGAACACCGATTCGAGCCCCATAGATTGTTCTTGTCGAATTAGTGTGGGTGACAAGTATGAAGGCTCAGGGTGGATGCGGTTTACTGATCGTTATGTGGAATGCGAAACCCATAATCAACGGGATGGACGTATTACCCAGAAAATTGAGTTGGCTGGCAGAGTAAAATGGTTGCAGTCTCATCCAATAGTGGGCGACGCCCTATTGATGCGACTTTACGATTTGTCCCAGGGGCCAGGTAAGACGTTTTTTCCTGATTTGTTTCTGACTTCCCCTGATCACAGAGGCGCAACGGGTCCACTTTTATTTAAAACCGGGTTTGGGATCAGGTATGTGGGCGAAGAACTTATCACCGTAAAAGCGGGTGAATTCAAAGCGCGTCATTTTCAGGTCGTCGACACGGCTGGAAATTTACCAGAAGAACATCCACCCTATAATTTGTGGTGCACAGCTGATGATGACTATTTACTGCTGCGTGCGGGCGCAGAAGGTTATATGCAAACCCATTATGAACTAATTGACTATCAGATAATTGAGGGAGGTCTGTCATGAGTGTTGCGAAAACATTGCCATCCTGGAATGCGCTGACCAAACATGCTGTGTTTCCACACGCCAATCACGATGAAGTAGCCAGGTTAAACTTTCTAACTCATCTGAATGTACATTTGAGTGCCGAAATACTGCCTGGTGTGCGCACTGCCTATGAGAGAGAGGTAAGACCGGAGTTTGAAATAAGCAATGGTAGACAGCCTGAAACACGGCATGAAATTCGTCAATCCATGCTGCAGAATAGTTTTTTCCAAATGTGGAGCGCATTGCGACGTAACACGATGGAAATGCGTCATCAGGCGGCTCGCGCCCAGGTGCTGAGGCAAATTGAATCTCTGGTAGATAAAGTCCAGGCGCTGAACAAGGGCGATGGAAATCTGGTATTAAATGATGCCATCGATATTCCAGCCAATGTAGGCTCAGTGGATATTCATTGTCAGCCGGGTTGCTACTATGAAGAATACTTCGAGAATGATGTGACTGTGGCAGCCAGCTATGATGTGGGATTGTTTGCTACCACGGCAGGCATGCTCGGCGGCTTGAGTGACGGAGGTGGGCAGGCAATAGGGAAGTGGCTATTGGAACAGAACAGTGATTTTAAACCTCGTCGAATTCTGGATATCGGTTGTACCGTAGGCCATAACGCCGTGCCTTTGGCGCAAGCTTATCCAGAAGCAGAAGTCATCGCCATAGATGTCGCGAGGCCAAGCCTGCGTTATGCCCATG
Organism: uncultured Alteromonadaceae bacterium; assembly: GCA_947494925.1. Lineage (GTDB taxonomy): Bacteria > Pseudomonadota > Gammaproteobacteria > Enterobacterales > Alteromonadaceae > Aliiglaciecola. The sequence goes on from CANLWS010000003.1 coordinate 204,696, forward strand.
CGAGAGCAAAGGCGCTGGGTGTCAATAATATTCAATTTGTGCAGGCCAACGCAGAAGACTTATCCGATTATTCAGATCAATCCTTTGATTTGATTACTACATCGATGTTTCTGCACGAAACGTCTCATCAGGCGATGCCGAAAATTCTTAAAAATATTAACCGTTTACTCAAGCCAGGCGGCTTGATGTTGCATCTGGAACAGCCTCAGTATGAGGGCATGGATTTGTATCAACAGTTCATCCGAGATTGGGATTCTTTTTTCAATAACGAACCATACTGGGGACCCATGCATGACCTGGACTTGTCCGCCATGTTCACCCAATGCGGGTTCAACGGAGAAGACATGTTTGAAATCGGTTTGGTGTCATTAGTAGATGAAAGCATTTTCGGTAAACGTGAAAAAGGTGATGCGGGAGAGGACTATGGTCGCGCACCCGTTTGGAATGCGTACGGGCTTTGGAAAAAATAGGGGCGAATCATGACTGATATTAATAAATTAGATTTGGCCGGCACCAAAGCCAAAGGTAAACGCCCTTATTTTCTGGCGGATAAACAAACCGAACAAGTTATGTCCATCGCGATGTCATTGGCGATGGAACTGTCGGTTACCCGCGAAAGACTGGCTACACTCGAATGTCTGTTGAGCGAAAAAGGTTTGGTAGACAGATCCGAGATAGAGGATTATGAACCCGGCAAAGATGAAGTTGCGGCACGAAGCGCTTCGACGCAGGAGTATCTGGCCAGAATACTTCGGATAATGCAGCAGGATCGAGAGGAAATGGAGCGGGATGATCCTAGTGTCGAGGAGGTGCAGGAAGCGCTGACAAAAGTGTAGCAACATTATTTTTGTAAAGTGCCTAGCATATTAATAACGGCTCGTTGATTATTGCGTGGCAAATTGACACAATTGTCGACTTCAGTTGAATTACGCAGTGAAAGTCTGTGGTTATTGAGGAAGTAAAAAGTGACAATTCTAGGGATAGACTTAGGTACAACCAACAGTGCGTGTAGTGTCTGGAAAAACGGTGAGCTGGTCAGCGTTCCAAATCGGTTAGGCGAATTCCTCACACCCTCTGTGGTGGGAGTGGATAGCAATGGCGATATTTCAGTTGGCAGTGTTGCCAAGCAGAAACTCATCGTTCAACCTTCGAATAATATTTCTCTGTTCAAGCGTCTTATGGGGACCGAGCACAAGATAAAGCTCGGTAAACGCACGTTTTCTGCGCCAGAACTTTCTTCCTTTGTCATACGATCATTGATCGAAGATGCTGAAGTTTTTCTCAATTCCAACGTCACTGAAGCCGTTATCAGCGTGCCCGCCTATTTCAATGAAAACCAACGTCAAGCGACCAAAATAGCGGGTGAATTAGCTGGGGTTAAAGTTCGTCGCCTAATAAACGAGCCCACTGCTGCAGCTATGGCTTACGGGTTGAATGACAGGCAGGAAGGCACTTTCATGATCCTTGATATGGGAGGTGGCACCTTTGATGTTTCCATTTTGGAATATTTTGAAGGTGTCATGGAAGTCCATGCCAGTGCCGGAGACAACAGTCTGGGCGGGGAAGATTTCGTCGACGCCATGGTGGATTCGATGTTTCGTGAACTTGACAAGGACAAGGGATCGGTATCTCCAGGTGCATTGCAAAAAGTGTATCTCAAGATGGAGTCAGTAAAACGTAAGATTGACCAGATAGAAGAGGAAAAACTCACTTTCGAACTTGACGGCGATGTTGTTGAGTTTACTGTTTCCCAACCTTGGTTTGAAAAAATAGCGACGCCGCTATTGTTGAAAGTCAAGAAACCCATTCAATATGCGTTGAGCGATGCAAATTTGGTCTCGACTGAAATTGACGACATTATCTTGGTAGGCGGCGCAACACGCTTAAAACACTTTCGTTCCATGGTGGCCAGGTTGTTTGGAAAGTTCCCCTCTTGTTCGATTGATCCCGATATAGTTGTGGGTTTTGGTGCGGGGATCCAGGCAGGACTGATGGAGAGAAATAAGGCGCTGGAAGACATAGTGTTAACCGACGTTTGCCCCTTTACCCTTGGCACCGAAGTGAATGATGACAATGGAACTCCCGGTTTTTTCCTGCCAATTATAGAGCGAAATACAGTCGTTCCAGTGAGTTTGGAGCGAACTGTTGTAACCTCCTATGACAATCAGGGAGAGCTTACCGTAAGAGTGTTTCAAGGAGAGAACCGACAAGTTGCGCAAAACGTATTTCTTGGTTTGGTGTCAGTTAAGGTGCCCAAAGACAAACGAGGCGCGCAAGCTGCACGAATTCGCTATAGCTATGATTCTAACGGACTGTTGGAAGTGGATATCACCATTGTTTCCACTGGAAAAACCTACAACAAAGTGATCGAAAACGCCCCGGGGATGCTGAGTTCGGACGATATCCAGCGCACTAAAGAGAAGTTAGCGAAAATTAAATTCCACCCAAGAGAAGACGAAGAAGTGTCTGCACTGTTAGCAAAAGGTGAGCGGATGTATGCGACAGCCTTGGGCGACAAGCGTGAACAAATAGCGTCAATTTTAAGTGAGTTCGAAAAAGTTCTGGACAAGCAACAAGCCACAGAAATTAAAAAAGCTAAATCGACTGTTAAAGAACTTCTAGAGCAGCTTGATGGCGAGGAGTGGTTCTGATGGATTGTTGGAAAATTCTAGAAATTAGCCATACGCAGGATCTCAAAGCAATCAAACGTGCTTATGCGAAAAAGCTTAAAATCGTGAGGCCTGACGAAAATCCGGAAGAATTTCAAAATCTTCATGTGGCCTATAAGCAGGCACAACATCTTGCAAAACAAGCATTAGCTGAACACGCCCAGCAGGCGGTGGATGCGCAACAAGAAAGCGAAGACAACCATCAAACTGATGATGCTAATGAGGATGAAGGCGCCTCGTCGACAGAGAGTGGACAACACCACTTAACGCCAGAAGAGCTGGAAACCCAGGAGTACGTTCAAAAACAATTTAATGAACTGGTGGAAAAATGTAATTCAGTACTCGCTGAGCCTGAGAAGCGGAATAGAACTGAGGAATGGCAATTTTTAACCGAATCAGTGTTAATGCTTGACCACCAGATCAATTCGCATTTGGGCATTCATGTCTTTAATGAAATCTTCAAAGTTAATAACGAGTTTAAACAACTTTCCAAACACAAACGAAAGTACAGTTCGCCCAACGCAACAGTGAAAAAGGCGACCTTAGTGTATCTGAATCATGTGTTTAACTGGTCGCTAGAGACAAACAATTTACGCTACTACGTTGGAGATGAAGCCTGCCAGATGTTGTTGCCTGTCATTTGGGAAGGTCAGGACCAAGAGACTACTGACGATCCTCAACAGGTTGTCAAAGGTGGTGAAATCATACAAGGAAAAAATCGCCGGAATGCTCTGGAGGAGTTTGGAGCAGCCAGTCATGCAATTGATAAAATCAACGATTTGTTTTTCTTCTTATTGTTAATTCTCAGTTTCATGCTCGCAGTCGCCGCGTTGTTGAGTTACAACGAGCAAAACTATATCCACACAGCTTTTTTTGTAACAAGTGTAGGTTATTTAATTTTACAATGGCAGGGCATGAAGAAACGTCATATAGTCGCCTATTACTGTATGTGGCCATTTTCAGTTCTGTTATTGTTGAGTTTTCCGTTAGGCACCATCATCGGTGGAATTTTTCTAGTCAATTTAAATCGGGCGCGCCCATACTTTAAGTCCTGAACAGGCGCTAGTAACCGGTAGCAAAAACTAGTTGCGTGTGCCTAATAATGTCGCATATCGCTGTTGGTCAGGCAGGATGAATGCTTTCGCGTCACCAAATTCTGGCCAACCTCGATTTAATGCCTTAATGATCCCAGGTCGTTCAGTATGAGCATTCAAAAGTTGTTGGGCGATTTTATCGCAGTTTAGTGATGAGTGGGTTGAACATAACAAAGGACCCAACGGAATCGGTGGTGAGGTCCATATAGCTTTTATACTTTTGCCTTTGTCAGGCAAATTGGGAATCTGGCTATTAAATGCGCCCAAAGCCAATCCAGCGATATCCACTTCTCCATTCAGCAACTGCTGCAAAGACTTTTCGTGACTTCCAGCGTAATTCAGTAGTTTAAAATCGGTTTCCAGATGGGTAATTCCGAGTTCCGCCAATTTACTGGTGAGCACAATGCCGCCAGACATTGAATCTTTCCAGACTAACGCTAGTTTGATTGAACTCACGCTATCTTTTAGGCCTTCGATATCGTTTAGTGGAAATTTAGATTTCGTCACAAACACCGAGCGATATTCATTTGCTTGAGATTTGGGCACGTCTGGCACTACCAAGGTTTCGAAGGATAATTTGCGTTGATGCGCTTGAAGAAACCCAGCCAAATTGGGAACCAAAATATCCACTTCTCCTTCTGCCAAGGCATCAATAAGGAGTGACGGCGAATCGTAGACCCGGGTTATAGATTTTATGCCACTGACTTTGCCGATGTAATTGCTTAACGGCAGAATTGCCGCTTCTCTGTCTTTACCTGGATACTTGTACGTGCCGACAGTAACAGTGTCACTAAGCACTAATGTTGGCCACAAAACTGAAGTGGCAAGTAATATTCCAATGAATTTCTTGAGCATGAATTCTCCAATAGCATCAGATTCTGTCATTCTGGCTTTTATCTTACGACCTAATTAGCAACTAAAGATACGCCTGCCAGCACTGGCGTGATCAGGATATTTAGAGTGAAGTTTACGCAGAAATAGCGAAAGAGTTGCAACAAATTGCAACTCTTTCGACCAAAAGTGACATCATTTCTCAACTGGAGTCTATGACTCAATCATTCGCTAAGCAGGCATATTTCCGATAAACACAAATTTACCTAACGGTAGGCCGTTCGAACGCAAAATGTTATAGGCTGTGGTGATATGGAAATAAAAATTCGGGAGAACAAAGTGATTCAGGTAGACCGGTCCGGCAAACTCAACAGTTCTGTCGGGACCCAATGGGATGGAATGGATCCGATTGAGGCCCTCGTCTAGTGCTGCGTCATCGATACTGTTTATAAATGCCAGAATGTTAGCGATGCGCGCTTTCAGTTGCTCGAAGCTGGTTTCAGTATACGGGTACTCAGGTAACTCTAAATTAGCAAAACGGCTTGCGCTGCGGGCAGCAAATTCACTGACCATCTGAAATTGCCACTTTAATGGATGCATATTGGGTGCGAGTCGAGTGTTCAGCAATACTTCATCAGCCAATTCCTTTTCCTTGGAATAGTTCTGGGCAATGTCGAGTAAACCCGACAAAGAATTCAAATATTGATTCATGACAGGTTTAAAGATGTTTGAAACAGTCAGGGACATTAGGATATTTCTCCAGCGTTGTGTGTTAAGACTCTAGGAAGAGTATGGGCACCGCGCAAGAAATAGCAGGGAGAATATTTACACGTCAGTGGTGCAAGAATGCACCACTTGATAGTTAAGTCAGGATAAACCGCTTGGTGATCACTGTGCCATAATCTGGCTCCCGTTTATTTAGACTCCGCGCGACTCATAAATTTGGATTCAGCCGTATTTACTTTTATTTTCTCACCACTGGCGATGTACTCAGGTACCTGGACCACTAACCCTGTGGTCAAGGTTGCCGGTTTAGTTCGCGCGCTGGCAGAAGCCCCCTTGATTGAAGGATCGGTTTCAACGATCACCAACTCAACAGAAGAAGGCAGCTCAATAGCAACGGGGGAGCCGTCGACCGTCAGGACCTGCAGTCCCTGTGTATCTTCATTGATAAACAGCAACTCATCAGCAATGGTGTCTTTATTGATGTTATACGGGGTGTAATCTTCGTTGTCCATAAACACGTACTCATCGCCATCTACGTATGAAAGCATCACCTGATGACGACTGAAATCGGCCAGGTTAATCATTTCATCAGCTTTGAAACTTTCATCTGCTTTCACACCGGTAGCTACATCATATAAACGCATGCGGTACAAACTGGCACCCGCACGGCCACTGGGCGTTAATTTATTAATGTCTTTAACCAGATAAACTTTGTCATTGTGTTCAATTGCTGCGTTCTTTTTAACTTCACTCGCCTTTGGCATGTCAGCCGATCTCCTGAAAATGTGTGCAGGAAAGTTATCACGAATTTAAAATTAGGCAAGGGACGCAGTTGCCGTAACCTATCTAGATCAACTAACCGAATAAATCTGCATGATCGCACCAGACGGTCCAGATTGAGTATTAAGTAATTTAAGGTTCAGAGGCCGGGTGCCAAAATCAAACAAACGCTTACCCTCACCTATGACAACAGGAAACGTCCAGATCCGAAATTCATCTATCAACCCAAACTCCAGTAGCGACTGGATGAGTTGCCAGCTACCATGAATTTGAATTAACGGCCCTTCGGTAGATTTTAGCTTTAAAATTTCCGAGGCAATGTCACCTTGAATCAGCAATGAATTTTGCCATGGAAGTTCAGATAAATTATCGCTAACAACATACTTGATAGCCTGATTGAGCTTTCTGGCAACGGGATTGTCAGGCTCCGCCTGGCTGAAGTGCCCGGCAAATGAAGCATATGTATTACGCCCCAATAGCAAATCATAGGGTTCAGCCATTGCATCCTGCATGACTTGTTGCATCACATCTTCCCAGCACGGCGCGGCCCAACCACCGTGGGTAAAATTATTTGATGGGTCTTCTTCTGGCATTGATGGACTCTGCATTACACCATCCAATGACTGAAAGGTTAGGGCTGCCAATTTTCTAGACACTTTTCTGTCCATCTTATTGAGGTGGAGTAGACCAATAGTAGCACCGAATCCAATTTCTGATTTTTGCAATTGAATAAAAAGACATTTCTCTTTGCAGATTACTGGGCTAATTGCCATTTATCAAAATGTCTGCTGATATTTAGATCAAGAATTGACTTCAAATTCTGCTACTCTTAAATTTGTCCGGACAAATTAATTTGAGGAAATCTAATGACCACCATAGTCGTATTGTTCAACTTGAAAGCAGATGCAGATGAATCAGCCTATCAGGCATGGGCAAAGCAGACGGATATTCCGACGGCAGGTGGCCTCCCTTCGGTAGACGTGTTTGAGGTGCTTAAAACAGAAGGTCTGTTAATGAGCGAGGACAAACCGCCCTATCAATACGTAGAAATTCTCAAAGTGAATGACATGGAGCAATTCGGTAAAGATGTGTCTTCCGATACCATGCAAAAGGTCGCTGCTGAGTTCCAACATTTTGCAGATAATCCGCTGTTTATCATGACTTCAGCTCTGTAAGGAATATTCATGACCCAATATTCAGATCTAAACGGAAAGGTTGCTGTCATTACCGGGGCTGGTCGCCATGCTGGTCTTGGTGAAGCCATGGCAAAACGACTTGCCGTGGAAGGTTGCAAAGTGGTTATTACCGATATTGGTCGTTCCGCTGGTGAACATACACCTGAAAATGCAATCGGTAGTACCGACGAAATGGATAAAATTGTTGCTGAGATTAAGCATGCTGGAGGCGAAGCCAGTGCGTTCGTTTGCAACGTATTGAACCCGGAAGAGGTCGAGGCCGCGGTTAAATTTGCTGTTGATACCTATGGAAAATTGGATATCTGGGTGAACAACGCAGGGATCGGCTACCTGATGAAACCCATCCTGGATATGGATGTCAGCGAGTGGGACAGCGTACTTAATGTGAATCTTCGCGGCACCTTCTTCGGTATCAAATTTGCCGCTGAGCAAATGGTCAAACAAGGGCAGGGCGGCAAGATCATCAATATCGGTTCGCAGGCGTCTAAGTCTGCGTTTGCCCACGCATCTGCTTACACAACATCAAAGCACGGCATGAACGGCTTGACCCGGGTTGCGGCTCTGGAACTGGGTCAACACAAAATCAATGTAAATCAGATCTGTCCTAATCACGTCACTACTGGATTAGGTGCCTGGCAAAATGCGCACTTTTCAGAGGTCACAGGCAAAGGCCATGACAAATACATGCAGGATATGCGCGACAGAATTCCACTGGGTCGACCAGGGTTGCAGGAAGATATCGCCAAAGCCTGTGCTTTTCTGTGTTCAGACCAAGCCACTTATATCACCGGTGAATGCATGAATGTGTCCGGTGGCGAAGAATATCACTAATAAAAGCGAATCCTTATTTATGACAAATCACTATCCCTGGCCCGACAACAAACGCCTGGCAATGTCCTTGGTGGTAAATGTGGAAGAGGGTTCGGAATACAGCATCAAGGAAGGTGACAAAGGCATGGAGCCGGTGGACGAGCTACAGGTTCATCTGAAAAAGCCGATGCGCAACTACGGTAACGAATCAAATTACCAATACGGTATTAACGAAGGTGCACCTCGCATCATCAAGTTACTGGACAATTACAATGTCCCAGCCACCTGGACAGCGGCGGCACTGAGTTTGGAACGTGCCCCTTTTATTGCTGAAGCTATTAAACGTCGTGGAGACGAAGCCTGCTCACACGGTTATCGATGGGTGTTTCAGTTCCGTATGGACGAAGCCGAAGAGCGTCAATTTATTCGCGATGCTGTCAACAGCATTAAAAAGACCACTGGCAAACGTCCGTTGGGTTGGTTGTCGCGGTACCTGTTAACGGAAAATACGCGTCGTTTGTTGCAGGAAGAAGGGTTTCTTTATCACATGGATGATTATAGTGCTGATGCGCCATTTTGGGATGCAGTAGCAGGGTCAGATAATCCCATGGTTATTGTGCCTTATGCGTTGGATTCAAATGATATGAAAATGTGGGTCGCTCCGTCACTCACTCCTGAAGATTGGCTGAAATACGCCAAAGACACCTTTGATGTGCTGTATGAAGAGGGGGCCGATCAACCGAGAATGATGAGTCTGGGGTTGCACCTAAGGATCATAGGCCGTCCTGGCCGGATCTGGGCCTTGGAAGAGTTTCTGCGTTATGTCACCGGTAAAAGGGATGTGTGGTTTACCACTCGCGAAGCAATAGCAGAGCACTTTAAACGTAATGTGCCAGCAGGTAGCCAAAAATGAACATGATGCTGCGATCCTTACTTTTCGTACCCGGTTCAAGACCGGAGCGATTCGAGAAAGCGTTGAACTCTGGTGCCGACATGATTTGTATCGATCTTGAAGATGCGGTGCTACCGCGAGATAAAGTGTTGGCCAGGCAAGCAGTGGTGTCATTTATTAAACAACACCCTGGTATTTGCGTTCGGATCAATCCAACCTCTACAGACACCGGTATGCAGGACCTTGCTGCCCTGTCAGCCAATAAGCCGGCTGCGGTTATGTTGGCCAAGTGCGACAATGTAGAAGACGTCGAACTCGCTCAGCAATTACTCGGATGTGCACAAACCACCATCATTCCGCTAATCGAAACGATCAACGGGCTGGAAAATGCAGCTGAAATTGCGGCTGCATCTGGTGCGGTTAAAGCCATGATGTTAGGTGGCGCAGATATGGCCGCTGAGTTGGGCTGTGAATTCAGTTACGAGCCTTTGTTGTATGTTCGCAGTCAATTGGTGGTTGCCGCTGCCAAAGCAGGAGTCAGCCTGATCGATGTGCCTTTTGTAGATATAAAAGACCAGACTGGTCTGGACCAGGAAACCCGAAAAGTCAGGGCATTAGGATTTGCCGCAAAAGCCGCCATTCACCCAAATCAGATACCGACCATTCATCAGGCCTTTATGCCTACGGAAGCTCAAATTGAATACGCACAAGCCGTGATGGAAGCTGTAGATAGTCCCGATGCTGGTGTCGTGGTGGTCAAAGGGCGAATGGTAGACAGACCTATCATATTGGCCAGTCAGCGTGTTTTAGCACTTGCTGAAATGGTTAATAAAAACGGTTAAAAATTTTCAATTTACGCGCATTAATCAAGAGACTTAAGCATGGTAAAAAACGTGAAAAAAGTCGGTGAAAACCGCTATAGAGAGACCTTTGGTCGCTGTTACGAAGACTTTAATGTAGGTGATATCTACGAGCACAGGCCAGGTCGCACCATCACCAAAACGGACAACACTTGGTTCACCTTGTTGACCATGAATACTCATCCTATGCATTTTGACGATGAATACGCCAGAGCAAGTGAATTTGGTAAATGTATTGTTTGTTCACCTTTTACCGTTGCGCTAATGGTTGGAATGAGCGTGACAGACGTCAGCCAAAAAGCTATTGCCAATCTCGGCTGGGATGACATCAAACTGACCTATCCATTGTTTGAAGACGACACCCTGACAGCAGAATCAGAAGTACTGGATAAACGTGAGTCAAAGTCCCGGCCAGGGGCAGGGATCGTGACAGTCAAAACCACAGGATTTAATCAGGATGGCAAAGTGGTTTGCCACTTTGTCCGAAAAATGCTGATTGCCAAACAAGGGCATTCAGTTGAAGAAAAAGTTAATTATTAGTAAGCAAAGAGGTCGCTAGCAATGTCTGACGCATGGTCCAAGGAAGATGAAAACGCAATCCTGGATATGATCAACAAGTGGGTTGAAAACGAAGTTCGCCCAATCGCCAAAGAATATGATCAGGAGGATAAATACCCCCACGGGCTGGTTGAACAGATGAAAGAGCTGGGATTGTTTGGCGCAACAGTTGGTGAAGCTTATGGTGGTATGGGGCTGCCCGCATCCATTTACGCCAAAATCGTCATGAAAGTCGCTTCAGCCTGGATGGCGCCAGGTGGCATTTTTAATTCCCACCTTATTCAGGCATCGGCCATAGAGCGCTGTGGCACGGAACAGCAAAGACAGCGATTTCTGCCGCGCATGGTAACAGGTGAAATGCGCGGAGGTATTGCTCTCACGGAACCTAATGCCGGTACTGATTTACAAGCCATTCGGACGGTTGCAATTCGTGATGGTGAAGACTACATCATTAACGGCGCCAAGACCTGGATCACCAATTCTCTTAATGGAAACTCCCTGGCTGTGCTGGTTAAAACCGACCCTGATGCGGTGCCTGCTCACAAAGGTACCAGTATGTTTATTGTTGAAACCAAAGATTCGGAAGGGAACTTCATTGCGGGTGTAAGTGTTTCGAAAATGAAGAAGCTGGGCTATCGGGCAATTGACACCTGTGAAGTGGTGTTTGACAACGTCAGAGTGCCTGCAGCTAACCTGATCGGAGAACAGGAAGGAAGGGGTTTTGTTCAGGCTGTTGGTGGGTTGGAGCTTGGTCGAATAAATATCGCCGCCCGTGGCGCTGGTATCGCACAAGGTGCCACCGAACTGGCAGTGCGTTATGCGCAGGAAAGGGAAACCTTTGGTAAACCTATCTGTAAACATCAGGCAATCCAATTGAAGCTAGGGGAAATGGCCACGCAGGTGGAAGCAGCCCGGTTACTGATTGAACAAGCTGCAGCGAAATACGATGCCCACGAACGTTGTGACATGGAAGCTGGCATGGCCAAGTATTTCGGTTCGGAAGCGGGCGTTTTTTGTGCCAACGAAGCCATGCGTATTTTTGGAGGATACAGCTACTCGGTTGAATATGATATTGAGCGTTATTATCGCGATGCCATGCTGATGTGCATTGGTGAAGGAACCAATGAAATGCAGCGGATAATCATTGCCAAGCAACTGATTGAAAGACACAAAATTTAGTTAGCTGATGTAAATCAACGAGAGACTACTGACTATGAATCAACTTCCTCTTAAGGGAATACGAATTATCGCCGTGGAGCAATATGGCGCTGGACCCTATGGGTCAATGTATCTGGCGGATATGGGTGCGGAAGTGATTAAGATCGAAAACCCTAGAATTGGTGGGGATGTCTCCCGTCAGACTGGACCATTCTTTCTAGGTGACAATGACAGCTACTTTTTCCAGACATTTAATCTGAATAAAAAGAGTCTGACGCTGGATCTGAAAACTGAACAAGGACGTGAAATCTTTGAAAAGTTAGTGGCTAGCGCAGATGCAGTGACCAATAACCTTCGTGGTGACCAACCAGAAAAGTTGGGGATCACCTACGCGCAGTTAAAAACCATCAATCCAAGAATTGTCTGCGGGCATTTATCTGCCTATGGGCGGGACAATGATCGCGCCAGTTGGCCTGGTTACGATTATTTGATGCAGGCCGAAGCCGGGTTAATGTCATTGACAGGTGAGCCGGATCAGCCGCCTGCCAGATTTGGCGTGTCTATGGTGGACTTTATGACTGGTGCTGTGGCATCACTTGGCTTGACTGCCGCCTTGTTAGGGGCTCATCGCACGGGCCAGGGGCGTGATGTGGACGTTTCATTATTCGATGTTGCCTTACACCAATTGTCTTACCCTGCCACCTGGTATTTAAATGAGAAACATGTGGTCGAAAGGGTGGCTCGTTCTGCTCATCCCGCGACTGTGCCTTGTCAACTTTATAAAACGGCAGATAGCTTTGTTTTCCTGATGGCCATGACAGATAAATTCTGGAATGTGCTGGTGGATATCCTGCAGGATGAAGTCATTGCTGAGGAACGTTTTGGCAGTGTCGCATTGCGACGTGAGAACCGTGATTTTCTGACGCAGGAAATTGATCGTGTTTTGTCTGCCCATCCAACCTCCTACTGGCTAGATACGCTCAAGGGCAAAATCCCCTGCGCACCGGTATACGATGTGCCAGAAGCACTTGACAACAGTTATATCCGCGATATCGGTATGGTGCAGCAGGTGCCTCATCCACAAAACCCGGATATGGAGGTGCTGGCTAATCCTATCAAACTGGATGGTAAGAGATTGTCAGGAAAACCCTCAGGTGCAATGGGCGAGGATACTAGGGCACTGCTTTCAGAGTTGGGATATGACGAGTCAGCCGTGCAATTGCTCAAACAATCAGGCGCGATTTAGGAGGCTCAGATGAAGCTAGCTGGTATTCGTGTCCTCGACCTGTCGTTATTTCTACCCGGTCCACATTTCACTATGATGATGGCGGATCACGGTGCGGAAGTGATAGCTCTTGAACCACCAGGTGGTGAACCTGTGCGGAATGTGGGGCTAAAGCAAAACGGTGAATCAGTTTGGTTCAGAAATGTGTTCCGCGGAAAGAAAAGCCTTAACCTGAATCTCAAAAATGAAGCGGGCAAGCAGGCGTTTTATAAATTGTGCGAAAGCGTGGATGTGATCGTTGAAGCATTTCGGCCTGGTGTGGTGGCGCGTCTGGGCATTGACTATGAGTGCATTCGAAAAATTAACCCTGGTATCGTGTATTGCAGCATTTCTGCATATGGCCAGACTGGGCCAAAGCGCCTGGACCCAGCTCACGACTTGAGTGTTCAAGCTGACTCTGGAGCAGTATTTATTAATCAGGGCCAAGACGGCAATCCCGCTCAACCCGCGATGCCGGTTGCGGATATGGCTGGCAGTTTGATGGCATTCTCCGGTGTATTAATGGCGTTGTTAAAGTGTCAGCAAACCGGACAGGGTGATTATCTGGATATTTCCATGCAGGATTCGCTGGTGGCCTGGTATGCCAATGTGATGGGGCCTCCGTTTGCTGAAAATCGCTCACCCAACCCCCAGCAGGAACGCAGTTGGGGCGGCGCGGCCATGTACAACATCTATCAGACTCAGGATGGCAAGCACCTTACTTTAGGAGGTAGTGAGCTGAAATTTGCGCACAACTTGCTGACCGCACTAGGGCGTGAAGATTTGATTGAGCTATGCAAACTTCCTCCGGGAGATGGGCAAGAACCGGTCAGAGCATTTTTCAAGAAGACTTTTGCAAGTCAATCGATTAACCACTGGCAGACTTTCCTGAAACAGGTGGACGTCTGTTGGTCGCAGGTCAGAAGTCTTAACGAGGCTATCCGCGATCGACATTTAGCTGAGCGCGAAATGCTGCTCACCGATGAACAGGGCAATTACCATTTAGGTGTCCCAATCAAATTTCAAAATGAACCCGCAAAGCCGGATTTTGACTTGCCTGAATTTAGTCAGGACACGCAAAAAATCTTGCTGGAGCTGGGATATACCGAACCACAAATATTACAAATGCAAGCCGACAAGGCATTTCTATAAGAAGGTAACGATGAAAAAACTATTCTGCGTATTAACCCTCGGATTCATGCTCAGTGGGTGCGCTTCCACCTCAGAAGATGTGTCGTCTGCTGCCAAAGTTGAAGATCCGATCCGCGAAGCTTTGCTGCATCAATGGTTTGCTGCTGAGTTCGATAATTATGAACAAAATTGGCAGGACAAAATAGACAAGGAAAAAGATCCTGACCTACAGGTTCATGAACATATTCATCATGTCTTTGCCCCATTACCAACACCTGCCTTAACTGGCGAAACCTATTTTGTGAAGCAATACATGGATGGTGATCCCAGCAAAGTCTATCGCCAACGGCTTTATCAATTTGTTCGCAATGAGCAGAAGGGCGCCGTGCAGTTAAACATTTATCGTTTTAAGGATGAAGAAAAATTCCGGGATGCACACTTAAATCCGTCGGTTTATGAAACTCTGTCTATGGACGAAATCACCACTTACCCTGGTTGTGAAGTCTACTGGAAATGGAATGGTGAGTATTTTGACGGCGAGATGGAGCACAATGCCTGCGCAATTAAATCCAGGCGCTCTGGCAAGATGCTGTATTTTAATGACACATTGAGACTGACTGAATCTGAAATCTGGATTGCAGATACCGCCCATGACGAAGATGGTAATTATGTCTTCGGTAACAAAAAAGGTATTCCACATATTAATCGTAAGGTGACTTACTTTACCGGCTGGGGCGGCACACGAATCGGTGGTAAAGATGCGTCGGCTGACGCTAAATGGCACTTCACGCGCAATTTGCTGCTGCACAATGAAGGCCAGACTGTGCCGATCATTGATGATGACACAGGTGAGAAAAGTGGTTATTCCATACAACTGGCTATGTTGACCTATCAAAATACCCGTGACCCTATTCTTAAATTCGGCCTTATTGACGATGCAACCGGAAAAACAGTGACCTATATCTGGAGTGACAGGGACAACACCAAGACAGGCATGAATCTGCGTTGGATGCAAAGTGGCATTAAGAAAAAACAGGAACGTCCACACTTTAGTTTCTGATGTTGAGACTGTGATATGAGCCGTGAAACCGTCATTCTCATTACGTTGCTGGCTTACAAACTGGTATTAATTGGCATCGGTTTCTGGGCCAGTCGTCGAACGAGTAGCACAGAGGACTTCTTTATTGGTGGTAAAACCTTGGGCCCTTGGGTGGCGGCAGTTAGTTCATCAGCCAGTGCCTCCTCTGCCTGGAGCCTATTGGGTGTTAGCGGCGCGGCCTACATGCTTGGAATGTCGGCTTTATTACTATTCCCGGCCGTGGTCGGGGGGTATGTATTTAATTGGTTGTGGCTGGCACCTCGCATCAGGGAGCTGGGAAATCATACCAACGCCATCACGCTAACCGAGTTACTGGCGGGAAAGTCTCCCTGGACACGGGCGATTGCTATTGCCAGTAGCATGACGGTTGTTTTTTCGTTTGCATTTTACATTGCCGCGCAATTTCAGGCCGCTGGTGGTACTTTTTCCTCCAGCTTTGGCATGTCCATTGAAAGTGCTATGTTGACCGGCACCGTCATCATTCTGATCTACACCATGCTAGGTGGCTTTTGGGCAGTGAGTGTAACAGATACATTGCAAGGATTATTGATGGCGGTTGTGGCAATTATCTTGCCTCTCGCCGCACTTTGGGAAGTAGGCGGTCCCAATGCACTGCTTACGTCTTTGTCAGGGGGGTTCAATGCAGAACAATTGTCCTTGTCGGGAAGCTTTTATGGCTGGGCAGGGTTTGCGTTCGTTGTCGGTATGCTGGGGATCGGATTGGGTAATCCAGGCCAACCTCATGTGGTAAACCGGTTTATGGCAATTCGTGATGACCGTGCAATGGCGTTGGGTAAAGTCATCGGTATAGCCTGGCCTAGCCTAGTCTATGGTGGAATGTTGTTATTAGGGTTGTGTGCCAGGGTGTTGATACCGGTTAGTGCTGATAATGAGCAGGTGTTGTTCGAGGTGACAAACTTATTATTCCACCCAATAGCCGCAGGGGTTATTGTCGCTGCTGTATTGTCTGCCATTATGTCCACCGCCGATAGTCAATTATTGGTAGCCGCCTCATCCTTGTCATATGATTTAAAGCAACAGACGGATGCAAAAAAAGGTTTGGTCATCTCGCGACTGACGGTAGTTGTGATGTGTGTTGTGTCACTGTCCATCGCCTTATTTGCACCTGAAGCCATATTTACCCGTGTGCTGTTTGCCTGGGCAGCCATAGGCGCAGCGTTCGGCCCGTTGCTCATTGTGTTATTGCTCGGCTATCAGGTAAAAGGGCAATATAGATTTTTGGCAATTCTCACCGGATTCTCTCTCACGGTAATTTTCAGCTGGATGGAAAATACGCCGGGAGATATTGTAGAACGTCTAGTGCCTTTCGCATTAGCGTTTGTTATTGCCTGGATTGGAAGAGAAAAGAACAGGCGCATTTAGATACAATTTAACAGATGACTTTCACGTTGGTTTTACGTAAATATGTTCCCATGGAAATTCGCGTTATTAGGGACAACATTTATGCGGGCATTTATCTTTATTTCTTCTTTGTTTATTTCACTCAACGGATGGTCACAATCTGCCGAGCGTTATTCTATCGATCAGGGAATACATACCATTGGCATAGGTGGTGGGTATGGCAGCATCAATGGCAATCTTGCTGACAGTATCGACAACAATCAAGGTGCGTGGGCGTTTTATTATAATTATGCTTTGGATAGCACTTACAGCGTCGAAGTCAGTTACAACACAGGCGATACGGATAATGCATTTTGTATTCTGTGCGGATTATTTGAAAGTGATTTAGAAATTAATAATCAGAAGTATGAAACCATCATATTGAGTGGACGCGGGACTGTACCGCTTTCACAAAGGTGGTATCTGTTTTCCAAAGTTGGTTTAAATCGCTACGATAGTCGGGCATACAGACGTCATGAAGGTCGGAACTTTTATCTACCTAGTGAAAATGGCATCGGATTCTATGGTGCTGCCGGGATAGAGTTCAGAGCATACAATGGCTTCGGCGTAAATTTCGAACTTCACTATCTGGATATGGGGAAAATTGATAGCAGTGCAGGCATGATCAACCTGAGTTATCTATTTTAGCGAAGTTAATCAATCGTTTGTAAAATCATGGCTTTATCCTAAACTGGTTTTTTACCTTTCAGGAGAAGGCTGTGGACGCTGAATTGTTATTTACACTATGTAATCGAGCGGTTATACCCGCATGGTTGTTACTCGCTTTTGCGCCCAATTGGAAATGGACTCAAAAACTGATATTTCATGCTTGGATCCCGTCATTACTCGCAGTCTGCTATATCTATGCTTTTGTCAGTGGTCAACCATCGCCTGAAGAAGGAAATTTCACTACTCTGGCAGGTGTCCTGGTGCTATTTCAGGTACCTTATCTGGCGTTAGCTGGTTGGATTCATTACCTGGTCTTTGACTTATTTGTCGGCGCCTGGATAGTGCGTGATGGTCAACGCCACAAAATTCATCAAGCACTCATTTTTCCTTGTCTCTTTTTCACATTAATGTTCGGACCAGTGGGATTGTTGATGTATTTTGTTCTTCGCTTTGCATTGCGCAAAACATTGACCACACAGGAACAGGGTCAAACGGTGGCTAACACAATGTCGAATTGACCAGTTGGGATATTCCCAGCATCAGCTTGGGAGAATTCAACCACCAGATCTGTTCTTTGATTTTTAGGAACCTGATTTAAAATTGAGTCTATTTCATTGAGAGATTCGCCAGCAAAATACATTTGCGTGGTGACCTCCTTGTATCCTCTTTTGGATACCTTAAAGTGAATGTGTGGTGGTCTTGACCAACGGCCACTGACTTTGTATGCGCCAGGTTTGATTGTTTTAAATCGGTATTGGCCTAGTTCGTTAGTCGTCACAATTCCCCATCCTTGAAAGTCTGGATCCAAGGGGGCCGGGTTAGTATCTGCTGCGTGCGCATAGCGTCCTGCTGCATTGGCTTGCCAGACATCTACTATTGCATTGGCTAGTGGTTGGCCAGTTTCATCCCGCACCACTCCCGTTATCCAGAGCATGTCACCTTTAGCGTGTTTCTTATGTCCCTTTATTTGAGTTAAATCCAAATCTTTGTCTGACTGAGGTTGTACTGGATAGAAAGGGCCTTCAACCTGTTTGGGTGTGGCTGCTAGATCTTTGCTGTGACCAATAGCAGGTTGCATAGATACCAGGCCTGCTGTCAGAGCAACTGTGCCCTGGAGTATGTCTCTTCGTGTTATTCCATTTTTATTGCTCATCTACTTGCTCCGATTTGGCCGTGACTTAGGTTTAGCTTTATCACCTCACAAATTCAAGCAACTTCAGTTAAATCAACCAAGTATTGAGATTGACCTGCTTATTAATTCTCAGATTCGACCCGCACAAAATTGTATACTCCGTCGAATGGCTTGGCTACAAACCCAATGGGCGTTTTCTCGGTGTTAAATTTCAGGGTTAAATTAGCCCCGCGCTGGAAAAACTCGTTTTCGCTAAGGGCTAGAAAGGGTTGTTTTGAACCATCTTCAAATACACCTACCAGTTGATTTTTTTCCACAATCATACTCATACGGATATCATGTTTCTGTTCGAAATATGCGCCCGCCAGGCTTTGAAGTTTTTGTTCTGGCAATGTAATTGCTTGTTTCTCGAACAGAAACTGCAGGCCACGCACATTGCCATTCGCCTTGATCCCAGAGTGGCCCATATTTTCGAACAGCTGGGTTTTATAAGTTAATCCAGGGATTTTTTTCGTTTCAAGAAAGGATTGCATTTTTTTGAAACCTGGCAATACACCATCAAATTCTCCGGCGGCAGAGTAGAGTCGTGTGGGGTTATCTTTAAAGTGTGCCAGGCTTTTTTCAGCCATTTTAAAAGTGACTTCGTCGTCCCACCAGAGAGATGGCGCAGTGGGCAGAAATCCAGTGAAAAAAGACGGGTCGTCAAACATGGCATAAAATGTAAACAGGCCACCCAACGAACTCCCCATAAGATAGCGTTCATCGTTGGTGCGATACTCCTTGCTCATAAAAGATACCAATTCTTCTTTGATAAAAGATAAGAAATTATTGGCGCCACCCGAATTTTTTGATTGTTCAATGGCAGTGGGAGTGAAATCCCTCACTCTAAGTTCTTCAGCATTGGGGTTATCTCCTCCCCAGGTAATGCCTACTAAAATCGCGTCGGGAATGTCACCATCGTAGTTTAGTTGCCCATACAAAGAAATCATCAGGGTAAAGTCCCACTGTGCATCTAATAAATAAATGACCGGATAGGATTGGTCCGATTCTTTATAGCCTCGTGGCAAACTAATCCACAATTTGTATTCCTGATCAACAATCTCGGATTGCAACAAACGTTCTTGGGTCCCACCTATCACTACTTCGGGGAACTGGGGGGCAACATTTTGTGAAGAGGATTCGTTAGCAGTCAGATAAAATGAATAAAAAAGAAGGACGAAAGCGGTAAGACAATTCAAAATACGCATATAATTTCCTTGTTGATAACACTGAGTCCATAGTGTTGCGTTAATTTGACATTCTGCCCACTGTAATTTGCAACAGTTTATGTTGTCTTCAATCCCAATGCTTTAGAAAACCATGAATACAGCTGCTACTGCTGTCATCCCTAGTATCATCCAGCGGAACTGTTTTTCCGGGATGCGTTTGACAATTTTAATACCGCAATAGGCCCCCAGTGCAATAAAGGGCAGGCATATCAGATTGAGATAAAAGGAATTTAGATTGATGGTTTCCCAGGAAAAAACATGGAAAGGGATTTTAAATAAATTTATAGCCAGAAAAAACCAGGCACCTGTCCCAATATAGACATTCTTGGGCAATCGCATACTCAGTAGATACAAAGCCATAATCGCACCTGCCAGATTACCTATCATGGTGGTTATCCCGCCTAACAAGCCCATTAAAACCGCAAACCAGATGTAGTCAGGAATTTTTTCTTTGTTGGCTGTTTCCATCCAAATCATAATGGCCAGACTAACAAAAATGATCACACCCATGATCAGCCTGAAAACCTCATCATCAATCATGTTGCCGACCAGAGTGCCGACAACTACGCCTATAGCTGCCGAGGGAAAAAGCTTGAGCAGATACTGCCAGTTTGCGTGTCTGTGGTAGTAGTGGACGGCAAACAAATCTGCCATGATCAACATTGGCAACATAAGTCCAGATGACACTTTGCCACCAAAAATAAGCGCCATGATTGGAACTGAAAGCATAGCTACGCCAGAGATACCGGTTTTTGCCATGCCTATCAGAAAGGCCGCTAAAAATAACATTGCTAAAGTTTGGTAGGACAAGGAGTAGGAAAATAATTCAATCATTAAATCTGGGAATTGGTCGTATGCATATAACAACCTTAACAAAGGTAATTTGAATTTGCTCTGTTGATATTTGTTGGGTATACCCAAGTGGCGTCAAGTAATGATGATCAACATGCGCAAAAGAACTTTTTTGCTAGTGCGCAGGTTGTTATGAAATCTGCAGGCAGCCATACCGTTTCGCTCTATCTACCTTTGGTAAATAAAAAAGGTTTTTTGCACCCACTTGCGCAAATGAATATATTGAGAGCCAGTATGAAGTATTCAGATGCACCAGAAACACTTCCATGATGATCTTCACCCAGCCTCGCCATCCCTGGCGAGTCGTTCAGCTGGGCGGAGCTGCGCTCCTAAAGAGTCCAGCTTCACCCACAAAACGCGGCTATATCGCCTTGCTTGGTGGCTTTGTATTTTATCCACTTAGTAATCAAGTGCAGTTTGACTTGTTTTGAATTCACTGACTTCCAAACTTGATTACCTAACTTGGGGCAAACAGATTGACGAATATAATTTTTTTGCTGGGGCACGGACAAATCTAGCGGAGAAGGAATTTCAACAAATATATGCAGGACATTTGACATCAATTTACTTTCCCGAAAATGCCAGGAGCCTTTCGAGAACAATTTTCTAGCAGCACGTTCGACTTGTATTTGCTGTGGTTTGGTAATTTCTGAGAATTGATTGTTGCTGTAGCCTGAAGAAAAGTTGGCAATCAATGACAATAAAAACAGTGAGCCACTCCCATAAATAAACACAAAGCATAGGGTCACAAGAACCCGTCGTTTTTTGAACTCAGCGTTTTGTTTTTGAGTGTTTTCTGGGATGGAATGAGTCGGTTTTTTTAAAATACTGGTGAGCATAGAGTTTCATTATTATTATTTTGTGAAAAAGACTAAGAAGGAAAAACGCTGATTTCCGATTGTAGGATTTTTACGTTCCCATCGGGTTGCAGGCCCCAGATCTCCTGAAAGACTTCGCCTCGCAAATTATCGCTTTTCCAATAACAACTTAAGACGGCCGTCTCATCATCCATGACCTCTATCATGGGGTGTAAGTAGCGCATATTCCCTTTGTTATCGGCTAGAAATTGTTGCCAGAAATCCCGAATAGCTTCTATGCCAACGAACATGCCCAGAGGTCGACTTCGAATGATTGCAGTTGCTTCATAATATTTGTAACACTTGGCCGCATCACCTTTATTTAGTGATTCGATAAATTGATTACTGGCTAATTCTACAGCGGAGCGTAAAGATGCTTTTTCTGATTGTTTTGGCGGCATTTTTGTCGTCACCATAGTTACCAACGTCCCCAACGAATATTTTGCCTCCTGGCTATTAGTTTGGAACGTCCGTGTCCCAAGTGTCAGCGCACGACTTAAGGCAAGCAATTATGCCTTAGTCGAGTTATCAGAGTAGGTTAAGAATGTGCAAGAAATATGGAGAATGGTGAACTTGCTAGCTAGTCCGATGAGTTATCATTTTGCAATGGCACGTATTTGTAGCCAGAGCCATAAACACCTCGGATCAATTCGTGTTCAGAAGATAATCCTTTTAGCTTTCTGCGTAAGTTACTGACATGGCTATCTACAGTTCTGTCAGAGACGATACGATGATCAGAGTAGATCAAATCCATAATGGCATCCCGGGAATAAATGCGATGAGCATTCTTAATCAGCAGCGCCAACAGGGAAAACTCCAGTGTGGTTAAGGCCACTTTTTTATCCCCTAATTGAGCTTCCTGAGTATGTTCCAATAAGGTTAATTGAGCGTTATTATCTTCAGTTGTATAGGTTCGACGAAGAATGGCTTTCACTCTCAGTACTAACTCGGGCGCACTAAATGGCTTACAAATATAGTCATCTGCTCCCGCTTCCAGACCAATCAAACGTTCCGCTTCAGAGGATTTAGCTGTCAGCATTATAATGGGAATATTAGAGGTTGAGCGAATGTGTTTACAGATTGTAATGCCGTCGCCCCCAGGCAACATGACATCCAGAATTAGTAAATCAGGTTTAAACTGTTTTACCAGTTCAGGAACTTCCGTGGCGTCATTTAAAACTGAGCATCGGAACCCTGCATGAGTTAAAAATGTTTTGATGGCATCGGCAATGCTAACTTCGTCTTCAACTATTAAAATGTGCTTCATTCTTTGCCACCTTTTGCGCAGCGCAATGGAATAGTAAACTTGATTTCTAACCCGCCTAACATGCTCTGGCTAGCCTTGATTTTTCCTCCGTGAGCTTCAACTAACGCCTGACAAATTGATAACCCGAGTCCAGCTCCGCCTGAGTCACGACTGCGTGAAGTATCAGCCCGGTAGAGCCGTTCAAAAAGTTGTTCAATTTGACTTTCATTTAATCCGGGACCACTGTCCTCAACATAACAGACCAGATCTGTATCCCTGACTAATGCATACAAATGCACCCCACCAGGGCGGTCTGTATATCGGCAACTGTTGGCAAGAAGATTGGAAAGGATCTGATTTAGTCTGTCTACATCACACTCGCAATTTACCTTGTCATTGATGTCGATTCTGCTACCAAAATTCAGCCCGCAGTTGTGCACCAGATCAGCATTGCTATTCACCCATCCTTCAAGGTAAGCCTTTATTTCTATTTTTTGTGGGCGCATGTCCAATTCACCAGCATCCATCTGAGATAGTTGGAATACATCATTAATAAGGCGATTAAGACTGCCGATTTTATTGTGTATTGTCTTATATGTTTCTTTAGGCGTTTCGGTTAACTCGTACTCCAACATTTCGAGTTGGAGTTTAATCGCTGCAATAGGGGTGCGCAATTCGTGAGAAATATCAGAGAGCATTTTGTTTTTTCGCTCTACTAATTGTTGTGCCATGTTTGCACGCAAATTACTCAACCGGCGCCGTTGCAGCAGATAAATTAAAGCAAAAAATAAAGCAGCGGCAACCAGAATCGCAAAAAACAGCAGCCGCTGGTTAGTTTGACGCTCAATGTTAACTTGCAAGGCTTGTTGAGCATTGTCTCGTTCCAGCTCAGTAATTTTTTGTTGTTGCTCTTTTTGCTTAAACAGCACAGCCAACTGTTCGAGATTGTTTGTTTTGTTATTCTCGCTTTGCTGAACATACTGGTCGATGTACTGCCTTTGGGTATCAAGTGCTTTCTCAAGATTTCCCTGCTTTTTGAGGACCTCTACCATCAGTCTGTTCGCTTTCGACAATACATCATTTTGCCCCAGTTGCCTGGCTACCGAAATAGTAGGATTGAGCAATTCATACGCTCGCGCAACATCCCCCTTCTCCGAAGCGATTGTGGCCATTAAAAGTCGGCTCTGGTTTAGCAGTGAGTCGGATTTTATTGCAAAAGACATATCAAAAGACTTTGCCAAATTATTTTCTGCCTCGAAAAAATTTTCTCGTTTGAGCGCTATTTTCCCGAGCACTAGATATATGACTGCCTGATTATGAAAGGAATCTATTTCCAACGCTTTGCTCAGGGCTTGATTAGCGCTTTGTTCAGCTTTTTTCAGATAATTGAAGGTAAGTTCCATCGCGCTGCGGCGGGTAATGAATTCCACCAATCGATGCTTGTCTTGGGAGCCTTGAATTAATTTTTCTGCCCTTCCTTGATACAGAAATGTAGCACTTTCATCGCCAAGTTCTTCGTATACAGTTGCGATGTTTGAGAGGGTCATTGCATGATTTGAAGCAGAGCCATGTTTTTCTAACAAAGGCAGAGAAAGGTTATAATATTTAAGTGTGCTGCCGAGGTCACCTTGGGAATGGCTGACCAATGCGAGGTTATTATAAATATTTCCAGTTGCAGGTCGATTCTCAACAGAACGGTAAATTTCCAACGCTTTGAGATAGCCTTCTTCAGCCAGTAAATACTGACCGGTTTTTTTATACAAGATGGCTTGATTTGAGAGTACCCTGGCCCAGTCATTTTGGTTTTCCACTAGTGGACCTTTATCAATAACAATACCGATAATTGACTGGGCCTTTTCGTATTCACCTGTATCCAGATAAACGCGGGGTAAAAAGCCGGCTAGCAGAACCTCGCTTTCTATATTTGGGTATTGCTGAAAGTGAGTTAGTGCTTGTTCTCCATACTCTTTGGCTTTGTCTCGACAGCGATACCAGCAATATTTGACGAGTTCAACCAGCGCCTGGCCTTTTAATTCAGTAGAATTTCCAGCCGTATTAATCTCATTTTCTAGGCGATTGATTTGTTGGTCTGGTTCATTAGCGAAGCCAAGATTGGTAATCAATAGAAGAGAAAATATAAACAAACGCATATTTAAGAGCCATTACTCACAATTTAATTCGATAGAACAACAGGGTACTTTACACCAGAATGTATTGGAAATTGTCCAGAAAATGTGGAGAAACCTGTGTTCTCATCAATGGAGCGATAAAGGAATTATTAAGTACGAAAGCAAATTGGATTATTGGTAAGATGCATATGTTACGGATGGCCCTTGTGGCATAGTTAAGCATATGGCCACTATAGGTTGACCAACTAGTATGTAGCTCTAAACGCTTTGTGAACAATGCAGAAAGGGACATAACTAGCGCTGTGATCAAGCGTGGCTTATCCAAACATCAGGTTAATTTAATAAGGATTTTTCATTAGTATGAAATTAGTTGTTATAGGGATATTGGGCTCTCTCTTTCTGTTTTCCTCAAGTCTACAAGCAAACGAATCGCTAACCTCAAATCAGATCGAGAATCTGGAAATCCAGGCAGCAACAAATGATGAACTGGCATTTCAACTTGGGTACGGCTTTATTCAGGGGACACAAGGTTTGCATAAAGATATAGAGCGGGGCAAATCTCACCTTAAGAAATTGGCTGCGCGATATCCCGTCAATCACAATGCAGCTAAAGCAGCATTCGTTCTAGGAAAATTGTATCTAGGTGCAGAAGAGCACATTGTGGTGAAAGAATCCGCTATCAAATATTTCAGAATCGCCTCGCAATATGCCGAAGTTGATGGACTGGCAGAAGCTCCTTACCAAGTTGCTATGGCCTCGGAGGATGACGAGGAATATTTAGAACAGATGAAAAAAGCTGGCAACGCAGGGTTTGTTCCAGCAATGCTCCAGTTATTTGTAAGCTACATGAATGGCCAGAGGCTTTATAAAAATGAAAAGGCGGCGGTGGCTTGGTTAAAAAAGGCTGCACACAAAGGGCATGCTGAAGCACAGGCTGAATTGGGTACCTATTTTTTTAACGGAGAAATTGCTTATAAAGATTATGAGCGGGCTTACTATTGGACAGTCAGAGCGGCAGAACAAAATCATTCCGGTGCTCAAGCACAGTTGGGGTTGATGTATAAATTAGGGCTAGGCCGACCGGTAAATAAACAGAAAGCGAGACTATGGTTCGAACGTGCACACTTACAATCAAACATGCTTGCAACTGAAAACCTTGGTGGATTGTTACTGGAATCCAGTGACAAAGCAGAGCAAAAGCAAGGTGTTGATATGATGGCTACTGCTGCAGAAGCAGGTGCAAAATCAGCCGCCATTCAGATGGTTAGAATTTATGAAAAAGGGATCGGTGTCGACAAGGATATTGATCAGGCAATGAAGTGGAAAAACAGAGCATCCTCAATCGATGATGTGGAGGGTTCAAATCTGATTGGGGTCAACAAGGTTACCCGTGACGATAAAAAAGCCTATAAAGTATCTTTGCAAACGGTGGAGCAATACGAATTAGGAATTGAAGCTGCAAAATCGGAAAGTTGGCAGATCGCTAAAGAGCATTTGACCAAAGCCGCTATGGATAATTATCCTGCTGCACAACTAGACCTTGCGCGTGTTTACATATCTATTGCTCAGAAACAACAAGATGCCGCGCTTTATGAAAAAGCATTTGCCTGGGCCAAAATTGCTCTGGATGGAAAACAGCCTGAAGCAAAAATTCTGGTGGACAAACTAACTGAAGTTCTGCCAACTAAAATGCTTGAGGACAGCTTACGCCAGTACAACTTGTTAAAAGTAAAAATTGTGAAGTAAAACTCGCGAGCTTAAACTGACCAGTAGGGTGCACTAAAATGGTGAGAATATTTTATCGTTGGCAGGTACAGCCAGCCAATTTTGAAGCGTTTAAACAGACATGGCGAATCACCACCACCAACATCCATGCATCAGTTCCTGGAGCGCTAGGTAGTTTCATGTTGCGCGCATGCGAAGATGAATCAGAAATTATAACGGTGGCAAAGTGGGATTCGTTAGCATCATGGCAGGCTTTTTGGGTGACTGACAATCCAAAGGAGATGGAAGGGTTGCGGAAGATTGGAAATCGAATATCGGTCGACCTGTATGAAGAAATTGAGGACCAAACACGATAACTCGAAAATTTACCTGGAGCATTATTAGTTAGTGGCATTCGATACCCAACAAATAAACAAGCAACGACAAAACTTATCTGATTACGATGAGATTTGGGTGTTTGGATATGGGTCGTTAATTTATAAGGTGGATTTTGATTACATCATTAGCGAGAGCGCACATATAACTGGATTTGAACGTCGGTTTTGGCAGGGAAGTCACGACCATAGAGGCACACCTGACAATCCAGGACGGGTGCTTACGCTTTCAAATGTCGAAGGTGCCAGGTGTTTTGGGAGAGCATTTAAAGTTCATCACACTATCTTTGAGCACTTGGACCATCGAGAAAAGAACGGTTACCTCCGACACGAGACGGATATTTACCTTTCTGATAACCGCATTATCAGTGGATTGGTATATATAGCCAGCCCTGACAATGCGGCCTATCTGGGACAAGCCAGTATTCTGGAGATTGCCAAACAAATTTTCAACTCTTCGGGACCAAGTGGTGCAAATCGTGACTATGTATTCGAACTTGCCGACGCTCTGAGGAAGTATCAGGAATCCGATGAGCACGTCTTTCAGGTTGAACGCGCACTTGTGGAATTGTCTCGGGAATCGTAGTTTGGAGTAACAGCAAATAGCCTGCTAGCTTTCCAACACAGATCTCCGCCCAAGAGCATAGCGGATATGACGCTAAGCTTATAATCAAATAAACACAATCTCCACAGATCTCACGATGTTGAGTTTGCCACCCATTGCCGTCATTCCCGAATGCTTATGTCGGGAATCTTTGTGAGGTCAGAATGAGTTAAATTTGGTCTTGGCGGCCTTCATCAGACAGTTAAACTCACCTTGCGCAAAAGAATTTCCTCAATTTTTGCCGTCACTCCCGAATGCTTTTGTCGGGAATCTTTGTGAGGAAGAATTGGTTAAGTTGTGGCTTGGCGGCCTTCATCAGGCAGTTAAACTCACCTTGCGCAAAAGAACTTTTTTGATAGTGAATAAGATGAATTTCCAGTGACAGGCAGCAAGACAAACTAGCGACTCCAAAGATCGGCATATAAAAAAGGTTTTTTGCACTATGCATACAAATGGGAGTGGATGACTCTTAATGTGGTCATCAGGGACTTTTTAACGTTTGGCCAGAATATGGCTATGTTATCTACTTCGCCTCTTTCACAATCTGCGCTGAGTCGCTGTGCGAAATCACTTAATGTGTGTGAGTTCAGTTTACTGATTAACATGACCAGTTTGCGGGTGTTAAACAAAATCATATTGTTATCATCTTTTTCAACCGCTTCGTCTGTAGCTTCAATCGCACTTTCGAATTGTCCGATAAGTGAACCGAGCGCTTCAGCCAAGGGACCCGAATTTGGGTTTTGTTGGAGGTAATGCAGTAAGTCAAACCATTGTCCTGGCTGCGCAGGCATGGCCAATTTGGCGTATTCCGGCAACTCCTTGGGTTTAGCTTCTGGCTCTTGTTGTTGCGCTTGTTTCAGCTCATGTTTATGGGCATCAACCAGCGCTTGTTCTTGCTCAACCAACTTTTTCTGGCTGTTTTCAAGTTCTTGTTGCGCAGTTTGTAACGCTTTTTCTTTGTCTTCCAACTGCTGTTGACTGGACTGTAGATTTTGCTCCAGTGATTTCAATTGTTCAGCTAATTGAGTCTGTTCACTTCCTTGTTCGCTAAGGTTTTGTTGGGAGCTGGCGTATTCGTTTTGAACGGCCTGCAGTTTTTCAGTTAACGCCTGTTGCTCACTTTCCAACTGATGAATATTGTGCTCTCTACTTTGCAGGGAGTTTTGCTGTTCATCGAGTTGTGCTTGAAGTTGGCTTTCCTGTGCTTCTTGCTGAGCGAGCTTACTCTGGAGTTGCTCAGCTTCCTGTCTCGCCTTTTCCAGTTCTTGTTGCAATTTCTGTTCACCAGATTGGGTATCTGAGACTTTGGATTCAGCTTGTTTGAGCTCGTGCAGATTACTCTCTAAACGTTGTTGCATCTGCTCGTTCTGTTTCTCCGCTTCAGCCAGGGCGTGTTGCAATTGCTGTTTCTGTCTTTCGATTTCAGCATGGTGCTCACGCCATTGTTCATCACTTCCTTCCATCAGCTCACGTTGTTTGGTTGCACGGCTTTCCACATCTGTGAGTTCGACTTTCAGCTGTTCAAGAGTTTGCTTTTGCAGTTCGCGTTCAGATTTTTCCAGTTCAGCCTGACGCTGGTTTTCATTAAGTTTTTGTTGAGTTTCATGCAATTGCTGTTGCTTGGCTTCAAGTTCTCTTTGCAAGGCTTGCTGATTTTCCTGCCATTGTTGATCACTTTGGGCAATTACGCGGTTTTGTTCTTCGGTACGTTGTTCAACCTCAGCCAGTTCAGCTTTTAACTGGTCAAAAATTTCCTGTTGTCTGGCTTTCTCAGCTTTTTCAGCCTCAGTCTGCTGCTTGGCTTCGTTGAGAACCTGCTCTGTTTGCTGGAGCCGTTGTTGTTTTTCCTGCAATTCTTTTTGCAAGGCAAGTTGTTGCTGCTGGAACTGTTGATCAGCTTGAGCCATTTGTTCCTGTTGCGATTTGGTTCGTTGCTCAACTTCGGTCAGTTCACTCTGTAATTTTTCCAACTGGCGCTGTTGTTCTGCGCTTTCGGCTTTTTCCTGTTCGGCTTGCTGTTTTGTTTCGTTTAACGCCTGCTGTGTTTGCATCAACTGATGTTGTTTGTCTTCCAGCTCTTTTGCCAACAACGCTTGTTGCTGTTGCATATCACCTTTTTCCTGATTCGACATTTCTTCGAATTTCTGCATTTCGTGCTGTAAATGCTCAAGATGTCTGGCTTTTAAGCTAAGTTCAGATTGTGCGCTTCGATACGTCTGTTCAAGCTCACGGTGTTGCAATTCTGCCTGTTCACTCGCTTTGCGTTGATTGATTAATAATTCCCGAAGTTTATTGCCCGCTTCACCGGAACTCACAAGTTGGGTTTGCAACGACTTTATTTGCCCACTGACGGCGTTAATTTGCTGGTCTTTTTCTTCGATAGAACCTTTTAAATCATCAATCTGAGTGACGAATTGATCAATCTCATGTTGCTGATCAACCTGTTCCTGTTCAAGCCTCCGGGTAGTCTTTTCACTTTCTTCGAGGTCCAGTTTAGCTTGCTGAAATTGTCGCTCGCTATATTGCAATGCGTCAGCGATTTGATTCCGCTGTTTTTCCAATCCAGATACTTTGACACTAGAGTGTTGAAGTTGCTCTTCAAGTTCTTCATTGCTGCGCTGAGTGCTGGCTAATAAATCACGGCTGGCAGAATAATCGCTTTGCAATTGTTGAAGATGTTCTGTGACATCCTGGTTTGCTTGTTGTAAATCACTAATTTCTGATTGCTTGGCCGAAATATCTACTTCGGCTGCGTGCAATCTTGTTTGGGTATCATGTAAGGATTTTGCTTTGCTTGCCAGTTGATCCTGACTGACTTCCAGTAATTGTCTTTGCTCGGCAACTTGTCGTTCCGCCGCCTGGTGCAGATTAATAGCTTCTAATCTTGCCTGATCCGCTTTAGTTATGGCCCGTAAATCTGTCCATATACATAAAATAGAAATCAGTGATTCACCTTTAAACATAGGTACATAGGTTGCCTGGCAAGGTAAATGTTCACCATCGACTTTATGTTGCCAGACCATGGATTGCGCTTTACCGTCAGATTTGATTTGTGCGATGGTTTTCTGCAATTCAGCCGCTGAGTGTTCGTCTTCACTGAGCTTTTCTGAGTAGGGGAAAATACCAAACAAATCGTACTCGTCATTGACAGAGAAAAATTCACAGGCGGCAGGATTAAGTTGCGTAAATCCTTTGTCTTCCAATACAGCCATTGGCATACTGCTGTGTTCCAACAAGCCTTGGAATTTATCCTGATGGAATTGCTGGTCGGTGATATCTGCTATCCAGCACAAATATTGCTGTTTGTCTTTATCGAACAGATCGATATTTAATTCACTCGGGTGTAGGGTGTCGTCCTGGCCTTTAAGTTTTGCCTGAAACCCTCTAAGTTGTCCGGTTTGATGCAGGATTTTTGCTGCTTTTCCTGATTTATTAGGATCATTGAACAACTGATAAAATGAACGCTTTTTCAGCTCTTTTTCTTCTAGCCCTAATCTGTCAGTCATGACCTTATTTGTCTTTATGACATGGTCTTCGTTGTCTATCATGGCAATGGCCATAGGGGCTTTGTCTAATATCGCTGCAAAGTGCGCCCGCTCTTGCTCAAGGGCGTTAACCGTTTGTCGGAATTCGGTAACGTCTTCAATCATACCCACCAGACCTGCCCGATTGCCATCGTCGTCTTTGTAACCCTGAACTTTGACCCTCAGTGCTCGTATGTCACCAGCGGAGCGGGCCAGTTCAATTTCTTTAGCTGTGCCACTGCTGACAGAACTGAATTGCATATCACCCATGGGGTGCAGTTGCTTGAGTTCTTCGGGAAAGAATTCCGCCTGTTTAATGTTCTTACCACGAATATCGCTAAGGTGAACACCAAACATATTTTCGAATGCGTGATTGCACTCTTCCAAATTGCCATCAGGGTCAAGCAAATAAAGGGCATGTTTAGACGCTGACAATAGTCCTTTGGTGCGTTGTTGTCGTTTGTGACTTTGCAATTGCAGTTCTCGCATTATTGACTGATCGCTGACAGTAACATGCACGTGTGAGTATACGCCTTTATCATCAGGTAGCTTGGGTACGCCGAATAATTGGGTATGCAAGTTGCCGGTGGCTGTTACGAATCGACAGGCCAAATCAATGGGAGTACCCTGTTGAGCATTGGTTATGGCCTGAGTAAATGCATGCACATCACTGGGGTAAACCAGGTCTCTAAGTTGGTTGATGGAGCCACTTTTTTTGTTTTCCTCAACTGACAGCATCTCACATAAAATCGCACTAAAAGTATAGGCATCATTTTCAACATCGATATTTATTTCGCCGAGTTTGCTGGAACGAATCAAAGCTTGATGATGGTTAAGTTCTGCTTCACCCTGATCCAGCTTTTTCTGAAAGTCGCTGACATCTTCTATGGAAACTATGTTGCTGAGATCACCACGTTGTGTCTGTAGAGGATTAAAGGTGAGTTTGAGGTGACGCTCGCGTTTTTCAGAATAGAGTTGAATGCTGGTTTGTACCTTGGATGAAAACCCTTGTTCAACAGCACCTATATCTTCTTGGTGGAACCTTTCTGCCAGATTGTTATTAATTAATTTACTATCTTTGTCGCCAAGGTAATAAGCAGCGATGCGATTACAATAAATAATTTGGCCAGAAGCATTTAAATGCACCATGCCAAGATTAAATCCATCAAGAAGTGAATCCTTAGCTGCCAATTCATGGTTGATTCGTTCCTGCTCTTTTCTTGCTTTTTTCACTCTGGATTGAGTTAAAAGTAAAAAAAGGAGTATAACCCCAATCAATGCGCCAATAGCGTAAATTGCAAATTCAATAGTTTGCGCAGGTTGTTGTAAAACCTGAGTCCCGATTGCATGGCTTGCAGGACTGACCATAAATAATAATGCGCAGGTAATGTGGCGAACCAAACCTGACAGAGTTCGCGGCTTCATTTGTAACTATTCCTAATAGAAGAGATCTCGGTGCAAAGATTAACCTGTATATTTGTCGACACAAAACGAAATGACAGTTATTAGGTGTTGCATGTAATACCTATCAGGATTTTCTTATGGTATAAAAATTACCCGGTGAAAATTGCAGCGCTAGTTCTGACGGGGGTTTCAGGAGAATGTGTTGTAAAATTGGCTTATTGTTAACCTGGATTAGGTACTAACAAATATAACTTGATGGGCGTATTTTTGTGAAAGTGCCCCTAAATTTTCTGAATTTCAATCTGTGTTAAGGTGATTGATAGTTCACTATCGAGTCATAAAGGTATTAAGTTGAACATTATCCGATTTATGTATTTAGCACTTTCGATCATCGTTATCCCTGTTTGGGGGCAATCCTCTTCAGTGACCCTTAGCAATAATGAAATCAATATGGAGCTGAATAAAACCTTTCCTATTGAACGAAAGTTTAAGCATGTAACGGCTTTTTTTACCAAGCCTGAAATAGTGTTAGACCCCTTGGATGAAAAGATTGAAATTGACACTTTAATACGTTCAAAAGTGGAGGGTAAATATCTGATAGCCAAGGGCAAAATAGAAGGCACTATCGAATACGATGACCTCAATAGTGTCCTGCAGTTTCGCAAACCCGTACTAGAGGAATTTAAAGTGATGGAGTCGGATATGGGTGAGATGCAGCAAAAAGAGGTCAGCCGTATTATCCGACAAAGTATGGGCAACAATCTGCCTAAAATAGTGTTGGTAGACCTCAACAACCTGGCCTTGAGGTTCCCCAGACAAGAACCCAGCAATATCGACGTTGAACCTGGTGGGCTGTCTGTCACTTTTGAATAATAATCTGACAATATTATTGAACAGTTCCCCTTAACCATTAACGATTCCTCTTGTATTATGCCTCGCGTTGCCGTAACAGGCATGTTTGTAGTATTGGATGTGGAAGTGAGAGATGGAACAAAGTTTGGTTGCAACTGAATGTAAAAATTGTGGCGCAGCGTTGGCAGGGGCGTTTTGTCATGAGTGCGGACAGAAGACAAGTGTCGGCAGGCTAAATGTCCGATATTTTATCGATGAGGTTCTGAGCAGCCTGTTTCAGGTAGAAAAAGGATTATTCTTCACTGCGAAAGCCTTATCAATTCAACCTGGGACTAGCATTAGGGATTATCTTCAGGGACAGCGAGCTCCACATTTTAAGCCACTAGCCTATTTACTTGTAACTTCCGCTATTTACGTATTTCTGGCTTACTTGTTTGAATTTAATACCTATTCAAAAGACTTTTTGTCCGGCTTTAGCGTTGGTGTCGAAGAGCATAAGACGCCACTAGAGCAAAAAGCGATCGACGGATTTAATTGGTTGGCTAACAATCAGGTTTACAGTCTGCTGCTTACCATTCCTTTGTTTTCAATAGGGTCTTACCTGGCTTTTTTCAGATCTGGATATAACTACCTTGAGCATCTGATAATTAACGTCTACATAACGGCCCATCAACTGCTCATTTATGCGTCGCTCAGTGGATTAATTCCAGAAGATTCAAAAGTGGAAGTGCTCCCGTTACTACTAGGTGTAACCTACAATTTGTGGGCGTATTGTCAGTTGTTTCAGCGGGGTAATGGCTTTAAACGAGTAATTCAGGGACTCTGTGTTTACCTTATCTTTTTGTTTATATTCGCCGTTCTCATGCTCATTGTGATTGCCATTGTGAGCCCTGCTAAAGTTTAGTTACCTCAAACACGTGGTGCCCTGCAGACTAACTTTTTGTTTTCCGGGCTTGCGGCAGGGCGTCCAAATTTCTGCAGCGCTTTGTAATATGCCGAAGCTCTGATTGCCGAGACTCCGTCTTCCTTGCAGATGTCTTTAAATATTTGATCGGCCGCTTTTCGATGAGTACGCGTGCTTAGCTTTCCTTCACGCATCAATTGATACAGAGCATCATGCACAATAGAGCCCCGCATATTTTCGTGAGTATCTTTCACCGGCCCAGATGGGCCATCCCAGGCATAACCTTTCTTTATCAGCAAGTTACCATGAGTATCCAATTCAATGTAGTCGGATATTAATACTGAAGTTGGTTTGATCGAGACCATGACTTTGTAGTCTTCTGCCAATTGGTATTTGTAGTCACTTTTATATTTGATAAATCCTTCTGTTGCCATCTGCTGTCTCCTCATCAGTGTATGAATTAACTCTAGACGCAACCAACAGTTTGCTCAATAGTTATTTGATCTGGATAAAAAAAGGGCCCATGCGGGCCCATAAACAACACACTGGAAAGATGTTAAAAGTGATAGGTAAATTCTATCCCTATTTGCCTTCCTCGCCTTGGGGTCACGAAAAATGCTCTTGGTGAACCTTTGTCAGCACCATCCGGTGCGACATTTAAGGAGGAGAAGGAGAAATAAGGAATTTGTAGCCAACGGGTTGCCATGACCGGCGCATCTTCGTCAGTCAGATTTCGGGCAAATGCACTTAAACGCCAGTTCTCGCCATCTATTCCTATCCTGGCACCCAAAATAGTCGCTTCTGGCACATAAGCCAGATTGTGAACCTGAACATACTTCTTCGATTCGTAACTGAGATCCAGGCTACTGAAAAATTCCATCCCATCGCTTAGTTCCTGGGTATATTCGATAAAAGCGCTAGCCTGGTGTTTGGAGCTAAGAGGGAATTGATTTCCTTCAATCGAGCAGCTTGCCGGATCGTTGATCCCGAAATCTGCGCGGTAGTCTGTGCCTGATTCTGTACCTGGGGCCAACAGCCCACCTCCACTGGTGAGAGACCACTGAAAATCATCACAACCCTTAGTAAATTCGGAGTCGGCAAGGGCATAGCTGAATCGGCCGGTTAAGTTATCGCTAAATGAGACGTTCACATCAATTTCAAGACCAATCACTTCGCCTTCACCTTGATTGGTCGCAACTGAACTAAGTGCGCCAGAAGGATTGGCTACAGGCGTGGTTAGTTGCACATCAGTTACATCGTTGTAAAACATGGACAAGGTTGTATAGATTGAATCGGACAAAGTAGTCTTAACACCCAACTCATACGCCAGGCTTTCTTCCTGTTCGTAGGTTGGAAAGCCTGCATCCGCACCGGCTGCACCATTGAACCCGCCCGGTTTGACGCCTTTTCCCGCGATACCGAAAACAATAGTGTCATCAGAATACTGATAGTTCAGGGTGATTCTGGGCGTAAAGTTATTCCAGCTTCCTTCTCTGTCAAAAGTGGCCGCCCCATCAGCTGTATCAAACTCACGCACACCTTTTTCTTCTTCCGCCCAACGCGCTTCTAACGTGCCTTCGAGTTTGTCGTTGAAGCTATAGTCCATGGATGCATAAATTGCTTTATTGGTTACCGTACTTTCACTGTCGAATAGTCCATTATCCGGGTCGGCAAAGGTTAAGTCGTAACCTTTGTCTTCCTGGTCGAAATAAAATGCCCCTAGCATCCATTGGAACTTGCCCAATGGA
The DNA here is from genome assembly GCA_947494925.1 of uncultured Alteromonadaceae bacterium. Lineage (GTDB taxonomy): Bacteria > Pseudomonadota > Gammaproteobacteria > Enterobacterales > Alteromonadaceae > Aliiglaciecola. Next base: position 240,453 of record CANLWS010000003.1, read on the forward strand.
GAACGGATGTTAAATTCCAATGACTTATCTTTAACTTCACTTCGGCCTGAAATGGCAAAGAAGCCTTCTGAACCCGGGAAGAATGTATAGTTAACCGATGAATGATCACTATCAGATCCGGTTTTAATATCATCATCCCGATAACTTGCTGCAAGGTGCAGGCTGTGTTCAGATTTGGTTTCATAGTCCAAGGTGAAGATTGCCGTCATTAGGTCTCTTTCTACACCGTCAAAGGCAGTTCCGTCTGCTGTATCATAAGCATTTCCGAAAAATACCGGGCCTGCGGGCAAAAAGCCCTGAACGGGAACACCTGGTACCGGGTTTGGAACACCGTCCGCATCCGGGCCATCATTTAATGCGATGGGAAACAACTGTAATTCGCCACAGTAATACTGATTGTTGTTTGCCACTCCTGACGCTGCCCAAGATGCCAGGGAACGATATCCTGGCATGCAGTTGTTTTCAGTTGAGGGTTGCAGGGCAAATGGGCGGGTACCATCTTCGTCATCTTGTCCCTGGATACGCAATCTCATATTGAGTTGTTCGTTAGGCTCTGCATCAAACACGATGCTGTATGAGGTGGTCGACTCGTCGCCAATTTCCTGATTGGTAACTGTATTGGTCCATTGTCCGTCTGTGGAGTAGTCACGGATACTGATACTCGCAGCCAACCAATCGTTTAGTGGCCCGGTAAGGTAACCTGAAACAGTATGCTCGGAATCTTGTGCAAAACTTGCTTTGATGCGTCCAGTCACCTCAGCGTGATCCGGTCCTTTGGTGATGAAATTAATGGCGCCTGAGTAGGAATTTCGTCCGTATAGGGCACTTTGAGGTCCTTTTACCACCTCAACCCGGGCAATGTCAGCTAGATCAAGACTCAAAATATCGCCAGCAAAATAGGTCCCATCAACAAAATAAGCGGCACCAGATTCAACGCCAAACTGAACACCTGCCAACACGTTACCTAAACCCCGAATGACAGGCCTTTCTGTTGATCGACCAAAGGCTTTAGAAAAGCTTAGGCCAGGTGAAAAACGCGCAATATCATCAATAGATTGCAAGCCCTGCTGTTCGAGCATTTCATCGGTGAACGCACTGACAGCAACAGGTACTTTATTTAGCGGTTCGATGCGCTTACGAGAGGTTACCTGAATGATTTCAAGCTCATCATCGGCACTTTCAGCGTCTGGCATAGATTGTTGAGCAGTAAGGTTGAATGATGCTGAAACCAATGCCAGTGATATCCCGGCGGATAATTTATTTCTCATAAAATTCATGGCGTTACCTTGGAGTTGGATAATATGTACGGACAAATTATCGCTGTTTGAATTTTACGCAATCTAGCACTGCTGAGGACTAACATGATTGATAAATATCAATACAGGAGCTTGTTCAAATTGAGTATTTAGGTTGGTGCTTGAATTGGCTGGGATTGCCCGCTGTTTCCAGCAGGCATAAATGCTGATTAGTCGCTGGCTTTGGCTGGTTCGTCAAGGAGTTGATTTATTTCCAACCAGTATCCATCAGGATCGCGAATCATGGAAACCATTACAGCAATTTTTCCGCCATTAGCTCTGGGATAATGCACCAGTTCTGGCGCATCAATGACTTGAATACCGGGTGAGGCTGCAACACTGGGCCAGCGTGTATCCAAATCTGCGGCATTAATCACCATAATCGGATCACCAGGGACAGGTTGATCAAATTTTTCCTTGCGCTGAGGCTTGAGGGGGTAGATATATTGCAGCAAACCAAGTGCACCGATAAAAGTGTCATTGGCCTGCATCAGCACCAGCCGGCGCTTTCTGATTTTCCCGTTGTCCATCGGCGAGTTGATCATTTGATCGTAAATGACATTCAGACCCAATGCATCCCGATAGAGCTTCAAGGATTTATCCATGTCATTGACGATTAACGTTGTGCGGCGGATGTCCACTGATATACGGTCTTCAGAGCTCACTGGCTCAGAATTTACAGATTCAGTAACTAGCAGATTGACGAACATTAATAGAAGGAAGGCTACAGATATTTTCATTTATTATCAGTCCTAAGCAATAATTCACTACACTATGACTGGCGAATCACTGGCGCTCATTGATATTCGTCAATGTCAGCTTTCTGCGTACTGAACCAAATCGTCACGCTGTAAAATAGTGATCTGATAATTGCTTTCTATTTTAATCAACCCTTCGTTTTTTAACTTGCTGAATCCGCGGCTGGCAGTTTCAAGAGACATTCCCAGATAGTCAGCTATATCCTGTCTGCTCATGGGCAGTAAAAATTTATGTGTCCCGTGACCTATGCGATGCTCCATATCCAGTAAAAAATGCGCAAGGCGTTGGTGGGCGGTTTTCTGGCCCATGATAAAGAGCTGGTCGAGGATCAAGGACAATATGTGTCCGGTGACATCGTGATACCGTTGTGCAACCGCAGGGTATTTATCGAAAATGTCTTTCATCAACTGGCGACTGATCTTAATTACTACAGCATTGGTCAGTGTTTTGGCACTGAAACTGTAGGTAGCATGTTCAGAGAGCCCCAGTAAATTGCCGGTAAACAGGAAAGCAAACACCTGTCGGGAGCCTGAAGCAGTCGAGCGCTCGAGCATCATCGAGCCAGACTCAGGGATGTAGACGTAAGACGAAGGGTCTTTTTCTCTGAATATATATTCATTTGGACCCAGTGTTACTTCTTCAGCGTCTGCTGCCAGTTCATCAAAAAATTGGGTCGCCCCTTCTACCTCTTTGAAATGGCTGCCAAAGCAAGAGGTCAGCGATGTTTTAATGACAACTTTGTTAATATCCAAAGACATAAAAGGGCCTGCATTTTTGTTTATTTGCTGCTGTAAAATTCCAGCCAGGTATTGTCCGGTGTTCGGATGGCCAGCATATCGACTATTCCATACGGGGGCAACTGCAATGTTGTTTCCGAAATTATCTCAACATTATGTTTTTCAAAGGTTTTCTTTAGTTCGAGTAAATTTGTTACAGGAAATCTCAATGTGACTATTCCCAGATTTGGCGGTTTGGCCAGGTGGCTGACATCTTTGCCGTCGGCACCGTGGAACTGAAGCAACTCCACTGAACCTTCATTGAGTTTGTCGGGGTGAAGGATAAACACAGAGCGGGGAATTTCCATCGTCAGATTGTATGGCAATCCAAGCACATTCGCACCAGCCGTTTTACTTGCACCTTTGTGTTCCAGGTACATCTGAAATCCAAGTACATCCCGATAGAATATTAATGATTTATCGATATCTTTTACTACTTGGGTGGAATTAAAAACACGGCTGAATTCCTTCAGATGTGGCCATCCCTCCAAAGTAGGCTTGATGCGTTCAATCAGCGCAAAACTCACTCCGTCGTGCCCTCTGGTGATCCATTCTTTAACCTCAAATGGACCAAATGTAAAACCCACAGGATCTGAATCGCCTTGCCACCCGACCAACTGTAATTGCCGGAATTTACTGTCCATATCTGCGACCCGAACGTTGACGTCAAAAATCCCACCTATATCCCAGGATTGTGTATTGGAACGAATTTGTTGTTGCGCGATGCCACTTATCTGGACCAGCCTGACAAAACCGGTTGTTGTTCCTTTGTTGGCCATTAAACGTTGTTCGATATTTACCTTTGCAGGTAGTTGCCAGAGTTGTTTTAGTTTCTCATCAACGGGAGAATCGTCACGAACTTCCCAGCCAGCGTATGTTTGGTAAAAGGAGGTTGCTTCGTCCAAATCAGAAACAATAAACACTGTCTCTGAAAATCCACCGATCGTAAAATCCCTAGCTTGAGCAGAGCTTACAAGGAGTAAACACAAGACAAAAAAGTGTTTCATGGGACCACCTCAAATACTTCGATTAAAAAACCGTTTGGTGCTCTCAACGTAGCTTTCAATACGTTGCCTAACAGGGGATCAGCAACGCGTCTTGATTGACCCACAATTTGGGCATTGTGTTGTTTGGCGTTTTCTAGTACATCGTCTATTGACTTGACTGGAAAGGTCCACATTCCCAATCCCAAATTGGGAATGCTTGGACGGGTTACCGGTTTTACAGGTTCAATATTGCGAAAATCGACAAACAGCATATGGCCGGTGGATGCGCCTTTGCTGTAAACGATAGCGAATCGGAAAACCGTTCCATTTGGCAGGTTCATTGCACCTTTGTCACCAGCGGATTTAAATTCTCTATCCGAACGGATCTCAAGACCCAGTATATCGGTGTAGAACTTCAGATGATTATCCGAATCGGAAATTATTTGTGCAGAATAAGCTGGGCCTCCCATGCCGTTCATATCGAGAGGTCCTAACTGAGGCATCCCATTGCCACGAGTGATGGCTACACCATGGTTAAAATCTGGACCGTTGAAGATAGTTTCATCTATTTGATAGGTCGTTCCGTCTGTGCGCGGAATTGGGTATGACTCAATTTCGTTGAGTGCGCCGAATCCCACTTTTCGTATTTTTTTATCCAGTTCGATGGTGTTGTTGTTAGGAAAACCCAGAGAAAAAGGGCCCAGCTGCGTTGGCGACCAACTTTGCAGAATGCTCGGCATGGGTTTACTCAATACCATCAATCTGATTTGAATTGCTTGAGTAACGCCTTTTCTGTAAAAGCGGTAGGTTTGCCAGTCTAAATCATCAGGAATTTCCCATAAGGCACGCTGAGCTTTTTTAGTGCTGGTCGAAACCTCTATGGGACCTTCCATCTGTAACCCCATAGCATCCCGGTAAAACAAAATACTTTGTTCGAGAGATAAGGTTGCAATAGTGACTGTGTGCAATGGTAAAGCCAGTGCGTCATCCACATGACTTTTGGGGGCCAGTGCATCTTTGTTTTGCTCAGCCACGGCATTGTTACTAACACCACAGATGACAAATATCAATAAACACAAAATTCCTTTGCTGCAATTTACAAATTTCATTGTCAAATTTGTCCGTACAAATTTAAAGTGCAACACAATTACCATGTTCATTCAAAAAGGTAAACCTTGATGAAATTTCTAATTTCTATGCTGATTTTGACAATTATCTCCCTGATAAGAATCCCATTCTTGCACGCTGAGGAGCTGCCAGATACTGGTGTCAGTGGTGTTTACGAAGTGATGATAGGCACAGATGACGGGGAAAAATTACAGACCTATTTTGAACAATTCGGATTCAGGCAAATTGCCAAAGGTCAATTTACCCCTAAACAAGCAGAGCAATTATATGGCGTCGGCAGCGAACTTCGCTCCATTCGACTGCAGAATGGAGAGGTAAATAGTCATGGATTGATCAGGATCCTTGAGTGGAAAAATTTGCTGGGTCAGGGCGTAGGCTACGCTCAACCAGAAACCATCGGACAACGAATGCTGGTGATGCGAACAAAAGACATATTCAGACTTCACGACATATTCAGTGATGCGAGGCAATCAGGTGAGCCCTGGTTGGCTACTAAGCCCGTTTACGATGATTTGTACAACATGACTACGGGAAAACTCAATGCACTTAATCGTAGGGTTGGTGTTCGGGAAATGGCGGTATATGGGCAATTGTTCAATCTTGTTCTGTTCCAGCGTTACGGGTATCACATTCCTGGATACGGAACCATTCATGAGGCAAGTCCATTGCAAACCAGTGAAGTCACTCACAACGATTTTGTTTTAGCCGGATCGACCAAAGAGGATATGCACAGGCAGACTGATTATTATCGGGATGTTTTGGGGTTTCGCCCTGAAGGTCCTGTTGCACTTGATGGCGATTGGCAGGCTGGACCGAAAAGTGTGTTCAATATGGTGGATGGCGCAAGTCATTGGTATCGTGGATTCGTTAGCCCCAATAATATTTCAGGTAAATTGAAGTTCTTTGTTAATCCCGACCAACGTCCTGACAGGCAGGCCAATCAGCGTCCCGGAGAAGTGGGTATTACCTTACATTCGGTTTACGTGCGTAATCCCGAAAAAGTGCGTCAGTCTGCCCTGGCGCGAAACATTCCTGTTACTGATCTTCTGCCCAATGAATTTGGTCAGCAAAGCTTTGTACTATTAGGGCCCGATGGGTCTGCCTGGCAAGTTATGCCTCCTCCTGCGCTAAATACGAATGCAACGACAGAGCTTGATTTTCAGCGAGTCAATAATTAGCCGAATTATATTATTTTCAACAAAATCAAATAGTTAATTGGATCAGTTTGATCTGGCGCATTATTGATAAATATCAAAATCACATGCCTCTGCCATTTTTGTCCGGACAAATTTTGTGTAACGCTGATGCTTAAATACTGAACCGCTAGATTTCGATTCAGTGAATTGCCCAACGGAAATCAAAAACACAATATTAATGGGACATTAAAATGAGAACACTTTTTACAACAAAACGAATCAGTCAGGCGGTAACCTTCGCTCTGCTAAGCACCAGTCTGGCGACCTCGCCCTTTGTTTTTGCTCAGGATGCCGAAACGGAAGAAGAGAATGACGGCATAGAACATATAGAAGTAACGTCCCGGAATCGGAAGGAAACCCTGAACAAAATCCCTATTTCAGTGTTGTCATATAGTTTAAAAGATATTGAACAGGCAGGCCTCGAAGACATTAACGATATTGCTGCCAACGCAATTGGTTTTTCCATGGAGAAAACCTTTGGTCGTCAATCTGATATTCCTGTTATCCGTGGAGTTTCCTGGATACCTGGCTTCGGTTCACAAAAGGCTTCCTACTTTATCGATGGGGTGTTTTTTAGTGGATCAATTCAAAGTTTACCCTTGGATCTTATCGAGCGGGTCGAGGTCGTTAAAGGGCCGCAAAGTGCTTTATATGGTCGCAGAACATTTTCTGGTGCAATCAACTATATCACCCGCAGGCCAACCGACGAATTAAGCGGTTATGGTAAAGTCACCTTGGGTCAGAACGGAAAACAAGAATTTAGTGTAGGTGTGTCAAAGAAACTGAATGATCTTTTTGCATTCCGTGCTTCTTATACTTACGACGACTACGATAGTGAGTTTGAAAATACCCAACCCAATGGTCCCGAGGTAGGTGGAGAAAATAGCAAGTCGGCAATGTTGGGTCTTTATTTTACACCCAGCAAATATACTGACATCTCGCTCAATTACATCTGGAATAAAAACGATGATGAGCACACGGTTTTCCAATTCCAACCTGGTAGTGAAAATAACTGTTTCCTTGATACCCGAGCTTACTACTGTGGTGAAGCACAACGTAATTTGCCTGTTAGCGTAGGCGGCGTTTTGGATAAAGATGAATACGGTTTACGAACCGAAAGAGAACACCTGAGCTTTAAACTGAATCATTACTTTGATTTCGGTACGTTGACCTGGATAAGTGGCTTCAACAGCTATGAATCTGAGAATGGTATCGACCAAACGTATGCAGGCTACGAGCAGGCATTTAGTTTTGGTTTCTTTAGTGGTGGGCCTTTCTTGGGCCCAGCGACTGCCTGGCACACGCTGGACCGTGGCGCTTCAGATGAATACAGTCACGAAATTCGTTTCAGCTCCGAGGCTTTGGATGACCGTTTGCTTTGGTCCGTTGGCGCCTATTTGTGGCATGACGAAGATGATCCTGAAAATGCCGATTCCTTTGTTAGTGAGCGCGATAACACTGCAATTATGGGTATGGTTTCCTACGACTTTACCGACGATTTCAGCCTTTCCGTTGAAGCCCGTCGCTCAGAAGATGAAGTCTCTACTCAGGCCTATGACACTCTCATTAACACACCGGGGTTCGAAAATATCAGCAATGAATTTACCAGTACAACGACGCGGGTAATTGCCGAGTACGATATCAATGCTGATACCTTGGTTTACCTCACCCGCGCGGAAGGTAACAGTCCCGGTAACTTCAATACAAATTCGCTGTTACCTGCTGATTTGGTTGTGGTGGAAGAAGAGGAAATGGTGATGTATGAGTTAGGTCTCAAATCAACCATTTTAGATGGGGCTCTTTATTATTCTGCCGCAATATACAGTATGGATTGGGATAAACAGCAATTGACAGACAGCTTTCAACCGCCAGGGGATGAGTTGCCTGTTTCATATACGTCAAATGCAGGTGAAACCGAAATAAAAGGGCTGGAAATCCAAGGTAAGTGGATGGTCAATGATAACATCGACGTTGATTTTGGCTGGTCGCGGACAGATGCAGAGTTTGTCGAATTATACGATAGCAACCAGTGTCGATTGTTTGCACCTGGTGGCTCCTCTGCCTTTTGCTCTGATCCTGGTAATCTTCGGGAATTTGGCGATGTAGCGGGAAACACGCCTCCACAAGTACCCAAAAACGAGGTATTGCTGGCGGTAAACTTCAACGCGCCAATGAATGATGACTGGGAAGTATTCGGTCGAATGGACTACAGCTACGATTCGACCCGTTATGCACACATTCATAATTTGATCGAAACGGGTTCCAAGAAGACAGTAAATGTCAGGTTTGGCGCACAATATAATGATTGGCGGGTGACGGCATTTGTACGTAATCTGACTGACGATGACACGCCCACTTATGTGTTCCGTTACATCGACGCGCAGAGCTTTGCTTTTTCTTCCAGAGCCTTCCCTATTGCGCCCAGACGCGGCAGAGAATTTGGCGTGACAGCAACTTATACTTTTTAATCAGGTTGATATAGAAAAGCGGGCCATCAGGCTCGCTTTTGTTTTATAGCCATTGCAGGTGAGGAAATGAAACGACGTACGGCGCTTAAAGGGTTAGCGGCATTGTCTGCCACTACACTTCTCCCTGCTTTTGCCAAAACGACTCAGATTTATGATGTGATTGTTATTGGAGCGGGACTTTCTGGGTTAATAAGTGCTTACCACCTTGAACGGTCAGGTTATAAAGTATTGGTGCTTGAAGCCCGCAATCGCGTGGGTGGCAGAATTCTGACACTGAACAATTTACCATGGCAACCGGAGGCTGGGGGACAGCAAATAGGCATGGGATATGGCTATATGCGGACCTTGGCTGCACAATTTGATTTACCACTAGGTTCACTTGGCGATTTTGCCAGAAATACTCGCTATCTGATCGGCGGACAACAGATTACCCCAGGGGAATGGCCGCAGCATCCTCTGAATAAGTTAGATAAACATGAGAAAGATATATTGCCCTCCAGGCTTTATTTTCACTATCTACGCAATAGCCCTGCATTGGCTTACCCGTCAGATTGGACTCTCGGCAAACACGCAGATCTGGACAGGTCCATGGAGCAGCACTTACGTGAGTTAGGTGCTTCAGATATGGCGATACACCTGATGAATGCCAACCTGAACGCTAATAACCTCGCACAATTATCTGCTGCAGATGCTTCCTATCGTCTTGCGTTGGCAATGACGGGTGGCAGACAATCCCATAGAATTGAAGGTGGCAACAGTTTATTGACGGATAGGTTGGCAGCCAATATCAAGTCAGACATTCATCTGTGTAAACCTGTATCCAGAATCTCGGACAAAGATAAAGTGACTATTCATTGTGCAGATGGAAGCCGCTTTGTCTCTGGCAAATGCATAGTCACCGTGCCTTTTTCAGTGCTAAGAGAAATGGAAATTGATGGGGCGATAAGCCCGCCGAAGCGACATGCCATCAGGCAGACCAACTATACACAGATTTCTCAGGTGCATTTTTCAGTGCAGCCCGGAATAGATAAATCTGATCCGATATTTTCCAATATCTGGAGTGACAGCGCATTTGGTCGTGTGTTTACGTCAGCAAATACATCTGGTCAGGTGCAATCCATGTTGTGCTGGATAAACGGGGATGCGGCAATCAGGCTGGATAAATTGGAACCACAAGATGCGATTCGTCTGGTTCAGCAATCTATTGAATCTGGTTTCCCTGAATTGAAAGGTAAAATCGTCGCTGAACATTTTCAGTCGTGGGGTAATGAAACCTATTCCAGAGGTGCTTATGCCCACTTTGGCCCTGGCCAGGTGCAGTCTTTTGTGCCCATTATGGCGAATGCTGAAGGGAATTTGCATTTTGCCGGCGAGCACACTGAATTTGATTATCCAGGCATGGAATCAGCCCTGGTATCGGGGATGCGCGCCGTGTCGGAAATTAAAGAGTTGTCAAAATCTGACCGGTTTGCCCAGTGAAATTCTTGCTAATTACGCTTATTCATTGTCCATTGCATCGAACATCGCTTTAAGAGGGTCTTCTTTTCCTGTGCGCTGATCTTTAAATACCCATAGCAGGCCATGCATCCAGCCTTCAACGGCAACGCTGCCATGACGCCCTTCTTCTACAGAATGGTTTCTCAAGGACAAGTCAGCGTACCGTCTTTTTTCCAATATTTTTTGAAACCTGATAATTGGATCTTTGAATAGTGGATACTCGTCTTCACCGTAGGTGGTAAACAAGCGAACTGGAAGTGATTTACTGGTTTGAGAAAATGACTTTTCTAACTCAAACAAATAGCCGTCTCCCACAATAACACCAGGCGATATCGCGATATAACGTTGGAATAACTCAGGTTTTTTAAGTGCGGCGTAAAGCGAAAAAGCGCCACCAAGGGATACTCCTCCAAAGGCCCTGATACTTGAATCGACTCTGTAGTTCTTTTCAATAAGTGGAATAAACTGATGTTCAATAAGGTTCAAAAATTGTTCAGCCGAACCAGAGCCAGCAACGCCGGGTATAGGCACAGGCGACATATCCTGCAGGCGCAATTGTCCGTAGTCAGCGTCTTTTCCGGGATAACTTATACCGACAATAATCATTTCGTGAAGATGGTTATCGTAATTTAGCTTTCCAAGTATATTTGTCACTAAGGCCATATCCCATTGAGCATCTGTCAGGAAGATGACTGGATACTGGCGTTTCTTATCGGTTTGATAACTTCCGGGCAGTGTGACCAGCAGCTCATAATCTCTCCCTGTCTCTTCGCTATGTAACTGATGAAACTGCGTCCCAGGGGCTACAAAAAAATGCTCTGATGCAGCAGAAGCATTCGGGCTAATAAACAGTCCCAAGCTAAATAATAGGAAGTAGAAATTAATCTTCATGAATTTGAACCTCTTGGAGCTGAGTGAGTGGGGTAAATAATATTGTCACAAAAAACATTGTTACGATACCTACATTGCGGTATCACCACAATCGTCTTAACTATTTGTGTCATACACCAATTTCATGTTGGTTTTGGCGTTGTGAAAGGCAAGTTTTTGTGAGGTGTGCATTAAAAATGCACAGGCCCTGGGGTAGTGGGGGTTTCACACCGCTAACTTCAATATCGCAATATCTTTATTTGATTTAGCTGGTGTTGCACAACATAACAAGGCTTCATCTTTTTCTAGTGGAAAGCTGGCTCTGTCGTCATGAATAACTCCGCCTTCAATTATTTTGACTTTACAGGAACCACATTGTCCGCTGCGACAACTAAAAGCAGGTGTCAGGCCATGATCTTCGGCGAAATCCAAAAGATTCCCATCTTGCCTTGACCAGGCCTGTTCCACTTCGGAAGACGTAAAGTTTACCACTGCGTTTTGAGCGGATTCATCAATTGTCTTGTGCTCAATTGCTTCGAGAGGTTTCTTGCGGGTCAGGGCCGCAGGGCCAAACGATTCAGCAAAAATTCTGCTGTCAGAAACACCAAGCAATAGAAGTAAATCGTATTGAGACTGAATGAACTTTCCCGGACCACACAAATAGAAATCGTAGTCGTCCAAGGGCAGGGCAGATTGAATAAGGTCTTTCCCTAAATGTCCCTTGTAATGGAAATCTCGGCTTTTACGCATTTCAGCGCCAGGCTGACTCATTGACCAGATAGTGTTAAATAGCCCACCTGACTGCTCAACCAACTGATTCAATTCATCAAAGAATGGGCGGTTATCACCATCTCTGACCTGATAAAACAGGGTGATTGGTTGCATGTTCCGAGTTTTTATAACGTCATACATGGCTTGTTTGGCCATCGACACAAAGGGGGTGATGCCAATTCCGGCTGCAAGGAAAACAGCTGGCCGTTCGGACTGAAGGGTAAAGCTACCCAAGGGGGCTTTTGCATGCAACGTGTCGCCAACTCGCATTTTATCGTGCAGGTGACGGGAAAATGCCCCCTCCTTTTTCACTGAAATACGGTAGGTCGAATCATCGGGAGCGCTTGAGAGGGTGTAGGTTCTAATCAGCTCTTTGCCGTCAATATTACATTTTACTGTCAGAAATTGACCTGCCTTAAAAAGTGCCGAAGGCCCTTCCAGCGGAGATAGATAAAAGGAGGAAACCTGCGCTGACTCTTCTACTTTCTTGCTAACAGTGAACTCCCGCCAATTATCCTTTTTTGATTCCAATTGTCGTAACGAATCTGCCTGCTCCCAATCCCCCGTTAACATGCTGTTTGGGGAGAATTCTTTCAATTGCCATCGAAAAGGCAACGCATTGCACAGCCAAATCACCTTTTCAGGAGTGAATTGCCACATTCTCAGTGCTCCATTAAAGTGCTTAGCTTCATCAGCCTCCCATTGAATTTCCGCTTTACCTGACATAGTCAAAATATGGCCTTGTTCAAAATCGATGAATAACAGGCCGGCATTGGGGTTTTGGTGGATATTGCCCAAGGTATTAAAGAAATTGTTTCCAGCGTAATCAGGAATGGTTAATACGCCGTTCTTACCCAGTTTTACGAAGCCGGGTTTGCCTCCTCGATGAGAAACGTCAGCCCCGTTATTGTTTGCCTCTTTTCCATCGTCGTATGCGCTGGCAACAAAAAAGGTATCGCTGTTTTGGATTAATTCCCGGGCTGAACTATCTAACTCCTGCAGTAGCTCAACTTCTGGCCTGGGGCGTCTGTTAGCGGGGATGTACGTTATCTCACGGTTCTGTATGTATTGAGGGCAATTACCAAAAGACTGCTGGATCGCGAGAGTCGTTTTGTCTTGCGCTACAGACTGAACTTTAGCCGACAATCGGTTTCGTCGGCGGGTATGAAGTTCAATTCCCAACAGGCCAATTTTTTGGTCTGTGTTTAATGCTTGCAACAAAGGATCACCTGCTATTGGCAGTGTATCAAGTATCAGTGTTTTGTTGTCAGGCGAATCGATAAATTGTTCTTTGTCACCTAACCATACGGAAGCCCAGACATGTCCGTCTGCATCTGCGTGCCCTGCAACCAAAAAGGGAAGTTGTTGATAAAATTGCTGATGCTGTGCAGGCATGAAAGGTCGAATAACGCGCTTTCCAATTGCGTCCATTCGCTCTTTCACCCCCATTTTTTCCTGCAGAATTTGCTCACCTGCGTGGAAAACAGAGGTATTGGATGATGACTCAGTCATGAAAAGATACTCCTAGCCGCAAAGGCCATATAAAACCGCCAGCTCAGCGTTGACTTCCAGCGAGTGAAAACCAGGTTCTACTTCAATTTTAAACTCACGTGATGTTTGTTCTGTTTTCCTGGCTAAAGGCTGGGTTAGTGGCCTGTCTGGAATGGCACTTATGGTCGCTTCGATTTCACAATTGCGTTGAAAAAAAGAAAACATTTTTAATTTCGCTCATCTAATTTCTAAGAGTGAGCTAAGTATTGGCTATATGTTTTTGTTGATAAAGGTAGGTTGTAGACTAAGAGTGTCAACATAGTGTTGATAATTGAGCCGGTACCTTGTTTCAAAGTACCAGTCTATGAATTAGTTAGTCTCAGGTTAATTACGTTGGGTTGACTTGATACTCGCCAGTTTTTGCATCAGGAACTCGATTGCCAGATGTTCTTCATCAAATAAAACGTCTTCAATGGGAGTATCATTTCCACAGGCTCTCATTATTGCCTGTGTCTGGGCAATAGCGACCGGTGATTCGTAGCAGTAAGCATCATACTTACAACCGAGTTCCATGCATGTCCGGTAGTTATCAATTATGTTTTCATGGGCTTCCGGTGTAGTCGCTTCAAATTTTCGCGAATTACAAAAGTATGCCCATGGTTTGCCTGCATAGGTGCGGCCAAGCATTTGCAATGTTTCAATATAAAAATCTATGACTTTCGTACCACAGGCACCTGCCAGGCAGACTGTGACAATCTGCCCCTTCTTATCAAGGGCAACACTGCCATCCTTATCCTCACAGTAATAATGCAATTCAGACAATTGCGCCTCCCCATTGATTGAGCCCATTAGACCCGGGGAATTTAACGCAGAATTCTATTAGAAAAAATAATTTACGTAGCAGAAACATATCTCCGAATTTTTACTCTCCAAATGCACCGGCTGCTCCGGGGAAAACCACCGGGCTCTCATTCCCATCCTCACTCACACTGGCAACGCCAAAAAAGTAGTTGTCTATAACTATATTATCGAGTGTAAACTCAGTGACATTGCCTACATAACGGCTAAATTGCCATTGAGGCGCATCAGTCAGACGCCAATATATTTTGTAGCCTTTCAGTTGCGGGTTCTGCCGTTTGTTCGCCGCTGACCAGGAAAGCGTGGTACTGGGTAGCACAGCACCTTTTATTTCAACATTTCCTGGAGGGGATGGGGCCCAGGCCATTCCGGCCAGAGAAACTGCGTTTAACGCTGTCAGTTTGGCAGCATAGTCAAAGTCTACACCCTCAATGGTATCGCCATACTGGATCCCGTTTTCTGTCCGAAGGTCTTGATGTTGCCGGTTGTAGTTTTCGTTTGTTTCCATGATGCGTATGCCAGGATAACCCAGGTCATTGAACGGGCGATGGTGTCCACCTCGTCTGAAACGATCCAGGCGATATACCACCATAGTATCGAGGTTCGGAATATAGCGATCAGCCATCCAATCAATATAGCGAGCCAGATTTCGACTTGGTGAATCCACTTCTCCGCCAGTAAATCTGCGGGTTCTGGCTTCCTGTTCGGTTTCGGTTTGGCGAGTACCCTCGGCGAAGATACGTGCAGTGGTATTATTGATTACGCCATTGACGCCCTCTATGTTGCCAATCATGTCGTTGTTTAAAACCGCCTTGATTCGCCACCCTTCTTTTTGAGCCGTTTCCGCCATGATTTTTCCACCGAATAAGCCTTGTTCTTCTCCGGCAAGTGCTGCATAAACGATGCTACCGCTAAATGAATATTTTGATAACACTCTGGCTGCTTCCAGAGTACCTGCGACACCCGACGCGTTGTCATTGGCTCCTGGAGAGTCAGAAGTGGCGTTCATCACGTCGGTGACCCGTGAATCAATGTCTCCGGACATGACAACATAGCGATTTGGGTCATGGAGCCCACGCTGTATTGCGATGACGCTTACCACTTCAGTGGCATTTGGGATCCTGCTTTCACCTGAAATTATCCTACTTTGAAAGGATACTTCCAGACAGCCGCCGCATTGATCTGAGATTTTTTCAAATTCCTGTTTTATCCAGCGCCTGGCCGCACCTATACCTCTTGTATCTGACTCAGTTTCTGACAAGGTGTGTCGGGTACCGAAACTCACCAGTTTACGGATATCTTTTTCAATATTTTGAGCTGATACCTTGCTGACAATTTCATGCAGTTGCTGCTGATCTGTGTAAGTTGGCGCCTGTTGACCAACAACACTAAATGGTAATGCAATGGACATCAGTCCTGCCAGTAATTTGCGGTTCATAACTTCCCTCAATTTTTAATTATTCTATACGAGCATATAGGAACGTTGAAAACGGGTTTTTAGTGCACGTTCAAGCAAATTTTTCGTACATAAAGTCCACAAATGCCCGTACTTTTTTCGATACGTAACGGCGATGTGGGTAGATAGCAAACAAACCAAATTCCATCATTTTGTATTGGGTTAACAGTGGAACCAATTTACCTGTAGCAAGTTCTTTTTCGATCAGTGTGCTGGTGATTAGCGCTATTCCACCGCCATGGACGGCAATTTCATTAACTGCACGGGGGCTGTTTACGGCTATTTTAGACGCAACATCGATAATGACTGAATTACCATGTTCATCAACCATTGGCCAATGACGTCCCACGCGGAAATTGCTGTCCACGATACAGGTGTGCTGATAGAGCTCCTCTGCTGATTGAGGATAGCCATTCCTGGCAAGGTATTCCGGGGAGGCGCAAAGAACCAGTGGGTAACTATTTATCTGCCTGGCGATAAGGTTTGATTCATCAACACCACCGATTCTCACGACCACATCAACACCTTCCTGCAGCATATCTATTTTTCGATCCGTTAGCTGCAGGTCTATGGTCAACTGGGGATACATGGCGATAAACTCCGCCAAAAGTGGAGACAAATGTGATTCACCGAAGGTGACAGGCGCGCTGATGCGTAAAATTCCTTTCGGCATGGCTTGCTCGCCCGCCATATCATCCATCAGCTCACTGTATTCTTCTAATAATGGCAATATGCGGTCGTAATAATTCTGCCCGGCTTCGGTGATCGCTAGTCTTCTGGTTGAACGATTGAACAAGCGTGCACCCAATTTTTCTTCTACTTCTCCGATGTATTTACTCACCAGTGCTTTTGACATATTCAGGCGCTCGCCAGCAGCCGTGAAAGAGCCTGTCTCTACGACTGCTACAACTGTTTTCATGCCATCTAGTGTATCCATATTTGTCAATGTAGCATTGACAAAGTTTCTTTGGTACCCCTCTTTTTCAATATTTTGGTTAGTGAAAGAATGCGCTGCACGCTCGAGCTTGAAGGTTGAGCGGGATACAGAAAAAGAGGTGAAACATGAAGCACGTTGAAATCTATACACGGCCCGGCTGCGGATATTGCGATCATGCCAAATCGTATTTGGATAGCAAGAATGTCAATTACATTGAGCATGACGTGTATCACCAACCAGGTGCTTTTGAACAAATGTCTGAAAGAACACACAACCGCACCTATCCACAGGTTTTTATCAACAATGTGAATGTGGGTGGTTTTGTTGAATTGGTAAAACTTAATTTAGACGACTTTTCGTAGAGAGGAATTAGAAATGAATACTATTACATTGTACCGCCATGCCCTATCTGGACATGCGCATCGGGCCCAACTAATGGCTTCGTTGCTAGGGTTGAATGTGGAATTGGTTGATGTAGATTTAGCCAACGGTGACCACAAAAAAGCCGACTTCCTGAACAAAAACCTGTTTGGGCAGGTACCGGTGATAGAGGATGCCGGTCAATTGATCAGTGATTCCAACGCAATATTGCTTTATCTGGCGCAGAAATATGACTCAGAGTTGCAGTGGTATCCCAGGGATCTTGTGGTTCGCAGCGAAATACAACGATGGTTATCAGTAGCGGCCGGACAAGTTGCAAACGGGCCAGCGGCAGCAAGACTGGTTAATGTATTTGGGGCTGGGCTTGATCATGACAACGCCAAGCGAATCACTGGAAACCTGTTTGCCATTCTGGATACGCATTTGCAAGAGCGCGAGTGGTTAGTAGGCAATCGTGCGACAGTGGCAGATATAGCTAATTTCAGCTACATCGAACATGCACCAGAAGGTGACGTTTCTCTCACTGGCTATCCAAACATCAGAAAGTGGTTGGAAAACGTAAAATCGCTACCTGGGTTTGTGCCTATGCAAGCCACCAAAGTTGGGCTCGCTGTATAGCGCTATGCAATCAGCCCGAACATCGGGCTGACATTCTCTATTTTTTCTTTGGCCTTTCAAATACGTAAACGAATCGATCCGTTTTGCCTTTCCATTCTGGTAAAAATACGCTCTGTGTTCTTGGGTCTGACGAGTTTGACAGCACTGAACTTTTTTCAACCAGTACGAACCCTGCCGCTGTCACTTCAGGAATAACTATACTGGCATCCATCCGGTGTAGTTGTTTATTCACATCTGCATCAGCACCTGACACTGCATGATGGTCAATCACCACAAATCGACCCCCTGGTTTTAATGCCTGATAAATTGCACGATTCATTTCAGGACGATTTTCACCGGTCCAAATAGTGTCGTGATAGTAAAGGGCCATCAATACAGCATCCACTGGCTCGCCGATTTTCAATTCATCCATTCGTTGAACGCTGTAATGAATATTACTTCGAGGATCTAGCTGCATAAACTTGTTGAATGTCTCTTTGGCCTGTGGGAAATAGTCAAATATTAAGCTTGGGTCTACTGCATAAACAGTTCCATTATCGCCTACAGCTCTGGATAATAGTGCCGCGTAATAACCACTTCCTGCAGCCAATTCTGCTACTTCACTGCCTTGTTCAATAGAAAGATAGGATAGGATTTTTGCAGGAAGGCGAGCCTTATCCCTTTCAATATGTTCCTTTTGTCGAGTGGGATCGTCAATGGCACTCAAAATATGTTTGTTGTTAGTCGTTTCAGATGCATAAATTGGTAGTAGAAAAGCTCCCATTAAAACAAGTAGAAGCTGAAGTGGGTTGGGCAGATTCATGAAGGTTTCTCGAAAATTTAATGTTTGGTGTTCAAGAAACGATTGACCTGTCAGCAAATAGACATTCGAGCTGATTATTTTTCGCTTATCAATAATGGAATTGCAAATTTGATCATCTTAGCATTATCGTGGTCCACGCCTGGCGCGTATCTTAGTTGCCAGTTGAAAGTCACCCCTTCTTTGCTTGCGAAAGATTGGGCTTGAGTATAGAAGTACTTTCCACGAGAAAGCCGATGAGGTCCCTGAGCCATGGCTTCTGGAGCACGACGCAGATTTTCATCTTCCGGATCATCGTCATGAGTGCCTAAAAGGACAGTAAGGTTCTTGGATAGTGCACTAGGTAACCCGGACTTTTGCAAAGGTGAACCTGCCAAACCGTAAGGAAAGGATTGTTCAAAACTTGCCAGGGTGTACCAACCTGAATTGGCTGCAACCGAATAATTCAATCTGGTGCCAGGCACAAAGTATAGGTATCGATGTACAAACTGCGCACCAGCAGAATGGCCATACATGCTATACATGTTGGTGTTCAGGTCAAATAGTTTTCTGACGTTATCAAAAAGAGGTTCAATGGCAGAAAATGCCCATTGAGATTTTGCATTGAGTGTTCCACCGTTATTTTTAAAGATATTTCCGAGGTTATAGCCAGCGGCCTTGGGAAAGTCTCGACTTTTGAATTCCGGAACAACCAGTAAAAATTGATTTAGCTCAGCGTATTTAGCCCATTCATCCCTATAGCGATCCGCATCTCTGCCTACACCATGCATCACAAAAATAACGGGGGAGTCCGGAGAAAAATTACTGGGCCGATAAATCCAAACTTTCAATGATGGTCCATGCCATTGTGAAAAAGTAAAATGCTGTTTGCCTTTGACTAAAGCTGGCTGAGCTGTTGCCAAAGAAAAACAGCTAATTAACAGCAATATCGGATTGATAATGAGTTTTGGAATAAAGTGGACTTTTTTCATTTCTAAGGCTTCTCTCGGCTGTCTATTAACATTGCACTGCCAGATTAACTCACTCATTATTAACCTTAATCCGTATCTGCCCCACATATTTTGAAAATGCAAAAAGATGTGGAAATAAAGCAGTATTAATTAAGGGAACTCTATTCGTTTATGACGGCATTGGTTTTTCATCCAATCTACAGCAAGCTAACTCTACCAGATCGACATCGCTTTCCCATTGATAAATATCTGGGGATCAGACTGGCATTGGCTGAAAAAGGCGTCTCAGACAGTCGATTTACACAACCTGTTCCTGTTGAAATTACACGTCTGAAACGCATTTTTGATCCCGGCTATATCGAGCAACTCATCAGTAACCAGCTGGATGAAAAGGCAATGAGAAGGATTGGTTTTCCCTGGTCTGAACAACTGGTAAAACGCACTTTAACTGCTGTGGGCGGCACCCTGAAAACGGCAGAACTTGCGCTTTTAGAGGGACGTGCACTGAACCTGACGGGAGGTTATCACCATGCTTTTGCTAATTTTGGCTCAGGATTTTGCATGGTCAATGATCTCTATCTGGCCGCATTGCAGATGTTGCAGGCTCAGGAAGTTGATAAGGTGCTTATTTTCGACTGTGATGTGCATCAAGGGGACGGTACTGCCAAATTGGCGAGCAACAATCCTCAGGTTTTGACCGTTTCGTTGCATGGGGAGAAGAACTTTCCCCATCGTAAACAACGTTCTGATATGGACTTCCCATTGGCGAAAGGGACTAAGGATGACGAGTACCTGGACACAGTGGACACAGCGTTACATCTGGCATTCAATTCCTTTCGGCCAGATGCAGTCATTTACGACGCAGGTGTTGATATACATTGCGATGATGATCTTGGTCACCTGGAAATTAGTACCGCTGGTGTGTATGCACGAGACAAGCTAGTGATGGATAAATGCACGGAATCAGGCGTACCAATTGCCGCGGTTATAGGTGGGGGATATCAACGCAATGTAACGGCGTTGGTTGATGTACATATGCAACTGTTTAAAGCAGCAGGCTGTTACGAGTGTTGATATTGCTGGCTATTGTGCATGGGTTGTTGCAAATGTATCAAATAAAACTAAAAAGTGACAAATGCATCATTTTTGCTATACTCAAATGACCTGACCACTGTTAATGGAGTACTGAATGAGTGCCCTGACAAAACCTGATTACTCGACATCCAAATCGGCCCTGTTGTATAAAGCCTTTGGCAATGCCTGTTCGGAATTAGGCGTGAATAAAACGGATGCAAGCAAAATCATTGGTGTAAATCGCTCAACCTTGTCCAGAAAAGAAAGTGCCGGGTTGGAACCTGAATCTAAAGCAGGCGAGTTATCACTGCATTTCGTTCGCCTGTATCGGTCATTGTTTGCAATCTCAGGCGGTGACAATGGTTTTATGCGTCATTGGTTTACCACACACAACAATGCGTTGGGCGGAGTGCCAGCTGAACGTGTTAAGTCAGTACTTGGGCTGGTGCAAACCAATGAATACCTTGATGCGATGCGCGGCAAAACATAGGCAGATTAGTTCCATTGGTTGATGAGTTGAACGCTTTCCAGCAATGCTTTAGTCAAAATGATATGCCTAAGTTTCACAACGGTGAAGTATTTCGCTTGGTTGAAACACAAGAGTTCGCCGCAACCACTACCCTGGTGGATGATCTTGACGAACAATTTCTGCTGGAACAAATGCTGGACGAAGTGAAGCCTCTGTATCGCCCTGGCAGCGAAAATATGCATTATTTGCTGAAAACACCGTTTAGATATCCCCCACTTCAGTATGGTTCGCGATTTGGAAGCCGTTTGATGGCTAGTTTCTTTTACGCAGGGGAGCAGCCGGAAACCATTCTTGCCGAGGTGGCATATTATCGGTTTGTATTTTTGTCGGATATGGCCGTACCCTATGAAAAGGCTATTCAGTCTGAACACCTGATGTTTTCGGTTCGTATTAAAACCGACAAATGCGCTGATTTGTCGGACAGCGCTTTTGCAGCATTTAAAGACATACTAAAGCACACCCAATCATATGGTTTTTGTCAAAGTGTCGGGCAATGGTTGGTAGAAGAACAAGGCGTTGAAATGATCCGTTATTATTCCGCCAGGCATCCAGAGGGTACCAATGTAGCCATCTACGACCCTTATGTCATACAGTCTGATGAACCTGAAAATCAGCAACGATGGTTATGCCACACCAAGGCAGACAAAATAAGCTTCACTCAGCATGGCAGAAATAAACCAATGAGTTTTGACCTGGACACTTTTTTGGTCAATGGAAAATTCCCAAGACCAGCTTAGCACTGCTCACCCTGTTGCGTTTCACCTCCTCAGCCTTTAGGTTTGCGTTTTTTACTCGCCTTGGCTTTAGGGTTAAAAGCTAATGCCTGGTCAATCCAGAAGGCCAAATCCTGTTCCTCTTCAAACCCATAATCAGTGATAAACACATAACCTTTCATAGGACGGCCTGTAAAATCCATTGGCGCAGCGCCAGGCTTGTGGAGTAAATCAAGATAATTATCCGGGTCCAGTCTGCACATCAACCTGTTAGCACCATCTTTGTTTTTGTCCACGCCAAGGCACATTTTATTGTCCACCATAAAACACAGGCCACCCATCATTTTCTTCTCTTCAAAGCGCACTTTGTTGCTTAGATAATTTCTCACCCGGTCTGCAGTATGTTCATCAATTGCCATTCTCTTTTCCTATCGAATTCGTGACAGTGCCGAGGCACTGAAATGAGTGGACTTCAACCCACTACCTAGTTGACGGTCAAACCAGTTTATCTGGGTACTTTTGCCGCTTTGATGGTTCGTCATCAACCAGCTTTCAGCGCGCCAGAAACGATCAAATTGTTGATAATTGCTGCGAACCAGGGTCTTCAGTTGGTACTGCTTTCGATCATAATATTCAATTTTATGAATTCGATAGTGTTCTTTGTCCACATAAACCAGTTGTTTAGAATAACCCGAATTTTTGTCCACAGGTACGCGCTCCAAAACAAAGCAAGTTGGAAAGGTAGCGCAAGGCTGATCTGCCAAAAGCCTGTAGGTGTATCGCTCAATCTCTTCAGAACTGACGTCTTCATAGGCGAACTCACTGCCCATAAATGGGCCAGCACGATTACTAGAGCTGATACGTTTCACTCGTTTTAACGCTGGAATAAACAACCACTGATCATCGTTGCCTGTTTTACGACCGTGGCTTAGAAAAACCGTACCCTTAACGTCTCTGGGATTGTCAAAAAGAACGATACTTTTATCTCCATCTCCCGGCACTTCAAGAGAGCGATTTTGTAAGGTTCTGACAACCTCTTCACCACTAGAATTGCGCAGTATCATATGTGACGAGACAACTTCATCGCCCCATCCTGTATCCGCAAGATCGATTTTCCTGGCTACTTCAAGGCCTTGGTCTTGAGCAAAACTCTGGCAAGAAAAAAAGGCGATTATTGCAAAAACAAAGTGAGTCTTCATATTTGCCCCCTACGCATTAGATGACAATGCAAGGCTATCTGATGGTATACGCGTATCGCTATCCACCACAGCAAGTAATGCAGGAAGGGTCAACAAATCAATAATGACTGCTGACAACATCACGATGCAGGCCATTTTGCCCATGTCGGCGTTCACTCTGAACTCAGACAGCAAAGCCATCGCCAGAAACCCTGCCACCAAAACACAGGTGGTTAAAATGATAGCCACGCCCGCATGTCGATATGCGTATTCAATTGATTCAAAGGGAGATAAAGCATGCTCGCGACGGGCGGAAAGGTATTTATACAGAAAATGTACGGTGTCATCGACTACCACACCGATGGTGATACCCGACACCATTGCCATGCCCATACCAACCTGACCCACCATAAGTCCCCAGATCCCAAATGCTATGGCAACAGGTGCCAGGTTAGGTAACACACTGATCAGCCCAAACCTGATGGATCTGAAGGCAAATATTAGTAACAAGGAGATAATAAATAGTCCCAAAGCCGCGCCCCAGATAAGACCTTTTGTGTCGCTATCCAATAAATGGGCAAACATCATCTGAACACCTGTACCTTCATTGGGGATATGAGGGATATTGCTGCTCAACCAAGCGTCTATTTCTTTTTCCATGGCTAAAATACGTTTTGTCGACAAGGTTCGGAATGTCACTACGACTTTGGTGGCGGATTTGTCGAGGTTGATCTGATTGTTGAGATCCAGCCCAAAAGGAAGCGACATTTCATATAACAGTAGATATTGAGCGGCCAGGTCTTTTGCTTCCGGAAGGCGGTAAAATTGCTGATCATCACCATGCATACTGCGATTGAGACGTTTAAATGTATCCGTCACTGCATTGACATGTGCCACTTCAGGAAGTGTCCGTAACCAACTTACAAAACTTTGCACATCTGCAAGAAATTCAGGGTCACTAATGCCATCAGCCTCTTGTGCTTTTAACGAATAGGAAAATGTGTAGGCGCCACCGAACTGACTTTCTGAAAAGTCATTTGCCTGACGCCAGGGTAGGGATTTCGCAAAATAGGTGGGCAAGCTATCATTAAACTCATTGCTGGGAATAAAGGCTGCCAGTATCGCACAGGTAAGCATACTCAATATCAACACCGCATAACGATACTGCACAACAAACAACGCCAGTTTTTTGTCCAGTCCGAAGACACTTGTTTGACTTTTCGTATTTGCCTTAAAAGGCAGGACGCTGAGCATAGCGGGCAAAAACGTCACACTGAGGAAAAAGGCGAATAGCACCCCAAATGCAACCTGACTGCCTAACGCCCCAATGGATTCAGAATCACTAAAATTAAGTGTTAGAAATCCAATGGCAGTGGTGATACTGGTGATCGCGATGGGTTTCAAATTCAATCTGAGAGCCTGCACAAGTGCCTCTGACTTGCCGTTGCCTTTACGCAATTTTTGTACGAACGCGCTGATGAGATGGACGGAATCTGCCACAGCTAACACCAGGATCATCATGGGGACTGAAGCAGTAAATGGCGTGAGTTTCCATCCCATCATGCCGGAAAACGCCATTCCGGCTATCACACTGAAAATCACTACCAGTATAATCACCAGTATAGGTTTGAACGACTTCATCAGAGCCATCAGAGCAACAATTACAATAGCCAGGATAAGTAACAGGAAAAAGCCAGATTCGTTCTGGGAAATTTTCATAACAGTGGCATCAAGAGCAATAATACCCGCCACATAAGCCCTTGTTTGCGGTATAGCCTGTCGAAACTCCTCTACACGCTGTTGTACAAACTCATCCGCATCAAGTTTTTCGTTGAGTGACTCATTGGGAAAAGCAAAGCTGACATTTATTGCCTGCACCGTTGCTTCCGGATTAACAGCGCGGTTGAGCAGTTGCGGCTCTGCCAATGCAATGGATTTAATTTTGTTCCGTTGCTCAGTCGTCAGAGACTCGGGATTGTCTACCAGATCACCAACCTGCAAATCGTCTTGCAGCGCAACAGTGTGTTGGAAATTGGTAAGTGAATCCACTCGGATAGAATAGGGTGTCTGCCATAGATCCGTTGTCAGTTGCTTAATCGCTGATAATATTGCCGGAGTAAATGCTTCGCCCTCTTTTGCCTCAATCAATATCAAGATATTGTCATCGTTGGTGTATTCCTGCTGCATTTTTTCGAAAGTTTTTAGCAGAGGGTAATCTTCTCCCAACATATCTTTGTAAGAGACTGAAGGGGCAACATCTTTCATAAAATAACCGATGAATAGTACGGTGAGAGCACAAGCTAAAATTGTTTTCCAGGGGTGATTAACCACATATTGAATAAAGCGGTCTTGACGCATGTTCATTCCTTTTGAGCAAAGTAAAATTGTGTGACAGATACACAAAGACGGATGAAACGAGCGTAATCAGACAAATTAAAAAAATAATTGAATTTCTTTCTTGACCTTAAAGTGGCTTTAAACTTTAGACTTAGTCCAAGCACAAATAAAAACACCAAGGCAAATGATGTTTCGTATAGGCGAGTTCTCAAAAATAGCTCAGGTTGCGGCCAGCCAATTGAGGTATTACGACGATATTGGATTATTTCAGCCACAACATAGTGACCAACAAAGCGGTTATCGGTTTTATAGCGCTGCTCAGCTTCCCAAATTGAACCGCATTATTGCGCTGAAAGATTTAGGTTTGAGCCTGCAACAGATTCGCAATCTGATTGAAGACAATATTGGAGCTGAAGAACTGCGCGGCATGTTGGCCCTGCGTAAAGCGCAAATTGAACAAAATTTATTGGCTGAACATCAGCGCTTGAGTGCCGTAGAAAACCGGTTGAAACAAATAGACCGACATGGGCTGATAGATGAAGACGATATTCTGCTTAAAAGCAT
Source organism: uncultured Alteromonadaceae bacterium (assembly GCA_947494925.1). GTDB lineage: Bacteria > Pseudomonadota > Gammaproteobacteria > Enterobacterales > Alteromonadaceae > Aliiglaciecola. The sequence goes on from CANLWS010000003.1 coordinate 266,084, forward strand.
ACCTGCACATCCCTTTCTATCTGTGCGCCATGTATGTGAAAGCCTCGAAGACACAATGAATATCATTCAGGACATCAAAATGTCAGTATCCAGGCATGTTCCCGTTCACTTGTTAGGCCAATTCGCCGCTGTAATTCATAGTGAAGAATTTGACGAACAGCGATGGGACCTTGAATTCGGATTTCTACTTAATCAAAACTGCGAATTATCAATTGATTTGCCTGGTGAAGCTATCATGCAAGTTCGTGAACTTCCGGCAATAGATTCGGCACTGACTTCCATTCGAACCGGAGGACCTGAAAATGGTATTCCTTGTTATGCGGCGATTGGTGCATATGCAGAGCGCCATGGTTACGTTCTCACTGATGTTGGACGTGAAGTCTTTTTAGTACCTCCGGGCGATGTGGAGTTTTCACAAATGGTCGTTGAAATCCAATACCCGGCAATTCAGCCACCTGACTGACCCTCTTCTTTAACTCAGTAAATTGAACAGTGGCCCGGCGAATTTTTCGGGTCATGGGAATGTCTTGTCTGCAAATAACACAACCTAAATGTTAAGAAGGAAAAAGTAATGCAATTTAATGTTAAACATAATCTCAAAGCAAAGGTACCCGCAGAAAAAATTTGGGAGTTAATTGGCCAGCAATTTGACAGTGTCGGACATTGGGCCTCTGGCGTTTCGCATTCAACAGGTAAAAAAGGCGGGATCCCTTTTGAAGGTTCAGATTTCACTGGCCGAACCTGTGAAACTGTTATTGGCGCTGTTGACGAAACCATTACTAGTTTTGACAATAAGACTATGAATGTGTCGTACCGGGCAACAGCTTCAGCTATGCCCTTTTTTGTTAAACATCTGCATAACCGCTGGAATATTGATCCTGTTAACGATACATCTTGTCAGATATTTATGCATTTGACTGTGGAACTTATGCCGGTCATAGGCCACCTGATGACGCCCTTGATGAAAATTCAGATGAATAAGTTGACTCGTGAGTCGGTGGAAGAACTAATTTACTTCGCAGAAACCGGTTTGCAGCATCAACGCAAATTAACTGCCGGACGTAAATTGAAGCCAAGCCACGCCTGAGCAGCACGACCTGGATTTTTATACTTGAGATCTGCTATTTGGCCTGACTTTGTTGCGATCTTATGCTTTGGATCGATTACCGGGCCTATTCTGCTGAGGAGGGCGAGGGTCTGATGCGAATCACATGCCCTGCATCCACGCCTATGTAAAGGAAACCGTCGGGTCCTTGCACCACAAACCGGACTCGCCAATCCTTGTCTTTCAGTAACCTTTCTTCGTGGATAATGCGACCATTTTCAATTACGAGCCGATTTAGATGTTTGCCTGAAAGGGCTCCAACAAACAGGTTCCCTTGCCAACGAGGAAAAACATCGCCTGAATAAAATGTCGCGCCACTGGGAGCAATGGAAGGTACCCAGTAATAAAGTGGTTGCTCCATTCCAGCGTGATGAGTAATGCCATCGCCTATAGGGCCCCCACCATACTCTTCACCATAGGTGATAACTGGCCAACCGTAGTTTTTTCCTGCTTCTGCCAGGTTAATTTCGTCACCCCCCTGAGGACCGTGATCAATTTGCCACACAGCGTTTGTTTCAGGGTGACGAGTCATGGCTTGTGGGTTACGCACTCCGTAAGACCAGATTTCAGGCAAGGCATCGGGCGTTGAGACGAATGGATTGTCTGCTGGTATGGAGCCGTCCAGATTGAGACGCAGTATTTTACCCGCATGGGCATTTAAGTCCTGTGCTAACGCGGAATATTCGTAACCATCGCCAGTCGACAGATAAAGATAGTTATTTGCGATCACCAGCCGGCCTCCAAAGTGCCACTTTCCTGCCACCTTTGGCGTTGTTTCAATCAAAATTTTTGAGCCCTGGAGTTGTTTGCCAACCAGTTTGGCAGTGGAGATCGCTAAACCACTGGCTTCGGCTGTCCCCACCGAATGTACAAGGTAAAGCTGACCGTTTTCAGCAAATTTTGGGTGTGGTACAACGTCAAAAAGACCCGCACTGAGTTTTTTACTGTGAAACATTTCTGGCAACCCGAGAATAAGATCTCGCTCACCCGTTTTTATATCAAGCAAGCTAAGTTGGCCGATGTCTCTCTCTCCCACTAGGGCAGTGCCATCGGGTAAAAAGGTAAACGACCAGGGGACTTTCAGATCGGAGGAGATAATCTCAATACTGAAATTGGCGGCCTCAGATTTAATTGAATCACTTTCTTTATTGTTTTCAGTTGCTTGTGAGAATAAGTTGAACTGCACCAGCAAAAGTACACATGCTAATTTTACTATTTTCATCTAAACGCCCTATGGTAATAACAGTGTCAGAAAACTGATATTAGGCTAGCGTAAAAAGCTTTACTTACAGAAATCAGATACGACCAAGGTTAGAATAACCGGGTCTAGTTGCAGACTGTGATTGCCTTCTAAAATAAGCGTGTGTAGCAAATGTATCTGGATAGAAGAAAGGAAATGTTCAGTTATATTTGATAGTCTGCGCAATGAGTTGTACCCGAGTGCGAAAGCAGCTGAACTAGCAAAAATAGAGCTGATTTTTTACTCGTCGCGTAAAGAGCTGTCTAATGACTACATTGATTTACTGAACAAGTCATCAAAAGGGGTAGTGGCAGCAAAAATTAAAGAGAAGTGAAGTATAGAACAAATGGAAAAGGGTTCAGAGGATTTACTGGTTGTTGCCAGGGAAGAACTTAGGTTACGAGAGAAAATAGTTTGGTATTGCCAGCCAAATGCAATGCATAAAATGTTGCGAGGTTTCGGTGTATGGATATTCATGGTTCCATGGACTGGTTTTTCCTCATATTTCGTTTACAAAACTGTAAATCAGGAGAGCATGGAGCCAGTCTCTTTGCTGTTTTCATTGATGTTCCCCGCAGTTGGCGTTCTGGTCATGTTAACGCCATTTTATGAGTGGGCAAAAGCGAAAAAGACCATTCATATTGTTACTAATCAACGGGTTTTTACCATTCAATATTTACGAACCCTCAAAATACTTAATATTGATTTGGAGAAGATTTCAAATATTGAAAAAAAGATAGGCAGTTCTGGTTTTGGCGACCTTATATTGTACAAAGATTATTACCTTGATTCAGACAAAGACAAGCAAGAGAAAGAACATGGCTTTTTTGCTATTGCTGATGTGAGAGAAGCTGAGAAACATGTTATTAAACTATTGGATTCAACTAGTTACAATAAGCAAGTAAACTATGTCAATGCATCTGATAACCAATCTGATGAGTCTTCATCCGGCAAGAATAAAAAACAGTTTATTCATGTTAAGGAAGATGAATTGGAAGCGCAGCTGGACGATCTATACATGAAATATAATGATGCAAAAGGCTCAAGAAAGTACGTATTACAAGTCAAAATAATTGAACGGCTGGACAAGAAAAAGGAACACAACTTTCAACTTTCCAATCAGGACAGTACGTTTCTCAGCGAAATAAGTGCCAGTCAGAGTAAACTCAACATACAAGAGTTAGTAAACCCACAACTAGTCGGTTGGGTGGCTGTCGCGGTTGTAGTAGTACTTTTCTTCTTAGGCAGATAACGAGTTACCATCTATAACGTTAAATCTGATATCTGAGACTCTACTTTTCAACTACGTGCTCCATCTTCTATAATTTTCAACTGCTCCAGAATGTACTGCTGTTCCTGCGCTGTAGGGTTTAAATCAAGTGCTGAAAGGTAGGCCTCTTTTGCCTGCAGATATTTCCCCTGTTGCATTAGCAGACCAGCACTGGTCGTATGGAAGTACAGAAAGTTACTCAGTCGGGTTTTGACTTGTTCCAACTCGCTCAATGCTTCGTCAATTCCTATCTCTTTTGCGACAGCCACAGCACGATTCAATACTATGATGGGGGAGGGCTGAAGGACAAAAAGCTGATCATAGAACCCCAATATTTTGTCCCAACGAGTATGTTCTGCTCTTTGAGCGATGCAGTGCTCGGCAGTTATACAAGCTTGCAATTGGAATACACCTGTTTGATTGAGCCGCAAAGCTTTATCCCTATATACAATGCCCTGGGATATTAATTCCTGCTGCCAACGGCTACGATCCTGTTGCTCAAGCGGCACCAGATTATCTGATTCGTCTAGTCTGGCAGTACTCCGCGCATGATTGAGCAAACATAATGACAACAACCCCATTACTTCTGCTTCGCCAGGAAAAAGGTCCAGCAGTAACCTGGCAAGACGTATTGCTTCAGCGCACAATGGTGCGGAAATATGTTCATCACCACCCGTCTTAGAATAGCCTTCACTGAAGAGCAGATAAATCAGGTTGCTGACTGAATGAATTCTCCGGTTACGTTGTTCACCCGCCGGAAGTGTTAAACCATCAGTTAAGTTTTGTGCTTTCTGCTTTGCACGGGTGATACGCTTTTCCATGGCTTTTTGTTGGCTCAGAAACATCTTAGCGATGGATGCAACTGACAATCCACAAATGATTTTCAATGCCAAGGCCATTTGATCCTGAGGTTTTAGTTCGGGGTGGCAACAACAAAAGAGTAGCCTGAGAATATCGTCCCGATAGCCAGCATTATCCAGACACATTGGCTCTGATTTCATAGTTTGATCCGAGACATGTTCATCTGACAAAAATTCGGTCTGATCCAACGACCATTCTTTTTGTGTTCGCCTGATTATGTCAATGGCGGCATGTCGACTGACCGTAATAAGCCAAGCCGTGGGGTTGTCGGGAAATCCGCTCTCTGGCCATTTTTCCAGGGCCTTGCACATGGCTTCCTGCAAGGCATCTTCGGATAACTCAAGTTGATTGAACTGGCGCTGTAAAGTCGCTAACACACGAGGCCTGGCTTCTTTCAGGCAGGCCTCAATATGTGTGTGGTCAGGCAATTTTTCCGCCGCTCCATTCCACTGGCCTGACTTCCATCATATGGTGCTTGAGCGGAAGTTGCTTTGCTGCCTCAATGGCACTATTCAGATCGTCACAATCTACCAAGTAAAAGCCGACAAACTGTTCTTTTGATTCGGCAAAAGGTCCGTCAGTTATCATCACGGGCTCTTCACCTTTAACCACAACTGCAGAGGAGCTCGGCATTAATTTCGCCGATGCCACAAAGCGATTTTCTGCTTCCAATTTTTGCTGCAATGCCTGATGTTTACCAAGTGTTTCCTGATATTCGACGTCGGGCAGACAATCCGTGATTGCTTCATCGCCGTAAATTAAAATTGCAAAAACCATGTATTTCTTCCTGTTCAATATTCATGTGAATAAGGCTGACGTGTGACTAACTCACAATCCGACAACGAAGACACAAAACTATTAAATATTGGCAGCCAGCTCGGCACCCTGACGAATTGCACGTTTGGCGTCGAGTTCTGCCGCAACGTCTGCGCCACCGATAATATGCACAGTGTTTCCAGCATCCAGCAGTGTTTGTTGCAGCGCTCTCAATGGCAGTTGGCCCGCGCAGACAATAATATTATCCACATCCAGCACTTTTTCTTGTTCGCCAATTTTGATGTGTAATCCCTGATCGTCAATTTTTTCGTAGCTAACGCCATTGACCATTTTAACTTTGTGATTCACCAACGATGTGCGATGGATCCAGCCTGTTGTTTTACCAAGTCCGGCACCAACTTTTGTGGATTTTCTTTGCAACAAATACACTTCCTTGTCGCAGTGCGAAATCTGAGGGGCTTTGAGTGCGCCGGGAGTCTGAAACTCTTTATCAATACCCCAATGATCCAGCCATTTGTCTGCGTTAGTGGTAAGATTTTCGTTTTCCACCAGGTATTCAGCAACGTCGAATCCAATGCCTCCTGCACCCACAATTGCGACTTTTTGCCCAGTGGGCTTGTGGTCCCGAAGCACGTCCAGATAACTCATTACTTTTTGATGGTCTGCGCCAGGGATATCAAGCTGTCTGGGAACAATCCCGGTTGCCAGAATAATTTCATCAAATCCTTCTTTTGCTATGGCGTCGGCGGTTATTTCCTTATTCAGGTGCAGATTGACCTTTGTCAGTTCGATACGGCGGCTGAAGTAGCGAATGGTTTCGTAAAATTCTTCTTTTCCCGGAACCTGTTTAGCATAGTTAAATTGGCCGCCAATCTCGCTGGCTTTGTCATACAGATGCACTTCATGGCCCCTCTCAGCCGCATAGGTGGCAAAGGACAGACCGGCTGGTCCCGCACCAATAACCGCTAGTTTCTTTGGTGATGCGGTGGATTTGAAAATCAATTCAGTTTCGTAACAAGCGCGAGGATTCACCAGGCAACTGGCACGCTTGCGCTCAAATACATGATCGAGACAAGCCTGATTGCAGGCAATACAGGTATTAATTTGATCGGACTGATTGTTTTCAGCTTTTTGCACAAAGTCTGCGTCTGCAAGGAAGGGTCTGGCCATTGAAACCATGTCACCATGACCTTGAGCCAGCACACTTTCTGCTACCTCTGGTGTATTTATTCTGTTTGTAGTAATCAACGGAACTGACACTTCCGATTTCATGCGTTTGGTGATCCAGGTGAAGGCTGCCCTTGGAACCGAGGTGGCAATTGTGGGCACTCTTGCTTCGTGCCAGCCAATTCCCGTATTGATCAACGTTGCTCCGGCTTTCTCAATTTCTTTGGCAAGATAAACTACTTCCTCCCAGGGAGCGCCCCCTTCAACCAGATCGAGCATCGACAAACGGTAAATAATAATGAAGTTCTGGCCGACCTTTTCACGGGTCTGTTTAACCGTTTCAATTGCCAGGCGAGCCCGGTTTTCCAGTGAGCCACCCCACTCATCATCACGCTTGTTGGTGCGCTCGCAAAAGAATTGATTAATTAGATAGCCTTCCGAACCCATGATTTCTACACCGTCGTAGCCAGCTTTTTTAGCCAGATTGGCTGATTCCGCATAATCCCGGACAGTGCGCCATACACCATTGTTACTTAATGCTCTGGGTTTGAAGGGAGTGATTGGAGATTTAACCGCGGATGCTGAGACAGCAAAGGGATGATAACCATACCGGCCGGTATGCAGAATCTGCATGCAGATCTTACCGCCTTCGCGGTGCACAGCTTCGGTGATCACCCGATGTTTCTTAGCGTGTCTTCTGCTGCTCATTCGCCCACCAAAGGGCGCAACCCAACCGGCAACATTTGGACTGATACCACCGGTCACTATCAGACCAACACCGCCTTTTGCCCGCTCAGCATAGAAGGCAGCAAGTTTTTCGAATCCATTTTTCTCTTCTTCCAGTCCAACGTGCATGGACCCCATTAATGTGCGGTTTTTCAGCGTGGTAAATCCGAGATCAAGTGGAGCGAGTAAGTGTGGAAATGGCGTTTGTGTTGTCATAAGCCGTTCTTGATTTTTATTATGAAGTAAACGCAGTTTAAGTGACTTTTATGTAAAATCCATATTGAGTTGAAGGAAATTATTGTCACGACATTAAAATGTTACAGCAAGAGAAGGTAAAAAGAGTGCAATTGGTAAAGATGCTGGTGGTTAAATTGCGAAAGTAAAATATGTTTTGCCCATTAAATTTCCGTCTGAACAACTATGCGTAGAACAGTCTGTAGGTGCCCCAATACAGTTTGGCGCACTAACTAACAACTCTATTTTTTAAACGATAAGGCAAAATACTCACGGGTTAAAAAACTAACTCGTTTTCATATCTCTGATATCTGTCAGCATCTTTATACAGCTTAGGTTCATATCGGAATAGTATTCTTTATTATGGTTAAGTATCCCTTCCAATTTTTCAAATACAGCTAAAATATCTTCCGATTTCTCACCGTCGACTAATTTTTTCATTGCTGCAGTCAAAGTGGCAGTGTAAATCATGTGATTGTGGCGAATAAACGACTCTGCATCCTGAGTAATAGCTTGCATGTTTTTTATGGCGATAAGATATGCAATATCAGATAGTTCTGTTGAGGAAGATTTTGACCCACTGCCAAGGTCGTCGGGAGAAAAATCTTCTTCATTTTGTTTTTTTTGCATTGATACCTACCTGTATTTTTCAGCTTCTTTTCTTTGTTGTGGTTTTTTTGATTGGTGTATCAGCTCTGTTGGTTGCATCTGAATTAGTGGCTTGCTTTTCCATCTCTTGCGCTTTTTTAAGCTGCGCTGTCAGTAAGCCAATTTGTTGTTCCAATATTTCAGATGAATGCTGAAACATGTTTTCAGGCATCTTAATGCTGTTCAAATCTGCTCCGTTTAAAAGGGATTTGACACACATTACCGTTGCTGCTTGATATACAATATTGGACTGCTGCTGCGCATTTACTGAATTTGCGGCGGCCATAGCAACTGAGTTAGAAATAGTTTGATAAAGTGAGCCCATTGCTACTGCTGGCGCTTCGCCCAACACTTTGACATTGGATTGTGTGACAGCGTCTGTTATTTGCGGATTTACTGTCGTAGATGTATTTTTCCCAGCCACAACTTAATTTCCTTATAGTTCGCTTAAATCATTGCTTAAGGGTTTAAAAGTGATTTTACACCGATTGTTGTAGTAGCCTGAAACGATATATTAGACTGTTGTTGTGCGTATACCTGATTCGCCGCTGCCATAGCAATAGAATTGCTCATAGATTGGTAGAGTGAACCCATTGCCATTGCAGGCGCTTCGGCCAACACTTTGACATTAGTTTGCGTGATTGCATCAGTTATTTGCGGTGCGACAGTATTATTTTCGGGGGAGTCAGCCATTGTCTTTTCCTTGATTCGTGGTTGTTTGAATAGCGCACTGTTAAAGTCTTTACAGCATGTAGAGTAAAGAACATTAACGTTGAAAGGTAAAGGTTCAGGGTAATTTTTTTATTCGTTCCTGATATTCCTAAAAAAATAATGGGCATTGCCATGCTTGGTTGGACTGTGATGTTAACAGAAAGGTTGCTTTCTTTTATTTGAGCTCTCGTCTTCAAACATTTAAGTGATCAGAAAAATAATTGATGTAACATTAAATAAAAGATCACCTGAAGAAGAGCAATGCCTGAGGAAGTACTTAGCGTATTACGCGACATAATTGAAGACAGGGATGTATACAAACTGGAGACAGTTCAACGGTTGTGGAGTGGTTATGGTGAAATTGCCCGATATTACTCACCCAAAAAAGACAAGCACTTTATTGTCAAACAAGTTACTGCACCCGAAAAAGTATCCCATCCACGAGGTTGGAATACTCAGGTGAGCCATGAACGCAAGCTTCACTCATATCAAGTGGAGCAATCCTTTTATCAAGAATATGCAACCCTATGTGACAGGTTTTGCCGTGTTCCTGACACGATTTTAGTGGCTGAAAATGGTCTGCTGATTCTTGAAGACCTGGATGAATGTGGCTTTGTTGTGCGGCGGGAAAACGGTGACTCCCGGTCTGTAGAGCTCGGAATTCGATGGATAGCCTATTTTCATGCACGTTTTCTGTTGCATGCTGGTCAAGGCCTCTGGCCAGTTGGGACCTACTGGCATCTGGGAACTCGTCTGGATGAGTTGCAGGCGATGGAAAAAGGCAGCTTGAAAAATTATGCTGAATCTATTGATCAGAAATTAAATCAAGCAAGATACCAGACCCTGGTGCATGGTGATGCAAAACTGGCTAATTTCTGTTTCCACCTCAACGGTGAGGATTTGGCAGCAGTGGATTTTCAATACGTAGGTCGAGGGGTTGGGGTGAAGGATTTAGCCTACTTTTTAGGATGTTGCTTTAATTCTGGAGAGTTGATGGAACGAGAGGCTGACTTGCTAGATTGCTACTTTAACCATCTGCAAATTGCCCTTAATCATTATCAGATTCCGGTAGATTGGGAATCCCTCAAACTTGAGTGGACCGAACTGTACCCCCTGGCCTGGACAGACTTTTATCGTTTTTTAGCAGGCTGGAGCCCAGGGCATTATAAAATCAATTCCTACATGCATAGTCAGTTCGAAAAAGTAGAAGCTGTTTTGACAGCTAATAAATAACAAAATACTTTCGAGAAAGATGAAATCAAAAAGATGGCATCAAAATGATTGCATGTTGAGCTTGAATCGATTAAGCTAATTTCAAATTGATTCAGGAACTTACATTATGAGCTTATCCGAACTGTCCCATTCCCAACGCGAACGTCTGGCATTTATCGACTTTAGCTTACAGTACTTTGGGCATGTCGCCCGTACGGATCTGATTCAGCGGTTTAAGACGGGTCTGGCGGCAAGCACCCGCGATTTTAGCTCTTACAAAGAGCTTGCTCCGGCCAATCTGCATCTCGTCCATCAGACTAAAAGTTACCATCGCACAGCGGGATTTAAGCCGGTTTTCAACCATGACCCCGAAGTGATCCTGACGTCCTTAAGCCGTGGTTTTGGTAACGGGATTTCCAGCGGTATTCAGCCTTCCGAGCAATGTTTCGATGCGGTAAGGTTAATTCACCCAAAACCCGATGTAATCGCAGCACTGATGCGGGCAATCCACAATAAACAGCCTATTAAGTGTGGTTATGTGTCTGTGACTTCCGGTGAATCTGAACGCGTGCTGGTGCCCCATGCAATTGTCAATAACGGTCATCGTTGGCACGTTCGGGCATTCGACCGCAAGCATAAGCAATTCCGGGATTTTGTATGTACCCGATTTACCTGGGTAGACTTGCTGGATCAGGACATCAATACCATAGAAGGGCGCGGTTATGATTCTCAATGGGATCAGAAAATTGAACTGGTATTGATACCTCACCCTAGTATCGAGAAGTCTCTCGCCATTCAAATGGATTACGCGATGGAAGATGGGAAATTAAAATTGCAGATACGAGCTGCGCTAGCCGCATATTTATTGAGACAATGGCAGGTGGATTGCAGCGAAGGTTATAAATTTACCGGTCAAGGATGCCAGTTAGCCTTGCAGAACCGGGAGGTGTTAGAGGGAGTGGAAAATACCTCTCTGGCACCGGGGTATGCTTAAGCAACTATTCTCAGGTGCGAATGTGAATCGAAGGTTCATTATATTTAGTTGTTTTGCTGAAGAGTTTCACCATATTTGGCAAGAAACGTATGGTAATTCGCAATTGAGGTTTGTATTTCAGCTTCACTTTCGATAATTGCAGTATTAAGAATTTCTAATTCAGTTTTGTTTAATAATTGAGTTCTAAGCATGAAATATATTGGACTGTTATGAACTATCAATGATGTCGGCTGAACATAGGGTGCTAGACCTTTTTTGGCAATAATATATTTGCCGGTCAGGCTGTCTTCAATTGCATAATCCGTCCTTTTTTTCTTAACGAGACGAAAACGTTCGATAGCCAAATTAGTTTCTACTACGCATTCCGCACATGTATTTCTAAACCTGTCGAATAAAACTCCATAGGTACTTCCACGATTCACAGCAACCGTTTTCTTAGGTTTTAGCTGGGGTAAAGCCTTGTTATCTATGTGGGAAAATAACTGCATTCTTTCTTGTCGATAGGGGACACTGAAGTCGGCAAAATCATCTCGTAAGTCCGTGTGGCTGGCCGCAAAAATAAGGTCGACTTTCTTCTTCTTTAGCTCTAAAAGTGATCGGCTTGAGGAGGGAAATGAAATATATTTCCAACATAACCCAGCTTTTGCCAGCACAAGTTCAACAATATCGATATCCAAACCTTTAAATGTCCTCCCTTCCCTATATGAGTAGGGAGGCCAATTTTCAGCTGCACTGACACTAATCGTTTTTTTGCAGGCGCCTAGTGCAGGTGACAGCATTAGAGATACCACTAAAGAAAATAGTAATACGGTTTTTAGAGTGTTAATCCGTTTATCCAAAATAAAATCCGTAACAAAGATGTCTTTTATAGTAGGACCTTTTAATTAACTACATTATGAAGTGAGAGATTCTAAACAATGTGATTAAGCACAAGTGACTAAATTAAGCATAGTCCCATAATGCTTTCTAATAGAAATGAATGCGATTATTTTCGATGCTAAGAAGAACTATATTTAAATTTCATAATCAAGATAGAAACCAAACGCGAGCAATGCGAACCCAATTACATATTGGGTAGCCGTTTGTCACTCTGAGAACCTAAACTCACTTGCTTTACTTACGGGTTAGCATGCTGGAATTACATGCAACACCACATCCAGACTAAAATGTGCTGCGATTGCAGACAGCAATCCATATCGCCAGAAACACCAGCCATAGAGTGAGCCTACGGCTACATTTCCCAGAATAGTGGCATAAATAGCAAGTGTTGAACCGGCATCGTAAGACAGCAATTGTGGCAGGTGTGCCAGACCAAACCCAAAGGCCACCAGTAGTATTACAATGACTGCAATTTGGGGTGGGGGTTGCTCTTTCTTACTCAGCTTGGTGCAAACATAGAGTAAAAGTGTCATTAGTCCAAAGCGAAACCAGACTTCTTCTCCTACCGCTGCCCCAAGTGAAACTAACAGCCCACCAATCGGTCCGCGGAATCCATATTCCGGAAGTTCACTTGGTAAGTAAGGTAGTAGCAACCAGCGTAATCCTAACAATGCTGCGCCCAACAATAGCCCGCTTGCTATTGCAAACAGGGTTCCTTCACCCGCCCGAGTACCTTGATTGATGATACCCAGGTTGAGTTTTCTGCCCAAAGTAAACCCGACCCACAACGAAGGTAGTGTTAGTAATGACAGGAAAAGAAGGCTTGGTATCAAAATTTCAGAAAAACTATGTCCTTGGTTGGAGGACAAATACAGCAGGTTGGCCAATTGCGCTACCAAGGTCAGTATATACAGACTTGCTGCATATAATATCCAACTGGATCCGGCTGAGTATTCGGATTTAAGCGTTTTTCCCAAAATAACAATTCCGTGTGTATTTGATATAGAAGCTTACAAATAGAGCTTGGCCGAAGCGACATTCTATCAGCACAAAATTGTTAGTAAGTTTGTTTTTCTCGCTGCCATGTTAATTGGCGGTCTATGTCAGATGACTTATTTACACCTGATGCAGGTTTTAAATCTTCTGGATAAATGTGCAGCTGTGTCGTCTAGCTTGCAGGCCAGCAAAATCAACCCGTTGTAGTCGGTGATCCGTTGTAGCAAATAAGACACTTCCTGATTTGCGTACTTGTCATGAGCATCTTTTACCTTGCTACGTTTTCCAAATAGCGCATCCGCTTCGTCAAAGAAAAGAATCCAGTGTTTGGTTTCAGCATCGGCAAATAAACGTGACAGAACCCTGTCGCAGTCATCTCGCTTCGACAGCGCTTCGCACTGAATGTGACAAATAGTCTTGTCTAACTGTTTGCCCAGATAGTTGGTCAGGTAAAATATCGTTTTGGAATTGCTGCCATGGAATATCAATTGGCAGGCACGTTTCTTTGCAGTATTTGCTGCGCAATCCTTCAGAAGCTGAATATCTTCTTCTGTTAAATTTGGATCCCATCGCTGTGGAGTTGGTTTATCCAGCAAGGTACATTCTTTAAAAACAGCGTTTGTGTGTTCATCGAAGAAGGTTCGGGTAAGCACTGTCATCTTTTATCCTGAATTTCTACTATGTAAGTAAAAGTGTTGTCGAAACAACACCAGATAGCCAGATTTTTTACTTCAACGAACTCATTGCTTTTGTTCTGCTTGCTCTATTTTGTCCCAAATTTCCTGTGCTTCAGCCGTCAACATCGAGTAGGTGCGTATGTCACCTTTACGTTGTGCGTGAAGAGCCTGTGTGAGCTTTTGATCGTAGGTTTTACGTAGTTTTTTGGTAGGGTTTGATTTGAATAGTCCAAACATAAGGGATTCCGAAAATTGTTGTCACTATCTTTACTGATTTCCGGCATATTTTGATCACTACACATGGTATCTTTATGTCTGATCAAATTTGCCGGTACTTAGTGAAGAATGCATAACAGACATTGGATAAAAACTGGATTTTACTGCGCAGCATTAGTGGGCCTGATCCATTTAACCGGATGTGCATCCACGGAAAAACCTGAAAAACCCTCTCAAATTCCAATCGATGATCGCTATGGAGAGTTTAAACGACAGGCACAGGCTAGGCTGCAAAAAGGCTCGTTACGAACTGATGTCGGCGCTTCCCAATGTGAAAGGGCCAAAGCTGACTTAATCAAAGCACAGCAGAAAGGTAATCAAGCTCAGGTCAGTGCCAATACGACCCTTATCCAGTTGACCTGTAAAAAGCCCGACCCTGAATCAGACAACTAAAAAGGCCGTCCCATTTGAGTGAGTTCGGGCAGTGATGGTTTATCGGCATACCACAATTTTCCATCTTTGATGACGAAATCCACGTACTTCAGCATATTGATATCAAATAAAGGATCCCCGTCTACCACTATGATATCTGCTGTTTTTCCGGCCTCAAGGGTACCTAGTGAAGCGCCTTTACCCAGAATTTCAGCATTAGTTTTGGTTGCTGCAGATATCGCTCTCAAAGGCGTCATCCCGCTATCTACAAGGGCAGACAATTCCCGCCAGATGGCTTCGGAATGAAAATTTAGCGGGCTTGCAGCGTCAGTGCCCACACCAATATAAGCATTGGCATCAATGAATTGTCGTGCATTGATGACGGCGTGACGAATTTCGTCCGGTGTATCATGGAAATATGCCAAACGATGAAACTGTTCAAAACTCTCCTGGAACTCTGTGAATAAATCAGCAGGTAAGTCTCGTTGCATTTGAGGTGTATTTAACCTGCCAGGATTGTTCAGTGTTGCCGGATAAATCCAGATACGATGGGATATTGTCTGTATGACAGGTATGCGTGCTTCCGCAATACGCCTGATAAGCTTTTCGGGATAAGGTGGCATTTTGGCGCTTCCCACATGCTGGAATACATCAACTCCTGCTTCTATTGCATGCTCGATGGCTTTAACCTTGTACAAATGTGCATGGACTTTCACATTATGCTTGTGGGCTACTTTGACCACCGCTTTATAGTCGTCGAGGGTCAGACCAAGCCATAGCTTGATCACATCCACACCTTGGGAAATAAGATACTCTGCTTGTTTGGCTGCCTGTTTTGGGCTGTCGATGACCAGTTGGTATTCATCCGGGACGCCTTCCAGCTTAATTCTTGTGATCCAGGGGCCGGATACAACCAATTTTGGGCCGGGAATTTTACCAGCATGTATATCTTCTTTAACTTGCAAGATGGAAAGCGGGCTGCCAAGGTCCACCGCTGTTGTGATACCGGCTCGCAGCATTTGCTTCGCTGCTATAGGCATGATTTCGGGTAAACGTTTAGTGCCGCCAATAAATTTGTAGTAGCGGTCATAGTCGCCATGACCGAGCAAATCCAAATGCATGTGCAGGTCTATTAATCCAGGTAGAACGGATTTGCCACGAACGTCAATTCGTAAGGTATCTTCGGGTATTACAATTTTATGTCTTGGTCCCGCTGCTACAATCTTGTTTCCTTTCATCAGCACAACTGAATCATGAATAGGGGGCACCTCATAACCATCAATCAGCATGCCGCCCACTAAAGCCAGATGTTCCTTGGCTGCTACTGATTGACTGAAAAGTAAAAAAATAAAGAAGGCCTGACGCAAACATCCCATTGGTGCACCTAGTGTTGGATAGAAAGTTGTATCAAGCATTGGAAACTTTCAGGTAAAAGTAAAGTGGATGTTTATGAGTATCCGAAACGAATATACAGAGAGGAAAATAATTAATTTTAATAAAATTGTTTAATTAGTATGCGATTTCTAATTTTGATCCGTAATATCGCCGGCATTGAGAAAAACCGAACGAATTTAACACTTAATCTGGAGTATCCAACATGAACAACATCGATATGATCAAAGAAAAAGCAGCAGTTGCTGAAGAAATGGCTCGTAAAGTATGGCTAGCTGGCCTTGGTGCTTACGGTAAAGGTTTCGAGCAAGCAAAAGCTCGCATGGAAACGTTAAACACTGAATCTAACTCTTTGTTCTCTGAACTTGTAGCTAAAGGCGAGAAGCTTGAAGCGGAAGGTAAAGGCAAGCTTGTAGAAGCAAAAGAAAAAGTTGTTGCTAAGACTGAAATCAATGCTCGCGTAGAAACGTTGCGTGGCAAGCTTGGTCTTAACAAAACTGACGCTGACCTTAAAATCGAAGAGCTAAGCGCAAAAATTGATGCATTGACTACTGTAGTTGCAAAACTAGCTAAATAAGTCAAAGCAAGAAACATGAAAGGGTGCCCATCGGCACCCTTTTTTTGTCTGCTGGGAATTGATTAAGCCACCTCAGCTGAGTATTTCTCTCTGAGAGTTCTGGCCGCACTGACCATGTTTCCAAGTGCTGGTGTCACTTCACTCCAGCGTCGTGTCTTTAAACCACAATCTGGATTTATCCAGAGGCGATTCACAGGAATACGCTTCGACGCCGCCCCGATCAGTTTAATCATGTATTCCTCATCAGGTATATTTGGCGAGTGAATATCGTACACACCAGGGCCGATATCATTTGGATAAGCAAAGGTATCGAATGCATCCAGCAACGCCATATCTGATCGGGAAGTTTCAATGGTGATCACATCCGCATCCATTTTCGCAATGGCATTGAAAATGTCGTTAAATTCGGAATAACACATGTGGGTATGGATTTGGGTGTTATCCCGAACGCCACTGGCACTCAGTTTAAAGGCTTGGATTGCCCAATCCAGGTATTCAGCCCAATCCCTGTTTTTAAGCGGAAGACCTTCTCGCAGGGCGGCTTCATCTATCTGGATGATAGCGCTGCCACTCGCCTCCAGATCTAATACCTCCTGCCTGATGGCCAGCGCTATTTGCTGGCAGGTTTTTGCTCTTGGCTGATCATCCCTGACGAAAGACCAATTGAGAATGGTCACCGGGCCGGTCAACATACCTTTGACTGGTTTGGCAGTGAGAGATTGAGCATACCGGGTCCATTCGACAGTCATGGGGGCAGGGCGACTGACATCACCATAAATGATGGGAGGTTTAACGCATCGGGAGCCGTAACTTTGCACCCAGCCAAAACGAGTGGAACAGATCCCATCCAATAAGCCGCCAAAATATTCCACCATATCATTACGTTCTGCTTCGCCGTGCACCAACACGTCCAGTCCCAGCGTTTCCTGCTGCTCGATACAGAATTTGATTTCATCTCTGATGCGCGCCTGATACGATTGTTGTTCCATGTCTCCAGCGCGAAAGGCACGTCGGGCCTGTCTTATCTCCGCCGTTTGTGGAAAGGAGCCTATAGTCGTGGTGGGTAGCAGAGGCAAAGACAGCAAAGCCTGTTGCTGCCGGATACGGTCAGGATACTCACTGGTGCGTGAATACATCGAGGGTTGAATGTTTTTCACTGCTTGTTGAACTTGAGCATGATTCGTTCGGGCAGACAGTGCGCGTTTCTCAATGATACGCTTGTTTTCAGCTAGTTGCGCCGCTACTGACTCTGCACCCTCGTTTAGCGCCTTCCCAAGCACTCTTAGTTCTGCCAGTTTTTGTCTGGCAAATGCCAGCCAGGATTTTATTTCCGGATCCAAAAGATTCTCGGTATCCAGGTCCACTGGGCAATGGAGTAGGGAACAGGAAGGGGCAATCCACAGGTTCTGATCCTTACGCTTGGCCAAAGGTGCCAGAAAGCTTAATGCCTCGTTCAGATCTGTTTTCCATACGTTTCTACCATCTATGATGCCGACAGATAAAACCTGGGATTTGCTCAGGGCATCAGCCAGTGGGTAAACATCCTGCCTGCCACGCACCGCATCAATGTGTATGCCATCCACGGGTAACTGGCAGACTAAATCACGGTTTGCTGCTAAGTCACCAAAATAGGTAGTCAACAACAGTTTCACTCGTCTTTCGCGGAGGACCTGGTAAGCGTATTTGAAGGCGATTCGCCATTCTGCCGGCAGTTCAGTCACCAACGCAGGCTCATCTAGCTGGATCCATTCAACCCCTGTTCTGGCCAACAATTCAAAAAGCTCCAGATAACAGGGAAGCAATTTATCTAACAGTGAAAGTGCCTCACCATCATCAAGATGTTTACCCAGATAAAGGTAGGTAAGTGGCCCCAGGATCACGGGTTTCACATCAAATCCCTGACCACGCGCTTCTTTTACCTGAGCTAAGAGCGTGGCTGGATTCAACGAGAACTCTGTGTTTCGCGTGAACTCCGGCACAATATAGTGATAGTTGGTATCAAACCATTTAGTCATTTCCCCCGCATTGATCGAACACCCACATCCATCTTCGGGAGAGCGCCCTCTTGCGATCCTGAAATATTGGGAAAGCACATTACTATCTTTGTTGGTCGCTCTTTGCGGAATATTGCCGAACAAAAAGCTGGTATCCAGTACGTGGTCATATAAGGAAAAATCACCTACCTGAACAAAATCAAGATACTGGTGTGCATCAAGATTTTCTTGCCGTCGTTGGTCAGCTACTCTATGTAATTGCGCTTCGGTTGTTTCGTTGTTCCAGTATGATTCCAGCGCAAATTTGAGCTCTCGATTTGTGCCGATGCGCGGAAATCCCAGGTTATGTAGTTTAGCCATCTAAATGTCCAAATGAGTGAGTGTTTGAGCAGTTTAGGTGTCGGAAACGATTAAATATAATGGTATATTTTCATTTATTGATGAAAATTATTCATGGTATCTATGTTAGAACGCAATCATCTGGCTATTTTACAGGCCGTTTCTCAGTTCGGAACAGTGACGGAAGCAGCGAAACATTTGTGTTTAACCCAGTCAGCTTTAAGTCACGCAATCAAAAAAATCGAACAACACTATCAGGTTCAGGTTTGGCAAAAAGAAGGACGGCGGTTGAGATTGACTCAGGCTGGCAAGATGCTTCTGAATACAGCTAACAGGTTGTTACCCCAATTTGATTATGCTGAAAATTTGTTGCGCCAATTTGCCCAGGGAAACAAAGGTGTAATGCGGATCGGGATGGAGTGTCACCCCTGTTATCAATGGCTACTGAAATCAGTGACCCCCTTTCTCAAATTGTGCCCAGATGTTGATGTCGATGTCAGGCAAAAATTTCAATTTGGCGGGTTGGGAGCATTGCTGGGCTATGACATAGATTTACTTATCACACCTGACCCATTGTTTCACCATGGGGTAAACTATGAAGCCGTGTTTGATTATGAGCATGTATTGGTAGTTTCTGGGCAGTCTCCTCTGGCGGAGCTAGAGGTGGTGCGTCCGCATCAACTCAATCAAGAGACCTTGATCACCTATCCGGTAGAGCCCAGTCGATTGGATATATTCAGCCATTTTCTGACGCCGGCAGGTGCCAGCGTGAAGCAACATAAGATTATCGAAACCACTGAAATCATGCTGCAAATGGTGGCAAGTAATCGTGGCGTAGCCGCATTGCCGCGATGGTTGGTGGAAGAGAATCAGCAACATCTCGATATTGTGCCCCTTTCTCTAAATGAATCGGGAATTCATAAATCTATTCATTTAGGTATTCGTGCCAATGAGACAGCACCGGGCTATTTGAAGACTTTTATGCAATTGGCCAAAGGTGAATAATATCCTTCTGGACACGGCTTGTGGCTTGGCACTAGATTGCCTGTAAGGAAAGTTAACAGCTATAGTCATTGTGGATATTCAATCATGTTAAGGGATAGGTGATGAGCGACGAGTCGAAAAAAGCAGAAGACGGCAATCCGCCAGCACAAAATTTATTGGAACTATTGCCCTTTGCCGGACCAATTTTTTCCGGCTCATCGCTGGCTTATACGGTGACAAAAGACGTGTCCAGAGTCCTTGGTGCAAATCCGGGAAAACCACTTATTTTACAGATCCTGGAATCCACTTTTATCACTGAACGGCAGCAACACAGATTGCTCTTGAAACTGGTTTCCGGTTCATTGCATGGCATTGTTATCGAAGCACTGGAGTTCGATTTTGGCTGGGGGCCTATTCAGGCAGTAAAGATTGACTCAATCGAGTTTCAGCACTACAACAAAGGGTTACAGCGGGAGAGTTACACTCAGAAAAATTTGTCAGTTCTTGATCTGGATACACTGGAAGACAAGAGTTTGCCCAGCGATTTTCCTGTCTCGATTCCATCTGGATCTTTCTTCACCTTCTATGCTTATCTGAACGAAATTGAGCGCAAAAACCTGGCCAAAGAATCCGGTGGAGAAATCGTGGTTAATTATGCGCAGCTGAATAATGCTAAATCGTCAGAAACGTTGAAATCTCAGGTTCGCTTGGTGTGGCAGGGTTAGCACTCACTTAATCACTTATGAATTATCAGCCTTTAACGCGTTAAATGTTCTTTTGTAAATTTCTGAATCTGGCAGAGCTGCCAACATATCTGTATCAGGTAAACACTTTTCGGGGACTGTTTGTAGATAGTCCGAGTCTGGTTCGGCATATAGCAGATCGAAGGCAAATCGATCTCCACCGTAAATTCCTCTATGTAGCATTTTTGCTGAAAAGATAAGTAAGTCACCACGTTGCAGTTCAATGATTTTCCCATCAGGTAAATCATCATGACAATGACGACCATTTTTTTCCTGGCGTACCTCAAGTTCTTCGTTTGTATCCCATCGTTTGTGACTACCAGGAATTAACTCGAGTCCCTTTTCATCAACCATAGGGATCCTGAAGTGAGGCATGCTCGACCCACCAGCAAGCATATTTTTTTGTTGTTCTTCGGAATTACTGTATTGAATATCTCTATGCCAGTAGTTTGTTTTGTCAGGATCGTAAGGGTCAAAGAATAGCTGGGTGTTCATAAAGGCCGGCTGGGGAATAACCTGTTCGACAACTTGGATAAGGTCTGGCAGAGCAATAAATTCAAAGAGTGACCTGCGGTCATCAGCATTGAGATAGGTGTCCGATGTTAGATAAGCGCTATTGATCGCCCGTTTTTGATAAAAGTCGCGGTTTTTTTCCATCCATAATTGGTGAAAGCGCTCCAAAACAGGATGCACGCTATCCAGTTGGGAAGCTGAAAGCACTTGCTTAACAACCAAGTAACCGTCTTGCTCATATTTATCGAGATTAATATTCATCCTACTTCTCTGACAATTGATTGATTTAACACCGGTGCATATTGATTCAGCACAATGTACCCTGCTCAATCCAGAATTTCTAACCCCCACATGCAGACATTTGACATCAAACTGTCATGAGTCTTCGGCTAACATTACAATTCCGTAACATTTTATAACGATTGAGTATGCTAAATTTAGACGAAAATAGGATAGTCTAGCTCTAGCGAGGCTTATTTGTTTGAAAAATCATGATTGATTCAAGGACAAATTAGAATAGAAGTGTTTCCTCAGCATTGCTTTGGGATAAGTAAAAGGTAACTAGATGAATACAGGTTCAATCCTGAAAGTTTGCACACTTGTGTTGTTATTTCAATCGTCATCGGCGTTTGCTGACAAGATAATGACGGAAGATACCAAGGAAAGGTTGGTGAGCGTTTGTAAAGCCTTGAAAAGCGATAGTCAGGTTAAATTAAACCGAGCGCTGAAACGAACCCGCATCAGTCACCATGATGTGGCCAATGGGCTAGTTTGCAATGGCATGAATTCGTTAGCCTATGCCTTGCAAAACAAAGCGTTTCACAATGTGAGTTACCTGGCTGACAAAGCTGAAGTGCCTGACCCTCTGCAATACGCAGCAAAAAAAGAAAAATCAGAAGACGAGGCTGAAGAGAAAGCCAAACCTAACTGACAACATTGTGAATCAAAAGGCTGAGTAAGGTTATTTGATATAGTTTTGCAAGCAGACGGACAGCAGCAACCCTATTGAACGCATTTCGGATGACGACAAAAGTTACCTCTGTTTGTTGCAAATCAAGCACTTACCATTTTCCTTTGAAACATGCCGTTTTTTCGCTACAAATATGCGGCAAACCTCGCTAGAATCAGTTCCATAAGAGGTATTCTTCATCTGCATTTCAGCTCCTGAAAACCGCAATAGAATCCAATCGGAAGAAATAATAATAATAGGAAGTCTATGCCTGGTTTACACCGCATTATTCTGATCGATACACATTTACCCGGCGTGGTAGAACTCAAGTTAAATGGGCACACCAATATTTGTGGAACCAATGCTTCGGGTAAAACTACTCTGCAACGACTTATCCCGGTGTTTTACGGTGAATATCCCAGCCGCGTGGTGCCATCCACCCGCGACAGCTTCGAGAAGTGGTATTTGCCACGGGAATCCAGTTTTATTATCTACGAATACGAACGGAACGAAGAGGATTTGTGTCAGGTGGTACTGGCCTCAAATGGATCTGGTGTCAATTATCGGTTTATCGGCAAACCTTTCGATTTACAGGATTACCTCTACAAGAACAAATCTGGCGAACATGCCAGCGTGACTATGAACGAATTATCGCGGAGTCTGAAGCGAGCCAATATTCTTGTTACCAATTTATTGAATACTAAAGAATTTCGCGCGGTATTGCAGAATGATCGTGGCGTCCTGAATAATTGTGCAAACAGTCGGGAATTGTTGGGATATGCGCGAATTTTCAGCCTGTGCTCACAAGCTGATCATCTACGTCATATTGAAAAATTAGCTAAAGCGGTGCATTCCAAAGAAGGCAAGATGGAAACCATCAAAGCCATGATTGCCGCTATTTTGGAAGAAGACGGCGTGCAGCCGCCAAGTTCAAATTTAAGTGGCAATCGAGTGGAAGACTGGATAAGTGAATGCCATCTGATTAAGGAATTTGACCAGATCAGGCCCGAGTTTGCCAAACTGGAACAAGCCGATCATCAGTTGACACAAAGCGAAGTCAGGCTTGCCCAACTCAAGCAGCAATTCAGTTTTGACCTGAATAAGTTGTCAGCCAGCATTATTGAGCTACAGGGTCAGCACGAAGACACAGTGTTGGAAATCAAAAAGCAGGAGTCTGAATGGACTAGCTTGCGGGACGAGTTAAATCAAACGTTGTCAGCCGCCAAAGCCGATGCAGATAAATTTGAGGCGGATCTGGAGCAGGTTGAAGGGGAGTTTGACGACTGGCAGGCTCAGGATATTGAAACCTTACAGAAAAACCTGCAAAAGCTGCCCCAGTGGCAGAGTGAGCTGGATATTGTCTCTACCCGCTATAACCTGCTGACCGAAAAACATCAGGACATTGAGTCTGCGTATAACAAGCGTTTGGCGGAACTAAGTGAAAAACTGACAGAGGAACTGGAAGCCTATAACGATCAGAAACAAAGCCTACAAGACGATTTGTCAGACAAAAAAGCACAAGAACAAAGTAGTTTGCAGACAATCAAAAATGATTATCAACAACAAACCACTCAGGTTGACAATGAATACCGTCAGCAACTAAATGTGTTAAAAGTGCAACATGCCGAGTTGGCCGCTGCAATGAAAAATGCCGGGTTTACTGAGTTTGAGCAAAGCCAGCTCGATCTGCTGGATGCCAGTATCAAAGAAGCCAGTGGTGTTGAAGACGCCTTGCGAGACAAGCTGAGAAGGGCTCAACAACAGTTCCAGGCCAGTCAGCAAAGCAGAGATAAAGCGGCTCGCGAACTTGAACAGGCTCGCAGGGAACATCAGCTCAAATTGGCTAACGTTGAGAAAGTAGAAAGCATGCTGTACCCGGGAGAAGGCAGTTTGCTGGAGTTTCTCCGCAAAGAGCAGGTGGGTTGGGAGGAAGACTTAGGCAAAGTTATCCACCCAGCGCTATTGAGCCGCAAAGATCTTCATCCAAAATCAACAAAAGGCAAAGAAGCGCTCTTTGGCCTCACATTGGACTTAAGCACAGTTGACATCCCTGACTACGCTCAGTCTGAACAAACGCTGCAAGCGCAACTTTCTGATGCTCAGCAAGCCGTTGCTGACGCACTTGAGGTTCAGAATCAGGCAGAGCTGGAACTGGCCAAAGCCAGTGAAGAAGTGCGCAACATGGAATTGGCTCAGGCCAAGTGTGAGAGCGAATGTCGCACGGCTGAGGCAAACCGTAAGCGCGCGCAACAAGATAAAGATCAGGTCCAGAGTGAATATGCTCAGGCTCTGAGTGAACGTAAACAGCAAAACAAAAAGCAGCTGGCCAAAAATGACACTGAACAAAGCAAGTGTCAGTCGCAACATAGCGAAGCTTTACAGGAAGTGCGCGATCAACAGCGTGAAGCAGAAACTGAGCATCAATTTCATTGGCAACAATTATTGGGCGATATCCAGGAGCAGGTAGCGCTGGTTGAGCAACATATCCAGAAAGGCAAGCAAACTGCAGCATTAGATAAAAAACAGACAGAGCAATGGTTGGCCAATGAATTGGAAAACCGTGGAGTTGATGTAGATGAAATCGGTGGTTTGCAGAAACAAATCAAACAGCTGAAAACAGACATTCAATACACAGAAACTAACCGTCACAAAGTTAAAGACTATGAGCGTTGGTATGCCACTGTCTTCACTGGTCACAAAGTTACCTGGCAGCAAGGGCTGTCAAAAGCGAAAAAAGCAGCCAGCAAGGCCGAGCGGGAATTGAATAAAAAAGATGCCCAGTTTAAACAGCAACGACAAGCACTAAAAGAGCAGCAAACTCAAGCTGAGCAGGGGTTGCGAAGCGCCAAAGAACAAGAATTGGAAGTGCAGAGTATCAACCGTGGGCTGGCTAAATTTGCGCTTCCTGCGATTGACATTAGCGCCGAAAAGGGTGCTGATGCAGTGAATATTGCACAACGAATTTCAGAAGGGCAATCCTTGTTGCAGGAAAGAGAAAAACTGCTTGGGGATATCAAAGCCTACGTTGAACATTTCGACCAACTGATTGCTGCACAAGCTGGCACGGGTTTGTCAGATACCTGGGAGCGTTCAAGGGAAGAGTGTGCTGTTATCAACGCTCAAGGGATCCGCAATGTGGATCATCGACGCCTGGTCAGTCATCTTGCGCAGCTTCTGAACGTCATCGTACCGCAGAAACTGCATGGTCTGCGTGAACAGGGCCGCATTTTTGGCGCTGACTTAACCCAGTACTACAACGTTCTGGAGGATATCGACAAGCGAATAGCCAGCCAGAGTTTGCGGATCAGTAAGGAAGTAGACGAAGAGTTATTCCTGGATGGTGTGTCAGATTCGGCAGTGAAAATACGCTCTAAAATCAGTGAACTGGAATTCTGGCCGGAGCTGGCACAATTCAATAAGCTTTATCAGACTTGGATGGACAGCGGGGCAGTGGAATTGCCGGATGATGAGTACGCACAAAGTATGCGTCGTGTGCTGGATATTCTTGGACGAGCAGCTCTCGCTGGTGGGATCAGCAAATTGCTGGATATCGAATTGCATATTAAAGAAGGCAATTCGAATCTGGTCATCCGAACCGACAGACAGCTCAATGAGTCTTCCAGCCATGGTATGGCCTACCTGATTTTGTGTAAATTCCTGCTGGCCTTTACCCGTTTGTTGCGCGGCAATGCCAATGCCACCATTCACTGGCCAATAGATGAATTGGGGACCTTGCACCAGAGCAATGTGAAAAAGATTTTCGATGCCTGTCAGAACAACAATATTTCGGTAGTTGGGGCATTCCCGAATCCTGAATCCGAGGTGTTAACCTTGTTTGATAATCGTTACCTGATCGACAAAAATACCCGCAAACTTCAGGTGGTTCAACCTAAAGTCAGCGCTATTACTGAAAGGCTTAAGAAGCGTGAGCAACAGGCGTCAGAGGAGGTCAGCATATGATCACTGAACAAGGTCGAATTCTGGAACTGCTATTATCAGGACGCTTTATTTGTCAGGTGAGTGATGAAGATGCCTGGCGTTTTCTGAAGACTTCTGGCAACACAGACAAAATAGAAACGCAATTGAACGTGTTGAACCGCACCCTGGCCAGTGCTGCGGAAGGAGAAGTATTCTACGCGGCCTATCAGACACTGGCAGAGCCAGAACGAAAAGTGCTGGGTAGCCAGTTTCAGGAGATTTCTACTAATCTGCTTCCGCTGGTTGAGTGGTTGTTGTTGGTTCAGCAGGCGGGCGGGTCAGATGTGCCGGTGACACAGGGCAGTGCGCTTCGACTGAATGAGTTGCAATCCAGTATTGAAGATACGCCAGCCTTTGCCGAGCAATTAGAGAAAATATCCCGTTATCGCTTGTTTGGTTCCACGAGTACCCATCTGGAGGGGCAACTTAAACAGGTATTTAAGCGCCTCACCGACCTGGGTTATTTGCTTAAACCGAATCAGGACAAACAGATTTATCTGGGCACCGGAAAAATTGAATATCTGTACGAAGTGATCCGTTTTATTGATGAGACCGAAGCGCTGTCATTGGCTGAGCAGGCAGAACAATCTGTGCAGCAGGGCAATCTGCTATGAATTGCCTGTTAAATGCCGGGGTAAATCTATGAATCAGAACCTTCATCAGGCCGGGGTTAAATTACTCAATGCCTTGAGTCGCCATTCTGAATTGATTATGCAGGTGTACTTGTCTGGCACGCTTCAAGAAAGCAAATACAGCCCAAAGGTGATTGAGAGTCTAGTCAAACAGGGCATTTTGTGGCGTCCGGAAGCAGAGGCTGAATTGCGTCTGAAAAACGCAGTCAGGAACCTGCTGGAAAGCAGCTTGCAGGATGAACGTAACCGGCAGGTCGATGCCAATATCGGGTCTGCACTGGCAAGTCTGAAAACGTTGGCTCAGCATTATAAAGAGGCCTTGGAACATGGCCGCTTTGCCGAATCTGAAGCGCACCTTTCAGATCTCACTGAGCATGTATATGGTTTAACTGAATCTCTGGCCAACAATGTACGGGTGTTATTCAGTCGCATTAACAACGAATTTGGTTATGTGTCCTCTATCGATGCAAAAATACGCGAGAATGAACTGGCTCAGGGGCAGGTTTCTGACTTGCTTAAGCAACTGGAACTGTTCCGTTTCGATGAACTAAGCACAGTGGCTGGAAGTCATCGTGAGTTAAGGCATTTGCTTGTTGTCGCACTTCAGCAATGTTTCTCCCGTGTCACTCAGGAATTGGCTATCGTACAAGCCAGATTGTTGGAGCTGCTTGGCAGGTTTCGCGAATTCAGGGGTCGAACGCGACTTCTTAAAGGGTTTGTACTGCATATGGAGCAAAAACCAGATTTTGCCCCAGGCAATTATTACAATCTGACCCAGGTTACCATGTTGTTTAACGTTGCAGACAAGATGATTAAGCCTGCTGCTGTTGACGTCAATAGGGTTGAGCATGAGCAAGAGCTGCAACAGATTGTTGGCAGCATTAAGTCCTTGCATCGAGCCAACAAGGGCTATCAGCCAGAACGGGCTGCCCAGCAAATTCATGTTGAACAGCAAAGCTCTGTCGAGTTTGCTGAGGACCTGTTGAAAAATGCCGTAGAAGATTACTTTTGTCGGGTCATCGACAGCGGTAAACGCATTACAGCGCTGGATTACTATCAGGAAAACAAACTTGAATTCGACCCCGAAGCCTGGATTTACCAAGTCATCGGTGGTTATCAGGGACTCACATCCGAGGAACAGGCTTATTTTGCTATCGAGACCAGCGGTGAACCACACCCGATTTACAACGGTAACTTTATCATCCGCGATGTGGAGTTGGGGCTGAGGTAACTGAGTTACTCTTTACTCATCAAAACTGGTTGCTGCCCGGTCACAAGCATCCGGGCCGCCGGATAGTTCTCCGTTATCCAGCTCCCAACAGGCTCAGTTCTATCATCTGTCATATGATAAAATGCCACTTGTTTTGCGCCAATCTGCTTAATACGCTCGACACAATCTTCTTGCTCAGGGCACAAGTCATGTAGCAGTGCCAAATCGATATTCCTGTCTGCTAAATTCAGCCCATCAATGATTGTAGGATTAATTCCACCATCGCCAATATGCAGTATTTTCCAGCCATTAATTTTCACGATATACGCATAGTTCTGTACATCGGCGGTTTGTTCCGGACTCATGTGAGGAAAATTTAATACCGTGATATCCACTCCCTTGTGACTGAATTTTGTCGATTGAAAATCAGTCAGTTGAGGGCCTTTCAAAAAAGGGAGGTTACCCAAGTCTGAAAGATAGTCGAGCACTTGTGGCGGAGCAATAAACATTGTTTCTTCATTGGCCCGTAAATATTGACGTGCTCTTTTGCCAGCAAAATGATCACTATGATAATGGCTAGTCATCACTACTTGAGCTCCCTGTTCTATCAGTTCTGAAAAAGCCTTTTCATTTAATGAGTTAAATCGTTGATGAGGGCCAAATAGTGCATCAATCAACACTGTACGATCACCTGATGAAATCTTCACCCCTGCATTGGCGATATGCTCAACTACGAGTTGTTGAGCATTCACAACAGAATTGAACGAGGCGCAAAAAAATAGCAATGAAAATTGTCTGATACCTGACATGAAATGCAGCTTCCTTTTTATTTTTAAAGCGTAAATCTATCCTGAATATATCGAATGTAAATGGCTAATTCGGCAAGGTGACGAAAAATAGAGATAAGTCTGAATTTAACCAGATTGTGATGCAGCCTGATGCTTTTGGCTTATGCTAATCTGAGGAGATTTGGAATGTTGTTTAACTAACCTCTGGCTTGTTAATTGTTTAGCGAAAATTACGCTGCTTCCTCTAAGGGAATGAATAGGTGGATGTCTTTTTCAGATTTGTCTTAATAAAAATAGCTAACATTTCATGGTATTAGTGGTTAGGCTGTTATGAAGGAGAAACAGTTAAATCCAATTCTATTCCTTTCACTATGCAAAATTTATTGTCTATACGATCTTACAGCACTAAACCAGTCAGCCACTCCCATGATTTTAATCAGCTGGTTTTACCGTTGCGAGGAGTAATTAATATACGTGTTGGTAGCTTTAACGGTAAAGTCACGCCAGGTGAATGTGTTGTTGTAAAAGCGCAACAAGAGCACCTGTTTACGGCTGACTCGGAGGCCAGGTTTGTGGTTGCGGACATGCTTCACCTGCCGACAAATGTATCTTCGTCGCAGAGTATAGTGTTTTCGATTAATACATCTCTCATCAGTTACTTACGTTTTGTGGAAAATCAGTTGGAGCATCAAATAAATGCACCTCTGGAAAGCGCGATGTTCGAAACATTTTTCTTGTTGCTTTCCGAGCAGCCCCTATTGCCCAAATTGGATAGCAGAATTGGGGCTGCGATGGCCTTCATAGAACACAACATCGGAGAACCATTGCAGATTAAGCACCTGGCTGAAGTGGCTTTTTTAAGTGAGACACAGTTCAAAAAGCTGTTTAAACAACAAACCAACTCAACCGTGATGCAATACGTATCAAGAGTTCGAATGGAAAAAGCGCAGGCATTGCTGTTGCATACTGATTATCCATTGCAGATTATTGGTGAAAAAGTCGGCTACAAAGATTTATCCGCTTTTAGCCGCAAGTTTTCCCAATATTTTGGTTTCTCACCCACAAAGTTTAATACCTGAAGTGCGCCTTTATTGTTAACAAATGCGTCTGATTCGTTAAAAAATGACTAGAGCAAAAGTATACGATTATGTTCATGAAAAGAATTTAGGATCGCTTACTGAATGGGACAGGGTTTAACGAATTTCAAAGGTGTTTTTGCCATTATTTTGGCCAGTTTTTTATGGGGTACGACCGGCACTGCTGCAAGTTTTTCTCCCAACGTAAATCCACTGGCAATTGGTGCTTTTGCTATGGGGGGAGGCGGTGTTTTACTTGTTATTACTGCTCGAAGTGAGTTGTTTTCAGATTATAAACTTCTATTTTCACAGCCTAAAATTTTACTTCTTGGGACTTTATCCATAGCAATTTATCCCCTTGCATTTTACGCTTCTATGCGATTCTCAGGCGTGGCTATTGGCACAGTCGTCTCTCTCGCAA
Source organism: uncultured Alteromonadaceae bacterium (assembly GCA_947494925.1). Classification (GTDB taxonomy): domain Bacteria; phylum Pseudomonadota; class Gammaproteobacteria; order Enterobacterales; family Alteromonadaceae; genus Aliiglaciecola. Next base: position 295,825 of record CANLWS010000003.1, read on the forward strand.
CTGCACCTTTTTTTGCTGCGCTGCTTGAGCGTCTTATCAGCAAAAAACACATTTCACCTCAGTGGGTGATTAGTTTTATTATTGGCGCCACGGGTATTGTTCTATTGATGTCGGGGAAAGAGCATAGTGGTGAGGCAACTCACAGTACATACCAGCAAAACGCCGGGATACTGCTTGGGTGTATCGCAGGTTTGACCTATGCCTGCTATTCATGGGCAGCAAGACACTTCATAGAAAGTGGCGTGCATTCACAATCCTCTATGGCAGGACTTTTTGGTTGCGCAGCGTTGTTGTTACTCCCATCTTTATTTTTTACCGGCGAAAATTTGTTTTCGGGTCTCAGAAATGTTTCCGTATCTTTATATATGGCTGTTGTTCCTATGTTTTTAGGCTATTTGTTATTTGCCTTTGGCCTGAAATTGATTGATGCAAGCAAGGCCACATTGATCACCCTTATTGAGCCATTGGTTGCTACTGTGTTAGCCATTTTTATCGTTGGTGAAGAGTTCAAAATCATGGGTTGGTTAGGGATGGCATTGGTTACACTATGTTTGCTGATGCAAACAATGAAATTCCGGCGAGAACCAAAGTTAGTTTGTGAGTCGTCTTAACTAACTGCTTATTTGGTTATGCTAGATACACTTCCACCCGATTTCGTCCATTATCTTTAGCTTTGTACAATGCCTGGTCGGCATTGTGCACTGCTTGCTCTAGGGTTTCGTCCCGATTAAACATGGCAATGCCAAAACTGGCAGTGAGGTTGATGGCCTTTTTACCGGATGTAACGTTGAGCGCATCTACCTCAGCGCGCAAACGTTCAGTGACTTCTGTGCAGTCGTCCAGGTCGGTATCCTGCATCAGAATCACAAATTCTTCACCACCCACACGCCCAATGATATCCGTATCACGAATGGTTTCCTCGAGCTTTTTAGTGAAGGCCTTTATCGCTTTGTCGCCAAAACGATGGCCGAAGTTATCATTGATTTTCTTGAAAAAATCGATATCGGCGACAACAACTGTTGTTGGTGTTTGTTTGCGATCTGCCATGGCTTTGGCTCGAATAGCTGCGTCTTCAAACCCGCGTCTGTTTAACACCCCAGTTAGCTGGTCAGTTATGGCCAGCTTTTTCATTCGGGTGGATAAATCATCAGTCACGATCAAAACAGTAAATAGACCAAGGCCGGTAAACAGTGCTGGCATAGCAATAAAGTTTGTCTGTCGATAGAGCTCGTTGTAATAGGGATCCGCTTCAACGCCTTGCATAAAGGCAAATGTACCTGCTGTAAACTGTGCAATGCTAAAGATTACATAGACGCTAATGACGCCCCACTCTGCTGCGTGCAAAGGGGATGTCTTTGACATGATCACCTTGCAGCCGACTAGCGCCATAATTGCACCGGAGAAGGGAATGAGAACCATTTTAAGCCCTGCGTGGGGCATGACTATGGTAAACCAGATAAGTACCAGTTCAATGGCCAATAAGTAAATCAACAGCGCATTAGGAAAGGCCTTTCTGCCCGCTCTGACTCTAAAACCAGCTAAGCCCAGACCTTGGGCAATCAAAGATAATGCATTCACTATTATCCAGTAAAGGTCGCGGGACGGGAAAAAAGGTTTCAGACCGTTGAGCACGCCACCCAAGGTTAAAACCAAAAAGCTGAATGCCCAAAACAGAATATACTGCTTGCGATCAATGGTTTTCCAAACGAGCCCGAATATAACCGCCAGCATCAGGCCAGTCAGCAGTTGAGAAATGTGGAGATAAATTAATCCGCTCATTTGAGTTCGAGTTGTTGGTTTTCCCGATATCCTACCGTAATTATTTGGTAGATAAAGTTTTTTACAGAATATTGGGCAGTGGTAAGCTCAAAAGGAAGTCTGTTTCACAAGGCGTTGATTAACATTAATGTTACATAATTCGCACAATTTTTAAACAGCACCTACACTAATAGCCATTGGTTGAATTCAAACCGCTCACCTGGATTGTCAACCAGCTTGCCATAACAATGCATTATCCGTTAAAGCGATTTAATCCGGGCGTGAGTTCACGGATGATGGAAGCTAGGGAACGCTTAATAACAAGAAGGCGTTGATATGGCAATTGCGATTGCGCTTATACTGATCGTCATTGGTTCAGTAATTTTTCATTTCTGGTCACCCTGGACCATGACGGAATTGGCGTCGAACTGGGGCACAATTGATGACACCATGCTCATCACCCTTATTATTACCGGGATTGTCTTTATCGCGGTAAATTTCTTTATTGCTTTTGCTGTGTTGAAATTCCGTCATAAGGAAGGGCGGCAAGCAAGGTACGAGCCGGAAAACAAAAAACTCGAAGTGTGGCTAACGGTCGCCACCAGTGTTGGGATCATTGCCATGCTGGCACCTGGTCTGGTGGTGTATGCAGATTTTGTTGAAGTGCCTGATGAAGCTATGGAAGTGGAAGTGGTCGGTCAACAATGGAGTTGGAGTTTCCGCTTTCCCGGCGAGGATGGAAAGCTAGGTAAAACGGCCGTAGAGCATATCAGTATTGATAACCCTTTTGGCCTGGATCCGCTTGATGAGAATGGGCTTGACGACAGATTGGTTCAAGGCAATCACCTTTATCTGCCTTTGAATAAGCCAGTTAAAGTGTTGTTGCGTTCAAAGGACGTGTTGCACGATTTCTATGTTCCTCAGTTCAGAGTCAAAATGGACATGGTGCCGGGGACAGTCTCCTACCTTTGGTTTGAGCCCACACTGATTGGCCAGTTTGAAATCCTCTGCGCAGAATTTTGCGGTATAGGACATTTTAACATGCGCGGAAAGGTTGATGTTGTGAGTGCTCAGGATTTCGATACCTGGTTGTCAGAACAAACGACTTTTTCTGCGTCTTTACGCAAAAATCAATCTGAAGCACTGAGTGTGTTGGCGCAAAATGGCAAAGAAGTTGCGCAGGCTAAAGGCTGCCTGGCCTGTCACAATTTTATGGATAGTTCCATCGGTCCTACCTGGCAAGGCTTGTACGGTAAAACCCAGGAAATGGTGGATGGTTCGCAGGTGGAAGTTGACGATGCCTACCTGACCGAAGCGATTCTTCAGCCGGGAACTAAAGTCGTGAAAGGGTTCGCACCAATTATGCCACAAATAGTGTTAACCGAACTCGAAGTGAACGCTGTCATCGCCTACATCAAAGAAAAAGGTGGAGTGTCTGGTCAGGTTTCGGGTTCCGCGAGTTTATCCGGCGCTGAGTTGGCGCAATCAAAGGGGTGTCTGGCCTGTCATAGCGTTGATGGCACCAACTTACTTGGTCCTAGCTGGCAAGGTTTGTATGGAAAGGCACGAACCCTGGCAAGTGGCGAGACTATCACTGTGGATGAAGCTTATCTGGCAGAATCGATTTATCAACCCAATGCCAAAATCGTCGAAGGATTTCCGGCAGTCATGCCACCTCCCTCTGCTAGTCAGGAAGAGGTGTCGGCCATCATTGATTACATCAAAACATTGTAGCGCGGGGCAGAATTATGGATCACGAACACGACATGCATGAACCGCAAAGTTTCTGGACCAAATATGTCTGGAGCCAGGATCACAAAGTGATTGCAATTCAATATTCAGTCATTGCCATTTTCGTTGGCTTTATCGCACTAATTTTGTCCGGCCTGATGCGTTTGCAACTGGGCTTCCCGGGAAGTTTTGATTTTATCGACCCAAGTGCTTATTACCAGTTTGTCACTATGCACGGCATGATCATGGTTATCTATTTGCTCACTGCCTTATTTCTGGGTGGATTTGGCAATTATCTGATCCCGCTTATGGTTGGTGCGCGGGATATGGTTTTTCCCTTTGTAAACATGCTTAGCGTTTGGTTTTACCTGCTTGCTGTAATTGTGTTACTGGCCAGTTTCTTTGTGCCTGGAGGCCCTACTGGTGCGGGTTGGACTTTATATCCTCCGCAGGCCATTCTGGCCGGAACACCCGGTTCCGATTGGGGGATCATTTTGATGTTGGTATCGCTGGCTATTTTCATCGTGGCGGCCACTATGGGTGGGCTCAATTATGTGACGACAGTGTTGCAGGCCAGAACCCGAGGCATGACTTTGATGCGCATGCCATTGACCGTTTGGGGCATCTTCATGGCCACCATTCTGGCATTGTTGGCCTTTCCTGCCTTGTTCGTCAGTGCCGTGATGATGTTGTTTGATAAGTTGCTCGGCACGAGTTTCTTTATGCCAGCTATATTGTCCATGGGACAACAACTGGATCATGAAGGTGGCAGCCCGATATTGTTCCAGCATTTGTTCTGGTTTTTCGGTCATCCGGAAGTCTATATCGTGGCCTTGCCTGCATTCGGTATTGTTTCTGACCTGATTAGCACACATGCGCGGAAAAACATCTTCGGCTACCGCATGATGGTCTGGGCAATCGTAATCATTGGCGTTCTCAGTTTTGTGGTCTGGGCTCACCACATGTATGTCAGTGGAATGAATCCCTATTTTGGCTATTTCTTTGCTACCACTACATTAATAATTGCCGTACCCACGGCTATTAAAGTCTACAACTGGGTGTTGACTCTCTGGCAGGGGAACATCCGTCTGAATGTACCCATGTTGTTTGCAATAGGGTTTGTCTCTACCTTCACTATTGGTGGTTTAACCGGGTTGTTTCTGGGCAACGTAGTAATAGACCTTCCCCTATCGGATACCTATTTTGTGGTGGCTCATTTTCATATGGTGATGGGGGTTTCACCAATACTGGTGGTGTTTGGTGCCATTTATCATTGGTATCCGAAAATGACTGGCAGAATGATGCATGATGGTATGGGCAAAGTGCATTTCTGGGGGACCTTTCTTGGCACCTACGCGATATATTTTCCCATGCATTATCTGGGAATTCTAGGTGTGCCCCGGCGCTATTTTGCTTACGAAAATTATGACTTTATTCCTGACTCAGCCAAAGATCTCAACGCTATGATTTCAGTGATGGCGATATTTGTCGCACTGATGCAGCTGGTCTTTTTGTACAACCTGGTGTGGAGCTACTTTAAAGGCAAAGAATCCGGTGACAATCCCTGGCAGGCAACATCACTGGAATGGCAGACAGAGCATACGCCACCCAGACATGGCAATTGGGGTAAAGAGATACCAGTCTGCCACCGCTGGGCCTATGACTATAGTGTTCCAGGCTTTGAACAGGATTTTTTGCCTCAGAACTTCGAAGGTAAAAAAGCGGAGGTGAGCTCATGAGTATGCATGGCTCGTTAACCGATAAACCCTGGGAGCAAATATCTGGTGCTGCTGCGGACAGCATTGAAGATAAGGTGAAAACGAGACGGATTGGTTTACGTGTATTACTCGCCGTCATCTGCATGTTGTTTTTTCTGTTTCTGGTGGCCTTTCTGATGCGCTCTCAGTACCCGGATTGGCGACCTCTGGCAGAGGAACCTTCCCACCCTTTATATAATAAACAGATACTGTGGCTGAATACTGCTTATCTTATTTTAGCTAGTGTCTTTATGCAGTGGTCGCGGGTGGTGGCAAGAAAATCAAACATGTCAGCCGTGGTAATGCAGGGAACACTGGCCTTGGCTGGAGTATTTTCAGTGGCCTTTGTTACCGGTCAACTGATGTTCTGGCAGACACTCCAGTCTCGGGGGTTTACCGTTGATCTGAACCCAGCGATTAGCTTTTTTTATCTGTTTACGGGACTACACGCAGCTCATGTCATCATAGGTTTATTGGCATGGCTAACTGCGTTTTTCGTGGCTTTTAAACGACATCCGAAGATGCAGCACTATATAGAGTTATGCGCAATTTATTGGCATTTCCTTCTGGGGTTATGGGCTGGACTGTTTATTTTACTGGTGAGCAAGCCAGAAACCTATGACGCCATTGCCGCATTTTGCGGATTAAGGTGAACAGCATGCAAACGCAATCAAATCAAACGTTGGAACAAGGAGTCGGTGGTTTAGTACAGGACTGGTCTGCGGATAAGCAGACTTTTGGCGTGCCTTGGGGCAAAGCCATGATGTGGATATTTCTGCTCAGTGACACCTTTGTATTTAGCTGTTTCCTGGTGGGGTACATGGTTATGCGCATGTCAGCAGTGGAGCCCTGGCCCAATGCCAGTGAAGTGTTCGCACTGACTATCGCTGGCCATCATATTCCTCTGGTGCTGATAGCCATTATGACCTTTATTCTGATCACTAGTAGTGGAACCATGGCCATGGCGGTTAACTTCGGATATCGAAAAGACAAAAAGAAAGCAGCTATCTTAATGTTAGTGACCGCTGTTCTTGGCCTTAGTTTTGTTGGAATGCAGGCGTTTGAATGGACAAAATTAATTGAGGAAGGTGTTAGGCCCTGGGGTAACCCCTTTGGTGCAACACAATTTGGCGCAGTATTTTTTATGGTCACCGGGTTTCACGGACTGCACGTTTCAATAGGTGTGATTTATCTGTTTATCGTAGCGTTTAAAATATTACGCGGGCATTACGAACAATCTGGCAACTACGAAATAGTCGAAATAGCCGGACTATATTGGCACTTTGTCGATCTTGTCTGGGTATTTATATTTGCTTTGTTTTATCTGTGGTAGGAGACCGAAGGATGTCAAACCAAGTTGATAGCCTGGAAAATGAACATGCAGTATCGGCAGAGGGGCAACAACATCCCATCAGTTTGTATCTGAAAATATGGGTGTTGTTATTCGTGCTGAGCGCACTGTCTTATATGGTTGATTATATGCAGTTCCAGGGAGTGATAAGGTGGGTATTGATTTTGGTATTTATGGCGCTCAAAGCAGGTTTTATCATCGCCATATTTATGCACATGATGTGGGAAAGGATGGCGCTGATTACAGCGATTTTAATACCGCCTTTATGTTTGTTGTTACTCATCGCACTGATGGGGATGGAGTCCAGGTATACTTTCCTGAGCAGACTGACATTTTTCTCCAGCACATAAAATATTCAATAATATGGGGTGGGTCAATTACAGAATAATTGACTCACCCTTATGTTTTCTTTGCACTAGGTATTCTGCATTAAGGCATGGTTTTCATAAACTCATTAAATTTGTCCTGGCCTTTTACCACCCATGTGGGAGTGGCTTCGCCGGTTCCGGCCAATTGCAACCGAGGATGTTTTTCCACAACACTGCTAAGTACGGCTTCTTGATCAGGGTCCACATCTACAAAGAAGACATGATTACCTTCTTTTAAGAATTTCTGAAAACGCTTGAATTGGTAATTGGGGATTTGAATTCCTATCAAGCCACCCTCCCAGGTACAGAATCCAAGCACGACTACTGCCAGAAAACCAAAGGGTACCCAGCCAACTGCCGAGGTATGCCAATCCATCAGATAGGCGATAAGCAATACCAATGATGCGCCTACAATCCCAACCAATGCGCCGACTTCAGTGGAATGAACAACGTCTTTTTTAAAGACGGATTCGATAGCATGTAAATGATGTTTTTCCACTTCGGCATCATTTTCACTTAGTACGTGAATCTGCGGCGTACTCACACCGTTACTTTCAAGTTCTTTCTCGATAACTTCCAGGTCGTCCAAATCATCACTAATGTAGTAATGTCTCAACATCGTATTTCTCCCGTTATAGTTAGAGATGTTAATTGGATGTTAACAACTCAAGTATAGCACTGTTCTGGGTTGTATACTTTTTACTCAGATTTTAAGTTGACAGATCACCATCAGAATAAAATTAGTCGCTGATCTACCAGCAGCAATCCCATAACTACAGGCAGGTAAATAATGCTGGCGAAGAATATCCTCCGGGCATTTTTCAGACTGTAGGAGCGATAAAAAAGAATGGACAAATATAACAATATGGCACCTGACAATAGGGCTCCGAAGCCAAATAGTCGTTCGCCCAAGCCAGCTAAGGGGGCAAGTAAGGATATTCCTAGAAGGGCTATGCTGAACACCACAATAATGCTGCGCGTGGCCTGCTCTAATTCCGGATTATCAGGCAATAGTTTGTAGCCCCCTCTGGCATAATCTTTACGATATATAGCCGCCAGCGACATGAAGTGAGGGATTTGCCACAAATACATAATACAGGCGAGTACCCAGGCTTGATTTGAAATTTCCCCCGTGGCAGCTGTCCACCCCATAACAGGCGGAATTGCCCCAGGGATTGCACCAACCAAAACAGCGACTGAATTATAGGTTTTAAGTGGTGTGTAGATAAACAGGTAGCTGGCAAAGGTCAAGATCGCCAGATATGCGGTGGTCATATTGACACTGAGTATGAGGATAACGATACCTGCCATCAGCCAGGTAGTTGTCACTATTATCCCGTGTCCGAGTGAGATTCTCCCACTGGGGATAGGCCGATTTTTGGTCCTGGCCATTCGGGCATCACGTTTATACTCCCAACATTGATTGAGACCATTAGCGCCCATGGAACAGAGCATAGTACCGGTAAGCAATCCCAGAAAAACTGGCCAATCCAATTGCTTGGCACTCACTCCATAACCAATACTTGCCGTAAAAAGTACCAGAAGAGAAAGCCTGAATTTTCCAAGCTCAAGGTAGCCGGTGGGCACAGTTGAGGGCATGTCATTCAATCGTTGTTTAATCACTGTCTAATAGTAGAACAGGAATTAACCCTGTGCGAATACAAAGCTGATTGAAGGCTTGGGTGAAACAATAAAGCAGATCCAGGGTAATTGATTGATCCTGAAATGTTTTTAGTGGTTATAATCAATTTCAATTAAGGATATATAAGAATCCCAAGAGGCTAGTATGAGTGTGTTAGGTTCTTCAATGATATTTCTGGCAGCAGCTGTTGTTGCTGTTCCGATTTTCAAAAAACTGAAGCTGGGTGCCATATTGGGATATCTGGCGGCGGGCGTGATAATAGGGCCATCGGTATTTGATTGGGTAAATGATCCGGAGACCATTCTGCACTTCGCAGAGCTGGGGGTTGTGTTACTGCTCTTTGTTATTGGCCTTGAGCTGGAACCAGACAAGCTTTGGAAGATGCGTTCACAAATCCTGTTTACCGGAGGGGGCCAGTTACTGATAAGTTCATTCATTATTGCCCTTAGTGTTTATCTGATTTTATCTTTGTCATTGGTCACTTCGTTAGTGGTTGGTTTGGCTGTCGCTCTGTCTTCCACTGCTTTCGCTATTCAACTCATGAATGAACAAAACATCTTGCGCACGCCGCCCGGTCAACAAGGCTTTTCCATCTTACTCATGCAGGATTTGGCGGTCATTCCAATTTTATTACTGGTCGAGGCATTATCCAGCAATGCTGCAGTTGATGGTCCTCAGTGGTGGGTGAGTGTTTTGGCTATTGTTGCAGTGTTAGTGATTGGACGATTCTTGCTTAACCCGTTTTTGCGCCTGGTATCTCGTTACGGCAGCGCCGAAATAATGACCGCCGCCGCACTTTTGATTGTCATGGCGACAGCGCTCGGCATGCAGGAAGCGGGATTGTCCATGGGCATGGGTGCCTTCGTAGCAGGCATACTGTTGGCGAACTCTAGTTTTAAACATCAATTGGAAACGGAAATTGAACCATTCAAAGGGTTATTGTTAGGTTTGTTTTTTATCGCCATTGGTATGAACCTGGATCTGAGTCTGCTGGTTTCAGAGCCTGTTTTCATAGTGTCGGCTGCCATTCTTTTGGTAGTGATAAAAACAGCTGTGATCTATTCAATTTTACGTTTGAGCGGCCAAACAAATACGGATTCAATGCGTGTGGCATTAATGTTGTCTCAAGGGGGCGAGTTCGCATTTGTGGTCATGGCTCAGGCCGGTGCAAATAGCCTGTTTGATGTTCAGATTGCCAGTCAGGTGACCTTGATAGTTGGCCTTTCTATGGCATTCACATCACCTATTGTGATTTTTCACAGCCTGTTGTTTAACAGCAGAAATTGCCCTGCCGTATACGATAGTGCGTCGGAAACAGATGAACCGCAGGTTATAATCGCTGGCTTTGGGCGATTTGGACAGATTTCGGGTCGTATTCTGGCGGCAAACCACATCCCTTTTACTGCGCTGGATAAGGATGCAGAACAAATCGAGTTTGTCCGCAAGTTTGGCAATAAGATATTTTATGGTGATGCCTGCAGACTGGATTTGTTGAAGACGGCTGGCATTGAGCACGCCAGAGTATTGTTGATTGCAGTTGATGATCCTGAAGACGCGCAAAAAATCGCTTCTCTGGTATGCGAGCATTATCCGAAAATCAGAATTATTGCCAGAGCGCATAATCGCATCGAGTCAATGAAGTTTGCTGAATTGGGCGTGCTGAATTATGTGCGGGAAATGTTCGAAGGTAGCTTGCGGGCTGCTCGCATACTACTGAAAGAGTATGGCTTCACTGAAGCTGAAGCGGAAAACATGGCCAAAGTATTTTCTGATCACGATTACATGTTGCTGGAAAGAGCGATCGAACACAATATGGATGAACCGCAGTTAATTGAGAGTAGCAAGCAGGGGCGTGCTGAATTAGAAAGTTTGTTTGCAGAAGACGAAAGGGATATTGCCAGTCACTGATACACCTGACTAGTGGCTACACCCTTTATGTTTTCGTCAATCGGCAGATTTGATGCAAAGGTATAGGTATTAAAATACAACGCCACAGAAACAAGGGTAGTGATTTCCATCGACTGTATCTGGTCGTAACCTGAGACCTGCAACCGGTCGAAATCATCTTTTTCCAAGATGCACGTGCTGGTGGCTAACTTTGTTGCCACCTGAAGTGCCACATTGTATGAGTCTGGGATAATGCCCCTGCTTCGATGACAGGCAATGTCTTGCAAATCCTCGTAACCAAGGGTTTTTGTCATTCTGATAATATTACTGGCATGTAAATCAAGACAGTAGGGTACGCTTCTGTGATAGGCCACTGTGAACAAAATTAATTCTTGTAACAATGGCGGAAGGTTACCTTCCACTAAAACTGACTTCAACATCCCCCACATACCTCTTGCAAGGTGCGGAGCATCACCTAAGTAAATCAGCCAATTCGGAGGTGAAGGCATATTAAGAGAGGTGGTAATTTCATCGTATAACTCTCTTAGTTCTGGCGATGCATCCTGATAGAAAACCGGTTGATAGTTACTCATTCTCTCAACCAGCCCGTAAGGATACTTTATTGGCTTTTTTGTTTTTATACATGCGTTCATCGGCCAGCGCAGTCCAAGCATCAATATTGCCATCCACTTCTGATAGCAAGGCTAACCCGACACTGGCGCCAACAGGGAAGCGCATTGCCAGTCTGACTCTTTCCAAGGCTTTACCAAAACGCTCCAACAGAGAACTGACAAAAACACTGGAACTTTGGGTGAATATGATGGCAAATTCATCGCCTCCAATCCTGAATGCGATATCGGATTGACGGCCAATTTTGCTCAGTTCAACTGCCATCAGCTTAATGAAATTGTCACCGGCATTGTGTCCTACATTATCGTTAAGTGGCTTGAGGTTATCCAAATCGATAATGGCTATGGTCCAGTCACTTTCATTATTGTCTGTGTATTCCTTTTCTACTTTTTGCAAGGCATCAGCGTAGGCATGACGATTTCCTATCCCAGTGAGGCCATCAATTTTGACCTGTTGCTGAGCTTCTTTCAATTTAACGGTAGCCTTATGAAGTTGAAAATGTGAGGACAGGGCTAAAGTCGCAATATTGATAACTTCTTCAGCCAATGCAAAATCCACGTCTCTGTGATCATGCATCGCCATAACATGGCCCAGAGGCTGATTATCGGGCCCACGATAGACCAGACCTGCATAGGTCTTTGCTCCCATCTGATGCAGCGCTTGGTAATTCGGAAAAGCAGATAGCACATCCGAATATAAGGTAAATTTGTTGGTATCCACTACCATTTCGCAGGGTGTACCTACCAAATCGTATTCGTACTCATCCAGTTTTTTGTTGGTGTCCCAGAAGGACAACACTTCGAGTCTTTTGGGCGTTCTGAACCGAGTTATTGCCACCCAACGCCAGGACAAACATTTATAAATTGCTTCAGCCGCCGCCACATAAATATTCTCAGAGTGCTCCAGGGCATCCGTAAGCTTTTTTAATGTCACTTCCGCAATTGAGCTCTCGACTCTGGGGGGAGAAATCATGTAAGCGTAGCCAGATTTCAAACCGATTTTCTTAATGAGTTTATCTGCTCGCCAGAACACTGACGTATGTGGGCTAGCACCGCGGGCAGCTTCTTCAATTAGCGTTTTTTTAAATTCTTCGGAAAAATACTCAAACACCCGATTTTTAAAAACCACCTGGTTGTTTTCAGAAAACACAATGATTCCATCAATAAGATGATCAAAAAGTGTGTAGCAGCTCGACGTTTCGAGCATTAATTCTTGATTGTTCAAATAATTACACCTGTATCGCCAAGACTCGTATTAAAAGTAGAAGAACGGATAGCAAAGTACAAAATTTCACCATTCTTTTACGGAAGTTGGCTACTTTCAGATCGAAAAAATTCAATAAACCTGAGTGTTTTTTTGAGATATGTTGTGAATGGAAGTCATACCAAATAGTAGTGATATATGATCAGCTCAGTGGGAATTAAAGCGTTTAGGCAAGGCACTATTTGCAGGTCTAGTGCCAGTGCCTGGCGCGAACTAAATCAAAAATAGTTAACACAGCATAAATGCTTTTTAAACCCATAGAATACGCACCTCAACAACACGATTTCTTTGTTGCACGACATTTGAAAGACTACCAGTATTACTTCAGTCGTGCGCCGTGAACTCATGTCCCTGAGGCTGCGCTGAGTGATCACAGATCATTACTGTTTGGTATTAGATGTCGGTGAAATTTTCAGGCTTTGGAGCGTATTACTAATTCGCTGAATGAATCTTCAGCCCAGGATACTTATGATCTGCGTTTTGTCTGATTAAAACTGCATTTTTTGTAACAAGTGAGATACCAGAATTTCACCCGCTTCTGAAATGTGCGCCTTCAGTATTTGTTTTGCTTTGGTGATTTGTTTATTTTTAATGGCCGTGAGCAGTTGATAATGTTCTTGTTGGCTGGTTTCAAGATAGTCAAGTTCCAGGGAATGATAACCAATGTATCGGCTGCACTGCTGATGCAAACTAGCGATAGTGTTAAACAGTGTAGGCCGCTCGGCGGCCTGATAAATGCATGCATGAAACTGCCAGTTCAGCTCTCCCTGCTGGTGGATATTACTGTTTTTAGATTGATCAATCTGTTCCAGAATATCCTGAGCCTGACCTAATATCTGATTATTTATCTTCGGGATGCCATGATTAAGTATGAGGGGTTCAAGATACATGCGCATTAAATAAAGATCTTCTGCTTCGGTAGCACTGAGGGCAGGGATCATAACTCCTCGCTTTCCGCAATCTGCCAGCCAGCCTTCGTTTTTCAGGCGAGTGAGCACATCTCTTATGGGGATTCGACTGACCTCATATCGCGTGGATAATTCTGTTTGTTTAAGTGCTGTAGCGACAGGCAGTCGATTATCAAGAATGTCACCTTTGATTTGTTGATACAGCCGGTTAGCGTGTTGTTTTTCCATCGATCTTTAACTTCTTTTTTGCATCGCTTGCGCAATAAGGCCCAAAATAATTCCCCAGAATGCCGAGGCTATGCCCAAAAATGTTATACCTGAGGCTGTAACCAAAAAGGTAATCAGGGCCGCGTCTCGGTATTTGTCTGACGTTAACGCACTGCTTAAGCTAACGCCAATGGTACCAAGTAACGCCAGCCCGGCCAATGCCGCTATCAGAGCAGAGGGAAACATGGCAAATAGCCCGACTACTGTTGCGGCGAACAGGCCAGCAATGAGATTGAATATGCCAGTTGAAATACCAGCGATGTAACGCCGTTTTGGATCTGGGTGTGCTTCTTCACTGGTACAAATCGCCGCAGTGATAGCCGCCAAATTAAAAGTGAATCCACCGAATGGGGCGAGTATCAGATTGATCCCGCCGGTAGTGGTTAAAACAGGCGACACCGGTTGTTGTGCATAGCCACTGGCTTTCAATGTTGCTACACCGGGAAGGTTTTGCGATGTCATTGTCACAATAAATAGGGGGATGCCGATGCCTATCAAGGTGCTGAATTCAAAGGATGGAGTGACCCATATTGGCTTTGCGAGCTCAAAAGTCAGCTGTTCAAAATTCAGGGTTTGTTGCCAGAAACAATAGATAAAACCTACCGCTAGAACCGCCATAATGGCATAGCGAGGAACCAATCGTTTTGACAGTAAATAGGTAGCCAACATCAATATCACCAGAACTGGCTCTGTTTGAAGTGAGGTAAATACACCAAGCCCAAACTGAACCAGAATACCCGCCAGCATTGCTGAAGCAAGGGCCAGTGGAATGCTTTTGGTCAAACGATCAAATATGCCGGTCACACCTACAATTAATATCAGTATCGCGACAAACACGAATATACCAATGGCTTCTTCAATGCTGGCATTTGTCAGGCTACTTGCCAGCAGTGCCGCACCTGGTGTCGACCAGGCAATGATGATCGGACGCTTGTAATAAAACGATAACCCGATACAACCTAGCCCCATACCAATACCCAACGCCCACACCCAGGAAACAATCATTTCCGGGCTGGCACCAGCCGCCTGAGCGGCCTGAAACACGATTGCCATAGCGCTGGCAAACCCTATCAGCACTGCAACAAAGCCTGCGCTTAGCGCAGAAAGACTGAAATCCTGTTTTAATCGGCTGAGCATTTGTATACCAAAATTAAAAATGTATACATTTTATAACCTGTTTGAAATTATAAGAAAAGCTTTATTTGAAGATAATGGAGATTAAAATTGTGACTTAGATAACGCGTTCAATAGGTTGTTGAGGAAAAACGCTGATGACTAATCTCAGAGTGACTACAAAATGCTGTGACTAGGCTGTAATGTTGCAGTAGCAGCCTTCACTATCGCTGACAATAAACGGCGTTTGCTGAAGGTTAGTGGCTATTCTGGCCAGAATTTTATCCACCAAGCTATTTGCAGAGTTACAAAAATAACCTGAAGAATAGGGGCCGAAGTAACTGAGTTTCCCCTCACTATTGAAGATCAATATTGCAGGAGCCGAGGGAAGTATTTGAGTAGGAAGGCCGGCTTGCTCAGTTGTTAACTTCACTGACCTGAAGGATAATTGATTCAATTGTTTGTCAAGTCGATCCACATGTCTGTTGTTAGCGAAATTGCACCGACAATTTTCGGCCTGGATGTGAATTCCGGTGCTTTCGACATTTCCCAGTTTCGCTTTGAAATGAGCTTCGACTTGTCTCTCAAACTCCGTCGACATAGCGCTAATATGCAAGCTATTGTCCGGATCAAAATGGCGAAGCTGCTGCAGCGCAAAATAGGTCAGGGCAGCCAGACATAAGCAAATCCATGAGACTAGTAGCAGAATATTGCGCATGCTAACTCATGATGTTTTAAAACAAGATAGTTGTTGATTCAGCTCTGAACACATTTCGTCCAGAGATTGGGTATCGGAATTCATTGTATCTATCATACTTTTTTCGGAACTGTTGATTTCTGATAGCTTATTTGCGGATTGCGCAATGCTCCTTGCGTGACCCAATTGTTGATCACAACTGCTTACCAGGCTGTCTATCTGAATGAATACACTTTGTATATTCTTATCAATTTCGGTGACTGATTCACTGGCTAAATTAGTTTGATCTATAGTCAGATCGCTAAGCCCTAGACAATCTGACATGGATTCACTTGAAATTTTAGACGATGAAAGCAGGCTGGTAATAATATCGTTCACTTCTTCAGTACTTGATTTGGTGCGAAATGCCAGTTGTCTGACTTCATCTGCGACAACAGCAAATCCTCTGCCTTGTTCTCCCGCTCTTGCAGCCTCTATCGCTGCATTTAAGGCAAGCAAATTAGTTTGGTCAGCTATCGATTTAATCGTTTCAAGAACGTTGGAAATCTCATTGCAATTGGCCACCAAGGTTTCTATGTTTTCATTAGTATTTTTTAGCTTCTCGCTTAATGCTGAGACTTTCATTTTGGCTTCGGACACGGCTGTGTCAGCAAGTTTAGCATTGTTGCGAGCTTCTGATGACTCTGCTTTAGATTGATTGGCCTGCTCTGACATGTGTTCAGTGGATTCAGACATCTGTCTGGAATCTTGAGCAACGGATTCAACTTCGCCAATGCTGTCCTGCTTTGCTTGCTCCAATCTATCTGCAAGATTGTGATTGCGCTTGGCGTTCTCATCTATTTGCATACCCACATGACGCATGTCGTTGATCAGGTTATTAAACAAATCCAAGATATTGTTGTAGGCATGAACAGCGTCACTACGGCTTTTATTATCTACTCGTACGGATAAATCAATATTGTTTTGGTCCTGCATCAATTGAGAAACATTTTGTGTGAGTAACGCAGATGCTGTAGCGTCAGATTCATTACTTTTTGCCATGCTGGCCAGTACAGAAGCTTGCACTATTGCATATACTGCGTGAACAAGAATAAGGGAAAACAACAAACCAGTGTCCTGCAAGATATATACGCCAACTCCCTGTGACTGTAGAAAATAGAATCCAATATGATGAACAGCGATGATCACTACCGAGGTGACATACAATCGCCAGTTGCGATAAAACGACAGGAATGACAACAATACGAATATGCCAAAGTGAATCTCAACCAGTCCATGCATTAGCTGGATGTGGAGCGCCGCAAATAACATGAGGGAAGAAGCGACAGCGTGTTGAGTCAATTCAGAATTAGGGCTGGTCTTAAGCAGAAATAGAGGGTAGGCGGCTATAGGAACGCCAATAATTAATGCTTCAAGCCATCCGCCATTAAACGCAGCTAATCCGAATGACAGTAAAAGCAGAAATAGTATTGTGACAAAAAAAAGTTTGTTTGCTTTTAGGATCCAGTCCTGGAACTCTTGATTCATAATTCAGCGCTCCGCTATCAAAAAGATAATTGTTTAATAAGGGAAATATTTCTTCTTTTAAAGCATAGACTTCAGACGTTGAAAACTAAAAGCTGTTAGACAATTAATTAGGGAAGAATTTAATCGCAGATTTCGACATCATCAAAATTGTGCCTAATATTACCTTAAGTTAATGCATCAATTCGCATTAGTAGCTCTTTGGCAAGGCTGGCAAGGGACATCTGATTTTTTAAGGCAGTAACAATAATGAAAAAGAACATTCGTGTTAGTCAGCTCGTGGTCGGCATGTATGTAGTCCGCGTTACGAAATCAGATGGCTCAGCGAAAATGAAATCGCAAGGTTTGATTAACAGTAAGGCTGGTATTGAGAAGTTAAAAGAACTGCAGGTACTCGAGGTTGAAATTGATACGTCAAAAGCAAATCAACTCGAAATGGATGAAGAAGACACATCTCAACCTTTTCTCAAGCCAGAAAATATGGCGGCATCTGAAATAGATAAACCGACTGTGCCTTTGAATAAAGAGCTGCAACGCGCTCAGGATCTCTACGCTACGGCCAGAGAACTACAACGCAATGCTTTCGAAAAAATTCGATTGAATGGCAATCTGGACATTTCTCATCACGAAGAGATGGCAAAGGAATTCTTTGAATCTATATTACGAAATCAAGACGCATTGCTTTGCATGACTAAACTTCAGGATAAAGATTCCTATCTTTTGGAGCACTCCATTAACGTGGGGATATTGCTTGCGATTTTTTCCAATCACCTGGGGTTCAATAAGTCAACGGGACTGAAACTGACATTGGCGGGGCTACTACATGACATTGGGAAAGCCAGAGTTCCGGATGAAATATTGCTAAAGCAAGGGAAGTTAACTCGTGATGAGTTCGATGAAATAAAGAATCACACTATTTATGGCGCAGACATACTCAGTGAAGCGGGCATGGATGGGTTGACCATTCAAATAGCAGTACAACATCACGAGAGACTATCTGGTAGTGGCTACCCTGAAGGTTTGATGGCGCACCAGTTAAATCAATACGTGAGGATGAGCGGCATAGTAGATGTATACGATGCGATAACGGCTGAAAGGGTTTATAAAAAAGGGATGACGCCACTACAAGCGATTAAAATCATTCAAGAGAATGGCAAGTCAGAATTTGATGAAAAATTACTTACTCAATTTGTCCGAGCGATCGGCATTTTTTCAATTGGTAGTGTGGTACTGTTGACAAGTCAAAAGCTGGCTGTAGTAAACCACACTAACTATGAAGAACCTCTAAAACCCAGCGTCACGACTTTTTATCACACTAAATTCAATCGGCATATTGAACACAACATAATTGATTTAGCGTCGAAAAGTGAAGTCGATTCAATCGTCAGAGTAGTTAATCCAACAGAGTTTGGTTTAAATCAAAATGTAATTATTCAGAGAATTATATTGGGTATATAGCGGACTGAGTTTATACAATCGGAATCTGTTGAAAGTAAAAAACAGTGCAGCACCACTTTAAGGAAGTGGAATAAACTCCTCCTCATCACCGGGAACTTTCGGAAATCGTCCCGCTTGCCAGTCAGCTTTGGCCTGCTCAATTCTTTCCGGTCTGCTGGATGCAAAATTCCAGAACATATGCCGTGGTGACATACTTTGCCCACCAATCAAAGCGATTCTGCATGCACTACTGGCGGTTATTTCCACGTTGGCACTAGCGCTGAATATAGTCATGCTGTACTCAGGCATAGGCGTGTCTTTTGCCCTTGCGTCGCCTGAGGCAACATACACTGCGCGCTCTTGTGCTTGCGGCAAGCGTAACGTTTGACCCGCTTGCAGAAGTGCTTCTATATATAGGGTTTCAGCAAAGGTTTTAACTGGTGATGTTACTCCGTAAGCGCTGCCTATCATTACTCTTACAGGAATGCCTTCCATATCGACGCTTGGTATATCCTTTGATGGATAGTGGTAGAAAGCTGGATCTATTTCTTCATCCTCTTCGGGTAGCGCCATCCATAGTTGCAGACCGTGAAGCCGATGGTCAACGCTATTGACTGCCTGGCTTTCCCTTTCTGAATGCACAATACCGCTGCCTGCCACCATTAAATTAATGTCTCCGGGGACTATGGGTTGCGAGTAGCCTAATGAATCGCGATGCCAGATTTCGCCTTCAAACAGATAGGTGACAGTGGCGAGGTTAACATGAGGGTGAGGACGGACATTTATTCCTTCGCCTGCCGGAAAATCCGCTGGGCCCATATGATCAAAAAATATCCATGGACCAACCATTCTTTTTTTCATGGCTGGAAGCAAGCGACGGACAGAAAAACCACCCAAATCTTTTTCTTTGGGCTGAATGGTCAGTTCCACCGCCTGACAGGTATTGGTTCGGCAATCCTGATCTGGATTTTGTTGGTCGGAAACGATACTCATAATCAGCCTTATTCAGATGAACAATAATCATCTAACAATGTAGCTGAGGAATGGCGGTTTGTGGGACTTTTTGTTAAACCGCCAAAAGGTACTAGTCTTTGATACGTCTTGCCATTAACACTAATATGGCCGCGCCCAAATACATAGTGAGGCCGTATACGCCTGCCGCTGTAGCGTAATCAGGTGCTTCAAGAAAGGTGACTGCGATTAATATTGCCATTGAAGCATTTTGTATTCCTACTTCAATTCCCAAGGTTATGCTATCTCGTTGAGTAAGTCTGAAAAGCTTAGCTAACGCAAGTCCAGCAGCAATGCTGGCAAGATTAAGGGAAATGGATGCGCCGAACATTTGCGAGAAAGACGACATGAGAATGTCTCGTTCCTGTATAAGAATAGCGACTATCATTGCGAGAATAAATAAGCCGGAAAATTTACGAAACCCCGGTTCTCTGCGCATGGCTGCGTTAGGGTATTTTTGTCTTACCCATATGCCAGCTAATACCGGAATAAGGGTAATAAAAATCAGGCCAATTGTGGTGCTTGCCAATGAAAAATTTGTATCTGTATCGGTGCCAAAATGTGCGATGGAAAACTTGATAATAAAAGGAGTGGAGAAAACACACACAACAGTAGTGATCGCTGTCAAAGTAACTGACAATGCCAGGTTTGCTCTTGCCAGATGACTGATGACATTAGACATAGTGCCGCCTGGGCAGGCAGCCAGTATCATCAGGCCAATAGCTAGTGGTGCAGATAACTCAAAAAATACTGCAACAGCGAAAGCGATAATTGGCATAAAAATGAGTTGTCCAAACAATCCAATAATCACGGTGCGCGGGATCTTCCACAAACGCAGAAAGTCTTCTTTGGTCAGACTTAACCCCATGCCAAACATGATCATCGCCAGGACAAGAGGCAACATGACCTGGGTAAGAAAAGAATATTCCACTATTAACTCCCGATTAACTCACAAAACGCGCAAACTTACAGCAATACATTACTGCCAACTGTCTAGTTGGCGACAGTTGCAAGTTTGCTCGCGGCGTTAGCTCATGTTCTTTAAAGCACTGAGGGGAGCAATACGCAAGATATAACGCAATAACGCCCAGGGCCATCCGGGGACAAAGCTGTTTGCACCCTCCTTCTCTATGGCTTTTATCATGGCTTTACAGCCTGTTTCCGTGTCGACTATAAAAGGCACTTTTTTGACTTTTTCATTGATCTCGCTGCGTATAAAACCAGGATGTACGGTAGACACATTGATAGGCGTATCCATGACATCAATTCTTAGTCCCTCACTCATTGAGCTCAGCGCTGCTTTAGTTGCTGCATAGACGTTCATCGCGCGTCTGGCACCGCGGATAGCGCTGATTGAAGATATAGTGACTAGGTGCCCGGCATTTTGTTCGCGGAAGATTTCCATTGCTGCTTCACATTGCGCCAAAGCAGATACAAAATTGGTCACTGCCGTTTGTTTGTTGGCATAAAAGTAACCTGTTCCGATGGAAGCGCCTTTGCCCATTCCCGCATTAACGATAACTCTGTCCAGGCTGCCCATATCTTGTTTGAATGCCTTAAACACCTCGAAGACCTGATCGTGGTTATCTACGTCAAGTGGACGAATGTACACCTGGATATCAGGATTAATGGTCAACAGTTCTGTTTTCAGTTCTTCAAGTCGTTCCATTCGTCTGGCACATATTGCCAGGTTTCGGCCCATTTTGGCGTATTCAATGGCCATGCCTTTACCTAGTCCTGAGCTGGCACCTGTAATAAGAATATTTTTTCGAGTCATTTTGTTCCGCTTTTTTTACTTAGTGTTGTAGGTGCAGTCTGCTGATGACTACATAAGGAGTGTACATTAGCCCTGAACATTATTTGTAGGTGACCAGATGTTTATGTTCCCCTTCAAAGTGGGGATGCTCGTTCATGCTGGATACAAAGGTTCGTCTGCCAGTGCTAATCACTTTAGTGACGCCACAATTCACCAAGGTCCAATTCATCTGCATGATTTTTTCTGCTGGTACACCTAACAGATGCTGGGCAATCACAGAGATTGGCCCCCCAGAGGTAAATACTGCGATGTTTTTGGCTTGTGAAAAGGTTTCGCATACATGATTTAGCGCCTGTTTGATACGAGACTGATAGTGTGACCAGGTTTCCACATAGTCACTATCGTTTTCGCCACTCATCCATCTGTTTATGGCATCATTAAATAGTTTTTCAAATACTGCTTTAGGGTTTTCCTGACTGGCCACGTAACGCTGAATGCTATCAGCTGTAGCAAACTGTGGTCCCATCTGAGCCAGAATATCCTGATGATCATACTCGTTCCAACCAGGATCTTTGTTCCAATCGGTCGGGCCAGATTGCATTTGCATTGATTTCAGGCATGATTCAGCGGTTTGCTGATGGCGAAACATACTGCCCAGACAAACCTGATCAAATTGATCTACTCTGTTTCGGAAGCTGTCGCCCAGTTTAACCGCCTGTTGAACTCCTAATTCCGATAATGCATCGTAGTTTTGTTGACCAAAACTGGCTTGTCCGTGTCTGATCAGATAAATACTAGGCATCAGCGTTTCCTCTTAATTGCCTTACGACAACGCCACAACAGATAGTGCACGAAGAACCAGATATTCTTAAAAGCTGGATTGTCAGTTTGCTTATGGTGATAGCGATAATAAATTTGCTGTGCAATTGCTGCCAGACGATACAACCCATAAACCTCGTAGAAGGTAAAGTCGTCAACCTCGAATCCGGTTTTTTCGAGGTAATAATCAATGACTTCCTGGCGAGTTAACATGCCCGGCAAATGCGTGGGCTGACGCCTTGTCGATTTGGCCAGAAAGTCATCGCCTTCTTCGACCCAGTAAGCCAGGCTGTTCCCCAGGTCCATTAGCGGATCGCCAAGAGTTGCCAGTTCCCAGTCTAATACACCAATGATTTTGGTGGGGTCATCAATGTCCAGAACCAGATTGTCAAAACGGAAGTCGTTGTGGGTAATGCAAATGTGTTCTTTTTCGGGAATATTGTTGGCAAGCCAGCTTGATACTGATTTTCCACTTGGAACATTCCAGGTTTTGGCTTTCTGGTATCTGGCTGTCCATCCCTCAATCTGGCGCTGAGTATAACCTGCGCCTTTGCCCAGGTGATCTAGTCCGGCAGCTTTATGATCAACCTGATGCAAACAGATTAAACTGTCCAAAGCGTTCAGACATAACTGTCGGGTTTGTTCAGGAGTGATCACTGTGTCACGAGGTAAGTTTTTCCTGGGGATCAATCCAGTGAATTTCTCCATTACATAAAATTCAGCGCCGATAAGATCCTCATCTTCACTGTGTGCCAGCATGTCAGGAACATACTGATAAACGGGTTTAAGCGCTGCCTGTAACCGATATTCTCGGCCCATATCATGAGCACCTTTAGCTTTAGTTCCAGCGGGCGCACGACGCAGGATCAGCTCTCTTTCCGGATAGGCCAGACAGTAAGTCCAGTTGGAGGCACCACCTGAATATTGAGTGACCTTCGGCGCGCCGGAAATGCCCGGTATTTGTGACTGAAGCCAGGGGTTCAATCTGGCTAAATCCAACTCTTCGCCTTGTCTTACCTGGCCGGCTTTATCTATCGAATTGGCATTACTCTGGGTCACGGTTAACTCCAAAACTACGGGTTTTTTGTTTAATCATGTTCAGATATCGTTTGGTGGGAAGCAAGCGTTTTAATCGATGAGCAGCTCGTCCCTGTTTGTGAGTAATGATCATGAACTGCCGCTTTTCTGCTCCCTGGAAAATAATATCGGCAACCTGATCGGCATCAATATCTGAACGAGTAAGCATTTTTTTTACGAGTTTATCAGCACCGGGCTGATTACTACGCAATGATTTATCTAGATTAGTATTGAAGAACGAGGGGCAAGCCACACTGACGTGAATACCTTCCCGGGCTAGCTCAAGATGCATGGTTTCTGAAAAACTGACCACAGCGGCTTTGCTGGCATTGTAACTAGCCATCATGGGAATGGGGGTGATACCCGCCTGTGAGGCGATGTTAACAATACTGGGCGTTCTGGCATTGTCACTTTCGGGACGTAACATAGGTGCAAATGACTTGGTCATACGTACCATCCCAATCAGGTTAATGTTCATCACCCATTGCCACTGCTCAATATCTTCGAATTCCAGACTTCCGGCTGTGGCAACCCCTGCATTATTTACCAGTACATCCAGATGCTGCCACTTTTCAGACAATACCTGTTGTAGCTTGTCTACATCCTGCTGTTGGGTAATATCACAAGGGACAAAAAATGCCTGACCTTGGGAGTTCTCTATTTGCTTAACTACTTCAGCGGCGGCATCAGGGTTGATGTCAGAAATACAAACCTGCGCCCCTGCCTTAGCATAGCGAAGAGCAAGCGCCTTACCGAGGCCGGAGGCGCCGCCTGTGACTAATACATTGAAACTCATGGACTATTTGTACTTTCTAAGTTCAAGACGAGTGACCATGGCCATGTGTACTTCATCTGGGCCGTCAGCAAGACGCAACGCTCTGGCTCCTGCGGCAAATCGGGCCAACGGGAAATCATTACACATGCCACCACCACCGTGGATTTGTACTGCCATGTCAACCACGTCCTGCAACATATTAGGCACAACAACCTTAATCGCTGATATTTCTGTCATGGCATTTTTCACCCCGACAGCATCAATTTTCCAGGCCGCGTGTAAAGTCATTAATCGAGCTTGATCAATTGCCATACGTGCCTTTGCGATACGTTCGCCGTTGCCACCCAACTTTAACAATGGCTGGCCGAATGCGACCCGACTAAGACCGCGCTTCATTGCAAGTTCCAGGGCTTTTTCAGCCATGCCGATAGCGCGCATGCAATGATGGATCCGACCTGGGCCGAGACGGCCTTGGGCGATCGCAAAACCTTTACCCATGCCCATAATCAGATTTTCTTTAGGCACACGTACATTCGTGAAGTGCATTTCGCCATGTCCAAATGGAGCATCATAGTCACCATAGGCCTGCAACATACGTTTAATTTCGATGCCAGGCGCATCCAACGGAACTATGACCATGCTGTGTTGGCTATGCTTCTCATTTTCAGGGTTTGATTTAGCCATAAAAATGCAGACTTTTGCATTAGGATGTCCTAAACCCGTGCTCCACCATTTTTTACCATTGATCACCAGTTCGTCACCATCTAGCTCAATGCTTGCTTCCATGTTGGTCGCATCCGAGGAGGCGACATCTGGTTCGGTCATGCCGAATACAGAACGAATTTCGCCGTTAATTAATGGCATTAACCATTGTGCTTTTTGTTGGTCGTTACCGAAATGATAAAGGACTTCCATATTGCCGGTATCTGGCGCATTACAGTTGAATATTTCCGGCGCGAATGCCACACGACCCATTTGTTCAGCAAGGGGAGCATATTCCAGCGTTGTCAGCCCTTGTCCCAATCCTGCGTCTGGTAAAAACAGATTCCACAATCCCTGCTCCTTCGCTTTTTGTTTTAAGGGCTCTATCGCAGGATGTGATTGCCACTTGGTCCAATCACCTGTTGGGTTGAGCTCATGGGTTTCTTTGTATACCTTGTCTTCGATTGGGTAAACATGCTCGTCCATAAAGGCTTTGACGCGGGCGAGATAATCTTCAGTTTTCTGGTTGTGGGCAAAATTCATAAGTCTGATCCTGTTGGTGGAATTGCCTTAAGGATAGTGTAGATTTAATGTTGAATGAAATGAAAAATACTATCAGAATGCAATGAATTAAATTCATAGTTACGAGTAGCAAGAAATGGCTGATTTCAAAGCGATCCAACAGCTCGATCTGAATCTTCTCAAGGTTTTTGAAAGTTTATATGTGGAACAAAATATGACGCGCACAGCGGAAACCCTGCATATCACGCCTTCTGCGGTGAGCCATGCGGTTAAGCGCTTGCGGGCCTGCTTGCAGGACCCGTTGTTTCAGCGCAGCCAGAATAGAATGCTTCCTACTCCTGCCTGTCAGCGCATGGCACCTTTGATCATTGACAACCTCACCCGCCTCCGACAGATATTGCAACAATGGGGAGAGTTTGAAGCCGAATCCAGTCAACATCATTTCAGGATTGGGATGCATGATGCTCTGGAAGCATCAATTTTACCCGCATTGGCAAAACAACTTTCGCAGCGGGCTCCTAACACCACGTTCTCCAGTATTAAAGTCGAGCGACAACACCTGGTCCGGGATCTGACGGCGGGTCATATTGATATGGCTTTTGATGTGGCTCTACCCATGCGCTCTCCAGTGCTCCATGAAAAACTTATGGATGATGCTTTTTGTGTATTGCTAAACAGACATAATCCGCTAGTGCAAAAACTGGATAAGTCTTGCTATTTCGAAGCTTCTCACATTAGTGTTTCTCATCGGCCTAGCGGACCCGCAGTGGAAGACATGTTGCTACAGGAGCAGGGATTGGCAAGGAAAATAGCCATACGATGTCAAAATTATTATGCCGCCAAGGCGATTGTTCAAGATTCGGATAACCTGCTGACGCTGCCAGGTTCTCTGGCGGCAAGGTTACTCGAAACAGATCTCACTATTGTGCCATTACCTTTTGACCTTCCGGCGCTTGCCACTCATTTGTATTGGCATCAAAACACTGAGCTGGATGGTGCACTGCTTTGGCTGAGAAAGGTATTAAGAAAGTTGTTTGAAGATCAGCTTAGTTAACCTGAGATTAGTTAATTTTGTATGGGGGAAGGTCAGTAGCGGTCACCTGCCATCCTTTCATGGTTAGGGTTCCTATTGCGGCATCTTCTCCATTGCCGGAAAATTCGAACATGAATTCACTTAACCAATCTATTTTTCCGCGGTGAACTGTTAAGCGTGTTTTCTGGCGCGCTACGCTAATCAGTTGCAGGCTTTGTTGTTCACAATACTGCTTTAAGTAGATGTTAGCACGTTCGGTGATCCCACGAATTCGCCAGAATTGAAAAGCGACAATTGCCAGTATCAGTAAAACGAAGATATCGGATAAATTAAACTGCATGGGAGTGCCTACATCTGTCCACTAAAAAGTTTACCCACAGCCTGGGTCAGGGCCGGCGATTTATCAGACCAACGTAACATTTGATGCAAAGGGTCTCGTAAATCGGGAATTTGTACTAAATCACGATAGATCGGAGAGAACAAGGTCATATCCTGATCGGGGTTTGCCATATCCAGTTGTGAAACGGCCTCGAAAAACTTTCTGAGCAGCTCAGGTTTTCCCAAATAAGGCCAGAGCCTTCCAGCAACAACCATCAACAAATCTCCGTTGTTCGCCAGTTCAGTGTCAAAAGTTTGCTCAAGCAATTGTGCAACTAGTCCCTGGCAAGGGCTTTGACATAAGGCCCTTAATCCATATTGCCAGTATACTGGGTTGTCCGGGTGATCCTGTAACCACATACTGATTTGTTCCGCCAGGCTGATGGGGACTTTTTGATTCTCCATAGATATCAAAATCGAGTACTTTACTGGCTCAACAAGTGCCGAAAAACGTTCTGTAACCAATTGCCGGACATCCTGGTCATCAATATTCGCTACTAAATCTGACAAACCCTGAAGTGGGACCTGCTGCCACTGCATCACGCCAGATTGTCTGAAATATGCCAATGCGACTTGATAATAATCGGAATAACCCAATTTAAGAAAGCGTCGACTGACACTATTAAAGTCTGCAAGTTGTTGTTGATTCGGGATGAAGCTATAAGGGTTTTCCGGCAATTGCCCGTTTTTACTTTCTGCATGTTCAAGTTGTTTGCCTAATGCATCAACAATTAATTGCAGGAAATGATTTCGCGCAGCTGGCATAATCTGGCCCTGTTCATCGAGCGGCAGTTTTATAAACCAGATATAGTGTTGACTGGAAAGGGTTTTGTTCCAGAACAGTAGTCCGAACCAGGCATGCTGTGCACGGGGGAATGCAGGCTTTTTAACGCCGTTTTCGTACTCCAGAAAAACCTGTGTACTGAGTTTTCTTATGGAGCGACCCATGTCGAACACGCGATATTCGGTGCCGGCCTGAAGTAAAAATTCACTGATGGTAGAAATCTGGTTCATGTCATTTTTGGCTAATCGATAACGGCGCGCATTATATAGAATTAATAGGTAGAAAGCATGTCAGTGATAAATATTGCTGAAAAGACAAACGAATTACTGATTGCACTGCAAAACGCCTTGCAAGACGCGGCACTGTGGTCTGAGCGACCACCATCTGACCATGCTTTTGCCAGCACGGCACCTTTTGCTTGTGACAGAATGGCATTTGAGCAATGGTTACAGTTTGTTTTTCTACCTCAAATGAGAATGCTGATCGAGGAAAAACGTCCGCTACCAACAGAGATAGCGCTTCTCCCGATGGCGGAAGAGTCCTTTTCCCAACATGCCAGTATTCACAAGCTACTGTCTGTGTTGGCACAAATTGATCAAGTATTGGGTGGTCACCCAGTACCTGAAAGCTGTCGAGGCTAGCCATGCAACTCCCTGTGATTTATCAAGATGAACATATAGTGGCCGTCACAAAGCCTTCAGGTTTGCTGGTGCATCGCAGTTTGATAGATAAGCATGAGACACAATTTGCTATGCAACTTGTGCGGGACCAGGTGGGGCAGCATGTGTTTCCGGTACACAGATTAGACAGACCAACTTCGGGCGTGTTGTTATTTGCTTTGTCTTCTGATGTAGCCAGATTGCTGACCGAACAAATCACCGCCAAGCTAGTGCAAAAAGTCTACTATGCCATCGTAAGAGGCCACGCTCCACAAAGCGGGCGTATTGATTATGCACTGAAAGAAAAGCTGGACAAAATAGCGGATAAAATGGCGAACCAGAACAAAGAGGCCCAATCTGCGCAGACTGATTTTGAAACTCTGGCAACCTTTGAATTGCCTTTTGCAGTTGGACGTTATGAATCTGCCAGATATTCATTGATGAAGTTAGAGCCTAAAACGGGGCGTAAACATCAACTTCGTCGGCATATGGCACATATTAACCATCCCATTATTGGTGATACCACTCATGGAGATGGAAAACACAACAAAATGTTAAGGCAACAATTTAATCTGGCGGGTTTGGCACTGAGTTGCCATAAGATGATCATCCATCACCCCATTGAACAAACACCCTTGGAACTGCGCAGTGAGTTTGATGAGCGAATGGCCAAACTCCTGATATCCTGGGGATTTAGCAGAAAAGAATTAAGAAAACTGGAGCAATAGTAAATATGGTAGATGTAGGTATTTTTGTCGGTACGGTATACGGCAATGCGCAACACGTCGCAGAACAAGTTCAGCAAATGATAGAAGGCAAAGGTCATTCTGTTGCCGTGCACATGTCACCTTCAATAGAAGATTTCAAACAGACCAAATCAGTGGTGTTCATCAGTTCCACAACGGGGCAGGGGGATATTCCACCTGAGCTTGAATTTTTTGTGATGGATTTACGCGATAAAATGCCCTTGATGGAGCAAAAGCCCTTTGCTGTGGCTGGCATGGGAGACAGTAGTTATGGCGATACATACTGTGGTGCGGGTCGGCAGATTTTTGAAGTGTTACTCGAATTGCAGGGTAAACCAGTTGCTGACATGCTGGAAGTCGATGCTATTGAAACGCTGGAACCTGAGACTGAAATCGTACCTTGGTTAGAAGGCTTGTTGCCTCAGTTGCTAGATTAGTCGTCTAACCGGATCAAAAAAGGCAACGATAGTTGCCTTTTTTAATGGTCTTTCAGTTCCTAAGAAATATTAGGTTGCGTGTATTTAGTCCTTGTCTTCTGGTTCGTCAGATTCAAGGTCCGTCACTTTCACGTTTCCTGGATCAATCAGACGTTTTTCGTTTAACGCTTGCAGTTTAGCCACTTCCTCAGGTGAGAATCGGCCATAGCTTTGGACCATGGATTGCATTGTATCGGTAAAAGCGCCGTGGGCGAAAACACCTGAACCTTGCAAGAAATCCGGGCGACCTGTGTCTGAGCTGGCCCCAGCATCCATTAACGCAGCTTCATTGGTCGCTGCACTGGTGCTGGTTTTGCGCACTGAACCATATAAATCAGTGATGTTCCAGTTACTGATATTTGAACGAACTTTGTCAGCACGTTCGAGGTTATAACGCATTGAGCCAATCAGGTATTTATAAATATGGTCAGAGACATCTTTCTTGAAATTGGGAAAATAATCTTCATTACGTTCGTAGTAAGTAGATATTCTGAAAATGTCTTTTCTGCCAAAATAAGTGCCGCGGTTGGAGTTGACGAATTCGTAGGCATTGTCTTCCAGGTTCTTATACACGTTATCGCTTGTGTAAGCTTGTCTGCGAATATTTGGTCCGCCAATGTAACCTTGGTACAGCCCATACAAGATGCGTACATCATTGTCGAATTTTGGCATCAGGATTTTGTGTTGAATATCATTCAGGCTTAGTGAAACACCCGCAACATTCAATAGCTTCTTACTGAGGATAGACTTTCTACTGTCGATATAGTCCTCGATATCTTTTTCAGGATAGATAGCGATCAATTGTTCCAGGACAGTGATATTGTATAAGTTTAACCAATACGCGAGTTGCTCGTGCTTTGAGAAGTTTTTCAAAGGCGCATCGTTTGGCAGACTTTCCAGACTTTTACGAATTTTTGTTACTACTGCCTTTTTCTCGTCGCTATCAAAGGTTTCGAAAAAGAAACGATTACCCTCATCCGCAGTCAGGCGTTTGACGTTCATTTTTATTCGGGAGCCAATTTGAGCTTCTGATTTTTTGGCTTTGGCACGCTTTGACATACCAACATTCATGACGGTTGCACGTAATAACTGATTGACGTCGTCATAACTGATAGTAAGAGAAGAACTTGGATTATCTCCTCTGAACGGTTCAGGAATTTTGCTTTCATCGGCATGTGCTGAACTTAGTGACAAAGCAGCGGCGAGAAGCAATAAGACCGCCTTTTTAGTTTGAAGTAGTGACCTCATAATGTTCCTTTTATGGATTATTTTTTTCGAATAACATCCTAGTGGGTTTAGGTGAAGGGTTCAACAACAGCAGGCCAAATTAATGAAATGCTGTTGCTTCTGTTGAACTAGTTTCCAGTAGCGTCAAGGGCTTGAGCAACATCAGCAATGATATCGTCAATATGTTCAATACCTACAGAAATCCGCACCAAATCAGCGGATACGCCCGCAGCGGTCAGCTCTTCTTCATTCAACTGTCTGTGAGTCGTGGATGCCGGATGGCAGGCCAAAGATTTGGTATCCCCAATATTTACCAAACGATAAATCATCTGCAAAGCGTCGATAAAGTGACCACCTGCTTCCACACTGTTTGCGGAGTTGATACCAAAACTAATGATCCCCGAAGCTTTTCCACCACTAATTTTGTCGCACACTGGCTTATATGGGCTGTCTGGCAACCCTGCGTAATTTACCCAGCTTACTTTCGGGTGTTGCTGTAAGTATTCGGCCAAAATTTGCGCGTTTTCGCAATGTCGCTCCATCCGTAAACTGAGGGTTTGTATCCCTTGTAGAAATAAAAACGCACTTTGCGGAGAAAGGGCTGCGCCAGTATTTCTGAGCGGCACAACGCGGCAACGCCCGATAAAGGCTGCTGGGCCAAAGGCTTCGGTATACACCACCCCATGGTAGGAAGGATCTGGCGTATTCATCACTGCAAATCGCTCTGGCTGTGCTGCCCAATCGAATTTACCTGAATCGATGATCGCTCCACCTATAGTCGTACCGTGGCCGCCAATATATTTGGTCAGTGAATGGATAACGATGTCCGCACCATGTTCAATAGGTTTGCACAAAGCTGGAGTGGCGACCGTATTGTCAACCATAAGTGGAATTCCATGGCGTTTGGCAATCTCGGCAAGCTTCTGAATATCAACCACGTTTCCAGCCGGGTTGCCAATGGATTCGCAAAACAGTGCCTTGGTGTTCTCATCGATGTGAGATTCCAATCCAGTGAAATCGTCGTGGGCTGCCATGCGCACTTCAACTCCCTGTCGTGGCAGGCTGTGAGCGAACAAATTATAGGTTCCACCGTACAATTGACTGGTACTGACGATATTGTCACCAACTTGTGTAATCGCTTGTACAGCATAGGTGATCGCAGCCATGCCAGAGGCCAACACCAACGCGCCGATACCGCCTTCCATTGCGGCCAGTCTTTGCTCGAGCACATCATTGGTAGGGTTCATGATGCGCGTGTAGATATTCCCCGGAACTTTTAAATCAAACAAATCTGCGCCGTGTTGAGTATTGTCAAAGGTAAAGGATGTGGTTTGATAAATGGGAACAGCGGCCGCTTTAGTTGTTTCCTCTGAACTGTAACCGTGATGTATTGCCAAAGATTCTAGTTTCATTTTAGGTCCTATTGCTGAACTGGTTTTTTAAAATAGTCGCGATGAAATTGGTTTCTGTCACGCAAATATTGGATTTCTTCGGTGACAGGCTGTGGGCGGAGAATTATTTGTTGATTGTCGGAGAACATCGGCCACTTGGGTAATCCCTCTGCGTTTGGAGTACCTGTTTTGACAAAGTTTGCAAAATACTGATGCATCAAAGCTGATACTTTAATGTCAGCGTCCTGCCATTGGTAGGCCGGATGAGTTTGCAGGTTCCCTAGTGCATATTCGATTTCTGCCGAGTGCACTGCACCACGTGGTCTATTGTCAGGATCATATTGGGCTCCAACCGGGGCTGGCCTGATTTGATCATAATAGTAGTAGTAGCCTGGCTGGTTGCTCTTTCTAGTGCTCAGGTCTATCCAGTTCCATGTTGAATAGGCCAGCCATCGATCACCTGCTAAAGCCTGTGCTGCATCCAAAATTTGCGTCTTGGTGGAGGCCGGATAGAGAGTGAACACTTTCTCAGCATCATCTGGGTAGACTCTCTTTAATGCTTGCTTATAACTGGCTAGACTGATTTCTGCGTTACCCAGGATATCCCGATAACTTGCTTCCTGAGAATTGACGCCTGCTAACAAAGGGATCTGCGCCTGCCGGTTTTGCGCATAAATATCTGCGGGGGCTGTGGGTAGCACGTGGCCATCAATACTGGGATTGAACCAGTTAAATCCCGCCTCACCGGCCTTAGTCAGCAGTTCCTCGGCAGACATTTTGCGTAAAGATTGCAGAGCACCTGGCTCTGACCCCACCAAAGCATCGGCAAGTCGGCTGCCTGTCAGTTCGGCATCAGATAAGCTTACTGTTCTTAAAGTCGGGCCGAGAATAGAACCACTTTGCCCGATTGCACCCTGGAAATTGTCACGAGAGAGTGGGGAAGCCATTAAAATACTGACCGACAATGAGCCTGCAGATTCACCTCCTATAGTGACTTTCTGTGGATCTCCGCCAAATGCGGCAATGTTCTCAATAATCCAGTGCAGTGCTGCTATCTGATCCATAAAAGTGTAATTACCCGAACCGGAATAATCCGCTTCCTTTGACAATTCAGGGTGAGCCATCAGGCCAAACAGCCCTAAGCGATAATTGATGGTCACTACGACTATGTCATTTCTTGCCATTTGTTCGCCGTCATATCTCGGCTCCGAACCATCTCCTGCAACAAAACCTCCACCGTAGAAATACAATAGCACTGGCAACTTTTTGTCAGATTTCGCGGCGGGGGTCCAAACGTTTAGGAACAGACAGTCTTCGCTTGTGCCTGACGAACGAAATAACATGTCATCAAAAATACGTTTCTGCATACATTGATTACCAAATTGAGTGGCATCTCGCACACCCTTCCAGGGTATTGATGGTTGGGGGGCACGCCAACGTAATTCGCCCACCGGCGGAGCAGCATAAGGGATGCCCTTAAATGAATGCACTCCTGTTTCGGCGTTTTTAGTACCAGCCAATGTCCCATTTGCGATTGTGACCTGGACTGAGGCAACTGAGGTGAATCCAACTAGAAGCAAAATACTGGTAACAGCGGCCAGGAGCAGTGCTTTCCTGGTAATAATATTTTTATAGTTCAGTGTATTAGCAATCATTCGTCGCGGATCCCAGTTAGCCTCAGATTATTTAATCTAACTGAATTGATTAAATACTGCTCGGTTAATTTGGCGGTTTTATGAATTAAAAGAAGTAGTTTATTGCTTAATAGAATAAGTACTGGTTGGTTGTGCTTCACTACCTTTCTAGTCCAAAGGGAGTGACTCTCCGGACAGGCTTCCCCGCCATTTTTGTTGACCCTCTATAAACAGTATTTCACCGTAATCGCCAAGCTTGATACTAGAGTCAATGGCAATGACTTTTCCTTGATACCGTGTTTCAATTTTGTCTTGTGATGTATGACCCACAACGATGTGATTTACATCGAAATGTTCCAACAAGCTATGCACCTGATCAAGGGTGGCTTTATCGTCCTTAAAATAGCCGCGAAACCATATTGGGCCAGATTTCTTGTATAAATACTCAGCCATTCCCACTCTCGGGGATTCAAGCTCTGATTCCACCAGATGTTCCTTAAATATGCGATTAATAACGGACAAACTCAGATTGGCAGAGACAAGATCAGGATGAAATCCGGCATGGGTAAAAAGCGAGTCATTCACTTTTACCAGAACATTTTTGCTCCTCAACCAATTACCTAGTATGGTTTCTTCAGTGAAGAGAGCTTGATACCTTCTATCCAGCAAAGCAGCAGTATATTGATATTTGTTATTTAAATAGCGTAAGTCCCCATTCAACACCATGACCTCGTGATTGCCCAAAAGTAGGTGTAGCTTTCCTCCAGCTTCTAATGCCTGATGTTCCAGGTGATATAGAAACCACAGAATTTCAGTTTGTTTCTCACCTCTGTCAAGCACATCACCAGTGATAACCAGATGGCCATCAGAAAAGTTCCAGTTATTGTCGGTATCAATAATCCCGTTGTTCCTGAACAATTGCAGCATTAGATTATATTGGCCGTGAATATCACTCACAGCTGCGAGCTTGAATTCGCCCTGGTATTCCACCAGGTCAGGCACAACTTCTGATGATCTTAGCTGTGCTGACAACCCACATTCTGAAAAAGTGTAGTTTTCCTGCTTTCCTGAGATTGTTCGAGAATTCACCTCACCGTTACAAATCCATTCTGCGTAAAGCCCCCCGTCACTAACTGAAATATAAGGGCCATCGCTAATGTTCAGGTTGATTTTCTGTTCTTTTTCACTGCATGCAACTATTAGCATCAACAGTATGATAGAAGAAATATAGGCCCAGACTTTCACAAGAATATGTCCATTTAATTGTTACCTTTTCACTAAAAAAGCCCCAAAATTTGGGGCTATCAGTGAACACATTGATTAAAAGCTGATTTCGGCACCTAAGTAGGCAAAACGACCTGTCCCGCCACCGTATTCGCTTTGGAAATTACCCCGACCACTTTCGTCATTGTCACCTGTGTTGGCGACATAGGGGCCAAGATTGTCAAACAGATTATTAACGCCACCAAAAACCCGGATTTCCGTTTCATCGTCTTCCAGTTCAAAACGGTATGAAACTGATAGATCGTGCTTGGTATAAGATCCATAGAAAAGATAGCCTGGGACTTCAGGGTTCAATATAGCGCTGGGGTCACCAGCATCGATTAATGCTTGGTTGTCTGCGAATAATTCATTGTATTCCTCCACTCTATCGTGACTGTCAACAACCGAGCTTAAAAACTTGGTACGCCAGCGTATACGGAGATTATCCATGCGCCATGCTATGGAAGCGGATGCTACATCTGCAAATATTCCGGTCTGCAGTTCGCCTAGGTTATTAACGATTTCAAGTCCATCATTGCCAACAAAGCTTTCTGAGTGTTCTATAACGTGTGTCATGTCGGCTCTGAGCGTCAGGCTGCCATACTGCTCCAGATCATATTCGTATCGCATAGCAATATCGTAACCACGAGTGGCAAGTTCGGATAAATTGAATTCACGTTGCAGGATTTCAATAATCTGCCCGTCACCATCCCTTCGTATATCTCCGCAAAAACTATTGCCGTCGCCGAATGCCACCGATGAGTCATAACAATTACGTAAAATATCTTCGTTCCCAATCTGACCAATTGCGTCTTCCACCGTAATATCATAATAATCAATCGCGAGATTGAAGCCTTCGAGGAAGCTCGGAGACAGGGTAATACCAAATGTGTAGGTGTCGGCTGTCTCTTCTGTGAGGTTTTCATTTCCAGCGTTGGGAGAGTAACTATTGTTCTCGTCCTCAAACTCTCCCTCGGCAGCTATGGTTGCAGCAATACCAGGTTCGAGTCGACAGGCGTCATGGCCGGGATCGTCTGAAGTGGCAGTTACGCCATCACAAATGTCATCGAAGCTGTCAAAATCACCACGCGCAGGGGACAGGGCTTCCGTAATGCTTGGTGCCCGTTGTGAGCGTGCATAGTTGGCTCTGAGTAAATAGCCTTCGACTGGTTGCCATGCTAATCCAAGTTTGTAACTACCGACAGTATCGATTCCATCCAGACTGTATTCCGCAATGCGCAAAGAGGTTTCTGCGGTCAGACTTTTAGCGAATTTTGCATCTTTTAGCAGGGGAATGGCGGCCTCACCAAAAACTTCAATGACTTCAAGATCGCCATCAAAACTCGGTACGACGTTAAAGGTTACACCACCAAATCGCTGCTCGTCATTTGTACGTAGTTTTTGGGTATCCTTACGGTATTCCATACCGAATACTGTCGCCACCGGACCAGCGGGCATTTCAAATAAATCGCCAGCGATGTAACCGAGGAAGTTGACCTGATCAATGTCGGTACTGATAGTTGGGTTTGCTCTTATCCAGTCTGCGGCTTCTGGTGTTATTGAGCCGATACCAAAAATATTCAGAGGCACACAACCCGCCGCACGAGAATCAGGATCAGCACATTGGATGGTCACTCCGTCATCGGCAAATTCGGCATCAAGTGCCTGAGACACTTTAACCACATCTAATTCGTTGAGCCTGCTTTGGCGTTGTGTAAATTTGCCATAACCTATGGATACATCCCAATCCCAGTCACCATTGAACATTGTTCCTTGTAAACCTAACCAACTGCGTAAGGTTTTTCGCTTGTTATCGGTGATAACGTTGCCCACCTCAAAAAAACGCCTGTCCCAACTAATGCTGCTTCCTGCATTATCAGCGATTTCTCTAGGGGCAAATGGGTTGTCTATTGAAATGGTACCCGGCCTGACTTCGCCTGGTGCCTCAGTAATTGGATCCAGTATCAGTACATCAGCACCTTCAAAGTCGTCTTCCGGTGATTTTACGTTCAGTGACTCATTCAAACTGTACTGAACCTGAAAAGTGGCCAACATATCATCGGTGAGATCGTAAGTGACCTTAAATGCTGCTGCCAAACTGTCATCCGGCACTTTTAACTTGTCAAAAACTTCAGTATTAATGCCATCTCTTTCTTCTACCCAATCGTTCTGCAAACCATTTTCGTTGAAAAAGTAGCCGCCTTGGCCTCCACTGCCTTCTTCAAAAACACCTCCCGCGGTTCCGTCACTGCGTTCACGCCAGTCAGCTGTGGTAATATCTCGCCAACACTGATCACCGTTAACGGTATTGTTGGCGTTACATAACAAATCTTCGTCATATTCAAAGCTTGATTCTATCTGAGCCCGGTCCCGGTCGGTGAAATCAAGCCCGAACTGCCTATCCCAGCTTGAACTGAAAAACAAATAACCTTTTCCGTCATCGAAAGAAGCGCCATAGTCGAAATCCAAGGTAAATTCTTTACCTCCGCCTTCGACAGTCTCACCAACCCGGTATAGTATTTCCAGCCCTTCTTTATCGCGCTGGGTGATAATGTTGACTACACCCGCTATGGCGTCTGAGCCATAGACCGCTGATGCCCCTCCGCTGATAATTTCGACTTTTTCTACCATCCCACTGGGAATGGTGCTTAAACTGACAAAGTTTCCGCTATAGCTGTTTGATACTACGCGACGCCCGTCGATCAAGGTGAGCGTCCTGTCGGTGCCTAAATCGCGAAGATTGATGGTTGATAGTCCGGTGTTTTGAACACTGGACTGAGTATTGGTGTTGCTGCTGCTTTCCGAAATGGAAGGTGTTTGGTCTATGAGTATCTCAGACAACGAACCGAGTCCCGAGTCACCAATTGATTCTCTATCTATGGTAACCAGAGGCGTTGCCATATTAAAACTATCACGACGTAATCGTGAACCCGTTATCTGAATTCTTTCTGTTTCGTCGCCATTGGAAGCTGCTGTGTCTGATGTGGTAGATTGGGATTGTTGTGCAATAGCCTGCGGTCCGGCCAGGTAACATGCGCCTAAGAGCGCTGAGTGTATTGCAATACTGATTAATCTTTTTTTCATAGCTTCACCTGTGTGTTCACATTATGAGTATTCATCCTTATCAGCTATCAACTTGGATGGAGGTATTATTTATTTTATTGCCTCAACGTTAGTTATATTCATCACTCATAAATTACACAATCTCCAGCACCTCGCTTCTATATCTCTTAAATATCTCTTTGTTAAATTATCTTTTAAAACAATAGGTTAGAATGAGATGGCTGGCATGGGAAATACTTGGGTTTTACTCTAATTCTAGTGCGCAGGATAATTAGGTGGATTCGTTTTTTCGCAGGTTGCGTTATAAAAATAGAAACAGTAAGCTCTTTACAACTGTCAGATAGCCATGCGTTATGCGCTATTTATTCATTAAACGTTGGCGGATTTATCAAGTTAAATGGAGACTAATAAAGCCTTTAAAATTGGAACCTGCCTGGTATGTCCTACCGATTTTTCAATTCGATTTGACGATGACAGCAAGCATTCATTGCAGCCTAAATATATCGAAGTCATCACTTACCTTGCCAAGCATCATCCCCGTGTCATTCCACGACAAGAACTCATTGAAGTCATCTGGAATGGTAATGAGTTTAGTGGTGAAAAAGCACTGACCAATACTATTTGGCATCTCCGCCAAAATCTGGCAGGGGCGAATGGAGAGTCAGAAGTGATAGAAACCATTCGCAAGGGAGGTTACAGGTTGCTGGTTGAGCCTGAATGGCAGGAGGACCAAACGGCAACAACTAGTATAAGCCAGAATGCGCATGAGACGCCTCAGCCTATACCTGGCCATACTGGAGATAACAGGTGGCGGTCCGTATTTCCCTATTTAGTCATTTGTGTGCTGCTGATAACTTTTATCATTTATTTTTATTCACAACCTGCCAACGTGGATATTCCATTGTCAGAACAAATTACCCGTGAACCCGGTAGCGAGTTGTTTGTTTCTGCTTCTCCAGATGGTCGCTTTCTGGCTTACAAATGGGTTAATACTGAGGATCAGGTCAACATTTATGTAAGTGATCGGCAGCAGCCTCAATTACCGGCAAAACAACTGACATTTGACGACGCAAAAGAGGGCCATTCGGTTTGGAGTAACGATGGCCAATACCTGTATTTTTCCCGCAAAAATGTTTCCCGCTCTCTATGTGAA
Organism: uncultured Alteromonadaceae bacterium; assembly: GCA_947494925.1. GTDB lineage: Bacteria > Pseudomonadota > Gammaproteobacteria > Enterobacterales > Alteromonadaceae > Aliiglaciecola. The sequence continues at coordinate 334,627 of CANLWS010000003.1, forward strand.
ATCGTACGACTTAAAGTTGCAACCAATCAGGAAGAACGTATAGCCACCTGTCCGTTGAGAGGAGGCTATTACTACATCGACATCTCACCGGATGATAAAACCCTGGCATTTCACGGCTTTAGTGAACCAGCTGATGTTAGCGGAATCTATTTTGTTCGTTTGGATGAGCAAAATGCTAAACCTGTTCGCTTTTCCTGCTCTTTCAATTGCGGATACAAAGACAGAGATATGGCGTTCTCTCCAGATGGTGAGACAATGGCAATTACCAGGCGTATGAACTGGTTTAGTGAAAATGTTTATTTGGTCGACCTGGAATCAGGTTCAGAGCAACAACTCACTTACGGTGAGAGAGATATTGTCGGCTTAACCTGGCATCCAAAAGGCAACCATATAATTTACGCTGCCCAAAAAGCAGACAAGCGAGACGGCTTTGTTTTAGATATAAAATCAAAGAAAAAACAAGCGCTCAACATTGAAGGGTTTAGCTATCCTTCATATGCTAAAAAAACAACAGAGCTTTTCTACCAGCAACGCACGGAGAAATATCACATTTCTCGTTTAGAATTGAATGGTGACGTGGCTTCAAGTCCATTCCCAGTGGTGCAATCAGAGTTTAATCATCGTTATCCTGATTATTCTGCCAGAGCCGACAAGATCGTTTATGTATCAAATGAATCCGGTCACTACGAATTGTGGTTGGCAGACAATAATGGCTTTAATCGCTCTCAACTTACCAACTTGAAGCAGTCGGTGCATTATCCTCGTTGGTCTCACAATGGCGAAAAGGTTGCTTTCCTTGCGCCAAGTGATGATGCCAATGGTGACAAAATTTTCATAATAGATGTGCGAACCAAATTACTCACTATGCTCCCTACGGCTTTCCGGTTGCATAACAGGCCGACCTGGAGTTTTGATGACAGCGCCATTATTTCGGCAATTTACGGCAATGAATTCACTGATTTGTTTAAAATTTCAATAGAAGATGGTTCAGCCGAGCGATTAACATTCGATGGGGGGCGTTACGGCATAATGATCTCGCCAACAACCTTGCTCTATACAGGTGAAAACAGAGGCCTTTGGCAGATGGAAATTGGAGGACAGCCGCTTTCCAAGCTCGATAAAAGTATATTCAATTCCCGGTATGCCTGGGTGTACGATGATGATGGCGTTTACTTTCGTCAGAACGCCTCGAATCATCACCAGTTTATGCACTATGATTTTAACCAACAAAATTTAAAAGCTTTGGTGCGGTTGCCGACGAGGATGTTCCAAACTTATCAGGAAATGTCATTGAATACTGAAAAAGGAGAGCTGCTTTTTACCAGCAATCAGTATCCCCAGGCGGATATTAAAAAACTGAACCATCCTCTTCTACCCAGGTAACCTCAGGTTAGATAAAAAGCATTCTGGATCGCTAACCTACTTATCCATAATGGCGGCTTGGTGCGGCCTATTCAGCACCCCTGAGCAGGGCATTGATACCCACTTTCGCACGGGTTTTGGCATCGACTTTCTTCACAATTACAGCAGCGTATAAGCTGTATCTTCCGTCTTTACTCGGTAAGTTACCTGACACTACGACTGAGCCTTTGGGAACACGGCCGTAATGAATTTCGCCGGTTTCACGATCATAAATTCGTGTGCTTTGGCCAATGTAGACACCCATGGAAATCACTGACCCTTCTTCCACTATTACGCCTTCGACAATTTCTGAGCGCGCTCCGATAAAACAATTGTCCTCGATTATAGTTGGATTAGCCTGCAATGGTTCCAAAACGCCCCCTATGCCTACGCCTCCGGACAGATGCACATTTTTACCTATTTGTGCACACGACCCGACTGTTGCCCAGGTATCCACCATCGACCCTTCGTCAACAAAAGCGCCAATATTCACATAGGACGGCATGAGCACAACGTTCTTACCCAGAAAAACACCTGTTCTGACCGCAGCAGGAGGAACAACGCGCACACCATCTTTTTCAAACTGCTGCTGACTATAATTCGAATACTTGAGCGGCACCTTGTCATAGAATCGGCTTTCGGCTCCATCGATAATCTGGTTATCGTTAATTCTAAAATAAAGAAGTACTGCTTTTTTCAACCATTGATGAACGACCCATTCACCGGCAATTTTCTCTGCTACTCTGGCTTGTCCCGAATTAAGCATCGCAATGGCTTCAATGACGGCGCTTTTTGTAAATGTATCCGCTGTGTCTGCCGTTATAGACGTTCGGATGTCAAACGCCTTTTCAATGATGCTTTTTAACTCTGACATGCTTCAGTACTGGCCTGGGGTTGATCTAACATTTGTGTTAGCCGCTTTTTAAGCTCGACTTGTTGGTCCTGGGTCAAGGCGCTTTCCTGGGCATTACTGATAATAAACAAATCCTCTGCGCGCTCCCCGATAGTGGAGATCTTGGCCATATGCAGACTTAATCCAAGCTCGATAAATAAGTGTCCTACTTTGGCCAATAAGCCGGGTACATCAAGAGCTTCAAGCTCCATCAGCGTAATTTCAGGTTGGGAAGAATAGAACCGTACTTTGGTTTTGACATCCAGTTGTTTCATTTGCCTGGACATTTTGCGTTTATTTTTATGTTCTCTGGTGGGCTTAAAAAGTTGTGTTGCCACCGCACTTTTTAAACTTGCTATGCGGCTGGGTGAACTGATTTTGGAGCCGTCCTGTTCCAGGATGATAAAGCTGTCAAACACATAACCATCGTCTGTCACCATGATTTGCGCATCGTGTATAGAACAGTTCCGACTGTCCAGCACCGATGCTACTTGGGCAAACAGAGCAGGTCGGTTTTTGCCGTAAACCAGCATTTCTGTTCCAGCGAGCGAAGTAGTATCACTGATATCAATAGTGAGATCATTTTCATCAACCAATTCTGATTTCAGAATAACAGAGGCATGCCAGGCTAATTGAGCGGGTTTAAAGCGCGCGAAGTAGTCGCCACTCATGCGATTCCAGAAGGCATCGATTTGCTGCCCGATAAGCCCTTGCTCAGACAGTAACCCCCTTGCTTCAGCCTGGTGTTTGTTAATTCTTTCCTGCAAGGTGACTTGGCACTGAAGACCATTATTCAGAGCTTTTTTGGTCATCAAATAAAGCTCACGCAGCAATGATGACTTCCATTCATTCCAAAGGTTGTCATTGGTGGCGCGAATGTCGGCCAGGGTCAGGGCATACAGATGATTCAAATGATTCTGACTTTTCACCTTACTGGCAAAATCGCCGATAACTTCAGGGTCGTAAATATCCCGTCTTTGGGCAACTACTGACATTAACAAGTGACTTTCCACTAGCCAGCTAATTAACTCTGTGTCCTGTCGCTCAAATCCATGGCTTTCACAAAAAGCTTTGACATCCACTGCGCCGAGTTTGGAGTGGTCGCCATTTCTGCCTTTACCAATATCATGAAAAATTGCTGCTACGTAAAGCAGTTCAGGTTTATCCAGATTCTGAACTATACGTTTACAGCGGGGAAATCTGTTGTACTCAGGGTCATGGTATTCATGTACATGTTTCACTAGTCTGTGAGTGTGCTCGTCGACCGTATAAGCATGAAATAAATCAAACTGCATCATCCCGACTATTTGGTTCCACTCAGGTAGATATGACTGCAATATGCCGTGCTTGTGCATCAAATCCCAGCTCAACCCAAAAAAATTGGGATGGCGGAGCAATTTGACGAACAGTTCACGACATGCCTCTCGCTCGCAATAGTATTCAACGTGAAAAGCCCGCCGGGCATTTCTTAGCTGGCGCAAACAACTGGAGTGTAAACCTTTGATTTCTGGTGTATTGGCAATGAGTAACAAGAAGGATAAAATATCTTCCGGGCTTTCAAAAACACGATCATGCTTTGGCGTAATTAAATGGTCCGCAAGTTCGAAATCATTATCAATGGGAACGACCTGTTTCACTTTCAGTGCCAGGATATCTTGAGTAAAGTGTTGCAACAGCATTTCATTTAGTTCGCTGACACGACGAACAATCCTGAAAAATGCTTTCATCATATTTTCTACGGAAGACTTTCCTTCTTCACCGTACCCAAGTCGCTTAGCCAGGTCAGTTTGATAATCAAACAACAAGCGATTCTCGTTTCGCCCGGCTTCCATATGCAGGGCAAAGCGCATTCGCCATAAGTGCGAACGGCATTCGATGAGTTCACGCCATTCTCCAGCAGTAAAATAGCCATGTTCGACCAGTTCACGCCCATTCCAGACCTTAAAGTGTTTTTTCGCTACCCAACCTATGGACTGAATGTCGCGCAGACAGCCTGGGTTTTCTTTGATATTGGGTTCCAGGTTGTAAGATGTACCGTGGAATTTTGCGTGGCGGTTTTTTTGTTCCTGATACTTGGCCAAAAAGAAATCTTTACTGCTCCAGAAGGTACGACTTTTGATTTTCTTTTGCAGCGCCTGAAACACATCTGCACTACCTATCAACAGCCTCGATTCCACCAAATTGGTGGCAATGGTGATATCGTCGTTGGCTAAGGTCACAGTTTCTTTCACTGTTCGGACAGACTGGCCCACATCCAACTTGATATCCCACAGCAAGGTAATAAATTGTCCGATAATTTCCTGTATTTGTTTGCTGAGGCGACGATTGCTCAGAATGAGTAAATCCACGTCAGAATATGGCTGTAGCTGACCACGTCCGTATCCGCCAACCGCAACAAGGGACAGATTTTTTTCTCTGTCTAATCCCAATAGTTGCCAGGCCCGACACAGCAATGCATCCACAAAGGTCGCTCTACCATGAACGAGCTCGTCAACCTGCATAATATCAAATTGACTGTTTAACCAAGCGTAGTTCTCTTCAACGCAAGCTTTAAACCCGTCTGTATCTTCAATGCTGGCTATACTGCCCACTTGATATAGTTGATTGGATAACGACAATATTTATTCCCTACCTGTTTAAGTGAGTACTTACTGCTATGTTATTGAAAGTACAGATTTAACCTAGCCGTTTTGACAGCCAACCGAAGTGTCTATTAACTCGATTAGGTTAGCAAATAACTAATTCGGGCCACAAAGAATCAAAAATAATAAGCTAACTGACGTGCGGATGAAATAGAAGTCGTTGCTTTAAAAGGATAGGAGAGGGCTGAGAAATGTAAAAGGGTGAATTTTATCACCCCTTTGATTTCAGATAAAAAACTAGTGACTAATCACCCGATCGATATCTTCGTCGTCGCGCAAAGTAAGAATTTCCACACCATCCTTTGTGACGAGTAAAGTGTGCTCCCACTGTGCACTAAGACTCCTGTCTTTGGTTACAACAGTCCATTGATCAGGCAGGATTTTTGAATAGCGTTTACCTGCATTTACCATGGGTTCAATGGTAAAACACATGCCTTCCTGCAACACTTCACCAGTATTTGGTCGTCCATAATGTACCACTTGTGGCTCTTCATGAAAGCTGGCACCAATGCCATGGCCACAATACTCTCTTACGATGGAATAATTGTGCTTTTCTGCATGCTGCTGAATCACATGACCTATATCGCCCAATCTTGCACCAGGTTTCACAAGTTTGATGCCCTTGTACAGACATTCCTGAGTAATACGGATAAGACGGTCGGCCAGGATGCTGGGTTTACCTACCACAAACATTTTCGATGTATCACCGTGGTAGCCATCTTTGATCACCGTCACATCGATATTGATAATATCGCCATCTTTGAGTTTTTTATCTGCTGGAATGCCATGGCAGATAACGTGATTCACCGACGTACAAATAGACTTTGGGAAAGGCGGCTGGCCATAATTTAATGGCGCTGGTATGCCGTCTTGTTCGTTAACTATGTAGTCGTGACAGATCTGATTAAGTTCTTCAGTTGTGACGCCCTTTTTCACAAATGGACCTATCATCTGCAGCACTTCAGAGGCCAATTTGCCTGCCACGCGCATTTTTTCTATTTCTTCCGGTGTTTTAATCGTAATGGTCAATCGTTAATCCTGACTTAACTAGAAGGTTGCTAAACTGCGCGATATAGTAACTTTTCACTAAGAAGATGTATAGATGCTGCGCAGTTAAGACTGATATCCTTTAGCAACTCAAGTTCGAGGCTTCGCTATTTTCTACTTTTCGAAAGGACGTTTGACAAAGACTTACCTGGTAACGCTTTCCCGCTTTGACCCACTGGAAACAAGTTTGGGTCATCTATATCAACTTCGATGCTTATATATTTAGTGTCGCTTGGCTCCCTTATTTCGGTGGAGGTAATTTCAGCAAGGAATGCAATGTATTCATCAAAATTTGCTAGGTTTTCGTTATCGGCTATCAACCATTCAACCTCTGCACTATTCGGTACGTTAGTGTTGTCGATACTAAAGTTGGTGTCTTCAATTGAGAAATTATCAATTCCACTCAAGGAGCCTGCGATTGGGGCGACGATTCTCCATCTTAAAAGTAACCCGTTGGAACTATCCAAAATATCAGTAAACAAAATAAATACTTCGGCCCCTGTTGCTTCACTAAAATCATAACTATCCTGTTCGATCGTTTCCTCAACTGCTCGAGCGAACTGTTGTCTTTCAATAAATTCGAAATCTAAGGTTTGGTTTTGGGGAAAAGCGACTGAACGCACTGATCGGGTAAACAATGTGTGATTTGGAAGAGATATGTAGTCACCGCTGAAGTCAAAGTCGTATAGGCTAATATGGCTGTAATCCAATACTTCATCCGAGAACACTACAGCACCAGAGTCAGTATCAAATGCAAAGTCGTAATAAAGGGTGTCGGATCCGCTAATTCCTCGGCTAGCAATGTTGAATTGGCTTTCATCTTCACCAATTAAGTGTACGGGAACATAACTTTCTTGCGCATTAACTTCAACGACTACGTCTGTACTGGGTTCGTATTCTGTCAATTTGCCCGTATAAACGCGTTTAAATGATGGACCGCCAAAGCGCATTGTGCCGCCTAAAACTGGCCAACTCCCATCGCTAGTGCGGCAAATTTCTTTTTGCCTTACTATGACCCCTCCAGTTATATCATCTCCTCCTCTTACGGAGCTTCCCAGAAGTGTTGAGCGTTCAGGGAAATTCGATTCAAATGTGTTTTGTAAACTAATATCACTTTCAACACATTCGCAATCGGGATCATTCTCTGGATAATATCGGTTATTAATGACACCTAAGTCTGTTGCTGATACCTGATAAAAAGTATCTATCCTAGTTGCCTCCTGCTCACCCGAGGACTTTTCCTTGGACAAAATGCTGACCGTCATTCGTTCAGACGGCAATTCGATGCTGAAGCGACCTTCTTCATCGGCACTATGCACAGAGCGGTTTGTAAAATCATCGTTATGGACAATGAGTACCGAATCTGTTTGCGGAGTTCGCAGATTACATTGGTTGATCTTTGACGTTTGAACTGTCAATTTGGGTGCAACTTGAACCGGAATCGGGTTGGATGGATTGCCAGGATTAGAAGGCGTTGAGCTACCACCACCTCCACATCCAATCGCAATAGTTGTGGATAAAAAAATGGCGCCGACACGGAACATATTCATACATCGTCCTTGGTGAATGTTGGTCAATTACTGATTAATTTTTATTGCGGCTGAAAGCGCGGAATGTTTTGATTATCAACCTAATTTCTCTTGTTATTAATTGTGCCATAGTCGTACAAACCTGTCTTGCAAATAATTTTAGATACTAAACGGATGTCATCGTCAAGCACATCTCAATTCTCAATCATTTTGTTGCATTTCAGTTTGCAGGTTAGGCTGCACATCAGCACCATAGTCAAAGGTGACTGCCAGAACCAGTACCACTGAAGCAGCCAGCATCAATTTAAGTAGAAGTGGCAAGCAGAATCGGAACCAAAGATGATAAGGCACACCCGCCATGCCGATGATACCCATCAGTACCGCATTAGTGGGTATGATCATATTGGAAAATCCGTCTCCGAATTGATAAGCCAATACCACGACCTGACGATATACACCCACCAGATCACCCACAGGAGCAAGCAAAGGAATTGTGACGTAAGCCTGACCACTTCCGGAAGGAATAAACAGATTAAGCAGCGTTTGCATCAGGAACATGCCCACTGCCGCTAATTCTGCACCTAGATATGACAAAGGCAATGACATGCCGTAAACCAAGGAGTGGAGTATCTGACCGTCTTCCATTACCAGGGCTATGCCTCGAGCGACACCTACCAGCACAGCAGTAGTAGCCAGGTCTTTGACCCCTTCAATAAAAGCGTTGGCTGCTTTATCAGCGCCTAATTGACCGACAATTACAGTAAATAATCCCCAGCCAATGAAGACTGCACCTAGCTCATATAAATACCAACCACGTTGAGAAATCCCCCAAACGGCCAGCACAATTGTTGCTACCAAACCAAACAGAATAAGTTTGTGTCTTATGTTCAATTGAGGATAGGAATTGGTGTCTCTGCCCTCGAGTGGACAGGGCAAGTTTGCGGTCATTGACTGAGAAGGGTCATCCAGTACTTTCTTCGCATAACGCCAGACGTGATGGAAACCAATCAACACAAATGGGATGAAAATAGCTAGTCGCAATTCAATACCAGAGTAGATTGGCACTTCAGAAATATTCTGGGCTACCATCACAGTGAAAGGGTTAAAAGCGGAAACGCCGTAACCAATGCCATATCCTGTGACTATCATGCCAACCGCTGTCATGGCATCGAGTCTCATGGCTTTACACAACCCAACGAGGATAAGAACGAAGGGTATGTATTCTCCCGCTGTTCCAATTGCCCCTGACGCCATGGCGAAGCAAAAAACCACCATGAAAATAAGGACATTGGGCTTTTCACCGAAACGTTCGAGCAAATTGCCAATCAACGCGTCAATAGTGCCGGTTGCACGGGCAATGGCTAATACGCCACCAACAATAAAGATGAAAAAGATAACATCCTGCGCCGCGGCAAATGCACGTGGAATGGCAACCAGCAAATCCATTGGCGTCAAACGTGTCTGTTCCGCAACCTGGGCATAGGTTCCAGGCACCACGGACTGACGCCCATTTTCCAGCGTAATAGTTTCAAAAAATCCTTGGGGCACTATCCAGGTAGCGATATAGGCTACCATCATCATTGATAGTAGGAGGATGAGCGTATGGGGAACCTTAAAACCTTCTTTCATGATGTCCTTTGAGTCGTCCTGATACTGAGTGGCTAACAGAGTAAGTTACATTAACGAGGTTACGTATTTGCCGTTGCGAGTTCAAGCTTGGCATCAAACTACTCCTGAAGCCTGAGATAAAACGATTAATAATGGGCGTTTTTCTTGAATCTACTGAGTTAAAGTGATATAAAGCGCCCCGCAAATTCGAGGTATCCAATTGGATAGTTCAGATTTAGCAAAACACTTTTTTAAATAACACACATACATCGACACATTTGTCGGGGTGTCTGCGAGGTGATTAATACCTTTGTGGATCGATAAATGGGATGTATGGAGGCCTAACCCCAATTGAGGAATTATTATGCCAAACGTATCTATGCGCGATATGCTGCAAGCCGGTGTCCACTTCGGCCACCAAACCCGTTACTGGAACCCGAAAATGAAGCCTTTCATCTTTGGTGCACGTAACAAAGTTCATATCATCAACCTTGAAAAAACTGTTCCTTTGTTTAATGACGCACTAGGTTATATCTCTGGTGTTGCATCCAAGAAAGGTAAAGTTTTATTCGTAGGTACTAAGCGCGCTGCGAGCGACGCTGTTAAAGAAGCGGCACAAAAATGTGACCAGTTCTATGTTAACAAGCGTTGGTTGGGTGGAATGTTGACTAACTGGAAAACAGTTCGTCAATCAATCAAACGTCTTAAAGAGCTTGAGCAACAAGCACAGGACGGTACGTTTGAGAAGCTGACCAAAAAAGAAGTATTAATGCTTCAACGTGAAATGACCAAGCTTGAGTCAAGCCTTGGCGGTATCAAAGACATGGGCGGTTTGCCTGACGTGTTGTTTGTTATCGATGCAGATCACGAGCACATTGCAATCACTGAAGCACGTAATCTGGGTATTCCAGTTGTATCTGTTGTAGATACTAACTCTAATCCAGATGGCGTTGACTACATTATCCCTGGAAACGATGACGCAATTCGTGCGGTTCAACTTTATTTGAACGCCGCTGCTGACGCTGTTAGCCAAGGTCGTGAGCAAAACCTTGAAGTGCAAGCTGAACAAGACGATTTCGTAGAAGCTGCTGAGTAATCAGTCCCTTTTACAAATTTTCAGCACGAAATAAAAAGACCCAGCCGGGTCTTTTTATATAAAAGATTTGTAACAGGGGCGACATACCATGTGTGCGCCCCTGTTTTGTAAGATTACCGAACTAAACCTGATTCTCTGAGGATACAAAAATGGCAGTGACAGCAGCCCTGGTAAAAGAATTACGTGAACGTACCGGCGCCGGTATGTTGGATTGTAAAAAAGCGCTTGTTGAAACCGATGGTGACATCGAGTTAGCAATTGAAAACATGCGTAAATCTGGTCAAGCAAAAGCGGCTAAAAAAGCTGGCCGAATTGCTGCAGAAGGCGTTATCGTAACTAAAGTAGCTAACGGTGTTGCTACTATGATGGAAATCAACAGTGAAACTGACTTCGTCGCTCGTGACGACGGTTTCCTTGCGTTTTCTTCTAAATTGATCGAGCACGCATCTACTAACAAGTTCAACGATATCGAATCTTTGAATAACTCTGAAATTGACGGCACCAAAGTTAGCGATTTACGCGATACTCTTGTTGCTAAAATCGGAGAGAATATCTCTCCACGTCGTGTTATCTCAGTAGAAGGTGATAACCTGGCTGGATACGTACACGGTGGCCGTATTGGTGTTATCACCATTTTGAATGGCGGTGACGAAGAGCTGGCGAAAGATATCGCTATGCACGTTGCAGCAGCGAGCCCTCAGTATGTTAAACCTGAAGATGTGCCTGCTGAAGTAGTAGCGAAAGAAAAAGAAATCCAATTGGATATCGCTGTTCAATCTGGCAAACCAGCTGAAATCGCAGAAAAAATGGTTGCTGGTCGTATGAAGAAATTTACTGGTGAAGTGAGTCTGACTGGTCAGCCTTTCATCAAAGATCCTTCAATGACAGTAGGTGCTTTGCTTAAGTCTAAAGATGCCGACGTTATTAACTTTGTGCGCTTCGAAGTTGGTGAAGGTATCGAGAAGAAAGAAGAAGACTTCGCTGCAGAAGTAGCTGCTCAAATGGAAGCTGCTAAGAAATAATTGTGCCTTTGGCTTTGTCAAAAAGCTAATGTCATATAAACTACGGGCACTTCAAATTGCAAACCAATTTGAGGTGCCTTTTTATATCTCCGTTGCTGAAGAAGGAAGCGCCAATCTATGAGTATCACGCCAAAGTCTGCTTACCGAAGAATTCTATTAAAACTTAGTGGTGAAGCCCTGATGGGGGAAGAGGGGTTTGGAATTGACCCTAAAGTTCTCGACAGAATGGCGACTGAAATCAAAGAATTGGTGGAACTGGGGGTTCAAGTTGGCCTAGTTATCGGGGGCGGTAACTTGTTTCGCGGTGAAGGGTTAGCGAAAGCTGGAATGAATCGCGTGGTGGGCGACCACATGGGGATGTTGGCGACTGTCATGAACGGCCTAGCCATGCGTGATGCGCTGCACAGAGCATTTGTTAACGCACGACTGATGTCTGCCATTCCTTTAAATGGTGTATGTGATGCCTATAATTGGGCTGAAGCCATCAGTTTACTCAAATCTGGCCGCGTTGTGATCTTTGCCGCTGGAACAGGTAACCCCTTCTTCACCACTGATTCCGCCGCATGCTTGCGTGGCATAGAGATAGAAGCTGAAGCTGTATTCAAGGGCACCAAAGTAGATGGTGTATTCAGTGATGATCCGGTTAAAAACCCTGATGCTGTGTTGTTAAAACAGGTTAGCTATCAGGAAGTACTAGAAAAAGAATTAAAAGTGATGGATTTGGCGGCCTTTACACTGGCCCGTGACCACGGAATGCCAATCAGAGTGTTCAACATGAACAAACCTGGTTGCCTTCGAAAGGTGGTGATGGGTGAAGATGAAGGTACACTTATCGATCAACAAGAAAAACTTGCTTAAGCAGATGAGAAAGAATAAGGAACAATACTGTGATTAATGAAATTCAAGCAGATGCAAAACAACGAATGGAAAAAAGCATTGTTGCGTTGAAAAACCAGTTGAGCAAAATTCGAACTGGTCGTGCTCATCCAAGTCTTTTGGACAGCATTCAGGTTTCCTATTATGGTGTTGATACACCGTTAAAACAGTTAGCAAACGTTATTGCTGAAGATGCGCGTACTCTTGCCTTAACTGTTTTTGATAAAAGCGCTGCGTCTGCGGTTGAAAAAGCCATTATGCAATCAGACCTTGGACTGAATCCAATGAGTTCAGGTACCGCTATCCGTATTCCAATGCCACCACTGACAGAAGAAAGACGTAAAGATTTTATTAAGGTAGTGCGTAACGAAGCAGAGCAAGGACGAGTATCGGTCCGGAATATCCGCAGAGATGCGAATAGTGATATTAAAGAGTTATTAAAAGAGAAAGAAATCAGCGAAGACGAAAGCCGTAAAGGTGAAGATGGCATTCAAAAATTGACAGACGAATTTGTTAAACAGATTGATGTTATGCTTCAAGACAAAGAAAAAGAGCTGATGGAATTTTAGAGAAGGGGATCCCCCTTTTTGAATTCTGATAATTATTATGTCAAAAACAATGCCGAAACACGTCGCCATAATAATGGATGGCAATGGTCGCTGGGCAAAAAGTAAAGGTAAGATTCGAACCTTTGGTCACAAAGCTGGGGTCGAGTCTGTACGTGCTTCTGTCAAGTTTGCTCGTCAGAACGGCATTCAGGTACTGACACTTTTTGCCTTTAGCAGCGAAAACTGGAACAGGCCTGCTGAAGAAGTAGGTGTGTTGATGGATTTATTCAATCTGGTATTGAGTAGTGAAGTCAAAAAACTGCACAAAAATAATGTCCGCCTGAAAGTCATTGGTGACAAATCACGCTTTGCCCCAAAACTAGTTCAGAAAATAGCGGACGCTGAAGCGTTGACCGCCGAAAATGACGCCTTGGTACTGAACATTGCGGCCAATTATGGTGGTCGATGGGACATAGTAAATGCGGCAAAAAATCTAGCTGAACAAGTCGCCCAAGGGCAACTTCAAGCCAGTGATTTTACGGAAGAGTTGTTTGACCAACAGACATCAGTTGCCAACCTGGCTGAGCTTGATTTGTTGATACGCACCGGTGGTGAACACAGGATAAGCAATTTTCTGATGTGGCAGGCTGCCTATGCGGAATTGTACTTTACCGATACCTTGTGGCCGGATTTTGATGAGCAAGCATTTCAGCTTGCAATAGATGATTTTGCTGAACGTCAGAGACGGTTCGGCATGACCGGTGAACAGGTGGCTTCGTAATGCTGATTTTGTTTTCGCCGCAGGGATCTTAGATGCTTAAACAACGGGTTATAACCGCGCTTATTCTCGCTCCTCTCGCTTTATTTGGCATTCTGTTTCTGCCGCTCATTGGTTTTGAGTTATTTATTGCCGCTGTAATGGGTTTAGGTGCCTGGGAATGGGCAAACATGTCAGGCATGAAATCACGCCCATCAAAAGCCGTGTATACCTTAATAGTACTGTCTCTGTGCCTCTTGCTGGCCTTTCAACTTCCTCATGATCTGATTTGGTATCAAGGTAGTCTGAATAGCCTTTATCATTACGTATTGAGTGTGGCAGCAATTTGGTGGACTGTATCTCTGGGCATGATTCTGGCTTACCCTAAATACAGCAGCGTTTGGCGTAAAAGTGTTGCCATACGCGCCGTTTTTGGTGTGCTGACCCTGGTACCTACCTGGGTTGCCGTAGTCAGTTTACGCACCAGTCTTTATGACATTGATCCCTTGTATGGTGCTTCACTGATATTCTACGTGCTCGGCATAGTCTGGGCCGCGGACATAGGGGCATTTTTTGTCGGGGTAAAATTTGGTCGACATAAACTAAGACCCAATGTTTCCCCCGGTAAAACCCTGGAAGGGTTAGCTGGTGGTGTGATGGCGTCTACGGCCATCATCGCATTTGCAGCCATGCACTATCAGGTTGATCCCGGGCGCATCTGGTTGCATATTCTTGTAGGTGGAATAACTGTCGGTGTATCTGCACTAGGCGATTTAAATGAAAGCATGTTTAAACGCTGTGAAGGCATTAAAGATAGCGGAAAGCTACTTCCAGGCCATGGTGGTATTATGGACCGTATCGATAGTTTGACCGCAGCTTTTCCTGTATTTGCGTTCTGCTATGTAACCTGGATGGCATAATGCAACAAGTATGTATACTTGGGGCCACTGGTTCCATTGGTGAAAGTACACTGGACGTTATAAGTCGTCACCCAGATTTATATAGTGTCTTTGCCTTGACGACAAACACCCGTGTCGAAAAACTGGTGGCTCAGGCCAAAATCTGTAGGCCAAAGTTTTTGGTAGTTGCAGATCCAGAAAAATATTTGCAGGCCAAACAACTAGCGAGTGATGCAGGATTGGATGCGGAGATCCTGAGTGGCCCGAAAGCGCTGGCTGAAGTTGCCGCACATACACAGACAGATATTGTGATGGCAGCCATTGTGGGCGCTGCGGGACTGCAGCCGACTTTGGCAGCTGTTAAATCCAGTAAAAGGGTGCTGCTGGCAAACAAAGAATCCTTAGTGATGTCCGGCGAGCTCTTTATGCAGGCAGTCAGAGATCACAATGCCATTTTATTACCTGTTGACAGTGAACATAATGCCATTTTTCAATCCTTACCCCTGGATTACCAATATGGTGATTTGGACAGCGCGGGTATCAGTAAAATATTATTAACAGGCTCAGGTGGTCCTTTTCTGAGAACTCCGATGGACGAGTTAAACCTGGTCACACCTGAGCAGGCCTGCGCTCACCCTAACTGGGATATGGGCAGGAAAATTTCTGTGGATTCAGCCACCATGATGAATAAGGGACTCGAGTACATTGAAGCCCGTTGGTTATTTGGTCTGCAGTGTGACGATATTCAGGTGGTTTTGCATCCACAAAGTGTCATTCATTCAATGGTGCAATATCGTGATGGTTCGGTCATCGCGCAAATGGGTAATCCCGATATGCGCACACCTATTGCACATTGTCTGGCGTTTCCAAATCGCATCGAGGCTGGGGTGTCACCTCTGGATTTTTCGAGCTTGGCAGATTTCACCTTTGCTCAACCGGATTTCGCCCGATATCCCAATTTGAGAGTGGCAATTCAGGCTTGCAAAGAAGGTCAATCAGCAACAACTTGTCTGAATGCCGCCAATGAAATAGCTGTAGAAGCCTTTTTAAACAGTCAAATAGAATACACGGACATTGTCAGAGTGAATGAGCAGACATTGGCTCAGATTGAATCCCGCCCTCTCAATGAGATTGAACATGTCCTGGCCTTGGATGTCGAAGCCAGAGTCATCGCTAAAAATATTGTGAACAGGATCAGTTAATGTTTGATTTCATTCAGACTTTATTATCGTTTATTGTCGCCATCGGCATTTTAGTCGCAGTGCATGAGTGGGGACACTTTTATGTCGCTCGACTTTGTGGCGTGAAAGTTCAGCGCTTTTCGATTGGGTTTGGCAAAGCCTTGTGGAGTCGTTATGACAAGCAGGGTACTGAATTCGTTATTGCAGCTATCCCTTTGGGTGGCTATGTCAAAATGCTCGACGAACGCGTAGAACAAGTTAAAGAAGAAGATCTACCCTTTGCATTCAATCGTCAAAACGTTTGGAAACGGATCGCCATAATTGCAGCAGGTCCATTAACTAATTTTATCTTCGCTATTTTTGCGCTGTTACTAATGTTTCTGATTGGCAAAGAGACTGTCAGACCTATGGTGGGTGAAATTAGTACTGACTCTATTGCCAGCAGCGCGCAGCTGCAATCTGGTATGTTGATAAACAAAGTAGGCGGCCGTGATACAATTGATTGGCAGGCTGTTCAACTTGAATTGATGTCCCATATCGGCAAGGAAAAAATGCTTTTGGACGTAACCGATTCAAGGGGTATCAGTAGGCAATTTAGTTTGGATGTCAGCGATTGGGAATTTGATCCTGACAAACAGTCTCCTTTGGCAAGTTTAGGCATCAGGCCCTTTCGACCCAAAGTCCATTTGGAGCTATCTGAAATCACAGAAAACTCTGCCGCACAGCTAGGGGAATTAATGGTTGGCGATAAAATTGTCAGCATTGATGGAACTAGTATGCAAAATTGGGAACAAATAGTGGGGTATGTGTCCCAACATCCCAATAAGAAAGTGGAAGTAAACGTGTTAAGGAATGGCCTGGAATTACAGAAATCTGTGACAATAGGCAGCCGTAATATTAACGGCGAGGACCGGGGATTTTTAGGCGTTCGTCCGAAAATAGACCCTTGGCCTGAAGACCTCATCTTTACTCATCAATACGGGCCAGTCGATGCTTTTGTAAAAGCGTTGGAAGATACATGGCGACTTATTACGCTAAGTTTTGAAATGTTGGGTAAGCTGATCACTGGTGATGTGTCGGTTAAAAATCTCAGTGGACCAATTTCCATTGCACAAGGTGCAGGTGCCAGTGCTGGTTATGGATTAGTCTATTTTTTGAGCTTTTTGGCATTAATTAGCGTTAATTTGGGAATAATTAACCTTTTACCGCTTCCAGTGCTTGATGGTGGACACTTACTCTATTATTTTATAGAGCTTTTGTCGGGCAAGCCTGTTCCGGAATCTGTCCAGGAGATTGGTTTCCGGATCGGTGGCGCATTTTTGTTTTTAATTATGACAATCGCAATAATAAACGATATCACTCGTCTGTAATGGTTCGCCAAAGATGAGAGAAGCACACAAATCGAACCGTGCTTAGGAAGAATATTAATAAATGAAGTTTAAACAGTTAGTAGTAGCCGGATTACTGTTATCCAGTGCTAGCTTTGCCAGCGCAAATAGCGAAAGTCAATTTGTCGTTGAGGATATCAAAGTTGAAGGATTGCAACGTGTCGCGTTAGGCGCCGCGTTAACCTATTTGCCCGTGCAGGTCGGCGACCAAATGAACAGCTTCCGGGTCGCGCAATTGGTTCGCTCTTTATATGCTTCTACCCACTTTGAAAGCATAGAAATAGTGCGTGATAATAATATTCTGGTGGTCAAGGTGAAAGAACGGCCTACCATCAGTAATATCATCTTTGAAGGCAACGACGATATCAAAGATGAACAACTTCAGGAGAGTCTGGAAGGCAGTAACATCCGTGTGGGTGAGCCGTTGGACAAAACTGTCCTGACTTCCATCGAAAATGGGCTGAAAGATTTCTTCTACAGTATCGGCAAATACAATGCCGACGTCACAGCTATCATCACACCACTTCCTCGCAATCGAGTCGATCTGAAATTACTGTTTGAAGAAGGCGATTCGGCCAAAATTCAGCAAATAAATATTGTGGGTAACGAAGTCTTTTCCGATGCCGAATTGTATCAGCAAATGGAGTTGAAATTTGACCGCCCATGGTGGGACTTCCTGTCAGAAACCCGTTACCAGAAACAGACTCTGACCGGGGATATGGAAACAATACAGAGTTATTATCTGGATCGCGGGTATCTGCGCTATAACGTAGATTCCACGCAAGTTTCCATGACGCCGGAGAAAACCGGTATCTACATTACCCTGAATGTTACAGAAGGCGAGCAGTACACACTTTCTGAAGTAGAACTCGTGGGTGACATGCTGGGTTACGAAGACTATATCGAGCAGGTATTACCATTGCGCCCCGGTGAGTTATATAACCAGGCAGAAGTCACCTATACCGAAGAGTTTATCAGTAAGTATCTGGGGCGATTTGGCTATGCATACCCCACTGTGACCACTATCCCTGAAATCAATGATGAAGATAATACGGTTAAATTGACATTGTCAGTGGACCCGGGCAAACGTATTTATGTCAACAGAATCACGTTTGAGGGGAATGTTCTTACCGCTGATTCAGTGCTGAGGCAAGGTGTTTCTCAAATGGAAGGTGCCTGGTTGTCAAATCCGTTGCTGGAATCTTCCAAGAATAATTTATCCCGATTGACTTATATGGAAGAGGTTGATTTTGAAACCATACGTTTACCAGGTGAAGAAGACAAAGTTGATGTTCTTTACAAAGTTAAAGAGCAACCATCTGGTTCTTTCAACGCAGGTATTGGTTACGGTGACCGAACACGATTGAGTCTGCAGGCTGGTATTCAGCAAGACAACTTTATGGGCACGGGTAAACGTCTTGCGTTTAACATCAATACGGTGTCCTTCCAGCGAAGCGTACAACTGTCCTATACCGACCCTTATTTTACCATCGATGGTATTAGTCTAGGCGGCTCACTTGCTTACAGCGAATTTGATGCAGGTAATGCTAACCTGGTTCAGTACAACAGTAAGCGTTACTCTGTTGGGGTTAATGCCGGTTATCCGATCAACGAATTTAACCGAATCAACTTCGGTCTGAGTTTCAGTGATGTGGAATTATCCCGTCGAAGTTCGTTTGAACAAACGGATCGTTTCTATGACCAATTTATTGATCCGAATAACCCAGATGCACCAATTGATTATCAAAGCTTCCTGGCATCTGTATCCTGGAGCAGGGTGACACTGAACCGAGGGATTTTCCCAACCGCGGGTTCGTCACAAAATGCAAACTTAAGTGTCACTACACCTAATTCAGATGTGAATTATTATAAGGCGACCCTCGACAGCAAGTTCTATTTCCCATTAAGCCAAAATCAACGCTGGTCGGTACTTGCAAGGTTACGTTTGGGTTACGGTCAGGGGTATGGCGACATCAATGGTAATGAGCAGGTACTGCCATTTACCCAGAACTTCACGGCTGGTGGTAGTGATACCTTGCGTGGTTTTGAAAACAACACTGTAGGTCCACGAGGAATACAACGAATTCCAAGAACCATCACAGGACCGGATGGCAGTACCATATTTCTGCCACCTGAATCTGACCGGGTCTCCGCATCTCGCCAATCTCTAGGTGGAAACGCGATGATTCTGGGCGGTATTGAGCTAATCGTGCCAACACCATTTGTAGAGGCGGATTTTGACAACTCCGTTCGTACCAGTGTTTTCCTGGATGTGGGTAATGTATGGGATACGGAATTCGATTTTGATGAGTATCGGGATCTTGACGTTATCGACGGCAGTGATCCCATATCAGATTACGGTGATTTTGCTCGCTATAGAGCATCGGCAGGTATTTCGGTACAATGGCTGTCACCTATGGGGCCGATGGTCTTTAGTTTCTCCAGAGCGCTGCAGGACAGAGCTGGAGATGAAGTTAAGTTTTTCTCGTTTAATATCGGTCAAACGTTTTAATTTTAATAATTTAAGCTGGCTGAGACCAGCGAAAAGTAAGTTACATAATTGAAGGAGTTCCTTTTGAAACAGTTAGCTAAATCTCTAATCTCTACTGCCTTGGTTTCAAGCGCATTACTAAGTTCAGCAGCGATGGCGGAGCAAAAAATAGGCGTAGTCAATGTAGAGGGTATTTTCCAACAGATGCCTCAAACGGTAAACGTTCAACAAACTATCAACACTGAGTTTAAAGATCGTCAGGATGAAGTTGTACGCCTTCAGGAAGACATCAAATACCAGCTAAACAAGCGTCAACGTGAAGCGGCAACAATGAGCGAAGAGCAGATTAAGGAATTGGAAGCAAATATCCTTAAAATGCGTGAAGAATACAACGCAAAAGCACAACCACTTCAACAAGCCATGCAAGCGCGTTCTGCTGAAGAAAGAAACAAACTTCTTGCTCTTATCCAACAGTCAATCCAAACCGTTGCTGCTGAAGGTGATTTCGATTTGATTTTGCAGGGAAATGCTGCGGTTTTCAGTAAGCCTGAATTTGATTTGTCTGAGAAAGTATTAGAGCAAGTCAGTAAAATTCAGTAAGTCCGGATCCGGTATGCAAACACTTGGTCAACTAGCAGAGCAAATAGGTGCAACTTTGCACCTTGCTGCTGATGATTCTGCAGACACACCTATCTATTCGTTGTCGACTTTAGCGAAGGCAGGCAATGGTCAGATTTCCTTTTTGGCCAATAGCAAGTATCGTAGCCAGCTCGTAGACACTGCTGCGCAAGCTGTTATTTTGCATGCCAATGATTTACCTCATTGCCCCTGTTCAGCACTCGTTTCTGACAACCCTTATGTAGGCTTTGCCAGGGCCGCTCAGATATTGGACAGCACTCCAGCTTCGGCACAGGGAGTCGCGGCATCTGCTGTTATTGCCGACGATGTTTCCTTAGGTGAAAACGTCAGTATTGGTGCCAATGCAGTTATTGAATCTGGTGTGGAGCTTGGTGACAACGTACAAATAGGACCTGGTTGTTTTATCGGAAAACATGCGTCTATTGGCCGTAATACTAAATTATGGGCTAATGTGACGGTATATCACCAGGTAAAAATGGGTGAGTCATGTTTGGTTCAGTCGGGAGCCGTGATCGGTAGTGATGGATTTGGTTACGCTAACGAAAACGGGCAGTGGATTAAAATTCCTCAGCTTGGAAGCGTGCTGATCGGTGATCGTGTAGAAATTGGTGCAAGTTCAACAATTGATCGGGGTGCACTCGATGATACCATTATTGAAAATGGTGTGATTATCGATAACCAATGCCAGATCGCCCACAATGTTATTATGGGTGAGAACTCTGCCATTGCAGGTTGCTCTGTGATCGCTGGTAGCACCACGATCGGCAAAGGATGTACTATAGCTGGGATGAGTGCAATTACAGGCCATGTTGAAATAGCTGACAATGTGCACTTTACTGGTATGAGTATGGTGACTAAAGGAATTTCCGAGCCAGGTTTATATTCCTCAGGCGTTCCTGCTGTGAGCAATAAGGAATGGCGGAGAAACATGGTGGGGTTGAGGAACATCACTGATCTTGCAAAGCGTGTCAAAGTGTTGGAAAAAAAGTTCAAATAAAGTCTGCACCAAGAAGGTGTAGCTGAGGAGACAAGCTTTTGACGGACAATCTTAACAGAATTGAAATAGAAGAAATTCTGGAATTACTGCCACATCGTTATCCATTTTTATTGCTCGATCGAGTGACAGATTATACTCTGGGCGAATCTATTGAAGCCTACAAGAATATTTCCTTTAATGAACCTTGTTTTACTGGGCACTTCCCCGGTAAACCTATCTTTCCTGGCGTATTGATATTAGAAGCCATGGCACAGGCCGCAGGGGTCCTGGGATTTAAAACAGTAGGAAATAGTGATGATCTGTATTTATATGCTGGCATCGATAATGCGCGATTTAAACGCCCTGTTGTGCCCGGAGATCGTCTGGATTTATCAGTCAAACTGTTAAAAGAAAAGCGCGGGATATGGAAATTCCAAGGTGTAGCAAGTGTAGAGGGACAAGCCGCTTGTACTGCGGAATTTATGTGCGCTATGCGGAAAATGTAAGTCGTGATCCACGAAACAGCGATAATTCACCCATCAGCCAAACTTGCAGACAATGTGCAGGTTGGGCCCTATAGCTTAATTGGGGCCGATGTCGTTATCGGCGCCGGCACAGTGGTGGAATCCCATGTCGTAATTAAGGGGCCCACGACAATTGGGGAAAACAATCGCTTCTTCCAATTTGGGTCCATTGGGGAAGAGTGCCAGGATAAAAAATATGCTGGTGAACCGACCAGATTAATTGTGGGCGATAACAATGTCTTTCGGGAATGCGTGACGATACACAGAGGCACCATACAGGATGCTGGTATAACCCGAATTGGCTCGCACAATTTGTTAATGTCCTATGTTCACGTGGCTCATGACGTAGTTATCGGTGATAACAACATTCTGGCAAACAACGCCACCTTGGCAGGTCATGTTCATGTTGGTGATTTCGTTATTCTCGGTGGTATGACAGCTGTGCATCAATTTTGTCACATCGGGTCACATGCCTTCAGTGGTGGCGGTGCGGTTATTCTGAGGGATGTTCCGCCCTACGTAATGTTAAGTGGTACTGACAGTACGCCCCGTGGAATAAATTCCGAAGGGCTGAAGCGTCGGCGATTTGAGGCTGAGACCATTACTCAGATTAAACGCGCCTACAAGGTTTTGTACCGCAACGGCAATCGCGCTGAAGAAGCGGTAGAGAAATTAAATGCCATGTCCGTGGAAGCGCCGGAAGTGAAGATTATTGCTGACTTTGTAGCAAATTCCTCACGAGGTATCGTTCGATAACTCATGTCTGAAACGACAGCCCCAAAAAAAGAATTAAAAATAGGTATTGTTGCTGGAGAAGCTTCAGGTGACATCCTGGCTGCTGGCATGATCAAATGCATCAGACAAAAATACCCCAATGCCATTATTGAAGGTATTGCAGGTCCCAGGATGCTGGAACAGGGCTGCAAAACACTGTTTAATATGGAAGAACTGTCTGTAATGGGATTGGTAGAAGTGTTGTCTCGGATCCGCAGACTAATGTTTGTTCGCAAATCAGTCTTACAATATTTTTCTGAAAACCCTCCAGATGTGTTTATTGGCGTTGATGCACCAGATTTTAATTTAACTCTGGAAAAAAAGCTCAAACAACAGGGCATCAAAACTGTCCATTATGTCAGTCCCACTGTCTGGGCATGGCGTGAAAAACGTATCTACGGAATTGCAGAAGCCACCAACCTGGTGTTGAGTATTTTCCCTTTTGAAAAGCAGTTTTATGATGATCACGGGTTCCCATGTGCTTTCGTTGGGCACACTATGGCAGATGCCATTCCTTTGGAGCCAGACAAGCAAGCTGCTCGCAGCGAGTTGGGGCTAGACGGTTCCGCCCCAGTGTTGGCTCTGTTACCTGGCAGTCGGGGAAGTGAGATCAACATGTTGTTGGCGATTTTTATACAAAGTGCAGAAATATTATCCGGGAAGCTTGAAGGGCTACAAATAGTCATCCCGGCGGTTAATGAATCACGTAAGAATCAGATTGAAGCTTTTCTGGCGGAGCATAAAGGGAAGGCCAATATCACGGTGATGTCAGGGCATGCACGACAATGCATGATAGCCTCTGACGCGATTTTACTGGCGTCTGGAACTGCGACATTGGAAGCAATGTTGTGCAAAAGGCCAATGATCGCAGCTTATCGTCTCAAATGGTTTACTCATCAAATGATGAAATGGTTATACAAAGCAAAATATTTTGCCTTACCTAATTTGTTAGCAGATGAAAAGCTGGTACCGGAATTACTGCAAGAAGAAGTTAATCCACAAAATATCGCCGCACAGCTCCATGACCTGATTAGCGGCACAAGTACGCAGGACATAAATCGTTTCAAAGAAATTCACCTTAGTCTGAAACAGAATGCAGATCAGCAATCTGCAGCTGCGGTGCTGGATCTTATTGATGCCTGATACCGATCCAACGTTTCTCATTGCAGGTGTCGATGAAGTGGGAAGAGGACCCCTTGTAGGCGATGTTGTGACGGCAGCCGTAATACTCGACCCAAAACGAAAAATCATTGGCTTGAATGACTCGAAAAAAGTGTCGGCGAAAAAACGCGAACTTCTTTATGAGGAAATCATAGAAAAGTCTCTGGCATGGTCTGTGGGTAGAGCATCGCCGGTGGAAATTGACTCATTGAATATTTTGCATGCCACCATGCTTGCCATGCATCGTGCTGTTGACGGATTATCTGTCCAGCCTCATCATGTTAAAGTTGATGGCAACCGATGTCCAAAATGGCAATATTCTTCTGAAGCTATTGTCAAAGGTGATGGTTTGATTGCAGAAATTTCTGCAGCGTCTATCATAGCGAAAATCACGCGAGACCGGGAAATGTTAAGCCTTCATGAAGCCCATCCTGAATACGGTTTTGATCAACACAAAGGGTACCCAACCAAATTCCATCTGGAAAAATTGGCACAGTTAGGGCCGCTTAAAGAATATCGAGTCAGTTTTAAGCCAGTCAGGTTAGCATTGGTCAAGCACGGTGAATTAGGAGTATAGAATGCAGGACAACCGTTTTGTCCATTTGAGAGTGCACAGCGACTTTTCGATGATGGATGGGCTGAATAAAGTCAAACCTATTCTGGGCAAAGTCAAAGATCTCAATATGCCCGCTGTAGCGATCACAGACCAGATGAATATGTGCTGTTTGGTGAAGTACTACACGGCGGCGCACAGTAACGGTATTAAACCCATAATTGGTTGCGACTTCTGGGTACAAAGTTCCTTACTTGAAGAAGAAATATTTCGTCTGACCTTATTGGCGAAGGACAACACCGGTTATCAGAATATTACACTGCTTATTTCCAAAGCCTATCAAAGAGGTTACGTACAAGGGCGCCCGGTTATCGATCAGGAGTGGCTTGCACAGCATAACGATGGTGTGATTGTGTTATCAGGTGGAAAGCAAGGTGACCTGGGCATAGCGTTAACCAAGGGAAATCTAGATTTGGCGAAACACATCAGCCAATTTTATATCGACCATTTCCCAGAACAGTTTTTTCTGGAGTTAACCCGTACTGGTCGTCATGGTGAAGAAGATTATATTCATCGTGCAGTTGAATGGGCGGATTCTCACGACCTGCCGGTTGTTGCGACTAACGAAGTTTGTTTCATTGATGCCGAAGGATTTGCAGCCCATGAAATCCGCGTGGCTATTCACGATGGTTTTACACTAGAGGACCCGCGACGTCCCAAACTCTATTCAGAGCAGCAATTCTTGCGCTCAGAAGAAGAAATGTGTGAATTGTTCAGCGATATTCCTGAGGCACTGGCCAACAGCGTTGAGATTGCTAAACGTTGCAACGTTACTGTGCGCCTGGATGAATATTTCCTACCCCAATTTCCCACCGGGGATCTGACCACAGAGGATTTCCTGGTGAAAGTTTCCCGGGAAGGGCTGGAGCGTAGACTGGCATTTTTGTTTCCGGATGAGCAGGAACGAGCGGAAAAGCGGCCGGAATATGATGAACGTCTGGAAATAGAGCTAGGTGTTATCAACCAGATGGGCTTCCCTGGCTACTTCCTGATCGTCATGGAGTTTATTCAGTGGAGCAAAGACAACGGTATTCCTGTGGGACCTGGTCGGGGCTCGGGTGCAGGTTCCCTTGTTGCTTACGCGTTAGATATTACCGACCTGGATCCCTTGGAATTTGATTTGCTCTTCGAGCGATTCCTGAACCCTGAGCGGGTATCTATGCCTGACTTCGATGTAGATTTTTGCATGGACAGGCGGGACGAGGTTATCGACCACGTGGCAGAACTGTATGGTCGCGATGCGGTATCGCAGATTATCACTTTCGGTACTATGGCAGCTAAAGCTGTGGTAAGAGATGTTGGACGGGTCCTGGGGCACCCGTACGGTTTTGTAGACAGAATATCTAAACTCATTCCATCAGATCCTGGCATGACCTTGCAAAAAGCCTTTGAAGTGGAACCTCGCTTACCTGAGTTGTACGACCAGGATGAGGAAGTTAAAGACCTGATTGATATGGCACGAATCCTTGAAGGGGTCACCAGAAACGCCGGTAAGCATGCCGGTGGGGTGGTTATTGCACCTACGTTAATCACGGATTTTGCACCTTTATATTGTGATGATGAAGGGAATAACCCGGTTACACAGTTTGATAAAAACGATGTAGAAACAGCCGGACTAGTCAAATTTGACTTTCTTGGTCTGCGCACCTTGACTATCATTCAGTGGGCCATTGACATGATCGCCAAAGGTCATAACAAAACCATCGATATCACTGCAATCCCACTGGAAGATCCGAAAAGCTTTAAAGTATTGCAAAACTCCGAGACAACCGCTGTGTTCCAGTTGGAATCCCGCGGAATGAAAGATCTGATCAATCGTCTCAAACCAGATTGTTTTGAAGATATCATTGCACTTGTGGCCTTGTTCCGACCCGGTCCATTGCAATCGGGCATGGTTGATAACTTTATTGATCGTAAACATGGCCGTGAAGAAATTTCCTATCCGGATGCGGAATACCAGCATGAATGCCTGGCTGAAATACTGCAGCCGACTTACGGAATTATCCTGTATCAGGAACAGGTTATGCAGATTGCTCAGGTGATGTCTGGCTACAGTTTGGGTGGTGCCGACATGTTGCGTCGTGCTATGGGTAAGAAAAAGCCCGAAGAAATGGCCAAGCAACGGGCAGTATTCCAGGACGGCGCTAAGAATAACAACATCGATCCGGATCTGGCGATGAAAATCTTCGATCTGGTAGAGAAGTTCGCGGGTTACGGTTTTAACAAATCTCACTCTGCTGCCTATGCGTTAGTGTCCTATCAGACCTTGTGGCTCAAAACCCATTACCCGGCTGAATTTATGGCGGCGGTGATGTCAGCGGATATGGATAACACCGATAAAATTGTAACCTTGGTAGACGAAGTGAATCGCATGGGACTGGAGATTCTGCCTCCTGATCTCAACGTTGGACAACACAAGTTTGCAGTGGATACCCAAGGCCGCATAGTTTATGGCATTGGTGCAATCAAAGGTGTTGGTGAAGGGCCGATTGAAGCCATCATTGAAGCCAGAGAAGAAAAAGGTGCCTTCACCGATCTCTTCGATTTTTGTGCCAAAGTGGATTTGAAGAAAATCAACAAGCGGGTGTTAGAGAAATTAGTCTGGGCTGGCGCTATGGACAATCTTGGTCCACATCGTGCGTCTATCATGGCGAGTTTACCTGAAGCATTGGCCGCCGCTGATCAACACGCGAAAGCCGAGATGCATGGGCAGTCAGATATGTTTGGATTGCTGACCACTGAACCAGAACAGGTTCAAAACGCTTTTGCTAATGTGCCGGAATGGCCGGAAAAAGTCTGGCTCGACGGTGAAAAGGAAACGCTCGGTCTTTACCTTACTGGTCATCCAATTAATCAGTATGAAAAAGAAGTCAGGCATTACAGCAGCGGCCGATTAGTGGATCTGAAACCTACCGGCAAAGATACCGTTTCAGTTGCTGTAGGGCTTGTGCTGGGTGTCAGGGTGATGACAAACAAACGGGGACGACGATGGGCAATTGTGACCCTAGATGACAAAAGTGCCCGAATTGATGCACGATTTTTTCCTGATATGTTTGAAAAATACGAGGAAATTCTGCAAGCTGACAAGATCTTGCTCATTTCTGGACAGGTCAGCTTTGATGATTTCTCCGGTGGCAATACAATATCGGCCCGCGACGCTATGGACATAGTACAAGCGCGCGAAAAGAATGCTAAATGGATTGAACTGGAAGTGCAGTCTGACTGGTGTAATCCGCCAACAGTGTCTAAACTGCAAGCAATTTTACAACAGTATCAGGGCGGCAGTTGTCCGGTTCAAATGAGAGTGTTGCATCCAGATGCCGAAGCAAGGCTGGCTTTTGGGGCCGAATGGTACGTAACGCCAGAAGATGAATTAATATATGAATTGCAACAACTTTTACCAGAGCGTAAAGTCAGTTTGCAGTTTCATTAAACGCTTAGTGCGTTAATTAACAGAATATAAGGTACGGAATGAGTTTAAATTTCCTCGAGTTCGAGCAACCTATCGCTGACTTGGAAGCGAAAATTGAAGAACTGCGTCTGGTTAACCAGGGCGGTGAGTTCGACGTTGGTATCGAAGAAGAAATTACCAAGCTACGGGAAAAGTGCGCGGAACAAACTAGAAAGATTTTCTCCGATCTTGGAGCCTGGCAGGTGTCTCAGCTGGCCAGACATCCGATGCGCCCCTATACATTAGATTATACCAAGCGCATTTTTACAGAGTTTGAAGAATTAGCAGGTGATCGTGCTTTCGCTGATGACAAAGCCATAGTGGGTGGCCTTGCCAAGCTGGACGAACAACCGGTGATGGTCATAGGCCATCAGAAAGGTCGCGATACGCACGAGAAAATCAGACGAAACTTTGGCATGCCAAAACCTGAAGGATACCGCAAGGCCCTCCGCCTGATGCACATGGCGCAACGATTCAATTTGCCCATCATTACATTCATCGATACTCCGGGCGCTTATCCAGGGGTTGGTGCTGAAGAACGTGGTCAGAGCGAGGCGATCGCTCGTAACCTCAAAGAGATGGCCGAGCTTACGGTTCCCATCATCTGCACCGTTATTGGTGAAGGTGGGTCAGGAGGAGCTTTGGCAATTGGTGTTGGCGATCGTGTAAACATGCTGCAATACAGTACTTACTCGGTAATCTCACCTGAAGGCTGTGCCTCCATTTTATGGAAAAGTGCCGACAAAGCGCCATTGGCGGCAGAAGCCATGGGGGTGAGTGCTGGTCAGATAAAAGAGCTTGATTTAATTAATACCATTGTCGATGAACCCTTGGGTGGTGCCCATCGTGACCATGATGGTATGGCGGCCAATCTGAAAGCTTGTATCAAGCAACAACTGTCTCAACTGTCTGGTTTATCTAAAAGTGACCTGCTTGATCAGCGTTATGCACGTCTGATGTCATTTGGGTATTGCTAAGGGATAAGCTGAGGATGGTAATCTAGTCGCATCAATTGTCTTTTTGATGCGAGATGTCAATCTGTATAAACAGGATTAGATTAGCACTGAACAGGACTCCAATGAGCGCCTTCTCCGATCTTCAAAATTCGTTACAGGCTCTTTTGGAAAGAGAGTCTTGTCATTTTGTCATTGCATACAGCGGTGGTGTGGATTCTGAGGCATTGCTACATGCCACTCACCAGTTGCTAGCAAAATTTCCTCAGCATCAACTCAGCGCTATTCACGTTAACCATGGGCTGAGTGGCTATGCGGATGATTGGACGGAGCATTGCCAACGCCGCTGCAAGGCGCTGGATATCAATCTTTATGTTGTGCATGTTGAGGTGTCCGGTGAAGACGGAGTCGAGGCTGCGGCACGGGAAGCCCGCTATCAAGCGTTTAAAGACCGGTTGCCGGCAAACAGTATCATTTTACTGGCACAACATCAGGACGATCAGTTGGAAACTATGCTGCTGCAGTTAAAGCGTGGCGCGGGCCCCAAAGGCTTAGCTTCAATGCCAATGCAGTCGGCAATGGGGTCTGGGCATCTGTTCGTTCGTCCACTTCTGAATGTGTCAAAACAAAGCATCCTGAGCTATGCACTGAATTCAGGGCTTAAATGGGTTGAAGACGACTCTAACCAGAACGTGCGTTTTGAACGTAACTTCCTCAGAAAAGAAATCATTCCGTCAATTAAAGAAAGGTGGCCTCAATTTGCTCAGTCTGCCAGTAGAAGTGCCGCTCTGTGCGCTGAGCAACAAGCGCTGCTTGACGAGATTTCAGATTCGCATCTAGACAGATTGCAATCGCCAAAAAATACCCTAGATGTGGCAGGGCTGCTGGCGTTTTCCGATCAATGGATAGCGCAGATTATCAGATACTGGTTAAGTCGACAGACTGTCAGGTTACCCTCAAAACAGATTTTTGAAGAAATTAAAAAATTGTTGGTCGCCAGTGAAGATGCCAATCCTGTTGTACAGTGGGGTGAGTGGCAGATTAGGCGATTCAACAATCAACTTTATCTGACAGGCCTGGTGCAGGAGGGAGTTAACTCAGTTATAAATATTGCATCAGGTGCTGAACATCATCTTCTCAACGACAGTTTGCGATTAGTCGTGATTGATCGTGCTGACGCAGATGCGCTGTGCCTGGGTTCTGAGAGTAAGGATAGCTTGGTTGAAGTCCATTTCGATGGATTTTCAAGACGTTTCAAGCCCAAAGGCGCGCCACAAACTAAACCTCTTAAGCAATGGTTTAAGGTCTGGTCTTTGCCGCCTTGGGAACGTTCTCGCATTCCGCAAATTTACCTGGATGGGGAGCTTGTCGCCGTTTGGGTGGCAGATAATTGGATTGTTTCTGACACACACCAGGCGCAAAGCGGACCATATTTGCAGGCTGTCGAGGTCAATTAGGTTCAAACTGGCAAATTATTGCCAGCCGATAAAATTCTTTCCTTCCTATTAAGCCGCTATGATGCAATTTTTACCGGCTTCTTTTGCTGCATAAAGTGCGTTGTCAGCACGTTGGAACAAACTTAGATCGGTGTCAGTGGCGAGGTAATTGGCACTACCGATACTGCAGGAAATCCCATGTTTGTTCAGACATACATGGTTTGACATGGCATTCTGAATTCGTTGCGCAACGATTTGGTTATTTTCTTCAACGTTGCCTGGCAACAGGCAACAGAATTCATCTCCGCCGAAGCGAAATGCAAAATCGGTATCCCGAAGGCTTTCTGCCAACACAGTTGCCATAGCAATGAGTACTTTGTCACCTTCCTGGTGACCAAAGTTATCATTTACTTGTTTGAATTTGTCCATATCGATAACCAGTAGCCCGAATCCAACGCCCTGCCTGTGAGCCTGGCTGATAAGTCTGCGTATGGTTTCGTGGTAATTTGCCCGATTTCCCAAGGCTGTTAAATGATCTTTCATCGCCAATTGCTTAAGGTCGTGGTGCTCAAGAGCATTTTTCAGTGGGTACTTAAAATAGCGATGCAATTCCTGCAGGATGTTGGCTTCCCGCATACTCAAAACGCGACTAAAAGAATAACTGATAGTGGCAAAAACATGATGTTGGCTGGAAAAATCCAAGGTTTTGATATTGCAGCTTTTCTCGGCATCGCCTAATGTGAGGGAGCCTGAAGTAAATTGAATTTTCAGTGCAGTCAGATTGAGTTTATTCTGGAGCTGCTGAAAGAACAATGATGAAAGCTTGTGTAAATCTATGCTGGACATAAGCTGCTGCATGACGTGATTAGTTTCGTCAAAAGTCAGGCCATTTTCAGGCTTGTCTAGACTAAAAAAGCCTTCACTGATTGTGTTATCGTAGATTAGTTGTTCCAACATATGCTCCTGCCAAAAAATTGGCGAATAGCTAAACCATGATTCGTCTTGGTTAGCATAAGCAAAAGCTGTGCCTGGTTTATTTCCCCAGAGCCAAACAGGAAGACACGCAAGTATGCACGGGATTTTTGTCAACATTCTGGTATTGATGACAGTTGCGGTAGCAACCGTCTGGTTGTTCAAGCGCATTAACCTGCCGCCCATACTCGCCTATCTCGTTTGTGGCGTTTTAGCCGGGCCTGACCTGATGGCGCTGTTTGAACACCCGCAGGAAATCCATTTATTTGCTGAGTTAGGGATTGTTTTCCTGTTGTTTTCTCTCGGGCTGGAATTCTCCCTACCTAAAATGCTGGCCATGAGGCATCTGGTTTTTGGCGTAGGTTTAGGTCAGATGATTCTAACCACTCTGGTCTTTACCATGATTGGTATATTCCTCGGACTCAATACAAGCGCGGCCTTTGTTGTTGGCGCCATGGCGGCTTTATCCTCCACGGCGATAGTGATTAAGCAGGTCAGCGAACAAGGGGTTGTTAATACAACTCGGGTTCAGATGGCGGTGAGTATTCTGCTGTTTCAAGACCTTGCTGTGGTACCGATTTTAATCCTTATTCCATTATTGGCTGAAGGCGCAGATCAGAGTTTAAGCATTGCCATCGCCATGGCTTTGTTAAAAGGTACTTTGGTAGTGGGCATATTGCTTTCTGCCGGTAAATGGGTGCTACCAAAAATCTTCAGTGAGGTGGCCAGAACGCGCACTGATGAACTTTTTGTACTAACCACAATTTTGGTAGCGCTGATGGCAGCAGGACTGACGTTTTCGTTTGGTTTGTCCATGGCATTGGGCGCTTTTCTGGCAGGAATGATGTTAGGCGAAAGCCAATATCGCCATCAACTGGAAGCGGACATCCGTCCATTCAGGGATATCCTTATGGGGTTGTTTTTTATTACCGTGGGGATGCGATTGGACTTACCGGCGTTATTGGGGCAACTACATTGGGCCTTGATTGGCTTGGTTATTCTACTGTTGGTGAAAATCCTGTTAATTCGCTTTTCCGCATGGTTGTTCAAAGCCTCCTCTCTGGATTCCTGGGCGTCGGGGATCAAGTTATGCCAAATGGGGGAATTCAGTTTTGTTATCGCGGCATTGGCCGTTAACAATCAATTGATCAGTACTGAGCTGGGTTCATTCCTTGTGGGAGTTGGCGTCATGAGCATGGCATTGACTCCTTGGCTGGTGGACAACAGTCTTGATATTGCCAAACGTTTTGTAAAGCAGAAAGTCCCTGATATCGCGCCTGAAACAGAATCACTCAAGGGAGAAGCCCCTCTTGGTGATCATGTTCTTATATTTGGTTATGCGCGGGTTGGACAATCTGTCAGCCGATTACTCAAAATAGAAGCTATCCCTTACCTGGCTGTGGATTTTGATCCGGTTCGTGTGCAGGAAAGTCGCAGTGCAGGTCAGCCGGTTTTCTTTGGTGACGTCAGTCAGAAAGATATTCTGAAAAGTGTCGGTGTGCAGAGAGCAAAGCTGGTGTTACTAACCTTTGATGACCATAAAAAAGTCAAGGCAGTCATTGAAGCCGTCTCCAGTCTGAATCCAGAACTACCGATAGTGGTTCGTACGAAAAAAGACTACCACCTGGAAGAATTATACAAGGCTGGTGCATCTCAGGTGGTGCCTGAAATTCTAGAGGGTAGTTTGATGTTGGTGTCACAGGTATTGCATTTATCCGGTGTGCCTATGTCCCGAATTTTAAAAAGGGTACGCAAAGAGCGGAAGGGGCATTATGGTCACATGCATGGGTTTTTCCCTGGAGAAACAACCGAAATTACCTATGGCACCCAGGACAAACTGGAATTTATGCACGCGGTGAGTTTGACCGAAAGTGCCTATGCTGTGGGGCGCTCTTTACGGGAACTGAACCTCACGAGAATTTCAGTCAAAGGGTTGAGGCGAGATAACTCAGAAATACCTGAACCAGATGAAAACGCACCATTGATGGTAGGGGATGTTCTGGTAATTGCAGGCAAACCCAGGCGTGTTGAACGTGCCGAGCGGTTTCTGTTGGAAGGTGACTAACCCCATAATCTGAATTTGAAGTAAGAGTCTTAGTTTAACGTAATCCACTGGAGTTATTTGAAGTCGTGTCAGACATGTTTAATTTAAATGCGGAACATTCCTGCAGTATCAGCGCGATACTGGTGAAAGTTGGAGATATTGTTCAGGCCAAGCAACCCCTTATGATTGTGGATGCCATGAAAATGCAATCTTCTGTAGTCAGTGAGCAATCAGCCAAGGTGATCGAAATACTGGTGAAAGTTGACGATTATGTTGAAAAAGAGCAGGTATTGATCCGCTTGGAAAAATGTGATCTAGCGCAATCTGAACCCAGCGACGCAGCACTTCCCGACGACATGCAGAATGAGCGTTTGCTACAAAATATGCTAATCCGACAAGGTAAAACACTCGATGCATCACGGCAAGAAGCAATCAGTAAACGGCATGAGAAAGGATTTAAAAGTGCCAGAGAGAATCTGGCGCTACTCTGTGATCCGAAGCAATTCCATGAATATGGGCAATTTGCTGTTGCCGCTCAACGGCAAAGACAAGACTACGAAACGCTTCAATCCAGTACTGCCGCTGACGGCATTATTACCGGCATTGGTGAGTTAACATTTGAGCAAGCTGGCGAACCTGATATTAGTGCTGTTCTGATCATCAATGATTACTCTGTGCTGGCCGGTACACAAGGTTTTTTTCATCACCAGAAACTTGACCGTATTTTGGCTATTGCGGAGCGACGTGCGTTGCCTGTCATCATGTATACCGAAGGAGGAGGTGGCAGGCCTGGTGATACCGACATCACTATTGTGAATTCGGGATTACAATGTCGTTCATTTTCCAGTTGGGCTGGATTAGCAGGTGTCGTGCCGAGAATTGCAGTGAACAATGGCTACTGTTTTGCGGGAAATGCCGCCTTGTTTGGAGCGGCAGACATTACTATAGCAACTAGAGCGTCTTTTATTGGCATGGCTGGTCCAGCCATGATAGAAGGCGGCGGGTTAGGGCGATATAAACCCACGCAAATAGGACCTATCGAGCAGCAAAGCGCTAATGGTGTTGTTGATATCGTAGTGGAAGACGAAGTTGAGGCGGCACAGGTCGCCAAGCAGTGTCTGAGTTATTTCCAGACACCAGCCGAGAAATGGTCAGAACCTGAAAACCCAGCCATTTCTAAGGTTTTACCCGAGGATCGCCGATTTGTTTATGACGTAAGAAAAATCATTGTGGGAATCGCTGATGAGGGCTCATTTTTACCAATAAGAACAGGTTACGGTGCTGCAATAGTCACGGCCTTTATCAAGATTGAAGGGCGCGCAGTTGGTTTGTTGGCAAGTGATTGCAAAGTGCTCGGAGGGGCAATTGACGTGGATGCAGCTGAAAAAGCAGCTGATTTCATGCAGTTATGTAATGATTTTTCTATTCCCGTTGTGTCGCTGTGTGATACGCCAGGATTTATGGTGGGCCCCGAACATGAAAACAGGGGAGCGGCAAGACGGCTTACGCGCATGTTCGAGCAAGGCGCCAGGTTAACTGTGCCCATTGTCGCTGTTGTTTTGCGAAAATGTTACGGCTTGGGCGCACAAGCAATTTTGGGAGGCAGTACCGCGAGACCGGACTATATGTTGTCCTGGCCGACTGGTGAGTTCGGTGCCATGGGACTGGAGGGGGCAGTCACATTAGGATTCAAAAAAGAGTTGGCGGAGCTGGAAGATCCTGTTGCCCGGCAACAGCTTTTTGATACCTTGTTGCGACAGCAATATGAAAAAGGTCAGGCCACAGAAGTGGCATCGGTGCTGGAGATTGATGCTGTGATAGAACCCGCGAAGACGCGTGAAATTTTGAGTCATGCCCTGAACAATCTGCTTACGAAATAAAGGTAGGATAATTATGCAAGTTATCGATCTTATGCAAACACTCGCAAACCAACCCTCTGGCAGCTTCATTGATACTGTCAAATTTAATGGCCATAGTTTTGGGGTTACTGATATAACCGGTGTTTCACCTGTGTGGGAAATGCACCCTGATACTGATGAATACTTCTATATTATTGAAGGTGAGTTCGAGCTCGTCCTGTTAACAGAATCCGGACCTGAAACACACTCCGCAGCGGCAGGCTGCAGCTTTGTTGTACCCAAAGGGTTATGGCACAAACCCGGTGCGCCCAAAGGCGCCAAGTTTATCTACTTTACACCTGGGCAGTCGTTACATTCCGACGCACAAGACCCGAGGCTTTAGTTAACAGAGCTATCAATTTTTCTGTCCTTGTATGAAAGACTGATAAATCTGTATAAAGGAATTTTACAGAATGGTCAGACCCCTGGTTGCGCTTTTGTGTTTGTTATCTTTTTCAGCGGTAGGTGAAAATTTATTTCGAATAACACCGCCAACTGCAGCGACAGAATTCCGCTACATATGGCAATTACTTCAGAATATTCGATTCTATGAAGAGCACAATTACAATGTGGCTTTGCCCGAGGGTAAGTGGATATCAGATCTCAAGGAAAAGGCCAGAAGAGGTGATTTAACCCCCGATGAATTTGAACGGTATCAAACTTTTTTCTCGCAACATGTATTCAAACCAACTGACTATGAGCGCGGACAGCAAAAAATTGAATCGAGTTTTAAACGTCTGAACGAATTCGTTGTCTTTGTGAAAAATCAGCCTTATTCATGGCAATTTAAACAATTTGAAACCTATCAACTAAAGCTCACCTTGTACGGTCCTGGAGGCGACTACGACCCCGACAATGGCACAATTCGAATATTCACGACCCCAACAGGATCATTCAAACAATATGCAGACCCTGCTTACACTATTATTCATGAAGTGGTTCACATCGGCATAGAAGGCTCAATAATTCAAAAGTATTCTCTTTCACACGCTGAGAAAGAAAGCATTGTTGATCGGATAGTTTTATTGCTGCTTGGAAATAAGTTGATTGATTACAAACCACAACCTTTTGGTAGTTCTGATGTAGCAAACGCGCTTTCCACGATCGAAGATATTCATCTTCTGTCTGACCGAGTGCAGCAAGTCTTTCGTAAAAATGACGGTCAAGAATGACGGTAATAACCCCGAAAACGAATAGAGTTTGCCTGGAAGCGGTTCTCAGGAGGAAATATTTGACCCACTTGTCGGGTAATTAGTCCGCTTGAACTTGTCCCTCAAATCTTGTGTGATTTCTCAATCCACTTAGTCCTGTTTAAAGGGACTCTTCGACGCAATTCCATTGGATAACCTGCAAATCAGCATAAGCTGGTGATGTTAATTAAGTGTAACTTTTGTGTTTTTAGGTTGCGCATTTGTTAACAAAAAGCATTTTGAAAGCTGTCAGCGATTCTCTGAATCCCGTTAGTTGACAGTAATTACCGAGCATTACTCGGACGTAGCAGCAGTTTCATAATACAAATTCAAAGTTAAATCAGGCTGATAAGTTGACTCGCTTATTCGGTATGAAGGAAAAAAATGAAAACCATAACACACATAATAATACTTATTCTAAGCATTGCCTATGCCGGCAATATCCAGGCAAATATCATCAATGGTGATTTTGGCACCTGTGACTTTACAGGCTGGCAGAAAGATACCGATGGTTTTGGAGATGTATCCACAGGTGATGATTTCAGCATTGTCAACAATGCAGGTGACTGCAGCGCGGCAATAAATGTCGATCGCTTTAATCCAATTGGAGACCCGTTAGGTACGCCCATTGACGAGGCATTCTTTGCCAATACCTTGTTCCAGGAGTTAGATTTTTCTGCAGCAGCTTCCAGTACCTTTTTATTGGAAATGGACTTCTCGGTTGATAGCCAACTGACCAGTGCTGACCCATTTTTTATCGCTGATTTTTTCTCTGTATCACTGCATGATGGCGCTGGTAACTTCTTTGATGAAACGGGTTCCCTAGGGTTCTTGTTTGATACAACGGACATTGATGGTTTCTCGAATCAGGTATTATCTTTCGAAATAGACAATTCTTTCGTCAACCAGACAGGCTGGCTTCTGGAGTTTCAGCTTGGGATTGGGGTGGACAATTTTGGTTTCACCGATGCCTTTGGTTCTTCACTGCTACTCAACAGCGTTTCGTTGACTGAGGTAACTAATGTCGTCTCAGAACCCAACCTATCCTGGTTGTTTTCTCTTGGACTAATCGGATTGGTTATGCGAAACAAGCGAAAGCAATAATCTTCCACAGTTTTTAACTTGCCAGATACAGCTCGTTTTTGTGCGGGCGTATTGGCCACATACAACGCTAAATTCTTTCCCTTAAAGGAAAACCATGAAAACTTTAAACTTCATTAAAGGGTTTTGTTGCGCCCTGTTGTTTCTGTCGTCCCAACAGGCTTTGGCAGTCTGGGATGATATTCAAAATGACATCAATATCTCTAATTCTCGAGCAGTCTTTGACCGGGTAAACCGCGTCTTCTTGGTCTATGTAACAGTGGAAAATACTGGTACTACTATCCATGAAGGGCCATTCCGTGTTTTGTTGGAAGATGCGTCTATACCTGTTATTGGCCATGACGGCGAAACTGAAGACGGGGTCCCCTATGTTGAGCTGGATATTTCTTCGCTAAATCCAGGGGAATCAAAGAAAGTAGCCGTTAATTTTGAGTTGCAGAGAAAACAGTTAACTTTTTCTGCCAGGCTACAAAATGATTTACCTGGCTGGGCGCTGGTTTGGAGCGATGAATTCGATGGTTCTGCGATAGATAGCAGTAAATGGACCCATGAAGTTAACTGTAACGGCGGCGGCAACCAGGAAAAGCAATGTTACACAGACAGTGAAGAAAATTCGTTTGTGGACAATGGTGTTCTTAACATTGTGGCTAAACAAGCGACTGGACAACCATTACCGTACAGCTCCGCAAGATTGGTTTCAAAAAATAAAGGTGACTGGACCTATGGTCGTTTTGAAATAAGGGCTAAAGCGCCCAGAGGGCAGGGCTCATGGCCGGCAATCTGGATGTTACCAACAGACAATGTTTATGGTGGTTGGCCTCATTCAGGTGAGATAGACATATTTGAATCCGTCAACTTGGGTGTCCCATTAAATGACGGCTCAGGCAATGTAGAATCCCATGTACATGGTACGTTGCACTATGGTCAGGCCTGGCCAAATAATGATCGCTCAGGGCTCAGTTATTCTTTGCCTGACGGTGCAAACCCTGCTGATGATTTCCATGTTTACGCGATTGAATGGGAAGAAGGCGAAATGCGCTGGTATGTGGATGGCGTGCTCTATCAAACTCAATTGAAATCTGAAGCGGCCTATAACAGCAATGGTGACGCCAACGGTCTGTTACACAGAGGCTGGTATACCGAACAAAACGGCGAATTGAGATGGGACAATTCACCATTTGATGAACGTTTCCACATGATTTTGAACTTTGCTGTAGGCGGGAGTTGGCCAGAGGCAGTCAATCAGGGGGGCGTTGATGCTGGCGCGTTCACCGGAACTAATGTATTTGAAATTGACTATGTCCGTGTGTACGAATGTGAAGTTGCACCAGATAAAGGTCAGGGATGTGCCACGGTAGAAGAAGGGTATTTAGAGCCTGTTGCTGAAGGTGGCACACTCAACGAAGGAGCTGCGCCGACACCTGTCGCGCCATCTGATGGTATAGAGCGTGAACTCATTATTTTTGACAATGCATTGAACCAAGCCTGGCCTGCATGGGATTGTTGTGGTGGCACTCAACCGACTATTGAACTGGATGACCAGGAACACGCTGAAGTTATCGAATTTGTAGTAGGTTCTTCTCCCACAGTGCTCGGGTTTAACACCAATTTTGCTGATCAGCCTATGCCCTATGACGGTTCACCGCTGCTTGATACTGGTGTGCTTGAATTTGACTTGAAGTTGGTGACTCCACCCAACAATACGGCAGCAGGTTGGAATCTGAAAGTGGAGCAGGGAGGTACCGCCAGTGAAGCAACGGTTTCTATTCCGACACCTTCAGTAGATTGGCAACATTATTCCATTCCACTTAAAACCTTAAGTGACATAGGTTTAAATTTAAACGGCATCGATGTGGTGATGATCTTTCCAGATTGGGGCCAGGGCGAAGGAGCTGTTTACCGCGTAGACAACCTGACAATTCTAAAAGATGAGACTGATTCCGGTGGTGGTTCGGACAGCGGTATGACGCCGCTAGATTTTGAACCTGATGGATTTGGTGCAGCAGGCTTTACCTGGTCTGTCTTCGAGAATGCAGATAACCCCGCTCTGGAGTTTGTCAGTAACCCGGATACAACCGGCATCAATGACTCAGCCACAGTGGCGAAAATTATCGCTCGCGCTGCCGGC
Organism: uncultured Alteromonadaceae bacterium; assembly: GCA_947494925.1. GTDB lineage: Bacteria > Pseudomonadota > Gammaproteobacteria > Enterobacterales > Alteromonadaceae > Aliiglaciecola. The sequence goes on from CANLWS010000003.1 coordinate 373,864, forward strand.
GCACCTTGGGTAGGCACTGAAAGTGCTCACGGCGATATTGGTCCATTCACGCTGGATGCGAGCAACAGCACTATCAAAGTGATGGTGTACAAAAGTGTCATCAGTGATGTGGGCGTGAAGTTCGCCATTGCCAATGGCGGCGCACAACCAGAAATCAAGGTGGCCAATACCCTGGTAAATCAATGGGAAGAACTGACCTTTGATTTCAGCGGTTATATTGGACTGTTTGAAGCGATAGATATTGACCAGATCATTATCTTCCCGGATTTTGACCTCGCAGGCAGAACTCAGGATAACACCGTGTATTTTGACAATATCCGTTTCTTCGGTGACAACTCAGATGGTGGTGATGGAGGTGATGGAGGTGATGGTGGCGACGGAGGCAGTGGAGGCAGCGGTGATGAATTGCTAGCCAACGGTGGCTTTGACGAGGGGACCAACGGTTGGATAGGCGCTGTTAATGTGGTGTCTGACAATGGCAATAACGTATTTTATGCAGATGTGCAGGCAGCCGGTAACCCGTGGGACGTGAACCTGAGTCAGGTTATGACGCTAATACCAGATACGACCTACATCCTGACGTTCCAGGCAAAAGCCTCGTTGTCACGATCTATTCTGGCCGGTTTGGGTCTGAACCATGATCCCTGGACCAATGTTACAGAGACAGTTGGCCTGGGCACGGAATGGCAAAGTTTCAGTTACACGTTTACGACTACTGGATTTGGAGATGACAACAGTCGCGTGTTGTTTGATTTGGGTGCTGAAATTGGTGCTGTCTACATTGATGACGTGAGTGTGACCTTAGCGGGTGATACTGGCGGTGATGGTGGTAACGGTGGTGATGGTGGCTCAGATAGTGGCATTGCAACGCTGGATTTTGAACCTGATGGATTTGGTGCAGCAGGCTTTACCTGGTCTGTCTTCGAGAATGCAGATAACCCCGCTCTGGAGTTTGTCAGTAACCCGGATACAACCGGCATCAATGACTCAGCCACAGTGGCGAAAATTATCGCTCGCGCTGGCGGCGCACCTTGGGTAGGCACTGAAAGTGCTCACGGCGATATTGGTCCATTCACGCTGGATGCGAGCAACAGTACTATCAAAGTGATGGTGTACAAAAGTGTCATCAGTGATGTGGGCGTGAAGTTCGCCATTGCCAATGGCGGCGCACAACCAGAAATCAAGGTGGCCAATACCCTGGTAAATCAATGGGAAGAACTGACCTTTGATTTCAGTGGCTATATTGGACTGTTTGAAGCGATAGATATTGACCAGATCATTATCTTCCCTGATTTTGACCTCGCAGGCAGAACTCAGGATAACACCGTGTATTTTGACAATATCCGCTTCGGTGACGAAAACGACGGTAGCGACAATGGTGGTGGAAGTAACCCGGATCTTGACCCCAATTGGTCATTGGTCTGGAGCGATGAGTTTGATGGCAGCAGTATTGATTTGAACAAATGGGAACACGAAGTCAATTGCAATGGCGGCGGTAATCAGGAAAAGCAATGTTATACCAACAGCCCGGAAAACTCCTTTGTGGAAAACGGCACACTTAAAATCGTCGCGAAACCAGCGACAGGCCAACCATTGCCCTACACATCTGCCCGTTTACGGACTAAATACCAGGGTGACTGGACCTATGGACGAATTGAAGTCAGAGCTAAACCACCTCAAGGGCAGGGGTCTTTCCCAGCTATCTGGATGTTACCTACAGACGAAGTATTTGGCGGCTGGCCACATTCCGGTGAGATTGATATTTTCGAGTCGGTAAATCTGAAAACTGTTGATGCTCAAGGGCATGTGGAAGCTAAAGTCCATGGCAACCTCTGGTATGGCCGCAGCTGGCCTAATCAGTCCAATAGTGGTGCTGAATATGAATTACCAGGTGACGAAAATCCTGCTGATGGATTTCATACTTATGCTATTGAATGGGAAGAAGGTGAGATCCGTTGGTACGTGGATGGTGTGTTGTATCAGACACAATTGAAATCAGAGGTGATTATCGATAGCGATGGCGATGCTAACGGCTTGATGCACAGAGGATGGTTTACTGACTTCAATGGTGAGTTTTTATGGGATAACTCACCGTTTAACCAGGACTTCCACATTATTCTGAACTTTGCAGTGGGCGGTAACTGGGCTGAAAACGTAAATAATGGCGGGATCGATGCGTCTGCATTCAACGATAGTAATGCATTCGAATTCGACTATGTGCGGGTTTACCAATGTTCAATCAGTCCAAATTCAGGTCAAGGGTGCGCAGCAGTTACCGATAGCTATCTTGATCCGATTGACCAAAGTGGAACTCTAGTCACCGGCGATGCGCCAACACCAATCAAACCTTCTACTGGAGAGCCAACAGATTTAATCGTGTTTGAAAACACGGAAAATCCTAATTGGCCTGCATGGAATTGTTGTGGCGATGCAGTGCCTGAGATTGTGCTTGACGATGCTGAGCATTCTGAAGTGGTTGAATTTTCCATTGGCGCAGATCCTACTGTAGTTGGGTTTAACACCACCATAGCGGCAGAACCCATGCCTTACGATGGGTCGCCCATGTTGGATAACGGAGTATTGTCATTTGATCTCAAGCTCGTCACTCCACCAAATAACGCCAATGCACCCTGGAGCCTTAAAGTCGAACAAGGGGGGACGTCCAGCGAAGCCATTGTGTCAATTGAGACGCCAACAGATACCTGGCAGCGTTATGAAATTCCTTTGAAGACACTCAACGATGGCGGGCTGGATCTTAATGGTATCGACGTGATCATGATTTTCCCAGAATGGGGACAAGGCGAAGGTGCGGTATTCCGTGTCGACAATGTCACTATCCTTGAAGGTGAATCTGATGGCGGAGACAATGGCGGCGGTTCTGGTGGTGACACCGGTACCCCGGGTGTTGAACTGTTGTCTAACGGCGGTTTTGATCTGGGCACAGAAAACTGGATTGGGGCTGTGAATGTGATTTCTGATGATGGTAATAATGTCTTCTATGCAGATGTTCAAGCTGCTGGAAATCCTTGGGATGTGAACCTTAGCCAGATTATGACCTTGATACCGAATGAAACCTATGTACTAAGTTTCAGAGCCAAGGCATCTGTTGCACGTAGCATTATTGCCGGATTGGGCCTCAATCATGATCCTTGGACCAATGTGACGGAGACAGTATCGCTGAGCACTGAGTGGCAGAGTTTTAGGTTCATTTTCACCACTACTGGGTTTGGGGATGACAACAGCCGTGTGTTATTTGACCTGGGTGCTGAAATCGGGGCAGTTTATATCGATGATGTGAGCGTTGTCATTCAAGACAATAATTCGGGTGGGCCTGTTGAGGAAGACGAATTCTGGCTCATCTCTGCCACAGGGCAAAGTGATATCGACTTTTCTCCTGATACGGTGGGCGAATGGAGCACAGGTACCCAGATTCAAGGTGACGTCGTGTTTGAAGGTTTAACTGGTTGGGAGCTTACCTCGAGTTCAAACACTCCTGAACAAGGGAATTGGGGAACTGTTTTAGCATTCCAAAACGGTATAACCGGTGATTTCAGCTTGTTTAACAAGGTCGAACTGAAAATTGCTACGCTTGGCAATTATGCAGGTGGATACAAGGTGGCGATATCAGCCAATGGAGTGAATAAGGAGTTTAGCCTTCCTGTTAATGAGGCAGTGAGTGGTTGGCAAACTGTGTCATTGGATGCCGGGAGTATTCCATTGAACCTGTCCAGTATTGATTGGATAGCGGTTTACGGCATTGGTGGCCAGATGGGAGTTTCCAGAATCTATGTGACGGATTTCAGGTTGGTCAAAGATGAAGTCATTCCGTTCTCTGAGAACCGCGAAGAGGATTTTGTGTTTATCTCCTCTGACCCAGACGTAGTAACCGACTTGATAGTTGATGGCGATAATAACAGTGCAGTGGGCAATGTCATTTTCGGCGAATGGAGCACTGGCACTGGTATCTCAAGCACCACATACAATGGGTTGGATGCCTTTGCATTGAGTGCGGGCGGTTCTTGGGGAGCTGTTTTGGCGATGCAGGGAGATATTTCTGATGGAACCAATATCGACAATTACGATGTGGATTTCTCTGCATACACCAATATCAGGTTTAGTGTGGCATCAGAGGGATCTTTTGAACGGTATGCTGTGGCGATACTGTCCAAAGTAGGCAATAACGAGACCTCTCAGGAAGTGGGCTTCACTTTAGCATCACAAACGGATTGGAACCAAATCGATATTGACTTAGGCATGTATGGCGTTGATTTAGCTAATGTAAGTCAAGTGGCCGTATTTGGTGTATATGCCGGCGGGTCCGCCTCACAGCGTCTTTATCTGACTGATATGATTATGTATGACAGTGGCAAAATCACACCAACTAAAGATAGCTCGGATGAGAAGTTTGTTTACTTTTCTTCAACTGGTGAGCCTACAGACATGATTTTTGACGGTGACAATTTTGCTCACAATGGCAATGTTGAGTTTAGTGATTGGTCAACAGGAACGACCTTTAGTGACAATGTTCAGTACAATGGTCTGAATGCGTTTGAGCTCACAAGAGGTAGCGGAAGTTGGGGGGCAGTCTTGTCGTTAATGGGTGATATTAATGGCGGTGTTATGGAATACAACTATGACGTTGCACAATACAGCACACTAAATTTAAAAATAGCTGCGCTCGGGGCATTCTCTGAATATACCCTGGACTTTGTTGTGGATGGAGCGGAATTTAAAGTGCCGCTCTCCGTTAATAGCAATTGGAGTGATATCAGTATTGACCTTAGCACTATACCTCTAAACCTATCTAAACTAACGCAAATAGCGGTGTTTGGTGTGGGTGGCGGAGCGGGTAATAAGATTTATCTGACGGATTTCAATATTTCTAAATAGCGGACGTAAATGATAAAGCCTGGAACTGTGTTTCAGGCTTTTTTATTATTCAAAATTAATTTCCAGGCCTTCATAGGCAGCGAACAAGTCGATATCAGATTCGGCTATCTCAAGCACTTCATGGCAGTGTTTTTCTATCGCGCTGACTTGCTCGTCAGTGCGCATATGGTCATGACTATACAAGGCCAGACGTTTTGCTTTGCACGCCATCGCAAGTTTTACTGCTTCCTCAGCGATAGAGTGACCCCAACCAGATTTAGCCGGCATATCGCTCAACATGTATTGTGCATCGTGGATCACTAGATCTGCCTCTGAAGCAAAGCTTACCCATTCCAAAAAATCTGTTTCTTTGCGATATGGCGGATAGAGTTCGTTATCAGTAATGTAGGCTATTTTGACGCCATCAGCTTCAATCAGGTAGGAGCTGCCACTTCCCGGGTGATTCATCGGATGACGAAATATAGTCGCAGAGTTGATTTCCCAACTGTCTTTCCCTTCGGGCACATTCGTCAGTATCAGATTAGATTGCAGCGACTGGTAGTGAACGGGAAAATAGCTTCCGGTCATTTGCTGCAAAATGGCATCGTTTTCATCGTAGGTCGTCATGCCTGGTGTGATAAAAATGTTTCTGCCTGGCTGATAAATAGGTGAGAAAAATGGGAAACCTTGTATATGATCCCAATGGTTGTGCGTTAGCAACAGGTGAATATCACTGTCTTTTTTTGCAATATCGTAGCCCAGTTGCTTAATGCCTGTTCCCGCATCAAGAATAATATCCGTGCCGTCGTTGAGTTCAATGTGAACACAAGCGGTATTACCGCCGTACTTAACGTACTCAGATCCCGGGGCGGGAATAGAACCTCTGACGCCATAAAAGGTAAGTCGCATATTTTCTCTCTGAAGTGGCTTACAACAATCAATATCGTTCGCCGGAACTACACTCTATCAGTCTAGCGTAACACTATTTTTTACCACAATTAAGATACATATTTATTCTTGGGTATATGTGTTTGTACAATATCTTGTCGAAGTATCTCTTTGAATAATAGACAGAAATAAAAAAGGCGCCGATTTGGCGCCTTTCAAAACTTGTACCTGATTACAGTTTGGAAATCATTTCAGCAATGCCATCAATATCCACGAGTTCCTTTTCGCCTGTGCGACGGTTTTTATATTCCGCTTTGTTTTCGTCAAGATTACGTTCACCAATGACTATCGCGTGTGGAATGCCAACGAGCTCCATGTCGTTGAACATCACACCGGGTCGTTCTTTTCTGTCGTCAAACAAAACTTCCACTCCCTGCGATTTAAGTTTGCTATAGAGATCTTCCGCAACCTGCTGAATTCGGTGAGATTTATGCATATTCATCGGAATAATGGCAACTTTGAAAGGCGCAATGGCATCAGGCCATTTGATCCCGTACTTATCATGGTTTTGCTCTATGGCCGCAGCCACAATGCGCGAAACACCTATACCATAGCAGCCCATTGTCAGAGTCTGATGCTTTCCGGTTTCAGTTAGCACCCCACAGTTCATTGCTTTAGAGTATTTATCACCCAGTTGGAATATGTGACCGACTTCGATACCACGTTTAATGTCGAGAGTACCCTTTCCATCAGGTGAAGGATCACCGGCTTCTACGTTACGTAAATCAGCGACGTCAAATTCCTGTACATCGCGGGCCCAGCTTGCGCCCTTGAGGTGCTTATCTTGTTGATTTGCACCACAGACAAAGTGTGTTAAACCAGCTGCACTGCGATCGACATAGATATCCAGATCTAGCTTAATCGGGCCAATCGAGCCTGCTTCGCAGCCCACAGCCTGTTGGATCTGCTCGTCTGATGCCATAGTCAGCGGAGAATGCACCTTAGCAAGTTTTTCCGCTTTGATTTCATTTAATTGATGGTCACCACGTAACACTAAGGCCACCAGATTCTGACTACCGTCTTCCTGAACTTCACCCAGCACTAGTAGTGTTTTAACAACTTGCTTAGCCTCTACGGACAAGAAATCACATACCTGAGCAATGGTTTTAACCGCTGGCGTGTCGATCTGTTCCAGGCTTTGCTCTGGTTCAGCGCTTGTTTCCAGGGCAACGGCCTCAGCCATTTCGACGTTAGCGGCATAATCTGAACCTGTACTAAAGGCGATGGCATCTTCGCCGGATTCTGCCAACACATGGAATTCATGTGACACACTGCCGCCAATGGCGCCGCTATCTGCGATCACCGGTCGGTATTCCAGCCCAAGTCTGTCAAAAATGTTGCAATAGGCCTGAAACATATCCTGATAAGTTTTATCAAGACAATCATCTGTTAGGTGGAACGAGTATGCATCCTTCATGGTGAACTCACGGCCGCGCATGATCCCGAACCGCGGTCTGACTTCGTCACGAAACTTAGTCTGAACCTGATATAGATTCAGTGGCAACTGCTTGTAACTGTTCACCTCATTTTTAACTAATGCAGTGATGACTTCTTCGTGTGTAGGACCCAGGACAAAATCACGTTGATGTCGATCTTTTATCCGCAATAATTCCGGACCGTATTCAGTCCAGCGACCTGACTCTTCCCACAAATCAGCGGGCTGAACCACAGGCATTAAAACTTCAATAGCACCTGCCTTGTTCATCTCGTCACGGACAATATCGGCAACTTTATTGAGCACTCGTAAGCCACTCGGTAACCAGGTGTATAAACCAGAAGCAAGCTTTCTGATCATGCCGGCTCTGAGCATGAGTTGGTGACTGATAACCTCTGCCTCAGCAGGCGTTTCTTTTTGGGTGGCTAACAAATACTGGCTGGTGCGCATCAGCTTTGGCTGTCCTCGGTAATAGTTAAAAAACGGCCGACATTCTACCAGCAGTGAGGATTGGGCAAAAGCGCAATTTGCACTGTCATGCATTTATATGCAGGCACGATACTATGATCCAGTCATAGGTAGGTTCTACTCAAATGATCCGGTTGGGTATACTGGCGAAGTCTCGTCTTTTGACAGGTATTCTTATGTATGGCTAATAAGGTTTTTAGGCGACTTGTTAAAAGTATTGCGATGCAACGCCAGAAAACAGCTATCGAGCAAAATGATAACGCCATTTTGTAAGGAAGCTGGATTACCCTCTATTTGTATAGACTTGCCTGATACTTTTTGAATGGCTTATGCAGTCGTGTTGAAACTCATGAACAATGACGCTATCAACAAGACCGGGTGCGTTTTTACATGCTTTACAACAGATACTTTCATTGTTGTTTTGAACAATAGTGAGTATTCCGAGTCAGGGCTGCTAATCATTTTTCCGTAGATATCTGCTAAACGGTCTATGCCCATTTGATTGGAGTTGGCGAGCGTCAGAATAACATTTTCATCAGCAAATGAACCATGAAGTTGAGGCAGTGAATGTGTTTTCATACAGCTTTTGGCCCAAAAACGGTGCTAGTCAAAATTTACTTCTCCTTTGCTTAAGGTCCTACTTATCTGCATTTTAAAATTTAGTGACAATTAACTGTTAACAAAAAGGGTAAAGACTGCTACTGTCCAATTGGGGTAATAATGCACAATCTATTTGTAGCGAGTTGGGTTGGAATTTCATTGCTGGTAAACCTGGTGAGAAGGAGAGAATGAGAAATGTTTAAAAGCAGTCAGCTTATCGATGAAATTAAAATTAAATACTTTTTTTACTCAGATAATGATGTCGCTAAAAAGTTGGGGGTATCGCGCGCAGCTGTGAGCCGTTACCGTAATGGAACTGGTTCCATCGAGGACAAACTCGCAGTAGAAATTGCCGAAATGTTGAGATTGGATCCGATGCAGGTACTTGCATCAATGAGAATTGAGAGAGCTGAGCGCAACAACTCGTTGACTGAAGTAGTATTTTGGAAAAAATATGCTAATCAGATCAATGAAGCAAACCCTAATTTGATAAGAATATAGATTACAAAAACTGAAGCTATCCGGCAAAACATATTTACTTTGACTCGTACCACAATAGTTATGCTACGTTCAATTTTACTCAGTGAGAGAATTCGTTACTTTCGTTTTAAACAATACCTGCTCCATTGCGTCGCTAAACATTTTCTAGATTAGCTTCAATTCTTTTTCAACCGTGTTCTGAATTGTCTAGGTGTAATATGCATAACACGTTTGAATTGCGTGACAAAATAAGAAGGGCTTGAGTAGCCTAAATCATATGAGACTGCGGTGACAGATTGTTCTGTCTGAGACAATAGTCTGGCAGCGGCTTGTATTCTGTGTTGAAGGCAAAATGCAGAGTATGTTTGCCCAAAGGTTCTTTTAAATATTTTTGAGAAATAGGCGTCAGATACAAAACACATCTTGGCAGCCTCTTGCATTGACGGGAGCGATGAGGTGCCACTTTTTAAACGTTTAATAAGTGGTTCTAGTTTTCCATAGGCACTCTTTAAGCTATTTGATTCTGTCTCAAAAGCCCCCACTCTTTTTGAATGTTGTAGTACAAATCCAATAACAGATTGCAGAAAAGAATACTGTAATTTTTGCGACCCTACATTGGTTTGTTCGCTGAGCATGCGCAGTAGGTTAAATAAGTCGGCCTTGTAATCAGAAGAAATTCTCAAATGGTCACTTTCAAATAAGACCGGCTGATCCGAATTCTTCATTAGCCCCTCGAAAAGACTGTTCGCTATCTGGATGACGTACCAAGATTTCAATCCCTGCTCAACGTCGTAGTAATGGGTCTCCAGTGAAGGGGTGAAGATGATATCGCCTGACATAACAGGTGATGAACCACGATTGCAATGATAGTTACCCGCAAAGCGTTCAAATAAAATGAATTCCTGAATGCCATCGTGGAAATGCAGCTCGCATTGATAGTCATCTGTCTCGTTGTAAATAACATGATTGACTGAAAAATCTTTACCCCTACTCAGTAGGTAGGGTTCATGTTGAGCAATATTTCCGCGCATCGAATATTAATATTACACCTGGTTATTAGCAGTAAAATGCTACTAATTGGACAAAATAATGACATTTATTTGTGAATTGTTAACATTAATTTAAATTTTTATGGGTTTCAATAGGTGTGCTTTTCTCATAGGGATTTTATGTATGCAATGCAACGCAATTGTTTCAGATGGTCGGGGCAAGTTCGAATTAGATCAGATAGAGGTAGGTTCCTGTGGACCTGATGAGATCTGCATAAAAATCGTCGCAGCCGGCATTTGCCATACTGACTATGATTCTATGCGGAACTGGAACAAAAGATTTGTAGTAGGGCATGAAGGCGCTGGTGTTGTCAGTGCTATTGGCGAAGACGTAACCGACATTGAAGTGGGAGACCACGTTGCACTCAATTGGGCTGTACCCTGTGGCGAGTGCTTTCAGTGTCGCGAGGGTAATTTGCATATTTGTGAAGTGAATTCCCCGGTTTGCGGAGACGGGTTATGTGGACACGCCCATGCAAATGCTTGCCAGTCAGGCTCTGAGCCTATCGAGCGTTCTTTTCATTTGGGAACAATGAGTGAATACAGCATAGTCAGACGCGCTGCCGTGGTAAAAATAGACAAAAGTATTCCATTTACTTGCGCAGCAATTGTGGGGTGCGGTGTGATGACTGGCTGGGGTTCGGTGATCAATGCCGCGAAAGTAGCCGCTGGGTCTTCGGTGTGTGTTTTAGGTGTTGGTGGCGTGGGTCTCAATGCGATTCAAGCTGCGAACCTCGCAGGGGCAGCAAAAGTGATCGCGATTGATATTAGTGAAGAAAGGCTTGAACAAGCAAAGGAATTCGGTGCAACACATGGAGTCTTGGCGGATCCTGATGACTCGAATCTGACCGAGGTTGTGGATCGAGTCAAGGTCCTTACACAAGGAAGAGGCGCTGACTACGCATTTGAATGTACTGCTATTCCAGCACTAGGTTCCGCTCCACTACGATTAATAAGAAGCGCGGGTACCGCCGTTCAGGTAAGTGGAATAGAACAGCATATTGATTTTGACTGTGAGTTGTTTGAATGGGACAAAATTTACATCAATCCACTCTACGGCATGTGTAATCCACAGCGAGATTTCCCACGCTTATTCGATTTATATAAGAGCAAGCGTCTGTTGCTGGACGAGCTAGTGACCAAAACATACACATTGGAAAACTTTGGTCAGGGTATAGAGGACATGCTAGCGGGCAAGCTGGCTAAAGGTGTTGTCATTATTGATAAAGAACTGGCCGGAGAATAAGGATGGCAATTTCTCGAATTGAATTGGGTTTCGAAGAGCGCATTGGGTTAACTCAGGCTAACGTAACCGTGTTTTCAAGCAACACTAATCGACGTCATGATATCTCCATCCTTAACGCAAGGCCCAAAACTAAAAACGCACCCATCATTGTGTTGCTGCATGGTGTATATGGCAGTCATTGGGTTTGGCAATCCCTGGGCAAGGCGGATGAAGTATACCGAAAACAGCGAGCAGAAGGTTTAAGTGAATTTGTTTTAGTGATGCCGTCCGACGGTGGTGTGGTGGAAGGCACTGCCTACATGTCGCTCACAAACGGCGAAAACTATGAGCGTTGGATAGTAGAAGATGTCATCGCAGCGACGAGAGAAGTGGTTGCAAATGTGACGGATAAAAGTCCAGTCTATTTATGTGGTCTTTCAATGGGAGGCTTCGGTGCATTGCGTTTAGGGTGCAAATACGCGAATAAGGTCGCAGCAGTGTCTGCTCACTCCTCAATAACAAGACTAGAAGACTTAGCTCACTTTACTGACGCGCAGAAAGTGCTTTATCCAGATTTCGACTCAGAAGAGGCGAGTATTCTGTATTGGGCTAAAAAACATAAAACAATGCTTCCTCCTATCCGCCTTGATTGTGGAAAAAGTGATGTCCTTTTTGAAGCAAATTTAAACTTGGTTCAAGGGTTTGATGAAGCTGATATCCCTCACTCATTTGACGCTTTTGATGGCGCCCATGAATGGTCATATTGGCAACAGCACCTAGGGGACTCGTTGCAATTCTTTGATCAACACACTTTGGAGAACAAAAATGCTTAAAAGTGAATTTCCCGATGCCTTCCGTCAGGCTCGCAAGCAAGTGGGTGTTGAGCAAATGGATGACCAAAATGATCCTGTACAAATGGTGCTGCGCTTTCAGGATGTACGTAAATGTGCTCACAACTGGAAGACGTTTCAATCAGGCGCAGAACCTGGCCGAATAGTAGTGCCATCCGAGGTGGCCATTCGTTCCATTCGCCAAATCCCATTTGAAGTTGACCCGCCAGAACACAAAGACTATCGAGCACTGGTTGAGCCCTGGTTTAAAAGGCCATTGGATGCAAAATACACGGACAAATTGAGATTGTTGGTTGATGGCGCACTTGACGATGCATTTTCAAAGTCGGAACTCGATGTAGTGACAGAGTTTGCCTTACCCTTGCAGTCTAAGGCGTTGACGGTACTACTCAACACGCCAATGAAGGAAGCGGATACCTGGATTAGCTGGGGAACCCATGTCTTTCGTAGTGAAGGTGAAGCCTTAGATAGTGACAAAGCCAACCTTCTATACGACTACCTTGATGACGAGATTGAACGGGCCTTAAAAGATCCCGCTGACGACTTGTATTCGCTTCTATTGTCTGCAGAAGTGGGTGGCAAAAAAATGACCAAAGAGGAAGTGAAAGGAGTCATGATACTGACCTTCGCTGGTGGTCGCGATACGGTGATCAATGCGACTACCAACACGATTGCTTATTTCGCTGAGCACCTCGAAGCATTGAGAAAGTTGAAGCGGGATGAAGCGGCCATTAAAAAAGCCGTCGAAGAATTAGTGCGTTATTTCTCTCCTTTAACACACATGGGACGAGTTGCTACTGAAGACGCCGCTGTATGCGAACATGCAGTTAAAAATGACACACGCATTTCACTTTGCTGGGCATCAGCCAATCGAGATGAAAACGTGTTTGAAAATCCAAATGACGTTAGGTTGGATAGACAAAACAATCCACATGTCGCGTTCGGTTTTGGCACCCACAATTGTTTAGGCTCGACTCATGCAAGGCAACTTCTTCGCACTTTAATTGCTGCGATGGCTGAACGGGTAGACGATATACAGCTTCTCAACGCAAACAACAACCTTGAACACTGGGGTGGTGTCACTCGCAAGGTTGGTTTTCATCAATTAACGGCAAGCTTTTCAGGCAGCTAACATAGGTACATTAGTATGATTTCAATACGTTTTGTCACTCAAGATGGCGAGAAAACAGAATTAACAGGCGATAGTGGTTCAGTGATGGAGCTGGCTGCTCAAAATGGCATAGCAGGTATCGATGGCGAGTGCGGTGGGGTATGTTCTTGCGCCACATGCCATGTATACCTGTCAGAAGAAGATATGCAAAAGGTTGATGCACCTTCCGATTTTGAAAGAGATATGTTGGAACTGACAGAAGATGTGCAACCTACCAGCCGTTTGTCTTGTCAGCTCCCTTTGACCCAAGAAATCAATGGGATCACGCTAAAGGTGGCTAGATAGCATGTCTGAATCTGGTTCCAGGTGCATAATAGTTGGCGCTAGCCACGCTGGTGTCTCGGCTGCTTTCAATTTGAGGCAAGCAGGTTGGGAAGGTGACATTCTTGTTCTCGAGCAATCAGATTCCTGGCCTCACCAGAAGCCACCTTTGTCAAAAGCGTTTTTATTGGGTAAGACCACAATAGAAAAACTCGGTTTTAAAACTGAACAAGCGTACAAAGACAATGCTATTGATGTTCGACTTGATTCTGACGTAGAACGAATTGACAGAGAAAACAATTGTGTTTGGGTAGGCGGAAATGCCATTGGCTATGACAAGCTGATATTAGCCACTGGCGCGCGTCCTATCATTCCGCCAATAGCAGGGATTGAACGCGCAAATAATCTATTTACGATGCGAAACCTACAGGATGCTGAACAACTCAAATCACTGGTTGATTCCTATGCTAACCAACAAATTAATGTGGTGATCATTGGTGCTGGGTATATTGGCTTAGAAGCAGCGGCTTCTTTAATAACACTTGGTGCAATGGTGACAGTGCTGGAGCGAGAATCGCGGGTATTGTCACGCGTCACCTCGCCTGTGATGTCTGACTACGTTGAACATTATCACAAAAACAAAGGTGTTCAGGTTTGTAACAATAAGCAAGTGACTGCCATTGACCAAGTGGAAAACAAACAGGTGGTTAGATGTTCAGACAATGCTGAATTTGCAGCAGATATCATATTGGTGGGGGTCGGTGTAAGGCCAAATCAGTTTCTAGCAGAAGACAGTGGACTGGCGTGTGACAACGGAATCGTGATTAACCCACTTTGTCAGACAGAGGATGACAATGTATTGGCTATTGGAGATTGTGCACGCTTTTTTCACCCGGTTTACAATCAATCCATCCGGCTTGAATCTGTTCAAAATGCCGCTGATATGGCAAAAGTGGCGGCCAATACAATTGTTGGTAACACCAAAAACTATCAAAAGATCCCCTGGTTTTGGTCAGATCAATATGAAATGAAAATACAGATTGTGGGCATGTCATCAAACGAATGTGAGGTCATAGTCAGAGCTGAATTAGATAGGCAAAACTGCCTATCCATATGGTACTTTCTTGGTGATGAGCTTCGCTGTGTGGAGGCGATTAACAATCCGAAAGCGTATATGCTGGGAATGAAGGCCATTCAAACTCAAAGTAAAGTAAACCGGTCAACGCTAGAAGACCCGAATGTGCCTCTCAATATTGGTATGTTGGCCAGTTGAAACGGTTCAATGAAAAAGGACCTCTAACGGGAAAGAAACAGCATCTGACGACATATAATGCACAGCCATCGACTACCCTATTCATTCGCAGAGTGTTCAGTGTTTAAAGGCAATATCTCAATACGTTTAAATTCAGTGTTGTGTGATTCTGCCTGAATGGCAATATACCCTTGGTTTAGGTCAGCACCATTGTCCATTTGTAATTCACTATATTCCATGACGACTATGCCATTAATTTTGTGCTGGACAAATTTGTTTCCCCTTACTTCAATCTCCACATTAACCCATTGATCACCATGGTAGGTTTTTGATTTGGAGTCAATGCAGTGTTCATGAACCCGTTTTCCGCCCATTACAATTGACGTTTCCGGCGTACATAGATTCCCAGTGGCACGTTTATCCTTGCCATTACCACCCAATAGCTGCACCTCAATACTGGTGGGAAACCCTTGCTCTAACGTCATGGACTCTGGTGGCTGAGAATGCAGCATCAAACCATTATTCCTGAAAGCCCAGTCGGGGCCATTTCTAACTTGCTCTCCTACGAATCGATATGTGGCGCGTAGGACATAATTAGAGTAGGGGACAGCATAAAAAAGATGACCAAACTCATTGTTAAAATGGCTCCAGTTATCATAGGAAACAACAAGTTTTCCATCGGCAACTCGAAACGTATCTAAATAATTTTCGCCCAATGGGTGGCCAGCAAATTTGGGGGTCCAGTTGGTCAAATCCTTTCCGTTGAACAAAGCAACCCAACCAGATTCCTCAGCAGCCAGCTGGCCACAGAAGAATAAATGCGTGATTAGAAAACTACACCTTATTATTTTCGAAAAGATCGGCTGCATAGTTTGCTGCTCTGGCTGACAAAGCCATGTAAGTTAAGGAAGGATTCTGACAAGCACTCGATGTCATACAGGCGCCATCGGTGATAAATAGATTCGCAATGTCATGACTTTGGCTCCATTCGTTCAGGACTGAGGTTTTAGGATCTCGGCCCATTCTTGCTGTACCCATTTCATGGATCAGCTCTCCCGGTTTTGTCATATTCAACTCGCCGTCTTCGGTGCTTCTTTCGACTTCAAAGCCAATTTTTTCCATCATGGCTTTAATGTCTTTTGATGCCCATGCCATCATATTTTTTTCGTTTTCTCCGAATGATACATTCATTACAGGTAATGGCATTCCCCATTGATCCCGTTTGTCAAAATTCAGTGTAATGCGGTTGTTTTTATTCGGTAGTACTTCTCCAAAGGCCCACATTGTCATTGTCCAACTGCCAGGCAATCGGTTAGCATTTTTGTAGTTTTGCCCTATACCTTGCCTGTCCGCCTGCCAGCCGTGCCGCCAGGCACCACCTTGTATACCAAAACCACGTACAAAATTGGGTTCTTGCTCGTTCATATTGACATAGCGGGGAATGTATATACCGTTTGGCCTTCGACCATGGAAATAACGGTTAGTAAATTTAGTAGTGCTAGCACTTGCCCCCGCACCTCCCACGTGGTCCATTACGTTTCTGCCTACCATGTCACTCCTATTGGCCAATCCATTGGGGTATTTTTTACTGCGAGAGTTAAGCAATATCATAGCGGTTGCCACCGCTGACGCATTTAAAAACACCAGCCGTGCTGAATAGGTAGTCTTCTTATGAGTATTCTGGTCAATAACGTTCACACCTGTAATGCGATCACCAGCTTCATTATGTTGCAAAGATTGAACAATAGCATCTGTTACCAAGGTTAAATTACCCGTCCGTTCTGCTGCAGGTAAAGTTGCTGACTGGGAAGAAAAATAAGCACCAAAGGTACAGCCATTTTCACATCGGCTTCTCACTTGGCATTGCACGCGACCGAGCGCTTGATGCTCTTTAGTCGCTTTTCTTAAATGAGCAGTTCTACCCGCAATTAATGTGCGATCAGGATAGTGTTTTTCAATATTGCGTTTGGCTTCATGTTCCATGCAGTTAAGCTCGAACGGAGGCAAAAACTTACTGTCTGGAAGGTGAGGTATGTTTTCTTCAGTGCCTGAGATGCCCGCAAACGTTTCTACATGGTCGTACCAAGGGGCTAAATCTTCATAGCGGATTGGCCAGTCCACGCCATGGCCATCTTTCTTGTTGGCCTCAAAATCCATTTGAGAAAGTCGGTAGCTTTGACGATTCCACATTAATGATCGACCGCCAACATGGTAACCTCGATACCATTTAAACTCTGAATCGCCAGCCGTCTCGTAGGGGTTTTCATTGTCTTTGACCCAAAGTTTTTTATTCACATGAGTAAAGGCATAGACTTGCGACTGGATAGGATAAACTACCTTTTTCTCGTGTAGGGTAAGAGGGGGAACATTCGCTTCTTGCCATGGAGTCAAGTTATCGGTGTAATCTACTCTGTGGCGAACATTATTTCCGCGCTCTAACACCAATACTTTAAGGCCACGCTCACAAAGCTCTTTGGCTACCCAACCTCCGCTCATACCTGAGCCAACTACTATCGCATCATAAGTAGACATCATTAATAACCTTCCTTACTTGGCCCATGTTCTGCCAACATCGTCAAAGGGTATGCATGCTTCCCATTTTCCAGGTACAGGCATATATCGCAGCTCTCGCGTCATACCAATTTCTGTTGTGTAATACGCAGAGGCGATTTCTTTTTTCAATTGTCTGTAGGCGTCTGCATTGCCTGGGGGGGATTGTTGATAAGCCAGCTCGTCAAAATCATCGAGCAATAAAACTTGCTGTTGTTTAGGCATGGAGATAAAAACACCATTCGCGAACTTATTTAATTCAGATTGCACACCCGCCAATTCAGTCAGCCAATATTGCTGTTCTTCCTCCGACATACGGGAAAGCACGAAATCGAAACGATCTAATACTCCCGCTTTAATTGCGCCAGGTGAATCAGTGTCAGGTATAATTAAATCGCAGAGTTGATGCAGAAAAGTTCGCGCATGGTCGTTTACAATTGATTCACGCTCTTGTTTAGAGGCAGCTGCATAGAGGGGTGTGCTTGCTCCGGTCGCACACAGCGTAAACATTATGTGTAATAGTGTTCTTCGTTCCACATTTCACCTCTATCAGTTTGGCAATCTATTCGTTTATCGGTCCATTAGCCTTAAATACTGCAAGAGTCGCACTAGCCAAGGTACCACCAACATCAGGAAAAGAAACCGCAAAATTACTTTCTTCACTCAAAGAAGTGATAGGAACAGGTATTTCTAGTACTCCATAAAAGTTTTCTCTGCCCAAACCATTATGAAACTGGTCATAGCCTCTATAATCAGTCGGTACATCAAGTGTTTGGCCATTGAGAGTGACAACTGGCTGTAGCGTCTTATCATGATCTCTGGCGACACCTAGTCGCAACACGGCCCAACCATTATTGGACGTTGAAATACTGTTAAAAGGGATATCAATTACCTGATTTGCGAAGATGCTTTGGGTCATTGTTGGAGAATAATGGTGTTTTTCATCAAGCGTAACCGTGGAATCAACAGCTTCATTAAATTCAACTACAACTAGCATTGAAGAGCGTGCCGGCATTGCGATAACATCCGGAATTTGTGTTACCGATTCAATGCCCAATTGCGGAGTACCTTGTTGATCAATATACAACCGTCTTAACTCGATATCGGCTAGGTTATTATTACTGAGCCCAACCATCTCTATTGTTGCTGAATGGGCAATCACATCTGCATTGTTAATAATTAAGTAGAGGGTTGAATCGGTTTTATATGCGATTGTTTGAATGTCTAAGTCGGTGGTTTGACTCATTACACGCATGCCTTCCACATCTTTCCAAAACTGGTAGAATTTAATTATATCCGTATACACATACTCGTCACCTGTTTCGCCATCGGCTTCTTTCTTCTGGCGCATCAGCCGCCAGTTATAAGGAACATCTGTCCGGCCCCATTCAGCCTTAATCGGCACAAAAGGTATGGTGGATAATATTTGGTCAGGACGTTGAAGGAATGACATGATCAAACCATTCATGGCGTTGAGAACGAACCCGTCTCTCTCTGGGGACCATGGTTGTTGAAACATATTGTGAACTTGAGTGCCATACTCAGATATCACCAGGGGAAGCCGCTCACCTAGGGTATTTGCAGTGTACTGGCTCAACAAGTCGAGTGTCGCTTCCACGTTGCTTCCAGTGCGAAGCTGAACTTTACCGTTAAAAGCCGGCCAGTCATAAAGGTGTATGGCTAAGAAATCCATATTACTGCCTGCCACGTCAAGAAAACGCTTGTGTCTATTATTCCATCTATCAAAGTTGTTTTTATCAAAATCAGGAAAGGCCGCTGTATACCCTCCAATCAAAACATTTCCATTGGTGTATTCACCATCAATTTGTACATTGCGAATTTCATTTGCCACAACATTATGAAACTCAAAAATAGTGTTCAGGTCAGCCGGGTTAGTTGCCACATCATATAGTTCGTAAAGCGGCTCATTCATTACCTCTACAAACCTGGGTTTTGGCTGACCTGACGTGTCAACACCATCTATTCCACTGAAATATCGCGCAACGTAGTTGCCCATATATTCACCTGTGGCGGTGCCAAAAGGTTCTTCAGTGGTATTCATTTGAGAAAAAGCCCACCCTTGACCCGTTAGTTTTCCGTCAGGCCAATAGGGATGCTGTTGAGCTGCTACTATCATGTTAGTGTTGCGATGCTCATGCTGTCTTTGGCTAAGTGCTCGGCTATCATTATTGTTTGAATACAAAGAGCGTTCGTTTTCAGCTCGATTTTGCATCGCATTTATATCAGAAAACCCAGGACGTTCAGGGTCTTCTGGCGTGTTTCTCAGCTGCCACGCCATGTGTCCGGTATCTCGACCAAAATAGACATCGTAACCCTCAACAAACTCGGTTATTAGATCAGCACTTGCATTGGTTCCCACTGTGTACCAGTCATTCTCAGTGTGCGAAGCATGTACAGTAATAAATTTATGACGCTCAAATGTACTTACATCACCATTAGTATGGGTAACATTTATGTCGACCTTTATCCGTGAATCTGCAACGGGTGGTGCGGCTTCGGTTTCTACAGAAAATTCAACCTGTAGATCTCCGGCAGTAAGCATAGCCGTGATAGTCGTTTCATATTCTGAAGATGCTGTCAGGCGAACCTGTAAAGTGTCTCCATTATTAATCTCATCCGATACTGATTGATACTGACCGCCATTAATTCGAAATTCACCATTTAGAATAGAAATGGCCGTAGCGGAATCAATGCCTGTAACAGTGACTTCAACTGATTCTACTATGGCTTCTCTGCGCACCATAATTACAGCTGGAAAGGCGAACGAATCAGGAGAAGTGTCTGGCGAAGGAACAGGAACAGGTGAGGGGGTAAGACTAGGTTGGGAACTGCTACCTCCACCACCACAGGCACACAGAGCACAAACTACAAGAAACATGGGAATAGCTTGAGAGACTTTCATTATAATTAGATGATTCAATGTTAAAAGTAAATTGTTAACAAAAATAAGTGAAAGCTAATGAAATGTAAAGCGCGAAATGAAAACTTAGTTTAGGTATTTAATAAGGACGCGCGAAAGGCGTCCTTTTCGGAGGGCTATTTGATATTGTGGCGAATGGCTGATATTGCAGTCTTTGTATCTTCTTGGCGCAGCGCTTCAACAATACTCTTATGTTCGTCGACTAAAGCCTGAGAAGTATTTATGCGTTGATAATTCATCCGCATACGCATGACGATGGGGTACCACAAGTTAACTAAATCATCTCCACCTGCTTTTGCAACAAAATATTGATGAAATTCAACATCGGTTTTTGTCAGTTCGGTAAACGCCTCTTTCTCAAATAACTCCTGCATTGAATCGATATATTTATCGAGAGTGGAAAAGTCTTCCTCAGACAAAGTGCCGACTACCTGATTGATTGCAAACTCTTCAATCGTACGACGTATTTTGATGCTGAGTTTTTGCATATCAGGGCTTAATGGCGCACTAACAGAGGAGCCAACATTGTTTTTACTTACCAATAATCCCTCTTTCGTCAGTTTAAGTAACACATCGCGGATTGGGCCACGAGAGGTACCAAAACGCTCAGACAACTGATGCTCATTTAGTTTTGTATTGGGTTTTAATTCGCCAGATATGATATCCGACCGCAATACGTCTGCGATTTGGTCTCTGACGGAAAGTATCTTGTTTTTCATTGTCTATTCAACGTTATGTTAACTGTAGTTGCTTCCATTGTGGGAACATTCCCAGTTTTTATTAAGGTTATATCAAATCAATCAGTCATAAAAAATAACACAAATAAAGTTATTCGCTATTGTTTTTGCACGCAATTTGTAAATCGATTGATTTAAAGTTTGCATTTAATTGTTAACAAAGTACAATTGTTTGGTATACAAAATAACAAATGGGGATGTTCATGACGGCTGCAAAAAAATTAGACGAACAGAGTTTATCTAGCTCTATCATTCGTTCTGTTCAGATTGAACACTACAATATTCCCCTGGCTGAAGTACTTAGTGACGCCAAGCATGGAGACCATACTCATTTTGAGGTGGTCGTTATGCAAATAACAACAAGTGATGGCTATGAAGGAAGTGGTTACACCTACACAGGCGGCAAGGGCGGTCGGGCAATATTTTCTTTATTAAAAGATGAGATCAAGCCTTTCATTCTAGGCAAGGATGCTTCACGTATAGGCCAGTTGTGGGAGGATATTCAGTTTCATTTGCATTATGTCGGGCGAGGTGGGCTTGTTAGCTTTGCGCTTTCTGCGGTCGACATAGCGTTATGGGATATTAAATGCAAGCGCTTAAATATGCCCCTATGGAAAGTAGCGGGTGGGGCAAACAATAGCACTAAGTGTTATGCAGGTGGTATTGACCTCAATTTTAGTGAGTTCAAACTGCTTAATAATATCCAATCGTATTTAGATGCTGGTTTTGAAGCCGTAAAAATTAAGGTGGGTAAGCCTGATTCCAGAGAAGATATTGAAAGAGTTAAGGCCGTCAGAAAGCTGATTGGCGATAAACGAGAGTTTATGGTTGATGCCAACTATTCGATGTCGGTAGGGCAAGCAATCAAATTTGCCAACGAAATTGAACCAGAGAATATTGTATGGTTTGAAGAGCCGACAATTCCAGATGATTATGAAGGTTACTCGCAGATCGCCTGCCAGACGACTATTCCATTAGCAATGGGTGAAAATCTTCACACTATCTATGAGTTTAAGCAAGCATTTAAAACTGCCAAACTAGGCTATGTTCAGCCTGACGCATCAAACATTGGTGGGATCACAGGTTGGCTCAAGGTAGCCCAACTAGCTTACGCGAACAACGTTCCTTTGTGCAGTCATGGTATGCATGAGCTGCACGTTTCATTGATGGCTTCTCAGCCACATGCGGGGTCAATGGAAGTACATTCATTTCCTATTGATCAATATACGACTCATCCATTAAAAATTGAAAATGCGCGAGCAGTGGCGCCAGAATCTCCGGGAACCGGTGTCTGGTTTGACCCTGTTTTAGTTAAGGCGCATCTGACAAAGCAGGGGTAAAAAATGAAAGCCGCTCAATACATTGGCGATAAATCGTTCTCCATCGTTGACGGATTGACCATTCCACCGAACGAGGGAGAGGTCAGACTGCAGGTTGGTTATGTGGGCATTTGTGGCACTGATATGCATATTTATCATGGTGTTATGGATCAACGAGTTGCACCGCCAAAAACCATAGGGCATGAAATGTCAGGTACTGTAGTCGAACTAGGCGAAGGTGTGACAAATGTTTCCCTTGGAGACCGCGTTGTGGTCAGGCCACTGGATTACTGCGGTAAGTGCCCGGCTTGTGATGATGGTCATAGCCACGTTTGCCAGAATTTAAAGTTTATGGGCATAGATACGCCAGGGGCAATGCAATCCAATTGGACAGTAAAAGCAAGAACATTACATAAGTTGCCGGACAATGTATCCCTTCAACATGGCGCTCTGGTAGAGCCTCTGGCAGTTGCTTGCCATGACGTCCGCCGCGTGAATCTAAAAGCAGGTGAAAGAGCCGTTGTGCTTGGTGGTGGTCCTATAGGTCAGCTGGTAGCACTGGCGGCAAAGTCAGTTGGTGCAGAGGTTGTTATATCTGAAATAAACGATGCACGCCGCGGTTTTGCGGAAAAGTACGGTATCGACACAATCAATCCTTTGCAGGAAGATTTACCTGCGTATATTCAAAAATGGACTAACAATAAAGGTGCGGAAGTGGTGTTTGAGGTGTCTGGCGTTCAACCCGCCATAGACGCTATGACTGAAATTGCAGCTGTCAGGGGGAGAATTTGTGTTGTGGCTATTCACTCAGATGCTCCTAAAGTCGATTTGTTTAAGTTTTTCTGGAAAGAGCTCTCTTTGTTTGGTGCGCGTGTATATGAGCATGCAGATTTTGAAATGGCTATCGACTTGTTGGCTAATGAGGCTTTTGATATTGCGCCATTCATCACATCAGTTAGTTCCCTTGACGATATCGGGCAAGCATTTTCTGGTATGGATGGAAACCCTCAAGGCATGAAAGCATTAATTTCTTGTAACGATTAGAACCAGGTTAAAGATGAAACAATTATTTGATTTAAGTGGCAAAATAGCACTTGTTACAGGGTGTAGCCGCGGTATAGGTAAAGCGATGGCAGAGGGTTTGGCATCAGCAGGCGCAAATGTTATTGGCGTGTCAGCAAGTTTACCTCTGAGTGATTCAGAAACTGAAAAGTCCGTAAATGAATTGGGGAGACAATTCTTCGCATATCAATGTGACTTTTCAGACAGAGCATCCGTTTATCGTTTTCTGGAAAAAGTTCAAAGGGAACATACTGTTATTGATATCTTGGTAAACAACGCAGGTTCAATATTACGCGATCCAGCCGTTGATCACAGTGATGAATATTGGGATAAGATCATAGAAATAAATCTTAGTTCACAGTTCATACTTAGCCGTGAAATCGGGAAGAAAATGGTGGAAAGAGGTGAAGGAAAAATTATTTTCACTGCATCTTTACTTACTTTTCAAGGAGGTATTACTGTTCCAGGTTATGCTGCCAGCAAAGGTGCTATAGGACAGTTAACGAAAGCGCTGGCAAACGAATGGGCGGGCAAGGGCGTAAATGTTAATGCGATAGCTCCAGGATACATTGCGACAGACAACACCGAAGCACTGCGTAGCGACCCAAACAGAGCGACCTCTATTCTAGACCGTATACCACAAGGTCGTTGGGGGAAGCCTGAAGACTTTATAGGCCCTACCGTGTTTTTGGCATCAAACGCTTCAAACTATGTCAATGGCAGCATAATGCTGGTAGACGGCGGATGGATGGGAAGATAATGGTAGCAATTCACAATAATCTGAATTTTATTGATGGCGAATATGTTTCCTCATCGGATAAAAATACATTAAACGTATTGAGCCCTTCAACTGGTGAACTTGTTGGTTCAATTCCCGCGGGTTCAATTGAAGATGCACAAAAAGCGCTTGAGGCGGCACAAAAAGCGCAAAAAGGTTGGGGAGCATTAACCGCTAGAGAACGAGCCGTTATATTGCGACGCTTCGCAAGCCTTATTCGTGAAAATATTCCAGCTTTGGCAGAGATGCTGGTAAGCGAACAAGGCAAGTTACTGGACGTTGCCAAACATGAAGCAGAAGTGACAGCTACCTTTATTGAATATGCGTGTGACAACGCCCTGACGTTAAAGGGAGATATATTGCCGTCTGATAACCCGAAGGAAAAAATCTTTATCCATAAAGTCCCTCGTGGCGTAGTTGTGGGTATTACGGCTTGGAATTTCCCGTTGGCATTGGCTGGGCGCAAAATTGGACCAGCGCTGATAACGGGTAACACGATCGTAATCAAACCCACTCAAGAAACGCCATTATCTACCTTGGCGCTAGGCGAACTCGCGAACCTGGCTGGCATACCCAAAGGCGTTTTGAACGTTGTCAATGGCACTGGGTCGGTTGTTGGCCAGCATTTGTGCGAGAGCCCAATAACTCAATTAATCACCATGACCGGGAGTACTCGGGCAGGCCAAATTATCTATCAGGCAGCGGGTAAGCATTTGACACCTGTCATGTTGGAGCTTGGAGGCAAAGCCCCTTTCATCGTGATGGAAGACGCTAATCTTGATAAAGCCGTGGCCGATGCCGTAGTCACACGTTTCGCAAATTGTGGCCAAGTGTGTACCTGTGCAGAACGGATTTAT
The DNA here is from genome assembly GCA_947494925.1 of uncultured Alteromonadaceae bacterium. Classification (GTDB taxonomy): domain Bacteria; phylum Pseudomonadota; class Gammaproteobacteria; order Enterobacterales; family Alteromonadaceae; genus Aliiglaciecola. The sequence continues at coordinate 398,717 of CANLWS010000003.1, forward strand.
GTTCATGAAAGCATCTACGATGAATTTATGAAAAAGTTCTTGCCTGCTGTCCAAGCACTGAAAGTTGGCGACCCAATGTCTGCCGATTCCGACATGGGGCCCAAAGTCAATCAGGCAGAAATAGCTAACATTCAGGGTATTGTAGACAAAGCCATCAAGCAGGGAGCAGAGCTATTGTTGGGTGGTAAACCTGCGACAGTTAAAGGTTTTGAAGGTGGCAACTGGTATGAGCCCACAGTTTTTGGTGATGTAAAACAGAGCAATATATTGGTTCATGAAGAGACATTTGGACCAGTGGTACCTGTTGTTAAAATAAGTAGTATCGAGCAAGCGATTGCCTGCACAAATGATAGTGAGTATGGCTTATCTGCTTACCTATACACCAAGAATCTCGAATACATTCATCAGTGTATTGCTCAAATGGAAGTGGGTGAAGTATATGTTAACCGAGGAATTGGAGAGCAACATCAAGGCTTTCACAACGGCTGGAAAATGTCTGGCATGGGCGGTGAAGACGGTGAGTATGGCCTGGAACAATATGTCGACAAAAAAACAATATATATGAGTGAATAAGATGGATGCATATACCCGACGCGCTTTCTTATACGCAGCAATTGTTACCATTGGTGGATTTGTTTTTGGTCTTGATGCGGCTGTAATCAGTGGCACAGTCCGTTACATTACTGTCGAGTTTGCTCTAAATGATTTAGAAGTAGGTGCCGTAGTTAGCGCGCCGGGTTTTGGTGTGCTTTTTGCCTTGATTGTAACCGGTGCAATATGTGAAAGCGTAGGGCGCAAGAAAACCCTGATTTTGGTGGCGGGGCTTTATACTTTTTCGGCATTACTTTCTGCTATTGCAACCAGTTACGAAATGTTGGTTGGCGCGCGTTTTATCGGCGGATTGGCTTTTGCTTCTTTGTCCATCGCTTCTATGTATATCGGCGAAATTGCCCCGTCTTCTCAACGTGGAAAGCTGGTGTCAATGAATCAAATTATGATAGTGGTAGGGCTCACAGCAGCCTATTTTTCCAATTATTTTTTAATCGAATTTATGGCTGAATCACCCGACGTCTGGCGTTGGATGTTGGGCATGGAGATTGTTCCAGCATTGGTCTGGATGTTACTGCTATTTTTGGTACCGCAAAGCCCTCGCTGGTTACTTTGCAAAGGCAAAAAGGAAGCCGCCAAAGCGCAACTGCTTAAATTAGTTGGACCACAGCGTATAGAGCAAGAATTCGAAGGCCTGTTGCAAAGTAAAATGGGAGAAAAAGACGCTCATCTTTCACTCGGTAAGCAATTCAAAGCAATGTTCGAAAAGCACTATAGAAAGGCTGTTTTAATTGGCGTTGTGTTCGCTTTCGTTCAACCGTTGACTGGTGTCAATCCTATTTTGTTTTATGCGCCAATGGTATTTGAACAAACTGGTATCGGAACAAGTGCTTCTTTTGCTTCAACTTTGATCATAGGCGTTGTGAGTTTTCTATTTACAGCCTTGGCCATACTGCTCGTCGACCGCGTAGGCCGCCGACCATTGGTAAATACAGGCTTAGTCGCATCAGGCGTGTGTTTGTTGTTATGTTTTTTTGCCTTCAAACAAGCCACTTACACCTTTTCAGATGAGACTTTAGTTAATCTTAACGTTGCCGCACCTTCACTATCGTTGGATAGTTTACTCGGACAGACATTCAATAGTGATACTAGTTTTAAAGCAGCCGTTTCGGAAGTAATTGGCTCCGAGGCTTTAAAAGCAAATGAAAGCGTTATTATTCAAAATACGATTTCGATGAATGGCACGCTTGTATTGATTGGCATCGTCGGTTTCATTGCAGCTTTTCACGTGTCCATTGGGCCTTTGATGTGGGTAGTGTTCTCTGAAATTGTTCCCATTCAAATACGCGGTGTAGCAATACCTGCATTCGCCATGGTGTGCAGTATTATTAGCTTCTTAATGCAGTTTTTCTTCCCATGGCAATTGAGTAATTTTGGCGCTGCGGATGTCTTTCTGTCCTATTCTCTTGCCAGTGGTTTAGGATTGCTCTTACTTTACAAAATGCTTCCAGAGACCAAAAACAAATCTATCGAAGAAGTTGACGAGATGTTACATAGTGCCCCGCAACCCACACAATAAAATTGTAGGTCAAGGTAAGTACCAATATAAAATTGATACTAACTGGATAAACCCCCTAATAGAGATCGAAAATGCCCATGACTTTGCCATCGATAAAGATGGCGTTGTGCTAATGGTGACGGATCATCCAACTCGTGCTGTCATTGAATTTTCTCCAGAGGGTGAAGTGTTGAAAGAGTGGGGGTGTTTTCCCGGTGCACATGCAATTGAGATTGCCCAAGAAGATGGGGTAGAGGTTATCTACATTGTTGATAGCGGTTGGATAATAAATCCCGACTGGGATGGCTTCTCTACCGATGCATGGGATTCACCATACAATAAAGTTGTGCCACAGAGCGGGTCTATCTATAAGCTTAAACGCAATGGAAGGGTAATATGGACGGTTGGGCATCCACAAACACTAGGTCTGTATAAGCCGTCTATGCCATTTAATCCGACTGATATAGCCGTTACTGATATGGGTGATCTCTTTGCGACTGATGGTTACGGCTCTGACTATGTGTTGCATTTAAGCGCAGAAGGGAAAGTTAAGGCAATGTGGGGTGGTCACGACAATGAAGACCCAAACCTCAATATTCACAACGCACATGGCATTGTCTTCGATGATCGCGGTAAAGAACCGAGGTTAATCGTGAGTTCACGTAGTGAACAAACCCTGAAATGCTTCTCATTGGACGGAAACTATATTTCTTCAATTCCAACGCCTGGTGCATACATACACGGGCCCGTAATAACGAGTTTCGGTATGGTCGCTGCAGCCTGTTGGACGGGAGAAAAAGATGCACCAGATGAAAATTCAGGTGTAGTGTGTATTTTTGATAACGACGACCATTTGGTTTCTGTTCTAGGTGGTGCCGCAGGACAAAAGATACAAAGCGATGGAGAAACCTTTCATCACTGCCACGGTATCGCCATGCAAGAAAATGGCGACATTTTACTTGCTCAGTGGCGTGGTGAGCAAATATTGCCGTTTAGACTGAGCCCCGTTTTTGGTGACCATAAATACAGTTGCTCTTCAATAAGAAGATAACCCTATAATTTCGCCATTTGGCCCAGTAAAAAATGTGTATAAGTCATTAACGTAGTTGTCATTTTCCAGCTCGTAACCCGCTGATTTTAGCTTGTCACCAATTGGGCCAATATTGTTCACCTTCAACATAAAGTGGTTGTGATTGGTGTTTCCTATAAGGCCAACAGAATCTGATGTCGCAGGTAAGGACAAAGCGATAGTCAGGTTGTCCGCCCTAAACTTTAGTACCAGCATGCCTTCGATTCCTGGTATCTGCAGAACTTCGGATTCGGAGAGTTCCATACCCAAAATATCGCGATATAACTCCATGGTCTTTTCCAGTTGCAGGATATGAATACTAAGGTGTCTCAACCCAGTCACTTTGGCTTTAGTGATTTCCTCTTCTGCAAAAGCTAATTTACCGCCTGCGCCAGTGAGTAGTATGAATACCAATAAGAGTTTGGTTAGTGGACTCGTCTTCATCGTCGAAACCTCATTTAGTTGGTCTTTAGTTGCAATGACATCAATGTGTCGTGGGCGGTGATAAAAAGTGTACTTTCATCGGCAGATAGGGTGCAATTGGCGGTCAATTTACCTGTGAAGATTTTTGCTAATGGAGCCCCTTTGTTGCTGAACAGCCAAATGCCGCCCGGACCCGAGGCAAATATGACGCCTGAACTATGAACCACCATGCCATCGGGGTAACCTTGATAGTCTTCTTTGCCAACATATGAAGTCGCGTCATAAAAAACACGACGTCGCCATTCACCTTTATCAGGGTGACGGTCATAGGCGTACCAGATTGCCGCTTTTGGATCTGAAACCGCCACATATAGCGTATTCTCGTCCGGTGACAGTGCTATGCCATTTGGAAAGCTTAGTGAACTATCAATTAAGATTAATTCACCTTTTGGGGTTAACTTAAATACGCCCTGAAAGGGAAGCGCTTTGTTTGGGTCGTCCATACTCCCGTTCATGCCATAAGGTGGGTCGGTAAAATACAGGTTCGATAAAGAGTCAAATACACCGTCGTTAGGGCTATTCAGGCGCATTTCGTTGTAGTGGCTTGCCAAGGTATCAAAAGAAGTAGTAGGGCTGGTAATCTCAGTTGTCATGGTCGCTACTCTTCTATCTCCTTGCTGTAACAATAGTAAGCTGCCACCTGGATGAATTAGCAGTCCATTGGAGCCTTGCATTGAATCGCCCGCCGCCAATTGAGTCGCGCCGCTTGGCGCCAGATAAGGCTTAATGCCACCGTTTTTGCTAAATTGAAATATTGCATTATTGGGGATGTCGGAAAACAATAACGCCTGCATTTGTGGCACCCATAATGGCCCTTCAGTCCATTTGAAACCAGAGCCAAGTGTTTTTAATTTTGTGCCTTCAGCAATATATTCTTTTGCTTTTTCTTCTAAATAGACGACCTCTGAACTGCATGCAGAAGAATAAAAGATGGAAAATAGAACTGTTAAAATAAGTTTCTTCATCTGCTATTCGTCCATATAAATTTGACCTTGAGAGGCATCTGAATTTCTTATTCGATGCACTAGTTCCTTGGTAAAATCAATCAGTGCCTTGGCTTCCGTCTCACTTGTGACTGGTCTCGTAAGCGCGTTACCCATTCCAACCCCGGCAATACCCAGTTGTAGCCATTCAAGCACGTTATCAAAATGAATACCGCCTACAGCGAATAGTGATATGTCGTTGTAAGGGCCGAGCAGGCTTTTGCAATACTCAATACCCATGTCGCCAGCAGGAAACAATTTAATAGCGTCAGCTTGACAGTGCAATGCATTGGCAACGTCTGTGGGTGTCAACGCACCCATCAAAACCGGTATATTGTGTTTGTGTGCAAGTTCAACAACGTCTGATGACACATTTGGCGTAACCAGAAATTGCGCGCCCGCATTAATCGCATACTGTGCCTTTTCAGGATCAGTAATAGTACCGGCACCGACCAGCACGTCTGGAAACTTGTTTCTTGCAATGGAGATTTGTTGGCGATATCCCGGAGTATTTGATGTGATTTCCAGTGCTTTTACACCACCTTCTACTAAACAGGACAGGGTGCCAGAAACAGTCTCTTCTTGTTTGGAACGGACAATCGCAACAAGCCTATCTGTTTCAATTTGTGCCATAATTTTTGTTCGGGGAGATGAGTTATTCATAATTTCTTATTCAACGTCTAACGTGACCGCTGACGTTGCCGTCAGCGATGGATTGGATTTCATTTTCAGATGCGGTTAGTTGATCACCCCAAATGGTATGTTTTAACGCGAAAGCAGCGTCCGCAAAATTAAGAGTCTGTAGAGGTGTAAAACCATTTAAATGGCCCCACAAGATGCCTGCAGCAAAGGCGTCTCCGGTTCCAAACCTGTCTTTTATATCAACTCTTTTCGGCTTGCTCAGGAAGGTGCCCTCGGTCGTTAAGTACTGACTACTTAAAACATTTTCGCTAGCACTTAAATGCTCACGGCAAGTGAAAGCAACGTTTTCAACGTTGAAGGTTTGCTGGATATATTTCGCTGAATTATCGCCTTTATAGCCAAAAACATCCTCTACCACACCTTGGTTACCAAACACGATATCTGTGTTATAAAGTATATCTGCAAATAGTTCGGCAGCATTGTGATTATCTGGCCACAAAGAGCGCCTAAAGTTGAGGTCAAAGCTAACCGCAACGCCCAAAGACTTAGCATGCTTGGCTGCGTTTAGGTTTTCTTCAGCGCAACGTTTAGAAAGTGCACTGGTTATGCCTGAAATGTGCAGACAGTCTGCGTTTTGCAATATTTCTGGCCAATCAAATTCGTTTTCCTTAATCTGGCTGAAGGAAGAACCCGCACGGTCATAGACTACTCTGGACGGTCTAATCGAAAAACCCGACTCAATGTAGTAGGTGCCCATTCGAGGACCCCCTTTTTTAATTGAGCTTGTGTTAATGCCACAGGCCGCAAGATTAGATATAGCCTTATCAGCAATAGGGTTAGCAGGAAATTTAGTTACAAGATTTGCTGATGCACCCCATCTAGCAAGAGCACTGGCGACATTAGATTCTGCACCGGCAAAATCGATACTCAATTCATGGGTGCGAGATATTGTTTCATTGGCTTGGTAGGGCGTGAGTCGTGTCATCACTTCACCAAAGCAAACAATATAGGGTTTCTGTATACCTGAACTCTTCATGCCGCTTTTACCTTTAAATGAACTGGAATCTGTACTTTTTCTATTTTTCCAACCAGGAATAGGTAGCTGAGCATTCCAGTCACAGCCAGACCACAAATAAATACCAGTGCCGGTTTAAAATCTCCATCTTGCACAAGAAAACCGATAATCAAAGGTGTAAACACGGCTGACAGACCACCTATAAAATTCATGCAACCTCCCACCAGGCCTAAATACTGGTTAGGAGACAGTAGCGAAACAAATATCCATGCAATTGATGCAAGCCCATTTCCGAAAAAGGCGATGGAAAGAAAAACAATGATCCAAAACGTATCGTCTGTGTAGTTTGCCCCTATGATAAAGGTCGTCAGGCACATGCCTAAAATCATGGGGGTTTTTCTGGCAACCTCGGCAGAAACACCACGTCTCACAAGCCAATCAGAAAATGTTCCCGATACTAACACGCCAATAAAAGCAGCAAGGAAAGGCACAGATGCCAGAAAGCCAGATTTGATGAAATCCAGCTGGCGATATTCAACCAAATAAGTCGGGAACCAAGTGAGAAAGAACATCAGGACGCCACCCAAACAGAACTGGCCTATGTAAATTCCCCATAGCTTTTTCACACTAAAAGCAAACTTCACTTCTTTAAGTGAGACGGAAGTGGTTTGGGTGTCTGGCGTAATTGAATTTTCAGGGTCGCGGTACAAAGTGTACCAAACGACGGCCCATACTATGCCAACGATGCCAGACATAATAAACAAGCCGCGCCATCCAAATTGTGCTTGTATTATGGCTAAAAGCGGAAATAAGAATGCTAATCCGATAAATTGCCCAGAAGTATAAACCGCGATAGCTGTCGCGCGTTCGTTCTCGGGAAACCACTGAGTGACGATTTTATTGTTGCAAGGATAGGATGGGGCTTCAAACACACCTATAGCCATTCTGCAGCCCAATATGGCAGCAAATGAACTTACCAACCCTTGAATCAAGGTTGCGATAGACCAAGCAACAAGGATAAAAGGATAAAGAATGCGAATCCGGATTTTGTCTACTGCGATACCTCCGGGGATCTGCATTATTGAGTAGGTCCAGCCGAAGGCTGAAAACAATAACCCCATCTGAACTGAGGTGAGGGAAAGGTCTTCTGAAAGCGCCGATGCTGCAACAGAAATGTTAGTCCGATCCATATAGTTGATGACAACACTTACGAAAATCATCGTCAATATACCGAATCGTTGTTTTGAATTTTGAATAGGTTGGTTCATAGGGTTACCAGTTTGTGTAGGCGCCATCAGGCGAATGTAATCGTGGTGGCTCCCAAGGTTTAAAAGGCAAGCCTTGTAGTAAGTCTTCGTTAACGTCTATGCCTAAACCAGGCTTCTCATTAACTGTGAACGCGCACTTATCAATCGCAGGTGCATTGATGAAGAAGCTTTCAATATCCGCCTGGTTTTGTTGGTAAGGCAGCACTTCCAGCCAGGAAAGGTTGTTAATGGCTGAGCAAAAGTGGATTGACGCAGCAGTGCACAAAGGGCTAAGCGGGTTGTGGGGCATCATATCGATGTAAGCTGTCTCACACATTGCTGCTATTTTCATGGCTTCTGTCAGGCCGCCAACGTTGCAAACATCAATGCGCGCAAAATTCGTCAATTGTTTTTCAATATAAGGTGCAAAGTCCCATTTGGACGTGAACTCTTCGCCAACAGCAAAAGGTACAGAACTCGCTTGTCTTAAAGTGGCGTACGCTTGTGGCGTTTGACAGCGAATAGGTTCCTCAACAAAGTCCAATGTTGAATTGGGCATTTTGTTCAAAAACGAAAGGGTTTCCGGTACGTTTAACCTATGGTGATAGTCAATGCCAATCACAGCTTGTTCGCCAACTTCACTCCTGATTTCCGTTAGGCAGGCTGCTGCCTCAGCTATGGATTTTCTAACATTAAATTCAGTGGAGCGTTCACTAATGCCATGCTCGCCTGTTGTCAGGCGAATAACTTGCCAACCTTGGTTATGCAGTCGAATAACGTCGTCCACCAGCGCTTGCCCAAAGGGCAGTGTACTGGTGATAAACAGGGGAATCTGATCTCTTTGCTTGCCGCCGAGAAGCTGATAAACAGGTACTCCCAGTGATTTTGCGACTACATCATGAAGTGCTATATCAATGGCCGCTATCGCTGCACTCAAAACACGACCACCTTCGAAGTATTGGCTGCGATACATTTCCTGCCACAATGCACCGATGTGTCTGGCGTCCTTGCCAATGAGAAAATGGCTAAAATGTTCTACTGCGCCTCTTACTGCCAACTCTCTGCCGGACAATCCTGATTCGCCCCAGCCGTATAACCCTCCATCGGTTTCCACTTTTACGAGGCAAATATTTCTGGCGCCAGCCCAAAAGGCATAAGCTTTAATAGCACTAATTTTCATTGTGGAGAATGCCAAACTTACGCTGATACAAAGCGGAGGATACTTGCTCAACGGCCTCTACCATTTCAGGATAGGGAGTGTCAGTGACACTAACAAAACCGACGTTATAATTTTCTCCGTCGTATGCACGACCTGTTAAGGGAGAGTCCGTGTACTGGAACCAATGAGCGCCAACGAAGTAGGGTATATCAATGACACTATGCATGTAATCAACGTACATTTGTGCACGTTCAGTTTGTGACTCAGCATGCACTAGACCGGGGTTTAACAAGCCCGTATCAGTCGCTCCCATGTGGAACTCGCCTATGATGCTGGGTTTGTCTATGTCTTCTAAGAACGTCCAGGCTGACGGATGCATGCCTTCTTTATAAAAGTTGTAACTCATCACATCAGCATATTTTGCTGCCGAATTGACTACTTCAGGGGTCATCCCCCAATCTGCAAAACGGGCACCCATGTACATGTGATTGGGCATAACCTTTTTCAGTTCAGTACTGACAATTTTGAAGTACTCGCCGGCGTACAGGCTCATCAAGGTGCTAAAGTCTTCCAGCTGTGCGTCCGTAAAGCCTTCGCCCTGCGGAACTCCAGAGTAGAATGACTCCCAGCCAAGAATTTTCGTATTCCATGCTTTATTTAGCGCCTCTATATTTTGATACTTTTGCTCAATAGCCTGAGCAAAAGCGTTTTTGGCTGGACTTTCATTGGCATCACGGGAAAGTGTATGGATGACAATGCCGAATTGACTGTCTGGAGAACTTGTCGCCCCCCAGCTTTTCTCATTATCGATAAAAACACCAACACAATAAGGATTGTCGGCGACTTCATTTGCTATTGCGGTCACTGTCGCTATTGTTCGCTCGGTGAATTCAGGATCGAACGGGTCAGGCAGGGCCGACCAGTAGTCATTGCCACTGCTTACAGTTTTAAAGTCACCAATAATCCAGCCATTGGCAAAATAAGGAAATTTATTCAATTGGTAGAACATGGGGTCTACCCAGTTACCGAAAGAGGTAAAACCCCAATTTCTCATACGTTGAACGGTTACATCACGCCATTTGGTTATGTAATCACTTCCATACTTACGTTCCAGATTAGCCTGATAAAAACTAAAGGTTTCGCCACGTTCCACAGCACCCGTATGCACTTCGCGGCGATAGCCAAAATGCTTGCCCAATGGTTCTTCATAGCTAGGCAACCAATTAAACATGTTGGCTCTAAGTTCTGATGCGACGTAGCGAGTAGGTACTGCTTGAACTGGAACACGATTTAGTCCCAACGAATCTTCAGGCGTTAAATCCCCAGCTACACGCTGAATAATTTTACTTTGGTCAAAATCAAAGCCCGTCACGGTTGACGTATTAGCCATGCGGACATTGGCAATACCAAAGGAATAAAAAAGATTTCCTTCTGGATCAACTAGCGACCACTGATCCCCAACTTTTTCTGGTCTGTAGAATCCTGTTGCTTCGAGCTTAGGGCCGTTCAGCCAACCACCAAATACCGATCTTCCGGCCGGTAAACTGTCCTGATAAGCTGCAAGCTCTCGCTGTGATTCAGCAGTCAATTGCTCATCAGATTTCACCTTTCCCGGGAAATCATTTTTTGCCCATTGACCATACTTGTCAGTCAAGCCAACAAGGTACTCTTCACTCTGTTTTGGTTGGGAAACCAGTTTCAAGTTGTCGAATATGAGTGTTCTGTCAGAAAGTAATCCTTGCATACTAAATTGAATATATTCAATAGAGCGTAAATCGAGTTGTTTTTTGCCCCACCGCCAAATAAAAGGTATGTCCTTTGATTCCCACGCCGGTGGGTTAGAACGTAAGCCTGTTTCATTATTTAGATCGTCACCATTTAACGCTATGTAGTAGGTATTTGAAGAGTTGGATGGAATGGCAACGCTGCGGTTATGCACATCGTTAGTATCTGAAATTTGCACAAATGCATGTGCCGAACGGGTAAGAGGATTCGTGATATCTACAGAAATCATTACGTCTTCATGACTACTCCAATCCCACAACTGTTTTGGTTTAAAAGTCAATGCTGGCTTGTAATAGTCCTCACCTTCAAAAAGTGCTTCCAGTTTGCCATTTGTACTCGACAGGATAACGCCGTCTGCTTGTATCAGCTTAGGGTCTGCATCAAGTGCAATGTCTAGTTTGGACGGGGGACTTTTCATCTCGCCAGTTCCATCCGGCATATCAACTTTTTCTGCGCATGCGGAAACGACTAAAAGCAATGATGCTGCTAACCACCAGTGAGTTTTAATACCGAATAATTTATTCATTAGTTTTTCCGTCCTTCGCATTTTGATCTAGACATTTAAATATTCAACTCGCTCATAGTTGTTAATTCACAGTACAAAAAATGTTCGAGCAATTGGTTGACATGTTATAACAATATTATTATTGTTTGTAAATTGTTAACAATAAAATGATAGCAATTAGGGCGGTCAAAAGTTTGAAGTTCAACTTGAGTACTGCCACATCAGGACAACAAACAGGTAAACAAAATGAATAGGAACAGCTTTAAACTCAATGGCATATGTTTGGCAATGGTGGCTGCTACATCAACGGTATCCGCGCAACAAGGCAATAGTGAAGAGGTTGCCGATGATGTCGAGCTCATTCAGGTGACTGGCATCCGAAGTTCCCTCAGTCAATCTGCTTCAATCAAGCAGAATTCCAACGGTATTGTTGACGCCATCTCAGCAGAGGATATTGGTAAGCTGCCTGACACCAATTTAGCAGAATCATTGCAGCGAATTAGCGGTGTATCAATAGATAGAGCCAACAACGAAGGTAATAAAGTGACTGTCAGAGGATTTGGTCCTGACTTCAATCTTGTGACCTTGAATGGTCGGCAAATGCCTAACTCGTCTTCACTGGAATCTGAAGGGATCGGTCGCAGTTTTAATTTCCGTGAAATCGCTTCTGAGAGCGTTTCTGGCGTTAACGTTTATAAAACGGGCCGCGCCAATGTAACGTCTGGTGGTATTGGTGCAACTATTGATATAAAGACTGCCAAGCCCTTTGATTTTGATGGTTTTACTGCTTTTGCCAATGCTCAGGTTGTGCATGATACAAGCGTCAATGAGGGCTCCGACTATACACCTGAACTTTCGGGCATGATCAGCCAAACATTTAACGATGGCAACATAGGCCTCCTGCTGTCGGTTTCACACTCGAAAAGGGAGAGTGGACGAGACCGGGTAGGGACAGATGGTTGGGTGCGTAACCGTGTCAGTCCAGACAATGTCGATCTAGGCCAAATCGATACATCAGTCAATCCAACTCAAGCATTCTGGGTGCCCTGGACAGCAACAGTGGAGACTTTCGATACTGAGCGAGAGCGTCAGAATGCACAAGTTGTATTGCAGTTTCAAGCAAGCGAGAATGTTGTGGCGACTTTGGATTATACCTTGTCTCGGTTTGAAGAGGTTAGCACTACCAACAGAATGGCCTTTTGGTTCGACAACCCTACCGGTCAAGCCAATGAAAATGGCACCCTGTTTAACCCTCGTGATCCAGATGACGAACTTAACTTTTGGGCCTGGGAGTATTTCGACGAGAAAGAAAATGATTCTTTAGGTCTCAATGTTGAGTGGCAGGCAACGGAAAGTTTGACACTGACATTTGATGCTCATGATTCCACTTCTCATGCCAATCCTGATGGCACTACAGCTGAGACTTTGGCAAACCTTCGGAATGACATCGGCTCTGTGGCGCTCATAGGTGCAGATTTTATTGGTGAAATTCCGTCGATTATCGTTGATGATTCAAATGTATCCGGTGGGGCGTATAACCCGGATAATATCTTCTCTGATCTCTATCAACAACGTGGTTATGAGATGGAAAACAACATTCAGCAAGCGTCATTTGCCGGTAAATGGGAGAACTTAACGAGCGATACCTTGGAATCAATTGAGTTTGGCGTATCACACACTGACTATACCGTTGATACATTTCTGTCGACGCGTTTTGCGTTTGTTGACGTGCCACTGAATAACTTGGATTTAAGCTTTGTTCCTCTTGGTGATACAGCTGATCAGTTTTCTGGTACCGACCAATTGTTTCCACTCATCCCCCAATATGATGTTAATCAATTTGTCGATATCGTCAGGCAGGAAGGGCAGTTTCAAGAGCCTAATATTGTCACCAATGGTATTGGTGAGAAGACTCTGGCGGCATTCTTGTCTTTTAATATAAATGCTGAGTTCAATGACATACCAATGGTGTTGAATGTTGGTGTTCGGTATGAAGACACTGACGTGACAGCCTACTCAATTCAACCTGGTATCGTTGACCTTAATTACCGCAACCTGCAAGAAGTTGAAGTACTTTTTGATACTGAGGCAACACCTCAGGAATTAGAAGGTAATTACACACGTATATTGCCTAATTTAGACTTTAGCGCGCAAATCTCTAAAGATGTTAAAGCGAGATTTTCGTATAGCACAACACTTGCAAGAGCTGGTATCAGTGCAATGTTCCCATCTTTAAATATCAATAATTCTCGACCTGGTGGACCATTCATTGCAACGCAAGGTAACCCCAATTTATTGCCTATTACGTCTAGCAATCTTGACTTCTCAATTGAGTGGTATGACAACGATGGCAGCTATGCATCAGTTGGCTACTTTAAAAAGTTCGTTGAAAACTTTATTGGTGCCGGAACAGAGAATAGAACGTTGCTCGACATCAATGGCGAACCATTGCGTGACCCTAGCGCAAACCCTCGTGAAGGGTGTCCAGATTCTTCTGCTACACCTAATCCAAATTGTTTGAGTCAACCATCTGATCCGGTGATTACCTGGGAGGTTTCTACACCGGATAATATTCAGAATAGAGTACTCGACGGATGGGAATTCAATGTCCAATACATGTTTGCTGAAACCGGATTTGGTGCCATTGCCAACTATACATTGGTTGACAGTGATGAAGCATTCGACCCATACAACTTTGATCAAACCATTGCATTGGCAGGTTTGAGTGACTCGGGCAACCTGGTGGGTTTTTATGAAAACGAGCAACTACAGGTCAGGCTAGCCTACAACTGGCGAGATGACTTCTTGTTGTCACTTGGCAATGAACCCACCTTTACTGAAGCTTATGGGCAATGGGATTTAAGCATTAGTTACGCCATTAACGATACCTATTCGTTGTTTTTTGATGGCTTGAATCTGACAGATGAAACGGTGCGACGTCATGGTCGTTTTGCCGAGCAGTTGTTATCTGCAGAGCAATATGGTCCGCGCTACAGCGTTGGTATTTCTGCTAGATGGTAATTAATCGGGTTGTCATTGTTGGCGGCGGCACAGCGGGTTGGCTTACAGCTGGTACCTTGGCTGCTGCCTTCAAAAAACGCCATAACAATCCGTGCTCAGTTACATTAATAGAGTCCGCTCGTATTCCCATTGTTGGTGTGGGTGAAGGCACTTGGCCAACAATGCGGCGTACTCTTAAAAAAATGGGCATTCGAGAATCGGATTTCATGCGCGAGTGCAATGTGGCTTTCAAGCAGGGGGCCAAGTTTTGTCGCTGGGTAACGGGCGAAAAGGATGATGCTTACTATCATCCACTCATGCAACCCAATATGCATGCTGACACTGATGTCATGCAACTAAGTGCACTTTTGGGAACGGTTGAGAATAACAACTTTTCCAACAGTGTTTGCCCACAAGAAACGATTTGTGAAAACGGCTTGGCCCCCAAATTAATTACCACTCCAGAATATGATGCTATAGCTAACTATGCATATCACCTGGATGCTGGCAAATTCTCCACTTTTTTAGCAAAACACTGCCGCGATAACCTTGGGGTTCAGCATATAGTTGACGATGTGCACTCAATCAATAGCGCACCTTCTGGAGATATTGCTTCTGTCTCCACAAAAAAACATGGTGAAGTGAAGGGAGACCTATTTATTGACTGCACGGGTTTTGCTTCGTTGTTACTTGGTAGACATCTAGGGGTTAAATTCAAGCCATGTAATGACACTTTGTTTGCCGATTCAGCAATTGCTGCCCAAGTGCCCTATCCCCGTGAAGACTCGCCTATTTCTACTCACACCATCTCTACAGCAATGACAGAAGGGTGGGTATGGGATATTGGTTTAGTTAATCGCCGTGGTACTGGGCATGTGTACTCCAGCCAATACACGAACGAAGATAAAGCAACTCAGCAGTTAATGGAATACATTAAAGCTACAGGTGGCAGCACCAAAGATCTGGACGTCAAAAAAATAAAATTTGAGTCTGGGTACAGAGAGGAGTTCTGGCATAGCAATTGTCTCGCTATTGGTCTATCCGCAGGGTTTCTGGAACCACTAGAGGCGTCTGCTTTGCTGCTAGTGGAGATTTCAGCCACAACCCTGGCTGAGCAATTTCCTGTAACGCGCGACGAAATGCGCATTGCGGCTAAGCGCTTCAATAAGATTTTCACCTATAGATGGGAACGGATTATCGACTTCCTTAAACTTCACTATGTATTGACGAAGCGCTCAGATACCCCATTCTGGCGCGATAACCAGCACCAAGAGTCGCTCTCGGAATCGTTAAAAGAGTTATTGCAGCTTTGGCGTTACCGAGCACCCTGCGATGACGACTTTTTACATGCAACTGAGGTGTTTCCAGCATCGTCCTATCAATTTGTTTTGTATGGTATGCAGTACCAAGCATCGTCCTCTCCTTACGGGGATTCTGAGAAAAACATGCAGCTGGTCAAGCATTTGAAAGTCCAGACCAAGCAACAAAGTGATCAACTACTTAGTCAACTCGTTCCCCATCGGGAATTATTGAACAAAATTAAACGGTATGGATTACAACCTGTTTAGCGCGAGGAACTATGGCCAATTTCGCAATTCTTGATCCGCAAGAACACAACCAAGTCCGCGTCTCCACAGAACGAGGAGCGCAATATGGTGAATGTATTAATCATGTACCAATAGTGGCAGACGAGTTAGAAAACCTGGCACTGGAATACCCGGTAGGTTTTTTAAAAGACCATGAAACCGGTCAATTTGGTATGCATGCAATAACAGGTTTTCAGCCAAAGGAAAATTTATTTCTCAGTGGCAAAAACTGGGAAGCAAACGCCCTACCCCTGCATATCCTGCGACAACCTTTTATGGTTGCTCATACTGGGCCCGAAGGTCAGCAATCTGCACCAGACAAGACTGCAATATGTATTGATTTAGACAGTCCAAGGATAGTCACAGAGGGGGGGCAGAGGCTATTTGATGATAATAATCAGGCTACAGACTATCTGAACCATATTAGTAGCATGTTATCGACCCTTATGTCAGGTATGCAGAAAACCCATCATTTTATCCAGGCATTACTTCAACAGGAGTTACTTGAACCTGTCAGGTTGTCAGTTGATGATCATTCGGGGTTACCACAACATCTGGATGGTCTATATGCGGTGAACAAAGCGAAGATTGAGTCGCTGTCAGACGACACTGTGCTGCAATTTTATAAAACAGGATACCTAAAAGCGCTGTATTTGGTGACAGCAGCAACTGGCAATTTAAACAAACTGAATGCTAAACGACAACAAAGGCTTTCACAGGGGTAACGCACTGATGACATTTCCAAACTTTCAAGCTATCTCGATACTGTTGATTAGCGCTGCGCTTATTACGCTAGCAGGGTGCAAAGATGCGAGTAATAACGCCAGCACACCATTACCAGATTTGACTGAACTAAAGCAGAGTCAGGTAGTGTCTGACCCTTTCAAAGAAGAAATAGTATTAAAAACCTTGGTAAACCCGGGCACAGTGGGTCCTAATCCTAGGCTGATATTGGATGCCGTCACCAATAGTGTTCAGGGCAACACCCATCATTTTGTGTTCTCACAGGCAGCTAGTATACCCCGAGCGCGTTTTGAACCAACTGAAGCCTGGGATTTAACTACATTGACACCTCACAACCTAGCATTTGATGTGTCGATTCACACCCAAGATTCAGTGCAACTATATTTGTCTGTTGAAAATCCAGATGGAAAAATTCAAAGTCGCTCAATCAGTTTGCTACCGGATTATGAAGGAACAGTCTATTTCCCATTGAGCGGCAAAGAAGCGGAGACCGAAGTCGGCTTTTGGGGAGATGTGCCCCCCTGGAATACTGAAGACAACTTTATGGTATGGCGTTCCTGGCGTGCCAGCGGCGTTGACGTTTCTAAAATTGCTGCGCTCAACTTTTTTGTTATCGGACCCATGTCAGATAAATCGGTATCGATTGGCAATATCCGCATTCGGCAAAATCCGCCTACAAGAGAAGATTGGTTAACTGCTGTTGTAGATAAATTTGGCCAGAACACAAAACGAGACTTTCCGCTGAAAGTCCATAGCGAAGAAGAATTGACCTTATCAGCAAATCAAGAATTGATATCTCTGGCTAATTCAAAAGGAGCCCCTCAACGATCCAAATTTGGTGGTTACACAGGTGCACCGAAGCAAAAAGCAACGGGTTATTTCAGAGTAGAAAAAGTGAATGGCAAATGGTGGATGATAGACCCAGAAGGCTATCTGTTTTTCTCACACGGACCTGCCAATGTGCGAATGTCCAATATGACAACACTCACAGGTATAGATTTCAAAGAACCTTCAGTTCGTGTTCGTCATCCAAGTGAAGTCACACCAGAAGATTCAATGGGGATCGTGAAAGTTTCTGAAGAAGTACGAGCAACACGTTATGTGGCAGCGCCTATTCGTCACAATCTGTTTAAGTGGTTGCCAGCCTATGACGATCCACTGGCGGATCACTATAGCTATAGACGTTCCACGCACAAAGGAGCCATGCCCTTTGGTGAAACGTTCAGCTTTTATCGCGCAAACCTGGAGCGACGCTACGGTGAAACTTACCCTGAGTCTTATATCGACAAATGGCATGAGGTGACGATTGATCGCATGCGAGATTGGGGTTTTACGTCATTTGGGAATTGGGTAGATCCTGCGTTTTATGAGTTAGAAAAAGTCCCTTATTTCGCCAATGGTTGGATTATAGGCGACTTTCAAACGCTATCTGGTCACAAGAACCACTGGGGCCTGATGCCGGATCCATTTGATCCCGTATTTGCCGAAAGAGCCAGATACACTATTGACGTGATTGCTAAAGAAGTCAAAGGTTCGCCATGGTGTGCGGGTATCTTTATCGACAATGAAAAGAGTTGGGGAGAGAGAGAAGGTACTGTGCCACAAAGGTATGGTGTTGTTTTGGATGCATTATCAAAGTCTTCTGAGGATAGTTATGCTAAAGCTGCATTTACAACTCAAATACGGAAAAAGTATGGCACGATTAGAGCATTGAATACATCCTGGCAGACCGATATATCCAGTTGGGAGACGTTCAATCAGGGTATCGAATTTCCCACATTCAGCGAAGGGCTCGTGGCCGACTTGTCGTTGCTGCTTGAACGACTCGGTGAGCAGTATTTCATTGTTGTTCACAATACATTGGAAAAAGCGTTACCCGATCATTTGTACATGGGAGCTAGAATGGCTAACTGGGGAATGCCAGATGAGATCATAAAAGCCTCTCTTAAATACTCGGATGTGCTGAGCTTCAACATATATGAAGAAGGGGTTCAGGATCATGCATGGGATTTTTTGGAGGAAGTCGACCTACCTGTTGTTATTGGCGAGTTTCACATTGGTACTGCGACGGATTCAGGCATGTTTAATCCGGGTATCGTACATGCTGCGAATCAACAGGACAGGGCGCGCATGTACAAAGCCTATATGGATAGCGTGTTAAGCAAAAACTACATGGTTGGTGCGCATTGGTTCCAATATATTGATGAACCACTGACGGGTAGAGCATTCGATGGGGAAAACGCAAATATTGGATTTGTCACCACTACCGATATTCCTTACCCAGAGTTGATTGAAGCAGTGAAGGAAGTAACGGGTGGAATGTATCAAAAAAGACTAGCAAGCGGAAACTGATAGTCGATAGGGCTGTTGGGCGAATGATTTATTACCACCCGTTGCTATTAATTAGTAGTTGAGGCCGTAAAGGCCTTACTTGCTGTTTTCTCCTATTGCTATATCAGCTTTTTTAATTTTGAAGACAATCAATACAACATGCCCGGTAGCCATAAGGTCAGCTGTGGTAACCACATAATCAAAAAGAGTACGAAAATCAGTGGTAATAGAAAAGGTAGTGTTGCTTTAGCGCAACGTTCAATAGAAATGTCTGCAACTTTTGAGAGTACAAACAACACCATGCCTAGGGGAGGGGTGAGTAATCCTATCATCAGATTAAGTACCATTATTACGCCAAATTGAACAGGGTCAATCTGTGCCGCTATAGCAATTGGCAGCAATATTGGTGTCAATATGGTAATTGCTGCGATCGTTTCCATAAAACAACCCACTATAAATAATAGAAGCGTGATGGCGATAAACACGCCAAGCTTGTTGCTGCCAGCTGTCGACAAATTTTCTGCAACCAAATCATGGATGCCCTGGCTAGTGAGCACCCACGAGAAGATAGCAGCGCTGCCTATTATCAACATTATTGCACTTGTCGTTTCAATGGTCTCGCGCACGATATTGAGTAAACTCTTTAAGGATAGACTGCGATATATCACGGCACTAAGTAGCAAGGAATACATGCACGCAACGACCGCGGCTTCTGTTGCAGTAAACCAACCGGACAGTATCCCACCCACGATTATCAATGGTGCAAGAAGAGAGGGAATAGCTTGCTTGAACGTGATCAGAATACGACTGACCGCGAATGTGTTGTCCTTAGGGTAGCCGCGTTTATGTGCAAACCAGGTAACCATGATAGACAGGCAAATAGCCATCAACAGCCCAGGCAATAAGCCGGCCGCAAATAGCTGGCCAATAGAAACACCGGCAATAACACCATAGATGATCATCGGAAGACTAGGGGGGATAATTGGACCAATAGTGGATGAGGCAGCTGTCAGCCCAACTGCGAAATCCGCATCATAACCTTTGTCGCGCATAGCCTTGATTTCAATGGCACCGAGCCCCCCCGCATCCGCCACGGCTGCGCCAGACATACCGGAAAAAATAATAGATGCGCCGATGTTTACATGGCCTAAGCCACCTCGTAACCAACCTGTGATTGCGCCGGCAAAGTTAAAAATATATTGGGTAATACCGCCGTGATTCATAATTGCACCAGCCAAAATAAAAAAGGGAATAGACAGGAGCGGAAAGCTGTCCATTCCACCAATCATTTGATGCAAAATCACTGTATCCGGAATGCGGCCTTCAACCCAGATAGCCAGCAGTGATGAAAGGGCCAAAGCAATTGCAATGGGGAGTCCACAAATAATTAACACCAGTAAACTGATAAATAACGTGGCAAGGACCATGGTTTTTAACTCCCTGAGCGAACGACATGCAGTAAGTGTTGAATACTTCCAATTCCGCATAGCACAAGGGCAGCTAGAACAACCCAATAAAGAATGCTGAGTGAAATATTGATAGAACTCAATTCAAAATGCTGTAGCTGTGGAATGATATTGATAGCCGAATAAATCAAAAATATAAGAAACAACACCCCAATAAATGAAAGGACTGTGCTGGCAATACTTTTTATTTTGTGGGGTAACAAATTGAGCACATATAGGAAGCTAATATGTGTTCCTTTTCTAAAACCTATTGCTGCACCTATGAAAGTAAGCACAATAAGCAAATATCTGGCGATTTCTTCTGTCCAGCCTAGCGGATTGTTTAGCAGGTAACGACTCAATATTTGAGCAACCAGCACGAGGCTTAATAGCAGAAAAATGGCTAAGGATAAAATTTCAGCCATCCCCGCTTTATTTGGATCATGTTTACTACTTTTAAAGATCTTGAATACGGTCATACAGGTCTCGATCAAAAGGGAATGTTGATTGGTCGTAATAAGTATTTACTTGTCGGCGAAAACTGGCTCTATCAACTTCATTTACCGTTAGACCTTTTTCACTAAACCATGTGGCCAGTTCAGATTCGTTTTGCCTAATCTCCATTGATGCAAATTTGGCTGCCTTGTGAAGCGTTTCCAGGAGTACTTCTTTATCACGTTTATTGAACTGTCGGAGCGTATTATTGCTTACAACCGTCATGATAGAACCAAGAATATGACCAGTTAGATTGATATGACTCTGCACCTCATAAAATTTCTTGGCTTTAATGGTGGGTAGAGGGTTCTCTTGTGCATCAACAACGCCCTGCTGAATCGCAAGGTATACCTCAGAAAATGAGATAGGACTGGGTTTGGCTCCAAGCGCTTGAGGAAATAAGTGGTAGATTGCGGCGCCCGGCACCCTGATTTTTAGCCCATCAATTTGAGAAGGTGTTAGTACTGCTCGATTCGCGGTTAAATGTCTTTCGCCATAATAGGTCGAAGTGACAATCTGGTTGCCTCCTGACAAACGTTTGTATTCATCAGCCAGTTTGGCAAATAAATCGGATTCAGCATAACGTTGCCAGTGGTTGTAATTCTCAAATATATAAGGCATTTCCGAAATGCCAAGTGGCTTGTGCACCTGAGCGGCAAAGCTGACGCCAGTATAGATAATATCAACAGAGCCGATGCTCAGGCTTTGGTTGATATGTGCTTCTTTTCCCAAAGAAGAGGAGGGGTACACTTGAATAATGTACCTGCGATTTGTTTTTAAACTAATCTGCTCGCTGGCCCAAAGTGCCCACTTGTGCAACGCGTGACTTGGTTCGTAAACGTGTGCCCATCTGATCACCTGGCTGCGCTTGTTGCTCTGTTCTGTGGCAAAGGCATTCGAGTTCAGCAAGCAGAGAACCATTAAAACCAGGCGGATTTGAAGACATTTGGTTGTTAAGGTAGGTGACATCAAAGTAACCTGTTGTTACCCGTATTTTCTTCCTGGTAGATGGTCACAGGCCACCCTTCAAACTGGTTGGTACTAGCTCCGTCTGATACGTCAATTTGAAATTTATAGGCTTCCATTGTGTAGGTCTTGTTCAGGGTATCAAATGTGATAAAACCAAAACCGCTCGCTTTTTCATGGGCGTGTTGATACCGATTTGCAGATTGACCTTCCTCCGGATTTCCAATGGCATAAACGTATATCTTGTTGCCAAAACTGTCATGGTATTCTCCAGTCTGTTCCAGGCCGTGGGAGGGGCGGTTGTCATATGGCAAACCCGCATGGTCGGGCAACCACCATCTTGGCCAGCCGGCAGCAATCGCTGGTGTACAAAAAGCCCAATTGCTATCTCGTTGTTTATACACGCCGTATTGTGAAAGTGAGCCTAAATGTGTATCGCCACAAATATGCAACGCCTTAGACTCGCGCATGATGTCAATGGCCTTATCCCGTGCTTTTGCAGGCCAGCCACTGCTATCAAAATCGTATTTTAAATAGCGGTCAGCTCTGGGTTGATGAGTGGCTATTCCAGCAAACACCGTTTGGCTGAGTACAGCTTTAAGCGTGTGGCGTCGCCAGTCTTTTGCCCATTTCCGTAAAAAACGTTCCTGACGTTCCCCGAGTAGTTCCAATCCTGCTGGATTAAATTCGGGATTCACGAAAAGAGGATTTTCTCCTTCTCCGGTTTTTCCAACCTCAATGTTCAGGCGTTCTGGACCGCTTTTCCATTGTCTGTCAGCCAAGATGGCAAAGCTCACATCGCCATATACCATGTCACCAAAATAGACAGACATACCATTTGCTGTGGTTCCGGGATCGAATGCATCCGGGTGATGGCTAACACAGGTTCGATGCACAGCATTGAGCACTCTCACAGGCTCAATATAGCCGCCAAGTATTGAGGCAGTCGGGTCTTTTGCAATGTTTTGCATCGGCACCCCACCTTCTCCCCATAAGTTGCCTTGCAATACATCATGGTCATCCGGCAAACAAATTGTGGGCGCGTTGCGCATCACTTCTCTAAATGCCCAGCCAAATTGATAATACTTTCGCAAATAATTCAATATAGCGACGTCAGAAGGTTCTCGAATGACGCCATATCCCCCGTGGGTTTCATATATTTGGTCGCCAGAAAAAAATACCAGGTCTGGGTCGAGTTTTTTCACATTTTCGGCAACAGGTTGATACGGATAGGCATAGTCATTTTGACAAGTTAGGGCGGCCATTTTTACAGATCTTCCTGACGGATTTGCCCGAATTGTACCTTCAAACGTGGCTTGCTTAGAGTTACCGCTCTTAAGTGTCTCTTCGTAGACCACCCGATAGGCAGTGGTTTGAGTTTCATCCCAATTGGCAATACGAAACGTCGCTACCCAACCATCGGGATGGATCTGTTCATTTGCCTTGGTGATCCACCTTCCTTGTTGTTTAATTTGAAGGTTGACGCGGTGATTGTCATCTTTTCCTAGTGGGCCGGTAAATGCTGACAGTTTCATGACAAAACCTTCTTCACTGCGGTTATCACTGAGGCTATACATACACCAAAGAATAGGACCAAACCTCTGGTCGTGATCGACCAAAAATGCGTCACCTTGCATTTGCCATTGAGAAAAGCGAAACCGTCCACCAAGGTCATGCTTTTTTGCCTCACGGTGTGTGAGTGAGGGAATGTTAAAATTACTTACCAATGCAATGTTTCCGGTCAACACGCGTGAGTCTGCATGATAATCTAAATCACCTAGTAGCTTTTCGGACTCAGCCGTTGTGGCTATTGCTCTTAGTTGAACGTTATCAGCCTTAGGCGTGCCTACTACCGTAAGGAGGATTGGTTCATCTACTAAGGATGTTTCCAACTCCATCTGTTTGTTGCCAAGTATAAGGACATTATTGATAACACCAATATCAAATCCTTCCTGAACAAAGCAATTGCTTTTGAGATCGTCAATATCACTTTTAATGCCAAAACGGATGCTGGCACCAGATGCCGTCTCTGATGACGCTACCTGTTCAATGAGTACACTTACAACAAATGGTTTTTCAGGGCGTCGAAGCTGATGGGTCAGGGCATGTAAACTTCTGTTTCCACCCGCATAACTGACTTCAGCAGCACCATTTTTAACCTGCCAGTCTTCCATAGGGTTTGCCCAGACGTTTTCGCCCAACCATACCCGGTCTAGCGTATCTTTCCAGGGGTCATCAAAGGATGTCTTATTATCCCTTTTATCTATGAACGACCAGTTTTCCCCTGGCGTGCTGCATCCAACAGTTGACGCTGCACCCAGAGCAGCAACAGCCTTGAGAACTTCCCGACGGGAAAATTGACTAGTCATTGCTGGGTTTACCACCAAAACGGCGCTCATACATGCTGTTGTGCAGGGATTTGGCTGCTTTAATCATTGGCTTATAAGGTGTATCAGTCACGGACACAAATCCAACGTTGTAGTTTTCTCCGTCGTGGGCTCGGCCAGTTAGGGGTGAGTCTATGTATTGGAACCAATGCGCGCCGACAAAATAGGGGTTATCAATCACAGACTGCATATATTCTTTATACATTTTTGCGCGGTCATGCTGATTTGCAGCATGAAGCAGACCTGGGTGATATAATCCGGAATCACTTGCACCGAAGTGGAATTCACCAATAATGCTAGGCATATCAACGTCTTCCAGGAAAGCCCAATATGCGGGATGAATGCCTTCTTTGTAAACGTTGTAACTCACAACATCCACATATTTAGTAGAGGCTTTCACTACTTCCATCGGCTTGCCCCAATCCGGAAAACGCGCGCCCAAATACATGTGATTTGGCACGTATTTATCGAGCGCTTTCGCAACCGTCGCGAAGTACTTGTCAGCGTATAAGTAAAGCATATCGCTATAGTCTTGCAGTTGTGCGTCGGTGCGGATAGTTGAATCTACGCCTTTGTTAAATTCCTGCCAGGAAGGCATGTCCAGATCCCAAGCATTACTTAGTTTGCCAATATCCTTATATTTGGCGCGCAGGTATTCGGTAAAAGCTTTCTTGGTGGGAACGTCCGCTCCATCCCTCCTCAGGGTATGAATGACAATGCCATAAGTCGCCTCATTGGATTCACTGCGACCAAAACTTTTTTCATTGTCGACGAATATGCCCACGCACCAAGGAGAATCCTTGATTTCTTCAGCTATAACGGAAGCCGTCGCCATGGCACGTTCTTCAAATTTGGGATCGAATACATCGGGCAAGGGCGCCCAAAAGTCATTACCGCTGGACACCGTTTTAAAATCGCCAATTATCCACCCATTAGCAAAAAATGGTACTTCATCATTGTCATAGAAACTTGGGTCTGTCCAATTGCCGAGAGACGTAAAGCCCCAATCTTTCATACGATCAATGGTTACTTCCCGCCATGCTTGCATATAATCAGGGTTTTTGGGGCCATATTTTCTTTCCAAATTGGCAGAATAAAAGCTAAATACTTCGCCATGTTTCAACGGACCAGAGTGAGCACTGCGACGATATCCATAGTGTTGACCAAGAGGTTCGTTATATTCAGGCAGCCAGGTGAACATGTTTCTACGCTTTTCTGAAGCCAGGAAGCGGTGTCCAACAAAATCACCACTAACTCTGTTTAAACCTTGAGAATCCTCAGGAGTCACTTCACCAGCGCTCTTACCATTAATAAGATCTTGTGGGAAATCATACCCCGTCATGGTTGTCGAATTTGCTAGTCTAATTATATCTAGACCAGTCGCAAAATAGAGGTGTCCATCTGGGTCAACCAAATACCACTTTCCATCTACTTTAGCGGTACTAAAGTAACCTGTTCCTTCTCGTTTGGGTCCTTCTTTCCAGCCTCCCCATTTAGACAGATGATTGGGTAATTTACCTGTAAGCTGTCTAGCTTCAGTGTCTCGCTGAGCATGAAGTTCCTCTAAAGAGTTAACTTTCCCTTCAAAATTTTCTTTAGCGTTTTGGCCAAATTCATCAACGATATCCGTGACGTACCCTTTATTCATTGTGGGGTTTTTACGTAGGCGGATATTTTTCAATTCTATCTTCTTGTCGTGCAGTGCATGCTGAACCCCGAGTGAAAGCGTTTTTATTCCCTTTGTGTTTAACGTTTTTTTCCCCCACATTGAAATAAACTGGATATCATCGGAATTCCATGTTTCAGGATTTGAGCGTAAACCTGATAAGAAATTGAGTTCCACATTATCTTTTCCATCTGGTGTGGCCAGATCGTGTCCGGCAATCTTCGCATAATAGGTTTTAAAGCCGCCGCGAGCGACATTAACCGTTCTGGTATAGGTATCGCCGTTTACATCGGTAACATCAAAATATAACTGCACAGAGTGCTCACCAGGGTTGGCAATATCAAACGCAAGATTGAAATCATCTAATTCTGACCAGTCCCATGGTTTGTCTGAGACAATTTGAATTCCAGCGGATGGATACTTTTCTGAGTTAAAAGTAACTTGAAGCACTTCTTCTTCGTTCTTAGTTGTCCACTTTGTATTAGCGTTGGAGGCTTTGACCGAAAAATGCGAAGACCCCAATTGCGCAATAACGTGTTCTTGATTCACTTTAATATCAGGGGCTGAAGCAATCCTAATTTCTGACGTTCGTATCTCACTATTACAACCCATTGACAACGCAGCTAAAGAAAGTGCGAGTAGGGCAAATTTTATTGGTTGCATCATTAGTCCTCGAATCCAAAACTGGAAGCAGTATAGATCTCAAATTGTTAAAATAAAACTGTTAACAATATATTTGTGAAACTTATTGACCTAAGTCCTTATTTTGCCTCGCTTTGTCTTTTTATTTGTATTTATTTTGTTTGCGAAAAAATGAAAATTGTTAACAATTTATTATTGACATATCATGTTTTGGGGTTCAAAGTGAGTCATGAATTTACAAAAATGTAACATACAGAAACAAAAAATGCGTGGGAGTACCCATCCCACGACAAACAGCGGGAGAGCGTAGAGATGTCCGTTAACACACAGCGGTTTCGTTTAAGTGGCGTGAGCATAGCAGTGCTTACGGCATTAAGCTTCAATGTCTTGGGTCAGGAGGAAGCTACTGTAACAGAAGAAGCCAACATGGCTGAACAAGATATGGAAGTGATAGAAGTTAAGGGGTACAAGGGAAGCCTGAAAAAATCCATTAACGACAAACGTTTTGCAAAAAACATAGTGGATACCATTAACGCTGAAGATATAGGTAAAAGCACCGATCAGAATATTGCAGATGCATTGGGAAGAGTGACCGGCGTTACTGTAGTTAGTAATGATGGAGAAGGAACACAAATTACCGTGCGCGGCGCAGATGCTAACCAAAATAGTATTACTCTTAATGGTCAAACGCTCACCTCCACAGATTTTTCACAAGCGGTTGACCTAAGCTCTTTCTCAGCGGATATCCTCTCTAAACTTGAGGTGGTCAAAACGCCCAGTGCTGATCACGATGAAGGATCGTTAGGTGCTTCAGTTAATCTCGTTACTGTGCGCCCGCTCAACCAATCCGAAAACGTGCGGTCTTTGACCTTACAAAGTCGCTACAATGACTTTTCAGAAGAACTAAATCACAAACTGCAATTTGCATTGTCAGAAAAATTCCTTGATGACACCTTGGGCATAGCAATCACGGCTTACGACGAATCAAATGCGTATCGGAAAGACCAATACAATGCGAATAACTTTGTTGAATCTCAGGAGTATGCGCAGGCAATAGACCAAAATGGCGATATTATCTCAGGTGTTAAGGTCATAGAGCCTTCATTGGCAAGTTATGAACTGCACCAAAACGAGAGCAATCGCTATGGTGCCTCGCTGGGTATTCAATATTTGCCTGGCGATGTGACTGAAATTATGTTTGATGCCACTTATAGCAAACAGAAGTTAGTCAGGACCTATGATGCGGTCCAAGCCAAGAGTTTTGCCAATAACCCCAATTGGGTAGAAGGCGTGGTACCAACAAATTTTGTCAGACCACCCAATCCATTTAGTGATCCTATTGACTGGATTCAGGTTGACACCTCAACCTATGACATGACAAAACGTCTAAACCGGTTTGGGAACGGCAACATTGTCCGCTCAGATGGTGGCCAGGAGAACGAAAACCTTAGCGCTACCTTGAATTTCAAAACCGAGTTATCGGATACTTTCCGGGTAGAAGCGCAAGTGGGGCATTCTTCAAGTAAGTCTTACAGCTTACCCAGCGCCTATACCGTAATGGAAAATTTCTTCCAGGTTCCAGGTCAATTGCTGTGGGATGCCGGGGAGAATGTTCAACCTGTTGGTATTGATTGCACTGGCGGTGGAGATACTTGCCGGATGGTGTATGGCGATTCCAATGTTGATTTGGGTGACAATTTATACGCATATACGGATGAAACCGGAGCGAGAATTGCGGGCAATGCAGACAATACTGCGTTGACTGGTTTCAACCCTCAGGATGTGGCTTCCTTCCATTTAGGTTTTATCAGCGAAACTGACCGCGATATTGAAGATACGATCACCAATGCTCAAGTCGATTTTGACTGGGATATTGATGAATTTGGGATCACCACAGTTGAGTTTGGTGCTAAAACCTCGTCTCGCAATAAATCAGTTGATGATCAGGTATACAGTTTCCAATCTTTGCAAGCATCAGAAGTTATTGTCGACCCTAATACCGGTGAGACTGTCGTCGAATTGGGTGGAGCTTTAACGCAAATTCGCGGTGACCTTATCGCAGGTGACCCCATCCCCTATGATGACTTCATGGCCTCACTCGGCTATGGTCGCGAGGGGGCGACGGTAGGCTGGACTCCCATCGACGTACAAGCCGCTAAGGACCTTATTTTAGGTGATGGTGAGGTGATCCGAAATGTAGACAATACTGCATCTCGGGAAACAGACATAGACACCAAGGCAATTTACCTTAAAGCGAACTTTGACTTGCTGGATGGTCGTTTGACTGGTGACATTGGTATTCGCTACGTCGAAACTGAAGTTGAGGCGCAAGGTTACTCAGGAATGAGTTACTTTGAGCAAAACGGATCTGACTTAGAGCGGGAAATAGATAGACACACTCTAAGCCAGTTGGCAGATAGAACCTTACCTGAATGCCCTACACTGAACTTAGGTGAAGATGGTGTTGCGCAACAATATGACCTCAAGTATCAGCGTGTTGATGGTTTGGGTTGGGATACCAGTGCCGGTCCAGATCCATCGACATGGGTACGTATTCCTGATGCTGGCCCCTGTCACGATGCCAGATTTGCTGATTATGCAGACGCGTTGGGCGATTTTCGTGCAGGGCTAGGCCCGCAACCAACCTTGAATGATTTTAATATATTGTGGCAACAAATGTGGCGCTATGCTGATGTGCATACTAGTCGCACATACGGTTGGGATAATGCGCCCGCTTGGAATGGTGCGACAGACGGTGCAAATACCAATTACTCTTGGGGAACGTTCGAGAATAGGCAAGTTGCGTCTTCGCCCGCCTTCAGAACACATAAATACGAGAATTTTTTACCTTCACTCAATGTTAATTATGCTTTTTCCGATGAGTTTGTCGGTCGTTTGGCAGTGTCTAAGACGATGACTCGTCCAGAAATAGATTTGCTGAGACCTGGATATAAAGTTACAGAGGGAAGTTATTGGGGAAGTGGCAACCTGAATGTTGGCCGTGTTGATATGTTTAACACGCAATTGGAACCGCTTGAATCGAACAACTTGGACATGTCGCTCGAATGGTATTTCAGCGACACAGGTTTGTTGAGCCTAGCGTACTTCAGGAAAGACATGACTAATTTCACTGACCGTGAAACCACCTTGTCTTTTGTGAATAGCGTTAGGAACCCGCAAAACGCCCCGGAAAATGGAGATGATTTAATTCTGGTGGACAACGGGGACGACAGTGCGCTTGAAGGTTGTCACCCGATCAGAGGTACGACGGAGTTTGCTTATCAGCCAGGCGACCCCACCACTTATACCGGAGATGTGAGAGATCGATGCGCCAATATGACGGTGACGAAAACTGTCAATGCGCGCAGTGCAGAGATTGAAGGTATAGAATTAGGCTACGTACAAACGTACGACTTCTTGCCAGACATGTTTGATTGGCCGGAATGGACTGGCGGTTTTGGTGTGTCTGCCAACTATACCTATCAGCAAAGTGAATATGAGTCGGAACCCTCCTCGATTAACCCAAATATTTTACTGCCGTCTTTTCCAGTGGCAGAAACTCCTGAGCACAGTTACAACATAACCACTTTCTGGGAGAGAAATGGTCACCAGATACGTTTAAGTTTCCGAGGGACGTCTGACTCGCTAGTTGGAAGGGATTTCGCGAACAATCAATATGGACGCAGTTGGAACCAGGGCTCCATTTGGAACGAAGGTCGCAATACATTGGACTTATCCGCTTCATATCAGTTCAGTGACGATATTTCTATTACTTTCCAAGCCATCAATTTAACTGATGAAGCCTATCGTACCTATTTTACAAGCCGCACGCTGAATGTTGTGAGAGTCGCAGCGGACAATGCCGCTGGATATGATTTTGTAGCGCTTGAAGAAGGTAACCCACTTGAAGGTGACGCGCCAACACATCGCACATATACCAAGTATAAGGTGGGTTCAACCTACCGTTTAGGCGTACGCGTTAGATTCTAATAAACGAAAAGAACAAAATATTGGTACAAAGTTATGAAAACATTTAAAAAATCCAACGTTTTATTAGCTGGCGCAATGCTTACAGCTTTAACGGGTTGTGGTGGGGATTCGGCAGGTGATTTTACGCCACCAGAAAAACCCAATGCGTCTGCACCCACTCATGGTGGAGATATCGTACTCAACGTTAGTGAGAAGGATGCGCTCACATTTGTCAATTTGTTGGGTACACCAAACGGTGCAGCCAGCGGTGAAGGTGTTGCTACAGATGCAGATGGTAATTATCTCACTGTGACAGATATATCGATTACTACATCCGGTCCACGTGTCGATGACATTCTTGATGCAGGCATTGAAGTCAGCGGAAATAAGATAGGTGTCCGTCCGCTGGCGGTAGCACCGAATTTAGATACAGATGAAACCCACACAGCAGTCGTTTCTTTCAATATTTCCGATGGTGCAAATAAAACGCCTCGTGCGGCCACCATTGTATTCGAAGGAGAAGACTTTGCGCCGGTTATTGCAAATGACCTGATCGCAAATTTCACTAGAGATGCTGGCATGAGTGCCATTGACGGCTTGTCGGATGTGACAGATGCAGATGGGGAAATATTGACCATTAGCAACCTGACTGCTGGCGCAGGGAATCCATTTGATATACCAGTGACGATCAATGGCACAAATATAGAAGTAGATGTGTCTGCTGTTGAAAATCAAATTCCTGATGGGCAGAAAGTGACATTTGATTTTACTTATACGGTAAGTGATCACCGATTTGACCTAGAGAGAAACTTAACCTTGAATGTATTGGGTGTTCAGGACATTCCTGGTGCACCTTTGGTTCTGAATTATTTCTTGTCAGAAGATATTCAAGAAACCGATGGAATGCTTGAAGTTGACCTTGCCAAAGAAGTGGATGAACGGGAAGGTGATGCCATCGTTATCAGTGACGTTAAATTGGATGGTGATGAATACATAGATTCTTTTGCGGGCAAGGTTGAGGACAACACCTTATATTTTAATCCTAATGCCTATTATGATGAAATCGCTGCGGGTGCCTTTAGAGACTTCAGGTTTACAATGACAGTAGCAGACGATCAAGGTAACACGTCCGATGGGGAACGAGAGTTAACCATTCGCGTAAATGGTGTTGAATCAAACTTGTTGGTCGCCAATGAGATGGATGTCGGATTCGAAAATGGTGGAGCCGGCTTTGAAGCGACCTGGTGTGACCCTGGTGCGGGAGTTCAATCTTCAATAGTAGCCAATGGGAGTGCTTCTTTTCAAATGTTGGGGGCGCCTTGTTACTATGCGGTCACAGCAGATGCCTTCCCGGACTTGGAAGTGGGTGGTAAATACTATTTTCACTACAACACATACGTTGGAAATGGCGAAGCCTCGCCTTACATCATGCTTAGCGCAGATCCCAACGGTACTCACAACTTCTGGGCTGGTGCCCGTCCATGGCATCCGGCAAACGCATCCTGGCGTCCATTGTTAGTAGAATTCGATACACAGTCTGGGTATTTGGCAACGGCAAATGGAGATGGCGAAACGCCCATGGACATTGCGGCCCAATTGCGCTTGTTCGTGATGAGTGCATGGTTAGGTAATGACGGTATGCCAGTATTGGATGACTTTACCTTTGCGCGATTCGACAACCTTGATGGTGTTGATATTCTAACCAGCAGTCCAGGTACGTTTGAAGATATTGACTATGTACCAACAGCCACTGGTGGCGGAGTCGTCGAGATAAGGGAAGATCCTAACGATGCTGCCAATAAAGTACTCTATGTCGATACGACAGGTGCGACGGAAGCCGTGACTATCAGTTTCCCTATCGAAAATGGTGCGATGGTGTCAGGTGGTCGGTACCGGGTCACATACGATGTTCAGTATCTGAACTACGCAGACAATAACGATGCGGGCGCTGATCCCAATATCAATGAGTTTGGTGGTTATCAGTTCGAGGTGGTCTTCAAAAATCCTGATATTGGATTGGACTTTACTTTGTTCAGTAATATCTGGAACGGGGCTGACTTTGGGCAGGTACAAAATATCGCAGATGAAACGTCACATTGGTGGGGATTTGGTGCCGAGACGGATTGGAATAGTGAGAACAATACTGTTAGCTTCGTACTGAAAGGTGTTGGTGCTCAGTACATTATTGATAATATTCAGATTACTCGTGTACCTTAGTAACAAGTTGTCGTATCAATTAAAAAACTCCGGCCCTTGCTGGAGTTTTTGTCTTGAGATTGGTAATTAGAGGATAGCAAGAAACACAATGTTGGAACCCAAACTG
Organism: uncultured Alteromonadaceae bacterium; assembly: GCA_947494925.1. GTDB lineage: Bacteria > Pseudomonadota > Gammaproteobacteria > Enterobacterales > Alteromonadaceae > Aliiglaciecola. Next base: position 431,266 of record CANLWS010000003.1, read on the forward strand.
GAACTCGTCAATTTTGAGGCCCATAAAAAGGTCAAGATTAGCAATACAAATTTCAATATTGCTGAAAACCATGTCAATTCGGTAACCGTGGTTGCCAATGAACTGAGTACTTTGGTTCATGAGTACCCGATATTTATTACAAAACACGCCATATCCGGGCAATATCAATTACTTGCCATATTGGGGTTTGAGTCTGGCCAAAACCTTTATCTGGATGGGGAATCCTGGCGCGGAAGTTATATACCTATGGATATTCTTCGACGTCCATTTCACGCTTATATTCCAGATAAGAATAATCCGGCTCAAGGTCAGATTGCAATCGACCTGGCTCATCCCTGGGTGAACGAGACACAAGGTTATTCTTTAGCGGATGACCATGGCAAAGCGTCTGACTATTTTAAACGCATTGAAAAAACGTTCTCTCAGCTGATGGGGGGAAATAGCTATACATCAAACGCACTTCAGGTTGCTGACGAGCTTAATCTGCTTGAGTCGGTAACCGTCAGCGTTGACCTGCCAAACGGTGAAAAAAAGACCTTAAACGGTTTGTATAGTTTTGAACAGGAAAAAGTAACGGCGTTGACAGGCGAAGCACTGGAGAAAAGTCATCAGGTGGGGTTATTGCAAATTTGTCATCTTATGTTGTCTTCAGGGGCAAACTTGCCAAAACTCATTGGCTGGTATGATAATCAGGCTAATGAGAAGGCTTGATAACGCATTAATTAAGGATGCCTTTATCTCAGCACAAAGATCACACCCAGATTGATCACTTTATCGTTAACATACCCGGAACGTTGGATAGTACTAGTCGAACGTCAGTAACGTTAGAGGATGATTCAGCCTTTACAGTAGCGATTTAAGTACTCGCCATGGGAAGGTAATTTTGACACTCTGACCGCAATGTCTTCCTCGATTCGAGAGAGGAATGCCTGGAGCTCTTGTTTAGACATCTCATCTGCAAGCGGGTGATGTTGTTGTGGAATGAGTCCTTGACCAATCATGACCTGCAGCCAGGAATCTGAAAACACTTCATCTTTGCGTTGAACAAAACGGCCTGTGTTTCTGAAAAGTTCCATTCTTGCTTTGAGAGTCTCTGGCAATTCCATACTTCTGCAGTATTGCCAAAATGGCGAATCGTCACGTTCGGTCTGACAATAATGCAGCACAATAAAATCTTTAATTTCATTGTAATCAGTTGTCATGTAGTCATTGTACTGGGAAACTTCCAGATCATTTATCCCGTAAGTAGGGAAATATTTAATCAACTGCATGACACCTTGTTGAATGATATGTATTGCTGTTGATTCCAATGGCTCGATAAAACCACCGGCCAATCCAAGGGCAACACAGTTTTTATTCCATAGTTTTTCTCGGTGACCTGACACGAACTTGATCACTCTCGGCTCAGTAATTCTTTCTCCTTCAACACTGGATAGCAACCTATTTAGCGCGTCGTCATCAGACATATATTCACTGCAATACACGATGCCATTTCCCATACGATGTTGTAGCGGAATACGCCACTCCCAGCCAGCCTGATTGGCGATTGAACGTGTATAGGGTGGGGGATCACCTTTTAACTTAGTTTGAATAGGAATTGCGCTGTTCATAGGCAGCCAATGTGACCAATCCACATAAGGCGTTTTCAGGACTTCGCTTATGAGCAAACCACTGAAGCCGGAACAATCAATAAAAAAATCGGCTTCGACAGTTTGTCCATTTTGTAATTGAAGTGAGGATACATACCCATTTTCAGGCTTTGTGTGGACTTTTTCTACCAGACCTTCAACACGTGTCACACCTTGTTGCTCGGCTAGTTGCCTAAGTAATTTTGCATATAAGCCTGCATCCAGGTGATAGGCAAAATTTAGTCCGTCTTTAACATGGGCGAACTTATCTTGTTTTGCTGCGACACCTTCGGCATTGTATGCGCCAAAAGACTTACTGATACCAAGTTCGACACCTCGTTTCCAGTATTCATGGAAACCGGCTGCCCACATCCCTAATCCCGTGCTGCCAAAACCATGGAAATAGCTTGCACCTTGTGTTTTCCAATTCTCGAACTGAATGCCCAGTTTAAAACTGCCAGACGTCAATTTCGCAAAATCAGTAGACCTAATACCCAACATATCATTGAAGAAATGAATACTCGGAATAGTGGCTTCTCCAACGCCGATAGTGCCTAGCTGTTCTGACTCAACCAAGGTTATGTTTACCTTGGTCAATGCTCTGGACAACAAGGCAGCGGCCATCCACCCAGCTGTTCCGCCTCCTAAAATCACGACTTTGTTTACGTTATTACTCATTCTGACTCAGCAAGTTTTTGGGCAGTGACATTGATTTAATAGCAACATACGACAGCTCACTTGCCAAACACAAGGAGGATTGTGAATTATTACAATGCTAACCATATTAAACTGTTTAATGTTAACAATATGTGGTAGTTTTAACAATTTTTAATACAACATTATTCAGTGAAAATTGTGACTAGTAAGCTTTTTGTCTTTGCCTTTTTATTAATATTGTCTGTGAAAGTACAGGCGAATACACCTGACCCAACTATTAACTATTTTATTGATGGTCGAGTATTGGTCCCCTGGGAGCTGAGCCTTGAATATGGACAACAAAAAATTGATGAAGATGGTAAAGCCTCTACGGTCAGAGGGAGCCTCAGTCTGGAGGCTGTTGTGAATGATGTGGGCAGCGATGTCGTAAAGTTAACGTGGAAACCCAAAGGAATTAAAACCGAGTGGGGGTCAATAAATGAGAATGTTTTGACAGCAACAATGACCAATTCTCAACGATGGATTGATTTATCAAGTGTCAAAGATCAGGCTGCCTTGGCCGTTGATGTAAAAGTGATTAAACCGCCGAAAGAACTGGTCGCCTGGACCTTGGAGAGTGAATGGAACTGGAAAGAAAGAGCCTCTTTTCCGCTGAAAAATATACTCAGGAAATTACCAAAGAAGAAATGGGTAACCATTCCAATCCCACTAAAGTGCTTTGACAATGGAAGCCTCAACTTCGAAAAAATCACCTCAATAATGCAGTTGAAAACGACTGGAAAGATGACGTTGGAATTAGGTAACATCAGGTTGGCTGCTGCACCACCAAACTCAACCTGTGGGTAAGTGCTGGTTTCCCTAAAAAGGGTCTTTCGGTTTGATTTTTATGATCTCTGCATATTCAACGATACCATTTTCCTTTTTCCACTGTTCGCACATAGCAATCAGCTTTGCGACTAGATCTGGCTTTTTGTCTGCGAGGTTATTGACCTCGCCAGGGTCATTTATAATGTCGTAAAGTTCAATCGCAACTCCAGGCTTTGCAAGTGTTTGGAGATACCAGCCTGGTTCAATTAATAGCTTCCATTTACCTTGATATATGACACTTTGTTGGCCTTTATCGTTAAAGAAAATTGCTTCGGGGGGCGTCATTGATTCGCCCCTTAGTAAAGGGACTATACTTCGACCATCCGGTTGTTTTGCCGGCTTTCCTCTGTAGGTTTTTGGAAACTCGGTGTCGGATAATTCGAGGAATGTTGGGGTAAAATCGCCAACCCAAACGGTATCATTTGAAATTGAACCGGGTTTAACACGATCCGGCCAATGAACAATACCATGAACTCGTGCGCCACCTTCCCAGAGCAATGCCTTGACACCGACATAAGGCTTGTTCATTAAATCGCCTATGTGGGCAGCGGCACCATTGTCAGAAAGGTAGATAAGTAGTGTGTTATTCAGCTCGTCATTCTCCTCAAGAGAATCAACAAGCCTGCCAACATTGTCATCAATTTTTTCCATCATGGCGCCGTGCAGGGCAGCCTTTAATCGATACTGGTCAATCTTTTCGGGGGACTGTTTTGCCCACATGTGATTAGCTTTTCGGGTTCGAGCGTTAGCAGGGAACAACCCGAGCTCTACTAGACTTTTATGACGGTTGTCAGAAACGGCTTGTAGGTCTTTGTAGCGTTTGAGGTACTTTTGAACTAATTCCTCAGGTGCTTGTAATGGTTTGTGCGGCGCACGATAGGCTACATACATAAAAAACGGTGCGTCTTGTTTTGATGCTTGTTTTACCATGTCTATCGCGCGGTCTGTGATGCCATCGGTAGCATAAAATGCGTTGCCCAACTTGCCGTGACAACCACTGTAGTGTTGTTTACTGTAGGCATTGTCATAGTAACAGTGCATGTTGTAACGCCTGCTAAAATCTAGTTTGGCTTTCTTATTATTTTCATAATAGGGTTGGGCGTCATTTGGCCCAAAGAATAAATTACCTTGTGCTGAGTGAAATACAAAACTCTGTTGGAAGCCTCTTTGTGGCGGAAGTGCTAAATAGTCCATTTCCAACTCTTCTTGCGTGAGTCGCATTTGAGCTGGGTGCACTTTTTTCCATTGTGCCTGCATGTCAGGATTGTCTTTCATATAACTACCGCCTAAGTGCCATTTTCCAACCATCATGGTCTGATAGCCATTATCTTTAAGCAGCTCAGAGATAAGTGGTTGAGCGTATTTCAATCTTGCTCTGTGCGCTGGAAAGGGGAGTTCGCGCACCCAATCTCCAACAACACCACCGCCAAAACCGACATGCGCAGCATCGACACCCGTCAATAGTGTCGCGCGCGTAGGGCTACACCTGGCGTTGGAATACAAGTTTTTGAATTTAAGCCCTTTGTTGGCTAATTCGTCGAGACTGGGCGTGTCAATTTCTCCACCAAAACTACCTAAGTCGCTATAACCAGCATCATCTGACATTATCACGACAATATTTGGGCGATTGTCTTCGGCACGAAGAGCTAGAGGAGTTGCACACAACAGTGCAAGCACTAAATACAAAAATGTGCTGTTCATTTTACGGCTACCGGTTTGTAAAATCTCACCCAGTCAATCATGAAAGGGTCGCGGCCTGAATCTTTTAATTCAGAGTTTGTGGGAGTCAGCCCTTGTGCAGTGCGCCAATCCTGATCCTCCAAATTAATAATGGCATGCATGGGTTTGCTTAAACCTGTGCCCTTTGTGTAATCGAGAGGGTCAATCACTTCTTTCCCCGAAGCAACCCTGACAAGCTTGCCATCGACGTAATATTCTAAGTGCCAAGGATCACGCCAGTACACACCTATGCGATGAAAATCCTCTCGCCAAACTGTGCCATCGTAATGCCAGGTATCGTCTGTTTTAGGCTGGTAATCCTGAAATGGCTCGCGAATAAAAACATGATGACTAAGGTGCAACCGCTCGGCAAACCATTTATTTTCAGGCCTGTCTCCTCCATAAGCCTCGAGTACATCAATTTCTTCGGTGGAGTCTTTACTTAATAGCCAAAAGTCGGATGCCAGCACCTGATTCATTAACTTGGCTCTAATTTCCATATAGAGGGGGTAAGTCAGTGACGCCTTTGACGTAATACTGCCCATTAGCATCTTGTTCGACAGGCGTTTTCTCTTAGCTGTCAGGATCAATCGACCGTCGGCCACGTATGATTGGCTTGGGTGCCATTCTGTTAAACCAGGACCAGACCATGGATTAATAAAACCTTCTGACCAACGTTCATAAAACTCCTCACTTTTGCCCCGGGCAGGTGCGTCGTAATTAAAGTCATCAGATAAAGGATGCAATTGCCACTCATAGCCTTTACCTGGGTCTGCGGGAACAGGGTACTGATCCCATTCCGTCGCCATAAGCTTTACAACCATAAATGAAATAATCAGGGCTATCAATCGCATCTGGTTTTCCTTATTAATGTTACTTTTAACCCGTGTGGCGCAAAATGGCGTCATCATCGACTTTATTGAGCGGATAAATGTTTAATGAATTTTCTTTAAAGGGCACAGCACTTTTTGCGCAATAGGCAGGGATCATTACCCAGCGTGGCACAGAAGATTTGTTTTGGTTGGATTTGTGCAGCAAATTACAGTGGAAGAAAAGTGTATCGCCAGGTTCTAATTCAACATAAACAAGTTGATGGTGCTTTATCGCTTCATCCACGAAGGTCATGTCAGCACCCTTCTGGTCACCTGTTTTGTTGTGGTTAATCCGGCCGATATGGTGAGAGCCTTTTAATACCTCCAAACAACCATTTTCTTTTGTTGCCTTGTTGATTGCGATCATGCAACTGACTAGTTTAGGGTAAAGATGGTAGTTGTCATTGCACCAGTAACCATAGTCCTGATGCCATTCCCAAGCCCCACCTACAAAAGGTTCTTTCATCATTATTTTGGTTGTCGTATGCACAACGGGTTCACCCAATAGCATTTCTACTGAGTCAGTTAAACGTCGTCCTCTGGAGAACATACTGTAAAGGTCGTCCCCCAGCTCCTGCCATAAACACACTTTACTTACCGTGCCAGTCGCATCCTTTTTGTCCCATGCGCGATTGTAGAGTGAGTCATCGTTAAACGCTTTGCTTTGCAACTTTGCTATTTCTTGCTGGTTATAAAACCCCTTTGCAATGACGTAGCCATCGCGATGAAAGTCTTCAACCTGCTTGGCTGATAGCCCTTGATGATTCATTTGTTCTTTCTCCAGTATTTTTATATGTTAACTATAATATTGATAATTGTTAACAATAATTTAATAGGAAAAAATATAAAGCAAATGTAAATTCAAATATAAATAAAATATTTCTATATAAATTTAATAAAACGAATACGAACAATCATGACGGAAAATAATAAGTACGCAGCGCCCGCTCTGGATAAAGGCTTTGATATATTGGAATACCTGGTTGAGCAAGAAGTGCCAAAAACACAGGCTGAGATTGCCAAGGGACTCGGTCGCAGTCCAAACGAAATTTACCGTGTGTTAGTGGGTTTGGAAAAACGTGGATATATAGTCAGAGACGAAAAATCCAATCGGTATCGTATATCGCTAAAAATTTACAGCTTGTCTCGACGCATTTCGCCAATAGATCAAATGCGACAAGTGGCTATTGCACATATGGAAGATCTATCCGTTTCGATTGGATTGTCATGTCATTTGTATATGCTGTATCAAAGTCAAATTATGGTAATTGTGCAAGCTACCAGCCATTCTCCTGTCTCCTTGAATATTACAGAGGGATCGTTGTTTCCCGTAGTTGAATCTGGGCCTGGGCGCCTTTTATTGGCAAATAGTAATAAAGAAGTTCAACGTATGTTGGTCGCAAGAGCTCCCGTTTATCAGACTATGAATGCGGTAGAGAAATACGCACTTAGCGCATCATTGAAATCGATTAGACAGGACGGTTTCTTCGAGTCACCCAGTTTGATTACTCAAGGAGTATTCGAGCACTCAACTTTGGTAGGGCAGCCAAATGGTAAAGTCATAGCAGCGCTTACCGCATCGTCATTAAATACAGTGTCAGCCGAAGAAAAAGATAATGAACTAATTTTGCCCAAGTTAATGGCAACCGCAAAAGATATTGCCAATCAATTGGGCATATAAGATCTGCACTAGACAGTAAAATTTAATTGTTAACAATAGACAAAAGGAGTAACGTAACTGTATTGTTAGTCAATTGATAAAGAGCGTCCAAATTGGAATTGCATTTCACTCGTGTTAACAAGTCATTTATTTTGACAATGACGATACTGGCTTTATTGACCAGCGCTTGCCAGCATACCAAACAAGGGCTTTTCCCCATTGAGGTGTCACAATCTGTAAGAAGTGAACTACCCATCTCACGGTTACCAACGGGTGTATATCGATTATTTTTGCAGGCAAACGTCAGGGGAGATTACGCAGCGTTAGATGTCTACTTAGGCGCTAAGCAGGTAGCCAACAATCTAAACTTGCCCCACTCTGGCAGTAACACGTTAAATGTTCTGATAAACCTTGAAACTGAATCGGTCAATTCCATCGGATTCGAAGTCAAGGATGCTGATGTACTAATAGTGAGTTATTCGTTGGAACCACTGTCAGATCTGTTATTACCCGTTTTTTCAGACCAATCAGAGCAAATAGGTCTGGACCGAACAAAATCTATTAAATATGGTGGGCCAACCATTGCTGATATGGATCAGGATGGAGACTATGATCTGATTGTAAATAATCACAATGAAGAGAGTAGCAAACTTTATTGGAACGACGGTTTAGACAGCGTTAACAAATACCATAAAAACCTGGCGCGTTGGTTCATGCATGATTTACACGGCACTGCTGCCGGAGATTTCGATAACGATGGTGACCTGGACTTAGTCGTGACAATGGGAGGAGGAAACGGAACCAATCCTTCAAAGGCTAACTTTTATCTAAATGACAACAATAACTTTGTTTTATACACCGGTGATGTAGGTATAGATCGCGGGGGACGAGGGCGCGGCGCACGTTGGATTGACGCTGACTTGGATGGTGATCTGGACCTGTTGCTATTTAATGAAGCCAGCTTGACTAAGTCAAAACCCCAACATTACTTTTATGAGAATGCGGGCAACGGTCGATTTACTTTCAAAGATGTTCGGGGCCCACAAGATTCCAAGCCCTCAAGAGTGTTGGTAACGGATATCAATGGTGATCAGATAGACGATATCGTTTTTTATGGTCATCACGAAATATCAGTTTGGCAGGGTAATGGCGATTTCAGCTATACAGATCTGTCTAAAAAATTGCCCGCTCATGTTAGAGAATTGCGAGACATAATGGCGATTGTGGATATTGATGTCGACAATGACGGCGATCTTGATTTGTTTCTGGCCAGGGGCAAAGAGTTTGGCATTGGAAAGAATGTTTCGATGGATTTTGATGCCATTTCAAATGTCATGGCGATAAAGCCAAAAGGGACTATCGGAAAGGAGTTATTTCAATTTACCAGCTCAGGCCCTGTGACGCTGTTTGACTACCACTATCAGGCGCAAGCGGGGTATAGGAACAAAACATACCCTATTTTTTTAGGTAACCAGAAATTAAAACACAATGTTAATCCTGGCAGTACGTTTGTTATCGATCCTGTCCAATCACAGTCATTCCCATCAGATATCTCTGAAAACGGCATCTACTTTGGTGTTATCGGAAAAAATGACAATGGTGACTTTGTATGGCAAGCAACGCTAGTCAGAAACGCTAACTTGTTTTGGGGATTCGGCTTTAGTTTGGATGGAGTCACCTCCGTTACCCAAGAATTTGGGTTAGAAAACAGAAACCTGTCGGATGTTTTACTAGTCAACGACAATGGCACTTTTATTGATAGCTCTGATAGTTGGAATATACCAAAAGGCGGAAACTCACTTGGCGCGACAAGAGGCGACTTTAATAACGATGGTACACAAGACCTATTGGTTTATCGCTGGGGACGCATAGGTAAGAGGATTGCTGATTTGATGTTGCTCAATCGTTCAAACGAAACGTTTGAAACTTTTACACAACACGGGGCAAGTGATATTGGTGGGCCAGGAAACGGTGATATGGGGCAAGCTTTTGATTTTGATTTGGATGGGCGGCTAGATTTGTTAAGCGGCAGCGAAGGGGGTTATTGGTACCTCTATGCAAACCAAACAAATGTTAGCAATCATCATATCACTGTAAGAGTTGGGTATTCGCCGAAACAAGATGTTGACGCATACGGTGCTGTTGTTGAGATAAAAGCTGGCGAAAGAACCTATTTACAAAGGATAGGTTCAAGCGGCGAAGTATTTTCGCAAAGTTTGCTCAACAATGTTCATTTTGGTTTGGGCAGTCAAAACAACCTGGATTCTGTCAAAGTAGTCTGGCGAAACGGCGAAGAATACACCTTTTCAGATGTCGTTATAGATTCGGTAATTGAAACACCAAAAACTGAACGGTTAACGCAGATATCATTAAAAAGCGATTCGAATGACATTGAAAACGTGACTGCACCTCATGTGCGTTTTCTTGAAAGGGAAGAGCTTAGTCGGCATGGACTGAAGATAGGAGAATCAATCACTCTGAAGGCAGAGTATCACGCTGGGACAAACAAAAAAGTTATTGCCGCTGATGAAGGCGGTATCCGATTTTGGTTAAGACATTTTAAATATAAGTGGCTTCCTGCCAAAGACCGGGTATTGATCGACAGCACTCCTCTATACACCGAGGCGGGCAATGCCAAAGTAGTTATGCCGATGGATGGGGTAATACCCAGTGATGAGCTGCCAGAGGGGCATTTTTACCAGTTAAGGGTATCTTTTATGAGCAGTTCTGGAGAGATGGTGGATGATACCATTGACGATGTAAAAGTAATTAGATGATATTTAACTGTTAACAATAATGAGCGTAAATGTTACATTCAAATTAATTGGAAACACAAAGCGATGCGTATCACTTCAACCTTAGGATCCTGAAATTATTATGTCGAAACCCTCTCTTTTAGCCTTAGGTGAGTGCTTGGTCGAAATGGTATTTCAACCAGATGGCACAATGAAAGTGTCATTTGCTGGTGATACCTACAACGCTTTGGTGTATGCAAAAAGGTGGTGCAACGACTTAGTCGCACACTATTGCACTGCAACGGGAGAAGATACGTTTTCAAAGCAAATGCGTCGTGAATGGCGAAAACATGGTATTGGAGGTGAGTACGCACTTTCTGCTGCTGGTTTTAATGCTGGTCTTTATTTGATTGAAACCGACAGTGAGGGCGACAGACGCTTCGTGTATTGGCGGAATCAATCTGCGGCTACTCAAATGGTTAAGTTGGGATTAGGTGAGGCTGATTTTTTTCCAATAGTAGATATGGTTTTTTTCAGTGGCATTGGTCTAGGGATCCTGGATCATGAAGACAAGTCAATATTGCTGAATAGCCTCGAAAAGATGAAAGATAAAGGTGTCAAAGTCGCATTTGATCCCAACTATCGGCCTACACTTTGGCGAGACGCGTCAGAGGCTCGAGAATGGATTGAAAGCGCGTATGCTATTTCTGATATTGTGCTTCCTGGCATGGATGATCATTTTGATATATTTGGCCATAAAACCGTTGAAGAAGTGCATCTGACCATGCAGAAGTTTGATGTTGCTGAATACGTAATTAAAGCAGGTGAACAAGGGGTTTATGGTTATTACGATGGCAAATTGGCCTTTCATACGCCCTTTAAACCTGCCAAGCGACAGGTAGATAGCACCGCAGCAGGTGATTCTTTCGCAGGCATTTATCTGGTTAATCGAATAAAGGATGTTGAAATGGAAAAAGCCGCCACACTTGCTGCCGAGGTGGCTGGTTTGGTTGTTCAGCACAGTGGCGCCATTATTGATAAACAACTGTTTGACGAATTTATGCAGACCTATGGCGGAGTCAAAGTATGAGCAAAAAACCATTGAGTAAAGCGTCTCAAAGGGCACTGGATAGAGGGTACGACTCTAATGGTCCTGATTGGATGACAGAGTTTGATATTTATCCTTTGCAAGGAGACTTTGCGTATGAAGAAGGGGTTATTCGTCGAGACCCAACCAGCGTAATTTTAGTAGATGGAATCTATCATTGTTGGTACACCAAAGGTGAAGGGGAAACCTATGGATTTGGCTCCGATAATCTGCAGGACAAAGTTTTTCCATGGGATTTGACAGAAGTCTGGCACGCTACTTCAAAAGACACAGAGATCTGGGAAGAGCAGGGACCAGCAATACAGCGTGGCGAGCAGGGTGAGTTTGATGATAGGGCGGTGTTTACACCGGAAATACTTGTTCATCAAGGTAAATACTATTTGGTCTATCAAACAGTGCAAACCCCCTACACAAACCGTCAATTTGAGCACGTCGCTATTGCATTTGCTGATTCTCCCTATGGTCCTTGGACCAAATCTACTGCACCTATTCTCTCGCCAGCACAAGATGGTGAGTGGCTGGGTGAAGAAGACAATCGTTTCCAAGTGAAATCAAAAGGCAGTTTTGACAGTCATAAAGTCCACGATCCCTGCCTATTATTCTTTCAGGACAAGTTTTACCTCTACTACAAGGGCGAAACAATGGGTGAAGAAATGAATTTTGGAGGCCGCGAAATAAAACATGGTGTTGCTATTGCTGAACAGGTGCTGGGCCCTTATAAAAAGTCTCCTCTTAATCCTATTACGAACAGCGGGCATGAAGTTGTAGTGTGGAACTACAAAGGTGGCATCGCCACATTATTGACAACAGATGGACCTGAAAAGAACACGATTCAGTTTGCCGCGGACGGGGTAAATTTTGACATTATGGCACATATCAAAGGGGGTCCTGAGGCGGTTGGTTTGTTTAGGGATGATATTCAAAATACACCTCCTCCTGGCCTGAATTGGGGGTTGTGCCATAGATACGATGCAAGTTGGAACTGGAATTATATCTGCAAGTTTAGAACTCGTAAGCAGATACTAGACACTGGCACTTTTCAGAATTCGGCGTGATGAGACTGGCTCGTGTTGTTAGCTGGAACTATTTAAAACAATGGCAAGTCTTGTCGAGATCGTTAAATGAGTAAAAAAGTCAGGTGGGGTATCCTTGGGTTAGGTAGTATAGCTAATAAGTTCGCCCATGATTTAAAATTGTCCCCTAACGCTATTCTGGTGAGCGTTGCATCTAGAGATATACGAAAAGCACAATCTTTTGGTCAGCGGTTTCAGGTAGAACAGTGCTACGGCACTTACGAAGAACTCACCGACGATCATGAAGTAGACATTATTTACGTCGCCACACCACATGTTTTTCACTTCGAAAATACCATGATGTGCCTTAGAAAAAACAAGGCGGTACTCTGTGAAAAACCTATTGGCATGAACGCAAAAGAAGTCGCAATTTTGGCAGCAGAAGCCAAAGCAAGAGGTCTATTCTTGATGGAGGCAATGTGGACGCGATTTATTCCTGCGACTGAAAAACTGTTGTCAATGATTCAGCGAGATGAGATTGGTCAAATTAAACATATTAATGCTGACTTTGGGTTTTCAGGTGATAGGGAACCTACAGGACGACTCTATAATAAGTCGTTAGGGGGAGGTTCTTTATTAGATGTAGGAATCTATCCTATTTTTCTGAGTACGCTTTTACTTGATGTTCCTTTCAATGTGCAAGCCACAGCCAGGATGACAAAAACCGGTGTGGATAGTTATTGTGCCATGCTATTTGATTATGAAAATGGTGCTACGGCGTGCCTTGAGTCTTCTATTGAAACAGACATGCCAACGGAAGCCAGGATTTATGGTGAGAAAGGGAATATCACAATTCACAGTCCGTTTTATCATGCTGAAAAAATTACGCAGTCTATTTTTGGTAAATCTGAAAGCTTTGACATTGGCTACGTCGGATACGGTTATTATCATGAAATTGAAGAAGTTAGTAACTGCCTCAACGTTCAGTATACCGAAAGCCCTAAATATCCGTTGAGTGAAAGCTTGAAGTTAGCAAAAGTGCTGGATTTGATTAGGTCCACTATCGGACTGGACTACGGAAATCGTGTTTAGTCGAAAGCTACAATATATAAAGAATTTTCCCTAATCCAGCGCAGTTTCTTTCTTTTTGAGGAAACTATTTTGTCAATTTCAGTTTTAACGAAATGTGAGTAAACCTTGTCAGCTCTTTTCCAAAGAGCAAAAGTTTTTGTGATTGTCTGCATCGACGCTTATAGGCCGTTAATTTGTTTTGAGATCGCTGTTAGCAGAGTAACTAAAAAGGAGATTGGGAAGATGTCAAATTCATCAAATGTTGCCCAAGGTTAAAAAAGTTAAGTTTGTCAAAAATCGAGGCAACACGCCGCGTGATCAAATCTTGGTTAAGTAAAAGTATGCAACCACCATTGTGTGGACTGCCTTTGGGCAATTCAATAAATGCGAACTTAACATTAAAGTCTGCTAACTCTTTTGCCAAGGCATATTCCATTCCCAATTCCATTTTGCAAGCAAATAGGAAGAAAGCTTTATTTAATTTTTCAACTGCATCAGGGTCAATTGAATACTCTACCAATTTGCCATTTATAGGTACTTTGATGTGGCTGATTTATTAGCGTCCATTTGTACTTACAGCGGTCACATACCAACTGGTAGTCAGCTAAGTATGCCGCTAGCATTTTGGGCAAATATCAGAATGTTTGAACAATTGAACCATTTGGCAAATAAGCACGATGTAGAGATGACGGTTTATGTCGATGATCTGACTTTTTCTGGTGATTCAATTAACAGGCACTTCTTGTCTGTTATAAAGAAAATTATCAGCTCGAATGGACATGTTTCACACCCTGATAAAACTAAGTTATTCCATAAATCAGATGTTAAGGTCATTACAGGCGTAGCAATTAGGAGGGATGATTTGTTTATAACTAATAAACAGCATAAGTTGATTTATGAATCTTTGGAGCAGTGGAAAGGGTGCAGAGATGAGCCATTAATTTCTTCTCTCGTAATACCAAAGTTACTTGGCAGGCTACACGCTCACAGTAATATTGAACCAAGATTAAAGGACAAAGTTAATAGTATCCTCAACTATAAACCTATTAAACGTTAGCCGTCTGAAACTGCCGGTTGAGTATAAATATAATTGCTCCTAAAAATGGCTTGAAAGAATAATCATTGACCGATATCGAATTTAGATCCGGCTCCTAGTTGGTACTAATTTATATGCAGGCACGATACTATGATCCAGTGATTGGGCGGTTTTATTCGAATGATCCGGTTGGGTTTACAGGAGACATTACAATATTCAATCGTTACTCGTACGTAGGAAACAATCCATATAGTTTTATTGATCCGACTGGAACTGCTAGGTACAAGGTGAACTTGGGAATAAAAATCGTTGGCACGACAGGTGCTGCCTTAAACATAGGCTTTACTTTTGATGATGAAACTTTTGAATTCTCCCTCTCTGGAGGCGGATCTTTGAGAGTTGGGGTTGAAGTTGGAACTGACATTAGTTTTAGCGCAGAAACAAGTTCAACTAAAGGAAGAACAGCGTCATTAAAAGGAACTCCGGATGCAAGTATCGGAGGTGGCGATTCAATGACCTCGTGATTAAAGTAATAACCTCTAACGAAGTCTCTAGCTAAATTGTAGCGTTACACAAATTGAAATGAAGGTTTATGCGGTAATTTTGAGGGGCTGAATGAAGGTAAGCAACAGGGGGCTGTGCGCCCTCTGTTGTTAGTGGAGATATTAAGGATTAGCCCCCCATGCCAAGGCAAGCCATAGCATCTCCGTTCATGCACTTGATGCGTTTCTTTTTAACTTCGTCGGCACTGGCTGAAAATGATGTCATTGCGGATAAAGTAAGGGCGATAATAGCAACTTTTTTAATTGTATTTTTCATTAAAATTTCCTTTAAATAATGAATATGTAACAAGTGCGTTACCCATGCAAATTATCATAGTGGTATTGATATGCCAATGAAATGGCACACTAAATGTTTTTATATGGCAGCATCTTGACTTTTTAAGAGGACTTACATTTGCCTCACCTGTGAACCAACTCATAAAGCTATATCAAAAAGTATTTTGATTAGTTCTAAGAAAATTCAAAAATTTCCAAAGCTCCTTGTACATCCGACCATTAAAATCCTTGGGCACCCACCAAAACAGCAGCGCATTCGTGGGGCTTCGTTTTAATTGGCTACCGTTACAAACTAAGCTTGCCATTGTTTTTACGTCCCTTCGAATCAAAGTGGTCAAAGTCATTGATTCTGAAAGACCCACTATGTTCATTTATTGATAACGCTAGAGATCAATAACGGTGTGAGTCAGGTAATGTAGAGTTTTAGGCGAGATTACGTGTTGTGAATTAATAAAACCTATTGTCTTACTGAAACAACAACATTACCGCCGTCAACAACCTGCCATTGAATATTCATATCGTGCAATGTCATGCCGTATAAACGCACGCCAGATTGAGCTTTTTGATAGGCTGGCCTTGGATCCTGAGATAACACTTCGGTGATTAGTATTTTTTGAGCTTCCCCCTCGCTGATATTTTCCAGCTGGCGCTGTGCGTCTGGAGAAAACGAAACCGGCATACTGGCGCTGGGAGGGGCTCCCGCATACCCACTCTGTGCGTCGGTTATCGAGTCCGAATAACTCAGGTAAGGCTTGATATCGATAATAGGGGTGTTATCCACCAAATCGATTCCACATACTGTTAATTTGCTACTGGCATGATCGACATCCAAAAGTTTTACCGCGGACAATCCGAGCCCATTTGGCCTGAATGTGCTTCGACTAGCAAATACGCCAATCTTTTCATTTCCACCTAAACGGGGAGGACGGACAAGAGGGCGCCATCCTTTCTCAACGGTTTGATGGAACGAAAATATCAGCCACAAGTGACTGAACTGTTCGATTCCTCTGAGACAATTAGGGTCATCAAAACCGTCGCTGAGTTGGATATGTGCAATTGCACTTTCAACCAACCCAGGTTGTCTTGGCACGCCAAACTTTTCTTTGTATGGTGATCGGATATACCCAATAGGGGTTATTTGCAGCGACATTGATGGCTTCCGGGTAAAAATTAACACTTAGCAACATTTTCACTTTGTTTTGACACAATTACAAAACATCTTGTTGTTAGGCTAAGCCCAACTTATGAATTAACCGCGTTAAGGGTGTGGTCAGTAAATAAGTTGTTTCCCAACCAAAACTAAACTTTGGCTTATGCGTCTGCATAAGCCTTTTTTTTGGTATGCTATATCGTCCAGTAAGCACATAAAATTTCAAAAAAAGTGCTTGAAATCATGTTGCTCAACACTATATCTAGTACAAAAATTTATAACCTGTTGATCGCTATAGGATTAGTATGATCTGTGTAAAAAATTTAAGTAAGTATTTTGGCGACTTTGCCGCCGTAAAAGAGCTTACTTTTGATATCAAACCCGGTGAAGTTGTGGGTTTCCTCGGACCCAATGGCGCTGGGAAGTCAACCACAATGAAAATGTTAACCGGATTCTTGACGCCGTCTGGCGGTGAAATCCGGATTGCAGATATGGCGATGGACCAGTCTGCACAAATGATCCAACAAAAAATTGGTTATTTACCTGAAGGTGCGCCGGCCTATGGCGAGATGACACCGCTGCAATTTTTAAACTTTATTGCCCAGGTGCGTGGACTTAAATCAGGTGAAAAAAAGCGCCGCATAAACGAAGTAGTCGAACAAGTCGAATTGCATGAGGTGCTGGACAAGCCAATTGATAATTTATCCAAAGGTTTTAAGCGTCGTGTTGGTTTGGCACAAGCTATATTGCACGATCCGGAAATACTCATTCTTGATGAGCCCACCGATGGTCTCGATCCCAATCAGAAACACCAGGTCAGGACATTGATTCAGAATCTGGCTAAAGACAAGATCGTCATAATCTCTACTCATATTCTTGAAGAAGTATCAGCTGTATGTAATCGGGTCATGATTATTGCTGAGGGCAAGCTGTTATTTGACAATACTCCAGAAACCTTGCTAAGCAAATCGCGCTACTACAAGGCTGTAACCTTGCACTTGAGTTATTCAACGGATATTTCCGGACTGGCAGAGCTACCTGGTGTGAGAGATATGGAAGTGGAGCAAAAATCCGGTAGGGTAACGTTGTTTCCCGAGGCTGACACAGACATATTGCATTTGGTGACTGAACATATCCAGCAGCGGAAATTACCGGTTGATACTTTGTTTGTGGAAAATGGCCGCCTTGACCAGGTGTTCCGCGATATTACCCATGGAAGTAAAGAGTAAAAGTGATGATTAACGTACTATTCAAACGTGAACTGGCAAGCTTTTTTGCGACGCCAGTGGCTTATGTATTTATTACCATATTCTTGATTTTATCAGGCGTATTTGCATTTTTTATTGGCGGTCTGTACGAACGTGGACAAGCTGATCTATTACCCTTTTTTAATTTCCATCCATGGTTGTACTTGTTCTTAGTACCAGCCATAGCTATGCGGACCTGGTCGGAAGAACGTAAAAACGGCAGCATCGAGCTGCTGATGACACTGCCGATTACGACCTTTCAAGCCATGATGGGTAAATTTCTGGCAGCATGGGCAGTGTTAGGATTGTCTCTGCTACTGACGTTTCCGTTGTGGATAACAGTCAACTATCTGGGCAACCCTGATAATGGTGTGATAGTCGCCGCTTACATTGGAAGCTGGTTAATGGCGGGTGCATTTCTGGCAATTGGTATATGTATGTCTGCCCTTACAAAGAATCAGGTAATCGCCTTTATACTTGCCATTGTGGTGAGCTTTCTTTTTGTTGTGAGCGGATCAGGCATAGTATTGGATGCATTCAAAGGCTGGGCACCTTCCTTTGTCATCGATACCATTGCATCCTTTAGCTTTCTCACTCACTACGAGTCGCTGGCAAAAGGTGTGATCGCGTTAAATGATGTGATGTATTTTCTCCTCCTGATGGCGCTATGGCTTTATGGCGGATTGTTAATCATTGAACAGAAGAAGGCAGATTAATATGAGCAACAAACTATCTACACCTTTATTGATCATGCTGCTTGGCGGGTTATTTTTTGTATTGGTTCTTTTAAACAACCTCGTATTGAGTAGTGTTCGATTGGACCTCACTGAGAACCAGGTTTATTCCCTTTCTTCGGGAAGCAAGGAGATTATTTCTGAAATAGATGAACCGATTAATTTGTATTTTTTCTTCTCAGATAAAGCCTCAAAAAATATGACGAGTTTACGCAACTATGCGAACAGGGTCGAAAGCCTCTTGAAAGAATACAGCAAAGTAGCCAATGGCAAATTGAATCTACAGGTAATTGATCCCGAAGCATTTTCAGAAGCAGAAGATCAAGCGAATCAGTTTGGTTTAACGGCAGCGACTCTAGGTGCCGCAGGTGATGCCATATATCTGGGTCTGGCTGCAACCAATGCGTTTGATGAACAACAAATTATTGCGTTTTTTGATCCTCAGAAGGAGAGTTTTCTTGAGTACGAAGTCAGTAAACTAATTCATCAACTGTCTGACCCGGAGCCAGTAGTGGTATCTCTTTTGACAGACCTGCCTGTATCCGGTGGACAAAACCCCATGACTGGCAGATTTGATCCAGCCTGGACATTTAGCTCTCAGCTTGAACAATTGTATCAGGTTGAAAAGATTGATAGTTCGGCTAGTGCATTGCCAGAAGAAACAGATGTACTTGTCATTGTACATCCCAAAAATCTGAATGACGCTTTATTGTTTTCCATCGACCAATTTGCGATGAAAGGTGGAAAGATCCTGGCATTTGTAGACCCACACAACGAATCTGACCAAATGGCGATGATGGCGGGTGGCGGAGCCAATAGTTCAGATCTTGGGCCATTATTGTCGGCCTGGGGAGTAGAATTTAATGCAAATCAAGTGCTCTTGGACGCACAAGCAGGGCTTGATATCAGAACGCAAGCTGGCGGAGTAGCCAGACACTTTGGCTTCATTGGTTTGGGGACTAAACAGCTGGATCGGGAAGATATCACTACTGCTAATCTGGAGATTATCAATGGAGCTTCTTTCGGTACAATAGCGCTTAAAGCAGACAGCAACGTGAAATGGCAACCATTACTAATGTCGACTGAAAACGCCGACCTTGTTGAAGCAACTGCGTATTCAGCCGTTCGTGATCCAGAGGCATTCGCTGGCATGTATGAAAGTGAAAAACAGCAGTACGTTCTGGCTGCACGATTATCAGGAGCGGCAGTGTCTGCTTATGAAAAGGCGCCGGAAGGAATGGATAATTCTGACTTTTCCACTTCGACGTCAAACTTAAACCTGGTGTTGGTTGCTGATACTGATTTACTAACTGACAGGTTCTGGGTGCAACAGGCGAATTTCTTTGGTCAAACAATCGTCACTCCTTTCGCCAATAATGGTGATTTTTTAACCAACGCAGTAGAGAACCTTGGTGGCAGTGATGCATTAATCAGTGTCAGAAGTCGAGGAACCTTTGCAAGACCATTCACCAGAGTGGAAGAACTTACCGTCAAAGCTGAAGAAAAATTCCGGGAACAAGAACAATTACTTCAGTTACAACTTGATGAAACGGAAGCTCAACTTGCTCAATTGCAGAACCAGCAAGTGGAAGGTGGTGCCTTGGTGTTGTCTCCCGAGCAGCAAAACGCAGTGGATGATTTCATGCAAAAGAAAATTGAAATTCGTAAAGCCTTGCGGGACGTCAGACACCAATTGGATAAAGATATAGAACAACTGGGTAATTGGCTTAAATTTATTAATATTGCCATTGCACCTCTGGCTCTGATGTTATTGCTGATGTTGCTCTCCAGATTATTCAGAATGCGCTCTAAAGGAGTCACTGTCTGATGAATAAACAAATTTTACCAATAGCCATAATAGCGATTTTGGCGTCAGCAGCGGCATATATGCTTTTAAAGGAAAAGCCTGTTGTGGATGAAATGCCGAAAGTACTATTCGAAGATTTCAGCGACAATGCTGACAAATTGCTTTCCATTAAAATTTCGTCCGGCGACGGGATACAATTAAAAGCAACGAAAGGAATGGCTACCTGGTCAGCTCACCTCGACAAGCTGAACACACCTTATCCGGTCGATCAGGAAAAATTAAAAAAACTGGTTGAAGCATTGGCAAAATCAAAAGTACGGGAACGGAAAACATCTAAAGAAGCATTTTTTGAGCGACTGGGATTACAGTCTCTTGATGCTACTGATAGCCAGGCGACGTTGCTAGAATTGTCCGATGGCAAAAAGATATGGGAACTGTTAATCGGGAACAAAGCCTCCTCTGGTGCCGGGCATTTCGTTAGACTCCCTGACCAATCTCAGGCATGGTTACTGGATACCATTTTCCCGTTACCTTCTGATGAAAATAGCTGGTTAAAAGAGACCGTATTCGATATTGAGCAGCAACAGATATCTTCGATTAAGCGTGTTGACGAAAAAAGTTGGATGATCAGCGCAACTTTCGGCGATGAGCTGACGTATAAGTTGGAGAATATCCCCGAAGGTCGTCAGCTAAAATATGATGGTGTAGTGGAGGGAATGATCACTAACCTGGTATCCCTTAATTTTGATGACTTGATGTCAAAAGAATCCTTTGACCTTAGTGCGGGGCAGAAGCTGATTGAACTGGAAGTTACACTATCGGATGGGGAAGTGTATTTAATTGATTTGTTTGCGATAGGGGAAGATTTCTATCTATCAGCCTCAACAAATGATATTGAAAACAAAAAATATTGGTCTGAGGTTTTGTACAAGGTTTCTAATTTTACTGCGGGGCAGATGAACAAGACCAAGGATGACTTTTTGGATGAAGTCGAAAATGGGAAGGATATTGCACCTGCTCAGATGGATGAAGGCGAAGCGCCAGGGGAGTAGACGGAAACGGAATTCTTCTTTATGAATTTGAGTGCAGGTTAAACATTTTGTAGGGGTTTTTGTAAAACAGATTTAAGCTGTGGCTCATTAGGTTATGGATCAGATTATTTATCGAACAGAAGTAAGTTGCAGTATATGAAATTTCTATGTAATCCGGAATTTGTCTGCTATACATTGGTTTGATAAAAGTTGTTTAAATCTTGCCGTTAATTTAGGGGATATTTCACATCATAAGAATGATGTGGCCCATTAATTTTGAAGCGAGATTGTCAGAGGAGAAGTAGGTGTTTAAGCATAGTGTTATCGCATTGTCTATTATGAGTGTTGTTGCCTGTGGAGGAGGCGGTGGTGGTGATGCACCGACGCCAACACCGACACCGACGCCAACGCCCACACCGACGCCAACGCCAACGCCCACACCGACGCCAACACCGACGCCAACACCGACGCCGACGCCGACGCCAACGCCGACGCCGACGCCGACGCCAACGCCAACACCAACACCGACGCCGACGCCGACGCCGACGCCAACCCCGACGCCAACGCCGACGCCGACGCCAACCCCGACGCCAACGCCGACACCGACACCGACGCCAACACCAACCCCGACACCGACGCCGACGCCAACCCCGACGCCGACGCCAACACCGACGCCAACACCAACCCCGACGCCGACACCGACGCCGACGCCAACGCCGACGCCGACGCCGACGCCAACGCCGACGCCAACGCCGACGCCAACACCGACGCCAACACCAACACCGACGCCGACGCCAACACCGACGCCAACCCCAACACCGACGCCAACACCGACGCCGACGCCAACGCCAACCCCGACACCGACGCCGACACCGACGCCAACACCAACACCGGCTCAAGAGTTTGTGGATAGCTTTTATTCATCGCAATCAGGAGCGTCCTTCAGTTCATTTACCGTTTTCTCAAACGACCTGTATGTTTTTCAGCGTCTGAGTGCTGGTGATTTTTCTTTCAGCCGATATGAGAACTTTCATGAAGCGGTAACGGATGCAACAGAATTGAACAATGTCCCGGGAGTGGGGGAGCGTTGGGTTGATGGAAGCTCACTGAGTGCTGGTTCGACCGTTTCGTCGCAGTTAACAACAACGTTTTCACTTTCTGCCGCAGACATGATTAGTCAGTTTAATGCTTATCAGGTTGCTTATGGATCCGATTCTGTTGTTGTAAATGGTATTCATTCCACCAGGCAACCCATATTGGATTTGCCAAGTCTTAATGGGTCCTGGCAGGACACAAATATTATTAGCCTCAATGTCAATTCTGGGATGATGCTGAATGCCAGCGATCAGCAAGGTTGCACTATCTCCGGCACATTATCTAATTCAGTAGATGGTGTTTATGGGTTCCAGGTGGCCTACTCAGGATGTTCACAAGCCGGAAACTACGATGGTGTGTTAATGGCACAGGAGGTCAGCGGTGTCTCTTACATTTCCTGGCTGGCATTTGCAGACAATGGTACTGCAGTTTTCGCTCATGCGGATGACATAATTCAACCTATTGAATCTCCAGAGTTAGCAGGCAATTTCTCGCCCAGCTTCCTGCTGAGCAACAGTGCAGCAGTATTCATTACACAAAGTGAAATACGTAGTTTTGAGTACGTCCTTGGAGGAGGTACGTCATTACCATTGGCTATGACTTACTCACTCGACGCTGCTGCCAGAAGGTTGACCAGCACCGGAGGAAATATTTTTAACAACTTGTCTGAAGTGGAGCTCGTGAGCGGCACATTTGATTACAATATTTCAATGACGGATGCACAACTTGATATTAGCTACCTGCAAAGTGGAGCAGCTCAAAATCGCAGTCTATCCAATTTAACCCTGGTGAACCTAAATCAAACATTGGACTCCCTGGAAGGGCAATGGTCCGGTTTGATTTTCAATAGCTCCAATGAAATTTCTGGACAAGTTAATGGTTGTGATGTTTCAGGAACAGCCACAGAGTTAGAAAATAATGTATTCAGTATTTCCATGAGCTTATCAAATTGTTCGAGTGCCGGCTCCTATTCCGGTACGGGTATTGGATTGGATGAAAGTGTATTCAGTCAAGGCTCAGATTCTTTTGTATTGCATGTAAATCGTTCAGACAACAATTTCTGGCTTCGAGGAATAGTGCCCAAGTCGTGATGGGCAGCTCTGCGCCTGCCACTATGGTTGCATGTGCAGAGCGATACTAATTGTTTCGTAAAAGTGAAAGGATTTTCTCAGTTCCCAGCTTACGCGCGAGTTGAACATTCCTGGCTGGGATTTCGTCGACATTTCTATGTGTTGAAATAGCCTTATCGAGACTTTCTTCTCTTAGAATATGTAGCATAGGGTAGGGAGAACGATTCGTGTAGTTGGCAGGATCGGCTGCAGCAGAACCCTCGAAAACGTATTCCGGATGAAAGCTCGCAATCTGATATATTCCTTCGTACTTCTGCTCGAGCAATAGCTCATTACATAGATCCAATGCATCCAGATATTGATCAAAGTTGGCTAGGCCTTCTGCGACAATGAGTAAAGTTGTTTCAATTTCTTCATGACTGTCCAGGTAGATTAACTCAGAAAGTACTTTTTGCTTTAATTGATCTTTTTCTGTTATTAGGTATCTGATGGCGTTGGCATCGAAAACGGGCTTTGCGAAAGGACAAAGATTAAGCCCGATAACAACTTTAGCCACCCAATTTTTTGTTGTGGCAACAATGTCTTCCTCGCTATTCAAGGTACTGCTCATGAATGGAATTTTACGTAGGCTTCCAATGTATTCTCTATCAAACTAGCTACCGTCATCGGACCTACGCCTCCAGGCACAGGTGTAATCCATCCAGCACGTTGTTCGGCACTGATAAAATCAACATCTCCCACCAGTTTTCCATCGTCTGCGCGATTGATGCCAACGTCAATAACAATGGCGCCTGGTTTAATCCATTCTGCGGGTACAAATTCTGCCTTGCCAACAGCAACCACCAACAAGTCTGCTTGTTCAACATGATGACGAAGGTTTTTAGTAAATTTGTGGCATACAGTAACTGTGCACCCAGCTAAAAGAAGCTCCAGAGACATCGGGCGGCCTACAATATTGGATGCACCCACAATGACGGCATCCAAACCCTTGACAGGGCGTTTGGTAGATTCGATCAGCGTCATTATTCCTTTGGGTGTGCAAGGCCTTAAAGCCGGTATTCGCTGAGCGAGTCTGCCTATGTTATAGGGATGAAAACCGTCAACATCTTTGTGTGGGTGAATGCGCTCCAACACTTCTTCAGCATTGAGTCCGGCAGGTAAAGGCAGCTGAACAAGGATCCCATCGATTTCCCTGTCAGTATTTAACTCATCCACTAACTGTAATAGCTCGGCTTGGGAAGTACCACTTGGCAGGTCGAATGACTTGGAAATAAATCCGACCTCTTCGCAGGCTTTGCGTTTGTTAGCTACGTAAACATGCGATGCGGCATCGTTGCCTACAATCACTACTGCCAGACCCGGCGCGCGACGGCCAGAAGAAACTATGGCGGAGACTTGTGAAGCCACATTTTGTCTGACTTGTTTAGCGATTAGTTTTCCATCAATTCTCTGTGCGGGCATGCTACTTACACTTTACCTTAAAAATATGAGCGCATTTTCACACAAGGATTGTGTCGCAGGCAATCGCGTTTCAAATAAAATGGCGTTTTAGCGATTAAAAAAGTGCTGAGTGGCAAATTAATGTTTAGAATTCGCAGATTCTGCGTTCATTGAATATCTTTATTTAAAAAAGGAAAACAGTTTGGAAATGTCAGCTGTCGAAATTTTTGGCTACTGCGCGTCGGCGCTTATCGCTTTCTCACTTACTCGAAGTTCGATTATAAAATTGCGCTGGTTCAATTTGTTTGGTGCATCATCGTTTTGTGTCTATGGTATTTTGATAGGTGCTTTTCCAGTCGCTTTGCTAAATGGCTTTATTGCTATTACAAATGTTTTCTTTCTACGAAAAATGCTGTTGCATACTGAGCAAAACTTTGTGGTTTTAAAAGTTAGCCGACCTTCAAACTACGTAGATTTCTTTCTCGAATCACACCGTGCAGAAATTGAACACTTTTTCCCACGTTTTTTTAAAAAGTCTCATGATGAAAACAGAGAATATTATTTTCTAACAGAACACACAAATGTAGTGGGTGTCTTATCTGGATATCGGAATGAAGACAACACCTTTGTAGTGGATTTTGACTTTGTTGTGCCAGCCTATCGTGATTTTAAATTGGGCCAGTTTGTGATGGGTGAGGGGCAAGAATTGAAGAACAAATTTGAATTCGATGATGTTTTTGCCAAAGCAGACAGCTTTGAACACGAACACTACTTATCAAATTTGGGCTTCATACCAGGTAAAAAAGGGATCTGGCGATTTAACAATGAAATCCAGAAATAATCTAGTACGAAAAGTAAAAGACTCACATTAGATCTGGCCGCTATTTTTAAGGAATACTAAATGAAAAAACTCAAGAATGAAGCACAACTCATCAAGATGGCAATATCTGTTGGTGAAACCTATGCTAAAAACAGGGGATTTACTGGGTTTACTGACACAATGGCAGCTAAAGAGAAAGTGGAAGTTATTTATCGTTTGCTGGTTAGTGACAAATTGGTCACGCCTTTGCCAGAAGATCAGGAAGATTTATTGAGCATGAAACATCGCCTTGCTATCTGGTTGAAAAATAAGCTTCCTAAAGACCATGCACTATTAAAGTGAGTTTTCCATTTGTTTCAATGCACTTTATAGTCGGTATTGGCCTAAAATTAAGCAACTAGTTAAATTGCTCCAAAAAGTGTTTGACGGGCTTAGGGCAAGTCGGTAATATGCGCCCCCCGTAGCGGTAGAGAGTTTGCCACTACAAACAGGTATCGGTGAGTAGCGCAGCTTGGTAGCGCACTTGGTTTGGGTCCAAGGGGTCGTAGGTTCGAATCCTATCTCACCGACCATTATCTGTTCTTGCAGATTCGTAGAGCGCCCGTAGCTCAGCTGGATAGAGCACCCGCCTTCTAAGCGGGTGGTCGCAGGTTCGAATCCTGCCGGGCGCGCCATCGAATTGCATGTTGGTTAGTCCAGAGAACAGACGTACAGGATGTACAAACAAATCATATTGATTTGATAAGTTTATGTGGTGGGCGTAGCTCAGTTGGTAGAGCCCCGGATTGTGATTCCGGTTGTCGTGGGTTCAAATCCCATCGTCCACCCCACTTGCGGAAGTGGTGGAATTGGTAGACACGCTGGATTTAGGTTCCAGTGCTTCACGGCGTGAGAGTTCAAGTCTCTCCTTCCGCACCATCTTATCAAGCTCGTCAAGATGTGCCCCTTGCGGCAATGCAAAGTAACATTCAAGTATCGGTGAGTAGCGCAGCTTGGTAGCGCACTTGGTTTGGGTCCAAGGGGTCGTAGGTTCGAATCCTATCTCACCGACCATTATCGTGCAGAAAGATTTCGGTTCCTCTGTGCTTAAAACGTCCTTTGAAGTTCAACCGCCTTA
Organism: uncultured Alteromonadaceae bacterium; assembly: GCA_947494925.1. Taxonomy (GTDB): domain Bacteria; phylum Pseudomonadota; class Gammaproteobacteria; order Enterobacterales; family Alteromonadaceae; genus Aliiglaciecola. The sequence continues at coordinate 457,982 of CANLWS010000003.1, forward strand.
ACACAGTTGATATATCTCAATAAATTACCCGAAAACTCTTCTGCGCAAGGTGGCTTTCGTTACCTGAATGAGTCCGGGACAACCTCACGGAAGCGCAAGGTGATCATCAGTACATGACGCCAGAAGGCAAGTCCTCGTCACGCTTTTCAATCACTAATCACGATTTTGCACAACCCTATTCAATTAAAAACGCTGTAAATACTTCCATGTAAGCCTGAGTTTTTCGTCCATGAAACCACATTTTGTTTCGAACAGGATTGTTTCAATAACGCTACCAAGCCTTTTTGTCGCCCAACCAAAACACATCAAGATCTCCGACCAAGGACATCTCGGAGATGACTCAGGCGCTTAGGTCCAGGCTTATCAATGCGTTATTTTTTAAGAGAAGCGGACAGCCAAACACTACGCAAAAGAACGTTTTGTTGTTCCTCAGCACTGAATAAAAGCACCTGACGGCAAAACTAGTGAGGATGACTGAATGAAATCAGATAAAAAAGGTTTTCGTTGAACTCAAGCTCCTGCATCGCACCAAAGTCAACTTGCGCAGAAGAATTTTCGGGTTATATCAAAGGATATTTCGAATCACCTAAGGCAGCATATCGACATCGGAAGTTTGAAAACCTGAGTAGCCGAAAAGTTTTCTGCACGAAACCTCGACTCTTAATTGCAGTTCCTCTATAATGTCGCGTCTTTTTATCCGGTGCTGGCATTCCATTACTGATTCAGTGATGTCATTCCGATCAGTATGGGTCAGGATCGTTACCATGTGGATGGCGCGGACTCTGGCTTTCATCCCGCCGATAAAAGCTCCGTAAAGTAACATTTAAAATGCGCTAGAAAGCGCAAGTTGAGGTAGAATAATGCAAGTTTCAGTTGAGACGACTCAAGGTCTAGAACGCCGTCTAACTATTACCGTACCAGCAGAATCAATCGATACTGCGGTTAAATCTCGTTTGCAACAGTTAGCTAAAACCCAACGCATTAACGGATTCCGTCCTGGTAAAGTGCCTGTTTCAGTTATTAAAAAGCGTTATGGCATGGCAGTACGTCAGGAAGTTGCTGGTGAAGCGATGCAACGTAACTTCTATGAAGCCATTACCAAGGAAAAATTAAATCCCGCTGGTATGCCTGCGTTTGAAATGAAAAAGGACGTTGATGGCGAAGATTTAGAATTTGTCGCTTCATTCGAAGTGTATCCAGAGCCGGAAGTGACAGGCGTGGATAAAATTAAAATTGAAAAGCCAGTTGTTGAAATCGTAGACAAAGATCTTGATGCAATGATGGAAACGTTGCAAAAGCAGCACGCTAACTGGAAAGAAGTTAAGCGTAAGGCTAAGAAAGATGATCGTGTGACAATCGATTTTATCGGTACGATTGACGGTGAAGAGTTTGACGGTGGTAAATCTGAAGATTTCCCATTGGAAATGGGTAAAGACCGAATGATTCCTGGCTTTGAAAAGCCTATAGTTGGTAGTAAGAAAGGTGAAGAAGTTGTTGCCAACGTTACTTTCCCTGAAGATTACCACGCTGAAGCATTGAAAGGTAAAGACGCGGAATTCAAAATCACGGTTAAGAAAGTTGAAGGTTTGACCCTTCCAAAAATTGATGCAGATTTTGCAAAACTTTTTGGTGTTGAAGATGGTGACATCGATGCATTAAAAACCGAAGTCAGCAAAAACATGCAGCGTGAACTTGACCAGACGCTAAAAGCGAAGGTCAAAGAAGACGTGATTGCAGCTTTACTTGAGAAAAACGAAGTGGATTTGCCTAAAGCATTGGTTGATCAGGAAATTGAAGCACTTCGCGAACAAGCCAAGCAACGTTTCACTCAGCAATCTGGTGGAAAGGTAGACAACATGCCTGAACTTCCTGCAGATTTGTTTGAAGAAAATGCCCGTAAGCGTGTTTCTATTGGTCTGATTCTTGGTGAAATCATCAAGAAGAACGAAATTCAGGTAGATTCTGCAAAAGTTGATGCATTGATTGAAACCACAGCGTCTGCATACGAAGATCCAGCAGAAGTAATTGAGTACTACAAAAGTAATCAAGAACTAATGCAGCAAATGAACAACGTTGCTCTTGAAGAACAGGCTGTTGAGTGGGTTCTGGAAAATGCAAAAGTGAAAGAAGTCACTAAAGCATTTGACGAGATCATGAACAAACAGGCTTAAATTACCTGATCTAGATTGACTTCACTAGTCAGCAACTGATTAAATGCTCGGTACTTACCGAGCATTTTTATTTGTGAAGAATTGATTCTATGATACACACACCTTTCGATCCTCAAAACGCACTTGTCCCTATGGTTGTTGAACAAACAGCAAAAGGTGAGCGTTCTTACGACATTTATTCCCGTTTACTGAAAGAGAACGTGATTTTTCTGGTTGGTCAGGTCGAAGACCACATGGCGAATCTGATAGTCGCCCAGATGTTGTTCCTCGAAGCAGAGAATCCTGAAAAGGATATTTTCCTGTATATTAATTCCCCGGGTGGGTCAGTATCAGCGGGTATGGCAATTTATGATACTATGAACTTTATCAAGCCCGACGTCAGTACTGTATGCATGGGCATGGCTGCCAGTATGGGGGCGTTCTTGCTATCCGCAGGTACAAAAGGTAAGCGTTATGGCTTGCCAAACTCCAGGGTCATGATACATCAGCCATTGGGTGGATTTCAGGGGCAAGCATCGGATTTTGAAATTCATGCCAAAGAAATCCTGTCTACCAAAGAGAAAATGAACCGATTAATGGCAGATCACACCGGCCAGCCTTATGAAAAAGTAGCGCTAGATACAGATAGAGATAACTTTCTTAGCGCGACGGAAGCGATGGAATATGGTCTAATTGATCAAGTTTTGGCAAACCGAGCCGATGCGATGATCAATAAATAAGTCATTTTGATTTGAGAAGTTAGCCTTTAGGGTTAACACTGATACTGAGTCATTCGGTATTCAGCAATACAAAGGTTATGAGGCAAGAAATAGATGAGTGATAAGCAGAACGGAGATGGCGATAATAAGCTTCTTTATTGTTCTTTCTGCGGCAAAAGTCAGCATGAAGTACGTAAACTAATTGCCGGTCCTTCGGTTTTTATTTGCGATGAGTGTGTTGACCTGTGTAACGATATTATTCGTGAAGAAGTCAAAGAGATTGCACCTAAGAAGAAACAGGATGCATTGCCTAAGCCGCAAGAAATACACGCCCACCTCAATGATTATGTCATTGGGCAGGATCATGCCAAGAAAGTGCTTTCCGTCGCGGTATACAACCATTACAAGCGACTTCGAAACGGTGATGTGCATGATGGAATAGAATTAAGCAAAAGTAATATTCTGATCATCGGTCCAACCGGAAGTGGTAAAACATTGCTGGCGGAGACGCTGGCCAGATTGTTGGATGTTCCTTTTACTATGGCCGATGCCACTACCCTGACAGAAGCAGGGTATGTAGGTGAAGACGTTGAAAATATTATTCAGAAATTGCTTCAGAAATGTGATTACGACGTTGAAAAAGCACAACGTGGTATTGTGTATATCGATGAAATTGACAAGATTTCCCGTAAGTCTGACAACCCATCAATTACACGAGATGTTTCTGGTGAAGGTGTTCAGCAGGCTTTGCTCAAGCTAATCGAAGGAACAGTAGCCTCAGTACCACCACAAGGGGGCAGAAAACATCCACAGCAGGAATTTTTGCAGGTAGATACCTCTAAGATTCTGTTTATCTGTGGTGGCGCATTTGCTGGACTGGACAAAGTAATTGAACAGCGCGCCCATACTGGCACTGGAATCGGTTTTGGTGCAGAGGTCAAAAGCACCGAAGACAAACGAGCAGTTAGTGCTTTGTTTAAAAAAGTCGAGCCCGAAGACTTGGTCAAATACGGTTTGATTCCTGAATTTATTGGTCGTTTGCCAGTTGTAACAAGTTTAGAAGAGCTGAGCGAAGATGCGCTAATCAAGATATTGTGCGAACCAAAAAATGCATTGACCAAACAGTATGGGGCATTGTTCTCCATGGAAGACGCGGAGTTAGAGTTCCGTGAAGATGCATTGTTGGCTATTGCCAAGAAAGCAATGGAGCGAAAAACCGGAGCACGGGGTCTACGGTCAATTGTAGAAGCCGTGTTGCTGGAAACAATGTATGACCTTCCTTCCATGACGGATGTCAGCAAAGTTGTCATAGATGAAACTGTGATAAGAGGTGAATCAAAACCCATTTTGATTTACGACAACAGTTCAGATAAAAAAGCAGCGTCCGAATAGTAAATAAAATTAAAAAGGTCTCGAGAGAGACCTTTTTTTATTTTGGGTTTGAACTTTAACTTCCTATCCCCATATACACTTACAAGAACAAATTAGCAGTAGAGAATAAGCATGACGACTGAGCAAGCAGAACGCATTGAAATGCCGGTATTAGCATTGCGTGATGTAGTAGTTTATCCGCATATGGTCATCCCTTTATTTGTGGGACGCGAGAAATCTATCCGTTGCCTGGAAGCCGCAATGGACAAGGACAAGCAAATTTTCCTGGTGGCCCAGAAAGATGCCGGAGTGGACGAACCTGATACCGATGATATTTATCAGGTCGGCACAATTGCGACCATTTTACAGCTGCTAAAATTACCTGATGGCACCGTCAAGGTTCTAGTGGAAGGAAATGTTCGTGGAGAAATTGATACTTTCCTGCAGACGGAAGATTTCTTTGTTGCTGAAGTGAATCGACAGAATGACGAAGAGTTGGCAGAAAACGAGCAGGAAGTTCTTATCCGTTCAGCTATTTCCCAGTTTGAAGGTTATGTCAAACTCAATAAAAAGATCCCACCAGAAGTTCTGACTTCACTCAATGGTATTGAGGACGCTGCTCGTCTTGCAGACACCATGGCTGCTCATATGCCCTTGAAGTTGTCTGAAAAACAAAAAGTGCTGGAAATGTCAGGTGTGAATGAACGCCTTGAATATCTTATGGCGCTGATGGAAAGTGAGATCGATTTGCTGCAGGTAGAGAAAAAAATTCGTACCCGCGTTAAAAAGCAAATGGAAAAAAGCCAACGTGAGTATTACCTGAATGAGCAAATGAAAGCCATTCAAAAAGAATTAGGTGATCTTGACGAAGCACCGGACGAATTTGAAGCCCTTGATACTAAGATCAAGGAAGCGAAAATGCCCGATGAAGCTAAGGACAAGGCCACCGCAGAGTTACAAAAGCTTAAAATGATGTCGCCCATGTCGGCAGAAGCAACAGTAGTGAGAAGCTACATTGATTGGCTTACCAATGTGCCTTGGTTCAAACGCAGTGTGGTGAAAAAGGATTTAGCGAAAGCTGATGATATTCTGGATTCTGATCACTATGGTCTGGAAAAAGTTAAAGAACGTATTATAGAGTACCTTGCTGTTCAGCAACGGGTTAAAAAATTAAAAGGCCCTATTCTGTGTTTAGTTGGTCCTCCCGGTGTGGGAAAAACGTCATTGGGCCAATCTATCGCTAAGGCGACGGGCAGAAAGTACGTTCGCATGGCGCTAGGTGGTGTTAGGGATGAAGCCGAGATCCGAGGTCATCGACGAACTTATATTGGTTCTATGCCGGGTAAACTCATTCAGAAGATGGCTAAAGTGGGCGTCAAAAATCCACTTTTCCTGCTCGATGAAATCGACAAAATGTCGTCGGACATGCGCGGCGATCCTTCTTCGGCATTGCTGGAAGTTCTCGATCCAGAGCAAAACAGTAGTTTCAGTGATCATTATCTTGAAGTGGATTACGACCTGTCTGATGTCATGTTTGTCGCCACGTCAAATAGCATGAACATTCCTGGGCCGCTTTTGGACCGAATGGAAGTCATTCGCTTGTCTGGCTACACAGAAGACGAAAAGCTGAATATTGCAACGCGTCATTTGATTGAAAAACAAATGAGCCGTAACGGTTTGAAAGAAGGTGAGCTAACCATCGAAGAATCGGCGATTATTGGTGTGATTCGCTATTACACCAGAGAAGCCGGAGTTCGGAGCCTCGAACGAGAAATTTCGAAAATATGCCGCAAAGCAGTCAAAAATATCTTGTTAGATAGCAAGGTTAAGAAAGTATTGGTCAATCAGGATAATTTGAAAGATTACCTGGGTGTGCAACGGTTCGACTACGGCAAAGCTGACAAGGCCAATCAGATCGGTCAGGTGACAGGTTTAGCTTGGACGTCTGTTGGTGGCGATTTACTGACTATAGAAACCACTTCTGTAGTCGGCAAAGGAAAAACGACCTTTACAGGGTCACTAGGCGATGTCATGTTGGAGTCAATTAAAACAGCAATGACGGTTGTCCGTAGTCGAGCTGAAAAATTGCGTATTAATGATGACTTTCATGAAAAACGTGATATCCATGTTCACGTTCCGGAAGGCGCTACACCAAAAGACGGACCTAGTGCAGGTATTGCCATGTGTACCGCACTGGTATCCACATTAACTGGCAATCCAGTGAAATGCGATGTGGCAATGACAGGTGAAATCACTTTGCGTGGGGAAGTATTACCAATAGGTGGCTTGAAAGAGAAATTACTCGCCGCTCACCGTGGTGGAATTAAGACCGTCATTATTCCAAAAGACAATGAAAGGGACCTTGAAGAAATTCCTGACAATGTAAAACAGGACCTGAGCATTCATCCTGTACAGTGGATTGACGAGGTTTTGGAGTTGGCTTTAGAACAAAATCCAGAAGGTTTTGAACTAGTGGCTGCGAATTCGGGGAAAAAATAGGCAATAACTGGTATTTTTTTCGTTTTTTTTGAATTTTAGGGCTTCACTAAGTTAAAAGTTATGGTAGCCTTTAACACAGTTTCGCCATAGGCCTTGTCACAAAAGGGATTGCGGCGATTCATAAAAGTTAAAAATTTGTGAATAATGGCTTGAAGTTAAAATTCAGGCTTGTTATAACGTCACCGCAACGCATGTTTTGCGGCATAACATATAATAACAATTGAAGGGGATCTTATTGTGAACAAGTCTCAACTTATCGATTGCATTGCTTCTGGTGCAGATATTTCTAAAGCGGCTGCTGGTCGTGCTCTTGATTCATTTACTGATGCAGTAACTGCTGCGCTTAAAGACGGTGACCAGGTTGCACTAGTTGGCTTCGGTACTTTCTCTGTACGTGAGCGTTCTGCTCGCAGTGGACGTAATCCACAAACAGGTGAGACTATCCAAATTGCTGCTGCTAAAGTACCTTCATTCAAAGCTGGTAAAGCTTTGAAAGACGCTTGCAACTAAGCAAAATTCGATATCATAGAAAAGGCGATGAGAAATCATCGCCTTTTTTGTGTCTATCGCCTTTCTGAGACGTATCTGTATAGCAATAATGACTAGAGTTACGCTATAATCCCGCCTCTCATATCAAGTCGCAGGATGTGTCTTGATTGAATAGATACCTGATTGATTCGGTATCAAATTAAAGCATACACAAACTCTGTGTTGTAACAGTCAGTCCTTACGGAGTGTAAAAACTAACATGTTGGAAAAAATTAGAGAAGGATCGCAGGGCGTATGGGCCATGGTGATCCTAGGATTGGTTATCTTAAGTTTCGTATTCGCTGGAGTAGGGAGTTATGTAACTGCACCTACAGATACTGCAGCTGCAGTGGTCAATGGCGAAGAAATCAGCCAGTCCGCATTGGAACGCGCTTATCAAAATGAACGTGCTCGTTTAGAGTCACAATTTGGCGATGCATTTAATGCCTTAGCAGCTGATACTGAGTATCTCAAGAACTTCAGACAAAGCGTGCTGGATAGGTTGATTGGTGACAAGCTGATAGAACAGACGGCTCGTGATCTTGGTTTGCGCGTGAGCGACACTCAAATCAGAGATACAATCGTAGCCATGCCTGAATTCCAGATTGCCGGACAATTCAATAATGATCGTTTTCAGGTTTTACTCAGACAAGCTGGATATCAACCCAATACTTTCCGCGACTACATGCGTTTGGAAATGACTCGCCAGCAAGTTTCTAGAGCGATTCTTGGTAGCGAATTCAGCTTGCCTGGTGAGACCAAGTTAGTTCATGAGCTTCAGCGCCAGACCCGCGATATTCGTTACGCGACAATTTCTGCTCAACAGTTTGCGGCGGATATTACCTTGAGTGAAGACGAAATTAACACTTTTTACCAGGCGAATCTGGACACCTTTGATACACAAGAACAAGTCAGTGTCTCTTATGTAGAACTCAAGGCAACAGATTTGCTTTCTGAAATGACGGTCACTGAGCAGGACTTACTAGACTTCTATGAGCAGTCAAGTGGAGCTTACCGCACGGAAGAGGAGCGCCGCGCATCGCACATCTTAATCGAGTTTGGCGAAGATAGGGATGCGGCAAAAGCCGAAGCCGAAGCGCTACTTGCGAAAGTTCAGGCTGATGAAAATTTTGCGGAATTAGCTAAAACCTCTTCTGCCGACAGCTTTTCAGCGGAAAACGGTGGTGACTTGGATTGGTTTGCTCGTGGCGTAATGGACCCTGCTTTTGAAGAAGCAACCTTTGCTCTCGCCAATATTGGCGATACAACGACAGTTGTAGAAAGTGAATTTGGTTTTCACATCATTAAACTGACAGATATCAAATCAGAGCAAGTAACGCCTTTTGAGGAAGTTCGTACTGATATCGAAAATAGTGTCAAGAATGAAAAGGCAAGCGAACGTTTCTTTGAAATACAACAACGCATGTCTGAAATCGCTTTTGAAGTACCAGACAGCCTCGAAGATATGGTCTCGGAATTGTCTTTGACACTTAAATCGACAGAGCTGTTCGACCGCAACAGTGCTCCACAGCCTATTGCTAATCCCGTCGTGCTCAATACAGTATTTAGTCCTGAATTAATTGAAGATGCCGTAAATAGTGACGTTCTTGAAGTAGCTGATGAACACATTATTGTTGCCCGTGTTCAGGAGCATAAAGCTGCCAGAACAAAATCAATTGACGAAGTGAAAGAAGATATTGAAACCCGTTTGATGGCACAAAAAGCCCAGCAAGCCGCAAAAAATTGGAGTGAGAACGTACTTACCTCTCTGATCTCAGGTACGGATGTTTCAGCAGAGCTTGAAAGTAAGAACAGCCTGTGGGAAGAACAAGCTGAGGTAGCTCGATTCGGCTCCGCTTTAGATAGCAATATCGCAACAGAAGCATTTAAACTGAGTCTTGCAGAAGGCAAAAATGCAGCGGTAGTTGAACTGAACAATGGCGATGTAAGCCTTTTGGAGCTAACAAAGATTCATCAAGCTGTTGAAGCTGACTCACAAGAACTCATTAGTCTTGGACAAAGTCTCGAGTCTTCGCGCAGCCAGAATATGTTTGCCGCGTTGGTGGAGTCACTGAAAGCTCAGGCAGATATCACGACCTACAATTTGTAATAACTAAGCGCTAAGACAAAAAAGGAGCCATTGGCTCCTTTTTTATTATTCATTTGAAGGATGTGTTATCACGTGAGCCAAAGTAGGATGGTGTAAAATCCCGCTACAACGGCAGAAAATATCAGAATATACAAAAATCCCTGCTTCCCCTGCCTGATACTGTAACCACTGACCCGAAGATAAAGCAGCCACACCAAACAAAGCCCCAAGGGCAACATAAACAGTAATTTAATCACAGCCAAATCCTAACAATGCAAACCCATATACCTTAAGTATAACTCTTTGATTTTATTCCACTAGTGGTGACGGTGAATAGATCTTCTTAAAGCCGCCTTTTTACATTCAATTTTACATAGGCGAAGTTATCTCTAAACGAGTGGTTCACCCAGACACCGCGAACTATTGTCAGGTACCAAAAATGTATACAATGGAAGGGCCAACGGCACAGAAGGCAGAAAAGGTATTCTTCAACAGTCTCTTTCAGGCTTACTCAGCGAGTAAAAATTTTAATGTGAGATTCGTCACCAAGGTATCTTTTGCGCTTTTTGGGTTTTAGTCTGGAGAGATCGCCCACTATTAAACCGTCAATACAGTGATCAAAGTCCGGATCAATATTGAAGGCGAGAAGGTTAACACCACCCTCTAGATAGGTCTCGGTATATTGTTTATAAAGTGTTGGTACCACACATCCCAGTGCAGCCAATCGATGTTTTAACTCGGTAAAATCCTTTTTATAATTGTCCCCTGGGAACTTCCCTATATCTGCGTCAGATAGCCGGTAAGGAAGCTTTGGAAATGCAAGTTCTTCAGCTGAACCGAAATACAAAGAATAGAAATGAACCAGTAAATCTTTTGCGGCTTTTGGGTAGCTTTTACTAATACTGACCGGGCCAAACAGGTAGCGATAGTTGGGGTATTTTCTTAAAAATGCTCCTATGCCGAACCATAGATAATCCAGACTGCGTTTTCCCCAATATTTGGGTTGGACAAAGCTACGCCCTAACTCAAGTCCCTGTTCAAAGTAAGGTGCCATGTATTCTGTATAGTCAAAGAGAGAGGAAGAATAAAGGCCTGTAGGACCTTTGGTAGCCAATAACTTTTTGGCATCGCCAAACCGGTATGCTCCTGCAATTTCCAATTCTTCTTCATCCCAGAGAATAAGATGAAAATAATCTGCATCATATCTATCGATATCCCTGCGTAAATTTGTACCTTCATTTACTGCTCTGAAAGAAATCTCCCGAAGGCGACCTATTTCACGCATGATGGGTGAGCTTCCTGAGTGCTGATAAAGATAAATAACTTTGTTGTCGCTAGTCACACCAAGCTTTTCAGCACTATTTTTCAATGCCTGACTCAATTCTCTCTTGTTCTCAGGAAGTGCGATCGCACTTTGAGTCTGGAAAATTCCGGCTTTGCCAGCGCCAATCAGGTAGAGGTGCTTCTTAAGCAGGTTGACCATTTGTTTCCTGGCAAATTTGGCTTGGTTGTATGATTCGAACGGAATGACTTCACCAATTCGCATAGGCAGATGGTTGGTTGATTGTTTAAACATTTCCTTGACCAGCAACATGGTAGCCAAAGGTTTATGCAAAATAGACACGCTGTAAAACATCGGTGAGTTTTTAGCATCAATAAAAACAGGCAGTATAGGTGATTTGGTGTGGCCCGCGATCCGCAGAAACCCGCTGTGCCAGTGAGGGTCCCTGACACCCTGAGGACGCAGCCTGGAGACTTCTCCTGCGGGAAATATCAGTACCGCTCGTTCATTCTCCAAATGCTGCTGTATGGCCTGCAAACTTTCTTTTGTTGTTCCTCCCTGCATATTGTTAACAGGCAATAATAATTCGTTCAGGGGAGCCAGGGTCATCAGCATTTGATTAGCAACTACCTTGATGTCATGTCGAACTTCGCTGACTAACTTTATTAAAGCCAATGCGTCCAAAGAACCAATTGGATGATTGGCTACTATGACAACTCTGCCTGTACTCGGAATTCGTTCTTTTTCTACATCACGTGCTGAATAACTTATCTTAAAGTACTCCAGAACCTGTTCCACGAAATCCAAACCCTGGACGTAAGGGTAGGTTTCACCGAACTCATTGATCTCCCGTTCATGCAGGAGCTGTCGTAGAACAAAGCTGATGGATTTAAACAACCAGGGCCTTTCCAGCACTTTAGGGTAGTGCTTACTGAGAACATCATTAACCGTAAACATAGGCTTATTTGTTGTAGTGAAACTGCCTAAAGTCTAGAGCAGCCCCATGACACATTTGTGCCGGTTCAATGGCGGATTTATGACAGTTACTGAAGTATTACACGTAATCAGTGCCGCTCACGCTGCTCATCTCAGAATACTCTTGTCGGAGATCTGGTTCGCATTAGACAATAGATTCCGGCCTAAAAGCGTTGCCGGAATGACGGAGAGGGTAGCCTGCTGGTGGTATACGATAGGTTTCACTCACACTCCATGCAAGGAGTGCTTCATTGGCACCGTCATCTCCGAATGCTCTTGTCGGAGCTCTGGTTCGCATTAGACCATAGATTCCGGCCCAAAAACGTTGCCGGAATGACGATGAGGATTTGACTGAGATCGTTATGGAATGATGATCAACTTGCATAAATATCACCTCAGAAATCTGATCTCGCTGCGGTGAATTTGCACCCCATAAAAAAAGCGCCCTAAGGCGCTTTTTTCATAATGCTCGTGCGATTAGGCAATAGCTTTGATCTGTGCGTTAAGACGGCTCTTATGACGAGCAGCCTTATTCTTATGGATCAAACCTTTGCTTGCCATACGGTCAAGTATTGGCGTAGCAGCTGTAAAGGCAGCAGTTGCAGCTTCTTTGTCACCTGCTTCGATAGCAGCATTTACCTTTTTAAGGTAAGTACGCATCATAGAGCGACGGCTAGCGTTATGCTGGCGAGCTTTCTCAGCCTGGATTGCACGTTTCTTAGCAGACTTAATGTTAGCCAAGGTAAACTCCCGAAAAAAATCTAGTCAAAATTCAAGGGTGCGGATTATGCTTATTGCTAGACCAATTGTCAAACAATTTTACTCGCATCCATGATTTTATTTGGAAATAGCCAGTACTTGAATCTTTTTCTATCCAATCACTTCTTTTTTGTTGCAGGCATTTTTGTCTTAGCGCAATAAAAAGCTTTTGTTTACAGCTAAAATATTAAGCCAGTTTCAGTCTTAATCAGGATTTTTCGGGAGGCGAAATGACACTAACCGTATCGGATATTATGACCACCGACTTGGTCAAGTTAACAAAAGAAGCCAGCTTGCAGGATGCACACAACATCACTCGGGAAAAAGGGATAAGACATCTACCTGTCGTTGAGCAGGAAACCGGGAAGTTACTGGCTATTGTGACGCAAAAGAACATGATTGCTAAGGTGAACAGTGCGCTGACATTGTACGGTGGAAGTGCGCTGGCGGAGCAAGAAACGAGGACAGGGATCATGGAGGTTGCAGTCACGGACTATGACACGGTTGACCGTAATCAGCCACTTGTTGATATAGCGCCGTTTTTTCTGCAGAACAAGCATGGTTGCCTGCCTGTTGTAGACGAGCAGGCGCGACTAGTAGGAATCATTACTTCTTCTGATTTCGTCAAATTATCCGTTCAATTGTTGCAAGAGCGGGAGAACAGCTAAGCGCGAAAGCGCTAAAACTTTCGTTGCCAGTATTTTTGTCGTAGACGTGCTCTTGTTTGTTCGCGCATAATAACGTTTTCAGCAAATCGGAAGCCGTAGGTGTCAGGGAAATTACTCAAATCAGGGATCATTGTCAGCTTTATGACATTTATATCCCGAATCCTGGGCCTGACCAGGGACGTCGTAATCGCCAACATAATGGGTGCTGGCGCAAGTGCGGACGTCTTTTTGCTTGCCAACAAAATCCCCAATTTTCTACGCCGATTGTTCGCCGAAGGAGCGTTTGCTCAAGCCTTTATTCCTGTGCTGACGGAAGTAAATAAAGAAAACGATCGTGACCACCTCAAGTTGTTTGTCGCCAAAGTGTCAGGGACATTGGGTGTGATTGTCACCTTGGTGACTATTGTTGGTGTCATCGCCTCACCACTTTTGGCAGCGCTTTTCGGGGCCGGTTGGTTTGTGGATTATGTCAATGACGAACCCGGTGGTGAGAAATTTGAGCTGGCATCATTGATGCTCAAGATAACGTTTCCGTACTTGATGTTTGTTTCGATGGCGGGGTTGGCAGGTGCAGTGCTGAATACCCTGAACAAGTTCGCGGTGGCGGCCTTTACGCCTGTTCTGCTAAACGTAGCAATCATTTCCTGTGCCTTGTATCTCTCCCCGCAATTTGAAGAGCCGGGATTTGCGCTCGCCTGGGGTGTTTTCATTGGAGGTCTGCTTCAACTCCTCTTCCTTGTGCCATTTTTAGTCAGAGCTGGTGTTTTGAGCCGTCCTCGTTGGGGCTGGTCAGATCCAGATGTCGTGAAAGTAAGAACTTTGATGATTCCCGCCTTATTTGGCGTTTCTGTTGGGCAGTTGAATCTTCTTATCGACACAATGATAGCGAGCGCACTCGGAACCGGCGCCATTTCTTGGTTGTATTATTCGGACCGCTTATTGGAATTTCCACTTGGCTTATTTGGGATCGCCATTGCGACCGTGATTTTACCTACCTTGTCGCGAAATCATGTCGCTAAAGATAATAACGCGTTCAGTGAAAGCATGGATTGGGGAGTACGAATGGTCAGCGTGTTAGGAATTCCTGCCGCGGCCGGATTAATGGTGTTAGCTGAACCTATGATACTTACCATATTTCAGCGAGGTAAATTTACTGTAGAAGATGCGACATTTGCTTCATACAGTTTGCAAGCTTATGCCTGTGGCTTGCTCAGCTTTATGCTGGTAAAAGTTCTGGCACCAGGGTTTTTCTCTCGTCAGGATACCAAAACGCCAGTTAAATTTGGTATCTGGTGCATGGGTGCCAATATAGTGTTCAATTTGATCTTGGTGATTCCGTTTGATTATGTTGGTCTGGCTATTGCCACCGCCATGTCTGCCACAATGAATGCAGGGCTCCTTTATTTCAGACTGCGCAAACTCGGTGTTTACCATGCGTCGTCAGGAACCCTTATTTTCTTACTGAAAGTAATGGTTTCGGCTCTTATCATGGCATTTGCTATCCTGTATTTTAACCCCGACATGAGCAGCTGGATTGGATTGTCCCTCTTAGAAAAAATAATGTTATTGAGTCAACTGATAGTGTCAGGTGGCGCGGTGTTCATTCTTTCTTTACTAATCTTAGGCGTTCGGAAAAGTACCTTTACAGGCGGAAAAGTAGCAAGATAATTCTGCTCTGTTGTCAAAATTGTCCGCTCTGATTACTGTCAGTAATCACTCGATCATTGAACTGAAGCTTAAAAAATCTTGAAGTACACAGATCTGGCCCTTCCTTTCAGGCTACAGTCAGTTATAATCCCCGCTTTTGAGTGCATTTTGCAGCGAATTTAGGTTACATTCAACAGAGTGATTTTCGAGCGTGTTCTGCGCTGTAAATACAAAAAATAGAGGATTGCAGTGGAATTGATCCGCGGCTTGCACAACATCCGGGAAAAACATAAGGGATGTGTGCTGACAATTGGTAAATTTGACGGTGTACATTTAGGTCATCAGGCTGTGCTAAAAAGCCTGATAGAGAAATCACGTGAGTTAGGTTTGCCTTCGACTGTTATGGTGTTCGAACCGCAACCAGAGGAAGTGTTTACACCCGATGTAGCACCTGCCAGGTTGAGTCGTTTGCGGGACAAATACAATCAGTTAAAGAAACTTGGTGTAGACCGATTGTTATGCATCAAGTTTGATAAACGTTTTGCCGGTTATTCTGCTCAGGATTTTATTGAAGATCTTTTAGTTACAAGGCTGGGCATCGGCTTTCTTGTAGTAGGTGATGATTTCAGGTTTGGCAAAGGTCGTGCCGGTGATTTCGCTATGCTTACTGAAGAAGGTAAAAAATGCGGGTTTACTGTGGTAAATACGGCAAGCTTCCGACTTCACGATTGTCGGATCAGCTCAACGGAAGTGCGCAATGCGTTGGCAAACGATGATTTCGACACTGCTTGCAGCATGATGGGGCGGCCCTTTGATATCAGTGGCAAAGTGGTACACGGCGACGCGAAAGGCAGGACTATAGGTTTCCCCACAGCAAATGTTTTATTAAAGCGATGCCGGACTCCCATTAATGGCGTGTTTGCTGTCACAGTGCAGCTGGGGAACAATAATTTTAACGGTGTGGCAAACATAGGCACACGACCCACAGTGAACGGGCAAAGATCACAATTGGAAGTACACATTTTTGAATATAGCGGCAACCTTTACGGGCAATATATCTCGGTTAGGATGCACGGAAAACTCAGAGATGAATTGAAGTTCGATTCGTTCGAACTGTTAAAGCAACAAATAAATACCGACGCACAACAGGCTAAAAAGCTGTTAGGTGTCGCCTGAAATTTTACTGACTAGCGAAAGCAAAAAATTGGATTTTAAAATCAATGAGCGATTATAAACATACGTTAAATTTGCCTGAAACGGCGTTTCCCATGCGAGGAAACCTGGCCCAGCGTGAACCTAAAATGTTACAGCAATGGACACAAAACAAGCTGTACCAGAAAATTCGCGACGCTAAGCATGGCAAAACACCATTTATTTTGCACGACGGCCCTCCGTATGCAAATGGTGATATTCATATCGGTCACGCAGTAAACAAAATCCTGAAAGACATTATTGTTAAAGCAAAAACCTTGTCTGACTTTGACTCACCCTATGTTCCAGGTTGGGATTGTCATGGTCTTCCGATTGAATTGCAGGTGGAGAAAAAGGTCGGTAAACCCGGCAAAAAAGTCACTGCAGCTCAATTCAGACAGAAATGTCGGGACTATGCTGAGCGCCAGATTGAAGGTCAGAAAAAAGACTTTATCCGCTTAGGGGTTCTGGGTGAGTGGGATAAACCTTATAAGACAATGGATTTCACGTCCGAGGCCGATATCATTCGCGCACTTGGCGGTATCGTTAACTCTGGTCATATGGAGAAAGGTTTCAAGCCTGTTCATTGGTGCACAGATTGCGGTTCTGCGTTGGCAGAAGCTGAAGTGGAATATCAGGACAAGATGTCGCCATCTATTGATGTGCGCTTTAATGCTGTTGATGAAGCGGCTCTGGTTGAGGCTTTTAAACATCCTGAAGGCCACGTTGGGGAAGGTCCGGTTTCAGTTGTAATCTGGACTACAACGCCTTGGACACTGCCAGCAAACCAAGCTGTTTGTGTCAGTCCCAAACTGGAATACACATTAGTACAGGTTGAAGGTGAAAATGGCAAAGAACGCTTAGTAGTGGCTTCCGAACTGGTTAAAGATTGTATGGATCGATTCGGTTTTGAGCATTATCACGCATTAGGATATTGCCACGGCGATGCAATGGAGAACATTCAGATTGGCCACCCATTTTATAACCGCAACGTGCCAGTTATTTTAGGCGATCATGTGACAACTGATTCTGGTACTGGGTGCGTACATACTGCACCCGGACATGGTGTCGACGATTTCAATGTTGGCAGCAAGTATGGACTGGAGGTCTACAATCCGGTGGGGGGCAACGGCGTCTACCTGGAAAACACAGAATTGTTTGCTGGTGAGCATGTCTTTAAAGCAAATTCACACATTGTGGATGTGCTCAAAGAGCATGGTGCTCTGGTTCATCATCACGCCTATGAGCACAGCTATCCGCACTGCTGGCGTCATAAAACACCTATTATATTCAGGGCTACGCCTCAATGGTTTGTGAGCATGGATAAAAATGGATTACGTAAATCGTCCATCGACGAAATCAAGAAAACACAATGGATCCCGGAGTGGGGTGAAAGCCGCATTGAAAGCATGGTAGAAGGGCGTCCGGACTGGTGTATTTCCAGGCAGCGTACCTGGGGCGTGCCCATCGCGTTGTTTGTGCACAAAGATACGGGCGATTTGCATCCTGATACTAATGAACTGCTTGAACGCGTTGCTAAACTTGTTGAGAAGCAAGGCATCCAGGCCTGGTGGGATATCGATACCGCTGAGTTCCTTGGCGACCCCTCTACAGATTTCGTAAAAGTTCAAGATACCCTGGATGTCTGGTTTGACTCAGGCGTGACTCACCATTTTGTGGTGGATAGCAGAGAGGATATTCCTGCTTCTGCAGATTTGTATCTGGAAGGGTCTGATCAGCATCGTGGTTGGTTTATGTCTTCTCTGATGACGTCCGTGGCGGAAAAAGGTCATGCACCATACAAACAAGTGCTAACCCATGGATTTACTGTGGATGGCGATGGTAAGAAAATGTCCAAGTCTATTGGCAATACCATTGCACCATTGCACGTTATCAATAAATTGGGTGCGGACATACTGAGGTTGTGGGTAGCCTCAACAGATTATCGTAGCGAAATTGCGGTTTCTGATGAAATCCTTAAACGCTCGGCTGATTCTTACCGTCGCATTCGTAACACGGCACGCTTCTTATTGGCAAACTTGAACGGATTCAACCCAGCTGAAGATCTGGTACCAGTGAATGAAATGGTCGAGCTGGACAAATGGGCAGTGGGCCGTGCGGCAACCATGCAAAAAGAAATTATAGAAGCTTACGAGCGTTATGACTTGTTGGTGGTTATGCAGAAAATGATGCAGTTTTGTTCCATCGAGATGGGGAGCTTCTATCTCGACATCATAAAAGACAGACAGTATACAGCCAAGACAGACAGTCATGCACGACGCTCCTGTCAAAGTGCCCTGTACCATATTGCCGAAGCATTAACCCGTTGGATGGCACCTGTGATGAGCTTTACTTCGCAGGAACTATGGGAATCCTTGCCAGGAGAACGTTCCGAGTTTGTATTCACAGAAATCTGGTATGAAGGTCTGAATGACCTGACCGTGTCTGAGGAGTTTGATGACATGTTTTGGCAGTCAGTGCTGGCAGTCAAAACGGAAGTCAACAAAGCGATGGAAATTGCTCGTAAAGATGGGGTTATCGGTGGTTCGCTAGAAGCAGAAGTTACCCTGTTTGTGAGTCAGGACCTGGCGGACAAACTTGCTAAACTGGAAGATGAATTGCGATTCGTACTCATTACTTCAGCTGCGCAGGTTCAGGTTGTTGAAACTAAACCTGAAGATAGCATGGACACTGACATTGAAGGATTGTGGCTGAATTTGGCTGCCTCGGAAGGGCAAAAGTGTGTGCGTTGTTGGCACCATCGTACTGATGTGGGCCAGCATGCAGAGCACGAAGAGCTGTGTGGACGTTGTATCGAGAATGTCGACGGTAAAGGTGAGACACGTCATTATGCTTAGTTTGTTTCGCCAAACCGGTTTACGGTTCTTATGGTTATCAGTGCTGGCTTTCGTGCTGGACCAGTGGACTAAGAACATTGTACTGGCCAACATGGAGCTGTATCAGTCCATACAAGTTAATGGCTTTCTCAACTGGACCTATGTGCATAACTATGGTGCAGCCTTTAGTTTGCTCAGCGATTCGGGCGGCTGGCAACGATGGTTTTTTACTGTCATTGCCCTTGTAGTCAGTGTGGTAATTGTTTGGTGGTTACGTCAATCAACACGCCAGCAAATTCTCCTGCCCGTCGCATTTTCGCTTATTTTAGGTGGAGCCCTTGGTAACGTTTATGATCGTTTGATCTATGGATACGTAATAGATTTCATTGATGTGTATTACCAGCAATGGAGCTGGCCTGCGTTCAATATTGCAGACAGCGCGATTTGTTTAGGCGCAATTTTATTGATTGTTGACATGTTTAAAAACAATGAAGAAGACGAGAAGAAATAGATGAGCGAAGTTATTCAGAATCAGAGCGAAGTTCTGATGCATTTTGATCTGAAGTTGGAAGATGGGTCAGCGGCTGATAGCACAAGAGTGAATAATAAACCGGCTAAACTGGTAATGGGAGATGGTAGCCTGACTGCTAATTTTGAGGCTTGTTTATTAGGGCTCAAAGATGGTGATAAAAAATCATTTACTTTGCCACCTGAGGATGCCTTCGGTATGCCTAACCCTGACAACATTCATCATATGGATCGGGCTAGATTTGACGCAGATACACCAGTCGAACCCGGTACTATCATCGCGTTTTCTCAACCCGATGGTACGGAAGTTCCTGGCATTGTTCGGGAATCAGCTGGCGATTCCGTCACAGTTGATTTTAATCATCCACTTGCAGGGCAAACCGTCATCTTTGACGTTGAAATCCTGTCAGTCAACGGATAAAAAAGGTCGTTTGCATGCAGATTCATTTAGCCAATCCAAGAGGTTTTTGTGCCGGTGTTGACCGGGCTATTACTATAGTCGAACGTGCTCTGGAGATGTTTGAACCACCGATCTACGTGCGTCATGAAGTGGTGCACAATAAATTTGTAGTGGATGGTCTTAAGCAACGGGGCGCACTTTTTGTGGACGAGTTGAGCGAAGTACCCGACGACAGCATTGTCATTTTCTCGGCACATGGCGTGTCCCAGGCAGTCAGAACGGAAGCAGACTCAAGAGGATTGAAAGTTTTTGATGCGACCTGTCCTTTGGTTACAAAAGTGCATATGGAAGTGATGCGTGCAAGCAAAAGAGGGACCGAATGTATTCTCATTGGCCACCAAGGGCATCCTGAAGTGGAAGGTACTATGGGTCAATATGACAATTCAAATGGCGGGATTTATCTGGTTGAGTCAGTAGAGGATGTTGCCAATTTACGGGTTAAAAACCCACAAAGTCTATATTACTGTAGCCAGACAACCCTGTCAGTTGATGATACCGCAGAAGTGATTGATGCGCTGCGGGAGAAATTTCCTGCTATTGAGGGGCCACGCAAAGATGATATTTGCTACGCCACACAAAATAGACAGGATGCAGTCAGAGAATTGTCCGCCGACTGTGACGTATTGCTCGTTGTAGGGGCACAAAATAGTTCTAACTCTAACCGCCTGCGCGAATTGGCGGAAAAAATCGGTGCCAAAGCCCACTTGATCGCCAATGAAGATTGTATTCAACAGGAATGGCTGGAAGGTGCTGACAACATTGGTGTAACTGCGGGTGCATCAGCCCCGGAAGTATTGGTTCAGGGAGTTGTGAATAAACTCATCCAATGGGGAGCTGTTAAAGCGACAGAGCGTCCCGGCCGAGAAGAAAACATCGAATTTGCGGTACCAAAAGAGTTGCGAGTCAGGCAGGTCGGCTAGCCCTGCCAATGATGAGATTGAGGCTCGCCATTTCGGTAAGCTACGATTGGAGTACTAAATCAAAACTCAACTGTCTTCACTGACAAGACTGTGAGTCTGAAACGCCAGCGGTCTTAACATCTGTAGTCCAGCAATCATTGTGGATAGAACAATAACAAACCGTGATGTTAAAACGGTCTTTGGACTGCTCAGCAAATTTAATTCCAGGTAGAAATCTCCCTGCAGATTTATCCCTGTTAACCAAGGGAACACTGAACAAACGAATTTGTTCCTGGGAGGAAATTACGCTCTGGTCCGGGTTAAACACCTCATATACGTCGTAGCTGAATGCATTCTCCTTTCCAACAAGATCAACAATAATATTGTCGAAATTATTTGCAGTTGCTAGCTGGCCATCCACATACATTTTGACGCTTTTAACTAGTGCTGGGCCGACTCCTTTGTTTTCGAGCAATATCCTGTATTTGTCAGCACTGTAGCTACTGGTAATTTGTAAGTAAGGCCAAACCTCTGCTCTTTGCTGTGTTCGCATAGTTGTCACCTCTAACACTGAAATACTGATAGCGACTATGGAGAGAACCAATGCAGCAATTGTTCCTATACTGTTTAAATCCAAACGAGAGATTTTATTATTGTGCTCCAGTCCGGTTTCAGCATTGTGCTTGTCGTTCATAGCAGGATTGTCATTTTCTTAATCATTTTCAACACCATACGCACAATTAAAATTGGATGCAATTTGGCCCAAGTTTGATTAGGAAAATTTAAAAGGGTAGTGGTGAGAATTCCTTAATTCCTGCAAGGATGTTGTATTAGAGTACAAATTCAGAATTGTCGGAGTTACTTCAACCGATCAATCCAATTAAAGCCGCAACAATAATTCCAATTGAAACAACAACGCCGATAACAGCCAGCGTAATTTCACTGTATCCTTCGTTGCCGGGTTTAATGCCTGGTATCAGCACTGATTCCATAGGGTTGACGGGATTGTAGTAAACGGATACTTGTTGATTGTGAACATGTTTTTCGTAGAATATCAGTGTTTCTGGGTAGACTAAGCTGTAAAAAGCAACGTCACTGCCACTGTGTACCTTACCATTAACCACAAATTCAAATGACACTCTCAGTTTTTCCACCTCCCGCATCTCACCACCCACATTACGTTTCCCCCATAGCACCAGATCGATCAGTTTGCCTTCTGTAGTTGGCCAGTACTCGCTCTTTCTGGCTTGTCGCAAATTGACTATGGCGTGACGTAACATCCAGAAGCTTAAAATTGCAAAAATTATTCCTGCGACCATCGGTAAATTCAATTTAATTTCCCTATTACTCTGACTGATCTAAGAATATACTAATTTGCTGACTATTGATGTTCAACCCGCACCTGACATTGTCATACTTTGAGAAATTTACCCTTGGTCCGTTTGGACCTGATACCAGTCCCGTTGGTCTCTTTATTATTTAAATCCACTCTCCATTCTGGCTAAGCTTAACGTTGCGCGTAACTTACGGACTTCCTGGATTCGTTATCTTTATTGAGGTTAATACGATGAAACCCGCCACTCTTTTATCAGTTAGCTTGCTAGTTACCCTATTCGCGTGCAGTTTCGTTAAGGCGACTGACAATCCCCAATCTGAACCTTTGATTGCCTATCCCAACTACACTGGTCAGTACACAGGTTTTAGCCTGGTTCTGGATGAAAGGTTTGATCACTTTGACGAGTCTATATGGAAAAAGGGAGACGGCGCTGTAGGTGGTGAATCTGCTTGTCGTTTTCGGGACCAGGGCATTCAAATAGCTGATGGTGTGTTGGAACTTGTGGTCAGAAAAGAAAATGTTCAACCTGGATGGTCAGAAGACCACCAACAGCAGAAGAATGAATATGACTTTTCCTGCGGTGAATTGCGTACTCTGAACGATAAAAAAATACGTTACGGCCGCATTGAGACACGTATGAAAGCGCCGGCTCGGGCACAAGCATCAGGTTATATTTCTTCTCTGTTTACCTACACCAATGATTTTGACCGCCATGCACCAGACAAGGGAATACAGGAATGGGAAGAAATCGATGTAGAATTGGAAGGTGGACGTCCTGATAAGTTTCAAGCCAATTTGATTTATGGCAGAAACACCTGGGAGTGGTTTCGGACCCGAAATTTTGGTGCGTGGGAAGATAAAATTAGCGTTGGCCCTGTTGATGAATGGCGTGTATTTGCTATTGAATGGGTGCCAGATGCCATTCGATGGTATGTCGATGGTAAGTTAGTGAAAACTCTGGCACAAAGTGAATTGGACTGTCAGCCAACGTGCCTGCCTCCGCAGAAACACCCGACGCCAATTCCAGATAATCCTACCAATATATTTATGAATTTTTGGATACCTAAAGACGCTATTCAAGATAATTTTGGCGGGAATAAGAAAAATAATGTTTACCCGATGACGACTCGCTACGACTGGATACGTTATTATCAGTTGGATTCACACCCAGTTACGGGATGGTGAGACTGAATGGGCAGAAGTAGATACTGTGGTTGTTAGCGCACAGCAAGCTCCATAACCACACCATCTTTTTCGTCTTCTTCAGTAACTTTGAACCCGAATCGTGCATAAAAATCTCGCATTACATGGTGACCAGGCATGTATAAAATCGAAATGACTTTGCACTCTGGTAATTGTTTTATTTCTTCGATCACAAGTTCTGTCGCTCTGGTACCTATGCCTTGACCTTGTAGTTTAAGATCTACCATAAACTGCGCTATGTAATACTCGTTAGGCAGGCCTTCATCTATTTCCTGATAATATTGTAGGAATCCGACTACTTCTTCTCCTCGATAGACTGCGCGATTTACATAGTGGCTATAAAAATGAGACTCAGCAATGGATTCTGAATTGAGTGCGACAAAGGCTTCTTGCTCTTTGCTTATTTCAAGATGAATGATGTCCAGCCAATTATCCTTTGTGACTTCGCGTAAACTGATTTCCATAATTTCCCATCCTGCCCAACTAATGCTCAAAGGATATAAGTAAAGATGGATGTGATTAATTTCAATGGCAATTTAAAGAATCTTACCGGGACGAGGTTTTGGCAGAGGAAAAAGAAGTGCTCTGGGTAAATCAGAAATATGATGTCGCTGCGCTTCGTTACTCGCTTCATTTTTTTGGGCTTATAAAAAGTCGAGGAATATCTTAGGCGACAACTAGATAGCCCAACTCAACTTGCGCAAGGTGATTGTCGCTCAATGACGAGGTTTTGGCAGAGGAAAAAGAAGTGCTCTCCGAAAATCAGAAATATGATGTCGCTGCGCTTCGTTACTCGCTTCATTTTTTTGGGCTTATAAAAAGTCGAGGAATATCTT
>CANLWS010000004.1 GCA_947494925.1 uncultured Alteromonadaceae bacterium
CATTTTGTCACCTAATATGTGTATGGCTGCAATCATAGCAGCTCTAATCAGGTGGCCAAATTAACTATGCCACTACATAGTTGCATACAAAAAATCGGCCATGCCGTCTTTATTGATATCTACGATCTTTACACTATCGGCTAAATTGTTTGAACCTGATAAATTGGGTAATGAGTCTTGCCAGCTGTCTTGAGTTTTCCAGTTAGGACTTGTTTTTGAATATTCAAAAACAGTTGGAGGTAAAGACTTCCCATCGGCTCCATATTGAGTGATGCTGGTTAATATGAATCCATCTGAACCATTAGCTTTTTTATGTTGAAGCTCATATCCGTACATGACCCGATCTTTAAATCGGGTGGTGATGCTCTTTAGTTGTTTATTCCTTGATAATTCACGTCCGCTAAGATAAGTCACTGGAGAAAAATCATGATCGACATATTCAAAATTGTAAGAAGCATAAGGTGATTGACCGGATTCGTTACCTGTATAGAGAATTCTTTTGATATTGAAGTCACCCTTATTGTTCTTCAAATATCTGAATTCAATATAGTTTCCTAACGTATCTGTTACAGTTTCTGAAACCCAGGCTAAAATATCAGACCCAGCATTGATACGACTTTGGTCAGTCTTCCCGAGATGAATCTTTAATCCCGATTTAGTCTCTACAGTGAATGATTGGGGACCCTTAGCAGAAATGTGGTAAGCCCTAATTCTGGAGCCATCGTCGACTTGTGTGCGAAATTCAGTGTAATCTGTGGAAGAACTTATGGGGATAAGTCTTTGTCCGTTGAAGTATAGTGCGTCATTTTGATCAAAGTTTATCTTGGAGACCTGGCCATCTATTCGTAAGTTTTTACTACCACGGGAAATAACATGCATACCCTCAATTGACCAACCAATACCCACTGAGCTAGCAGGAGATTGGGAACTGTATGAAAGACTAATTGCTGGCTGTAGACCCGCGGTCCCTGCTGGGCCATGTATTGGGATGCTATAAGTAGCGCTTCCCTGAGAGCTAACATCAAAGTGAGCATCAATTTGGCCGACGATGAAGCCCGTTCTACTACCAGTTTGCGATAATGAGAGCGTAGGTAGAACTGCCAAAATAATAATACTTAAACCACAAACACAGCGAGTGAACATATTCCATCTCCAGAATCTTAGAAGACTTAAGAAATAAGATTCATACCGATTTTTAAGCTTAAGCAGGAGCTCTCCCTACTAGTCGCTTAAACAAATCTATTCAATCAAGGACATAAACTGTCTTTTAAACAATAAATTCAAATTATTATTGCCAAAGAGCCCTGAAACGATTGTCTGTTGCGTTACAACATTAATATGTTCTAAACAAAAAATATCGTTCCCGTTAATCACACTTTGTTTTTATATCAACTACATCAATTTGACTCTCAGGCAATCCCGTAAGCACAGACATTGTTCGCTTTGCTAGTGGTTTAGAGCACCATGGAAGCTTAGTCAAGCGATGGGTTGCCCCTTCGTTTTGAGACTCGTCGAAAGGGTAATAATTGAAGACTTCTGGGTTCGATTCAACATAAGCCCACATGTCTCGAATATCTTCAAACACCTTACGATAAAGCCATGTTTTATATGGGTAACGTTTCGTACCCATATGACGCTGAATCATTAAGGCCTTATCTCCGAAACCTTTAGGCTCCCCAATTCCAGACACGCCATACAATAAAGAAGCTGGATACAAAGCAGGAATTAGAGAGTCCTTCTTCTCATATTCATCAGTCAATGGGTATACCCGAAGTTTTTTTATGACGTTTTCATACCTTATGAAAGAGTGCTGAAACCATTCAGCACTAATAGCTGGAACAACCAAAACTGAATTATCAATAGCGTTCTCACGATTCATTCCGTCGAATTGACTGATACTCTCTAACAACTTACCAATAACCAGAGATCCTGCAGAGTGAGATATGACACTAATGGTATATTGCGAGTCTTTTTTCTTCTTTTCTAACAAGGCACTAATCAATGTGTTGCCATTAGTATTTGGCTCCCAGCATTCCTCACTATGACGCTTGACTGTTTTCCAATGGGTTTGTAACGCATCTTCGACACCAATAGCCCCTAGTAACGTAAGTTCACGTAATACCTCTTCGGTGATTGTCGGCACAATTTCATGATTCAAAGTAAGTGCAAATCTTGCTAATGCGCGTGCAATAGCTTTGGCACCTGAAAGAGTCAAAAACCCTTTGTTTAGAAGTGGTTGCAAATCTTCTGTATTTTGATTGCTCGCTAAAACCTCAAATTGATTTGCTGACGCCCTTATAGCGGAATCCTGAACTACATTCTCAGCAACGTTTTTGAGAGTTTCCTCATCTGTAAGAATCTTGCTCAGATAGACTTCATAGTCCTCTTCTGAACGAACTTCATTGCTGAATTCAATTCCTTTTTCCAATCCTTGGTAAATTAAAATACTGAGTGCTGCAGACTGCTCGGCGTTTCTATCCTCGCTAAAGAATCTGACGCTACTTTGGCTTTTATTAGATTCCTCGTTTAATCGCTGCTTTATGATTCTCTTGAGCTTCGCAAATGCGGAGTTTTTTAAAATATCTAAAAGGTTTTCAGATTGAAAAGGGGATACTTCATAATTTATGAAAACTGGGTGAAGGCCATTTAGATTTTTTTCAGTAAATAGTGATGCCATAATATCCGGGCCAAGATCTTCTCTCATATAAGAATCACCACTTAAACCACCGTGAAAATAAAGAAGTATTCCCTTGGCATTCAATGCAGGTTGCAACACGGCATCCAATGCAGTTGTGTCATCATCACGACATAAAAGGTAATTTGGGTGCGGATCAATATTGCGACGTTTTGATTGAACCACATCACTTCCTGATCCGTCATTAATTTCTGGAACTGTTGAGCAACCTACGAGCGAAAGTGCCGCTATGAAATGAATAGTTAATATTTTCATTGTACCTAACACTCCGTTCTAATTATTTTAGTATTGCCAGAATAAATTTAGTGAACCATATCCATGGGTTCGTTCGTACAGTAGCGAATCAAACTCAGGCGAGCGCCAATTAAAACCAAAGCGAATTCCAAAATGAGAAAAAGGTTTAGCAACAATGCCTAGGCCGTAAGTATGAGTGAGCCGTTTAATATCACTTGCGTCAATTTCGTATTCGTTATTCTTGAATTGGCCCTGAAGCCCGACGTTGTAGATGTTGCCTGTGAGACGATATCCGAGATAAAGGTACATACCAGTAGGCGAAGTTGATTCCTTTTCTAGTATTTTGGTTTGAGGTCCTAGTGAAATAAAGTCATGCTCGTAAAATTCGGCGATTCTAGTGTTTCCTATGCGAATGTCAAAACCGGTTTGTACATAAGTTTGATACCCTAATCCAATATCCAATGTCGTCGCAATATCCCACTTCCACCTGTTATTAATAGCTGAAGGCTTTACTAACCACTTCTGTTCGCGTCTTACGAACAAGCTAGGCTCACCACCATCAGAAATTTGATTGTCCCATCCATTTGGAATTTGACTGCCGCTGATATTCTGATGTATAAATTTTTGGACTGCTTCACCAACCTGCAATCCCCAAATGCCGATGCTTAGTTCAGTCTTTTCGGCGTAATTCGCAGTATCACTATTCTCTGTAGCGTACACCGTAGTCTGTTCAATCCCGTAATTTAATAAGAATGAATAAGGGCGATCACCTACGATCACACCAAATTGACTTAAGTCTTCAGGCGTAAATGCAGTACCTGTTAGCTTATATCGAGTAAAACCTAATTCTGAGATTTGTTCGTTGCGTTGGCTATAGCGCCCAAGACCTAGCTTCTCTATGAGCCTGTCGTGAACTGGATACAACCAATTATCAGTGGGATTTCTTGGGGCCCAAATTATACCGAGACCCATGGTGTAGTTACGATCTTCACCAAACGTATCACCCAATACATCAAGTAAAACATCATTGTCAAAATAGATAGCGAAATAAGTGTCTTGCTGAAGGTTTTCCTCAGTGCCAATAGAAGGGAAGCTCATGAGTATGGAAAGTGCCAGAAACAAACCTTGCCATTTATTGTTCAAACCTATTTTCCTTATAGTTGTATGCTCATACAGCGTAAGCTCTCCTTGGCAGCTATATACTTTACAACTATGGGCATTCTTTAATGTCGTTTTTAACGCCCAAAAAAAAGGATAACTTGTCAACGAATAAAAAAGTTAACAATGAACACAAAAAGCAATTGGCTTTGATTCTCTATCTGTAAAAAGCATTTAGAGAAACTCAAACTAAAATAGCTCATTATTTAGGCAATTTCAAATATTAGGAATTTGTTCAATATCTATAAGCTGGGATGGGTCCCTAGGATTTTAGTCCATAAGCACTGAGAATTATTAGCATTAGGAAATGAAAGTTCTCATTGCTGAATTGACCCACCGGGATCTCGTAAGTTACCCAGTCCCCCTTCATTGCCCCCGTATGTTTTGTAACCGGTATCTGCCCAATTTTCATTCCCATGTAACGTAAAGTTCCGCGTGAAGTTTTGCCCATCATTACGATAAAACCCAATCGGTGGTTTCTCGGCCCACGAAAGGGAACTCAAACCTCAACCTGAATCTTCTCTTGGGCATGAATTTAGGACAACTTATGGTTAAAAATGCTGGCCATATTATGGTCCTAAGAACACACCAACAAACTTTAACACCTGGCTCTACCCCATAAACGGGGGATCAACATTCATCGTACACGGTTAATTACACCATCCCATCCACAATGGGTCATCACTCTTATTCGATAATTTTCAAAATTCCTAAAACCATATGCTCGTCTTGATAGCATTTCCATCTTGTTATGGAAACCTTCAGTGATTCCATTGTTTCGGCTAAAGCGCCACATGGCAACGATTGGCTGTAGCCAGTTTGTCAGCGTTCTAGCTAGCGTTTTGAGCGGGCTATGGTGTAATTGCTCCAGTAACTCAAGTAATACTGGTAGCTTTTTCTCCATTCGCTTTTCGTTCATTGTTTTTAATAACATTAGCCGAATGAGTTTTTGCTTTGCATGATACAAAGCTTTTAAGACAGGGTAGTCTGCTAGGTAGTGCATCAGGTTGGCATGATTATCTTCAGTTAATCGCCATTCATGACGGCGCATTAAACTCAATAACCCACGGTTCTTGCGCCCTTCAGAGTGATGGTATTGCCAGGCTTTTAGAAAATGATGGTTAATCAAACGCACTACATGAAAACGATCTGCCACGATAGTGGCACTAGGAAAGTAGCGTTTGGCGATATTGCGGTAGGTTTCCGATAAATCCATGGCGATTAGCCGCACGTTGTGTTTTCCCGGTAAGTGACGTAAGTAGCTGCGCAGCCTCGACTCAGAGCGACCCAATTTGACATCAAAGACACTATGGTGTTTTAAGTCCACAAAGGTCGTTGCATAGCCTTTTCTGCGAGTAAAGAAATGTTCATCAATACCAAGCATTTCTGGACATGGGCGACTGATTATCTCTTTATACTTTTGACTGATATGGGCTTGATACCAACGTTCAACTGTTGCTGCGCTCACATTGTGAGTGCGGGATATCTTGCGCTGGGTCACGCCACCATGATGGGCTTCAAACACTTCAAGTCGATAACATTCTGACGCTCGATATCGTGGACGAATGCCCACAAACGAATGCCTGAAATAGCGTCCACAATCACGACAGTGATACTTGGGTACCTTCAAGTACAAGGTCAGTATCTGGTTGCCCTGGCGTGTGTGTTTCACTGTTCTGCTATGTGTAGCTTTGATCCTCAGACGCTTACTATGACAGTGCTTACACACTGGTCTTCGACTAGGCTTAGCCCAGACTTTAATCTCATCACAGCGATGAATTTGTTCAGTTTCTAACTCAGTTATGCCTAAAATAGTACCGGCGTGGGACATCGACACTCTCCATTAAATGATCTTCGCAAAATCAGTTTAATGAATGTTGATGTCCCCCGTTTATGATGAAGAGCCTAACACCTTTAAAATCAAAGGCTTGATGCTATTTAGCGTTCTAAAACGTTCGGTAGAGTTTAGTAACATTCCAGATTTATAGTACTCTTTTAGGTAACACAAATTTTCGTGTTGCCAAAACGGTGTTGCTAAAATGGCTAGAACGACCAAACCTTTAACTAATACAGAAGTTCAGCAAGC
This sequence comes from uncultured Alteromonadaceae bacterium, assembly GCA_947494925.1. GTDB lineage: Bacteria > Pseudomonadota > Gammaproteobacteria > Enterobacterales > Alteromonadaceae > Aliiglaciecola. The sequence continues at coordinate 6,174 of CANLWS010000004.1, forward strand.
CAAACCCAGGGAAAAGGAATATAACCTGGTGGATGGTGGCGGTTTAATGCTCAGGGTTAAACCTAACGGCACCAAGAGCTGGATATTCAACTACTACCACCCCCACACTAAAAAACGTAAAAATATTGGTTTTGGTAAATACCCTGAAGTAACGCTAGCCGAAGCCAGAGAAAAACGCTTATCAGCAAGAAAGCTGGTGGCTAACAACATCGATCCAAAGTATCAGAAAGAACAAACTGCCCGTGAGCAAAAAGAAGCCATGGAAAACACCTTTGGTGTGTTTGCAGAAAAATGGTACCAGTTAAAGCTTAAGGCCGTGAAAAAGGAAACCGCTGACAAAGCATGGCAGATCCTTGATAAACATGCTTTACCTCAACTTGAAGCAACTCCAGTCCACCAGCTAAAGCCTAAGATGGTGGCTTTTCGTGTTTTATGACTTTTTTCTAACATGAACAACCAAAATCAACGTGCTCAAAATACCTAGCCAAGACTAACAAATGGATGCCCAAAAGATGTCAAAATGCATATGGAAAGAAGGAAGATGCTAATTAAAGATTGGGCTCCAGATAGCATTCTAACAAGGCCTAATGGTTCATAGGTATAAGGCTTTGGTTGCACACGGGACAACCAGTTACCTAAGTTCAAATCTCGCCACCCTATGTGAAATGTTGATAGCAGAGAAAACCAAATGATATGAATTGCTAATTTTAAAAATTGTTTTACATGAGGCCAACTGCTGGGTCCACTATGCCACTCGTGTTGACAGTCTGCGCTTAAATACTTGGCTAGCGGTGATGTTTCATCCTTGTACCGCACATCGATAATAAACAGTTTTTGGAATAGACTGTTCCCACTAAGTAACGCAAGAATCAAATAAAATACTGTGAAGTAAATAAATACTCTAACCATCACAACGAAGGCTTGGCTCGGATCAGCGCCATATTTTACAGTCTTGTCAAAAAGCAATTGTCTTACATGAGCCATAATTCTCTGTAGCAATATTTCTGATTCTTGCATCTCAGAATCGATCGATTTATTGATCACATAAGTAATAGCCTTCGCCTCTTCATTCATTCCAATTGATAACAAATGATTCCTAAAGCGATAAATGGTAGGAGTCGACTTAATATTCTTGATATACCAGTGCTCAATCCCACTTACTCCTGCTAATTCCAGAGGAGCCTCTTTGTCAGAACGATACTTAGTTTCAAATTCCGGGCCGATAAAAACTGCACCGCTAAAGTTGTGGCACCCCAAGCCATCGTTTTCCAAGTAATTATTTTTAGAACAGGTAAATTCCACTCCTGTAAACTTGGATGCTGACAGTAACGATTTTGAAAAATTGCTTTCACGTATAGTAACGCCAGACCATTGTGAATGCCTCAAATCTGCTTCTTGGAAAAGCCCTTTCCCTATGATTGCTTCATAAACTGCCCCTGCTCGTATATCACTCTTCTGTAGTCCAAGATAATCAATGGAAAAATTCGAAATAAATGCACCATGTGCAATTACCAAATTCCAATCTAGAACTTTTAAATGGCCATAGTCCATTGCATCAACAACTGTAGCAACTGTAGCTCCAGGCATAAATGCTAGCGGAGTATGTCTTGGATCGTAGTCATAGATATCTCTTAGAGGTATTTCATCGTCCTGCTCTAAAAATTCCCGTTCTAGATGAGCGCCAAATGCGAAAGTAGTATTGTCTAACTGTTGGTGAATAGTTGAAAACATATAACCGGCTTCAAGTTTTACTGGCTGAACCCATACTTCATTAAGCTCAAGCCCGACCATATCTTCGTCCCATAAATCCCGTAGATGTTTTTCGAGATTTGTATCCCCGTTGCTTTCAAGTAAGTTTCGTTCGTACGCAGAGAAATGTGTTAACTCATATCGCTCAAACTCGTTTGAGATGACACGCTCAATGGCTTTCCTATCTCTTTCAATTTTTGAAGAAAACTCGTTAATAGGTTCAAGAAATGAAGGACCATTCATGTAATTAACCGATTGTCCATCGAATGGGTAAAAAAGCGTTTTCAACATAGACTCACAAACAATGAACATTGTTTCATCGTTGCGAAAAAGGTGCACAGCCGGCAAAGCTTGCTCAATACTACGCTTACAATTCATCTTTGATTTGATTGTTTTAAGCTCTTGTTTCCACAATTGAATATCTAGTGAAGAAGATGAGACTACAGGCCAAGAAAATAAAACTAAAAAAAAACAAAAAGCGCTCCAGTGCCTCATAGGACCTCCCTATCCTTAATGTCTATATAATGAAATTAATGATTGATATTTATCCAACAAACATATGATGTTAAAACTCACATAGCAAGGGTAATGAATGTTTGGTAAGCAATTTGAACGCCCTGAGTGCACACATCGGGTGGCCGAAATCACATAAGGCTAAGGCTCTAACTAACACCCATTGGTACAATCACTTAAGAGATAGACTCGTGAAACACTTGCACGAAACGCATCAATCAAATTTTACCTGCAAAACCTCGCTATGCGAACCATAGGTTCTAAAAACAGCGACCTTGCTCCGGTTTCTCGGCCTCTTTTCACAGCGTTAACGTCCGTTTTCGCCCATGGCTAGTTCATCGAATTCTGCCAACTCAAAGACAACTACAAATGTTACAAAGCAACCCTGCAGAGATGAGATATCCAAGGGCTACAATATTACCCCCGTAAGAATTGATTAAGTAGCTAATGATTGTAACGCAAGCAGCGTTCTAGTTGAGTGGACAGCTTATGCTTAAAACTTCTGGCCAGGTTATGCTTTTATGCACACAAGCACCAACAAATACAATCGGAAATTATTTAATAGCCTGAACTAATTAACGAAAATTTCTACAATTCCTCGTATTAACTTTTTTGTCTCTCAAGCAGTTTCTCAAATTTACCATAGTCATCTTTATTAAGATTTTTACAATATATAAGCTTGTATTCACCATTAAAATCTTATCACTTAAGAAAAATAAAGTGAGAGATGTTCATCATATATCGCACTGCAAAAATAGTACTCTATACTTTGGCAATTGAACTTTCTTGAGGAACAAAAACTATGCGTTTTATCTTAGTGATGATTATCTTTTTTTCTCAAAATTTGTTCGCTAAGGACTTTAACAATGGATGTGGCTCGGGATGGAATGAGCCTATTGTGCCCGAGAAAATAGGACTCTTTTGTGTCAATTTTGCTTCTGCATGCGCGGTTCATGACAATTGTTACAGCAAATGTTTAAAAGACGGAGAGAATTACAATAAACCAATTTGCAAATTATCTTCAATCGAACAAAAAGAAGAGCGCAGAAACTACTGTGACAGCGATTTTTTAAAAGAAATGAACGATGGTTGTAGTAGTTGCGATATTGCTCGAAAACCTTTTTGTAAAGGAGTGGCACTGCTATATAAAATAGCTGTAAAAATGGCAGGGAAAGGTTCATTTGACGGCAAAACGATACCGGATGAATATTACGCTTTTCTTGACTCTGAAGCAGCCAAAAGTTTTGACTTTGCAGGTTTTGAAAAAGAAATTATCGATGTACTCAGCCTGCCTGAAATTATTGAGTCAAACCGATTAGATATTATGCTCATAAACGGCTCTCCTGAAGCCAAACTTTTCAGCCTTACACCAATGAAAAGAGACTATAAAAAAATTGATAATCAATTCTATCTAACTGATTCACTTAGATATGGGAAAGTCGATTTAAGTAATGCAGCCAAAGGAAAGTCAATAGTTGAAATTAAAGACCTTAATATTGAAAGATTAAATACTGACAAACTACAAAACATTCAGACAATTCAACGAACAAATTCCCCCATTAAACAGTAAGCTATACAAGAATAGATATTGGCTTCGCTGAGTCTTGAATAGCTCTCCAGTGAGCTGAGTGATCTTCCTCTGAACCAGTAGACATTTTTACCTAGAAATCGAAGTAAGGTTAAAGGTGTTATGAATTAAAAGTACCAGACGAATTAAACAAAAAGCAATCCGCCAAGTATTGGCGACCCACTGCTGTTTCCTTTTTTTTGGTATTTCTTGTCATACCAAATCCACATTTTCTTGACATTTCAACGCAATTACTCGTTTACAATACAGAGTTGGATAGATCCGTTAACACTTGTATTTTGATTCAAAATGAATCTTGGTGTCGGTGAGCAGTAAAGAGAGAAAAGCTGAGGAAGTTATGAGAAGTGTCAAACAGCAAAAAATAATAAAAATGAATAAAAAGAAGGGCCTGGCTAACTTAGCCTATGCCCTCATGCTGCTATCATTATCATCGGTAGCCTATTCTCACGGTGGCCATCTCGGGTGGCCAAGTAGCGATAAGCATTCGCACCCGGCCAAGCCTATATTGCAAAAGCTTAGCCAATCAACACTCTCTGCTCGCTCTACAGATATTGATCTAGCCGGACGAGCGTCCGATGTGACAATCGATTCTGCATACCGTTTCGAAAACAATTTGAATGATGCTTCAGGAATCTACCAAATTGCCATAGAAGGTGAACAGAATGAAAGTTATATCACTACTGACAGTGGCCACGCTTTTGATATGGAAGGCCGAACTTATTTAGAACTGCCACAAACGTTGCACGACGATATTCAGCTCGATAAGTCTCTTTCTCTTAGCATAGATTTTTTGTTTAAGGATACTGGCGAAGATGAAAGTACTCGCGTTTTAATAAGCAACAAAGATTGGGCCTATGATGTATATGGACTCAAAATTGAAGCCTTTAACGAAAAAACGCCTTGGCAACCCGAAGGATTAATATACTTGCAATTCAATATCGGTGTGGGCACCAGAGAAATCGCCACCCGTTTTTTTGAGCTACCTATGGATGTGTGGCACACTGCAACGGTTGATCTGGATTTCGAAAACAACACTGTATCTTTTGGTGTAAACGGACGCAGCGATACCAAATCTTTGAGCGAGGCTGAAGGAGGCGTGGTCATTGATCCGACAAACTTTATCAGCTCAATTGGCACCACTCCTTTTCGCATAGGGGCACACCAATCTGCAGAAGGTGAAGATCCTCCCTGGCGGAACGAATTTGCGATTTCTGAAGGCAATGGAACCACCAGCAATGTCGCCCATGTTTATATTGACAACTTTATCGTTCAATCACCTAAGCCAGACGGAGATGTGGCGAAGGTCAGTGCCGCACTCAGTCAGTTTACCGCCCATGTAGTCGGTACAGCGTTACTGACTGACTTGGAACTGAATGCGCAACTTGTTAGCCTTAGACAAAATCTACAAGGCACTAACCTGGCGGATTTCGTCACCGAGGCGAAGCAATTCATTAACGCCCATGCCGATAAGTTTGGCCCTCTTTATCAAATCCAATATCGTAATAACCTCGACAATGTCGTCTATGACGAACTTGCTGATGTATCGAAAGCCTACGTCGACTTAGGTATTTGGATGTTAACAGAAGGGATCACGCCAGAAAACGCAGCGAACGCTGAAGGTATTCAATTTATTGAACACACAGAATTTCCGGGTGCATTGCAAAATGGTGCCCAGCGTATTCAAAATGGTAAAGCCGATATACGCGTTGAGTTTGTGCGTGATCCAGGCTATTTAATGGGGGGGATGAAAGCCGAACTCGACAGCGAACTTGCCGCTTATCTCTACCGACCAACTGGATTTTACGCCCCCGCTGGAGAGGTAGTCACTATAACAGTAGATGAGGCCTGGGTTAATTCAGGCCTACATATCAGAGTCGGCGCCCATGCAGACAATCATCAAGTTCTTGCCTCAACCAGCCGTTTCCCCGTCCTGAGCACAGATTTTCGCATCGAAAGTACAAGGGTAGATGTGGTGAGTCCGTTCGGGGGAAATATTTATATTCTGGTGCCGCAAAACATGGATTTAGGTTGGGCTGAGATTAATGTCGATGGCGCAGTAAGAGCCCCTTACTTTTCAACCCGTGAAGGCTATGAAACTGCATTATCTGACTGGCAAACTATTCGTCAGTATCCAGGTGTCTTCACTGATTTTGAGTCTGACAAATTTATGGTGACTGTCCCCACTGCGCAACTGCAAAACTTTGAGCAGCCAAGTGAATTGTTATCCATTTGGGATCAGTTCATGGACATTCTTCAAACGCTGCATGGCCGTCCCTTTGAGCGATCGCGGGCAGAAGCTTATTTGCTTGATGCTTCCCAACTCGTTATAGGCTCATTCCCGGGTGGATACCCGGTTACTCCTGGCTTATATGCTGAAGGTGAAAATGGCATTACAGATGGTTATTTTTCCCCATTTGCCGCGCTAGTAGAAGGAAACTGGGAAGTAGATGACGGAATGTCTGTCATTCTGCATGAATTAGGTCATCATCATTATGGGAGATTCGTGGGTGTCGGCGAACAAGAAGTCTATGTAAACGTGCCCGCCGCGGCAGTGTTCACTGAAATATACGGCCTCAGTTTTGACAAAGCATTGGAATTTTCAGGCTATCAAAGATTCTCGAGAACGGATGCAGCGATAGACTGGATGGTGACCCATAATTTCCGTAATGGCAATCCAATGGGTTACGACCCAACGACTGATTTTGAGCCTATTGAAACCTCTTACCAGGCTCGTGGACATGCTAAATACCTGGATCTTGCTGATATATATGGCAGTTGGGATGCATTGAGCAAGATTTACGAAACCTACTACCTTGATGATCTTGCTTCAGGGAACCCACCTGGTACTCAGATAGAAGTCACCCATGATGACTTTCTGGAAAGAGGCTCAAACGCTTTGCAGTGCAACCTGGCTAGCTTATTTCACTTCTGGGGCGTGCACCCAAGTGACGAACTAGCAAGTTCAATCAGTTCTTTGCCGGTCTGCGAAGGAGCAAAAGAGCGGATCATTCATTACCTGGACAACGCCCCTCGAACCAATGAAGATTTGCGCGAGTTTCATGCTGAAAAAACGGCTGTTCACGAAAATCAACTGAAGTTCCAGATTTACGATCAGTTGCTACCAGAGTTTGATATTGCACTTGGTCAACAAATCCGAGACTCAGGTGCAGACATTCTGAATACTTATTTTGGTGTTAGTCCTGACGAACAACCTTCAATTCCCGAAATTCGTTCAACCACTTTCAATTTTGACCCATTGCGTGTGAATGATGTCCACTTTGGTTGGAAAGCGGCGGTTGACCCAGAAGGAAAACCGTTGAAATACAGTTGGGTACTGACACGCGCCGACACAAATGAAGTGATAATTTCTCGCTCATGGGTCGATGCAACAGGAGTCACCATACCTGGTGAGGAAATGGAATCAGCATTGAAAGAGTTTTTGGATTCTGGGGTCGAAATAGAATTAGCTCAGCAGGTCACCACATCAGATACTTTTAGCATAGTGTCGAGCGAAAAGCTGGTTACCCGATACCAAATGTTAGTGGATACTGACAGAGACGGCATAAGTGATCAGGATGAAATTGCGATTGGTACCGACCCAAATGATGTCGACACAGATAACGATGGCTTGAATGATGGTGTTGAATTGAGTATCTACGCGACCAATCCATTGTCTGCGGATACAGATGGAGACGGAATACGCGGCAACCTTGACGATACGCCTAATGGGACAGATTCAGACAACCCAACTACACGTAAAATTCGATTCGATTATGATGGAGATGGCAAAGCTGACGTTGGCGTCCGCCGCGCAACAGACACAATACAATACATCCGCAATTCAGGTGGCCCCAGTGATGCGTTCAAAGACGGTATACAGCGAATTGTATTTGGACGCGACGTAAGCGATATCCCTATCGGTGGTGATTTTGATGGTGATGGAATTTACGACATTGCAGTGAGACGAGCAAGTACACAATATTGGTATGTTAAAAACTCGTCTGGCCGCGATATCTGGAGCGGAAATCAAGATGGTATTACACGACTTAGATTTGGATTGAATGCAGCAGATATACCGGCGATAGGCGATTATGATGGAGATGGAATTGATGACTTTGCGGTATTCAGACCTTCAACTCAATTCTGGTATGTCAAAAACTCTTCAGGAACGGATGTGATTACCAGCTATTCCGATGGCATTACTCGACTCAAATTTGGCAGCGCAGCAGACAATATCCCTGTTCCTGCCGATTATGATGGTGATGGTTTGACTGATGTAGCAATCAGAAAACCAGGCACTAGCGAGTGGCAAATCAGAAATTCCAGTGGTGTTGACGGGTTAACTAACAACAGTGACGGGATCACCCGGCGCGCTTTTGGTATGCGAGAAGAAGATATTCCTGTAAAAGGTGATTTTGATGGCGATGGTAAAGATGATTTAGCAGTTCGCCGTCCGTCTACATACTCCTGGTATGTTCTTAATTCATCTGGCACTACCTTCAACTCGTCAAATGGAGATACCATCCAACGCGTTACATTCGGTCGCAACGAACAAGATATTCCAATAGCTGCAGACTATGACGGGGATGGGATTACTGATTTTGCGGTTAGGCGATCATCAAATCAATATCAATATATCTTAAACAGCAGCAATAATCAGATCTCGCGTTTTAACTTTGGCAAGCGAACCAGTGATATTCCACTCGCAGCCCCAGTACACGTAAAAATGCAAATGGCTGACATGTAATTCTCATTTGATTCGGATACATCGATGACATATTTCATATGTGGTCGATGTATCCTAGATGGTTGTTCAGAATAGCTATTCTGAGCCAATCATTCAAAATGCTACTCCCCTCCTTTCACATTACTGACTGATCAGCGTATTTCTCTTCCAAATAAATTAACGATTTGGTTTAGCTATGTACGCTAGGTTACGAGAATTTAATTAAGCTAAACTCAACTGCGGCTGCTTTCACGATGAATGGCTGTTACATTTGTCAGCTAATACCACAGCATTAAAGGTCAATACTTGACCTGTTTAGAGATATTAGTAAGTAGCTTTGAAACCTTGTCTCAGGTGCAGTTATACGCAAATAAGCAATTACTATAAAATCAACATAGCTAAGGAATATTCAATTTCATGCTTTCTAACTTCGAAGAAATCTTGTGCTTTGCTGCGGTTTGCAAAACAGGCTCCATTACGCAGGCTGCAAACGCCCTACAATGCTCAAAAGCGAATGTTAGTCGCAAGATAAGCATGCTTGAAAAGCGCATGGGCGCTAAGTTGTTCCAACGGACCACCCGTTCAATTTACCTGACCGAAATAGGCAGCCGATTTCAGGATAGAGCAGTCAGGATCTATGACGAAGCAAGACAGCTGGATAAGGGGACAAGGGATGAGACTGGCAATATGTCGGGCAAATTCAAAATAACTGCTCCTGTTTCCCTCTCTACGTTTCTGATTGCGCCTCTAGTTCTGCAATTGAACGAGTCTTTTCCAGACATTGAGTTTGAACTGATCCCCACGAACGAGAATGTTCAGCTTATAGAATCGGAAGTTGATTTGGCAATCCGTACCGGAAGTGTCGTGGATGATTCTCTGGTTGCCAGAAAATTAGGCGAGTTTCATGAGTGTTTTTTTACGTCTTCTCGCAACCTAGCCAATTACAAACAACTCAATATTGAACAGATTGCCCGTTTGCCTATGCTTTTGCCCTCTTCCGGTACTGAAAATGATTCATTAAACCTATTCCACAATGGGAAGACTTTGTCACTCATTCCTACCGACAAAATGCGCATCAGTGAATTTGAAGTATCGCTCAATCTATTGTTTAACAGTGAGTACATCGCCTGGCTGCCGAACTATTGCAATGGTATTGAAAGAAGCGGTGAAACCATTACACCATTACTATCCAGTGCCACTGGCCAGCCCTGGTCCGTTTTTATGGTATTTCCGTTTCAAGCTCCATTGCCACTGAAGCTGAGAACCATAATTGATTTTATTGAAGAGAATTTATCAACCTACTTTTAAATCAATTGTTTCCATACAGTAACAATGTGTTTGAAAATCAACACTTATAAAACGCAATAAGTCCACTAAAATGGTTGCCATGTTAATCCAATGACGTACGGAAATGAGATTCGATCTAGGCCATCATCTTCACGAGTTGGTAAACCCATTTGCAATTGCTGATGCTAAGTCTGTTCATCGTGCCAAAGGTGTAAGACAAGTCCCGGAATCGGATCTTGCATCAGATCCCGTGCAAATATTTAATGGAGGTCACCTTGTTGATAAAGACTGTGTTACTTGTTTCTCTGCTCTTTTCAAGTGTGGCCTGGACCACTGAGAAACCGACCATCATGATCGCACCTTCCCCGGAAAATATCAGACACAACCCTTTCCCTGTTCAATCACCCTGGAATGGAATTTACGCCCATGGTGTAACGACGCCCTCACAGGGAAGGTACATGCATGTATCAGGGCAACTCGGGTTCACTGAATCAGGCACAATGTCGGATTCATTTGCAGACCAGGCTAATCAGGCAATCGACAACATTTCAAAGGTACTTAGGTCGGCGGACATGCAAATGAACCACATTGTCCATATGCGTTTTTATCTGACTGACAGGTCCCAGGTGGATGACCTGGTAAAAGTGCGAATGGACAAGTTGTATGGTTTGGCGCCCGCGGTCACAACTTACATTGTTGGCGGGCTTTTGAAAGAAGAATGGCTTGTTGAAATTGAAGCCCTGGCTTTTAAGCCTGAAGTCAAAATCGGAAATGAATGAAAAGTATAGAGTGGTCTAGTTTTTAACCCGGGTCACAGTATCAATAAATCCGACAGCTTTCCTACCCGTTTGCGAGTCCAGTTCACCGTTGCGTATATGCCAGATATATTGGTCAACACCATTGTAGGTTATTGTCGCGCGGTTACTTTCAACAATGCCTTTGTCCGTCCAGAAGTGATTCGTCAGCTCCAACGTATGTCCGTCATCTGAAGGTTGAATGATATAAAGATTTTGTCGCGGATAGCTGCTGGTCAAACCGAGCATTTCATATCGTTTATCCATCGCGTTGTAACCGAGGATAAAATGATAAGACCGCTCATGGCCTTTGTTTGAAATACCTCTGGATTCACAACGGATATATTGTGCATCCAGCACCAACTTACAATTCCGGCTGCCGCGCTCCCAATATGTCCCGATTACCTGTGCATCTTCAAAGGTCCAGCTGCCGAGTAGCCAACTTAACTTGTCCATAGGTCGTTTAGTGTCAGAAGTAACAGCAGCACTGGTGTTCGCAGTTAATAAAAAGAGTAAGACCGGGATATACCTGCGTACTGCCCTGCCAATCAGGTTTGGTCGTTGCATTGATGTCACTCCTAGTCTGTTCATCAGAAGACTACATGGCCTTTCACCAACTTCAAGGCAAGGACGGTGAACAGCAAGATAATGAAGATGAAAGACAAATGGGGTCGAACCACAACCCCATCACGCCAGAAAAACTACTCAGCTTATCTACGGGTGCTTTGCTGCAACTTAAACGCAGTGTAACCAGCCAATGCGCCAAAATTGACCGTCAGAATAAGCGGTAAAATGACAGACAAGTTAGACTCTCCATGTAGTGCAAAAAATGTAATTAGCCCTAAAAACCAGGCCGCAATATTGTTGACCATTGGAACGGCTCTGAGCGACACCACCAGCATTGCAACTACAAACACCACCAGCGCCAGTGCTGCCCCACCTATCTGAGCAGACAACAGCCCGATACATGAAGATGCAATAGCGCCCAGAACAATTCCCATGGAAACACAGCATGCACCTTTCAGGGCACTTGCCAAAGAAATGGGGTTGGTAAAGAAGGCTACCCAACCAACAAACATGATCCAGGGTGCCATGCCAACTGTAGCTGTAGACGTAGCTGCTATAGAGGCGACTATAGCCGCGATCGCTGTGTCTTTGTTGTACCCGAGGGTAAACAGTGAATTTTGTACGGAATTAGTCATTACCTTTTCCTATTTAAATTGTTGAGTTAGTGGGCATTTAAATCATACCGCCATTGGCACGCAGCACCTGACCATTTATCCAGCCACCTTCTTGACTGGCAAGAAATGAAACAGCGTGAGCAATGTCGTCTGGGCTTCCAAGTCGTTCCAGCGGATTCATTTTGGACATCCGCTCTACCAGTTCTGGCGGTTTACCTGCAAGGAAAAGGTCGGTGGCTGTGGGACCTGGAGCGACTGCATTTACAGTTATTGACCGACCACGTAGCTCGTTGGAAAGAGTTGCCGTCAAAGACTCCACCGCTGCCTTTGTAGCAGCGTAAACACCGTAAGTTTCAAGTCTGAGACCGATAACACTGGTCGATAGGTTGATAATTCTGCCACCATCAACCAATCGTTCTGAGGCCAGACGCAAGGTATTGAATGTGCCCTTTAAATTTGTCGCGATATGGCTATCAAACAATTCATCTGTGCTTTCACCCAGTGGAGCTAACCTCATAATGCCTGCGTTGTTCACCAGAATATCGATTTTTCCTAGTCTCTGTTCTACCTCTGTGAACATGGACTCCACCTCTGCTCCATCTGCAACATTGCATCTGTAAGCAACGGCATTCACACCTGACTCTCTTAATGTGGTAACCAGTGTTTCAGCTTGTTCTGAATCTGCAGAATAGTTGATGGCTATATCATACCCGTCATTAGCGAACTTCAATGCTATCGCTGCGCCGATCCCTCTTGAACCGCCCGTAATTAGAGCAACCTTTGCCTTAGTCATAAATTAACCCTCTTAGTAAGTTATTAACCTCGGAAAGAAGTATGACTAATTCATAATGATGAATAATCGTGCAATAATTGAAAACATTATTCCATTTACTTTAATAATAGCGAGAGAAAGATGGATCGTTTCAATGAAATGGCGGTTTTCATCAGAATTGCCGAACGTAAGAGCTTTACACTGGCAGCAGAGGATTTACTGATCCCTAGATCGACAGTAACAAACCTGCTGAAACGCCTTGAACAAAGGTTAAACACCCGTTTGTTGGAAAGAACGACTCGTCAGGTGAAACTGACTCATGACGGAGAAAACTTTTACGAACGCTGCACCCGGCTCTTATCTGACCTAGATGAAATGGAAAATTTGTTTTCTCAGACATCTCCTAAGGGTGTATTGCGAGTTAATCTGCAGGGTACGTTAGCAAAATTCTTTGTAGTGCCTTTTATAAATGAATTTCTTGCAAAGTATCCCGGTATTACCCTGCACGTGGCCGAGGATGACAGGCAAATCGATTTGGTAAATGAGGGAGTAGATTGTGTGCTGCGGGCAGGTGAGTTGTTGGATTCAAGCCTTATCGGCAGACGACTGGCAGCATTAGAACAGGTCACTGTGGCGAGTCCTGATTACCTGCAACAACAAGGAGTACCAAAAACAATAAGCGACCTGAAGCGTCACAAGGCCGTTGGGTATTCGCTGGATGCAAAGTCAAAACCAACAGAGTTAGATTTTATAAGCAGTAAAAAACAAATAAGTATCGATTTAGCAACCTCAATAATTGTTGCAGGTGCAGATTTGTACACGGGTGCAGCCTTGGCCGGTTTAGGAATTATTCAAGTGCCGCGATATCGAATAGCCAGCGAGTTAAAAGCAGGTGTGTTACAGGAAATATTGCCGGACAACCCACCTCCGGTCATGCCAGTATCAGCGCTGTACCCTAGCAGCAGGCATCTATCATCAAGAACGCGCGTATTTTTGGACTGGCTAGTGAAGCGGTTTCAACAATTCCCCCATCGCTGAGCTGATTCTCGGGGTTCAGATATACTCAGGACGAAGGCACAGTTTCTTCATTTCTCAGTGTCAGTACTTCAACACCTGAGGAAGTGACCAGAAGGGTATGCTCCCATTGCGCCGATAACTTTTTATCTCGCGTGACAACAGTCCAACCGTCTTTTTTGAGCTTGGTTTTATGGGTGCCTTGATTAATCATTGGCTCGATAGTAAATGTCATTCCTTCTTTTAAGGTTATGCCTGTTCCGCGCCTTCCGAAGTGCAATATTTGCGGTTCTTCATGCATTTCCCGTCCTATCCCGTGACCACAATAATCACGCACAACACTGTAACCAAGTTTTTCGGCATGACTCTGTATCGCATAACCAATGTCTCCGGTTGTTGCACCCGGCTTTACGCACATAATGCCTTTCCACATGGCTTCATAGGTTGAATTAATTAATTTTTTCGCAATGGGTGAAACACTGCCAATCGGATACATTTTACTGCTATCTGCAATAAACCCATTCTTTTCAAGGGTAATATCCACATTGACAATATCGCCATTCCTCAACTTTTTAGCAGTAGAAGGTATACCGTGACAAACCACCTCGTTGACCGAGGAGTTGAGTACATATTGATAACCATATTGCCCTTTACTCGCAGGCCTGGCTTTAAGAGTCTCTACAATAAACGTTTCAACAAAATTGTTGATGTCCATGGTTGAGACACCCACTTTCATGAACTCATCCAGATGAGTAAAAACACTGGCAAGTAACCTTCCAGCTTTTCTCATCAGTTCAATTTCCTGCTGCGATTTAATCGGAATATTACTCACTAACCAGCCTCACCGATGTCACATTCTGGCTGCGCATTTCTCTTTCAAGAATTTCTTCATAATTAAGGGTGGGATTTTGTTCGGCCAATCTACCGATTTTCATCCAGAATTCTGCTTGTGAATTAATAGAACGCTCCATCACTGAACTCGTTTTTCTCACTTCTTCATGAAGCTCATCTGAAATTTTTACTATACCCATCAATCTCAATACCATATGTTATGCTACATTATGTAGCATAACATATTCTATTAAATTAAAGCAAAGCGGAGCTAACTTAATCGGAAAAGCCGGACTCAATTGGCGTGATTAGCCATGCTGCAAGTGACTGAGCCAACGCGGGTGTACCCTGTGTGGATGAGGTTTTTTTGATAAAACATGGTCTCTGCGTCGCTTCCAGCCGGAAGGCTGAGTGGACAATCCAGGTCAGTGACAGCACGCCAAATTGCGCTAACAACCTGTTCTGAACGGGTTGGTTCTTTGGCTGCATTTTCAGCAAATGCGCTCATCACCTCGTCAACAAATGGTTTGTAATCTTGCGGTGCTTCTTTCGCTTCAGCCATTAACGCCCTCGCATTACTGCCAAAACGAGTTGAGGGTGCCTGACCGGGCAGAACTAGCTGCGTGCGTATACCCAGCGGTGCTAACTCAAGTGCCAGACATTCTGTGTAAGCGTTTATGGCAGCCTTACTCGCCGTATAAACGGGTAACAGAGCCAGCGGTTTTAACGTCACGCTAGAAGACACATTGACTATTACGCCTGACCG
The DNA here is from genome assembly GCA_947494925.1 of uncultured Alteromonadaceae bacterium. Classification (GTDB taxonomy): domain Bacteria; phylum Pseudomonadota; class Gammaproteobacteria; order Enterobacterales; family Alteromonadaceae; genus Aliiglaciecola. The sequence continues at coordinate 21,395 of CANLWS010000004.1, forward strand.
TTTTTCACGCATTTGTGGTAACACGGCCCGGATCATTTCGAATGTTCCGAACGTGTTGGTCTCAAAAATCCGTTGGATTATCTCCTGTGACGTTCCTTCAAAAGTCGACAACCAGCCAACTCCGGCATTATTGACCAACGCATCAATCGCACCAGCTTCCCGCACAACATTTGCAATGCTATCTAAGTCGGTTACATCCAATGGCAAAATCCGCAAGTTCTGTGAATCAGGTAAAATATTCTCGTCAGGTTTACGCATAGTTGCGACAACCCGCCAGCCTTTGGCTAGAAAATGACGGGCAGTTTCAAGTCCGAAGCCTGATGAGCATCCGGTAATTAATATAGTATTCAAAGCATAATCTCCTGTGGTAGAGGATCTCTATCCTGACAGGAAAAATAAAACTAAGAATAATCATGAGTCCACAATAGATTATCATTAGTCCTAAATTGCACATTAGTGAACAGATTCTCTACGAGATTTGAGAACAATTTCAGTTTTCAAGTTTGAAAAACAAACCAGATTGTTCCAGATATCAATTGGCGTAAGCAACAAAACGCATGGTATCAACTGAGGTACGAGTTCTCGGACAAGCAGTAGCGCGAAATTGACAACATTCACAGAATTTTCGATAATCAATCATTGCAATATATTATTAAAAGTCCTGTATGACTGATCCTCTTTCGGAAGTGATTTCTATTCTTCGTCCTCATGCGCCTGTTTCTAAACTTGTTCATGCCGCCAGTCCATTTCGGGTACGGCGCGACGACCTGGATGATGTTTTTTATTGTTTAATGTTAGCCGGAAAGGCTTGCCTGGAAGTTGACGGCAGAGAACCACTCTATTTAAGTAGGGGCGATTTCACACTCATTCCCGCGTTGCAGAGCTTTTCGTTCTCTAGTATCGAGCCCCGCCCTTTAAAAACAGTGAGCAATCAACCTGTCTTAGGCGAAGATGGAATATACAGACTGGGCAGTGCACTGGTTCATTCTGATGTTCAAGTACTAGTAGGCCATTGTAGTTTCGTAAGTCCTGACACCGAGCTATTAGTTTCACTTATGCCTGATATGGTTTTGGTTCACGGGGAAGAACGACTAGGGACTCTGGCGTCACTTTTGCGTGACGAAATTCGCGCAGATCGTCCGGCGCGAGATGCAGTAGCAGAGCATTTGTTGCAGGTGTTACTCATAGAAGCATTTCGGTCCACCACCACCCCATCTTCATCTTCTGGTTTGCTTCGCGGACTTGCTGATCCCCGAATAGGTCAGACGATACGAGCCATTCATACTTCCCCCAATCAAGATTGGACAATTCCGGAACTCGCCAGCACGGCGCAACTATCTCGTTCTGCATTCTTTACCAGGTTCAATAGAGTAGTGGGAGTTACACCCATAGGATATTTGTTGAATTGGCGAATGACAATTGCAAAGCACTTACTTCGTGACGGTCAACATGGTATTGCCGAGATTTCGGAAAAGATAGGTTATGGTTCCGCCAGTGCTTTTAGTACTGCTTTTACCCGTCATGTGGGCACTCCTCCGAGCAATTTTTCAAAGGGGTCAGAATAAAGTGATATCTTCAACAAAACAGCAGTGCCCGAACCTGCAACAGTTTCTATTTAAACCTATTACTAGCCAGTATTTCTTAAACAAGATTCTGGTTGAAAAAATTCAACGTTCTTTGCCACGCTAATTCAGCAGCTTCAGGGTCATAACGGCCGGTAGAGTCATTGTGAAAACCGTGATTTGCTTTCTTATACATATGCATGGTGTAGTCAACATTATTGTCTTTTAAATCCTGCTCATACTCTGGCCAGCTCGCATTGACTCTTTTATCCAATTCCGCAAGTTGGACTAAAAGAGGTGCTTTAATGTTTTTGCGTAGTTCTTTGGCTGCAGGCGTGCCATAAAATGGTACACCTGCACTTATAACGTCAGGAATTGCTGCCGCTAGCATATTGACAATGTAACCTCCAAAACAAAAACCAACAGCGCCAAGCTTGCCATTACCAGATGGGTGAGCTTGTAAAAATTTGGCTGCGGCAATGAAATCTTGCTCAATTTTTGCTCTTTCCATTGAGCGTTGCATTTCTCTACCACGATCATCATTACCCGGATAACCTCCGAGTGGATGCAATGCGTCGGGTGCAAACGCTATAAAGCCCGCTTTCGCAGCTCGCCTCGCGACATCTTTGATATATGGATTCAGGCCTCTATTTTCATGTACAACCAATACTAAGGGGGCTTTAGTCGTCAGTTTCTCTGGTGTAACAAAGTATCCTCTGCCTTCACTGTGTCCCTTATCTGAGGGAAAGGTGACGTAGGTTGCTTTGATTTCAGGATCATTAAACGAAACTTGTTCCGCCAAAGCATAATTTGGTAATAACGCAGATGATAGTACCGACATGCTGAAACCCAGCGCCGCGAGCGATCCCAGCCTAGATAAGAATGTCCGTCGATCTATAATTCCATGCGCGTATTGATCGTACCAATCGAAAGCTTCTTGAGGAATGGTTTGTGATGTTTGGTTGTCATTCTGACTTTGAGCGTTCATAAGCGTGTACCTATCTGATGAGATTTTTAAATTCGGCTACAGAATTAGTATGTGTTGGGATGTTTAGGATCACAATAAATTTATCTTAGTGCTAAGGGCCAGATTAAATTAATGTCTTTAACAAAAAAACAGTGGCAGCCTCTTTTGTCCTTTCTATTTTCTCTACATCTATTGATTCCTCCACCTTGAAGAACTGGCCCAGTTGAGCTCCTCTACACCTTCGGCACTCGCCTTTTCGCTGCATAACTGATATCCACAAATTAAATATCCTACTGTTTTATAACGATTTTTATGGGCCATATGTTTTCTTTATATTTTTATTACGTTTTTCTCAGATAAAACCATTCCGGTTAATTTAATACTCTCTCATGTGCTCTACATTAGTCGCCGCACCATTAATGGCGTGCATAATCAGTGGCAATTTCGCCAAAAACGATTGAAGGAATTATTTGAGGGAGACAAAGTGATGAATATAAGAACCGTTCACCTGATCACCATATCATTTTTAGTATTGTTATCTGGATGCTGGACATTCGACGATGGCTCCAAACAAGGCTTCACAATAGATGGAGTATACGACGGTGGAACCTATGTAAAAGATACCTTTTGCAGTAATGCTGAGCTCAACAACTGGTTGACCCTGATCCCAAGTAGTAACAGCTTCGATAACGATCCAAACGCCGGTTCACTAAGAATGCCGATTATCTCGAGCTGCTTTCCAGGCAATGGTTCAACCGGCTATAGCCGGTTTGATTTCGTCTCGCCAAAGCCAAATGGAGATTGGCAAAGTGCCAATGGTTTTCGTTTTGCAATGGACACTAATTTACCTGGCGTTTTGCTCCAGCCGCTGCTTAGCATTCGCAAATCGGACGGCACAATTGTGAAGAAAAAAAGCATCAGTGGGCCAGAATATATCCCATTGCAAAATTACTATTCAGCCCAGTGGCGAACACTCAGTTACAGCCGGGATGCAATAGCCAGTGGTGAAGAAGTAATGGCCGTACATATCCGCGTATTCATTCCGCACAGTGCCCTGTACTCTGCAGGAACCGAAGCCATAGTGCTTCTGGATGATGTTGTACCTAACCGATAATTCTCGATGTTGAGCTTTGCGAAACCAAAACGAATTTATTTCACGGCTAAAAGCGGTAAAAGTAGTTAAAGAAGGTAAGTTCCTTAGCCTGGTTAGGAAGATCAAAAAAGGCAATCCTTAAGGATTGCCTTGGACGTTGCAGCTTAAAGCAACGTTCTGCGAGGAAACTTATCGGGTGCGCGTGATAACGATCCTTGATGTCGGATTGTCCCAACGATCACCTTCGGTCAGAACTGAAGTGCTGAGCCCTTCCATACTAGCATCTGTCGCATTGGCGCTGGTTAACACACCTCGATGAATTCTAACCCGATCGAACAGATCATCTCGTGCCGCATCAAATCCAGCTGCCGCACCACCGCCACCGGCAGCTTGTGCAGCGGGGCCAGGCATTGTGTCGGCAGTTTCGAGATTCGCTTCTGTACCGGAATCCCAACTTGGGCCAACATATGTGGCGCTGTCACCGACAGCCATGTTACTCACATCCACAGCGTTTACGCCGGTAATCGCGTCATTTGTATCAACTAACATGGTCACGACTGACAATCTCAGATTGTCAATGTCCAGCATAGGCACCACCAACGTTGATTCCTCGCCCGTTGAGCGTTGACCAGTGCCACCGCCGTTAACAACGTCCAGGAACTGAGTTGCAGCTTGCGCTTCGCTCATTACCATGGATGGATCACCACCTTCTGCCAGGTTCTCCAGAGCCACGCTAGCAGGCATCCCCTCTTGAAAGACATAGTACCCTGGTTCATGCAATATGACGGCCGCGGGTGAAAATGGTTGGCTATAGGTTAGATTCGTGATCTGAACAGTGAATACAGCAAAGTTGCCATCTGTACCATCTGCTCCATCCTGACCATCGGCGCCAGGCGCCCCGGGCGCACCATCTTGGCCGTCAGCTCCAGGAGCGCCATCCTGACCTGCTGCGCCTGCTGGACCCGCTGGCCCGGTTTCACCATCATCGCCTGAACAACCAGAAGCTAACGCAACCAAAAGTGGCAATATACTCAATCTCAATAGTTTAGTATTCATGTGAAGCTCCCTCCGCTTAAGGCGCTGGAACGGTGATTGTGACACGAGCTACAGGATTCAACCAACGATGTATGCGAGAGTCCACATCACTTGCTCCTGCTGTTGCGCTGGTATCACCTAAAACGTTTCTGTGGATATGTACCGGCCCATCAGTGCCGTCTACAACCTCTGTTGGTATGGCTAATGCGTTACCGTCCTGATCGAAACCGACTGTGACGGCGACACCCGTTCCGCCCGTCCCCATTGTTGGTTCGATTGGTGGCGCGCCGGCACCTGCTACGCCAGGTGCCCCGTAACCTCCTAGGGGAGTGCCGCCTTGTTCGGTGATGTCAGTACGTGTGCTATTCAACTCATCATTGAGCTCCGTACCCGCATCGTATGCATTCAAATAATAATTATAAGTCCCTGGTTCAGTTGGGATTTTAATGCTATCCAGTCCGGCAAACGCATCATTGGTCGGAATCAACATTGTTAACAGAGATAGATATTCATAATCCATAGTGTCGAACGAATAACTCAACGTTGTAGCGGGCGCTACTAACCCATCGAATCGATGCCAGGAATTGGTGCCATTGTCGGTATCTGCCGGCCCAAGCACCGCCTCAAAATTCTGTCCCGCTGAAGCAGCGTTCTGGGCATCATCTATCACGCCAGCTTCCGCCAACCAAGCCAATGCAGTGGAAGCTGACTCTCCAACCTCAAAGGCATCAACGGTGCTATCGTGAGCAATAGCTAATCTTGGTGTAAAATACATAGCGTTGGTTAAATTTGTAATACTCAACTCAACATCAACTGCATGCGCAGTGCCTGCGGTAGCAAGTGTTAGTAATGTGGCAGTCGCCAACTTGTTTAGCTTCATGGTGTTGTCCTCATAAAAAATTGCAGTGTTTTCAAGTAACGAGGATTAATATAATTTGAAGTTGTCACGTCTTTGTCACAAAGACAAAACGAAATAATCACCAATCTCATACATATTTTTAACACTTGTTGGTTTTTTCCAAGACTGATTCTTTATCAATTGCTGACGTATCGTGACAATCTTAGCGAGAGGATCTGCCTTTAAAGTGAGGGTATGAATAGTTGAGTGCAGCATAGCTAGAAATAAATCAAAATGATTATAAGTTGTGATATGCATTAATTCCTCAAGCTTTTTAGGGTGTTGATTACTGACTACCTTGCGTTTAATCTTTAAGCAACCTTAACAGTAAGATCCTCACAAAACATGCTGACGCTGCAGATTTCACTTTATGCCATTTCAACTTGCCTTTGTTTATTTACAGGTATGCTGCTTTGGCACAAGGATCTGGCATTTCCCAAGCGCTATTTTTTAGTATTTTTATTGTTAAGAGGCATGAGCTCTGGCTTTGAGTGGATGATGGCAAACCCGGAAACTCCTTACAAAGGGTTTTGGTTGCTGAGTATTATGAGTATTGCACTGTTATTGGCGCCCTGCTTGTGGCTGTTTGCTCGGGAGCTGACCGGTGCCAAAACAAAATTCACGCTCCAAGGCCTCTTTTCCCAAGGCTTCCCCATTTTTCTGGGCATTTTGTTGCTGCTTCCATTAGCTACATCGATACACTCAGGTAGTGACTTTGCCGACCCCATAAACCCCTTGAGTCCGCAGTACACCACCGTAGTGTTGGGTTCAATGCTACTGATGGCGGGCGTTTTCTTAGTGCAGTCAGGCTATTATTCTGTGAAGTGTGCGAACCTCATTAAGCACCGCCTTTTACAAAATAGAAATTTATTTGCACAAACATCTGAATCAGGCGTCAATGTTTTGCGAGTGCTGCTGATGGTTGTTATTGCCAACTTCATGACAAATGCACTTCGGGTTCTTTATTGTTGGGCCTTGGATGACATTTCTGCCATTAATCTAATGTTTGCGGGATTGCAGGTGGCACTGATTGTCTATCTTTGTTTTGCGGTTGTAACCCATTCTTTGGACTTGGGCCAGAACAATCAGTCTGCCCGCAATAAGCTTTACTCTGCGGCATCATCAGAGGCGGAAGTACAGCGCGTCAAGTATAAAAATTCCGCCTTAGACAATGAACGTCGTACTGCCATTTTGAATAAAATCGAGGTCCTGTTTAACCAGGAGAAAATGTACCGGGATAGTCGATTGAATCTGGAGCTTTTATGCAAAGAACTGAGAGATTTGCCTTATGTTGTCTCTCAGGCGATAAACGAGAGCGAATATAAAAACTTTTACGCTTTGGTAAATCAATATCGGATAGAGGAAGCGCAGAAACTATTGGTCGCGGATAATGCAAAATCGATTCTGGAAATTGCGTTCGAAGTTGGATACAACTCCAAATCGACCTTTAATACTGCGTTCAAAAAACAAAATGGCATGAGCCCCAGTGAATTCAAAAAAGAATTTGTAAAACGCTTCAACGAAAAAGCACTTCGCTGCTAGCCATGTTATATGATTGCACGACCTATTCCATAGGTTCGGACGTCCGAAACTGACAGCTTATTCATAATGTTCCCTTGTCTATTAGTCAGGGGAAACCAATATGAATTTACCAATTAAGTGCTGGCTGTGTTTTGTTCTTTGCGCAGCTGCACTCGTCGTTTTTGCGGAACCAACCGATAAATACCAACCGCAGCGACTTAGCTATATTAATGCGCTCTTGCAGCAAGACACCCAAGGAATAACTAAACTGTTTAATGAAAACGGGGAGCTGTTAGTACAAGCAAATCCGACATTTAAACAGCCAACAAACATCGCAGCGTATTTCACTTCATTGTTTGAAAGATTTGTTCCCCTTACCTATACACGAGAACCTTTTTACTGGCTTGATATGGCAGATAAAACAGCTGAGCTCGGTCACTATCATCTGCAATTAAGAAACACCAAAGGCACGGTTCATAGTATTAAAGGCAGTTACATGACGATCTGGAACAATGGGTTAAGTGAGGCGCCAGGTATTGACACTGAACTCTGGAATTTTGACCACAGCGTTGATTTTGTCGAGGAACTGAAATTTAAAAATGTACCATCCGTAGTTACAGCATTTGAGCCTCACTTACCCATAAATTCCGCGGAAACCATTGAACTAGCCGCCTATTCTGCACTGATAAAAGACGCCGTTTTATTACGGGATAATGTCATTCTGACCCAGCTGTATGCTCCTGATGGAATAATTTTACGAAACTCAAATACCCCTATTCTGGGTTTTGAAGATATTGATGCCTACTGGCAGAAGCATGCACAAGAGATTGCCAGCATGGAGGGTTTGCAGCAGAGAACCACAAAAATAGAAGAACTGGGAAATTTCCTAATCCAGCATTCTTCCCACATCGCCGTTTGGCGCTCAGGCGAATATTCGGGCGTGAATACCGGCAAACATATTCGCATTTGGGAACGCCAGCTTGACGGTAGAATAAAAGTCAGAGTACTGGCTAGTGCCTATGATATGTGAACATTTGCATTTACCTGGAATAAACTATGACGCCACAAGCAATTCTCGCTCCTCCACCACCAAGTGGCATTGGATGATCAGAATGATTGTCACCTCCGGCGTGGATCATAATTGAACGACCGGACAGGTCATCGAGTGTTAGCCTTGGAGCTAATACAGGCTGGTTTGCCTGTCCCTGTGCATTCACATAAAGCGGCGGCAAATCACCGAGGTGACTGTCAGTAGACCAGGCGAATCCGTGTTTTCCGGTATTTTCAGGATCATAATGGCCACCTGCCTGGTTTCCCGGGAATTTGCTACCCTCTTTAAACGAAGGTTGGCAGGAAGGGTTTTCATGCAGATGAAAACCATGTAGCCCAGTGGGTAATCCGCTTAAATTTGGTACCAAAACGAGTCCGAATTCACTTTGCCGAAAGGTTATTTGACCAACACTTTTGTCATTTTCCAGATCCTTCACCTCTACAGAGAGGGTCGCCGACGCAAACGAAGGAGATGAAATCAACAAGCTAAACAACATCGAACATATCACCAGCGCACCAATATAATAGGTAAAGAACACAGTTTCTTTCCATCAATCAAGTAGTGTCCAGAGTATGGGTGCTATGAGGTAGATGGGTAAAATTGAATTTATTGATATGTTCAATCGGATTTCGAAATCGATTCTATAACCATTTGAAAATCTTAAGTATTTTTTACAGAATTGTAAATCGGATCGGCTATTTCGCGCACAAACCATACAGGGTTTAATCGTTGAAACGTGGCCAAATAATCAAGTGCTTTAGATTTATTGTTAAGCTTAATCGCCAACCGTGCAGCCCGTCGATGGATCCTGTCCCATCTAGCTCCTCGTTCAAGTGCTCTGTCTAACCATTGCCAAGCCAATTCAGATTCTCCCTGTTTTTCGGCCCGCTCAGCTATTATGATCATTTGGCGAGCATAGTGGAAATTCAGCAGTGTCTGTAACGACTGAACGGGTTTATCTGCAGCATCGACACGTAAATTAATATCATGGGGATACCCCTGCTTTGTGCTGACTAACAAAGCAGCAGACATACTGCCTGTGGATTGTCCTCCTTGCGCTTGCCCGGCAACAAGTGCCGCCGTCAGTTTCTCAGCCAAAGTGCCTAAAGTTTGGCTAAAAGCTTGCTCCATGGCCTCCAACACTTTACGTCCCTCCAGCCCATTACCTTGAATTGAATATTGCTCAGACTTAATGGCACCTGACCAGACAGCACGCTTGGCATGTTTGCCTGTGTGGATCGCGCTACCCTGTTTCATGCTCAGCACTGCAAGTTGTCTGTCCTCTACCCCTGTTCCATCAAAATTGTTGTCATGCGCAAGCAAGTCCTGAATAACGAATTCGGCCGATTGACCACTTTCCAACAGCGCAAGGCCATTAAGTCCATAGTGTGGATTGGTTTCAAATTGTGATGCGACTGCACCCACTCCAGATTTGGCGTAAATCACGCTAGCCCCAACGGCAAGATTGTTGGTTGCAACCGCCGCACCACAGGCTTGTGTTTGCGCATCACAGGCAATAATCGAAAAGGTTGCGTTTATATGAGTAGAAAAACACAACAACACAATAAAATGTAACCCGTTCTTTATTTTTATTAGCGATTGCCTACTCACAGTTACCTCTTAGCTAATACCTAAAAATAGTATGTCGCCAAACAAGGGTGGATGGTTTAAATTAGCAGGTAATGAGAGATGAACTTTAGCTTTCAAATAGGGTTGTGTTATTCACAGAAGTGAATTTTAGACTAAAGCTAGCCGGAGTAGACACAATGTGGGATCTGATTTGGGAAGTGCTGCACATGGGTGTATTGATCCTGATAGCCAGTTACTTTCTGCATTACTATGCCTTTAAAGACGGAATAGAAGACGAACAAAACGAAGTGACCCACTCCTATGAATCAGATGATGAAACGTCTGATAAATATGGTACTTCCAACCCAATTCTCATTAAGTGGTTACACTTTGGTGGCGGATACTATGGTGTCGTGGCTTTTGTTAAACTCCTATTTATCGAGTTTGCTCAGCTAAAAGATTTTGTTTCTGATTGGCAGGGACTTGACCAATTTATAGCAACACTTGGCCTGCAAACGATCATCAACTTTTTTGTAGAACAAATGAAAGCCTTTGTTCAGGCTATTATCTGGCCGACACATTACCTGTCAACTTTTTCCATTCTTCACTGTGCCATCTTTGTTGTAAGTACTTATGCGTTGTACTTATTGTCTAAGCACTGGGCAAGAAAAAAGATCCCAATAAAGCAAGGGTAAAGGATGCCAGCAGTTACTGGCATCTTAGCCCATTGAGCGAAGCCCACTTGCGCACGACCTGCAATTCGGGTTGCAAAGGTTCACGGTTGTTTTTTCCTTTCACCTGAACAATCTGCTTGCACCGGTTATTTACTTCAATTGTCAGTTTCATTTGCTTATAACAGGTTACTGACCAGATAGAACAATGGCCTTTTCTGATAAAACTACGATAGCTATATACGCAGTGATTCGATGTTCTGCCCTCTTCCAGCAAACGTGATTCCGACAGTATCTCTTTCACCAGCAATCTGTCTGACCTCCTAAGAGAACGCCCACGCGAGTGGCACTAAACAATCAGAACCTTTCTGACCGTGCAGTAGCTAATTCGCAGAGTAAAGTCTATTTTACTTTGAGCAGCCTTGCCATTAATCGAGTGCCAACATGACATTTACAAAAATTACTTTATCCCTGCTACTGATGTGTTTAATTTCAGCCTGTGCTTCAAACGACGTAGTCACTGAGTATTCTGATAGCGAAAAAGTGCTTGATACCGGGGGTGATTTAACACAACAATTTCATTCGGTTTTATATTACCCCGATGAACTAGCACTGGACTTCCCAGGCTACATAGTTGGCGTCGAAAAGGTGCCGGTTTCCGCTATAAGCAACAATCCCAAAGAAGCGATTAAAACCACCGGAGTGCCCAATAATGACAATTCACCAGCAGATTTGTACAGCTCTTTAGTTGACCAGAAAACAATGCTGGTAACACACATTATACAGAGCGGCCATAGTATTAATTGTGCCATTTATAGTGCGTACCAGTCTAAGAGCCCGGAGAATTTGGTCACCTGCCAACCCGAGCAAGAGCAGGAATATAGCGAAGACCTTTACACTCAAAGTTGGCAAGCAATGCGCTCGCTGCGACGCTCATTAGAAATCGATATAAACAATCGGAAATATAACCAGAATGAAAACGACGACTATTCGCACATAATAGTTCTTGTAATGGGTTGGAATACCAACCAGGAAGAAGCCATTCGAAATTTCAATTCTATAGGCGCAAATATAATTGCCGCCTCCAACGGCGAGATTAATCCACTATTTGTGGGATTGACCTGGCCCAGTTTATGGGAAAGCGGAATTCTGGACCCAGCCTTTAAAATAGCAAGTTATCCAAATAAAGCATTTGATGCCGATGAAGTCGGACTGAGCTGGCTAGGAGTACTAATTCATCAAACATTGTCTGGATTAGATGTACCAAATTCAGTTGTAATCGGACATAGTTTCGGAGCACGAGCATCATCTATGGCCACATGCGTTGGACCTGCAATTTCTGAAAATAATACTATGCTTCCCCGCAGTAAAATTGATTTACTGATCGGTTTGCAAGGGGCCTATTCAATGAATCGCTTTTATCCTGACAAAGGCATCGAAACACCTCAATACCAATACTGCGAAAATGCTAATAAAGTGTTGCTCACAGCCTCTGTTCATGACAAAGCAATGGACACTGGTCGATGGGCCCCATTCGTAGGAAATGAAACCACATTCAAATCCTACTGCATTGATAAAATCCAGAGCAATTTTGATTGCCATTACGCTAGTGAATCTGTAGATCAGAGCTTTGCTCCGACCGAAAATCACTTTATCTATGTCAATGCTGACAATTTGATCCGTTTTAATGCCTATAAGTCTGGCGGTGGCGCTCATAGCGATATATACCGGATCCAGATGGGCCGATTTTTATGGCAAGCTATACAGGCTTACGCAAGTGGTGAATAAGCAGAACCGATTTGGCGGAAATTGCCCTAGGGGTGCAGTCTAAACACACACAATTATTCGCTACGTTTTTTTTGCTTGAGCCCAGTAGATTTCAGCATCCGCAATACTATTGCCTCTTGCTTTAATCTAATAATTTTCATACACATGAGTTCAACAAGCTCTATACTTAGTTCTTATCCTACAATCACTCCCAATTTATATATGACTCCAAAGAATGTATGCCGCCTTTTTTCGCTTTTGATTGCCACGCTTCTGATGGCCTGTGGTGGTGGAGAGTCAAATACGCCGACGGTCACCCCTGTTCCTCAACCAACTAACAATGTCACGCAACAAAATGGTGTCACTATGGAAGTGGTTGCAAGAGGGTACAAAATTCCATGGGCCATTGAAGTGATTAACCAGGAAGAGTTTTTGTTTACCGAGCGATTCGGTACCTTGTACTACTTTAAAAATGGCAATGTCATCACTTTGTCTGGTCTGCCAAGCTCTTGGACAGTAACAGTAGCTGGACTGGTTTATGGCGGTCTGATGGACGTCAGCCTTCACCCTGACTTTGCGACTAACCAGCAGGTTTATATCGCTTATGTAGGTACAAATCAAAGGATGTCTGTGGCCAGATTTCGACTTGATAATGATCAAGTAAACAACCTTGAGGTAGTGTTTAATTCAAATGCCTTCTCAATTGGCTCCCGGATTGCCTGGGAAGATAATCAACATTTTTATGTAACCCAAGGTCTGGGGGGGAACCCTCGCCCTGAACCAGGAGCACAGGATCTTGCCAATGACGGTGGAAAAATTCATCGTCTGAAGGATGATGGCAGTATTCCTGCTGACAATCCTGTGCTCGATGGGTTTACCCAGCCTTCCAGCATCTGGAGTTACGGCCACCGTGATCCCCAGGGTTTGTATTTTGATGACCAATCTGGGACCTTGTATTCCAACGAACATGGTCCGCTAGGGGGAGATGAATTTAATATCATTCAAAAAGGTGCTAATTTTGGCTGGCCGCTGTTTTCCTATGGAATGAATTATGACAGAACACCTGTTTCCAGGTTATCCGTTGCGGAAGCCGCAGAGCTTAGCGTGTTGCCTGTCAGATATTGGGATACGTTTACCATTGCCCCCTCATCATTGCGCTTACTGAAAAACAGTCAATTTGGTGATTGGAATGACACTTTTATGATGGGATCCCTGGCGAATCAAAGTTTGGTCAGTTATGACCGTCAGACAGATGAAACCCGAACGGTACTCAGCAACATTGGCAGAGTGCGGGACATCGCACAGTTGCCTGGTGGTGAACTGTTGATCGCCGTAGACAGAAACAGCCCAAACCCGACAGATGAAGGACGCATAATAAAACTCACTCCACTTTAACCAATTGAAACGGGTGATCTTCCCATCCTATCTAGTGCAATTTTCCTTTTCATGGCAAATATTTTGAAAAAACCTGGAATAAAGTCCTAAGTTGGATCGTTATTAAGGTAACAGGCTTAATTTAAGGTTTGATCAGAATGGATACACATTTTGCTGACACGCTGAAGGATGCATTCAAGCTAGCGACTAGAATCGTCAGTCAGCCGGCGGATGCACACGACGTAATTCAGGATGCAGCTACCATTGCGCTGTCCCATGATAGCGCGCCCAATCAAACCAGCCTCGATTTTAAACCCTGGTTTTATCGCATTGTACGCAACAAAGCGATTGACAAAGTCCGAGCGGATGCCAGACAACAAAATCGACAGCCCAATCAGGAAATGCAACAAAGTGTTGAGCCCTGCCTGGGTCTTATGGCTTCGTCGACAACTGAACCACAGATTCAACTTCTGGCCAGCGAAGTTCAGACACACATTGATGCAGCACTAATGAGTATCTCATTGGAAAACCGGGAAATTGTATTGCTCAAGGATTACCACGGATTTTCCTATGAAGAGATTGCCAGTATTTTAGACATTCCCAAGGGATCGGTAATGTCCAAATTACATCGCGCCAGGGTAGCACTTAGAAATAAATTGACCACACTTGCACGAGGAGGCATTTGAGATGACAAATGATCACGACAAACAACATCAGATTACCGGTCAATGTGAACAGATCAATGAATTGTTATCTGGCTATGTGGATAACGAACTGACACAACAACAAAGTCAGCAAGTTGCTCTACATGTCGAACATTGTGAACATTGCCGCGCCACCTTGAACCAATTGGAACAACTAAAAGCTGCGATTAAGGGGAGTGACATGCCGGAACTGGAACAACACAGAATCGATGCGCTAATGAATGATCCAACATCCAAATTGATGGAAAACACAGGCTGGTCAGCTTTGGTCATTGGTCTGACAATATCTTTCATGTTTGCGCTGTTAGCCTTTTTTACTTCGGATAGTATCGGTTTGGGTGAAAAGTTGCTCAGCGGTCTTGTTTGGGGAGGGCTTGCCGGAGTATTCGTCGCTGTCGTCAGGCAGCAAGTAATAGCGAGGAAAACGGATAAATACAAAGGAGTTAAGTTATGAAGCATATCGTTATTAGCACAGGTCCTGAGGTTTCGGGAAAAACCATCAGTCAACACCTTGGACTGGTCAGAGGGAATACCATCAGAGCCAGACACCTGGGGAAAGATATCCAGGCGCTGTTCAGAAATATTATGGGTGGCGAAATAAACGAATACACTAAACTGATGGCCGAAAGCCGGGAGCAAGCGATTGACCGTATGCTTGATGAAGCAAAACTTTTGGAAGCAGATGCCATTATTAACGTGAGGTTCACTACTTCAATGATTGCACAGGGGGCAGCGGAATTGCTCGCCTATGGCACCGCGGTCAAGCTGGACTAAACACCCACTTATGTCTTGGGAAGCTTACTCAGCTTCCCATTTCACACCTCTTCGGAAATTCCTTAAAACACCTGATATTTACCGTGGAGGTGACGAAACAACTCACTGATTCACAATGAAAAATTACATTCAACAGATGCGTTTATCTGCACATAAGCATACAATTATGACTATCTGATCTTGAGTTGAACCCCGATAGGAGCCCTTGACTTGTCTCTACTCACCGTAAAACTGGGTTGGCGTTGGCCAGCTGCTGGCGTACTTTTCATGTGCGCATTCTGGGGATTCAATCTGGGTGTGGGATTGTCTGAAAGACCCGATATTGGGCATGCAGACATACTTACCAAGGCTTACTATAGCCTGGGGTTATTCGTTATGGGAGGACTGGATTTAGGTACTCCCCAAGGCGGCCCAATGATAGGGCGCTGGTTGCTGTGGATAAGCTACTTTGGATCGCCAATTCTGGCGGCATCCACCATCATTGAAGCAGTGATAAAAACGATTTCACCCTATAAATGGCGTTTTCGTCGCCTGAAAAACCATATTATCGTGTCTGGCTCAGGTGAATTAACTATTTCTTACTTAAAGGAACTCCGAAAATTATCACCCAAAACGTCGTTGTTGATAATAGACGACAATATTGATCCTGTTCGCGAAGAAGAGTTTAAACGCAGATACGACGCTACTGTGATCACCGGGGACATTACCCGCAGCTACTTCTTAGCCAAACTGAGTTTAAATAATGCCAAAAAGGTGGTGTTATTAGGAACAGATAATTTTCAGAATTATGAGGCGGCTTACAAGATCCTGGAGCTCGAACCAAACCTGGAAGGAAGGATACTAATCCATTGCAACAGTATCCGCTTTATGCGCTCGATGACAGATTCTCATGTGGCAAAAAAGTGTATCAACTTCAATGCTTATCAGCTGGCTGCTTCGGCATTAGTACAACATCATCTGGCCTCACATTTTGTTGAAACAATTCCAAAGGACGTTGTAGTCATTGCCGGTTTTGGTCTGTTTGGACAGACTATTTTGGAGGAATTACAGCACAGCGCCGAAAAAGAAATAGATACCATTGCCATTATTGGCACAGATGCCAAAAGACGAATTCAGGTGGTGGATGAGCAACTCAAACTGAACAATTTTTGTCGTCGTGAAATTTTTGAAGGAAACATTTCCCATCCAGGTGTCTGGAAACAGCTGCGAGACAAGGTCAATCTGTCAGATACACAACCAATTATAATTTTATGTACCGATTCGGTAGAAGATAATTTCAGAACATCTTTGTGGTTAAAACGCAAATATCCGGATGCAATGATTATCGCCAGAAGCTATTTGCCATCAAAATTTGCAGAAGATGTGAGTGAACAAAATAATATTTTGAGTGTGAGTATCAATCAGTTGGTCAGGGAAAATTTCCCTAAAGCCTGGCTTACCGCCTGATTAGCCGGGAAAGTCGTGGCAGCTGCAAATTGAAAAATTCTTCGAACAATCAATTTGCAGCTCAGGTGCGAGAATTGTCTGCACTTGCAACCAACAGTTTTTGCATCTGAATAGGCGCGGACTCACCCACTGTCAGCTTAACTATTTCAATCAATAGTTGTTGTTCCTTAGTGTTATTCACGCGACCATAAAAAATAACATTGCGTGAACTCACTTTTACCTTAACTCTTGTGTCTGCAAGGCGACGCTCAAACGCTATTGTAGAACGAATTTTACCTGCAAGCTTTTTGTCTTCAAGCTCTTGTGTCATTTCGACTTGCGTCCCCTGAATAAAGGCATTTTTTGCCAGTGTTGTTGGTGCTACAACTAGTAGTGCGATGAAAAAGATTATGTTTTTCATGAGGTTATCTCCTTCGTTGCTATGCTTAAATTGACATTGGATTAGCGCTGGTATCTGCTGCCCATTTTGACGTTCAGGTTGCCTTCCTGCACATTCAGAGACAACAAGGGCCAAGACTTTTCAGCATCGTTGCTATCAAGACGAATGTTTTTTGCATATAGATGTGTTGTGGCATCACCCAAGTTGTATGACGTTGCGTCAGCCTGTTCCGCAAGCAGATTTTCCAACTCGGTAAACTGCTCTGTTTTTGATGCCAGATATGCCTTGGTATTCGTCACTGCCTGAGACTCAAACAACGCTTCCTGTATCAGGTTATTTTTCTGAGTTGTAATTGTTTCAGCATTCGCCTGGTCAATGATCCCCAAGCTAGCAAACACTGCCAATGCGATGGTGTATTGCATGAATATTTTGCCAATTGTATTTTGTGTACGTGAGTTCATTTTGCTTGTCCGCTCGTTTGCTTAAATCGTGAACAAATAATAGTGGCAATGTGCTATCCTGAAAATGAACGTTTCTGAGTTTTATAATCCCATTATTGAGATATTAGATGAAAAACCTTTATGATGATCTGGATCTGTTTTGTTCTGTCGTCAACGCTGGCAGTTTCTACAAAGCGTCGACAATGTTGGGCCTGCCTCACAGTACCGTGAGTCGTCGCATCGCTTCGCTTGAAGAGAGCATCGGTGAAAAGCTGATAGAAAGGACAACACGTCAAATGCATGTGACGGAAAAGGGACAGTATTTATTTGACCAATGTGAGCCGTTGTTCCAACAACTCAAAGTCGCTATTTCTGATTCCCTGGACGATGAAATAGAACTAAAAGGTCCTTTGAAAATTACTATGCCTACCCGTGTCGGGCTGGATTACATGGGTGAAATTCTGGTCAACTTTAATAAAATCTACCCGAAAATCGAACTAAATATCCAGCTCGACAATGCCATCACTGATCTGGTGGGGGAAAATATTGACTTGGCTTTACGAGTAGGGCCGCTGGCCGATTCGTCAGCCATTGCGACTAAGTTATGGGATATCCCGATTGTCCTGGTGGCACACAATGAAACCGTTGACCGTTTCAATATTGATCCTGATAACTTTGAACTCAAACGCCTTTCTACTTTACCCTGTGCTGTCTCAGCCCCGCAATATAAATGGAGTTTTAATCACCAACAGCATGGTGAAATGGTTATCACGCCTAATGCCACGTTACAGGCAAATGATCTCATGCTGGTGTTGGAAGCAGCTATTAAAACCCGTGTCATTGCCTATATCCCCACTATTGTTTTGAAAAACATCGAAAACCGAGATTGCCTGAGAGTGTTGAGTGGCCCTGACTGGACTCCGCAAACGCGATCATTGTATGCGGTCTATTCAGCTAGCAGGCGCTCCTCGCAAAAAGTTAAGTCAGTGATAGCCTTTGCCAAACAAGCCTATTTTGAGCGATTTGGTGATGAATAGGATAGATTGTATGGTGTAAATTTTTACACTGGTTGCACTATTATAGATCAGTCCGCTATGAACTGGTGCAAGCAGTAGCATTTTCACCGCCCCATAATTCTGGTGTCATCAATTAGTCACAGTTTATGAATTAAAATTATCCAAAATTTTGAAGAAAAAACAGAACCTTATTGCTGCCAAAGATGATATTTGTTGCCCCCGTATCTATCGGGTCAGGCAATTATCTTCTGCACTCACATATGGCAAGCACCTTGCATTTTCCATTATTCATACAGGTTTCCGCATTTTTTACAGGACAAAATAAATGAGCAATCCAAACAGGATCCCACGTAACACCATGGATGACCATAGTATTGAGTGGGCACAAAAACGTCGGGAATTTCTGACCGAAAAAACCGGTGCCGAACTGAATCATACTGGTCATTTCTCAGTAGACCCAAAGTCTTTACCGGGCAACATCGAAAACTTCATTGGTGTGGTCCAGATGCCTGTTGGTATAGCCGGGCCAATTCAGGTTAATGGCGAACATGCTGATGGCCTTTTTTACGTCCCCCTTGCTACCACAGAAGGTACTCTAGTGGCGAGTTATAGTCGCGGTATGCGGGTGATTAATGAATGTGGCGGCGTGCATACCACTGTCGTTGAACAGTTCATGCAACGTGCTCCGGCATTTATTTTCAAAAACGCCAGAGAAGCCAGGGACTTTGGTAAATGGGTTGATGAGAATTTTCTGGATATCAAGCAAGCCGCTGAAACCACTACCAGCATAGGAAAGTTGGAGCACATCATGCAGTGGTCAGTATCAAAAACCCGTTACCTGCGTTTTAATTACACGACTGGAGATGCGGCTGGCCAAAATATGGTGGGCAAGGCAACCTTAGCGGCCTGCGAGTGGATAGTGGCGAACTACCCTGAAGAATGTGAGTACCTGCTGTCTGGTAATATGGATACGGACAAGAAGCACTCTCATCTGAACATGCTCCACTCAAGGGGTAAAAGGGTGATTGCAGAAGTAGTACTTAAAAAAGATGTGTTGAAAAAAATAATGAAGGTCGACACCAAAATGCTGGCCAGAGCAACGGTGTTAGCCAATACTGGCGCACTGATGGCGGGCGCGGCGTATAACGGCCCACATTCTGCAAACGGCATAGCATCCTTGTTCATTGCCACAGGTCAGGACGAAGCGAATGTGGTGGAGTCTCACGCGGGTTTGTTGTCACACGAATTACTGGATAATGGGGATTTTTACCTTTCAGTGACTTTACCTTCATTAATAGTTGCTACCTATGGCGGTGGAACCGGGTTACCCACGCAAAAAGAGTGTTTGGATTTACTCGGGTGTTACGGAAAAGGAAAGGCGAACAAGCTGGCGGAAATAGTAGCGGCGACAGTACTCGCTGGAGACATTTCCCTTGCTTGCGCCGTTATTGGTGGGCACTGGGTCAGCAGTCATGATAAGTTCGGGCGCAACAGAGACTGATAGACGAGCCAACATCGGCACTGCGTGGCAGATGTTGGCTATTTCTGCTGAGGTTACTAGTAGGTTTCGCCGAGACGATAAATTAAAATAGCAGCCTTATGCATATTCTTAGCAAAACTGCTCATATCGGCGACCTCATCTTTGGTGTGTCCACCTTCTCCCATCAAACCAAGTCCATCCAATGCCATATCAACATGCTTGGCGGCAAAAGAAATATCCGCGGCACCTGCGTTGCGAGGATTAACCGCCACCACTGAACCATAGCCTAAGGATTCGCTCACCTCAGAGTACAGGCTCAACAGCTTATAGTTCCCCTGAGTCGGAGCCATAGGTGGGTAGCCGTCACCTATAGTTAAATAGGCTTGGGTCTGCGCAAGATTGTCATTAACTATCCGCTGCATCGTTGATTTGGCTAATTGCAGCTCCTCAGGAGTCAAAGCCCTTATCCCACCTTTTATCAGTAACTCTTTGGCAACCACATTGGTTTTCCCAAAAGCATTGCCTTTCGCTGTCAAGTCATCGAAGTCGATGCTTGTGCCGCCAAGAATAATACCGGGATTAAAAGTCAGGTCGCCCTTGCCTGCTAATTGTTCTCTGAATTCGTTTAATATGCGTGCTGCCTCAAATATCGCACCATAGCCAATCTGTGGAGTAAATATTTGCGAAGAGTGAGCAGGTTTTCCTGTCACCCTAAGCTCCCAGTCAACCGAACCCCGCCGCGCGACTACTGCGGTTTTGATGTTACTGTCACCATCTTCAAATCCTAATGCAATGTCGGCCCATTTGGCCGCATTAATTATGGCTTTTTTCGACGCTGATAAAGGACTGCCACTGCGTTCTTCATCGCCCGTCATCACGACTTTAATACGTAATTTGTCCAGCGTCCCTACTTCTTTAAGCGCTTTCAACACGTTGACAATAATGACGTCGCCGCCTTTCATATCGGTAATCCCCGGACCTGCCACTCGATCATTACCGAGCGGTTTATATGACTGAAAAGCATCATTCTGGGCAAATACAGTGTCAAGATGACCAATCATCAGTATTTTTGGTCCTTTAACATCCTCAGCACCAAAACTAGCTATCAGGTGTCCAGCACGATCGAAGTCTTTTCCATCTGCCCATTCCGTTTCAAACCCAAGCTCATCAAATTGCTTCTGAAAAAATCGACCAACCTTTTCTACGCCTTTAAAGTTCATGGTGCCACTGTTTATATTGACTACTTGTTCCAAGTCATCAGTGGCTTGTGATATTTGTGTATCCAGCTGCCTGATGATTTGTTGCTCCACAGACACCTCTGCAAGGGAATGACAACTTACAAGCGTGAAAATCACTAATGTCGAATATAAAAATTTCATAACCCGATGGTCCTCTGCTGGTCGCAGTATCAATAAAAACTACTGAAAGTATAACTATGTATCAAGTCAGATACCTAACGAAAAATCGATTGGTAATCAATCGATTAGTTGGAAAATAATATACTCAAACCTGCTCCTTCCTGCTTAGGACAATCAACAGGAATCAAAATTTATACCTTCTTTCTCCACTTTATGAACGAATTTGTATTTACGCCCTCAATAACCCACTTGAACAAACTTGCTGTGAACTGATCTTTTGCGTAGCCTCAGGATAAAAGAACCCTGACCAGAGGTTAATTTGAGCCTTTCAGAACTCCATCAAAGCAAAAACCATGTGGAAGCTATGGAAAATTTGGTTGTGGCAATCAACTCAGCCGATACTGAGAGCAGAACATTATTCAGTGAGGCGGCTGAATTTTTTGCCGGTCGTTCAAAAGAAGTGAATCAATTGCAGGAAATACAATTTCAGATATCAGAATTGGAAAACAAGCTACAGACAGCAAATACAAAGCAGCAAAAAGAATTTGAAGCTAAGCTCGCCAATGCAAAAGCACAGCTATCGAATTTCCAAAACACCCAATCGTCCAAACGCCTCGAACGACTTAGGTCAGCCATTGATGTATGCCATCAAATCATTGAATTAAGTGAAGGCGTAGATTTTGATGAGACACAAACTAAAAGCGCAAAGTACCTGGGAACCTTAATGTTGTCCTCACCCGGACAAGGAAAAAAACTCGCTGAATTGCATCAACGGCTGAAACCCGCCTACAAAGCAGTGTTGAGTGTCCGCCTGCTTGATAAAATGGTTAGCGAGAAACAGATAACAGATTCTTATGTCACTCGATATTATGACGAGGACAAACGCTATGATCGTGAAAG
Source organism: uncultured Alteromonadaceae bacterium (assembly GCA_947494925.1). Taxonomy (GTDB): domain Bacteria; phylum Pseudomonadota; class Gammaproteobacteria; order Enterobacterales; family Alteromonadaceae; genus Aliiglaciecola. Next base: position 43,400 of record CANLWS010000004.1, read on the forward strand.
TAAAGCCTACCAGAATTATTTTAGTGCCATACTTTTACCAGTATTACTGGCTGCGTTATTTCAGGACGTGGGGATGCAACACCCGGATGTTCAGTCTATTTTGACTGGCAACGGCGACAAAGATCCATTCCGCTTGTTAGAGCCTGATGAACGCCAGAAAATGTTGCAACTCAATTTTCAATACACGCTTTTGTATCTTACAGAAGGGCTTGGCTGCGATGCATATGTGGGAAATTCGAAAGAAGAGCGAGACCAGTTTAATGCTGATGAAATCGCCCGGTTAAAATTTCAATCCATACTTATCAAAGATGCACTCAAGGCTAAAATTGGCATTGGAGAGATCATCAAGATCCCACAGATTTATGTATCAATTCTGTTTTCAACCAAACGAGAATACATCAAAAAAGAACTGACCAAAGCGGCTATTCTGATAGAACAGTTGGCCAAAGCGAACAAATTAAAGGTTAGTGCTGCAAAAGCCTTTATCGATATTGTCGGGTATTTTCCGCAAGGTTATGGAGTCACTTTTATACCGGTTAATTTACGGGGAATGGAAGAAGATACCTACGAATATGGGATTGTCAGCAGGTTAAATCCTGAGAAAGCACATGTACCTTTTTGTCGTCAGGTAACGCGAAACCTGAGTTATATTTCTTCCGGACAAGTTCTTAAAATTGATAAAGGCAATAACCTTCATTACGCTGAAGCCAGGACAAAGCTAAAAAAAATTCCAAACCATCGTTTGAAAGACATTATGCAGAAGCTGTCACATGATTTTAATCCTGCAGACGTAGAAGAAATGCTTCCTTCCTTTTGGGAACCCCATGAATATTTTTCCATAAAGAAAAATCAGAATCTGTGGAGTCGTGCGGTCTGACGCTAGTAAATCGATACGTCAGCAGCATACAGGCGGTACTCGCCAGATTTGTTGTCAAAGTAGAGATTTTTATTGTACTTATCAGCGCTTACCTGTAATTGGTCATCATAAGTAAAAATTTGCTCACCCAGCAGTTCAGCTAAAGATTGCATTGATTGCCCTTGTTTTGCCCTGGCAAACTCCCAAGGCTCGCTGGGTGAGAAATAAGAGCTTTCAAAAACGTTCTCTACAAAGTGTAATTTAGTGATATTTTCACCTTTTGCCACAGCCATCATATTGCCGCTATAAATCAACATGTTGCTCAACTTATTTAGCCAGATAGAACCCAGTGGTTTCGACTTAAGGTATGTTGTCGTCAATCCATCACTAGTGCCATCTTTCAGGTAAATAGACAGCTGTTCACTAACCCTGTCATCCAATTGTGTTTCATCGAGATAATAGGATTCCAGGTTTGGCCGACGCAGTTCAAATGCCCTAACCTGCTGTACCACACGGGTTTCCTCTTCAATATAACCCGTATAGAACATCGCCAATTCCACATCATCATGACTGACCAGAAGTAACTCTTTGTCTTTATATAGGCTAGCATTAGTCTTAATCTGAGCCTCCGCAACAGGCATGCCTTTTGAAACCATTCCTTGAATGTTCCATTTTTTGTTATCAAAACGAGGATCAAAGGGAATAAAATTGACCAAGTCACGACTAAACCACCGGTTGACGTTACCTGCACTCACCAGTTTGTTGTTTCTGAATACCAGCCAAAGTGATCGACCAAAGCCTAAAAGTAAGGTGTTAGGATCCAGCTGATATTCAAGCATTGGTGTACCAAACTGCACACGAATACTCTCTGAACTAGAACCTAGAGCTGCACCATAAACGCCGGTATCAGTGGCTACCACATTGTTGTCAACCGCCGGTGTCTTGCGTTCTTTGCCATTATCAACGACAAAGCTGATACTATGTTGCAACTCTACTTTGCCTGACTGCAATCGTTGTTTGATTCCATTCTGGTCAAAAGGTGTTGGCACGTGACCGTCTTTGTTTATGCAGCCATCTAGATCCAGTAACTCTGCTCGCATGAAATGTTTGAGTTTTATTTTGGTTTTGTTGGAAGAAAACTGCTCCCGTTCAAGCATTGAGCGGCTGCCCGTCAGAATGATGGCATCTGCATCGTAATCACGAGCCACAAGCCTTATGTTTTCAATGAGTTTTCTTTTCGCAGCCTGCTTTTCTTCAGATGACACACTGCGATTTTTGGCGGGGAGTGCATTTCGCCTGCTTACTTCTTTAATAACCCGGTATTCACATTCAGGGTAAAAATCAAGGACCTCTGGCAGCTCCTGTTGTTCAGCGTGGGTATAAAAGGTGCCTAGCAGCAGGGGAAATATTAGTTTGTTCAGCCTCATATTAATTCCTTTTATGTTAAGACCCTATCGATCTTTTTGAGGCAAGCTAATGCCACTGAATATTTATCATCATGAAAGCACAAATTCTTTTCAAATCAAACCTTTGGTGGCAAGAAGATTGAGTTTGACCAATACTTGTCATAACCTCAGTTTATAGTGCATTCTATCAACACCAATATTCTAAGTCGTTTTGACTGATAATTGGCCGGTGTATAAGACGTCGGTAAAACCGTTAACGAATTTGCAAGACTGGAAAAAACCATGAATAAAAATGTCAGTTCCCGTTCCACCAGCCAAAAAGCCTTGCGTATCAACCTGGACGATAAAAAATATGGCACTATTGTCGAGATAGGAGCAGGCCAGGAAGTCGCCAGACAATTTTTTCTGGCCGGTGCAGCAGCCGGCACTATTGCAAAAACAATGTCAGCCTATGACATGAAATTCTCAGATGCCATATATGGTGTGCAGGAAGACCGGCGTTACGTGAGTAAAAACCGGGTGAATGCCATGATGGAACAGGAGTTCGATCTGGTAGTGGATAGGGTTGCTGAATTGCGATCAAAGTCGTCGCGTTACTTTGCCTATGCAGCGACTGTGGCAGCAAAAAGTTTCAAAGGCGATAATGAATGCCATGCATGGTGTGGTATTCGAGTACAAATGTATCCTGGTGCAGAACCTTCTGATATTACTGTTCATGTCAGAATGTTTGACGACAATGCTGAAGCACAACAACAAGCACTCGGTGTCTTGGGTGTCAATCTGGTTTATGCAGCGTTTTTCTATTTTGAAAACCCAAAAATGATCATCGATTCATTGACCGACAATATGAAAGCTAACCGAATTGAAATTGATTCAATCGATTTTCGGGGCCCGTATTTTGAAGATCTGGATAATCGCGTCAAAAATATTCACTTGATCAGAAGCTGGAAAACCCGCGCTATTATGTTTAAGCCAGACGGAACAGTGGGCGTACCTGCTGAAATGCTTTACAAGAAGAACGTCTTAACCATTAGGGGTTCCTTCCGCCCGGTAACCCGGCTCAATGTGGATATGATTGAACAAGGCAAGTTGTCTTTTTCTGAACTTGATGAAGTCACGGAAAAAAATAGTATTGCCATCGCAGAGATATCGTTAAACGACATTCGGGGAAATGATGCTAATGTGCCAGAGGAAGACATCATCGCACGGGTCCAGTTACTAAACTCATTAGGCTACAACGTGATGATTTCCGATTACACCCGATACTTCTCATTACGCGCTTATTTCAGGCAATTTACTAATCTGAATATCGGTATCGTTGTAGGTATGATCAATATTAAACAGATATTTGATGAAGAGTCTTACCGTGGTGTGGAAGGCGGTATTTTGGAGGGATTTGGAAAACTGTTCCCTGATCATACTAAATTATTTGTCTATCCAGAGTTAAATGAAGATGGTCAACTCAACGAGTTCACCGACGTGAAAGTCCCGAATCATTTGCGCTTCCTTTATCGACATCTGTTGGAAAATGGCTTTATTTCCGGCATCGATTGTAGTGATCCGAACCTTTTTAACATCTACTCAAGAGAAGTGCTTAAACAACTTAAAAATGGCCGGGGTGAATGGGAAGAAGCCCTGCCTCCTGGCGTTGCTGATGAAATAATGAAGCATCGCTTCTTCGGCTTTCGTTAAAATAATACTAAACGGCGATAAGGTTGGTGCATTGCGCACCAACCCTGATATCCCACATTTAATCCGGAGTGCATTGTCCTTTATTAGTTTCAGTGGCAGTAACGTTGATGGGAAACAGCAAATCACCAATCAATTGTAATACCTCTCCCGAAGGCACGTGTTGAGCGTCGATGATCTCCAGCTGATACTGTCCAAACAGGAAAATGTTAAACAATATATATACCTGCCCGGAATCTCTTAACGTCACTAGAACATCCTCTGAGCCTGTCGGGGTAGTCACTCTTATCGTCAGTTGTATATCAGCAAACTGATATTGGTCCAGAATACTAGCTAAAAGTAACCATTCAATAATACTGGGAGAACTGGTGCCATGATCCGTATGGTTCACACAAGTCTTTGGCTCTGAAAAGGATATTTCCGGTCCAGGGAATTCAATTTCGCCTTCGCCGGCCATGGTGTAGCCCAATCGTTTATGGTCGATATCTGTATATTCAATACGAACTTGGTCATCGGATACAAGCTCGAGTCCTTCTACCTTGATTTTCAGTTTCACTCCATCAGGAATAGGCTCACTACTGAAGATTCGAAATCCGCCTGGAGCCTCCTCAATTTCAAGTCCTTCGGGCAGTTCACCTACAACAGAAAAGCTTTCCCAGCGAGGTTTTTGCAGGCCCAGAATAAACTCAAAATCATAAATTTCACCCACCAGGTCATCGGGCAAATCAAGCTCTATACCATACTCGAATTCGTTTCCTTGCAGTTGAAATTTACTGCCAGACTCAAATCGGGTTGTCTGCTCATGGATATGGACATTCTTGGTCGCATTTTGCGCAGTAGCAAGGGCGTCGTCTACTGCCGTTGCAGCGTCTGCGGCGGCATTCCAGCTGTCGGTGTCAATTCCACTCAGATTATCCAAAAAGGCGATTTCATCTGCAGCGAAATATTTACCGTCATCGCCAAGTCGATTGTAATGTTTGGTATCTTCATCAGAACCTGCATAGATATTTTCGACCAGGTCCTTAACGTTAGGAACAAAACCTCCACTGAAACAGGACACCATTTCCATCATAATATGCACGCCCTTGTCTGAAAGGGGTTTCAGTAAGTCAGCGAACTCATCATCCCACAATACCTCATCCCCCCACAGATTGATCCCTTCATGGAAACCGACCTGATCTGCCTTGTCGCCATCCAGATTCCAGTCCACGCCACCGTCTATGATGTCAATGAAATAATCACCATTAGTATCGCGCCCCATTTCCTTCCATTCGCCTTCGTCCAGGCGTTCCACCACAAAACGGTTACCATCCCAGCGCAACCGGACATCTATAGTGCCGTCTCCATCTGTATCCCACTCGTTACTATTGTATTTGCGTTCCACCAGACGGGATTCGAGGACTGCAATTGATAGCCCGTAATTGGCATCTGTAGTGTCACCATCTCCGTTGATGTCTTCACCACCTAGTTCAGTTTCACTGATGATATTGTCGCCATTAGTGTTGGTCCCCTTAAACACCCACTCGCGCCCTACTCGCTTGTAAATTCTTACATTGCCTTCACCGTCTTTGGTGAAAAACCAACTACTTCCACGGTAAACAAATGAAGCTGTAGTTTGGTAAGTTTTCTCCCGAGCATCAAAAATAAAGGTGTTTTCATCGAATAGTTTTCCAGATGTCGCTTCGCTACCTGACAACGCAGGACGTGCACCTTCATAACCCTGTTCAAAATTAAACCCAGTACCATGGTCAGTGACGAAAACTGTCAAAGTACAGCTACCCGGCATATCTTCCGCCAATTGCTCAAAATGCTCCTTTAACTTTTCATTGCTGGTTTTTTCATCAACTATATTGGTGCCTTCCACGTTGATCGCAGCACCGTCGTTGTAAAACACTTCGATTTGGTCATCGCTGAATCCCAACTCTTTCATTTTATTGAATTTGGCAACTACGTTATTGATATATCGACCATAGTTATTGCTGTCGTCGATACCACCACTGATGATCACCGAACGATCGCAGTCCTGCGCTTTTGTGCCTGGACGCGGTTTCAAAGCAGGTTCAGGTAAGGGGCTGAAAGTCAATTTTGCAGATTGAGTATAGCTATCATGTTTTGCTTCTGATGGTTGCACGTTTTCTGGCGCGACATCGGGTGGTAAGAAGGTATCCTGCCAACTGTTATTCTGCTCAGAAACACTGACTAATTCGTATTTTTCAACGGTAATCAATGGTGTGGGTTGGTTAGCCACAAGCCCGGTTTCGGTGGCAAAATCTTTAACAACACCATAAATCAGAATTTGATTGCCTTGCCAGTCATCTGGTGGCAAGGCGCCGTCTAAACGGGCAAAACTGTGATGGGGTAATTGTTCATCCACTTCCAGACGCAACATATTGTCCACCAGATAGGCATGGCCATCCTGCCCGACTTCGGTATTACCGTAAAAACCAAGGGTCCACACCTTCTGCCCAATTCTATCTCCATACTCAAAGTACAATTCATTGAGAAATAGCGACGCCTCCAATTGAGATGCGGGGACTGCATTCTCCTCCACAGGGTTAACAAAAATATTGACGGATGCTGTATCGGATCCGCCTTCATTGTCCTGCACCATCAGGTCAAATGTCAGGGTTTCCACTGAATCCACGTCTGGTGCCTCAAAGGTAGGTGATACCTCGTTTGTAGCGCTGATTACCACACTTGGCCCTGCAGTTTGCAGCCATTCATAACTAGAGATACTGCCATCAGAATCTGAGCTGCCAGATCCATCTAAGGTCACGGTTGTCTGCTCATCCACAGTCAGATCTGCGCCAGCGTTGGCCTCAGGGTTGGCATTGACCGGGTTTATGGTGACGTTAACCGAATCACTGGCACTGCTGTTTTCATTGTCGGTAACTGTCACCTGAAATGTCAGTGTTTCGGCGGTTAGCAAGGTTGGCGCTGTGAACTCGGGCATACTGATTGAGTCATCGCTTAGTGTAACACTGGTGCCTGCAGTCTGAGACCATGAGAAGGTCGCTATACTTCCATCCGAGTCCGCACTGCCAGACGCGTTTAGGGTTACTGAACTTTGCTCATCTACAGTTTGGTCAACTCCAGCATCGGCAGTAGGCGCGATATTAACAGGATCGACAGGATCAGGAGTTGTGCCACCAGAATTGTCATCGCTGCTGCAACCAGCAGCCGACACTGCCAGGAAGAAGGCAAAAGTAACGTTTTTAATTTTGCCGCGGAAATATGTTGAGCCAAGTTCATTGCGTTGTCCTTCACTAAAGATGGAAGAGTCTGTTTGTTTTTGGTCCAGACGCTTAGGCAGTACCGATGACTTCATTATCGTTCTCCATGTAATTTATATACGCTCCCTACAGCAAAAAGTTGCAGGCCACTACATTGGTATAAGTCATAAAAGAGAAAGTAAGTTTGAAACCTTTTGAAAAGTTTTGAATTTCTTATAAATCAAAGGATTAGAATAAAATAAATGAGGCCTCAGTCAGGGTTTTTGGGGTAATATGGAAGAACTAACTCATATAGCTTTTGTGACTCCACTGCCACCCCCTGACCATTATATTTACCGACAATTTGTTGCTGCGCTTCTGTTAAAACGATTGTGTACAACACAAAGGGAGTCTTGTTTTCCAGCTCACGCATGCTCTTAAGCAGATTCAAACCTGCCAGAACTTCTCCCTGTCGTCCCATATCCGAAATAACCAGATTGTAGTCGTACAGTGCCAGGCTGGTTAGCGCTTCTTCCGTGGACTTGACTTGATATACTGTGATGTTGTGTTGCTCAAAAAAAGCTTTTTCCGTGGCATTGTTTTGCGGGTTGTCATCCACCCACAACAGCCTGCCCAGGGATGCGGGTGGTTCGCTGACGATCAGTTGGTTTTCATGGTCAAAAACTGCCAACCCAGCCAGGATTAAACTAGCCACAACCGCCAATATCAAGGCTAAGGTAAATCGCTTTTTGCGTGGTTTGGGGGGTGGTTGAATGTCTGGTTCACTGCGGGTGTGTTCATCAGGTATTTGATCACCAAGCTCAGGGACAAGGCGATATCCTCTGCCATGCAGGGTCTGAATTATCTCTTGTTCGTAGCCGTGCTGTTTAAAAAGATGACGGGTATCAGACACCAATTTAGACACTGACCAATCAGATACAACCGTTTCTGTCCAGATTGCCTCAAGAAGGTGGGATTTACTGCAGTGTTGAGGATACTGGCTAATCAGTTCCATCAACAAGCAAATAATCCTTTCTTCCGCATCAACGTTATTCCCGTTGATACGCAATTGCTTACTGACAGTGTTTAAACTAATACTCGAAAACTGATAAATCATGGCTAAGCAACTAATTTACATAGGAAAAGCTTATGCAAAGAATGATTAAAAAGCCAACATTATCAATGCGTATAATGTACAGGGAGAAGTATTTTATCCTTCAATCACCACAGATCACATGAATTGTTGATTTCATACCTGAGGGAACAATCAATTGAACTGCCGGAAAGTTTGAACTAGTGGTTCTCATAGGATGTTTTGCCCAGAGCAATAGAGAAACTGGCTGAGTCAGACAGACTAAATTCAACACCCAAAGCTGCTTTGGAGGCGCCGCGCCACTCATTTTCCTGATCATTGAAAGCATCATAATTGCCACGAACCATGCCCAGCCCGAATTCAAGAAAAGGTGACATATTATCGATCCAGTTTTTGCGTATTAGTCGCGTTGTGGTCCATAACCCAGTGTTCTCAAGCGTCCCCAGCTGGCTGACTTGCTCATGTTCAAACTGAAATCTTGCCTGCGTCCAATTCACACTCAAATTAGAATCAAGGATCCAATCTTCATCCAGCCTATATTCTTTACCTACTCCCAAGGCTATCTGAGGAACAAACTCTGTGTGAAAATCCATATTTTCTTGGCTTAGCAACTGCTCAGTATTGACTAGTCCCAGGCCAAAAAATGTATAGGCGGGTTGCCATTCTGCTGTGGAAGCAAAAGACATTGGCATAAGCACACTGAGTAAAAATTTCTTTTTCATTTGAATATTCCTTGGTCGAAGAAAATTAAAGGTTTCATTGCTCTTCTTGATAAATAAGAATGTCACCAGGCGTACACTGAAGCGCTTCGCAAATGGCGTTCAATGTAGTAAATCTGACAGCTTTTGCTTTGCCACTTTTCAAAACAGACAAGTTTTGCGGCGTCACTCCCACCTTGTCTGACAAATCGTTTAAGCGCATTTTGCGTTTTGCCAACATAACGTCTAATTCAATTACTATAGCCATTAAATGGTTAGTTCCTGCTCTTGTTGCAATTCTCTAGCCTCAGACATAATCCAGCCAACCACAAACACCACTAATCCACCCAGGACTTTTACCAACTCAGAAGACCCTATCCCAAAACTCAGGGCGAGTGAGTCGGACAATCCCGTTGCTCGCAAACCTAAAGCGACCAGGGATGGATATAAAATTGTAAAAACAGGCCAGATAAAGATACAAATTCCTATGTTCCGAATGATTTTGATGCTTTTCTCATCGAATACCTGACCACGCTTATAACGACCAAATAACCTAAACAAACTCACATATATAAACGCATAAAAAAAGGATTCCGGAAGGGATAAAATAACCAGGCTGTTCAGTCCTTCGGCTTGCAGTTCTTGAGCAAAATTAACCCAACTTCCTGTTAAGGTTACCCGTTGCTGTAGATGAAATTGTGCTGATTGGTCCCCCTTACTCACAATGTAATCGGGCTGATTAAGTGTTAAGGCGAAGGCAATTGTTGTCAGATGCAGCAAAGCCACTAACATAACTGCCCCTCTGATTAGTTGACTCACCGCTGAAATTTGCTGCATAACTTCCCTCTTCAATATTGCAAATACAATAGCAAAAGTAGCAACTTAATCAATATTTATTTATCGTTTATCGATAATTTTTTAATGTTTATTGCTCACAAAAGTAAAAGGTTGTTATCTCAAAAAAAATCACAGACACTACTGCCTGTCTATCTGTGTCGATAACTTAAAACCAAAGTAGTGAATTGAAATTGAACAAGAAGTTTGTGAACAATATCGGTCTTTACCTGTTACTGCTGTGTGCAAGCTTCAAAGCTAACACGACCGATTATAAGATTGGTGTCAACAACGCGTACAGCACGCAATTGGTTAGACAAGAGGTCCAGATCTTGTTTAATAGCATTTATGCGCCCTTGGGCATCACGCCCGAATTGCACTTTTTACCCTCCAGGCGGGGATTGTTTCTGGCCAACAATAACAAATTGGATGCCGAATCAGGTCGCGTACTAAACGTAGCCAAAGAGTATGAAAATCTTCTCGTCGTTCCAGAGCCATTGATTCAGCATGACATAATGCATTTTTGCAAAAACAGACAGCATTGTATGAAAGCAAAAAACGTTCGTTATGCATTAATTAACGGCTTTGAGGGTGGGAAACAATATTGCGAGAATAACAAACTAATCTGCCTTTCTGACCAAAGCCCATCCTTTCTGGCAATCGCATTTGCCAATGGAGCCGTAGATTCACTTATTGGCAGCAAAGTCACAGCATCATTGTTGTTGTGTCAATCAGGGGTTACCAAAGTTTACTTTCGGACGGCGCCGGACCTGGAAATAGTTAGCTTTCATTTAGTGAACAAAAAACATGGTGATAAATTAGAAGAATTGGCGCAATCCATTAAAGAGCTTAAACAGAGTGGACTGGTGCAAAAATTTGTCTCCGCCACGTCTAAATTGCCGGCCAACTGCAATGTAGCATTCGTCGACCTTGGCTAATATGAAGTAACCTTGCGCTTGATCAACTAAAAATCAAATGCCCACGAGTAAGCTTGATTTACTTTTAACACAGAGTACTTTTTCATGTTTGCTCAGCAGATATTCGATCCGGATTTGATCGCTAAATACAACAATCAAGGACCAAGATATACTTCTTATCCCACTGCATTGGAGTTTTCTGACAGCTTTTTTAATGATGACTTCATCAAAGCGGTAAAAACTTCTGCCAATCAGTTTTTGTCAATTTATTTGCATATCCCCTTCTGCAAAAGCTTATGCTACTACTGCGGCTGCAATAAAATCATTACTCAGGACGAGGGCAAAGCCGAGCAATATCTTGAATACCTTGAATTGGAGATCTCAACCCGTGGCGAATTGTTTAAACATCATCAGGTTTCCCAATTGCATTTGGGGGGAGGCTCCCCCAGCTTTCTGACACCTGATCAGTTAACTAGACTCTTAAATTTGCTAAGGACACATTTCAACTTTCTGGATGACGCTGAATTAAGTATCGAAATTGACCCCAGAGGAGTCACGGAATCTTACCTGTCAAAGATAAGTGAAATTGGTTTTAACCGACTATCCATGGGCGTGCAAGACACAACATCAAAAGTACAAGAAGCTATTAACCGATGCCAGTCAACAAACCATATTGCTGAATTAGTCCGAAAATCAAAATCACTTGGATTCCGATCGACCAATCTAGACTTGATTTATGGGTTGCCGTTTCAGTCACAGCAGTCTTTTGCACAGACATTGAATGAAGTGATGGAAATGGACGTTGAGAGAATTTCTTTGTTTAGTTATGCACATATGCCAAGTCGATTTGCATCGCAACGAAAAATTAAAGACCACTGGCTGCCTGATACAGATAAAAAATTTAACTTAATGCGACAGGCGATCGAAACGTTGACAAAGGGTGGGTACGACTTTATTGGCATGGATCACTTTGCCAAACCCTCAGATGCGTTGTCCCAGGCACAAAAAGAGCACAAGTTGCAGCGTAACTTTCAAGGCTACTGCACCGATGCTGAAACTGATTTACTGGGTTTGGGGGTTTCCTCTATCAGCTTTGTCGGAAACAGTTATAGTCAAAACCAAAAAGACATAAAATCCTACTATCAAAGTTTGTTAAACGCAGGGCACGCAGTAAATCGTGGTGTAATACTTAATCATGATGATGGCCTCAGGGCACATGTGATTTCTGAGTTAATGTGTAACTTGCAGCTAGATGTGGCAGATACTGAGCGACGTTTTGACATTTGCTTCGCAGACTATTTTCATCAGGAACTCTTAGATTTAACGCCATTTGTGGATGACGAATTACTAACAGTAAGCGACACTTTCCTCATGATTGCCCCTCAAGCCAGGTTGTTGGTTCGAAATATCTGCATGCAGTTTGATTATTATTTACGACATCAACAAAACAACCATCGCTACTCTAAGGTTATCTGATTTTGGCAACAATCATCAAACAGCATGCAAATATATTTGTTCACAATGATTTGGTGTTTTATAAGGTAAAATAGTCTACCATTACCAACCTGAGAGTAGTGCAAATTAGTTGATGAACAGTGCCTTGTAGGTGTTTCGGACTGCGGCTGGTCCTTATTATTTCATTGCTAATATTGAAGCGCCAGCCGCCTTCGGAAAGTATGCAACTGATTGCAAACAGGACACGGAATTGAATATACGAAATTTTCCAGCACATGGTGAGCTGGCATTGGAAATAGAAGGGCGTTTGCTCAGAATAAAAGGCGAAGGTCCCGCCAATGTTGAAGCCATTATCAATTATCAACGGGATGTTCAGCAATACAGGCAGCAACTAGCCCATTCCCCCTGGGCAAGCTTAGTCGAATTAAGCGGCCAACCAATGCTGCCTCCCGAAGCAACTTCCATGATGATAGATACCATTAAGTTTGCCAAAACCATGAATCTAGTCGCAACGGCAGTCGTTTTTGTAGATGTTGAATTTGCAGAAAGTGTTAAGCAGTTCTGGCAGGCGATCTATCAAAAAGCGAAACTGAAGCACGCTTTTTTTAACACGACGGACGACGCTAAAGACTGGTTAATTGATCAAATAGAAAACTCATAGCCAGTTCTGGAAAATTATTACCTCCAGTTAAAACCCAGCCCCGTTGTCACATCGAAATTTTGTTTCAGATCAGCATTAATATTGGTGCATTGTGCCCCGAGAATGTGCATCCAAATTTTACCCATGGTTATTCTGCATTGAAATCACAGGTTTCTTTCTAGCTGGCATTCTTTATGCAGTCACTAAGCTTGATTGCAAGAGAGACCGGCTTATTCCATGAGGAATATAAGCCTTCAATCACACATTATCTGTTTACAGGTCAATAAAATCGCATTTCCCTGGGAATATCGAATGAAAAATATCAGAAATTCAGCAGTTATCGGCTATTTTCGCTGGGCATCAGTGTCTCTATTATGCATCACTTTTTTAGGTTGCTCTTCTGTCCCCATTGAGCAAACAAAAATAGCAGAGCCTGGCACATACCTGCTTAAACAAATGGCAGTGAATGAAATCACAGACACTCCTTCTGTGCTAACTTATCTGGAAAAAGAATCGGAAAATCCCCTGTTATCAGAACAGGTGAAAACGCACCTTCAGGTCTACCCAAGATTGAGTGCTGAAATTCTTATTGCAAGGCAAAGTGGTTTGACGGAAGAAGGTGCCGCTACTGAAGTGCTCGCGACTAACCCCAACAGCGCAGTTGATATTATTTTGATTACACTGGGATTATTTCCGGACCAAGGTGAACGAATTGCAGAACAACTGCTGCTGAACGATAGCTTCGCAGAATCGGATATTCAGGAGGGATGGTTACTGGCTAAGCGTGATCCTTTGATTGGGTTTCCACCCACAGCCGCCGATAACACGGGCGTGAAGATTCAGCCGCTTTTCCACTCTGCCAGCATTACTCTTTTTGAACGGAGTCAGACGGATCGTGCGTCCGTCAGGTTCAAACAGCGCGAGTCTGAAGAATGGCAGGCAGGCATGGATTTGCAATGGGATCCGGTGCGTGGTGCGTTGTCTGGCAGTATTGTCAAACTGCAGGCAGACACTGATTATCAGATTGAAGTAACACTTACCACGCCTGATGCAATTCAGGAAACGCAATACTCTTTCAAAACCCGCTCCGAATCGCCTCCTATTAATCCGGATTTAGTTTATCAAATCGCTGACATTTACAATGGTGGCATACTTGATTTGCAGGCGTTAAACATCAAAGGAGCAGAAGACGGCTGGGCCAAAATCATTGGTTCTCCTGATACCCCAATAGTCGCTGCCGATGCTGACCGTTTTGGTATCAATATTGGAAACAGCAGCTACGTTGTACTGGAAAATGTGACTGTCAGAGGCGGTTACAAATATGGGATCCGGGCAGATCGTGCTCATCATATCTGGATCAAAGGCTGCGATATTTCGGAATTTGGCCAGAAGACCCAGGACATAAGAAATGGTCTGGCATACGCATCAGCCAGTGATGCCAATCCCATCAACTACGATGCTGGCATCGGGATGTATTACACTGGAGTCGTGACTGTTGAAGACTGTACAATTCACTCTCCGAACAGCAAGGCCAACTCCTGGCAACACGGGCATCCGCGCGGACCCAGCGCTATGTTGGTGCTTGCCAACAACCCTAATCCTGACTTTCAGGGCCAATACGTGATCAGAAACAATCGCTTTTTTGGTACGGACACCCATCGCTTCAACGACATCCTGGAAAGCCGTTCAAATGGGCGCGTATTTGGGGGCTTGTTAAGGGACTCAGCTGTTCATGACAATTATTTTGCCTATGCCAATGATGACTTAATTGAGCTGGACGGGGGGCAAAGTAATGTGTTGGTTTACAACAATGAATTGGAGCAAGGGTTTGTGGGAGTTAGCGCAATACCCAACATGTTAGGGCCAAGCTACATTTTCAATAATTACATCCATAACCTCGGTGATGAGCGAGGGGCAGCCTGGACTGGAATAAAACTGGGCGGATTGATAACCGCACCCGCCGGTATTACCATGATCTTCGAAAATTTGATTGAAAATCGGATTGCTAACGGGATTGCGGCTTCAAGGTACAAGGGTGATCACACCTTCTGGACAGATTCTCGAAACAATGTGATTTTATCCCTGAGTGAAGCAGAAACATTCGGGTTTGGTATCCTCGACCGGAATAAATACTCAAGCTCATTTTTCAAAAACAATTTCATCTACAATCAAAAGCTCCAGCAGGCTAAAGTAGAAGCCCGAATAGATGAATATGGCGCAGATCCCTCACTTAATCTGACTGATCTGGCAGAGCAAATTTTAGCTAGTCCCGCGTCATCTCATCCCATGCCATTTTCAGACGAGCAAATCCCTAACTTTTCAAATATTACCGAAAGTGGTGGCATTAACGTAGGCATAGTTCATCAAGGAAGCGAGGAATAATCATGATCTCACATCAGCACCAATGTATTTTTATTCATATTCCCAAATGTGCCGGTACAAGCATTGAGGAGGCGCTCGGGCATTTTTCGGGTCATCAAGGACGGCGTGGGCAGGACCATCGCAGTATACGAATGATTGAAGCGCCGGGGATCAGTTCACATACATTTAAGAACGTGGAAAACATAAAGGACTTCGCGAGGCGAATTCGGCAGCGCTACCGCAAGGTTGCCAACCCAAACAATGCATTGACCGTCGACCCAGGCCAGTACAACCAATATTTTAAGTTTACTTTTGTTAGAAATCCGTGGATGAGAACCTATTCCTGGTATCAGAACGCAATGCGGGATGCTGTGCATCAGAAAAATTACGGCATTGACCCATCCCTCAGTTTTGAGCAATTTGTGTCGCGCTTTATCGGCACCGGCTTTTTGCGACCACAAACCTACTGGTTGAAGAATTACGAGGGAGATATAGCCATGGATTTCGTCGGCAAGTTCGAAAATTTACAGCAGGATTTCGCACAGGTCTGCGAGAAGCTCGATATGAACAGCGTTGAATTACCGCATAAAATTGCCGGTTCAAAATCCGATCCTCGCAGCGAATTTACCACTAAAACCATCGATCTGATTGCTGATTACTATCGCGAAGAAATTCAGTTATTTGACTACCATTTTGAATAACAACGGACTGACAATGGCTGTTACGAACAAGCAAAACGCAAGACAAATATGGTTAGATATTGCCAAAGGACTGGGAATTTGTCTGGTGGTTATCTACCACTGTACCGAAGGCATACTGAATAGTTTCCAAAATACTGAGTCGATTCAGTATCTGGCTAACTTTTTCAGGAGTTGGCTGATGCCGATGTTTTTTATGGTGTCCGGCATTTTGGTGCGTCGCTCAATTATGCAGGATGACGCCGCAAAACATCACAGTAAAATGCTCGACTGGGCATATATCTACGTACTGTGGAGCGTCATTATTTATCTGGTTCGACTGTTCTCCAACAGCTTTACTAATACACAGATGCAGTTAAACGAAATCCTGTTCATTTTGTGGGATCCTGTGCCGACTATCTGGTTCATCTACGCCTTACTGCTGTCTTATGCGCTGACGTATTTGTTGCGAAACCAGTCTCCATGGCGGGTACTCCCTGTGGCCTTTGCACTTAACATTATCAATGGTGTATATTTTGGCTGGTTTGAGGACTCTATTTTTCAACAATTAGCATGGATATTCTGTTTCTACTCACTAGGCTTTTATTGCGCAGATAAAATCGTCGCAGTTGTAAGACACAATCTTTTCAGCTGGCACTGGATACTCAGCTTCGGTGTTTTAGGGTTATTGGTAGCGGTGTTTAAACCAATGGTGCCCGTTTTTCTGGCTCCCTTTTTGTCGATTGCAATGTCGCTAGGCTTTCTGGTGATTTGTTACCGAACCTCAACGAGTTTGCCTGCAAACGCTGTAAAGCTGGGCGCTTATCTGGGAAGTATCAGCTTGTTTATATACCTGACCCATTTTCCTTTGCCGGCCGCATCACGCCTTTTACTGAACTACCTGGGACTCTACTCTTATGCGGCAAACATGATAGTGGCTACATTAGTCGCTATATTAGTCGCGCATGTTGCCGCCAGACTCGCTGGAAGAGTACCTATTTCCTGGTTGTTTAAACGACCAGCGCCAACTAAAAAGAATACACTTTCCCACCCCGCCAAGAGTCACTGAACAAGGAACAAAGATACAATGAAATACGTCGCGGAAATTGATGGCCTCAGAGCAGTTGCAGTATTGGCTGTGCTACTTTTTCATTTTGGATTTGAATCTTTGCCCGGCGGATATGCTGGTGTAGACATATTTTTTGTTATTTCCGGCTACCTGATAACACTCATCATTTTGCAGGACATCGCTGCGGACCGCTTTTCCTTCGCACACTTTTATGAAAAGCGAATGCGCCGTTTATTTCCTGCGCTATTTGCCACGGTTGCGATGTCATCAGTGGTAGGTTTTATACTTTTTATGCCTGACGAATTCGAAGAGTTCGGTCAAAGTATGATCAGCAGTACCCTGTATTTGTCCAACGTGTTCTTCTGGTTAAAAAGTGATTATTTTTCCGGGCCTTCTGAACTCAAACCCCTATTACATACCTGGTCACTCTCCGTAGAAGAACAGTTTTATTTGGTCTTTCCACTGCTGGCCTGGTGGAGTCTGAAAAAAAGCGTGCATGTTTTCATTGTATTGGTTTTAAGCTTGTTGTTGATTTCACTTGTCGCTTCGTTACTGCTGATAGAATCCAATCCTAGTGCGGTTTTCTATTTATCACCATTCCGATTCTGGGAGTTACTCGCCGGATCTGTGATTGCTTCACTGATTTACCTCAACAAGCAACCTGCTGAGCAATGGAAGCCAATAATGGCTTATTCAGGATTGGCATTAATTATCCTACCCTTGTTCTTGCTGGACGAACAAAGCCAGTTTCCAGGTCTGGCCGCTCTGCCTTCCTGCGTAGGCACCATGTTAATTATCTGGGCAGGATCTCACAAGTCGTTTGTAGCCAGCTTACTACGTCATTCTGTGATGAGATTTATCGGTAAAATATCCTACTCATTGTACTTATGGCATTGGCCAATAGTAGTGTTTTATGGTTACTGGCTGATACGGGAATTTCACTTTATTGACAAAATTGTGATGGCAACCCTCACTTTCATTATTGCCTGGTGTTCATGGCGTTTTCTGGAAACACCATTCAGGCTGAAGGCAGAATCCGGATACCAGCCAAGACGTGTTTACACCCTTGCCTTGGTGTGCAGTCTGGTGGTATTTGCACTCGGTGGAGCGATCTGGCAGAAAAACGGGTTACCCGAGCGTTTTCCGGGGATCGACATAGAAGGGATTGGCCAGGCGCGACATACCGGTGATCAAATGCCCTGTTTTATGTCGCGTGAAGAAGATTTTGCATCCTGGCATGCAGATCAATGCTTGTTAGATTCACCGCAATCCGAGCAAACCGTCCTGCTTTGGGGTGATTCCCATGCTTTTCACCTATTGTCAGGTTTACAGGCAAACCAGGATAATCTGCCGTTTGACGTCTTGCTGTATACCTCCGCGGGGTGTCCGCCTGTTTTAAATCAGCAATTACCCGGGCGGCCCAATTGCTTCAAAAACAATCAACATGCTCTTAAACTAATCGAGACGCACCAGATTGATAAAGTTATCCTGGCGGGCAACTGGCGATTTGCAGAAAAAGTGGAAAATCTGAACATTGATGGCCTGTCTGCCACAGTCAATACCCTTAAAAATATGGACGTAGAGGTCACTGTAGTGAATCAGCTTCCACTCTATCCTATCAGTAATCCACAATACCTGGCGGCCAGGCTCTCGCAACGCACTCAACCAGATGCCGATTACTTTATGAAGCCAGATGAAGGTTTCGCTATTCGTCAACGTATTCAAGAAATGCTGCCAGAGACTAGTGTATTTGATGCATATGGTTTGTTTTGCCCCCATGACAGTTGCAAAATTTTTAATCAGGGCAACCTGATGGTTATTGATAGAGGGCATCTATCCCAGGCCGGAAGCAAGTTCCTGGTTAAACACTTTTTACATCACTGGCGCAATCCCGATCAGGATAGCGCCTGATGAACTGAGGTTTGAATAAGCCACGCCTCAAGTTTAACTGTTTTTCAGAAACGCCTTAAGGTCCCCAATCCATTGCATGTGTGCAAACGTATAGGTGAGCACGTAGACAAACGCTCCAAAAGCCGACATCAAAAGTAGGTGTAACCAACTGGGTGACGTCGAAAATTGTTGTAGCCAACTCACCACAATGGCCATGATGCAACAACCAACAAAACTGGGCATGACCAATTGCATATTTTGCCGCGCCGACATAGCCAACACCTTATTAAGAGCCCAGACATTAACCGGTACGATAAAGAGTATTCTGATGCACATGCCGGCCGCACCCGCCAATGCCCCATATTGCGAACCCAGCAGAAATACTACCAATAATGCCAACAGTGTACCGGTGATTTCAGCCTTCAGGGTAATAGCTTGCTGTTTTAGCGCTACAAGTAAGCTAGAGGTAAATACAAAAACAAATCCGATACTGGCGACGACTGCGAGGATTTGCAGAATAGGAACCGAAGCAAGCCATTTGTCCGCAAAAATCAGGTATAACAGGTCCTCAGCCATCAATGCCAGCCCAATAAACAGCGGAGCCAATGCGATTAGTGATAGCTGCGTGGCTTGAAAGTAAAACGTTCGTAGCCCCTCGACATCGTGTTTGCGTCTGGCGAAAACGGGTAATGCATAACTCATCAATCCGCTGAATATGGCGGTGCGAGGTAATTCAATCAAGCGATTGGCCAAATTGTAGTATCCCACTGCAGCAGTGCCAGCAGTAAAACCAAGGATCAATATGACACCGCGATTCATTAGGTTCCAACTCATCGCTTTGACCGCCACTGGCATACCGATAACAGCAAGTTCGCGGATAAATGACCAATCAACAAAAAAAGGCAAACGACGTTTTTCTGTGTACAACAAAACTGTAGTGGCCACAGTTTGCATGACGACAGCCTGTAATATAATTGCCCAGGGCCCCCACCCAGCATAAGCAGCACTGATTCCGGCAAGCATACCCATTAGTTTTCCCGCCAGCGTCCTTTTTGCCAATGCTTTAAAATTTCCATCCCGGCGCATATGGGCCACATGCACTCGACTCGCCATTTGTAATGGCAAAATCAGACTGGCAACTAACACCATCAACCAAATATCAGGATCGGGACTGTACAGGACGGCAACAAGATTAATCGCCAGAGCACAAAGTATTGCAATGCCAGTCCCGCCCCAGAATAAACTGCCATCCTGCCTGACTTTTATTTTATCCAGGCGCGTAAACGCGCTATCAAAGGTAGCGGTATTGAGCAAGGTTACAAGCTCCACTAGGCCAAGAACTATAACGCCGAGCCCAAGTTGCTCGGGGGAAAGCACCAACGCATAGACCAAAAAAGACACAACCGACAACAACACCAGGCCGAACTTTTCTATAAAAATCCACAACAGTTTTGCCAATCTTTGTCTCAACACATCAGTATCCTTGCAGCGGTTCTAGTCAGAGCTAGCATCCCTATCTATCGGTGGAGTCCTGGTGTGGGAAGCACTATCAAAATTGTATTCGAGAAACGCGATGTCCTGTTCGTATACCTTAGCCACTTTTTCAGCACTTTGATCTGTGTAGTATTGGCGATAATCGATATGCGAGCCCTTATTGGTTTTGCCGAGAGTCGCGTTACAGCCTATTTTGTTGGCAATTATCTGGAAATCCACCTCAATATTCTCGAAATAGCCTATAAAGTCTAATGACAAATCACACTGGCTACTGCAGATATAATCCACCTGTGGTTTAAAGTGATACCAGCTTCTGGCGTTTTCTATACACAACCAGTTTTCAACAAAACTGTTAAAATCATCGAACTGACTTAGCTCATTATTAAACCAGGTCGCATCATCCTGATTAAGCCCACCTCGCTGCAAAAAGTGGTAGGCCGAAACGACTCTGTCCCACGGGTTCCTGACGATAGTGAATTTGAAATAATTCATCAAAGCCTGAGGTTCAAATAGCCTGGTATACTGGTCTAGAGTTCGATGCCCACCAGCCAAATTACCGTACAAGGCTTTATTGACCGATATGCCTGCGCATTTTGGAACATGTACAAAAATCGAACGAGTCTGATCAAAAGGCTTCAGTGAGTATTCCTGTGTAGTTTCAACCTGCCGCAATTTTTGTGAGCGGCTGAAATTGCTCGGGTGAAGCCATTTGTTTTGCAACCAGCGCAAATGCAATTGTGCCTGGGTTGGCAACAAGCGATAAATAGAATGATTTGTAGAGGCCCTGTTACTCATATACCGCCTTGTTTTCCTTGTGGTTGCAGTTTTTCACCCGGCGCCACTCCCGCAGCGCGAAAACGCATTTTTACGCGTTGCCAGGTAGACATGTTCGTCTGTCTTGAGCAAGACTGTCGATACGCTTTGGCTTTGGGGTTTGCTCTGACAAAGGGGTTACCTCTTCTGAGCTTCCATGCTCTTGGTAACAGTCGGATCCCCTGCCATATCCCTGACGCGCTTTTGCTCAGCATGCCAGCTTTCGCGCCTCGACGCAGAAATAAGAAAGTATGAAAGAGCAATGTCATCAGAGGGGTACCGCGCTTGAGGTGCAGGTAAAATCCATTGCGCACATTAAATTGCCAACGTTTTCCGGTCCATTGCACTCTATGCTCAGCAGACACTTTATGTCCAATAACCACATCGGGAGAGTAAACAATTCGGTAGCCGGCATTGATGATGCGCTCTGACAGATCCATCTCTTCCTGCATAAAAAACAGAATGTCGTCATATCCTTCCACCTGCTTGAATGCATCTCGCCTTATCATATGGCCTGCACCGACAAAGTGAGTTGTTTCGAAAGTCGTGTTTGCAGATTCATGAACGTCCTGCCAGTAATACCAGCTACTCTGATCGTCTTCCTGACTGCCAAAACGCAATACACGAAAGCCCAGCACACCGATATCAGGGTTAGCCTCCATGATCTCTACTGCTTTTTGTAGTTGCGTTGAATCAATGAATTCAGCATCGTTGTCCAAACCGACTATATAGTCACCATCGTTTTGATTTGCAGCAAGATTACGCCCACCGGGTACGCCTAAATTGGTTTCACCGTAGACCACTGACAAGCGCTGTTTGTCGCGGCAATAGTGCCGAAGTTTGCCTACGTTTTCCACCGTCGAGCCCTGATCCACAACTATTACTCTGGCATCAATACCGGTTTGTTGCAGACCACTTTCAATCGCGAGAATTGTGTCTTCTATTCTGTCCCAGGACAGAATAGTAATATCAACAGTTGCCATAAAGTCGTTTCTCCTGTTCGTTTATGCGACGAAACGTCGCAACGGCACAAAACTGCCAAATAGTTTTGCGTAAACCGCTAACGGAAAGTACTTGCTTATCCAAACCCGCAGACCGGTTCTCCTGCGGGCGTCCTTAAAAATTTCCAGGAACAACTCACTGTTGTTAGCTTGATAGGCCAAACGTAGAAATTCAGATAAATTAACCATCCAAACGACTTTTTGCTGCGCAGCAGACAATTCGGTCATGGCAATAAGGCGTTTAACCAGTGCAACCCTGTAATGATAGTTCCGCTGGCCTTTTGAGGTCAGATTTCCCACTTGATTGATCTTTAACACTGTCACTTTTGGTACAGTATAGACGCCACCTTTCAACGCCAACTCGGCCCATAGCAACCTGTCTTCACCAAATTTTATTTGTTCCACAAAACCACCGACCTCATCTATCAGACTCTTTTTTGCCAAAACAGACGATGTTGCGTTAACTGCGTTTTTATGAAGAAACTGATTGAATGCGTCACCTTGTTTTTGTCGTTGAATGATCAATTCATGTTTGCCATGCCAATCCACTTTCGCAAAGGTGTCGATCAGACTGGCATCAGGGTATCGATTGACCAAAATAATCTGTTCCAGGAGCTTGTCTTCGTCAATCCAACGGTCATCTGCGTCCAGAAACGCAACCCAATCTTTTTCGGTTAACGAAATACCTTTATTTCTGGCTGCAGCAGGACCTGCATTTTCCTGTTTGTAATAACGTATGTGTTGCCAGTATCGGCTGCACATCAGCTGACTTTCAGTTTGGTCGCTGGAGCCATCATTAATGACAATGACTTCTCCAGGCTTGCCTGATTGGGCGAAGATCGATTCCAGACAATCCAGAATCGAGTCTTCACAATTATAGGCCGGTATCACTACGGCGATATCTCTACTGGTATAGATTCCCCGGCCACTGGTTAATCTGTTCATACTCGCACTCCTTGCACTGTTTCTCTGGTCACCAACTTGCGTAACTGGGGTACCTGTTGCTGAATAATTAAAAAAGATGAAATAAATGCCACCAGAGTAAAGATAAAAAAGTCAGGGCTATTGTGGTTAAGTAATAAAAAGCCCACATAATTAACTAATCCCTGCAGTACCACTATGGCAATTAATGCAGCCACCAAATTGCCCTTTGGGTGATGGATATAACTGCGTATAAGATCTTTAAGTGTTTTGGCGAGCACCGTGATTATCAGTACAAACCCAATTAATCCGCCGTGCAACCAGGCTTCGTAGTAACCACTATGAGCATTACCAATAAATCCCCATCGTTCTACAAACGACGACACTGCATCACTCGCCCAAAAAGCCCCAAAGCCATAACCAAATGTGAATTCATCTTGTACATAATTATCCAATAATTCCCAGATGATAGTGCGGTTTGTAAGAGTGGGATCCCGGCCCAGCGCCATCAATAAATATTCGTACAGATAATGAGTAATAAAAGCCGTGCAGGCCAGTACGGAGCATATTAGAACAAAACGTTGCAGATTAACGGTTGCGCTGCTGGTGCGCAAAACACTAAACAAAAATATCAGTCCTGCGCCACTAACAAGCATGACCAGCGCAGTGGCTGAATTGGCAAGAACGACACAAATAAACAGAATCATCAGCATAAACTTTTGCCGGAACTTCTGGTAATACCCCAGGCCCAGTAGAATAAGGAATCCGTAAGCATAGAATCTGGCCCCGGCATTCTTATCGTTCATGATACCGCGGAAGGTATTTGCTCTGGCTCCTTCGCCTTCTAATGCCTGTCCGGGATCGATAACAACAAAGAGTAATCCTAATAAAGCTACAACGAAAATAGTTTTAGCAAGAAACAACAACAGGCTTTCTGCATTAAAAAATATCACTAGTGCAAAACAGGTGGTCAACAGGGTCGTAAAAGCAATGATTCTGCGCAAGCTGATGGAAGGATCGTAGGACCAGTAAATTGAACAAAAGAAATAGCCAACTAACGCCAACCAAACCACATTTGCTCGCAATGCACTGAAAAGTACTTGCTTGTTTTCCCGGATGAGCAAACCAATTGATAGGCACAACAACACTAGTCCAAGAACCTGTTTAGCGGCATTTCCGGCTGCGCTGGCAGCCATCAGATTGTCGCTGGTACCGCCAGCAAAAATACGACTGAAAAACCCCAGAAAACCTGCATAATAAAAAACGCTCAAAAAGAGCAACAAGCGTTTCAGGTCCTGACGGCTTATCTGCATTGCTTTAATCCTGTGCCAGAATCAAGTTTCGATACTTCTGTGCAGACACAGTTGCTCGATAGATGTCCACCGCCTGGGTAAACAACCCGGGATTTTTTTTGCTTTTATTTAGCTCCCTTTTTATCGCGTTCACCAGAGAATCCACATTCCTGTACTCAACCAAATTGTCTGCGAGTTGCTGAGTCAGAATTTCCCTCGGACCGTGAGGGCAATCGAAAGCCACTACTGGTGTACCCACTGACATTGCTTCCACCAATCCATTCGGGCTTCCTTCGAAGCGGCTCGATAAAACAAACAAATCAGCATGTTTAACTTCGGCCAGCGGATTATCGGTATAACCTGCAAAACTAACTGCCTCTTCGATACCCAGTTGTTTAGACTGTTGCTGCAAGTCGTCGCGCAATTCACCTTCGCCAAACACAACCAGTCTGCAATTCATGTCCTGCCGAAGTTTTGCCAGCGCACTGAGCAACATATCAAACCCTTTTTGATGGCTCAGTCGCCCCACAGCAACAATCACGGGTTCTGTTTTGTGCAACAGCCAGGGATGTTCTGGAGTCTGTTGAGCAGCCATTTCAGTTTGCTCTGTGATAACCGGGTTCGGAGCAGTCACCACATCTTTGTCCCGCACGATTGAATGATCTATCAGGTCATCTGCTACTCCTCGGGAGACAGCAATAACGGGGTTGGGCAGCAATCGGTAAATAAGAGGAGCAATCAGATAAGTGGCCTTCATGACCAGGCCGCCATTCACACTCTTGTCCATGGAAAAATTATTCCGCTCGCTCACCGTCAACTTATGCGTCATGTTCAACATGAAGCAGGCTATCGCCGCTACGACGTTGACATGGGTGAGTACAGCGAGAACAGCATCAGGTTGACTTTGCCTGATGTGTCTCTTGAGTGGGAAAACTGCCAACATAGTCCGATTGGCTCCCAGCTCGGTGAGCATGACACTGTCAGAAAGAAAGTCTTTGTTGACACCGCCTTGGGTCAACAGAACCACCTCAACTTCATCACCTTCTTTGGCCAGTTGATTGGCTAATCTGACCATCATTTTCTCTGCGCCGCCACCGCGCAAATCGTGAAGCACAATCATTATTTTAGCCATGATTTTGTTCTCTCTTTAGCTTCATCCCGGCCATGATTAGAAATTCGCCATATATTGCAATGCGACATTTTCATATTGGAAGTGTGCGACCGAAGCGGAAATTTTCTTCGCGTTTAATGACTGATAATCCAGCATTGCCTGAGCCAACTTCTCGATGTCATTCGCAGGCACCAATAAGCCGTTAACATTGTTGTTGATGAGCTCCCCCGGGCCAGTAGGACAATCAAACGCGATTACCGGTGTATCGAGAAACATCGCTTCAACCAGTGCAGTCGGCATTCCCTCATGTCGGGATGAAAGTACAAATGCTTCCGCATGATTGATGATGTAATAGGGGTTCTCTGTAAAGCCATAAAACACAACACGCTTGTCAATATTCAGCTCAGCAGCCAGCTCTTGCAGCGCTGATTTGTCTTCACCTGTGCCGACAATCACCAGGCTTGGAATTTCAGGAGCTACGGAACAGGCCTTTGCATAGGCCTGCAGCAATAAATCAAAGCCCTTTTGTTCCACTAACCTGCCAACAGCACAAAAATATCGCTGTTGTGTAAAACCGTCAGTATTGTGTTCTGCAAGATGTCGAATTCTACTGTTAACCACAGCATTTGGAATAAACTTGATGCTCGATTTCCCAACACGTACAACCTTTTTCAATTCACTTCTGAGGCTTTCGGATACAGTGACTATGGTATTGTTGGTCAGCGCATAGAGGTTGTAGAGAAGTTTGATGAGCCACGCAGGTAATTTCTGATCGCTCACATCAAATGCACAATGCCGGGTGTAAATGACCTTAAGATGCGGGTATTTAATTGCGCACAATAAAGCCAGCATATTGGCTGTTTCCGTGGCCGAAATAATCACTGAAACTTTGCCCTGCTCAACGTGGCGGAACAGGTGTTTGATTTTGTCCATTACGCCACCTTTCTGATCGGGCGAAAACGCCTGAAACTCAGCCTTCAGTTTCTCGTAACCCTGCTGTTTATTACCTCGGGTATCCTGGACATAAAAAGCTGAATTGACCCCCTGTTCTGCCAACGCGCCTGCCAGATTTTTATGCACACGTTCAACCCCACCCGAAAGCGAAAACCATTTATGAAGAAATAGAACATTCACGGTATCCATGCCCTACTCCACTGAAGATAGACGATTGAAATAACGATGTTTGATTACGCAATAGATGGCATGGGGGTTGGTGGTAAGATACCGCCACAATAGTTTTCTGGGCTCAGTCAGCGCGCGAAATAGCCATTCCAAACCCACTTTTTGCATCAAAGCAGGTGCCCTTTTGTAGTCACCACTGACAAAGTTGTAGCAACCGCCACACGTGATGATCACCGGGACCTTCAGCTTATGCTTATTGCGCAGACAAAAAAGTTGTTCTTTGGGCTTGCCCAGTCCTACCCATAAAACGTCGGGATTAGCAGCATTTATTTTTTCTACTAACCTTTCTTCGTCCAGCTCGGGGAAAAAGCCATGATGGGTACCAACGACCTTAAAATTGTCATACCGACTTTGCATTTGATGTCTGCACTTTTCCAGAACAAGCTGTGTGCCGCCCAACAAGAAATGATTGAGCGTCTCAGCATACATGCCCGGAACATCATGAAAGGTATCGGTTGTTGCCGTTCTTTCCGGTATAGCCCGAGCGCTGAAAAACTTTGAAAAACTGACAACGCTTTGCCCGTCTGCATGCAGAATATCTGCCTTGTTCAGCATATCGCACATTTTTTTATCAGAGTTAGCAATGGAGATACTCTGTCCATTAGACGAAAAGACCAACATGGGTGTATCTGCTTCATTATTTCTGAATTGATTCACTCTATGTGCCATCAAGTCAACTAATTGCTGTCGACCAATGCAAGCCGTTTTCAATCCACCTACCTGTGTGAAGGTAACATCTTCTAAATTCATTCCAGGAAACCTTTTATACTGATGACTTACCAAGTGACTTCATTAATGACTAAGCATTTATTGCGCCAGAACGTGTTTCAATATTGTGAAAATTGACGCTACATTAAAATGTGGTCAGGTTTATGCTTTGGTGTATTGTGGTCAGATCGAAGGAATTCGTGACATTGCGAAACAAATTACTCATTCTATCGCCCAGGTAACCCATTTTCTGTGGATACAAACCATGTTGTTACAAACTGAAGCGATGATGGCGAACAACAGAGCCATTGAGAATTTCGTCTCTTTAAAGAGACAGTTGAATGTGAGGGATTAGGGACAGTAGTAGTATGCCGAAACCACAAACGTTGATATATCGTCCGTTGGTGTTAGCCATCTTTTGGTTGGCAACCTTACCAATACTGGCAATTGGAACAATTGAATTCAGTCTTGAGTTGTTCCAGAAGATAGAACGCGAGTATGGAAAAGAAGCCTCAAAACGTGTGGAGAATTGGCAACACTTGTTACAGCAACAAGATTATCAGGACGAACAAGACAAACTGGAAAAAGTGAACGATTTTTTTAATCAACGACGATTTATTGATGATTACGTTCATTGGCAAAAACAGGATTATTGGGCGACACCACTGGAGTTTCTCGCTACGGATGGCGGAGATTGTGAAGATTTTTCAATAGCCAAGTATGTGAGTTTGCGCCAGTTAGGCGTGCCTGCTGAGAAAATGCGGCTTATGTATGTCAAAGCATTGAAACTCAATCAGGCTCATATGGTACTTGCCTATTACCCGGAAGCGAATGCAATACCTTTGGTGCTTGATAACCTTGATAAACAGATAAAACCCGCCACCAGGCGAAAGGATTTGTTGCCAGTTTATAGTTTCAATGGTGATGGGCTTTGGTTAGCAAAAGCCCAGGGAAGAGGCAAGAAAGTGCAACCTGAAGGCAGCCACAGTTTATGGGAAGAAGTCGCTGACAGGATTGAAAGAGGTCAATAGGGAGAGGTTAAATGTCACTGAGTACACAGCTGAAACTAAGCGTTCTAACTATTCTAATTATTGTGTTTGTCAGCAGTATGTGGATAAACGTAAGCGGCACTCGCGGTTTTGTTGAGGCTCAACTTAGCTCACATTCCCAGGATACCGCCACTTCACTTGGCCTTTCAATTGCACCATTTATTGGCAACGAGGGTGATTTGCCCATTATTGATGCAATGATCAACGCTATTTTCGACCGTGGTTATTACCAACAAATCAGTTTATACGATGGGCAACAAAAACTTCTTTTGCAAAAGTCGAATCCGGAATCTCTTGAACAGGTACCGGATTGGTTCAGAAATTTGTTCTCTCTATCCCCTCCACTTAATCAGACGGAAATAAACGATGGCTGGCAAATTGCCGGTAAGTTAACAGTAACCAGTCACCCTGGCATTGGCTACCAGAAGCTTTGGCTGAGCGCTGTACAAAGTTTCTGGATGACACTTGGCCTGTTTATATTGGCCAGTCTCATGGTATTTTTTCTGTTGCGCATAGTGACGCGCCCAATCAAAGACGTGGTGTCTCAAGCCGAAAAAATCAGTCACGGTCACTTTGTCCCAGTTGAAGTTATTCCAAAAACACGTGAACTTCGCACATTTGTAACAGCAATGAACACCATGTCTTCAGTACTTGGTAAAATGTTCAGGGAGTTGTCAGCCCAGGCGGAGCGTTACCGGAAGTTTGCCTATGTGGACAACCTAACCGGACTTAGCAACAGGCGAGCGTTTGAGTTAAACCTTAAACAACTCCTGACTGACGAAGAAAAGCATGCAGAAGGGTATTTGTTCATTATCAGACTATCGAGTCTGACTGACATCAATCAGACTTGTGGTGCCGATGACGCCAACCAATACATAGTTGAAATCAGTAGCCAGATAATTGCCCGCCTCGATAAAAAAGCCATTTCACACCGCCTGTATCGTATCAGCGGTGCGGATATGGGTCTGATTATAGAAAATATTGATGGCACTGTTGCCTCGGAACTGTGTACTGAACTCAGTCAGATGTTTGGTCAGTTAATCAAGCCTCATTATTCACAGGGTACTGCTCACCTTGGCGCCAGTCACTTCGAACTGAACGACACATTTTCAGGCCTAATCGAAAAAGCAGACAGCGCTTTAGTGGTCGCTAAAACATTGACACAGGGCTGGCAGCTAGCCGAAAAACTTGATGTAAAACAAAGCAATAGCGAATGGCGAACGCAACTTGAACAAGTTTTGGCAGGCAACAAAGTTACTTTCGTCAAACAAGCAATTAAGTCATTGACAGGTAACACTCAGTACCATGAATGTTACGCGCGTTTTTACATGCCAAACGAAGAAAAGCCTATCCCCACGGGTCAACTTATCCCCGCCAGTGAGCGACTGAATTATGTTCAGGCTATAGACAGGTTAGTTATATCCTCTGCTTTAGAAAAATTGCATGACCAACCGGCTGACATTGGTATCAATGTCAGCCGTTCATCCATAGCAGATGACAATTTTTGCTCTTGGTTGGTTTCACAACTGCAAAGCAACAGGCTCGTTTGCAAACATTTAGCGTTTGAAGTCAATGAACATTGCCTACATGACCCCAGCGGTAACCTTTTAGCAGTGCGAAATGCAATCAAAGAATCTGGTGCCAGGCTGACGATCGAACACTTTGGCACCAGCTCATCTGCATTTAGCTATCTGAATAAGATAAAGCCAGATTACATCAAACTCGATAGTGGTTTCATCAGGGATATCGATCAACATCAAGACAATCAGTTTTTTGTTCAGGCATTGGTAAACATCGCTCATGGTCTGAATATTCAAGTGATAGCAGAGCAAGTAGAAACTGCGCTGGAGGCGAATGCCCTGCAAAATCTTCATGTGGATTGTTTACAAGGCTACTTTATTGGTAAACCAGGTCACTGGTAGTGACGAAGTGGCGCTTAACTTGCAGATGCTTTGTACAAGTGTCAGGAGTTATCAAATTTTAATTCAAGGAGACGACAATGCGTAATACGTTGATTTCGATTGTTCTATGCTGGTCTGCTGTCAGTTTGACGGCCTGGGCGCAACAAACCTCTCAATTAGATGAAGCAGGTATTTACGGTAACATTGAACAACCTGGTTATCAGCTTCAACAGTCAATTAAAAGTGAAGTAAAGTCCGGAAAGAAGCTGGCACTGGCCTGTGAGTCAGTTTTGCAAAAAGCGCTTCAGGAAGACGCAGGTATTTTAAATCCGACCGCCTATGATGTGGTGGTCGGATGGCCCGCTTTAAGCCTGAGTTTTATCAATAACATAGCGCAGGTTGCCTTGATGCCCGAAGGGATCAAAATGACAATTGAAGACAACCCGGGTCGTGCTGAAAACGTCATTACCCTGGGCATAGCGCTATATCCTGATTACGCCCAGGAAATTGTCAACGCAGCAATTCTGAGTGGCGAACTCAGCCCGGAAGATGCTTTGTTAGCAGCGCTTTCTGCCGGCGCTGACCCTGCTTTGGTATCTGTTGCCACAGCAGCTGGTTTGGCCGATGACGTGGCTGCTGCACCTGCACCAATAGGAGTCGGCGTTGGTGCTGGAGGAAGCGGCGGTGGTGATACCACTGCGTCTACAAATTGATACAGAGAGTACCCATGCGCTGTAGGGATAAGATGAGTTGAGGAAAATCGGCCTTGCATATCCCTTTGGCACATTGGCAAGCAGGTTGAACAAACTGGAGAAAGGATTATTCCTGTTCCTGCTGGTTTTATTGCTCTGGCTTCCCTTACCCCTTGGTTCCAACAGACCATGGGCATGGGGGATAATGCAGCTTGGTTGTTATCTGTTGTTGGCCGGTTGTATTTTGCGTCACTGGCGCAACGTTGACCCTTGGCAAGCCAACTACCGGCTGCCGATTTTTTTATTGGGCATTTTCGTTCTTTGGACCTTTCTTCAATCAATTTCCCTGCCTGAAATATTGGTCAGGCTTGTGTCACCTTTTAGCCACCATTATTTCAGTCTGGCTGAGGCACCAAGCTTTAGTATCTCAATTGACCCTGCTCAAACACGAATTGCCTTTTACAAAGGCTTGGCATATTTCAGCCTGTTTATTGCTTGCCTGACACTAATAAACTCGGCTCGGCGAGTTAAACAAGTCATGTTATGTATGTTCTTGGCAGGCGTGTTTCAGGCAATTTACGGAAGCATTGAAGTTTTGTCCGGGTGGCAGCACAGTTTGATTTTTTCGCTTCCGGTGGGTAAAGCAGCCAGTGGCTCGTTCGTGTATAAAAATCATTATGCGAACTTTCTGCTGCTAAGCGCAGCCATGGGAATTGGTTATCTGATCAGCACCATGCGTGACGGCCTTAAAATGCGTGGCAGGGAACAGATGCGTTCAATATTAAATGCCATGTTTAATGGCAAAGTACTTGTACGTGTTGCTGTGGCGATGACGGTTATTGGCTTGGTATTGTCTCGCTCCAGAATGGGAAACAGTGCATTTTTTATTGCGCTTGCCGTGTCGGGCATACTCGGTTTGTTATTGTTTAAACAGAAATCCAGGGGCATGGTCATATTATTGGCCAGCATGTTGATCATAGATTTACTGATTGTTAGCAGCTGGTTTGGATTGCAAGAAGTAGGTACCAGGCTAATGTCAACCACATTGGCGGAAGAAGTAAGGCTAAATGTCTGGCAAGCAGCTTCACCTCTGCTAAGCCAGGTATTATTTTCAGGGGCAGGTGGAGGCAGCTTCTACACGGCCTTTTCACTTTTTCAATCTGGAAACATTTACGCTTTTTATGATCATGCACACAACGACTACCTACAATTTCTCATCGAATATGGTGTTTTGGCAACTGTCATTATCTCTGCTCTGGTGATTATTTGCCTTTTTCAGGCCACTAAGGCTATGGCTCTGAGGCGGCACCCGATTATGTGCGCTGCAGCTTTTGCCAGCCAGATGGCCATAGTGGGAACTTTAATCCATATGAGTACGGATTTTCCATTGCAATCACCGGCCAACGCCTCCTATTTTGTTGTGGCTCTTGCCCTCTCCCTCTGCAGCAACTGCCTGGATAGTCGCAATGCTTCTCAGAAAAGCAAAAAGCATGATGAAATATAGATAGCAGGTTAACCTTGCTTTTCCAGAGGACAGTCTATTTTTGCGCGGATAAATCGTGATTTTGGTGCCAACCAGCGGCAGGTAACTACTGTCGCGTCATGTTGTTCGATTACAGACTTAACCCGCTCGACACTCTGAGGATGGGATAAGCCCAAATACAATCGATTTTTAGTTTCGTCAGAAAGTGCCAGATAGTAGGGATGGTTCGCTTTGTACAAGGCCAATCCTAAAGAGGCGACCATTACATGGACTTCTGGTTGACTAGGCCCAAAAGAAGCGGCACGTTTTACGTAGGTCAACAATTCACCATCAAACTGTCCCTGACGCCATTTCAGCATAGCCAATGAAGCCCAGGTAACTGACCAGGTGGGTCGTAATTTCGAAGACTGTAGATAGTACTTTTTGGCTTCTCGACTATTGGCAACAGGATCGCCGTAACCAGCCACGACTGCCCATTCCAGAATCTGAGCTAACAAATCCAGATAAAGCGGATTCTCAGTGTCATCTTCGATGGCTGAACGCATAGCGGACTCAGCCACGTCATACTCACCCTTGCTACCGGGCCCCCCTGATTGTTGCCATTGCTGCACAATTTGTCTGGCCTGATAATAATCCAGACTTGCCAGTACCCTACCCTTCACAGCAAACAGGCTGAAGGTTAAAACAATCAAAATTAATAGCTTTAACGCGACTATCTTACCTTTATGCGACAATACCCATGTAAACTTTTCAGCAGACACAATAACTCCTGGTGTATCCACTCGTTCCTATGGATGACAGCACTAGCTGGACTTGGATTCCATGGCATGACTCTGATATCCATAGGGGTCGTAAAACCCAGCATAGTCTCCGGTTTTCTTGGCTTTTTTCAAATCAACCTGATTGAGCACTACCCCATCTACCCTATGTCCAACCTGTAAAAAGCGACTAAGACCATTATTAATGGTTTTGGCACTTGTGCTGTCTGCTTTAACCACATAGAGCAACGAATCGGTGACCTCTGATATGACCATGGCGTCACTCACTGCCTGAGTCGGGGCCGTATCAATAATGATGTGTTTGTATTGTTTGCGCAGTTTACCAATCAGATTTTTGAAGGTCTCTGAAGCCAGTAATTCTTGTGGGTTTGGTGGCAGAGACCCTGCAGGCAATACGTCCACGGCCGAATATTCATCAGTCATGATACATTCTTCATCCTCATGGGTACCTG
Organism: uncultured Alteromonadaceae bacterium; assembly: GCA_947494925.1. Classification (GTDB taxonomy): domain Bacteria; phylum Pseudomonadota; class Gammaproteobacteria; order Enterobacterales; family Alteromonadaceae; genus Aliiglaciecola. The sequence continues at coordinate 77,075 of CANLWS010000004.1, forward strand.
CAATAATGTTGGCCAACCCAGGTTGAAACCCCGGGAACCCGAACTGTTTGGCAAGCGTCGGTCTGCGCAGGTCTGCATCAATGATCAATGTTTTACCCAGTTGTCCCAACGAAAATGCCAGGTTGACAGACACAGTGGTTTTACCTTCTTTGGGTACACTTGACGCAACCAGAATAACTCGACTGTCATTGTCCACGTTGAGTAACAACAAATTGGTTCGAATGGTTCGCATGGACTCACTGAACGTGTGATGCTTAGTATCAAAGTAGTGTCGCAACGGAAGGCCTTTCTTACGCTTATGGGCTTGCCATGGAATGATACCCAACATTCTTTGAGCCAATTTTCTTTCTACATCTTCCACTGACCGAATACCGCTATTCAGGGCTTCAAGCGCCAGTGCCAGGAAAACACCCAACCCTAAACTCAGCACGAATGCAGCCCCAACAATCAACGTTTTCTTAGGCTTAGCTGCTTTAGCTGGTGGGTTTGCCGGATCCAGAATTCGCGCATTAGCAGATTCGAATCCTCCCAGCTCACTGGTTTCTTTAAGTCGCGTAAAAAACGAATTGTACAGTTGCTGATTGATGTCTACTTCCCGTTGAAGTGCTCGGCGCTTGTTGTCCAAGGTAGTGAGTCTGCGATAACGGGCTTTGGCGCTGTCTACTTCTGCTTGTAAATCCAGCACTTTGTTACGTGCATTTTTGTATGTATTTTCATAATCACCTGCGATCCCGCCAATAATTGTTCTCAATTGTGTCAGCAGATTGTTCTGAATTGATTCCAACTCCGCATTGGCTGCGATCATCCGGTAATGTTTAGGACCATAGACACGACTCAATTCTGAAATCCGGCTTTGGGCGGTTATTTCTGAGCGTTTCAGATTCTGAATACTCGGATGATTTTGCACTACCGACAATCGCGACAAGGTTTCTATATCACCTGCTCTCGAGTTTATTTCTTCGAACACCAAAGCGCTTTGTTTTAAGCTATTTTGTGCATCCAATAACTGTTCACTTAGAGACTGCAACTCTTCAGAGGCTAATCCTACTACACCGTCAATATTGACCAGTTGTTCTTTCTCGTAAAAATCTGCCAGGCGCTTTTCAGCTCCGTCCAACTTTTCCCGCAATCCTTGCAGGCTATCATTTAGCCAGGTTGTTGCTTTACTGGTCATATTGAACTTGGCTTGCAGATAACTCTCGATGTAAACATCAGCTACAGCATTGGCCACTGACGCTGACAGATCTGCTGATTCGCTTTCGAAGGAGATATTTACTACCTGTGTATTTTTTACCGGTGAAATTGTCAAATTTGCTGAGAAACTGGCTAACAACGCCATCTTTCTTGCCTGAAAGATTTGCTCTGGTGTTTTTTCAACTTTTTGTTTTTGAGGCAGAAAAGGCAGCCAGGATTTGACTAAGGTTTTCCCCTCGTTTATCAAGGATTTTCCCTGTCCTAGTAGGGACGTATTATTAGTCCGCATCATCCTTGGATCATTCAGCAAATCCAGTTTATCAATAACACGTTCCGCGATTTGATTCGAACGAAGAATTTCAAATTGAGTCTGAAAATACTCTTTGCGATTTGAATCTAGCCCATAAACCTCTTCTATGGACATAACTTTGGCTTGCTCTGCCTCTATGAGCAAAGAAGCTGTTGCCTGATATCTGGGCGTTACTGACAGAACAATCAACGCACTCAAAATAGTAAATACGATAGCCAGACTTAAAATGCGCCACTGATAATTTCTGATCGTAGTCCAGTATTGCTGAAAATCTATCCTGTCATCGCTCAGCAGATTAGCATCCAGTTGTTCGGCAGTATGATTAAACATGTTCATTCCGGCTGTTCTCTTTTTTTCAACATGATGCTAAAAGAAGCTCTGTTCTACTGTCACAATGTCACCTGGCTGGACAATATCGTTTGTATTCACAACAAATCGCTGCTGCCCATCGTCTAATGACCGAGAAATAAATATCTTGGTTCGTGATGCCCTTTCCGTATAACCTCCTGCTAACGCAGCGGCTTTATCCACAGACAGTCCAGGCTGATAGGGATAGCCTCCAGGCTTTTTCACTTCGCCATCGATGAAGAAGGGTCTGTATTCAACTATTGATACGGCGACCGATGGATTAACTAAATAGTCACCAAGCAATCCCGTATAGATAAGGTTTTCCAATTCAGATACGGTCAAGCCCACAACTCTGATGTCGCCGAGAAATGGATAGCTAATGGTGCCGACATCAGGCAAGCGGGTTTGAATGGAGAGGTCATCCTGACCAAAGACCACGATTTTAATTTGGTCTCCCGAACCAAGTCGATATTGGCTCATACTAGTGTTTGCATTAAGGAATGAAGAAAATAGCAACAATCCTAACAACAAGATAAAGTGTTTGTTTCTCATCGGTTTTCCCCAGATTTAGAGCGTCACACGTGCACGCAGTGCAACATGATTACGATCAAAATCTATCTGATCTCTGTTAGAGTCCCGTTCGTCAAACAAGTAAGCAAGTTCAAACTGAACCCAACGTCTGAATTGATAAACCGCAGCGAATTTTAGTTTCATGACATCATCTTCCCGCACATCAACTTCTCCTTCGTAGGTATCGTTTCTGAGGCTAACAGAGACTGAAGAAGACACACGTTCAAGCCAGGAATGCTTCCAGGAAAGCTCATAAATACGGCTATCAATGAAGTCGCCTTCTCCATTGGTTTCGTTTGTATCGTTTTGCGTTGAAAATTCAAATTTGGTGTAGTCGAGTGGCTCCCAAATCACCCCGACTTCCCAATCAACACCATTAAAAGTGTCACGATTTGCTGAATCAAACTTCTTTTCCTGATAGCCAATTTTGGCATATCCACTCGTGGCAGCAGTTGTATCCCACTTCACACCAATCAGAGCCCGCGTTTCATCACTATCAAGAGGGTCATCCGCAACCAGACTCACATCATAATCGACAGATTTTTGGCCCACATCCAATACAATGTCTGTTCGCGGCGCTATCTGATAATAAAAGGTTGCTGCAATCGCTTGAATATCGCGGTCCCGAGCAAGGAAATTGAGGGCATCACCATCATAGTCCAGTTCACGGAAGCGAAAACCCAAATCTAACCTCGCAGCAGCTGATTCGGCACCATAAGAATATTTCACGCCATAAACAGTATTTTCAAATCGATCAGGTGATAACAACTGATCACCAACACCAATTGAGAAGGCTGTCCCCCTGTCGTCATGGCCATCGAGGAATTCTGCATTGAAATCCAGTCTGTGCCTGTTACTGATTTCATAGTGAAAATCACCTTTGAACAAATGGTCTGTATAATCATCCTGATCGCTTGCACCATAATCTGCACGAGACAAGCGATAGCTGAGTTGCAACCTATTAGTTGAAAAGTCCCCGAGCAAAATAAATTCTGGTGAGATAAGTGAATACCAACTGTCTAATTCATCTTGATTTGAGCGCGCTACGTTATCGTCGTAAGCAAGTGAATACTCCACAGCTGGAATAAAATCAAAACCGCCTAAATCAATGCTGGCAGCTTCTTGTGATAGTGCACTAGCAGGAAAACATATCGCACTGATTAGCCCGATTATTTTTCGATGCTTCATTCCTCAATCCTTTTATTTGGAACTCAATTTTTTCTGCAAAACACCAGGTAATTCATTCGAGCATGAATTCATTACACTATTAATGGAACCGGCAGAACGCGAAATACAGGCGTCAGACTGAATAAACTAAACGCTCAGGAAAACAATATTTACGCATGCTATAAACATGCCAGATAATTTATTGCTGACATTATATTTATTAATTAAGTCATCCAGACCTTGAACAAACAACAATCTCAACGACTTAAGGTCAAACGTCGCAAAATCGGTACAAATATCCCATTTTTCCTGAGTTATAATTAATTTATCAACCGTCAAAATAGTTAAAAGATTGAAATAATGTTTATAACGCGTCTTTTTAAAGTTTCACAAAAGATGATCATCTCTGCTCCACAACTGTGCAAATAATGCACTAAAATGGCCTGCAAGGCCCATTTTTCAGGCACTTAGCTTTTCGGCGACAGCGTGTTTCGAATACTTTTAGGCTGTCCTGACACCAATCAAACTGCGATTGGTAGATTTATTAACCATTAACAGTATTTAATTATGGCACCCAACTTGCTATTCCTTTTACTGTATAAAAATAAAAAGGAATTTAAATTTCATTTTAATGAAATTTAAATATAACCCTCAAGAAATGGAATTAAGTCTGCTCAGAAAAGCACTAAATTAGCGCAAATGTGTCACCTTTTAGATACAACAAATGTTTAAATTTGGTGAAATTTGTTAATAGGCGCTGAATGCAGACAGTTAAATATATCTGGTTCAAGATATTTAAAAATGTTTATTCGGGATTCGTTGCAAATTTGCGCCACTACTCATTAGTGACTGCATTCATTTGCTAATAACTAAACACTCTGCTTATGTCCGGGATAAAACAATTACCAGGAATGTGAGCAACGCAGCGATAGGATTTTGTATGTCGACAGAAATACTCCGAAGAAATGAATCCAAAGGGATAATACAAACTCATCAAAGCAGTTTTTCAACGCTGTACCGTTTATTTGATTTGGTGACAGTAACAATTTTGTATTTTTCTGTATTGCTGGGGCAAAATCTGCCAATAAGCGCCACAACCATTGTTGCCTTGTTTGTCAGTATTATCAGTTTCATGTTGATAGCTGAGGCGATGGAACTGTATCGTTCATGGCGGACAACACCCTCAATTACAATGATAAAATATGTCTTAGTGGCCTGGTGTTTAACAGCATTGGTTACTATGACGTTTGCCTATATTTTTCCAGTGCTGATCCCCTACGGCAATCAAGTCACAGTCACCTGGCTTTTGGCATCAGGGCCTGTATTGGTTGGCTGGCGAATTGTATTTCGGGAAATTTTACACCGACACAGGAAAAGTGGGCATAACACCCGCAGTGCAATTATTCTGGGCGCGACCTCTTCAGGATATAGTCTTGCCAACCAGATTATGCAAAATGAACATCTTGGGATCCGATTTAAAGGATTCTACGATGATAGATCATGCGATCGGTTACCGCATGAATTCCATAACCAAATTTTTGGTGACATTGAAAATGCAATTGCATTGGCTAAGTCCAACAAAGTTGATTACATCTATATCGCCATGCCCATGAGTGCTGAAAAGCGCATTATGGAAATACTTAACTTGTGCAGCGATACCACCGCTACCGTGTATATTATTCCGAATTTCTTTATGTATAACCTGGTCAATGCACGTTGGCAGAATGTCGGCTCTATACAGACATTAAGCGTTTTCGATACACCCTTCCAAGGCGCCAGTGATGTACTGAAACGGGCTGAAGATATAGTCGTATCATCGCTAATCTTACTTCTGATTTCCGTACCAATGCTGGCTATTGCAATAGCAGTAAAACTAACATCGCCTGGCCCGGTAATTTTTAAACAGACCCGCTACGGGCTGGATGGAAAGAAAATACTAATCTACAAGTTCCGCTCGATGACGGCACAAGACAATGGCTCAATGGTCAAGCAAGCAACTAAAAATGACCAACGTATTACACGGCTGGGTGCTTTTTTACGTAAAACATCATTGGATGAATTACCGCAATTTATCAACGTGCTACAAGGACGAATGTCCATCGTCGGACCTCGACCACATGCAGTCGCTCACAATGAAGAATATCGCAAATTGATTGAAGGCTACATGTTGCGCCACAAAGTCAGACCTGGGATCACTGGTTGGGCACAAATCAATGGACTTCGTGGTGAAACAGAAACTATTAACAAAATGGTAAAACGAGTCGAATTTGACCTGGATTATATACACCGTTGGTCAGTCTGGCTGGATGTAAAAATTATTTTCACAACCATATTTAAAGGGTTTGTTGATAAAAACGCCTACTAAACGACTCAGCCAGAAGTTGCAGTGTTAGAAGGCTCCAGTTCATAATAATGGGTAAAACACTTATATAGTTGTGTGCCACTCAGGACTGAAGCTGAGGGAAAATGCAAAATAGGGATCAAGTCGCAGGGCGCAAGCAGGTGCTCTGTGGCTTTCTCATTCTCCAGTTCATCCACGTTTAAGACAGTTGCCAACCTCTGCCCTTGTGAAATCGGCTGACCAGGCTTAGCCAGATATTCAACAATCCCCCCCTGCTTGGTGTAAAGTATCTTATAATTATCCAGTGTGACCGCAACGCGACGAATATTTTCCGGTGTGAATTCATCGTTTTGCAGGCATCCCTTTGCGCTCATAAATGACAAAATACTGCGCGCATCGTAATCACCATCATCGAAGCTGATGACTTCTTGACTTCCCATCTCCAGAGTGAATGCTTCAACACCGAAATCCACTTTTTCTTTACGTTTTGCTGTCAACAGGTCTGCCAAGGTCCACCACTGACAAAACGTTGCTTCATCTAGAGCTCCAGCAAAAGTATTTGGGATAAAAATTACATGAGGGATATTGAATAAAGTCGCCGACTTCCGCGCATATTCAGGTACATATATGTGTCGCGTCGAAACGGGCCCATTATGTATATCAATGACATAATCTGCGTCGAACGCGAGTTGCTGCAACTTGAGATTGAGTTGCTGCGCCAGGCCCAATCCCCAGGTTTGTGAGAGTTTTTCTTCAAGACGTTGTTTGATCTGTGCACGAAATCGCCGCTTTACAGAATCCAGGCTTTCATCGTCTGGCACATTGTCAGCAAATGATTTGATCAGTTCAGGATCAAAATAATACCCTCGGTTCCAATTTGTTCCATTGACCGGGTCGAACCTACCCAATGTGTATTCCCCCGCTTTGATGTTAGTGCCTACTGGATTACAGTTTGGAACCAGTATGACTTCGCCTCTCATATCCATATTCTTGAGATACTGAATCAGATGGTAAATTACTACGTTGCCCTGAACTTCTGCACCATGTATTGAGCTTTGAATATACAGTTTGGGACCTGGCTGACTCCCTTTAAAATGGTACAAAGGAACGTTCATATTTCGGCCAGATGCGTTTTGCGCCACAACCAGATAAGATTTGGTAAACTGATTCATAATGTTACGGATTAATAGCAAAGATGACTTTAGTGTACACAATTCAAGGCGTTAGCACAGTGATTAACAGAGGTGGTAAAACACAAAATTAAGTAAAATGAAAACGATCCGTTCAGTCAGGTGAAGACGTACTAACAATCAAATTCTAAATTGGGTAAATATTGAAAAATAACACTTTGGTCTGGTTCAGACAGGATTTGCGTCTGAGAGATAACCCGGCGCTCAACTTCGCCGTTCAGCAAGGAAAAGTTTTAGCAACCTATATTGAGGATTCGGATTGTCCGGCTGAATTCAAACCCGGAGGGGCGAGTCAATGGTGGCTGCACAATTCTTTAATGAGCCTGAGTCAGTCGTTAGACGGAAAGCTGCACATACAATCCGGCAATGTTCTAGCTGCTTTGCTTAGCATGATCAAGGGAAATAACATTGACTGTGTAGTGTGGAATCGCTGTTACGAACCTTGGCAGATAAACAGAGATAGACACATCAAGGAGCAGTTGAGAAAACACGGAGTACAAGTGAAAAGTTTTAATGGTTCACTGTTATGGGAACCATGGGAAGTGCTTAAACAAGATGGCACCCCTTATAAAGTATATACCCCTTACTATCGTCGCGGATGTCTGAGTAAACCCTCACCACGCGGTCCGTTACCTGCGCCCAAGTCCATCAGTTTGATCTATCAGCCTGAATCAGATGCAGGATTAAATTCACTCAATTTAATGCCAGCGATTGATTGGTATCAACAAATGCACAAGCAATGGAAACCTGGCGAGCAAGGCGCAGCTAGCCACTTAGCTGATTTTTTGCCAGAGACCATGAAAGATTACAAGGATGCCCGCAATAATCCAGATACCAAGGGAACGTCACATTTATCCCCTCACCTGCATTTTGGCGAACTATCTCCCAATCAGGTTTGGTATGCAGCAATTGAATCCATGCAGGGTGATACCAGCCAGGCGGGGATAGACTGTTTTTTAAGCGAATTGGGGTGGCGCGAATTTTCACATTATTTGCTCTACCACTTTCCCGATTTGCCTGTATCTAATTTCAATTCATCTTTCGATTTCTTTCCATGGCGCAAAGACACCGACAGCCTAAAAGCATGGCAAACTGGCCAAACTGGTATTCCTATAGTGGATGCGGGTATTCGTGAGTTATGGCATACCGGGTATATGCACAACAGAGTCCGAATGGTAGTGGCATCGTTTTTGGTTAAGAATCTTCTAATCGATTGGCGTGAAGGCGAGAGGTGGTTTTGGGATTGCCTAGTGGATGCTGACCTTGCGGCTAACTGTGCAAGTTGGCAATGGGTAGCAGGATCCGGTGCAGATGCGGCCCCCTATTTCCGTATTTTTAATCCTGTGTTACAAGGACAAAAATTCGATAAACAAGGCCACTACGTCAGGCTTTATTGCCCAGAGCTTGCTCACATGCCAGATAAGTATGTTCATTGTCCCTGGGAAGCCCCGGCCTCGGTGCTGGATGAGGCCGGAATAATGCTTGGTAAAGACTACCCAAAACCAATTGTCGACCTGAAAGCGTCTAGGCAGCGAGCCTTGGACGCCCTAGCTGTATCCAAGGAACAACAGCGAACCAATTGACCCCAATTCGCTTATCTCGATTTGGGGCAAACTAGATTGTTTTGGCTGCAAGTTCAAGGGCTTGTGTACGATTATCCACCAGACCTTGAGCGCCTAGCAGTTCCACCACTCCCATCCGTTCGAGCTTCGATCTTGCTTCTTCAGTTTTTACCACCAGGAATACATGTTTTTGTTGCTCGCTCGCTTCTTTAATAGTGTTCTCAACTGCCAGAGATATCGTGTCATCAATCAGAGATACATCACTAAGATCAATCACCACTGTTTGATGCTTCGCGATTTTCTCGTGTTGCCTTGATAAGGCTTTTGCCAGTCCAAATATCATTGGTCCGCTAAGGTACACCAATAGGATTTTTCCCTGTGCGCCATTCAGAATTTCTCGCTCTCTGCTGCGAAGAGGAACTTCATCATCAATATCACTAATTGCTTTAATGTTCTGCTCCTGAGAACGGCTCAACTTCTCAATAATAATAATATTCGCAACAAATACCCCAACGCCAACAGCCACTATTAAATCCACGAAAACAGTCAACAACATGACTGCATACATGATGAGAGTTGAGTACCAGGACACTTTGTGTGAGCGCTTAATAAAACTCCAATCCAGTATATTAAGCCCAACCATTGCAGCAATTCCTGCAAGCACGGCCAGAGGAATAATCTCCAGCAGCTCAGCTGCGCCAAAAACAGCAACACCAAGCACAATAACGCGAACAACACCTGACAGCGCGGTTCGTCCGCCCGCCTGAATATTTACCACTGTGCCCATAGTCGCGCCTGCGCCAGGAAGTCCTCCTAATAATCCGGACATCAAGTTTCCTATGCCCTGACCTATCAACTCTTTATCAGATTTGTGTTCCGTTCGGGTCAGGTTGTCGGCGATCACCGAAGTTAACATTGAGTCTATGCAACCAAGCATGCCCAGTACCATGCCATCAAGCACCATGGTGGTAATCTGTTCTGTAGTGAAAGTAGGCCAGACAATACTTGGAAGGCCAACTTCAATCTGTCCAATCCTTCGCACCTCTCCCATATCGAACACCAACACAGATACCAGAGTGATGCCTATTAACGCGATTAATTGGGGAGGAACTTTGTCTTTTACTTTCTTAGGAGTAAAAAACAACAGGGCAAGCGTTCCAATAGCAAGGAATATTTCAATAGTAACGGCGTTGCTCAAAAGCTCCGGTAGGGCTTCCAGTGTTCCTGTGACTCCGCCACTTGGCGCTTTCTGGCCTAAAAACGGAGCTATTTGCATGATTAACAGGATAAAACCTATTCCGGACATAAATCCAGAAATCACGCTGTAGGGCATCAGCGTAATGTACTTACCAAGTTTGAGTGCGCCGAATATTATCTGGAACAACCCGGCTATCATAACGACGGTGAAGGCCATCGCTATGCCGTTTTCCGGATCGGCTGCAAGCATGTTAGTGATCACAGCCGCCATGATCACTGTCATCGGGCCAGTGGGCTCAGAGATGAGTGTTGGTGTACCCCCAAATAGCGCTGCGAACAAGCCGATTAACAAAGCGCCATAAATGCCGGCTTCTGGGCCAGCACCAGATGCAATCCCGAATGCCAGGGCGAGTGGAAGAGAGACGATCGCGGCAGTAACACCGCCAAATATATCTCCCCGCTTGTTATCAAAGTTTAGATTATTTAAGACCTTCAATCAGCACCACTCTAGTTATTAACTGCTTTCAACCATCGGAAAGACTTTGCGGAGCATTATTCTATCTCGCCCAAACTGCCTTTCCAAGGTCCTACGTACCCTGGACGCACAGTTGTTAATCGATTCATACATGTCCGCGGTTGTGTCCTGAACCACTATGGTTTTCAAATGGTTGATTCTGAATTTCATGATGCAGCGCTTATCAACGCCACCTTTTGGACCATTTACGTCCGACAATGTTACCTCAGTTTTTCTGATCCTGTGACCATACCTGTTTAAAATAAGCTGTAACTTGTCACTTATACTCTGATGTAGCGCATCAGTTAATTCAAAATCTCGAGACTGAATCTTAATTTTCATAACGACCTCACTGTTTAATCAACTCATTTAAACTATCAACAATCATTAATCAGATAAAATCGAAAAATAACATCTCTTTATTCGATTTTTACGATGTTAGCTATTATCTTAATATTCAGTTATCTACTTACAAAGAGGCAATTATGCAATCTATAAACTTTAAGCATTTGCACTATTTTTGGGTCGTCGCGCATGAGGGCAGCATTGCCAGAGCCGGGGAGAAATTGAATATAACCCCGCAAACTATCAGTGGACAACTCACACTGCTGGAAGAGCGGTTTGGTCAGGACTTATTCGTCCGCCAGGGCCGTAACCTGGCCATTACAGAAGTGGGTCGACTGGTTTTACGTTATGCCGATGACATTTTTGATTTAGGTAAAGAGTTGACGGATGTGCTTCGTGGCGTGCCAGCTGTTGGCCCGGCTGAATTTATAGTGAGCGCGTCCAGTGCGCTGCCGAAAACCATAGTTTACAAGATTATTGAGCCTGCTTTACACCAGCCTCACGAACTAAGCCTGACTTGCAAAGAAGGGCCAGTGGAGAATATTCTTGCCGATTTGGCTGTTCATGAAGTCGATATGGTATTAACGGATACGCCCCTGACATCCGCTTTCAGTATTAAAGCCTACAATCATTTCCTCGGGGATGCGCCCCTTTCCTTTTTCGCCACTGCCGAACTTACCCGTAAGTACTCGAAAAACTTCCCCGAGAGCCTGCATGGCGCCCCTATGTTAATCCCCACCAGACAGAATGCTGTCCGACAATTGTTTGATCGTTGGTTAGATGACACCGGCATTCGCCCAAATGTGAAAGGTCAGTTTGATGACAGTGCTTTAATGAAATCCTTTGGTCAGGCGGGATTGGGGATCTTCTTTATGCCCAGCATCATCGAGCGTGAAGTCTGCAACGCATTTAATGTCGAAGTGCTTGGCACTATTTCGCAAATTAAGCAGCGATTTTATGCAATTTCTGCGGAAAGAAAAGTAAAGCATCCCGCTGTAGCGGCAATATGCGACACTGCGAGAGACAAAATATTCTCAATTGAATTATAAAAAGTTCATTTAATTCACATCGTATTTTTCGGCCTGTATTTATTGCTTTTTCGACTATTTGATATCTGTGTTCTTCTCTATATTTATTCGCAGTGCAGGCACAGGTTTGATTGACTGTAGCTCAGGTTGTCATTAAGAACGTCGGGACAATGATGAAACGCTTTAAAAATATTTTGGTTATTGTCGATGCACAGGATGCAACAGCTGAAAACAAAGCCATTCAGCGAAGTGTGGAACTTGCTGGTCAGTCGGGTGCAGCTTTGACTTTTCTAACCGTCTTTGACGAACCAGAGACATCTATCAAACTGTATGAAGACTTTATCAGCGCAAACGAGCTTACTGAGCTGCTGAAGAAAAACAAACTAGCCGCACTGGAAGCAATTGTCAAACCATTGAGAAACAGTAACTTTCAGGTAGATACTCTGGTTGCTGTCGGCAGAGGATTCATAGAAATAATCAGGCTGGTGCTGAGAAACAATTTTGATGTTGTCATCAAAGTTGCGGAACTCAGAAACAATATTTTGCGCAGCAATGACACACACCTTGTACGCAAATGCCCTTGCCCGGTCTGGCTTATCAGAGATGACATGGAGTCAAAATCCATACTGGCAGCAATCGATTTGAAATTGCAGGATACAGAGCAAGGTAAAGCCATGAATAAACTGATAATGGATATATCAGCGAATCTGGCAAACCGGGACAATGCAAAGCTATATTTGATGAGTTGTTGGACCTTGTATGGTGAAGACGCTCTTCGGAACAGCGGTTTCCTGAAAGTATCTGACGGAACCTTGCAAGCGATGTTAGCCACGGAGCAAAGTGTGTATCAATGGCGCCAGAAAACCCTTGCCAACCAATACAATCTCCCAGACGAAAACCTGGTTTTGAAGAAAGGCAAACCAGATGAGGAAATTCCAGCCTTTGTTGAAAGCCAAAAAATCAGCACTGTAATAATGGGGACGGTGGGACGTACTGGTGTGCCAGGCCTGATCATTGGTAATACGGCAGAATCCGTCCTTGGAGCCATAAGAACTTCTGTCATTGCCGTTAAACCGGATGGATTTGTCAGTCCGGTTAAGCAGCCGTAGCTGTGGATAATACGAACGGCACTTGGATAACGCTTCTAAAAAGGCGAAAAAGCCAGCATTAATTAATGGTGCTTTTTCGCTTTTCCTGGCTTGGCTTTTCCCTTACCGGGTTTGTTGTGAGGCTGATTGTCACTAAATCGTGTCATAGCTGGTTGAGATGTCCCCTTCCCTTTCGCAAAGGCTTTGTTGACAGAGCGTTTGGCATAGTCCCGCTGGGCTTTGCCTTTAAGTTCATTACGCCCTTCAGGCGGAACCAAATGTTTAGGACCATTTCCAATCAGATAAGCTTTACCCATTTCCTTGAGTGTTTTGCGCAACAGCGGCCAGTTCGCCGGATCGTGATAGCGTAAAAATGCCCGATGCAGACGGCGATGGATTTCACCTTTTGGCACTTCGACCTGCTCGCTCTTGTGATTCACTTTGTGAATGGGGTTTTTGCCCGTGTGATACATGGTCGTAGCATTTGCCATGGGTGATGGATAAAAGTTCTGGACCTGATCCAGTTTGAAATTACGTTCTTTTAACCACAATGCAAGGTTCAGCATATCTTCGTCTTCTGTACCCGGGTGTGCGGAGATAAAATAGGGGATCAAGAACTGTTCTTTACCTGCTTCTTTGGTGTATTTCTCGAACAACTCTTTAAATTTGTCGTAGGTTCCCATTCCTGGCTTCATCATTTTGTCCAATGGACGTTTTTCAGTGTGCTCAGGAGCGATTTTCAGATAGCCACCAACATGATGGGTGACAAGTTCTCTAACATAATTAGGATCTTCTATTGCCAGGTCATAGCGCACGCCAGAGGCAATCAATACTTTTTTCACGCCTTCTACATTACGGGCTTTTCGATACAACTCAACGGTGGGAGTTTGATCGGTATCCAGGTGCCCGCATATATCTGGCCACACGCAAGACAAACGTCGGCAGGTTTGTTCTGCTTTAGGGCTTTTACATCTGAGTTTATACATGTTGGCCGTCGGACCACCTAGATCCGAGATAACACCAGTAAATCCGGGAACTTTGTCTTTAATTTCCTCGATTTCACGTAAAATTGATTCTTCCGAACGACTCTGAATTACCCTGCCTTCATGTTCTGTAATCGAACAGAAAGTGCAACCACCAAAACAGCCTCGCATAATATTGATCGAAGTTTTGATCATATCGTAGGCAGGAATTTTGGCCTTTCCATAACTTGGATGGGGCACCCTGGCATAAGGCAAATCAAACACCGCATCCATCTCTTCCGTTTCCAGTGGAAATGCCGGAGGATTGATCCACACCATTCTGTCGCCGTGTCGCTGCGCCAGGGCTCGTGCACAACCTGGGTTGGTCTCCTGATGGAGAATTCTGGAAGTATGAGCGTAATGGGTTTTTTCTGCCCTCACCATATCGTAAGGTGGCAAAAGCACGTAGGTTTTATCCCAGGGTTTGCGACGCTTGGTTTTCGAGGTAAAAGGTTGAACAACTATAGGTTTAGCTTGTTCTTCCGGTCCGCTTTTGGCTTCCTGCGAAACGGCACATTTGTCTTCAATAATTTCGTATGGGCTGATAATAGGATCAATTTTACCTATTACATCCACGTGGGTAGAATCAACTCCCTGCCATTCTGGTAAAGGTTCCTTGCGGATAACCGCCGTGCCGCGGACATCTTGCATCTCTGCAATGGTTTCGCCTTGCGCAAACCGATGGGCAATCTCCAACAAGGGGCGTTCTGCATTGCCGAACATTAACATATCGGCTTTGGAATCAAACAGCACTGACCGTCGCACTTTGTCAGACCAATAATCGTAATGCGCGATACGACGCAAACTTGCTTCAATGCCGCCAATGATAACTGGCTTTTTATAGGCCTCTTTGCAGCGCTGAGTATAAACAGTTACGGCTCTGTCCGGACGCTTACCACCTTCGTTATTTGGTGTGTAGGCATCATCATGACGCAGCTTTCGATCCGCAGTATAGCGATTGATCATTGAATCCATGTTGCCAGCCGTGACACCAAAAAACAGGTTAGGCTCACCAAGTTGCATGAAATCATCTTTGCTATGCCAGTCAGGTTGGGAAATGATCCCCACTCTGAATCCCTGAGACTCCAGTACCCTGCCGATGACTGCCATACCAAAACTGGGGTGATCTATGTATGCATCGCCAGTGACGATGATAATGTCACAACTGTCCCAGCCCAACTGATCCATTTCTTTACGGGACATAGGCAAAAATGGGGCCGGACCAAAACATTCGGCCCAGTATTTTGGATATGAGAAAAGGCCGCGCTCAGCTTTCATTCGCTGAACCGGCTGTCTGACAGCAGGCATAACACTCCAGAAGGATTCAATAAACCGGCGGATTATAGCAGATACGATGCAACAGCACAGTATTTACACACAGTTAGTGGGCTGAGGGAATTTCCAGGCTAAATGAAATAAATTCTGCTGGTCGTAACAAGGCAACGCCTATGCGCATAATGATCTTGTTGTCACGAATATCACTTTGGGTCATCGTCTCCCCAAGACCAATTTTGACATAATAGGCTTGCTCCTGCTTTTCACCGCGCAGTGCGCCCTCTCGCCAAAGTGTGTTCAGGAAATCATCGACCATGGACTCCATGTTCCGCCAGGTAACCAGCGTATTGGCTTCAAACACGAAGGCCATCAGACTTAGATGGACCGATTCACCGATCCAGCTAATCGTTCGACGCACCGTAATATATTGCCACTGAGGATCATTGGCAGTCAGCGTTCGGGCACCCCAAACTAAAACTCCTCTGCCCTTAAAAAAACAAACGGGATTGGTGGCACCATCTGAATGCTGGCTGATCTGTGATTGAAATACTTTATCCAATGCGACAGCGGGTTGAGAAACACTGCGCACAGGAAGATTGGCAGCTGCTTTCCAAACTCCTCGCTGCGTATCCACCTGACAATAAATACCAGCCACCGCCGCACTAGCTGGCAGACAAATAGAGAGCTCTTGCTGCACAAATTCTTCTACACCCTTCACAACAGCCTGGTGGCTTTTATCTGCGTTTAATTCTGCCAGACTGACTTCGGTGTATTTACCTTTGGAAGAAACAGACTTTCCTCTCTTGTCTATCTTAGTGGTTATGTGTTTGCCTATAGTCAACTTGCCCCAGTCAATTACCGGTTGGTAAGAGGTCTCCAGAAAGGGATAATATATGGCGCCATGTGATCTTGCGTCTGACGCACTATGGATGCTACTTACAAACTGATTGACGGAAATTGCATCCTGATTGGCGCCGGTTATTCCCGCTGGTATGTCGCAAAGCAGAAAACAGTTTTGTTGTTTCGAACACACATCCAGCGCGACATTGATCAGATTTGCAATTTCAAATTCATCCCCTTCAAATCGGCGGGAATATAAATCGGGCATTATCAGCAGGTTTATTGCGGGTTCTTGATTAAGTACACTAAGGGCTTGAATAAAGTCTTGACGCTTAAAAACTTGCTGCTCAGCGTTCCCAAGAGACGTCACTACGCAACTCTGTCCACCATTGTCGAAATAATGCCTGATGGCAGAGTGAAGCAGAAAATCCGGAACCTGATAGTCTTCACAAAAAGAAATCTTAAAACTTGGCGATTTCTGATCGGATTTGACGATTTCTTCAATATCCACACAGATAGATGTAGCAATTTCGCCGCCGTACAGTTGTTCAAATTCATCCAAAGAAGCGATTGGAAAAGGACGGTTAAAAAGCGGACGCCCAGTGGCGTCTTCAGCTTTTTGGGTATAGCCGAAAAACACAGGAATGCAGGATGACGTAGGCTCAACCTTGTTAGGAAAAATATCTGTTTCATTGACGTATACGCCTGGCGAAGTCAGATTTGGAATGGTTTTACCTTTGAGTCAATCAGGTCGATACAATTAGGCTAGTGAAGTATTTTGAATTGATCAAATTATTCAATGGTTTAACCTAAACTTATCCGGCACTTGCCCGCACTTTTACTCATTTTCCTGCCTGACCTGAATGTCTAACCCAAATCCCTGGTCTGATAGAGTGACTTCGATTGGTTGGCAGCAAATCTGACAATCCACAATTTGTTGTTGATTAAGATCATTTTCTTCATCAACCTCCAGGTCATTCATTGCCATGCAATAGGGACATTCAAACCCTTCCGCTCTCGTTAGACTCATTGCTCTACCCCCCCTCAGTACGTTGACTTGTCAGAAATATATAACTGTATCTATAGCCAGTATTACAGATTTCACTTATGATAACTCTCTGCCTTTCAAAGGTTTGGGCCTGTATAGCTATTCAAGCCTATTTGTATGTTTACAATCTTAGTTTGGACCATCATATTTTGTGAAAGATTTACCTGTTAAATACTACCTGACCCATTTCAAAGAGTTCCTGGACTTTATTCGAGGTCCCTGCCAGCACCTGCTTGATGAGAAGGATTGGGAATTTGTTCAAACCTTTGACTCTCTTGAAGAGGATGCTCAATGTGTTCTGGTCAGGTCGGCTCATCGTAAGTACCCGATATTCAAATCTGTCAGTCTCTACTACGAAGAGCTACAACAGGTTTCCCGGCATATCGACATGTTGTTGGAGCTGGGATTGTTTCGCCGATTGTTACACGGAGATCTGTCAGAAGCTTTTGAATTGTTTACTAAACCAGAACTTTGCCAATTGCTTGACTCGGCGCAAATAGAACATAAAACGTCCCATAAAAAAGAACAATTGGTGGAGATTGCACGCAGCCACATTAAGATGAAAGATATCGAGAACAGTGATTTGTTTGAAAACTATCTGGTAAGAGAATTCGACAATCAACTGGCGTATTTCCTGTACTTGTTTTTTGGCAGGCTTAGCGGAAAACTGAATATGTTTTCCATGCGTGATATGGGGATCATGCGCACACGCAAAGGTGAACAATCTGATATCGCCAGATTTGATACCTTGGAACAAGCCAAAACAGCCTTCTTTTACCGCCAAAAATCCTGGTTAGCAAAATCGTTACCGCCTGAGAAGGCTTCTGAGGAGTTGGCGCAAATTTCAACTTTCCCTGCAGCAATTGGTCCGCAGGCAGAGCGTGCTAGAGATATGTACTACTTCAGATTGGGCAACGCGCTTTTGCCCTTCGACCAGCAAAAAGCACTCGTAGCCTGGTCACGTTCGCAGCATCATGAAGCACAGGAAAAGTGGGTTAGGGAGAAGTATAAACAAGGTGAAACGGAAGGTGTTTTACAAAGGCTGGAACAAATCATTGCTGATCCTGATTCCGAGCACCTTCTTGTTTTCGCAGAGGATTTTTTAGCCAGAAAATACAATAAAAAACGTACCAGCATTCTGACGGATATGTTGAGAGAAGGCAGTCGTCACCTGCAAATAGACGAAATTTATCGCGATGGTGTCGAACTAGGTGTGAAGCATTATTATGAAAATCAAGGCTGCATCGCTTTCAGGACCGAAAACCGCTTGTGGCAAAGCCTGTTTGGACTGGCATTCTGGTCAGAATTACACGAAACAGATCAATCAGCACTTGCCACCGAGTTTGACGTTAGACCCCGTGCTTTGGTGGACAACACTTTCTACGCACTTTTCTCACCGCAGATTGAGAAGCGGTTGGCAGGATTTAACAGCGCTAAAGAGTTGATAAAACACCTGACCAAAATGGCTGCCTCTCATTACGGTAAAACGAATGGCCTGTTCCACTGGCATCCAAAAATGCTGGAAATTTTGTCGACTTTTGCCAACTCAGCCCCATTAGAGGCTATACAAAACATTCTTCGCGCTATGGCAAAAGACTATCGAAATTTGTCAGACGGCTTTCCGGATTTAATGGTGGTGGAGCAGAACAAATTACGTTTCGAAGAAATTAAAGCACCAGGGGACAGCCTGAGGAGAAACCAATTGATCAGTATCAGACAATTGCGTCAGGCTGGATTTGATGTGTCCGTGACACAAGTTGAATGGTTTATTGACCCCAATCAGGCTTATGTAGTTATCGATGTAGAAACCACAGGTGGCAAATCTGACCAGCACAGGATCACTGAAATCGGAATGGTCAAAATGGTCAAGGGTGAAGTAGTTGATAGCTGGCAAAGCTTGATTAATCCACAAAGACATATTTCCAGGTTCATCACTGACCTGACTGGTATTAGTAACGACATGGTTGCAGATGCGCCACTTTTCACTGACGTTGCCGACAAGTTAACAGAATTTCTGCAGGGGAGCGTATTCGTCGCTCACAATGTTAATTTTGACTATGGATTTTTCAAAAAAGAATTTGAGCGGGTAGGATTACGCTTTAAAATGCCAAAACTCTGTACTGTCAGAGAAATGAAAAAAGCAGTACCTGGGCTACCTTCATACTCCCTGGCGAACCTTAGCAAACATTTCGATATCAAGATGACCCAACATCACAGGGCATTGTCAGATGCTCAGGCAGCAGCGGAATTACTGAATATTATTAACCAACATCGAATGACCCACAGCCCACGAACTCAGTCTTAATTCTCAGCGGTCAGTTCGAGAATCTCGATCAAATTCGCTTTCTTGCTATCCAGCAGATCTGCCAGGGTATAAGCACTCAAGCTGTCAATAAAAGCTTGCATCGCTTCATGGAATATTTTTTTCAGTTTACAGGCGGGCAATATCCGGCAGACCGGAGACGAGCAATCGACCGGCAACATAGTGTTTTCCAACATGACAACAAGATCACCAATATTGATATCAGCGGCAGGCTGATTCAAGCGGAATCCCCCTCCCTTACCACGCTTGGTTTCGATGATCCCCTCGCGACCCAGTTGGTGGACAATTTTATTCACATTGTTTCTGGAAATATCATAGGTCTGACTAATGGTATCAATACTAGCTAATTTTTCTTCAGGCAGAAGCGCTAGATAAATCAAAATCCTGAGTCCGTAATCAGTGTACCTGGTGAGTTGCATGCAAAATTTTTCATGATCTGTTTGACAGAACATAAAGGTACATTTAATATGCACTTTAGTAAACATGCATATTTTAGGTATCTTATGAAAACAACAACTCTGCTCCGTGTCGCTAACTCATCTATGCTTTTGTCTTTCGTCGCGTTTGTTGCCAGTGCTGTGTTGGCTTATGGCCTGGAAAATGAGCTTCCTTTGCTAATTGTCACTATGCTTCATGTCTCTCAAATGTTTTTGGCTGGTTTTTTTAAAGTCTCGTATGTGGTCAGACTGGTAGCACAGAAACAACTCGGCCTTGTTGTCAGATAGGTAAAAATGATCAATATCACCGATAAAAACGAAGAAACGGCTATTCCCCCTCTCTGGCGGCAGGCTTTCAGACCATTTTTCCTGTTTGGTGCACTGTTTTCATTAGTCGCTATGATGGCATGGCTTGGCTGGTTAAATGGATGGTGGCAGCTTTCCCCTTACGGCGGCGCACTATTTTGGCATTCTCATGAAATGTTGTTTGGGTTTGTTGGCGCCATCATTGTGGGCTTTTTGTTAACCGCCGTGCAGAATTGGACAGGGCTACGGGCGACAAAGGGTGGCCCACTGATACTACTCTTCTTAAGCTGGGGGCTATCTCGCATACTGCTGCTAATCAACCCGGAACACCTTACCTGGTCAATTATTGTCCTCGACCTGAGCTTTTTTGTTCTTAGTGCCTTGTTTATGGCAAATCTGGTAGTTAAAGCTGGGAATTACCGGAATTTGTTTTTTGTCCCCATTCTTTTGTTGCTTACCTACAGTAACCTGCTTACCCACCTTTCCGTCGTATGGAAACAACCGGATCTTTTCCAGCAAGGTATCTATACCGCTATCATGACCGTCACCATGATGATCATTATCGTTGGAGGTAGAGTCATCCCTATGTTCACTGCCAACGGCACCGGAACGCAAAAGTCGCTCCCATTGCCCTGGCTTGAAAAAATTTGTATAGGTAGTGGGTTTCTTCTTGTTCTTGTGTACCTGACTAATGCCTTTACTTATATTTCAGATTTTCTGATAACTGGGTTGTTTTTTCTTGCAGCTATCGCCAATGGGTTCAGGTTATTTCGCTGGCGGCCATGGGTAACTTTGAACACACCATTGGTATGGTCTCTTCACTTAGCCTACGCTTTTGTCCCAATTTCATTCATTTTGCTGGGTCTGCACTACGCTGGATTTTCCATACCATTCTCCAGCGGGTTACACGGATTAACGGCCGGTGCAATGGGTTCAATGATACTTGCGATGATTGCCCGTGTTTCATTAGGCCATTCAGGGCGTCCGCTGCAAATTCACTTTTCCGTAAAATATGCATTTTCCTTCCTGGTAGCTGCAGGTCTGTTGCGCATTAGTGCAGGGTTGCTTCCACAGTTTTATGACATTCTCCTTGTTAGCGCGGCCATCTGCTGGTCGCTGGCATTTTTACTGTATGTGGTCGTTTATCTGAAAATTCTGATCACACCAAGAGCAGATGGCCATCCTGGATAAAGACAAGTTCAAAATATAAGTACACTTGTACTATTTACTTTTACCAAAAAATAATAGTACAACTGTTCTATATTGACCACTAACTGCTCAGGACCATGCCAATTGAACAAAGGTGATTTGACAAAAAAGCGTATTCTGGATGATGCAATGGACTTTGTTTGTCGTTATGGACTTACAAGCATTTCCATCGGTGAGGTGGCCAAACGACTCAAGATGTCCAGGACAGGTGTCATCTCGCATTTTGCCCACAAGCAAGATATGCAAATTGCAATTTTACGCCACTGCGAACAGGTGTTTATTGAGCAGGTCCTTAAAACCAGTTTTTCACCCGATCCTGAAACTCACTTGAGACAATATACAGATAACTGGGCGAACTGGGTTTTCAAACTTAAGCATCAGCGACAAATGAGCTGCCCTTTTGTCAAAGCGGTTGCGGAATATCAAGACAGACCCGAATGTCCGGTGAAAACAGTGATACGTGAGCAACAGCGACGCACCCTGGACTTTCTGGCGTCTATTGTTCTGCGGGGAATTGAGCAGAAAAAATTAAAAGTATCAGTGGTGCCGCAAAGAATCGCCACTGACATAGTCAGCTTTTACCTGGGACACAACATTAGCAAACACTTACTAATGGATAACAAAGCTGATGACAGGTTTTGTGCTCAAATTAATCAGCTCATCGCTCAGATAAAAACAGACTGAAGAGGATGCTATGAAAAAACCTGCCGCTAAATATACCCTGGCCATTTTGGCCTATCCGGGCATGACAATGTTGGATGCCATCGGACCTAACGAAGTGTTAGCCAACAGTCCGCTGTTTAAGGTTGTCTGGGTTTCTACCGAGAAGGAGCCCATTCAGAACGATTTAAACAGCTTTCATATGTCTGACATGCAATATTTTGCTGACCTCAACCAAGCCGATATTCTGCTGGTGCCGGGTGGACCTGGTGACAAAGCTGTTATGGGAAATGCAGACGTTATAGATTGGGTAAGAAAGCTAGACCAGTCCACTAAACTAACCACATCTGTTTGCTCCGGTTCATTGATCCTGGCCAAGGCTGGCCTACTGGATTCTCACAAGGCCTGTAGTCATTGGGCAGTGCTATCTGAACTGGCATCTTTGGGCGCAAAGCCTGTGCGCAAACGTTATATTCAGTCGGGAAAGTACATCACTGCTTCCGGTGTATCGGCGGGTATTGATATGGCGTTTTATATGATTGAGCAACTGGTAGACAAACGTCATGCTAAAGAATTGCGTTTCGGCATTGAATACTTTCCCAACCAATTAAACTTATTGTCCACCTACACTCTACCGAGCAGGATGATGCGGAAGTTGGAGAGCAAAGTCAGTCATGTTATCAATCAAGCCAGAACAAGGTTCGTTTAATCAACAACTGAATACTCAAAGTAACGTTTAAAGTCATTCCGACTCGGATAGAAAGAATCAGGTTGCTTGGCAGAAAGCGTTGCTACCTTTGAATCAACACAGATCAGCCAAACCCCAAAAGAAGCGTTTGATTTGATAATTGCTTTCGTCATGGTTCGGTAACAAAGACACTTTATTCTTATTATTCAACAATTAAATTTTGGCCAAATTGAAAAAACTAAAACGTTACCAGTACGAGCGGTATGCAGTATTGTGTAAATTGGCTTACCCCAAACTATTCGACCATGAAGCTTTGGGGTTTTCCGTAAATGGGTACCGAACCGTTGCAGATCTTCACGGAAATACTGTGGCTCGCATTCTTTGGAAGCCCAACAAAAAAGAAGTAATTGTGGTATTCCGTGGAACACAGAGCTTGCGAGACTGGTTGGTTAATTTTTGTGTTCTCCCCCGACGGCTACGAACAGGTGAAAATCCAGTTCTTGTGCACTTTGGTTACTACCACCTGTTGAGCCAAAAGGCCCAAAGCGAAAATGGACAGGACTCGCAAACCGTTTCGGTTTATCAGGCAATCATTGAAGTACTTTCCCCTCTCATTGCAGCAGGTAAACGCGTTACCTTTACCGGGCACTCTTCGGGTGGTGCGATAGCGGTTCTGGCCGCACATAGGCTGGAGCAAGAATATCAGGGGGCAGTGAAACGCGTAGTTACTTTTGGGCAACCCTCCACCGGTTTTCGAAATTTTCATCGTCATTACTCGCTTCATAGACGAACCTACAGAATATGTTGCGACCTGGATATGGTGACTTTTTTACCACCGCTTCCAGGCTTATACCGACATGTAGGTCGAAGTCTCTGGTTGCACAACGGTCGTATATACGAAAACACTCCACCTGTCCTCCGATTATATAAAACCCTGGTGAGCTGGGTAATATCGCCTATCTCTTACCACTACATGCAAAAATATATTCGCAACAAAGATTTTTTCGATGAGCATTAACGAGGTTATTCCGCATAACGTTGTTGGTGCAAGAAAGGAGCCATAGCCAAGGTTAGGGCTTGGTTGTAAGCGCTCTCGCGAGTTTCCTGTCCGTTTGTCAGCAATCCAATCGCTCCACCTTTCTGTTTAACGTTTGTGGTGCCAAACAACCGGTCCATCACAGTTCCAAGCTCTTCTCCCTGTTCAAGAGATTCATAAACTGAATCTGGCAGGGGTAAAATAGCGCTTCTTCCCACCGATTGTTTTTCGCCGTTATCAATCACTACATAAGCAAAGGTAAAGGCACCAAAGTCAAACCTGTCTACTCCACCTTCCATGGCAACATAATAATTTGCCTGTGTGTGTTCTTTGCAGTAAGCAACACGATTTACTGCGCCAATTCGAGTCTCATCTGAATTCATCGGCTGGTCGGGGACACCAGAGGGTGCATGCATGCCAACGCATTCCACTTCAGCATTTGGGAAAAGCGAGCCAAGAGCCCCTTTTACCGCATTCACTTTCACCGGGTTCTTCGACCCGACAATTATTTTAATGATTGATTTTTCCAACAAAAATTCCGGCAGTAGAGGTTCTAGAAAGAATAGGTGTAGATTACAGAACTTGATTTTTCACGCAAGTGGAAGACTAAATTGCAGATGATATTTTGGCCGATGCCTCTGTCACTAAAACGTCCCCGGATGGGCGAATACTCCTATACATTGAGTGTTTATGCTTTTAGAAGAACTTACGTTAGATGAAGTTGATGAACACCCCTAATAGTAAACATGGCAATTCTCACGAACTTTCCGGCTGATGGATGGGTACGGCGACTGTCTGCATTAGACGGCCCGATGTGAAAACATCTGTCATTATTTTTAGCAATAATGCCGATCTGAATGCCTCGGAATTTGCTTTTCCAATTGTGG
This sequence comes from uncultured Alteromonadaceae bacterium, assembly GCA_947494925.1. Classification (GTDB taxonomy): domain Bacteria; phylum Pseudomonadota; class Gammaproteobacteria; order Enterobacterales; family Alteromonadaceae; genus Aliiglaciecola. The sequence goes on from CANLWS010000004.1 coordinate 101,660, forward strand.
AAATAACAGACAAATTGTATTTAGGAGATAAATAAAACAGACTCGAAATAGCGTCAGAGCTCATAGCTTCCTAGAGAGATACTACTAATTAAGCATCTCCAGCAAAGATTTATTTATCTGTTGAGTACATTCATCTGATAGTGCAACTGATTCACAATCCTGAAACTGACAAAAATCTTTCATGGCGTCTAGAAAAGCACTATTCACTGCATCCTGATTAAAACTGTGTGCCTCCCAATGCAGTGACTTAATTTCCAAACATTTGCTTTTTCTATGGACTTTGCAATCCATTCGTCCAATAAAGTGATCTCTGAAAAGCAGCGGTAAACTGAAATAACCAAATCTACGTTTGGCCGAGGGAAGGTAACATTCCAATCTATATTCAAATTGAAATAGTGCTTCGAGCCTCTCACGTTGAATTACACTGTTGTCAAAAGGAGATAGGATTATCAACCGATCTTTCACACGGGGCAGTGAGCGCTCCAATGTTCCAGATCCCACAAAATACACAGCACCACTGGCAAACCTGATTTGCTGCAACTCACCCTGCGCCAATTTTTCGTTTAGCAGGGACAACATTGCCTTGCGTAATTCTTTGTTTTTCCGCTGGTACGTCAATCCTTTTAGTGAAACAAGCCCATAATTCTGCAGCTGTTGTTCCAGCAGATAAGCAGCTAACTCTTTAACGCTCGGAATTTTAGTATTAACCTTAGAGGGTAATACTCGCTCGGTGAGATCATAGGTTTTTTGAAACCCCTGACGATCACACACCATAAGATCGCCTTGCATATAGAGTTGCTCAAGGGCCTTTTTTGCTGGTTTCCAATCCCACCAGCCATTACTTTTCGTGGCCTCGGAATCCAAATCTCTGGATCGAATCGGACCGTCGATATGCACCCGGGCTATTAACTCCTTCATCAGTTTCCGATCAGGATCCTTAAACCAGTGTGTCTGACCACTAGCAATGGCATGTTTATAGGGTAACGAAAAGCGAAAGTCGTCTATAGGTAAAAGTGCTGCAGCATGTGCCCAATATTCAAATATATCCCCCTTAAGCAGCATCTTGTTAGTCATCTCAGGAGTAAAGTTCGGCACTCTGGAATGGAAAACATGATGATGAGCGCGCTCTATAACTGAAATTGTGTCCAGCTGAACGTAACCTAGATGATTGATTGCTTTGCGCGCGCCAGCTAAACCATTTCCAAAAGGATTGTTCTGCAACAAACCTTGGGCAGCAAGGGAAAAACGTCGCAACTTTGCCATTTGTTGTGGATGCTTAATATCAATGGTCGTCATATCATTTTTCAAATGAAGTTGTCATGGGAGAAGTTAACCCGCAAGGTTACCTATCTGGGTTATATTTCACAAATTTGGGATCAGGATCACCTAGCGCAAAGCGTGCAAAAAACATTTCGGCAATCGAGCATTAAAAAAACTTTGTTCCCAATCCGAAATTTCTTTTGCGCAAGTTGACTATCGTGAGATAGAGAAGTTTGGGTATTCCTTTTAACATCTGTACTCAGCATTCGGAAATCCTAAACGGCGCCATCTAATGATGATCACCTTGCGCAATAGTGACATCAGAAAACAGAAGTCACTTCGTTCCGCAATTCGCTTCGTCAATATTGCACCTAATCACTATGTAACGCTTCTATTGGGTTTAGTTTTGAGGCTTTAATGGCCGGGAATACGCCGAATCCTACCCCCACCAGCATACAGATGGATAGTGACAATATTATCGCTGTCAGCGACCAACTGACCGCCCAGCCAGAATAAAAACCAATCACTTCGGACAAAATAAGACCAAACATAACGCCCAGCACACCACCTATCACAGAAATGGTGAAACTCTCCGCCAGAAACTGCAGTTTTATGTCTTCCCTGGTGGCGCCGACAGCGCGCAATAGTCCGATTTCTTTGGTTCGTTCCATAACATTGGCCAACATGATATTCATGATCCCGATGCCTCCAACCAAAAGCGAAATGCCAGCCACACAAGCCATCACGATATTAAAAATATCTTGTGTCTGCTTTTGCTGTTTTAGCAGTGCTGCCGGAATAATTAATGTGTAGTCGTCTAATCCACCGTGCCGCATGGAAATCAATTGTTGAATTGCTTTTGACGCTACCATTGGGTCAGTGTCTTTAGCTATGCTTAGCTTGATACTGTCTAATTCTGCAGCCAGATTGTCGTTTTTCAGTTTTTTTGTCGCAGTAGCCAGCGGCAGAAAAATCCGGTAGCGGTCACCGCCAATTCTTACTCCCTGAAATTCATCTTTGCTATTGTCAGGAGCAGCTAAGACACCCACTATTTTCAACCAAAGGTGGTTAACTTTTACATATTTGTCCAATGCGTCAATGTCTGGAAACAACTCAGCAGCCGCATCGGCACCCAGTACAGCCACCTGCGCCAACCTGATTTCGTCTTGTTGATCTGGAAAACGCCCGGACTTAAGAGTCAAGTTTGCGTGTTTATAATAGCTTGGCGTGATCCCTAGTACCTCAGCGGATGATTTTCCTGTATCACTATAGATATCGTGGATTTTAACCTTTTTTGAAGCACTGTAATCCTCCACAAAAGGCAAGGTATTCACTGCTGCATTCACATCACCCATTGACAGCCCAAGACTTTCCTCACGAATTTCTGTCAACTCATCGGAATCGTAATCTTTACCCTCAACAATGATATTATTTACGCCCATGGAATCGATTAATTTGAGTGCCTCATTTTCGGCTCCCTTACCGATATTCAGCATCGCAATTACCGCCCCGACACCAAATATCATCCCAAGCAAGGTCAGGAATGTCCTTAATTTCTGTGCAGAAAGTTCTTCTACTGCATCGAGAATTAGACTTAAATATTTACTCATGATGACTGCTCAGGAATGCTTAAAGCGATGATATCGCCTTGGTTTAGACCGCTGGAAACTTGCACAAAAAACAAGTTCTTTTCATCCGTAGTCACTTCCTGTTGAGTAAATTCATCGCCGCTTTTCAAATACACAAAACTCTTTCCCTGTTGATGATGAATGGCCTGTAATGGCACAAGTAATTTTTTGTCCTCAGGAGCCGAACGTATAGTGGCAGAGAGCTTTCTTCCCGGTTGCATAAGCGACTTGTCCTGCTGGTCCAGGCTCACCACCACTTCATAGTAGGTGACCGGGTTACCCCTCTCGATGGATCTCGGATACCCGGATACATTGGTAACTTTGCCGCCAAATGTTCTGTCAGGAAAGGCATCCAATCGAATACTCACCTTTTGCTCGACAACTAAATTGATCGCTTCACGAGCCAGTACATATACCTTGGCCTGCATGTTTTCCAGATTAGGAATGATCGCGATGGGCCGACCAGGAAAAACCGTTTGCCCGATTGAAGGTTTTTCCCCACGACGGTCTTTTTCATAGGTTAACAATCCGTCATTGGGGGCAAATACCTGCAAAGTAGATAAGGCTTTTTGATGCCTGTTGTATTTTGCTTCATGACCTTTACGCTTGATATCCAGAACCGCAATCGCGCTGTCATTCTGTTCATCAATACTGCCTTCTTTCCAATCCAGGAAATTTTCTTTTGCCCCAAGAAAATCCCGATTTTGCATGGTATCGATAATTTCTAATTTGGAATAAACCCTGACATCATCTATCGCAAATTTATCCACAAAATCAAACTCATGTTTGACCAAGCCCTGCTCTGACTGAATTTCATTTTGTTGCTGATATTGTTGCGCCATACTTTGTGCTATGTCTTGCTCAATCAGACGCATTTCAAGCTCTTCCTGACGGCTGTCCTTCATTAATTGCTCGGCATCGAATTTGGCTATGACATCACCCTTTTTCACCAAACTGTTTTCGTCTGCTAACCAGGCTATGGTCATTGGCTGAGTACCTGGAGAAACGATCCGGATCGCTTCAGCCGCCTCTATTTCACCAAATCCCTGCATCTCTATACTGAACTCCTTTTCCGTCACGGTATAAACTGGCGTCTGCTGTTCCACCTCTTCGCAACCAGCAAGCAACAGCAAGGTCATGCTGCCTAGTATCCCTTTTATAATTCTTAGCTTCATTTTTGCTTCTCTGTTACAACAGCTCAACTTTTGCCTTCATTCCGGGGCGCATAATATCCATCGATAACTCGTCCAGCTCAACCCAGGCATCAAATACCACTTTGAGATTATTTTGTGACTTGTTTCGATAAGCTTGACCCAAGGACGATATTTTCCCTGCAAAAGGTTTCTCTGGATGTGCATCCAGCAGGACTTTAACGTTTTGCCCCACTGCCACTTTAGCAGTATCTGATTCATCAAATTCCACTTTGACAGCCAATTTGTCCAACGAGGGCAAACTAACTAAGGTTCTCCCCATATACACTGTCTCACCAACTGCCGGTTTATTGCCATTCCAGTCACTTTGATAGATCACCATGCCTTTTTTAGGAGCCTTAATTACCAGTTTTTCCAGGCTTTCCTGAATAATTCTGACGCGGGCCTGACGGTTTTCGATTTTGGCGTTCAATACTTCCTTGTTAACAAGCATGGCCTGTTCATGTTGATCAAGCTTTTGTTTGGCCTGTAAGTACAATTCGGCACTGATTTCGAATTCCGATTGTTGTTTTAGTCTTTCCACTTCAGAGCGAGAAGCATCTGTAATTTCAACCTTACGCTGTGCTATTTCCTGATTTTTTTTGGCTTCTGCAACCGCCAGAATTAAATCCTGTTTTGTCGCTTCGTCCTTCAAAGACTGTTTTTCGGTCTCTTTGATCGCCTCTTCCAACTGGCTTTTACGTCCGATTAAATCGTTTTGAAGACGCTGCCCGTCAAAGCGAACAACCAAATCCCCTTCCTTCAGTAACGCATTCTCCTTCGCCAGGTACTCAATTTTGAATTGCCACATCCGCCTGACATTGGGTGGACCGATAGTGACATCTTGCAACGAGACCAGTTCTGCAGGAGCGACCACCCCGCGTCTGCTAGATGAATCTCCGCCCTGTTCTGAAGATAATTCGTTAGAACATCCAGAAAGCGAAGCTGACAAGACAATTACAGTCAGCAGTGCAACCGTTTTAGCGCTAGTTAGCTTAATCATTTTTTGCTACCTCTTTATCCACGTCAGGAACCAAAATTCTGACGCTCATTCCCGGTAGTAGTTTCTCTTTTGGTATTTTAGAAAAAGTAAAGGTTACTGGAAAATAGACACTACCGCTCCACTGTTCTTTCTTTTCTGATTGGGTTGATTTGAATGCCAGTTCACCTTGATAACGTTTGTTCGGGTAGGCGTCTAATGCCAAATCCACCTTAACGTCACGGCTTAGTTTGTCAGCATCAATTTCGTGGACCCAGCTTTCGATCTGAAAATTTTCCGTGGCCTGCACATCCAGGATAGTCCAACTCGCCTGAGCATTGATCCCGGCTGCCATCTTTTGCCCACTCCAAGGATGCATTGCATAACTTACCGGACCGGTAAATTGCGCTGTCACATTGAGGTTTTTCAATTGCCGTTGCTGGAACGTAATTTCTTCTCCAACTTTCAACAGATCCAGGCGTTTCTTTTGCACACCCGTGCGTAATTCTTCTTTTGCAAGTTTGAGTTTTTCTTCAGCCTTGACCTGCTCAAGTAACATCCGTTGCAAGGTCAATTCATATTGGCCTTTGTCGTACTGGCTGACCTCAGAAGCTGGCACACTTGCTTCAATCCTGGCCTTGTCCACTCGCATTCTGGCCACTTTTAATTGACCTTCTGCTTCAGTGAGTTTCTGCTCCAACTCCATTTTGGTCTGTTTTAACTCAAGGGTGATGGTTTCAGCACGCTCTTCGTTTATTTCAAGCTGGCTTTGAACATCTGACCCATCGAAGACAACTATGGTATCCCCCTCATTGACTACTTTACCTTCCTCTTCCATCCATTGGATCTGAATCTGCCAGCGGCTGGTTTTAGGTGCAGTGACCACCTGCTTTTTGGCAGAGCTGACTTTTCCAGTCAACACCAACAATTCTGCCATCAATTGAAACGGTAACGCGAACAACACAAGTGTGAGTAAAAACGTTTTCATCTCTTACCCCCTTATTACCTGACCATCTTTCATTCTCACCACACGTTGCGCATACTCAGCAATGTCCTCTTCGTGGGTTACCATGACTATGGTTTGTCCCGCTTTATGAAGTTCAGTCAATAAATTCATTATTTCTACCGATGTTTTACTGTCAAGATTACCTGTGGGTTCGTCTGCCAGTATGACTTTTGGCTGGTTTATCAACGCTCTGGCAATCGCAACACGTTGTCTCTGGCCACCAGACATTTCAAAAGGTTTGTGATGCTTACGATGGCCCAGTCCAACCCGATCAATTAAAGTCAATGCTCTGTTTAGTGCTTCATCAGGATCAACGTCAGAATATCTCAATGGCAAAGTAATATTGGCTACTGCATCTAGTTTAGGCAACAAATGAAAGGTTTGAAATATGAAGCCAATGTGACTATTTCTGATTTGTGATAAGGCATCATCATCCAGACTAGCAATGTTTTTTCCGGCCAGGAAATACTCACCGGAGTCTGGCGTATCCAAGCAACCAAGCACATTCATAAGTGTTGATTTACCGGAACCTGAACTACCCATCACTGCGACAAATTCATTGTCCTTTATGTTCAACGACACACCGTCCAAGGCAGTCACCACTTCCTCACCATTTTGAAAATGTTTTTTAATATCTATGAGTTCGAGCATACTGCTGGTTGGTTCCTTGTTATAATTAACGCTTCGGATGTCGATATTTTCAGGCGCAATCTAATTTCGTAAGCTGTTGAGAATTAAGCGATTCTTCATAGACTCTGGTCAGATATTTAAGTTGCATTACCCATTCATTCATATATCCGAGGAGTTTTTTCTGCGCCCGCAGGTTTGTATCATTAATATTTGAATCATCATTAAATAGTAAATCGATGATTTTTGGGATCATTAATTTGTAACTGTCTTCTTGTAAATCGTATATTGCTGCAATTTTCGTCGCCATTTTAAAATCCACATGCAATAAGTAGCCCGTTTCAATGGCTAGTTCCCAGGCAGTATTGCGTAATTGTTGGATTACAATAGGCCTGTCTATCATTCGAACCGCTTCTCTCTGATTCGATTGCGCTTCTAATTGCTGAATAGTTTTCTTAACGTATTCAATCAATTGCTTATGTCTGGGGGAATAATCTTCAGTGAGTAATGCGTAGTTGAACTGCATTTCCTCTTTCACATTGCACATGGCAACATTTGTTCTGGCGTCAAGATTACGCTGTTCTCCCCAATCGTCTAGCGCAAAGGCTAACAAAATACTGATACAAATAAGCATGGACTCTATTATCCAGCCTTTCAGTTTATGACGGGTAGATTGGGGTTTCTGGTCTGGCATTTTTTGATGGTTCCCTGTTCAATAGAAATGGATAAAAATAGTTCTAAGCTTTAGATGTAAACCTGTTTTATCCATCATCCAATATAGACTTTTTTATCCTCATAACGCGGATGTTTACTCACCTGGTTTTTACCCAGATTCTTTGCTTGGTATAGCGCGTCATCCGCACGTTTAAACAAGCTTTCAAATTTTTCATCCTGATGCAATTCAGCCAGTCCAAAACTCGACTGGATATACTTATCACCCACTTTAATTTCGTTCACGCTGGCAAGAATTCTTTCTGCTATCTGCCCTGCGGCATCCAAGTTAGTATTGGGTAACAGAGCAACAAATTCATCCCCACCATAGCGCCCCAGAATGTCAGTCGGCCGCAGTGAACCCTTTGCGACCTGGCAGACTTTTCGCAGCGCATCATCCCCTGCTGCATGGCCAAAGGTATCATTGATATCTTTAAAACGGTCAATATCAAATACGATCAGCGCCAGAGGTTTGCGTTCATTGTGACTGCTAATTATTTCCACTACTGCACGTTGCGTAAAATGTCCCCTGGATGCAGCCTGAGTTAGGGAGTCTGTGAATACCAACTTCTGAAGTTTTCGATTGTGCGCAGCCAATGCAGGGACGGCTATACCAAACAACGCATTAGCGGCCACCACATTAATCGCAAATTGATACACCATGACAAAATTCATCAGATCAAAAAGATGAACAAATAGCGCGATTAAAAAGCTACTGACCGCCAAACAAAGTGCATTGTAAAAAGCGCTTTCAGTACAGGCTATCCACATATGCGGAATGGCAAGGAAAAAGATTGCGAACGCACTCTCATTGGCGCCGGTAAATTTAGCCAGTAACATACAACAGGTCACCATGAGCACGACAAAAAGCAACTTGAACTTAAACTCTTGAGTCTGGCTAAACTGGCCAGGACCTACGTAATCGCTGATGACAAACTCAGGCTTAGGATAAATAACCGAAATCAATGCGGCAAACAGAGGTGACAAGACGATTACCCCTGCTAAATCACCGATCCAGAAAGGCAGCCAGGTGGATTTCAACGCATCAGCACTCATCATATCCGACATTATTAATGCGGTAATAACCAGAAAGGTGGCCAATAAAGACACAATTGCAGAACTGACCAGAAAAGTAATTATCAATTGCGGCACGCTCATTCCACCTTGTTTGGACAACAAACAAAGTATGCGGGTACCGAGAAAATAAGGAACGATATGTGCGACGCCAAACAAGACCCCGGCTAACAAGAGTTCTGCATAGGACAATGGTAAATTATAATGGTTACCCGCCCAGAAGGTAATAACAATGGCACTGAACATCAGAGGTGGAACAGCTCGGGCACCAGCGATCAACAATGCGGCGTAGGTTAAACCGGCAGCGGGAAACCAGACACTGGCATGTTCAGTATATTCAACCAGCCTACCGAGCTGCCAGACTGTCAACCAAGCTAAGACAAGAGTGAATGCCCTCAACCAGGAAGATTGTCCGAGAATTCTTATTAAGAAAGTAAAAGAAGGTTGTCTAAACATAATCTACTAATGCGTTTTCCATCTCTCACGACTTTGTTAATTGAAATATCACCGACATTGTGTGTTATTTTCCATCTATAGTCAGCCATTTTCTGGTTAAAAAAAAGCCTACTCCCTGTATATCCCTTCATCTCAATCCTAAGAGCAGAGATGTTCGAGAAACTAACTAACCAACTGTAGATCTGCAAATTCTTGGTAGAGTGCGTTAGTTTTTATCAGCTCCGTATGATGGCCGATTGCTACGATCCTTCCTTTGTCCATAACGACAATTCGGTCGGCATTGACTACTGTTGATAACCGATGCGCAATAATCAGCGTTGTTTTGTTCTTCATCAACTCCTCCAGCGCCAGCTTAACCTGTTGTTCGCTGGAGGCATCCAGCGCACTGGTAGCTTCATCCAATAGCAGCACCGGCCTGTCGGCAAGGATAGCTCGGGCGATAGAGATACGTTGTTTTTGTCCACCAGATAAACGAATGCCCCGCTCACCCAACTGAGTGTGATACCCCTCTGTAAAGGATTCAATAAACTCATCCGCTCTGGCCGCTTTTGCCGCCTCAATAACCTGTTGTTCTGTCGCTTCGGGCCAGCCGTAACGAATGTTTTCAATGACTGAGGTGGCTAAAATAACCGAGTCTTGGGGAACTAACCCAAATACTTGTCTTAGGTCAGACAGTTCAAGTTGTCTGTGATCAATGCCGTCTATTTCTATTACCCCGCTATTCGCATCGTAAAAGCGCAGGAGCAATTGAAACACGCTGGATTTACCTGCACCGCTCGGTCCTACTAAAGCGACTCGCTCCCCTGCCCTGATATGAAGATTGATCTGTTGCAACACATCAATTTCCGGCGCACCCGGATACGCAAAAGTCAACTTTCGAATGCTTAATTCACCTTGAATTTTAGCCGCTAACCTGACCGGTAGTGAGGGAGGAAGTATTTGTGATTCGGTATTCAGCAGTTCTAACAATCTTTCACTGGCACCCGCTGCTTTTTGTATTTCACCGATCACTTCACTGATAGTTGCAACGCTGCCACCTGCCATCACAGCATAAAACATAAAGGCAGTCAGTTCACCTGCACTCACGCCCCCCTCCAAAACTTGACGAGCGCCAAGCCAGGCAACGATAGTGATAGTGGTAATACTTATCCCCATTATGCAGGCTATCAGCAATGCACGGTATTTTATCCTTCGTGATGCAGCATCCATCACTGCTTCAACACGTTGGCCAAACTGAGTACGATCAGATTGTTCATGAGTATAGGATTGTACTGTATGGATCTCATGCAAACTCTCGTCCACGTATGATCCCATGTCTGCAACGCGATCCTGACTATCTCTGGCAAAAATCCTGACTTTAGCCCCCAGAACTTTTATCGGCAATAACACTACGGGAACGGCTATCAAAACATACAAGGTCATCAACGGACTGGTTACAAGCATCAAGAGCAAAGCTCCAACGAAAGTGATGCTGGCCCGCAAGGCCATGGATAAACCCATTCCCACCACAGTCTGCAAAACCGTTGTATCACTGGTAAATCGGGAGATTACTTCTCCGGTGCGCGTTTTCTCAAAAAAAGCCGGAGATAAAGTCAACAGGTGCGAATAGACGTTGCGTCTGATATCAGCACTTACTCTTTCACCCAACCAAATCATCAGGTAGAAGCGAATATAGGCCGCAACACTGCCAATCAAAGCAATGCCGATGACGACCAATGCCATCTGATTGAGTTTGTCAGCGTTGTTGGCAATAAACCCTTCGTCTACTACAATTTTCACGCCCTGCCCCAAGGCCAGCCAGGAAACGGCCCCAACGACAAGTGCCGCTATGGCAGTGACAACTTTTACTTTATAGGGCTTGAGCTGGCTGAATATCCAGCTGACCAAGGTTCTCGTTTTTGCTGCTTTCGCCATAATTATTGCATCTTCATTAATGTGCTAGTGCAAGTGTACGTTTAAACGGGTGAATTGTATCTAATTCCCATACATTTTTGCCATGTCACACATTCTCTGAGCTAATAGCTAACGCTCTCCTTCAACTATGGAACTGGTCTTTGATTCGAGACAATTTATACATCATCATATCCACCTGTTTCTCACACAACCCTAGGTCGGGATTTGGCATTTTCAGATAATCTGCCAGCATTTCATTATGTTGATTCAACCCAGCAAAACCCAACCTGGCCGTCTCTACCTGCAACTTAAACAGCAATGAGCGTAAATTGTCCTTGTTTGCATTTTCCAGTGCCTGCCGGATATCCGCCAGATCTGACTCGGGGAGCGCCAGAAACTTTCTCAGTTGATAAGAATAATCCGACAAACTATATCGATGATTTGCTATCCCTCTGACTAAATCTGTGAAGGGAAGTTGAATCAGTTGGCGATTCATTCGTTTTATCACCGTATAAGCGCTGTCAATCTGCATTTTGTTTTGTTCCTTTATACCAAGATCAAAATCGTTAAAAGCAGCCCCAATCAGATCAAAGCCAAATGACTGAGCCGATCCCTTAATCGCATGACTGAATTCAAGTGCGGCCTGTCTATCCCCTTGCTCCATGCAGGATTCAAATTTTGTCAATTGAGCAGCAAGTGTCTTGAGGTAATCTCTGGTCAACGAAAGTTTATCTTGAGGGTCGATAAATTCGTCGCTGTAAGCACGGTCTGACAGATAGTAATTCAGGGTTTCAATAAATTGAGTTCGCTCAATAGGTTTTGATAAAACAGAAGAAAACCCAATGGACGTATAAAGCTCTATTTCGTGTTGCATATTGTTCGCAGTTAACGCCACGATGGGAGCCTTACACCCTGCTTCTCGCAACAAGTTCAATGTTTCTATCCCATCATGCTCTGGCATTTGAATGTCCAACAGCACCAAATCAAAATTCGACTCGAACTGAACCTCACTTAGTGCTTCCAAACCACTGCTCAATGCTACGACTTCACAATCCAGCTTGCGCAGCAACAGAGACACCAGTTCACGAATATTGGGGTGATCATCAACCACCAGTACTTTTGCGCGGTTAAATTTTCCCGATGCAGAAATTTCTGAAGCAGGCCGGCTTAATTCCGTATTTGCAGCTGCCAATGATTCCAACCACTCGCTCGTATCGGCTAGGACCAGCGGCAAGCTCACCAAAAACGCTGTGCCCTGCTGTAATTGGCTTTTCACGTTAATATTTCCGCCCAACCCTTCAACCAGATGCTTCGAAATACTTAATCCAAGTCCCGAACCTCCATATTTTCTGGACGTTGATTTTTCAGCCTGCTGAAAAGGTAGGAACAAGGTTTCTATCTGGCTTTCACTCATCCCGATCCCAGTATCTGAAACAGTTATCTCAAGACAATCCTTACTGGCTTTCAAGCCTAGTTCAACGCCACCAAACTCGGTAAATTTGAGGGCATTGTTAGTCAGGTTAAAAAGAATTTGCTTCAAGCGGGTTGGGTCAGACATTATTACGTCTGGCAAAGGAAAATCGAATTGCGTTTTAAACTTCAAGCCTTTGTCCTGGGCCCGTTTCTGCATCATAGTGGTCAGTTGCGTAATTATCCCAATTAGTGGTGTGGGGATAGATTCGAATTCAAGTTTATTGGCTTCTATTTTGCTGATATCCAGGATGTCATTGATAACCTCCAATAAGTGATGGCCATTGTCAGCAATTATATTGATGGCTTCAGGAATTTCCGCTGACTTGATTTCATCAGCCTGAATACTTTCTGCATAACCTATTATCGCAGTCAATGGTGTCCTGATTTCATGACTCATACTGGCCAAAAACTGATTTTTAGCCAAGCCCGCTTCCTTTAACCCTTCGATGGCACTTTCTAGTTGTTCGTTAGCTTCTGAAAGTTGATGAGTACGCACACCGACTTTTTGTTCCAATCTGTTTGTCAGTGCAATGTTTTGCAGATTGGTCAAACGCACTTTTTCAGCCAACGCAAAAGCCAAAATTAAACTGTCCATTGAATTACCGATTTGAGCTATAAGGAAGACATTGAGGTTCACTTCAGGAAAGACATTGAGATTGATTAAATTGCCAAAAAAGTTGGGCACAACAACAGATAATAAAGCAATCACAAAATAACGGGCGGGAATATCGCCTGCCATCCAGCGTTTGACACCTGCATACACTCCAACAAAAATGATGACCAGACTGACAATAGATATCAGCATGATCCCCAATCCAACATTGTAGATCCCAGCAGGAACCGTCAGAAAAACCGAAAAGCCTGCAATTCGGGTAAATTTATGCAGTGCGGGGGCATGAAGTTTCAAGCGCAAAAAAGTGGTATTAAATTGCGCAGCAAAGCACAAGCCAAAAGAAAAGGCCACAACGGCGAATACCGGGTATACCTCAGCAAAAATTGATGAAAACACACCAAATACATATGCCCAACCTACAGCGAATCCAAAGGTTGATATGGCATAGTACAAATAAGCCCTGTCAGCCGTACCAATAAACAAAAACAAGTTGTAAATGCCAAGTGCAAGACAGACCCCAAGACTCATTAACATAATGACGTTTTCGATTTTAAAATAGTCATAAGCCTCTGTTTCAGGCTTGAGAACGATTTTTATCGGTGCTGCATAAAAACTGCTATCAAACAAAACCGCAACGGTTGTTTGTTCACCTGGCGCCAACTCAACGCTTGTGCCGTAACGAAAGTCCATCTGACTATCGAATTGAAGTCCATTTTGTACCTGTTTAACCCGCATTCCTTCGTGGTACTGATTGATTTGGACATTGTCTACCGGGGACCCATATGGATAAACAAACCAACGAGAGTAGGAGGTGTCGTTGTAGAGATCAAATACTGAAACATAACGATCACCAAAGGGCGATACTGTGCCGTGTTCAGGTGATTGCGCCAGAAGGCTGAAAAGTGCTTTTGTATTGTCCGGTAATTGCCCTTCGAGCAAAGTGCGATTTGCAACGAGAGCGCTGATGTTTTTACCATGAATATCGGACAGGTTAAGCTTGGGTAGAGAAGAATCCTCTGCGCGTAAACCGTTTACCATCAGCCATTGCAATAACAACAACATGACAACAAATCTGGCCTTGGAAAACATACCTGTCCTTACTGCATTATTTTTTGAAAGTCGTCTGGAACCTGTAACAAAAATATCGCACCGCTTTCCATGTCAACTTTTCCCGGATACTGAATCTATATAACCTGAGGTTACATAGTAGAGCAGTTGGCTAGTTCAGTCCACGCTCAACCATATTGTTGTGACGAAATTGCAATTAAGCGTAGATTATTCTTTCAGTATTGGTATAAGTTCACCAGTGCTAATAAAAAAAACAATAAGGCTTGTGACAATGTTTAACAATTTTTCTGCATCCCTGCTTGCTCTCTGTGTTTCTGGCCTCTCAGGGCTGTCCATGGCGCAAAGTGCGTCTGGCACTGATATTTTTATCGCTGATCTGAGGCAGGAAAACGGTGTTTTTCGTCTTTCCAATCATCGCAATATAACCAACAGGGATGGCTATGATAACCAGCCTTATTTCCTGCCCGATGGCGAGCGCCTGTTTTACACCTCAGCCATCCCGAAAGGTGATGAAAGCCAAACTGACGTTATTCTGTATGACGTTAGTAAAAAGCAGGCAGTTAATATAAGTCACTCCCCCGAAAGCGAATATTCTCCTACGCTGATGCCAAATGGTGAATCTTATTCCATGATCCGGGTGGCAGCAGATGGCAAGCAAAAACTCTGGTCCTATTCCATCGATGCAACTGAAAAAATTGAGCTGCTCAAAGACGTTGAACCTGTTGGTTACCATGCCTGGGTAGATGAACAAAAAGTGATCCTTTTTGTGCTGGGAGAACCTCATCGCTTTGAGTTAGCCAATATTGCCAGTGGGAAATCGAACTCCTATGACAAAGATATTGGTGCCAGTTTGTTTAAAATTCCAGGCACCGAGCTAATGAGTTATACCCGTAATAAAAACCAAAATGATGAGCAAAATCCAACCTGGGAGTTAAGTCAGTTTGATCCCGAAACCAAGCAGAGCCAGGGGCTAACATTCCTACCCAAGGGCGCATACTATTATGCCTGGTCAGCTGACGCCAAAGCGCTGGCTGCAAAAGATGGCAAACTGCTGCAGTGGACATACAGCAATGGCGAGGACAAATCTGATTGGGTTGAGTTTGCTGACGTGAGTGAACATTGCCCTAAAGGCGTGAGTCGCATGGCGGTTAATCCACAAAATACTTTGCTGGCTTACGTTTGTGGTCGTTAACAGGCGTTAGTCTGTGCTTTGAGAAGTTTCAAAAATCCGCTTGAAATATGCAGAATAAAATCTGTTTTCCGGATCCATCTCCTCTCTTAGCTTTTTGAACAATGGAACTTCGTCCGGGAATGCCTTTTGCACCTGTTGACCCGTTAAATGTCGGGTCTGGTTAAACAAAGGTACCCCCCCAATATCACTACAGAACTCGTTATAGGCCTTTAAGAAATCTTCCCAACCTTCTGAGCCCGTTGAGACAGGATCTAGAGTCATAGCATCGCCGTGACGGGTATAGGAAAACAATGATTGGGTATCCTGCGCGATGTAGTAGCCCACATTAAGTAAATCACAGCGATAGCCATGTTGCTCAAAGTAGTTCTGACAAAAATCAAAATAAGCTTTCAGGGCTTCGGGATACTTTTCTATCTGAAAGGCAAAAATACTAAAAGTATAAGAAGCAAAACCTGCTCGTTCCGGATACCAGATAATCTGATCCGCAGGGCTGGTATCCCTTGCCCGAATGATTTGTTGCATAACCCAAAGTGTGAAACGATTGTATAGGTTTGTGAATGATGAATGCCATTGACGATTTGGTACCAGCGCCCTTAATATCCTTGCCAGACCCGGACTGCCTGTCTTCCAGACCCAGTTTCGCAATCGCCACTGCCAGCTATTGGAACGGATTTTTCCCTCACCCTGATAGCGATATTCCACCGCCACTCTGTCCAGGAAAGGAAACAAATAAAGCATCATCGATTGGCGGCGTTTAATTAGCTCAGGCAACAAGTGGGAAAACTCATCTACTGTATAGGCCTTATGTTGAACTTGCATAGCTTCAATAGGCTTAACTTTGAACGTAACTTCATAAAGAATTCCCAACAATCCGTAACTGGAACGCATCGCCTGCAGTTGGTCCATATCCTGTTCAACAATATCGAGTATTGTCCCGGCAGCGTCCACCACCTTCATGCCAACGCAATAGGATGCCACCTGACCAAACTCCATTTCATATTCTGAAAAGTAGGAGGCATCTTTAGTGCCTCCACAGGCGCCACTGCCAACGGTAAGGTTGCCAATTTCCACATTGACATAAAACTGTAGCCCCATTTTTTCCAAGGCTTTGGCCGCATCATAATGCAACACGCCAGCTTGCATTCTGATGGTCATAGATTCGCGATCGATGCATAGGATCTTATTCATTCCCATCATATCGATAACGGTGCCACTCTGGTTAACGATGCAATCGGTTGTGGAATGATGGGACCCTTTTGCTCTCACTGGGGATGGAAATCGCTCAGTGTCTTTGACTATACGGATAATCTGCTCGACATCCGTCACTTTTTCCAGCCGGGCGGCCTGATAGCGAATCGTACCTTTCCAGTTTTGCAGAGTAACAGATGTCATAGCGTCAGAGCTTTCAGATTGCTGAAAAGCACACCTACAATAAGATAAATGGGTTGTATTACTATAGTCCAGAGTGATTGATGATCACTTAATCAGCGCGATTAAATCAGAAAATGCAGGATGGCCTTTGTCTTTTAACCACTCAAACAGGACCATTTCTGTACTGACTAAACTACAACCCGCTTCTCTAAGGCGACCTTCTGCCAGATATCTGTCTGGTTCCCTGCGCGAGGCAGTGCCGTCCCACACGACGACCACATGGTAGCCCTGGTTCAATGCATCCAGGGCGGTTTGTAATAAACATACATGAGCTTCACAGCCAACCAGCAAAAGGCATGCCCTGCCATTGGCTCGATTGATTTCCAGCTGACTGACCAGACGCGGCTGCCCAAAGCTGGAAAAGGTGGTTTTGCTAAAACTGACTGAATTCTGTTTGCAAGATAACAGTGCCTGCGCAGTTGTTCCCAATCCTTCTGGATACTGCTCTACAAAAGTCGTAGGTACTTTAAAATAGTCACATGCTTCGAGCATCAATGCGATTTTATCTACCATAATGCAACCCTGATGCAAAGCAGGCAGCAATTTTTGCTGCACATCCACTACCAGTAGCTGGCAGTGTTCGGCGTCTAGCAATTGGCGCTTTGCAATAGTGTTCATTGAACCCAAACTAATGTCATTCTACACCAACCATGTAGTGGATCATTTCTCTCACCTGATTCAGCCTTTCAGGTTTTTCCCGAAGATCGTAATCCACCGTTCTGAGGGTCTGGCTCTGTTCAACTCTATCAGCAAAGAATACGCCATCCAGATGATCAATTTCATGTTGTACCAATCCAGACTCTTCGCCTTCAAGTTCCATTTGTTGTTGCTGACCTGTTTCGTCCAGATAACGCACTATCACTTTCTGATGACGGGATACCACTCCTCGAAGAGAATAGAAGCTGAAACATTCTTCTTCGAACTCAAACATCTGGTCAGATTTTTCAATAAATTCCGGGTTAATCATTGGCACGAATTCATCATTCAAACGCAGCAGAACAATACGTTTCGCAACCCCTACTTGTGGTGCTGAAATCGCATTGCCATTTTCATGGGAGATGGCTTTAATGCCGTCCAACACGGTTTTCATTTTGTTTATAATCTGCTGATGCTTGTCATCCGAAATCGAATTTGCCTCCACAGCATCAGAAATAGTCCGAAGTATGGGATCACCTAATTGCCTTATTCTCATGCCCGTCTTATCAAGTCGTTGTTACCTCATCCTAAGAACCAGCATATCTCAATGAAACCGGATTCACCCGATTTACGCGTTCTTTTGACTCACACCACTGGCAACTAAAATTAACAGGATTTATAGTGAATCAGGTGTTTTACCGAGGGGATACTTTTATGTCTGACTTCAATCGTCGCCAATTTGTCCAGTATGCTACAGCGGGGCTTGCTGCCTCAGCAGCTTATTTGTCTCCCATGGGCGTTGCTTCTGCCAGGCGTAAAGTAGGCGTTGCATTGGTTGGACTAGGATATTACAGCCGCGGCCTCCTGGCACCGGCGCTTCAAAGCACTCAATATTGTGAATTGCGCGGCATAGTGACAGGTAGCCCTGATAAAATTCCTGCATGGCAAAAACGCTATGGGATCCCTGATAAAAATGTCTATTCCTATGAAACTATGCATCAAATAGCGAATAACCCGGACATAGATGTCATCTACATAGTGGTACCCACTTCTTTGCATCTCAAGTACTGTGAAATCGCAGCCAATGCTGGCAAACATGTCTGGTGCGAAAAGCCCATGGCCATGACAGTCACTCAATGTCAGAAAATTATCAATGTATGCCGTAAAAACAAGGTGCAGCTTACTGTGGGATATCGCATGCAGCATGAGCCAAGTACTCGCTCAATGATGAAACGCATTAAACTACAACCCTTCGGCGGTTTTAAACAAATGGTTTGTCAGGCCGGATACGGTGGTAATGGTATGGCAGCAGATAATTGGCGCATGCAAAAAGCCATGGGTGGCGGCGCCATGTATGATATGGGTGTATACCCACTCAATGGTGCCCGTTATTTTACGGGATTGGAACCCATTGCGATTACCGCAAAACACGATAAAACCCATGCACATATTTTCAAGGAGGTGGACGAAACCACCTACTTCACTCTCGAATTTGAAAACGATTTACGCGCAGAGTGCGGCACCAGCGTAGTGAAAAGCTTCAACCAATTCAGATTGGACTGTCAGGATGGGTGGTATCACATGCACCCCATGTCGGAATATAATGGAGTGCAGGGTAAATCCAGCGACGGTAAACGATTCCCTGCCTTTAAAGGGAGCCAACAGGCACAACAAATGGATAACGATGCGCTGGCGATATTAGGCAAGGGGCCTATTCTGGTAACCGGCGAAGAAGGCATGCGGGATATACATGTAGTCGAGGCCGCATTTAAATCGGCCTCGACGGGAAAGCGGGTTGTATTGTAACTAACGCCAGACAGGGTTAGTTAAAACGTCTTCTTGTAGCTTTTCATCAACTCATCCAGAGTTGCGGTTCTGGCTGCATGGGCAGACGCAATATGTTTCACCTTCATTTTATGTTTCTGAATGGTCTCCACTATCGCTGCACTGTTGTCCGTGCGATAAGGTACTGGCCCAGAGTCAGGGATCTGCATGTGGTCAGCTTCAAAGATAACCCCCTGCTCAGGCAGGTAAGCTAAAAGGAAATGTTCGGTATGATCAGTTGGGCCCATGTCTATGATCTCCAGACGTTGAGAGTCGTCCGAAAATACCCGTTTGTCTTCTACAAATTCAAATTTGGCTGATTTTCTATCTTCTTCAGCCAATGCTTCACGAATAACGTTTTCATGCTGTTCTGCAGCAATAAACGACATACCTGCGTTAAAGGCCTCCTGACTGCCACCTATATGATCGCTGTGGTGATGGGTCATGACGATATGCTTAATTGGCTTATCGGGAACGGATTTCCTGAATTCCTCAATACGCTGAGTTACTCCGGCCAAACCTCCCACCATGATGACGTAATCTTTAAACTCCACAAACAAGCTGTTCTGGAAATTTTGTGTTACCCAGTAGACATTATCACCCAGATTATGGGTTTTCATGTCCCGCGGTAACGGCGGGTCAAGTAACTGGAATTTGTCCGGGATGCTCAGATACTCATCCAATGGCTTGTTTAATACATAGCTTTTCGCGGTAAATGTCTGTGCAGGATCACCGTCGACAGTGTAGGAATTTTTCATGGGAAAGAGAACTCCGTCGACTTTCTTGTGGTCTTCGAAGTAGTACTCAACCAGGAAATTACCCACCACTCTTTCACTTTTGCTGATCAGACTTGTCTTCTGATCAATATACAAAGTAATAGCCGGACCTCCTGGCATAGTGAAACTTAGCAGGTCATGTTTGGCGTCATTGAACTGTATTTCTCCCATGTGCCTGGCGCTACTGGCAAACTGCTGCAAACGCTTAGCCAGCAATGTCCCATTGGAGCGTAAGCTAGGGCCTGCCTGAACATTAAAATCTGGCTCAGGATTCTCAGTTTTAGTCTTCAGGACATAGTTTACATTAACAAGCTTGTCCTCCAGGGCGAGCGTTTTATTATGGTTCCTTGCCCCGGCATTCTCGCTGCTACCCTCAGTGAAGGTAATTTGATTGGCAAAATCGAAACCTGTTGTACGTTTGGCTGTACTGGTGTCCCATGGAGGCTCTGGCTTGCGACTTTGTCCCCCTTGTACGTTAAGTACGTCGTAGTCGACAACTACCTGATTAAGTTGGCGAATTTTATCCGCACCACCATATGCTTCTAAAGTTTTAGCGATAATAGCCTGCGACTTCTCAACGTTTTGTTGCGTGAAATTTGTGGCTGACAGGCTCAGTGAAGCTAGCGAGACTACTATTGCCATCAGCGTTTTTATTGATATTTTTTTCATCCATTTATCCTATTAATTGTTATTGAGGATTTCGAAAACGCGTTAACGAACAAAAATATCGACCTGGCGTGATCGTTTGACAAGCTGAACGGGTTTAATGGTGTATAAAATTCGACCAACAGCTGAAGTGATTATTTGTTAGGTATGTATTTTGTTAACTATGACTGAAGTTAGATTATTTAAAGTTGATGCAAATGGCGGTTAAATACCGCATCAATTTTGCGCAGCCATAAATATTTGTGACTCAGCGGCAATGCCCAACCCATGAAAAAGCGCGGATACATCAGGAGAATCAGGTATGAAGGATAATGAATCCTTAATCGGCGAATTGCTCGCTCTTAAAGATGACATTGCACAGCACAAGCATCTAATCACCGACGATATGCGTGATGAATGGAATGAACTTAAGCGCAAAACTAAAGCTCTCGAACCGAATTTATCCGGCACGTTATTGTCCTTGGTAAAACAAAATGATCTTAATAAAACACACCATTTTATCGGTAGTGACGGTGAAATAAAGGCACTGCTGGAAGAATTTAAACAATTTAATCACCGTGTTTCATTGCGGCGAATGGGCAATCAGGTGCAACAGAAAATTTCAGCAAACGCCTAAGCCTTACGGCTCTTTTGTCTTATGAACTAGCCTGGCATTATCTGCTTTGGTAATCTTGACCTTTGTATTTCACAGCCAGATTGATACAAGGCTGATTAACCGCAGAGGACCAGCTCTAACATGACCTTACTCCAAGGTAACATTCGTAAGATGCGAGTGAGCACTGACGAGAACCACTTAGCCCATTACCAACTTCCTATTGGCGAACAGACTATTGATGTGAATAGCCTGATTGGTCAACAAGTCAGTGTTAGTTATGCTGGCGTCATTAATTGTGTCCATTGTGGAGCCAAAACAAAAACCAGTTTCAATCAGGGATATTGCTACCGTTGTCTGACGACCCTAGCACAATGCGACAGCTGCATCATTCGACCAGAAACCTGCCATTACGATGCCGGCACTTGCCGGGAACCCATATGGGGAGAAGAAAATTGCCTATCCGACCATTATGTCTATCTTGCTAATACTGGAACCGTCAAAGTAGGCATTACCCGACATGTATCCGATCGCATTTCAAGTCGTTGGCTTGATCAGGGAGCGACTCAGGCTATCCCGATAATGCGAGTGCAGAACCGACTTATCAGTGGATTGGTGGAAACAGCCTTTAAATCACATATCGCTGATAAAACTAATTGGCGAACCATGTTAAAAAGCCAGCCTGAAAAAACAGATTTATCTGACCTGAAGGAATCGTTGCTGGCCGAAGTGGAAGAAGATCTGGACATGATCACCGAAGAATATGGTTTTCAGGCGATTGATCAATTGGACGCGCCCGCAGTTGAAATTCATTATCCGGTTAGTCAGTATCCTGAAAAAATTAAATCCATCAATCTCGACAAAGAAGGGGCATTTTCCGGCACACTGCTGGGCATTAAAGCTCAGTACTGGATGCTGGACGGTGACCGCGTTATCAATATGCGTAAATATTCGGGCTACGATTTAAGTATAGAGGTGTAAAAGTGCCGGGGACATAAGCAAAAAAGGCAATCTCGATGAGATTGCCTTTTTTTAAAGCTTGATGCTGCCCGTTAGACAGCCATCGTGTTTTTAATTTTAGTAATTAAAGAACAACGATGTTTTCGGCTTGAGGACCTTTTTGGCCTTGACCGATAGTGAATTCAACCTGCTGGCCTTCTTTCAACGTTTTGAAACCTTCGCCCTGGATAGAACGGAAGTGAGCGAATACGTCTGGACCGCCTTGCTGCTCGATGAAACCAAAACCTTTATCTTCGTTGAACCACTTAACAGTACCTTGTACTTTAGACATAATAATTACCTGTATTTGTATAAATAAATTGAGCCCACTGGGCTGTTCTAGCGTAAAAATGGACTAACGATTAACAACTACAGGACGTGGAATAACTACTAACACAACGTAATGGAGAAGATAAAATAGACTCTCTTTCTAGCTGAGCCGGAGATTACAGGAATATTGACGAAGGTCAAATAAAATCGCAGGTTATTTGCAAGAAACATGTAAATATCCGATTAATTGGCTGTTTTTCTGCCACGGGTAGGTTTTTTACTCTGAGAAAAACCTTCATCAATCTTCTGGATAATATTCTCGATACTTGTCTAAACTTGCTACAGAGTATTCCAGTGAGAGTAAAATATAAAATGAGATTAAGCGTTTACCTGTTAATTTTCGTCTGTTTTTCCAGTCTGGCTGTCACTACCCGAACGGCAAACAATGGTAATTTGGTGATGCAGGACATCCCGGAGATCCCCGAGGCTATCGTCAACGGACTGAATCAGTTTCAAAATGTCCGCTCAGCTCCTTTCAGGGACTTCAGTTTTAGTGGCAACAGTATCTATGTAACAACCCGCTTCGGTGATGTTTCCCAGTTGCACAGAATAGATAAGCCTGCTGGTGCCCGCCGACAGCTGACATTTTTCGACGAACCTATAGGATCGATCAGCCGTCAGCCAGATGGTGATCTCATCGCTTTTACCATGGACGCGGGAGGAAGTGAGTATGCCCAGGTCTTCATTTTAGACCCCTCTACTGGTGAGAGCAGAATGCTGACCGATGGTGAGTCTCGCAATGGGGTGATTTCATGGAGTAAAAAAGGCGGTAAGTTGGCCTATCAGAGCACTAAACGAAATGGCCGATCCAATGATATCTGGATGATGGATATCAACGAACCAGAAAAATCCCGCATGGTTCTGGAATCCCCTGATGGCAGTTGGTGGGGTGCAGTAGATTGGGATGATAAGAACCTGAACTTACTCGTTCAGCAGTACACTAGTGCCAGTGACTCCAAAGTGTACGCAGTTAATCTTGATTCTGGAGAGAAAATTTTACTGGATGGCAGTAGCGACTCCCCATCCGTTAACTACGCCCTTAGCTATGCCCGAGCAGACAAAGGGTATTTTCTGACTACTAATCAGGGTAGCGAGTTTGAGCGACTGGCGTATCGTGATTTCGCCTCAGACAAATTAACCATCATTACTGAAGATATTAACTGGAACGTTAACAATTTTGCTTTGAGTGAAGATGGAAAGCGTGCAGCGTTTACGGTAAACGAAGACGGTGTGAGTAAACTCTACTTGCTTAACCCTAAGTCTTTTTCCTATAAAGCTGTATCAGATCTGCCACTTGGTGCCATTGCCGGTATTACCTTTAGCCCAGATGGAAAACGGCTGGCTATGACGCTGAACACAGCGCAAACCCCCAGCGACAGCTTTGTACTATCATTGAATAGAAGCGTCACTAGCCATGGCAAGCTGGAACGTTGGACATTCAGTGAGGTTGGCGGTTTGAATACCGACAATTTTGTTGTTCCTGAACTAGTCAGGTATGAGACTTTTGATAAACGCCAGGTCCCGGCTTTTGTCTACAAACCCAACAAAAAAGGACCTCATCCGGTCATAATCAGCATCCATGGCGGGCCAGAAGGCCAGTATCGCCCCACATTCAGTAGTACCTTTCAACTGTGGATGAAGACTCTGGGTGCAGCGGTCATTGCCCCCAACGTTCGGGGATCGGCAGGATACGGCAAAGAATATATTAACCTGGACAATGGTTTTAAACGCGAGGACTCGGTTAAAGATATCGGCGCCTTACTCAACTGGATAGCTACGCAACCAGATCTTGATGAAAATCGTGTGGCAGTGTTCGGTGGTAGTTATGGAGGATATATGGTGCTGGCAAGCGCCGTGCACTACAGTGACAAGCTTAAGGCAGCGGTAGATATTGTCGGGATTTCTAACTTTGTGACTTTTCTTGAAAATACTAAGGATTATCGGCGCGATTTACGCAGGGTTGAATATGGGGATGAACGGGATCCGGCCATGAGGGCACACCTCGAAGCCATCAGTCCGAGCAATAACGTGAGTAAAATTAATGTCCCCATGTTTGTAGTGCAGGGACAAAATGATCCCAGAGTACCAGTAACTGAAGCCGAACAAATCGTGGATGCCCTCCGTAAGAACGGCAAGCAGGTTTGGTATATGAATGCTCTGAACGAAGGTCATGGTTATCGTAAGAAGGAAAATCGCGATATTTACCAACAGGCCGTAGTGTTGTTTTTGCAGCAGCATCTACTCTAGCCATTTTATCTATTATGTCTGCGTCTTTTTTGTTAAATCGAAAAAGACGCAGTAACCTTCCCAATCAGTATTTTCTGCCTCTTCACTTATTATCTCAATCAGGGCTGTTGGTCTTCCATATTCAACACAGTTGGGTGCTGAAAAATCAACAAGCCCTTACACAACATGAACAAAAATCGTTCAAAACCTTGTCTGTTTTCTTTACAGGATAAACAGGCAAAATCCTTGTACCTGGTTTTTTCCTATTATCCACAAGGCCATCGTTGTTGTGGTCCCAAAATTGCTAAGCCATTTATAGGCTATCAATATTAAGTAGTAGTTGTAGTGGTGTGATAGTCGCCACTTAACGGAAATAATATTAAAATGAACATGGAACAAAACCTTTCGGTTGGAAAGCTGGTTACAGCGATTCTTCTTATAACAGCAAGTTTTTCATTCAGCTCACATTCGCAAGCTTCAATAATAAGTTATTCAGGAACTTGCATCGGCAACACCGATCCAACTCTTGATTGCCAGGCCATTGACTTGTCTGATGGAGATCAAATCACTGCCGAATTTGGCTTAAGTATTGAGGTCACAGAAAGTACTTCGTACCTGGATGAAAATCACGTGTCTTTTTGGTCTGTGAATGCAGGTAACATAAGCTTTTCAAGTGTGGATACTACAAACTGGGATCTTCGGGCAACACTATCAAATGGCGTTTTTACCAGCTTTCAGTTTTTAGCAAGTTTGCCCACCTCAATTGGCCAGTATTTTGGAAAGCCAACCGTTGATTTGAGATTAAATCAGTGGTTCGTGACGCCAAATGGTGTATGTGCATCTCCGCAATCTGGACAAGGACCATGCGACTTCAATGTATCCAATTCTTTCCTGTATTTCGATCAGGGGCCTGGCAACGCAATCGGAAGCGTGACTAGTATTGACGTACCTGAGCCTGCGGGATTGGCATTAATGCTGTTAGGACTGATTTCCTTGGCAAAGGTTAGACAAAAAGCCTAGCAGCGAGTTACATCTGGCATTTTCGCCTATTGCCTCAAAACACATTTTGGGGCGATTCATTCATTATCTAAATCTTAAGTTGTCGGCGGTTAATTGGTCAATTGACGTTTTACCCATCAGTTTCATACCTCTTTCCAGTTCATCGCGCATCAGACCTAAGGCCCGTTCTACACCAGGCTGCCCTGCAGCGGCCAAGGGAAATAAATAGCCGCGACCAATCCCAACTGCCTTAGCGCCAAGGGACAAAGCTTTGAGCACATGAGTACCACGTTGCACTCCGCTGTCCATGATAACGTCTATCTCGTCACCAACTTCATCAACTATTTCAGCCAATTGATCAAACGAACTGCGTGAACCATCCAATTGACGGCCACCATGATTCGAAATAACAATCCCCGCGCAGCCAATCTCCACTGCTCTACGAGCATCTTCTTTGCTCATTATCCCCTTGAGACAGAATTGTCCATCCCATTCCTGAACCATCTCGGCCACGTCATCCCAGTTCATAGCAGGGTCAAGCATATTGGTAAAATAATCACCAATGGAACCTGCTCCCTCGCTCATATCTACATGGCCGTCCAACTGCGGCAATTTGAATTTTTCGTGGGTTAGGTAGTTAATACCCCACATGGGCTTGAGAACAAATTGCATCATTCCGGCCAATGTCAATTTAAACGGAATCGAAAACCCTGTGCGTAAGTCCCGTTCCCGATTGCCACCGGTAATTGAATCCACGGTTAACATCATGATTTTTATGCCAGCATTTTTTGCTCGTGACATCATGGCTCGATTCAATTCTCGGTCTTTATGAAAATAAAATTGATATATCTGTGGGATATCCACCAGAGCGGCAATCTCTTCAAGACTTACAGTACCTAACGAAGAAACGCCAAATAAGGTGTTAAACTTTTGAGCGGCCAGGGCAACCGCACGTTCCCCCTGATGATGAAATAGCCGCTGCAAAGCAGTAGGAGAACAGTACACTGGCATTGCCAATTTTTGCCCGAGCACAGTAACTGACAAATCTATCTCTGAAACACCGCTTAAAACATTGGGCACCAAATCACAATTTTCAAACGCCTGGGTATTACGCCGATAAGTGGACTCGTCATCAGCTCCACCATCAATGTAATTGAAAATCGGGCTGGGCAGACGTCGTTCTGCCAGCTCACGAAAATCATTGAAGTTGTGACAGTGCTCTAAACGCATATTTGTTGACTCAAGGTCGTTTCAGAAAGATCAAAAATATAGCTTAAACCCAGCATCGAAAGCGCCAACGTCAGCACATCACTTATTCGCAAAATAACTGAATGTGCTGACCGATTTTGCTGCATCAGAATGGGCTTCTGAAGTCCTGAGTTTCATAATAGAGCGGTTTCATCGAGCCACAGAATGACAATTTATTAATTAGTTCACCCTGGCTTGGTACCGAAGAAGAAGTATTGAATTCTGTCACACAGTTTACGTTTTCATAAAAAAGAACCAGATGATCAAAACTCGGTGAGGACTGAATTTGATGCACAAGAAGCCTGTTACCTCTGCCTATCTCAACCGAGTCGTAAGTGCGTTTGATACTGGCATTTTCGATATCGGCCAGCATACGCAGATAAACTTGTTCCGATAAGGTAACCTCAATACCTTCGTAGGTCTTCATCCCACCCCGTTCAAAATGCCCCATGTACACATCAACGACTGTTTTAACCTCTTCTCCCCTAATCAACCGTTGCAGATTGAATGGTTTAGGTTTGATTGTGACTAAATCTGCATCGCGCACTAAATAGGTTAGTTCAGGATTTTTTGATTCAAGCTTATAAATAATCTGCGCGTCGTGAGGCTTATGATACAAAGGCATATGCGACGCAAAAAGTTTTGAGCCAGCATTAACCACCACCATGCCATGCACCCCCATGTATCCGGGATCAAGGGGTTCAGGCTTTGGCGCCTCTTCTTCCTGAGCCATCGCGCTAGCGCTCATAAATGCGAGCAACAACAAAAGTTTGATTTTCATTAACACTGATTTGCCAATTTTGTTAAACAATAATGATGATCATACGCGCTCAGACTGAATATTCCACTGAGATTTTTATTTATTGACGCTTGGTAAATATTTTTGTGGAATTACGTTGACTGATAATTCCTTAAGCGCTTAAATAAACTATTGGCTATCAGGCATTTAGCATTCTGTTGCCCTCAAATAAAAGTAATCTTACCTACACGTGATGAGCAAAATATTTACCTCAAAGCTCTCTTGTAGGGAAATCAGACTAAGGTAGTTCGAAATAAATTGATAAGGGCAGTTCATGGACAATAAAAAGGCACTCAGTCTGGTTGTCGCGATTGCAACGTTAAACGTTCCAGTGGGAACCTGGATACTGCATCTTCAAAATCCAAAACTGATGTTGGGATTGAGTTCTGATTTCTGGGCAGGTGCATTTCTCAGCGCTGATGTTGGTATTATGTGGCTACTGATCTATTTTTTCTATCAGAAAAGCCTGCTGCAAAATGTCAATGGTCAGAACTCTACTCAGCTTCAGCAGGGCCCCGCACCTACACATTCTCATCCAACAATTCAGATGAATGAACCCCGGAAAAAAGATGGTTACTGGTTTTATTTTAACTATGACGATGTGGAAATAGCTGTGCATCGTTCTACTCTCCTAGGCAATGAGACTGTTTTTTTTAACGACAATCCCGTTTCCGAGTTAAATAATATTTTTGGGTTAAAGAGATCCCACAACATCTTATACCAAGGTAAAAAGTTCAAAGTTGTGACCGAGTTTGTTGACCTTGTAGGATACAAATTAGAATGTTTGTTATACGTTGACCGTAAAAAGCACTCCAGAGAAACCAAAGGGTTAATAATAGGTGGGGCCAAAGACGCTTTCACGCAACTTTGCATGACAATAGCAATAGGCGCTGGTTGTGGAATAATTATCGGACTCTTTGTTTATATTGGCTTTTTTCTGTTTGGGAATGTATTAGGCTAAATGGAAATACTTAGCGAAAAAGTGCGCTATTTCCGGTTACAAAGGAACTGGACACAGCAGCATCTTGCCGACGCAAGCAATTTGAGTTTGCAAACCGTTGAACGCATCGAAAAGTTTGGCAACGCATCGCAGGAAAGCGTGATGAGTTTGTGTGCAGTATTTGAGATTGAAAAGAAAGAACTTTCTATTATACCTACGCCCAGTGAAGATAGGTTAAAAACTATCCATATCACAAAACCTATCTTAATAATGATACCAGCCTTGCTAATAGGGCTGGTATTAGGTTTGACGCTCGGTTACTTCATCAGTCACTAGGCCTGCAAGACTGTATCGCGAGTGAAGCGCTTATATTCAGAACAAAATTCACACGGCAAAGATCAATGCCCTCTATGGTACTAGGAACCATTGGCCATTTCGCGCACCTGATTTAATGCATCTACAGAAAAGCCTCTGTCATAAAAGTAGATAACCTGACCTTGCTCGTTAAGTAATACTACCCGTGAGTTATTAGGTTTTTCATTCCCGGTGAAGCGTTGAACACTGTCGCCATCTTCGTAAACGGTGATCACACCTTTCCATAGTTCTTTGGGGATCCCACCTCTCATTCCGTTGTCAATTTGTGTACTGAACATACGTGGAAACATCCCTTGTATGGTTGGAATTTCATAAACAGGAATTTGCGTGTCTGTCATATCCAATCCTATCAACCAGCGATCAATATCAAATTGCGAATCCTGCTTATAACCGAACAACAATAAGGTTTTCTGTCCTAGAAAATCCTGCGGAATCTGGTGAGTTTTATCTTCCAGGCTTTTCCCTGAAAATTCGATCAGTTGTTTACCAGTGAGTTGTTGGTTCGGATATTGCGTGCTACAAGCAATCAAGCTGAAACTTAACAGCATGATAGTAATTGATTTTTTCATTAAACTGACCTGACCTGATTTGTTAAGTTAACAATACGGGTTGGCAACGGGATAAGTTCAATTTGTTAAAACTGGCCAGTTTCCACCAGCCAGTTTTAGTAAGACCTAGCGACTATGCTTATCTTTCATCGTGGCCCGGACCAATCTCGCAAATTGTTTACCATTCTGTCGACTTTCAGCCAGAGTTCGAGCATTACGCGCTTGCTCCCTTAGAAGTTTGCGGTAATTATTTAACCGTCTCAGGTCAATTGCCCCCTCTTCTAACGCTTGTCTGACAGCACATCCAGGCTCGGAGTCATGCAGACAATCGGAAAAGCGGCACTGCCGGCTTAGTTCACTGATATCTGCAAAAGTGCTTTCAATACCACTTTCGCAATCAGCAATCTGAAGTTCCCTTACCCCAGGCGTATCAATGATGATCCCGCCTTGGGGCATAAAGTGCATCGATCTTCCGGTCGTAGTATGTCGACCTTTACTGTCATCTTCACGAATGCCAGCTGTCAACTGGGTATCTTCGCGGGTTAGCTGATTGATCAGTGTTGACTTCCCAACGCCTGATGAGCCAAGAACCACAACAGTATTGCCGCCTTTGCACCACGGCAATAGTTGTGACAGGGCGGATTCGTCAAGTGCGTTGACCCCTTCTACTGCCAGAAATGGGTCTAACTGCCTGACTTGAGACAAATAATCTTCTGGCGATTCACAACAATCAGATTTGGTTAACACTACCACTGGTTCACAGCCACTTTCATTAGCAATGGCCAGATACCTTTCGATGCGATTCAAACTAAAATCCTGATTCATTGAACTCACAATAAAGAGCGTATCCACATTGGCTGCGATTAATTGCTTAGCCACATTGCTTCCAGGTGCTTTTCGAAACAATTCAGTGCATCGTTCAAGTAAACGGCCAAATTGGCCCTTTTCATCAACGAGCAACCAATCGCCTACCGTTATTGGTGGCATATCAGGTCTCACTTCAATAGCAACAGTCTGTTCTGCAGTCAGGACCTGCAAAAGGCTTTTATGCTGGGCTATGACCCTGGCGGGATGGTAGCTTTCAAGATCTTGCAGAGAAAGCTGTGACTGAAAAATTGGTCGCCAGCCTAATTGTGGCAATCCCAATTGAAATTGAGTATTCATTATTTTGGTTAACCCCATACATAGTTATGGCTATGTAGTTTAAAAGTTTCAATTTGGGGGCGAGCAGACGCATATAACGTTTAGGAAAACGCTATGG
This sequence comes from uncultured Alteromonadaceae bacterium, assembly GCA_947494925.1. GTDB lineage: Bacteria > Pseudomonadota > Gammaproteobacteria > Enterobacterales > Alteromonadaceae > Aliiglaciecola. The sequence continues at coordinate 132,480 of CANLWS010000004.1, forward strand.
GTGTGTATCCCCCGACATCACATGTCGGGCAAATTCGCTTTTTACTTATTGAATTGCCCGGCTGTAAGGGTCAAAACAATCATCAAAAACCTCCTGTCTATACTGTTGGTTGGGATATTGTGGTTCCATCATAGCAGAACTGAGACCAGCATCAATGGGCAATAAACCCTGCCTTAATCCCTTTACCCAATTCAAATTCATCTCCAACAGATCCAACTACCATTTGACTTCGATTGGATTTAAGTAGTGTTCGGAGGCTATATAGAGCATCAATTCCGGTGCAGTGTGAGCCTATCATCTGCTCAACACCAAATCGGTCTAGTTGTTTCGCGGTCCAGGCCAGGTGTGTATCAGAGGCGCTAACTAAATGATATCCACCTATCGCAGTGGTAATCGAACCGGGGTGAATATGTTTGTTGATATGTTCCATCGTATTAACAATGCCAGCGTGACCACAGCCAGATACTAAAATAAAGCCATGATCAGTATCAAAAACCAGGGACATGTCTTCTGGGATTGTATCTTCAAGAATGCCATTTTCTGTTTCTATCCGGCCGTTACCACTCCAGTTTTTTTCTGGATGAATTCGCGCTACATTGCCGGTCAGCCAAACACCAGGGAAGAGTTCGTGAGCCGACTCATAGAGTGTAAATTCTGCGCCAAGTGCCTCCATGTCTGATTTAACCTTCAAGATCTTATTCTGGCTGTTTACGCGTTTATGGAATATACCTTTCCCGACGTGCACTTTGCTCAGAGCCTGTGGATTTTTACCCATAAGTGCTTTTCTCAACGTGACTAATCCGCCTGTGTGGTCACCGTGATTGTGACTGAGGATAACGTCTTTCACGTCAGATAAATCAATACCTAAGTCTTTAGCATTTTGTAGCACTGTTTGAGGCCTGTTACCTGTATCAAAGAGAATTTTATTACCATCTACTTCTATCACAGCAGAATATCCCCACTCTCCAATGCCACGACTAGCAAGCATGGTAGACAGAGTAGTGATCTTGAGTTTTGTCACCCGTTGCCAGTCAGCACTCTTTTTGGGATTAGCGAACACACTCATGCAAACCATCATGAGCAAAACACAAAATAGACTTTTCATTGCCCGCTTCCTTAGAACGTGTTGATCTTTGCTGTACGAATTTTGTTCTAAATATAAGATTAGCATAGAAAAGTATGCCCTGAGCGTGTCATGATTATCCTTCGCTAAGTAAAACTAACTTATACAAAGACATCGCAATGTCAGACAAACCTGTAAACGCAATATCCGTATTTTTCATATTCCTGCGTCTGGGACTCACCTCGTTCGGAGGACCTATAGCCCACCTCGCCTATTTTCGGGTTGAGTTTGTCGAACAACGAAGATGGTTTACGGAAAAGGCTTATGCCGATCTGGTGGCTTTGTGTCAGTTCCTGCCAGGTCCAGCCAGCAGCCAGGTGGGACTGGCAATCGGTTTATCCAAGGCTGGATATGCTGGAGCATTCGCAGCCTGGCTAGGTTTCACAATTCCTTCTGCCCTCATATTGATTCTGTTTGCATTAGGATTAACCAGTGACAATGAATTACAATTATCCGGGACTATTCAGGGATTGAAAATCGTTGCTGTTGCGGTGATTGCCCAGGCAATTTGGGGAATGGCTCGTAGTTTGTGCCCTGACAATTCGCGTATTACCTTAATGCTGTTAATCGCATCTTCAATCCTTTTATTTCCTGGTGTCACTACACAAATTGGCGGTATTGTCCTCGCCGCTATTGTGGGCGTTTTGTTATTTGAGCCTGAAAAAGTACAACCGGATCGGACACTGCGCTTCAATGTCAATAAGTCGCAGGGTGCGATTTGGCTTGGACTCTTTGTGTCTCTGCTCATTGGATTGCCGTTGGTAGCAAGCTTCACTCAGGATCCCATAGTCACGCTGGTAGACTCGTTTTATCGAAGTGGGGCTCTGGTGTTTGGTGGTGGCCATGTGGTACTTCCACTACTCCAATCTGAAGTGGTACCGAACGGGCTAGTCAGCGAAGACACCTTTTTGGCCGGATATGGCGCAGCTCAGGCAGTGCCGGGCCCCTTGTTTACTTTCGCGGCATTTTTAGGTGCAGTAGTGAACCAAGGTCCGAGCGGTTGGCTGGGGGGCGCTGTAGCACTGCTGGCTATTTTCCTGCCTTCTTTTCTTCTAATTGCCGGTGCATTGCCGTTTTGGCAAACTCTAAAACAAAATTCCACTATGCGGTCTGCGCTTGTGGGGATCAATGCTGCTGTGGTCGGCCTGCTGCTGGCGACCTTTTTCCAACCGGTATGGTTAAGCGCGATTCATGGGCCAAAAGACATGGTGATGGCGTTAACTGGCTTCATTGCATTGATGTTCTGGAAAATCCCCCCTTGGTTGGTCGTTTTCTGCATGGCCGCAGCAGGTTGGTTGTTTTTCTAGTGAGGGGACAAAAGACTTGCAAAGCGCCTGGATAAATCACCTGAAATAACCATCATGTAAATTGAACCCTTGCTTAAATACCGATAATGTAAGCTTTTAAATAAAGTCATTGGCACTGAAATTTTGACATTTGAACAGCTTAAAGCCCTCGATGCAGTGGTGAAATATGGCTCCGTTCGTGCGGCCGCAGAACACCTTTTTAAAACACCACCTTCTGTGAGCAGCCTGATTAAAAATCTGGAAAGCGACGTTGGCATTAAATTGTTATCACGAGATGCATATCGTCCTACTCTCACTCAGGAAGGAGAGCTGTTTTACCGCAAGGCGACTCAAGTACTCAGCCAAATGCATGAACTAAAAAGTTTGTCTCAACGTATGTCGGGAAGCAAGGAATTGGTGGTCAATATTGCGATTAATGCGGTATGCCCGTTGGATCGACTTCTTACGACTTTGATGAGCATTGAGAAGAAACACCCTGAGACACAAATCAACGTGTCCACCGAGCATCTTGGTGGCGCAATGGAAAGGCTTAAATTAAATGAAGTTGATATCGCCGTTACCACGTCTTTGGGGATGGTCACGAAATACATGGAAGCCAGCCCGGCATTTACAATACCCATTGTTCCTCTTGCACAAAAAGGGCACCCGTTGACCAGAATTAAAGGCACTATTTCAAAGTCACAAGCGTCTGAATATCCGCAGGTGATCGTGCGGGATTCCAGTCGCACCAGCGAAAAACAAACCTTGGACGTTATTGAAGGGGGTCGCCACTGTCATGTGACTGATTTTATCAGTAAGAAAAAGCTGTTGGATTCAGGTTTGGGATGGGGTGGCCTTCCCCTCTATTTGGTAGAAGAAGAGTTAAAAAATGGTTCGTTGGTCGCACTGCAGATCGACGGCTATAGCGGCCGACGATCTGAACAGTTTCTGATCAGGCGCAGTGACAAAGCACACGGATTAGTGTCGCAAGAAGTATGGGATTCTCTACACCAAAGTTTCAGTTCGAGCTCCAATGACTGATCTGTTCAATTTCCGATACTGCACCTAGTAATAAAGCTTGCCTTATTTTCAGATAATCCGGATCTGCAAAAAATCCTGTTTTTGTATTTTCGTCAGGAAAGCTAATCACAAAGACTCGGTTGTAATTTTGCCCAAGTTTACCCATCTCAAGGGGAGTGGCATTAAAATCATACAAAAACTCTCCCTTACTTTTTGAGAGTAAAGGAAACATTTGTCGCCTATATTCCTCGTACATATCCTGATCCGTTATGTTCGCACCCACTAATATCTGATATGACATCTGTTGTTTCTCCTGTTAACTATTGTTCTTAGCCAATGTGGTGCCCGGCAACATGGCCACCGTCCAAATTGATTGTGGTTCCGCTGACAAAGCCATTTTCAATAATCTGAGTAACCATCTTTGCGACCTCTTCTGGTTCGCCGATACGATTCAACAAATGCAAACCCGCCATACTGTCGTCTTCAAATCCGTTCGCCTTATGCATTGGCGAACGGATTATTCCAGGTGCTAAAGTATTTGCTCTTATGTTGTATTTACCGAATTCAGCTGCTATCTGACGTGAAAAAGCGTGAATTGCGCCTTTTGAAGACATTGGTGCTGATGCTGGTACGCCACCCAAAGCATGATCAACCATTACTGAACCTAGGTTCAAAATACTACCTCCCTGTTGTTCAATCATCACAGGCAATACAGCTTGAGTCAGGAAATAGGTACTTTTCAGATTGGTATCCATGTACTTGTCCAGATCAGATTCAGTGACTTCCATAAAAGGCTTGGGGGAGAACACCCCGGCGTTGTTCACAAGTGCATCAATTCGGCCGAACTGTCTTATTGCTTCCGTTACCAGGGATCGACGATCCGACTGAACAGAAAGATCACCAGTAATAGCCAATACATTTGATGACGCAGCCATTTGCTCCTTAACATTCTGCAAACGTGCGTGGTCACGCCCATGAATCGCCAGGGACCAACCAGCCTTGTTCAGTTTCAATGCGATTGCGCTGCCCAAACCACTGGATGCACCAGTCACTATCGCGACTCTTTCCGTCTCTGCTAGATTATGCATGTTTACTCCTATTCGATTAGAGAGCCCAGATCATAATCATTCACAACAAACATAAATATTTTGCATTTTATTTCATAATGTAAGTATTTAACTTTCATTTTGACAAATTGAAGAAGTATCTAACCAGGATGAAATGGATTTAAAAACCGCTACCAGTCACATTAGTTTTATTAATTTCAATTGAACAAAAAATGTTCGTTGCATTGCTGCTAAACTGTCCTTACAATCCGCGCCCGTAATCGGGCTTGATGACGCCCAACGGTTTGATTTAAAAGGCTGAAGTAGTGGTAGTGCAATGAACAAATTTGAATTTATCCAGATACGCAGATTTGTCCTTAAGCTGGGCAAAATGCTGCACAAATATGGGTCGCCTTCATTCAGGCTGGAGACATATTTAAGTGAAGTTGCCACGCATTTGGGCGTGCATTCCTCTTTTATTTCAACCCCTACTTCCTTGACAATGGTGTTGTGGAGCGATCGACACGAGGAAGAGTATACCCATACAGCCCGTATACAACCGGGCGAATTGGACATGAATTCGTTGTCCCTAACGGATGAATTAGCTTTCCGCTTACAAAATGGTGAAATCTCACTGGAAGAAGCAGACAGACAACTTGATGAAATTGATGCCATGCCCAGCCCATATGGCAAGTTTCTGACATGCCTTGCATTCGGGTTATCCACAAGTGCATTTGCCATGCTAATGGGCGCAGGCCAGATTGAAATCCTGCTCTCCGGTTTATTGGGAATATTAGTTTACCTCTGGACTCTGTGGGCTTTGCGATCCAAACGAGTCGGATTGATGCTTGAACCCGTGGCCTCTTTTTCCGTAGGCTTTCTTGCCTGCGCTCTAAGTTATTTTTTGGGTTCTGGATTTAATATCTGGCTTATTATTCTGTCATCGCTGATTATTCTGGTCCCTGGATTGTCCCTAACCATGGGATTAAAAGAACTCTCTTCACGGAATCTGGTGTCTGGAACGGCGAGAGTGATGGATGCCATTATGCAGCTGTTCAAACTGTATTTTGGTGCATTTTTGGGCATTAGCCTGGGTTATCAGGTCTTTGGTCAACAGGTAATGCAAGTCGCTACCCCGCTGCCCTTCTGGATCAACTGGCTTGGTGTATTGATGTTGAGTGCCGGGCTGGTAGCTATTTTCAGAACGCGACCCAAACACATTCTGTGGGCGATGCCTTCCACTTTTATTGCCTATGCGGCATCAACCTGGAGTTCAGCCTATCTGGAAAATGGATTAGGTGCCTTTGTCGGAGCCTTTGCATTAGGTGTGTTCGCCAATTTGTTTTCTCGTATTGCCAACGCACCCTCAACCATTGTTGCCATGCACGGATTAATTGTATTGGTACCTGGTTCTAAAACCTATATCGGATTGAATTCCTTTATCTCGGGTCAGGATATTATTAAAGCCGATCATATCGGACAGGAAACCTTTATGATCTTAATGTCACTGGTGGCCGGGCTGATTTTCGCCAATGTAGTGATGCCTACCAGGAAGGCGCTTTAGTCTGGGCACTCCGCAATTAGACTTGATTTCTTGAGCAAAAAGTCAATAGAGTAATGAGCTAAGCACCGCTACCGAGTTTACTCTTGAAATCAATAATCGCACTCATTTGTTGTGTGGCTTTCGCGTCGCACGCAAATCCAGGTTGGCAGCCATTGCTCGATAAAAATTTGACCCAGTGGGATACCTACCTGAGTTATCGGCACGCAGAGGACTATGATGGAAGCGTCCCACTTGACGAGAAAGGCAATCCCATTGCTCCTATCGGCCTCAATCAAGGCAATGGGCAATTCCAGGTGTTTACTGTTTTAAAAGAAAAAGACGAGCTGGTACTCAGGATCAGCGGTGAAATATACGGTGCGCTCACCACTAAGCGAAGTTACCGCAATTACCACTTATCACTCAAAGTGAGATGGGGCGATATAAAGTGGCCGCCCCGTCAGAATAAGCTCATGGACAGTGGTATCCTCTATCATGGGACAGGTGAGCATGGACGTGAATATTTCCGTTCCTGGCTGCTATCCCAAGAGTTCCAGATCATGCAGGGACATATAGGTGACTACTGGAAACAAGCAACCTCGGCAATAGACGTAAGGGCTTATCCACCTGAGTACATTATGAATCCTGTTGCAGATGAAAATCAGCCATTTATCAAAGTGGGGGAAGGAGAAAAAATACAGGGGTTTGTGCTTCGTAAAGAAAACCATGAAAATCCTCATGGACAATGGAATCACCTGGAATTAATAAGCTATGAAGGAAAAAGCCTGCACATCGTCAATGAACACGTTGTGATGGTGCTGAAAAACTCACGGTACATTTCCGATGACGAGGCTAAGCCACTAGTTGAAGGTAAAATTCAGCTTCAAAGCGAAGCGGCAGAGGTCTTTTTCAAAGACATTAATATAAAACCTCTCAATCATCTTGAAGCTAAGTATAAGAAGCTGTTCCAGGAGTAATGTCAGGTAAAGGGTTACCAGACCACACGATCCCTACCGTCACGCTTAGCTTGATACAAGGCGTCATCTGCACGTGACAAAGCCAAACTGGTTACGTCGTCGTCCTCCTGTAAACTGGAAACCCCTATACTGACGGTAACAGAAGTTTCAATTTCGCCAATGTCCACGATACAACTTTTTATCGCAAGTCGAATTCGTTCTCCGATCAGTGCAGCTTCCTGGCACTCAGTATCAGGTAATATCAGCACAAACTCTTCACCACCATAACGTCCTGCAAGATCATAAGGGCGTAAATTATTTTTGATCTGTCGGGCTATCGACACTAACACTTCATCTCCATGTAAATGCCCATGTTTGTCGTTGATTTGTTTGAAATTATCCACATCCAACATGATCACACTAAGGGGTTTTTGGGTCCGCTGTGCGCGATAACATTCCAACTCATAGAATTCCATGACTTTGCGCCTGTTGAGCACACCTGTTAAGCCATCTACGTTAGCCAGGCATTCCAGTTCCTGATTTTTTTCCGACAACTTCTGATTGGCGCGACGCAGTGCATGATTCCAATACAATATCGCCTGATACGCCAGAAAAGCAGTGGCCAACATCACCACCAACAAAATAAACAAGGGGTACGACATACCATCAATAGCATTAGTGATCAGACTGGCGGACTGGTTATCCTGAATAAGGTTGATGGCTTCTTTGGCCTGCTGTACTCCAAACACTCTGGCTGTTACTACATACCCCATCAACACCAACATAAATGCCGAAACGGCTACAAACAATCCAGCTTTAGTGACTTGTTGCGGTTCCTCCTCATCTATCACTGGCCGCAACCATGCACTAATTTTGGGGCCAACCAGGTAAAGCAGAGGTAAAATGATGAGTAATGCATGTAACCATTCGCCGAGCCACCAACCTTGCCATACCGCATATGCATCGTGAATACCCACCTGGTTGGTATGTGTCCAGATGAAAGAGCCAGCAGAACTGGCAAGAGAGGCAACCAACGAAATCAGTACGAATCCAATGACAGAAACAATGTCTCGCATATCAGTTTGCAGAGGAGAAACACGGTAAAAAAGTGCATAAATGGCCAAACCTATTGGATTGGAAAAGGCAAACAGAAAAGTCCAGTGCAGAGGCATACCGCCGATTAACGCCACAGTAAAGCTGGCAAAGTAGGCAGGGATGGCGCCCCAAAAATAGCCATACCAAATCACCAACGGAATACACATTAATGTAGGTAAATACACAGTAAGATGTAAGGTTAATCCAAACACTGTGATATCCAGCCCGGTTAAATCCAGATACCGGGTCAGCGTCCCAAGAGGAATGGTAACAGCACAGATTGCCAACCAGATAATAACCGCTGAGCATCCTCGTCCGGGTTGCGTGAGATAAAAAGTGGGTTTAAAAGGCAAGGATTGGAACGCGCTTTTCCCTTCAGAATAAGCATCATTTATTTTCGAATCTGCCCCGTTACTTCTGGTCTTCAACAGCTTTGTTTGGTAGGGAGTATTTGAGTTGGATACTAGCAAATCCCCCCTACCAAACCCAGTAAAACCTCGCGCTAATAGGTCTAAACACCCAAATAGGTAAAAGTTTTACACAACTATATTGCAAAGGATGTTGCTGCTCAGATGGGCAGTACAAATGAACATTTGGTTAGCGCATCCAGACAGCTGTACAAGTCAGTCTTATCCCAAATGGCACTTCAGTTCGACATCTTCAGGCCCAGCACGCCAACAAAAATAAGAGCCATAAAAAAAATGTCTCGGCCAGACAGATATATGGCGAAAAAAACATGATTTATCAGGGAAATACTCACGATACCCACAGCAAGCCAGACCATGTAGGCCTGAGAAGGGGAAATATTTTTTAAGGAGAGCGAAAACAACACCAGACTCAGTGTCATCGCAAAAACAGCTAAAATGACAAATGGGATTTTGGTAAAGGATTCAGATTTTTGTATTCCAACAAGCCAGACAGCTTCCAGAATGCCAGCAAGAAATAAGATAAACCAGGACATGTTCCACCCTCGAAATTCGGGGTCGTCCCCATTACAAGAGCAGAGTGGTGAGGTCGTCCTCACTTCAAGTTGCACGGGATATTAGCATAAAGATTCTATGATTCAACTACTTCGCAGCTGGCTCCTTCTGCGATCCAAAACACAACAGATTTTTCGTTAACTTCAACTCGTTCAGGTGATAGAATTTACCCAACAAGGAATTCCGAACAGGTTGTTATGCTGACAAAATCTCAAAGAATGAGTACCTTAAGTTCGAAACTATATAAATTGAGTTTGCTGCTCCTGGCCTTTTCATTGCCGTTTATCTCCCAGGCAACGATTGCAAAAGAGCTGGAAAGCCCCGACAAGATCACGGTTCGTTACCCCCTGGTTAAAACAGTCACCCTGTATAAAGAGTCCGCGAATTATTTTCTGGACGTAATGAAACTGGCGCTGGATAAATCTGACGCCGATTGCACCCTCGAATTTGTTGAAATTCAGACTATGCCTTTGAGTCGCAGTATGGCCTTGATTAAACAAGGTGTTTACGATGTTCATTGGCTGAGCACAACAGTTGAAAGAGAGAAACAACTCAATCCTGTTCGTGTTCCTCTTTTTAAAGGCTTGCTGGGGCTGCGGATTTCTTTGATCAATTCGCAAAAGCATAATTTGTTGTCCAAGACTTTAAGCCTGGACGAGCTTAAGCGTTTGTATATCGGTCAGGGACACGATTGGCCTGATACACAAGTGTTAAAACATCATGGATTCCGCGTCATCCCTTCCTCTACCACAACAGCGCTGGTTGACTTGGTGAAGCGCGGACGTATCGATTATTTTCCCCGTTCAGTCATTGAGGTTTGGGCGGAAGAAGCCTTTATTAATGATCCCAATGTGGTTGTTGAGCAAAATATGGCAATCTATTATCCACAAGCGTTTTACTTCTTCGTCAGGAACGACAACAAAATACTCCACCATCACATTGAAACAGGTTTGCAGCGCGCTATCGAAGATGGCTCCTTTGAAGCAAACTTCAATGCTTACTTCCTCGACTATATCCATCGCGCTCAGCTTGAAAAACGTGCCCTATTCAGGCTCCACAATCCCTTTATTCCCCCGGAGACACCGTTAGACGACAAAAAGCTGTGGCTTCAGATACCGCTGGTCAAAAACCCATAATCTCCAACGGCGGTATCTTTCTCTCAATAACTAAAGAATATTCGAATATTGGCTAACCAGAAAATCTGTGTATGCAATATCTCCCCGGTAACGGGATAAGTGAGTCGTATCACGATACATATCCGAGGTGATTTCGGGAATACTCTGATGATTTTTGATAGTGACGCCTGTAGCGGCTTCAATCTGAGCAATCACCCTTGCCAACCTCTCCTCAGCTTCGGGTGAGGTTTTAATCCATTTGCTATTTTTAGGCAACATTATCACTTCAAGATTGTCAGAAACCCGCTGAAAATTCTTCACAATATTAATGAAATGTTCCACCAGTAACGGCTCAAAATTCAGCTCTTCGATATCGGCGCTACGAATACGGCTTAGTCGATCGTTTTTCATCCGTGCATCTGTCTGACTCACAGCATAAAACTCATCAAACAACGCCAGCGTTTCTGCAGATCGTTCTTCCGGTATCGTTCCTGCCCCCCGCCATTCGTAGCTCCATTCCGAATCTACGTAATTAGGATAGTCCTTATCGAACTGCTCATTCAGTAAACGGCCAAGACGCCTGCGCTCAGCAATAGTCTCTTCATCATCGCGAAACTGCTGTCTGCGTTGAGGCGGAAAGATTTCACGCCCAAAAAAAGTTGTAATCATTTCTGCTGAGATATTTGCTCTTACATACTTAATGTTGAAGAGTCTTACTCCTCGAGTAATATCCTGGCGAGCTATTTCGAACAACTCCTTATCAGAGGCCAGTAAAGTGAGAAAGGCATCCAGCACGGGCCTGGCTCTGTTCCAACGGGTAGTGGTGGTCTGAAACGGATTAAATTCAATCATGGTTAATTTTAATCGACGATCACTTTCTTCAAATTCTTCGACAATTCGCCGTGAAAAGAAATCCTGGAAATAGGGGTTGAGACCGCCAAAACCAAAATTGAATGATGTGACCTGTTTACCCATTTTTTGCAGATCTGCATCAAATTTTCTTGGCGAAAAACCAGCACGGGTCATGGAGGAGCCAAAAAACATCACCACGTCCTCAGGCTCTCTGACAATCTGTTGTAACGCATCGCGGGACTCATTCACTCTGCCTGGAACGCCCTGGCTCTGGGCTCCCATTGAAAGTAATATCAGATGAATAATGAGCATTGCAGCAGCCATACAAAGGCCGGTTGTCATGATTGTTTTAGCGTATATTTTACGTGACGTCATAGATTCAGTATCCGTCTGATTAGAATTGGAAATAGATAAATTCATTACTTGGCTCTCCGATAAATAGGCAAATACCCTGCCCCAGCGTCATGAGTATCCAGAACAGCCAAGGTTTGTTTTCCAGTTTGTCCGCCCCTTTAATCACATAAAAATCCATAATATGTACCAGCAACACCCATACGCTGGCCAGCACGAAAATAGCCATGGCATTGTTACCCCATTCCACCTGTGACCCGAAGTCGTGCAGGCCCACCAGAATCTGCAGGGCCGAAGGTAAATCTGTCGCCCTGAAAAACACCCAACCTATGAGTACCAGATAAAAAGTGATAGCCCACTTGACCAAAGTCACCAACCTAGCATTTGATTCTGAAAAGCCTCTGAAAATTTTCATGTTAGCCAAACCGTGGGTCGCAGTGATAATTGCGCCATGAAAAGCTCCCCATGCCACAAATGTCCAGGCAGCGCCGTGCCACAAGCCACCAAGTAGCATGGTAATAAAGACATTCCTGGTACGATTGTTGTTACGGTTCCCACCCAGTGATATGTAGAGGTAGTCCCGTAACCAGGTAGACAACGAAATATGCCAGCGTCGCCAGAAATCCACTGGTGACACTGCAAAATAGGGCACTCTGAAGTTTAGAGGAATACTGAACCCGAGTATCAGAGCGATACCAATTGCTATATCGGTGTAGCCGGAAAAGTCACCGTAAATTTGCCCGGCGAAGGCCAGCACGCCTGTCCATAACTCCAAGGTACTGATTGCACCTTCTGCTTCAAATGCTTTTTGTGCTGGGATAGCCAACAAATCGGCTCCGGTCTTTTTTATCAAACCCACTGTAATGAGTAAAAAGCCATGTTTGATCGCTGACCATTCAGGCAGCTTGATAGCATGCATTTGCGGAAGAATATTTCGCGCACGCAAGATTGGGCCGGCTACCAGTTGGGGGAAAAACGACAATGCTGCCACAAATTCCACCAATCCTTTACGCGGTTTCATGTCACCTCGATAGACATCGATGGTATAGCTGAGACTTTGGAAAGTATAAAACGAAATGCCTACTGGCAAGACCCAGGACAACGTAGAAATTGACGCGTTGTAACCTAAGGCCGCAAGTAAATCTGCCACTGACAACAACACAAAGTCGGCGTATTTGAACATGCCCAGCAGACCAAGGTTGATGACTATAGATAAGGTCACCCAGCGTTTCTTATGTTGTGTGGTTTGTGCGTTATATATCGCCTGAGCAATAAAATAGTCTGCAATCCCACTGCCCACCAGCAATGGGATAAAGCTGTAATTCCAGGCACCGTAAAATACCAGGCTGCCCGCCAGGATAAGGTACACTTTCGGCGTTTGCCTGAGAAAGGCAAAGCCATAAAACAGAATAAAGATACAAAAAAACCAAAAAAACAGTGGCGTATTAAAAATCATCTGCCTCTCCCTGTTGCGGATAGTTGATAAATCGATGTTCCATCTTGTAATTCCTTCAGTTCTGACTTTTTCCGGGATGAGTTTGGCTAACCGACGCCAGCTGGTGTGCTCGAGTCGAACTCAGTAACTCAAAATTAAGTTGATAATGTGCCGCTGGAAGATTTCACACCTTTCCGCAGGCGGCTGGATTTAGTAAATGCTAATCGGTTGCTCCGCTGGCGATGAGGAAATCTTCGATTTCTCTGGTTGCAGCTTGATTTAAAGGCGAGCGCACTTCATAGCCATCTGACATGCCGGTTCTAACTGCCAGATTCACATCCGCTCCGCGGCTGACTAACATTTGAACCAGCTCGAAATAACCAAAGCGAGAGGCGTTTATCAGTGCCGTTTCATCCCTTGGCACTGCTGCATTAACATCGGCACCGTTATTCAGCAACATTTCGGCCAAAGGCAGGTTATTGCGCATTGCCGCCACAATTAATGGGTTGCCATCTCCTTCAGAAGACTGATTGACATCAGCCCCAAGCTCCAGCAGCGACATAACCATATCAGGATTGTTTCTGCGAACAGCGATCATTAGAGCCGTACCATCACCAATAGCAGGAGTGTTAATATCAACTCCTTCGCTTTGCAGTTGACGAATAGAGTCAATGTCATTTCTATCCACTGCACGTATCAATAGCGTGCTCTCCATTTCAGATAGCAGTGAATAATGACGTGCATCGGCTAAGGTGTGTTTAATGCTGATTTTAGGTGAAAAGCTCTGAGCTGCCTGTAAGGTTGATATGCTCAGGCCTGCGCATAACAAAACGATAAAAGCTTTGTGAGGTCTTTTGACCTTTTTGTGGGTCAAAACTGCCCCAACTCTGTTATTGAGTTCTTTCTTTTTGCTAAATAACCCCATGGCTAATAGCTCCCTCTGTTCATTGACCATTAACTTTGCGCAATCCACCAGTGACTGCGCATACTGTTTGCCACTTTTTAATTTGTCAGCGGCTCGTAAATCGCAGGCAATCTCCCGCTCAACGTGGATTTGTTTGTTTAAGACGCGCACAACCGGACTCCACCAAAACAGAATGGCAAGTAACTCCTGAAATAGTCCAAACCAGTTGTCCTTGCGCTCTATGTGAGCAAATTCATGCAGCAAAATAGCTTGTAATTGAGATTCTGGCATTTGTTCAGTAACGCTCTTTGGCAAGATCACTTTTGGTTGATACAAGCCAATCACCAATGGGGAAGAGACTTTCGCAGAAGCAAATACTTTTGCCCCGATAAACTGGCTCAATGAGGGAATTTCTTCCAGGGAAGTGCGCATTAGCTGCCGTGTCCTGTAAACAGATCCTAATGTACAACTTGCGCGCCAGGTACTTCCTGACAACCAGACCAACAGAGCCAGAGATAAGAAATAGGAAAAATCAAACACTATGCTGGTGGGCAAATGCCAATAGCTTTCTGAAGAATAAACAGGCACCCCATTTTCAGAAACCAACAGATTCTCACCCAGGGATACCACTTCCCTGCTGGAGCCATCAGCCTGTGACAAGGTAATAGTAGTTACCGTTGCGTCTTCATCAAATGTGAGTAAAGACAAAGGAACCAATGTTGAAACAACAAAAGCAGTCATCCACAGCCAACTCTTTGTTTCTGCGCTAATCGTAAGAAATTTTTGTAACAGTGATAGACAGATAATCAACAAACCACCAATGACAAGGTGGTGAAATGCCAGGGTTGTTAACAAAGTATATTCAATCATCATGAGCGTAATCTCTTCAGCAACTCAGGTTAATCTTTACTTTCATCAATTTGTTTCTGTAAAGCTTCCAGGTCTTCCAGCTCAATGTCCGTTTCCTGCATCAGATGCTGTGCCAGCACCTTGGGGGATCCTCCAAAAAACTTGTTCATCATGGTTGTTAAGGCGCTCTGGCGCGCTTCTTTTTGCGTTATCTTGGGAATATAAATAAAGGCTTTCCCTTTCTTACGAAAATCTGCGTAGCCCTTTTCAGCCAAAATTTTGCACAAGGTCTGGACTGTGGTGTAAGCCGTTTGTTTTTCCACCGACAATGCATTGGTAATATCCCGCACCGACGCCTCACCTTCTCTCCAGAGCACTTCCATAATACTCTGCTCGCCATCCGTCAGTTGTGTGGATTTATTTCTCGCCATCTCAGTCTCACCTTGAAAATCAATCTACTAATTAATTAGTTTTTACAAGATAGACGGTAACGCCGAATGGATCAACTAATTAATTAGTTTTTAGATGTAAATGAGTGTTACAAAGGATCTTTATCGACAATCTGAAACAGATAAGATCTCTGCCAGATAGGTTGGCAGCGGGGTTGCGGGTGAGTAAGGGGGCAAAAACGGCTATCGATATTGCCAAGTAAGCTGATTGCTCCAGGTCGCCTATTCACGCACAGGCGACTCCTCTCTATTAGCTACCTGATTGTTCTGGTTGTAACTTAGCCGCCTGAATCGCCAAGCCTTCGCATACGGAATTAAACGCATCGCCTTCCATAACAGGTAGATCCGGCAGCATGATTTCCTGAATTTCGCGCTTCACTATTGGCGACAAACTCATACCACCTGTGATAAACAACATTTCCGGCGGCTCTGCACTGTTATCCAGGCATTCTGTGATTAAACGTTTAACTCTGCGCAACCAGGATTGCATTGAACGATTCAAATCATCCGTGCTGATATCAACATCAAAATCAGGTTCAATGTAGTGAAGGGGTAATATGATGTTATCTTTTGAAGATAATAATTCTTTAGCCATACGCGAAGAATTCACCAGTCTGGCGGAGAGCTTTTCTTCCTGAACCGTTAACAGCCGTTCCAGCAACTGAGGTTCCTTAACAATCGACATGGTCTGAGCGATATCCAGTCCGTATTCATCGGAAAAGAAATTATTCAGTTTAGGAATATCATCCACTGCACACATGTCAGAAAAATAGGTCGGCGGTACAGGCAAACCATTTTGCATCTCCAAACCCTGCCCCATAGTTGGTGCAATGGATTTAACAATTAGATTCTTATCACACTCCATCCCGCCCAAGCGAGTACCGGTAACCGACAAAACGTCCTGTTGGCGATCAAGATTAGTTAGCTTTTCCGGTGACAGTTTAATGCAGCAGATATCAGTAGTGCCGCCACCTATATCTACCACCAACACATTGGTGTCTTTATCCAGGGTTCGCTCAATCTTATAGGCAGCGGCTATGGGCTCCTCAAGAAACTCTACCTTCTTAAAGCCGGCTTTGTGAGCTGCTTGAGTCATAATTTCAATGGCCTGATTGTTGCCCTGTTCACCTCGTGTACCATGGAACTTTACCGGGCGGCCTATAACAGCAGTGTGAACAGCTTGATTGAGTTGTTTTTCAGCACTTAAGCGGAAGAATTCCAGCTGTTTGGCAATCATGCCAACAAAAGCCTGTTGCTGGCCAGCCACTAAACTGGCGCCTAAAAAGTTTTTCGGAGAATAAATCAACCGTCCTTTCTCAGGTGTTTTCAGGAAACGTTTAAACCCTTCTTCACCAAAGGCAAATTCTCCTGTATCAACCAATTGTTGCAAGGATAAATCCTGGACAGTCATGTCTTTTAGCAGGACCTGAATTGCCCGACGCTGCAATGCGGGACGATTGTGAAATTCCGCCCGTAAATCATCGATCTTATCGCTATAAAGGCGCTGTTCTCTGGGATCCTGCGCTTCGTAATAACCTTGTTTGGCTTTTTCAATCTGATCAGTCAGCACCCGCTGGATCTGTGAGACTTTTGCCTCAATGGCGGAAGCAGGTGGAAGAGGAAGTTCATCCTGGTAATAAACGAATACGCTGGAGCGGATCTTGTTAGTGGCATCCGCCACCGGATCAAGTTTGATAAAGTGGTGGTGTTGACCATCAAAATAAACGACTTCGGAGTTTGAGGTTCCGTAGTCTATACCAATCGCTGCCATCGGATTCCAGGGTAATAAAAAACAAGCGCGCGATTGTAATAGAAAAGGTTTTTCAATTCACTAGTTAGTTGGTCCTTTGCTGGAAGAAATTTGAATGTGATCTGGCATTTAAAATTAATATCTAAAGAATGGTGATTCCGGCAAAAACAGTTCGCCGGAATCACCTAACCCATTATTTTCTATTCGGTTACCACTCCAGCCTTAACCCCAGAATGGGTAGGGTCTCGCCTTCTTCAATCACATCCTGTCCGGTTCGCTCATTAAACTCACTGGTGCTCGGGTTATCTGCGCCGTACGCGTTGATCACATCAAAGAAAGCGATCATCGACATACTTCCAAACGTGCGCCGATAGTCCACTCGGAAGTTCAATGCATGGAAGTTATCAAATCGTTCTGTATTGGTCGTGATGTTTTCTTTGGAAAATCGCAGAGGTTGTCCTTCACCTAACACGTTTTCGTGAATAATGGACGCGTCACGGGGCGTACCTGAAGCGTACTTCCAGCGAGCAGAAACCTTCCATCTGTCATTGATTTCCCATGCGCCACCAATGCTGAAACTATTGGGACGATGGAAATCTGCATCATAAAAAGCCAAGTCCGGTGCATCTTTGATTTCGGCTTTGTTGTAGGAGTAATTCATACTCGCAGACCATCCGTTTCCAAAGCGTTTAATCACCGCACTGTCAACGCCAAAAGAGCGTCCTTCGCCTGTGTTACTGAGGGTTTGGTCAACACCATCTGTTTCTACAATCAGATTGCTCAGATCCTGGTAATAAGGCTCTACAAGCAGTTCAATATCAGGCCTGAGCATGTAACTTAGGCCAACACTTATCTGGTCAGTAATTTCATGCTCCAATTTAGTGTTACTCGGATCTGCTGCGCGGTCATTGAAACGAGGCGCCTGATTATAACGACCCGCAGTCACCACTAACTTGGTTTTCTCATTGGCTCGCCAGTTCAGACTGATTCTTGGTGAAAATATGGTTTCATCTGACAGACTGTCACGGTCTATGCGTACGCCGGAGCGCACGTCCCAACTGTCGAACTCAAAGGTTTGATCGGCATACAGCGTATATAATCGGCTCGTTTCATCCAAAGCACTGTTGAGGGATTCTGGTGTCAGAACAACAAATCGTTGTTCTGGGCTGGTTCGAAAATCATCACTGTCATATTCGAATCGCTGCCAGTCATCATCCAGCGCAATATTGAAGGTTAAATCCGTTTGCGAAAAACGCGCCCCGGCGTTGAATTCTCCATAACTGTTCCATGTAGTGAAATCGGTACGAAAGCCTATTTCGGTTTCCTCACGCAGTGACGTAATGATGTCTTCACGAACGGGGACCTGCTCGGCTGACGTATCAAGTGGAACCAGATCCGGAAACGCTTCTCCTGTTGAACCAACCTCTTCGTAGTATCGGTAGTAGAGACGGTGTGTCCAGTTGGCGTTGGATTCAGTTTGTCTTGTCCAGGTCGCACCCAGCAAATAGTTCTCCGTTTCACTTTTTTCCAACTCGATATCTTCATAGTTACCAGGTTCGTCCTCATCAGAGGCCAAAACGTTATCAATGTCCCTTTCGAATTTTTCAGGTGCATAGATGAGCAGCATGTCCAGGTCGTTCGAATCGTTTAAACGGGTAGTTGTTTTAAAAATAATATCGGTGTTCTCAGGAGAGCCAACGTCCTCAATGCCAATGGTTTCGAAGAAGCGACCGAAATCCTGGGCCCTTGCTGAAAACAAAATCGATGTATCTTTATGGAAATTGCTAGGGCCGTCATACCCCACCTCCAAGCCAGCGACGTCCAGTCTGGCAGTATAAGATGCCGAGTCTATATTTCCTTTCGCTACATCTAGCTGCAGCAATGAACCTGACTTGCCTCCATAGGCCGCTGACCAGCCTCCGGGCTGAAATGTAGCGCCGTTGATCAGGTTGGGGGCAAATACAGAATAGCGCCCTCCCCCCTCAACATCTTCCTGTTCGCCAAAGCTGTCATCAAAGTGAACGATGTTAGCAAAGGGGAATCCGTCCACCAGGATCAGATTATCTCTGGGTCCGTTGCCCCGAACGGTATAACTGGCAAACTCTCCGCTGGAAAACAAACCGGGCAGTCCGTCCAGTGCACGCAAAATATCACTGCCACTACCAGCATTACTGCGCAGACCTTCACGGTCAATATATCTGGAACCGGCTGATGTCAGACTGTCCAGCCTGGCCTGATCACCATAAACCACAATCTCTTCGATTTTACTTTCTTCACTATCCGGTTTTGCAGCCGTCATCGCCAGACTGAGCGATGTAGTTTTACCCCTCACAATTCGTACGCTAGGTTCTATAAGTGATAAATATCCCGGATGCGACACCCGAACGGAATACAAACCAGCAGGTAAGGCTTTGTTCGTTAGTGTGCTGAATTCTTCATTTTGGGTATCTCTGGTTAGAGCTTCTCTGGGCAGAACAACGAAGGTAGCGCCCTTCAGTTGACGTTTAGTCCTGCCATCAATCACCTCAATACTGATTGCCCCCATGTTATCTGCGGTTTGAGAGAAGGCAGTGCCGCTCAACAGGAATAGATAACCTGCGCAGCTAAGTAGAAACAAAAAGATAAGACAAAACAATCGGGGAAATCGATACTTGAGCATTTAAAGATCCTGTTGTGAAAATAAGACCTGCTCACTTTATGCAGCCGATTGCTGTGCTGACAGATGAATTGTAGTAGTGGCGTATTAACTGTACGAATGGTCGGTAAGCCCTTTAAAATCAGCAGTATCCGTTCATGAAAAAAATCGCCCGTTCGTGCAAAAACGTACTATTTCGGCGGAAATAGAGTTATAAACGAACAGTTTCAAACAGGAAGGAGCACCGGGTGCTAATTAACAATACTGTCTTAGGCAACGCGCCGTTCCGAACTACCCTGGTAGTTGTGAGTGTATTCCTCACCTTTCTTTTTACTATGATGGAGCCACACTCATCTCAGGGACTCAGCTTTTTTCCCCGTCTTCTGTTCTGGCTGTTGCAGGTTGCCACCGGAATGGTGGGTATAGTCGTTGCCAGTTTGTTGCTAAGACGCATTTCCAATCGTGACTTTCACTTAATTGTTCTACTTGGGATCACTGGTACAGTGGGGACCTTGCTTGCGGCGCCTGCCTTTTTGCTTATTGATAGCTGGTTTCCAGGTGTTGTTGAAGAGCCTGACAGCTGGATCGATGAATTTGCTTTTCAAGGGCCCGTACAAGCGATACTGTCGGAGTTTCTCAGTGTGTTACCTCCGTTGCTTACTTCATGGTACATAGTGAATCTTCCCCTGCTCCTCAATGCAACTTTTGTGAAACCCTCACCACCGGATGATCCGGCACCACCTGAGGATGCTGAATCGCTAGCCAGGAATAAACTCAAGGAACAGTTTTACTCAAGACTTCCTACCGTAATTGGTAACAATATTGTGTCTATTTCCTCAGATTTACACTACCTAAATGTCACTACGACCTTGGGCAATAGTCTGATACTCGGCAGTCTGAGTCAGGTGGCCGAGGCGTTTGAAGAGGAAGGGTTTCTGGTGCATCGTTCCCACTGGGTACATAAAAATCACGTCGTTAAAGTGTATATTGCAGGCAACGAAGCCTATTGCATTATGACAAACGACGCACATATTCCCATCAGCAGAAGTAAACGAAAACTGGTCAAATCTTACTTCGGACAAACTAGTCGGCTTGCGGAAAAATCAGAGCCAGTCCAGTTAAAACAAGTGAAATAAATTTTACCTGTGAAATGGAAATAGCAATCTCATTGTTCGCTTAGCACCAAACCGACCCGCTTATCAATATCTTCCAGCAATTCAGAATCGCTTATTCCAGCTCTGGCCCTTATCCAAATAACCGCACTGACACTTCTCCGCCCTATCGTTGATTCTGAAAAAACGAACAATCCTTTCGAATTCCTGCACTTTAAATAATTATTGAGAATGATTATCATTTGCAACAAATGAAGTATGAATGAATTGTTGAGAATAATATGAAAAAGCCAAATCCCGTTGTTGCCTCTGTTATCAAAGTTGAGCGACTTTCAACCAATGTGCAGCGGATATTGCTGCAAAGCGAAGATTTTAAAAATTTCCCCAAGACTCAGCCAGGCGCCTATATAAAATTGTTGTTTAATCATGACGGTTCCGCTTTTACTGGATCTGGCAAACCATCCATGATGCGAACCTACACAGTGCGGCAGCTTGATTTTCACAAGGGAGTAATGACAATCGATTTTGCCTTGCATGGCGGTGAAGAAAAAAGTGGCCCAGCTTCTGATTGGGCTCAATCAGCCCGGCCAGGCGATAGAATCTGTCTGGCGGGTACAGGCAGCATAAAAGCCTTGCCAGAGCAATATGATTGGGTGCTGTTCGCTGGTGACCTGACGGCATTGCCGGCTATTGAATCACATCTGGCGCAACTTCCCACCACAGCTGAAGGTTATGCGGTTATCAAGGTAGGCTGCCAGGAAGATATCCGTCCGATTGTCAAACCGCAGAAAGTCAAGGTTCTGTGGCTGACGGATCCAAAACAAAGATTAGCGAATACGATCAGACAACTTGAAATCATGCCGGGCAATCCTGCAATTTGGGCAGCCAGCGAATTCTCACAGATGCGCGAGATGCGCAAACTCTTCAGCCGAGAATGGAATATACCAAGGTCGGATTATTACATCAGCAGTTATTGGAAAAAGGGTCGTAGCGAAGAACAACATAAAACTGATAAACGCAATGACCAGGAAGCATTGGCAGCCTGACACCAGGCTGAATTGCAGCTGTTGTTCGCAAGTCAAAATAGCATTGGCTATTAGCACTACATATTTTTTGCTGCCAGAACAAAATCAATCCCAACGCGATCTGTCATCTTCGGAAGCACTTTCCTGGCATTCTCCCCTTACAAAGGTCTCACCTTTGATTTGAGAATACTCAAGCAATATATAGCCATTTCTACAGTACTTAGTTTCAGCTAACTTTGCTTCCAGTAAAGACATCGCTTTCTCTTCTGTATCGTCATCTGCACTGCCCTCACGAGAAGCGCTACCCTGTGGATACTGCTCTGCACCTGAACTTTGTTTATCGCGCTGACCACGTGGAGACCTGCCGCCGCCTTTATTGCCACCTCGGCCCCCCTCTTTTCCTTTTGATCGTCCTGAATTTTCTCCACGAGAACGATTATCCCCTCTTGAAACCATTGTCAGCAAAAACCTTTTTGAGCCGTCGTCCTTAATTTCAGTCACAAACTCTTGGGTTTCAGGGCCTTTCCTTTTGGGCTTTCCAGCACATCCTGAAAGCGCCGACAAGATAAAAATGATCAAAGTAATGAGTATTAATAGACGCAATTTAAAACCTTTTTGTAGTTGGTGGTGAGCAGGTAGACCGATAAAATCGTTGTTCGTTGCTGAGCACAAGAAAATTGCGCAACTTCTCCACATTTCGATTGAACAAGCGATGCTAGGCTTAAATTGTGAGGTTTGATTCACTGGAATCAGGTATCGGGAGTCTACTAACCTTTAACATGAGGAAACTTTTATGATTGATGCAATTAGTGGTGGTAATCTCAGACCCCCTCCTCCCCCACGTTCAGGTGAAAACCAAGAGCTCAGCGAAGACCAAAAGTCCATTATTGAAGACACCTTGTCTGGTTTCGATTCAGATAACCTGAGCGAAGAAGATGCCCTGGCAATTACGCAGGCATTTTCAGAAGCTGGTATTAATCCAAGTTCATCTTTTGCGGAGACACTTGCAGAAAATGGCTTTGATGCAAGAGAAATAGGGACTTTGGCAAATGTTGGACCTGAGGCCCAAGGCAGGCCGCCTGTGCCGCAAAATAAAGAGCAAGCAAATACGACTTTAGACTTGTCGTCCATCTTAACTTATCTGGAAGAAGTCGCAGGGGATAACCAGATAAGCACTTCTGATTTGGCTGCCAAATTTGGCTTGCCAGAAGGTCAGTCACTTATAAATGAGACTGTTTGATAGGGATCGATAATAAAAAGTCGTTAATAAAGGGCCGGAGTGGATTATCTTGATAATTCTCTCCGGCTTTTTTATGTGTATATTTTATGAGTAACAGCCTTCCAAACCAGGCAGTTCATGGGTAACTGCAATTTTTAATATGAAAGGGTATCTTTGCGACTAAGAGTTGCCAGAATCAGATGACTCTTGTTCTTGTTGCGCCGGCGGTTGTGAAGTTACAGCCTCACTATCCGTGGTGCTTTGAGCGGGGGTTTCGACACTATCAGAATCTGCGTGATCTTGTTTTGACATGATATTCCCTATTATTTGTATAAATTCACCCAGAAGTATAGGCACCGTTCCGGCATCCCACCAACTATTCTAGCCAATTCATTTTGGTTCTCAGTATTCACAACAAGATGCGCAAGCCTTTGATGCCCAAAGAAATTACCCATCGGAAAATAAAGTTCGCTTACTGACAACGCTTATACTATCGTGTATTTAATCACCGATTACGGGATAAAAACTTTCGGAGCAAAATATTTGTTATGACGGAGTCGAAAAAGCAAAATGTCGCCTTAAAAAGCTTACGATTCTTTGCAAATATAACCTATTTTACATCGCTGCTGTTCATCTGCATTTTCCTGATACTGGGGATCCTTGCCAAGGCATCATTTAATAAAACACCCCAGTCACAAATGCAGGAATATGGCTTGTCCATATACAAATTTCCTTCAGTAAACAACTATATGCTTGCCACTGAAAAAGGCTCCTCTCTGCGGGCGCAAGGATTTAAAATGGGGCGGCTCTTTTCGATTGATAGCTGTAATGTATCTGATTTCAGTTCCTTGACCGACTTATATGCATGTGTAGATGTAAAACAACAGCAAGAAGTCAGCCTGATCCTTGACTTTAGAGGTCAGGCTACCAACTTTGAGGCGACCAGAAGCCAGGATCCAAAGCCAATATCATACAACTTCGTCTACTTTGGTATTGATACACTTCTGTGGTTGCTTTCCTTGTTACTCTCTTTATTACTTTTTTTCAAAGCACGCCATTTTTTATCCGGATTTCTGCTTAGCTTTTCGTTGTTACTAACTGTATGCGAAAGTGAATACTTCAATATTGGAAGCAGTATTCTGGGAATTTCGTTTGTTGAATCCATTCGGATGAATGCTGCACTCATTGCCGGGCCTCTGGCTTTATACTTTTTCCCGCAGACCTTTAACAAAGGATTCTGGAGAAGTGCTCATTTTGTAATGCTTTGTACATGCATTCTGGGTATGTTGGTTAGCTATCACCTTTTACATTTTACCGTTTTCTTGTATTCAGTGTCGTTCTGCATGTTGTTTGTTTTCATTCACTTTATTAGCAAATATCGTTCAACACTAAACATCAGGGAACGCAAACAGGTACTGACCATGACGTTGTGCGTCGCTATAGGTTTGTTTGTGTATTTCCCTCTCATGAATTTCGGCGGGAATTATGGGTTTTTAGTCGGTCGCTACATCATTATGCTAAGCGTTGGTATTGGAGTTTTTATTGCACTAATGCGATACGGGCTTTGGCAGGTAGAAACGCTTATTTCGAAGTCAGCTACCTTGAGCTTGCTGTCAGTGATAGCATTTTCCGTCTGGGCTGGCCTGGATCAAGGCATGCAGGCCCTCTTGAACCAGACTATTGGTTTGAGTAATAACACTATCACTGCTTTTTTAGCTGCAGCAATCAGCACTGCATTTGCCGTGCCTGCCTACAATTATATCTCCAAATCATGTGATGCTTTTTTTAACAAAGACTTACATCAGCTTAAACGATTGCTTTCAAAAGATATTTTGGTGCTTGCCGAAACACAAAAACTACCTGTTTTCGTTCAACAGTTGGGCACGCGCTTGTTAAAACTAAGCGGAGCGCAGAAGATAAAACTAGATTTTGAAGATCAGCAGCGATTGCCCGAACCTCTTCATTTTGAGACCTCAGACGAAACGCCCATTGATGATAACCCCATTATTCGCCAGGAGCTTTTCAATTATCTGATTGAAAATATCCTATCCGTTTCGATAAAGCTCAAATTTACCGGCCGACGAATAAACCGTGAAATCAAACATGAATTGGAAGAAGGCGTAGATGAAATTGCCCGTGCACTGGCTTCCTGCTCAAGATGGAATTATCTGGAAACCACAGAACCGGCACAAAAAAATCGCCGACACGATGATTAGAAAAAACTTGTTAACACTGGCACGACAAACTGCATTCTCGTATATTCCCAATCAGGGATAAGCGCGAAATTTTTACACATCAAAGAAATATAAATGAGACTTTGGAAAAAGCAATGGAACCTGTAGATCAAGGTGTAAATGCTGCATCAGCATCTGAAAAAGCAACTGATTCAGACAAATCCTGGTTACAAAAATTAAAGCATGAAAGTTGGGAAGCCGAGTTATTAGTTGCCGCAGTCGGAATATTTGGCTCATTTCAGCTGTTTAGTTTTATTGAATGGTTGGCGAATGTGTTTATCAGTGTTCTGCCTAGACACCTGTATCATTTCGCCTACTTTATAACATTCAGCGGTCTGGTTGCGGTGAGTGTGTTAGCCAGTATGTTTGTTATACACTTCATGCTCAGGGCCTATTGGGTTGGGCTAGTGGGATTAAATTCGGTGTTTTCTGATTACAGCACTAAAGACAGTCTATTCTCCAAATCTTATACCGAAAAGCTTACTGCCACTCTTCCTAAGCTCGAGCAAAGTGTGGTAAGTGCCGACAAGCTGTGCAGTGTCATCTTCGCCGCCGCTTTTTATATGCTCATGATGTATTCCTCTATTGGGTTGTTTGGCTCCCTTTATCTGCTGGGATACCACTATCTGTCAGCCTATATTTCGGGCACTATTTTATTAATACCTATAGCACTGAGCGCAAGCCTGATGTTGTTTCAGGGGGTATTCAGTTTGATTGCGAATTTACCTCAATTTAAAGAAAACGAAAGGGTTCAACATTTGTATTTTAGAACAATAGTCTGGACCTCCAGGCTCACGTTTGGCCCCTTATACAAACCAGTTTTACAAATTGGCATGATATTTAGTTCGAACTTCAAACGCGACCCTGCTTTGGTCAAACTGATATTGTTCTTTATATTTTGTGGCTTTATTGTGGCTGGCACGAAAATTCCGCATTCCAATACCATGTATCTTTTTGCGCAAGATCGCTATTTTGATTCAACCGAAGCAGACTCGCGATTTTATCTGGACAAATCTCAAGAACAATCATTTTTACTTGCGCCTCAACTGCCCTCTGACGTTATCGAGCAGCCCTTAATTGAGCTGTTTATTCCGGTTTATCGAAGTGAATCCCGTTTCTACAAACAAAACTGTCAAACATTGGTTGATGCAGAAGACGCTGAGTTCATTGAGGTAAGAAAAGCATATTTAGATTGTTATAAACAACATCACCAAATTTTAATCAATGGTGTAACAGTGGAAGCTGACATTATCAAAGCTGCGCATCCAATCACTGGACAATTTGGTATCAAGGCTTACGTTCAAATTGACGGAAACCTTGCGAACGGTTACCACAAAATTCAGGTAGCAAAAACCATCGGCGAAGAAGATTCCCAATGGCTTCTCCCATTTTATTACGTGGCGTATTAAGGCAAGAGAAATCAGCTAACTAAGGCTGAGCGCATTAGTTGATCTGCTTAGCGATACGGCAGTATCTTGTGACAAACCTTGTTAATGAATTTCTGAGGGTTTGTGTGCTTGTTTATGCTACACCTCTTCGTCAGCGTTTTTCTGAACTTCAAGAACGCGAGATTCTATCGCTTCACAAATTGCGTCTTGCTGCCCATCGTGAACGACTGCCATTCGACCTTTTGACGTGCTAAACATGGTGAAGGTCACGTTACTGCGTCTATGCACAGCCAGACAAATCAAAGCCAGTAAGGTCCAAAAAGCGGCCACTGCCGCACCAGCAATAGATTGCTCTATAGTTTCTGAAATCACTACCATCTTGCCAAATGCAAAAATCGCCAAAAAGAAAAAAGGCATAGCAACGAATTTCCAGATTATGTTTTTGTCCGTAAAGCCAATAGGAAACTCAACATCAATCTGCTCATATGGGACTTTGAAGGAAACCTGCTCATGGGTATCCTGAAAGGAATGACGAATATAATCGTCACAAAGCTCTATTTCGACCTCTCGTCCTTTAAGTTTTTGCTGAAATTTCAATGATAACTCCCTTCAATTGTTAACGACTTCAGTGGCTGAGAATCCTATCATGAGTGGAATAAAAAAATCCTAGATAGTAGATTTGTCGAACTCGGTTATTACTTCTAAGAAAATGACTTGATCAATACCTGACTGGTTTAACTCAATATGTTGGCTCTCTTTTTCCATCTTTCAACTTTTAATCCCTTTATTTGTGTTGTTTACCCTAAAAATTAAAACTCAAGGGTCGAGATGTAGTGTAATACTCAGAGTTCAGCTTTTGACCTGACTCCAGCTATAGTGTTGGGCAGATAATACTTAGTAGTTACAGAAAAACGTCACCCCGGCTTTGGAGAAGCTATGAAAAAGATGCCGCTTGCCATAAGACATATGCTCACCTTTATCTTCGTTTTCCTGACAGGTTGTCAGTCAACCGCTTTTAGTGAACAGGACGATATCGCCGCTCTTCGCGCGCTAGATAAAGCCTATGCCGAGCAGTGGAAGGCAGGCAATGCCGATGGCGTGATGGCATTATTTACTCAGGATGCAACCCTTGTTCCCCATCATGGAGATGCGCCGATTATAGGGCACACTGCCATTCGCGAATTTTGGTTCAATCCCAAATATCCACCAACCGTTATCCCAGCCTGGGATAGAGACCCTAAAGAATTCATCGTCTCCGGTGATATGGGTATTGTGCGAGGTCGTGCGCGACTGGTATGGGTATACAATCGCGTGCGCACAACCATCCCAGAGGGCAATTATGTGTTAATCGCTGAACGACAGGATAAGGGTTGGCAGATAAGAATGCTCACCTGGAACGATGATCCGCGTGAGTGGATACAGGAAGCACTTGACTAGTTGAGAATTGTGTAGGTAATCACTGAGCTGCAATAAAATACTAAAAAAACTCAATACAGGGATTGCCTCGTCGAAATCCCTGCCTTAAGCTCTCGGGAACTTTATTTTTCAATCGGTCGTACAAAGATATTTCGCGCTTTTTCGACTTTTTCCTTTGTCACGCAACCTAAAGCATGATCGTTTATCAACCCCATTGCCTGCAAAAACGCATAGACAGTTGTCGGTCCGACGAACTTCCAGCCTCGTTTTTTTAGGTCCTTCGAAATAGCAATGGACTCATTTGAAGTGGACTGGGTCTGAGGAACGACTTCGGTTGAATCTTTAGGCTCAAATTGCCAGAAATACACTGCCAGAGAACCAAACTCCTGTTCTATTTCAATAGCCTTTCTTGCATTATTGATGACGGCTTCAATTTTTCCTCTGTGCCTAACAATCCCTTTGTTGTTCAACAACTGTTCCACCTCAAAAGCCGTGAATTTAGCTACGCGATGAAAATCAAAGTCCATAAAGGCGGCGCGAAAGTTCTCCCTTTTTGCGAGAATAGTGCGCCAGCTAAGACCTGACTGAAAACCTTCCAGACAGATCTTCTCGAATAGCTTTTTATCGTCTGTAACAGGGAATCCCCATTCCGTGTCGTGGTACTGTAAAAAGTCAGGGGCGGAACCAGCCCACTTGCACCGTTTGCATCCATCAGGACCGTCGAACAATTCACTCATAAAATAACACCTGAAAGTTCTAGTTAAGTAGGAAAGATAATCGCTCGTCGGCTTTAGAGGGGTCTACTTCAATCACCTCTGCGGTAACGACGTCCTCAGCAACAAATGGATCGTTGTTTAATCTGGATTCCAAATCATCCAAAGCGATGTTTTTAGCTAAGATTGCACCACCTCTGGCCGGCTTTATACTGCCTGCCAAAAGAAAAACGCCTTCATCAAAACCCTGCTGTAACCAAGCTTTGTGTCCTGCCAAATGCTGCCCAACAGCTGATTTATTTTTAGAAAATGTGAGAAACACGATATACATTTATTCCTCCAGTGTTTTTATGTCGCTCGAGCCACGATTGACTCTGCACTTATCCACCCATAGATTCATTTGAGCTACTTCTTTTTTCACATAGTCAAAATCCCCAAACGCACTCCCAAGGATGGCAACGCCTTGACTCCAGGAAAGCACGCGCATAGCGAACTCGTCGGCTTGGTCCTTGATCCCCATGTCAACAAATTGTCGAGTCAGCCAATCCCTGAAAAGTGAAAACACTTTATGTGCGTCTTCGCTGTCAGGATCTCTTTTCACCAATTCAGAAGACAAGGTACCGACAGGACATCCATAAAATCGAATTTTCCCCCAGTTTTGAATAACAATATGAAGATAACGTTTAATTCTGTCTTCCGGCGCTAGGCTGGCACCTTCCCAACCATCCAGCATCTCCTGAGTCTGACCAAGTCTGTGGCCTATAACCGCATTCAAAAGCGCATTTTTTGTCTTAAAATGATGGTATAAATTGCCTTTTGAGATCCCGAGTTGTTTTGCCAGATCCAAAAACGAAGTGACTTCGACGCCTTGCGTGTAAAACAGTTCGCTGGCCACCTCCACTATTCTGTCACGGGTTTTTATACTGCTCATGTATTCAAGCTCCGTTACTTACATTTTAGCGCTGGGGTAATCAGTGTCGCCCACTTACACTCCTCCATAATAGGAAGAGTGATCCAGTTGATTTAAAGACAGTCCATTTTTGAACCGATGAACCAAATCTGGATTTGCGAGAAAGGCCTCACCAAACAGACAGCAATAATAGGACGATCGTCCAAACAATGTCAATGGGACGATCGTCCTATATAAAATATTATTCCTTTGATTGCATAGTTTGGGCTAGCAGAGTTTGAAAATGACAGGCCAGTTAATTGGATTACGTGAAAGAATCAACAACAGCCATCATCACTGAGAAATCACTTGGTAATCCAAACCAAAATGCTCACACACTTCTCTGACCTTCTGCTCTCTTTGCTCTACGAGTAGCTGCTTTATTTGGCTCCTTAACCAAATGAGTCCTTCATCTGCATTAAGTCGGCGGTGCCACATCATCGAAATCGAACTGTGAGGAATGGACACAGGAGGGGGAACAACGGCCAGCCCCGGAAACGCTAAATAATCATGAATGAGATCGGTTGGTAAAATGGCGATCAGATCACTTTTTAAAATCATCGGTACGGCAGAGGAAAACTTATTCACAGTGAAAGCCACCCGCCGGGTGAATCCTAACTGTTGCAGTGCCTGATCCGTGGGGTTTGCAGTATTTCCGGACAAGGTCACTAACAGGTGTTCTCCGTTGGCAAAAGCTTTAATGCTGAGATGTGATTTAGTCAATGGATGTTGCGTGCGCATCGCACACACATAGCTGGTATTAAATAAATGGTCCGTGCAGATATTTTCCAGCGATCGGTTGCCCTGGCCTATCACCAGATCGACTTCGGCATCATCCAGCACCTGTTTAGTTGATGCGATGGCATAAGGTATCGCATACAAGTTAAGTCCGGGGGCTTGTTGTTCAAATAGTAAACGCATATCCGACCAAATGGTATCCACCACAATGTCGGGCAAGGCAACCCGGAAAGTTCGCTTGGCTGTCATAGGGTCAAAGTCACCTGGTTCTATTGCTTCATTCAGGTTATGCAACGAATCGCGGACTTTTATCCAAAGATTATTGGCAAAGGTGGTAGGCTGAATATTGCGGCCATCCGGCACAAACAATTCGTCTTTCCACAGCACACGCATTTTCGACACAGCGTTAGAAACAGCAGGTTGAGTCATTGATAATTGTTCCGCAGCTCGGGTAACTGACCCTTCAATCATAATGGCATCAAATATCACCAAAAGCTTAAGCTCTTGAGGTCTCATGTCATGCACCTGTAATTTCAAATTGATTCATCATAATTATTTATGATTTTGCTGTAATTAGTTTTTTTCATCATTTTTTGGTATGAGATTGATACCTTAATAGAATTATTTATTTGATGCTCATTCTGCATACAATCGAGTTCACAGTGTAATCAACCTATCCGGTTTGAATGCTTGTCCGTAAAAAATGTTCGAGGATAAACGTCACTCTATGAGAGCTGTGGCTGACATTATTGAATTGAGATTAATCGTCAAAAATTTGGATGTGAAGCATGTTGAAACTTGAAGTAAACGAGCGGATTTACAACTTTGATTTGGAGGATACTCATTCGCCGTTGTTGTGGGTATTGCGGGACCAACTTGGCCTGGTGGGTACCAAGTTTGGTTGCGGCATGGGTCAGTGTGGTGCCTGCACTGTTCACCTGAATGGCGCACCTGTCAGGTCATGCTCACTGCCAACCTCCGCGGCTGTTGGACAGGCTATCACCACCATAGAAGGATTAAGCCGCGAAGGACAACTGCATCCTTTGCAACAAGCCTGGGTTGAGCTGGATGTCCCTCAGTGTGGATATTGTCAGGCCGGACAACTTATGTCGGCCGCGTTTTTGTTGTCAAATACCCCCTCCCCCACAGATGAAGATATAGACAACGCTATGGTCGGTAATCTGTGTCGTTGCGGAACGTATAAACGGATCAGAAAAGCGATTCATCAGGCGGCAGACACAATTAGCAAAGAGGGGCAATGATGCGTAAAAATCCCTATTGGTCGGATAGCATTGACCGGATGCAAAGCGCTGCAATAGATGGTGAAGATTTCGCCCTACCCGAATTCAGCGAGCCTAGAATATATAGCCGTCGTACTTTTATGAAGTTAACCGGGTTGGCGGCTTCCGGTCTGGTGTTGGGCTTTGCCCGGACTGATGCAGCAAACAGCGCGACCTCCGAAGCGAACTCATTCCCGCTGGCCTACATACAGATTTCCCGAGACGGAAAGATCATTCTCTATGCCAAAGATCCTGAAATTGGTCAGGGGATCAAAACCGCGTTGCCCATGATCATCGCTGAAGAACTTGATGCCGACTGGCAAAGTGTTGAAGTTGTCGAGGCACCAACCAATAAGACGCTCTACGGCAGGCAATCGGCGGGTGGCTCCAGATCCGTTCGACGAAACTGGAATGAACTGCGACATGTTGGCGCGCTCGCACGCACCATGCTCACTCAGGTCGCAGCAAATAACTGGCAAGTGAATATTAATGAATGCACCACACACAAAAGCGTCGTAACCCACAGTCTGTCTGGTCGCCAATTCACTTACGCTGAGCTTGCAGAGGACGCAGCAAAGCTATCCATACCAGAGAAATCATCGATAAAACTCAAGAGTACCAGCCAGTATCAACTCTTAGGTTCCCGTAAAAGCGGGGTCGATAATCTGCAATTGGTTACTGGCAAGCCCATGTTCGGAATTGACCAGAAGATCCCCGGTATGCTCTATGCGGTTTATGAGAAATGCCCTGCCAGGGGGGGCCGTGTTAAAAGTGCCAACCTGGAGGATATTCGCACCATGCCGGGGGTGACCGATGTAATTGTTATGCCTGGCCGTGACAACCCGTTCGGCCCCTTACCGGGTGTTGTTATTGTGGCGAAATCCACCTGGCAGGCGCTAGCGGCTAAACGAAAATTAAGTGTGCAGTGGGATGAAACCGATGCCGCCAAAGACAGTTGGTCCAGCGCAGTGGCGCAAGCACAAAAGCTTGCACATACACCCGGAAAACAGACAATTGCTGAGCAGGGAAACGTGGATAAACCCTTGTCTGAAGACACCAGGGTTGATGCTTTTTACCACTACGCTTTTGTCGCTCATGCGCAGATGGAGCCAGAAAACTGCACCGCCTGGTTTAAAGGTGACAGCATAGAATTATGGGTGCCGACACAAACGCCCCAGTGGGGCCGTGAAACAGTCGCTGAATTGCTCAGTCTCGATACAGCCAAAGTGTTCGTCAACCAGGTACGTGCTGGCGGCGCCTTCGGACGTCGTTTATTCAATGATTACATGCTGGAAGCTGCAGCTATTTCGAAACGGATTGCAGCGCCGGTTCAGCTTGTGTGGACCCGAGAAGACAGCATGAACCAGGATTATTGCCGTTTAGGAGGGTTTCATCAGTTATCAGGTTCTGTGGACAAAGAAGGTAAACTTTCTGCCTGGCAAAATCATTTTATTACCTTTACCCACGATGGGAAAAAGCCACCAAGAGCGGGCGGACTTAAGGAAAACGAATTTCCTCACCCTATGATCAACAACCTGAAACTCACCCAGACAATGCTACCCTGGGATACACCCAGTGGTCTGTGGCGCGCGCCAAGCTCCAATGTATTGGCTTTTGTCATCCAAAGTTTTATTCACGAATTGGCTGTGGCCGCCAAACGGGATCATCTGGATTTCTTATTGGAATTACTGGGGCGACCACGCTGGTTGGAGCCCGGCAACCCCGAGATATTGCATACCGGACGAGCAATCAAGGTGATCAAAGAAGTGACAGAAAAAGCAGGATGGGGCAAGCCCTTACCTAAAGGTCATGGACTAGGGTTAGCATTCCACTTTTCACACGCAGGACACGTAGCCGAAGTTGCTCATGTCAGTGTGACAGAAGACAAGGTGCTAACTGTGCACCGGGTGACAGTGGTGGCTGATGTTGGGCCGGTTATCAATTTAAGTGGTGCGGAAAACCAATGCGAAGGGTCAGTAGTGGACGGCCTCAGCACTATGCTGGGTCTTGAGGCTACATTCGAAGCGGGGCGCATAGCGCAAACTAATTTCCACCAGTACCCCATATTACGCCTTCCTCATACACCCGAGATAGATGTACATTTCATTGACAGTGATTACCCACCTTCCGGCCTGGGTGAACCGGCCTTACCTCCCCTTGCGCCAGCAGTAGGCAATGCAATATTTGCCGCCACCGGAGAGCGGGTAAGAACTCTACCTATCTCAAAGGAAGGGTTTAGAGTGTGACAGACAAATAAGCGCAAAGAGGTTTTCGCGTTGAAATAAAACGTCATCCCCGAAATGCTCCTGTCGGGGATCCTGTCAAAACATCATATTGAACCAACGAGATCACGGCCCAAAAGCATCGCCGGGATGACGAGAAATGGCTGGAACATTGCTGGGATGACGAGATGACGGAAACATTACTGGGATGATAAAAGAAAGGGTCAGAGCCACCTATTTCATTTAAACCGGCTCTGACCCTTTTTATCCCGACCTGGGTGAGGGAGTTAAGTTCGGGCTTTTGCTTCTTGTTGCTCTGGCGTGCGTAAGCGTTTAAATCCAATGGGCAATAGCTGGGGTACACGCTCCATGTAGTCGGCGTAAGCACTACCAAACCGGGCTAACAAATCACGTTCTTCATAGCCTATGCCAATAAAGACGTAAATCGAGAACAAGCTGGCCGCCACTAAATGTCCGACTGTCATCTCAGGGGTCGACCAGAACACAATTAACACGCCTAGATACATAGGATGACGAGAGAATTTGTACAGAGATGGCGTGATAAAACTATCGTTACTCAACTCCTTCCCTTTGTAAGCATACCAAGCCTGGCCAATCCCAAATAGTTGGCCATGACTGATCATGAATGTCGACCATAGAACCAGGTTTGCGCCTAGAAGAAAGGATAATTGCAATGTCATGGAAATCGCTCCGGTAGCTTGCCAGACCACAATATTGATGGGCTGCCAGGCAAGGTAAAACCACACCAGCACAATACAGGTGGCCAGTACGAAAACACTCCGTTCCAATGCTGTCGGGATGAATCTTAAAATGATCTTCTTAAATCCCGGTCTGGCCATCACACTGTGTTGTATGGCAAATGCTACTATTAATAAGGCATTGGCGATCACTGCTGATAACCACGGAATATTGCCAATCACCGGGCCGCTGCCAACCGTTTTCGCTATTTCCGGCAGTGGCAGGTAGTAGCTAGCAAATGGACCGCCTAAAAAGACGAGTAAATAGGTAAAGACACACCAAAACAGCAAATATATGGCTGCGCTAATCGCAAGTTGTAATGCTTTCATGAAATTCTCCTAATTTCTAATTAAGTGTCAGTTTTGCACAATGCAGATTCAGACCAGGTTCAATCCTGATACTTGGATCGAATCCGCAAGCCAATAACCATCAAGCCAAAAAATGCTAAATGACTGGCTAAGGTAAAACTGATGTTCAAACCGAGTGTAAAATCGTTAATATGAGGCAAAACGTGAGCCGCTAATGCAGCTCGCGTTACAGGGCAAAAAAGACAAGCAGAAAGTACAAAGAGTATTCCACTCCCCATCAGTATGAGCGACACTCGCTGAGTAGCGCTTCGCAACAGATTGCGGTGCTTGATTGCGTTTTTTGCCATAGTATTTGCTAAGTGTTGTGCTGTAGCCATTGCCGTTTATCCTGTTCCTGTTATTTGGACGGAGCGAAGCTTAATGACAGGCGAGAGGAAGGTACAATTATTAAATTTAATTGCCCTATAAGAATTACTTTAATGCTATTAATTACAATAAGTTAGAATATTTTTATTGAGATATTTTTTTATTTCAACAGGCTTACAAGTGATTTGGAACGTTCTGTTTAAGGTGCTCTATCACCTGTTGTTGCAACACAGATAGGTAACGATTTTTGACGTAGCAGAGGATAACCGGGCTGGTAATCGCCTTGGTGTAATGGATGATTTCAAACTCCTGATCGTCTTTGATGATATGCCGGGATACAACGGCCTCACCAAAGCCCAAGCGGACACCGTCGATTAAGCCATACACATCATCGTAAAAGCACCGATCAAATTCAAAGTCTCCCAACCCTTGCGCGTCAAAGAAATTATAAGTGGTGACATCGTGCGCATCATGATCGAGAAAGATTGGTGGGTCAGGTTGATGCAGTGTGTCTTTGTTACGAATGTGCACCAAAGTCTCGTGACCAAGGAGGTCAAACTGCAGGCGCTGATCAGGGACTTCAGCATCAAGTACAATAAAATCCACCTCACCGGACAGCAACAGTTGGGGCAACTCCCGCAATTCTCTGGAAAAGAACTCTACTCGCAATTGATGGGGGGAATTAATCAGTGGCAGTAAAGAGGGCATGATAACGGAACGCATCACCGAGCTGAAAGCGCCCACCCGGATAATCCCATTGGCAATGGCACTGCGCCCAGTGACCTGATTTAACACATCCTGCTCGCGAGCTTGCAAGTCCGACACATAGTCAAACAAAACTTTACCTTGCTCCGTCAGGCCAATACCTTCGGGGCTGCGGATCAACAAATTTGTGCCTAATTCCTGCTCTAACTTCAGCACCCGCTGGGACAGCGCTGACTGGGTAATACAGAGTGTATCCGCCGCCTGACAAAAGCTCTTGTCCAAGGCTGCCTGATAAAACGCATTCAAACGATCAGTATTGAGTTTCATAGTATCCAACTAAGGCAAAACGGCTTTCGCTCCACTACTGTGAAAGCTTAGCTGAACACAGCGCACCAAGCCAGTGTTTGTAGCGTTGAGAAACACTTATGAGCATAGGTTTCAAACAACTCTGAAAACTTTGAAATAATTGCGATAATCAATAAGATAGCTGTTATTTAGCGCCAGAATAGAGTACATTTTGATTGTATTTTGAGCGATTGGATATTTTTGTATGCTGACTTGTTTCGACGCAGCGTTTGATGCTCTTCCGAAAGCGCAACAGTCTGCCCTGCTAGACGAGCTTAGGCGCATTGCCCGTCGCTATATAAATCAGGAGCGACCGGGGCACACCTTTCAAGCCACAGAATTAGTCAACGAAGCCTACGCTAGCCTGGCAGGTAAACAAATAGAAGTAGAGAATCGCAAACACTTTATTGCCATCGCTGCCCGTCAGATGCGCCGCCTTCTTGTGAATTATGCCCGTAAAAAACTAACAGAAAAGCGCAGCAGCAAGCCTGTTACCTTGACCATCAGTGACATTGCCTCCGAATCGAACGTCAACACGGTCGAGTTGATTTACATAGACAAACTCCTCGATGATCTCAACACAATTGACAATCGTGGTGCCTTGGCATTTGAGTTGAAAATATTTTCCTCACTCACTAACCCCGAAATTGCAAACGTAATGGGCATGTCCCTCGCAACGACTGAGAGGGATATCAAGGCTGCCCGGGCCTGGTTAAAAACCGAATTGAGTTCAGTCAATGACTAAGAGGTGTCGCACTAACACCTTGCCCTGATCACACTTACTGTAAGATATGCACCAGGAAAATCATGAATAAAGCACAATGGCAGGAAATCAAAGACCTCTTCCACCAAGCGGATGGCCTCCCTAATGGACAAAGAGATGACTGGGTCAAAAGCCAGTCAAGCTCGACAGAAGTCTATGCCAAGGTCATGGCAATGCTGGCTGAGGAGGATGATCCCCAAGCTACTCCGATCACTAATATCGTCAACGCCAATGCACAAGATCTGATTGCGACTGAGCAAGGTCTGGCACCGGGTGATCACATTGAGCAATTCTCGGTGATAAACCTTATTGGTGAGGGCGGCATGGGCAGCGTTTATCTGGCAGAACGGGCTGATGGTGAATTTGAGCAGAAGGTAGCTATTAAAGTCATTCACCAACATAAAATCACACCTAATCTGGAGCTACGATTCAAGCAGGAAAGGCAAATCCTAGCCGAATTAAATCACAAAAATATCTCTGGACTGATTGGCGGTGGGGTATCAGACCAAGGCCTGCACTATATCATCATGGAATACGTGGATGGTGTACCCATTACAGATTATTGCCAGGAGCAGGCTTTAAATTTAGAAGGACGGCTATCCTTGTTCAAACAGGTATTGTCGGCCATCAAGTTTGCGCACCAAAATCTGATCGTGCACAGAGATATTAAACCGGGCAACGTGTTCGTCACCAACAATGGAGATGTTAAATTGCTCGATTTTGGCATTGCCAAACTGATCCATCAGAACAGCCAAGCCAAGGTTGATGAAACTCAGGTCCAGGATCATGCCTATAGCCATACCTGTGCTGCGCCAGAGCAAATACTCAAACAAACCATTACAACTCAAACTGATGTGTATGGTTTGGGCGCATTGTTAATGCAAATTCTTACCGGTGACAATCTATTTGAACTGCAAGGTAAAACCAATCATGACGTTGAAACCCTTATTTTGGAGAAAACGCCCGACAAGCCAAGCAACAAATGCTGGAAGTCCACGCACCAACAAAACCGACAATTGGCCAACAAGGTAAAAGGCGATTTGGACACTATTGTGCTCAAGGCATTGAGCAAAGAGCCTGAAAACAGATATGTCAGCGCCGCACAGTTTGCCGAAGATATCGATCGTTACCTGAACCACTACCCCATTATTGCTAAACCACAAAGCCGTCGCGATACGCTCGTTAAGTTTGTGCAGCGGAACACCCTCGCCTCCGGATTGGCTGCCGCGTTTGTGATTAGCTTGATAGCTGGCTCAGCAGTGGTGTTTTACCAAAGCACCCAAATTGAGCAGGAGCGAAACCGAGCCCTTGCTCAGGCCAGCATTGCCCGTCAAACCACAGACTATCTGACCACCATGTTTAAGGCCGCTGATCCCAACCTCAACGACGGAGAGATATTCACCGCCAAAATGTTAGTTGACCAGGCTAACGCTAGCTTGGCACAACTGGATGCGTCGGACGATATTAAGGTGGAATTACTTACCGTTATCGCCAGTGTGTACAGTCAAATAGGTGATTATGAAAAAGCACAATCTTTACACGAACAAGCCCAGAAGTTGCTGAGCAAGTCGTCTGCGCAATCGATCAATACGCAAAGAATGAAGGTGTTACTGCAACATGAGGTAGGAGATTTGCACACCATCGAGGGGCGGTATGATCAGGCCATCGAAGTTTTCACACAACAACTGGCGGATTTAAGATCATTGGAAGAGGCTGAGGTACCTATGGAGTTGGATATCGAACACTACGTCATTAAAGCCCACTTCAATCTTGCCACAGCATTGAGCTACAGCGGTCAGGATGAGCCTAGTTTAACCCACTATAGAATGGCCATCACGCTGACCAAAGGTAGTGACAAAGAACCCGAGTTTTTGGCCGCGAGTTATTTTGCGTATGGCCATGCGCTTCGATTATTGGCTAGGTTTGAAGAATCGAGAGAAAACTTGTTGGAAGGGATACGTATTGCCAAACGTTATGACGAAAAGCCAACCTTGGATTTGGCTCACGGGATGAACCAACTCGCCAGTACCTTAATCAGCCTCAATAATCTGGATGGCGCCCTTGAATACGCACTGGAAGGGTTAGCGATCCGCCAGAACATCCATCAAAGCGAACACATAGAAATCGTGTCGAGCATGGGTAATGTGGCAAACGTGTATGCGCACCAGGGAAAATTGGATCAAGCGATTGAGATGCGCAAGCAAAGCCTGTCGCAGTTAGAGCGTACTCTGGGAAAAACCCATCCCTTCTATGGTGTCGTCACCCAAGTGATTGGTCGATTGTTATTGATGAACAATCAATTGGACAAAGCTGAGCAGTATTTACTCGAAGCAGAGGACTTGTTGCGCGTTGCCTTTCCTGATGGCAACAAATTGAACGCTGAACCCCTTACACATTTGGGACACTTATACTTGATCAAGAACCAGAATTCCGACGCCTATGAAGCACTGTCACGGGCAGTGACAATGTTTAAGCAACATGTACCTGAAGGGCATCACTTGCTGGCAAGCGCACAGTTATTTTATCAAATTGCGGCGATGCGAAATGGTGCCTCAAAGGAGCAGGTTCAGCCGAAACTGGAAGATGC
This sequence comes from uncultured Alteromonadaceae bacterium, assembly GCA_947494925.1. Classification (GTDB taxonomy): domain Bacteria; phylum Pseudomonadota; class Gammaproteobacteria; order Enterobacterales; family Alteromonadaceae; genus Aliiglaciecola. The sequence continues at coordinate 171,995 of CANLWS010000004.1, forward strand.
CTTGGCCACCTTCGCCAACACCTATGCGCCAGGCAGCAAACAATATGACAAACTTGTTAAATCAATGAACAGACTGCTCAACCGGTGATTGTCGTCGTGCTTTTAGAATTTCTCCACTTTGCTTAAATTGGCGTGACTAAACGCTCTATTTACTGTCAATAACATTCTCCCTGTACCCAGCTAGACCTGCACGTTGATAAAGAATTACCATTTTTTTTCTTTTTCGTGAGGGTGTTTTTGTTCATTCCGCGCATTGAATAAATGAATAACAAACAATGTATGGAGAAGGACATGAAACAATCACTACCCAAGGACCTGATACTGCTCTCAATTATTACCGGTTTAACTGCCTGCGGAGGCGGCGGAGGCGGAGGTGGTTCAAGCAGCTCTGGAGGAGGCAGTGCGCCTGCCCCAACAGGTCAGGCCCCCACCGTCAGCGTTGAAGAGCGTATTGTGGTTAGTGCCGGACAATCGGTCACACTCACTGCGACGGCATCCGATCCCGATGGCGATACCATCAGTTACAGTTGGCAACAACAAAACGATACCGCAGTGAATAACCGCAGTGGTTTTGACAGCGCAGAAGCCAGCTTCAGCGCGCCAGACCATGTGACAACCTTGAATTTTACTGTTACGGCTGCGGCTAATGGTCAATCAGACCAGGATTCTATATTGGTCATAGTGGTGGAAGATACCGCGTCAGCCATTTTTGTCGACAGCGATTTTACCGGCACACCAGATGGTTCAATTGATGCGCCATATACGGATTTGGCCAGTATCCTTGACCAGACGCTAAACGATAACCTGGACAAGGACTTTTACCTCAACACCCCTGCTTCGGGTGCTTACAGCCTTTGGTTGGACAACTTCCGATCCATTTTCAATAACGTCAGTGTGTACGGAGGCTACGCCGATGACTGGTCACGGGACCCGATTAACAATCAAACGCCTGTCATGACTGATGGACGCATTGGTTTGCAATTTGAAAACAGCAGTGAATTTATCGAAATATCAGGCTTGAACCTGGAAGTCACGCAGCAGGATGCCGGACTGATTGGCTCTGCGGCTGGCGTAAACATTTCTCGTTCATCAGGGGAATTTATCGTTCGGTACAACACCATTACAGTCGCAGATAGCCCTGCAGATTCCAATGCTCTTTTGAATGCAGGTGTCGTCGCATATGATGTCAGCACATTTCGATTGTTAAACAATAGAATTGAAGCGGGCAATGCCGTTTCTGGCAACAACGTTACTGCAAGGACCAGTGGCGTGGGATCCGATGGCAATGACGGCGAAGACGGTCGTGTAGGGTTTAACACCACTGGCGGAGATGGCGCTAGCGGCACAACAGGCTGGAATGGCGGAAGAGGAGGAAACGCTGGGAATACCTCTTTTGAAGCTGGCGACTCGGGTGAAAAAGGTGCAGGTAGAAACACCACACCCATTGCAGCCGGAGGATGTGGCGGCGGTGGCGGTGCTGCGGGCTCAAATCAGGGTGTCATACGCACTGGCGGCAGTGGTTGCGAAGGAGAAAATGGCGCCAGAGGTCCGGGAGGAAGAGGCTCCTCGGGCTATGGAACGTTAAACGGATTTGGATTTTTCGAAGCCAGCCAGGGTAGCCAAGGCCTTACGGGATACTCCGGTGCTGGCGGCGGCGGTGGCGGCGGCGGTGGCTCTGGTGCCCTGGGAGCCAACGGTGGTGCTGGCGGCGGTGGCGGTGAAGGTGGCGGTGGAGGAGCCGGCGGTTTCGGAGCCAATTCTGGCGGTGCATCCATGGGTATCTACCTTGTTGGCGGCGACATGAATGAAATCGCAGACAACGAGATCATCGCAGGCAACGGTGGTATCGGCGGGATAGGTGGTCGAGGAGCCTTAGGGGGCGAAGGCGGTAGCGGCGGCGAAGGCGCTGATGGCAATGATTTCGGCGGTAATGCCTTTGGCGGTAAGGGCGGTAACGGCGGCAAAGGTGGTAAAGGTGGCGAAGGAGGCCAAGGCGGCTCAGGCGGTGGTGGTCCCTCATTTGGCATATTCCTCGCAGCCAATACACCTGCCACTATCCAAAATAATCAGATCACCACAGGTGAGGCTGGTGATGGCGGTTCGGCTAATTATACAGACGAAGCACAAGCCGCAGGCAAAGGCGGTTGGAGTGTCGGCATATTTGACGGAGACACCAGTGACAGCTCTAGTGTTATAGAGCAAAACAACAGTTTCACCTTGGGGCAAGCTGGCGCAGATGGCAACCCCTCTGAAGGAGAAGGCATCCGACAGGAAACCAACCTATAAAAGCTCAACCTAAGCTTGATTCGCAAAGATAAATGGGGTCAGAGCCGATTTATTCAGCTCTGACACCTTTATTAAGAGCAAGTGTCAGCCCCCCTACTTTAAAAACTTAAACAACCACAATCCCAAAATTAACAAAACAACCGCCACCCCCGAGAAACCAAAATAAACGTCATCCCCGAACGCTCTTGTCGGGGATCCTGCCAAACCACTCCATTAAACCAAACAGATCCCGACCCAAACGCATTGCCGGGATGACAGGAAAAATCAAAGAACACCGTAATCCCCTAGAAAACAAAATAAGCGTCATACCCGAGAAAGTAAAATAAACGTCATCCCCGAATGCTCTTGTCGGGGATCTTGCCAAAACACACTAAATAAGCCAATAGAGCCCAACCAGGTGCAGGTGACACAACGTCAAAGTAATAATGCTCTCAGCTTGAACCAACTCAATTGTGCAATGCATGGCTAAACCAGTTTTGATGATGAACGGCCTACCGTTTTAATGCAGGTGCCTCTATCAAAAAACCAGTTGTTCTGATCCTCCGACTCATTATGGCTCTCTGATGAAGCTCACACTTAGCCTAGTTAATGTCAGTTAAGTAGCGAATGCTTCACTTAAGCATTTTTGACCTATTTTTAGCCCGTCAGTCCATTAGATTTAAACAGTTAGCTCGCCCTTTTCAGGGTCGGGTAACAACAAATCTGACCAAATTCAGCTGGTCGTTACAATGAAATCAACCGGAAGAATGCAATGAAACGATCTCTATTTCCTCATGATGAGAAACGCGTCTCAGAACCGAATTATTTGTCACTAGGCAGGTTCGGACTCGAAGTGAAAAAAGCGGTTCAGCTTGGACCAACCGCACTACTACTTTTTGTTATCTCATTTTCCAATGCATACGCAAATGATTTGGTGAACGGTGGCTCAGTTGATGGCGCTATCAGTGTTAGCGGCCAAACAGACCAATGGTTTTTTACCGGAACGGCAGGTGAGCTGGTAACCTTAACGGTGGCCGATACCAGCAATGAACTCTTCGATCCTGAAATTACTGTTTTTTCGCCTAGCGGAGTCCTGCTCAGCAGTACCAGTGCTTTTCAGGCAGCGACACTCTACAACGTTGCACTCACCGAGACTGGTACTTACTCTGTATCGATAAGGGATGGCGCAACGAATGGAAGGACACAGACTGGCTTGTATCGAGTCCACCTTGCCAAGTCGAAGAATACCAACGAGCTTGGGACCCTCATCGACGGCGGATTTGTCAGTGAGTCGATTACGTTAGGCGACCTGGATACCTGGCAGTTCGAGGCCACTGTGGGCGAGCTCGTAACACTTACTGTAGCAGATACAAGCAGCGCTCTTTTTGACCCTGAAATAAGCATTTACTCACCCGATGGCGCCCTTTTTGCCCGCACCAACGATTTCCATGCCGGCATAATATACAACGGTGAGATAACCCAAACAGGCACGTATGTCGTCATGGTAAACGATGGGCCGACTAATGGTCGCTCACAAACTGGTGATTACCAAGTCCATTTTGCCAAATCAATCAATAGCAACGAACACGGTACCTTAGTCAACGGCGGTTTTGTGACGGAATCAATTTCCATTGGCGATACTGATACCTGGCGTTTTGTTGCAGAACCCGGCGAGCTGGTCACCCTGACCGTGGCTGATATCAGTAACGAGTTGTTTGATCCAGAACTGTCTGTGTACACACCAGACGGTAATTTATTCGCTCGCACCAATGATTTTCATGCAGGCATGATCTACGCTGCTGAAATTAGTCAGGCAGGTACTTATGTTGTCATGGTCAACGACGGGGCCACCAATGGCCGCTCGCAAACCGGCGACTACCAGGTACAATTTGCCAAGTCGAGCACAGCTAACGAGCACGGCGAACTGGTCAATGGCGGCTTTGTTGAAGAGTCGATTACGCTTGGCGATCTCGACACCTGGGTGTTCGACGCAACCTCTAATCAGCTTCTGACGTTAACCGTTGCAGACCTTAGCAGCGCACTTTTTGACCCTGAAATATCAGTATTTGCACCGGATGGCAGTTTGTTCGCCCGCACCAATGATTTTCATGCAGGTATGCTTTACAACGCCGACATCTCGCAATCGGGCAGATATGTTGTCATGATCAACGATGGCGCAACCAATGGTCGTTCGCAAGGAGGTGACTATCAGGTGCATTTGGCAAAATCCGTGAATACCAGTGAGCATGGAGAGATTTCGAATGCCAGCTTTGTAGAAGAAACTATCACACTCGGTGATTTGGACACCTGGACATTCGACGCCCAAGCTGGCGAATTGGCCACCTTAACAGTTGCCGATACCAGTGGCGCGTTGTTCGACCCGCAAATATCAGTGTACTCACTTGATGGTAGGCTGGTCAGCACTGCTGGCGGTTTTGCATCTGGCATTATCTTCAACATTGATATTACCGAGTCGGGCACATACGTTGTGATGGTGAACGACGGTGCCACCAATGGACGCTCACAGGGTGGGACTTACCAGGTACACCTGGCAAAATCCATTGGTAGCAATGAGCACGGACAATTGTTTGGGTCTGGTACCTTTGATGAAACTACTACCCTTGGTGACCTGGATACAGTCACCTTTTTCGCCTCCGAAGGGGACCAGATCTCCCTGCGGATGGAAGATCTGAATCTTGCCCTTTTTGACCCACACCTGGTTGTGTATACGCCAGATGGACGATATTTCACCCAGGCTTCAGGATTTACCAACGCGACGCTCAATGACCTGAGCTTGCCTCAAACAGGCGTTTACGTTGTGTTAATGAAAGACGGCACCACCAACGGTAGTTCGCAAAGTGGCGACTATAGACTGCACTTCAATTTACCTGATCTTCCGCCTGATCCGGAAGAACCTGTAGCGGTAATTACTGCACCGGCGCAGGTATTTAAAAACTCAACAATAGAATTGAATGGCAGCGCCTCCTTTGATCCAGACGACAGCCCCGAGCCACTGTCCTTCAGTTGGCAGCTTATCGATGTGCCTCAAGGAAGTACCATCACAGATGTCGCTATTGATGAAACTAACCCTGCACTTGCCAGCCTGGTTGGGGACTTAAGCGGGATCTATCGCGTTGAGCTAACCGTGGATGATGGCTTATTAAGCGACAGCACAGTAGCGGAAGTGACTGTTTTAAACCGTGCGCCAATTGCCGACGCTGGGTTGGACCAACAAGCCAATGAGGGTGACTCAGTGGAATTAGACGGCTTCGCGTCAAGCGATCCCGATGGCGATGTCATCACCTATCAATGGCAAATTTTATCTGTTCCAGCCGGTAGCAGTGTCAACCAGTTGCCGGGCGATACCCTGCCTAACCCTGTTTTCGTGGCCGATGTTGATGGCACATTTGAATTCAGTCTGACGGTTTCTGACGGTGAAGACAGTAGTCAGGAAGACAGAGTGAGCGTAACAGTACTTCCCGGCAATTTGGCACCGCAGGCGCGCATCGAGTTAGAAGGTGACACATTTGAGGTGGGAGAGACAGTAGCGTTAAACGGCAGCAACAGTTCTGATCCTGACCAGGGACCAGCTCCTTTATCCTACCAGTGGTCGGTGATTTCAACACCTGCAGAAAGTGCCCTAACCACAAATGACATCCTAAACAGAACAAGCGTACTTGCCAGTTTAGTTCCTGACGTTGAAGGTGTATACGTTTTTGCGCTCCGGGTAGACGATGGAGACCTTAGCAGCGACGCAGAAATCGACGTAAACGTCACCCAGATCATTGTGGAGAACAGACCACCTATCGCCGACGCAGGCGAGGATATGACCTTTGTTTTAGGCGAGGAAGTACAATTGGACGGTTCAGCATCCAGTGACCCGGATCTAGGACCTGAGCCTTTAGGATTTAGCTGGTCATTTACGACCCTGCCCACAGACAGTGTATTGGGCAACGAGAATATTGTAGGTAGCGACGCTGACCTTGCCTCATTCCTACCTGATGTGGTCGGCACCTATGTGATTGACTTACTGGTGTCTGACGGCGCGGAGTCGGGAGTAGATACCGATAGTTTGCGGGTTACCATTTTGCCGCCTGAACCACAGCGCTGCGATATGGATAATTCATCTAGCATTGACCGACTGGACATTACAATGATCATAGCCAGACGAAATACGCCTGCGAGCACAGAGGACGACCCGGCAGACTGGGATGGCGACGGCAGCATTACGGTTTTGGATATCAGAGGCTGTGCACTGGCCTGCGACCTGCCCAGATGTCAGACAGCCAACTAAATCTCAATAAGTAAAGACTATGCCAGTGGCAATAAGATGCGTTTGTCACGCCGCCGCTGGCGTTCACCACCATTCACAATGAAAAGGAAAGTAACATGACAATGCGCAGATTTTTTCAGGTTTTGATTTTCACATTTTTTTTGCACAACCAATCAGCTTTTGCCATTCCAATATTATCTTTTAATAATGCCAACGCAGATGTGCTTTATGAGCTTGAAATAGGACAAACCCAAGAAGTCGAACTTTGGATTTCAGGGCTTGAACAGGATGATTTAGGCGGATTCGACATTGCCTTAAGTTTTGATGATACACCCATATCATTGCTGGGTGCGAGCCTGGCGAGCACGTTAACAGACTTCGATATTACGTCTTTGCTGACATTCAGCACCAGTTTGTCGCTGTTTGGCGTGTCATTTGCACCTGACCTGTCCGCCCAGGGAGACGCCTTCTTGTTAGCCAGTATGACCTTTCAAGCTTTGACAACAGGTACCGGTACTCTCGGTTATGATTCAGTGTTGCTGTCTGATGCGTTTGCCGGTCAACTGGATGTCCAGGCCTTTACTGCCAGTTTTAATGTGGTACCGGGTAATGTTAATACTATCAACGCACCAGGCTCCTTTGGTCTGGTGTTGATGAGCCTGTTATTGCTTATCAGGCGGGAAAAATCAACTACGTCTTATCAAGCACATTAAAACCAGGTGATGCAGCATAGCCAGGGCAACTTGCACCAAGTTGGTTGCGAAGCGCTCTGGCTTTTTCAAATTCATCGAGATAGATCCAAACTGTGGCCATGTGATAAAGCGACTGAGGATCGTTTATTTTCTCGAAGCTTTCGGCCTGCTCGCTCAAGTTTTCGATAAATTTCTCTGAATACATTGTAGGGTCAAGGTCTGCCTGAATAAGATACAGCGCTAACCTTGCAGTCTGTTGCTGCATATTGGCTTCGCCTTTAGCCACCTCAGACTCCAACGCTGCTGTTGCCTCACGATAAGCCTCCATGGCTTTCGCTTTGTCGCCTTGCATACGGTAAGCATCACCAATATTACCCCAGATCTGGTATAGCTCATCCCCCCCTTCCCGGCGCAATATGTCCAGTCTGGGTTGGTAAATGGCGATAGCCTGATCGTACTCCTCCAGGTAGTGATGCAAAGTGGCAATATTCGAAAGCAATACGCTGTTTTTCGGCTGAAACGTCAAGGCTTGTTGGTAATGTTGCTTGGCCTTCTCCAACTCTCCCGCACAAAATTCAATGGTACCCAGATTGCTGAAGGTCTGGTAGCTGGGATAAATGTTCGAGGCGGCTGTAAACTGTTCGATGGCTTTGTTTTTATCACCAGAAAAATAATAGAACCGGGCAAGGGTATAAGGTACCTTCCAATTGTCTGGTTCGATATTTTTAGCATGCTCAAGTAGTGACTCTATGCGCTCGTGAATCTCGTTATCTCTGGCCCTTGCGTACTTACGCATTAAAATTTCAGATAGAGTACGCAATGCATCAACATTATTCGGGTCAAGATCCAAAATTTGCTCAAACTGTTGCTGTGCCTGATCGAACTCACCTTTTTTACGCGTCAAATTCGCCAATGCCCTTTTAACCGCAATATTGTTGGATGCCAGTTTAATTGCCTGCTGACAATGCATCTCTGCCTCGGCCAGCTTATCTTTGTCCCCACTTAACACGCTGTGTTCGGTTATCGCTGTACACAGACCCGCATGCCCTAAGGCAAAGTCTGGCGACAAGCGCACGACGCTTTGAAATTCCGCCATGGCTTTTAACAACGGCTCTGCCGCTCGGTCTCCTTGTAAATAAAGGGAGCCGTTGGCATACCGTTTTAGCACCGGCCACTCAACAGTCGGTGGCGGATTATTGTCTACGACTGCATCGCGAAACCAATCTTGCAGCGCATTTTTGAGATAGGTAGACGAGGCGCTGTAAACAAAGCTACCGGACCAAATCTGACGTGTTGATGTGCCCTCAGTGGCCAGGATCTGAAAAATGATTTGACGCCCCACTTTCTCAGTTTGACCACTTATTACCAAATCGGCGTTGCCACCGCGAACCAAGTCGAATGGATTCACTGTCCCTGCTTGCAACGTATTGCTAATATCCCATTGCGACGTCTCCGTCATGACTTCCTGCAAAACCTGACTCAAATCCTCACCACGAGGCCCGTCAAACGTCAGCATGACCAGCACTTTGTTGTCCAGATTCAGAAAAGGTGGTGTGAACAGATCTTGTTGCGGGAGTGGAGTATCAGATTGCCGGTTAAGGGTACTGGCCAATAAGACAAATAGTGCCACAAACACCGCCCCCAAGTACCATTTTGGCCTGTTGTTAACCACTTGTTTTTCAGGGATGACAGTATAATTTTCTGTGTCAGGTTGTGTTTCAGAAACAGGAATTTCCTGAGATTCTAAATACAGGGTCCAGCCTTCCACATCCAAGGCTTTTGCCAGCCGCTCGACACTCACCGCATCAACAGATTCCCCACGAAATATGCGACCAACCAGAGTGCGAGGTGGCTTATCCAGGCTTTCGATGCGTTGGATTTCAGACGCTACTTCAGCCTGAGATTTAAAGCCTTTGTCTCGCTGGGCAGCACGAAGTTTGGTTAAGGATACTTTGACACCACGAATGCGATTCTTTGCACTTTTTGACTTATCCGATTCCTGATCACTCATATTTTCGTTCCTTGTAAAATTCCTAAGTGCAGACGAAATAATAACCAAATAACTTGGATTATCCAGCATTCTTTGCAAATAATAAGGCGATTATTTTTGTTAAATTGGCCGACCGGATTCTTTGGTTACACCAACCGATTGAGAGCCGGTTGGTTGGCATGATGTTTTGGTGTCAAGCCCCCCCCAAAAATCTAAAATTCATCATCCACGAAAAAATCAAAGAACACCGTTATCCCCTAGAAAGCAATACAATCGTAATCGCGCTCGCCTTCGGGATTGGTCCGTTTAAGTAAAGTGAGAGTGAAGCCGATCACACTCCCTAAAAAAAACACCACAACTTTTATCGTCAAGCATCAGGTCAATGCTCTACACTTAGGCGCAATTCAAGATGACTATTGCAGATTATTAAAAGGGAAAGCGACAGCATGGAATTTGCAGCAATCCAACTCAGCGACATTGTAAGCACTGCACTTAACGAACCTACCGAGAACAACGTCAATAAGTTGATGGATGTATACGGTGCGTCTGTTCGAACCGCTGCACGAAAGGAAATTGCTGATTCATTACAACGACTCACCTACCCTTCAACACTAATCGTCCTCACTCGATTAATTCTTGAGAATTGTTCAGGTTCCGATTATGAAAAAGGGATCCAACTTGCTGAGCAATTACTGGCATTCCTCATTGGAGAGGGTGCTACCCATTTAAACAAAGAGCTACATCTACCAGTATGTGCCAGCATCTTGAATAACCTGGCAATGGCCTATTTCCAGTTAGGCAGATGGGAGAAATATGAATCCTTATTAAGTCATATGGCAATTCAGTTGCCAGCATTAAAAAATGAAGTTAAGTTTTGGAATGCGGTTGCATACCTCGGGCAAATATACATACGACAAAACCGTATCGCCGAGGCTCGACAACTTGCAGCGAGTATACCAATAACTGATTACGCTGATGCTGAACAAATTTCTCTATTCCTCGATATATTGGATAAGTTTGATAAAAAACGGTTTGAAATAGAAACCCATCCTCTTTTACGGGAAGAGGTTGTTGAAGTATTCCAGCGAAGCATTGGAGAATGTTTCAACATCATGGCGTCTTTGGATACCAGGATCGATGAAGAGGCTGCAGCAAAAATCAATATGGATTTCCAAGGTTTGGCTCAGCTTAGACAACAACTGAATACCCTTCTTGAACAACTGCAATCTGACATGGGATTTCCGGAAAAATATGCAACGATTTCTAACGGTATGCGTCGTTGGAAAGCGGATCTACAGCATTGGTTAGCGCCAAATAGTAGTCAAGATGAACTCACGTATCACAAAATCTCCGACATTCTAGCAGAGTTGACTGACCTGCAATTCGGTGCACAACTCAATCAAGAGCGAGTTCCTCAGCTATTAGCATCAATTGAACATGCCTTAACCTGGGCACAAACAGCAAAAGATGAACATAGCAGGTGGTTATTGAAATGGGGAAAATCCCTTCTTCACTTGCAAACAAGTCAATACGCGGAGTGCGAATCAACAATGATTCAGCTCATTGAAGAAGTGCGAGAACACACACTCAACCAGAAGGAAGCAAGGGATAAAGGGAACATTTGCAGTTTCTTTGCAGGTTTGGGGGCAAAAGCCTGTGAGGTGTTCGACAAAACAAACAACACAGAACTGTTGATGATTGCCTTAGAGACACGAAAAAACCGCTCACTATTGGCCAATCAGAATCAACAACCACACTCAGATATCCGTGCATTTAAGACAAAAAACAGACTACAAGCTAAAGCCCATTATTTAAGCATTTCCGTCATCGCTCATCAAAATCGAATACAGAATATTTTGTACACCAGTGACGGTTCCCTGCAAACAAGTCGAGTAGATATCGACTTGACGGCATTGCGCAAATGTTTGGATCGACTAGACCCAACCCCTTGGTCACTCTTTTCGTTTGGCGCACAGCGGCCTGACATCACACTAACGCCGTTACTTCGAATTGTAGAAGAGGCCTATAGTGACGGAATAATTGAACCTGGCGACCATATTTGTGTAGCACTGGATGACCCGGTCAACCTGCTTCCAATCCAGTATATTCCTATCGAAGGAAAACCTGCTGTCCAACTGGTTTCGTTTAGTCGTGTGACGTCATTTTCAGATGCCTGCCAAATTGCCGACAGCACAAGTTATCGACCTTCAAAAGCAAAAGGGATCTTTGTCGCGGCCAAAGAGAAAGATCCGAAGCTGAAGCGACAACTGTTTACCCAGTCTATTCGCGCGCTATCAGGCGACAACAAGGCGTATAAAAACATTTCGCCAAGCTTTTTGACGGCTAAAGAATTGCTAAGTTGCTTGGGCAAAGATGAAATCATCCATATTCAAGCGCACGGATTTTTCAGGCCACTGTCAAATCCCTTTGAAAATTCTGGCTTGGTGGTGTCAGACGGACGAGGCGTCCCCATACGTGATGGTGATGTAACAAGACTGCTTACGCCGAGTATGGTGAACAATGAATGTCCAAATCTCTCAAAAAGTCATGTAACGCTAGGTGCTTGTGTTTCTGGTCAAGGCTTGGAAGGACAAGGAGGCGATGTGCTCGGCTTAGAGATGACACTTCGGCTTTGCGGCGCATCCAGCGTGTTGGCATCACATTGGAACGTTAATACCGAGATGATGACAACATTTTGTCACCATTTTTATGATAACTGGGTGAATAAAAAGATGTCTCGCGCAGGCGCATGGCGTAAAGTAATTTTAGAAGACATCCCGACAATCGACGTCCCAATCCTATGTGGTTTTAGCCTGTTTGGTGATTGGCGATAACAAAAGGAGTAAAACATGCAAAGCGCAATGGAGCTAGTGGCATTGGCAGATGATGTAAGCGTAATACGGGCGTTTGAATACCTCGATTTAACGCTAAGAAAAGAAATGGAAAAAGCCGCTCCTGGTAAACTGGAGGAAACGATACAGGAGACAAGTGACGCCGTTGAGAGTTTTGGTTCACTGGTGGGAATGTTGGGCGAACATCAAGGCCACAAACTGACTGATGAACAATCTGTGCTCAATGCGAGGCAAATCTTCACCGACATCATATTAAAGCACGATGGCGAAGACATCGTAAAATTTGCGCTTCAGAACTGGACCGACGATCAACAATCAGTAGGAAAGATCCTCAGTGTTGGTTGTGTGGGTGCGGTTTGGATTATATTGGCCACAACGAAAGTGTCGGTGAAAGACAACGAGATCGAAATAGAAAAGTTGCCCTTGATGCCCGAAAGAATCGAGTTGGAGTCGAAAAAGCTAAAAACCAAATTGAGTGTCGATATAGCTAGTGTGACACAACAGTGTGAAGCGCCGAAAGACGACAAACAACTTGGCCTGTAAGTCTCAATCGCCATCAGGCTTTGGATAGGATCCTGAAATAAAAGGGGCAATTAAAACGGCTCTATCTCCTTTTCTCAAGTGCATCGAAAAGGCCTGAGTTTACAGGCCTTTTATTGAGTTAATTAGGCAATAGGGGGAGAGGGGAAAAGTACTTTCATACAAAAATTAGTCACTGCAATTAGCCAAACAGACATGATCAGTACCCACACCATTCCGCCAAATGCAAAAGCGAAATACACCCCGAAGAAAATACTCATATATTCAACAAAATTGACCCACTTAACATGCTTCACCCGTGATAAATAGCTCATTAAAATGACTATAGGGGTAAAAAAGCACAGGGCAAAAATCAATGCCATAATTACCAGATCACAATCTAATTTACGGTTAAAATATCAACCGACATCGTTTAAGAATAAAAATCTAAATATTAGGCGGAAAACTTATGAACTGCGACTAATGGGCACTAATTGTTTATTTCGTTAGATTTTCTGATCACGAATTTTCTTTGGTAAACCTGATCCCGGCATACACAATGGCATCAACCTTGTCCGATACGTCGAAAGTAACGACGCTACCTGAGGTGGGATCGAGCGTGACACGGATCTGATCGAGCTTGTCCATTCCAGTGGAGTGTGAACGCAACGCACCCCAACGCACGTCAAAGCGCCCTTCTTCATTCAAATCAATCTCAATTGTGCCTAACGAAGCATGTCTGTACTTACCCACATAGTGCTGTTCGTGCTGGCTTAACAACCATTTACGCGATTGTATCTTTGCCATCTGCTTCTCACGATGCTGGGCAAGTCCCGCTAACTTTGTTTTCAGCTCACTCACTCTTTTTTGCGCCTTCTCTTTAATATCAGCCTGCCCGAGCAGCGCACCGTAAACGTAGTCTGCGACAATATTGGTGAGCCTGCTGCTCAGAAAGTCCTCGTTGTTTAACACCACTAACCCTATTTTTTGCTCAGGTAAAAATGAAATGTGGGCATGTGCGCCCGCGAAGCCGCCGAAGTGATGCAGCATGCGCTCGCCTTTGTAGTCACCCGTGTACCACCCCCAGGCATAGCCATTTCGTTTAAAATCCAGATAACTTCTGTCTGTGGTGGCTTGTTGAGTTTGAGACTGTGCAATGACCGCTGCGGGAAAGATTTGCTGCCCGTCGATTTTCCCTTGGTTGAGTTGCGCGACAACAAAACGGCCGAGATCACTCGCTGTTGCAAACATGCCGCCAGCGGCATGCATGGTTGCATCTGATTTTCGCAGATACAGTGCATCAGAAGGACTGGAATGAGTCAGCGAGTAAGGTTTTACAACTTTATTAGGGTGCTCGATTTGAGATGCCCTCGCGGTGGTCGAAAGCATCTTTGCCGGAACAAAGATCTGACGGCGCAACTTGTTTTGCCATGACTCATTAAAAAGGCGATCCGAGTACAGGCTATACAGGTTGTAACCTACATTGGTGTACTTGAACTCCCCCATTTGCTCGGAAGACGCAGTGGAGAGTTCGACAACCACATCCCTCAACGAGTCTGGTGTATGGACCCCGCTATAAGCCGTTGCTAAAACCAGCGGGAGGTTGTTAACCGAGGCAGTATGGATAAGTAAATCTTTGATGGTCACCGCCCGTCGCTCAGACAGCGCAAATTGCGGGAACATGTCTTCTAAGCTTGTGCTCGGGGATATTTTATTTTGATTGGCATCCAACAAAAAATTGAGCGCGGTAAAGGGTTTGGTGACAGAGGCAATGTAAAACAAGGAATCTGCTTCAACCTTTCTTTTTGCCTGAATATCAGCATAACCAAACTGCCCCTGATACGTAATCCTATCGCCCTCAACAATGGCGATGGCCGTACCAGAAGGCAAATCAGCTGATTGCTTAACATCCTTGATAAGAGAAGCCAGAAAGGCCTGGTCAATGCTCCCCTGTTTGGCGCTAACCTGTGAGCTTAAAGCCATCATCAAGAAAGTGGTAATGAGAAAAGTTCGCTTCATGTATGGGTTTTCCTGTGAATTTTCTCGACATTAAAACAAACCCAATCAGTGGCTGATAGAACAGATGTAACATCAATGTCCCTGAGCACAAAGCAGCTGTCTGATGGTTGATGGTGTCACGCCAAACTGTTTTTTCAAGGTTCGGGTGAAGTGACTTTGGTCCGCAAATCCTGCTGCCAAACTCGCTGAGCTAATGCTTTCTCCGTGGCTAATCATCGCAGAAATGCTTTTTTGCAGGGCCGCTCGCTGGCGGTATAGGGACACAGACAAACCAAAATTTGCTTGGAACACCCGGCAAAGGTGCACGCGATGAACGCCCACCTCTTCAGCGATTTGCCCCACACTCATGTCTGATTCAATCAAGGCTTGTTCTGCCAACTTTAACCAAGAGGGCGGACGGCCCAGATGTGTTGGAGCAGGCAAACTCGCACTCAGCAAATCCAGCACCAGGGTCTCAATATCTACCTCAGCAGCCTTGGCTGGGTTGAATAACAAAGATGAGAGTTGGTTCCACAACGTAGCCGCTTGACTTGCTCCCAACAAGGACCAGCTCAGGCGCCCAAATTCATCGACAAAACTGTCTTGTTCAGAATCCATATTGATAGACAGAAACAACGCACCATAAGGACCAATTTGATTGCTATGCCGATAACCTACAGGTTTGAACTCCGCCACACCCTGTCTGTTTTCATACTCCGATTGAATGTTAGCCTCTGCCGCCTGACCACTAATTAACGTGGAAAATTGGCCGACCGAGTGACTATGCATGGGCATTAACACATTAGGCGCGTAATACACCAGTTTGACACCTTTAAGCACACTGCTATTCACGGGCGAAATGGACACCGCCTTGTGCTCATGGTCCGCAATAAATTTCAGAATATTAGTCATATGACCCGCACCGCTCATTCACTCATATTTGCAAATACTTTTGCGAAACGAAGCTAACATCGAAGCGACAGTAAGTGTGTAAAAATGCGTAAGCGGGTGTGTCATTGGTTGGGCGGGGTTGATTGGAGAATGGTAGACGATATGTTTTAAGGTGAGTAAAGTTTTTTTAATGAATTTCAAAGAGATTCATACTTCTTGGTTCCGAACACTTTTTGAACACTTCTTTCCTCTTATTATGTCTTTACATAATAACCAAAAACTGAAAATCGTGTGATTTTGATGAATCGGTTTTTTGACTCAACTTTTTGAATGCTCTAAAGAAGTTGTTAATCCCGCGTGAATTCAATGTCCAAATGGGCGAATTCCCTTATCGGTAACCTCAGCTGAGTCACCAGATACCATTAACCACTCTTCAAGTGTTTCAATCAGAATTTCATCTTTCAACTTTTTCTTTCCTTTAATTGCACACTCCCACACGATCAGTACTTTCCATCCAGATTCATTCAATCCTCTAAACACCATCTTATCTCTACTTTTATTATTGTTTATTTTACCTAACCAAAACGCCGTCCGAGTTTTTGGTGTTTTGAAGAGATAACAGTCGTGCCCGTGCCAATAACAACCATTTACCATAATAACCGCCTTATGCTTGGGTAAAACAATATCTGGTTTTCCGGGCAGACTGCTAACATGCAACCTGAAACGAAATCCTAGCTTGTGCAGAATTTTGCGGATTAAAACTTCTGGCCGGGTATTTTTATTTTGGATACCGGACATCATTTTAGATCGTTGTGATTTATTGACAATATCAACCATAATAAGCGACTTTAAAAGCGAATAATGTAGCTCTCTTTGTTCTGTACAGTTCTAAATCCCTTATCAGTTCGAGTCTGCACAAATTAATATCTACTTGCCCCACTGCAAATCTTTACTGGTGCGCAATCCACCTTTTTGTAGATCACATACTGCAAGTTGGGAGGAGTTGACTTATCTGCTAGTCAAAGCACTGTTTTTCGATTAGCATAAATTGCAATTGAGTCGTGTAACAAACGTACCTCTATCGTGATAAGGAGTAAAGTAAGCCATGGACAGTGAAGTAGGGTATTGTATCGACTTTGGAGACCAGTATTTAGCACAGCTTACCCCAGACGAACTAGCAAGTTTAGTTGTTGAAAACAAAGAAATAGAATTTAGAATTCCTATTCCGTTATGCCGTACCATGACGGATGTCGCCTACTCATACTTGGCAGCCTCTTATATTCTAGAAACCTTAGCCAACAATTTTGGGATTTCTAAATACACAACCTCTGCAGGTGGTGGGGTGAGTTTTAACTACAACGTTAAAGTCAAGAATTTTCGAGCTGACCAAATCCGTCCGTTAGTTATCGAATTTCTGTGTATTCTTAGCGACAATGAATACATTGATGAAGAAGAAAAATTTTCATTCTACGAGAATCAAAATGAGTTTGAGTGTAACCTCAACAAGGTTTATTTGAATTTCCCTGAAATTGTTGACCTATATTATGCAAATCAAATTAATGGAGGACTTAGAGAGGCAGAAACAGAATATTTCTCAGAGTTATCAATTGCTAACCCTGAGTTCAAGTATGGATACTGGCTCGGAGCGTCATTTCTAAATAAAAAGGATAAAGTTCTTTATTCTCAAAATTGTTGGATTGCTTCGAAAAATGTCGACATAAAACAATTATTTGGTGACGATTTAGAAGATGTATATTCCATCATTCCTGCGAATCTATTATTAATAAACTCGCGAGCCATGGTCGTTTCAGAAAATGGGGTTATGCAAATTTCAATGGGAGAGGTAATTCAAGGTATTGCCTGCATTCATGATACATTTCCTAATGAAAACCAATATAGTTATCATCATCTTGATAGTTTTAATGGAGAGTTTTTCTCACAAAGTGCTACGGATGATCATTTTGGTACTTCTGAGCCAACAAGTTTTTGGCAAGATGGGACTGCATTTAAATTATATGTATCTGAATTTGGTGAATTTGTAATATTTCAAACTGAAGAAGCAAGCTTAATATTATTCAATGTAGCCAAGCCAACTTATCAAAAGGCCAGAGCTTTTATAAAGGCAATGCTAACAATAAGCTCCACTTTTGAAGACGAAATATTTTCTATCACAAATTTAGACTTAGATTGGAAATTGCTGGATGCCGAAAGATTTGAACAGCTTTGCTACGATATCATCTATCATAATTCAAAATTTGATCGAAAAACCATACGGAAAATGGGTAAGTCATGTTCTCGTGATGGGGGACGAGACATTATCGTTTATACCAAGGAAATACATAACAAAACTCCTCAAATGTTTATATTTCAATGCAAACTTATTAATTCATCTCGGTCTCTAGGCACTACCAATGTAGGGTCTGTGTCTGACGTCATAGACCAGTATGGAGCCGATGGCTATGGAATAATGAGCAACAGTATTATTGATGCATCGCTATACGATAAATTAGATGGTATTAGCGAGAATCGTAAAGTAAGCATGGACAATTGGTCGAAATTAGAAATAGAACGTTTTATAGCGCGCAGGCCTAATCTTTATGAGCGTTATTTCGGCTAGGTGTTTGAACTTTACGTTGAAGCGAAAAACGAAATGGTACAGAAAGAAATTATTTTTAGAGCCTCAAAATCTTTAACACTATCTAGGGCAAGTGATGGCAAAATTAAAACCGAGAGCGAGACTGATACGAACAATTGGCGACAAACTGATCAGCGGGCCAGAAGCGGCTATCATTGAACTGGTAAAGAATTCATACGACGCGGATTCTCCTTCTATCGAAATAAAAATCACTCCTCCAAATAGAAATTTTGGCGGGGCCATACAAGTTAGAGATTTCGGCCATGGAATGACATTTGAAGACTTACTTGAAAAATGGCTAGAACCAGCAACAGATACTAAAAAGAAAAATAGCAAGTCAAAGTCTGGTAAGCGCACGGTTCTTGGTGCTAAGGGTGTAGGCCGGTTTGCCTCTTCTAGCCTAGGTAAATCAATCCATCTAACAACAATTGCTGAGCATGAGGGAAAACTGCAAAAAAGCGTTTTGAGTTTGGATTGGGATATATTTGAAAACACTAAGTACTTAGATGAAGTGGAAGTAGACCTTAATGAAACTGAGTGTTCACAAGGTGAGACTACTGGAGTTTCTGTAGAGATTAGCAACCTTTCGACAATTTGGGATAAGAAGAAGCTTTTGAAGCTAATAAGAGAGCTTCGTCGGTTGGCTACACCCTCGCACATAGCAAACAAGTTTGATATTTTTTTGTTTTTAGAGGACTTCCACGTTGGATTAAATACCCCGTACAACTTTGATGGAAAAGAGCTCCTAGTCGAATCAAATAAAATGGCCGGGGTTCTTCAGAAAGAGACGGTTGATCCGTCTAGCTACAATCTGATACAGCCTTATTCAATTAGTGAAGAATCAGACTATCACCTTAAGGGGTCATTTGATGGAAACGGGAGTTTTTCGGGAACTTTTGTAATTGTAAGAGGTGATAAGCTTCCACTAAAAATTTCAGTACCTGCGCCTAAATTGGAATTTGGAGAAAAAAACTGCGGGCCAGTAGACGTAGATCTTAAATTATATGACTTGGAATCCGATTCTATTGAGAAACTTTTTAAAAGAATGGGTTTAAAATATGACGACTTCGGACTTCGTAGAGCTAGAGAAATCATTGGTGAGAATTCTGGTGTAGCGATCTACAGAGCAGGCTTTCGAATTAGACCATACGGAGAACCAGATACGGATTGGTTGCAATTGGAAAAACGAAGAGTAAACGATCCTTCTAAAAAAATAGGTCATGGTCAAATATCCGGCTCTATACAAGTCGCTTCAGAATTTGAATCTAATTTAGTAGAGCGAAGCAGTCGCGAAGGTTTAGAGACGAATTCAGCATTTGAAAGGCTAATCTACCTGATTACAAACCTATTGGTTCAAGTTGAGCAAAAGCGATTCGATTTTCGTGCAAAAGCGGGCATCAGCAGAAAGCCTGTGAAAAATATTGATAAGGCTCGAAATATAGCTTCATTAGACTCGATTAGTAAAGCTATTAACTCTTTACCAGAAGAGCAACAAAAACCATTATTGTTAAAAGTAGAAAAAGAATCCAAAGCATTGACCAGAACTCTAGACGAGATTGAGGCATATCAAAAGTTGTTAGAATCTAGGGCTGCATTGGGCATGGTAGTTGCTCAGGTAATCCATGACGGGAGAACCTATCTGGAACCAATTAATTCCTCAGCAAAATCGATAATAAACCATGCACCTTTTTTACTGGATCAAAATCAAAAGGGTGCTCTAGTCCGCAAATATTACCCTACTTATGGGCAAGCGATAGAGACAGGTGCTACAGGGCTGGCTTCATTGTTTAGGTCGCTCGACCCAATATCAGGTAGAAAGCGTGGTAAACCTGTGAACTTTCAGGTTAGTCAAGTAGTTGAAAATTCTTTAAATCTGCTAGAAGAGGGGTTTATAGAACATGACATTTACAAAATAGTTGATGTAGATAGTTCATTATGGGCTTACGGATACAGCGGTGATTTGCAGTCTGCGTTAATGAACATATTACAAAACGCAATACATTGGCTATCCACTGTTTCTATAGATCGAAAAGAAATCATATTGAAAGGTATTTCTGATTCTGAACATATACAAATCTCAGTTGAAAATAATGGTCCATTGATCGATGTGTCAGACCAAGATTCAATTTTCAATGCAGGTTTCTCATTGAAATCTAACGGACACGGCTTGGGTTTGGCGATTGCAAAAGAAGCTTGCAAAAATAGTAAAGGAGACCTGTGGTTGTCCACAGAGTCAGTAAATACAAAATTTATTATGGAGTTTCCAATGGGAGAGGCGAAGCATTAATGGAACTAAACATACTGATAATTGAAGACAACCCCTCGATCGTTAACAGCTGGATAGAAAAATTCGAATTTTATGCAATTGAAGAAGATGCTGTCTACAACATAAAGGCAACATACTCTAGTTCATTTGCAGATGCTATGAAGAAGCTGTCCAGTATGCATTTTCAAGCTGCAGTAGTCGATATAAGGCTTGAAAGTCATTCTGGAGAACCCAATTCTGATGGTAATGAGCTGTTTAAACTAATAACTGAGTCGACTCTCGCTGTTGCAGCAGTGTATACGGGCGAACCAAAAATTGTCTCACTAGCCGAACATCAAAAACATTTTGCCAAGGTATTCGATAAAGGTAACGGCAATATTGATGGAATATTGGAATGGTTGGACGAAAAGTCAGTTATGATTGAAGCGATAGATGAGGTACAGAAATCCTTCAATATCGAAATGGCTAAAGCTTTCTCTAGATCCATATGGCCTAGATGGAATCATTGGGTAAACGAACAGCAAAACGAGACTGACTTCACAGTCTCAGCATTGAGAAGGCACATGGCAACACATTTACATGCAACCTTCCTGATCGAAGATGAGTGCGGTGCTCATCCTGAAGAGTATTATTTCATTCCCCCCCTACGTGAGAACTTGGATACTGGAGACATTATTTATTCAGAGGGCAATTTCGAAATCATCGTTACACCTCGTTGCGATATGGTAAGAGGAAAAGGTGAACCACCAACATATCAACTAGTTAAACTGACCGATGTGTCAGATAAATGGGCTGAGTTAGAGCACAAATTAAGTGAAGCAAAAGAAGATAAAAAGAAAGATAAAGTAAGATCTGCAATCGTCAAGTTTACAAACCATAACGGACAAGTAGGTTCTCATTTCATCCAACGGATCAGGGTGAAGTTACCTGCAGATATCAGCGAAAAAAATTATGGTCCGTTTTACGCTCAGTTCAATCATATAAGGTCGATAGAACGCAATGAAGATACTGAGAAAGAACTTTTAACTAATAGAGTAGCGAGTTTGTCAAACGAGTTTGTTCCATCATTAGTTGAAAGGCTAGGTTCTTATTTTAGTCGTATAGGTACACCCGACTATTCTCATCCAGAATAGTTAAGTATGCCTAATACCACTCGACCAATTTGTTGAGCCAAAAACGGAGGAACAGCATTACCCACTTGCACGTACTGTTGGGTTCTATTCCCTTCGAACATATAGTTGTCCGGGAAAGTCTGGAGTCTAGCTGCTTCTCGGACAGTAAGACTACGGCATTGTTTTGGATCATAGTGAACAAAGTAATGCCCATCCTTTGATATGTGGCTTGTCACTGTTGTTGCACACTTATTAGCTGATTGAACGCGGAAACGATCTGCGTGAGCACCTGTTTTCCAGTTTTTATGGGAAGGTGCAAGCTCTATGGGAAAGTCTCGAGATTTAGGAGAAGTCCCATCGTTTAATTTTGCGTATATAGCACAGAAAGCATACCGCATTAAATCAGCTTCCATGTGCCCCCGGGTCTCATGATTTAAAACACAACCTAACTCATTATCGATTATCCAATTTTTTAAAGGATGAGGAATTTTATTTTTGGCTAGATCTCCGTGCAAATAGGCGTTTCTCTCCAAACCACTCAATGGATTGAGATCTAAAGCATCAATTTCCTCATTACCATATTTCTTAACGAGAATTTTCTTCAGTCGTCGGGCATTTTTAAAAACGAGCTTTGTCCAGTCCTTTGTATCATCAGGTCTCTTAGAAAAACCACTTCTGAGAGCAGGCAAATCACCTAAAACACATTCCACACTAAGTTTCGTTTTTGAAGGCTTTATAATTTCAGGTATTGCTTTTATGTCCTCTCGAACGCCAATTAAAATAACTCTATGCCGGGCTTGAGGAATACCGTATATTTCTGAACGAATAAGAAAATCTGATGAATCTTTATATTGTGGGTTTTTGGGGTTTTCAGCATCTACAACTAGTGAGTAAATCCTATAGTTTGCCGCACTATTGATTTTAGTTACTCGACCTGGTTTTCTTAGATCCTTAAGAATTTGGGGGAACATTGTTTTCCCGTTTAATTTTGCAGAAAGAATTCCTCTAACATTTTCCATAACGAAGACATCTGGATTAGCAATAGAAAGAACTTTCAAATATTCCATATACAGAAAGTTACGATGATCTTTTTCTGCCTTGTAGTCTAAGATACCGGCATTTCGGGAACGACCAGCCAATGAATAAGCTTGACATGGAGGCCCTCCGATCAGAAGTATCGGTCCTTCATGCTCTTTAACTTGTTCTTTTATGCGTGCATGAATAAGTTCATTGTCTTTGCCCAACTCTTTGGGCCCACCCAACGTCTCATGCAACGCTTCTTTTACTTGATCTGGATATAGTTCAAACAAATCTTGTCGAGTAATGAGACCTTTGACATACCTGTAATAGTTGTCCAATCCCAAACTTTGCTCTTTAATTTTTCTATACAGCGACCTCGTAGTTAACGTTTTATGCGCAGATGGTTCCTTTTCGACTGATAACCCTATTTGGAAAGGGTTACTTCCATTTTCAAGTTTACAAGCCGAAATGCCTTCACCAAGCCCACCAGGCCCAGCAAATAAATCAATTACAAGAACTTCACTATCTGTCACTATTTTTTAAAACTACTTCAAATAAAATAATCGATAATAATACCAGGCTTATTCATTATGGAAAACAAATATATCTATTCTCTGCCCCAAACTCGCTGACGCTAGTTACTGAATTAAAAAGAATTTTGGTTCGTAATCAAACTTCACTATTTCCGATAGCTCTCCGTATTCGAGTAGGAGCGCAAAAGATTGCAGTCCTAGCACACTTCTTCGATGCGCTAGATGCCCAGCCAGCATGTGCCTCTAGCAATTGCTATTAGCAGTAAAGAATTGCCATGAACAGCTAGACCAGCCACTAAAGCTTGCTCACCGATAGCACCCCTTCCGCTATCTGCTCTCCAGTGGTTTGGATGAAATGTTCATCTGCATCGGCAAACGCTAGGTTAATTGCTTGTTCAAGGCTTTGGTGAATACTGTTAATACCCGCTAAAGCCGTATCCTGATCCATGCCTGTTTTTTTGGCATGTTGCTCCCAATGGCGCTGTTGAATGTCATGCCATACATAGTGGCTGTTCTTTGACATTACGCGCATCGCCATCCTGAGTTGTCGGCGTTTGAATTGGTCCTTAATCGGGTGAACGGACATGACGTCATACAGTGGTGTTAACCAATAGCCAGTATGATCGATATACACGCTGAAGTTTTTGCCGTGACCATCAATGCCCATTAACAACCAGTAGACATATTGCGCCAGAAAGAACTCTAATAAGTCTTCATCACCGTTATTACCAAAACGAAGTAGCTGTGATATTTTCTGGGCACCCGGACCACCATTGGCTTCATATTTCGACTGGCCTGTCATGCCGGTGGCCTGACACATGTCTTCCTGTGTCAAACGATACAACAGGCCATCTCCCCCATATTGTCTGTCAAAGCGTTCGACGACCAGGACTTTCTGGCCATCGAATACCTTGATGTCTGCCTGTGCCATCTTAAAATTCAGATGGTGAAGTAGCCGCAAGCAAAACCATTCGTTATCGACACTGTTATTGAAATCGAGCCCACTACCTAAATTATTCAATGGCAATTTAAAGATATGCGAGGTCGCCGTAGTACCGACCGGCTGATGCCAGCGGCCGTCATAGTAGGTAAGCGCTGTCTTCTCCTGAGCACCGGCAAGGGATATCCTGAACACATCATCGTCATCCATTCCCAGTGTTCTGCGACTGGCTGTATTGCGCAGGTGGTCGGCAACCTCCTGTTCATTCATTGGCTTCAACGTCATATCGCCCATCCCCTCTACCGGCTCCTGGGTCAAAGACAATGAGCCGACGCAATCTCGCCCAATCTCACTGAGCAAATCCATGGTATCGGTGGAATAAGCCCCCACTCTATCGACGATCAACTTGCGGATCTCTGTATCATCCGGCAGTAAGTTATCGAAATAAAAACGCACAACGTCGCCTGTATGCCGCTGCTTCGTCAGCGGCATTGATAGACTGATTGGGTGGCTGTCACCGCTTGTTAGCCACGCATCGTGATAGGTGAAAGCGTGAGTCGCGCCTTTGCGCTCCAGTGTGCCCACATGACGTCCGTTAATGCCGACGTGTAGCTGGTTAGTCTTACGTCTTCTCGCCATTACTTTTTCCTATCCGGACGTGCAGTAACAATGGCTGGCTTTTTTACACCGGTTCCGGCACCTCTGGCGAGATTAAATTTGGTTGGTGTCTCGCCCACTGCATTGGTATTCGGTATATCCCGACCTGTCCGGCCGTATTTTGCGGCAGGTTGTTTGTGATCGCTAGTTTGCCCATTTGTGCCGGTGGCCATGTCTATTTGCACATCGAGTATCTTAAGTACTGCCATGACAGTGCCAAACGCAACACTGGACGGATCATTCTCAAGCTTTGAGACAAAACGTTGGTCTTTGCCTATTTTTTTCGCTAATTGTTGCTGCGACCATCTCAGCGCTTTGCGAGTAGACGCAATGTAGTGCCCAACGTCGTTTGGTGTCGTCATTTTCATAATGCTTGCTCAATATTCTCTAAAACGAATAAAACAAAATATACGCTTTATTGAATAATTTGCAATATGCTGTATAAGGAATATATTTTGGGGACAAGATTCCTGCCTTTGCGGGAATGACGGGAGTCATGGGAGTGACGTAGGGCGGAGCGCCTCGGAAATGGCGCAGGACGGAACGCTTCAGGAATGACGCGTTGTTTTGTCATCTCCATATGCCAGCACCCCGTCATCTCCGAATGCCTTTGTCGGAGATTTGTTTGAGTCACGTGTATATAGATTCCCGCTACTGCGTAACGCACCAAAGAGCGCTTCGGGAATGACGTTAGGTGTCGGATTTCGGGAATGACGCAGAGCGGAGCGCCTCGGGAATGACGGGGGTCGAGGGAATGACCAGAGCTGGGAGATTGACGGAACACCTGCAATGACAGGCGTTCCATCAGTGACGGCTACCTTACTCTTCCCTGTACGAATCAATATCCGGGCAGGAACATACCAGGTTTCTATCGCCCCAAACGTCGTCGATACGGTTGACGCTTGGCCAGAATTTGTTTCTGGCAACCGCTTCCACTGGGTAGGCGGCGAGTTGTCTGTCGTAGCTGCGATTCCAGTCGCTGTCGCAGATATCGTCCAGTGTGTGGGGTGCGTTGTGCAGTGGGTTGTCTGCGCTGTCCCACTCACCGCTTTCCACTTTGGCGATTTCTTCTCTGATGCAGATCATGGCCTCGATGAATCTGTCCAGTTCAGCTTTAGCTTCTGATTCGGTCGGTTCAATCATCAGCGTGCCGGCTACCGGGAAGCTCATTGTTGGTGCGTGGAAACCGTAATCGTTGAGGCGTTTTGCCACGTCCATTTCGGTAACGCCGCTTGCTTCTTTGAGAGGACGCAAGTCGATAATACATTCGTGGGCCACACGGTCGTTTCTGCCTTTGTATAGCACGTCGTAGTGACCGTCGAGCTTCTTAGCGATGTAGTTGGCACTGAGCATGGCCACTTCGGTGGCTTTTTTCAGGCCTTCGCTGCCCATCATTTTGACGTACATATAGCTGATTGGCAAAATCGATGCGCTGCCCCAAGGTGCAGCAGATACTGCGCCGTTACCAGCAGTTGTGTTGCCTGTGTCTACCACGTTGTGGTTTGGCAGGAAGGGTTCCAGGTGGCTTTTCACGCCAATAGGTCCCATGCCCGGGCCGCCGCCTCCGTGAGGAATGCAGAAGGTTTTGTGTAAGTTCAGGTGCGATACGTCAGAGCCGATAAAGCCAGGTGAAGTCACACCTACCTGCGCATTCATGTTGGCGCCGTCCATGTAAACCTGTCCGCCAAACTCGTGCACTATGTCACAGATCTCGCGGATAGTTTCTTCGTATACACCATGTGTAGACGGGTAAGTGATCATGGCGCAAGACAGGTTGTCAGCCACTTCTGCGGCTTTAGCGCGCAGGTCATCCAAATCGATGTTACCGTTTTTATCACACTCAACTACCACGACTTTCAGGCTGACCATCTGGGCTGATGCCGGGTTGGTGCCGTGGGCAGAGCTTGGGATCAAGCACACATTGCGGTGACCTTCGCCGCGGCTTTCGTGATAACGTTTGATAGCGATCAGGCCCGCATATTCGCCCTGTGCACCTGAGTTAGGCTGCATAGAAAGCGCATCGTAGCCGGTAATATCAATCAGCCATTCGCTCAGCTCATCAATCATTTGCTTGTAGCCTTGCGCCTGTTCAAGTGGCGCGAAGGGGTGAAGTTTGCCAAATTCTGGCCAGGTAACCGGGATCATCTCAGCCGTAGCATTCAGTTTCATGGTGCAAGAACCCAGTGAAATCATCGAATGGTTTAGCGCCAGGTCTTTGTCTTCCAGAGATTTGATATAACGCAGCATTTCAGTTTCTGACTGGTAGCTGTTGAATACTTCATGGGTCAGGATGTCGCTGGTACGCACTAAATCAGCAGGAATAGACTGACTACCCTCAGCAGTAATGCTGGCATCAAATGCATCGATATCCAGTTCCAAGGTGTCCCCGGCAAAGGCTTTAAACAGCTTCTGCAGGTCATCACGGTTGGTGGTTTCGTCCAGGCTGATACCCAGTGCACCGTCCAGCTCAGAACGCAAATTCAGACCGCTTTTTAGTGCAGCAGCCACGATTGTGTCTTTCTTGTCGCCCACTTCTACGGTGATGGTGTCGAACCAGCTGTTATGACGCAGTGCGAAACCAGCTTTTTGCAAGCCAGTAGCTAAAATATCAGTTAAACGGTTGATACGTGAGGCGATGGTTTTCAGGCCGTCAGGACCATGATACACCGCATAAAAAGATGCCATGTTGGCCAGCAATACCTGCGCAGTACAGATGTTGGAGTTGGCTTTTTCACGGCGGATATGTTGCTCACGGGTTTGCAATGCCATACGCAGCGCCGGGCGACCACGGGTGTCTTTAGACACTCCGATAATTCTGCCAGGCAGTGAACGCTTGTATGAATCGCGAGTAGCGAAGAAGGCCGCGTGTGGACCACCATAACCCATGGGCACACCAAAACGTTGTGCAGAGCCCAAGACCACATCAGCGCCCATTTCGCCCGGTGATTTTAACAGCACCAAGCTCATGATGTCGGCTGCGACCGCCACTATGCCTTTATTGGCCTGCACACCGGCAATGATGTCGGTCAAGTCTACGATTTCACCTGTGCTGCCAGGGTACTGTAATAATGCACCGAAGATATCCTGATTTGGCGCGTCTTCTGCCTTGCCAACCATGACTTCAAAACCGAACATTTCTGCACGGGTCTGGATCACGTTTAACGTTTGTGGATGAACATTGTCAGCCACAAAATAGGTATTTGATTTTTTGTTTTTGGATACACGTTTGGCCAGCCCCATGGCTTCGGCAGCAGCAGTGGCTTCATCCAGCAAAGACGCAGACGCTAGCTCAAGTCCGGTTAAATCGATGGTCACCTGCTGGAAGTTCAGCAATGCCTGCAAGCGGCCCTGGGCAATTTCTGGCTGATAAGGTGTGTAAGCTGTGTACCAACCCGGGTTTTCCAGCACGTTGCGCAAGATAACGTTTGGCGTCAGTGTGTCGCTGTAACCCATGCCGATAAAAGAACGGTTAACAGTATTTTTGCTTGCCACACTTTTCAGGTATGCCAGTGCGTCAGCTTCGGTCTGGCTTTCGCCGACTTTCAGCGATTCAGGTAAACGGATCCCTTCTGGCACCGTTTGTTGCATTAAATCATCCAGAGAAGTGGCACCGACAAATTCCAGCATATCGGCCATTTCGTTTTCACCGGGGCCGATATGGCGACGGACGAAATCTTGTTTTTGCTCTAGTTGAGCCAATGAAAAGCTTGCGTGTGACATAGTTTTTGTTGCCTGAGTTTTTGTTGCCTGGAGACTGGGTTAACGAATACACGAAGCCAGCCCAGTGACGGCGATATTAACGACAGTTTGGGTATAAAGGGTCGATAAATGGGGTCAGAGCCGGTTTAAGTTGGAGTTTAAATCGGCTCTGACCCCATTTATCGACCTGACCTCAATTAAAGCCTATTCTTCTTCGATTGATGCGCCGTAGCCTTCTGCGTCTAGCAAGGCTTCAACTTCGCTTTCATCTTCTGCTTTGACTTTAAACAACCAGCCATCGCCGAAGGCATCAGAGTTAACCAACTCTGGTGAGTCTTCCAGCTCTTCGTTGACTTCAAGCACTTCGCCACTGATTGGAGCATAGACATCTGATGCAGCTTTAACCGACTCGGCAACAGCAACATCGTCGCCAGCAGCTATTTCATCGCCAACGTCAGGTAATTCTACAAAGACCATGTCGCCAAGTAATTCTTGTGCATGCTCTGTGATCCCTACTGTAAACACACCGTCGCCTTCGGGACGCACCCACTCGTGAGTTGATGCATAACGTAGTTCTTTTGGAATATTGCTCATAGTTAGTTCCTAATTAATTATCTGATGTAATTTTACAAAGGGTTTAGAGAACGCTTTTGCCGTTTCGCACAAAGCTCGGTTTGACTACATTTACTGTAACCCACTTTTTGCGCATTTCCACTTCAGCGGTCAGGTCTTTAGTAGCTGGCACACGTGCCATCGCAATACTGTGGCCTAAAGTTGGTGAGAAAGTTCCCGAAGTGATTACCCCTTCCCCTTCGCCAACACGGACTTTCTGGCCAGCACGCAGTACGCCTTTTTCTGTCATGACCAGACCCACCAGCTTGTCGGTCACACTGCGGTTCAATTCTTCCAATGCATCACGACCAACAAAATCACGCTCTGACGGCTCCCAGGTCACTGTCCAACCCATATTGGCAGACAAAGGCGAAATCGTTTCGTCCATGTCCTGACCGTAAAGGTTCATGCCAGCTTCAAGACGCAAAGTATCACGGGCACCCAGTCCACAAGGTGTTACGCCAGCGTCTAACAATTGTTGCCAGAATTCAGCGGCCTGGGCTTCAGGTACCATTATTTCGTAGCCAGTCTCGCCTGTGTAACCAGTTGTCGCGATGAACAAGTCTTCTGCTTGAACACCGAAGAAAGGCTTCATGCCTTCAACCGCTTCTTTTTGTGCGGCTGAAAACAGGGTCGCTGCTTTGGTTTTTGAGTTTGGCCCCTGCACTGCAATCATGGCAAATTCAGGACGTTCGGTGATGGTCACGTCAAAGCCTTCGGCTTTACTGTTCAACCAGTTCATGTCTTTTTCACGGGTCGCAGAGTTCACAACCAAACGATAATTGGTCGCGTCAAAGTGATACACGATCAGGTCATCTACTACACCGCCCGTTTCATTCAACATGCCGCTATACAAGGCTTTACCCACCTGAGACAACTTGGCTACGTCGTTGCTGAGCAAGTAACGCAGATAGTCTTTGGCATGGGGGCCTTTGACGTCAACAATAGTCATGTGAGACACATCAAACATACCCGCGTCCTGGCGGACTGCGTGGTGTTCTTCGATTTGAGAACCATAGTTAATTGGCATTTCCCAGCCGTGAAAATCTACCATTTTTGCACCGGATTCCAGGTGCTTGGCATGCAGGACAGTTGTATTGGTCATGTAGGGTGACTCGAGTGATAAATTTGCGACAAAGTATAGGTAGCAGTCTTGTGCAGAACAAATTGAAATAACTAATACTTACATTAACATTTTTTATGTATTAAATTATCAACATCAGAATATTTAATACACAAAGCAGGCTAGCCAAAGCATGAAACAGCTCTCTCTCGACAATCTGCGCAGCCTGGTGGCGGTTATTGAACTGGGAGGTTATGCCAAAGCCGGTGATATGCTTGGTAAGTCGCAACCAGCAATCAGTTTGCAGATCAAAAAGCTCGAAGAGCAATTAGGTAAACGGTTGTTCGACAAAGTCGGTCAACGGCAAATTGCCAATCTGGAAGGGCAGCAGCTTTATCAGCACGCCAAAGCTATGCTGGCCATCAACGACGAAGTATTCAGGCAGTTTGAGCAAAGCGCATTAAGCGGGCGATTACGTTTGGGTATACCAAGTGAGTTTGCCACCACCCTACTACCTAGCATTATCGGCGAATTCAGCTTGTTGTACCCTGACGTGTCTCTGGAAGTCACCTCTGCATTGAGCCGCTCGTTGCTGGGTGAAGCCACTACCCATGATTTCGATTTGATCCTGGCGTTGGTAGACCCGGAGCAACCTTCAAAAGGCGAACTGGTGTTGCAAGATGAGCTAGTATGGGTGGGCGACAAAATGCAGCGTCTGGCAGAGGACAAACTCTCGTTGGTGCTAGCACCCAATGGCTGTGTGTATCGCAGCCGGGTAATTGAAAAACTCAAACAACAAACCACGTCATGGCGCATTACCTACACCAATGCCGATTTATACGGTTTGATCGCGGCAATAAAACAAGGTTTAGGCGTGACCGCGCTGGCAAAAAGCAGTGTGCCGAAAGAACTGGATATCATCCGCCACAGGAACCTGCCGAATTTAGGAAAAATTAAAATATGCTTGTTTAATCAGGACACCCAACACCCGCAAGTCAGCGCCAAACTAACCGAGTTTATCCTGGCAAGGTTGAAAGCCTAGTACAGAGATTTTTCTTGCGGCGTCGGGAATCCACGTACTAATGATTCAAACAGATCTCCGACAAAAGTATTCGGAGATGACGGGAGTTAGAGACTGAGATCACGGAATTGGGGATGAGAGTGGAGATGGCAGATGAGGATGTCTTTGCATCCTCATCTTTCCAAACAAAGTACTAAAAAGTTACCTCAGCAAGATCCGTTTTCGTGTCATTACCCGAATAGACAAAAACAACACCGTTACTGATGGTCAAAGCAACACCTTGACCTACATTGATCTGATCAACCAGTTCCAGCGTGATGGCATTTAACTTGTAAAGAGTTTGATTGTTACCAAGCACGTAAACCAAGGCATTTGCGGGGTCTGCAACAACTTCAACTATCCAATCTAAATCCGGCACAAGACTCGTCACATAAGTCATGTCGCTAGCCAGGAACGCGTCTCCCCCACGGGTAACTACGTGTTTGCCGTCTACATTTGCCCAGACACCACCCGATATGCGGTAGTCGCCATGGTAAGGAGAGTCACCTAAAGCAGAAATTCCCGCACCTGTGATATCGAATTTCTCAAAATCTGATGGTGACAAGTCTGTATCAGCCGCGAACACCCAATCTTCATCAGGATGCAAACTCAGATACGAAGCCTGTCTGATGAAAGATTTGCCCAGAACGTTGCCATTTTCTGCATCAAACGCATAAATATCAGTCCATTGACCGGACCCAGATGAGACAACAAGTTTATTATTGCTCGTGACCACAAGATCAAAGGGATCTGTCGGAATCTGGTACGTATGGAAATGTGTTCCTGCGGCTAAGTCGAATACCGCGATATAACCGCTTTGCTCCTCTTCCCACCAGTATGAACTGTGCTCCTGTTCAAGCAATGCCAGATAAATCCGGCTGGAATCAGTTGAAATCGCCATTCTTTCCGGCAAGTGGGTAAACTCAAAATACTTCTCGGTCAATCCGCTTGCCAAATCAACCACATACAATCGCTTGGCGCTTTTATCACTAATATAAGCTTTATTTCTTACTGTATCTGTTACCTGATCAGTGACAGAAAAATCAAGCTGATATGGCACACTATCAATCACCGTAGTACCTGCGCGCGCACCGTGCTCTACTTGGATAGTTTGCGAGCGTATATCTATTAAGCCCTGCTCATCTTTGACTTCCAACCGAACAGTTATTGCACCTGGTAAAATGAACTCATGTTCATAAGTCGCTGAAGACAAGAAACCGGTATCCCATTCACCATCGCCTTCCAAATCCCATCGATAAAGCAACTCGCTACTTTCTGCGTCGCTGCTCAACGATCCGTCAAAACTGTACTGATTATCAACCACACCTGAGCTAAAACTAAACTCAGCAACAGGTGCCGTATTCTCTCCACACGTGGGACAAGGATGAGTAATACTGACTATCTGCGAGTTCTGATTGATATGCCCCAATGTGATGACTTGCAAATCAAATACAAAAACCTTGTATGTACCAAAGGGGACGGTCAATTCCACCACTTTTTCAAAGGAAGTCAGATTGAAATATACTACTTTGTCATCACTTCCAATCATGAATACCAGGTTTTCGGTTTCGTCAAAGGCAAGTTGTTCGATGAGTATCCCGGCATCAGTCAGATTCCGGACAAAAGTCATATCTGACGCTCGGAATATATCGCCACCTCGGGTAATGAGGTAGTTTCCATCGGGTGTCACCCATATATCTCCGGCAATTCGATGATCACCGTGGTAGGGGCTGTCGCCAATTCTTTCAATTCCCGAACCACTGATATCGAATTTAATAAAATCGGACGGTGAAACCAGAGTATTTGCTACAAATACATAGTCTTCGCTGGGATGCAGCGCAATCCGGTGATTAGTGCCGGTACTCAATTTCCCTAACACCCGACCATCTGCTGCGTCAATCGCCACAAGTTCACCTGTTCCACCCGAGCCTGAGGTCAAAATCAGTTTACCAAAACTGGTAACAACCAAATCATAGGGTACGGTATCCACTTCGAGAGTATTGACATGCGCCATCTGAGCAGTATCCAAAACGGCAATATAACCGCCTGGGCTTCCGCCACCAAAAGAGTCATGATCTTGCCCCAACAACGACAGGTAAAGCTTGGTACTATCCGGGGATAACGACATTTGCCCTGGCGTATAATCAAACTCAAAAAACTTTTCGGTCAGACCTGTCTGCACATCGATTACATACAGACGCTTGCTGGACTGATCTGTAACGTAAAGTTTGCCGTTAGTTGCGTCTAGTTCAGTTTCTGCAGTATTGAAATTCAGCTCAAATGCGGTACTGTCAGAAACCTCTGTTCCATTGTCAGTACCTTGTGCAACATTGATATCCAGCAGCTTCTGCGCTGTCAGGCCACCGGAATCTTTTACCTGCAAGCGGACGAATTTGACGCCTGACAAGACGAACTTTTTACTTAGTGTCGCAACACTTGAAAAATCATTATCCCACTCACCATCATTGTTCAAATCCCAACGGAATTGCAGTTCACTGCTGTTTTCGGGATCACTGCTCGAAGAAGCATCAAATTCATAAGTATCCGATGTATCGCCATTGGTTGGCGTGTAGGTGAAGTTTGCTGTAGGGCTACTATTTGTTCCGCAATCCGCACAAGGATGATCGAGCACTTTCAACAAAGCCGCACCGTTCACAGCCTCAGTGATGAGGATGACCTGGTCACCCGCCACGCCGATTTTGGACACATCATTTTCGTCGATAGTGCCAACCTTGATGTGAGAATCCAGATTGTAGTATTCAATGTCACCATCAGAGGTAACGATGAACATAAGGTTTTGCTCTGTATCAAATGACAGCTCATCAATAACCCCTCCGAGAGTCATTATGCTGTCAACATACGTCATGTCAGATGCTCGGAAGCGATCGCCTCCTCTGCTGATAAGGTAAAGCCCATCTGGTGTTGCCCAAACTCTACCTGCTATCCGATAGTCCCCATGATATGGCGAATCCCCGTCAGATGAAATCCCCGGGCCGCTGATGTCAAAACGTTCAAAGTCTGACGGTGACAAATCAGTATCTGCAGCAAAAACCCACTGCTCAGAAGGGTGCAGAGTCAGACGCGAACGATGTCTTATCCCTGCTGTACCCAGCAACTCACCGGAATTGGCGTTAACGGCAATAATATTGGTCCATTGTCCGGAACCCGATGAAATAATTAACTTATCGGAGCTGGTGACCACGAGATCATAAGGGTCGATATTCACTTCGAAGCTATTGACCTGAGCCTGCTGCTCTAAATCGAATACACCTATAATGCCGCGTTCTTCCTGAGAACCATAAGAATTATGCTCCTGCAACAACAACGCTACGTACAAGGTGTTGCCATCAGGCGAAAGGACAAGGCTTTCAGGCATCTGGTCAAACTCGAAATATTTCTCTGTTTGACCAGTCTGCAAATTCAGGAAATAGAGCCTTTGTGCATTTTTATCAGTAATGTAGGCTTTTTGACGCGCCTGGTCTGTCACCATATCGGTTAACGTGAATTGCAGCTCATAAGGAACGCTATCATCCACGTCGGATCCGGTATCCACGCCTTGGGCGACATTCACGTCAAGGCGTTCAATATCCGTTAAACCTCCAGAATCTTTAACCTGCAAACTGACAAACTTGGTTCCCGCCAGTGAAAATTTATGTGTCAGCGTATTGTCAGACGAATACCCCGTATCCCACTCACCATCATTATTTAGGTCCCATCGGAATTGAAGTGAATTACCATCTTGCTCATCGCTACTGGCAGAGGCATCAAATTCATAATCGGAAGTTGTATCACCTTGGCTAGGTGTATAAGAAAATGATGCGCTAGGTGCCGTATTGTCTGCGCAGCCAGGGCATGGGTGAGTCGTTTTTACCACGCTGATTTGATTGTTCAAGCTTGTGACGTAATAAGTGAACTCTTCTGTCACCGTTGCGCTAAGCACAGAACCATATAATGTTATTGATTTGAAGGTTTCCAGGGATTGCATGTTAACCAGTACGATGTCTGCGCTGTCCCCGAGTATTAGAATTGCCGTAGTCTGGTCATTATCAAACTGTACATCCCTGATAGTTCCGTCGATGGCTAATCTTTTTACAAAAGTCATATCCGATGCAAGAAAGACGTTGCCGCTTCGCGTTAATACATACTGTCCGTCGGCCGAGGTCCATATCTGATCACCAATTGAATAGGTACCATGATAAGGTGAGTCACCTGTGCTCGTTATGCCATCACCACTGATGTCGAACTTCTCGAAATCCTGTGGCGAAACGTCTGTATCAACTGCAAATACTGAATCTTCTGATGGGTGCAGCGATAGGTAAGAGCGATGACGTATAGAGGCAGATCCTAGATACACCCCGTCACTAAAATTGTATGCTTGAATGCTGGTCCATTGATTCGAGCCTGAACTGACGACCAACTTGCCTTTGCTGGTAACGATAAAATCAAATGGATCGACACTTACATCAACTTGGGACATAACTTCCAATGTGCTGGTATTCAGCTCAACAATAGTCCCACCTTGATTATTTTCACTGTCATAATACGCGAACTCCCGATTTAGCAGCGCAGCAAAAAGCCTTTTATTATCTGCACTAAGAAACAATCTCCAGGGCATTTTTTCAAAGCTGGCGTTCGCCACAGGTTGTCCACTTTTCAAATCCATGGACTGAATAGTTTTAGTGTTCTTGTTAGCAATAAAGATTGTAGATTGGGCTGAACTTGTCAGATAGTGTGATGCTGCCTGAAGCTGCGCATCAAAATCATAGAAGAGGCGTAATTCATTGTCTTCGCTATCCACAATGCCGTCATTGTCGTCATCTGAATCGGCATTATCACCTATACGATCCAAATCAAAATCTTTGCTTTCTGAGTCATCCCACTCAAACAAATCATCTGCATCATTCACGCCATCATTGTCGTCATCGTCATCGAAATAGTTTGCTTCGCCATCCCCGTCAGTATCTATCAGTTCTGATTCTCGCAAGGTCCTGGCAAAGTGTGAGACAGCTTGTTCCTCGGTGACCAGTTGGCTATTGCCGTCCTGATCCTGGAATAATTCAAGTTCCGCCAACTTGTCACTAAATTCAGTGACGCTCAATTGCAAATCGGCCAGACTAAGGTCGGAATCTTGCAGTTGTGCAAGTTTGGCTTCGCTGAGGGTTATCGCATCTTCAATGACGCCATCATCATCTAGCGATTGCAATAGACGCAGCAGGTTCACCATTTCAGGATCGTAAATGTTTGATTTGCCTATCAGGTCCATGGGCGTTATTACTTGCTTCGCAGTAAGATCCGCGAACCTGATATTTCCAAGAGAAAACGATACGCTGGCATTGGATTGATATGCAAACTCACCATTAACATTGGTCACACCGCTCTCACCGCTGGAAGCAGTGTACGATAAACCTTGCACAACAGTATCGAGGAACACACCTTCCAGCACTACCGGAGGAGGGGGAGCCGGTGGATTCTGTGGCGGTGACGTATCTGATCCGCCACCACCTCCGCAAGCGGTCAAGGTAATAGATAAAATAAAAAGAAAAAAAGCGCGACTTGCTGGCGTCAACAATCCTTTGTACATTTACAGTTCCTTTAAAGCATGGTCATTTTGTGATGTTACTTTCCCATAGGGATATTGCGCGGGATCATACCTAGACAGCTAAGTATTTACAATCCGAATTCCTCCCCTAATGCGTGAGCTAATTGGCCTGACTAAACCCTGTGATCCAACTATAGTTAGGCAACAATACGGGAACCTGTAAATTCTTTTGTACTATCGTCATTCCCGAAACGTTCTTAGTCGGGAATCTTGTTGACTCATTCCGAGCCAACAGACAACTCATCCATCCCAATCCTCTGGTTGATCAGAACCTGTTTATCGCCATCATAACCTGTTAGCTGAATTGAACCAGCTTCACCATTCTCAGGCCATTTTATCCGAATGAAACCGAAGTTTGTCTGCCGATGCACCGGGCCCACACGAAACAGGTTGGGTTCGTTCACCTCGTCAAAGTCCTCATTCAGGCCGCTGGCGGTGAAATCCCAGATAGGATAAGGCACCTTGTTTCCAGCCTGACCAGTTTCTTTGGAGAGCTCCATTAAATGCCGGTCACCCGAGACAACAATCACGCCTTCTGCTTCTG
This sequence comes from uncultured Alteromonadaceae bacterium, assembly GCA_947494925.1. GTDB lineage: Bacteria > Pseudomonadota > Gammaproteobacteria > Enterobacterales > Alteromonadaceae > Aliiglaciecola. Next base: position 209,215 of record CANLWS010000004.1, read on the forward strand.
TTTTACTGATCACATCATAAAGACGCTGCCGTTCAGCTGGAAAGTTACCCCAGCTTTCCCAGCCGTGCTGATACGCCACTACCTGAATACTACTGGCGATAAATCTGATCTCAGCAGGTTTGCGTAGCTCAGCTTCTAGCCACTGCCATTGTGTCTCGCCAAGTATGGTTTGGGTGCTATCAGTATGCGGTACAAACCGACCAGGAAATCCTTTCCCTTCAGGCTTTTTAAGCAAAGGGTCGCGGTGATAGCGGGTATCCAGCATGATAAATTGCACCCTCTTTCCCTCGGGTCCGACTATCTTGCTGTGGTAAATCCCTTGTTGTTGGCGCAACGGATCGTCTTTGGCGAAACCATAAAAATCCAGGAATGCCTGTTGGCTCTCGGCCTTTAACCCATACTCTTTGCCACTGTCATTGCTACCATAATCGTGATCATCCCAGACAGCCATGATAGGAAAAGTGGATTGCAGTTTGGCATAGCCTTTATTGTTTCCCAGACGGGCATAAGCCTGCTCAATTTGTTCGATATTGTCTGCGGATTCTGACTTCCATTCTCCACCTCGCCATTGTTGATCCGCATACTGGTTGTCACCAATCATCATCAATACATCAGGTTGTTGGGACGCAATAGCCTGCCAGGCCGGAAATGCCCTACGCTCTTTCAAACAGGAACCGAAAGCAATTTTAGTGATCGCTTGTTGCGTATCTAATGGGACCGCTGCAAACAAAAATGTAGAGTTTAAGAACACCGACAAGCTGGCTATTAAAGTAGCAGCGCGCAACGCAATTTGGGTCATAAGGACGCCTTGTAAGAACGTTAAAACATAGTGTTGCGGAACAGTATGACATTTTCAAGAACCAATAATGAAATAGCTGGATAAGATCTCCGACAAAAGCATTCGGAGATGACGGAAAGTTAGATGAGGAGGTGGAAGAGAGTATGGTTCGAATACAAATTTACACATCATCAGATAGCCGAACTCACCTTGCGCAAAAGAACTTTTCCGTGAGTGCGGATGATTTTTCTGTAAAGCATGTAAGGTAACCAGTTGCTACTAAATTAAGCATAACCATATGGAAAAGGTTTTTTGCACCCACGTCATTCCCGAGACGTTCTTTGGTGCGTTACGCAGTAATGGGAATCTTTCTCTGTATATACACAGTTAAAGATCAAACGACCAACTTTTTTATATATTAATTTCAATAAGTTAAGTTATTTAGCGCATTAAACTCGAATAATTTTTAAACAAATTATTTGCCAACTGTGTATATGTGTATATACTGTGTATACCGTATATATACAGTTATGGGTTTTAATGACGATTAAACTCTTGCTTTCACAAGCAGATAGCCGACCGATGTATTTGCAGATCATTGCGCAGATCAAGCAAAAGGTCATGGTAGGCGACTGGCAAGCCGGATTTCATCTGCCGTCTATCAGAGAATTGGCCGCCGCGACAGGCGTCAGCGTGATAACGGTAAAACGTGCTTATCAGGAATTGGAACGTGAAGGCGTTATTTACACGCAGCAAGGACGAGGTTCGTTTATTGCTGAAACTGAAAAGATGCGCTCAGAACTGAAAATGGCTGAGTTAGATGAACAGATTAAACAGGTTATCAACAGTGCTCGGCTAATTGGGTTAAGTGATGAAGAAGTCTCTCAACGTATAAGCGAACTGTTGCAACAAACGACAAGCACTTAGCCTGTCGGTACTGGATTAAAATGATGAATGATTTAGCAATTCAATTACACAACGTGAGCAAGAAGTTTAAATACTTCGGTCTCCACGATGTCGATTTATCCCTGCCCACAGGTCAGATTATGGGTTTTGTGGGCGCAAATGGCGCGGGAAAAAGCACCACTATCAGGATTATCATGGGCCTTATGCAGGCTGATTCTGGGGACGTTGCGGTGTTGGGGCAATCCATGCCGAAAAGTCAGACTCTGGTGAAGCAGGAGGTGGGCTTCAGTTCTGAGGAAATGAAACTGTATGGCAGCCAGAATCTGGGTTGGCACATACAGTTCATTAAGTCCATTTACCCAGGCTGGGATGACCGCTACGCCAAAGATTTGCTCAAACGCTTTGATTTGAATCTGGAGCAGAAGATCAAACAGTTTTCCAAAGGCCAACATATCAAGGCACAGCTTCTTTTGGTGCTGGCGCGCAAACCCCGTTTGTTGGTACTGGACGAACCAACCACTGGATTAGACCCGGTGGCCAGGCAAGAAGTAAACAATGAGCTGGCATTGATCCTGACAGACGAGGAACGCACAGTGTTGTTTTCTTCACACAATACAGCTGACGTGGAGAAAATCTCCGATCAGATTACCTTTATCGATCGCGGCAGGATAATCGACAGCAATGACAAAGAGTCTTTTTTGGAAAACTGGCGACGTATTCGTCTGGAGTTACCGTCGGAACACCCCTTTATAGCCTCCGGTCAGATAATTCAGGTGGAACAACAGGGGCGACTCGCCGCAGTTATTACCAATCAATTTACGCCAGCCATCGTAGAGGCGTTGCAACATCAGAATGTAAAAGTGCATGGGGTAGAAAACATGACGCTGGAAGAGATTTTTCTGGCCAATGTGCAATACCGCAGGCAAGGAGAATCATTATGAATACAGCAATTATTTATAAGCTGGTAGGCAAAGATTGGCAATTGTTTAAGTGGTACGTGCTGATCTATGTGGTACTGGGGTCCCTATCAGCGGCATTGATGTCCCTGCCATATGGACTTGCATACTACTCGGGAATGGTGGCGTTAATCACAGTGTTGATTGGCGCCAGCGCTCACTTGGCAATACATACAGTAATTACTGAAAAGAAAGAAAACCAACTGACCTTTCTGATGGGATTGCCCATGGACGTGATGGACTATACCTTGTCAAAATTGGTCGGGAATTTGTTCATTTACCTTGTCTGCTGGGGGGCTGTTATGGCCTCGACAGTGGCAGTCATTCTGCTGACAGATTTACCTAACGGTTTTTTGCCAACAGCGCTGATATTAGGTACAGAAATCTTACTCGCCACAACCATATTATTGTGCATAGGTATATTAACGGGTTCGGAAGCCATCACCATTATTACCATGGTAGTGCTCAATCTGTTATTCAATTTATTTATGTTCTCTGTTGTCAGTCTTCCGGATGTCGGCCCACATATTCCCTCTGAAACAGCCGTATTCAATGCCACTGTTTACAAGGTTTTAGCTGCTGAAGTTCTGGCCATCCTGGCCTTACTCTGTGTGACCATTTACATACGATCGCGAAAGGCCTGTTTCTTCTAAACAGGCCAGCCGCTCCAACACAAATTTCATTTACTTAACTTAATAGGTGCTCATTATGGGTAGTCATACTCGTGTCCACTATATGGACAACTTACGCGCATTTGCCATGCTATTAGGCATATTTTTTCACGCCGCTTTGGCCTACAGCCCATTGTTAAATCAGGTCTGGTTAACGGCGGATCCACAAACTTCACCACTAGTAGACATGCTGGCTTACTTTAGTCATGCGTTTCGGATGCCATTGTTTTTTATCATCGCTGGTTTTTTTGGAGCATTACTAGTGAACAAGCGAGGATTAGGCAAAACCGTCAAGAATCGCTTACTCAGGATCTCATTACCTTTTGTCATTTTCCTGCCATTGGTGCTTGCCTCATTCGCTATGTTGATCGGCTGGGCAATGGAAAATATCGAAAACAAATCCGCCATGTTAAACATCATCAGCATGATGGCGCAAAATCCGGACGCTCCGCCGCCACCTGTGACCACCACTCATCTGTGGTTTTTGTATAATCTGATGTTTTTCTACCTGTTGAGCTTCATCGCAGTTAAATTCATCAAGCTGGACTGGATGGCATCTGTTGTTCGTTCTCCCATTCTCTTCGTGTTGTTTGCACCACTTCTGTTGGTTCCGGCACTGGCAACCCAGCATGCGCCTATTCCTGCACCTGAACAGTTTATGCCTCAGCTTTGGTCGTTTGGCTTTTATGGATTATTTTATGTCTTGGGCTGGGGGTTGTTTAAGCATCAGGAATTGCTGGACAAACTGCAGCGCTTCGCGCCTTTTATGCTGATAGCCGGCGTACTGGCATACGCTGTCTTCTATTCCCTGTTACCCACTCAGATCAGCATGCAGGACGCTATGATAAGTATGACAACTTCGCCAGAGCTGTCCGCGAAACATATCTTAATGGCAAGTTTGGAAGCCTACATTGGTTTGTACATGAGCCTCGCGCTGCTGGTCTATGGCCGAAAATGGCTGAACGGACATAGCACTACAATACGCTTAATTTCAGACTCGTCTTACTGGATATACATCATCCATTTGCCGGTTTTGTGGCTGCTGCAGTTTTTAATGTTGGACACACAATGGTCGCTTCTGACTGAGTTTTTAATCAGTTCACTTGGCACCTTTGCCATTGGATTCATCACCTATCTGATCATGGTGAGATGGACGCCAATCGGCTGGATGTTGAATGGGCGTAAAGACGCAACTAAGCATGAGGAAATAGAAAAGGTTCAAGTCTCTTCCTAAACTCGAATTTTTAGTGCCCTGAGATTTCATATTTCAGGGCGTTTTGCTAACATGCGAAAAAGGATGATGTTTTTGATAGGGAAATTATGCGTATCACTATTCCGCTCGTTTTGTTTGTTTTGTGTTTTCTTTCAGCCTGTGCTCAACGGGTCAGTTCCATTAAAAAAGATGTCGATATTCCACTCGAAAATGAGATGGGATATATGCTGCTTGGCGTAGAAACCAATTTAAGTCTCGACAGTATTTTTATTGGAGGTGAAAAATCTGTACGCCTCACCAGAGAAGATCTGCGCTCTGGTACCAAGTTCTTTCTGATCGATATGCCTGCTGGTGATTATTACTTTCATAAGATCAAACTTAATTATTGGTGGAGATTTAATTTAGACGAAGACTATTGGAAATTCAGCGTAAGCCCAGGCGTAATTAGTTACATAGGACATATGGAAGTTGATACCTATGGTTTTTGGCCGATCCGTTCCAAGCTGGAACTAGAAAATAGGTCATCTGAAGCTCTGGAATTCATGGAACAAGAGTTTCCCAACATATTGAAATCCAGAACTCTTACCTATGATGGTCCTGGTGAAGACCTGTTTTTTGAAAAAATAAATACACTAATTCAAGAAGGGGCAGCAGAATGAAATTTAAGTTTGCCACCTTCGCCATTTTACTTTTAAGCCTTTGCTTCAAGGTTCAGTCGAACCCTATCCCTGCTAAGTACCTCTTTGACGAACCGACTAGATCGCAAATGAAGTTTTCGCCTAATGGTAAATATCTGTCGGTATACAATCATGGGGAAAATGGAAAATTTTTCTCAATAATTGATATTGCCTCAGGTTCAATGCAACACGTTGGTTCATTCAGAGAGAACGAAAGTCTGTATGGCTACAATTGGATAAATGACCAACACGTCGTTCTGCGCTTGAATATGCGAAACGGCAGGAAAGACATAGTGTTAGCGATTGACTATTCTGACGGCAAAGTATCCAGTAAACCTTATCCTATTAATGTTGATGGTTATATTCTGAGTGTTTTACCTGATGTTAAGCACCAGGTTTTATTCGCAAAGCGAAACAGAGATGATACGGGTTACCAACTATTTTTGACTGGCATTAGTGACTTGCTTGACAATAATTTTGATAACGCACGCGAGATAAAAGGTATTCCCGATTCAGCCTCGTCCTACCTATTTGACAACGAAACACAGAGGATCATTGTTTCAGAATATGATGAAGATGAAGACCTCACAACATTTAAGTACCGAGCCCTGCATGGCAAAAAGTGGCAACCTCTATTTCTTCTTAAAAAGTCTGACTATCAATTCAGGCCTATTGGTTTTCTCTCGGACAACACACTTGCAGTATTAAGTGATAGAAATACCGATAAAATTACTTTGCAAGAGTTTGATATTGCAACACAGACTTTGACCAAAGTGCTATACGAACACCCTTATTACGATTTGACTTCAGCGGAAATATCCTTCCAAACAGGACAAGTACAGTCGGCAAGTTTCTTTGATCATGGTCGGTTTGAGACGAAGTTTTTTGAAGCCAATCAGCAAAAAGAAGCCAAATTGATAAAAGCTGCATTTCCTGACAAACAATTCGTCATTATAGCCAGTAATGACACTATGAATCGTTGGATAATCAAGACATTTGCAACAGACGATCCCGGACAATATTACCTCTATTATCAGGATGAAAAGTCGGCTGAAGTCATCTTTACACCCTATAAAAAATTAGAGGGTATTAAATTTTCGCCGAGTGAACTTATTACCGTAAATTCTGCTGATGGAACGCCAATAGAGGGTATTTTGACCCGTCCAATCAAAAACGACAACAAAGTGTTACTGGTTATGCCTCATGGAGGACCGGTTGGAGTAAGAGACAACGATATATTTGATCCGCGAGTACAGTATTTTGCCAGTCGTGGATTTTCTGTTCTGAAAGTGAACTTCAGAGGATCAAGCGGTTACGGTAGGCACTTTCGCGAAAGTGGTGTTGGGCAATTTGGCAATATCATCGAAGAAGACATAGTTGCGGTTGTAAAACATGTCAGAAACCAATACAACTTTGACCAAATGTGCTCAATGGGTGCAAGCTATGGAGGCTACTCGTCCTTTATGTTGGCAATTAAGCACCCTCAAGACTACAACTGCATAGTAGCCTCATATGGCATTTATGATCTGCCACTGCTATTCAATTCCAGTAATTTTAAAGTGCTTGATGAAAATCGAGATCGGATCACCAGAGTCGTCGGAGAAATGGACAATTCTCTCTATGGTGATTCCCCTGTTTATCTTGCTGACAAACTGCAAACCCCAACGCTTTTGATTGCAGGAAAAGAGGACGAAATTGCCAGCTTTGAGCACACCAATAGAATGGCCTATGTGCTCACCAATCTGAACAAAGAATTTGAACCTCTATACTACGAAAAAACTGGTCACGGCCATGATACCTGGTGGGGAGAATGGCATGAGCATACTTATATTTATGAATATCTTCTGCGTACCCTGAATTTACCCTCTCTTCCTTCTGATAAATATGAAAATGAGTTAAAAGAAGCCCTTGCTGAGGAATTTACGCTAGTAGCAGATTCATTCGACTCTGACGACATCGTTGAAGATGACTCTACTCAAGCCTGGAAATACTACAAACAAGCCGCTCAACTTGGTGATAGCCGGGCAATGTATAAAATAGCAATGTTTTATCTCGATGGAAAAGAAGTAGAAAAGAATCTACCGCTAGCCATGGAGTGGTTAAACCGAGCATCAGATCACCAAAACAGCGACGCCATGTACAAACTTGGTGAACTCTATGCCGAAGGTAAAGAAGTCGATCTGAATCATGAGAAATCTGTTCAGTTTTTCCAAATGGCGAAAGAACGAGGACATCATGCAGGTGTGTTAGCAAAACTGGCCATAGCGTATTGTCTGGGGAAAGGGACGGAAAAATCAATTTCAAGCTGCACTGAGCTATTAAACTTTAAGCGATTGGAAAAAGGCGAGAACGAAGACAATCCAGTACACAGCGGTAGCAAAGCAATTCAAAAAGTCGCACTTGTAGATATTTTTACACATCCTGAATTTTCGGAAAACGACAGAGCAATAGTACGCGAGACAGTGGCTGAAGAATTTGAAATTGACCTTTATCCAGTTGAAATTAACGAAAAGGAAGCAGGTGTCCTCACTGAAGTAAAATATAACCATTTCGAATTCGTGGAAACCGAATCTATTATCGCAGAAGAAGAACTCCGTTTCGGAGTGAAGTTCGATGTTAATCCTGAGGATTACTTCACCAATATCAAAAAATTGACAGGGTTAGTTGCCACGTTAACTCAGCAAACAGCGTCTGGGGAAACAGAAACCAAACTTAAGGCATTTTTGTTTGGTACCAGAAGAAACTGGTTTATTAATTATCCTCTAAAAGAGAACGATCTTGAGACGGCTTTGTGGACAGTAGACTTGTTTGATCTGTTTGGGAATAAAGTGTTTAGTAAAGAATTTAATATTATTGAAAAGCAATAAAATGACCAAGGTGAAAACAGTAACCATGAAAATCATTGAAACCGAACGCTGTATTTTACGGCCTCTGACACTAGATGATGCAGAGGCTTTAAATCGGGTTAACAGGATACCAGAAGTAGTGAAATACATCGGTCCTGTGGAAGATGCTGTGGCAAAAACGGCGGACTACCTACGCAATGGTCCGCTGGCAGATTATCAGAAGTTTGGCTTTGGACGTCACGCATGTATCGATAAATCAAATAATCAGCTTATTGGATTTTGTGGACTCAAATATCTTCCGTCTCTGGATGATGTGGACATCGGTTATCGGTTGTTACCCGAATACTGGGGCAAAGGGTTAGCCACAGAAACCAGTCTGGCAATTATGGATTACGCTAAGAAGACTTTGGGCCTTGAGCGAGTGATTGGACTGGCAATGCCAGAAAACAAAGCCTCAATTAACGTGTTTCCCAAGCTGGGCATGCAGTACGAAAGAAACCTCGAATTTATGGGCGAAGATTGTGTTCTGTGGGCCTGGCAACAGAAATAGGTGAACTATCCCCCTGAGTAAGCTCGGTTTTAAGCCACTCCGCAAAAATATTGATTCTGGCCAATTTGGGTGATTCTTTATCGTATAACAAGGTAAATTTAAGGCCTGGCTCAATGGGGATATCAAAAGGCCTCACCAACAATCCCTTATTGACTAATTCAGACGCCATACTGGCAGATGCCAGGCACACACCGTGACCACTCATTACGGCGTTCAGCCCCATTTCCCAGGTAGTCACTTCTATCCAGCTAATCAATTCACGTTGCATCTTCACACCTGCAGTGTCGAACCATGTTTTCCAGCTAAATCGACCGGGATCAATGGCTTCCACCAACCAGCAATCTGCTAATTTTTCCGGACTATGCAAATCCATTTCTTCCACCAGATTTGGCGAGCAGTAAGGATAAACGGGGTCAACAATTAACACTTCCTGGTGCACGTCGGCCTTAATTTCATCGGCCTGACGCACTGCAACATCAATATCGCTGTAACGTAAATCTTCCAATTGAGCAGATGCCACGGCTCGTACCGAAATATTTGGATATTGAGAGGAAAATTTCCATAAGCGAGGAACCAGCCACACAGAAGAAAAAGACAAGGATGCCGTCACCGTCAATACACCATCTTCCGGTTCAACCATAATTTTGTCGAAGCCACTGGAGAGGGTGGAAAATGCTTGTCTGACATATTCTGCCAAGGTTTGCCCTTGTTGAGTCAGTAGCATATTTCGCCCTTGTCGACTGAACAATTTCACCCCCAACTGCTGCTCCAGATTTCTGATTTGCTGGCTGACAGCGGCCTGGGTGACAGACAACTCTCTGGCCGCCTGACTATAGCTCTGAAATCTGGCTGCACTTTCAAAACAGCGTAAATGAGAAATAAACCTGAGTCGCTTATCCATAAGTTTTACTTATATAACCTTAAAAAACTGATTGTTCGCTTTTTAATCTGTTTGATCCGAAAATACCATCACACTATCAATCAGGAGGAAACGCAATGGAAAAAGTTCTACAAAACAGTTTAGTAAACAGAGTCTCACATCAGTTTAAATCCGAACAGTCGAAAAAGCGACTGGCAAAGCTAAATTTCTATCTGCGTCAGATTGGTCAAGGAATTCGCGCGGATACACTCTCGTTATATAAGTAATTTTAACATTACTTGCCTTTTAGCCCGGCCTTGTCGCCGGGCAGTTTTCATTCTGCAATCAGATTTTTCTTTGAATTTTTGCACCTGAGTTAAACAGGCCCTAGACTGTGTGCTTTGCCTTCGGCCAATAATAAAGATAAAGGACAGTCGATGAGATTTCGCTCGCTTTTACTATTGCTTTTCTTCACCAGCCTTTTTGCCTTAGCAAAGCCAGGAGCCAGTTCTCCTGACAGGCAGGCAAATGAAGGACAAGGCCCTTACTCTCGATTGATTTTACGCGGTGTGACATACGTCAGCGGCGAAGGTGCCCCTCCCCGTGGACCGGTGGATATCGTCATTGAAGACAATCGAATTGTTAACATTGTCAGTGTCGGGCACCCCGGCGTTCCCATTTTGGACAAAGGCAGGCCCAAAGCTGGTGCGGACGATAAGGAAATGGATTTAACAGGTATGTATGTGTTGCCAGGTTTTGTGGATATGCACGGTCATATTGGTGGTTCAGCTGACGACATCCCAGCCGAGTACGTATTCAAATTGTGGCTGGGACACGGTATTACTACTGTTCGAGAACCCGGCAGCTTCAATGGACTGGAGTGGGTGCTTGATCATGTTGAGCGTAGTGACAAAAATCAGATAGTCGCCCCAAGGATCATTCCTTATCTTGGTTTTGGTATGGGCAGTAAAGCCCCAATCTTCACACCAGAACAAGCCAGAAAATGGGTCAGGCAAGCAGCTAAAAAAGGGGCCAAAGGCCTGAAGTTTTTTGGTGCAACGCCTCGGGTTATGCAGGCCGCATTAGATGAAGCGAAGAAACAAAAGTTAGGGACCATGATGCACCATGCACAACTCAATGTGATGAGCATGAACGCCCTGGATTCAGCCAGACTAGGACTGAATACCATGGAACATTGGTATGGCCTGCCAGAAGCCTTATTCGACGACAAAACCATTCAAAACTATCCAGCGAATTACAATTACAATAACGAACAGCATCGCTTTGCTGAGGCGGGAAAGCTTTGGAAACAAGCAGCGGCGCCAGGCAGTGAAACATGGAATGCAGTCCGCGATGAGCTTGTAGAGCTGGACTTTACTATTAACCCCACTATGACCATTTATGAAGCTAGTCGGGATCTGATGCGCGAACGCAATGCTGACTGGCATGAAGAATATACTTTACCAACATTATGGGACTTCTTTACCCCAAGCCGATATGCCCATGGTTCGTATTGGTTTGACTGGACTACAGATCTGGAAATTGAGTGGAAAGAGAATTTCCGTTTATGGATGCGCTTTTTAAACGACTATAAAAACCATGGAGGTCGTGTCACAACAGGCTCAGATTCCGGATACATCTACAAAATCTACGGTTTTGGTTACATTCGAGAACTGGAACTACTCAGAGAAGCGGGGTTTAATCCTCTTGAAGTTATCCAATCTGCTACGCTAAATGGCGCTCAGGCGCTGAGCATGGATCAGCAAATAGGTTCTATCACAATAGGTAAGTTGGCAGATTTGGTCATACTGGAAGAGAATCCACTTCAAAACCTGAAAGTGCTATACGGAACAGGCCACTATAAACTGGATGACAACAACAAACCTACCCGCGTGGGTGGCGTTAAATACACCATTAAAGATGGCATAGTTTACGATGCTAAAGCGTTGCTGGCTGATGTCCGTGCAATGGTCAAAGAAGCGAAACAACAATAATAAAAAAGGAAGCGTTATGTTTTCACCCCGATTATTTACCTGTTCATTGGCGCTGCTGACTGGATTGGCAAGCGCTGATCCTCAGCAGGATTTTGATCAGCTATTGAAAACCCACTGGGCCAATGCCAAGCAAGAAAAAGTCTTTTTCAGAACCGACCCAGATGGATGGAAGCCCAATGGTAAACTGGCCGAATTCACCGCTGCTGCAATAGAGCGGCGAGCAAAGTTCAACCAGAAAATGTTGGACGAACTGAAGGCTATTCCCTTCAAGAAACTGAGCAAGGAACAACAAATCAGCTACCGCCTGTTCAAATATGAACGAGAATCCGAACGGCGTAGCAACCAGTTTCAGGACAAATACTTTCCTGTTAATTTTCTCAGTGGCTGGCACACCTATTTTGCAGAGGCGCCCGCCAATATGGCGTTTCTCAATTCGCAGGATTACGACAACTTTCTGATGAGTCTGGCAGACTACCCCAGATTCAACGCTGAAAATATTGCGCTGTTAAAAGCGGGGATGAAAGCCGGTTACGTTCATCATTGCAAAACGTTTGAAAACTATCACTCCACCATGAGCCGCCATATAGTCGAGGATGCGAAAAAAAGCGCACTATACGAACCTTTTACCCGCATGCCTGAGCAATTTAGTCAGCAGCAAAAAGATCAGTATCAAAGCAAGGCAATCGATTTAATTCAGAAAGCTGTTGTACCTGCCTATCAGTCATTGCATGATTTTTTCGTCAATGAGTACATGCCTCAGTGCAGAAAAGCCCCCGGTATTGCAAGTCTGGACGGTGGCGCGGAATATTATGCTTATACCGCGAATTACTACACCACCACAGACTTAACACCCAAACAAATCCATGACCTTGGATTGTCCGAAGTCGAGCGAATTCAGGCGGAAATGAATGCCATTATTGCGAAAGTTGGCTTTCAGGGTAGTTATGCTGAGTTTCTGGAATTTTTGGCCAATGATCCAAGATTTTATGCCCAGGACCCACAGGACGTCATGGAAAAAACGGCGTTCATTACCATGTCCATGTACGGAAAGTTACCCACCTTCTTTGGCAAATTACCCCGCAATACTTTCACCATCAAAGGTTCAGCTTCCCGAGGCGCCTTTTACATGCCTCCACCCGATAACCGCACACCGGGAACTTACTTTTTGACTTCGGTGGTTAAGCAACAACCTCTGTATAATCTGGAAGCTCTGAGTTTACATGAAGCGGTACCAGGACATCATCTTCAGAATGCCATTGCGATGGAGTTGGATGTGCCTGAGTTCAGACGCACCTTGAATCATTCTGCATTCTCAGAAGGTTGGGGGTTGTATTCTGAACGACTCGGAAAAGAAGCAGGTTTTTATCAGGATCCATACAGTGATTTTGGTCGCCTTGGTTATGAGATGTGGCGCGCAGCCAGGTTAGTGGTAGATACTGGAATTCATGCCTTTGGCTGGAGCAGGCAACGAGCCATCGATTATCTTCGTGCACGTACAGCGTTAACAAACAAAGCCGTTGCTGATCAAATTGACCGCTACATCTCCTGGCCCGGCCAGGCCCTGTCATACAAAATCGGTGAATTGAAAATCCGGGAACTGAGATTGAGAGCCGAAAACACACTTGGCGATAAGTTTGATATCAGGGGATTTCATGACACCGTAATTGGTCAGGGTTCACTACCCATCGCTGTGCTGGAAGATATAGTCAATGAATGGATAGATTCCCAAATGTGAAGCTGGACAAGCTTAATACCTCCTGTATCTGTTACTTTTAACCTCCGGGGCAGTCATTCTATTGATCGCCCCACAGTTAATTAACCTGAAGATAATCAGAAAAAACCGTCGTAAATTGACTAATTTTTCGAATTTATCGAGCAATCCAGATTGTGCTTTAATACCGTACAAGATAGATGTGCTAGCATAAACATCATTTGCAATATCGGCTGATAACCTAGGCAATGAGTGGCACATATCCGGTTTTGAATGAATTTATTGGAGGGGGCGATGACCAAATCTATTAAGATCTGTTTAGTATGCGCGACTATATTGTTGCTTTTACTCAAAGCTCTAACACTTATCACTCCTTATATCTTCGACCAGCCAGGCGTGTGGTTACTATTCTCCGTGGTCGCGCTAATAGGGGTGGTATTTATTGTACTTTCACTGGAAGAGGCCGAGCCCAGGAAGAAAATGAGCTACGAGGAGTGGGTAACATCACCCAGACGAGACAAAAACCTCGAAGACGAGACCTATTCAGATAAAAAACGCCTGTCAATCTAGATCTCATGCGTATGAACAGAAGGGCGAAAATTCGCCCTTAAGAATACTAACGACACTCAGATGGCTTCAACCAGAAATCTATCATTGCTGAAAGCAATAAAATTGCTCACTGTGTCTGTAACCAGACTTGACCGCATAATCTTCCGATGACCCAAGCCGACAGTATTGTAGAGATATGCATTTGACATGGCATTCGCAATGCTCTGCGCGTCTTTGAACGGAATTTCTTCATCTTCATTGTCATGAACGAGCAAAGTGGGATGAGCGAGCTCAGGCACACGGGAAACCAGATCGATATCATCAAAGGGTATTCCAACAACCTGCTCAACATGTTGGATAAACTTGTCTGCAACTGTGTCCATCAGTCCAATAAAGTTGGCGAAGCGCCTCGATACACGTTGGAAGCTGGCTGGACCGGCAATAGAAACCACTTTTTCCGTCTGTAGGCCTTCGGCTACTGAATACAATGCGCAACCTCCCCCCATAGAATGACCAACGACCGCGTAGAAAGGACCGAATGCCTGTTCCGCCAGAAACATGGATTCAACAAAACGCATAGGGTTGGATTGTGAACCTGCTGATTTGCCGTGAGCTGGTGCATCAATAGCGATGAGCTGATAACCTTTACTCGCCAATGGATTAATAAAACCCGACATTTGTGTCGCCCTGCCTTCCCATCCATGCATCAATAAAATCGGCGTTCCTTCTCCCCAGACTATAACACTGGCCCCATTTTTAAGGGTCATCCTCCGACCTACAGCCTCAGCTTGAAGTTCCCAGTCCTTCTCAGCATGTTTGCGAGGCGTGAAAAACATTTCCCCCGCTTTTTTAACTGCAGTATCTGGTTGTACAAGGCTCAAAACTCGGTTTTGAGCACGCAAAACATGTAATCCGATGTTCATAATTGCCTCTCTATTTAATTTACCTGACGTAAGGTAGGTTAAGCATTGAAAAAATTTTATCCCTCTTTCACCAACTTTAGCGCCATAGCTTTGCAGGTCTGAAACTCATCCTGCTCCTGTGATACCCGAGCCGCCAATAAGCCGCCCTGCAACAATGCAAATACAACCGCAGCCAACTGCTCTTCTGTCTGCTCAGATTTAGCAAAATCCCCGCTTTGCCTCCCCCGCGCAATGATGTCAGCTAGACCTTGCCTGTGCACTCGATACAACTTTTTGACTTTTTCACGGGTAGATCCCGGCACGGCGTCCCAACTGGCGACAAAACTCGCCCCTGGACATAATTTCTGAGCTGCGCCTATATGTTTTGCAAACCAGTTGGTGTAAACATGTAGTTGCTTAACAATAGGTTCATCTTTAATGTCTTCCAGACCAGATTTTAAGAGCTCAGTGGTGCGATCCAAAATAGCCTCACCCAACTCTTCTTTGCTTTCAAAATGGTAGTAAACACTCCCTTTTTTAATCCCCACGCCTTTGGCCAAAGTCTGGAAAGACACATTGGAAAATGACTTGGTCTGAAGTATCTGTTCAGCCAGATCCATCAGAGCAATTTTAGTTGGATGAATGTTTTGCATTTACCTACCTTACGTCAGGTTGCTTAATTTATCAACGTTTTCTTTGAATAAGGTATCCGTGAGTAGCGGTAGACTAGTGAAACTAATGCGCTTCAGACCGGTATTACTGCTTCAAAACCCGTTGTTGAAATTGTTCGTCGAGGTAGGATTCTTCCAGTGAACTATGCCAAAGCCCTTTGGTTTGACCTTTATCTATTGCTATTTCGCCAATCCTGCCCGGATTGAAGCGCAACACTTTGTCCAATTTGTATTGGGAAATCGGATCAGAGTATGCCTCCTCAATAGGAATAATCTCCCAGTTTTTACTGCGTAACTCCTCTACTAATGCGCCTATAAAAAGCGCAGATAAATCAGTTTCATGGAGCAACAGTACGTGTTTGGGCGAACGGTTTAGTAAACGCTTTGCGAACTCATCATAGTAAACAATACCTTCCATCATGATATCCACATAAAGCTTCTTCATCTCGACCATATTAATATGCCCGTGAGTTTTAATGGCTTTCTGAAAGAGGTTTTCTAAATACCAGTCGTAATTGTTGAGGGTGATATAGGCATTCAGGTAGCCTTTTTGCGCAAGAAACTCCCTGATACCATCACGTTTTGCCTCATCATTCCCTTCACGCAAGTACGGAAAGCGAAACCATTTTTTGAACGTAGGAAAGATAGAAAGCGCGTTGTCAGCGTAGTCAATGTTCTTAATGTAGCTTGGCAGATCAGTTTTGTTCACATCCGGATGGGTATGAGTGTGATTAGCAATGACATGTCCTGCACGACTAAAGGTCATGAGTCGCTGCAGACCTTCGGTATCCAAACCTTGACTAACGGCGAAAAAGGCGGCTTGTTCAACTTTGTGTTTTTTAAGCGCAGAAACGAGTTTGTGCGCCCTGTCAGGGCCACTCAAATAACCCTTGGCTGAACGCGGGGAATCGTCAAAACTAAGCGCAATTTGTTTTGCCTCGCCTTCAAAGGGCAGAAATATACACAGCGCAACAACAAGGGAAAAAGTGCGAATTATCATGTGTTACACCAATCAATTATTATGTATTTTCTGTTTTAGAGTCGTCATAACATTCGATGTTTAGGTTCCTCAACCTAAGACTACTTAGCAAGATCAGGCAAATTCCCAGACAACCCCATTGCCTGTTTAATCACTGCTTGCTTCGCCAATGGCGCGTGGTTCATAACCGACATGCCAATACCTCGGACGAGCTTCTTCAGCGGATTTTCACCTGCATACAGCCGTTTGAACCCCTCCATACCAGCAATCATCTTATGAGCTTCAGTTTTGCGCCAACGCTCGTAGACACGCAGATTTTTCTGAGCACCGATATCTTTTCCTTCCCTATGCAGTTGGATCAGCGTTTGCGCCAATGCGGCAGCATCCAGAAAGCCCAAATTAGCGCCTTGGCCTGCCAAAGGGTGAATGGTGTGGGCCGCATCACCAATCAATGCCACACCATTACCTACCCATTGTCTGGCATAGCGCATTTTCAATGGGTAAGATTGGCGATCACTAACAACTTCACACTGGCCAAGTTTTCCGTCAAATGCTGCATATAGAGCCTGGTTAAATTTTTCCTTATCCAAGGCAAGTAATGCCTGTGCATCCTCCACTTGCTGGGACCACACTATTGAGCACAGCCCCTCCTCATACAATGGCAAAAAGGCTAATGGGCCACTGGGAGTAAATACCTGGCGCGCGCAATTTTCATGTGCAAGCTCTGTGCGCACTGTGGCAACTAGTGCATGTTGGTCGTAATCCCAGAATGTCAGCGGAAACGCGGCTTGTTGCCTGACAAAAGAGTTGGCGCCATCCGCACCAATAACCAATCTGGCAGACATGACCTCTCCGTTGTCCAGACTCACAAACGAGGCCTGATCACCCAAACCTAGTTTTTCTATCTTAACAGGGGCATGTATATCTATATCGTCACAATCTTGCGCAGCAGACCATAAGGCATGACGCACAATGTTGTTTTCAACTATATGTCCCAGGTAAGGTTGATGAACCTGTTGATGAGAGAAATGAATATCGGCAAAGCTGTCTTTGTCCCAGACATGCATATGCTGATAACTTCGGCTTCGGAACTGAAGAACCAGCTCCCAGACGCCCAAATTATCCAATAGCTTCTGTGTGGCCAGATTCAATGCACTCACGCGCAGTTCCGCTGGACCCAACTGAGGTTCCTCGCTAGTACTGGCGTCAACAACTCCTACCCGCAAATTTGCGTTTTTCAAAGACAACGCCATTGCCAGACCCACCATGCCGCCACCGACAATCACCACATCATAGGAGTTCACTTAATTCTTCCTTCTGTTTTCCCCTGATTTTCGGTTGTCACAGACCAGGAATTCCTGCCCATCGCGTGATTGGCAAACAGAGATTTCACTGCAGGAACAAAATTCATCACGCTCAGTCCGATATTTCGGCCAATCACTAGCGGCAAATGCTGATTCGAAAAGGTCCTGACAAGAGAGTCAGTCATGGAAATAACCCTGGTTCTATCCTCGCTGCGCAGCGAGGAATAACGGCTCAATGGCATGTAACTTCCTATATCCTCAGCTTTTTGCAAGGCAGCTTTAATCACCTCAACTAATCCGTCAATATCCCGTAATGCCAGGTTTAACCCCTGTCCGGCAATCGGGTGCAACGTCTGCGCAGCATTTCCAATCAGTGCAACTCTGTGGCCGGTGACATGTGTTGCCTGGACCAGAGTCAGCGGATAGCTTTCTCGTTTACCGACACCAAGCAAAGGTCCTAGTCTGCTGCCGAACTCATACTGAAGGGCCTGCAAAAATTCTTTTTCATCCATAGCCAATAGTTCTTGAGACTGGGGGTTGCGCACCGTCCAGACGAGAGAACACCTGCCATTAGTTTGCTGGCCTGACACTTTATGCAAGGGCAACATTGCTAATGGACCTGACTCAGTAAAACGTTCGAAAGCCCAGTTTTGATGAGGTTTGGCCGTTTCCACATTGGCGATGATAGCCTTTTGCTGGTAGGCATCTTGTTCTACATCCATATCAACCAACTTGCGTGTGGGAGATGCCCCCCCTTCTGCGATAACCAACAGACTCGCGCTGAGTGACTGCCCATTTGCAGTCTCAATCTCAACGCTATTTTTAGATCGGGAAACATTGCTGATGTTATCTGGCCGGAACCATGTGACACGTTGCGGATCGGCTCTACCAATCAGCGCAGTGAGTTTATTGCCTAATTCATGTAATTCAACAACCCGGCCCACTGCGTCAAGTTGATATTCCTCGGCATGAATCAGACATTGTCCCAGATGACCTTTATCAGATACGTGGATATGCTGAATAGGGCAACCAATTGTAGCAATATCATCTATGCCAAATTCTTCAAGTAGTTCAATGGATTTGGCTGCCAGTGCTACCGAGCGGCTATCAAATCCAGGATGGGGTATTTGCCCTGTATCGTCATGAGATTCTACAATTGCAATCCGAAGGTCGGTTGATTTCAGCAGTGATAGTGCCAGGCATATGCCTGTCGTCCCGCCACCGGCAATAATCAAGTCAAAACTATTGCTGTTATCCGACACACTCTTCCCCTGACATTAATTTCTCAATATCAGCAATTGTCTTAGGAACCTGAGCGGTTAAAATGTCATGCCCATTTTCGGTAATGGCCACGTTATCTTCAATACGAATTCCTATCCCTTTCCACCTGTCATCCACATCTGCTGTATCTGCAATGTAAACCCCAGGTTCAACAGTAAATACCATACCTGCTTCCAATGCTCTGTCCTGTCCCTTTACTTTGTAATCACCTACATCGTGAACATCCAGACCTAACCAGTGACTCAAACCGTGCATGTAAAATTGTCGATAAGTCTGCTCCTGCAGATTATCCTCGAGCGTCCCAGCTAATATACCTAGATCCAACAATCCCTGAGTAATAACTTCAATGGATTTATCTGTTGCTTGCTTGAGATTATTGCCAGGTATCAGTAGCTCCAGAGAAGCCAACTGAGCCTCGAGCACCAAATTGTATAACTGTGCCTGTTCCGAGCTGAATTTTCCATTGACCGGAAAGGTGCGCGTAATGTCCGCGGCATATCCATCAAGCTCGCCACCTGCGTCAATCAAAACCAGATCACCATCGTTCAATACGTCACTATTCTCTGTGTAATGCAAAATACATGCATTGCGTCCGCCTCCGACAATTGTGCCGTAAGCAGGATAACGTGCGCCTTGCATGGCAAACTCATGATGCAATTCAGCTTCAAGTTGATATTCATTAACGCCGGGACGACAAAACAACATAGCTCGTTTGTGCGCTTGCGCTGAGATATCACCTACACGTTTCATTATTGCAATCTCTGCTGGAGATTTTCGCAGTCGTAACTCATGTATCAGCGGTCTGTTATCGAGCAGCGCGGTTGGAGCCATTCGGCTTTGTTTGGGGGCCTCCCGCAATTGTTTTAGAATATGCTTAATCAGTTCATCCGTCTGTTCGCAATGATCCAAAGCCACGTATAAATTCTGATGCCCATCGATAAGTTCGAGCAAGATAGACTCTGTCTCTTCTAACGGATAAGCCTGCAGGAAGCCAAAGGTATTTTTCGCGCATTCAGCACCAAATCGACGACCATGCCAAATTTCCGCAGTGGGATCTTTATCAAGACAAAATAGTACGGTATGTACACCTTTAAATTTCTGGCTATTGCTAAGTACAAGCAAAGCATCAGGCTCGGGAAACCCAGTAAGATACTGAAAGTCGCTATCTTGTCTGAAGGGAAACTCGGTGTCTCTTGAGCGGGTTTGTAATCTTGCAGCCGGCACTACACAGATGCTTTCAGGCTGCATTTTCTGTGCGAGTATTTCTCGCCTGGATACGAATTCTTGTTTTTCTGTCATTGAATTACAATCAGTGCACTGTTTTAGGGTCGTCTTGTTGTTTTGACGCAGATTTGCCAAGTTCGTTGAAACACAATATGCAACTTATGCGGACATATTCCATAACTTCGAACAACGCTTTTTCAGAATCTTCATCATCAGACATTTGCTCATCCATTCTGGCGATATCAGCAAAATCTTCCAGTGCTTCTTTAACATCTGCGGTACAGCCTGTCAGGTCAGCCTGATGGATGCCGAATCCAAGCATAAAGCCCTGCACCCAATTAATAAGAGCCTGACCGCGGTCATTGATGGGCGAAGCATCATCGGGCAAACATAACACCAGCGAAAAATCAGCTTCTACGAGCTGTTGACATGTCTGGTTAAACAATTCAACTAATTCGTCTTTGGCGTCAGTTGGCAAAGGGTCACCCTGATGGATGAAATCAGCCATTGGCTCAAGCCATTCTCGATCTTCAAGGGGCATCCCACCAGCTAGCATGCCACATATAATACCATGGACCTCAGCTGCATCAGCCAGCACATTGTTGCGCTCCAACACATTGGAAATATGCTCATATACCTGACTTGAATTATTCAAAAAACTGCCACCCTGATAAATTTTCTTCAATGCTATCATTCTCATTGGGCAAAGCCCAGAAACAGGAAGGAAATCAGATTAAATCATCAGAATTTTCAGAGTGACCAGAGCAATTTGATCTTTGCTCTGGAAGTTTAACAAAGAAAATTGCGGTAAGTCTGGTGTATGCAAGCCAGAACGGATTATAATAGCAACCCGCAAATCAGAATGCATTCTGACTGAAGCCTTAGGGCCGAATGTGCAATTCTTTTTGTGGCAAATTTCTATGCCTCCTGAGGTGTTTGCCAGTTTAGAAATGTCCCTGGCCGATGCTTTACTCCTAGGAAGTTGATTCCACTTCTATTGCGCAAGCTCGGCTAGTACCGAGAAGCCTACGGCGGTGATGATACTTCCGCCCTGAACTTTCGGTTCACGGGCGCACGCTAGACAGCGGCATTTTGGGAGGCTTCCCACCTTTTTAATCTAGATAGAGTTACTGTCGAATATTTTGACAGGTCATTTAGATAAACTAGAAATGTTTTTCATATATCTATGAAAAATAAAGACATTTCATGATGGCACAATTTATGCTTTGATTGGAGATGATTTTAGAAATGCAGTTTATTTTGAGGATACGATGTTCCAACTAAAGAAAAGCCTAAGTAGAATGATAGTGACATCAGCAGTCCTATTGGCTTCTTCACAAGTGTTCGCAGCTACGACTGTGATTACATTTGATGATCCCGGTATGCAGCATGGTACTGTGGTCAATACCCAGTATGCATCTCTGGGTGTGAATATTACTGTAAACAACACATCAAATAATGCATCTGATGCTGACTATGCTGTTGTTTACGACACACAAAGTGGCACCAATCCTTCTGAGGGCAAAAACAATAACTGGGACAATGACCTGGATGCGCCTTTTACCGTTGGAAACATTGCTGGTTCGAGTGGCAATATCGGAAATAGCCTGATCATTCAGGAAAACAGTAGCTCAAATGGTACCAATGGCCAGTTTGATAATGATGCGGGTTGCGCTGCTGGCGTCTGTGAAAACCCAGACGACCAAATTATGACCAATGGTAATGAGTCAGGTTATATTACATTTGACTACGATTACGATATTGCCAGCTTCGGTTTTGATTTAATCGATTTCCAGACTGATTTATCTGCCGCTGAAGTCGGTGGTTCAACAATCACTTTTTATGATGACGCACTTCAGGTGGCTTCCTATTCATTCGCTGACTTTGCTACTGGCGGCGCAATGGATAATGGTGCTGTATACGCAGATAACTCACTAAACAGAATTCTGATTTCTAACCTTGGACTAGGTGTAAATCGCGCTGAATTCCGTATTGTGGGAACTGGCGCAATTGATAATATTGCATTTAGCACGCCACCATCAACGCAGGTTCCGGAACCATCTACCTTGGCGTTGTTTGGTCTTGCGTTATTGGGACTGGGTCGTGTTCGTCGCTGTGCCTAGTTAAAACACTAAACAGTAAAAGGCAGATTTATTCTGCCTTTTTTGTTTTTACCCTATTAGATACGTTAGAAACATGACTGAAAGCCCTGTCAACAAAGATCTTATATATGCCAGCACTGAGGATCTACGAGTGTTGCTTTCTGATCGTGTTCAATGGCAATGGGATAAGCATAACAACGCCTTACTAGCTGAGTTTTCGGTTGACCATGAACAGCCGGTTTTCCTTACGCTTAGACAATATTTCCCATTCTGCTGGGATAAAAAATCAATTAAACGAGCGTCACCAATATTGCGACATAGAGCGCACGCTTATGCGCAATTGGAAAAACAACAACTACTCCTTACCAAAGATGAAGATGGTAAAGATGAAATTATGCTTGCATGGTGGCCCTGGGGACACGGAGCAACGATTTCCATCCGACTTTTCAGAACATCAGACCAACCTTATGTTGAAGATAAGAGTCTGTTCACGAAAATTAAAAATCTGTTCTCCTGACCCTTTAAATCCACTCTGACTTGCCCACAAAAAAACTGACCAAATGGTCAGGTAATTTGTTTTTTCAGTTCTCATTTATAATTAATTGTGTTACACAGTTCTATTCATTTATTGCCTAACTCAACTTATACAATATTGGACACTAATTTCCATGGCTGTAATTAATTTTGGTTCGATAAATATCGACCATGTATATCAAGTAGATCATTTCGTTCAACCTGGCGAAACTATCGGGTCTAGTCATTATCAAATGCTGTTAGGCGGCAAAGGGGCAAATCAGTCCATCGCGCTTTCTAAGGCAGGATCTGACGTCAAACATGTTGGTCGCATCAATAATCACGATGCTCAGTTTAAGCAGACCATGATTAAGCACGGCATAGATTGTAAGTTTGTGGTTTGCAGCGACACACCTACAGGCCACGCGATAATACAGGTAACGCCATCTGCTGAAAACGCCATTGTATTATTTGGTGGGGCAAATCAGGAAATCACCCACAAAGACGTGTTGCACGCATTAGACAGTGCATCTGATGACGATTGGGTGCTGACACAAAATGAAACCAGTGGTATTGAAGACGTGTTGGTTCAGGCTAAACAGAAAGGTTTGAAGGTAGCATTTAATCCTGCGCCTATGACAGAATCGGTTGCCAAACTGCCCCATGAATGCATCGACTTGCTCATTGTTAATGAGGTTGAGGCGTCTGAAATAGCTGGAGTTTCAGATCTCAATGAAATGGAAAAATATTTCCGTCGGGACTGGCCACATGCGGAGGTTTTGATAACCCTGGGTAAAGCAGGAGTCAGGATGTTGCGCAAAGATGAAACTATTGACGTACCCGCTTTTGTTGTGGAAGCTTTGGATACAACCGCTGCGGGTGACACTTTCATCGGTTTTTTCTTATCTGCTTACACCAAATTGCAAGATGCCGCCCAGTCTTTGACTCGTGCCTGCGCAGCGTCAGCACTGGCTGTGACTCGCGTAGGTGCCGCACAATCGATTCCTGATGCCCAAGAAGTTGACAATTTTATCGCTAAGCAAACTAACTAAAGACTGCCTGGCAACTATTAAGGACTAAAGATGACACACAAAATTATACTTGATACTGATCCTGGCATTGATGATGCGATGGCGATATTCTTTGCCTTTCAGTCTCCAGATATTGACGTTTTGGGTTTAACTACCGTTTATGGCAATGTACCTGTAACTATGTCTGCAAAAAACGCGCTGACACTCTGCGAGTTGGCTGACAAAGACATTCCTGTCACTAAAGGCGTTGGTATGCCTTGGGTAGGTCCCGAGTCTGGCTATGCGCATTTTGTACATGGGGACGACGGGTTCGGAAATATTGATTTTCCTGCATCAGATCGACAACTTGATCCCAGAAGTTCAGCTCAGTTTATTGTTGATATGGCACGCCAGCATCCAGGTGAAATCACTTTGGTTGCTATCGGTCCGTTAGGAAACCTGGCCCTTGCGTTGCGTCTCGAGCCCGAGCTGCCCAAATTAGTCAAAGGTGTTTCGATAATGGGTGGCGCAGCATTTGTTCCGGGCAATGTAACGCCTGTTGCAGAAGCAAATATCTGGAATGATGCTCACGCTGCTGAAATCGTGTTTGCGGCAGATTGGGAATTGAACATGTTTGGTTTAGATGTAACCAATGCGGTTCCATTCACACCGGATTTTCTTGACGAACTTGAAAGTAAAAACGCCAAACTAGGTGGTTTTGTGAAGCAGTCGTCTCAGTTTTACGTTGATTTTTATTCTCAGAATAGAGAAGACCGAGTGTGTTTTTTCCATGATGCTATGCCTTTGGCGCATCTCACTCACCCAGAGTTATTCACCCTGACCAGAGGGCATGCGAGAGTTTCGACTGATCCACTAAATAAAGGGCAGACCTCGGTTGCACCTATCGGCTCAACTATGAGTCCATTATGGTTAGAAGCAACAGAGATTAACGTGGCAACAGATGTGGATCATGACAAACTTCGTCAACTTTATGTCGATACATATGCGTTAGCCTAAAGTGCATTGGTAATAGGGCGACAAGGGTATACACTAGTCCGCCCTATTACCAATTAAAAATTTGCTGATGATTTCTGCCCCCTTAACACATGATGAAGAAGCACGACTTCAAGCACTCTATGGCTACGACATTCTGGATACTGAGGCGGAAAAAGTTTTTGATGATCTGACCCTCTTAGCATCAGATATATGTCAAACACCCATTGCACTAATAAGTCTGATCGACCCTGATCGTCAATGGTTTAAATCCAAAGTCGGCCTCAGTGCAGAAGAAACCAGTCGAGATATTGCGTTTTGTGCCCATGCCATTCATGAAAGGCAGGTTTTCGAAATCAATGACACCCATGAAGACGAACGTTTTCAGGATAATCCATTGGTTATGTCCGACCCCAACATTCGATTTTACGCTGGTGCGCAATTGGTGACACCAGAAGGTCACGCAATTGGCACGCTGTGCGCGATCAGCGATAAGCCGAAAAAGCTAACTAGCAAGCAGAGAAATGCCCTGGAGATATTGAGCCGGGAGGTGATATCACAATTAGAGTTGCGTAAAAAAGTAAAGCAACTTGCCGTCGCGAACCAGAGAAAATCAGAATACCTGTCAAATATCAGCCATGAGCTTCGTACACCTCTTAATGCAATTGTCAGTTTCAGCCAAATCATGTTGTCAGATCTTCAAAATCATAGGTTTCCGGCTAAATTCAAACAGTACCTGAAGCACCTGGACAGCAGTGGAAAACGCCTTTTAAACTTGGTCAATGCCGTATTGGACCTGAGTAAGATAGAGGAAGGGAAAATGGAGCTTATGCTTCAACCCGTCGTCATCAAGCCAATGTTCGATTCAATAGTGGCTATGGTTGGACTAGCAGCAAAAGAAAGGGGCATCGCACTAAAAACGGATTTGGGTACTGAACTACCGACACAGTTATTGGTTGACGAAGCTAAACTGGGTCAGGTAACAATAAATCTGCTAAGTAACGCGATTAAATTCACTCCTGAAGGGAAGTCTGTATCATTACAATTGCACTATTCCAGAGGCGAGTTGCTTGTCATTGTGAGAGATGAAGGGATTGGTATATCCGAGCAAGACCAGCGATTGTTATTCAATAAATTCCAGCAAGTTGGCAAGCAAAAAAATGAAGAAGGAACCGGACTCGGGTTAGCCATCACCAAAGGACTTGTTGATTTAATGGCTGGTAATATTAAGTTAAGTAGTCAAAGCGGCCAAGGTACATTGGTGAAAGTCAGCATACCTGCTGAATCGGTGGAAAAGTCAATCGAAAGCAGTGCAGAAAGACTTACGTTTTCCGGAAATGCAGGAACCTCCATTTTGGTGGTGGAAGACAACCAGATCAATCAAGAAGTAGCTAAAGCGGTATTTGACTCCATTGGACTATGCATTGAAATAGCTTCCAGCGGAGAAACGGCAATAGATGCAGTTCAAAGGCAACACTTTGACATGATTTTTATGGATTTACATTTACCTGGAATGAATGGCTTTGCAGCTGCAGATGAAATCCACAAATTAAAACCGGATATTCCAATCGTTGCGTTAACAGCTGATGTGTTCGCTTCTTCAGAGCAAAAAAATGAAATGAAAGCCATGCAAGGTTTTCTGACCAAGCCCATCGAGAAAAGCAAATTACTCGAAATACTCAACAGCTTTACGACACAACAGTAGGTTGCAAGCTATGGAGCAGGATAGGGGAAAAATTCGCCAGCAATTTCGAGACAGACGCAAAAACCTTAAGCAGCAAGAGCGTGAACACGCCGCCGACGCCATCCTTGAACAATGCAAAACACTGACTTATTTCACACGTGCGAACAAAGTTGCTCTATACCTGGCCAATGATGGCGAAATTGATCCCTATCGCCTGATTCGATTTTGTTGGGAAACAAAGAAGCAGGTGTACCTCCCCGTATTGCATCCATTTAACAAAAACACTTTGCTTTTCAACCAATTCTTCAACAACTCCAGGATGAAACCAAATCGATTTGGAATTCCGGAGCCTGCACTAATGTGCCATCAAATATGCCCGCTAGAACAACTGGATGTCTTGTTTACCCCCCTTGTCGCCTTTGATGATAAATTGAATAGAATGGGGATGGGAGGAGGATTTTACGATCGTACTCTCGCACCTGTCTTGCGCGACAAATTAAACCTCAAGGTAGTTGGCCTCGCTCATGACTGCCAGCAAGCAGAACAAATTCCTTCAGAAAATTGGGATATCCCATTGTCTACAATAGTGACACCTACAAAGGTTTTTTCCAGTACGCTATAATCCCCCCTTTCCCACCTTCAGATTAAAATTATGGATCAGGACGCAAAAAAAAGAGAAGCAGCAGAAGCAGCTGTAGCTTATGTACAACAAGACGATATCGTCGGTGTTGGAACTGGCTCAACTGTTAATTATTTCATCGATGCATTGGCCCCAATAAAGAATAGTATTCGCGGTGCAGTTTCCAGCTCAGAGGCTTCTACAGAGAGACTAAAGGCGCTCGGAATAGAGGTCTATGACTTAAATTCAGTGGGTGAATTTGATATTTATGTGGATGGTGCAGATGAAATTACAGTACATAAACATATGATAAAAGGCGGAGGAGCTGCACTGACCAGAGAAAAAATTGTTGCCGCTGTTGCCAAAAAATTTGTTTGTATTATCGATGATAGTAAGCAAGTTGACGTTCTTGGAAAGTTTCCTCTTCCGGTTGAGGTCATTCCCATGGCGAGATCATATGTGGCGAGAGAGATCGTCAAATTAGGTGGTGACCCTGAATACAGGCAAGGCGTAATTACCGACAATGGCAATGTGATTCTGGACGTCCATAACCTGTCAATAATCGACCCACCTGAACTTGAAATTGCACTCAATAACATTGTTGGCGTAGTTACCAACGGGCTATTTGCAAAACGTGGGGCAGACATTGTTCTGACTGGAACCGGGCAAGGCGTGAAAAAAAGCGATTAATCCACTTTTTTCCTTCCTTAAGGGCAAGACTTCTGGTATTTTTCGTCGTCAAATAGACGTCCAGATGTCTTAAACAATTAATATAGGTTCTATAAATGAGCAAAGTATCCTTGCCAAAAGACAAAATTAAAATTCTGCTACTTGAAGGTGTGAGCCAAAGCGCGCTAGACACACTTGAAGCAAGTGGTTACCGCAATATCGAATTTATTAAGACGTCTTTACCGGAAGAAGAGCTGATTGAAAAAATAGCTGATGTTCACTTTATCGGCATACGCTCAAGAACCCAAATCACCGAAAATGTGGTAAATGCGGCTAAAAAACTGGTGGCTGTCGGTTGTTTTTGTATCGGCACCAATCAAGTCGACCTGGTTGCAACTCAAAAACGGGGCATTCCTGTTTTTAATGCGCCATTTTCTAATACACGCTCTGTGGCAGAACTCGCTCTAGGGCAGATTATTTTATTGTTGCGTGGCGTTCCTGCAAAGAATGCCATGGCCCATCGCGGTGAGTGGAACAAAAGTGCGGTAGGTTCTTATGAGGCTAGAGGCAAAACACTGGGTATTATTGGTTACGGACACATTGGCACCCAATTAAGTATTCTGGCCGAACACCTGGGTATGCGAGTCCAGTTCTATGATATTGAAGATAAGCTGGTACTAGGCAATTCCACTCAAGTCAGAACACTTGAAGCTTTGCTCAGCACTTCTGATGTAGTGAGCCTACATGTACCTGAAACTGCGCAAACACAGAACATGATTGGTGTAAAACAAATAGCACAGATGAAAGACGGTGCCATCCTGATGAATAATGCTCGTGGAACTGTCATTGATATTGACGCCTTAGTGAAAGCGCTGGAAAGTGGTAAATTAAGTGGAGCTGCTATTGATGTTTTCCCGCAGGAGCCCAAGTCTAATTCTGAAGAATTTGTTTCTCCTTTGCGCCAGTTTGACAATATTTTCCTAACGCCACATGTGGGCGGCAGTACGCAGGAAGCTCAGCGCAATATTGGCACTGAGGTAGCAGGGAAAATGGCCAAATATAGCGATAATGGTTCGACCTTATCTGCAGTTAATTTCCCAGAAGTTTCATTACCTGAGCACGTGGGGACATCCCGTTTGCTGCATATTCACAAAAATGCACCAGGTGTGTTGACGCAAATTAACCAGGCTTTCGCAGCCAATGGCATCAACATTGCCGCTCAGTACCTTCAAACAAACGAAAATATTGGTTATGTGGTGATTGACGTTGAAACAGATCATGCTGAGCAAGCTTTCGAACAATTGACTCGCATCGAAGGAACGATTAAAACCCGCATTTTGCATTAACTCTTGTTCCTTTATTTATGAAAAATCGCACTTCTGTGCGATTTTTTTGTTTTGGGGTAAAAGAAAGAAAATTTCTGGTTAGCCGTTCTACCTCTACTAATATTTAAAATCATCACTATACTGGTGCTTGGTGAGTTTCGTATGCGTCTTGGATGTCGTTGTGGATTAGTTTTTACTCCCTGAATACTATCGAGCGTGTTGATGTTCACTGTATGTTTATGCAGCGAGTTGTGCGGTGTTTATACAATGAAGCACGATAGTGGTTTAGTTGTTCTGCATGAGAGAGTGCTGAAGCAGTAGAAATGCCCCACAAACGCTGTCCGAAGGATTCGTCTTAAGAGCTTTTTACTCTTCGTTGCAGCATTTCGACTTAATCCATTAGGTCTTCAAAGCTGCGCCTGGATTAAAAAGCTTTTAATTAGGACAAAATGTATACAGTCAACATCAACGCGCTCTAATAACAAGAAAGATTGAAGTAGTAGGAAGATGTATGAAAAAGATTTTGGCAGGTCTGCTGTTGTCGTTGGTTAGCAGTCAACTTTTTGCAGACTCAATTAGCGTTAATCTCAAGAGCAATAAAAACAGACCGGTATTTCAGGCCGTAGTTTACCTTGAACCCATGACTAGCGTTGATTTTCCGAGGCCTCAAGCGGTTTCGGTGATGGATCAAATTGACAGCCAGTTTGTACCTCATATTCTGGCTGTTCAGAGAGGGAGCTTGGTTTCATTTCCCAACTCTGATTCTATAAAACATCATGTTTATTCCTTTTCTCCGACAAATACTTTTGAATTGCAACTATATAAAGGACTGAAAGCGGCTCCATTACCTTTTGAAAAACAAGGGGAAGTAGAACTAGGCTGCAACGTTCATGATTGGATGCTTGGCTATATATTGGTCGTGGATACGCCTTACTTTGCAAAAACTGATCAAAAGGGCACTGTTGAAATTGATGTTCCGCCAGGAGAATACCGTTTAAAAGTCTGGCATCCAAGAATTCAGGATGATGAGGTGACGCTGGCTCAAACGGTTAACATCGCCGGTGAATATTCCCTGGACCTTAAACTTAAACGCGATTTGCTCGAAGATCTGACAGACTTTGAAAGTAACCAAGATGAGTTTTCTGACTATGATTAAAGCCTTCGTTTCGCGCCATAATACACTCAGAACGAGGCTGCTTTTATTATTTTTGTTTCTCGTCGCCGTCATTCTCGCCGTAACCTTATTTGTCGTGCGACAAGCAACCTATGATCACTCCAATCAACAGCTACTTAATCACTCCCAGACTTCAGCCAGCGTCATTCGCGATAAAATTGATAACCAGTCCGAATTGCTCGAAACGGCATTAACAGATATCGCGAAAAATTTTAGTGTTATCCGACTGATTGCAGGCGCAAAGGAAGATACTGCATCTTTGGCTTCAGCAATGCTCAACTATCAACAACGTCTGGATACTGACTTTTATATAGTACTTGATGAAAACCAAGCCCCGTTGATCGCAAGCGATTCGATATTACTATCTGAACTCAATCAATCATTGGGCCAGGAGGGCACACGCTGGGTGCAAATTAACAACCAACATTATCTGGTGGGAGCAAGTCCGGTGAAGTTTGTGCAAACTTCACGAAAGATCAATGGTTGGATTATTATGGGTGTCCACGCATCCCGGATTTTCAATCAGGAGTTGATTGAGTTGACAGGCTTGCAGGTTACCCTCTTGAAACCAGGGAAAACTCATTTGGTGCTTGGATCCACATTACCCGAACCTCAACTCAGTGCTTTGACAACTCAGTCCGTTTTGTTAGATGCATCACTGCATCCAATATCACTGCTAGATAAAAATTATATCTATGACATGGTTTCACTGTCTGATGAAAGCATTTACTACATTATGTTGGCAACACCCGAAGAAGATGCCTATCTGTCATACTACGATCTTCTTGGTCAACTTATCCTGGTTCTATTCATCGCAGCGCTCATCGCGCTAGTTGCCGCCATGATGCTATCTAATTCGATCACCAACCCGATTCTAAAGTTAGTAAAAGCAACCAACCAAATTCGCCAGGGCGAATATACCAAAGACTTTCCTGCATGCAGTACCAAGGAAGTTGACTCTCTAACATTTGCAATTAAGAGTATGCAGGATGGCATCGTAGAGCGAGAGGAGCAAATTCAGGAGCTCGCCTACTTCGACAAATTAACCTGCTTACCAAACCGCAACCAATTCAGCGAGCAATTAACAAAGTCTATTGCCAATAGCGACAAAGAACGGATTATGGTTGCTATGATGGACGTGGATCGATTTAAAGATATCAACGATACGGTGGGCCATCACACCGGTGATCGATTGTTGCAGCTGATTGCTGACAGGCTCAGAACTTACTCAGTGGGTAATGATTTTTATGCGCGTATTGGTGGTGATGAATTCGGTCTGATTTTTACCGAAACCAACGGCCACAGTCCACAAATAATTGCCTCTGAAATCGCTGAATTATTTGACAAGCCATTTAATCTGGATGGCTTGGTTCTTGACGTGGCTGTCAGCATTGGCGTCGCACTTTATCCTTTTGACGCAGACGATGCTCAAGGATTAATGCAGCGTGCGGATATTGCACTTTACAGCTGCAAAGATCATCATGACAGCTATGCAATCTACAAACCCGAACTGAATAAACACTCGGTCCAGAGACTAAACCTCATGTCTGAGTTGAAAGAAGCGCTGGCTGCGGGTCAACTGGAACTGTACTACCAACCTAAGCTTAGTGTCGCTTCAAATCAGATTGAAAGTGTGGAATGTCTGATCCGCTGGATACATCCTGTGCATGGATTCATCCCACCAGATGATTTTATCGGCCTTGCAGAGCAAACCGGCGCTATACGCTATGTGACGCATTGGGGTTTGCGTGAAGCGCTTATGCAACAAAGGAAGTGGTGTCAGGCTGGACACGACCTGAACATGGCGGTAAATATTTCAGCCCTGGATTTGGTGGATATGAAATTGCCAGCTTATGTCAGCGAACTATTGTCTGAATTTAATGTGGAACCTGAAAAGCTTACCCTTGAAGTCACAGAAAGCGCAATCATGGGTGATCCTGAAAGCGCAATAAAAGCATTAAATACTTTGCGAAGAATGGGTATAGTATTGTCCATTGATGATTTTGGAACAGGGTTTTCTTCCATGGCACAGCTGAAAAAAATGCCCGTCGACGAACTCAAAATAGACAAAGCATTTGTATTAGACCTGGCAACAAACCAAGAAGACAAGGTGATGGTTAAAACCTTAGTAGCACTTGCTCATAACCTTGGCCTCAAGACCGTGGCTGAAGGAGTAGAAGATGAAGAGGCTCTAAATTATTTGCAACAGATAAATTGTACTAAAGCACAGGGCTATCATTTAAGTCGTCCACTCCCAGCTGCCCAGTTTGATGAGTGGCATACCGAGTTTTTGCAACAGAAAGGACAGGATAAAATAGCGTGAGATGCAAAGCACTTGCGGCCCTGGCTGGCTGCGGCTTGTTTATTGCGCAGCTACAAGCAATAGAATTATCAGGGGTTGTTCAGGCGAACCTTACCCTTGCTGACGATGCCAATAGCTTTATCAATGACGGTACTGACATATTGCGATTTGATGAAAGCGCCTTCAATGCTCAGCAGGCAGTATTGCGAGCCCAGCAAGACCTGGGCTCTTCATTTACTCTGGATGTAGTGGCAAATTATTATCAGGATGGTGAGCAGAATATTGGCTTTTCCCAGGCTCAGCTCCTTTATAAACCCCTCAGTCAGGACACAGTTAAATTTAAAGCAAGAGCCGGGTTCTTCTATCCTGCAATGTCCCTGGAAAATGTCGATCTTGGTTGGTTGTCCCCATTCACTTACACCCAATCGGCAATCAATAGTTGGATTGGAGAGGAATTGCGCACGGCAGGCCTGGAGTTGAGTCTTTATAGTCCGGGTCGTGCACGCAGAAGCCCATGGTCATGGGCATTCCACGCAGCGGCATTCAAAGGTAACGACCCATTGGGAACCGTAATTAGCTGGCGAGGTTTTGCGATGCATGACAGACAAAGCCTCAACAATGACAGATTAAACTTCGCTCCCTATCCTACTGTAATAGACCAGGATATTATCTGGCACCCAGCATGGGTTGAACCCTTTCACGAAATAGATGGGCGTTTGGGTTTTTACATCGGTGCACATCTGGATTACTTTAAACAATCCAGCTTTCGGTACTACTATTACGACAATATGGCCGACCCCTTAGCCCTGAATGATCAGAGGTTGTATGGCTGGCGGACCAAGTTTCACTCCTTTGCTGCTCAGCACAAAATAACAGCTGATACTCGTATTGTAAGTCAACTAATGACTGGCAGCACAGCCATGGGCGATCGGTTTGTTTATGCAGATTTTGATGCCTTTTATTTAATGCTGAGTCATAAAATAGACAAACATCGCGTGAGCTTTCGTTTTGACAGATTCAGGGTCCAGGAAGACGATATTATTCCCATTGACATTAATAGTAGCGATGGATTTGGTTTTACTTTGGCTTGGCGATACAGCTGGCGGGAAAACTGGCAATTTGGCGTGGAACAGCACTACAACAAGAATCGCGCACAGAATCGCACAACATTAGGCCTGAACCCTGAAACTGAACAAAGCCAGACACTAGTGGTTTTACAATATCGTTGGAAATGAATGGCAGGTTAAAAAAATAAAAAGCCGGTTTCAACGCCGGCTTTTTGTTGAGCTCATCAAATGTGCTTAAAAGAAGGTATATACCAGTGTTACTGCAGTTTGGGTATCAAGGTTATCAAGGCCCTCAGCAACATCAGTATTGTGATCAAGTGTCACAGAGAACTTCATTGCTAGTGACCCATTTAGTTGAGCCGAGACGGACGTCTCTGCCTTTGATTTAGTGTTGTCAGAACCGACTTCAGTACTCAGTGTTTGTTTAAAGGTTGCTGTTTCGGAGATTTTCCACTGATAATCTAACGCGCCACGAACAATCGCACCATTAATGCTTTCTCCATCCAATGATTCAGCGAATGAATAGCCCGGACCGATACTGTACTCAAACTTACTCGTATCCGTATCCCAGACTTTCTGGCTCCAACCAGCGGCAACAGTTCCCTGATATTCAAAACTGCTGAACCTGTCATCTTCATATGAAAGGAATCCGAATAAACGGTGATCAGGATTTTCCAGTTTATAATTCGCCTGACCCGACAAAAAATACTTTTGCGCCGTGGTCTGACTATCGTCCTCACCCGTTTCCAGTACAACTTCATCCTTTTTGTACAACCCTTCTGCAACGAAATCGTTGCTCCAGCTTTCTAATTCCTGATGGGCAGAAAGCTTAGCCTTCATTGAAGTGGTTTCGGTGTTTCCTGTCGTGACAATCAAACCGAATTCGCCATCCATTGTAAAAGGTTTAGCTTCGTCTTCAGCTTGTGCCCCAAACGCACAAAGTATTGTCGTCAATAACAGTGTTTTTTTCATTTGATTAATCCTAATTCCTTAATTTTATTGTAATTACTATTGATGCTTGTATAGGCGTTATATTTAAAATTCAATTTGCTACTGCATCGTAAAAGCAATTTTGGTTCCACTTGCTGATACCATGCCAATCTAATCATTGTTCGCTGTCAAAATAGTTTTAAAAAAATTGGTATACCAGTGTGACTGCGGTTTCTGTATCCAGACTTTTACCTAAATTGTCAGGGCTCTTATTGTGGATCATGTTGACAGACAACTTCATTGCTAAAGACCCATTAATTTTCGCCGCTAATGAGGTCTCTGAAACGGAGCGAGAAAAATCTGAGTCTGCTTCGGTACTGATAAACTGCCTGAACGTTGCCTTGTCACTCAGTTTTCTTTCATACTCCATCGCGGCCCGAATTATCATGCCCATCTGGTCTTCACCCTGCTCAGGGCTGTTTAATCTGGACATCGCATATCCGGGACCTACGCTGTAACGAAACTCGCTAACTTCGTCTTCCCATAATTGTTCGCTCCAACCCACCGCCAGAGCAGCTTGATAATCATATTGATTAAATCTGTCATCTTCATATTCGCCATACATGAACAGACGCCTGGTTGGATCACCAAGTTTGTAATCCGACTGCGCTGACATAAATATTTTTTGCGCACTGGTGACACGCTCCTGTTCCCCGTCTACATCCCGTTCATTCTGCTTATATAAAAAATTGGCAATGTATTGGTTGCTCCAATCTCGCATATTGTGAGTAGCATTGACTTTACCTTTCAGGGTGGTGCCCTGGGTGTTACCTCCGGCAAGCAGAATACCTAACTCACCGGTCATTTTAAATTCTTCGCTTCCATCAGTATCAAATGCAGGAACGTCAGCAAGATATAGTGATTGCATGACATTTAATTTGGCTAAACTCTGGGAACTGGCAAAACATAATAATATGGCGCAAATTAGCTTCATGGTTCTGGTAACAATGTTAATAAATTGACTGGGTGAAGCTATTGTAAACAATAACTGTAACTAATTGCACCAAGAGAATTGTATAAAAATCAACCAAATATATCATCCATGATACGTTTGTATGCCAAATTATACCTATATGTATCCAATCGACTACATTTTTAGCCATTCCGCACGTTATGTTTCCAAAAAACGACGGTATGCTAATGTCTAACTAGTGGGAAGAAGGGTGCATAATAGCCAGTACTTTATTAGCTTCCATCTTGGCATAATTCAAGGCATCGTCGAGCAATTCATCATCCAGACCGGTACTTTCCAGAACAACTGGATTCACTAAGTCTTTGGTTGCATAAACATCATTATTCACCAGCGCAACTGCTACTCTGACAGCAGTATGCATGATACCAATTTCTTTGTTAGTAATTGCTTTGTCTTCATCGTGTATCGACACAATTGGAAAGTGCAACTGAGTCGGGAGCCGCCAAAGTTTGAGTATTTCTGCACTGCAATCTGCGTAAGAGAAGCCTAATGTCTGTTTTTGCAGCTTCCAGGGAGAGACCTGTTGGTCAAACTTCTGACATAAATTAGCCAAAGTTGCATTTTCAGTAGTGACGACTAGTTCACCCAGGTTATGCAACAACCCGAGTAAAAAGAACCGTTCACTCCCCCTAATCTTGCATAGCTTAGCCAAATGTTTAGCAACCAGACCCGCATAAATACTTTGTTGCCAGAATCGTTTCAGATCAATATCGCTGTTGGCAAAATGCTGAAAAGCAGTACTGGCAGTTTCCGCCATCACCAAGTTATACAGGGCTTCTCCACCTATTACATTGACCGCTTTTGTCAGGCTATCAACCTGCGAACGAAATCGAAACAACGGGCTGTTCGCCAATTTGAGCAATTTGGACGCCATGGAAGGATCCAGACTGACTAAATTTGCGATATCTTCAATCGCTGAATTGTCGTCATCCAGCATTTTTCTGATCCGCAAACAAATGTCGGGAAGAGCAAACGAATTTGTTGCCTTAACAGCGTATTCCGAAACCTGCATTGATTTGATGTGCCTCTTTCACGTCTCAAGTGGCGGACAGTATATACGCAAATCCTGCTTTGGTCAGGTAGCGAAGGAGAATTGTTAAGACATTATATTGCACATGAGTATCTGAATTCATACAAATTAACTATTGACCTTTACAATCAGCAAGGTAGTGTGTTTTTACAATTGGTTAACAAAGATATTCGGGATGGCATTATGGAAGAATTGTCCGGCTTAGATGCATCATTTCTGTATTTAGAAACACCTAAAGTGCCGATGCACATCGGTGGTGTCGCTATATTGGAAGGTTCTTTAAAGTTTGAAGACTTTCGACAGTATATTGCAGACCGCGTCCACACTGTTCCAAAGCTGACCCAAAAACTTGTTACCATCCCAATGAGTCTTGACCGACCCTATTGGGTAGAAGATCCTGATTTTGATTTAAACCTTCACCTTCACCATACCGCCTTGCCAGCGCCAGGCGGTTGGAAAGAACTTCGTTATCTGGCTTCCAGGTTGTTCTCACAACAATTAAACCGGGACCGACCACTTTGGGAGTTTATAGTGGTTGAAGGTGTAGATTCTATTGCCCAGGTTCCTAAGGGTTCTGTGGCGCTCATCAGTAAAGTTCACCATGCTGGATTTGATGGCAAATCCGGTGCAGACCTGATGCAAATGCTCTTTGACGTTTCACCTAAACCCCGCCCTGTTCCGCCAGTGGTGAAAAAGCCAATTGAAGAAGTGCCAGGGGCAGTTGGATTGATGGCCAAAAGCGCATACAACTTTATGACCCGTCCGGGTAAATTACCCGGCTTGTTATGGGACACCGGGAAAGCGACGTTGAAGGCAGGGTATATGACTCGGGTGCAGGGCATCAAAATGCCGACCATCCCTTTCAGAGCGCCAAAAACTCGTTTCAATGATACGGTCGAAGCGGAACGTAAATGGGACTCGGCAATTCTTGATTTGCAACGGGTAAAAGCGATTCGAAAAGTTGTAGAAGGTGCCACCTTAAATGATGTTATTTTGGCTATTTGCGGTGGTGCGTTACGTCGATACTTGTTAGAAAAGAATGAACTGCCGGAAAAACCTCTTGTTGCAATGGTACCTGTCTCTACGAGAACTGAAGATGAAAAGAATGCCATGGGTAACCAGGTATCAGGTATGTATATTCAACTTGCTACAGAAGTTGAAGACCCTATTGAAAGACTGCGCAAGATACACGTCAACACCCTTGTAGGAAAGCTTTATCAGGACGCCATAGATGCCAGAAGCCTGATGGGTTTTGCTGAACTAATTCCATTTGGCCTGGCTGGTGTAGCGGCTCGTTTTTACAGTCGAACAGCTATTGCCAAGCGACATAACCCGTTTTTCAATCTGGTCATAACCAATGTACCCGGCCCCAATATTCCTTTGTACCTGGCAGGCCACAAGTTGTTAGTAAACATGGGGACTGCGCCAATATTTGATGGCATGGGTCTGATACTACCTATTGTCAGCTACAACGGGCTGATTTCTATTAGCCCAACCAGTTCAGTTAACCTGATGCCTGATTTAGATGTTTTTTCCCGTTATATCCGGGAGTCAGCCAATGAGCTGGAAGCCGCTGCAGAAGAAAAAATGCGAAATATGGAAGCCTTTAATGCGTTGTTGGAACGCGAATAACTATATTATTGAGTAGATTTTATGAGTCGTGATTTAGTAGAGCAACCGAGCAATAAACCGTCATTATTGCACTTCTTCTCTGAAAGCCGCACAGTGCTGGAATTCGGATTAACCAGTATTATGATGCCCTTGCTTTTGCAGGCCCCAAAGGGGGACGGTCATCCTGTTTTGGTTATTCCTGGATTTATGGCAAGTGACTTTAGCACTAAGCCAATCAGGCGTTTTCTGAAGGCAAAAGGGTATGATGCGCATGGTTGGGGACTAGGTCGAAACCTGGGAACTCAGATAGTGGGTGGAGACAAAATTATCAGTGATGCCCTGATTAATCGGGTATTAGAATTGCACGTCAAACATAATTGCAAAGTGAGCATCGTGGGTTGGAGTCTGGGTGGGATACTTGCGCGGGAAATAGCGCGTATTATTCCGGAATATGTCAGACAGGTGATATCCCTTGGAAGTCCTTTTAACGGTCCAAAAGGCTCAGCACCCGTCGCCTCAAAATTTTTCGAAATGATTAATGGTGATATTGGGAGTCGTGAACCTGATGCTTTGCGCAGGATGTTACTACCACCTCCAGTTCCAAGCAGCGCAATCTTCTCACGCACTGACGGTATCGCCCATTGGCAAGCCTGTATTGATTCCGAGGAATCCCATATTCATCAAACAGAAAACATAGAAGTCAAAGGCAGCCACATGGGCTTAGGACACAATCCTCAGGTCATTTGGATAGTAGCCAATCGTTTAGCGCAACAGGAAGGTGAGTGGCGTCCATTCCTGGACAATAAAATGCATCAGGTTTTGTTTCCGGATCCGAATAAGGCTTAAATTCATTGAGTGTGTTATACCATCCTGAAAAACATATCCATGCCAATGGGATAGAGTTATGTGTGGACAGTTTTGGCGATCAGGAACATCCACCAATACTGCTAATCATGGGACTAGCAACACAGCTTATCCACTGGGATGATGAGTTTTGTAAATCCCTGGCCGAGAAAGGCTTTTGGGTAATTCGTTTCGACAATCGGGATATTGGTAAAAGTACCAAATTCAAGCACCACAAGGCGCCTGGCCTTACTGCTTTTCTGGCTCATCAATGGTTTGGCAGAAAGCTGCGTTCTCCTTACTACCTAAATGATATGGCTAAGGACACTTTTGGTCTGATGGATGCGCTTTCAATAGAGCGAGCGCATATAGTTGGGGTTTCCATGGGTGGCATGATTGCACAAACTATGGCCATTGTTGACCCTGAGCGCGTTATATCTCTGACGTCCATCATGTCCACAACTGGTGCGCGATCCTTGCCAAAGGCCAAAGCTTCAGTTTCATTCAAAATGCTGCGGCCGGTTCCCAAAGACGAAGAAGGTTATGTGCAACAGGCTCTGGAGATGTGGCAACTATTGCATGGACCACACTACCCCTTTGATACGCAAAGAATTGAAAATCTTTTAAGACGAGCTCGCCAAAGAAGCTTTTATCCCAAAGGTATACTCAGACAGCTCAGCGCCATCATCGCATCTGGAGACAGAACTCCGCGACTTGTCGACGTCAAAGTCCCTACTCTAGTGATGCATGGAGACGCAGACCCTTTAGTACCTTATGCCTGTGGTGAAGCAACAGCTGCCGCTATCCCTGCTGCCAGATTTAAAACACTCAAAGGCATGGGACATACTCTGCCTAAACAATTGTGGGAGCAAATGATCGACGAAATAACGCACTTAGCCAAAGCGGCTCAATAGTCCATTAACGCCTCGAACAAACCAACGAGGGTAATGTGTAGCCCATTGAACCAATGCTTTATTGGCAAGACTGTCCAAAAATACCACTTCGCCCTTCGCGGCAGCCTGATAGGCCTGCTCTGCCAGATCAACAGGATCAGCTTTCATAAAATTGGGGATGTATTTTTCCAGGCCATCCGCCTCCGACAACATGTTAGTTTCTGTAAAGCCGGGACACACACAGGTTACCGTGACGCCTGATCCTTTTAACTCCTGAGAAAGCCCCTCAGAAAACGACAGTACGAATGCTTTGCTGGCACCATATACTGAGAAGTTGGGCGTTGGCATAAAACTGGCGACAGAGCCAACATTAATTATCTTGCCTTTAACTCGGCCAATCATCGGACCGCTAAAATGTCTGGCCATGTTAACCAGGGACTGAATATTGAGCTGCACCAGATTATTCATTTTGACAGGGTCACTTGAACAAAATGGCTCTACCTGCATCATTCCGGCATTGTTAATCAGAATATCCACGGAAAGTTCTTTTTTGGCAACTTCAAAGAACAGTTTTTCAGCTGAATCTACAGGAATAAGATCCATAGGAATGATAGTGACTTCAGTATTGTGTAATCCTTTTAATTCAGCGGCCAGCAGTTCCAGCTTCTGTTGATTTCTTGCCACCAGTATCAGGTCGTGACCATGTTTAGCAAAGACCTCTGCGAAACATCTTCCTATGCCTTCCGACGCACCTGTAATCAAAACTGTTTTAAAATCTTGCATGTTTTATCGCTCCAGTATCCATACACAACTATAGCGCCATATGATGAGACAAAGTTAATCTTCATCCCACATATTCAATTGATCAGCTTTGCCAGTGTCAGCTTTTTTCTTGCCAGCAGCTTCAGCACGCTTCCGGCGGATTCCGCAGGCCTTAATGATTTTCCGCTTGACGTTGGAATCCAATTTTATCCAATGCAACCTCTCATCCCGGCTTCGATAACATCCGAGGCAATAACCGGTTGGACCTGTCTGACAAACGCCAATACAGGGGCTGGGTATTTCAAAAAATTCGAGTTGCTGCACCAGAATCAATTTGCACTTGTTTTATATAGTGTCAATGTAGCATGCATTTGGCCTTGCCTGAAATTGGAACATTATCAGCGACACCTAAACCCTATGCACTCATGAGTCTGCCATCAGTTTGCGCAGGTATTTTTTCGCTTTTGGCCTTAGTAACGTCATGTAAAGTAGCAACATACCACTGGCACTAAACAACAGAGAAACAGAGGCTGCCGATATCACCAACCAATTATTGAAGTTCTCTCGGTATTCGTAATCCATTATATGTAACATCCAGAAGAAATCGTAAAAACGCCACAAGTCACTGCGCACCGACAACACTTCTGCGCTGTCTGTAGCAATGTAGAAATCTGTATTGATCCAATCATCAAAACTCACTCTTGCTATCTGTCCATTCAGATGACCTACCTCTTGAGGTAGCTTTTCGAGTAACTTAACGTTAGAGACTTTGCCGCTGCCTGTGTATTGCGATTGAGCTATTCTCCTTGCCTCAACTATTGAAATTGGTTTCAATGCAATCCCGGTTTCGGGGTCCAGAAACTGAAATTCCGCATCAAATGATTTGACCTTCAAGGCCAGTGTGCCTGCTCTGTTTATCCACTCCAGGCTTTGCCACTCGGTCAAAACATTGATATCTGACAAGGTGCTCACACTGGATGAGCCAGGTGTGCTTGGCAGGCGTTCAATGAGATGGTTACCACGGACCATCTCTATGGGGATAGCGCTCATAACAACACCGCCTGTGACCCAAAGCAAAACCTGCACACCGACCAGAAACCCTAACCATTTATGCACATTGCGCAGCCCGTTAAAGCCTATCAATCGCTTTCTCTTCAGTTTCATCTTGTACCAATCATCATTTTTTCACTCGTTAAATGCTGTTTTGCAATGCTTTGCAAATTAAACCGAAATTTAGCAGTTATGTACGAGTTAATGAACCGGGAGAAATTTGTTTTACCATTCATAATCACCTAATTCATTGCGCTTTAAAATATACTCTGACATTTGACTCGCGAACGAGTAAACTGCGATTAACATGCTGATAAAAATCAATTTTCATCCGCTTTTTTTGAATTTAACGCCATGTCTTCAAGGAAATGTATTTGAAACGTTATTTATTTATGATTGGCACCTTCGTCACATCATTGTTGGCTACC
Organism: uncultured Alteromonadaceae bacterium; assembly: GCA_947494925.1. Classification (GTDB taxonomy): domain Bacteria; phylum Pseudomonadota; class Gammaproteobacteria; order Enterobacterales; family Alteromonadaceae; genus Aliiglaciecola. The sequence continues at coordinate 251,324 of CANLWS010000004.1, forward strand.
CAGTCCATTTTCGCTCAAAGTACGCCCGCAGAATTCGCAGAGATGAGTTTACAAGAATTATTCGATCTTGATATTGAAAATGAACAACAGACCTCTCCGAAATGGAACCTCAGTTATCAATACAAGTTTGCAGAGTTTGACGGTTATCTTGATGGAGACAAGTCACTTAGTCTTGATGAAGTTTTGTGGTCTGGTCCGGAAGAAACGCGAACAAACAAAAACTTCCCCGTTGTTCCTACTGTCATACGCCAGCGCGCACATTTATTTCGAGTAGGTTACCAATATTCAAATGATGTCGCTTTTTATTTGTCTGCTCCTTTTATCAAACAGGATACAGACCACATCAGTATTGTTGAGAACTACGACCAATTTATAATTGAGACTGATGGTGTCGGCGATACTGTCCTTTCGGTCAATTACAAGTTCGTAGACACTGAGCAGCACAAATGGTGGGTGAACCTGGGAGTTAGTTTACCTACGGGTTCGATCGACGAACTGGGTGATACACCCAGGGCACCTGGTGATCAACAATTGCCTTATACTATGCAACTTGGCTCCGGAACCTTCGATATACCTGTTGAATTCAATTACCAACACATTGGCTATCATGATTTCAGCCTTTCTATATCAGCGATGCTCCGAACGGGAACTAATGATAGGCAATATCGCTTGGGTAACAACTATCGCCTGTCAGCAAAATACAGTTTTGAAGTTAATTCTGATTTCAAATGGTTTGTGGGATCAGATTTCCAATATAGTTCAGACATTAGTGGCCAGGACGATTCTTTGCTGGTCGATGGAGCTATTCCCTATCCAGCCGGAATCACAAACCCGGCACTTTACGGTGGCAGAAAAATAAATATGCGAACGGGGTTAACCTGGCGCATTGACAATCAATTCAGTTTAACCACGGAGATCGGTAAGCCTTTATATCAAAATTTGAATGGTCCACAGCCAAAAGAAACCTGGCGCAGTGCAATTCAGATGAGTGCGTCGTTTTAATCGCAATGAGTATTGATTTGACCCGACGTCACTTGACCGATTTCGCCCTGCAGTGTCGGCTCGTCATGACTCTGTTGGTCTGTCTGACGCTTTTTTCCAGCCCTGATGCTCAGGCACAAACTGCCTTAAACAAGGAAGCGAAAGTCAAAGCTGCCTATTTATTTAATTTTACCAAATACATTGAATGGCCTGATTCTTCGTTCTCCTCTTCGTCGTCGCCTGTGGAAATTTGTATCGACCGCAATCCCACGCTGGAAGCCTTTATGCGAGCTTTGGTGAAAAGCCGTAAAGTAGGAAAACAACAACGCACGCTCCAGATAAAATCTTTGCAGGGGTCTGACAAGTGTCATTTATCCTATTTAAGTCAAGACATTGATTCTTCGAGTGAGGTTTTATCAAATTCAGTTAATGTAAGTGAAGCAAACAATTCCTTTGACCCCTTGGCTATTCTATTTTTTCAGCAAAATGGCAGGCTCCGGTTTGAAATCAATATGAAAGAAATCGAGCGTTTGGATATCGCGGTCAGCTCAGAATTGCTCAAACTGGCAAGGATTAAATAAGCTCGTGATTTCACTCCTTAAGCCAAAGTTAACCTATTTTCGCAAACAATTGATCCTTGTCATTGGTATTAATTTTTTGTCGCTGGCTGTTGTTTCGAGCGTTTTATATACAAATTTCGTTGCAGACTATCGCGATAATTTAGTGAGCACCATGACAAGTAAAGTCAGCATGTTAAGTGCGAGCAGTTCCTCAGCATTATTATTCGATGACAGCGGCGCCGCAACTGATCTGCTGGCTTCCTTATCTGAATCACCTAACACCCGTTTTGCCCAATTGTTTGACGCACAGCAACAATCATTTGCAGCGTATATCAGGCCGGGTGCAACAATAGACGTCACACCAGCTGCGATGAACCAAGGCAGTCAATTTCTGAACAACACGCTCTACCTCTATCAAACTATCGAGATGGATGGCGAGACTCTGGGACACATACTGCTGTCAGTAGACACTAATGAACTAAAAAATCAACAAACCCGCTACGCACGAATTGTCCTGGTCATTTTTGCCTTCTCACTCCTGTTTGCCTATGGCCTCAATTGGCGATTGCAAAGTGTTATGTTTGCACCAATAAATAAACTTGCTGAATTGGTCAGTTACGTGGCGCAAAAACGCAAATACCACAGGCGAATTGATTTTACTCAAGATGATGAAATAGGCAGCCTGGTCAAAGGCGTTAATAGCATGCTGGATACGATTGAGGAACATGAGAAACAACTGCAGGAAAATAGTGACCGGCTTGAGTCTCTGGTGGCTTTGCGAACAGAGCAGTTATTTCAACGAGCCAACTATGATGCTTTGACCCAATTACCCAACCGACACCTGCTTATAGACAGGCTAAGTCATGGTATCGACAATGCTGACAGGGAAAAATCCAGTATGGCGTTGATGTTCCTGGACTTGGACAGGTTCAAAGTTATTAACGATAGTTTGGGCCACAGTATTGGAGACCAACTGCTTAGCCAGGTCGCCAGGAAACTCGTTTCTTTGGTCAGTAAAGCCGACAGCGTCTGTCGTTGGGGAGGAGATGAGTTTGTTATTCTGGTTGAACATCTTGAGCAAACCGACGATGTTGAAAACCTGGCGATACGAATTATCAGCACTTTAAGTCAACCGATGGACGTTTCCGGGCACCTGTTACATATCTCCACCAGCATAGGGATAGCAAGGTATCCGTACGATGGCTCAGACAGTATGACACTCCTGAAACACGCCGATATAAGTATGTACCGAGCCAAAGATCAGGGACCAGGTAAATACTGTTTCTTTAACTCAACAATGTTAGATGATTCTGTTCAGCGGCTTTCAATGGAGAGTCAAATACGCTCAGCGTTCGATAACAACGAATTTCACCTGGTTTATCAACCTCAACTTTGCCTTGAATCAGATACAATGTGCGGTATTGAAGCACTTATTCGATGGACATCCGGAGGTAAGATGACTCCCCCTAACGAATTCTTACCCGTGGTTGAAGAAATAGGTTTGATGAATACTTTGAGTGAGTGGGTGCTTAAAGAATCTTGTCAACAAACTGTAGATTGGCAAAAGCAGGGTTTTAAAGTAGTGCCGGTCGCCGTCAATTTACCTGCATCATTTATCATTCTGCCTAACTGTGCACAGATTGTGTCTGACATATTGAAAAGTACTGGGCTGGCACCTGAATTACTTGAAATTGAAATCACCGAAAATACCTTCGTTGCCTCTACCGACATGACCATAAAAACGTTGGAAAAATTGAAAAACATGCAGGTTGGGATCGCCATTGACGATTTTGGCACAGGCTACTCCTGTATGAGCTATTTACGAGACTTACCCGTGAGTAAACTCAAGATTGATGGCAGCTTCGTCCAGCATATTGGCGAGAGTGAGGCGAATGATGGGATCGTTAAATCCATTATCACCTTAGGTAAAAGCCTTAAGCTGCGTGTTGTAGGGGAATGTGTAGAGTTAGCCAATCAAAATACTGTCCTGAAAGAGATGGGCTGTGATATTGCTCAAGGCTATCTGCACAGTAAACCGCTGGATAGGTATAAAATGGCTGAATACCTAAAAATTTCTTAACTTCCTGCATGTAAATTTTAATCGACTTTTCCGCACAACAATCTCTTTGTTTTTAACCCGTTACATTTATCTTATTGTCGAGTATTGGCTAAACATTTATGCTTGGTTATAAATGGCAATTATTAACAAGAGGAAGATTTGGACACCTATCTGAAACTCATGGCTGGTATAGCATTGGGTTCAATATTATTAATCATGCTGAAGCTTTTCAAAGAACATCGCAGCATGCTAAGCGCAAAGTTATTTATTCTTCTTTTGTTAGGAGCAAGCAGCTTTGTGTTTAAACAGATAGTGCAGGATCCTCCCTGGCTGTCAGCCACTCTGGAAACGATGACATCAACGGTACCTGCACTTTTCTGGCTCTTCACATTGTCGTTCTTTAGCATCAAAAGTGACAGACAAACCATTACGTCAATCCACTACCTTATGTGTTTTACGTCCATTGCACTAAGTGCTGGAATCTGTTTGCAACACGCCGAACATCGTATGTTTGAATACAGCGAGCTGTATTATCTGGATTTTACCTTAAAAGTTATTCTGGTCTCGCTTGGCTTGGTTGAGATAGGTAAAAACTGGCGAAACGACCTGGTTGAATGTCGTAGGAAACTGCGTGCAGGCATCATGACAATGGCTGGCATCTTGGTTTTATTTGCGCTGGTTAACAACTTTGTATTCGCGGGAAGGGAGTTGCCGCAGGAAATAGTTTTTATTAATTTAGCCGCAACTATGCTAATGGCTTTATTCCACGCCTACTGGCTTTTAATTGCCAGCCCAGATGCTATGTTGGAGGCCACCGATAACGTAGTTGATGTGCCTGACCCAGTGCCCGCTTCCACCAATGAAGCTGACATTACTCATGCAGATAAGATATGGCTGGAAAAGTTGCAACATTGTATGCAAGGCGACGCGTATTATCGTGATACTGAACTGACAATCAGACGCCTGTCTGAACACCTGGAGATACCCGAGCATCAACTTAGAAGACTGATCAATCAGCACCTTGGATATCGAAATTTCAATGACTATCTAAACAGGTTCAGAATATCGGAAGCTTCAGACAGACTTGCAGATCCGACTCAATCTCGGCTGCCTATCACGACTATTGCGATAGAGTCTGGCTACGCTTCTTTGACAACCTTCAACAAAGCTTTTAAGGCTTTGCAGGATAAAACACCTTCGGAGTTCAGACGCAGTGCTATGGAATCCTGACCGAATCTGAATTTCCCTGACCGATTTCGAAATGATAGTGATATTTTTGAAATCGAAGAGACAACAATCATGCTAAGCATGTGTAATTCTGGGCATCTTCCCTAACACGAGAATTAGCATGAAAATGAATCAGCATTTCTTTAAAACAACATTTTTAACAGCCATGATTGGCCTAACGATTTCTACTAGCATTCAGGCCCAGACACTGAGTAAAGAGGAAGTTATAGCCAGCGCCATGGAACTTTGCCAACATGCAGCGCAAAAACGTTACGGAGACGGATCAGTAAAGTCTGTGGGCAGAAAAGCCAAGTGGTCTAAAGGACTCAATGGTGCAGCTGTGATAATGAAAATTAAGCCCAAGGCGAAAAAAGCCAGGAAGTACAACTGCGTGGTGGGTACGGACAGCTCAACGAAGTTTTACAAGGCGTAATTGCTTCTTAGAACAGTGAGCAGGGTCTTCCATCGAGACCCTGTTCATGTCTATTGCCTTGCCTCACTTCTCTTCCATCACCACCAGATTTCCAGATTCTGAATAGCCAACCAAATAAGCACGCCCAGGCGTAACTGTTTGACACAGGTTGATATTTGCACTATCGATTTGCAAATCACTGCACTGGCTTAAGGTAAAAGACGTTGAAACCTCACCTGCTCTTGTGGTCAGTAGTTGGCTTGAACGACTAAGATCCCAGACTTCTCTTTCCCTATCAGAAAACACCCTGATACGATAAGCACCTGCAATTCTATCAGTGTTTTTTGGAAACAGGGCAACCTGTAATTTGCTGCCTATTTCCCAGACTACTGACCAGTATTTGTGGTCGGGTGTAACTTTAAACTCTGTTCTTGCCTTATTAGTCCGGGTGTTAGAATCTTCGACGGCAAAGGTGGTTTCTGGAAAATTGTCCAGCCATCTATGTGTTGTATGTAATCGATAGTCACTGGAATGCAAATCCCCGACCTTAAAATCATTGTTGAAAACATCTCGCCTGAAAACCCGGCTTTTAGCAAATAAAGTCACACTCTCATCAACCAGACTGAGGTAGGTAACATAGGCTAGATGATCGGTTTCCGCCTCTTCAACAATCTCATCAATAATGCGATCCGATTCTCCGCACCCGCTAAGTGATAACAACATCGTTACAAACGCAGTCTTGATAATTCCCTTTTTCATCTACCATTCTCCAAATGTTTCTTCTGTAACCATTTTATGAATTTTGGCAATCGAAACAGTTTAAAGAATGTAGGTTTTTGTAATCCTTTGTCAGTAGTTATACCAATCCACATAAAAAAGTGCTTTAAAGCGGAGTAAAAAAAAGGGCCTGACGGCCCTTTTCATAAATAGAAATGACTTACTTTTTCTTCGCTTTAGGATTTGGTAAGTCTGTAATGCTTCCTTCGTAAATCTCTGCTGCAAGCCCGATGGATTCATTCAACGTTGGGTGAGCATGGATGGTCAAAGCAACATCTTCAGCATCAGCGCCCATTTCTACAGCAAGACCAATTTCGCCAAGCATTTCACCGGCATTGATACCGACGATAGCTCCACCAATAACACGGTGACTTTCTTTCTCGAAAATCAACTTGGTCATGCCTTCTGTGCGACCAGAAGCAATTGCACGACCCGATGCAGCCCAAGGGAAAGATGCAGATTCATAGCTGATCCCCTGCTCTTTGGCTTCAGCTTCAGTGACACCAACCCAAGCTACTTCAGGATCCGTATAAGCCACTGACGGAATACATTTAGGATCAAAGAAGTGCTTCATACCAGCGATAACTTCCGCTGCCACATGGCCCTCATGCACGGCTTTGTGCGCTAGCATAGGTTGGCCGACCAGATCACCTATCGCATAAATGTTGGCCACATTGGTACGCAATTGCTTATCAACATTGATAAAGCCACGTTCATCAACCTGAACACCCGCTTTCTCAGCATCTACCAGGCTACCATTTGGACGACGACCTACAGCAACTAACACCTTATCGTATTTAACAGGTTCCGCTGGTGCTTGTTTGCCTTCAAAAGTCACGTATAAGCCATCTTTTTTGGCTTCAACTGCTGTTACTTTGGTACCTAGCATCACGTTAAACTTATCTTTAACGTATTTCTGATAGATTTTTATTACGTCTTTATCCGCAGCAGGAATAAGCTGATCCAAAAACTCAACAACGTCGATTTGAGAACCTAACGCACGATAAACTGTGCCCATTTCCAAACCGATGATTCCGCCACCTAGTACCAACATTTTTTCTGGTACATCAGCCATTTCAAGGGCTCCGGTGGAATCAATAACACGAGGGTCGTCATGAGGAATAAAAGGTAGCGTAACCGGTTCTGAACCTGCTGCGATAATCGCATTGTCAAAGCTTATCGTGGTTTTACCGTCTTTACCTTCGACTTCCAGTGTGTTCGAACCAGTAAACTTGCCATAACCTTGAATATGTTTGACTTTGCGCATCTTAGACATGCCAGACAAGCCTTTGGTCAATTGACCAACAACACTGTCTTTCCAGGCGCGAACTTTGTCCAAATCAATTTTTGGTTCGCCAAACACCACACCATGGCTTGCCATGTCTTTTGCATCGTCAATCACCTTGGCAACGTGCAATAAGGCTTTTGAAGGAATACAGCCTACATTAAGACACACTCCACCCAATGTTTCACGGGCGTCCACGATAACAGTTTCAATACCTAAGTCAGCAGCTCTAAATGCGGCAGAGTAGCCACCGGGGCCAGCGCCAAGTACCACTAACTGAGTTTTAATTTCGCTCATTATGACCTCAATCTCTCATTATTGTTCTTCCAGACCGGCGAAATTCTACATAGCCGTTCTGTACTTAGCAAAGAAAAGCGACGCATTTTGTTTGCTAAAGTGAAATATTTCAGCCGGACTTCCTGAAACAGAGCTTTCCGGCCAATTTATTACTCAGTTTTAAAGCAACATCTGACGAATGTCGCTTAGCACACTGCTAAGATGCACAGCAAAACGCGCTGCAACGGCACCATCAATGACCCGATGATCATAGGAAAGTGACAGCGGTAACATCAAACGTGGTTCAAAGTCTTTGCCATTCCACTTGGGTTTCATTTCGCTTTTCGAAACCCCTAATATGGCGACGTCTGGCGCATTTACAATAGGCGTAAAGGCCGTTCCGCCTATGCCACCAAGACTTGATATAGTAAAACAGCTACCTTGCATGTCTGCCGCCTTTAGCTTTCCATCTCTGGCTTTGACACTGATTTCCATCAATTCTTTGGAAATATCGAAAATGCCTTTCTTATCGACGTCCCGAACCACAGGAACAACAAGTCCCCCAGGAGTATCAACTGCAATACCAATATGGAAGTATTTTTTCATAATCAGGCTTTCGCCAGACTCTGATAACGATGAGTTAAACACTGGATAGGCTTTAAGTGCATCGGCAACCGCTTTCATCATAAAGACCAAAGGCGTGATTTTAACACCAAGCTTTTTCTTTTCAGCGATAGCGTTCTGTTGCTTACGGAAAGCCTCAACCTCGGTGATATCAGCTTCTTCAAACTGAGTAACGTGTGGAATTGTGACCCAGTTGCGATGCAGGTTTGGACCGGATATTTTCTGTATGCGTGTTAACGCGACCTCTTCCACTTCCCCAAATTTGCTGAAGTCGACTTTTGGTGGCGCGAGCACCTGCAGCCCACCTGAACCAGAGCCTACGGAAGATCCCGGTGTCATTTTCGGTCTGGACAATTCGTATTTCACAAAAGACTGTACATCTTCTTTCAGAATACGGCGTTTTGGTCCAGTTCCCGTTACTTTACTCAGATCCACACCGAATTCACGGGCCAGACGACGCACTGAAGGAGACGCATGAATTTTACCACCAGAACCTTTTTCACCTGCAGAAGGATGATGAGGCACAGGTGGTGGTTTTGGTGCTGACGTTGGTGTTGCAGCAACTGGAGCTGGTGCCGGTGCTGCTGGAGCTGGTTCAGCAGCAGGTGCAGCTCCTGCAACCTCAAGAGTCAAAATAAGGGTCCCTTCAGACACCTTGTCACCGGTTTTAATCTTCAGTGACTTGACTACACCAGCCTGAGGCGCGGGCACGTCCATAGTCGCTTTATCAGTTTCTAGCGTGATTAAACCTGCTTCGGCTTCAATACTATCGCCTTCCGCGACCAGGACTTCGATCACATCCACATCAGTATCACCACCAATATCAGGTACCGCGACATCTACTACGCTAGGCGCAGCAGAAGTTACTGGCGCTGGTGCTGGTGCTGGTGCTGGTGCTGGTGCTGGTGCTGGTGTAGCGTCAACAGCAAGGGACGTAGATTCAAGCAAAAGAACCAGTGATCCTTCAGAAACTTTATCCCCAACCTTCACTTTGATTTCTTTGACGGTACCCGCTTGCGGTGCAGGCACGTCCATGGTGGCTTTATCAGTTTCAAGGGTAATCAACCCCGCTTCTGGCTCTATAATGTCACCGACCGCAACCAAAACTTCGATCACGTCCACGTCTGTTGCATCGCCTATATCTGGCACAGCTACTTCAACAACTGCGCTAGCAGGTGCCGGTGCGGCTGGTGCTGGTGCTGGTGCTGGTGCTGGTGCTGGTGCTGGTGCTGGTGCTGCAACATTGTCGCTTGCAGCTTCTACCGTACCACCAGACATTTTCATGATCAGACTATCCTGACTCACTTTATCACCAACGCTAACCAGAATTTCGCCAACTTTACCGGCAAATGGTGCTGGAATATCCATGCTGGCTTTATCGCTTTCCACCGTAATCAGTGCAGCTTCGGCATCGACTTGTTCGCCGACTTCCACGCAGACTTCAATGACTTCGACTTCTTCGCCACCAACATCGGGGACCAATACATCTTGCATATCTGACATCTTGATTCTCTCCCGACCTGTTAAGCGTATAGTGGATTAAGTTTGTCACCACTAATGCCAAATTCCTTGATGGCAGCGGATAACACTTTTTTGTCTAGATCACCAGATTTAACCAATTCGTGCAGTGCTCCGACCGCAATGAATTTGGCGTCTACTTCAAAGTGATGACGCAGATTAGCGCGACTGTCTGAACGGCCGAAACCATCAGTCCCGAGCACTTTATATTGACCAGGTACGAAAGCCCTTACCTGATCCACATAGCTCTTGATGTAATCCGTCGCTGCGATAGTCGGACCGTCAAATCCGTCATTCAACACTTGAGTGATATATGGGACTTTCTCTTTCTTGGTCGGATTAAGCATGTTGTAGCGCTCGCAGTCCAGACCATCTCTACCCAGTTCATTGAAAGACGTAACGCTGTAGACTTCAGACGCTATGTTAAATTTCTCTTTCAGCAGGGCAGCTGCCTCTCTGACTTGCAATAATATTGTGCCAGAACCTAGTAGCTTAACTTTAAGTTTGCTTTTCGCTGTTCCGACTTTCTCCAGCTGATAAATACCTTTGATGATGCCTTCTTCACTTCCTTTCGGCATTTCTGGCTGGGCATAGTTTTCGTTCATGACCGTCAGGTAATAGAAAACATTTTCCTGTTCTTCGCCCATACGACGCATACCATCCTGAACGACAACAGCGACCTCATAACCATAGGTGGGGTCATAACTGATGCAATTTGGAATCAATCCAGCCTGTATATGACTATGACCATCCTGATGCTGCAGACCTTCGCCATTCAGTGTTGTTCGACCTGCTGTTCCGCCCACAAGGAAGCCCCTTGCCTGGCTGTCGCCAGCGGCCCATGCCATATCACCAACGCGTTGGAAACCAAACATCGAGTAATAAATGTAAACCGGGATCATCGGTAAATCATTGGTTGAATAGGACGTACCTGCCGCTAACCACGATGCCATAGCACCCAGCTCGTTAATCCCTTCCTGCAGCACCTGACCTTCTTTATCTTCACGATAATAGGCTACCTGGTCAGCATCTTGTGGTACATATTTCTGGCCTTGACTAGAGTAAATCCCTACCTGCCTGAACAACCCTTCCATCCCGAAAGTTCGTGCTTCATCAGGAATAATTGGCACAATCCGTTTACCAACCTGTTTGTCTTTGAGCAGCACAGTCAAAACCCTAACAAAGGCCATAGTGGTGGAAATCTCACGATCGCCAGAACCTTTGGTAATTGCTGCAAATGACTTAAGCGGTGGTGCAGGAAGCTCTTCAGAACTTTGCGGTAACCGTGTTGGCATATACCCATGCAACGCTTCACGCTTAGCACGCATATACTTCATTTCTTCGCTGTCTTCTTCAAACTTGAAGTAAGGCAGGTTTTCAAGACCTTCATCTGGTACCGGAATATTAAAACGATTGCGGTATTCTTTCACCGCTTCAACATCCATTTTCTTGACGTTGTGCGCGATATTTTTCCCTTCACCGGCAGAGCCCATGCCATAACCTTTTACAGTTTTAGCAAGGATTACCTGAGGGCGGCCCTTAGTTTCTGTTGCACGCTTATAAGCAGCATAGACTTTAACCGGGTCGTGCCCGCCACGATTCAATCGCCAGATATCTTCGTCTGACATGTTGGACACCATGTCTTTAAGTTCAGGATACTTGCCAAAGAAATTTTCGCGGGTGTATGCACCACCTTTGGCTTTGTAGTTCTGATATTCGCCGTCAACAGTTTCGTTCATGACGTCCAGCAATTTACCTGAGGTATCTCTGGCTAACAATGAATCCCAATAGCGACCCCAAATCACTTTGAAGACTTCCCAACCGGCTCCACGGAATGTACCTTCAAGTTCCTGGATAATCTTGCCATTACCACGGACCGGTCCATCCAATCTTTGCAGGTTACAGTTAATAACAAATGTCAGGTTATCCAGCCCTTCACGCGATGCCAGACCGATAGCCCCCAAACTTTCCGGCTCATCTACTTCACCGTCTCCCATGAAGCACCAGACGCGCTGTGAAGAGCAGTCCTTCAACCCACGGTTCGTCAAGTACTTAAGGTATCTTGCCAGATAAATAGCCTGCATCGGACCAAGACCCATTGAAACCGTCGGAAATTGCCAGAAATCAGGCATCAACTTAGGGTGAGGATAAGAGGATATCCCGGTGCCATCCGCTTCCTGACGGAAGCCGTCAAGTTGCGTCTCGCTTAACCGTCCTTCAATGAAGGCGCGGGAATAGATCCCAGGCGAAACGTGACCCTGTACAAACAGGAAGTCGCCACCATCTTTATCATTTGGCGCTCGGAAAAAATGGTTGAAGCCCACATCGTACAACATGGCAGAAGAAGCAAAACTGGAAATATGACCACCCAGCTCCAAGTCTTTCTTAGAACCACGCAGAACCATCATCAACGCATTCCATCGTATGGCGTTACGTATTTTGGCTTCGATGGTTTGATCACCAGGCATGGTTGGTTCCTGACCGGCGGGAATAGTGTTGATATAAGCGGTTGTCGCTGTATAGGGCAAATGGGCGCCACTTCGGCGCGCTTTCTCGATCAGGCTTTCAAGTAAGAAATGTGCGCGATCGACGCCTTCTTCTTCCAGCACAGCCTCCAATGCATCTAACCATTCTTGCGTTTCAGTAGGATCCACATCCGGATGCATCATATCTGTCATGCTGCTTTCCTTTAGTTGTTGTCAAATTGCAAATTCACCAGTTAAGTCAATAAAGATAGTCTATATAATCCATCTTTTCTGTGCTTTACCAGCCTCTTAAACATGATTCGTCGTAAAAACCTTAAAACGAATAAATTATCTTTTTACTTCTATGCGGCGCAACGCTCGTTGAATTCGAGAATCCTGTCGATTGATATTGAGCAGGGTATCTTCTATAAACGCCAAATGTTCATTACTGGCCTGTCTTGCCCGTTCCGGGTTTCTGGCTAGAATAGCTGCTACAATTTTTCCTCTCTGCAAGCTGATTTCTTTACCGACTTTGCTATTTAGAGCCAGCATTTCAAGGTTGCAACGTATATTTTCCTGTAGCAATGATTGCATGCTGCGCATGACATGTAATAACACCATGTTATGTGAAGCCTGAGCCATGATCAGATAGAACTCAGCCAACGCCTTGGCTTCCACCAGTTTGTCCGATTCATCTTCTTTTGGCAGTGCCTGCAAGGCTTCCTGCAAGTGTTGGTAATCTTCTGGCTGCCCTCGCAGTGCCGCGTAATACGCAGCCATGCCTTCCAGTGCATGACGGAATTCAAGTAAGTCGAATTGTGTTTCGGGACGCTGAGCAATCAGGTCAAGCAAGGGATCAGAGACCAAGGTTGTCAGCTTGCGCTTAACAAAAGTCCCGCCTCCCTGTTTACGGTACAAAAGCCCTTTCGCTTCCATATTTTGAATGGCTTCTCGCAACGAAGGCCTCGACACTGCAAATTTTTCTGCAAGCTCTCTTTCGGGGGGCAATTTTTGTCCAGCCAGCAGCCTTCCATCGACTATCATCGATTCCAGTTGTTCCGTTATCACATCTGATAACTTTCTGGATTGTATTCGCTGCATCTAAATTGCCCGGCTCTGACTCGCGTATTAATGACATGAACCAAACATACAGGTCCTTATCAATGAATAAATTAAATGGCCTTCCAATAAAATTGGTAAGACCATTTAACCTAATAGCTTAGACTAGATAATCGTGAGGGTAAATATGTAATTTTTGAAGAGCTGGTTTCTTCACCGATGGTATTGAAAGAATAGGCGTTATTAGTGGGATTCAGAGGAATATACGTTCTGGTCTGACCAATTTAAAAAGCCATTATAAAATGCTAAAAAACACAGTTAACAGAGACAAAAAAAGCGCCCATGGCGCTTTTTCTATTGCATTGGTGACTTAATTTATCCATCCCGACAGGGTCAATACGGACACAACCACTAGTATAAACATGACATTTCGCTTCGCTAATTTTACCAAGGTACATGGCTCTTCAGTGCAGTCATTTTCATCCGGCTCTACATCTTCAGCCGCTCTTGACACTTCAGAGAGTAAATTTTTAGCAGTGATTGATGGATCAGGTAAATAACCTAGCCAAATTGGAAATGCCTTAGAAAAGTGTCCCACAAGAAGAAAACCTAGAGCGGTTATCCTGACCGGTATCCAATCCAGAATACCCATCATATTGTCTGCTTGTTCAGCCAACGGGTGACCCTGGGTTTTTAATAATTCTCTAAATTCCCGCGCAACTACATAAAATACAGCCCCTGCGGCACCAAAAACGGCAAACCAGATAACTACGGCTGCATAGTGTTGATAATTGAGCCAGACCAGGTTCTGACCAAATGATGTTGCACCGTCATCATCGTGACCAAGCTGTTCTGCATATAAACTACAAGCTTCAAGATCACCACGATTGGCCGCTTGCAAGTAACATTTGTAGGTCGTTCGTAATGCCGGACAGCCAATACACACCATTAAGAGTGCGGAACTAATCAAAAGACTTAGCACCGAACCGTTAACCTGAGACTCAACAAGCAAAACAAGACACGCAGGTAGCGCAATATAGAGCAACAGCGACCACATATTGGTGGATTCATCTAACCAGTTGCGCTCGCGAATCGTATGGAAATACTTTTCAAAGTAGGTTCCAATCTGCCAGAATCTGGACTGCGTTGCGATACGCTCAGCCATCAACACTATCAACAGACTAATCAGAGTCATGGATTTTCCTTTAAGGCACGCACCTTGTTAAATATTTTCATCATTTTTCCCCGGTATTGACCCCAATCAAAACTCACACCTGGATCTGTTTTTCTTCCTGGTGCAATATCCTGATGCCCCACTATGCTGCCAATGGTTATTTTTGGATACCGACGAATAATTGATTCGCTCACCGTCAACAATGATTGATACTGACGCTCAGTATAAGAAATATGGTCTGTCCCCTCCAATTCAATACCAATGGAAAAATCATTACATTTATTTCTTCCCTGAAAGCTGGAAAAACCCGCATGCCAGGCTCTTTTTTCAAAAGGGACAAATTGAACCACTTCTCCATCCCGACGTATCAGACAATGGGCAGATACACGCAGTTGATATATTTGTTTAAAATATTCGTGTGAATCAGGGTTCAGGTTTCCGGTAAATAAATCTTCGATGTAGGATCCGCCAAAATGAGCAGGCGGTAATGATATATTGTGGATTACCAGCAAATTGACATTATTCGGATCATTTCGCTCGTCGAAATGTGCGGTTGCAACCTGTCGGGCACCGCTAAGCAAGCCGTCATTTATCTGCATTTCTGTGCACAAAGCTTCTTTTAGTGTGTTCAATCTGTAAAATAATTGAATGAGTCCAGAGTCTTAATGATATTTGAGCAGATTAAAGGGGAAAATGATACCCATGCAAGAACAACTTCCGGGAACCAATCCTGAAAAAAAACTAGGTAAGTGGATGCTGGTAATAGCCTGGTTGGCAGGTTTAGGGCTGTTAACCGTATTTTTTGATGAGCAGATTGCCAATCAGCTAAACCCGAATCGAGATCCGATTTCTTCCACTAGTCAAAATGGGACGGAAGTGAGACTCAAGCGAAATCGAATGGGTCACTATGTAAGCGGTGGTGAAATAAATGGTGTTGCTGTTACTTTTTTATTGGATACAGGTGCGACAGATGTATCAATACCCTTTCATCTGAAAGACCAACTAAATCTACAGGCTGGCAGAGGTCAAATGGTCAGAACGGCAAATGGCTCGTTGCAAGTTGCACAAACCTCTATCTCTGAGCTTTCTATAGGTGACATCCGACTGACAGATGTGCGAGCGAATCTAAACCCGGGAATGCAAGACAACGAAATTTTACTGGGAATGAGCGCCTTGAAACAATTAGAATTCACCCAGAGGGGTGATTGGCTGATCCTCAGAAACTTATAAAAATACAAGAGTTAAAATGAATATACAGGACATGCAACACAATGTTGAAGCTGCGTTAAAAGAAGATCTTGACGGGTTAAGCCCTGTTGAAGGTGATATAACAGCACAATTAATCCCACTCGAAGAATCTGTTGAAGCCACAGTGATTACCAGAGAAGACTGTGTTTTAGCTGGTCGGGATTGGGTAACGGAAACCTTCAGACAAGTGGATCCTGAGCTGAAATTGGAATGGCTTGCTAAAGATGGAGATCACCTAACAGCTGATCAAACAATATTTAATTTGTCCGGAAATGCAAGATCAGTACTCACAGGTGAACGCACTGCGCTAAACTTTCTTCAGACATTGTCTGCAACAGCAACAGTTACGGCACGATATGTTTCCTTGCTCGGCAATTCAAATATAAAATTGTTGGATACGCGTAAAACCTTGCCCGGTTTGCGTCTTGCTCAGAAATATGCGGTGACTTGCGGAGGAGGCGTCAATCATAGAATAGGATTGTATGACGCCTTCCTTATAAAGGAAAACCACATAATGGCTTGCGGCTCAATCGCAAATGCAGTGGGACAGGCCAAGGCTCTGGCACCGAACAAGTTGGTTGAAGTCGAAGTTGAAAACCTGAATGAATTGGAACAGGCATTGGATGCAAATGCAGATATTATTATGTTGGATAATTTTTCAATCGATAAATTGCATCAGGCAGTCAAAATTACAAATGGCCAGAGCAAATTAGAAGTATCTGGCAATATCACTGATGAAAAACTATTGGCATTGCGGGATACAGGCGTAGATTATATCTCTTCTGGAGCGTTGACTAAAAATATCCAGGCCATTGATTTATCAATGAGAATATTGCAAGTGTTAAAATAATGTTTAGTACAGAACACATAGGTATATCTCTACATACTTGTCACAATCGAAAGTCGCTCTATACTGAATAGGAATTTAACGAAACGCCAATTTACACAGCACTGGAGTTGGCCTAAAATTTATATTTGTCAGTAACTTAACTACGTTCATGTTGAACGTGCGGAGTAGAAAACCATGAAAATGACTCAAATGACCAGCAACAAAGGTTTCACATTAATCGAACTAATGATCGTAGTTGCCATTATCGGTATTCTGGCGGCGGTTGCATTACCTGCTTACCAAACATACACGCAAAAAGCGAAATTCTCTGAGGTAGCGCTAGCGACTCAAGGCCATAAAACAGCTATTGAAGTATGCGCTCAAACTGAGGGTACAATCGCAGCTTGTGTACAAAACACTAACGGTGTACCTGCCGATATCGCCGCAGATGCAGCTGGACGTCTTAACAGCTTAGTATGGGATGCAGCTGGTGCTCCTCCTACACTTACAGCAACTTCTGACTCAACTGATGGCCTAAATGGTGAAACATACATCTTGACTCCGACCTTAGCAAACGGACAGGTTACTTGGGTTGTATCTGGTACTTGCCAAACTGCAGGTATCTGTTAATCCACTGATTTCTAGCAAAAGCCCAGCTTAGTCTGGGCTTTTTTTTCTCTCGATTATTGCGGAATTCATTATGGCGAAAACACCTGATATTTATGTATGGAGCGGATCTGATCGTCGCGGTAATAGTACAAAAGGCGAAATCAGCGCAACCTCCAGAAATGAAGCTAAGAACTTGTTGCGGCGCCGCGGAGTGTCTGCCACCAAAGTTAAAAAGCTGGCCAAGCCATTGTTTGGTAAGGGTGCAGAAAAGATAGTTGCCGCAGATATTTGCGTCACTTCTCGTCAGATTGCCACCATGCTAGGTGCAGGTGTATCGCTCATTCAAACCATTGAGATGATTTCCCAAGGCCATTCCAAAACGGCCATGCGGAAAATGCTAACTGAAATTTCCAATGAGGTGAAAGCAGGTAATCCCTTATCTTCCGCCCTGCGTAAACACTCAGATCATTTTGATGACTTGTATTGTGACTTAGTGGAAACCGGCGAACAATCCGGTGCGTTGGAAACAATCTACGATCGTATCGCAACCTACAAAGAAAAAGCGGAAGCGTTAAAAGCCAAAATTAAAAAGGCAATGTTCTACCCTGTTGCAGTGCTCGCCGTAGCATTTATCGTTACCACTATCTTGCTTGTTTTCGTAGTGCCGCAGTTTGAAGAAATATTCAGCAGTTTTGGCGCTGAGTTACCCGCCTTTACCTTATTTGTTCTGGGTATTTCCCGGTTTGTGCAGGACTATGGCATCTTTATCGGTGCCGGAATGTTCGCAGGATTCGTTTTATTTGCGCGAGCACATAAAAAATCATTGGCGTTGCGGGATAAAGTCGATAAGCAAATTCTGAAGATACCCATCGTAGGCGAAATTCTTAAAAAAGCCGCTGTGGCCAGGTTTACCCGCACACTTTCAACCACATTTGCCGCGGGTGTTCCCTTAATTGGAGCTTTAGACTCAGCCGCAGGTGCTTCAGGAAACGCGGTTTTCAGAGACGCAATATTGTTTATCAAAAAAGAAGTCGCTGGCGGATTACAAATGAATACAGCCATGCGTGCCACAGGAATTTTCCCGGATATGGTGACCCAGATGATCGCCATTGGCGAAGAATCCGGTGCAGTTGACGATATGCTAAGTAAAATCGCAACTATCTACGAAGCTGAGGTTGATAACATGGTAGATGGTTTAACCAGCTTACTGGAACCGATGATCATGGCAGTGCTTGGTGTCGTGATTGGTGGATTAATAGTTGCGATGTACCTACCGATATTCCAGATGGGTAATGTGGTTTAATCAGCTTTTCCATACCTATATGTTTCTAATTGTCGGCTTTTCTGGCAAGCTAAGCCGGCTTTTTAATATGATCAAGAATCCAATCCATGCCTGAGATATTTCTTCTGCTGGCCGAATCCCAGCCATTCTTTTTGTCTTTTGTATTTGTCGTCAGCCTGATGGTCGGCAGTTTCCTGAACGTGGTGATTTACCGACTGCCAATTATGATGGAGAGAGGTTGGAAACAAGAATTCCAAAGTTATTTTCACCCTGACGAATCAGTAGAGCATCAAGCCCCGTTTAATCTTGTTAAACCCGATTCCACCTGCCCTCAGTGCAAACACAAAATTCGTGCTTGGGAAAATATTCCGCTCCTTAGCTGGCTCTGGTTACGCGGTAAATGCAGCAGTTGTAAAACTCCTATTTCCATTCGTTATCCCAGCGTTGAATTGCTCACTGGATTGCTGTCACTGATGGTAGCCTGGCATTTCGGGTTTGGTGCCCAAGCTTTTGCTGGAGTGGTATTTACCTGGTGTCTGGTTGCAATGACCTTTATCGATTTGGACAAAATGTTGTTGCCGGACCAAATAACCTTGCCGCTGATGTGGCTGGGTTTGTTGTTAAGTATTGACCCGGTTTTTGTGTCCGCTTCCGATGCAATTATCGGTGCGGCTGCGGGTTACCTCAGCCTGTGGAGCATTTATTGGGCTTTTAAACTCCTGACCGGCAAAGAAGGAATGGGGTATGGTGACTTTAAACTTCTCGCTGCTCTCGGTGCCTGGTTAGGGTGGCAGCAGCTCCCTATTGTCATTTTATTGTCTTCTTTCGTAGGCGCAGTGATTGGTATCACTTACCTTTCCATTAAAAGTAAAGACCAAAGCCAACCTATCCCATTTGGCCCCTATTTGGCTATCGCTGGATGGATAACCTTTTTATACGGAGATTGGATCGCTCAGCAATACTGGGATTGGATTTTATAATGAGCACACTGGTAGTGGGCCTGACAGGAGGAATTGGCAGTGGCAAAACAGCTGTTTCCGATCTGTTCGCGATAAAAGGCGTCACCATAGTGGATGCAGATGTGATTGCCAGGGAAGTTGTTGAGCCAGGACAACCCGCGTTGAAAGCGATTATCGAACGATTTGGTTCTGAGATGTTATTGCCAGATGGATCGCTTAACAGGCGTGCATTACGTGAACAGGTTTTTAACTCCAACGAAGATAAAGACTGGCTAAATGAGCTACTGCATCCTGCCATTCGAGCATCCATGTTGCGACAAACGCAACAAGCCAGTTCTGCATATTGCATTTTGTCTGTCCCATTGCTGGTTGAAAATGGTCTCAATAAGGTAGTTGATAAGGTATTAGTAGTCGATGTTGATGAACAACAGCAAATAATGCGAACCAGTTCAAGGGATCAGCAGTCTAAGCAACAAGTGGAAAAAATTATTGCTGCCCAAGCCACCAGAGAACAACGTTTGGCTGTGGCTGATGATGTAATCGATAATAACGGCCCCCCGTCAGCATTGATTGACCAGGTGGAACAATTACACCTACATTACTTAGATTGCGTAAAAATCATGGCAAAGGCTTGAAATCAAACTGGTTTTACGGTGTAGTTCACTAAATATTTCTGGAACCACTACATGACTCACGCTGTTTACGAATTTCCGCTCAACGAAAAGGTCAGGACTTATCTGCGCCTGGAGCAGTTGTTTAAACAGCTGAAGCAAGTCAAAGCTGCCACAGAAGACTACCAATTTGTCAATTTTT
This sequence comes from uncultured Alteromonadaceae bacterium, assembly GCA_947494925.1. Taxonomy (GTDB): domain Bacteria; phylum Pseudomonadota; class Gammaproteobacteria; order Enterobacterales; family Alteromonadaceae; genus Aliiglaciecola. The sequence continues at coordinate 271,481 of CANLWS010000004.1, forward strand.
TCGAGGCATTGTTCACTCTGCTTGATCTCCTTGAAAGGCTGGATATTCGCAATGATATTCTTAAGGATATTGAAGCGCAGGAAAAAATATTGGTGCATTGGTCACAACACCCGAAAATAGATACGGATGCGCTGCAGGCTGCACTGCAAAGAATTCTTAAGCTAAGAGACAAACTAAAGAACTCCAAGAAAATTGGTTCTGTTCTGAAAGAAGATAAGTTCCTATCTTCCATACGCCAGCGTTTTTCAATTCCTGGTGGGACCTGCAGTTTTGATTTACCAAATTTACATTATTGGCTTAAACAGCCAATAGAACTTATCCGGCAGGATGTAGATAGCTGGTTCGAAGAACTAATTTTAATTAACGACGCGATTGAAATTACCTTATCTTTTTTAAGGGAGCGCGGGCGATTTGTTGATACACAGGCTAAAAATGGCTTTTATCAAGGTATTGCAGATGATAAAAATGAATTGATTCGGGTTTATAGCTCAACGGATCAAGGTTATTACCCAATGTTAAGCGGCAATAAGTATCGATACGCCATCAGGTTCATGTTGTTTATTCCCAACGAGAATGGCAGCGCATCTGTTGACGATGATATACAATTCAAGCTTGCGAGCTGTTGATAGAAGCACATGAAAGTAGAATGTCCCACCTGTAGTAAAGCTGTTGAATGGTCTGAAGAGAGTCCGTTCAGACCTTTTTGTAGTAAACAGTGTCAGTTAATTGATCTCGGCGAATGGGCGGAAGAGCAAAAATCCATCCCTTGTGGCGGAAATAACAAAGACGCCGAAATTCAGGAGTTGCCCGATGTTGAAGATATCGAGGCAATGCTGGCAGAACAGGAAGATTCGTTTTTTAGAGACTAGAGCAGGTAAATTGATTCAGAAAAATCATGACTCTTCTGACATTGCCTTTTTAACCTGCTTCAGGATATCTTTATGCATCTTGCCGTAATGGGTTCCAGATAGCTCAGCTTTGTCCAATATTTGCTGCAGTATTTCCTGAGATTCAAGTTCTTTATCCAGGGAGGCCAGACATCTTGCATAGTAAAAAGAAGCCTCAGGACCAGCATAATATTGATGCAACACTTCAAACTCATGCAATGCTTCTGATGTTTCGCCAATACTTACCAAGGTACGAGCATAGAGCAAATGAGCATCTTGATTTTTAAAATCAGGGTTGGCTGCAATCAGGTCATCCAAGGTATTTTTAACGTCACTAAAATTTCCTAGCTCATAGTCGGATTTGGCCAAACCAAACATCAGATTAGGATCATTTGAATATGGCCCGCTAAGACACTTTTGATAATGAGATTTGGCTTCTTCGTAGGCACCTTTTGCAAAGTACTCCTCAGCAAGGCGCTTGGTGTTTTCTGTCGTATCCGAAATAGAATACTGTCTGCTCGCCGCATTGATATCTCTGTTTGGGTTAATGACCGCGTTCATTTTACGGCCCGCGTTCCCTCTCGATAAACTTGGTAACACTTCAACAATTAAATACGCGAGGGTGCCAGCCAGAGGTAACATCACTATTATCCAAATCCAAATTGTATTCCTGCCGGTTTTTACCACATGAATAACCAATGCGACCTGGACCAGTAGTGAAATGATAAAAAGTGGCATTTAGATAATCTCCTTTTCCTTTGGCTTCACATTAGCACACTAGTTTCAGATTAATTTCTGCAATTTCTCAACTATAGCTCCATTCGCTTCCGGGAATTCATAATTTTGCAATTCTGATATCTCTACCCACAGGGATATCTGGCCTTCTCTATTGTCGGGTTCCCCGGCGAATTCTTCCACCAGGAAAATTTCCAATACGACTTTCTTATCGCCATAGTCATGCTCAATTAGCATAAAAGGCTCGCAATGGGTGACGGTGATGCCAATTTCTTCCTGTAGCTCACGTGTGAGCGCCTGAGGCATAGTTTCGTTCTGCTCGCGTTTACCACCAGGAAATTCCCACTTGCCCCCCTGATGAAGCTTATCAGCACGCTTGCTGACAAAAATCTGATTGTTTCTCCGTATTACCCCGACGGCTACTTCAACGGTTTTCATTGTTTCCTCTTCTTAATATCCGAAAAGATTGCAAGAATTACTTAATCTGAGATTACATATAAAAAAGTCGAACATGAGTTCGACTTTTTGAGAGCTTGTATCTTTAGCTTAGTTTGCCGTGGCATTGCTTGTACTTCTTACCCGAACCACAAGGACATGGATCATTGCGTCCCACCTTCGGTCCTTGTCTCACAGCAGCTTGTTTGTCTTGAGGTTCGCTAGCAGATTGATGCTCAAATTTCTTGGGCGTTTCATCTGCCTGTCTGCGTTGTTCTTCTACTGCTTCAACATCGCTCTCAGCTTTCACCTGTACTTTGCTTAAAATGCTGACGACTTCGACCTTCAGATTTTCAAGCATTTCGGAGAACAACTGGAAAGATTCCCGTTTATATTCCTGCTTGGGATTCTTCTGAGCATAACCACGAAGGTGTATTCCCTGACGAAGATGGTCCATAGCCGCCAGATGTTCTTTCCAGTGGCTGTCCAGATTCTGCAACATAACCGCTTTCTCGAACTGCTGTATAACCTCTGCGCCAACGATTTCTTCTTTTGCTTTATATGCCGCATCGACGTTTTCTTTAATACGTTCACGCAGTTTTTCTTCATAAAGCTTGTCATCTTCATCAAGCCATTGCTGCAAAGGTAAATCCACAGTGAAATCGCCTTTCAGGCGTTCCTGCAGGCCAGCAACATCCCACATTTCTTCCAGCGATTGAGGCGGAATAAATTCGTCAATAGTACCAGTGACCACATCATCCCGAATTGCTTCGATAGTGCTGCTGATTTCGCCCTCATCAAGCAACTCGTTACGCTGCTCGTAAATCACTTTACGTTGATCATTGGCTACATCGTCGTATTCAAGTAATTGTTTACGAATGTCAAAGTTACGCCCTTCAACTTTACGTTGAGCATTTTCAATCGCGCGAGTTACCCACGGGTGCTCAATAGCCTCACCATGCTCCATACCTAAACGCTTCATCATATTGCCCATCTTTTCAGAGGCAAAGATACGCATCAGTCCATCGTCCAACGACAAATAAAAGCGTGAAGATCCTGGGTCGCCCTGACGCCCGGAACGACCACGTAGCTGATTATCTATGCGTCTGGATTCATGACGCTCTGTACCAATGATGTGCAAACCACCGGCCTGAATAACTTTATCGTGACTTTCTTTCCACGCGGCTTTGATCTTTTCAACTTTCTCAGGCTTAGGATCATTAATTTTGTCAATTTCTGCCTGCCAGTTACCGCCTAACACTATGTCTGTGCCACGACCAGCCATATTGGTTGCAATAGTGATAGAGCCGGGTTTACCGGCCTGTGCGACTATATCCGCTTCCTGTTCATGGAATTTTGCATTAAGTACTTTGTGAGCAATCTTTTCTTTTTTAAGAATACTAGACAGAAGTTCTGAATTTTCTATCGATACCGTACCCACCAATGCAGGTTGTCCACGCTTCACGCAGTCTTTGATATCTTCAACTATGGCAAGATACTTTTCCTCGGAGGTCAGGTAGATCAAATCGGCTTTATCATCACGAACCATTGGCTTGTTGGTTGGAATAACCACTGTCTCAAGTCCATAAATGGACTGGAACTCAAACGCCTCGGTATCCGCTGTACCAGTCATACCCGACAACTTTTTGTACATTCTGAAATAATTCTGGAAGGTGATTGAAGCTAGAGTCTGGTTCTCGTTCTGAATATTTACACCTTCTTTGGCCTCAACTGCCTGGTGTAAACCTTCTGACCAGCGACGTCCTTCCATAGTACGACCAGTATGCTCATCAACGATGACAATTTCGTCGTCTTTCACTATGTAATCAACGTCTTTGCTAAACAGCTTATGTGCCCTGAGCGCGGCATTAACATGGTGCAGTAAAGAAATATTTGCCGCAGCAAAAAGTGAATCTTCGTCTGACAGGATCCCAGCTTTCTGTAGAATCTCTTCCACATGAATCTGCCCGTTTTCTGTCAGGTGGATCTGTTTACCTTTTTCATCAATGGTAAAATCACCATCACCAGCATTCCCTTCTTCATCTTCTTTTTCCTGCTGAACAAGTTCTGGAATAATTTGATTTATTTTGCGATAAAGTTCTGAGCTATCTTCAGCAGCACCAGAGATAATAAGTGGCGTTCTCGCTTCGTCAATGAGAATTGAATCGACTTCATCTATCACCGCAAAATGTAGATCTCTTTGCACTCTGTCTTCTGGACGAAATGCCATATTGTCGCGCAGGTAGTCAAATCCAAATTCGTTGTTGGTGCCATAAGTCACATCACAATCATAGGCTTCTTTCTTCTGGATATGTGACATACCAGGAATATTGCAGCCTACACTCAATCCGAGGAATTCAAATAAAGGTCTGCTCCAATCAGCATCCCTTTTCGCCAGATAATCATTGACTGTTATGACATGCACACCACCGCCGGTGAGCGCATTCAGATAGGTAGGCAATGTGGATGTAAGGGTTTTACCCTCACCGGTACGCATTTCAGATATTTTTCCTTGATGCAGTACTTGTCCACCCATCATCTGTACATCAAAGTGACGCATTGCAAAGACACGTTTACTCGCTTCGCGCACCACAGCGAAGGCTTCGGGCAATAACTCGTCAAGCGATTTTCCGGCTTCTAGACTTTGCTTGAATTCAGCCGTTTTTGCTTTTAGCTGTTCATCACTTAGTGCCTCAAGTTCTGCTTCGAATGCATTGATTTGAGCCACAGATTTGTCGAGTTTTTTTAGTAAACGGTCATTACGGCTACCGAATACTTTTCTTATGATTGTCGAAAACATGGATATACAGCTTCCAATCTATGGTGAATATGGTGTTTCGCATCAATGCAAAACACACCGTTAAAATAAAACAATCGGCCCTGTTGGACCGATTGTAGGTGTTCTCTTCGTTTCGCGCTTTTAATTTACGCGCTCAACTTACTTCTTCTTTCGATACACATAAGGCAATGGGTCTTGTTGTTGACCATTTTGCAATACCTCGTAATGCACATGTGCACCCGTTGATCTGCCGGTATTACCCATTAGCGCAATTGTTTGGCCTTTAGTAACAACGTCGCCAATCTTAACACTAACTTGATGGTTATGCCCATATCGAGTAACCAATCCGTCACCGTGATCGATTTCAACCAAATTGCCATAACCATAACGTTCCCCTGCCCAGGTCACTAGCCCTGCACCAGTGGCAACAACTGTATCGCCGGTTTTGCCAGCAAAATCGATGCCTTTATGCATTGCTGGCATGCCTGAGAATGGGTCTTTACGAACACCATAGTGTGACGACAACCAACCAGAACTCACTGGGCGACCGCTCAAGTATCGCTCTTCATCTATATGGTGATTCATTAAGATAGATTCAAGGGCCAATAATTGTTGAGATTTGTTTTCCAAGGTTGCCAACACGCTATCTATCTGTTCAAGCAATGTATTGTCCGTTGGGAATTCGGCTTCAAGCGTATTTTCAGGTCCGCCCGCTGCAGGTAATTCAGAAAAGGAAAATTCTTCAGGGTTGAGGTTTGCTTTCTCTACCAATCTCGAACCAAGTGCGTTAATGCGATGCAGTTCTCCCTGGATTTCACCCAACTTCATCATCATTCCGGTTACTTGATTTTTAGTATCTGTTCTTAATCGTTGAACATCTTTACGCTGTTCTTCGAGCCCAGTTTGGGTGTAATTAATCCGAGCATAAGATTCTTCAATTTGATGAGTGGAACGGCTAGATATCATCATCAAGCCAAAAACCAATACGCCAGCGGTTACCAGCTGTCGTTTGCTGAAACTACGTGCAAATCTGACTTTTTTACTTCGATAAAGAATGGTCAAACTCATGGTTTTCGGTTACTCGCTATTTTCAAGGTCGGGCGATTCTATACTTCAATTACGTTTGGTGAAAGCCAAACAAGGTATAGCATCACACCGTCAGTGATTAATTTTTATACAATTAGGTTATCGGCATCCAAATCGACTTTCCTAAGTACTATTTTCTATCTCTGACTTTACTAGGAAGAACCTAGACTTTTCAACACTTTAACAGCATTAAATAATTTCTGGTGATGTCAGAAACAAAAAATGCCGCACAATGCGGCATTCTAATTTTTCAGGATTTTAATTGACCAACACTGGTGTTGCAAAACTGATAGGCATCTGTTCAGGTGTTTCGTAGCTAACAAACTCCCAACACTCTTTATCAGCTAACATCGCATTTAACAGTTTGTTATTCAAACCATGGCCGGTCTTGTAAGCTTTTAACTCACCAACAATACTATGACCGCCAAGATACAAATCTCCTACTGCATCAAGAATTTTGTGTTTCAGAAACTCGTCATCATAACGCAGACCTTCTGGATTCAATACACGATATTCATCAAGCGCAACTGCATTTTCCATACTGCCACCTAAAGCGAGATTGTTCGCGTTCATATATTCAAGGTCTTTCATAAAACCGAATGTACGAGCGCGACTCACTTCGTCTACGTATGATGATGCATTAAAATCCATCACCACATGCTGACGTGTCTGGCTTATCACCGGATGATCAAAGTCGATTTTAAAATCAACTCTGAAACCATCGTAGGGATGAAACTCAGCCCACTTGTCGCCATCTTCCACACGAATTGGTCGCTTTATGCGGATAAATTGTTTAGCGGCGTTAAGCTCTTCAACACCAGCAGATTGCAATAGGAAAATGAATGGACTCGCGCTGCCATCCATTATAGGGAGTTCATTGCTATCCACTTCAACAATAATATTGTCGATACCCAGTCCGGCCAATGCAGAGGCCAAATGCTCAACAGTTGAAATTGACGCGCCATCTTCGTTGGTCAAACAGGTACACAACATCGTATCGCCAACCGCATTTGCACGTGCAGGAATATCCACAAAAGGCTCAAGGTCTATGCGGCGAAATACGATACCCGTATTTGCCGGCGCAGGCCGGAGAGTCATGGTAACCTTGTCACCTTTATGGAGACCTATTCCTATCTCAGAAACAGCGTGTTTTATTGTACGTTGTCTTATCATGTATCAGTTAGCTCAATTTTTAACCAATCCCAAAATCGGCGCGTATTTTAGTGTTTAACTGGTCCAATGTCAAAAAAGTGTCACATTCCATGTATTTTTGCTTACATTTCATACTGTTGGGCTATAGACAATTGAATATAAGATTAATTCAATTGAGCCCTTTTTAATCCGCTTGTTTACGCAAAAAAGCCGGTATATCCAGATATTCCAGATCAGTTCCCGCTTCAACACGTTCTTCTGCAGCCAACGCTTTGTTTCCATCAGTTGACACGCCAGAAACCTGTTCGGTTGGATTTGCTTCCAATTTAAAGTCACTGGTGGCATTGACCCGTGACGAGCGATTACTCACCAAGGAAATGTCTGGCTTACGCTCTGCGCCAATACCTGTCGCTACAACAGTCACCCGTAGCTCGTCAGTCATTTCCATATCAATGACGGTACCCACTACCACTGTGGCGTTTTCAGAAGCAAATGCTTTAACTGCATTACCCACTGTTTCAAACTCATCAATTGCGAAATCAGGTCCAGCAGTAATATTCACCAGAATACCTCTTGCACCAGACAAATCGATGTCTTCCAAAAGCGGACATGCGATAGCAGCTTCAGACGCTTCTTCAGCGCGATCTTCACCTGTGCCCGATCCACTTCCCATCATGGCAGTACCCATTTCTGACATAACTGTTTTCACGTCCGCAAAATCGACGTTAATCAGACCTGGACGAGTAATGAGTTCTGCAATTCCCTGAACGGCACCACGCAACACATCATTTGCTGCACTGAAGGCTTGTAGTAATGGCGTTCCGCGCCCCATAACCTTAAGCAACTTCTCATTCGGGATGGTAATTAAGGAATCCACGTATTTGGATAACTCTTCAATACCCTGGTCTGCAAACTCAATACGCTTACGACCTTCAAATGGAAATGGTTTAGTCACAACAGCAACGGTCAAAATACCCAAGTCTTTTGCAATTCTTGCAACTTCAGGTGCTGCGCCAGTTCCTGTACCACCGCCCATTCCAGCGGTAATAAACACCATGTCGGCACCTTCCAGAGACTGGCGAATATTTTCCTGGTCCTCTTCCGCAGCCTGACGGCCTATATTCGGATTAGCTCCGGCACCCAAACCTTTGGTGACGTTTGACCCAATTTGCAAGGTAACATTTGCAGAAGAACTGCGCAGTACCTGTGCATCTGTGTTTACCGCAATAAACTCAACACCTTCAATGCTTTGCGATACCATGTGTTCCACGGCGTTTCCGCCGCCGCCCCCAACTCCGATTACTTTAATTACAGCTTCTTCGCTGTGACTGTCCATTAATTCAAACATAGTTACTCTCCGATTTTTAGCGCGATAAAACGCGAGCTAGCTACTGCCCGCATCCCATATTCTTTTTTATTTATTGTGTGCCTTTCCATGCGTTTAAAACTCTCCCTTAAACCAACTTTGAACACGATGCCAAAGTCCTTCATTATTTTTATTTTTAGTTGAAATTTTGCCTTGTAAGGTTTCCTTCCCGTATTGCAGCAGGCCCACTGCAGTTGCATAGGTGGCATCCTCCACATATTCGGATAAACCTTTCACACCGAGAGGTTCACCGACTCTGACCGGCATCTGAAATAACTCTTCAGCAAATTCTACAGCCCCTTCCATTTTTGCTGTTCCGCCCGTTAGAACGATACCTGCTGCTATTTGTTCCTCTAAACCACTGGCCTTAATTTCTTCATGAACCAGTTCAAACAACTCCTGATATCTGGGTTCAATCACTTCAGCCAAAGTATGACGCGACATGGCTCGTGACGGACGGCCACCAACGCTCGGCACCTCGATATTCTCTTCCATGCTGACCATATCTTTGAGCGCGCATGCATAGTTTATTTTTATCTCCTCAGCATGGCTGATAGGCGTGCGGAAGATTTTTGCAATATCGCTGGTGATTTGATTTCCCGCCGCTGGAATAACTGCGGTATGGCGTATTGCACCATCGGTATAAACAACCATGTCCATTGTGCCGCCACCAATATCGACTACACATACTCCCAATTCTTTCTCATCATCTGTCAACACGGCGTAGCTCGATGCCAGTGCAGAGAAAATAATCTGGTCGGTACTGAGTTCACAGCGCTCCACGCACTTCACCAAATTCTTAGCCATATCGTCTGCACAGGTAATAATATGGGCTTCGGCTTCCATTCTGACGCCCGACATCCCAATCGGGTTTTTAATCCCTTCCTGCACATCAATAGTAAATTCCTGCGGTAAAACGTGAAGTAATCTGCGCTCTGCAGCAATAGGCACAGAACGGGCTGCATGAATAACATTATCAACGTCTTCCTGAGTCACTTCCTGATTGTTGATGGGCACCATGCCACTCTCATTCTGACATTTGACGTGACGCCCCGAAATCGACATAAACACTGAAGACACCCGGCAGTCAGCCATTAGTTCCATTTCGTCCACGGCCCGCTGAACAGATTGCACAACCAAATTAAGGTCGTTTACGCCGCCTTTATCCATGCCTTTAGCAGAATGACTTCCTACACCCACGATACTGATGCCACCGTCGTCAAGCAATTCGCCAACCACAGCTTTCACTTTACTAGTGCCCATGTCCAGGCCAACTATCAGCTTTCTTTCTGCAACCTTAGACATTTAAATTTACTCTCACTGCATTAACTCTCTTGTTCCAAAACCTGTTCGGTTTTCCAACCTACGGCCAATCCGGTGTCATACCGCAAATCGACATAATCCAATTGTTTTTGCTCTTTTATCAGCAAAGGATACAAATCAACAAAGCGCTGTAACCTGTCGACAAACTCTATTCTGCCGAGATTCAGACGTACCCCGGTATCCAACCTGATATTCCAAGCAAAGCGCTCACTCAACGTTAATTCGCTAATCCGTAGCTTGGCTCTGTCCAACAAGGATTGCATGGCCATATATCCCTGCAATGCTGTCTGTTCACTGCCACCTGGACCAAATAGTTCCGGTAACGCCAAACCCGGTGCAACTGCCGCAAAGCTCTCGCCAAACTGATTGAGTAACAAATCGCTATTCCATACTGCCGTTGCAGTCTGCTCAACCAAATAGATGTTCAAACTGTTTGGCCACCGTTTTCTCACTGAAGCTCTATAAACCCAAGGTAATGCTTCCAGATCATGGTGAACCCTCTCCACATCAAGTTCGAAAAAACTACCTGGATGCTTATCTCTGATTAAATTTTTAACAACTGCATCATCAATAAATTGTCTGTCACCACTGAGCACAATTTGTTGCACCGGCACTTGCTGTTCATCTTCCAGCCAGTCGTTGAGTTCAAATCCGGCATAAATCAACCCGACTAGCACAAACACTAAAAATGTCACCCCACCCCAGGCAGGTTGATTGCTGACTTTAGGGTCTTCGCTCACTTGTCCTCCAGGCAGGTCGCCAGGATAGCCAGGGACAGCTCGCTAAAATTCAACCCAGCTTCCTTGGCCGCCATAGGAACTAAACTTTTTTCAGTCATCCCAGGAACAGTATTGGCTTCGAGTAAATAGAACTGACCTTGTTCGTCTTGCATAAAGTCAATTCTTCCCCATCCACTCCCAGACAATGCCGAAAATGCTCTCTGAGCCAATTCAGCCAAACGGCTCTCAGTTTCCTCACAGAGACCGCTCGGACAATAATATTCAGTGCTATCAGCACTGTATTTTGCTGTGTAATCGTAAAAATCTCGGGGAGTGGACATGCGAATAGACGGCATAGCCTTACCATTCAGTATGCTAACCGTATACTCAGGACCTTGAATAAACTGCTCAAGCAAGACATTGTTATCGTATTTAAATGCGTCTTGTATTGCAGACTCTAGCTGCGCTGCGCTCGTTACCTTTGTCATACCAATACTGGAACCTTCCAGTGATGGTTTGACCATAAGGGTATTCCCCAATGTCGCCATTATAGCCTCGCAAGATCCCGCATCAAAGCGACTTTTTACAGCAATTTCATAATTTGCCGTAGGTAATCCAAGACTTTGCCAAATTTGCTTACTGCGAATCTTATCCATGCAAAGAGCAGAGCCCAAAACACCGCTGCCAGAATAGGGTAAACCTAACAGCTGGAGAGCCCCCTGCAGACTGCCATCTTCGCCTCCACGACCATGCAACATAATGACGACATTTTCTATGCTTTCAGCTAGTAGGGACGCTACCGACTTTTCTGCGGGATCGAATCCAACAGCATTTACACCGACGCTTCTAAGTGCATTTAATACTGCAGTACCGGATTTTAATGAGACTTCACGCTCAGCCGAAGCTCCACCATACATCACGGCAACTTTTCCGAATTCAGATGGCGTTAACCCCTTACTCATATCGAGAACCCTTTTAACATCTGCGACACGTTTAACTTGATCGATTGAAGCTGTTTTGCCAATTGACCAATATTTCCAGCTCCCTGGGTCATGACAATATCTCCATCACTCAGCGTTTTCGCTAACAATATTGGCAATTCACTTTTGTCAGCAACGTAGATAGGCTCAATTTGCCCACGTTGTCTGATAGAACGGCACAAGGCTTTGCTGTCAGCTCCTTCTATGGGTGTTTCTCCAGCCGGATACACTTCCAGTAAAAGCAACACATCGACCTTTGACAATACTCTTACGAAATCTTCATACAAATCCCGGGTGCGGGTGAAACGATGTGGTTGATATGCCATCACCAACCGTTTATCGGGCCAATTGCTTCTGGCCACGGCGATTGTTGCATCAACTTCAGTTGGGTGATGACCGTAATCATCCACTAATACAACTTGGCCTGCGCCAGTATCAAATTCACCAAGTTGTTCAAATCGTCTTCCAATTCCGCCAAACGCAGCCAACGCATCAACAATCGCTTTGTCTTCGATGTTTTCGTCTGTGGCTACGGCAATAGCGGCAAGGGAATTGAGAACATTGTGCAGTCCGGCCGAATTAAGCTGAACTTCCAAGGGTTCTTTCCCTCCCCTCAACACGGTGAACCGGCTTCGATTAAATCCGTATTCGATATTGATTGCCCGCACATCCGCCTGTTCACTTACTCCATAGGTTAAGTATTTACGGCCGATTTGCGGCAGTAATTTCTGAATAACAGGATCATCACCACACAATACTGCCAAACCATAAAATGGCAGGTTATGCAGAAACTCCAGGTAGGTATCCAACATTCGTTGGAAATCGCCGTCATAGGTATCCATATGATCGGCTTCGATATTCGTTACAATGGAGACCATAGGCTGAAGATGGATGAAAGATGCATCACTTTCATCCGCTTCAGCGATCAGATACTGGCTACTCCCGAGTCTGGCATTGGTTCCGGCGCTATTTAAAAGACCACCGATCACGAAAGTAGGATCAAGTCCAGCCTGAGCGAAAATCGTGGCAAGCAAGCTGGTTGTAGTGGTTTTGCCGTGAGTTCCAGCTACCGCGATGCCATGTCTGAATCGCATCAACTCAGCAAGCATTTCTGCTCGCCTTATCACCGGGATTCGTGCTTGCTGAGCGGCAATAATCTCAGGATTACTCTGATCAATTGCGCTGGATACAACAACCACATTCGCCTTCTCGACGTTGCCCGCAAGGTGCCCTATAAACACTTCAGCTCCCTTAGACGTCAACCTTTTGGTCATGGCATTTTCCTGACGGTCTGAGCCAGACACCATGTATCCTTCATTGAGCAATACTTCGGCAATGCCTCCCATTCCGGCACCGCCAATTCCAATAAAATGGATATGCTTAATCCGGCGCATTTCAGGAACATGGTAATGAACCTTTTCTGGTCTGATCATGCTGCTCCCTCCGCCAGTTCTTCACAAACATTGGCTACAGACTGAGTCGCTTCGAGCCGAGCAAACTGTCGTGCTTTTCTGCCCATGTCCACCAGTTCGTCAGGTACACAAATAATTTTTTTCAAAATGGGTAAAAGACCGCCTTTTTCTAGTTCTTGCTGTGGTAGCACGATCGCTGCATCCAATTTTTCTAGCGCTCTTGCATTCACGGTCTGATGATCGTCCACTGCGTGAGGAAGAGGAACAAAAACTGCCGCAACACCTGTTGCTGCTATTTCAGCAACAGTTAACGCGCCTGCGCGACATATCACTAAATCAGCCCATTCGTAGGCTTTGGGCATATCGTCAATAAATTCATCCACCTGCCAGGTAAAATGGTCATTGGCCAATCTGCGATAACGTTCTGTCAGATCTTTTTGGTTGCCCGCGCCACATTGATGGCGAACTTCTATGTTCTCCAGCTGTTGCAACACACCAGGTACGTTTTCATTCAGAGTTCTCGCTCCCAGGCTACCGCCGACAACCAGAATTCTGACGGGTGAATTCACCTTTTTTGGTGCTTCTGACTGGCCAAAGGCTTCTCTGACCGGGTTACCCACCCACAGGAATTTGTCCGGTAGAGTAGATTGCTGCCTGAAGGTATTATCAAACCCTGTCAGTACTTTGTTGGCAAAACGAGCAAGAATTTTATTGGTCATACCGGGAATGGCATTCTGCTCATGCAACACCAGCGGCGTGCTATTTAACCAGGCTGCAATTCCCCCTGGGCCACTGGCAAATCCGCCCATACCAAGCACAACGTCTGGTTGAAAAGACTTGATAACTCTCCTGGCTTGGAATATTGATTTGATTATCTGCAAGGGCGCCATCATCTTGCGTAGCAAACCATTCCCCCTAACCCCGGCAACATCGATAAAGCTGATTTCAAATCCATTCTTCGGAACAAGATCTGCTTCCATTCTTGCTCGGGTGCCAAGCCATTGAATCTTCCAACCTTTTGTTTCGAGGTTTTTTGCCACTGCCAGTCCCGGAAACACATGTCCTCCAGTTCCGCCGGCCATCACCAGAATACGTTTACTCATTCTTTCCCCCCTGCTCTCTATCAGAAAGGGAATCAATAACCTCTACTACTTTTTTCTTGGCATTCTTGATTTTCTTTGTGCCACCGGTGCTTAACGCCTGTACTCCCTCAACCCGGATTTCAAAATCTATTCTCACCAGCAGAGCAACTGCAACCGCCATAGTGATTAAACTTGAACCGCCATAGCTAACTAAGGGCAAAGTCAGTCCTTTAGTTGGTAAGATTCCGGAACTAGCGCCCACGTTTACCGCTGTCTGAAAACTAAACCATATACCAATCGCATAGGCCAGATAAGCATCAAAAGGACGTTCTTTCTGCAATGCAAGATTACCCAATTTCAGCGCTTTGACCACCAGTAAGAACAGCAGAATCAATACGCCGAGAACACCCCCAAAACCTAACTCTTCCGCTAGGATAGCGACGATAAAGTCAGTATGCGCCTCAGGCAAAAATTCCAGCTTCTGCAAACTGTTTCCAAGTCCCTGGCCAAACAAGTCGCCGCGCCCAAATGCCATCAAAGATTGGGTTAACTGGTACCCACTGCCAAAGGGATCTGCCCAGGGATCCAGGAAGGAAATTACTCGTTTCAAACGGTAACTTTCAAATAATATCAGCGCTACAATCGCCGACATACCTGCGAACATGAGTCCGAAAAATTGCCAAAGCTTGGCACCTGCCAGGAATAATAGGCCAACAGTGGTTGCAAACATCACTACTACCGTTCCCAAATCTGGTTGCATCAACAACAAAATAGCCAACACGAAAAACACCAACAGAGGTTTGATGAACCCTTTGAGATTTTCGGTAACCTCTTCGTAACGACGAACCAGATATCCAGCCAGGTAACAAAAGAAAAAGAGCTTAGCTGGCTCTGCAGCCTGGATAGTAATCGGGCCAATAGCCAGCCATCGGGTACTGCCGTTAACCGTTCGCCCGACAGCGAGCACTGCCACCAGCAATGCAACGGCAAACAATAACAACCAGGGATTACTCACTCGCCACCAATGCATAGGTATTTGCATCACAATTAGTGCTGCCGTGATGGCGAGGAAAATATAAATGCCGTGGCGAATGGCAAAATGAAAAGGATTGTCGAATAACCGTGCTGCAACAGGCATAGACGCAGACATCACAATAATGACGCCAACCGACATCAAGGTAACAGCGATCAGCAAGAGGTTTGCATCGAAGTGATTGTCGTCTTCAGCGCTGCCATGCCTTTTTGCGAAAAGGTCGCGCAATGGATTGCTGTTTTGAGTTGCAGAAGTCATGCTGCTAACTCCCTGACGGCTTGGATAAAGCATTCGCCACGATGTTGATAATTGGAAAACATGTCCAGACTTGCGCAAGCGGGGGAAAGTAGTACCACGTCTCCGGATTCTACAAACTGATCTGCGGCAAGTACCGCTTCTTTCAAGTTGGCTACTTCGATTGGAGACGTAACTAGCTCAGCAATTTTGCTGCCGTCTTTACCAAAGGTAATAAGTAAATCCACATACTTATTTAATAGGCTTGTTAAAGGTGAAAAGTCAGCTCCTTTTCCATCGCCACCGGCGATCAAAACCAGCTTGCCTTGTTTTTGCATACTGAAACTTAGGATTGCAGCGCTGGTTGCACCCACATTTGTAGCTTTGGAATCATTAATCCAACGAACATTTTTGAGGTTAGAAATGGTCTCAAATCTGTGCGCAAGGCCAGTAAATTGCTTCGCCGCAGAAAGAATATAGCTGTCTTCAATCCCGATGACCTTCACACAGGCGGCCGCGGCCTGGATATTGAGCATATTGTGACTACCACTAAGCTTGCACTCTGATTGTTTGAGGTATTCCAAACCATCACACAATATAACTTGAGTATTATCGTCCCAACTAAACCCTTGCTTGGAAGCAGACAGACCAAAACTATTTTGCGCTCCCTCAGTTTGGCGATGCGTTAAGCTATCATCACGATTAACAATGAGATGCCTAGCACCAATGTAAACCCGCTGTTTAGCCTGATGATAATTGGATAAGGTTTTGTGACGATCAATATGGTCTTCTGTCACATTCAGAATAGTCGCAACTAAGGGGTTCAAAGAAGAGATTGTTTCCAGTTGAAAACTGGATAGTTCAAGCACAATGTAATCGAGTTCTGCTCCCAATAGGTCGAGCACGGGCAAACCAATATTCCCCCCCATCATCGATTTTTTCCCGGCCGCTAACAGCATCTCGTTAACCAAAGTGGTCACGGTTGATTTTCCATTAGAACCGGTAATCGCAATCACGGGAACAGTGTTAAATCGTGCAAACAACTCCACATCGCCGATCAGTTCAACACCCGCTTCAACAGCAGCTTGAATGGCTTTGTCTGCAGGGTTAACGCCTGGGCTAAGTAGAATTAACTCTGCACTGAGCAGTAAGTTCTGGTCATATTCACCTAATCGAACCTCAACTGTCAGATCATGTTGCAGTTGTTCACGTGTATCAATGGCAATCACTGTTGCGCCTTGCTTCAACAAAAAGTGCACGCAGGACTGCCCCGTCAGGCCTAACCCTACCACTACAACTTTTTTATTTGCCAATTCAAAACTCACGAGCTTCAACTCTTACCTTAGTTTTAGTGTTGCCAGCCCAACCAGGACCAGTATCAGAGAAATAATCCAAAAACGTACAATCACACGCGGCTCAGGCCAGCCTTTTAATTCGTAGTGATGGTGTATTGGGGCCATGCGGAAAATTCGTTTTTTGCGCAATTTAAACGACCCCACCTGCAATATGACCGACAACGTTTCGACAACGAACACACCGCCCATAATAATCAGGACAATTTCCTGTCGAACAAGCACTGCCATGATGCCTAGCACCCCGCCCAACGCGAGTGAGCCAACATCCCCCATGAATACCTGAGCTGGATAGGTGTTAAACCATAAAAAGCCCAATCCGGCACCAACGATGGCCGTACTTACAACAACCAGCTCACTGGTTAAAGGGATATAAGGAATATTCAGATATTCAGAAAAATTAATGTTGCCGGTAGTGTATGCAAAGATGGACAACGCACCTGCCACAAGAATTGTCGGGACAATGGCCAGACCATCAAGGCCATCAGTCAGGTTAACTGCGTTGCTCGTGCCAACTAATGTGAAATAAACCACCACTATGTAAAACAATCCAAGTTGCGGCATAACTTCTTTAAAAAAGGGTACCAGCAAAGCAGTTTCCGCAGGATCTTTTGCTGCACTATAGAGATAAAAAGCGACCCCGATTGCAACAGCAGATAGCCAAAAGTATTTCCATTTGGCAATCAAACCTTTTGGATCTTTACGAACCACTTTACGGTAATCGTCCACAAAGCCAATAATTCCATAGGCGACAACGACAAACAGAGTTACCCACACGTAGCGATTTGTCAGATCTGCCCACAACAACACGCTGGTCACTATCGCAGCCAATATAAGTAATCCACCCATGGTTGGGGTGCCGGATTTGGACAAGTGTGATTGTGGTCCATCATCTCTGACAGTTTGTCCGATCTGCATTTGCTGTAACCAGCGAATCATCTTTGGTCCAATCAAAACGGCCATCAACAACGCCGTCAACGTGCTCAAAATTGCACGCAACGTTAGATAGGAAAATACGTTAAATCCTGCATCAAATTGTTGTAGCCATTCGGCTAGCCAAATTAGCATGCAATTCGCTCCCTCAGCCGTTCAAGCTTTCCCACTGGGGACGCCTCCAAAGCCCTGACGACGCGCTCCATTTTCGCGCTTCTCGAACCTTTAACCAGGATACTGATATCTCTTTTTTCGATACCAATATCTTCATTTAACTTATTGATAAGCTGATCTAAATCACTGAAATGATGACCACCAAACGCATCACTGGCGCTTTGACTCAATACGCCCAACGTATACAGATTGTCGATCCCCTTCAACTTGGCATTTTCACCTACCTGCTCATGGTAGAACCGGGCTTTTTCACCTAGCTCACCCATGTCGCCCAACACCAAAATTTTTCGCCCGCTAAAGCTGGCCAACAAGTCGATGGCAGCGTTTACAGAAGCGACATTGGCGTTGTATGTGTCATCAAGAAGCTTCACTTGATTAGTTAATTGCAACACATTCAGACGTCCTTCAACCTGCTGCATATTTTCCAGGCCATACCGGACATCTTCGAGGCTTGCACCAATTTCGATACAAAGTGCAGCGGCAGCAAGGGCGTTGTTTACGTTGTGCGTTCCCGGCAAAGTCAGGTTGATTGAGGTTTGACCAAGAGGTGTCTGCAAATCAAATTGTGCGCAACCATCGATTCCCAAAGTAATATCTTTGGCGTAATAATCGGTCGTTTTGTCTGCAGAGAAGTGTTTAACTTCAGGGATACGCAGCTTGCCTTCCCAAAACGGATGAAATTGACTATCAGCATTCAGTATTGCGGTGCCAGTTTCATTAAGACCTTTAAATATCTCACTTTTTGCTCTGGCGACACCCAATAAACTGCCAAAACCTTCCAAATGTGCAGCTGCCGCGTTGACTATAGTCGCAACATCTGGCTTAACCAGATTAGTGGTATAAGCTATTTCTCCTAGATGATTGGCACCCATCTCAACCACCGCATACTCGTGGTCGGCTTCTAAACGAAGCAAGGTCAGGGGTACACCAATATCATTGTTAAAATTCCCTTTGGTGGCAAGAACCTTACCTTTGCGGGAAAGAATACAGGCAACCATTTCTTTCACAGTAGTTTTACCACTACTTCCTGTGATACCTATGGTTTTTGGCGCAACCTGCGCTTTTACCGCAGCACCGAAACTACCCAGTGCCAATTTAGTGTCTTCTACGCAAATACTGGGTAAGTCAGATTCAACGGGTTCAGAGACAATCAATGCAGCAGCACCTTTTTCCTGCGCTACATTAATAAACTCATGACCATTGAAATTAGGCCCCACCAAAGCAATAAAAACGTCACCAGCTTCTATTGTTCGAGTATCAGTGCTGGCGCCTGTCACTTCACGGTTTTCACCAGACAGAGTGCCACCTACCTTTTCAGCCAACCAGTTTAGCGATACTGGGATCATTGCGCATTCCCCTCTAAGAGATTTTTGACATAATGTCTTTCGTTATATGGCACTTTTTCATTGCCTATTATTTGATAATCTTCATGTCCTTTTCCTGCTATCAGAATAAGGTCGTCAGGTTTAGCCATTGCAATAGCCTGCTTAATTGCTTGTTTGCGATCCAGCTGAACCAAAATATTTTCAGGTGAACGACATCCGTCCAGAATGTCGCTGACAATATCGTCCGGCTCTTCAGAACGACTATTGTCATTGGTGATAATGATCTGGTCCGCATGGGTTTCTGCCGCTTCACCCATCAGCGGGCGTTTACCCTGATCCCTGTCGCCACCGCAGCCGAAAATACAAATGAGTGCGCCTTTACAATGATGACGGGCGGCCAGTAGCGCTTGTTTAAGGGCGTCAGGAGTATGGGCAAAATCCACAACCAGATTCGCTCCGTTTTGATTGTTAAACACTTCCATGCGCCCGGCCACAGGACGAAGTTGACCAGAATGTTTAGTTAACTCTTCGAACGGCACACCAAGCGTCAGTTGAACACACAAAGCAGCCATTAAATTAGCAACATTGAACTGTCCTAGAAGGTGACTATCAACGCGGCCAGTGCCCCAAGACGTGCAAAGTTCAAGAGAAACTCCGTTTTGCGTATATTCGATCTTATCGGCAATGCAAAACTGGCAATTTTCGGGTAGCTCGCTGACAGATTTATGCATGCTGAATACAGTGCGACTGACCTGAGATGGCAGCTCTTTTAGCCAGGCTGTCGATTCTACATCATCGATATTAACAACGAGGTGTTTCAAGCCAGGCTGTTTGAGTAGAAGTCGTTTTGCCTGTGCATAAGCTGACATTGAACCGTGGTAATCCAGATGGTCACGGCTCAAATTAGTAAACACTGCCACGTCTGTTTTCAGATCGGCGATTCGCCCTTGGACAAGTGCGTGAGAAGAAGCTTCAAAGGCAACTTGCTGCACCTCATTCAGCAAAAACTGCCTGTTCAGTCGCTGAATTTGTAATGCGTCAGGAGTGGTATTGAGCGTAGCGTCTAAATTTTCGGAATTTTCCTGCCCTGCGTAGATGCCTGCTCCAAGAGTACCAATGGAAGCAGATTTTTTTCCACTAAGGTGTCCAAATTGGGTGACAAGTTGCACTGTCGATGTTTTGCCGTTTGTGCCGGTCACTGCGACTACTTGCATCTGCTCTGCAGGACGTTGATAAAAATCAGCAGCCAATTTAGAAAGCGTGGTTTCCAATTGATAGAAGTTAATCAACAAAGACTGTTCACGCATGTCAATCCTGCCATGCTCCCGGGCTGAATCGCACTGAACCAGAATTACTTTGGCTCCCAGGCTAATGGCTTGGGGTACGAAATCCCGGCCATCCAAACTATGCCCTTTGACCGCTACAAAACCTTTGTGGATAGCCACTTCACGGCTATCCAATACCAGATCACTGATTTCAATATCAGGAGCATCAATGTTATACCTGGCCAAAAGAGGGCGAATACTGGCGCTATACTTATCAGCCTGCATCTGACCTCCCGAGCATCGAAGCCAGTGACGAAACGCGTTTATCATCAGGTGTCACATTTAACAATTGCAAGGTGCCCGTCATGATTGAGGAAAATACTGGTGCGGCTGTATCTCCAGCGTGATAAAGCTCACCGCGAGGTTCATTTATCAACACAACTACTGCCAATTGGGGATTTGAGACGGGCGCAACACCTGCAAATATGTTGACGTATTCTTCACCGTAACCACCTGCTACCGCCTTACGACTCGTACCGGTTTTGCCAGCAATGCGATAACCCGATACTTTGGCCTTTTTGCCAGATCCTTCATCCTGGGTCACACTTTCCATCATTGCTAAAATCGCACGTGCGTTTTCTTCACTCAAGACACGCTCTTCGGGGACCACTTCTGAAGACTTTATGATCGACAAAGGACGCTTGATACCTCCGTTGCCTAGAATGGTATACATCCTGGCTAGTTGAACTGTGGTAACAGACAGGTTGTAACCAAAGGATAAGGTGGATAATTCATGTTTTGACCAGCGATTACGTTCATGGAATATACCGGCACTTTCGCCAAGCAAATTGGTCCCTGAATCACTCATTAAGCCCATGTCATAATAGAGGTCAAGCAAGAAATTTTTAGGCACCATAAGCGCGAGCTTAGATGTCCCCATGTTGCTTGATTTCTGAATGACCTTTGTTAACGAGATTTCGCCATAATTGGTGGGGTCATCAATGACACTTCCCCCTAAGCGCATCCAACCGGGGTTTGTATCAATCAAGGTATCCTGTTCAACAGCCCCAAATTCCAGTGCACTTAACACTGCCAAAGGTTTCACCGAAGATCCGGGCTCAAACGCATCAGTGATAGCGCGGTTTCTTATCCGGTGCGCTGATACATTGCGGCGATTGTTGGGGTTAAAGGATGGGCTGTTAACCATCGCCAGGATTTCCCCGCTGTTGACGTCCGCAACAACTACAGAGCCCGATGTTGCTTTATAAAACTGTACTGCTTTTTTCAATTCTTTATAGGCAATAGCCTGTATTCTCTGGTCAATAGTGAGCTGCAGGTTTTCTGCTTTCTTGCCGTTTTGTTCCTCAATCACTTCAACCTGTTTGTTTTGAGCATCTCTGCGGATAACGCGGGTATCAGGCGTGCCGCTCAGCATATCGTTATAAAGTTTTTCAATACCTTCTATGCCAATATCATCCACGTTGGTGAAACCAATTAGATGGGCAGACACTTCTCCGCTTGGATAATAGCGACGAGATTCGTTGCGCAGATACACCCCAGGTAAATTGAGCTGTGAAACGAAATCCGCCATTGCAGGTGAAACCTGACGTTGAATATAAACAAATCGTCTTTTAGGGTTAGACACGCTGGCAGTTAGCTTGTCCACATCCTGACCTAACACCTCTGCTAATGCTTTCCAACGACGAGCATCCTTAAGACCTTCGTTTTCACTGATAATTTTGGGGTCAGCATAAATGGCACGAACTGGCACACTCACAGCCAATTGTTGTCCATTTCGGTCAGTAATTATGCCTCGGTGTACGGGTGTATTGCGGGTTCGCAGTGTGCGGTTATCGCCTTGCTTAATCAACGCATCAGGTTCAATAATCTGAATGTAAGCCGCACGCGCGGTCAGTCCGATAAAAACCATCACCAGTACGCCGATGACCACCCAAAAGCGCCACTGAACAAGACTTGGCGCGATATTTTGTTTAGCTTGCTTAGCTGATTTACTCACTTCAGCCTCACAACTATTTCTTCTTCGGGTGTGGGTCTATGCATACCAAGCTGCTTGCTTACCATGCTTTCCACCCGATTGTGTTCAGTCAACGCACTTTGTTCGAGAATTAGATGGCGCCATTCCACATCCAGTTGATCTTTCTCTTGCATCAGCTGTTCTATGGCAATTGACATCTGGCGATTGTGGTGTGCGCTGAGAATCACAGCCGCTGCACTTAACATCACTGCTAAATACAACAAAACCCGTATCGGATGACGGGCTAATTCTGTACTGATTAAGGCGACCAAACTAAAGTTGGTTTTGGCTTCATTCACAATTTTTCTGCCACCCTGAGAACCGAACTTCTCGCCCTCACATTTTCGTCCAATTCTGATTTGGACGGTTTAATGGCTTTGCCAATCAGTCGCATAGCTTTAGACGCTTGGATTTCCTCCTCTCTAATTGGCATACGTGCTGGAACGTGCATACCCCTGCTCTGTTCGCGCATAAAGCGTTTCACTAGCCTGTCTTCAAGGGAATGAAAACTGATGACGGCTAGCCTGCCGCTTTGTCCTAAGCTTGCCAGCGCCCCTTTCAATCCTTGTCGGATTTCCTCCAGTTCACTATTGATATAAATCCTGATCCCCTGAAAACTGCGGGTGGCTGGATGTTTGTATTTGTCTTTGACCGGTACAGCCTTATCAATAAGCTCAGCCAATTCAGCTGTCGTTTTGATAGGGTGTTCATCTCTGCTGTTAACAATCGCATGGGCAATGCGTCGACCAAACTTTTCTTCACCAAATTCTTTGATAACCTGACAAATATCATCTTCGTCGGCATAAGCCAGCCACTCTGCAGCGCTGACGCCTCTTGTTGTATCCATGCGCATATCAAGAGGGCCATTGCGCATGAAACTGAATCCTCGTTCTGCATCATCCAATTGCGGTGATGACACTCCCAGATCCATCAGAACTCCGTCCAGCTGGCCGGCTATACCAAGCTTTTCGCAGGTTTCAAATATTTCTGAAAAAGCCACATGTTCAATGTGAAAACGGTTATCGTGGGAAAATCGTTGTGCTGATTCGATAGCGGCAGGATCTCTGTCCAGCGCAATAAGACGGCCTTTTGCAGAAAGTTGCTCGAGAATTGCCTGCGAGTGTCCACCTCGACCAAAGGTCGCGTCCAGATAAATCCCGTCTGGGTTGATTGACAGAGCCTCGATAGACTCGGGCAATAACACCGACAGGTGTTTGAAAGCGGTGTTCATTATAACGAAAAGTCCTGCAAGCGTTCGGTCAGTTCAAACTCGGCAGTTTTTTCAGTTTCAATATCTTGTTGAACCTGTGCGTGCCATACTTCGGCATCCCAAATCTCAAATTTGTTCAATTGCCCGACCAACATTATTTCTTTGCCTAAGTTGGCGTGTTGGCGAAGAGGTGCTGATAATAAAAACCGACCGTTTTTATCCATTTCTCCTTCTGATGCATATCCCAACAATAAACGCTGTAATCTTCGTTCATGAGGGTTCATACTGGAAAGCTTACTGAGTTTTAACTCTATTTCTTCCCATTCAGTAAGTGGGTAAAGCAGCAAACAGCTTTGTTGAGTGTCTATGGTGCAAACCAGTTGTCCCTGACAATCATCTAGCAGCAGTTGCCGATACCTGGTCGGTATCGCCACCCTGCCTTTAATGTCTAGATTGATTGCGTTAGCGCCGCGGAACATATCCCCTAGCCTTTTTTATTAGTTTGCTTTTATATTTTTGTTTTTAGCACTGGTTTTTTAGACTCAATTGGATCCATCTGATCCACTTTTTGCCACTTTTACCCACTTTGCACAGTTTAGGTATCACTTCACACCTATGTCAAGGACTAAAACAGGTTATTTCAGAGGTTGCGATCCCAAGTAAATAGCGGGCTGAGTCAAACCTCCTGATTACACAGGGAAAAGCGACTATAGGTCGCTAATTAGGTACATTTTTATCAAGGATTAAATAGTGGAAAGTAACCATGGGAAGTTTTAGCAGAAACATCTGCTAAATGACGCACAAAAAAGGACCAGCAAGAGGCTTTATTCCAGACTCAGAATGAATTAAAGTGATAAATAATATTATACTATGTATATAAAGCGTTGCTGCCGCATAGGAAAAGGTGTGGAGACGCAAATTAACAAGCTTTTCAATTGTTGGCAATGCGCTGTCAGTTAAAAGTAATACTTAGCAAAACTAAGAGTCAGGATTAATCCACATGGCACAATATGCCAACTACCCGAGTTTAAAAGACAAAGTTATTTGCATCACAGGTGGAGCCACCGGCATTGGTGCTGTCATGGTAGAACAGTTTTGTCTTCAGGGCAGTAAAGTTGTCTTTAATGATATCGCTGACAAAGAAGCCGAAATTCTATGTGATAAAGTCGAAAAGAGTACGGGCAATCGCCCTCTATATCAGCATGTTGACGTGACAGATATTGACGCATTGAAAGCATTTATTACGTCATTGGAATCTTCGCTGGGTGGTGTGGATGTACTTATTAACAACGTTGCCAATGATCAACGTCACTCCCCACTTGAAATAGATCCAGAAGGTTGGCGAGCCTGCCTGGCTGTTAATCTTGATGCGTCATTCTTTGCCTGCCAAGCTGTCATTCCACAAATGCGCAAGGCCCGCAAAGGCAATATTATTAATCTAAGCTCCATCAACGTGTTAATTGGCCCCAAACAAATGCCTGGATACGTTGCCGCAAAATCAGCGCTCAACGGCCTCGGAAAATCTCTGGCTAATCAATATGGTGAATATGGCATTCGGGTCAACACAATATTGCCTGGCTGGGTGGCAACCGATAAACAAATGACACTGTGGTTGACACCAGAGGCAGATCGCGAGTGGCAGAAGTCTGTTGCACTGCGCGGCCAATTGCAACCTTTGCAGATCGCCAATATGGCGTTGTTTCTTGCTGCAGACGACAGTGAAATGATCACTGGTCAGCAATTCATTATAGATGCAGGGAGGACCTGACAATGAATCAATCTGGCTTGATGATTCTTGGCGATTGGGGTACCTCAGCTTGCAGACTCTATCTTTCTCGCTGGAAAAATCAGGTACTGACTGTAGAAGATCGCACTGAAGGACTTGGCATCAAAAACAACCTTGATCCTGAATCCTGCTTTTTTGATTTATGTGGTGATTGGTTTGCAGAGCATGGAAAAATCCCTGTCTTTCTGATCGGCACTGTAGGCGCAGATATTGGTTGGCGACTTGCACCTTACGTTGAGTGTCCTACCGACCAACATGGCTTGCTAAACGAAGCGGTAACCTTTGTTGCAAGAGAAATAGAATTTACCATTTTCCCTGGTTTATCTTGCGAAAACCGACATGGATTACCTGACATCATGCGAGGTGAAGAAACCCAGATATTTGGTTTTCTGTCACAGCAACAGCAACCCCCTGAGGAACAGTTAATATGCCTGCCAGGCACACATACTAAATGGGCCTTAACGAAGCGTGCGGAAGTCTCTTCATTTCTCACCAGTCCCGTTGGTGAACTCTTTGAAGTATTAAGTAAGCATACAGTGTTGCTCAACCCGTTAGCCAAGAATACCTGGTGTGAAGAAAGTTTTTCCAGAGGGGTCACAGTTGGTCTCAACCCAACCAGCAATTTGCTGCACACATTATTTGCTTCCCGAGCTCTGCAGATTTTGCAGAAACAAACCAATACACAGGCAGGAAGCTATTTATCCGGCCTATTGGTGGGGGCTGATGTTAAAGCTGCGATGCAAGACTTTCATCTGTTTTCTCACGTTACCTTAATTGGTTCTGAAAAAGTCAGTACGCTTTATCAAATGGCATTGCAGTTACTTGATATTGACTCAACGGTCGTCAGCAGTGAGTGGGCAACGCTCAATGGGTTACAAACCTTGGCGTCGGAGCGTTGGAAAAGTCATGACTGAGCAGATTGGGACGAATACCAACAAACTCATCGCAATTTTGCGAGGAGTGCGTCCGCAAAACGTAATCGAAGTGGCCGAAACATTGATTTCCGTTGGAATTATATCCATCGAAATACCACTCAACTCCCCTTCTCCTTTGCACTCCATTGAAAAACTCGTCAATCGTTTTGGTGATGTTATTCAAGTGGGCGCAGGTACTGTGCTGCAAGCTGACCAGGTGAAGGATATTAAAACAGCGGGAGCAGGTTTTTTTCTGACACCAAATGTCAATCCAGCTGTAATTCAGAAAAGCGTTGAATTGAACTTGCCTTGTTTTGCAGGTTTTGCGACGCCGAGCGAAGCATTCGCCGCATTATCTCATGGGGTACATGGACTGAAATTATTTCCAGCCAGCCATTTTGGCACCCACTACCTGGATGCTATTCGCGCTGTATTGTCGGAAAAGGTTCCTCTAGTCGCTGTTGGGGGAATTAGTCAGAAAAATGCACGGCAGTGGTTATCAGGTGGAGCTGACAGTGTGGGAATTGGAAGTAGCCTGTTCACCGCGGATATTGATATGAAGGAACTGCAGAAGCGAGGCAATTCCTTGCTGGAAATGACCAGAGAGGCCGATTATGCCTGATGTAGAATTGGTCAAAACATTAGAAGTGAACAATGTTCTTGGTGAGGGTGTCATATGGGACAATAGAACACAGCTATTATGGTGGACAGACATTCAATCTTCACTACTTTATTCCTGGTCATTTGACGATGAACTGACACAATACCCATTGCCCGAGCGACTAGGTTCATTTGGTTTAACTGCTGATCCACTTCAATTTATTTGTGCTTTTGAATCGGGTTTTGCCTTTTTCGCACCCACGCAACAATCAATCGAGTGGGTATGTAAAATTGAGCCGGAAAATCCCCGTACGCGTTTAAACGATGGACGGGTGGATCGGCAAGGAAATTTCTGGGCGGGCTCAATGAATGAAGAAAGTAGCGATAGAATCGCCGCGTTATATCGGCTCTCACAAGAGGGTCCTCAATTGATGGTCGATGATATCCACATCAGTAACAGCCTATGCTGGAATAAGGCCGGAAACCGAATGTATTACGCCGATTCCCCATCCAGATGCATCAGGCAATATTCATTTGCCAGCGACAATGGTGAATTGGGCGAGCGACAAGACTTTGCGCACACAGAACGGGGAGCCTTCCCTGATGGCGCATGCGTGGATGCCCAGGACAATCTTTGGAGCGCACAATGGGGGGCAGGAAAAATTCGATGTTATTCTCCAAAAGGAGAACAAATATCAGAAGTCAATGTTCCATGCCCACAGCCTAGTTGCGTGACGTTCGGTGGTCCGGACATGGCTCATATATTCGTAACAAGTGCGCGAGAAGGGCTATCCGAACAACAATTATCTCAGTCGCCTGAAAGTGGCAATCTGTTTATATATACAAGCAATATGCAGGGGTTACCGGAGTCAATCAGCTCCTTGGATCCTAATCGCAGGAGCAGCTTATGAACAACAATAACAACTATACCAATAGGAATCATAATGGCAGGTAGAATGTTTAGCGGGAATTTTACCCGACATATCGTCCAATCTTTGGGTAAAGCCATTGCACTTGGCGAATACCCACCAGGGGAGGCACTTAAAGCAGAAGCCGAACTATGTGAGGAATTCGACGCCAGCAGAACAGTGCTGCGAGAAGCCGTTAAAATGCTAACAGCCAAAGGTATGCTGGATGCTCGGCCGAGGCGAGGAACAGTCGTATTGCCTGAGTCACAGTGGAACCTGTCAGATCCTGAAATTTTAAACTGGCTGCTAAACAGAAAAGGCTCATTGCCAATCATTTCAGAATTTGCGGATATGCGACTGGCCATTGAACCTGCCGCAACTGGCTTGGCAGCAGCAAATATGAATAAGGAAAACCGAACGACCTTACTCCACGCGATTGACCGCATGAAGGCAGCGGCCCGCGGTGAAGACGACCATCTGGATGCTGACATTGCATTTCATGTGGGAATACTTGCCTGTAGCGGTAACCGGTTTTTCTGGAACATGCGTCACACTATTGAAGTAGCCTTGCGGTTCAGTATTCGAATAACCAATAGTCAGAAAAGTGTTGAACGAGCCAGTGTGGATGATCACCAGCGAATTCTCGATTTCATTCTGGCAGGCGACCCCCAAGCCGCCGAAAACGAAATGCGTACGCTGCTTCTGGAGGCTAAAATGTTGTTGAACAAAGCACTCGAGCAGGAAAGAAATAGATAAACCTTTTAACAATAGATGCATTAACGCTACTGAATCTAGATTGAGTGAGGAACATCGTGGCTTTAGATAATTGTATTTTGGCGATCGATCAGGGTACCACTTCGAGTAGAGCAATAGTGTTCGGCCCTGATTCCGAAATCATTGCTGTTGCCCAACAAGAGTTTGCGCAACATTACCCTAATGATGGTTGGGTGGAACACGATCCGGAGGATATCTGGACTTCAACGATAGTGGTATGTCGCCAAGCTGTTTCCGAGGCAATAGCAAAAGGCTGCCGAATCGCAGCGATTGGTGTGACTAACCAACGTGAAACCACCTTGGTATGGGACAAACAAACGGGTAAAGCGGTTTATAATGCGATTGTCTGGCAGGACAGACGCACGGCACAGCAGTGCAGAGCATTGCAGGACCAAGGCAAACTGGAGACTGTTCAGTCTCGTACTGGACTGTTACTTGACCCCTATTTTTCTGCTTCTAAGGTCGCCTGGATACTCGACAACGTTGAAGGTGCCCGGGAAAAAGCAGAGGCGGGGAAATTGGCCTTTGGTACTGTCGACAGCTTCCTGATTTGGCGCCTGACCGGAGGTAAAGTACATGCCACCGATATCACCAATGCCAGTCGAACCAACCTGTATAACATTCATGAGTTGCAATGGGACCAGGAGTTATTGGAACTCTTTTCTGTCCCAGCCTCGGTGCTACCGGAGGTAAAACAGTGTGCCGACGATTTTGGTGAATGTCTTGAAGAGTTTTTTGGGTTTACATTGCCAATTGCCGGTGTCGCTGGCGACCAGCAAGCCGCGGGTATCGGCCAATGTTGCTTCACTGAAGGTTCCATTAAAAGTACCTATGGAACAGGTTGTTTTGTGTTGCTTAATACAGGTGAAAAAGCGTTTAAATCTCAGAACAAATTACTCACTACCGTCGCCTATCAAATAAAAGGCACTACCCATTATGCGCTGGAAGGCTCTATTTTTATTGCAGGTGCCGCGGTCCAATGGTTACGTGATGGTATTTCTGTCATTAAAGGCGCGTACGAAACTGAACCACTAGCAACTAGTCTTGAATATGACCATGGCGTATATCTTGTGCCTGCATTTGCCGGAATGGGCGCACCTTATTGGGATCCTGATGCCCGTGGCGCAATATATGGGTTAACCCGGGGTACAACCAATGCTCATTTGGCACGTGCTGCGCTGGAATCCGTGTGCTACCAGACAAGTGATCTGCTCAAAGCCATGGCTGAAGATGGTGTTTCCCCAGGTTTACTTCGTGTAGATGGCGGTATGGTGGGCAACAACTGGGTTTGCCAGTTTCTTACAGACGTTTTGGATGTGCAGGTTCAACGCCCGAAAATAAGAGAAACAACAGCGCTGGGGGCTGCCTATCTTGCTGGCCTGCAGGTTGGCATTTACGACTCTTTGCAAACCTTATCGGATAAGAATCAGATAGACTCGGACTTCGTACCTTCTTTACCCGCAGAAATGCGCAAAAAGTTACTGGATGGTTGGCACAGTGCAGTAAAAAGTACACTCAGTTTCAGTCGATAGCAGAGACCAATATGATTAAGAAGACACACTTTGGCGAAATGCCAAATGGCGACCAGGTTGCCTGTTACCGATTGACCAACAAGAACAATATCAGTGTAAACATTCTGACTTTAGGTGCCATCTTGCAAAGCTGGGAGATTCAGGGTGATCCTTCAATCGACATTGTGCTCGGATTTGATAGCGTGGATGAATATTTAGCAGACGCGAGTTATCTGGGTACAGTAGTTGGTCGATACGCAAACAGAATAGCAAACGGACAGTTTAGTTTTGGCGAAAGGTCCTATTCATTATCAACCAATCTTAATGGCCACACCTTGCACGGTGGCGAAGACGGATTTCACCATCGGTTGTGGCAGGTTGAGCAAGTTTCTGATCAGGACAATCCTAGCATATTGCTGTCAATTGTCAGTGTGGATGGCGATCAAGGATTTCCCGGCAACCTTCAGGCCAGCGTTGAATATTGCCTGAGTGAGGATAATTGCCTGCAGATCACCTATCGAGCCAATACCGATAGCGATACAGTGTTCAATCCTACCCAACACAGTTACTTTAATCTGGGCGGTCACGATGCGGGAGCGGCGCTCGAACACCTGGTTCAGGTTAATGCCAGCCAATATACACCAGCCGACAGTCTGTCAATTCCCACCGGAAATTTACGTGCGGTTTCAGGTACGGCCTTTGACCTCAATCAAGCACTATCAGTAGCTGAGATTATTGCGAAAAATGATCCTGAGATAAATATAACCAGTGGTCTGGATCATAATTGGTGTCTGGACGATTACGCAGAGAATCAGGGAAACCACAGGTTGGTTAGTTCAATACTTGAGCCAGTTAGTGGCAGAACACTTTCGGTTTATTCCACTATGCCAGGAATGCAGGTATACAGCGGCAATTTTATTGGTGAGGGAACGGTTGGAAAACGAGGCGCAATTTACGGACCGCATCACGGGCTGTGCATGGAAACCCAATACTACCCTGATTCACCAAACAAAAAGAACTTTCCCAGTTCTAAGCTTTGTGCTGGAAGCCATTTCATATCCAGAACTGACTACCAACTGACCTTGTAAAAATCAGGCATAAAAAAACCGGCTAGCATGTTGCCGCCGGTTTATTTTAATGCTCTATTTCTAGGCGTTTGGTTGCGCAGCTGTTGTGTCTTCAGCAGTTGGCGCGCCTAACTGGATGTTAACAATTGGTTGTGCTGATTCAGCTGACAATTGCACCAGTCTGTTCAACTGACCAAGAGATAATAACATGGCATAAGCGGCACCTAGGTAACCGGCCTTCTTCATCTCAAGGGTCTTTTCGTCAGACAGCTCGTTCAGGCGTTGCTCACTGATAATAGTTAGACCAGTTACATTTCTTTTCTGACCACTTGCATATTGAATAGTCAACTGCACTTCATCCAACAACTCAAGATCCTGAAGTTCTTTGATGAATTTCTGTGTTGCAATTTCGCTGTTGGCAATATCGCCCAGCATTTGGTGACGAGTTTTGAGGAACTCAGACGGTTCGCCTGCTTCAGTGAATAGTGCTTCACCTTCTTCGCCAACAACTTCTGCTTTTTCGTCAATGAAAACGCCAAGTTTGTCGCCGTCAGGACGCACATCAAAAGGAAAACGTTGGATGCTTAGCGGCATTACGTGGGCTTGCCATTTGTCATCTTTGAAAAACAGGTTTGCACCTTGTTCAAAGCCGAACATTGCAATAGTGTGCAATGTACCTTGATTAGGCTCTTTCACAAATACGATTGGCATGCAGCTGGCGATACCTGCGAATTCGCGAATAGTGGTAGCAGCCAAATGTGTGTCTTTGGCAAAACTGAAATTGTGCTTTAAGTTAACCTTCAGCGCACTGTGCTTGTCTTTATCTAAAGGAATATAATTAGTTGTCATTTACGCTTATCTCTTATAATAAAACTCCGTGAAAAAAGTGTGACGGAGTCTTTGAAAAAAACCCGCTGTTGCGGGCTGGTGACGAAGTATCTTTTATTTAAACCGGGATGTCACGGCCAATTGCCCCTTTTCTGCCTAACTTTGTTGTTTTTATGTAAAATTTTTTAAAAAACAGTGGAAAGTACTAATGAAGAAGGGCATAGAAACGAACAGGTGCTCAATTATTAGTCACATTTTATGCGCTAGCCTTGGAATGTGGATCAATTCTTCGATGCTCTAAGGTGTCAATGTATTCTTGTAGTTTCTCGTCGGCTTCGTCACCAAACAAGATCTCACAGGCTTCGCGCAAACCTGGGGCGCTGAGAATATCCTCTGTTCTTACTACAAGAGAAATTTTTGAGCGTCGGCGAAGAAAGTCTTCCAGTTTGGTTACCATTTCCCGTTTGGCAGCATGCTCAATTTCGACTCTGAGGTACTCTGAGTTTTCAATCAACAACTCTCCCATCCGCGGGTTTTCGCGAATACTTTCGAGCATATTGATCGCGTTTCGCCCATACCGTCGCCAGAAACGTTGAGTTAGTTTTTCAGATGAACTGGCAGGCGTCAAATCATCAAAATGCATGAGCTCGGCACGATGTAAAAATTCGCGCTTTACCGAATCATCAGGTTCACCATACCACCTATGGTTTTTGTAGGGCATATTAATACCGAAGGACTCAATTAGATCTGCGACTTCATCTCCAACATTAATGCAGTCCGTTAATTTTCCGCCAAATATTGATAGATATTTGTTGTCAACGTCTTTGTCAATGGCATGCTTGCGGGACAATTGTACCCAATCGGCTTTTCCACCTTTACCTTCAATTGCTAAAGGTCTTACACCACATCGTTCTGCAATGATATCAGCATTGGTCAATGGGGCTTTCAGATCAAGCAGCTTATTGACGTTGTCGAGTACAAACTTCCGGTCTTCTTCAGTCACACTCGACTGAGGTTTTTCTACTTGCGTATCGGTTGTCCCTATGCAGGTCTTCGGACCCATCGGGATAACGAAAAACAATCGCCCATCGTCGGCAAAGAACGTCAGCACTTTATTGCTGTCGGTAATTTTATCAACGATCAGATGTATCCCTTTGGAAAAAACATGATGGTGATCCGTTTTTTGCAGATTGACATCGTTTACATCATCGACAAAGGGACCTGCGGCATTGATGAAGGTCTTAGAGCGAATTTCGAACTCTTCTCCGGTAATACCATCTTTTGCCTTATTAATCCAAATGCCATCTACTCGTTCAGAACCTTTTAATTCCACGTAATTGGCCGCAATGCAGCCATAGCTCATGCTTGAACGGATGAAATTAAACACAAACCTGGCATCATTGTCGTGCAGGTAGCTATCAGAATATTCGAAGCCACCTGCAACATTTTGTGTATTAACCACAGGTTCATGGGACTTAATGTTTCCAGGTGTAAGATAACCAGGCATTCGCGTAAAAAAGCGGCCCATGATCCAATACAGGATGGTGCCCAGAAAAACAAAGAAGGGTGGGAAACGAAACCCTCTTTGAATGCTAGTGAAGAAACGAATTTCTTTTACTGTCGACGGGTAACTGCGCATCAGATGATTTCGGCTTTTGCACAGTTTATTCACCAATCCATATTCGTGACTCTCCAGGTATTTTATCCCACCCCACGCCAGGTTGGACGAGTTTGAACTGGTGAATCCGGCAAAGTCACCCTTATCAATCAGGGCTACTTTGACACCTTTGGCGGCAAGTGATGCAGCCGAAACTGCACCGTTGATACCACCACCGATAATCAACACATCATAGGTGCCGGAAGGTAACTTATCGATATTGCTTTGGCGTAGGCTATTCATTTTTCTCTTTTACTAATCCTGACTTAAGACTCACTGGGAACTGCACTGCCTTTTGCCAATGCTATTTCCGCGTTTTGTTTATAAACTACTTTGTTAATGAGCAACGCCATAAGCACACAGCAGATTAATGTGATAAACATCAGATGAATATAATGTAGGCCAAATGGCGCATGAAAAGGTGAAAATTCAAAGGACAATGACCCATATAGGAACACACCAAAGACTACAGCTGCAATGCCTGCATTGGCATGCACGTTTTTGAATGCAAGCCCTACGATGAAGATTGACAAAATTGGCATACTAAACAATCCCCACAGCTGTTGCAGAAGATTGATTATGCTATCTGCTTCCGCATAAACCGGTACCAGAGCCAATGACAGTATTGTCAGTGCGACGGTAATCCAACCGCTTAATTTGGGTACATTTGTGTTGTTATTGATATAAGGTTCGTGAATATCACAGACATAAAGTGCCGTGGCTGAATTGAGATTACTGTTATAAGTAGATAATACTGCGGCGGCCATTGCAGCAGCAAATATGCCTGACATCCATGCAGGTAATACATCACCAACTATCATGCCGTAAGCCGCATCACCTACGTCTCCGTACAACTTAAAGGACACTATGCCAGGAATAACAATAATGGCAGGGACAATCATGAAGCGGATAATGACCGCGGCATAAACACCTTTTTGTGCTTCTTTAATGTTGGGGGCTGCCATTGCACGCTGTGTAATGACCTGATTGGTTCCCCAATAAAACATTTGAATAAACAACATACCAGTAAATAACGTGTGCCAAGGGATTGGCGAGTCGTCATCACCAATTAACGTCAGACGCTCTGCCGGAATGCCAGTGAAATCATAGTCAATCGCGGCCATTGCAAGAAATAGCACGACAATCGCCATGCCAAGCAGCAACACACCCGAATAGGTGTCAGACACAGCAACCGCTCGTAGACCACCAAAAATAGCGTACATGGCACCCACAGCAGCAAACGCAGTAGCTATGTACATCAGCGGAATATCAACACCGAACATTGTTTTCATGAACAAAGCACCGGAGTAGATTACTGCAGGACAAAATATCAATGCACTACTGAGGAAAAACAACACGCTTATCACAGCACGAATATGCTTGTTGTTATATCGCTTCTCAAGCAACTCTGTGGTGGTCGTACAGTCGTATTTGTAATAAACAGGCAGAAATACCTTGGCCAAAATAATCAGACCAATAACCGCGGCAAATTCCCATAAAGCCAACAATGCCATCTGATTGCCATTTGAACCGACCAGTTGATCGGTACTCAGATTGGTCAAAGTTATCGATCCGGCAACGAAATACCATTTCAGCCCGCCACCAGCAAGGAAAAACTCTTTGTTTTGTCCTTCCTGACCTTTACCTCGGCCATGCCCCCGACATTTTAAGTAGGTCAGCAATGCGATTATGGCGGTTACCACAACAAAGATGGAAACCTGAACAACTTGTGATGACATAAACTTTGCTCCCCTGTCAGGTGTTAATATTATTTATTATTAAAATTACCAATGAACTGCTTGAGAAAATCAGACTCGTCAAAGGATTATGCTCCTGACCTGTCGCGCGCAGTTTCAAGACGAATTTGCTGAATACTATCCATTCCTTCAACCCGATTATTGTGTTGCACCAGATTGTTAAGCTGAAATAGTGAACTCAGCATGCCCTGCATCGCCGCCAAATATCCGTTTTGGTGGTATTTTTGCAATTGCTCGCCCTCAAGTGCTTGCATCTTATCTTCATCTAAAGTGCACAAGCCTTTAAGTACCTGTGATTCCCCAGAGGCATATTGCACCACTAAATCCACAGACTTAATCAGACCTGTGGCATCAATCTCATTGAGAAATTCATGGGTCAGAATATCTTCTTTGATGCTCGATTCTATTAATTTACTTTGTTCTGCAAGGTATAAACTCGCGCGACCACTTTCATCGAACAATTCTTGTCCCATAGACTCAGAAAAAGCATCACTGTCCTCGAAGATTCCGATGGTGTAGCTTGTCTCATCTTTAGGTGACTTCATAAGATAAAATGGATAAGTACGCACACTGATTGGCTGATACAATGGATGCCAATTTCCGTCCGAAACAAAAGTATTGGTACCAGGCACAATGCTGGTCAAAGCTGACATAGCCCGACTACCGTCATGACTATGTTTACTGATAAAAATAGGTAAACTCGCTGCTGTTTTAGCGACCTCTGACACTCGAAGATTCAGTACATGCATTGAAGCGGCATTTTCCAATGCTGCCTGATGTTTAACTTTCAGCCTAGCGTGGGCTGTCTGGGTTAATTCAGTTAAATTTCTCATTATTATTTTTGTTTTATCCTGCTCTTGCTAACCATTGTTCGATGTAATCACGATGTGGCGGTAAAGTTTGCACCATTTGTTGGGTCAGTTGATGGTTGCGGTTGATAATTTGTTGTGCTTGTTTGGTATTTCTATGCAAATAGGCCTGTCGGGTAAAGTCAGGTTTAAAACCCATTCCATAAATAACATATTGATAACTGGCAGCCGGAAACAGTTCTATTGCAGCGTCAAAGTCATTGGTTGTCGGGCCTCTATAGCCCCAAACTGCCAGATCTTCTCTGAGACTGTCTGGAATTGATGCAGGGTCGCAGTTTTCCTGCCAATAAGGTTCTGGCCGTTTAGTTAGCATGTAATGTAATTTAAGAAAATCGATTATCCGCTGCCAACGATAATCCATTTGACTGTTAAAACGTTTCGCAGCAATAGGCATGACAGCATCGTCCGCAGGCAGATTTTCCGCGATGTATCGTGCCGAAATTTCCACCAGCATAAGTGCCGTTGCTTCAAGTGGTTCTACAAATCCAGCAGCCAAGCCTACTGCGACGCAATTATTTTTCCAGAATTGTTCGCGATAACCAGACTCAAACTTAATGGTTTTAACGCTTAACTCTTTAGCAGCGGGGCCGACATATTTCCTAAGTACCTGTTCTGCTCTTTCATCGTCCATAAAACGACTTGAATAAACATGTCCGATTCCGCGCCTGGACGTCAACCCAATATCCCAAATCCAGCCTGCTTCCTGTGCCGTGGCGATTGTATGGCAAGCAAGAGGTTCATGTTCATCTGCATAAGGCACCTGAATTGCCAACGCGCTATCATTAAACAAAATATCGCTGGTTGACTTAAAAGGAACACCTAATGTTTTGCCCAGTAAATGGGATGCAAATCCGGAGCAATCGATAAACAAGTCAGCTTCCAACGGACCGTTTTTCTCGAGCTCGATGGAATGAATATCACCATTTGCGGCCAACTTGGCTTCAAGTACCGTGTCCACAATGTGTTTTACTGCCAGTTTTTCTGTGCAATGCTTTTTCAACACATCCGCAAATGCACCCGCATCGAGATGATAGGCGTAATTGCATTGCCCTTGAAATTCGTCTTCATTGAGAGTCCTTGGCGCCAAGCCAGCCTCACAGACTTCATGCTGATAATTTGATTCAATTGCGAAATCTTCAATGTTATTGACGTATGGAGCTAAATCAATCCGCCCATACCCCAAGGGAACAGTAAAAGGGTGATAATAGAAATCTCCATTTCCATGCACCCAATTGACAAATTTGCCACCTTGTTTAAAGGCCGCATGGCAAGATTTGAAAAAATCGCTTTCTTTGAGACCTATATCCCTAAGTGTGTTTTTCATGGTCGGCCAGGTACCTTCTCCCACACCGACAGTTGGGATATCTGATGATTCAACCAGGCTCACATGGATGGCGTCTGGTTTGTCGCTATAGTGATGCGCTGCAATGATGGAAGCTGTCAGCCAGCCCGCAGTGCCTCCCCCAACAACAACGACTTTTTTTACTGCTTTGGACATGTATTTTGGATTACCCGTTCAGAGGTTGAAATATAATCAATTCAGGGAAATTCAATTAGAATCGATGAACACTTTTCTATCATTTTACCCACTTTTTATCCAATAAACCTACACAGATGTATTGGATAAAAATGGCCCGCTTCTAGATTAGGCGGGCCACTGTAAAAACATAGTGTGTGTCAACTTTCAAAGGAAAATTGACACACATATTGCTCATTAGAAGTTGGCTCGCACACCAACTGCATAACGAGCACCTGAGTCTTGAATCAAAGTAAGTTGATTCGCAAAACGGCCATGTTTGATTGTTTCTTCACCCGTTACGTTGATACCTTCAAAGAATACTGTAAAGTTTTCATTGATGTCGTAACTGGCACTCACATCCCATTGTCCGTATGTATCAACGAACTCCGGCTCGCCCGTAGTCGGGTTACTCAATGTTTGTAGGAATGATTCACGGTTGTTAAACGCTACCCGTGCTTGCCATGCATCTTGTTCATAGAACAACACCAGATTCTGTGAATCACCTAACCCTTCAAGTGCAAAAGTTTGAGAGGTTGAGGTATCAATTTCTGCATCACTGTTCACGACAGTGGCGTTAGCAGTAATACCAAAGCCACTTTCCCAAACATGGGTAAAGGCAATTTCGAAACCGTTTACTTCTGCTGTCTCACCATTTTGTGGGCGACTAACAAAGAAGTCCTCACTCACACCTTGCAACTCTTCGGATACTACCGCACCCGGAGGAAGTAGATCAGGTGTACAGTTTCCGCACACATTACCTGGCGTGTTTTCGCGCGCTGATAAGGTAAGAGTTTCTGTGCCGCGTAATGTAATAATGAAGTCTTCAACTTCTTTGTTAAAGTATGCAAAAGTAAAGGAACTCGCGTCGCCGAAGTACCATTCGTAAGATAAGTCCCAGTTTTCAGACTTAAATGGTTTGAGATTCGGGTTACCGCCGCTGGCCGTTAAGTTCTGTAATCGAGGTTCACCTATATTGGTTACAGGAGACAGTTGATCAAGTGTTGGCCTGGTGATCGAATCATAAACGGAGAATCGCAGCACCATGTCGTCCTGAAGATCCAGTTTGAAGTTCACGCTAGGCAATAAGTTGGCGTAATCGCCTCCTTGGGTTACTGGCGTCGTATCATCCTCGAAGTCCGTAGCGAACAAGGTTGTGTCGCTAGTGGCAATAATGTCTTCAAGTACCTGCTCTTCACCCTCGACAGAAACTTTAGTTTCGCTGTAGCGTGCTCCAATATTGACAGTCCAAGGCATATCACCTAACTCACCTTCAAACAGGAAGTCCACATACAAGCTTGTGACCTCTTCACTGATGATCGAAAAATCAGGTTGAAGTGAAGGAGCCCAACCTCCGTTCGCAGCAATGATACCCGCAGTTGTACCGGCAGGAACACCTGCTGTAGCGTCGTTGGCCAATTGCATGGTGGTATTGGTTTCAAGCACATCAAAGAACGCCGCGGCATCATAGGTATACCAGGTATCGTGAACACCACCGAAGAAATTATTCGCAGTGTAAGGTGTGAGCGTGCCATCAGGTACCGCTACACGATAACCACCGAACAGGCCAAACAGGTCTGTACCTGCTGTACCGTGTCGGAAATTCTGAAGACGCTTTTCACGATCCTGATAATAAGCACCAAATTTCATATTAGTGAAGGTGTCACTATCAGGTAAGTATTCGAAATCTGCTTTTAACTCAGTGATTTCATCTTCATCCAGGTCCCCTTCCTGCGCATAAACATGCGCACGTCCTTCGCTCGCGGCTGGAATATTCGCACCATCAAACCTTTCATGTTCGGTACGTAGCCGTCCACCCTCGAGAATCGAAGCATAGTTGTTTACAATACCGATTACGCTGAAGTAAGTATCACCGCCTGATGTATCGTTCTCAGCTTCAGAAGTCGAAATATCAAAACTGGCTTTCAGATCTTCCTGAATATCCCAGTCAACATTCAAACCAAAGGCTTTTAAAGATACATCTCTTCGGCCACGCGTACTTTCCACAAAGTCAGTAGCAGCGTTGCCGCCCACCTGATCGATATAGGTTGCAGTACGCGTTTCCTGGTCAAACCTTACCTCACCAACACGCGTTGGCTCATACCAAGCTGCCAAATCATGGACTTGCGAATCAACTTCAAATTCTGAAACAAAACCATCAAAAGTAATAGTCACTTCATCTGTTGGTGCATATTGCAATACTAAAGAAGCGTTTGTTCTTGTCCTTTCTTGAACATCCGACACATGGTCCATATTCCGTGGAATATAGATGTTACTTGCCAGAACCTCGCCAGCCGTGTTGGATACGGTAATACCGGGTCTCCAACCTGCGGTACCAATAGAGTTAATGTCAACATCACGTTTCTGGTGAGAAGCAGCAAACAACACACCAAAGGTGTCATCATTAAACGTATTACTCACTAAAATTGAAGCACTGGGGGACGTTTCTTCGTTGAGATCTTCATATGTTGCTTTAACAGAACCAGCAACTCTGAAACCGTCTATATCAAATGGACGGGCAGTGGTCGTGTTGATTGTAGAACCAATACCGCCTTCCTGAAGCGTTGCATTCATACTTTTATAAACGCTTGCTCCGGTAATCATTTCCGCAGCCAGTACATCAAAGCTAAATTCACGACCAGGGTTTTCCGTCGCTATCTGACGGCCATTAACCATTACATTATTAAACTGGGGACCAAAGCCACGTACAGTTACAAACTGGCCTTCGCCACCGCTTCGATCTATTGAAACCCCTGTTATGCGTTGAAGAGATTCCGCAACATTAAGATCCGGGAATTTGCCCAAATCTTCTGCTGAGATACCATCTGAAACAATAACTGATTCTTTCTTATCTGACATTGCTCGCTTCAAGCTGCTGACTAAGCCAGTAACCTGAATAACTTCAACATCGTCTGCCGCTTCCTGAGCTGCCGCTGGCAGCGCAACCATGGTTGCGGTTGTAGGTATTAATAAGGCGGCTTTAATTGCCGACCTAAGATAACTTCGTCTCATCAGAAGTCCCCCGTTGTGTCCTGTTAATTTTTGTGTTCTACGCTCTTCTAATAATTTCATTAATTTGTCTAGCTGACTTCCATTACAAACTAACGAATTTAATGAGTAACCGTCCTAACGACTCATTAACTTGTATGTTAAATAGTATTAATACAATCTGTCAACATACCAATAACACTTATATAAGATAAACGATGATTCGATATTTAGCGAAGATACAGGGGGGAATTGACCATTATTACCTTTATATTCATTGATTTAATGATTTTCCATTAATCGTTCTTATAAGAGTTTCTTCCAAGAAACGGATTTTATTTATAAACTTTTATTAACACTTTTTCTGTTTCTCCGTAATTATATGTTAATTTTTTGGCATATTTCTGTCTTACGGCTTGAATAGAATTTCGTCGAAAAAATCCATTTAATACTATTTATATGTTTTTAAAAAATGCGTAAGATACGCGAAATTTATCCAAACAAACCTTAGTCCGAGGATTCTTTATGCAAGTTCAAATACCAGAATTTGTGACCCTTACTGGAAACCAAACCAGTCTTACCATCGCATTGGGACGCCAAGCGCCGCAAATAATTTATTGGGGTCAACGATTATCCTCGAAAACATCTGAAAGTATGTTGACGAAATTACGTATCAGGCAGGAAGTGCCTGCATCTCCAACCCGGGAAGCAAAACGTTCTTTAACCACAACCACCGGAGAAGGATTTAGTGGTAGCCCGGGAATAAAACTATCGGGCAACGCTGACGAATGGGCGGTGGTGCCAAAAGTGACTGATGTCAATCAATCAACACCTCATTCACTTGTCATTTCGAACATTGATGAGACACGCAACATTGAGATCAAGCACAACATCAGCATTGACCCGGATAGCGACGTGTTATCTTTTTCTACGTCAGTGATAAACCGTGGCACAGACGCATTAAACCTGGAATGGTGTACAGCCGCTACTTTGCCAATTCCTGCACACATCAGTCAGATTCTCGGATTTGAGGGGCACTGGGCAGGGGAATTTCATGAACAACATTCTGAACAATTCTTTGGCACATACCTAAGGGAAAACCGTCGAGGCAGAACGTCCCACGATTGTTTCCCCGGTCTCATCATGCATGCACCTTCCTGTGATCAGCAGCAAGGTGAAGCTTATGGATTCCACCTGGGTTGGAGCGGCAATCACCGTTTACTCGCGGAAAAAATGGCTGATGGTCGTGCATTTGTGCAATTAGGTGAATTACTGTTGCCGGGTGAACTAACCTTATCAGTGGGAGAAAGCTACGACTCGCCAAAATTGTATGCCACATACTCAACTAAAGGATTGTCGGGCGTTTCAAGACATTTTCATCGTTATGTCAGAAGCCAGATCATTAAATTTGATGTAAAACAAAAACCTCGCCCTGTTCACTACAACACCTGGGAAGGTATTTATTTCGACCATGATGTGGATACTCTCAAGGGTCTGGCTGACCGCGCCAGTGAGCTGGGAGTGGAACGCTTTGTGTTGGACGATGGCTGGTTTATCGGCAGGAATGATGACACTGCGGGTTTGGGCGACTGGTACGTGGATGAATCGGTGTACCCTGACGGTTTGCATCCTGTGGTTGCACATGTAAATAAACTCGGGATGGAATTTGGATTATGGGTGGAACCAGAAATGGTCAACCCTGACAGCAACCTTTTTCGCGCTCACCCTGATTGGATATTGTCCACCAAACCAAATGAAGATGTGGGATTCCGCAATCAGTTAGTGCTTGATTTGACACGTTCTGAAGTCTTTGATTACCTTTTTGAACGTCTGGACAGCTTATTAACTGAGTACAATATTGGTTATCTTAAGTGGGACATGAACAGAGACATCAATCAGCAAGGCGACCAATATGGCAAACCTGCGATTCACCGTCAGACTCACGCATTCTATAACTTGCTTGCAAAACTAAAAGACGCTCACCCCAATGTTGAAATAGAGAGTTGCTCGTCCGGCGGCGCTCGGGCCGATTATGGTGTTTTGCAACATACAGACAGAGTCTGGACGTCAGATTCCAATGATGCTTTGGAGCGGCTCAAAATCCAGAAAGGGTTTTCCTACTTCTTTCCTGCCGAACTGATGGGGTCACATGTGGGGCCAAGAGACTGTCATATCACTCACAGACATCTCACCATGTCGATGCGGGCTTCGGTTGCGCTATTTGGCCATATGGGTATGGAAATGGACCTACGCGAGTTGACTGATCAGGAAAAAGTCGAACTAAAAGCCATGGTCAATCTGTACAAAAAACATCGGCAACTTGTCCATTCAGGCGAACTGTATCGATTGCAATTACCTGATTATGCAAATGGCTTTGGTATCGTTGCCGAAGACAAAACTGAAGCCCTGTTCTCTTACAGTCTAATTCGAGGGCATACTGCAAGTCTGCCTGATCAGATGCGATTTGCAGGTTTGGATAAAGAGACCATTTATCAGATGGATATTATCTGGCCTATAAAAAGCGGTGATCACTGGCCCAAAGAGTCTATCTTTAGTTTTAAAACCAACTTACCACTTTTAGATGGACAGCACTTCACGGGCGAAGCATTGATGCAACTTGGAAAACAATTGCCCAGGTTGGCGCCGAATAGCAGTTTGTTATATTACCTGCACAAGGTTGGG
The DNA here is from genome assembly GCA_947494925.1 of uncultured Alteromonadaceae bacterium. Lineage (GTDB taxonomy): Bacteria > Pseudomonadota > Gammaproteobacteria > Enterobacterales > Alteromonadaceae > Aliiglaciecola. The sequence continues at coordinate 314,855 of CANLWS010000004.1, forward strand.
TAGCAGATTACAGACCGAAGTTAAAAGCCGCGTTAGCGGCTTTTTTGCATGAAGGCTTCGGCACGTAATATCGCATTGCTGCGAATATTGCCGTAGAACAAACTGAAGTCCAGTAAATGGTAGCTCTTATTTGGATTGTCAAAATGGTTGGAAAATGAACCTTCCAATTGCTCTTGCACAAAAAGCTCGCCGTTTTCACCACATTGAGCCCAGGTCAGCTGATTGGTCAACGAAGGCAATTCCGTGAATTTATAGTTGGGATTTTGTGCCGTCAGCATGTAATAAAAGGTTCGCTTAAACTCAACAGGCATAGCACCAGTATGTTCAGTCGCAGCGACTCTATCTGTATTAGTCAACCAACTCATCGGATTCACACAAGCAATGTGTTTATTATCAATAATCTCCCATCCGGTTTTGTACCATTGTCGAGATTTCCCATCCAGTTGACCACCTTCCCCGAATGAATCGAATGATACTAAGCAGCCAGTCTGGTCTGGTGTTTCACAAAGCTGTAAAGCCTCAAAACCTCTTTCAAACTTATCCATTGGTAACCAGTAACCTAAAGTGTAGGCCGCGACAAGGCGGTCACTCAAAGCTTTGCCATCGACTTTGTTTTCCAATAACCGGAGAGCATGCAGGCTTCCCTGACTATGGCTGACAATCATAAAAGGGCGGCCCTGATTGTAATTTTCCAGAAAATAATCAAATGCTGCTTCGATGTCCTGATACGCCAGATCCAGCGCAGCAAAACTCGACTCTGTATCTTCCGCTCCGAAGGAAGCAAGATGTGCTTCTCGATAATGGGGTGCATAAATATTGCAACATCCGTTAAAAATACTGGCCATGCTGGTTAACATATATTCCGTGGACTGAATTTCAGAGTTTTCTGCATCCATATTGGAGTTCCATCCACCAGGTCCAACATAACCTGTAGAATGCACAAAAAAGACATCTATTTCTGGGTCCGTAATGTCCGAATTAGTTTCAGCATTGGGGGGAGTCAGATCAGCTGAGTCAGATTTATCTGGCAATGAAATCCAAAAATACGCACCAGTATAATCCGGTGCAGCCGGTACGGAATTACTATCAAAAGGATCAGCTGGCAGCATTCTCCATTCAATCAGAGGTCTTATCGAAATTACCAAAATAATCAAAACTGCAACTATGGAGACAATCCACTTTACCCACTTCACTAATTTTTCCAACGTCTGCCAAATATCTTAGGCAACAACTTATAATATAAATGTGTTTTAATCCAACATTTATCTCCTTGCTTTACCTGCCTCCGGCATTCCACTAGTCTTGATCTCTTTATTGCGGAGAAAAATAATGTTTAAGCGCAATTTGATATTGGTTTTTATTGGTTTCTTTTTTACCAATTTTTTGCAGGCTGCTGAGTGGCCCTACCCACAAGATACCCCCGAGTTTGAGGCGTTGGATGTTGGTCTCGCTGGTGACTCGCCTGTAGATATTTCCCGTTATCTTCTGGCTAATGGACCACTAAGTGCGGCAATGAGCGCAGACGGAAAATACATCGCCTATTCAACGAGAATCACCGGACGTAGACAATTGTGGATCCTATCTGTATCAGGCGGGCAAGCGAGGCAACTGACCTTTGGCAACGGGATTTCATTTTTCAGATGGCATCCGGATAGCCAGACTTTGTTATATGGTGCAGACAACAACGGTGATGAGCGCGAGGCGTATTATTCGATTTCAACCGATGGATTAAAAGAGACCAGTGTGTTGACAAGTAGCAATGCGTTCCGGGAATTTGGTGCGTTTAATCAACAAGGCACACAATTTACGTATGCTTCCACAGAAAGAAATGGACGGGATTTTGATCTATACGTGCACGACCTAACTAGCAACAGGTCAAAAATGATTTATCAGGCAAAGTTTGGCTTCTTTCCCGATGCGTGGCGCCCAGGTACAAATCAGATATTAGTCACACAGACTCGCGGCGAAGATGCTAACAACCTTTACATTCTGGACACTGAGAGTTCAGATATGGTAACCATTTTTAAACCAAAGATTGCCGCCGCGTATGAGGACATGTATTGGCTTAAGGATGGCAGTGGCTTTTATTTTACTGCCAACCAAAACGGGGAAATGAAACAAATTCAATTTTATGATGTGAAAAGCGCTGAAACCAAGGTGATTGCAGCAGCTGATTTCGATCTGGAAAATGTCATATTATGCGCTGAAGACCGCTATCTGGTATGGACCGAAAACCAAAACGGTTTTTATCAGTTACATCTTTTAGACAAGAAATCAAATACCCGGCAGCAGTTGAATCTCAGGCCTGGCACATATAGTTTATCCTGCTCCAAAAGTGGCCAACTCGCTGTAAAAATTAATGGTCCTGATACGCCTGGAGAGCTGGTAAAAATCAACCTGAAAAACTTTACTCAGCAGAGTTTGCTAAAGGCAAATATGGCAGGGATCGATGCAAAGTCCATCAATTTTCCGCAAGTCGTTAATTTTGCGTCAAGAGACGGAATTCAATTACAAGGAATGTTGTACTTACCAGAAAAAGTGGGTACCGCGTTGCCTCCAGTTGTGATTGACATTCATGGTGGGCCGACAGCTCAATCAAAAGCATCGTGGCAACCGCTGGCTCAATACCTGACTGGTAAAGGAGTTGCAGTATTGGATATTAACGTTCGTGGTTCCACTGGATTTGGTAAAACCTATGCACGCCTGGATAACCAGGAGAAAAGGCTAGACAGCGTCAGGGATTTAGTTGACGCACTGGCTTGGTTGAAAGCAGATGGTCGTGTGGATGCATCTAGAGCTGCCGCTATAGGTGGTTCATACGGTGGCTATATGGTCAATGCTGTTATGGGTGCTTACCCGGATGCGTTTGCGGCAGGGGCCTCTTTTGTTGGAGTTGCTGATTGGGTTAAGGCTCTTCAAGGTGCCTCACCTGGATTAAAAGCATCCGACCTGATTGAATATGGCGATATTAGAGAGGCTAAATGGCAGACGTTTTATGCCGAAAACTCGCCGATAAATACCGTTAACAAGATTAAAGCCCCGATGTTTTTTCAACATGGCGTGAATGACCCAAGAGATCCGGTTACCGAATCCGATATGATGGTCAAAGCCTTGCGTAAAAAAAATATTGACGTAACCTACTTGCGTTTTGAAGACGAAGGTCATTCCATTAGCAAACTGGAAAACAGAGTTATTTTTTATCGAAAGCTCGCCACCTTTCTGGAACAGCACCTCTAACACATAATTAAGGGAACTCTTACATGCTCAAGTATTTATCACTTGCCGCCGCACTCGCATTTTCCGCTGGCGCAATTGCCCATAACCATGGAAATTTAGCATCAGAGAAAGCCAAAGAGCTGGCACAAAAATATATTTTGGTGGACGGTCACATCGATGTCCCCTATCGCCTCAATGAAAAATGGGAAGATGTCACCAAAGCCACTGATGGCGGTGATTTTGATTACCCACGAGCCCAAGCCGGTGGTTTGAATGCACCTTTCATGTCTATTTACGTACCGGCTGCTCTTGACGATTCTGAACAATCCACAGCACTGGCGCATAAGCTTATTGATTATGTAGAGGCCATTGTTGGTCGCGCCCCTGACAAATTCGCTATCGCTGACTCCGTAGCGGATGTCGAACAGCAATTCAAACAAGGGTTAATTTCCCTGCCAATGGGGATGGAAAATGGCTCGCCAATCCAGGGTGATCTGGCAAATTTGAAAGCGTTCTATGACAGAGGTGTACGCTACATCACTTTGGCACACTCCCAAAGCAACCACATTTCCGATTCTTCTTACGATGTTCGGCGAAAGTGGAAAGGCCTCAGCCCCTTCGGCAAAACTTTGGTGACAGAAATGAACAATATCGGCATGATGTTGGACATTTCACATGTGTCAGACGCGGCTTTTTATCAGGTTGTCGAATTGACTAAAGCACCGGTTATAGCGTCACATTCCTCCTTGCGTTCTTTTACACCAGGTTTTGAACGAAACATGGATGATGAAATGATAAAAGCCCTGGGTAAAAACGGTGGTGTCATCATGATCAACTTTGGTTCAACATTTGTGGACCAGGTTGCCCGTTCATGGAGAACCAAAATGGCTGATTTGCGTAAGCCTATTGAAGAGAAGCTTGGCAAAGAAAGTGAAGAGTACAAAGGCTTTGAAAAAGAATACCGGGCCAAAACGCCGTTTCCCTTTGCCGGTGTGGAAAAAGTGTTAGATCACATTGATCATGTTGTACAACTAGTCGGCATTGATCATGTTGGCATCGGATCAGACTATGATGGTGTAGGTGATTCATTACCTGAAGGTCTGAAAGACGTTTCGACTTACCCTAACCTGGTTCAGGGTTTGTTGAACAGGGGATACAAAGAAGCAGACATTGCTAAAATTCTCGGTGGTAACCTTTTGAGAGTATGGCGAGAGGTAGAAAACGTCGCACAAGCAAACTAGTCGACGAAGACAAATTAAAAAAACCGAGCAATGGCTCGGTTTTTTGTTTAGTGCTAGCTAGAAAGTCGGATCCGGAATAATAATCTATTATACCCTGGTAGCGAACTCCATCGATTTACGATGTGTCGTGACAAATACGTTTTGAATGAGCTCCGCATCAGTGCTTGCCCGATGCCTTGTGATTGGGTTGTTATCTAAGATCGATTGTTTTGTTTGATGCCAACGTTCCATCTGAGGTTCTGTCAGAATAGTTTCAAGGGAACTGAAAGAAAACTGCATCTGCGACTTTGCAGCGTGAAACAACTTAATCATCCAAGGATGATCGACTACCCAACCATCAGAATAGACGGTTTTTCCCGCTAACAATTGATTGAGTTCGTAACAAACCTGTCCAACGCCAAGGCCTTTTCGCTGCAATAGCTCACGACTGATACCATGCAATTGCCTTGCCTCGTCGCTCCAATGTGTCCATTCCTCCAAGGGCTTTATCAAACTGCAGTAGCGCTTACCGGTTTCCGTAATCACGCCGACTTCTATGGGATAGCTGAGCTGTCCAAAGCCGCTGGCTTCGATATCGATAATGGTAGGAATGTTAAACCTTTTGATTGGCATCAAGTCATCACACTTTAAAACTACTGAGTTTCAACATTGCAAGTTCGCACAATCCTTGTCAAATCTATTCAACAATAAAATTCAGTTCGAGTTGTTCACCATCCCGCGCAATAACCATTGGAACTGATGTTTTGTGGTCGAACTTATCCAGTAAAATATAGATTGATTGCAAATTATTAACCTCTCGGTGGGCAAGTTTAATGATCCTGTCACCTGCTCTGACCCCTGCGTTATAAAACGGGTAACCACTGAACGATTCCACAACATAAACCCCATTTCCCGATGATTTTGTGTCAACTCTTAGCCCGACTTTATAGCGATTGCGCCCTTCAATACCAAACTCAAGTGATTCCTCAATACCCCTGTTTTGGTGGTAGAACTGCAACGCTTGTTCAACTCTCTGGAATTCTGCTTGCTGAGAAGGAAGCTGACTTAAGTTATCTCGATACAAGTTAAATATCGCCAGATTATAGTCCTGAACTTGACGGCTGAAATCTCGATCAGATTGTGTGTTTTTCAAATACGCCAATGACACTTCAAACTCCTGTTGAGCATAAGCTAAGCGAGCAGCGATCATGTTTATTTCCCGATCACTATTTCTGTCATTCAGCAGGTCTTTGATCAGGGCATATCGCTCCTCCATGCAAAGGCCAAGGAAGTCATCACTGTGTATTTCAAATTTTTTATCAGCCTCAATTACCCATCGGCGCAGCGCAGATTTAGCCGAGTTTGATGCACGGAGGTTTGCGATTCTGCGCTGTTTTGGCAACAAGTTTTTAGCCATCATAAGGGGGTTTAGCGCTGCTTTAAGCTCCCCTTTGTTGAGCAACTTATTGCCCAATTCATAGTGGTAAAGTGCGTTATCCGGCGCGATCTGTATCGCCTGTCTCATCAATTCAACTCCTTTATCCTCGTCAACTTCAGCTTCAAATAGCCACTGACCGTAACGGAAATAGGATTCTGCACCCTCCGTTCCGATTGTCAGTGCCTGTTCATAAAAATCGATGATTTTAGCTGCATCATTCCAGACACTGGTGTGGGGCAGTAGTCTCGCAACTATAACGAGTAATTGAGCAAGTTCAGGCGCATCAGACGAAGACCTGATTAATCGGAAACCATCTAAGACTAGTTCGCTGATAAGTTTGGATTCTTCGCCACTGACCAATCGCCATTCCACCTCCTGCAGAATACGGTCAGAACGCAGTAAAAAATAGTGGCGTTGCAAAGAGGCATCGCTTGGCGATAATTCCAGCGCTTTAGCCATAGCACGTTCAGCATAGTCGAGCGAGTCCAACTGCTGGAATTGCGCAGCAACATCTAGGTAAGAACGAATTTCTGCGCGCTGTTGTTGACGCTCTTCAATGTAAAAATACCCCTCGCGCAGGGCATAAAACAAACTCAAGGCTGCAGTTATCAGCCCAACGAAACCAACAAATGTTCGTGCGACTCTGGATACTTTACTGACACGGGAAACGGACTCACCGCAATGTTTGCACTTTTTAGCGTGAGTAAAAATATGCTCCTGACAAAAAGGGCAGGGCCTGGTGTTATCAACCGATTCTGAACGTGATTCTGGCTTTTCCATCAATTTGAACCTTGATCTATTACCAAGCTTAGCTGAATTTAAGCCAAATCCCACTTATCGCCTTAGCTGCGCTAGCAGGTTAGTAGTAAGCGCGTTAGTATGGTGCTTGTTGGTTACGCCAAACCAACGCAATAATGTGAAAAGAATATAATGCGGAACCCAATTAAAGAAAAAATCACAGACCTGAAATTTGCCGCAATGCGGCTTGAATCTATATGCAAAGATCATGGCCTTGAACAATCAGCTGACAGCTTGGCACAAGCGATATTGAGTATTGAAAAGGCAGTATCCCATGCTGAACATACACAGGCGAAAGGGCTGGTAAAACAGAAGAGGTAGCATTTAGGTTAACTCTGTACTTGAATATATTGGCTATGCCAGCAAGAAATTAAACCTTGCTTTGTGTATTTCACGGGTATCGTCAACTATGTTCAGTAAGAGTGCTGGATTAAAAATACTGTCGTCCTCATTTAAGGTTTCCTCTAGGAAGTATAATTGGGCGGTTAATAATCCAGTATGTTGACCCTACACTTTCACGCGGAGGTGAGACGTGCGACTCCCAAGAGGACCTGCCTGGAAGTGAGCCGGACGAACAGTCTCCAATCGGTAATTTCCATTGATATCAGTAAACTGGTGACGGCGATTAATAAACGTTCAGCAGTTCCCTCAAATTTTAAATAAACAACTCACCAAATACTCGCTAGTTCGCACTAAAGATGTGCAACTCGAATTATTTCAAGTTTGCGAAAACACTTAACCATATGAAAAATATGGCTTTATCTTATTGGTACAATATCTGCTTTACCTTATTGGTGATCTGACTGAACTGAAATAGGTTTCTGTTCTCTTTGCAGCTTAGAGCACACAATTAACAATATGAACATCATTGAGCAAAGGCGCTCTCACTTTTTTTTGTGAATACAGAGAAAAGTGTGAGCGCTTTTTTTGTTTCTGAAATCTGCCCAGCAGACAATATTACAATTATCTATAGGAATGTTATGGCTTACTTAGAACCTAAAGAATTCGCCACCAAAATGGTTGATGCGGGTGAACAGAAAATTTTTATGTCGACCAAGGACACCTTTATAAGGGCTTTTATGGCCGGCGCGATTTTGGCTTTAGCGGCATTCTTTGCTATTACCGTCATATCGAAAACCGGGAATCCACTGATAGGTGCAATTCTGTTTCCAGTGGGCTTTATCATGTTGTATCTGATGAAGTTTGACCTGTTAACCGGCGTATTTACTCTGGTTCCTCTGGCGGTAATCGACAAACGCGCAGGTTGCACCATGAATGAATTATTCAGAAACTGGGGGCTTGTATTTTGCGGTAACTTTGCTGGCGCCATCATGGTGGCCTTCTTCGCTTCTTTCATATTAACTTATGGTTACCAGATTGAAGGCGGTGCAGTAGCAGAAAAAGTCAGCACCATAGGTGAATCCCGTACCCTGGGATACAAAGAGCAAGGGATCTTAGGTTGGTTCACTATTTTTATTCGCGGCATGTTGTGTAACTGGATGGTATCCATGGGTGTTGTTGGCGCGATGATTTCAACATCTGCAGGTAGCAAAATGGCTGCTATGTGGATGCCTATTATGCTGTTCTTCTACATGGCTTTCGAACATTCAATTGTCAACATGTTCCTTTTCCCGTTCTCTATGATTATGGGTGGTGATTTCACTGTAATTGATTATTTGTTGTGGAACGAAATTCCAACGGTATTGGGTAATTTGGTAGGTGGATTCATGTTGGTTGGATTGCCACTTTATTACACCCACGTAAAAACCAGTAAAGAGCGAAAATCAAGCGCTAAAACCACAGAAGCAACTATGGCTGCACTCTAGGTTTACAGGTCAGAAAATGTCGTCGCCTGAGGTCTTTTACTCAGCGGTTAGATAAACCGCTGGGTATTTGCTTCAGGCACGCAGCTTTTATGAAACTGACCTTAATCTCAGGATCAACAGAGCACGCCAGATGAGCAGCCAACTTAAAATCAGCACAGGTCAATTCAGTGATAAAGGCGTGAAAGCTCTCAATCAGGATTTTTACGCAACACTCATTCCCAATGAACCTCAGTTAACTCTCAAAGGCAGCGTAGTCGCATTAGCGGATGGGATAAGTAGCAGCGAAGTCAGTCAGGTAGCCAGCGAAACGGCTGTTAAAAGTTTTCTAAATGACTACTTTTGCACCTCAGATACCTGGTCAGTGTATACCTCCGGCTTAAGAGTGCTTGAATCAATCAATGGCTGGCTGTTTGCCCAAACTCAAAAAAGCGAATACCGTTTTGATAAAGACAAAGGCTATGTATCCACATTCAGCGCAGTCGTATTTAAAGCGTCAACAGCTCACTTATTTCATATTGGCGATAGCCGAATCTATCGCATAAGAGAAAACGGCGTTGAACAACTGACTAAAGATCACCGTTCCTGGACCTCAAGTAAAACAAGTTATCTAAGCAGGGCATTGGGCATTAACCAGAATGTCGAAGTGGATTATGCAACCGCTGACCTGGTAAAAGGGGATTATTTCCTGCTCTGTACAGACGGTGTTTATGATTACTGCGATACAGACAGCATACTCAGAGTGTTGGGAAACAATAGACAGAACTTAGATAACGCGGCAAAGGAAATTGTCAGACAAGCATTAGAAAATGGCAGCGATGACAACCTGACCTTGCAAATAGTCAGTATTGATCAGTCAGCTGAATTAAAGCCTAGTGCATTGCAACCTCAAATCGATGAATTAACCTTACCTCCATTACTCAGCCCACGGCAGGAATTCGATGGATATCGTATTTTGCGTGAATTGCATTCCAACAGTCGCAGCCATGTGTATCTGGCCCTAGACACTGATGATAATTCACAGGTTATTATCAAGATCCCATCCATTGATCTGAGAGATGACCGAGCCTACCTTGAGCGGTTTATGATGGAAGAATGGGTTGCTCGTCGAATTAACAACGCCCATGTAATGAAAGCCGGTATACAAAATCGCGAGCGCAATTATTTGTACAGCGTTTCCGAATTTATCGATGGCATCACCCTTAAGCAGTGGCTAATTGACAATCCTAAACCCGAGCTTGAAACCGTTCGCAATATCATAGAGCAGATAGCCAGAGGCCTGCAGGCAATGCATCGAATGGAGATCCTGCACCAGGATTTAAAGCCCGACAACATCATGATCGACCAGAGTGGCACAGTGAAAATAATAGACTTTGGTGGCGTACGTGTTGCCGGCATTATCGAATCACGATCCTCACTGCCCCAAAATGACATGCAGGGAACGGCAATGTACATGGCGCCGGAATATTTCGTCGGTGAGGTAGTATCAAATCGTTCAGATCAATTTTCTCTTGCCGTGATCACTTATCATATGCTTTCTGGACACTTCCCTTATGACACGCAAGTGGCAAAGGTCAGAACTGTGGCTGGGCAAAAACGCCTGGTTTATCGTTCTGTACTTGACGATGAGCGGGAAATTCCGGCATGGATTGACTACACCCTTCGTAAGGCCCTGCAACCCTTTCCATACAAAAGATACAATGAATTGTCCGAGTTTCTATTTGAGCTCAGGCACCCCAACCCCAAATTTTTGATTCAATCTCGTCCGCCTTTACTGGAGCGAAACCCTGTTTTGTTTTGGAGAAGCCTCTCGCTATTGATGACCACTATCACATTGGGCCTGCTGATTTATATTCAGAATTTGCTCCATTAAAAACCTAAACTACGAGGAAGTAACATGATAAGTAACAGAGAAGAAGTCACCGCCTTAATTCTTTCCCAGAAAGTCGCAAAAAGTATCAAGTGGAGCGACGTTGCTCAAGCACTTGATTTGTCAAAAGAATGGACAACAGCAGCTTGCCTGGGACAAATGACGTTTACTAAAGAACAAGCTGCTGTGGTGGGCGAAATTTTCGGACTATCTGATGAAGCCGTGGCCTGGTTGCAAATAGTGCCGTATAAAGGATCATTGCCTACTGCTGTGCCTACAGACCCGTTAATTTATCGTTGGTATGAAGTGGTTAATGTTTATGGAAGCACGATTAAGGAGCTTATCCACGAAGAATTCGGCGATGGCATTATGAGTGCAATAGACTTTTCCATGGATATACAACGAGAAGAAAACGTCAACGGCGACCGAGTCAACGTCGTACTTTCCGGGAAATTTCTGCCATACAAAACTTTCTAAAATAGCGAAGTACGAAGGGAGAATTTACAACGTCTAATTACAGGGAAGCACAGTACTTAGACGTTTTCAAAAACACACAACTTACTACCAACCGATTGATTTATTAGCAGTAAATGGAGTGTTGGAGTTAATCGAGAAGCTAACCAAATGTGATAAAAACCGCGTTAATTGCAACAGCTTGGAGCGATTCTTTAGATATTAGGTTTAACATGAAGCTTAAGCTGACTCCTAAGAGGCCAGTTAATTCATGCCATTATCTGTAAACTGCACTGCGGATAAGGGGGAGTTATCTTCGAGCATCTGGAAGCCAAGTAGATTGTTTTCAAGATCTCTTGCAAAAAATATTTGGCCTTCATCCATTGGCAGTATGTCAGTTACTACCGCGCCACCAGCCTTAACAAGCAGTTCTTTGGCAGCATTGAGTGACGAGACTTCAAATACGATCATGTTGTATCCGTTAGCCTCAAGGGGCCTTGGGTTTACTGGTGCTTCAGTGGGGTGACTAAGATACTGAGCAATTTCAAGTTCCATATTCCTTAACTGAAAAAATGCCATCTTTAGTTTTGTACCCGGCAATCCAGACACAGCATCAAACTTCTCACCCTCCATAGCCATGAAGCGACCTAACCGACGGGGCCTGTCTTGTTCAAGTAATACTGAATAGAATTCGACGCTTGCATCAATGTCTGGGGAAGCCAGTGCAACATGACGCATGCGATAATCATTTTTCGGAGGAGTCTCCAGGTTTAAGGCGTCTATATCAACGTGCTCAACTTCAAAAATTGTATTATCAGGATCTCTGGCGTAGGCATAGTAAACAGGGTTTCTTGAATTGAGCTGCACCATTTCTTTGTCGCCGATCGCCGTAGCACCGCCCGCTAAGAATTTATCGTATGCTTGGGTTTTTTGATTGACCTGAACACAAACATGGGCAAATCCAGGTCCTTTCACTTCTTGAGGGGGAATATTATCGATATCATCACGGTTCCCCTGAAATGCCATTAGCCGAAGCTGAGCATTGCTACTGCGCAACAAACGAGTATTAGCCGACACACCTTGCCGACCAACTAGCGCGTCAATAGCGGGCTCATTTTCTAATGTAGAGCTTCTAACTCTTGTCAGGCCAAAGGCTGTTTCATAGAGCTCTGAAGATTTCTCAAGGTCATTTACCGAGATACCCACGTAGTGGACAGCTTTTATTACTGCATTTTCAGGCCGTTCAGAAACGCCCGATGACAATACTATGTAAACTCCAAGCGCAACGACCACAGCAAATAATCCCAATACATATTTCCACATAGAGCCCCTCACCATATTAATAATCGATGCGCCAATCTGCGCATAGACATCACCGTGTTCGTGTTCAACCAAATGGAAAAACAAAAAACCAACGTTTCTGATGACGTCTAATTGCCGTTGTTTAACCACTAATTACTATATTACTCTTGGCCATTATCACACTATTGAACTATTTTTCAATAGCGCCATAAAAGATGGTGTATTTTTATGATTTTTTGATATTATCGAAGTAATGAATTAGAAAGTATTTTGATGAAATGACTAAACAATCACTTCTAAAAAGCCTTATAAATATGCACCCTGCGCATAAACTAAAAATTTAAACTTCACTTTATTAGAAGAAATGTTCAATTGCGTAATGAAAATCTCTGTTTGTAAGGTAACTATCTAGACGAGATCGACCTGGATAACCTTGAAAGAGCTATTGAAATTGCCGTTTTAATAATGAGTGTCACTACTTTGGGGAGTTAATAATGACCAAATTTAAAAAAATTAGCCTGGGCATTTTGGCTTTGCTATCGGCAGTGTTCGTTTGTGCACTCGCTTGGACATACTATCCTGCTAACACAGACACGCATGGGCCTGACCATGCAGTTGAATATGCTAACTTATCCAGCAAAAGCCAGGTCAAGTTTAAGGGTGACTTTTTCGAATTTGATGGAAATAGATTGCACTATGTATCTGCGGGTAAAGGAGAAGTTGTACTGTTTCTGCATGGCTTTCCATCATTCTGGTATTCACTTATAAGGCCTATGCAGGCGTTGAAAGAAAACTACCAAGTGGTCGCTATTGATGGTCTTGGTAAAGGCCGTTCTGATGTGCCAACAGATGAAGACGCTTATTCGATGGAAAGTATGACCCAGCACATTGTTGCTCTCATCGATCATATAGGCGCAGAGAAAGTGCACTTAGTTGGACATGATTGGGGAAATGCAATGGCCTTTGGTATTGCACAACGTTACCCCGATCGGGTAAAAACGTTGACAGGCATGAGTGCTCCACCACAAAGTGTTTTGCTGGAATTAGTCACGACTAATGAAAAGCAAAGAGAGATATTTTCTTACGTCGACTATTTCAGTATGGCCAACCCACTTCTACTTTGGGTTATGAATGTTGAGAAGCGTATATGGGAAGGCTCCTATAAACCTTTGCTTGATAAAGGACTTATTAGCGATGAAGAAGGGGTGCTATTTCGCAATGCAGCAAGTGACCCTAAGCGAGTTAACGCCCATATCAACTGGTATCGTGCCAACTTACCTCCTTTTGACGAAGTGACTGATAAAGATTTTTGGCCTAGCCGCAAAGCCAGGGTTGAAGCCCCTACACTCTTTTTGTGGGGTAAAGATGATTTTCTTATCACGCCTGACACCATTGCTGAAATTACGTCAATTACCGACAATTTAACCTTGCTCGAACTCGATAACGTGGGACACCGCCCTCAGTTCGAAAAACCTGATGAAGTTAATGCCATGATCAGGCAATTTATTTCTAGCCAGCCATAACGTTCACCCAAGAGTGACCGGTGGTCAGTTAAATGAAAGTGAATAATCAATGCATTTTCCAATAAGATTATTACTGCTTGTGTCTAAGTTCCTCCCCATACATGCACTAGCTGACTTAAATGATTTAGCACTAAATACTTTCACTTCGAAAGGTGCTGATATCGCTGGATTGAAACCCACACAGCCAAAGGCTAGCCACAAATAATGAGCGCATGCTATCAGAGGGTGAAACTGGGATCTTTAGTAACGAAGTTGCGCCCAGTCGCACGGCGATACCTGAAAGTAACGGCTGTGTGAGCCTTCAGGGGTTAATTCAATTTAGCTTTTGCAATCAATCAGTGCGGAGTAGGCTCCCTTCTGTCACCCCTAAGTGCTTTTATCGGAGATCTTACGACCAATATGTAGAATGAGATTAAAAATCTCGATCTATGAGCATACCGGTATGGCGTTTAGTTATAGTCCAGATAATCAAAAATTCTGAGGTCTAGAAAAACAAAACCCACTCGAAAGTAGGTTTAAAGTTTGGACATGAACGGTACGGCGTGGCTACGTCAAAATCGCATGGTTGTTGTGCTGCTTCTTTCTCTAGGTAATCATGTTAAGTTGTTGATTAAGAAGCCTTATCGTAAGTAAAAACACTATCCGAATCGGAATTATAGTCTGCCTTGGCGAAGCCTCTGTATTGCGAATACTCTTTCTCAACATTAACTGCGCCCATTATTCTGACAATGTCTTTGTGTGCCTGCATGCGTTTTGCTGCGATACGCGTCGATACATTAAACGTATGGTGCATATCCTTTTCGACTATATCCTTTTCGTAATCAAACGATTTACACATTCCTGCAAGAATCAACGGTGAAATATCCACTGCGATGATAAAGGCGGTTGTGAGCACAACTAGTAAGATTGAAACGGCTGCATTGCCATCTGCGGAATAAGCCAGAAAAGCGTTTATTTTAGCAGGTAGGCCTTCGTGAATGATTACGTAGTCCGGATCCCTTAATTTCTCTCTATCAAATGAAGCTAAAGCAGCGGCTTTATCAGTTGATAGATTATCCACTTTTAGCTGCAACCTTGCTGCTTGTTCCTGCAAAACCTGTATTTTTTCACTCACAGTGTTTTCGCTAACCCTGATAGTCAGAATGAGTTCTTCCCTTTCCTCCGAAAGTCCATTGATTGCGCCAAGAATTGTTTCGTGGGCATACTGGAGTTTCTTATACTCATCTCCTTTTCCTGACTCCCTGCCGTCAAGGCCAGTCGCGTCTTCAACGCTCTTTTGCACATTCAAATCGACACTCTGTGTGGACAAACCGTCAATTGCGTTATTGAGCTTTTCCAATTTCTGCCGTTGAAAATATAAGTCGTTCCCTTGTTTAGGTTCTACCAGCTCAAGGCGCAAATCGTTAACTGTGGCATCTAATTCGCTCAAGTCCGTTTTAGCTGTTGCGATAGCATTGTCATAATCAGAAGCAATGGATTTCTGTTGTTGGAAAAAAGCAGCATTTGCCTTTAGCGTTTTGGCTTGAATATAAGACTTCACTGAATCTTCAGTAATTCCCATTACGATACTCAAAATTGAAAAGCCGAGTATTGCTACCATCATCACTATTCTTGGTACCTGTGTGGCAAAAGGCGATGACTTGTCAACACCAATCGGTGGCAGGAACGTAAGAATGGCTTTTTGAGCTTTGTCAAAACGAAGCGCGTAGGCCGCAACAAGATTGGTTACTCCGAAAACACCGCCCACTATGTAGGCAGCAATTTCGTGGTGTTCAATTTTAATGAAGTCTCTGAACACTGTGCCTAACGATTCGGCAATGACCAGTGCACTGAGCATGCTGAGCATTACAATCAAAAGTAAGAAAAATAAAAATCTAAACATAGTAACCTCCGAATAAATTTTAGGACTGCCATCCTTGGCAGCGTATTAGTTGATCTTCAGTGCCTCTCTTTTCATGCTTTCGTAGTGATCACTGAGGTTTTTGCCAGTTTCCTTTTGCTTTTTGATTTGATGAAGTCCCGCTTCCGTGTGGCTGTCATACATTGCTTGACCAAAATCAGCTGAAAGTTCCCCATTTTCAACTTGTTGCTGAATTTGTCGTCGAGCTTCGTCATGTACGAGCACAACACCAGGGTCATTTGCTAGCTTAGTCAGCTCCTTCTGTGATTGAGTATGAATATTGACTACCTCTTGAGATAGTCGCTGAACACCTGCCATAACTTCCTTTTCTATCAGTCTTTTGTGGCCATGAATTAGGGTTCGCTCGATTTGGCCCAGGGCTTTTATACCAGCTTCAACAGTTTCTCCTCGTTCCTTAGCAATCAGATCCTCTGTCTCCTTTTTAATTTTTTTGCCGGTAGAGTTAAAAAATCCAGCGTCGGCATTGATTTGACCTTGCAATGAGGTTACTCCCTCGGCTAACTCCTGCACGTGCATATTTGAAGACATCTCTTCAATTGCCATGCTCGCCATTTGGGTATTACTTGGTTGGATTTTCATGATATTTATTCCTTCTCACTTAGGTTATCTATCAAGCCAAACAGGCTGCGTGAGACCTGCCGATAAGCATCGGCAATCCCAATTTCTTCGAGTCGCACTTGAAATAAGAGATCGAGGTGGCTGTTTGCGATCAACAAATGGTTTTTAATCACCCCTTGGCAGCCTAGATGAAGCAATACGGCAGCATCTGACTGAGCATAACTTTGTAATAATGCAATGCGCTCAAAGGCTTGTTCTGAACCCACATCGCCAATCGCATTGGCATTAATCAGGGTTGCAAACAAGGGGTTGTTTGCTGCAATGCCGTCAGTCGTCCAGCATTTGGATGACACCAAATTGACCAACTCAAGCCCATAGACCATACGAGAAAACGCATCTGTGTATGCTTCTTCCGGAGCGAGCCAGAGACTCAGGTAAAGGTCCGGCGCCATAAGATGCTCGCTGACTTCAATCAACTGCTCCTCATCACTCAAAACGGCGTCTTGAACAACTTCACCCTGGTTGTGCTCAGCCTGTACGGGTGAGTAGTGTGCCCAGGCAAAGTAGGTCGCCGTAACCAACGCTACTAATATTGAAGATGTAATTAGGGTTTTCATTTTCTGCCTCCTTTGGGTTTGGCTTTTTGACGGAACTGGCTTTTAGCCTGCTTGCTGACCTGCTTTAGCATTTTTTCTTTTTTCGCTAGGAATCTCGTAACCAGCCTAGTCGACTCCTTGTTCGCCGGAATTACTTTAGTAAATGGCTTACTCTGATCCTTAGGTGACAGGTTTTTTACCAGGTTTGGATCCTTTCCTTGTCGCGAGAAGGTTTTACCCGGGGGTCTTGTCCGATCGCGCAGGTGAATGTGATCACCTTTTATCTTGCCGTGAGGTTTACCGTTATCGTATGCCACATTGCCCCCCCGATATTTGATATTTACCCGGGTTTCTTGCACTGTGCCTTTCACTTTACGATTACCTGTCAGCGGTTGTCCGCTGACATAACGTTGGATTGGCTTCCCATCCTTTCCCTTGGGTGTCGCTTCGCGGATCGCTCTTTGTTTAGCCTGCAAGTGTTGACGTTGATGTTGTTGTTTTTGCTGCTCGGTCTTAGGTACTGAGGCAGGTTTGGAAACTGACTTTGGAGCCTGTGATCTTGGGGGCGCCGGCGAAGTGATTTTAGCCGGTGCCGGTTTAGTGAATGATTGCGGTGTTTTTGACGTTGCAATCGCGGTTCCCTGGATGATTAATCCTGCACTTACCAAAACTCCATTTAAGTACTTCGAAATTAGATTTTGCTTGTGCATTTTTTACCTCTATTGATTTCGCTGCTGATGTCGCTTTTATCTGTCGACAGGAATGCATATTACGCATGCTATGATCGTTCTAAAGCAGCGCGACAACTAAAATCAGCCTTCGAAAGCAGTCTTGCAGGTAAGGTTTTTAGTTAAGAATAATCCAGTAAAAACAAGTGGTTAAATATTAAATTTTGAGAATTTTGAGATAAAAACTTTTATAAGGTATGAAAATAAATCCGGTACTGACGGTACTCTTCAGCTTATCGGCCGCCTATTTTAAATATTAAGGACAATAGACTAATGTTAATATCCTAATTTACTTTTCCAATATTTTGCTTTGCTGGTCCAATAGGGTGTTCCTATTCTGCTAGCGAGTTGTTGAAGTCGGTTGCAATCAAAACGCATCATTAGTCTTAATTCTTCTTGGTGCCAATAACGGGGACGTTCTGACTCCAGATCTAAGTCAGTTAAGTGAAGCATTTTCGAGCACAATTTTAGCCGTACCGTGAACAACCTTGCAGCAACAAGCAAGTTAGGAGCTCCATAGGATAAATAGCGCTCTGCTTGGGTATGCAGCTTAAACGCGTGATCATAGTTTTTGTAGCGAATCCTGCTGTATTGTGATTCTAATACTAACAATGCCGTTCGTTCGCGCTGAAATGTCCCTGTCATTAGCGAAAGAGAGTCAATTAGGTATCTAGCTTCATCCATCAAAGAAAAATCATGCAAACCTGGCCAATGAGCGAATTCTTCTTCATATTCTTTAGTCGGCTTGTTGAGATGCATTTTGTAAAGAAGTCTGATATTTGCACGCAGAGCGTGAGCATTAATAAAGTGTTTTCTGCTATCATGAGCCCTGGAAAAAATCATCCTCCTGAACAAATCTGCTAACTTGAAATACAGATAGGCACGTAACATTTGTTCCCATTCTGCCGCACTAAAATCACCTTTAATTGGAATGTAAAACAAATATTCCGCTTTTCGTAGAGCAATATCAGAAAGGGTGCCGAGTATTTCAGGGGAGAACTTTTCCAGTTTGATATTTTTGTAGTTTCGAAGATCACTTGCTACTTCTGCCAGCATCTCTTCAATTGAGAATTCCTTGAGGGCTGCATGTTTTTCCTTCTCTAATAGTGAAATCAGTTTTTTGTGCTGCGCGTTTTGCCGTCTCGAATTCACATTAGTCAAGATAGTGCTTTCCAACCTGAACTTATCTGCTTTTAAATGTTTTAGCATTGCTTCCCAATCACGAAAAATGAACGCAATGACCGCGTCAATTTTGTGGCTAAAAGTTGCGCTAAGGTAGTTCAACTGAGTGCTGTCGGTCCCTAGCGATGGAGTCAAAGCACGCTGCAACATTTTTGATAACTTGGTGTAAATAACGCTCTCGCTTGTGCCTTCTTCACCTCCCGCTAAGATGTAGGTATCGACCAGTAACAATTCACATTCAGTTAGCCAGGTTTTATATTTTTCGGTGTAATACTCCTTTATTCCACTGTACATAGAAGATTTTTCAAGCGCCTGAATATGCTGACATGCGATTTCTTGCGCACTGCCTCGGCCGGTTAACTGCCCTTCTCTTCGTTTACTGACCGCTCGCGAAATGGTCAATTCGTGACTAATTTCCGCTTTTGTCTTTTTGTCAAAACACCCCGCCAGTATGTCTTTTCTACTGGCTCCTTCTGTTCTGTCACGAAATTTAATCGCTCGCAGAGCGCCATCAGCCAAATCTAATAGTTCAATTCGGGTTGTAGTGGCTTCAAAGTTCCGAGACATATTGTACCTTTGCCTGTCCTCGGTTAAGTCACCGAACAAAAAAGAATACAAGTATATGAATAGGCGGTCATGTTGCCATGGGATAGGCATATCAAAATGTTGTGATATAAGATTTTTGGTACCGGCTATACGCAGATACGAAAATCCATGTAGGAGCGTTTGGAACATATACCGATATTGACGATAGCTTTCATCCAACCAATAGGAGTGTCGAAGCAGTAATTCATGTGCACGAAGCGACTCCTCCATGATTATCAGGTGCAGTAGTGCAAGTCCCTGTTTACCGATAAACGATTCGAGCAGTTCTCGCGTATCCTTACGAGCTCGTAATTCACAGATAAAGAGCAGCTTGTTTTCTTCTGCACATTTTTTAAGTCTGTCTCGCTGGCCGAGAAAGTTGGTTTGAAATGGACTCACTTCATCAAGAATATCATTGGCATAACCAGATTGATCGGTGTACTGATCAAATGCAAGATGGGTTTCGTTGTTTTTCTTGAAAACAAAGGGGCCTATAGCCTTCAAGAACAAGGAGGGAAAATCCCAGTTGTCTCTTGCCATGCCCCATTCTGCTAAATAACACTCTGGTACATACTTAGTCACAACCAAGCTTTTCTCTCGGCAGATGTATTGTGCAAGTGATTCAATATTCAGGTTGGAGTTGGATATTTGCTGAAGGTTAATTTGCTCTGCAAGCGTCAATTTTCTGCTTTGAATATGTTCCTCAGCGTCTTCAGCTATGCTTTGACTATCGTTAATGCTTTTACATACGCGTACAAAACGATCGATAAACCTTGCTAGCGTTATTGGACGAGTACCACCGGTCGTGATTGTCATGAATGCGAGTGCGACAAAAAATAATGGTTGTGAAGCAAACATAGACTGCATCAGATTCTCGACTACTTTTTTGCGTATAGTCTCGGATTGTCTGAAAGATTTGAAATGATGAGTAAATGCATTCTCAAATTCTTCCCTGTCAGCCCCGGAACCTTGAAAATCGAGTAAATTATCATGACAGGACGCTGCGTAGAATACGCTGTGATTAATGGCATTACTGGTCAGAGATTCGAATCTTTTTACTAATCGGCTACATTGTGTAAGCTCTTCCGACTCACCATCCAGCAAATAAGTCAGGTTTATTTTCGGTTCAGCTAATGTCCAGTCGTACTCTGGACTAATAAAAGGCGTCAGGGGCGAAGTTTCACCATTTGCAAAAACCAGAATTCGCGAGAGAAAGAATGTCTTTAATCCTCCACTGTTTTTTTTATAAAAGGCATCGCTGTAGCCTGGTTTGGTAAGGTTCCTAACCAACATTATGGCTGGGTTATCGGCTATACCAACGCGAGTAAAGTATGTTCCAGGCTCAACGTCATCTTGACTTACCAACCCATTAAAGATGATGAGTACGCTTCGATTGAGCATTGCCCACCGAATGTCTTTTAATTTGGAACGAAGCTCCCTGGCATTGTCATGCAACGTCGCACTGCTGAGATCTAATTGGTCTTCGAACGGATAAAACGTTTCACCTTCTTCCAATTTTTGATCTTCCAAATCCGGATGTTGGTCAGGATACAAATAGGCATGTAGCATTGCTACAAGTTTCCCGTAGGTTATTCTAGGACCTTTTTTGCTGTATAAAGAACAAGGGATCACGACTATATCTTGGAAATGTTGATGCAAATACCGGTTGGTTCGACTTTGTATTCCGGGCACTGCCATTTTGTGTTTGTTGGTAAGCAGGTAAGCGATCATTGCAGTCGCGCCTCGTTGCATACCTAGAGTTCGAATCATTCCGAGGTTATGAACAGGTTCCTTTTCGTTGGGTGATTTAGTTAAAAAGTCCAAAATTTCGCCGACGGTGTTTTTGCGCCCTTGGTTCAGGATGAAGCGATTGAAGGCGTTGTAATTACTATTTTCACGATGGTCTTTGCTCAACACCTTCGGGTCTTCGAGCCTTAACATGCTGAGATTGATTTTCGTACTTTTTAAATCCTGCAAAGCCGCGATGAAATTTCTAATTGCATTTCTACCTTTATATGTCGTCCCAAAAATAACGTCATAGGCGCGCGAAGCCCGGCCAAACTGGTCAGGGAGCAACTCACACAGGCGATCACAAATGGTACGTTCCAGTTTCTCCATCGCTCTGTAACGACGGGAACTTTCACGAGGAAATGGGGAAACTTCAACACCATATACGCAAAAGCGCTCGGCACTATCTGGTGAGTCCACGCCAGTGAGAATGGCGACAGTCGCAAGTTCATGTGCCCGCGATCGGATTGCACGATTCTCTAGCATCGCAAAGCCGCGTGGAAACTTTCTTTTTACCCTGTCAAAAACATCATGAACTAACACTTCCCGAGCTAAAATATTGATTTTAAATCTAAACCCTAAGGAAAGATCCTCATCAATGAGGCCCATTTCAATCAGTTTGACAAGCTTGTCATTGTGATTATCAATCTTTTTCAGTTTTTCTCTGACGCCAATCCACGATTTTTGATATGCACGTTTGATTGGAGCGGTTTCGTCGAGAGATTTTGCGCCCTGTTTGTCAGGACCAGGTAATTTTCTGTCAACCACATCCAAAAATGCTTTCCAAAGCCTTTCTTCGTTAGTGATTAAAATACTCATTTTTTCCGTTCCCTGTCATAATTTCAGTTCCCTTAACAAGCGAGGTCAGTTGAAAAGTACAATCTTGAAGTTATTGTTTCTCTGCAAAATTTGCAAGTAAAAACACATTTGTATCTATCTTACTTTTCTAAGAAAAATTACAACGCTTTTAGATGATGTACTATTTGGTATGAGAGCGCTTCGTTGGTCCCATAACAATTATTGGAATGCACACCTGAACAGCCAAAATACATGTGTTACTTTGGCTTATAAGTAACAATATCGTTTGAGCCGTTTCGCTTTTGCTTATTCAGTTCAAAGTGCTTGTTCAATTTTTTAAGCAATTCTGCCAATTTGCTAACGCCATATGAACGGGGGTCGAAGTCGGGTGCTGTGCGTTTAATAAAATTACCAGCAGCAGATAAACTCGCCCAACCATCATCATCTTGAAATTGCTCCCACGCCTTAGTCAGAACAGGAATGATTTCTTCTAAGTTGCCAGTATCATCACTCGCCTTAGCCTTAGGATCTTTCTTTTTTGGCTCTGAAACATCGAGGTTTTCAGTGAAAATAAATTCATCACAGGCGTTACGAAAAGATACTGGCGTTTTCTTTTCACCTACACCAAATACAAACTTCTCGGACTCTCTTAATCTTGATGCCAGCTTGGTGAAATCACTATCGCTAGATACCAAGGCGAAAGCATCTATCCTTTCGGAGTAAAGCAAATCCATTGCATCGATAATCATAGAGGCATCAGTCGAGTTCTTACCCGTTGTATAGGCAAACTGTTGGATAGGTTGGATGGCGAGTTCGTTAAGCGTTTTCTTCCAGTTTTTCAATTGCTCAATCGACCAGTCACCATAAGCCCGTTTAATCAGCACATGCCCATGAGCGGATATTTCATCCAGTATCGATTTAAGCTTTGATAATTGTGCGTTATCGGCGTCAATTAATACCGCGACCTTTTTATGAACGTCTAAGTCTTTCATAGTTTTCCTTGATCACCTTCATTCAGAGACCATTAACATTCTATACTCATCATAAGCAAACTGGTCAGTCATACCGCTAACAAAATCTTGCATCAGTCTGCATCTGTAATAAAACTCATATTCATCGCTAACTCCCATATCTGCAGCGTTTAGATAAGCTCGAACATGCTTGGTAGGTAATTTTTTAAACAGCCTTTTCTCAAACAAGGGGGCTTCCTTATCTTGTTCGCAAACTTTACTGAAGCGTGCTCTTGATAATTTGAGTAATGGGAGATAACTATCAAGTAATCCATTAATAATTTTGTAACCCTGTAATTCCCTATTCTCTACTTCTTTGTCGCAAAAGGCATATTTTAGGGCAACCATTTTGAATGCTGCAGATAGCGCATGCTCATGACTTTTATCCTCCAATAACGCTCCATTGAACGACCCCTTGTATACGCTTTCAATATTGTCTATAAAACGGCGAACTGCGTGTTTTACTAAAGGGTGAATAAAACCGATCCTCAAAGAGATAAAAAACTGACTATCTTTCGACACCTTTTCGTTCATCGCAGATTTTTCAGCGTAGTCAGTAATTTTAATCATTTCCTTCGAATCCAACGCTAAGCCGAACTCCTCCAGCTGATTGGTATATTCTTCACAAAGCGCCATCTTTAACTTTTGCGTATCCAGAATTCCCTTTTCGACGGCATCCTCTAAGTCGGCCAAACAATATGATATGTCATCGGCTGCTTCCATGATGTAAGAGACAGGATGGCGATGATGAGGTTTGATATTAAGTTCGTTACAAAGCTTTTCAACGTAGCCTTCTTCGCTTTTATAGTAACCAACCTTCTTTTTCAGGTAGCTAAGCTCATCCGTATCAGAAGGCTTTTCTTTGGTGCCACAACGCGTGTACTTCATCACTCCGGCAACTTGAGTGTAAGTGAGGTTGAGACGAAGAAGAGAGTGAATCAGTCTTATCGCTTGTGCGTTACCCTCAAAATTACAAAGATCTAAAACCAGACTAGTATCCAGTTCTAGCGACGGCTTTTCAAAAGAATAAGCTTTTTCGACATTGGAGCAGAACCAATCATTTATCGCTTGCTCACCAAAGTGTCCAAACGGAGGGTTCCCAATGTCATGCATTAGGCATGACATTTCCACTATACTTTCAAAGTGCCTCTCCAAATCAGTCAGCCCATACTGCGGTAATTTTTGTGTCTTTTCTAACTCATTGAACATAGATTGAACAATAAATCGACCGACCTGTTGGACCTCAAGAGAATGTGTAAGGCGGCTTCTTACCGCCGCATTCCGTTCCAAAGGAAAAACCTGAGTTTTCTGCTGCAGTCGCCGTACAGCAGCAGAATTAATTATACGGCCGCGGTCACTTTCATAATCAAAAAGTAACGCTTTCTTAGAATTGCGTTCCTTAGTATTTACTT
Source organism: uncultured Alteromonadaceae bacterium (assembly GCA_947494925.1). GTDB lineage: Bacteria > Pseudomonadota > Gammaproteobacteria > Enterobacterales > Alteromonadaceae > Aliiglaciecola. The sequence continues at coordinate 339,076 of CANLWS010000004.1, forward strand.
CACGGGTACTGGTGAATTTGCAATTGAAATCTATCGACATACTCTTCCTTATTCCTTGTGTCGTTTATTGATAACAGTACATCATCCATACCAACAATGGTAAATATTATTCACATTGAGTTTATTCAAGATTTGTAATTTCAATTATTCAATCACTTACTACTGACCTCCCCCCTAAATTGACACCATAACATTGATGAGATTTTCAAGGTGAATTTTCGGAAAGCCCAAGGAGAATGGAGCCTTTAAGCTACTTGTGAAGATTGCTTCTGACAGTCGAGCAATACTAAGCCTATAGGTAATCCTTGCTTAGGATATCTGATGAATAAATACCCTTTTTGCACTGTTTAAAGTCATGTTTGATAAAACAGGGGGCGATTGAACTTAGACTGCTGTACCTTTTTGGCATGATCTCATACGCCGTGAAGCAGCCTACAGTGGTCCTATACGAATTTGGTAGAAACCAAATTGTTTTCAAGAACTTCACAATTGAACCGTTCACTCCAGCTCATACTTTTATGCGGCGATTTGTTCATTTGGGGAAATTCAAAACATTGGTCGAAATAAACACCTTTGTCTCAGTCTGTGTGTTCAGAAATAGTTTTATACGTTGCCAATGAGTTCCACTCAAATCAATAGCGCTCATAATCCTTATGCATTTTGGTAGGCAGACTCTCAATGCATGTAGGTTGGAAACGATACCGAACGCACATTCTGCTTTTTCCAAAACTGATTCCATATCGTGTAAAGCGAGCTGTTTCTATATGTTTACTCTAATCAAGTTAGCGTTCTGAATAGTTAGCAACTCTGACTAAGCGTTTTTATTCATAACTGGATGGAGTTAAAACTTCAATGTATTTAACAGAATAGACCAGGCCTTGGATGCTGAAGGAAATAAACCCGAAGTAGTACGTTTGATTGCAAACAAACAGATAATTGAATTTTTTGACGGCTTTCATCGACTCAGCAGCGACTCCAATTTGGTCATGTCTTACTGGCGTTTAAAAAAGCATGTTTTGTCACAGATTTTGTCACACCTGTTACAAATGGCTGAACTACACCGCTAACCACTTAATTTATAAGCAGTGAATAGAATATTGGAGTTGGCCGATAAGCCGGGTTCTGTCGTGGACAATCATTCCTCTAGGCCAGCAATCGCTCACTGGCTCAAGCAACCTACCCGGTTCCAACGCGGGCCGCGCCGTCAGGAACCCTATTTGGTCTTGCTCCGGGTGGAGTTTACCTCGCCGTATACTGTTACCAGCAACGCGGTGCGCTCTTACCGCACCCTTTCAGCCTTACCGGCGTTAATGTCGAAACATCAGCGCTTAGGCGGTCTACTCTCTGCTGCACTTGTCGTCGGCTTACGCCGCCCAGACGTTATCTGGCACCCTGCCCTATGGAGCCCGGACTTTCCTCCCTTTGAATTACACAAGTGCAATTCAAACGGCGATTGTCTGGCCAACTCCGCGGGCGATTCTACAGACAAATATCGTCACAAACAATCAGGATTGATGTCCGTCAGTAAATAAAAATGACTAGCCATCCACTGACCTTAACTATAAATCCCCAACTATCAAATCTTTACAAATTTGGAGCAATGGTTCGCTTTATATACCCGGGCAATAAACTACACTTTACAGACAATCATCTTTTGCCAAGGGGGACATCATGAATCGTGTTACCGAATATCTGAATAGCCACAAAATCCGCTATCAATTGTTATCACATCAGGAAAGCAGAAGTTCTATCAGTTCGGCAATTTGTGCTCAGGTCCCTTTGCATCGCCTAGCCAAAGCGGTGGTCCTGGAAGATCATGATGGAAAGCACCTGATGGCGATATTACCAGCCGACTACAAACTCAGTCTGAGTAAATTGAATGATGAATTAAACCGTTCATTCAAACTGGTCAAAGAGGCGCAGGTTTATAAAATGTTCAGTGATTGCGCCACAGGCGCTGTGCCACCAGTGCCTAACGTTTATCATATGGACGCAATATTTGACGATGAGCTTAGCCAGGAACCCGAAGTATTTATTGAAGCAGGTGATCACGAAACTCTTATACAGTTGGAGCACAAAGATTTCAGGAAGCTGATGGGCAATCATAAACACAGCCGCTTCAGCAGGAAAGTATTTCATTAAAGTCAGATAGTGCGTGTTGCTATTTTCAGTATGGTTCTCAAGAGGGTCGGGTGATGCTTATATAATAAAGCCCGAATGTAGTGGTGTTCTGCGTGAATGAGGGTTTAAGCAGCAGAGAACTAATTCCCATCTCTGCTGCTAGTTGTATTTTCTAGAAAGGTAAGAAATTAAAAGAATAATCCAACACGGTCTTGGTCACCCGATCTGAACCAAAATTAACCAGGCCGATACGCGCCAGTAATTTTTTCTCCAGCTCAGGAAAGTCAAGTTCGCTGGACACAAGTGTTATGGCAGAGACCGAGCCACCGGGCTCAATGGCCAGATTGACTGTCACTTTCCCCTGCAGACTCGGATCCTGTCTGAGTGCACGGCGGTAGATGGCGTAAATAGCCCCTTTATTGGCATCCAATACCTTGCGTATAGATTCTATGTCCCTGTTGCCCAGCACAGTATCTTCTGTCACCAGTTGTTTCGCCGCCAGCGACGCCAATCCTTCATTTGGTGCACTGAATTCAGTGGTCTTACGACCAGCCAGTTGCCCTCTGGCACCAATATCGCTGGACAATTGACTGGTGTCCACTCCACCACTGACAGAGTTCACTTTTTTGCCCACATACTTGCGTTGGGTTTTGTTGGTCTGTCCGGCGCCTTTGATCATGTCCGTTTCAGCTTTATTATTGATGTTCATGCTGCTGCGCATACTGGCCAAATCATCCTGAAATGCCAGCAAGCCAGACTGCTTCGCCTTAGCCCTGGCCTTCTCCGCCAATTCAACCTTAGTGGGTTGTTTGACCGGCACTTTTTCCACTTCTTTGGGTTTTACTACTTGCGGCTTTTCCACCGGTTTTGGCTTGACGGGCTCAGGCTTAGTTTCCTGTTTCACCGGATCAGGCGCTTTTTCTTCCGGGATAGGCTTGGGCTTTTCTACCGGCTTAGGTGGTTCGATTTTCCTGGCTTCAATAATGCGCGTAAGCTGAGGTGGTAATTTCTCTTTTTCTTCACGGGTCTGCTCAGGCAATTTTTGCCATTTGATCACCAGTGCAAATACAACAGTCACTGCCAATGCAAACCAGGTAATTTTGTTAAATAGCTTGTTTTCTTTCTCGCTAGAAGACCAAGGTAATTCAGAACGAAAATGATTGCCTGTAGCGGTGGTCATGCTGTATCCCCCTGAGGCGTATTCTGTTCAACTGCAAGGGAAATATCTGTATACCCTGCCTGAGCACAGGTCTGCATGATTTTCTTGAGTAGCTGATAAGGAATGGCCTGATCACCCATGATCGTAATAGCGCCGGCGAATTCCTGTGAATTGACCTGCTGCGCTTCCACTGGCAAATTCGTGTTGCGCGTACGTTGATAATTCAGCTCTTTTTCCAGAGCAGGAATAATATCGTCAGGTTGCAACAGTACAGCGTCAACATCTGCAAGTTTTTGCCCCTGCAATAATAGATCCTGCGCATTCACCATTAGCACCAGGGTTTCACGTGCTGCCAATTCAGCGTCACTTTTGGGTAAACTGACACTCTTATGGGTTTGCAATACCTGAACGTCTGACGCGTTGAACATCAGGAAGAACACCAGGATCGTAAAAATGTCCATCAGGGAAACCAGGCTCAGCTTAGACTCTTTTGCCATGCGTTTGTGGTGTCTTTCCATGCGCATCGCGCGCACTGACTTTTTCATATTCTTACCCTAATCTTTCTTCACGCTGGCAATTCCATTGGCTGCACCTTGATAAGGTGCGTCACCTAACGAAATTTCAGGGAATAGTTCAGCATCAACGACAGAGGTAACCAACACATCTTTATAGGATCTGGTGGTATCCATCAGGGCAATAATGACCTGGTAAGGAACATCATCTTCGAGTAAAAGCGTCGCCTGCTTTTTCTCGATACCTTTGTTGATCAACGTCTGTTTCACTTGCTTAAGAATGTCCTGCAAAGCTGTGTAATCGTATCCTGTCTCAGCAGCAGGTAAACTTTTCACCAGGTATCCCTGAGGGAAATACACTTCAATGCCGGTACTTCGAACCAATAGTTCCAACTGCTGATTCTTCTTATCATCAGAGTTTTCCAGCGCTTCACCTAGTTGCGGAAGAGATAGCTCCACCACAGTTATCCTGGAAAACACCATCATCATCAGCAGAACCGGAACCAACACAATCATCAGGTTCATGAAAGACGTAATGTCTAACTCTGCATCTTGTTTGGGTGCGCGTTTTTTCCTGCCTAACATGAGTTTAATCCGTTGCTCTGGACTTGGTGTTGACTACCTGCCGGCCAATTAGAATATTCAGGCATTTGACCCCTGCCATTTCCATGCTGTCCACAATCTCAGTTGTTTTTGTCTGAAGAATGGAATGGCAGGCCAACAAAGGAATAGCTGCAATCAAGCCGAAGGCTGTAGTGTTCATTGCCACCGAAATACTTTGAGATAATAAACTCGCCTTTTCAGAAGGATCTGCGGTAGCTACGGCAGAAAATGCTGCAATCAGACCGATGATTGTGCCTAGCAAGCCCAGCAGTGTTGAAATGTTTGCGAGTGTAGCCAGATAACCCGTGCGTTTTTCAAGACGAGGTGTTGTTTCCATCAAGCCCTCTTCCATCGCATACTCAATATCTTCACGTCGCTGACTCTGTGAAAGCCTGTTGATCCCAGCTCCGATAATTCTGCTGATGGGCGCAGAATTAGACTTACCAAATTGCAGTATCCCGTCGTAATTGGCTTTATTCAGCATCGGCTCAATCTGCCTGAATGCTTTTTTATTAGTGCTTCGCGCAACCACCAGAAACAGATAACGCTCCAAGGCTATCGCCAGTCCGATCGACAGCACAATAGCGATTGGAAACATAAAAGGTCCACCCTCTTGGAAGAACCGGACAACAATATTATAAAATTCCATAATTTCACCTTAATATTTTACTAACGTCAGTTTAACTTCTTATTTGACGTGATTTAGTATGAGTGTGAGTACACACTTCATTTATCTGATAACTTTTCAAAATAATCTATCTGGCGCCGGAATTCGTCCCGATTCAGCGCCTGAAATTGTTGGTTGATACGACTCAGTACAGGGCTGGGTAACGACTGCTTTTCTGTGGGTGGTTGCCAGGGCACAATCGACATCACTTTAGGCTGCTCACGACTTCCACGTATGGTTGCTTCCAGTTTAAGAATGGGTTGTTCAGCGTTGGATTTTTGCACTTCTGGCGCAGGTATTTCCTGAGACTCTTGCGCTTGCCCGCCGAGGCTAAAAAACAGCAGCATCAATGCTGACAATGTTATCGATCGCATATTATTTCACCTCTGCCAACTGACTGGTCTTCTGGTTAGCAACCTGTCTGGATAGGTCCGCTATCCAGCCTTTTACCTTTCTTTCTGGTTTATCATTCAGCGCCTGATAAGTCTGATAATGTTCCAGAGCTTTGCTTTTGTCGCCGAGGTAAAGGTCATACAGAATGCCCAAATTAAGATAGGCTGGCTTAAAGGCTGGCCAGCTCGCAATGGCCTTTTTATATTGTTCTTCAGCATCAGCAAATTGCCCTTGCTGACGCAAAACCTGAGCCAGCCGATTGCGCGCATGATAGTTGTACTGATTGACAGCCAGAGCCAGTCGATATTGCGCCTCGGCACGCTCAAACTTATCTGCCCCCTCTCCAAGTAAATAAATATCACCTAGTTGAAGATATGGTCCGGACAGCTTTGGATGCTCCGCTGATAATCGTGTAAAGATTTTTTCCGCACTGGCAATTTCACCTTGCCTTTTAAATTCTATAGCTGCGAGGAAATCTGACTTTGCTGCAGCACTGGCAGATCTCTGATTCTGACGATAGTGGTTGGTTTGCTGCTTAAGTTCCAGTGCCAGCAACTCAAAGGAGGTGAGTTGAACTTTGTCTGTATTTTCAGAATTCGTTTCCACCTCGACTTGTTCAGAGGTGGTTAAATCCAATGAAGCACAGCCTGCCAAAGTCAAGGTCATGAGAACGAAAGATGCTCTGACTGTATTAATAAATCTCATCGGCATTCTCCAGCACTTGTTCTTGTTTGTTGTACCGTCCGGGCTGCAATGTCGCCAATGCAGTGAAACTCTGTTTCACCCATTCGTCGTAGAGTCCGGCCCAGCTGCGCTGAGCATTGCTTTCATGCAACTCAATGGCTTTCTCTTCAAAGGGATAAGCCTGCTCTTCGAGCAAGATGTCATATTGCTCCAACTCAAGCTGATTCAAGCCCTTGGGACGCTGTGACACCATTAAATCTTTGGCCAACTGATGGTATATATTTGCCACTTTGTAATTAGCATCGGTACTGAATTCTGCCACTTGATAATCCAGTGTTTTGTTGTAAGCAGTCAGGGCTGAATCCAATGCTGCTCTTTTACGTTTAAGGCTGTCAGACAAAGGTAAGCTGAGTTTGACCCGTTTAAAGTGATTGAATTTATCATCAGCAAAAACCAGCGAGGACATGGCTGCCAGATAGCGGGATCGACTAGTACGGTTTGCTCCGGCGTCTGCATCAGCAATGATTAATTTGTTCAACCAGAATCGTCTTTTACTGTCTTCTTTGCTGTTCCGATAAAACTCGCTCATGGTAAAGCGGGCTTCAATAGCATCATCGAAAGGTTCGGGATAACGATGTGCGTAGGTGCGGAATGATTCCAGCGCTTGTTGTGTTTCACCTTCCTGCTGGAAATACTGGGCGGCCACCAACAATGCCTGACGACCTTGTTCTGTGAGCGGTGCTTTTTTCCATACAGCTAGCAATTCTGTCGCGGCAGCCAGCCAGTTTTCACTTTGTTGGTAACTGAAAATGAGTTTGTCACCGATGCCTTCATTTAAAGAGTGGCCTGCAAAACGGGTGCGGAAGTCCTCCAACAATGCAGTGGCCTGTTGCCATTCTTTCAATTCCAGCAAATACGTAGCTGCATCAAACTGAGCATTGATGCGCACCGAGGACGCTGGTGCCTTTGCCAGTACTCTGAGCAAATCATTCACGGCCGGTGCAATTTGATTTTCAGCTAGCTTCAATTCAGCCTGTTTGTAAATACTGGCGGCGAGTCGTTCCAGCATGTCCAGACGCTGCTGGCTATCTATGTCTAACCTGGCAATGATCTGATCGTAATAATTTTCAGCCAGGGCAAACTCACCCAGTTCAAACTGACTGTGTGCAAGCACCAAGAAGCTGGCCATCTGTTTTTCCGAAGATACTGCGGGCTGCCATTCTAGTAGCCCGTTGGCTGCCAAAATCGCATCAGGGTAACGTTGTAGTTCGAACAGCTGCTGAGTACTGTCATGCAAAACATCCACAGCCCTTGGGTCACTATTAAACCGCGAAACAAAGCGAGCCTGGGAATCCAACTGCTGATCCCGTAGCGATGAAAAGTCTACATCTACCCGATGGGTTGCGAGTGCTTTACGATAACTCAGAATCGCCGCGTAGCCTGCTTCTACAGCCTTGGGTTCCTTCAAATATTGATAAGCGTAAATTTCATACTGCTCGATAGCCTGGATATAGTTTTCGGATTCGAACAGGCTCTCCGCCAAATTAAAGGTCATTTCAGGCGTCTTGCTGTCATAGGGGAACGTCAGGATAAATTCCCGGTAATAATTGGCTGCACTGGCAAAGGCTTGTCTTTTTAGTCTAGTCAGTTCCTGTATGTCAGCATTCGATTTTGCATTCGTGGCTGATGCGTCACTAAATTGTGTAGATGCATTGTTGGCCAATAATTGCGCTTTGCTGTGCTCAAACTGTGCTAGCTCCTGTAAATATTCATGTAAAAAGGGCTTAACTTCATCCTGCAGTGTTTGACCCCATCCAGCCCAATATTCGCCTGTTATACCGTACGCTGAAACAAAACCTTGCTTGGCAGGCAGTACCAAGGATGGAAACTTACCCAGAATATACGCATCGATTTGCTTCACCGCGAAGAATGGAGCTTTGCTATGCGCAGGATGAGTCCGAGTAAATGCCTGATAAACTTTGGCACTGTCACGATAGCGATCATCGTTCAGGAATTGTTGACCGAGTTGGTCGTAGAGTAAGTGCTCATAGTGACGCTCTCCTACTTCCTCAAAATGTGCGATAACGCTCATTTCAGCAGCTTCATAAGAAAACAGTAGCGCCATGATCCGCAAGGTGTCTTTCACTAAACGTAATTCACCTACAGGCAGATTTTTCAATTGTTGATCACCATCTACCTGACTCAACATCTGTTGATCGATAATGTTGTTCGGTAGTCGATGATCGAGCAGTTGGGTAAATGCCAATAGTGCATTGTGCGATTGTTCAAGTTTGAAGTAACTCCAACCAAGCATGTAGGCAGCAGTCACAAAATAAGGGTTTTCCTCTCCTTGCTGCAATACAGCTTTGTAGGACGAAACAGCGGCAACATAGTTGTTTTGCGCAAACAGGATTTCGCCTTTCCTGAAATTTACTTCCGCCAGGTAAGGATTGACCGGATATTGCTGAAGTAAGGATTCTATCGTCTGGAAACTTTGCTCTGGTTGGCCTTGCAAATCATACGCTTTTGCAAGCTGATATAGCACTTCGGCGTTCTGCTCTTGTTGCGGGTGTTCAGCCAGTATCTGTTGATACTGATTTATCGCAAGGTCGTAAATCCCTTGCTGCTGTGAACTCAATCCAGACTCCTGCTTTTGCTCCGCAAGCAGCACTTCCAGGTCAGCCAGTCGGTATTGAACAATCTGACGGGTTTCATCGTCACTTAGCAAGCCTTGAAGTTTCTGATATGCATCTCGCAGAGACGCCAGCTCCATAGCTGGGAGCGGATCATGATTGAGAGGAACAGGCTCAAAATAAACTGAGCTTAAGGTCTGTCTGGCAGCGGGTTTAGCGTTTTCTACATTTTCCTGACTCAGGTTAAACGTACATCCCGCCATGAAAACAATCAGGATCAGAATGACAAGAGCTCTACTTACCATTGGATATCTCCCCCTGCCGCTGCTCCGTCTGCGCTTTTCTATAGGCTTCATCATTTAAACGTACAACGGCTAATTGCGCCTGCAGTTGATAGTTTTTAAGTAGCGCAATCTGTTGTTCTATTTTTTCGGAAAATACCTTTTTCAATTCAGTTAACTGAGCAGTAACCAAGCCATCAGAGACGTTAAGTTGCTTAGTCAACCTGTCCTGGATTTGTCCGATACTGTTTCGCTGCTCGCTATAGTCAGGAGGTGTATTCAACCTGCCGGTCAGAATATCTTGTTGAGCCCGGGTTTTGATTAAACTGGCGTCCAAAGCATTCAGATTTTTTTGTGCTGACCAACGTCGTTGGGGAAAGTTTTCGGCAACTCGCCACAACAAGGCACCCTGCAATCGGGCAAGGCGGCGCTGATATTTATCTGACAAAGGGTTCTGACCAGCGGCGGCTTTAACCTGATTAATGCGTGTATAACGTTTTTGCGCTTTCTGCAGACGACTGGCCCATGCCTGTTCCTGTTCACTCATGAGCAACATAGGATTTTCAGCTTGGGCGGCCGCTAAGGCAGTAGCCAGCGTATCTCTTTTGCTTTGCAACTCGCTCAGGCGTAATAAAAATTTATCTTGTTTGAGACGTTCAGCCCGCTTAATGGCTACCTGTTCTCGTTCTTCCAACATCAGAAAAAACGTATCCAGGCGATTTCGCCACTGATTTAACTGACGATTTATTAACAAGGATTCCTGTAATTGCGTGGTCTGTACCCGCACATCTTCGGACAACAACAATCCGCCTAATTGAGGGGGCAACTCTTCAGGTTGATAAGCAGATTGTGCAAGGGAGACAAAAAATTGTTCAGATAACTGGGTTTTAATCTGGTCCAATTCGGTTAGTTCAGATGCAAAGCGTGCGAGTCCTGCCTGCAGTTTCTGCAGTGCTTGTCTGGGCGCAAAAGCCTTCTCATAGGCATGGGCAGAAGCCAGATAAGCTTCGAGTATATATTCAGTACTGTGTGGCATAGCCAACAAGCGTTCCCAGACAGATAAAGCTAACTGGTAGTCCTGCTGAGTGCTCGCCGCCCAGCCGTACCCCAGCAAGGCGGCCTGAGTATCAAGACTATCCAGGCGCACACGGGTAAATGCCTGAATAGCTTGCGTAGGTTTATTTTGTTGCAGGTGGGCGTAACCTAGTGTCAGGTTGGCGCGATCTTGCAATGCCTGCACTTCATTCTCGCCGCTTTGTTGAATGGGCGACCACCAGCCGCTCAACCAATTTCCAAATACGCCATCGTCTTTTTCAGCTAGTTCCGTAAGTGCAGAAACTGCCCCTTCGTAATCACTTTCCTGCAGATCTGCCAGTCCCTGATTGTATAAAACATAATTCCGGTAAACCGAGTCACCTGACAGTTGAGAAAGCCAGTCAACTTTGTCCCCTTGTCCATTAGTCAGCCAGGAAAACAACTGGGACCGGAGATAAATCAATTCATCCTGACTCAACTCGTCCAGAACCTCTTGCGCTTGTGCATAACTGATATTGTCAAAGGATTGCGCCGCTGAAGAAAATTGCTGTTTCTGGTAATAGGCTTTACCCAATAAAAACCAGGCTTGCGTTTGTGTATCCAGTTTGGTGTCCCGTTGCAGCACCTGAGCAAAGATGTCGGTAGCCTGGTTCTCCAGGCCATGGGCGAGGCTCATACCGCCTTTAAGCAATGCAGGGTTAACACCTGGATTGCTGATAAACTGAAGTTCACCAGCGAACTGATCCTCCAGCATGGCGTAATGTGTCAGTGCATTAAAAAAGTCACCTTGAAAGTAGAAAAACAAAACCTGCTGATAGGCCTTATCTAAAGCAACTTGCTTGTCAGCGTCCAACCTGGTTTGTTGCGCACCGGAGATCGTTGCCGTCAACAGCAATGCGCCGAGCAAAATAGGTTTCAGGCTTCTGCAGAATGACATAACTTACAGCTCTACCACGCTAAATTCTGGTTGTTGCTTAGCGCTGGAATCAGTGATACTGAGTTCCAGCGACTTAGCATCCGACTCTTTATTGAAAACAAAGGATGTTGCCCGTTTATAAGGGCGATTTTCCGGACCAATCCCGGTAAAAAACGCGCTGATTTGATGTTCACCCTGGGCTAGGTTGCCAACGTAGAGCTTCTGCACACCGCCACGGTACAAGGCATCCACCTGACTGGCCGTATACAAATGACTAGTGACAGATTTGTCATCAATCTTGAGCTCAAGGGCGTCCAACTTGAAGTATTCACCCACATCCATTGAGATATAAACCGCAACTTGTGTGCTGGATGGAAAAAGTAAATCTTCTTCCAATACAAACAGATCCCGATTGAGCGCAATCACCTCTTTTTTTAACGCTTGTAATTGATCGGCAACCTGACTTTGCTGTTCTGCACTAACAGTCTTGAGGCAAAGTGCAAACAGAACAAAAAGTGAACTGACAATGTGTTTTTTCATAATTTCACCTAATACCAAATAGACACATAAACACGTGTCACGTTGGCTGAAAATTCAAACAGCGGCTCTTCACCCACAGGGGCATCTGCCAATACGTCGCGGAAGTCGTCATAGCTGAAGCGCATATGATCAATTTCATAGTTCAGGGTACTTTTCTTAACCCAAGAAGAAGGGGAGAATTGGAATTCATATGTCAGGCTAAAACCGATGGCAATATTGCTGAACGTGCTCATTTCCTTGTCCCGCGCACGGAAGTTAAACTCTTCGCTACGGTTAAACAGATCCTGATAAAAATCTGCCTTGTCCTGAGAATACTGGCGTACTCTGAAATCAAGGATCCAGTCGTCACCAAAGGTATGTACATAACCTAATTTAAAACTAGTGGCATCGATTCCCCATGTATCGGAAAACGCCCTTGCTTCACCATAGACAGAAGCGCGGTAGGGCAAATAATAGTTAGCTGTCAATGACACTGCATTACTGGTTCGGGTATTGGGATACACTTCAGTTTCGAAGCGAAACCCGCGCTCTGAACTCGGGTCTAGAAAACGCACAGATCGGTAGGGGTTATTCAGATATCCCTGGTCAGAAATATTTTCGACGGTTAATCCCATGATCAGGTTTTTCGTAATCACCTGAGTCAAGCCAAGCTGGTACTGTTGACGATCAGCCTCTTCCAGAAAGTTTTCGTCGCCTCGTTTGCCGACCTCATCCCACCCCTTTGAATAACCTATGGATAACGTCGTAAGGTCGCCAAAAAAATCCTGACTCAGACCAACGTGCACGGAACGCGCTTCAAAGTCATTTTCCGAACTGGTTGTATATTGCAGATTCATCAAGGTTTTGTTGTGCAGGAAGTCCAGGCCAACGCTGTTTTCCGTGCGCTCTTCTTCATAGGGACTTGCAGTGGCGAGCACGTCTATTGAGGCACCTGAGATGCTGTCCACATAGTAGTTGGCAGAGACAGATACCTTGTTGCCGATCTTTTTGCGCAGCAGAATGGAAGGTCCATCGATTGACATTCCTCCGCCTTGATAGGAGTGATACATGGCGTCTGATCTATCCTGCGGCAACACAGCAGCGTTGGCGGTTGTCACTACCCCCAGCATGATCGCCAAGGACATAACAAATCGAGCAGCTGAGCGAATGGATCCCCAACAAAAGCACTTGGGGATAAAAGCTTCGCTTTTAATTACAGCCACAACCACCTCCTGCGCCACCTTCGGCACCGCGAGCTCCTTCTCTGGCCTGAAAAGCGTGTTTGGTGTATGCCAGAGAAACCGGATTGCGATTCAAGCTCATGATAGGGTCGGCCAGGTTGTCTCGTTCATAGGGCATAACCCATGGCTCAATGGTAGTGGCACAACCTGAACTTAATAGCATCGTCAGAGTAATAAACGTTAAACGAGCGGGATGACGAAGTCGCATAGTGATTACTCGCGTATCAAGGCTTTAACGGCCTTTTGATATTTCACTTCATCACCGCTTTTGTAGCCATAATGGGTCAAACGCTGGTTTCCATCGCGGTCAACAATCACAGTTGTTGGCATCGCACGTACATCGTACATTTTGCTGACTGCATCATCCTGATCGAACAAAACCGGGAAGCTAACCGGAATATCATTCAAAAGAGTGTTGGCCTTGTTCGGATCTTCATCCACATTCACAGCAAGAACAGTAAAACCAAGATCTTCATATTCCTGCTGAAGTTTCTCAAAATGAGGCAGTTCTTCCCGGCAGGGTCCGCACCAGGATGCCCAGAAATTGATCAACACAACATTACCGCGCTGCTCCTGCAAACGGACATTGTCACCAGCCTTACTTTTCAAAGTGAAATCCGGTGCTAATTGTTTCTCATTACTGGCATTTGAGCTAAAGGTGGTGAGCAGGGCAATAAACAAGACAAAACCCGAGAATGCAGATACCAGATAACCGTTCGATTTAATTTTTGTATTCATGACAATACTCCGTCATTCAAATTCAGAAGAAAAAGGTCGCACCAATGCCGTACTCAATGTTGTGAGTCGACTTTTCTTCACCAATAATTTCACTGTTAAAAATGTGGTCGCGCACATCAAAGTGCAGTGCAAAATAGTCTGTCAGCAGCAGTCGGTACCCTGCGCCCAGACTCAATGTAAAACGATCATCACCACCAAATTCCGTGCTTCCGGCACCCAGTGTGAAATAAGTCGCAGAATTAAAAACCAGATCACGTGTTAGAAATACTTCGCCATTTAGGTTGTAGCCAATGCCCAGGTTGTAGTAACGATACTCTCGTTCTTCTTCAGTCAAGAAAGGTGAACCACCGCTGAGGATCTCAAAGCTGGTAAGACCCGCTTCGGCCTGACCGTAAGTCGCTTCAACAAAGAAATCTTCATTTATGTGGTACGCAAGTCTGGCACCGACAACAGTATCTGAAGAAAAATCTTCAATGCTGATAACGCCGACAAACAATCCCACTTCAAAATCTTCACTGTCTATTTCAGACTCGTTAATATCCCTTCGTTCAAGATCTGGCTCTATCACACTTTTTGTCGTTGGCTCAGATTGCTCTTGTGCACTGATAGCAGGACTGATCAGGCCAAACATCCCGATCAGAAAAAGACCGCGAACCCAAGTTTCCATTGCTCTAACTCCTCGTTTTCGTCTCTTTCCGTGAGCGCCAATAAACTCTGATATTCGACTTTTACGACGAAATTTCTCGCCAGGTAGTATCGAACCCCAATGCCAGCACCAACTAAGTCATTGGTGCGCGTTTCGTCTCCGCCCTGCACAAGATTTGCACGGGGTTTAGTTCTAATTTGTCCAGCACCCAAGCGAATGTAGGGAGATATCTTCCACTCGGGAAAAGTCGTATGCGTCAGACTGGCAAATAACAGTTGATTTTCCGAAAAATCACCTAGTGCCTGAGTAAAACTGAGTTCAGCGGCAATATTTTCAGTCATTACCCATGTGCCAAACACACTGACAGATGAGACACTTTCCAGAACCCCGCCCATTGCCCCAAGTTCAAAGTCACGCTCCTGGAAGTTTTCAAAACTGCCATCGAAAAAGCGCACCGGTTGAGCCTGACTATTCAAGGTCAAAGCAAGAGACTGCTGCTTAACCCAGCCTTCCTGACCTTTGCGGGTCCTTACTTTGAACCAGGTGGTTTTGCGTTTAAGTACTTCGACCCATTCTCCCTTTTCAGCCACATAAAAAACTGGGTAACCGACTGCAGGACCTGTGTGTAACTCGATAAACTGTTCTGCTATCTGCACTTCCGGTGCTTTTTCCGTCGCAACACTGACGCTGGACAGATTGAGCAGGAGAACGACTACAAACACTTTCAACATCTATTAATCCGCCGGTGCAGCAAAAGGGTTGTTGTAATATTGCCCGCCGATGTCCAACCACTCTGCAAGTAGTTTCAGCTCCGCAGGTGTCAGCCATCCGGCGTGTGAACCCGCGGCTGAAAATGGTGCAAAGAATCGACTGCTAGACCGGGCACCGTTGGGTGACATGCTGTTCCCAACCCCGACTGTGGTGAAAACAGGGATGGGATTTCCTTCGGCATCCAAAATTAATTCACCATCTTCATCAACCTCATAAACCTGATTGCCATTGCCATCCAAAACCGGGACCAGACGATCAATCAGGGCACCTTCAACCAATTCTTGTTCGTTATCACCAAACATCAGTTCTCGATAACTGGTGATTTGATCGGGGTCATTGTTTGACGGGTTGCCTGTTAAATCGAGCTGCCCTGCAGGTACCTGTGGCATTTGTGCTTCGTCAACAGGGCTATGACAGGACACACAAGTCTGGTCAGACACCACAGCACCATCAGCTGCCAATTCAACTCGCGGCACCTCAAAAATCGGTTGGATACTTTCCGGATAATTAATCTGTATTCTGCATAAGCTTGTCCAATCAGTGGCGCAACTGGTTGTAATAGGCAAAGAAGAAGACAGGTCGCCGTATGCATAGTTAAAATCATCTGCTGGAGTCTGAACTGCCGGATCTGTCCAGATATCTGTGTATTCGATATCCGGCGTGAGAGTGTTAACGCCATTAATTCGGCCTGCAGTCTGAGCCATAGTTTCACCCAGGTCAGCAAACAAGGCCGGGTTAGTGTTTGGGAAAGGAATGCCTGTGCCTGCTGCTCCCTGATTTATCGACTGCGCTTCTGCATCTGCCCGGCCGTGGGGCATTTCACTGTTTTGTACATGGCAACCATTACAGGTGCGCACTTCTCCGGCCCCAAATTGTAGCCAGTTCTGGTGGCGCTCACCTACCCGCCTGCCATTTTGATCCAACAAGCTAAAGGCCAGTGGAAGGTTTGCAGGGACGTTAAAAAGGACTGAACCATCTGGTTCCACAGGTACATAACCAAGTATCTCCCGCATCAACTGATTTCTGCTTCTGCCGTACGCTGAATTATCAAAATCACGTACGTCATCATCTGGAATTGAAACCGGCTTTATCACTCTTAAGAATCTGATGGGACGCTGGTCAACCGGTGTCTGAGTAGGATCGGACAGAACTTGGATGCCCTGCGCTGAATTGTCCACACCAGCAAAGTCGTAAACACTGCGAATGTGCACCTGCGCAAGGTTTTCATCGGCTAAACCCGCCGAAAACTCAACAGGCCCCTGACGATCAGCGGGGAAAGGACGGGCTTGTAATGCGACAACTTCGCCATACATGATACCTTCTTCGGGCACACCTAGCACAAGCTGTGTGTTATCAATGGGATCATATACCCACAACCCATATAACAAGGGAGCAGCTTCAATATCAGGGTTTGCTAACAACTCTTCGTTGCACGGCAAAATGATCCGATCAACAGATTCTCCTTCAATCTCAACTTGTTCTGGATCGTATACCCGGCATTGACTCCAGCTAAATAACACCCTTTGGCTGCCATCCCACAAAGGATAAACTGCTGAAAACTGTCCGCCAGGTGAAATACTGCCATCGATGGCAATGTTGTCGAATAAAATTGACTGCTGTGCAGGGCCATCTGCTCCTTGATTCGCAGCGATGGGCTGTTGATTGTCAATAAAGTTTGCGATGTCAATACTGTCGAAATCACCGCCCAATTGATTGTTACGGAAGTTGCGTACAGCACTTAGAATGTTTCCGTCTGGCAATTCCCGGGATTGTACAAATTGCAAAGCATCGGGAGAGCGTGCAGATTGGTGACTATGGCGACCATAAACAATTTCGAGGCCAGAACCATCCGCATTCATTTGATAAAGGTTTATGCTGTTATTGTTAGCAACCTGATCCCAGCGGCTAAACAATATCCTGCCATCACTCAGTATTGTTGGATCGAGATCATGGCTCTGATTAAAGGATATCTGTTGTATGTTACCCCCATCATCGTCCATCACATGTAGGACTGAGGCAGGCACATCTAAATCTTCCTCCAACCCCTGATATTGAGGCTTCCCTTCGTCCAGTAATATTGCCTGATTGCCACTTTGACGTGTTGAACTAAACACTATCCGTCCATCGGGCAGGTAGACCGGCGCTGTGTCCTGACCAACTTCAGCTAGAATATCGGATACAATGATGCGTCTGAGTGTTTGACTTGAATGATTATATTCCCAGATGTTCCAGGTAGGCTGTTCATCATCATCCGCATCTTCGATTTCCGGAGCGCGCATGGAAAATAAGATTTTCAGGCCATCATAAGATACTTCCATATCTTTAACATCGTAGCCGGGCAAGGGATTTTCCAGGTTACTGGCGGCAATCTGTTCATCAGTGAAAAAAGCAGAATCAGTAATATTGGTTTCGGGTGCGGATGCAGATGCTCTCGGTTTGATATACAAGGCTGCACCAGGTAAAAAATCAGTAGGACGACGTAAATCCATACTAATAACGTTGCCGTCTTCATCCACAGGAATAGCCCTTTTTACAAAGGCGATTGGGATATCTACTACAACAGGATCGGGTTCCTGATTATTACTGACTATGGCTTGGTCACCACCACAACCCAACAGCAAAGTAACCATTGCTACGGCAAGGGCTATTCGCTTGTTAAATTGGATTAGGTATTTATTAGTCAGCATTATTAAACAAGGAATTCCTATTATTTATCAAACTTATTGAAGCTACATTTAATTTAAAAGTATGAAATGAAAATCAGGCTAAATAAACTGTCTCCACATCAATACAAATTCATTTCATTTACGTAATTAATAAATCAAATTTATGAACTTTTATTTAAGTACCCATTTAAAAGTCGATGAATTTTTCCATTTCGTTTTAATCCAAACAACCAAACCATTGATGCATTGGGATGTTTTTTAATACCTAACAGTGTGATTTTGTTTATAAAATCAAACTCTTTTTTCTAAAAAATATCGCCAACAACTTTCAGTGTCTCGAATAAGAGACGCCCGTTGTTTCCTTTTAGATACATCGTATATTGTTGTTTTAGTTGAATTTCCTTCAATCAGTTCGTTCTTATCTATTTTTATTTCTCTGGTTTCGTTCCTTAAAAAAGACAAAAATGCGTTTATAGAATCTTTTTTATTACATTAAAATCGGAATTATTCACTGTTCTTAAGGTTTACAAAAGCTTGGTCTGCTTTATGCAAAGCCCATTTCGCGCTTATTAACTATGTTGCGCAAAACGCCATCAATAAAACGAAGTGATACAGCCTCTGCAATTAGCCTGCCTAAAAATATATTTAAATAGGTATTAAAAAAAACACGCAGCAATGGATAGGTATATTTACCTAGCTATTGAAAATGACTTAATTTAAATAAAACATTAAGGAGTACCAATTTGAAAAATGCAGTAACAAAAATTGGCCGACTTAAGTTGCCTTCCAGTGTACTTAACACTTTGCTACTTATTTCCCTGTTGCCCTTGTCAGCTAATGCAGGTCCTCGAGAACAAGCAAAAAGAATGCATGACCGATTAGCAGGCGTGCCGCCCACAGCAGAAGTACTGGATCAAATGGCCACTTCAATTGAGCAGGGTGATGCAAATGCGGCGGCCTATTTGGCGATGGAAAATCCAGCCTATTACTCTGTCACTTTGAAAAATTGGGTCACTCCCTGGACTAATGAAGATTCGGATGTGTTTGCTCCCTTAAACGATTACACGGCAACTGTGATAGGGATTGCCCGGGACGATGTGGATTTTCGTCAAATTCTGTCTGGCAATATAATCTATGTTGGTCAAAGTTCACTGAATTTGCCCGCTTATGCCATCGACAACAATAATCACTATCAGGCAATGGAAGATGCTGAAATTAATCTGAAGGAGAATTTGATTGAGTCTACTCAAACAGCAGTATCAGGTTTACCCGCAGAGGCAACTGCCGGTGTAATGACAACCCGTGCTGCGGCCAAATCCTTCTTCAAGGATGGTACCAACCGTGCGATGTTCAGATTTACCTTAATCAACCATATGTGCACTGATCTGGAGGGGCTCAAGGATACCAGTCGTTCACCGGATCGAATACGCCAGGATGTAAGCCGAAGTCCGGGAGGCGATAGCCGTATATTTATTAATTCTTGTGTGGGTTGTCACTCAGGAATGGATCCACTTGCCCAGTCCTTCGCTTATTACCAATACTCCTACGACACAGAAAATGACCCGGATGGCCTGAACGGATATTTAAGTTATAACGCTCAGGGCCAGGTCGACCCCGAGACGGGTACAAGAGTGCAGGCCAAGTATCTGATAAATAGTAATAACTTCCCTTTTGGCTTTATTACCCAAGATGATCAATGGCACAACTATTGGCGCGATGGATTAAACAAAAATCTGGGCTGGGATGAATCCCTTCCCACCAGTGGATTTGGTGCAAAAAGTATGGGGCAGGAATTGGCGAACAGCATGCAATTCGCCCAATGTCAGGTTAAAAAAGTATTCAAGAATGTTTGTTTGAGAGATCCTCAGGATAATGCAGATCGCGCTCAAATCGATACCATGACAAGCAGCTTCAGAAGCAATGGCTATCGCATTAAACAAGTGTTTGCCGACAGTGCCAACTATTGTAAAGGGAGCGAATAATGAAAATCATGACAGCGTTTTCGCGCACATTGCCAAGCGCCCTTTTATCCCTTTCAGTTGTGGCATTCCTAAGCGCTTGCGGCGGCAGCTCTACCGAAGTCACGGAATCCCCTTTACCACCTCCAGTTGACCAGCCGCAGGAAAACTATTCAGGTCCACCAGCATCCACGGACGATGTACAACGATTCAGAATAAATCTGTGGGACAATATCGTATCCGGTGAACGCTGTGGCGCCTGCCACACCGACGGAGGTCAGTCTCCTGAATTTGCCAGAGATGACGATATCAATCTTGCCTATAGTGAAACAAACCCGCTGGTTAATTTGAGTAGTCCGCAGGACTCCCGGTTGGTCAGCAAAGTTTCTGGAGGCCACAATTGCTGGCTTTCAAGTCCAGAGGCTTGCGCTGATATCATGACTACCTGGATAAGCAACTGGGCAAATAACGAAAGTAAGGCCAACCAAATCGAGCTGGAAGCACCAACACTGAAAGAGCCCGGGGCCAATAAAAACTTTCCGGCGGATCCACAATTGTTTGCGCAAACCGTGCACCCTTTACTGGAAACCTATTGTGCTGACTGCCATACCAACTCTGCAACTATTCCCATTGCACCTTATTTTGCTTCCAATGATATCGATGAAGCTTATCAGGCATCCAAAGCCAGGATAAACTTGGATCTTCCAGCTGACTCTCGTTTTGTCGGCAGGGTCAGAGACGAGTTTCACAACTGCTGGAGCGACTGCGGAAGCGATAGCGACCAGTTGATCGCGGCGATACAAAACATGGCCGATGGGATAGAGCTGACCGAGCTTGACCCCAGTTTAGTCAATAGTAAAGCACTGACTCTGTTTGACGGAACCCTGGCAACAGGTGGAGGTCGATTCGAACAGGCTGTTATAGCAAAGTGGGAGTTTAAAACGGGTAGTGGAACGACGGCATTCGATACCAGCGGTGTTGAGCCCGCCATTAATCTGACACTCAATGGCAGTGTAAACTGGATTGGTGGTTGGGGCATTCAACTGCTAAATGGTAAAGCTCAGGGGAGTACTGCGAGCAGTAAAAAAATCCATGACCTGATCACCGCCACAGGCGAGATGTCCATTGAGGCCTGGGTGGTACCAGCTAACGTGACGCAAGAAGGGCCGGCACGAATCATAAGTTATTCCGGAGGCAGCACTGCGCGAAACTTCACTTTGGGCCAGACACTTTACAATTACAACTACCTGCTGCGCACCAGCGAAACAGATGGTGATGGCCAGCCCGCCCTTTCTACGGCAGATGCAGATGAAGATTTACAAGCCAGTCTTCAACATGTGGTAGTGAATTATGATCCCATCAATGGAAGACAAATTTTTGTTAACGGTGAAAATACTGAAGATGTTGATGCAACCCCTATTGGTAATTTTAATGATTGGAATGACACCTATGCGTTTGTGTTAGGTAATGAAGTTTCAGGCGAATTTCCATGGGCAGGTTCTATTCGACTGGTTGCTATCCATAACAGAATATTGACACCCGAGCAGATAAACCAAAATTTTGATGTTGGCATTGGTCAGAAGTTCTTTTTACTCTTCGATGTGTCAGAGCACATTGAAATAGCACAAAGTTTTGTTGTGCTGGAAGTCAGTCAATTTGACAGCTTCAGCTATTTGTTTAATGAACCTTTCTTTATCAGTCTTGAAACTGGTCAGACAATATCGGATGTCTCCATCAAAGGGATGCGAATAGGCGTTAACGGCCGTGAATCCTCTTCGGGACAAGTCTTCCAGAATCTGGATGTAACCATTAACGCCAACGATTATGTTGAAGGTCAAGGTCAGTCTCTATCAAGACTGGGCACCATTATGGCCTTGGAGAAAGGTCCGGAAGTAGACGAGTTCTTCCTTACATTTGAACAACTGGGTGCACAGACCAATGTGGTTGTTGAAGCTGATCCACCTTCGCCCGGCACACCAGCAGATTTACCTGCCCAGGCTGTTATCGGCACACGTGATTTTGCTGAAGTGAATGCCAGTATGTCGGTTGTGACTGGTGTACCCACCAGCAATACACAGGTCAAACAGGCATTTGAAAACCTGAAGCAACAGCTGCCTAGTGTCACAAACCTGGATAGTTTTCTGGCATCCAATCAAATGGCAGTGACACAGATGGCGATTAAATATTGCGACCAGTTGGTGGAAGACGTAGCTCTGCGGAACAGTTACTTTGCAGGGTTCGATTTTAGTCAACCTGCCTCCAGCGCATTTGACAATCAAGAGCGCGACCTGGTTATTACGCCCCTGCTTGACCGTGTCATTGGTCAGAGCATCGCTGATCAACCAGTTCGATCAGACGTCGCGGGTGAACTGAATGCATTGATAGACCGACTGACGGACTGTTCAGGCGGGAAAGTGTGCGATGCGAATTATACCGAAACTGTAGTTAAAGCGACCTGCTCAGCGAGTGTTGGCAGTGCTGCACTTTTGATTCAGTAAACAGGTGACTTCAAGGTAATTATTATGACTTTCAAAAAAACAAAAAATTTATCCCCTGACGCGCCTCTTTATCATACAGATCACGCGCGCCCAATGACTCGTCGGGAGTTTATCTCACAGGGTTTTACTGCAGGTGCAGGTACTGTGTTGGCAGGTTCTGTATTCAGTTTATTCGCGAATCCGGGTAAGGCCAACGCAACCTTATCCGGTGATATAGAAGCACTGAAAAATTCTTGTGGAATCGCCACTCAGGGGGCTGGAAAGATCCCCTTTATCGTGTTCGATTTAGCTGGTGGTGCTAATATTTCTGGCTCCAATGTACTGGTGGGCGGTCGCGGAGGGCAGTTAGATTTTCTCAGTACAGCTGGTTACAGCAAGCTCGGTCTGCCAGGAGATATGATCCCGCCCATCATGAACCCAGACACTGGATTGAGTGATTTTATCAACAATGAACTGGGACTAGCATTCCACTCCGATAGCCAGTTTTTGCGTGGCATTCTGGAAAAGGTTAATCCTACCAATCGCGCAAACATTAATGGTGCTGTCATCCCTGCCCGTTCAGAAAACGACACAGGTAACAACCCTCACAACCCAATGTACGGGATCAACAAAGTAGGCGCTGACGGTTCGTTACTCACATTGATTGGCTCGAGAAATTCAGATTCTGGCGGCAATTCAATGGCACCAGCTATGATGATTGATGGCAGTAAACGCCCCACCAAAGTTGATCGTCCATCCGATGTGACTGGTTTGGTAGATACTGGCGACTTGGTAGGGTTGTTGAGTCAACAGGATTCCGTCGCCGTTATGGAGTCGATTCAACGGATTAGCGACATGAAACTGGGTCGGATCAACACCCAAATTACAGCTGATGATGTGGTTAAGGATATGGTGCGTTGCGGCTACGTAAAAAGCGCTGATATCACTGACCGATTTGGCGATCCATCATCACTGAATCCCGAACTGGATGCAGATATTGTAGGTGATACCGGTATTTTTACACAGGAAGAATTTGACAGTGATGGCGAGTTCAGAAAAACAGCTGCCGTCATGAAACTCGTCATCAATGGTTTTGCCGGTGCAGGCACAGTTACCATGGGCGGTTACGATTATCACACAGGTGATCGCGCTGTTGGGGAAGTAAGGGATTTACGTGCAGGTAGATGCATGGGTGCCTGCATGGAATATGCTGCCCGAGTTGGTGTTCCTTTAATGATGTATGTGTGTAGCGATGGCTCAGTAGCCAGTAACGGAACTATAGACAATTCAGCCGAAGGCAGAGGGAAAGGTGTATGGACTGGAGATAATTCCTCAACAGCCGCTTCATTCTTTTTGGTCTACAACCCTAACGGAACACCTCAATTGATTGGTGCCACACCTGAGCAACAAGCCGTCCACCAGCAGATAGGATACATGCGCCGGGATGCATCCGTTGAGACCGCCGCGACACCAGCTGCGAACAACGTTAATTTGTTGGTAGAAACGGTGATCCTTAACTATATGGCCCTGCATGGTGAACAAGGTAATTTTGCTGGTTTGTTTCCACAAAACGGGCTGGGCAACGCCACGTTAATGGACAGTCTGACGGCCTTTGAACCTATTGTCAGTGGCACTATTGGTTAGTTAGCCAACAAAGGGCGAGCGGTTCTTCGGTTGTTAACTATACAAAACTGTCGCATGACCCCATCCTTGGTAGCTCACCCAGTCATTGCGTCCCTGCACTGCCGTTCAAGCGGCAGAAGCTGGCTTCTGAAAGCCCCGCTTTCACCCATGACGAGTCGTTCAACAGGGCACAATTCCCAGAACTCGTGACACTACAAAACCAGCTTTAACGCTAAAGGAGTCACCATACAAGCACCACAAATATACCCCAATTGACGCACGCCTGGCCTATAGTTCCCCTGCATCTTGAGCCCGAATAAAGGCCGTATCAAATCCACTCGTCTAATGACTTCAAAAAACAAAAAGCAAACACCAATGGTGAGTAATACGAGCATGAATGACTCGGCAGCAAACCCAAGGTTGAGTTGCGTCAGTTGGTAGCCAACCACCAAAATCACCGACTGATGCAAAATATAAAACGGATAAACGGCATCATTGAAGTAACCAAGATATTGGGTTTTTGCCCTAAAGAAATTTGATGCGAAAGATAAAACCAAAAACAGACCTAGGACTCGGGCCGCGCTGTATATGCCTTCAACAAATAATTCGACTTCCAACCCTACAGGTGCCCCCTGCATTTTATCAATCCAGAACAGGTTATAGCCCGCAAGAAGAAGCCCCAAAGCAACCAGATAAGCCAGCCCCAATCCCTTTAAGTGGTTACGTATTTTTCCCCACGCAAGTGGATGCCACCCAAGCAGGTAACCTAACGTCAGACAGTAGAAGCCGATGGGATAGCGGCTGGAACTGAACTCCCAGAAAAACTCAATCAGGAATACCGGCACAATGAGTGACAATACTACTATGGCCCCATGTCGCTGAACCAACCAGTTCATGGCGCCAACAAAAGGCTTACTATTTAAAATGGGCAGCAGGAATACCAGCGACATGGAGTAGTACCATAACGACCGGAGATACCATAAATGATTCACATCTATATTCGGCCAGATCCCCCAATTATAGTTTGCGAAGATAGGATGGTCAGTCTGGAAAAATGCCTGTAGAAAAGCCCAATAACTAATGTCAATTTCCCCCTTTGCACTCATTTCAACAAACAGCTGCGGTGGAACAACAACCAGGACGCCAAACAAAAGGGGTAATAACAGACGCAACGAACGTATTGAAACGTATCTCGACAGGGATACTTTAGCCAATACAAATCGAATAGCTATTCCTGAAATTAACCAAATGGCTGGCATTCGCCAGGGTTCGACGATCAACAAGATACTTTCAAGCCATTCAGCACGGTACTGACTTTTAGCATGCCAACCCCAATTCGCCACATAGAACATACCTATGTGATGAACAATGAGTAAGCCAAACAGGCCGATTCTCAACCAATCCAGATCAGCTCGACGAGAGGGCATGGTGTCACGATCCTGAGGTATGAAATGTATTGAGTCGCGCAGTGTTGATATAAATTGTGTGAACATATTCAAAACGTGGTGAGTGAATTTGTTCACTATCATGGGACCAGTGTCAGGTTGCGAATATCCTGAAATGCTTAATCGGCGGGGCTTAGTGATAAGCGGTGGATAACAGGGACGAAAAACTAAGAGAAACTAATCACTTGCCCATCAGACTCTTGTTCACGGAACCATTTGGTTATTACAACTTTTTCACCTGATATTATAGGGTGAGCCTGATGCAGGGTATTTGGATTTGGCGTGCCGTCACTTAACAGATTATTCCACACAATAGCCGTACCGGTTTTGGGTTTAAACTTCAATCCAAGATGAATAAACTCCGTCTCCCCTCCTTCACAAGCTTCATTTAAATAGACCATGAAAGTCCAGGTCCGTTGTCCACCGTCTTTTGAGTATTGCTTGAACTCCTGAGATCCGGGTTCAAAATAGTCAGTGTGCGCCTTAAACTGCTGGCCGATGTCATAGTGTTGAGCCTGAATAATCTCTTTCTCACCCACCCCCAGGCCGAGGCATTCAATGATTTTTTTATCCACCGCATCGGCAGCAGGATCGTTGGTATAGGGTAAGTCACAGGTAGTGGATGTTCTGAATCCTTCGTAACCGGATTTTGCAGCAATCTCAGAGGGGCGTAATTTGGTTTTAGTCAACGCTGTGATTTGTGCGCACTGTTGGGCAGTCATAAAATGATCAATACGTAATAATTGAGCTTTATCGCTAACCAAATATTCGGCACCTAATGACGACAAATTATCTAGCAGCCCGGGTTTAGTCAGGCGCTGGTAAAATGCTGCGTCCTTAAAATAATGAATGTCTGCGGATAAATTAGAACCCAGGGCCTTCCGGGCCGCCTCAAATTGGAAGCCATTCTGTAATAAGGTGGTCAATAATGTGGTTGCATCCACACCGGCTAACAAGTTTTGTATTACCCAGGATTTCCAGTTTTCTGGAAGTGCCGCCATTAATTCGTTTCCATCAATGCATCAGGTTTAGCTGATGCAATAATCTCATCAGACAGTTCAAAAGAAAACTCACTCCCCACATTGACCTTACTTTGAATGTCCAATTTTGAATTATGATGGGCTAACACATGTTTCACTATTGCCAGCCCTAGTCCCGACCCCCCCGTTTTAATAGAGCGGGCCTTATCCACTCGATAAAAGCGTTCTGTCAGTCTGGACAAGTGCAGTGAGGGGATCCCTTCACCATTATCAATCACACTGAATTTGGCCTGACAATTTTCAATTTTCCAGCTGACCACTATTTTCCCAGGCGCCTTGGTATAATGGATTGCATTGAATATCAGATTGGAAAAAGCGCTGCGCAATTCTGATTCTGACCCGTAAACACGTAACTCAGAATCGATATCAAATGTGATTTTATGTTGCTTTTCTTTATTCAGCGCTTTTGCTTCACTTTCTATTGTTTCCAATACCTTGGGTACATCCACAATTTTATCAAACACGCCTTCCGCATTCGCTTCGATGCGGGATAAAACCAACAACTCTTCAATCAGGGTGCGCATGCGTTTTGATTGAGACCCCATTTCACTCACCGCGCGACTGAGGAATTCTTTCGGAATTTCACCGTTGTCGGGTAGCATTTCCAGATAACCATTGATGACCGTCAGAGGTGTTCGCAGTTCGTGCGAGACATTGGCAACAAAATCTCTACGCATTTGTTCAAGTTGGGTGACGCCGGTAATATCACGGGCGATTAACAGAAGATGCTCTTCCCCGTAAGGCACAATTCGATATTCAAAAATCTTCTGAATATTGAGAGGTGAAGCCACTTCGACGGGCTGGTTGTAATTATTTGAATGAAAGAACGCAATAAACTTGGGATGTCGAATCAAATTGTCTATCCGTCGACCCGAATCCTGTGGCCAGCGCAGACCAAGCTCGATACGTGCAAGCTTGTTACACCATGTGATAGAGCCTTCGTTATCCAGCACCACAGTGGCATCCGGCAGGGCTTCTGACCCTTCCCGAAATCGTTTTACCATGCGGCTGAGCTCTTTTTGTTTGCGGCGATGTCGACGTTGAAGATGGTATATACCGTCGTAAACATAGCCCCATGTCCCTTGTGCCGTGGGTGGGGTCATTTTTTTACTGCGATAAAGCCACTTTTCAAGTTTTCTGAGTTGCCAGTAAGTGCGCAGTAACAAGAATATCGCACCGAAAAAAAGCACCATAAACACTGCATCTAATATCAACCCTACAATTGAAAGGACAACGAAGAAGCTCGCTACTTTCAACAGTATGTTTGACCAGGAAACCGTGTTGTACATATGTCGAGTCGGCCTCCAGACCTAAATGCAGGCGCTATTATGGCGCGATACGAATGTATTGCAATTCCTTTTAGTATTAAGGATGCACACAATCTGGGTCAAATGTTATCTAGCTCAGTTAGATTTTAGAAGAAAAGCGATATCCTGCGCCGCGTACTGTCTGGATCATGGCATCATGACCAAACTTCTCCATCGCCTTTCTGAGACGGCGAATGTGCACATCTACAGTCCTGTCCTCAACGTAAACGTTTGTTCCCCAAACATTATCCAACAATTGTTCACGGCTATAGACACGTTCCGCGTGAGCCATGAAAAAATGCAATAACTTAAACTCCGTAGGTCCCATATCAAGTGGCTCATCGTTCGCCGTAACGCGATGAGAAACCGGGTCCAGATTTAAGCCGTTAAAATGAATCGGTTCTTCGCTGGCGGTGGGCGCAGCTCTGCGCAACACAGCTTTTATTCTGGCAATAAGTTCTTTTGGGGAAAAAGGCTTGGTGATGTAGTCATCTGCCCCCACTTCCAATCCGCGGATCTTGTCTTCCTCTTCCCCACGCGCAGTAAGCATAATAATTGGAATATTGCGCGCATGCTGATGTTGCTTCAGTTTCTTGGCAAGCTGAATTCCGCTGCCACCGGGTAACATCCAGTCTAATAAGATTATATCTGGGTAAGGTTCAACTAATTTTTCAAGTGCAACGTCAAAATCTTCCGCCTGAATAGTTTGAAACCCGTATTGAACGAGCACAAATTCAAGCATTTCCCTAATTGGTGCTTCATCTTCCACCAATAAAACACGTTTGGACATCAGCTTTTCCTATTCTATTTAGTGGTCGCAATTATTCGTTTACATTGTGACATTTTTATTAAAATCTTCATAAAAGTGTCAAAAATCATTTTCAGCACTAAATATGAATTGTCGCCTTAAAGCTATCTTAGGTAAAATTTATTGACAATATCCAGCATCTTGGCCTTGAGTTTCTTGTTAATTGTTGCATTTGAGCATATTCTTGCTTATTAGCAGAAGAAGCATTCGCCTAAGGGTCAGTACATGGCAAAAGTGAAAACAGGGTTGTCGCGAAAACTATTAACCAGAGTGTTGTCGGTTTATTTCATTCTCACCCTGATTGTTACTTTTGGACAAATATTAACCGAATATTTGAACGCAAAAAATCACATTGAAAGTGAGCTACAAACACTTAAGAATACTTTCAGTACAAGTTTAACCCGCGCTATCTGGGAATTAAATACACCGCAAGCCGTGTCTATCGCTGAAGGGTTGATGGAACTCCCTATTGTTGAAGGTGTACAAATTCGCGATGAAAACGGAAAATACATAGCTGATATCGGCCGCACTAATAAACAGGCTTCAGATCCTGTCACAAGCGGTGTCATGCAGGATCACCCAGGCGGTACATTTGGCTATAGTTTCCCCTTAATATTTGAATTTTCAGGCCGGACATCCAACGTTGGAGACGTGACCTTGTATTCAAGCGTCGGGATCATCTTTACCCGGATAGAAGTGGGTATCTTCTTTTTAATTGGCAATGCAATTATTAAAACGGCCTTCCTGGTCTTTTTGTTTTTGAATGCTTTCCGACAGATGCTGACCGATCCACTTGCAGAGCTTACACAACAAATTAGCGAATTTGATGTCGACAGACCAGAATCCTCAAAGCTGCATGTGCGAATTGAAGACGACAATGAATTGAAGGTGTTGCAAACCTCCTTCAACGAGCTCATAGACGATCTGATAGATTTCAAATCTAAATTGAAGCAGGCACAGGATGAATTGACTGATGCCAACCGCAAGTTGGATGACCAAAACATTTCTCTAGAGCAGGAAGTCGCAAAGAAAACGGCTTCCTTGAGTAAAATCATGCTGGATTTGGAACAGCAAAAAGACGAGCTGATCGTTAAACAAAGGGAACTTCGACAAGAAAACGAAAATCGTCAGTACATTGAAGACGAATTACGTAAACGGAACACAGAACTGGCCGATTCCAATGAAACCTTGCAAATGGCAAAGGACCAGTTGGTTGAGTCAGAACGAATGGCGTCGTTGGGTGGCTTAGTTGCGGGTATTGCTCATGACGTAAACACTCCACTGGGTGTTGGGGTAACTGCAGCCAGCTTCATGCAGGAACGAATTAAAAACCTGCAAGGCGCATTCGATGAGAAGAAGTTAACCAGTAAAACCATGACCTCTTTTCTGACGGAAGCACAGCAAACCACAACCTTATTGCTCAGTAATCTTAACCGGGCTTCTGAGCTCGTATCCAGTTTCAAACAGGTGGCGGTGGATCAGACCAGCGAAGCTGAACGTGACGTCGACCTGGGACAATATATTAAAGAAATTGTGCAATCACTGGCGCCCAATTTCAAAAAGACAAAACATAAAATTGAAGTGGATTGCCCGGAAGATCTTGTGGTCAGATGCGCACCTGGTGTAATCGCACAGATTTTTACCAACATGATTATGAATTCTCTCATCCATGGATTTGAAAATACCCCTCAAGGCCTTATTAAAATCAACATTTCTGCAGATGAAGACATGATTCAGGTTGACTACCGCGATGATGGCAAAGGGCTCAGTGCTGATAATCTTGAGCGACATTTTGACGCGTTTTTCACCACAAAACGTGGCAAAGGAGGCAGCGGCTTAGGCACGCACATCATGTACAACTTAGTCACTCAAACCCTTGCCGGTCAAATCGAAGCAGAAAGTGCCCCAGGTAAAGGTCTCGAATATAAAATCAGTTTTCCTCTGAGAAAATAGCCATGGCAGTCAGGCACAAAGCCTGTTAGTCTCTTGTTCCTTTTTCCGGGCTTGCCCGGATTAACAGATTAGGGGCCTTTCGGCTTTTCTGTGCAATTTTCAGCCGCCGTGCTGGGAGCCACACAATATACGAAAGACCAAACGGCCCTGCTCACTAACGCGACACTTTTCACACAGCAACAGTATTTATCCGGAAGTTTTCTATGTGGTTTAAAAACCTAAAATTATTTACCCTCACTCAACCCCTTGAATTAACCGATGCAGACCTGGAAGAAAAACTGTCAGAACACAGTTTCCGCCCCTGTGGGAGCCAGGAACTGGCCAGCATGGGATTTTCATCACCTTTTAACCAAGGTGAAAGTCTGCTGCACGCAACTAGTGGGCGATTCTGGATCACCCTCAAAAAGCAGGAAAAGATTCTTCCTGCGGCTGTTGTCAACGCTGAACTGGCAGAGAAAGTGGCACACATTGAAGCCGAAACTGGATCGCCAGTAAATAAAAAAGCGCAGAGTGATTTAAAACAGGAAATAATACATCGCCTGTTGCCTCAGGCGTTTACCAAGAATAGTTTTACCCATGGCTTTATTTCGACCGCAGACAACCTGGTTGTGGTTGACAGCTCCTCTGACGGCAAAGCTGAAACCTTTCTGGCCATGGTAAGAAAAGCACTGGGTTCTTTGCCTGTTGTACCTATTGCCAGACGAAGCATTCAGGCTGATTTAACCGCTTGGCTGAAAGAAGATACGACACCTGCTCAGGTAGAATTGCTTGAAGAAGCGGAACTGCGCTCAATGGAAGAAGATGGCAGTATCGTGCGCTGTAAAAACCAGGATCTAGGCGCTGAAGAAATCGGCCATCATTTGGATGCAGGTAAACTCGTGCAAAAAATCGCTATTGAATGGGATGAAACACTTAGTGCAATCATTCAGGAAGACGTTGCAATTAAGCGAGTTAAATTCAGCGATGTTGTCAGGGAACAGAATGATGACATTCCAAAAGACCAGATGCTGGCAAAAATGGATGCAGATTTTGCGTTGATGTCAGGAGAAGTAGTACGCTTTGCGGAATGGCTACGTCAAACCTTTGCGTTGAATGACGAAGAATAAATCAGGTTCATTCCGCATTCGCAATTGAATGCGGAATGATTTTAAAGCACCTTATGCAAACACTTCTTTTGCATTATCACGCATTTCAATAAACTCATCTGACGTAAGCACATTCACGTCTTCAAGAATGCCTTTCTTCTGACAAATATTCAGAACCGCATCTTTTTGGCTGGAAAATGTACCGGATAGAACAGCACCAAGTCTGACGAAATCCACATAACTCACTTCCTCAGGGCTATAATTAAGGTCTCGCCAGTTTTCTGTCACTTTAGAAAAAGCATCTTCAAAACCCCATTGTTGCATTATTTTTGCCCCGATTGGTCCGGCCAACTTCTGGATTGCCACATTAAGGAAAGTGGGATTAGCAAATACATCTTCATGGCGTTCTGCTTCGGTAAGAATGGGTAAAACACCAATATTGTGCACCAACGCCGCCAAGGTCATCGTGTCCAAGCTGAGGTGGCGTTGCTTGGTCTTATTGTAGATTTCCAACGCAGCTAACGAGTTAGCCACAACATCTACAGTATTGTTCCAGACTTTATTGATATAACCTTTTACCAGTTCATTGCGGGAAACAAAAAGCTGCTCCATTGCTAATGCAGTGGATACGTTTTTAATTTGTGTAAGACCGATACGAGTTGCTGCTTGAGAGATTGAAGTGACTTTTACCGTGCGTCCAAGATAGGCACTGTTGGCTATTTTAATCATTCTTGCACTTAAAGACGCATCCTGAGCAATTACATCCCCCATCGCGGTGAGGTTAACATCAGGATCATCTGCAGCTTTGCGAACTTTCAACGCAATTGCTGGCAACGTGGGCAAAACCAGGGTGTCATTATTAATTTTTTCTACCAGAATGGTTAATAAGGCGTTCTCTGTGGACATTTTCCTACCTTCTTCTAAGTGGTATTAGTGCATCTGCTTTTTGCAGCTTTTTTTATCATGTGAGGGTTAGTATCAATCAATTTGACCAAAAGTAAAACCTATGAATAGTTATTAACCTCAATTTTAGCCAGAAATTTTTTTACCAGCTTGACCAACATGCGGTTCATACCAGATTGTCTCCGGCTGCGCCTTGCTTCATTCCGGTTTAAATAATGTTAGGATCTCAGATAACGCCATTATTTAATGGACTGGAGGGCTTCAAGTCTTCCGATTGACTCTAATAACAATTAAAGACAGGAATGAGTATTGATGTTTTATCGTAGCCTTATATCGCTGGCACTGACCGCCAGTCTCCTGACAGCTTGCTCCAAAGTACAGGAGCCAACTGTTGAATCTCAGCCAGTTGCTGAGCAAGCGCCTTCCCTTGTGGCAGGTGCTGAAAATCGTCTGAATATCTATTACCCGGTTAATCTTGGTGCCGACTTATCGCACCTTTCGGAAAATCAGAGAACTATGCTTTCAGTGCTGATCGACGCATCAGAAATTATGGACGATTTATTCTGGCAACAGGCTTATGGTAAGGACAAACAAACATTCCTGGATTCGCTTGCAGACCCTAAAGTGCGACAGTTTGCGGAAATTAACTACGGTCCCTGGGATAGGTTAGATGGCGACAAAGCATTTTTAGCGGGAACAGCAGAAAAATCCACAGGCGCAGAGTTTTACCCTGCTGATATGAGCAAAGAAGAATTCGAACAGGCGCAATTTCCTGATAAGAAGGGTCTGTATTCTATCGTAACCAGAGATGCTGAAGGGAATTTGTCCAGCACACCCTATTCTGAATATTATGCCAAGCAACTAAACCGGGCCGCTTTGCTTTTGGATAAAGCGGCTGAATTAGCAGATAACCAGGAATTTGCCGCATACCTCAAATTGCGCGCGGAAGCATTGTTATCAGATGAGTATCAGGCATCGGATATGGCCTGGATGGACATGAAGAGCAACCCCATTGAACTGGTTATCGGTCCTATCGAGACCTACGAAGATCAGTTATTCGGCTATCGCGCGGCCTTCGAATCATACGTGTTACTAAAAGATTTGAGCTGGAGTGAGCGACTAGCAAAATACGCAGCGTTTTTACCAGAACTTCAAAAGGGGTTGCCGGTAGATGAAAAGTACAAAGCCGAAATGCCGGGAGCGAATGCTGACCTGAATGCTTATGACGTTATCTATTATGCAGGTCACTCTAACGCAGGAAGCAAAACGATTGCGATAAACCTGCCAAATGACGAACAGGTACAATTGGAAAAAGGCACACGTCGATTGCAGCTTAAAAATGCCATGCAAGCCAAGTTTGACCATATTTTAATGCCAATTGCTGATCAACTTATTACGCCTGAACAGCGCAAAAATATTACCTTTACTGCATTTTTCGCCAACACCATGTTCCATGAAGTAGCCCATGGCTTGGGTATTAAAAACACCTTGGATGGTAGAGATACTGTGCGCGGTGCATTGAAAGAACATGCCTCTGCGTTGGAAGAGGGGAAAGCCGATATTCTTGGTTTATATATGGTTCGTCAATTGTTAGAAAAAGGGGCAATAACCGAAGGTGTGTTGGAAGATTATTATGTGACTTTCATGGCTGGCATTTTCCGCTCTGTCAGGTTTGGCGCATCAAGTGCCCACGGCAAAGCGAATATGATCCGATTTAACTTCTTTAAGGAATACGGTGCTTTCAGCCGTGATGAAGCCGGCTTGTATCAGGTGGACATGGCTAAAATGGGGGAAGCAATTGACGCTTTATCTAACCTCATTCTGACCCTGCAAGGTGATGGAGATTACCAGGGTGTGTCAGACCTTGTTGCAGATAAAGGGGTGATCAAATCTCAACTGGCTGAAGATCTGGAACGCCTGACTCAAGCAAATATCCCAGTGGATATTACCTTTAAACAAGGGAAAGAGATTTTAGGTTTATA
This sequence comes from uncultured Alteromonadaceae bacterium, assembly GCA_947494925.1. Lineage (GTDB taxonomy): Bacteria > Pseudomonadota > Gammaproteobacteria > Enterobacterales > Alteromonadaceae > Aliiglaciecola. The sequence continues at coordinate 373,242 of CANLWS010000004.1, forward strand.
GAATAAAAGCAGGCGGCTCAGATTAAGCCGCCTGTATATTTTTGCCCTTACCTTGGCTTCAACAACTCAGACTTTCAAAGTGTCCTGATAAGGTGGCCAGCCCATTGGCTTGCCAGCAAGTACGTGCAAATGAATGTGGTAAACAGTTTGCCCACCATACTCATTGCAATTCATTACAGCTCGATAACCCTGCTGAGCAAAGCCTTGCTGCTGCGCTATTTTCGCTGCTGCCAGATAAAGATGCCCAACCACTTCACGGTCCTCTGACTTAATATCATTGATGGTAGCAATAGGTTTTTTCGGGATTACCAGAAAATGCGTCGGCGCCTGCGGATTGATATCGTTAAAAGCTAGCACCAAATCATCTTCATAAATAATGTCAGCCGGAATTTCTCTGTTAATAATTTTAGTAAAAATTGTCTCAGACATACTGTGCCCTCAATTAAAGATAGATATACGCCAACAAGATGACCCCAAGAGCCAATCGGTAAATCACGAAAGGTAACATGCCAATTCTTGAAATCCATGCGAGAAAGAGGCTAATACAAACATATGCACTGACAAAGGATAATACGACACCATAGAGCATAGACAACCAATCCACAGCTTCTTTGGCTTGAACCAAATCTACAGTTGCTAATAATCCTGCACCAGCAATGGTCGGAATAGAGAGTAAAAAAGAAAAACGAGCAGTCGCCTCTCTGGTCAACCCCATCATCAGACCGGCTGTCATGGTAATACCGGAGCGAGAAGTGCCGGGAATGATCGCCAACACCTGAAAGAAACCGATAATCAGCGCACTGCGCCAGCCGAGTTTTTCGATTGTTTTAATTTGCTTCGCTTTGACGTCTGCATACCAGAGTAATAAACCGAACCCGATCGTAGTGCAGGCAATAACCAATGCCGACCTTGCGTATTCCTGTACGAAATCCTTAAACATATAACCGAAAATGACGGCCGGAATAGTGGCTATAATCACCCACCAGGCAAGCTTGCTGTCATTGGTTTGATGGTCGCTAAACCCATGGCTCACCCAGGCTCGCAGCATACGGATAATGTCATCACGAAAATAAATCATAACTGCCAGTAGGCTTCCCACATGCACGGCAACATCAAAAGCCAATCCCTGATCTGTCCATCCGAATAAGGCAGAAGGTAAGATCAGATGGGCCGAGCTCGAAATCGGCAAAAATTCAGTGATGCCTTGAATAATCGCAAGCAAAATTATTTCAGAAAGTGTCATTGTTACTCAGCACTCCAGTTAAATTCGATAGCCCATAGTTTTTGATTCGATTTATCATAGTCAGACCACATCTGTTGATAGGTCTGGCCCGTCAGAGGGTGCGTTAGTTCAGGCGCCACCTCCGATAAAGGTAACAAGACAAATGCGTTATAGGTAATTTCATCGCGAGGCAGGATCACGCCTTGTTTCGTCACCAAATCATCGTATAGCAGCAAATCCAGATCCAGTGTTCGGGGAGCAAACTTCTTTTCTCCGCGCACTCGACCATTCTCATCTTCAATTTTTTTCAGGTAACGACAGACTTCAACAACAGAAAGATCCGTTGTTGCCGCAGCAACCAGGTTATAAAAGTGACTACCGGCAAAACCTACCGATTCGCTTTCATACACAGATGATATCCTGACATCTCTAAAGAATTCTGCCAGAGCATCCAAACCAGCACGTGTGTGTTTATCCCTGTCTATATTGCTGCCCAGACTAATATAAATTTCATGTGCCATCTGTCAGGCTTCTCTCGACAATTCAACAGCCACAGACTGCGCGTTGGCCAGAATCTTAGGTTTGGTAATGCCTAGTGTCACCTTTTTGGCTGGATACCTGCTCAACAACTCTTCAATCATTTGATTTGCCAACGCCTCGAGCAATTGGAATTCACTTTTTTCAGCAACCTGTTCCAGAACTGCTGCCAACTCAGCATAATCGATTGTATCCTTCACATCGTCAGATTTGGCCGCTTTGCGCAAATCCAAATCTAGCTCCACATCCACCAACAAAGGTTGTTTATTCAATCTTTCCCAATCATACACGCCGATCAGGGAATGCAGTTGTAAACCCTGTATTATTATTTTGTCCATCACAGATCCGCGCAGTTAATGACTTGATTTAAAGTAAAGTGCCAGAGAAAATCAGCACTCTTTCAAACGAAAACGCAAGTTTAACCTGATAAAAAGGGCAAGTATATGACAGCACTGACTATTTTATTGCTTGCCTGCGCGTATTTATTGGGCTCAATATCAAGCGCTATTTTAGTCTGCCGTTTATTCAAATTGCCCGACCCGCGAACGGGTGGTTCCGGTAATCCAGGCGCCACCAATGTTTATCGACTTGGGGGGCGTTTTCCGGCTATTTTGGTGCTGGTCTTTGATATTTTAAAAGGCACCTTGCCAGTCTGGGTAGCCTATTTTTTCGATCAACAGGCACTTGGATTAGGTTTGATAGCCGTTGCGGCATGTCTTGGTCACATCTTCCCGCTATTTTTTGAGTTCAAAGGTGGCAAAGCTGTCGCTACAGCATTCGGGGCCATGTTACCCATAGGCCTACCGCTGGCAGGGCTATTGATTGTTTGTTGGGTGCTAGTCGTCTTTCTAACCGGTTACTCATCCTTGGGCGCAGTTGTTGCGGTCTCTCTGGCACCTCTTTTCACCTGGCTCATCAAACCAGACTATGTTCTCCCTGTCACCATGCTGGCTATTTTGATTGTCGCCCGCCACCGCAGCAATATCCTGCGTTTAGTGCGGGGCCAGGAAGGAAAAATATGGGATAAGGGAAAAACCAAAGAATAAAGGTTAGTGCCTGTGATTCTTCCAATTACGCCTTTCTGATGCCGTTAGAGTTGGGCGCTTCTTCCTTTCTGGGGATGCAACAAACAAAAACATTGATGTAACGCAAACCTGTCTATCTGCTTGAAGTACTAAAATATTCGTTTGTCGCAGCAACATAGAGAATAAAAGTTATGTCCAGACAGGGAGAATTCAATTGGAACGAACTCCAGACCTATAATGCAGAAAAAGCCATTCAATTCTATCAAAACACTATTGGTTGGGAGTTTCTTGCAGAAAAAATGCCTCTTGGTGGAACATACTGGATTGGTTTGTCTGCCGGAAAACCTGTGTGCGGCATGCTCGAGCTGACTCAGCAAGATGGTTCCCTTTACTTCGATAAGTGGGTTACTTACGTTCACGTTGATGACATAGATAGTGCAACCAACTTGGTTGAGCTTTCTGGCGGCCAGATTCTAAAAGCCCCATGGGTAGTCCCTGGCGTCGGCCGAGTCGCCTGGATCCGAGATCCAGCTGGTGCAGAAATTGGTCTTGTAACACCTGCAAACTGAACTCCTTCAACTTCAATCTTCAGAACTTTGTATTTGTAAGCAGTGATAAAAACAAATTGGCATCTTTACAGAATAACTTCTAGGTTTAACTATTCATGTAACCTTGCTGTTGAGTATAAATGATGTTTGCCAAAAGAATGCCTGTACTGATTCTGTTCGCTAGTCTGCTAGCTTTACCTGGCTGTGGTGCTCCGCCTGTGGCCGTGAGCGAATGTGCTAAGGTGGTTAAACACATTAAAGGTGTGTTAAAAGAGAAAGCGCCCAGCACCAGTGAATTAACAAAACAATGTAAAGAAGCGACTGACGACCAAAGAGGATGTGCAATGGCTGCGGATAAGCCAATGAAGTTACTTCAATGCATGTAACAAATAATCATCAGAGTGTGGGGTAAACACTCTGCGCTCGATTAGCTCAACCGATATTAAACGGCGGGTAAACTATCCAGAGACCATCTCGGTTTTGCCTTGGCAGATAGTTCATCTTTTTGCCCGGCTTTTAAACGCTGCAGGCCCGCGTAGGCTATCATTGCGCCATTGTCGGTACAGAATTCCAATCTTGGATAAAAGACCTTACCACCAAGTTTTTGCATGGCCTTTTCCAGCTCTTCCCGCAATTGTTTGTTGGCACTTACGCCACCTGCGATAACCAGACGTTTTAACCCCGTTTGTTTTAATGCACGTTTACACTTAATTGCCAACGTGTCTACCACTGCTTCCTGAAAAGCCAAGGCTATATTAGCTTTGGTTTGCTCTGAACCATCAGAACTGCGAATGGTATTGGCCGCAAAGGTTTTCAAGCCGCTGAAGCTAAAATCCAGTCCAGGTCTGTCCGTCATGGGACGAGGGAATCGATAATGGCCAGCTTCTCCCTTCTCGGCCAATTTAGCCAATAATGGTCCGCCAGGATAATCCAACCCTAACAACTTGGCGGTTTTATCAAAGGCTTCACCAGCAGCATCATCAACAGATTCACCTAATACTTCATATTGGCCAATACCGTCGACCTTGACCATCATGCTATGCCCACCAGAAACCAACAGCGCAATAAACGGAAAAGCAGGTGCCGGTTCATCCAACATAGGAGCCAGCAAATGACCTTCCATATGATGCACACCCAAAGCAGGAATACCCCAGGCATACGCAAGACTGCGACCTACCGATGAGCCCACTAGCAAAGCTCCAACCAGCCCCGGTCCTTGGGTGTAGGCAATGCCGTCAATATCTTCTTTACTGCAGTCAGCTTCCTGTAACGCGCGTTTAATCAAGGGAACAATTTTCCTCACATGATCACGGGAGGCCAATTCAGGCACCACGCCACCATAGTCAGCATGTAATTTCACCTGACTGTATAATTGATGGGACATCAGGCCCTTTTTTTCATCAATAATCGCGATGCCGGTTTCATCGCAGGAAGTTTCTATTCCAAGTACTCGCATTGACTGTTCTGCTTTGTTAATATGCCGCGGAGTTTACCTTTAACACCCTTTTTTGGCTAATCTATTCGTTTAAAGTCAAACTTTCCGCAATCTTGTCTTTACTTTAAGTTTCGATACGATTAAAATTCCGCACCATTTTTAACCGCACCGGTTATTTTTTAGAAGCTGGTAGTAGAAGTATTTTATTTTTTGAGGTGAGATTTTAATGCCAATCGTTAAAGTTAGAGAGAACGAACCATTTGACGTTGCTTTACGTCGTTTTAAGCGCTCATGTGAGAAAGCAGGTGTTCTTTCTGAAGTTCGTCGTCGTGAATTTTTTGAAAAACCAACTTGGGAACGCAAGCGCAAGAAAGCTGCTGCTAAAAAGCGTCACTTGAAAAAGTTGGCACGCGAAAACGCACGTCGCATCAAATTATACTAAGTCTTGCCTGATACGCTGGAAAGTGTTTTTCAGCGTACACTGGTCTGTTTACATTTCTTCGAGAGTTCAGTAAATGTCTTTGATCGATGATTTAAAAAATGCCCAAAAAGATGCCATGCGCGCTAAAGATAAGCTGCGTCTGGGTACTATTCGGATGGCGTTGGCTGCGATTAAGCAGCGTGAAATCGATGAAAGAATTGAGCTTGAGGACGCCGATATACTCGGCATCATCACAAAGATGGTTAAACAGCGTGTAGATGCTGCAGGTCAGTTTGAAGACGCAGGGCGTCAGGAATTGGCGGACCAGGAAAGAGCAGAAATAGTCATACTGCAAGACTTTTTACCCAAAGCACTCAGCGCTTCTGAGCTGGATGCATTGATCGAGCAAGCTCTTACCGAGACAGGTGCAAGTGGCATGCAAGATATGGGTAAAGTGATGGGTTGGTTAAAACCCAAGGTTCAGGGTCGAGCAGATATGGGGCCGCTTAGCGGACAGATTAAGGCAAAACTATCAGCATAAGTTCTTAACTCTGCTGTTCGTAGCGCTTCCCCAGTATGCAATTTTGACAAGCCGCAACTTCTTCGATGTTGCGGCTTGTTTGTTTTAGTCAGTGACATTAAAGTAACTGCCTTCTTTTTAATTTAAAACAAGTTGAATGGCCGGACGAATCCCCCGCGATTTTATTGATGACCTCATTGCTCGCACTGACATAGTTGAGTTAGTGGATAGTCGCGTCAAATTAAAAAAAGCCGGGAAAAATTATCAGGCCTGTTGTCCATTCCATAATGAAAAGTCTCCTTCGTTTACTGTCAGTCAGGAAAAGCAGTTCTATCATTGTTTTGGCTGCGGTGCGCACGGCAACGCAATTTCGTTTTTACTGGAATATGACCGGTTAGAATTTCCCGAAGCAGTTGAAGAACTGGCACGATTTCATTCTCTGGAGGTGCCCCGAGAACAAAGCAATCATACTGGTCCCACGCCACAGCAAAAGGCACAAATCGCTGACGACTATGAATTAATGGAAAAAGTCGCCCGTTATTTCGAACAGCAACTGAAAAGCCATGAACAAAAAGACAAACCGATAAACTACCTGAAGCAGCGTGGATTAAGCGGCGAAATAGTTAAAACCTTTGGCATTGGCTATGCACCACCAGAATGGGATGGCGTTTTAAGCACTTTTGGCGCCTCACCCGAAAAGCAGCAACAATTGTTGGATCTGAAACTGATCAGTGAAAACGATAATCGACGACGTTACGACTTTTTCCGCGACCGGATTATGTTCCCAATCCGGGATAAACGTGGTCGCGTGATCGGTTTTGGCGGCCGAGTTCTAGAGGATGGTGGCCCAAAATACCTCAACTCGCCCGAAACCCGCATTTTCCATAAAGGCCATGAACTATATGGTTTTTATCAGGCAAGACAGGCAAAACGCAGCCTGGACAGACTGATGATTGTGGAAGGTTACATGGATGTGGTGGCGCTGGGCCAATTCGGCATTGACTATGCTGTTGCTTCCCTTGGAACATCAACAACACCCGAGCATGTGCAGATGCTGTTCAGAGCAGCGCCAGAAATAATATGTTGTTATGACGGTGACAGGGCCGGCAGAGAAGCTGCGTGGCGTGCGTTGGAAAATGCCCTGCCCTTCCTGAAAGATGGAGTGCAGATGAAATTCCTGTTTTTACCTGACGGAGAAGACCCAGATACCTTGGTAAGGCAAACCGGAAAAGAAGCATTCGAAGCTAAACTCGCTAACGAATCTGTTCCTTTATCACAGTTTTTCTTTGACAATCTGGTCCAGCGTCACGATGTTGGCAACAATGAAGGCAAAGCTGCTTTGACCAAACAAGCCGAAGAAATGATTAGCAAAATTCATGCGGAAAACCTGGTTAAAATACTCACCGAAGAACTACGTAAAAAGATCAAAGGCAGCAGCTACCAGGCCGATATCCTGCAAGACTTAAAAGATGCCAGCCAACTGGGGAAACCTTCGAAGATAGACAATAACAGACCGCAAAGGACCACTGTTTCCCCAGTCAGAAAGCTCATCAGGCTGTTACTTATAAACCCCGGGCTGGCTAGCAGTAACCCGGATATTAACCCTGCTGTTTTGGACTCAAGTTTGATTCAGGGTTTGTCCCTGTTGACTAAATTGCATCAATTTTGTAGTAGCAAAAGTGAGATGAACACTGGCCATGTTCTGGAACACTTCCGCGAAGATCCGGACGGGAAACACCTGAACAAATTACTTCAGATTGACCATGATGCGGACGAGCGAAATCCGGAAAAACTATACACCGACAGTTTTAATCGCCTGATTGAGCAACAACTTAATGCGCGGTTCGAGCAACTCAGGGCAAAAGGTCAGTTGAGTATGGATGAGAAAAGAGAATTCATGTTACTCAGCCAAACCAAGATGACGTATTCAGCAGAGTAAGGTTTATCTATTCACTTATTGCAGCCGACCCAGGCAGTCTTTTGCTACCAACTGATTCTTTTACAAAATATCGCCTATTTCATACACAAATTTTCGTTAAGGACTAGCCGCTATAATAGAATTTCTGCTATACTGGCTAATTCGCTAGCACCTCGGTGTATGCAATTTATTTAAGCGTCAAACCTTGATTTATCATCGTTTGGCGCAATGTTAACAGTTTTCGGAAAATGTAGGTTTTATGGTGCAGAGCAAGCAGTCGCAGATCAAGCTCCTCATAGCAAAAGGTAAAGAGCAGGGCTATTTAACTTTTGCAGAAGTGAATGATCACCTCCCTCAGGATATTATCGATTCTGATCAAATCGAAGACATTATTCGCATGATCAACGACATGGGGATCCAGGTATCAGAATCTGCTCCTGATGCAGATGAGTTACTGATGCAGGATAATACGGCAGATGAAGAAGTTGCCGAAGCTGCTGCCCAAGCATTAGCTACAGTAGAAAGCGAAATTGGCCGCACAACTGATCCGGTGCGTATGTATATGCGCGAAATGGGAACAGTAGAATTATTGACCCGTGAAGGCGAAATCGAAATTGCCAAACGCATAGAAGATGGTATCAATCAGGTTCAATGTTCTGTTGCAGAATACCCTGAAGCAATTACCTATCTACTTGATCAATGGGACCTTTTCGAAGCTGAAGAAATTCGTCTGAGTGATATCATCATAGGGTTTGTTGATCCAAACGAACAAGATACCTTACCCCCTACTGCCACGCATATTGGTTCTGAATTGTCTGAAGAAGATCTTGAAGATGAAGATGATGATGGCGATGATGAAGACGAAGAAGAAGAAGATACTGGTCCCGATCCTGAATTAGCACGGGAGAAATTCGGCGAATTACGTGTTCAGTATGCAAAAGCACGGGATATGATTGAGGCCAAAGGCCGCTCACATCCGGAAGCACGCAAAGAAATAAATAACCTGAGTGAAGTTTTCAAGGAATTCCGTTTAATTCCGAAACAGTTTGATCGCATGGTTAAAAACATGCGTGGCATGATGGACAGAGTCCGGGTGCAGGAACGCATAGTCATGAAACACTGTGTCATTAATGCCAAAATGCCAAAGAAAGATTTCATCAAAGCGTTTGCCGGCAATGAAACAACGACAGATTGGCTGAATGCAGTTTTAGCGAGTTCAGAGCCTTATGTTCCTGCTCTGAAATTGTATCAGGAAGAACTCGAGCGCAGCATCAACAAGATGAGCCAGGTTGAAGAAGAAACCGGGCTTATTATTGCAGATATCAAAGACATCAATCGCCGTATGTCTATTGGTGAAGCTAAAGCACGCCGAGCGAAGAAAGAAATGGTTGAAGCCAACTTACGTCTGGTTATCTCCATCGCTAAAAAATACACCAACCGTGGTCTTCAGTTCCTCGACCTGATTCAGGAAGGGAATATTGGTCTGATGAAAGCGGTAGATAAGTTTGAATACCGTCGTGGTTATAAGTTCTCCACTTATGCAACCTGGTGGATTCGTCAGGCTATTACGCGTTCAATTGCCGATCAGGCACGTACTATTCGTATTCCAGTGCATATGATCGAGACGATCAACAAGTTGAATCGTATTTCCCGTCAGATGCTACAGGAAATGGGTCGCGAACCAACGCCTGAAGAATTGTCAGAACGTATGCTGATGCCTGAAGACAAAATTCGCAAGGTGCTGAAGATTGCCAAAGAGCCAATTTCCATGGAAACACCAATAGGTGATGATGAAGATTCGCACTTGGGTGATTTTATTGAAGACAGCACTATCGTTCAGCCGCTGGATTCTGCCACAGGCGGCAGCTTGAAAGACGCCACACAGGAAGTCTTAGCTGGATTGACCGCGAGAGAAGCGAAAGTACTGAGAATGCGTTTTGGTATCGATATGAACACCGACCATACTTTGGAAGAAGTAGGTAAACAGTTCGACGTTACCCGTGAGCGGATTCGTCAGATTGAAGCCAAAGCACTACGCAAGCTTCGTCATCCAAGTCGCTCAGAACAACTGAAGAGCTTCCTGGACGAGTAAACCGCTCAATATTTGTTTATCAAAAGCCCTGGATAAAATCCGGGGCTTTTTAGTATTAGGGGTTGGCTTCCCTGACTTAGTTTGATCGGCATCCCTGCTGTTCGATCCTATTTAAGAAAGAGCCAAAATAGGGGGACAAAATTGTCTGGAGCAATTTGAACAGCTTTAGCTGGCTTCTGGGAAAAACAGGGATGTATTTCATAAAACCTCTCTTGCTCCAGAGAATTTTCTAATCTGCAATAATTCACGCCTTTTATGTCAAACCGGTGTGAAGAAACATCTCTGTAAAGCAGCACGCCTTGTCCGAACTTCCCTGTTAGGTTATTCAAATGGTCAACGTTCTAGAAATTAAATAAATTAGTCTTAGCAAATCAAATTTTACTCTTTCGCTGTGATATTTTACTCTGTTCCCATCCAAACCTTCTTACATAAATCCACGTGAATTTTCTCGATTACGGCATTATTGCGTTTTATCTTGTTGGCCTGTTGCTGTTGGGTGCATTATTTCGCGAACAAAAATCCAAGCAGGACTACTTTCTAGGTGGACGCTCGCTTGGCTGGAAGCCACTAACGCTTTCGATCATGGCCACGCAATTGTCGGCCATCAGTTTTATCTCCGCCCCGGCGTTCGTGGGTTTACGGGAGGGCGGTGGGCTGATTTGGTTGTCCTATGAATTGGCACTTCCCCTGGCAATGCTGTTTTTATTGGTTTTCATCTTGCCTACTCTGCATCGCTCAGGAGTGATTAGCGTATACGATTACCTTGAAAAACGCTTCAATCAGCACACCCGATTACTCATCAGTCTGGTATTCCAGATCAGTCGCTCCTTCGCCACCGGGATTATGATTTATGCCATTTCGATCATTTTGCAAAGCTCCATGGGCCTGGCTCTGTGGCAAAGTGTGGTGTTAATCGGAGTAGTCACCATGATTTATTCTACTCTGGGCGGAATGAAAGCGGTGGTATATGGTGACGCCATCCAAATGCTGTTAATCGTAACTGGTTCACTGGTATGTCTTTATTTTGCCTTACATGAGCTTGGGGGATGGATGTCCTTTACCGCCATGGTTGACGTGGAGAGGCTCCAAGCCGTGCAGCCCAGTTCGCTGGGATTCGAGGGCGATGGTTTTGGCTTATGGCCAATGTTATTTGGTGGCGCTATCCTTTATGCCTCCTATTACGGTTGTGATCAGTCTGAGGCACAACGCTCATTAAGCGCCCAAAGTACTTCCGATTTACGCAAGATGCTACTCGCTGCTGGTGTTCTGCGATTTCCTGTCACATTGATTTATTGTTTCACCGGATTAGCCATCGGCACGCTGGCAATGCACTCCGATGAGTTTTATGCCAAGATCCCGCCGGACAGTCCTGACTGGATGATGCCGATATTCATTATAAATTATCTGCCAAACGGCATCATTGGCATTTTAATAGTGGCTATTATGGCCGCCGCCATGTCCTCACTTAGTTCTGCTATTAATAGCCTGTCCGCCGTGTCGACTCAGGACTACTTCCGTTTACGCAAGCAAGACCCTGACGAAAAACAGTACCTGCAAACTGCTCGAATTACAGGCTTCTTTTGGGGTATCGTCACCTTGATTTTGTCTTTTTATGCGGGACAAATCGCCGACACCGTTATTGAAGCAATCAACAAAATCGGTTCACTGTTTTACGGTCCCGTACTCGCCACATTTTCGCTGGCAATTCTGTCTAAACGCGTCACTGCCAAGGCCATGAATCTAGGCTTACTGGCGGGTGTATTGTCAAATTTATACCTGGCAATTATGCAGACGCAAATATTCTGGTTTTGGTGGAATCTTACAGGCTTTTTAGTTACTTGCGTTATCGCCTACCTGCTCTCGGGCAGAGCCGCAGATTCTGGCGACGCCGCGGATAAAGAATCCACAGCTGTTCAATCTGAAAACGGGGTTACTTCACTCATTCTGGTTGGCTGGTTCTTGGTCATACTGACTTTTTGCTTTATGATCCCCACTCTGTTTGGCATTTGACTGGTGTGCCTGAGTTTCCCAGGACACCACTTGATGCTCGTTGCCGAACACCTGTTCAAACTTTCTGGCGCATTCCGCTTTCGGGTTTACAACGGTTTTATGGGTACAGAGCCGCAACATGGGAATATCTGCGGCGCTGTCAGAATACCCATGAATTTCCTGATAATTGGTCAAATTGATATTGTCTTGCAAGGTAATCACTTTGTTAGGTCCATAACAGAACCAATCTTTCCTCGACCCGTAGATGGTGACATCTTGAATATTGAGTCTCTCGCAAAGTTCTTCCAATAACCATTGCAAGGAGCCACTTATCACAACCACATCATGACCACTTTTTTGATGTTCCCAAATTTTATCCATTGCGCTGACATAAGCACCAACGCGCTTATGCTTAAACAAGTGATGGTAAAAATCGTGCTTAAGGTTTTCCATCCGTTTATGGCTTTTACCGCCCACAGCAAATTGGTAGTACAGCCAATTGCGACGCCACTCAGTTCTTGGTGAAACAGACAACATTTTAAAAAGCGGCGTCGCCATTTTCAGCATTCGTTGCCGATTGGCGCTTTGTTGAAACGCAAATCGGATAAACTCGCCGCTGCTGTCGGCACTCAGTATTGTGTGATCAAAATCAAACAGCGCTAAGGTGCTAGTTGCGTCTCTCATGCCACTTAGTTTGATTCCTGTACTTGCCCTTTCTGATAGGGCAACTCCTGTTCTAACGTCTGGACTTTATTTGACAACTGCAAAGGTGAACCGGTGTTTCTTGCCAACCAATAATACGCGATAGGGACGACATACAAGGTCATAAAGGCGGATACCAGTACTCCTGCAAAGATAACCACTCCTATTACCATCCTGCTTTCCGCCCCCGGCCCCGATGCCAATACTAGTGGTAACGCGCTGAATACAGTGGTGAATCCAGTCATGACTATTGGCCTGAGACGCAACATGGCCGCTTTTCGCAGTGCATCTTCAAATTCGTTGCCGGCATCTCGCAATTGGTTTGTAAATTCCACTATCAGGATGCCGTTTTTAGCGGCCAACCCAATCAACATGACTAACCCTATCTGACTATAAATATTCAGCGATAATCCTGTCACGTATAAACCGATAAAGGCTCCCACCAGAGCGAGAGGAACAGTCAACATGATCACAAAAGGATGCACCCAGCTTTCGAATTGCGCAGCCAAAACCAGATAAGTTATCGCCAGCGCGAGTACAAAAATGAACAGGATTGAACTCCCTGACTCCTGATACAACTGTGACTCACCTTTGTAATCAATGGATACACCATCAGGCAGTTCGGTGTCTACTATGTTCTGCAGATAGTCCAGGGCTTCTCCCAGCGTGTAACCATCAGCCAGATTTGCCTGAATGGTAATGCTACGCATGCGATTGTATCGGTTAAGCCTGGAGGATGTGGCACGTTCTTCGAAACTGAGGAAATTATCCATGGGGATCAGCTGGTTGGTTCGCTGAGAGCGCACATACAAATTATCTATACTCTGCGGACTGCGATAATCCTCTTCCCTGCCTTCCAGAATCACGTCATATTCCTGACCACGGTCAAGGTAAGTTGATACCCGCCTTTGCCCCAGCATGGTTTCCAGTGTGCGGCCAATTTCCGTGATTGATACCCCTAAATCAGCGGCACGATCCCGATCAATATTCACTGCGATTTGTGGCAAGGTTTCTTTGTAATCAGAGTCTAATCTGACCAGACCTGGGTTTTCCCGCGCTTTTTTCAAAACTACATCGCGCCACTTTATTAAGTCTTCGTAAGTATTGCCTTGCAAAACAAACTGCACCGGCCGACCCAACCCTCGCCCACCGAGACTACTACGCATAATTGCAAATGCTCTGACATCCGGAATTACAGATAATTTGCCACTTATTTCTTCCATTAAATCAAAGGTGCTTCGTTGGCGCTCTTTCCAGGGCACCGCTCCAACAATAGCTATCCCGGCGCTTCCACCAAATCCAGGCGTGCGCACCAGAACGCGATAAACTTCGCCCTGATCGATATAGGGCAATAAAATTGCTTCAATTTTCTTCAGATTGGCAGCATTGCTCTCGAAGCTAGCGCCTTCTGCTCCGCGCATGCTGATAAAAAAGTTTCCGCGATCTTCTTTGGGGACAAACTCGCTGGGAATTTTTTCTGCCAATTGCACCACGGCCGCGATGCTAGCCACGATCAATATGCTCATCAACCAAGGCTGGTGCAGAGTTTTACCCAAACTTTTGTAATAGCCTGTTTCAATGGCTTTAAAACTGGTATCAACCCAACGACCGAATCCGGATGAGCGTTCGCGTTTTTTCAATAACTTGGACGACAGCATGGGGGCAAGAGTCAGGGCAGTTACACTGGAAAAAGCCACAGCTGCCGATATTGCGATGGCAAATTCAGTGAACAATCGACCAATATTTCCCTGTAAAAATATCAGGGGCAAAAACACAGCAATAAGTACCAACGTAGTCGCTATGACCGCAAACCCAACTTCTCTTGCACCTCGATAGGCGGCTAATAAGGCAGGCTCTCCCATTTCAATTCGGCGATAAATATTTTCGAGAACCACTATGGCATCATCAACCACCAATCCTATCGCCAGTACCAATGCCAGTAACGTCAACAAATTGATGGAATACCCTAGTGCGTATAACACAATAAACGAAGCTACCAGAGAAATTGGTACTGTTATCGCTGGGATCAGTGTGGCCCTTACATTACCCAGGAAAAGGTAAATCACGATGATCACCATCGCCATTGCTATGGCCAGTGTGTTGTAGACCTCGTTTATTGACTCTTCAATAAATATCGAGGAATCATAACTCTCAACGATAAAAATGTTTTCAGGTAATGTTTCTTCTATTTGCTTGATGGCGGCTTTAGCTGCTCTGGCCACCTCCAGAGTATTGGCCTTGGACTGCTTAACTATCCCAAGGCCAATCATATTGACACCGTTACCGCGAAATTCCGTTTCATCATCCTCTGCTGCTAACTCGACAGTCGCGACCTCGCCCAGCTTAACCAGAAAGCCACCCACACCGGCTTTAATCGTTAAGTTGGCAAAGTCGTCAGGGGTTAAATATGTGCGTGCCACTCTGACCTCAAAATCACGGTCATTGGACTCAAGGTTCCCGGCAGGTAGTTCCACATTTTCTGATCGTATGACGCGCTCAATGTCACTGACTGTGATCTCCCGTGCCGCCATGGCATTTCGATCGAGCCAGACTTTCATTGCGTAATTTCGACCGCCACCTATCCTCACCCTGGCAACGCCTTCTGCAACAGACAATCTATCAACCACAAACCGATCGGCATAATCAGTGAGTTCCATCACCGACAAGTTGTCGCTGCGCAGGTTATACCAGACAATGACATTTTCATCAGAGTCCGACTTCGCCACTTCTGGTGGTTCAGCCTGGTCGGGTAAATTATTCAGTGCCCGGCTTACTCTTTCCCGAACATCATTGGAAGCAGCGTCAATATCTCTCGACAAATTAAACTCAATGCTGATGGATGAACGCCCATTGCGACTGGTTGACGTAATATTTTTTATACCGGCAATACCACTGATTCTATCTTCCAGTAGTTCCGTGATACGAGTCTCAACAATGTTGGCAGATGCACCTGGATAGCGGGTGTCTATTGAGACTATTGGAGGATCGATATCAGGATACTCGCGCAGTGACAAAAATGTAATTGCAACAATACCGAATACTATCAACAGCAAATTGACCACGGAGGCAAAGACAGGTCTTTTAACAGAAAGATCAGATAACAACATGGGTAGAACCTCCTAATTTAGTTCTCGGTCTGTAGCACAGATACCGGACTGCCATTTCGCAGTCTCAGCGTCCCTTCGATAACGACTTGCTCACCTTCTGCCAGCCCACTGATTATTTGCGCCAAACCAGGTTTGCGTCTTCCTACTTCCACTTGTTTCATCTTGGCTTTGGAATCCTCGATAACATATACAAACTGTTTGTCTTCGATTGGAACCAAGGATTTTTCAGGCACTGTTAGTGTGTTTAATAGCTGCTTTTGCAGATTAATTTGCAACAACATGCCCGGTCTTAATTTTAAATCAGGGTTATCAATTATGGCTCTCACCTGCACGGCCCGAGTCAAAGGATCAACCCGGGAATCAATACTACTAATAGCACCTGTAAACTCTTCTCCAGGGTAAGCGACAGACTTCGAAAAAATACGCTGGCCTAGTGCAACAGTAGGAAGATGATTCTCAGCAATACTGAAATCCACTTTGACCTGAAGCAGGTCATCCAATGTTGTGATCACGTCCCCGGGACCTATCAGTGCACCAAGGCTAACTTGCCTTATCCCCAACTTCCCCTTAAAAGGTGCTCGGATTTCCAATTCAGCAAGTTGTGCGTTCGCCACCTCAAGCTGTGCTTTTAATGCTTTAACCCGTGCCTGCTGTTCATCCAGTAATTGCTCGGACGCCACGCTCTCACGAGCCAGGTTTTTTATACGTACGAGCTGCCGTTTCGCTTCCTGGATGTTAACGTCCAATTCATTGACTCTGGCCAATTCTTCCCTATTGTCCAAGGTCAGTAACAGTTGGCCTTTATCCACCAGCTGGCCATCTTCAAAATGCAAACTACTCACTACGTCACTTTTCTGAGGCGTAATCAGTACTGCTTCATTGGCCCGCGCAGTGCCCAGAGCTTCCACCACCACGGGAAACTCAGTGAAGGTGACTTCATGCACTACCACAGGGGTAGCCGGACGACTTTGTTTTTGCTCCAATTCCTGAGTTGGAAAATTCAGGAAGACTAAAAGTCCAATTACCGCTATTACCGCTATAACAATTGGAGAAACACGAAGCTTTCCTGCCATCAAAAACACCTTTTACCTATATGATTTAATCTGTTGCGAACATGATTAGCGATTAGTGCGCATTGCGTTATCTTGCTTAACCTAGTGCATTATGAACTGGTTTAGACTTAGAATGGACCCAGATACGACAATCAGGCCATATAGTACGCTAAACAGTGCAAACAAGATTACTTCTTTACTCAATAATTTTTCCAGCCGCAATGACCGGATGCACATCAGAAAACTTACCTGCTCCCATGTGCAGAGTAGACACTGCTGTGACTCAAGATATTTCAGCAAATGCAGGCTGTATTATCCGCGTGCGTAACAGTTTAGTTACAATTACGCATAAACGCTCTGATAAGCTGGATATTCCAGGTGGAACATCTGATGGAAAGGAAAGTGCAGCCTGCACTGCACACCGTGAAACCTGGGAAGAAACGGGCTTCAACGTGGAAGTGAAACAACTATTGGGCAAAAATGAAAATGGGTTCCACTACTACGCCTGCCAGTTGTCCGGGGACTTTACCGGAGAGATTACTGAATTTCCCCTCCCCGATTCAGCCCGTGGCGAGGTGACACATATACGATTGCTTGACCCATTTGATATCACGGAACAACAGTGGCGCTTCAGAAATCGTTTACCTGCTCTGCGCGAGATGTTTAATAAAACCGGTAAAAAACCATCAACGGAGCTTGAACAAGTGCAGTGAAATTACTGTTCCTTATGCGGTGACCTTTTCTTCAACCTTAGTTTTTAACGATTTCAGCTTCAGTTTCACCTCGGCATACTTACGCTGTTCGTTGTCACGTAAAGTCAGGGAATCTATCGAGCTCGTCAATTCTTCTGAGTCTATTTCCCAATACTGTGTCAACCCGAGTTTAGTTTTTGCATCAAGCAAGTTAATTGCAATGGATGCATGTGTAGGTGAACAGCAGTGGGACATGAAAAACATTTTCAACGCTTGGTATGGATTGTCTGCTTTGGCATGATGAATACCAATCCTATTATATTCGCGCGCGCGCTCAGGTTCCGGGAAGGTAAGTTCAAAAACACGTTTAAACCATAATTGATTCACCAATGTCTCAGGCGTGACCTCAAGAGACAGCATGGCTTTGTCCGCCTGCAATAATCTGTCTCGAGCGTCGTCTTTTTCATCCAACAAATAAGCACTTGTTGCCATAATTAGCTGGTTGAATGATTCACTCGCCCCCAACTTTTCCCCCAAACGCCTGAAAATCAAAGGGTGGTTTTCATTTTCCGGCGTCCGCACTAAATCCAGCAACTGGCGAATAATTGGGATCTGCAATGAAAAATCGACGCTACCACGTTGCCAGTCGGTGCCGGTGAGGAGCTCATTCACTGATAGAAATTCGTCAGGCATTTCTTCTACAAGCTGCAGGTCTGATAAAAACAGATACAGATAGCACTTTACAGTAATTAATGTGATTGAGTGGCGGAAAAACAGGTTCTCTAAACTTGTCCTGAGTTTAAAGTTCAAAAACTCGATCGCCGCGTTAAGGCCATTCGCTTCCACAAGTAGTAATGCGTACAATTCCGTCTCTGCCAAGCTGTACAGATGGGTTGGCTGGGTCTTCATTAATTCAAGTGCGGATTTAAAATTGGCTTCTTTTACCTGCTGATATACTTGATATATTAATCCTCGTTTTTGCATCAAAGGATTGGTTTGTAACATTCCCAGCGTCATTTTGAGTTTACGATCGTCTCCCAATGCGTTGGCGATGGACAACCTGTTTGTCGCCCTGAATAACTCGTCCTGAATGCCATTGGCCAGTTTCCAGGCCTTATTCCCTTCCCCAAGCCGCAATAGCAGATGCATGGTTATTGCGTTTAATTCGTCTTTTTGATTGTTTGTCAGTTCGCCCCTGGGCAAAGCTTCGAGTCGAATCTGCAGACCATCAAATTTATTCTCCTGCAAATCCAGCAGGATAGATTTGAAGTGCTGGATTGACGTCACACCCTCAACTATCAGATTCAATAAAATGCGCGGGTTTATGGGCTTGCGTAACACTTCGCATTTGAGATATCGAAAAGGATGGCTGGAGGAAGCAACAACGTCAGAATTCGTGATGAAAATGACTTTGCACCAAACTGGAAGCAAACCGGCCAGACTTAGCTCATGCACCAGCTCTATGCCGCTATGACAATTCCCCAGATCAAAGCCGATAAGCAACACATCGATATCCAGAGGGGCGTTTTGGTTCAAGAGTGAAGAGCCATTTTCAAGCATGTTAATTTGTTTGATGCCAAACTGTTTCAGATGAGATTTAACCAAGCCTCTGGTTTCAAAAGCATCTTCTACGATGAGAACTTTGAGCGCTTCAAGGGCTATTTTTTTTGTCGTTTTCGGCTCAACTTCCACGCTACTTCCTTCTGCTGACGTTCCTTCGGTCTGGATACTACAACTTAATAGTGACTCAGGTAACAATACAAACTACCAAAAGCCCTGTGATTTGAAAAGTACAAGACACAATCTATGCAACAAAGCTAGGGCGTGTTGCTCCAGCAAATCACCATGGTAATCAATCTTTTGTGGGCCCATTAACGTAGGTTATTGACATTATTCAAAAAGCTTTATGTTATTTTCAGTGCTAGAAAAGCTATACTGGTCTGCTCAGTTACAATGTAAACAGGATTAAACATGCCGCAATATTCAGCGCCGTTAAACGATATGCAGTTTTTGCTGCACGATTGGCTTGATCTCAATCACCACTATCAGGGCTTAGGATTGGACGAGTTAGATGCCGAGTTGGTGAACGAAATTCTCACTCAAGGTGCTAAATTTGCCGAACAGGTCATTGCGCCTTTAAACCGGGAAGGTGACGAACAAAGCAGCAAATTGGTAGATGGCAAAGTCATCACTCCAGAAGGGTTTGCTGGTGCCTACCAGGAATATATCGCAAATGGTTGGAATGCCATGTTAGGCAACGTCGACTATGAAGGTCAGGACCTGCCTTACACTATGGCAGTGCCTGTTCATGAGATGCTGAATTCAGCCAATGTCAGCTGGCGCCTGATCTCCATGTTGACCGAAAGCGCAGTGTTAGCCATCAACAAACATGGCAGTCAAATGCTCAAGGATCAGTATCTTGGGAACCTGATCTCTGGGCAATGGACTGGCACCATGTGTCTGACAGAACCTCATGCAGGTACCGATCTGAGTTTATTGTCATCCAAGGCAGAGCCCAACGATGACGGCAGTTACAGGATCTCTGGAAGCAAAATATTTATATCCGGAGGTGATCAGGATTGGACTGATAATATAGTTCACCTTGTACTGGCGAGACTGCCCGACGCCCCAGCTGGTGTAAAAGGTATTAGTCTATTTCTGGTGCCCAAATTTTTACTTGATGATGCAGGTAATAGTGGCGAAAGCAACGCCGTCAGTGTAGGAAGTCTTGAAAAGAAAATGGGTCTGAAAGGCTGCCCAACCTGTGTGATGAATTTCGATGCAGCTAAAGGTTGGTTAGTGGGCGCGCCAAATGCCGGCCTTGCCTGCATGTTTACTATGATGAACGATGCTCGTTTTCAGGTAGGGCTGCAGGGACTTGGGATTGCCGAAGCTGCTTATCAGGGAGCACTGAGTTATGCCCGTGAACGCTTGCAGTCGCGAGCGCCACAAGGAGTACAACAACCCGATAGCAAAGCTGACCCGATTATCGCTCAACCAGATGTGCGCAGAATGTTGTTAACCCAAAAAGCGCTAACCGAAGGTTGCCGAGCCCTCAGTACTATTTATGCACAGCAAATGGACCTTGAAAAGTTTGGAAATGAAGAGCAAAAAGGTAAGGCGTCGCAATTGTTGGCATTTTTAACCCCAATTGCCAAAGGTTTCATGACCGATATGGGACAAGAGCTGAGCCAGATCGGCGTTCAGGTTTATGGTGGACACGGTTACATTCGCGAATGGGGGATGGAACAATTGATCCGTGACAGCCGCATAACGCAGCTTTACGAGGGCACTAATGGCATTCAGGCAGCAGACCTGATATCCCGCAAGTTGGCTCGTGACAAAGGAAACATGCTAGCAACTACCCATGCTTACTTTGCAGAATTGGTTAAGGACATATCAGACAGTGAAAAAGCACAGTCAGCTGACCAATTGTTATCGGAGTGGAAGCAAAACTCGGTTCAGTTGATTGAGCAGTCAGCGGTTGATTTGTCTGGTGCAGCTTATGATTATCTAAACTACAGTGCTTACTGCCTGTTAGGTGTTATTTGGTTGAGCATGGCAGATAAAGCTCAGCAATCTGACAACCCCAATATTCGTGATGGAAAACAGCGCACCTGCGCGTTTTATATGAAGCGTTTGCTGCCCAGAAAAGATATGCATAAGCGAAACCTGATGGAAGACGCCCAGGATTTGTTGCAGCTGGAAGATGAGCACTTTGATTATTCGTAATCAACTGCGGCTCTGCCGTTATAAACAAAAGCCGCTATCCCTTGGTTAGCGGTTTTTTTTATCCCTGCAGTGATATTTACCTGCAAATGTAAAAGTCAGCTTGGCTCTGCCTCTGAAGTACCCCAGTAACACCTATCTGAGATTTCGCCCTTGACGAATTAAATACGTTACCCCATTACCTGCAAAGACTAGCTCCCGCTCATCTGACTAATGACTATTCATTCGGTTACAGGAGGATAGAGCTCCCAATATGCCATTGGGTCACAAAATTCAGGCAATAAAAAAGGCGCTCCCAGGAGCGCCTTTTATTACATGTTATCTCTTAAGATAGATTATGGTGCGCAACGAGTGCGTGTACACATTCCAAACAGCGCACGTATGTCAAAGAAATTAATCTGTCCATCGCCATTAAAATCGAAAGATGGATCAATTGATTGTCTGGTTAACCAGGCAATTTGCAATGCACGTACGTCGTTGATATCAACATCACCATCGCCATCCCAGTCACCCGGTAAAGGACCCGCAGCCTCAAGGTTCAGGCTAATCAACACAGGGTCGTGGTCTGAGGAACGGTAAGGGTCAGGCGCGAAGAAGTTCACGTCGTTAAAGTCAGTTTTAAAACGTGTGGTGTAATCAAGCGCAAGTGGTTCTGCAGCGTTGATTCCCCATTCAGTGGTATCAACAACACTATCTGCCAAAGCTTCATTTGCCAGTGCGTGGTCTAAATACCCTACTTCTCCCCCGAAAGTGTAGCCATAAGCTAACTCACCACCAAACTCTGAAACCAGGTTGGTGTAACCTGCGTCAGTAATTTCAGTGATTGGGTCTTCTTTGGCGTACGAGTTCAGGTCACCAATAATAAGAGTGGGTTTACCAGCAAACTCTGTATCAAGGAAAGCTAGCAAAGCGGTTGCTGCGTTTGTTCTTGTAACGTTACAGTTGCCTTGACCGTCACCAACATCTGGGTCACCCAGTGAATCACAGTCACTACCTTTGGATTTGAAGTGATTGACAGTAACGACAACAGACTCACCGTTATCATTGAGGCTAAACTCCTGCGCTAACGCTGGACGGTTGCTGCCATCGAGAAACAAAGGTGCGCCAGAATCATCTGTGATTGAGTTGCTGCTATCCAGTATTTTAGCCGCTCCAACAAGAGAAACTGTGGCAGGTTTATAGATGAAGCCTACCATGATTTCATCTGTACCAATTTGGCTAACGCCAGGGTCAACGAACACATAAGTGCCCTCTCCAAATTCTGCGTTCAGTCTGTCAACTAGTTCCTGAATGGCACTTTCTGCACCAAATCCATCGTTTTCAATCTCGATAACGCCTACGATATCCGCATCCATTTCAATGAACGCTGCAACCAATTTGGCAGATTGACGCTCAAGATCTTCAGCAGTATAGGCACCTCTTGAAGTTGGGAATCCACTACCCTGACCATCACCATTGAAGTAGTTCAAGACATTGAAGCTGGCAACTTTCAGATTCCCTTCAACTAATTCAGGAGAAACTGGACGGATATTGTTTGCACTGAATATTGGTTCTACAACCGGTGTTACCATAAATGTGCTAAAGCGATAGTCAACTATACCGACGACACCACTTACTGAATCACCTATACGCAGAGTGTTCGCTGCCGATAAGCCACCGGTAGGATATGGTACTACATCGCGGTTTTGATCATCACTACCATCATCCAGCAAGAATGAATCACGGGCATTTACTTCAGCCATCGCAGTAGCTTCAGCAGAACCTGGCAAGAACAGGTTGGTGGGGTTGTATAACAATTGACTAGACAGTTCGATACGGCCACGACGCCCAAGTTCAAAGGTGTTTGTGACTGTTAACTCTTGATCAAAGCTGACTAACATACCTTCCAATGGCTCGTAGTCAAAATCAGCTGGGAGCGGCATAGACAATGGAGCAGAATTCGCAACTGCTTCACCACAAACCACTGGGGCTTCGGTCAAAGTCATTTGAGTTTTACTAAAGAATTCTGCTACATCACCTTTCAGAGCAACAACTGCGCCTACGGCTGGAACATCAAATCCGGCTTCATTGTATATAAACAAGCCTTCAGATGAGAGTGGGTCAGCATCATTATCAGCTGCTTCTTCCTGCACAAAGAATCCATCCAGTTCTGGTGCAATCGATGTGACAATCGCCTGCACTGAATGGCTTTGACCTGCAAGAGGCGAGCTGCTACCACTACCTTGAATCGCAGAAATCAAAGTAAAGCTTGAATCACAAGCTAACAATTCACTAACGGTAGAGAAACTCAATACAAAGTCTTCTGCCATTGTGTTTGAGTCTCCGTCAAGGTCGACTACAGACTCAGCGGCAATTGTCAGCGTACAGCTATCACCAGCTGCCAACGCAGTTGTTGGTTGAAGAGAATATGTCAACCCATCTGGCGTCACTTCAAGAGCCACGTCTCCGCTCACTGAACAAGCAAGATCTGCAAACCCACTGACCTCAACAGCTTCACTGAAGGTTACTTCGATTGAAGTTGATGCAGATACTTCGGTAGCATTATTCTCAGGAGAAGTTTCTGCTACAAATGGAGCCACGTCTGGAACTTCGCATCCTTCAAATATTGTCCCATCAAGCTTTGTGCCTGGAGAGAATAATGCTCCACTAGACTGTTCTACCTCAGAATGTTTTGCGTATTCCGTGCCTGTAACATCTGGATTCAATGTTACCGACTGATTGTCGCCACCAAGTGAACCGTCATAAGAGGCAGAAACAGATGCTGAGCCGTTGCTGATAGTGATGGTGTCACCGCCATTATTCAGGCTAACAAACCCTACTGAAGACGTTTGCACCACTGCACCACCAAAGTCACCTGTTGGTGCGCCTCCACCGAACACTACAACTGCACAATCAGCTGGAACAATAGAGTTGGCAGGGAAAGTATGGCGTATGCTGCCTGCGTCACTGTACGTCCAGCCAGAAATATCCAACTCGCCACCAGAGACATTAACCAATTCAATAAATTCATCGTCAGAAGAATCACGTTCTCCATCACCATTAGCGTCACCAGTTATATCGCCAGCTGGGTCAGCATGAAATTCATTGATGACTAATGGAAATACACCGACAGAGAAGGTGGTAGTCACGTCTGCTTCCATGTTATCTGCGGTGCCATCCACATCAGAAACATCGATTGCAGAAATAGTGAAGGAGCAGCTATCGTCCAGAGCAAAATCGCCTGAGACCAGCAATTCAAAGGTGCGGCCTGCAGTATCTTCGCTAGACACTGTATGGTTGCCACTAATAGTACATTCAACGTCATTCCAGTTGGCAACCGTAACGTCTTCACTGAAGGTCACGTCGATATTTGCATCTACGGCCACAAAATTTGCGCCATTTTCAGGAGAAAGAGATGTCACTGTAGGCGCATTGTCAACAATTACACCATCTGATGTATAAGTGCCAAGAGGCCATGGGTTACTGGCAACAGTGTTATTTGCTTGCCCATCTAATGCATTTGGACCACTGAAGGTCCAGTTGGCAAGGGCAAAAACAGAGCCATCTGGGCCGGTATTGGATACGCGATAAGCCCACCCGTCCAGGTACTCCCAGGGGTCTCCACTTCCATCTACATCAATTTCACCAAATAAATCAACAACTTCGCCATCACAGAATAATTCAACGGCATCATCACCATTAATTTCTGCTGCTCCAGTTGTGTAGTCGGGATTGAACCCAAAATATGTATTGAAATTTTCTGTTTCTGACGCGACATACAGAAATGTGCCAGCCGATGCAGCGACTGCATCAAAGGTGAATTCCTGACCATCCGAACCACCACCGTTATTTGCGGAGCCAAGTCCACATACGCTGAGATCCGCAATGTCATTGACGACATAGACTTCGATTGCTTTTGGGACACCACCTGTCAAAGTGGCATCCACAACACCTGTTATTATCAAATCGCTTGCTTGTGCAAAGGGCGTGCACGCAAGTGCCAGCAGTGCTGGGTACCTGAGTTTCATAGTTTCTCCTAACCTGAGTGTTTTTTCGCCAGTTTGCTGGCTTTTCATTTATTATTTGGGGAGCACGATGCTAATGTTTCACTGTGACACGAATATGACAGCGTCATTAATCAAGCACGACTTCCCTTTTCTGTCAGTACCAAGATAGTCAATTACAATTAATAAATCGATTATTTTTTGACTAAACAGTCAGCTTATTATTTCATCAAAATATTTAATGAGAAAAATATTTCACATTTGAAAACAAGCACTTTTAACCTTATTTAGTCTGAGAAGCGGTACTGCTAAGCCCTGTACCCTTGTTCAAATTTCAATCATCTTCGATGAGAGAGTTCTGCTTCAACTTCAAAGACCCGGAAGCAATTTTTCGATCCAAATTGAAAATGCGAACAACCTCAGCAAGATCCACTCCAAGATCGATAGATCGTTGTTTCAAAAGGATTTAATTTTATAAATTGGAGATTAGAAAAAGCGCCTGTATAAATACCTGACACTTTGGTCAAGATTTCTACAATCATTGTATGTTTATTGTGCCAGGCTGAAGGAGATGTGAAATTCAGTGTCGTTCCAAATCCTGCCAACAAGGTAAAATTGCGACATCATCAGCAAAGCAAACCACCATTCGAAGGCATTGTCCCAATTATCATATCCTTCCCATAAAAATCCGAGCAGAGCGCTAAATAGGCCGATCACGAGAAGAAACGCACACATGGTTTTCAGTGTTCTTGTATTTTGTGCAGATGTTCTTTCTAAATAAGCAGATTCACTCAGGCAGGCCAGCAAAAGCAGGTGTGCGAATGAAGTTAGTGCAAAAAAGAGTACAACACCAATTCGTCTGGCAAGGGCATAAGGCTCACCTACTGCACCTAAAGTAACGCAGTAGATAACCAATGCTACACATGCTACTAGGCCAAAGATCACCGATATTTTAGACCTTCGATTAATCAACTGCAGTTGGTTTAGCCAGACTTGCATAAACAGCCAGTATACGAACATCATCCCGGCAACTGGTATCATCAACCCTTTAAAGAAAAAGAATTCCGGGTACTGACGACCCGTAGCACTGATGGAGTGACAATGAGACCAATAGGGCAAGCAACTAGACAAGTTATCAAAGTAGATAGCCAGTATTAATGTCAGGTGGACTGACAAAATGGGAACAACAGCACAAAGATAAGCAATAGTAGAGGCGCGCATATTTGCCCACTGTTTGAACGACGAAAGCCGCCAATACTGGCGGCTTTGTGCGTAAAAATGAATTTAGTTTTTCACGACCATCTTGGGGAATTCAT
Organism: uncultured Alteromonadaceae bacterium; assembly: GCA_947494925.1. Classification (GTDB taxonomy): domain Bacteria; phylum Pseudomonadota; class Gammaproteobacteria; order Enterobacterales; family Alteromonadaceae; genus Aliiglaciecola. The sequence goes on from CANLWS010000004.1 coordinate 399,530, forward strand.
CATCAAACCATTCGCGAATCATATTCTTTTCGTATTGCAATGTTTCCTGCTTCAGACGGCCCCTTAAGCTATCCTGAAAACCCATGTCCTTAAGTTTCACTTCGCCTTCTTTAACTAAAGCACCTGAAGCATCAGTAAGCTTGTAACTGAAGTTCATTCTAGGAATATCTATACGCTTTACCAATCTGACATCTGAGCCACTATGTCCGAATCCGACAAATGAAGCAGGCCATACCTGCCCAGCTAAATCCAGGTTGGTGACCGTCATTTCAAGTTTCTGCCCTTCAGGAAAGCGTTCAGACAATTCGTTAATATATTCATCGAGTCTGCGAAACGTGCGTTCGCGGAACCGCTTACGGCTTTCATTGGTTGGCCTGACATCCGAATAGTCCTCCGGATTCTGCCAGGTAATGTCTACTTCTGCTTTTGCATAACCTTGACTGGATAACAAGCACAACCCACCGCCAATCAGTGCGACTAAGAATTTTTTCATACGCGTTGCCTCTATTAGTTCAGCTTCTACAATTAGTATAGTCCAGATGACTGAACTGAATCTGAATTTGAACATTAATTTATGCTCTTGCCAAACCTCAGTGAAACACTAGGATTGGTAGTGATGTTCACTCATCATAACTGTCTATACGCCAGAATGTCTCATACGGTTGCCAAAAATAAAAAAAGGCCACCTTGCGTGGCCATCCGATGCAATAATTGCATCAAAAATGAGGTGCAAACCTCATCCCCAGTAAAATCGGTTGGGAGGCTAGTCTTGATGGGATCCCCAAGACTAGCCATTGGAGAACTGAATTAGTACGGGCCATCCAGCTCGTTTTCTTGTTGCCACAAGGCATGCCAAACCTGATTGCCATTGATGTAATAAACGTGTTGGCCATGAATGATACTTCTATCATTCCCAGCATAGATGTAATGATTGGCTTCAGGTTGGGCAACCAGTTGGTCAACTTCAATCAGATCAATTTCGTCTGAACTGGTATCTGACTCCAGCAACAGCAAGCTATTTCTGGACCCCCACAGCGAGGTTTCAGCAGGATTTTCCTCTTCTTCCAGTGAAATACCCCATTCTTCCATCGGCAAGGCAAATTGATAGCGACCTTCGGTGTTCAATACAGCTAAAGCCTTGTATTCAAATTCCACTGGGGTATAAGCTTGCTCTTTAACAATACTGGCGATTTCCAAAGGTGCGCTCGGATCTCTCACATCAAACAAACTGACTTTCATGCCTTCAGTTACCGGAGGCAACAGGGGCTCTTCGCCGGTACCAGGAAGATCTTGTATGCTGACTTGCTGCCCAATGCCTAGCAAATAACCATTTTCCATAGGATGTAGATAGCTGGAGAAACCCGGAATTTCCAGACTTCCAGCAATAAATGGGGCATCACCTACACTAAAATCGATCACATACAAAGGGTCAATTTGTTCAAATGTCACCACATAACCTTTGTCACCAAGAAACCGCACGGCATAAACATCCTCTCCGGGTTTTCCTATTGCTTCCGGGAGATCGTCATTCGGCAGTTGGGCGACAATATTGAGATCAGCCCCATCCTGGCGCAACACCGAAAGTTGATGCACCGGGTCCCGTTCTGTGTAATCCGTGGACAAAACCCTGAATAAGTCTTGCTCCTCGTCTACTCTGAAATTGGGGTTGCCTCGCCAGCCAATCTGTCCTGGTACCGCACCAAAGGCCTGATAGCTCAAATCTTCCAGCGCAATTTTATGAAAGCCCGTCTGCTGGTCAATGTTGGATGCAAGATAAATATTTTGTTCTGACATATACAGCATGAAGGCATAGGCCGACATACACATTGATTGGATATCGTCGTTCTGTTCAAGGTTTATCCTGGTGACGGTAATAATCTGGGCAAATCCGTCGTTCTCTTCAGCTTGAGCAGGAATAAAGCAATCCTCGGGCGAGTTCATGTTTTGCTCGACGCCGTTGACACTGATGCGCGGCATTATCGCAGACATGGGAGTATCCAATATTTTCAGGTAGTTTTGCAGCTTGACTTCAGCACTGCTGTCACCCGGCTCAAGACCGTCCACACTTGGGACATAAGTAGTAGCAAGATAAACATTATTTTGAATTCGACGGCTCGACATCAACCACCCTTCTATTTCAATGTCATTCACTACTTCAATTGAATTGGCATCTGAGGTATCAAAAACTTTAAGTAGAACTTTTCCTTCAGGCTCTGCCCAAGGTTCTATCGCGATATCTATCAGCGTATAAAAAGGATAATCAGAGGCTAGCACTGCCAATCTGTCATTTGAGAGGTACAAACCATCTACATTACTTCTGTCTTCAGATACATCCAGTTGTGTCAATTCAGTCAGGGAAAAATCTTCGTTTCGTTGCAGAACCCGGATTTTCGCGCTCTGATCTTCATCAAACCATTGTGGGTAAGTGGCTAAAAACATCAGGTTACCATCATACTCAACACGGTCAGCTTCATCGACCCCTTGTTCCTGTGTGTTAGTGGTTGAAAAACCTTGAGAAAACGCTGATTGATCACTTACGGGTGACGGACTTCCGTCCAGTGATTCCCGGTTCACGCCGGATAAAGTAGCAGAGAAGATACCATTGCGGATAAACCTACTTACATCTGATTCTCCGGCTTTAAGTAGTGGACCATCAAAAGCGGTTGCCTGGTTGATGTCAGGTGCTTCGGTTGGTCTGGGTGGCTCAGGAGGATCGATGATAGTGACAGAATCGCTACTTCCGCCACAGGCTGATAGCCCAAGGGTGGCGACGAGTAACAATAATGAAGGGGATAATTTGTACATCGGTGATTCCTTAGCACGTTATCTAAGTTAAGATAGATTTATACTAGCCAGCGCACTGAGTTTATCCAGATAATAAATGCCACTAAATGTGAATATTTGTAACCCTCTGATGAGCATCAGGCAAAGCTCTGTTAATCTTCACTTATTGGTGTAAAACATTAGGAAATAGTTTGCGACGTATTTTCACGCTGCTGCTGATATTTATGGGGCTCTCGGTATTCGCTTGCGAACCGACCGAAGACTGCATAGAAGAAGGCAATTGGCAAATAGGTATTGCCATTGGGCTAGGCGTTAGAACTAATCCTTTGGTGGATGGAGACAACATTCCACTTGTTGTCCTGCCTGACATTGCATGGTACGGAGAGTCAGCATATTTTGACAACGGCGAATTAGGCTATCAGTGGATAAACGATGATAACCTGGCTGTCGAAACCTTTATTGCTCTCGATAGAGAACGAGCGTTTTTCAGTTTTTGGCATCCTGACAATGTGCTCGTACCATCTTTTGGCTTTACATCAGACTTGCCGGAATCTTCAGGTTTAGATAGTTCAGTACCAGGCTCACGAATTTCAATTGATGAGGTTGCAAACAGGAAGTGGGCTGTGAATGGTGGGGTACGAGCCCACTATCATACATCTAACGGAGAATTTACCCTTTCCTGGCAAGGGGATGTGAGTCAGGTTCATGAAGGCCATAAAATTAATCTTGCTTACCGCCACAATTTTCAGTGGCAAGACTGGCAATTTAGTGTTTCTCCCCGTGTAAGCTGGAAAAGTGAAAATCTGCTAAGTTACTATTACGGCATCAGCGCACGGGACTATGTAGAAAGCAACCAGTTTTATGTTGCCAAAGCGGGCTTTCAACCTGGCATCAGTTTTTCGGGAAGAGGAAAAATTAATCAGCACTGGCAATGGCTAATTCGCCTCGATTACCAGAAACTGAATTCGGGGATGCGCAATAGCCCATTGGTGGAACAAAACAATGTCAGCGCTATTTTTGTTGGCGCTGGATATAGGTTCTGACCGGGGGCATGAATTGAACAAAAGAGGACTGTTTTTACTGGGATTGTTATTTGCTAGTCAGCCTGCATCAGCCATTTCTCCTTCCTGGATAATTAATCCAAAAGTCTGTTTGGCCAGCGAAATAGCAGATCAATGTGAAATGCTTCTTAAAATCACCTTTGCAGACCTTCCAGCAGGTGAGTATTGTTTGTTTCAGGACGACATAGAAATCAAATGCTTCGCAATGCCTAAAGCACCGTCTCAACAAAAAATTCGTTATCGCGAGACCACTTCGTTAAGTTTGCGTGATGAGTATGGCATAGAATTATTGCATCAGAAATTATCGGTAAAAGCACGCCAGCGACAAACGGTTAAACGCAGAGTGCGACAGCCCTGGAGCTTGTTTTGATGAAGAAAATTATATTGGTCGAGGACGACAGCAGATTAAGCCAGCTTATTCAAACATATCTTGCAGATCACGGGTTTGAAGTAATTTGCCTGGAAGACGGAAGCCAGCTGCTCGAAAAAGTCCGTCTGTCACTGCCAGATCTTGTTATTCTGGATATTATGCTCCCCGGAGAAGATGGCTTCGCTTTATGCCGGAAAATCCGTCCCGACTACTCAGGACCATTACTCTTTATGACTGCTAAAAGCAGCGATTTTGACCAGGTCCTGGGGCTAGAGCTTGGTGCTGATGATTACATTATAAAACCTGTCGAACCCCGGGTGCTTCTGGCCAGAATTAATGCGCTTTTCAGACGTGCAGGGGAAAATAACGAGCAAACTCAGAACAGCGAAGAAAAACTGACGTTCGGGCAATTATATATTGACAAAAACTCCAGGCAGGTTCGCTTAGGTGCTGACATCATTCCCTTAACCAGCCATGAATTTGATATGCTCTGGAAGCTGGCCTGCAACGCATCACAACTGGTTGACCGGGAAACCTTATATTCTGAGCTAATAGGTCGGGAATATGATGGTCTGGATAGATCCGCGGACGTAAGAATTTCACGATTGCGGAAAAAGCTGCGTGATAACCCGCAAAATCCGTATCGGATTAAAACAATCTGGGGTAAAGGATTCTTTTTCGTTCCAGATGCCTGGGACAATTAATGGCGCGAATTTTTCTTAGCCTCTATGTGTTCATTGCGCTCGCTTTGATTTTCTTGAGTACGATCCTCGATCCATTTTTTTACTCTGAAGATCAAATTCAATCCTCTGAGTCTGTAGCGATCAGAACGTTACTCAATAACCTCGCTCGTTCAGGATTTGACATGACTGAGCTGTCCGCCGAATCTGGCCTGCATAGTCGTATCATTAGTTTGGACGACATGTCCTGGAATGATAAGGACAAACAGGCCCTTATCTCAGGTGACACAATAAGTTTGTTTGACCCTTCGCTGGGACAACAATTTTATCTGATGTATTCTGATAACCAATTGGTGGAGATCACATTCAGGCAAAACGAACAAAAATCTTCTCCATTCTTACTCTACAGCGCAATATTTTATGCTTTATTGGGTGGATTAGTTGCCCTCTGGGTCTGGCCCTTGTGGCGTGATCTGAACATAGTTAAGCAAGGATTAAGCAGACTCAGTAACAGCGGCTCCATTGAAAAAATAACCGTTGCCCAAGGCTCACTGGTGCGGCCCATTGCAGATGCCATCAACAACTTGAGCACGCAGGTGTCGCAATTAATGTTGACGCAACGAGAATTAACCGGGGCCGTCGCACATGAATTACGCACTCCGTTATCAAGACTGAAATTTGCCCTTGCTATTAAACCCGAGCCCGGTACATCTCAGTGGGAAGCTATGAGCGAGGACGTTGATGAGCTGGAAAAATTGGTGCAGGAAATGCTGAACTTCACCAGCATGGAAGCTCACGAACCTGAACTAAATATGTCCGAAATACCGCTTCTCACTTTGTGCAAACAAATTGCTGAATCGAGCATACCGCAAAAAAGTGGCATAAATGTGCGTTTAGAGGGTAATGATTATTCTATCCTCGCAGATGAGCATTATCTTCACAGGGCAATTGAAAATCTCTTTCTGAATGCAATCAGACATGCACACTCAACAGTGTTGATTTCGTTGCACGGTAAACCAAAAGCGCTTGAAATACATGTGGACGACGATGGCAGTGGAATTAAATCTGAATGGCAGGAAAAAATATTTGAACCTTTCTTTCGTCCGGATGAAGGAAGGGATAGAAAACGCGGTGGTGCAGGATTAGGTCTGGCGATTGTCAAGCGTATCGTACAATGGCATCACGGCACTTGCTGGGCAACGCAATCAGAATTAGGTGGCGCGAGGTTAGTGCTATGCCTTCCGTATCAGCAGTCTTCCGCTTCTCAATCCAACAATTGAGAAGACTGTATCGCCGAGCAAACTACCCGTAAGTTGTTGCCGTAAATATAAGGGTTTTTATCTCCATTTACACAATACAATTTATTAAAATTGATCAACTTTAACTTGGTTGAAGTAACGTCATTCCAATAATCTTGTTGGTATTCCCGCATAGCCCCAGTGACGTGTTCCACACTCTCTCGCAGTTCCGACAATTCTTGCCGTTCAGCTGCCAACGACAGCTCAGTTAACCAGTCACTCAAACTTAGCTGGACGTCAGAAAAAAGGTATTGCACATAGGGAGAGCGCAACAGGAGTATCAGGACCCCGATTTCAATCGCGATAATAAATATTCGTAACATACAAAATCTAAAAAGACATCTAGAGCGCTAGCTTATGGGATTTTATCCGAGATTTAAACAGTGGGTAGTTATCCAGATAACATGTCAGGTGTCCAAGTAAATACCCTTAGCCAATAAATAGCCTGAGATTTGGATAAACCTCAGGTTATTTATCGCATTTTACCCCTGTCATACCTTGATCCAGATTAAAGCTAATTTGGCAGATTTTGAGACAATGTAAGAAGACAATGATTTTAATTCCCACGGATATCTGCCCCTTGTTATCAGTTAGGTATATACTTAGCGGCACACTGAGTATGGCAATTGAAGTGAGTCAAGTAAGGACCCCCTGAATGAGTGAGCGAATTCCTGTTAAACATATCTCGCCCGTTAAAGTTCACAAACCCGATCCCAGTAAGCACGAAAACCAGTATACACCGCGTAGTCGCATCTATGTGCGTGCCGTTGAAGGAACACTTGAAACCTTCAGGCGTTTTTTTGGTTTGGTTTTCCTTGGAGTATTCGCAATATTGCCCTGGATCCCATATGCAGGTCAGCAAGCCATTTTGCTCGATATTGGCGCCCAACGATTTAACATTTTTGGCCTGACACTTTGGCCTCAGGATCTGACCCTATTGGCATGGATTTTCATTATTGCTGCCTTCGCTTTGTTTTTCATTACAACCTTTGCAGGAAGAGTCTGGTGCGGGTTTATGTGCCCACAGACTACCTGGACATTCATTTATATTTGGTTTGAAGAGAAAATTGAAGGGAGCCGCAATAAGCGAATTAAACTTGACCAACGAGCCATGGACTTCGACAAATGCTGGCGTAAAACCCTGAAGCACATTTCCTGGATCATAGTCGCCCTGCTAACATCTTTAACTTTCGTCGGCTATTTTACGCCTATCGATCAGTTGTTCCTGGACTTTCTGACTCTTAATATGGGCTTTTGGTCGGGATTGTCTGTTGTATTTTTTACTTTCTGCACCTACGGCAATGCTGGCTGGATGCGGGAAATTATGTGTACACACATCTGCCCTTATGCTCGTTTTCAATCTGCCATGTTTGACCACGACACTTTTACGGTAGCTTATGACCCTAGACGGGGCGAAAACCGTGGTCCCAGATCCAGAAAGTCCTCCCGAGAGGAAAATTCAGCCAAAGATCTGGGGGATTGTATCGACTGCAATTTATGTGTGCAGGTTTGCCCTACGGGCATCGATATTCGTAACGGATTGCAGTATGAATGCATCAATTGTGGCGCCTGTGTTGATGCTTGTAATGGCGTTATGGAGAAAATGAATTACCCGAAAGGCTTAATCAGCTTTACTTCTGAAGAACAACTTGCTGGCGGAAAAACCCATATCATCAGGCCAAAACTGGTAGGATACGCTGTTGTTCTGGTAGTCATGACAGGATTACTTGTGGTTGAAATAGCCACCAGAATTCCATTGGAAGTGGATATTATCCGAGACAGAAATACCTTGTTTCGCGAGACCAATGACGGTTTAATTGAAAACGTATATACGCTGAAAGTACTGAATAAATCTCAACAGAGTCAGCGATACAAGTTATCAGTTGAGGGATTGAAGGATGCCAAGTTTATTGGCGAATCAGAAGTGGAAGTAGCAGGAGGCGAAGTGTATAACTTGCCGATCAGTATCGCAGTCAGCCCCTATAACCTGACAGAATCAATCACCGAAATTACCTTTCGAGCGCAAGCAATTGGCAAAGAAAATGAGAAAGTGCAGGTGTCAGAACCCAGCAACTTTATTTACAAATAATGTCCACCTTTAATTTCGCTGAACTCAGTCCAGATCTGATTCTGGATGCTATTGAGTCCACTGGCCTTCGTGTCGACTCCGGCTTGCTCGCACTGAACAGTTATGAAAACCGTGTTTATCAGTTTATAGCAAATGAATCTGAACGGTACGTGGTTAAGTTTTACCGACCAAAGCGTTGGAGCAAAGCACAACTGCTGGAAGAGCATCAATTTGCAATAGAACTTGCTGAGCACGAAGTTCCGCTCGTCGCGCCTTTGACCTTTTCAGGAAACAGCCTGCTGGAATATCAAGACTATTATTTTGCACTCTATCCTTCGGTGGGTGGACGGCAATTTGAAGTGGATAACCTGGACCAACTAGAATGGATGGGACGTTTTATCGGCAGAATTCATCAGGTTGCACGAGGCAATTCTTTTGAGTTCCGACCTGCTTTTACCGTGAATGACTATTTACATTTGCCAGCCAAAGAATTGCAGCAAGGCGAATTAGTCCCTCAACAGTTGCAGCTGGCATTTTTTACCATACTCAATCAGGTCGTTGAAGAAGCAGCGAATTGCTTTTCAGCAAGTAACGCAATCCGGTTACATGGGGATTGTCACCCCGGCAATATCTTGTGGCGAGACGGACCTACGTTTGTAGATCTGGACGACTGCCGCTCTGGACCCGCAATACAGGATCTTTGGATGATGCTGTCTGGCGATCGCCACCAACAATTATTGCAAATGGATACCTTAGTTAGTGCCTATGAGGAATATACAGATTTTGATCACAACGAATTGCGATTAATAGAACCCCTGCGGGCAATGCGGATGGTGCACTACATGGCCTGGCTGAACAAACGCTGGCAGGATCCTGCTTTCCCACAGGCATTTCCCTGGTTCGCCAGTGACAAATATTGGGAACAACAAATCCTGGCACTCAAAGAGCAATTATCGGCATTACGGGAGCCACCTTTGAAATTGATGCCGTAATTAATGCTTCGAAAAAAGACATTTATGCTTTGAAAACATTTCATTTATATTTCTTTTCATTATAATCACGCTCGTTAACGGTGCCTTTAGTTATATTACTTATAGGGTTGATTGTTGTTGCTACGCGCAATGAGACTCAACTTGATCTTATGTAACAAGGTTAAACGGGAAATCAGTGTTCTTGTCAAAGCCAGATAGTCTGATGCTGCCCCCGCAACGGTGATTAAGTTAAGTGTTACCCAGTCGTCAAAATCCACTGTTCTGATTTAATTAGTTAGGAATGGGAAGGAGGGTAATGCATGCGAAGTAATTCTTTTTTCTTTTGCAACTTATAAGCCCGGATACCGGCCGTTGACCTAGCCTGCCTCGTGTAGCGAGGTGATATCGAAATAAATCGTACTCGGGTGGAGTACATTCAAGAGAAAAACATCATGAAACCAATTAGTAAGCTGCTGTCGGGTAGCTTAATCCTGAGCGTCTGCTCATCTGGCGCATTTGCCCAATCTGATATAGAAACCATTGTTGTTAGCGGTTCACGAATTCCTATTTCCAAACAGCTTTTATCTGGTTCTGTGGACATAATTGACATCGAACAAATAGAAACGTCCCGCGCACTGAATTTAGCTGATTTGCTGCGCGGAAGTGCCGGCATCACGTTGAGTCAATCCGGTGGCCCCGGTGCACTCACCGAAATTCGCATGCGAGGCACTGAATCCAACCATGTGCTTGTGCTGCTAGACGGCGTCGAAGTTAACGATGCGGGTCAAGGAGGGCTAGCTAATCTAGCACATATCAGCCTGGACAATGTGGAAAGGATTGAAATCCTGAAAGGTGCACAAAGTGCCCTTTGGGGCAGTGGTGCTGTAGGTGGCGTCATCAATATTATCAGTAAGAAAGGTAGTGCCGTCTCGGCCACAAGTCTGAACCTGGAAGCGGGTAATGACCAAAGTTACAAGTTAGGATTATCCACAAGCGGAAAACAAGGCAGCCTGGGCTATTCAGCTTCACTAAGCCATTCGGATACGGATGGACAAAACATATCCAGGACAGGAGATGAAAAGGACGGCTACAAAGCAACTCAATTGAATTCTAACCTTCAATGGGACATTGCCAGTCAATCCGAAATTAGGTTCTCATTGAGATATCTCGATGCCCGCAACGAATTTGATGACTTTGTTCCTTCAGATTCCGATCAGCATACCGAGCTGGAACAGATTCAATCTCAACTTGTGTGGCGATATGGCCAGGCCAATGATTTCTGGAATCAGGACCTCGGAGTGCAATATACCAGCCATCAAAGCGAAAACTTTAATGCTGGCCAGTTTGACAGCCTGACTGACAGCAATAAATTGAGAGTGTTCTGGCAGAACACCTTTAACTACCATGCTGATGGTTCATTGTCGATTTCGGCAGAACACAGCAACGAAGAATATGAACAAAAATCCCCGTTCAGCAATCAGCAGCAAGATATCGATATCAATTCGATTGTTTTTGATTTGCTCCACGAAATCACGCCTCATTTTAATGTGACTGCCAGCCTGCGATATGACGACAATAGCGAATTTGACAGCGCGGACAGTTATCGAGTCGGCGTTAATTATCGCCCGTCAGAAAAAATCAAATTGTTTGCCAGCTATGGTAAGGCGGTTAAGAACCCTACCTTCACGGAAATATTTGGTTTTATTCCAGCGTCATTCACAGGTAACCCTGATTTAGATCCTGAGCAATCCAGTACATTCGAAGTTGGTGCCCAGTTTGAGATTGGCAAGGTGTGGGATCTGGAGCTAGCGTTTTATGATGCAAAGCTCAAGGATGAAATTACCACAATATTCTTCCCGGACTTTACCAGCACAGTAGACAATGCTGTGGGTGAAAGTGAGCGTCAGGGAGTTGAAATCAGCGCTCAAGGATTTATCGGCCCGGTAAAACTGAACATCAGCTATGGATACAATGACTCAACACAGCCTGATTTTTCTGGTGTGCTGGTCAGGGAGGCTAGACGAGCCAGGAATACCGCCAGTCTTGCTCTGCTTTATCCCTTTAATAATGATAAATCGGACATTTATGTCAGTGTTAATTATCAGGGCAACCAGCAGGATACTGACTTTTCTACTTTTAGCCAGGTAACCTTGGGTGGTTACACTATTGTCGACCTTACATATAATCATGAAATAAATTCAAACTGGCAACTGTTTGCCCGGGCGAATAATTTGTTTGATAAAAAGTATGAAGATATTTTTGGTTTTAGTGGGCAAGAACAACGCATTTCTGCCGGTGTGGAATACCGATTCTAAACAATAATGGGCCGGATTCTCTCCATCTGGCCCAGCTTTTCTGGTCAGTCAATTCTATTCATTTTCCCAGGGTCTAATAACCCCCCCACAAATTTAGTCTTCTAAATCAGCCAATTACTTTGTTTTATTGTGTATTTATTTTCACACAAAAGTAGATCATTGTGAAAATCACTACTACTTTTAGGGTGAACACACAAAATGCAATTTCGTCCAGGGAGTTCACACATGCTCGCTAAACACTTTGTTCTATCTTTGGCTCTAACGTTTTTTTCTGTCTCAAGTTTTGCCGATGTTGTTGTTATTGTTCACCCCAGTAATTCGGCAACCCTCTCGGCCAAGAACGTACAACGGATATTTCTTGGCAAAGAAAAGAAGTTTCCGGATGGCAAGGAAACAATTCCCGTCAATCAAATCAGTGACGCAGCACCTAGAGGAACGTTTGACAGCAATGTTTTAGGCCGCAGCACCACCCAGGTATCAGCATATTGGTCGAAACTGGTATTCACTGGCAAAGGTATCCCCCCAAAAGAAGTTGATAATGATTCGGCCATGATTGAGATAGTCGCTAATAACCCCAACGCGATAGGCTATATCGACTCTAGTGCAGTAAATTCGTCGGTAAAAGTCATACCGGTGAACTAGCTTCTTCTGAATAAAAATCATTGCAATATTTTAAAAATTACAACAGGGGACACATTGTGAAAAAAGCACTTACCCTAACGGCGACCATGATAGCAACAACTTTCACTGCAACAGCGGAAGTGCGTATTAATGGTTTTGCGAACCTGGTTGCTGGTATGACAAGCAGCGACGATACTGTATACGGTTATGACGACAAAATTTCATTTAGTGAAGAAAGTTTATTTGCTATCCAGATTAGTGGCGATATTAATGACAAGATGACTGCAACGGGTCAAATAGTGGCGCGTGGTGAAGATGATTACGACCCGGACTTTGACTGGGCTTATATCACCTATGCGGTATCAGATAATTTAAGTTTTAGTGCGGGAAGGTTGCGCTTACCTTTGTTCAGGTACTCATCATCCCTCGACATTGGGTATTCTTATCACTGGGTCGCGCCGCCCCAAGCCGTCTACGACGTTGCTTTTAACAATTACAACGGCGTTAGGTTCGATTACAGCAACTACGCTGGTGATTGGGAATACAATATTCAGGTAGCAGCCGGTGAATATTCCAACACTTTGGGTAGTGGCGAGCTCGAAGGCAAAAATATGTATTTGGTATCCGGCGAGGCGACCTATGAGTGGTTGAAGGTTCGTGCTGTATATGGAGCCAACAAGATCGATTTTTCCAGCCCAGATTTTGATCCTACGATCAATGGATTGCGCGATGCGGGAGCAGTCGATTTAGCTAATTCACTGGCTATCGACAACGACACTGGAACTTTCGTGGGTTTTGGGCTCGAACTGGATAACTTCAATTACTTTTTGAGTGCTGAAATTACGCAGACGGAAAATGAACAGACGTTTTCTTCGAAAATTGATGCTTATTACGTGACCGCCGGTGTGCGCATCGACAAATTTACGCCTTCAATTACTTATGAGGTGATTGATAGTGTGCAACCGATCAAATTCCTGGACCAGGTCGCAGCCCTGCCCGCGGAGTTGCAGCCATTTGCAGGTGCAGTGAATGCGGGATTGCAACAATCGACGTTTGATGATGCAACAACCTTAACGTTAGGTATTCGATATGACTTCGATACAAATGTTGCTCTTAAAACAGATATCAGCCGGTTTTCAGATGATCTGAATGAAGGGAACGACGGTTCTCTGATGAGAGTCGCTGTCAATTACGTATTCTAGAAAAAATAAAGCGGTTAACTGGGTAACACTGACCAGTTGCAATTCGTAAATGTTAAGCGTTTCAAAGCCCTGACAGGGGCTAAATAAATGTTTATTAGTTATTGAGGGATATACTTAAAGGTATAAATAATAATACGGTATCACGTTTATTTATACCCCATTAAAATAGTATTTATCTCTATTAATCTGTAACTTACGCGCCGCTTGACAACAGGTCACACAAATTTTAGTCAGTTACTGAGAGTAAATTATGGTACAGGGTTTTATACGCAAACTAATTATTTCTGCCAGCATGTTGATGCTTTCCGCATCGGCATTTGCTGAACTGGTCGTTATTGTTCATCCAAGCAATGACAGCGCACTTGATGCCAAGAAGGTGCAACGTATTTTTCTTGGTAAAGAGAAAAAGTTCTCCAATGGAACAGCTGTTGTTCCGTTAAATCAGGTTACCAATGATTTAAGAAATCAATTTGACAGTAATGTTCTAGGTAGAAGTTCAACTCAAGTATCTGCTTACTGGTCTAAATTAGTCTTCACAGGTAAGGGAATTCCACCAAAAGAATTAGCCGGTGATGCCGCCGTAGTCGCTGCCGTAGCCGCTGATGCCGGTGCAATTGGTTATGTAGATAGTGCGTCCGTTACGGGCGATGTTAAAACGATTTCAGTTAATTAGGTTCAGGGGAACGCATATGAAAACTATTAAAACGCTTATCGCGCTTGCCTGCGCTGCATCATTTACTGCAAATGCGGAAGTACGAATAAACGGATTCGCCAATCTGGTCGCCGGTATGACCAGCAGTGACGATTCATTGTATGGCTACGATGACAAAATTTCATTCAGCGAAGAAAGCTTGTTTGCCATCCAAATAAGTGGTGATGTTAATGACAAAGTGACGGCAACAGGCCAGCTGGTGGCGCGAGGTTCAGATGATTATGACCCCGACTTTGAATGGGCATATCTGACTTATCAAGCGACTGATAACCTGTCAATCTCTGCAGGCCGATTGAGACTTCCTTTGTTTCGCTATTCGTCTTCATTGGATGTTGGATACTCATATCATTGGGTAGCACCACCTGAGTCTGTCTATGATGTAGCCTTTAATAATCTAGATGGAATAAGACTGGACTACAGCAATTATGCGGGTGATTGGGAATATAACATCCAACTTGCTGCCGGAACCTACGAGAATGAAAACGACGTTTTTGTCATCGAAGGAAAAGATGTTTTAGCCGCTACAGTAGAAGCGACTTATGAATACTTCAAGGTGCGTGCAGTTATTGGTCGTTCTAAATCGACCTTTAGCGTTTTCCAACTTGAACCTGTTTTTGCTCAACTGGAACAAGTTTTACCACCAGGCTTGTTTGGAAACCTTCAATCTGACAATGATACAGGCCAATTCATTGGATTAGGGTTGGAAGTTGATAAATTCGACTGGTTTATCAGTGGTGAAATAACCAGCGTTGACACACCTGATACATATATAAAAGAAGACATTGCCTACTACGTTACTGCGGGTATGCGGGTGGGGAAATTTACGCCTTCAATAACATACCAAGTTAAAGAAAGTGATGATGATCCGAAGTTTGTTGATCAGATCAGTCAATTGCCTGTGGCATTGCAAGCACAGTTGTACGGTGTTCAAAGTTTGTTTGATGACGATGAGACAACCATAACTTTGGGACTGCGCTATGATTACGACACAAACATTGCACTTAAGGCTGATGTAACAAAACTTGAGGATGATCTCAACGAAGCCAATGATGCGACTTTAGTTCGTTTCGCTGTCAATTACGTTTTCTAAGCCTATGGCCTGGAACCAAAGAAAGCCCCTTAAAGGGGCTTTTTTGGTTTTCATGGCTAATTCTCTATTACTCATCGTTAGCTATACCATTATACCAATCCGCTATGTTAATCTTTGCTCAATTTTGTACGTAGGAAAAAAACGCTATATGAAAAAACTACTTGTTGCTCTCTCTTTATGTTTATTTATGCCTCTTCAGGCATGTGCACAGGAACTATGGAAAGAAGGTGAACACTATGCTGTGATTAACGACACAGCAACTGCTGAGCCTGAAGTCATTGAATTTTTCTCATTCTGGTGCGGCCATTGCTATAACTTCGAACCTTTAGTCAAACAAATGAAAAGTAAATTTGACCCCAATGTGGATTTCCAGAAAGTCCATGTCAACTTTATGGGGTTTACCGGGCCTGATACTCAAAATGCGGCGACGAGAGCCATGATGATTGCCCGTGCAATGAAGCAAGATGAGAAAATGGTTGCGGCTATTTTTAACTACATTCATGTTCAACGTTCTGCTATTACAAACCTGAATGACCTGCGAAACATCTTCATTGTAAATGGTGCTGATGAGAAAGAATTCGACAAATTGGCGAAGAGCTTTGCAGTTAACAGCATGTTCCAGAAAAACAACAAAACCATCGAACAATATCGCCGTTTTATCAAGGGAGTGCCTGCCTTCATAGTAAACGGCAAATATCAGGCAAACTTCACACGTGATATGGGACCTGACGATATGGTTGATCTAGTCGTCTGGCTTTCCAAACAATCATAAACAGTAAAGGAATTGTCGATATGTTTAAAAACGTTCTGATAGGCCTATTTGTAGCCACTTTTTTTAGTGCAAATGCTGCAGCGCAAAGCACCTGGCAGGAAGGCACCCATTATGAGGTGATCGCTGAAAAAGCCAGTGCCAAACCTCAGGTCCGGGAAGTATTTTCCTTTTGGTGTCCGCATTGTTTTACTTTTGAACCTGTGGTGGAACAAATAAAACAAAAATTACCCAGCGGAATGACCTTCAGCAAAGCACATGTTAATTTCATGGGCGCTGCAAGCAGAGAAGCACAGGATGATGCCACTAAAGCTATGTTGGCTGCAAAAGCGATGAAAGCCGACAAAATCTTTAATGCAGCTTTGTTTAGTGCCATTCACCGTGAACGCAAAACAATTAGTGGTATGGCTGATATCAAGCAAATATTTGCTGCTGCTGGCGGTGATGCAGAAAAACTGGAAAAAATGACGAACAGCTTCGGCATTAAAGGACTGGTTTCCAAAAACAACAAATATACCCGTGGTATCCCTCGAGTGCCTGCTTTTATCGTCAACGACAAATATAAGGCAAACTTCACCAGAGATATGACTCCAGACGTATTTGTAGAGTTAATTTTATGGTTGGCCAAACAACCATAATCAATATTGTTATAAAAAAACCCGGCCTATGCCGGGTTTTTTATTGATTTAATTCAGTACCTGGTGGTTTAACCAAGTTTGTCACTCGCAACGTGGTAACGAGGATCTTCATTAAGATTCATTTCCACATATTCCTGTGCTTTGGTCATCAGTTCACGACACTCCGGGCTGATATGGCGTATATGCAGTTTTTTACCCTGCTCTTTGTATTTGTCAGCCAGACCATCGATGGCATCAATACCAGATGAGTCCCACACTCTTGATTCATTGAAATCGATGACCACATCTTGTGGGTCGTTTTGTGGATCGAATAACTGTCTGAAATGCAGTACTGAACCGAAAAACAATGGCCCCTCAAGCTCGTAGACTTTCCAGCCATCGTCGTCAGTGTGAGTGCGTGCATGGATATGGGTTGCGTGTTTCCAAGCAAACACCAATGCAGAAACGATAACACCCACCACAACCGCTATTGCCAGATCAGCAATGACAGTAATAAAAGTCACCAAAAACAAAACAAATGCATCTTCTTTGTTAACACCGCGAATGATCCTGAAGCTGGCCCACTCAAAGGTGCCGATAACGACGATAAACATAACGCCCACCAACGCCGCCAAAGGGATCATTTCAATCAACGGAGCTGCAAACAGAATGAAAGCTAATAATACAAGCGCAGCGGTTATACCCGATAATCTGCCCCGGCCACCTGAGTTGATGTTGATCATACTTTGACCAATCATTGCACAACCGCCCATTCCACCAAAGAAACCGTTGACTGTATTGGCTACACCTTGACCTACACACTCTTTGTTTCCCCGTCCACGGGTATCGGTCATTTCATCTATCAAGGATAGGGTTAATAATGATTCTATCAAACCAACCAAAGACAAAATGATTGCGGTAGGCAATATGATGTATAAGGTATCCAGATTAAATGGCACCATTGGAACAGCAAAGCTAGGTAGCTCGCCCGCCAGTGTCACAGTGTCTTTTTGTTCAGCAGGCACCATGTCACGAACAAAATCAATAACCGTACGGGCTTCCAAGTCTAAACCATGGACCAATAAAGTAACTGTGATAATCGCCACTAGTGAAGCAGGTACCGCTGTGGTTAATTTAGGCAGGAAGTAGATTATTCCCATTGTCAGGGCCGTCAATCCCAACATCAGATACATCATCTCACCTTGCATCCAAACATGGTTGCCCATGCCATCCAGAATTTTGAATTGGCCGAGCTGGGCTAAGAAGATAACTATCGCCAGACCATTTACAAAACCCAACATTACGGGGTAAGGAACCAGACGGATAAACTTACCTAGCCGGAATACCCCGAACAAAATCTGCAAGACCCCTGCTAATATCACGGCTGCGAACAGGTATTGAACACCATGAGTGGCAACCAGCGCGACCATGACTACTGCCATTGCCCCGGTTGCACCAGAAATCATGCCCGGTCGGCCACCAATTGCCGATGTAATTAACCCCATCATAAAGGCTGCATACAAACCCACCATAGGTTCAACACCGGCAACAAAAGCGAATGCCACAGCTTCCGGGACAAGCGCCAGGGCTACAGTAATTCCCGACAACACATCATTTTTGACGTTGCTGTCACGGTTGGTAATTATATCTATCATCTATTTTCCTCTACCTATGCCAATCGGCATAGATAGTTGTCCTGTGGATAAATACCCTGGACAACTATCTATGCAAACTGACATTGTGCGAACCGATTGCACAAAATTGCGGCGCAGTGTACCAAACTTCACAGTCCTAATCTTTTAACAGATTGTTAAATAACGCAAATTGACGTTATTCCTTGCAACAAACAAAAAAGGCCGGATAAATCCGACCTTTACCAATTACTAATATCCGTTACGCAACGATATCCAGCAACTCAACATCAAAAATAAGCGTGCTATGTGGTCCGATTGCACCACCTGCGCCCTGTTCGCCATAAGCCAAATCAGATGGCACATACAAACGCCATTTGGAACCCACTGGCATCATTTGCAATGCTTCAGTCCAACCTTTTATAACGCCATTGACGGGAAATTCCGCTGGCTGGCCACGGTCGTAAGAACTATCAAACACATCACCATTAACTAAGGTGCCGTGATAGTGAGTTCTGACCGTTGAATCTGCCTTCGGTATGTCACCCTCACCAGTTTGCAATACTTCATATTGCAAACCTGAGTCAGTTACTGTGATTTCATCACGTGATGCATTTTCAGCAAGGAATTGCTGGCCTAATGCGATAACTTCTTTGTGTTCTTCAGCTTTCGCCGCTTGCATACGTTGATGAATCTCGTTAAATGCTGCGCCAAGAGTCTGGTTATCTACTTGCGCTTCTTGTTGCATAAACGCGTCAGCCAGGCCAGCCTTTACAGCTTCAATATCTAATCCGTCAAAAGGATTTGAACGAAGCTGGTCGCCCATTTGTAAACCAATACCGTAACTTGCCTGCAGTTCAACTGTTGAATATTTATCTGTCACCCTAAAGTCCCAAAATCTGAAAATGAAAGGCTGGCGAGTTTAACATAGTTACTATCAGCCTGCGCCTGGTTTTATTGTTGAAAAACGACTTTGTTCTAAAGAAGAACTGATCGGGCTAGATCATTATTCACTTAGCCAGTATCTTGTTCCACTCGATAGCAAAGATTTTGGAGGATATGTGGCAGAACAGTTGGAAACTCAGCTTAAAGAGTCGGTGCGTTTTTTAGGGACGACCTTAGGTGATACTATTTGCGAGCAGATGGGAGAAGAGTGGCTTGAACGAATTGAAGAGATTCGTAAAAGCGGCAAAAAGTCCTACCAGGGAGATGGACAAAGCTCAGAAAACCTCAAAGCATTATTTTCAGAGTTATCCAATGAGCAAATTCTCACAGTTGGAAGGGCATTCTCACAGTTCCTCAACCTGGCAAATATAGCCGAGCAGGAGTTTAACACTCTCAGCGACGTTGATGATCCTGTCATGACGTTGTTTGAGCATCTGAATAACGCTGAATTTGACAATAAAGTATTTGAAACAGCGCTGCAGGATCTCAAAATCGATTTAGTATTGACCGCGCACCCCACTGAAGTGACACGACGTACGTTGATTCACAAACACAGTGAATTGGCAAAATGTCTTACCCAGATACACCAGCAAGGCTTAAATGCTATGCAACGGCTGAAACTGGAGACGCGAATAGCAGATTTAATCAGTCAGGCCTGGCACACCGAAGAAATACGTTCAGAACGACCTACTCCTGTGGATGAAGCCAGATGGGGATTCTCAGTGATCGAAAACTCTTTGTGGGAAGCCGTCCCTGAGTTTATTCGTGATCTGGACAACAAACTTAATGATAAATTTGGTAAGCGGTTGCCACTGGATGCATCACCTGTACAGTTTAGTTCCTGGATGGGCGGCGATAGAGATGGAAACCCTTTTGTTACCGCGAAAGTGACACAGGAAGTTTTATTACGCGCACGTTGGCGTGCTGCAAAATTATTTGCCAACGACGTCGAATCACTACGTGTCGAACTCTCCATGGCAGATTGCAGTGCAGAATTGCGTGAGCAGGTTGGTGATGCCAGAGAACCTTATCGCACCCTCCTCAAGCCCTTGCTCGATAAATTAAATCTAACCTTGGATGGCATTGCTGATGTATTGAGCGGCAAAATGGTCAATCGTGGAGAATGGCTTAGTACCAAAGCTCAGTTGCTTGATCCTTTGATGACGAGCTACCAATCTTTGATGGACTCGGGAATGCATGTCAGCGCGCAAGGTAAATTATTAGATACGATAAGACGAGTGCATTGTTTCGGCGTGCATCTACTGAAACTGGATATTCGTCAGGATTCGGAGCGCCACGCTGATGTATTTGGTGAATTGACTCGCTACCTTGGACTCGGAGATTATGCCAATTGGAGTGAAACGGATAAACAAGCATTCCTGTTACGGGAACTAGGCTCTAAGCGCCCACTTTTTCCCCATAACTGGTCTCCCTCAGAAGATGTTCAGGAAGTCCTGGATACCTGTAAAGTAATTGCACAAAATAGTCGTGACGGATTCGGAATCTATATTATTTCCATGGCAAGCCTGCCTTCGGATGTACTCGCCGTGCAGCTACTGTTGCAGGAAATGGATGTCAGTTGGCCGATGCCCGTGGCTCCGCTATTTGAAACACTTGACGACCTGAATAACGCTCCCAAGGTAATGAGCGAGCTGCTCGCTATCGACTGGTACCGTGGTTACATTAAAGGCCAGCAGTACATCATGATTGGTTATTCAGATTCAGCCAAAGATGCAGGCGCACTTGCGGCGGGATGGGCGCAATATGAGTCCCAGGAAGCACTGGTGGCCTTGGCTGACGAGCATGCTATCAAGTTAACCTTGTTTCATGGACGTGGTGGCACTATTGGCCGTGGTGGTCTTCCCGCCCATGCAGCAATCCATTCTCAGCCTCCAGGTTCATTGAAAGGTGGATTCAGAGTGACCGAACAGGGCGAAACTATTCGCTACAAGTTTGGCATGCCTCAACTAGCTCAGCGTAGTCTGGGGCTCTATGCCAGCGCCATAATAGAAGCCAGTGTGTTTCCGCCACCTCAACCGAAACAAGCGTGGCGCGATGCCATGCGAAACATGGCGGATGCCGGTCGAGATAACTACCGTCAGACAGTCAGGCATGACGAAAATTTTGTGCCTTATTTCCGCGTTGCCACGCCAGAACAGGAATTGGGCAAATTGCCACTTGGCAGCCGTCCAGCTAAACGCAAACCCTCTGGTGGGATAGAAAGTTTGCGAGCCATACCCTGGATATTTGCCTGGGCACAAACCCGTTTAGTTTTGCCTTCCTGGCTGGGTGTGATGAAAGCAGTGCAATCATCCATCGATGATCAGCAAGAACCAATCATCAGAGAAATGCTGGATAACTGGCCATTTTTTCATTCTCGTTTGTCCATGTTGGATATGGTCTTTAACAAAGCCGATCCGCGAATAAGTGAAGCCTACGATGAGCGCTTGGTTCCCGGTGAGCTTCGACATTTCGGCGAGGCACTGCGAAATGAACTGCAGGCTAGTATTGATTTACTTCTGTCTTTATTGGGACAGAAAAGTGTGATGGAGAGCGATCCAAAAGGTAAGGAATCCATGGCCATCCGAGCTGGTTACCTGCAACCGCTGCACTTTTTGCAAATTGAGCTGCTAAGTCGCATCCGTGCCCTGGGTGAAGAACATGATCCCGTTCTGGAGCGGGCCATGATGGTCACCATTGCCGGTATCGCAGTAGGAATGCGTAACACCGGGTAGCGTGCAATATTTGTGAAACGAGTTGCAGAAGGGAGTGACATCTGATTGCTGATTACTGATTAAGCGATTGCGCAAGGTGATTATGGCTGGCTGACGTTGTTAAGTCTTATATTCGTTTTTTTGATATTAAGCTCGGCACCGCCCAGGCACACCACACCACAGGGACGTGGTGGCTGTAAGCGAATAATTATTGACGCGTTGGTGGCATTTTAATCATTTAAGGAGGAAAAGGTCGTGGCCCCCTAAATGCTCTCGTTGCAGATCCAGTTGTATTCCTGAATTTTTTTGACAATAGATGCCGGCCTAAGAGCGTTGCCGGGATGACGTTTTAAAAACTCAAAATGCCACAGAAGCAATACACAAACCACGAGAATACTGCCGCGGCAAAGTTGCGCCCTTACAAATACATTATACAGCTGTACAGTCATTCCCGAGTCACGTCCCCCGTCATTCCCGAGCGCTCTTGTCGGGAATCTAGTATCATCAACCACACCAACACAAACTTGTACTTCGTAATGAATCAATACCCTATCCCGGCAGCTCCCTTTACCTTTAAAGAAGAAATAAAAAAAAGCCGCTTCATTACGCACATTGCCCATACGCCAGGAATCGAAAATGCCAAAGCGTTCATCTCTGAAATAAAGGCAGCGCATGAAGGTGCCAGACACAACTGTTGGGCCTACGTTGCAGGAGCACCATCTGACTCTATGCAACTAGGGTTCAGCGATGATGGAGAACCTTCAGGTACTGCAGGAAAGCCAATCCTGGCCCAACTACAGGGATCTGGTATTGGCGAAATTACTGCGGTCGTCACACGCTATTCAGGTGGTATTAAATTGGGAACAGGAGGTCTTGTCAGAGCTTACGGTGGCGGAGTAAAGCAAGCTCTTAGCGAGCTCAATAGTATCAATAAGCAAAAGCTAGAATCGATCAGCATTGAATACCCGTACACACTTGAATCTGCTGTAAACAACTGCATTAGAGCTGCAAACGGCACGATAGTTAAGACTGATTATAATGAATCAATAAAGATGCAGATTGAGATTCCGGTTGAGTCGGTTAAGGAGTTAAAACGATCCTTAGTTATTATTGGTGCGATTGTTTTTTAGATACTGAACATAAATTAACGCCAGTCATTAAGCTGTGACTGACCTTTTCAAGTAAGCTTGCTACTCACTATCGCACTATATAAAAGGGACCAAGAAGTCTATTGAAAGTCACGAACTAGACCTTGGTGGAAAAGTTCCGATTTAATAACTTTTTAAACGTTAAGAATTTAGTAAAACCTATTTTCGACTAAAGGTATGCCTGTCTATGTTTCTTTTTAATTCAACAAAATCAAAGTGATCTGACCCCTTCGATCCTTAAGCATTACTTTTAGAATACCTATAAACCCAGCCATCAAACAAATACCATAGTTCCTCACCTACAATTTCAAATTGTATAGGTATTCCGGTTGCGCTCTCTATTTGCGGCGCAATTTCCATTAGTTCAATTACTTCTCTATCACTTCTCAATCCATAAAAGCTACTAAACTTCTCAACTGGAACTTCACCTTCACTCACATTGCTGACACATCGGAAATCAATCTTCGACTCATATGCGTCAAATCCAGCCATATCAAATAAATTGAGATCAATAATTAGTATGTTTTTCAGTTTGCTATTTGCTTGAACCTCTGTAGTTAAACCTCCCCGGTATCTAACGACGGAAGTAACTTGGTATTTACCTAAAAAGTGATCAATTTTATGACCTGTACAATTTTCGGCCTTCTCCTTAGCAAATGTGCAACCATTCACGAACAACAGCAATAAAAAGACTAGTGCTGTTTTTTTTAAGTTAATAATTACCATTTGCATATATATCCCATTCGGCGTTTCTTCTATTTATTAAACCCTGACTCACCGCACCTTGTGATTGATTCCAAGCTTTCCATGCGCTTTCAAGATTTGCATACGGTGTAGTAGCAGCAGGATTGTTCATCAGAGCCAGTGCAGAAGAGTTTGTAAACCCAGCAACTCCAATGTTATAGGCTAAAATTACAGCAGCATCAAACTGCTGCTGAGATACATTAACACTTAGACTGTTATTTACAGCTGCAACAAAAGGCGCAATGTCGGATTGAAACAGAGCGTTTGCCTGAGCTTGGGTAATGCCGCCACTATACAACGCCCATTCATTTTGACTTATTAAATGGCCGTACCCTATTGTTGCACCTTTAACCCAAGAAGTAATCGTTTGGCCAGTTTGGTCATCATATGGCAGTAAACGTGCCCCTCCTTCAAGGCTTTTTAATTTCGCCTCGCCCTTGGCACTAAAAGAATTTGATCCTCTTTGAGATGCTTGATTGAACAAAAATTGGAAAGCTCCTGTTTGAGCACCATTGGCGAATTTACCGCCAGATATTGCGGATGCAGTTCCCCCTAATACGGCAGACAATATCGCACCGCCGAATACTTCACCTGACGTTAAATCACTACCTGCGGGTAAAAATGCACCTCCGACACCTTTAGTAAATCCAGCACTAAAGAAACCATGGCCAAACTTACCACCACTAAGCGTAGATATTACACCTCCTGCTACTGCATGACTGGCTATTTGCCCCGCAATCTGAGTAGACGTCAACATGTTACCACCAAATTTTGTCAAACCTTCTACGCCATTCTTAACGTTTGCAGCGCCAAGCCCTTTGTAGTGGGCACCTATTTGCTGGAATACTCCTGCTGAAAATGCTCCAATTAAAGCACCTTTGAGACTCCCTGTGGCTACCCCTCCAGAGGCGAACCCAACCAGTGCCGCATTCCAGAAACCTTGAGCAGCCCACGGCCCAGCGAGAACCCCAATTGCAATTGCAACAAACGGCGCAAAGTCTCCTAATGCTTTATTAATTGCCTTAAACAACTTGTTAAAGAAATACCCACTCGGATCGGTATAACTCAACGGATTATTCAACACATACGAATAACGGTTATACGACTGAGTATTTTTAGGTGCCTGGATATGCGGATCTGCCTGCAAGAACCTACCCAAAGTAGGATCGTAGATCCGACCGTTCATATGGATAATATTCGCATGATCAATATGTTCATGGCCGGTGAAGCCACGAGGCGTAGTATTGAGAATGTCGCTAAGTTGATTAGTTCTCAAACCTCGCGCTTCAGCACTCCAGGTATTAAAGACAGTCAGACGGTGCTTGCCGCCCCAGGGGTCGAAATAAAGCTTCTCTTCGATTTTACCCTGAACAGTTGTAACCGTATCAATGCTTCCAAGATGATCCTTATGCAGGAACTTGAGGGTACTTTCACCCGCACCTTTAATCGTTTGTATTGCGTCAGGCAGATAACGACGTACTTCTTCACTTGAACCGTCTGATTTGCTGACAAACTCAAGATTACCCACGTAGTAAGTCGTAGTCGTTACACCACCTTGTTCGTCGACGCGCTTAAATCTGTTGCGGTTATTGTCGTATGCGAATCGTGTTTTAGCATTGCCCGCTTTATTATCTATCAGAGTTGGTTTGTCAAAGTGACTGTAAACAATCTGACGTGTCAACCCTGTGTCATCATACGCATGGGTCTGATTACCGTTTCCGTCGTAACAGAATCGACGATTGCCTACGCTAGACACAGCATGGATACCGGCAGTCACCGCGCAACTATTTGCTTGCGTTCCGTAGACATAGGTTGCACCTGACTCTACGTCAGACTTGGTTTTGATATTGCCATTTGCCGTATACGTTACGGACACATTATTTGCGATCGGGCTACCAGTCATTGATTGCAGACGATAAGAAGGGTCATAGCCGAAAGTTTCATCGTAGCCGCTTGATATATTATTACGTGATCTGAGGTTACCTATCGCATCAAAATCATAATTGATGTGGACCAGGTTATCGTCAGCAATATTTTTGGTAATAATAGAATCAAGATAACCCGTTTTGTTGTCGTAATCTTTAGTGGTTTCTAATTTGTTGGTATTGTCTTGTGCATTTTGGACAAAGGTTTCCACATTGCCAAAAGCGTCCATTGTTTCAACTTGATAGTAAACCACCCTCTCTTCTGCAGTGCCGCTGGTGCGGGCCTCTTCCTGACTAAGCAAGTAACCACTAGAGGAGTAATTGAATTTAATCCCTTGACAGGCTGCTCCTGAAATTACACTGCCATTCGCCACACAACCAAGAGGATTATATCGTTCTGCATCAAACTGTTGGAACACTCTGCCAAGGTGATCATAGGTTGTCTGCTGGGTAAAGGTCTGGTTATCCAGGATAGTGGATACCAGCTCCACTCTTCCAAGACTGTCATAGAAGTACTGCTTTTCAGGCTGTGTGGAAGAACACACACTATCAGTTAACTGACACTCTTTCCGCAGCTGATGGCCGTTGTAAACGAAGCCTGTATTTTCCAAATCAGTCGTGCCGGCTTGAACATTGCGTTTAATGGTGCGTCCCAGATTGTCACGGTACAAGGTGGTTTTATTGCCGTTTTGGTCAGTCTGTGTGGCCATTTCGCCGACAGCGTTATAGGTGTATGCCCAATCTCCTTTGTCTGGGTCACTCATGGCTATTTTACGACCAAGATCATCAAAGGTGGTGGTCACCTCTGAGGCTTCAGTGCCTTCTACTCCAACTACGCGGGTCAGATTTCCGGTATGGCTGTAGTTATAAGTAACTACCCCAGAATTGTCCTGTAGACTTGTCGTGTCACCCAGCACGCTTTTAGTTTCAGTTCTCGATTGACTGACGCCATGCCCGTCTGAGGAGGTGGTCAGTGTCGTGGTGCTCAACCCGTTGTAGGTGACGACACTGAGCGTTTTCATTGCGTCCGACTCGATTCTGTCAACCCGGCCAATTTGGTCATAAATGGTAGTCGTTGCTTCATTATTCCAGTCGATTATTGCCATACCTGGCCCGTTGACTTTTTTGGGGATGGAACTTTTCGCCATTCTCCCCAACTCATCATAACGAACATACTGGTGAAGCCACTCATCATCGTCAAAGCCTGCTGTCACAGTGGCGATTTGTTGCCCCAATTTATCAAAGTATGAATAGGTAACCGGCTTACCTGCGGCTGTCGAACGTTGCACGAAATACGCGGCTTGGAAATCCTCGATTGCAGGAGCGCCGATCTCGCTTCGTTGCGAATACAAGCGTCGTTGGGTTTCGGTCAACCCACCCAAGCTGTTGGCACTGGCAAACGGCGCACCAAAAGCATCAAATTTGGACTGAGTGACAACACCATTAATGTCTCTTACTTGTGTTGGTTGGCCAAAGGTTCCGCGGCCGAGGACGGTGTTGGACGTTAATGTCTGATTGCCGGTAGTTCCATAAAAAGTAGTACCAGAATCTGTAGGGTAACGACCACTCGCATCAAAATTCACAAAACTATGGCGGAATACCTTCAGCGGGTCTGCAGACGTATCCGGAATGGTAACGGGCGAACCAGCAGTCGGGCAATCAGCGGTAAAATGATTGCTGTAAGTATAAGTATTTTCCTCGTTACCAAAATCATCATAACAATGAAGAGTTGTTAACTTTTCAGCACTGTCCGTGCTGTCGTACTGAACAATCTCATATTTTAGCATCCCCTCATGCAAGGTATTGATAGGAAAGTATTCAAACTTAGAGTTACGCTCTACGGCCATTGCATCAACTGGGTAAACATCTGCTCGATTATGCGTCACAGATGAGGTGGATACCCTGCCCAGCCACCACTTTGTGTCCACATCATCATCGGTGTAGGTATTCACAGTAGTGATAGTTGACGCCACCGAGCCAGATGCGTCTTTGGTGGTGACAACTACGTTGCTCAGATTTGCATGATTATCACTGAATACCGAGTAAGTATTATCGGTAGTGACAGTACTAATAGGAGTCGTCGCGGTACCAGCGTTATTGAGACTGAATTGTTCCTCTGTACTCAAATCCAGATAGGGGTAAACAATACTGTCTGATTTTAGTCCTATCGACGCATATTCATTAGTGGCATAGGACAACAGCTGAGCATCATCTAGCGGATTAGCAACGCGGTTTCCAATATACTTTATGGTTGAATCTGGCATTCCGATAAAGGGAAAGTCCTGACGGTAGCTTGACTGGGTAGTGACATTTTGTTGCTCGTCAAACGTACTGATGGTTTTAAAGCCCAGCATTCCCCGTCCACCTGCTTGCGCCCGCATTGCCTCGTAATGATATTGCACGTTCACTGTATTGAGGGAGTCGTATTCTGTACCGTCGTGTACAGGAGCACTGGACGACACTTTTTTCACAACATAGCTGGGTGATATCAAATCAAAGACAGGTGAGCCAGCACCAAAGTCATCGATCATGTCAGCACCACTACCTTTGGTGTAGACTTCGCTGTCGAGCAGAGTGGAATAGTCAATAACAGTTTCCAGGCCAAACCCGTTAGTTACTTTGTTGATTAGATTGGCTGGAACGCCTTTATTGTTTCGGTCGGCATAGATGCGAATTTTTTGTTCACTGGTATCAAAGAAAGTGAAATCAAGAGTGCTATCGCCTTCCCATTCTGCAACAAAGTTTGAATCTTTTCCTGCCTCGTAATTGGAAATGGGACCGAATATTTTCTGTTTTTCAGTGAAGCTGCCATTGGTTTGATAAAGCGCATACCAAGTGCTATCCGACGTTGAGAAATATACCAGATCAGGCTGCCCGTCGCGGTTCATATCTGCGATGGTCGGTGAAAATACGTATCCATTGCCACTGTCGCCAATATTCAAACTCTGTCTTGGCGCAAATCCTATCCCTGTGCCATAGGAAACTGTGTTGAGAGTAACTACATCTGAATAACCATCAGCGTTTAAGTCCCCAATAGCGTAACTATTCGCACTGGAAATGGTTGGTAACGCTGTATCTGAGGTATACGACAAGAACTGGTATTCACCATCCATGTAAACAAATGCAGCTAAGTACCCCTCACTGTAATAGTCTTCGGGCGAGCAATTGCCACCATTGTCACATTCGTACTTAGTCGAGGTAAAATCTTCTTTTGATCTTAAGAGTAGGTCAGAGATACCGTCGCCATTAAAATCATATGCACCACTAACTTGCAGCATGGAGAGATTGGAAACAGTTTTGTAGAAGCCTTCTGGCACCTCTGTATCGCGATCGGCTAATCCGGTGAGATCTGCTGAACTGGCAGCAGCCCATTGATTTTGCCCGCTGTCATTTTGACCCAGACTTTTTATTACTTTGATTGTGCCGCTAAATTTTTGCAATGACGCCGCATAAACAATGTCTGTCAGCGCATCACCATCAACATCAAAGAAGAAAATATCCTTTGCTCTATCAACTTGAGTTGTTGTCAGGCTAGCTAGATTAAAGACACGTATCGTAATCGTCCCTAAATCAGGCTCCCCGATTGGATGTCTAGTCTGCACAATTGACGTAATACTGTTGTTAAAATCGAAGTAACGCCATTGGTTGTCATCTTTGAAGACCAGTTCTACTTTACCGTCGCTGTCTACATCAGCTGCTTTAAGTTCCGATTCCGTATCACTGATAAACGTATATATTGTCGTGGCATCAGTAAAGCCAGGGTTTTCAGGGCGGTTATTGTATTTGACTTTGATTTTGTAAGTTCTGGCGTCTGAGGTGGTCATATACACCAGATCAGATACGCCATTTCCATCAATATCAGCAGGAGCTGTACCTACAATAAAGTCATCGTTTTCTTCAGTGGTTATCTGAGAATAAATACCAGTGGCATCAACATCCTCCCAAGAAAACTGCGTTTTTGGTAAACAGGTAGTTCCTGCACATTTTTCAATGCTAGTTAACTGGGTCAACCCTGTGTTGGCTTCCTTTCGGTATTCCAAATTGTGGCTGATTGAAGCGCCACCGTGGAAATTTGTTGTTACTGAATCTAACCGCGCAGTTAACTCAGTAACCTCGCCTAATACATATCCTGAAGTGACATCTGTTCGCGCTATTTCAGTTTGGTTCTCAGGTATATTTTGGTTGTATGCAAAGTTTATGCTGTGACCACTGTACGAAATACTACTTATATGGATTTCGTTAGTGCCATAACTGCTGTTGTCATAAGCATAAGACACAGTATTGTCCAAATTGTCTTTGCTATCACTAAGCAGCCAAGTAATCACCGAGTCATCACCAGTTGCTAGCACGCTGTCACTGGTGAAACCATAGCGGCTTAGAGAACCATCCGGCCGTTCTACACTAAAATAGTTAGGGCCGTTACCAGCGTTGCCATGTGAAATAATGCGAGACATGTTGTCAATTTCAGTTCGATAAACAGTAGTATTCGCTCCGTAAACTCCTGATACGGCAACTAACTTCTGGCCATCCAGGCAAAAGCGGTCTTCAGCATCAAACTTGATTGCACCATTTTCACCCTCTTGCTCAAACGTTTTACGGCAGCGAGAAATGGCTGACAATCCACCCACGGACCATCCCATCCCCATTGCGCCATTGCCAGAATTAGAGCTGTAGTTCAAAGAAACGCCCGGTGCAATCCCACCAATACCAGGAGGTGCATCAATAGGAATCGAATAACTGGCGCCGCCAGACTCATCCACCCGGAATTGACCTGCAAGCGTGCCAATCTTGGTGGAGGCACTTTGCTCCGTTAGTGCTGACAAATTGATGAAAGCCTTTGGTGCTCCCGGAAACTCAACTCCCTCAGTAGATAGCGACGCTCCGGCTGTATAAGGAAAAGTGTCACTGTACTCTGCCACTTCATCACATAACGGAGTGTCAGGTGCTGTTGGGTCAACAACGCACCCAATCACGCGGTATCTGTAGTCACCATATTCTTTTTCCATACTGTGGCTGAGCCTCTCACTTGGCTCAATATGGGTCCAATCTGACCATTCTGAATCACTGAGTTTTGCCTGCTCTTCCAGACGAAAGTGATCGGCGTGCGCCACATCACCCCACACCAGAGTTAATGATTGCGTAGTAGCAATTGCCTGGCTGCTAATAAGTGTAGATAAAACGATTAACAGCTTTTTTAACCCTGTTAGGTGGGTTTGAGTTCGCATTTTTTTTCCAATCCGGTATAAATTTTGAAATAATTGAAGTTTGTGCTTGTGAGCAGCACCACTAGGGTTTGTACATGACAGGTTTGCTTCTGTCTCGTTTACCTCAAGGCGCTGGGAGATTTCACTCTTATCTATCGAATCTGTTTTAGCATTAGCCGATTGAGCTAAATTAATTAATTTAGAACTGTCCATTGTTTCGCTCACTTCTCGTTAATCGACTAATTATTTATTCTGGCACGCTTGAGCTGATGACTCACACAAGGCTTTTCTGTCCCATTGGTTGAACGGAAATTATCTTGGGTCTGGGTGCTGGGAGAAGTAGTGTAGTCCTCATTAAATTCGGCCCAAAAATCAGCCACAACGAACGTTTCAGCTGTTGAATTAACGACGGAAATGTTACTCGCGCTGACAGGTACATTAATCTTGGCGGACGCCCCGAATGTGATCAGCGGTAAGACTATGTAAAAAGAATGGATTCTAACCCGGCCTGGCATCGACTTCTCCCTTGAGGTAAAAAATAGGGATGAAGCGCACACCTTCTGTATAGGAAATGACGGCAATATCCCTATGCCTCGTGCGATCATAATGTGTTCAAATGAGATAAGCCAGAAAAAAGTTACATAACAGCTAGTATAATTTTTTTTTGCCTTTTACTTCAAAAGCTTATGAAATACTAATGGTACAATCTGCACTAAGGTTTACAGTGGGATAACAGGTAGAGGGGGGTAATAAAACAGGCTACTTAAACAATAGCCTGTCAAAATAAAAGCGAGAGCTATTTAGCCGTTAACGAAATCAACACCTAGTGTAATATCGCCACGCAAACCATCAAGCATGTCTTCTTTGGCTTTTTGTTCGAAGTCACTAAGTTCACCGTAAGGCAAAATTTCTTCCACACCGTTTTCACTCAAACGAACAGGGTGGGAGAAAAATACTGCGTCATCGCTGTTAGTTTCAACGTAAGTGTATTCCACTACGTTTTCACCCTTCATTGCTGCAACCAAAGAAAGACAGAAGCGAGCTGCTGCTTGTCCCATTGAAAGTGTTGCTGAGCCACCACCAGCTTTCGCTTCGACAACTTCAGTACCTGCATTTTGAATACGATGCGTCAGACTAGACACTTCATCGTCACTGAAACTCACGCCTTCAACCTGTGAAAGAAGAGGTAAAATTGTGGTTCCTGAATGTCCACCAATAACAGGGACATGTACATTCGCAGGATTCAATCCCTTTAACTCAGCTACAAATGTCTCTGCTCGAATGACATCAAGGGTAGTCACACCGAACAGTTTATTTTTGTTGTAAACACCTTTAGCTTTTAGTGTTTCAGCGGCGATAGCCACTGTAGTATTCACAGGATTGGTGATGATACAGGTGCAGGCTTCTGGACAGTTATCCGCAATAGCTTCAACCAGGTTTTTAACTATACCAGCATTGATATTGAACAGATCAGAACGATCCATGCCAGGTTTACGTGGTACACCAGCGGGAATCAAAACAATGTCGCAACCAGCAAGAGCTTGGGCCAGGTCGTCTTTGCCAAAACCTTCAACTTTAACATCAGTTGGGATATGGCTAAGGTCTACAGCGACACCTGGAACAACTGGGGCAACGTCATAAAGTGACAACTCTGAGCCTGCTGGCAGCTGTGTCTTAAGAAGAAGCGACAAGGCTTGTCCGATACCACCGGCAGCACCTAAAACTGCTACTTTCATAATTCTCTCCTGTGGGATAATAGTAAATTTTGCGGGCCAACATTAATGGAATGAGTATCGAAATACAAATTCAGCGTAGATCCGGCATTTGGTTACAAAGTATGAGGACGATAAGCCCAATTTCAATGATTATAACGCGATTAAACTAAAAAGATCTTGATGTAAGACTATTGAAGTAGAGAAAAACTCCTAAAGTCCGAATTTTTCAGAAAATATTCAGCAGAATTAACAGCTTCCTATACCGAGATCGCAGGGACTGTGGCAGAATAACAAGCTGTCACTGCGAGGAAGCCATGTCTGCAAATAAACAAGAAGAATTGATAAAAGCCTTTAAAGAAATCCTCAAGGCAGAGAGCTTTGGTTCTCAGGGCGAAATCGTTGAAGCACTGAAAACTCAGGGCTTTGATAATATAAGTCAATCAAAAGTATCCAGGATGCTAAGTAAATTTGGTGCCGTGCGGACACGTAATGCCCGTGGAGATATGGTCTACTGTTTACCCCCTGAGCTGGGCATGCCTACGGCAAAAAGTCCGCTGAAGCAGCTTGTGTTGGATATCGTCCATAACAATGTGATGGTTATTATAAGGACCAGTCCAGGTGCAGCACAGCTTATTGCAAGATTACTGGATTCCCTCAGCCAAAAAGACGGAGTACTCGGCACCATCGCAGGTGATGACACCATCTTTATTGCGCCAGCTGATGTGACCAATATTGAAGAAACACTTAAAAAAGTTGAGGCTCTATTTGAAAATGTCTAAGTCAGGAGTGCAATATTACTGCTGACTAACATCCACTATTCTGACGTCCACCCAAACTAACCGATGATCAGACGAAGCAGCCCGATCCTGAACGAGTCGATGCAATTGCTCTGATGTTTGCGGCCAGAAAATTCCATTTTTTTCCACAACCATACCCGATTTGGAAGGGATGACGTAATCCACCGTCATCCTCCAGGCAGCGGTGTGATGTTTGGCAAAAGAGGATTCGGGAGTATGTTCTTTGCCCCCTGAGCTAGATGGCAAAGGGAATGACGAAACCTTGTCATTTGAAATCAAACTACTTATTGGCTGCCTGAATGCATCACCTTCATTTGGAGACGCGTTTAAATCGCCAAGAATGGCAAAGCGTTGTCCCTCGAGTCCTCCCTTTTTACCTTTATCATCATAAATATAGCTTGCTTCGTCAGGATCACCGATGTAATCCAGCCAGAACCTGATTTCATCGTGATTGCGCAGCCCATTTCGATTTTCATCACCATCAAAAACGGGCGGCGTAGGGTGACTGGCGAGAATATGGATAGACTTTCCATCAATTTTCACCGGGATATCCCAATGGGATTTAGAAGACAAACGCAAATTTGAGATGGCGTGCTCGCTATACCAGGGAAGGCCTTTTTCATCCTTTATCTCAGCCAGTTTGTTGCCTGGCATATCCTTCCATAAAAATCGTTGAAACGTTCTGACTCGCGCTGTATCTATTGGAAAATGACTCAGCAATACCATGCCGTACTGCCCGGGATAGAGACCAAACCCAAAGGTATTGTTGCCAGGGACGTCAGTGTTGCGGGAATGATTTAACGCTACCTCCGATTCAACGCCAGTATTTACTGGCGCCACAAAGTGATGAGGATAGTGAATTGGCTCTGCCCCATTTTGTCCCACCTGTAGAAAATTCGATTTAAAAGCTTCAACGCCTCTTTTCGGATCTGCTGTGTAATCAAATTCATTAAGCAAAACAATATCTGGTCTAACTCGCTGAATAATTTCCGCAATATTGCGAATTTGTGGATGCTTACCCTTAGCAAGCAAATCAAACAATTCATAACCTGAAGGACTAGTATCCAGTCCGATATAGTTTCCGGCTTCCATGCTCACATTAAAAGTGGCAATACGAAGCGATTTAGCGTTAGCCGTTGAACAGATCACAATCAACAATATACAAAATATTTTCATATTGACTATCTTACATTGTTTTCAAACCGGCACAAAAAAGCCGACCCTGAGGTCGGCTTTTACACTCTTACTAAGACTACATCTTAGAAGTTGTAGTTGAAGCCTATACGCATCTGCCACAAAGAAGCATCACCTTGGCGAACTTCTGGTGTTGTGTCATCAATATCAACGGTGTTGAAAGATACGCGTTCTGCGATACCCCAATCATCGTTAAGCATGTTAGTGAAGTTATCAATTACGAAGAATACGCTAGAAGAGTGACCTTCATAGAAACCAGGTAATTGCTGATTAACACGGATATCGATCTTATTCCACCATGAACCGTCTTCGCCATTTCGCTCACCACCAATTGGCAATATGTTATTGCTGTCCAGGAATGGAGAAAAGTTGAAGACACCGTTGGTTTGAGGCAGCGTCCGGCTGTATGGGCGACCAGATTGAATTAATCCAAATGCCGAGAAGGTAGTGTCATAACCATCAAGGAACTGAACGTCATAGGTCAAAGCAGCAGTGAATCTGTGTTCAATGTTGTAATCAGACAGACTTGAAACCTGCTCCTGTGGGTTAGTAAACGCACGGAACTGATAGTTAGAGAAGGCAACAGAGCTTGTCATCGGTTGTACGTCTTCAGCATGGTTATAGGCATAACCAGTATTTAAGCTGATGCCGTTATCCCATGACTTGTTAACACCGAAAGATACAGTATAGGATGTGCTATTTTCGCCACTATTCGTCAGCACAAAAGAAGGTACGCGCTCGAGATCATCACCGCCATCTGGGTCAGGCATTGTAATGGTGTCATAGATTGCGTAACCCTCATCATTTGTGCCTACCTGTTCTAAATCACCACGCAGTACGATAGCCTGTTTCTTGGTGACAGACACCAATAAGTCAGCTTGCAATACGTAATCATCCTCAGTCACGTGAGTCATGCCAAGTGAAAACTTAGTTTCAGTTGGGATTTCAAAATCAGGGTCGAAATAGTTGATTTCGAAGTTTGCACCTTCACCATCTTCAACTGCATTAGCCAATTCTGAAGGAACGCCGTAGCCTGGTCCAACAGGCGCGCCGTCTTCAACTTGAAGATACTGTACGCTTTCATCAAACAACGATACCTGACCATCTGGGCAAGGAATAACTGCACGACGTTCAAAGTCTGGCGTGTAGCAATATGAGCGACCACGTTGGCCAAACTGCAATACATTGTTATTTGAGAAGTTATTTGAGAACCAAACGTTCGGGTTACCACCACTGAAGACACCAATACCACCACGAAGGTCAGTGTTGTCATCAATTCTGTAGTTAAAACCGATTCTTGGTTGAATTAAACCTTCGCCATCAAGATTTGTACCATTGGAGAATCCATAAGTACGGGTGAAATCGGCATTTTCTTCAGGACGCGAGTCAGTCTCATACCAGTCATAACGTAAACCAATATTCAACTCAAGGTCATCTGTCGGGTAGAATTTATCCTGAAGGTAAATTGAGTTGATCGCGTAATCCCAAACTGCTGCTGCATCATTTGGATCGCCTGACGGCGCGTTATTGTAGTAAATTGAATCAGCCAAGCCAGCTTCAAAATTTGCAATGCTGTTGAAACGGATTTCAGTTTCAGTGTGCTGAACGAATACGTTAAACACGTCTAGTTCTTCGCGTTCATAACCGAATGTCAAGGTGTGATCATTGTCAGTTATGTACTTACCACGCAATATCAAACCAAATACGTCATAGTCCAAATCGTTGGCCTGACGACTGTCATCACCACCGATATAAACATCAACGTCTTCACCTGAATCCGGATTTTCTACCGCGATTCTGATTTCGCCAAATTGACTTCCGCCCACTATGCCTGCTGCGTTTTCAATAGAAACCTGGCGGTTATCAAGATCAAGGTGAGACAAACGAATCTCAGTGGAGAAGCTGTCTGTCCAGTCTGAGTACAAAGACAACTGGTGAGAAGTCAGTTCTGCACCAATTTCGTATATGTGATTAAGCAATTCAAATTCATCTGCGTCGCCGTCAGACTCATTCCAGAAGTTACCGTCGTTGTAGTTATAGGTATAACTCAAACGGTGGTCATCATTGATGTTCCAGTCGAGCTTAACTAACAGTTTTTCGTCTTCTTCAGGAATGCTCCCTGGCACTGCGCCTGGATCATATTGATAAAGCTCGTTTGAAATGCGGATTATTTCGTCAAGGTCTTGCTGACGAAGTTGAACTTCATCAATTGCGCCAGAACCTATAGTACCCCGTTGGAAAATACTGTTACCTTCGTATTTTTCATAAGAAACAAACGCGAACAACGTGTCTTCTAGCAGAGGGAAACCAACGTTGAAGCCAAAACGCTTATCGCTGTTGCTAGGTGAATTGATGTCTTCACCTTCAAGGCTATCACCTTGGAACGAATCGCTACCATAATCGAAGAAAAGACCACCGTGAATTTCGTTTGTTCCCGATTTGGTTACGGCGTTGATGGTACAACCGGTGAAACCAGTGTAAACAACATCAAAAGGTGCAATTTCTACTGTCACCTGATCAATTGCGTCATAAGAGAATGGCATTCTTACTGTAGGATAGCCGCTGGAACCCAAACCAAATGAGTCATTCAGTTTTACACCATCAACAGTCAGACTGTTGAAACGGTTACTTTTACCAACACACTGAACCGGGTTAGCGTCACCACGTGTTTCATCAACATAAATACGTGGATCCATACGGATGATGTCAGTAATGTTACGGTTGATGGAAGGTGCTTTTTGCAAATCTTCCAAGTCAAAGGTCGCAGAAGGACTGGTCAAACCCAGTGCAGCTGAAGAAAGCTGACTAGCGGTTACACTAATAACCTCAATACCTGATGCTTCTTCTAGTTGCAGACCAACCTGGTATCTTTCACCAAGCTGCAAGAATACATCATCAACCGTAGTATCCTGAAACACGTCAGAATCAACAATTACTCTGTAAGGACCACCAACACGCAGACCAGACAAAGAGAAACTACCATTGTTATTAACCACTGTTGTTTTAGACGTTCCTGAAGGAACGTGGATCACAGTAATTGAAGTTCCCGCAGCAGGTGCACCAGTCGGTGCAGTGATTGTGCCTTCCATAGAAGACGAGGTTTCTTGTGCCATCGCTGCAGTCGACATGCCAACAGACATGGCAACCGCAATCGCGATGCGATTGAGTTTGGTTTTTCTTAGCATTGTGCTTTCCTAAGTAGTGTGTGTGTTCTTTCTCTGTCTCTTTTTAATATTTTTGACAGTCTAATTTGTCACAAAAATATTTGACCAGACGGACCGAAAAATTCCTGTGACAGATTCTACCAGTTCAATTATTACACTTTTATGAAAGATATGACAGTATCAAATTTAATTCGCTAACTTTACCTCAAAGTCACATCATTGCAACATTTCAGACGTTTTTTTGACCATATGGTCTATACAAAAGCTGACCATATGGTCTATATTGCGCTTGAGTAATTGATTTAATTAATATTTGATTAACATTAACTCTGCTCTGAAAAATAATTTTGCGTGTGAAAACTGACTTTTAGATGATTCACTGGTATCTTTCACAGAATTTTTAGATTATGTCAGAGCCTCATGTCATCACCATTAATCATAGCTATCGCGGGTGCCTCTGGCTCCGGTAAATCATTGTTTACGGAAAACCTGCTTAAAGAGTTCGCTCAGGAAGGTAAATCAGTACAAATTCTGCGCGAGGATCATTATTACCGGGCTCAAGACCATTTGCCCATGGAAGAAAGAGAAAAGAATAACTATGACCACCCTAAGGCATTTGAACATGAATTATTGGTGGAGCATTTACATACGTTAAAGCTTGGCGGCCAGATAGACTACCCGAGCTATTGCTACAAGACGCACACGCGTTTGCAGGAGACAGAGAAGAAAGAGTCTGCTCCGGTCATCATAATTGAAGGCATTATGTTACTAGCCAGCCTGGAGCTGCAGCCTCTATATGATGTGAAGATATTTGTTGATACGCCGTTGGACATTTGTTTATTGCGCCGAATTAAGCGAGATATAGCAGAGCGTGGCAGAACACTCGACAGTGTGGCCAATCAATATGAGAAAACAGTAAAACCAATGTATCACCAGTTTATTGCGCCAAGCCGATTTACGGCGGATGTGATAATTACACAAGGTGGTGAAAATAGAATTGCGCTGGGCGTGCTTAAATCACACATTCAACAAGCGCTGATGAAAACATAAAACAATAATAATAAGGGAATTTGTATGATGAGCCTGTTTGGCATACTGGTATTGTTAGGTATTGCCTTTGCACTATCTTCTAAACGAAGCGCAATAAATTGGCGGACTGTTGGTGGCGCATTTGCTATTCAAGCCTTGTTAGGTGCGTTCATTCTGTATGTGCCAGCCGGTAAAGAAATACTGCTTACTGCCTCAGAATTTGTGCAAAGTATTTTGGAAAAAGGCCAAGAAGGAATTGACTTCATTTTTGGTCCCTTGGGCGACAAGTCTCTGGGATTCATATTTGCCTTTAATGTTTTGCCAGCCATCGTGTTTTTCTCCTCACTTATTACTGTGCTGTATTACATTGGCGTCATGTCATGGATTATCCGTTTGATTGGCGGATTCTTACAGATCGTTCTTAAAACCAGCCGTCCGGAGTCTATGTCTGCTGCTGCAAATATTTTTGTTGGCCAAACCGAAGCTCCTTTAGTTGTGCGTCCATTCATCCCTAAGATGACCAGTTCTGAACTATTTGCTGTCATGGTAGGTGGACTTTCTTCTATCGCTGGGGCAGTTATGGTTGGTTATGCCCAGCTCGGTGTAGATATCAAGTACTTGTTGGCGGCCAGCTTTATGGCAGCACCCGGTGGATTGTTAATGGCAAAAATTATCATGCCTGAAACAGAGTCTTTCAAAAACGAATTGGATGCCGAAGACGAAGAAGATCACAAATACGCAAATATATTCGATGCTGCTGCAACAGGTGCAGCTTCAGGTATGCAACTGGCCATGAACGTAGGCGCGATGCTGTTAGCATTTATCGCATTAATCGCTTTGTTAAATGGTTTGATTGGCTGGGTTGGTGGTTGGTTTGGCCAAGAAGACGTCACTTTCCAGCTCATTCTGGGATACATATTTCAGCCTTTAGCCTGGGCGTTGGGTGTACCTTGGGAAGAAGCCAACCTGGCAGGCAGTTTTATCGGGCAAAAAATGGTGGTAAACGAATTCGTCGCCTATCTCGATTTCCTTAAATATAAAGCTGAAATGTCCGTTCAATCTCAAGCGATCATTACTTTCGCTTTATGCGGCTTTGCCAACTTTTCGTCTATCGCCATCTTAATGGGTGGGATAGGTGCAATGGCACCAACCCGTCGTAAGGAAATCGCAAGGCTTGGTCTGAAAGCTGTACTGGCTGCTACCCTCGCTAACTTAATGAGTGCCGCACTAGCGGGATTTTTTGTCGTTTTATAATGATTTGAATTGATTTGGATCAGGACAAAGATCACTGACCTGATCCAGACTATACTTTGTCAATATGTTGAGTCAGACCTCAACGTTTAATTTCGATAGGATAATGCAATGAAATTGGTCGCCGTAGATTATCAAGCAGAGAATGCTGATAAATTGTTTGTGCAATCGTTAAGAGAAACAGGTTTTGGAGTACTCAAAAACCACCCAATCCAGAAAGAGATGGTCAGTTCAATTTACCAGCACTGGCAAACATTTTTTGATAGCGAAGAGAAAAATGCGTTTCTGTTTGATCGTGAAACGCAGGATGGTTTTTTCCCCACCACGGTTTCTGAAACTGCTAAAGGCTTTAAA
The DNA here is from genome assembly GCA_947494925.1 of uncultured Alteromonadaceae bacterium. GTDB lineage: Bacteria > Pseudomonadota > Gammaproteobacteria > Enterobacterales > Alteromonadaceae > Aliiglaciecola. Next base: position 439,903 of record CANLWS010000004.1, read on the forward strand.
AAGAAAGATATTAAAGAGTATTACCACTACTACCCTTGGGGTAAATGCCCCGATGCGCTTAAGGAAGAAATCACCCACTATTATGAATCTGCCATTTCTCTCGCTGAAGAGCTATTGTCCTGGGTAGAAAAGCATTCGCCCGTGGATGTCGCTGCGCTTTACAGCCAACCACTCTCAAATATGATTAATCAAAGTCAGCAGACTTTGTTACGTATACTGCATTATCCACCTTTGACTGGCAGTGAAGAGCCAGACGCCATAAGAGCGGCAGCCCATGAAGATATAAACCTGCTTACCATTCTGCCGGCTGCTAATGAACCGGGCCTGCAAGTTAAAGGCACCGGCGACGAATGGATAGACGTGCCCAGTGATTTTGGCAATTTAATTATCAACATCGGTGATATGCTGCAAGAAGCGTCAGGCGGATATTTCCCTTCAACGACTCACAGAGTGGTAAACCCTGCGGGCGCTGACATGAGCAAGTCACGTATCTCATTGCCTCTGTTCTTGCATCCAAGGCCAGACGTTGTATTGTCAGAGCGACACACCGCAGATAGTTATCTGAAAGAAAGATTAAGAGAATTGGGAGTAGCCTGACCCGTTCGTTCCTGCTGGTTTATTGCTGAGTTTCTCCGAAACTCAGCTTATCCAGCCCTTGCAGAAGCTTTAAGCTGGTTTCGGCAGCAGCCACAAAAAAATCAGCCTGTATGTTTTCGAAAGTATCATTTTCTGTGTGGTAAAGGTGATGTTCATTCACGCCAACAAACAAAAAGGGAATGTCTTTTTTGTGGAAGGCACCGTGATCACTCACTGTTCGCCAGTTTATGCGCCTACTTTCAGCAAATCCTCTAGCGACACCTTGTCTGCCCGGTTTGAGACAAAGTCCTGCTGTGTCTTTTGTTTCTTTATAAATTTGTTCAAACTCAGGGAATATTCTGGGACCAAAAACATATAAGCGTTTTTTAAAACCTCCTTGTGACAACATATCCAAATTGAGATTTACCTTGATCTGTTGCAGATTTACCGGTGGATCGCTCACAAAAGCATTCGCTCCGATTAATCCTTTCTCCTCAGCATCTGTGGCCAGAAATATAACAGAGTGATTGGGGGGAGCTTTTTGTAACGAATCTGCTAAAGCGAGCAGCGCAGCAACGCCAGACGCGTTGTCGTCAGCACCATTAAAGATTCGCCGCCCCGTCATACCTATATGGTCATAGTGTGCGGTCACCACAATAAACTCGTCTGGATTTCGCTGACCCGGGATCCAACCTAAAATATTGACGCCTTCAATGTCGTTCAGCCACTGTTCGAGAATGAAATGCTGTTGATAGTCTTTATATTTGTCAAAGGGCTGAAGACCAACGTCTGTAAAACGTTGTATTAAGTACTCTCTTGCTTTTTGAATACCCTCAGTGCCATTCTTGCGCCCCTGCATTTCATCATCAGCCAAGGTGATAACATCACGCATTAACCAGTCCCGATCAACTGAACCGTAAATTTTGATATTTTTACAATCAGCAAGCACCGTTTGGCTTAGGGTTAACCCTAAAACGAGGAGAACTGAGCTAGGACTTATTTTCGTCACGTCTACTCAAGAAATCCAATTTGCCTTGATAGCGCTGCTGATCTTGATCAGTGCGGGAACGCTGTATGGCTTTCTTAAAGTATCTTGCACTTCGGTTGACATCACCGAGCTGATAATAGGTTTTGGCCAAACCGTAAAAAATTTCATGTCGACTTTTGTCCAGACGTAAGGCGGTGCGGTAGTGACCTAGGGCACCTTGATAATTTTCATTTTCAAACTCCTGTTCACCCAGAATAAAATGGTAAAAAGGATTATCTTCTCTGCGTTGCTCAACCCTGGCCATAATTTCCTCGGCACGCTCAGGTTGACCAGTATTTGAATACAAATATGCCAGATTCTCCCATGCTGTCAAATTGTCTACATCAATCTCAAGTGCGTGAGAGTATGAATTTTCGGCATTTTGATAGAAACCGTTCAGGCGATAAAGAAAACCTAGGTTCACGTAGGCAGAGTCAAATTCCGGATCAACCTTAATCGCGGCTCTAAAATACGAATACGCTTTGGTATAGGAATTTGCCAATAAAGCATCAGCACCTTTATTGTTGTAAAACATAGCTAATATGGTGTCGCGATCCACAAAACTCTTCGGAAAATGATTTCGCGAAGCCTGAGGATCAAAGTCAACCTCAAACCCTTTTTCAATAAGCTGAACGACATTGCTTGTTGGGCGCGGCATTATTTTTAAATTGATATGCCCGTTGAGCAAGCTGAAGCCATCTCTGCGAGTCCAGTATTCAGGAATATCAATGTCTTGAAATCGTACTGAAAATCCAGCTTCTTTCGCCATGGAATACGCCATAATTGACAAGGATAAACAGTTGGCAGCGCGATTATGGAAGGTCTCCGAGGCTGTCGTATTGGCGTTTCCCATATACAGAAGATTGAGTTCCGAGCGGTCGAATATCTGCTCAATCAAGGTTTCCATGCGATCGATTGGATCGTAGATAGGATTGATAATGCGTCCTACAAATGCTTTGGCATCGTCATCCAGTGCAAACACTTCTTGTTCTGATTCGACAGGGAAAAGAGTATATTCGGGGAAAGCGTCATCATTTAAGACGCGATCTGGCTGAGTCTGGACTTGCTGAGTAGACTGACACGCGGTCAGCAAGCCTAGCAGTATGACTATTAAAATGCCTTTCACTTGTACCTCCGCTGATACTGCTTAACGGCATACCCTAACCATAGCGTTAGTGACTTGTCTGGTCCACCCCATTCACCCCATTTTTCAATCAGGTTAGCGATGGTTAAGGGAACAATCGTAAACAAAAGAAACCGAGCCGCTCAGTTGAATTGTTCGTCAGCACAGGGAACACTTGCCGGACAAAGCTTTTGCTTTACCGCAGAGATCTGATTTTTAAATTCATGTTTGATGATGCGGCTGAAGTGTTCTCGTAGCCAGATAAGTCCTTTATCCCTATCCTGACGTTTATGCCAGATAGCAGATACTTGTTGAGGCATAAGTTCAATGGGGGGTTTTATCGCAGCAATTTCATCATTGATGATGGAATTTGCAACTGCTGAGGTAGGCACTACACAAATCAATTCACTGTTTTTTACCAGACTAGCCACAGAAGAAAAGTGATTCACAGTGCAGGCTATACGCCGAGTCAAGCCTAATTGTAATAACACCTGGTCTGTGTAGCCTGTTGTGTCACCTGACAAAGAAACCAACAAATGATCGGCAGAGGCGAACTCTTCGAGACTTATGTCGGCTTTTGCCAGGTGATGGTCTTTGTGCATCACACATACATAGTGAGGAGTCAGCAAATATTCTGCTCTGAATGTACTTGAAACCATGCCAGATATACCAATCACTAAATCGACCTCAGCATCTTCCAGTACCTGATCACTATTAGCAATTGTGTTTGGGATTGCATGTATATTGACGCCTGGCGCTTGTGTCTCAACTATTCGGCGTAATTCTGCCCAAGCCATATCCACCACTATGTCGGTCACAGCGATGCGGAAAGTGCGTTTTGCGGTGGCCGGATCAAAACCTTTATGATCAAGGACATCTGTCAATTCTATTAACGGCTCGCGGATTTGATCCCAAAGATTATGGGCATGCAAGGTAGGTTGGATATTGCGTCCGTCCTTAACAAACAATTCGTCTTTCCAGGCCACGCGCATCCTGCTCACGGCATTAGATACAGCGGGTTGAGTCATGGCCAACCTGTCCGCAGCTCGGGTGATGGAGCGTTCTGTCATGATGGCGTCAAATACCATCAGCAAATTTAGTTCTTGTGGTCGCATGATCACTTTCCTCAATTTGATTGTCATTAACGATACATCACAAAATAAAATGTGTCACATATAAATATATAATTTTTTTTATTCAATGGTTGCTCCCATACTCTCATCATCAAGAAAATTAGTTGAGGAGCTAATCTTATGAAAGTTAAACAATCTCTTACTGGCGTCTTACTGGCAAGCAGCTTGGTATTGCTTGCTGCATGCGGTACGACCGAATCAGAAACATTTACACCCCAGGCTCCCAGTGTTTCCGTTGCTACTGTAATCAACGAAAAACTGACCGAATGGGACGAATTTACAGGCAGGATCCAGGCCCCTGAAACCGTTGAGTTGCGCCCCAGAATTTCCGGTTACATCGACTTTATCGCTTTTGAAGAAGGTGCGATGGTGGAAGAAGGAGAACCGCTGTTTTTTATCGATAACCGTTCGTTTAAAGCTGAGGTCAAGCGCCTGAAAGCCGAACTAATGCAGGCCAGAAGCCAATATGATCTGGCCAAGCGCGAATTTGAACGTGCAAATAGCCTGGCAAAAACAAATGCTGTTTCACAGGAGTTGGTAGACACCAGGTTTGCAACTCAGCAGCAGTCAAAAGCAAGAGTATCCTCAGTGTCTGCAGCGTTGGAACTAGCCAAATTGAACCTCAGTTATACCAGAGTTACAGCTCCTATTTCAGGCCGTGTTTCTAACGCTATGATTACAAAAGGAAACTTCGTTACAGCGGGGCAAAGTGTGTTAACCACTTTGGTTTCTACAAAAGAAGTGTTTGCTTACTTTGATGCCGACGAACAGACCTATTTAAAATACTCAGCGCTTGCTCGTGATGGCAGCCGTCCAAGCTCCAGAAATACTCGCAATCCAGTGCGAATGGGTTTGGCATCTGACCAAGGTTTCCCTCGCTCGGGTGTGATTGACTTCGTCGACAATACCGTCAATGTCAACACGGGCACAATTCGCGGACGCGCCGTATTCGATAATCAAGACGGTACGCTTATTCCAGGGTTATTTGCTCGTATCCGGTTGCTGGGAAGTGCCAGTTATCAGGGAATTCTTATTGATGACAAAGCAATAGGTACTGATTTAAATAATAAGTTTGTACTTGTTCTTGATAGCAACAATAACGCCCAATATCGCGCAGTAACACTAGGTGAAAAACTGAGTGGTCTACGCATCATTAAATCGGGCCTGAGTGCGAACGAAAGGATTGTTATAAATGGATTGCAGCGCGTCCGTCCTGGCTCAGCGGTTAATCCGCAATTTGTTGACATGACAGACGAAAAAACCTTGATTGGCCTGCAAGCGCAGCAACGGGAAATTGATCAATTACGAAACAACAGTCGACTTGCTGCAAAGCCCGTATCCGCTCTCGATTATACGGTTGGAGGTTAACATGAAACTGTCTCAGTTTTTTATCCACCGGCCAATATTTGCAGGTGTCCTGTCTCTGCTTATTTTTATCGCTGGAGCCTTGGCGGTCTGGCAGTTGCCAATCACTGAATACCCTGAAGTAGTGCCACCTACAGTGGTCGTGAGCGCTGCTTACCCGGGTGCCAACCCGAAAGTCATTGCAGATACAGTCGCCAGCCCGTTGGAACAGGAAATCAAAGGCACTGAGAACATGCTATACATGTCTTCACAGGCTACTTCTGATGGTCGTATGACTCTGACGGTCACCTTTGCTATCGGCACAGACGTTGACAAAGCCACTACCCTTGTCCAAAACCGTGTTGACAGAGCATTACCGCGCTTACCTCAGGAAGTTCAGAACCTTGGCGTGGTGACGCAAAAATCATCACCAGATCTAACCATGGTAGTACATTTAACTTCGCCTAATGATCAATATGACATGCTGTATTTATCCAATTACGCGCACCTCAATGTAAAAGATGAACTTGCAGGCATTGAAGGCGTGGGTGACGTTCAACTTTTTGGCGCTGGTGAATACAGTATGCGTGTGTGGCTAGACCCGGAAAAAGTCGCTGCGCTGGGGTTAGGCGCAATGGATGTCGTCAACGCCATCCGCGAACAAAATCAACAGGCAGCAGCAGGCAGCTTGGGCGCCCAACCGACAGGCAGCAGTGATTTCCAATTGTTGATCAATGTCACTGGTCGACTCACCAGTGAAGAAGAATTCAATAACATTATTATCAAAGTCGGTGAACAAGGTCAGATATCGTACCTTAAGGATGTGGCGACCATAGAGCTAGGATCAGACTTTTACGCGCTGCGATCTTTGCTGGACAATAAATCAGCCGTTGCATTGCCCATTTTTCAGAGCCCAGGATCAAATGCGATTCAAATTTCTGACAACGTTCGGGCAAAAATGGCCGAGCTTAAAGAGCAGTTTCCTCAAGGAGTGGATTACGCCATTGTTTATGATCCTACTGTGTTCGTCCGAGGTTCCATCGAAGCAGTGGTGAAAACCCTGTTTGAAGCATTGCTATTAGTAGTTATTGTTGTGGTGTTGTTCCTGCAAACCTGGCGCGCTTCAATTATTCCTCTGGTGGCAGTACCGGTATCGCTGGTTGGCACCTTTGCCGTAATGCACTTAATGGGCTTCTCACTGAATGCGCTTTCACTGTTTGGGCTGGTTTTGGCCATAGGTATAGTGGTAGATGACGCCATAGTGGTAGTGGAAAACGTGGAAAGAAACATTAAGGAAGGCCTGAATCCTATCGAAGCCACACAAAAGGCGATGAAAGAAGTCACAGGCCCCATAGTCGCCACGACCCTGGTACTGTCTGCAGTATTTATTCCTACTGCTTTTATGTCGGGACTCACTGGCCAGTTTTACAAACAGTTTGCCTTAACCATAACCATCGCCACTATTATTTCATCCATTAACTCACTAACTCTGAGCCCTGCTCTGTCGGCTATTTTACTCAAAGATGATACGACTAAAAAAGATTGGCTGACACGGGGGATGGATAAACTCTTTGGTGCATGGCTATTCGCTCCTTTTAATCGCTTGTTCAATCGTGGCGAGAAAGCGTATGGCTTTGCAGTCAAAAAAATAATCCGTTCTGGTGGCATTATGCTGGTGCTTTACGCTGGATTGGCAGCATTAACCTTCCAACAATTTCAAACTACGCCAACTGGCTACGTACCAGGTCAGGACAAACAATACCTGGTGTCTTTTGCACAACTCCCAGATGCATCCTCGTTAGACCGCACTGAGGACGTAATCCGTGAAATGTCCCGAATCGCACTTCAACATCCTGGTGTCGAGTCGGCAGTGGCATTCCCGGGTCTGAACATCAATGGCTTTACTAACAGTCCGTCAAGCGGCATCGTTTTTGTGACCTTGAAGCCATTTGATGAACGCACATCAGATGATTTATCGGCAAATGCCATTGCTGGGGCCCTTGGGCAGCAATTTGGCAGTATTCAGGATGCCTTTATTGCCATTTTCCCACCGCCGCCGGTTCAGGGATTAGGCACAATAGGTGGCTTCCGGTTGCAAATTCAGGATCGCGCTAATCTGGGATACGAGGAACTCTATCTTGTGACACAAAGCGTGTTACAAAAAGCCTGGTCAGCACCGGAGCTTACAGGTGTTTTCTCGAGCTATCAGGTTAATGTTCCCCAATTGGACGTGCAAATTGATCGTGTGAAAGCCAAGGCTCAAGGCGTGGGGATAAACGATATATTTCAAACTATGCAAGTCTATCTTGGCTCACTGTATGTCAACGACTTCAATCAGTTTGGTCGCACCTACCAGGTGAACGTACAAGCTCAGGAAAGTTTCAGACAAGAGCCGGAGCAAATAGCCCAACTTAAAGTGCGAAATGCTAATGGGGATATGATCCCACTGGGTTCATTTGTCAAAATTACTCATGTTGCAGGACCGGACCGTGTGATGCATTACAACGGTTACACTACGGCTGAAATTAATGGTGCCCCGGCACCTGGATTTAGCTCCGGTGAAGCTCAGGCGGCAATCGAGCGGATCCTTGCCGAGTCTTTACCAAATGGTATGGCGTACGAGTGGACCGATCTGACCTACCAACAAATCTTGGCGGGAGATACGGCACTATTGGTATTTCCATTAGTTGTATTGCTGGTATTTTTGGTACTGGCAGCTCAATACGAAAGCTCAAGTATGCCTCTGGCTATAGTGCTAATTGTACCAATGACCTTACTGTCAGCAATGACAGGGGTGATTTTATCTGGTGGGGACAACAATATTTTTACCCAAATTGGATTTATTGTACTGGTGGGGCTGGCAACCAAAAACGCGATTCTGATCGTTGAGTTTGCCAAGGAAAAGGAAGAGCAAGGTTTGTCGCTAATGGCGGCACTTATGGAGGCTACACGCCTGCGTTTACGTCCCATATTGATGACGTCGTTTGCCTTTATCATGGGTGTCGTACCCATGGTGGTTGCCACTGGCGCGGGAGCGGAAATGCGTCAGGCGATGGGTGTAGCCGTATTTTCAGGGATGCTAGGTGTGACCTTTTTCGGTTTGCTGTTGACGCCACTGTTTTACTATCTGGTTCGTAGAAGAAACGCTAATAGAAACACCCCTGACAAGCTATCCCAACCTGAAGAAAATATTCAACAGGTGGCATAGTTTATAAATTTGCGTGGAGTCATAGAGGCTCTTGATCACAATGCGGTACAAGCTCCTTAACTTCTCGTATTGCAAGAGCCTCTATTTTTTGCGGTAGGAGCGTTTAGAATCCCGGTCAATGACACCGGGATTTATGCATTTGAATGGCCCGGATTTATTTTGCGCTATCGCGCACCAGAGTATCCATAAACCTTACTCCCCAGCCCTGACTTCCTTTCGGAGCCACATCGATATCGCTTTCTAACCAATCTACACCAGCGATGTCCAGGTGAACCCAGGGGACTGACTCATCCACAAAGGTGCCAACTACTGCAGCGCCAATACTCGCCCCCGGATTACCTGCACCTGAGTTTTTGATATCAGCAATTGACGACTCTATTTGCTTGAAATGATTGGCATGCAAAGGCAATGGCCAGACATGTTCACCAGACAGCTCACCAATACTCATCATTTTTCTCGATAATGCAAAGTCCCGAGTAATGACGGCAGCGTATTCGTCACTCAGAGCCCTCGCTGCTGATCCTGTCAGGGTTGCAATGTTGACGAGCATGCTGGGCTCAAATTCAGTTTGTGCATAATAAACTGCATCAGCCAGAATGAGACGCCCTTCAGCATCGGTGCTGATGATTTCGATACTGGTACCTTTCATCGTCTCCAGTACGTCGCCGGGACGAATTGCATCCTGGCTGGGCATGTTTTCAGCTAGCGGCATAATACCCACCAGATTCACTTTCTCACCTCGCTGGGCAGCCGCGTAAAGGGTACCTGCTACTGCGGCGGCACCGGATAAATCTGATTTCATCGCCCACATACCAGTGTTGGATTTCAGGCTGATACCACCAGTATCAAAGGTGATCCCTTTGCCAACTAATGCAACTGGAGCCTGATTTTTGGTTGTGCCCGAGTATTCAATCACCAACAATCGAGGATCATTAATGGAACCTTGTCCCACACCGGCAAGTGCCCCCATTTTGCGCTTTTTGATATCCCTCATATCGAGCACCTCGATATCAATGTCATCGATACCTTTAAATTTACGCTTTACGACATCAACAAAAGCTTGCGGATAGATACTTTTACCTGGTTCACTGGCCAGATCCCTTGCTAAATGCACACCCTCGGCAACGTAACGGAGATCATCCTGGTAAGCAAGCCTGGCGCTGTCGGCACTTTTTGTCACTAAGGTAACATTTGAAACCCCTTCGCTTTTTTGCGTTTTGTAGCGGTCAAAACTGTAATGCCGCAAGTGATAGCCATAGGCTAATTGTGCGGCAGGGACAGTATTATCGTATATCAGATCATCGGCGAAGATCAGCACATCACGTTTTTTTTCAGTGGACGTCATGGCCGAAGCAATTACTCCGCCTAAATTCTGCAATTCAGCATTGTCCAGGCCATCATCATCATGGCTTCCAACAACCAGCACAGACTCAACGCCAGCTATCATCTGTAAATGCAACGTGCTGCCAACTTTACTGTCGAAGTTATTTAGCGCCAGCAACTGCGATAAGCGACCTTCAGATCCATTATCCAATTCAGCTGCTGCTCCACTTAGCATTTTAGTATCATTGATAAATACAACCTTGCTCTTGTTGTGCGCAGGCGGCTTTTCGACAAAATTAAATTTAGCCATCGCAAAAGCCTGCGAAGACAGACAGCAAAGACCAAGTGCAAACACAGCAATTGTTTTTCTCATATGGATTGAACCCCTATTTAATAAAATTCAGCGAACCGGAAAAAGATACGGTGTTCTGAAGTCGAAGGATCTTACGAGAAGAAGAACTGAATAAAAATATTGTTTAAGTTGCTAATTAGTTCGTTTTTATCGAGGTATTAATGATTAATGGAGGTTTAGTGCTATACAGCAGATTGGAAAGTTCTAGCTTGCATAGGCAATAAATGTCACGGGCTACTGCTATAACGTCCCGAATCAGTTAGCAGACTGAAGAATGAACCCGGTATCGCTGGGAACAAAGAACATTGCTGCGCAAACAAGCACTCTTGATTGAGCACCAATTTGTCGTTCGTTCAATGTTCCCATCCTATTCAAGTTCTATTTGCAACCTTGTCCAGAGCGTATTTCGTTTTAATTTCATTGACTATTTGACGGGCATTATAAGAGGTTACATTTTCTGGTTTTTCATTAAAGCAAGCGACAATCGTGTCTGAGACGGGATTAGAAACATAATCTTTTCGACCACCTGTGGCTGCTCTGCCTTGGCCTCCATGTCCGCCGTAACTGCTCATTGCAGTAAAGCCCATCGGAGTCGTCTCTTGAAATAACGTACGCGACTGCGTTTGCTCAATTACAACAAAGTAGTCATAACCATTTTCCAATGCGACTTCTGCACTTCGCAGAAGAGAAAAATCCTTCACCCTCTCCCTTGTAGTAAAAGAATTGCCTTTAAAGGAAACTTCAAACACATTTTTTTTAATCTGCGTTTCAGAAAAACCTCCCCACACGTCCTTGGCTTTGTAGCTTGCAGCACAGCCACCCAATACAGAGATACTCAGAAATATAACCAATGCAGAAAGTGGTTTACTGATATTTTTAGCGCTCATAACTATTTCCTTGTTGATCCGTTAAAACATTAAAATAGCACAGGGGAACCAAACTACAAGCGAGTCAATGGTAAATTTTACACTCTTAAAAGGATGTGTCACAGACTGAAGTGCACCGAATATGAGGGTAATTTAACTACCCCTTTAGTTGGTCTTCTTTTTATTAAATGAACAAGCGAAAGCATTGTTCAGCAACTGATATCATAGATATTTCAGCAATGTAACTAAACACCCGCAAATTATTACCAATAAATTATTTATTGTAATACCAATATTGATTTTATGGAGCTAGTAATTCAGTCGATTCATTTCTTTTACACGGATACCGAAACCTATAACACCTTCAAAAAAAGTATTACCAATTACTTTAAATACACTACCATTCTTATGATTAAGGAGCCTATATAAAAGGATTTCGAAGTTATCACACTAATGAGCGATTAACATTGAATAACAAGGCCTACCAATAATTATTACCAATGAAAACCACAATATATGACCAATAGTTTACTTTTGTTTTACAATTAATTAATATAAAAATATCGTCATTTATCATTTAGTAACTAGGGTGGATCATGTTAAAAAATTCTCTAAGGGCACTAGCAGTCCTTTGTACTTCCTCAATAGTTGTTGCCAATAGCGCATTTGCAGCAACTATTGAAAATCCAGGCTTTGAAAACGGTCTTGATGGTTGGACGGTTATAGATAGTTCAGGCTCTGGTGTTAGCCTATCTGAAACAGCGCATTCTGGCGTTAATTCTGTTTTGATAACGCAAGTATCTGGTCACAGGATATATCAAATCGTAGATGCCGTGCCGAACTCCCAATACAAGATAGAAACGTATATTCGTGGAGACGGACGCTTAAGAATAACTGGCGACTCTCCTACGCTTAGACGCACAAAACGCACTGGCACGGATTGGGAGCGAGCAGTCATTAGATATAACTCTGGTGATAGTGGTCAAATTCGCATTGTATTGGAGAAAAAACCTAACAGTGATGAGGCGATATTCGACGATGTGAGCATTGAATGTGACGATGTTAATTGTCAATCTGACGACCCTGTAGATGAAATAGATTTCGGCCTCGACCCAGCTAAAGAGCCTTGGGGAAACTTTGACTTACAGGGGTGGGTAATCGATACCCCTGCATTCGACGATGATGGATTTGCGCAGCGCTTTGGTGAAGATAAATGGGATGAAATCTCAGATGAATCCAGAGCGTTCTTTTACACCCACACTGATGGCGGAATGCGCTTTGTTAATCGTGTAGATGGCGCAAAAACGAGTGCGAATACATCATTCAGCCGATCTGAACTTAGAGAAATGTTGCGCAGAGGTAATACCAATATTGCCACGCAAGGTGTCACGCCTAATAACTGGGCACTCGGCTATCAACCTACCAATGGCGGCGCTTGGGGTGGTGCAAATGGTTCACTCACTGCAACACTGCGCGTAAACCAAGTGACGACTACGGGTGAGGGCGTGCATATTGGTCGCACGATTATTGGCCAGATACATGCGGATGATGACGAACCAGCCCGTCTGTATTATCGCAAAAAACCTGGTGACGAACTGGGTTGTGTGTATGTTGCACATGAGATCCGTGGTGGCGATGATATTGATTTTGACATTGTAGGTGATGAAGACTGTTCAAACCCTGATGTGGGCATTGCTTTAGACGAACTATTTTCCTACGAAATCACTAATGAAGATGAGTTCATCAATATAGTAGTGCGTCGTGGTGATCAAGACGGCGACATTATTGGTCAGACAACTATTGATATGGAAAGCCTCAATAGTGGCTATGATCTTGCTGATGAATGGATGTATTTCAAAGCCGGAGCCTATTCACAAAACAATACGGGTGATCCTGCAGATGGCGATATCGTTACTTTTTATCGCTTGAGTAACACACATGATGAAGTGCCAGATGAGCCTATTGATGAAGGCGACCCTACGACTCAAGTCGCATCTATTGTAGATACGCTAGATTCTGATACCGGTGAGTTAAGGTACCGACTTCCAGAAGCCCAGGCTCAAGGGCGATTAGAAGTGACGTTTACTCGCACAGATGATGCGGTGGGCAGCACAGACGCCTTTATTACACTGTTTAACGAAGACACCAATAATGCCGGCTCCATACTCGACCTGCGTATAAGAGACGACTCTTTCGGTGTTAGATATCCTGCTGTAAATCTGGATACAGCGATAGCAAGTGTTGTCCCAGGCCAATATCAAACTGCGGTAATTACATGGGAGTATCCAGATGGTGATACCTCTGCATTGCCTACCCTAAATTTATTTTTGGATGGTGAGCTTGTTCTGGAATCATTCGAGCCAACGGGCGCCAATCCAATAGGTGGTGTTACCCATATTTCATTCAGATTTGGAAGTAACTCTTTGGTATTGACCGATTCAGCAATGTTTATTATTGATGATGTTAAGGTGTTTGATGATCTAGAAGGGAATTCATCAGTATTTGAAGATGATTTTGAAGGTTACGCCGTTGGTGGTGACTTAGACCCGGATAATAATCCGTCTTCGGAATACGCAAACAATACGTCTGAAGCTACTGTAATAAGTGTGCCTGCACATACAGAACCTGAACTCGTTAAATTTGCCGCCATTTCAGACACGCTTTCTACAGATACTGGCGAGCTAAGATATGAATTACCCAGTGCGCAAGCATCAGGAAAGCTAGCGGTATCATTCAGCCGCACCGATGATGTTGCTGGAAATGCAGATGCATTTATTACCCTGTTTAACGAAAACACTGATAACGCGGGATCAATTCTTGACCTGAGAGTGAGAGACGACTCGTTTGCTACCAGATTCCCCGAACTAAATGTCGACACAGATGTTGCATCGGTCACACCAGACTCTTTCCAGACAGTGGTGGTGACTTGGGAATACCCTGATGGTGATGCGTCTTCAGGTCTGTTACCCACTCTTAATGTAATTATTAATGGGCAAGCCATATCTGAACCCTTCACTCCTGTAGGTGCAAATCCTGTAGGTGGAGTGACCCATATCTCCTTTAGGTTTGGCAGCAACTCAGGCGTGTTGACTGACACTGCAGTATTTAGAATAGACGACCTTGCTATTTATTCTGATACTGAGGGAAGTAGTCTTGTTTTCTCTGACGACTTTGAAGGTTATAACGAAGGAGATGACTTGGACCCAGATAATAATCCCAGTTCCGTATATAAGAATAATACATCTGAAGCTGTGGTTGCAGTTGAAAGTTTTTAATCTAAAGCGTAAATAAGTCGAAGCCCCAACAGCATTGCTAGTGGGGCTTTTTTATTTTTAATCATACAAGTTAAATGTGTGTTTAGAGGTCTAATATTTACAAATAAAAGATAGATATTGGGCTGTGGTATGAATACCAAACAAGAGGCCTAAGACAGCTGAACTCACCTTGCGCAAATTCAACGAAACCAAAAGTCGCTTCGCTCTGCATTTTGTTTCGTTGAATTTGCACGGAATGGTGCCAGGCTGAGGCAGGTTTCTTTGGGAGTGAAGCTCCACCCTGCCAAGAATTTAGATACTTAACTTTACATTGAGCGACTTACTATCAGTTAATATCTTTCTGGTAAACAGGACGTTAGTTTTTCTGCGCACGGTATAAGGATTTCGCTTACTCAAAGTACTGCTTTATATCAACTGCCTCTCTGTCAGTATCTGCGGCGAGTAGATCCCGCATAATAGCGGTATGACCTTGACCAGCAATAACCAGTACACGACTACTTTCAGGCGCTAATGATTGCACGTTGGCGTACATTCTAAAGTTACGATGCCACCAGCTTGCTGCGGCGTCAGCACCTTCAAAGCCCTCTCCTGCGCCAAAACTATTTGTCATCAGATACAAAGATTTATTGATAATATCGTGTTTTTCTTGGTTGTGAGTCACCAGTATGTCCTTGAGCGACATTTCTCTATGCATGCGACTGGTTTCAATTTCGATGTGTTGAATTGTTGTTTCAATACGCTTTTGCAGCATGGGAGCTTTTTCTGGAACGGCCTTAAACAAAGGCTCAGCCTGCCATTGGATTTCTCTTTCGTCATAGCAATGAACACCTTCTAAACCTGCAGTTTTCGCAACGCGAAACCCAATTTGGTAGCTTTCATTAATGGGCAGTTTAAATGTACTCTTCAGGTACTCATTGTATCTTGAGTCCATCAAGGCTTGTTCACTTCGTGCACACTCGAGCAACACGGCTGTAGGTCTAAACTCACTGCCGATTCTATGGGTCAGTTTCTCGATGTAGGCTTGGTTTGCGCTGGTCGACACATCCATTTGTTTGGATTTCACTTTATCTAGGCCCGGATTTGCAAAGTGAAATGTGCCGAAGAATGCAATTTGAGCTTTATTATTTTCACCAGCAAAAACGCTGATGCTAAACATTTGGTGTAAAACGCTTAATAATGCAATGGTAAGAAGTGTTCTATTCATAGTGGATCCCGTTTAGTAAGGTGCATATGTGGATTTACTTAAGCAAAATTCCAACCATTTCATAAGCAGTTGAAATACATTACAAATTTATTTTTATAGGCGTTAAGTTATAGGTGATTTTGTCAAATAGCGGAAAAATTAGTAATTCATATCACTTTTGCTGAATAACAATGAGCTAAATGCCGATCACGCAGGTTTATGAACTAAGATGAAAAAATACAAGGCTGTAAATCGAAACGATATCGTAATAAATGTTCTCCGCGTATTAATAAGTGGCCTTATCGCTGCGCACGGCTGGGCTAGGTGGCATGCCGATGCAATAACTCCATTTGGAAGCTGGCTCGATGAGCAGGGGTTTCCATTTGGTTTTGTCATTGCCTATGCTGTAACCAGCGTTGAAATAATTGGCACACCTCTTCTTGCTTTTGGTTATTTCGTTTTGTATTTATGCCCAATTTATGCATTTATCTATGTCGCTGGTATTGTGATGGTGCATGCTTCCGAAGGTTGGTTTGTAGTAGGTTTGGGCCGTAACGGCATGGAATACAGTGTACTGCTAGTAGTTTGTTTACTTGGCATTGCTTTTCATCATAAAGAAAAAGGCCTAGAGCACTAAATGTGCTACGTTGAATTTGCTCGGAATGGTGTCCAGCCGCTTGAACGACAAAAATCTGTGATTTTTGGCAGGGTTAGTCAGCATGGATATAGCAGGGATTATCAACGAACTTGGAGAACTGTTCCAATGGCGTCAGATATCCGAACTCACCTTGCGCAAATGCCAACTCAAAAACCAGAAGTCGCTTCGCTCTGCATTTTGTTTCGTTGAATTTACACGGAATGGTGCCCAGAGGCGGACTTGAACCGCCACGCCCGTTAGAGCACTAGCACCTGAAGCTAGCGTGTCTACCAATTTCACCACCTGGGCAGGATTGCGAAATCTAGAGCAACACCCGTTATTAGTCAACTAAAAAGGGGACTTTATCTGGATAAAATGCACTTTTGTGGAATATTCCAATTAGGCTGAGTCCGAGTTAAAGGCTTTTAAGCCTGGTACGCCGGAAAATTCCTTGAGTAAACCCTTCCCCTTAGGATCAAGCTGAAACAACAATGCGTGTAACAACTCAAGTGTTGCCATTGCATCATCAAGAGCGTTATGGGCTGGTGCCAGCGGCAAATTGTACCGCTGCCGACAGGCCGTCAGTGTGGCTGCATTGGGAGGTAATACGCTGTGCTGCTTGCGCAGAAGATACAATGCGATTTGCAGTGTATCTATTGTCATTATTGGTGGTAAGTTAATTCCGAGTTTTTGGTACGTTTTTGTTAATACCTGCATGTCCAGTGACGTATTGTGAAACACCCAAATATGGGAATCAGCCAACGTCAGCAGCGTTTTCAGTGCCTTGCTGACCTTTTCTCCCTGCTGAATATCCTCTTCAACCAATCCATGAATCACCGGACTTTGATTCAACGAAGATTTAGTACTAATCACCTTATAAAAACAGCTACTTAGATCAATTTGACAGGCTGTTGCCACCACCCATCCTATTGACAGGATTTTGGATTCTTGCAAATCCAGTGACGTTAATTCCAGATCGATGGCTAAAAATGGTAGTGATTTCCAGGGTTCATCCTGCCATTTTTCAAGTATTTGGGTGTCACTCTCAAAGAACTGTTTGAGTTGCTGCCACATAGTTGATTCTCTATGCCATACCACCAGCATACTGCAAAACTGCAGCTTGCTGGGCGCGACTAATTGCCTGAAAAGCGGCTTTGAGCTGGTGTTTTTCAATTGATGACAAATCCGAAATAGACACGTTATTGTCTGTCACCTTGTTTTCCAGCTGATGACGCCATCTGAGCCGGTTAAGAAACAGCCAGATATCCCGTAAATTTTGCGCATCCTTTTCAGACATCGCTTTTTGTTCAACCAGGGCAGTCAGACGCTCCAGTGTTGAAGGCATGGGCAAACCATTTTCCAGTGCATGTATCCTCACCAGGTTATTGATAATGGCTACTGCACCATTCTTCAAATTAATACTGTCCGCGGTTTTAACCCCTTTCTCAAATACAAATTTTTGAAACATCGAAAGTGGCACCCTTCCCTCATTTGCATGTCGGGTTAACGCAGCAAGAAATATTGGCTGCTTTAACATATCAGCTCTTTGGGATTGAAGTCTGTTGAACAAATCGGTGTCGCCCGCTGCGGACCTGACATCAAGGAAAATATTGAAATGCATAATAGCCAGGGGAGTGGGTTCTTTTACCCAGCCCTGAGCTTCTTTGATAGCATCATCCACAGACATTCGCAATTCAGGGTTGCTCGCCATAATATTGCCACTACAGAGCTTAATACCGCACTTTCCCAATCCGTTGCAGACATATTCTGCCATATCAGCAAAGTACTCGGCTTCTTGTACGGAAGGCCGTTTTTCAAGTAACAAGGCATTGTCCTGATCCGACCCCATAGTTTGGTCTTCCCGCGCCTGAGAACCATAAACCAACCAACAAAATCCGAACGGAGGGGAGCCGTTTTGCTGCTGGAAAAATGTAATGAGTTTTCTTGTCATGATATCCGTTGCTTGTGATAAGACTTTTCCGGCAATATCAAAATCTCCAAGGCGCTTGGCGTGTTTGGCGAAGTAATGCGGCAGCTGCCAGGAGAGTCGGGTAAGTTCATACAAGGATTGGGCTTTGGCCAATTCATCGATAAGAAACAGCACGTTTCCACGTTGATGACGGATCATGTCGCTGGCAGTCATCATGCCAATTGGCTCCAGTGAATCCTTGTTTACCACAGGCAAATGATGAATATTGTGTTCAGTCATTAAGCACAATGCATCAAACAGAGTGCGTTGATGGGTAATGCTGGCGGGCTTTTCCGTCATTATGTGGCTAAGGGGTAACTGAATATCCAATTTTTCAGCAATAACTCTATTGCGCAGGTCCCGGTCAGTGATAATACCCACCAGGCTCCCTTGCTCCGTGATCAACAATGAAGACACGGAATGTTCCGACATTTTTTTCACACCCAGATAGATAATGGTATTAGACTCAGCACTAATCGGATCACCGTTGATCGTCTCGGCTATGGGTCGATAAAGCCACATGGATTTTGAATCGCTAACGGCCTCATTTTGCATTTGTTGCGCATCGTATGACTGAAAGAATATTTCAAATGCCGGAAAAGATTTCACGCAGTTTTTAAAAGCAGTGTTAGGCAGGCAGTAAACCAGGCCGCTGGTATCTACAACCAGTTCAATAGGATAGTTAATTCCCTTTAGCGCATTGCAAATCCCGAAGTAGTCACCCTCGCTTAAATGCCTGAGCGGTCCATCCGAATCTTTTACTGAAAACTGACCACTGCTGATCAGAAAGATACTGCCTTGTTGTTCCTTCAGTATTTCAGCCTGATTGTCAGGCGTGATATAAGCAACAGATATTTGGCGGGCTATGGAGGGCAAGTCCTGAGGTTCAAGGCTATCAAAGGGTGCAGACGCACTTAAAAAATCAATAGATTGTTGAGGTATAGCCGTCATATGTCTATCCAACCATTGTTTGAGACCAAATAGTGAGGCCCAGCAGCTAGGGAAGCTGATGGGCCTGACAGTGTGAGTGTCCCCTGATTAGTGTGCTGTCGCTTCTCCGGCTCCTTTTGGATAACGAATATCTTCCACCAACTGTTGAATTTCTTCCGGTGCCTCATTAGTCATTTTATAGACAACGTAAGCAACAATGAAGTTTATCAGCATCCCTATAGTACCGATGCCTTCAGGCGATACACTGAACAACCAGTTTTCCGGCACGTTCGCCGCAGGATTAACAAACTTGAAGTAAATGATGTAGACCGCGGTGAACCCAATTCCCGCCAACATACCTGCTACAGCTCCTTTGTTATTCATCTTCTTAAAGAATATCCCCATTATAATAGCCGGGAAGAATGACGATGCAGCCAGGCCGAATGCGAAAGCGACAACCTGAGCGACAAACCCGGGTGGATTTATCCCAAAATAACCGGCAATGCAGATAGCCACAGCTGCTGCCAACCTCGCGTAAAACAGTTCCTGCCGGTCGGTAATATTCGGCATAAGATTACGCTTCAACAGGTCATGTGAGACTGAGGTCGAAATCACCAACAATAACCCAGCTGAAGTGGAGAGTGCTGCTGCCACACCACCAGCAGCAACCAAGGCAATCACCCAGGCTGGCAAGTTGGCTATTTCAGGGTTAGCCAACACCATGATGTCACGATCAACCTTCATTTCATTGCGCTCATCCCCGGCGTAGAACATCTTGCCATCGCCATTTTTATCTTCCCAGGAAATAAGGCCTGTTTTCTCCCAGTTTTTAATCCAGCTGGGAGCTTCGGAATAATTGGTGCCTGTTTGCTCAGTGCCATTGATGGTTTCTATCATGTTAACCCGGGCAAACGACGCTAGAGAAGGAGCTGTAGTATACAAAATAGCGATAAACAATAACGCCCAACCTGCACTGTATCGGGCATCACGCACTTTGGGTACAGTGAAAAAACGCACGATAACGTGAGGTAATCCGGCCGTTCCAACCATCAGGGCAGCTGTAATACAAAACACATCAAACATGCCTTTGGTCCCGGAGGTATATTCGTTGAAACCGAGTTCCAAGGACAAGCCATCGAGTTTTTCCAGCAGGTAGATCCCTGACCCATCTGCGAGAGTTGCGCCAAAACCAGTCTGTGGCAAAACGTGACCTGTCATCAATATGGAAATAAATACTGCAGGAACCAGATAAGCAAAAATTAACACGCAGTATTGTGCAACCTGAGTATAGGTAATGCCCTTCATGCCACCCAAAACAGTGTAGAAAAAGACGATGGCCATACCGATGACAACGCCTGTGACAATGTCCACTTCGAGGAAGCGACTAAACACCACTCCAACCCCACGCATTTGACCTGCAACGTAGGTAAAACACACGAAAATCGCGCACACGACAGCAACTGTCCTGGCGGTTTGCGAGTAATAACGGTCACCGATAAAGTCAGGCACAGTAAACTTACCGAACTTCCTTAGATAAGGAGCCAGACAGAGTGCTAATAAAACGTAACCACCGGTCCAACCCAACAAGTACACGGCTCCGTCATAACCCATAAACGAGATCAATCCTGCCATGGAAATGAAAGAGGCGGCTGACATCCAATCTGCGGCTGTGGCCATACCGTTCGCAATAGGGTGAACACCGCCACCAGCCACATAAAAGTCATTGGTAGAGCCCGCGCGAGCCCAGATAGCGATACCGATGTAGAGTAGGAAAGACGCACCTACTATGATAAAAGTCAGAATTTTAATATCCATGGTACTCTCCTACTCCTCATCCACACCGTAGTGTTTATCGATGGCATTCATCTTGTAGACATACACGAATATAAGGACGACAAACATGTAAATTGCCCCCTGCTGAGCAAACCAGAATCCAAGCTTGAAGCCGAAGAACTGAATATTGTTAAGCACGTCAACAAACAAAATGCCGCATCCAAAGGACACCACAAACCATACTGCCAGTAGCTTGAGCACCAGAGAGATATTATCTTTCCAGTAGGCCACCTTATCTTCTTCTGTTTTAAAGGCCATTGTCTTTTCCTCACTCAGGTTTCGTTTAGCCTAACTTGTTAAAATCATGTCGACCTGAAAATTAACTCACTCAAGGAGCTGAATTTCGGGACTTGCTTATTACTGTAGACCTGGCAATCGAAAGGCGAAATGAGACCATGGTCGTAGATGCCTCGAACTGCTTGTTGACTGTGCTAAAGTGAGTGCATTAAATAATTAAAGCTGTGGATTTAGTGCATGGGATTAGGTTGGCTGCTGCTGGCAATTCTGTATTTAATGGGTTTGTTCTGGATTGGCCGATGGGGTGACAGTGATTCGCCACTTGCCCGAAAGCTGACTTCTCATCCGGCAACCTACTCACTGGCGCTTGCCATTTACTGCACTGCCTGGACCTTTTTCGGTGCAGTGGGAGAAGCCAGCCGCAATACCTGGCAGTATCTACCAATTATGCTGGGCCCGATACTCGTCTATGTTTTTGGTTACCGCTTTATTTATAAACTCACACTGGTAAGCAAAAAACAAAACATCACCACCATAGCCGACTTTATTTCCTCTCGGTACGGAAAACGCCAGTCGGTGGCCTTGTTGGTTACCGTCATCGCATTACTTGCCACCATCCCCTATGTGGCACTTCAATTGAAGGCAATTGGCTCCACTTTCCAGCTGGTGTCTGCGCAGCAAAACAGCGAGTTCATCGTATTATTTGCAACCATTTTTATTGGCATTTTCGCAATATATTTTGGTACACAACGGGCTGATGTCACTGAGTATCGAAGAGGATTGATGCTCGCTGTCGCATTTGAATCAAGTATAAAATTAATCGCTCTGGTGGCAGTGGCCACTGTGGGCTATTTCATGTGGCAGGCGGATCATTCAGGAGCGCTGTTCGAAAAATTCAGTAGTGCGGAAGCCATTGACCAGTTCCAATCTTTTCCATTTGTTGCACAGACAATTATGGCCGCCGCTGCGATTATTTGCTTACCCAGACAGTTCCATGTTGCCGTTGTGGATAACCTGAGTCTGAGCCACATCAAAACAGCTCGGTGGCTATTCCCCTTGTACCTCACCTTAACTGCACTGGCCATTCCGGTTATCGCCGCGGTTGGTCATATGTTTTTTGCCCAAACAGAGGTAGCACAGGATACTTATGTGCTCAATCTGGCAATCTTATCGGACTCTTTACTTATCCAACTTCTGGTGTTTGTGGGTGGTCTGTCGGCAGCCACAGCTATGATAATAGTAGCGACACTCACTTTGAGTACCATGGTAACCAATGACGTAATCTTACCCAAGATACTTTCACTTCGAGGACCTGGTAACACTAATACCAACTACAGTAAATCTATATTGTTGATACGGCGACTGGTGATCGGTGGCCTGCTTCTGCTGGCGTATCTCTATCATCAACAGATGGGCAACAGTCGCTCTCTGGCCTCAATCGGTCTTATCGCATTCTCTTTGGTTATTCAACTGCTTCCCGCAATATTAGGTGGTTTGTACTGGAAGAAAGGTCACGCACAGGGTGTCTACGCAGGGTTACTGGCAGGTTTGTGCATATGGATACTTTGGTTGATTATGCCGGTGCTTGATGGCAGTGGAGACACCCAATTACAAAACGATGCCATTTCTCAGGTGGCTATCATTAGCTTAAGCGCGAATTTTATTGCCTACTTTGCATTTTCACATTTTGCCCAGAGCCGCTTGATCGACAGGATTCAGGCGCAGGCATTCGTGGCCCCCAGAGAGTCTATTGATGATCAGCCAAGCAAACCTTCGGTTACCGTGACCGTGGGAGACCTGACAACCTTGCTTTCCACCTTTCTTGGTGATTCGCGCTGTGAAAGATTAATTGAGGATTACCAGCGTCGCAGCCAACTGCAGCTGCACAAGGATATTGAACCTCAGGCAAGCTTCATTGCATTCTGCGAACGAGCCTTGGGCGGCGTTTTGGGAAGTTCCAGCGCTAAAGCACTAATCGACAGTGTGTTGAGTGGGAAAAAACTCGATTTCGAGGAAGTGGTTAACTTTTTTGATGACACCACCCAGGCACTGAAGTTTAACACCAGTGCGTTGTTTGCTTCTATTGAAAGTCTCGAGCAGGGGATCAGTGTGGTGGACAAGGATCTCAACCTTGTTGCCTGGAACAAAAGCTACCTGACTTTTTTCAATTATCCGGATGGGCTCGTCAATGTAGGAACACCTGTCGAAGAATTACTTCGCTACAATGCGCAAAATGGAGAGTGTGGCGTTGGCAATGTGGATGTTTTAGTACAAAAAAGGCTGGAACATATTCGCTTGGGGCATCGCCACCGCTTTTTGCGACAACGCAGCGATGGGAAAATGATTGAGACAATCGGTAATCCTTTGCCCGATGGTGGTTACGTGACCAGCTTTAGCGACGTTACAACTCATATCGAATTGCAGGAAGCGTTGAAGGAATCAAACATAGACCTGGAGAAGCGTGTAAAAAAACGCAGTGAAGAAGTGCAGGCCATTAATGCTGAGCTGCGCAGTGAAATAACTCGTCGGGCCGATCTTGAACTAGCTTTAGACAAAGCACGTCAGGCAGCCGAGGATGCAAATGCGAGTAAAACGCGTTTTTTGGCTTTGGCCAGCCACGACATTTTGCAACCTTTGAATGCCGCGAAACTTTATTTATCCGCATTGCATGAAATGGAAGTTCCGAATGACGTCAGTACTATTATTAAAAAACTAGGAGACAGCGTCACAACCAGCGAGGCCTTGATCGCTACGTTGCTCGATATCGCAAGGCTTGACCAGGGAGAAATGAGAGCAGAAAAAAGCCCTTACTCTATCACTAAGATTCTGGACCCTTTATTGGATGAATTCAGCATGAAGGCCAATCAAAAAGGCTTAACCTTCGCTGCACATGTACAAGATTTATGGATAGAAACGGATAGAACATACTTGTATCGAATTGCACAAAATTTGTTATCAAACGCCATGAAATACACCGAGAAAGGGAAAATATTACTGACCTGCAGAAAGCAAAAAGGACAAGCTGTACTGCAGGTTTGGGACACGGGAGTGGGAATTTCTGAAACGGAACAACAGCATATTTTCGCAGATTTTTATCGGGTGAGTGGTAGCAAAGAACACGGCGTTGGCCTGGGTCTAGGTGTTGTAGCGCGATTGACAGAAAAATTATCAGCTCCGCTTTCTGTCAGATCACAAAAGCACCACGGAAGTTGTTTTACTGTGCGTCTTCCACTTGTACAAAAGCCAGCGCAAAAGAGTGTAGCGTCCAACATCAGTCAATTGGGACTTAAAGGTCTGAAGGTCCTGTGTGTTGACGACAAAACTGAGAACCTGGACGCGATGCAAACACTATTGGAAAAGTGGCAAATAGAAGTCTTTGTTGCACAAAACTCAGAGCAGGCAAAGCGGCTTGTGCAAGCTGAACAACCTACTATTTTCCTGGTGGATTACCACCTGGGTGATGAGCCAGATGGCTTGCACCTTATTACGCAATTGCGCGGGATCACAGGCCAGAAAACCGCCGCAGCACTGGTCACAGCTAACCAGGACAGCGACATTCAATCCCGCTGTAAATCAGCAGATGTCGGATACATTTCCAAACCTGTCAAACCAGCTAAGCTCAGAGTGCTGCTATCGAATATGCTGCGAAAAACAGGGTAAACCGCTGTATTTGAATATTCATTCACTCTGCCAGCAAAGGGACACTATGAATTAACGTTCTATCAGTGAAGCCACACCTAAACCAGCACCACCACAAATAGAGACAATGCCACGTTTGCGATCTTGCCTTTCCATTTCATCCAACAAGATGCTGATCAGATTTCCCCCTGTGGCACCCAATGGGTGGCCCATCGCAATCGCCCCACCATTGACATTAAGTTTGTCACCGCTGATTTCAAAACTCTGTTGATAGTGCAATACACTGGCAGCGAAGGATTCGTTAACTTCCCATATGTCAATTTGTTCGGGAGTGAGGCCTGTGGCTTTGAGTAATTTTTCTGTGGCCCTGATATGTCCAGTCAACATCTTAACTGGCTCGTCACTTGCGTTGGCGAAATGTCGTATTTTTGCCCTGGGTCTCAGTCCCATTTGGTTACATGCCCGCTCATTTGCCATCAGAATCAGACTGGCGCCATCCACAATGGCTGGCGAATTTCCAGCACTATGAACTGGGTTGAGTTGCGCGTTGTACACCTGACTAACCAAAGGCTGTGCCAAAGGCACTGCGTCGCTGAAACTTGCTGGTAAGGCATTCAGTTTTTCCATCGAAATCGAGTCTCTCACCGCATTGTCGTAATCCAGCAAGGCTTTGCCATCCACCGATACTGGAATAAGAGAATTGGAAAAATACCCATTTTGTTGGGCGTTCTTCGCTCGTTGGTGAGATTGATAAGCCAAATCATCTAATTGAGAACGGCAATAGCCTTGTTGGGCGGCGATCAAATCCGCAGACAATCCCATGTGCATAAATCGAGTTTTGGCCATCACCTTTTTATCACTAAACCACAGGCCTTTGTCACTGAACATGGGCACTACGCTGAGTTGTTCAACACCTCCAGCTACCACCAATGATTCCATTCCACTCATCAGTTTACTGGCGGAAAGATTGATGGCATCCAGCCCCGAACAACAGAAGCGATTGATAGTCGCGCCCGGCACGGAATCTGGCCAGCCGGCATACAAGGAGGCAACCTTAGCCAGATTTGCCCCTTGTACATCAGTTTGTGTATTACACCCAAGGATTACATCTTCAACCTTTTCTGAATCCAGGCTGTTACGTTGCTCCAGCGCATTAAATAAAGGTAATAATAAATCAACCGGCTTAAGATCGCGGTAAACGCTGGAATTGTTCCGAACACTAGCCCGTGGGATACGAACGGCGTCAACAATATAAGCTGTATGCGTCATCGGGCTAAAATCCTTGTGATAGCGAAAAGGTTAGCGACCCACTATGAAGCTGGCGCAGGTGGTAGCACTGCCACCAAGATTGACGGTCATGATATTGTCAGCTCCTTCTATCTGATAGTCGCCAGCCAGACCGGATACTTGCTTGGCGCTGTCAAACAACATGCGTACTCCAGTTGCGCCAACCGGATGACCCAATCCTATCAAACCTCCACTTGCGTTGACAGGAAGCATCCCTCCCAAATCGAACTGACTTCGTTCTATCGCTTTAAATATCTGACCTGGCTCTTCAAGTCCAAGGTGATCCAATATCATGTATTCAGTTATATTGAAGCAGTCATGTACTTCCAACCCACTAAGATCCTTTGGATTATTGATCCCTGCCCTAGACAAGGTTTGTTCAAGCAGGCGCTGGATATGGGGGAATACGTATGGCTTATCGGACGAGATTGCCATTTTTGTTTCAAATTGCATGGGAGCATTAATATGCCCCCAGCCTTTAATTTTGGGTAAATCCTGGAGCAACAAACCATGTTCTTTCGCATAACGACGAGCACGGGACTCGGCAGCGAGAAACACCACTGATGCTCCATCTGTCAGTTGACCACAATCTTGTTTGCGTATCGATCCTGTTACCAGAGGATTGGCTTGATCATCATTGGAGAAACTCAGTGCACCAAATTGCCAACTGCGGGTCTGGGCGTTGCAGTTACGTTTGGCATTAGCAAAGTTTTTTTGTGATATCGCCCGTAAATGGTCTGTGTTTATGCCATATTTCTGCGCATAAACTTGGGTAAGCTGATTGAACGCACATGGCCATACAAAAGATGTATCTAGCCATTCCTTGTCTGCCCAGGCAGCTGGTCGCAAATACTCTGCTGCATTGGAAGATGATACATTGCGCATCAATTCAATTCCTAACACACAGGCTAGGTCATATCGACCTGACTCCAGATCAGCCATTGCAGCAAGAATGGCCATTGAGCCGGATGCGCAAGCAGCTTCGTGCCTACTGGCAGGCAAATACTGCAATGCAGGATCAATATGACCAAAAAAACCACCTAGTTGACCTTGCCCGGCAAATAGCTCTGCCACAAAATTTCCCACATGGCCCACGTCGATATCCGCTGGATCAAGTCCGGCTTCTTTCAAGCCTATCAGAACTGTTTCTGCAAACATGTCATACAGACTTTCGTTATGTTTGCTCCAGTTTTTTGCAAAGTCAGTTTGAGCGCCGCCAAGGATGTAAATGGGTTCAGTCGTCATAGGTAGCTCTCTCAGTTTGGCTTAGGCGAGATAACTGATAAAATCGTCGGTATAGCATTATTCGCGAAACGCCCGAATATCTTCACCATTAGCCCAGCATGCGTGCGTGCCACTGCAAATTCTGTGGGGAAGAATTATCTGGCAGACAGGTCCGGCTTCTATATTCTTGGCATCAAGCAACACACATTCCGAACGATTCTTTTTCATGTCAGTGATAAAGGTAACCAGATAACCGTCATCTTCATCCTTTGCATTAATTCGCGGAACAAACGGGGCTTCGGAGCCATAACGTTTTTTACCAAAGTCATAGCGCCAAGACTTCCCGGTCTCAAGATCCTGCTTCACTATCCCTGAAAACAAGAACCAACGGGGCTTATTCCAGACACTATAATAGTAGCGGTTTTTCTGTCCCGCATACTGCTGATTAAAGGTACCAAATTCCAGAATTTCTTCATCCAGGTGGTGCTCCTTGACTTCACCCGTTTTCAAATTGAAGCGCCAACGATGCAATCGGGTCTGCAGGGATTTTAAATCTAACGCAGCCATTACTTTGCCGGGTCGTTTAGGTAACCATTTTAATGATGGCGGATTTGGTTGATCCTGGAAGTAGCCGTCCAATACAATCTCATCTCCTTCCTCATAAGCATTCATCCAGTGCAATACGTAGGTTGATTTTGCCTCAAACCACTGCACATCTTTTTCGGTGCCGAAACGGGGTAAAATGGCAAATCGCGTGGGCATGTCTGGATGATAGTGGGGATGGTATTTCTTCTCGGCAATTTTTTCAGGATCCCAGAACAAGGGTAAATCAACCAAAATTGAATAGTTCTTGGTAAAGGCCATATCGTGTGGCAGCCTGGGGCCTGGCAAAGGGACTGGGGTGTAATGCACTAATTTGTTATTTTTGTCGACCACACCATAGTGCTGGTAAGGTGCAGTTGTGGAGTAATTGAAGAACAGTAGCTCACCAGTTTTCACGTCAACCTTAGGATGGGCTGAAATCCCCTCTTCTGGCACCCAGTCCTGAGTACCCAACTGTTCCAGGGTGTAAGGATCGAATAAATACCCTTCTCCGCATTGCCAGAACGTGGACATGATTTTTCCTGCATGAATAACCACATCAGTACTGGAGGAATCTTTGATGTAACCCTGGGCGCCCCAGCCTTTTTTACTGTCTGGTTTAATACCGTTGGCGATACCACGCCACAACGCACCACCAGCCTCTTGTTCAGCCTCAAAACCTTCCGTTCTGACAAATCTGTTGCGGTATTCAACCTTGCCATCTTTGAAGCTGACGCTGTGCAACATGCCGTCTCCATCAAAAGGGTGGTAATTGCCAATTGCCTGATGAACCGGGTTCTCGGTATTACGCACATACACCCCATCAATGTCTTCGGGGATCTCGCCGATCACTTCCAGATCAGTTGCCGTGTATTCTTCCAATACAGGTTTCCAGGCACCGTTCAAATAAGGATGGATACTGGGTTTTAACGTACTCTTCACTTTAGGCAGGCGCGTGTTGGTCATTTTGATTTCCTCAACGGAGACACTCTGGTTTCATCAGTAACTTGCATTATGATACCATTCATAATAAGAACTCAACCTCTTTACATCATTTAATGAAAAATGCTTGTGCCGTGTTAATAGAAGAATAAAATGCGCTATCATGGCCTGATGCAGTCACCTCAATCATTATCCCTTATCCTCAATGCGACACTCGCCAGCGACCTCGATGTCATTGGCGATCGTTGGGTTCTGTTAATTCTCAGGGACATGTTTATCGGTCGTTCCCGCTTTGAAAGTCTGCGCAAACACACCGGTGCCAGTAAAGCGACCCTGGCGCGCAGGTTGGACACCCTTATCAGCGCAGATATCGTTGTAAAACAGAATTGTTCCGATGGAACAAAACGAATGGAATACGTGTTGACCACAAAAGGGCAAGCACTCTACAGCGCATCTCTACTGGCCTGGCAGTGGGAGTTGCTGTGGGCGGAAAATGCAACAGACACACTGCCAAGTGCTTTGATTCACACACAATGTGGTGATCCTTTGTCTCCCACCACAGTTTGTCAATATTGTCAGCTTCCCCTGCAACTCGACGATGTGGAGTGGCCGCATAACAGCGATGATTTCGACATGCAGATGCTGACTCTGCGACAAGCCAATAAGCAAAGACGTGTGCGCACAACGTCTCTGGATAACCAAGCGGATAGGTCGCTTGCAACTATCAGTGATTTGATTGGAGACAGGTGGACATTGCTTTTGTTAATTGCGGCGTTTTTGGGACTGAAACGATATGATGAATTTGCCAGGCAATTATCTATAGCCAGTAACATTTTATCGCAGCGACTGAGCTTGCTGGTTGAAAAAGGTATTTTCTACAAACAAGCCTATCAGCAAAAGCCTGTTCGCTATACCTATAGGTTAACGGATAAAGGCACATCACTTTATTCGCTGATAATGGTATTGCGTCAATGGGCGACTGATTATTCTTCCGCGATAGAAGGCTTACGCCATGCACCTTGCGGACAAAAGCTAAATCTGCAAGTACTTTGCGGAAGTTGTACCACTCCCCCTACTGCAGATACTGTTGCCCTTGTATGAGGGTTTAATGCTCAACGACAGGAGGTGATAGCTCCAGTTGGGAAGCGATCAATACCGCTTGGGTCCGGTTGTTAATACCCAGCTTTCTGAACAGAGCTGTGATATGCGCCTTAACTGTTGCTTCTGCTATATCGAGCTCGTAGCCGATTTGCTTATTCAATAAACCGTCGCGCATGAAGCAAAGAACTTTGTATTGGGCGGGTGTCAAGCTAGATACTTTTTCAGCCAGTTGTGCAAAAGCGTCGTCGGCTTCGGACACCTCTGATTGCATGCTTTCTGGCAGCCAGATATCACCATCCAACATAGATTTGACTGCTTCTGCCACTTTTGCAGCGCTAGTGGTTTTGGGTACAAATCCCAATGCACCTGTGTTAATGACTTTACTGACGATATCCACGTCTTCCAACCCAGAAACCACAGCAACAGGCAAATCAGGAAACAACTTTCTGATGTGGATCAAGCCAAACAAATCACTGCTTCCCGGCATATGCAAATCGAATAAAAGTAAATCTACTTCTTGTTCCCGCAACATAGCGACAGTACTGTCTAAGTCACCGGACTCAAGCAAGTTCAGTTCATCAATGGCAAGTTCAAGTGCCCCTCTGAGCGCATCCCGATAAAGAGGATGATCATCAGCAATTAGCAACGTAAGCATAGATTTACCCAACTTAAATGATTCAATTTCTACTTATCAGTCTAACAACTGGACTGTAATGCGCAAAGATAACGCCCTCACCTGTCAATCGCAAAAAGGCGCTACCTTGTGCACCTTTTTGCACAGTATTAAAGATTATCGGTTCAACCTGTCTTCGATCAAACTATCCACCACACTTGGATCCGCTAAGGTCGAAGTGTCACCAAGCTGCTCATATTCGTTTGCAGCTATCTTTCTTAAGATACGACGCATTATTTTGCCAGAGCGGGTTTTGGGAAGGCCAGGTGTCCACTGAATCAAGTCAGGAGTGGCTATTGGACTCAGTTCCTGACGTACCCAGGCTTTCACGGTTTTGGTTAAGTCTTCATCCGGCTCAGTGCCCTCGATTGGCGTGACATACACATATATTGCCTGCCCTTTGATATCGTGGGGATAACCCACCACAGCAGCTTCTGCTATGGCTTCGTGGGAGACCAAAGCACTCTCTATTTCCGCTGTTCCAAGACGGTGACCTGAGACATTTAAAACATCATCGACACGACCCGTGATCCAAAAATAACCGTCTTCATCACGTCTGGCGCCGTCACCGGTAAAATAGGTATTATCATAAGTACTGAAGTAGGTTTGAACAAATCGTTCATGATCGCCATAAACCGTTCTTGCCTGCGCTGGCCAGCTCTCTTTGATAATGAGATTTCCTTCTACCGCTCCTTCCAATTCATTGCCTTCGTTGTCCACCAGTGCTGGCTGAATGCCGAACAAAGGAAGTGTTGCGGATCCGGGTTTGAGGTCAGTCACACTGGGTAATGGCGAAATCATCATTCCACCCGTTTCAGTCTGCCACCATGTATCAACAATTGGGCATCTGCCGCGCCCAATTACTTTGTGATACCAGCTCCACGCTTCGGGATTGATCGGTTCGCCAACGGATCCAAGTAAG
Organism: uncultured Alteromonadaceae bacterium; assembly: GCA_947494925.1. Lineage (GTDB taxonomy): Bacteria > Pseudomonadota > Gammaproteobacteria > Enterobacterales > Alteromonadaceae > Aliiglaciecola. The sequence goes on from CANLWS010000004.1 coordinate 471,289, forward strand.
CGAAGAGATTTCCCACTAGTGCCCTTCGCTGCAAAATCACCGTGTGCCATCAATGCCCGAATCGCTGTCGGCGCAGTATAGAGTATGTTGACCAGATGCTTGTCAACAACCTGACAGATTCTTCTTACATCGGGATAAGTAGGAACACCTTCAAACAACAGAGTGGTTGCGCCGTTAGCAAGAGGGCCGTAAACCATATAACTATGCCCAGTGATCCAACCAACATCCGCTGCACACCAATAAATTTCGCCCGGATGGTAATCAAATACATATTTGTGTGTCAGAGCGGTATAAACCAAATAGCCGCCCGTGGTATGTACAACCCCTTTGGGCGTGCCAGTTGAACCCGATGTGTATAGAATAAACAAAGGATCTTCAGCATTCATCACCTCAGGTTCACAAAGAGGCTCACAGTCAGCCACCAACTCATCCCAAAAACAATCAGTGGCACGTTTGGGTATACTGCCGCCTGTATGCTTCCAAATAACCGTTTGCTCGATACTTGGGCAACGGTTTTCCAACAATGCTTCGTCAACATTGACTTTTAAAGGCACAGGTTTACCTGCTCGCACCCCTTCGTCCGCCGTAATTATAACCTTTGCCTGACAATCGTTGATTCGGTCAGCAATGGCATTGGGCGAGAAACCACCAAAAATAATCGAATGTATGGCACCAATTCTTGCACAGGCGAGCATTGCGTATGCCGCCTGCGGGATCATCGGCATATAGATCGCTACCCGGTCGCCTTTGCCAACACCCAATTTCTTAAGGCCATTGGCAAGTTTGCACACTTCATCATGTAATTGTTGATAGGTAATACGCGAATCAAACTCTCCTGAGTCGCTTTCCCAGATTATTGCATTGCGATGTGCATGGTCTTGCAGATGACGATCTATACAGTTGAACGACACATTTAACTCACCATCTTCAAACCATTTGATTTGAGCATCAGGTTTGCTGAATGACGTATTTTTAATAATTGTAGGTGTCTTAAACCAATCAAGGCTTTTTGCCTGTTCAGCCCAAAACTCGTCAGGAGACTCCACTGATTGTCGGTACATCTTATGATAAAGCTCCGGGGTTAAATGAGAGTCTTTTTTGACGTTTTCCGGTACAGGATAAATTGCATTAGTCATCGTATTTCTCGTTAAAAGTTAAATATTCCCTAACTCTAAATCTGTTTGCCAAAAACAACATGCGACTTTGGTCTTAGCCACTACTGAATTAAGCATTTTTGAGTACGACTTTGGTCTTATAGACCAACCGCTTATATGCAATTTTTTTAACCTGGTCCACAGTTAGCCCAGCAAAAACGGCTCTAGGAAAAAAATGATGAAAACGAAAATAGCATTATCAATCGCACTTTTATTTTCAGGCATGGCATGCTCCGGCTTTACCCAGGCAAGCGTGCTTGAAAAGACCAAGGTAGCGTTCTCCGGCTATGTAAAAGCAGATGCCATGTTCAGCAATTACAGCGATGGAACTTTGGCTTCAGGCAGTATAGGTAGAGACTTCTACATACCTGGTTTAACACCTGTTGGAGGTACAGAAGAGGATTCCCAATATGATTCTCATATTCGTCAAACCCGGTTCCGATTCACCACCAACACGGATCTGGATAACGGTGAAAAAATAACGGGCGTTCTGGAATTTGATTTTCATGCCACCCCAGGGGGTAATGAACGGATCAGTAACTCTTTTGAACCCAGAATACGGCATGCGTTTATTCGCTACGACAAATTTTTGATCGGGCAAACCTGGTCGACCTTTCAAGATGTTCGTACGCTGCCAGAGTCAGTGGATTTCATTGGGGTGACTGATGGCACTATCTTCGACAGACAGGTAATGGTCAGATACATTGACGGTGGCCTGGAGTTGGCGATTGAAAACCCGGAAACAACTGTTACCCCATTCGGGGGTGGAAGTCGCATAGTGACAGACGACAATAGCGTGCCAGATTTAGTTGCACGTTATACATTCAAAGGAGATTGGGGACATGTTGCTGTTGCCGGCTTGTTGCGCCAGTTAGCGTATATTAACGGCAATGAAATTGATACAACCGAAACTTCATACGGTGTTAGCCTGACTGCCAAGTTCAACTTTGGGAAAGATGACCTGAGGATAATGGCAAACATTGGAACTGGGCTTGGGCGATACCTTGGACTAAACACAGCTAATGGCGCTGTACTTAATGCAAATAACGAACTAGAAGCCATTGATTCAACTGGTTTTACTATCGCTTACCGACACTTTTGGTCGGAACAATGGCGCAGTAACTTCATGTATTCAGCATTTAGCGCTGACAACGATATCGCGTTAACCGGCACTTCCGTCACCAAAGAAACTTTCAGTGCGCGAGCAAACATTATGTATTCGCCGAGTAAAGAACTGACCTTTGGGGCCGAGTATGCTTATGCACAAAGAGAGATAGAAAGTGGTGCTGATGGAGACATGAGTCGTATTCAATTTTCTGCAAAATATGCGTTCTAGATCAAAGAAATTATCTGATGGTCCAATAAACTAACAGATGTTCTCCAGTCATTGCTCCCAATCGCAATGGTCTGTTGCCGCTCTTTTCAAGGAGCGGCTTTTTTTATCTGGGCTGGACCTGATTCAGCTATTGACGACTACTGAGCCCATTACCATCGCCTGGTCAGCACCAACAACCTGGTTCCTTCCTGCTGTTTTTCCCGCGATCAGAGCGGAATCCGCAGCCTGTAACATCTGCTCGGTGGAGTGAATCTGATCTAGGGGTAAACTACAGTATCCAATGGTTGCCGAGATCTTCACGCGCTCACCTTCACTGATGATTTCAAGCTCTTCAACCAGAGTTCTTAACTTTTCGGCAATTCGGTGAGCTGCCGATTGATCAACGTCTTCGAGGACAATAAGGAACTCTTCGTCTCCATAGCGTCCGACCAAATCACCTTTCCCTCTAACGGAGAGTTGGATAAGTCTCGCCACCTGCTGTAGACAAGTATCACCCGTTTGCCGTCCATAGGAATCATTGAGCTGCTTGAATTCGTCTATATCAACGATGAAAACTGACATCCAATCCTGATTACCATCGCTTAGTTCTATTCTGTTCTCAAGATCATCCAAAACGTTAATGCGAGTACTTACACCAGTTAATTCGTCTTTTAAGTTGGACTCAAGTAGTTTAGTCCCCAAGGCTCTGCTCATTTTGTCAAACTCAGAACCAAAAAGAATACCCAGCAAACATGCTAAAAATAACCACAAAGCACGCATATCATTCGCTTCAGCGCTGAGTTGAACCGCCTCGAATTTAGGCAAAATGTCATCGAACAGGTACAGCATCGCAATATAGATTAACAACATTGCAGTAAATACCTGCGCGACCCGACGACTGGCGATGATGCAGAACAAGACCGGCATCAAGGGTAAGAGTGTCACAAAGTGACTATTGATCCCGCCAGATATTACAATCAGAGGCAACAACAAACACAGGGATACCAGAGCAAACAAATAGGGGTGCCAATTGTGAGATGGTGTATTGGCAAGATAGAGATAAATAACACCAGTAACGACACCGCTGCCGATACCATAGTAGGTAAACAATATATCTTGAGGAATAAAAAAAGGTCGAACAATCGTGACAACAACAATAAGTAAAAACAAAAGTAAAAACGACTTCTCAGTCATCTTCTGCCTGACTTTATCCATATTCAAAACGGAACCTCCCTTTGACAACAACTGCAAAACTCCATGCATCCACTACCAAGTGAAATACTTTGCACGTAAAGTGTAGCGCGTATGAACTTTGTATGTCACGTGAAAAGCATCATTTTGGGTTATTTTATTTACCCTGCAGAGATTAAAAGTCACAATTACTTCCATCCTAGCGTCTGTTCAAAATCCATATCCAGCTTCTTAGCAAAATCTTTAGCATGCATTGCGACTATTTCCAGCTGTTTGTCTTCCTCGGATTCTGGTGAAAATTTAGGGACTTCAACCGGGTAACCGGCCTCATCGATAGCCATAAAAGTAATAAAACAGCGATTCGTGATCACCGAAGCGCCTTCCTTTGGGTCGCTTGCTCGAACGACAACATAGATATGCATGCTGGTTTTACCGGTATGAACAATCTGCGCTTTCAGAGTAACAAGCTGCCCCACTAGAATAGGCCGAATAAATCGAATAGCGTTAGCCGATACTGTCACACAATAACGTTTACTCCATTGAGCAGCGCATGCATATGAGGCTTGGTCTATCCACTTCATCACCATACCGCCGTGAACTTTTCCACCAAAATTAACATCTGTAGGCTCAGCCAGGAAACGGAATTCGGTGCGACTATTTTTACTCATACCTTTACCTTTTATATCAGTCACTTGTGTAACTATAGCTAATTCGAGACAGAATAAATGAGTATTTATCGATAATGTAACTTTTGACCAAAATAAGAGTGCTATTTAGTCTGGTCACCCATCAATCTGTCGCCTTCTCAAGCTAACTGTTTTGTCAGATTGGACAATTCGATTAACTGACTTTCAGGAATAGCATTTAACTCGTCCGCAATTCGCAAGATTCGTTTACGCCTTGCGGACTCAATCATTTCTTTACCTTTATTGGTTATTTTCAGGTACACCACACGTGCATCCTTTTTATCCCGACCTCGGATGATAAGTTGTAGCTCCGCCAATGCTTTTGTGATTCTTGAAATAGCAGGGGCAGAAACTTGTTCCATCTCCGCTAACTCATTGACGGTCCTGGCCCCGGTAAAGGCCAAAATAGATAGAATTGACAATCGCTCAGGAGTCAATCCAGAGCTTTTATCTGACTCCCGGGCTCTGCGCAATAAGCGTATGCACATGCTATGCAAAGAGTTGGCGCAGTCATTCAAAGCGGAATGTTCAATATTTTCTGGTAGCTCAGGAATTGACAATTTATTTAACACCGTTAATATTTTACTTATGTTAAATATTAAACAGGGTTTAGTTGCTATGCAAGAAAATGGTATTACAGGTGTAGGTCAGATCCATATATCAATTAATGATTATGATCGCGCCCTGCATTTTTATCGCGATATTCTTGGCCTATCACTGCTTTTTGAAGTTCCCCAACAGAAAATGGCTTTTTTTGATTGTGGTGGAGTCAGGCTTTATATTGGTGTGCCCAGCAGCCCCGAATATGCGGCCAACTCCTTTATCTATTATCGAGTCAATGACATCGACCAGACACACCGCTCACTAATTGATAGAGGCGTGTCTTTTCTTAACTCCCCACAGTGTGTGCACAAAGACAATGCACACACACTTTGGATGGCGGGGTTTAAAGACAGTGAAGGAAACTATGTGCAACTAATGGAAGAGAAGCCTATTTAAAAATTTCTGATTTCACTCATTTTTGATTTTAGGCAAATTTTATCGATAGCCAGAGGCTAGCGAGATCGTTCTGGTAACGCTAGGATATAGAGGTATGAATTTACCAATGAGTGATAGCATGATTAATAAATGGTTTACCGAACATCCGGCCAGCGTCAATGAAACCTATTTCGAGCACTTCGGAAATGCCATCAGCTTTTCATGGCAACTATTCAGAGCATCAATCGCCTGCCTTATCCATGCTTTCTTTCCTGCCTGCTGCGTGAAATCTGGCAGCAAAGCGATTTCAGACCTGCATAACAAAATGGTTAAGTTTCGCGTTAAAGGCAGTGCACCAGAAAGCTCAGCACCTATGGTTGAGGAAAGTATTGAGTATATGATTTAGTTACTCTGTTTAAGGGGGAAACTGAGGCTCTCAAGAGCACCGCTCCAACCAGTTGAACGACTTGCCACGGATGGCCAGGCTGGGTGAAGTTCATCAGGGACATATTTATGACGACTCCAATAAATCCTCTTTCTTCCAGCCACAAAAAAAGGCCACCTAAGTGACCTTTTCAATCTTGCTAGAGCCCTTGATTAGTCAAGGATCTTCGCTACA
>CANLWS010000005.1 GCA_947494925.1 uncultured Alteromonadaceae bacterium
CTGGCTCTGGCTCTGGCTCTGGCTCTGGCTCTGGCTCTGGCTCTGGCTCTGGCTCTGGCTCTGGCTCTGGCTCTGGCAAATCAGTTTGCACCTCATGCGCGTCCTGCAAAGTGTTATTTGAAGATGTTTTGCTTACCGCACTCACCTCGTCTGACTCAGGTTCCGCTAAATTGGTATCACTTGTTTCAACTGGCTTCTGATGTTGTTCCTTCAGTTCAGAGGTGGACTGTTGGACCTCTGACAGATTTTGATTCTCGGCATTTTCTTGTGGTTGCTGATCGGTTTGATCAGCATCCGTCCCTGGTGTGGACGTCGGCTGTTTATCTTTGTTAAACCAGCGAAAAAACTTGGACATGATTAAGAGTATTTCCTAAATAATTCAATTGGATAAAAACAAAAGTACGACCAATTACATTGTATTTTCCAGTACCTGACATTGTGTCGGAATGTGGCCACAGGAAACAAGTGAACTCTTCCTAACTGCGATCTCATTGCAGCATATAAGCGCCTGATAAGGAAGATATTTGACCTGATTGGGTTTACACTAGTCGAACATAACCATCATCATAACATTTCTTGGATCAATGAGGCGAGACGTAAAAAAAACCAATAAGCCTATGGGCAGTATCAGGGTTATAAGCGGGCAATATCGTGGCAGAAAGTTACCAGTACTGAATGCTGACGGCTTGCGACCAACCACTGATAGAACCAAAGAAACTCTTTTTAACTGGTTGATGAACGATGTCAGGGACAGCCGCTGCCTCGACCTGTTCGCCGGTAGCGCCAGTTTGGGTATCGAAGCACTTTCACGTCATGCAGCCAATGTGACTTTTGTTGAGATGAACAAAGATGCGTCGGCTCAAATCAATCAGAATCTGAATTTGCTCAAAGTGCCTACAGATAAGTTTAGTGTTCTTCAGGGCGATGCAACACAAGTGGTGACGCAGCTTAATGCACCGTTCGATATCGTATTCCTGGACCCACCATTTCATAAGAACTTGTTACCTGAAATCATCGACCTTCTCGAACAACTATCCTTAGTTAGAGATGGCAGTCTGCTTTACATAGAATGTGAATTGGAGCATGCGAATTATGCAGTACCGCAGTCCTGGCAGCGCATTAAAGAAAGCCAGACCAAGCAGCTTTCATATCGATTATATCAGGTCGTTGATAAATAATACCGTAACAAAATTGATAGCGAGCGCTAACTTATATCAATACCTATATTACTCATACCTTCTTCCGACGCGAGTAACTTCAGCTTTTTAGCGCTTTCCGAACCAGACTTCATAGACTCCAATAAGTCCAATAATTCGGTTTGAAAGGCGATTTCCCACTGCATGAGCGGGTGTTCTTTTATATCTTGATCGGTTAGTGAGTCTTCAGATGTTGCTTCGATAAAAGCTTCAACTCCACCTTGAGATAATTTACTTGCGACCACAGCACCTTGTGGATCTTCACCCATAGCAAGCAACAATGTCGATGTAAGTGACATGGCTGCATCGATAGCTGGATACACACCATAATTGTCGAACCGGGCTGCATCAGGTGTCACATCTTCAATTTTCTCAAGCTGCACAGCGAAGTTCACTTTAGCTTTAGGAGCAATCAACCACTCCCATATCAAACTAAGGGTATTTTGAAATTGGCTGGGATCTGCAAACTCTGTTGCCTGACAAAAGAGTTGATAATTGGGTTGCATACGCTCTACCAAGGTCGCTGAAAATGCAACCGCATGCCAACCGGTGAGTTCCCGAACACGTTGAAATGTATTTAACTTATTTTTCAATGAATCAGCCTGTACCACCCGTTTGGGAGGTTATGAAATTGAATAGTAATTACCAATCCCGTCCAGAAACATCTGAATCGAGATCATGATGAGGATCATCCCCATAAGTCTTTCCACAGCCGTCAACCCTCGTTCACCGAGCAATCGATGTAGCGTTCCTGAGAACATTAGAATTGTAGCTGAAACAAACCAGGCTGACAGCAATGCAATTGTCCAGTCGGTCATTCTGCTGGGATCCTGATTCGCCAATAAAATAAGCGCGGCCAGAACCGACGGACCAGCGACCATAGGTATTGCCAGCGGCACCAGGAACGGCTCTTGCTCACCAGTTGGCACCACACTCCCACCTGGTTGCGGAAAAATCATTCGTATCGCAATCAGAAACAGAATGATGCCACCTGCGATACTGACGGCTTGTTGTTTAACATTCAGAAAATCCAATACAGCTTGCCCGCTATACAAAAAGACCATCATAATAATCAATGAAAATGCCAGCTCGCGAGCTAATATCCATTTTCTGCGCTTGGGCTCAATGGTTTTCAGAATAGACATAAATACAGGCAAATTACCCAGAGGGTCCATAATCAGAAATAACATGGTGGCTGCTGACCAAGTGTCCATGAATACCTTACATGTATTTAGTTTGCGCAGATTTTACCTGAATAGATTAAATAAACAAATTCAATAGCTTGAATGGACAGAGAAGCTTTTTTGCCGTTATATTGTCACTTTCCGGGTCGTCTGGCTTGCCAGCAGATTGTTTGCGAACAGGATACTAGCAAAATACGCAAGATGGGCTTTAATAATACTAAGAAGATTGAAGAGGAAGAATTAATGAGTTTAATGTCAGTAGCAGACGTTGCAGACTTTCTGGGCGTAAAAGAGGTCAGGGTCGAAAGATTGGAAAGAGAACATTTACTTATTTCCAAAGACAAAGACGATGCTGGGAAGCCATTATTTGCCAAAGAAGACGTCGAGAAATATAAAGAACTGGCAGAACGACTTGGTGGTATCTAAAACCAATTAATCCGAGTAACACGCCAATTCAGGTGAAGCACCCTGAAGTTTTCAAGGTGCTGTTCCACTGGTAATTTTATTTCAAGAGTACCTGCGCTATGGTCCGTATTCCGGCTCCCGTTGCGCCTGCAGGCATCATAGCATTAGCATTGGACGTATAAGCGGCAGCCAGGTCAATATGCAGCCACCCCTTTCCATCATTTGGAACGAATCTGGACAAAAATCCAGCCGCATTCGAAGCGCCGCCTGCGCCACCACCTTTTTGCGGTCGACTATTGGCCGTATCTGCATAGTTTGACGGACACTTTTCCTGATGCCAGGTTTCAAGGGGAAGAGGCCAGGCTAATTCATTTTCCTGTTTTGCCAAATCAAGATAGATTTGTTGCAACTCCCTATCAAGACTAAATACAGCATCATAATCACCACCCGTAGCGGCAACAGCTGCACCGGTTAATGTGGCAGCATCGATGATTAAAGGTGCCTTTGTTTCACCAGCAGCAATTAGACCATCAGCCAAGACCAGCCGTCCTTCTGCATCGGAATTGACCACTTCCACCGACACGCCATTTTTGTATGTCAGGATATCGCCAAGCTTATAAGCATGGCCACTGATCAGGTTTTCGGCACAACATAAAAACAACTTCACACGCTTGTTCAAGCCATTCATGATGGCCAGTCCAAGTGCAGCAGAAACTGTTGCGGCGCCGCCCATATCGCATTTCATATCCAGCATACCTTCGCTGCTCTTAATGCTATACCCACCGCTATCAAAGGTAATCCCTTTGCCTACAAGTGCAGCTGAGACAGGCGCACTATTATCAACTAAGGGATTAAAATCGACTTCCAGCAAGACAGGTGGACGATCGCTTCCGCGACCAACGTTGTAGATACCTACCCAGCCGGCATCCAATAACTCCTGACCTGTCCAGCGCCGACAATGAATCTTTCCGGCCGCAAGGGGGGCAAGCCATTCAACAACCTGGTCTGCAAGTTTTTCCGGGGACAGGTCTTCAGGTGTACTGTTTATAAGCCCTCTGGCAAAAAGTAGCGCATTGAAGCGTTTTTCCAAAGACTCCAAATCGCTGTTGTCACACCACTTCAGCGTTTTATTACGTTTCGCCGTGGTAAAACTGTGAGCAAACGCCCATTGTTGTTCCGCGTCCCAATCACCTGTTAACTTAACACCAGAGCAGGATAAGCCATCCAGAAATCTTGCTCCTTTTCGTATACTTCGAAGTTGTAAATCCTTTGAAGCATTGCTAATAAGATGAATAATTGCGGCATTCGCCTCAAACGAGACATTTGCCTTGTCACCCCAATGAGAAGACGGGGATTCGAAACTCAGCTTGACCATTAGGTCTGACATAATTGCTCCTGTAGGTGGAATTTCAGTGCCACACGTGGGACCCTGATTGTATTCGCTAAATTCAGTTTTTTGAACGCACAATATAACAACATATGCAGTTTACTTCTCCCCTTGTGAAAGGAACATTAATCAAACGCTACAAGCGCTTTTTGGCCGATATCCGACTGGAAAACGGTGAACTTGTCACCGCTCATTGTCCTAATACTGGCGCCATGACGGGATGCGCTGAGCCTGGATACCACGTATGGTTGCGTCATTCTGAGGATCCAAAACGTAAGCTTGCCTATACATGGGAGTTGGCACAGGATTTCAACCAACACTGGATTGGTATTAATACTCATAATGCAAACAAATTATGTGTCGAAGCCATTAAGGCTAACGTAATTACCGAACTCACCGGTTATGAGAACCTTGCCACAGAACGTAAATATGGACAGGAGAATAGCAGAATTGACATTCTGCTAACTGATTCTGAACGACCCGACTGCTTTATTGAAGTTAAATCGGTTACTTTGCTGCAAAATCAACTTGGCTTTTTCCCAGATGCTAAAACCCTGCGTGGTGCCAAACACCTGAGGGAACTCATCGATGAAAAGCGCAAAGGGAACCGAGCAGTGTTATTGTTCTGTGTTCAGCATAGTGGCATTAAAACAGTGGACGTCGCCAGGCAAATAGATCCTGATTATGCAGCTTTGTTTGATCAAGCACTGCAAGCAGGGGTCGAAGTCATAACATATGGCTGCCAAATTGATAGAGAAAAAATTGTTTTAAATCAACGTCTAACATTGAAAACAAAAAATAACAGTTGATTTTTAGATTTGTAGCGCCATATTTGCGTGTCTTAAAATAATAGCGATGCGAATCGAGGGCCAGTAATCTAAACTTATAGATTGATATTGGTGATTCGAAATAGACTTAATACTGGACATATCGGCGACAAGTGATTGCCTGAAAAGCCGCTTTCTGATATAGATAGCCGCTTGCACAATCTAGCCTTTGTGTCGTAGTTTAGGAGAATTGGCACATGCCAACAGGAAAAGATACGAAGCCCATGGGGCTTTTAGCCCTTGCCGGACTTGCTCCCTATCAGGAGAAAGATGGCGAGGAGTACATGAACGATGCTCAAATGGAGCATTTCCGTCTCATTTTGACTGCTTGGCGAGACCAGCTTCGCGAAGAAGTTGATCGTACAGTGCATCACATGCAAGACGAAGCGGCAAATTTCCCTGATCCGGTCGACCGGGCAGCGCAAGAAGAAGAATTCAGTCTTGAGCTACGAACCCGTGATCGCGAACGCAAGCTAATCAAGAAAATTGAAAAAACCATTAAACGAATTGATGATGATGATTTCGGTTTTTGCGATGCCTGCGGTATTGAAATTGGTGTACGCAGACTTGAAGCCAGACCAACTGCAGACTTGTGTATTGACTGCAAAACAATGGCTGAAATTAAAGAAAAACAACTTCAGGGTTAATGACTGAAGATTGTCAAAAATCAAAAGCTGCTTGATGCAGCTTTTGTTGTTTTAGAACGATGCTAAGTAATTTTCAGACACCCACCACAGAGTCACCACAATATGTGGGCCGATTCGCGCCTTCGCCTTCAGGTCCCCTGCATTTAGGGTCATTAGTTACCGCCTTAGGCAGTTATCTAAGGGCAAAAAGCCAGCAAGGAAAATGGTTGCTGAGAATCGATGATCTCGATCCGCCTCGAGAAGTCCCAGGAGCTAGCGACGATATCCTCTTCACTTTGGAACAACATGGATTGCTCTGGGATGGCGAACCGCTGTATCAAAGCCAAAGAACAAGTCATTATCAAGCGGGCTTAGAAAAACTCCAGTCAGACAATTTAACCTACGCTTGTGAGTGCACACGCAAACAAATCAAACTGCAAGGGCCTTACTATTCGGGGAGTTGCTGCAATAAAAACTTATCGGAGTCAGGTCTGGCGATTCGATTTCGTAACAATTTCACCGTGACATCTCTGCTGGATCAGCACTTAGGCAAAATCAAAGCAGATCCCATTGCCACCAGCGAAGATTTTATCGTCAAACGAAAAGATGGGTATTATGCCTACCATTTGGCTGCCGTAGTGGATGATATATTTCAGCAGGTTACTGAAATTGTGCGTGGTGCTGACTTGCTACAACCAACACTATGTCAACTTGCGCTATATCAGGCGTTGGGGGCAACGCCGCCAAAGTTTCTTCATCTACCAGTGATTTCAACGGCAGTTGGCATGAAACTGAGCAAACAAAATCATGCACAGGCCATTATGGCCAACGCAGCCCCTCAGAATTTAGTTCATGCCCTGCATTTACTCGGCCTGACCCCGTCTGATGATATAGATAAAACGAAGGTGACGGATATACTAAATTGGGCTGTGGCGCACTGGTCGTTAGCTAAAGTCTCAAAAAATCCAGAGATAATCATTGATTAAGATAGATAAATTAGAATTGGTTCTTTAGAAAGTATATGATTAGCGCCCAAAAAATAAGATGCTCGTCGTCAGATAAACGTAAATATTGAAGTCAGGAGAGTAGTGATCATATCCCGTGTAATTAGCAAGGTCAGGCAGGCCTTGGGACAAACAGAAAGTGCTGGTGATAACACCATACAAGCCCGTATTCTGAAGCGTCAGGAACATGGTATTTCTCGTGATGATATTAGCGAAAACGCGCTAAAAGTTTTATACCGTTTACATAAGTCAGGCTTTCAAGCCTATCTTGTTGGCGGTTGCGTTCGGGATTTGATAGTCGGACTTCGTCCCAAAGACTTCGATGTGGTGACCGACGCAACCCCTGAAGAAGTGAAAGGATTATTCCGCAATTGTCGATTAATAGGCCGGCGATTCCGCCTGGCGCATATCGTCTTCGGTCGGGAGATTATTGAAGTTGCGACATTCAGAGGCCACCATCAATCAGGTGACGAATCCAAGCATGAAAAACTGGGCGAGCAAAACGTCGAAGGTCAGATAGTACGTGATAACGTCTTTGGTAGTATCGAAGAAGACGCTGAACGCAGAGACTTCACCGTCAATGCAATGTACTACAACATTGCCGATTATACTGTTAGTGATTTCGCCAATGGCATGCAGGACATCCGCAATAAAAAAATAGAACTGATTGGTGATCCCGAAACCCGATATCGGGAAGATCCCGTCCGTATGATCCGCGCAGTCAGGTTTGCCGCGAAACTGGACATGTCAATCAGCGATCGAGCAGCAAAAGGTATACATGACCTGCACGGTCTTCTAGCCAACATACCACCTGCCAGATTGTTCGAAGAAGTGTTGAAGTTATTTGTCTCTGGTCAAGGTCTAAAAACATTTCAATTGTTACTAGAATTTCAGTTATTTGAGCAACTGTTCCCTCAATTAAAAAGTCATCTCAATGATCCTCATGGACGTGAGCGAAAATTCATTGAGCAAGTACTTACCAACACGGATAACAGGATAAATACAGGGCAAAGAGTCACCCCAGCGTTTTTGTATGCCTCAATGTTATGGTACCCCCTTGAAGAACATTGTGAAAAGTTGATGCAGGAATCTGGTCTGACACGGCACGATGCTTTTAATATTGCCATGAACGACGTTCTGCATCGTCAAATTCAGCGCATCATGATCCCTAAACGATTCTCCACCGGGATCCGTGATATCTGGCAATTGCAGGAAAGGTTACCTAAGCGTTTTGGCCGAAGAGCATACCAGATGTTGGAAAACCCCAGATTTCGCGCAGGTTACGACTTTTTGTTGCTGCGAGGGCAAATTGAAGGTGGAAAGTTACTTGAGTTGGCTGATTGGTGGACTGATTTTCAGGAAGCTGATGGCAACGCAAGGAAAGCTATGTTGGTCGCGCTGCGAGAAGCAGAGGGCGGTGGTCCCCGTCGAGGTAATCGACGTCGTAAAAGAAGAACACAACCCGCTTCTCAATGACACACGAATCAGTTTACATTGGATTGGGAAGTAACCTTTCCAATCCTACAACTCAATTAATTGATGCGCTAGATGCGCTGCACCATCTGGACAATACCCGCATTGTTATTTGCTCCTCCTTTTACCAAAGTCAGCCAATGGGACCTCAGGATCAACCTGATTTTGTAAATGCAGTTGCAGAATTAGCTACCTCGCTACCTCCCCTTTTGCTCCTGCAAGCTTTACAGAAAATCGAGCTGGAACATGGCAGAGAACGTAAAGGCCAACGATGGGGTCCGAGAACCCTGGATTTAGACATGTTGCTTTATGGTGATCAAGTTCTTGATTTTAAAGAGCTTGTGGTGCCACATTATGGATTGCAGGAACGAGCGTTTGTGCTATACCCTCTGGCAGAAATTGCACCAAATTTAGTTCTACCTGGTGGCGAGAATTTGAAAAGTATACTAAATAAGTGTCCTATGAAGGGATTATCAAGAATTCCCATGGATGCGGAAATGTGTGAGTTCCTGTCAACAGACAGGAATAGTTAGCTTTCGGTGATAGAGATTTAAAATGAAAAAAGTGACGACATCTAGCCTGCTTAAAATGAAGCAGGAGGGTCAGAAAATCACCGCGCTAACGGCTTACGATGCCAGCTTTGCCAAGCTGTTTGATGAACAAGGCATCGATTTGTTGTTAATTGGTGATTCTCTGGGAATGGTACTTCAGGGTTGTGACGATACGCTTGCAGTCAGCATAGATGATATCGCTTACCACACCAGATCAGTGAGGAAGGGCACGAAAAGAGCGTTTGTAGTTGCCGATATGCCTTTCATGAGTTATTCAACACCTGAACAAACCTATCAGAATGCAGCTAAATTGATGGCCGCTGGCGCCAGCATGGTCAAACTCGAAGGCGGCGAGTGGCTGATGGAAACCATCACCGGTCTCAACCAGCGAGGTGTTCCTGTATGTGGGCACTTAGGGCTCACCCCCCAATCAGTACATGTATTTGGCGGATTCAAAGTGCAGGGACGGGATGATTTGCAAGCTGAGCTGTTACTGGAACACGCAATCAAATTGGCGCAGGCAGGGATTCAACTACTTGTTCTCGAATGTGTGCCGGTTGACTTGGCGGCAAAAATATCTGAGCAGGTAAAGATACCTGTTATTGGCATCGGCGCCGGTCCTAAAACAGATGGACAAATTCTGGTCATGCATGACATGTTTGGGATAAGTGCCAATTATATGCCGAAATTTTCCAAAAATTATCTGGAAGAGTCGGGTGACATGCGCCTTGCTGTCAAACAATTTATTGATGAAGTCCGCCAAGGTGCGTTCCCATCTGAGTTGCATAGTTTTAATTAGGGGTGGCAGTTAATGCACGTTATTAGCGACATCTTATCGTTGCGTGAACAGCGCAGACGTTGGCAATTGGATGGCAAATTGATTGCCTTTGTTCCAACCATGGGTAACCTGCATCAGGGCCATCTGAACCTGGTTAGAGAAGCCAAGAAAAAAGCTGATATCGTAGTGGTATCGATTTTTATTAACCCGCTTCAGTTTGGTCCTGACGAAGATCTCGATGCTTATCCACGCACCATGCATGAAGATAAAGCGGCTTTGCAGGAACTGGGTGTTGATCTGTTGTTTACGCCCAGTGCCGACGACATCTACTCCCGGGGTCTCGAGCAACAGACATTTGTTGAAGTTCCTGGCTTGTCTTATATGATTTGTGGTGCCAGCCGACCGGGGCATTTCAGAGGTGTGGCCACCATAGTATGTAAATTATTTAATATGGTTCAGCCCAACCTGGCATTTTTCGGTGAAAAAGATTTTCAGCAACTTCAGGTCATCAAAGCCATGGTGACGGATCTGTCGATGAACCTGAAAGTGTTTGGTGTTCCCACCGTGCGCGAAGCTGATGGGCTGGCGATGAGTTCCCGTAATAACTATCTGACGGAGTCGAACCGACTGGTAGCGCCATCTTTATACAAGAATTTGATCAAGGTCAGCGATCATATTGAGTTGGGACGAAGGGATTTCAGCCGGATTATCGCGGAGTGTAAAGCAGAGTTGAATGAGGTGGGATTCAAAGTTGATTACATAGAAATTCGATCAGCTGAGACGCTACTTCAACCAGGCCACGAAGACACGCACATAGTGATTCTTGCGGCGGCTTTTCTGGGTAAAACACGTCTAATAGATAATGTGCAAATCAAGCTAAAGAACTAGACCTGAGTCAGTCTTCACTGATTCAGAGACCGCCAATCGGGCGTTTGTTGGGCAATGGTCAACTGCTCTTCAAGTATGGCGGTCAAGTCTCCCAGGCTGGTAAGCGGATTGGCCAATACCACTCTGAATACAGTAATTGGCTGTGCCGGATATTGCTCTACTGTCAGACGTGTTCTGGAAACAAAAGACTTACCGGATTCACGTTGCTGTTTTTGTACCGCCACAGTCAATTTATCCAACTGCTCATTCAAGCGGCTTTGCTCTGTGGCTTTCGATTTCATCTTTTCTTGAATAGCGGCAGGACAAAGTCGGTAAGTGAGTAACGCTAAGGTAGGTGAGGTGACAAGTTCAAAATCTGAATGATCACTAATCATTTTGGCAAAGGCTTTGGCTTTTTCGATGCTTTGGTCAATTAGCAACTGATATCCTTGCCTGCCAAAGATGTGCAAAGACGCGTAGACCATCATTGCCATGCCGTTACGAGACCCTTCCAAAGTGGTTGCCCCCAAATCTTTCGAACCTGCGCGCAGAATATATTGAGCGTGATGCCTGACAGCATTACTGTCTTCTGGATTTTTAAACAGTGCCATCCCTGCCCCCATGGGCACATACATCTGCTTGTGCGCGTCCAACGTAACAGAATCAGCCCGCTCGATTCCTTTTAACACATGTCGATAGTTGTCAGAGAACAGGGATGCTCCGCCCCACGCGGCGTCTACATGAAAGTGACAATCCAGTTCCTGAGCAACATCGGCCAATTCATCCAGCGGATCCACGTGACCCGTTTCCGTGGTGCCGGCAATCCCAACCAATGCCAGTAGTTTGTTACCTTGTTGCTGAAACTCTTTTCCTAGCACCAGAGCTTTCTCTGGAGAAAGACGTTGTGTCGGACAATCCACAGTTAACATCTGGTCGCGCCCCAGCCCAAGTAAATCCACTGCTTTTGACAGGGAGTAGTGCCCACGTTTAGACGATAAAATGCCTACCTTATTCACGCCATAGTGTGCCAACGCAGCACCAAACCCTTCACGTGCAATCCCTTTAAACCCATCCTGCGCAGCAAACAGTTTATTTCTGGCAACCCAAAGCGCTGTCATGTTCGCAACTGTGCCTCCGGAACAGAATGCCCCTAAGGAGGACTGAGCACTGTGCAGATAGGTTTGGTAGAACTGTTCCGATTCACCGTAAACCAATTCGTGCATCATCCCAAGAACCTGACGCTCGAGCGGAGTAAAGGCCTTAGAAGTTTCAATTTTAACCAGGTTTTGATTGAGCCCAACCAACAGTTTGGCCAGAGGAAGGTGGAAATAAGGTAACGCGGACGTCATATGACCGATAAAAGTCGGTGAGTAAGTGTTTACTGAATGTGTAACCAGTTTTTCCAACAAGGACTCCGCATGCTCAGAAACAAACTGCGGCGAATCGGGAACGCTGAATTGGGCGAATTCTTTTTCAATTTGCTCAAGAGATCGGGCATCAGTAACCACATGTTGTGATAAAAAATCGGCTAGATTATCTGATAAATGTTCTTCTATCTGAGCCAGTTTGGAGTCTCTCCCTTCTGGTTTGGTGAACACTTTATATAAATGCTCTAAACTGACTTCAGCCTTGCCCACTCACACTACCTCTCTGGTTTTTCGATCACGCACTTTACCTTAGTTCGCACATTATACCAATTTTCACGCACAGGGCCTGCACTCTAGCCTCTGTTTATCTTTGTTGCGCATCTAAGCAGCAAAGATAAAGAGCTGTTAATAAATAACATTGGGTTACATCAGGCCCAAAGCCCTGCTATATTGAAGTTAAACCCGAGTTCACACTTATAAACGGGGAATCAGTACAAGGAAACCTATGCATATCCAGGAAGTAACGGAGCAGTTCAGTCTAGATAGAGTTGTACCCTATTTTCAGCCTATTATGGATTTACAGCACAACTCGGTTTGGCGTTATGAGTGTCTCGCCAGACTTGTTACACCCGAAGAACAAACATTTCTTCCCAGTGACTTTCTTCACCTGGTGGAACGCCAGCAATCTGTCGCCCAATTAACAGAAACTATATTTCACCGCAGTGCTGAGTATTTCCGTAATATCAATGTTGCCTGGAATATTAATATTTCTCAGCAGGATATTGTTAATCCTGACTTGCCTTATATGTTGGCAGAATATTTAAAGAACTATAATGACAAAAGACGGATTTGCCTTGAGCTTACGGCTGCAACTGCGTTAAATAACATCGAACAATTTAAATCCTTTCTCAGCATTTGCGAGAAAGTTGATGTGGGCGTTTTTATCGATCATTTCGGTGCCGCACCCGGCAATATTAACACGCTGCTTGATCTGCCAATTTGTGGTATCAAAGTGGCAGGCTCACTGATAACCCAGCTCACGGACAATCAGGAGACAGCGGATTTTGTCGAACACCTTACGCAAAAAGCCGATAACAACGACATAGTTGTCATTGCCGAACATATCGAAGACAAGGGTACCTTGGATGTAGTAAACGATTTGTCGATTAAATTTGCTCAGGGATTTTATTTTTGCCAGCCCCAGGCAGAAACTTCCGACTAGTCGCTAATATTCAAATTTGAAAGAACGCGCCAGCTTTGTTGACCACTGGCCCAATATTTACGTTCAAATGGGGTAGTTGATTGTTCAGCCCGATACTCTTCTAAATCACTTTCGAACCCGGCAGTCGTCAGTGCAAGGGCAAACTCCTGGATGTAAATTTTCCAATTGCTGCGGACTTCTATCTCCCCAGCTAGCGCCAATATGTCTGCAAAAGCTGCACTGGCGTGCCATCTTCTTTGCACCTGGGCGGCTTTAGGGTAAGGGTTAGGGTAAAGTAAAAAGTGCTTAAATAACTTCCAATTTGCCTTTCTGGCGAGTCGCCAAAAGTCATTCAGATCAGCACGAACCACAATGTAGTTATCCGTACCCTGAGCATAATGCTGATGCTTGCCTGTTCGCAGTGCTGACTTGTCAACCCCGATCACGCTGCAATCAGGAAATTGACTGGCTATCACAGCGGTGCTTTCTCCGACTCCGCAACACGCATCCAGTATGATGGGCGTTTTACGATTTTCGAGCCATAATTGTGTCTGTTCAAAAGCATCGAGCGTGTGTTGATTAAACGGTTTTTGGCTAGGGTGAGCCAAGTGCTTTGTCACGAGATCAACAATTTTATCACTGGGTCCAGTTTGATTGCTGGTAATTTGTCGGGAATTGCCATGACTCATCAGCTACGTATTCCCACTCCACGGTTGATCAATTGGTAGGCAACAGTGAATAACACTAGATTAAACACCACCAGCAAGCCGATTGACGTCATATAACTCACATCTGAAACACCTAAAAACCCGTAGCGAAAACCATTGACCATATAAACGATAGGATTAATTTTACTTACCCACTGCCAGAATTCAGGTAGCAAAGTGAGCGAGTAAAAAACCCCACCCAGGTAGGTTAATGGCGTCAACACAAATGTAGGAATAATGGAAACATCATCGAATGTCTTAGCGAATATCGCGTTGATCAGACCTGCTGTTGAAAACATTGATGCCGTTAGTAACAAGGTCACCACAATGATAGGAAGGTTATGGATTTTGACATCTACAAAAAACATAGATACACATGTGACTATGATCCCAATCAGAACGGCTCTGGCGACACCTCCTCCGACAAACCCCATAATTATTATCCAGTTAGGTACTGGTGCAATAAGTAATTCTTCGACGTTACGCTGAAATTTAGCGCTGAAAAATGACGACGAGACATTCGCATAGGAGTTTGTGATTACAGCCATCATAATCAAACCCGGCACAATAAATTCCATGTAGCTAAAGCCACCCATCTGACCAATGCGACTTCCAATCAGGCTGCCGAAAATCACAAAGTACAAAGACATGGTAATAGCCGGAGGTAACAGTGTCTGGATCCAGATCCGCAGAAAACGGGTGCACTCTTTAATCCAGATGGTACGTAAGGCAACGAAATTTCGGTTAGCCATATCTTTACTCCTGATCCAACTCTTCTCTGCCAGACTCAACCATCCGAACAAACAGCTCTTCTAATCTATTGGCCTTATTTCGCATACTTAATACCATTATGTTTTGTTTGCTCAGTTGCGAAAACACGTCGTTTAAGCCCATTTCCTTGAGCACGTCAACTTCAAGGGTATGGTCGTCCACCATACGGTGCTCAAACCCTTCTAAGGTAATACCAGCAGATTGAGGTGGTAAATCCAGAACAAAGGTTTCGACGTTCAATTTGGCCAACAAGGCTTTCATGCTAGTATTCTCAACTATCCGACCTTTGTCGATAATAGCGATATTGCGGCACAACATTTCTGCTTCTTCGAGATAATGTGTGGTCAAAATTATCGTTATGCCCTGTTCGTTTATCTCTTTCAAGAATGCCCACATTGAACGCCTGATTTCAATATCTACGCCTGCTGTGGGCTCATCAAGAATCAGCATTCTTGGTTCGTGCATCAAAGCTCTGGCAATCATCAGCCGACGTTTCATTCCACCAGACAATTCCCTCGCTGGTTCATTCCGCTTGTCCCATAAATCTAACTGCGTGAGATACTTTTCTGCTCGTTGTTTCGCTATGGCTCTGGGTACACCGTAATAACCGGCCTGATTCACGACAATTTGCATCAGGGTTTCAAATTGATTGAAATTGAACTCCTGCGGCACTAGCCCAATACAAGACTTTGCGGCAACCATATCGTCATCAAGGGAATGACCAAATACACGGACAGAACCCTCACTTTTATTTACCAGAGAACTGACAATACCAATACTGGTAGATTTACCCGCGCCGTTAGGTCCTAACAACGCGAAGAAGTCACCTTCCTCTACTTGTAAATTAATTCCTTTCAGGGCCTGAGTTCCGCCCTTATAGGTTTTTGTGAGTGCCGAAATATCTAGCGCATTCATAGCATTATCCGAGTCCAGAGATAGCAGTCCAATATGAAGACATTTTTCTATTTTTCAAGCCAAGCGGCCAGGTTGAAGGTAAAACTGGCGGCTTAATTGCAGCCAAAGGTTAGTCGATGTTAACGTTACTGTTTCCAGTGACAATAACATAATACTAATCAAATTGAGGCATCATGGCACACCTGACTCCACTCCCGAAAGAGACAACACCTGAATTAGCAGAAGACTTTGCAATCTTTGAGCAAATTCTTGGATTCGTTCCCAACAGCTTGTTGACCATGCAACGCAAACCCGCCATGGTCAAAGGTTTTGGTGTGCTGACAAAAGCTGTCATGTCCCCTGATGGCGATGTTGATTTGGGTTTCAAGCGATTGCTTGCCCACTTTGCAAGTCGAGCGGCCGGTTGCCAATATTGTGAAGCCCACTCTCTGATTGCAGCGAAAATTCATGGTATTGACGATGAAAAAGTTGCCGCTGTGTGGGAATACCAAACCAGCTCTTTATACTCAGAAGCTGAGCGTGTCGCATTGGATTATGCCCTTGCCGCTGGTTCTGTACCAAATGCCGTTGACGACCAGTTAATGGTGCGCATGAAGGCCTGCTGGAGCGATGATCAGATTGTGGAGATACTGGGTGCCATTTGCCTCTATGGTTTTTTAAATCGTTGGAATGATTCTATGGCCACTGAACTGGAAGACGCCCCCAAAAAACTGGGTGAAGAGATCTTGAGTAAAGGCGGATGGACTGGCGGGAAACACGTTGAATAGCGATATATCAAAGGTTTTCCAACCAGTCTACTCGTTGGTCGACTATATCGGCTCAGCGGATATGCCTCTGACAACGTATCTGAGCTCTGTATCAGACCGCAAGCCATCAAAAGGGTAGCAAGTGATCAAGGTCACCTGGTTGTGACCCTGATTGTTCAGTAAATCCACCTGATTTTCATGTACAATTCTGGTATCTGTTACCTGATAGCTGTGCCTGCCGGTGACACTCTCAAGTATCAATGAGTCTCCTTTTTGTAGGTCTTTTAACAGTCGGAAATGGGTGTCTCTATGGCCTGCAATTGCAACGTTTCCCGGCTTGCCAGGTTTTGCAGTGTGAGACAAATGTGTGGGACCAAATGCCAGGTTGCGACCACTGGCTCCAGCCAAAACATAGAGTTCAGCTCCCTTTAAGCTAAGTTTCGCGACGGGCCAGGTATCCGCCCATGCCCATGGCGGTGTCTGTTCGCCTGTTTCAAGGGTGTGTTGCCATGCACCTTTGATCAACCATTGCGCCGTCATTGCTTTGGCATAAATATAACCCCCTTGAAAGAACTGATAACAAGCCAGAATAAGTAGCAATGTCACCCATTTGTGTTTTATCGGGAAACGCAACAATGATTTTAGCGGACTGGGTTTAGGCGCGTATAAAAGCATAGTGCAGCTCCTGTTAACAGAAAACTCAGAAGTAAATGCATGGGGGCTGAGGTTGCTGTTTTGGGTAGTTTGCCCACCAATGCTTGCCCATTTTCCGGTAGGGGACGGTGGTTAGGTACCTGGCCATCTTTGCTCTCACTCAACGCTGTGGGTGTCACATCAACTGCAACCAGACTGGTGAATTCACTCACCAGATGATGTTCTAAGGCCAGTTGTTCAATCTGTTTGTTAAGAGTATGAGCATCATAATGTGTCAGTCTGTCACGGCTAAGCTGAGCAATTTTTCTCCTTGCCCACAACACATCCAAACCATTTTTCTCGCCAGCTACACGGGCGTCTAACTCCACTGCCCAGTTTTCTTCAGAGGTACTGCCTGAGACAAACAGCTTGTCTAATTTCTCTGTGGTTCGATAACTGAGTAATAGTGGCTCACCGAGATATAAATCCGGTATGACACTTGGATAGTATTCAACATCTTCCGCAAAGTCCGCTGTCAAATCCGTTAGTACTGGATGACGAATTTTATTAAACAATGTATACATTTTTTCTTCGACGGCATTTACCGAGCCAATAAAAGTAAATGTCCCTCTGCCGACCCTGGCGGCTTCTTGCATAAAATAACCGTTGGGAGCTGCGCCAATTCCCACAGTGAACAAGCGTTTGTTGCCTAGTCGATTCTTGATGTAAGCCATCAATTCAGTATCATTAGCAACGCTTCCATCTGTAATAAATATGACTTGGGTAACCAAGGTCTCAGCGGAATCTGAATCTGAGCCCATAGCTAGGTTGAGGGCTGACAGCATATTCGTCCCCCCGTTGGATTCCAAACCATGGATAAATTCTTTTGCAGACTGTTTATTCTCGCTATTTGCTGAGCGCGAAAAGGACCAGATGGCTCTTGCGTCAGAATTGAATTCAATCACATTGAAATGATCCTGTTCAGTTAATTGTTCAATCGCATACTGCAACGCCAATTTTGCTTGTCTGAGTGGCTCACCTGCCATTGAACCCGAGGTATCGAGAATGAAGGTCAACTGCCGGGCTAACTGTTGTTCAACTTGTTCAAACTTAGGCGGAACCAGCATAATCAGACCGTACTTGTGCTCTCCGATGGTCTGCTGAAAATGAGCTGCCTGGGGAACATTATCCGCTGATACTTTCCAACTCAGCACAAAGTCTTTGTTGGCTATGGCTTGGTCTTCCAATTTAATGGCGTACACGCCTTCGGCCAGCGACCTGGTCTGGATCTGATGAAATTCGCTACTAATTGCTGCCAACGGAAGTCCTGCATCAATGTGCGCTGAGATACTCACCTGATTGGAATTTCCCTCATCGTAAATCGCTGAAAATTCTGTTGCTGTGGAAGCGATTGATTCTTTCTGTTGAGTATTCCATCCATCTTCGCCGGTGTGCACAGGACGATAATCGGCTGGCATATATCTGGGTGTAACTGTCATGGGAAAACGCAGACTGAATTGGCCGTCATCGAACTGAACAGGTTGCTGATATTCAATGCTGACTTCTATAGATTCCCCAGGCCCTATATTGGTCACTGAATTAACAAATAAATTCGGTTTTTGTTGTTCCAACAGGCTGGCTTTTTTACCTTCATTTTTGGCCCGTTGATAAATTTTTCTTGCTTTGGATTTCGTGTGTATCTGTCCCTTAATAACTCGGTCTCCAATGCGCATTTCCAGATGATCCACTGCTGCATTTTCGGGTAAAGGAAATACGTAGATACCGTTTAGCCATTCAGTGCTGTCGTTGCTGAAGGTTTGGGTTAATTTAGCCCTGGCTACCAATCCGGAAACGTTAAGTTTTAGGTCAGTATTCAGTAATGGGCTAAGTCGCCACTGTGCTTGATCCTGCTCATTATGCTTAAAGAAAAAGCTGCCTTTTTTAACCTGCTGGAAATCATCAACAACTACTTCTTCCTTTGGGTTTGATTCTTGTTCGTAACTAAAGGCAAGTTCTACCTTTGTTTTTGTACTTGAATTATTCTCATATGCAGCAGATTCATTAGGAGTTCCAGAAAACTCAGGGAGCGTGTATTGCAGCGCTCCCCAAGCTGAAATGACTAACAGAATCGCTGCGAGCTTAGCGAGCGTCGCCATCTGATTCTCCTAGTTTGAAGCTGTCATTTCGTCTTCAGATTCGCCTATTTTCACTAACACACGTCTATCAAAAAAGTCATCCTCAAAAGACTGAGCTTGTGCTACAGGGTTGGATTCACCATATGCATTTGTAAGTACCTGCTTCTCGTTAACCCCTTTATCTAAAAGATAAGATTTAACGCTCAACACACGCTGCTCTGAAAGTGCTTTGTTGTATGAATCATCCCCTCTACGATCTGCAAATCCAGATAAGTTGACCACCAGATCAGGGTTTTGAGTCAACCCTTTTGCCAGCAAATCCAATTGAGGTTTGAAATGAGATTCGATTTCGTAGGAAGCTGTTTTGAACTGAATGTTTGCTTGTGTTTCCTGTAGTACTTTTTCAAATTCTTTGTCTAAAGCTGCCAGTTGTTGCCGATTTTGCTTCTTGGCCTGTTCATACTGCTTTGTCAGTGCCAGCAATTGATTTTCCTGGCGAGACAATTTGGATTCTGCAAGCGCCAGTTCGTTTTCAGTCAGATCCAGTCTGTTTTCATCGTTTACATCGTCAGCTATCATTATTCCAAATATTCCGGCAATAGCCGCACCGATTGGACCTGCAACCGCTGCGCCAACAACTACGCCTGAACCAAATCCAATCAGTTCATTGTTTGACTCTTCCTGAGTACGATCATTTGCAAAACTCTGAGCGCTGAACGCTAGACCTAAAGTAATCGCGATAAGATGTTTTTTCATGTTTGTGTCTCCGACTAAGGTGATTAAATTTGCAAGTGTGATTTCTTGCAACGCCATGAAATTAAACGAAAGATTGCTGGCAACTTAGTGGAGGAAAAATGGCAATGTTGAGAAGAAATATGGCAGGAATATGGAAATTGCCTTTTGTGAGTTGGCAATGGAACAAATAGGGCAGCAAGATTGCCCAAATGTGGCAGAAAAATGGAAATTTTACCTGGTGAGTAACAGGGACCTTGTTTTGCGATATAGTGCGAGCATGAAGATTAAGAACAAACAATTATGTCAAAACGAATTGCCCTAGTAGAAGATGACCCAGCAATCAGAGAAAATTATGCATCTGCGCTAACAAAGCAAGGTTATGAAGTGCTTACTTACGCAAATAGGTCAAGTGCTG
The DNA here is from genome assembly GCA_947494925.1 of uncultured Alteromonadaceae bacterium. Taxonomy (GTDB): domain Bacteria; phylum Pseudomonadota; class Gammaproteobacteria; order Enterobacterales; family Alteromonadaceae; genus Aliiglaciecola. Next base: position 19,924 of record CANLWS010000005.1, read on the forward strand.
AAGAGGCTTTCGCTAAACGATTGCCCGATTTGGCTATAGTCGATATCGGACTCGAAGACGAAATTGATGGCGGGTTTGCCTTGTGTCAACAATTGCGGGGGTTATCGAAAACCCTTCCTATTATCTTCTTTACCGCAAGAGATAATGATTACGACACTATATGTGGACTTAGAATGGGAGCCGACGATTACCTCACGAAGGATATCAGTTTGCCTCATTTGATTGCCCGTATTGCGGCCCTGTTTAGGCGCACAGAATTGTTAAACCAACCGCAGATTCAAACTGACCTTATACAAAATGGGGCGCTGAATATGGATACCAACAGGATGACGGTTAGTTGGCAAGAGCAGCCAATAGAATTGACAGTAACAGAGTTCTGGATGTTGCACGCCATCGTGAAATTTGCCGGACACGTCAAAAGTAGACAGCAGTTGATGGATGAATCCAAAATGGTGGTCGATGACACAACCATTACTTCTCATATCAAGCGCATTCGCAAAAAATTTGTTCAGATAGATACGGATTTTGACCGGGTCGAAACCGTTTACGGCATGGGATATCGCTGGAAAACATGTTAAACATCCGTATCGGCATCCGGCTCAAGCTGCTGTTTTTATCTTTGTTTCTGTTTGCCATTCCGTGGTTAGGCTATAAGTACGTTTGGGAATTAGAAACTTATCTGCGCCTCGGTCAGGAGCAAACTATGGTAGGTACAGCCAGAGCGGTCGCGACGGCGTTACATGAACGACCTTCCCTGTTTGATAATCAAGCTGCCTATCTCAAAGACGTTAAGCCAGGCACTGACCTCTATGCCCACAAAATAATTGACCCGATCCAGCTGGATGGGCGGCTCTCTGATTGGGTGGATTATCGACATCTGGCCCTGACCTATGGTGAGCAACAACTCATTAGCCAAAGCGGCGACTATATGCCTGAGAGTTTGAGTTTTCAGCACATGGTTGGTCAGTATCGACAATATTTGTATGCCATGTTTGAAGTGATTGACGATAAGCTGGTTTATCGCTCTCCAAATAGCCTTAGGGTAGACCGTAATGATCATCTACTTATTGCGCTCACTGCACCTGATGGCGCATTTCAGCGCTACATAGTAGCACCAGCCAAAGAGGGCTGGGTAAATGCCTATTTACTTGATGAAAACCCGGAATCGCTGCGGCCAGTTAAACTAGAAACGGGTATTCAAGGACACTGGAACAACACCGACCAAGGTTACAATATAGAGTTGCGTTTTCCGCTCGGTATGATGTCCAGCAATATAGCCTTTGCCATCATAGATGTAGATGACATAAGCAATCGTTCAAGACAGTTTGTTGTGGGTACTGCTGATCCTAATCAATCTGCATCACTGGGCACAATACTGGTGCCCTCACCAGAAATCGAAAACATTATCCGAGGCTTAAAGTATTCAAATGCCAGGGTTTGGGTTGTTGACAAGCACACCAGAGTGTTGGCGCGCTCAGGGTCAATTCATTCAGCCACTGGTGTTCGCGCCACGCTGCCCTACAGGGATAAATCGTCATGGTTATACAAGATTGAACAGGAATGGTTATTGCCTTTGTATTATCAAATTCTAACTAAGCCACCGGCAGATTTTGTAGACGAACTGGATAACGCCTTTTCACTGACAGGGTCAGATCTGGATGAAGCACTGGCGGGTATTCCAGGCTCAACCTGGCGATTGAGTCCGGATAACAAAGCGTTGATTTTATCTGCAGCACATCCGATTTTTATCGATAATCAGGTAATGGGAGCGGTGCTTGTTGAGCAGACCACACACGGTATCCGCACACTGCGGAATCGGGCTTTGGAACAGCTTTTCCACGTCATCCTGGCAGTTGTATTTTTTGGTACCTTGGCTCTCTTTATCTTCGCCTCTCGCATTTCATTCAGGATCCGCAATCTAAGAAACGAAACTGAAGCGGCAATTGATGGCAATGGCAAGATAATCGGGAAAATCAAACCATCAGGAACACGGGATGAAATTGGTGACTTGTCCCGCACTTTTCATAGTGTTTTAAACAAACTGGGACAATACAATAAATATTTAGAGAACATGAGTTCTCGATTATCCCATGAGCTGAGAACCCCAGTCGCAATAGTAAACTCGTCTCTGGAGAATCTGGCGCTAAACGCGAAGGAGCAGGGTAGCGATGACGGTAATGCAGAATATATTGAACGTGCCCAGCACGGAATAAAACGCCTCAGTAAAATACTCACAAATATGAGTGAAGCCACTCGCCTGGAAAATGCGATTCAACGCAGCGACATGGAAGACTTCAACTTGGATGAGGTTTTAAAAGGTTGTGTGGAAGGATATCGCCTCGCTTATCCTGATTTCAAATTCTCAGTCTATACACCTGATCAACCCGTTCCCCTTGTAGGATCGCCAGAACTATTTGCGCAAATGCTGGATAAGATAGTCACCAATGCAACTGAATTCAGCTCTGCAGGAAGCGAAATCAACTTTAGCCTGAACGTTATATCGGCTAAGTTTGAATTAAAGATCGTAAACTCTGGGCCTTTATTACCTGACGATATGCAACAGCAGTTGCTTAACTCGATGGTCTCAGTCAGGCCGCACGATGATAAGGGAGAATCTCACCTGGGTCTGGGTTTGTATATCGCAAATTTGATTGCAGAGTTCCACAAATGTCAGTTAAAACTGAATAATCTTGAGGACCAAAGTGGCGTCTGTGTTTCCCTCATGTCGGTGGACAAGTAGCTGAGAATTTTAGTGCTGAGCCTGGTGGTCATAACTGATTACTCTGGTCATTTGCCATTGCCCTTCTTTGTTTTGCCACACAGAAGTAAAGCGGGCAATTTCGATAAGTTTTTCACTTCCGCCTTTAGGTGTTAAAAAGAACCGATGTTCTCCATGCTGAAGAGCACCATAACCTTTCAATGGGAATGCTGTCAGACTTCCTTCCACCAGCTCCCTACGAAGGCTTTCACTTTCCCTGTCACAACGTTCTTTTGCCATATTCATCATTTTGGCTTTTGAATCTGTCAGCCCACCCAAATCATGATAGAACTCAAAATCTTCAGCCATAAAAGCTGCCATTTTTGTCAGATCACATCGATTAAAAGCATCAAAAAACATCCCATCATGCTCAATGAGAATCTTTGATAATGCATTTTGAGCATCATATCCTTCAACAGCCGCTCGACTGGAAGCGGAGAACATAATGATAGCCAGAGTTAGGACACAGCTTAGAAAGTACAGTTTTTTAGAACGCATAAAATAGCCTCCCTGAATTCAATGAAGGTCATAAATGCAAAAAGCATGTCAATATATTTTTACCTTACAAATCAATATATTGAGTCAGTACTGATATTGACATCTATCCACTAATTCGTTTTTTTAACCAATTAATTGTGCTTTTCCTTAAGTCTACAAAACGTGACCGCTATGACAGCATGCGCAGTTTTTTGATCAAGTGTTGCGCACTTGCTGCCACTGTCGGGACATTTTCTTTACTTTTGTTTAAACACAATTCCATTTTAAGAGAGCCAAATTCATACGAGTCTAATACAGGGACCAAATCTGAATGTTGAATAGCAACAAATTTGGGTAGCAAAGACGCACCCATTCCAGCCTTGGTTGCACTAATTCGAAGCGCTGGGCTGTTACTGCACAGTACCCTGGGCATTTTTGCCGAAAACTTTTGCCACCCAATGGGCACCAGATGAGAACCATGTTGTTCAAAATCCACCAGCTCCAGTTGTGAAATAGTCTGCGCCGTGACAGGTTTTTCAAGATTGTCCATAAAGGCTTGACTCGCGTACAAATCAAATTCGGTATCCACTTTAAAGATAGCCGTGAGGTTAGGATGAAGGGACTTTGAAACTAACAACGCCAGATCACAGTCTTTTTCTGCCAGGGAAATGGCCGGACTTGAAGTAAACAGATCGAAGATAATTCCAGGCTGGTTTTGCTTAAAGGGCAAAACAAGCTGCTGACAGAGGAAGTCCACGAAAATATCTGGTGCCACCATTCGGACAATACCAGCCAAAGTCGGGCTTGTAGTCGCCATGCACCGCACCTTGTCAGCTTCAGATGCTAATCTTTTGGCAATTGGTAAAAGGGCAAGTCCGCTTGCAGTCAGGCTGTAACCAGTGCGACTAGCAACGAACAACTGTGAACTCAGTTCTTGTTCAAGCGCATATATTTTGCGCCAGACTGTTGCCTGTGATTGATTGAGCGTGCGGGAAGCTGCACTTAAACTGCCTTGCTCCGCCACCGCCAGAAAAAAACGAAGATAGTCCCAATTGAGGTTATTCATATTTGAATATATAGAGTTCTTTTTTGGCTATTTTATATTCATAATTTGACATGTAAAGTGACTCCATATTGAACAAGAGGAACAGATAGTGAACAAGATAGAGTTTCCAGCAAAGATTCAGGCTCTGAAGTCTGCTTCAGAAAGGTTCGATGCCTTCGAACTGGATAATAAATCCTGCAAAGTTCTTTTTGCCATGTATCCGGCGGGCACAGACATTGAACCCCATACACATGAAACTGATAACTATGGGGTTATCACCCGAGGGAGACTGTTTTTGACTATAGACGGTGTTGAATACGAATATGGGCCTGGTCACTGGTACCATGTAAAGGCACATCAAGAGCATTCCGCACACTTTTACGAAGACACAGAGGAAATTGAATTCTGGTTTGAACAGTGTTAATCAAACCAGTTGCAACTAGCCAATTGCTCGCAAAACCAGGTCTGCGCATTACCTGTTTTATCTTTGGCTGAGGCCATGTAAACGGGCATGCTTGGGCGAGGAATGGAAACTGATTTAGCAATCAGTTCACCCCTGTCCAACGCAGGTTTTGCAACATGTAAAGGCAGGAATCCGGTACCCAGACCCATACGCTGAGCCTCAAGCTTAGACGCCATGCTACTCACTCTGATTTTTTGCTTACTTTCATACAGACCGCTACTCCGGCCAGGCAAGCTCCTTGAACTGTCAGCAACAACAATGGACGGGTATTGACTTATAATCTTACCCTCCAGAATACCAACATAATCAGCCAGTGGGTGCGAACGCGCTACGGCAAAAACAAATTCCATACGGCCTATTTGCGATACTTCGTATTGACCTTTTGGTAATTCACCGGTTAATCCAATACCAATATCTGCTCTTCCAGAATACAGCGCATCCCAGCCTCCTCCCAAAGCTTCCTCAAACACACTGATTTCAACGAGCTTGTCCAGACTACAAAAGTCCTGAACTATCTTTAACAGTGGTCGAATAGGAATAATAGTGTCCTTTGCAATTTTGAAGGTGGTTTCCCAACCCGTTTCCAATTGTCTGACTTTTTCTTCCAGTTGTTCTGCGGCTTGCAGAATTGCTAGCCCCTCGCTTAGTACTAACCTTCCCGGGGGGGTCAATACGGATTTTTGCCCACGTCTGTTGAACAGGCTGACATCAAGATCTGCCTCCAGTTTTTGAACTGTATAAGTCAATGCAGATGGCACTTTAAACACAGATTCTGCTGCTGCAGCAAAGCTGCCTTTTTCATCTATGGCTTTCATTATTCTGAGTGCTTCAAGAGTCACTGCATTGTGCATAACCTTCTCCAACGAAAAAAGTAACGACCCAACGGCCGATACTATTCAAGAATAAATATTCCTTAACTTTCAAGGTAAATCAAATACCAGTGCGGTAGCATTACCGCTCCCTTTGTTGATTGCCTCAATGTCTGAAGAATCAGTGATTTTCATACCGTCGCCTTCAAACAACTCCTGACCGAACACTTCTAGTTTCCCTTCAACAACGTGCAGAAAGACATTGCGATCCTGTTCAACGGAGATCGTTTCGCTCGTCCCTTCTCCCAGGATCAGCTGGCTGAGGCTCGCTTGCTGCTTAATTTTAAGCGTCCCGTTTTCTCCGGTGGGAGAAATTATTCTGGTCAACCCCTGCGAGCGCCCAAAATCTTTTTGCTGATACCCTGGCTCTCCACCTGTTTCTTCAGGCACAATCCATATTTGCAAGAATTTTAATTCTTGTTCATCAGAGCCATTGTACTCACTGTGAAAGACTCCTTTGCCAGCTGACATCAGCTGAAACTCACCTTTTGGCAAAGTTTGCACGTTACCCATGCTGTCTTTGTGCTCGATAATGCCTTGGGTAACAAAGCTGATAATCTCCATATCTTTGTGTCCGTGAGTGCCAAACCCTGCGCTTGGTGCAACGGTATCATCATTAATAACCCGTAAGGCTGAAAAGCCCATTTGCGCTTCATCATAATATGACCCGAATGAAAATGTGTGTTTGCTATCCAACCAACCAAAGTTAGCCTGACCGCGTTCATTTGCACGTCTGATATCGATCATTTCAGCCTCCTTAATTCGCCAGTTTCTTCACAAGCGCATTATCAACGCTCAATTTTCCTGCACCAGATATCGCGACTGAGATGCTTATCGCCAGTAGGGCAAGACCGAATTCATAGCCATTATTAGACATAAATAAACCGTTGGCTAAATGTACTGTCACTATGGCAACCAACATGGTTATTGCCAAAGTTACTGCGGCTGGTCTGGTTAATAATCCCAACAATAAAAATAGCCCGCCGAAAAATTCTGCACTGCCCGCCAATAGCGCCATAAGATAGCCCGGCTCAAGCCCAATTGAAGCCATCCACTGCCCGGTACCTTCAAGTCCATAACCACCGAACCAAGCAAACAGTTTTTGCGCACCGTGAGCCATAAAAATAATGCCCGCCGGTACACGTAATGCGAGTGCGCCAAATCCGGATTCAGAAGCTAGAACTGATTTTAAAATTTGCTTATTCATTATCTTACCCTCAAAAAGTTTGAATTAAAAAAATTGTTTCAAGCTAAGCCAAGGCTATTTAAAATTTGACCTGCTTGGCGTTGAAATAAAGATAGTGGGTTATGGCAGATAAAAAAATCGGAACATTTTGACTTAATGATTCAAATTTTTTGAACATGTAAAATTATGCATAATTTACTTTTGCCTTTCGGCAGAAAAATAGCCTCTTGATTGGTGGTGGATTTAGCGTAATTTTTCACTTATTCTCTCGCCTCTTAAAAGACGCACAAGGTTGCTTCGCAGTTAAAGATAAGGATTGAACGATGTCTAAAGTTACGTTTTTGCTAGTTATATTGGTTTTCATGTCAGGCTGTGCAGCTAGATTTGTTCCACCTGTTGAGCAAGTTTCGCTCCCGGATAAGGCGAAAATTGGTGTTTTTATTGATGTGAGCAATTCACCTACTCATACCCATATAGGTACAACCGTGTTTAACAATCACGTGAAATCCTACCCCTACGAGTGGCAACTAAAAGAAGAAGCGTTTGCCACAATTAAACGGCAAATTGAAGAGAATACCCCCTTTACTGTAGTTGCGTTGTCAGCACCGCTTATCAATGACATAACAGATTTGAATTTTGTAGCCGTAAAAGACAAGCAATGGGCCTTTATTGATAGAACCTCTGCCCTTAGAAATTCTCTTCTTGCCCAAGGTATTCATGCGGTAATAGGTATCAAGGAAGTGCAGACCCTAGCCGAATTGAACTGTTCTCAGTATGGCTGCGTCGAGTTTTATAGCGAAGGTTATGGGCTGTTCACACGTAGTTTTTTCGGCCTGGACAGATATTATGCCTCTTCCAGCTTTGAAATAACGGCTGAGATTATTGATCCTGCAGTGGATATGGTTTTGCTTGAAGAACTTTGGGAAATGAATCTATATACGGGTAAACATAATTTACTTGATGGCTTTAAAGACCCGGTGGATTTCAACAATTTCACTGAGCAGGAAATGTTGCCGGTCAAAGATGGAGTGTTAGCTTACATTGAGAAGATGGCAAATCAGATTTCCCAATACTTAAACGGCAATATCCAGCAACCAAAACGCTGAAACAATTAGGTTTGGTTTTTTTTGACCAGATTGGCCTGTTTTAACACTGTCAGCCCGGTGCCTGCCAACGAATATCTTCGTTTGAGTCAATTGAGCTGACAATTTTTATCTTGTTTTGTTGTTGCCATTTATTCAGCTTTTTAGGTGTGACATCGTCAAGTTCCAGGTCTTTATCCAATAGTTTTTCTGCACCTATCCAGGAGTTTTTTCCGGAGTATTTGGCAGCATAGAGACAGGCATCTGCCATGGAAATTAATCCATGCCAATGTTTGTCAATATTGTCTTCAAGCATCAGTGGATAACTCGCATAGCCAATTGAACAGGTTAGCTCCTGGTTGATTCTGTCGGTAAGTTCGAACAATTCTTCGGACACGGCCTCAAGCATCCTTTGTGCTAATGCAGACGCATCTTTTCGATCGATAAATCGGGCAACTGCAACAAACTCCTCTCCGCCCCATCGCACCAGATAATCTGACTGACGAAAAACCTTCGCCATTCTTTCCGTCAACTGGATTAGCACTCTGTCCCCGGCACCATGGCCGAAAACGTCATTAACATCTTTAAAATTGTCCACGTCTATCATAAACATGACGATATCAGCTTGTTTTGGCAGACCCATTTTACCCGTCCGCCAGTTTTGATACTGGCGCTGACTCTGTTCCAGATCGGCTCCAATTTGTTTTTCCAGAAAACGGCGGTTTTTAATCCCGGTCAACTTGTCCGTTAAACTAATGGCCTCCATTTCCCTATATGCCTGTACAAGCTCCTTATTGGCTTCTTCAAGCTGAAGTGTGCGAGTATCCACTTCCTGCTCAAGCTTTCTGGTGTGTCGGAATTGCATAATTCGGCCATATAACAGAAACAACACAATCGATATACCTACAACAGTTATCAACCAAGTATTGCGGGACAGGGTCTCTTTCTCTATTGCAGCTTGTTGCAACGCACTCTCTTTTTCGAGTAACTCAATTTGGTGGGCTCGGCGGATAAATTCAGTTTGTGCCTGCACGCTGGCGATACTTGTCAGCCGTTTTTCATTAAGTATCTCGTCATCAAGTTCTTTTTGCCGCTGCAGTGCAAGAAATGCTTGTTGCAGTGACTCTTGTTTCAGCAGAACTTTCACGCGCAGCCGCTCCAGCATTGCTTCCTGATGTCGCTCTTTATTCAATTGGGCCTGCAGCAAACCAGCTTCGATGAATTTGAGCGATTCGTCAGCTTCACCCAACCTGAAAGTCACCTCCGCTGCAACCAGGTAGGCGTCCACCAGTAAGCTATTGTATTGGTTGTCGATGGCTCTTTCGATCACGCCCAGAACCATTTCCTTGGCTTTTTCCAGATTACCTTCTTCCATTTCCAGCTGCGCCAACGAGGTAAGCGCCCAATCCGTATCTCTGGGCGTTTCTATCTCCTCAAATATTGTCAGCGCTTCAAGTATGTGAACCCGGGCTTGTTTATACTTTCCTTGCGTAAGCAGGACAAAACCAATTTTATGGTTGCTGTAAGCAATATCTTTAGCCCGGCCTGACTTAAGGTCTAATTCCAGAACCTGTTTAAAATAGCCTAGTGCCAATTCGGCATCACCCATGCTGCGGCGGATGTCCCCTAAGTTGTATAAAGCACTGGCAACGCCAGAATCATCGCCAAGCTCATAGTTTATTTCAAGGGCGCTATGGTGAGCTTGGGCAGCTTCTTCATACTGCCCCATTTTTTCCAGAACAACACCGATACTATTGTAGGTGGAGCTGATTGCCCGCTTATCATCCAACTGTTGATTGATTTGCATTGCCAGATAAATATATTCCAGCGCCTGGGGATAATTTGCCTGATATCGATAGGTTAAACCCAGTTGTCGATAGGCTTCCGCCAGATTATTACGACTCCCAACAGCCTGGTAGAGCTCTATGGATTCCAGCAGCAAAGATTGGGCGCCAGGATAGCGATTTCTTTCCATGGCGTTTCTGGCTTGCTCAAAGTAGGCATCGGCTTGAATTGCAGGAAGATCCAATTGTATCGACAATTCCAATAACTGTTGTGCGAAACTGTCTGCACTATCCAAATTTCCCTGTTGCCGGGCCGTCTGAATCTGTTCGGGCAACTGGCCAATTTGCTCTTCAATGGTGGGATCAGCGAATGCAACCTGCGCGACGGAGGCATTTACTATGCAACACAAGATCAATAGAAGACGGAAATTCACGGACTCACAACACCAACAAGGCAAAACGACTGGAGGATTATATCAACGCTTTGGATAACGGGATTAGTTTTTTTCGATTTATCGCTATGCAAATTTGAATAAAACTTAATTTGGCAAAGTCACTCTTACCAGTAACCCGCCCTCTTTTCTGTTGTGCAAGGCAATGTGCCCATGGTGAGCGTCTGTTATTTCACGACACAATGCTAAACCCAGTCCGCTACCAGTCACTTTTGTGGAGTAAAAAGGGATCAGAACGTTGCTCAGAACAGATTCAGCAATACCCTTTCCTTCGTCCATCACATTGATCACGCTTTCATGACTGTTCTGTATCAGTTCGACACTGATACTGCCAGGCGCGGTTCCGGATTCATGGGCATTTTTAAGCAAATTGATCATAAGTTGTTCAAGCTGCACCGGATCGGCCTTAACATCGGACTGAATACTCTCATCGTGAGTAAAATCCCACTGTTGTTTCAATTGGAGCATTAACGTCTGCCAATCTACATCAGTCACTTTGGGTTCAGGTAATTTGGCGAATTTACCATAGCCCTGTACAAATTCACTCAGGTGCTTGATCCGCTCATCTATTGTCATAAAAACACGTTCCAGGCGTTCTTCTTTGTACTGTGCACTCAATATTTGCCCACTGTGCAGCATGGATGAAATCGGTCCGAGAGAATTGTTGAGTTCGTGACTGATAACACGAATAACTTTTTTCCACACCGCGACTTCCTGGCGGCTTAATTCCCGTGTCATTTGCTTCAGAATATATAGCGTATGAGTTTGATTGTTCAGCACAAAATTCCCGGTAGACATATGCCATGTTTCCGATTCCTGATTCTCCTTCAGTACACCAAAAAGACCTTGTTTTGCCTCCGCAAGCGCTTCAGCTACACCTTTGGGAGCTGATTCAAGTGCCTCTTCCAGCTTTTTACCTTCAACCCCTTGGTTTGCTCCAAAAAACTGGCGCGCAGCAATATTGCAAAATACGATCTGCTGGTGGTTATTCACCAGAAAAAGTGCTTCAGGCGAGCTTTGGGTGATTTTGTCGAGTAATAATTCACGTTGAAAGAGCCAACGTTTTTCGTCCCGCAAATGTAAAACGGTATCATTGTACAACTCACAAAGATGGCCTAATTCATCTTTTTCCTGATAAGCAAGACTGGTTGAATATTCTCCGTCTTTGAGATTGAGTAACCCCATCTCCAGAGCTGCAAGTCCTTCATGGGTATCCCGAAAGAAATAATGTGCTACAAACAGTGAGCACCCTGTAACCAATACAACAACCAACAGTTTTTCTGACACAGTCCAGGGTGTAAGCCAAAGCATAGGGATAAGTCCGACTGCACTGCATAAAAATGCGATTTTCAGCACCCGACTCAGTAATAAATCATGCATCAGTAGTCGATGCCCAATTTATTCAATCGGCGGTACAATGCCTGGCGACTCATACCAAAATGACGGGCTACACGAGCGATCACGCCCTGATATTCTCGCATGGCTATTTCCAACTCGGCTTTGTCCGGCTCGGTTTTTTCATTCGATGAGACAGAAGATAGTTGCACTGACTGCAAAGCAAAATCTTCTTGTTCGATAACCCCCTCAGGCTTTAACACTGCCACTCGCTTACAGGCATTTTCCAATTCGCGCACATTGCCCGGCCAGGGATAAATTTGCAGTGTACGTTCGGCAGATAAACTGAGCTGTCGCTCAGGAAGGAAGTGTTTGACCAGTGGCACTATGTCGTCGGCCCGCTCTGCCAGGGATGGCATTATCAGTTCAATTACGTTTAGTCGGTAATAGAGATCTTCCCGGAAATTACCTTCACGAATATCCTTCAAAAGTTCGGCATTAGTGGCTGATATCACCCGCACTTTAGTATGTCGAGTGGTTACTGAACCGAGTCGCTCAAATTCCCCGGTTTGAATAACGCGTAGCAGTTTTGTTTGGCCGGAATAGGGCAAATTGCCAATCTCATCGAGAAAAAGGGTACCACCATGGGCAGCTTCGAAACGTCCGATACGGGTCTTGGTTGCCCCGGTGTATGCTCCAGCTTCCGCGCCAAATAACTCTGCTTCAATTAAATCTGCAGGTAAGGCACCGCAATTCACTTTAACAAAGGGTTTGTTGCTCAGGGTAGATTGGGCTTGAATCAGTTCAGCAATTTTCTCTTTACCGCTGCCATTGGCCCCTGTGATTAGAACAGATATGTCCGATTTTGCTACTTGAATAGCCATATCAACAATGCGCTGCATTGCATTGCTTGTGTAAATCAATCCAACACTTTTTGCGGCATCAATTGAGGACTGTTGCTGTTGCTTGATCCGTTTAAGCTGCTGAGTCTGTTGACGGGATTTACCCAGTTCTATCAGATTAGCGACAATGGTAAGCAGTTTTTTGTCATCCCAGGGTTTGGCGATATAGTCAGCCGCCCCGGCTTTTACCAGTTCAATCGCCTGTTCGAGATCTGTCCAGGCAGTAATCAAGATAATGGGTAAATTCCCGTTAATCCTGCGCAATTCAGTAAATAAGGTTTTACCTTCTTCGCCAGAAGTGGTGTCGGCAGTAAAGTTCATATCCTGAATAACCAATGAGACCCTTAACTGGTCAACATATTGTATGGCTTGTTCCGGCGATGTGGTGGTTATCACGTCATAACCATGAATCTCAAGAAGCAACGACAGTGCCTGAAGCACTGCCGGTGTGTCATCAACGATGAGTATTTTATCCATTGACTACTTTATCAATCCTTATTTTTCAGACTGCAGCTAAATACTGCGCGTTGCTACACTAGGCGAAATATTTGCCGCCCGATTGGCAGGTACCAGCACAGACAATAAGCTGACAACTAACACAAAAATGGCGGTCATCCCAATGTAGCTATGATCTAGTGCGGGCAATGAGTAGTGCTCAAGGAGCGCAGTCCCCATGTACACTGCCGCCGCAGATCCTATCACCAACCCTGCAATACAAATGATCCCGTTTTCAACCATGAAATAGCGAACTATCGCTGACTTGCGGGCACCCAGGGCTCGGCGAGTTCCGATTTGTCTGGTACGTTTGTTGATGTTGAAAACAGTCAAGCCAAATATACCTAAAGCGGTCACTAATACCAAGACAGTTATCAATACCACCAGCATTCTCAGCATCAGAATGTCAGATGCGTTGTAACGACGTTTTGACTCATCCATTCCATTGAGATTGACGACAACGCGCTGGTCGTATTCTTTCAGCAAAATATCCTCGATTTGCCCCATCACCTGCGCTCTTTGCTCAGGATCCGCCCGGACCAACACTTTTTGGTATACACCTGCATTCACAAATGGAATAACAATCAGATTATCCGGACGAGAATCCTTCAACCAAGGGCCCATCATTTTTCCCACTACACCTATAATTTTCAGCGGCATATCACCAAGATAAATAGTTTGACCCAAACCATCACCTTCTGGAAAGATTTCTTCCAGAAAGGTCTTACTAACAATGGCGACCGTCGGCAACACATCTCTATTTTGAGCAATTATGACTTCATTTTGATTAAAGTTTCTGCCCTCAATCAAATCAACACCCATAGTTTCAAGAGCGTGTTCGTCACCATAGGTGTAAGCTGAACGAACTTCTCTACCCTGTCGACCTTGATCAGATGTCGGGTTGATTCCAAACGAACTGGCCGACCCTCCACCTGACAAAGGAATTTCCTGCATAGCAACTGCATTGATCACGCCCGGTATGTTGCGCAGTGTTGTTTCAGTTAATTCAAATTGTTGTGAAAGATCCACGTCTTTACCGAAGGTCTGCACTGCGAAATGAAATATCTCATCCTCCGGGTAGCCCGTTTCTTGTTGCAGGTACTGGACTCTGTCGTAAATAATAAATGACGCATTGCTGACAATGGCTGTGGTAATGGCTATTTGTATCAGCAACATGATTGCACCAGCTTTTGAGCGACGCATTGCATTGAAAATAGGTTTAATCTCTAACATGGTCGGCTCCTATTGGGTTTTCAGGTAAATAGCAGGTGTCGTGCGGCACACTAACCAGGCTGGATACAACCCTGCAATTATGCATGCCCCAATTGCTATCGATGGTGCAGCCAATAACATGGTTAAATCCATGGTGGCCAAAGCATTGTAGTAACTGTAGGTCTGACGCACTCCCCACAATCCCAACTGTGCTATCCCTATCCCCAATAAACCTCCCAATAACCCTAGTACTGATACTTCTACTAGGTGTTGCAGAAAAATCTGTCGCTTGCTAGCGCCAAGCGCACGTCTGACGCCTACTTCCGGCGCTCTTCGCAAGAACTTACCTAATAACAAGCCAAGTATGTTTGCCAGGCAGACTGTCAGGAACATAAAACTCAGGCCAACTAACACTCGGTTGTCTTCAGAAACCACGTTGTTGTAATCAAGCCATTCGTTAACATCTCGCAGTGCAAACTGAACTTTTTCCCGACTATATCTGCCCCGTTTTCCCTGTTCTTCCAGATAGGCAGTTAAAAACTCGCGATATTCCTGCTCTTCTTCCGGCGAATTAAGTTCCACCCAAAATTGCAACCAGAATTGTTCCGATTGCAGGCGATCCTGATAGTTATTGATTTCCTGATACTTCCAGCCGTTAGTATTACCCCAGGAGTTCAGCTCCTTCGCCGCAATCATGCTGTAAGGAATGAACATTTCTTCCCGATTAGAAAATGCACCATTGTTCAAATCGTAGTACTTGATATGAATATCCCATGGCTCTGTCACACCAACAATTTCATAACTGGTGTCATCCAGATAGATCTGCTTTCCTACTGAGTTCTGGCCGCCAAAAAGTTTTTCATTCAGCTCAGTGGAAATGACCACGACAGGCACCACTTCCCGCTCTTGTGATTCGCTCCACGTGCCGCCGTAAACAAAATCCAGATCAAACATAGCGAAGAAATCGCGCCCGGTTACCCTGGCTCCCTGCAAGAATGGTTTTACCTCGCTGGAGTTCATGTGCACACTAAATCCAGTGCGCATAGACAAGACTTTGCGTTCTGGGATCGGTGCGTTATACAAATTCATCGCGTCGTTGTAAGTGATTTGATAGGGCAGATCATCTTCAGTCCACCATGTCTGACCATCATCCATAGTGTTCAACTGTGGTTGAAATAGACGATCACTTTTTTGTGGAATTGGGTCCATCGACATCATGTGATATACCGACAGGCTGGTCATGGTAATGCCTATTCCAACGGCAATTGCGGCAATCATCAACGCCGAAATAAGCGGAGTGCGTTTGAGGCTCCGCCAGCTTAAGTCTAAATAGTGAAGGATCATGATTTACGCTCCCGACGCCAGTTCAACCACAGAGTCAGCAGAGCGATTTTGGTACAAGGTAAAGTCTGCCAGTTGTCCGTCTACTACCTGTATATTTCGTGGTGCCCGACGTGCCAGTTCGGAATCGTGGGTAACCATGATGATAGTTGCGCCTTCTCGGTTAATTTGTTCAAGCAATTCCATCACCTGACGTGCCATCAAACTGTCCAGGTTTCCGGTGGGCTCATCAGCAAGTAAGAAGCGTGGTTCACCAGCCAAAGCTCTTGCGATGGCAACCCGTTGTTGTTGACCACCTGATAGCTGTTGGGGCAGATGCTTGGCCCGGCTAGCTAATCCGACCTTTTCCAGACAATCTTCGATTCTGCGGCGGCGTTCAGCAGATTTGATGCCGCGATAACGAAGCGGGACTTCTACGTTTTCATATAGATTTAAATCAGGGATCAAATTGAAGCCCTGGAAGATAAAGCCAATTTTCTGGTTGCGCAAATCTGCCCGTTTGTTGTCAGACAAAGTGCCGACATCCACATCATCCAACAAATATTGACCACCTGTGTATGGTTCAAGCATGCCAGCGATATTCAGAAAGGTGGTTTTTCCAGAGCCTGAGGGGCCTGTTACCGCAATAAATTCACCTTCATTTACTTCCAGATTAAAATCTCTAAGTGCATGAGTCTGTACTTTTTCAGTTTGGTAAACTTTGTTGATATTGTTCATTTTTAACATGGAGTTAGTCCTTAGTTAGTCGCGCAGCAGCACTGAGTCTGTGTCAATAAATTCATCATAATTGGAAATGATAATCTGGTCATTGGGTTCTAACCCGCTGAGGATTTCTACTTCACGCATACTGGTTGCACCCACTTGTATATCTGTGCGAGTGGCTATGTTCCCGTCTACGCGATAGGCAATAAAGCCACCAGCCTGAAGGAAACTCCCGCGGCGGACTTTAAGCACCTGGCTTTTGTTTTCAAGTAAAATACGCGCTGAAATCTGTTGGTTCTGACGCATACCTGTCAAATCACTTTGTGCAAAACGAACACGAGTAGTGACTTCTCTGTTAGTGACTTCTGGAGAGATCGCTGAAAGCACGCCTTTGACTTTGTTGCCAGCAATGTTCATTTCAACGTCCATTCCGATACTCAGCTCATTAGCGTAACTTTCAGCCACATTCAGTTCGGCTTCGTAAGCAGTCAGATCAACCAAGGTCATTAATGGTGCGTTTTTACTCACCAGGGAACGTTGCTGAGTCAGTAAATTACCCACCACTCCATTGACGGTGGCACGGATCTGTAATTCGCTAATTTTGCGTTCAAGCTCGGAGACCACCAGAGCCTGTCTGGCGACGCGACTGCGAGTGCTGTCCAGTTCGAACGCCAAGGTATCTTTTGCCAGAGACACTTCTTGTTTTGCATGTTTGAACGTTACTTTAGCCCGAGATAAATCATCGACGGCCTTTTCCAAGTCAATTCTGCTGATCAGGTTATTGACTATTGAGGACTGGGCACGTCTGTTTTCCCGTTCGGCTGCCTGCAAATCGACCTCGGCCAATTCCATTTGTTTGGTCAGTTGCAGCGTCTGACGTCTCGCATCCAACTCCTGCCTTGCCAGGTCACCTTCCAGCCGCGTCATTTCGGAATGCTGTTGCTCCAGTTCGTTCTGCAATTCCGGACTATCCACCTCTGCCACCAACTGCCCTTTTTCGACCCTGTCACCTGCTTTTACCTTGAGGTCAACAAACCCTTGCTCAGGACTATAGAGTTGAGGAGCGTTAGCGGCCACGATTCTTCCGGTAGAGGAAATATCCCGAACCAGATCACCTCTTTCCAAGGTGGCGATCTGCACAGTGGCCAAATCTACTGAACGGTTGGTAGAGGGAGAATTTAAGATCGCATGAGCAGACCAGGCAACAAGAATCATCGCCACAATTGCAACAATCCAATATTTTTTGCTGGGCCCGGAGGATGTCATTTCAATATCCTGGGCACTGGTATCTTTAATCATGATTGTTCGCTCCCAGATGTTTACACTGCGCTTCAATTGCCGCAATTATGATTGCGCTGATAAAGAACATTAATGGTGAAATGAAAAAATACATTGCCATTTGTTAGATCTCCGCTGTCCGTTTAGGCTTTATACTGCCAGCTTCGTACCAACCTTTAACATATTGTTTTTATTGAATATTATTGAAATTCACAGCGATAAAAGTGTCCGCGGACGGCGAAAACGTCCGCCCCGGACACTTTTGAAGGACTGGGAAAAATGGCGTCAGAAACCAGTCTGTCCCGTTCAGCTAATTGAGGCTCCGGACAGATCTCTGCATGCAGAAGATTGTTTACTAGGGCGTGTTGATCCAGGAAAAGTATTGATAACGAGTTGGGGAGCTTTCCTTGCTGACGCCGGAAACACCTTGGCTTTTCGAGAACGCTAGCCAGTTCTGTGTGAGTAGCAGAGATAATCTCAATTTTTGTTTATACAGGCTGCGACTCACTGATAGCACTTTTT
This sequence comes from uncultured Alteromonadaceae bacterium, assembly GCA_947494925.1. Classification (GTDB taxonomy): domain Bacteria; phylum Pseudomonadota; class Gammaproteobacteria; order Enterobacterales; family Alteromonadaceae; genus Aliiglaciecola. Next base: position 37,827 of record CANLWS010000005.1, read on the forward strand.
GCCAGGTATGTTGAAAAAACCAGAAAGCCTGGTGTTACCCAGGCTTTTTATCCGAAATATCGTATTCTCAGAATTGATAGCTTACGCTAAAGGTTGCCGTTCTTGGCAAAATGAATCGACCATTGGGCGAATTAACACTACGTGGGTCACCTTCGGTCAAGGCGTCCTCGTCCGTAACATTTTGCACTGCAAGTTCGAAACTCAATCCCGCATCGCTTCTGATCACCACTCCCAGATCAACTTTTTCGTATCCATCCAACACAACCGAATTGGCATTGTCAGAGAACCTGTCGTCAACCATAGCCAATGTCCCATATACACTACCGTAATAATCACCGAGCTCGAAATCGTAGCTAGGAGTCAAACGTAGCTGCCAACCTGGTTGCCGCTGAGCTTCATTGCCTTCGTTCTCTGGGCTTTCCGTGATTTCAGTTTCCTGAATCGTGGCATTGACGTTGATTGAAAATCCATTATCTGCAAAATACGCGGCATCTAACTCAATGCCATATGCTTCATTTGTCAGTACCTGAACCGGCGCTCCCGGTTGAGCCTGGAATGTATCGCCTTCCACTTCGTTGAAAAAGCCGGTTGCGTAAACGTTGTAGTTGGATTTTGCCAGTTTGTAACCAAACTCCAATTGGGTCACGTCTACGATCAAGTCTTCACCCGCCTCAAAGCGACCAAAATTATCACGCAAGTCATCAAAATAAGGCATTTTGCTGCCCTCACTGTAGCGCACAAAGACACCCATATCTTTACGCAACTGCCAGTTTAGTCCGGCGGTCAAAGCAACATCAGATTCATCATATTGAGCCGCTTTCGTGATTACGCCGTCTAATCCTTCATCAACCGTGTATTCTATTTCGTGATTCTCGTTTCTGACGCCAATGTCCCCGCTCAACTGATCGGTAAATTGATATTCCAAGGCTGCGTAAAATGCAGTTGTCGTGCCGTCACCGGTGGAATTAATGTCATAATTCCAACCACAACTATCCTGATTATCGTTACAGTCGATGCCAGTCAGGTTTTCGCCACCTGACTGGATAACATGGTACGCATGATTACCTAGTGTCCACCAATCGTCTGAAGAAAAATTAGCACTGTATAAGCCGACTGAAGCTTTAATTTTCTCGGTTGTTTTTGTAATCGCTAAATCGTTAGTAAAGGACTCAATGTCCTTGCGCACAACCCAACGACCGATTTGCTGGACTAAGGTACTTCCGGCGTAAGTGTTACCTGTAACAGCCCCGGTTGCAGATTGCCCATTATCGGCCACAGTGGACAGGGCAACCGGATCGCCATTCGGCACCAAACCAAGGGTGTCGGCATCTCCCGAGGTATAGGCAAAACGGTCGACGAAGGTCCAGCCATCGCCAAATTCCAGGGTAATACTCCCACCGGAAATTGAACCATCCCACCCGCGCCCTTCACCAAAGTCAAAGGATTCGCTTGTCCCATCGGGACCATATTGCACAGTCGCCTGCCTGTTTAATGTCCCAAGTTGGGTGTAAGAGTTGTCGACGCCTTCCACTAAGGGTGTTGGCAAATACCAGGCCCCGTGATCATCGGTTATACGGGTAAAGAGGTTTATTTTTCCGTTTTCCAACTCTTTGGTTATGTTGACTGTAAATTGTTGGCCTTTTTCAGAGTTAAAACCTGCATCACGAATGCCAGGACTTTGCTGAACATAACCCCCAACCATAAAATACAGATCGTCATCTATCATTCCACTTAACACACCATCAATACGCTGAAGGTTGTAGTCTGAAGTTGAGTACTTAATCGAGCCTTCAGTGACGTCGCTCCCTTCCTTTAACAGGAAGTTTGTCGTCAAGCCGGGCTGTCCACTGGAAACAACCGAGTTGGGACCGCCTCTCAACGCATCCATAAAATCCACTGTTTCGTCAATTCTGAACAGTGTTGAGTTTTCAAGGAACGAAAGCGTGGGAGGTGGAAATACCGGTACACCTTGTAGCTGAACTGTTAAGAAAGGCGCATCTCCGCCTCCGGGGAATCCCCGCACAAACACATTAGCACCAGATACACCGCCTGAGCTTTCTGCCCAGACACCCGGTACAGCTTTGAATAGGTCGGCTGTGCTTTTCGGCGCCAGTCTCTTAATTTGTTCTTCGCTCAATGAAGTAGACGCGTAGCTTGCGTCCACTTTACGCACTGATGTACCGCTTGCAGTACCCGTGACAAGTATCTGTTCAAAGAAGTCACGTTCTTCGCCCTCAGAGTCTGGCGTTTGTTCTTGCGCCATGGTTTGCAAGGGCATAATAAAAGCCATCGACACCGCTAAAGACATTGCGCTGCGGCTAAATTTTACTGTGTTCATATGTGGTCACCTAGCATCATTGTTTATCTCGATTTGTAAACCATATGTGAAATTGCAATCGTTTGCAATTATTTTTCGCAAACGATTGCAATTTTATTATTACGCTTATTTTAAAACCTTCAATGCACTCAGAAGTTCACCGTTTTATTGATCAACAAGATGAAAAACAGATTTGAATAGGCATAGCAGAAGTTTGAGGATATATTATTGATAAAACCTAAATACACTTAACACGTTGAAATCTGCAAAAAAATTAACTCTATCTGATCTGGCAAAAATCGCTGGTGTATCCACATCCACCGCTTCTCGCGCGCTGAATGATAATCCAATAATCAAACAGGCAACACGGGACAAAATAAAAGCGCTCGCGAATAAATACAACTTCAGTCTGAATACAGCTGCAAGCCGATTGCGCACCCAGAAAACCAACGTCATTGCAGTGATACTTAACCTGATTGATCACACTGAACAAAGCATCAGCGATCCGTTTTTACTCAAAGTAGTGAGCGATCTGAATCAGGCGCTGAATAAACAAGGGTATGAGCTGTTGCTGTCTAATTCATTTATGGCTAAAGGTGATTGGGCAAATTATTTCATTTCAAGTAGTCGCGCCGATGGTCTTATTGTGATTGGCCAGGGAAAAGGTGACGATAAGGTTAAGGCAGTGTCTGACGCTGGCGCTCCCCTGGTGGTTTGGGGTGACCCCACAGCTGAGAGCAGTTATCCGATTGTGGGTAGTGACAACAAACTGGGTGGCTATCTGGCAACCATGCATTTACTGGAAAGTGGGTGCAAAAACGTGTTGTTTTTAGGGGATACTGAGCACGCAGAAATGGGGGAACGCCACAAGGGGTTTATTCAGGCATTGAATGAACTGAACCTGCCGGTAAAGCCTGAACTAACACTCCCCATCGACATCACCAGCACGGCAGCACACAAGAAAATTAACCAGACAATATTAGAAAAGGGCCTTTATTTTGATGGCATAGTTGCCGCCAGCGACATGGTAGCGCTAGGTGCCATTAAAGCCCTCAAAGAGCGTTACATCAGTATTCCAGGTGACGTGAGCATAATCGGCTTTGATGACATTATCCTCGCTGAGCTATTCCATCCCTCTCTGACTACTATTCGTCAAAACACCAAAAAGGCAGCTGAGGAGATGGTGGAACAAATGATGCGACAGTTTAGCGGTAAAAAACCGTCATCTTCAGTGATAGACATTGAGCTTGTGGCCAGAAATTCAACCCGACACATCTGATTCATTATTAGTTCGACTATTCTTTCACGAAAATGCAAACGTTTGCATTTTATTTGATCAACCGCTAGACTGAACGGGTTTTTGCCGTTGCCGGAGATCTGTTCATGTCACGATTTGCTATTATTTGCGCTATCGCTGCCTGTTATTTCGTGTTCGCCATATTATTAAACAGCGTTGGAACTGTAATCCTGCAATCCATTAACAGTTTTGGTATTAGCAAACCAGAAGCGGCGACACTTGAAGGCTTCAAGGATCTTTCTATTGCTATCGTTTCGTTCATGGTGGCCTCTTTTATTCCCAGAGTGGGTTATAAATTTGCATTGGTGATCGCACTAGTGCTGGTTTCTCTGGCCTGTGTGATCACACCTCTGGTGGCGGATTTTTTTGCCGTAAAAATGCTATTCGCCTGCATAGGCAGCGCTTTTGCATTGGTTAAAGTGTCCGTTTATTCCATCATTGGTCAACTAAGTCAGGACACCCGCTCACACTCATCTCTACTTAATACCATAGAAGGTATTTTCATGTTGGGTGTGCTCTCAGGTTATTGGGTTTTCAGTTTTTACATTGACAGCAACGACCCCAGCGCATTGAGTTGGCTGGATGTCTACTACCCACTGGCTCTGGTCATTCTCGTTACTGCAGCAGTAGTATTCTGGTCGCCAATTCAAAAGCCTGTATTGAGCGCAGAGAAACAATCATTCAGCAAAGATTTCGTCGACATGCTCAAACTGACATATCAACCCCTGGTTCTGATTTTTGTATTATCAATATTCCTTTACGTTTTGATTGAGCAGGGGCTAGGAACATGGCTGCCAACATTTAATAGCGAAGTTTTGCAATTACCGGTGGATATCAGCATTCAGGTCACCAGTATTTTTGCGTTGATGATTGCCTTGGGTCGGTTACTCGCCGGTCAGATCCTCAAAAAAGTTAACTGGTATGTCTTTCTCAACATCTGTATTGCATGCATGGCGTTAATTATGTTGTTGAGTTTGCCTCTTGCAGCAGATGCAGACGGCAGACAGGCCAACAACATTCTTGAGGCACCAATAGCGGCCTATTTGTTGCCGCTGGCGGGACTCATGATGGCACCAATCTATCCGATCATTAACTCTGTGATGTTGAGTTCGCTTGAACCGGTTAAGCATGCGCCCATGACTGGCCTTATCGTTGTTTTCTCTGCATTAGGAGGAACAACTGGATCGATTATTACGGGATTGGTATTCGAAAGCATGGGAGGGGAAAATGCCTTCTATCTTCTCTTGATTCCCATGGCATTGGTGGCACTAACACTGTATTTATTCAAACGAACTTCCACAAAAATGGCGTATGACAACACGTTGAGAGAGGAGCAAGTTAATGTCTGATTTGTCCCAATCATACAAGGTCGAAGATAGCCTGCGGTTTTTCGAAAGTGACCTGTTTCGCGAAGTTCAGATGTCGGGCATTTTTGAAGATAGTAAAACATTCGCAGATGCTACGCCCATGCAACCATTGACCGAAATTTACTCTAAGTACAAAAATCAACGTGTGCTTGCTTCCTTTGAACTATCAGCATTTGTGCATCAATACTTCAGGCTTCCACAACCCATCTCGCTGAGCAATGATGAAACAGCTTTTACGGTGCTTGAATACATAGAATCTCTCTGGCCCAAACTGGAGAAGCAACCTGATCCCCCCAGCCACTGCTCCTTGCTGCCTTTAAACCATCCATATATTGTGCCGGGAGGCCGTTTTCGGGAAATCTATTACTGGGACAGTTACTTTACAGCGCTGGGGCTGAGTGATTCCGGACGTTTATCTTTGGCGCGGTCAATGGTCGACAATTTTATTCAGTTGCAGGCTAATCTGGGTTGTATTCCAAACGGCAACCGTAGTTACTACCACACTCGGTCGCAACCTCCGGTGCTTTCTCTGATGATTGAATTGATTCTGGATGCAGAAGGACGGGCGCTTAACCAGCACAATAAAGAAGAGCTTACATATTACCTTGATGCATTGTTGAAAGAATACCAATTTTGGATGGATGGCCGAGACAAACTTGGCCATGATTCCAAGGCCTACAGGCGAGTCGTTCTTCTTCCAAATGGTGCGCTACTCAATCGATACTGGGATGACAGTCCAACACCAAGGCCAGAGTCCTATCGGGAAGACATTGAGGCTGCAGCTAGCTTACCAGAGGCTGAACGAGCAGAGTTTTATCGACATATCCGTGCGGCCTGCGAATCAGGTTGGGATTTCAGCTCTCGTTGGTTGGGAAATCCGAACGAGTTATGCTCCATTCGCACTACTGATACTGTTCCTGTTGACCTCAACTGCCTTTTATACAAATTGGAGTCCATACTGGCTGAACTCTTTGCGGCCACGGGCGAGGAACAAAAAGCCCAAGAATATGAATTGCTGGCTAGGACAAGGAGTGAAGCAATCAATTTATTTTTGTGGGATCAGGAATCCAACATCTTCTGTGACTATTTATTGAGTGAAAATAGGCCGACGCCAGTGCGCTCACTAGCTTGTGTACTGCCGCTTTTTGTCGGTATTGCTAATCAGGCTCAGGCCAATATGATATCTGAAAAGATTAAAGGTGACTTTCTTGTGGAAGGTGGATTAATAACAACCTTGAGTGCCAGCCACCAGCAATGGGATAGTCCAAATGGTTGGGCACCTTTGCATTGGTTTGCGGTAATGGGTTTACGCAATTATCAATTCACCGACCTTGCCAGAACGATAATGCAGCGCTGGAACGGCACAGTGGAAGTGTATTATCTGGAACACGATAACGTCATGGAAAAGTACAATGTCCGGGATGTGCATAGCATGGCTGTTGGCGGTGAGTATGAAGTGCAACATGGCTTCGGCTGGACCAATGGCGTGACATTGGCATTTTCCAAGATGCTGAGAGACCCATCCATCTAATTCCAGCCAAATCATTGGTTACAAAAATGGGGGTTGTCCCAATTCGGATCCGATATTAGTGTTGTGTTTTATTTGTCTGTGAGTTCAACCTAACATGCCAGTTTCACTAAAGTCGTCTTGCCATACCAATCTGGGTTTTCCTTATCATGGGGAGCAAGACGCCGCTGAGCAGCTGGTGAATATTCGTGATTTCCTCAGGCAAGATCTTGGTTTGGAGCACATTGACAGTACTGGCGCAGCCGCGTTGCTTGAACAAAAGATTTCGACTTTACTTGGGGCAGATGACGCTGTCTGGTTTCCTACCGGCACCCTGGCCCAGGGCATTGCGGCGCGCATCCATGCAAGGCAAAGTGATAAAGATTCAATTCTGCTACATCCAACTTCACACTTACTGCTGCACGAAGAAAACGGTATTAAGTCAGCACATGGAATGAACGTCAGAGTTCAAGGAGAATGGCGGGAGCCGGTAAATTCAGATGATATCAGCAGAAATGATGCCTGTGTTTTTGTAGAAATACCTCAGCGACATAGTGGGGGTAAATTACCTAGCTGGTCAGAACTCGCAGCAATTAAACAACGATGCGCTGAGAACAAGGTTGCATTGCATATGGATGGTGCAAGATTATGGTCAAGCAGGGCATATTACGAACAACGAAGTTATGCTGAGATAGCATCTGGGTTTGATTCGGTATATGTCTCGTTTTACAAGGATATTGGCGCAATGGGCGGAGCCGCGTTAGCCGGTAATCAAGCCTTTATTGAGCAGGCGCGGTTGTGGCGAACACGTTTGGGAGGATTCTCTTTCGGTTCATGGCCAATGATTGTAGATAGCCTGCGATTGTTAGACAAGCGCATCAAACAGATGCCCGGATTTATAGCCAAGGCGAAATCTCTGGCTGCATCAATAGAGGATCTTTCAGGTATCGAAATCGAACCGGGCCCTCCACAAGTTAATTTATTTCATGTCCGGCTAAAGGTGTCTGCAAGTAGGGCGGAACAAGCCAGAGATGGCGTAGCCAGAACACAAGGTATTTGGCTGTCTGACAGATTCTGGGAATACGAATCGAAAGGTAGTTGCTCGATGGAAATAGTTGTAGGCGATAAAGCCCTTATGCTGTCCGAAGAGTTATTCCGAAGCGCTGTGCGCTCTATGCTTTCGCACCTTCGATCGTAGTCATATGAATGTGAAAACCTAGTGTCCCATATTTATTTTCCGCTACGGGTGGTTTGTACATTACCGATTAGTAAAAGAAAACCTGTTCGCCAGCATGAATGACTTTCTAGTGGATTTTTGCCCGGAGGGCAAACCACTAAAAGTTGAAAGTCAGGCTATTGCCAAGTCACAAAAAGCTAAAGACTAACTGCAACTTGAGTACACAAAAAAGCGAACCGTTTTCAGTTCGCTTTTATCTTAATTGTGATTGCAAATTTAGACATCAATTTCAAACCGACACACCCGTTACAGAAAACATATTTTGCTTGTTCCCCCGTCACCGACGTGATCAGTTTTGATGTTGCCTATTAATTGCAATTCATGCCATCGGGCCAATTCACCTTATCCAGATATGCCTGAATGATTTCATCTATCAGCTTTTTAGCATCGTCAGTGCCTGAGTTTGAGAGTATCACCAGCCCCTGATTTGTACTTGGATTACCGCACATTTTTGTCCATACGCGGTCCTTAAACGAACCTCCGTGATCAAAATCCTGAAAGCTTCCTTCTACTGCATCATCGTCCAGATTAATCCCATACCCATAATTACCTACTGAGCTGGCTATTCCCTGTTGAGTAAGCATTTTGTCCACTGTTGCGCCAGGCAGGAAAAAGTCATCGTTTTGGTCCCGACCATCGTTAAGGGCAATAATCATGGCTTTCGCATAGTCGCCGCTGGATATATAAATATTCGAGGCAAAAATATTTCTATGACTAAACCAATCGGAACCTGGATCTTCTCCGTGCATCCAGGCTGACTTATTAAGGTAACTGTTGGATTTGTTAATCCGCGCATTTGCGGAATCTAAATCAAGATTTTGAAATAAATAGGTGTCGATAAGATCAGCCGCATCGAGTCCGCTTAAATCTTCCATCGTCGCTTGCAGCACCATATAGCCAGGATTGCTATATAAAAACTCTCCTTCCAACAAAGGGCTGGCATCGGGGTCAAAGAATTGCCAAATGGCACTGTTGGCCTTCTGCTGACAGCCGCTGTTACTAGAACAGTGCCATCCCAACAGCCAATTTAGTGTCGAGAGGTTTTCTGCGTCATTCCAGTACGCTTTTGGAACACGAGACTCTGAAATTTTGGGAAAATTAGCGGTATGACTCATTAAACTAGACAGCGTAATGTTCTGGTTTAAATTGTTGTCTGGAATATCGAATAAGTCGTTCCACACATTATGGTTACCGATAGTTCGCCAGGTATGAATTTGACCGGCGTCGACTAATTCGAATATGTTTTGGTCCAGCGGAACATTGTTGCTGTGCGCGTAGCGCAATGTGGTCAGGGCACCCAAATATTTAGACAATGAGGCCAAGGGAAACGGCGTGTCACTGAGTATATGCTTGTCGTATTCATCTGATTTTTTTAGCCCATAGCCCCGGGCATGCCTCACTTTTGCTCCGTTTCCACTGGGCTCAATGACAGCAACGCTGAGTCCTGGTACATTTAATTCGTTCATTCTCTTCCAGATATTGGTATTTCCAGATTCGCCTAGACCCCATTCAATGGCACTGATCGTTTTTGAATTAATGCCACCTTCAGTGTCTCTGGTATAAACAAAGTAGTTACCGTCACGAGCAAGCATCAGCTCTCTTAACCGGCCGTTTGAATTAGAGATAGAGTTCAACCGATTGGCTAAGGTCATGCTGATACCGCGATACATAGGATTGTGCCCGGCAATGAGTGCCCATTGGTTTTCAAATCCAATCGACACATCGCGGATAGTGCGGTTCGTATCGTGTGTATCTTTCAATGCTTTGTGTAAGCTTGAGGGTAGTCCCTCAGCAAAATAACGCGTGCCTTTACCAAGTATGACGTAACCGGAGTTGGTCACTTCAAGATCACGTATAGACCATCCTTTGGATTTGAAATGATCGATACGGTCCCGAACGCTGCTGGGGATACCATAACCTAACTGGTGTCTTGCCCAATTCTGATACACCACAAGACAAGCACCAGCCGCATTGCAGTCCGCACCTTTTACACTGTTACCCGCCTGGACGTAGTTGTTGACGTGGTTGTAAAACCAGGCGGGAAAGCCGTTGCTGGCCCACACGTTTTGACCAGATACCAATAACCAATTACCGTCTGGCCGCTGGGCAAATCCATCGACCTCAGCACCAGAACTCACTACGCTGTTTAATCGAGTGATGAGCGCACTTCTGTCCTCAAAACTACCCGTTTGACGCCACTGACCTGCCATACTTGTATTGCAAATCAGTAGCAAAATAACTAACCATAGAATTTTCATTAGATGTTCCCTTTTAAGATCTGAAAAGACATAAATTGAAAGCGCAAGGCTTTCATTAGCTAAAACAGAAAGGGCAAGAAAAACCGGACAAGTAATTGCAAAAAAGAGCGTATTTACTGAGTCTTGAACAAGAGCGGTTTGAGTTTATATATGGAGCCAGCGTGGGGGATGTATTGTTATCCAGGGTTTTTTAGGTGGATCTGGGCAGTTTAGGCTTCATAGTATGATGAAGAGGCGTCTACTAAAACGGGGGAGAAGAAGTGTGATTCTATCCCAAAAAATAGACGCTTAGTTCACATCTAAAGTCGCTGTTTCGTAATCACTAAGGACGGCAGATTTGGCTAAGTAAACCTATAGAGGATAGGTAAGCTCGGATGTACTATTATGATTTCTTCTATTCAAGCGTTAGATGATATACCCCTACGCCACCTAATCCTTCAATGCGAACGATATATTCACCGGCAACCACTGTTCCAAACTCAAGCTCTTTACCTTTATTTGTCAATAAGTTACGCAAACGTCCAAGCCTTTTGCCACTAGGGTCCAATACTGAAACATTTACTTTAGCGGCCTCACTCTGACGTTTCATCTTTAATTTAAATGCCTTGTTTCCTCGTGAAATAAATCGATACTCTGCGTAGGTATTTTGCGCAATATAACCAGAGGCACTATCACCAACGTTGATGATATTTGCTTCACCCACTAACTGCTCTGGTGTAGCTACTTCTTTGAGTTTTAGATGGTAAGTGCCGACTCCCCCGATCCCTTCAATGCGAATAATATGTTCACCCGCATCCACAGTTCCAAATCCAAGTTTATGGCCACTGCCAGTCTTTATATTACGCAAGCGTCCAAGTCGTTTCCCACTCGGACTTAACGCTGCAACACTTATTGCCGCAGACTCACTTTGACGCTCCATTTGTAGCTTGAAAGCCGTGTGCCCTCGCGTAACAAATCGGTACTCTGCATAGGTATTATTGGCAATGTAACCGGAAACACTGTCACCAAAACTAATGACATTTTCATCCCCTACCAATTGCTCTGGTGATGCCACTTCTTCCAGCTCTAAATGATAAGTGCCAACACCACTGACTCCATCAATTCGAATGGCATGTTCACCCGCATCCACAGTTCCAAAACCAAGAACATGACCACTCTTAGTTGATATGTTACGCAAACGTCCAAGCCTATCTCCCGCGGGATTTAATGCTGAAACACTCACACTTACGGCTTCACTTTGATGTTTCATCTTTAACTTGAAAGCCGTGTGCCCTCGCGTAATAAATTGATACTCCGCATAGGTTTTTTGCGCAATGTAACCTGAGACACTATCGCCATCGCTGATAATATTTGCCTCCCCTACCAACTGCTCTGGTGATGCCACTTCTTCTAGTTCTATATGATAAATGCCAACACCATTGACTCCGTCAACTAGAAGGGTGTGTTCACCGGCATCGATAGTTCCAAAACCAAGCCTGTTATCTTTGTTTGTCGAGACATTGCGTAAACGCCCGAGCCTATCTCCACCGGGGCCTAGTATTGAAACACTTACTCTTGCAGACTCACTTTGGCGCTTCATCTTCAATTTAAAAGCGGTATGTCCTCGAGTAACAAATTTATGTTCTTTTTGCTGTTTTTCTCCAATAGAGTCTTTGAAAACTTCTTTGCTAGATAAAGGCGCGTGTAAAATTGAAGAGCCTTTTTTGTTTAAGGATGGGAAAGCTGATTTATCCGATGATGCATTTGCGATTCTCTCAATCTCGCCAACATAGCTGGATAACACAGTTTTGGAAATATTAGCTATTGTATCTATGCGCAATACTTTACCTCGACCATCCTCAACTGAAACCAACATGCCCACTGGATAGGTCGCAACATATACAATGCTGCCACTCATACCTTGGCGGATTTTTTGAGAAGCGTTCATCGGCTGAATATAGAAGAACGAATGCAAGTCTTTACTGCTAAAACGAACGTTTAAATCGCTAAGTCCACCTGACTTTTTGCGTAGACTCAAGATACCGTTTTTTTGTATTTCCAGGATGGCGCCCACACGTTCCCCTTCATCCTGCCAGGAGGACCTATCGCACATGATGTTGTCTTCATCTGGTAACTTGAGAAGGGCAAGGTCAACGGGAAATGAGGTCAATACTGAAGCTTGTCGATCTCTCACCTGAGATGAACTCACATAAACAATGCCTGCAGAATTCTCGGCGACATGCTGGGGCGTGTAAATAAAGCAGCTTCCCCCAACTGATCTCAGAATACCTCGGCCGATATCAGTTTCCGACTCTACGACTACATCTGAAGCATAAGCATTGAAGAAGTTAAGGTACATAAAACTAATCAAAAACACGCTAGCCACATTAGCAAAAATAGATTTATTATTGTCCATTCGATTCGATCCCTGCGTTAACGTTAAGTTTATTTTTGTGAACATGTCTTACTAGCTATCGTATAGAAGGTCCTAAACAGTTGTATTATTGATAAATTTTAGTCGCATCAGAAATGCGATAATTGCACTTAAAAACTGAATTAAGATTAGTAAGGCAGAAAAGCCTATAGCTGCTTCATTATCGCTGTACAGCCTATTCAGAAAGCTCATTTCTAGTTTTTTCTTAGTTTCTCGATACAGCTGAGTATACACTTTTGCACCAGCGACTATGATGGTGCTGTCAATACCCTCAGAGCCCCTGCTAGCTCTCAATATTCCTCTTGGTGCACCAGCATTTTCATCTTTTTCAAAGGTTATCTTGGCCCCACGCGATACAATGATAGGCTCATAGTTAAACCTTGTTTTTTGAATTGCTGATTTGCCCTCGACTATAATTTCACCGCTCAAAAAAACGGGATTGTATTGGTCTGGGGCGTCACTGATCTCTCTGCCAACTTCAATATCTCCAATGGTTGTAATGGTGAAAACCGGATTTGATTCAGACAGCTGAATTTCAATGGATAGACAGTCTTTGAACTTTACTCCCTCCAGGCTTGCGGCGATGTTTTCAAGTGCAGAATCAGTGTTAAAACCCATACTCATTTCTTCACTAAGAATATCGAGCCTAATAAAGGATGTGCTAAACCGAAGAATTCTTGCGGTGCTGCCTTTTTCAAATTTTAAGATTAGTTTTTCGTTTTCGATTTCACCTTCGAATTCACCACAAGATTCTGAAATCCTAAAATTCTGAATGAGTACTTCTGAAGCACTTGCTCCAACAGGTTTGTATTCATAGAATTCAGAACTCGCATTGATAAAGTACTTGGTGTCCTCGTCCAACTTCGTTGATACGACGGAAACGAAAAAGATGATAAATAATAGGGTTATTATTAATAACGATACGACTAATGCTCGGGTAAACCATCTTAGCTTGCCCATCTCAAAATGATTGATAATATCCAAATAGAAATCGCGTATGGCTCGCCTCATTCAGGCCGCCAGACTAGATATTTTCTTTCGAAACCCGCTTTAATAAAGACAAGGTTGTTACCAGGCTTTAACTCTTCTCCCAACTCACAATATTTATTGAAAGCGGTGTTAATTTCGGACTTTGTAGACACACAAATGTGATGAGTATTATTGAGGTTATATTTTGGTGCAGTTATACCGCTATTCACAAAGAAGCGACCGGCAAACTCATCCATGTTTGTCGGCATCCCCCATGATACAGGGTAAATATTGTGAAACGTTTTTTTCCATTTGCTCCGTTCGTCAACTATCTCAATATAGGCGTAGGCTACTAATTCATCTGCGGAATATTTTTTTAACTGCTGTTGTTTTTGACTGGGAATAGATATCTCAGTCCATATGGACTCCCATTCGTTAAATTTAACATCCATGGTAGCCTTATACTTGCCATCTATTGAGGTCAACGTTAACGAAAGTGACTCGGTTTCTTTGGGCCGAGCAATATACAATTTCTCAAAATTAGGTGAAGTGACGCTGCCTGTTACATGAAAACCAACTAGAACGCCTCCAGAAGCTTTTACGTCTGGATTAAACTCTTCAGTAAAATTGATGATTTCCACTGTCCCTGCTTTACCATCTGCTAAAGCGCAATTTAAAAGCAGAAACAAGCAAGCAATCGGAATAATTTTCAACAAATTCAACATCCCTATAATAATTATTGACGGCTCAATGTATTTATAACGTCACGAGTGTTTGTTCTAGATATTGATGATTTTTTAAGCGCTCCTACATACTAGCGACATAGGTAAATTTTGTCTAATCATGAAATTGTTTGAGAACTCAGTTTCAAGCCATTTGTAGTCCACCCGAAAAACCAAAACAATTACAGGTAGAAAATTCCACTAAACTAAATCAAAGGAGTTTTCTAATGCGAAAATTTAGATACAGAGACAGCCAGATACTAGCGATCCTGAAATAAAAAGAGTAAGGAGTCAGTGTGCCAGATTTGTGTCGAGATCACAGATTAATTCAGATCGTTTTGTAAGCACATCCGGCAGGATCAAGCTCAAATGCCAGCAAATGGCAATCCAGTCTGCGTTCAAATCTGACCAATCCAAGATGAGACTTTATTACTCACCTACAAAAAAAGGGCCTTTCGGCCCTTGTTTATTCTACTGTTACTGACTTGGCCAGGTTTCTTGGTTGGTCAACATCGGTGCCTTTAATCACCGCCACATAATATGACAGCAACTGCAGCGGTAACGTATAAATGATAGGTGCAATTGCGGGTTCACAGTGTGGGACGTTGATTACCCGCATGGTGTCATCACCGACAAATTTCGCATCTTTATCAGCGAACACATACATGATCCCACCACGGGCTCTCACTTCTTCGACATTTGATTTTAGCTTTTCCAGTAATTCGTTGTTTGGTGCAACAACAATAACTGGCATTTCATCGTCGATCAGTGCAAGTGGTCCGTGTTTTAGCTCGCCTGAGGCATAGGCTTCGGCATGAATATAGGAAATCTCTTTGAGCTTAAGCGCTCCTTCCATAGCGATTGGGTATTGATCTCCTCTTCCCAGGAACAAGCTGTGATGTTTATCAGCAAATTCTTCCGCCAGCAATTCGATGCCATTGGTCAGGGTGAGTGTCTCTTCCAGTTTGCTTGGCAAACTGTGCAGACCATCCATTATCGCTTTGTGATCTTGTTCGCTTATGCCGTTATATTTGCCCAACGCCAGGGTCAGCATCAAAAAGCCTGTTAACTGAGTGGTAAACGCTTTAGTGGATGCAACCCCAATTTCAGCACCAGCAAGGGTCATGAATGCCATATCCGATTCGCGTACCAAAGAGGAACCTGGCACGTTACAAATAGTCAGACTCGACATGTATCCCTGCTCTTTAGCCAGACGCAAGGCGGCAAGTGTATCTGCGGTTTCGCCAGATTGAGAAATAGTCACCAGCAAGCTGTTTGGGTGTACGACAGATTTGCGGTATCTGAATTCCGAGGCAATTTCAACGTTACAGGATACATTGGCATATTGCTCAAGCCAGTATCGTGCCGTCATACCAGAGTGATAACTGGTTCCACAGGCGATAATCTGAACATGCTTGATGTCTTTCAGGATATTTTCAGAACCAGCACCAAAAATCCCGGATACTATGTCCTTTTCACCTACTCTGTCTTTTAATGTATTGCGCACAACTGAAGGCTGTTCATGGATTTCTTTGAGCATGTAGTGGCGATATCCACCTTTGTCGCCGGCATCGTGTTCAACTTCCGAATCGAAAATGTCCCGTTCAACCGGGTTACCATTCAGATCATAAATATCCACGCTGGTACGAGTAATTTCGGCCACATCACCTTCTTCAAGGAAGATAAAACGGCGAGTTACCGGCAACAATGCCATCTGATCAGAAGCTATAAAGTTTTCGCCGATACCAAGACCGATAACAAGAGGACTGCCTGAGCGGGCAACCACGACACGATCAGGATCTTCTCTGTCCATGATGACTGTTCCATAGGCACCGTGGAATTCTGTGACTGCCGTTTGTACTGCAGCCAGCAAGGGCTTACCTTGCTTCATATGTTCGTGAACTGTGTGGGCAATTGTCTCAGTATCAGTATCGGACCCAAAACGGTATCCCTTCTGACTGAGAGCTTCACGCAAGGATTCGTAGTTTTCGATTATCCCATTGTGCACAACAGCAATGCGCTCATCAGAAAAATGCGGGTGCGCATTGAGTTGTGTCACACCGCCGTGAGTTGCCCAGCGAGTGTGGGCGATACCCGTGCCACCTTTAATCGGATTGGCTGCGATGGCATCTTTAAGTGCCTGCACTTTACCAATTTGCCTTTCACGAACCAGGCTACCTGCTCGGTCCAGCAGCGCAACGCCGGCCGAATCATAACCCCTGTATTCAAGACGTTTTAATCCTTCCAACAATATTTCAACTACATTACGCTCTGCAACTGCGCCGACAATTCCACACATGTTTACACTCCTAGATTTTAGTCTTTAACTTCGGCGCACAAAACCTGTACACCTTGTTGTTCAATTCGTTGTTTTGCTTTTGAGTCTATCTGATCATCTGTAACCAGCACAGAAATAGTCGACCAGGGCAATTCCACATTTGGAATTTTTCGTTGTAGTTTTTCGGATTCTGCCATTACGACTACCTGACCTGACACCTCGGCCATGACCCGACTCAAGTGGGTCAATTCGTTAAATGTGGTCGACCCTTTTTCAAGATCCAAACCTGCGGCTCCCAAAAATGCCTGATCAAAATTGTAGGCTCGTAACATTTGTTCAGCCATCTGACCTTGAAAAGAATGGGATTGGGCATCCCAGGTACCGCCCGTCATCAGCACTTTAGGTTCGTTTTCCTGCTCCAAAAGTGAGTTGGCTATATGCAGCGAATTTGTCATCACCACTAAGCCAAGTTTATTTTTGAGTTCAGCCAGAAGGCCAGCCGTTGTGCTGCCACTGTCGATGATTATGCGATTATGATCCTGTATCAGGGTCGCCGCTTTCGCTGCAATGGCTTTCTTTCGACTCGAAAGTTTTTCACTGGAAAGTTCTGAAGATTCTGCAGGAAGCAATACTGCTCCACCAAATTTACGGAGCAACAACCCATTGTTTTCGAGTTCTGCCAAGTCCTTTCGAATCGTAACTTCTGATGTAGAAAAGAGCTCCGCAAGCTGATCAACTGACACTTCCCCTTGGGAATTCAGTCGCTCAATGATAGCTCGACGGCGTTGTTGGGTGTTGCGCTTCTGCATTAACGAAAGCTCTTAAGTTTCAAAACGAAAGTTATTCTAGTAATTAATTTACGTTTTGCAAGTATTTAATTCAATACATAGGTATTTTTTAGTTACCCTAGCTTGCTTGTTATGCCGTTTGACGATACTGGCTAGGCGTTACTCCGGTTTTTTCCTTAAATGCTTTATAGAATGAAGAACGCGCATTAAAGCCTACTCCATAAGCGATAGTGATGATGGAATCATCTGTCTGCCTGAGTCTGCGTTTCGCCTCTTTTATTCGCCACCCGTTAACATAATCGAAAAAGTTTGAGCCTAAGGTTCCATTTAACGTTTGTGAAAGATAATTGGGGGATATTCCGGAGATTTCTGCCAGTCTGGTCAAGGATATCGACGCATCCAGATATAAACTCTCTTCCTCCATCATGGACTCGATTTTATTCGCGATCCGTTGTGCACTTTCCTTATCAAGGGCAGATTTTTGATATTTTTCCCGAGCAGATACTGCTTCGTCCATTTGTTCACCTGACTCCTCGTCGGATTTAAGGTAATGACCTTCAAATCCAGGATGTTGGCGCAGCCCCCAAAAGCATAACAACCATACCAACACAAGTATCAGGAGCGCGTATCCCGTTCTGTCAATAAGTGTGATCGCCATCAGATTATCCAAAAGAACAGTAGCAGCAGCCAATCCCCAAATGCAGCAGAGCAATAAGGTGTAGGCCTTAAGCCACAGGAGATCTCGTTTTTCAGTATTGGCAAAAAAATCTTTGAGACGAATTTGGTAGTGGGCAAGGCACTTAAATATCTTCAGCAGATACCAGCCAGATTGTCCGGTCCAGAGGATCACCAGAACGAAAACAGCAATCATTAATCCACCAACGTAACCAGACAGGGATTCTGGATTACCAAACAACAGGGACTCAAGCGTCTTGCCAGGTAGTAACATAAGCAGTACAAACAGGATCACACCAGTAAAAGGCAGAACAAAGTGTTTAATATGCCTACGAGCAAGATGCCAGTCGGTTTCAGCAGTTAACGCCTCAATATAAAGCCACAACAAGGGAGCCAATGCCAAAAGGGCTGGAAGCATCAGAGTGAATCCTGCCACCCGCAATGTCGGAAAAAATTCTGCCAGAACGGGTTCCAATATCATGCTTAACAAAACCAGCAACAATGCACTAAGGGGCATAAACGCCTTCACACGATGCATTTGGGAGATCAGCAAAGAGGCGGCAAGTACAATTTGCGCAATAGTTGCTATGGTAATTGTAAAGGTTAATGCCTCACCCACTGTGCCCCCAAAAATAAATATATAAAACATATAGTTAAATTGATAATTGCATAGTCACATTGGACTGTCCACTAGTGTACCAGCCTGTGTCCACCTACTTATTCTGACCGTGCCTGTAGGAACGGACGACCAGACATTGGATGTTTGAAACACTGAGTACTATTGAATATTGGAATAGGGAACTAACTAAATGTCTATGGTCGTTTTAGTACATGTATTTTTCGGCACACTAGCCGTTTTTAGTGGATTTATTGCCATGTGCAGCAGCAAAGGCAATAAATGGCATCGCGCTGCAGGCAAAGGATACGTGATGTCCATGTTGGTGATGGCAATTGCAGGGGCACTAGCTGCTGCTTTTTTGTCGCAAACAATTAATCTGATAGCGGCCGCACTCACAAGTTACCTGGTGTTAACGTCCTGGCACGCAGCCAAAAAGTCTGTCATGGAGCGAGGGAAATTTAGTATCACTGCCTGCTTTACTATTTTGTGTGTGAGTATTGCTTCGCTGTGGGTTGGATGGCTTGCTTTGCAATCGCCTGAGGGTGCGTATCAAGACTTTCACTTTTCCGCATATTTCTTTCTCGGCGGGATATCGATGTTCGCCTTTATCCTGGACGGCTATTTAATGCTAAAGGGGACTCTTAGTCCTAAGCAACGATTGGTACGGCACATCTGGCGGATGACGTTTTCTTATTTTATTGCCGTAGGTTCGTTGTTCACCGGCCCCGGCTCATCAGCCTTTCCAGACATGATCCAAAATTCGGGTGTGCTTTCAATTCCAGAGCCTCTGGTGTTGCTATTCATGCTCTTTTGGGTCGGTAAGACGCTCTGGGGTGGCAAGCCTAAACCCAGGGAAATAGAGACAAACGTGGACTAGAGTAATCAGATGAGCCACGCAAAGTGCGTGGCCATGCCTATAAAAAAGTCAAAGGGCCTTTATCAGCTTACTTTTTTGTTGGTCTTTCCCATCCTTGAATATTGCGTTGTTTGGCCCGAGCCACAGCTAACTCTCCGTCTGGTACTTCCTTGTTAATAATGGACCCGGCTCCCACTGTCGCACCCTTACCAATTACTGCGGGCGCAACAAGTGAACTGTTTGAACCAATAAATGCGCCATCGCCAATGCTGGTTTTAAATTTGTTCACACCATCATAATTGCAGGTAATAGTGCCTGCGCCTATATTGGCGTTTTCGCCTACTTCGGTGTCGCCCAAGTAGGTCAGGTGGTTGGCTTTAGAGCCTTTGCCAAGCACAGTTTTTTTCATTTCTACGAAATTACCCACCTTGGCTTTTTCTTTCATTACCGCACCAGGTCGCAATCTGGCATATGGACCGACGGTGCAGTGGTCTCCGACAATTGCTTGCTCAATAATCGAGTTGGCTTCAATAACGACGTTGTCACCGATTTCGCAATCCCGCAGTATGCAATTTGCCCCTACTTCAACGTTGGAACCTACAACAACCTTTCCTTCAACAATGCAATTAACGTCAAAACTACTGTCCTGACCCACTTCAATATCGCCGCGCAGATCGAATCTTGCGGGGTCAATCATTGAAATACCCTTCATCATTAGGGACTCAACCTGCTCTTTCTGATACGCACGTTCGATATTAGCAAGTTGCACCCTGTTATTTATTCCTTCCACTTCGACGGCCGAAGAAGGATGTGACGCATGAATGACCTTATTTTCATTTGCCGCCATTTCAATCACATCAGTCAGGTAATATTCACCTTGCGCATTGTTATTGGTGAGATTGTTTAACCAGCGCTTCAGATCGGCTCCCCCCATGATCATCATGCCAGTGTTAATTTCTCTGATTTGCCGTTGAGCTTCTGTTGCATCTTTATGCTCAACAATTGCCATAACCTGATCGCCGTCCCTGATAATGCGGCCCATACCTGTTGGGTCATCCAATTTTACCGTGAGCAATGCCAGGTCAGCGTCGCTTTTTACATCAATGAGTTGTTGTAATGTTGAGGGTTTAATAAGTGGAGCGTCACCCACTACAATCAACACATCCTCGTCATCCTGAATTTTGTCTACAGCCTGCATAACAGCATGTCCTGTACCCAGCTGCTCAGCCTGTAAACACCATGATAAGGTATTGTGACTAAGCTGCTGTTGAAGCTGTTCTCCACCATGCCCATAAACCAGATGAATATTACTCGCCCCAAGACTATTTACCGTATCAATGATGTGCTGAACCATGGGTTTTCCAGCGATAGGGTGTAGAACCTTAGGCAAGGATGATTTCATTCGCGTACCTTTACCGGCAGCAAGAACAACAACTGAAAATGGCATAAATAGTCCTGATTAATTTGCTCGGCATATAATACTAAACAGTGTCAAAAGTACCAGTAGCGGCTTAAGTTATTTCAAATAGCACTAGAATTTCTTTCGTACTTGCTAGAATTTATATAGCGAGAGAGCTACTATTCTTGTTGATCCACACTACTTTGCTACACAGAGATTATTTATTTGCGATTTTTCCAATCGTTTCAACGTATTACCTTTATTCTTGTATGCAGTGTCGGCATGGCGATTACTTACGCTGCTTATGTCGCAATCAGTAACATCGCTGCAGAACAAAGCAAAATTCAACAACAATCGGTTTCTCCTGTCTTTTCACTCGTCAACGAAGAGCTACTCAAACCATTGCACATTGCCGAAACCATTGGCAAAACCCGCTACTTCGACTCACTTTTAAACGAAGAAAACCTACAAAAAGAAAAAGTTGTAACCCTACTAAATAAACTCGAGCAGACATTCGATTTAACCGTCTTTGTTGCCAGCGAAAAGCAACGTAAACAATTTTTGTCAAATGGCAGAGTAATTGATCTTATTGAGGGTAAAGTATTCTGGTACTTTGAGGCAATGGAACATGACCGCGATTTGTTCGCTGATCTGGGGCAGGTGGGTGACGTGCACCTATACTTCGATTTTAAAGTCTACAATGAGGAAGATCAGTATCTGGGTATAGTGGGAGTGGGTAAAAGTCTCAAAAAGTTTATAGACAGGTTTGAAGATTATAAGGAACGATTTGGTTATGACTTTCTTTTTGTCAACGAAAACAACGAAATCATACTCACGTCTTTGCCAGACTTTGTTGTGACCGGGGCACATATCCCCACTTTAGACTCTCTCCTGTGGTATCAGAAACTGGAAGGCAATAAATCGGACCTCAACAGTAGACTAATCACCGAGAATGAAGAAGATTTTCTAATATCAGAGATCAGCATAGATGAATTGGATTGGAAGCTGCTTCTTCTGATCCCACTTGAAGCTCGTCAGGCACAGATTACCAAATCTTTTGTGACCAATACGGTGATTGCAATTTCGTTGGTCTTGATTTTCTTTGCCTCAATGTTCTGGATCATGATGTATTACAAACATCATCTTGAGAAAACCGTTGATATTGATCCTCTCAGCCAACTTCCGAACAGAACCTACGTACAAAGACGATATCAACAACTCAGAAGGCAAGACGCCGACGTTGCGGTAATTATGGTAGATATTGACAGTTTTAAATCTATTAATGATACCTTTGGTCACAATGCGGGGGATTTAGTTATTAAAACAGTCTCACTAATTCTTTCGGAAGAGATCAGGCAACAAGATCTGGTGGGACGCTGGGGCGGCGAAGAGTTCATCGTTTTGGTGCCAACCTCCTCTGAATCCTATGCTGGAAAAATTGCTGAAAGAGCCAGACTGAGACTCGAAAAACACGACTTCCACCAAGGCGGTGTTGCAACAAAAGTCACCGCCAGTTTCGGCGTGACTTTTGGTCACAGTCGAGCACCTCTGTCAGAGTTGATTGCCGGGGCGGATTCAGCGCTTTATGAGGCCAAACGAAAGGGCCGCAATCGTGTCGTACACCATTCTTTGTAACTGCGACGAATTGCCTTTGCGAATTCCCTCACAATCTTCTCATTCACTTCTTATCGGTCCTTTATTTTGCTTATCACTATTATTTTAATGACAAGCTGGGTTGGGAATAGGTAAGATAAAAACCGTCGAGTTCGACTTTCTTCAATAGCGGGATGCAATTTGGGTATTTTTCGTACACTCCATCGCAGTTTTCTTATACTTTTTGCGGTAGTTGTTATCTCTATTATCGCCCTGGTCCACTTCAGCATTTCAAAAATGGTAGCTGAGCAAAGCCTTGCTCAACAAAAATCGTTGTCTCCGGCGCTTTCTCTTGTAGTCGAACAATTAATGCAACCTTTGCACGTTTCCGAAACACTTGGCAGAGCAAAAGAATTGCAAGATTTGATGTCCTCACAAGACATAGACGAAGCAGCCATGTTCGCAATGTTGAAACGTCTTGAATCAGAGTTTGGTTTATCCTTTTTCGTGGCAAGTGAAAGAACACGAATGCAATACAACTCTGACGGAAGCAAACTTGAGCTTATTGAAGGCGAGGTGAGCTGGTACTTTAAATATAAAGATACGCCAGAAAACGCTATTGCTGATATTGGTAAGTGGGAAAACGCCCATTTCTACATCGATATAAAGATATTCGATGAGGAGCAGCAGTTTTTAGGCTTTTTCGGAATAGGTAAAAGCCTTGCCAGTTTCATCAATATTTTTGAGATATATCAGCGGGAATATGGCTATGACTTTATTTTTGTTGATCAGCAAAAAGACATTACCCTCTCTTCTGACCCTAGTTTATTAGCACGAGACTCTACTTTTCAAAATCTTGCAGACCTTGATTGGGTGAAGCAGGCAGCACCAAATGGCCTGAACTCAACCTCATTAAACAATACGCTAATCAGCATTGCAGAGAATGATTTCCTGGTTGCTGAAATAGGCATAGACCCGTTTGATTGGACTATGTACATTTTAACGCCGCTGAGTGATCGTCAAGCCGCGGTGAGCCGAACATTTATTATTAGTGTTGTCAGCCTTTTGGTCTTGGTCTTTGCACTGTTCTTACTGATATACAACCTGTTGTACTACTTTAAACGTGAAATGCAGAAAAACGTACAGACTGATCCGCTGACGCAATTGCCGAACCGGAACAAGGTCGAATTGCGCTATGCTGAAATGCTCGATCGCAAACATTCTGTAAGCTTGCTGTTAGTTGACATTGACCATTTTAAAGCCGTCAACGACACCCATGGCCACAATGCCGGCGACAATGTCTTAAGGCAGGTCGCCAATATGCTGCAGAGTGAATTGCGTGACGAAGATATTATTGGTCGGTGGGGCGGCGAAGAATTTGTTATTTTGCTAGCTGATACAAGTCCTGAGCAAGCATTCGAAGTCGCACAGAAGCTACGCGAGCGTTTGGCCAGTATGACGGCCTCAACTGGATCGCTTTCGCTTAAGGTCACAGCAAGCTTCGGTGTATCACATACCGAAGTTGAAAGACCGCTAGTAGACATTCTGGCCCGGGCAGACGACGCCCTCTATCAAGCCAAACGCGAAGGTAGAAACATGGTCAAAATGCGCTTAATCGACGCAGCTTAATTTCGCTTCCCACTAGCCTGCCTGGTCATTTTTCAGACTAAAGTTTAATAGAAATACTAGACCTAAGGGCGTAATGTTCGGCCGTCTTTTATTACTTAATCGATGAAGCTATGAAGCTAGTACGAAACCTGTTCTACTCCAAATTAGGCATCGCCCTGGTATTGCTTCTTGTGGCAGCGTCATTAAGTGGCGTTGTGACACTTTCCAACTCAGTCGAAACGCAAAGTATACTGCACCAGAAAAGTCTTACACCAGTATTCGACCTGGTCACTCAGGAATTGGTTAAACCTTTTTACATAGCAGAAACGGTGACAAGGGCCTCGCCGTTAAAACTGCGCATGAATGAAGATCAAATCGATCAACAAAAAATTCATAGAAAACTGAGCATTCTTGAAAAAGAATTTGGAATGAAGTTTTTCGTGGCTAGTGAAAAAAGTCGGATTCAGTACAACTCTGATGGATCCAGTTTGCCACTCGAGGAAGGCAAGGTTGAATGGTATTTTCGCGCTAAAGACAATCCTGTGGAGACCTTTGGCACCTTGGGTAATCGCAATGATGTGCACATCTATTTTGATCTTAAAGTGCATAATCAAAAGGGCGAATTTCTGGGATTTATCGGTGTAGGCAAAAGACTTGAAACTTTTTTGAAATCTTTCGATGATTTTAAACGCCAGTTTGGCTATGCCTTTGTCATTACAGATCATAATAATAATGTGGTCCTATCTTCGGACAAGTCACAGTTAGCTGACGGCAAGCGAATTCTCAATCTTGCTCAGCTGGATTGGTACAAAAACGCTGTGAGTAATGGCATTGACACCAGTTCATTTAATAACAAAATAGTTCAGATTAATAACGCTGACTTTCTGATCGCGGAAGTACAATTACGCGCACTTAATTGGCGCTTGTATGTACTTAACCCTTTGCATCTGCGACAAGTTGAGAGTC
Source organism: uncultured Alteromonadaceae bacterium (assembly GCA_947494925.1). Taxonomy (GTDB): domain Bacteria; phylum Pseudomonadota; class Gammaproteobacteria; order Enterobacterales; family Alteromonadaceae; genus Aliiglaciecola. The sequence continues at coordinate 62,696 of CANLWS010000005.1, forward strand.
TGGAAAGCTATCTTTATCGATTGATCAATATCGCCCTGTTCATTTTAATATTTGCCATTTTAGGCAAATTTTTACTCAATTACGTGCAGTCAGAATTTGCTAAAAAACACCAGAAGGATCCGCTCACCCAGTTGCCCAATCGCGCAAATCTGACATGGCGCTTCAATCAAATGCGGAAAAATCAGCAAGAAATCTGCACCGTTATTGTGGATATCGATCATTTTAAACAAATCAATGATAACTTTGGTCACGCTAAAGGAGACCTGATATTGCAGGAAGTAGCTAAAATCCTCAAATCACAGATACGTGATCAAGATGCAATAGGCCGATGGGGAGGGGAAGAATTCGTCATGATCCTGGCAACATCTGATTTGCTGGTCGCTCAAGACGTTGCTGAACGAGCCCGAAGAGCCATATCTGACAAGCGCTATCTGGATGGCTCAGATTTAATTAAAGTCACTGCCAGTTTTGGTATAGCATTTAAAAAATCCGCTTATAAATTGGAAGATACTGTGACACTAGCCGATGACGCGCTTTACCAAGCCAAGAAAAACGGGCGCAATCAGGTCGTATTCAACCCTAGCAGCACAGGAAATGTTGAGAATTACGAAAATTCACCTTCTCATGCATAGCGTCGTTTTCGTGCTTTGATTAGCCCTGTGGTCAACCCCACGCCAAGAAGGATTAATGCCGCCCCAGCTAACATGCCCGGTGTAAGTATTTCATCAAGGAACAGTATTCCCCATAACACACCAAAAACTGGCACAAGATACGCTACGGTTATCGCTTTTGCAGCCCCCACATTTGAGATCAATCTGAAGTACATTATGTAGGCGATAGCGGTACAGGCAATTCCCAAAATAATGACCTGCCACCAGGCTTCGTTGCTAGGCGGCACGTCTGGCCAGGTGACTATTGCCAGAGGTAGTAGAGCAAGAGCGGCAAATATCTGACTGCCAGTGGCAATGGCCAGTGTGTTCACTCCCACCAGTTTGCGTTTGGTATAACTTGCTGCCAACCCATAACAAAAAGTAGCTGTCAGTGCTGCCAACAAAGGAAGCAACGAAAGTTCGCCGGTTAACCCGCTTCGTGCAACACTAATGATGCCTACACCAATAAAGCCGGTTACCAAACCGAATATAGCCCATTTGGAAAGCTGATCTTTCAACCAAACGTAAGCCACTACTGCGCCAAACATGGGTGCTGTAGCATTTAGAATTGAACCCAAACCCGCCCCCAACGCAACCGTAGCATAACTAAACAGGCAAAATGGAATGGCGGTATTGACGAGTCCCACTATTAAAATTGGCCACCAATTCTGCTTTAATCCTGATAATTGTTTACGCAGCAGAACCAAAGGCAGGAGAAACAACGCAGCTATTGCTGTCCTTGCCTCCACCAGAGCAATGGCGCCAAACTCAGGTGTGGCAGTCCGCATAAATAAAAAAGACATGCCCCAAATGGCACCCAATAAAGTGAGTTCTAACAAATCAGACAGTTTCATTCTCTAAAACACCATCCCTTCTTGCGGGTTTTCCAGGTTCAACAACCATGACTTACGCTTAAGACCACCCGCATAGCCAGTTAGTGTGCCATTGGAGCCTATAACCCGATGACATGGCACTATAATGGATATCGGATTTTTCCCATTCGCAGCGCCAACAGCCCTGACAGCTTTCGGATTATTCAACTGCACAGCAATATCCGAATAACTCTTTGTTTCTCCATAGGGAATACCCGCTAACTTCTTCCAAACCTGACGCTGAAAATTGGTTCCTTTTGGTGTTAAGGGCAATTGGAATTCTTTTCGTTTCCCATAGAAATATTCAATCAATTGTTGCTTACATTGTTCCGTAATTTGATTAGGACTTATCTCTTGTTGCGATTCCGCAAAATACACAGATTCCACACCGGTATCACTTGCACTTATTTCAACTGGTCCCAGAGGGGAGTCGAGATAATCAATGTATTGAGAAGTTTTCATGCCATACTCCAAAGTTGAAACGTTAAATAACTTCGCCAAGGTGTTGCCGCATCTGGGCAAATATCCTGCTGTTGTAATTGCTTCTTGATCACCAGGTCTGTGTCCAACCATATATCCGGCTCAGATTGTCCACGTAATTTCGCATAGGCCACTGTCCAGGGGCCAATCCCTTTTATAGATAGCCAATCTTCAAGCTGCTCTGTTTCTGGTTTTTGCATACAATGTTGAGCGAAGGCTCTCAACGTTTCCCTGCGACTGCCAGGTATTTTCAGAAATTGCAGATCTGATTCAACGATTTTTTTCGGGGTAGGAAAAAAGAACTTGTGTTCTTCTTTCTCTCCAAGTTCATGAGTCAATTGGGTAACCAGGTTTATCGCTGCCTTAACGGATATTTGTTGCCCGAGAATTGCCCGGCAACCAGCTTCAAAGGGATGCCAGACACCTGGGATCCTTATACCACTCAGGAGATTAGTATGATTAATTCCCGCCGCGGAGAGTCCTTTCAAAATAATCTCAGGATCAGCATCCAGGTCAAACATTCGTCTGATTTGATTAGAGACCAATTTGATACTGGTGATATCAGAAATTACAAGATCGACATCCAGGGAACTCATTTTTTCATTATAGGTAGCGGTGAAAGTTCCTTTCGCAGAACCAAGACTAAATGTTCTTGAGTAGCTTTCTGAGGTCACATCTTCGACCCCTTGGATGGCTCGCACTGCCAGAAAATCCCGAAGGTGCTGCCAGTTGTAAGGAGGCCTGAAAGCGAGTCTGAGTTGCAACTTTTCTTCTGACCCAGGTTTATTTTGACGAATTTGCCTGGGTGTTAGGTCCAAATTGTTACGTAGGGTTTCCTGTAGCCTTCGAGCCGAGCTGAATCCGCTGGCTTGCGCTACTTGCTCAATCGATAAGGAAGATTGATGCAACAGCTGCTTGGCGAACAATAACTTTTCATATAATTGGTATTTTTTCGGCCCGATACCTAGTTTACGGTTGAACAAATCTCTGAAGTAGCGATCTGATATCCCTAACCGTTCTGCAATTTTTTCCAGCGGCAGTTCAGGATTCTGGTTGATCAGTTTAATTCCCCGTTCCACTGTAGTGTCAACCCCTTTCCAGGCAAATGACTGAGGAGCACTATCCGGTCGACAGCGCAGGCAAGGACGATATCCTGCTTGCATGGCAAGCTGCGCCATCGTGAAATATTCCACATTTTTTTCCATTGGAGATGGCGCTGGACAAATGGGACGACAAAAAATACCGGTACTTTTTACGGCCACAAAGAATTTTCCGTCAAATCTGGCGTCACGAGCGATTCTGGCTTGATGATAAGTTTGTAAATTGTCCATAAAATAATTTAACCACAGAAGATTAACATCAAGTCTACGCCCAAAAAGAGATAAAAGTGCGCGGAATTCGGAACTGTTTAACGATTGAAACTTTGCAGTTGATCACAGGGGCATGAAAAGTGGATAATCTAATATAGCGTGTTGATCTTTGCTGTGTATTTTTGCAGCTGTATGCAATTTAGACAAAGTGAGTGCTTTAAGGTCTAGTGGGCCTACATCGAAAGCATGCAAGGTAGTATAAATTGCACACGAGCGCTGCCCGAAGGGTTTGTCCTCTAAGCGCTTATGTTTAGAACAAAATTCGTGCAGCAAAGATTAATTCGCTCTAAATAATAATATAAATAATTTTGGGACAGAGACGCATGCAGGATTTGAGCAGTATAGTGAGCGGTAAGGGCTTGATTTTATGTTGAAGCTTGTTCACTTTGTCACTGTGATCATGTTTGTAAGCATGGCAAGTGCATACGCAAACGATCGTTTGTGGCTGCAGACTCATGCTGAAAGAGTGCGCCAACAGGCCATTAAACATAATATCCCAGGTTATATACTTGTCTATTTGGAAAAAGGTCAACCTGCCACTATTTATCGCTACGGTAAAACAGAAAGGAACGGCGAAGCGATTGATAAGAATACGGTTTTCAGGTTAGCGTCAGTCTCCAAAACGTTCACAGCAATGCTTATGGCAAAAATGGTCGAAAGCAAACGACTTGATTGGCAGACATCTCTTTCTACTCTTGCACCAGACTATGGTTTCAGTCAGGCCGGCCTGGATAAAATGACTTTAACCCATTTGGTCAGTCAATCCAGCGGATTTATGCCCAATGCATACGACAATCTGATTGAAGCAAATTATTCGGTAAAAAGAGTTCTGAATATGCTGGCAGATTTGGAACCAGTCTGTTCACCCGGACAATGTTATACCTATCAAAATGCATTGTTCGGCGTTATTGAAGACTATTTTTCCGCGCAACAAAGCAGCTTTAATGTTGAATTGGAAAGACAGGTTATTAAACCTCTTGGTATGCCCAACGCCAGTGCGGGTAAAGCAGCGCTTTTATCTTCACAAAAATGGGCAAAACCTCATATTGCTATAACTCGCTCTAAATGGCGCAAAGGCAGCGTCAATACCAACTACTATCGCTTTTCACCGGCGGCTGGTGTCAATGCCAGTATTAAAGATATGGAAGTGTGGCTTAGAGCCATGCTTGGAGAATACCCTCAGCAGGTAAGTCCTTCGTTAGTATCCACTCTGACGACTCCCAAAGTTAAGACCAAACGTGAATTAAACAGACGGGAATGGCGTGAGCACTTGCAAGATGCCTACTATGGGCTTGGCTGGCGTGTATACGACTTTGATGGCTACAAGCTAAATTATCACGGTGGCTGGGTAAAAGGTTATCGTGCAGATGTGGCATTTGCCCCTGACCAGGAGGTTGGTTACGCCATGCTTATGAATGCGGAATCCAATCTAATTAATGGATTTTCAGCGGCATTCTGGGAAGCATACTTTGAGCACTATAAGAAAAATAATTCAGTTGTGAGCTTATTGAATCAGGTAAGCGATGAATAAAAGCACAGCATAAACCACGACCTGATGAATCAGGTAAAACCACAGAGAATACCTACCCAACCAAATAACAGGTCTCATCCAGCCCGCTGGAGGGCGATGAAGTTCAGGAACCTTGAGCATATGAGCTAACCCCATACCCAGCAAAAACACACCAAACCAAGGGATCAGGGGTATGTAATCTATTGAACGAGGCCTTTCACTCATGAGCCCAGTGATGTAGAAAAGTGGTTCAGGAAATATGCCCGAATTGGGTGTTATGGCCGCCACAGCAATGATTACAAGTCCAGGTATAACCAACCAGAACTTCAGAGCCCTGAACAACGGTGCAAAAATTATAGTTGCTGCAAAGAAATGAATGACACCAAATCTGACAAACCTGTCGGGCATTGCAATGTACGTCACTATGGTAATAGCCAACGCGATGACAGCCAATTTAAAGGCTCGACGCAATAGTCTATCCCACCTAATTCCTTTTGTTGTACTTAGAATAAACGCCATACCGGATACAAGAACAAATGTTCCTAATCCAAGGTGTTGATAAATTTGCCAAAATGTATGTTTAGTCCATTGAGTATCAACCAAACCAACAGTGTAAAGATTGTATACAGAATGAAATATGGGCATGCTAAGGCAAGCCATTCCACGGGTAAAATCTAAGCCATGTAGCCGTCCGGACGAATTTGCGCCAGCTGAAGTGTTAGCGAATGTATTGCTATCAATAATTGAATTCACCTTTTATCAGACCGGGCCAATACAACTATTATTCTCGGCTTTTTAAGTAAGTATAACCTTTCAGACAGTTCTCATAAAAATCTGTCCAACGCACACCCTCTCTTGGTTTTATATTTCCCTCGGCGATATTTTTATCAATTAGCCGCTTTACCGTCTGCGCCATTGTATTTGGGTGGTACTGCATGATTGACAACACATCGTTGACGGAAGACCCATCAATGACTTCTTCGATGTAAAAATCTTCCGGATCATCGTCATAAGCATATATATGGACTTCGTTAAGCCGCCCGAATAAATTGTGCATGTCGCCCATAACGTCTTGATAAGCACCGGTTAAAAATAGTCCCAGATAATAGTGTTCGTTGGGCTTCAATTTGTGCATGGGCAAGACATCTGAGATCCCTTGTCCCAAAACAAACTGGTCAATTTTCCCGTCACTGTCACAGGTAATATCCACCAATGAGCAGTTTACCGTTGGTTTTTCATTCATCCGGGTCAATGGCATAACAGGCAGGACCTGATCAATTGCCCATGTGTCTGCAGCGGATTGAAACACGGAAAAATTACATAAGTATTGGGATGAAAGGTTGTAATCCAGCTCTTGCATCTCTTCTGGAACAAACTCAGCATCTTCCATTCGTTGCTGCAGTTTCACCATAATCTGCCAATACAAGGTTTCTATTTTGGCCAACTCCTCCAGACTCACCACACGCAATTTAAACGCATCCATAGCCTGTTCTTTCCACTGGGATGCGTCGTTGAAAATTTCTTGCAGGTTATTCTGTTTGTCCACACCAAACGCGAGGTCACGCATATTAGTAACGAATATGTGTTCGCCCTCTTTGACTTCGGTTTGAACTTCCACGCTATTTGCACGAATTTCACCCACCACTTCTGTCACAACGCAACTATGGTGTGCGGTAATGGCACGCCCGCTTTCGCTGACTAAATTAGGGTGTGGGACCTGTTCAAGATCACAGACTTCCTTCATTCCAAACACGACATCTGCGACGTATTCATCCATGCTGTAGTTGCGGGAAGATTCACTGGTGGACTTGGTTCCATCATAATCGATGCCTAACCCTCCCCCGACATCCACATAATCAAGTTCAAAACCCATTCTGAACAATTCAGCATAGATACGCGCACCTTCATTGACCGCTTCTTTGATGGCACGTATGTCTGTCAACTGGCTGCCAATATGAAAATGAAGAAGCTTGAAACTCTCTCGCATATCATGTTGCTCGAGGTAGCGGGCTGCACTGATAATTTCAGATATTGTAAGTCCGAATTTGGCTCTGTCTCCGCCTGATCCCTCCCATTTTCCGCGGCCTTTAACTGTCATTTTGCTGCGTAAGCCAATGGACGGAGAAACTTCAAGTTCTTTGGCGAGTTTCACCAGCATTACCAGCTCAGAATATTTTTCGATGACGATAATGATCTTGCGGCCAAGTTTAGTAGCCAGTAGGGCAAGCCTCAGAAATTCTTCATCTTTATAACCATTTAATATGGTAAGCGCACCTTCATTGGTATTATAAGCCAGAGCAGTGAGCAGCTCTGCTTTGGAACCAGCTTCCAGGCCAAATTCATAGGGTTGACCCGCCTCTACTATCTCCTCTACCACTTCGCGCATCTGGTTTACTTTGACCGGATAAACCCCCATATAACGAGCTTTATATTCTGCTTCGTTTATGGTTCTGTTGAACGTTTCATTCAGCATGGATACCTGTGAACGAAGCACATCATGGAACCTGACTACAACTGGGAACTGAATTCCTTCCTGCTTGATTTCATCTATGACGGATTTGAAATCAATGCGCATGTCCTTGTTATTCAGATCAGGAGTAACATGCAAATTACCGTTGTTTCCGATTTCAAAATATCCGCTACCCCAGCGGTTCACTCCGTAGAGCTTTTCAGCGTCTTCAATTGTCCAGGACTCAGAATTATTCAACAACGTTTTCCTCAACTAAATTTTTGTACGTAGGCACTTAAATTAAATGCATACCCAAGATAAAAATATCAACTTCTTGTGATGGTGATTTGTCAGATGCGTTCTGTTGACGACATCGCCTGTAAACGGACTTGGTATTATAGTTTCTGATTGGTTAAAGCGCAGCTGAAATTCCACTCAGTTCTAACCAAATAGAACTATTTACAGCTAAATGAGTGTATCTCAATCCAGTGGTACATACTCAAATACCTGATCAAGCGGCTTGCCGAACACCCTGGCTATTTTAAACGCGACTTCCAACGAAGGAGAATATTTGCCTTTCTCGATTGCCATAATGGTTTGCCTGGTTACACCAACTAAATCAGCAAGCTGTTGCTGTGTCATTTCATCGGAAAAAAACCGATGCTCTCTAACTCTGTTTTTGATCGACATGTCCGACAAACTAATATCCTCTCCGATAAAGCACTACCTGGCCTGCAAACCTGACGATTTCGGAAATTATCAAACTAAACAGGAGTATATGTGACTTCAACATTGGAATTTGCAGAGAACTTTCTGAAGTGAATTGTGGATTAAATTCTACAATGACCATATGCCCCAAGCCAAACACGACACCAATTACCAGTACGCTATAGCCATAATTATTTGCTTTGAGGGCGATAAGTTTGTCTCGTTCATCCGCGCCCATTTCCGCTGCCTTACGATTCGTTGCAGCTAGCATTGAATGAAATACAGCTTCAACAATGGAGATTAAAACAACTGTTTTTATCGCAAGATATGCCACTGCCTGACGAACGTCATTTTCTGGAAGATTATTCAAATCTACCAGTTGAATAAAATAGTATCCGAATATCAGGACAGTGCTAACCAGCGAGATCCATGCGCTTTTTTCTTTAAATGACATTTCCACAATGATTTACCTTTTGCAATTTATGAAAGGTAAAAGTAAATCACAGCAAACTTCATGTCAAATTTATTTAACATTGAGTAAGTAATACTGTTCTAAATGTTTAGTTTTCTATTCCTCTCCGATATCTTCATTCCATAGTTGTGGTTTTGCTTCTATAAACTCTTTCATCAACGTAATACAGCGCTCATTTTGCAAAACAGTGACATCGATACCCTTGGATCTCAGCAAAGACTCTTCTCCCTGAAACGTCTTATTTTCACCTACTATCACAGTGGGAATTTCATACAACATAATTGCACCGCTGCACATTGAACACGGAGAAAGTGTGGTGTAAATCGTACAATTCTTGTAAACCTCAGCAGGTTGACGTCCGGCGTTTTCCAGTGCATCCATTTCGCCATGCAGTATCGGACTGCCGGATTGCACACGCCTGTTATGTCCGCGCCCGATTATTTTGTCCTGATACACCAATACAGATCCGATAGGGATCCCACCTTCAGCAAGTCCGAGTTCTGCCTCTTTGATCGCAGCGAGCATAAATTTATCCACCAGTATTTCCTTACAGTCAGAATTGAGCTAATAAACCTGAAGTTTGAATATAAGACTAGCAGTGAAGAAATGCAGCAGAAAATTATTTTGCTGATTGAGGTTCTAAGGGTGATTCAGCTGAAATTTGTAGACCAAGGTGTCTGGTTCTGACTTGCTCAAGCGCATTAACGGTGTAAGCAATATTTCGATTCAACATAAACTCATCAATAATAGGCATGGCCTGATCAGCAAAAGTTTTACTCGCATCTCTGTCAAAAAACTGCGAAATACCCGAAGCTTTTTGCAACACATCATAGGCCTCTTTAACCAATCGGGAAGTTCCGATCTGTGCTTTTCGATGAGGGGAAATCACTCCCAGGGTTTTATTAAACCGGGATTGAACTTGATGGCTGCCTGCAAACGCCAGAAAACGCTTAGCTGCGGCTTTATGAATCGACTTCTGTGGAATAATAAGAATATCCAATGGCGCTTCTTCAAAGTTCGGGACGCGCTCATCAATTTGTGGGAACGGGAAATAGCCTATATCGTCGATCACATTGTCTGGTATATCCTGAATAACGTAGTTCCCGATCATAGACATGCCCGAAAGTTCACGATATATAGAGGGAAGCCCTTCTTTCCAATGGAAGTTTTCATGCCCATCAATAAAGTACCCAGGCTCTATCAAATCCAGCCATGTTTCGAAAACTTTGCTGACCTCAGGCGATAAAAAGGAAGCCTCACCAGTCAACAATTTCTGGTGAAATCCCAGTCCGTTAATTCTCAAATTCAGATAATCAAACCAGGCTGTTGCAGGCCAATTGCTGTCCGAGCCTATGAAAATCGGCGCAATACCCTTTGATTTCAATTGATGACAAACCTGTAGAAGCGCTTGCCATGTTCTCGGCGGTTCAAGACCAAGGCGTTGAAATAGCGATTTTCGATAATAAAAGCCAATCTGGTAATAGGAAACTGGCAATCCATATTTATGCCCGGAATGACTAAGGGAAGAAATAACAGACTTATCAAAGGATTGGTCCCAACCCTGCTCAGACCAAAGTGAATCTAGTTGAGCCACTTGATTGGGTTTAACAAATTCCTGTAATCGTTCACCGGCATGCCAATACAAAATGTCGTAGTGCTGCTCGCCATTGAGGAGTGCAGGAAATTCTTGCTTATAGTCTTCGCTTGTATAGGCTTTTATTTTAACTTTTATATCCGGATTTAGGTCTTCAAATTGCTGAACCAGAGAATAATAGGCTTCACGTTGTGCACTGGTTGAAATAGATACGCCCAGATCCAGAGTTGTCACTGACGCCGCAGCAGCACTGAATAATGCGCTGAGTATAATCAGTAGACAAGTAAGTGAATTTCTTTGGATCCTAAGCATTTAAAGTCTTTTTCTGTTCCGAGGAAGTAAAAGTCGCGGCACTATACAGCCGCCTACATTGTGAACAATTATCCTTTAGTATAACAAAGGGGCATCAATTCAATAGAATTGAGCCTGATGAAGGTCAGTCGTCAGAGAAAACAAGGATAACCAGTCGATCGCGTCCGATTTTGAAGTGATTTTTCTGAACCTTAGCCCTGGAACTGAGGCTACAAAAGGCTCAATTTCTGAGGCTTGCATAAAATTGTCTACTAGCCAGCATTCGCATAATTGGTTGCTTCTATCAAGATGCTTGTTCGCCACGTTTTGCTGCAACATGTTTACCTGAGAGGATTTAAGTTGCCATCCCTGCATATTGACAAGAATGCCCCAAGGCTTGCTATTCACTCTACCGATACTTGTCTCTAAATCCGCTAGATATTGCTTATCTGCAGATAAGCTCCAGTGCCCATTCAACTTAACAATAATAAGCTGGCCGACAATGTCTATTTGGTATTTTTTTGAATTCATCAGTGGGCTGTATTTGGTTAGGAGCAACATTAATGGAAGATTGTAGATAGCATACAAGATTAGCTCAACATGTATTCGCTAAGTCGTGCCAACGCACATAGTCCAAACGCCTGGTAGATGTATTACGTTGGTGCCTACCAATATCAGATTCGCTTCAGCCTGCTAGTCAAGGTTACAATAACGGCTGATGAAATAACTATGGAAACCTTGTGACATCTTACATTCTCAGAAGCATTGTTTTCGCGGCCAACTTATTATTAGCTTTCCCGTTAATTGCGCAACAAAAAGCTGACGCCAGTGTGTTTGTTACACATGAATGGAATTCAACAGATCAAATAACCACTGTGGGGATTTCGCACATCTTCGCGGAGTATTCCTCGGGATTTGTTGGTGAAGTGAACACTTCGTTGGGCTACGCCGAGGTATTAACTGAATCGGATGTATTTGAGGAATATCCTATTTGGGAAACCGGTGTAAAACTGGGGTATTACTCAACTATTTTTGTATACATAGAGGCCGGTATAGACTTGGCAGAACTTGCACTGGATCACGAGAGAGAAGATTGTTGTATTCGCGACGAGCGCATAAACAACCAAATTGACGGTTATGCGGGCATAGGCACTGGCATCAACCTCAATCAGGCAAAATTAACACTGTTTATCAGGGCTCGTCAGATAGACGCCAATAATTGGGAAGCCAAGGAACATGTCTTCGCCGGTGCAAGTTTCGAACTCAAATTTTGACAGCTGCCTCAAATGCCGTTTTATCCAACAACATGGCTACGTTGCACCTTTCATAATTTGCGCCGTATCGCTGCATTGTGCTCTCATCATGTTTGAAGCCAAATTTTTCATACAAATGAATTGCCGCTTCACACTTCTTGTTAGTAAGCAGAAATACACTACCTAAATTCTTTTTAATTGCCTGTGTTAAAACATACTTCAACAAGTTTTCTCCAGCTTTCAAACCTCTGGCTTTTTCAAGCACACCCATTTTGGTCAATTCAAACACACCTTCATCCTGACGACACAAAGCACAAGTTCCAATAACCCCACCCCCTGGTGATTCGGCAAACCAGATATAGCCTCCCTGGTCGATAATAATACGCTTAGGATCCCGAAGCATCTCGTCGTCCAGTGTTTCAACACTGAACATTTTTTCGATCCACTGACGATTAATGCTGTCAAAATACTCAGCTAACTCTGGTTCAAATTGTCGAATAAAAAGATCGTTATTCATTGTAATTCTCTATGGTCCGTTGTTTTAACGTTCGCTTGGCTAGCGCCAGTTCAAACTTTCGCAATGATTGATAAAAATCGTTTTCAAATTCGGTACAGAGTTCCTTTGCGGCCTTATCTACTGCAACCCACATAGGTAGCATCCTGGCTATCTGCTTATGCCCTTTAGTTGTAAGCGACATCAATCTCACTCTCGAATCCGTCTTTGCAGCTTCCACAGAAATGTATTCAGCACCGGAAAGTTGACGGCAAAACTGGCTGATTGCCGGTTGAGTTAACCCTAAATATTCTGAGGCCTGAACAACGCTTACCGGCCCCTTTTCATGTAGCAGCGCCAACAAAGTAAACCACTTAGGCTGTACATCAATATCGAAATGTCGATAAACCGACGCAGCGTCCGCCATCATTTTCTCACTGAGCCTCTTTAGCCTGCTGCCTAATGCAAGCTCGCCTAATTCATCCAGATAGTCATTCGTCACACTACACCAATACATAAGCACTTATATAAACACTATATTAGTTTAGTTGGATATTTTTTCAAGATCAAAATCAATTAAAAGGACATTTTTTAAAGGAGGTTGTCCTGAATCTTGCGCGATATGCATTTTGAAAAGGTATCGCTGAAACAAGTTATTTTTCAATTGCCATATATTCTTCTACTTAGATCTATTCTTTCAAAACAACCTGTTAATGAATCTGACACGTTGAAAATCGTACAATTTTCGATCAGAAGCAGTATAGCTTTTTATACCTTTGTATGGCTCTGATGGTTTCTTGAGCAGCCAGATTCCTGTTTAATGCGTCGCATCCAAACACGAACAATTTTAATTTTTGAGGAAATAACCATGTTGAAAATAGTTAAAACTTCTATCATTGTCGCTGCTGCTTCTTTGGCTTTCGCTGGTACTGCGCAAGCAGACGTGAACGATGCACTGGCAAACATCTGCACAATCGTTAAAGCAGACGACAAATCAGAACTACGTAAGAAAATGAAGAAAGTCCAATCAGACTATAAATTGAAACTACAGGATTACTACAACGGTGTATCTTGTGGTGGTGAAAGTCTTATCCGTACTGCATTCAAAGCAAGCGCAGTAGAAGCCGGTTCACTTTTGGTTAAGAAAATGCCGAAAAGCCAGCTGAATGCACCTGAGAAAGATGGCAAAACATTACGCGCTTGGGTTGCAGAGCAAAACTTGATGGATTCTCCAATCGCTGAAGTTTTAAACTCTAGAATCTAGATCCATAAAAAATTTATTGAAAGGCTCCTTTGGGAGCCTTTTTTATTGCCTGCGATTTTCCATATTCCCTTTCAGTTGCAACAATCAGCTTGTATAGTTTTTCACGCGGAGCGAGAAATTTCCGCTAAAACAAAAACACTTAAACGCCAGGAAACTATCATGCGCATTTTTCTTCTAGCATTCATACTTGCTTTGTATACATCATCGGGCCACACCAGCCTGCTGATGAAACCCACTTACGACCCAGATCTTGATTACACGGTACCAATGTTGAATGGAGATTATCTGGACAATGTTACCCATCCCGATGAAATTCTGGGATTTCCGGTAGGCCAAAGAGTCGCGGACCCCAAACAAATTGCTACCGCCATTGAACTGTGGAAAACCCAAAGCGACCGTTTGCATGTGATTGAATATGCCAGAAGCCACGAAGGTAGGCCTCTCCATGCAGTCTACATTTCCAGTCCAGACAACCTCAGCAAACTCGCTCAGATTGAGCAACAGATAGATCGCCTGTCAGATCCGAGAAAAACCAATGATGCAGAGGCAAAAGATATCATCAGCCAGTTGCCTGCTGTAGCCTGGATGGCCTATTCAATACACGGCAATGAGACCTCTGGTGCAGACGCTGCGTTGGCATCTATTTACCACCTGGCAGCATCGGAGGATCCGCAAATAACAAAAATGCTTGATGAGATGATTGTTGTAATTGATCCGTTGATGAATCCAGACGGACGGGCCAGATTTGCGAAATCGTTAGAGCAATACCGTGGAACCGCACCTAATGTGGACGATCAGTCTTTACTTCACCGCGGTGACTGGCCGTATGGCAGAACCAACCACTACTTTTTCGATTTGAACCGCGACTTCTTTTACCTTACCCAACCTGAAACCAAAGGTCGGGTTGCGTTAATCAATAAATGGCGACCTCAGTTAATGATTGATGGCCATGAAATGGGCTCACAAAGTACTTATTTGATGGGGCCACCTCGACAACCTTTGAATGCCAATATTGCGCCCAGTCTGCAAAAATGGGCGGTAACCTTCTCCCAAGACCAAGGCGCTGCATTTGATCAGCAGGGCTGGCGCTACTTTACTGGTGAGTGGTTTGAAAACTGGTATCCAGGTTATTCAAATTACGCTGAGTATCGGGGCAGTATGCACATCTTATATGAACAGTCTCGTATGGCAGAAGATGGTGTGCGAAGACCAGAAGGCACAGTCCAAACCTACCTGGAGTCAGTGCATCATCAATTTGTCAGCACAGTAGCAAACCTGCAAACCCTCTCCAAACACAGCAAAGCCATGTATCAAGATTATTGGCAAGCCAGAAAAAATAATGTTGCCTCAAAGGGGCCTTATGCTAATCGAAGTTACGTTATTCTGGCCAACAACAACGTCGGAAGGACCCAGGCACTGCTGGAAAAGTTACTTGCCCAGGATATTGAAGTCTTCGTAGCTGAAAAAGATTTCAAAGTTAAAACAGCCGATAATCAGCTGGGGCAGTCACTTAAAGATGCCGTCATTCCAAAAGGTAGCTATGTGATCCCCAACCGCCAACCTGAGGCACCGCTCATTGCCGCTATCATGGAATTTGACGCGGAAGTGAAACAAGAAGTATTGATAAAGGAAAGGCAAAATACGCTGCGGGATGGTTCATCCATCATGTACGACACAACTGCCTGGAACCTGACAATGATGTACGGAGTCGAAGCACTCACCGTGCCGCAAAGACTTAGTAGGGACCTGGTCCCTTATCAGGTCTCGCCAGCGAGCAAAGTTGACTTTAAACCATCTGCCATAGCCTGGGCAGTAAATGGAGATGATGATCGTTCAGTAAGTTTTGCCGCTCGTATGATGGAAAAAGGCGCCAATGTGCGGGTCATTGATGAAGCTACAGAATTGAGCGGCCACGTTTTATCCAGAGGAACAGTATTTGTTACCCGGATGGACAACTTGAAGAATACCAATCTCAATACCTGGCTATCTGAGACGGCAGCTGAACTTTCACTCAATATAATGAACATTGAAAGTGGCTATGGCGAGGGCGAATTGCCTGATTGGGGAGGCAAACATTTCCGTCTGCTGACCAAACCACAAATTGGCATTATCAGCCATGGTCGTTTCAGTAGTTATGATGTGGGGGCCACCTGGTGGAGTATCGATTCCAACTTAGGCATACGTCACAGTCAAATCGACGTTGCCACTTTGAGCCGCACCGACTTAAGACGTTACAACACACTCGTACTTCCCCATGGTTTTGGAAAGTTGGAAGATGGCCAGAAAAAAATGTTGAAATCCTGGGTTGAACAAGGAGGTACCTTAATTGCCCATGCTAGATCAGCCGGTGAACTAGCGGCTAAAAAAGGCTTAGGTAACGTTAAATTAGTCGATGACGTTCTCGATAAGGCAGAAGAATTCGACATTGCATTGCAACGAGAATGGCTCGCTACCCAAGAAAACGTTCAAATGGATTCGGTGATGAATCATCGGGTGGACCAGGCACTTTCTTACCCATGGGACGAGGCGCCTGAAAAGCTAAAGAAAGAGAAACTGCAAACCCGAAATAAATGGCAGAAAAAATTTATGCCTTCCGGGGCTATGGTTGCAGGTCGGGTTGACCAAAAACACTGGCTTAGCTTTGGCACTAACGAGGTTCTGCCTTTACTTTATTCCGATCAGCCTGTGTTGATGTCGAATGAAAAGAGTGAAGCAGTTATCCGAATAGGTGTTATCGAGCAAGTTGCCTCTGACAATGAGTCGAAAAAAGCCAAAAACAAAAAAGACGATAAGAAAAAAGCCTTTGGCTGGTCAAGTATTCCAGATGGCCACGAGTTGCGCGTTCGGATGAGTGGGTTATTGTGGCCTGAAGCTGCACATCGCATAGCAAATTCTGCCTACCTGACACGGGAAAAAGTGAGCAAGGGTCAAATTATCCTGTTTTCTGGGCAACCAAACTTCAGAGGGTCGGCCAGAGGAACCAATCGACTGCTGTTAAATGCTCTGATTTATGGGGCAGGATTGGGCACATCTGCCAAAGTCACTCTTTAAATTATTGCTTCCGGTAAATTCACGCCAAAAAACGAGCTGTTTTTTGGCGTTGTTAACCCCATTCCGATATCGTATTTGTATGCAAGGAAGAGAGTTTCGTTTTTTTTGAGCATAAAACACACAAAAAATTAGAATTCCAAATAGTACAAGATTTATCCGAATTACGACTAAATTATTCCTATCCGCACATAACTTAGTCAGAGTTTTCAATCTCATCAAACACTTAGGTCAAGTTAACCTTCAGAAAAATGTTATTCAAAATACAGGGAAAAGTGTTGGCAAGATATTTTTAGGTATTTTAAACAATACCGAAGTATTTCACTGATTGTTTTTCGACCAGAACATTTCACGTTTAATGCGCCCCGTCGAAACACAAACCTAAACAATTTTGAGGAACTAACTATGTTGAAAATCGTTAACACCACAATCGCAATCGCCGCTCTTTCTTTCACTTTCGCACCTGCTGCAAATGCTAATGTGAATGATGCACTAGCGAATATCTGCACTATAGTAAAAGCAGATGACAAAGGTGAATTGCGTAAGAAAATGAAAAAAGTTCAAAACGACTACAAATTAAAACTACAAGATTACTATACAGGTGTATCTTGTGGTGGTGAAAGCCTTATCCGCACGGCGTTCATAGCAAACGCAGTAGACGCAGGCTCACTCTTGGTTAAGAAAATGCCAAAGAGCCAGTTAAACTCGCCTGAACAAGATGGCAAAACATTGCGTGCTTGGATTAATGAACAAGGCATGATGGATTCACCTATCGCTGAAGTGCTGAATTCACGTATATAAGTTTCAACATGGATAGCAGGTTCACGACCTGTCCCTCGAAAACGGCTCCCTAGGGAGCCGTTTTTATGTTCAAGGCTATTTAATCCCGAGTTCGGGCTATCTAGATACTCGGATCTTCCGGGTGCGGGTGGCCGATACCTGATTCCAGATATTGCTTCAAGCTAACCACAAAGAAGTAACCCCACTTACTGTTGCAATGCATAAAGAATTCATCCTGACTGGGCCAGTCATTGTGAGCGAATTTCAGAACAACGCCGTTTTCGACCTGCTCAATGCCAAATTCAAAAGCCCCCGTTTCCACCCAAGGTCCTTCCACACATTTCCAGGCAACCTTCTTGTTTTCTTCCAGCACAGTGAATTCCATAGTCACTTTATTTTGTCCTTCGGGCCCAAATACAAATTTGGCCAAACCACCAATTCTGGGCTGTGAATCAGCTTGTGTCCACCAGCCACTAAGACCCTCTGAAGTTATTAATGCTTGATATAACTCTGCTGCAGAGGTGTTTATCGTGAGGCGATGTAAAATACTCGGCATAGTGATGCCCTCCTAATCTAATTAATTCAATTTATGTTAACCAATCGGTTAACTGTTAAGTTAAAAAAAACCAATCAATAACGACTGGTCAATTTAAAAATTTCGTCAGCTTTTGCAGGCTTTGCTCCCAACCAAAACGATGACCATTTACCGCCTGCTGATCAGGGAGTTTTTCGTGAACCAACACCAACTCTGTGCCTTCATCCTGTGAGCTAAGGGTGATTGAAACTAAGGTATCCGCATACCTCCCCGTGCTCCCTATACAATCCTGATCTGACAACATCCAGGTAAAAGACAATAAATTCGGACGCTCTATTTGCACGTATTCGCCAAAATGATGTATCTCTGCACCACCTGCTGAGCGTAGCGATATGTTGTATTTTCCGCCGACTACTAATTCGCATCTTGAATTGAGCACTTCAAATCCTTCCGGACCGAACCATTGAGAGATGAACTCAGGTGTTGTCCATGCCGCAAAAACCTGCTCTACAGATGCGCTAAATACCCGTGTAATAGTCAGGCTGGCTGCAGCTGTTGTTGTTCCGTGTGACACCTTACTCTCCTTTCCGGGACGTTAAAAATTCATCAAGGCCATCCAATTTTTTGCTCCAGAATTTTTCGTAGAACGCGAGCCAATCTGCCACTTCTGAAAGCGGTGAACTGGTCAATCGACAAATATGTGTTCTGCCTTGAACACTTCTTTTCATCAGACCTGCAGATTCAAGGACCTTCAAATGCTTGGTGATCGCTGGCTTAGACATGTTGAATGGTTCTGCCAATTCCCAAACAGGCATTTCCCGTTCCGCCAGACGAGACAACATTTCTCGTCTGGTTGCATCCGACAAGGCTGAAAATATCTGGTCGAGTTGTTTAATATCATTGTTAACCATAGAGTTAACAATAATTCTAAACCATCATCTCGTCAAGTGAATTTGCAGGAAGATGTATCAAGGAGAATTCTGCGCTAGACTGCGCAGAAAGAAATACGCTTCAATTTAATTTTATTCAATTTAATAAGGTCAGTGATGAACAAGGAAAACAACGGAGCCGAGCTTGAATGGGTGACACTGCAGAATCAGCAGGATAGTTACGAAAAGTACTCTTTGCTGATAAAGCTGGCCAACTTCGCGTTGATTTCTACACTCCTGTTTTCTCATTACAATAGTCAGCTGCTGCCTTTGTTGAGTGCAGCTCTGTGGCTGCAGGATGCAATATGGAAAACATTCCAGAACAGGATAAGTGATCGTTTGTTTGACATTGAAAAATACATTCAAACTCCTGAAAATCAACAATCAATGCAATTCAATACCCGTTGGCTGGAAACGCGCCCTTCAACAACGGGCCTGGTAGTTGAATATGCCAAGCAAGCCATCAAACCCACAATGATATTTCCTCATGGATTTCTGTTAATACTTGCTGTTCTGGCAGTTAGGTAAACCCGACTTGGGGTTATGTAACCTCAGGTTATGTAGGTAGATCGGTAGAATTTTCTTCCCAGTAAATATCCCGATAAGAAGTGTAAATAGAGGTGTAAGTTACCGGCACAATTACCAGATAGGCTAAGCCAAAGGTGAAGACTCCTGCAACATACAATGCAGTAAGCAACAGGCCATAGATCAAAAATGGCAGGGCATTCTTAACGCAGCCAATCACACTCAATTTTAGTGCCTCAAAAACAGGCACATCATCTAGAACAATAAGTGCCGGTGCAAACCAGGAAGCCATCATGATAGGTAAGGTAAACACAAGTGCTACAAGAGTGGACTTCATAAACGCTAATTGATCAATCTCGCCTGGCAACTCAGAACCTTGATTAAACTTAACGGTAAAGTAATCTTCACCTACAACAAGATAGGCCACCAGGTTACTGGCTACTGCCAGCAACAGAGATAAGGTAACCAACTTTTTAAAATGTTGCGGCGTAAAACCCGCAAGCAAGTATCTGACATCAAAGCTGCCTCCGCTGCTCGCTGCGTGACTTCCGAGTATTAGTCCACCAATCCAGATGTAGGTGGTCAACATGCCTACAATTTGTCCCACGTAAGGGATCAAACTAAGTACAAGAGCTCCGAGAACCACGATCACCACAGTCAACATCCAAGCACCTGGCGACATTTTAAATAACTCGAACCCTTTCACTATCCAGCTAAGGCCATGACCGGTAGGGCGAAATTGCGGACCAACGAACTGCGCTTCATTATGATTCTGAGGCGTTGGAGGTGTATTTTCCATTAAATATTTCCTAACTTTCTTTATCAGACAGAATATATCAGTTCGCCCCAACATAGCGGTAGTGCTATTCCAATTTCATTCCAACAATGCCGGCTTTTTAACCGCTAACCCCCTAACTTTTATGCTCCTTGTCATATTTAATTGAATCAATACAAAAAACCCGGCCTGAGCCGGGATTTCTGAATAATACCAATTCACATTGGTATGACTTGGATGGCTAACATGGAGTCGTCAATATGACGGCTCCAAACGATACTATTCCATCCTAAAAATTATATGTCGCCGACACTCTCAAACTTCGTGGAGTACCAGGTTGAATCCATACGTCTGCGAATGAATTGGTGTAATAGGTCTCATCAAAAAGATTATCCACTTCAGCACGCACCTGTATATCGTCAGTCACGTCATAGGTAACAAACGCCCGCGCAATTGTGTAGCTGGGAAGGTCGAAGTCGACACCAAAAAAGCCGTTTCTTTCGTCTACATACAACAAGCCTCCCCCGTACTCCAAAGGCCTTCCTGAGACCGCTGTCTGCTTAACTAGTTGCAGGCTTAGCTGCTGCTCTGGAATATTCAAAAGCGGACTGCCTGCCTCAACGGTAAAACCAAAATTAGCGTCAAAGAATGCATTTTTGGTTTCTGCGTCTACGTAAGCGTAAGAGGCCCAAAGATTCAATCCATCGGCAAGTTCACCATTCAAGTCAATTTCAAAGCCTCGACTTTCCGCTTCACCAATTGCAGCACTGGTAAAGGCCTCTGGATCATCTACAACAAGTATGTTGTCCTGCTCAACCTGGAACACGGCAATAGTGCCAAACAGCGCACCATCATTTAATGAAAATTTTATTCCGGCTTCGATAGAAGTAGACTGGTTTGGTTCAAAGCCATTACCGTCTGCATCAGTACCTGATAACGGGCGGAAGTTCTCGCCGTATGCAGCATATACGGACGTTGCCTCTGTCACTTCGTAAACCACACCAAATTGTGGACTAATCCGGCTTTCATTTTGCTCAGCGATAGTCCCAGATCTGCGATTGTTGAGTACTTGTTCGTAATCGTCATATCGTGCGCCAATACGGATATCCAGTTTTTCGGTCAGGCTGATCTGATCTTGCACAAACAGGCCAACCGATTCCTGCGTCTCAACCCGGTCTGTATTCGGACCAGGTTCAGGTAATGGATAAGCACCATACACGGGGTCAAATACGTTGATAAATTGATCGCCACGTACTCTTAAAAATACCTGATCGTTTTCAAATTTGTCGGAATCGATCCCAATGATAAGTCGATGTTTCAGTCCACCTAGTTCAACATCTCCGGTGACTTCTGCGCGAAAAACGTGGTAGGTTGCATCATAATCCCGAGTCCGACGAAAGCGGTTTATTTCGCCATCAATGACTTCACCAAAACCTGTTTCAGTTGCAGCCCCTTCTAAGGAAGTATCGCGGTAATTAAACCCTAAAAGACCGCTCCAGTTGTCATTAAAATCATGTTGAAATTCCAACTGATGCCCAAGTACATCGGCTTCCATCGGACCATCGCCAGGCTCACCTAAAAAGCGGCTTTCAGGGATCAATCCAAGCTCGCCATCTATGGCAATAACGCCGCGGTCAAACGGGACTTCCTGATGGCTATATTCAAGTTCATAAATCAATTGGCTCTTGTCGCTCACTCGCCACGCAATAGAAGGACTAAACCCCTGCTTGGTTGTTTCGATAGTGTCACGGAAGCTCTCTGCATCCTCATAGAAACCCACTAAACGAATTGCCACTGAATCTGATAGCGGCGTGGTGTAATCCAGATCCATACGATAGGTATCATAACTCCCCACCGATAGCCGCAATTCACCGTCCGTATCAAAGGTTGGACGTTTGGTGACAAGGTTTACCGTCCCGCCAGGTTCACCTCGGCCAAAAAGTGCTGCTCGAGGGCCTTTCAAAACCTCCACCGACTCGATACCAGACAGATCTCGTGCTCCACCAAAACCTCTTCCTGCATTGAACCCGTTGACCAGATAATTACTTGGCAGGTTTTCATCACCAACAAATCCTCGCAATGCGAAGCTGTTCCACAGACCACCAAAATTGTTCTGTCTGGCAACTGAAGTCGAAAGGTCCAGTGCTTGGCTCAGATCAATAGCACCGGCATTTTGAAGAGCGGCAGAATCTATTGACAATTCCGACTGTGGTGTCTCTAACGGCGCAAAATTGCCTTGGTATGCCTGACGAGTCCCAATGACTGTTACTTTTTCAATATCGTTTTGGGTTGCACTTTGACTTTCTTCGGCGGATACGACATCTGCCTGAGATTGAGCCGCGCAGAGTAAGCACGCACAAAGATAGGAGAGCTTAAGCCGTTTTTTATTGTTATTCATGGATAAACCTTATCGAGCAATTGAATGGATTTGCGGTGCAGAGCCGGCACCACTTGCACTTTGACCTTCTGGCCAGTTCTGAACGACATCGTCAAAGCTTGGCATTGCTGCCAAACCGGCTTTGTCAATTTCGGGTTGCGTAAACAACCAAGGGTAATAAAACAGACGTAGTTGTTTATGAAATTCGCGAATTTGTTGCTCATATTCGAATGCCGCCACGGCATCTGTGTTAGCAATGTGTGTCAAATGACGTTGCAACAATAAAGGCGGCGAGAAGAAAGAGACGTAGCCAGCTAACTCATATTTGCGTTTAGCTGCGGTCTGGTATTCCTGGGATAATGAAGCGGCAGTCTGATCACCCACCTGCTGAAATGCGTAATACCACTTCCACTCAAACATACTTTGCATTTCTACATGATTTTTCCACTTTGGGTGAGTTGCTATAAAGGCATCCATAGTCGTTTTCTTAGGAAGATCCCATGCGTCATTAACTGCCTCTCGTTGAGTTAGGACAATTTCTCCCCCTTCAGGCGCATGAATAGTTTGGTTAATTGCCAGATCACCGAGAATAGGAATAACAAAAGTCAGTAACACCCATACACCAATTAGACCTGATGCAACTCGAGGCGCACTGCTGGCACGTTTGCCCCACCAGACGCTTAACACTGTCCAAAAAACGAGGTAAACGACACACCACAACGAAGTTAACAAAACGCTCACTCCAGATGTCCCACTAAGCCAGGTGCTAACATAAAGAGGCACCATTAAACACACAAGAACTGAACAAAAACGCACGGCCACACGTGCGCCCCACAACGCAAAAGACGACCTCGCAGTGGTGACCAGCAGATCATGCCTGCCGCTTGTGCGCTCACTGGCATACAGATCGTGAAATAGCAGTATGATCAAAAGTGGCGCCAGGGCACTGAGTACGAATACAAAATCAATTTTTCCCGCTTGTGCAAGTTCAGCGTTTTGTGCATCGCTTTCGTAAATTTGTCCTTCTAGCGCGAGCATTCTGATGCGGTGTTTCCATGGATAAATGTCACGCTCTCCCAGAGCGGCGAATGCCAAATCAGACGGAGGCGAATAGGTCAGGTGAAAACTGTAATAAGCAAGTAACCCAACGTCATTATACTTCGCTTGTGCATCTGATCGGTCTTCGTTGTCTGCGAGCTTTAAGCGGTCTATTGTCTGGAGTTGTTGATCAACTTCATTCAGTCCACTGATCACCGAAAAGCCGGAAATCAAAAAGGTACATACCAGCAATACCAGTATGTATCGTTGACGAAGCATAAATTGCCATTCCCGGTAGAGCTGTTCAGGTAGATAACTCATAGCGTTTGCCTCCCTGCCAACCGAATCAGCCCCACCAGGACGGCAATCCAGATAATGAGTTGGAAAAATGAATCTGTAGATCGTTGCAGGCGCACTTCACCGGGATCAGCGGTAAAGTTGAAGTCTTGTAAGACCTGCCAATTCTCTGCACCAATACGCGCCTTTTTTGTTGCGGCTTCATCAACGTTACGATTGATATCATCCTGGTAACTCAGTTTTTCAACATGAGCTGTGTTTAACGCTTGCACAAAGTTGAATCTGAGAGCTTCAGTTTCGCGCATAAACCGATGGTGAGTTTCAATACTGGTGCCTGCGCTAATCATGGACAATGAACGAATCGCAACCATGGGTGACAGCCAGCCAAAATTTCGTGACAGCAGGGTTTGTGACAGTTCCTGAGACATACTTTCCTCAGCGAATTTATTCAGTACTTTGGTTAGTTCAGCTTCAGATTCACGAGCAACCACACCTCGGAAATTGACTGGTAAATCTTCCACTGTGTCAACACCGTGCTGTTCCAGCAAAGACGCTTTAAGCTTGGCAAATGCAGGATCCGCAGCATTATGGCCATCTCCTAATTGCCGCAATTGGGCAATCACTGCGAAGTCTGTTTCCAATTTACCTATAGTTGGAACAGTGGTCGCGGCGGTCGTGCTGGCAATTCTGGGCATGACGACACACATTAATATCCAGACGAACGCGAGTGCGGTAAAACTCTCGCTTTTTTTGGAAAATACGCTGGAAAACAGTAGAACAACCAGGGACCACACGAGCAAATAAAGGACATAACCGAGCAAGAAGCCTACCGCGATCACCACACTCTCGCCCTGTGAAATTGCCAAAACTCCTGATATCACCAGAGGCAACATAATCACGGTGACTACCGATAACAAGGCCAAACCCTTACCCGCAATTATGGTGTATATCGAGGTCCCCTGTGACAATATAAAGCTGAGTGTTTGTGATTCACGTTCGCGGCTGACAGCGCTGTAGCCGATCAAAATCAGCAGCAAAGGGACAAGCATTTGGACAATAAAAGCTGGAGATAAACTGCCCAGTTTCGTCAGTGCCGTACCTTGTCGTTGGTCTGCAAACATCGCGCTATTTTGACGATGTCCTTCCAGAAAAATTGAGTTACCGGTGTAAGCATCTACGCCAGGATCTAAAGTACTCAGAGGTGAAGGTACTCTGAATGCATAGTGGCCATAGTGCACCATACGGTGAGGGTGTCTGTCAGGCTGGTCAGTAAAGGTTTCTTCCGCGGTATTTTGTAACGATTGCCTTTGATGGTTTAACTCTGTCATATTGATAGCGGTCACTATCACAGAAGACAGTGTCAGCAATATCCCGATGACTAACACAGACAAAGCTAACTTTGAGCGAACCCAATATCGCAATTCGTCCTTAGCAACCGTCAGTACCTGCGTAATGCCGTTAGCGCTCATGCCAGTTCTCTTTGTGCAAAAGCTGCATGAACTTGATCAGTGTCAATACGACCATTCTCTGGCGCGTCAAATTCGCCTACCAGCTCACCATTTCGCAGTAGTCCAATACGGTCTGCTACCTGGCAGGCACCATAAACGTCATGAGTAACCATTAATATAGTTGCGCCAGTGGACGCTAATTCGCGCACCAATTGGTTAAATTCGTCAATCGCCACGGGATCCAGACCTGAGGTCGGTTCATCTAGCAAAAAGACCGGGGCTTGTCGCAGCAACGCTAGGGCTATCGCTGTTTTTTGTCGCATTCCTTTAGAGTAAGTTTGCATTTGGCGCTCCCAGGCACTTTCCTGCAAAGCCACTTTTTTGAATGCCTGATCAATTTCATTCTCTGACTTTTTGATACCTGCCAGAGATAAAAAATATTGCACGTTTTCCCGGGCGGTGAGATGGGAATACAAGGTCGCAGACTCTGGTAAATAGGCAGTTTTTCCACGAATAACGTCAATTTCGTTGGTGGTGTCCATGCCTGCAACAATTGCACTGCCACTTGAGGGGCTGTTAAAACCTAAAAA
The DNA here is from genome assembly GCA_947494925.1 of uncultured Alteromonadaceae bacterium. Classification (GTDB taxonomy): domain Bacteria; phylum Pseudomonadota; class Gammaproteobacteria; order Enterobacterales; family Alteromonadaceae; genus Aliiglaciecola. The sequence continues at coordinate 88,444 of CANLWS010000005.1, forward strand.
CGTTTTTAGCGTTGTGGACTTTCCTGCACCGTTCCCCCCCAATAACGCATAAATTTCACCCGCATTCACACTGAAACTAAGACTTTTCAATATGGGGTTATTTTTTATGTCAACGCACAGCGAACTTGCTTTGAGTATTGGGTTGGAGTTATTAACTATCGACACTGCGAAATCCTATTACCGTTACAATATAACATCACATTAGAGATGTTATATTGTAACAATAGCGATCTGCAACAACTATTTTTAATAATATGATTGCGCTTAGGCTTAGGTGAAAAAAAGAGCAGTTCTCAGGTAGCAAGTATTAACAACTGCTATAACTAAAAAAGCTCGAAAGTCAGCAGACTTTCGAGCTTTTTGAAGAGCTAAAGGGCTAACATCTAGCCCTGGGCAAAGCTGGCTTACATCATGCCGCCCATTCCGCCCATGCCACCCATGCCGCCCATATCAGGCATTGCAGGAGCTGCAGCAGCTTCTACTGGCGCATCAGCAATCATGGCTTCAGTCGTGATCATCAAGCTTGCGATAGATGCAGCAAACTGAAGTGCTGAACGAGTTACTTTAGTTGGGTCAAGAATACCCATCTCAAGCATATCACCGTAGGTGTCGTTACCAGCATTGTAACCGAAGTTAGCTTCGCCATTCTTAACAGCATTGGTAACTACTGACGCTTCTGCACCGGCATTTGAAGCGATTTGACGCAATGGTGCTTCCATTGCGCGAAGAGCCAATTTCACACCGTGTGTCTGGTCTTCGTTCTCACCTGTAAGGTCAGTAATTTTTGCAGCGGCGCGAACCAATGCAACACCACCACCAGCAACAACACCTTCTTCAACAGCAGCGCGAGTTGCGTGCAGTGCATCTTCAACGCGAGCTTTTTTCTCTTTCATTTCAACTTCAGTGGCAGCACCGACTTTGATTACTGCAACACCACCAGCCAATTTAGCCAGACGTTCCTGCAGTTTTTCTTTGTCGTAGTCAGAAGTAGATTCTTCAACCTGTGCACGAATTTGCGCGCAACGGCCTTGAATCGCTTCTTCTTCGCCAGCGCCATCAACAACAACAGTGTTGTCCTTGTTGATAACAACGCGCTTAGCTGTACCCAGGTCTTCCAACTGAACTTTTTCAAGCTCAAGACCGATTTCTTCAGAAATCACAGTACCGCCAGTCAACGTTGCGATGTCCTGAAGCATAGCCTTACGACGGTCACCGAAACCAGGGGCTTTAACCGCAGCAACTTTAACGATTCCGCGCATGTTGTTTACGACTAGTGTCGCTAACGCTTCACCTTCAACATCTTCAGCAATGATAAGCAAAGGCTTAGACGCTTTAGCAACAGCTTCAAGCGTAGGAAGCAATTCACGAATGTTAGACACTTTCTTATCAACTAACAGCATGTACGGGCTGTCCAACTCAACTGTGCCGTTTTCCTGGTTGTTCATGAAGTAAGGAGACAAGTAGCCACGGTCAAATTGCATGCCTTCAACAACTTCTAGTTCGTTCTGAAGTGCCTGACCTTCTTCAACAGTGATAACACCTTCTTTGCCAACTTTGTCCATAGCTTCAGCGATAAGGTCGCCTACTTCTGAATCAGAGTTTGCAGAAATAGTACCTACCTGAGCAATTGCTTTGCCGTCAGCACAAGGTACAGAAAGCGCTTTTAGTTCTTCAACCGCAGCGATAACTGCTTTGTCGATACCGCGCTTAAGGTCCATTGGGTTCATACCCGCTGCAACAGACTTCAAACCTTCAGTCACAATAGACTGTGCTAATACAGTAGCAGTTGTTGTTCCGTCACCGGCTTCGTCATTGGCTTTGGAAGCAACTTCCTTAACCATTTGTGCACCCATGTTTTCAAACTTGTCTTCAAGCTCGATTTCTTTGGCTACTGATACACCATCTTTAGTGATTGTTGGTGCACCGAAAGATTTATCTAAAACAACGTTACGACCTTTAGGGCCAAGTGTTACTTTTACTGCGTTTGCTAATACGTTAACGCCAGCAAGCATTTTTACGCGAGCGTCATCAGAAAAACGTACTTCTTTAGCTGCCATGATTAAATTCCTCTAAATTCTGTCTAAATGATTAATGGGGTTTATTCTACAACTGCCAGGATGTCGCCTTCGCTCATAATAAGCACTTCTTCGCCATCCAATTTCTCAGTTTTTACACCATAACCATCGTTGAAAATCACGATGTCGCCGATTTTTACGTCTAGCGCTTTAACATCACCGTTATCAAGAATGCGGCCGTTACCAACAGCGATAACTTCACCACGGGTAGATTTCTCTGCAGCAGAACCAGTAAGTACGATACCACCAGCAGATTTGCTCTCTTGTTCTTGACGCTTAACGATCACACGATCGTTTAAAGGACGGATTGCCATTTTCAAATCTCCTGAAAATTCCAATTTTAAAGTATGTAATTGATCCCGAATGATCGGGATGTTAAATGAGTGAGAGCCTAGGCCTTCACTCAGAAAGTGTTAGTGCGAGAATAGATGGGGATAACCTCAGTGAACTCAAGGTTTTTCGCTAAAAAAATTCGTTTTTTTTTGCCTTAATCAGAACCGTAGCTGAAAATCTAAAGATTCAGCTACGATAAAGGGTTTTGATCAGATGAAATCCAAACTTGGTTTTTACCGGACCATGCACTGTTAGTATGGCTTTTTTGAAGACCACATTGTCAAACGCCTTGACCATCTTACCGGGTCCAAACTCACCCAAGTCTCCTCCTCTTTTAGCGGAGGAACAGATAGAGTGTTTTTTAGCGAGTTGTTGAAAATTTGCACCTTTTTCCAATTCTCGCTTGAGCTGCTCAGCCTGCTCTTTGGTTTTGACTAAGATGTGGCATGCCGCTGCTTTCATAAATACCTTTGCGCAATGTAGTAATTTGGAGCCAGCATTATAACGCTAATTTCATCGCCGCACTAAGTATGGTGTCTTCACCTTTTATAAACTCACCTACCGATTGTTTTACTTCCTTATCCGGAAATACGCCAAATCCAGGTTCAAAGGATTTAACGTTGCTGAAGTATCTGAAAAAAGGAATTCGTGTCGTAATTTTTGATTCGGGAAGGGTCAGAGTAAACAACAGACCTGCAGTGGGACCTTCGACGCTTCCACCGGTTTTTTCTCCCACCAGGGTTGCTCTGCCCGTATCTTGGATCTGGGCTAACAAGTTGGTACTACCCGACGAGTTATCATTGCTGGTGAGTGCGATGATATTCCCTTCAAATGCATACTTGGCGGGCGAGATTGTGTCCATCTCATCGGTAAACAGAGAGCGAAAAGAATAAGTACCATCATCATTTTTACTAAAAGCAATACGGGAAGGATCGAGAGCTCGTTTATCCCAGGTCCACAGATGCTCACGTAAATCATCTAAATCTAGCGTGTTGACTCTCATTTCTTTCTTCGCTTGTCGGGGTTTGGTGATCAAATTTGCCAATAGTCCCAAACTGGCATCAGAGGAGCCACCGCCATTATTACGAAGATCCAAGATTAAGGTTTTGCGCTTTTCTTCTTTTAACGCTTTAAAGATTGGGTTGTAGATGTCTGCTGGTTTGACGGGCACACGGTAATTCACGAACGTATCAATACGCAGATAAGCGGTCTCTTCTCCGATGCGTTCAAACACCACAGCATCTTTAAAATTTCTTGCAGATTTGGACTTGTCCTGCAGCTTGAGTAATTGCTTATGGTTAATTCTATCAGCGCTAAGCTGCTGAACATTTCCGTCCAATGATTTTACTTCTAAGACAGCTTGCCTATGGGTTCCCCAAATCAAGGCGCCAAAATGATCAATGGCACCACCTTTAAATTCCAGCGAATCGGTAACACCAGATAATCTGGACCAGGTAGTTTTACCGTCATAGGGTATATAGGGCAAAACGGCATCAACACGCTCTTTAATTGGCATCCCATCAATTGACAGAATTTCATCCATCGCCTTTAACCCACTTCCTTTCATCGGTAATGTGACAAAGGCACGTTCCTCAATCCAACGCCAGCGAAAAGGTAGATAGTAGGGCTGAGAATCACGCTCGTTGATTAAACTCTTAGGTAAATTTGCTTTCGTATGGTCACACCGAATAAGGGTGAGTGTTTTCTGCAGTGCCAGGTAAAACTCGCCGAGTGTCAGGCCATTCTCACGTTCCGCTTTCGAAATAATGCCGTGCCAGCTTGCATCAAGCAGATTGGATGAGGAATAGCGCGTATAGCCTGGATGTATCTCGCTGTAGGCCTTTTTAGCGAGCGCCACATCCTGTTTAACCTGAGTCACTGTCAGACGCTTAGTGGACTCACTGCTCAGTGGTTCTGCATCGGCTCGCTCAGCCCATATTGCAAGGATAAGTAAGAAAAGCGCGCAGGAAATAAAAAGTAATGTGCGGTTAAGAACGGGTTTCATTGTTTTCTCCAACAGATTATTTAACTCGTGATTGGAGTTTGCCGGAAAGTACAGAAAACACGCCTCAACCCGTGAATTGAGACGATGTTTTTATGTTTTGAGACCTTTTGACAGGTTATTTTTCTTGAATTGACTGGGTGTCATATCGGTGATATCGCGAAAAACACGATTGAAGGTTGCCTTAGAGTTAAAACCACTTTCAAGCGCAATCATGAGTAATTGTTTATCTGATTCAGCAATTAGCGTTTGCGAATGTTCGACTCGCAGCCTGTTGATAAAATCGTTATAGGTTAGTCCCATTCCCCGATTAATCGCTCGCGACACATAGGCTTCGTTGCTGGCTATCCGCTTAGACAATTCCCGCAGTGAAAACCGCGGTTCCAGGTACCAGCTATTGTTGACGACTTCTGTTCGGATTAATGATGCTTCCGTGGTCCAGTCTTTTTCTGTCTGCCGCGCATCAGCATCGGTAACAAGAGGCACGAGACCCAATTTTGGAAATGGCTGAGACAATCGCCATACTGATTCAACGCTAAGCCAGGCAAATGTTGCCATTAGCAAAACCTGAAAAGGAAACGCCGCCCGATAACTAATGTCAGTTAGTAGCACGACTACTTCAAGGACAGCATAAATTGTCCCTCCTATCAGCATCGCCAGAACCATCCGGTCAATCCAAACAGGTTCGAATTCGGATGCAACAGACTCCGTTTGTTGCAGATATTCTTTGTATTCACGGTTCATCTTCCATACGGAAATCAGCGCAAACAGGAGCAATAAAATGGCGACACCACTTTCTACAGGTGTGATATATGGCAAGTGAAAACTCTCGGTGAAAGCCCACTTTTGCTTATAGTCCCCTAATGCCAGAAAGGCCCAGGTGTAATAACTGGTTTGAAGGATACCCGGGATCAGCAATAGCCGCTGCCATTTGGGCCCGGCTCCTTTAATTAAACGATATGCATGCAGGTAAAATAGCGGCCCTATCCATAAATCAGTGGCGAAAGGAAAAAAGGTTAATCCCGGCCAGACATCGTAAAATCCGGCAAATCCAATTATTTGCGGCCCGACTGCAATAACCGCGAGTAAAAAGAAACCGGCAAGATAGCGGCTGGGGATGGTTTCATATTTTTTAAGCACGAGCAGAACTGAAGCAATGACGATTGGCAGACAGACCATCAGCATCATGGTGGTTCGCCAACCGAAGACAAGATTAGATGTATCCCCCATAACTTGAGGTACTACAAAAGGTTAATCGGGTTTATCAATACGATTCCCTGTGTTCCGATCATCTTTCGACTCAAATTCCCCTTCAATAATATCGCTTTCCTGCTCACGTTGGGGTTGATTGGTCCATTGTTGCTGATGATAAAAGTGTGCTTGCTGCTGACCATTGACGACTTTAACAGTGAGTTGTTTCAACAGGGATTTAGCTATCAATGGACGGGTAAGTGGCATACTGAGCAGAAAACCAATTCCATCGGTAACGAACCCAGGCGTCACAAGTAACACTCCAGCTATCACTAACAGAAAGCCCTCAGCCATTTCTTGTCCTGGCATTGCGCCACTTTGCATTTTCTGTTGTGCAGTGCTGATGGTAGACAAGCCTTCTTTACGCACCAGGTAAGCGCCCACAAACGCGGTGACTATCACTATGCCAACAGTATTCCATCCACCAATGATTTCGCCTACATTGATCAGCAAAGCGATTTCAATTATCGGAAGAATTGCGAAAAGTAAAAAAAGTTTGCCCAAAATGCTCTCTTAATTTCAATGCCATAAAACTGAGATGGCGATAAATACGTTAATATCAACGAGTAGGATGTTACAAATTGTGGCGACACGCCATTGTTTTTAGCACATCTGCCAAAATTGTTATGGCTTCGGAAATTTGATTTGGTTCAATACAGCCAAAACCAAACAACAAACCTTCAGGTACGTCGCCCCCAATGCTAAGGTCTTCAATAGCCCGAACAGATAGATCCCGTTGCAAGGCTGCTGAGCAAACTTCTCGAGCGCTAAGGGGGATTTTGAGTAAGGCTGTGGCATGCAAACCTGTGTGAACTGGAAGCAATTCAAGGTACTGTTCACATCTCTCGGCAATCGCTACCTTAAGCACCTGATATCGTTCAGCATAAACGCGGCGCATTTTACGGATATGACGGAATAAGTCACCCGATTCAATAAAGCTTGCCAGGGCTTGCTGTTGAATTTCAGAATTTCCCCAATCTTGCTGAAACTTTGCGGTGACCAGTGCTTCTATGGCCCATTCCGGTGCAATTACATAGCCGATTTTAATGTCAGGCAGCATGTTTTTTGAAAAGGTACCGACGTAAAAAACTCTGTCATCTCGGTCAAGTGTTTTTAGCGCATCTACCGGTTTGCCGGAAAGCCTGAAGTCACAATCATAGTCATCTTCAATTATGGAAATATCAAGCCGCTGCGCTAGCTCGAGCAATGCTGCCCTTCTGCCTGGCGTCATGGCAACGCCAAGAGGAAACTGATGTGAGGGTGTGACGTAAACCAAAGATACATCCTCAGGAATTTCTTCAACTCTCAGTCCGAATCGATCCACCGGCACAGTGATGATTTCAGCCCCCATCGCACGGAACACGTTGGCCGCCATCGGATAGCCAGGTGATTCCATTGCGACTTTCGTTTTCCCAGCTGTGATAAGGATCTGGGCTATTAAATTCAGCGCTTGTTGCGCGCCTGCACTAACCAGGATATTGGCATGATGGCCGGCAACCGCACGTGTTGCGGAAACGTGGGTGATAATCGCGTGACGTAGACGTTCTGCACCCTGAGAGCTTGCCTGGAATGAGAGTGTGCTTTCGATTTGTCTGACACTTTTACTCAGATGACGGCGCCAGTCGCTGAATGGAAAGCGCGAAATATCCGGTGAACCTAGTCGAAAAACATACTTCGCATTCGGCTGATGTGGCATCTCAAATGCTTGTTCCTTGTTTCTCCAATGCTCTGCAATCAGGTTGCTACTGTCATTGTTGTTCTTTTTTGGACTGCGTTTTTCAGGTAAAAATACATCCGCCACATAAGTCCCATCTCCAACCTTGGAAACCAGGTATCCCTGGCTTATCAAATTGTCGTAGGTAAAGATAATGGTGTTTCTGGATACATTCAGTGCCTGCGCCAATGCTCGGGAGGAGGGCATTTTGATGTTTTCCCGTAGCCTGCCATCCAGGATCGCCTGACTCAATTGTCTCGAAATAACATCGACTTTATTGCCTTGCAGAACGCTCGGCAACTTAATATCCAATGCCAATATTGGATCCATATAAATACATCTTTTTGGAACTTATAAAGTACCAAAGAGTAAATCATACTCTTATCAGATGTACAATTTTATGACCTTAATGTGAGGATAGTATGTTCAATAATTGGTTTACTTTTACCAGTCGGCAATTTGTAAGACGAGCTCTCAGATTGCTCACTTTAACACTGTTTCTAAGCAGCAATTCTTTTGCCTCGGCTTCTCCTGACCTTGATTTCGACATTCCTTTGTTAGATGGAAGGACTATCAACCCAACACAATTTAAAGGGGAAAAACCTGTCTACCTGAAATTTTGGGCGACATGGTGTAAACCCTGTATTAAGGAAATGCCACACCTACAACACATTCAGGACGAATATGGAGATGATATTGCAGTAGTCGCAGTCAATATAGGAATTAATGAATCTGACCAAGCTATTCAGCGAGTTATCGAAAATTATGATTTGGACATGCCAGTCGCATTGGATGACCAGGGTAATCTGGCGAAATCCTTGCATTTTGTCGGGACGCCTTTTCATGTATTAATCAATCAATCCGGGCAAATTGTTCATCAGGGCCATGAAGCCGATGAAAAGCTTGACCGCCGAATTGCTCTCTTGTCCAGTGGAACCTTACCTTCCCTTGAAGAAGCCATCTACACAGGTTCCGAAGAGCAATTCCCATTGCGAAAGTTAACCAATGATAACGAAGATCAGGTTGTTTATTTCACAGCAACCTGGTGCGACTGGTACTTACAGGATACCCGTCCAGCCATGTCAGAAGCCTGCGCTTCCGGACAAAACGAATTCAACCTCTTAGCAGAAAAATTCACTAATATTCAGTTTAAAGCGGTAGTAAGTCACTTATGGACTGAAAAAGCACAAGTTGAAAAATACGCGGCGAAATACAAGGTTAAGCACCCTATTTTGTTGGATGACAATGGGGACATATTCTTTTCTCTTGGGATCAGGAACTTCCCGACTTTTGTCGTGTTACGAAACAATAAGGAAACCTTCAGGACAAATGAATTGGAAGCACTAAATCGTTTTGTTAAAAACAATTTCCAATAATTAGAAATTGAATTAACAACTAGACCGGCTTCAGAGGTTGTCCAGAAAGGTGCAAGGCAACATACGAAAGAACATGGGCCAATACTGTTAAATCGGCTGGCTATTCGGTACTCTTGAAAGCCGCATACTGTTTTGGATACGGCTCAGACTAATATGAATGTCAGCTCATCTGATAGCAGTATTGAAATTATTACCTCGATAAGGAGGTCTTAAGGCTGTGTCTGATATTTGTATTGCTCTATGCACTTGTCCCGACAATGAAATTGCGGAGAAAATAGCCAGAGAAGTTGTCAGTCAAAAGCTGGCTGCTTGCGTGAATATCTTCGACAACATCAGGTCGGTATATCGCTGGGAAAATCAGCTTGTATGCGACCAGGAAGTGCAATTGGTGATCAAGACCTGTCAAAAACAGGTCACAGCCTTGTATGACGTTATCGCTCTAATACACCCATACGACGTTCCCGAATGGCTCGTATTGGATGGCATTAGCGCTAGCAATAGTTATTTCGATTGGATGAAAAGTAGTCTTAGATGAAGTTTAAAAACCTGATTTTGTTTCTGTTTACCATGACCCTTGCTTTCCCCTGGGCATGTGAAGCTCAAATTTCCGACCCGTTAGCGGATATATTTTCTGATGAGCCGGAGTTTTTACCCGTCGATGAAGCTTTCAGGTTTGATTTCAGCCAAAACGGTGATGAACTTATCCTGAGCTTTGACGTTGCTGAGGGTTATTATCTCTACAAGAAACAATTCAAAACTGTTACCAAAAATGCAGAGATAGGTGAACCTGGTTACCCTGCAGGCATCATCATTGAAGACGAATTCTTTGACGAGCCGCAAGAAGTTTTCTATGAACGAGTGGATATTCAATACCCTGTTATTCAGTCCGTTCAGGATGGCGTGGTTAAACTACAATATCAGGGATGTGCAGAAGCAGGCTTGTGCTATCCGCCAACTGTTAAAGTCGTATATCTTGAGCAGGTTGGCACTGCTACGGCATCAAGCTTTGCATCTCAAACTGAATCAGGTGACGCCCCTAAGTCTGAGTCCGCAAGCGGATCTGTATCCGAGCAGTTCGAGCTAGCTAACCTTCTTACTTCCGATAAAAGTCTGGCGCTGGTGTTGCTTGCTTTTGTCGCGCTCGGCATTGGCCTGGCTTTCACACCTTGTGTATTCCCCATGTATCCGATTTTATCGGGGATAGTGATCGGGCAGGGCAAATCCATTAGCACCTCTCATGCTTTTACTTTGTCATTTATTTATGTTCAAGGTATGGCAATTACATACTCCTTGCTTGGATTAGTAGTGGCATCGGCTGGTGTGCAATTCCAGGCAGCATTGCAGCATCCGGCAATTCTGATCGTATTAATCGTGCTATTTGTTTTGTTGGCCCTGGTGATGTTTGGCGCTTATGAACTTCAGCTTCCATCTTCCTGGCAGGAAAAGTTAAACAACCTCAGCAACAAACAAAAGAGTGGAAGCTTTGCAGGTGTATTCCTGATGGGCGTTATCTCCGGATTGGTTGCATCACCTTGCACAACAGCCCCCTTGACTGCGATTTTATTGGTCATCGCACAGGAAGGGGATTTGCTACTCGGCTTCAGTGCCCTCTACGCCCTAAGCCTGGGAATGGGTATTCCACTAATACTGTTTGGTGTGACTGGCGGAAAACTGTTACCCAAAGCCGGGGCCTGGATGAACATCATTAAGGTAACCTTTGGTTTTATGATGTTAGCGGTTGCTTTGATGTTTATTGAACGCATGGTGACACATTATCTCACGGACGTGGCATGGGCAGCACTGGGTCTGATCACCTTCACTTATTTTTATGTGATGAATCAGGGCTCAACCACAAGTCTCGCCAAAGGCGTACGTGCTTTAGCCATTTTTGTGGGTTTATTTGCCAGCCTCATGTATGGGTATCAAACCATATTGTCTGCAAACACGGTAGTTTCGGGAAGCGTTGCGGCGCATGCCAGCAAAGGGCACCCTGAATTTATTGTTGTTAAAGATCTGGCTGATTTCCGATCCAAACTGGCGGATGCTAATAGCCAGGGAAAGACCGTTATGGTTGATCTTTACGCTGACTGGTGTGTCGCCTGCAAAGAATTCGAAAAGTACACTTTTCCGGATCCAGCTGTGGTGGAAGCTCTCTCAACAACAGTTTGGATGCAAATTGATCTGACGGATAACACGCCCATAAATCTTGAATTTCAAAATGAATTTGCCGTATTAGGACTGCCTACAATTATGTTTTTCGATAAGCAAGGTAATGAACTTAGCTCTGCAAGAGTCACTGGTTTTATGCGTGCAGAACCATTTGCCAAACATGTGGAAAGCATTCTGAACTAGTCAATTTCGGTCGATAATCTCGTCACAGGGTTATTGACCGCGTCATTGTCGAATTGCCGTACCTGAACTGATATATAAGTAAGTTACCAAGCAGGCTATCAGGAGTGCACCACATGGTTGGCAAAATACGTTTCTTAGTCCTCTTTTGCTTATGTGCATTGCCAAGGTTCAGCTATGCCTACTGCATGGAAAACTGGGCCTGTATAACTAAAGTTGAAAGCGCAACCGGTGTTGAATTTTGGGCCAGCAATATAAAAGATTACACCATTACTGCCACCCTCGAAGTAGATGCCGGAAACCTACAACATAATGGCAAAGTAGCCTCAGAATTTACCAACACCATGGTACTGGCCGGAAATGAAAAACGCCTGATCCTGAAGCTCGATAGAATCAATTCCAAAAAAAGACATTGGTACTCCGACAGTTTTTACTGGACTCCGGGAAACATGAATGCGGTACACGACAGCCCAGACTATCTTCTTCCCTATGCCTTAGACGAACGTTATCGCATCGTACAAGGCTTCGGTGGTGGTTACAGTCACAGAGGTGCATCGAGATATGCTGTCGATATCGCTATGCCAGTGGGCACTGCAGTGCATGCTGCTCGGGGTGGGATCGTGATTGATGTGGTGGAAAAACATAACCGCGGTGGAGCAAGTCGACGCTACGCCAAATATGCCAACTTTATTACCATTCAGCATAGCGATGGGACGACAGGAGAGTATTATCACCTGCGTAAAAACGGTTCCGTTGTTGATGTCGGTGATCAGATTTCAACTGGTCAGCACATTGGATATTCAGGTAATACAGGTTTCTCGTCATTGCCTCATCTACACTTCGCTATTTATCGGGCCAAAAGCCATGGAAACTATGAATCGTTGCCTTTTAAGTTCGCTAAACGTTAAATCAGGGAATGCTGACGTTTTTGGTAGTGGTAGGTCATGGCTAGAAAAACAAAGTGTTCAATTATTGTTTGGTCAGGCAGGTTGTTTATATCTAGCAACATGCAGCGGTTGCCCTGATAATCCAGCGTAGGATGCATCTCCTTAAAACTATCTATCAAGCTTGTCTGACAATGAACGAATAAGCCCAACTCATGTTCGCTGTTGCCAGTAGGTGCCAAGCGCAAAGTGGTTCCGGTTCGCGGAAGACCATTGATGTAACTAGGCTCTCCCCATTTTAGTGTTTCTTCTATCTCACCAATCAAATCTGATTGCCGTGAGACAGAATAAATCAAATTTCTCAGGTACAGCATCGCCTCTTTGACCTGTTTTGATTGTTTTATGAAATAAGCTTGTACATCCTTACTTTCAAACAGAACTTCCGGCATCACTAAGCCAACCAACTTTGGGTAAGTAAAACGCTGGTTTGATCAGCAGGAATGGGTTTGGAAAAGAAGTATCCTTGCAAAAAGTCACAGCCGTGGAATTTGAAGAAGTCTATCTGCTGCTGCTCTTCAATTCCCTCAGCCACACAATACATGTTGAGACTGTCGGCCATTCGCAGCGTTGTCAGCACCAAAGCTTCGTTGCTTTTGTTCTTGCCGATATCATCGACAAAACTCTTATCGACTTTCAGTACCTGAATAGGGAACTCTTTCAGGTATTTTAAAGATGAATAGCCCGTACCAAAATCATCAAGCGCAATAACAAATCCGTGGGCTTGCATGTTCTGCATATATTCTAAGGATTTTTCATAGTCCTTCATCAATGCACTTTCTGTTATTTCAAAGCGCAGTGAAGAGACATCCAGATGATGTTGTTCCAACAATTGCAAAATATGTTCAATGGAAATCTGACGTTCAAAATGCCGGGCAGATAAATTGACCGAAAGATACACATGACTGCCATGCTGCTGCCACTCACTTAATAAAGGCATTGCCCGCTCAAGTGCGTCCCAGGTCATATTTTCAATCAGGCCAAGTTCTTCTGCGACAGGAATAAACTGATCAGGCGGGATCATGCCGTCATCAGTGGGCCAACGCATCAATAATTCAAAGCCTTCAACTCGCCCCGAATTCATACCGACTATGGGCTGATAATAGTTTACAAACTCTTTGTGTTGATGGGCATGTTTGAGTTTGTTCTCCAAAGAGAGGCGGGCCTGAGCAATTTCGTTCATATGCGCAGTAAAATACTGAAAATTGCTTCTACCTTGCTCTTTTGCATGGTACATAGCCACGTCTGCATTTTTCAGCAACTCTTCAGATGTGGAAGCGTCATTTGGGAAAAGAGCAATGCCAACGCTGGAGGATACGCTTACCGTCTGATTGCCTAATTGAATCGGCGCTTCAACAATAGAAATGATCTCTTGGGCCAATGCGCTTAACTTGTCCGGTTTCTTGACATCCTCCACCATGACAACAAACTCGTCACCACCTAATCTGGCTACGGTATCATCTTGCCGCAACAAATTGGTCAGGCGTTGAGCAACCACTTTTAGCAGTTCATCTCCGGCTTTGTGCCCTAAACTGTCGTTGACCTGTTTAAACTTGTCTAAATCAATAAAGAACAATCCAATTGTATTTCCATGTCTTTGGGCATGATCACTGGCGTGGTTGATTCTGTCTAACAGCAGAGTCCGATTAGGCAGGCTGGTGAGACTGTCGAAATTAGCCATTTGTCTGAGTTCGTTTTCGGCCTCTTTTTGTTCACTGATGTCAGACATTATCATCAGATAGTAATCAACTTCTCCTTGCGCACGCATACTGGCAACCGAAGTCATGTTGATCAGCACATCGCATTTTGTACCATTACTGAGCTCAAGATGTTCTTCACCTTTCCAGTGATCAGTATCTTTTAGTGCGAGCAATTTGGTCCAAAATCGTGGCGCATTATTGGTTTCCAATTCAAACACGGATGACAATTGCTGATATAAATCTCCATGTTCGTCAATTCCGAACACTTCACAAAATGCTTGGTTAGCAGCAATGGGGCGACAATTTGCGTTAAATATAACCACCCAATCTCGGGTGTGTTTGAACGCTTCTCCAAACAATCTGACCTTTTCGATATTGGCCAGGTTTTCTGTAATATTGGTATAGGTACCAACAACCACCTTTTTGCCATTCTTATCTGTTACTGCTCGACCAACGTCCCTAAACCAAAGCCAGGACTCATCAGATGCTTTCAGCCGGTAAGTGACATCCAATCCAGGTAAAGGATCATCAATAAAGGTTTTCCAGAGGGAGTCAAATAACGCTTTGTCCTGAGGATGAATCAAAGCCAGATGGTCCTCGAGAGAGATCTCTTTATCACTTGTGTCGTAACCAAGTTCGTCATTCATCCTTGCGGCGATGATCGTATCGCTGCTTTCTCGCCACTCCCAAACGTTACTATTACTGGCGGTCAGTGCCAGTGAAAGTCTGTTTTTGGTATCTAAAACTTCATTGTGAGCGGCGAGGATTCTGGCACTATGAAGGTTGCGCCGATACCACCATAATGCGGATATTGTAATTAATAACAGGCTATACAATGTATAGGCCAGTGGTGAAGCCCAAGGTGCATAGTTTATAGAAATATTTACGTGAGCAGGCTGGCTTTCTAATCCAGACACGGGATCGAAAGCGCTGACGCTAAAGCGGTAATCACCCGGCTCCAAACGAGAAAAGTTTGCTTGCGGTTCGCTGGAAGCTGGGAAGCTGACGGTGTTTTTCCCTGTTAGCTCGTAGCGATAACGCGTGCTTTTCTGATGATGGAAAGCCAGCGTTGAAAACGACAGATTTATGCCAACATCATCATAGTCCAACTCCATGCTGTGACCTGACAAATTTGATAGGGGGTAACGCGTATTTGATGAAGCAACATCGATTTCTGTGATGATGACTTTATAGTCTTGCGGATTGTCATTAACAAGGGTTGACGGGTCAAACATCGTAATCCCTTTTTGGGAACCGTAGGCCATTCGACCGTCAGCCAAAGAAATATAGGCCCATTGGTTAAATTCAGCGGTCGCCACACCTTCAGCATAACCAAACCGCTGTAAGTGCTGGTTATCTGGGTAAAACTTCAGAATACCTCTGTGAGAGCTCATCCATAAATTTCCCTCAACATCTTTTTGCAGACTATAAATCGAGTTACCGGGTAGCAGGTTGTTGCGATTAAACAGGTGTTTTTCTTCACCTGTGCGCCTATCCAATCCAAATAATCCATAACCTGGGTAGGCGATCCAGAGGATATTGTTATCATCCAAGGCTATGCTGTCGGGCGCGCTGAATTGCTGATCACCAAATTTAGGCAACTTATGAATGAGTTCCAGTTGGTTAGTAGATAAATCGAGGCGCCATAAACTTCCGGTCTCCGTTATCATAATGCTGTTGGGAAATACTTCATTATCAATAAACAGGTTCTCCAGCATCGAAATATTAACCGAGCCACCTATCGATTCAATTTTGCTTACTTTGGCACTTTCAATATCGTACCTGAACATCCCTTCTTGATTAATAAACCAAAGATTCCCTGAGGAGTCGGTTACCGCCCCCCAGATATAATCATTTAGAATTTCCCTGCTCTTCTGATCGCCGGCTGGAACTGGACTCAATTGCTTTGTCTTAGTATCAAATAGATTTAGCCCTTCAGCTGTGACCAACCATAACTGCTGGTGGGGAGCGGGTAATATCTGGTCAATTGTTGAAGATGAGTACACTGCTTTTGTGTCATCTCCCACCAAATAAGACTCTATGTCCCCGTTACCAAGATTATAGAGGTTCAGTCCATTGCCTGTACCCACCCATAATTGTTCTTGATTTTGTTGATAAAAACTCCAGACGTTATTGTCACTGAACTCTCGCTGGCCATCACTTTTGTTGATGACATTGGTGAACTGTGTAGATTTTGGCGACCAATACAAAGCCCCGTCATACAGAGTCCCCATCCAAATATTGTTGTTGTTGTCACTGGCGAGAGCAACCAGATCATCGTCGGTCAATAATAGCCTGCTGTCCGTGGGTTTAAGCAGATGTTCCAACTGATCACTGTCTACTGAAAAATTATATAAACCCTGATTTGTGCCAATGGTATATCTACCTTCACCCGTTTCTAACATAGTCCAGATATTGAGTTGGGGAATTCTTGCTGTAGATTGAGGGTCGCCTTCACCATTACGAATATAGTTTCGGACAGATTCAAAAGAGAGTGAATACAAACCCTCTACCGTCCCGATAAACAGCTGCTCTTCGCGATGAAGCATTAAAAATTTTACATTATTGTTATTGATGTTGGACGGGATGTTGTTTAAAAAATCGATGTTTCTGGAAACACCGGTTTCAATGTCGACGCCATATAATCCGGCACTTGTGGCGATAATAAGGATATCCTTTTGAATCAAGATATCCCTGATAATATGGTCTTCAGCCAGCAATTCATCTTCCAACGTAAATAATACTTTTTCGTCAAAATCAGAGCCTTTAAGCCGCACAACTTGTTCATTCAGAGCCACCCAAATATTACCCAGGTTATCTTCTTTGAATTGTTCAGCAAATTGAGGCCAGTCAGGCTGCTCTTTGAATGTCCAATGACCAACCTTTTGTACGCTATTAGTGTGAGTGTCTATTAAGAAAACACCTGAGGTCGCAGTGCCAACCCAAATATTTCCCTGGCTATCTTGCATAAGTGCCGAAATAGCTATTTCGCCCAAAGCAGCAGTCTCGAAATCAATGGATCTGACTTTGTAACCGTCGAAACGATTCAGACCCGCTTCTGTACCCAACCAGAGAAAACCTTCCTGATCCAGCATCATCGCCGTAATGGTATCCTGAGATAAACCATTTTCCGTGGAAACCTGACTGAATTTTGGTTCATTAAGAAGTGGGGTAGCAGAGACAATGGCTGGCTTAGATAACAGGCCCAAAGTAAAGATCAGCAGCCCAAAGGATGCCAAAAAACAATGAAACGTACTTTGTTTTGGAGCCAAATTGTTCCCAGCCTTATTGTCAGTATACAGCAACGTCAGCGTGACGAATTAATAATAACTCCATTTACGTGAATTAAAAGGTAACACTTTTTCTGCAATGTTTCCAAAGACATAAGCTGTTTCAGGTGTGTCATAAATCCTTGGTTAGATAACTATCTTGTGCCAAAAATCTTGTCTCCCGCATCACCCAGGCCCGGTAATATATACCCTTGTTCATTGAGACGTTCATCAACCGAAGCAGTATAAATATCCACGTCCGGATGGGCAGTTTTTACTGCTTCTATTCCTTCTGGTGCAGATACCAGAAACAAGCCCATGATATTGTCACATCCTTTACTTTTTAACAGATCAATAGTCGCAATTAGCGTTCCCCCCGTGGCCAACATAGGATCAACTATCAAGGCAGTACGAGCCTCAACATCTTTTACCACTTTGTCGAAATAAGCTACAGGTTGCAGGGTTTCTTCATCACGATACAAGCCTACAACACTGATTTTAGCATTGGGGATGAGTTTCATAACGCCGTCCAACATTCCCAGGCCAGCCCTCAAAATAGGCACCACTGTGATTTTTTTCCCTTTAATTTTGCGTATAGTCAGTGGCTCGCCCGTCCAACCTTCTATTTCTACCTCTTCTGTGGCCAATTCACGGGTAGCTTCATAAGTAAGCAGATTGCCTACTTCACTGGCCAGTTCTCTGAAATCTTTACTACTGACGCCATTCGCTCTCATTAAACCAATTTTGTGTTGAATCAACGGATGTTGTATTTCTCTAACCGACATGTTTATTTCCAATACGTTATTAATTTTTCACCAAGGATTGAAGTTATCCCTTCAATTGTCGTGAGGTCACTTTCGCATAGTCTAGCAACTGAGGATAAAATCGCAGAAATGCGCATTCAATTTGTAGATTGTTGTTTTGTAAAAATGTGTTGGCATCATGGGCAAATGTAAGACGACCATTAAACCTTTTCTCAACACTTAGCAACGCAGCCAGACAATGGCTATCGTCTTCATAGTTTGCTAACCAGTTGTATTCCAGAAGTCCTCGTCTCACAAAAGCATATCGCTCATTAAGAGACAGATCGTGTTGTGTTAATTCAATATAAAATTCTTCAAACAAGTGCGAGCTTTTTTTATGTGAATATTGTTCCCAATGGGTCATCAATAGAAAATCGAAATAAATGTCCAGGACGATCCCTGCGACTTTTCTGATGGCATCGGGAAAACACTTTTTAAGTTCGAGAATGTCTTTATGCGTATCGGTGAACACATCGACTTTCCGATGCAATTGAACTCCCCTTTTCAATTCTTCAGGGAGCGCATTCAACTTGTCTCCTTTGACAAAGTCGCCCAAAAAATTACCAAGTAAGCTGGTATTAGTCTGATCAGCTAAATGAATGTGCGCAATATAGTTCACCGGACCAATTTACTTGTTGACTGTCGCACAACAAGTTGCGGCTGGAAATGCTGGTGTGGCATTTCGCCCACGTTTGTGGCACCAGAGCGCTTCGCCACAATATAAGAAATAAGTGAGGAGGCGGCTTTTCGGGCAATAAAGTTGGTAGGTTGTGCCGCAGTAGTTAGCTTCGGCCAGGTTTGCCGGGAAAATGGACTATCCTCAAATCCGGCTATGGACAGTTGTTCGGGAACATCAAAATTCATTAACCGAGCAGCAAACAGGGCACCTGCCGCTATTTCATCGTTACAGCAAAAAACGGCAGTGGGCTTTCGCTCGAGATTGAGCAAATATTTAGCACCATCCACACCGGATTCAAATGAATAATGCGCTTCGAAAATCAACTCATCACGCTGAGCTATACCATTGTCAGCCAGTGCCTTGAGGTAACCGTTCAACCTTTCTTCTGTTGAATGGTGATCCTTGTCTCCACTAATGAAAGCGATATCTTCATGACCATATTCAATTAGGTGCTCAGTTATTTCGTAAGCAGCTTCGTTATCATGAATAAACACGCAGGGGGAATTTTCGGCTTTCTCATTTGAGCCAGAAATGATCCGTACAAAATTCACTTCCAGTTCTTTTAGCGCCTCCAGCACCACCGGCATTTCTGAAAGCGGTGGCGAAATGATAAGTCCAGCTAGCTGCGACCGTTTAACCATGGTGCGTATTTCTTCAACGATATTCTCACTATTCGCTGAACAGGGATGTATCAAAAGCTCATAACCCTTTTCGCGACATTCGGACAATATGCCATTTTGCATATCAATAACGTAATAAGCATTTGGATTATCGTAAACAAAGCCAATGGTATAGGAACTTGTACCGGCTAGATTTCTTGCCGCATGGTTGGGTTGATAATTTAGTGTTTTAATTGCCTGAGTCACTTTTTTTAGTGTCTCTGGCTTAACCGAACCTTCGTGATTTATCACCCGGGAAACCGTTTTGAATGAGACACCTGCGAGTGTCGCAACATCTTTAATGGTCGACTTCATACAATGCTTTCCAATGTCACCTCATTCGCTAAACATCTTCAGGTTCGTAACTTCGTCAAAATGAGTGAGTTCGATACTTTTCAGATTTTGCCTGATCATAATAGTGCCTCTTTATAACGCGTACTAAAGAATTGGACCAGTATTTTGTGGTTTATAATTGATGCAAATAACCCTTTTGCATAAAGATAAATTTTAATTTTCTGAATTTGTTCAGCATCGGAAATACTCAGGTTTTTTGCCTGACGGAGCGGTAATCGGGATTGTTTTGTTTCGCGCTACCGGAAAATTTTTAACATTTTTATATCAAATCCATTTGCACATTCAGAAATCTTATTGTAGATTTAATAATCAATGACAACGCTGTCATATAAGATTGAGATTATTTCGCAGCGGTCATTTTTTTAAAATAACAAAATGACAACGCTGTCATAAGCAGCCAAAAGCCAAAGGTTTGAACCATGAACAACACTAGAATCAACAAAATTACACGATGCATCAAGCTCGCTTGTCTGATGGGCGCATCAATTTCTTCAACTGCAATCCTTAGCCAGACTGCATTGGCACAAGAGTCATCTGACGAAGTCGAAGTTATTGAGGTTCGCGGTATTCGGGCAAGTACCAAGGAAAATTTAAATCAGAAACGATTTAACAATTCTATCGTTGATGTCATTACAGCTGAAGATATTGGTAAGTTTCCTGACAAAAACGTTGCCGACACTCTTGCCCGTGTTCCTGGCGTCACAGTGAGTCGTGATTTTGGTGAAGGCGAAGGCGTAACTATTCGAGGGTTTTCCCCGGAACAAAATATCACCTTGTTAAATGGTCAGGCAGTGGGAACTGCCCAGTGGTTCATCCTGCGAAACACAGGCCGGAACTTCAACTTCGAAATGCTATCTTCTGAAATGATTGCCGGTGTTGAAGTGTTTAAATCTCCTCAAGCCGACATTGAAGAAGGTGGACTAGGTGGCACGGTTAACGTGAAAACTCGTCGTCCTCTTGATATGGATGCAAATACCTTTGCCGGTAGCCTCGAAGCCCAGTATTCAGATATTCCAGAAGCATGGGATCCAGGTGCTTCAGCAATGTACAGTTGGAAGAATGACGAAGAAAATTTCGGTATAATTGTGTCCGCCTCCATGCAGGAACGAGAAGTTGAAAGACATTCTCAGGAAAGTGATTTTGGCTGGTTTGGCCCTGGTATCGCAAGAATAGAACCTGGCATTTCAGCGCCTTCCACTGACGGCATTGGTAACCCTGGCCCTGAAAAAGGCTCACTTCCCTGGGGTGTAGGGTCGGCAGTTTTTGAACAAGAACGTAAGCGCACTGGTTTTGATACCAATATTCAATATCGACCAAATGATGACGTAGAAATGAATCTGCATTATCTGTACACCGAGCTTGAAGCCAGCAATGTCAATTCAAATTTAATCGGTATTCCTTTCAGGGGACTGTTCGTCGGTGACGCAAACGCAAGACCTGGAACAGTCAACAATGGATTCGTGACTTCACTTGATTATTCAGGCTTGCCGTCTCAGGAAGGATGGGTTCCGCAGTTCCTGGCTTATGACGTCATCTATCGTGATGGTTCCAGTATGCAAACTCAGGTACTGGACTTTGATCTGAACTGGCAGCTGGAAGATAAGACTGTACATTTTCAAGCTGGTACCACCAAAGGTGAAGGTCAAATCAACGACTTCTTCACAGAGTTTTGGGCGGATCCCCGCGACCCCAGAGCGAGGATCTTGTTTTCAAACCCCAATCCTACAGAACATGGCGCATCGATTGCCTTTACTGAAGGCAACCCTTGGCTAGCTAATCCCACTGACGAGATGTGGTTAGCTGTTATCTTTAATCAGGAAAACACTACTGAAGATAAAGAAAATTATGCGCAACTCGATGTCACTTTTGAAGTGGACTACGGCGCAATTTCAGAAATTAAAGTGGGTGGTAAGTTCAAAGACAGAAACTTTGAGCAATTCCGAATTCGCGATGATCTTGGCAACACCCAGATTTCAGGCGAAGGTAGTCTTGGTCCTGCACAGAATTTTTGGAGTGGGGACATGATCAATGCTGATCACAGTGGAAATTCATTGCCTTCAATGAGTTATTTCTTCCCTGACAGACAACGCATCTTTGACACTTTCTACGGCCTGCCATTATGCAGTGCTGGCGCAGAAGGTCCGTGCAGAAATGAAGATGTTTTACAAAATGTCGCCATTTTTGATATTGAAGAAACCATCACTGCATTCTATGCCATGGCCAACTTTAGCGGAGATGGCTACCGCGGTAACATTGGTGTGCGCTATACCAGCACCGATTCTACTACAAACGGATTTGATGGAGATGATCCCATACAGTTTGAAAATGACTACAATGAATTGCTGCCAAGCCTGAACCTTAGCTTTGATTTGACTGAAGATATGATATTGCGAATGGCCGCAGCCAGAGTATTGACGCGTCCATCTCCTTTCCAATTAGCCCCCTCATTTAACCTGACACCAGAAACGGGTAGAGGCCAGGCCGGGAACCCTGATTTATTGCCAACCACTGCGAATCAATTTGATATTGGCGTGGAATGGTATTTCGATGATGCTTCATTAGTCAGTTTGACCTGGTTCAGAAAAGACATTAATAACTTCATCGCTACCAATACGGTGCAGGAAGAAGTTAACGGTGTATTATTCAATCAGCTTCAACGCCCTGTAAATGGTGGCGGAAGCGATTACCAGGGTCTGGAATTCCAGTACATGCATACCTTTGAAAATGGCTTTGGTGGATTCTTTAACTACACCTATGTTGATGCCAGTGACGGTGAAATACAAAGTGCCGAATTGATCCCGGCTGTCACTGATGCAGACGGCAATATTGTTGAACCTGCCAGCGCAACATTGGTATCACGTAGCGTCATGTTCCCTGATGTGTCTAAGCAGGCATTTAACTTTGGCGGTTTCTATGAAAATGACCTTTACAGTGCCCGGATCAATTACACTTGGCGGGACGACTATTTTCTATCAACACCAGGTTTGACTGAATTTGGCCCAACTTTCAGAGAAGACTATGGTCAGTGGGACGCTCAGGTTTCTTACAATGTCACCGAAAACATCACACTGAAATTGGAAGCAATTAATATCACTGATGAAGTGTTTAACAACTATCTGGTACAGGCTGGCGACAATCCGCATCCTCAGGACGGCACTGCGGTAGTTAGCACGGAAGGTCAGAACGGACGTCGTTTCTTCGTAGGCGCGAATTTCCGCTTCTAATGGTGCACGCCGCGATAGCAAAACTATCGCGGCAAACCTGACAAAACTAAGAGCTGATGATGAATAAACGTATATTAATCGCAGGTGGTGGCACAGCAGGCTGGATGGCGGCAAGCCTATTCCAACATGCTTGGCCAGACAGCACGATTAGCGTCATTGAGTCAGCCCAAATTGGTCCTATTGGTGTCGGTGAAGGTTCTACTCCGTATCTAAAACAATTCTTTAAGTCACTCAATATTGATGAACACGAATGGATGCCTAAATGCAATGCCACTTACAAGGCAGGCATTTACTTCAAAGGCTGGTCTGAACGACCAGGCTATGAAGACTATTTTCACCCGTTTTTCTCCCCATTGGACATCAAACCAGGAGAGCCCTTTTTTCACAACGCTGCTCTACAACGTCGTGGGGTGAAAGCCAACGCACATCCAGATCACTATTTCGTCAACAAACAAATTGTAGAATTGGGTAAGGCCCCCATTTCCAGTAAAAAACTCGGAATTGAACTGGATTACGGCTATCACTTTGACGCCGTACTGCTTGGACGTTTCTTGAAGGACCGCGCTATCCACCTAGGTGTGACCCATATAGAAGACATGATTACTCAGGTTGCGTTAAGAAAAGACGGAGACGTCGCTCACCTTGAAACCAAAGCCAATGGAAACCTAAGTGCCGATCTCTTTATCGATTGCACAGGGTTTCAAAGTCTGATTTTACAAAAAGCACTGGGCGTTAAATTTCATTCCTATAGTGACAGTCTTTTCAATGATGCCGCAGTGGCTATTCCGACTCCGAATGACACAAATACACCAATCCAGGCGCAAACTATCTCAACGGCGTTAAAATGCGGCTGGTGCTGGCATATTCCACTAACTAACCGAGTGGGAAATGGCTATGTGTACGATTCTTCAGAAATTACGCAAGAGCAGGCTGAGCAAGAGCTAAGAGAGCATTTACAGCTAGCCGACCGACCAGATATCCCCGCTAAGCACCTCAAAATGAAGGTGGGCAGAGTAGACAAACATTGGCACCGAAATTGTCTGGCTGTGGGTTTGGCACAAGGGTTTATTGAACCCCTTGAAGCCACTGCACTAATGGTTGTTCAATTCACTATTGAACAGTTTATTGCGGAGTACGAAAAATCAATTGGCCCCGGTTCTGGGCAATTTAATCAGCGCGTTAACCAAATGTTTGAAGGCATTCGTGATTACATCACTACACACTATAAAATTAACTCTAGGACAGATACCCCTTACTGGGAAAAGTGCCGGGAACAGAGCCAGGTTTCCCCAAATCTGGAGCAATTGTTGAATAGCTGGGATAACGGCACTGACTTTGAAAAAGTTCTCAGTAGCCAGAAATCTGATCTCGTGTATTTGCGACCGTCCTGGTATGTAATTCTGGCAGGGATGGGACGTTTTCCCATCCCACTTAAAGACGACGACAATCTCGAATCCATTCCTCATGAACAGTGCACTCGATACTGCGCTGATCTTGTTCAAGACTGCTTTGTGGATCATGCAGAATATTTAAACCAATTGCGGTCTGTGTCTCATAGGAATCAATTATGAAACTACCCTTTGTCATCTCACAATGCTTGTTGCTGAGTATTCTGACCAGTGGTTGTGGTGGAGGTAGTTCCAGCGGACAGACTGCGCCTACACCACCAACACCACAAGCTCCGACTGAACCACCAGCGACGTCAGTAACCTTGCGCTTCTCGGACGTAACTCAGCCAGCAAACCTGAGTCTGCGTCATGGCTTTTCACACACGCAAGACTCTACTATGCCTATGATGTATTCAGGTGGCACTGCCGTTGGCGACTATGATAATGACGGCGATCTGGATGTGTATTTCATTGCCGGCAGCAATGGCAATAATCAACTTTATCAGAATCAAAATGACGGCACATTTATCGAACTCGCCAGTGAGGCTGGCGTGGCGATTTCAGGTGTGAAAGGTACAGGTCCTGCTTTCGCTGACATAGATGGAGACGGTTGGATAGATTTGTTTGTAGGTGCAGTAGATTCTGAGTCGGTCTACCTGTTCAGAAACAATCAAGATGGCACTTTTGAGGATGTGACATTATCCTCTGGTCTCAACTTGACTGCACCAAACTCTGTCTCAGCCACTTTTGGCGATGTTGACCTGGACGGTGATCTGGACCTGCTGATAAGCCATTGGGGAAACCCTTTGGAAGAAGGCAAAAGCCTTGAAATTCTATGGCGGAATGATAGCGATGCTGACGGGATCCAATTCTCAGATATCAGCACAGATTGGGGGATCAGTGAGGCCTATGCGGATCAGATTTCTGAAATCACCGAACAAAATCAAGTAATCGATACTTCCTTTGTGCCCAGTCTCAGCGATATAGACAAAGACGGTGATCTGGATCTGCTGTTAGTGTCTGATTTCGGACAATCCAAGGTGCTTGAAAATATTGATGCGAGCAGATTTGAAAACGTGACATCTTCCGTGATTAACGACCAGTTCGGCATGGGTTCGTCTGTTGCTGACGTAGATAATGACGGCGATATGGACTGGTATGTGACCAGCATCCATGAAAAACCTACTTCGAGCCAGACGAAAAACCCGTCTCAGGGATACACGGGTAACAGGCTGTATGTGAATGACGGAGCTGGAAACTTCAGCAATCGGGCTCAGGCGCTTGATATTGCTGACGGTGGTTGGGCCTGGGCGAGTTGCTTTGCCGATTTCAACAATGATGGCTTAGTCGACATTTTCCATGTGAACGGATGGGGTCAGGATGGACTGGATTTCGCCCACTATTTTGATGATCGGTCGCGTCTTTACATTCAATCAGACGATGGTAATTTCGAAGAACTGGCCTGGGAACTTGGTATACAGGACACACGCCAGGGTCGAGGAATAGCCTGTAACGATATTGATGATGATGGTGACGTGGATATACTTGTATCTAATAATCAAGATGCCATCCAGCTCTATCGTAACGAACTTTCTCAGGGTCACCATTACCTGAAAATACGGCTCAAAGGTAAAGCGCCAAATACTCAGGCACTAGGAACCTTCATTGAAGTTACGTCCCCAAGTGGTTTGGTACAGACTCAGGAAGTCAGAATCAATAACAATTTCACGTCTACCAATGCTGTGGAGGCACATTTCGGGCTGGGTACAGATGCCTCACAAGTCAATATAAAGATCACATGGCCTGACAAAACCGAAAGCCAGTTCAATGGTATAAATGTAGATTCTTTGCACACCTTGGAGCAACTCTAAGTGAAAGTCGGAAAAACAAACTCAATCAGACTTGCTGTACTTGTTGCCAGCTGTTTCATTTCAGGACCTGCGATATCCGCAATACAGCAAAGTGCACTGGATGAAGCAGCCAATAAGATGCAGGTTAAATATCAGGTGATTGATAATCTTGACCACAGTGTATGTTTAAAACAGGTGGCCGAAGGGAATTGTTATCTGGCGGAACTTTCATTACGCTTTCCAAATGATCTGCCTGCTAAAGGCTGGCAAATATATTTCAGCCAAATTACTCCCATTCAATGGGAGGGCAGTGCCCAGTTTGATATCCAACATGTGAACGGTGATTTACATCGCCTTATGCCCATCTTACCCATCGCTAAAAACACTGACTATGTTATCCCCTTGCGAGCGGCTTACTCCTCGGTTTCAAAATCTGATGTGATGCCCAACTATTTTCTGGTAGCTGAGGGGTTGTCGCCGCAAATTATTCAATCGACCAGAGAAAAAATCGAACCGGATTCCGGACTTGCCGTTTTACCCCATGCAGGCGAATTTTCTGAGCCGGGACAAACTCAGCGAAACAAAGATGACAAGCTGGTATACGCCACACCCGGTCATGATTTCGAGCGCTTCAACGAACTAAATCTGCATGCAGACCCCACAAACATTCCTAGAGTTATTCCCAACGCTTTGCACACTGAATATAGCGAAAAGAAGATTGTCCTGAGCAGCGGTCTGGCATTTGGCAAAACCGACCAGGCTCGATTTGAACCGGCCATTACCTGGTTGCTTAAAAGGGGAATTCAACAAAATGCGTCTGGCCTGCCCGTAAAGATCACTTTCGATAAAAACACAGTAAAAAATCTGGAAGGCTATCGGCTCAACATCAATAGCGCGCAAATCAGCATTACGGCATCTACAGATGTGGGCGTATTTTATGCGTTGATGAGTCTGGTTCAACTGTACGACGAAAAATCTGGTCAGTTGCCGAATATTACCCTTATTGACGAGCCCGATTATGCCTTCAGAGGCCTTCATGTCGATGTATCAAGAAACTTTCACGACATTCAATTTATCAAGAAGTTACTCAGCCAAATGGCGGGCCTCAAATTAAATAAATTGCATTTACATCTTGCTGATGACGAAGGATGGAGAATTGAAATACCGGATCTGCCGGAACTGACAGAAATCGGTGCTTTTCGTTGCTTTGACCTGTCCGAACAATCTTGCCTGCTCCCGCAACTTGGCAGCGGCCCATTTCGCGATACTGATGTGAATGGGTTCTACACTCAGCAGGAATATATCGAGATAGTAAAGTACGCAGCTCAACGACATATTGAGGTCATCCCATCACTGGATATGCCAGGCCATTCCAGAGCCGCTGTCAAATCTATGTTGGCGCGTCACAACAGACTCAAAGCAGCAGGTGATTTAGTAGCAGCAAACGAATTTATGTTGACTGATCCACTAAATGAATCCCAATATTCTTCAGTTCAGCACTACAACGACAATACAATTAACCCTTGTATCGACTCAACCTATCATTTTATAGCAAAAGTATTAGGTGATATTGCCACCTACCATGAACTGGCTGGCGCACCACTGAAACGTTACCACATCGGTGCGGATGAGACTGCCGGTGCCTGGGTGAAATCGCCTGCCTGTCAAACGCTAATCAATCAAAATACCCAAGGATTACAAAAGGTCGATGATCTTGGTGGCTACTTTATCCAACGCATCGCCAAGATGCTGAGTGAAAAAGGTATCGTTGCAGGAGCTTGGAGTGATGGCGCAAAGAGTCTGTTAGGCAAAGAGTCTATACCGACGATGCAGGTAAATTTGTGGGGTACCTTGTTTTGGCAGGGCCATGTCGAAGCACACGAATTTATCAACGCAGGATGGGAAAGTATTCTGTCTATTCCAGACGCCCTTTACTTTGACTTTCCCTATGCAGCCAATGCCGACGAACCCGGATATTACTGGGCTTCGAGGGCAACGGACGGATTCAGAGTATTTCAGTTCATGCCCGACAACTTACCTGCACATGCCTCTTTCTGGCCTGACAGAATGGGGAAACCTTACAGGGCTGAGGACTCTCATCCTCTGGACCCGAACCACCGCGTTACCGGAATTCAGGCCCAGCTTTGGAGCGAAACGGTAAGGTCCACGAGCCGTGCCGAATTCATGTTATTCCCGCGTCTAGCAGCCTTTGCCGAACGTGCTTGGCATCACGCCGACTGGCAAACGAAATACGTTCCTGGCAAAACGTACTCAATGTCTCAACAACCTGCGTTATCTAGCGCTTTGCTACAGGACTGGGCCAGTTATACCTCCGTATTAACAAACAAGATCCTTCCCATTTTGGCCAGCGAAGAAATCCGTTTCAGATTGCCACCCCCTGGTGCAAAAATAATTGGGAAGAAGCTGCATGCAAATAGCCTTTATCCGGAACTTGAGATCTATTTCCGCGAAACCGATACGCAATGGCGTCTTTACCAAACTCCTACGCTTATCAGTGGTCCTGTCGAACTAAAAACCAAGCTGGCTGATTTTCCACTAAGCAGCCGAATTGTCAGAGTAAACTAATCATGCTTTTTCCTCTCAAACTAGATCAAAAACAAAATGACAACGCTGTCATTTATCTGTTAACATGCTCATTAATTAGTCAGTATCCAGGTTGTCTGCCTAATTCAAACACTAACACGGGAGTCTATTTCTCATGAAAGGTCCACTTTTCCTCGGCATCGACGGTGGCGGAACCAAATGTAAAGCCCGCTTGGAAGATGAAAGTGGGAACCTGCTTGGTGAAGGTCTGGCAGGGCCGGCCAATCCAGTGCGAGGTGTGGAACTGACGATTAACTCGATATTAGACGCTTCGCATCAAGCACTGAGCAATGCAGATGTTAATGCAAACTCACTTCCGCCCGTCGTTGCAGGTATTGGTCTTGCAGGTGTAAACCTGCCGAATTTAATGACAGAGCTTAATAATTGGGAGCATCCCTTCGCAGATATGTATCTGACCACCGATTTACATATTGCCTGTTTGGGAGCGCATGGAGGAAAAGATGGTGCCGTTATCATAACCGGTACTGGGTTCTGTGCAGGTTCGCTTATAGACGGGAAAGTCACGGAAATAGGCGGACACGGATTTATTTTAGGTGATACTGCAAGTGGTGCTCGGCTGGGTTTGAACGCACTTAGATACTGTATGCAGTACTTTGATGGCCTGGTGTTGAAGGACAAGCTCATTGAGGCATTGTTGGATGCGCTTCAAGTGAGTAATGCTACAGCGCTGGTTGAAAAAAGTTTGCAGGCAAAACCGGCTTTCTTCGCGAAGTTCGCTCCGATCGTATTGCAGCAAGCCGAACGGGAAAACCCCTTTGCACTCAAGCTGGTTGAGGCATCGGCTGATTACGTGAATCAAGTAGCACACAAATTATTAGTGAAAAAACACACTAGAATTTCGATGATTGGAGGCATATCTGCCCCTCTCACAAAGTGGTTGGATAAAAGCCTTCAGAAAAAGCTCAGTACACCTATTTCACCACCCGAAGTCGGCGCTTTATATCTCGCCCGCCAAAAACGTATTTAGGAATCAACGCAATGAACCAAAGCATTATGTGGCAAGAGGCGAACGAAGCCCCTGACGTCATCCACGCACAACTGAAAGACAACAACGAAATTTGTAACACCCTTGGTGAAAAAATCCGCACCTTGTCTCCCAGATTGGTTTACATAATTGGACGGGGTTCGTCTGACCATGCAGGCGTCTATGCAAAATACTTGATTGAAGTAGAACTTGGCATTCCAGTGACCGCATCTGCACCCTCTGTCACCAGCGTTTATGGAAAACACCTTGACCTGAAAGGCGCACTTGTTCTGGTTATTTCCCAATCAGGGAGAAGTCCGGATATTCTCGTACAAACGCAAATAGCAAAAGACAGCGGCGCTTATTGTGTAGCCTTAGTCAACGATCAGACATCACCGCTGACCGAGATAGTTGATGTCGTATTACCTCTGAGAGCAGGGGAAGAAAAAGCCGTTGCTGCCACCAAAAGCTATCTGGCCACGTTAAGCGCTCTCTTACATATGGTAGCCTGCTGGAAACAGGACCCTGAATTGAACGCAGCCTTGTCAACACTACCCGATAATTTGCGCGAAGCTATCAATTCATCCGAGCAACTGCACCCTGAATTTGTCAAACCACTATCACATTGCGTGGTGCTTGGTCGCGGCTTTGGTTATGCTATCTCGAGAGAAATAGCTCTTAAACTCAAGGAAGTTTGCGGTGTTCACGCAGAAGCCTTTAGCAGCGCAGAATTTTTGCACGGCCCGGTTACTTTAGTAGAAAAGAAACTTTCACTTATCGATATCAGCGTCTCTGATGAATCTGCTAGCGCCCATTCTGCTCAAATTGAGGAAGTTAAAAAGCGAGGTGCCGTTTTGTGTCACATGAAGCAAATCAGTGATGATGTGCATCCAAGAATAGCAGCACTCACAATTCTTCAGCGCTTTTATCTGGATGTAGAAAAAATCGCAAGACAACTCGGCGTCGATCCTGATGCCCCTGCAGGGCTTAAAAAAGTGACGAAGACGGTTTAAAAATGGCAACGAATTATCAGACTGACAAACTCTTTGATGGAGTAAAGATAACTCATAACAAATTTGTTGTTGTCGAAGACGGTCGTATTGCACAGATTTCCGAAAAACAACCGCAAGGAGAGGTTTTGAAGTTATCTGGATTGCTTTGCCCCGGCTTTGTTGACACTCAGGTAAATGGTGGCGGTGGTGTGTTACTCAATCAGTCACCAACTCTCGACACGCTGGATAAGATGAGTCGGGCGCACCTGGCGTATGGCACTACCAGTATGCTGCCTACTGTCATTACCGACAATTTTGACGTCATGCAAAGCGCAGCAAACGCTGTTGCTACATCAATTGTGTCAGGATCTTCCTTGGTAGTAGGCATTCATTTTGAAGGCCCGCATTTAAGCACCGCTAAAAAGGGTATTCATCCTGAAACTCATATTCGTGGCTTGTCTGAAAAAGAATTCGCGCTGTTTACCCGAAAGGATATAGGCAAGGTATTAGTCACGCTTGCACCTGAAAATGTTTCGCCCGAAGACATAACCAAATTGGTAAATTCGGGCGTTACCGTCAGCCTGGGTCATTCAAATGCCAACGCAGATTTGGTTCAACAAGCCATTGATGCTGGGGCAACCGGTTTTACTCACCTGTTTAATGCCATGTCACCTTTGCAAAGCAGGGATCCGGGCATGGTAGGAACTGCATTAAGTGACCAAGATAGCTTCTGCGGCATGATTGTGGATTTTCATCACGTGCATCCGGTTGCCTGCCAACTGGCGATAAAATGCAAATCTGCGAAACATATCATGCTAGTGACAGATGCCATGTCACATGTAGGTTCGGTGCACACAAGCCTGCCCTACGGCGATACACAAATTACTCTACAAGACGGAAAACTAACTGTTCCCGATGGGACTTTGGCAGGCTCTGCCCTTGATATGATTAGTGCAGTTAAGAATTGCCATCAGCGGCTGGCATTGTCCCTTGAAGAATCTCTTCTCATGGCGACCAATACTCCCGCACAATTCCTTGGATTAGAGAAACAAGTTGGCAATCTGGCACCGGGTGCGGTCGCCAATATGTTATTACTGGACAATGACCTAAGCATTAAGGCTCGTTGGATCAATGGTAAGTTAATTAAAGGTTTCCCTTTACAATAAAGAAGGTCAGATATGCAAAGTCTCGTTGAAGATACCAAGCCACAATCCAGTCTGTTGCCGATGATAATTATCGGTGGACTATTTTTTATTTTCGGTTTTGTCACCTGGCTTAATGGTGCCCTTATCCCTTTTCTGCAGATTGTCTGTGAATTGACAGAGACTCAGGCACTGTTCGTAGCATCTGCTTTTTACATCGCCTTTGTGGTGATGGCTCTGCCGATGGCCTGGGTACTGGAACGGACAGGATATAAACATGCCATGGTACTGGGCCTTCTGATTATGGCTGCAGGAAGCCTGTTGTTTATTCCCGCGGCATACAGTAGAGAGTTTTCGGTATTTCTGCTGGCTCAGTTTATTGTAGGTACCGGCTTAACTATATTGCAAACCGCATCCAACCCTTACATCGTAAAAATTGGTCCGCAAGAAACTGCCGCAGTTCGTATTTCGATTATGGGCTTACTGAATAAAGGTGCGGGTTTTGTTGCTCCTATTATTTTCACCGCTTTGGTGCTGGGTGATTTAAGCGGAGTAAGTGCCAAATCTATTGCCGCACTGCCTGAAGCAGAGCAACTGGCACAAATCGAACAACTCGCAGCTGGTCTGGTGCAGCCTTATATTGGTTTAGCAGTAGCATTGTCGGTGTTGGCTTTTTTTCTCAAGCTGTCTTCACTACCGGAGCTGCAGCTGGAAGATAACCCTAATGAACAATCGCCTTCTTCCTCAGTATTGCAATTTCCACAACTTATCCTCGGTGTTGTGACGCTATTCTTTTATGTGGG
This sequence comes from uncultured Alteromonadaceae bacterium, assembly GCA_947494925.1. GTDB lineage: Bacteria > Pseudomonadota > Gammaproteobacteria > Enterobacterales > Alteromonadaceae > Aliiglaciecola. Next base: position 120,937 of record CANLWS010000005.1, read on the forward strand.
TGTAGAAGTTATTGCGGGCGATACCATAGGGCTTTTTGGCTCTCAACTGGGAATAGAAAATGCTACCTCACTAACATCATTTACTATGGCATTTATGGTTCTTGGTTACCTGTCTGGATTGGTGCTGATCCCTAGGTTTTTACGCCAGGACCAGGCTCTACTGGGCTCAGCCGTGCTGGGAATAATATTGTGTTTTGCGGTCGTATTCTCAAGCAATGAGAACGCCGGCATTTCAACGTTCTTATGGGGATGGACTGGTTTCCAGACATTGCCCAATACTGTTGCCTTTGTTGCACTTCTTGGCTTTGCCAATGCATTAGTGTGGCCTGCTGTCTGGCCTCTTGCATTAGATGGTTTAGGGAGACATACAGCCAAAGGATCAGCCTTACTTATTATGGGTATTGCGGGTGGCGCAATTATTCCAGTCATTTACGGCAAAACCTCTGAACACTTTGGACCCCAGGAGGCCTATTGGATGCTTGTTCCCTGTTATTTGTTTATCCTTTTTTATGCCACTAGAGGGCACAAAATCAGGTCATGGAAATAAAGCATATTTTATTAAAAATTATAGACAATCCAATTCGCACTGGATACTAGCGACTAAGTCTGGCGTATTTTTTCAGTCCTTTTTTAATGGGGGTCTGGATCGCTAATTTCAGAATTTTCCCCCACAAGGGAATGGCGAGTTTAGGTTCGAATTCAATGCTGTATTCGAGCCTTGTTCCTCCCTCAATAGAGTTAAACAACAAGCATCCAAGATGATCCTTTACCGGGCTTCCTTTGCTAACCCGATATTCAATTTCTTCATTGAGGATGAATTTAGTAATTGTTTCTTCAAAAGAAGGAGCCGGAAAGGAGTTGATCTGCCTGACTGAACCCAGACCGTTAGGGTTATCGCCCACACCATCTTTAATTCGGGTTATATGCGCACCAGTAATTCGGCCAAACATTTCGTGATCAGCCAGATCTGCAAATACTTTCGCGACGGGTTCAGAAAAGTCCTGCTGGATAAAAATATAATGCATTGAGGAATCCTGTACTGAATTCAAAATTCAGTTTATCCAGCAAATCGCTCACATTCAATTTGAAATTCAAGACATCAACCAGTTTTCAAGTGAAAACTTTGCAGCAATCTTCGCTGATAAGACCAGTATTTTGCTGCTAATTTGCAGTTCTTCTCTATAATGTGGGTTTATATTTCGCGCCAGTCTATTTTTTGAGCTAACTTTAACAAATTGACTCGCGTTTTTTCAATAAATCATAGATGATGATATTTTTACAGAAGATAGCAGCAATTTCGTGAAGGTTTTATTACTAAACGGTCCAAACTTAAACATGTTAGGAAAACGTGAACCCCACATATACGGTTCCCAAAGCCTGAATGAGATAGTCGAAGACCTTAAAAACACAGCAAAACAACATCAAATGACGTTGGAGCATCTGCAGTCAAATGCTGAGCACGAGTTGATTGATGCAATACATTGCGCTTTCGGTAAGATAGATTTTATCCTTATCAACCCTGCTGCGCTGACGCATACAAGTGTCGCTTTGCGTGATGCACTGCTAAGTGTTGATATCCCATTTATTGAAATTCACCTTTCCAACGTACATTCACGAGAAGAATTCAGACAACATTCGTTTTTGTCGGATGCTGCTCAAGGAGTGATATGTGGACTTGGTGCACAAGGATACGAATTTGCATTGCTGGCTGCCAAACGTTTTCTGCAGCAGCAAAATTAACCCCATTAACAGAACATCAGAGAAGACAAAATGGATATCCGTAAAATTAAAAAACTGATCGAACTGGTTGAAGAGTCCGGCATTTCAGAGCTTGAGATCACTGAAGGTGAAGAATCCGTGAGAATCCACCGAGGTGGAAGCCAAGCTGCCCCGATGCAATATGCAGCGCCTGTTCAGGCGGTAGCTGCCGCTCCTGCACCAGCAGCTCCCGTTGCTGCAGCTGAAGCGAGTGCACCAGCAGAACCTACAGGTCATATCTTACGTTCGCCAATGGTAGGAACCTTCTACCGTTCATCTTCACCAGATGCAAAACCCTTTGTAGAGGTGGGACAGAAAGTGAATGTCGGTGACACATTGTGCATTATTGAAGCGATGAAAATGATGAACCAGATAGAAGCTGACAAAGCCGGTGTCGTTAAGCAAATCATGGTTGAAAACCAGGATCCTGTTGAGTTTGATCAACCTTTGTTCGTTATTGAATAAGTAGGCATTTTCTTATGCTCGATAAAGTACTAATAGCTAACCGCGGAGAAATTGCCCTTCGCATTCTTCGTGCATGCAAAGAATTGGGGATCAAGACGGTTGCAGTGCACTCAACTGCTGACCAGAACTTGAAACACGTATTACTGGCTGACGAATCCATTTGTATCGGAAAAGCATCTGCAACAGAGAGTTACCTGAATATACCCAGAATAATAGCTGCTGCGGAAGTCACCAACTCAGTTGCTATCCATCCGGGTTACGGTTTTTTAGCCGAAAATGCAGAGTTTGCTGAAGCCGTTGAAAAAAGTGGCTTCGTATTCGTTGGTCCTACAGCCGAAACGATTAACTTGATGGGTGACAAAGTCTCAGCCATTGAGGCAATGAAAAAAGCTGGTGTACCTTGTGTACCAGGGTCAGATGGTCCACTTGGCAGTGATGCAGAGCGCAATAAAGCAATTGCGAAGCGTATTGGGTATCCAATGATAGTCAAAGCCGCTGGCGGCGGTGGCGGTCGTGGTATGCGAGTTGTCAGAAGTGAAGGTGAGCTCATCAATGCCATTGCCACAACCAAAGCAGAGGCTGGAGCGGCGTTCGGTAATGATGTGGTTTATATGGAGAAATTCCTGGAAAACCCCAGACACGTTGAAATTCAGGTTTTATCTGATGGCCAAGGTAATGCTATCCATCTGGGCGAACGAGACTGCTCAATGCAACGTCGTCACCAAAAAGTTGTTGAAGAAGCGCCTGCACCAGGCATCAACTCTGAAACACGTGAACGCATAGGTGAACGCTGTCGTCGTGCCTGTATCGAAATAGGCTACAGAGGTGCAGGAACCTTTGAATTCCTGTATGAAAACGGTGAGTTCTACTTCATTGAAATGAATACTCGAATTCAGGTGGAGCATCCGGTATCAGAAATGATCACGGGCGTAGACTTAATTAAGGAACAGTTGCGAATTGCCGCTGGCCAACCTCTGGCAATTGAACAAAAAGACATTCAGATCCGCGGCCATGCGATTGAGTGTCGGATCAATGCAGAAGATCCAGACACCTTCATTCCTAGTCCAGGTAAAATCAATATGTTTCATTCTCCGGGTGGCTTCGGTATCCGCTGGGAATCACATATTTATGCAGGATACACTGTTCCGCCATATTATGATTCCATGATTGGGAAATTGATTACCTATGGTGAAAACCGTGATGTGGCTATTGCCCGTATGCGTCATGCCTTGGATGAGCTGGTTGTTGAAGGAATCAAAACCAATGTTCCTTTACAGCAACGCATTATGGCGGATGAAAACTTTTTTAATGGTGGAACAAATATCCACTATCTGGAAAAGAAATTGGGTATGTCCTAAGCCAAAAAGTATTGAATAAGCCGCCTCATCAGGCGGCTTTTTTATGCAACCTGTTCCGAAACTTCTGCGAGTAGTTGCTGTTCGACCAGCTCCCGATAGTGCTCGCATCGCTCCAGCAAATCATTGTGACAGCCTATATCAACCACCTTACCTTTTTCCAACACTACAATCTGATGTGCATGGATAACAGTATTTAATCGGTGTGCAGCAACCAAGCAGGTCCGCTTAGTTTGCAGTTTTGCAAGCGCATTATTGACCGCTTTTTCCGTGTTGGCGTCCAACGCAGAAGTGGCTTCATCCAGTATTAACAGTTTAGGATCACGCAGAATCGCACAGGCAATGGATAGTCTTTGCTTCTGACCTCCGGAAATATTTGTCCCCTGTTCTTCTATCATGGTGTCCAGACCGTCCTGGGTTTCCAGATATGCCCAAAGTTGCGCATCCTCCAACGCCGCAATTAGTTCTTTGTCTTCGGGCTTATTTTCCATACCAAAACAGAGGTTGAATCGAACCGTTCCAGCCAGCACCGGAGCATTTTGTGCCACGGTGGCAATTTGTTGTCGCCACTCAGACAACGCTATCGCTTCTATGGGTGTTTCTGCGATTGAAATGCCACTGCTCGGGTAAAAACGGTTTAACAAACTAAATAAGGTGGACTTTCCTGCCCCGGAGCGTCCGACAACGGCAGTCATGCTATTGACAGGCAATTCCAGCTTGTCTATCTGCAATGCAATCTGTTCTTCCTCCGGGTAGTGAAAACAGAGATTGTTAATGTGAACAGCTTGATTACTCAATGATTGTTGCATCCCAGATTTGCTTTCAATATCGAGATTTTCAATTTCACTTAGGCGCTCAGCTGCACCTGTTGCTTTGTTGAGTTCGGCCACAAAGGCACTCAACCCGGCTAACGGCATTACGATATTAAAAAGATACAAAATGAATGCCACCAGCGCACCCATAGTAATGGCACCGTCAGACACTCTGGCTGCACCAACCACCAGAATACTGACCATGGCGACGCTCACAGCGAGGCTGACAATAGGTCCAAAAAAGGAAAATATTTTGGTTTCGGTCAAGCTCTTAGCATAGAGGTTGTTGATGTCACTCTCAGCCATTTTTATCGCCTGCTCCTCTGCGCCAGCACTTTTTAACAATCGAATATTGCCAAACAGTTCCGAAAGCCGGGCGATAAAATTAGCCTCTCCTTCCTGTAATTGACTAGACAATTTGGTTAGCCCACCTGCAAGGGGTAAAATGCACAAAAATGATCCCATTACACAGCCAAACAACACCACTGTCAGCACAGCGTCAATGAACCACAATATCACCAGACTCGCCACCAAAGTTGTTACACCGCTGACAAACACCAGAACCTGTTGTGATACCAGACCCGAAATCACATTGGTATCATTAACTAATCTTCCTGCAGGTTCAGCCGCTCGTGTTCTGTCGAACTCAGATACCGGTAAGTGGATTAACTTTTCATGCAACCTGGTACGCGTATTGTGTACAAAACGTAACCCCGATTTACCTAAAACATAGCTGGCCCCACCCTGCGCGATTGACCCAAGAGTCAGAATTATTATCAGTGCCCAAACCCAACTCCAGACGATGCCATCCTGCGCAAACTGATCAACTAATTGTTGTGTAAAATAGGGAAAAGCGACTGCCGACGCAGACTCAAGTAACACCAGAACAATCCCCAGTAACAGCAGGCCGTGACTCAACTGACTGCGTTGCAACAACGCCCATAATTGCTTATATCCGTTCATATCAACCTCCAACAATGACCACACGGTCATTCGTAATGACCAAATATAATTTATAGTCACCTGAAACACAAGTTTTGTGACTGACTGGTCAGTCAGTTATACTCGCGTCTGGTGGAATGTAAGGCAAAATATGTCTAAAAAATCTGAAAAAATTCTGGATGTTGCGAGTCAGCTTTTTTTTGAACAGGGCTATCGTGGTACCAATATGCAATCTATTGCAGATTCCTGTTCAATCTCCAAAGGTGCAATCTATCTTCACTTCAAGAGTAAAGAACAAATCCTGATTGCCCTGCTAAAAAGAATGGATGATCAACTGTTCGCCAAACTAGAAAGCATAGAATCTGATCCCACACTATCAGCGCGTGAGCGTTTTAAAGCACAAATAAAATGTCAGATAAATCTGAGCACTGAACAAAAACAACTGAGCGACTTGTTTATTCAGGACGCCATGGCATTCACGGAAGAAGTGCTTGAATTCGCTGGTGAAACAAGACATCGGTGGCAACTGGTGCAAAAACGGGCGGTGACAGAATATTTCGGTGACAAAATACTGCCATGGCAAGTCGATGTATCACTAATTGTCAGTGGAATATTAAACGAATATGCTTCCTATTGGCTGTTAGAGAATGTGGAGCTGCCTATCGACCCCATGATCGAGATGGTTGTATTCTCTTGTGAGCACATCGTACAGGGATTAGTAAAACATAAACCCCGTCCAGTCCTGAACGAAGATATGATGCCCAACACGCAGTCACTTGAAGAAGACGCCACCATAAGACGGCGAGCCAAGTTACAACAGCTGATTAAAGAACTGGAATCACTTGTTGGGCCAATTAAAGGCCAGATAGATGAAGTTGAATGGCAAACCCTATCAAAAACCACCGAGTTGCTACTTGATTTAATTCAACAGGAACAACCTGATTTAGTTGTTCTACGTGCACTTCTGGCCAGTCTAAGAGAACACCCAAGCCTGTTCGATACACGCCGGGAGCTAGCCAAATTGTTTGACGTTAAATTAGTGTGAGGAAGAGATGGCTGAAGCATTAAAAGATCAATTTGGCGAAGACATTCCGCAAAAAATAGCTATGATGTTAGTCTCTGCTTTTCCGGAATTTGATTCCGATGCCTTTATCCAGGCCTGTCTGTGTGGTTATAACGAATTAGAATTAACCGCCAGAGCGAGGCACATATGCGAGCAAATGGGAAAGTATCTGCCTGAGGATTTTTCAGCCAGCAGTAGTATTCTAATCCGGTCGCTCGACTCCCCATTAAACAGTACCAAAGAATTTGGGATGGGACCTTTTCTCTATCTCCCACACGTTTTTTATGCCGCAGAATATGGACTTAAGCACTTTGAAGATGCCATGGAATTGCAATACCAGCTCACCCAGCGGTTTACTGCAGAATTCAGTATTCGAGCTTTTATTCAGGCTTATCCACAGCAGACACTAGAACGCCTGCATCAATGGTGCTCAGATCCCAGCCCTCATGTAAGAAGGCTGGTGTCAGAAGGTACAAGGCCACGATTACCCTGGGCGGGGCGTCTACCTGAATTCCAGAAAGACCCGACAGCGGTTTTCGAGCTATTGGAAAAGCTTAAAGATGATGACAGTCTGTACGTCAGACGTTCAGTCGCCAACAATCTCAATGATATTTATAAAGACAACCCGGCTCTCGTAAACAAAGTCGCTGAAAAATGGCTGAAAACCGCTGACAAAAATCGCCTCTGGGTGGTCACGCATGCTTTACGCAGTGCAGTCAAAGCAGGAGATAAACAGTCGTTGGCGGTGCTGGGATACGGTCCGCCGGAACTTATTGAAATTGAGGACACAACCATCCATCCTCAATCACCGGAAATTGGCCAAACAGTAGCTATAAGTTGTGTTCTCAAAAACGAATTTAAACTTCCTCAATCGTTAATGGTCGATGCCAAAGTATATTTTATAAAAGCAAATGGCCAGCCAAGTGCCAAAGTGTTCAAACTGAAACAAGTCAGGCTCAAACCTGGTCAACAGGTTGAAGTGAACAAGAAAATTGCTTTGAAACAGCTGACCACCCGCACTCACTATCCGGGTAAACATCAGGTTTCAGTACTGTTAAACGGAAATGAAATATGCTTGGGTAGCTTCAATCTGCTCCCAGCAAAAATGATCTAAATTGGTAAAAATGAATACTAATTGTCAAACAGCAAAAGTAGCAAATCACATGAAAACCGTTCTCATGCTAATCATGGGTATCGCGAGTACACAACTCGTCGCTCAGGAAAAAGAACAAAAGCCTCTCTGGGAACTGGGCGTATTTGGAGCCGGGTTTCAGACACCAGAATACCCGGCTTCAGATCAGAATCAAACCAATGTCATTGGCGCCCCTTTTTTCATCTATCGAGGAGAAGTCTTCAGGCTAGGTGACGGATCTGCTGCAAGAGCCGTGGCGTTGGAGAAAGACTGGATTGAATTAGACTTATCCCTTGATGCGGCCTTCAATGCGGACTCAGACGAGAATGATGCTCGCCAAGGCATGCCGGACCTGGACTACTTATTCGAGTTGGGTCCACAATTAAAGCTGCGCCTGTCACAATATGATTTTGGACGCTTTGGAAAAGCAAAGCTCTCACTGGATATTCAAGCGCGGGCTGCGTTTTCCACTGATCTTTCAAACTTCGATCACCGTGGTTATGTATTTCATCCCGAATTAAATTATCAGCATCAAGGCCTGTTTACTGAAAAAACAAGTCTGAACCTTAGCATTGCGCCAATTTGGGCGACCGAAAAGCTGCACGACTACTTTTACCAGGTTGACCCTAGCTTTGCGACACAATCCCGCGACGAGTTTGAAGCCGAAGGTGGCTACCTGGGTACAGAGCTCAGTTTGGGTTTGTCACATATGATGACAGATGACCTTCGGGTTTTTCTGTTCGGGCAAATTAATCTGCATGCTGGAGCAGAAAATGAGAACAGCCCCCTGTTTAAAGACAAAACGACTTATGCTTTTGGTATTGGTTTAAGTTGGCGATTGTACCAAAGTGACGAGAAAGTGCGGCGCTAATCTCCACAACAAATTAAAATCACCGATAACCCGTGTTTAACGCAAGCTGTTGCGCCAGATCAACACCCGTGTTCCCTGTCTGATTTACGATCCTGATATTCCCTTTAATCAAGATTATTTAACTTAAGACAGAGAGTATTATGAAAACAACAATGATCAAAACAGCCTTAACAATTGCTGCACTTGGCCTCACTTCGCAGGCGTTTGCTTATGAAACAGGAGATTGGATCGTAAGAGTTGGCGCAACTAATGTTGCACCGGACGACTCCAGCGGCAACGTTTTTGTGGGCGGAAACGACCTTGGGATAGGGGTGAATGTTGACAGTAATACACAGCTGGGTCTGAATTTCGCTTACTTTGTAACACCTAAATGGAATGTTGAGCTGTTGGCAGCGACGCCCTTCAGCCATGACATTGGGCTAAACACAGTAGGTGCGTTGGGCAGCACTAAACATTTGCCACCTTCCCTAACCGCTAATTATTACTTAGCTGATTCGGATGCCAAGTTCCAACCTTATGTAGGTGCGGGTCTAAACTACACCATCTTCTTTGACGAGGATTTTACCGGCGCCAATGATTCTGCAGGTTTTAAGGATCTAGATCTCGACGCTTCATTCGGTATTACAGCTCAGGCGGGCTTTGACTATATGATCGACTCAAAATGGCACGTCAATGCATCTGTACGTTGGATAGACATTGATACTGATGCAACATTTACCCTAAATGGCGCACCAGGCAGCGTCGACGTAGAAATTGACCCATTCGTTTACACCTTGTCAGTGGGTTATAAGTTTTAAGACAATTAACGAAAATACAAGCCAGTGAAATTCGCTGGCTTTTTCTTGTTAAAGAACCAGAGAATTCACTGCATGCTTTATTCTATCTCGATTGGATACGAATCCCAGCTAGCAATATAGTCTGCCTAGCTAAATTAAACCTATTCATCCATAACCCGCTGTATTAGTTCGCGATCTCTAACTGCTTCGTAGGCTTCCTGAGAAATCTGCCCTTGCTCAACCATGGATTTCAATTTAGCCAGTTTTTTATCGATACCCTCTTTACTGCCTGGTGCTTCAACCTCCTCAACATAATGCCTGTTGGCACCACTGGAGATTGGATTATTGTCTTTTAGTCCATAGCTGGCCAACTCATAGTTTATTTCGTGATTCAGATTACGTATTTTTCTGAACATTAGTTCAACAGCCAGCAGCCCGAAAAGTGCAAGTAATGCCCATGATGTGGTGGATACTGCATAAACCTGGTAAACAATGGCTAAATTTGCCGACTGAATTAGGCCAAATAGCAACATCAACATTTTAGATTGATACTTTCGAGAATCTTCCTGTTCCCCGCTAATATCTTTGTTTTCCATCACCCAGCCGAGCCTGTCAACATCGCCGGCCACATATCGAAATAGCTGTGCCAAAGCAATTAGAAAGAATGTCAGCAAGGAGGCTTTAAGCCCAACATAGGTGATCACCATGCCAAGTAAAAATACATAGATGCCACCAATGCCGATAAAAATGGTGCCTTTCCAGAGCTTACGCAGTTTAAGCGCAATGTCCGATACTGATTGTTCTTTGGCCATTAAGATTCATCCTTGTAAGTAAGCTTTGTCGTCAGATTAGCCTGCAGATAGCAATAAGGCTAGTGTTCTTCAAGCCGCAATACGAACTGAAAACGAGGTAAACTAGATTGTCGATACCTTTACTTTGCACAACAAATATATCGATCAGTCAGGCTGTCGAGCTACAATTTCATTTTTCTATCAGGGTTTGAATACCCCGATGACACTTTCGTTCTGGCGTTTCTGCTCAGTCACTTTTTGATCAGTTTGGGCTTCACTGTAGCCACAACTAACACACTCAAGTTTTTCAACGTTGTTCTCAAAGTACAACATGATGGTATCGAAGGCTTTGCACTCGGGACAGGTAGCGCCAGCAACAAAACGCTTTTTAAGTTTCTTGGTCATAGGTGGAATAGGTATTACTTATTTTGTAAGTTGTTATAATACGCCGATTCTAGCACTTTCGATTAGTAAACGAGCCTTCTTTTTTCATGATCCAAATTTCCGAAATGTCGCTGTTACGTGGCACAAAAATGCTACTTCAGGACACATCTGCGTCTATTTACCCTGGCCACAAAGTAGGGCTTATCGGCGCTAATGGTTGCGGTAAATCCAGCCTTTTTGCACTTCTGCGGGGAGAATTGCAGCCCGATACTGGCGAATGCGCTATCCCGAAAAACTGGCATATTGTTTCCGTGGCACAAGAAACACCCGCTGTGGACAGAAGCGCACTGGATTACGTGATTGACGGCGATACTAAATTGCGCGCCCTCCAGGCAAAGTTGCAGTTAGCCGAAGCAGCTCATGACGGTGAGAAAATAGCAAAAATTCATGCCGACCTGGAACACCAGGGAGCCTATGACGTGGATTCCCGTGCCGCCACTATTCTTTCCGGTCTGGGATTTGCCAACGATAGCATGCAGCGCCCGGTTACAGATTTTTCCGGTGGCTGGCGTATGCGTCTCAATCTGGCGCAGGCTTTGTTATGTCCATCTGATTTGCTATTGCTGGACGAGCCAACCAACCACCTTGATTTAGATGCTGTTATTTGGCTCGAAAAGTGGCTGGTAAGGTATGAGGGTACCTTGATGCTGATTTCCCACGACAAGTCATTTCTGGACAATACGGTAAACGAGATCATCAGCGTCGAACAGCAAACATTGATCAGTTATAAAGGTAACTACGCAGCCTATGAAAAACAGCGTGCAGAAAGGATCCGTCTACAAGCAATCGAATACCAGAAACAGCAGGATAAAAAAGCTCACCTGGAATCCTTTATCAATCGCTTCAAAGCAAAAGCGAGCAAAGCTAAACAGGCCCAGAGCAGGATCAAACAGCTGGAAAAAATGGAAGAGTTATTACCAGCCCATAGTCAGTCACAATTTTCATTTTCGTTTTTGACCCCGCCTAAATTACCTAATCCATTGGTGAAAATGGAACAAGTTAAGGTGGGTTATGGTGACACAGTCATTCTGGACAAATTACAGCTGAATCTGGTGCCCGGGAGCCGGATTGGGTTGTTGGGCAGAAATGGGGCAGGGAAGTCAACGCTAATAAAGTTACTGGCGGACGAAAAGCAACCTATGACAGGTGAGTATGAAACCTCAGCCGGTCTGCGTATTGGTTACTTTGCTCAGCATCAGCTGGAATTTCTGCGTCCCCAGGATTCAGCAATGGACCACCTTCATCGTTTGGATAAAAAAGCCACAGAACAAAGTTTGCGAGATTATCTGGGTGGATTCGGTTTTAACGGCGATGAAGCCTTAGGAAAAGTCGCGCCAATGTCCGGCGGTGAAAAAGCCCGTTTAGTTTTGGCCTTGATCGTCTATCAGAAACCAAATTTATTGCTACTGGATGAACCCACCAACCACTTGGATCTGGAAATGCGCCACGCACTCAATATTGCGTTGCAAAGTTTCGAGGGGGCAATGGTATTGGTATCTCACGACAGGTTTCTGTTGAGCTCGGTTTGTGATGATTTTTATCTGGTTGATAGTGGAAAAGTAGAGCCTTTTAAAGGTGACCTGGAAGACTATAAAAACTGGCTGGTGAATGAGGCCAACGCAAAGGCGCAAAAAGCCGAGCCAGTTCAGAAAGTCGATCGCAAAAACATTAAACGCCTTGAGGCGGAATTTCGCCAATCTACCCAGGAACTCAGAAAATCCATCAAGTCGTTAGAAAAACAGCTCAGCACCTACACTGAGAAGCTGGAAAAAAGCGAGCAGCTTCTGGCAGATAGCGCAATCTATGCTGACGAGAATAAAGCGAAATTAAAAGAACAGCTGGCGATTCAGGCTGAGGCCAAATCCAAACTCGAAGAAATAGAGATGAATTGGCTGGATGCTCAGGAAGAGCTTGAGCAGCAGCAAAAGGAATTCGACGAACGTGCTGCAAGCTAGCGAATTTTGGAACTTTTCGGTGTCGTTGTACGCTGCCGAATCGGTCAAACATCAGTGTCTGCTGTTGCAAAACCAGTTCAATTTAAACGTCAACGTTCTGCTGCTTTGCTGTTTTCTGGATAAACGAAAAGAACAATTGTCAGAAGCAGATATGTTCGTTCTGCTGGAGGTCATTTCAGACAATCAGATTGAGCTAGCTGCTTTTCGTGAACAGCGCATTAAAAATAGAGGTACGGTTCAGTATCAGTCTCTTCTGAAGGAAGAACTAAACATTGAAAAGCAACAACAAGCTCTACTGGTTGATGCACTGAACACATTAAACATGCGCCAATGGCATAACACCAACATCAGAGTTTATATTCAATCCTTGTTTCCCGTACTCACAGACCAGCTCAAAATTGAAATTGAAACATTGATAGAAGCAACCAATAAGCAACAACTAGAGCTTGAAAAAATGGAGCATAAACCGCTCATATGACAGGTAACAATGAATTTGATCAATTGGTTGGCGAAGTGCTCACTAGCCAATTCAGACCACCTTGGTGGGCTACTAACCGACATGTGCAGACAATCTGGCCGCGCTTTTTTCTAAAGCGTCAGTCTTTTACACCTCAATGGGAAAGACTGGAACTGCCTGATGGTGACTTTGTCGATCTGGCCTGGGGTAAAAAACACCAGTCAGCCAAGGGGGTAATGGTGTTTTTTCATGGCCTGGAAGGGTCTGTAAACTCTCACTATGCCAATGACATGATGGCTGTTTTTGAACGTCAGGGTTGGATAACCGTACTGATGCATTTTCGTGGATGCAGCGGCGAAACCAACCGCACCACAAGGGCGTATCACTCGGGTGAGACCACCGATGCCCTTTATCTACTCAATTGGTTAAAGGATAAGTTTCCCGGTTTGCCCACAATGGCAATTGGCTTTTCCCTTGGCGCCAATATGTTGCTGAAACTATTGGGTGAAAACCCGGAACAAGACATTTTGCATTGCGCCGTAGCAGTCTCACCTCCAATGAAGCTTGATGAGTGTGCACTGAGCATTAACCAAGGTTTCTCCAGGCTTTATCAGGGACATTTGATGAAGAGCATGGTGGCAAATTTGTTGTCCAAGATGCAAGATATCGACTATTCGGCATTCCCAGCAATCACCCATCAAAAGGTATCAAGTTTAAAGAATTTCCGCGAATTCGACGATTTGGTTACTGCACCGCTACACGGTTTTGATGGCGCTGATGATTATTATCACAAGTGCAGCGCATTTAGCTATTTGAAACACATCGCTACACCCACTCTGATCCTGCACGCAGCTGACGATCCCTTCATGAATGAAAAAGTCATACCACTAGCGTCAGATTTATCTCCGTTTGTGCGCTGCGAGGTGAGTAAAAAAGGGGGTCATGTTGGATTTATGCAGGGCAGTCCTTTGAATCCAACTATCTGGCTGCATGATCGGGTAACGGAATTTGTTCAGCCGTTCTCAAAACAAGAGAGTTAATTATGATCATTCCAATGGAAGAACTATCCTCTGACGTCTTGTACAGTCTGGTGGAATCATTTGTGTTAAGAGAAGGCACTGAGTACGGTGAACAGGATGTACCCACAGACCAAAAAGTGCAACAAGTCATCATGCAACTGAAAAGCAAAGAAGCCCTGATTCTTTACTCTGAGTTACATGAAACCATTAACATTATTACCCAAGATCAATTTAAGCAGCTTTCCGAAAACGAACAACAAGAATAACCCTATCCAGCAGGTTTAAAGGTGACGTCAAAGGTAACAGGAACGGTTAATCCAATCGATTGCAGTCCTGCAATTTCTCTCAGTTTATCGACGCCCTGGGTCAGTTTGTAATCGGAGGCATTAAGCAGCACAGGTTTGAGCGTATTTGCCCGCAATTTGCCGCCTGGTAGTTGTGTGACTCGAACATCAAATTTTTCTGATTTCTCCGTACCATTCATCAGCACTACGGCATCAAAGACAAAATCTGCAGACTCACCATTTTCCAGGTCAAAAACCCTTTTATCTAACTGGGTTTTTAACTTGGCGAAAGGGATCTGAGCGGAGTTGAACAGCAGCTCGTTCATTCGGGTATCCCGGATACCTATCCCGGTATCCACCGACGACAGCAAAACCGTAACGGATAAGTACCCTTTAGGATCCAATTTACCTTTTAGCTGGGTAAATCGATGGATTTCAGTGAAATTCAGATTTTTCGTACTGATAAAATGTAGCCTGGAATCTGCATTATCTAACTGCCAGTTCCCCATTGCTGGGACTGCGAGCAGAGCCAACACCAGCATACCGATTAATCTTTTCACTTTAAGGCGATCCTATTCATTAAATTCGTACTTTACTATACTCTGCCAATCGACATTTTGATCACCCAATACGACAAAATCAGGATTGCTCAAGCTTTCACGCTGATTGTAGGTTAGGGGAGAAAAATCAGCGGCCAGAATACTTCCGCCAGCTTCTTCAACTATGCATTGAGACGCCCCTGTATCCCATTCTCCTGTGACACCGATACGCAGAAATAAATCTGCCTGACCTTCGGCAATAAAACAGGACTTCAGCGAGCAACTGCCCAAAGGTAAAGTTTGATACGCTCTTGCCTCGGTCATTTTAGACATCACTTTTTCCCGCTTCTGACGACGGCTAATGGCAATCATCACCACATCGTTTTCCGGGTCGGCAAAGTCTCTTACCCGTATTTGCTTGTTTTCGCGAGGACAGCTTTTGTATGCCCCAATCCCTTTACCGGCATAATACAGCGTCTCACCTGGCGGCCAGTAGATCACCCCAATAACGGGTTGGTTGTTTTCAATCAAGGCAATATTAACGGCGAAATCACCGCTTCTGGCGATAAATTCCTGTGTTCCATCAATTGGGTCAATCAACCAGTAACGTGACCAGTCCTTACGTTCCGCTAAGCTACCATTATTAGATTCCTCCGACATAATAGGAATGTCGGGCGTTTGCTGCTGCAGGCTACGTGTAATAATATCATTGGCTTTATAATCAGCAGAGGTTACCGGTGAGTCATCATCCTTGCTATAACTCTTGAATTCACCGCTGTCATAGATCTCCAACACAACCTTGCCGGCTTCCACAGCAGACTGCTTGGCAATTTCAAGTAAGTCTTCGATACTGAATTCGGACATTATTGTTCCCCCAACCATTTTTGCGCCAGAAACAAGGCTGCAATCGAGCGTGCCTCGACAAAATCATCCCGAGCAAGCAACGCATCAGTGTTATCCAAAGACCAGGGAATTACCTCCAATGGTTCTGGTTCATCACCTTCCAGTTGCTTCACATATAAGTCTTTTGCAACAACAATATCCATGGTGGCATTAAAAAAGGTTGGTGCCATGCTCACTCTGTGGATTTTCTCAAGGAATCCAGCGCCATGCCCAACTTCTTCTTTCAATTCCCTGTCTGCTGCCTCTAGCGCAGATTCGCCTGGGTCAATCAAGCCTTTTGGAAAGCCAATCTGGTAGGAGTGAGTACCTGCGGCATACTCACGCACAAGTAAAAATTGTTTGTCATCGATGAAAGGCACAATCATCACTGCACCGCGACCAGAACCTGCCATACGTTCGAATTGTCTTTGCGCGCCGTTGGAAAACTCGAGATCGATTCGTTCTACTCTGAATAAGCCGCTTTTGGCGACAATTTCTCGTTGATGAATTTGTGGAAGAGGTTTATCAGGATCTATTTTACTCATCTACCTATCACGTTAATATAGGGAATGTCTGGATTGAACTCTACTTTATACTAAGGAAACCTCACTTGCCACTGCTGCCCTGGAAGCAAATTAAAACTGTCCTGCTCGACATGGACGGAACACTGTTGGATCTGCACTTCGACAATCATTTCTGGCTGGAACATATTCCTGCAAAACTAGCCGAAAAACGAGGTTCGGATCTGGAAGCAACAAAACATTATATGCTTGATGAATACAAAAAAGTCATGGGAACGTTGGAGTGGTATTGCCTGGACTACTGGGCTGAAAAGCTTGATCTGGATATAGTTGAAGCCAAACGCGACATCGAGCACCTGATCAGTATGCGTGAAGATTCCATTCCCTTTTTAGATGCGCTTCACCAAAGTGGTCGCGAGGTGGTATTGGTCACCAATGCGCATCCGGATAGTTTGTCCCTCAAAATTGAACATACGCAATTGGATTCACATATAGACACCCTAATTTCCACACATGAGTTCGGAGTGACAAAAGAGTCCCAGGAACTCTGGCAAAAATTACAAAGCAGGCTCGGATTTGACCCTGATTCAACTTTATTTGTGGATGATAGTCTGGCGATACTCAAGGCTGCGCAGGATTTTGGAATTCGACATTTGCTTGCGGTCAGAAACCCCGACAGTAAACAGGCAAGCAGAGAAATAGATGAATTCCCAGCGACGGATGATTATCGAACGCTTCTGACAGACATCCTTGCTAATCCTTCATTATAAAAGAGCGGAGAGATTAGTTTCCGCTGGGCTAAAGTGACGAGTCATCCTTGGATTCCCTTAATTGTTAGCTATGAAGGGAAATCAAAACTCTATCAGATAATACCCGTCAGCATCAGGTTGGCCAAAGAACCTGGCGGCATCATGGACTTGTTTAGGTAAGCTGTCTGCTGGCTTAAACTTCCCGCTTACCGTGATCGCAAGATTTGCAGGAACCCTGGCATCTGCGCTTAAGCCGAATTGATTGGGTTCTTTAACGCGAATTAACGTATCGCCTTCAATACAGGCAAGGTCTGCATCAAAATTTCCTAGCTCAAGGGGCTCACCTAAGCCTTCTATCGTGGCTCTGAGCCATTGCCCTTGGCCTGTCAACTCGGTGCATTGTCCTTGGAAATTCAGTTCCTCTATGCCGATTCTGAATCTACCTCCAGCATCAACGGGCAGTGGAAGTGGGAGTTGGGAAATGACCAGGGCTGAGGGTAAAAACAGGCTAAAATCAGTGGCAGAGACATTTTCTATGTTAAACAGATCCAGTGTTACCGGTCCTTTGAAGGATATATCTTCACTCTCTCTGCTATTCCCCGCATCAAGAGTCAGGCTAAGATTTCCCCATAACAATGGAAAGAAAGATAAGTCCCAATTGAGATTTTCGATGGGCATTCCAGCGACGACCAATACATCGGCTTTACCTTCCCACAAAGTTCCTGAGACACCGGAGACTTCAACCTCTTGCGGCAGTGTGACTCTGCCGATGACATGGGCGGCAGGCACTGTATAGATAAGGAAAAAAAGATATACACCGAATGCTGCCAAAACCCACTTAATGTTAATACTCATGTCTTTCCTAATTGCAAACTACGCACTTTGATCATGCCAGGCGAATCACCCTTGGCCACATCCATATCCAATATCTTAACGCCACGCCTTTCAAGGGCCTGCAACCAGCTCAGGACATCGTTGAAAGGGGCTTCATCAACCCATACTTTAAGTTCTTCTCCCTGTGGCTGCATTCTTGAAATGGCTATTTGTACGCGCCCAGCAGTTTGATTGACTGCTTGAGGCAGTGAACCGGAAAAAGCCGCAGCTTTACCTGAAGATTTTTTCAACTGCATGGCTCTTAGTGCATTTTTCTTAACCCAAGCCAGGTCAGCAGTTTTGCTAATAACTGCTTTTCTGCTGTCTTCCAAAGATGAATTCAGAGGAGACCAGACAATCCAGTAAAATGCACCAATAACGATAACAACAGCAGAAACCATAACCAGGATTTGTTCACGCTCTGTCAATTGTTTGTATTTTTTGAGTAGCGCGTCCATGTCAGCTCCTGATTGAAAGCGAACCAATTACCTGGTCGTCTTTGTTGTTGATTGCACCTTGTTGGACTTCATAGCCTAACTCTTCCGCTAAACGTTTAAATTGCTCAAGCTCTTCAAAGCTATCGGCCACCGCCAATAATCGTAGTTCGGAGCGCTTACTGTCATATTTTAAGGTCTGCGGTTTAACGTTACTGGCACTGAACGCACTGGATAGCTGAGTCATAATGGCCAACATTGAGACACTGCCTCCTCCTTGCTCCAACGCAGCGATTTTCTGGCGCATCTGGCTACGTACATTCACAATGCGCGTAGATTCGGGGAATGCCCGTTTGTATTCCTGCTCTATCTGTTCGTTGAGCGCATCTCGTTGCGCATTCAGACTGTTTAGTTCAACACCTTTGTCCACCAGGGTAAGGACCAGCGCAACACAAGCTAGCACAGCGGCCCACTTCCATTGACTTAATTGCCCTTTAGATTGGCGTTTAGGTTTGAAGTCTCCCTGCAACAAATTGAACTTACAGCTTTTGGCACCCTGTGCCAGGATTTGCATCGGCACATCAAGTTGTTGTTTAACAATTTCAGTATTTGCCAGATGAGGTAGTTCCAAATCGCTATAGTCAGCAATTTCCAAAGGAACTTCCTGTTTTTTGGCAAAATGCTCAATGGCGGGAACAACCCAGCTAGCATCGCCCTGAATACCTTCCCAGCTGTTCTGCCGAACTATTAGTTGTTCACCCAGTGCAAGCATTGACCAACTGTCCTGTTGAACGGGCAGTGCAAGCACGTCGGGAACGATCTTGCTACAGTTAAGCCCTGCGTTTGCTATCCATTCCAACCACTGCTGCATTTTCCCACGGCTGACAACTGCCACCGCTTGCTTGTCATCAATGTGATCACCCATGGCAAAAAATTGCTCTGCGATGTCCACACTGAGTTCATCTTCAAGCATATAGGGCACGGCCGCAATAGCTTTTCTTCCAGCTTTTTTGGGCAGCTCCACCCACTTAAGAAACAGATCACTACCTGGCACCAATGCCGTAATAGGACGTTGCCCGGCTCGCTCAGCTAAACTGTCCAGAAGGCTCGCATCCTCCAGTTCCCCTGAGGCGATAATTTCTTCTTCCTGACTTGACCACACCAGCCAGTGAACCCTTTCGGTTACGCTAGAGCCTAGTCTGACGACCAGTTGTTCCATTAAGTTACTCCTCCGAACTCACGTCTTATGACAGTGACTTCTCCGTTATCAACTTTCAATACAGATGACATTTTAAATGTTGCGTTATTGTACCGGGTCTTGATGCGTAAAATAAAATGTTGTGTTTTCACATCCAGCCAGGCAGCCCTACCTTCGCTTGCACCTAATGCCTGTAACGCAGGTTCAGCTAAAAAATCTTCAACTTTATCCCAGCCTTTTGGGTCGCGACTGGCTATTTCACTTTTGGCGTCTTCCAAAGGTAATCCGGTTATCGCAGCCAGTACAGGCGCCTGCTCCGCCTGTATCGTATTTACATTTATTTTCAGATTTTCATCACCCGGAATGACACAAACCAAGGGCAAAAGCTCCGACAACCATTCCAGGTCAACCCCATTAATCAGTCTTAACTCGGACTTATTCGCCATTAAATTGTTGGCAGCCAGATAAGGATGAACTAAGGATTCGTAATCGGAATCTTCCGCGCCATTTTGACGCAGGTTGCTATCTTCATCTAGCCAGTCCGCCAGCGAATCAGAAAACACTTCAGCGCTATAAGAGTCAATCTCGAACCCGCCATTCTTAATCATAGTCTGGAAAAGTGTTAAAGCATCTGCGGGAGTGCCTCCGGTGCCTGGGTCCTTAACTTTTTCCTTTCCATTGGTACCCGAATCATCGGCATTGAGGCTTGGATTCGGAGATGGATTTCGGCTGTCCCCGCTTTCCCGCAACGCATTTAAATTAAAGCAATTTTGCATATCA
The DNA here is from genome assembly GCA_947494925.1 of uncultured Alteromonadaceae bacterium. Classification (GTDB taxonomy): domain Bacteria; phylum Pseudomonadota; class Gammaproteobacteria; order Enterobacterales; family Alteromonadaceae; genus Aliiglaciecola. Next base: position 141,037 of record CANLWS010000005.1, read on the forward strand.
GAAAGCTGCGCCTGAATTCCGCCTCCTTCCAGAGGATAGGTGAACTCCTGGGACCATTCTTGCTCCATGTTAACCACGTCAGGATCTGCATCTATTAATCTCAGAATGGCGGTTTTGGCAAACTGTTCAGCTCCCATGGCATACCAATAAGCTTGATTGTTGTCTTTAATATTAGCAGCTCGCTGCACCTGAAGTTGCAGTCGTCCAGCCATATCAACACCAATGACAGCAACAAAAGCAACCACCATCAGCACAATCATCAGAGCGACGCCCTTTTGCTGTTTAGGTTGTTTGCTTCTCATTGGTCTTTGCCCGCATTTAACAAGAACTCCCGGCGGATTTCGCCAAAATCTTTACTCACCAATGTTACAGCCACAGCTTGTGGCAACTTGGTTCCAACGTACTTTTCTTCCCACTTAACATCTTTCTGGTCTGACTCTGTGCTGCCTAGATAGAACTCAACAGTAAAATCTTCGATGTCCTCCATCAGAACACGCACTTTTGGCTCGTAACCGATAACGTTATCAACATAGTTACCATATAAACGTTCCAACCTGCCTTCCTGTAGTCGATAGGCGACTGCTTGCAGCGTACTTCTGGGCAACATCAATTGCGGATTTTGCCATCCACCGCGCACAAAACCCAAGCCATCGGCCTCACTGGAAAGTAAGTTTTCACCGCCATTGATGACGATATCAGTAGATTCACCTTCCACCCGAATAGGTCGCTGAACCGCCTGCAACAAATCCCGTTCCAGCACCAGCATGGCTCTTTGTAAAACTTGTAACCTATCGAATTTTTCGCTGGATAACTGGTTGCTATCGATGACAGAACTCAGCACAGCATTGGATGCCAGGCCAATCATCGCGAAGATCGCCATCGCGATGATAATTTCCAGTAGAGTGAACCCGCCTGTTGCCCGCTTCATTTAAAACTAGGCTCCGGGTTAGAGATATAGCTGGTAATCGTTGTGATATTACCTTCGTAATTTTCGTCCAGCCCCACAGAAATTTCTACAGCCCGCAAGTTCTCATCATTGGTCTTAAGAATTTTTTGTTCCCAATACCAGGTACGGCCCGACATTTCTTGTGAGCCCTTTTGATTATTTTTTGGTGGCCATTGCTCGGATAGAATGACCTGGGTCATCTGATTGTTTGCAACCCAGGTAGCAAAAGTGATCTCTTCAATTTGTGACACACCCGACAAGTGATCAGCCGCAGCCTTCATCACTGCGGTACCGGTGATCGCAAAGATTGCCAACGCGACCATCACTTCAAGTAATGTCATTCCTTTAGCGTTCATAAGCTATCCAGCGGTCCCAGCCGTTCCAAAGGAGGCGTATCAATCGCATTCACTCGAAAATACACTGGATCTTCAGTGGAAAACTCAGGCTCGTAAATAAAACTCAGACTAAAAGGAGTAATCTCACCACTGGAGAGTAATAAAATTTGCGGGGGTGGAAGACGCTTTTCTTCTTCCTCCCCAATGTCGGGTCGATCTTCGTCGAATGACAGTTGTTCATCGAATATCCCCTGATCAAACAAGCTGTCTTCTTCGATCCAGGGCAGATCTTCTAATTCCAGTTCGACTTTGAATTGATCGGGCAACTGATGGCTGGCAAATAACTTGTCTTCTTCAAGTGGCAGCCATTTATCGTCCTCACCTAACAGCATGAATAAGTAAAGGTTCTTCTTTTCATCAACACGAAGACCCAACTCTTGCTGATTTAACACAGCGAAATCTGACGCCATATCCACCACAACCTGAAATCGTTTGGTCTGTTTTTCAAGATCCTCTGCGTAGCTGCTGCCGACCGCATTGTAGACGACATAGCTGACAGCCAAACCCATCAAAACGAGCACCAGCATGACTTCGAGTAGGGTAAATCCGCGTTGACGAAAAGGTAAAGGCTGCACCGGTTTGCATCTACTAATTTAAGTATTCGTTAATGTTCCAGTTTCCGATATCGTCTTCCGTACCCGGCTCGCCATCGGGTCCGTTAGTGAAAATATCCACCATGCCCATTTCTCCAGGACTCAACAACTGGTAAGGGTTTCCCCAAGGATCATCAGGCAGACGGCGAATAAATCCGCCTTCAGGATAGTTTCTCGGAATAGGTTCAATTGAAGGTGCGCTGACTAAGGATTCAAGACCCTGCTCAGTAGTAGGAAAACTGTTATTACGCAGTTTGTACATTTCCATGGCACCTTCGAGCTGCTGAATATCAACTGCTGCTTTTTTAAGTTGCGCTTCTTCTTGATTGCCCAGGATTTGTGGCGCGACCATTGAGGCCATAATGCCTATAATCAGCAGCACTACCATGACTTCAATCAAACTGAAGCCGCGTTGAGAATGACTTAAAGTCTTCATTACACATTCACCATATTGTTTAACGCTAATATCGGTTGCAGAATAGCCATGACAATAAACAGAACTATTGCTGCCATTGAAACGATTAAAATCGGTTCAAATACTTTTAATGAGACACCAACAAGGGCCTCAAATTCCCGGTCTTGATTGTCGGCCGCACGACCTAACATCTGTTGTAACTCGCCACTACGTTCACCGGATGCAATCATATGCATCATCATAGGTGGGAACATCTTGGTATTTTCAAGAGAAGCCCTTAGGCTAGACCCTTCTTTGACATTGATTGCAGCATCTGCAACCGCTTCTTTTATCTGTAAATTTTCAAGCACATCACCAGAAATACGCATACTTTCAAGTAGTGGCACTGCGCTCGCCGTCAAAATACTCAAGGTTCTGGCAAAACGAGCCGTATTCAGACCTTTTGACACTTTGCCCAGCATTGGCAGTCGCAAAATTAATATGTGAAAGCGCTTTTTCATCTTGGGTTGTTGTAAAATCCGATTCACAGCAATGATAAGAACACCTATTACCAACCCCAGAATCAAACCATAATCCTGCAACCATTCACTCACCGCAATCAGCACCTGGGTGATAGTTGGTAAATCCTGGCCCATATGATCAAACTGACTCACAATTTTAGGCACAACCACAGTCAATAACAGCAATACTATTCCCATGGCAAAAAACAACATCAAAGACGGGTAAATCATTGCCTGAACGATCTGACTACGTGTCTGCTGACGTTTTTCGGTATAGTCTGCCAGCCGGTTTAACACCGTATCCAGGTGACCAGACTTTTCTCCTGCCGCCACCATTGCACGGTAAAGCTGGTCAAATACATAAGGAAACTCAGCCATCGCATCGGCGAGTCCGTGCCCTTCCACAACCTTGCTTCGAACAGCCATCATCATGTTTTTTTGACGGGGTTTTTCACTTTGTTCGGCTACTGCCAACAAAGCTTCTTCAATCGGTAACGAAGCTTCTACCAAAGTCGCCAATTGTCGGGTAAGTAAGGCCAGGTCACTGGCAGATATGCGCGGCTTAAATAAGCTGAAACCTGCCTCGCTTCGACGCTCTTTTTCAGCAACTTGTTCCACTTCTAGAGGGATAAGATCCTGCTCACGCAATTGCTGACGAATTTGACGTGCATTGTCTCCTTCGAGCACACCATTTTTATTTTTGCCGCTTTTGCTCAGGGCTTTATATGCAAATGCTGCCACCTTTACTCCTCACGGGTAACGCGCAAAACTTCCTCAAGCGAGGTCACGCCTGCAAGCACTTTGTCACAACCGTCGCCCCGTATACTCGGTGTCGTCTGACGAATATATTTTTCGATAGCCTGCTCACCGTGTCCGTTATGCATCAAGTCACGAATCTGCTCGTCCACTATGAGTAATTCATGAATACCAGTTCGGCCGCGGTAACCAGTCTGATTACAGGTAGCGCAACCTTTTGGACCATAGACAGTTTGCTGCTTGGATAACGCTGTATCTATTCCCAATATCTGACATTCCTGTTCATTGGGAATATGGGGAACTTTGCAATCCGGGCATAATGTGCGCACCAAACGCTGGGACAATACGGCCAACAAACTGGAAGACAGCAAAAAAGGTTCAATACCCATGTCTTCAAGACGGGTTATGGCGCCAGCTGCGGTATTGGTGTGTAAGGTGGATAACACCAGGTGACCTGTTAAGCTGGCCTGCACAGCTATCTGCGCGGTTTCGATATCTCGTATTTCACCTACCATTACCACATCAGGATCCTGACGAAGAATGGCTCTTAATCCTCTTGCAAAGGTCATATCAACACGGGGATTTACCTGAGTTTGTCCGATGCCTTGCAAATCAAATTCAATTGGGTCTTCAACTGTCAGAATATTGCGGTCTTTGGAGTTTATTTCGCTCAATCCTGCGTACAAAGTGGTACTTTTACCTGAACCTGTTGGTCCTGTGACCAGAATAATACCGTGAGGTTTGCGTATCAGGCTGGAGAAATGGCCGCGATTGACCTGCGTCATTCCTAAATCTTCGAGATTCAGGCGCGCGTTGTTTTTATCCAGCAAACGCAGTACGACCCGCTCACCATGACTGGATGGCATAGTGGATACCCGCACATCAACGGCACGTCCTGCAATTCGCAGTGTTATCCTGCCGTCCTGCGGAACGCGTTTTTCAGCGATATCGAGTTTTGCCATAACTTTAATTCGAGAAACCAACATGGAGGCCAGTTTACGATTAGGTCGCAAGATTTCACGCAGCACGCCATCCACCCGGAAACGGACTACTAATTGGGTTTCAAAGGTCTCGATGTGAATATCCGATGCACCTTCTTTTATCGCTTCACCCAACATGGCATTGATGAGTTTGATGATAGGTGCATCATCTTCGCTTTCCAGCAAATCTTCTGTGTCTGGCAGTTCTTCCGCTAGCGAAAACAAGTCGCTTTCGTTGCCAATATCTTCCATTAACTGCTTTGCTGCTGAGGAATCCCGTTGGAAAGCTTGGGTAAGCATGGCTTCGAAACGCTCTGGCTGCACTTCTTCCAGCCTGAAATCCGCACCGAGAAAGCGACGGACTTCAGCAAAAACTGCAAATTCAGTCGTATCTGTATAGTACAGAATGGCCGGTGTCTCGCCAGTATCCAACAATACGTTGTGACGTTTGGCAAAACTGAACGCCAGCTGTTTATGCTGTTCTTCCTCGACAAAGTCAGTTACTTCGCCATTCTCCATCGCAACTGGATCAGTGCCTAAGATATGGTCTTCGTCCGTGTTCAACACTTCAACCGGCATGATTAGTTCTCTTCCTGCTCTTTTTTCTTATCTTTTTCCATCAGATAGTCTTCAAAGCTTGGTGGCAATGCTAACGCATCATTCCACTCTGGTAAGGATGGGCCATCGGTGAACGGCATCAGAGGAATACCTTCGGCCTGACGTTTAAGCTGTTCAGCTCGGATAAAGTTATATTTTTTGTGGCTGATACTGTTCATGGTCACACCATCACGAATTATGGTCGGACGAATAAACACCATCAGATTACGCTTTCTTTTGCTTGAAGTAGTGGATTTAAACAAATTGCCTAAGATTGGAATATCACCCAGTAAAGGTACCTTTGAAACACTTTCCTGTACGTCTTCGTCAATTAGTCCACCCAGAACTATGGTGCCGCCATCATCGACTATGACAGTAGTTTTGATTTCACGTTTATTAATTGAAATATCCACAGAAGTCGCACCACTGACGCTGGACACTTCCTGTTCTATCAATAGTTGGACCGCATCACCCTCGTTTATTTGAGGAGTGACTTTTAGTTTGATACCCACTTCTTTACGGTCAACCGTCTGGAAAGGGTTACTGTTATTAGAGCTGGATGTAGATCCGGTAATAATTGGAACTTCCTGACCAACAATAAAGAAGGCTTCTTCATTGTCCATAGTGGTTAAATGAGGTGTCGCCAATATGTTCGAGTTGGTATCGGTACTCACTGCCTGTACAACCGCACCCCAACCATCTTTGATTACACCAACTAACAAGCCATTCACACCACCCAATAATTGACCCAATGCGGTAAAGTCGCCTTCGCTGGTGACTGTCTGCACAACTGCATTCCCGTCATCGTCAACGACTAGATTACCTTCGCTGTCACGTACATTGGTTGATTCTGTCTGGTCTTCGGCTGCATCTATGGCAACGCCCAAGGCACCAATGCCGACACCACCATTGGTGAACTGAGTACCACCACCCGCTTCGGTTGCCCATTGAACGCCCAAGGTTGTGCCATCGCCTTCAAACACTTCAACAATAATGGCTTCAACCTGCACCTGCGCTCGACGTATATCTAGTTGCCTGATCACTTCTTCAAGTGAGCGCATCATGTCAGGCTCCGCGGTGATGACTAACGAGTTGGAGTCATCATGTGCATCAATATTCACATCGCGATTACTGTTCGATCGCCCTCTGCTAGCCTGAGTCGCGCCTTTTTCTTCAGCTTGTATACTGGCGCTGACTCCCTGAAGCACTTTGACAAGATCTTCTGCCTTTGCGTAATTCAGGAAGATAACTCGAGTGTTACCGCTGGTTTCCAATTCCTGATCCATACGGGTAATCAACTTAATCAGGCGCTGTCTGGCTTTATCGTCCCCACTGACGATGATGCTATTGGTTCTGTCATCAGCCACCACACGTGGGGCTGATTTTGCCGCGCCAGCTGCCTTTTGGCCAGATGATTTGTTGATGCTATCTATAATCCGCACCATTTCACCCGCTGAAGCATATTTGAGTTTAATAATTTCGACTTCTTCATCACCCGCCTGGTCAACTCGCTGGATGATTTCCACCAAGCGATTCACCACGGCCGCGCGTCCCGTCAACATCATCACGTTTGAAGGATCATGACTGACAACATTACCGCCACCAGCCTGGTCATTCAGCTGTCTTAGAATAGGTGCAAGCTCGCGGACCGGCACATTGTAAACAGGCACAACCCGCGTAATCATTTCATCCCCATCAAAAGGGGTACCTTCAACCACTGGGATATTAGAGGTTTTCGCATCTTTAGAGCGTACAATTTTCAAAATTCCGCTGGGCATTTCCACTACAGCAAAATCATAAACCTGCAATACATTCAGGAAAAACTGGTAGTACTGTTCTTCGGTTAACAGGTCATAACTGCGGACACTGATTTTACCTCTCACATTCGGATCAACGATAATGGTCTTCTTGAGATTTTTACCCACTATATTGATAAATTCGCTGATTTCTGTGTTTTTGAAATTGGGAGAGTACTCCGCTGCTGACACATAACTTGACGCTGAATAAAAAGCAGCGGCTAGAGCCAAACATAAGCCTTTTAACATACTGCGGCCTGTTTGCTTCATACAGATAATCCTTATATGTTCAATCCCGCAGAGGGGATATCCAAATACAGAGTGAGTGTTTCCTCACCCCGATTAATTGTTAATTGTAGTGACTGCTCTGAACGCAATGAGTTCATTGCTTCCAGAGATTGCTGCGGATCCGTGAGATCCAATCCGTTAATCTCAACGACAATATCACCCGCTTTAAAACCAGCAGCTTTGAATAGTTTTGGTTTTTTGCCCGGACTAATTCGGTAACCTATTAACATGCCATCGGCGCGATAAGGTGAAATAGCGATATAGTCAGTGAATGAAGAAGGGCTGTTTCTCAATTCTCTCGTTGTATCAATGACATCTTGCGGCAAGACTTTGCGCTCAGGCGCACTAGGTCTGGTATTTTGATTTCTGGTAACTTGTGGTTTTGAACGAACACTGGAATCTTTTTTATAATCAATGCCATCCAACATCAGGGTTTCTCGGCGGGAGCCATTTTTAATTATTACCCTGTCAGCAAATACTTCTTGTAAGGTAGCGTTAGTGCCATCTATTTTTTCATCAATGCCGTAAGTGTTTTGTGCACCTTTATTTTCAATGATGGCAGCGGCTATACTTGGTTCACTCGTCGCGACCACACCTGTAAGGGTTAAATTTAATTTGGTTTCAGGTGCTTCTGTTACCTGCTGTTCTTGCTTAACAACAGGCGGCGCACTCAAATCACCGAACAAATTTAATTTTTTCACCTGAGCCAGGTTAATTTGTTGTCCACTTTTTCCTGAATTTACACCCGACACTGGACGATCGAATTCTGAGGTTGTAGTCTGCTCTGGCTGCGGAATAAGACGCCAGGTCAGATCAGCAGCAAATGCCACTAAATACAGCACAAGCAACACTACAACAACTACATGGAGTTGCTGTTGAAATTTGGCAAGTTGGGGCCATATTTGATTTACGTTATAATTACCGACAGTCATTCAGGTCACTATTAGTTTATTTCCTTCAATGGAGCCCGCCAATGATAACCAGTCACATGAGGGGCTACAACCGTATTCCTATATCATTACTAAAAAATTACAATTGAAAATCGATGAAAGCTGACAAACAAACTATGAATGCCCAAAAAGACTCAATTGAAGTGCGCCTGGACAAGTGGTTGTGGGCTGCACGATTTTTCAAAACCCGGGCTATTGCCAGAGATGCAGTTCAGTCGGGCAAGGTACAGTATAATGGCCAGCGGAGCAAACCTGGTAAGCAGGTAGAAATTGGGGCTGTCATCAGAATCCCAGCTGGATATGACATAAAAGAAGTTACTGTTTTGCAGCTATCTGAACAACGTAAGAATGCGACGCTAGCGCAATCACTGTATCAGGAGTCAACCCAAAGTATTGAAACTCGTGAAAAAAATGCGCAAGCTCGCAAATTAAGTAGCTTTCACAGTCCTAGACCAGATAGTCGCCCAGATAAAAAGCAACGCAGACAGATTATACAATTTAAACACCAGTAGTAAGGAACGAAAACAGCCATGCAAAAGACAGATTTGCTTCACCGATATGTTTTTAACCAGGCACACGTGCGTGGAGAATTGGTCCAGCTCAGTGATAGCTATCAGAAAATCCTGACAGCTGGGCACTACCCGCCGGTTATTCAAAAACTGCTGGGAGAATTAATGGCTGCCACCTGTTTACTGACTGCCACATTAAAATTCGAAGGTGAAATATCTTTGCAGCTGCAAAGCGAAGGTGCAGTAAAGTACGCAGTAATCAATGGATCACACGATCAAAAACTCCGTGGCGTTGCTCGCTGGGACGAACAACTTGATGTTTTACCGGAGGAATTTTCAGAATTGTTCTCCAAAGGGGTGTTTGTGATTACTATTACTCCAAAGCAGGGGGAGCGATATCAGGGAATGGTGGCCCTGGATAAACCTAGTCTCGCGGAATGTATTGAAGCCTACTTTGAACAATCTGAGCAACTTGCAACCAAAGTGCTGCTTCGAACCTCAATAGGCGATGAAGCAAAGGCAGCAGGTGTATTGTTGCAGGTATTACCCACTTCTAGCGAATCTACATCTGTCGCTGATCGTCCTGAATTTGAGCATCTGTCCAAATTGACTGAAACTCTGAAAGACGAAGAGTTGTTCGGCCTGCCTGCAGAAGACATCTTATTTCGCCTATATCATCAGGAAAACGCAGAATTATTTGCGCCCCAAGAAGTACTGTTTCAATGCAGTTGCAGTCGCGAGCGTAGCGCTGCAGCTCTGGCTAACGTGGACAAGCAAGAGCTCCTTGAGATCGTTGCCCATGACGGCGACATCAAAATGAATTGTCAATATTGCCATACCGAATATTGCTTTGACGCGATTGATGTGGAATCCATTCATGCTGGTCATTTCAGTTCGTCGGGAACTCACTAAACTGTGCAAATTGCATACAATTTGATCAACTCTCTGCCAGGCAAATAAAAAAAAAATTTCGCGAATAATTATGCAGCGCTCTTCTGCGTTGCTGTCTTTTTCCTCATCTATGTCAATGTTTAGTCTACATAAAAATGTAATTTTATTTCATTTTTATCGAAACATAGATCATATTTATGTTCATCATATGTTCCAAATCATTGTTGTAGCCCTTTATAAATGACAAAATGCAGCCAAATTAAATCCTGTAAGTCATATTGTAAGTGTTAAAGGCGAATCTGAAATGACATTAAAACCAGCTAATCAGCTAAGTGACCTGTGTGTTGCCGAACTGATCCAACATGCCGTTAAACGTGGTGAAGGCAAATTAAGTGCTAACGGCGCATTGGTTGTGGAAACGGGTCACCGCACAGGTCGGTCTCCTAACGACAGATTTATTGTCAACGAGCCTGGTACGGCAGAGCAAATTGACTGGGGTAGTGTTAACCGCCCCTTTGAGGCCGATAAATTTGATGCACTTTGGGACAAAGTAGAAAGCAAATTATTGACACAACCGTACTTTTTATCTCATTTGCACGTGGGTGCTGATACCGAACATGCTTTACCTATCGTGGTCAGGACAGAAACGGCGTGGCAACATATTTTCGCTAATAATCTATTTATTCGCCCTGAAAGCTGGAATCCTTTACAACAAGATGCATGGCAAATACTGAACGTGCCTGGATTCGAGTGCCTGCCTGAGCGCGATGGCACAAACAGTGATGGTGCAGTCATTATTAATTTTGCCAGTAAAAAAGTGTTGATCGCTGGCATGCGTTACGCCGGTGAAATGAAGAAAGCTATGTTCTCTGTTCAGAACTTTCTGTTACCAGCAAAAGATGTACTCCCTATGCACTGCTCAGCAAATGTGGGTGAAAAAGGCGACGTAACCCTGTTTTTCGGATTGTCGGGTACTGGAAAAACAACCCTTTCTGCAGATCCAAAGCGATTCCTCATCGGTGATGACGAGCACGGATGGGGACCAGGCAAAGTATTTAATCTGGAAGGGGGTTGCTACGCTAAATGCATTGATTTGTCTAAACAAAACGAACCTGTCATTTGGGATGCGATTAAATTCGGAAGTGTGCTCGAAAATGTCGTACTGGATAAAAGTGCCACACCGGACTACAGCAATGATGAATTGACCCAAAACTCCAGAGCTGCCTACCCGCTGAGTCACATCGAAAAACGTGTTACTGCTAATATGGCAGGAGAGCCAGGCGCCGTTGTCTTTTTGACCTGCGATGTTAGCGGCGTGCTTCCTCCAGTATCCATTTTGTCTGAACAGGCTGCAGCCTATCATTTTCTCAGCGGCTACACAGCCAAGGTTGGATCCACCGAAATTGGCTCTTCTGCAGCTATTGAATCTACTTTTTCCACCTGCTTTGGGGCACCCTTCTTTCCGCGTCCTGCCAGGGTATACGCGGAACTGTTGATGAAGCGTGTTCGCGAATTTGGTGCCAAAGTTTATCTGGTGAACACCGGCTGGACAGGGGGCCCATTTGGTATAGGAGAGCGTTTCTCAATTCCTACAACCAGAGCGGTTTTGGACTCAATTGTCAGCGGACAGCTGGCAAACACGGAGACAGTGCATTTACCTGAATTGAATCTGCACGTGCCCACCAGCGTTGATGGGGTTGATGATAATTTGCTTCTTCCCAGAAATACCTGGCAAGACAAAGATCTTTACGATCAATATGTGATGCGACTCAGTAAAGAGTTTGCAGAGAACTTTGCAAAATACGATGTTTCTGAAGAGATTCGTAAAGCCGGTCCCACCCGTCTGTAACAAGGGCGGGCTATTTCACCGGTATAGTCACTTGGGCAACCAGACCGCCTTCCTGATGGTTGCCAAGTGCAATACTGCCGTAGTGTAAGTCAACAATACGTTTTATAATTGCGAGACCAAGTCCGGACCCCATACTGCCTCTCGCTTCGTCACCTTGAGTAAACGGCTGAAACAGTTTTTCGATTTGTTCTTCGGGAATACCCTTACCAAAATCACGAATCGAAAAACTAACAGACTTAGCTTTTTTATCGTAATCAGATGTTATTTCAATATCACTGCTTCCATATCGAAATGCATTTTCCATCAGGTTATCCAGGACTCGCTTTATGGCGATGCGACGAAGTTTGATCACTGGTAGCTCGGCCAGGTCCAACTGAATATTATGGTGCTCTTCAATATTTCTGGCCTGCACAGCTTCACGAATGATGTCATTCAGATCAGCGTCTTCGCGCTCTTCTTGTCGATCTTTTCGCACGTAATCAATGAACTGATCAATGATATCGTTCATATCTTCAATGTCGTGCACTATCCCTTCTTTAATCCAATCCTGGTCTTCAGGCAACATTTCCGTGGCTAGTCGGATGCGGGTTAGTGGTGTACGTAAATCATGAGATATGCCGGCAGTCAGCAAGGTACGATCATCTTCCAGCTGCTTGATACCTTTCGACATTTGATTGAAAGCTATAGTGACCTCAATCATTTCAGTAGAGCCTTGCTCTTTTAGCGGTTTAGGAAAGTTCCCTCGACCCACTGCTATAGCCGCATGCTGCAAAGCGCGAAGAGGTTTATTCATTACCCGCACGAAAATCCATGCACCCGCCACACTGAGCACACCTATCACCAGGAGATATATGGTCAGTGGGGATATATTGACCTCACTCAGCCCGGTAATGGGAATACTAATCCACACGGAAGGGTCCTGGGGAGGATTTATCCAGATTCGTTGCGGAATGGAAGTGGAGATTCTTACATCCGCTTCACCACCCAGCAGTTCTGACATTTTGTCAGACAAAAAACGATATGATCTGGCCTCATCCAATCCTTCAGCAATCGCACCTTCTTCAGTGTAGAAGCGCATATCCGTTGCTTCATAAAATTGATTCTGGAGCTCAGGATCCTGATGATCAATACCCTCAAGGAACACCATCTTGACCTGGGTAGCCAATAATGAATTTATCTGTTGATAGTTTGGGCGAGTAATATAATAAGTGACTGACCAATAGGACATAACCTGATTGATCAGCAATAGCACGCCTATCAGCAACACCGTCTGCCCGAAGGCGCTTTTAGGGAATAAAGTCACCGTTGCATCAGACTAATTTTCTTCACCATCTGGCACAAACACATAACCCAGTCCCCAGACAGTTTGGATATAACGTGGGTTGGCAGGATCATCTTCCAGCATGCGTCTTAAACGCGATACCTGAACATCAATACTCCTTTCCAAAGCACTATAATCCCTGCCTCTTGCCAGGTTCATCAACTTATCTCGAGATAAAGGCACACGAGGGTGGGTCACCAAAGATTTCAATACTGCGAATTCGCCACTGGTCAAGGTTAGTGGCTCACCTTCAGCTGTCATTTCGCGAGTAGCAAGATTAAGTTTGTACTTGCCAAACTCCACCATTTGTTCTTCCAAAGAAGGCGCGCCTGGTGCTTCAGTGGTTTTGCGACGTAACACTGCTTTTACCCGTGCAAGTAACTCCCTGGGATTAAATGGCTTGGGCAAATAATCATCTGCTCCCATCTCAAGACCGATGATGCGATCAACTTCATCTCCTTTGGCGGTTAGCATAACAATGGGGATCTCGTTTTCTTTTTGTCGCAAACGTCGGCAAATAGACAGGCCGTCTTCGCCGGGTAGCATCAAATCAAGCACCATAAGATGAAAGTTTTCACGTTCCAGCAGTCGATCCATTTGTTCAGAGTTCGCCGCAGACCTCACTTGAAAACCTTGTTCTACCAAGTAGCGTTCCAGCAGACTACGCAAACGCATATCGTCATCTACTACCAGAATTTTCGGTGTTTCTTGTCCCATCTTTCATTCCGCTCGAAATAATTATTAACTTACTATATGTGAAAGCCATTAAATTCAAAAGTTTAGTCGTGTGCAAGCTACGGCTGGATTGTTACAAAGTTTGTCTTTTTTAACGTTTTGTCCAGTATTTGGTAATTAAAACACTCATTTTTTACACTAAAGTAGTAGCCTAACAGCGAATAATTCCACTCTCTTTGTACTAAACTATGTACTATTGAGTTATCTTCATTCAAGGCTCGTTTATTAAGTCCAAGACCCAAAATTTGCGCAATCAAAGAGACGCAGTCAATATTCTTTACGCCAACAGCTCTGGTGGTATTGTGATCAGCTTTATCGCCTCTTGTGGCTTGGTCTTCGGGTTCCCCAATGAAAAAATAGAAGCTTATAAAACTATCTGGTTAGCCGTTATGACCGTAGTTTTGTTGGCAAGATCAATAGATTGGATTGTCTGGAAAAAGTATCTGAGTGATACCTCTTTTGACCCAACAACTGTGACACGTCGGTTTGTTGCAGGATCCATGCTGACAGCTCTTGTCTGGAGTTCCTTCAGTCTACTCTTTTATGCAATGGATATTATTGAACTGTCCAGCACCATTATCATTCTGGCAGCAATGGCTGGAGGCGCGACTACAGTTCTCTCAGCAAACCGTAAGCTATCAATTTTTTATTCATCTGTACTCTTGGTTCCCGCTTCATCAGTGCTCGCATTCTCAAGTCAGGATTTTCAGCAGGTTCTGGGTTATCTCGGTTTGATGTTCAGTCTGGTGATGATTTTTTCGGCGATAAAAGCATCGGAATTTACATCACGGGCAGTCAAGATAAACAATGAAAATGCTGACCTCCTGCTTCAGATGGAAAATGAAAAACAAGCAGTTCAGGAAGCCAACAGCAATTTAGAGGAAAAAGTAAAGCAGCGCACGGAGAAAATTTATGAGCTTTCCAACATTGATCCGCTGACTGGATTATTCAATCGAAAAGCCTTCCTGACCGACTTGAATGTATTTTTTGCCGATGCATTAAAAAATAATTTTTCCATTGGCCTGCTATTTATTGACCTGGACGGATTTAAACAGATTAATGATACTCTCGGTCACACTATAGGTGACAAAGTTTTGCAGCTTACCGCAGAGCGCATTGCTAAAACGGTTGGGAACAAGCAGAAGATTTGTCGCTGGGGAGGGGATGAATTTCTTGTAGTGCTTCCGGATCTGGAAGCAGACAAAGCCAGTCAATTTGCTAGCTCCCTCGTCGGCTGTATTTCGGAGCCTTTTCATTTCGATAACAACCACTTGTCGGTCAGCGCAACAGTTGGAATTGCCATGTACCCTGAACATACAGTTGATGCAGATGAAATTATTAGGCTGGCTGATACCGCCATGTTTGTTCAGAAGAAAACGCAGAAATCCAGTGTCAGAATGTTTAGTCAGGACATGAAAGAGGCACTGAGTCGTGAGCAAACCCTAAAAGATGGATTGGCATTGGCGATAGACCACAAACAGTTTCACATGAATTATCAACCCATAATTAACAGTGAAACAGGCAAGGTTGTGACCTATGAAGCGCTATTGCGTTGGCGTTTTCAGGACGAATCTGTTGGACCGGATGAGTTTATTCCCATCGCTGAGCAGTACGGCAGTATCAATATAGTGGGCAGTTGGGTTCTGCAACAAGCCTGCCAGGACATTGCTCAAAAATTCCCTGAGTCTGACTGTGGTGTCAGCATCAATGTTTCCGTGATTCAGTTGATGCAGCCGAATTTTCTGAGTGTGATAAATCATGCACTTAAAGAAAGTAACCTTGCACCATCTCGTGTGCATCTGGAAATTACCGAGTCTGTTTTTGCTGAGAATCTGTCGCTATTAAAGTTTCAAATTCAACAAGTTCAAAATTTGGGGGTAAGAGTATCCATTGATGATTTTGGTACCGGGTTCTCCTCCTTATCTCATTTACAAAATCTCGGGGTCAATACAGTTAAAATTGATCGCTCCTTTATTCGTGATTTTGATAAGGGAGGACAAGCAATCATCCAGGCTACACTGCATATTGCCAAACAATTAGGTTGTGAAGTCGTCGCTGAGGGCGTGGAGACAGAAGAGCAGTACCAATGTTTGAGCAGCCTTGGCGTGAAATTTCTTCAAGGCTACTATTTTGCCAAACCCAAAACATTGGACGTACTTCCTTCAGAACCCGGAGAGACAGATGAAAGAAAACGCATACAAGCCAATCATGCTTAGGCTTTCAAGTGATGGTCGCTAGTCAATCCGAAATCCTCCAGAATCACGTACATTGCAGGCAAGAAAAACAGTATGAGACAGGTAGAGGCTGCTATGCCAAAAATCAGACTGACCACCAATGGCTGCAAAATCTGAGCTTGCGTGCTCGTTTCAAGCAATAATGGGAACGTTCCTGCGATAGTTGTAGCGCTTGTAATCAGAACAGCTCTGAAACGTTCCCTCGAAGCATTGACAGCAGCCTTATGCGCATCTAACCCCTGTTTCATGTGCTCTTTGATAAAGGCCACTAGCAGTATCGAATCATTGACGACTATACCAGCCAGGGACACAAACCCAACTATACTCGGCATGGTCAAATCGTAACCAAGCAGCAAGTGCCCCCACATCACGCCAATTAGTGCCATTGGAATGGCAAGCATCACCATGAAAGGTTCGAAGTAGCTTTTAAACTGGAAACTCAGAATGATAAAAACACCAACTAAACCAATAAGAAACTTGTTCACTAGTGAGGTGGATGTCGTATTTCCTTCTTTTGCTTCTCCAGCAAATTCTATGTGCAAATCGGGCATCGCATTTAATACATCTTGAATGACCGTACGTTGAAGCTGATTGAGTACTTCGGTTGTATTCGCTAATTCTGAGTCAATGTCGCCGATTATCGTCAGTGTCCGTTGTCCATCAATACGATTTATGCGCGAGAGACCGCGTTCGTATTGCATACTGGCAAGCGCTGAGAGAGGAATTTCAGAACCATTGGGCAAAGTTATTGGGAAACTTTCCAACTGCGAACTATTCAGTTTATCTTCGGGGCGAAGCCTTACATCAACCTCTATTTGTTCCGCGCCTCTTTGTATATCATCTATCTTTTGTCCATTAAAAGCAGTGCGTAACTGACTGGCGATGGCAGCACCATCTGCACCAAGAGATAACGCACCAGGCAGAAGCGCCATTTTCAACTCTTCTTTGCCGGGACGTGTATCTTCCATGACGTTATTAACACCAGCGAATGAGACTAATTTTTCACGGATCAATTGAGAAGCCACCAACAATTTTTGCATGTCATCAGCTTTTAACCTTATTTCTATTGCGCGCCCGGCCGGTCCGAAAGCCGGTTCTTTTACTGATACCGCTATGGCCCCCGGAATCTCACCTATCTGTTGGCGCCATTGTTTTTTTACTTCATCAATACTCGAGACGCGTGCTTCAACTGTTAGCAAGTCAGCTCGCACTGTGGCAATGTGAGCCCCAGTTCCAAATGCATCAGCATTCTTGTTGTACTCGACCGTTAAATGTTCAAATAACTGTCTTTCATCCGGTTGCTTAAGGGACAAGTTCGCATCAACCTTTGTCGCGGCCTGAACGATATTTGCGACAACCAATTCAGTTTTTGCCAGTGGTGTTCCCGGAGGCATCAACACTCTGACTTCAAGGGTATCTCCCTCGGTGTCCGGAAATGCTTTAAATTTCAACAGCCCACCTCCAGCTAAGGCAAAAGACATAAACAACAAAGCAATAACAGTTCCGACAAAAGGGTAACGATACTTAACAATTTTTTCAGTTAAAGCCACTAGGGTTATAGCTCTAAATTGTTCAAATTTACGCACGAAGGAGCGTTTAAACTGACTTGCTTCTGGGCCTGTATTTTTGCCTCTGGTTTTATGCAGTGAGTGAATTAAGTGGTTAGGCAATATTAAAAAGGCTTCTATTAAAGAAACACTTAAGGTCATCAATAAAACGATGGGAATAACTCGCATTACCTGGCCTATATCACCTGAGATAAATGCCATACCACCAAAAATAGAACAGGTCGTTAAAAAAGAAGAGACCACTCCTGGTAATACCGTCTTAACACCCTCAATTGCTCCTTGCGTTACGTCGCCCCCACTTTCTACTTTACTGGCTATGCTTTCGGCAATCACTATGGCGTCATCCATGAGAATTCCTATTCCCATTAACATGGCAACCATCGAAATCATATTGATACTGACGCCAAACAATGACATCAGGAAAAATGCCCCTAAAAAAGATACCGGTAGTCCCATCGAAACCCAGAATGCGTAACGCCAGCTGAAAAACAACCACATAACGGCGAATACAAGCAGTATTCCCTGCCAGCCATTGTTCAACAGCATGTTAATTCTGTCGCTAATAATTGATGACGAATCATTGGTCAACGTCAACCTAATTCCAGGCGGTGCAGATTTCTGAGCCTTGCTGACGAAATCTTCCACAACAGCAACTATGTTTATCGCATCTTGTGCTTTGGATTTTTTAATTTTAAGCAATGCTGAACGTTGACCATCAAACAGCACTTTAGCTTCATCGAGCTCAAACCTATCTTGCACTTCGGCAACGTCGGATAATTTGATTTGCCCTCCGGCCGGACTGCTTGCAATTACCGTATTTCCAAGCGCTAGTGGTGTGACCGCTTGCTGATCAAAACGCAACAGCAAAGTCTTGTCTTTCCCTTCCAGTGAACCGCTGGGTAATTTTATATTCTGATTTTTAAGTGCATCCGCCACATCATTAATAGTTAAACCAAACTGTCTTAAATTAGCGAGGGAGAGGTTAGCCCTAAGTTGATGATCAGAAAATCCATCTACTGTGACCAACGAGATACCCGGTTCAAGCTTTAATTTGCGTTTAATACTCTCTGCATATTCTTTTAACCTGACGTCTGGAATATCTGCCTGAATAGCCAGATGAATGACTTCATCCGTGCGGCCATCTTCTTCAACTATCGGGGTTTCTATTTCTTCCGGAAAACTATCAACACCATCAATTTCATTTTTAACATCCGCCATCAATCGGCTGATTTCGCCGCTTTCAAGCATTTTCACCGTAGCAATTGCAAGGCCTTCACGTGCTTCGCACTGTACTTCTTCCACCTGGTCGATTTCGTCTATCGCATCTTCTATCGGAATACACAGCGCACTTTCCACATCCTCTGGCGTTGCTCCAGGATAGACAATTGTGACTTTCACTTTTTTGGCCGCAAACTCTGGGAAGGTTTCGCGCTTAATATCGGTTAATGCGCTTATGCCCAAGAAAACAATAAGTAACATCAACAAATTTGCAGCAGTTGGATGACGGGCAAAATAACTGATCATAACGCATTGACCTTTGCCGATTGCCCAGCCGCAATACGCACCATCATGCCTTCCACTGGGGCGAGGAGGTCTGTAAGTATAACCTTCTCTCCTTGGCTAATATTTGATAACAACGCTGTGCTGCCCAATTGTTGAAAAGCAATATCCGCTTCGCGCATGGACAACCTGTTGTTATCGCCCACTACATAGATTTTATTACCGTGAATAGCGCGACTTGGTACAACGATAAGATTGCGTCCCTTGCCTTTGATATTGACCTGGACATACATGTCCTTTAACAGCGGAGGAGAGTCTCTAAGGCTGTCGGAAGTAAAAGAATTATCTACCTGCACAGTGACGCCAATGGTATTGGCATTAGTGTCAATGCTGTCATCGACCCGATCTACGCGTCCTTGCCAGGAATAGTTTTGTTGGCCAATCACCAATGAGACAGTGGATTGTAACGGCAAATTGCGGATGTCGGGTATCGTATTAGCAGGCAAATAGGCTTCGTCAGAAGTGGCCTGTACCAATCTGCGCATATCAAACAGCGACATACTAGCGGTGATTTCCATCTGACTAACATCATGCGCTTCAAGCATTGTTTGCTGTAGCCCAACGACCTGATCAAGCTCCACTTCAACCGCGCCAATACGTGCATTAAATGGCAACACGATTACGGTGCGACTCAATGAACGTTCTGCTTCAGTCACTTTCGCTTCGGCTACCTTCAAATTAGCTTGGGCAACCTCCATATCAGTCGGGATTAAGGCCAATTTACTATCCAGGTCCCATACCAGTTTTTCTTGTGCCAACACCTGATTTTGTTGGGCTTCCAATTCAGAGCTCGAAACCAGTCCTTTGTTATTCAGATCTCTTTTACGTTTCAAATCATCTTCAAAGATTTTCAGACGCCCCAGTTCAATTTGCCGTGATTGCCTAAACGAACGCTGGTTCAAATTGACCCGCTCAACTTCCAGCTCAGCTGATTTCAAGCTTGAGCGACTTTGTGCAAGTGCAAGCTCATAATCAACGGGATCTATTTTGACAATAACAGTGTCTTTTGGCAGCGTTCTGCCTTTCTCTAATTCTGGATGCCTGAATATAACGCGCCCGCTCACCTCGCTGATAGCTGCCCAGCTTTCTCTGGGCTGAACGCGACCAAACCCGGTTATTACCGGATCGAAGGGTTGTTCCTTTACTACATGCACTTCCACGAGCGGTCCAGGACTAGCGTTATCCAGCAATTCTGGTTCAGATTTACTCATAACAAGTAAAATCAGTAGCACAAACCCCATCAAAGCAATCAACGGAAGCCAGCGTTTTTGTTGAAAATCAATATTTTTAAACATTATTCTTCTTCCTCTTTAAACGCACCAAATTGCATCATTTGGGAATTTTGCCAAATCATTTTTTCGATTGTCTGCTCATCCATTTGCCGTCCTTCCAGAAGCGCAAAGCTGTCTTTAAGTAAATGAGGAATGAGTGAGATACCCATCGCGCTGATCATAAAAATCGATGGGTCAAAGCCTTCTCTTAACTGTTTTTTTGCTTTTGGATTGGAAAATAAGTTCAATACAAACGCCCGGTTGGGTATTGCAACGTTGTCCAGAACAACCTGCCTGGCTTTACCTTCGTTGAACGCCAATTCTTTGAAAATAAGCTTAGGGATATCTGGGTTCTTCCTGACAATTTCTGCATGTCCGCGCAACAAAGCTTCGAACGGCTTCTCTGGGTTTTCTGCTACAAAAAACGAGACTGTTCTTTGGAATTCTTCTGCAACATTCGCCAGCGTTTGCTGGTACAGGCCGTCTTTATTAACAAAATAATATCGAATCAAAGACGCATTGACGCCTGCTTCTTCTGCCACCATTCTGGTCGTAACATCTCTATATGGTTTGCTCGCAAAACATTTACGTGCTGCGAGTATTAGCGCTTCACGAGCATCTTCTGAATTAAGATTGGGTCGACCGCGAGATCGTTTGTTGGAAGCCATGTCATCGCCAGGATTAATTAATCACCTGATGAATTTTATAGCCGATTCGAATTAAATAGCGAGGACAATAATTCGCCAAATTGATAGATTTGGCGAATTATCGTAAACGTAAAAACGGTGCCAGCTGGGTTACAAACGGTTCCCCAGGCGGTCTAGCATCACGGGATTTCCATAGCCAAACGCCGCGACTTTCTCTAACTGAGTCTTGGCATCACCGACCACAATGTAGATCATTTGTTGCTCTTCAGCATACTTCTGGTAAATGGTTTTTGCTTGCTCTACCGTCATGCCCAGCAATTCCTGTTGTTGCTGGTCAATAAAGTTAAACGGCAAATTGAAGGTACTGACATCTTCCAAAATTCCGATCAGGTTATCTAAGGTTTCAAATCGGCGAGTATTGCGTTTAATCAATAGGTTTTTAGTTGTATCCAGCTCAGCCTGAGTAAAGGTTTCATCGTATTGGCCAATTAACTCTTTGAATATTTGCAAAGACTCAAGCGTCACATTAGAACGAACCTGCGAATAGGCCAGGAACGGACCGTTAAAGTGTCGTTTTTGAAGTAGTGAGTAGGCACCATAGGTGTACCCTTTTTCAATTCGGAGGGTCTGGAACAATCGTGCACTGCCACCTGCCCCAAGACGATTTTGCGCCACTTCAAATTGATATAGTTCAGGGTTACTGCCTTTCATGGCAGGCTTACCAGTAATAATTACGGATTGCTTAGCATCCGGGATATCAACAAAATATACAGCAGGTTTATCGACAATTTTTGGTGCTGGATATGCTGGCAAAGCGATCGGTTCTCCCTGCCAGCCCGTCAGGATATCACCCAATCCAGCCATAATTTCCGTCTGAGATATGTCACCAACCACATGCAAAGATGCATTGCCTGGCGTAACCGCAAGCTGATAAAGAGACTTGAGATCTTCTAAAGTTATGGCAGATAAAGTGTCTATGGTGCCATCCGCCGGCATACCTGCACGATGGTCCGCACCATATACCTGTTTGTTGAAGCTTCGCAATGCAACGGTAAACGGACGTGCTTCACTTTGCTTTAGAGCACTCAATTCACGTGCTTTAACCCGTTCAAATTCAGCAATATCCCAACGAGGTTGCAGGAGCATTTCTGCAACCAACGCCATCGTTGCCGCATAGTTACGCGCTAACGCGCTACCCTCTATATTGATGCTGTTAATATCTGCAGAAAAGTCAATTTCCGCCCCTAATAATCCAATGGCATCTTCCAGTTCTGCAGGTGTTTTTGAGCGGGTTCCCTCGTTCATCAATTCCGCCAACATGTTTGCAGCACCCAAGTTTTCTGGGCTCTCAAACCAAGCACCACCTTCGATATGCAAACTGAAATTCACTAAGGGCAATTCATTGTGCTCAATATTCAGTATCTGCAGACCATTTCCGGCCAGCTCCTGATGGATTTCTGGCACAGTCACAATTGGTGTATCACCCAAAGGAGGCTCTGACCTGTCATGTTTTGTTGCGGTCTTTTCATATGCAACCGCTTGATTAGCATCGAACTTAGATTCGGCTCCTTCGACAATTTTCTCTTCAATAACAGCGGCTTTACTTGCACCTTCAACTATCAGATCGGGTTGTGACGCTGGAACAAAGCTGGTCAGAATGTAGTGCTGGTCTTTCACGTATTTGTTGTAAACCCGCATGATATCTTCGCGATTAACTGCCTTGATGTTTTCGATATCCTGTGTAATGAAGTCAGGACTGCCTGCATACACATCGTAACTACCCAGTTGAAAGGCTTTATCCAGCACACTGCTGATCCCTTGATAAAATTCTGTTTCCTGGCGCGCTTTTATGCGCTCAAGGTCTTTATCACTGAATCCGTTTTGTTCGAATTGCGCCAGTGCAGCTTTGAAGCCAGCGTAGAGGTCATCCAGGTCCACACCTTCATGCCCTCTCGCACGAATGGTAAAGGTACCGGCAATTTCACTTGATCGTTGAAATGACGCAACCCGAGGTGACAACTTACGTTCTTCCACTAAGGTTTTATATAATACTGCCCGTTTGCCACTGCTCAGGATCTCACCAAGAGCAGACAGGGCGTAGGAATCGGCGTGATAACTTTCCACCGTGGGAAATGTCATCCTGATTTCCGGCACTTTTGCAAAAGTATCCAGGTGATACAGATTTTTTGATTCTTTTAATTTCACTGGTTGGGGAGAAAGCTCAGGCACTGGCTGCCCCGGTTTAATTTCGCCAAACCAGCGTTTTACCAATGCCTTAGTTTCTTCAATATCAATATCGCCAGCAATAACCAGCGTGGCGTTTCCAGGGCCATAATATTTGCTGTAAAACTCTTTTACGTCTTCCAGAGTGGCATTTTGTAAGTCTTCCAGATCGCCTATAACAGTCCAGTTATATGGATGTGACGTCGGATACAGGCTTTTGCGGATAACGTGATCTGTATGCCCATAGGCCTGGTTATCAACCCGCTGACGCTTTTCATTCTTAACCACCTGCTTTTCACGCTCCAGCGCACCTTCTGTGACAGTATTGATCATAAAGCCGAGGCGGTCGGAATCAATCCACATCAGTTTTTCCAACGCGTCTTTGGGAACAACTTCATAATAAATCGTTCCGTCGCTCCAGGTACCACCATTACGTGTGCCACCTAGTTCTTCTATCATCTTTCGATTTGCACCTTGGGGAACGTTCTCTGAATCGTTGAATGCCATATGTTCAAAAAAATGTGCAAAGCCGGTACGGCCTGGCTTTTCCCGATTCGAACCTACATGTACTAATGTCGACATAGCCACGATAGGGTCAGATTTATCCTGATGCAGAATGATGGTTAGACCGTTTTCCAGGGTATATTTTTCGTAGGGAATGGATAAGCTTTTCTCCGCGTTGGACGATTGAACAGCTGTATTTTTGTCCTCACTTGTCTGGGTAACACAACCCAGTGTGATGAGACAAAACGCCATAATCACCAGGATCTTTTTCATATTATTATTCCTTTTTAGGAGCATACTGACAGAGTCTTGTGGAGTATGAATTATCTGAGCTCGGGAGACAATTGATTGAATGTAAGCAAACTTGCTTCACACAATCAGAGTTAAGTTGTTTGCAGAATTTCGTCCATGATCCAGCTAGTGTGAGCAGCACTTTCGCCAGTGCACGGGTGAGGAATATCTGACAATATCTGGTCCCGCATTCTGTTCACATAAGGCAATTGAATAGGCGAGGGTTTAACCATCGACAGTTCTTGCTGCATTGATTTGGTTGTGAGCACCGCATTTTCTTCGCCAAAAATACTAAAGGTGATAAAGCCTTCGCTGCCAGATAGAGTAACCAGATCTTTTCGTTGAAAACACCCGAAATTCCACCCGCAGGTAGCCGTTGTTCCGGACTTAAACAACATATTTGTGCTGATGGCATCGTTGGCGGAATACAATCCTTGCTGATTGACAGAAAACCCTTTGACCTTTTCAACATTGCCTAGCAAAAACGTGAAAATATCCAGCCCATGACAGGCTATGTCATCAAAATAGCCACCAGGAGCAATGGTTTTTTCAGTTCGCCAGTTGGGCTCACCAGTGAGGTCAATGTCACTTGCTGGTCGTGTATATTGCCAATCCAGATGACGAACATCGCCGATTAACCTTTGTTGCAGCCAATCTTTAATTTGCCTGAATGCAGGTAAGCAGCGACGATAATAGGCAATAAATAGGTGAGCAGGACCTTTTTGGAAGGCTGCGTTGATTACTTTACATTCAGAGTAGTTCAGAGACATGGGTTTTTCGATACTGCAAATTTTACCTGCCTGAGCAACTTCAAGGGCATACTGAAGATGACTATCCGGTGGAGTAGCAATATAAACTGCATCAATATTTGGGTCGTGAATGAGTTGCTGGGCGTCCTCGAAATAGCGAGGAACACGATGACGCATTGCAAAATCTTTAGCTTTTCCTGGCGTTCTTGCCATGACTGCAGAAAGTTCAAATCCTTCTACTTGCTGATAGGCCGGCCCACTTTTGATCTCGGTGACATCGCCGCAACCCACTATTCCCCATCGAATGGGTTTGATCTGACCTTGCATACTGATCTTACTTTTCGCTTACCCAGTCCATCTGAAATCCTGCACGACGCTTTTTGTCTAAAAGCTCTTCGATTAATGGTGCAAGTATCAACTCCATCGCCAGGCTCATTTTTCCACCTGGCACCACAAGGGTATTGATCCTCGACATAAAGGAGCCGTCAATCATCTTCAGAAGGTATGGAAAATCGACATTTTTCATTTCTCGTCGGAAACGTACAACCACAAAGCTTTCATCCTGAGAAGGAATTTCCCTGGCGCTAAAGGGATTAGACGTATCCACAGTGGGCACACGCTGAAAATTGACATGTGTATTGGAAAATTGCGGTGTAATGTATTGGAAGTAATCGTCAAGACTGCGCACTATGCTACTCATGACAGCTTCACGCGTATGTCCTCTGTCCGTTGTATCCCGGACTATTTTCTGGATCCATTCCAGATTCACTATAGGCACCATGCCCACCAGCAAATCTACATGCTTGGCAACGTCAGCTTCTTCTGTGATAACGCCCCCATGTAATCCTTCATAAAAAAGCAGATCCGTTTTTTCCGGTAAGTCCTGCCATGGAGTAAAGGTACCCGGCATCTGATTAAATGGCACTGCTTCATCAAATGTATGTAAATATTGGCGGTGTTTACCCTGACCTGCTTCACCGTATTGTTTGAACAGTGTTTCGAGCATGACAAAGTCGTTTGCTTTGGGACCAAAGTAACTAATATGCCTACCTTGCTCCTGGGCTTTTCTGATCTCCACTTCCATTTCAGGACGAGTGAAACGGTGAAAACTGTCGCCCGCCACTATCGCGGCATTAACATTCAAATTGCGAAAAATATGCCTGATGGCATTGGTCGTGCTGGTTGTTCCGGCACCGGATGAACCAGTGATCGCAATTACAGGGTGTTTAACTGACATATAAAGCGCTTTGCGGCGAAAGGAAGAGTATTTATAAGCAAGGGGCCGCAGTTGGTCAAGGCCTTTAGTCACATTAAGCAACTAAAATACCCGTTACCCTATTTAATTCAATGACTTACCACAATGAGGACATTTTATATGTGATTTGGATTTACGCTGTAGATTGATAAGAGCGAACAATTCCTCTGCATCTTCCCTATCGATACCGAGTTGTTTACGCAATGCTTCCAACTCATTCAATTCTTCTGTATCAACGACTCCATCAGAAATAACCTGCTTAACCTTAGCGCGAAATTTGTCGCGTTTTTTACGTAATTGCTCTGAGAAACTCGACGCCAGAATACCGGCAGGCAGCGCTACCATTGCCATACTCAGCACAGTGATGGTGCCAGCGAAGAATTTACCCAGTGGTGTAATAGGCGTGACATCGCCATAACCTACAGTCGTTAAAGTCGCCATCGCCCACCACATTGCTTGTGGAATACTGCCAAAATGATCAGGCTGCACACTGTGTTCTATTAAGTAGATACCACTGGATGCAATGATCATCAGCATAAGTAACAGGGAGAGCGAGGCAAGCAATACACGGTGCTCTTTGCGAAACACATTCAGTAAAAGCTGCATTGCACTTGAGTAACGACTAAGTTTAGCAACGCGGACCAGCCTGATAATCCTCAGGACACGAAGATCCAGATTAACAAACAGACCTAGATAAAATGGCAGAATAGCCGCAAGGTCAATCAACGCCATGGGTGAAAAAATATACCTTATCCGGATTTTCCAATTCGCTTCATTCGAATTACTAAACTCTACACTGGACCAGACACGGCAAAGGTACTCAATGCTGAACACGCTGACGGATATGACTTCAAACAAAAACAATTGGCTTTCATATTCGCGCTGAATATCACCAACGGTCGCTACAACGACTGCAACAACGTTCAGCAGAATCAGGGTGATGAGCATTCCGTCGAAAATTGTTCCTACAGGGTCATTCTGTCTTTTGGCTTGAAGAATTTCAGCGATTCGGCGTCGATTCATCAGATACTCCCTGTTGAGATTGACATTAATTGACGAGTA
This sequence comes from uncultured Alteromonadaceae bacterium, assembly GCA_947494925.1. Lineage (GTDB taxonomy): Bacteria > Pseudomonadota > Gammaproteobacteria > Enterobacterales > Alteromonadaceae > Aliiglaciecola. The sequence continues at coordinate 167,922 of CANLWS010000005.1, forward strand.
GACCTTAATGGAGTTGGTATTACCACCAACTCCACTATAGATACACAGAAAAAAGATGCAACCAGAGCACACATGAACGAACCAGAATACCTTGTCATTTTTGATACAGAATTTACTGCCTGGCAAGGTTCACATTTACGTGGCTGGTCAGAAAGCTGGGAATTCAGAGAATTAATTCAAATTGCCGCTGTAAAAATATCTATTGATGCGAAAGGTGTCGAAATCCTAAGCACCTTTAACGAGTTGATAAAACCCTTTCGAAATCCCGAACTTAGCGATTATATTGTTGATTTAACAGGAATAAGCCAGTCTATGGTTGATGACTTGGGGGTTGATTTTCCGTCCGCACTAGAACAATTTTATCAATTTTGCCATCAAGGGGAACTACGCTGTCTTGCCTGGGGTAATGACCCAAATATATTGCGTGAAAATTGCCAGTTAAATGATATAAGAATGCCTGAATTTTCAGGCGGCTTTACTGATTTGAAAAAACGGGCAACTGAACTGCTACTAGACGGTGCCGAGCTATCCAGTGGTGAGCTGGCTAAGCACTTTCAATTACCCTTATCAGGACACCAACATAATGCGCTTTATGATGTGCGCAGCCTCGCTGGGGCGTTGCAGTACTGGTTGGCGTCAGCTGAACTTTCATTCACACAAATTTAATCCCATTTTTTAGACTGCAAATAAAAATCCTCGACTTTTTTCCTTGCCCAAGGTGTTTTTCGCAGAAATTTAAGACTGGATTTGACGCTGGGGTCATGGGTAAAGCAACGAATACTGATTTCATTTCCAAGGGACTCGAAACCGTATTTTTCAACCAGTTCTTCCACTATGGTTTTAAGCGTGAGGCCGTGTAACGGATCCTTGCTGCCAGACTGTTCACTCATTGGTACTCGAAGACTCTTCTATTTTAGGATCCGCTTTTTTCACCCTTAACTTTGCGTTATCCAATTCTGAACCATTTAGGGCGGCGATAGCTACTTTCGCTTCACCAGCTTTTGGCATTTCCACAAAACCAAAACCTTTTGAAGCTCCGGTTTCTTTATCCATTACCAGATTACATGACTGAACAGCACCGAATTCGCTGAAGAGTGTTAGTAAGGTTTCTTCTGAAGTCGATCTTGCAAGATTACGAATTAATATTTTCATGTTAAACAGGGCCAAAGAGAATTAGTTAAGTGTAACGCAACAGATGCAAAACTTTCTGGCAAATTTCCTCAGACCCTACAAAAATATTATTATTGCTCTCTGGCGATAGCCCGATAGGCGATATCATTTCGGCAGAACATTCCTTCCCATGAAATCGTCTTTGCCAATGCATAAGCGCTTTTTTGAGCTTGTGTAACACTGTCGCCCATGGCAGTTGCGCAAAGCACCCGACCACCATTTGTGGTAACCTGCCCTTCAATCATCTTGGTACCGGCATGGAATACTTTGCCGTCAATTGCGGCAGCATCTGCTAATCCATGTATCACATCACCCTTGTTATATCCGGCCGGGTATCCGCCTGCAGCCAATACCACGCCAACAGCAGCGCGATCATCGAAGGAAATCTCAGCAGTATCGAGATTGCCTTCAGTAGCGATGAGGCAGAGCGAAACAAGGTCAGATTGCAAACGCAACATCATTGGTTGTGTCTCAGGATCACCAAAGCGACAATTGTATTCAATAACCTTTGGTGTGCCATCCGCCATAATCATTAATCCAGCGTAAAGAAAGCCTGAGTAGGGATTACCCTCGCTGGCCATACCTTCAACAGTTGGCATGATCACTTCGCGCATAATGCGATCGTGAATATCAGCTGTTACAACAGGAGCAGGCGAGTAGGCGCCCATACCACCTGTATTCGGCCCGGTATCACCGTCGCCTACCCGTTTGTGATCCTGGCTTGTGGCAAAAGGAAGCACATTTTTACCATCGACCATCACAATAAAGCTGGCCTCTTCACCATCAAGAAACTCTTCGATAACCACACGGCTACCTGCTTCACCAAACGCATTTCCAGCCAACATATCTTTGATAGCGTCTTCTGCTTCCGACAATGTCATAGCGACTATGACACCTTTACCTGCGGCAAGCCCGTCGGCTTTTACCACTATAGGAGCACCTTTTTCACGCACGTAAGCGATAGCTGGCTCTATTTCGGTAAAATTTTGATACTCAGCAGTAGGAATTTGGTGTCTGGCCAAAAAGTCTTTGGTAAAGGCTTTCGAACCTTCAAGTTGAGCCGCTGCTTGTGTCGGCCCGAAAATCTTCAGACCTGCTGCGGTAAATTCATCAACTACACCCAGCACCAGCGGCGCCTCGGGGCCAACTATCGTCAGGTCAATGGCGTTTTGCTGAGCAAAAGCTAATAAGCCGCTCACATCTTCGGCATCTACATTAACGTTAGTTAACTTGGCTTCCAGTTCAGTTCCCGCATTGCCTGGCGCTAAGAATACCTGACTGACTTGTTCAGATTGTGCAGCTTTCCACGCCAATGCATGTTCGCGGCCACCGCCGCCGATAATGAGTACTTTCATATATAAGTTAACTTTTCTTGAATGGATGTAATGATTAACATTGTATAGCGGTCAGCAATGAAGTGCATCGCTGACCACTGGTTTTTAGTGTTTAAAATGACGCATGCCAGTGAACACCATAGCAATACCATGTTCATCTGCGGCAGCAATCACTTCAGCATCACGCATTGAACCGCCAGGTTGGATAATGGCGCTGATACCTGCTTCTGCGGCAGCATCGATGCCATCCCGGAAGGGGAAGAATGCATCTGATGCCATCACTGAACCTTTTACCTCAAGATTTTCATCAAAGGCTTTGATTCCGGCGATTTTCGCTGAATAGACACGACTCATCTGTCCTGCACCAACACCGATAGTCATGCCGTCTTTGCAATAAACAATGGCATTGGATTTGACATATTTTGCTACTTTCCAGGTGAACATCAGGTCTCGCAATTGTTCCGCAGTTGGCTGTACTTTTGACACCACCTGGAGATCTTCCAGGTCAACCATGCCAAAATCACGTTCCTGTACCAGCAAGCCGCCATTAACACGTTTGAAGTCATAGCCATCGGTCAGTTGGCCCTGCCAGTCTCCGCATTCAAGCAAACGGACATTCTGCTTAGCAGAAACAGTTTCAATTGCTTCCTGACTTACGGATGGGGCAATAATTACTTCAACAAACTGTCTGTCAACTATGGCCTTAGCCGTTTCACCATCCAGTTCACGGTTAAATGCGATAATGCCACCAAATGCTGAAGTAGGATCCGTTTTGAATGCGCGGTCATAGGCTTCCTGTATACTGTCGCCGAGAGCGACTCCACATGGGTTGGCATGTTTTACTATTACACAGGCTGGCTGTTCAAATTCTTTCACACATTCCAAGGCAGCATCTGTATCTGCAATGTTGTTAAACGAAAGCGCTTTCCCTTGGATTTGTTTAGCAGTAGCAACGCCATTTTCCTGCACATTATTTTCTACATAAAATGCTGCAGCCTGATGGCTGTTTTCACCGTAACGTAAGTCTTCTTTTTTGCTTAGTTGCAGGTTAAAAGTACGCGGGAATTCACTATGCTGATGGCCACAATCTTCTGCACATTCAGTCGAATCAACTCGTGCACCAAAATAGTTGGCAATCATGCCATCATATTCAGCTGTATGCTCGAACGCGGCGATTGCCAGATCAAAACGGGTCTGATAGCTCAATGAACCTTCATTCTTTTCCATTTCTGCCAATACACGGGAGTAGTCTGATGAATTGACGACAATAGTGACGTCTTTATGGTTTTTAGCCGCTGCGCGCACCATTGTTGGCCCACCAATATCGATGTTCTCGATAGCATCTTCCAATGAGCAAGCTTCATTGGCAACTGTGGCCGCGAAAGGATAAAGATTCACCACAACCAGATCTATTGGTGCAATATTGTTTTCAGCCATAACGGTTTCATCTTGCCCACGACGAGCCAGAATTCCACCATGTATTTTAGGGTGAAGGGTTTTGACCCGACCATCCATAATTTCAGGATGACCAGTGTGTTCAGAGACTTCTTTTACTGCAAGTCCGGCGTCGGCCAGTAACTTAGCTGTTCCGCCTGTGGAGAGCAATTCAACACCTTTGTCTGCCAAGGCTGTGGCGAATTCCAGGATGCCGGATTTATCTGAAACACTGAGCAATGCGCGGCGAATAGGTTTTGGGGTTTGCATTTTTGTTCTCTTTAGATCAACTTGACCAAATAGTCAGCTTGCTTAAAAACGAAAAGAGCACCGAATAAGGTGCTCTTTTTAACGAATGGATTTGCCAGTCGGCTTAGTTCATTCCGTATTGCTTCAACTTCTTGCGAAGTGTACCACGGTTAATACCCATCATGATCGCAGCGCGTGTTTGATTACCGCGAGTGAATGTCATAATTTCTTCAAGCAATGGCGCTTCTACTTCTGCCAATACCAGGTCATACAAATTTTCGATGTCTGTATTGTCCAATTGTTTAAGGTATTTGTTAACAGCCTGTTTTACAGAGTCACGAAGAGGTTTTTGTGCCTGAGTTTGAGAAGGCGTCGTCACCGTAGTGGTGAAAGGAGAAGTCACATTTTGATCGAACATATACATCTTGCTCTTTAGTTAATAATAGCTAAGCAGCAGGGGAGATTTGTTTTTCAACAACTCCACCTACCATCTGGTCAAAATAATGATTTAACTCATCAAGTTGCTGTGCAGCATCCTCGATAGCATTAAACCTGGCACGGAAAAGGCGTTCCTTATCATGATCCGCTAAGTACCATCCCACATGCTTGCGGGCGATTCTGGCTCCCATAAACTCACCATAAAACTGGTGAACATTGCTGACGTGCTCCAACAAAACTGAACGCACTTCATTAATGCCCGGTGCGGGTAACATTTCACCGGTCTGCAAATAATGATGGATCTCCCGAAAAATCCAGGGATTACCCTGAGCGCCTCGACCGATCATCAATGCATCTGCGTTGGTGTATTCCAAAACCTGTTTCGCATCCTGCGCACAGGTAATGTCACCATTGGCTACTACAGGAATAGACACAGTCTGCTTAATCGCTTTAATTGTGTCGTACTCCGCTTCACCTTTATACATACAGGCTCGCGTGCGACCATGCACTGCGAGTGATTGGATACCATTTGATTCAGCAATTCTGGCGATTTGCACGCCATTGCGGTTCTCGGGATCCCAACCTGTTCGTATTTTTAAGGTAACAGGGACATTAACCGCATTTACCACAGCCTGAATGATTTCCTCAACCAGAGCCGGGTGTTGCAACAATGCTGATCCTGCCAGCTTTTTATTCACTTTTTTTGCTGGACACCCCATATTGATATCAATAATCTGAGCGCCGTTGCCTACATTAAACTGAGCGGCTTCCGCCATTAAATCCGGATCAGCACCTGCAATCTGCACGGAACGCAATCCCGACTCACCAGTATGATCCATTCGTTGCCGGGATTTGTCTGACTTCCACACCTTTGGATTGGAAGACAACATTTCCGACACCACCAACCCTGCCCCCAAACGTTTACACATTTGTCTGAAAGGCCTGTCGGTAACACCCGCCATGGGTGCAAGGATCAGGTTATTGTCGAGTTTATAAGGACCAATCTGCATAATGTATAGACCGCTTAATCGTGCAAAAAATGTCCACTCAGCTAAAAAGGGCGCTCATATTACGGTTTTTTTACTCACTTGAAAAGGCCAATAAATAAACAATTTTTCACTTTATTTGATGTAAAGCTATTGACAGCCAAGCACAGGTTTGGTCAGACCTCAGATAAGTGGTTGCTTTTCAAACAAAAAGTTGAAATTGAGTGAGAGAAACGATCTCAGCTAGTATTTCAAGGCTTGTGAGTTAGCTCAGGTCTTTGCTTTCGAATATATGGTGCGATAACCTAATTATCGTTTCTACTTGGAGAAACATCACAATTTTCGCTATTAAAAGGACATTCAATGAAAATCATTAACCTCACTACAATCTTAGCTGCATTGTTTTACTCCACGTTCACTATGGCAGTCTGTCAATTGCCACTAAAAGACAGTAATTCACGTATTTTTCCATCGATGATAACGCCTGGTGGTGGTTGGAGTGGTGGCTTTGTTATCACTAACATTAGTGAAGTTCCGGTTAAAGTCACCCTAGAGCAAACTGACGTTGATGGAAACGGGTATACACCCTACTCCGTAAGCTACACTGGGCATTTTAATGCCAGCAATACACCCTTAAATCTTATCAATGGTGCAACACTGCAGCCAGGGCAACTAGGGACCTTGAATATCGCCGACCCTGCAACGCCAATAATTAATATTGGCTATATTAATTGGGAAGCAGATTCCTGTATTGAAAACGCACTCTTGGTGACATTTTACAACCAATACAATATATCTGCCAAATATAGCTCCGGTCGATTTCAATTGAATAATGGCCTGCCGTTTTGATATTAAATGCCAGCACAAATTATTATTGCTAATTAACTTTCTTAATCCCTGACACTCTTGACCATTCGCCTTCAATTGCGATAGGTTCCATCTCAAAATCTTGGGAATACAGTGCGTTAATCTCTTCGGCTTGTGTCGCCAGAATACCTGATAACACCAGTTTTCCTTCGGGCTTACAATAATTGGTGATAACTTGTCGAAGCTCTCTGAGTGGGCCGGCAAGAATATTGGCTAGAACAACATCTGCCTGTAAGTCTGGCTGATCGGCAGGCAGATAAACTTCTATTTTGTTGCCCACCTGATTACGATTCGCGTTGTCCTGACTGGCCAGTAAGGCCTGAGGATCGATGTCGATGCCCACAACTTTGGATGCACCAAGTTTCAGTGCTGCAATACCGAGAATACCCGACCCACAGCCAAAATCGACCACAACCTGACCTTCCAGTTCTAAATTGTCTAACCATTGCAAGCATAAAGAGGTCGTCGGGTGTGTTCCCGTGCCAAATGCCAGCCCTGGATCCAGCATGACATTAACCGCATTTGGATCAGGGATGTCACGCCAACTGGGACATATCCATAGCCGTTTGCCAAATTGAATAGGATGAAAATTGTCCATCCATTCTCGCTCCCAATCTTTGTCTTCCAATTGGTCAAGCTTGTGATTGAATCCCTTCCCCAATACTTTGGATTTTTCCAGTTGATTTACGACCCTTGGCATATCGTATTCAGCATCGTACAGGCCGACAACTTGCGTATCTGGCCACAACATTACCTCTCCCGGCTTGGGTTCATACATTGGCGTGTCTTTGGCATCGATAAAGGTGACTGCCTGCGCTCCGTTGGCACTGAGCATGTCACCTATCTGCTCAGCGTATTCTGCTTGCGTATTTATTTTAAGTTGGATCCAGGGCATAGCTCATCCAGAAAGTAAAAGCACAAGTATATCAGTTACTTTTTGCTCAGACTTGCTGAATAAGCATTTCTGCGCAAATTGAACTATTGTATTAAGTACAAGGACTTGCCAGGAAACCTAAATGCCCGACAATATATTCACTTATGTACGGGATTATAAATGAGGCCATATCTCTCTGCCGCAGTGTTACGCCTTTTGATGCTGATTGTTTGCGTAATCAGCCATGTTGCTGCGGGCAAAACATTGGATGTCGCAGTGGGCTGGACCAAACCACCTTATGTTATTGCAGATGGGAATACCGGTTTTGAACTAGACCTGGTTCGCACGGTATTTGATAGTATTGGACACGAAATCATACCTATTTACGTACCCTATGGTCGTTCTCACGCCATGCTGAAAAGTGGTATGGTTGATCTGACGTTAACAATGAATAACAAGCTTGATATCGATAGCAATAAACTCAGTGATGTCTATGTCACTTACCAGAATGTAGCCATCTCATTGAGATCAGCGGATCTGCAGCTGAATTCTGTTTCTGATCTGCAATATCATACAGTCGTGGCGTTTCAAAACGCTGCTGTAGTACTTGGCAGTGAATTTAAACAGGCAATAAACCAAAGCCGCCTTTATATAGAACTACCCGATCAGCAGAAGCAAGTTGAGATGTTGTTGCTCGGTAACACTGCGCTTGTCGTTATGGACATCAATATTTTCCGTCATATCAGCAAAGAACTGAAAGGCACCGACCAAACTGACAATGTGGACTTTCATTATCTGTTTCCCGCCAGTCCATACCGTGCAGGATTCAAAGACCTGGAAGTTAAAAACGCTTTCAATCTTGCACTTCAAAATTTCATGCAGAGTGATCAGTACGAATGGCTGAAGTACCGATACGGTTTAAAGTAACGCTATTCAATCAGGTTTTATTAACCTGCCAATAAGTATTGAGTTTTTATGAACTTAGCGGGACACTTCGTTTTCCCGGTAGCTTCAGGAAAATGAGATATGGAATTAATAGGTATGTTGGATTCGCCCTACGTAAGGCGCGTTGCCATAACCATGCAATATTTGGATGTCCCGTTTGAACACAAGGCACTTTCAGTCTTCCGTGACTATGCCGAGTTTGAAAACATCAATCCGTTAGTCAAGGCTCCCACCTTGGTGTGTGATGATGGTGAGGTATTGATGGACTCTACGCTAATTATTCAATTTGCAGAGTCATTGACTGAAAAATCATTGCTCGCTGGTGAGAACAGTAAACTGCAAAAAATACTCAGGATGATTGGCCTTGCCCTCAATGTTTGTGACAAAAGCGTCCAATATTATTATGAGATCTCGCAAAGGCCGGAAGATCTGAGGCACCAACCCTGGATGGATAGAGTCACCCGGCAACTCGGCCATGCCTGTAATGCTTTGGAAACGGAATTTAAGCCAGAACACGCAATGATGGCCAACGATTCACCCAACCAGGCTGGAATTTCTGCCGCCGTGGCCTTTAAATTTGCGCAACAAATATTGCCAGCCAATATATTGGATATGGATAAATTTACATCGCTCAGCAAATTCTCTGCACAGATGGAAAAACGAGTGGAATTTAAGCGCGCTGCGTTTGGCGATAAAGCTTACCCTGTGGACTGATATAAGGGATAGGGCGAGAGTCACTCTTTAAACTTAAAAAGTGGCTCTCCCTGCAGCATTCTTAATAACTACAAATTGTTGAGTTTCTCAATATATGCAGCTGGCGAGAACTCTCTTCCCAGAAAATCTGCAACAAAGTCTTTCGCAGGTTTACTGCCTGCCGCACCTAATACTTTTTTCCGATATAGCCAAGCGACTTCTTTATTGCGCATGCCTGATTTCTCAAAAACAGAAAACAAGTCAGTGGCAATAGCCAAAGACCATTGATAGGTATAATAGTTTGAAGAATACCCGTTCAGATGGCCAAAGTTGGCGTAGAAATGCGTTCCTTCTACATGAGGGTAGGGTGCATATTGGTCCTGCAAAGATAACATTAGTTGGTCAAGTTCAAACTTGTCAGGGTGTTGGTTGTAATAATTGAGCGAGAGATTGGCGTAAAAAATCTGTGTGGCTGTAGCCGTCGCCTTACCAAAATTTCTGGCTCGATTCATCTTATCCACCAATTCTTTGGGTATGGTTTCACCTTGCTTATTGGACGCAAAAGTCACCAGAGTGTCATAATCCCAAATCCACTCTTCCAACATCTGAGAAGGTGCTTCGACAAAGTCTCGTTCCATACTCATTCCTGTCGTCGACAGATAATCCTGAGTACCTGAAAACATATTGTGAATAAGATGGCCAAATTCGTGCAGGAACGTTTCAACCTGTCCATGCTCCATCAGACCTTTAGGAAAATTCTGAGCTAATCCTGATAAGGGTATCTGTCTATTTTTAACTCCTGAGCGCAAGGTCCAATGTGCAGCATGTTTATATTTATTTTCCCGTGGGTGATTGTCCATATAAAAGCGCCCGATCACTTTACCATTTTCAACCATCTCATATGATTCCACGTCACTATGCCAGGTCGCCGTATCCCAAGGACGAATTTCCACACCAAACAGGTCTTCAGTCAAACCAAAAATACCATCTCGCACTTTGTGGTAAGTGAAATAATTCCGTACTTCTTTGGAATCCAGCGCATAGTCTTCCTGACGAACCAAATTCATCAGGTAATTTGCCTGCCAAACATCAACCCGTTCAGCAGAAGGTTGAATTTTTTGTAGCCGGGACAGAAGCAATTTCAATTCTTTCTGCACTGGTTCTTTTAAAGCTTTGCCAACCTCACTGAGAAAGGCTTGGGCGTTATCAGGATTACCAATCATTTTGTCTTTCATCGACAATGCGGCAAAATTTTCAAAACCAAGTAATTGAGCAAGTTGATGACGTTTTTCGATAAGCTCCTTCAAAAGTTTTTTATTTGCCGGGTATCCGCGAGAGCGAGACAAAATACGCATTTCTTTACGCAAACTATCACTTTCCGCATATGTCATCACAGGGTACAGATCAGGGTAGTCTGTGGATATCCGGATAAGCCCGTTTTCATCTGCCTCTCTTGCATCAATGTAGTCTTGAGGGAGCCCTTTAAGTGATTCTAAGGTGGTGTTGATATACCTGACATCGTTGCGAATATTTTGATCAAACTGATTTCCCAAAGAAGTAATTTCCTGGCTCAATGCTCTGATACGATCTCGCGTGGCCTGATCTTTATCCACACCGGCCAATCTGAAAGAGGTGAGTGCCTGATCTACCAGATACTGTTCTTTTTCCTTCAAAACACTGGTATCTATGGCAGTTAAACGTTCATAGTAAGGTCTGGAAAGACCCGATTGAGTAACAAAGTCAGAATAGGTCTCAGTGCACTTTGTTGCTGCGTCTCTGATTGATTCATCCGGATGCACTGACTTCATGTACCAGGCATGCCGCACAACCTGAAGATCATAAAAAATGTCGTCATAAGCGCCAACAACCGTCTGCATATTCGCTGGACCTGTGGAGGACTCGAGTGCAGAAAAATCCAGTTTTGCCTGTTGAATAACGCTTTCGCAGAGCAATGAAAATTCATTGGCAGACAAATTAGGATCAATTCCATCAATCAACATAGTTTTAGCTGGCGTACTTTCAGCAGACTCATTTTGTGTTGACACCTGCCCCGATTGGCAACCGAATAACAAAAAACTGCTCAATAACGTAATCGCAACAGACTTCACAGGGTTTCTCCGTTTGGTAATTTAAGATACTGTTTTAGTTCCCTGTTCAGAATGTAAACCATTTCGGCCTGAATTGTCGAAATACACATCGAACTGCCAGCCATCAGTTTGGTAAGAAATTATGTCCAGGACTATCCAATTTTCTCAGCACCAACTCAAAAGGAATATCGAATGACGGTAAAAGCAATACTTTATGACCACGATGGTACTCTGGTCGATTCAGAAACTGTGCATTTTGCAATTTGGAGAGATGTACTCAAAGAATTTGGCGCTGAATTAGCCGTTGAGATCTACCAGAAATATCACGCTGGCATGCCTACCCTGGCAAACGCACAGGATATTATCGATAGATTTGGCCTTTCGCACACTGCTGAGGACCTGGCGCAATACAAAGATGAAGCAACTCAGATATTTTTGGAGAATGACAAATTCCCTCTCATGCCTGGTGTGATGGAATCCATTCGATTTTTCGTAGATTTGAATTTGCCGCTAGCGGTCGTGACAGGTGCGGGAAGACTTGGCGTCACCACCAGTATTAACAAGCATGACATGGCGCATTACTTTAACGAAATAATCTCCGCTGATGATGTATCGAGAAGTAAACCTGCTCCTGACTGTTATTTACTCGCCGCAAAGCGACTAGGACTGGCACCGTCTCAATGTATTGCTATCGAAGACACAATACACGGCGCCGAAGCAGCGCATTCCGCCGGGATTCCCTGCGTAGTCGTACCAAACAGTATGTCCAATGATAGTGTTTTTCCACACGCAGTGCAGGTTTGCCAGGATATCATGCAAGCCAGTCAGTGGATTAAGCAGCAGTATACCTAACTGTAATGTGTCACCCTGGCAGACACAAAATTAGGCAGAGCGTTTGAGTCAGTCTGATTGAACAGGAAATTCAATGTCAAATACAGTTCCATGGAGGTGATCACTAGTGAAGGATATTTTTCCACCCAAAGATATGGTCACAATGTTTGCCACGACTTGCAGTCCTAAGCCTGTACCACCATCCTGCCGTCTTGTGGTGAAAAATGGCTCAAATACGCGTGCCTGAAGCTCTTCGGGTATGCCTTGACCATCATCTGCAAAATGCAGATGTATTCTGTCTTCAACACGTTGGATATTAATTCGAATATTGCCTTTTTCCCGATCTTCGAATCCATGTTCCATTGCATTAATACTTAGTTGAGTAAGCATTTGCATCAGCAAATCCGGGTAAGTCAGAATGACCAAATTGCTCGGACAGTTGATTTCAACCTCAATCTGTTTTTGTTTTAGCGAAGGCCGTAACGTAGAAAAAATATCTTCAACGTAGGCTTTTAGGTTTATTTTTTGCTGTCTCAGGATCCTCTGATCTACCGACAATGCTTTAAAACTGGTGATCAGGTCAGCGGCTCTGCCAAGATTATTGAAAACCAGCTCTGAGCTAGCTTGTATGGAATCCAGTGCACTTTCAAACTCAGATCGTTTTATCTTGTTATCATGGTATTTGCTGGCCAATTCTTTGGATTTTTCCACCAATAACGACGACGCCGTATAACTCACGCCAATTGGCGTATTAATCTCATGAGCAACACCTGTAACCAGGCTTGACAAAGACGCATTTTTCTCGGATTCCACCAATTGTCTTTGAGTCACTACAAGTTGTTCGCTTCTGGAAGCTACTTCTTTCTCCAGCGCTTCGTTTCGGTAGGTCAGTTGCGCCAATCGCCACTTATTCCATATATGTACACTCAGCAATACTGCCAGGAGCAAAAGCGCATTCACCCACCAGGACTTCCACCATGGAGGCAGAATTTCAAAACTGAAGTCGGCACTGTCAGGGCTCCAATGACCGGTGTGCTGACTGCGAACTTCAAATCTGTAGTTGCCGGGGGGAAGGCCAGAATAGGTAACGGTGTTACTGTTGTGCGCGGCAGACCAATCTGGGTCGTGACCAATTAATCGGTGGGAATAGATACCATTGTCAAGGGACAGAAAATCCAGATCTGAAAAGCTGAATGTCAAATCACGGATAGTATGTGAAAACTTTGACACCAGTTCTTCAGAAAATCTGAGGAGTGGAATACTGCTGTCATCGACTTCAATTTTACTCAGAATAATTTTTGGAACCACAACGTTATCGTCTAGCCCATCTACATTGACACGGCTAAATCCAGTTCCTCCACCAAAATACAACTCACCATGATTTCCCTGCGCTGAAGATCGGGCAATAAATTGATTGCCATGCAAACCATGAGCATCGGTGAAATGATTGATGGTGTTTGATTTGCTGCTTAATCTGAACAAACCAAATGCAGTTCCAAACCAGATATTGCCTTTCTTATCATGTTCGATACTTTTAATTGTGGTATTGCTCAGCCCGTGTCTTTCATCAAATACAGTAAAGGTGTTGGAGATATCATCCAGCCTGTTAAGCCTGTTTGTAGTGGCAACCCAAATGTTGTTGTCACTGGCCAAATGCACCTTATTCACCAGATTATTGCTCAGGCTGGTAGGTGAATCACTTGAAGTGTAGTGTTGAAAACCACTTGAATAAGGCGAAAACCTTAGAACACCAAAACCATTGGTGCCAATCAAAATGTAGCCATTTCTGTCTTCCGCGATACTGGCAATTTTTTGTCTGTCAAATGACTGACCATTCACAGCCAACGGCTGCCTGACTATTTCTCTTCCATCAAAGCGGTAAAGTCCTTTATGGGTGGAGCCAATCCATAATTGATTACGAGAGTCCACAAACAAACTCTCAATCACAGAATTTTGATTGTCTGGCCACAGGTGATCCGTTGGGAGCAAACTAAGTTTGTCTTCTGATAGTTTGAATAGACCACGGTTTCCACCAAACCAAATGGCGCCATCCTGTTGTTGCACAATACTGGTAAACAAGCCGGTATTAATGCCATTGGCCGATTCAAAAATTTCAATATTCTCTTTATTTGCTCGTAAAACCCTTAACCCAAGACTTGCACCTATCCATAAATTGTCATCGCTATCCATTAACATCGCTTGCGTCCGACCCACATCAATAATGCGGCCATTTTCATCAGAGAATTCGGTGTAGCGTTCAAACGAGTCTTTAGGGAAGGTAATTTTTATCAGCCCTGAAGGCCTGGATGCGACCCACAGTATCCCAGAGGGATCAAAAATAAGATCTCTGACATCGTCATTGGATAACAGTGAAATCTGTTGCGCATTCACCAACGGATGAAATTTCTGTATTTTTCTATCATACAAGTACAAGCCTCTTTGAGTACCGATCCAAAGCTCGTTGCTCTTACCATAACTCAAACTGGTAATAGCGGAATTAAGGTATTGAGATTCGTTTTCAGGCTTAGTATGAACAAAGGTATTGGTCTTTCTATTCAGCAGGCTCAACCCACTTTCTGTGCCTATCCACAAATCGCCGTTTTCTTCGAAAAGCAAAGCCCTTACTCTTGGATGGGGAATACTATTTTGAGTATCAGGGTCATGCAAATAGGAGCGAACTGAAAACTGGTCTTTTTTGTTGATAACATCGAGACCACCGCCGGTTCCCACCCAGATTATTCCTTTTTCACCTTCTAAGATGTCCCAAATCCGGTCGCTGCTGATCTTTGATTTATTACTGTGGGTTTTAAAATGCCGAAATGATTCAGTGTCGGTGTCAAACATGGACAAACCACCACCGTTAGTACCTATCCAGATATCACCATCACTGTCTTCAATGATGAGCTGCACAAAGTCACTGCCTATCGATTGTTGCTGACCAATGGTATGGGTAAAGTGATTAATTAAATTGAGGCTTTTATCATATAAAAATAACCCTTCTCCCCACGATCCAACCCACAATCGTTGTTGGCTATCAATAAAAATATTACCAGCGTTTTCGCTAAGCAGTCTCAAGTTTTTATCAGGATCATTTCGGAATACTTCAAAGTTGTGTCCGTCATACCTGGCTATGCCATTTGGTGTGCCAAGCCACAAAAAGCCGCCCTGGTCCTGTTGCAACGAATAGATCGTACTGTCAGGTAAACCGTCTTTAATGGTGTAGCGGCTGACATCGTAAAGATAAGGTTTGGATACTTGGGCGACAATAGAAGGCGACCACGTCAATAACACAGCAACCAGTGTTAACAGGAGCCGATGAGAAACTAACGATAGGAAGTGTGTATGCAACAGATTCATACCAGGTAACGCCACTGAGGTTACAATAAATCATCCTCTCTCAGGACTCAAAAATATTTTGCAATTGACGACTAAAAATCCTTAGGCAACAACTAGCTATGACAAAGATCAGAAATAATTGGGAGGCGTGAGAGAAAATGATTCTGTATTAAAATTACACTTCCCTTGCAAGAAAGCTGCTGGCATTTCAGGTTTTGAAAGTTTTCCAATGAATTTTCACTCCCTTGGATGAGGCTAGCAATACCAATCCACAAAATTTGAGCTAGATTTAAGTAACAAAATTAATCGTGGAAGACTCCACAAGGAATATGTTTTGGAACTATTTGCATCAATCACTGGATTTGTTGCCATTTTGGCGGCCATTGTTGTGCTTCGTTCAAAAGGATCGGCAATAGAAATTCGCTTTCCCGATATCGTTGTGGCCGTATTGCCCATAATGATCTATTTGATCGTGTCCGGAAAATTAACTAAATTCGAAATTAGCGAGAGCGGTATCAAACTTGAAACCGCGATTAAAGACGCTGCAAAATCCGAGATTGCCGGTTTGCAGGTTGCGATCGATAACGAACAAGTGCCGAGTTCAAACCTCCCTACAGAAAGTGTTTCACGAAGGTCAAAGGGTGGGGTTCAACAAATCCCCAGGCTGATTAATGAAAAAACCGAGGCTCTGTCGTTTAATCTGGGTTACAACGGATATTATGGTCCCGCCATTCGGGAATATCTACAAAAACTCACCAGTCAGCCCTTCTTGAAGTACCTGATTTTCTATGACCAGAATGGTAAGTTTTATGGCGTTTCACCTGCCACCAAATTTGTAAATCAGGGAACCAGTACCAATCAGCAATATGCTGATCTGGCATCCTGGTTACGTGACAACAATACCCAGGCAATCAGGGACAATGTACCAGGATTCATTGGATTTCAAGATGCACTCAACCAGACTGCATCCCGCAGTCAGGCATTGGGAAAAATGATTGATCTTCAGGTGGACAAACTGCCTATGCTGGATAGTAATGGGAACCTGCTAGGCATGGTAGACAGAACAGTCATTTCAAGCTCATTGCTGCTCGACATTGCTAGAAACGTAAATAAAAACGACGACTAAATCAGAAAACGGAGCCTTCACATTGGGAAGGCTCTCAGTCTGCTCGTACCCTGTTTCACAGGTTGCCCAAGACTTGTTTAAAGGAAAGTTTTACCAGCCCGGACAAAAATAGCAGTAGGATGCTGATACCAAACAACGGAAAGGTAACCCCTAGAGTAATAATGCCAATGAATAGAAGTTTATCCACTCTGAAACGCGCGGGTACTTTGGGAATACCTAAACTTCCCTCAGGCTTCCGCAGCGCATAGGAAACCAGTCCGGCCGCTGTTGTCAGCGTGAACAGCACAGCAACAACTAACAGTACAACCCAGTTAACTTTGCCATATTCACCTTGATGCAATCGCATAAAAACCTGCCGCAAATCCATTAACACCCCAACCTCGTCCCAATTGAGAGATTTGATAACCAGGCCACTGTATTGATCGATGTGGATTACCTGTTGCTCTTCAAGTAAAAAAGCACGATTGGAAACGCGGTACACACCTGAGGGTGATTGCGGCAGAGCAATTGTTACCTCTCCGGATAACTCAAATCGTTGAGATATCTCAGCAATGGCATCAATGTCCAACACCTTTTGATTTCCCTCTTGATCAGAAGAAGATTCAAGACCTTTGCTATTTCGCCAATGGGCTGGATATCCGCTATTGGTCTGTTTCTGAACCCACTTTAGCTGATCACCAAAAACCTCTGTCCAGGGCATTCCACCTGCAAGAATCACCAGCATAAATGCTGATAACCAGAAGCCAACTACTGCATGCATATCACGCCAGAACAGTCGACGTCCCCGATTGGTTCTGACTGTAAATAAACCGCCAATACCACTGCCCTTGGGAGGCCACCAAATATAAAGCCCGGTAATAATCAGCACAATAAACCAACTGGCAACCAATTCGACAACTAGTGTACCTGTTTTGCCAAGTAGCAATTCACCGTGGAGTTTGCGAATTGTATGCATCAAGGTTTGTTGCTGCTGGATTATGCCGGTTACCTCACCCGTATAGGGGTCAATATAAAGGTTATTGCCGGCTCTGCCTTTTCCCGCAATTTTAACTTCTGTGGCCTGTTCTCGGTCTTGTGGAATGGTAACAGACTCAATAGATTTGTCGCTCGCCTCACGGGCAAATTGCAGCTGCTGTGAAAGGGATAAGTGCTGGCGCTCAAAGGAATGCTTAACAAACAAGGTGTCTGCGTAAAGGTTTTCGTTCACATTGTCTTTAAACAAATAAATGGTGCCGGTTACCGCCAATAAAAACATAAAGGGAAGGGATATAAGCCCCGCAATTACGTGCCATTTCCAGAACCATGCGTGAAGCGAAATACCTTTCGATAAAGTCATTTTAAACATAGTTGCAACACCTAAATATGGTAAGACAGGCCGGCATAGAAGGTACGCCCGTCTACCGTTCTGAATTGCATCGTTCCGCGGCTGAAGGTTGCACGATCTTCCAACGTATCGGTTAAGTTGATACCGTGCAGCCAGAATCGCCATTGATCCAGTTGATAATCAACTCTGAGATGGATCCGCTCACCACGAGTAAATCGTGACTCAACGGAATTTTCATTGTCGGCGAAATAATGGCTGTAATAATCTCCCTCCAATTCAACTGTTAACTGCTCAGTTGGCAGCCAGGCGAAACGAATATTGAAATGATGATCGGGAGATCGGCGTAAAACTTTGCCGCTTAGGTCATCTTCAGCTCCTGGTGTGCTTTGAACAAATGAATCATATTTATTGCGTGTAAAGGTGTGAGTGAGTCCCACCCGCCAATTGCTATCTGCTGGCGCGTATTCAACTACCGACTCAACGCCTTTTATTGTAACCATTCCAGCGTTGGTAGTCCGTTCGAACTCATCGCCGTTGACGTTAAAAAACTCCTGCGTAACCAGGTAATTGGTGATTTCATTGCGGTAAAGTGATGTGTCGTAATGCCACGCTCCGACTGAGCCACGCAAACCTACCTCAATGTTTTGCGCTTCTTCTGGTTTGAGATTTGGATTCCCCTCTTCAAGATCAAACAAATCTGTTACGTCAGGTGCGTAGAACCCTTCCGATACGCCTAGCCACAACAAGTGGTCAACATTCAGCTGATAAGTAACCCCCAACTTAGGCGCAATGTCGGAAAAATCTGCATTCATCCCGTATAAAGAAGAAGCCAGCTGGATATTTTCATATCTCGCGCCAAGCGTTAGCCTCAATCTTTCCGTTGCGTCAAGCTGATACTGTGCGAAGTAGGCGTTAATTTCTAACTCATTTTGAAAGGCTACAAAAGGGCCTGATAAAGCCAGATCATTTCGTTCGTACTGACGGGTATCCTGCTTTCCATCGTAGCGATCGAAACCGCCGATGACAGAACCATGATCTAAATCGTGGCGGTAACTAAGTTTGGCTGTAATCCCTATATCATTTTCGTCCTGTGGCCCTCTGAACCTAGAAGCACCAATGGTATCTTTCTCCCGGCGTACTATGTCTAGATCCAGTTGACCAGATTCGAGCATGTGTTCAAACGTCACTGATAAAGTCGTTTGTTCCAGATCTGTAGAAGAGCTCAGGCTGCCCGCCTGCGTCCTGTCTTGGTCAATTTGCTCCGCAGTTAAATCGCCACGCTCTACCCTTTCTTCTTCGATATATTCAGCGCGCGCAGCGACAGTTGTGTAATCATTGACGTTAAAGATCAACTTGGTACTGACCTGATCACGATCATTAACAGACTCGTCCCTAAGACCTTCAAGCTTTCGGGTATTGGCATCAAAGAAATAGCCAAGTTTTCCCTTGGTTCCTCCGGTACTGAGACCGGCTCTTATTCGATTGAAATCCCCACCTTCAAACGAAACTTTTGTTTCCGGTTTCAATGGTGCGTCCCGGGTAACCACATTTACCACGCCACCGAAGGCGTTATTCGGGTACAAGGCTGACGCCGGCCCTTTAATAATTTCTACCCGTTCAATATCAAAGGTATTGGTTCTGTCCAGCCTTTGAGTGGCCCCCTCATAAGGATTTTCCAGCGGCACGCCATCCAACATAGGAATGGTATACCCTTTTCCACCATCAGGAATTCTGAGATTTCTGACCTGTGTTTCACCTGGGATCCGGTCCAGAAACTCGTCAGGATCAACAAATCTCAATCGTTCAATTTCCACTTTCCCTACCACATGGGTATTGACGGGCAGGGATTTTAGATCCTGCCCACCCAGTGTGGCACCTTCGGTATTGGATTGCCCCAACACAGTTATTGTTTCAATTTTACGCGATTGCGCGTCGTCTGGTGAGAAGTTGTCTGAATAAGTATTTTGTTGTTGGGAATAGGATGGCTGTGCAGCAAATACACAACTGATTGCCAACCCAATCAGGCTAGCCTTGTAATAAATTATGCTCATTGTTCGCTTCTTTAATTCAAATAGAAAATAACGCGAGATAGGTGAAACACCTATTCACGATTCGGATTAACTTATTTAAGATCTAAAGTAGCGGAGGGGCTCTGGATTGAGCCTTTTGGTATGGAAATGCCGTGTATGGACGCTGGGCCAGACGCAATGTTTTGGCACGAGCAACCAGATCATTTTCAGGAATGCTAACGACAAATGAATTGTCAGTTTGCAGATCCGATAGGTACTGGTTGGAACAATCTACTTCCGAGATCTGGGCAGGTGCATCTGCAGGCGGTTCTATTGGAACAAATTCGCCTGTCTCTAAAAATGCCCGCTGAGATATCCACTTAAATGTGTTGCCAGTACAAATCAGCATTTCGTCACCGCTTGCATATTGCTGCGCTTGACTAGCTGTCCAGGAAGCCGCCAACACAGATACCGTCCCATTGAAAATCAATGCGACCACAAGTATAAATGTCAGAAAAGGACGACGCGTTTGCATCTTGCTTTGCTTCTGTACCGTTTTAAGTGACTAAAAATATCATACGTTTATCCTCATTCATTTTACAACCGTTAATCGCACAATTCTCAACTTGGCAGAATAACCTGAGGTTAGATAAACATCTTGTTCAATTCAGCGTAATCAAGTGCTCTTTTGGCAGCAGGTTGCCCTGTCATTTCAAGCCAATGACGGGTTTGTTCAGCAAGCAACGAGTAAGCACTAAGGAAGGGAAAAGGTCCGCTAGAAAAACGTTGAATACCAGCCTTAAATAAAGACATCAAGTCCATATTTTCGTCCAGAATCATAAGGTTCAATGGCAAAGAGACTTGCTGTTTCAGCAAAGAAACATGGTCTGGGCTGCTGAGTCCTGGAATAAAGCCACCATTTGCACCCACCATTTGGTACTGATTTAGTCGTTCCACTACTATGTCTATTGCCTTTTCATCTGGCTTAACACCATTGAGGAAAATGTCCGTCCTCGCATTGATGAATAAATTGTCCCCATGCTTTAGTTGCCGCACAGCTGCGATTTTGTCACAAAGCAATGTTGGAGCTTTCTGGCCGTCCTCGATGTTAATCCCCACCACGCCCAGTTGCATTAATTCACTCACTAATTCTGCAACAGCAAATGGATCGTCACTGTATCCATCTTCAATATCAATAGTGATAGGTAAGTCTGTTACTTTTGCTATCTGGGATACTGTCATCAACAGAGAATCCAGTGGTAAAGATCCATTGTCAGCAAAACCTTTCGACCAGCTAAGTGAGGCACTGCTGGTGGCGATCGCCTGCATGCCTGACAATTCCGCTATCTTTGCACTGGCTGCATCCCAGACGTTTTGCAACAGTAAAGGTGGAGACCTGTAATGCAGCTTTTCGAACTCGTGAAATTTATAACTCATTTCTGTACTCCGGTTAAACTCGGAACACAAAATATCAATATTCACATCAGAAAAGACGCTGAATTCGGCACTCAATGATGTCAATACCGCGGCAAGGATACCTACTACACACTATTGGATACTCGCACTTGGAAAAACTTATCAGTTCATCAATCCCAGGATACTGTTACCCTTTACTAACGTATTTTCAAAAACTCCATACTCATGAGCGACAAAGGTACAAATCAAACTCTTCATATCGTCTGCGGACAACCTGGTGCTGGTAAAACTACCTTCGGCAAAGAGTTAGCACTAAAAAACTCTGCCTTCATGCTTGATATTGATGTTGCGACTGAGAACTTGGTCAGAGCGGGTTTAGCTAGTGCCGGAAAGGATCCTAATGATAGAGACAGCGAAGAATTCAAAGTTGCCTTCAGAGAGCCCATTCATGCGACTCTTTTTGCGATTGCGAGAGAAAACCTGTCTAGAGGTGACGTGGTCATCTGCGCCCCCTTTAGCCAGGAACTGCAAAAGTCAGATTGGCTGGATTGGCTTCAGGAAAATGTTTGGATGAAGGTTGAAATATACCTGATCGTTTGCGATGAACAAATACTTTACGAGCGTATCAAAGAGCGAGCAAACCCTAGAGACGCGGCTAAACTTCTTAACTGGCAGGAATATCGAAAGCGTTACACTTGGAAAAGGCCCGTCTTCCCGCATATGTTAATTGATACAACTGAAAACACCCCGTTTTAAGCTTCTAGCTAGATTGTAACCAAGCTTTTAGGTCCCAGTTCTGATATACAGTCCAGATATAATTGTCTGTCGATGTTTCTCTGAGCTGGTGCAGGTGCTGTTCATTCAAACGCTGCATAAACAAATCAAAGTCTTCGATTTGACCAAACTGCATGATGAGCATGTGTTGCCTTGTTTTACCCTTTAATTGTTTTATTGGTTGCGTACCTGAGGCAACAGCTTTGGCGTCGATACCAGCCAACTGCTGTGTCGCCAAGGCTACGTATTTTTTATAAGTGCTTTCTTCGCCTTCCACTATGTCATACAAATTGAGCGCATAAATCATGTCATTCAGACCTGTGTTTTGAGTATTTTGCTAAATCATCCTGCGGCGAGTACCAATCTACTTTGCTGTCCATAAAAATATGCGCATCAGGCACAAATTTTCCATTGTCATCCAACGTGGCAAGAGCGAATTCCACTAATCCGCCATGGACACTCGGTTGAAACGTCAGACTAGAGCCACATTCTTGACAAAACTGCCTGACACTGCCGTTTTCAGCCTGATATGCCTTAAGAAAGTGCTGACCACTTGTCCAGGTGAAGTCAGTGATTTTGACCTCAGCGAATGTTGAAAAGGCTGCACCATGAAATTTACGGCAATCCACACAATGGCAATGGGCCATGTTCAATCCAATGTTACTCACCCGATACCGGATTTTTCCGCAAAGGCAGCTGCCCTGATAAAATTGATCTGACATAAGTTAATAATGAGGCGGAGGCGTCTCTTCGGACGCATCAGCAATATTCGATGGTTGAATTTGTTTTAACTTGTCGCTCACATGCTTCATCTGGAATGTTATCTGATCCAGTTGAATTTGTTGTTTGGCAAGTGCCTCACTAAGAGTTTCTATCGTGTCTTCCTGAAAGGCTACCTTCATCTGGAGTTGTTCGATATCCTGTTGCATAGTGTGTTGCAACGTACCTTGTAAACTATCGCTCATATTTCCTCACTCGGGTATTGACCAGATTTCAGCCAACCCACTACTACTTTCTGAAACAATCTGATTATCATTAACAAAGCCAACAGCATATACAACTGCGCTCTGCGGTTTACTGCCTTCTCTAGGAGCAACTTTCCATTCATTAATCTCACTGCCGTCCTGCACATCCCACAAATTCAACCGCCTGGATGGAGAGCCTGTTAGTAAGTATTTACCATCTTCAGAGAATGCGGCGGCACTAAATATTTTTTGTCGTTGTATGTAGCGTAAATTGCTAACTTCTTCACCTGTTTGCAGATCCCATACTCTGGCATCACGCTTACTATCCGCTGTAAAGGCAAAACGCCCCTGATCATCCAATGTCACTTTGGTCACTCTGCTTGAGTGGGTAAATCGATGTATAACTTGTCCTGTTCTGGTATCCCAAAGATAAGCCACGTAATCGTTACCGCCGCTAAGAGCATAAAAACCGTTGGGCGAAATATCGATACTGTTAACTTTTTCCTGGTGACCTAAAAACTCTAGTCTTCTTCCGGTCACAGGCTCGAAGAACATCACCTTTCCATTTCCACGGGCGACAAGAATTCCTCGTCCATTATTTGAAACCGCCACATCCCGAATACTTGATTCATCAATTCGCCAAAACCCTTCCGGATCACCGGTTAGCAGATTCCACAGAGCGAAGGCTTCGCGATCAGATGTCACCACATAAGAATTATCAGCAGCAATATGAATGTTCGCGATGGTATTGTTGCCCTCCCCCTGATGGGACCAGGTATACTTTTTTTCTGAAGCCGTCAGATCCCAGACTTCAATTCCGCCTGTAATACTGGACACAATACTGAGACTCGCATCCGCGGAAATATCCGCGGCATACGCACCATCTTCAGCATGTCGATTTGCGCTATCAGGCACGCTAATTGGACCGCCACAGGCGATCAGTCCAAAGCACAGAATCAGTGACAGGTGCTTAAAAACATAGGGCATAAAGCGTTCCATCATTAAGGTTAAGTACATATTTCAAGGCTTACACAAACCTCTGTCACTTTGCTAAACATCGGTATTGTTGCTTTATGAATGTACATAGTTGGTTTAGTATAAGCGCTTTGTCAGCCACGTGCCTGAACAAACTAGATCAAAAACTCAGACAACTGACTTTCGAACTCACTGATTTTATTACATTTTGGAGAATTATAATGAAAAAGGCTGCGATCGCCATGGTGATCACCTCTGCACTGACATTAAGTGCATGCCAACAAAAAGAAGTTGATCCATTAAAAGTTGAAGTTTTAACGCTGGAAACCGATCAACAGAAACAAGCTTATGCATTGGGTGCCGGCTTAGGTGGTTATGTAGATGAACAGCTTCAGCAACAGCAAAAATTTGGTATTTCTCTTGATAAAGAGTTAGTGATCAAAGGCTTTGTCGCTTCGATTCAACAACAATCTCAGATGAATGACGAAGAAGCGCAACAGTTTACTCAGGCACTTCAACAATCTATGCAGCAAGCGCAACAAGCTCAAGCCGAAAAAGCGAGTGAGCAAAACCTGACAGACGGCAAGGCTTATCTTGAAGAAAACGCTAAGCGCGAAGGCGTGAGTGTCACGGAGAGCGGACTGCAGTATGAAGTGATGACAGCCAGCGAAGGTGTCAAACCTGCAGCTCAAGATACGGTTAAAGTTCACTATAAAGGTACATTGTTAGATGGCACTGAATTCGATTCGTCTTATTCTCGTGGCGAACCTGCCGTATTCCCTCTAAATCGCGTCATTACTGGCTGGACTGAAGGTGTACAACTGATGAGCGAAGGTTCTAAGTTCAAGTTCCATATCCCACCGGAGTTGGCTTACGGTAAAAGAGCAACGGGCAAAATCACGCCGAATTCCACTTTGGTTTTTGAAGTGGAACTCCTGGAAGTGATGAAGAAAACAGAGCCAAATTAACAGTTATTCCAAGTTAATAAGCGACAAATAAAATCGGGTGCCTGAGCACCCGATTTTTTTACACATTATTCTCAGCCAATCTCCTTGCTGAACCTTATTCCCTCAGATTTTAAGACCTTTATGTCGGTCTCTAGTACCCAGAACTAATCCGGGTTATTGTTTCAATGAGCTGCCCTTACAGGTTGTCATTTACTTTAAATAGACAAAAGATTAATGGTCTCGAAGCACGCTGATTGGCAGCTAAATGTACCACCGGCACCGAGTGTTTGGCGATAAAAAAAGAAGGCGTTGAATTTTCAATTTTTACCGTCTAACTAAGTTTTATTTTAGTCCAGAATGTAAATATTTCCTGTGTTAATCCGCCAGTTCTTGTAACAAATTGAGCTAACAAAATAGTGCTTAGTTCTTCAGGGATTAACGACTTTAACCTCAGCATTTTAAACCTTTAAATATCAAGGTGGTAAACAAGCATTGCACTTAACCGCCAACTACTATAAAACACACGAAATAGAGAATTCCTGGTTCAACTTGCACCCAATTAGATGAAAACAAAACTCGTTACTCCTGAAGGCTACAAAAAACTCAAAGATGAGCAAGATCACCTCTGGTTAGTAAAGCGTCCCGAGATAACCAAAATTGTGTCCTGGGCAGCAAGCCTTGGCGACCGTTCCGAGAACGCCGACTACACCTATAACAAACGTTTACTCAGGCAAATTGACAGGCGTGTCAGGTTTTTACAAAAGCTATTGCCGGAACTGAGAGTTGTGCATTTCTCTCCCGAACAGGAAGGAAAAGTCTTTTTCGGTGCCTGGGTAGAAATCGAAAATGATGAGGGTGAATGTAAGCGGTTTCGTATAGTAGGCCCTGAAGAAATTTACGGGGACGAAAAAGACTATATTTCGATTGACTCTCCTATGGCAAGAGCACTTCTGAAAAAGAGCGTTGACGATGCCTGTCAGGTCAAAACACCAAGCGGAACTGCAACATGGTACATTTTAGCAATAACCTATAAGGCGCCTTTCGCTAAAGATTAACTCTTCCTTCATCGCTTGGTGGTAAATGTTAATAAGGCTGACAACTAATACGTTTTGCTAATAGAAATTAATTGCAGTAGGTGTTTATATCGGCTCTTGTTGTCAGGCATCTAAAGTTGGTGTCTAACTTAAAGTTATTAATGGGTGAGGAAAGCAAATTGAAGTGGAGTGTGCGCTATGTCTACATGACTACTAATCTGCTGCTTGTCTTGTCATTTCCCACAATGGCCAATTTGAGAATTGCCTTTATTGATGCCCCGCCCTATGCTTTTTTGGACGAAGATAATATTGAGAGCGGCTTACTGATAGACTCGTTTAGAGAGATCGCTCAACACCTCGAGATACAGGCAGAGTTCGTCCATTTACCACACCGAAGAAAAATAGACTTTATAGAAAAGAGGAAAGTGGATTTATGGGCCGGACAAATCGACTCCAAAGTTAATAATGAATTATTCTTAGTAAGTAAAACGCCGCTATTTTTAATGGAGTTAAAAGTCTACTGGAAACACGGAACGCAAAAAGTCACTAGCATTGATGACTTGTACGACAAAAACCTCATACTGATATCGAGCTTTTCTTATGGTGGAAACCATATTCGATTAAACGAAGAAAGCAGAAGTGTCACCCACGCCATAAACCATGAAGATGCGTTCAATAAGTTGTTTTCTGCTAACAATAGGTATCTGTTGGGCTACTCGGCCATTTCAAAAGCGACGATAGAGAAGTTCCAAATCGGCAATATTCAAGAAGCATCACTAAGTAAATATCAACTTCACCTTAAACTCTCTAAAACTTACCCTAATGCTCCCAAAATCATGCAGAAAATAGACGCTTTTTTATTATCAAAAAGTCAGCAAGAACCCTAACAAAACCGTCTGATTTTTGTTTCGGGCAATGTATTTTAACGGGATCCAGTTGCCTGCTATTGATCAACCGCTTAGTCAAAAGCTCCAACCAAGTGATGTGCCTATGGATTTTGGCTCCTCGCTGACTCTGATTTCGGTACTCTCAACGGCATCTGATTTGACGCCATAATAGTGTAACCAGGTGCATTTACCATTATACGCAGTATGAGTTTGAGCCCGGAATAAAACTGGCTTCCCTCCTGATATGGAGATTCCATGAATAACCTGAGATTAAATCGGTATTTTTACGCCAAGACACTGGTAATTTGGTCCGATAATCCCTATATAGTGACCTTGAACAAAAACTTAGGCAACAACGCCACTTCAGGGCTTCAAAATGATTATTGAAAAACTCGCCAGTGAACTGCAGGTAAAACCTCAGCAAGTTCAGGCAGCCGTCAACCTTCTGGACGAAGGCTCAACTGTCCCCTTTATCGCTCGTTATCGAAAAGAGGCCACAAATGGGCTGGATGATGCGCAACTGAGAACGTTGGATCAGAGACTTTCTTACCTAAGGGATATGCAGGACAGACGTGCGGTTATTCTTAAATCCATTGAAGAGCAAGGCAAGTTAACATCTGATTTGGTGACTAAAATCCAAGGCGCGGAAAACAAAACCGAACTCGAAGATCTGTATTTGCCTTACAAACCCAAGCGTCGGACAAAAGGTCAGATTGCTATTGAAGCAGGCCTTGAGCCCTTGGCAGACAGACTATTTAATGATCCCAATTTATCCCCAGAGAAAGAAGCATCTGAATTTGTCGATGCTGAAAAAGGCTTTGCTGATCCCAAAGCTGCTCTGGATGGTGCTAAGTATATTTTGATGGAGCGATTTGCTGAGAGTGCAGAGCTGCTTCAGAAAATCCGTCGATATCTGCATAAGAATGCACACATTAAAAGCCAGATAGTTAAGGGAAAAGAGCAAGAGGGCGCTAAGTACAGCGACTACTTTGAACACTCTGAAAAACTTAGCAAAGTGCCTTCTCACCGTGCATTGGCGATGTTTCGAGGACGAAATGAAGGAATTTTACAGGTCAATCTGGAAAGCGACCCTGAAAAAGAAGCCTCTGATCGCAGCTCCTATTGCGAGACAATTATTGCTCAACATTTTGACTTGTCGCTTTCGAATCGCCCGGCTGATAGTTGGTTAGCCGGTGTGGTTCAGTGGACATGGCGGGTAAAGATCCTGCTTTCCATGGAAACAGAGCTATTTGGTGCATTGCGTGACACTGCAGAAGAAGAAGCAATCCAGGTTTTTGCAAAGAACCTTAACGATCTTCTGATGGCCGCGCCCGCAGGTGCCAAAACAACTTTGGGTCTGGACCCTGGACTACGAACAGGCGTGAAAGTAGCAGTTGTAGATGGCACCGGGAAAGTGTTGGCGACCAATACAATTTTCCCTCATGCGCCACAAAATCAATGGGATAAATCTGCTCGCACTCTCGCAGCCATTTGTCAGCAACACAAGGTGCAATTAGTCAGTATCGGAAACGGTACCGGCTCACGTGAAACTGACAAGCTGGTGGCTGAGCTAATCAAAGAGAAACCGGAGCTAGGCCTTCGTAAAATAATGGTTAGTGAAGCGGGTGCATCTGTTTATTCTGCATCGGAACTGGCATCGGCTGAACTTCCTGATATGGATGTTTCGCTGCGAGGCGCCGTTTCTATTGCGCGTCGACTGCAGGATCCACTAGCTGAACTGGTTAAAATTGAGCCTAAAGCAATCGGTGTCGGTCAATACCAGCATGATGTTAGTCAAAGTAATCTGGGTAGATCACTGGAAGCAGTGATAGAAGACTGTGTGAACGCCGTTGGTGTTGACCTTAATATGGCTTCACCTGCATTGCTGAGTCATGTGTCAGGGCTTAATCGCACACTGGCGCAAAACATCGTATCCTATCGCGACAATCACGGTGCGTTCGCCAGTCGCAAAGACTTATTAAAAGTAGAACGCCTGGGGCCGAAAGCATTTGAGCAGGCAGCTGGATTTTTGCGTATTGCACAAGGTAGCAACCCCTTAGATGCTTCAGCGGTCCATCCTGAGGCCTATCCCATTGTAAATAGTATCGTCGATAACAGTGGCTGTGCTGTAAATGACTTGATCGGAAACAAAGACTTACTGCGTAAATTGGCGCCGGAAGACTTTGTTACTGAAGGATTTGGTGTTCCAACCATTACTGACATCATTGCAGAGTTAGATAAACCTGGCCGGGATCCCAGACCTGAATTCAAAACCGCTTCGTTTAAAGAGGGGGTGGAGAAAATATCTGATTTGAAAGAAGGCATGATCTTGGAAGGGGTAGTCAGTAATGTAGCCAATTTTGGCGCATTCGTTGATGTAGGCGTTCATCAAGACGGCCTGGTACACATTTCTGCCATGACCAATAAGTTTATTTCTGACCCGCGGGAAATTGTCAAAGCCGGGGACATCGTCAAGGTTAAAGTGATGGAGGTTGATCCCCAGCGCAAACGTATCTCATTCAGTATGCGCATGGACGATACACCGGGCCAGAAGAAGCCAGCTGGTAGACCGCAAAATAAGCCTCAGAATAAGACGCATCAGAAGCCAAGGTCACAACCGGCTAAACAATCTGCACCAGCTAATGCTGCCATGGGCAATGCCTTTGCTGATGCCTTTGCCAAAGCGAAAAAGTAACAAAAAACGCCCAGAAGGGCGTTTTTTATTCATTTTTGGCAACTGGTTAATCTAGATGCTTGTAGCCGTTCTAAGCGCTGCGTTGCAATCCATCCTGGCGAGGTGTAGCTACAGACTGATAGAAATTGGCAATTACGCTTTCCGCTTTTAACACGCCAATATCACGGCTAGCTAAACGTTGCCTGAAAGCTTCTGAATCTGTTTCAAGGCCAACGGCTTCTGCCACAGGATCTTCGGTTAAGGAGCGGGTAGGAATACCAGCGCCTATATCCTTTACAATATCATCCAGATCGGGAGCGAGGTTCTGATTTGCATCTTGCTCTGGCCCGGCATTTATTCCTGGTTGTGATATAGCTTCTTGCTGACCGATTTCGCTGGCTTCAGGAAAACTTTGAGATACTGCCTCTCTTGCTTCCTTAGATTTTTCTGCCGCGACTTCAACTCGTGCATCAGCTGCAATTTGAGTGGCTTCGCCGGCAACACGCAAATCTGCCGGAGAGGGCTCAGCAGGTGCTAATGCAGCAGCCCGCACTTGTTGCATCTTTCTGATGGTTTCTTCGGGCGTGTTTTCCTCTGAAATATCAATGGATACTTCACCGCCTACAGCATACTGTTTTCCATCCGGGCCACTTTCGAACTCATAGCTGGGAGAACCAGCATATTGACCACCCACGGTAGCATGAGCTTGTTCGTGTGCTCTGACTTCGCGATCACGCGCTTCCAGTTCGTCAATTTCTCGCTGTTCGGCTTGCCGTTGTTGCTCTTCCTGCCTGGACTCAGCATTTTCTCGTCCCGCGCTGGGGTCTTCGGCATTGTCCTGATTGAGTGTCCCATTTTGAGGATCGGCATTTTGATTCGTATTGGCTTGCGGTCGTTCGTATGTGACCGGTGCGGGTTGTTGACCAGCAGCTTTTACCCTATCGGATTCTGAGCCAAGAGCTGACTCGGCAGCTGAATTTTCAACCCCTGTAGTTTGCGGGATCGTTTCCCTTTGCACGTTGTCACGACGTGCAGCTTCGGTATTCACATTTGCTGTTGTGAACACTATTGTAGTTGGGATCGGCGTGACAATATTCATGACTATATATTCACTCAGGCCAGCTCATCAATAATACGGCCAACGGTTTCATTGGCCACATCCAATACTTTAGCTGAGGCCTGAGCATTGGTGGCATTGATACTTAAAGAGACGAGATTATCCGTCAGACTATCACCTCCACTGGGCAATATCTGCCGAATAGATCCCAATTGCTGACTAGCCACTCCGGCCAGTAAATCTGTGGTGTCACTAGCCTCGGCATTGCGTTGTGCAATCCCGATAGATGCTTCTGTGATACCTTGTGATGCCTTCTGTAAACCAAAGGTCCCGGACAATATCGCAGAATTAATGTTGTTGCCTACTTCAAATGGCATAATTTACCCCCACTTCCTCATGCTCAATTATTAACCAACACAGCTCTAATGGAAAGGTTTCAGTTAGTCTTTGTATAGATAGAAGCAGCCCCACGTATAACTGATAGTTATGAGGACTCTTTTGGGATCCCCAACATATTGAATAAAACACGCACAAATTCATCCTGATGGGAAATAAAAGGACCGTGGGACGCTTTATCGAAAATATGCATGGACTGGCTGGGGTGGAGGCGTTCTACTTTTTCGACAATTTGATGGGGAACTAAACTGTCTAACCTTCCATAAAGACGATAAGTGGGCACCTTAATGGTATGTAGTTGGTTTCTCAGGTCCGTGCTGGATAGCAAACCTAGTCCGAAGCGGAGCGCGTTTACATCCGGGATAGGGAAATGCTGAACCTGATCTTTAATTAGGCGGATATCTTGTTTGGCTGACTCGCTGCCCAGGGCCTGAATTGCCAGAAATCGATTCAGTGTCTTACTGAAATCTTGTTCCAGTTGAGACTCAAACAATGAAAGAACATTTGATTTTATCCCTTTCCACTCCGGATCGTCTGCAAACTTAGGTGAGCTGGCAAGTAGTACAAGAGCGGCTAGATTCTCATGACCCTGGATAGCAATTTTTTGGGCCACTAATCCCCCTAAAGACCAACCAAGCAGGATAGATTTTGTTGGCAAGTGCTCACTAACAATATTAGCCAGTGTATCCAAAGTATAGTCTTCAGGCATTTGAGTCGCATTGCGACCAAAGCCAGGTAAGTCAATCAAGGTCACGCGGAAATGTTCAGCCAGCTTGTGGCTGACTGGCTCAAAAACGCCACTGTTTAAGCCCCAGCCATGCAATAAAACCAGACTTGGCCCTTGGCCTCGGGATTCGGTATAAAGCTTGATTGTCATCTATTATGTAAATTCTCTATTAATCTCTGTAGTGTAAGGACGCCTATGCAGAGTGCAAGCAAGCTACGCAAATCCTTTCGATTTTTAAACCTGAATCGAGCATGTTTACTCTGTTCACAGGGTAGTAGTAGCCTGATTTGTTGCCATTGCCTGGAGTCTATCCAATTTTTTGATTTTGAGCTTTGCAAGGGTAACCTTATGAACCTACCTCAAGTCAAGTCAGGGTTAATAGGCTGCAAATTTGAACGGTTACTGGCATTGGGCGACTATCAATGGCCACTTTCACACTTGTTGTCAAAGCTTAAATTCAGTCAGCAGCTAAGTTGCGCAAAGGCCATAGCAACATTGTTTACTGATACCTTAACTTTGTCGTTAGAAAACCGGCCTGATCTATTACTACCCGTGCCTTTAGGGTCAAGCAGATTCGCAAGTAGAAAGTTCAACCAGGCATTTGAAATTGCTAAATACATTGGCGATATTAGTGGCATCCCGGTAGAGATGAATGCCATTAAACGAGCCAAAAACACTTTGCCTCAATCATCATTAAACGCTGGACAACGTCAAAGAAACCTGAAAAATGCATTCGAGCTTATCAAGCCCATCAAAGCCAGACGTGTCGCACTGATTGATGATGTAGTCACTACAGGGGCGACTACAAATGCTTTATATAGTTTGCTTAAAACCCATCACCCAGACTTACAGATAGAAGTCTGGGCAGGTTGCGTTACCCTCTCGCGTTAATCAGCGCAGACATGAAAATCGCGTTACTGAGCAAACGACTCGTCCCGTACCAGTATCCTCTGAAGTTAGGGTTGTCAGTAAAAGCAATAACCCGGCCTCTACCCACTCGATGAGCAACAACGGCTGCACTTTCCCCTATTAGTTCCTGTAATTCGTCTGACGTATAACCGGCTAAAAGTGGTAACTTTGAATATTGTGCTGCGATCAAAAACGGGCTATCTGGCATTTTCATAATCAGATCACTATTTCTGAAAACAGGAAGCTGCTCTGTTGTATAGCCAAACCCAAGCGGGTGGCTGATATCAAGATTGGTCTGATAAACCGCGCCAGCAATGCGTTGCTTTGCCTGATACGCTTCTCGGTCAGAATATTTAAGTTTATCGGTGGAAAAGGCATCAGAGATATCACTGTCCTTTAAGAAACTGGCTTTTAACCATTCCTTCTCACTAAACCATTTTGCAGCTGATTTTTGCCCAATCAACACGCCCCCTTCATTCAACCATACAGCAATCTTTTTGCTGACAGACTCGGGAACACTTGAGTAGTTACCATTTACCCAAATTGCATGGGTGTAGTCCTGCCAATCGATATCGCCTAAACGATGTTTCTCAATAATAGAAACTGGCATTCCAACGTGGTTATCAAGATAATGCCAAGCCTCTCCTGCTTCGTATTGAGACGTTCCGCGCCCACCGACTATAAGTACTTTAGGTCGCTCAAGGGGAACCATATTACGGCTGCCTAAATCGATACCCTGACTTGTTAATCCAGTGGTGATTGGCCACAATTTCACATTAAGCGTTTGCCCATGTTCAGATAACAAACTAACCAGATTTTCCGGTTGTTTTAATCCGGTAGGAATCACTATGCTACCGGCAGCAAAGCTTATGTTGCCTTTATCAGTAGTTGCCGCGAAAGCCTTGCCAGCCACTCTTACCCGAACGTCCTCGGAAAGTAATTTCTGCAACAGTTTAGGAGCATGGTAATCGCGCCATGAAAACGCGAAAGCATATGCATCATCAGGCAATACAGTGTCAGACGTTGACATTTTTGCCAAATCGTCTGTGGTTGGCGTCCGACGGAACGCACCTTTATCAACGGCGGCATACTCTATGTTAAATGCCAGTGGCAAATTCCAGTTGGAAACATCATAAAATGTGTTGTCATTAAACCGTTTACGCTCAGAAAACATTGATTTGATCAGGCGATACTGAGGTTGATTCAGCGGTACATAAAAACTGTGCTCCGGTTCGAAGGAGCGGTCTCCCACCTTCAGGGTCTTGGAAAGTCCTTTGATACTGATCTGATGCTGCTCTAGGATATTCTTAAGCACCTGGAAACGGTTCTTGTCATGGCGCTCAGACAGCACATAACCAGTAATATCATCGTCTTTGATTAAATCAGCTGTCTGTTTAACAAACTCAGGTTGATATTCGAGTAATGCGTTTTTGTTTGCCAGCGATCCGGCAAAGGTGGAAAGCGATGTGGTGACCTGATTCTGTATCGAATCAGCAAAGCTTCGCGGGCCATTTATGGTGTCCTGCAGGTGCCCTCGGCTACTCGCCTGTTCAAACAATATCCCGATACTTCCATGAGCATCTGGGTAGGTTGAGCCTTTTCCATAATAAAAATCATCAAAGCCCTCCTGCGTGAAATAAAGCTGTTTGTCAGCGTCCAGAGCCGCGGCATGGAATTTACCCAGCGCACCTGTCAGTTCGACATTTTTATCAGGTGTCCATGGGTTCTTTCTTGAAGGAATACCTGGCTGGAAAAAATAGGTACTGTTTGCGCCCATTTCATGAAAGTCAGTGAGTACATGGGGTCGCCACTGATGGAATTGCTTGATACGAGCACGGGATTCAGGGTGGGTGAGTAACAACCAATCGCGGTTCAAATCAAACCAGTAGTGATTAGTTCTGCCACTAGGCCAATCCTGAACGTGCTCACGATGTTCAGGATCAGCAACTAGGGTTTTGCCTCTGTGCATATTTGCCCATTGCGCGAAACGCGACAAGCCATCTGGATTAAGAGAAGGATCCAGAAGCACCACATTTTCGGCCAACAATTTATCAACCTCTGGCCCCTGACCTGCTGCCAGATAGTAAGCAATCAATAAGGAAGCGTTGCTGCCTGATGGCTCGTCGCCGTGCACGCTGTAGCCCATATAAATAACTAATGGGTCATTGGGATCAGCTTTTTCACCTGAGGTGACGGCCTGCATATGCGCCTTCTGAATGTCGTCTATTCGGC
Organism: uncultured Alteromonadaceae bacterium; assembly: GCA_947494925.1. GTDB lineage: Bacteria > Pseudomonadota > Gammaproteobacteria > Enterobacterales > Alteromonadaceae > Aliiglaciecola. The sequence continues at coordinate 202,618 of CANLWS010000005.1, forward strand.
TATGATTTTGTTCAGAAGTGAACGTCAGCAGTAATAAGGGTCGATTTTCATGTGTTCTGCCCGTTTCAATCACTGAAACGCGGTTCGAGCTTTCTGCCAGAACCCGCATATAGCGAACCAACTGATCGTGCCTGACATGCCATTCACCCACTGGTGCGCCAAGCACGGAACTTGGAAGCGGAACGTTTTGGTCATATTTAACGTCTTTGGGCAGATAATCCAGATCCGATAACGCGGATGCTGAAAAGGACAATATGATTGAACTGATGAAGAACAAATATATCGGAAATTTCATAAAATCAATTTTCCCTGTCGGTTATTTTTTATATGCAAAGGCATTTTCAAAGCTTCTTGGCGCTTTGTTTTTTTAATTATTGATACTGGTAGACCGAAGTATGCATTCATCGCTTTCTTTTCGAAAGTAGTTAATGTCATTTATCGCTGATAGATGTTATTCCAAAATATCATAGTTACAAGCTATTACTTGAGTGTTTTACTCAAGTAATTTTGTTAGACTACGCAGGTTAATAATTTGGGGATCGATTTATGATTACAATTTCTGAAACTGCACAGGCGCATTTCGTCAAGTTGCTGGAAAAACAAGAACCGGAAACCAATATCCGTGTCTTTGTTGTCAGTCCAGGAACACCTGGTGCAGAGTGTGGCGTTTCCTATTGTCCACCCGATGCAGTCGAACACTCTGACGTTGTGTTGGAATTTAATGGTTTTGACGCCGTTGTGGATCAGGAAAGTGCACCTTTTCTGGAAGAAGCTGAGATCGATTTTGTAACCGATCAGATGGGTTCGCAACTCACGCTTAAGGCTCCAAATGCCAAAACCCGTAAAGTTGACGACGATGCACCTCTCGCAGAACGTGTAAATTACATGATCGAATCTGAGATAAACCCTCAGCTGGCCAGTCATGGTGGCAAGGTTATGTTGGTGGAAATAAATGACAAGGGAGAGGCCCTTTTACAATTCGGTGGCGGTTGCAATGGCTGTTCTATGGTGGATGTAACGCTCAAAGACGGAATTGAAAAGCAAATGTTGGCTACCTTTGCAGGGGAACTGACTGCAATAAAAGATGCGACTGAACACGAAGCAGGCGAACATTCTTATTACTAGTGAATTAACGTGCTGAAAAACCTGCTTTTTCGACTAGGCAGTGACCCACATAACAGCTGGGCCAGATTCAAAAAGGGTCTGGCCTTTTTTGTAGGTGGTGTTGTACTTCTGTATGCCGGCGCTTTGTATTGGATTTGGCTGCAAGTCCCAGCGGTTTTATTGTTGGCTTTTGGTTTTTCCATGGCCGCGTATGGCTACCTGGGTATATTTGCCAATCGTTTTTCACAAACACTCAATAGATTAAGTTCTGGCGGGAAGAAAGATAATTGAAATAGAGGCCCAGTGTGATACCTCTTGCAGCAAGAAACGCTAACAACGCGATCCAAAGACCAAAATTCTGATGTGCTGAAAAAACCCACCAAGCTGGTGCAAAAACAACCAAGCTACTTATCAACATACTGTTCCTCATTGCCCTAGCACGGGACAAACCAACAAACACACCATCATACAAAAAGCACCAATGGGCAATAATGGGGATCAACACAATAATGCCAAGATAATTTTGTACGGCCAGTTCCAGTTCATTCTGATTGGTGAGTAAACTGATTATCTGTCCATTAAAAAAAGCAAAAACCAGAGCGTAAATCACTGCAACTATACTTGACCAAAATAATCCACGATAAGTAACCAATTTGACTTTAAGAGCGCTGCCCTGGCCTTTGGCTTCTCCCACCAAGGCTTCAATAGCAAAGGCCAATCCGTCTAATCCCAAAGCAATTAATACAAAAAACTGCATCAAAACAGCGTTCGTTGCCGCCGTCAAAGCACCATACCGCGCACCCTGTACAGTGACAAATGCCAAACACAGCTGCAAAAATATATTCCGGATCAGCATATTTGTATTGGTGCTTACCAATGTTCGTAGCGAATGCCAGGCGAACCAGTCTGACAAAAGTGTATTGAATTTCAACAATCTGAAAGCAGCATAAAATGACACAAGACAAATACCGTATTCTGCTATCACACTTGCCAACGCAACGCCTTCAATCTGCCAGCCAAAACCAAACACAAACAGAATGTTCAGCCCAGCATTAGTCAGGTTTGCTGCGACCTGGATAAGCATCACAGTGCGTGCTTTCTGTTGCCCGATTAACCAACCGATTAACGCCAGGTTCATCAGTGAAGCTGGCGCACCCCAGATCCGAATATTGAAGTATCTGATCAATGCGTCTTCAACCAATTCACTGGGTTCAGTAAGGTAAATCCCGGCACTTAACAATAGTGGTTGAATGAATAGGATTAGAATTCCCAGAAATAGTCCCAGGAACAGGCTTTGATAGAGTGTTTTGGTAGCGGCAACCTCATCCTTGTTGCCTTTGGCCTGGGCACTTAAACCAGTAACCGACATTCTGATGAAACCGCAAATCCAGTACATTTGCGTTATGATCAACGCACCAATAGCCGCTCCGGCTAAGAAATGCGTGCCTGCCATATGACCTAGAACGGCAGTGTCTACCAGACCTATCAGCGGAGTGGTGATATTGGCAAGAATCATCGGGCCAGTAAGCACAAGAATCCGCTTATGCTCCTCTTTATTCCAGAAGCTTGTTGTACTAGCCGTCGAATCAGTCATGAAGCATTATTGGTCTCAGAATTGATAGGGTTTTAAACGGTTGATTGTTTCTATCGCCAAAACTAAAGAATCATTGAAGATCGATAAGCATGTTTGACCCACACGTTACTTGCCATGGGCTTTATCTATTGCGCCACGCAGCCCCAGTGCCCAATGATCAAAAGCAGCTTCTATATCTGCCATATTCGACCAAGGTTTATCTTGCAACATACTTTCTCCACGGGAACGCACCATCACAACAGCATCTATTCTGCCCGTTCCGGGGTCACTGAAAGCCGCACTAATTGTGACTCCACCCAGTTCAAAGTGGGATCCGAGCATGGTCGCAAATTTACTTGATACGCTAATTGGCGCTTTCAGGTCTGATATAGCCAAAGAGATGCGTAAGGTCTCATTGGTCGGCTCTTCAACGATTTGATATCCGCTTGCCTGCAGTTCGTCCACCATTGCCTTTTTCAAATAATGTTGAGCGTAAACAAAATCCTCTTCGGTCAATAGTTTGTCATCGCTATTGGTGCGTCGAACCGTAATCGGGTCGATTATAAATGACGAATAGGAAGCTAGGTCAGGTGCCCCAGGTCTTATGTATACAAGTGCAGGCAAGGCGGAGTTATCTTGCTCCAGTTCTGCAAGATCTTCACTTAACACTAGCTCACGCGTACTTTGGCTCGAACATGACAGTAAAACTATTGTGAAGACAAACAACGCTGCAAGTCTATTGAAAAATGTAACTCTCATACTGAAAACCCTTTTCCTCTCAACGCCATTAAAATCAAAGCCTATTTTATAAACTCAACGCAAAGCGAATGACAAACGCGTTGGTCACATCCACAAAAAATGCGGCCACCAGGGGTAAAATAATAAATGCCATAGGTGCCGCACCGTGAGCCTTAGTGACTGCCGTCATATTCGCTATTGCTGTGGGTGTAGCACCCAATGCAAAGCCCCCAAACCCCGCACTCAACACCGCCGCTTGGTAATTTTTACCCATCAACGGGAACAGGATAAATAAGATAAACAACACTGCCCCTATGGTTTGTAACATCAAAATCAATAATAAAGGCCCTGCTAAATCTGCAATCGTCCATAACTGCATACTCATCAGAGACATGGTTAAAAAAAGGCTAAGCGAAAAATCTGACACTATTGCAAGTGAACGTGTTCTGGCGGGCCAAGCCATTTTTGGCAAGAGACGCGGGACGGTATTGGATAAAACGATACCCGTTAGCAGACAGGTGACAAACAGTGGCAATTTGAACCCGAGTTCAGCTAGCGCATTATTGGCCAGAAAACCAAAAATAATGCAGATGTGAAGTACCAGCAGCACCGCCATAAAATTGATGTGGTCAAATGATTCAGTCTCGCTCTTTTCGTAATCTATTCCCACTACTGGCTTTTCAACATGACTTCCTGAGAGCTTATATTTGCCGAGCAGGTATTTGGCAATAGGACCGCCTACCAAACTCGCCACCACCAGACCCAATGTTGCTGCCGCAACACCAATTTCAAGTGCATTGGGAATACCAAGTGCCATTATGTCCGGTGCCCAGGCAATTGCGGTTCCATGACCTCCTATTAGCGAGGCTGAACCTGACAACACACCGATGGGAGTAGGCAAATCTAAAAGTAGCGCTCCACCAATGCCAATCATATTTTGGATAACGATAAAGGATAGTGTCAGCACAAGCAGAATTAATAGTGGCTTGCCCCCTTTTCTCAAATCTGAGATCCGGGCATTCAGTCCAATTGCCGTGAAAAAATACACCAATAATCGATCACGTGTGGTTAAATCGAAACCTATTTCATTGCCGGTCAGCAGGAAGAATCCGTAAACGCATAGCGCGGCCAATAAGCCTCCGGTAACAGGCTCTGGGATATTGAAATCCCGCAAAACTCTGAATTTTTTTGTCAAAGTAACACCAACAAAAAATACCAATATTCCGATGGTGTAAGACATAAAACTATCTAACGCATATTCATTCATGCTGCTTTACTCTATTCGGTGATCGTCGCTTGATAACATGGAGGCAACTATATTGTCTGCACCAGTATAGACATTAAGGGCTTTAGGAAAACAGTGGAGTCTTGCAACTTAGTTGTTAATATACCAATAAATAACAAAAATTTAGCCGTCCATGTCTGTGCGGTACTCACGTTTTACAAGGTAAACCAAATGAATAGTCCTACTCGCCTCTGGAAAGCCAATTATTTACTTTTAGCTTCCTTGGTGCTCATTTCTGCCTGTAGCCAACAAGCCGAGCAACCAACAGCAACAGAAAATAGTCAATCTCGACCTGCGAAGCTTTTGGTTGTGGGGCAGGCGGCGGAAGAATCCTTTTTGAATTACCCTGCGACGGTTAAAGCAGAGAACGTATCAGCTTTGAGCTTTGAAGTCAGTGGCGTGGTTGATAAAATTTCTGTCGTAGAATCCCAAAGTATCCAGCAAGGAGACGTTCTAGCGACGCTGGACACTCGCGATTTACAGGCAAGCTTACAGTCAGCTCAGGCCCAGTTTGACAATGCCAACAGTGAGTTCCAGCGCGCGCAACGTTTGATTGACCAGGATGCCATATCAAAAAGTGAATTTGAGCAAAGGCGTGCTCAGCGCGACGTCAATAAAGCTCAGCTGGATACTGCCCAAAAAGGGCTTCAGGATGCGGTTCTGATCGCGCCCTTCTCAGGCAATATCGCGGAAATATCAATTAAAGCGCAACAAGCTATTCAAGCAGGCTCGACTGCTATGACTATCTTGGGAAGCGGTGAAATGGAAGCAACAATAAACCTTCCTTCCAGTGTGATCGCATTGGCGCAAAGACCAAACAACGACGTGGGAGGTGCGTTTTTGGTATTTAGTTTTGCGCCTGATCAGCGCATCCCTGCAGTCTTTAAAGAAGCGAACCTGAGTGCCGACACTGCTTCCCAGACTTACAAAGTCACCTTCACCTTTGGCGCGCCGGATACGATGAATATTCTGCCGGGAATGAACGCATCTTTGTGGTTCCCGGATCCCAGAAGCAGGACTAATAATGACGCTCAGATACTGCTGCCTCTGGCCGCCATTGGTATTGATGGCGATCAAAAGTATGTATGGCTGGTAAATAAATCCAACTCATCAGTAACCAAGCAGATTATCACTGTGCAAGACGGGGTGGGTGAAATGCTGGTTGTCACTGATGGTCTTGAATTAGGAGATACGGTAGTTGCAGGTGGTATCTCCGCGATTTCTGCGGGTATGAAAGTTCACCCTTGGTCTAAGTAATCGAATTAAGAAAGGACTAAGCATGAACCTCGCAGAATTTTCCATAAAAAACCAGTTGTTATGTGTCATCGCTATCTTGTTGGCACTCATCGGGGGATGGAATGCATATCAGACAATGCCGCGTTTCGAAGACCCTGAATTCACCATAAGAACTGCGCTTGTATACACGCAGTATCCCGGTGCGAGCCCTGAACAGGTCGCGCTTGAAATTACCGACCCCCTCGAAACCGCGCTACAACAGATGCAGGAAGTTGATTCTATCTCCACGGTTTCTTCAGCAGGTGTGTCTGAAATAACAGTGGATATTAAATACCAGTTTTCAAAGACCAAAGAAGACCTGCAAATAGTCTGGACCAAATTGCGCAATAAGATTGGAGATGCGCAGAAGTCACTTCCCAGCGAAGCACTTACACCTATTGTGAATGATGATTTTGGCGATTTGTACGGGCTGTCCTATTTCATTGTTGGCGATGACTTTTCCTACGCAGAATTACGCAGCTACGCTAAGGAACTGCAAAAAGATATTTTACAGGTGGAAGGTGTCGGCAAAGTTCAACTTGCCGGTATGCAAGACGAAGCAATATTTATCGAAATATCGCCTGAAACGACCGCTAATTTAGGCATTTCCATCCAAAAACTCTATGACATTCTTAAACAACAAAATGCTGTTGTGTTCGCAGGCGATGTGAATATTGGCAGCAGAAGGCTGGCTATTGATCCTTCAGGTGAAATTGATTCAGTCGTGGCGATAGAAAACCTGTTGGTATCAAACGATTCTGATGGGAAAATTCTATACCTTAAAGACATCGCGACCGTATATCGGGATTATAAAACACCAGCGAGTAAGATAGTTCGTTACGACGGAAAAAAGGCGATAGCCCTTGGTGTCGCCAATGTAGCCGGTGGTAATGTTGTTGTTGTGGGTGAAGCCGTAGATAAAAAGCTAGCTGAATCTGAAAGCCGCAGACCCTTAGGTATCGAAGTGCTCGAATATTATCATCAGGGTAAAGTCGTCGAGGCTTCGGTCAATGATTTTGTGATGAATGTCATCGCCGCATTGGTAATAGTGATTGCCTCACTGCTATTCACTATGGGAATACGCTCAGCACTGGTCATTTCCTTTATTTTGCTGGTTACTGTTGGCGCCACCTTAACCACCATGCAGATCATCGGCGTACCCTTGCACCGCATATCTTTAGGTGCTCTCATCATTTCCCTCGGGATGATGGTAGACAATGCTGTGGTGATCACCGAAGCGATATTGGTCGGTATAAAACAGGGGCGCAAGAAGATCGATATCGCCAAGGAAATTGTGTTCCAGACGAAATGGCCTTTACTGGCGGGCACGCTCGTTGGCGTGATCGCATTTGCCCCTATCGGATTTGCACCTGGTCAAACCGCTGAATATACAGGCGATTTATTCTGGGTAGTAATGATTTCACTGCTCTTCAGTTGGATTTTGGCGTTAACTATTACGCCTCTGACCTGTTATTGGTTGTTTCCAAACGCCGCGGAACAAAATCAGCAAGACAGCGAGAACAAGCAAGGTGAGGGAGCATTCTTTAGACAATATAAGCGGTTGATGCGTTGGTCACTGCACTCTCGCTGGTTGGTGATCGGCTTAGTCATCGGAATTTTCGCTGTCTCAATTTGGGGCGCAAAGTTCATGACCCAGGGATTCTTCCCTCGCTCTACATCACCTCAAATGGTAGTGGATATCTGGTTGCCGGAAGGTACTCAAATTGCGCACACCGAACAAAGTATGATTGATATCGAAGGCTTTGTGAGTGAAATGGAGGGTGTCAATGCAGTGCAAACCTTAGTCGGCGGTGGTGCTATCCGTTATATGCTGACGTATTCCCCACAATCTGCCAATAGTTCTTACGGTCAGCTGCTGGTGCGAGTGGATGACTATAAAAAGATAGACAGCATGATGCCCGTGGTACAAGAGTATATTGCCAAAAATCACCCTGAAGCCCAGGCCAAAGCATGGCGATTCGTATTGGGGCCAGGTGGAGGCTCTGCCATCGAGGCGGAGTTTAGTGGAGCTGACCCTGTGGTTCTGAGGCGTTTGGCCAACGAGGCAAAAAATATTATGCGTGCGGACGGACAGGCACTGTCTGTGAAAGATGATTGGCGTGAACCGGTTAGCGTTATTCAACCTATGTACTCTGAAAGCAAAGCGCGGCAAGCAGGTGTTTCCAGGCAAGACTTAGCTGAGGCCATTGCCAGCTTTTATAACGGCGATCAGATTGGCACCTTCAAAGAAGGAACGGATTTAATTCCTATTATCTCCCGTCTACCTGGCACTGATCTGGCATCTATCAATGATATCAGAAGCATACAGGTGACAAGTTCGATCACAGGGCAAACAGTACCAATTTTACAAGTTACTGAAGGCTTCAAGACTATTTGGCGTGACGGAAAACTGCGTAGTGAAGACCGTGTTTTTCGTATTAAAGCCCAGTCTGATCCTTATCCTGATGAATTGGCTGCGACACTGTTGGGGAGAATTAAAACCGATATCGAAAACATCGACTTGCCAGACGGCTATGAATTGGAGTGGGGCGGCGAAGATGGATCGTCAAAAGAATCCAGTGGCGATTTGATGTCCACTATTCCTCTTGGATTCCTGGCAATGGTTCTGGTTGTAGTCGTGTTGTTTGGCAAGATAAAACAACCCATCGTTATCTGGTCAGTGGTGCCTTTGGCAATGATAGGTGTCGTTTTTGGTCTGGTTGTGACTGGCGTACCGCTGGAATTTATGGGGATACTGGGGCTCCTTTCACTATCTGGCCTGTTAATTCAAAATGGCATTATTTTGGTGGACAGGATGGATACAGAAATTGAAGAAGGTAAGCCACGCTTTGATGCCATTGTTGACTCAGCGGCCAGCCGGGTTCGCCCTGTGGTGTTGGGCTCCTTTACCACTGCACTGGGAGTAATACCGCTTTTCTTTGATGCCTTTTTCCAGTCCATGGCTGTTGTTATCGTATTTGGCCTGAGTTTCGCTACTCTGATTACACTGTTAATTGTGCCAGTGTTGTATGCGACATTTTTACAAGTAGATGATAAGGAAACAGCGTTATGAGAATTTCGGTTTATATCATCTTAATGGTGAACTCTGCACTAATCTCTGGTTGCGCCACAACCTCGGACAGCTCGAAACCAGGTGTGAAAAACAGTGTGAATGCACCCTCTGCCTGGTCAGCGTTGCTGACCGAAACTCTTGAGCCACCTGAGTCCTGGACAAGAAACTTTAATGATCCAAAATTATCCGCTTTGATTGAAGAGGGACAGCGAAACAATCTGGATCTGCGTTCTGTCGTCGCCAATATGGACAAAGCCTGGCTGATGGCTGAAAAAGCGGGCGCCGCATTACTCCCGCAGGCAAATTTGTCTGCTGGCCGCAGTCAGTCTGGCACTGTCGATAGTGGTACTTCAACTTCTTCAGTTGACATTGGTTTACAAGTGGATTGGGAGGTGGATCTGTGGGGCAGGATCCGTTCAAGCACAGATGCATCTATAGCTCAGGCGGAGGCGACGGAGGCAGACTACATTTTTGCCAAACATTCCCTTAGCGCCAATATAGTCAAGTCATATCTCAAGCTGATCGAAGCGAAATTACAAGCCCAATTAACCGAAGAAAATGTGGCAATCCTGGAAAAAACCATGCGCATAACCGAGGTCAAATATGCCAACGGTTTGTTGACTGGGCAGGACATGGCAGTAAACCGTGCAAATTTAGCCAGCGCATCAGAACAGTTAATTGCAACAGAAGGTGCTAAACGGGAAGCTGCACGTGCGCTAGAAGTATTACTTGGTCGTTACCCGGATGCGTCGCTGGATATTCCTGATAAGTTACCTGAGCTACCTTCGCCGCCGCCTGCTGGCTTACCTTCCTCAGTTCTGGAGCGCCGTCCAGATATTATTTCTGCAGAAAGACAAGTAGCGGCCGCATTTGCTGCCACTGACCAAGCCAAAGCTGCGCAACTACCAAGTTTAGCCTTAAGCACGAGTCTTGGTGGTTCTTCCGAATCCCTCTCCAATGTACTCAGCCCCAGCAATATTGCCTGGCAACTAGGTTCTAGCCTGTTGGTCCCGGTATTTGACGGGGGCGGGAGAGAGATAGACGTTAAAATTGCCAATATCGAGCAGCAGCAGGCGATCGATGCCTACAGACAAAGTGCTTTAACTGCTTTTTCTGAGGTCGAGCAGACCCTCGACAACGGTCTCGATTTGACCAGGCGCGTTGAAGCGCTTAAAGAAGCTTACCTGCAAAGTAAAGAAGCATTGAGAATAGCAAACATACGCTACCAAGAGGGCGAAAACGAGCTGTTGGAAACCTTACAAATTCAACAGCAAATGATGTCAGCTAAAAGCAGCCTGCTATCTGCCAGACGCAGTCAACTGGAACAACAGGTCAATCTTTATCTGGCCTTGGGTGGCGATTGGTAGGTTAACTTTGTTGATTTCTAATCAGGTGGCAACCGCTGTGAATAATACGACCCGCACTTTTATGCATCGCCTGGCAATAGTTTGCTGCTGTTTGTTATTAACTTCATGTGCTCAAAAAATTATTCATACCCCCCTTTCTCCGGAACAATACCAAGCAATGGATCCTTCTGATTCAGGCGGCACAGAAAGGTGGTGGGGTGATACTTCTCCACCATTACTTGAAGAGAGTTTAAAACGAGACGCTTTGATCCTCAGACAGCGCTTTCCTGATGCTATTCCGACGAGCCATAACGCACTTCGTCCTGCGCCAGACTACAACTCACTGATTATTTCTGGTGGTGGTGCCGATGGCGCCTTCGGTGCCGGTATTATTGTAGGTTGGACAAAATCCGGAACACGACCCCAATTTGAAGTAGTCAGCGGCACAAGTACTGGTGCAGTCATTGCGCCATTTGCATTCTTAGGTGCTAAGTATGACGATGTCTTGCATGACATTTATGCAAATCTGACCCGCGAAAAAGTGTATGAATCTACCTTGCTAAAAGGTATTTTCGGAGGCTCATCTATTGCCGATACAACTTCCTTGCGTGAGCAGATTAAGCAGCATATAAATCTGAAATTGATCAAAGAAATCGCTGCAGAGCACCGAAAAGCCAGAAGCTTGTTTGTAGTCACAACCCACTTTGATTCTATGCGTCCTATGATTTGGGATATCGGCAACATCGCAGCCCAAGAAAACGATGAAGCAGTATTATTAATCAGGAAAATTATTCTGGCGTCGGCTTCCATTCCAGTGCTCTTCCCACCAGTGAAATTCGAAAGACAAATAAATGGGAAAACTTATACTGAGTTACACATTGATGGTGGCGTCACGCGCAATGCCTTTTCTTATCCCGCGAAGATCAGTATTGCAGAAATCGAGCGTATTCAGGGGCTGCGTTTTCAGCGAAACGTTTATGTGATCCAGAATAGCAACAGTAAGTTGTACTACGAACCCGCACCCACTGATTTGACAGGGATTGCATCCAGGACGACCCTAGGATTGTTGCAAAACAAAACTAATGCAGACATTGAGCAGATTTATTATTTGTCCCAGCGTGACGGAATAAACTTCCATATGATCGAAATCCCTGACAGCTTCAAAGCTGACAAGGCCATCGAGTTCGATTCTGGCTATATTAATGAACTGCTAAAATTGGGTATTGAAGTCGGACAACAAGGTATGTTCTGGTACAAAGTACCGCCTTCTGAGAGGTAAGCTGTGGAATTTACAATAACGTTTCTAAAGTTATTTTTCTGGTCACTACAATTGGTCGCACCATTGCTGGCTTTCTTAGGTTTGATCGTTATCGTTCTCGGACAGATAGTCAGCAAAGTGGAAGGTTGGAACAAGTTTAACGGCTTATACTGGTCTCTTATTACAGCGACTACTGTTGGCTATGGTGATATTCGTCCACTAAAAAAACGTTCTAAGATAATGTCAATTGTGATCGCTTTCATTGGTCTTGTTCTAACCGGGATCATTATTGCAGTGGCGCTCAATTCCGCTTCCCTTGCTTTAGATCGTCATGCGGACCAAGACATTATCCAAAAGTTAAAATCAATCTAGGGCAAGAAATCGTTAGTAGTCATCATAGTGCAAGAAGCCTGCTAAACTAAGGATCGAATCAGCCAAAAAGAACTTTTATTCTCAAATAGATACTATGAAAAAAATCCATTGGTTATTGTTTAGTTTATCTTTTTTCTTTAATGCTCAGATCTCCAAAGCGGCCGATAACGCTGTGCTGCTGGTTTACCATCATGTGAGCAACAAAACGCCAGCCAGCACGTCAATTTCGCCTGAAAAATTTCGTGAGCATATGGATTATCTATCCAGGCATCATACGGTCTTACCCTTACCCGAATTGATTACTTCGCTGCAAAACAATGAGCCACTGCCAGAAAATGCCGTGGCCATTACTTTTGATGACGGTTTCCACAATATATTGACTAATGGCCATCCGATTTTAAAGGAATATGGATTCTCATACACAATATTTATCAACCCTGGCTTGATTGGCAAACTGAAAAACCAACTTACCTGGGCGCAAATTGAAGTGATGCAAAAACAAGGAGTCACGTTTGCTAACCACGGATTTGAGCATACGCATTATTTGTACAAGAACAAAAATGAATCTACTCAGGCATGGCTTAGCAGAGTGATGGGAAGTATTGAAAAAGCAGAATCTCAACTCAAAAACAAGATTGGTAGCAGTCATAAGTTTCTTGCTTATCCCTATGGCGAATTTAATCAGGCGCTGAAACAAAAGTTAGTTGAGGCAGGTTATGTAGGCTTCGCACAACATTCCGGAGCTATATCCGGTAAAAGTGACTTTGGTGCATTACCTCGCTTCGCAGCTGCCGGCATTTATGCCAATCTGAACACACTGAAAACAAAGCTAGGTAGTTTGGCTATGCCGGTCTTAGCAAAGTCAGAGTTGGATCCTGAATTGGCTTTTGACAATACTGGCGCGCTTCAGACAATCACGCTGAATACTCAGGACTTACGCATGAGTCAGGTAAACTGTTTTAAAAATGGCAAAGCCATGACTGTTCAAACGGAAAAAAGCAATCTGACGCTGCTGATTGATGCTAAATTGCCGCCTGGCAGAACCCGCATCAATTGCACGGCCCCGAGCATTCAGCAAAAAGGCCGCTACTATTGGTATTCACAACCCTGGTTTGTCCCCACCGAAGAAGGCAAGTGGTTAGAGTAAAAGCTCCATGTGCCAGTGAGAAGTCAGTCCAAGTTCTCGGGATTTAACGCCAGGTTCGGTGAGTTGTATTTTTTTGAATCCGTATTTAAGATAAAGGCGAATAGCATCCTGATTTTTTTGTTCCACGTCCAGAACCAATTTTTGTTTGTTCAGGCTGTTCGCGAAGCCTGCAAGATGATCAAGTAACTTGGTGGCAACACCCTTTCGTCTGTTACCAGTAGTAATAGCAATATGGCCGACACCTAGTTCGTCCTGCGCCGGAGCCGGGATGATTTCGCCTAAATTCTGGCTGCGCTCAATTACCTTATGAGTCAGGTCAACACCAAAGTAGCCTATCAAGCTTTGTAAGGTTGCATTTCGAAATGATGGGCTGACATCGTGGGTCCAGCAACTGGCAAGGCCAATGGGCTGACCTTCTGATTCAGCAACCAGGTGGCTGGTAAAACCAAATTGACCATATGGCTGGGAGAATGCGTGGCGCAGAAAGTCAATCGGATTCAGTGTTTCGCTGACGTTAAACATCATTCCAAGGCTGTTGGGTCCAGAGCTGAATATAAGCTGCGCTGCTACATCCGCATCATTTTTAGTCCCTCTGCGGATATTCATCCTGTGATTCAATCTGCTTTAGAGGGGGTTCAGGGATTGAGCAACATTGGCATATCAGCCAATATTTGTTCACCATCGCTGACGGCAAGTTTTCCTGGTTCCAAGTGAGGTTTGAATCTTCCAATAACATTTGCCTGTGGGTTAATAACGACCACAGAGGCACTGTGATCCACAAGATAATTTGGATTTTCGGTATTGTCAGACATGGAATACATCATGCCCATACTTCGAACCAACGGAAAAAGCTGATTGTGCTCGCCACTGGCTGCAATAAAATCAGGATTAAAAAACTGAATATAGTCGTTTAGACGTTGTTGTGTATCACGAGCAGGATCAACGGATAAAAACAGTACTTGCAGTGGATGTTCAGCCGGGAGCTTAATGAGTTCCGGGTAAACGCGTTTAAGCTCTGCCAGAGTGGTAGGGCAAATGTCAGGACAAAATGTATAGCCCACAAATGCCAGGGTCCACTTATCCATCAAATCCGTTTTGGTGACGCTTTCACCCCGTTGATTAAAAAGTTCAAAGTCACTCAGTGCCCGCGCCTGAGGATAAAGCTGCATATAGGCAGGCTCACTTGATTTAGGTGGTGCAATATTTAATGCTAAAAAAACGCCCACGACCAAGGCTAATACAGCGACAATTCCAACAACGAAATTCTGTTTCATAAGTTGTACTTAAAATAGTGGTCCAGTAACAATACTACGAATAAAACCATTAAATGTATTATAGAAAATTTAAATGTCTGCATCGCAGTATGTTCATCACTGGCAAACTTAAGTTTCCAAGCGTAATAAAGGAAGCCTATATTAAGCGCACTGGAGCCAATTAGATAGATAATACCTGTCATCCCAACGAGGTAAGGTAACAAACACACTAATCCCAGCAATATTGTATAGAGGAAGACGGAAGTTTTAGTAAATTCAATTCCGTGAGTTACTGGCAACATTGGGATTTCAGCCCTGGCATAATCTTTCACACGATGAATGGCCAGCGCCCAGAAATGCGGCGGCGTCCAAGTAAAAACAATGAGTACCAGCAGCAATGCATTTGGGTGGATCTCACCAGTCACTGCAGTCCAACCCAAGAGGGGGGGAATAGCACCGGCCAGCCCGCCTATTACGATATTTTGTGGCGTAGCCCGTTTGAGATACATTGTATAAACAACGGCATACCCCACTAAGCCACCTAACGTTAACACTGCCGTTAAAGTATTCACCCAAATTTCCAGGCTCAGGTAGCCAGACAACGCAAGAACAGCCGCAAATGTCAGTGCCCGAAGAGGACTAATTTTTCCTTTTGATACAGGCCGATTAAAAGTGCGCGCCATTTTACTGTCGATTTGACGATCAACAACATGGTTGATAACAGCCGCAGCCGAAGACAAAAGACCAATTCCGGAAAGACCAGCTGTTAAGGTTACCCAATCCACCCAGCCTTCTGTAGCCAGACACATGCCAACCAATGCGGTGAGAAGCAATAACATCACCACTTTTGGTTTGGTCAGTTCGTAATAGTCTTGCCACACAGCTTGGGCAGACAAATTTTGCTGACGATCATTAACCGCTGCAGATTTACTCACGGTAGACTCCTAAACTTTCCGATACAGGGTATAACACAATTTAACCATAACCAGCAGCAAACCCGCACCTACTGCGTTATGCAATACTGCGACGGCCAAGGGTAGGCTGAAAACAACATTGCTCACACCCAACAACACCTGGGCTCCAAGCACTAACACCAATGTAACTGCCTGACTTTTGATCGTGCCGGAGGACGCATTGGTATAAAGCTTTAATGACAACCAGCATAAATATACGAAGGTAATGACAGCGCCCAGTCTATGTGCAACGTGCATGGTCATCCGTTCATGATAGTCATGGGCACCAAATTCGTAGTTCACTGCATCAGGGACGGAAAAAGCCCCCACAATATCAATATTTTGATACCACTCCCCTTCGCACAACGGGAACTCGGTGCAGGCCAAGGCAGCATAATTCGCTGATGTCCAACCACCTAAAGCAATTTGACAAACGACAACGACCAATCCGATTGCAGCAAATTTGGCATATTTGAGCATACGATGATCGCCACCCGGTATGCGTTCTTTTTCCAGCCTGAGACGCAATAAGTACAAACAAGCCAAGACCGAGAAGCCGCCCAACAAATGTCCCATCACTACAACAGGCAAAAGATTCAGGGTAACTGTCCACATTCCCAGCGCCGCCTGAAATGTCACCAGACACAAAAGGAAGAAGGGAAGTTTTAGCGGATCGTTATAGTTTCGCTTAACCATGCTGAAGATAAAGATGGCTAAAATAAACAATCCTAAGGCGCCAGCAAAATAGCGATGGATCATTTCATACCAGGCTTTGTGCGCTTCAAAGGGACGTTCTGGAAAAGCCTGTTCTGCTGCTTTAATCAATTCCTCATCTTGTGGGACAGTTAGATGACCATAACATCCTGGCCAGTCCGGACAACCAAGGCCCGCATCGGTTAAGCGTGTAAAGGCCCCCAATACTATCACCACAATTGCCAGCAGAATCGAAGCAAGCACCAACTTTTTCATTACAACTAGTCCCTAGCCTATACGCGATAGTTTTAATAATTTGCGTATATCAGCCAAAATATCGCGGCTTTTCAGTACCGCCTGTTTTTGTTCTTCAAATAACGGGTATCGCAGAATCACGTTGTTCAACGTATCTACAAGAAAAATACCATCTGTAGGCACATCTTTAAACACATTATTAACAGAATCGTTGTCGAGCATTAACAAACTAATGTTTGGGTGGGTTTTAAGCTCATTTATTTTGGCAGGATCACTGTTATTCGCACTCACAACAACAGGCTCGATTCGGTCCGACTCCTTGCCTGATGCAACCCAGACCTGATTGATACTATAAAGCGCATTGTCGCAGGTTGTGTCACAGGACTCAGGAAGCAAATACATAATCCGCCACTTAGGAGCAAGTCCTGACATTAATGAGGATGCATCCAGAATAGGTGACAGTAGTTCACCTTTATTAGTCGAGCCGCGATTGAACCAATCATTGTCCAGAGCCAATTTAGCCAGGACTACTGGCAATACGAAAACCACAAGTAAAATGAGTGGTGTTTTTGATTTTTTCTTTACTTGCTCATCAGTCATGACGACTACTGTACCTCTTTTTAAGCGCAAAAATATAAACCAGCAGACAGGCAAGTGCCAATCCAAACCATTGAATAGCATAAGCCAGATGTTTTTCAGGTGGCATTACAACCGGCTGCCAATTTCTTGCGAATCCGAGTTCCTGCTCTTCATCCAACAGCATAACAAAGTCCAGCACAGGTGAATTCAGAAAGGATTGAAAAACCTCAAAGTCCATTTGTTGTATCACCACTGGCCAGCTTTGTCCGACCTCAGCAGTTTCAGTAATCATTGGATTTTTGTCAGGGATTGCCGCAATCCCTGACAAGCTAAAGGTGCCCTTGGGTAAATTAATGACAGGTAAGTTCTGTCTTGTTGCGCCTGCAGGTACCCATCCCATATTCACCATAAGCAAGCCAATTTCCGTTTTCAACGGTACCAGGATTTCATATCCAACCCGACCTTTATTGATCCTGTTATCCAGCAGGAAAAGTTGATCGCTGAGTAATTCCCCTCCTGCGTTGAATTTTATATCACGAAAATCGGATTCAATGGTTGTCAGCGCTTGTAAAGAAATCTGTGAGCGTTGCTGACGTTGTTCAATTTGTGTCAAGCGTTGTTCTTTATTGTTTGCTCGTTCCAGCTGCCAAAACCCCAGAGCAAACATAATGACAACCGCAACCAAAGTGACTAAGGTAGCAACTATAGGCCATTTTTTAGATTTTAAAGCGTGGTTATTTGTGGCCATTATTAATAGAGGTACTTAGTAGTGCTAGTTAAAATTATAGTCGGTTTGTTGTTGCTGTTTATGGTGTTCAACTTGTTTAAGGCGATGGTTGTGATGCTAAAAAATGAGCCAGGTCAGCCTTCCATGAGCAAATTCATTGGTAGGAGAGTCATTGCCTCTGCGTTGATAATTGTATTACTTCTACTGGCTGTTGCGACTGGTTTGATTACGCCAAATCCGCGCCCATATTAACGGGCGCGGCTAGTTTATTTATAGAATGTAGACAAAGAAGAACAACAATACCCAGACAACATCAACAAAGTGCCAATACCAACTACCTGCCTGGAATGCAAAGTGATTATCCGGTGTAAAGTGACCCTTCAGACACCTGAGGAACAATACTATCAAAATAATGGTTCCCAATGTCACGTGCATGCCATGGAACCCAGTCAGTAGAAAGAAGGTATTTCCATACACGCCAGAATCAAGTGTCAGATCTAAATCTCTATACGCATGAACGTACTCCATTCCTTGCAATACGACAAAAATGCTACCCAAGACTATAGTCAATCCAAGAAGTCCAATTAACTTAGAGCGTTTACCTTGCTCCAGTCCAACATGCGCGTAGTGAAGAGTGACAGAGGATACAAGTAATAATGCTGTATTGATAAGTGGAAGCCCCGTCCACGGCATCATTTTGGTTGAAGCTTCACCTCCAGCCAAGGCATCCATAGGTTGCACTAAGAGTGGCCAAGCGGCCTCAAAGCCATTCCACAAGACCTCGTTAGTCATGGCATTGTTACCTTCACCAGCTAACCAGGGAACCGAGATGACACGTGCGTAAAATAGTGCGCCAAAAAATGCAGCAAAGAACATGACTTCAGAGAATATAAACCATGCCATACCTTGACGATATGAACGCCCTAATTGTGCGCTATACATTCCTGACATAGACTCGTGGATCTGGTTTCTAAACCAACCCACGAGCATGACCAGCAGTGTTGCCAGACCAGCCAGCAGAGTCCAGCCACCAAAACCATCTTTGTCGCTGGTTGATTCAACCACAAAGTTGCCTGCACCAAATGCGATGAGAAAAAGCGCTACCGCGCCAACGATTGGCCAGGGGCTCTGGTCGGGAACATAATATCTTTCGTATTCTTGTTGTGCCATTGTGCTCTCCATTTACCCTTGGTTCATCGCAACTTCCGCTGAAGAAGTCACGTCATACAAGGTGTATTGAACCGTAAAAAATTTAATGTCTTTCGGAAGCTGTGGGTCGACATAGAACTTCATTGGCATCAATGCTTCTTCTCCCGCAGCTAGAGGTTGGTGATTAAAACAGAAACACTCTGTTTTATTCAGATATATCGCGGCAGTACCAGGTGATACCGATGGCACTGCCTGACCGACAATATCTCTGCCGGCTGGATTTTTGACAAGGAAATCTACCTGACTCATCTGCCCGGGATGCACATCTACTCGACGAGTCTGTGCTCTGAATTCCCATGGCATTCCTGTATTGGTGCGAGTAATAAACTCAACCGTAATTGTGCGGCTTTCATCCACTTCTACACTTTCATAAACCGCCGCAGTATTACTTGTTTTTCCATTGATCCCGGTTAAATCGCAAAATACATCATATAGCGGGACCAGAGCAAAACCGAAGCCGAACATACCGATAACAATAGCAACCAGTTTGATTACCATTTTGCCGTTATCTTTATTCAGCTCAGACTTCGAATTGTTTTGCATTGGTCCTGGCCTATTTAATTACCGGTGGTGTTTCAAATGTATGGTATGGAGCAGGAGACGGTATTTCCCATTCCAGACCTTCAGCACCTTCCCAAACCTGATCTGAGACAGGTTCGCCTTCCTTGCGACATGCTTTAATCAACAGCCACAAGAATAATAATTGTGAAAGACCAAACGCGAATCCGCCAATACTGATCCATTTATTAAAGTCTGCAAACTGCAGCGCGTAATCTGGAATACGGCGAGGCATACCCGCTAGACCAATGAAGTGCATGGGGAAGAAAAGCACGTTAACTGAAATGAGTGAGCACCAGAAGTGCCACTTGGCCAGGGTAATATCAAACATTTTGCCAGTCCATTTTGGCAGCCAATAATACACTGCTGCCATGATGGAGAATATTGCCCCGGTTACCAACACATAGTGGAAATGTGCAACAACAAAATAGGTGTCATGGTACTGGAAATCTACCGGCACAATCGCCAACATCAGACCAGAAAGACCACCGATAGTGAATAGCACGATAAACGCTAGTGCAAACAACATAGGCACTTCGAAGGTCAATGAGCCTCGCCACATGGTCGCTACCCAGTTGAACACTTTGACACCTGTTGGCACCGAGATCAGCATAGTCGCGAGCATAAAGAATAGTTCAGCCGCCACTGGCATCCCGGTGGTGAACATATGATGCGCCCATACAATAAAAGACAGCAGTGCGATGGACGTTGTCGCGTATACCATCGAGGCATAACCAAACAGTTTCTTTCGCGAGAATGTGGGAACAATTGCCGAGATAATTCCAAATGCCGGCAAAATCATGATGTAAACTTCAGGGTGTCCGAAGAACCAGAATATATGCTGGAACATCACCGGATCACCACCACCAGCGGCATCAAAGAAACTGGTGCCGAAGAACTTGTCAGTAAGCACCATAGTCACGACACCGGCAAGAACAGGCATAACAGCAATCAATAAAAATGCTGTTATCAACCAGGTCCAGACAAACAAAGGCATTTTCATCCAAGTCATGCCAGGGGCACGCATATTGAATATGGTCACAATAACATTGATAGCACCCATAATTGATGAGATACCCATGATGTGAACCGAAAATACGAATAGTGCAGTAGTATCGCCACTATAGGTCGTGGAAAGGGGTGCATAAAAAGTCCAGCCAAATGCAGGACCGCCACCTTCCATAAACAAAGAAGCCAATAAAATGGTAAAAGCAAAGGGTAGTATCCAGAAGCTCCAGTTATTCATCCGAGGCAATGCCATATCTGGCGCCCCGATCATCATAGGAACCAACCAGTTCGCTAATCCGGTAAAGGCTGGCATAACCGCACCAAATACCATGATTAAACCGTGTACTGTGGTCATCTGATTGAAAAAATGTGGATCGACAATTTGCAAGCCTGGCTGGAACAATTCCGCCCTGATGACCATTGCCATCGCCCCACCAGTAAGAAACATAATGAAGGCAAACCACAGGTATAGGGTACCTATATCTTTATGGTTAGTGGTAAACAACCAACGCTTTATACCTGACGGAGCGTGGTGATGATGATCATCTTCATGATGTGCGTGATCTGTAACTGTACTCATACCCAACCTCCTATTGACCGGTTACTAGGGCGTTAACGTCTTTAGCCTGAACCGTTTCGCCTGTGTTATTACCCCAGGCATTACGCTCATAAGTGATGACCGCTGCCAATTCTTTTAAGCTTAGTTGCTTACCAAACGCCTGCATGGACGTACCGGCTTTACCGTTAACAACAATATCGATATGTGCCTGCATATCATTTAAAGCCATATCGCTTCCTTTCAGAGCAGGAAACGCACCAGGCAAACCTTCACCGTTTGGCATGTGACATGCCGCACAAGTAGCAAGATACACTCTCTCACCCACTTCCATCAGCTCACCCATTTCCATGTTCATCGCTAGCAGTTTCTGTTCTTCTTCTTTTGCTCTACGTTGAATGTCTTGCTGCTCAGCAATCCAGGCTTCGTATTCTGCCGGCTCTTTGGCAATAACAACTACCGGCATAAACCCATGATCTTTACCACACAATTCAGCACACTGACCGCGGTAAATGCCAGGTTCATTGACCTTGGTCCAGGCTTCATTAATAAATCCGGGATTTGCATCTTTCTTCACAGCGAAATCCGGTACCCACCAGGAGTGAATGACGTCATCAGAGGTCACCAGGAAACGGACTTTTTTGCCTGTCGGAATCACTAAGGGACGATCAACTTCTAAAAGATAGTTGATACCCTTTTCAAATTTGTTTGCAATTTGTTCAGGTTGCGTAGCCAGTACTGAGAAAAATTCAACATCACTATCCATGTATTTGTAATGCCATTTCCATTGGGAACCAGTAACCAGGACAGACACATCGGGCGAGCTGGAGTCTTCCATTGCAATCAGAGTCTGGGCAGCCGGAATTGCCATGAAAATCAAAATAATAAAAGGGACAACCGTCCAGGCTATTTCAACTTTTACGCTTTCGTGAAAGTTGGCTGGCTTGGCACCTTTGGATTTTCTATGAAAAACCATGCTGTAAAACATCACACCAAATACAGCGACGGCAATAACGACACAGATAATGAACATTAACATGTGCAGGTCATAAACCTCTGCACTGATATCAGTCACACCTTTTGTGAGGTTTAGTTGATATTGATCGAGTTGACTCGTGGATTCTGCAATTGCTGGAAACGCTAGAATGCCGGTGAGAAAAGCCACAGCGCCGGACATAGTTTTTTTCACTCAACACCTCCTGTTTAAAATGTCTGTCTTATCCGAGATTCATCGAAGTAAACAGGGTTACCCATCGAGTGATTTGGTTAACGGAATGACAGACTGTTGTTATTGTTATGTAAAAAGAAGTATAAGAATTACTCAATCTCGCTCTCAGGTCTAGTGTTTTCTGCGTTAATTTAGCTTGGGCGCTCGATTTTTAATCAATTCAAGCACTGCGCTTTGATTAGCCTAAATTATTAATTTTTATAATATTTAATGAGATCTATATGAATTCAGGGTGATAACGACATTGGCAGTTATTGAAAAAAAGAGAAAGAGCGAATATTTGATTTAGATCAACGGGTATTGGTGGCAGAATGAATCAGGCAAATGAAATCAAAGAATGACAGGTTTTGACACACTGCTGGCAGATATAAAAATCAGACACTGATGCCATCTTTGCAGCTGAACCACCGCACCAGTTGCATTGAAGCACACTTGATGAGAAAGCAAAATTTTCTGCTTGTAGTTCATCGATACAACTGAAACATATGAGCAATGTTTTTTCTTTACCTTTGTGCAACGGACGGTTTGAAAAAAGTAGCGACGAAGATGGATAATCTGTGCTGCAAACACTGCATCTAGAAGTATTATCCATCTCTTCAGGCATAGATAAGCTGGTTACATCCAGTCAGCGTTTCTGATCACACCCACAGCAATACCCTCGATATTGAAAGGTTGTTCAGCTAAGTCAACTTTGATGGGATCAAATTCTTCATTTTCGGCATGGAGCAGCACCTCACGCCCGCGTTTTTCCAGACGTTTTACTGTCACATCTTCGTCAACTCTGGCAACGACAACTTGTCCGTTGTGAACATCAGTGGTTTTATGAACGGCCAGTAAATCACCATCAAGAATTCCGATATCTTTCATGCTCATTCCGTTAACTCTCAATAGGAAATCTGCACTCGGTTTAAATAAATCCGGATCGACCTGGTAGTGGCATTCAACATGCTCTTCCGCCAGTATTGGCTCTCCAGCAGCAACCCGACCAATTAGAGGCAACCCTAGCTCTTCAAGTTGATCTTCCAAAGGCGTATTCAGCTTGATACCCCGGGATGTGCCAGGCAATATCTCGATAACTCCTTTTCTTGCCAAAGCTTTGAGGTGCTCTTCAGCCGCATTAGCTGACTTGAACCCTAGCTGCCTGGCGATTTCGGCACGAGTAGGCGGCATACCAGTTTCAATCATGGTGGTTTTAATCAGTTGTAGAACTTCTTCTTGCCGTGGAGTTAGTGGACGCATAAACAGCCTGTTTTTCTATACAGTTTAACTGGTAGTATATCCAGTTCTTTGAGGATCACAACAATTGTTTTAACAGTTACAAAATTAATCTATCCTGTCACAAGAGCTGTTATTGACCCAAGGGTCCCATGATCAAAAAATGCTGGCGTTACCTTATCTTTGGTTGGCTGCTATTTTGTGCGACTTCAACGTGTCACGCTGAAGACAAAGTTCGATGGGGCTTTGCTGAATTTCCTCCCCATTTATATCTCGACGCCAACGGTAACCCTAACGGAGAGTTTGCTCGGATAGTTCAGACTATTTTTAAGCAGGCAGGTATTGAATATCAAATCCTTAACAGACCAAACCGCAGAGCGCTGAATGCAATCAACACTGGTCTATCTGAATTTTCAATAGGTCCTGTTTTTGTTCTCGATAACCCGGAAGATTATTTTATTAGCGAAGCAGTTGTTGCGAAAGTTACGGTGAGTGCGTTTTGGGTTGGGAGCAAGTCACCTATTACGAAAGTTGATGACTTGGTTTCCCGATCAGTGATCTTGATTTCGTCATTCAAATACGCCGGGTATCGTGACTTTATTGAAAACCCAACAAACAAGGTAACATTGGCAGTCAATGTGGAAAATCATGTCCGGGCCCTCCAGGCTCTCTCCAGAGGAAGGGCAGATTACATGCTCGGATATCGTGCGCCAACTCTGCTCGCAGACTTGGAAGTGCAGATTGCATCACTAAATTCTAGCGACTTATACGACGTTGATATCCGCTTTTTCCTCCGCAAGTCCGCTACACATGCAGAGGAAAAAATGCGTAAGCTAGAGACAGCTTACGAACTTCTTCGGCAGAGCCAGCACTGAGTAACGGTTATGGGCTGCATGCAGAAAACCTGCTATTTAGAAAAAATGTTCCCAAGCTATCCAGATTCAAATTTGTGTAATCCATAATGGATTTTATTCGCGCGGAATTCCTTTGTTACTAAACAGAAAAGTGAATCAAAGGAATTTTAATTTATTGCGTGCTATGCTTCGCGCGTTTTAGTTATCTGAGGTTTTTCTTGTATGGTTTGGCTGCATAGATTGTTGCTGGCGATTATTACTGTTCCGGTGAAATGGTTGGTACGTGCCAATACAATTCCTTCCGATATTGAATCTGAGCTTGGAATCGATAAAACCAAACCAATAATCTACCTTCTGAGGACAAATTCTGTCACCGATCAGATTGCCCTCAAAATGTCCTCAGACGCACTTGGTCTGGCAAGCCCGACTAGGCCACTGGCAATCGAAGGTCAGGAATATAAGTCCTGCGTATTTTTGGAGCAACCCAAATCCGTTTTCCGTCGCTCTTCAAAAGGAACGGGGATCGACACAGATTTCACCAAAATGTTCCAGTTACATCGTGACAACACAGAATTAGACCTGCAGATAATCCCTGTGTCTATTTTTTGGGGACGGGCGCCGGGCAAAACCTCATCAGGCTGGTCAGAACTGCTCGCCGACGTGGCTTCGCCAAGCTGGTTACGCAAATTCTTTATCGTATTGTTTTTAGGCCGCGACAATTTCGTGTGTTACAGCAAAGCAGTCTCCTCTCGGGCAATGAGCAACTTAACCGGCAGCGACGCTGAAATCGCTCGGAAATTAGTCAGGTTGGCTGGTACTCACTTTCACAGAAGGCGTCAATCCTTAACTGGTCCAACATTGTTGGAACGACATGAATTGTATAATTCTATCCTCGGCGCACCTAGTGTGAAAAAAGCCATCTACGAACAAGCGAGACAGAAGAAGACAAACCATGAAGACGCTAAAGTTGATGCAAGAAAATATATCGACGAAATCGCCGCAGATTATCGCGAAGGTTTAATTAGAATCGGCGACAGAATCCTCACTCGGATTTGGAATAAAATTTATGATGGAATCGAAGTTCGTCACGCCGATAAAGTCCGTAAGCTGGCGCAAAACGGACATGAAATTATCTATGTGCCTTGCCATAGAAGCCACATGGACTATTTGTTGCTCACCTATGTGATCTATCATGAAGGTCTGGTTACACCTCACATCGCAGCAGGTATCAATCTGAATTTCTGGCCAATAGGCGGCATTTTCAGACGAGGTGGTGCCTTTTTCTTACGCCGCAGCTTTGCAGGTAACAAGTTGTATACGGCCGTTTTCAGAGAATACCTTGAGTTACTTTTTAACAAGGGTTATTCAGTTAAGTACTACGCTGAAGGAGGCCGCAGCCGAACAGGTCGTCTGCTGCCGCCTAAAACCGGCATGCTGGCAATGACGTTGCAAGCGGTAACCAAAGGTGTCAATCGACCAGTCAGTATTGTGCCGGTCTATATCGGTTACGAACATGTCATGGAAGTTGGCAGCTACCTCAAAGAATTAAAAGGCACCAGTAAGCAAAAAGAATCGTTTTTTAATTTATTCTCTGTCATACGTAAGTTGAAAAATTATGGTCATGGTTTCCTGAATTTTGGCGAACCCATTCAGCTGAATAACTTTTTAGACGAAAAAGTGCCCGACTGGCGCGAAGCACAGCTGGATGATCCGGATAAAAAACCGACTTGGTTGACGCCTACAGTGAACCAGCTTGCTCATGAAGTGATGATAAGAATCAATCAATCAGCCGCAGTCAGTGGTATGTCTTTGTGCGCTCTTTGCCTTTTGTCCGCCAAGAAGCGCGCTATGAGTCAATCTGAACTAGAACAGGCTATTGATGATTACCTTATGCTACTTAAGACCTCGCCCTACAGCGAACAGGTAACCATGCCGGAACTGACCGGAGCGGAAATTGTCAGCAATACGCTTAAATTGAATAAGCTCTCCGAGTCGGAAGATAGCTTCGGCCGCATAATTTCATTGGATATAAAGAATGCCGTACCCCTGACCTATTATCGCAACAATATTCTACATCTGTTTGCTATGCCGGGTCTGATTGCCGCCATTGTCTTTGCACACAAGAAACTCAGCAAACAACATGTGCTCGAACTTGTCGCCAAACTTTACCCGTTATTGCAGCGCGAATTGTTTATTCATATGACGAGAGAGGAAGCGCTTGGCTACGCCGAGAATCTAATCAATAGCATGGTCGGCATGGGCATGCTAAGTGAAAAAGACGGGCTGATCGCACCTGAAAATCCCACCTCTAAATCCTTTTATTCGGTCTGGCTACTCAACCGCAGTATTCAGGAGACGTTACAACGTTATGCCGTAGTGCTTTCGTTGATCGCAAAAGAACAAACCATGAGCCGCGGCTCGCTTGAAAAACAAAGTCGACAGTATGCAGAGAGGCTGTCTTCTTTACATGGCATTAGTTCACCTGAGTTTTTCGACAAAAATGTTTTGTCGTCTTTTATCAATGCAATGAAGGAAAACAATTTGCTCGAGGCGAGTGAAGATGGTCAACTGAAGCATTCTGACGCTAGTGAATCGCTACGTCAGGAAGTAGTAACTCTGATAGCCCCTGAAATTGGCCAACGTCTGCAGAAACTGACTTCCACCGTCAGTTAACTGTGAAAGCACGTTATAGATGTTAAGACAAAAAGCAAAGGCGTCCTAAAAGACGCCATTTAAATCAGATAAAAAGAATTTGTAAGCGGGATTGTCGGTTTGCTCTTCGAACAAATAACCCAGTTTTTGTAAGTGTTCGTCAAACTCAGCACGTGAGTCATTCGGAATATCAAAGCCAGCTAACACCAAGCCTTCTGCGGCACCGTGATTTCGGTAATGAAATAAAGTGATATTCCAGTGCTCTCCTAGCGTATTCAGAAACTTCATTAACGCACCTGGGTATTCAGGAAATTCGAAGGAGAATAGATGTTCGTTTAACAGTGCCGGTGGTCTGCCGCCGACCATGTAACGTACATGCAACTTGGCCATTTCGTTGTCTGACAAATCAAACCACTGATAACCGTTGGACTCCAGGGTGCCAGTTAACTCCGCAAGTTCTTGCAGGCCGTTTCTCAATTTTATCCCAACAAAAATATGAGCTTCTTTTTCACTGGAAAATCGATAGTTAAACTCAGTGATTGTGCGTCCACCCAGCAATTCACAGAAATGACGGAATGCACCGGTTTTTTCAGGAATTTTAACCGCAATGACTGCTTCTTTTTGTTCACCCAACTCACAGCGTTCAGACACATATCTAAGTGTGTGAAAGTTGATATTCGCACCACATAATATGCCACCGAGCTGCAAATTGTGCAGGTCATCATGTTGTTTTAAATATTTACGGATCCCTGCAATGGATAGGGCACCTGCCGGTTCAGCAATGACTCGCGTATCGTCGAAGATATCTTTGATGGCAGCACAGGTTTCATCACTGCTGACAGTGATCACTTCATCAACATACATCTGACAAAGTCGAAATGGCTCTTCGCCAATGGTTCTGACTGCCACGCCATCTGCAAAAATACCAACATTTGCCAAGGGAACAGGCTCACCTGCTTCAATAGCTGCCTGCAGACAAGCAGAGTCCTCAGCTTCAACCGCGACGATTTTCAGATCAGGTTTTAACTGCTTCAGGTATACACTTAGACCCGCTGCCAATCCGCCGCCGCCAACAGCGACAAACAAGATATCCAGATTAGGGTTTTGTTCCAGCAGTTCTCTGGCAATGGTTCCCTGTCCGGCAATCACATCATGATCGTCAAAAGGTGGGATCATCGTCTGGCTTTTTTCCGCCGCGCGGCGTTTTGCCTCATCGCTGGCCTGGTCAAAATTGGTACCATGCAGCACCACATCAACCCAATCTCCGCCAAAACTTCTGACAGCTTCTACTTTGATATCTGGTGTGGTTTCAGGCATCACAATAGTGGCCCGGATTTGTTTCATATTGGCTGAATAGGCCACGCCTTGGGCATGATTTCCGGCTGAGGCTGTCACCACACCGGCTTCCATTTGCGCAGGACTCAACTTAGACAATTTATTGTAAGCACCACGCAACTTAAACGACTTTACCGGCTGCTGATCTTCTCGTTTAAGCCAGATGTCATTTCCAAGGGACCTGGACAATTTCTCCAGCTTAACCAAGTCAGACTTAACGGCAACATCGTACACCGGCGAAAGCAGGATATTTTTTAGATAATCATGCGCAGACAGAGTCATTTAGTCTTCCAACTTAGATGCATCTCGCACTGCACCTTTATCTGCACTGGTTGCCAACAAAGCGAAGGTTTTCAGTGATAAAGACACGTTGCGAACCCGATCTTTCGGTTTCCACGGTTTGCTGCTTGCTTGCATCGCCTCTCTGCGGCTGGCCATTTCTTGTTCTGTAATTTGTACATTAATAGTCCGCGCTGGAATATCAATTGCGACTATGTCACCTTCTTCAATCAGTGCTATTCCGCCACCGGCAGCAGCCTCTGGAGAGGCATGGCCAATCGACAGCCCTGAAGTGCCACCTGAAAAGCGTCCGTCTGTGAGCAACGCACAGGATTTACCAAGCCCTTTGGATTTCAGATAAGAAGTTGGGTACAACATTTCCTGCATACCCGGACCACCTTTCGGCCCTTCATAACGAATGATAACAACATCACCCGCTTTAACTTCATCTTCAAGGATACCTTTGACGGCATCATCCTGACTTTCAAAAATTTTCGCTGGCCCAGAAAATACATGGATGGATTCGTCCACGCCGGCAGTTTTCACAATACAGCCTTTTTCAGCAATATTGCCATAAAGGACTGCCAAGCCGCCTTCCAGACTGAAAGCATGATCAAGTTTGCGGATACAACCATTTTCCCTGTCCGTGTCGGCAGTGGGATAACGACAATCCTGGCTAAATGCCTGAGTTGTGCGAATACCCGCTGGGCCGGCTCTGTAAAAAGTAAGCGCTTGTTCGCTTGGAGACTCAGCAATATCCCACTCTTTTAACACTTCGCCCATGGATTGGCCTAGAACATGTGGCGTATTCTCATGTAATAAACCGGCGCGATTCAACTCGGCGAGTATGCCCATCACGCCACCAGCTCGATGCACATCTTCCATGTGATATTGTGGAGTTGAAGGTGCAACTTTGCACAGGTGCGGTACCTTCCTGGAAAGACGATCTATATCGTCCATAGTGAAGGGCACTTCCCCTTCAATAGCAGCGGCTAAAAGGTGCAAAATCGTATTAGTCGAACCGCCCATGGCAATATCCAGACTCATGGCATTTTCGAAGGCTTTGAAATTCGCAATGTTTCTGGGTAATACTGACTCGTCATCTTCCTGGTAATAGCGTCTACACAATTCGACTATCTGTGTACCTGCTTGTTTGAAGAGAACTTCGCGATCTGCATGTGTAGCCAGCATTGAGCCGTTACCCGGCAAGGATAAACCAAGTGCTTCGGTCAGGCAGTTCATGGAGTTTGCAGTAAACATACCCGAACAGGAACCACAGGTTGGGCAAGCAGAACGTTCAATTTCATCTGAATCAGAATCCGTCACACTTGGATCTGCGGCTGCGACCATGGCATCCACCAGATCCAGTTTAATGATCTGATCAGACAATTTAGTTTTGCCCGCTTCCATTGGGCCGCCAGACACAAAGATCACCGGTACATTAAGACGCATGGACGCCATCAGCATTCCGGGTGTGATTTTGTCGCAGTTTGAAATACACACAATTGCATCAGCGCAATGGGCGTTCACCATATACTCAACAGAATCGGCAATGATTTCTCGCGACGGCAAGCTATATAACATGCCGGAATGTCCCATAGCGATACCATCATCCACGGCAATAGTATTGAACTCTTTTGCTACACCGCCCGCAGCTTCAATGCTTCGGGCGACCAGCTGCCCCATATCCTTGAGATGAACATGCCCCGGAACGAACTGGGTAAAAGAATTGGAGACAGCGATTATTGGTTTACCAAAATCTTTGTCTGTCATTCCTGTGGCGCGCCATAAAGCTCTGGCGCCTGCCATATTGCGACCTTGTGTTGTTGTCGCCGAACGTAACTTGGGCATGTCTTCTACCTTAAATGTTGATTTGTCTATTGATAAACAGGTGTCAACCAACCCCATTTATCTTCAGTTTTGCCATTGAACAATCCAAAGAACATACTCTGAACTTGTTCAGTAATTGGTCCTCGACCACCATTACCCACTGCGATGCCATCAACGCTGCGCACCGGTGTCACTTCTGCTGCAGTACCACACATGAGTATTTCATCTGCAACATACATAGATTCACGGGGAATATTCTCTTCCCGAACTTCATAACCCAATTCCCTAAGCATTGTCATAACGGTGTCACGGGTAATACCAGGGAGGATAGCCGCTGTTTTAGGTGTAGTGGTTACCACTCCATTGCGAATAACAAAGATATTTTCGCCTGCACCTTCGCTCACGTAACCATTGGTATCGAGAGCAATCCCTTCGCCATAACCATGACGGCGAGCTTCCATTGAAATCAGCTGTGAGGATAAGTAGTTACCACCAGCCTTCGCACCTGTCGGCATAGTGTTGGCTGCCAATCGGTTCCAGGAAGAAATACCGGCATCAACACCGTTTTTCAAAGCGTCATCACCCAGATAAGCACCCCATTCAAATGCAGCAATACTCAGTTCCGTTTCTTGTCCGAAAGGAACTTGCAAACCCATACCAATGTCGCCGTAATAGGCAATTGGACGAATGTAGGCAGACTTTAGTTCGTTGGCTCGGATGATATTCAATGTCGCATCATTCACCTGGTCGATAGTGTAGGGGATCGTCATGCGGTAAATTTTTGCGGAATCAAACAGACGGACGTTGTGTTCCTGTAATCTGAACACACATGTGCCTTTGTCAGGTGTGTCATAAGCACGAATACCTTCGAAGACAGAAGAACCATAGTGAATAGCGTGCGTCATAACATGCACTGTTGCTTTTTCCCACGGAATGATTTCTCCATTGAACCAAATTAAGTCTGCTGGTTTCTTAGCCATTTTTTGTTTCCTCAAACATACCTTGCAAGGCATTAATACTGTAATTTAAAAGACGCCTGATCATACCTTCAATTTCACCGCAGCGTCACATATAGCGTGCAATTCGGCAGAAATAAAAAAAGCATCTCAGGTTTACACTACGCCCTTAAACGAAAAAACCCCCGCAATGTTTGCGAGGGTTTTGATTTGCTCTATTTGAGCCAAACCTACCCCCGCAGCATAATCACCACTACGCTGTTAATCACATCAATCACAATGTTATTGTTGTTGGAATAGGTCATGTTGGCCAAAGCCTTTAGAATCGTCACTATTTAAACAGATACCATGGATAATGCTGTCTAATCAAGTGACAACATAGATTTTTTACAGCATCAATATTATTGATGCTGTTTTCGATGTTCTTTAATCTGCCTCCGGGAATACAAAAAAGTGAACGAAAACAACATGAATGAGTGGTTTCATTGGATAGATTTGGCGGGCGTAGGTGTGTTTGCCGTATCTGGCACGCTGATGGCGTTTAAAAAGCAAATGGACGGATTTGGTGTCATTGTGTTGGCCTCCGTTACGGCGATAGGTGGCGGCACCCTGCGTGACATGATATTGGACCTTCCCGTATTTTGGGTCAGGGATCCGAGTTTTTTCTATGTGATTTTACTGGCGGCACTTTGCACCATTATCTGGCTGAGAATCAGCCATCGATTTCCACTACGGTATTTGTTGGTAGCAGATGCATTTGGCCTGGCATTCTTCAATCTGATGGGCCTGCAGAAGGCGCTGGCCTATGGGGCTTCTCCATTCGTCGCTATCGCACTTGGCACGATGACAGGAGTCTTTGGCGGATTGATACGGGACGTTATCTGTCGTGAAGTCCCTCTGGTGCTGAAATCAGAATTATATGCCACTACCTGTATAGCGGGCGGTGCCATTTATTTGCTCGGCCAATGGCTTTCGTTACCGGATCTCTATTGTATGTTAGCCGCCGTTCTGACCACTTTGCTCAGCCGCCTGTTTGCAATGAAATGGCACTGGCATCTACCGGTTTTTGATAATCACCCGAATTCTGACTAGGATTAAACTAACCAAAAATAGCAAAGGGAGTTGCTTATGTCTTTGGCGATCGTTTATTCCAGAGCCAATATCGGGGTAGACGCCCCCCTAATCAGTATCGAAGTCCACCTTGCCAACGGCTTACCTTGTTTTAATCTGGTCGGGCTTGGTGATGCCACAGTACGTGAGTCCAAAGAACGTGTCAGGAGCGCCATACTCAACAGTGGATTCGAATTTCCAGCAAAACGCATCACCGTTAATCTGGCACCTGCCGACCTGCCCAAAGATGGAGGCCGCTTCGATCTGGCAATTGCAATTGGCATAATTGCTGCGGGCACAAAAATTCCACAAGCCAAACTGAATGATCTCGAAATCATTGGCGAGTTGGCCTTATCAGGTTCAGTCAGAAGCGTGCCTGGCATTATTCCCATGACTCGCGCCAGCTGCGAAGTTGCCCACAAGGTGATGCTTCCGAAACACAACCAACAAGAAGCTGGCATGATAGAAAACAGTGAGCTACTGCCCGTTTCGACTCTGCTGGAAGCTTACAATCATCTGACCGAAACACAGCTGATTCCACTATTCACTGCCCCTACCAACTTAGCAAAACAGCATTATGACGAGGACATGAGCGACATAGTCGGACAGCAGTCGGCGAAACGAGCACTGGAGATAGCCGCAGCCGGAAATCATAATATTCTGTTCACCGGGCCACCAGGCACAGGAAAGTCTATGTTAGCAAAAAGGCTCATCACAATATTGCCGGAATTAAGTGAACAGCAAGCGCTGGAAGTGGCAACAATATACTCTGTTGCCGGTCACCAGATTGACCCACAGAATTGGCGAATAAGGCGATTTCGGCAACCACATCATACCAGTTCCGCCATTGCAATTGCCGGTGGTGGCAGTATTCCGAAACCGGGTGAAATATCACTGGCCCATCAAGGGGTGCTTTTTCTTGATGAGCTACCAGAATTTGAGCGAAGGGTATTGGACGCGTTGCGAGAACCTCTGGAATCAGGCAGCGTTAGTATTTCCAGAGCCGCCCGTAAAACCGACTTTCCGGCAAAGTTTCAGCTTGTCGCGGCAATGAACCCTAGCCCAACGGGCGCGCTTAATGATGGAAGAAGTACATCAGATCAGGTACTGCGTTATCTCAATAAGGTTTCTGGACCATTCCTCGACCGAATGGACATGCAGGTTGACGTGCCTAAAGTGTCAGTAGGTCACTTTTCAGCTACTGACCAGTCTGAGAGAGAAACAAGTGAAAGGGTGCGCGAACGTGTATGCCGTTGCCGTGAGCTACAGATAAAACGAAGTGGCAAATTGAATGCTGAGTTAAACAATGCAGAACTTCTGGC
This sequence comes from uncultured Alteromonadaceae bacterium, assembly GCA_947494925.1. Lineage (GTDB taxonomy): Bacteria > Pseudomonadota > Gammaproteobacteria > Enterobacterales > Alteromonadaceae > Aliiglaciecola. Next base: position 236,361 of record CANLWS010000005.1, read on the forward strand.
ATTCTGCCCGATGAGCAATTCTGATCGTCAATTTCTGCATGAAGCGATTGATAAATTGGGTATGTCGATGCGAGCCTATCACCGTATTCTGAGGGTTTCACGAACGCTGGCAGATTTACAAGACGAAAAACAAATTAGCCGACAGCACTTGCTTGAAGCGTTGAGTTATCGGTCTTTGGACGCAATACTCAAGCAATTGACTAATGTGTAAGCGACACCTCGGACGCTTGGTCCATCAGGGCTTTAATTACAGGCTCCCCGCTGCGCTTAGTCAAACTGCACAAACCAAGTTTGTAGGATTCGATATTCTTCAGAGGAATTCTGGACACACGTTGACTGGCAACAGAGTTATCCAGCACGACCTGCGGTACTATGCCTAATCCGCATCCTAGTGCCACCATGCTGACAATAGCTTCGTTACCTCCGACTGTGGCATACACCCGAGGTCGAATACCTTGCTCTGCAAACCAATGATGCACAATCCGTTTGGATGGACCGGCTTCTGGTAGCACGACAGAATGATCTCGCCAATTAATCTGTGGAAGGGACGTAAGGTTTGCCTCCTTTGGTGCAATCAACCACAGGGGTATTTCGTCAAGTTGCTGAAAGCTCAACTCGGCTGGGAAGTCGGGCGTGTGAATTGCTATTGCTACGTCAGCTCTGCCTTCCACAACCATCTGCACTGAAAGGGCGGGGTCACCAGTAGTGAGTTTCAATTCTACTTGGGGGTGTCGATGGCGGAAGTGATCAATTATCCCAGGCAAATGACTTTGACTGGCCGTAACAGAACAATACATGCTCAAATCCCCACGCAACAATTGGTTATCCTGATCAAGTTGGCCTTTCACTTTTTGCCATTCAGACAAAACCTGTTGAGTAAATGACAGCAAAGTTTGCCCGGCCGCAGTGAGTTTCACACTTCTGTTATCTCGAACGAACAGAGTGGCTCCACTCTCATCCTCAAGTCGCTGGATAACACGGCTCAATGTTGAAGGGCTCACATACAAAGCCTCTGCAGTCTTGCTGAAATGTAAACTACCAGCCAGATGTTGGAACAGCTGTAAACTTTTGAAATCCACTTATAATACCCACGTTGCATTTTTTGCAATACTACATTGCAAATATATCATTTTCCACAACAACCAGATTGCACTATGCTTCAGCCATCACAAGATCGTCACTGACTTGATGTTAATTATTGGAATAGGTACAACATGGCTAATTACTTCAACACGCTTTCACTTCGCCAACAGCTGGATCAACTTGGTCGTTGTCGCTTTATGCAACGAGAGGAGTTTTCCTCGGGCTGCGATTACCTTAAAGGCAAGAAAATTGTCATAGTGGGTTGTGGTGCACAAGGTCTGAATCAGGGCTTGAACATGCGTGATTCAGGGTTGGATGTAGCTTATGCGCTAAGACAAGCAGCTATCGATGAGAAAAGAGATTCGTTCCAACGGGCTCACGGTAATGGTTTCGCGGTAGGAACCTATCAGGATTTGATCCCAGATGCCGATCTTGTCTACAACCTGACGCCTGACAAGCAGCATTCAAGTGTTGTTGAAGCAGTCATGCCATTAATGAAGAAAGGCGCAACACTCGGTTACTCTCACGGATTTAATATTGTTGAAGAAGGTCAACAAATTCGCGAGGACATTACTGTTGTTATGTGCGCACCTAAATGCCCTGGTACTGAAGTACGGGAAGAATACAAACGGGGATTTGGTGTTCCAACCCTGATCGCTGTGCATCCGGAGAATGATCCTGAACAGAAGGGTTGGGATATTGCCAAAGCATTAGCGTCTGCCACAGGCGGTGACAGAGCGGGTGTATTGGAATCATCTTTTGTTGCTGAAGTTAAGTCCGATCTGATGGGTGAGCAAACCATCTTGTGTGGTATGCAACAAACTGCCGCCATTCTTGCTTATGAAAAGATGGTATCTGAAGGTATCGATGCCGGCTACGCAGGTTCACTTATTCAATTTGGTCTTGAAGCCATCACTGAGGCACTCAAAATTGGTGGCGTGACTAACATGATGGATCGCTTATCTAATCCTGCCAAATTAAAAGCCTATGACTTGTCTGAGCAATTAAAGCAAACCCTTAGACCACTTTTTGAAAAACATCAGGATGACATTATCAGTGGAGAGTTCTCCAGAACCATGATGGAAGACTGGTCAAATGGCGATGCTAACTTATTGCGCTGGCGTGAAGAGACAGGCCAGTCCGGATTTGAAAAGAGTCCAAGTTACGATGGGAAAATAAACGAACAAGAATACTTTGACCACGGTATATTTTTGGTTGCCATGATCAAAGCAGGTGTTGAGCTCGCATTTGATGTCATGGTTGAAGCCGGTATTTTGCCTGAGTCAGCCTATTACGAATCACTTCACGAAACACCTTTGATATCCAATACCATTGCGCGCAAACGTTTATATGAAATGAATGTGGTTATCTCAGATACAGCTGAATACGGCAACTATTTGTTCGCCAATGCTGCCGTCCCCTTGTTGCGAGAGTCACTTATGCCATCACTTGGACTTGATGTGATAGGTAAAGGCCTGTCTGTTTCAACTAACAGCGTAGACAACATGCGCTTGGTGGAGGCAAATACCGCAATCAGAGAACATGGTGTTGAATACATAGGTACAGAATTGCGCGGTTACATGAAAGATATGAAAGCGATTGTAGACAACGCTTAAACAGTTTCTGTCGTTAGGTGCTTAACCAAGCCCTTTTGCCCGGTCATTTTGGCCGGGCTTTTTCGTTTAAATTTCCAAGTAACCTGAATTTTTGACTTTGAGAATTTTTTTACTCGGAAAAAATAGTCAATATTCATGCAGCCTGGAGCCTATTGAGTTTGTTTTTTGAGCCCTTGGAACAAATTTTGAAATGAATTCAATAAATTCAGATAATTTCTGGCCAAAACCCCAGATAACGTGTACGTTTTACCATTGGTAAATACAAATTAACGTATGTTACCTAAAGGTAACATTGTTAAAGGATAGTGTTTTTCAAGATTACTTATTGATATTTAAACAAAAAATCGTTTAAATGCGCGCTTTCCTAAGGATAGATATTTTTTAGATACAGTAGAATGTCTTTAAATAGAGACATATTGCTCCGGGCTTTTTCGCCCGTTCGTGATTCGGTAAGGCTTCGCGGTTCTGGCCCACCAATTGCTTTGATAACCTTTGGGTACAATAAAAAATTTTAACTTCGTTTATCAAGCATTAGCTGGAGAACATTAATGACAACTTCAATTTCACGTTTCACCCGAATGGATGATTGGATTTTTGAAGTGAAAATGGTCAGAGCTCTAAGGGTAAAAAACTATGGAGACCCTTATACTGCGATCGCAACGCTTACCGCAAATGGCGATCAAATGTATATTGACAGTCAGCTCACCAGGGAAGACGATAATTTTTCGCGCAAAGACTTCATGACGTTTTATCGTTTCTGCCAAGATCTGGAAATGAAGAGTTTCCACTATGACAAGATGAAAAATGGTGTTCGGCACCCACGCATTGTTGACATCGTCGAAAACCTGCACCCATCTCCAGTTGTGAGACTTGTCAAATAACTCAGTCCGTTTTCGATTGAACTAACTTATTTGTGCATTTCGGTTAAGATTTTTTCTAACCGACTGCGTCTGACTATAATTGGTCACCGCTCACGTGTCTCAGCCAACGAAACACTCACTAAGGCAAGCCCCCCAAAAACACCAAAACCGATAGCAATCGGCATCACGCTGGTTTCAATAAAACTACTTATAAGTATTGCGATAGGCACTGAAAATGAACTGCTCAACGAGCCTATTATAGCGGCGCCAATGCCAGCCAGCTTTCCCAAGGGTTCCATGGCCATTGAGTTGAGATTCCCAAACAAAATACCAACGAAAAAGAAGGTAAAGAACAAGGTGCTGACAAACGACCAAAGTGGAGGAAGACCATCAAAATAGAGCGCCTGGCCAAGCAATATCAGGGCGCAGGAAATAACGCCAATTAAAGCCCACCTGGACAACTTGTGCATCCCAAGTCGCATCACCAGATGCCCATTTAAAAATGATGCAAACCCAATAGAAAAAGCCAGTATTGCGAAGTAGAGAGGAAATAACTCTCCAGTTTGATAAATGTCCTGAAAAAGCGTTTGTGACGCACTTAAATAGGCGAGAAAAGCACCAAATACACACCCCATCGCAACCGTGAAACCCATAACTTCCCTATGAGTCAAAATAAACCTGCAGGACTGCCACAAGGTTGGCCAACTAAATGGGATCCTGTTCTCAGACAAAAGTGTTTCTGGTTGGCGCATAAAAAACCACAGGCCTAACGCGGATCCAATTAGCAAAAATGAGGTGAAAATGTGGTGCCAGGAAAACCAAATCAAAATCGCCTGACCAAAAACCGGCGCAATCATCGGAACCAGTATGAAGACCATCATGATAAACGACATTACTTTGGCCATCGCCTCACCAGCGTATTGATCCCTAATCAAAGCGATTGACGCAATCCTAGGACCTGACACACCAAACGCCTGTACAACCCTGCCCACCAGCATAGTTGTCATGGATTCAGCAAATATACAAATTAAGGTGCCTATGGCAAAAATAACAAGCCCTGACAGAATGGCCGAACGTCTACCTTTTGCATCTGACATGGGGCCATAGTATAGCTGCCCCAGCGCTAAGCCTAAAAAGAACAAAGATACGATCAAATGGTCTTCATGGGCGCCACTACTGCCTAGCGCACTACCTATCTGAGTGAGTGCAGGCAACATGGCATCAATACTTAGTGCAACTAGTGAGGTCATAAATGCCATTAGCACCACAAACTCCACTAAGCCAAGAGCTGGCTTTACTTTAGGTTGTCTGAGGGAGCGCTGAAATCGCATAATACTTCACCGTTGAAAAAGAGCGGCGAGTGTATCATCGATTGGTATTGGAATGACTGAAATTAATCGATAAAACTGTTCTGTTTTTTAATAACCACTCCTGTTTCTTGATTCGCTTACCATCCCTAACTAAGGCCAACGTGGCTCAGTTGCCAAGACAATAAAAAAGCACCCTTAGGTGCTTTTTATTGAGTCAGTACTACTTAAAACTTGTAGGCCGCATTGACATACAAGAAACGACCTTGACCACTGTGAGTTGTGTTCACGAACCCAAAGAAATCATGATGACTGAAAGGCGGTTCCTCATTAAACAAGTTAGTCGCCCCCAAAGTCAGAGTGGTTTTATCAATGCCCATATAGTTAATCACAAAATCTACTGTGGTAAACGAATCAACAGTTTTGTCACCAAATCCGGCATCTGCATCGCCATCAAACTCTCCAATGTAATTCACCGCAACTGACGCGCTTAGGTCATCTTTACGCCAGTCAACAGATGCAGTAAAACGCACTTCGGGTTGTTCAAACTCACCTTCTTGAAGCGCTAAACGTCGACCACCTTGTGCATCAGGTCTAAACTCTTCGAAATTGAGCACATAATTCATGACATAACCAAAACGGAAGTCACCCGCCTCAGTTTCAAGTCTATAGTTGATATCTAAATCCAATCCAGATGTTTCCAGGTCACCTATATTCTGAAAGGAATCAAATATTCTGACTATTTCTCCTGGATCGGCAGGGTTAGACGTTGGTATACGTTCAACAACTGCCGAATCTAAACCAAAGTTAGTAAGCACAAACTGGGTGTCAGAGTCGATGATATTTTCTATATCGTAACTGTAGTAATCCAAAGAAAAATCAAGATCTTCAGTAATTTCATAGATAACACCTAGGTTGTAACTTTCGGACTCTTCTGGCCCCAGATTAGGGTTACCGGCAAAGATTGCCGTATATTCAGCTGGTTGACACCCCAGTCCCACTGCATCACAACGTGGCTGATCCACTAGGTTAGGAGACTCATCTGTTCGTCCTAAGCCAAGTTGATGTAACGACGGTGCCCGGAACGCAGTACCGAAAGATCCACGTAGTGACAAGTTGTCCATAGGAGTGTACAAGAAAGAAATCTTAGGATCCGTAGTGGTGCCGAAATCACTATAATCTTCGTGGCGCACAGCTAGCTGCACTTCCAATTGTTCCAGAACTGGAATAGCTAATTCTGCAAAAATGGAGGTATTGTCCCGTCGGCCCTGGGCCTGTGTGGCTTCTGTACCAAATATATCGCCTCTAAGAAATTGGTCATCCGGATTATCAACTATTGCTTGCTCGCGGTATTCAGCACCAACGGCCAGCATCAGATCTCCATGCTCCATCTGCATTACTGGTCCGGATATAACCGCGTCAAAGGATTTGTTGGTTGATTTGCCGACACGTGTTGTCACTGTCTCTATAAAATCCAAAGATTCTTGTGTATTTTGAGAAGGTTCAAACGGATTCCATAGTCCAGAATCAATAGCTTCCTGAGTACGTCTGGAGTTCGGGAATCCGTCTACACCACGTTCTACTGATTCACTTTTAATGTAGCTATAGGCCACTTCCCAGTTCCATTGATCCCACTCTCCTTCAAGTCCGACTATCGCTCGGTAGTAATCAGTATCTACGCGTTTTTCACGGTTACCAATATCGACTGTCCGGCGTCGCATGGTCAGGTCCTGACCAAAGAAAGGGTGACTCGGGTCATCCGCAAATGGATGGTTGGGGTTGTCTCCTGACATAAACAGTTCGTTGAAACTCGGGCTACCTGCACCTCGAATAATTGACTTGGAATTTTGCCCATTTAGCTCTGCAAAGGCAGTTGTCGTGTCACTTAACTCATATTTACCCATGTAGTTAAAACTGAATCGCTCAGCATCCGGGAACATAGTCATCACAGGTGCATAGTCATAACGACACAAATCTCCAACGATCTGATCTGCTGGGCAAACATCGTTGCCGAATGTATCTGGCAATCGATTCGTGGGATCCGATGCCAACGCTATAGTGCCCGGAAAGCCACTTGAGCTCCTGAAATCAACCGCATCTGGATCATTAGGTCGCAAGGCGGATTGATTCGCTGAGCGCGAATAATCTCTGTCCCCATACAAGACTTCTTCACGATCGAAATAGTCCAAAATGAAGGTATGGCTCGATTTTTCCCCGGATGAGCCCCAAATCAAACTCACATTTTGCTCTTCACCGCCACCATCAGCGGTATCACCATATTTGGCTGAAATCTGCGCGCCATCAAAATCATCTTTCAAAATGACATTGATTACACCGGCGATGGCATCTGAACCATAAGTCGCCGAAGCGCCATCCTTAAGAATATCAACTCGTTTGATAGCAGCCAGTGGAATATTATTTATGTCCACAAATGCTGTATCAATCCCTTTGGCGAAAGGAGAAACAGATACTCTGCGTCCGTTTACCAAAATCAGTGTTGAGTCAGCGCCAAGGCCACGCAAAGAAACACTCGAACCACCATTAGCAGTATCGTCACTACTGTTTCCTTGGGTAGAAAATGTACCTTGTCCTGAAATTGGCAGTTTGGTAAACAAACTGATCAAATCAGTAACGCCGGTATTGGCTATTTGTTCTGCACTAAGCGAAGCGATTGGAGATGGACCTTCCATATCTGTTCGTTTGATGAGTGAACCGGTAACGCGTATTTTTTCGATGCTTTCATCTTCTTGAGCAATAACAGATGAAGCGCTAAAGGCAAGATTCACCGCAGCAGCGGTTACAGCAATCTTCATTAACTTATTATTTTTCATGTGATGTTCCCTTTTAGTAATCACGTGCAAATGTATTTAGTTTTTTTGAAGCAGCTTTACTGTTCATAGAACGAACAGTTAAGTGTTTATAACACAAGGTTTTTTTTGATTCCTTCTTTTGAGGTAAAAAATTTTCTTACCTTATTGGTAAGATTTCTAGACGGTCTGAAGGTTGCGTTGCATAGACCAACCTTCAAGGTGAAGATGTTAATCGTGCAATTGACGCTCGTTTTTGCAAAACAGACGTGAATACACTATTCACTCCAAGCTTGAGCCTAAGTGAAAAGTTGTTTTTTCAAAAACCTGGATTTGTTACAAAAATTGTGCATTTTCATGAATTGAAATATCTTCGTCAATAATCACCTTTTTATCAAAATGGTATATACTGCGCGCGGATTCTAAGTAGTAAAAGGATTGCGCCATGAAAGGATTATTCACTCTTTGCATTTTATCTCTGGCATTTTTATCATTGCCAGGCCCGGCTTCTGAGCTCCCTGTTGAAAGCTTTAGTCGGCTACCTCAGTTCCAAAAAACCAAAATTTCTCCTGATGGAAAGCACGTTGCGTTTATTGAAAACATCAGCGCAACCGGACAGTCAGTTTTAAGCAGTTTTGATTTGGAAAAGGGCGTGAAAAGGCCTTTGGTCAATTCAGACAACGAATCCATTAAAATAAACTGGTATAAATGGGCAAATAATAAAACGCTACTGATAAGTGGCATTTTCGCAGACTTTCGTGGTCGGGTAAAAACAACAGAGACTAGGTTATTTGCCGTTGAAGCTGATGGCTCTGATAAAAATACCAGGGTGCTGATCAAACCGAGAGCAGGATCTCTTGGTGGTGAACATTTATCGCAGTTTCAAGACAATGTCGTAGACCTGTTACCTGATGATAACGACCACATCTTGGTGGCGATTGATCTCGACAAACCTAACCAGCCTTCGGTCTACAAACTCAATATCTACAGCAACAAGAAATCACGTATTTTTAAAGGTAAACGTATGATCCGTAGTTTTATGACGGATCAACAAAGCAGACTCCGATTAGCCAAAAGCGTGAGTTACAAAACAGGTGTCACCAAGATCCTTGTTCGTGCAAAGGAAGGAAGCAATTGGGAAACGCTTTTCGAATACAACGCGCTTGAAGAGCCAGGAATTACGCCACTAGGCTTTGCTCTGGATCATGACACTCTTTATTACAATGAATACTACAATGATAAGAAAGCCATTTTCAAAATTGGTTTGAAAGATAAACTGAAGGAATTGGTTTTCAGCGACCCTGACTATGATGTCAATGGCAGTCTGATTTACTCGCGGAAAACCCGTGATGTCATTGGCATCAATCATTCGAACAGCAGCAATGGCCGCATTTATTGGGACAAGGACAGGGAGAAGTTACAAAAAGGTCTTGATCAATTGTTACCCGATACTAGCAATTATCTCGTGCATTTTAGCCAGGATCAGAACAGGTATATCCTCTACACTGAAAACGATTTTACGCCAGGAAAATATTATTTTGGTGATCGTAAAAACCAACAGTTGGCACAATTGTTTGAACAATACCCTGAATTAGTCCCCAGTGTTTTAACCAAACATAAGCTGGTTACGTACACTGCTAGAGATGGCACCTTAATTGAAGGCTACCTGACTCTGCCAAAAGGATTAAAAGCACCAATACCGACAATCTTGCACCCCCATGGAGGACCTGGCGCTCGAGACCATTCAGGTTTTGACTACTGGACGTCTTTTTTCACTAACAGAGGCTACGCAGTATTCAGGCCCAATTTTCGAGGCTCTTCAGGTTATGGTTATGAGTTTGCAAAAAGTCAGATGAAAAGTTGGGGAATGGAAATGCAGGATGATCTGACGGATGCTACCCAATGGCTCATTGATGAAAAAATAGCTGATCCTGAAAAAATATGTGTCGTCGGCGCGAGCTATGGCGGTTATGCCGCACTAATGGCAACAGTAAAAACACCTGAATTATTCAAATGTGCAGTCAGTTTTGCTGGTGTCTCAAATCTTAAAAAATTGGTTGTGAAAAGCCGAAGGTATCTGGGCTCCAAGTTTGTTAAAAATCAAATTGGTGATGATTATGATGATCTTGAGGCAAGGTCGCCTTATTATTCAGTTGAAAAAATCACAGCGCCTATTTTGGTGATACATGGCGAACAGGATCGCGTTGTTGACGTTGAACAGTCAAAGATAATGGTCGATGAACTGCAGGACCAAAACAAGCAAGTGGAATATATTGAACTGGAAAATGGCGACCACTATTTGTCTATTCAGCGAAACCGCCACTTAGCGTTCAATGCGATAGACAAATTTTTAAGAAAACACCTAAACTGACCTGAAGCGCCCGCACAAAGTTACGTACCGCCATTGTTCAATATCTGAGTATAGTTATTAAATTTTGGCCAGGTCTTTAATAACGCCATTTCGTAAACTGTATATCCAGCTGTGGATATGCAGTTGCTGTCCACGCATGAAGGCATCTTTAACTATGCTGTTTCGTCTGACATTTTCAGCTTGCTCAAGCACATTGAGTTCGCACATTCTGGCAGAACGTTTCTCGCCCTCTAAAAGGGCTAATTCTTCTCGATGTTTGTAGGCCAGATCTTTTATATGGCCTAACCAGTTGTCAATTAGACCAAATCGTTGGTCACCCAAGGCTGCTTCTACACCACCGCATCCATAGTGACCACAAACAATGACATGTTTGACTTTAAGCACATCCACAGCATACTGAAGAACCGAAAGACAGTTAAAGTCTGTGTGCACCACCAGATTAGCCACATTGCGGTGGACGAAGATATCACCAGGTAACAGACCTACGATCTGATTGGCCGGCACTCGGCTATCTGCGCACCCAATCCAAAGGTATTGTGGTGTTTGCCGTTCTGCAAGTTTGTTGAAATAATCCGGATCATCGGCCTTAATACTTTCTGCCCATTCCTGATTATTTTTTATTAACTGATTGATTTCATTCATTTCGTTACTCTAATCTATGTTACAAGATAATCCCACCACTACTAGGTCTGACCTGAATTGGAATCACTCAACATGACAGTTATTTACAGACAGGCTTCACTGGCTGATTTGCCAGCACTTGCAACACTGTTTGATGGTTATCGTGTCTACTATCGACAAACCAGTGATTTAACATTGGCCAGGAAGTTTGTTGAAACGCGTTTGAAGAGCCAGGATTCAACCATTTTCGTCGCAAACAAGGATCAAAATACGCTACTGGGATTTGTTCAGCTTTATCCCATTTTCAGCTCTGTGAGTGCGCGCTCGAGTTTACTTTTAAACGATCTGTTTGTCGCAGAAAATGCCAGAAAACATGGAATTGGAAAAGGGCTAATGAACAAAGCAACTGAGTATGGTCGTTCAAAAGGTGTGTGTTGGATTATGTTACAAACCGAAAAAACTAATTCGGGTGCGCAATCTCTCTACGAATCCTTGGGCTACCAACGGGATAAAGATTGCTATTACTACTATTTAACCACCTGACATTCTGCAAGGTTTATTTCATTTGCTCTTCAAGTTTAATCAGCTCAGTTCTGAATTTGTCTATGCGACGACTTGCCCATATCCACATGATTGGAAGACTAATTGCTAAAACCAGTCCTGAATAAAGCACTTTGCGCAGGAGCCGTTCCCACTCAAAGGTGTCAGCCAGATAAAACCCCCCGTACATCACAATAAATATGGGTGGAATAGCAATAGTCGAATATTTGGCTGCTTGCGCTATTTTAATATTTTGTTTGTATTGACGTGCAATGCTAGTCAGATAATTGCTGGTGGATTCGAATTTGGCCTGAAAAGTAAATCGCCTGAGCCAGATTACATAAGCGCTGAACCCTGTTCCGATAATGCAGATCACCACCAAAGAAATAAAAACCAGTCGCTCCACTTCTGAATAGAAAAACCAAAGTAAAAATGGCATTGCCAGTACAGGGGCTAAATCCAACAGAATATAAAAATATTGTTTGTAGCGGATCTTGCGCCACTGTTTCTTTAATTTGGCCAGATCAAATTTGACAACTTCCTGTTGTTGCCACAAATCGCGCAGCGGATCGTTGTTATCTGTCATCTTGTACTTTCTCCATGAGCGTCTTTTTTGCGCGGTTGAGGATCACACCCACATTGGAAACTGAAATTCCGCACACTTCCGCGATTTCCTGGTAACTCAATCCTTCCATCGACATAGTGACTATTTGTTTGTTCTGGATTGATAATTCACGGACAGCCTGCAAAAGGCGCTCAAGCTGATTTTTTTGTTGAGTTGAAGCCTCGACCGAACGAGTAGAACTTGCTAACGGCGAGGAGACTTCACAATAACTATCACTTTTCGGTTGTTTTGCGTGATAGGCCACATGATTTACCGCTCTATTATGTGCGATACGGACGATATATGTCTTAACACTGCTGTCGCCCTTGAAGCGCGATAGTGCCTGCCAGACAGCCAGACTGATTTCCTGTAACAACTCTTGCTGAAGGTGCGTATTGGCTTCATAACTTGAAGCTATACGGCTTAACAGTGGATTGTATTCCTCTAAAAGCGTTGCAAAATCCTGTATCAAAGCTGTCCTGTTCGCCCGAAAGTGATAATGGTTATAGGTGGTAGTCAACCATCATACAAAAACCTTACACATTTTTTTAATATTTATTCTGTCGTACTGACTAACAGGTTTGTTGCATCCAAATCGCGCACTGGTGTCGTCTAATCAAGCGAACACTTTTAAAAAATAAGGAAAGTAACAAAGTGAAAGCAGCAAAAATGACAACCTTCTTGATCGCAACAATGATAGGTGCAACAACAGGCCTGAATGTGCAAGCCTCAAACGAACCGCAAAGCCCACAAGAAGCCGAAGCATTATTCTGGCAGGCCTACAATTCATGCGATATTGCGAAGATGAAATCACTACTTTCGAAAGACATTGAGTTTTACCACGACAAAAACGGCCTTACGAAAACTGCTGATAATCTTCTAGGATCAATTCAGAAGAATCTCTGCAGTGGCCCCATCAGGCTAAGAAGGGAGGCCAGACCGCAAACTGTGGCTTTTTTCCCATTGAACGATTTTGGCGCTATCGCTTCAGGTGAACATTTATTTTATGTCAACCAGCAAGGTAGAGAAGAACGTCTCGACGGCATCGCTAAGTTTACCCACGTATGGCACCTCGACAAAGGAAGCTGGAAGATAAGCCGTGTACTTAGCTATGATCACAAGCCAGCGATGGTTGAATTGACTTCTTCGGCGCAATTATCGGCAAATGAACTGAGTAAATTTGCCGGTTCCTATCAGGGACCTCAGACCGGAAAAGTGACTATTCAGCCGTTAGATAACGCATTGCAGATGAACGCAGGCGAAATGCAAATACCCATTTATCCACAAAGTGAAACAATGTTTTTTCATAAACAAGGGCCACTTACTTTTGAATTCGTCGCAGACAGCGGCGACATATTTAATAAAATGGTGGTGCGCGAGAATGGCAAAGTTGTAGAAGAAGTCCTTCGCATTGACTAAGTCTGGCTAATTTTCACCAATCATCAACAAGGCAACAATAGGTGTAAGCAATGCAACTATCACCGTTGTTGCCACTGATATATTGGTGGCTAAGGGGTATTCCAGCAGAGATGCCAATTGAAAATAGGGGAAAAAACTCACGCAAATTAAACTTGCCGCGACTAGAGCCAACCTGATGATCCAGCGATTCCTTGCTTGTTCAGACTGTATTTTTTCCAGCGTGCGTTGGGTAAACCCTTCATCATCTATTTTGGTTGTTGACTCAACGAGCAAGTCTTCAATCAGATTTTCATTTATCTCATCGATTGGTTTCATTGTTCCTCCTGTAGATGTTTTTGCCACACCCTCAATTGTTGTTTAAGGACTTCTCTTCCTCTGGCTATATGAGACTTCACTGTGCCTATTGGCAGCGCCATAATAAGCGCGGCATCTGTGTGACTGAAGCCTTCCTGTAAACACAATACAATTGCAGTTTTCTCCGCAACTTTCAAAGTTGCCAGTGCTTTTTCAATATCAAATTCAGCTTCTAAACTGCGTGAAGAAGCTGACTTGGTCGTGTTCTCACTTCCCGATGCATGCGCTTCAAGTAAATGCTGTCGACGATTATCACGCTTTACATTGTCCAAAAAAACTCTGTAGGCGATGCTATACAACCAGCTACTAAAGGCAGCCTCCCGCCGGTAGGACGTAATGTTTGCAAATGCCTTTACAAAGGTATCTTGTGCCATATCATCTGCGAAAGCATGATCGCCTTTGGTCATCTTTAACAGAAAGCGCCGCACATCAGATTGATACATGGATACCAATCGTCCAAAGGCAGGTGTATCGCCAACTTGTGCGGCAATAATCAGGTTACTTGCCAGCGCTTCATTGCGCCGCGTCTCAGATTGGCCCGACAAGCTATCTGGTTTCAAGAAAAAGAGTTAATAGAGGACAGCAATCGTCAGCCTTTGTCCTGTAATTTCCAGACTAAGAGATAGGCGAATCCGAGTGTTAACGGGAATATAGAGAAGGCTGAAACCGGGGTGTCCGGGTTTAATTCAGCTGCGATAACGCCAAAAACAAGCACGGAAATACCGAGCGCAATTAATATGACACCTCGACGAAAATCTCGTGTTTTGAAATCCACAGATTTACCAACAGAATCCAAAAAACCACTTGTGAGCTCAATGTCAGAATCGAGCGCTTTTTGCAGGGTATATTGACGCATTTTTTCAACGTAGGCATTGAAGAAAAAATAACCAAAAATAACTGCCCCAACTACGATGAAAAGTGCAATAGGCACCCAATTCTTATCCACGCAGAACCTCTCTATTTTAAAATTTTAACCCAGTATAACCCTCTAACACTTATGACAGCACCAGATCGTGAAACGGATGCAATTACTTGAAATAAATGCTTGCTCACTTCTGCTAATAGGGTAGTCAGAGGTTAAAACACTTTTTTTGTAATAAATATGAATGTGCTCTGACTAACTGGGATAACGATTGTTTTATGAGGAAATGCTAATGAGTACTGTGTTCGTCATTCTGTTGGTCTTCACCGGGTTGGCACTTTGGTTGGGCATCGCTTGGTTGGACTACAAAAATAACTGGGATCTGACCGGATGGCTAAGTGGAAAATGTCAAAATCCATTTATCACCGAAAAAACCTCACAGGTCTCCAATCAGCAAAAAGACAAGACGATTAGCGAACTCAAAGAACGTGTGCAGATCCTGGAAAAAATCGTCACCGAGCCGGCGTACGAACTGAATAAGAAAATTAATAACCTGTAGAAGCCTGTTTGCTTTAGAAGACAAGCGGTTTATCAGCCCGCTTGTCGCCTGCGAAACCATGCCAGTTTGATTTTACCCATGGCCACCGCATTGCCAATCAATACGATTATCACACCGAACAGTGCCTGTAGATGCCATTCATATCCTTCGAACAAGGTAGACAAAACCAAGGCAACAATCGGATACATCAACACCACATAAGCTGCTTTATCTGAACCAATTTGTTTAACCAACTGCATATAGGCGCCAAACGCTAAGACCGATCCAAACAAAGCAAGATAGATAAGCGATGCGAAGTACTCAGGTCGGCTTGGCAAGACAAATGCCTCACCGCTGATCCAGGCATAACTGTATAAAAAACATAGTCCATAGGTCATGGCCCAAAAATTCATTTGAATCACAGGTGTACCGTGATCCAGAATCCGCTCTGAAATAACATTACCCACAGAGGCGAAAAAGAACGATATTAAGGCTAAGCTGATGCCCAGTGTCAGCAGGTTTTCTGAAGATACGTTTTCAAACTCGGGCATAAATATCAAAAACATGCCAACTAGCCCGAATGTCGCTCCAGCCAGCACTTCCATACGAATGGGTTTACCCAGCAACAGGCGGCGCAAAAACACGTTGATATAAATGATGCATGAACTCATTAATGCCACTACGGCACTGACAATGTATTTCTGACTTTCATATAAAAAAGAATAATCAAGGGTATACAGACTGAGTCCGACGGCCACCATTTTCAGGTGGATATGGCCTGGCAATTTGAATGATAATTTTCGCCAGACACAAAATACCCCGAGCATTATTGCCGCCAGCGTAAACCTGTAGGCAACAGATAAAACAGGTGCAACCTCGCCTAGCTGATAATTGATGGTAATCCATGTTGATCCCCAAATCAGCACACAGACAATAAACAAGGTACTATTTGACACCTTTTTTCTTCCCCTCAAATTTACAGCTTGCATCTAATCAATGTTTTAACCAGATGTACACCTTCTGTTCTGTCAAAAACATCCAGATAATCAAAGCATAGTAATAACATCTGCTGCTTTGTTATGATGTTTTTCCCTTTATCCGTTTCCGCTGGTTTTTGAATAATATGAAAAAAGTTCTCGGTGTACTTTCATTAGGTCTGGTAATCATCGCAATGGTTGTGATTGTCAGAACACAAACCTATTTTGATAATGTGCAGGTGGAGATTGAATCACCTGTTGAGTCGGTTCAGATAGATGAAGAACTCGCTGTGGCAAGGTTTGCCAGAGCGATTCAGTTTCCGACCATATCCTATGAAGACCCTGAGATGCAGGATAATTCGTCGTTTGCCCAGTTGCATCAACACATCGAGACATCCTTCCCATTAATACACCAGCATGCGACGCGGACTAAAGTCAGCGAACACAGTTTGGTCTACCACCTTCCAGGTTCTGACCCCAATCTTAAACCAGCGCTATTTATGGGGCACATGGACGTTGTTCCTATAGATGAAGCAACCTTGGATCAGTGGCATCAAGGCCCTTTTAGTGGCGTCGTGCAAGATGGCGTGATTTGGGGCCGAGGTGCAATGGATGACAAAGTGAGTGTATTTGCCCTGTTAGAAGCAATGGAACTCATGCTGGCACAAGGTCGACAACCGAAACGCAGCATTTACTATGCGTTCGGACACGATGAAGAAATCGGCGGGAAGCAGGGCGCGGCAAACATTGCCGAATTATTCAGGTCACAAAATATTGAATTTGAATTTGTTTTGGATGAAGGAGGGGCTATTACTCAAGGATTAATGGTAGGCGTTGAACAACCAGTGGCAATCATTGGTATAGCTGAAAAAGGCTTTGTGAACTTACGCTTAACTGTTAGTGCTGAAGGGGGTCATTCGTCTCAACCCCCTAAAAATACAGCTGCTGGTATTCTTAGTCAGGCGATAGTCAAGATTGAGGAGAATCCTTTCCCCACTAATTTGGAATACAGTCAGAAAACCTTTGAGTATGTGGGTGTGTCCACTCCTTTTACTATCCGTATGGCGATGTCGAACTTATGGTTGTTCAGACCCTTGGTAGAAAACATGATGTTGGCCAACCCAAGCTCAGCAGCCAGTATTCGCACTACCACCGCAGCGACCATGCTTAAAGGCAGTTCGAAATCCAATATCTTACCTACTCAGGCAACTGCGGTAGTAAATTTCCGGATTTTACCGGGAGATAACATTGAATACATTAAACAACGGATTACCGACATAGTGGATGATCCCAGAGTAGAAATTGAAGCCTTCATGGGTAATGAACCCTCTGTCGTATCCACCACCGGAAGTTATGGCTACAAACTGATAGAAAAAACCATTCGCGGCTTGGATCAACAAGTGTTGGTAGCACCGTATCTAGTGCAGGGAGGTACCGATGCGAAACACTTTACCGGTCTTTCAGACAGCATTTATCGGTTTATGATGGTCAGGCTTGATCAGACAACCTTAAAACAATTTCATGGTGTTAACGAGCAAATACCGGTGGAAGATTACATCAGAGCAATACAGTTTTTTTACGCGGTTTTATCAGAAACAGCTGAAGGAAAGACTCACTAGTTGTCGCAAAAATCTGAAAATAAGGAACAACGCGGCTAATTACCCCTGCAGCCAGATTTCGCCTTTGCTGAACATTACTGCGCTACCGGCAACACCGGTAGCCACAACCTTTCCGGCTTGTTTAATCCCATAGGCATTCAGCAGGCTAGGGCGGCCCATTTCCTCACCTTGCATGATACTGAACCTGAATTCGTCATTTTCCGCACTATGGCATTGCGCCAGTAACCCCGCCAAAGCGCAGTTTGCACTGCCGGTTGCGGGATCTTCATTTACGCCATCGAAAGGCGCGAACATTCTGGCACGAATGTCATAGTCATCCGCACTTCTGACGTACAGGTGGATATCCGGCATAATTCCCAGATCAGCAATTTTCTCAAATCCGGAAAGTGTAATTTTGGCTTTTTGTAACGCTTCAACGGAGTTAACTTCCACCAGCACAAAGGCTAACCCTGAAGAAGCCACACAAGGAGAATGGGCATCCACACAAATAGCATCGACCGGCAATGACAAGGCTTCAGCAACGAATTCTACCGGCACAGTTTGAGCTATAGAAAATGCTTCTGGTGCTTCAAGTTGAAATACAGACTCACTACATGAGTTCAATGATTTCTGTATCGCCACCAGCCCTGCTTTTTCTTCAAAGACGATAGGTTGATCGTCAGGCAAAAGACCAATTTCGCTTAAAACGAAAGCGGTGCCAACATTGGGATGGCCAGCAAACGGCACTTCACGACTTGGTGTAAATATGCGCACCTGAGCACTGTGCCCTTGTGTCGCAGGTAAAACGAAGGTGGATTCAGAAAAGTTGAATTCCAGTGCAATTTTCTGCATTTGCTCAGTGCTTAACTCACGCGCATCAGGAATCACAGCAAGCGGGTTCCCGCCAAACTGCTGAGTGGTAAATACGTCGCATATGTAATAGCTGATTCTCTTTGAACTGCTCATAGCTAACTCCGGATTTCTCCATCACCCAAGACAATAAACTTCTCGGTAGTCAACGATTCAGCACCCATTGGTCCATAAGCATGTAATTTGCTGGTGGATATACCAATCTCAGCGCCCAACCCAAGCTCGCCACCGTCAGAAAAGCGCGACGAGGCATTGGCCATCACCACAGCAGAATCAACAATTCTGACAAATTCATTCGCTGCACTGTAATTTTGAGTCACTATCACTTCCGTATGGCCTGAACCATAGGTCTCGATATGTGCAACGGCCGCCTCCATGTCATCCACTACTCGTACAGCAATTTCCAGTGCCAGGTATTCGGCGTACCAGTCTTCTTCTGTGGCTGCAGCAGCCAATTCAAAGTACCCGATACTGCGTTCGCAGGCGTGCACCTTAACGTTATATTTAGCCAACATTGACGCGGCCATCGGCATAAAGCTTGGTGCCACACTTTTGTGTACCAAAAGTGTTTCCAATGAGTTGCAAACACCTGTTCGTTGGGTTTTTCCATTTTCCAGAATATTCAGTGCTTTGCTCAGGTCTGCTTGTTCGTCGACAAAGAGATGACAGACACCCTTATAGTGCTGAATAACAGGAATCCGGCTATTCTCGGATACGAATCTGATCAACCCTTCTCCGCCACGAGGTATGATTAGATCGATATCGTTGCTAAGAGTCATTAATTCGTTCATAACCTGACGATCAGGATCAGGTACGACTGTCACTATAGCTGGGGCCAGACCATGTTTCTCCAGAGCCTGGTGAATACATTGGGCTAGAGCCAGGTTTGAATGCAACGCTTCTTTTCCTCCACGCAAGACCACTGCATTGCCTGCCTTCAGGCATAATGCCGCAGCGTCTATGGTGACATTTGGGCGTGATTCGTAAATCATTGCAATGACACCCAAAGGAATACGCATTTTACCAACCTGAATACCACTTGGCATGCGTTCGATATTCTGAATACGGCCCACAGGATCACTCTGGGACGCGATTTCTTCCACAGCCGTGGCGATACCTTTCAGGCGGTCCGAGTTGAGCATTAACCTGTCGAGCATAGCAGCATCCAAACCCGAAGATCGACCGTTTGCCAGGTCCAGTTCATTGGCCACCAGGATTTGCGGGGTATTCTCCAAAAGAGCAGAAGCAATGTCGCGCAACAATGTGTTTTTCTCGGTCGCGGATAATTTAGCAATCTGCCTGGAAGCGAGTCTGGCTTGCCTGGCTGCCTGAGAAATCGAAAAACTCATAATGCTGTTCCCTTAATCTATTAAAACCATGTCATCGCGGTGCACCGCGGCTTCACCTAACGTAAATCCCAGCACCGACTCAATTTTGTCGCTCCTGAGCCCCTGAATTTCCGTCAAATCAGAAGCATTGTATAAAGCCAACCCTTTGGCAATAGCTTTACCCTGACATTCTATTTGTACTGCTTCGCCTGTTTTGAAGTCGCCAACGACCTCCTTGATCCCCGATGGAAGCAGCGAAGCGCCACTTTTGATAAGGGCTCGTTTGGCCCCTTCATCGATGCTGATTACGCCATTGGTTTTGAGCGTATGTTTAAGCCATTGACCTCGTGCGTTTTCGCGACTTTTACTCGGGGTAAAAAGCGTACCGCCGATTTTCCCTTCCAATAAATGATCAAATACCTCACCTTTTTGACCATTGACTATTAAAGTCTGGATCCCACTTTTCGTGCATTTATCAGCAGCTTGTAGCTTGGTCCGCATGCCACCAGTACCTACTTTGCTGCCTGCGCCACCAGCAAGGTCGAACACTGATTGGTCAATTTCATTTACTAAGGGGATCAACTTCGCACTGTCTGAGACCCTTGGGTCAGCATCATAAAGACCATCAATATCTGAGCAAATGATCAATGTATCTGCCTGGGCAACCAAGGCCGCGTATGCTGCGAGATTATCATTGTCACCCACTTTGAGTTCATTCACTGCCACGGTATCGTTCTCATTCACTATGGGTAGCGCGTGATTTTTTAACAGTTCCCTAAGCGTGTTCTTAATGTTCACATAGCGGGTTCGATTGTGCAGATCATCATAAGTGAGCAATAACTGGGCACAGGGGAAATCAAAAAAACGCGACCAGTTGGCCATCATTTGAGTTTGGCCTATTGCTGCCATTGCTTGTTTTTCGGCAATTGAAGGTTGGTGAATATGAGCAATTGCACCTCGCCCAGCAGCGACGCTGCCAGAGGAAACCAAAATAACTTCTTTCCCCAACTCTCTGCTGGCGGTAATAAAACGTGCAATGGGTAACAAATAGCGGCCACTGCAGGCTTTGCCATCAGGTGCAATTAAGGCACTTCCCACTTTAATGACTGCGCGTTTCCACTCAAAATTCTGCATACTAACCTTCTGTTTTCTGAACTGAGGTAGATTACGTATTTCAGCGGGATTAACAAGCCACTTAAGAGCATAAATTATATGAAATTTATTGTTCCGTGATCCCTTCTACTAGTTGGAATGTAAACCGTTATTCACATTCTGAAATAATTGAGAATCCGATAACAGCGACAAAAGGCAGGAAATGCTTTAGGATTTCCCGCTTTGCGACTGAAAATATCCACCCGAAGGTATTCAAATGAGACGTCATATAATCCAGGCAATCACACTGCTGGCCTGCTTTACAGCAATATCCGCCACAGCAGCAATAAAACAAACCAAAGGTGACTTTGAAGACAAATTCCGTCAATTGGATGAAGTTTTACCTACACCTAATGTATACAGAAATGCCGCGGGTGAACCCGGTCATGAATACTGGCAACAAAAAGTCGACTACAAAATTAAAGTTCGCCTGGATGAAAATAAACGCCGAATCGAAGCTAGTCAGGATATCGTCTATACAAACAATTCGCCAGACACGCTCAAGTATCTTTGGATACAACTGGATCAGAACAAATTCCGCAATGATTCCATGTCAGCAAAAACCACAACTTTCGGCGGTATCGGCAGTCGTGGTCCGGCAACTAAGGCTGCAACAGATAAAGAACCAGCTAAAATCAGCCTCGCTGCGCTAAGACGCCAACATTTCACTGATGATAATGAGTTGGGTTATCAGATATCCAATGTCGAAACCAAAAGTGGCGACGCATTAAAAGCAACAATAGTCGGTACGCTAATGCGGGTCGATTTGAAATCGCCTTTGAAACCTGGGGAAAAGGCCGAATTCAGCCTGGACTTTGCATTTAATATTGTGGAAGAAGATGCTGTTTCAGCTCGTGCGGGTTACGAACATTTCCCCGATGACAAACGTAAAGGCGGAAATGATATCTTTTTGCTGGCCCAATGGTTTCCAAGACTAGCTGCCTACACAGATTACGAAGCCTGGACCAATAAAGAATTCATCGGTCGCGGCGAATTTACCTTGGAGTTTGGTGATTACGACGTAGAGATTACTGTACCCGCTGATCATATCGTTTCTTCCACTGGCTCATTGCAAAACCCTAATGATGTGTTGACCTCGACTCAACGCAAACGCCTTAAAGATGCCGAAACAGCAAAACGACCTGTATTCATTGTGACGGCAGAAGAAGCGTTAGAAAACGAAGAAGATGGAACCAATAAACAAAAAACCTGGCGTTTTAAAGCTGAAAATGTGCGGGATTTTGCCTGGGCGAGCTCACGTAAATTTATGTGGGATGCCAGAGGTTATCAACAGGGTGGCGACGAGCAACCATTAGTTATGGCCATGTCCTTCTACCCGAAAGAGGGTGGCGATTTATGGAAAAAGTATTCCACTGAATCCGTCATTCATACCATGGAAGTCTATTCGCGATTCTCATTCGATTACCCATACCCAGTCGCACAGTCTGTTAACGGACCCGTTGGCGGCATGGAATATCCCATGATCACCTTTAATGGCCCTCGCACTACGTTGCAGGAAGATGGCAGTCGTACTTATACACAGGCAGAGAAACGTTTTCTGATTGGAGTGGTTATTCACGAAATCGGTCATATCTATTTCCCGATGATCGTTAATTCTGACGAACGTCAGTGGACCTGGATGGACGAAGGGCTAAATAGTTTTCTGGACGGCGTTGCAGGCCGCGAATGGGATCCCTTAATTCCATGGGGCGTAGAGCCAAGAGATATCGTTTCTTACATGAAATCTGAAACTCAGGTTCCTATTATGACGCAATCGGATAGCGTTTTGCGTTTGGGCCCAAATGCTTACACCAAACCTGCTGCGGCACTGAATATATTGCGCGAAACTATTTTGGGTCGCGAATTATTTGACTTTGCCTTCAAAGAATACTCTCTGCGATGGATGTACAAACGACCTGCACCGGCCGACTTCTTCCGTACCATGGAAGAGGCATCAGGGGTGGATTTAGACTGGTTCTGGCGTGGCTGGTTCTATAGCACAGACCATGTTGATATCTCACTTGATCGCGTGTCTAAACTGCGCCTGGATACACAAGATCCAGACATCGATTACAAACGCCTGCGTCAGGAAGAAATGGACAAGCCATTATCTTTGACGGATGAACGAAACAAAGCGGAAGGCAAAAAACTTTGGATTGACCGCTTCTCCGACATTAAAGATTTCTATGACGAAAATGATCGATTCACAGTTACCAACAAAGAACGCAACGATTACAAAGATTACCTTGCAGGCTTGGAAGACTGGGAACGTATAGCGCTGGAAAGAGCTGTAAAAGAAGATAAGAATTACTATGTGCTTGAGTTCTCAAACTTGGGTGGGCTTGTGATGCCCATCATTCTGGAGTTGACCTTCGAAGACGGCAGCACTGAGACCCAGTACATTCCAGCGGAAATCTGGCGACGCTCACCAAAAGCGGTGAAAAAGATGATAGTGACAGAGAAAGACAAAGTCCTTGCCAGCGTGACTGTGGATCCCCGTTGGGAAACGGCCGATGTGAACGTGGACAACAACCACTATCCGCGCAAAATTGTTCCTTCAAGAATCGAATCTTATAAATCCAAGCCTCGGGAAGGGAAGGTTTATAGAGACATTATGCAGGACAGTAAAACCGAACTTAAAAAAGACAAGAAAGGTTAGTAAGCATTGAAAGCGGTTACGACCTTTATAACACTTGCTGCGGTGGCCATTTTGGCCACCGCGTCAGCCTTCGCTCACCAGCAAAAAACAGCTATTACCACGGTTTTGTTTAACCCTCGTACTGACAATATCGAAATCATGCATCGCTTCAACATGCATGATGCGGAACACGCGGTAAAAGAAATTTTCAGTAAACAAGCTGATATCCTGAGTTCAATTGAGACTCAACAGCGTTTCGCAGATTATGTCAGCCAGCGTTTTGCCGTGGCGAAAGAAGATGGCGAGGTATTGCCCTTAAGTCAGGTGGGGTTTGAAGTTGAAGGCAAGTTTTTCTGGGTTTACCAGGAAACTAAACAGCTTGAAAATCATGACACCTTGATTGTGCAACACGATGCCTTAAGAGACTTATGGCCGAAACAAACCAATACAGTCAATTTTGAAGGCCTCGGCAAAGTAAAAACGCTGACCTTCACAGATAACGTCGAATTATTACAGGTAGAATTTAAGACCAAGCACTAGTTCGACAACGGTTTAATCAGCCACAGAGTAGGAAATTACTGTATAACGGGTGGTATTTTGCCGAAGATTCAGCCTCTCTTAGAAAGATCATAATAAATGAATAAAATGGGACCAATCGGTATATTTGATTCTGGTGTTGGCGGCTTATCAATCTGTCATGCTGTCAGACGTTTACTTCCCTCTGAAGATTTGGTTTATTTTGCGGACCAGTTGTATTCACCCTATGGTGAAAAAAACGCTGAAATAATTAGCTCGCGTTCGGAGAAAGTTTGCCAGTTTTTAACACAGCAAGGTTGCAAAGCATTGGTCATCGCTTGCAATACAGCTACCACGAACGCTATCGCAGAATTACGTTCAATTTTTCAGATACCCATTATCGGTGTTGAACCTGCTATAAAAGTGGCTGCCCTCACAACCAAATCAGGCAGGATCGGCGTTCTGGCAACCAGGCAAACCTTAGCCAGCCAATCCTTCAAACGACTTGCAAAAACCTATTCAGAAAAAGTGAATATACAGGCTGTGGCTTGCCCTGAGTTTATTCCATTGGTTGAAGAGTTGGCGCATGAATCACAGGGTGCCTATGATATTGTTGAGCACTATGTCCGTCCAATGCTTGCAAATGGATGTGACAAAGTCGTGCTGGGATGTACCCATTTTTCTTTTCTGTCTGCTGCATTGAGTCAGGCCGTTAAGGACGAAGCTGAACTGATTGATACGGCAATTCCAGTTGCAGTTCAGGTGCAAAAGAAGCTACAAGAGCATGATCTTGTCACGACCTCTAACAACGACGGTGCAATTGCATTTTGGACCAGTTCCAACGAGGACTCAGCATTAAGGCCGTTCCGGGATTTGTGGGGATCAGAACTCACTTTGCGCAGAAATGCACTTGGTTAACGAATACACTTTTGCACCAAACCTCAGGTTCATTAATAACAGAGTTGATTTGTTTGCGTTTGAACTATTCTGCTAAGCTTGTCCTGACGTTTCATTAGGTGAGAAAAACTACCATGTCTTCTGAGAAAGAAACCAGTATCTCTTCAGGTAACAACGTAAAGTGGATTGTCATTGGTGTGGTGTCTATCGTTGTGCTTTTTCTTTTTAAAGACGAAATAGGCGGACTGATTGAGCGCACTGAATCAGTTTCAGTTTCTTCTGAGGGTTTGACATTAACAACTCGCACTGTCGATACCGTATTAGGTGAAACTATAGTATCTGGCCCTCCCACACTTGAAACAGCAGGTATAACCGCTGAAACCCAACCAAATTTTAAACTCGACAATGGGTTTATGATTAACTGGAAAGAAGAACTTTGGAGCAAGAACGACGAACTCGCCCAGCTAAATAACGCAGAGTTATTTCTGCAATTCTCAATACCCGAAGGATTCCAACCAAGTATTAAAATTGATTCACACCAAGGGTTTGATAGCGTTGAATCCTTCCTGGCACGCATTTCCTACCCGGACAGGACAGACGTGAAAGTGGAATTAAGCCCTAGCGGTGATTCCGGAGTGCGAACCAGTACAGGTGAGTTCAATGGGGTTAAATTTTATTTTGTCGAACGGGTGATATACAACCCTAGTTCGGGCAGGGTTTATGTTGCCACCGCCGAGCGACCTGCGACTGAGGCAGGCAATGAAGAACTCTGGAATTCAACACGCAAAGTACTCAATTCATTCAGACTAGGTTGAGTTGGTTCTTTCAACTTGTCTGTTCTGAAGTTTTGGATTGACAATCCCTGTTTGTATTTGTTTAGCTGTGACATCAATTTTTTGCCGAAAGCAAACATGAAAAAAATTCTATTATTCTTATCTGTGCTGTTAGCTACTCCCGCTATTGCGGAGAATCCTATTGCCTTAGCCATTCACGGCGGTGCCGGCACTATCACCAAAGCCAAGTTAACAGATGAAAAAGAAGCACAATATCGCGCAAAACTCAGCGAATCCCTAAACGCTGGTTACTTAGTGCTCAAAAACGGCGGCACCAGCGAAGACGCGGTAATTGTCGCGATTCAAATAATGGAAGATTCACCTTTGTTTAATGCCGGGGTTGGTGCTGTGTTTACCTGGGAAGAAGAACATGAATTAGATGCATCTATTATGCGTGGGCACGACAAACAAGCAGGCGCAGTAGCGGGGGTGAAACGAACTAAAAGCCCAATCGCAGCAGCTCAACTGGTTATGAATAATTCGGTGCATGTTATGCTCAGTGGCGATGGTGCAGATACCTTTGCCGGGGAAAATGGTTTGGAAATGGTGGATAACAGCATCTTCGATACCGAGCGTCGCAAACAAGCACTGGAAAAAGTAAAGAAAAAGCTTATCAAAAATGATCATGCGATGAGCCTGGATGCCGATACAGTCGACTACAAATTCGGTACTGTCGGGGCTGTAGCGTTAGATAAGCAAGGCAACCTGGCCGCAGGAACCTCTACCGGTGGAATGACAGCTAAACGTTGGGGGCGGATTGGGGATTCACCGATCATAGGAGCCGGAACCTGGGCCGACAATCAGAGCTGTGCCGTTTCAGCTACCGGACATGGCGAATATTTTATCCGGCACCAGGTGGCAGCAGACATCTGCAGCAGGGTTAAATATACGGGTAAAAGTATTGAACAGGCTGGCAATGAGGTAATTCATCAAGTGTTATCACCCCAAGCAGGATCCGGCGGTGTGATTATTCTTGATCCTAAGGGAAATATTTCGATGCCGTTTAATTCAGAAGGTATGTATCGCGCCAGCATAGATGCAAACGGTAAAGTGACAGTGGCAATTTTCGGAAAAGAATAACGACCTAAGAACGTTATTTGGGTCCGAAGTAGTAACCAGGAAGCCGGATAGGGCTAGCTGCGCATTAAACGCTTTTTTGCGGTTGGTTCTTTCGGGCTCCAATAGCAGGTATTCGACCTTACAGTTCAAAATCATAAGTCATAATTTCCTCTGTTAGCACGGTGAAAGCAAAGTGCGGATCGCAGTGGGTACTTTTCATTGACCTGACCTGGCATCTAAAGCAGACTCTCGAATATTCCCAGCAGTATTGACAACAAGAAAGTGATTTCATGTCTGAAATACCGGATTACAAACAGTACTCTGATCAAGAACTTGTTGATATTTTCGATAAGGCGGAGAAATGTTCCAAAGAAGAATCCTTTCCAGAATTATGCGAAGTAATGGCAGAACGAGGGTTACTATTTAAGACATTTGATAAAGGCTATGAATTTAATGACAAAGGGTATTATTTGTCAGAGACTTCGAAAGTTGAATCAGAGCCGAGTTATACAGAGAGAGTACCTGAGCCGAAGTATAATGAGGAAGGGGTTTACATTCCAAACCAGATCCCAAAATCAACGAGAGCCTTTAACTCGATTGTTTCAATCATCATTACATCTTACGGTGGTTATGGGCTTTGGGTAAATGAACTATGGGTACCTTGGAATCGAAGAGTATCTGTGATTCTCTCAGGGGCCCCTGCTGTTTTAATGTTCTTAGCGATTGTTTGTGCCGTCACTGTAATGGTTACTGAAATAATCGATCATTACGATACAAGAGAAAACGAACACAGGTACTACAAGGTCGCATCGGCTTTCAAATACATAGGCTATGCATTGTTTATTATTGCGTTTTTTTCAGGGTTAGCCAGCAACGCTATTAATGAGGCTCTATAGGCACAAGCTTACTAGAGATATAAAAAGGCTTTGGATTGAGCCTGATTTAGTTTCTGGAGTAATTCAACGATGCATAGAAAACTGGTCAAGCTCTGAACCTCTTTAAACGAGCAAAGTAGCAGCAGTATTTAGCAGAGAGTAATTCAAACTAAACTAGATCGGTTGAGCTGCTAAGAATCGTTTACTGCTTTTTAATTGCTTTCAAGAGTTCATTAGCATAGCTACCTGCCCAGGAGTAGTGTGTCCGCCTTTCATCGCCAACTTGCTCAAGCCTTTCCCGTTTAATCCCGTCCCGATCAGCAAAAAGTGGAGTATCTTGGTCAACGTCATAAAAGCGATACCAAAGACTTGCCCCCTGACGATCCGTTATTTCGCCTTTTTTGTATCCTTTGTTGGCAATCCGATTCTTTTCAAACCAGGACAATCCTGATCGGATGGCGTGCTCTACTTGCTCGTTCTGCCATGGCCAGTTCAACAGATAAACCAGCACGCCCACTGACTCTCTGGTGGATTTCGAAGCCAACTCAAAGCTTCGAGCAGGCATCGGCTGAAAGTTGGCCGGATCATATTGGGCAGGCCAGATAGTACTGACATTTCGGGTTGTTATCTGAGCCTCGAGTAAATTGCTGAGTGCTTTTTTCAATGAAGGTAAGAAGGCGCTTTTGTCTATCTGGTCCATCAAATCAGTGTCAAAAGGTGGCTGTTTAGCAAGCATATCCGACAACAAGACCATAATGCGGATCATTGCGTCGTCATTGAGTGTAACGTAATTGGAATAAACTCTTTTTTTGCGTCTGGGATAGACCTGAGGCCAGCCTCCGTTGGGATACTGTGACAACAAAATAAAATCCAGCGCCTTTTTTATGGAATCGGCAATTTTCCCCCTGAATTCTTTGTTTTCTTCCTGCTCATAAACTGCTGCGAGATATCGAATTTCCGCTATGGTGGCGTAGTCGTCGAAATTCCCTAATTCGACGCCTCTACTCTCCCATTCTGAACGGGATTTTTTGCCGTCCCAGGCAGATTCGTATGGTTCAATATCGTGTAAGCCAAAACCGCCATGGGGCATTTGCCAGGAAATGATATTTACCGCACACTCAGCACAATTTTTTTCCAGCTTTTCAAGCTTACCCAAGGAACGGTATCGCCCCAACAGCGCCGCAATCTTGCTGTTTTTTGAAGGGTAGTTCATGGCGAATTCAGTGCGCTGTGAATTGGCTGACAGCGGATCTGTTCCGTTACTATTTGGGGGTATCTGTCCCTTCACCGAAAACACTACAAGTAGGAGCGTAAACAGGATATATCTCATCGTTAGTTCCCTCGTTTCCATAAATCTTTGACCATGTTTACACTCTTAATAATGTTAGTGACGGGAAGAAAAAAGTCGTCGCTCAATCACAAACCCCATTACCCCGGCACCAAACAGAAAGACACCCAGCACTTGCAACCAGGCATTGACACGGCGAGGTTTCTGAATAGATTTGTATTTTTTGAAGTAACGACGTCCACCTTCAACTTCCTCTACATAATGTGCGCCATTATCATCGTCATGGGTCACAATAATTTCATCAAAACGTTTTTCCATCTCCACCGCTTTAGCTCTGGCTTTTCTCGAAGCGCCTTCCACTGAGCGGTCAATTAAATCATCCCAATTGTAAAAAATGTGTTTCGATTCGTCAGGAAAAATTACGCCTCTCGAAATATACTGTGTGTAGTGCTCATCAAATAGTTGCTTGCTGAACCCGATGTAAAAAAGGGTAACTGCCAGCACAATGAGCCCACTGCAGCGATAAAGGTAGCGTCGCTGTTTTTCCAGTTGCACGTTACTTTGTGCCTGAAACCACTGGTCCAAATCAGCGATTTGAACCAGTCGCGACTTTTCTGCTGACCAATCCAGGTCTGCCAGAAATTCACCCACTGTTATCCCAAAGGCAGCAAGCAACCCTCTGAAAATGTCATTTGATGGGAGAGATTTGTCGTTCTCCAGCTTGGACAAATATGATTGTTCTATCCCGGCTTTTTCTGCAAATTCAGGTTGGCTTAAGTTGTTGGCCTGCCGCAGTTGTTTGATCCTGTTACCTAATGTCATGTTGAACCCTTATTTATATCAATTGTCGGTTTTCGGATTGGCCAATCCTGAGGCTATTCTTGGTTATTCCTGCGGGACTAAAAAGATGAATATTGCTGCATTTTCTGGAATATTATCTCATTCAGCGATAATTCACCGCTTTCCATTTCAATTACTCATTACTTTTGGTCTTTTTCGCCTGAGCAGCTAGGCTATATCTACCGCTCATAATGATTCACAACAAGGAGTGTTGATGTCTGTTCAAACACTTATTATTACCAGCCGAAGCATCAAACAAGCCCGAAACAAGGGCATCACGCTATTCGGCGAACAGGTTAACAAGGAACACAGTTTCAGAATTGCTACAGCAGAAGCACAACCATTGTTTGTGCGTAAAAAAGTCCATCATCAGGGTGGGCGTGGCTTTCGATACCAACGCCGCTACAATCAAAAACCATATCGCCTTACTCTGATCGAAAAGCATCTGGAGGCAGAAGCCTTAAGCGAATATATCCAAAGCATAGATAACGACAAACCTTGGCTGTTTTTTGTGCATGGCAACAATCAGACATTTAAAAAGAACCTGATGAAAAGCCGCGTTATTCAAGAAAAATATGACGTCAACATGGTGATATTTTCCTGGCCATCTCGTTCCTTTGACAGCAACATCGAATGGTACGTGTTAAGAGCGATACTTTATGCAGTGATACAAAAAAGCGGCTCAAGTCTCATGAGTATTAAAGGGGGATTGGAACAACAAATCAGACAGTATCGCAATGCTTCCATTTTTGCCGGCCAAAGTGTCGATGCCTTCATCGATAGTTTTGATTTTTTACGAGACAATCTATTTAGCAAAATTAAAAACCAGCGTCCTCACACAAATGTGAATTTGCTGGTCCACAGCCTTGGCCATAAAATCTTGAAACTCGCCACCGAATCTCAACGGATGGAGGGATTTCAATTCGACAATGTTTTGCTTCATCATGCAGATACGATAGCCCAGGATTATCAAACATGGTTGAAGCAGATAAAAATAGTCGCAGCTGAAAATATTCATATCGCCATTAATCAAAGAGATGCAACCCTGTTTTTGTCTGATATGCAGGTTAACCTGTTACCTGTGGATGGCGTTATTACTCTCAAGGTCGCTAAACAACTGGGTAGCTATATCAATTATTTCCGAAAAGAAGATTTCCGTGAAGGCATACATCGAACGCGCCTGGGGAATCACCTGGACGATGGCTCGTCACCTTTCAACATTATGGATGTGACAGGTCACGACAATGTAGGTTGCTCCCATGAAAGCGCCTGGGAAGAGGATGCTTCTGATTCATTGGTGGCAGAATATAAGAAAATAATTGGTTAGCAGATTCAGTCTGCCGTGTAATCAGCCAACTTTTTCAATAACCAGTTTTTAGCTGCTTCCTGGTTATCAAAAAAAGCAAACTCTTCGCCAGCTCTGGTGTAGATTTCACTTATATGATTTTCACTGAAATTCGGGGAATCGCTGCCAGTTAAAATTATTGCTGAAGCAACTCTGCCCTTTCGTTTGTCTTCCCGAACAATGTCTACCAAAGCATCCGCGGCATCAGGCACATAAATCACCTGACCGTGCAAAATAGCCAGCACCCCCCAAGGTTTGCCTAACAGGGGTTGCACAACGGGCAAAGCCACAGACCCTGACTTATCAAGAGATTCCAGATTCCAGGGACCTGTTCCTTCTATTATTAGTATTTGACCATCTGCCTCAATATCTAAGGTTCCATGGTCTTCAAAAATGGCCATTCTGTGGCTCCTGCCCCTAAATGCCTGAAAAAGGGTTGAGCTACATAGTTTGCCGCGCTTTTACGATTACGGCAAACTTTTTTCCCATAAAAAGATAATGCTTAGGCTTTTGATATTGACCTGATGTAGCTGGCTTAGTCCGAACCACCCTTCGAGTTGATTTCCTTACGTAACTTTTGCAAAGATTCCGTTAGCCAGGCCTGGTCTGTTTTAACTAGCGAGAGAGCCATATCAATGGATTCATTTGCTAATTGAAGTTGACTTGCCTTGATGTGTGCTTCTGCCATACGGTGATAAGGTTGCGCATCTCCCGGCCTCAACTCCGCCCAACGTTTGGCTACACTAAGGCAGTCCTGAATACGATCATCTTGCAGTAATACACGGCTGATAGTGCGTAATGAGTTAACACTATTCCACCGATCAGCTTTTGGTAGCACCTTAATGCCGTATTCTTCGGACAAAATCGCGTAATGTTTTTCTATATTGGCCAGCGCATCGCCCGGTTGGGCAATAAGTTCCCGAAATTTTTTGGCCCAGCGTTTTTCGGGAAACACGAACTCAAAAGCAGACAGCATAGCTTTGATATACATATCGTAATGACGCTCATTGGGGAATATTTCCACTTTTGATTTAAAACCCGATGCGCTGATATTACTCAGAGATTTACGAAGCCTCTCAATGTTTTTCTGATATTTTTCATCGCGGTCAAAGTCTCCTCTGTCAATATCGTCATCAGCAACGCCAAAATATAAGGCCGTCTTGGTATCGGAGTTGGACTTAATAACATCAACTAGTTGGTCGATGATATCTTTGTCAGGTTGAAAGCCCATGCCAATCATATCGTGAGACGTCGTCAGAATGTGTAAATCAAACAACTCTGGATGATGCGTCAGACTATAGAGGGGAAAAAGCGCACTGCCAGATACACCAATAATCGTGCGGTAATCATTTGCTCGATAGTGCTTTCGAAGATGTGGGAATAGTTCTTCTTCCAGATGTCTTACATACAGTTCCGGATCGCCATAAGACGCCAATTTATCTCTAGAACTCCACATTCCATTGGTATAGGTGTCAGGGTAATAACCGCTATCATTCAAGCTCACAACTATGGATTCAGGCATACGGTCAAGCTCGCCTAAGTGTTTTACCACGCCCGACAAGGTGAGAAAAAACTCTTCACCATGTCCTCCATTGGCAAAAATAACCGGATAAGTGTGTTCACTGGATGCCCGTTCAAAACTAGACGGAAGATAGATGTTCATAGAAGTTGTGGTTCCCAGGATAGCCGATTTAAACCAAATGTGTTTGCCATACACTAATGGTTCTTCAGTAACCTCAGACTCGCTTGAGTTGGCAAATGCAGCACTGGCGAACAGTGTGAAAACAATGCTGACGAATAATAACCTGTTCATTTCTTTTCCTTTTGTTGTGAGATCAAGCTGTTCAATGTTGACTGATAGCAAGTTGTGAGAAAAAGTAGCGAGATGTGGCGATGAATACATGAAGAAAAACAACCAAAAACCTGATGGTTTGCTGATTTCTGCACTTAGGGGCTGGAAAAAGGCAAAACAATTGCGTCAACTACGCTTGTGGTAGATAGTAATGCGATTCGAGATAACAACATGAAAGATATGGACCATCCATATTGGGTAGCCGACTATCTGGTCGACCCTGCGCGCAATCAGGTAACCCGTTCACAAAAAACGTATTTGTTGCAGCCTAAGGTGCTCGCGGTGCTCAATATACTTGCCAAAAATGCAGGTAAGGTTGTCAGCCACGATACATTGATGGATGAGGTTTGGCCTGATACCTGTGTGAGTCCAAACACTTTGCAGCGGTGTATTGCAGAAGTCCGAAAAGCATTGGGTGACAATAGTCGTGCACAAGAAATAATCAAGACACATTCTAAACAGGGTTACAGTCTGGAAGTAACGGTAAAGCCAGAAATACCTTCGCCCACACCAGGTAAGATGGCTCAAACAACAACAGGATCCAGAACAAAGGTTGGCCTGACAGTGTTAACGCTGTTGGCCTTTTTTCTGTTCCATTACCTGTTAAAACCCCAAGATAGCGATAGATTTGAAACAATCAGACCTTTAACAGCCTCCGACGAAAAAGAATTTTATCCAGACTATTCGCCAGATGGAAGATACATGGTTTTCCATCGCTACCTTGGTGTCTGTGAGAACCACATATGGGCCAAAGATCTTGTGGACCAAAGGGAGATTCAGCTGACTCGGCATTCAGCGGTATACGGCCAACACAGTTGGTCAAGTGATGGCACTCAGCTGGCCTTCACTGTACAAGAAAATTGTGCTCAGGATAAAACCGAAAAAGATTTGTGTTGGCAACTTCACACCTTGGATTTCGCAGCGGCTATCAACTCGCCGCAGACAACGGTTGAGCGATTAAACTGCGAGAACAGGCGTATTTCTCGGCCACTCTGGATGACAGACGGCAGCATACTAATGATAGAGCACAGTCACCCTACCAAAATCGTCCGATACCAACCCTCGACGGATCAGTTGTCTGACTTCTATTTTCCAGCTGAAAATACACTGACACATTTTGATATTGCCCAGAAGCAAAATTTGGTGGCCGTGTTTGAACAATCACCAGAGTTGCAAAATAGTTGGACCTTACTTGATGTAAATGCAAATCCAGTATCAAGTGAGGAAATTACCCTACCTGCCGATTTATCAGTCTTTCAGCGCATTGAACCTAACTTTACACAGGATGAGGAGAGGTTTTTACTGAACACCAGCCAAGGATTGTTTAACCTCGAATTTGATGGACAGGTTACGCCTGTAGATATCGTCAGGCCCATGCGGCTTTTCACTCCTGTTATGCACAAAAATAATGACAAAATTCTGGCCACTCAAGGGCTGGTAGACTCTGATATCGCCCTATTGGACCTCTCCGTAGCCGAAACCGCAGAATCTTTACCCGAAAGCCTGGCACGATCAAACAGTTATGACGCAGGCGCGAAATTCCAACCCTTCGGTAGTAAAATCGCCTTTCTGTCAAAGCGCTCAGGTTCTTCACAAATATGGATTGCTGAAGGCACACATGTGATACAACTAAGTCAGTTTCCGGTTAAAACACATTTAACCAGCCTTGAATGGTCTCCAGATGGAAAGAGGTTAGTCACTGTGGCCAATGATGTGATCACTATTCTCTCTTTGGACGGTGAACAGCAAAGAATCGGATTGAGTTATCCGGCTAGTACAATATTTCAATGGATTAACGAAAAAAGTTTACTTATAGAAGGTAATCTTACAACGAGTTACCAGGTTATCATCCTTGATTTAGCTGACCTTTCCTCCCAACAGACTGGTCTGGAAGATGCTAAATTTGCATACATTCTAGCTAATAACAGCATGCTACACGTTGATCATAGTCGCCTGGCCTGGCTGACAAAAAATGATCACAGAACGCAGCTTTCGGAACTAAACAAAGAGTTGGATAGTAAGCGCTTCGTGGCAATCGACAATGTGCTCTACGGGATAAACTGGCGGCATCAGTTGTGGCAATACGACATTCAAAGTCGTGATTTGGAAATCCTCGCACCATTGCATGAGGATATCTGGTGGGTATCGGATATTGCGGGAACTCGTGTTTTATTGACTACATTAATTTCTTCGCCCAATGAAATTATTGAACTGAGCCACTAGCCTTAGCAGCGATCCAATCGACAACTGGATTTAGCCATGCAGCTAAAGGTTGATAAAACGCACCGTGTTCTTTGCCTGTATTAATATTGATTTCATCATAACTTTGCACAGCGGTGCTGCGATTTTTTAACAGCTGGCATGTACCTACATTGTCACTGGCTTCAACAACAGATAAAAAATCACCATTCACTTTTACCCAGGGTTCGCTTTTCATCACCCATGCTCCACAGCCAGCCAGAATGATGGTGTTGACAGGTGTTTTCGCCAGAGCATGTGAGGCATGAGCTGTAATACGGCCACCACGTGAAAAGCCTAGCAAATTGATTTGTGTGGCGGGAACTCCCTTATGTAAGAGCTGTCGGACCTGACTAGCCAATTCCAACGAATAGACTTTGAAATCACTCCCTTTTGGTCGGTGAAATGCAATCACTTCAAAA
The DNA here is from genome assembly GCA_947494925.1 of uncultured Alteromonadaceae bacterium. Classification (GTDB taxonomy): domain Bacteria; phylum Pseudomonadota; class Gammaproteobacteria; order Enterobacterales; family Alteromonadaceae; genus Aliiglaciecola. The sequence goes on from CANLWS010000005.1 coordinate 272,071, forward strand.
CCGGCGTCTGCAAGTGCCTTAACCACTTCCGGAAAGTTATACTCACCCCAACGGGGGTGAACCGGGTTGGTATTGTCACCTTCAACGATAAAGCCATGGCTATAAAAAACATAGGTTTTGCTAGGATCTGGATTTACTGAGTCGAAGTTCGAGTGAACCTCTCCTGCCACTGCGTAAAAAGACACTCCAAGAAACAATAATGAAGCCAGCAGGCAACCTAGATTCATTCTGATAACGCACTCAGATAATCGTGAACAATTTCTCTGTCTGACAAAACAAAAAGAAGAATCAAATCACCAGACTGCGCATTCTGCAGCGACAATTTGGTCCCTTCAAGTGGTTCTGAAACTTGCTTAACTTTGTCTTCAGGCACAGCCAATTCCACTAGACAATCTCGGACAATAGCAGGGATTTCGCCTAACTCTCTGCCTCGCAGATAACGTTCCAGTTCAGAGACGATATACATGTCAGCTTTCAAACCAGCGACAGCTTTAGTTAAATCCCGAATCTCTTCATCGCTGCGATCTCCGGCATGACTAAACATAGCAATCTTGCGTTTACCCGGCAGGTTCCTTGCCGTTTCAACCACCGCACGCATACTGTGCTCATTGTGCGCAAAATCCACCATCACAGTGGCACCGTTGATCTTATATAGGTTACCCCGTCCCGGGTTATCAACTGCACTGCTGCCAAATTCTCTGAGTCCTTGCCGGATGGCTTCTATTGGCAACTTAAGTGCCTTACATAAACCAATTACACCCAATGCATTTTGCACATTATGTTTGGCTGCGCCGCCCATGGTCATCGGGATCTCCACCAGAGGCAGTATGTCTTCAAAAAGACCATCTGAGTGGTACACAATATGCCCTGCGCGCACAAATACAGCTGGTTGACAGTCTTTAATCTGTTGCTGAATCAAGTTGGAAAATTCATCTGTGCTGAACCAGCAAAGCTTCTGATCTAATTTACCAGCTTCTGCAACACTCAATTCGTTGTCAGCATTAACCACCAAGGTGCCATTCGCCGTTAAGCCTTTGGTGATCACAAACTTGACCTGAGCAAGCTCTTCCACTTTGTTGATGCCATATTGGCCAAGATGATCACTGGCTACATTGGTGATCAACGCAGCATCAACAGTTTCCACAGGTATTCCCCTGCGTAAAATTCCACCACGAGCCACTTCCAGAAACGCCAATTCGGTACGAGGGTCACGCAGCAACATACGCGCTCCGCCGGGGCCCGAATAGTCTCCGGTGTCAATTATTTCATCACCCACACGAATAAAATCAGTGGATGTTACGCCCGCGTTAATACCTGCCGCTTTTGCAATTTGCGCCGCCAATCTCACACTGGTGGATTTTCCATTGGTACCTGTGACAAAAGCACGGGGAATATCATGGTATTTTTGCCAGTCGACTTGATCTGTGGTCGGAAGTTGACGAGCTGGCCAGATGTCCACCGTACGGCCCATACCCAAACTCACATCATCGTCATCGCTGATGCAGGTAACTCCGCGCTTTTCTGCCTCGTTCATCAAGGAAATTAGAGCAGAGTTTTGTTCCTCTGCGAGCTCTTGTTTTAGTTCCGCCAAACGAAGATTCCAGTCTGGTGGGTTTTCACCGCTCAACCGCGCCGCGGCACAGTGCCAGGCCAGTTCGGCTAACTCACAGGCTGTATACAAGGCATCCATTGGCGCACTAAGCGCCATGCTGGCCCCTTCATCGTGAAGTCGATAGGTATACTGTTCCTGCCAGCCGAAATCAGTCAAAATGGTTTTCATCCATTCTTGCCAGGTCTCGGCTACTTTGGCAGGCTCAATTCCACAGACCAATACGTCAACGATAGCACCTGGTTTGTCCCACAAGAGATTGGGGCCTGTCAGTCTTCTTACTTCATCCAGTTCCAACTGCATAATGCGCATCTACCTTTAGTCAGAATCTTCATCACGTTCTACCACCAGACGCACACCTCGTTCGTCTTTAACCAGTGATTCACCAACATTGAGTTCAAATTTGTGCTCAACAGGCTCATAGAGTTTTTCCGGGAAGTCCTGAGAAGGGGTTTCTCCTGGCACATCCAAATCAATCTCGCTGTTGAAGTGAACAATCTGTTTCCAGCAGCGGGTAATGTTGTCACCCAGAATAATTAGCAGATCACCTTTTTGACAATCCTTCAATGCTTTTTCCACCGCTTCAGATTCTGAAGGAATGACTTCGATATCGCTTTCGTTGATACCTTCGCTCATCAATGTTTGTTTAAGCATCATGGGCACTTCGTCGTGGCCTCTCCTGCGTCTGTCATCATCTGCTTTACAAACAAAGGTGTCGAATCCTTTTGAGGTTATTTTTGCTGCTTCCACAACATCTTCATCTCGTCGGTCTCCAGGCATAGCCAGCACAATTCTACGCTTACCATTAACATCAAGTCGGGTTGCCAGGTCCGTGATTGTCTGAATAGCGGCAGGGTTGTGAGCATAATCCAGAATCACTTTAAACGGGTGCTCATCATAAATGTTAAGACGACCAGGAGCCTGATAAAAGGACGTATTAAAGATCCTCAAGCCCTGACGAATATCTTCAAGAGAGGTTTCAAAACTGTAGGCCATCGCCGTCGCAAACATAGCGTTTTGCACGTTGTGAATGGCCTTGCCTTCAATGGTGGCCGGAATCAAGTGCGTCCACAACAGCGGAATATGAGCCCCTTTGTCATAAATGGTAATCATGTCGCCATTTATGCCTTTTTCCAGTACAACAGCCATGCCACCGCTTCGGATATGTTCACGCACAAGGCCATGTCCGGGGTCCAGAGTGACATAACAGATTCGCTCAGCCTGACAAAAATCCGCCATTGCGAGACACAAATGATCATCAGCATTGAGCACAACAACATCTTTGGCTACTTCCACTACTACACGTTTGATCTGGGCCAATTGCTCGACAGTATCTATACCTCGTTGCCCAAGATGGTCGGCAGTTACATTTAAGCAAGCACCTACATCACAGGAAGTGTATCCCAATCCTCGTTTCAAAATGCCACCACGGGCAGTTTCCATCACAGCAAAATCCACATTTGGGTCACGCAATACGATTTGCGCCGATGTAGGCCCTGTCATATCACCTTTAACCGTCAGATGTCCGTCAATATAAACACCGTCTGTGGACGTCATGCCGGTGGTGAAACCAGCACATTTCATAATACTGGTGAGCATTCTTGATGTGGTCGTTTTACCATTGGTGCCAGTAATGCCTGCAATAGGTATACGTGCGTGACTGCCGGCCGGAAATAGCATATCCATAACTTTCCCGGCCACATCTCTGGGTTCACCTTCACTGGGCGCAACGTGCATTCTGAAACCGGGGGCAGCATTACATTCACAAATGCCGCCACCAATTTCTTTGTAGGATTTGCTGATGTCATCAGTAAGAAAGTCAACGCCACCCACGTCCAAGCCAATGGCTTTTATGGCACGAACGGCCATGTCGCGGTTGTCGGGGTGCACCACGTCAGTCACGTCTATGGCTGTACCACCTGTGGAGAGGTTTGCAGTGGAGCGGAGGTAAAAAACCTGGTCTTGTTCTAGCACTGTGTCTTTGTCGTAATCCGCTTCAGTCATCAAGCGCTCAGCCTGGCTATCCAATTCTAGGCGAGTAAGCACTTTTTCATGACCAATGCCTCGTCTTGGGTCCTGGTTAACAATATCCACCAGCTGCTCAATGGTGTGCTCTCCGTCGCCAACCACATGGCCCGGTACGCGTTTGGCAACAGCGACTAACTCGTTGTTAACCACTAGCATTCTGTGGTCAAATCCGGTTAGATAGCTTTCCACCAATACCGCTTTACTGGTGCCAAATTTTTGTGCTTCAACGAAGGCCACTTCGATTTCTTCATCAGTGGTCAGATTGATGCTGACGCCACGGCCATGGTTGGCATTAAGAGGCTTCACTACCACCGGATAGCCGATGCGGTTCGCTGCACGAACCGCCTGACGTTCTCCGTACACCATAATTTGCTGAGGAACCGGTAGACCTAAGTCATTAAGTAAGTTGTGGGTATCCTCTTTGTCGCAGGATATTTCTACCGCTATATGTTTGGTTTCGCTGGTGACCGTGGCTTGAATCCGCTGTTGATACTTGCCATGACCAAATTGCACCAAGCTGTAATTGTTTAAACGTAACCAGGGGATATCTCTTGCTTCTGCTGCAGCGACTAGCGAGCCGGTACTTGGACCAAATTCTTTACGTTGCGCCATGCGCACAAAACTGCGTAATTCATCGTTAAAATCAAAGTCATCATCTATGTCAGCGCCAATGGCTTCCTGCACGTTTGCGGGCATCAGGTGAGTGAGTAATCGCATCCCCAAAGAACCGGCTTCCAATCCAACATCTCGTTGTTGATATTGATAAACTACGTTGTAACAACCCACTTCATCCAAACTTCGCGTTCGCCCAAAACTCACAGATGAGCCTGCAAGGTTTTGTAATTCAAGGGCCACGTGTTCCCATATATGACCGATCCATGTGCCTTCGTCTTCTCTAAGACGTCGCAGAAATCCACCGGCTTCACCATAGGAGCAACCATGATTTTGCAAAGAAGGGATGGCTGCCACCAGACCTTCGACAAATTCAGTTCCTAATTTCACTGAGGGCCAGTTTTCGAGTTCACCTATGTCTATTTGATAGCGGATGACCGGAAAATTAGCGTAAATATTAGGGCCAACATAGACATTTTTGCTAAGTATTTTCATAGACGGAGACTTCCATAGTTTGTTCTTTCAATATCGAATGATTGTGAAAGGTGCACGAGGCAATTGCACATAATGCTGTGCTACTAATACCAATTGTATCGTTGAATTGGCACAAGAGTGCTCGTTGCATCCTGTGACAACCAGAATGCAAGATAATGGCACTGATACAAAACTAAGGTATAGAAAAACAGTAGCTGTTGCTACTGTTTTTGTTGGTTTGAAATACTGGTCAGCGTGGAAAACGCTTTGAACAGCAAATTACTTGGTGAACCCCTGTCTGTCGGAGATGTTATATCTCGCCCCTGCAGAGAGAATGTGGACCTTTAAATTCAACAAGGTCAAGGCATCGCCCGTGCGGGCTTCAGCCATGGAAGAGTACTCAATATCAGAAGGGTCGATAATAGTAATTGCACCGCTACCTACAACAGTAAACTCGTTGTTACCATCGATAAATGCAGCCGTGTCTTCGTCCAATCCAATCCCAACCAGAAATGGATTGTAGGACACCGCACTCAATAACCGAGATAATCTATTGCGCTCATTAAAGTGCTGATCCACTACCACTGTGTTTATCAAGCCCATACCTGGTGCCAGACTGACGCCATCTTCGGTTGGAACGATACCTGTATTACCCCCGGTAATCATATGTTGGGATACGATAGCTGCACCAGCCGACGTTCCCGCAATGTGCACACCTTTGGCATTTAACTGGCGGATCGCTTTTGCAATGGGTGTTCCACCCAAAATGGTCGACAAACGTAACTGATTGCCTCCGGTGATAAATATTCCAGTGCAGTTTTCCATCTGCTCCAGGTATTCAGGTTTTTGCGCGTCACTTCGCTCACTAATGGGTAACCAATGGGTCTTCCCAGCACCTAAATCTGTAAATATCTTCTGATATCTCTCGCCTGTGTCATCCAGCTGGGAAGCGGTTGGAATAATACAAATATCTGCATCCGCTCCTCCAGCCAATTCTACAAACTTCTTCAATATTTCTGGGTTATTGATTTTCTCTTCGGCGCCGCCGATAGGGATCACATAACCTCTTTGCTGTCCTTCAATATTCGGAGACGGCATACTCAATCCTCAAACGTACCTTTTTTAATTATTTTTTCTTCAAACATGTGCCATAAGCCACAGGCCATCACGTGACTGATGCGATTGTCTTTGTTCAAAATGACGATATCTGCATCCATTCCCTGGGCAATTTGTCCTTTGGTTTTAAAATTCATCAAGGTCGCCACATTGCGGGTAAAGAAGGGTAGGCAGGCATCTAGAGCCACCCCTTTATCCAGCAATTCATAAAAAACCTCTGTCATCGCAGAAGAACTGGCAAAATCCATCTTAGTCATATGTCCATGATGATCAAAGCAGGGTAAACAGCCCCCACCATCTGAACTTATCGTCAACTTATCCTGCGGATAGTCACTTTGCATATACTTTAGCAATGCATCCACCGGCTCATAACCAACATCACCAGTTTCAAATGCTGTCACATCTATCCAGCAACCTAGCTTGGTTAATTCACAGGCCTCTTCAAACAGTTCCCGTCGCCTGTTTACGTGGGTAGGGTTGAACGTTCTGGCCGGAATTTCTGACCCAGACAAGGCTTCTCTCACTAATGCAAGACCACGTTCACCGTCTCCCAAGTGTAAGTGCAGAATCCCTGCTTTTCCCGTCATCAAACGAGCCACATGCGCTTCTGATGCCACTTTGAGCAGCTCATTCAGGGTTGGCTGAGAGGAGCGGTGGTCACTGATTGCCAACTCACCAACGCCAACGACAGGTTCGAGGAACACAATATCCGATTTCACTGAACCTGTAAGTGTGGTGGGAGGAAGGTGGTAGCCTCCGGTATAGCAAAACGCCGATAGCCCTTCTTCTCGCAGCGCGTATACCTGGGCCAGAATCGACTCGGTGTTGCGCGTCAAATCATCTGTGCCAAGCAAGCCGACAACAGTTGTGACGCCCGCTCGGGTAAACTGACTGAGCGGCACAGGCGGAACCCGTGTTGCGAAGCCCGCTTCACCCCCACCACCAGTGATATGAGTATGGGCATCGATAAAACCCGGAACTACAGTCTGGCCAGCCAGGTCAATGACTTGCACATCGAGCAAATCATCCAGCACTGGTTCGCTTTTCCCCAGATAAACAATTTTTCCGCCAGCCACAACCAAATGCTGCATACCGAGCGAGTCGGGCGCATAGACGTTGGCGTTTTTAAACAGAGTAAATGGTTTGGTTAGTGACAAATGAACAAGCTCAGTTGAATAAATTTTAAGTGCGGGATCCTAATGCACTCTCCCTTGCTTAGCAAAGGCTTTATGCGGCTTTCCCCTTTATTTATGCCTGTTGGAACGAACGAAACCACTACAAAAAGGTGTTTTTCGGTTTTACATGAACCGGCCAAAACCGGCTTGGCGGGGAAAAAACCAATTATTTAGTGGTTCACTTTGACGATATTGCTCTGCGCAATCAACGATTTGACTATCAACAGTGTTTCACCATTTGGGTGTAAATCAAAATTCAGCCTAAATCGGTGTGGCGCAATGATCTGACTGTCCAGAATTCCTGAATCCAGATTCAACCTGACCAGCTCCGCAGCCGTGTTTCCTGCGCGTTGCATAATATAAATGGTATTTTCATGTAGCCGCCACAGGTTGATAGAGCTGTGTTTTAGGCGAGTTAACGGACGCACCTCGCCCACAGTATTTAATTCAACAAGATCTAGGTTAGCATTAACGGCATATTGCTTACCTTCTGGCCCGTCCCTGAGCGAAATGTAGTCTTTATGTAATCGCTGCTGTTTATGAGTGTAAGTATTCACTTTATAAATGGTGGGCTGGTCGTTTTCCAGTTTGTTCAGGTACACATGTTGGCCATCACTTGCCCAACTGGGGTTGGAAGTCACCTCTAGATCAGTAGTGAGAAAATCGATCCTTGTTGATGCAATATCGAGTATGAAAATGCGCTTATTGAGCTGACCCAGAACTCTTTTACCGTCGGTGCTGATAGACAAGTTTTCTAAACGGTCTTTATGTTCAAATTGCGCCAATTGCTGCCTGACACCGTGACGGTCCTGACGTTGTAATAGCAGTGCGCTCTCAGTCTGAGACACAAAATACACCGCATTTCCATCATGACTATAAAATGGGAAATCATCAGCAGAAGGCAAATCAAAATACTCAGTATCTGGGTTTGCCTCAGAAATGAACGGATTTGGCTGTTCCTGAATATCCAGAAAGTTGCCATTGTGCTCACGCAGCATCATGCATTTGTCTGCACACAGATGGATAATGTCATTAGTATTGGCATTGACACCTGCCACATCGGTGAAAACATCACGACTAAGATCATAGTGACGCAATGCACCAGTAAAGCTCGACAAAACCATACCTTGATTGTCTGGATGCCAAGCCAGACGGTTGGCCAAAATCGGCAAGACTCTGTTTACCAATATGCGTTTGTCATCATCGAGTGCCATAATAATCAGTTCGACACGACTACTGTCCACTGCGCGCAATATTGCCAGGCGATTTCCATCATGAGATTCCTTTGCAAAAAAATCACCTGCGCCTTCCACACTGGGTTTGGTCAAACTTACCAGACGATTTTGAGCCAGCTCGAACCGGAAAAGCCCTTTCGCAAACCCCGAACGGTAAGAATCACTAAAATACAAGCTCAACCCGTCTGCCGACCAACCCAGCAGGTTTTTATCTGTCACAGCGATGTCGAGCTCGCGCATATTCCGAAATCCACTTACAAAGTCAAAATCGGCTATAAAATATCGTTGCAAATTCCCCTTTATTAGCGTGTAAGCTACCTGCTCGCCAGAAGGGGACCACAAACCATATTTGTGCTCTTCTTCCCCCCAAGTCAACCTTTTGACCTGGCCGGAAGTCAGGTTTTTTACATATATTTGAAGCGGATCAGGATTATCAAAACGGTGGGAAAACAACAGCGCATTGCTCCCCTCATGATAGTCCGCTAGCATTTCTGAACCAGCCATCTGTGTCAGGTACTGGACACTTGCTTGCGTAGATTTGTTCGTAAAGGAGTTGAATATAAACGTCAGTGACACCAGCACTATAATAGCAGCACTTGTCAGCCAGGGAGTTAAAGAGAGTCTTCTGCCAACCTGTTGGACAGGTGCAATCAGTTGATACCCCTTAAGAGGTAATGTCTTAATGTAAGTGGGGTTACGAGCATCATCATGTAAAGCCTCGCGTAACTTGCGTACAACCGCTCGAATCGCATCATCGCTGACCTGGCGCTCTTGCCAGACCTCCTTCAACAGGTGTTGACGCTCAATGACCTTTCCGGGTTGATCGATCAACACCCTTAAAAAGGCCAGAACCTGAGGTTCTAGTTTATTGACTTGCTGGTTATTGCGTAGTGTTCCGGCCTGAAAATCCACCAGAAAGTCACCTAATTTAACTTTGTCCAATCATATTTCCATTCAATCATAATCTGAGTCATTTACTTAACAATCAAATAGTTAGCTAGTGTGACTTTTTGTGAACAAGACACTTTGGGAAATATTCACAAATGTTCCTTTGCCCAAGACAGCAAATCGTATTTATAACTCAAGCCATCTAGTCGAGCAATGCGTTCTGTCACCTGAAGGCAACCATCACCAAAAGGAACTCCAATTGAAAAATCTGTTTTTATATACTTGTTTACTCTTTTGCTCCAATGTATTTGCGCTTCAAGGGCATGTTAATCAGACAACAGTACCCTCACCCAATACCCTGGAACAGGAAATTCAGTCAGTGCTTGATAAACATTCCGTTCCGGGTGCCGCTGTAGTGGTAATTGGCAAGGAAGGAACCCGCTGGCAAAAGACCTTCGGCTTGGCCGATATCGAGATGGAGAGAAAGGTTCAGCAATCAACACGATTTCGCGTTGGTTCCCTGTCTAAAATCTTGATAGCGATGTCCGTTATGAAGTTGTCGGAACAAGGCAATTTAAGGTTAACAGATAAATTGGCAGAGATTGCCCCAGAAGTGAACTTTATCAACCCTTGGTCGACCACGCATCCGGTAACAATAGCAGATCTGCTTGCCCATACCACAGGATGGGATGGCACCCATTTCGCGGTAAATGCACATAACAATGCGGATCCTGTCAGCGTATCAGAGGCAGTGGCATTTCATCCTCATAGCCGGATATCTCGCTGGGCTCCGGGTACCAGAACCGCCTATAGCAATGATGCTCCTGTGATCGCAGCGTATTTGGTAGAAAAATTCTCTGGTTTGTCGTTTGAGCGCTTTATTGAGGAACATTTTTTGGATCCGCTCAAGATGCACCAGACCGGATATTTTAACTCTGATGCTTACCAACACAATGCCAGCCAGCAATATATCCGGACACAACCGGTTGTTTACCGTCACTTGCTTAATCGCCCATCAGGCGGGCTAAACACCACTATCGGCGACTTAGCCAATTTAGCCGAGTTTTTATTGCGTGCTGGAAAAGGTGAGTCATCTGTGTTGAGCGCGGAATCGATCTTAAGTATGCAGCTGCCGAGTCATACATCTGCCTCCATAGCCGGTCTAGAAGTGAATTGGGGACTAGGTCTGCAAAGTTTTTCACACAATGGGGTTATCTTTTATGGTCACGAGGGTGCATTACGTGGCGCACAGGCAATGCTGGTGTTCCAGCCAGATCTCAACCTCGCTTATGCTATAGTCACTAACACCAACGGCCCCGCGGTCAGCAAAATTCATCGCATCATTGCAGAATCCTATACGCACGAGACGAAAATACGAGATCCAAAAATACCAACTGAGCAACCAGCAGCACTAGCCAATTTGCCGGGTTACTATCGACCAATCAACTCTCAATCTACATTCACTGAAATTTCAGCTCTGTTTACACCTTTTAAGATAAGCCTGAACCATAAGCAATTCGCCATCAAACCACTAATAGGTGGTCAAGCACGTCATCTGACAATCGATAGAAAGGGCAATATTATCCAGCCCAACTCCGGTAAAACTGTGTTGGTTCAGGCCCTCGACCCTATTGTGGGTAATGTCCTGCATTATGGTCCTACGACGCTACAAAAGATTTCTACTTTAAACGCGCTAGCGCCCATCGCAATCTTGCTACTATGGTTGCTGTTGAGTTTGGCAATCGTTGTGTTTGCTCTCATATGGACAATCCGGTTACTCACAAAGCGCATCAGCGCTGGTCCGCAAATATGGGTTCGTCTCTGTCCACTTGCGACTGTGCTGACGGTCCTATTTTTACTGCTCCTGCTTAGATCACTTTTTGCAGATACTTTCCCTGAAAGGTTGCTCGGCAACATGAGTGTTCAGTCTGTCGGTATTATGCTGTTAACCCTCACTTACGCCATCTTAACTATTGCGAATTTCATCCCGTTACTCGTTTATAGAAAACTAAACATGAACCGGGTGATGTACCGTTTTCAAAGCCTTTACGCAGTAGTGAATTTACTAGTAATGGGATCATTGCTCAGCTATGGCATGATCGGTATTCGTACCTGGACTTATTGATTTTTGGCAGGAATAAGCCAGTATTGAAAGCCCATTAGATACTGGCTTTGCCACAATCGTAAAAGAAGACCCGATGACAATTAAATCCCTGTTTGAACATTATCTCAGCAGACTTGAGCACATAGTTGATATCCTTCCCGAGAATGTATTTGAACAAGCACTTCGTGAAGATATGTTTTGTTTGGCTGTTCAGGCGAAAATCGCCACGAACTTTATTTTGCGCGGTTATTGCCCATTAATCGGTGAAAAAACAATGGCTTTCGATCAGGCTGACAACAGCAAATCGACAGTCATGAAGCAAATCAATCAAACTACTGAGTTCCTGCAAACGTTACCGGATGTGGAGACGTTAGATCACGGCATAAAATTAAGTGATAAGGCAGGGTTTACAATGGTGACCTTGCCTCAACCTGAATTCATTCACCACTACATTCTACCCAATTTCTTTTTTCACCTGAGTATGGTTTATGCAATCGCCCGGGCAAGTGGTGTTGAGTTAAGCAAAGGGGATCTTGATGGATTACATCAATACCCGACGGGGTTCAGCTTTCAATGACTCAACACCTTTTGATGGATGACTATCAATTAAAGTGTGTTCAATCCTTTTACGTTTTTTATCCGTTCTAAGATAAAATCGATAAAAGCGCGAACTCGGGCAGGTATCTATTCGGATTGGTATAAACAATTTTCACTGTAATGATGCGACCAATTACTCAGGGTATCGTTTCAGCTTTTCGTGTATGAGCCTTCGATACTGAATTCACTAACTAGATTTTCTACCAGCACATCTATCGTACGTTTTTCTTCCACGAAGTTTAGCTCTTCGTCATATAAGCTGAGATCGGCAGGTGTGAGGGTAAGCGTTACGGTTTCACTGCTTCCTGGCTCTAATGAAACTCTGGAAAACGCTTTCAATGATTTTAGTGGGCGAGACACGGTGGCAAATTGGTCGCGCAGGTAGAGTTGGACTATTTCATCTCCGGCGCGCTGCCCACTGTTAGTAACGGTTACTATCACTTCCAGGTTTTCACCAACTTTCACCCTATTCGGAACACGTAAATTCGAGTAAGTAAAGTGGGTATAACTCAACCCAAAACCAAATTCATACAAAGGCTCATAGCGAGTCCAAATTTCATCACTTTGGTAGCTTCGCGCATTATAAACACAAGGCACCTGAGATCCGTCTTTAGGGAAACTAATCGGCAATTTCCCAGAGGGGTTGGCGTCACCAAATAATATTTCAGCAGTCGATGCAGCACCTTCAGTACCTGGCGAATAGATCCATAGCAATGCGGCAACGTTTTCATCCACCCAGGTCATTTTCAGTGGACGGCCAATCATGGAGACCATCACAACCGGGATTCCGGTATCAATGGAGGCTTGCAAAATATCTTGTTCGGCTTGCTCAAGGCTAAGGTCCATAGAATCCCCAACCCACTCAGCATGCGGTTCTTCGCTGATGACACTAATACACACATCAAAATCACTCGGGCTGACCTTAAGCGCTTTTAATTCTTCAGCCGTGGCGGCAAACGTAATCGATGTGTCGGCTGAAACTATCGATTTGATGGCATCCAATACAGTTTCACAGTCTAAATCCTCTTCTTTTGCACTGGCCCAGCCTAGTGTCCAGCCTGCACAAAGATGGCGTTTACTCGCCGCTGATTGTCCAGTGATCAGAATAGATTGGCTTCGCTTGGACAATGGTAAAATTTCGTTTTCATTTTTTAATAGCGTGATTGATTCAAGAGCCAATTGCTTAGCAATGGCTTTACTTTCCGCATTACCTACTCTGGTAGCGGCGTCTGAAATATTTACTGGTTTGGCATCAAACAGTCCAAGTTTGAATTTCGTTAGCAGTATATTGCGAACCGCTTGATCTAACCGTTGTTCACAAATAAGGCCTTCTTGAACGGCTTCTTCCATACTGTCTACCGCACCTATATTGCAAACCGCCATATTCATATCAAGGCCTGCGTTAAAAGACCTGACCAGCGACTCTTTGCGATTTGTGACGACCTTGTGGCGACTATAAAGGCGCTCAACATCTTCCCAGTCGGACAAAGTAATTCCCTGAAAATTTAGCTTGTCTCGGAGTAAGCCTGTCAATAACTTTTTAGATACCGGCACTGGCACACCATTAACATCTGCACCATTTACCATCATAGTCAAAACACCCTCCTCAATCGCCTTTTCAAAAGGTGGCGCATGCATTTCTAACAGCACACGGTCAGACAGATCTGCTTGGGTACGATCCATTCCATTTCTGGACTCACCATACCCAATGAAGTGTTTCGCACACCCGGCCAAATTGCCGGCCGACTGCATGCCTTTGACAAGAGCTCCTGCTATTTGTGAGGCTAGAAAAGGGTCCTCACCCAAGGATTCATAAACCCGCCCCCATCGCACATCACGCGCGGTATCGATAGTGGGTGCAAAATTAATATTGAAGCCTAATGCTGATAGTTCAGCACCGACAGTTTTCGCATATTGTTCGGTGAGGGTTGGATTCCATGTCGCCGCAAGGGCAAGGTTATGAGTATAAATAGTGGAACCTTTCATAAAGTTCACACCGTGTACCGCGTCAATGCCATACATCATGGGAATTTTTAAACGGGTCTTTTGGTTGTGCTGAGTAACTCTACCAATATAGCTAGCCCAAGCTTCTGCCGAACCATCACCGATTTGTGAGGCACCACCAAACAGAAATGCGCCAATATGGTATTTTTCCAACAGCATGCTCAGAAATTCTGGATCATCGGTACCGGTATAGCTTTCACCGAACTGTTCGCTGACACGCTCAGCCACACAAAAGCAGGGTTCAATCATCACACATTGGCCTAACTTTTCTCGAATGGTCATCTCAGATAAAAGTTCTTCTACCTGCAATTCGTGCTTTTGTTTTGTAGGGTGTTTTTGGTTATTCATAATGAGAACTTCTGTGTGATTTCCGCATGCGGTCATTTAGTTTGTTATGCATCAAAAGTAGGGCAATTTTCAATGCCATACCAGTCTACATTATATTTAGCCGACGCCGATAAAATACAAAAATGCAGAAAGGACAGGCTGTCATCATCAATTTGATGGAATCTGAGCACCCACCAGATCACGTAGCCTTTGACGGAGGTGCCTTAGTTGGACTACGAAACAAATTGGCGAAACTTGAAGGCGAATTGAGTGAACGGGAGTCTACCTGAGCACTCACAGTAAAATAATGTAAAAAGCAGATTCAGGTAGTGACTTTATGTTGGCCACTACCTTTCTCACTTTTCCGCCATGCAGCCGGAGAGCAATTGTATACGCGCGTGAATGCATGATTAAACGCTGCCGGGCTTCCGTAGCCTGCTTGCTCTGCAATTTGTCCTACAGAGCGGTTACTGTTTAACAACTTATTCGCTGCTACTTGCATACGCCAATTCGCAATGTATCGCATTGGTGCCAAACCCACTGCTTGCTTAAATAGTGCAGCAAAGCGCGAAGCAGACATATGCACCTTGTCTGCTAATAATGAAACCGTAATGTCAGAACTGATATTCTTGTGGATGTAATTTAATGCGGCATTTACCCGTTGATCAGATAATGCAGATAACCAGTTGCCGGAAAGCCCAGGGTGTTTGCTGACGTAATTCCGGATCGATTCCGTGTACATCACTTCCAATAACCTTTCTAACATATAGTCTTTGCCGCAATTATCAGCCTGCAATTCGTTCACAAACAGTCGGTATATCTGCTGCATTGCAAAGGTTGACTGTTGACCTAAGGCATCCACATGTAAAACCTCGGGCAAGGCACTAATGATCGGGTTATTTCGCGTATTCCTGAGCAAAAAGGCACCACACAATATTGCCGTTTCCCCTCCTTCTTCCGAACATGCTTGCTGGTGGTTTTCATGATAAATCAGGTCACCGAAGGTCAGTGTTTTATTGGGTTTTCCATTAATAAGTATATGTCCGTTGCCGTTCATACAAACAATGAATTGCCCGGTTGCAACCCGGATTTTGTCGCCTGTTTCAGGAATATAATCCAACCATCCCTGTGTCACGATATGAAAAGGGACAATAGTGGCCTGTGTATCTACCCCCAACATCGTAACTAATTCTTGGGCGGACGGGACATCGATCGCCCAGGGCACCTTATAGCGATGACGAAGTACAACTGCACCCGATACCCGAAGCTGCGCTAACACATCGCAAAAAGCGCTTTCATTTAGCATTTTAGTCGTTTCAATCAATTTATCAGTAGTTTACAGCATAGATACAATCAGAATGGAATGCGAAACTTTTCCCGTATTTTTAATCAACAAGGAATCAATATGATCCAATCAAGCACAGAATTATTTTACCTTTCCCTTACTGCAGGCCTGACAGGTATTCTCTGGCTTCCTTATATCGTGAACAGGATGCTGGAAATGGGTGCGTGGCGAGCACTGTACAATCCGCAACCGGACCTGACACCAAGGGCAAAGTGGGCAGAAAGAATGATCAATGCCCACCGTAACGCGATTGAGAACCTGACTGTTTTTGCTCCTTTAAGTATCATTGTGCTGCTACTCGATATCAGCTCTGAATTAACTGCCACCGTTTGCGCGTTATTTTTCTTCTCCCGCCTCGCACATGCGATCATTTACACTTTTGGCATCCCCATTTTGCGAACTATTGCCTTCGCAGTAGGATTTAGCTGCCAGGCAATCTTGTTTTATCTGATAATTGCTGCGATCTAGCACCATTGCCATTTAATACTTCAGCGTCGAAGTCAGTTTGGCGCTTTTTTCCTCCAGGGATATCACTGAAAATAGCGCGCGGTTTTACAGGCTTGAAATGAAAATTTGGAATGCGCTTGGAAAACTGCGAAATAGTTTTGGCTTCACCTGTGGGATCGACAAGTTCCAGGGGGTTATTGGTGATTGACAGACTCATCAGGTTAGGCAAACACAGCAAGGCTTTTGCGCTTTCAATATCGTTGTTATCCAGCACCAACCACTTGAGGCTGGTTACACCTTTCAATGTAGATACATCTGCTATTCGATTTCCACTTAGAAACAATTTTGTTATTCCTACCAGATTCTCTAACGGCTCAAGGTTGACTATCTGATTGTCGCGCAGGTCAACCCAGTTGAGTTCCGAAAGTGCAGACAAAGGTTTAAGATCTGTAATTAAATTCCGTTGCAGATCCAGCCTCTTGATACGGGTCATGCCCGACAACACGGTCAGATTGCGGATGTCACTACTTTGAATACTAAGCTCCTGCAAATTAGTCAGTGTAATTAACGGGTGGATATCGTCGATTGGGTTGTAACCAATTGACAAAATGATGAGTTGAGTCAATGAGCTGATTGGATTGAGATCTCTGATTTGATTGTACGGTGCCCAAAGTGCAGCAAGGCTTTTGCTCTGCGAAAGGGGAGTCAGATCCTGTAATTGATTTCCCGCAAGATCCAAGCCTCGGATGGACGTCCAGTGTCTTGCCGCTTCAATCGACGTGATCTGATTGTATTCGATGCTAAAGCCGCGCAGACTAGTAAGCCCGGCAAGTGCAGAAATATCTGTAATGTCATTGTTGTTCAGATCAAGATTCTGCAATTTGGTCAGCGCGGAGAGCGGCGTGACATTAGTAATGAGGTTTTGTCGGGCTTTCAGCTTGATCAAATTTTTTGCGAACTCCAGCCCTTGCAAGCTCGAAATATTGTGCGAAGAAATGTCCAGCTCTGTTAGTGTCAACATGGCTCGTTGAGTGATCATGTTGTGAGGCAAATGTAACGTTTCAGCTATAACGTTAAGCAGCCGTCGGTCTTCAAAATTAACCGTTTGACCAACGTCAGCATTCACGTTAACGATCATAAAAAGTGAAAATAAGCTTAAAAATATTCTTTGCATAAGTGATAGATCCCGTCTTCTGAATTCGATAACAAGACGGTAAGCCAGAGACACTTTACTTCGCGCACCAAATCAGCCTTAATTAGCAAATATTTACGATTTGGTGCTGTATTTCTGTCTGTATTGACTCGGTGTCATACCGGTAAATCGTTTAAAACTGCGGTTGAAACTGTTTTTCGAATTAAACCCTTCCTGCAGTGCTATTTTAAGAATTTCCCCTTCGCTAACACCCAATTTCAATTTCCTGCAAACCGAAGATATTCGCATTTGATTGACAACAGCGTTAAAGTTTTCACCTGTACGTTGATTGATAGCTGCAGATAAATGGCTGGTATTGGTTCCCAGTTTTTTTGCCAACCCCGCTAGACTCAGCTCCGGGTCACGCCAATATTCGTGCTCCTTAAGCGCTCTTAGCCAAAGTTCCCCATCTGGAAGTTGTTTAACTTTTTTGCTTTGCTGTGGAGCAGAGCTGGGGTCGTTCAGAGCCATTGCGGGTATCGCCTGATCACTGTGACGCCAACTTTCAAATGCCAGATAAGTAAGTAGCAGTGAGATAACTGCGAATAGTAAAAAGTGACGCTGATAAGTGAATTCTACCAAGGTGTCGAAAAGCAAAAAGAGAATCCAGAAACACAAAAATACAGCACTGCAAATTAAAAACCGTTTTAACCAGGGTAGCCTGAAATTTTCGGAATCACTTCGCTGCTCTCCAAGCCAAACCTGATATTCATTGTAAAGCCGCCACGTCAAATAAAAATAGCCAGCCATGGACACAACTACCAGCATTGTTTCCAGGTGTAAAACCGTTGTCAGATGAACATTTTGTACCCACTCAAACTGGGTTTTGCTGGGTAGAAAAAGCAGGGTCAAATAGTAAGCCACCTGCACCAATACAGGTATGAAATGCAGGTAACATCTGTCTGGCAATCCCTTTAGTATCAGCGCTCTCACATAAAGATAAATGAAGGGACCATAAACCAGCGAAATTTCAATGGAAGGTACGTAAAGCCAGCTATGTGGATCGTAAACGCCCTGATATCCCGCTATGTATATCAGCATGCGAAAGACTAAACTGAAGATAAAACCACTGAGCAACGCATTGGCTAGCCGATTACGCCCTTTGAACAATAATAGGCTGCCAATGGATGCCCCATTGACTAAACCTAAGAATAAAAGGGCAAACGCGTTATCAATAGCCAATGTCAGTTCCTTGGGATGATGTCACAGCGAATCATAGCGTTATTATGTAACCAATATGAACTCTTTGCCTGAAGTCCGCGTATTTATTGTACAATTCACAGCATCTCGGGCGTTTGGAACATGTATAAATGACGAAAGAAAAGGAATTGTCACAATCGAAAGTGCCCAAAGGCAGGGTATCCCGACTATTTAAGCTCGGTTCAATGGCAACTAAAATAGCTGGTGACGCAGCTCTTTCTGGTGCCAAACAATTTGCTTCCGGCCAACGTCCTAAGCTGACCGACCTGCTTTTAACCCCGGCAAACATCAACCGAATAGGCACCCAACTGGCAAACATGCGTGGTGCAGCGATGAAAATAGGTCAGTTAATCTCTATGGATGCTGGCGATTTTCTACCCGAAGAGTTAACCAGGCTATTAGAACATCTGCGTTCAGACGCACAGGCCATGCCGATAAAGCAACTGACAAAATTACTTGAACAAGAGTGGGGAGCTGATTGGCAGGACAAATTCATTATTTTCTCTCTTGCTCCTTTTGCTGCAGCGTCCATCGGACAGGTTCACAAAGCCACAACGAATGAAGGGCAACTTCTGGCAGTCAAAATACAATACCCAGGGGTAAAACAAAGTATTGATAGCGACATTGACAATGTGGCAGCACTGCTAAATTTATCAGGGTTATTACCGAGGCATCTTGATATTCAGCCGTTACTTCAGGATGCAAAAAAACAATTGCAGGATGAGGCAGATTACCGTCTCGAATCTTCCTATTTGCTTCGCTACAGAGAATTACTGGAAAACGATGCGCAATTTGTTTTACCCGAGGTCCATGATTCACTGACCACAGACAATATTCTGGCAATGAGTTTTGTCGAAGGCGAACCCATCGAAAACCTGCAAACTGAAGTTCAGGCTGTTCGCGACAAAATCATTGAGCAAATGATTCAGCTGTTACTTCGTGAAGTGTTCGAATTTGGTTTGATCCAAACAGATCCCAATTTTGCCAACTATCAGTACCAGCCGAAAACCGGAAAAATCGTGTTATTCGATTTTGGTGCGACCCGTGAGTTTCCGAAAAAAATAGCAGATGCTTATCTTAAAGCCATCAAAGGCTGCATCGCCAAAGACAAAAATCAGGTGATTTCTGCATTGCAACAGATCGGCCTACTGGGTCCTGATGTTCCTGGCGGCCACAGTGATCTCATTTTCAGAATCTGTATGGATGCCAGCGATCCTATTCAGAAAGATGAAGTTTACGACTTCGGAAAAAGCGATATCGGTAGTCGCATGCAGGAAGCGGGTTTTGCCCTCAATGACGCCAAACAATTCTGGCATGCCCCACCAGCAGATGCTGTCTACTTGCACAGAAAAGTAGGTGGCTTGTTTTTGCTTGCCTGCAGATTAAAAGCTAAAGTAAATGTGCAAAGCATCTTGTCAAAGTACCTTTAACTTCATTCTTCTCTACCCCATTTTTTGGTGGTAATTGACCAATTCCTTTCTCGTGACAAAAACGTGAAGAAATTAGTTAGTCCTATTTTCGATCTTTTTCCGAACTAGTTGCATATAAACTATTGGAACAAATTTCGTCGGGAGAGGAGTGTTATGCAATATCCCAATGACATTGACTCTTTGTGGGAACAATGGGAAAAAAGCGTTTTAAATTTCGGCTTTGAAGCAGAAGAGACCCAATCTTTGGGTAAATATATTGAAGATTTGGAGTCGGATCAGGGTGAGCAGGAAGCTACCACAATAGAAGATCAGTCTCATGGTCTGGCGATGGCGCACAAAATGTTTGACCAACTATGTGCTAAGAAACATCATCACCATGTCAACCACAGTCAGCCAGGAAAACGGGTAATACGAACTAAATTCGGTGCCATTTACGAACATGGGGTCTCTGTTCGCGGTATAGAAAGACTCATGAAAAGCCTGGATAACGCCACAGGGGCACTTCGTTTGAAAGATGGGTTTTATCACGTTAATCATCTTCCAGGGGTCCAGCCCACCGCCTCAGAACATGTAAATGCGCGCAATAAAAACGTTGAGCGGGTCAACATCGAAGTGGTGGAAACCTTCATTCAAGCTTGTAAAAGTACTGGCATGAAGAAGCGTGGTTGGAAAAAAGCAGTGAATGACCAGTTTGATATCAGCCGTCAGGAATTCACCAAGTGGTTGATGCGTTATTTTCCCTGCTACGGATTACCGGTGCCAATAGAACGCAAAAACTAGCCCAGCGTGACAGGAGGGCTAGTTTTCCAGTAATTCCTAGTCTCTGGGTTCCTGAACACGTATTCTTCTCAGGGCCTCTGCTGATGCGTAGGTATTGACGAAGAGTATTTCCCCTGTTACCTCGTTAAGCGTAATGCCATTTGGGAAATCTCCTGGCTCAACAATATCCCGCTCTTTCACTCTGCCATTGCTCGGACGAATGATGTAGATCAGCTTGTTGGCCAATCCGGTAGCGAATAATTTTCCCTGAGCATATGCCATGTGGCCGATAGTAAAACCTACTGGCGAGCCTATTCTGGTAACGATTTGTTGTTGTCCATCTGGTGTGATCTTAATCACTGACCCTTCATTAAAATTGGCAGTGTAGATATTTCCTTCGGGATCGATGGCCATCGCCACGGGTGCGATCAGAAAGCCCCCCTGGGAAAACACACTCACTTCCCCTTCCGGCGTAATTTTCAAGATAGTGTCTCCGTCCGCTGCGTCTGAACCATAGTGTGCGACGTAAAGGTTATCTTCCTGATCAGACACAATGCCAGCAGGCCGTTGCAACACATCTGCAAAGTCGAGAACCTCGCCTTCTGGTGTGATTTTGCTCACTTTGTCACTGTTGTAGTTAGTCACAAAAATGTTGCCAGACGAATCTTCAGCGATATCAATTGGCCCATTTAGTCCGGTCGCATAGTCAGTGGTGGTGCCATCAGATTCAATTTTATATACCTTGGAACCATCAAATCCGTCGGCAGCAAACACCACGCCTGATTGGCCTGCATGCAAACCATCAAACGATAAGTAGGAAATTGGTAGTTTTCGTTTTGCCAGCGCGGAACCACTCAGCAAAGCAAATACTAATGTGCAAAAAAGTAATTTTTTCATATTTCAGAATCCTGATTAGGCTTGGTCGATTTCTCGTCCAAACGGGTTAGTACAGGCCTTAGGTGTAAGTGTGTGAGTATGAGATAACAATGGAACAGGGCGCAATTGACTCTCAAATGTGGTCAAATCACGGATCCGTGGTGACCAAAGCATTTCTTTATTTACCACAGAATTATTATTATGAGTGGGTGAAAAAACAGAAAACCATTCACTTCAACAAAAGAGCTTTATTACGTTGAAATTGTTAAGAACCCTACTACTGACATTGATCGTTTGGGAATGCATCGGTCTGGTTCATTTGATGGCAGGTTATTTTGATACACTGAAGTTCCGCCCTGACCATCAACTGGCTGTTACCGACTTTGCTTACTATGCCTTAGCGTATGGTTCATGGGCTTTGATTACCCTTGTATTGTTTACCATATTGAAATGGCTGGCCCAGAGCAAAGGGATACTCAATCACATCCTGGTGTTTGCGCTAGGGATGGGATTCTGGTTACCAATCTACTTTGTTTTTGATGCACTTATCAGTGCCTGGTTATTTGCACGCCCATTCCCAGGAGTAAAGGATGTTTTGTCCAATACTCCTAACGGATTATTTTTCTTATACGGCACTTTGTATGCGTTAACCTTCGGAATAGGTACCAGCATTATTTATTATCGACGATCCCAACAAGCACAGATGGATGCGCTGGCACTGTTGGCTCAGAACAGTCAGGCAAAACTCACCATGGCCGGTCAACAGTTGCAACTTCTTCAGTCTCAGTTGGGCCCTCATTTTATGTTTAATTGTCTTGGTTCCATCAGCGCCCTGGCAAGGCAAGCAGACAAGGAATCGCTTATTAGCGCGGTGTCCAAAGTCGGCAATCTATTGCGTTTTACTATCGACTCTGCGAGCCAGAAATATGTTCTTTTATCCGAAGAACTCTTGTTTATACAAGACTATGTTGACCTACAAAAGTTACGTTTCGACCAACGATTTTCGTTTGTGCTTACGCATGAGCATCATCAGGACATTTTTATCCCACCTTTTTTGATCCACCCGCTTATCGAAAATGCCTTTGTCCATGCTGTGGCGCACACTAATCAACAGGTTAAGATTGAATTGCATATTCAAGCGCAAAATGATGACTTACATGTTGTGGTTCGCAACGATTATGTTGAGTCTGACGCACACAACACAGGTTTAGGTTCGGCTTTAAAGAATCTTAACGAGCGTTTGGGCATGATGTTCGATGCTAACTTCGATTTAACTTACTCTCGTGAAGGCGAGCAGTACGAAAGTAAGCTAACAATTCCCCAGGTGCGTAATCTATGAAGGTTATAGTAGTGGACGACGAGTCAATGGCGAGACTCAATATCCGTGATTCAATTCAGGATTTGACGAACTGGCATATAGTCGCCGAAATGGAAAATGCGGAAGAGCTGAATACAGTAATCCAGGCAACCTGTGCAGATTTGGTGTTTCTGGACATTCAAATGCCTGGAATTTCGGGATTGGAAGCAGCCAGGAGGATTCAACAACTCGCCAACCCGCCTTTGGTCGTTTTTGTCACAGCATACGACGAATTTGCTATTCAGGCTTTTGAGCTCTATGCCTTGGATTATCTGTTGAAACCCTTTGATAACAAACGTTTCGCGTCAACTGTTGAGCGCTGTATATCACTCATGACTGGGGAAGCAAAGAATCGTCAGCAACAGTACGCACGCCACCATCAATTTGTCGAAAAACTGCCGGTAGACAAACTTGTGATTCGTTCAACGGCATCAATTAGGGTCATAGATTTCAGTGACATTCACTGGATAGCCAGCAGCGGCAATTACATTGAAGTACATCATGCGCAGGGCACACACCTTCACCGGATCAGCCTGTCACACATTCTACGTCATCTCCCCGAGGAACACTTTTTCCGTGTTCACCGTCAATTTGTAGTGCGAATAGATCAAGCCAGAGAATTGAAATCCCTTTCCGAGAACAGAAATATTCTAGTACTTGCCAATGGGGATAAAGTCAGCGTCAGCCAATCACACCGGGACGAGTTTTTACGGCGCTGGACAGAAACGACGTCCTGTCAGGAGCTACCACTCGCCTGAATTAGGCATCGAAATCCAAGGCTCCTGCGGTGCCAAAGATTGGCCTTTTTGCAACAACTCAATTGATATTCCATCGGGAGATCGCACAAAAGCCATATGCCCATCACGTGGGGGGCGGTTTATTACAACACCATTATCATGTAGCGACTGGCATAAGGCATAAATATCGTCCACCCTGAATGCAAGATGGCCAAAGTTGCGCCCACCTTGATAAGTTTCAGGATCCCAGTTGTAGGTCAGCTCAATCAGTGGTGCACTGTCTTGTTTGGAGCGTTCCAGGTCGTCTGGAGCGGAGAGAAAAACCAGTGAAAACCTGCCCTTTTCGCTATCTTTGCGACTCGTTTCCACCAGACCAAGCTTATTGCAGTAAAAATCCAGTGCCGCGTCAAGGTCACTGACCCTGACCATGGTATGTAAATATTGCACGAATAAAACCTCTTGAACTGTTTAATGCCGACGTGAGCGAACCAGTCTAGTCCATACTTACTCTGAATAGAATATGCTATGCCTGCCAAACCAACAGTTAAAGTAAAAAACAACCTACGCGGGAAGCTTTTTCACTTCTAAATAGTTGTTTCAATTCCTACGGCAAGGTGATTTTTTATACCTAATAATCATACGAATATTAATTCTTTATCTATACTCTATTGTCGCGACGCCGCCAAAACGAACCAATCTAGTGAATGACAGGATTCAATTTAAACGGAGTCTGATTGCCCATAACTGAGCAAGATGATCCTGTGCTTAATGCTGTCAGAAATCCGGAGGCTTTATGCTAAATATTCTGCCAGGAGGCTTGGACGATCTAAGGCGATCAATGACATGTCTGAGTCTGTTGTTTTTCTCCTGCTTTGCAGTTGCAGACCCTGTTTCGCTGTCATTGCTTGATAATCAGACAGACCAGCCAGTTCAGTTTCAATCCGTTACCGCTAAACTTATCCAGCCAGATGGCTCACTAACGTGGGCGCAACGCAAAACTACCGATGAGGCTGGCCTCGCCCAGTTTGATTTGCCGTTTGATAACAACCAGCAATATCTTTTTGAAGCACGTGTTTTTAATAGTTTCAACGCGCGCTTCGGACCGCTTTCCAGTGCCGATAGCATTAGCTACCGGGTGGGCAAAACCCAGATTCAATTGCGCGATGGAACTCACCAGGACAAACCTGCATTTGCCAACCAGAGAGTGCAGTTAAAACAAATTCAGTCTGATGGTACTTTTAAAACGATAGCTAACGTGACGACCGATGACGAGGGTCTGCTCAAGCTGGACCTGAGTGATGATAGCTATATTTTGGCAGCTCGGAGCCTGCTATCCGGCAGGTATCACAGCTTACCTCAATTCACTGGAACACAAAGTCAACAATTTGAGGTCGGTGAGCTCCCTCTGACTATCAATCTAACCCATGCTGCCACAGGCCAACCTATTGCCAATCAACAGATTTTGGCTAAACGAATTACTGACTCCGGATTGAAGTGGTACGGTAAAAAAACCACTGACGAAAATGGTCAGATAGTGTGGGAAATGGAGAACCTCAATCAAGGCCAGGCATTTCAATTTTCCACGCGGTATTTCGGTAATTTTGATTCTAAATCCCGGTCAGTAAATGCCTCGGGAAATTTTGACTGGGGAATAGGAAGCATACAGGTAGCGGTCAAAGACGGTAGCGCAGAAACGCCGACTCTTCTTAGCCAACATGATGTCAAACTACAAAGAATTGACGGTGACAATGCCCGTACTATCTCCAGCCTGAAATCAGATAACGCGGGTATGCTCTATTTTGACTTGCCCGAGCTATCAGATGGCCAGGTATTCAGACTTGAATCTCGCAGCGCTGTCGATGGCCAGACACGTTACTATTACTCTGTGAACAAAGCAGGTTCACACGATTTTACTGTGGGTAGCAAACCCTTGAGCATCACAGTTAGACATGCCCAAACCAACAACATTTTAGCTGATGTTCAAGTGACTTTGCGGGAAGTATTAGCTGATAATAAAACCAAATGGCTTAGTCGCAAAACCTCTGATAGCGAAGGGAAAATAGCCTTTGATTTACCCGGTCTGGGCACCATCCAAAAAGTGCAGCTTTCTGCAAAAGTATTCCATAACTCAACGTCCTACAGTCAGATAATTCAGCAAGCTGGCGATTTTTCATTTGCCCTTGGAAGTGTTCAGGTGAAGTTGTTGGATGGTACAAAAGGTGGTTCTGATGTAGCGTTGCCTCCTCTTGCCAATCACAGCATGGATTTCTTACGTATTAAAGATGGCAAGTTACGTGTAGTTAAACGCATCACTAGTGATGAAAATGGTCTTGTACTAGTCGATTTACCGGATCTGTCCGAAGCTACGCCCTATACTCTCAAATCTCGTAGTCCACTGGATAGTCGATCAACATACCAGCAAAGCCTTGATCAACAGGGCAGTGTAGATTTTGTTGTGGGCTCCATGCCATTAAATGTCAATCTTGCCCATGCGCGCACTAATCAGGCGCTGGCGGATCAGCGCGTTACCCTGACGAAAAAAAATAGCGAAGGGCAGTTCAAATATGTAGGCAGTAAAACCACAGACGAAAGTGGTAATGCAGTGTTTGATGTGCAGGATTTCGATGGAGAATCGCTGTTCCGGGTGGAAAGCAAAGTGTTTAGTAACTTTGTGGTACGCAGTGATCCCTTTTCTCAGGCGCAAAATATACAGCTGAGCTTCGGCAAACTGCAGGTAGAGGTAAAGGATGGCAATCAGGGTGATCAACCACCTCTTGTTGACTATTCAGTGGGGATAAAGACCTACAACCAAGCCACGGGTAAGAGCAAATGGTATGCCGGTGCCAAGACGGACAACACGGGCGTATTGCAGCTGGATTTGCCAGAGCCTCCTGCCGGGGAACAATACATTCTCTATGCCAAAAGCAAGACGGATAACAAGCACAAGTATAGCGATCCCATTGATACTCAGGGAGATGCAGAGTTCGTGGTGGGAAACCTGGCTACCACTGTGACTGTTAATGATCTGTTTTCTCAGGCAACCGTTGTCGACCTTCGGGTGACTGCAGAACGCAAGAATGACGTTGGCGAATGGAAGTGGGCTAACAGCGGGAAAACTGACGTTAATGGTCAGGTAGTGTTCGATCTGGACGGCATCGCTTCCGGCAGCGAGTACCGTTTCAGAGCCGCTAAATATCGCGGCACGGTATACAGTGATACCGTCACCGCACCTGGCGATATTAATTTAAGTCTGGGAGCAGTACCTGTTGTCCTGACGAATAAAAGTACACTGGCGGCACTAAGCGGCATAAAAATTACCGCTTACCGTTTTGAACCTGATGGTAATTTGCAATATGAAGTCAATGGCACGACAGACAGCAGTGGCCAGGTTGTATTTGACCTGAAACAACTCGGTGAGAGTCGCTACATCTTCAAAGCCCATCGTCCTTTTCCCGATATTAGACAAATCTTTAGTCGGGTTATTACTTCGCAAGGACCTTTAGATTTCAGCGTCAGCGAAGATGATGACACCAGTATTGATACTCAGGCGCCACAAATTGCCATAGTTGCTCCTTTAGGCGATGAAGTGGTCACACAAGGGTTTGTTCTGGCTGGTAATGTCAGCGATGACAAACAATTGGCCTCTATTGAGATTGCAATTACAGATAACTCTGGCGTTGAAAACAGGTTCAGCCTTGAAGATGTATCAGAAGGGGAGTGGCAAGCATCGATACCAGGTGACTTGTTGAACGTGGATTCTATGGTCACTGCCACCGCAACAGCGTTTGATCGCATGGGAAATAGCAGTTCCACCTCAAAGAGCTTTAGAGTTGTTGAGGATACAACACCGCCAGAACTCATTATTTCATCCCATCAGAATAACGATATTGTTAACGTCACTGGCTTCACGCTTTCGGGAACTGTGACTGATGACATACAGGTCCAATCCCTATCAGCTAGCTTGGTGGATGGCGAGCTAGGCACAGTGTTTACTGAACGACCTGTCACAATAGATCCCGTTACGGGTCAATGGGCATTGTATGTGGGAATGGGACAGGTAGCGGAAAATAGTACTCTAGCCTTCAACTTTACCGCACAGGACGCCACCGGCAACCAAAGTTTGCTCAACTTAACCCTGACGGCAGAAGAAGTAGACTTATCTGTGAGGCATTTGTTGCAGCGCGCAACCTTTGGCCTAAAACCCGGACTGGAAGATCAGGTCACCCTGCTAGGTGTACAAGCATGGCTTGATCAACAGTTATCGCCTGAAAACATTGATGACAGTGCTGTTGAAGCCATGGTGAACCAGATAAATATCAATGATATTGGTGATCTTCGCCAGCGTGAGTTGCTCTACCTCATATACAGTGAACGTCAGTTGCAGCAGGTGATGGGATGGTTCTGGGAGAATCATTTCAGCACTAATTATCGCAGCCACGATAACATTGGATATGAAGCCGCAGAAAACCAGCAGTTCAGGCAACTTGCACTAGGTAATTTCAGAGATTTACTCGATGCCAGTGCTAAAAGCCCGGCAATGTTGCTGTATCTGAATAATGATCAAAGTGTGAAGGGCAGGCCAAACGAAAATTACCCCAGGGAAGTGATGGAGTTACACAGTATGGGGGAAGACGGAGGTTACACGTCCGAAGACATTGCTGAGCTCGCGCGCATACTGACCGGATGGCAAGTGGGTAGCAACGGGCAGTTTGCCTTTAATGCCGATGATCATGATACCGAAAGTAAAGTTTTCCTCGGTCAGGAAATATTGCCCGGAGGTGTTGAGGAAGGGGAACAGGCTTTGGATATTCTCAGCCAACACCCTTCTACAGCGAGCTTCTTATGCAGCAAGCTGGTGCACTTCTGGGTGTCTGATCAACCTCAAGCTAGATTAAATACTGATTGTGCAAATGCTTTCAGCAATAGCAATGGTGACATTCCCACTGTTTTGCGCGCCATTTTTAACTCTACCGAGTTTAATGACGGCGATAATTTTGCCAGCAAGATAAAAACGCCATTGGAACTGTACGTGAGTACCGTGCGTTCATTGTCCGCACAACCCGATATTGATCAAGGATTGGATATTATCGATAGCATGGGGATGGGTTTGTTCGACAATCCCTCACCTGACGGTTATCCCGACTCCGGTCCCGACTGGATAAATGTGGATGCCATGATGCAACGCAGTCGATTTGCGGCCAGGCTGGCATTTAATGATATAGGAGCAGAAGTGGATTTGATCAATCACCTGCAAGAGCGAGACATTCGCACTTCAGATGCTGTGGTTGGCTATTTATTCAGTTTGCTCCTGAGTAGCACGACAGGAGATCAAGAACGACTTCAGGCAATCGCTATCTTAGACGAGAACCAGGCATTCTCATTGGACGCTAATGACGCTGAACTAAAACTTCAGCGACTCTTAGCTACAGTGTTGAGTTATCCCGGCTTCCAGTACCAATAAAAGGAGAATGTCATGAAACGTCGTCAATTTATTCAAAATATCCTGCTATCTGGTGCCGCTCTCGGGTATTGGAGCTCAGGTATTCCATTTCGGTTTTCTCCTTCAAAGGCTGAGGCTGCGGAAGGAAAAACGGTCGTTAAAGTATTTCAACGTGGCGGTTGTGACGGTTTAAACATGGTGGTTCCCTACGGGGAAGACCGTTATTATCAACTTCGCCCCACTATTGCGATAGCAAGAGCTGACTCTGGGCAAAATGGAGCCGCTTTGGATCTGAATGGGTTCTTTGGTTTTCACCCCAGTATGTCGGGTCTACATAATTTGTATCAGCAGGGCCATCTGGCCATTATGCCGGCAACCCATTACCCGAATGGATCGCGCTCTCATTTTACTTCTCAGCATTATATTGAGAGCGGGCGGCAAGAGGAGAACACCTCTGGCTGGATGAACCGCCATATGCAGAGCCATGCTCAAGGTGCAACAATGCGCGCAGTCAGCATCGGCAATGACCTGGTTCAATCGCTGCGGGGAGACTTACCGGTAACCACATTAAACAGCTTCAATAATGTGGGACTTAGTGTACGTGATGAAGAGGAAGCAGCACTTCTGGCCAGACTACAACAGATCTATCAGCACCCTGCTTCCGAACTCGCCAACCACCAACTTGTGCATCAGTTTGGCACACAAATGTTGACTGATATCGGCACCTTAGCAGCCATAAGGGATACACCCTATCAACCCGAAAATGGCGCGCTATACCCAAATTCTGGCCTGGCAAGGCAACTGCAGTTAGTCGCACGTATTATCAAAGCAGACGTAGGGCTTGAACTGGCAAACGTCAATATAGGAGGTTGGGACAATCACTCTGATCAGGGCGGAGCAACAGGCAAGCAGGCCAATCGTTTGGATGAGCTTTCAAGTAGTCTCAGTGCCTTTTATCAGGACATGGGCACTCGTATGTCAGACGTTGCATTGCTGGTAGGTACCGAGTTTGGGCGCACCTCTGAAGAAAACGGTAGTTTTGGCACTGATCACGGCTTTGCATCTGCCTGGATGCTACTGAGCGATGCAGTGAACGGTGGCATTTATGGTCAGTGGCCAGGACTCGAAGAAGCGCAACTGGAGCGGGGACGTTTTCTGGCCATGAGCACGGATTATCGGGACATATATGCTGATATTCTCTCCGGATTCCTGGGTAACAGTAATACTTCAACTGTTTTACCAGGTCACACTCATAACCCCATCGGACTGTTCTGACAGTTTGGATCGCGCTCGGCTTATTAGTGGCCGGGCGCGACTCTTGCAATTCTGCTAAGCTGATATTTTAGTTTCTGCAATGAACTCTATGAAAACCCTTGTTCTTGTATCCATTTTGTTTCTCTGCTCATGTTCAGGTGGCAGCGATAGTACCGAAACTTCACCAGCGCCAGCCCCAATTTCGCCTCCAGCTCCCGTTGCTGATACGACAGCACCAATACTTTCACTGCTTGGCGAGTCAGTTGTGTCTGTGGAACAAGGAACGACATATTTTGATCAAGGTGCAAGCGCCAGCGACGACACTGACGGTGACATTTCTTCAGACATTGTAACGACTGGTACAGTTAACGCTGAGGAACTAGGTGAATACAGATTGAATTATGCTGTTTCCGATGGCGCAGGTAACGCGGCTGAGCCGATTGAGCGTATCGTCAGGGTTGTGAATGAACAACTATTCCTGCAGGTCAGCATTGAAACCAACGGAGCTGAAATTGTCGATGAACCGAAAATACTGGCAACTATGCAAATGCATGAAGCCGAAGCGCTAATCTATAGCGGTAATATCGGCATCGAGATCCGCGGGTCATCTTCCCAGTTGTTTGATAAAAAATCCTACGGATTTGAAACCTGGGATTCACAAGGCGAAGATACTGATTTCCCATTGGCCGGTTTTCCTGAGGAAGAAGACTGGATTTTTTATGGTCCATACAGCGACAAGTCCCTGTTACGAAATGTGCTTATTTATCAACTCTCAAATGATATGGGTAGGTATGCCACCAGAACAGCGTTTAGTGAATTGACCATAAATGGGGAATATAGAGGTGTTTATGTGTTGATGGAAAAAATTAAACGGGATAAAAATAGAGTCGATATCAGCAAACTGAAGGACGAAGACATTACGGGTGGCTATATTATCAAAATTGATAAAACCACCGGGGAAAACGAGAGTATTGATTTCTCATTTGCATCAGAGTTTGACGGTTTCGGTAGCGAAAACGGTCTTGAAAAAATCCAGTTTATTTACGAATACCCGAAGCCCGAAGATATCAATGCCGAACAAAAAAACTACATCCAAGGTTACATTCACGAATTTGAAACCGTATTGCTGTCGGAAAATTTTGCCGATCCGCTGGAGGGTTATCAGAAGTACATTGATGTTCCCAGCTTTGTGGACTTCTTAATTTCGAATGAGCTTTCTCACAATGTGGACGCCTATCGAATCAGTACCTTTATGCACAAAGATAAAGGAGGGAAGCTCAAGATGGGTCCTATCTGGGATTTCAATATAGCCTTTGGGAATGCCAATTACTGCCGGGGTCACAGCAGCGAAGATTGGGCCTTTAATTTTAATTTCTATTGCCCTGGAGATCTCTTAAGAGTGCCATTCTGGTGGGAAAGATTGCTGGAAGATCCCAATTTTGTTTCAGCCCTCAAATCAAGATGGGCAGAACTACGCAACGATGTATTAGCTACTGAAAAACTTACCAGGTACATCAATGAATACGCCACCCGAATTAAATTTTCTAACTCAGCCACCCGAAATTTCGCTGCATTCGACTTGTTGGGAAAATGGATTTGGCCAAACTTTTATGTGGGAGAGACTTATGATCAGGAAGTCGACTTCCTGATCAATTGGATTGAGCAACGAGTACTTTGGATGGATCAGGAAATAGAGCGTTTATAGCGGTCTCAGGCTATTTCCTACCCACGACTGACTGCGCCTGCAAAAAACAGGCGCTTTTGGCTGACTCACTGTTGGCTTTTGCGCCACGATTGGCGGTTAATTTCCTTAGCCCATTCAACCAGTTGATCACTAATTCGATCCTGCCATTCTCCGGGCTGTCCATTAAAAGAGTTTTCTGCGCTGGTATGCACAGTGTCCCAATGGTCCAGACCTGGGTATTTATACAAAACGACGTCTTTATGCCCAGCCGCAGTAAGCCGATCCAAAATCATGTCATTATCTGCTTCCGACATTATCCAATCGTTGGTTCCCCAACGGATCCGCACAGGGACTGTCAATTTTTCCCAGTGCCCGGCGAAGTTAAATGCCTGTATCTGATGATAATAGGCCATAGGTCGTCCATACATATGTTGCAGCCCATGATAATTGTATTGTTCGAGGAAGGGGTTCTGTGTGATGAGCTGCTGATAACTTTTTTGTTCCACCAGCATACCGTAATAGAGTGGTATGTAGGCTTTTATCATTTGTTCGTTTAAGTCAAATTGGTCGACACCCTGCATGGTTTTGATTCGCCGCTCTATTTCCAGCATGTGCTCGAACCATGAACGGAAAAACGTGCCGTCAGAGATGACGCCATTCAGCTTATGTTTTTCAGCCAGATAAGGGGCCAGTGCACTACCCATGCTGCTGCCTAAAACCAGGATGCGCTCAGGATCAACGTAGGGAAGCGTTTTGAGATTCTCAATTGCCAGTTCATAACCATGTAGCTCAGTGGCGAAGTCGGTTTGTGAACAATTGCCCTGGCTGTCTCCCATGCCTGGTTTTTCCACGCGCATGACCACCATACCTGACTGTTGGACCAGATTCCGAATGGAGCGAATAAAGTTGGATTTTCGTCCAGGTGTGTATTCGATACTGGAACAACTCAACCCCTGGACCAGAAAAATCGCGGGCTGTCTGCCACGCTTATTTTTAGGCTTGGTGACAATAGTGCGTTGATCAAATCCGTGGTGATTAAATATCTGACCGTAAATGACGTCCAGAGTGTCGTAGCTTTCTCTGGGCAATGGGTTAAAACGTACAGTGATGGGGCTAACTTTGCCATTTCGCTGATAGAGAATATCTGTGTCCTTATTCCCGACCAAGGCATCAGTAGTATCATCCCAGGCAGGCTGACCAGCTATGGTCTGAGCGTTCACTGACAAAATCACGTCACCGACTTTGAGTCCCGCTTTCTGCAAAGCGCTTTGTTCTCTGAATTCAATAATTTCTGCCCCGACTGGCTGAACAACTTTAAACCTTGCCTGCCAACTGGCGCGTCTTTCAAGATCCTGTGCAAACACCTGACAGCTGATAAAACAAAACAGAAATGCGAATATTCGGTTCGACATCTTAGCTCCTAATGAATGAAAATGGTCTGCAAAAAACAGAGGCTGGTCGTATTTCGCTGACGAATACGATTGAGCTGAGTTATAGTCGATTTGTGCTGGTGAATGCTGCAACGCTTATACGAAATCGCGGCTTTTTTATGTGTAATCAAAGGTTATCAGGATGAGTAATTTAGCTTTACCTCTGTTTAATCATCGTTTTTATTTATTTGGCTCACGAGCAGCGACTCATGTGGTCTTCTGGATCAGCTATTTTTTGTTATTCGGCCTGATCTGGGCCAAACCTGAAACGGGATTATTGGGATCTTATTTTCTCGAATTTGTGCTGCTGCCGGCGAGGATCATGGCAGTTTATTGCATGTTGTATATTCTGATGCCCCAATTTCTTTTGGCCAGGCGCTTTGCCCTATTTTTTACCTATTATCTGCTGATGCTGGCTGTAGCAGGCATCATTCAGCGCCTGTCCGGACATTTCTTCTATGACACTTTGTTCTTGCAGTCAGAAGGTTCATTGCTTGATGCCAGCGCATTTGGCAGATCAGTTTTGCTGGTTAATTCCACTGTGATTTTTGTGGCGGCAATTAAACTATTGCAGAGCCACTTTGCCTTGCAGCAGGAGTTGGCGAACAGTAATGTTTCTGGTACGGATATACTGGAAATTAAATCTAATCGGCGCACGCATCTTATCCCTGCCAGCCAAATCCAGTTTGTGGAAGGTATGGGGAATTACGTGACCTACCATTTACAGGATAATCAGAAACTCATTGAGTATGCCAGCATCAAAGCAACCCTGGCGCGACTTCCGGAGCACTTCATTCGGCTTCACAAATCCTATATCGTCAATTTACGTCATATTGATTCTTACAATCAGGAAGACGTGAGTATTGGGCAACAAACTCTGCCCAGAGGGAAACATGTCAGCGACGAGCTGTTGTCTATCTAACCTCAGGATATTTGGAAACGGGGCTAATAAGGCTGGGTCATGGAAAATGGCAGAACCATTGAGTTTTCAGCTTTAGGCGGGTTGCCGATCATTTCGTCATAGGGTGAATCATGTTTCATCACAGCATTTGTTACTTGGATATTCTCAAAAGCATCGCGAATTTGTTGAATATTGTTAAACCGCATTAGCCGGCCCTTTTCATATAACATTCCAACTTCTTCACCCACCTGAATATGAACCAGATAGACACCCATTTCAAAACTTTGCACTTCAAGCTTGTCGATAATCGGGCAATTTTGAATAACGTAATAATAGTCCAGAGTAAGTACTCAAAAAGAGGTTAAACTTCTTATACGAATCTTTAACAATTTGGTTCACACCATATGACTGGATTGCTCCAGTTGGCTATGATTAGTTTTCTGCGCAAACACCAGCAACACCATGCTGAAAAGCGAGCCAACCAGTAAACTAAGACTTAACCAACCCGCCAAAGGCAAGACTATTGCCGCGCCAAGCACCATCAGGTTTTTAATGCCTTCTAGCCAGACCGCATAACGTTTGTTTTCCATCATCAGCCCTACGGTCAGGCTGCTGACAATTACAAACCCAGCCAGACCCACTTGGGTCAGGATCGGTAGTTGAGCAGCGTTCATCATAAACATGACCCCAATCAGAACGGTAAGCCCATGCTGCAAGATGCAATACCACTTAGCCTTGCCAGAAAGCGCAATATCAAATTTCTCAAATTTGCTGAGGTCAACTTTTTGTAGTGGGAAATCTCGGGCAACATCGTCCGGACGCCAACCAGTTCGACCAAACCAGACTTTACCTTTGTCTAACCAATTGCGGGTGCGCCAGCTGTCTTTGAAAAGCTGAGTATAAACCTGAACATTGCCCCAAACCGGGTTCCAGCTTTGTAACGCTTTACGCACGCCGTAAATTGGCGGTTCATCATCCAGTTCTTCCTGAAATGACCCAAAAAGCCTGTCCCACAGAATAAACACTCCACCATAATTGCGATCCAGGTATATCTGATTCTGAGCATGATGCACACGGTGATTGGAGGGTGTAACGAAAAACCACTCATACCAACCTAGTTTGCCTACATGCCGTGTATGTACCCAGAATTGATAAACCAGATTCAGTGCGCCCACGGATAGCACCACAGCCGGATCAAACCCCACTACCGCCATAGGGAGATAGAATATCCAACTCAGAAAACTACCACTGGTTTGGCGCAGCGCAGTGGTCAGGTTGTATTCTTCACTGGAATGGTGAACAACATGTGCTGCCCATAACAGACTGACTTCATGGCCGAGTCTGTGATTCCAGTAGTAAAAAAAGTCATAGAGCACAAAGGCAGCGAGCCAAACCCACCATGTGTCAGGCAGAGAAAACAGCGCCACATATTGATAAACCAAGGTGTAAATTGTCAAAGGAATGAGCTGCTTCATTATGCCCGTCATTCTGCTTAACACGCCCATGCTCAGGCTGTTTATAGCATCATTGACTCGGTAATAACCCGACCCTTTGACCTTTTCCGCTACCAACTCAATTGCTATGAGTAAGAAGAAGAAGGGAATGGCGTACAGAATAATATTCATATAAAAATTACATTCCTGGTTCACCTTTTGTTCAGCATCAAAGGGCTACCATTTCGACAATTGGTGGTTGTCTGACCAGTCTAATCCGCGAAGGTAACTCTGTCCAGACAGTAACAAATAATTGCATAATCACTGTGTAGACCCGATATAGTTAATAAATAGGGTTGAACTCAACCTTTTCAGCAACCTATTGTCATATACAAACCAGATTCATTTGGTATTAGGAGTAGTGATGAACGAACAGGCAGAACATTCTCAGTCTCTCACCAAACATATCGTACTGGGCGTGATTATCGTTGCAGTCGTAGTGGTGCTTTATTTTTGGTTAAGTGCTGATGAGCCTGAGCCAGTGGCTGTTGAGCCAGCTCCTGTGGTCGAATTGCCTGAACCTGAGCCCGAAGCGCTGCCTGCAGAACCAGAATACGAGCCTGAACCTGAACCAGTGATTGAAGAGCCTGTTATTGAAGAGCCCCTTCCTGAACCTGAGCCACTGGACGTCAGTGATGCAACGGTTAAAACATCAATACTGGACCTTACCAACTATGAAGCCGCTGCAAGTTTGCTGGTTAACGACGATCTAATACAACGTTTTGTGGTTCTGGTGGCCAATATGTCAGATGGCGAAACCGCACCAAACCACCAGATTCTGGTGCCGCCAACGCAGAATTTCCGGATTTACAAGCAGGCAGGCAAAGAGTGGATTGATGCTGCAAGTTATAAACGTTATACCCCCTACGTAGATGCTGTTGATGCCATGGATAGCGAAATACTGGTGAGTTTGTATGAAAAATATAAACCAGCTATCACCGACCAATATCTCGAAATTGCAAGCTCAGAAGACGATTTCAATTACGTTTTGGTCGATGCCATCAACCATCTGCTGGATACACCTGAAGTACCGGTTCCCGTCGAAGTATATTCTGAAAGCGTCATGTACAAATACCGTGACCCCAGACTGGAGGCGCTTTCTTCGCCACAAAAACACTTGTTGAGGATGGGGCCTGAAAACATGCGTCGGATCAAAGCCAAGCTAAGAGAAGTGAAAGAAATTTTGCAATAAGCGACAACATTATGGATCTCGCGACCTTACAACAACAATTGGCAGGGCAGGACGAAAAACTTCCTCCGGTGGAGAAGTGGAACCCTGACTTTTGTGGTGATATCGATATGCAAATCAGGCATGACGGCAGCTGGTTTTATATGGGCACACCTATTGGCCGCAAAGCCCTGGTCAAATTATTTTCAGGCGTGTTAAAACGAGAGGAAAACCAGTATTTTCTTGTCACACCAGTTGAGAAAGTCGGGATACAGGTAGAGGACGTTCCATTTGTGGTGACTGAATGGGAACAAAATTCAGAGCATTTTATCTTCACTACTCAAACCCAGGACCAATTTGTAGTGGGATGGGACCATCCGATAGAACTGCATCATGATAAAACGACTGGCGCCTTGTTGCCTTATGCTCTGGTGCGAAGAAATCTATGGGCACGTTTGCATCAGAATGTATTTTATCAATTGGTGGAGTTAGGCAAAGAGCAGGATCTCGATGGTCAACTTCATCTCACATTGGCCAGCGCCGACTATCAATTCAGCCTCGGAAGTCTGAGCGACAATTAGAATCAGTGTATCTCTTCACTGTGATTTTTCACCTAACCTGCTAAGGTAATGATCCTGTTTCATTTTTATAGACTGAAATCGTGATCCAGAGTTTTCGTCAGCGTTTGCTGAAACAATTTATCCTGCTTAGTGTTTCCCTTGGCATACCTTTGCTTATCTGCCTGATCGTACTCAGCTCCATGGTGCCACGAGCCCGGATCAGCACATTATCACAAGCGACAGCGGCTCAAATATCAGAAAACCTCAGTACTAACGTCGGACTCGAGTTGATCAGTCTGAATCCAGGCTATTCCGTTCAGGGTCACAGGTTGCAGACCCAGCCCATGTTTGTGCAAATTGCCAGCAAGGCCAAAGATGCCCTGGTTAAACGTACCCGTAATGAATATTTTCGTGAATTATTGCGAGATCACATTGCCCACGAAATTCAGCTGGTCATGATTTCCGCCGATATGTCAGCGGAATCGCTTGTGGGAACTGTGGTAGCTGCATTAGATAGCGATAAAATTGGCGATACTTTTAACTACGCTTTATATGAGGACGAGCAGATTACTCCGTTATCAAGCCAGGTAAATATAGGCACTTACGGCGATAAATGGACGGCGTTTTCTCCCGTATTTAATCTCAATCAGGAAACTGTGGCCATGGTAGTGGTGCATTCAGATGCCGGGCTGATTAACTGGTTAGATTGGAGTGGAGTTGCGTTCGCTTTTGTATTGGTTGGATCCGTTATTGGGTTATCTATCTATTTTGCGTCAAAAGTATCCAGACGAATTTATCACCCGATAAAGTCCCTTCATGAAGGGATGCTTGAGCTCGCTTCGGGCCATTTAGGCGTAAAAGTCGCGTCTCATCAAACAGGCGATGAATTTGACGATCTGATCCGACATTTTAATCAGACCAGTCAACAACTCAAAGAGCGAATGACAATGTTAAATGCCATGGAAATGGCAGCTGAAATCCAAAGCAAATTATTACCGGACGAGATCCCGGAAATTCATCGTTATGATCTGTCTGCTACCCTACAATATGCCGAGTTGGCTGGCGGCGACTATTATGATTTTATTTTGCTGACTGACGAGAACGCGGCCAATAAAAAGTGGTTGTTAGTGGTAGGTGACGTAACCGGCCATGGTGTATCTGCGGCGCTCCTGGTTGCCTGGTTAAGGGCAACAGTGCGTTTGCTTGCCAGAGAATGTGGTGGTGCGTTGGCATTACTCAGCCGTCGACTAAATGCATCAATGTTGCAGGACATGAATACGGGAAAGTTCGTCACCTTATTTTTTGCCATTGTTGAGTCAGACAACAACAAACTGAACTGGCTTTCTGCCGGACACGACCCAGCCAGGCTGTATACTGGTCAATTAGAAGCGCCAAAGCTACTTGACGCGACTGGTCCACCTATTGGTGTTGTCGCTGATGCCAGTTGGCATCAGGGAGATGAGATTGTCTTCAACGATGATGATGTATTGCTGATCATGACCGACGGCTTGCAGGATGCTAAAAATCCCACTGGACAACGCCTGGGAGCTGACGCCATTGATCAATGTATGAAATCCAACCAGGTAAAATCAGCCAAAGGAGCGCAACAAGCGCTGATTGAGCGAATGGATGTGCATCGCACCGGTGCCAATCTGGCTGATGATGTCACTTTGATGATTGTCAAACGTCAGCCTTAAAAACCCCTTCGCACTTATTGACTTATGACAATGTAAAGCTGTTGTGCCAATTTGTTCTGAGAATTCCAAAGTGCCCTTTGCTCACACCGAAAATTTGCTCTAATGTAGGTTGTTGAACTAACAATATCATCCGTCCCAAGAAGCCAGGAATATACATGAAAAATGTCAAAACATTGCTTGCTCTAAGCTTACTTTCCGTCTCTTACCAATCTATCGCCGCAACCTTTATCCATGCCGGAAACCTAATCAGCGCAGACTCAAATAAAGTGCAAAAGGAAGTCACTGTAATAGTCGATGGCAATACCATCAAAGACATTCGTTCCGGTTACCTGCAGCCAGGTGAAGACGATACACTGATTGATTTGAAGGATTCGACACTGATGCCTGGATTGATGGATATGCATACCCATATCACGTCACAGCACAGTGGTCCTGCATCTTACATGGAAAGATTCACGCTGAACGAAGCAGACTATGCCATCAAAGGGGTAAACTATGCCGAAAAAACCTTGTTGGCAGGATTCACAACGGTGCGAAATCTGGGTGATATGTATAACGAATCAGTCGCGCTGCGTAACTCAATCAACAAAGGCCTGGTGGATGGTCCGCGGATTTTCACTGCAGCTAAAGGCATTGGCACCACAGGTGGACACGCGGACCCAACTAATGGACGTAGCAAATCTCTGATGGGAGACCCGGCTGCACGCGAGGGCGTTGTGAATGGTGTTGCCGAAGCTCGCAAAGCCGTGCGCCAGCGCTATAAAGATGGGGCTGACCTGATTAAAATCACTGCAACCGGCGGTGTACTAAGCGTGGCGAAAAGTGGTCAGAATCCGCAATTTATGCAAGACGAAGTTGAAGCCATTGTCAAAACAGCAAAAGACTATGGCATGAAAGTAGCTGTGCATGCCCATGGCAAGGAAGGTATGCAACGAGCAATCAAAGCAGGTGTCGACTCTATCGAACATGGCACTTACATGGATAAAGAAACCTTCAAATTAATGAAAAAATACGGCACCTATTATGTGCCTACAATCCTGGCTGGTAACTGGGTAGCCGAAAAGGCCAAAATCGATGGCTTTTTCCCGGAATTGGTTCGCCCTAAAGCAGCAGCTATCGGCCCATTAATCCAGCAGACGTTCGCCAACGCCCACGATGCTGGGGTGAAAATAGCCTTTGGGACTGACTCTGGTGTTTCAGCCCATGGTGACAATGGCCTGGAGTTTGTGTTGATGGTTGAAGCTGGCATGAAGCCAATCGATGCCATACGTTCTGCCACCTACCACGGTGCCAACCTGCTCGGCGAACTGGATAGACTGGGTACAGTGGAGTCCGGAAAACTTGCTGACCTTGTGGCTGTGAAAGGAAATCCGCTAGAGAATATCAAAGCCATGCAGTCTATTCATTTCGTGATGAAAGACGGCAAAGTCTACAAGCAACAAAACATGACAATGTAGGGGTTAGAAATGTTGATTCGTAGTGTTTTACTCGCTTGCTTATGGCTATTTCACTCTGACGCCTCGGCTGATAATCGGAACTTTGGCGCAGAATCCGGGTTTGATACTTTATACAGAGTCACTCTGCTGCGTGCAGAACCGGGCCGCTTCAGCGAATTGCTGGAAGATATGAAAAAACATGCGGCTCAGAATCCAAACTATCTGATTTTACGCCATAGCCAGGGAGATCATTGGGACCTGATGACAATCGAACCCTTGGGGAGTTATGCCGCCTGGTTTGATCCCACAAAGGC
The DNA here is from genome assembly GCA_947494925.1 of uncultured Alteromonadaceae bacterium. Lineage (GTDB taxonomy): Bacteria > Pseudomonadota > Gammaproteobacteria > Enterobacterales > Alteromonadaceae > Aliiglaciecola. The sequence goes on from CANLWS010000005.1 coordinate 312,960, forward strand.
TAACCGACAAACTCAGGATGCGGCCTGGCGGGATCATCTCGATGAACTGGCATCATTTCGCTCAGAATGGTTTGCCTACGGCCCTGAGGCCAAAGGGGTAGCAAAGGGCGTTAAGCAAAACGGCTTGTATCACATTGAAATGTTCCGTTCTTTGGCTGGACACAAAAATAAATTGCTGCAACAGCGGGCAATGGAGAACGAATATCTCGATCAAACCGGTCAAGTAGTCAATCTGGTGTTTAAAGGCGATCAGGGAGGGGATTGGGATGTCATGACCATTGGCTTTCATAAAAGCCTCAAAACCTTTGCAGCAGGCAGTGATATGAGTGTCGCCGAAAAAGACGTTGTAGCGAAGAAAGTAGGCTTTAGGTCAGTCTCTGACATTGGCCCCTACCTACGTAGTTTGCTTGAATCTCATAATGATACATTAGCAGTAAGCGTTAACTAACAATCTAAACTGAACATTTAAGGAACCCAAGATGGGACGAAATAAAACGATAATTTCTTTACTTGTCGGGGCTGTGTTTAGCACCTCATTAACCTTTGCTTCCGGTGCATTTTCCATGAGTCTTGATGAAGCAATAAAGGGGGAACACCGCAGTGAAGCCAATAAGGCCAGAGACAAATACCGCAAGCCAAAAGAGACCTTAAGCTTTCTGGGCTTAAAAGAAGACATGAAAGTTGTAGAAATCTGGCCGGGCGGCGGCTGGTATACTGAGATTCTGGCGCCATATTTAAAAGAAAACGGCCACTTTGTTGCAGCCCAGTATGACCTTAACGGTCCTTACGGGTACCAGCGCAGAGGACTAGGCACATTTTTCACTAAGTTAGGTTCAAACCCCAAATTATACCGAGACGTTGAGGTGGTTCAATTTGCCTTGCCGTACCAGCTGGAACTTACTCAGCCAGGCACAGCTGATATGGTGTTAACCTTCCGCAACGTGCATAACCTTGTGGCGGATTTGTACGGCAAAGGAGCCTTTGCTGACCTCACATTCACAGCCATGTTTGATGCGCTCAAAGAAGGCGGTGTCTTGGGTATAGTGGACCATGAGTGGGACGATCCAGCGAATGAAGATCCCAAGGCAAGAAACGGCTATATCTCCAAACAAAGGACCATTAAGTTGGCTGAGAAAGCAGGCTTCAAGTTTGTAGATGAGTCAGAGATACTGGACAATCCTAAAGATACCAAGGATTACGTGAATGGAGTCTGGAGCCTGCCTCCTGTATTAGCTATAGATGAAAAAGACAAGGCCAAACAAATTGCAATTGGTGAGAGTGATCGCTTCTTGCTGAAATTCGTAAAACCTGCAACTGATAAAAAATAACCTACTGTATAAAAAGGAAACATTGATGAAACATCTACTCGCAGCGTTAGTACTGTCACTCAGCGCTGGTGCTTACGCAGACGACCACAGTTTTGATGCAACTGAAGCAAAAATAAAAGCGGCGATGAATGCAGAAATTCGTACAGATAGCGAAAAAGAGCGTGACCGCAACAGAAAACCTGTGCAAACACTGGAATTTTTTGGTTTACGTGAAGATATGCGAATTGTCGAACTGGTTCCTGGTGGCGGTTGGTATACCAAACTACTTGTTCCGGCGGTGAGCGAAAAAGGGCAGTATTTTGGCGCAATTGGTACGGGTCGAATTAAAGATCGTCTAGCCGGTAAACCAGGTTTTGAAAAAATGAATATCGTGGCAGAAGACGCCAAATTATGGCGTGAAGAAGGCTCACGTTTTTATTCACTGGAAGTAGGTGATTTAGGTGTTAAAGATGCTGATATCGTCTTCACTTTCCGCAACTACCATAATTTCGGTGCAGAAGGTCGGGCTGCGATGAATAAAGCGGCCTTTGATACGCTTAAACCGGGTGGCATCTATGCAGTGGTTGATCATACTACTCGCCATATGGAGCCGCCAACTGACGCCAACAGAAGACGTGTTGATCCGGTATTGGCTATTAAAGAAATACTCGATGCTGGCTTTGAATTCGTTGACTACAGCGATCTGCATCGCCGTGCGGATGATGAACTACGTTATGAAGTGGGCGTAAAATCCGTTACCGGTAACACAGATCGTTGGACATTCAAGTTCCGTAAACCTGAATAACAGTTCAATCAATTGACCTGAAACAGGTCAGGATGAACATGTGATAGACCGTTTAAACACGGTCTTTTTTTACTTCATTTTTGTATTGATAATGATTCTCATTTGCATTAGTGTATTCCTAAACAGGAGAAAACTTATGCAAACTCGCTTTATCTGCCCGCAACACAAACAATGGTTGTTCTCGCATCCCGAGTCAGCGAAGGCCCACATGCAGGATGCTATGGAAACTGCAGTGTACTACCGTGACAGGAAATGTTGGTCCGATGCTTTGGCGTTTCAGGGTTGTGCATTTGAAACCGCCGAGATCCTCCTTGCAAAGCAATCAGGATGCCTCATCGAAACCATCACTGCTTTTACAGCCAACGCGATATTGTTATCTGAAAACTATGCTTCTTTGGGTGATCCTCAAGACGGCCTGACCGTTTTGCAGCGGGCTCAACAACGCCTGACTGCTGAAATCAGCCTGCATCTTGATTCCCACCCTGCCAAGAAATGTCTGCAAGACTGCATTTCAGCGTTAGAGGCAGGGGCGAGATTCCGGGATATCTTTCACAGCCGACCTATGACAACACACTGAAACACGGAGGAGTGATGAAACAGCAAACTGAAGAATATGTTCAGGTAAAGCTGAATACAGATACCTTAAAAAGACTAATCGCGGCCAATGCATTGCACCTTGATGAACTCAGAATGACTCATCCCAAGAGCCAACGTACTGTCCGCAGACTGCTATTGGATACTGTGCAGTTTTCAGGGTAACACAGGCTGACTAGTGCTCTTTCCTGACAAGGTATCGATAGGGCTTGGTGTCAGGGTCGCTGGCAACCAAGGTATGCTCCATGAAGCGGCAAAAACTGGGGATGTCTCGCGTAGTGGAATGATCATCCGCTTTAACAGCCAGCACTTCACCCACAGCCATATTGCGGATCTGCAATCTGACCATCATCACGGGTTCAGGGCAACGCAGGCCAATCGCATCTAAGTAGTGGTCAGCCTGTGCAAACTGTTCGTCGGTCAAATCAGACAACGCCTATCCCATAGTCTTTACGGTATTGTTGGATATTCGCAAGGTGTTCAGCCATATCCGGTTGAAGTTTAAGATACTCAACCAAATCAGCAAGGCTCACGATAGAGACCACCTGAGTATTAAAATCGCGTTCAACTTCCTGGATTGCAGACAATTCTCCCTGGCCTTTTTCCTGCCTGTCGAGTGCAATCAACACCCCTGCAAGTGTGGCGTTATTGGCCTGGATTAATTGCATGGATTCACGAATAGCTGTACCAGCCGTAATCACATCATCCACCAGCATCACTTTACCTTGCAGAGGACTACCCACAAGGTTTCCACCTTCACCATGCGTTTTTGCCTCTTTGCGATTGAAGCAATAAGGGATGTCTACATTGTGTTTGTCTGCCAGTGCAACAGCAGTGGTTGTGGCAATGGGGATCCCTTTGTAAGCAGGCCCGAACAACAAGTCAAAGTCGATATTTGAAGATTGCAGTGCTTGCGCATAATATTTGCCTAGTTTGGCCAGGTCACCACCAGTATTAAACAAACCCGCATTAAAGAAATAAGGGCTGGTGCGCCCGGATTTCAAGGTAAATTGACCAAACTTCAGCACATTGCGCTGCAAAGCAAATTCAATAAATTCTCGTTGATAAGCTTGCACCTGGATCTCCTAGTTTAATGCGGCTTTTTGTTCATCAAACAATTCGCGCAAACCATGCTTGGCCAATTCCAGCATCTCATTCATTTCTTCAAAGCTGAACGGTTCGCCTTCAGCAGTGCCCTGTACTTCAATGAGTTTACCTGTGTCTGTCATAACGACATTCATATCGGTCTCTGCTTCGGAATCTTCAAGGTACTCCAGGTCAGATATGGCGTTACCTTTGTAAATACCTACCGACAATGCCGCAATCATGTGCTTCATCGGGTTGGTTTTGATAATACCTTTCGCTCGCATGTGCGTAAGTGCATCAACCAGTGCCACACAAGCGCCGGTAATTGAAGCAGTGCGTGTCCCACCATCAGCTTGAATAACGTCACAATCCACTATGATTGTATTTTCACCCAACATTGAAAGATCGAGCGCGGCGCGAAGTGAACGAGCAATCAATCGTTGAATTTCAAGTGTTCTACCACCTTGTTTACCACGAGCAGCTTCACGTCCGGAGCGCGTATGAGTGGAACGCGGCAACATGCTGTATTCTGCTGTTACCCACCCTTTTCCCTGGCCTTTCATAAAGCGTGGAACACCTTCTTCGACTGTTGCATTACACAACACTTTTGTATTGCCGAATTCCACTAACACAGACCCTTCTGCATGACAGGTAAATTGACGAGTGATAGTAACAGGACGAATCTGACTGGCTGTTCTTCCGCTTGGACGCATGATTGACTCCTAAATGATGTGGCGCAGGATTATACATCAGTAATGTTTCAGGGTGGAGTGCAAAAAATAAAAACTGATTAATACTCTGTGTAGTTAACGTCCAGTTTCATTGCAATATTGCGACTTTTCAAACTAAAAACGCGCCATTATGACGCTTAAGGTAACGGCTGCTAACAAAAGAATGCTCAGCTTGGCAGTAAATTAGGGTAATATTAGCCCCACTGTTTTTTAAGTTTTTCGTCTCGGGAAGTGGACGGGATCTGTTGAGGGTTTATCAATGATTTATAGTATGACCGCATTTGCACGAAGAGAACTCAAAGCTGAATGGGGTTCAGCCGTATGGGAGATCCGTTCGGTTAATCAGCGATTTTTGGAGTCTTACTTCCGCCTTCCGGAACAATTTCGGGCGTTAGAACCTGTGCTCAGAGAACGTTTTCGTAAGAGCCTACAACGAGGAAAGGTAGAGTGCGCTTTGCGATTTACTCCCAATGAGGCGTCAGTAGGCAAACTTAACCTCAATGAAAACCTGGCTAAGCAGCTAATGAATGCTGCTGATTGGGTGCAATCTCACGGCCAATCCAGTGGCGTCAACCCCGTGGATATACTGCGCTGGCCAGGCGTAATCGCCGCAGAAGAAACTGATATAGATACTATCCAGAAAGAGATACTTGCAGAGTTTGACCTCACACTGAAGGACTTTATCGACGCCAGAGCCGCAGAAGGCGTTAATCTCAAAGCCATGATTGAGCAACGTCTCGATGGCATCGGACAAGAATCCGCCAAAGTAGGCACCAGGATGCCAGAGGTTATTGCCTGGCAAAAAGATAAAATTCTCAGCCGCTTCGAAGAAGCCAAACTGGAGCTGGATGAAGGACGCATTGAACAGGAAATGATCATGCTAGCGCAAAAAGTCGACGTGGCCGAAGAACTGGATCGCCTCAATTCACACATAGGTGAAACCCGCAATATCCTCAACAAAGGTGGCGCAATTGGTCGCAGACTAGACTTTATGATGCAGGAATTCAATCGCGAATCGAATACCCTGGGCTCCAAATCCATTCATGCCGATATCACCCAATCCGCAGTGGAAATGAAAGTGCTTATCGAACAAATGCGCGAACAGATCCAGAATATAGAGTAGCAACCCGATAACCCAAATTTAAGGCGGTCAGAGGATCGCCTTTTTTATGCCTGCCTGTTAGTCAATTTCACTAAGCTATGTCGGTATTATTTACAAAATCGGTTGTTAATGAGTTGTAAAATGCAATCTATCCCATTGTATTATAAAGATTTTGTAAAGTTGGGCCGTTTTATGCTTAGTTAACTATGAAAGTCAGCGGCACAACAGGAAATCAGTTTCATTGATGGACTAACGCCAATAGTCGCTAACTTGGATGTCGTTGTTAATTAGTAGGAACCCTTGCAGTTTAAGGTGATTGTATGTCTTGTTTAACCAGAAAATTACAGCAAAACTTGGCTAAATATCTAAAGCGTCATAGCGACTCATATGCGTCAAAAGGCCCTGAGTCTATTCGTGATGAGTTGGTCAGCAAAGGGATCTGCCCGTCGGATGTCACAACGGATCAATTGAGGATGGTGCTGAAAAGCGTTAACGGGTGAGAATAAAAGCCTAAATCGCTATTTTTTCACTGAAGAAGCGGTTGAAATCCAGACCAAACTCACTGGCCATGACGGCCTTTTCAATTTCATACTGACTATTGCTTATATCCACTGTTTTTGGTGCCATATAGTGGCCGCCGCGAATCGAGTAGAATATTTTTACGATTGGTTTAAGCGGTTGATCATCCCGCTGTTCAACCACCATGGCAACCTGCTCATTGTTAAGTTTGACCAGACTACCCACCGGATATATACCCACACATTTTATAAACTGTTGCACTAATTCACGATCGTATTTTTCCGGCGAGTCCTGCAACAATATTTTCAGTGCTTTTTGCGATGGCATGCCCGCCTTATAACAACGGTCCGCTGTAATGGCATCATAAGTATCAACAATCGAAATCATTCTTCCGAAGAAGCTGATTTCATCACCCCGAGCACCATCCGGGTATCCATAACCATCTAAACGCTCGTGATGCTCACCCACAGTTCGGATGATGCGCTCAGGTATTTCCATTTGATTCAGAGTGCGGATGCCATAATAAACATGATCACGCATGACAACCATTTCCTGATCCGTCAGGCGACCAGGTTTGTGTAATATTTCATCGGGAATTTTTATCTTGCCAATGTCATGTAAAAAACCGGAAAGCGCGAGTTCCAGCACTTCGTCTTCATCGAGATTAATAAACTTGGCGAAATTGGCCAGGATAACCGCAACATTAAGAGAGTGCTCGAGCAAGTAGCTGTCTTTCTCACGAATTTTGGTCAAACACATTAGGGCATTGGGGTTTCGATCAATAGAACCCACCAGATGTTCGGTGAACTCTTTGGGAATGGATATATCGACAGGTAAACCACGAGCGATGGAATCAAGCAGTCGTTTCTGTATTCCCTTACCTTGATCGTGGATCTTTTTTGCTTTAGTTACTTCGTTATCAAAGGAGACCTGTTCTACAGGTTCGCGCACTTCTTCCAAGTCTTCAGACGCATCTCCCAGACCTTCAAGCGGAATGAACTCTTTACTGGGATCAATGGCAACCACCTTGATCCCCTGCTTCTTCATTCGGTCAACCACAGCAGAAGAAGTGACCTTTCCCTGGTTTTTTATTTTGACGTTGCCCGTTTGTTCAAGAATTTCCTGAACATACATCCCGGGTTTTAACTCGTCTACTGTGATGGTTTTAAACACTAAAAATAAACTCTACGACTTAATTAATTAAGCGAACATGACCGAAGTTAAACGATTCAACTTTCAAGGGCAAGTAAGGTACTTGATATTGAGCACTATTAATTTACAACTTTCGTATATATTTATCGATTGATATCGCTAATACTCCAATTTGAAGAGCATTTCAGCCAAATCAGGTTGCCACTGAAATTCTTTTAATTTCACACGGTTGTTAAACACGGCCACTCCCTCTTCCTGCAACAAACCAGTTTGCCTGGCGGCCTGTTCACTCCCTAGCGGAAAGGCAATCTGTCCACTTGATCGCAACACTCTATACCAAGGAACATCGAGCTTTTCAGGTACAAACCCCAGAGATTTACCCACTAACCTTGCCCGGCCTGGCAAACCCGCCAAATCTGCAATTTGACCATAGCAGGCCACTTTGCCGGCCGGGATCATGCACACTGTTTTCCATATTTTTTCATAATGTCCGGGTTGGGCAGTCATTTCAGAAACCTAACTAAACGGAAATACGGTGTTTATCTGTTCGAGGTCAAGTACATTTCCCTGGCGGTTAACTGCACGATATTGACCTAATTCAGCAGGATTAATATTACCGGCTACTTTTTCCAAATCATTCAGCCGCGCTCCCTGAGTCACCAGAAAAGTCAAATAGGTATGGCGCAGAACGTTGAGGTTGAGTTGCTCTGGAAAGGTTAATCCGCCGTCATGAGCTGAATTAATGATGATCTGGTTAAAGTCTTCACCGCTAAACTCTGCAGGCCAGACTTTTCCATCGCCTTGATTGGATTGCAGCAATGCCTCCAGGGTCTGGCATTGAGCTTCACTCAATGAAATGTTGCGACCATGCAACCCTGAAAGCACAATCTGCTGATTGGTTAAATCCAAATTCTCTGCATTGAGTTGCTCCAGCTCTGAAGGGCTTACGCCGGATAATATCAGCGAAATCACCAGCTTGCCCTGAGCATTAGCGACATCATATAAGCTCTTGCATTCCGCTTCGCTCAGCAGCCTTTGTGGTGTTGTCTCACTCTTTTGCGAGATCCCCAGCGGCGCAGCCTGGTGCCCAAGTTGGGCCTGTTGCTGGTGCGACAACATTGCTCCTTGTTGCTGACCGAGCATTGCTGCGGGGGGAACAACAGTATAATTGGTCATGTTTGCAGTCTGTTTTTGTCTGGTAATCAAACTATAAACCATCAGAACTAACAAGGATAAAACGATAGCTGAAACCAGTGCGGCTGCTGATTGCATCCAGTACTTAGGCCCTATAGGGAAACTCGGAACAAATGCCTGCTCCAATACACTGATTTTTGCTTCAAATGGTTTTTCGACCTCTTTTTCAATCACCTGATCTTTGAGGGATTGTGCTTGTGCTTCCAATTGTCGGACCGAATTGTCCAACCGCTTATACTCGCTGAGCTTAAGATTGAATTCTTTGGCTTGTTTGCTCAACGCATCCAATTGCTCAGTGAGGACTTTTTGATTATTCGAGGCCGTTTCCAAGGTGCGCTGTAATTCTTCAACATACTCTGCCTGACTTCTTTGCCTGAGCGAGTCGAGGCTTACTTCAAGGTCTGGTAACTTGCTTATTTTTGCTTTAATCAACGGATCGCGTTGCATATACTCTGGGGTATACCGGTCTGATAAAGCTTTTAATTCAGCGTGCAATGCGGCAATGTCAGCGGTGAGTTTATTGATTTGAGGCTTATCCTTTGGATTAGGAATAATTTCGCCTGCAACTATCGCTTGTTTAACGGTCTCCAGTGCCGCCAATGCCTGCGCCTGGCTCGAGTCAGCTTGTCCCAATGAACGATTCAATCCTTTTATCTTGCTCAGTGTTCTGTTTTCATCTCTCTCTACAGATATAATATTGTGTTCTTCGCTGAAGGCTTCCAGAACAGCTCGTTGTTCGATAATTTTTTGTTCCAATGCACTCACTTTGTCTTCTGTCAGCGCAATATCTTCAGAATTATTCTCAACAGTCTCTACGTCCAGTTTTGCTAAATACAGTCTCAGCCATGTACTTAATATGGGTTCCAGGATTTCCACCTGTTCGCCTTTGGCCATCAAATTAATGGTTCTTGAAAAAGTTTGTGCTTCTGTGCTTAAGATCAAACTTAGTTCACCAGGTGTTAATGTCATATAGTGTTCTTCGGCCAGAGCTTCAGACAACTCTTCTAGCACTCGGTTACTGGTTAAGCGTTGATTGTTAAGGGTGATTTGCTCTTCCGGAACTGTAGAAAGCTCCTTACCAATTTGTTGCGGATAGGTAAAATGAATAACTGCCTGGCTCTGATAAATAGCCGGCTGGCTCCAGATCCAGGCCAGAGCGGGTAGAATTAATACCAGAAAAGCCACTAACAAGACACGCCACTTGTTTTTTTGCAGTCGCTGGGCTTCCAGCTTTTCAAGATGAGCATCAGCGCTTTGCGAATAGTGTGGAGGTATTACATCAACATGTTGCTCAAATGACATTCAGGTATTCCGTGGTGTGTTGTTCCAATCTCAAGTTTTCGAGTTGATGTTTATTAAAAATGACAATGCATTTAGAGTAACAGCTTGAAAAAGTCACTGCGAGTACTATTGTGACGATATACAGCCTTGATAGTTGGTCGGAAAAAGAAATTTAAAACTATGCACAAACACGACTTAAAGCGATGAGCAAACGACCACATTGTCCAATCTGCCAGTACCCCATTAAAGTCTGTATTTGCCATGCGCTCATAGAGCATTCGCCCCCATGCAACCTCGTCATTTTGCAGCACCCTTCGGAAAGCAAGCATGCCAAGAACTCAGCTCGATTGGTCAAGCTAGGACTGCCGGATACTGAAATAATAGTGGGCGAATCAACAAATGATTTTATCCACCTTAAACAACAGGTTCTGGTTAGCCCGCAAGACTTCCATGTTTTTTATCCTGGTGAGCAAAGCCTTCCTGTCGAAAAACATGCAAACACATTGCGGTTAACACCACCCAAAACCATGCTGTTCATTGATGCGACCTGGCGCAAGGCGTTGAAAATGTGGCACCTGAATCCATGGCTAGACTTATGTCAGCAGTGGCACTTTTCGGCGCCACCGGGGGGCCAATATCAAATCCGAAAAACCACAGTAGAGCACGGATTATCAACGCTGGAAGCTGTCGCGTATGGCCTGGAGCTTTGTTATGATTTCGACGGGAGAAACCTCTTTTCGTTATTTTCTGCAATGCAGGCTCATCACATGGCATACCGAAACTAAATGTGATTACTCTTACTTTACTCTCCAGGGTGGATCGACGCGATTTTCTCCAGCCCAGTAGAGCTTGATTTTATTCCCGCTAGGGTCGAACAAAATTGCTTCGCGCCACAGAAAAGACATATCGGTAGGGAGCTGAGCAAATTCAAAACCTTTTGCAATTAATTCGTCCACCAGCTTATCCAGTTGTTCATTTTCGAAATAGATAACCGTTGGGTTTGATTGCTGTTTATCCGACAAACTTAACGAAAAAGTGGCGTCTCCATCTGTGCAGTGAAAGCGCGCGTAGTGGGGCGTATCCACAATCAATTCAAAGCCCATTTTTTGATAAAAAGCGACAGCGTCCGACATATTGTAAACCGCTAGAGTAACTTGATTCAGATTCATGAATGATGCCCCGTTACCGGGCCTAAGAGAGTATTAATTTCAACTTTAGCGGCCTGACTCAAATAAGAGGACATACGCAAAAACAGCTTCTGAAGTGCTTCTCCGTGCTGCGCAATGAAGGTGGGGGAGTGCATGGCAATGTCTAGCTCATTAGCAACAGTCAATTCGCAAAATTGATGAGCTTGTTGTTCACTCAGAGTGAATTCATTCTTCGTAAAACGGTCTTTAAAGACAATAGGCTGATTTAGGATAATTCCGTCAAAAACATAAGTTCTGTCACAGGCACAATAAAGATAGACAATCTGCTCCGCTTCCTCGCCAATGATAGAGCCCACCTTTTGTCGCTCATCCAGCGATAACATACTTTCCTCAAATCCATCTGTACCGTAGGCAGCATGAAACAGACCTGCATCACAAACGTGCTGTGAAGCGTTCCAGCAAGACAGTAGCTGATAAGTGCCTTTTAGGTGCGTTTCCAGACTGCCATTCAGATGGGCAAATTCTCCGGCGCCTAACGCTTTAAGCTGTAAAAACTTTTGCTGTATACTCTTATGATCAATATGTTTTTCCACTCTCAGACCTTTTTCCCTGCGTCTGGATGCACAATAGATTCGGTTGGCACCAGGTCCCAGCGCATATCCTTGTTGCGATAAATTCGTTGTTTTTTATCTGGGTAGTCGGCTACATCATGGTCCAGCCTCTGCCCAACCACAATACACGCCAAATCCTGGGTACCAGTATTGACCAATTTATGCGCCAGCCCGTCAGCTCGATAACCAATGAAATCACCTTCTGCGACTTTGTGTACGGAATCACCGATGTAGGCATCTGCACATCCAGACAAAATGTAAACACATTCCTCTTCGAAGTAGTGTCGATGAAATTCTGTAGATTCATCTCCAGGTCTAATGGTAACGAGGTGAAAGCCCAACCCGGTTAACCCGGTAAGATCTCCCAAAGATTTGTTTACCCGTTTTGCGTTGGCGTTAAGAAAATGTGTTTTCTCGATGCCTGGATAAGCATCGATTTCAGATTTAGTCAGAACATATTTTTCCAATTCAGCTCTCCCCGGTTGATATTGTGCTTTTGAATTAGGAACTGAGCTTATCCCAATGGCTTATTGTCCCAAACAGGTGAAAAGCACCAAACACCATACAAATTAGTGAACTCACCAGCCAAAATGTAAGGGAATTTTCAGCAATAGCTGGATGATTACTTACGAAGGGCAATATCAAGCCAGCGATGCCGCGGACCAGATAGACGAATGTGATCAGACACAGCGCTATTTTCATAAGGGGTAGTTTGATAATCACCCCTGCACCAGAAAATGCATAGAGTGCAAATACAGCCAAAATTAGCGCAATAACGGTTGTCACGAAAGTGGGATACTGGCTGCCCGTTTCTGCCAACGAGGCCATCTGCTCTCCCGCACCGAAAAAACGATACCACTCAGGACCACCGAAAATAATCGCCACATGCAACAACGCAGCGAGGAAACTTAAGCTGCCGGCAATAATTAATTGCATCTGTCCATTCATACTATTGACTCCGATCCTAAAGCTCAACTCAAAGCTTGTCGGGACCTAGGCGGTTATCAGGTAATTATTTTGGCATCCGGCAAATTGCTTTCTAAATATTGCCTGAACATACCAAAGCGTTCTTTTTTAAAATACAGTTCCACTGTTCGACCATTCACCTTGTTGTAGGGCAAGGCAAATACAGCATAATCTTCAGCTAAATCCACAACAACTTTCTCAATTTGATCTTTTTCAAATCGATGGTTTTTGACAAACATTCTCTCGTCATCAAAGAGCACTTTGGAAACCGGATTTTTCACAATTTTTGGTCTGCCATCGCTGAGGTGGATAATAACCAAAGGTAAGAAGCAAGCACACACCAGGTACCAATTGAATTTATCGGCCGAGACGTACAAATAGATAAAATAGGAAAGCAATGTAAACAACAGAAATAGTGTCGCTAATATTTTTTCATTTTTCATAACGCCTCTTCTCCTTAAGAGCAAATCATTCAATAGACAAAGACTGTCGTTCTCCTATGACAATCTCCTTATCCTGCGTTCCAATACAATTAGCAGATACAATTTCTAGTATCAAGGGTTAAGAAGTTTAGACTCCGTAGTCCCTCTCAACTTTGGATACTCTCACTTTAAAGGACGAATACCACTCCTGACGCCCGAGTTTTTGCGCATTAATATGTGAAGCATTGGCTTTCCAGCGCTTTATAGATCCCAAATCTGACCAATAAGATACGGTAATGCCTACTTCTTCCCTTGCTGACTCTATCCCCAAAAACCCAGGTTGTTCGCCCGCCAGCTGCACCATTTCGTCTGACATGGCACCATAGCCATTGTCACCCTCAGTTCGTGTGGACGTGAAAATAACAGCATAATAAGGTGGTTTGGGGGTGTTTGCGATCATCAAAATAAAACTCCTGTTTACCCACATTAAAGGTAGCTCAGCTCCATTGCTCTACCAAGGCCTTAGAGCGACTTTTCTGACTTTAGCGCCATGTGAAGCAAAGGATAAGGGTTTCCCTGGCCATCCAAGGGTGAACGGTCCACAACGGTAAACCCCAGATGCAGGTAAAAGCCAAGTGCCTGACCATTTTGTTCATTAACATCTACTTTCCGCGCATTCTGTTGCTCAATGGCATACCTGGCCAAAGACGCACCGATCCCTTTGCCCCTGGCAGCAGGTGCAATAAACAGCATTTCAATATTGTCAGCATGTACGCCAGAGAAGCCCAGTATGTCTCCACTCTCGTTCTTGACACATTTCAGTTCCACAGCATCGAAATAATGTTCAAGTATCAGTGGTTTAAGAGTTTTAATGTCTCTCTCTGGCAAGAAATCATGGGTGGCCCTGACCGATTGCTCCCAAACCTCAATTAACGAGGAATAATCTTTTTTATCTGCATTTTCAATTTTCATCAATTCACTCTGACAAGTCATTTCCGAAATGTATCCTGTGCACTCAATTTATTTAGTCCTGCGGACCTATAGCAATAAAAGGGTTGTGGGCCACTTCCCAAAGGTGACCATCAGGGTCTTTAAAGTAACCACTGTAACCTCCCCAGAACGCCCGTTGAGGCTTTTTCATTAGCACAGCCCCAGCATTTATTGCCTGAACCATCACCTCTTCGACTTCTTTTTCCGAACCCACATTGTGTGCGATGGTAAACCCATTGAAGCCACTTCCATTGGCTTCAATTTGTGCATCTGCTGCCAATGCTTTTCTGTCATACAGTCCCAACCATGTACCATTTAAAGGAAAAAAAGCCACATCCAGCCCCTCGCCTTCACGGGGAAAGCCAAGGCCCTTTTGATAGAAGTCGATGGCGCGCTGCATATCATCTACGCCCAAGGTAATCATACTCATTCTTGGTTTCATAATGGATATAACTCCTGTTCCAGGTTTAGTGATTGGGTTAAAAGGAAAGTGCCAGACCGCTATGTGTCGTTCAGACAGGTAAGTCTGTCAGAAATTCAAACACCAGGCCCACCCAGGAAAATGAGTAACGTGACTTGTACAAGAATATTAATAACCAAAACGGTAAACGCAAGACCAATGACCTTTGCCCAAGCATAATCAGTCATACTTTTCAGGAAAAGCAGTGGCACAAAAAAGTAACTGGTTTCAAACAAGTAAATAATCCATACGGGCAACGCAAGAAATGCTACCCCCATACCAGCAAAAAACATAATAATTGCGGGCACCAGCACAAACGCTATTGAAGTAAATCCGTCAACTACGCCATCCTTATCCACCAGCTTAAATAAACACCACACAAGAAAAGCGACTATTGCTATCTGAATCATTCTAAGTCCTTTTATTTATCTGAGAAACAATCCGAGCTGAGCGCTCAGGTAATCCGAAAGCTGGGTATCTTACTCGCTTGAATAACTATTTTATAGGCTTAAGTTAGTCAGGACTTGCTGGATAAAGGGCCATTTTTTTTCGGTATAGGTATCCCGTTGATTTGGATATTGTTTCGCCAGGCGCAATTTCAAATCCTGGTATTCTCTGGCAGTCGCAGGGCTTCGCCTTAAGGCGTCTCTAAAGGCTATTCGTTCCAGCCACAACGGACTTTCGAAAGGCACTAAATGCAAATGGTGGCTACGGACATGCTCCGACGGTTTACAAAACCAATGCATGATGTTTTCTTTATAAGGCGCATGACAGTAACTAAGCTCTTTCAATTTATTGATTGCCGGCCTGGAGGCCGCTAACGATTCAACGCCAAACATAATATCGATAACGGGTTTTGCCATTAACCCCGGCACAGCAGTGCTGCCGACATGCTCAATGGAGCCCACCATAAAGTCACCAACTAATTTCATTAGGCGTGCTTTTTCTTCTTTAAATTCTTGTGGCCAGGAGTAGTTGTAAGTAACAATATCTATGATGAGTTTCCTTTGTCGGTTGATGAAATTAAAAGTGAAATTTCTATCAATCCACTGCAATACTCCACCATTTAGGCTGTTTAGATTGATTGGAGTGGGAGCTCGGTTTTAGCGCCAACCTGTTATTTGAATCAAACACGCCCAACACAATGGCAATCACAGGATCATCGTCTATTGCCCCCAATGTGCTGCCGCAGGTCGGACAAAAGCTTCGGCTGGAAAAGTCTGATGAGCGCCATACTGATGGTTCTCCACCTGGACCGTCCCAGGAAACCTGTTCTTTGGCGAATTCAACCCACGCCTGAGTCAGTGAGCCAGAATGACGTTGGCACATTTTACAGGAGCAGGTATGGGGGTTTTGTGGTTCACCCGTGACAGTAAATCGGATATCCCCACATAAACAACCACCTTTAAATGTTTTGGCCAATGTCACCTCCCATTGTTTTGTTAAGTCGGCTTTTATTGTGAGGGTAGAGGTAAATTATGCATCATCAGAAAAGACAACTTGTCCCAATAACCCCGCTGGTATTGGATTTTATTATTTTGAACATGGAAAAAACCACAACCTCTTAACCCAAGTGGGTCCTTCCACTCCAGAATTGCCCATTCACCATCTTCAAACAAATTTTCAACAATACATGTCATTTCAGCACGTGCAAATTCTTCGCTGAACATGGCTCGAATATTTTCTTTACCTACTATTGGTTTCTCAGCCACCTGATGGTTTGTTGCATCGTCTGCATAAAATGCTGCCACTTTCTCAGCATCTCCCTGATTGAATGCTTCTACCCATTTCTTCACCACTTCTTTCGCACCTGACACTGTCAATTCCTCTCTTTAGAAAATGCGGGGGAGTATTATTTATAATCGTTTACCAGTTCACCATTGGATGAACCATGAAACTGTGGCAACTCATCGTCGATGGTATAAAAATCCGCTTTCTCGCCAACGAAAATATGCCCAATGGTTTTCAATCCTGTGGGTCCATCAAGTGAACCGGCAACAATCCCAGTGGCATCCAAATCAAAAGGTTCCCAGAACAAACTGGATCCGCAGTTACGACAAAATCCCCGTTGGGCCACATCTGATGTTTTGTACCAGGCTAGCCCGTCATCTTTAGTGATGCTGATATTCACTTTTCGGGCCTTGGAATGCGGCCCGAAGTTTCCATGTAATCTCTGACACATGCTGCAATGGCAGTTAACGACGTCCCGCAATGGCCCTTTAATTTCATAGCGCACGGCACCGCATAAACAGCCTCCGGTTGATATCTCATTTTCACTATTCATACATTGACTCACCTATCAGATTTTTACGACACAACACCAGTTGTATTCTGGTTACCAAATCGTTTAATTGACCTGGCCCTGGCTTTGGTGGCCTCAACGTCGCGATTTTTAGGCAACCCAGTGGTGACCATGTTGTCCAGTAACTTGTTTACAGATTCTGCGACTTCTTTAATAGCCAGTTCGAAAGCCTGCTGATTGGCCGAGGAAGGTTTTGTGGTACCGCTTACTTTTCTCACGAATTGCAATGCTGCATCCTGAATTTCCTTTTCCGTTGCAGGGGGTTCAAAGTTGTATAGGTTTCTGATATTTCTGCACATGACCATTGCCGGTTAGTTAACTACGTAGAATTTAGTATAGATAAACAAAGAACTCAGGGCACGAAATAGAACAGAGGCAGGTTGGGAGGCTCACCCTATGCCGAGCCAATCTTAACCTGTGGTTACCCAGCATAACATCGCCTAAATTTATCTGGCGGATAATTACACCCAAGCCTCAATCTCTTTCAAATAATGTTGCGGTAAATTAAGTTTTTCAGCCACATTTGCTAGTTTGACAGCATACTCACTATTGCTGCCAGCCATCTTTTCCACGGGTAATAAATAGGTGAGGGCCTCGACTGTGTCACCTTTGATAATATTCACCCGCACTCTCTCAGGGATATAATCTTCAACACCATCACTGCCATATAGTTTACGCAGTTCTTCGCCGCTGACTGCCATAATCGTGCCGTATGCACTTGCTCCTGGAAATGGCGCTAAGGACGCTCGTTTACCAATTTTTAATTGATACCCTTCCAAACAAGCGAGCTTGACATCACTAGGGTGATAGCCTTTTTCATTCAACAGATCGGGATCCATAAAAAGCCCATAGAAAAATACGCATTTCATTTCACTACTTTGCACAACCCATTCTCCCAAACGCAAATAGCGTGTAGCTGGATTTCCAAATTTAGGTAACTATTTTCAACGTTATCTCACTATTTTCAAATAACTTTCGCGCTCAATATCCACTATTTCAACAGTCACAGAACACTCTGATACTTCGAGCTTCTCCAGTTGTTCCATTACCTGTTCAGAAAGTCTGCGCTTTTTATCCGCTGAGCGCCCTGAGAGTATTTTTACCACAATGTGAATAAAATCGGCTTTTTGATCACCTGTCTGGTAACTATCGTAGGATATCGCCCTGACTTTGATGTCACTACCATCTGCCTCAAACAATAGAGAATTCAGAGCTCCGGCAAAAACAAGCGGAACAATTTTATCCCCACAAAGCGTTGTCGAATGTTCAATTATACAATGGGGCACATCTTCTCCCTTTCAGTTGACCCGCACATTAACCTTAGAAAACATGAACAATATTCAAGTTTTCATCTTCACCTGGTGGCTGAAAATACGCACTCACCTGAACAAACATATCCTCAGTATCAAAGTCCGCTCGTTGTGGTTGTTCAATCCGACGATTAGCTATTTGTTTAAGACACTGTTGGTCACTAACATCGAGATAAACCAGCTTATGTGGACACTCGATTTCAGAACACAACCCAACAAACCACGACCGCTGACTGATGGTGTTAGCCGGAAAATCCATCACCACATCAGTGCCTGTTTTTAGAATGTTCTGAATATGCTGCTTAACAAAAGGTTTAATCATCTTCGAGAATTGGAGATAGTCATCGAAGGATTGTATTTGATCGGGATAATGTGAGGCCAACCATTCATCTTCAGAAACGAGTACTGCATCGGTTTCCGAGGCTAATTTGGTTGCTGCAGTTGATTTACCAGCCCCCATTTTCCCGCAAAAGAAGGTAAGTAACCCTTTTGGTTTCATTTTATCTCCTTGGTAAATGCGGTGAAACTTGCGTTGTTGTTTGTTAACTCAACACAGGTTAGCTAATTTTGCTTTTTCAATTCTTTCTGGGCTACTTCCATTATGACCAGCACCTGACAAGGAGGGAATTGTTCAAGCAAAGATACGGACCGAAAGTTTGTCCATTCAGCTACCGGATCAAAGTCTTTTTTCCTCTTAAAGTTGAGCTCTTTTAATCCCACCAGACATTCACCCTGCATTCGTGCGTTATTTAATAACGATTCAGTCAATCTGACATCTTTGTGGCGCTTAGCTATTTCGTCATAGCTAAATTCAGCGCCCTGCGCCACACTTGCAAAGAGCAAAGCTATTCCTAGGATCAATTTCATATTTACTCCAAATTTAAAAAATGGCCATTACAAGGCGATAGGTTGAGAACAATAATACTCAAGGTAAAAAAGAGAAGCAGCCAGATTTTGTAACAAAGCGCTGGTGACTAGGAAGGCCTGTAAACCAGGACCTGAGCCTAGCTCCCGCTTTCAATTTTTAAATACTTCCCTTTGCCAAAGGTGATGTAGTAAAGGGGCAATAGAATTGCAGTGAACCAATTGCCGCCGAAGGAATTTTTAATCGATACTTGGCTAGATTTTATATCACGAACGTAAAACTTCGGACTGGTACACCAATCTATTTTTCCTTGAAGATATTCGGCATCATCAGGAAGGGTGATCCTGGTTTTTGAGTTTGGTTTGATGATGGTTGTTTCAACGCCATCAATGACCAGCTTGTAGTTCCTGATTCTGTCTTGATACTGTTTTGGGCGGATTATTTCAATATCCATTTGAGTTCCTTTGACATAAGTATCCCAGTGCGGGTTACTAGTTGTTTTTAAATATATTTCCTTGTCCATCGGGCTGTGGTCCTGGCGAATTTTACCCTTTCCCTTTCTGATTTTTTCAGCTGCTGAATTCTACCGGACAAACGCCCTAGTACTTGAGAAACTTAATGCTGAAAGGATAAACCCATAGCTGTCCATCGTTAGCCTTTACAGCGGCAATAATAGCGAACAAGAAATTCATTATGGCTAATACAATAAATCCAATCACTCCGATAAATAACAAGGTCAGAACCCCGCAAATAACGCTGTAAATAAGGCAGCTAATCACCCAATTAACCGTCACTTTTCCATGTCTGTCGATTTCTTCACTTTTCTCTTTATTTGCCACCCACATCACAATGGGCAGAATAAAGCCCAATCCAGGGGCGACAATACTAGCCAATTGGCTCAAGTGAATAAGCATGCAGTAGGATTTAAGTGGCATTCCCCAGTATTCTTCTTGCGTATTGGACATGTAAATCTCCTTTTTAGTTATGCTAAGCGCCATAGTACGCGGATTAAAAGTGCTAGCGCAATAGCCCCTCTGATTGCGTTGTTTGGCTTTTGTAAGCGGTTGGCAAGTAATTTCTCATAGTAAACAGGGTTAGAAATCAATGCGCAATAACGTTGACACCTGGGTTTGCAGATGTTGCCCATTCATGGCAAAGGTCTGCTACATAGCCAACAACATCAGACTCTGAGATGTTGTCTGGAATTTTAATATCCTCGGCGATCCTCTTTTTTCCTTCATTTCCACAATAAAAAGTGTGCCACCGATTATTACTTCGGGTTATTTCTACTAATCTGCCAAACACGTCCAGTTTCATTCTTACGGCTCCCAATTCAATTCTGCCGATTGGCCTGCGAATAAGCTGGTGGAATTGCTATATATTTTTTCGCCAGCCTAAAAATACAATATAGACACCAATAAGTGTATTAATTGGTGGCGTCAAAACCATCACTACACCAAATACTTTAAGAAGCCTTTTATACCAGCTGGCCTGAAGTTTATATTTGAATGAAGCAATAGAACAAAAGACCAGGGGTAAAATATAGAGAGGTGAAGACACCAATTGCGTCACTATTCCGGCACTGATTGAGCCTGCAATGAGTTTTGGATCTGGGGGTTCAGCAAACAAAACCAGCTGCTGCAATACGAGAACCAGTAATGAATAAAATTGAAAAAAATCTAAAATAGCCACTATCAAAAACAAACAGCCAATCATCCCTGAAACTCTTCCCAAAATACTACTCCTTTTCATCTAAACAATACTTCACCGCTAGTTAATAGTGCAGAGTGGTTGTTTATACCAGAAACGTGACTGCCTAACTAAATGTATTTGTGGCATTGGAGCTTAGGGAAGACCTAAGCTTGGCGCAAACAAGCTCAGGACCAAGTGATGTTTCCCTCATTAGTAGAGTGGAATATTAGTGCCAGGAAGGATCGTGACTAGAGCGATAGGCAGGCCGAGCTTTAATGCGCTTGACGTATGCAGCCACCTTTGGACTTGGTGATTTTAACCATTGAAATTGAACGGCGAAATCAAGAAAGCCTCCAAAAACCACATCGGCTGCGGAGAAATTGGCACCCATTACCCAGTCTCGCTCTGGCGTCATCGATTCAAGCGTGGTGATGCATCGCTCCAGGTCACCCCAACCGGTTGATTGGGGCGAATATTCTGCCACATCAAATTGTTCAACGGTAAACATCGGTTCCAGAGTCGTTCCGGGGAAAAACATATAACGATAATAGCGACCACGTTGTTCAGAACTAACAGGTGGGGCAAAGCCTTTTTCGGGATATCGATCGGCCAGGTATGCGCAGATCGCGGCAGTCTCCGTGATCACCACATCACCGTCCACAAGGACAGGAATTTTCCCCATTGGGTTTACTGATCTGAATTCCGGCGTGTTGTTCTCCCCTGCAGGAAAATCAATCACAACCTGTTCGTGTTCAACCTCCAACTCGGTAAGCATCCAATCTGTGGTAACTGCTCTGCTCATGGGATGATAATAATGTTTCATTTTTTGCTGCCTCTTTAATGATGGTTCAACAGCATTGTCACAAACTACTACTGACAACGTACTGTCAGTAGTGTTCGAGATCGACAAAGACGAATCGCAATTAAAAGAAGATCCAGCTCTAAGCTAGGCCGTTATTAGCCTATATGAACATAAACGTTGTTTTTGATAACCCAGTCATGAAAGTCAAAATTGTAGTTACCGATTTTCCGGAAACCCAGATGTTCGTAGTATCCGTTTGAATCATTTTCAACCCATGTATAAAGCCAAAAGCAGCGACCAAAGTGTTTTTTTGTGTAATCCAACAACTGTCGTCCAATACCCATACCCTGAAAGGGGCCATGAATGTATAGATGTTCAATCTCAAATCCGTTTGACTTATCTTCAAAACGCGAATCTAAATTAATTGAAGCAAACCCTCGAAGAAAACGGCCATCTTCATACACGACTAATTTGCGCCTTTTATCCTCAATGAGATCCATAAAATAGTCGCCCGTAAACTTCGATAAGGCGAATTCAGCATATTCGGGACGAATACCATCCTGGGCGTAAGTATCCAACCAAACCTGAATGGACAGGGCAGCTAAACTAGCACAATCATTTGATGTGGCTTCTCTGATCACAAAACTTCTCCTGGCACACAGCCCCCGCTCATATAGAATTCTAACTTATGGACTTTAGTGGCGAAGGCTTGTTAGCAGCATATCACTTCAATGCCTGTCTCATTTTACGGCCACCAACAGGAGTTAAGCCATTACTTTGATAGAAATTTAACGTCCTTTCAAATTCTGGCAAAGGTGGTGTACATAACTCAATGCATGACCAATTGTGCAGCTTTCCGTATTCTCTAACCTGTTCAAATAACATTGCACCAACACCAAAAGACCTAGCTTCAGGTAAAACGTAAAACTCTTGAATTACACCGATTTTACCACCAGCATATAAAGCGTATGTTTCTGTCAAAGTAGCAACAGCTATAGGTTTACTCTGATATTCACCAATAATCGCGGCGTAATGGCCATCGCGAATTAATTCACCACATCGCTCAATCGTGCTACTGAGATTAATATTGAAATGCTGCGCGTTTGTTAATTCACATATTTCGTTTGTAAGTTCTAAAACCAGAGAACCGATGGTTTTCGAATCCTCCACTTTAGCCACTTTAAAGTTAATTTGCATACAGACTCTCAGATACAGTAAACCTAACCCGCCAATAAACGGCAAAAAATTGCTGGCTATCGTTTACGAGGAACGATTACAACCAGCTATTTGAAGCCGTTTGAGCAACTTGCTTGACGCTCTTTAAAATTAAGCTAAATTTCCCAATACGCTATCCCTAGTCTCTTTGATTTCAAAAAGATTAAAACCAAGAGATTTGGCACGGCGTATCGACATCGTAACCCTCATTAGTAGTGGAATAGATATTCGCCTAACTGGCCCAGAGAGAAAAGTGAAAGGGTTGAGATAGTATTTTTGCTTCTTTAATCACTATTTCTTCCATACCATATTACGTTTTAATACGGGGTGAATTAAATTTGGCTAAAATTAGCAAAAAATGAGCGCCAACCACGCTTTAGGCGTCCCTTCCACTATTGACTCGTTATGCGCCCAAACACCAAAGAGCAGTTCATATCAATTGAATAACTTCTATTGAAAATCCGATTAGTGCTAATACTAAGCCAACCCCTCCCACAGAATTCCCTCTTCCAAGGACAACACCGAGCCGAACAAGTGCTTGACTAATACCTAATATGAGGAGTACTAACGTTGTAATAACACTGAAAAATATATTGGCAATCAAGATCATTGATTGATCCCAAACTGATAGTCCGACAACAGTGACAACCCAAATTAAGATATAACTTCCTATCCATAATTTTGGACTTTTCATGAACTTAGGTTTGGTTTCTTCAAAAGTAGCCTTGAGGCTTTCTGATAATTTAGGAAAATAGAGCTCGACAGCAATTAAAACTAAGCCAACAAGCTCAATAATAATTGCACCCCACTGAATTAGGTTACTGTAGACGATGCGTCTTTCTCCATTAGTACATAACTTAGAGTTAAACGGCAGCTGCTTGAAGGCGATACTTGCGCGCAGCACCAGCCAACGAGCAGATGTCCCCACGAACGCAGTGAGGTTTGATGCAGTTGTTAAGTGCCATTACTACTGCTTTAAGGTTATCATTTCTTTTGCTACAAGTGCAGCCGAAGGCAAAAACATTGTCGAGACAATACGTTGATCTGCGATCACTGCGTGTTTATCTTTTAATGTTTTCTTATTTTGAGCGATAGCACCATTTTTAGTAAGTTGGCTTTCGATAAGAAAAGGCAAAAGTGTTCCTTGCTTTGCCCATGACTTAGATTTTTCGGTAGAGTTAGGAAAACCGGCTATTTTTTTCCCTTTCACCAAAAACTCCCCGTTAGACAATTTCACGTTTGCAATTCCTGCTGAGCCATGACCACCAACACCTACCATACCACCAGACTCATATATACTACTGATAATGGAGTGGATTTTTTTGTTATCGGCAACGTCAAACATTACTCCGTAGCCACCACCAATGAATACACCCCAATAGTTATTCGGGTCAATTTGAGAAGGGTTGAATGAACTGTTTGCTTTTTCTAGGAAGCCTTCATGTTTGATGGTGTAACTACTTATGCCTAAAGGTTCCATCATAAACTTAACTTCTCCACCATTAGGTGATACAAAGTCAACGTCAAAGCCGTGACTAATAAAGATGTGATAAGGAGGTGCAAATTCCCACAAATTATTTCTTGCGTCGTGCTTTTCAGGATCCCCCATATCTACCATATTAGATGCCACGATTAGTATCTTCTTTGTAGGCTGAGCTATAGCATTTGTGGCAAGCAAGACAGCAGTTAGCAAAATAGTGGTTAAGAATTTCATTGTTTTCCTTCGTAAATAACTAAAACCATTATTTAGACGAACCAAGTGACTTAAAGGTTTAAATGCTAAATTAACCTTGGCACAAAACGCCTCGAATATGCCGCGCGCTGTTTGGCGTCGACTGAATTTGATTGTTAGCTGCCTTTATTGAAGTCATTAAGTAACTCTCTAAAATCTTTCCATTCCTTGTCTTCATAAAAAGTTATTTTAATGGGATAATATTTATGCGCGGAGAGAGCTGAATTTAGTGCTTTTAAAAATTCATCATCGTCACGAATATGATAGACAAGTTCTTTCAGATTGTTGCCTGTTCTACTGTATACATGTGTGCTAATACCAAGATCTTCAATTTTTTCTTCCAAAGCATCTTCAAGCACTATCATTCTTTCGTTAACAATATTTTCAGGCATACCATTATTCTGACTGCCATCGTAATTCCATGAAACGACTACAAGTCGGGGGTAATTGGCACGAAAGTCTTCATTTGGGAATTCATTTACAAACTTATAAATGACAGGAAAGCCATTTATATAAACTTCACCAATAACTCCTTTTGGTTCTTCCGCGTTTATATTCATAGAGCTAATCAACCCTAAAATTAGTATCAGATGTTTGAACATAGACACTTAACGTCCCCATTAAACGGTCTAGACTTGCTGGCTATATTGTGAAGGAAGCGAAACCGGCCAGCGAGAAAGCGTCCTAGTGCATTGAATTGTTGGGTGCGCTACCTTTTTGACCACACCCATGCTCCTGCCCCAACAATAATTGACAAGTGCAAAAACACATATGCAAATGCCGAAACAGCTGCCAACCAGCCAGCATCCATAAATGCAACATAAAAACCAAATGCTGAAAATGGAAACAATAAAAATGACTGAATAACCAAAGCAAATTTTAATGGCCGTGTCTTCTTTACGCTTAAAAGCATAAAATAAATCAGCAGTAAAAAAGTTAAAACCGGAACAAATCCTAAAGCAATTGCTGCTCCTTTGACATGACCATCATCTTCCGGAGAGGAGGGAATGAGAAAAACCATGGCAACCAAAGACAAAGCAAACACCAACGAAGAAGTTAATGTCGCCTTACAACAGATCCAAAATACTTTACCTGTTACATGAGGCTCATGACGCATAATTATTGAAGCACCTAACGCTTAACATATGGTGCGAAGGCTTGCTGGCAATACTTGCAAGGAACGAGCGCCAGCCAGCGAGTTTGTGCCCGGTTGATTGGATTGTTAGGTGTACTAGTCTCCACCACCGCCTCCTCCGTCGCCGCCTGAAGAGCCGTTGCCAGAAGACCAATCCTCGGTTCTACCACCGGTTCGCTGCCCACTAGTATTAAAAATGTCCCCCATCAACGGAAGACTAGTATGCTTATGACTTGGCCCTACTCTAAACTCGCGATTTTCAGAATAAGAGATGTACCGTTGAGTTGCGAAGATAAAAACTCCAAGAACAATAAAGATGAAACCTACTATTCTGAGCCAAACCGGCTCATAAAAGCCTGCAACTTGCACAGACGTTCCTATTGCGATCATTATTATTCCTATCCAATTCCTAAATTCCATGTGTACTCCTAACGCTTACAATAACGGGAAAAACCGAGTGCTTTGGCACGAAGTGCCAACGAGGGGTTTTCCCAATGATCGAAGCGAATGTTGTTTATTGTTTTGTTAGGTTTCATTTTCTAAAACAACCTTTCTAAACTCGTCATAACTATTGACGTCGGGTGCAAACTCCCAAGTCACTAACCCTACATCTGACTCGATTAACGACTCTAATTTTAGAAGTAGCTCATTGATATATTTCGCGTCACTAGCATCAGTAGAAAATCCGTAAATCAAGGCCCCATCTTTTAAAAAAAACAACATCGCGTGCTCAGGTTTAATATTTTTTTTGTTATGCCAGTAGAAACGGTAATCTATATCATGATTTTTAAAACATAATTCCATAGCATCTGCAACAGAACTAAATACATAGCGAGGCGAACTCGAATATTGAGGAAATTCAAACTCTTCTGCACTGGATTTTGCATTTGGCATAAAAGTATCGAAAAATTCAGAAACTATTGTCTTATTTCTTTTTTTCGAAATAACGTATATGTCGCTAAACTCAGGCATTTTGAAACATAGCCCCCCAATCAAAGGCGATTGAACGCTGTTTATAATGAGTGAGGCACGAGCGCAGCCAGCGAGAAAGCATCCTAAGCATTGGTTTGTTAGGTGACATTACCTGATACAACCACAGTTTGCACAATACGAAGCTTTCGGTGTTCTCAATAATTGGCCACATTTTTTGCATTCCGGTCCAAAAGCAGAAAGGCGATGATGATGGATGGCATTATGGTTGGTTTCCATAAAACCGGTCAACTCGAAGTATTTCTCAGTGGCGGGTTTGAAGGCCTCCTCCATAGCTTGTTTTAAGTTACGGCCGGTTCTAGTACGATACTCTTTGATGACTTGAGTTTGTTCAGTTAGCAAAGGCTCCATTTGCTTCCACTCATGTTCTTCGAGCATTGGAACCTCAATCTGACAGCGCCAACAGAAGTGGGTTTTCACGATGTCACCTAACGCCCCAATAATGGGCTAGAGCCGTTGGCTATAATGACCGAGGTACGAAGGGAAGCCAACGAGTTTTTGTCCCAGCGAGCCTGTGAGCGAATTAGTTGGCTTGTTAACCATTTGCACAATAACTAATAATTTGTTTTAGTAACTCGCTCTGCTTCAATACCAAAAGGAGAAACAAATCCTTTTACTGTAAGTTCATCCCCAACGCTAAATTGATTATATGTATGCGTATTAATACAAATTCGATTGGAATTAAACCAAGTAAATTCTCCAACAATCAATGCTGGTGAGCATTGATATCGACTCCCCCTTAACTTCTTATCAATAACCGTTAAGACTATACTTCCCTCATGACTGGATGTGTGATGGAGCAGAATAGGTAATCCTGAGAACATTGAAGATGCAAATAAAATAGCCGCGCCTAAAACACCCATTATCGCGGAAAACAATTTACTTAAAACACCACCCGTAGATGTGAGCGTAACATTCTTATTTCGACAGGTTAGCCAAAAACCACTCCCACAAATTGATATCATCGAAAATAAGTAAATAGATAGCCAAGTTGCTTCAACCTTTATTGTTACTGATACATCGCTAAAAAAGGATAAAAAAGCTAACAACAAAGTGATAGCCAGGCCACACAAAAACCACAAACTCAAAACTTTATGGGTTACGTCATAGTCCGACCACTTTACAAGTTTCACGCTGGTTTTGAACTGCAATCTCAAGCTCCTGATGGCTAACGTTCCGGTAAGGGGCACATACTTACCGGCGAAAATGCGGAACGCGCCGGTGAGTATGCGTCCCAGCGCCCAAAGGGTGCGATCTTGACCGGCTTGTTATAATTTCAAGTCCACCCTTCTTCGTTTGAAAAAGTCTCATAATTAATTGGTGATGAATATTCCCATTGCTTGCCAGTTTTATTTATGTAAGCAAGCATTGATATATAAAGAAGTGCTTCAAATTCCAATTCTCTCGGGAACAAAGATGGATTTTCCAAAACTGATTCAAAAAATTCTTTGCCGTTTGCTACTACAACACATCGAGAATACAAGAAATCATCCGCTGACAGTTGTGTGTCGTCAATTAGAAAAAAATATAGGAACCGCTTTTTTGCGAACACCTTTGAATCCAAGGCTGACAATTTAGAAGCAAGGATATTCTCAAATGAATAAATTTCCTCAACTTCTTTCAGTTCTAACTCCTTAATGACGGGTAGTATAACTGCTTCATCATCACCGCTGTTCGCCCAATCAAACAGGCTGATTATTCTCCAAAATTCTTGTTCTTCCATAATCGAAGAGTCCATGTTGTGAAATTATAACCTCCCAAGCAGCGGAAAACGCGAACGTTTTGGCGCAGCCAGTGAGTGGTATTCCGATGACTTGGCTTGTTAGGTGGTGAAACCATTTACCTCAACGAAAGCATTAAAATGAAGACTACCGTAAAATAGTAAATCGGCAGCATGTCCCAATACCCATAACTTTTGTTACGCTTAAAATTACGAAACGACATACAAACAGAGAAGAAATATACAATAGAATATGAACCAAGCAAAACTATCAACTTCAACGCTTCCAAAACTGGGTCAGGTGCAAAACCAACGCCGAGAGCTAACCCCATCAATAAAGTGAAAAGCGATATTGGGAGTAATATAATACCGCCAATCAATAGTATTAAATTTCGACTAATCCAATCCATTAGTTAATAGCCACCTAACACTTTGCTTAAAGGGCCGCTACATGTTGGCTAAACTTGCGCGAAGCGCCCGCCAACGAGTAGGTGTCCCCACGAACGCAGCGAGGTTTGATGCATTTGTTAGGCATCATTTTCTCCTTTGTCTCCATGAAACAACAAGAAAAGCTGCACCGAATGAAGCTGCACCAAATATGTATAAATTAGATAATATTCCTTCGAAGGAATAAAGTTCATGATTTGATAAACCGAAATGCAAAAGGCTGTGAATAACCAAGAAGTAACAAACAATGATTCTGAATGTGTTTCTAATTTTAGGGGAGCGGTGGTGTCCTAGATAGAAAAACACACAAAACAAAGGAAAGTGTGCACCAATAAACAAAGCGCTGGCAGTCGCTTCGGGTAACTCAAAGAGATGAAATAGAAGCCGCCACTCCAAATTTAAAACGGCGTCCATTTCATGCGTAAAGAAAGCGGCAACACCTAAGTAATAAAGTAATGTTTTCACTATGCCTAAGGCTTCAATCAGCCGACGCTTTTGCGGTCGGCTGCATTGACGTGCTAGGCGGTAACGCTTGAATGGATAAAAGAATATCCCGGGCAATTGCCTCTCTTTTGTATAAATCTTCCCATCTATTGGGAGTATCTATATTTAACGCAAAAAAGACTGGACCAGATGGCCACTCCACCCACCCGACCCACCAGCCGTAGCGCCCCTCCCATCCTGTTTTTGCTCTGAGTATCCAGTCTTTTCCAGCCTCAACGATCATAATGTCCTTTAATAGAAGCTGGTGCTCTAGCTTAAACGGAAGCTCATTTTTATATAACTTCTTCAAAAGTGTTATTTGTTCTGCAGCAGATATGGAAAGCTTTCCATTAACCCAATATGCGCCATTTTCGGTACTAGGATCCATATTTCCATAATCGATCATCTCTAGGTAAGCCTTTGCTTTTTTCTCTCCTATCTCCTTTGCGATATTTGCATACACCCAAAGTGCAGAGTTTCGCATAGCCGAGCGCAAATTCTGATCTTGATTATGAGGTTCATAGCCCCTTTTAATTCCATCCCAAGGGAATATCTGAAATTCATCCTTAACTATCCCAGCATCTAAAGCAAAGAGAGTATGAGGAATTTTGAAAGTGGAGGCTGGAGAATAGCGTTTGTTAGCTCTTATTCCGTCATAAACACTAACCTTCTCGGATAAACCACGACTATCAACAATTAGAATTGTGCCCGAAGCTTCGCGGCTTTCAAAAAAAACCTTCCAGTTAGGCCTTTCCGAATTTTTTTCCTGTGCAAGGGCTTCAGAAGTTGTAAATACGGAAAGAAAAAAGAAAATGAAATATCTAATATTCACGCTATCTCCATGAACGCTGGACGCCCAAATAACGGGCTAATAGAGCTTGACTATAAATAGTGAGGAACGAACTAAGCCAAGCTTTTTTAGTCCATTCGTTAATTTGCTTGTTATGTGTTTTATTCGCCAAGCCATTTAAATTTGGCATCTGTGATTATTTTATTGAATTCATCCTGAGTGATTTTGCCGTTAGCTAAATCATCTTCTGCTGGCCAAGCAACCTTCTGATATTCGTATTCTATAGCGGCAAGAATATAACCGAGCTTTCTTTCGGTGATGTTTCCCTTATGGAAGTGATACATCGCTAATTTTTTATTCCACGACTTGCCTACTGGAGGTAGTGGTAATATAAAATCAAGGGTAAGGAGCCTTTCATCTGATATTGTGAAACCGTTTGCTATTGAATCTTTGGCACATTCATAAAGCATATAATCAATAGAATCTTGAAGGCCATAAAGATGCCAATCAAAACCAGCATTACAACCTCCCACAATTTCTCCCTCTTTGTCAGTAATATGTATGACTCTTTCAGCGCAACCTGAAAGGCAAAATAAGACGACGATTATCTTTAACAAATTTCGATACATCAATGAACTCTTCTAAACAAATAACGCCCGCATAAGGGGCTAAGAAATAGTTGGCTAAACTTAGCGAGGTACGAGCCACAAGCCAACTGTTTTGTGTCCTTTTGAGTAACTTGTTAGGGGCACGGATTTTCAGAGCTTAATATCTCTGCGTACCACTTTTCCCTAGATAAAGGCTTAATTGCTCCACAACTAAGTTCATCATTTAAATAAACTGGAAACTTATCCCAATAATTAATTTCAAGCCCGCCGCCTGATACTGCAATACCCCTTCTATTTATCAAAATGCTCGCCACAAAGTTACCATCATCAAATTTATGAGCAACGGCTAATACAACACCAAGCTTTGATAACTTGTTTTGAATTTCTTTTATTTGCATATCTTGAAAAGGACTATTTTCACAGTTTTGACTGATATATTTCATTGAACCGAGTTCAACTCTACGCAAACAATTATCGTTCTTGAATAATTCTACGATCGAAGTAATTTCAGTTTCATTTTTTTGAAACCAAGCATCAACATCTTTTATCTCCATATCAATTCCTTCTGTCCCACATCCAGATAGTAAAAATAGAACAAGAAAAAAGGTTGTTGACTTCATAGTACCTCTAACGCTTCAAATAAGGCGCGTTGGCTAAACTTCCCGAGGCACGAGAGCAAGCCAACGAGTTTGCGTCCGGTGACGAACGAACTTGATTTGCTTTGTTATACGCCATTAGTGGAGAACTCCCCAAGACTCACAAACCCCACCAAACCTGGATACTATTTTCGTAATTTTTTGTTGTGTTTCCACTACAAAATTGTAGGTCAAGAATTCGTTAATGGTGATTAGAATATAGCCTTCATATTCGTCCTCCGGCTTATAAATTTCAATCGAATTGTAAGACAAGTATAGAGATTCAATGGCGTCTCCAGAAGGCGGCCAAGTTTCAAAGTCGACATTAAAATCTATATCAGTTGCTACGGCAAAATCGAAGCCAGTTTCTTGGAGTCTTCTTAAAACATCTCCATCTGCATCATTTGGAAAATCCATTTATTCTCCTTGGCGTATAACGTCCCGCTCAGCGCCGGCTGGCGGAGATTTTTTTCACTAAATTTATTACATCTTCACGCGGTCCTTTTTGAAGCGCCTTGTTATGTGGAATTTTCAACTAACGGAGAACATCCGTAACCACCAAAATTAACCGAAAATTTTGAGAAAACCCGTTCACTAAAATCATAGGTTACTCGAAATTGTGAAATTCCACCGTCAACATAAGTAGGATCCTGGCCAGCCTCATAATTCATCTCATACATAGGGTCTGGATATGTAAATATGACGGTCATTTTATCACTTTGTTCTCCACGCCAAAGTTTATAAAATCTTTTGTATTCAATCAGGTGCTTCTTAACTTCATCAGAGCAATAATCTAATTCCTTTAGACTACTGTAGATATATTCTGGTGCTACGTTTTCAAATACCTCAATTAGCTTTTTTGCTTCGTCGCTATCTTTCCTTTTAGCAGGGCTTACAAAGTTATACACGAAGTAGCCACTATAATTTTCATGTATTACTTCGTTAGTGTCATGTGTCTGAATTGAAGCAAAGTACAACGTGATAATTATCAGAACGATGGTTACCCCGGTCAGCACAAATAAATCTCGAAATCTCATCGCCATGCCACATAACGCTTAACATATGGAGATTTTATGAGCGTTTTAGGCCGAAGGCCAGCAGTTAGAATTACCATGATGTTTTTGTTATAGGTATGGTATTGAAAATAGGACATTTTCGTCTGGCACAAGCAGTATGATAAAAATGGCAAGAAGGCAAAAGCCTATACCTACAAGCCTTGCATTGTTGCCACTTAAACTGGCTTTTGAACTTTTAGTGAACTTAGAATTGTATTTAGCCCCATCGGTTAAGCCTGCCTCAACATCAACTTTCCCACCAACGATTACCTTTAATCCAAAGTAAATCATTAGCACTCCAAAAAGATCTATAAATCCAACATCCATATTTAATACCTATAACGTTTCCCATAATGGGCAAATACTTGTTGGCTATAATACCCGAGGCTCGAGGGACAGCCAGCAAGTTTTTGTCCGATTGATTTGTTTGTTATGTTTCACACCGAAACCTTAAGGGTGTACAACTTTCGAGAGGCCAATCATCTCGGCCCCAACAAAACGTGTCCTTTGTTTTTGTTACCAAGTGCCAAACAACCGGATTTCCTGAAGAGTCCAATCTAGGATCGTCTTTCAAGATCATCCTTACTCTATTGTTAGAAAAGTTTAGAACTTCATACTCAAATATTTTTCTACTTTCACCACCCTCGATATAGCCAGCTTCACTGTATAGAATAAATAGCTTATTTCCATCATCGGAAAATTCAATCGTTTTAAATCCTTCTTTGCATCTATTTTCACTTACTTCATCCCAAACACCTTCAAGGTTTGAGATAAGCTCTCTATTTTTATCTTTGAAAGAAGTTGAGCATGCAGATAAAAGTAAAATAAAAAGAATTTGAAACAGCCTGAATTTCAAAAAACACCTCCAGAAATATAACGCCCCAAATAACCGGCAGAAACTTGCTGGCTATAATTGCGAGGTACGAGCTCAGCCAGCGAGTATGTGTCCCCGCGAGCGCAGCGAGTT
This sequence comes from uncultured Alteromonadaceae bacterium, assembly GCA_947494925.1. Taxonomy (GTDB): domain Bacteria; phylum Pseudomonadota; class Gammaproteobacteria; order Enterobacterales; family Alteromonadaceae; genus Aliiglaciecola. The sequence goes on from CANLWS010000005.1 coordinate 346,076, forward strand.
TTGATGCGTTTGTTAGCTACCATGCTTACCATACCTATAATTCGCAACTAATAAGCATGGGATAGGTATGAGTGAAACCGCACAAAGAACTATCGCCATGCCAATATCACTAATTAGCTTAAGATACCAAATGAGTGCGATTAACCCAATTAATACACCGAGGATTAGCACAGAAAAACCTACCCATTTTGCATATGCTTCAGGGTGAGAGATCTTTGACTCATCCCAGCCAGCAATGAGCCCTCGCTTTTGTTTTACTGCAATAAGATACCCAAATACGATGCAAGGCAATGCGCCTGCAAAGATCATTATGATAAGTCCAAAGAATAATGCGTCCATTTAAATTTCCTTTTAGTAGCTAACGCGCAATATAACTGGAAAATACGAGTGTTTTTGCAACGAAGTTGCTGCGAGTGATTTTCCAGTTGACGTTTTTGTTATACATACATCATTCCAAAGAGGACAATAATTGGTAATGTAAAAAATAAGACAAACCGCTTTATTTGGCTTCTTTCATCTGCATTGGCGACAAAACTTCTATAAACAAATGATGCCAGTAAGTAAGAAACTAAAACGGCTGAAAATGTTACTAAAAGTGAGCTAAAACCAAGTAAAATGGTTGGCAGAACTATGTAAGGCATAAGTACGAAAGTTTCTAGTCCCTTGCTTGAAAGATCCATTTGATTATCTTTTATCTCCGTATGCATAACGCCCCTATTAAACGGCCCAGACTTGCTGGCTATACTAGCGAGGCACGAGCCAAAGCCAGCGAGTATGGGTCCGGTTGAATGGTTTGTTAGCTACCATACACTTTTGCGAAGAAAGGAAAAAGCATTGCAATAAAAGCAAAAATTAGAAAAACATAAAAAATTGATACAAACAAAATTTTTGAAATTGGCTGCCATAAGCTTCTTAGTTTGTTGTAAACACTGCTAGCGTATATTTGAAGTAGAATTGGGTTTGAGGTGCTTACTATACTATTATTTTTATAATGTTTTACTGATGCGAAACCCAATAAAGCTATTAAGGTAATTGAACATCCTGTAAAGAAAACAATCTCGCTCAGAAACTGCGATGTTTCCTTTGCAATAGTTGAGAAGATCATTGTAAACATAATTAATCCAATAAGCTTAAATAGGGCATAGCGTTCAAACTGCCTAAATTTGAGTGCGAAAAATTTTGGTAAGGTTTCCATTTTCCCTCTGATAGCTAACGCCCTGCTAACTGGCCGTCAAACCGTAGCGATATGGCAACATTGAATCGAAGAGGAGGTTCGGTGGTCCATGTTCAGCAGTTTGTTAGAATTACGACTTTAGCATGCATATAAACAGCGTCAGTTCCATAACTCGAGCAAAGTAGCGACCCTTTTCGCTCAACAAAACCAAACTGAGACCAAAACCTTTCGGCACCTTGAACTGCGACAAGACCAATTTGCGCGACACCTAAACTACGCGCTCTATTCAACAACGCATTCACCATAAGCTTGCCAATACCCTTGCCTCTTCCCTTACTAGATATTGCAAGATCATGAAGATAAAGCTGATCAGTTCCCACTTTTACTGAAATATTTTTAGATAAACTTGGTGGTGTTTCATCATCCCAAGGATGTGCAAGCAAGTACCCAACGACAACGCCATCTGCGAGATACACGAAGCAGGTCTCTCGCCCATAGCTCCACTTGCTTTTTAGTACCGAAACCGATTCGGGTTCAATATCTGAATATGCTTCTTTCTGTATATTAAAAATTTGATCCCAATGAGACTCATCAATTAAAACAATTCCCATACTTCCACCCAAATTGAGAAAAAATCTAACGCTTAACATATGGGGATTTTAGGAGTGCTTTTGGCCGAAGGCCAGCGAGTAAAATTCCCAGTGAGCTTGTGAATAACATAATGTTTTTGTTAGCCGTCATTTTTACCTACTTTTTCATATGCTCTCGTTATAGACCAAGCCACCATAGTGCCAATTGTAGGTTCCTTTTTAACGTACCCTAATATCATGTTGTTGAAATCTTCCTCCGACCAATGATGGAGTTTTAGGCGCTCAACTCTAATCTTGGAAGTGACCCGGTGCAATATCTCATTTGTCCATTTCATTTGGGATATCTTCGTATCATCTGATGTGTCTTCATCGGACCAGAAATCGCGGACTGCAATAGTTAGTCTATGAGCAAGCAATTCATAAAAAAGAACCCTTTGCTCTCTCGGTAATTCACCAATTAATTTAGGGTAATCTGAAAACTTGATAAGACCTCTCCATGGCAACTAACGCCCCAATAAGGGGCAGTTGCTTGCCCGCGAAAATAGCGGCAGCGCGGGCGAGTAACTGTCCCAGCGAGCGGAGCGAGTGAGCTTGATTGGTTTGTTATACACCAGTGAGCCATCCATACAAAGCGATGCAACCGCACAAAAAGCTGAAAACAACATAAGGAAGCATATTTAACCGCATAAGTTGAACAGTTGGTTCATTGCCAATGTATTTTTTACGCCTACCTAAGAGTGGGCCTGCCATGTAAAAAACGAGACTTACCAAAAGCCAGAAATAAATAGCACCTCCAACTATTGAAACAGAGCCTGACCAGATAAGAAACAACATTAATATGACTGCTAAAATGGCAACGAGAGCAACGCCACATTTGTATCCAGTGCTTGGTTTTTCGTTAGTAATAAAATCCATCTACTCTACTTAATTCCAATGGTGTATAACGCCTCTAATAAACGGCAAATGCTTGTTGGCTAACATTAGCGAGGTACGAAGGAAAGCCAACGAGTATTTGTCCTAGTTAGCCCGCGAACGAGTTGATGGAATTGTTATGTTTCATGCAACTCTAATAATTCTGCATTCCCAGTTATCTTTCGTACTTCACAAATATCCCATTTAAATCCTGGTTTAAAGTCGGCTGCATCTTCCTCGGGAAGCAAAAATCTACCTCGAGCCAAACATGTTTCTCCGGGGCAAAGCCAATCTTTATCTAAGAAATTCAATTGGCCAATAATGCTATAAGCTCTCCCAGGAAAATTGTGATTTGGTCTGATACCAGATCCATATCCCATGCAATTATCATTGAGAGTCACTTTGACCGTACCTTCTATATATAAATCAGACTCTGACATATCTACCTTGAAACCTAACGGCTAATATAAACGGAAAATTATGAGTTTTGTGCGCAGCAAACCGTTAATTCTCCGTTTGATGTTTTTGTTAGGTAACATCGTTTGATTGCTTCCCGTGATAAAAATACAAAAGTTGTTCTTGCTCGTGATAGCCCGTCCCCCATAGAGGTGAATTAAGAGAAACAACTGAACCATCCTTTGCAATTTTTACACGTGCTCTTGCATATGCACAGTAATCTGCAATTTCATCGTTTATCTTGTTCTTAAGTACATCTAAAAACTGCCCAGCTTTATATTGTGTAGGCTGTAAAGAGAAGTGCTTAGCGCAACCACTAGGAACTAAGAAAAATTCTTCATCATCGTCCCAGTGAATTGCTTCTATTGTGCGAAGTTCAATATTTCCCGAACCGTCCTCAGGGTAACAGGCAAAAGCTACGTCAAACTCTTTCGATTCTGGAAGTGATTCGAAAACTGATTCAACGTCCTCGACAATGTTTCTAACAATCATCCTTGCTACCTAACGTTTCAAATAAACGGCACAGACTTGCTGACTATAATTGCGAGGCACGAACAACAACAGTTTCCGCGTTGATTTGGCTTGTTATAAGGCATTGGTCGCTTTGCACACGTCAATTTTTAACTGCTCCAACTTTTTTACCACTTTAAATAATTCCTTTTTGTAAGAAAATTCTTCACTACTTAATTTACCTGAGAAAATATTTTCATTGAGAAATACACCATATGCGTTCAATGACAAAACAGATGCCTGCGTATATCTGGCCATAAACATAATTGCTGCATACTCAAACGTACTACCGGCTTCACATAGAGAGCGAACTTTGGTTCCATCGGAATTCAAATAAACGATATAGTATTGCTTGAAATCACCTTTGGCATAAACGTACAAACCCACAAACCAATCACTAGAATCTTTTGCAGGCGATGCAAACTTTTCGTACTCACAAAAAGCAATCAAGTTCACACATTTTGATCCCTTTTCAATTTCTATTTTTTGTGGAGGAAATTGCATAAGTTAATACCTTATAACTTTTCAATAACGGGCGCAGGCAACTAGAGCATAGTGGCGAAGCCGCCCTGCGTGTATGCGTCCCAGCGAACGTAGTGAGTGTGTTGATTGATTTGTTATATCTCTGCTTGATGTTTATTTATCTCTTGTCTGAGGGTAGCAAGCTTGTGAATAGTGCTGCGCTAATTATTGATAAATACAATGTGAAATATCCAATACATATCACCATGCATGCAAGGATAAATGTGCCTGGGTTGATAAAGAATAACTCAATGAACTCATTTTCCCGTCCCTTAATAACGTCTTTTAAAGTATCGAACGTGGAAAATGTGATGTAGCTGAGAAAACCGCATATAAAAAACCTAATTTCGTAGCGTATGTTTGATTTCCAATCTTTTTGCTGAAGTCGTAATAGCCAAGATATTGCTTTGAGAGTTTTTACTAATTCCATTTAATTTATCCTTAGATATAACGCTCCCATAAATTAAGCCGCGTCTATTGCGGCTCCAATTTGATGGGCTTGTTAAGAGGTGGGGCAACTACCATGGCTCAACCTCTGTTTTAGTTTCGCATTCAGTGCAATAACGGAAATAGTTACCCTTAGACTCAAGGTAAATATTATTCTTTGTATTGCATTGCGAGCACATGCTTTCTAATTCTTCTTTTTCTTCGGCTTGAAATTCGCATGCTGAACAACACCAAAGTGTATTTACACTAACCTCTTCATCAATATGCCACGTAAATCCTTTTTGATTGCAGCTAGGGCATACATGCTCGGTCATCAGTGTCTCTTAACGCCGCAATAAGGGACAAGCTGAGAGCTTGTCCCTTTTAATTGCCTTGTTAGTTTTAATTATTCATAAGATTAACAATTGTTGTTTTAGAGCCAACTAATTTGTCCCAATCGCTATCCTCGAAAATTTTTCTTATTTTTTGTAAATATCCCAAAGCATCTTCTACAGCATGTTCCTCATCGATAGTTTCCAAAGATTTGTAGTGTTTTTTCTGGAAAGAGCTCAACTTTCTAAGCTCAGCATCATTCATCTTAGACATGGTTTCAACGATGATATTAATCATTTTTTCAGATTCATCGAATGTTTGTTGCCCAAATCTATCACTTTTTAAGGCTGCACTAGGAACTGCTGAAATAAATAAAGACATTTCTGCAAAATAAAACTCTTCATTATTAAAATACTTTGATAGCTCAGGCACTAACACTTGATTAATTGCTTCTGGATTTCCAATGCCCATGTTAATTAGCTTAGGAGAGACAGATGTTTGCCCCATTCTTAGCACATAAAATAAAAGCTTATTCATAGCTTTGTGCGTTATTGGAAAAGGTTCCTTAAATACGTTTGTAGACTCTCTAAGATCTCGAATTGTATCTTCAATATTCTCAATAGTTCCACAATCATTACGCCCTTGATGGATGGCTCTCGCTATAAAATTTCTATGATCATTATCTTCAGATTTTATGAAATTTGTAAACTCTTCCAATGAACAATCATTAGACTTTAATGCTCGAATATTAACTGTCACGGAATTTGCAATACGAGAAAATTCTGCTTCAGATAACAATGAATCTAGTTGTGAGACTTTAGATCTAATTTTACCGAGTTGACTACGAACCCCTGAAAATGTTTGCCGATCTTCAGAACGTCGAAAAACGAATATTGCCCAAAGAACTGAAAATGCAGTTCCAAAAGCTCCAATTACCTTTAAATAATCAACCCATTCCATATTGTTACCTACTTAATTAAAGTTACTAAATTCCTCAAGCGGAATCGCTATTAAAACTAACACCCCACTAAGGGGCGATAATACATGGGCTAAAATTGGGAACGAAGTGACGCAGCCATGTATTAGCGTCCCAGCGAGCAGCAGGAGTGCCTTGAGTGGTTTTTTAGAACCGGCCAAGAGTTTTCCCTATAAATATAAAAAAAGCGCCACCAATAAGGAGGCTAATAGATAAGGCTAGGGCATTCAATAAAACTTTATTGAGACCTAGCGCTTGAACATTAGTAAATTCGTATGGGTAAAATTGTGTCCATTTACCATGAGACATTGTGTAGGCAGCATAAGTCAGCGGAAAAATGAGCCAATAGCCTAAAGTCGAGTATTGAAGCTGCGTTTTTTCTACGAAGAACAACCAGTAGGAAAGTGTGATTACGGGTGTAACGGCATGGACCAATAAATCTGAAATACGTTCGAACAATGAAAGATTGAGCCAGCCATAAATAAGATAGTTAGCAATACCGACTGTAACAATATAAAAAGTAATTGCAGTAGCTACATTGGGATTTTGTGCAAACCGACCAACTGAAAGCTGAGGCCAGAAAGTTAAAGCTGCAAACCAAATAAGGACAAGAAGATTCGAGAGAATTGTGTAATAGCTGAAATATTTCCAAACAACAACGCCGACGCTGTCCTGACCTCGTTTCAAAATTTCTCTTATGAGGCTGATTATTAATGCAAATACTGTAATTAAAAAAAGAACAAAATCCATTTCAAGTCCTTTAAAAGAATGAAGGTTCTAACGCTTAACATATGGGGCAATTTCTTGCTGGCTATACTGTGCGAAGCGCCAGCCAGAGAGTAATTGTCCCAGCGAGTTTACGAGCGAAATGATGTTTTTGTTAGTTGCCACCCCAAATAATCCTCGAATAAACGTAAAACATTGGCGATACCAGTAAAATAATTAAAACAACAGAAACAGATTTAATTACTTTGATTGATAATACTGCATCTTCAAATGATTCATTCTCACCCAGCTCTACTGTTTTTGCGAACTCATCAGCTGACATCCAATAAAATGAATAGTGCTCCTTATATCCAATCACTCCCCATAAAAGCGCATAAACGAAAAATAAACTAGCAAAAGTAATTGGATGATTAACATCAATTATGTTGTAAGAGATAATGAAAATTGCCATATAAGAAATAACTGAAATCACTTCGCAGAATATCCGGACAATAGATAAAGGTTTAACGGTAACTATTGGATAGATACTGGCTAAAAATAGAACACCTAAATAAATATATGACCAAATTGGCATAAACTTCCTTGTGGCAACTAACGCTTAACATATGGGGATTTTAGGAGCGCTTTACCAGCGAGTAAAATTCCTACCACGATGTTTTTGTTAGCTGCACTAGTCTCCACTGTGAAAGCCTTGGTATTTGGTTGATGCCTCGCACATGCATGAAGGACACTTAATGATCCAAAATTGTTCTTCATTTCGAATTATGGATAATTTACCGTGACAAATAGGACACTGATTAGAATCGATAATCTTCATGTCTAAGTCTTCATTTAGATTAAACAACCAAATTAGTATGGGCCATAAAAGTAGCCCGCTGACGATTAGCAGTAGTCCAGAAAGTGGTAGAACTAAAAAAAACCACATAGAAATGAGAATTAAGAAACACAGAAATATAACCCAAGAATGCTTCTTAGAATTCATTTCCTTACCCATTTTCTCAGCGAAGTCTTCAAATTCCAATCTTGTTGAATCCATTTGTGCAGCTAACGCCCCTAATAAACGGCACAAATTTGTTGGCTATACTTGCGAGGCACGAGCCAAAGCCAGCGAGTTTGTGTCTGGTTGATTGGATTGTTAGGTGACATATTATTTACGAAACAACCCAAATGTACTTTCCAGTTCATATGCAGTTTGACTTATGATTCCTTCAGTATTCAAACAAATATCTATACTTTGGATCTTCTCAACTTTTTGAAAGACTACAAATGTAACATATATAGAATTACCACTATCATCCTCAAACATCCCAGTATTAAATGTGAAGTTCACGTAACTCAAAAGACCTTTATTGACACTTGGCACCAAAGAGTCAAAAAGAAGTTTTGTCACCTGCTCATTTTTCTCAAAGCCTAGCCAATCTATTCTCGGGGCTAATTCATATTTTACTTTATTTAGCATGGCACCTAACGCTGCCCATAAAGGGCAAATTCTTGTTGGCTATAATGCCCGAGGTACGAGGGAGAGCCAACGAGTATTTGTCCCAGTGAGCCTGCGAACGAATTGATGGATTTGTTATGTTTCTCCACTAATTACAGCCGCCTTCGTTAAACATATATTTAATTTGTTTGTTGTCAGATGTCTCCGCGAGAACCTCGGTATCCTTGATCGATTTTACTTCGATACCTCTTTCGTCCAACTCTTTCAAAAGTTCCTTACAAGTCATTCCATCCTTTATCTGCGGTATACCATTTAATTGAGTCCTAAGAAGATCGCCAATATTTCCTACTGGTGTCAGTTTGATCTTTTTAGCTTCGTCCTTACTTATTCTGGTGCCTGTAACCGTCACTTTTTCATCTTCATTTGGACCAGATGCGCATGACGCCAATACTAACGACACAAATAAAAACATAATCCTATACAAAACAACTCCTTTAAATTACTTGGGAAACATAACGCCCCTATTAAACGGCACAGACTTGCTGGCTAAAATTGCGAGGAACGAGCGCCAGCCAGCGAGTATGGGTCCGGTTGAATGGATTGTTATATGCCACTTTTAACACTCCATTCCTTAACGAATTCATTAAAGCCTGGGGAATACTTCCATAACATGACGATAGGCTTATTTTCTGTATCCAAAATTGAGAGAATATCCATGTCTTTATACTCCTTGTAATTGGCCAATTCATCCCACTTGTACCGAGCATTGCAATTTGAATTTTCAATTAAAGCCCCAAGTTCGTCATACCTTATTTTATACTTTATCGTCTTTAAGAATAGGTATGAGAGATAGGTGCATCTTATTGCGTACAACCAAGATATCAAAATAATAAGACTAACAGAGAGAGCGGCGTATAAATCTGAACCTGATCTTTGCACTGAAGTTTCAAAAAAGTAGTAGGTTAATCCCGAGCCAACAATAGATAGAATTGCAAACAACAAGCTCACAACATAGATAAATATTCTATGCGGAAGAGGATGATAAAACATGCATGCTCCGTGGCATATAACGCCCCAATATGCCGACGAAATGAGCGCAGCGAGTTGAGGTCGGAATAATTGGTTTGTTAGGCATCGTCATCCGGTTCAGCATCGAAGGACCCTTGAATATGCTCGTCACATGTTTCATAAGCAAAAATATCTTCCTCATCCCAAATATCAAACTGTTCGATTACATCTAAATAGCAAGCAGGTTTACGAACATTGACAGTTAAGTATGTTTCATCCCATCTTTCCAATGAACAATCCAAATCGCGAATTTTTTCGATATAAAAATCTTGTTTACTTCTATCAATTGATTTGTCAAAGATTATTCTGAGAGTGCGGTTACCGCTTCTTGCTATGACATTTTTAATTTCCAAAATGCCGTTATCGTCCTCAAAAGCTTGTACTTCATCCTTGAAATTTAACGAGTACGAAAAGAATGGAACATTTTCAAGCCGATAAATATTATTCCCCAGAGGCTCTGCCCACATAGACTCCCCACCAATCATCCAGTGATTTGGCAAAGATACGTGAACTTTAACTAATCCTTCGTTGCTCATTTAGATGCCTAACGCTCCGCATAAAGGGCAGCTACTTGTTGGCTAAACTTGCGCGAAGCGCCAGCCAACGAGTAGATGTCCCCGCGAGCGTAGCGAGTTTTGATGCGTTTGTTAGAAGCCGTCACTACCTAACCCAAACAACAATTTACTTTGTCTCGCAATTCAGTGATTAGTTCCTCGTCCATATACCGGTATTCGTCGGGGATCTCCAATATATGAATTGGCTTGTAATCTAACATTCTGGTGAACTTTGCGACTAGCCTATTTTTATGCTTTGTTTCCATAACAAAAATTTCGTCTGCCCACTGTATATCATTAGCACTGACAGTCCTCTTTGCCTTAGGGCTTGTGCCCGCCGACCTAACTGAGTATTCATTTGATTGCCACCAAATGTTCTCTGCTGTTGGGCTGCGCCATTGGTTCCGACTGCATATAAAAAGTAAATTTTTATTATTCCTTGTCATTTTCTAGGTTTTCCAAAGCTTGGTTCGTTATGTTTTTTCTAGGATATTCAAAACCTAACTGTTTCGCTCTCGCTAACTTTTCCGAACGGAGATAAACCATCTTCCATTTCTTTTCTGGTTTCCAGCTGGTTTCAGTACCCATTCCCTTTTTCCTGTTTACTTTTTTCTTGAATCTTCTCCAAGATCTGTTTCTTTCTTCTTTCATATATAATTCCTTATTTGTTATCCGGCTCAGCAGCCGCGATAATAATTAAGAAATTTTTAAGGCTTCTAACGCCGCAATCAGCGGCAGACTAGTTGTTGATTGTTTTGTGCAATAATGGCGTAGCCATGCACAAAACAAGCGACGGCTAGGCTGTCCAAGCCACGAAGTGGCTGATGCTGGATTGCCTTGTTAAGCGATTGTTGCACGATCGAGCCAATCACTAATTGAATTGGAGACCTTTTTGACATCATAACCGTCGTGATGAAATATCCATACAGAGAAATTATTAGAAGGGTCTAGATAAAGCAAGTCCCCATTTTCCTCAGCTACAACGAACCCATTTGCTACCCTATCTATTGAGAGTTCACCTTCACTAGAATGAACAATATCGCTCTTTGAGATTTCCTGATAGCACTTTAAGTACAACTCTAACTGGCGATGCGCCGGAGCCTCGCCAACACGAGACATTTCGATATTTTCGCAGAGAAGTTCTTCATCATAAAAAGCCCAGCATCTACCTTCAAAGTCGGGGTCTTCTTCAGGGTACTCGTTAAAGCAATAATCTTCTCCTGCATCAATATTCGATAGGAATTCAAGATATTCTTTTGGGAGCGCTATTGCTCTCTCTTTTTGGATCTCTGCGATATTCATTTTGTATATTCGCTTAACGCTTCCCATAAAGGGCAAATGCTTGTTGGCTATAATGCCCGAGGTACGAGGGAGAGCCAACGAGTATTTGTCCCAGCGAGCCTGCGAGCGAGTTGATGGGTTTGTTAGGCATTTAGTTATTATTTCCTTGGATGCAATAAAACCCTACTATATAAGTTTCTGATACTACTACTGTTTCCCATTCTGATGATTGGTGAACAGGAATCAGCATCGCGATTGTGTAGTCATCTTTTGCTACATTAATGAGAAGGGGCACAACCTTATCGACTAAACCAGCAGGGTCATCTATTGTCTCAAACTCCGCACTAACCAGATCGGTTTTAGTTTGAAATTTGCCGTCTACGGCATTGAAAGCAAATTCATCATAAAGTTTTTCGTCCCTGTAGAGCTTAATGTGTACTTGCATATACCCAATATCCTGGATCGAAATATCCGCTTCTTCTGCCACAGTTCCCAAACTCAATATAAACAAAAATAGTAGGAAATATCTCACACGTTCACTTTATGCCTAACAATTTAATAGTTGGTATTCTGCCTGATTTAAAGCAGGCAAAATGCATTTTATTTATTGCGCTATTCTTCCATACCTTTAAAACCGTTTCTATAACAGACTGCTGTCCTTTAGTTGTGATTAAAGTACAGAATCGGGCTTAATGCCTTGATATGGCTGTTCGTAGTGTCTAGAGTAAAACTGCTTTTATATACAGTTAATGGATTAACATATGAAATCGCCATTTCTAAACTATGTGCAGGATCTGATGTACACCAGGCGGTATGCGAAGCGCACAATCTCCAGTTATCTTAGATGGATTGCCCAGTTTATTCGCTTCAATAAGATGCAACATCCTAAGACGTTAGGAGACACAGAAGTAGAGTCTTTTTTGACCCATCTGGCGGTAGACCTCAATGTTGCAGCCAATACACAAGCGAATGCGTTGAACGCGCTAAGCTTTTTGTTCAAAGACATACTTGATTCTCCCTTATCGTTAAATTTGTCATTTGTCTTGTGTAAAAGACAACAAAAGTTACCCGTGGTGTTGAGCCAACTTGAAGTGCGCGATTTACTGTCAAAACTAGGCGTCAATCACAACCTGCTAGTGTCATTGATTTACGGAAGCGGTTTGCGATTAATGGAATCAGTGCGTTTGCGTGTTGCAGATATCGACTTTGATTTTAATTGTATTCGCGTGTGGAACGGTAAAGGCGGTAAACACAGAGTGGTCACTATGGCACCTGAGCTTTTTCCAGCATTGCGCCAACAAATAGTAAAAGTGCAATCTTACCTCGACATTGACAAGATAAACCCTGATTTTGGTGGCGTTTGGTTACCTCATCGTCTGAGAATTAAATATCAGAATGCAAATAAGTCGCTCGGTTGGCAATATTTGTTCCCATCAACTCGTCTAAGTACGGATCCAGAAACTAAGATGTTCAGGCGTCATCATATTGATGAGTCGGTCATCAGGAAGTCCGTAAAACAGGCTGCAGCTCGGGCCAAAATAGGTAAAAATGTCACTCCACATACTCTACGCCACTCCTTTGCTACCCATTTATTGCAATCTGGTGCAGATATACGAACGGTTCAAGATCAATTGGGGCATGCGGATCTGCGCACCACCCAAATTTACACGCACATATTGCAACGAGGTGGAAACTCTGTGGTCAGTCCGCTCTCCAGGCTTTCTAATCCGATCTCACGTGAAATTGAGCAAGACTCTAATTAATTGATAATATCTGCTTGTTTAGATTACTTTATTGGACAACTTTTCACTGCTTCGGGTCGTGGTTTTCTGCGTTGTATTTGCTAATCCAACAACGTTTGTACAAAGAGCAGCTGCACGAGATCACTTGGCCTGGCAATGTCCCAGAATCGGCCAATCCCCCTATCTTGGGTTTAATTCACCTCTGTTGTGGGTAAATTGAGCCACTATGAATGGGTCTAATAGAAGCAAAGCGATTCAGGATAGCCACCATCCAAAGTCTCGCACCTGACAGCCATTTACACCCCGTGCAACAAGCCTGGCTGGACTGCAACGCACCGCAATGCGGTTATTGTCAAACTGGGCAAATTATGACAATCACTGACTTTTTGCGTGGTCACCCTAATCCAACCGATGAAGATATTGATAAGAAACTGTCCAATATTTGTCGTCGTGGCACTTATACCCGCATGCGCCAGGCAATTCATCCTGCTGCGGGCCTGTTGTCAAAACAGAGGGCCAAGGCATGAACATATCAACTACACGTCGTCATTTATTGGCCTGGTCGATTTATGACAATGCATTGGTGAGCTCCACACCGCTTACCATAGCTGCCGTTAATGCTTCCACTTCGATCAAAATATCAACCATATCCCCACTTGTTTCTGTGCACTCTGATAATCGTATTCTCTTTTATTATCCGTTGCCGGAGATGGGGCAGGGCACTTGGTATAGTGGGTCATTTTACCTTTGGTGGTTACTGCGCCCATGTAGCAGACGCAGAGTTGAGAGCCGATAACACCATCAAAGTCCATCAGGTCTGGGCAGCAATCGATGTGGGTAAAGTGGTTAATCCAGAGGGTGTTATCGCTCAGGTTGAAGGTGGCATTAACGGTGACTTAAGCACTGTATTATGGCAATAGATGTTAGTGGAAGATGCCAGGATTAAATCAGATAACTTTGATACCTATTCGATGCTCAGGATCGGCGATTCGGTAACAAAAATTCAGGTCACTGTTATGCAAAAAGACGCCGAACCCGCGGGCGCAGGCGAAATGGGATTACCCCCCTTGGCCCCCGCAGTGGCAAATACTATCGCAGCAGCGGGTGGACCCAGATTACGTGCTCAACCCTTTTACATAGAAGGCAAATTACGTAGTTAGCTATTATGAATTAACAGCGTTTTAGTTCATTCTGCAATCGAAATCAGGAGGTCACACCCGAATGCTTTTACCAGGAATCTTCTTGCAGGAAATAAAAAGCCCGGCTAAAAAGCCGGGCTTTGCTCGATATGATTGATGCGACTATTTACGCATTTTCTGGATAAGACGAAGTTGCGCGATGGCTTCTGCCAATTGCGCTGCTGCTTCTGCATAGTCGAAATCAGCACCTGCGTTAGCAATATGCTCTTCTGCAGTAGCTTTCGCTTGCTCTGCTGCTTTCTCGTCCAGATCAGCTGCGCGAACAGCAGTATCAGCCAGAACTGTTACACTGCCTGGCTGCACTTCTAACATGCCGCCAGCGATGTAGATCATTTCTTCATGGCCATGTTGCTTGACCAAGCGCACCATACCAGGTTTCAGAGCGGTGATTAAAGGCGCGTGACCCGGATAGATACCCAGTTCACCTTCACTGCCCGTCACCTGAATGGTTTCTACGCGACCAGAAAAGATATTCTCTTCTGCGCTTACCACATCCAGATGTACTGTCATTGCTGCCATTTAACCTCCTAAGTAGGTTCTATTATAAAAAACGAAACACATAAGTTGTGTTCTAGGCTAAAACGAGGAATTTTTGCCGAGAGCGAGAACGAAGCGCGCAATGTGTGCAAACACATGAGCACTTCAGACAAAGCTATCGGTGAAAATAACCGTTTTAACCTGGACACGTTACATGTTCTTCGCTTTTTCTAAGGCTTCTTCGATAGAACCCACCATGTAGAAGGCTTGCTCTGGAAGGTGATCGTATTCACCGGCCAGAATGCCCTTAAATCCACTGATGGTATCTTTCAGAGAAACATACTTACCTGGAGAACCGGTAAATACTTCTGCTACGAAGAAAGGCTGCGACAAGAAACGCTGTATTTTACGAGCTCGAGATACTGACAATTTATCTTCTTCAGATAATTCGTCCATACCCAGAATTGCGATAATGTCTTTCAGCTCTTTATAACGCTGCAGTGTCGTTTGTACGCCATTTGCTGTGTCGTAGTGCTCTTGTCCAACAACAAGCGGATCCAGCTGACGCGATGTAGAGTCAAGCGGGTCAACCGCAGGGTAAATACCCAAAGAAGCGATGTCACGAGACAATACTACTGTTGCATCCAAGTGAGCGAAGGTGGTTGCCGGAGAGGGGTCAGTCAAGTCATCCGCAGGTACGTATACCGCTTGGATTGAAGTGATTGAACCTGTCTTAGTAGAAGCGATACGCTCCTGCAGAACACCCATCTCTTCCGCTAGTGTAGGCTGATAACCTACCGCAGAAGGCATACGACCCAACAATGCAGATACTTCTGTACCGGCCAATGTATAACGGTAGATGTTATCTACGAAGAAAAGAACGTCACGACCTTCGTCACGGAACTTTTCAGCCATAGTCAGACCCGTTAGTGCTACGCGCAAACGGTTTCCTGGTGGCTCGTTCATCTGACCGTAAACCAAGGATACTTTATCAAGTACGTTGGATTCGTTCATTTCGTGATAGAAATCGTTACCCTCACGAGTACGCTCACCAACACCAGCGAATACTGAGTAACCACTGTGCTCGATGGCGATGTTACGGATAAGTTCCATCATGTTAACGGTTTTACCAACACCAGCACCACCAAACAAACCAACTTTACCACCCTTAGCAAAAGGGCAGACCAGGTCGATTACTTTGATACCAGTCTCAAGCAATTCAACCGAGCTAGATTGCTCTTCGTAGCTAGGAGCTTCACGGTGAATAGACATACGCTCTTCTTCACCAATTGGGCCAGCTTCGTCGATTGGATTACCTAATACGTCCATAATACGGCCTAGTGTGGCAGTACCTACAGGAACCGTAATAGGTGCATCTGTATTTTCTACAGCAAGACCACGTTGTAAACCATCAGTAGTACCCAATGCGATACTACGAACGACACCGCCGCCTAACTGCTGTTGCACTTCCAGGGTTAACCCTTGCAAGTTACCTTCGGTAACTCTTAGTGCGTCATAAACTTTTGGTACATCGCTTTGTGGAAATTCAATATCCACAACCGCACCAATGATTTGGACGACCTTACCTTGACTCATAATTTGTCCTCAAAATTTTTCATAAACCTTTGCCTACACCGCTGCCGCGCCGCTTACGATCTCACTAATTTCTTGTGTGATCGCTGCTTGACGTGCTTTGTTGTATACCAGTTGCAATTCATCGATTAGATCGCCTGCATTATCGGTTGCGGCTTTCATTGCAACCATACGTGCAGCTTGCTCAGAAGCAGCGTTTTCCACTACTCCCTGGTAAACTTGAGATTCGATATAACGGACCATTAGTTTTTCCAAAATTGGTTTTGGATCAGGTTCGTATATGTAGTCCCAGCGATGCTTTAATTCTTCATCGTCAGACTTTGGCAAAGGTAACAATTGATCGATCTTTGGCTCTTGGGCCATGGTGTTTACGAAGTTGTTATAAACCAAATAAATACGGTCTAAGTTGCCTTCGTCGAACGCGTTTAACATTACGCGAACCAATCCCACCACGTCTTGAACGCTAGGTGCATCGCCTATCCCTGACTCTGCAGCCAGAACGTTGCCACCAAAACGACCAAAGAAGGCACAGGCTTTAGAACCTAGGGCGGCGAAGTCTACTTCGACGTCTTGTTCTTGCCATTTTTTCGCATCCATCGCGACTCGTTTGAACTCGTTGGTGTTTAATCCACCACAGAGCCCACGGTCGGTTGAAATAACGATGTACCCTACACGTTTAACCTCACGCTCTTCCAGATAAGGATGGCGATATTCGAGGTCACCGTGTGCCAGATGTCCGATCACATTACGCATGCTTTCAGCGTACGGACGGCTTGAAGCCATTCGGTCTTGCGCCTTTTTCATTTTAGACGCGGCGACCATTTCCATAGCGCTGGTGATCTTCTGAGTATTTTTAATACTCCCGATCTTACCTTTTATCTCATTACCGCTGGCCATGACACTATCTCCGATTACTCAACATATGTGCCGCCTCAGCGGCACGATTGATTACCAAGTTTGGGTTGCCTTGAATTTATCCAGGGCTTCACCTAATTGGCCTTCAATGTCACCGTTGTAGTTACCGGTTTCGTTGATAGTCTTCATTAAGTCAGCGTATTCACTGTTCATAAAGGAATGAAGTGCAGCTTCAAAATCAAGGATTTTAGTCAGCTCAACATCTTTCAAATGGCCTTTTTCAACAGCGAACAATGAAACACCCATATCACCCACAGTCAGTGGAGAATATTGTTTCTGTTTCATCAATTCCATAACGCGCTCACCGTGCTCAAGTTGCTCACGGGTAGCATCATCAAGGTCAGATGCGAACTGCGAGAATGCCGCTAGTTCACGATACTGAGCTAGAGCAAGACGGATACCGCCACCCAGCTTCTTGATGATTTTGGTTTGTGCTGCACCACCTACACGAGATACCGAGATACCAGCATTTACCGCAGGACGAATACCGGCGTTAAACAAATCAGTCTCAAGGAAAATCTGACCATCTGTGATGGAGATTACGTTAGTTGGTACGAATGCTGATACGTCACCAGCCTGGGTTTCAATGATTGGTAATGCAGTCAATGAACCAGTTTGGCCTTTTACTTCACCGTTAGTGAATTTTTCAACATACACATCGTTTACACGAGCAGCACGCTCTAGTAGACGAGAGTGAAGATAGAAAACGTCACCTGGGTAAGCTTCACGACCTGGTGGACGACGAAGTAGCAATGAAATTTGACGGTAAGCAACAGCTTGCTTAGACAAGTCATCATATACGATAAGTGCATCTTCACCGCGGTCACGGAAAAATTCACCCATAGTACAACCAGAGTATGGTGCAAGGTACTGCAATGCCGCTGATTCAGAAGCAGAAGCAGCAACCACAATTGTGTGGTCCATTGCGCCATGCTCTTCCAGCTTACGTACTACGTTAGCAATAGTAGATGCTTTCTGACCTACTGCCACATAGACACATTTAACACCTGTGCTTTTCTGGTTAATGATGGCATCAATACACAATGCCGTTTTACCAGTCTGACGGTCACCGATTACCAATTCACGCTGACCACGACCAACTGGGATCATGGCATCAACAGATTTATAACCTGTCTGAATTGGTTGATCGACCGATTGACGCTCGATAACGCCCGGTGCAATCTTTTCAACTGGTTCAAAACCTTCAGCGTCAACCGCGCCCTTTCCGTCGATTGGCTCACCCAAGGTGTTCACAACACGACCAAGTAGACTACGACCAACTGGTACTTCAAGAATACGACCTGTTGACTGTACTTTGTTACCTTCTTGCAGGTCCGCATAAGGACCCATAACTACCGCACCTACAGAATCTCGTTCTAAGTTCAATGCGATAGCATAGCGATTACCAGGAAGCTCAATCATTTCACCTTGCATTACATCTGCAAGGCCATGAATACGGATAATACCGTCGGTTACACCAACAATAGTACCTTCGTTACGAGCTTCACTTACTACTTCAAACTGTTCAATTCGCTTTTTGATCAGTTCTGCAATTTCAGTGGAATTCAGTTGCATGCTCTTTTCCCCGTTATGCTTGTAACGCGTCGGCGAGACGGTCTAGTTTAGATCTCACGGAACCATCGATGACAATGTCACCGGCTTTAATCAACACACCAGCTACCAGTGCAGGGTCCACGTTACAATTCAGCTTAACTTTTCGTGCAAGACGTTTTTCAAGAGACGCGCTGATTTCTGCTTGTTGTTTTGAATCGAGCTCGACAGCAGAAGTGACGTCAACGTCAATTTCTTTGTCGTAATCTGCTTTAAATTCATTGAACAAATCAGAGATATCAGGAAGCGCTTGTAAGCGTCCGTTCTCAGCCAGAACTTTAATCAGGTTCTGACCATATTGATCAAGTTGTTCACCACACACGTTGTTGAATAACTCAGATACTGTCTCTGCCGCCATCGAACCAGACAGGAATTCCTGCATGGACTCATTTTTGGCGACTTCTCCAGCGAACAACAACATGCCTTGCCATTCGGCAACGGCTTTATGCTCAATCGCATAATCGAAAGCTGCTTTAGCGTAAGGGCGAGCGATAGTAGTCAAATCAGACATAGCTCTTTACCCCTTAAAGCTCAGCGACAAGTTTTTCAACTATGTCACTTTGTGCAGCGGCGTCGATTTCTCGAGCCAAGATTTTCTCAGCACCAGCAACAGCCAAGGCTGAAACTTGCTGACGAAGCTCTTCTTTCGCACGGTTACGCTCAGCTTCTACCTCCGAGTAACCTTGCGCGATGATTTTTTCGCGCTCGGCGTGGCCTTTCTGCGTTTCTTCGTCAACAATTTGTGACCCACGCTTCTTGGCCTGCTCGATGATGTCAGCAGCTTGTGTTTTTGCTTCTTTTAATTGCTCAGTCGCTCTTTCTTGGGCAAGCTCAAGGTCCTTTTGGCCACGTTCTGACTTGGCCAGACCGTCCGCAATTTCCTTTTGACGCTGCTCAATTGCCTGCATCAATGGTGGCCACACAAACTTCATGCAGAACCATACGAATACAGCAAAGGCGACTAATTGTCCTATTAGAGTGGCGTTAATGTTCACAACCGCTCCTCCTCATGTTAATTCGCGAATAAGTTAGGGTTAAAAAATTAAGCACCAACAGCGAACAACAAGTATAGAGCGATACCAACACCGATCATCGCGATCGCATCGATAAGACCCGCAACGATGAACATTTTAACTTGTAGTTGAGGAGCTAGCTCAGGTTGACGAGCAGCTGATTCCAGGAATTTACCACCTAGCAGACCGAAACCAATTGCGGTACCCAAGGCACCCATTCCGATTAGTAGAGCAACGGCGATGTATAACATGTATGTCTCCGATTTTCTTAGTTAAGTTTAAATATTAAAGGTTTAAAAATTAATGATCTTCGCAGGCAAGGCTCAGATACACGATGGTTAACATCATGAAAATAAACGCTTGTAGCGGAAGAACAAGAATGTGGAATACTGCCCAAGGGAAATGCAATGGAAGCTGCCATAAGCCCAAAGTAGCAATAAGAATAAAGATCAGTTCACTCGCATACAGGTTACCGAACAAACGCAGTGCCAACGAAAGTGGGCGTGCTAATAAGGTAACAGTCTCTAGAATGAAGTTCACCGGGATAAATGCCCAGTGCCCGAAAGGTTGCATAGTCAGCTCTTTCATAAAGCCGCTAATACCTTTCATTTTGATTGAGTAGAACAAGATAAGGAAGAATACGCCTATCGCCAAAGCGAAAGTCAGATTCAAATCTGTCGTCGGAACCGCTTTCACATAAACATCATGCGGATCCATGCCAAAACCATGCTGACCAATCAATCCTGCGATTGTTGGTATCACGTCAACCGGCACCAAATCCATCAGGTTCATTAGCAAAACCCAAACGAAAATTGTTAGTGCCAAGGGCGCGATTAAGCTGCTACGGCCGTGGAATGTGCTGACTACATTGTCGTTAACAAAACCCACTACCAACTCAACGAATGCCTGTGTTTTGGTAGGGACGCCAGTTGTCGCTTTTTTAGCGACAGAACGGAAGTACCACAAAAACAATATTCCAAGACCGATAGACCAAGCCAGCGTGTCCACATGCCACGTCCAAAACCCGGCGTCAGCACAGGCTTTGTTAAATGCGATACCGGAATCGGTATTACACATAGAGGCATTGGTTAAGTGGTGCTTAATATATTCTGTAGTTGTATATTCAGATGCCATTAATTAACCCAAGTTTTCTAATTTAAAATGTGTGTTACGTTTGTTTGCTTTGTTGTTAGTCGTTATTCCGCAGAACAAACAGGGCGACCCATTGAGTCACCATTGTGAGGACGTAGCTGCCAAATAACGGCAGAGGCACGGCGTTAAGCCAGTGAAATGCCCCCACAAAAAGTAATATCGTTGCTATCAGTTTGAATTTAGACCCTTGGCTAAAACTCCGTACTACCAGCTCATTTTGGCTGGCACCGGTATATTTAAACGCAAAGCGGGCAAATACCAGACCGGGGACTACACAGATAATACCGCCGTAAATAGCTGATATTCCTGCTTTTTCTCCCAAAAAAAAGGTCAAAACTAAGGCCACAATTAACGCGACCAGTGTTTGGAAAATAAGCACTTTAGTGGCCAACTGCCGGCCTTTTTCGGCCATTCTAGTTGCCATCTGATCCCTATATCCGCTCAAACCTAAACTAAAAGCGCCAAAATTATACTGTTTTGTCGCAAATATTCAACTATTAAGCGTGTTTTGAAAGCGTAATTGTTGAATTACCAACTATTCGACAAAGCCTTATATTTTATGGGTCTTTATAAATTTATACGTTCGCGCAATTACCGGGTGGTATTAGCTTAAAAATTGAACTCAAAAATCACTAAAAAGTCCTACGCTGATAAAAGTATGAATTATCGAAAGAGAGTCCGCAATTACCTCTCATTTCGTCTGTATACGAACGAACATCAATTTAGATCCTCAACTAAGTTCATTTCGAGGATGGCGGCGCTTGTTTCTTTCCTGAATACCCCCACCCGTCATTCCCGATTGCTTTTGTCGGGAATCTGGAAGCAGAAAGTGACTGATTTTGTATTAACAGATCCCCGCATTGAGCATGCGAGGAAAACGACTAAACGTCATTATTTTATTTTGGCTAGTATTCCATCTAGTTGGTCTAGACTGGAGAAACTAATGGTCATTTTTCCTTTGCCTTTTGCATTGTGGGCAATATTCACAGGAGCGCCTAGGTTTTCTGACAACTTGGTTTCCAAACGTTGCACATCGGGATCAACTTTTTGCTCTTCTTTGGGTTTGGCAGGTTCCAACAATTTGCGAACCAGATTTTCCGTATCTCGCACAGTCAAACCTTTTCCTGACACCGTCTGTGCAGCCTCAGTTTGCACATCTCCCTGTAACGCCAGCAGCGCACGGGCATGACCCATTTCAATGTCACCATGCTCAAGCAACAATTTCACGTCTTCATTGAGATTATTCAGACGCAGAAGATTAGTGACTGTAGTCCGGGATTTCCCCACTGCTTCTGCAACTTCCTGATGAGTGAGTTCAAACTCAATCATTAAACGATCAAGGGCTTGCGCCTCTTCCATCGCATTAAGATCTTCACGTTGAATATTTTCAATCAATGCGATGGCAACAGCGGCTTCGTCTGGCACATCTTTGATTAAGCAGGGTACAACATCCAGTTCAGCGATTTGTGACGCGCGCCAGCGACGTTCTCCAGCTATGATTTCGAACAGATGTTCAGCAAGTTTGCGCACCACAATTGGCTGAATGATCCCTTGAGAACGAATAGACGATGCCAGTTCTTCAAGTGCGTCTGGAGACATGTCTTTACGAGGCTGGTATTTGCCAGGCTGGAGATACTCGATTGGAATTTTTTGCATTTCGCCACTGTCTTGTGCGGCAATTTCTTGTGGTGCATTTGCCTGACTGGTAGCCAGCAGTGCATCCAATCCCCTTCCTAATCCTCGTTTTTTTGACGACATGTCTTCCTCTAATTTCTTGCTCAACCAGTTTTTTAGCTGGCTTTTTTCATTTTTTTATCGCGACGTCGCAGTATTTCACCCGCTAACGCCAAGTAGGCTTTTGCACCTGTTGATGATTTATCATAGTACATGGCGGGCGCTCCGAAACTCGGAGCTTCAGCTAGACGCACATTTCGTGGGATGACAGTTCGGTATACCTGTTCACCAAAATGACGCTTAAGTTGCTCAGATACATCATTTGCCAGTCGATTGCGCGGATCATACATGGTCCGCAAGACACCCTCAATTTTAAGTTCCGGATTAACTACTGAAGCAAGTTTACCAATAGTATCCATCAGTGCAGTCAGGCCTTCCAATGCGTAATACTCACATTGCATGGGAACCAGAACCGAGTCTGCCGCAGCCATAGCATTAACAGTCAATTGACTCAACGAGGGTGGACAATCAATAAAAATATA
Source organism: uncultured Alteromonadaceae bacterium (assembly GCA_947494925.1). Taxonomy (GTDB): domain Bacteria; phylum Pseudomonadota; class Gammaproteobacteria; order Enterobacterales; family Alteromonadaceae; genus Aliiglaciecola. The sequence goes on from CANLWS010000005.1 coordinate 368,960, forward strand.
ATCGTAGTAATCCCGAACCGGGGCAAGTGCATTGCGCAGGCGCAGTTCGCGGGCAAAAACTTCCATTAATTTAATTTCAGCGGCAGTAACATCACTGTTACCGGCTATCAGGTCATATTTTCCAGAGGTTTCTTTTACAATAACCTCTTCAATCGGTGTTTCATCGATCAACAATTCATAGCAGGTTGACTCGACTTCATATTTGTCAACACCACTACCCATGGTCGCATTGCCCTGAGGATCGAGGTCAATTAGCAATACCTTGCGTTTAGTTGCTGCCATTGAAGCAGCAACATTCACTGCGGTTGTGGTTTTTCCAACACCACCTTTTTGATTTGCGATTGCAATGACTTTGGCCAAGATTTATTTCCAGCTATCCCGTTATTATTCGCTTGATTTGATTGAAGATGCGTTAACACCCAACCTGATTCTCTCGCTTATTGAGTTTTATTAAGTGCCGTTCACCCTGCAAACCAGGAACATCAAGTTTAATACTTTGCAAAAAACCGAACCCCTCAGGTAACTGTTCCAATTCTTGTTCAGGAAACTGGCCTTTAAGTGCCAGGAAAACGCCTTCTGAATCTACCAGATGCTGGCACCAGTGCAACATATCTTTTAACGATGCAAAGGCTCGGCTCAGCACTCCATCCAGCGCCAACTCAGGCTGATATTGCTCTACCCGAGATTGTACTGGCTCAATATTTTTTAAGCCTAACTCAAAGGCCACCTGTTTCATGAAACGAACACGTTTACCCAGACTATCTAATAACACAAAATTTTTGTCTGGCAACATGATTGAAAGAGGAATTCCAGGCAAACCTGGTCCGGTGCCCACATCGATGTAGTTTGTCTTATCGAGATAGGGTGCAACAACAATAGAGTCCACTACGTGCTTAAGTACCATATCGGCAGGATCACGGACAGACGTTAAGTTGTACGCTTTGTTCCATTTATGCATCATCTGCACATAGCGAATAAGCATAGCTTGTTGTTCTTCGCTTACCACTATCGAGACATCTTTAAGCGACTCCTGAAGGATCGTCAGGAGGGATTTATCTACCTCACTCATCAGGCTGATTGTCTCTGCGCTTTGCGCAGCAGTCCCTGTTTTTTGAGATGTACAAGTAATAATGAAATTGCAGCAGGCGTAATTCCGGAAATACGTGATGCTTTACCTATGGTTTCAGGTCGCGTTTCAGTAAGTTTGGCAACGACTTCATTGGAGAGCCCAGAAATCTGGCTGTAATCGAATTCCATCGGCAATAAGGTATCTTCATGTCTCTGGCTCTTGGCGATTTCATCTTTCTGTCGCTCAATATAACCTGCATATTTGATTTGAATTTCAACTTGCTCGGCTGCCAAAGGATCAGTCAGCGCCGGACCCAATTTTTCTAACTGCATGAGTCGGTCATAGGTCATTTCAGGTCGACGGATTAAATCTTCCAGGCTGTGTTCACGACTAACCGGATTTTTTAGTACTTGATTCAGTTCGTTCACCGCTTCATGGTGCGGATGGATCCAGGTTGAACGAAGTCGCTGCTTCTCTAGCTCTACGGCTTCCATTTTAAGGTTAAATGCAGCCCAGCGTTCGTCGTCCACCAAGCCAACTTCACGACCTTTGGCAGTCAGGCGAACATCTGCATTATCTTCACGCAACAGCAAGCGGTATTCTGCCCGGCTGGTGAACATGCGGTAAGGTTCCTTGGTGCCCATAGTCGACAAGTCATCCACCAGCACACCTGCATAAGCTTCATCACGCCTTAGAATCAGAGGATCTTGCTGCTGAATTTGCAGTGCAGCATTGGCACCAGCCAGTAAACCCTGTGCTCCGGCTTCTTCGTATCCGGTGGTGCCATTAATCTGGCCAGCAAAGAAAAGACCATCTATAAATTTGGTCTCCAGTGTCTGTTTTAAATCACGAGGATCAAAAAAGTCATACTCAATGGCATAACCTGGACGGATAATATGCGCATTTTCAAATCCCTTGATAGAACGCACCAGTTCCCATTGAACATCAAAAGGTAAACTGGTGGAAATACCGTTGGGATACACCTCAATGCTGTTAAGCCCCTCAGGCTCCACAAAGATCTGGTGAGAATCTTTATCTGCAAAGCGATTGATTTTGTCTTCAATAGAAGGGCAGTATCGGGGACCAATACCCTCTATAACACCGGTATACATTGGCGATCTGTCCAACCCACTGCGAATGATCTCGTGAGTACGGGAATTTGTGTGAGTGATGTAGCAGGGGATCTGCTGAGGGTGATCTTCGACTTTACCCATAAACGAAAATACTGGTAAAGGTGTGTCACCTGGCTGCTTTTGCATCACGTCAAAATCAAGGGTACGTGAATCCAGACGCGCCGGTGTACCTGTTTTTAATCGATCAACACGAAAAGGAAGTGCACGCAATCTGTCAGCCAGCGCAATTGACGGTGGATCGCCTGCACGGCCGCCTTTGTAGTTTTCCAGGCCAATGTGAATGGTCCCGCCAAGAAAAGTACCGACAGTGAGCACCACACTTTTGGCCTTAAATTTGAGACCCATCTGTGTAACCACACCAGTGACGCGATCGTTCTCGACGATCAGATCATCACAAGATTGCTGAAAAATGGTCAGATTTGGTTGATGCTCAAGCATTTCACGTATAGCGATGCGATATAGCGAGCGATCAGCCTGCGCTCGGGTTGCCCTTACCGCAGGACCTTTAGATGAATTCAAGGTGCGAAATTGGATCCCCGCTTTATCGATCGCTTTGGCCATAACACCACCCAAGGCATCGATTTCTTTAACCAAATGTCCCTTTCCGATCCCACCAATAGCAGGATTACAAGACATCTGTCCCAAAGTATCCATGTTATGAGTCAGCAATAACGTGTTCACGCCCATACGTGCTGAAGCCAAAGCCGCTTCAGTACCTGCGTGCCCTCCGCCAACGACGATGACATCAAAAGATTGTTCAAAAAACATGGTCTACCTCAAAAACGTAAAAAATCTGACCTCATTCCCTTAGCTGAATAAAAAGCCATCAACCGATAGAAAAAAGGGCACGTATTTTATACGTAAAAAGGATCAAAAGAAATGATCTGACGTGCAAAAAACTTTTTCATACTTCTGATCTTATAGATCTCACATCAGTCAAACCGCCTAAAATATCTGGCAAAGCTGGAGAAGTCTCGAAAAAGTTCTTTTGCGCAAGTTGAATTTGGCTTTCTAAATAAGTTTGGGCAGAACACTGTATCTCCTGCTTTGAATAAGGAAATTTCCACTAAAATTGAGGAGACATTTGCGCACGGTTAGTACCACAACCTAGTGCTGATAGCCAAGACGTTTAGTGCTAAGACTCTGATAGGAGCGCCCGGGGATGAGGAAATATTGTACGATGCTAGCCAGGATCTAACTATTTAGACTCCAACTACTAAGATCTTGGATCAAATGATCCTGTTCTGATCACAGATCATTCTCTGTTATCCAATATCTAGAATGTATTTTTATGGGTAAGTGGATTATCAGCAATGATTGCTAAATAAAGCGTCATCAGTAAATTTGCATGGCTTGTGTTTTTTGAAAAAGAAAATGATCTCGTTTAATTCGATCTTTTGATCAAAGGTGAGATCCTCGATCTCGATCCTTAATCTTTATGATCTTATTTAGATCTTTAGATTATTATTACTACTATTAAGCAAGAGGATCTCTGTGGAAAAGCCATTATTCTATTTATATATCAATTAGTTAGGTTATGATCAAAGCTGTTAATAAAACTTGATCAACCGGGTATAAGCTGGGATCAAAGTGCTCTTTTATCCACAGGTGGTTTTTCGGGAAAAAGTACTAAGTGTATAAACATATGAAATACATGAGTTATCACATGAATTATCCACAGATGATGATATCAGGTGATCTAGTTGTGAGTAACTTGTGATCACCTGATCATTGATCTCATCAGGATCCTGATCCAGCCTGGATCAGATAGATTTGATCGAAATGCTGCCACCGCTTGTGTGTAACTTCAGTTTCGGACCGCCGCCATTTATCTCGCCACGCACCGATTGTTTCTTTACTCGCCCATCAATTTCAAATTGTGAACGTACTCTGCCACCGCTGGTAGACGCATCAATATCAATTTTAATGTCTTCAACAAGATACGCAGTAATGGATCCTCCAGAGGTATTCAATGTCGCACTTTCTGATAATTGTTCTGCAAAGGTAACGTTGATGCTGCCGCCCGACGTATGGGCATCCAATGGACCATGAATAGCCTTGGTTCTTATGGAGCCGCCCGATGTGTGTAAGTCCACTCGTCCATGCACATTGCCAACAGTAATCTTGCCGCCAGAGGTATTGGCGTCTATGAAACCAACCAAATCGTCAATTTTGATAGAACCGCCTGAAGTGTTCAGATCCAGATTGTATGTTTTGGGAACTGTCAGGTTAAATTTAACTCGTATATCTCTATTCCAGCCTCGTCTGTGCTCTAATTCTCCGATGATTTTGACATCTGCCCCGTCGACTTCATACTCGAGCTCAAATTCTTCTGCACTGTCACCCCGAGCTTCGAAATCCAGCAATACCGTATCTTCATCATGAGTTTCAATTTCAAGGGAGCCGACATCTGTTTTCAGATAGAGGGTTCCTCCTGGCGAAACATCAAAAGATTTTTCCAGCGTTTCAGCGCTAACAGAAAATGCGAATAAGCTGATAGCTCCTAGTGCGACAAGGGATAATTTGGTTTTTGTTGCAGTTAATAAACCCATGGTACTTTCCTATTTTTAACGTTTGTAGACAGTGAGTCGCACGACGATCAACAAAGGTTTAAATCACTACTAATTTACGGACGATTACGTCCGAATTCATCGTGACTGGAAACCCATTCATCAGAAACAATAGCTGAAGAGAGGGATAATTCACCACAGAGAACGGTAGCGGCAATCAGTTCAGCCAATTTATAAACCTTACCTTGTCCATAACAATCGAGAATTTCAAGGCATTCTCTTTGTGTCGCTAACCCTGTTCCACCACCATAAGTGGCAACGACCAGAGATGGGATGGTGACCGAAAAATAGTAATCTCCTTGGGGAGTGATTTCACTGAATGTAAATCCCGCTGAAGATTCAGCAACGTTAGCTACATCCTGTCCGCAGGCAATAAACATGGCGGTGATACCATTGGCGAAATGCGCGCCGTTGTTTACACTTCCGGCAATAAAAGCGCCCATATTAGAATATTGCCGCTGTTTATAAAGATCTTGAGGAGAGCAATGCATAATTTGCTGCAACAAATCTGCCGGAATTATTGTTTCCGCAACCACACGTTTACCCCTTGTATGCAGGTTATTCACCTGCGAGTGTTTTTTATCAGTGTCAAAATTGGCAGCCAGTGAAAAATGTTCCAAGCCTGGGATATTTTGATCAAGGATCCATTGGCAAGCCTGGCGTGTGGCTTTACTTACCATATTTTGACCTGCAGCATCACCACAGGTGAAGTTAAACCGTAACCACCGCAGTTTTGACACCGCGTACTGTTCTATATTACGAAGTTTACCTATTGTTGTGGTTGTTTCTGCTTGTTGCTTAATTCTGTCAAAATTTTCATCAACCCATTTTCCAAACGCCAGCGCATACCGAGCGTTATCAAATGTAAATACAGGTGCTCGTTGCATCGCGTCATCAATAACAGTTGTCGTAATACCACCTGCCTCATTGGTTAATCGCATGCCGCGGCTGTAACTGGCTACGAGTGTACCTTCTGTCGTTGCCATGGGAATGTAAAACTCTCCTTTGGCTTGCTCACCTTTTACATTCATCGGGCCTGCGAAACCTATCGGTACCTGGGCAACGCCGGTGAAATTTTCTATGTTGCCCGGCAAGGATTCAGGGGGTAGCGAAAATTGATCAATATGCTGAAGTCGGGTATCTGTTTGGTCAGCGATAAACCGCTGCCGTGTATTGATAATGTGAGGTGTATAATCGTTATTTTTATCGCGGGGAATTTTAGGCATGGCACTATTTATATTTGGTCATTGTTTGCTCATCATAGAAGTGAATTTGGAAGAATAGAAATAGATAGGGTGGATAATTGTTGATAACGACGATCAATTATCGACAAAAATCTGCAAACCAGGGCTGACTTTTGTCGAGATTGTATTATTGCTTAATGCCTTCAGGCTTTTTCGCAATGATAAAAATGCTATTCCCGTTTTGTGGCACCCAGTTACAATCTATCTCGAACCCTGTATCCAGAATACTCTGCCGTATTTCAGTTTGTGTAAATACTTTCAATACAGGCAGCAACCCTAGTTTCCTGCCAATGGGGCCTATGAACTTGAAGATTTTGTGAGACTCGCCCAAACACACTGTACTTGTAACTAATATGCCACCTGGCTTTAACCAGCTGTATAGTTTTTGGAGTATCAGGGCTCTATCTTCCACCAGGTGGAGAAAACTCAATGCCAGGATCATATCTATTGGTTCTTTTACTTCCAGATTCTCGACCGAACTGGTGACAAAGTCGACATTGGATACATTTTGAGCTTGTGCCTTGGAGCGTGCGATTTCAATCATATTGCCCGATAAATCAGTAGCAAGAATATGTTTGACATGTGGAGCGTGGATCAGGGCCGTTGACCCAGTGCCACAGCCGACTTCCAATACCTTTGTTGAATTCGTCATGTATGACTGAGTCAATTTCAGTTTATGCTCATAGGATGGCATATCATCTATGGGTTTTTTAGCGTAGCGGTCAGCAAGTCTGTCCCAGAATTTAGCGCTGGCTTCCATGAATACTTCCTCTTCTTACATTTATCAGTGTTGTTAATCACGGATGATACCTATGCGAAAAAAGGTGTACAATGCCGAAAATTGCATCTTAGGTATACGTATTTGTATGGATTGGCGTTCAATTAAGTTTGATTGGAATAGGGCGCGAGCATTTTTGGTGACCGCCGAAGAAGGTTCTTTATCAGCTGCCGCACGAGCATTGGATATGACACAGCCCACGCTGGGAAGACAGGTAACGGCATTGGAGTCAGAGCTTGGTGTCTCATTATTTGAGAGAACAAAAAGCGGATTAGTGTTAACCCAAAGCGGCCACGAATTATTACTTCAGGTTAAAACCATGGGCGAAGCAGCAACTAAATTATCACTGATGGCATCCGGTCAAGCTGAGGCATTGGAAGGAAGTGTTTGTATCAGTGCGACTGAAGTGGTAGCCGCATTCGTTTTACCTTCACTGGTGGATAAACTTCGGCGCCAATGGCCAGGAATTCAAATAGAAATCCTAGCTTCGAACGATACAAGTGATCTAACCCGACGCGAAGCGGATATCGCAATACGTGGCTTTCGTCCGACCCAACAAGATCTTATTGTCAGGCGTCTGTCTAGCTATTATATGCACTTGTATGCCAGCAAAGAATATCTGCGTAAGTTACCACGGCGGCAGCTCCCGAAAGATTTATCAGATGCTGATTTTCTGGGCTTCAATCAGACCAATATGATGGTGGCTGAAATGAACAAGAGAGGTTTTGAAGTTACCGAAGATAATTTTCCGGTAGTAGCAGGTAACCACCTTGTGCAATGGGAGTTGGTTAAAAGCGGATCGGGTATTGGATTTATGAGTGTCGATGTTGGTGATGCAGAGGGTAAGGTAGAACGAGTATTACCAGAATTTCCTCCATTCGAAGTTGAACGATGGTTGGTCGTGCATCGGGAGCTTAAAACCAGCCGAAGACTCCGAGTTGTTTTTGACTTTCTGGCGTCAGAGTTGGGTTAGATTCCCGACAAAAGCATTCGGGAATGACGAGATAAAAAGAAACCAGGTATTCTAGGCAAAGGGTATGGAAATGCCTATACAGACTTTCCGATCACAGATTCTATTCGTCATCCCCGACAGCTGTTACTGCGTTTCGCAATTCGCATTAAAGCCTTCAATAGGATTGTCTTGGTTACCTATGTCAGTTTCCATAGTCAACTTGCGCAAAAGAACTTTTTCGATAAACCGTCATCCCCGGGTGTTTTTGTCGGGGATCTGGGTTGGCTATTGTAGGGTAGATTAACGATGGACTTGGTTACTGTCGTCATGTAGTTAGTTTGCATCAATTGGTAGATTGAACAAATATAATGTTGACTCTTCGAGACCTTCCATGGCGCTGCGACCAGCCATTCATCCATGAATGTCGTTCAACTGACTGGAGCTGAGCTCCAAAGAGCCCCAGTTTCACCCTTGCGCAAATGTCACTTCAGAAATCAGCTCTCGCTTCGCTCGGCATTTTGCTTCAGTGAATTTGCACTCACTACTTAACCTGGTTTGGGGTGTATTGGTTTGCTTTAGTTGGTTCAGGTGTCGTAGGGACAATCTCTTTGCGTCTGCTGGGGCCGGAGAATTTCACTTTGTAGGTATCGTATTCCTTGATCGATTCAAAGCAATAGGAGCCTAGTGCGTGCTCCAGTTCGGCCAAATTGTGATTCGTGATCAAAATACAGTTTTTATTATTAACCATACGTTGCCTGAGCAAATTACCCAGCCAACTCTGTGTGTTCTTTTTCAGCGCTGTCTCATTAACGCAAACTTCATCCAGTATGAGTAAATCCACGTCTAATAGTTCTTTTTGTATTTCCCTAAATTGCTCACCAATATTATCTTGGGCATTATAGTCATAGGAGAAAAAACGCATTTCAAGCAGACTGGACAGTTGTCTGTACAATACTGATATCTCGTATTGTTCTATTAATTGATGAGCAATAGCACCGGCAGTATGGGATTTACCTCTACCATAGTCACCGTAAAATATCATCATGTGCGAGCCGCTTTGGCGCCAGTCGGGATCATCATGTGCGGCAATAAACGAACGGGCAATACTTACAGCTTCGATGACATCTTCACTGTCTTCAACCAGGTTGGCAAAGGTCCATTTGGGATTTAAGTCTGATCGACCGTGGATGCCTTGAATCCTCTGTTTCTTGGATTCTTGCTGCAATTTAAGTACATCTTGATTGGCTTGTGCCTGATAACTTTTTCTCAACGTTTTGTAATCAGTATAGGAATCAGGAATATGGGATTTTCCCATCGACCTGGCCAGACTCTCGATTTTATCTTTAATATTATCCACGTGATTTCTACTGTTTTGTACTGTATTTTTCGACAAGCTTTTTGGCGTTTTCGTCAGCCTCTACACCAGCTTTAGGCTTAACCAACTGATTACCCACCTTTTGGATGACTTTAACACCACTTGCCAGGCGTCGCTGCTTTATTTGGAAAACAAATTTTTGTGTCCATTGAAATTGACTAAATTGAGACTGAGGCCTTCCCATCCAATATGCAACAAACTCTCCCAGTTCTTCGTCACTGTATTCTTTATCAATTATCCCCACAAGTTTAGCCAGGTCATTAAACAAGGTTTTGGTTGGCTGCCAATCTAATTTTATAGCGCTCCACTCAAGATGTAGCTCAGCATAATCGTCTTTTTGAGTCACTAAAAAAGGCAGCACGATCTGACGGCCGTTGAAACTGCGATTCAGGGGCATGTCGTCTTTTAAACCAACCAACCCGACGTTAACCAATTCCTTTATCAACCCATTGATTTGCCGACCTAGGGTGTAATGCTGTTCTTTGGCATTCAACAGAATCAACAAGGCCTTGTAATTCAGCGGTAGGGTTACGCCGGTTTTACTATCAGCATCTGGGCGTAAACCGAGTAAATACAAGACTCTGGCGTCATTGCTTATGGCCTGCTTTAACGCATCTAATTCAGACGGATTCAAAGTTTGTCCCAGTCGTCCAGCCAGGATGCTAACCATTTTACTGCGCTATCCTCGGGTATTGGATGGGTTAACACGTCTATATGCTTTGCAGGCGCTAACAATTTAGCACCGGTATTTTCAAGGATGTCCTGCATCTGCATTGCACCACTGCAAAATGTGTCGTAGCTACTATCTCCAAGACCCACTACCAAAAAAGACACTGTCATAGCGGACTGTTGTTTTAACTGTTCGGCGAATGGCTGAATATTGTCGGGTAAATCGCCGGCACCATGAGTTGATGTGCAAACAACCCAGATAGCTTCTTTATCCAGATCTGACAATTCAGGTTGCAAGTGGATATTGCTGACTTGATGCCCATATTTTTTCAGCGTTTCTTCTAGCGCATCTGCAACGTATTCGCTCGCACCAAGCACACTTCCCACAATAATTTCAAAATTGGCCATGCTTGATCCTTATTTATTTGCCTATGCAGAATGAAGAGAAAATTCGACCGAGTAGATCATCTGAACTGAATTCACCGGTAATTTCGTTCAGGTGTTGCTGTGTCAGTCTGAGTTCTTCAGCGAGCAGTTCACCGGCAAAATGTTCTTCGAGCTGGTGTTTGCCAGTGTATAAATGTTCAGAGGCGCGACTGATTGCATCCAGATGTCGGCGTCTGGCGATAAACTGGCCCTCATTGACTGCATGATAACCCATACAATCTTTCAGGTGTTCAGCTAGGGCATCGATACCCGCTTTTTCACTGGCTGATATACGATAAACCGGATAACTGCCTGTTTGTGAAAAGCCGACTGATTCACCTGACAAGTCGACTTTATTTCTCACCAGTGTGAGTCCCATGTTGTGGGGAAGCCGTTGCATAAATTCGGGCCATATTTTATTCGGATCGCTTTCGTCTGTGTCTGTGCTATCTAACATGAACAGTACTCGATCGGCTCGCTCGATTTCCTGCCAGGCGCGTTCAATGCCAATCTGCTCAACTTTGTCTGCACTGTCTCGTAATCCGGCAGTATCGATAATATGCAGTGGCATACCATCAATGTGGATGTGTTCTTTCAGTACATCTCTGGTAGTGCCCGCAATATCTGTCACAATGGCCGCCTCACGGCCCGCCAAGGCATTCAGCAAACTCGATTTACCTGCATTGGGTTTTCCGGCGATAACCACCTGCATACCTTCACGCAACAGGCTACCTTGTTTGGCTCTGTCGCGGATACTCTCCAGTTGTTCGACAATAGCATTAAGGTCGCCTTGTACCTTACCATCACTGAGGAAATCAATTTCTTCATCCGGGAAGTCGATTGCTGCCTCAACATACATTCTTAAGTGAATAACACTGTCCACCAAAGAATGGATTTGCTCAGAAAATTCCCCTTGCAGAGACCGCATTGCACTTCGGGCTGCTTGTTCAGAACTGGCATCTATTAGATCTGCAATGGCTTCAGCCTGAGCGAGGTCAAGTTTGTCATTCAAAAACGCGCGCTCACTGAATTCTCCGGGACGAGCCATTCTGAGCTTGGTATTGGTGAGAATACTTTTCATTAATAGGTCTAATACAACTTGACCACCGTGACCCTGTAACTCAAGTACATCTTCACCAGTAAAGGAGTGGGGACCCTGGAAAAAAAGCGCGATACCCTGGTCTAAAATCTGTTCTTGATGATCATAAAAAGGTAAATATTCAGCCTTTCTGACTTGAGGTACCTTACCCAGGACAGCCTTAGCCACTTCTGTCACCATTTTACCTGATACTCGCACAATGCCGACACCACCTCGTCCAGGGGCGGTGGCCTGTGCAACTATAGTGTCAAAGTCCGGATTCATTGAGTTGACTTCTCTACCTAGTCGCGGAAATTGTTAAATTGAAACGCTTGTCCTAGTTCAGCTTCTTTTACAAGGGCCATCACTGCTTGTAAATCATCGCGCTTTTTACCGTTTACACGCAGTTGTTCACCTTGAATTGACACCTGCACTTTGATTTTTGCATCTTTAACTAATTTGACAATTTTCTTTCCAGTGGCCTGATCAATGCCCTGTTTAAATGCGATGGTTTGCTTGTGGCTTTTTCCACTTCGAATATCATCAAGGGGGTTCATGGCAGATGCAGGCAGTTTTCTTTTGACGCAGGCGCCTCTGAGCATATCCCGCATTTGTTGAAGCTGAAAATCTCCTTCAGCGCTGACAACAACCGCATCATCTTTAAATTCAAAGCTGGCGTCGGCTCCTCGAAAATCGTAACGGGTTGCCAATTCGCGATTAGCGTTATCTACCGCATTTTTCACTTCAACCATGTCAATTTCAGAAACAATATCAAATGAAGGCATTCTACTTTCCTGTTGTGTTGATTTATTTTGTTATTGTAATCAGTCGTGCAATAACTAAAAAGCCCGCTTATGCGGGCTTTTTAAAATAAAAGTGATTTATTTGCTTTTCAGCCCGCGTTTTTCCATTGAACTGTAAATTATTTTAGCCTGAATAAGTGTGATTACGTTACTGATCAACCAATAAAGTACTAATCCAGCTGGGAAAATAAAGAAAAACAAGCTCATTGCCACAGGCATCCACTGCATAATTTTCTGTTGCATCGGATCTTGGATTGTCATTGGCTGCAGCTTTTGCAGCAAATACATACTCAGGCCGGTCAGAACAGGTAAGACGAAGTAGGGGTCTTTGACCGATAGGTCAGTGATCCAGAAAACGAAATCTGCGTGACGTAGTTCAACACTTTCCAGTAGTACCCAATATAGCGCCAGGAATATAGGCATTTGCAAAAGTAATGGGAAACAGCCACCCATAGGGTTAACTTTTTCTTTTTTGTACATCTCCATCATGGCTTGAGACATTTTTTGTCTGTCATCGCCAAAACGCTCTTTAAGTTGCGTCATCTTGGGTGCCAGGTTACGCATCTTAGCCATTGATTCGTATTGTTTCTTGGTTAACGGATACATTGCACCTTTAACTATGATTGTGATCAGTACAATTGCTAATCCCCAGTTACCTACCATACCGTGAATCATTTGTAGCAACCAAAACAGGTATTTGGAGATAAACCATAAAAATCCGTAATCGACAGTTAAATCAAGGCCATTTGCTATTTCAGCCAGTGCATCCTGGTCTTTTGGACCCATATATAAGGTGCTATAAATAGTCGCAGTTTCGCCTTGTGGGACAACGATTGATTCACCCTTGTAACCGATGACTGCAAATTGATTGGAAAAAATGCTGCTATATAGTTTATTGGTCTGGTCTTGAGGTGGTACCCAGGCAGATACGAAATAGTGCTCGAGCATACCGACCCAACCACCTAATGTAGATTGGTCTAATTTGTCATCTTCATAATCATCAAATGCGTATTTTTCATAGCGCTCTTCTTGCGTGGAATAAGCGGATCCCCGGTAGGTTGGCATGAACATGCTGCCTTCCGGAATATTGAGTGTTTGTTTCAACTGTGCGTATTGCTGGACTTGCTTGTTCCCATCAGAGTTATTCGTGTACTGGTATTCAACACGGACAGAATGCTCACCGCGGGTGAAGATAAAGTTTTTAGTTACGCTAATACCACTTTCGGAAGTCCAGGTTAGTGGAACTGTTAGCGTTTCGCCTTCTAATATGTATTGAGATGAACTTGCGTTAAAGAGTGGACGACCTGCTGCGGTATCTGTGCCGCCTTGACCTATCAATCCACTTTGCGCTACATACAGAACACTGGAATCCGGCCTCAACAAACTATACGAGTCGCTTTGCCCTTGTGTAACGGGGTATTTCACCAGGTTGGCTGAAATTACGTCACCACCACGTAGATCAATCAACAGGTCCAGCGTGTCAGTTTTAATTTCAATTAGCCTGTCCGATGACGTTGCTTGCTGCGCAATAGGAATGCTAGATGAATCAGCATTAGGTATTTCAGCAGCAGAAGCGGATAAGTCGGCGCTCGGAACAGAAGAGGTTTCTGCAGTTTGCGTGGTAACAGGGTCAATTGGCTGTGGAGCGTAATCCATTTGCCATTGTTGCCATAAAAGGAAACTGACCATGACCAGGCCGATTAACAGAAAATTGCGTTGGGATTCCATATGGTACTCTTATACTACTTTCGTTTCTTAAAATTTGAGCAGCCTAAACTACTAGTTTATTTTTCTACTTTCATTACAGTGCCAAAAATGCTTCATTTATTACAATGTTGCGCATTTTTGTTTTTCTTGGACTCGTTTTCCGGCACAGGGTCCATTCCACCAGGATGCAAAGGGTGGCATTTTAATATGCGTTTACCGCTTAACCAACAACCAATTACAAATCCATGGGTTTTTATTGCGTCTATAGCATAATACGAGCATGTTGGATGAAATCGGCAAGAAGGTCCAATCATTGGTGACAACCATCTTTGATATTGTCGAATCAACCAGATTGGGATTGTTCGCAGCGACGTGACAATTTTTTCCATAGTTTGCTCAGTAAGGTAAATAACTCCGGATTGGTTAAATCTCCCAAACCTGATTTTCCGACCACCACTATATCTGCTTTTGGAAGCATATTCTGGTTTAGACGATAACTCTCTCGAATAATACGTTTAAGACGATTGCGGTCATGGGCTTTTTTAACACGTTTTTTGGATATCGTGATGCCTAGCCTTGGGTGACTACAGTTATTCTGTTTAGCAAGAAGAGTTATTTGAGGAGATACAGCCGGAATGGCCTTATTAAAGACATTTTCAAAGTGGGCGGGAGTTAGCAGTCGCAACTCCCTTGAAAACGAGTTTTCACCCACTTCAATAAATTAGGCTGATAAACGAGCACGGCCTTTAGCACGACGATTGGCAAGGACCTTGCGGCCATTTTTTGTCGCCATACGGGCACGAAAACCGTGTGAACGCTTACGCTTTAAGTTACTTGGTTGAAATGTTCTTTTCATGACCGAGCCCCGATACATAAGGTTAATTAAAAATGAACACCTAGGTGCTCAAAAAGGACGCTGAATTCTAGAGATCCTTTGGTACAAAGTCAATTAAAGATCGAAAAGATATGATAAAAAATTTAATTTAGTTTTTATGTTGCTGTTAATAACTTTTTGTGTTTACGTAATTCTATCCACAAATAAGTAAATAGCTCTTACTAAAACCTTCTTTTTTCTTAACGTTTTTATCCACTATAAACCTGACTTGTTCCTTTGGATTGTTTAGTGTAATAATTTTACCGTAAATAAAAATGCCTTATAAAACAAATACATATAATTTATATTGCCTAGAAGCATAAATAAAGTAAAGATCAATATTGAACTTGTACCGGGTTTAGCGAGATAATTCACAGCCTTCCTGAGAAGGCGATAAAAAAGAACAATAATTGGACGATCTCTCCCCTTTGAGTGCGCCACAATTATCCTACGTTAAAAGAAGACAATTGGGCTTGTATCCTTTGCTCATAGCGGAAAAATTCAATGTCATTATGGAATAGGTGCCTTGATAGGCTCCAGCAAGATTTACCGACTCAACAATTCAGCATGTGGATAAGACCACTGCAGGCACATCAAGACGAATCGTCCATCACACTGATCGCGCCAAATCGTTTTGTTCTCGACTGGGTTCAAGATAAGTATCGGAACATGATCACAGAATTATTCGAAGAATTTTGTGGTGAAGATGTACCAAGTCTGCGTTTGGATGTAGGGGGGCAAGCTCCAGTATCCAGGTTTGAAGCTAAGAATAATGGCACAGAGGTAGATAGACGTGAAAACCGAACCTCGCAAATTGCTGTGCAAAAGCCTGCGGCATCAATGAGAGCGAATAGAGTTACAGCACCTGTGCCTTCACCTGCTGAGGCGGAACATAAGACTAATATCAATGTAACCTATACTTTTGAGAACTTCGTAGAAGGTAAGTCAAATCAGCTTGCTCGGGCTGCCGCAACACAAGTCGCTGATAATCCAGGGGGCGCTTATAACCCACTGTTTGTTTATGGAGGGACTGGTTTAGGTAAA
Organism: uncultured Alteromonadaceae bacterium; assembly: GCA_947494925.1. Lineage (GTDB taxonomy): Bacteria > Pseudomonadota > Gammaproteobacteria > Enterobacterales > Alteromonadaceae > Aliiglaciecola. The sequence continues at coordinate 384,682 of CANLWS010000005.1, forward strand.
ACCCACTTATTGCATGCAGTCGGTAACGGTATAATAGCAAAGAAGAAAAACGCGACTGTTGTTTATATGCATTCAGAGCGATTTGTTCAAGATATGGTAAAAGCGCTACAAAACAATGCCATAGAAGAGTTCAAACGTTATTATCGCTCAGTGGACGCGTTATTGATTGATGACATACAGTTTTTTGCTAATAAAGAACGCTCCCAGGAAGAATTTTTTCATACCTTTAATGCTTTGCTGGAAGGAAACCAACAAATTATTCTAACCTCTGATCGTTATCCTAAAGAAATTGATGGGGTAGAGGACAGACTAAAATCTCGATTTGGCTGGGGCTTGACTATTGCTATTGAACCACCCGAATTGGAAACACGTGTCGCTATACTTAAGCGTAAGGCCATGGAAAATAAAATTCATTTGCCAGACGAAGTCGCGTTCTTTATTGCCAAGCGTTTAAGGTCTAATGTACGTGAATTAGAAGGGGCACTAAATCGCGTAATAGCTAACGCAAATTTTACTGGTCGTCCCATAACTATAGATTTTGTTCGTGAAGCATTAAGGGATTTATTGGCGTTACAGGAAAAACTTGTGACTATCGATAACATTCAGAAAACGGTCGCTGAGTATTACAAGATCAAAATTGCAGATATACTTTCTAAACGCAGAAATAGAAGTGTGGCCAGACCTCGCCAGATGGCAATGGCTTTGTCAAAAGAATTGACCAATCATAGTTTGCCGGAAATAGGTGATGCCTTTGGTGGCAGAGATCACACGACAGTCTTACATGCATGTCGAAAAATAGTTCAACTAAGAGAAGAAAGTCATGATATAAAGGAAGACTATCAGAACTTAATTCGCACATTATCCTCTTAAAAAGTAAAACGAGTTATTAGATGAAATTCACTATCAGCAGGGAAAATTTTCTTCAACCTCTACAATTAGTTTCTGGCGCGGTAGAACGTCGACATACCTTACCTATTCTTTCTAATGTATTAATTAAAGTCAGCGAGAATGCTCTTTGGCTCACAGGTACTGACCTGGAAGTGGAGCTAATTTCAAATGTCACTCTGGGAGGTGAACTTGAAGAAGGTGAAATTACAGTCCCTGCGAAAAAACTATTCGATATAATTCGGGGTCTAGCTGAAGAAAGCGAAGTTAAATTCCATCTCGATGGAAACAAAGCTGTTATTCGATCTGGAAGAAGTAAGTATACACTTTCTACCTTATCTGCTGGCGATTATCCGAATTTGGAAGACTGGGAAGGTGAGGTAGAGTTTGAGCTATCTCGTGCTGATTTAAAGCATCTTATCGACAGTACGCATTTTTCTATGGCTCAACAAGATGTCCGTTATTATTTAAATGGAATGTCCTTAGAAACAGAAGAGCATATCATCCGTACAGTTGCCACAGATGGGCACAGGCTGGCGTTGTGCAGAATGGAATACTCCGCAGCATCTTTACCCAGTAGGCAAGTGATTATCCCTCGTAAGGGCGTAATGGAAATCACCAGGTTAATTGAATCTGATGACAAGTTGCTGAAGGTTCAAATCGGTTCTAATCACATTCGTATTTTCTCAAGTGATTTTATTTTCACAAGTAAACTTGTTGATGGTCGATTCCCTGATTACAGACGCGTTCTACCTAAAGATGGAGATAAAATAATACAAGCCAGCAAAGACTTGTTGAAGAATGCATTCTCTCGAGCATCTATTTTGTCGAATGAAAAATTTAGAGGTGTCAGATTAAATCTGTCAAACGGCGAACTTAAGATTACGGCTAACAACCCAGAGCAAGAAGAAGCTGAGGAGATTGTTGACGTAGACTATCAAGGCGATGAATTGGAAATTGGCTTTAACGTTGCTTATCTAATTGATGTGTTTAATTCTTTAAGTTCTGAGAATGTGAAAGTGTCTTTAGCTGACTCGAACAGCAGTGCGTTAATAGAAGATGCTTCCGACGATTCAGCGCTTTATGTCATCATGCCGATGAGATTGTAATTAAGTACAATAGAGCGAAATATTTATATGAAGCTGGACCAAGTCCAGATAAAGGACTTCCGGAATATCAATTCGGAAGTTCTGAACCCCTCTCAAGATTTGAATTTCATATTTGGCCAAAACGGTAGTGGGAAGTCTTCTTTGCTTGAAGCAATACATTATTTGGGTTTTGCCCGTTCCTTTAGAACAAGTAAACACAAGAATGTCATACAACAAGAAAAACATAATTTTAGTGTATTTGGTAAGTGTGTATTGGAAGGTGAAGTTCGCAAACTTGGAATATCGCGTTCTATCGACGATAAAGTCACTGTAAGTATAGACGGTATCAGATCTAATAAGACAAGTGAGCTTGTAAGTAATTTACCTGTTCAAATTTTTACGCCTCAGAGTTCTGATCTCATAATTGGTTCACCAGGCTTAAGACGTAAATATTTGGATTGGGGATTGTTTCACGTGGAACATTCTTTTGGTGCTGTATCAGCAAACTACCGAAATGTTCTGAAAAATAAAAACGCTCTCCTAAAAAATCTTTCATTAAAAAGGTCTTCCGAAAACGTTTCACAGGAACAGTTTTGGGACAATAAGTTAGTTGAGCTTGGGAATCTCATCACAAACATGAGATCTCTCCATATAGAATGTTTAGAACCCCATATAAATGCAAATCTAATGCAATTACTACCTGAGTTTTGTGTCGAAATCTCGTATTATAGGGGATGGGAAAAAGAGCGGTCATTACAAGAAGCTTTAGAATATAAGAACGAACGTGATAAACGAAATGGCTTTTTAAGTGTTGGTCCACATAAGGCTGACATAAAAATTAAGACTAAAGGCGTTGATGCTGCTGAAGTAATGTCAAGAGGCCAACTAAGAATGTTGGTCGCAGCGCTTCAATTAGCACAAATCCAATTACTAAATGAAAACACAAATAAAACTAGTGTGTTTCTACTCGATGACGTCGGGGCTGAACTTGATTCGTCAAAGAGAGAACTATTTATTGATAATCTAATTGAATGTAATGCTCAATTGTTTGTAACAGCAATTGAAAAAGAACAAGTTAGTTTTATTGAAAAGTACAAAAATAAAAAAATGTTTCACGTGGAACATGGTCATGTGATAGAGGAGATTTAATCAAATGGCAGAAGAGAATAACTACGATTCTTCGAGTATTAAGGTACTAAAAGGATTGGACGCAGTAAGAAAACGTCCGGGCATGTACATTGGTGACACAGATGATGGTACAGGATTACATCATATGGTTTTCGAAGTCGTAGATAACTCTATTGACGAAGCCCTTGCTGGCCATTGTAATGAAATAATTGTAAAAATTCACACAGATGGTTCGGTATCTGTAAAAGATGATGGCCGAGGAATACCAACAGAATTACATCCAGAAGAGGGGGTGTCAGCAGCAGAAGTTATCATGACCGTACTGCATGCAGGTGGTAAGTTTGATGATAACTCTTACAAAGTTTCTGGTGGTTTGCATGGCGTTGGTGTTTCAGTTGTAAACGCGCTATCAGAAAAAGTTCAGTTGAGAATACGCCGTCAAGGCAACATTCATGAACAAGAGTACACACATGGTGTTCCAAAGGGACCACTAGAAGTTGTTGGCGAATCAGAAACATCTGGTACTAGTATTCGATTCTGGCCTAGCGATGAAACATTTACCAATATCGAATTCCATTACGACATTCTTGCAAAACGCCTGCGGGAGCTAAGTTTTCTAAACTCAGGTGTGTCAATATTGCTGCAAGATGAGCGTGATGGAAAGTCTGATCACTTCAAATACGAAGGTGGCATACAAGCGTTCGTTGAATACCTAAATCAAAATAAAACCCCTGTGCACCAAAAAGTTTTCCATTTTCAATCGGAGCGGGACGACGGTATTTCTGTTGAAGTCGCTATGCAATGGAATGACAGCTTTCAGGAAAATATTTTTTGCTTCACCAACAATATTCCTCAGAGGGATGGTGGTTCGCACTTAGCGGGTTTTAGAGGTGCGCTTACGCGTACTATGAACAACTTTATGGAAAAGGAAGGCCTGAACAAAAAAGCTAAAACCAACGCCAGTGGAGATGACGCACGTGAAGGATTGACTGCTGTTATATCAGTGAAAGTTCCGGATCCTAAATTTTCATCCCAAACAAAAGACAAGCTTGTTTCATCAGAAGTGAAGCCAGCGGTCGAAACCATAATGGGTGAGAAATTCACTGATTTTCTTTTAGAAAATCCAGCTGAGAGCAAAGTCATTGCCGGGAAAATTATTGATGCGGCTAGAGCAAGAGAAGCCGCAAGAAAAGCTAGGGAAATGACACGTAGGAAAGGGGCTTTGGACCTTGCAGGTTTGCCTGGCAAACTAGCCGATTGCCAGGAGAAAGACCCAGCACTATCCGAACTGTATATAGTGGAGGGTGATTCTGCTGGAGGTTCTGCAAAGCAAGGTCGCAATAGAAAGAACCAAGCTATTCTTCCACTTAAAGGTAAAATCCTGAATGTCGAGAAGGCGCGATTCGATAAAATGTTATCTTCTCAAGAAGTCGCTACCCTGATCACAGCACTAGGTTGTGGTATTGGTCGAGATGAATATGACCCAGAAAAACTGCGTTATCACAGCATTATCATAATGACGGACGCTGATGTGGATGGTTCACATATCAGGACTTTACTTCTTACGTTCTTCTACCGTCAAATGCCTGAAATTATTGAGCGCGGATATATTTATATTGCACAACCACCGCTCTATAAAATTAAAAAAGGTAAACAAGAGCAATACCTTAAGGATGATGAAGCGCTAACAAGCTACCTGACTTCTATTGCGCTTGATAGTGCTTCAATTCATGTAAATGAAGGTGCACCAGCGATTAGCGGCATAGCATTGGAAAAACTGGTAACTCAATATCAAACGACTATAACAATGATCAACAGAATTAGTCGCATATTTCCACTAGAGCTTCTTAACCGATTGATTTATAACCAAACAATCGAAATTTCCGACCTTGATGTACCAGCTAAATTGGAAGAATTTGCAAAGTCCTATTGTGAAGATTTAGCTGCTAGTGACTCAGATGGTACGACTTTCTCTTATCGCGTGGACGAAGATAACGAGAGGCATAATTCCTACGTCACAATTATTGTTCGCCAGCATGGAATCGATACAGAGTATAAATTTGACCACGATTTTATAGATTCTACAGAATATAAAAAGATTAAAGAACTCAATCAATCCATTAACAACATGATGGAAGAGGGCGCCTTTGTAAAAAGAGGTGAAAAAACTAAACCTGTAGATTCATTTCTTGAAGCATTGGATTGGTTGATGGCTGAATCAAAACGTGGTCAATATATCCAGCGATATAAGGGGCTAGGTGAAATGAACCCAGATCAATTATGGGAAACAACAATGGACCCAGGTACACGTAGAATGCTTCAGGTTACAATTGAAGATGCTATCGGCGCGGACCAATTGTTTACATGCTTAATGGGTGATCACGTTGAGCCACGAAGAGCATTTATTGAAGAGAACGCACTTAAAGTTGCCAACTTGGACGTATAGATAAAGATTGTGAGTTCATCATTATTGATGATTTAATTATAAAAGGCGGTTATATAAACCGCCTTTTTAATAACCATAATAAAAAATTAGCGTTTCTAGGAACTACTAAGTATTTAATTGATATTAGTAGTTATTTATCAAGAGCTTAAATGGCAAAGATTGGCCAGGATTACACTAACCGCACACTAAGCTACATTCCCAGTACAAAAGAGCGACATTTGCTTGATATTTAATACAAAGCAGGTGATGTCTTATAGACCTACCTCAACAATCAAGTAGGTATTTATTATGAAACTTCTCAGCAACAAATTAGTGGTGCTAACTGTATCAGTACTATTCTCAGGTTTTATCCCAGCAGAACCCCAAAAAGTCGTGAAAAAAACACATACACAAAGAATTATCGACGGTGTAAAGGTTGAGACAAGTACTTATCCATTTATGACTGCGTTGATTTCAGCAGAAGGCGATTCAATCAGACCATTTTGTGGAGCGGCTTATGTAGGTGAGCGATATGTTCTAACAGCTTCACATTGTCTGGAAGGAGAGATCCCTGAAAACATCAACGTTTGGATAGGGGGAACAGACATTACTAAACCAGAACAAGGTAAACGTGTTGCTGTAAAAGAAATCTATATGCATGAAGACTATAACAGTGGGACGGTAAATAAGGACGTTGCTATCCTGGAATTGGCCGAAGTTGTTACAGGAATCGAGCCTATTAAAATAGTTACACCCGAGATAGAAGCCACCATTAAAGAAGGCGATTTGTTTACTGTAATGGGGTGGGGTAATCAGGATACTAAGTCTGAAGAAGGTAAGTTCCCTGATGTCCTTCATGAAGTTCAGGTACCACTTTATAACCGTCAGGCTTGTTTGGACGCTTACCCTTTAGAAGAAGGTTCCAGTGAAACATCGATAACAGAATACATGCTTTGCGCGGGTTTTGTGGAAGGTGGAAAAGACAGCTGTCAGGGTGATAGTGGCGGTCCTCTTGTGATTAAACACAACGAAGAGTGGTATCAAGCTGGCGTTGTTAGTTTTGGTAACGGCTGTGCTTTACAAGGTATACCAGGAATCTATAGCCGTCTTTCTAAATTTAATCTATGGCTGGCACAGAAACAGGAAGGTGTGTCTTATCGTCAAACCAGAAGGTTGGGCTATGTTGAAGATAGCTTTGACGATACTCAAACAATTACCGTTACAAATATAACAACTAAAGAGCTTTCGGTGACCAACCCGGCGATTCAGGACGAAAAAAACCTATTAAACCTGACAATTACAGACAATAAATGTGCAGGTGTAACACTTGCGACACTACAAAGTTGTGACATCTTAATCAAGACACAACCAACCTCAGTAGGCCGTAGTGAGTTTACACTGAAAGCTTCCACTACAAGCGATTTGAATACAGACATCACTGTTAGATTTAGTTTAGAAGCCATAGGCCCAAGTGTATTGGACATTCCGGAGATTGCAGGCATCAACAATGCACAAGTGAGTTGGTTTAGTGGAGGTGATAATGTGTGGGAGTCACAAGCTAATAAGGTATCTGAAGGAGACACTGCGCTGGCAAGTGGCGATATACTGGACTTTGAATCATCGGTTCTGTTGGCGAAAATAGATAGCCCACGCGCCGGAGAGTTTAATTTTGACTACCTGGTTTCTTCAGAATTTCGCTATGACGCACTGAATGTAATAAAGAATGGCCAAACCGTATTGCGTGAGTCAGGAACAGAAAGTACCGAGTTTAGTCAAAGTACAGTCACACTTGAGACTGGTATTAATAGAATTGCATTTGTTTATAGTAAAGACCAGAGCGAAAAAGATGGTGACGACAAAGCTTATTTAGACAAAATCAAATTAATGTTGGTGAATAGTAATCCAGTTGTAATGCTCAAAGAAACCGAAATGAGTGCTGAGGAAGGGACTAGTATTACCCTTGATGCATCAGATTCAACAGATCCAGACAATGATACTCTGGCCTTCAAATGGGAAGTGGTCGGCGATACTCAAGTTAAAATCGAAAGTCCTGAAGCTTCGCGTACTAGTGTAGTAGTACCAAAATACGATGATGTTAAAAGCGTGACTTTTAAAGTCACTGTGACTGACTCAAACAATGCTTCCAGTGCAGGCGAGGTCAGGTTAACAGTAACAGCAAAAACCGCTGCTCCTACGCCGAATTCGAACCCGTCAGGACAGAATAGTGGAAGCAGTAGTGGCGGCGGGACCGCCGGTGCAGCAATACTCATGATGTTAATGCTATTGGGTGTTTATCGTCAGAAATCACGAGGCGAATAAGCTAAATTAGGTTGTCTAAACAATTAGGCAACCTTTCTCTTTTGGTAGAAAAAATGATGAAAATATCGATTAAAAATAATGGCATAGCTGCCAAGGGATTGTTGTTGCTTTCAATTTTAACAATGACTGCTTGTGCCAATAGTTTATCCATGCAAAAGGATGTAGAGAGCGAATCTCCAGAAAACTTGGCAAAGATTTATCAATGGGAAGCAAAGAACAATTCAATCTGGTTTTTAACTCGTTCTACAGGCTGCACCAATGAAAAACACTTTAAATTAATCACTGAAAGTTCTCCTAGCAAGACTGACAAAACCTTATTGGTGAGCATAGTCCGTATTAAACAAGATTTCTGTAAGGGAATGCCAAGAACGGTAGCTTTTGAGTTACCTCTGCCAGATTTAGAACAACGACATCAACAAATAGTACTGACAAATCCGTTAGCTGAAGTACCTAAGAAAGCTTCCAGATGAGAATAGCCTACAAAAAAGCAACAAAATACCGGATCAATGGAATGGCCTCTGCAGGTAACCACAGGCATACTTGAAAAGTAAGTTAACGTGACTATTGCCGAGGCAGAATAGGTTTTGCAGAAACTGTTTATCAGAATATATGGCAGCATCTTAGTTAGTATTATTTCTATACTGTTGATTTCGTACATCGCGCTGAATACTCTGAACCAGTATCGTTACGAGCAATATCTTAGCCGTGCGATGTCAGGAACCGTTTATTTGCTGACCCTAGGTGCAGAGCGACAAGATGGTGAAAAACAAGCTCGTTGGCTTGCTTTGGCGTCCTCATTGATGGGAATAGACGTAAATGTTGACCTAAACACTGAACAATCAAAAACGACACAAGCTAGCGAGATAACGCGACTAAACAAGAATAGATTCCAAATTTCTCAACCACTATCACAGGACAGTGGTCAGTTAGTTGTGTCCTTCGAGACTTTGACAGAAGAAATACTCACAGCCACAGGTTTCCTACTTCTCAATGAAATTGGACGACACCCGGTGGAATCAAGACAAAAAGTCTTTGAGCAAATTGCGGTAGAATTCAGTTTTCCGATCTCACGAATAGAGCGAGATTATTTTGATTTTGATAGTAGTCAGATAGAAAGACTCGACCGCTCAGAAACTATTATTGAATGGGACAAACGCTACGGACGAAGTCTGTCATTTAATGTCTATACACCTTGGGGCAATACCAATGACGTATTGGCCATGGGGCCAGTAAATGCATTCGATCCTTACCCGAATAATATAGTTTCAGGGTTTTTCTTTACTAGTATGCTTCTGATGGCTCTCATCGTGATGATGATCATCAAACATATGGCAGCAAGGCTTCGTAAGATTCAACAGCAGGTTGATGCCATCAGTCCGGATTTTCCAAATGTTGCAAATAAAGGAGCAGGTGAAAATGACGCTATCACGTTGCTCAATGTGAAAATTAAAAGCATGGCGCAGCGTATCCAAAAACTGCTTGATGAGAAAGCCTATATGATCCGCGCTATCTCCCATGACTTGCGCACACCTATTTCTAAAATGCATTTTCGCCTTGAAGGACTCTCGGAGCACGTGGGCAAAGGTAACGTGATGTTGGGAGGTTGCAAAAAAGACCTGGAGCAGTTGAATAGTCTGATTGACGAATTGCTAACCTACGAAAAGCTTTCGGTGAAACAGAATGTTGAATTCTCAGACATGGATATTTCTGACCTTGCAATAGAACAAGCTCAGAATGCCGGGATGATGTTTCCGGATCTGCATTTTAGTGTGGTGAATAAGCTACATAGAAAGATAGCGGTGCGTGGCAATAAAGTGTTGGTCAGCCGAATGTTTGAAAACTTGCTCAACAATGCTGGTCGTTATGCTAAGGATAAAATTCAAGTCATTCTCGAATTGAACAATGATGCGCTAGTAATAAAGGTGGATGATGACGGATGCGGATTGGACGAAAATAGTCTGGAAGCACTTTTTGACCCCTTCTTCCAGGCCGACTCCTCAAGAGGAGCTGATTCTGAAGGCTATGGACTTGGGCTTGCAATTGTAAAACAGGTTGCGATGCAACATGGTGCAACAGTAACTGCCAGCAATAATGAAAAAGGCGGTGCCAGCTTTAGATTTACTTTTTCCAGCGAATCTACATTGCATCGCGAGAGCGAAAAATGACACCTTTAATTCGTTCATTACTATCTTTCATTATCCTAATGGTTCTCGCCCAGTCGTCATGTGTGATGGCACAAGCACAAGCAGAAAATGACAAAACGAAGAAACAACAGAAATCCGAAATTGATTGGGGTGACTGGAACACCAAATCTGCCAGGACGCCATCCACGATAAATAAGAAAGAGGCTGTAAAGGCAGAACTGCGCAATTTAGACAACAGTGCTGTATTGAATGAAAATCAGGGCGTCACAACCCAAAAAGTAGATCCAGCAAAAATACAAAATAAGCAGAAAAAGATTAAGAACGTGAAAGCGATGATGAAAGAATTGGAAAAATTAGAGGCAGAACTTAAACAGGAGATTAGAAATGATTCAGAATTTTAACTTGAATCTACTGTGCTTCTTCGTGCTGCTGATAAGCTGTTTACTCCCGAGTAATAATGCAATTAGTCAAACCCGTGATGATTTGTCGTTTGCCCTCGCAATGGAACAGGTCGAGTTAAGAAATTGGCAAAAAGCGCAGCAAATGTTGGAACAACAATTAACTGAGAATCCAAGCTGGCTTAGAGCCAGAGTTGAACTGGCAAAAGTGTATGCCCATCAAGGAAAATATCGGTCCGCTCTAGAAAGTCTATCCATAGTGCTTGCAGACGGTTCATTACCCCAGACGGTCAGAGACAATTTACATGACCTGCAACAGGAACTGCTTCAAAAAAGCGCAGCTGAGCCTGGCTCGGTTGAAAACAGAAGCGCTTCTCACCAATTTACACCCGCTATCGAACTTGGGTGGGGATTTGACGACAACGTCGCGTTTACCTCCGGGGACTACTTTTTATTAGACGATCCTCTTTTGGATTCGGTCATTTATATTGATGAAAATGGTGAGGAATTTGTTTTTCGTGCTGATGGTTATGCCTATGATTCAGAGGGGAATCGCAGCTTTCTCATCGCGGATATGTTTGATTTAGGAGAAGCACATCTGGATACCAGTTATCTGGAATACAGTGCCGATTTCAGTTATCAATATACCAGTCCGGATAAAACGTTTAATTGGCGCGGTGAGTTTGTTGCCAAGGCAACAGATAATATAGAGTTTTCGGAATTCAACCGACGTTTGTTCAGGGCCACGACTGAGTTGAAATGGTCCTATATGGACAATATGAAATTCGGCTTGACTGGCAACGTTAGGTTGGTCAAACGGGATGGTCAAAAACAAGTTCAGAGTGAATCTGTTGCGCCATTTTTTACCTATTTTAATCCCTATGGTAGTTGGGAGTTTGGTCTCGATTTAAATCAGCGTAAATTTGAAAATACCAGTTATGTGCGGGGCGACTTTATATCGGAATTTGTCGGTTTTGAGACAAATAATATTGACCTGAGCATTAAATGGTCAAAGTTATATTGGGACAATCGCTTGTTGTTATTTTCTAAAGCTGAATGGCTAAACAGCAACGCCAGCGACGATCTTGACAGTACAGGTACAAAGTACACACTGGCTTTCGTCTTCAAGATGTCAGAACGTCTAAAATGGTCCATGTCCATATATAATCTTGAGTTGGACTATGATGAAGATGTTCTGGAAGGTGCTACCTTTACCGATAAATCCAAGGAGTTCCGGACAAAATTGTCCTACGAGTTTGATGCACACTGGCAAGTATCATTGAGCGCCGAACGAGGATTACGCAATTCAGAGCTTTATTATGGTCTGCAATCAGACAAGAGTGCAGTAAAGCTGGCATTTAAATACACTTTTTAGTTAGAAATGAAATTATGAACAAACACAGCATACTAATCGTCGAGGATGATAAGGAATTGGCAACCTTAACGCGGGATTTTCTCAATCAATTTGAGTTTGACTGCCAAATAGAAGGTAATGGTGCCAATGCAATAGAGCTAATTTTATCAACTCAGCCGGATCTGGTTCTGTTGGATATCATGTTGCCCGATGTGGATGGATTGCAGATATGCCAGCAAATAAAACAGCAGTATAAAGGTAAAATTATCATGCTGACCGCCCGGACAGACACCATCGATCAGGTGCTCGGGCTTGAATTAGGTGCTGATGATTATGTTTCCAAACCAGTTGAACCAAGATTGCTGTTAGCCAGAGCACGCGCCGTACTGCGCAGGGAAGCAGCTAGCTCCGCAACAGTCGAAGAGATCCAGCGATTTAATGACATTACGATTAACCGCCATAAACGTGAAGTAATTAAATCTGGGCAACCCATCGAGTTAAGTAACCCGGAATACGACTTATTTGAATTCATGACCCAAAATAGTGGTGTTGTGCTTAGTCGAGATCAAATTTTTAAGTGTTTGCGTGGTGTTGAATATGATGGATTGAACAGACAGGTGGATATCCATGTTTCGAGTTTGAGAGCAAAGTTGGAAGATGATCCCGCTGCGCCTTGCCTGATTAAAACCGTCCGTTCAAAAGGCTACCTTTTCACGGGCTAGAGAAAGGCTAGCTAATACTCGGTGCCGAAGACATAAAAAAGCCGGGCAATTGCCCGGCTAATTGTTTTAATGTGATTATTATTCTGAACGCTGCACAGATACAATAGGATTGGCAGTATCCGTAAAATCTATGATGAAGCTATAGGTACCTGTTTCTGTCGGCGTAAACTGAAAATTCCCTTGTGGATTATCACAACTTGCTAGCATTTTGTCGCTCAAGGTGAGCTGAACACTATTTAGCCCGTTGGCACTTCCGCAACTCATGCCAGGCGTCCAGTTCTCATCAGCAAACTTAAAATCATAAGGTTGACCGTCGGCTATTAATTTTGCGTCAGCAGCAAACAGGTTTTCACCGATTTGCTTTAAACGGTAATTTTCATCCGCTTCCCACCAGGTAAAAACGCCTCGAACATACATTTCTTCATAGTCAATATCTGATTCGGGTATCAAATCTTCTATAAAGGTGGTCGAGCAGCCACCAAGCAATAGTAAGCTCGCGACTAGTAGGGCATTAAACGACTTTGTAAGCATATTGGCTCTCTTTTTGGGAACGACACAGATCACAATAAACTTAATTTAAAAGTGATATATCTGCACTAAACAAAAACAGTTGTCTGAGTTTATGTAAAAGTGCCAAGCGGTTATTACGCACTTCAACATTATCAGTCATCACCATAACATTGTCGAAGAATGCATCAACATTTTGTCTCAGTTCTGCAAGGGTATTGAGCACTGACTCGTAGTCACCCTTCTCCAACATCGGTTTAACTCTGATTTCAATTTCCAGCAGTTGTTCCGATAAATTTTGTTCAAAGGTCGAATCAAACAGATTTGCATCAACATCAGCGTCGCCAACGACATCATTCTTGGCTAATATATTTGCCACTCGTTTGTTGGCTGCGGCTAAGGCAGATGAAGAATCCAAAGATTTGAATTTCGCAACACCATTTACCCTGGCGGCAAAATCGGCCGGACGAGTAGGGCGTTTTGCCTCTACAGATTGGATAACGTCTACCTCTACCCCTTTATCCTGATACCAGGTACGGAATCTGGCGAGGATGAAATCAACAACTTGAGCACACACCTCTGTATTCGTTAATTTGTCTTCGAAAAGTGCTCTGGATGCCTCTGTCAGCTCTTCAAGATCCAGGTCGAGGTCAAGTTCAACGATTATTCTCAAAATACCGATGGCGGCCCGTCTGAGCGCAAATGGGTCTTTGTCACCCTTAGGGGTTTGACCAATCCCGAAAATACCCACCAAAGTATCCAGCTTATCCGCCAAAGCGACAGCATGGCTTATTGGCGATTCCGGCAATGTATCACCGGCAAACCTGGGTTTATATTGTTCATCCAGAGCTTTGGCGACGAGCTGATGTTCACCGTCGTGCAAGGCATAGTGCATACCCATTACGCCCTGAACATCAGGAAACTCCATGACCATATTGGTCATCAAATCCGTTTTTGACAATAAACCTGCGCGGTAAGCCACGGATTCGTCAGCGCCTAGCTTAGCTGCAATAAATTTGGCCAACTCGGCAATGCGCACAGATTTTTCTTTCAATGTTCCAAGCTGTTTTTGGAACAACACAGATTCAAGACTGTCGAGTCTTGATTCAAGCTTTTGTTTTTTATCGGTATTGAAAAAGAACTGTGCATCAGCCAATCGAGGACGAATGACTTTTTCGTTACCATGAATAACCTGAGAAGGGTCTTTACTATCAATATTACTGACAAACAAAAAGCGTGATTTTAAACTCCCATTTTGATCAAGTAATGGAAAGTACTTCTGATCATCTTTCATGGTATAAATCAGCGCTTCTTTTGGTACCTGTAAGAAGCTTTCTTCAAATGATGCGGCATAGACTACCGGCCATTCAACCAGTGATGTCACTTCTTCAAGAAGGTCAGCATCAAAATCGACTTTAGCACCTTCCTCTTTGGCTTTTGCCTCAAGCGCCGAAAGGATAAGGTTCTGGCGTTTCTCGAAATCTGCAACAACATGCTGCTCTTCGAGTTTGGTCAAATAATTATCAGCATGATCCAGATTAAACTTTTTATCGCCATGGAATCTATGACCATATAATACTCTATCCGCATCTAGCCCAAGTACATTACCTTCGACTAGATCCGCACCAAACAGCATGGTGATACTGTGAACAGGGCGAATAAACTGCGTGGTTTTCGCTCCCCAGCGCATTGGCTTGGGAATTGGCAGTTTCTTAAGGGCATTCTCTACACGAGTAGCCAATAGGGCGCTTAAGTTTTCACCCTTGACTTCGGCTTTATGTAATAGCCACTCACCCTTGTCCGTTTTTAGACGAGACGCTTGTTCGATAGAAATACCATTCCCTCTGGCCCAGCCCAGTGCGGCTTTGGTTGGGTTACCTTGTTCATCAAATGCAGCGGAAACGGCTGGTCCTCTCTTTTCTACGACCTTGTCGAGTTGTTTCTCGGCCAGGTTTTCGACCCGCACAGCGAGACGGCGAGGAGATGCAAACCATGACACTGTGTCGAATGGCAGATCAGTTGCAGTAAACTCAGCAGTAAGGTTATCAGCAAAGGCCTTAGCCAGGGTTTTCAGCGATTTCGGTGGTAATTCTTCTGTGCCAATTTCGACTAATAGATTTTCGGTACGCATCCTTACTGCTCCTTCTGACACATAGGAAAGCCTAACTCTTCACGAGTTTGGTAATAGCGCTCAGCGCAGGCTTTTGCCAGCGTCCTGACACGCAATATATAACGTTGCCTTTCTGTAACTGAAATGGCATGCCTGGCGTCGAGCAAGTTAAATGCGTGAGATGCTTTCATTACCTGCTCATATGCTGGTAACGGCAATCCAGCTTCAATCAACTTCTGGCTTTCCAGCTCACATTGATCAAAGGTCTTAAAAAGCGCATCCACATCAGCATGTTCAAAGTTGTAAGTAGATTGTTCTACTTCGTTCTGATGGAAGACATCACCGTAAGTCACTTTGCCCATAGGCCCGTCTGTCCAAACCAGGTCATAAATGCTGTCTACGCCCTGGATATACATGGCAAGTCGCTCCAGGCCATAGGTAATCTCACCTGTAACAGGCGAACATTCCAGCCCACCAACTTGTTGGAAGTAAGTAAATTGCGTAACTTCCATACCGTTCAACCATACCTCCCATCCAAGGCCCCATGCACCTAAGGTAGGAGACTCCCAGTTGTCTTCGACAAAGCGAATGTCATGAACAAGAGGGTCAAACCCAAGCTCTTCCAACGAGCCCAGGTACAGTTCCTGAATATTATCTGGTGATGGTTTCAGCATTACCTGAAACTGATAGTAATGCTGCAGACGGTTTGGATTTTCCCCATATCGTCCGTCAGTAGGACGACGGCAAGGTTGCACATAGGCACTACTAATGGGCTCCGGTCCTAACGACCGCAAAAATGTCATTGGGTGAAAGGTTCCTGCACCCACTTCCATATCCAGTGGTTGGATAATGACGCAGCCCTGCCTGGCCCAGTAATCTTGAAGAGCCAAAATAAGGCCCTGAAATGTTTTTATGTCAAACTTCTGCATGTCACGCTGCTGATAATGATGAGTTAATAAAAAAATGCCCGCCAGTATACCTTTTGTCTTCCTTTGAATGTAGGCTAAATCACGCATTAATCAGACAAATCTGTCATTCTATGCCGTTTTATAAACAAGATTGGGGAGATTCATGGAAAAAATTCGCTGTGGCTGGGTAGGTAAGGACGAGATCTATCAGGAATATCATGACAATGTGTGGGGCAGACCCAATTATGACAGTCGGGATTTGTTTGCCAAGCTATGCCTGGATGGACAGCAAGCAGGCCTTAGCTGGATCACTATTCTTAAAAAGCAGCAAAATTATGAAAAGGCTTTTCTACAGTTTAATCCGGAAAAAATTGTCTTGTTTGATGAGGCGGATGTTGAACGATTAATGCAGGATGCAGGAATTGTCAGAAATAGATTGAAAATCCAGTCCATTGTTAAAAATGCCCGGGCTTATCTGGAGATTGAAAAAGAGGGTACAGATTTTTCTACATTTATCTGGCAGTTTGTGGGTGGTAAACCTATTCAGAATGAGTGGTCTTCATTGGATCAGGTACCAGTATCAACCAAAGAATCCGACGCAATGGCTAAAGCACTTAAAAAACGTGGATTCAGTTTTGTCGGTACAACGATATGTTATGCCTTTATGCAAGCCGTTGGCATGGTGAATGACCACACCACGGATTGTCATTGCTATCAATCTGTATCGGGAGAATAGGGCGCATCACATTCTGAAGCTCTGCAAATCAAAAGTTTCTTTCAGAATATCCGATTCCAATCGAGCTTCATGTTCTTCTCTGATTTTGTCTTGTTTCTGCCTCTCGGTTTTCGACAATGCTTTGCGGGCATCATGAGTCGGTAAACCTTTGACCAATTCAAACAATTCAAAAAGGAATGGGTAGTCTTTTTCACAATTAGGCACGTTTTTAACAGGCAGACTTTCTAATAAATTGACCAGCCGAATAGCCCCTTCTGACAAATTACATTGCTGCTGTTGCATGGCCATGGAAATAGTTCTGATACTCTCGACAATCCGTTCGATACGATCGTTTCGTACCGCATCCTGTTTGCTGGTCTGCAGCTTTAATTGGTACAAGAGCCTGCCCGCATAAAAAGCTAAAGCAGCAACGATTATCAAACCAAGGATAATCGCAATAATAAATAAATTTTGTTCAGACACCAGTCTACTCGTCTTTAAATTCGTCCATATCAATAGCGTCTAATTGCGCAAAAGGATCGGTTTCAGCTGCACTATCTGCATCGGTGACTGATTCATCATCATCTTCTGCGTTAATCCCCAGCATACTGCACAGTTCCTTATGGCGAGCCATACTGCTATCGACAAACTCTTGATCGGCAGCAGAAAGTTTTATTTTGCGTTCGACCTTATCCAAAAGTGAAGAAAGGCGGCTGTCATTTTCCAGTGCCTCTAATTCTTGCGCAGGTGTAAAGTAAATCTTTTTCGGTGCTGGGGTAGATTGTTCTGCGACAATCAAGGGTATTGGTTTTTTACTTCCCACTCTGGGATCCATGTTCGGCTTGTTCGCTGCACGAACCATCTCTTCGCTGACACTATGCCGGCTCCCTGGGGCATTTCCTTTGCGTTTCTTGAGCTTTCCGCTAGGTTCTTTAGGTTTACGTGCTTCTTTAGGTGCACTGGGTACACCTATTTGCCCGATTTTACGGGACTTCTTTCTTCTTGGCATTGGCACTCTCACAATGTTAATGACGGGGATAATAACTTAAATCTCGATTTTCTTCCGCATTATCACGACATCATCAGCTAAATATTCGAGTTTCATTGCGAATCTATTTTGTAGCCAGGTAAATGTGTGCTCAGAATAAAAACTTACATGGGTGGGATCATTAATGTAGTGCCAGTTTGCGAAGCGGGAACGATCGATTACTCTTTTTGTCATAACGGCAAGTAAACCATCGACGTGCAGAAGGCTTGAGAACAAATCCCATTCTTTGTGTGGTGTATGAAAATGCTCAACTGCTTCGGTGCAGGTAATAAAATCATACTTTTGTTGGAGAGGTGTTTGCTCGGCGGCATAAATTGGGTCGTAAGCCGCACATTGGTAGCCCTTTTCTTGCAGCATCTTCGCCAGCAATGGGCCAGGCCCACAACCAAAATCTAATCCTTGAGCACCAGGTTTTATCAATCCACAAAGTGGCTCACTCACCTTACTCAGGAAGCGCCGATAACCGAGGTCATCCATACTATTGTTATGCAGATCATACTCTTGTTTCTCTCGTTGGATGTCTGGTAGAGAGTCTGGATGAACGAACACCAGCGCACATTCCTGACAGCGATAATACTGGCGTCGCTTATCTGCATGGAAGGGCTCAGTCGCAGAGCTTGAACATAGTGGGCAAGAGAATGTCATGACAAATGTCCATATTTCAGACAAGAAAAAAGGCGATAGAATAAACTATCACCTTTCATATAACCAAGTGCCAGATGACACTTCTCCCGTTATTTATTCTTCCTGAATATAAATGCTTTCCATTTCACATGCTTCTCTTTTATTTTTATTCGCGAAGCTATTTTTTGTTTTCGGTCTTCCTGACGCTTTATGTGTCGTCCGTTGTTCTTTCCCAAGATGCTATAGTGAGCAAGGCGTTATTATTTTTATTAACCTAAGCTCTTTGCTTCCCTGGCAAGCGATGCTTGCAAATCCATGTTCTTATTATTTGACGCAAGAGAATACACGATAAAAATTTATTTACAACTTATTTACAAAGTAAATTATAAAAAAATATTGTCACGCTTGTACGCTTTCAGTTCCACTTACGAAAAGGCAGTTTTTCACACTGCCTTTAAACAATAATTAATGTAGTCCACCCAAATACTTAGACAGTATTTCGATATCATCCTCGGTGAGTTTCTTTGCGATATCTCGCATCATGCCATTCAGATCATTGTTCCGTTGACCTGACCTGAATCCTTCCAGCTGGCTCTTGATGTAGGCAGCGTGCTGTCCACTGATATCCGGAAAATTGGCTAATCCCATACCGTTTCCGCGGGGTCCATGACAGGCGATGCACGCAGTTATGCCTCTATCCAAATCGCCACCTTGATACAACTTAGAACCCGCTTCGACCACGTCTTCAGGTGTTGTCATGTCTTTTGCTGTTTGTGCAGCGTAGTGAGCAGCGATATCCAGCATGTCTTGGTCAGATAATGCTGCTGCCATACCATTCATTACAGCATTGTTCCTACCTTCTGCGCCGCCGGTTTCGAAAGCTGTTTTGAAATCTTTCAGCTGTTTAACTATGTATGCCTGATGTTGGCCAGCGAGGCTAGGCTGAATATCCACCAGACTATTTCCATCAGCTCCATGGCAAGCTGCGCAAGTCGCCGCTTTATTTTTACCCGCTTCAGCATCGCCCGTCGCATTGGCAAAAACAGAAAAACCGATAGTTAAGCAGAAAAGTAAACCCAATTTTTTCATATTTATTCTCGTAAACGTTTAGTTTGCTGGCAATTTTTTAGTTTCGATATTTTACACATTTATCCAGCCGTTAAAATCTTTTCCCGCATAATAGTAAGGTTAAATCATTGGTTTTACACTTTTTAAGTCCAAATCGATGTTATACTAGCGTCTTTTATCCCGTTAATTTAAAAGTTGTAAAGAGAAACCTCGTGAGTCGATATAGCCAAGCAAAATTCCTGACAAGCGCACCAGATATTCGTCATCTGGATGCAGACGTTGGTATTGAGGTCGCCTTTGCGGGGCGCTCGAATGCCGGAAAGTCCAGCGCGCTGAATCGACTAACTCGTCAGAAAAACCTGGCACGCACAAGTAAAACACCAGGTCGAACCCAGCTAATCAATGTGTTTGAACTTGACGAAAGTAGAAGGCTGGTGGACTTACCTGGTTACGGCTACGCCAAAGTGCCTATTGCTATGAAGGAAAAGTGGCAAAAAGCCCTCGGAGAATACCTGCAGTCCCGACAGAGCATTAAAGGGCTGGTGGTGTTAATGGATATCCGTCACCCATTTAAGGATTTGGATCAACAATTAATCCACTGGGCTGTACAAAGTGATTTGCCCGTTCTCGCCTTGTTAACCAAAGCTGATAAATTGAAATCTGGTAAACGCAAAGCGCAGGTATTAATGGCCAGAGAAGCGTCTCTTGCATTTTGTGGGGACGTGACAGTTCATGCATTTTCTTCCTTGAATGGCCTTGGACTCGATAATGCAGAGCGCGTTTTGGATAAGTGGTTTGGCTTCGAAAAGCCCATATCTGAATAGGCAAAAAAAAGCCCCGCTGAAACAGAGGGGCTTACAGGACTGAGAGAAAACACATAAAAACCGAATATTCAGAGTAGGCTATTCAGAATTAGTTCAAAATAATTCAAACTTTTTTAATATTTTATTTTTTTCTTATAAAAACTCTTCAATTCACTGCGCTGCCAAACACAAAATAGTTACTTAGATCGAGTTGGGGTTAAGTAACCTCAAGTTAGTTGTATCCACTATTTCCCAGACATAAAAAAACCCCGGCCAAGCGGCCGGGGTTAAAGCAAAGGTCTGAATAATATCTTACCTCTGTACCCTACAGTACGAATAGTAGCCAACACCAGGAAAAAAGCAAGCAAAATGTGTAATAAAATTACATTTTCGTGATTGTGTTACACTTTTGTGGTTTGATTAAGCTTAGTGCGCTTCGTCCCAGTTATCTCCCAGGCCAGCTTCAACAAGTAGCGGAACTGAAAGTTCTACAGCGTTTTCCATCAGCCTAATTATCTCAGTACTGTAATAATCAGTTTTTTGTTCTTTTATTTCAAAAACCAATTCATCATGAACTTGCATGATCATACGCACATCATCATTTTCAAGTGACGCAATCCATTGGTGGACTTTCAGCATTGCTTTTTTGATTACGTCAGCGGCTGTCCCTTGCATTGGAGCATTGATCGCCGCACGTTCTGCACCTTTGCGCCGTGCACCATTACTTGCGTTAATTTCCGGTAAGTACAGTCTGCGTCCAAATACTGTTGAAACGTAGCCATTTAGCTTGGCACTCTCCCGTGTGTCTTCCATATAGCTCAGGACGCCAGGGTACCTTTCGAAATAAAGATCCATGTATTTTTGTGCGTCTCCCCGGGGAATGTTCAGTTGCCGAGATAATCCAAACGCAGACATTCCATAAATCAATCCGAAATTGATTGCCTTAGCACTTCGACGTTGGTCCGTCGTGACTTCGTCTAGGGGCACGGAAAATACTTCAGATGCAGTGGCTTTATGAATATCTTTTCCGGCTGAAAACGCACTTAACAACCCTTCATCCTTTGACAGGTGTGCCATTATTCTCAGCTCTATTTGTGAATAATCCGCCGCCACAACCTTATAGCCTTTTGAGGC
Organism: uncultured Alteromonadaceae bacterium; assembly: GCA_947494925.1. Lineage (GTDB taxonomy): Bacteria > Pseudomonadota > Gammaproteobacteria > Enterobacterales > Alteromonadaceae > Aliiglaciecola. The sequence continues at coordinate 406,062 of CANLWS010000005.1, forward strand.
TACAAACGCCTGTCGGACCTTACGCCCTTCTGCAGTTCGGATTGGAATATTTTGTAAATTAGGATCGGTTGAAGACAAACGTCCAGTTGCCGCCACAGCTTGATGGTAAGACGTGTGTACTCTGCCCGTACGCGGGTTAATCATTTGAGGTAATTTATCGGTATAGGTATTTTTGAGCTTGGTTAAGCCGCGATATTCCATTAATAATTTGGGCAACGGATAACTTTGAGCGAGTTCCTGTAATACCTCTTCAGCCGTAGAAGGCGCACCCTTTGGAGTTTTTTTCAGAACAGGCAATTGCATTTTGTTATACAAAATTTCCTGCAATTGTTTGGTGGAGCCAAGATTGAAGGTTTCACCTGCCATCTCATGGACTTCTTTTTCCAGTTCCATAATGCGCGAAGCCAGATCCTGGCTTTGTTGAAGCAATAGCTGGCTGTCAATCAACACACCAGTCTGTTCCATCTTAGCAAGAACAGGAACCAGTGGGACCTCGATATCACTTAACACTGAAGCCAGTTCGTTGTGTTGTTTAATATCAGGCCACAATTTTTCGTGAAGGCGTAAAGTGATATCTGCATCTTCTGCTGCATAAGGTGAAGCCTGGTCTAATGGAATTTGATTGAAGGTCAGTTGCTTGGCACCTTTACCGGCAATTTCCTCAAAATGTATCGTATTGTGCCCAAGGTACTTAGCAGCCAGGCTATCCATATCATGACGGGTCGCAACACTATTAAACACATAGGATTCGAGCATAGTGTCAAAGGCGATGCCGTTTAATTCAATTCCGTAATTGGCAAGCACATTTTTGTCATATTTGAGATGTTGTCCAACTTTTTTGTGCTCGAAAGATTCTAAAATCGGTTTAAGTTTCTTAAGAACCTCGTCTCGGTCCAGTTGCTCCGGAGCGTCAGGGTAATCATGTGCAAGTGGCAAGTAAGCCGCTTCACCAGCGGAAACTGAGAAGGATAACCCCACCAGCTCAGCTTGCATGTAATCCAAACTTGTCGTCTCAGTATCTAATGCAAAAATCTGCGCTTTTTTTAACTTCTCTAACCAATGAGCAAAATCACTTTCGTTTAAAATCGTATGATAAGCGCCGGTATTAATCGTCTCTGACGTATTGTCAGAAGTCTCAGATTCGTCCGCCTTTTCATTATTTGACGCTGCGGTGTTGGTCAAAATATCGTTTCCTGAACTGACCTCTTGAAACCAACGTTTAAATTCATATTCCGCGAAGAGAGCCTTTAGCTTATCGTTATCTGGCGATGTGGGTACTAACTTACCGTGATCAAATTCAAGCTCTACATCAAGTTTGATAGTCGCCAACACATAGGACAAGCGAGCTTGTTCTTCATGCAGGCGCATCTTTTCACCCATGGTCTTGGCCCCTCTAAATGTCAGACCAGCTATTTTATCCAGGTTTTTATAGATCTCATCGATACCCCCTAACCCCTGGAGCATACCCAAGGCTGTTTTATCGCCCACTCCTGGCACTCCTGGAATGTTATCTACCTTGTCTCCTTTTAATGCCAGGAAATCGATTATCAACTCAGGGGGAATACCAAACTTCTCTACTACCCCATCAATGTCCATAATTTGATTATTCATCGTATTGATTAAGGTGACGTGATCGTTGACCAGCTGAGCCATATCTTTATCGCCGGTACTGATTAATGTTGCTATTCCTTGTTCGGAAGCCTGTTGCGCAAGGGTGCCAATGACATCATCTGCTTCCACGCCTTCTTCCACTATAATGGGAAGACCCATCGCACGAATGATATTGTGAAGCGGAGCTATCTGACTGCGTAATTCATCTGGCATAGGCGGTCGGTTCGCTTTGTATTCCGAATAAATGTCGTCTCTAAAGGTTTTGCCTTTTGCATCAAAAACCACCGCGATATTGGTTGGTTTGTACTGTTTTATCAGGCTACGCAGCATGTTTATCACACCATAGATGGCGCCAGTATCCTGACCTTTAGAATTTGTTAATGGTGGCATACCATGGAACGCACGAAACAGATAGGACGAGCCATCCACTAATACAAATGGATTTTCAGGGATTTTTGTCATAAAAAATATTCGTTTTTGTTGGGACGGTGGTTGTTATTAAAGAATGCCATAGATAATTCAATTCATCTATGTCACGTTGCGCGTAAAACTGTGGATAACTCTGTTGGTTAAACATTTTAGTCAGCATAAATCTGCCAATGTAAAAGTTTTACAAAAGCACCTGTAGCTCAACAAAATTGTGGGTTTCAAAAAATATAGGAAAGACGTATTCCGTGTATTTTTATTATTTTCGTATTGTGGATAACCTACTTAACCAAAAATTGCTCTTGGCCCAAGCGGTTTGCTACTCTACCATACTGTCTGATGATTGAAAGTCGTACAGTTAAACTTTTTTAGATTCAAAATGCATTACTTTATTAATGAAATTGCATAAGTCATGAATGACAATGCGTAGGAGATAGGTGTGAAAAAAGTAGCGGTAATTTTAAGTGGCTGTGGCGTCTTTGATGGAGCTGAAATACATGAGTCAGTACTTACTTTGCTATCTTTGGCAAAAAATGGTGCCGCATACCAATGTTTTGCTCCCGACATGGAGCAGATGCATGTAATTAATCATCTCAACGGTGAAGTGATGGCAAATGAGAAAAGAAATGTGTTAGTAGAATCTGCCAGAATCGCCCGTGGTGACGTTAAGCCATTAGATGAATTGGAATCTGAAGATTTTGATGCGATTATTTTGCCAGGTGGATTTGGTGCTGCCAAAAATTTGTGCGATTTCGCCCTCAAAGGAGCAGATTCTGAGTTGCATCCTCTGGTTCTGCAAAAATGTCAGGCATTTGCTAAGGCGTCTAAACCTGCAGGTTATGCTTGTATTGCACCTGCTTTAATGACATCGGTTTATGGAAAAGGAGTTCACCTTACGATTGGTACTGATCAGGATACAGCCGCTGCAATAAGGCATATGGGAGGTGTTCATGAAGATCGCCAGGTCAATGAAGTGGTAGTTGATAAACAGAACAAAGTGGTCAGCACACCCGCTTATATGTTGGCGCAAAATATTCTGCAGGCGGCCGAAAGTATCGACAAAATGGTAGTGAATGTACTTGCGCTAGATTAGCCGTCTTTTTCAGGCTTTCCGGGAATTTATTGTGGAATCGACAAAATCCGTTTTTGAGGGAATACCCCAATGGTGCATGAACATCCAGTCTTTATTGGAATTAAACAGTCTATTTCCCGAGTCGAAATATGTGCAACTGGCAACAGTAGATAAAAACAATCAGCCGTCAGTGCGCACAGTGGTTTTCAGAGAGTTTGTGCAAAGTACCAGTGATATAATTATTCACACTGATATTCGAAGCGAAAAAATGCGCCACCTCTCACACTGTCGAAATGTACAAATTTGCTGGTATTTCAGCCAATCGAGAGAACAGTTTCGTATTTCAGGCGACGTTGAGATGGTCGACAGTAACAATGAATCACTGCGTCATCTTCGTGTAGCGCAGTGGCAAAAGCTTTCGAAGGCTGCAAAAAGTGCTTACTTTGCAGGACATCCAGGGGCCGCACTGCCACTTGATGATGTCAATCAGCATAGTGTGCATACTCAAAACGATTTTTCGGAAGTGAGCAACAAATTTGTGCTGCTATTGGTCAGGCCGCATCAAGTCGATCATCTGGACCTTAATACTAACCCTCACACTCGAATTGCTAGCAAGTTAGAGAACAACTTCTGGCAAGAAAAACGCCTAAATCCTTAGAATACTGGTAAGTCCTAAGCTCTCAATCCAAACTCGATGCGACAGTTTTGTGCGCCGAAATAATTGTTAACAGGAACCAGACGAGTAACCTCAATTTCACCAATCTGATCAACTTCCCTGTATTGCTGCACCTCAAAATAAAACCACCAAACATTATCCTTGGTCACCAGCTCGATAAACGGAAATTGAGTCACTTTCCAGAGCCCTTTAGCATATCGGTGCTCACCGTTTTCGTTACTGTCAAAAACAAACTGGTATTCACCATTTGTTTTAAGTACTAAAGACCGAAGGTTTTTGCAGTCAACAGTAGTGTATTGTCTGGAGAGATCTCGCGAAGCTTTAAGGCGCCTTTGTTCTATCCCTTCTGGCAACAAGAATAATCCCAGAGAGTTTTTTGTAAACCACTGATTGTTGGCAACAAAAGGTTGAATTCCGGGAACCTCCCAGCCCAATTGATTGAGTACCCGAGTGAGCTTGTCTACAGCCTGCTTATCTCTGATAAGGGGCGAATAAAGTACGGTGGTTTGGTGAATACTGGTGGGGAAATCATAAGAGTTTGTTTTGACAGTCAGACCAGCGTTTTGAATGGCAAGGATAAGTTTATTTTGCTCCGTTTCACTAAGGTACTGAGTGTTCAGATGCACTGTTGTTGAGGTGCACCCTGAAATTACCAAAATCAACAGAAGCAACCGATGACGGAAAAGTTTCCGGTGACACAGAGCGGTCAAAAACGTTGTTAGTGTGTTCAAAATAAAAAATTTGATTTATTTGATTACAAGTGTAATCATTAATTCATGGATTACATCTGTAGTCAATGTTTTGGAAACTAAAAATGGAAATAAGCAAAGCTGAATTTGATGTCTTAAATGCGATCTGGGAATCTTTTCCCTGTAGTGCCAACGAAATAGTCAATCGGTTGGACAACGAAAAGAACTGGCACGAAAAAACAGTGAAAACCTTACTGGGACGACTGGTAAAGAAGGGCGCTATTGCATTTGAGAAAGACAAACGTCGCTACTTGTATCATCCGTTGCTTGAGAAAGAAGCCTATCAACTAACAGAAAGTAAAAGTCTGCTGGACAGGCTCTTTGGTGGAAGGATTTCACCACTGGTGGCCAATTTTGCGCAGCAGCAAAAACTGAAGCAGGATGATATTGATGAGCTAAAGAAGCTTATTTCCGACTGGGAAAAACAGAATGATTAATTGGTTGGTAGATCAAACTTTACTGATAAGTGTTTTCACGCTTTTCTATATTCTGATAAAACCGGCTGTACGACGTTACATAGGGGCATCCGGGCTATATGCAATGTGGGTGGTAATACCAGCGGTGCTGTTATTTACTATGCTGTCGTTTCCAAAGGCGGAAGTGTTGACTGTTTATCGTTACGTAGTGGAGGCAAAGCAGGTTGCATCGTCCATAACAGAACAGTGGATTGATTTTCACTCAGTGATCCTGCTTGTCTGGGCCCTTGTGTTTTTTACCTTGCTCCTGACAGTACTGGTCCAGCATAGGCGTTATCTTTCCTCATTAGACCTGACCCCCTCCGAGTTGGCATTTGATGATGGAAAAGGCATTGACAGACTATCTTCTGTGCAAGTGCTTTCATCTGAGAAAGTCAGCAGTCCTTTTGTGCTTGGCTTAGTTCATCCCAAACTGGTGTTGCCGGCCGGATTCAACGGCAAATTCGACTCGGTACAAAAGCGTTTGATACTGCAACATGAAAATATACATGTGCAACGAGGTGACCTGCTCTGGAATGGGATGGGGACACTTATTTTGCTTGCGTTCTGGTTTAATCCGTTGAGTTGGCTAGCTTTCAAATTATTTCGACAATCCCAGGAAATGGCCTGTGATCAGTTAGTAGTTAAGGATCTCAATGAAGTCCAACGCCAGTCCTATGCGGCAGCAATGTTGGATTGCGCTGTTGCTGGCACAAGAATGAATTTAACCCGTCTAAACTATGGAGCAAAAGAACTTATGAAAGAAAGACTCGTATCCTTAAAAACGCATCAAAAACACAAACGTTGGAGTAATGTTGCCCTGGTTGCTATTACCTTGTCTGCCTTGTTAAGTATCAGCGTTGTTGGTGCCAAAAAACATGAACAAGCAGGCCCTGCAGGGGAGTATCCTGTTACCCGCGTTGAACCTCTTTATCCGGTAGAAGCAGCGGCCCAGGGAATTGAAGGGTCAGTGATACTCAGTTTCGATATCAATACTGACGGAAGTGTTTCGAATGCCAAAGTTGTGGAAGCCAATCCCGAGCAGGTGTTTGACAGAACTTCGAAAGTTGCTGTTGAGCAATGGACGTACAAACCAATGAAAGAGAAGCAGACAGGAATGTTGGTTCAACTGGATTACAAAATGGATGAGTCATCCAGTAAGAAAGCCAGGTTGGAAATGTCGAAAAGCAGAGAAACGATAGCGGTAGTGAATTAACCAAGGTTTTATCATTACAAGCCTGCGCATAGCGGGCTTTCTTTCATCAAACCATGTGTTATATGGTTCTTCGGCCAGTTAACCTTGTGATTCTAATTCCGCTATTTTGCGACTATAAAATTCCTGTTCAACTGCCTTGTTCGATAATGACCTGGCGGTCTCATAATTTGCTTTTGCCATGTCAAATCTGTGCAATCGGAAATACATATCTGCTTTAGCGCCATAAAGAAGGGAGTACTTTTGCAATTGCGGTATTCGTTCACACACTTCGATTTGCCGAAGTGCCGACTCAATGTCGCGGGACATGCTGGTGGCAACGGCAGCATTGAGTTTAATTACAGGATTGGCATCGTATTCCATCAACAGATAATAAAGCCCTTCGATGTGCAACCAGTCGGTTTCCTCCGACGTTTTTGATAAGCAGTGAACGCCTTGGATCGCAGCCTGAATTTGATAGCTTCCTGGTTTGCGTGAGCTCAATGCTTGTCGAAGAATGTCATCTGCTTTCGTGATGGCTTTCTGATCCCACAAGGTGCGATCCTGATGTTCGAGCAGAATCAGCTGTCCTTCACTGTTATAGCGTGCTTTGCGCCGGGCGAGATGAAACAACATCAACGCCTGCAAGCCAGAAATTTCAGGTTGTTCCGGTAACAAATTTCGCAGGTTTTTAGTTAGCCGCAGGGCTTCAGTACTTAAATCTATATGATCTGAGTCTAAATCATTGTCTGGCTGATCTGCCGCATTAAATACCAGGTAAATCGTTTTCAGTACTGCAGCAAGCCGCTCCTGGAGCTGATCTTGCTGAGGGATGATAAAAGGGATAGCTGCGGTTTTCAGCTTCCTTTTTGCCCTTGTCAGTCGTTGCTCAAGAGTGCTTTTCTGCAATACCAGCGCATCAGCAATCTGCAGAGAGTTAAGACCGCAGATAGTGCTTAAGGTCAAAGGGATTTGCTTATCTATATCCAAAGCTGGATGGCAGCAAGCAAATATCAATTTGAGTTGTTCGTCACCAAATTGAAGCTCATCCCAATCAGGTTCAACCTCTTGTTCATCCTGAATGGCAAGTGCCTGTACAAGTCGACCCTTCTGCAGACTCATTTTCTGATGACGCATCCTGTCGATCGTCTTGTTTCGTGCGACGCGGTACAACCAAGCTATCGGATTAGCCGGTGGTCCTGATTGCCAGAGGGGTAAAGCGGCTTCCAGAGTGTCATGCCAAATCTCTTCGGCCAGACTTAAGTTGTTGGTCAATGAGACCAGGTAAGCCAGCATTTTACCGCTATGCTCTCGGTATAGCTGTTCAAGAGGCTGGCTTTTTTGATGCATGGACTATTCGGCCGCTGATTGATACCAAAGTGGACGCACTTCGATTGTTCCTATTTCAGCACTGGGGATCCGTGCAGCAATTTCTGTTGCCTGGTCCAGGTTGTCGCATTCCACCAGAAAGTATCCTCCCAATTGCTCTTTTGTTTCAGCAAAGGGGCCATCGGTAATCAAGGTATCGCCTTCTCGTATGCGAACAGAGGTAGCGTTTTCCACTTCCGTCAGCCTGGCACCGCCTACATATTGTCCTTTTGCTTTCAAATCCTCTTCCAGGGCTATATAGCGTTCGATCAATTTACCTTGTTGGCTTTCATCCATGTTCAGCCAGTTTTGTTCGTCATCGTAAATCATTAAAAGATATTGCATGTTCAATCCTTACTCTTGCACATAGGTGAAAGCAGATAACATGGCGCCTTGAGGATCCTGGAACATGGTAAACCGGCCGACTCCAGGCACATCTGTTGGTGGTACAACAACTGTCCCTCCCAGGCTAGCGACTTTATCCGCGAAAGAATCCACATCGTCAACGGTTATGTAGTTTCCCCAATTTGGTGGTGTTCCTGCGGCTTCTGGTGGGTGAGCCATGATTCCAGCTATTTTTTCGTCACCAACAGCTGCAACGTGATAATCACCATCCGGCATTGGCATAGTTTCAAATGTCCAGCCGAATAACTCAGAATAAAACTTGGAAGCAGCGGCAGCATCAGTAGTCATTAATTCAAGCCAGCTAGGCATACCATGTGTCGTCATCTTGTCAGTCATTTTTATCTCCTAATCGTGATTTTTTGTCATTTGACACCACTACAACGAATGACAAGTTCTAAATTCGACAATAAATCAGGTTATCATAGAAAAAAGGCTACATTTAGTAGCCTTCATAAGTTGAATAGGCAGTTATTTTCCTTACAAGGTCAATTCCTGCTTTATATTAGTTTCTAGCATAGAACCATATTTTTTGACCTTTTCGCGAATTGCTTCTGCTTCACCAATCACCACGAATTGTAAGGCTTCTTTAGGAAAATATTTGCTGACAATCTGCTTGGCCTTCTCTTCATCCAATTTGTTGACTTGATCATTGAATGTATTGATGTACTGCTCATTAAAACCATACACGAACATATTGGACATCAAGTCGGCCAATTGAGAAGATGTTTCAAAGTCAGGCGGGAATTGTCCTTTCACATACGCTTTGGCCGATTCCAGCGTGGTTTTATCAACGCCTTTTTTCCACAGCCGTTGATAAGTCTTGATGGCTAAATCAATAGCTTCTGTTGTGGTTTCGGTTTTAGTAAAACTGGATATGTAAAAACCGCCGCCATAACGCTTGGTGTCAAAACGACTCCTTGCACCATAGGTTAAACCTGAATTGACTCTTAATTCGTCATTTAACCAGCTGGTAAAACGTGCGCCTAAAATTGTATTGATTACCGATACGGCAACGGAGTCTGGATTGTTGAAAGGAATACCCGGGCCGCCAATGATAAAGGTACTTTCTTTAGCATCAGATTTGTCCACCAGCAGTATTTGCGCTTTTTCCGGAGCCGGGATGTCATTAGCAACCTGACTCTTTTCAGACTTTCCTTTCCATGTTGAGAATATCGCTTCAATACGTTTAAGCATTGATTTGCTATCAAAATCACCTGCAATTACAACGGCCGCATTATCAGGTTTATACCACATTTTGTGAAATGTCTTGATGTCGTCCAGTGTGATCCCTTTTACCGTTGCAGGAGAACCATCCTGGTCGTTGGCATAAGGATGCCCCTTGTATAACACAGCATCAAAATAGGTCTTCAGCATAGCTCTCGGACTCTCCTGACGTTGAGCTAGTCCTGACAGGTAACGCGTTTTGTACTTATCGAATTCCTGTTGAGAAAACGCAGGCTGCGTAAAAGCATCAAATGCCATGGGCAATACAGTAGAGGCATCACTTTTCGCCATGGAGACAGACAGACGGCTGGACTCCAAACTTGCACTGCTGCTAATTTGTGCTCCGATAAAGTCAAGTTTTTGCTCAAAGGTCTGCTTGTCCATTTCCTGCGTCCCGAGCAGTAACGTATCGGCTGTCATCGCTGCTAAACCGGCTTTACTGTCTTGCACTGCACCAGCTTTAACCACTATAGTGACGTCGATCAAAGGAACTTCTTTCTGTTCCATCAAATATACAGTTAAGCCATTTTTCAACGTTGCTTTCTGGTATTTTGGCAAAGAAAAATCTGCCGCTGCAACCAAGCTTGTGGTACTGCTGAGGACGACCAGTGACATTACAAATTTACAGATCCAGTTCATGGGTGTCCTCCTTTGAATCCAATATACCGACAGTACGATTGGCTTTGCGTAAATATTGTTTTGCTACCCGTTGAACATCTTCGGCTGTCACCTGGTTATACTTCTCCGGTGCATCAAACAGTTTCTGGTAGTCTCCGAAATAAAACTCATAGGTACCTATGGTGTTGGCTTTACCATTAATGGTCGACATCTCTCGGTAGAAATCTACTTTGCGGCGATTTTTGACTTTCTGTAGCTCCTGCTCAGACACACCTTCTTTGACCACTTTATTTAATTCAGCAATCATTGCTTTTTCGAGTTTGTCGGCTTCTACACCCTGACCAGCAACTGCGTATATGTAAAATAAATTCGGGTCTATCGATTCAGGTATATAAGTGAACAAACTGGTAGCCAGTTCCTGTTCAAACACCAGAGATTGCATCATTCGGGAGCTGTTTCCAGTAGCCAGGATGTCACCCAGCATTGTCAGTGCATAGTAGTCTTCGTGCTGGGTTTCCGGTATGTGGAAAACCATCATTATGTTTGGGCTGGAAACCGATTCTTTGCGTACATAAACCCTTCTTTCACCTTTTTGCTCAGGTTCTACCGTATGCACTTCGCGAGGAGGTTCCTGTGCGGGGATAGGTTCAAAGTACTGCTCTGCAAGCGCTTTAACATTATCAAACTTAACCGCTCCCACAATCACCACAATGGCATTGTTCGGGGCATAGTAGGTTTTGTGATAGTCTTTCAGGTCTTGCAAACTCCAGTTGGCTATGTCCGAATCATGTCCGATGACCGACCAACTATAGGGGTGCGCGCGAAACGCAGACCCCTTCACCTCTTCGTGCAAGGTTCTGAAGTTAGAGTTTTCCAAACCAGTGGAACGTTCAGAGGTGACAACACCTCGTTCACTTTCCACAACAGCCGGATCAATATCAAGATATTGGATTCGATCGGCCTCCAGCTTGAACATCAATTCCAGCGCATCGGCAGGAAACCAATCAGTGTAAACGGTGGAATTCTCAGTAGTGTAGGCGTTATTCGCACCACCTGCTGCTTCCATTGTTCGGTCAAACATTTTGGGCCCATAATTTTTGGAACCGTTAAACATCATATGCTCAAAAAAGTGGGAAAGACCCGTGGTTCCGGGATATTCGTTCCGTGAGCCCGCACGCCAGAACAAATACATGTTGGCATTAGGTATTGAGTCATCTTCCAACACCATTATTTTCATGCCGTTTTTCAACGTGAATTGTTTGACGTCAGAAGCGCTAGTTGATGCCTGAACGAATTGCGCAAACAGCAGGAATAATACCCCCGCTGTCCATTTAATTAAATACACCTTCAATCTCCCTGTTAGTTATTTTTATTATCAGTTTATTCGGTAAGTTTACCTAGAGAAGCAGGCTGCGACCAGAACATATGGGTAATAAAAAGACCAATAGCAGCCTGATGGGATGAAAAAACATGTCGGGATTGTTGTTACTGCTAATTTTTGGTTAAATGTGAGCGCTGTTTACTTAATGTTAAGTTGTATGAATACTAAAGTTGCATATCACCACGGAAATTTGCGCCAGGCCTTGATGGAAGAGGCACTAATATGTATTCGGGAGCAAGGAGCAGACAAACTTAGCTTACGTGCGTTAGCCCGACAGGTAGGAGTGTCTCAAGCTGCACCCTATCGACATTTCGAAGATAAAGTAGCGCTGCTGTCTGCGTTAGCTAGCGATGGTTTCCATCGTCTGGCCAATGAGATGAAAGAAGCGATGGGTGATATAGAACACGATCCGGTAGGGGCTTTTCAGCGCGGTGGGCAGGCTTACATTAAGTTTGCTGAACAAAACCCTGAAACATACCGCTTGATGTACAGCATGCCAGCTGAAGAATTCGACGATGAAGAAATGGAAAACTGCCACCATGAGGCATTCCACTTATTGGAAAAAACCGTCGACGTTGGCTTGGCTACAGGAGCGTTTAAGTCACTAAATAAAGACGCTATTGTGCTCGCCTCCTGGTCACTCGTTCATGGCTATGCCCAGTTGGTCATAGACGGGATTATCGAATTGGATGACATCCCGGCAGAACAACAATTCCAACCCCTTGGAATGGTAATTAATACAGGTATCTTTGCAGACTAGTCGGGTACTAACTCGTGCAACAGGGTTTGTGGCCATAGATTTTCTGCAAATTCAGATCTGAAAAACCCCAGATGGCCGATCCGCTTAATGCCAAACTCTTTGGGTTCAATGGTGGTCAACTGTTTGTCCTGACTGCCGAACAGCGAAAATAAGCCCGATATGTTTTTGCTCGATAACATCTCGTCGTCCGCCAGGGCCACACTGCGTATTGGTACAGAAACTCGCTCAAACTTTTGTCTGATGGAGTCGTTTTCCACGCCAACGCAGTATTCCGGGTGCATACACCATTTTCGCCACTGCTGCATGACTGGTTTAGGCAAGTTACCTACCATGCCAATCTTTTTACCGGGAAAATATCCGTACACTTTTAATAAAGCTGGCACCACAAAAAACCAGAACCACCAGACTTTCTTCTTTAACTGCGGGGCATTATGACGCCAATAGCCAGTTCCGGATGCAACTGTGATAACTTTACTGACTTTCTCTATGTCTTTGATGAGAGGGAAAATTTGCCCACCTAAACTGTGGCCTATCCAATAGGTAGGAAGCTGACCGCTTTTCACCAATACTTCAGCCAGCACTGCTGAGCAATCAATTTCTGCCCAATCAAGTATGTCGGTGTCGTAATGCTTAAGGTGACCTATCCTGGATTCACCCATTCCGCGGTAATCAAAGGTGGTGACATGAAAGCCGTGATTGCTTAACCAGGATGCAAAAGGTTGATAATAAGATTGTGCCGCCCCCATAGCAGGCGCAAGAATAATAAAAGCTTTTATTTCGCTTTTGGGAATGAATTCCCTGATCGTTAATGGCACACCATCTTGTGTGGTTAATTCTTTTACGTTCATATCGATTCGTATGTAATCATTGATTACATCCCAGCCTAGAACAGAATGTATTCACTGTCAACATGCGTAAAAAAAGGCTACTGATTAAAATCCTTCAAGTTATTTCAGGCTAAATCAGTCAAAATGCCGTTTTTCGAGCTAAATGTGCGAAATTGTTTCAGTTTTTTTGCTGAAGGGGCTTTTGATTTGTGTACTGGCGGACAATAATTAAGGATGAAGGAAATATTCAATCCTTTGCTTTGCTAGTCATCCATTGAAAAGGTGGGCAAAATCAAAACAACGCGGATGCGGTTGGTTTAGATTAACCCCGGGGCACACTTTGAATTATAAAAACAATAGTCTGGTGTAGATGCAGTATCGAACCATAATAAGAATTCTTGGCCTGTTGGTCGCGCTTTTTAGTGCCACTATGATCCCGCCAGCTTTAATTTCATTGATTTTTTCTGATGGATCGGGGCTACCGTTTTTACTGGCTTTCTTTTTGATCCTTATCACTGGATTGGCATTCTGGTATCCCAATCGAGAGTTTCGACGCGATTTGAGAGCCAAAGAAGGTTTTCTCATTGTTGTGCTGTTCTGGGCTGTTCTGGCCAGCTTTGGTGCCTTACCCTTCCTGCTTCTCGAACAACCTGAAATGTCTGTCGCAGATGCATTTTTTGAGTCCTTTTCAGGATTGACTACCACAGGTGCCACTGTTATCGAGGGTATAGATTACCTGCCCAAAGCCGTGCAGTTTTATCGTCAACAGCTGCAATGGTTGGGTGGCATGGGGATTATCGTTTTAGCCGTGGCAATTCTACCCATTTTGGGGGTAGGTGGAATGCAGTTATATAGAGCAGAAACACCAGGACCGGTCAAAGACTCCAAAATGACCCCACGAATAGCAGATACAGCTAAACATCTTTGGTACATTTATCTATCTATTACAACGGCTTGCTTCGTGGCTTACTGGATTGCAGGCATGAATTGGTTTGATGCAATCTGCCATGCCTTTTCGACCATCGCCATAGGAGGGTTTTCGACTTACGATGCCAGTATGGGACACTTCAATAGCCCGGTAATTAATTTCATCTGCGTGATATTTTTGTGGATAGCTGCGCTTAATTTTGCCCTGCATTATGCTGCAGCCACAGGGCGGTCCCTTAAAGGATATATATACGACCCTGAATTCAAAGCATTTTTCCTTATACAAATAACACTCATTCTTGGCTGCTTCTTCGTGCTTGTGCATTACACATGGTACGACACAGCCGAAACGTCATTGGATCAAGCCATGTTCCAGGCAGTTTCTATAAGTACGACGGCTGGCTTCGCTACTGCTGACTTCGCCAATTGGCCGGCTTTTCTGCCTATTCTGTTGATCTTTTCTAGTTTTATTGGAGGTTGCGCAGGCTCTACCGGAGGTGGTTTAAAAGTCATCAGAGTATTTTTGCTGTATCTGCAAGGAAAACGGGAAGTAGATCGTTTAATTCATCCGAAGGCCGTTTATACAGTCAAGTTGGGTGATCGGATGATGCCTGACAGGGTAGTGGAGGCGGTATGGGGGTTCTTTTCTGCCTATGCCATGATATTCGTCATTATTATGGTGGGTTTGATTGCCACCGGTATGGATAATATAACAGCATTTTCAGCCACAGCAGCAACCTTAAATAATCTTGGTCCGGGCCTGGGGGCCGTTGCGGGGACCTATGCCGAAGTATCAGATGGAGGTAAATGGTTGCTGATATTGGCAATGTTGTTTGGCCGGCTTGAGATATTCTCATTGCTGGTTCTTTTCTCCCCCACATTTTGGCGTAGCTAGCTCGTAATTCCATAACCCGATTCGGGGTCGTACCACTTCTTTATGCGGATTAGTGCTATTTACGTTTTAGAAGTATAAAAAAACCCAAACTTTGTTTGGGTTTTTGATATTGGCTAAAACTTTATCGGCTAAAAGAATGCTGCCATTGCATAAGCCGTTTTATCAAACATCAAAGGCTGGGCTTCTGCTAGTTCCAGATTTGCTTTGTTGGCTGTTGTAACAACACGGGTACGGTACTCTTTGCGATTAGTTGCTTCAGAGTAGGTTTGGGTTGTTGCACCGTCATCGGAAATCTTGGTGTTAACTTTTGAGTCCCGGCGCACAAGTACACCTTTTCTGGCTTTTTCGCGGATCTGAATATCCGCTACCAACAAGTAGGTGACGTCTTTCACAAATGCATTGGCTGCGGTAGAGACTAGCCCACCTATGATTCCGCCTGCCGCAGCCTGCCGACCACTACCTCCAGCTGCATAGCCAACCGCAGCTCCTGCGGTAACACCTTGAAAACCAGAAGCTAAGTACCCTTCAGCTGCCGTAGGAGAGGCTTTTTCAAGATTACGCACAAATACGCTCATGGTGTATTGGGCTTTTTCAGGGCTGTCCACGAAGGAATAACCATTGCCACTATTTGTGATCTGGTCCTGCAAAGTGGTTCTGAATAAGTTCCTATCAAATTCCATTACGCCACTTCTCACTTCCAGATAAATTTTACGTTTATCTTTGGCGACTGGTTCGACAAAAATAGAGGTACTAATCTTGGTCTGGACATCCAGGTCTTTCTTCGCAATAGAAGTATGTACTGCAGCACATCCCGACATTGCTAAGGCCGCAATCGCAATAAATGCCAATTTAATTTTGTATATCCTTTGTGTCATTTCAATTACCTTATTAAGTTAAGCTAGAATTTATTATTAGTAGTAGTAGCGGCCATGATATCGATAGTAATAACGACAATTACGATATTGTGTCCAGTTATACCTCAGTAAGTCTCTGCAGGTATAGCCAGGGCGCCAGTGCGTTCCTTTATACTCTTGGGGTTTTACATTTTTTTCGAGCATGCTTTTAATGTAAGCATCCACTTCTTCGGGTTTTTCTGCCAAAAATGGCTTGGACATGACTTCAGCGTTAAGCTGAGCTTGCATTTGGGCTAATTCATCTTCTTCAGATTCTTCTTGCTGCGCGCTGGCATAAAACGACGATTGGGTAAAAAAAAGTACGGAAACAGCAATAGCGAGAATTTTAATATATTGCTTTGGGGATTTAGTGTGCATAACCTTCCTCCTTAAAAGTGGTCTAACAACTATTTAAACTTAGTATTCCCTGTCTATATTTCAATCAATTTAATGTATTTTTTGTTCTAAATGAAGCAGAAATTTACATAGAGTGAATAAAACTTGATCAGGATTAAAAAAGGCCAGAATTAGCTGGCCTGATCTGAATAGTAAATACGGTAACAAAAGCTACCTAAGATAGGGCCTATGCTTAGCCCATTAATTTACCCAGACTCTGGGTGAGGACTTGTTTGGCCTGCTGGCCTTGTTCAGTATCCAGGTACTCTTTTGCTTTTTGAATAAACTGCCCAATCATTGCAGGATCTAACCCAAGCGCTTCGAACTGCTTTTTCACATCGTTTATTGCTTTAAGTGAGCCGCTCATTTCAGCAGCTTTATCCATCAGACCGCTTAGTCCTTCGCCTTCAGCAAGCTTACTGACGTCAGGTGCAGAACTGATAAGTTCTCCGATACCAGGAAGGGTGTCAGACAATTGTGAAAATTGATCCGCCGATACGTTTTCCTTCACGTAATTGAAGATAGAACCCAGTCCCCCTTCAGCTTGTGATTGATTCACATCCAGAGAGTCTGTCAACATACCCACCATATCATTGACATTAGGCATGGCTTGTTCAGTTTCTTCACCAAACCCCAGCGCATTTTTAATAGAATCCAGCCAGCTTTGCGCATACAAAGGTTGACTAAACCCCAACGACAATACAACAACCATAGCGGTAAGTTTTTTCATTTCGAATCTCCAAAAGGTTAAAGAATAGGTCTAAATTACAAACAAGCAAAATGCTTGCCTAAAGATCAACCAAAAAAGAATGCACTTGGTTGGAACAGTTTTTCCACATCACTAATGAATTTTTTATCGACCAGAAACAGAATAACGTGGTCGTTGGCCTCAATTTTTGTATCACCATGAGCAATGATCACTTCATCTTGTCGCACAACTGCGCCAATTGTTGTCCCTGGCGGCAATTTGATTTCGCGTATTTCTCGCCCAACGACTTTGGAAGTATTTTCATCACCATGTGCGATGGCCTCTATAGCCTCTGCCGCACCCCGGCGTAAAGAGTAAACGTTGACAATGTCGCCTCGTCTTACATGGGTCAATAGTGCCGAAATAGTTGCTTGTTGAGGAGAGAATGCAATATCTATTTCACCGCCTTGCACCAAGTCAACATAAGCGCTTCGTTGAATAAGCACCATGGCTTTTTGAGCTCCAAGCCTTTTAGCCAGCATGGCAGACATGATATTAGCTTCGTCGTCATTAGTCACGGCGATGAAAGCATCCACCTGTTGCACATTTTCTTCGGTAAGCAATTCGTGATCTGATGCATCGCCACAAAACACAATGGTTTTATCCAGTTGAGCAGCCAGGTATTTAGCCCTTTCCGGCGAGAACTCAATCAACTTCACATTGTGGTTGTGTTCCAGTCGTTTGGCTAGACCCTCTCCAATCAATCCACCGCCAGCTATCATTATCCGTTTGTAACTTGATTCGAGCTTTTGTAATTCGCTCATCACGGCTCTGATGTGTTTTGTTGCTGCGATAAAAAAGACTTCATCATCGGCTTCAATGACGGTTGTACCCAAAGGACGTATAGGGCGGCCACGACGGTAAATTGCTGCGACCCGAGTTTCTACGTTAGGCATGTGCTCTTTCAAAGCTGACAGTGCATGGCCTACTAGCAATCCGCCATAGTAAGCTTTGACCGCAACCAGGCTGGCCTTGCCGTCAGCAAATTCTACAACCTGCAATGCGCCAGGATAGTCTATAAGCCTCTTTATCGCCTTGGTAACCAGTTGTTCAGGGGCAATAAGGTGGTCAACAGGAATGTCCTGATGCTTAAACAATTTTTCCTGGTGGATAATGTATTGTTCAGAACGAATACGGGCAATTTTTGTTGGTGTATTAAATAAGCTGTGTGCCACCTGGCAAGCGAGCATATTACTTTCATCGCTATTGGTCACAGCGATGATCATGTCAGCATCTTCTGCGCCAGCTTTGGCTAACACGTCAGGATGTGAGCCCATGCCGTTAACAACCTGGAGGTCCAGTCTATCTTGCAAATCGCGCAGTCGGTTAGCATCCGAATCAATCAGGGTGATTTCGTTTTTCTCGCCTACAAGGTTTTCTGCGAGAGTGCCACCAACCTGTCCGGCACCAAGAATAATAATCTTCATTGACTACTAGGAACGTGTTTTATTGTTGTTAATCGATAGACTTTAGCAGTCTGGCGTAATAGAAACCATCCATTTGTCCCTCTCCCGGCAAAATTTGCCTGCCAGGTGCAATTTCGTTCTCATCTGGTCTAAGGACAGATAGTGCAGCATTGGGCGTATCACGTAAAAATTCGGTTATTTGCTCTGCATTTTCTTCTGGTAAAATTGAACAGGTTGCATACAACAGTGTCCCGCCAGGTTTAAGAAGCGACCACATTTTTTCCAGAATTTGTTTTTGCAATGCCACTAACACCAGAATATCGGCATTTTTTCGCAACCATTTAATATCCGGGTGTCGTCTGATAATGCCTGTAGCAGAGCAGGGGGCATCCAATAAAATTCGGTCGAAATACTCGCCATCCCACCATTCCTCCGGAGCGGCTGCATTTCCTGTCACCAATTCTGCTTCCAAATCTAAGCGTTCGAGATTTTCTTGGACGCGAATAAGCCGTTTTGCATCCACGTCAAGAGCGGTACAGCTTTTCAGGTTCGGTTGGTGTTCCAGTATATGACAGGTCTTGCCGCCTGGTGCAGCGCAACAGTCTAAAATTCGTTCATTTGCTTGTGGATCCAGATAATAGGCCGCAAGCTGAGCTGCGCCATCCTGAACTGCAAATTCCCCTTCGTTAAATCCTGGCAGTGAGGTTATTTCCCGACTTTTTGACAGGATAAGCCCGCCAGGATGGTCTTCAGACAACGAGTATTCTATGTTTTGCCGGCTCAATTCTTCTGAATACTCAGCCAAACTGGTTTTTAACTTATTGACCCGCAACCAGATTGGAGGTCTCGACTGCATTGACTTTATCAGGTCAGGTAATGCTTCTGGATAGCTGTTGCGTAATTTTTTGTACAGCCATTTGGGAAGACCAGAAATAACCTGCTCATCATCAGGAATCTGTTGTTCCATTTCCTGACGAATGAAGTTTCTTAGTATGGCATTAGTCAGACCTTTTAAAGCCTCCGCCTTAAGTGGTTTGCATCCGGCTACTGTTTCGGATACTGCTGCATGGGTAGAAACACGGGAAAATGCCAGCTGATAAAACCCCAACATTATGAGGTGCTCTACAACTTTGAATCTGGCTTTTAGTGGCTTGTCGAGCAACTGTCTCAGCCAAAATTGTAAAAGAGGAAGCTGACGAAGCGCGCCGAAAACCATCTCCTGCATCCAAGCTTTGTCTTGCTCCGAATGTCCTTGCTGAGCAGCCGGCAAACATTCTCTGGCCGATTTACCTGATTCAAGAATGTCATACAGCACTTGCGCTGAGTCTGCGCGTACATTACGCTTTTTAGCTGCCCCACTCATGTCAGATTATTGCTCCAGGTTTGAACCAGTCTTTTCGGGCGTTTAGTACATCCGCTACTGACATTTCTTTTTTACCAGGGAGTTGTAATGAGGTAATAAGCAAACCTTGATTGGATGTGGCTACCAGCAATCCTTGTTTGTCTGCTGACAGTATCTGTCCAGGTTGCTTGTTGTTCATATCCAGATCAATGACCTCAGCTTGACGGACTTTTACCGGGCCTGCGTCTATTTCAAAAAACGACACCGGCCAAGGATTAAATGCGCGAATATTTCTTTCTAACTGTTCTGCCCCCAACGACCAGTCCATTTTTGCTTCTGGTTTACTTAATTTTTCGGCGTAATTGGCCAACGATTCATCTTGTGTTTCCGGAGACAGTGATTCAAGCTTATCCAATGTTTCAAGTAATGCGGCAGGTCCAATTTCGGCTAGTTTTTCATATAGCGTTGCGCTGTTGTCAGAAGGTAAAATGTACAAGGCTTTTTTCAACAACATGGCGCCGGTATCCAGCCCTTTGTCCATTTGCATTATGGTCACACCTGTTTCTTTGTCACCAGCCCAAACTGCGCGCTGAATAGGTGCTGCACCTCGCCAACGAGGTAATAAGGAGCCATGCACATTCAAACAACCAAAGCGAGGAGTATCTAGGACGGCTTGGGGCAAAATAAGGCCATAAGCTACGACTACCATGATATCTGCATGGAGCGCAGAAAGTTGCTGTTGAGCTTCTTCGTTACGCAAACTCTCTGGCTGGAACACTGCAATTTCGTGTTCTGTCGCCAGTTGTTTGACCGGGCTGGCCTGTAACTTTTTACCGCGCCCAGCCGGACGATCAGGTTGGCTATACACTGCGACTACTTCATGATGCGAGTGTATTAGTGCCTGGAGATGTTTAGCTGCGAAATCCGGGGTGCCGGCAAATATTACTTTCAGTGGTTGGGTCACAATGATCCTTTATAGCCTGGCAGCCATGCGCGCTTCTTTTTCAAGCTTGGTCCGAATTCTTTGTCGTTTAAGAGGGGACAAGTAGTCTACAAATAATTTGCCCTTCAGGTGATCGAGTTCGTGTTGAATGCAAACCGCAAGTAAGCCTTCTGCATCGAGAGTAAATGACTTACCATCTCGGTCCAGAGCCTCGACCGTTATTTTTTCAGCGCGCTCAACTTTGGCGTAGTTATTGGGAACGGACAAACACCCCTCTTCGCTGATGGTTTTGCCTTCCATGTGGGTAATTTCAGGATTGATGAAAACACGGGGCTCGTTTTGCTCTTCAGAAACATCCATTACCACCAGGCGGCAATGTTGATTGACCTGGGTAGCGGCTAAGCCTATCCCATTTTCATCTTTCATGGTTTCAAACATATCGTCGATAAGTTGAGTAATGTCTTTGTCTATTTTTTCTATAGGCTTGGCAACGGTGCGCAAGCGTTCATCTGGAAATCGGAGAACTTCTAATATGGCCATTTATCTATTCAGCTACAATTATGGGTAATGACAAAAGGCTGTCTGTAAACTGGACTAGCTTTAATGTCTGTATTAATTATCATACGATCCAATGGATTAAACTATTTAATCCTTGAATAACAGCGCTATTCTAGCGTAAATGAGACTAATACCAAATAGAATAAGCGTAATGTTATGGCAAAAACCCGAGAGGAAAACATGGGCTCTAAGTATTTTAAGTGGTTACTGATAACAATACTGTTTCCGCTGGCTTGTCTGGCCGATGTTATCAATATCAAAGATTCGGCGCCTCAGGTGTATGTTGTGAAAAAAGGCGATACGCTATGGGATATCTCAAGTATTTACCTAGATAAACCTTGGTTGTGGCCGGAGTTATGGCGCAACAACGTGCATATTACAAATCCACATTTGATTTATCCTGGCGACGAATTGCGATTGCGTTACAACGAGCAGGGCGAACCTGTTCTGGAAGTTGTGCGTGAACCAAATAAACCGCAGATCAAGTTGTCACCAGAAGGAACAAAGACTTACAAAGCAACCGCCGCTGTTCCTGCTTTGCCTTGGTCTGTTCTTCAGCCTTATGTCGAAAAAGATATGGTCATGAGTGAAGAGGACTACAACCGTTTACCGCGGTTGCTTGGGAATCATGATGGTGCCGTTAGATTTGCCACAGGTGATTTAGTTCTCAGTAAAACGACCCGCCGACAGCACGATGCGTATCGCATTGTCCGAAAGCAAAATGAGATAAGAGACAAATACGATAACTTGCTGGGATATCAAATCAGACATGTCGCCGACGCACTGCCGCTGAATACCGATGTCAAAGATCAGTTACTTGTTAACGTTAGGCAAGCTAACTTTGAGGCTAAGCGGGGTGACAAGTTACTTCCTGCCACTGACGTTGAATTAGACACACTAAAGCTTTCTCCCGCCTCAGACCGCCAGCGTGGAAATATCGTCAGTAGCCTGGAGCAACATGGTCTATTGGGTAAATTTGATGTGGTAATAGTTGACTTGGGAACCCGTGACATTGAGCCGGGCACAGTAATGGGTGTTTATGCTCAGGGGCCGACTATTACTGATGGTGAAGAGCCACAGTATGAAGATGAAAGCAATTTTATGAAGAGTGCGTTTAGTGATGGCGACGAAGTTCAGCAGCCTGCGGTTAAAGTAGGTGAGCTGGTGGTGTTTAAAGTCTTTGAAAAAGCCAGTTATGGATTAATCACACGCTCAAGCAAAGTGATTCGCAGTGGAGCTATTGTCGGCAAACCATAGTGAACGATAGGGAGAGATGGTGGCACAGGAAGTGCACAACGAAGAAATCAGAAATTCAAATAGTCCGGAATACCTGGAATGGATGCTTAGATTGTCCAATATTCCAGGTGTTGGTTCAGTTGCATTCAATAAACTGAAAATTCTGCTAAGTGGAGAGCTGGGTGAGTTATTTACCTTAGACCGTTCCAGTCTGATTGAATTAGGGTTTGACCAGAAACAATGTAATGTCATTCTTAACCCCTCAGGCAGGCGGAGTGATACCGTCAGACAGTGGCTATCTGCTGACCCTACCCATTCTATCTTGCATTATGACCAGTCCACTTATCCTGAACTATTGCGTGAGATAAGCAGTCCTCCATTGATTTTGTTTTGTCGAGGAAATTCGAAAATTCTGCATTCTCCGCAGATTGCGGTAGTTGGTAGCCGGAACCCAACTCTTCAAGGAAAAGCAGCAGCTAGGACCTTGTGCTCAGAATTAGCCTCGGTAGGTTGGACAATTACCAGTGGCCTGGCCATGGGAATTGATGCAGCAAGTCATCAGGGGGCAATCGAGAAAAACGGTAATACGCTAGCTGTGCTAGGGACAGGAATTAACATCTTGTACCCAAGACGAAATCAAGGGCTGGCGATGCAAATTTTGGAGCACGGGGGTTGTCTGGTCTCTGAGTTTGCTCCAGGTATACCTCCCAGGCCCGAAAATTTTCCAAGACGAAATCGTATAGTCAGTGGCCTGTCTTTGGGGGTATTGGTGATAGAGGCTGCGATAAAAAGTGGTTCGCTAATTACCGCCCGGTATGCGCTTGAACAAAACAGAGAGGTATTTGCTTTGCCTGGCAATATTAATAACCCTTTAGCCAGAGGATGTCATTATTTGATCAAACAAGGTGCCAAGCTGGTTGAGACTGCTAAAGATATAAATGAAGAATTTCAGAACCTTAGCTTTTTTCAAGGTTCCGGAGATGAAAAAAACTTACAAAAAAAGTTCCGTCAAAGCTTGGCAA
Organism: uncultured Alteromonadaceae bacterium; assembly: GCA_947494925.1. Taxonomy (GTDB): domain Bacteria; phylum Pseudomonadota; class Gammaproteobacteria; order Enterobacterales; family Alteromonadaceae; genus Aliiglaciecola. The sequence goes on from CANLWS010000005.1 coordinate 429,192, forward strand.
CTGACCAATTGTTAGATAGTGTTGATTATGACGTCACCGCAGTGGATGTGGTGGCACAACGCAGCAATATGTCGATATCAGACGTGTTGGCACAATTATTACAATATGAGTTGCGTGGATTGGTAGCTGCTGTTCCCGGCGGTTACATCAAATTGGGGGGAAAATAATATGTTCGATATCCTCATGTATCTCTTCGAAAATTTCATTCACAGTGAAACAGAAATTCGTGTCGATCAAGACGAATTGACTGACGAGCTTGTGCGTGCTGGTTTTCATCATGACGAGATTTACAAAGCGTTATCCTGGCTGGAGAAGCTAGCCGCTCTGCAAGAAACCGATATTAATCCTTATCTTGTCAAAGGCATTACTTCTTATGTGACACGAGTTTATACACACGAAGAAGAGATGCGTCTTGACGTTGAGTGCCGCGGGTTCTTGTTGTTCCTGGAGCAGATTAATGTTCTGGATGCTTCTACGCGTGAAATGGTCATCGATAGAGTTATGGAAATAGACTCGACAGAATTCTGCCTCGAAGATATGAAGTGGGTAGTCCTTATGGTGTTGTTTAACGTGCCAGGCAAAGAAAATGCTTACGCGCAAATGGAGGATTTACTGTTTGAAGAACCGGAGGGACCTCTTCACTAATTTTAACCTCCTGACAGGCTTCGATTGTAAGCTTTCGGTTTTATCAGACATAAATTGCCTATGTCCAAGATAGATCACTCCCTTTTTTCTGCACATGAGCATGCGCTTGAAGAAGCCTTTGGCGTCTGCCCGCTCTGTGAAGCTAAGCTGCAAATGCGACATAGTAAATCTGGGGCATTTATAGGATGTAGCCGCTACCCTGAATGTGATTTCAGCAAATCTTTACATGAAACTCAAAGTAGTGAAATCAAACAAATTGAAGGTTCTATCTGTCCTGAGTGTACTGCTCCACTGTCTATTAAGCGTGGCCGCTATGGCTTATTTATAGGCTGTTCCAACTTCCCAGAATGCCACCATATTGAATCACTCAAGCAACAAGATGATACTAAGCTGAGTTGCCCGTCATGTGACGGAGGACATTTGGTTAAACGGGCAAACAAGTTTGGTAAAAACTTTTACGCTTGCAGCGAATATCCAAAGTGTAAGTATGCGGTCAATCATCACCCAGTTTCCAAGTCTTGTCCTGAATGTAATTGGTCGATCATGCTGGAACGGAAAACCGCTGGTGGAAAGTCTTTGCAATGCCCTCAACGAAACTGCGGGCACAAAATCCCCTTGGAATAAGTGTTTCGCGAACTGGCAAGTTGAATTACACTCCCTGAAAAACCAAGATATCCGCTATTATTTATGAGTGAAGAACAAACGATCAATCCACTTGTTGAAGCTTTTCAACAGGGACAAGTGATCGCATATCCAACTGAAGCTGTTTTTGGCTTGGGGTGCGATCCTGATAATGAAGAGGCAGTCTTAAAGCTCTTAGCACTCAAACAAAGACCAGTGGAAAAAGGCCTTATTTTGATTGCTAAAACCTATTCGCAATTGTTGCCTTATGTAGATGACCGCAAAATCCCACTTGATAGAAGAACAGAAATATTTTCTAGCTGGCCAGGGCCAGTAACCTGGTTGTTGCCTCGTTCAAGCACCTGCCCTACATGGATAACAGGTGGCTCAGAATTTGTCGCTGTCAGGGTAACCACTCATGAAGTGGTGACAAATATGTGTGAGTTATTAGGTAAGCCTCTGGTGTCCACAAGCGCAAATGTTTCTGGTGTGGAACCAGCCAGAACAGATTCTGAAGTCATCCGCCAATTCGATAAGGCAGTATTTCTGGTGGAGGGAAGCGTTGGCGACCAATCAAACCCCAGTGTTATTAAAAACGGCTTGACCGGCCAAATTATCAGAGCTAATTAAATTATGTCTAGTGAAGTACAGATTGACTTAAATGCGGTTAAAAAGTTTTTGATGAAGCTACAGGATAATATTTGTCAGACACTTGAATTAGCAGATGGAAGAGCATGTTTTGAAGAAGACAACTGGCAAAGGGAAGAGGGAGGTGGTGGCCGCACACGCGTATTGAGAAACGGTCAGGTTATAGAGCAAGGTGGTGTTAACTTTTCTCACGTGCACGGAAAGCAGTTGCCTGCCTCAGCAACCGCGGCCAGGCCTGAACTTGCTGGACGAAGTTTTCAGGCCATGGGGGTATCTTTGGTTATTCATCCCCACAATCCATTTATACCGACAACACATGCTAATGTGCGTTTCTTTGTTGCAGAAAAGGAAGGTGAGGCGCCAGTTTGGTGGTTCGGGGGCGGATTCGATCTGACGCCTTTCTATCCCTTTATGGAAGATGTACAAAACTGGCATAGGACCGCTGAAAAATTGTGTGTGCCCTTTGGTAAAGAGGTCTACCCGAAATACAAAAAATGGTGTGACGATTATTTTTACCTGAAGCATCGCGGCGAAACCAGAGGAGTCGGAGGTCTATTTTTTGATGATTTGAATGAATGGGGCTTTGATAAGAGTTTTGCTTTTATGCAAGCGGTTGGCAATGGTTTTCTCGACGCTTATGTGCCCATTTTAGAAAAACGGAAAACACAGAATTTTGGTCAACGAGAACGTGATTTTCAACTTTATCGTCGAGGCCGCTATGTGGAATTCAATTTGGTCTACGACCGAGGTACCTTGTTCGGGTTGCAAACGGGGGGACGAACAGAATCGATTCTGATGTCTATGCCACCAATGGCTCGATGGGAGTATGACTTTCAGCCACAACCTAATTCTCCTGAAGCGGAGCTCTATGATAAATTCCTGCAACCGCAGGATTGGTTATCGCTCCCATCCTAGTCAGGTTGGTTGACCATATGATTCGCCAGTTGTTCGAACGACTGGCTCAAGCCTTGTCGCAATAACTTGTTCTCAACAGTTTCTTCCAGAGCTTTGTTCATACAGTACATCCATTGATCCCGCATTTGGGGTGTGACTTTATAGGGTAAATGGCGTGCTCGTAGTCTTGGGTGGCCATATTGTTGTTCGAACAATGGCGGTCCGCCAAGCCACCCAGACAGGTACTCAAAAAATCGTTGTCTAATACTGTCCATAGGCTGAGGGTGAATATTCAGCAAAGCGGCAGCCTCAGGCTCAGTTTGCATAATGTCGTAAAACCGTTCTGCAAGCGCTCGGGTTCCTTTTTCACCACCGATTAGAAAATAAGGGGAGTTTTCTGGTGTCGGATGGTTTTGTTCAACCGAGTTTTGCGCTACCGTCGGTTTTCTCTTTTTTAATTTAGACAATAAATTCATGGATCAATACGCTGTATTCGGAAACCCCATTGCACAAAGCAAATCTCCACTTATTCATAAGAGCTTTGCTATGGAAACAGATCAAATTCTGGATTATCAGGCGATTCTAGCACCGACTGACAGCTTTCATGAATCACTTGAATCATTTTTTGCCGATTCTAATGCTAAAGGCTGCAATGTCACTATGCCTTTCAAAGAGCAAGCTGCTCAATGGGTAGATGAACTGTCACCTGCTGCAAAAATTGCTGGTGCCGTGAACACTATAATGCGAAAAGGCGATGGGACGTTCTGGGGAGACACCACTGATGGATATGGATTGACTATGGATCTTGTGCAGCATGGTATTCAGTTGGAAGGAAAAAGAATCTTATTGATTGGCGCTGGTGGGGCGGCGCGCGGAGTGATCATTCCTATTATGGAAAGAAATCCATCTGCGTTGGTGATCGCAAATCGGACTGAACAAAAAGCTCTGACTCTCGCATCCTTGGTGAAAGAGAATTGGGTGTCTGGATGTACATTTGAGGAACTGGATCAGCTCGATGCTTTTGATTTGATTATAAATTCGACATCGGCCAGCCTTAGCAATGTTTTGCCTTCCGTATCGGAAGAAGTGATTTCCCAGGCTGAGGCGGTATACGACATGGTGTATTTACCTGAGCCAACTATTTTCATGCAACATGCTTATGATTTGGGGGTGAAGAAAACTATTGATGGTTTGGGTATGCTGGTGGGGCAAGCCGCTAAGAGCTTCTCGATTTGGCGTGGAGTAGAACCAAACTGCAAGCCCGTTTTAGAACAGCTGCGAAAAGCGCTATGAACCAAAGTGTTCAAGTATTGGATGGTTTTACTTATCAATCTTCACAAAACGTGTTGGTTTTGGAAGCAATAGCAGCAGGACAATTGATCCGGTGCTTTGTCGAAGATATTAGTGTTGGAGATATCGACTCATTCTATTCTGAGCATCAATTTGACCTTGAGGAAAAGATTATTGATTTGATAGATGAAGAAGATTGGAATGAGAAAGGCGAAGTATGGTTCTCCGCCAATGAACTCTAAGCTAAGTAATCATCTTTTAACTTCACGTAATTTAGCGCCGAAGTTTTGAGGAAGCTAATTTCATCCTGATTTAACTTCCGCGCTTGTTTTGCTGGGCTGCCGACATATAAATAACCGCTTTCCAGTTTTTTGTTTGGCGGAACCAGGCAACCTGCACCAATGAATACGTCACTTTCTACTATTGCGCCATCCATAATGATCGCGCCCATACCAACTAGAATACGATCACCAAGTGTACACCCATGAAGCATACATTTATGTCCGACAGTGACATCTTCCCCAATTGTCAGGGGGTAGCCATTGGGATTCTTTTCACTTTTCCGTGTCACATGTAACACGGTACCATCTTGTACATTCGTTCTAGCACCTATCCGAATATGATTCACGTCACCACGGGCAGCAACTAACGGCCAGATACTGACATCGTTTTGTAAAACGATATCACCCGCAATGATCGCTGATTCATCGATATAACAACTATTACCCAATGTAGGGAGTACACCTTTATAAGGTCTGATGGACATAAAAAACTCTGATTGACGATGGATTGGCAGGATTTTAACAAATAATTAGCGTTTTCTATGTCCTTTTTTAACTGTTTGGGTGAAAAATAAGCGTTCAGAACAAAACTTTAAAATAACCCTTGATCTAATTTATGGGATGGGTAGAATGCGCATCCGCTTCGGGGCTACTCTTACAAGAGTCGCTCTCAAAGCAGACCGAAAGGTTAGACAGATGACTTTGTTGTAAAGCACATCTGTCAAGGGTTTCAAGCCATTTTGATTTTAAATATTTTACGAAGTTTTTAAATTAAAATGTTGACATCCGACGAGGTTAGCGTAATATGCGCCTCCCGCTTGAGAGAGCTTCGGCAACGACCTCAAGCAGCCA
>CANLWS010000006.1 GCA_947494925.1 uncultured Alteromonadaceae bacterium
TGCGGAGTGGTAGTTCAGTTGGTTAGAATACCGGCCTGTCACGCCGGGGGTCGCGGGTTCGAGTCCCGTCCACTCCGCCACTAAGCAAAACACCTGTACAAGATCTGTGCGGAGTGGTAGTTCAGTTGGTTAGAATACCGGCCTGTCACGCCGGGGGTCGCGGGTTCGAGTCCCGTCCACTCCGCCATTTTTTGTTCAAATCCTCGTTTATACTTTCCGAAAGTTAATGTTATCTCCCAGTTTAATTAAACCTGATCTTATTACAGTGCAGCAAATACCGCCGCGCCAATCGGGTGTCAGTGCAGTTTTTAATCCATGATGTTGCTGGTCCATACGCTCACATGGTTCAGTTTCTTCTGTCACCTTTAATATCATGTCGCCACAGACTAGATGTTTTCCTAGATCTGTCTCTTTAAAATGAACACCTTCGACCAATAAATTTGCCCGACGAAACGTCCAGGGAAGTTTGATGTCCAGTTCCTGACAAGCCAGTTGCCATTGATCGTCGCTTAGCAAAGTGACCTGTCTTTGTCTGAATTTTCCCCGAAAGTCAGACTCCACACCTGTGGTTTCTGAGACGAATGCACGTTCGATTAACTGCATCTGGCCTCTAGGCTTTTCTCGTTTGGCAATACCGATTATTTTCATGTACGCATCTGTCCATTTGCTAATTTATTTTGGATTCTATTCACTCTCAGCCCCAACATTAGTGCTGCTGCACTTAAACCGCAAATAAAACCTATCCAGAATCCGCTGGCACCCATGGGTGCGATTAACCAATCTGTAAGCGCAAGGGTATACCCAATAGGTAGACCGATGAGCCAGTAGGCGATAAAGGTAATATAAGACATCATGGCTGTGTCTTTGTAACCCCTTAGCGCACCGGCCGAAATCACCTGAACTGAATCCGATAGCTGAAACAGAGAAGCAAGTAACATAAGGCTAGCGGCAAGTGATATCACCTCGCTGTCAGTGGAGTAGAGGGAAGCAATCTGTGTTCTGGCCACTATCGTAAGAGTTGCAGTTAGCGCCGCAATACCCAGGCCCAATAAGACAGCACCCAAAACTGCTTTTTTGGCGTTCTCGTAGTTATCTTCACCAATCAAATATCCTACTCGAATACTAGTAGCAATACCTATGCTCAGTGGGAACATAAACATGATTGAAGAAAAGTTAAGTGCAACCTGATGGGAGGCAACAATACTGGCGCCAAGAGGGGACAGAAGCAAGGCCACAACACCAAACAGAGTGACTTCAAATAAAATCGTTAATGCAATAGGGAAACCTAGTTTAAAGGTTTGCCAGATTGTCGCTGGATCTGGTTTATAGGCTTTGCCAAATAACTGAAAGGGAGCGAGTTTTTTCGACTTCAAAGCATAAGTTAGCGTTGCCAGAAACATGATTGTGAAAACCAGTGCTGTGGCAATACCACATCCGACACCACCCATTTCTGGAAACCCAAACTTTCCATAAATCAGGACATAATTGGCAGGAATATTTACTGCCAGCCCAAGTACCATGATAATCATTGTGGGCTTAGTAATGGACAATCCTTCACAAAAATTGCGGATCAACTGATAGGCTGCAAATGCTGGAGCACCAAGAAGAATATACTGGGTGTAAGCGACGGTGATGTCTCTTAAATCGGGGTCCATAGAAGACAAAGAAAATAGAAAAGGGACTAGTAATGTCCCAGCCGAAAAAATAAGTGCCACTGACAGTATAAGGTAAAAGGTTTGTTGAGTGGCGTTAGCGATTTTATGGTTTTGATTAGCGCCATTTAAGCGGGAAATAATAGGAGGAAGTGCGAGAACCAAACCTTGGATGAAGAAAAGAACCGGCATTGTAATACTAAACCCAATCGCAACTGCTGCCATGTCAAGCGCTGAATAACGACCAGCCATAATGGTATCTGATACACCCATCAGGGTTTGGGTGACCTGGGCGATAAGTAGCGGCCAGGCGAGACTGACAATTTTCTTAAGTTCGGTTTTTAACAACTAGATTTCCTTTTTAAACCAAACCAATAAAAGGTTGGATATTAACTCTTGAACCTGCCTCAATATCGTCGTCATGCTGATTTAAAAGTATATAGCAATTAGCTTTGGTGATTGAACTCATTACGCCAGAACCTTGGTTCCCCATTGCTTCCACAAGGATGTCGCCTCGGTCCGATATTTTGAAATATCCTCTTTGAAAGTCAGCTCGTCCTACTCGCTTGCGTAATTTATGGGTCGTTACTGCTTTGAGTATAAATGGGTTCTCAGAAGTTTGCCCTGACAGTGTTTCGATTAGAGGGACGACAAGTTGTTGAAAAGTCACAAATGAAGAAACTGGGTTACCTGGAAGTCCGCAAAATAATGCGTTACCAAGTCGACCAAAGGCAAATGGTTTACCAGGTTTAATGGCGACTTTCCAGAATCCAACTTCACCAAGCTCCATCAGTATTTCCTTAACGAAGTCAGCATCTCCAACTGATACGCCACCGGAAGAGATAACGAGATCGCACTGTTGACTTGCTTTCAGAAAGGCAGCACGTAGGTCTGCTTTGACATCTTTTACAATACCCAAATCGATTATACTGCAACCTAGCTTGGACAACATTGCATGTAAGGCATACCTGTTACTTTCGTATATTGCCCCCGCAGAAAGTGGTTGGCCTGGTGGTGTTAATTCGTCGCCTGTGGCTAATAATGCCACTTTAATCGACCGTAGAACCTGCACTGAAGCAATTCCTATTGATGCCAGCAGTGACAGGTGGGCTGGAACAAGCTTTGTACCTTCACGCAATACACACTCATTTTGCTGAATATCTTCTCCGGCCAATCTAAAATTATTACTCGTCGGCACATCCACCTTAACGCACAAATGAGACTGACTAAGACTTGTTTGTTCTTGCATGATAACCGCAGCTGCCCCTTGTGGAATAACTGCGCCAGTCATGATTCGTACGCATTGGCCTGATTCAATCTGACCTGTAAATGGCGTTCCGGCCATTGATGTCCCGATGATTTCTGGTGAAGAACCACATGAAAGATTGTCTATATGCAAGGCATAGCCATCCATGGCGGAATTCGTTGCAGGTGGCACATTAACCGGAGAAAAAACATCGTTACCTAACACTCGGTCACAGGCGGATAGTAAAGGTACAGATTCCGTTTCTGTCAGCGGAATAACCTTTTTTGTCATATCAGCAATAGCTTGAGCTATTGGTATTAAGCCAGGCTTGTCACAATTATTCATATACACATTTATCTAGATGGAGTTAAGTTTAATATACCGACGAAATAGTTTCAGACCAATAAAAAAGCAGACCTTAGTCTGCTTTAGTCGGACCTATATTCGTTAGCAACTAAATTTTTTCAATCTTGTAACCTTTGTTTTCAAGCATAGTTAGCACACTATCGTCTCCAGCCAGGTGAAGCGCACCTACCAGGACAAATTCAACTATGTCGTTTTTAAACATGTTTTCTATTTGCGGTAACCAATTGAGGTTTCTTTTCACTATCAAATCTGAATATACCTGCGGGTAGTCCTTCTTAAAAGGTGTGATGCTTAGATCTGTCATCGCTTTCATATCACCATCCCGCCAGTAGGTTTTTATCTTAGCGATCATTTCCGGCAATATTTTAATATCCCTAAGAGTATATTGAATCAGGCTGTCTTCCTCACCTTCTCCCATTTTCGCTAAAAATTCGAGTTGTTGATCCAGCGATTCCAACCAATTCTGGGTTTTGTTATCATTTCTTGCCAGATCAGAATAGTGTTTGTCTACTCCTGCACTGGTTAAGCCAATAACCTGAAATTCTATTAGACTCAAGGTGACAGATAGCATACCGGGTTTGAGTTTAGCCATCTGTTCCAATGGAATTCCCCTGGTTTGCAAATGGGCTTGCAGCGCGTCAAGAGTTGGTTTGCTCAGCACATCTTTAATCGTTTTTGTGCCTGGATATGTCATGACTTGCATCGCTTTAACCTGGAACTCTGGTGATTCCATTGCCCCAATGTCAGTCTCAAAAACTAATACTTCCGATTTGGCGTATGCTTGGTCAAATTCCTTCGGCAGGGGGTAATCTTGTTGACTCAGAAGATGAATAGTCCCACCAATATAGAGTTCCTTATTGTCTTTGCTTACTTTCCAAACACTGGCAGCTTGGGCCGTTATACTAATGCAAAGAAATGTGCTTAAAAAAAGATGCTTAAATAGCATAGTTAGTCCTTTAAAAATTAGTGAAGCGGAACTCTATCGACAAATTGTGTGTATTCCCAGTTATTTCTTGTCGTGACTAAACAGGTATGCGCACTGATATGGTTCAACCTGCACTACTATGACGCATTTTGTTTGGCTTAATTCCTCGTGGGATACTATAAGCTTTTGTTAATTAAAGAATTTCAATTCTGGCACTAATAGTGTATTTGAACAGTAAAAGGCGATGCGGAATGGGTTGTTAACCTCACTGTGTTACCTGTTAATCTAATTAAAAATTGATAATCTGCGTGTAGAACGCCGATGGCAACGAAGCCCACAATAAAATGAGTCAATGTCTCATTAATTGTGGGTTTTTTTTTGTTCAGTGATAGCTGGAAGGAATATTCATGAATCACCCAAAGTGCAAAACCCATATAGTCGTGATCGGGAATGGTATGGTAGGTCACCATTTTGTTGAACAAATGGTCGAACAAAACCCACTTGCAGAAATAACCGTTTTGTCAGCTGAACCGAGACTTGCTTATGATCGTGTGCATTTGTCTGAATATTTTACCGGTAAATCAGCAGACGATTTAGCCATGACTTCACCTGCTGACTACGAGCAGATGAACGTGAGTTTTCACTTAAATGCAAAAGTTACTCAAATTGATAAAGCTTTTAAAACAGTGATAACCGAAAGCGGTGAGTCGTTTAACTATGACAAATTAGTTATTGCGACAGGGTCGTACCCCTTTGTGCCTCCCATACCTGGCAATGATCAAGAGCACTGTCTCGTTTATCGGACAATCGAAGATCTGGAAGCCATTACGGCTTCAGCAAAAGTCAGTAAAACAGGGGTTGTTGTTGGTGGTGGATTGCTGGGATTAGAAGCGGCTAACGCGCTAAAACAAGCTGGACTGGAAACTCATGTGGTTGAATTTGCACCCCAATTAATGGCGGTTCAGGTAGATGCTGGCGGTGGTCGATTATTAAAACACAAAATCGAAGAACTGGGCGTAAAGGTCCATACGCAGAAAGCGACAGAAGTGATAGAAGCGGGGGAAAATGCACGTTATAAAATGTGTTTTAAAGGGGGAGACTTCCTGGAAACAGATATGATTTTGTTTTCTGCCGGCATCCGTCCTTATGACAATTTAGCAAGAGAATATGAACTGGAAGTAGGTGAAAGAGGCGGGATAGTTGTAAACAACTTCTGTCAGACATCTGAATCCGACATTTATGCCATCGGTGAGTGCGCGCTATGGAATAATTTTATATTTGGTTTGGTTGCTCCAGGTTACACCATGGCCCGCGTCGCCGCGGAACATATTAGCGGTGGTGATCTGCAGTTTACAGGTGCGGATATGAGTACCAAATTAAAACTAATGGGCGTTGATGTGGGCTCAATCGGTGATGCTCATGCCAAAACTGCAGGGGCCTTATCTTACGTCTTTGAAAATCAACCTGAAGGTGTCTATAAAAAAATCGTCGTTGACGCTAAACAGGAAAAGCTTCTGGGCGCTGTATTGGTCGGCGATAACAGCGATTACGATACCTTGCTGCAGTACGCACTAAACGGCATTGATTTGCCTGAGTTCCCTGAAAGTTTGATATTGCCCTCGGATGCAAGTACTGCTCCCGCACTAGGGGCAGATGCACTGCCTTTGTCTGCAACTATATGTTCCTGTCACAACGTGAGCAAATCCGACATTATTGATGCTGTTACAGATGGAAATTGCCAACTGGCGGATGTTAAGTCATGTACAAAAGCCAGTACTGGCTGTGGTGGCTGCGCCGCGCTACTTAAAAATGTGTTTGATGCTGAACTGGAAAAGCGAGGTATCGAAGTTAAAAAAGATCTGTGTGAACACTTTGCATATTCACGAGTTGAATTATTTCATTTAATTCAAGTTGGCCGAATTCGTTCCTTTTCAGACTTAATTGAAAAACATGGCCAGGGATTAGGATGCGAAGTTTGTAAACCTGCCGTTGGATCAATTTTAGCGTCTGTCTGGAATGAACACGTTCTACTTCCAGACCATATTAGTCTTCAGGATACCAATGATACTTATCTGGCTAATATGCAAAAAGACGGTACCTATTCAGTGGTACCTCGAATTGCAGGCGGTGAAATTACGCCCGAAAAACTCATCGTTTTAGGAACGGTGGCAAAAAAATACAATTTGTACACCAAAATTACTGGTGGTCAGCGGGTAGATTTGTTTGGTGCACGGGTGGAACAACTTCCACTTATCTGGGAAGAGCTAATTGAGGCAGGTTTTGAGACCGGACATGCCTACGCTAAGGCTCTTAGAACCGTTAAGTCTTGCGTTGGAAGCACATGGTGCCGTTTTGGCGTGCAGGATTCAGTCACTCAGGCGATTGACCTGGAAAATCGTTACAAAGGTTTACGTGCGCCGCATAAACTTAAAATGGCTGTCTCTGGATGCACCAGAGAATGTGCTGAGGCGCAAAGTAAGGACATCGGAGTGATCGCAACCGAAAACGGCTGGAACTTGTACGTATGTGGTAATGGAGGCATGAAACCAAGGCATGCTGATTTATTCGCAACTGACCTTGATACCCCAACCCTATACCGCTACATCGACAGAGTTCTGATGTTTTATGTAAGAACTGCCGATCGGCTGCAACGCACTTCCGTTTGGATGGAAAATCTGGAAGGCGGGTTAAATTATCTGAAACAGGTAGTGATCGAAGATTCGTTGGGTATCTGCGAGGAATTGGAAGCGCAGATGCAGCATGTAGTGGATAGCTATCACTGCGAATGGACAAGTGTCACTAAAAACAATCAATCTCGTAAGCGGTTCAGACAGTTTGTAAATAGTGATCAGCAGGACAACAACATCGTGTTTGTTGAAGAAAGAGATCAAATACGGCCGGCTACGCTAGCTGAAAAAAGTCAAATACAACAACGTGACAATCAGGAACTGGCGATGGATATTTCCATAGTAGAAATTGAATCTGACCTGGCGTAAAGAGGAACTGAAATGACTAATCAATGGACAACCGTCTGTAAAATAGATGATTTGGTAGATAACTCTGGGGTGTGTGCATTAGTAGAACATAACCAGGTTGCGTTATTTAAAGTCGTAAATAATGACAACATTCATATTTTTGCCGTAAGCAACTGGGATCCGGTAGGACAAGCAAATGTGCTTTATCGCGGTTTAGTGGGCTCATCGGCCGAGCAAACTTTGGTCATATCGCCTTTGTATAAACAGCGTTATTGCATGTCAACTGGCCGTTGTCTTGATGACGAAAATATTAGTCTGCAAACATATGAAGTCCGTCAGGAAGGGAAAGATGTTCAATTGAAATTGGTAAGGTAACCTGTTGCCAATGAAGAGCCGTGGACAAAATAAACTCGCTATTAAAGACCAAGTTTGTACCTCAACATGTCCCTATTGCGGAGTTGGTTGTGGCGTTGATATTACTTTCGGTCAGACGTCTACAAGCAGTGTTAATACAATAAAAAAGGTTGAAGGCACGCTCGATCATCCTGCTAATTTTGGCAAGCTCTGCGTAAAAGGCAGCAATCTGAGAGAAACCAATGGTGCCGCTGGGAGGTTGCTTAGCCCGATGGTCAACGGGAGGGCAGTGAGCTGGCTAACGGCGATTGATTCTGTGGCGACCAGGTTCAATCAGATAATAGACCAGCACGGGCCAGATTCAGTAGCATTTTATGTCTCCGGTCAATTGCTGACTGAAGATTATTATGTCGCAAACAAATTGATGAAAGGGTACATCGGTAGTGCAAATATCGATACTAATTCAAGGTTGTGTATGTCATCCGCTGTTGCAGCCTATAAGCGTGCTTTTGGCGCGGATGCCATGCCTTGCTGTTATGAAGATCTGGATATTGCCGAACTCATTATACTAATTGGTTCAAATGCTGCCTGGACTCACCCTGTTTTGTTTCAACGAATTGAAAGGGCGAAAAAGTTAAATCCTGAGCTTAAGGTTGTAGTAATTGACCCCAGAAAAACAGCGAGCTGTTCAATAGCTGACCTGCATCTGCAATTGAAACCAGGTTCTGATGTCGCGTTATTCAATGGCCTATTTGCTTTCTTACATAATAATGCTGGTTTTGATCAAGGTTACATTGATTCCTTTACCGAAGGGTTTTCCAACACAATTGAAAAATGTATGGATTGGGATGTCGAGCGGGTGTCTGAATATTGCAATTTGGATACCAAAAATCTGTACCAATTTTATCAGTTGTTTACGAAAACTGAACGCGCTTTGAGTTTTTATTCAATGGGTGTAAATCAGTCAAGTCAGGGCGTCGACAAGGCTAACGCAATTATCAATTGTCATCTCGCTACCGGAAAAATCGGTAAAGAAGGCTGCGGCCCGTTTTCTATCACCGGTCAACCCAATGCGATGGGAGGCAGGGAAGTAGGCGGCCTCGCCAATATGTTGGCTGCTCATATGGACCTGGAAAATACGGACCATATGAGAATGGTTCAAAATTACTGGAAGTCTCCTGCGATGCCGAATAAAACGGGTCTTAAAGCCGTAGACTTATTTGACAAAATTGCTCAAGGAGAAGTCAAAGCTGTTTGGATTATGGCAACGAATCCAGTAGTCAGTATGCCTAATCGACAGCAAATAGAGCTTGCCTTAAAGGGCTGTGAATTCGTAGTAGCGTCGGATTGCGTAGAACATAATGACACACTTAATTTTGCTGATGTAAAACTTCCGGCAACCGGCTGGTCCGAAAAAAATGGCACTGTCACCAATTCAGAGCGAAGGATCTCAAGGCAAAGAGGTGTACTTAAACCACTAGGTGAAGCCAGGCATGACTGGCAAATAATTTGTGATGTTGCGAAAGCAATGGGTTTTAACAAAGGATTTAATTTTCTTAATCCGGCTGAGATCTTCAATGAACATGCTGGTCTGTCGGGGTTAGAGAACAATGGAACCCGAGATTTTGATATATCTGGGCTGCATAATTTGAGTGTCAAAGAATATGACGAATTAAAACCAGTGCAATGGCCGATAAACGAACGAAATCCTTATGGCAGCAAGCGCCTTTTTACCGACAATAGATTTTTTACACGGTCCGGAAAAGCACAGTTTGTAGCCGTTTCACCCGAGGAACCCGAGCAGAATACTTCTAACAATTTTCCGTTTATTTTGAATACTGGCAGGATCAGAGATCAGTGGCATACCATGACGCGCACAGCGAAGTCGCATGAGCTCATGCAACATACTGAACAGGCCTTTTTGCACGTTCACCCTGATGATGCCGTGCCAATGGCAATTGGAAACGATGATCTATTAGAAATCACTGCAGCACATTCTGAGTCAGATAAAGTGATTTTACCCGCAAAATTGGATGCTGACTTACTTCAAAAATCTCTATTTGCACCCATCCACTGGAGTCTTCAATGGGCTTCATCGGCTGGAATAGCTGGTTTGTTTACTAACGCAAGAGACCGGATTTCAGGGCAGCCTGAACTAAAGCATGGTGCTGTAAAGATACAAAAAGCCAAGTTTAAATCACGGCTGACTATATTCGTTAAAAACGAAGACGACATTCCGGCCTTGTCAAACGTGTTCCCTTACTGGGTAAAAATCCCATTTAAACAAGGTGTTCAAGTTGAGGCTGGCTGCGACAAAATCCCTGCAGATGTGATGAACGAACTCACCGGGCTAATAAACCATGTTCAACACTGGATCAGTACATCCACTGATAATTCAGCCATTAAAATAGGCATGGTAGACGACTTGCCAATATGTTTGTTTGCGGTGAGCGATAGTAAGCCCAATATTCCCAGCGATTGGATTAAATCCGTATTTGCTCAGTCTGATATCGATAGGGTTACAATTCATCGATTATTATCGGGTCAACCTTCTCCAGATTTTACCCTAGGGAAGGTGATCTGTACCTGCCACAATGTTCGCGAAAGCACTATTATCAGCGCAATCCACGCTGGTAGTAATAGCGTCGAGTCATTGGGTGAAAAATTGAAATGTGGGACTAACTGTGGGTCTTGTAAATCAGAACTTGGCGCATTGGTTGACCTGCATAAGGCGAGCTTGCCGTCAGAAAAATTGATCCCGATAAAAACAGTGGAGATGGCAAAATGAGCACAACCGGAATATTTAAACGTCCAATTCATGTGGGCCAATCCTTTTCTCGATTGGTGTTTCGTATAATAACAACATTATTAGAAACCACCCCGCCAGTAAAAAGAAGCAAAATTGGTGGTCGTTGTGATTTACGAGGCCAGGTTTTACTGGTAGGCGCTGGTCCAGGCGATCCTGAACTCATAACATTAAAGGCTTACAAAGCGTTGAAAAATGCAGATGTTGTTCTTGTTGATTGGCTGGTTAATCCGGATATTTTGGCTATGTTAGAACCTGATTGTGAAAGGGTCTTCGTGGGGAAAAAATGCGGTAAACATAGTATGTCGCAGCAACAGATTGGTGAACTGCTAGTTCGCTACGCCAGTAAAGGATTGAATGTCGTTAGATTAAAAGGTGGGGACCCGGCTATTTTTGCCCGAGTCGCGGAAGAATGTCAGATTCTTGCTGATCACAACATCCCATTCGCTATTCTTCCCGGTATCACGTCAGCATCTGGTGCGTCTGCTTATGCAGGTATTCCATTGACTCATAGAGATTGTGCTCAGTCCGTACGCTTTATTACCGCTCATTTGAAAGATCCCCATCACCAACCGGATTGGAAAAAGCTTATCCCCTCAACACTGGATAAAAATGGTGAGACTTTGGTATTTTACATGGGCCTGAACAGACTCAATAGTATCTGTGAACAATTGATAGCAAATGGAATGAGCGATAGAACACCTGTGGCTGTGATCGATCAAGCCACAACTCAGGAACAGCAGGTATGTGCTTCGTCTCTGGTGGACATCGGTCAAAAAGTGGCAATAAAATCATTTTGCGGTCCAGCCTTAATTATTGTTGGTGATGTTGTTGATAAACGTTTTTCAATCAGCCACGAATTGTTATCTTCTGAACAGCTTTTGTCTATTTAGGAAATTTATGCAAGTCGAGAATGCACACCTAAACTTCAAATACTTTATTCAGGCTATCGGTCGAGGTCAAAAAACAGGGCGCACACTGACACAGGACGAAGCATTCCAGGCGATGAAAATGCTTATTAGTGGGCAAGCTACGCCTGAGCAGCAGGGTGCCTTTCTTATGTTGTTAAGAGTTAGAGAAGAAACGGCGGAAGAAATCGCTGGTTTTACGTTGGCGCTCAGGGAAAAGAACCAGCCCGACCTGGCAACATGGCAAGTGGATTTGGATTTAGGGTGTTACGCTGGAAAACGTCGCCAACTTCCCTGGTTTGTCTTGTCTGTTATGTTGTTAGCCCAGAGCGGAAAACGTATTTTTATGCACGGCACCAATGAGCCGGATTCTAATAGACTGTATCTAAATACGGTGTTACCACAAATTGGATTTGAGCTTGCTGAATCAATCGACTCAGCCAAAAGTCAGCTTGATTGCTTTGGGATGACCTATCTACCACTGTCACTGGTGAATCCCCGTCTCGATGACTTAATACAGCTCAGGCGACTTTTTGGGCTAAGGTCTTGTGCCAATACCTTAGCCAGAATGCTGAATCCGTCTGCCGCCCCATATAGTATGCAAGGTGTTTTCCACAAACACGTTGATATCAGGCATCAGCAAGCTGCCCATCTAATAAAGAGCGAAGATGTTTTGTGTTTTAGAGGGGAAGGGGGCGAAGTGGAGTACAATCCTGAACGGGATGTGACGCTGCGTTTTGCAGATCAGCGAGGAATGCACGATCTTACTTTGCCGGCCATGCAGGAAAATTGGACCACTAAGCAACAACAGATGCATGGCCAATATTTGTTGGATGTATGGAACGGGCTCACATCTGATTCTTATGCAGATAACGCTGTATTAGGTACGCTTTCATTGATGCTGATGCTGATGAATAAAGTGGATTGGTCTCAGGCATACTCCCAGGCTTACTCGCTCTGGCATGGCAGGAACAAAAGTTGGCCATTCCTTAAAACTGCTATTTGACGCAATTCCATAGTATTACTTGTAAATTGCGCTGTTAAATCAATTAACATTCTGATATTTAAAGAAAATAAAAAGAATTTTATAGGGATTTTTTTAGAACATTTAGGTGTAATAATTTTCTCTTTAAACTTGAATGGTATAAGCAATAATAAAAACATTAATAAAATCAAATAGATAGGGATTTGGTTTGTATGTAACATATTGATTTACAAGAAGTTTACCTAAGCCAAACAATAAAACTACAGAAAAACCAAATGAAATGATTCATAACTATGCTCGATTGTTCAGAAATTCTTCTGACAATCATTGCGCATTTCGTGCGTGATCAATTAACAGGAGTACTAAAGATGAAATCGTTACTATTGACAACATTGCTTGTTGTTGCAACAACAGCGCATGGTTCCATGAAGTCTGAACAAGTCAGGTTTGCCGGGGACATTAGTTATTCTGGATTTTGTAAGGCTGTGATCAAAGATGATCTACGTTTACTCAAAGTAAGTGTAGTTCAGAAAGTCGGAGACCTTTCTAGTTCCAGAAAAGGTGTGTTGCGAAAATTGTTATCTGAATCTGGAATGACCTGTAATGGGCAAGATTTGGTGACTTTTTCAAAACAACGTGATGCTCAGCAAGTTTATGCTTACCTTACTCAGCAAGATTAAAACAAGCGTTACGTTACCTCAAAATAAAAAAGGCAAAGTGGCCTGCATTGCAGGCTGCTTTTAATCGTTAGTTGCACCAAGAATGAGCAACTAAACAAAATTCCCACACTTGTGCACCTCTATCTTATCCCTAAATACTATCCCCTCACACTGTTGAGAAACCAGATCGCCTCGCAACATGTTGATCTAGAGTATCAAGCATAATTATATAGTTTGATTTATTGAAAGCTTAAAAAGCTGGCCTGTGCTTTGCTTTATTCCTGTTTAACCTAACGGCATGAGCCGTTACCAGTCAAATAGGGTAGAAGTTTAACTATATGGCAATACATTCCAAATTAGATGTTGATGAGCTCAACATCCTGTTAATCGATGAAGATTCAGCGCGGGTCGCTGAAATTGCTTCAGCGCTTGATAAATCAAGATACAAGATACAACACCTTATAACGTCGGGAGTATCTTTGCTCAAAGAGGTGGATGCAATACAACCAGATATCATTGTCATTGACGTAGAATCTCCTAACCGCGACATACTTGAAAGTTTACACACTATTTCCAGTTATAACCCAAAACCCATAGTGATGTTTTCTAGCCAGGAAGACACAGAAATGATTAATTTGTCTGTTGAGTCTGGGGTCAGTGCTTATGTTGTTGGCGATACGGATCCATCCAGAGTTAAACCCATATTAGATGCCGCCGTCGCACGCTTTAAACAATATCAACAGCTTAAGAATGAACTTGATGACACCAAGAATCAGCTGGAGTCTCGTGAAATCATCGATAGGGCGAAGCGTTTGTTAATGCAGAAAAAGTCAATGAACGAAGATGAAGCATTTCATTCAATGCGCAAAGCAGCGATGGATAACGGACAAAAAATGGAAGATGTTGCTAAAACAGTGATTTCTTTCTTGAACAATTCTCACAGTAAGAGTTTATTATGATTTCCTTAGAAAAATCAGACATCAATCTAGGCTTTATTCCTCTGACAGATTCAGCACCACTAATTATTGCTAAAGAACTTGGTTTTTTTGAACAATGGGGGCTAAAAGTTAGTTTGCGCAAACAGAATTCCTGGGCGACTTTGCGCGATAAACTTCATGCTGGAATCATTGACGCTGCTCAGATGCTTGCCCCAATGCCTATAGCCAGTAGCCTCGGTTTGGGTACTCCGGTGACTGAAGTTATTACTCCAATGGTGTTGAGTTTAAATGGCAATGCCATCACGTTTTCAGAACAATTGTATCTGGAGATTCTGGCGCAAAATAAATTATCCAGTATTACCTTTCCCATGGCTGCTTATCTGTTACAAAGTGTAGTGAAAAACAGACTTGAACTGGGCAAGGATAAGTTGAAATTTGCCAATGTATTTCCTTATAGCTGTCATAATTATCAGCTTAGGGATTGGTTGAAATCAGCAGGATTGTCGGACAATGACGTGGATTTAGTCATAGTGCCTCCGGTAAATATGGTTGGCTTTCTTGAATCGGGAGAAATTGATGGATTTTGTGTTGGCGGACCCTGGAACGCGAAGGCAGTAAGATCCGGCATAGGTATCACCGCACTGACATCTTATGATATATGGCAAGACTCACCTGAAAAAGTGTTGGGTTTGTTAGGGGCTTTCTATCAAAAACATCCCAATACCGTGTTGGCAATATGTGCAGCATTAAAGCAAGCGTGTGCTTGGTTAGAAGATGTTCCAAACCGCTTTGAGGCGGCTAGAATAATGAGTCACGCCGAATACCTTGACGCAAACCTCGATGTTATCGCGCCATCCTTGCTAGGCAGTTGCCTGACACATCGTGACATGGCGCCCAGAAGTGTACCCACTTATAACCAGTTTTCCGCTTTTAACAAAGAAGCTGTTAATCAACCAGAGCTCGTGCGTGGGGAGTGGTTAATTAAACAAATGCAAGAGGCTGGGCAGTTAATAAACTGCGAAATTCCTCCACGGTTTATCAGTAGGGTGTTCAGACCGGATATATATCAACAAATGCAGATGCTGCTGGCTAACACTAATCAGAATAAACTGATCAGGAAAGCACAGTGATAGTGCAGCATGCACAATATTGAACATCTCTTCAGTGATTAAGGGATTTGTGATTGAGCTAACCTATTGAAATATAAGGAATTATAAAGTTGGCATTATAAGTGCTATATCTAGTTGTCTGCACTTATGGTGCATCACATAACTATAACTATATGAAAAGAGCACTGTAATAGTTGCGATGACGCAGCTATTCGGTAAGGCAATGTAGCCCACAAAGACTTTCGTGTCCTGAAGTCTTTGTGGGTTTTTTTTTGGCAAATTTCAGGAGTAATCAATGGCGAACATTAATTCAACAAAATCCAGGTTAGGGAGTTTTAGCAAAAAACTAAGCAATATGACCCTATCCGCATTCACCTTGGGTTCCATCCTGTTAGGCACAGTTTCGCAGGTTGCCAATGCTGAACAGTTGGGATGGCCTGAAAAAGAAGAGCTTAAGTTTGGTTTTATTAAACTGACTGACATGGCTCCACTGGCAGTTGCCTACGAAAAGGGCTATTTCGAAGAAGAAGGCCTGTACGTGACCCTGGAAGCACAAGCAAACTGGAAAGTGCTTTTGGATCGGGTCATTGACGGTCAGTTGGATGGTGCACATATGCTCGCTGGTCAGCCGCTGGGTGCCACCATAGGGTATGGAACTGAATCACACATAATCACAGCTTTCAGCATGGATTTGAACGGTAATGGTATTACAGTTTCGAATGATATCTGGAAGCAGATGAAAGCAAATATTCCGCACGAGAATGGCAAACCTGTACATCCGATCAAGGCTGATGCACTAAAACCCGTTGTTGAAAAATATAAATCAGAAGGTAAGCCCTTCAACATGGGAATGGTATTCCCAGTATCTACACACAACTATGAATTACGTTATTGGCTTGCCGCAGGTGGCATACACCCGGGATTTTATGCACCTCACAAAGGGGATACCAGTGGCCAGATAGATGCAGATGCCATGTTGTCAGTAACACCTCCACCACAAATGCCTTCAACAATGGAAGCGGGCACAATTTATGGTTACTGCGTGGGTGAGCCTTGGAATCAACAGGCTGTGTTCAAAGGTATTGGTGTGCCAGTAGTGACTGATTACGAAATTTGGAAAAACAACCCTGAAAAAGTATTCGGTGTCAGCAAAAGTTGGGCTGAAAAAAATCCAAATACACATATTCGCGTTGTTAAAGCCATGATACGTGCAGCGATGTGGTTAGATGAAAACGACAATGCAAACCGCAACGAAGCAGTGAAAATACTGGCCAAGAGTCAATATGTGGGTGCCGATGCTGAGGTGATTGCTAACAGTATGACAGGAACCTTTGAGTACGAAAAAGGTGACAAACGTGAAGTTCCGGACTTTAACGTTTTCTTCAGGTACAACGCTACTTACCCGTATTTCAGTGATGCAATCTGGTATTTAACTCAAATGCGTCGTTGGGGTCAGATTTCCGAACAGAAGTCCGATGGCTGGTATAAAGAAATTGCTAAAAAGGTTTACCGACCAGACATCTACGCTGTTGCTGCTAAAGCTTTGATTGCTGAAGGTAAAGCAAAATCAGAAGACTTTCCTGAGTTTGCAACGGAGTCTGGATTTAAGCCTCCACAGCAGCACTTTATCGATAATATTGTGTACGACGGCAGCAAACCAAACGCTTACCTTGAAAAATTCGGAATTGGTTTAAAAGGTTCTACAAAAATTTAAGTAATGCTCTATTGAGTAAAGGAAAATCATCAT
Organism: uncultured Alteromonadaceae bacterium; assembly: GCA_947494925.1. Classification (GTDB taxonomy): domain Bacteria; phylum Pseudomonadota; class Gammaproteobacteria; order Enterobacterales; family Alteromonadaceae; genus Aliiglaciecola. The sequence goes on from CANLWS010000006.1 coordinate 16,671, forward strand.
GTTCAAACTCGCAATCACGAATGATGGAAATTCAACATTTTCTATCGCTAACGTTGCAGGACACTTTAAAAAGGTGCTTGCAGACATTACGTTGCCAATCGTTGGCTTGGTGATTTTCCTGGGGTTGTGGAGCCTGGTAGCGAAAAGTATAGATACTTCGTTGGGCCAGTTCCCCGGACCATCACAAGTACTGGAACAAACCTATTCGCTCATTGATGAGCACAATGTCCAACAGGATAAAGCTGAACAATTTTATGAGCGTCAACATAAACGGAACGAAGCAAGGTTAGCTCAAGATCCAACTTATGAGGCAAAAGTCCGTCCTTTTACCGGGGCGCCGACATTTTTTGACCAGATTTGGACGAGCTTATATACAGTTGCGGTTGGTTTTTTAATTGCCTCCTTTATTGCTGTACCTTTGGGCATAGTGTGTGGCCTGAGTAAATCTGTCTATTCAGCAATTAATCCGTTGATTCAGCTGTTTAAACCCGTTTCACCTTTGGCGTGGTTACCATTGGTCACTATGGTTGTCAGTGCTGCTTACGTGAGTGATGACCCCATCTTTGCGAAATCCTTTATTACGTCAGCCTTTACTGTATCGCTTTGCTGTTTGTGGCCAACATTGATCAATACTGCAGTCGGTGTTTCCAGCATTGATAAGGATTTGATTAACGTTAGTAAAGTGCTCCGACTCAATGCTTTTACCCACGTAATGAAAATTGTCCTACCTTCATCAATACCACTTATTTTTACCGGGTTACGACTTTCACTCGGCATTGGTTGGATGGTACTGATTGCTGCTGAGATGCTTGCTCAAAATCCTGGATTGGGTAAATTTGTCTGGGACGAATTTCAAAATGGCAGTTCAGAATCTTTAGCCAGAATAATGGTTGCTGTATTAGCGATTGGCATGATCGGTTTTGTCCTGGACAGACTAATGCTGGTTTTACAAAAATACGTTAGTTGGGACAAAACAGCGGTTTTACGCTAGTCCGGACGAAGACAAGTAAATTGGAGAAATGTATGAATGATAAAAAGCCACATTTGGAACTGACCCAGGTTGGAATTGATTTTCCTACACCCAAAGGACCATTTAATGCGTTAACTGACGTAAACTTAAAAATATCAGAAGGTGAGTTTATATCCCTGATAGGGCATTCTGGTTGCGGAAAATCAACTGTTCTCAATATTGTCGCCGGCCTACATCAAGCCACTGTGGGTGGCGTAATACTAGATAATCTGGAAGTTAATGAACCTGGTCCGGAAAGAGCAGTTGTCTTTCAAAATCATTCGCTACTACCTTGGTTATCTGTCTATAAGAACGTTGAACTTGCTGTTAAACAGACCCGAGGTGGTCGCAATAAAAAAGAGATCAGAGAGTGGGTAGAACACAATCTTGAATTAGTTCATATGAGCCATGCAGTGGACAAACTTCCATCAGAAATTTCAGGTGGCATGAAGCAAAGGGTAGGTATCGCCAGAGCATTATCGATGGAACCTAAAGTATTGCTGATGGATGAACCCTTTGGGGCATTAGATGCGTTGACACGAGCACACTTGCAAGATTCACTTATGGAAATTCATGCTGATTTAGGTAACACAGTCATTATGATTACACATGATGTGGATGAAGCAGTACTTTTATCTGACCGGATAGTGATGATGACCAACGGACCTTCAGCAACAATTGGGGAAATATTGGAAGTGGAGCTTGCACGTCCCAGAAACAGAATTGCATTGGCCGATAATCCGGAATATAACCATTACAGACATGAAGTGTTGACCTTTTTGTATGAAAAGCAACGTAAGGTGGAATCTGTATCTGAACATCGCAAAAATCAGAATAAAACGCAGGATAAACGTTCGGTGGATGCTGCGTAACAAATATCTTAATTAGCTAAACTAAATAATAACAAATAGAGACGACACTGCAGTGTTGCGGGTTACTATTGTCAAAAATAAGGAAAACAACATGAGAAAGTACACAAAAACTTACCTTAGTCTTGCGCTGTCAGCCTCATTGGCCGGGGTTCCTTTCTTCGCAACGGCAGAGGCAACAACAATTTCTGAAGCATTAACTTCGGGGAAAGCAAAGGTAGACTTACGTTTACGTTATGAATCAGTCGACCAGGACAATGCGTTGGAAGATGCCAGTGCGTTTACTTTGCGCACCAGAGTAGGTTATACCACCGGGACGTTAAATGGTTTTTCAGCAACGGTAGAGATGGAAGACAATAGAATAGTGCTTGGAGAAGGAGACTACACTGTTGGCCCGTCAGGTTATAACCCGGGAGTATATTCTGTTATAGCTGATCCGGAATTTACTGAATTAGATCAAGGTTATCTGCAGTATAAAAACGATACAGTTGTAGCGAAATTAGGTAGACAAGTAATTGCATTGGATAATCACAGATTCATCGGGCATGTGGGTTGGCGCCAGGATAGGCAGACCTTTGATGCGTTATCCGTCAAAGTTAATCCAGCGAAAGATTTGTCCCTTACCTATGCGTATATTGATCAACGCAACCGGATATTTGGAGAGGATGCAGATCTTGATGCTAAAGATCACCTGTTCAATGCAGCTTATAAAACAGAATTTGGTACCTTGGGTGCCTATGCGTACCTACTGGAAGTGGATAACGATACGGACAACGCCCTTGATACTTATGGCTTCAGATTTAACGGCAGCAGTAAAGCTGGAGAGACCAAAATACTCTATGGGCTTGAGTATGCAACTCAGAGCAGTGAAACAGCTGCTACTGATTTTGATGCAGACTACCTTTTTCTTGAAGCTGGTGCCGTTTTCACTGGGATAACTGCAAAACTGTCTTATGAAGTGCTGGGCTCTGATGATGGACAATTTGGATTTGCTACGCCACTGGCGACTCTGCATAAGTTTAACGGATGGGCAGATCAATTTCTGGGAACGCCGGCACAGGGCTTGAAAGACATGTATTTTACGTTGTCTGGTAAGTTAGCGGGTGGCAAATGGTCTGTTATCTATCATGATTTCGAAGCAGACGAAGCCAGCGATACAGTTGATGATCTTGGTAATGAAATTGATTTAGTTTATAGCCGTAAATTTGGCAAAAACTTTTCCGCTGGTGTGAAATACGCTTCGTACTCTGGTGAAAGTGGACGGGTTGATGCTGACAAGCTTTGGGTATGGGTTGGCGCAGCGTTTTAGACTCATTAGAATTTCATGGATAGAATCAAAAAAAAGCTGCCGTATGGCAGCTTTTTTGGTTTACATAGGAGAGTAATTCAATATACTGTATAAATAGACAGTATAAGGGGCAAGGTATGAGTCAACATCATCTAATCAACTATATAGAAATACCAGTAAAGAATATGGAGCGGAGTAAGGATTTTTTTGCGCAGGCCTTCGGCTGGTCTTTCGTGGATTATGGACCTGATTACGCAGCAATATCGGATGCGGGAATTGATGCCGGATTGTTTGTATCAGACAAAACTGTTTCCACTGAAACCGGAAGTCCATTAATTGTAATGTTTAGTAAGGACCTGGAAGCATCAGAAAAACTAATAGTGAGTTGTGGCGGTTCAATTGTAAAAGAAATCTTTACCTTTCCCGGAGGTAGGCGTTTTCATTTTTCTGATCTAAATGGAAACGAATATGCAGTCTGGAGCGATACGTAGGGGATTTAAGCATAAAAAACCCGCCGTTAGGCGGGCAAAAATGTTGAGTACTTAGGGAGCAAGCACTAAATTATTTTGACTTAGTGCTCAGCCAGCTCACTAGGAGTAAGGTAACCATCTTTGTTGGCGTCCAATTCAGCGAAAACTGCTGAAAGAGCTGGATCGCTAGCTGCTTCTTCTACGCTGATACGTCCGTCATTGTCCGCGTCAAGTACAGCTAGTTTGTCTTCTGCTGCAACAAGTGAAGCTGATGACAATGCAAACGCGCTAATAATAATAAACTTCTTCATGATAAATCTCCTGTTGGATGTTTGATTTCTGTTGTTTAGGCTAATAGTTAAATTGATTAGTGCTCGGCAAGTTCACTCGGTGTTAAATAACCGTCTTGGTTTGTATCAAGTTCAGCAAAAGCTGCTGAAAGTTCTGCATCTGCAGCAGCTTCTTCGATGCTGATGCGGCCATCATTGTCTGTATCCAATGCTGCAAGTTTGTCTTCCTGAGCAAATGCTGCACCTGAAGCAAGAATAAAAGCACTTAAAATAATTGTCTTTTTCATGGTGAATCTCCGTTTATAAGGTAACCAGTTAGTTGCATTACTGATAACAGATTGACGAGTTAGCGCAGGCCATCCTGTTTCATTGTCACGAATATTCCGTGAACTTCACTAGGCTTATTACATATACTGTGCCAATCTTGTAAAAGTGATATAAAACAAATAGATAGGGCGGGATTGACTGGTTACGCGTAATTACATGCTGCTAAAACGAGTTAATCTGTGCTCTTTGGCAGACACTAATCGCTATTACCTGAAAAAGATTAATAAATACAATGAGATAAAGTGAAGCGAAATAGTAACTTTGCAGTTTTTGACTAAGTTCGCTTCTTCATTTGGCTTGAGGTGTTACTGTTCTGGAGTAGGTAAATTACTTATCCAGACAGTTTGATATGGTGAGAGAGTTATACTGGTATCTGACAAGTAGATTGGCTCTTGTGTAATTAAATCAAGCCAATTATCTGTTCCGATTAAATTGATATCAGACAATCTGACCTCAGTTGGCTCAGGCGTAATATTACTTATACAGAAAACACTTTGAGTGCGATCCAAACTTTGACGCCAAAATCCAAACAACTTAGTCCCTAGCTGAAGAGTAAATTGAATGGCATTTGGGTGAAAAGCAGAGATAGTTTTTCTTATACTAATTAAGTGCAATAAACGCTTCAGTGCCTTGCTATGTTGTGAAGCGGGATCGTTTAACTTTTCACTGAGTTGTTCATATTGCCATCTGTGTCGGTTAATCGCTCGGTTCTGACTGGTATTTCTGACTTTTTCATAATCATTACTGGTTGCCAGCAGGCTATGAATATAAATACCAGGTATTCCTTCGAGACCAAGCATGATGGCATGTGCACAAACAAATCGTTCAATCCCCCAACGATCGGGGCCCTTTACTGTGCCTTGTAACGCATCAAACAGTGTAATATTGATTTCGTAGGCTTTCTGCTCACCTTTGTCCGCTGCTCGCCACGATACTCGACCACCAAAGGATTGCATAGTATTAAGCAATACGTTGAGTTCCTCTTCGTTCAACAGTCCTTCTGCAGGACGCAATCCAATTCCATCGTGGGATGCAATAAAATTAAAATAGGTTGTCCCGTTTTGTGCTGGTGGCATGCTCATCATCCAGCTTTTTAAGTAGCGACAATCACCAGTAATAAGAGTATTGACTAATAACGGTGGAAGGGAAAAGTTATAGATAGCATGCGCTTCGTTAGCATTCCCAAAGTAAGTTAAATTTTCCCGGTTGGGGATATTCGTCTCTGTGATCAGCATGATGTCAGATCGCGCATAATCAACTAAGGTTCTGATCAACTTAACCACTTCATGGGTTTGTTGCATATTGATACAGTTGGTACCGATTTGTTTCCACAGAAAGGCAACAGCATCGAGACGAAAGATTTTAACGCCGTTATCCAGATACTGTTTAATGATAGAAATGAAAGCGATTAACACGGCCGGGTTGCGGAAATCAAAATCAACCTGATCATGACTGAAGGTACACCAAACATATTTAGTGCCGTCAGCGGTTTCAGTCTCGCGCAACAGTTCTGACACTCTGGGTCGAACGACTCTACTCAGATCTTCTAAGGGAGAAGCTGTAAAAAAGAAATCTTTACCCGGTCCTTCACCCTTAACAAAGTTATCAAACCAGACACTTCTGGCAGAACAATGATTTATAACAAGGTCAGACATCAGATTATAATCTTTAGCTATCGCACCGATATCTGACCAATCTCCTAAGGATTCATTGACGGATGAATAATCAATGACGGCAAAGCCATCATCTGAGCTATATGGAAAAAACGGTAGGATATGTACAGAATTAATAGTGTCCTTGCAGTAGGTTTGCAAAAACTTGTGCAGGGTTTTAAGTGGCTTTTCGTCCGCAGTTTCGACACTGTCTCCATAAGTAATTAAGATAGTGTCTTCCTGCGACCACTTGTTTTCATGTTGGATTGGTGTGCAAAGTTCTGTTTGTAGATCAAACCCCATAGCTTCCAGTAATTGCTGGCAAAAATCATCTAACTCCAAAGGCAATGGAATATCACGATAAATGACATCCAGATGTTGTTTAATGCGTTGTGTTAACTGAGTCAGCAACTGATTCATGAGGTTACACCTTATATTCCTGATAATCTTGCTCTACGGCATCTTTTAGTCTGTCTAAAACGTTTGGCATTGCACTTACAACCCTGTTCCAGCTTGGAATAAAGGGAGTTTCCATCGGGTTGTCGAGGAAACTTTGACCTGCCTTCATGATATTCTGGGCAAACATTTCAACTGCTTTTTCTTCGCTGTGAATATCCAAAACCAGCCCGTTCATTACAGCATCATTGTGATAGGTTTCGATAAAGTCCAAGGCAATTCGAAAATAGGTTGCCTTTAACGAACGAAACGTTTCTGTGCTGAAGGTTTGGCCTTGTGTCGCTAACTTTCTGAATAAGGCTTTGGTGATATCGATAGACATTTTCGATAAGCCACCTTGATCATTATGCAGGGAAAGATCCTGGTGTTTGTGATCGTAGTTTTTCGCAATATCAGCCTGACAGAGTCGATTGTGGGAATAATTGCGGTGCATCTCAGACAACACGCCTATTTCCAGACCCCAGTCGCTGGGTATACGAATGTCGTTTAAAACATCTCGTCTGAAAGAGAATTCTCCGGCCAACGGATAGCGAAAACTATCCATAAATTCCAAATATTCACCATGACCAACGACTCGCATCAGGGCACGGAGCAGGGGAGTGACTAGTAATCTTGATACACGACCATTAATTTTCCCATCAGCTACCCGAGCATAAAAACCCTTACAAAATTCGTAGTTGAACTGCGGGTTAGCCACTGGGTATATCAGTCTGGCAAGTAGTCCTCGATCGTAAGTCAGAATGTCACAATCGTGAAGTGCAACGGATTCTGCTTTACCTGAGGCAAGTATATAGCCCATGCAGTACCAGACATTCCTTCCTTTACCTAGTTCTTTTGGTGCTAAACCGAGTTCAGCTAGTTCCGCATCAAGTGCCTTTAATCTCGGACCGTCATTCCACAGTACCCTGTGATCCTGAGGTAATGTGCCAAAGAATTTAAGCGCATGCTGGTACTGTTCTTTATTTGCGCGGTCCAGACCAATGACTATCTGATTTAAATAGGGAACCTCAGCTATATGTTTAAGTATATTGGGTAATGCTTCCCCTTCAAGTTCTGAGAATAAAGAGGGCAATAGTACCGCCATTGGACGCTTCTTCGAGAACTCAAGTAACTCCTCCTCTAACGCTTCAACCGGGCGCTCTGACAAATTATGTAGTGTCGTGATAATGCCATTTTGATAAAAGTCAGCCATGTTGGCTCCTATAAGTAATCAGATAAAATAACTTCCAGACATTCGGACCATCCTGCAGGGCCTTCTTTTCTACTGGTGTATACGTTGGTTTCTTTCAATATTTTAGGGAACTTGTGCGATGGAGAGCGAATAAGTACAGCGACATCAGCTGCCTCTAACATTGCCACATCATTTTCGCCATCTCCAAGGGCGATACAGACACACTCTCTATCGGGATATTGTCGGTGAAATTCGCCTTTCATCCATTGCAGTGCTGCGCCTTTATCACATTCTCCAGAGATGTGAACAAACCTCCCTCCCTGCAATGGCCGTGCACCTTTTAATCTTAATTCTGTGACGAAACGGGCTTTTTCAGTTTCTGATCCTTGCCATAAAACTGGCTCACCATATTGTCTTTCAGAGGCTCTGGTCGCAGCATCCACTGTGAGTCCGGTTGATTCAGCAATTTCTTCAATGGTCATGTTTGAGAAATGATTAAATAATCCTTGGTACTCTTGCCCAACTTGTTCAAGCAGATTTAACCAATAGTGTTTTCGAGATGTGAATTGTCTTACCCAGAATTGGTTTTGCCATTGAGTATTGGACGGCTTTTGTTTAAAGAAACCGTGAGGAATATGAATGGCTGCGCCATTTTCCACAATAAATGGGCTGCTTAAACCGATATCTTCTCTAAGTACCAGTAATTCTGAATATGTTTTGCTTGTAGTCGGTATGACTGGTATTTTAGCGGCCGCCAACTTTGCTAAGGTAGCGGCGGCGGCTTCATAACTGTATGTATCGTGATCGAGTAGAGTTCCATCCATATCGGTGAATATTAAAAACTGCTTTAGCATTATTGTTCCCTGACTAGGGAGCGAATGATTTCCCTGTTTTGATTTAGTTCATAGACGATATTGCAATCCTTGGAAAGGGTCTTCAGGGAGTGTTCTGTGAGTCGTTGAAAGTACTGAATAAATTGTTGGATTTGGCCTTCATCCATTGCGGCGCTTCCACTGTTCCCCATAGCCTTTATCATTTTATTTTCCTGTTCAAGTCGCCATGCAAACACATTTTCAAAGTCAGGAGCTTTGAGCATCACCCAGTAATTCATGAGCGCATATAAAGGTTCATAATTTGATTTTATTTGCTGATTCACAAAATGCCGCCATACACCAGAACTGTCCTCTTCTGACTCTAATGCATTGCAGGCAACGTCTAATTCGTGTACTGACTGATGATTTACGCCCCAGCACCAACCCTCCAGCAATACGATATCTGCAGGTGCTTCCATTACCTCCCACTGGGTTTCTGGAAATGGATTGTCAGTTGATTTGTCAAACCTTGGAATTAAACATTTCCCCGGCTGCTGTAATGACGTGAGTACCTGTTTCAGCAATGGGATATTATGCGTGCCAGGTACGCCGCGAGTTTCAAACAACGGATGAATTTTTACCGAAAGTGCTAACCTGTCTGACTTTGATAAGTAAAAATCATCCAAAGACAACACCGTAACGTTAAGCTTGTGTTGATCTTCAATGTACTCTTTTAAGAAAGAACTAAATGTGGATTTGCCTGAGCCCTGGCAACCATTAATACCAATGTAATAGGTTTTGTTTGCACTCAATTGGTGCGACACAATTTCTTCTGCCAATGGTATGAACCGTTTTAGTGCGTTTTTTTTAAACGCTTCACTCAGCTGATGTTTTTTCATAAACTCAGGTAGCATAACGGTTTATTACTCCTCTTGATTGCACCAAATAGGCCAACATTCTTCGTTGGCTAACAATTCCTTCCAATTTCTATACCAACTTCCTGGCTGACACTATCTGTGCAAAACTTTAAGCAAATATTGATTATTATCTTGAAATAAGAGCTAGTGGACTGAAACTAAGTGGCAACGTATAAATACTATGTTTTTGGTAATAATTGTTTAAAAGTGAACAAATATCCGAAATAATCGTTCTACTATATAGAGCCAATTAAATTTGGCCTTGCATAACTCCGAGCCTTTGTAGCTAAACCGACTTTTCGGCAGGTTATTCTGGCCGCAACATTCATTCTGTTGCCAGGGTAGAAAGAGAAATCGATCTGCCTCCCTTTAGGAATGCAATCAGGCATGACTAAACTTTGGAAAGGTGTTTAACAGTGTTAGAAGACAAATTTGGGCGCAGGTTTCATTATCTGCGTCTGTCCATTACAGATGTGTGTAATTTTAGTTGCACCTATTGTTTGCCTGATGGCTATCAATGCAATTCTGATCGCAATTTTTTGTCGCTGGATGAAATTTCAGTGGTAATCAATGCTTTCGCTCAATTGGGTACGAGCAAAATACGTATCACAGGTGGCGAACCTTCCCTGCGTAAAGATCTCCCTGAAATAATCAAGTTGTGTGCTGACACTCCGGGAATCGAGCATGTGGCGATAACCACTAATGGGTATAAATTGCCCGACCATTTACCTAGCTGGATTGCCGCTGGTATCGATTCTATTAACGTTAGTATCGACAGTTTAGATCCCAGAATGTTTGCCAGTATTACCGGCCACGATAAACTCAAAACCATAATAAATGGTATTGATATGGCGCTGGATGCAGGTATTAAAGTGAAGGTCAATGCAGTTCTTATGCGCCAGTTTAATCAGTCGGAACTAGGAAATTTCAAGGATTGGATTAAACGAACACCTGTGACGCTGAGACTGATTGAGTTGATGGAAACAGGAGACAACCTCAAATTTTTTGAACGGAACCACGTATCTGGTTTGCCAATTAAACAACAACTAATCGATGAAGGTTGGGGACAGATTGTGCGTGGCAAATCAGCAGGACCAGCGCAGGAGTTCAGGCATCCCGAATACCTGGGGCAAATAGGCCTGATAATGCCCTATGGCAAAGATTTCTGCTCAAGCTGCAATCGCCTCAGGATAACGGCTAAAGGAAAAATCCATCTGTGTTTGTTTGCAGAACATGGAATTGATCTGCGGTCCTATATGACTGAGCAAGACGTTGATGGGTTGAAACAACAACTTTCCAGCCTGTTGTCTGACAAAGAGGCGACTCATTGGCTACAAGATGGTTACACTGGTGCAACCAAACATTTGGCTATGCTAGGCGGTTGAACCATCATGGTAAAAACAAAACAAATCGCAGGTGTGGTATTAGCCGGTGGATTGTCAACCAGAATGGGCACAGACAAATCCCAGTTAATCTACCAGGGCAAGACGTTGTTGGAGAATGCTAAACGCACTCTCGAATTGTCATGTGCAGGCCAAATTCTGGTGAGTGGCAGTGATTTACCCGGTGCCGTGAAAGACAAAATCCCACAGCTAGGCCCACTTGGTGGCATTTACTCAATATTAAGCCTGCCTGGTATCAACAAATTTGACGGGTTCCTGTTTGTTACCGTTGATATGCCAAACGTGACTGCGAGTATGTTGGATCGATTGGTTAGCCTGGGAAGTGAAACTTCATCTCCCATCTGTTTCAAGGATTGTTATCTGCCGCTTTTCCTGCCCTATTCTAAGCAGGTTAGGGATCAGCTTCATCTGGCAATTAAGCAACAACAATTGTCTGTTAGATCGTTATTCGCAAAGACAAATGGCGCTTTTGTAACCCCTGAGGATCAGGCTACTTTGCTTAATGTAAACAGAATGCAAGAATGGCGAAATTTTCTCTCAGAACAAACACAAAACAGGAGTGTGAACGTATAATATGAGCAATGAAAAACAATCATTGAATATTGCAGTGTTGACAGTGTCAGACACCCGAACTGAAGAAACAGATACATCCGGAAAGTATCTGGTGGACTCCATCAAGGCAGATGGCCACAATCTGGTGGATAAAAAAATTGTTATCGACGACAAATATCAATTGCGCACAATCGTCTCAAAGTGGATCGCGTCAGAGACTGTACAGGTCGTTTTAACTACTGGTGGTACTGGCTTTACAGCGAGAGATACTACCCCCGAGGCTTTGTCTGTTTTGTTCGATAAAGAAATAGAAGGCTTTGGCGAGTTGTTCAGGCATATTTCTTATCTGGAAATAGGCACATCTACCGTGCAATCACGTGCACTGGCAGGTATGGCAAACAAAACAGCAGTATTTTGCATGCCAGGTTCGACTGGCGCGTGTAAAACTGCCTGGAATGGTATTCTTCAGGAACAGCTAGATTCTACCCACAAACCATGTAATTTTGTTGACCATCTTAAAGCCAATATTGAGCCAGGTTGTGCGACTCGTGGATAAGCAAAAAGACAACCAAACCTTGACCCACTTAAATGCCAAGGGTGAAGCGAATATGGTGGATGTCACTGCCAAGGACGTTACCCAAAGAGTGGCGAGTGCAGAAGGATTTGTCGTTGTGCAGCCTGAAACACTTGAAATGATCACATCTGGTCAACACGCAAAAGGTGATGTTTTTTCTGTTTCTCGCGTTGCCGGCATTCAGGCTGCTAAAAAATGCAGTGATCTGATCCCATTGTGCCACCCTTTGATGCTGACCAAGGTTAAAGTTGACTTTGAAATACTAGCAGAAGTTAATTCGGTAAGAATTATCGCCATCTGCAAACTCGCGGGAAAGACAGGAGTCGAAATGGAAGCCTTGACCGCTGTCTCTATAACGGCTCTAACGCTCTTTGATATGTGCAAAGCAGTCGATCCGGGCATGCGTATCGAGGGAATTAAGGTGCTTGAGAAGGAAGGTGGAAAGAGTGGGCATTGGCATCAAAGAAGCGACATTGAGGTGTCAGGTGATTAAAGTTCTTTTTTTTGCAAAGATCCGGGAACAGTTAAAAACATCAGAAATTGTTGTGAATGAAAATCCAGAGACTGTTGGTGACCTCAGGAAGCTACTTTGGCTCAATGGACCAGACTGGAAATCAAATCTATCCAATGATACTTCACTTGTGGCTGTTAATCAGAGTTTAAGAGATGATTCAATGCCTCTTAAGCAGGGAGATGAAGTCGCTTTTTTCCCACCAGTGACCGGAGGCTAGTGCAATGATCCAGGTGCAACATGATGACTTTGATCTGGCCAAGGAATATTCGGCCTTGATTGAAAGCAATCATTCGGATGGAGCGGTTGTCACCTTTGTAGGTCTGGTCCGTGATTTCAATCAGGGAAACCGGATCTTGGGTCTCAACCTGGAACATTATCCAGGTATGACCGAAAAAGCCCTGCAAGAGATTGTTCTCGATGCCAAAAAGAGATGGGAACTAGGGCGGATTAAAATAATTCATCGTATTGGTCAATTGGCAGTGAATGAGCAAATTGTATTTGTTGGGGTGACATCTAAACATAGAGCAAATGCATTCGCTGCCACAGAATTTATTATGGACTTTTTAAAAACCAAAGCACCATTTTGGAAAAAAGAGACCTCGGAGAACCACCAGTACTGGGTTGATGCCAAGCAAAGTGACCACAAAAAAGCGCAGCAGTGGTAGTACTATTTTTATATAGGACATTTTTCGATGGTGACATGTTTTATACGCTACATAATTGATCCAAATAAGCTCGAAGAGTTTGAGCATTACGCGAAATTATGGATCCCTCTGGTTAATCGTTTTGGTGGAAAGCATCAAGGATATTTCCTGCCTTCCGAAGGGGCAAGCAATGTCGCTCTTGCATTGTTTACCTTCGAAAGCCTCAGCGCCTATGAACTCTACCGTAAAGCTTCCTTTCAGGATGAAGCTTGCATTTCAGCCTTCGACTATGCAAAACAGACGGCCTGTATTATCAGTTATGAACGTAGTTTTTTCAGGCCTGTATTTAAATGAGTTTTAAATAGTGATCAGTTTTCTTCATTTGCAGCAAAATTCAACGTTTTTTGAAGACTTTGTCATTTTGTCGTGAAACTTATGTGATTAGTTCAGTGAATAATAAAGGGACTTATTAGTTGATATTGCAGGTGAACAATTTGAAACAGCTTCTATTAATCGGAATATTGTTAAGCGCGGTTGCCCAAGCTTGCAGTGCGTTTGCAACGGATAAAGTAGTTGAGTTTGAATCGGGCACAGCTCGAGTTAGCCTATTGGAACTTTATTCCTCGCAAGGTTGCAGTAGCTGTCCTCCCGCTGAGAAATGGGTGAATCAGTTCACTCTTTCTGACACATTGTGGGATGAACAAATCCCTATCGTTTTTCATGTGGATTACTGGGATTATCTTGGCTGGAAGGATCCTTTCTCTGACTACAGGTTTTCGGCCAGGCAACAGAAATTTAAGCGCCAGGGATTGAGCAAATCCGTGTATACACCAGGATTCATATTAAATGGAAGAGAGTGGAGAGGCTGGTTTAAACGGCGGGATATTCCTGCCCCCACTGGTAGTGCAGGTAATCTCAAACTGAAACTGGATGGAGACAATATTTATGCAGAATATAGCCGAATAGAATCCGATCACGTTCTAAATATAGCCGTATTGGGTTTTGGGCTAAAAACCTTTATTAAAAGTGGCGAAAACCGCAGAAGAACACTTATTCAAGATTTTGTGGTGTTGAATTTTAAACAAGTAGACGCGTTTGAGGATCATTTTTTGAGCGACTGGATGGTGCCTGAATCCAATGCGAAAAAACTTGGTATGGTGGCCTGGATCACAAAAGGTGAGTCTCTGGTGCCCGAACAAGCTACAGGAAACTGGTTGCCTGAGGAATTGGTCCAGGAAGTTAGTGTACGATTTTAGACATTTGCAACGATAACTGCGCGCAATGGGGCGGGGTATCCTTCGATCGTTTTGCCCGTGTCTTCCGGATCAAGGAAATCCTCCAGTGATTGACTCGGCATCCACTCGGTTCTCCTTTGTTCCTGCAACGTTGTCTTGCCCACGTCAACGACCTTGATGTTTTTAAAACCAAGCCTTGTCATCCAAACGGATAGAGCGGCTGTACTAGGTAAATACCAGACATTTCGCATTTGAGCGTAACGTTCACCCGCCATCAGTACAGTCGTTTCATCACCCTCCACAACCAAGGTTTCCAGGATCAGTTCACCGCCTGGACGAAGTTGGTCCTTTAACTGTTGCAGAAACTCAATGGGGCTCTTTCTGTGATAAAGCACACCCATAGAGAAAACTGTGTCGAACGCTCTAAGTTTAGGGAGTTGTTCCACACCAATTGGTAAAAGGTGGATCTGCGAGTTCGGGTGAAAATGTTTCATTGATTGAAACTGAATGAGAAACAACTGGGATGGGTCGGCACCAACAACCAGTTTCGCCTCTTGTCCAAGCATTCGCCACATGTGGTATCCACTTCCACAGCCTACATCCAACACAGTTCTGTCTTTTAATGAATGTATGTGTGGAACGACTCGATCCCATTTCCAATCAGAGCGCCATTCAGTATCCAGATGAATGCCATGGATATGGAATGGCCCTTTCCGCCACGGCATGAATTGTTTAAGCAATCCAGTTATCTGTTTTTGCTGATATTCACTAATTTCTTCAGAAGTTCCGAAGGCAACTTTATCAACCAAATTGACAGTAGAGGGATGGGTTTCTGGTAATTTTCCAAGCAATTTAACCCATTTGTTAAAATCACCATGTAACTGGTCTTTTTGCCATTGTGCGATCTGAGCAGGTAACACTTCAAGCCAATGGCTCAAAGGAGAATCGGCAATTTGCTTATAAAAATCATTAAACCAGGAAACAGTCATTACACCCTTATTTTATAGCCACTAGTGAAGAAAAGTTAAAACAGCTGAACCAGGGGACAACATCTTTAAATCCAGCGCTCTTTAAGCGTGAATTATGGGTTGCCAAGGTGTCGGTCAACATCACTTTTTCCAAGGCGGTGCGTTTTTGGCTGATTTCCAGTTCGCTGTAACCATTACGTCTTTTGAATTCATGATGGAGATCTACCAGTAATCCATTACCTTGTTCAGTGGGATGACGCATTTTTTCTGACAAAATTAAGATCCCACCTTCAAGCATTCCATTGTAAAGTTTCTTGAGCAATCCAATTCGGTTCTCTGGTGATATAAATTGTAATGTGAAATTTAGTACAACAACAGAAGCATTTTCGATTTCAGAATTTTGGATATCGTCGCAAATAACCTGAACTGGGAGCAGAGATTTAAATGTGTTTATGTGATTTTTACACCTGGAAACCATAGCTTCAGAGTTATCAACTGCAATAATCTGGCAATTGTCTGCTTCTACATATCGCTGCATGGATAAAGTCGCTGCGCCCAGCGAACATCCTAGATCATAAATGTTACTATTATTCTGTGCATATTGTTTGGCTAGCAAACCAATATTATCAATTATGGTGCTATATCCCGGAACTGAGCGCTGAATCATATCCGGAAATACTTCTGCAACGGCCTGATCAAAAGTAAAGTTTTCAATCTTGTCATGCGGTTGAGAATAAATAACGTCTTTTCCGGACTTGCTCATAATTTCCCCAGATAATAAATTGCGCGCAATTCTACCTGTCCGCAGCACACCAGGCAATCAAGATTTGACCTGGATCAGAACAAGTTGACTTGCCAGATATTTGATCTTTGATGCGCTTGCCTTCTTAACATGGCTCTTATACCTTATCTTGAACAACACGCTAGTTGACCCCTCATAACAAGGAGAATCCATATGTCTCAAGATCTCTATCCAGTACCTGAATTGCTGGGCAATTCGAGCCATATCAATAAACAGGAATATCAGACAATGTACCAAACATCGGTTGATGACCCTGATAGTTTCTGGCGCGAACAAGGAAAGCGAATTGACTGGATAAAACCTTTCACAGAAATTGGTAAATCAAGTTTTGCCAAGGGAAGTATTAATATTAATTGGTATGCTGATGGTCAACTCAATGCATCCTACAACTGTATCGACAGGCATCTGCCGGATAACGCAGAACGAACTGCAATTATCTGGGAAGGAGATGAACCTCAGTGGGATAAAAAAATCAGCTATCAGGAGTTGCATGACCAGGTTTGTTTGTTAGCCAATGGTATGAAAAAACTTGGGATCGGCAAAGGGGATAGGGTGATTATTTATATGCCCATGGTGCCTGAAGCTGCATACGCAATGCTGGCTTGCGCGCGGATAGGAGCTATTCATTCAGTTGTTTTTGGTGGTTTTTCTCCCAATGCAATAGCTGACCGTGTAGCGGATTGTGAAGCCAAGCTGGTGATCACTGCAAATGTAGGTAGACGGGGTGGAAATATCGTCCCGTTGAAAAAGAATGTGGACAAAGCACTCGATAACCCTATTGCCGAATGTGTTCAGAATGTCATTGTTTATAGAATGCTCGACCAGCAAACTGAATGGTCAGATAACCGTGATTTGTGGTGGGATGAGCTAATTTCCGACTGTGAACCCCATTGTGAGCCGCAAGTTATGGATGCTGAGGACCCACTTTTTATACTATACACGTCAGGTTCAACCGGAAAGCCGAAAGGAGTGGTTCACACAACTGGTGGATACATGGTTTATGCATCTCTTACCCATCATAGTGTATTTGATTATCGTCTTAGTGATATTTATTGGTGTGCGGCGGATGTAGGATGGATAACAGGACACACTTACATAGTCTATGGTCCCTTGGCTAACTGCGCGACGACGCTAATGTTTGAAGGTGTTCCCACTTATCCAGACAGCCGACGAATTGGCCAGATAATTGATAAGCACCAAGTCAGCATATTGTATACTGCGCCAACGGCGATAAGGGCATTGATGGCCAAAGGTGATGAACCGGGGGAGGGAAGCACCAGAAACAGCCTTCGTTTGATGGGCAGTGTTGGCGAACCCATTAACCCTGAAGCCTGGCATTGGTATTATGATGTTATCGGTAATGGAAAGTGTCCGATTGTGGATACCTGGTGGCAGACAGAAACTGGCGGAATCATGATCAGTCCCTTGCCAGGAGCAATCGATTTGAAACCTGGCTCAGCGACCTTACCATTTTTTGGAATTAAACCGGAACTTGTAGATAGTCAGGGAACTATTTTACAAGGAGCGGCTGAAGGTAATCTAATTATTACTGATTCCTGGCCAGGTCAGGCAAGAACACTATGGGGAGACCACGAACGATTTGAACAAACCTATTTCAGTACCTACGAAAACCAGTATTTTACCGGTGATGGTGCGCGTAGAGACGAAGATGGTTACCTCTGGATAACGGGCAGGGTAGACGACGTACTAAATGTGTCAGGACATAGACTGGGCACTGCTGAAATTGAAAGTTCCCTTGTCGCACACGGCAGTATTGCTGAGGCTGCCGTGGTTGGTTATCCCCACCCGATTAAGGGGCAGGGGATTTACGTATACTTATTGCCAAATGAAGGTGTTACGATAACTGATGAGCTAACTAAAGAAGTAAGGCAATGGGTGAGGGAGGATCTGAGCCCTATAGCCAGCCCGGATCTGATCCAGTGGACAAGTGGCCTTCCAAAAACCCGCTCCGGTAAGATCATGCGCCGAATTCTGCGTAAAATTGCGGCCAATGATTTTGCTCAGCTTGGCGATACATCGACTTTAGCTGATCCTGGTGTGGTGGATAAGCTGATTGAAAACAGGTTGAATAAATAATCAGCAATAATATGATTGAATGCGTCCGTTTGCGAATTGAAATTAAGTTTTACTTCATTCTTAGCTGCGGACGTATTAGTCTTCCATCATTAACTCGTAATATGTAAACATGGATTTAGTAAATTATGGCCAAGTTTTTAGTAGCAGATGACCATCCGCTATTTAGGCAAGCTCTGATTGGTGCCCTTGAGCCAAATTTTGAATCGGCTGTCGTGTTGGAGTCAGACTCGTTGGATTCTACCCTGGACGTCCTTCAATCAAACTCAGATATCGATTTGATATTGCTTGATTTAAATATGCCAGGTTGTGAGAATTTTTATGGTGTAATCAGAGTTTCGCAAGACTATCCGAAGATTCCTATTGCCGTAGTGTCCGCTAGTGATTCAACCGAAGTTATTTCTCAGGTTCTGGAATTTGGAGCGAAAGCTTTTATTTCCAAATCCAGTCCTAGCAGTCAAATCGCTACTGCAATTAAAAGTGTCCTGGCTGGAAATGTCTGGTTACCTGAGGGAATGAAAAACAAATTGGCGCAGGTGAGCGATGAAAGTCGGGATGTTGCAAAAAAAGTGTCAGAATTAACACCTAAACAATTTCAGGTTTTAAAGTTGTTACAAGACGGCATGTTAAACAAACAAATTGCCTATGATTTAAATGTCACAGAGGCAACAGTCAAAGCGCATATTAGCGCCATTTTCCGTAAGTTTGGTGTCAATACAAGGACTCAGGCTGTATTACTGGTAGAAAAACTCCAGCACGATATCTAATCATTTTTTGGAAGTACTTTGCATGATCGATTCCAACGTTCCCCTAGTTGACCTGCATAGGCACCTTGATGGAAACATCTTACCGCCGACTATTTTGAAATTGGCGCACAAAAATAATTTGCCACTGGCCAAGCACACACTTCACGAAATCGAAAAACTTTCACAAATCCAGGATAAAACCAGCGATTTACTAAAGTTTTTGGAAAAGTTGGATGTTGGGGTGTCTGTTCTGGCAACTGAACAAGACTGTTTTGAGGTAGCATATGAAAATATCCGAGATGCAAAAGAATCTGGTCTGGATTATGTGGAATTGAGATTTTCACCTTACTACATGGCGCTTGCACACCAACTTGATCTAGGTGCTGTGGTAGAAGCAATTGCGGCGGGTGTCGAAAGCGGTTCACAGGCATTTGGTGTGAAGGCGAATCTGATTGGAATACTTAGCCGCACCTTTGGTCAGAAAACCTGCATGCAAGAGCTTGATGCTCTGTTGCTAAGCAAAGATAAAATTCAAGCCCTTGACCTGGCTGGTGACGAACTAGGTTATCCAGCTCCGCAATTTAAAGAACATTTTATTAAAGCAAGGGATGCAGGCTGGCAAATTACTGTACACGCAGGTGAGGCAGATGGTCCCAAGAGTATCTGGAACGCAATTGAGTTGCTGGGAGCCACTCGAATCGGACATGGTGTTGCAGCGGCACAGGACGATAAATTAATGGATTATATGGCAAAACATGCCATTGCCATTGAATCTTGTCCAACTTCTAATTATCAGACAGGAACGGTTGCAGACTTGTCTTCTCATCCCATGAAAACTTTTTTCGAACGAAATTTATTGGTGACGCTAAATACGGATGATCCTGCGGTATCTAATATCAAATTGTCTGATGAGTATGATGTTGCCTATCACCAGCTTGGTTTTACTAGAGAGCAATTAAGTATTATTCAAAGCAATGGTGTGTTGGCAGCTTTTCTGACAAAGCAGGAAAAAGACGATTTGTGGGCAAAATATACCCAAGATACCTGAGGCCAACAAGAAGCAATTAATACAAAAAAAGCCCTCAAATTAGAGGGCTTTTTGTTTTATGCGGCTTTGGTTGCCCGCGGCTTTCGCTTAGGTTTAGGGACAGGCTGTTGCATGACAAGTTCATCATTGTCAAAATCATCAACATTGATGGTATCTAGTCTGCCTTTTTCCGTCCTGCGCAACAATTCGGCTTCTTCCTCATTGATGACATCTAGTTCAAGCCCTTTATCTGCAAGTGCATCAAGCTGGGTAAAGGGGTAACGTTCCCCGGCGGCTTTGCAAATTCTTTCGTACAGTGGCTCACTCGCTAATACATTATCGAGGATTTGTTCAAGTTCCCCCATAGGATTACCATCAACCCTGCCAAGGAACTGTCCGTCACCTAGACGTGAGCGCGCATCGCTGGGTGTTTGTAACATGGTAGCAATTTTATGGTCTAATTCATCAGAAGGACCATTAAAACGCTTGCCAAATGGCATAATGACAAGACGCAAGGAGACACCTAGTGCTTTTGATGGGAAGTTTTCCAGCAAATCCAACATGGCAGTTTCTAATTTGGACAAGCAATCTTGCATGGCCCAATGCATAAGCGGTAAATCGTCCCGCAGACGCCCCTGGTCATCAAATCGTTTTAGAACCGCAGAACCAAGGTAAAGGTAACTTAAAATGTCACCAAGGCGAGCAGAAAGTCTTTCACGGCGCTTTAATTCGCCACCCAACACGCCCATGGCAACATCAGAAAGCAAAGCCATGTTACTGCTGTAGCGTTTCATGGCTCGGTAATAAGGTGCGGTGGCATCACTGAATGGCGCGTCAAGCATTCTTGCACCGCTAACAGAAAACCACATGCTCCTGAAGAAATTACTCATGGCAAATCCGATATGACCAAATAGTGCTTCATCGAAATCGTTCACACCTTGTTCTTTGTCTTCGTTCGCCGCAGCGTACATTTCTTTAAGTACATAAGGATGACAACGAATAGCGCCTTGACCATAGATCATCATATTTCTGGTCAGAATATTAGCCCCTTCAACTGTGATGGCAATAGGAGCTCCTTGATAGCCACGACCAAGATGATTATTTGGCCCAAGCATTATGCCTTTACCACCATGCACATCCATCGAGTCGTTCACCAGCGTGCGCATTTTTTCAGTCAGGTGATATTTACAAATAGCCGAAATAACCGAGGGCTTTTCACCTAGATCCACACCCTTAGTTGACAAACTGGTGACTGCATCCATTAAATAAGCGTTTCCACCGATTCTACCCAGCATTTCTTCAATACCTTCCATTTTTCCAACTGGAAGTTTGAACTGTCTTCTGATCCTTGCATAGGCACCGGTAGCCAATGCCATACTTTTCGCACCACCTGCTGAGGTGGAAGGGAGTGTAATGCAGCGTCCTACAGACAGGCATTCCACTAACATACGCCAACCTTGTCCCGCCATTTCAGCACCACCAATGATAAAATCAAGTGGGACAAAGATATCAGCACCACGAATAGGACCATTTTGAAAGGGAACGTTCAAAGGGAAGTGGCGACGACCAATATCCAATCCTTTAGTATCACGTGGTATGAGTGCGCAGGTAATGCCCAATTCTGGCTGGTCGCCAAGAAGTCCGTCTGGATCGTAAAGCTTAAAGGCTAATCCGATGACAGTGGCGATGGGGGCCAGGGTAATATAGCGTTTATCAAAAGTCAGCTTCATGCCTAACACTTCTTTACCTTCCCACTTGCCTTTGCAGACAATACCGGAGTCAGGAATCGAGCCCGCATCAGAACCTGCCTCAGGACCAGTCAAGGCAAAACAGGGGACTTCTTCCCCCGTGGCTAATTTAGGTAAATAGTAATCTTGTTGCTCGGTAGTACCATAATGTTGAAGCAACTCTCCGGGGCCAAGTGAATTCGGCACACCGACAGAAGTCGCTAATACTGCATTTGCACCAGATAGCTTTTGTAATACGCGAGACTGTGCGTAAGCAGAAAATTCCAGACCGCCATATTTCTTTTTAATGATCATGGCAAAGAACTTGTTGTCCTTTAGAAACTGCCAGAGCTCCGGAGACAAATCAGAACGTTTATGGTGAATATCCCATTCATCAACCATTTTACAAGCTTCTTCAACGGGCCCGTCTAAAAATGCCTGTTCTTCTGCACTCAGCGTCGCCTGG
Source organism: uncultured Alteromonadaceae bacterium (assembly GCA_947494925.1). GTDB lineage: Bacteria > Pseudomonadota > Gammaproteobacteria > Enterobacterales > Alteromonadaceae > Aliiglaciecola. The sequence goes on from CANLWS010000006.1 coordinate 38,684, forward strand.
GGAATACGATGTAGTTTCTGCCAGTCCGGGTCACCACTGAAAATCTCACCATCCCACCAAACAGTGCCAGCATCGATAGCTTCCTGCTCGGTTGTGGACATTTCTGGCATTATTTTGCGATAAATTTTCAATATAGGTTTGGTAAGGTATTGCTGTCGAATGGAAGTAACATTGAGCGGAACTGCAACAACAAGAAAAAGTATCCATGTGAACAGGCCGACTGTACCGAAAATATTACCAATAAAAAGTCCAAGGGCTACACCCATAGTTGCATTAAGCATAGACAATCGAAAATAGCTGACGGCACCTAATGATATTAATATTGTAAGTAGCCAAAGTAGAAATTGCATAGTGACTCTCCTTTAGAGGTCAGACCAGGATTTTTACAAAAATATTACCTAGTGCAACAAAGATCAAGAAGATTTCTTAGTCTTAATCATATAATCCTTTAAGCATGGCTTTAAAAGGTGTAAAAACCAAATAATCAGATAATAAAAAATGAAACGAAATGAGTAAACTGAATGTGTGAATTACTAGGAATGTCAGCCAATGTGCCCACTGATATCTGTTTTAGTTTTTCAGGTTTGATTGAAAGAGGCGGTCGCACAGGCCCTCATCGAGATGGTTGGGGGATCACCATATACGAAGGAAAAGGATGTAGAAGTTTTAAGGACCCCTTACCAAGTTGTGAATCAAAAATCGCAGAATTGGTGAAATCCTATCCAATGAAGTCTTGTGCTGTTATTAGTCACATCAGGCAGGCAAATCGTGGAGCCGTAAAACTTGAAAATACTCATCCCTTCATTCGTGAGATGTGGGGACGGAACTGGACATTCGCGCATAACGGTCAATTGAGCGGTTATAAAAACCAATTGACCGTACAAAAACATCTACCTATAGGGACAACGGACAGTGAATTGGCTTTCTGTTGGTTGCTTGATCAAGTGACACAACAATACCCAAGTAAACCGTCAAATATGGCTGTAGTTTTTAGGTATGTTGCTAAATTGTGTGGGCACTTGAGGCAGTTGGGTATATACAACATGTTGCTATCAGACGGCGTTTATGTGCTCGGATATTGTACCAACAATTTGCATTGGATTACCCGTAAAGCCCCGTTTGGTAAAGCCACACTAATTGACTCTGACTGGGTCATCGATTTCAACAAAGAAACCGGACCCGATGACGTCGTGACGGTTATCGCCACACAACCTCTCACCCAAGATGAAAAATGGCACAAACTCGTAGAAGGAGAGTACGTATTGTTTAAGCATGGTAATTTAGTGAGTACTGGATTAACTTGACGGATCTGCGGTTAGTTGTGAAGCAGAGCTAAACTCACTAAGCTGAATATCCCCTTGCTCTTCACCTTCTTTGAATTGCTGTAATCTGACAAGTTGATAATTGAGTTCTGGTGAAAACCAGGCAAAGGTTTCACGTTTCTTGCTTTCACGCATGATCTTGACCTTGATCCCTTCAAGCATTCCAAAGGGCAAATCAAGTTGTTCTTTGCCCATCACGAGCAACTTATATTTACGTTTTTCGCCTCGATAATTAATAAGCTTGTATTCGAGATCCTCTTCCCCTTTTGCCAGCCTCATCTGCAGATCCAAGCGATACAATTGGTTATCCAACTCACCGTCCCAGGCCATTGACTCCTCTTTATTCAGCGTGATAGTGGTACCGTTTGGACTGAACTCTGCAAGTAACTCTTTGTCAGGACCTGTACCAGAGCGATTGTAGGTATATTTATATGGAAGAATATTGTTGCCGACGAGACTGAATAAACTCACCTCTTGACGCTTGTCAGATAAAAAAAACAGCGATACTTTTGAATCGTATGTCAGTCTGTACTTATTTCGCCCTAAATCATCAAGCTTAAGTGTTGCTTGCCCCAACTCCTTACCGTACCGAAATGCTTTATATGTTGCATCGAAAGTTTCCAAACCGTCTGCAAAACTATGTGAAGAGGTCACAATTGTAAAAAGCGTAAAAACGATTCCGGAGTTAATCAGACGCGTAACCCGATTCTTCAAGCATAACACCATCTAAAAATGCCTTATTGTTGTCCATTATTAGTCTGTTTTGGCAGAACCAGTTTATCGCGAGGGGATACATATCCCTTTCTTGCTCCTGTACCCGACTTGCAAGCTCAGAAGCTGTATCATCTTCGAATACTGGTACTTTAGATTGAACAATAACTGGGCCTCCGTCCAGTTCAGGGGTGACAAAATGCACGGAAGCGCCATGTTCTTTGTCACCAGCATCAATTGCTCGTTGATGTGTGTTCAACCCTTTGTACTTTGGCAACAACGAAGGATGAATATTAAGCATTCTTCCAACATAATGTTGTACAAATCCTTCTGTCAGGATACGCATAAAACCAGCCAGCACAACTAATTCGGCATCGTGATTGTCAATTAGTTTCATTAAAGCTCGATCATAATCTTCTCTAGACGGGTAGTCCCTGTGGTCGAGACAATATTCCTTGATACCTGCCAGTCTGGCCCTTTCTAGTCCATACGCCTGCGGATCGTTGGAAATTACAGCGACTACTTGGCCGTCAAGATTGCCAATATCAATCCTGTCTAATATTGCTTGAAGGTTTGAACCATTGCCGGAAATCAAAACCACAATCGATGTGTTTGTATTCATTGGTTAAACAATCTCAACCTGAGTTTGATTATTGCTTGATTCGATTCGACCTATTTCCCACGCTGTTTCTCCGTGTTCGTTCAAAATAGAAATCGTCTTTTCAGCCAACTCGGGTTTAACAACTATTACCAGACCAACACCACAATTGAATGTGCGATACATTTCGTGGGTGGTGATATTGCCTTTTGTTTGTAACCAATTAAAAATCTCAGGCCATTGCCAGCTGTCGCCCTGAATAATGGCTTTTGTACCTGAGGGCAGTACTCGGGGAATATTCTCCCAGAATCCACCGCCTGTGATATGAGAAATAGCATTTACTTCTACTTCTTCCAGCAAAGCCAAGACCGACTTGACGTATATGCGTGTGGGTTCCAATAACAGATCAGCTATTGTTGATCCGTCCAGTTGTTCCTCTGTATCAGTGTTATTAACTTCTAACACCTTGCGGACCAGTGAATAGCCGTTGGAGTGAGGACCTGAAGACGCAAGCGCAATGATGGCATCGCCTTGTTCAACCTTTTCACCGTCGATGACGTTCTCTGCTTCTACAACACCTACACAAAACCCTGCAACATCATAGTCGTTACCATGATACATACCGGGCATTTCGGCGGTTTCACCTCCAATCAAGGCACATCCTGATAGCTCACAACCAGCACCAATGCCAGATACAACATCAACTGCCGTATCCACATCCAATTTGCCAGTTGCGTAATAATCAAGGAAAAACAAGGGTTCTGCACCTTGTACAATCAAATCATTGACGCACATTGCCACCAGATCTATTCCAATCCCTTTGTGTCTCTGCAGGTCCATAGCCAGGCGAAGTTTGGTGCCCACTCCGTCTGTACCAGATACCAGTAGCGGATTTTTATATTTCTGGGGGAGTGAGCATAACGCGCCAAAGCCACCTAATCCGCCTTTTACTTCTGGTCTGTGTGTTTTCTTAGTGACTGACTTAATACGCTCAACTAATTGATTTCCCGCATCGATGTCTACACCGGCGTCTTTATAACTTAGGGAGGGCTTGTTCTCGCTCACAACTTTCCTCGGAGGCTGAAAAAATTGTGCGGATTTTATCAGTAAGCATTGCTAAAAGGTATATTTAATCGCGTAAATTTAGTTGGGTCCTTTTTAACCCTGACGCAAAGAATTAGTGAAATTTGTTTTTAAATCAAAGACAATAGACATGGCCACAATTTATCTATTTTTAAAAAGCAGAATTAATTAAGTGATCAATAAACTTCTCATTATCCTCACAACCTTCATCCTGCAGGGTATTTATTCGATTTCACATGCGGGCGTGATTAGTGATTTGTACGAGGCTAAAGTCAATATATCTGACCAGTCTCAAGCATCACAAAGACAGGCGCGAAGAACGGCATTCCGGGAAGTTCTGGTGAAAATCAGTGGAAATAGAAACGTTTTAACCTCAAGTGCTCTGCGAACTGAAATAACCAAAGCCAGCAATTATCTATTATCATATCGCTATGAAAGCGACCAGGATCAGTTGTTTTACATTGCAGAATTTGATCGACAACGGGTAGACAAGTTAATCAGGCTGAACGACTTACCAATTTGGGGAGCGAGAAGACCAGAAACTTTAGTCTGGTTTGTTATTCAGCCTAAAGATTCTATTGAGCGTTCACTAGTATCAGAAAGTTCAGCTTCCTCCATCATTGAAAATGCTAAGAATGTCGCAATTTCAAGAGGTATTGAAATTAGCTTCCCATTACTCGATTTAACCGACATACAACAAGTAGGCGTTTACGATGTTTGGGGGGGATTTATGCAAAATATCGTTGAAGGAAGTGAACGGTATGGAGCTGATGTCGTCTACTCGGCGAGATTGTATTTTGTTAATGTGGAAGATACGTTTCAGGAAGAGCAGGCCCCTCTGCGTGAATCCAGTTGGGTAGCAGATTGGAGCATGGTTATTGGCGAAAAGGTTCAGACTGGCAGTTTGTATGGCGAATCAGAAGAGGATTTATCCGAGCAGCTTATTCATCAATTAACTGACAAACTATCCGAGAATTATGCCGTAGCTTCTCAGGATGCAGCGTTTCAGAAAGTGAATATCACCCTTACAAATATTGATAACCTTGAAGACTATGAAAATGTCCGCTCGTTTTTATCCAGCTTAAGTGTGGTGGCTCGTGCGACCCACGTGGGTCAGCAGGAAAGCATTGCGACCTTTGAGTTAGAGCTCTTGGGATCAGACAATGACCTGAGAAATGCATTCAAATTGGATGATAAAATACAATCTGTTACGGACGATTTTGGTGTTTCTGTTGATGAGCATCAATATATCTGGAATCCTTAATGGCCGAGCAAATCCCTTTAGCTGTGCAATTACCTGATGGAGAAACGTTTGATAACTTTATCGAAGCAGGAAATGCGCAATTAATTCAACACCTCAAAAATTTAGTCCAGAAAGAATGGTCCGATTCTGATCCCTTTATTACCTATGTGAGCGGTGATGCCGGGACAGGAAAAAGTCATCTATTGTATTCTCTATGTCATATGGCTCAATCACATAGTATTCAGCATATTTATTTGAGTTTAAAACACAAAGAACAATTTTCTGAGCAGATTCTGGATGGCCTTGAGCAGACGCCATTGATTTGTATAGACGATATGGACTTATTGCTCGGAAATAACGATTGGCAAGTGGCAATGTTCAATCTAATTAATCGCGTGAAAGAAGTTAAGAACAGCCGATTGGTGTTAACCGCTAATGTTGGGCCAGCCAATATCAAACTTGATTTGCCGGATCTGCGCTCACGCATGAGTTGGGGGGTTAGTTACCACCTGAAAGCTCTATCAGACATGGATTTATCCAAGGCTTTGACAGTGCGCGCGCAGCAAAGAGGATTTGATTTGACAGAAGAGGTCGCACATTTTCTGATTAATCACACTCCAAGGGATATGCCTAGCTTAATGAACGTATTAGCACAACTTGATCAAATGTCTTTACAGGAAAAACGTAAGATCACCATTCCCTTTGTAAAAGCTATTTTATCAATTTAATCGATATTACCACTGCTACTTGATTGCAGGTATCGAAGGGAAATGATGCTGGTATTCCATCCACAAATCCTGTTTTGCTTTACTATTTCCATCTTTGGATTGTAGAACGCTATTCTCCTGACCCAGATTGAGATTTTCCCGCCAACCCAGCCCAGGTGTCATGCTTAGCGCAGCGGGCAGGGCTAACTGAATTTCAGCAACATCAAGGTCAGGCAGGACTTGTTCAACGACTGCCTTAACTCTTGATTGCAAAGCAGATTCACTTATTCTGTCCCGTTGTCCCCAGATCACGCTAAAATTGTCGCTGTCTGAGGGTACTACAGCTACGTCTGCGCTTACGCCCATTCTGTGTAACATCATAAATCGCTCGAATAAGATAGCGTAATCCTCTCTGATCGTTGAATAGCTGTAGTAAGCTGCTGCATTGTCTGGTTCAAAGTGCAAAGCGACATCTTGTGGCGTTAGGGCTTTCTCGGATTCAGTTGCAGCAACACCGGCAAAAGAAACTTGTGCTAAGTTGCTGAGTTCAGTTGATTGCAAAGGAAACAGGTTCGAAAATGACGTTGAATTTGGTTCGTTGTCATTGATATAGCGCAAGGGACTCGTAGTTCGTGAGATAGACTGCCATTTAGAAGGAGGGAAAAAGTCATTGGCATGTCCCAGTTCGTGATACATCAACCAGGTGATACTGGCTTCCATATCAGCAAATGTTTTAGTCAACCTTTGGTCTATTGGGTAATCACTGCTACTGAAATAATAGTCATTGTTTTTGACGTAGCGCCAGGGAATAAAGAATTGTAATTCATTACCAAAATCTGAGCGAAAATCAGGTTGATCGTTTAATGTATCGCGTTCCTGTGGTGTGACCCAGAAGTTGTTAGCGTCTAAGTAGATAGCACCAGTTGCTGACCAATAAAATGAAGGTCTGACATCATAGGCTATAACAATTGCGGTTGTTGCTCTGAGTAGCTGTAACATGTCAGGTGCGGCAACAGACTGACGTAAATATTGTTCAAAACGTTCACCCATCCAGGTATGAGAAACCAGAACACGATCCATAATGTCATCCACGTCAGGAGATTCAAGCTCTTGTCCAATCAGCGGTAACTGATTGAAGGAGCAGGAACTGTCCACCATATTATTGTAAATGCAGGATTCAAGTGCCTCAGCGTACGGGCTATCCGCTTTGTACGCAAAGGTATCAGGTGTCACTATGCGGTTGCTGGAGTTTGGGAAAAAACCGTTGGAATTAATATTCATATCCATTACAACCACAAAACTTTTGTCCTTGGCTGTTCGTCCATCAGAGAAAGTCACAGTAGTCTCAAATTCGATGACAGAATCACCGTCAACTGCGGGCGTATCAAAAAACAAAAAATTATCTTGTTCTTGAATGTTTTCAACAGGCGGCCCGGCTGTTTGGGTCCAGTCTATTGCAGTAATAGTTGAATCTTCAGCAACATCTACGCGCATTGAAGCTTTACTGGTTTCGGCAGCCGCATGATCAAGCCTGACATTTACAATTTGCTGATCAGATTGCTGTACATCCACCTGAATCGTTTGAGCAATACTCTGACCCTGATCATTATTTGCGGTAAATCGGAACTGATAGTTGCCAACCTCTATGGCATCAAAGCCTATGACCTGAGTATGATTTGCCAGTATGGCTACTTGTGGACCCTCAATTTGCTCCCAGCTAACCTGGGTAAATCGTGTTGAATCGGTGGCGATAGCAGCCAGGCTTACCGATTGTCCCACCAGGTTTTGTTCATGGCGAAAAAGGCTAAAGCCATTTCCTATGAAGGCAGGTGTCACATTAACAGTAGTAGGAGGTGTCGGACCAGGTGAAGGAGACGTTGGAGTGCTGCTATCCCCGGAGCCACCACAACTCGCCGTCATAATAATTAATACAAATATTCCACCAAGTCGAACCATCGGAGTTACCTCTCAAACTTCGCCTTTTCATCGGCCATAACGTCTTTCAGTTTTTTTAAACCTAAACCGAGTTCTTTGCCTCGCTTTCTCGCATAAACACTACATCCAACGAACATCATACTGGCAAAAACCAATTCAATGACAGCATACAGTCGTTCTTCTGGCACTGCATATATAGCTGTAAGACCGTGCAGCAGATAAATCATTACAATAAAATTTGACCAGGCAAAGGTATAGGGTCTGTTTTTAAGGATCCCTCTGAGTGGAAGCAGCAGAGGTAAGATCCAAATTAAAAAAATAAACAAAGGGGACTTTTCGATACCCTGAGCGAGAAAAAAATGCCAAACGGGCACCCAAATCAGGAGTCCGAAATAGCCAGACAGTGCTAGTTTGTGAAAAAAGGTCGTTGATAATGTCATTGTTTACTAATATCCATGGCAAGCTTTGCAAGTCGTTTACCTTGCGCGATGCACAGGGCAGATTCTTCAGCGCTCAATATAGTATTTTGCTCTTTTCCGGATACGTGGGACACACCATAGGGAGTTCCTCCCGAAGCTGTGTCGGTCAATGCCGGTTCAGAATAGGGTAACCCACAAAGAATCATGCCGTGATGGAACAAGGGGATCATCATGGAGAGCAAGGTACTTTCCTGGCCACCGTGCATACTGCTACTCGACGTGAAGACACAGGCAGGTTTGCCGCTAAGTGTTGCCGATAACCATTCGTGGCTGGTGCCATCAATAAAATACTTCATCGCTGATGACATATTGCCGAATCGGGTAGGGCTACCCAGGGCTAAACCAGCACATTCAATCAAGTCTTGTTTTATGACGTAGGGATCTCCAGATTCGGGAACCTGTGAACGACTTTCTTTGATGTTCGTTGTGACTGACGGGACGGTTCGCAATCGGGCTTCACAACCAGCCTGATCAACGCCTTGGGCAATTTTGTAGGCAAGGTTTTTAGTGGATCCTCCCTGACTGTAATAAAGCACCAATACTGTTGGCATCAAAGAATATCCAGCACAGACTCAGGTGGCCGGCCAACTTTGGCTGCTGTTTCTGTAATAACAATTGGCCGTTCGATAAGTTTGGGAGCTTCCGTCATCGCTTTCACCAGCTCCTGTTCTGATAAGGATTCATCAGCTAGGTTAAGGTCCTTAAATTCTTGTTCACCTTTACGAATTAATTGGCGGGCAGATGAAAAACCTAGTTTACCTATAATGTCTGCAAGCTCTGTAACACTTGGTGGGTTTTTCAGGTACTCGATGACCTGCGGCTTAAACCCTTTGTCATTGAGTAATTGCAATGTTTGACGACTTTTTGAGCATCTGGGATTATGAAATATTCGTAGGGCTGGCATAGTTGAATTCTTTTCTTTATGGTGAGTCAATTAACTGAATTAATCTATTCTATCTGTGACAAGGCAGTAAGGTAAAGACAACTCGATGATTAAACATATATTGATTGGTATTGCTGCGCTGTTGGCTCTCTCAGCGGGCGTTTATACTTTTCAGAACGCACAATATGATTTTCAAACTCTACAGGGTGACAAAGTGCGTTGGCAGTCTCTTGAAGGGCAATGGGTAGTGGTGAATTACTTTGCTGAATGGTGTGCTCCTTGTCTGAAAGAAATCCCTGAGCTAAATGAATTTGCAAAATATGCTGACAAACAAGACATGGTGGCATTTTTTGCCGCAAGCTATGATCTGTTATCTGAAGAAGCATTGTTTAAACTTCAGCAAAAATATGCAATGGAATTTCCGTTGATAAAAACACAAAATCCGGTAATGCCTAATGAACGTCCCAAAAGCCTCCCGGCAACATTTATTATTTCTCCGCAAGGGAAAGTGGTAAAACAGTTATTAGGTGAACAAACCAACTTGAAACTGCAAGATATAGTTATGCGTCTACAAAATATTTAGAGCGTCAATGTTACAGTGTTTTGAGTCTGTTGCGCGCGTCTCTTAGCTGATCAATACGTGCTCTGATCCGTTGTTTTTCGAGCTTTCTTTCAGTGGCAAAGTTATATGCGCTATGCAACTCATCTATTGCTCTGTCATATGCAGCAACTGATACATAAACTTCAGCTTTACTCTGGTGCATTTCCAGCATTTGTCCACTTTGACCATAGGCATCTGCTAATAGCTGCATACTTAGAAAATGGGTAGGGTTAATCAGCAAATAATCTTTAAGAAGCGTAGTGGCTTCATCATGTTCTCCGGATTTCATTAATGCATTGGCAAGATTTAACGTCAGTACCCGGTTTCTCGGAGTGCGCTCCGTTTGCGCTTTTAGCATTGTAATTGCCTTTTTATATTGGTCCTGAGCCAAGGCAATGTCAGTAGCAGTGTCAAGGTAAAACAGATTTTCAGGGTCTTCTTTCAATAGACTACTAATGATAGCGTCGGCTGCCTGATAATTTTCATCTTCAAAATGGGACAAGGCCAAGCCATATTCTGCCGCCTCACGGAAAACGTATTGGTTTTTACGTAACTGACTACCAAAATGAATGATGTTATTGGTTGGATTTGAATAAAATCTTGCCTGAATTCGCGCCTTGACCAGATGGAAACGCAAATTTTCTCGAATTCGTCTGTTAGGAAAGGAATTTGCCCGACTTCTAGCGTCAGCAATCCTCGATTCAGGAAGTGGGTGAGTTAATAAAAATTGTGGTGGTTTAGAGCGAACCCGGTACTTGGCTGCCAGTTTGCCGAAAAATGTCGCAGCTGCGCGAGGATCGTATCCGGCTTGGGATAAAATTCTCATGCCAACGCGATCTGCCTCTTTTTCATTTGCTCTGGTGTAATTAATGGAGGCTTGTGCAGCTGCTGCATTGCCTACACTGAGTGCAGCGATACCCGCTTCTGGGTTTGCCATAGCCAATAGTAAACTGCCAAACAGAGACGCAATCTGCAAAGGTGATGATTTTTGACGGGCTTGAATACTCCTGGCTATATGACGTTGTGTTACGTGCGCCACTTCATGGCCTAATACGGAGGCTAGTTCACTTTCATTATCAGCATTGTATATTAGCCCAGTATGCACGCCCACATGGCCGCCAAAAAATGCGAACGCATTAATTTCAGGACTATTAATAAGGAAAAATTCGAAAGGAAATTTTACGTTATCTGCTTGAGCAACAAGCCTGTTACCCAAATCCTGAATATATTCTTCAAGTAAAGGATCATTAATAACCGGAGCCTGGCCACGTAACTGACGCATCAAAATGTCGCCAACTTGCTGTTCTTTGTCCAAGCTGATGGCATCAGAAGCTACAACGCCTATTTCAGGTAGTTCGTTTTTTGAACCTTGCCCAGACAACTGTTGGGCAGCGACAGAAAAGCACATTGCTAGTATAAACAATGTGGGGAAGAACTGGCCTGTAATTTTTTTGAACTTCAAACGTTTTGTAACCTCGAGAGTATTGACACTTATTCAGAACCACTTTGAACGATATTAGTTTCAGTTAGTTCACTATTTTACGCTTATATGCGTTTAAACGTTCATAATCTGTGCTGTGTATCAGAATATCAACCAGCCGTTGTAATATATCAGCTAGACAAAATAGGATTGTGGGTCGCATGTAATGGAATGTAAAGGGACTATTTATGTATAAAGTATCCAGTAATATGCTTAATATTGGTCTCTCTGACACAGATTATTACGCATTCTCATATACTTTTTCTTTTATTAACTTCTTTGTTTGATAATATTTAGTAATATAATTTTAATTTGTCATTCCGCCAAGAGAGAGCATTAATGTTTGGATTATTCGAAAGTTGGTATAAACGAAAATTTTCTGATCCAGATTCGGTAACACTACTTTTTCTCATCATTTTCTCAAGTGCTATTCTCGCCGTTTGGGGTGGGATATTAATGCCTGTTCTTGTGGCTGCAATCATCGCATACTTGCTTGATTGGCCCGTTGTGCAGTTGACCAAGTTTAAATTTTCCAGGGCGTATTCAGCGAGTTTAGTGTTACTGGCATTTCTCGGTGTTTCCATATTGATTTTCGTTGGCCTGGTTCCTGTTCTGAGCCAACAAGGCATTAACTTAATTAGGGAAACGCCACAAATTTGGGAGCAGGGTCAGGAATGGTTGCTGCATTTACCGGATCAATATCCTAATTTTGTTCAGGTTGGACACATTCAGAACATGTTGCAAGGAGTTAATGAGAAGGTGGTCAGCCTAGGTGAACAGTTAATATCTGCTTCCTTCAGTTCCTTAGGGGATTTGGCCGCTTTGCTGATTTATTTAATTCTTGTTCCACTTATGGTCTTTTTTATGCTGAAAGATAAGGATGTATTGGTTGCCAATATAGCAAAGCTACTACCAAAAGAGCGCCGGCTAATCAATCAGGTTGGCATAGAAATGAATTCGCAGATTGCCAATTATATCCGAGGAAAAGTAATAGAAATTATTATTGTGGGAGCAGTATCCGCTATTACGTTCGCTATCATGGATCTGCGTTATGCAGTGTTGCTTGGTGTATTGGTAGGTTTTTCTGTGCTCATACCTTATATAGGTGCTGCGGTTGTTACCTTGCCAGTGGCTATTGTGGGTTTGTTTCAGTGGGGAATATCACCGGACTTTTGGTATCTGATGATTGCTTACGGAATTATTCAGGCGTTAGACGGGAATTTATTGGTTCCTTTGTTGTTCTCGGAAGCGGTGAGTTTACATCCTGTTTATATCATTATTGCCGTATTATTTTTCGGCGGCTTATGGGGATTTTGGGGGGTGTTCTTTGCAATTCCTTTAGCAACTCTGGTGAAGGCCGTCTTTAATGCTTGGTCATCTGAAAACAGGCAAGTTATTGAGGAATAATAGCGGAGGAGTAAAACACTGCTCCGCTTCAATTGTTACTGATTAAGGTAGTCGAGGACCACCTGATGGTGATCTTTGGTTTTGAACTTGTTGAATACTTTTTCTACTTCGCCGTTTTCGTCAATTAAAAAGCTGATACGATGTATGCCATCATACTCTTTACCCATGAATTTTTTGGGACCCCATACTCCAAACTGATCAGCCACAGCATGATCTTCATCTGACAGCAGGGTGAAATTTAGTTGTTCTTTTTCAATAAACTTTGGTAGTCGTTTGACTGGATCAGGACTGACTCCCAGAACAACAACATTTTTTGCATCCAGTTCAGTCTTGGTATCGCGTAGACACTGTGCTTGCACTGTGCAGCCTGGTGTCATTGCTTTTGGATAAAAATACACCAGTACCTTCTTGCCTACCAAGCCTGTCAGGCTAACGTCCTCACCATTTTGGTCAGAAAGAGTAAAGCTTGGTGCTTTATCACCGGCAACCAATCGATTCATTGTTGTCTTCTCCAATATTTAATATTTTTCACTGATACTGCCTGTCAGGCCCAACTTACCCATTATATTGGAAAAGTCCTGCCGCAAAACATTCAAATCAACACTATCTGGCACGCTGGCAACCAGTTTACATCTCATCATATCTGCTTGAGTATCCTGATTGACGAAGGTTTTCTGCCTGAATGCACTAACTGCAACATCATGTTCGGCAAACAAAGCAGTGACGTTTCTGATCACCCCTAAGGTATCTTTACCACTAAATTCAACATCTACCAGATGCTCGAGGTTTTGTTTGCAGTGCTGGGTGGTACGCTTCATTAATGAAAGCAGATCAAGTTGTTGACACAATTGAGGAATATTAAGTTCGGCTTTTACTATTGCCGCCAAACTACCCTCGAGGATCATTGTTAAGGAAAATTCTTTTCCATAAATTGCCAGTCTGCTATCGAGAATGTTGCAACAGGTATCGCTGACCGCATTGGCTATTTCGCTTAAGATGCCTACACGGTCGTTCCCTAGGATATTGATGATAAGTTGATGTTTCATTGAGTGATGCAAATTGCTACCTGAATAGATTGCACGATAAAACAAGCTGTTACGGAATACTATTGGTTTTTTAACGATCTACGTTTCATCCTGCATTGAACCAGCAGCAATACATTTTTTAATCTGGAAAGAACTACTTTGAATTAAGCGATCCCTGGGGTTTATTTGTTTATATATTGACCAGTTTTCAGCTTAGTACGACTTAACCGCGGGTTTACCTTCGAAAACTTTCCAGAAAGCCCATTGAATGCTTGTTTTTACAGGGGTAGGTCTTTAAGATTAGTCGCTTGATTTTTCAGGAGATGGCATGTTCAGAGGCAGCTACGTCGCATTAATAACACCGATGGATCAATCGGGTAAGATTGATTATCCCGCGCTTAAAAAACTGGTTGAATTTCACAAACAACATGGCAGTCATGGATTGGTTTCTGTTGGAACGACAGGCGAATCTGCAACGCTGCCATTTGACGAACATATTGAAGTCGTTAAAAAGACGGTTGAATACGCTGATGGAGAAATTCCTGTCATTGCAGGTAGTGGGGCAAACTCTACTGATGAAGCAATTTTTCTTAGTCAGCAACTTGCTGATACAGGAATTGCGGGGTTTTTAAGTGTTGTACCTTATTACAATAAACCGCAACAACGCGGTATGGTAGCGCATTTTAATGCCATAGCAAGTTCCACAGATCTACCAGTCTTACTTTATAACGTGCCGGGCAGAACAGTAGCAGATATGTTGACTGAAACCGTTGTGGAATTAGCCGAACATAAAAATATTGTCGGGTTAAAAGATGCTACAGGTGACATTGGGAGATTTAAGGAAACAAAAGAACAGGTGCCCTCTGACTTTGTATTGTTAAGCGGCGATGATCCCACGTCATGTGAGTTTCTTTGTGCTGGCGGTGATGGTGTCATTTCAGTAACTGCAAATATTGTCCCTGCCGCAATGTCACAAATGTGTGAAGCGGCTTTAGCTGGCGATTATGATATTGCGAAATCTATTGATGAACAGGTTTCAGCATTACATCAAGGTTTATTTATCGAGCCAAATCCCGTTATTCCCAAGTGGGCTTTGTACAAAATGGGGCTGATTAAATCAGCTAATTTAAGATTACCTTTGGTGATGTCGGAACTTGGCAGCCAAAATGAAATCGAACAAGTCATGCGCAAAATTGGCGTACTAGTGTAATTTGAGGAGAAAGCATGACTCGCGTGTCAGTATGTGTAGTTGGTTTAAGTCTGACAATGTTATCAGCCTGCAGCAGCTTGGCTGAAAGAAAAATTGCGAATGGGAATTTTGATTACATCGATGAACCTGAAGCAAAATCGTTTGATATTCCCGCTGATGTGGACAAACCATTTATTAATAATGCCTTTGCGGTGCCTGATTTAGGTGAAAATGCCTCAGATTCATTGGTAGGCCCAAAAGTAACAGTGGTTTCGCCAGCACTAGTGTTACCTCTTGTTTCTGGTTCTCGAGTAGAAGAAGGGTTAAAAGAGGCCACAGTATATTTTGATCAGGTAGACGACTCTCAACCATTGGATCAAACTATCTGGAACTCTCTTATTGGCTTTTTGGAAGAGCAAGGGATTGGTGTTGTTTCATTCGATAAAGAGCAACAGAAACTAGTCACGGATTGGATGATTGCTGAAGATGTTGAAGACAGCAGTTGGTTCAATTGGACGAGTACTGAAAGGAGTGTTGGTCGTCGTTTCGAATTTAACCTCGATGTAAAGCATCATGGTAGAACTGCAGCGCTTAAAGCAGAGCTCAAAGATTATCTTGAAACTGTAGGTGAGGAAGTTATAGCTGACCTGGAATCAGAACAAGAACGTCGTAATGAGGTTGATATACTTAATAAAGTCATCAATCACTATGAAAACCAACTCAGAATTGCCGATGTAAAACGCATTCGACAAATTCGTGATGGTCTTGAAATGGAGTTGGGATTCGATAGCAATGGTGAGCCTGCCTACGTGGTTGATGGAGACTATGACGTAGTCTGGACCCGATTGTTGCTTGTTTTGAGAAAGCTTGGTTTCAACGTAAAAGATCTTGATAAGTCGAACGGTTTATTATTTGTTAATTACGGTTCAGCTGAAAGTGGTTGGTGGGACAGTTTATGGGGAAGTGGTGACGATGAACTTGACCTCGACAAAGAAGATTATCGATTTCAGGTAGAAAATGTCGGAAGAAAAACATCGATTAGCTTATTGGACGACGAAAGCAACCCATTCCCAGCTAATAAAGTAACTGAACTTTATGATACTTTTGCCAGAACAATGGCAGCTGATGATCTCGATATCTAAGTTGCTTTAATATTGTTGGATATATGTCGATGAATTCCATTGCTCAAAAAGTGTTGGCAGTCAACAATGATTTGCCAATTCGTACCCATGCACCAGTTCATAGCGGCAAGGTGCGATCTGTTTACTGGTTAACAGAAGCGGATAGTCAACGACTTATTGACGAAAAAGGCTACCAGGTTCCGGCAGATACACCTTTGGCAATCATGGTCATCAGCGATCGTATTTCTGCTTTCGACTGTATCTGGCATGGCGAAAATGGTTTACAAGGTGTTCCGGGCAAAGGGGCAGCGCTTAATGCCATTTCCAATCACTGGTTTAATTTGTTCAAACAGCAAGGATTAGCCGAAAGTCACATTCTTGATATACCTCATCCATTCATCTGGATAGTAAGAAAAGCCAAGCCAGTCATGATTGAGGCCATATGTAGGCAATACATCACTGGCTCAATGTGGCGTGCATATGAAAACGGCGAACGGGAATTTTGCGGTATCCGGTTGCCAGAAGGATTAAAAAAAGACAGTAAACTCCCTCATTTGTTAATGACGCCTTCAACAAAGGGTATTTTACGCGGTATTCCAATGGTGCCTGAAGCGGATGATGTCAATATCACTAGAGAGGCTATAGTCGATAATTTCCGGGCATTTAACTTTGCCAGTCAAGAAGACGTTAGTCTTTATGAAAAATTGTTGCAGCAGGGATTTGAATTAATCAACGATGCACTTTCCAAACAGGATCAGATATTCGTCGATACCAAATTTGAGTTTGGTTATGTGAAGGATATGGATGGAAACGACACACTGATATACATGGACGAAGTCGGCACACCAGACTCATCAAGAATTTGGGACGGGCCGGAATATAGACGAGGCAAGGTGCTTGAAAAATCAAAAGAAGATTTCAGACAGCACTTATTAAATCATTTTCCTGAACCTGACATTTTACTCAATAAGAATCGTATGGAAGAAAGATTGGCATTGGCAAGAGACAATGAACTGCCTCAACAGGTATTAATGAAAATATCGGCAACTTATTTAGATATAGCTGAAACTATCACTGGTAAGCCTATTCAGCTTAGTGATAACCCAAAGCAAGAAATTATCAGTATTCTCAGAGAAAAATACGATTTGATTGAGGATTAATCACAGTACCATTGGTTTAGACATAGCTGATTAGTTTGCGCTGGAAGCATTGGTTGAATCGATGTTTGAGGCGGAAACTATCGTTTGCTGATGGTTGTTACTTGAAGAGATAACACAGTAGCTATGGCCTAATCCAGGCAGATTGTTTTCCCATTTGATTTTCCCTGAACTTGCTTCGAGGCAAAACAAATGTCCGTTGGCATAGGCAAATACACTTTTCTCATCGTGAGCGATGGTAGTGATTGTAGCCATACTTTTAAGTTTCGTACGCCAAATTTCGGTTCCCGAGTGCTTATCTAGGCATACGGCATAACCTTTAATTCCAATGAATATTTGTTTCATATCAATCCTTGTTGATGAAGTAGTGACTATGTCACTTTAATTTCAATATCTGAGGTGGGAACACAGCAGCAGGGTAAAATTTCGTCATCGTCAAAGTAAGCGAGAGGATCGGTATTATATTCTACCTCACCTCTCACAAGTTTAGTTCGGCATGCACCACAGAACCCTTCACGGCAGTGGTAGTGAACTTCTATTTTTTGCTGCTCGAGATTGTCTAACAACGAGCCATTTTTGACGTATTGGAATGTTTTGTGGCCAATCACGTTGATTTCAAAACATTCCTTTTTATCACTCATTGATTAGAGTTCGAAGTCACCTAAATCATCGGCGCTGACTTCAGCATCTATCTGCCCAACCAGATAGGAGCTGATTTCAGATTCCTGCGGGGCAACTTGAACATTGTCAGAATTAAGGTAATTGTTCATCCATGGAAGTGGATTACTTGTCACCTCAAATGGCTGTCCAAGTCCAATTGCAGACATTCTGTGATTTGCGATGTATTCAACATATTGGCAAAGAATTTCTTTGTTCAAACCAATCATTGAACCCTGGTCAAACAAATAACTTGCCCATTGCTTTTCCTGTTCCACTGCCTGCATAAAGATAGCGGTTGCCTCATCTTTTAGCTCTTCAGCTATTTCAGCCATTTCCGGATCATCTTTACCTTTGGCCCATAGATTCAATATGTGCTGTGTAGAGGTTAAATGAATATTTTCATCACGAGCAATGAGACGGATGATCTTAGAATTGCCTTCCATCAACTCTCTTTCAGCAAACGCAAATGTACAGGCAAACGACACGTAAAAACGAATAGCTTCCAAGGCATTGACTGAGTTCATGCACAGATAAAGTTTTTTCTTAAGTTCCCGGGTAGTAACTGTGTACTCAATCCCTCCGACAACATGTTTGCCTTCACCTTGGGTTTGCCATAATTGGGTAAGAAATATCAGGTCGTCATAATATTTGGAGATGTCACCGGCACGACGCTTAATTTCATCATTGACGACAATATCGTCAAAAATTTCGCCTGGATTAGTAAAGAGATTACGTAAAATATGAGTATAAGAACGTGAATGTATTGTTTCGAAGAAAGACCAGGTTTCCACCCAGGTTTCAAGTTCTGGCAAAGATATTATTGGTAGGAAAGCAATATTCGGACTTCTACCCTGAATGGAATCAAGCAATGTCTGATACTTGAGGTTAGAAATAAAAATATGTTTCTCTGAGTCTGTCAGCGCCTGAAAATCCAACCTGTCCTTACTGACATCAACCTCTTCAGGTCGCCAGAAGAAACTAATTTGTTTTTCGATCAATTTTTCAAAAATGACATGTTTTTGTTGGTCATAGCGCGCCACATTAACAGGGTTGCCAAAGAACATAGGCTCTGCTAAATGGTCATTATTTGTCTGACTAAAGGTTGTATATTTCATTTTTATCGCATTTTAATAGGCTGAAAAGATGATTTCTCCGACCTGATAAGCCGGAGAAAACCTTATATTTTGCAAGCTCCACCTGCACAGTCATCGTCTTCTTCTACGACTACTTCTTGCGCAAGAGGTTTTTGAACTTTCTTAATGAGTTCCTGTTGAGTTGAGTCGGCAGCACCGTCACGTGTATTGTGGTAATACAAGGTTTTAATTCCCAGCTTATAGGTAGTCAACAGATCCTTAAGCAGAAGTTTCATTGGTACTTTATTGCCTTCGTACTTACCTGGATCGTAACTGGTGTTAGCAGAGATAGTCTGGTCAATAAATTTTTGCATGATCCCCACTAACTGCAGATAACCATCGTTGGATTTAATGTCCCAGAGCAATTCATATTGCTCTTTCAGGTTTTCGTAGTCAGGAACAACTTGCTTCAACACACCATCTTTACTGGATTTAATGCTGATATGTCCGCGCGGAGGCTCAATTCCATTTGTCGCATTTGAAATTTGTGAGGATGTTTCAGAGGGCATTAGCGCTGAAAGTGTACTATTGCGCAAACCATGTTCGAGAATGTCTTCTCGAAGTGCATCCCAGTCATAATGCAAAGGTTCGTTGCATACCGCATCAAGATCTTTCTTGTACGTATCGATAGGCAACAAACCCTGTGCATAGGTGGTTTCATTAAACTTCGGACACGCACCTTTTTCTTTTGCCAGATCATTAGAGGCTTTTAATAAATAATACTGCATGGCCTCAAACGTGCGATGGATTAGTCCATTTGCACTGCCATCAGAATATTTGACACCATTTTTAGCCAGGTAATAGGCAAAGTTGATTACCCCAACGCCTAAGGTTCTGCGACCCATTGTGGCGTTATATGCTGCAGGAACAGGGTAATCCTGATAATCGAGAAGACTGTCGAGAGCGCGCACGGCCAAGTCTGACAACTCCCCGAATTCGTCCAGGCTTTCTATCGCGCCCAGATTAAATGCAGATAATGTGCATAATGCGATTTCGCCATTTTCATCATTGACGTGTTCTAGTGGCTTAGTAGGTAACGCAATTTCCAAACACAAATTACTTTGACGAACAGGTGCAAGTTCTGGATTGAAGGGACTATGTGTATTGCAGTGATCGACATTTTGTAGATAAATTCGACCTGTGCTTGCTCGCTCCTGCATAAACAAACTAAATAGTTCTACGGCCTTTATTTGTTTTTTGCGAATGGAGTCGTCTTTTTCATATTGCACATAGAGTTCTTCAAATTTCTTCTGATCAGCGAAAAAGGCATCGTACAAACCAGGTACGTCCGATGGACTAAACAAAGTGATGTGTTCATCTTTTATCAATCTGCTATACATGAGTTTGTTGAACTGCACGCCATAATCCAGATGTCGAACGCGGTTTTCTTCAACACCACGGTTGTTTTTCAAAACCAGAAGTGATTCAACTTCTAAATGCCACAAGGGGTAAAACAGGGTCGCTGCACCGCCACGTACACCACCTTGAGAACAACTTTTCACCGCAGTTTGAAAATACTTATAAAAAGGAATGCACCCTGTATGGAAAGCTTCACCGCCTCGAATAGGGCTCCCTAGTGCGCGAATTCGACCAGCGTTGACGCCAATTCCCGCTCGTTGACTTACATATTTAACGATTGCGCTGGCTGATGCATTGATAGAATCGAGACTATCTCCCGCTTCAATTAGCACACAGGAGCTGAACTGGCGAGTAGGGGTTCGCACTCCAGACATAATTGGTGTGGGCAAAGACAGTTTAAATTTGGAGGCTGCATCATAAAAACGTTTAATATAATCTAAACGTGTTTCTTTCGGATAATTCGCAAATAAGCAGGCTGCAACCAGGATATATAAGAATTGAGCGCTTTCGTAAATTTCGCCTGTCACGCGGTTTTGGACCAGGTATTTGCCTTCCAATTGTTTAACTGCCGCATAACTGAAGTCCATATCTCGCCAATGGTCAATATAGTCATCCATTTGCTCAAATTCAGACTGCGTATAGTCATTGAGAAGATGCCCGTCATATTTTTGTTTCTCTACCATTTTGCAGACGTGATCATACAAGGCAGGTGGTTCAAATCGACCATAGGCTTTTTTGCGTAAATGGAAAATTGCCAATCGTGCTGCCAGGTATTGGTAGTCTGGTGATTCAGTAGAGATAAGATCAGCAGCTGATTTAATGAGTGTTTCGTGTATGTCTGCTGTTTTCATTCCGTCATAAAACTGAATATGTGCTTTCAGTTCAACTTGAGAGACGGAGACATTTTTGAGATCTTTAGCTGCCCAGGTGATAACTTTATGTATCTTATCGAGATCCAGGATTTCTCGCTCGCCGGTGCGTTTGGTGACGAAAAGGTTGTTGTTCATGCTTATTTAGCCATTATTATTATGTTAGCGCATTGCAAAGAGCAGATAAACATTGTTCTGCTCCTTCGTATTCTTCGCGTAATACTGCCTAGACAAATACCGACGATTCTTGATGCCGACTAGTATTTGCTGCGTGGAATAGACACAAGATAGTGAGGTTTTAAGTTTAAATCAACCCAATATCTGGTGGTTTTGTGTGCAAACAGAATTGGACCAAACGGTTGGTTAGTGGAGACTCACCTAAAAGTACTATCAGCACCCTAAGTAACACGAATGCAAGTGATAATTTAAGCTTTTATTTTTACTTAAATTTTTTTATTTTAAAAAAAAGATTTTTATGTAAACACGATATATGGGGTGGCATGTTATTTGAAGGCACTAGATATTGTATCCGTGCTAGTGTTAAAGAAATCATTGCAAAAGAGATTTTTTGTGTATTTATTGACTAATATGCTGAATGAGAGAGCTGGCATGGTGAATAGAAAAGTCAGCTAACCAAGACGCGGTATTTTCTACATCGCTTATATATCCATAATCTGCCAACACACTAGTCATATCAGCAGCGTTAGCTGCCTGAATATCTCGTTCAGCATCACCCACATACCAAATTTGCTGAGGATCTCTACTGATTGATTGTGCAGCCAGCAATAAAGGAGCAGGATCAGGCTTACGCTGTGCTATGGAATCTCCGCTGATGACGATTCTGCAATTTTCCAAACTTGAGAAATGTGGCAACAAGGCATTCGTTAACCATCCCGGTTTGTTAGTTACAATTCCCCAGGGAAGTTCAACGTTATCCATCTCTTCTACAAGTTCTTTTACGCCGTCAAACAAAACAGTATCGACACATATATTTGCGTAGTAATAATCAAGCAACTGCTTTCTCAAGAGTTCTACATCATAGTTAGCCAGGCTATCACCAAATCCCAGATCCAACAGACCATTTGTACCATGGGAAGCAACCTGTCTGTATTGTTCATACTCGCATCGAGGAAGCGAGTTCAGATCCAGAACATGATTTAAAGCATTGCCTAAATCTCTTGCGGTATCTAGCAGTGTGCCATCTAGGTCAAACAACAAGCCTGAAGGTTTACGCATTATGTGCAGACCCCGGTTTAACACAGTGTAAAATATAATTCACATCTACATTGCGGTCAGATAGATAATATTGTTTCGACAGGGGGTTTAGATGTAATCCTGTCATAGACATGGGTTTAAGATCTATACAATCGATCCAACTAAGCAATTCTGAGGGTTTAATAAACTTCTTATGTTCGTGGGTTCCCTTGGGTACAAGACCTAATATGTGTTCAGCTCCGACTATAGCCATTAAATACGATTTTATATTTCTGTTTAGTGTTGAGAAGAAGACGCTTCCTCCAGGCTTCACAAGGTCACAACAAGCTTTCACTACAGAACTTGGGTCGGGGACGTGCTCAAGCATTTCTAGACAGGTGACGACATCAAATTTTTCAGTATTTTTTAAAGCAAAATTTTCTGCTGTTTCTAACTTGTAATCAACTTCTAGTCCAGATTCGAGTCCATGTAACTTCGCAACTTCGAGGGATTCTTGTGCCATATCTATACCAATAACCTTAGCTCCCGCTCTGGCCATTGATTCGGCTAAAATACCACCGCCACACCCAACATCAACAATGGATTTTTCAAACAATCCTGCACAATGCTGACTGATAAAATCTGTTCTTAGTGGATTAATTTCATGAAGGGGTTTGAATTCACCATGCGTATCCCACCACCGGGAGGCGATTTGAGAAAACTTGTTTATTTCCCCTGGATCCACATTTTGTTCTGCTGCCATATTATTGTTCTCCATTAGCGAACTTATTATAAGCAAGGTCTGGGGAGATAAACCAGCAGATTAAATGACAATATATGCTAATTTAGCGTCTGATTGCACACTATATGAGCGGATCGTGGCTATTTATTTTTATTTGGCAATGATAGAATCTTTGGTCAGCTTGCAGTGTCTTCCACTATGGAATAATACCTTGGTTAAGACTCACTATGACTAGCAAGTTTTACTTATGATAATAAAAATTAGGGACAAGGCTGTATATGACTGACAACGCCAAAGAAATACTTCCCATCAATATTGAAGAAGAGTTGAAAAACTCTTATCTCGACTACGCAATGAGCGTCATTGTAGGTCGCGCATTACCTGACGTAAGAGATGGTTTAAAACCTGTTCACCGTCGTGTGTTGTTTGCGATGAATGAACTAAAAAATGATTTTAATAAACCCTATAAAAAATCTGCTCGTGTTGTAGGGGATGTAATAGGTAAGTATCACCCTCACGGTGATTCAGCGGTTTACGACACTATTGTGCGTATGGCACAACCTTTTTCATTACGATACATGTTGGTAGATGGCCAGGGTAACTTTGGTTCAGTTGACGGCGATTCGGCTGCTGCTATGCGTTATACAGAAGTTCGCATGGCAAAAATATCTCACGAATTGTTAGCTGATCTGGAAAAAGAAACAGTCGATTTTGTTCCCAATTATGACGGAACTGAGCACATTCCCGCAGTTCTTCCTACTAAAGTTCCTAACCTGTTAATTAATGGTTCTTCTGGGATCGCAGTTGGTATGGCCACCAATATTCCACCTCACAATCTGACTGAGGTGGTTAATGGTTGTATTGCCCTGATAGACAATCCTGATATGCCAATTGAAGAAATTATGGAGCATATTCCCGGACCTGATTTCCCTACAGCTGCCATGATAAGTGGTAGAAAAGGTATCGACGATGCGTATCGCACTGGACGCGGTAAAATTTATATGCGTGCCAGAGCTGAAATCGAAACTGAAGATAATGGTAAAGAGACCATTATTGTCCATGAAATACCTTATCAAGTTAACAAAGCCAGATTGATCGAAAAAATAGCTGAGCTTGTTAAAGAGAAAAAGATCGAAGGCGTTTCTGCATTACGAGATGAGTCCGATAAAGACGGTATGCGTATCGTTATTGAAGTCAAGCGCAATGAATCGGGTGAAGTACTTCTGAATCACCTTTATTCACAAACTCAGTTACAGACTGTGTTTGGTATCAATATGGTTGCCCTTGATAACGGTCAGCCTAAAGTTATTAATCTTAAACAAATTTTAGAAGCTTTCATTTTACACAGGCGCGAAGTAGTAACACGCAGAACTGTGTTCGAATTGAAAAAAGCCCGTGAGCGAGCCCACATCCTCGAAGGTTTGGCGATAGCATTGGTCAACATTGACCGAGTTATAGAACTGATAAAAGCCTCAGAAAGTCCAAGCGATGCGAAAAAGGCTCTGGTAGGACAAGGTTGGTCTTTGGGTGATGTTGCAGAAATGCTTGAAAGAGCAGGGAACGACGCCGCTCGCCCAGATTGGCTAGAGCCGGAATTTGGAATTCGTGAGGGTAACTACTACCTTACTGAACAACAAGCTCAGGCAATTCTTGATTTACGCTTGCACAAGTTGACCGGACTTGAACACGAAAAAATCCTGTCAGAATACAAAGAGTTACTCGAATTTATTGCTGAGTTAATGTACATATTGGCTAACGCTGATAGATTAATGGAAGTGATCCGCGAAGAGCTTGAAAAAATACGCGATGAATATGGCGACGAGCGCAGAACTGAAATTACTGCAGCGAGTCACGATATTGATATTGAAGATTTGATTGAGCAAGAAGATGTTGTCGTGACTTTGTCCCGTGAAGGCTATGTTAAATATCAGAAATTGTCTGATTACGAAGCCCAGCGACGAGGCGGTAAAGGTAAGTCTGCGACTAAGATGAAAGATGAAGATTTCATCGAAAAACTACTTGTTGCCAATACCCATGATCATATTTTGTGCTTCTCAACCCGAGGCCGATTGTATTGGCTGAAGGTTTATCAATTGCCATTCGCAAGCCGCAATGCCCGTGGTCGTCCAATCGTCAATATTCTGCCATTGGAAGAAAATGAGCGAATTACCGCTATTTTACCTATTAAGGAATTTGAAGAAGGTAAATATGTGTTAATGGCAACAGCAAACGGCACGGTTAAGAAAACAGCGTTGACGCAGTACTCAAGACCTCGTTCTAACGGAATTATTGCTGTTAATTTGAATGATGGCGACGAACTTATTGGTGTTGATATCACCGAAGGTGAGAATGACATCATGCTATTCTCTGACGCCGGTAAAGTTGTCAGATTTAATGAGAAAGCGCGGGACTCTGAAACAGGTGAAGTGAAAATTGACCCTGAAACAGGCGAAGAAATTCTCGCTTTGAGACCAATGGGTAGAACTGCAACAGGTGTTCGTGGTATTCGCTTGCAGGATGGACAAAAAGTTGTTTCTCTAATCGTTCCTAAGGGCAATGGTGCAATTCTAACAGCCACTGAGAATGGTTTTGGAAAACGCACTCCTGTAGAAGATTACCCAGCCAAGAGCCGCGCAACTCAAGGTGTCGTTTCTATAAAAGTATCAGAACGTAATGGTTTGGTAGTTGGTGCTGTGCAGGTTGAAGAAGGCCAGGAAATCATGCTGATCAGCGACCAGGGTACCTTGGTAAGAACCCGGGTTGATGAGGTATCAACAGTAGGTCGTAACACGCAAGGTGTGCGTTTAATCCGCACTGCGGAAGACGAGCATGTTGTA
Organism: uncultured Alteromonadaceae bacterium; assembly: GCA_947494925.1. Lineage (GTDB taxonomy): Bacteria > Pseudomonadota > Gammaproteobacteria > Enterobacterales > Alteromonadaceae > Aliiglaciecola. The sequence continues at coordinate 64,419 of CANLWS010000006.1, forward strand.
GGTTTGCAGCGTATTGAAGAAGTAGAGTCAGACGAAATTCTTGATGAGTCAGAAGATCTTGCTGAAGCGTCTGCGGAAGTTACCTCAGAAGAAAATACTGCGTCTCAATCGGAAGGTGAGGAAAACACACCTGAAGATTAACAATCAAGGTCTCTACAGACCAAATGATGATTGAATTGAACGGCGTAATTTAACTTAATTGAGATTGCGCCGTTTTTCATTTGTATTGAGCAATAAAGTCATGATCAAAAAATATAATTTTTGTGCAGGCCCAGCTATGTTGCCTGTAGAAGTAATGCAACAAGCACAGGCAGAATTATTAGATTGGAATGAAAGAGGTTGTTCTGTCATGGAAGTCAGCCATAGAAGTGCTGATTTTATCGATATAGCAGAACAAGCTGAGTGCGATCTTCGTAAATTAATGTCCATTCCCGACAATTATAAAGTTCTGTTTTGTCACGGTGGTGGTAGAGCACAATTTTCAGCAGTCCCTATGAATTTAGCTAAGCAGAATCAATCTGCGGACTACTTAGTAACAGGCTCTTGGTCTATGGGTGCTGTGAAAGAGGCGCAAAAATATGTGGATGTGAATGTTGTCTGTGAACCGGTTAAATCATCTGACGGTCAAATATCGGTGCCACTCTGCTCTGCATGGCAATTGTCCGATAACGCAAGTTATTTTCACTATTGCCCAAATGAAACGGTCGATGGGATTGAGTTATCTGAATATATCGATCAATGCACTGTACCTGTGGTCGCTGACATGTCTTCAAATATTCTGTCTAAACCTGTGAACGTCGACAGGTTCGGAATTATATATGCAGGAGCGCAAAAAAATATTGGGCCTAGCGGCTTATCCGTTGTTATTATCAGAGACGATTTGCTGGATATCGAACGCCCCGAAACACCGTCTATCATGAATTATTCAGTATTGGCAAAACATCAATCCATGTATAACACTCCTCCGACATTTGCCTGGTATCTGGCAGGGTTGGTGTTTAAATGGTTACTCAATCAAGGCGGCGTGGTGGCGATGGAGAAAAGGAATCTTGAAAAGTCGATGATGTTATATCAGGCGATAGATCAGGATGAGTTTTACATCAATCGAATACACGCTGATTATCGTTCAAGAATGAATGTCCCGTTTCAATTGGTAAACCCGAAGTTGGATAGTAAATTTTTAGAAGAAGCAACAGATGCCGGTCTACTGGCTTTAAAAGGGCATCGTTCAGTTGGTGGTATGCGAGCCAGTATCTATAACGCTATGCCCCTAGAAGGCGTGCAGGCGTTAGTCGATTTTATGCAACAATTTTCCAAGAGGTATGGGTAGTGGAACAACTCAGAATAGAACCAATTAAAAGGGTTAGTGGGATCGTAAATGTTCCAGGCTCAAAAAGTTTATCAAATAGGGCACTGCTTTTGGCTGCGGTTGCTGATGGGAAAACCCACTTAACAAATTTGCTCGACAGTGATGATATCCACCATATGCTAAATGCTTTGACAAAACTGGGTATCACTTATCGTTTGTCTGAAGACAAGACAGAATGCTGGGTAGATGGGAATGCCGGTGTATTTGAATGCGCAGAGTCGTTGGAGCTGTTCTTGGGTAATGCAGGGACAGCTATGCGCCCACTATGTGCTGTACTGGCAACGTCTAAAGGGCAGTTTTCTCTTACTGGTGAACCACGTATGGAAGAGCGTCCAATTGGAGCGTTGGTAGACGCGCTTAATCAAGCCGGCGCTGATATTAAGTATCTGAAAAGTCATGACTATCCTCCCCTTGAAATTAATGGCAAAAAGCTTTCAGGTGGCAGCATCAAAGTTGATGGCAGCGTATCCAGTCAGTTTCTGACCGCCGTTTTAATGGCTGCTCCACTGTTCGAGAATGACAGTCAGATAGAAATTGTCGGTGAACTTGTTTCCAAACCATACATCGATATCACCTTGGACACTATGGCTAAGTTTGGCATTACGGTAACCAATGATGCCTATCAACGATTCTCAGTAAAGGGTAATCAACAATATCGTTCGCCTGGTAAGTTCATGGTTGAAGGCGATGCTTCTTCAGCAAGTTACTTTTTAGCCGCGGGCGCCATAAAAGGTGGGACAGTAAGAGTAACCGGTGTTGGTTCAAAAAGCATTCAGGGGGATATCAGATTCGCTGATGCCTTGGAGCAAATGGGCGCAACAATTAACTGGGGCGATGACTTTATTGAAATAACGGGTGCACCATTGCATGGAATTGATATGGATATGAACCATATTCCCGATGCAGCAATGACAATAGCAACGACAGCGTTGTTTGCTGCGGGTAAAACGCGTATGACTAACATATATAACTGGCGGGTGAAAGAAACTGATCGCCTTGCCGCCATGGCCTGTGAACTTCGCAAAGTAGGTGCATCTGTCACTGAGGGCGATGATTTCATAGAAGTGGAAGCGCCAGAAAAGCTAAATGTCGCTGAGATTGATACCTACAATGACCACAGAATTGCTATGTGTTTTTCTTTGGTAGCTTTAAGTGATACAGCTGTGATTATTAATGATCCCGGCTGTACAGCAAAAACCTTCCCTGATTACTTCTCCCGATTTGAAAGCATAACCTCTTGATAAACGGCTATTAAATCCACAGCCTTTACGTAAATTGTAATGGGCTGTGAATTTCTTAATTGTTCAATTGCTTCTGAACTGGTTAAGCGTATAATTGCGCCCGATTTGAATTAGGCTCAGGAGAGTACATGCAAGTTTCTCCCGTCATTACTATCGACGGACCAAGCGGTGCAGGCAAAGGTACTATCAGTACATTGTTAGCTAAAAAATTTGGTTGGCATTTTCTGGATAGTGGGGCGATCTATCGTGTTTTAGCGATCGCATCCATGCACCATCAAATTAGCGCATCTGATGAAATAGGATTGGTTCCATTGGCATCCAGCCTGGACGTTAATTTTGAAACTAAAGATACTGGTTGCAGGATCGTATTAGAAGGTGAGGACGTCACCTATTCAATAAGAACAGAAGAAGTGGGAAGCGTAGCGTCACAAATTGCTTCACTTCCGAGAGTGCGGGAAGCATTATTGAGACGTCAGCGCGCTTTTAAACAGTCGCCTGGTTTGGTAGCGGATGGCAGAGATATGGGAACTGTCGTCTTTCCTAGTGCTGAAGTAAAAATATTCTTAACTGCAACTGCGGAAGAGCGTGCCCAGAGACGTTATAAGCAGTTGAAAGAAAAGGGGCATGATGTTAATATTGCGCGCCTTTTAGCCGACATACAGGCTAGGGATGAAAGAGATGCAAATAGAACCGTTGCGCCTTTGGTGCCAGCGGTTGATGCGTTTGTACTTGATTCTACACACTTAAATGTTGACCAAGTGCTTGAAAGTATTGCCGAATTTGTGGATTCAAAACTGAAAGTTGAAGAAAACGCAAACTCATAAAAATTAATTACAGCCAATTTCAGGAAGATAATTGGTTAACTAAAACAACCCCACGTTATCGGGAACACAATGTGGATGTCAATATAAAAGTAAGTTATGACTGAAAATTTTGCTCAACTATTTGAAGAGAGTTTAAAAGAACTCGAAACTCGCCCAGGTGCCATTGTTAAGGGTACAATCGTATCAATCGAAAAAGATATCGTTCTAGTCGATGCGGGTTTGAAATCTGAAAGTGCAATCCCTGCAGAACAATTCAAGAACGCTGAAGGTGCACTTGAAATTGCTATCGGCGATACTGTCGATGTGGCTCTTGACGCAGTAGAAGATGGTTTCGGTGAAACTATTCTTTCTCGCGAAAAAGCTAAGCGTCATGAAGCATGGGTTGAGCTTGAAAAAGCTTACGAAGAAAAAGAAACAATTATTGGTGTTATCAATGGTAAGGTCAAAGGCGGCTTTACGGTTGAAGTTAACTCTGTTCGCGCATTCTTGCCTGGTTCATTGGTTGACGTTCGTCCAGTACGTGACACAACTCACCTTGAAGGCAAAGAGCTAGAGTTTAAAGTTATTAAGCTAGATGCGAAACGCAATAACGTTGTAGTTTCACGTCGTGCTGTTATCGAAGCAGAAAGCAGCGCAGAGCGTGATACGCTTCTTGCTAACCTTGATGAAGGTCATGAAGTTAAAGGTATCGTTAAGAACCTTACTGATTACGGTGCATTCGTTGACTTAGGCGGTGTAGATGGTCTTCTGCACATTACTGATATGGCTTGGAAGCGCGTTAAGCACCCAAGTGAAATCGTTAATGTTGGTGACGAAATCAACGTTAAAGTTCTTAAGTTCGACAAAGAAAAATCACGCGTTTCTCTTGGTATGAAGCAAATGGGCAACGATCCGTGGCAAGAAATTGCTAACCGTTACCCAGAAGGCGCTAAGTTAAGCGGTGCAGTAACTAACCTGACTGACTACGGTTGTTTCGTTGAAATCGAAGACGGTGTTGAAGGTTTGGTTCACGTATCTGAAATGGATTGGACTAACAAAAACATTCACCCTTCTAAAGTAGTTAACTTGGGTGACGTTGTTGAAGTAATGGTTCTTGAAATTGATGAAGAACGTCGTCGTATCTCTCTAGGTCTTAAACAATGTAAAGTTAACCCTTGGGAAGACTTTGCTGGTACGCACAACAAAGGTGACAAGGTTTCAGGTAAGATTAAATCAATCACTGATTTTGGTATCTTTATTGGCCTTGACGGTGGAATCGATGGTCTTGTTCACTTGTCTGACATCTCCTGGAATAAAACGGGTGAAGATGCAGTACGTGATTATAAGAAAGGCGATGAAATCTCTGCTGTTGTATTGCAAGTTGACCCAGAACGCGAGCGTATCTCTCTTGGCGTGAAGCAAATAGAAGAAGACCCGTTCAATAAGTATCTGACAGATAACAAGAAAGGTGCTATCGTTACTGGTACAGTTACCGCTGTAGATGCTAAAGGTGTAACCATCAATTTGGCTGAAGAAGTCGAAGGTTATATCAGAAGTACTGATCTGGCACGTGATCGTGTTGAAGACGCATCTGAAGTTGTTAATGTAGGTGATGAAGTTGAAGCCAAATTCATGGGCGTAGACCGTAAGAACCGCATCGTTAACTTGTCAGTAAAAGCGAAAGATCAAGCAGACGAAAAAGAAGCGATGGATAAAGTGAACCAAAATCAAGAAGACGCTGGTTTCACAAATGCATTCGCTGAAGCTTTCAAAGCTGCTAAAGGCGAAGAGTAAAATCTGTCCGGCGTGCCATTCGGCACGCCAATACATCGGTAACAATTCAATTTTTGTTTAAGCAAGAGGTTAATATGACCAAATCTGAACTGATAGAAAGGTTGGCCGATAAAGCTCGACACGTTCCTGCTAAAGATGTTGAGTCAGCGATAAAAGAAATGTTGGAACAAATGGCGCAAACCTTACAAAAAGGTGAGCGCATAGAAATCCGGGGTTTTGGTAGTTTTTCGTTGCATTACAGAGCACCTAGAGTAGGAAGAAATCCTAAAACGGGTGAAACAGTGAAGTTGGACGGCAAATACGTTCCTCACTTTAAACCCGGTAAAGAATTACGTGAACGGGTTAATGAAGGATTAACGCATTGATAATTTGCTGAAATTTGTAAACGGCACTCCAAATGGAGTGCCGTTTTTGTTAGAGTCCCGTAAAATAGAATTTCAAATTGCCGCAAATAACTGCTCAATTGATTAGATCGTTGATTAACCGGGAGAAAAATTGAAAGTCTTCATTACGTTAGTATGTTTGATCTTACTGCTTATATTGGCAATTTTAATCGGTGCTCAGAATGATCAACTGGTGACAGTTAATTATCTGGTAGCACAATCCAAAGTTAAACTTTCAGTGCTAATGGCAATAATGATGTTAATAGGCATTGCTTTCAGTCTGTTGGCTTTCTCTTTGTTTTGGGTAAGGGTTAAATGGCGCCTCAGCATGCTTGAGCGGAAGCAAAAATCTCTTACCACAGTAAAGAATAACTGATCATGCAGGAACTGCTGTTTCTCCTTCTGCCCGTTGCTGCCACTTATGGGTGGGTGATGGGCCGTAATAGTGTCCGCCAGGCGCAGCGACGAGAATCAAGTATATTATCCCGGCATTATTATAAAGGCCTGAACTTTCTTCTTTCCGATCAACCGGATAGAGCGGTTGATACACTCATCAAAATGATCAATCTGGATAGCGATACTGTGGAAACACATATTGCGATGGGGAATTTTTTCAGACACAGAGGGGAGTTAGATCGCGCAATCAGAGTTCATCAAAACTTAGTGAGTAAAGAAGAGTTGTCGGAAGCTCAAAAACTGCAGTCTCTACGTGAACTAGGACGCGACTATATGTTGGCTGGTTTTCTGGAGCGAGCGGAAAATTCTTTTTTACAGCTTCTGGACAGTGATAAACACTTTCTGGATGCTCAAATTCAACTTTTTAATATTTATCAAACAACTAAAGAGTGGGAGAGGGCGATTGAGCTAGCTGAACGCATGATGGATTGCCATGGGGATAGCGAGGAGTTGTGTAAACGTATTTCTCACTTTTATTGTGAGCAGGCCGGTATCAATATCAAAAATCAGGAGTTTGAGTTGGCTGAGAAGGCGTTACAAAAGTCAATTATGGCAGACGAACACGCTGTTCGCCCTTGGTTAATGTTAGGTGAGATGTCGATTCAACAAGAGCAACATCAGCAAGCAATTGAGTATCTTAAACAGGTTCCGGTGCGCGATGTTTCTTGGTTTAGCGAAGCCGTTCCCCTTCTGGAACAAAGCTCGCAGGCCCTGGATGATTCCGGACAACTAGAGGAAATTCTAGAATTGTATTGGCAAAAGTGCGCAACCGCATATCTGGCAAAGGTCAACCTGATGGCCAAGCAAGGCCACTCGGTCGACGCCGCTGATGTACTGCTGGAGCAGCTACGTAAGACACCCACTATGAAAGGATTTCGTACCTTAATGGAACTGTACATAGAGCAAAAAGCAGAACGACAGGCCACGGATAGCCTCAATCTCATAAAAGAATTGGTTGAAGAACAAATAAAACAACGCCCGAAGTATCGTTGTGTCAGCTGCGGTTTTTCGGGTAGACAAATTCATTGGTTATGCCCTTCTTGTAAAAAATGGGGAATGGTAAAACCTATCAAAGGTTTAGATGGAGAATAGAAATAAATGGTAGATCCGAAGGTCATTGTAGCTTTAGATTTCGATGACAAGAATAAGGCGTTACATTTTGTTGATCAGCTTAACCCGCTGAATTGCAGACTAAAAGTTGGCAAAGAAATGTTCACTTACTTTGGACCTGATTTTGTTAAATCATTGGTCAACAAAAATTTCGACATATTTCTCGATTTAAAATTTCATGATATACCCAATACCGTCGCAAAGGCCTGCAGCGCTGCGGCAGATTTGGGAGTATGGATGATGAATGTACACGCATCCGGTGGCCCCAAAATGATGGAACTTGCTAACAAGGCCCTTGATGATCTGGGTAGTAACCGCCCTAAATTAATAGCTGTTACTGTGTTGACTAGCATGGACAAAGAGCAATTGTCCTCGATCGGTATTTCATCTGAACCCGCTGATCAGGTCCTCAAGCTTGCTCTATTAACTAAAGCTTCTGGTTTGGATGGTGTAGTTTGCTCTGCTCAGGAAGCACAGATGCTCAAACATACACTGGGAACAGACTTTCTGCTGGTGACACCTGGTATTAGACCAAGCGGCAGTGATAAAGGTGATCAGCACCGGGTTATGACCCCTGAACAAGCGCTCAAGGCAGGGGTAGATTATATGGTGATTGGCAGACCTATCACGCAATCGAATGATCCTGTGGCTGCGCTTAACGCCATCAATAATTCGATACTCAGTTAACTTACTGATATCAATTTCATCGAACATAAAAAAACCACCCGCAGGTGGTTTTTTTGTTCCATCTCTATTTACTTTTGAGCAAGCGCTTGAGCGGGCTCTTGGTATTCTAGGTTAAGTTGAGAGCCTAAAGCGTCAACAACGGCTTTATACGTCACTATCCCTTTATGCACATTGAGACCGTTCAACAAGTGAGCATCGTCCAACATAGCTTGTTTTGGTCCTTTGTTTGCCAGAGCTAATCCAAAAGGCAACGTTGCATTATTTAGGGCCATGGTTGATGTTCTTGCTACTCCACCAGGCATGTTAGCAACGCAATAATGTACAACTCCGTCAACTATGTAGACAGGATCCTGATGAGTCGTTGCTTTCGACGTTTCGAAACATCCTCCCTGATCAATGGCAACGTCCACAACGACTGAACCTTCTTTCATATTCTTAATATGTTCTCTGGTGAGTAGTTTCGGTGCAGCTGCGCCCGGTATAAGCACAGCGCCAACAACTAAATCTGCTTTGGCTGAGTAATACTCAATGGCATCCACAGTAGAAAAAACGGTTTTAACCTGACCATTAAAGATATCATCAATTTCTCTCAAACGACCAAGCGAGCGGTCCAGCATAGTAACGTCAGCTCCCATGCCAAGCGCCATTTTTGCTGCATTAGTTCCTACAACACCACCACCAATTATTAGTACCTTACCGGGCGCTACGCCTGGAACGCCACCTAGTAATGTTCCACTTCCACCTTGAGCTTTTTCGAGGAAATGTGCGCCCGCCTGAACTGCCATTCGCCCTGCAACTTCACTCATTGGAGCAAGAAGGGGAAGTGCGCCTCGGTTATCCGTCACAGTTTCATAAGCGATGCAAGTTGCACCTGAAGCTACAAGTAGTTCCGTCTGCAGCGGATCTGGTGCCAAATGAAGGTAGGTATACAAAGTCTGGCCTTCACGTAGCATTTTACATTCGTCGGGTTGAGGCTCTTTTACCTTCACAATCATATCTGCAGTTGCAAAAATTGACTCAGCTGCGGATTCTATACTGGCACCAGCAGCAATATATTGGTCATTATCGAAGCCAATAGCTGCCCCTGCGTTGTTTTCAACAACGACCTGATGACCATGACTAACAAATTCTTTGACTGCCGCTGGCGTCAAACCAACTCTATATTCGTGATTTTTTATTTCTTTAGGTACACCGATTAACATAGTAGGCTCCAGAATCCAAAAACGTTGACTAATTTTTCAGCGGCAAAGTATATGGGAGTTTTACAAAAAATTTATCCTGAATATTTGATATTTAAAGTATATAATTCTGCGTAAATTAATAAATGCAAAATAATGTATGCTGATAAAAACGCCAAAACACCTCGACAGAATTGATAGAAACATATTAATTGAGTTACAGAAGAACGGTCGGATATCAAATTCAGATTTGGCCAAACTCGTTGGACTCAGTCCGAGTCCATGTCTTGAAAGGGTGCGAAGATTAGAGCAACAGAACTACATTACAGGATATCACGCCATCGTTAACCCAGAGTTACTTGGTGCTGCTATGTTGGTATTTGTAGAAATTACCTTAACAAAAACATCAGTGGATATTTTCGAAGAATTTTCTGCGGCAGTCAAAAAGCACGATGATATTCAGGAATGTCATTTAGTCTCAGGTAACTTTGATTTTTTGTTGAAAGCGCGAGTAGCGGATATGTCCAGTTATAGAAAGCTGCTTGGTGACACTTTATTGCGACTACCTGGAGTGAGTGAATCCAGAACTTATGTTGTGATGGAAGAGGTTAAGCACACTAGTAGGTTAAAAATTAATCTTAAGTAAATTCTTAACGACAAATAGGCGCGATATCACAAGCAATTACTAGGATTTTAGGAATCGAATTGGTATTGTAATAGGCCGTTCGAAGAATAAATATAATAACGATAAAAACTTATATGGCGCGTCTAACTGGTATCCAACGGATTATGGAAGTAGGCATGATGATTTCATCAGCCTTCGCATTTTTCCTACTCCTTGCACTATATTCCTTTCACCCTGCTGATCCGAGTTGGAGCCAGGCAGGTTTGCAAGGTGATATCCATAATTGGGTTGGTCCTATCGGCGCCTGGTTTGCTGATATTTTATTTTTTGCATTTGGGTCTGTAGCTTATGTGTTGCCTTTCGCCTGTGCCTTCCTGGGCTGGTTTTTATTCCAACAAATTAAAAAGATAACTGAGTTTGATTACCTGACTATTGGTTTACGAATTATTGGTTGTCTATTATTGGTCCTGGGTATAACGGGTCTATTCAGTATAAATTTCAATGATCTCTATCATTATTCATCAGGTGGAACGATAGGGGACATCATTAGCACTTCCTTGATCCCCTATTTTAGTCTTGCTGGCACTACCTTATTACTACTCTGTTTTGTCTGTACAGGGTTTACTCTGATAACTGGTATCTCCTGGCTAAGCATAGTAGATAAGCTTGGCTCACTGACTATTGTCTTAGGAATTGGCGTCTACAACGCTCCCAAACGAATTCAGAATACCTCTATTCCCTTGCTGTCTTTCAGACCATTAGAAAAAGATAATACTGCAGAAGATCAACAAGAAATACAGATAACCAGCTTACGAGCAGAACCCCAGGTCAATGATGATGCCTTTACTGCCATTGAAGAACCGGACTTTGAAATTCCGGATGAGGTGTTTGACGCAGCTGAACCTAAACCTGAAAAGAAACCTCATATTTTATCGGTTGCCGAACTGAAGAAAAAAATTCGTAGTAAAAAAGCGGATAAATCAGATAAGAACGGTGCAGAGCTATCCATTCAACCAGAAACGTCAGATGTTGATAAAGCACAGGTAACTAGTGAAGAACAAGAAAACGATACACCTTTAACGCCAATGCCATCATTCGAGTTGCTGGATAGAGCTGACAAAGTTAAAAATCCTATTTCTCAGGAAGAATTGGATGCTGTATCACGATTGGTTGAAGCAAAACTCGCGGATTTTAATATCGAAGCCAGAGTCGTAGGTGTTTACCCAGGTCCCGTTATTACGCGATTTGAATTGGATTTAGCACCAGGTGTTAAAGTCAGTAAAATAACCACCTTGTCTAAGGATTTAGCCCGGGCAATGTCGGCAATTTCAGTTCGGGTTGTGGAAGTCATCCCCGGAAAATCCGTTATAGGGTTAGAGTTACCGAATAAAAACAGGGAAATGGTCAGACTGAGTGAAGTCATTAGTTGTCAGTCGTTTCAGGGTAATGAATCACCATTGACTATGGTGTTAGGTGCAGATATCTCAGGCAAACCTGTTATCGTCGACCTGGCTAAAATGCCTCACCTTTTGGTCGCAGGTACGACAGGATCCGGTAAATCAGTAGGTGTAAATGTGATGATACTCAGCTTACTGTATAAATCCACACCCGAAGACGTTCGGATGATCATGATTGATCCCAAGATGCTGGAGCTGTCTGTATATGAGGGCATTCCGCACCTCTTGGCAGAAGTTGTCACTGATATGAAGGAAGCAGCAAATGCCTTGCGTTGGTGCGTGGGGGAAATGGAACGGCGTTATCGCTTGATGTCTGCATTGGGTGTTCGAAATCTCAAAGGGTTTAATGCCAAGGTACTAAAAGCCATAGAAGATGGCCAACCTATTAAAGATCCACTGTGGAAGTCAGAAGAAAGCATGGAGACTGAAGCCCCTGATCTGGAAAAACTACCAGCAATTGTAGTCGTGGTCGACGAGTTCGCTGACATGATGATGATAGTGGGTAAAAAGGTTGAAGAATTAATTGCCCGTATTGCACAAAAAGCGCGAGCAGCTGGGATTCACTTGGTCTTGGCTACTCAGCGACCGTCCGTTGATGTCATTACTGGACTAATAAAAGCGAATATTCCAACTCGTATCGCTTTTCAGGTATCTTCAAAAATTGATTCCAGAACCATTCTTGATCAGCAAGGAGCTGAAACCTTGTTAGGTATGGGTGACATGCTCTATCTTCCCCCTGGAACAGGTGTACCGACACGTGTGCATGGCGCATTTGTCGATGATCATGAAGTTCATGCGGTAGTGGCGGACTGGAAGCGTCGTGGCGAACCTGAGTACATTGATGAAATATTAAATGGCGATGCGAGTGCAGAAACATTATTGCCTGGTGAAGTCGCTGAAGGGGCAGATCAAGAATATGATGCCTTCTATGATGAGGCAGTTGCATTTGTCACCGAAACTCGACGAGCATCGGTTTCCAGTGTGCAGCGAAAATTCAGAATTGGTTACAATAGAGCTGCAAGATTGGTGGAACAAATGCAGGAAAGTGGCGTCGTAAGTGCACCAGGCCATAATGGTAATAGAGACGTTCTGGCTCCACCAGCACCAAGGGTTTAAGAAGTGAAAAAATATTCGTACTTGTTTAGTTTAATTGTCGTCTTTTCAAGCTTGGTTATAGGTGAGGAAAACAACAAAGGTGATGTAGATCTAGCTAAAGTTGCATTGCAGACATTGCTTTTAAGCATGCAGAATTATGAGGCGTCATTTGCTCAAACCGTCACTGATGCCGAGGGGGAAATATTACAGGAATCAGAAGGTAAGATTTTCTTAAAACAACCTAACAGGTTGTACTGGGAAGTTTCAGAGCCAAACGAAACAATCTTAATCGCTGATGGCCAGACCGCTTGGCATGTAGATCCCTTTGTGGAACAGGTTATTGCAATGGATCAGTCTAAGGCAGTTGAAAACAATCCTATGATATTGCTTACCAGTTCTGATATGACAGATTGGGATCAATTCGATGTTGTGAAAAATGATCAAGAATTTGAAGTTACCAGCCGCGATCTGGATTCACAGATCAGTAAGCTAACTTTTGTATTCTCTGGCATGACCATGACGGGTTTAAAATACTCAGATCGCACCGAACAAGTAAGTGCATTAAAATTCAGTGCAGTTAAACAGAACCAAAATATTGATGATGCGTTATTTAATTTTACGTTGCCACCAGATTTTGAACTGGACGACCAGCGTTAAATTATTATGGAGTTGTTTGACCAACAGCATGACTTTGCTCCCTTAGCCGCGCGTTTAAGACCAAAAACCATTGACGAGTATGTCGGTCAACAACATATAGTCGGCGAAGGCAAACCATTGCGAGCAGCCATTCAAAAAGGATTTTGCCATTCAATGATCTTATGGGGCCCCCCGGGTACCGGTAAAACGACATTGGCTGAAATAATTGCCGGACATTGCAACGCGCACGTAGAACGAATATCGGCTGTAACCTCTGGTGTAAAAGACATTCGTACTGCCATTGAAGTTGCTAAACAACAATCCAGCATGCGTGGTAAACGCACTATTTTATTTGTTGATGAAGTACACCGTTTCAACAAAAGTCAGCAAGATGCATTTTTACCCCATATTGAAGATGGCACAGTTATATTTATCGGCGCTACGACAGAAAATCCTTCGTTTGAACTTAACAGTGCATTGTTGTCCCGTGCTCGGGTTTATGTGCTTAAATCCCTATTAAAAGAAGACCTTAATCTTGTCCTAGATAGGGCTGTAAATGATGAAGATTTGGGTTTGGGTAAGTTACAGTTAGCATTTGCTGAAAACGCTAGAGAGATGTTGTTGGAACTGGCAGGTGGTGACGCAAGGCGACTACTTAATTATATTGAACTCGCCGCGGATTTCGCTTCGCAAGGCGAAATAAATGTACAAACTATTACAGAAGCAGTCGGTGGTAAGGTCAGTCAGTTTGACAAAGGTGGCGATCATTTTTACGACATGATTTCTGCATTTCATAAGTCTGTGAGAGGCTCATCGCCTGATGGGGCTCTATATTGGTACGCCAGAATGCTGGTAGCTGGATGTGATCCTCTGTATGTTGCAAGGCGTTTATTGGCTATTTCCTCTGAAGATATTGGCAATGCCGACCCGAGAGCCATGCAGATATGCTTAAATGCATGGGATATTTTCCATCGTGTAGGTCCTGCTGAAGGGGAAAGAGCGATTGCCCAGGCAACCCTTTATTGTGCTGCTGCTGCGAAAAGTAATGCAGTCTACATGGCCTTTAATCAGGCCGTAGAAGATGCCAAATCACTGGCCGATTTTGACGTGCCTCTGCATTTACGAAATGCCCCAACCACATTGATGAAAGAGATGGGCCATGGGAATGAATATCGCTATGCACATAACGAGACTAACGCTTATGCAGCAGGGGAGTGTTACCTGCCTGAAGAAATAAAAGACAAACAATATTACTTCCCGTCAGAACGGGGACTGGAAAAACAACTAAAAGCTAAATTGGAATTTTTACAAGGCTTGGATAAACAAAGCTCGAACAAAAGGTATAACTAAGATGCAGCATACTTTGGCAATTTATGGATATATTGCAGTTGGTGGTGCTGCCGGCGCCTGTTTGCGGTTTTTTCTTTCACAATTGATGTTGCAATGGTTTGGTAAAGGCTTTCCTTTTGGTACACTTCTGGTCAATGTTATTGGCTCTTTCTGTCTGGGTTTAGTATATGCCCTGATTGAACAGGGACAGATTGAAATAGTGTTATGGCGCACAACTGTCGGAATTGGCTTTTTAGGCGCTTTAACCACCTTTTCTACATTTTCTGTAGACACACTCTTACTCTTGCAACAAGGCTTGTGGGTTAAGGGAATTCTGAACATTTTATTGAATCTGGGTTGCTGTTTATTTGCAGCCTGGTTAGGTACACAACTAGTTAAAGGTTAGATATAACACGATGTTAGATCCAAAGTATTTACGTAACGATATTGAACAAACTGCGCAACGATTGAAAAACCGTGGATTCGAATTAGATGTTGAATCGTTCAATAAGATGGAAGAGTCACGTAAATCCCTGCAAATTAGAACACAAGAATTGCAAAATGAACGTAACGTAAGATCTAAATCTATTGGTAAAGCCAAAGCTTCGGGTGAAGATATTCAGCCATTACTGGCCGAAGTAGGCCAACTGGGTTCTGATCTTGATGATGCCAAAGCTGAACTATCTGTCCTTTTAGAGCAAATCAACGGCTTTTGTCAGGCAATTCCAAACTTACCGGATGAATCTGTTCCCGCAGGCAAGGATGAAGAGGAAAACCTCGAAATTTTGCGCTGGGGAGAGCCAAAGACGTTTTCGTTTGAGGTAAAGGACCACGTTGATGTGGCTGAAAACCTTGATAAAGGCTTGGATTTTGAAACAGGTGTTAAGTTGTCTGGCTCACGTTTTGTTGTGATGCGTGGCCAGGTAGCTAAATTAAATCGTGCGCTAACGCAATTGATGTTGGACTTACATACAAATGAACATGGCTATCAGGAAATGTATGTCCCCTATCTGGTAAATGAAGAAAGCTTGCTGGGTACCGGTCAACTTCCTAAGTTTGGCGAAGACTTGTTCCATACCAAACCAGCCACTGAAGAAGGGCAGGGCTTGTCTTTGATCCCTACTGCAGAAGTACCTTTGACCAATGTGGTGCGAGATGAGATTCTGAACGCTAAAGATTTACCCCTGAAAATGACGGCGCACACTCCCTGTTTCCGAAGCGAAGCGGGCTCTTACGGTCGAGACACCAAAGGTCTGATCCGTAATCACCAATTTGATAAGGTTGAATTAGTCCAGATTGTTAAACCTGAAGATTCCTTCGATGCTTTGGAAGAGCTGACCGGTCATGCTGAAAAGGTATTACAGTTGTTAGAATTGCCCTACCGCAAGATGTTGTTATGTACTGGAGATATGGGGTTTGGTTCTGCAAAAACATATGATTTAGAAGTTTGGTTACCGGCTCAAAATACCTATCGAGAAATATCTTCTTGCTCCAATATGTTGGATTTTCAATCTCGTAGAATGCAGGCCAGGTTCCGAAACCCTGATTCTAATAAACCTGAGCTAGTTCATACGTTAAACGGTTCCGGATTGGCTGTTGGAAGAACCTTGGTCGCTGTTTTGGAAAATTATCAACAAGAAGATGGCAGTGTGGTTGTGCCTAAGGTTTTAAGACCTTATCTGAATGGCCTGGAAGTCATTTCGGCCTGAGTTGAGAAGTTATCTACAGACATTTAGCCGGTTTTGGTAAACCGGCTATTTTCGTGGCTTGTTTAGCTGGCCCTTTTGGGAATAGCCTGTGCAGATACCGGCTATTACCCTTATCTGGTCCAAATTTCTGAGCCATAGCTTTCACCAATGCGCGGATAGCGGGGCTGGTATTGTATTCCAGATAAAATTCCCTAACAAAATTAACCACTTCCCAGCGATTTTCATCCATTTCGATATTTTCAGACTGGGCTAAAAGCGGCGCCATTTCAGGTTTCCAATCCTGAACATCCAATAAATAGCCCAGTTTATCAGTGGCTATTTTACGGTTTTTAAATTCAATGAAATATTCC
Source organism: uncultured Alteromonadaceae bacterium (assembly GCA_947494925.1). Taxonomy (GTDB): domain Bacteria; phylum Pseudomonadota; class Gammaproteobacteria; order Enterobacterales; family Alteromonadaceae; genus Aliiglaciecola. The sequence goes on from CANLWS010000006.1 coordinate 80,641, forward strand.
ACTATTTTACCAACTAATGACGTTATCAAAGCGAAGACAAAGTTCTACCATTTGCGAGTAGTCAATTGGCTTAGCAGCGCTATTATTAACTAACCCCCTGGCCAACATGTCTTCCTTAAGGATATAGAGCTCTGCATTAACGCTGGATAATTCTTGCAGAATACCCGGATTCCGCAAAACGTACACTGCATCCTGAGTAAGTAAAAGCCCATCTTCAGAAGTCAATAGTTGTATGAGACTGCTAAGGTTAGTGTGATTAAAAGGACTTGTGTGTAATTTGTATAAGTTCACTTAGAAGGTCACCACTGCATTTGTGTTTAACATGGCCACTATCTCCTGCTTATTCAGCAATGTGACCTCTATACACAAGTCTTTGGTTGATAGGTTTCTGGCAGCCAAGCTTTCCTCACACACGTAGATGTACTCAACATCGTAAAATTCTAAAGCAGCAAATGTTTTACTGTAATTTTTATGTTCAATCTCGTTTGGTGCCTGATTGCTAAGCAACTGAAAAATACCGTCATCCAGAAAGATAAAATTAACCTGTTGCCCAAAACTGGCAGCAGCTAGACAGAGGTCAAGTGCTTCTAATCCGTCGGCACTGCCATAAGGCGCAGAACGATTAATAATGGTCAGGGCGCTCAAAACTGTATGGTCCTGTCTGACCCATTGATTAATTCTATTAGCTCACCAAGGCCTACTTCTTCGAACGGTGCAGTAAGATTGTAGTGAACAAGATCTCTTTCAATAGCATCTTCTTTGTTGATTATCCCTCGGCGATTGGCAGCAGTGACACAGACATTAAGCGGTACCAGATGCAGATCATTCAATGTTTTCCATTTTTGGTACATATTAAGTTCATCAGCATGTGGTGTCTGAAAATTATTGCTGTTATTAACGCCAGATTGATAGAAGAAAATACCCGCTAGTGTATGACCGCCGTTTATTGCAGCATCAGCAAATCTATACGCAGAATAAGCCCGTTGCGTATCAAATGGAGAGTGGGTCACGAGAATACAAAATGAAGCCATGCGTTATTGATACCATAAACAAAAACACCCCAGCAAATGCTGAGGTGTTTTTTTATTAAAAACTCGTGTTTTTAGTCGTCGCCGCTAAATGCACCGATAAGGTGAAGTAGTGACGTGAACAAGTTATAAATGTTCAGGTACATGGATACTGTTGCACGGATATAGTTAGTCTCTCCACCATTAACGATTCGGCTGGTATCAAACAAAATAAAACCAGACATGATGAATACAATAACAGCGTTAATTGCCAAGCTTAGTGCCGGGATAGCAAAAAAGATGTTCGCTATCATAGCGACTATGGCAACAATTAAACCAACCATCAAGAAACCACCCATAAATGAGAAATCTTTTTTGGTTGTTAACACATAGCCAGACAATCCGAAGAATACCAGTGCTGTGCCTCCGAAGGCTTGCATGATAATTTCAGGACCATTAGCAAAGCCTGCGTAGTACCCGAGTGTGTATCCTAGAGATCCACCTAATAAACCGGTAAAGGCAAATACAAACCAAATACCAGCAGAGCTTTGTGCGGCTTTATTTAGGAAGAATATCATAACCAATGCGGCGATATTCATACCTAATGCTGCCATTGGGCTTATTCCGATGGCATAGGATACGCCAGCACACACGGCACTAAACGTAAGTGTCATCGCCAATAACATATAGGTGTTCCGCAACACTTTATTGGTTTGCAGTACCGACGGTTGACCCGCTGCGCTGTAAGTTGAACGTTGTTCCATTGTCACCTCCAAAAGGCAAAGTAAAGTTAATAACTGAGTAAATTACTAAAGTATTACACTAATAGTGTATTTGTATGGGGTTTAGTTCCATTTTTCAAGTTAAATCGTAAGCAAAACACGTAAGAATTCGTAAATGGATTAAATATTCGTCAAATAGTGCAAAGAAGTAGCAATTGAACATTTTTTTCTTATTTGGGGCTTTACAACAACAACAAAGGTCATTAATATTCGCCCCACTTCGCGGAGAGGTGGCAGAGCTCGGTTTAATGCACCTGACTTGAAATCAGACGTAGGGTCAAACCTACCGGGGGTTCGAATCCCTCCCTCTCCGCCAATATTCAAGGCCTCGCACTACGCGGGGCCTTCTTCGTTTTAGGCCTGGGTAATATTTTCGGGTAATATACAGCCTGTGTTTAAACCCAGTTCCCCCGCGAAGGTCAAAGGCAATTACTGGATTTCAATTGAATTTGAACTCAATACAATACTTCCAACATTTATTGATATCGCTAAGACGCGGTGGCAACAAAATGATTATTGTCACCACCACATTCTTTCTGAATGTCTTCTATGCGCATTATTAACCTCTCATTATATTCTCCATTTGCCAGTTTCCATCGGCTACTATATTCTCCCGAAATAAGGTTCAGTAGCGCAGCTGTGGGCAGAATGGTTGCGACACCGTTGGCAAATTGTTCGCCGCTGGTTACATAGTTCTTCTGTAACTGACTGATCTGTTTTTGTGCATGTTTGCAGTCAATTGGCATGTCCAGCTCTGCTTGTAGTGAATGATGACGGTCAATCGCAGAAGCACAGCCTGTGGTAAAAAGTACAAAACTCAGAACGATAAAAAATTTCATAATACGGCCTCTAAACTGTTTGAATATTGAACAGCATAGAGTAAAAAAAAGATAAAAATAGAGTGCTAAATCAAACGTGAGGAAAACGTTATCCGTTGTGATATTTGCGTGAAATTTTCCATATTAAATCGGGATTTAAAAAATCATAATTCTACAATGGTAAAAATAGAGTATGCCGGATGACGAAAATTAAGGAGCCTTGATAACTGGTGGCAGCAAGTGAAAGTTACGATGAAGTATCGAGTTTAACAAAGCCGATAAAATGCCGGTGCGGCGGAGAACCCACGCAACCTCGATTAAATGGCCGATGTAAAGACAGATGGAAAATCAGATGTTCTGTCTTATCCTGTCAGGCAATTAATATAGGGCAGGGAAGGCAAGATACAATTATTGGTTGGAACAGACTTAGCCAACATTTCTATCGATGATTCCGCAATTGGGTGCATTCATTCTTGTATTTATGTTATTTTGCTCGACTAGCAATCATTAAATTCAGAGGTACGTTTGATAACCCTACTATTGGTTGATGATCATGAACTCGTTAGAACAGGGATCCGTCGCATTCTTGAGGACGTCAATGACTTCAAGGTTGTGGGCGAAGTGAATAACGGCGAATTGGCGGTAAAATTCTGTCGTGATAGCCAACCTGATGTAGTGTTAATGGACATGAACATGCCAGGCATCGGAGGACTTGAGGCGACTAAACAGATCCTGCGTTTTACCGACAGCACTAGAATCATTGTGTTATCAATACATAAAGAAAATCCAATTCCCGGCAAAGTAATGGAAGTGGGGGCTTTTGGATATTTGACCAAAGATGCAGAACCTCAGGAAATGATCAATGCGATCCGAAAGGTGGCTGTAGGCCAAAAATACATCGCTCCGGAGATTGCGCAGCAGATTGCGATTAGCAGGCTCAGTAAAAATGAAGACAATCCTTTTGAGCAATTGTCGAATCGCGAATTAGAAATCACTATGATGTTAACCAAAGGTGCTAAAGTGCCTGACATCGCGGCGCATCTGAATATCAGCGCAAAGACAGTCAATACCTACCGCTACAGGATGTTTGAAAAATTAGATGTGAGCTCAGATGTAGAGCTTACTCACTTGGCCATTCGCCACAAATTAATAGATTCTGATCAGTTATAATAAACGATTTAAATAATGACAGCAGTCGATACATTCGATCATAAAAATTTTCTAAAAAACTTAACGACACAACCAGGTGTTTACCGCATGTACAATCACAAAGATGAAGTGATTTATGTGGGTAAAGCAAAAAACCTTAAAAACAGGGTCTCGAGTTATTTTCGAAAACAAGTAGACAGTATTAAAACCCGCTCACTTGTTAAACAAATAGTTAGCATGGACGTCACTGTAGTTAACAGCGAAACTGAAGCTTTCATTCTTGAAAACAATTACATCAAACAGTTTAAGCCTAGATACAATGTATTGCTCCGTGATGATAAGTCTTATCCATTTATTTTCTTGTCAGAACATCGTCACCCCAGATTAACGTCCCACCGCGGTCCTAAAAAACGTCAGGGTGAATACTTCGGACCTTATCCTAGTGCCTGGGCCGTCAGAGAAAGTCTCAGAATTATCCAAAAGATTTTTCCAATCAGGCAATGTGAAGATAATTATTACAAAGCGAGAAGTCGTCCTTGCCTGCAATATCAGTTAAAGCGCTGTGCAGGCCCCTGTGTTGAGGGGCTTGTTAGTGATGAGGAATACACGCAACAAATTGATCTTGTTCGTTTATTTCTTAAAGGAAAAAACAAACAAGTGATAGATTCACTTGTATCCAGAATGGAAAAAGCCAGTAATGAGCTACGATTTGAAGATGCGGGCCGATTTCGTGATCAGATAAATGCGCTTGCCAAAGTTCAGGAGCAGCAGTGGGTAAGTGGCGATCAGGAGGAAATGGATGTATTTGGATTTGCCTACCGAAATGGCATAGCCAGCATTCAGGGCTTTTTTATCCGGGACAACAAGTTATTGGGCAGCAAAAGCTTTTTTCCTAAAGTTCCCGCTGAGTCCAGTCAGGAAGAAGTGCTGCAATCCTTTATTCTGCAATTTTACCTGGCTGATAACAAATCCATACCAAAGCAAATAGTTATACCGCAGGAACTACTTGAACAAAGTTCCATCGAAGCTTTACTCAGTAAAGAAGCTGGCCGGAAAATTCAATTCTACAAAGGGGCCAGGGATGAGAAAAAGCGCTATTTAGATCTGGCTAACACCAATGCTGAAACTGCGCTTGATGCAAAGCAGAGTCATCAGAAGTCCGTCTTTGCCCGTTATCTTGAGTTGGAAAGAGTTCTGGATTTCGAACAGCCCATTCAACGCATGGAATGTTTTGATATCAGCCATACCTCTGGTCAACAAACTGTTGCTTCATGTGTTGTATTTAATCGAGATGGACCATTTAAAACTGATTATCGTCGTTACAATATCGAAGGGATAACGCCAGGTGACGATTATGCTGCAATGGCTCAGGCCTTAGCACGACGCTACAAAAATGCCTCTGATGAAAGTAAAATCCCGGACATACTATTGATTGACGGCGGCAAGGGACAACTTGCTCAGGCCGAAGCGCATTTTGAAGACTGGCAGGGGCCAAAGAAACCTTTATTAATTGGAGTAGCAAAGGGAACCAGTCGAAAACCTGGATTGGAAACCCTTATTTTAGCGGGCAATCATGATACTATCCCTATGTCAGCCGATTCCTCTGCTTTACATCTGATTCAGCACATTCGCGACGAAGCACACCGCTTTGCTATTAGTGGCCATAGAGCAAGAAGACAAAAAGCAAAACGTACTTCAGTGCTTGAATCTGTGCCAGGTATTGGCGCTAAACGTCGTCAGAGTCTGTTAAAATACATGGGGGGAATTCAGGGAGTGCAAAATGCTAGTAAAGATGAAATTGCACGCGTACCTGGTATCAGCGATGAGCTGGCAGAAATAATTTACGATCATCTTCATAATTAGAATTGAGGCAGTCATGCTTGTGGTTAAATTGGGCATAATAACAGTGTTCTGTAGTCATTATAAAAAGGAAAACACCCTCTGATGTGGACCATTCCAAACATTATCACCATGCTTCGCGTCATACTGATACCGGTGTTTGTCGTTGTTTATTACCTGGATTGGAAATGGGCACATCAAATGGCCGCATTCATTTTCTGGTTAGCCGCTATTACTGACTGGATTGATGGGTATCTTGCAAGAAAACTGCAGCAATCAACTGCCTTTGGTGCGTTTTTGGACCCGGTCGCTGACAAACTCATTGTCGCAGCGGCACTCCTTATGATCACAGACAGCTACAATACGCCCTGGATAACCATACCCGCAATATTGTTAATGTCCAGAGAGATATATGTATCGGCGCTGCGGGAATGGATGGGATCCCAAGGCAAGAGCGACACTGTTAAGGTCTCTTTTGTCGGTAAGGCTAAAACAATGGCTCAGATGCTGGCCTTAATTGGTTTACTTTCAGAGTTAGAGTACTTTATGGGATTCAGAATATTTTGGGTATCCTTAGGTTATGCCCTGTTGTACTTTGCAGCATTTCTTTCAGTTTGGTCGATGTTGACTTATACGACAGCTGCCTGGAAGGATTTATCATCAGAAAAAACGACAATTAAGTAAATTTGTTTGAAAATAGAGCGTTTGAGCTAAAAATCCAGCAATCGCAATAAAATAGAGACTTTTGTGGTTGACAGCTCAGACATTGGAGGTAGAATGCTGCCTCACATTTCACAGCAGTGATATGTTTTAAATGAATAGGGTACTTTTTACCTTTTCATTGCGGGAATAGCTCAGTTGGTAGAGCACGACCTTGCCAAGGTCGGGGTCGCGAGTTCGAATCTCGTTTCCCGCTCCAATTATGGCGGAATGGCAGAATGGCTATGCAGCGGATTGCAAATCCGTGGATCTCGGTTCGACTCCGGGTTCCGCCTCCACTATTGGTTGCTTTGATGTTTCCATCAAGCAAATCACAAAGCCCCTCATAGCTTATATGAGTTCATCCGATGCCCGGGTGGTGAAATTGGTAGACACAAGGGATTTAAAATCCCTCGTTCGTAAGGACGTGCCGGTTCAAGTCCGGCCCCGGGCACCATTCGCTTTTTGCTACATCTGGCTAAATCTAACTATATCTTATTATTCAACTACTTAGCTTTGCTTGCTGAGAACATTTTTGTTCATATCGAGCCATACCGTCCCATATTTCCCGTGATTTTACGAATAAATTACGAATGAAATTACGAACGCAGGTGACAATATGCCCACTATTCGCAAGTTAAAAAGCAAACGCTTCGTTGCAGAAGTCCGAAAATTTGGCCAATACAAATCCAAAACCTTTGATACCAAAATACAGGCGTTAGCATGGGGGGTAGAAACAGAACAGAGTATTACCCCCGATGCCACTGTTGAAGGGAAGACAGTAAGGGACTTGTTTGTTCGCTTTAGAGATAAAATGTGTCCTAACCGCAAAGGGTGGAAGAGGGAGCATAACCGTATTAATTGTTTTCTCACGCATTCTTTATGCAACATGCTCTTATCTGATATTCGCCAAACCCATTTTGACGATTGGATTCAAGAAGAGCTTAAGCGGGTGAAAAGTAGTAGCGTAAACCGTAATCTAAACCTGTTCAGTGTGGTGTTTCAAAGAGGTGTGAAATGGCGCTGGATTAAAACAAACCCTATTCGCAATATTGAGCGCCCAAAAGACCCTGCACCCAGAGAACGACGCATTAGTGAGGAAGAAATTAATACTATTTTAAAGGCGTTAATGTTTGATGGGAAAAACGTCAAAGAGCTTCGCCATGTTGTCGCTGTGGGATTTCTATTTGCGCTGGAAACAGCTATGCGCCAAGGAGAAATATGGCAGTTGAAATGGCAAGATATCTATCTAGATAAGCATTATTTGCGTTTACACGAGACAAAAAACGGCACGAGCAGGGACGTGCCTTTATCGTCTAATGCGATTAGTTTATTACGGTTGATGAAAGAGCAGGGCAGTGAACGGGTGTTTAATACCAATCAAAATTCGTCAGGTCAGATTTTTCGACGAGCTTTGCAACTGGCAGGTATCACTGGCCTCACCTTTCATGATTCACGACATGAGGCATTAACTCGGCTCGCTAAAAAACTACATGTGCTAGATTTGGCGCGCATGGTAGGCCATCGCGACCCACGTTCATTGATGATTTACTATAATCCTACCGCGCAAGAAATTGCAGCTCAATTAGGGTAGGGATAAAAATCCGCGCACCACAAAATAGGTTGACGCAGCCTTGGGCATAGCGTTACGGGTAAATACAAAGATATTGGAAAACATTACAAACCACACCAAGCGATACAACGGGGTATAACATGTTAATAAAAACAGTTTTAGCTATAAATACGGATATTTCCGTATTCGTTCTTATTTTCCACAAATAAAATATTTAAAAAGCATTGGTTATACCAAGTAAGCTATTGCTAGTATTGAAAAAGTTTATTGATTACTGATGAATGATGTACCAGCTTTGTACGTGCCACGAATTCTCAGTATTATGTCGTTAGCTCTCAAAAAGAAGGAATGATTTAGTGGCTACTGTACTAGATATAGTTGATACTGCTGTCAAAATTGGACTTGGTGCTCTAATAAGTGGCATAACTACCTATTGGGTAACTCGAAGAAGCCATAACCATGATATAAATAAGATGGCAATAGAAGATCGAAAGTCTCTTGTTCGCGAAATTGGTTCTATTTTGGAGAGTGCAACTGAAAAATTAAATTTGTCGATTCATTCGTATTGGAATAATAGAGAAGATTTATCGTCTGATGAGTGCTTAGGGATTATAGAAGCCGTAAATCAAACGCAAAAAGCTAAGAGCTTGGCCGCTATTATGGGCTATGAGCCACTTTTTGAATCAGTTAGCTGCCACAGTAAGATTGTATTTGATTTCTACATTCTCATTTCTAATGATGACCAAGACACAAATCAGCTAAATGAATTGGTTGTAGCAATGAATGACGCGTGGAAGAGAGTACTTAATGAACTTAAAAATGCGTATGAAAGCATTTGGAAAGCCTAACAAGGTTAAGTAACTCAGAGTAATTCTTGCAGGTTGTTTAACAAAGTTTAAATAACTCGGCTTTTCCATTTAACTTGAAGCGTTAAAGCCTGTTTTTTGGCAGAGCACGATTTTTGCTCCTATTAATCAAGTGACGGCTCTTCGCCCAAAGCCGCCATTGATACGAAGTAAAATACTCACCTTTTGACTTATGGTTGCAAAATCATGTATGTTGGAAGAGGTGAATATTTTATCCTTATAGAAAGGGTTGTCGGGTGAAAGATAAACCGCAAGACATTGGTACGGATAGCAAGTCGCTGCGCGAAAAGGATGTAATTGATTACAATCATGAGCTATCGGGAACGGATAATCGCGGTCGTATCAAACGATTCTCTGTCGATCCCCTTACTCTTATCAACCCCGACGAACGCGAAAAGCGAAAAACCAGAGAACAACGCTTTGTCTCGATGCTCGTTTATATGCTGGAAAACGATGCTCAATATCAGGAATTATACTTTAATGTCGAGGCCAAACTTGAAGAAGCGCAAAATGAAGTCGAAAACGCACTGCAAAAGATCAGTCACGAACTCAATGATATTCGTAACCAGCTTGAGCATGCCGCTCACCTTGGCTTGAGTGAAGAACAATTAATTGAACTCAGGCGCAAACAAGAAGAGCTTGAGCGTCACAGACAAGAAATATTGGATTACCAGCGCGATGTCCTTAAACCAATACGTCAACGTATGGACGATGAAGACAACCCGCCGAGTAAAGAGGAGCTTGATGAGTTTCAGGAAAGGATTAGAGATAAGCGTCCTGAATATCTAGCTGAACTCAGTGCCAGTGAGAATGCGCCAATGTCTGTTTCTTCTGGTATAGATGGAAAACTCAGCTTTAATTCTCCAGATTTATGCGACACATTCTGCACGGCGCATGACAATAAAGTCATTTTACCCAACGATGAAAGCAATGCACCGAACTTTGAGCCGATAAAGCTCGGTTAATTTGTTTTGTCAAACACACCACAATCGCGCTTAAGCAGCGCCAGTATAACCGAAGATGGAATGCCATCCGGGTAAAGCTTAAAGCTCTCTTCTAATTGCTCGCGTCTTCGCTCAGGGTATTTGAAATACCAATCCCATACGCAATCTGACTTTTCCTTGTTATATTGAACTGTCGCGGCGTGTGCGAGCGCTGTAAAAGCGCCGTTATAGTACCAGCGTTGTTGCCCCTCGCTGAGCGTTAGAAAGTGACGATTGGTCGATGCATCCGCAAAGATAGCGGCACTAAACACCGACGCAAATACGCCAAACAGTGCGTTGCGCTTAACCATTGGAAAGCGCTCCTGTAAATTTTCGGCGCATTGTAAGCGCAATAACACCGAGTGCGAACAATGTAAGGTTTGCGGGTTCCGATATATCCATTACTGGCGTTGTATTGATAAATACACTGGATGCGGATGTGAACGCCACGCCGCCCGTATCAAAGATATCCAAAGACCCCGTATTCCCGAAATCAGCCGATGAATTGGTGTAAGAATTAGCAAGGGTGAACATATAGACACCGTATTCACGCTCCGCCACGACATCAAAGGAATTGCTGGCAGACAGGTTGATATTATGCGCGGTGCCGTCACGACTTAATCGGTCTACTGTTCTGTCAAAGCCCGAACCATCAAAGACGATGGCATCATTCATTGAGCGCGTTATCGAAACACGGCTGACGCGAGGCACATCAACATGGAAATTATTCAGACCAATAATGGTGTCTTTACGCGTTCCAATCCATGTATCTAACCCTGTGATGTCATAAAACCCCAGAAAGACTTGCCCTGAAATTGTTCCAGCTCCGGCAATAGAGGACAAAATACCATCTAGTGTTACCGAGTAATTGACCGTGGTATCACTTGCGAATGTAAGTACATCTGCCCACATCGCAAAGGTTTCAAATAGACCATGCGCCACAGCGCCCGTTTTTCCTGCGCTGATATCGGCATAGGCAGAGCCGTTTGCTCCTAAGTCCACAGAGGTCGCACTTGATAAATCAACGGTCGGGCCGTTCAATCGGTTATTGATTGAAGTGTCGGTAAAATTCGTCCCTGTGAGCGTACCAGCGTGAATGGGTGAGTATATCAATTCAGCATTCGCTCCTGCTGAAATGCCTAAATAAATAACCACATATAACAAAAAGTTCTTTAATTTATATATTAAAGTTGATAGTGGTATATTTAACGGTGTAATTCCGGGGTGTCCGACACTTTCCATTCCACACACTTAAAGGTGTCGGGCACATATTAACTTGCTGAATTCATTAGGATAAAACAGGTATGTTAACTTTAATATAAAAGTTAAAGGGTTGGAAAAATTGGGCAATTTGCGATTTTAGTAAGCGTATGAGTAAAAAAGGAGGCAATCCCAATCACCCGAAAAAAGGAAGTACTACCAAAGTCCAACCTATCCGCTCAAAACAAGCTATTAACCGCATTAAACGTACATTAAAACATCAGCCACGTAATTTGTGTTTATTTGTTATGGGTATTAACACGGCATATCGTGCTAATGAGCTCTTGTCCTTGCGCATCAAAGATGTAGTGCATTTGAAGGTGGGAGATATACTGGATATCAAGCAATCCAAGAACAGCGAGTATCGTGCTACGGCAATAAATGAGGTGGTCTACACTGCATTACAGCTTTGGCTCGCAGTTCATCCAAGGCGGCATGATGTCAATGCTCCGCTGTTTATGTCAAACCACTTCCGTCACCGGGCGCTGAGCGTATCCGCTGTTAATCAATTGGTCAAGGCATGGTGTGCTTATGTTGGGTTGGTTGAAAATTACGGTTCACACTCATTGCGCAAAACATGGGGCTATCACCAACGCACCAAAAATGATGCATCTGTGGCCTTGCTTATGCAGGCATTTGGTCATGCATCTGAGGCACAAACGCTCGATTACCTTGGTATTTTGGCTGATGAGATATACGCGCTTTATTTGGAATTTGAGGTGTGATATTTCGTGCGGTGATTTTTTGGCGCGTTGCGCCAAACGCTTTTTGCCAGCTTGTGCGTTGTGGGCGCTGACTGACAAAAACCGTAAAAGTGTTGAGCGTAGATAGCCGATTTCATACGTGGCTAGATATGCCTCAAAATAGCTGTGAATGGCTTTCGTGACTCAATTTCAATCCTTGGTGGCGTTTGTTACTTTGTTGGTAGGGTAGCAAGATGGAGAAATGTATATACATTTCTCTCTTGGCAAGGGGGATCGCTGCGCTTTTCCCCCGTTGCATCCCCCTTAGTTTTCACTGCGTTTTTTCCTTGATATTGAGATTAAATGAATGTCGAACGTTGCCAACGATAACGAGAATAAAGCTCGTATCAAAGTCATGTCACCTTATCGTGTGACAGAACTTGAGCGCGTCAAAATTAAAGCCAACGCAAGCGCGGCCAGATTGTCCGTTTCTGAATATCAGCGGCGACAATGCATAGATGGACAAGTAATTGTCCAGCAGAGTAGGCATGATGTAGAAGTGGTGCGGCAACTTCTCGCTATTGGTAATAATCTCAATCAAATTGCCAAGAAACTGCATGTAACCAATCGATACCACAATGAGCGACTTGAAACTGCTTTGCTTCACCTTGAAAAGGTTTTATCGCAGGTAATGCCGTGATCCCTCGTATTAATCACGGTCACAGTTTTAAAGGTGTAACCGCTTATTTGGGACATGATAAGAAAGCCCAAACTTGCGAAAGAGTTGCATGGTCAGAAACGGGGAACATGTATACCAACGATATTCATAAAGCGGCAAAGGTTATGGCATGGACTGATTTACATGCTGATGAGTTGAAGCGCGAAGCCGGAGGCAGTTTATCGGGACGAAAATCTGAAACGGGCGCGGTGTATCACTATTCGTTGAGTTGGGCGAATGGTGAAACACCCAGCCGCGAACATATGAGTGATACGGCTAAATCGACATTGGATAAACTAGGATTATCAGAGCATCAGTATTATGTGGTGGCACATGACGATACCAAGCATGCACATGTGCATGTGGTCGCAAACTTAGTACATCCAGTAACTGGTAAACGTGCTGAGCTGGGTTTGGATAAGCGAAAATTACAAACGTTCGCTTTGCAGTACGAGCTTGAGCATGGCCTGCATTGCAATATGCGTCTTGTGAATGCACAGCAGCGCGAACAGCAAGACGCCAAACAATATTACCCGACAAAAAAAGAACAGTATCAAGCAAAAATAACCCGTGCATATGAGGCCAGCGACGACGGTAAAAGTTTTAAAGCCGCACTTGAATTAGAAGGTTTACACCTTGCAAAAGGGCGCAAAGCCTTTGTAGCTGTCGATGCGAAAGGCGAAATCATTAATCTGTCCCGAATGATTGAAGGCAGAAAAACAAAGGAAGTTAAAGCAAAGTTAAAGGATTTAGAACACCGCAAGTTGGAGGATGCCGACAAGTTAGCGCAGAGTATAAAAACCGAGGTGCAGCTAAGCAGTTATGGCTGTGATGCAGAAGAAGTGAAGTGTCAAATAGCACATGAAAAAGCAGCCATTCGAGCCGCTCAAGAAAAAGCCATATTTGAAAGTGCTCAAGCGAAGCTAATACAAGAAGCTCGCCAAGCCAGTGAAAAAAAGAGGAAGCGTATTGAAAGAGCCGCTATCACCAGACGTTATCAACTGCTGTTAGATGAAAAAGTTGCTGAAAGTAAAAAGCGTCACGGTGTGAACTTGGCCGAAAAAAGATTAAAACATGCTCAAGTTGAACGTGAAAAAGTGAACAGCCTCTGGGTTCGTATATTCAATCGCAGGCGCTATCATGCAGCGTTAGATGATTTACAAAACAGAGAAAAACAACTGCGTGATGCAAATAATCGCTGGCGTGCTGATGCGGAAGGGTATTTAAGACACCGCCCTGAATGGGCGCAAAAACAAGAACTGAAAAGGCTAGGGTTTGAGTCTAATCAACAAAGTACAAAACAATACCACCTAACATCTTGGCAAGAAGAAAATAAACAGTGCATCGCTAAGACACGAAATCCATTGAACAGGCAAGCAGTACTTAAATTAAAACTAAAGAAAGGGGAGCCACAGCAGCAAGAGCCAGCTTTTTCGCGTCGGCAGATGGAATTGAAAGAGCGCTATTCTACTATTGCCAAATACACAAAACATAAATCTGAGCAAGCCACGAAACATAACGAAAAGGAAATTGAGCCGTTAAAAACACAATATAGCAAAGCCGCGGATGCTGATAAGGCAAATAGAAAACCAAAGAGTATGCATCGAAGCCTCAAGCAGACCGTGAATGATAATGTTCCAGTGCGTGATTCTAAGAACCAAGGGTACGACCTTAGTTAAAGTTCTTATTCAACGCAACCAAGGTTCTATCCAGTTTTCTTTTCCTCGTTTTATGGCTATATTTCTCGCTCGTTTAACTGCCATATATTGGAAAACAAATACCGCTAATTCTAAGTAGTTGACATAGTAACCAGGGTTTGTGTAAAACTCTCCTGTAAATGCTAAATGTATATATTGTAGGAACAGTATAGAAATACAAGCTGCCAGTGTACCTTTAGTGTAATCCCATAAGCGCCACTTTACTTTTCCAAATGTGCCTGTGATTCCAGCAAGTTGGTAATAAAGTACTCCGATAAAAAACGCGATCACAAAATAATCCGAAAAATCGTACTTTTGTTCGTTTCCATTTGACGCACCAATAAAAAAACAGAGCAGGAGCATCCATCTGTAGGATACCCAAATAGTATTCATACAGAGAACATCAATTTCACCCTTTATCATATGCAACCTGGAAGTAAAATCTGGATGCGTGAATTTATTTTGCTTTGGTGTCGTTCTATTTACCTTATTCATTATTGCATCAGTTTCTACGCCATCGTAAATAAAGCTCATAAACTTACCTTTAAAAAGCATATAACCGCTAATATCTGCAATATATTCGCGCCTATGTGCAGCTGTAAGGTTTGCGGAATAAAGATTGTACAAGGCAAATAGTAGTAAAAGTGCCAAATAGATATTATCAAAACTGAGGGGTGCTGAACCTGTAAAGAGCTTTAAATACTCTAGGTAAACTACGTAAAAAAAGTATCCCCAAAATACGACCGTAGATCCTTGGAGCCACCGATACATAACTCTATCATATTGTTTTAAATGTCCAATTTCATGGGCAAGCTTTGCCAATGCGATTTGTCTATCGTCACTGTTTTTTAATTTGAGGCATTTATAGTGATGATTTGAAAGCACAATAATTTTAAGAAAAGGGATAGAATAAGCTTGAGAGTCCTTGAATCTAAACCGAGTAACCAATATGTTGTCATCTAACTTAATATCTTTCTGAATTGACCGTTTTTCTTTGTCACTAATCTTTTCTGATATGAGGAAGACAATCATTGTTTCAATAAATGGAATGCTAAAAATTAACAAACCTACGATTGGAAAAAGCATAAGCACCATTAAAACAAGAAAAAATGATGTCAAACCTTCTTGGTAAGAGAGGAAAATCAGAAGTTCATATTTGAAAATCAGCGCTATTGAGTACTGATTATTTTTAGAAGTTTTGAATGTCTGAGTCAAAATATGCAATTTTAAAAGCTGAAAATGTGCACTATTTAGTCGTGTTCAACTAAAATCTCGCCAATATCCGATTCTTTTATTAATTCCGCTACCTTTAAAAAAAACTCATATTTTTCGTCGTCTAGCTCCTCTATATTCCAATGAAGAGTAATGTTTTCTATAATTTGATTACCCGCACCAAAAAAAGGGCTTTTCCCTTCAGTGATGTGAAAGTAATCTACCTTCTTGTCTATATCAGGAAAGGCCTTGAACAAATCTTTAAACAGCTGGACAAGGTTTTCTTTTTTCCTTGAGGACACTTGTATTTTATAGGTTTTTTCCATGTCTATGCCATATAATATGAAATCAGATTAATACAACTAGCTACGAATGAGATGAGCAAACAGTAGTGAAAGATACAATCAAATTGCAGGGAGCAGTAGAAATAAGCTCCGAGAGTTCACTTAAGCAAGCCATTGATACTGGCCAATATACTATCCAAATTATAGGTGGAAAAGCTTTTTTGTGGATAACAGCAGAGAACGATAAGAAAAGTGTTTCTAATCCCACTGGGAAAGTCACATCATCAAGGATGAAGGAAGATATGGCGGAGCTTGATATACCAGTGACCAAAAGGAAGTATACAAAAAGGGAAGACTGGATAAACCCTGACCTTCCACCTGATCACGAGGATAATCGTCCAGACACCCGCTTTCAAACTCGTATAGATTATGAAACCCATGAAATGGCTGAAGCGTTCATAAAAGCTACTGGAATGACAAAAAAAGAACTTGCAAAACAAGCGATTAGAGAATTTATCGAAAAAAGAAATTTTGATATCGAATAGTCACAAAGAAAATCTCTCAAATTGAGCGCTCAAAAAAACTTGCAATAATTGAGCGCTCAATTATCATTAACTCAACGCTAGTCGTTGAGTATCTTCTTAGTTTCTCTCCGACTTAGTGTTTGCGGTATCCGTGTCGCAGTTCTTTAACAATTCACTAATAGGAGGAATGGCTATGCAACAGCCATTAGGGGGCGGCAACGGACGGCCACCTAGTCCTAATATGGATTCTTCACTCAATTTTCTCACCCAAATACTAAGCGTTGTCACTGCGTTTCTTGGTGCACCGTATCTATATGATTTTACAAGTAATTGGGTTGAGCGGATTGTTATGAATGCTTACGGGGAGGGTATGTTGGATTTAAGTATGCTTGCTTGGCAAATTCTGACATTTCCTCTCGTGTATGCCCTTGCAAGAGTGGGCTGGATGTGGGCGATAGGCTTGTTAGCTGTTTCAGCCTTTATGCGTTTATCGCCTGCTTTTGCTTAATGTATTAACTTAGGAGGTTTCTTTATGGAAACAAAAGAAAGAATACGGTTGTTCATGTTTGGCTTAGTGATGGGCCTAATGGGTATCGGCATGTTATCTGCCGATAATGGATGGGGCTTGCTCGCATTGATTGTTGGTGGCGGGTGTGTATTTGGTGCGTTTGAAAAAAACAAAATCAAGCCGCCTGTCTACAAGTACAAGGGGTCAAGACACTATTACGAACGAGAAAAGTAAACAGTCAGTCTTTCCGGTGGCAGCCGAAAAGACCGACATCCACTAATTTAAACATCTACGTAAAAACAAGGGAGGCTTAATAAGCCTCCCTTTATTATAAGGGCTGTTCATGGACAATCAATACTATCGAGATGGTTCGGCGCGTTGGTCAACAGAGCAAGAGAATATACAGGCTGGATTAACTGGTAATACAGGTATTCCAATTGGTTTTACTGAAAGTGGTCGCCAATTGTTAATCGACTCTATAGCCAGCATTATGTTGTTTGGTGGGGCAGGGTCACAAAAATTAACCTCATATTTTGCGTATGATGGTTTATTGGTCATGCCAAGTCTGTTCTTAGACTTTAAGGGTGAAATCTCAGCGATATTAATGCATTCGCAAATCAATTTAGGCGCGAGTTGGTTCTGCTGGAACCCCTATGGTTTGTTTTCCGAAATGCCGTGGTGCTTGCCACAAAATCGCATTAATCCATTTGAAGGGTTAACCGTCGATAACCCGTATCTGCAATTGGATGCAAAGCTGCATATGCAGGGGATGATTAGTACACCCGCACCGAATTCAGGCAATAAAGGCGATTTCTTCGTTAAGCGAGCACGAGAATGGGCATCTGAAACGCTTATTTGGATGGTAGAAACGTTAGGCAAAATTGATATCCCTGACTTTTATTCGATGCTGTGTTTCATGGAATCAGATCCCGAGTATTGGGGAACAATACTTGAGCAAATGAAAAGCTCTCGCTTTGAAAACGTTAGACGTATTGCGGGAGAGCAGGAATATAAAAGGGAAAATGCCGAAGCTGAATATTCAGGTGTACTAGCGACTATCTTCGCCAACCTTAATGTGTTGGGTGACGAATTGCTAACGGCTTCCTTACGTGAGCCTGATATATCAATTTCCGATTTTTATAGTCACCACATGCTTCAAAAAGGGGCATTAGTCGTGTCTGCCGAACATGCAACGTTGTTAGCGCCTGTTCTCAAGTCCATTTTTACGGCTGTGATGATAGGTAAACAACGTGCGCCCAAAGCACCAAGACTTTTTCTTGGTATTGATGAAGCAGCGCAATTGCAGTCCTTTAGTGAGCTGTTGCGGGTTTATGAGTATGGCAGGGGCGCAAATATTGTTGCGAAAAGTGCGTTTCAGTCAATTGGGCAGGTAGAAACCCATCATGGTCAATCTGGTTTGAAAACACTGATGAGCAGTGCGCAAACCCGGATTTTTACGGGCATTCGTGATATCGAAACAGCGGAACTGGTCAGTCGAATGTTAGGTGATGAAACCCTATTTTATAAGCCCGAGTTGCAACAAGCACAGGCCAAGCACGCCAAAATGCAAGCGGTTGCTTCACTGATGGCGGGGGTAAACCCTTTCCACAACACATTACATGCTAAATATTACGATTACGCACACGATTACAAAGCACGTAAAAGACGGCGCTTAATGACAGCATCAGAGGTGTTAAATATGCCTCAAAATCGCGCGATTAACTTTATCAGTGATCTCGATATCTATCCCTATCAAGCTTATAAAGTTCCGTATTTTACTCAGCCACATCTTGTTGGGTGGTTTATGCCTAATCCTCTATTGGGTGTGAATGACAGAGTGCAAGTGGGTAATCGCAGTCTATCTGTTGTTTGTGAGCCAGTGCCCGATGCAATTGCTCACATGCCACAGTATCAACGGGGAGTATGGTCTTATGTGCAAGGCTATCGCCCTAATCTTTCGCAATATTCTCGCTATAGAGCGTAACAGGAGTATTTATGAGCAATGAATCTGATAACTCAGGGCAGGGCACTATGCCTACCCATAATAATGAACAAACACAGTCCCATTTTGGAAGTACTGTTGTATCCAAAGCAGAATTGGACTATCGCGAAGCACAGCGTCAAACGCCAGAGCCGCAATATAACTTAACGCCGGGAGGGAATACGACAAAGGTGGTCAATGCCGGGCATCAAAAGGCGAATGAAGAAAGAATTCAGTATTTACGTGAACGTCTAGGTGCAAGAGTAAATGTTGCTAGAGATAATTTTAATATGTCTTCCAGCCAAGCCGTTGATATGCAGGAGATACAATCCCAAAGTAAAGGCAAGGGGGAAGGGCAGTCCTATTAGTAAATCGTTATTTTTTGTTTGGTGGGGGTATGAAATCTTGGTACGGTGGAATATGGCTTATGTTTTTTATCGACAGCATCCTGAACGATATTTAGCTGAAAAAACACGTCTCCTGACTACAGGTAGGGGAGATACTTACATGGTCACAATGAACGAACTGATGTGGCATTGTTTTGACCACTACACCACCGAGCCGGGCTTCACTTATACAGCAGACCAATTTGTTGAATGGGCGCTGGCAAAAGATTTCGTCGATCCCAAAATTGAAGATTTTAGCCAGCGTTTTGCAGCCGTGTTGTTGTATTTAGACAAACGAGATTACGAAAGCAATCCGTTTGACAAGTCAAACACGCATAAAATCAACTAATAAACAGGGCACCTTTTTATGTGCTGGTTATTTTGTATCGGAGGCTATCGGTATGCAGCAGAAATTATTGCTGGAAATATTGAAAGAACTTAAAGCGCAGCGTGCCGAAAATGCAGAGCTTTGGGCGGTAGATGATATAGGGAATTACATGCGCCTTAGCCGTTCATCTATCCAAAGTAGGGTGATATGCCGCAAGGATTTTCCTAGGGCAATTAGAATACCAACGGACACAGGTATGGGAGGGCGACGCTGGTACGCCAAAGAGGTAAAGTTTTGGGTGTCACAGAACCGAGAACCGGCACAACATTGATAGCAATGGCTGTGTGATAATTTATCTTATGGAAATTATGCTATAGGTGCCTTTTAAAATCTCTGTCTTCATGTAAAACACGGATGATTTGTATGTACTGGTCACGCATTTTATAGAACACAACATGATGTTTGATTTGCAGTTTTCTATATCCGGCTCTAATGTCGCCAGCTTCTTTACCAATTTCAGGGTGGGTTTTGAGGTTATCAATCCCTTCACTAAGAAGGTCGTAATATTTGTCGGCTTGTTTTTCGCCCCACTTCTTATATGTGTATTTGTATATGTTATTTAGGTCAGTTTTTGCTTTGTTTTGTATGCGAATAATCAATCTATACCAAGCTCTCTTTTTGCATTTTGCTTAATCGCATTCATGTCCAATACGCCAGCGTCGCCGCTTTCTTCTCCTGCAACAAGTGCAGAGCGCAATGCTTCTAGCTTAGAGTTGGCTTCTTTCTCTTCTAGCAGTCTCAGCGCATCACGCACAATCTCACTTGCTGAAGCATAACGACCTTCGCTTATTTGTGCAGCAATAAAGCTATTCCAACGAGTGCCTAAACTCAAAGTCTGTGTTTTAGTCTGTGCCATATGCAATCCTTCGAATAAGAATATATCTTAATTATTGCTATATATTGTTGTTTAGGTCAAGAAAATAAAGCACTACCGCCCTTCGGTTGGTGATTACCGGACGTTGAACCGCAAGCGTTTCATTCCGTTGCGCCAATGACAATAAGTAATTATCCCCACGTTCTAGAGGTAATTTTGGGGGTAATCATAGGAAAAGCACTACGACTCATTACAATGGTTGGCTGGAATGAATCTTTAATGGAGCATTATTTGACACATTAGGCATAGAAAAACCCGCTAAAAGCGGGCTTTCAAAAAATTCTGTAGCGGCTATGCACTCAAACTCAACACTTGAAGCATTGCCCATATTCAGAGGCAGCGCAAGGAAAAAGTCACTTCTTGTAATGGTTTTTTGTGGTCTTTTTTAATTGGGTTTTTCTTCCTATATAAACGGAAGGAAACACAATGAAACATCTCTCTTATATCGGCAGTATTTCTGCTTTTGCCCCTTACTTACATGATGAAAGTGTAGGGCAACCCATGCGCAAGTCTCTTGAGCTTGCCCCCTCCTCTAATGCGTTTGTGAAACCTGTCAAGCAGGACTTTGTGCGCAATGCACGGTTAATGCCTGGCACTCGCTGTATGGTACTCATGTTGCTTGGTTGGGCTGGTCAAGAACAGCCTATTGAAACAACGATAGGCATTATTGCTAAAAAGTTGGGCCGTAGTGCCCGTCAGGTGCACCGATACTTACAAGATGCTATAGAGGAAGGTTATCTGTTTTACAGTCGCACTAAAGACCGTATGGGCTATTACACAGGTATTAAGGTCCATCTAAACTTTTCGGCATTGAAGCCACGAAAATCAGCAAAAACAAGACCAAAAACTGCAGTGCACCGGGGTATGACTCAGGAGTCAGACACTAATAATAAATATATATATAAGAGGCAAAATACAGCTGATGAACAAGCATTCGTAAATAAATTGAACAGTATACTGAAACGAAACCATCTATCTACTGAGTAAAAACCTTCTTGATCAATCTTTAGGAAAAATATTTCACTTCGTGTAAACGCAGAATTCGAAGTGTTGTTTTTTTATTTTTTTAATGAAATGTAGTGTTGAAGTTAACCCAAGTTGAGCGAGTATTCTGCCCTCAGTGATTTGATAAAAATACTAAACATCAAGAGTGCTTTTGAAAGCTTGTAGATACTCAACTCCCTGTTATCAATAGTGGGGATTTTAGGTAAGTCAGTTACTGAATCGCTCGCTTTTTACACTTAAAATAAACAAATAAGAACTGGCTTTCACAGTTAAGTCATTGCTATCATTCCAAAAAATTAGCGATTGATAGTGAATAAACGTTGAGCAAGTTTTGAGAATGCCGTTGATTCACAGAAAAGCGCAGCACATTGACTCGGTCAATGTCGATGAGAATTCAAATTTATGGAATTTAAAAGCATTAGCCTCACTAGGGACTTACCGGTCTCTATGGTTAATATTGAAAATAAAACTCGCAGCAATCTTTTTACTTGGCGTGGTCAGTTTTCGCCACAGTTAATTGAATCAATACTTTGCAATTATGCGGATGATAAAAGTGTCGTTTTTGATCCATTTCTAGGCAGTGGAACTGTCCTTTTTGAATCTGCTCTACTGGGTTTGAGTGCATCTGGTTGTGAAATAAATCCCGCTGCAGTGTCATTTGCAAAGATATACGAATTAGTTAACAAGCCTGTAAAGGGCATTAATCAGGCGTTGGCCAAGATTGAAATATTGGTGTCAAAATACACAAACGACTTGCCTCTATTTGTAGTTGAAAACATCAAAAACTTCGAGCCAGAACTTATTGAAATGTATTCCGGTGAGAGTGATGAAATTACTCGAACAGTTCTATTTGCGCTGATAACTGGCTTAGACTTTGATGCAAAAAAAACCGATGTTAAAAGAGTTCTTAATGTTTGGGGTACCCTTCGTGCCAATATAGAAAACCTCCCTAGGTCAAAAAAATATATACAGTGCTTTCATAGGGATTCTAGAGCAACTGCTATCTCTAAAAACACTGTAGATTTTGTAGTCACATCTCCACCTTATATTAACGTATTTAATTACCATCAGAATTATAGAAAATCAGTTGAAAAAACTGGAGCTGACATCCTCTCTGTAGCCAAGTCTGAAATCGGTGCAAACAGAAAGTTTAGGCAAAATAGGTTTTTAACTGTTGTTCAGTATTGCATGGATATGTCTCAGGTTTTCTGTGAGTTGATTAGAATCTGCAAGGGCGATGCGAAGGTAATATTTATAGTAGGCCGGGAATCAAATGTGAGAAAAACGGCATTTAAAAATGCAAAATTGATTGCGGATGTTGCCGAATCTTGTGGGTTTATACTTAAGGGCGAGCAAGAACGAGTTTTCACCAATAAATTCGGTGAGTCAATTTATGAAGAAATACTAAGGTTTAGCATTTCAAATAATGAAGTACTTAATGCAATTGAAGCTGCTAGAGAAATCGGCCGACGTGCTTTGAAAGAGGCTCTACTTCGTTGTTCATCAGAGGTAGAAGCTGAAATAAAAGAAGCAATTGAAAAATCTACAAAAATTGATGTTTCTCCGATTCTAAATGTAAAGGAAAAATAATGGCACTACCGACACCACACCTAGATAAGATCAACGCGGCAATTTCAAATGAAAAAATGCCACAGCTGGCTATCAAGAGGCTTCGAGATGGATTGCCTAGATACCATCAATGGATTAATGACATGACAGCTGTAGAAGGTACAAAAAAAGAGGTGGTTGCTCAACTTGTTCGGCTATTCAATGACTATAAATTCTATGTCGATTTTGATTTGATATATTCTTGTGAAGAAGATTTTCTTTATCGTCAAAAAGGGCAATTGAAACTAGATAATACTGTGATTGAAGAGTTTTTGCCTCATTTGGCAATTAAAGCTTTCCCAGAACTAAATGATGTTACGTTTGGACCAACCAAATGCTTTTCGGCAGCATACTTTAGAACTAGTTTACAAGCGGTTACTTTTGGTGGTGGGCTTTCAGTTCGCACTAAAGACCAAGACTTTGCAATATCTAAAAAGCTTTATTTAAAATCCTCACATGATTCTGCATTTGCACAAACTGATTCAGTTGAGACTTACTTGGGTTATGTAACCGCGGAATGTAAAACAAATTTAGATAAAACTATGTTTCAAGAAGCCACTGCCACTGCCAATGATGTCAAATCGGCATTGCCAGGTGCTAAATATTTTCTCCTTTGTGAGTGGCTAGATATGACTCCTGTTAGTACTGCCCCAACAGATATTGATGAAGTACTTTTGATGCGCAAAGCTAAACGTATAAGCTCAAACATAAGAAAGTCATTTAATTCATATGCTGGAAGAATGGAAAAAGCTGATTGGTATAGTAAGTTTTTGCAAAGTCACCCATTTGACATTAGTGTTTTTTCTAGGTTTATTGGTCATATAGAAAGCCTTCTAACTGAAGAGGACCCTGCTGAAAACACTGTGCTTTCCGATGGTTTTTTTTAAAGTTATTATGCAAAAGCGAATGAAACACTAATAGTTACCTATCGCAAACTTCTGATTACGCGAGACGTTTCTATATGGTTTTCTAAAACATCGTGTCGATTGTTAATATTTAACTACATATCCAACAATTAGAAGAATAAAAATGCAAGCCGTGGGCGGAATCCATACTGCCCAATCTACTGGTCTGTCATGTTTCGTTTGGTACTCAATTAGTAGTGTTTGTTTATCTATCGTACCTTGCGCTTTATCCAGCTTGTTAGACAAATTTTCAATCATTTCGGCTTTTTCCCGCAATTGTTCTTCGCGAACAGTCACCTTTTCACGCAAAAACTTAATTTCGACCTCTAAGGCACTGGTAACATTGGGGGTTTCAAAGGGTAAGACTGAGGGGGTAACGTTACCCCCTCCTCTTGTTTTGGCGGGGAAGACTCTAAAGAGTTCTGCGGGGTCAATTTCATAGCCGCCGTTTGCGTTCTTTTCCGCGGAAATCTTACCTGATTTAATTGCACGAGTAATGGTGGGAACACTTTTTCCGGTTTCTTTAGCAGCTTGTTTTGCAGAGAGTTTCATGGGGTAACTTTCGGGGTTTCAAAGGATAACATTGAGCAGTAACGTTACCCTTTACATGTTACCCCTCCCCATGTAATCAGCCAATATAGAAAGCAGCACCATCCACAGATACCTCTACAAAGACAAGGGGTAGGGGAGAGAATAAAAAGTGTTGTCGCCAGTTGAAATAAAGCCATTATTTGTCATAAAATATTTTTGTCGGCCTTGACCGAAAACACGTAAATATCATGTGAAAATGGTACGAAAAGTAGTTGCTAAGTTATTGATAGGTGTAGCGAGTTCAAGTCCGGCCCCGGGCACCATTTATTTAAAATTCCTCTAAATTAAACCGTATAGCAAATAGTATATTCTGCACAGACTTAAACCGACGCTACGCGTTTAATAATATTTAGTAACGTTTTAAAAATAAGGTCTCTCAATTGACTAGGTGTAAACCATCCATTGTGCTTGGTTCCAGCCATTCATCCCTGAATGTCGTTCAGTCAGAACACTGCTGCGCAGTGGAAGCATCCTCCATCACCCAGCCACGGGCACCATTTCTTATCTAATTGATTTTATTGCTTAGATTTCATAATACTTGTTTGCCTGCATTTAGTTTTTTCATAACGCATTGAAATAATGCCCACTTTAAGTTCAAGTCCCGTACTGTCGTGTGTACTAATGCTTAATAGGGTGAGGGCGACTGGTTGAAATGGACGAGTTATGGTCGGACGTACTTTTTGAACCCTTAGTCTGTTTTACAACGATGAGCAGACATTTAAAAAGTTGGTTCAGTCTTATTGTGGTGTAGGATGGCCGTTCACTTTCTCATCATTCCCGTGGACAAGCGAGTTTTTTAATTCCTCGTTGTGTAAATTAGCGTTTGGCGATTTCTCTTCGGACCTTTTTAGAACAATTTGACGTGCTTGTGAAACAATAGGACGAAAAGTAGTAAATTGAAAAAGGGTAAGGGTCTATCTCCAAGCCTAAGCTTTCAGCTTTGAGTGTTTTCGCGCCAAAGCCAAACAAAACAGACCTATTAACATTATGGCAAGTGAACTGGGCGCATTGACTGCAACCGTACCATCGTCATAAAAGTAGCTTCCACCTATTTGCAAACGAGCGAATCCCGAAAACGTAAGTGGATCAGAAAAGGTGAGTCTAAAGTGCGGCAGCTGGCTTAACAGCGCGGAATTAATTATGTCTTTAGGAATAATAAGCGTTTGAAAAAAGGTATCGCCTGAATCCAATAGTGGGCTTGTAGGATCAAGGTCTGCATTAGTGCGGAACACAGTCCCTAACACATTTCCACCAGAAGAAAGGGTGACAAAATCCAATAGGCTAGATAAATCCAATGGGTTAGACGGAATAACACTGCCTGAAAAAATGGTGATTGTGGCGTCAGTCACAGAGCTAAATGCATTGCCCCCACTGTCTGTGATTGATGTTGTCAAAAAGAAGTCTACCGATGTCCCGGCCGTAACACCAACTCCTATCGACTGCCTTACCAGTTCCACTTCAATTAAAACAGCTTTAGCAAAGGTGGGTAAACAACATAGTAAAAAAATTATTATTTTTTTCATTTGAAGGTTCCTTATATTCTTCACAGATGTTTTTGATGAAGCCCTTTTATCAACCTTGCACCTAGGCAAAAACTATACCGAACTTTTAACTCTTTGATTTAAAGTGTATTTTAAAATTCTATGTTTCATCGTACTGCCAGACTGTAAAATAACCTGACTGTTAGTCTGTGAATTCAAACATCAGCCTAGTTTGCTTTTGAATCCGGGGCCAGGAAAGCAAAAGTACTGATTTCTGGTTTTACCTAGTGGAATGGAGAGATTTTCATTCCTTTTCTCAAGAGGGCAATGATAAAAGCGAGCAGCCAACAATTATAAAAAGCCATCTTTTAACCGTCTAAGGGCCGATTCACGTGCCCAGTGGATCCCCACCTATTCAAACTAGAACGACAGACTCTGGTGAAGAACATCTTGATTCAAAGGTTTAGTTTACTCAAAATTGTGTGCTTGTTTTTCAAGGACCTCATTCCAGTCAGCCAGTGTTTCAAAAGATTCTAAAGTATTTTAAGTTGAACTTGTTAGTTGGATTAAAAGTGTATTGTTTACGAATAGAAACAATGTGTTTATTTTTTCGTACTAATAAGAACAATGGAGTTCTCTATAATTGATGCTTCTGAACAATATTTGTGAACAACAATGATTTTGAATCAACTGCAAAACCTACATTCTGTTCAAGTTAAGGTTAACTATAAGGGAGTAATGGAAAGAGATTTAAAGGGAAGGCTAAACAAAACAATTCATAAAAGCACATTAATAGAGCTGTAAGGGTAGTCTATGAAGTTATTTTATAGTCTCCTATTAACGTTCCTCATACTGGTTTTGATATATTCTGTAGTAACTGGAACTCATTTCGAGGAAGAAAAAGTAATTGAATCGGAAGTTGTTTGCTCAAGTCCAGTTGATTGTCTTGTGGCTTCCGGAAATAAAAAAACACGCCTTGACCCAATACAGTACCTAAACCAAGGGCCGCCTGCGTTTGTTCCAAGGATTTTTGCTCCAGGTAAAATTTCTCTTTCTGGGCGTGGTGAGTTTGCCTCAGTTTTCTCAGCAGATAGTACTGAGATGATTTATGGCGTAAGTGATGGAAAGAAAACTGAAATCCAATCCATACATTTGGCCGGTAAAACCTGGAGTGAACCTCGAACGATCATTACTCACGAGCGATACAGCTACATGGACGCCTTTTTGTCACCTGACGAAACCCGCTTATATTATATTTCAAACCAGCCCATTGAAGGTCAAGGGGAACCAAAAGACCCTGACCTCTGGTTCTCCGAACGGGTAGAAAACGGTTGGGGAGTGCCGCAAAACGCAGGTCCAGTACTCAACTCAGACCAAGGCGAATACTACGTTTCGTTTACTGACGACGGAACCATATACTTCACAACAAACCGCGCTGCAGCTAAAGGGCA
Source organism: uncultured Alteromonadaceae bacterium (assembly GCA_947494925.1). Taxonomy (GTDB): domain Bacteria; phylum Pseudomonadota; class Gammaproteobacteria; order Enterobacterales; family Alteromonadaceae; genus Aliiglaciecola. The sequence goes on from CANLWS010000006.1 coordinate 107,913, forward strand.
AGAATTCAACTTTGACATTCACGCAGCGACATTTTTAAATGGGGAGTATCAGAGGCCTATGCGGCTCGAGGCGACTGTGAATTCTGAAAGATATGATGGCGATGTATTCGTGGCACCGGATGAATCTTACTTGATATTCTCTTCAGAACGTCCTGATGGTTTGGGTAATGGAGATCTCTATGTGAGTTTCAGGACAACGGATGGTGGTTGGACAATTGCGAAAAACATGGGCCAAAATATAAACTCAGATTCGCAGGATTATTGCCCGTTCGTTACTCGAGATGGTCGTTACCTCTTTTACAGCAGAAAAGGTGATATTTACTGGGTAGACGCTTCAGTTATTGACACCTATCGTTGAGGTCATCGTGGCGTAATCATAGTAATATTTTCTCAACATTATGGCAGCAATCTCTGCATCTAGGTTCAACAGTTCTTACTTCTGCAATTTAACATCAGTATTAAACTCAATAATTAGACTAATTAAATGACCCATAGGGTAAAAGCCATCAATAAACTTACGTAAAATTCAGTATAAGTATCGGCATTATCCTTTAGTCTAAATTTGCTTTTTAACTGTTGTTAGTAAGCTACACTGGTTCTCATACTGTGCTTTTGTAGCGCATGATAAGAATAATAAAGGCTGCAATTTGGTTACTCATAATATCGAACACTTACCTATCAGAAATCTCGAATCTGCTGTTATCTTGATCGTTGATGACCAGCCAATCAATCTCGACATATTGGGAAGTCATTTACAGGATAAGTACAAGATATTTAAAGTTAACTCCGGTCAGCTGGCATTAGAATTTTGCCATAAACATATGCCAGATCTCATTATCATGGACGTACAGATGCCTGATATGGATGGTTTAACAGCCTGTAAAATAATTAAATCTTCAAGTGAATTAAAATCAATCCCTGTGCTTTTTGCTACATCTCTTTCATCAGGGAGCGACCAGACAGCTTGTTGGGAAGCAGGCGCCAGCGATTTTATTGTTAAACCCATTACCCCTGAAACATTGATTAATCGTGTCAAAGCACATTTAAGTTTTAAATTTCAGACTGATCTGTTGAAAGAACTCGCTTTTCTTGATGGGTTAACTGGCCTTTATAACAGACGCTTTTTTGATGACTATATTCATCAGCAGGTGGGACTAGCGAATAGGAATCAAAAATCGTTATCTATTTTACTTCTCGATTTGGATTTCTTTAAAGGCTATAACGATCACTATGGGCACCTTAAAGGAGATGATTGTTTAAAAGTAATTGCAAAAGCGGTGCGCAAAACAATCAAGCGTCCAACGGATTTAGTGGCAAGATTTGGAGGAGAAGAATTCATTTGCGTTCTGCCTGGAGCGAACTTGAAAGGGGCAAAACTGGTGGCTGACAAAATACTAAAAGCAGTTAATGAGCTCAAATTGTCACACCCAAATTCACCTCACAAAATTTGTACATTAAGTATTGGGATAAGCATGATGGGTGGTGAATGTGAAACCGCGTGTGAATTAATAGAATCTGCTGACAAACATCTTTATACCGCGAAGCAAAAAGGGAGAAATTGTGTGGTATTCGAATAATAAAAGACTAGGTTTTAATACTGATAACTAAACCAATATCTGTCTGAGTATTTAGGCTGTTGTGGGTTTATATGTTTCAAGTTTGGCAAGTAAGCGTCGAGTAGAGTAGGGTTTAGCAATATAACCAGTTGCACCGGCACGTTTAGACTCGAGAACAAGGGTCTTATCAGTATTTCCGGTGATTAGGTAAAATGGAGTATGCTTATTGACCGTCCTAAACGAGTTTAGCAGGGCTAATCCATTCATCCCCGGCATTTCCCAGTCTGATAGAACCAGATGAAGCTCAAAATCACGAGGTTGCATAAAAAAGTCGAATGCGTCGTAAGCGTTGTCAAAGGCATGAACAATTGCACTTTCTAGATTTTTAACCACCTGAGACAGCATGTCTAGTTCGACACGGTTGTCATCGACAATAACCACATGAAAAGCAGCCATATTTCCGTCCTAATTCATACAAAACGATGCAAGTATAATTAGGCTAATAACAATTTCATTAAAAATACGGTTAAAATAGACCAAAGTATAATAAGAATTGGGGTTAGGCTATTGTCATTGAAGGATTTTTATAACCAAACCGACTTTGCATTAACTTTGTTTAAATTATTGGATTTTGCCTGACATGGTAGCAAGGTTAAAGTGCCTCTTTATCAAAGGCTGCATCAAATTAAGCGGCATGCCTTCTGCCATCTCAATGTCATTTGCCTGAATATAAAGGATTGTGTCTTCTATGACCATATAGGCTTCTTGCTGGTTTAGACCTTCGGTAACAAAACGCTTTTTTCCGTGTTTTCTAAGTAGTTGCTCTACATTCATTATGCGTTCTCCGTGTAGGAAGTCTGGAATAATTGTATGAGAAATAAATTACCCTGAAAAGATTAAAGAGTTATTAAAAGTTCACCCTTAATATCTGTTAATTTTTGACTTTTGGTAATGGACTGTTTTACAAGGTAATTCCTATTTTTCGTGATCTGGCTATTAAAACTGAGCAATGTTCAGGCATTGGCTGAAATCAAAATTAATTCTTTTTCCGACGGGCATTTGTGAGTGAATTGTTTAGAAACAGAAAGGTTATGGTTAAGACACTGGAAGCAATCTGATTTAATCCCGTTTCGCGCCATGAATCAGTCTAAACGGGTGATGAAGTATTTCCCCAATACACTTGATAATAATCAAAGCGATATGCTTGCCAGTAGGATCCAAAAACACTTAACTCAACATAATTGGGGATTGTGGGCATTGGAACTTAAAGAAACGAAAGAATTTATTGGGTTTACAGGATTGCAGACCGTCTCTGCCTCACTGAGTTTTCAACCTGCTACAGAAATTGGTTGGCGCCTTGATAGTCGCTTTTGGCTTCGAGGCTACGCAACGGAAGCAGCTCTGTTAGTTGTCAGGTACGCTGAAAAACAATTAAATATGCAGGAGTTAATATCATTTACTGCTAAAGTCAATTTGCCTTCGGTAGGGGTGATGCGAAAAATTGGTATGTCTAATACCAACAATAACTTTATGCATCCAAATGTACCTGAAGGACATCCGCTGCAAGAACACGTGCTTTATCGGTTATTGCTTGCTAAAAGTTAACAGGATCAGGAAAGGATTTTAATGTGAAGCTACTCAAATTTCTGCATGTCTACTGTTTGTTTTGTTTATCATTGGCGTTTTCTGTTTCAGCAGAAGAAAGCGATGATTTGCAATCATTTGAGAACTTCTTTAGTACCTGGCGTAGTTTCGAATCACCACCGGTGCTCAATGGTGCACCTGATTACACTCAGGCTACATTTGATACACGTTATTTGACATTTCAGAAATTAAAGTCCCGATTGTTTAGCTATAAAACAAAAGAGTGGACGACAGAAGAACAGATAGATTGGCATATCGTCCGCGCAGAAATGAATGGGTTTGATTTTAATTATCGAATATTAAAACCATGGCAACGGGATCCAGCATTTTACAAATCTGTTTGGACTTACAAAAGCGATGTGCCAGCGCATGAAGGACCCACACATCATAGTGTGATTGAACTATGGTCATATCAATTCCCCTTAAACCAAACAGATCAAGCCAGACTTGTTGAAGAGTTAACTGTCATTCCAGCAATGAACGAGCAGGCTAAGACTAATCTGACAGGTAACGCGAGAGAACTGTGGATTGCGGGTATTCGCGATATTCAAGAACAAGTAATGGTTCTGCAGGATACGCAAAAGAAAACTGAGAGTTACAGTGCAGCTGAGTTAAAAAAAGCGTTAACACAAGCCATCAGTTCTACTCAATCGTTTGTGAGTTGGTTAGAAGCGCAATCCGACCTAAAAACGGGTCCCTCCGGAATAGGAAAGGACAACTACACCTGGTATCAACAGAATGTTCACCTTGTGCCAATGAGTTGGGAAGATGAAGTTCGGTTATTGCAGCGAGAGCTGGACAGAGCCTGGTCTTCTTTAAAGTTGGAAGAGCACAGGAACAGAAATTTACCAAAGTTAGTAGCTGTCAAAAACCAGGAAGAATACCAGTCCCTCGCAACACGCTCTGCCAAAAAATTCTTAGCTTTTCTTGATGAAAATGAAATTGTGACCGTACCGGACTATTTCGAACCAGCTTTGAAGCCACATCTGGGTAAGTATGTTCCAGAAGACAAACGTCACTTTTTTTATATTGGCTCGCACTTTGACCCAACGCCACTATACTCGCATTTTTATCATTGGTTTGAATTGGCTAGAATGGAAAAGTCACCTAACTCTCGTCTGATAAGAAGAGAACCTCTATTATACAATATTTTTGACAGCCGGAATGAAGGTACAGCTACTGCTGTTGAGGAAATTTTCATGCATGCGGGCCTTTACGACGATAATCCCAGAGTCAGGGAAATAGTCTGGATTATGCTTGCTCAGCGAGCTGCCAGAGGATTAGGGTCGCTTTACGCCCACGCGAACATAATGACGATGGAGGAGGCAGGCAAAATCCATATGAACTGGACACCGAGGGGCTGGATGAAAACGGAACCTGACTTATTGATATTTGAGCAACATTTGTATCTTAGACAACCGGGTTATGGTACCAGTTATGTTACGGGAAAATATTTACTGGATAAGGCGCTGTCAGTCTATGCAAAAAACCAGGAAGAGCAGGGCAATGACTTTAAGCTAAAAGAGTTTCTTGACGAATTAAATCGTATTGGCAGTATTCCAATTTCTTTAGGCCATTGGCAATTAACCAATGACAAGACTGATATTGATAAACTATTCAGTGGTCAACACCACTGAACGTTAACCTTTAGTTTTTCAATTGCTGATACCAGTCATCAATAATTGCTCTTTCTTGTTCAGACATCTTGGTTTTATTCAGAAAAGGCATATCTTTTGTGACAACAGTACGCTGGTATATCAAATTTGCCTTGGCTTCTATTTGCGCCCAATCATCCAGAACAAGTCCAAGCGGTGCAATGGTGAACATGGCATCGGTGGGGCTATCAGAATGACAATTAGCACAATGTTTAGTAACAATGGCTGTCACCGTTTCTTTTGAAATCAAACTTACGGTTTGAGTTTCAGAAGCTGCTCGCACAATATCACTACTTTGTTTTTCAGAAGGCCAACTTACCCAGAGCGAAATTGCTAACATACCCATAGCGCCTGTGACTAAAATAGACGGGCGAGATTGACCTGAGTGCTTAACGTTAAAATAATGTCTGATCCAGGCGGACACAATACAAATGGCAATCAGTACCAGCCAGTTTTGAGGGTGCTGATAGGTCATAGGATAATGATTACTGATCATCACAAACAGCAGCGGCAACGTCAGATAATTATTGTGAACCGAACGAAGCTTCGCTGCTTGTCCCCATTCAGGGTTGATATCTTGTTTGTTCGTTACTGCCTCAACCATTAAACGTTGAGCCGGAATAATTTTCAAAAATACGTTACCGGCCATTATGGTGCCTATGAGTGCACCGACATGAATGTAAGCTCCTCGCCCGCTAAACCATTCGGTTGTCAGCCAACTTGCTACGCTGAGCAAAATAAGAAGCAGTAGGGCAAATAGGACAGGGTAGTTGGCTAATCGACTTCGGCAGGCAAACTCGTACAAGATAAAACCAGCTAAAATTACTCCGATACCCATTCCAATAGCCTGTAAAGGTTCAAGTTGTTTAACGGATGGGTCAATTAAATATGCAGATGCTCCAAAATAGTAGACCAGGACCAACAAAAGCATCCCGCTTATCCAGGTTGTATATGCTTCCCACTTAAACCAGTGTAGTGTTTCCGGGATTTTTTCTGGTCCATACTGGTATTTGGCGACTTCGTAGAAGCCTCCACCATGAACAGCCCACAGATCACCTTTAATTCCCTTGTCTTTTTTCCATTTAGGGGGTTCTCTGAGACTATTGTCTAGCCAGATAAAATAGAATGATGCGCCTATCCAGGCTACGCCAGCAATAACATGAAACCATCTAATAAATAATGAGAGCCAATCAAACCAAGGCATTGTGGGATTCTTCCTTAATAAAAACGGGTTTACCAGCTATCCAGGTACTCCAGATTGCTCTGTCATCCCCTAACATACTCAACGCAAATAACGTGCTTGAAATATCACTCTCCTTGGGATCAATACGCAAACGCATTAATTGATCAAATTGCGGATCGACTACTATAAAATCAGCATCTGTATCGGGATTCAAATTACCTATAGAGCCTTCAAGCCCCAGTGAAGCAGCCGAACCTTGTGTCATAAGATAGAGACCCTGAAAGGGGCACAGGGGACTTTTTTGTAATTGACAAACTTTATAGGCCTCTCCCATGGTTTTCAACATGTTAAAGCTGGTTCCTGCACCCACGTCACTGGCCAAGCTAACATGTACACCGTATTGCCGGGCCGTATCAAAATCAAAAAGGCCGCTTCCAAGAAATAAATTTGAGGTGGGACAAAACGCAATAGTGGAACCGGATTCTCGAATTCTTTCCCATTCTGATTGTTCAAGATGCAGACAGTGGCCAAATACAGCTCCAGGCCTTACCATATGAAAATGATCATAGACGTCAAGATAGTGCTTAAAACCAGGGTAAAGCGATTTGACCCATTCAATTTCATGGGTGTTTTCAGATAAATGAGTCTGTATAAACACGTCAGGATACTGCTGAGCCAATTCACCAAGTGCCGCCATTTGCGCGCTTGAACTTGTTGGCGCAAATCGTGGGGTTAACGCATAGTGCAATCTGTCTTTACCATCCCATTGTTCAATAAGCTCTGCACTGTCTCTTTGAGAGCTCTCCGGTGTGTCCTGCAGTTCTTCCGGGCAATTTCTATCCATACAAACTTTACCCGCTATCATTAACATATTGTATTTCTGAGCCCGTTCAAATAGTGCGTTGGTCGCAACTTTATGAACAGTGGAATAGACCATGGCAGAGGTCGTTCCATTTTTTAGTAGTTGTTGAATAAACACCTCTGCCATAGCGTAAGCGTAGTCATAACTTTTGAATTTTTTTTCAGTAGGAAAGGTATAATTCTCGAGCCATTGCAACAGCTGCTCTCCATAGCTGGCAATCATTTCGGTTTGAGGGAAATGCAAGTGACTATCTATCAAACCGGGTAAAATGAGTTTTCCGCTAAAGTCGTGAAATTCAGCGTCAGAGTATTCGCTGAGACGAGTTTTGGCTTCAGCAACTTCCACAATTCTCCCGTTACGCGTAACCAAGATGCCGTCTTCAATATAGTTAAAATCTTTACCTGGGGAATATGTGACGTTAGGGAAGTGCAATATGCTTCCACGAATAACTTTGGTGAGCATTAAATGTTCCTTAACTGCCACGGTAACTGCTATATCCATAAGGCGATATAAGCAGAGGAATATGATAGTGCCCACCGTTTTCACTCATCACAAAACTTACATCTACATGCGGGTAAAACGGCTCTCCATGATGCTCGGAAAGATATTTACCTGTATGGAAGCGCAAACAATATTTACCAGCAGCAAAAACGGTATCTTGCCATTGATTACATCGTCCATCCTGATCTGTAATTGCCTGAACAGTGTTTCCTTTCGGATCTGTCAGAGTAATTTTCATTGCATCGGCTGGTTTGCCTTTTGCCGTATCAAGCACATGGCTGGAAAGACTGTTCAAAGTTTATTGCCTCGTTGACTGTGTTAGTTGTTTCGTAAGTCTCAATTCAGTGATCTTAAATTGCTGCTGCGCAGCGATGTTAAGTTCTTCTTCGCGAGAATTATTAATACGCATTGTCAATGCTTTCAGCATATGTTCAGCGCTGAGGCCTGAAGCACATATAATAAATATGAAACCATTGTTGTCCCGGTAGCGATGGTTAAGGTCCTGAAGGGCGACCAAGGTTTCCTGGCTCGCTGCTGAAGTGCCGCTTTGTTCACTGCCAGCTGTCTCCAGCGTAGATTGGTATTTTTTACGTAAGCTATTAAGATCACCAATCATGGGGTGAGCATCAAAGGCTTCGAGATAATCTGGTTCACGCATTTCAGACCAAGCACTTGTCGCTCTATCAAACAACATATTTTGATCATTGAAAGGTCTGGCAGCTACCATTTTATTAACCCAGCGAGAGGCTGCACAGGCTTGGGAAAACCAATCTTTCGCATCAGTTTCATTTAGGGTGTTAAGCTCAGTTAATGTCATTGCAACTCCAGCAGTTGTTTGGTTGCAACCCATTGTCGTTTCTTATCCGACGATTTTTCACCCTTGGTGTTTTCATTTAACATTTGGATAATTTGTGCTGCAATAGATACCGCAACTTCAACAGGACGCTTTCCCGGTATAGTGTCCATTCCTATTGGACAAATTAAACGTTCTATTTGCTCCGGGGAATACTCACGGTGTTTTAAACGTTCTCTAAAACGTCGGGCCTTGGTGTCTGATCCAATCATGCCTAAGTAAGTCACCTGTTCGTTATTCATCGCGGCTTTGACTAAATCAAAATCCAATTGATGATTGTGGGTTAAAACGATAACCCAGGTTGGGACTTCAATGTTTTTGAATATTTCACAAGGATCGTCACTCACTTTGATAGCGACATTGTCAGATAATTGAGCTGATTCAAACATATCTGCCCGTTGGTCTATCCAGGTTATCTGCAATGGCAACTTTTCCAGTATTGGGACAAGCGCTTTAGCTACATGCCCGGCACCGAAAATTGTTAATTTCTGACCATGATTGATAAACACTTCAAACAAAACAATAGTGGCACCACCGCAACACTGACCCAATTTACTCGACAATGGATAATGTTCGACGTTTTGTCCTTCAATGCCTGAGGCAAGGAATTCTCTGGCGCGCCGGGTAACTTCCCATTCCAAATGTCCACCTCCCACCGTGTCGTGGATCATGTCATCAGTAATGATCATTTTTGTACCTGCTGCTCTGGGTGTTGAGCCAGCGGTATCAAGCAGAGTGACAAGGACATAATTTTTGCCACTTGCCTGACAATGTTGAATTGCATCGAACCAGGAATGGGTTGTCATTCTTCTGCAACCCTATTTTGAAGAGCTATGACGGCATTGAGCACTTTTTCAGGGGTCGCTGGCGTGTCGAGTTGAGGGTCGAGTTTATAATCTCCCAGACTGGCAATTGCGTCTTTTATTGCACACCAGACAGAATTTGCCAACATTAATGGCGGTTCGCCCACTGCTTTTGAATTGTAAATAGTGGCTTCGTCATTTTCACGTTCATATAAATCCACGTTAAATTCGAGGGGAGTGTCACCAATAGATGGAATTTTATAGGTAGCAGGGTTGTTGCTTGTTAATTTACCATTCGAATCCCAGCTCACTTCTTCTGTCGTCAGCCAGCCCATACCCTGAATAAAGCCTCCTTCTATCTGGCCAATATCGATAGCCGGATTCAGGCTTTTACCCACATCGTGTAAAATGTCGACGCGATCGACTTTATATTCTCCAGTCAAGGTATCTATTGTGACCTCTGAAACGGATGCACCATTAGCAAAATAGAAAAACGGACGTCCTTTACCAGTTTCTCTGTCGTAGTGAATTTTAGGTGTTTTGTAAAAACCGGTAGAAGACAATGAAATCCGCTCAAAATAGGCTTTTTGAACCAATTCTACAAAAGGAATAGAGTCCTGGCCTAATGACACTATTTTGTTGTTAAAGGTTACATCGTCCGGGCTACCGTCGCACAGTTCAGCAAAAAAGTTTGCGAGTCGACCTTTTATTTCCAAGCAGGCATTTTGCACGGCTTTACCGTTTATATCTGTGCCACTGGAAGCGGCAGTAGGGGAAGTATTTGGTACTTTGTCAGTTCGTGTTGATGTAACTTCAATAGCATCGATATCCAATCCGAACTCGTGGGCTGCTATTTGGCCGATTTTGGTGTGTAAGCCTTGCCCCATTTCCGTGCCACCGTGATTAACCTGCAACGTACCATCAGTGTATATATGCACCAAGGCTCCGGCTTGATTCAGGTGTTTTGCAGTAAAGGAAATGCCGAATTTTACTGGTGTCAAAGATAAACCTTTCTTAATGATTGGATTATCTTGATTAAATATTCTGATGCTTTCTCTGCGTTGCCAATAATCGGCTGACTTTTCAAGTTGCTCAATGATTTCTGATAAAACGTTGTCCTGAACTTTCATACCATAGGGTGTGGTGTTTCTGTTATCCGTATTATACAAATTGTTTTTTCGTACGGTCAGGGGATCGAGTCCCGTTTGGCGAGCGATGGCGTCCATCATCGCTTCGGCCACAATCATACCTTGCGGACCACCAAATCCTCTAAAGGCAGTGTGTGAAACCATATTAGTCCGGCAGCGGTGGCCTTCGATTGAACAATGTTCTATGAAGTAGGCGTTGTCAGCATGAAACATGGCGCGATCGACTATGGCATCTGACAAGTCAGCTGAATGGCCGCAGATACCGTTGACTTCTATATCTGCGGCTTTGATTTTGCCTTCCATGTCATAGGCTAATTGGTAATGATTAACGAATGGATGGCGCTTTCCAGTTGCCTGCATATCCTGCATTCTGGGCAATCTAAGTTTAACAGCGCAGCGATTTCGGCTAGCAAATAGAGCGGCAATACAAGCCCACTGTGCGGCTTGTGTTTCTTTACCGCCAAATCCACCGCCCATTCGACGCATATCGACGGTAATTTTGTTCAACTGGGTACCGAGGACTTCTGCTACTAACTTCTGAACTTCACTTGGGTGCTGGCTGGACGTATAGATCATTAGGCGATCTTCTTCTTCCGGAACAGCAACAGAAACCTGACCTTCAAGATAAAAATGCTCCTGACCACCTATATTTAATTCACCTTTTATAGTGTGACCGCTATGAGTGAGAACGGAACTTGGATCCCCCATCTTCATCTGGTGTTTGGGTCGGACAAATGACTTCAGATATTTGGCGTCTTCAACGGTCAGGCAGGGTGAGTATTGTTTAACTTCAATATCTGCTTTTAGCGCTGCTTTTCTTGCCTGTTCCGCACTGTCGGCTAATACTGCAAAAATTGGCTGGCCGTGATAGAGAACATCTTTGTCAGCCAAAACGGGGTCGCCATCAAATACCGGTGCTATATCTATATGTCCAGGCACATCTGACACTGTAATGACATCTCGCACACCAGGAGACTGTTTGACTCTACTTAGATCAATTTTGAGGATTTTCCCTGATGAAACCTGGCTTAGTCCAACGGCAGCATGTTTGAGATTGGCCAGGTTAGGGATATCGTCTACGTATCTGGCTTTGCCGTTTAACTGACGTATAGCACTTTCGTGAGCAAGGCTTTGGCCAATAACGTTCGACTCTGTGTCGTTATTTTTACCTGTTACCATTTTACGCATGTGCATGTACCCGTGTTTTGACAGGAATAGTTTGTTGACTGGTTTCTAACCAGAACCGGTACCATAAATTGCAGAGGATTTTGTTGCGATAATCAGCGCTTGCGCGCACATCATCAATTGGATTAAAGCTACTACTAAGTATTTTTTGCCCAGCCTTCATAGTTTGAATGTCCGACCAGGGTTTACCTTTTATACCTGTTGCTAATTTAACGGCACTAACCGGAGTCGCAGCGACTCCACCAAAACCGGTGTTAACTTCACAAACCTGGTCATTAGCAAGTGATAAATTAAAGATTGCACACACCGCAGAAATATCATCTTCTTCTCTTTTTGATATTTTATAGGCTCGTACCTTGTTATTTTTATTGGGTATGGGAACATCTATGCGGGCAATCCATTCATGTTCCTGCATATCCGTTTGTCGATAGCCTGTAAAAAACTTACTCGCCGGCACCGCGCGGGTATTAATACCGTCATCCAAAACAATTTGCGCATTTAACGCCAGTAAAACAGGTGGGAAATCACCTATAGGTGAGGCGTTTGCAACGTTACCTGCCAACGTCGCCTGATTTCTGATGGGCCTGGACGCAAAACGCCATAAGAGTTCTGATAAACAAGGAATATGTTCGCAGATAACATTTTCCAGCTCAGTTAAAGTTATCGCTGAACCGATTTCGATCACGTTGTTTTTGACTTCCAGGGTGGATAATTCCTTCACATTGGAAAGGCTGATGATTTCAGGCAATTCCTGCAATGCTTGCGTGGTCTCCAAGGCAATATCAGTTGAACCCGCAATTAGGCGAGCATTTGGAAAAGTTTCTTTTAAATCTGCAAGTTCCGCCCGAGATTTAGGAATGTAGATCCCCGGTACACCGGCCTGATCGGTAGCAAGGTCATCTAATAAGGTCAATGTTACGGGTTGCGCCAGGTCAAATTTGTCTTCCTGTCTATTGGCACAAGCGTTTGCAGTTGCATCAATGATAGGTCGATAACCTGTACATCGACAAAGGTTACCAGATAATGCCTGGGTTATTTGCTGATGATCCACTGTTGTATTCTGGTGATAAAGTGCAAACATGGACATGATAAATCCAGGCGTACAAAATCCACACTGAGTGCCATTCGCCTCCAACATACTTTGTTGAACTGGATGCAGCGTGCCACTGTCGGCAAGATGCTCAACAGTGATAAGCTGCTTACCATGCAATGCCGACATATAAGTGATGCAACTGTTTATTGCCGTATAAACTAATTTCTCAGAAGCACGATCGGGTTCTGCAAGCACCACAGTACAAGCTCCGCAATCTCCTGAAGCGCAGCCTTCTTTTGTGCCGGTAAGGTGTTTTTGCTCGCGGAGGAAGTCTAATACAGTGATATCTGACTGGCACTCAGAAAGTCGGACTTCTTCGCTGTTTAGCAAAAAACTTATCATGCGTTTCTCCATAAAATCGTTGATCCAATGATCAACCTGAAGCATAAATACAAAAACCTGACTATATGGTCAACATATTTATTGTATTTGAATATGAATTAACTATAGTCTTAAACGAAATATAGCTAACAGTTGGCTATTAACACCAAACAATTATCATCTCAGCGTAAGACTAATGACAAATGATTGGTGGCTAGATAAAACCCTATCTTGGGTTAGAGTTGTCTGGCAACTTGTTGAAGTCAATGATAAATTGTTAAACAAGCTATTCATCCCACAATTTTAATCAAAAGAAAAACTCGATTACCATCTATGTCAGATAACAAGAATGTGAAAGAAGGCAGAATCAGTGCTCATAACAAGGCAAAAATAATCGCTGCCGCTGAAAAAGAGTTCGCCTTACAAGGCTACAAGGGTACAAGGTTACAGCAGGTTGCAGATAGGGCAAAACTGCCGAAAACCAATGTGTTGTATTATTTTCATTCTAAAGAAGGTCTGTATCTGGCCGTATTGGAACAAATATTATCACTATGGAATTCAGCGTTCGATCAAGCCACGGTAGAAGATGATCCTGCAGAAGTGCTGGCTCGTTATATCGCTGAGAAAATGGAAATATCCAGAACCAAGCCTGAAGCGTCAAAGATATTTGCGCTGGAAATAATCAATGGTGCACCGAACCTGAATAAGTTTTTCCGAGACCAGCACATTGATTGGATGGACAGTAGAGTGGGTTTGTTACAGACATGGATTGATCAAGGTAAAATTAACACGCCTGACCCATATTACCTCCTGTTTAACATATGGGCATGTTCGCAACACTACGCTGATTTTTCTGCCCAGATAACGGAATTAAAAGGCCAGGCTATGGAAAAACAAGATTTTACTGAAGCGACAAAAGCGCTGATACACCTGATATTAACCGGATGTGAATTAACTATTCCGGCTGAATATAGTTAGTATTTGTGATGACTGAAAATTATCCCAGAGATCTCATCGGCTATGGTGCTAATCCGCCAAATCCAAAATGGCCGGATAAGGCAAAAATTGCAGTACAGTTTGTTCTCAACTATGAAGAAGGGGCTGAAAGCAATGTCCTGGACGGAGATCAGACTTCAGAGGTTTTTCTATCAGAGATCATTGGTGCTGCGGCATACCAAGATCGCCATTTAAGCATGGAATCAATGTATGAGTATGGAAGCAGGGCAGGCTTCTGGCGGCTACACAGGTTGTTTTCACGATCCAGAATACCTGTCACAGTGTTTGGCGTTACGCTTGCCTTACAGCGAAATCCTGAAGCCGTAAAAGCAATGCTTGCGTCTGGCTGGGAAATTGCCAGTCACGGTATGCGATGGATCCATTACCAGAATATGTCTGAACGGCAGGAAAGAGCCCTAATCGAACAATCAATTTCAGTACACCAGGGCATTGTAGGAAACAAGCCTTCGGGATGGTACACGGGCAGGACCAGTCCAAATACTCTGAAGCTAATTGCTGAACGAGATGATATTTTGTATTGTGCGGATTCTTACGCAGACGACCTTCCATATTATGACAGGCACTATTCCAGACCACTGCTAATGGTGCCTTATACACTTGATACAAATGATATGCGTTTTGCTACAGCGCAAGGATTTAATACAGGTAAACACTTTTTTCAGTACCTCAAAGATGCGTTTGATGTGCTCTATGCCGAAGGTCAGGAACAGCCCAAAATGCTGTCCATTGGTTTACATTGCCGACTGGCAGGAAAACCAGGACGATTTGCTGCTTTAGTACGTTTTATTGATTATGTTCAGCAACACAGCAATGTTTGGCTATGTACCCGAGAACAAATTGCCCAGCATTGGCTGAAAAATTTTCCAGAGTAACGCTTTTTTATGCGTGTTTTTTCATAAAAATCAGGTAGGTACGGATGTCAGTAAAGAAATTAATTAGCGCGCTTCCTAAAGTCGAATTGCATTTGCACATCGAAGGCTCGCTGGAGCCTGATTTACTCATGGAACTTGCTGATAAACATCAAATTAACTTGCCTTACTCCAATTTGGAGCAAATTAACCTTGCCTATAACTTTGAAGATCTACAGAGCTTTTTAGACCTGTATTATCTTGGTGCATCTGTATTAATAGATGAAGATGATTTTTATCAATTAATGTGGCGATATTTGTGCAAATGCAAAGAAGATAATGTTGTGCATACAGAAATCATGTTTGACCCGCAGACTCACACTGAGAGGGGTATTGATTTTTCGGTATTCATGTCTGGATTTCTGCGGGCACTTAATCAGGCAGAAGCAGAGTGGGGGCAATCACACCACCTGATAATGTCATTTTTACGACACTTAAGCGAAGAAAGTGCATTTGACACTTTAGCCGCTGCTAATCCCTATCTGGAGCATATCCATGCAGTTGGATTGGACAGTTCTGAATTGGGTAATCCACCGGGAAA
The DNA here is from genome assembly GCA_947494925.1 of uncultured Alteromonadaceae bacterium. Lineage (GTDB taxonomy): Bacteria > Pseudomonadota > Gammaproteobacteria > Enterobacterales > Alteromonadaceae > Aliiglaciecola. The sequence continues at coordinate 123,183 of CANLWS010000006.1, forward strand.
GTTTACACGGGTTTTTGAAAGCGCGGGAAAACTGGGTTTGAAGCGTGTTGCTCATGCTGGCGAAGAAGGGCCGCCTGAGTACATATGGTCAGCAATTAATGATTTAAATGTGGACCGCATCGACCACGGTGTGCGTTGTGTTGAAGATCCGGCTTTGGTTGATCATCTGATCACACACAATATGCCACTAACTGTCTGTCCGTTGTCGAATATAAAATTATGTGTGTTTGACAATATGCAACAACATAATATTCTGGAGATGCTTAATCAGGAACTACTGGTCACAGTAAATGCAGATGACCCGAGCTATTTTGGTGGTTATCTTAATGATAACTATGCTGCCATGCATGAAGCGTTAGAAATGGATGAAAAAGAGTTAATTAAGTTGATTAAAAACAGTTTTAAAGCCAGCTTTTTATCACAAGAAACAAAGCAGCACTGGATACAGCAAGTCGACAATATAAGTAATTCTATTCTGTACGAGTCAACTGATTAATAATTTGATTATGCTCAGGGAATTCAGCGAGCATCGTCTTTCTATCACCTAGTTTCATGTCAGCAAAATCAAAACCTGGGGCGACGGCTTCACCAATAAGTCCATACCCTTGCAGACCATTTTGACTAAGTCTGGATGCTTTCCAGCAATCACCTTCAACCAACAATTGAAAAACTTGACCCGCTGATGCATCTGGTCCCATGACGTGGTGAGTCAGTTTTCCTTCTTGTGTTATTACATAGTAGTCAATTGGATCGCCTGAGTGAAAATAATGCATGATAGCGGAACGGTTCATATGAAAGTGGCCCACAGAAGAGCCCGTGGTCAGCATGTAGTAAATAGATGTCATTACAGAACGGCTGCCGAGTTCAGTAATGTATTCATTTGTTGAACGATATGTCTCTGAGAAATAACCTCCTTCAACATGTTCGGCTAAATTCAATTCGTCGATCAACTTTTTGACCTTTAGTTCATTAATTTCAGACATAGGTGGGTAGATCTCTCGTTAATACCTGCTTCAGCACTAAAAGTTGAATAGGTAAGTTATTTCATTTACTTTAATTTAAATGTTTTAGACTTTCAGGGCCAGACTATGTCACGGAATGAATTGTTACAAGCCAATGATTTACTGGCTATTTTGAATAATAGTGATCTGGTGATACTTGCCACTAGTATGAAAGATCCTTTTTCGGGTAAAGACGAGGCTACGCCAAATGCACTGATCCCGGGTACTCGTTTTTTTGATTTTGAAAACACATTCAGCGACCTGACTTCAGGATTGCCTCACACATTACCTGATCCTGCTATATTTCAGGCGGAGATCAGGAAATTGGGCATTGGCAGGCAAAGTAGGGTTGTGGTGTATGACTTTAAGGGAATATACAGTGCCCCTAGAGTTTGGTGGATGTTCAAGGTGATGGGACATGAAAATGTGCAGGTATTGGATGGCGGTTTTCCCAAGTGGGCTCAGGCAAAATTTCCAGTAGTAGCAGAATTTGAAGTGGCTGATTATTCAGGTGATTTTGAAAGCAACTTCCAGTCCGAATGGTACATAGACAAACAAGGTGTTCTGGAAAACCTTAACAAGCAAAAATATATAGTACTTGATGCCAGAGCAAGAAACAGATTTTTGGGGCAAGCAGAAGAACCGAGGAAAGGGTTACGCAGAGGGCATATTCCCCAAGCGAAATCACTACCTTTTAGCAAACTTGTTGAAGACGGTGTAGCACTAAATAAGGAATCTTTAGCGGCTAAATTCAAAGACGTATCGGCAGATAAAGAACAACCTTTGATTTTTAGTTGTGGTTCAGGTGTGACTGCTTGCATTCTGGCTCTTTTGGCGCGCGAAATTGGTTATCAAAACCTAAGCGTTTATGATGGCTCCTGGAGTGAGTGGGGTGGTGATACCTTATTGCCAATAGCCACATCAGCTAAATAAAATGTTTTTCTTACGCTCGTTAATGGAAGGTCTGCTACTGATTTTTGGTTGGGTTCCTGCAACCTTGTTAATGATGTTTGTTGCATTTGGTTTTTATAGTGTTTTTGCAAACCTGCTAGTTGTGAATTGGCAGATAAATCTTATTCTATTTGCAGTTTTTACAGGCGGCATAACAGGTTATGTTGGGCTAACTTCGCTTTGCTGGCCCATTTATAAACTGAGCCGAAAAACGTTAATAGTGTGTTTAACTCTAGGATTAGTTACCTTGTCGTATGTGATCATAGCAGGGACTATATCTGATCAAAGTCTACTGATGATTTCAAATGACTGGGTAGACTGGTATTTATTTGTTTCACCTGTATTCATTACCTCCATCCAATTGATTATATTGCTGGCCGGGCAATTCAAAGTTAAAGAGAGTCGATAGATTTGGTTTTTGTTGCCCGAATTTGAATAAACCTGTCCATCACATTCAGGGTTGTTTCAATATCACTAATGGTAATTGACTCGTCTGGGTGATGACTAATACCTTTTTCACAACGAGTAAACAACATTGCTATAGGGCAAACATTTGTCAATGCCATGGCGTCATGACCTGCTCCAGAGGGCAACAATAAGGGTTCAAGCGAGCATTGTTTAGTAGCTTGCAGTAACTCATTACACAATTGTTCGTCACATTTAACGGCATTCGCTGAGTGAGTTTGAACAATATCTGTCGTCACCTTTCGCCGTATCGCGACAGCTTCAATTGATTGATGGATAGATTCTATCGCGTTGTCGCGAGCCTGATCAGACTGGCTTCTTATATCGAGACTGAATAGACAGTTTCCAGATATCACGTTGACTGCATTCGGTGCGTTTTCTATTTTACCAACAGTAGCAACAATGCCGCTTTCCAAGGCTATATTTTCTATCTGTAATATCATTTCTGCCACTGCATTTAATGCGTCTTGGCGCATTTCCATGGGAACTGTTCCTGCGTGGCCTGCGTTGCCTTTTACAGATATTTCAAACCGCCTTGCGCCTGCAATTGCGCTTACCACCCCAACGGATAATCCTTTTGACTCCAGCACAGGGCCTTGCTCTATATGCACTTCAACAAAGGCTAGCAGTTCTTCTTTGCTTCTTGCCGCATTTCCAACTTTATTTATATCCAGCCCAAAATCACGCATTGCTTGAGCCAGACAGATATCTGCAGAATCCTTTAAGGATGCCCATTTATCCAACCAGCTTCCTGCAACAGCACGGCTGCCAAGTAATGTAGTGCCAAAACGACTTCCTTCTTCGTCTGCAAATCCAACAACTTCAAGATTAAAAGGCAATTGAATGCCGTGGTCCGAGCAATAATGAATAAATGAGATAGGCAGTAAGACGCCTAAAATACCATCATATTTGCCACTATTCGGAACAGTGTCCAGGTGGCTACCAAATACCAGGGTTTTAGCTTCCGGGATTTCGCTTTTGTATCCTCCCCATTGATTTCCAGCTTCATCTTGCCAGGTATTCATCCCTGCTTGTTGCATCCATGTTGCAACTTGTTCATTAGCTGATTTATGTTGTTTAGTGAGATAACGTCTGTCAATACAATCCTCTTGCTGGCTGTAGAGAGCCAGTTCATCACATCTGGAATAAACACTCGCTGCATATTGTTGGAATTTTGTCATCAGCATCTCTCCGGATATAGTGAACTAAGTATAATTTGGTATTTTTTAATTGGGACGTCATTAATGTGTGCATTGGTCATTCTGGAAATGCTTTTCCGTCGCTTCGTGGATCCGTAGCAGATTCGGTCGACCCATCCGGGTGTTTTACTACTGCGCCAGAATGCCCCATCAACTCATTACAAGCGTTGACAATTTCTATAGCGTGGCCACGTTGAGTAAGTTCGTTTATGAGAGGCTGGGCGATATCTGCCTCTATTTTTAAGTTGTGTTCCTTATCACCCCAGGCACGACCTAACAGCCAGCGTCCCTGGTTTAGCGCTTCACTCAATCCTATTTGTTTAAACATATATCGTGTGAAGATGGCGGCTTGTGTCTGAGATTGGCCATCTCCCCCCATAGTCCCATAGCAAATTTCTCTGCCATCATGGCATTTTGCATAGGCAGGGTTGAGAGTGTGGAAAGGCTTGAGTCCAGGCCCGAGGTAACGTGGTGATTGAGTATTGAGAGAAAAAGCAGTTCCTCTGTTGTTCCATAGAATACCTGTGGACGGAGAAACAACACCACTACCAAACTCCCAATAAAGACTTTGTATATAGCTGACCATTCTGCCTGCGTTATCACAAGCTCCCATCCAGACAGTATCGCCTTGCTGAGATTCTGCAGACCAGGGTGCAGCCTTTTGCATATTGATATTTTTTGCCAGTACCTGAATGGCTTCTTCTGTTAGATACGAGCCCAATGAATTGCCTACTTTTTCTGGGTCTGTAATGGTTTTATTACGTATTTCAAAAGCTTGTTTTGTCGCTTCAATTAGCAGGTGTACATAATCGACTTCGTTGTTAATCAGATGCTTTAACTGATCAAAAATACCAATTATAAGCAATGATGCGAGACCTTGAGTTGGTGCTCCCAGATTATAAACCATGGCGTCGGATGTCTTGATAGATAGAGGATTGACGAACTCCGCTCTATGTTGATTAAAGTCTTCCAGGCAAATTGGGCTGCCAGCTGAGTTCAGGTCCAAGGCTAATTGCCGGGCAATATCGCCACTATAAAAATCGTCAAGCCCAAAAACGGATAAATGTTGAAGTGTGTCAGCTAATTTTGGGAGCTTTAGTATTTTACCCTTTTGCAGCGGTCTATCTTTTATCGTAAATTGTTCAAATCCGGGGTGTGAGGATAAATCATCAAAGGTCTTTAGACTTGCATTAGACAGACTGTCGGTAACTTCAATACCCCATTTAGCTTGCCCCACTGCAGTAGAAAGCAATTCATCCAGCGGAATAGGCGTCTTCCAACTATCGCTTAGCGACAAGGCCTTTTGCCATCCGGAGACAGCGCCTGCCATTGTCAGTGCTGCATTTGGACCTCTATCAGGTATCGAAGATCCTGGCTGAAACAAGCTAGCGTTTGCACCCCTGGCACTTTTTCCGCAGGCATCGATAGCGATAGGCGCCTTACCTGGTTCTGAAATTAACCAGAATCCATCTCCACCAAGACCGTTCATATGTGGGTATTCAACAGCAATGGAGGCTGACGCAGCTACCATAGCTTCAATGGCTGTGCCACCTTGTTCAAGAATATTCTGGCCTGTTTGCGCAGCTGCGAAGTGTGGGGCAGTAAATGCGACGTTAGATTTACCTGAGTTCAATCATATTTCTCTTATTGTTATTGATGAAGAATGGATACAGGTGAATAACCACCCTATATGATCTAATAAATTTCATATTACCTATAACATGAAACAACTGTTTCAGTGAATAGTCAAGTTGATCATTGGACTATTCAAGTTCATCAAGATCGTTATATATATTAGAAATGTCGGTGATTCGCTTTTCAGAATCAGAAAGATGACTGAGGACGCTATTGCAAATTACCGAGATGATACTCATAGGAGCAGCATAGCTGTCCAGTGGGAGCTCCCTGCCCAATTGACATACAAGCAGTTGTTTAACTTTAGATTTATATATTTGCGCAGAAGGGTCGGCCAACATTACCAGGTTTTTTCCCTGCAATTGTTCGATTAGTTGATGCATGATTTTAGGGCGTCGTCTGAAACCAATTAAAATGATTAATTCGTCTTCATCAATATCCATAATTTCTTCGCCCAACGTCTGAGCAGGCTGAGGCAACAATCTTATTTTATCGCGAATTTGTAGGAGTTGTTGTCTGAAGTGCAAAGCAATCGGGTAACTGTTTCGAAAGCCTATTAGTGTAATTCGGCTTGCATCAACTATATTACTCACTAACTTTTCGATTTCACCCGAATCAACGCTGTCCCAGGTTTCTCGGATCCTGTCTAGTTCTTGAACGATATGATCATTACGGAACTTTTCAGTGGCAATGGGATAACCAGAAGCTCTGACTTGTCGAAGCTCTTTTTTCAAATCCAACTGAGATTTATACCCCAGTTGTCTGAAAAAACGACTGACTGTTGCTTTCGACGTCTGGGTTACCAGTGCTATGTCTGCAACAGAAGTGTTTAGCACATCTAAGGGGTTTTGCTGCAAATAATTCGCCACTTTTCTGGCATTGGGGGATAAAGTCGCATACATATTTTCAATGCGTGAAACGAACGGAATATTTGAGGCCACAATGCAGTCTGTTAGTAAATATTTGTCAAAGCAGTGTAACCAATCTGCTCAATAAATGAAGCCCGATTTTAAATTATTTAAAAAACCACCTTGAGATGCTAGCATTTTGTTTTGATTAATCGCTCAAGTGATAGCACGTTGAAAATAAACAGTATTGTCGTTCTAACTGGCGCAGGATGCTCTGCTGAATCCGGTCTTAAAACCTTTAGAGATAATGACGGATTATGGGAGGAGCACCGGGTTGAAGACGTAGCCACACCTGAAGCGTTTGGGCGCAATCCTGAACTGGTTTATCGATTTTACAACCAACGGAGAGATCAACTTCTTAATAGTGCTGTCAACCCAAATCCCGCGCACTTTGCCTTGGCTAGGCTGGAAAGTAAGTTCTCTGGGCGTTTTACTTTAATTACACAAAACGTGGACAATTTACATGAGCGGGCAGGAAGTCATAATATCCTGCATATGCACGGTGATTTGCTCACTGCACGTTGCCTTACTAGTGGAAAGACCTTTCCTGTCAAAACAGATTTTGATGGTGAAACACCTTGTTTATGCTGTGCTTCTCCTTCGAAAATCCGTCCTGATATTGTCTGGTTTGGAGAAATGGCAATGTTTATGGACCAGATACAATATGAACTATGGGAGACAGATTTGTTTATTTCCATTGGTACATCAGGAAATGTTTATCCTGCTGCCGGGTTTGTTCAGGAAGCAAATCGCTGTGGGGCACATACCGTAGAACTCAACCTGGAGCCTAGCATTGGTCAAAATGATTTTGTTGAACAACACTATGGACCTGCAGGTACAGTAGTTCCTGATTATATTGACAATTTGTTGAATCAATTATGTTAGATGATTTTCATTTGTATTGGGTAGAGTTTGCTACCATAGCGGCAGTGCATCTACTAGCTGTCGCTAGTCCAGGACCCGATTTCGCTGTAGTGATGAAACACAGTATCAGTTATGGAAGACGGGCAGCAATGTATACCAGTGTTGGGATTGGTGCTGGAATATTGGTGCACGTCGCTTACTCGCTTCTTGGCATTGGTATCTTAATTAAAACAACCCCTTGGTTGTTTAATCTTCTAACTTATGCAGCCGCTGCGTATTTGCTGTATCTAGGTTATGGTGCTATTCGCAGTAGTGCCCCAAAGCATGTCAATGATCCACTAGAAAACAACGAGAATAGTCTGTTAACAGATCGTAAGGCGTTTTTAATTGGTCTTGTTACAAACGGGATCAACCCAAAAGCCACCTTGTTTTTTCTGTCTGTGTTTGCGGTTGCTGTTTCTGCACAAACGCCTAATAGTATAAAAATGGTTTACGGCGGATATTTAGCTCTAGCTACAGGTTTGTGGTTCTGCTTTTTGTCTTACTTTCTCAGTTCTCAAAAAGTAAGAACCTTTCTGCAATCAAAAGGGTTCTGGTTTGATAGGTTAATGGGGGCTGTCTTGATACTGCTTGCATTAAAGTTAATTATTGCCCCGTAATCTGAACAAATTATGGGGCAAAATAAAGCCATTAATCCAGATTAACTTTCACGTCACCAACACCAACATCGACGTTAATGTCATATTGACCTTTCCCATTCCAGTCTATGGTTTTACTCACCAGAGAACGTTTTGATTTGACATCAGAAAAACCATCTAACTTGGCGTCGCCAACACCGGTTTCAAGCTCTATTCGACTATAATCATCATTTGCCAGGGAGATATTTGCATCACCAACTCCAAGGTCAATGTCTATATCCTTAGCCACATCTGAAAGGTGAGCTCTACCCACGCCAATCTCTAATTTTAAATTTACAGATTGTGGCACAGTGATTTTCCAATCCTGATTGGTGTCTTCTGCTTCTACCTCCAAGTACATATTTTGTTGGCTGATTTCTTTGCTTAATTTAATGTCGTCTAAATCTGCTTTAGAAAACCAACGGTTGTCAGATTCTTTCACAACAACATCAATAATGACTTCATTTGATTGATGCGTTTCTAAAGTGACTTCACCCACGTTAACGTTCAGTATAATGGTGGATACATCTGCTATATCAAAACGAGATTCAATTTCAACTTTTTCGTTTGCATAAGACATTTGCGTAAAAGCAACTAAAATGCCCAGAGCCAGATAAAACTTTTTCATTTTTATATTCCCAGTAAGAATGATTAGTGAGCTGATTAGTAGTAATCAAAGCAATATATTTACCAACTCAATAAATCACTTTAAATCAATAAGATGCATTCCTTAAGCATGCAAGAAATAGAACTTTATTGTTAAATTAGCTATTAAGTGGTCAACAAATCAATAGCGCAGGCAATTAAGTTACTTTTTCTTTATACTGTGTCGCAAATAATGGACAATTAGTTTAAATCAATGGAAGGATCTAATTGATCTGGTGAAAATATTAAAATTTCGAGAGCGTTTTTTATTACCAAGGAGCGAATGTGGATAAGGTAAGCCGAACTACAATTTTGTCGAAAGTGCTACTCAGTCTGTTCTGGTTGCTTTTCATTTTTTCAGTGCTGTATCCCTTTTTGTTTAAGCCGGCTGAGATTGATTCACAGGATGTCACTCAAATTGCTCCAAAGGCGATCCCCGATTTTGCTTCGATTTCAGACGTAACTGAAAAGAAGCGTGCCTTTTTTGCTTATTTGCTGCCCGAAATTAAGCGACAGAATGAATTAGTTATGCAAGAACGTCATTTTGTCATGTCGATTGATCAAAAAATTCAAACCCAATCTATCATCTCTGAAACCCAACTAAATAAATTGAAGACTTTAGCTAAAAAATACAAATTAAAAGAGAATGCTGAATTAATAGACTTGGTTACCTCACTATTGAAGAGAGTGGATATCATTCCACCAGAGCTAGTTCTTGTTCAAGCTGCAAATGAATCAGCCTGGGGAACATCTCGCTTTGCACAAAAGGGCTATAACTTTTTTGGGCTCTGGTGTTTTAAGAAAGGCTGCGGTTTTGTTCCCAAACAACGAGATGACGGACTGGAGCACGAAGTAGCTAAATTCAAAAATTTACCCCACGCAGTTAACACCTATGTAAGAAACCTTAATAGACACTACGCCTATGAGCAAATGCGGACAATTCGTTATAGGTTGAGGACCAGCCAACAAAAAATTACGGCAGAAGCTCTGGTTCATGGTTTGATGAGTTATTCTGAGCGAGGGCAGGACTATATTGAAGAGTTGCTCAATATGATCAGATTTAACAGGAAATATATGAACGTATGAAAGTTGTTTCACTTCTAGGATGCTTAATCCTTTGTTTACCTTTATCTGCAGAACAATTACGTGTGGAATATAGCAGTTTTTATAGCCATACCAAAAAACTGCAAGGCGAAGAGTTAAACGCACTTCAATTTTCATTTGGTTTTATGCAGATTGAAGAAAAAAGACTTTGTCGTATTCTCAACGCACATATTCATACGCAGAAAAAAAGGCTTCCCCTTACTATTAATTCTGACAATCGCTTTAACATTCCAACAGAAAAAGCCTTAAAAATGGCTAAGGCAGAGGTTGTCATTGAACTTGAAGAAGCGGCCAACAAGTGTGATATGTCAGTCCAATTGGAAACGAAAAGCACTTTCCTTAAAAAACAATACAGCTCTGAAGAATTAGTCGCTTTATTTAATCAATATCAGAATTTTTTTGAGGAAATGGGTGGATTTCTTTCATTCCTGATGCCCTCAGCAACGGGAATTAATTTTGTTTTTGATAAGCCAGTGTCTAATTCACCTGACGGTTTAGTTGCCGAGGGTAATTATGTACCAATTGACCAAAGTTTTATCGAAAAAGGGCAGGGAGTTACCTGGCAGAGTATACCCGTCAGAATTACTGCAATAACCTCTGAATAATTTTATTCAAGCATCAATTGATATTTAATCTGTGCAGCAAGTCGTTCGACACTTTGCCGACCCTCTTCAATTAACTCAGTTGCTCGGTAATACTCCATACTACCGAAATCCCTCAATTGGGGCTCAATTAAAATGTCTGGTGGATCACCCGCCAGTCGGGAGCGCGTGACTCTTGCCTGTAGTATTTCTAGAGAACTGCTCATCACACCTATAACACTAGGGGCAGGGGAACTGGGAAGATGCTCAATTTCTTGCTCGACATCAGGTGTTTCTGTTTCTACCTCTATAACTTCAGTATTCGTGTCGATATCTTCTTCAAGCTCAATTGATTCAGGGCTTTCTTCTTTTTTGTCTGCCCCCTTAAACCAACTCTGCATCAGTTCCTGACTCTTACTGAAAAAAGCATTGGTTTTTTGTTCATTCCGCGCGTGTTCTCGTTCGTTCTCGCTACTGACCTGCGGTCTGAAGTCTGCACTTAAATTGACCGCGATAACAAAATCGGCACCCAATTGACGGCATAGATTGACAGGTACAGGATTGACCACTGCACCATCTACAAGCCACCTTCCTTCATGGGCCTGAGGAGGAAATAGAGCGGGTATTGCACATGATGCTCTGACTGCCCGGCTAATAGATCCTTTGCGAAAGGCTACCTCTTTACCGCTGTACAAGTCGGTAGCAACTACTGCAAATGGCTTGTCCAGTTCTTCGAAATTCTCAGCTGAAAAATTATCATCCAGAGCTTGAAATACTTTTTGACCGCTAGCCAATCCACCTTTTTTAAGGCCAAGGCCCATAAGACCAAGCACTTGCCAATCAGTAAGTGAGCTGGCCCACTCAGCGAGTGGTTCGAGTTTCCCGCTGGTATAAGCTGCGCCAACATAAGCTCCGATGGAGCACCCTGCGACCACATCAATATTAATTCCAAGCTTTTCCAGTTCCTGAATAATACCAATGTGTGCCCAACCTCTTGCGGCTCCGCTACCTAGCGCTAATCCGATTTTCATGTACCTTCCCTTTAAATTGGATTTTATTTGATATTAATAACTGTAACTTCGTTTGTTTCTAAATTGGATAAGGAGCCGATTTCAGGCTGATCGAAGCCAATATCGCCATCTTTAAATGCCGTTTCCTGCGTCATAAGAGAAACAAAATCAAACAAACTTGAATCTGCCAGATGTGAAGGTGTCACATTTTGAATTGCAGTAAACATACTTTCAATACGGCCCGGAAATCGCTTATCCCAATCCTTAAGCATTTCTTTAATGACTTTGCGTTGCAAATTTTCCTGAGAACCACAAAGGTTACATGGAATGATGGGAAACCCAATAGTCTCAGAGTATTTACCAATATCTTTTTCACTACAATAAGCAAGGGGACGAATGACCATTTGTTTCCCGTCATCACTGACCAACTTGGGTGGCATGGATTTCAACTTTCCACCGTAGAACATATTAAGAAAAAGCGTCTCCAACATGTCGTCTCTGTGATGGCCCAAGGCAATTTTTGTTACATTTAACTCAGTTGCTGTGCGATACAAGATGCCTCTTCTTAACCTTGAACAGAGGGAACACGTTGTTTTACCCTCTGGAATTTTGTCCGTTACTATTGAATAGGTGTCTTCTTCTACAATTTTGTAATCTATACCTAAAGATTCCAAATAGGCAGGTAAAATATGTTCTGGAAATCCAGGTTGTTTCTGGTCTAGATTGACAGCAACCAGCTCGAAATTTATTGGTGCCCGTTTTTTTAAATACAACAAAACATCTAACATGGTGTAACTGTCTTTACCGCCTGACAGACAAACCATAACCTTATCGCCATCTTCGATCATATTGAAATCGGCAATGGCTTTTCCAACATTTCTGCGTATTCGTTTCTGAAGTTTATTGAAACTGTATTTTTGTTTGACGTCGAGTGTTTCTAAATGTGCCATTTACCTATAAAACCGTTGGATATCCAGTCGAAAAGCGGGCAATTATATATGAAATAGACAAAAATAAAATTAACTATTATTCACCAGGTTTATCAGCTGAGTACTGAGATTTTTGAGAAGCCAGCAAACCAAAGTTAACGTTTAATTGGGCATTCGAACCCCTTAGGTTTAAGCGCCAGAACATCGCAATCGAGTTTGTCGATTACATGTTCAGCTGTGTTTCCTATGAGAGCAGCTGAAATGCCTTGTCTTCCCACGGTACCTATAATCACAAGTTCAGCGTCAATCAAATTAGCGACGGACGGCAGTACATCTTCAGGCAGTCCTTCCTTCACATGGCAGTTGTTCTCATTAATATGATATCTGGCGGCATGTTTTTGCATGGATTCCATGTGGAAGTTCTTCACTGATTCATTATAACTTTGTGGGTCAAATTCGGGTATCTCTATGGCAATATTAACAGGTGTACCAGGGTAGGAATTAACAAGATTTACATGACCACTAAGCATTTCAGCAAAGCTAAGCGCAGCCTGGGTAACAGTGTCATTAAGAGATGCATGATCTTTGTCTTCTGTCCCCACGTTTACTGCTGCAATGATTTGACCACCTACCGGCCAGTCATGTTCTTTAACCAACAATACTGGGGTAGGGGCCTTGCGTAGCAAATGCCAATCTGTCGGTGTAAAAATAACAGATTTCAAGGTGTCATGTTGCTGAGTACCTTTTACGATCAAATCGTAATTATTATCAATGACTTCATAAATCACGCTCTCATAGGGTCGGTTATGCCAGACAACTTTAATGTCGATTGAAATTGATCCATCACCAAGAGAGGACTCAACAATATCCGCTAACCAATCTGTCCGGTCATCCACCACCGCTTGTCGCATTGTTTCTCGTTCATCCACTGACAGCATGGTTGTCATTTCATAGGAAAAATCATAAATAGTGAGAAATGCAGTAACACTGGCTCCGGTTTTCTCTGCAATTTCAAGCGCTCGTGCAAGTGATTTCTGGCGCTCTTCATCAGGTTCAATAACAGCGAGGATTTTCTGGTACTGTGACATAACTCATCTCTACTTTTATGTGTAACCAGTTTAATTGTATGAACGAAATTAGGTCATTGCCACTATTGATCAGAGATTAACGATTTCTGCTTCACAACTGGTCTTCAATGACTCTGCAGTGCTTAGTTTTTTCCGAAGAGATGACATGTCTGTGATTTCAATTAATTTCCCATTTACTGCTATAAGTTGTTCTTTCTGAAAACGACTCAAAAGTCGACTGACGGTCTCTACAGTCAAACCAAGGTAATTACCAATTTCATTGCGGGTCATGGTGAGGTTGAATTCGGTCGGTGAGAATCCTCTTGCGGCAAAACGTTCTGATAAATTCAATAGAAAATGGGCAATCCGTTCTTCAGCGGTACGTTTATTTAACAACATCATTAAATCGTGGTCCTGTTTTATTTCAGAACTCATAATGTTCATCATTTGCCGTCTTAACGAAGGAAGCTGGGCACTCATTTGGTCTACTGTGTCATAGGGAATTTCACACACCATCGAGGTTTCAAGCGCTTGTGTATAACTTTGGTAGGTATTTTCGCGGATGGCATCAAATCCAACGATATCACCCGGGAGATGAAAACCTGTAATTTGATGTTCACCATCTTCTGAGGTTATATAAGATTTAAACGAGCCACTCCGAATGGCATATAGGCTTCGAAAAGTTTCTCCAGGCGAGGCCAATAAATCCGTTTTATGAAAAGGCTTTTTGCGCTCAATTATTTCATCTAATGACTCCAGCTCTTTCTTATCTAACGAAACTGGAATACAAAGATGACTGAAGCCACAGTTCTGGCATCGAATTGCAAAATCTGAACTCATAAAAACCTTCCCATTTTATCCTTAAATATGACCAACTAAACCATATAACAAACTGCATGCATAGGCTAATAATATCAAGGCAATGGTTTGCCGCACATAGCTTTTAGTCAAAAAAGGTCTAATTTGTGAAGCGGAGGTTCCGAGTAGTAACATAGCTGGTAGCGTTCCCAGACCGAAGCTTAACATTACCATCGCCCCTTGGTATGCGCTTCCTGACGCAAGACTCCAGGAAAGCGTCGAATAAACCAATCCACATGGTAACCAACCCCAGATCATGCCATAGGGTATTGCATAAAAAGGTGACCGAAAAGGAATCAAACGTCGACCAATGGGGCTAATATATTGCCATAGCACTGAACCTGCTCTTTCGAGATGAGTGAGAACTTTCCACCATCCTCCGATGTACAGGCCTAATAATATCAACATGATTGCACTGATTATGTTAAGTACAGACAATCCATAGGTGCTTGAAGAAGAAAAGTAGGCTCCTAACACGCCTGTTATAGCCCCGGCGAGAGCATAACTGCTGATACGACCTAAGTTGTAAGCTAATAGGTAGAGCGTGTCTGATTGTTGTTTAGGAATGGCGAAACTGAAGGCTCCAACAATACCACCGCACATACCTACGCAATGCACACTGCCCGCGATGCCAATCAAAAAAGCGGATAAAAGTGTGAAGCTATCGATCGCCATTGCTATCTGAATTCTCTTTTTCTTTATCGCTATCAGTTTTCTTAAGGTCGTCATCAAACAGAATACTGTAACCCTGACGTTCAAGATCGTCGAATTGATTTGTTTTAACAGCCCAGAAAAATACTGCTATGGCAACAATTACAAGCAATATGGCAATAGGAATAAGTACATAAATAATGTTCATGTAAACCGGTTTAAATCCTTACTTAGTGAGTCTCACAGAATTGCTGACAACTATAATTGAACTTAAAGACATGCCAATAACGGCCATCCAGGGTGTTAGCAGTCCAAAAATTGCAAGAGGCAGTATCAGTAGATTGTAACCGATTGCCCAAGCCATGTTTTGTTTGATTTTACTATGAGTTCGCTTCGCCATTTCAAAAAGTACAGGTATATTATCCAGATTTGAACCCAGTAAAATTACATCAGCCGAACGCTTGGCGATATCAGAGGCATTTCCGACGGCAATGGAAACATTAGCAGCGGCCAAAACCGGTGCGTCATTGATCCCATCACCTATCATCATGACACTTTTTTCATCTTCCTTTAGTTGCCTGATCTTTTTAAGCTTTTGTTCTGGTGTATGGCCATAATCATAGTGTTTGAACCCAAGTTGATCTGCAACTTTCGAGACATTAACTAGATTATCTCCGCTGAGTAACAGTAATTCTTTTGAGGATAAGTCTGACAACAACTTGGCCGAACCCAATTTAATTTTGTCCTGAACGCTACAGCAGGCTAGGATCATGTTATTAGTTTCCAGAAATACACTAGCCCATTGCATCGATTCGGGAATGGCATTGCGCATGAAAGCCGCCGATCCGAGCCGGTAGTCTACTGAATTTATATTACCGCTAATCCCTAAACCAACTTCTATTTTAGGATCTAGTACAGTCAATTTATCGGTAATAGCGAAGGCCTTTGCAATAGGATGTTCCGAATAATGTTCGAGGTTGGCAATAACATTGAGAACATGCTCTGAACTATCCGCTGAAAAATTGTCGAATTTGCCTAAACTGAATTGGCCCTCCGTCAATGTGCCCGTTTTATCAAATACCACAGTATTCACATTGTTAATTTGTTCCAAAACATCTGCTTTTTTGACTAAAAAACCTAATTTATTCAGTCTGGCCATAGCACTTGTCAACGCAGATGGTGTGGCAAGTGCCAGCGCGCAGGGACAAGTGGCAACTAAAACCGCTATTGCAATCCAATACGCACGAGCCGGGTCAATGGTTAGCCAGACCAGATAACTTATGAGTGCGATGGCTAATACTATTACGACAAAGTGCCTGGAAGTGCGGTCAGCAAAATGGGCTACGGCTGGTTTTTCTGCGAGTGCGAATTCTTGCATTCTGATGATCTGATTTACCAAAGCATCCTTTAAGCCCTGCCTAACTCTTACTTTGATAACATTGGATTTATTGATTGTTCCTCCAAAGACATCACTTCCGACATTCTTTGAAACCGGTTCAAATTCGCCGGTAAGCATGGACTCGTCTATATAGCTGGCGCCTTCAATTATCTCACCGTCTACAGGTATCGTCTCTCCAGCTTTAACAAGCACTATGTCGTTAACAGACAACTTTCTTGCTAACACTTTTTCAACCTGTTCTCCATGGATCCTTGAGGCGGTGAGGGGGACATATTTGAGCATATTTGCTGATATCTGAGCGGCTTGGTGGCGGCTTCTATGTTCTAGAAAACGACTGACTAACAATAAAAAGATGAACATACACACTGATTCAAAATAGATTTCTCCACTCTTTGTGAATGTAGCCCAAGCACTTGAGAAAAAGGTGCCCAGAACGGCTATGGAGATAGATAAATCCATATTCACATAGCCAGCTCGTAAACTATTCAAAGCGCTGATATAAAAGCCACTGCCACAGTAGCTCACAACAGGTAAAGTCAGTACTAAACTAACCCAGTGAAAATAGGATTTTGTCTGAGGATCGATACTACCAAAGATGCCGAAATACAGCCCAATTGCCAACATCATTACCTGCATGCTCATCAAACCAGACAAACCTAGCTTCTTCAGAAATGCTTTGTGTTCTTTTTGATAGGACAACTCATGCTGATCGGGCTGAAAGGGAAGGGCGTGATAACCTATGTTTTCAATTTTAGTGAGGATTTCGCTTAATTTGAGTTGTTCAGGTAACCAGGATATGGAGGCTCGTCTGGATGAAACATTCACGCTGACCTGGCGAATACCAGTCAATTTAGCCAGTTGCTTTTCTATTAACCAGCCACAGGCAGCACAACTTATTCCTTCGACTGTTAATTGTATTTGTTGAGCCTGACCATCTTGTACAACAAATTCTTGAATGATTTCTTCGTCGTCGTAAGTCTCAAGCGCAGCTAATGTTTGTGTTAATTGTTCATCACCTTTTTCAGCCAGTTCAGTTCTGAAGCGATAGTAATCTTCCAGGCCACTGTCAACTATTGCCTTAGCCACAGCCTGACAGCCTGGGCAACACATATCTCGTGTTTTGCCTAACACCACAGTTCTGAAATTATCTGATTGGGAAACGGGTAAACCACAGTGGTAACATCCCGTGTGCTGAATTCCTTCCATTAGGGCTCAAACAGTATCGCGCCGCTCCTTGGAAATGATAAGGGTTGAGAAACTTTCCATTCCTCCGATAAAGGCGTCAATGTGACTTTCCATTTCCCAGTTATCGGTGTTTGGACTATTGAACGGTAGGTACCACTGGCATCCATTGTAAGCAAGATATCAAAATCTTTCGACGCCATAGTGGCATGACTGAATATTAGTTTAACTGCTTTGCCAGAATTAGGTTTCCCAGATAAGAAGTTGAGTGCAATAGCATTACCACTAGTTATCAGTTCAGTGCGAATATTTTTTGCTCTTGCGTTTTCTATTCGATCGAGCTGCTGATTAATGGCTTTACCTTCCTTGTAATAATCATCCACTACCATGCTATTTTCTGTGGTCAAAGCCAGATTTAACATAGTTCCGCTTAAAATTACGGATACAAGAGGAATGCTTATCAGAAACCAGGGCCAAAATTGTTTATACCAAGCTGTTTGAACGGATTTGTTCATGTATTATATTTCCAGAAAAAAGCCCCGGTTAACCGAGGCTTCTCGATAATGAACTTAAGTTTATTGACCTTGCGACAGACTGTAAACGTAAGCAGAGACTAAATGTACTTTTTTCTCGCCCAACGTATCTTTAAATGCAGGCATCACTCCGGCTCTACCGTGAGTAAGGGTTTCTATAACAGCCAATTCGTTGCCACCGTATAGCCAGATATTGTCGGTCAGGTTGGGTGCACCAAGAGCCTGATTTCCGGTTCCATCTGTACCATGGCAAGCCGCACATACTGCAAAGCGAGCTTCACCAGCCTCTTCAAGACCTGCAAGAAGTTCAGAGCCGGACAAATCCCTGCCACTTAATGAAAGCGCATAAGCAGCCACTTCTTTGACACCTTGCTCGCCCATTGTATCAATCCAACCAGGCATCATTGCATTTCTACCGTTCAACAAGGTTTCTTTAATTTTGTCTGGGGAACCACCGTACAACCAGTCGTCATCAGTTAAATTTGGGAAGCCGCCAAACTGACCGCGGGCATCTGAACCATGGCATTGAGAACAATTCTGACTGAATAAACGCTGACCAATTTTTAATGCTTCTTCATCATTAGCCAACACTTCTATAGGCTTCTTGGCATATTCGTTAAATAAAGGCGCAAAACGCTCTTCAGCAAATTTTAGCTCTCTGTCGTATTCCACACCGACACCAAACAAGCTTTCTTTTGCATCTTCCACTGACTGAACTACAGCAGCTTTAGATTCTGCCAATGAGCGTATATCCTGGTTAGAGCTTTTCCAGCCCAAAAGTCCGGCAAAATTACCAAGGCCCGGGTAAAGGAGGAGATACAACAATCCCCACACTATGGTCATATAAAAAAGTATGGTCCACCAACGGGGAAGTTGATTGTTTAGTTCAAGAATGCCGTCAAAGGAGTGATGCATATCATCACCTTCTTCTACGCCAGTTTTATTTAATAGACACCAGCGCAACAACAAAAAACATCCTAAGATTGTGCCCAGTGAAATAACTGAGATCCAAATACTCCAAAAGCTACTCATTTAACGAAGACTCCTGCTTTTTATTTTTTGACTTGCTGTCTGGTTCATCATCGAATACAAGTTGTGCTGCTTCATCAAAACCTTTTTTGGACTTACTGCTAAACGCCCATAAAACAATGCCGATGAAGCAAACGAATACGACGACTGTAAATATACTACCTGCTGTACCGTAATCCATTTACTTCAGCGCCGTTCCAAGTGATTGTAAGTAAGCGATCATTGCTTCCATTTCAGTCTTTCCTTTCACAGCTTCCTTTGCACCAGCAATATCTTCATCTGTATAAGGCACACCAAAGCCTCGAAAAACTTCTAGTTTTGCGGCTGTTAATTCGCCGTCCAGAATATTTTCTTCCAACCATGGGAACCCTGGCATGTTGGATTCGGGAACAACATTGCGGGGATTAATCAGGTGAACACGATGCCATTCATCGCTGTAACGTCCGCCAACCCTCGCTAAGTCAGGACCAGTACGTTTGGAACCCCATAAAAAAGGATGTTCCCACACAGACTCACCTGCTACTGAATAATGACCATAGCGCTCTGTTTCGGCCCTGAAAGGTCTGATCATCTGACTATGACAACCTACGCAACCTTCGCGGATATAAATATCCCGACCTTCCATTTCAAGGGCAGTGTAGGGTTTCAAACCGTCTACAGGTTTCATCGTTTGTTGCTGGAACATCAGAGGTGTAATTTCAACCATAGCGCCAAAACTGATGGCGACTAAAATCAAAATAGTCAACAAACCAACATTTTTTTCAACTAACTCGTGCACGTTTTTCATCATCTGACTCCTTATGCTGCTTGAGCCTGAGGTTCATTGGCAAATTGTTCTTTAGGTGTACGGATTGTTTTATAGACATTCACTGCCATTAACAACATCCCAGCCACCACAAATACACCACCAATAAAACGCACAAGATAGAAAGGTTTAGACGCTTCAAGTGATTCAACAAAACTATAGGTCAATGTACCATCAGCGTTGACTGCTCTCCACATTAGTCCTTGCAATACGCCTGACATCCACATGGCAACTATGTAAAGCACAACACCGATAGTGGCTAACCAGAAATGTATATTTACCCACTTCGTGCTATACATGCCATTACGATCGAACAGAATTGGAACCAAATGATAAATAGAGCCTATGGATACCATCGCAACCCAACCTAAGGCACCTGAATGCACATGGCCGATTGTCCAATCGGTGTAATGAGAAAGCGCGTTGACTGTTTTTATCGCCATCATTGGGCCTTCGAATGTTGACATTCCATAGAACGACAACGAAACAATCAGGAAGCGTAAGATCGGGTCAGTTCGCAATTTATGCCAGGCACCGGACAGAGTCATGATACCGTTTATCATGCCCCCCCAGGAGGGTACAAATAGAATGACGGACATCACCATACCTAGGGACTGCGTCCAATCGGGCAGGGCGGTATAATGTAAGTGGTGAGGGCCAGCCCAGATGTAAAGAGAAATTAGTGCCCAGAAATGAATGATAGATAAACGGTAAGAATAAACCGGTCTACCAGCTTGTTTAGGTACAAAGTAATACATCATACCCAGAAAGCCTGCAGTCAGGAAAAAACCTACTGCATTGTGCCCGTACCACCACTGCATCATTGCATCAACGGCACCAGCATAAAGTGAATAGGATTTAGTAAATGACACAGGGATTGCCATGCTGTTACCAATATGCAGCACCGCAACTGTCAACATGAACGCGCCAAAGAACCAGTTGGCTACATAAATATGTGTGGTACGACGTATTATCATTGTACCAAAGAAGTTAATGATATAGGCGACCCAAACCAATGTTATTAAAATATCAATTGGCCATTCTAACTCGGCGTATTCCTTGCTTCCGGTAATACCTAGAGGCAAAGTAATCGCAGCAGCCACAATAACGGCTTGCCAGCCCCAGAAAGTAAAAGAAGCTAATTTATCGCTGAACAATTTTACCTGGCAGGTTCTCTGAACAACATAATACGAAGTGGCAAACAAGGCACAACCGCCAAAAGCAAATATCACTGCGTTGGTATGCAAAGGGCGTAATCTGGAGAATGTCAGATACGGAATATCAAAATTTAAGGCTGGCCAGTATAGTTGGGCGGCAATTAGTACACCAACTCCCATACCAATGATGCCCCAAACTACCGTCATTATGGCGAATTGCCTAACGACCTTATAGTTGTAATCAGGGTGTGCTTGACTGATTTCACTCATGTTATTGGTTCTTCCACTACGTTTTTATTTTAGTTTTGCCAGCTTTGCAGAAAGCAAATTGACGAGACTAGTTATTTTTTGACCTAACTGTTTGAAAATCATACTTTAATAGGTCTACAACGGGCGCATAATAAAGTTTTTGCTAATAAAAAGATAGCCTATTAGCAACGGACTTGATCTCAATCAATATAGATATTTCAACCTATTGCATTCATGTTTCTATTAAGCGACACTTTGTGACCTACAATTTTCATTTCAGACTTCCATTTTGAATTGGCGACTATCTAAACCAATCATTTCCATTATAGCGTTGATTTTCATTCTTACCTTTGCGTATTGGTTAAATAATTCAGGACAACCTGTTATAGCCGGTAACAAATGCATTTTAAAATCAGATAATTGCACGCTAGTGGTCAATGATAAGCTCGTGACCCTTGAGTTCGGTTCCATGCCAGTTCTAATAGAAGAAATGACAGAGGTTCTGATTCGCCACCCCTCAGAATGGGCATTAAAATCTGCTTGGATAGAAGGCGTGAATATGTTTATGGGAAAGATAAATGTGTTTATTGAAGATTCACGCATTGAAATGTCACAAAAGCAGCATAAGGCAAATTTTTTCCTGGGGAGTTGCAGTCGACCAGATATGACCTGGAAAATGGTGCTGGAAATAAAACAAGAAGGCAAAGCGGTTCCCATTTTTCTTGAGTTCCACTTTGCTACATCAATATAATTCCTTTGGCGTTTTAAAAGGACTTACATCTGCGATTGCAAATAGTTCTGCAACCCCAGGCGCTTGATCAGACCTAGCTGTTGTTCGAGCCAATAGGCATGGTCCATTTCGGTATCATCCAACAGTACCAGTAACATCTCCCTGGTAACATAGTCTTGTTCAAGTTCACACAGAGCTATCACTTCTTTCAACTTTTCTGTGACAGTGTATTCAACACGTAAATCACTTTGTAACATTGTAGGTACGTCAGAACCCACCTGAAACCCGGTGCGGCTGACCATATCTGGTGTTCCTTCCAGAAACAGCATACGTTCAATCAATTTAGTTGCATGGCCTTTTTCATCTTCAAATTCATGAGCAATTCGTTCATATAGCTTATTCAGGCCCCAATCCTGATACATCTGAGAATGCACAAAATATTGATCCATTGCCGCTAATTCGTATGCCAGTAGCATATTCAATCCGTCTATGATCTTTTGATTACCTTTCATGACTATTCTCCTTCCGTTACTTGAGCTTGTAGATAATTACTCAAACCCATCACGTTTATCTGATATTGCTGGGTTTCCAACCAATCCAAATGTTCCTCTTCATATTCAAGAATATCTTCAAGCAACTCCCTGGACACATAGTCCTGTTCTTTTTCACAAAGCTCTATTGCTTTTTTAAGCAACGGAATTTGTTCTAATTGAAAATTCATATCACATTGGAGCATTTCTTCTGTTTCTTCGCCGATGTAGAGTTTGCCGAGCATTTGAAGATTGGGTAAACCTTCAAGAAACAAGACACGTTCTATTAAGCAGTCAGCTTGTTTCATGTCTTTGATAGACTTTTTATAGTTTTTCTCATTTAACGCAGACAAGCCCCAGTTTTTAAACATTCTGGCATGTAAGAAATACTGGTTTATGGATGTGAGCTCCCCTGTCAGGACCTCGTTAAGAATCTGTATTACGTTCTGCTTACCTTGCATAGGTTTCTAACTTTATTAGGCTAAGATACCAGAAGTATATAATATCCTGAGGGATTAGCAAAATATCTTTATAAAACAACATGATAGGTAATGATAACAATTTGCATTGCGGTCTTTATTTATAATCACACAAATGCTTTAACTACTTGATCATCTGAAGACTTTCTTCCGCGAAACCGGTGCCGGCTTCTGTGAAGAAGTTAAACACTTTATCTGAACCAGCTTCTAGAAGAGGTTGTATTTCATCTTCATATCGGGCAATTGATGCGATTTTCCCGGTGTAACCCGCGCCGCGTAATTGCATAGTGATATTTCTGATATCTTCAATTGAGGGGAGGGCGAGTAAAACCAAGCGTACACCTTTGAGATTGATATTTTCCCAAAGATCAATGTCTTCTCCATCTCCCACCATAACCTGAAGACCTTTATTCTTGAGCCGGTTTATTCTGATTGGATCAGCATCCAGTCCCCACACTTTGTCACCCACCATATTAGTTAGCGCGTTGTAGGCCCCTTTTCCCACACGTCCAAGTCCCAATACAAGTATTTGTGCATTTTCAGGTTGTTCATAGGTATCTTCTCTTAATGGCACAGGATGTTCATAGAAACGCAATCTGTTCTTTAGGTGATTAAATTGACGGTGAGATGAGCGGTAGCCGAAGCCTGTAAAGACAAATGATATTGACACTGCTAGTGCGATAACCACTAGCCATTCTTTGGCTACCCACTCCAGATTGACCAGCAAGGCGAAGACAATCAGGCCAAATTCACTGTAGTTTGCTAATACCAAGCTGGATAAATAGGCTGTTCTTGCACGTAATTTAAGCAAGGTAAAGAGTTTAAAGAACAATACAAACTTAAGTGGAATGAGTGCACAAAGGACCAGAGCAATTCCCACAAGCTCAAAAGTGGGTAGGGCGGTGAAACCTATTGTCAAAAAGAAACCTATCAGGAAAATATCTTTAAAACTCATCAATGCTTTCGACAGTTCTGCGGACTTATTAAAATTCGCCAGTAGCATGCCGAAAACAAGTGCGCCCAAATCTCCTTTTACTCCGACCAGCTCAAATAATTCATACCCACCGAGTGCGATCAAAAATCCAGCTAACGGCAATAACTCTCCATGACCTACAGCATCAAGGATCTTTTTCCAAATAGGGGATAACAATGGAAGCAAGAAAAGTGATAAGGCCCAAATTGATGGGGTTTTCCCTGTGGCAATAACCAGGAAAAGAACAGCAAAAATATCCTGCATAACCAGTATACCGATAGCGAGCTTTCCGTGACGGGTCTTAATTTCACCGCTTTCTTCAAGAATTTTAACAATACAAACAGTACTGCTAAAGCTCAACGCAAAGCCAATTAAAGCTGCGCTTAGCCAATCAAGTTGCCCAAATAGCCCGGCCCCAAAGATTGAAATCCCCACAAAACAGATGTTGCACAGGGTGACCCAGAGAATTGTGTGCGCGATGCTGCCTACCCATACTTCTTTTTTGTATAAATCTCGGATATTGAGTTTCAGTCCGATTGTAAAAAGCAGTAAAGTAATACCCAGGTCGGCGAGCATCTGAATATTGGAGTCTGCCTCATAACCCAGGAAGTTCAGCGTGAATCCGGCTGCAAGAAACCCTATAAGAGGCGGTAGTCCAACGAGTTTTAACACTAGTCCAAAAATAAACGCAAATAATATAAAAGCGAATTCCATCAGGGTCTCTTGTTTGGGTTATAAGAAAAGTTTGTTTGCCAAAGAATACCGGGAAAATTATTAAAAGGAAGCTGTTAAGTTGATAAAAATAACCAGGTTTAATTAACTTGATTGCTATCCAGCATCTCTGTCAAAGAGATTAATTCCTGGAGAAGTTCATTCTCTTTTATTTTAAGCTCACCCAATGCAAAAGTGATTTCTGTTTCTCGTTGTTTAACCTGTTCATAAGACATTACATGCTGATTTCGAGCAGGTGTTGAGGTGGAACGCTGTTTAGCTTGTTTGTTACTAGTTTTTGGGGCAGGCGCTGACCTTTGAACTTGTTTTGCAGGAGAGCGAGATTCAAGTTTGTCAGCTCCTGAAAAATCAGGTTCAAATACTTCCTGTTGATACATTGCAGACTTCGAAGTTTCTGATTTTTGTTTCTGTCTGGATTCTCGTTCTTGCTGTTCAAGTTTATGCAGCTCTTGTTGACGCTTTGATAATATTGCTTTATCAATTAATTCCAGTTTATTGGCAAATCTATCTAATGCTGATCGGTTAACATTAAGTCCAAGATCCAGACATTGGCTATGCGTCTTTTCGTACTGATGATAGCTATTCTGGCGAATTATACGTTTCACCATCTCAACTTTTTCATCTTTCATCTTACCGTCAAACATTGTTTACTTTTACTTTGCCAAATTCTTAGATTACTAAATTGCGGCTATACTCCAGTAGATATCAGCCTTATAACAAAATCAAGGATTACCCACCTTATTTATACTAAAGTTGAGTAAATTTAGATCTCACATGACTACTTATCGGCACTTTCAGAATTAGATGAATAGAAAAGATAATTGCTACCATCTGGCTTTATAGCCACGTGTATCAAGATGAATAAATCCACCATGATGTCTAGTTGGTGGATAATGACCTATGCCTCCTACAAACTGAGCACCATAAACGCTCTTTTTAAAACGTTCAGCTAAGCCGATAAGGAACTTTGTGTCAGATTGGTTAATCAATCCATCGCGGTTCAAGTCGTCAAGCCGCTTGTTACCGTCAGCATCTATGTATATATCGGCTGCGTCACCAAAGATATGGCGACTGTATTCAATATTACCAAGTTGTGCGTTGTAGTAGGGGGTTCTGAATCCACTGACAAAAGAAAAACTATCAATGCTGTAACCTTGCCGCTTTACTTCTTTCAGGAAGGATTCTAAAAGTAATAATAATTTTTCGTTCACATACAAATACTTCGGAAAGTCTGAGTTTTGTTTGCTAATAAATCTACGCAATATCAAAGTAGGGGTCAAAGGCATGTCCACCATCCTGGGAGACACTCTTAAAAACCCCTTTGGAGGTCGTTCAAATACATTAAATTGACGTCTCGGTTCCGGGTATTGTCCAATTTGATATTGATCGATCAAGCCATCACTAACCTCAGAGTGGGGAATCACTACTAATAGATTGAGTTGAAACACTGTTTTTTTAGTAACTGGCTCTATTAATCGGAATATACCGTGTCTTTTCGTTGCTGTTAGCTGCCATTTATCAGGACTCACCTTAGTAAAATTAACCTTGTCCGATGCCTCATAGGCAGAAAGACCCGCTGGAACAGACAGACTGACTGATTCTCCAGGGAGTACAAAAACACTGAACAGGGGTAGGGGAACCAACATATTGTTCACATAGAACGAAGCAGCGGTCTCGGCTCTGACATGCCCAGAAAACACTAATCCAAAACTAATAACTAAACACACAAGAAATTTATACGGCATGAAATACGTCATCAACAACCAGATTTACATGAGTTTATAAAATATATTGTAAATATCCACGTTACTTAACGTTAATGTGGTTTTCCCCATACATTGTTTTGCTTGGATTTTTCACTGTCTGGTCTTAATTTTTTAACCATTCCTTTGAGTAAATTACGCACCAATTGATCTCCACATTCCTTGTAATTTCGATGTTCTTTATTACGGAACAAAGCAGATAACTCACCTTTGCTCAATCTAAATCCAACTGATTGAAGCAGGCCAATAATATCTTCATCTTTGTAAGTCATTGCGATACGAATTTTGCGCAGGATTTCGTTGTTGGTCAATATCTCACCAGCTTTAAGCACCGCTGGCTCTCTTCCTTCTTGTTTGCCTCTTTGTTTCACAATCAGGCCGTCTAGAAAAAGTGAAAGTATTTTGTCTCTGCACGGCACAAATCCCTGTTCTTGTTCCTTTTTCATGATGGAATGCAGATACGGCTTTTCCATCTCATAATTTACCAACTTAAAAATACTAATTGTTGCATCATCATCTAGGCTTAAAGCGAAGCGCAAACGCCGAAGCACATCGTTGTGTATCATGTTTATCCATTTATTATCTGTTTTGAACAATTTTACGTGCATTACGCAGTAAAGCGAGAATTTAATTAATGATAAGTTACGGAGGTTCTTAGGTCCTGCAACTTCCAATTGATTTTTTCGTTTATTATCGCAAACCAGTCACTAGTAGAACCGGGTATATCTATTACCAACTAACAACTTTTCTCATCTCTCATGCTTTTAAAAGTTCTAGTATTAGTAGAAGTATCCTATAAACAATACGAGAAAACTGTTCTTAAATACGTATTTGTATTATTACTAAGTTTATTCTTTTGACGTTCATTAGAATAGAATCAAAAAAATAAACGTTGGTGATTCATGAAAGATTTCTACGATGCTAAATACTGCGATATTCATGGCAATTACACTTTAGAGTATAGAAAACGCGTTTTAGTAGCCGACGTTTCTGGAGCAGTAGGTCCTGTGTTAGCACGACGTTTTAGTATCGATGTAGCGCGGATCGTTAATGAAATCCAAGATGAACATTGGGCTTATCTTGGCAAGTTAAACAATTATATGGGTGTGACCGAGGAGGCACGTAAAATCACAATGGACTGCCATACTGCATGTCGCAATTCAGGTTGCGTAGTAGATGCGTACATTATCAATATTGCGATGGCAGCAGATCAACTAGCTCAGACTCGTAAAATGGTTAACATTGAACCTGCGCTTAGTGATCAGATATTCACACGAGAAGAAGATGCTATAACTTTTATTAACCAAGTCTTAGCTAAAGTTGATGCCAAAGTAAAAAAAGAAAAACCCTAAAAGCTTTTATGTAATTAAGACGGAGGGACCTATATATGATTAATAGCCTATTTAACATAATATACATTATGCGAACTTAAGTAATGCATTAGATTATGGTGCGCTTGTGCGAGCTTCCTGTGTGTCTGCATGGCTCCCACGTTACTGCGACGCTCAGACAATCACACAGATTGGCCTCAAGAATGGCTTAGTAACTTGGCTACCGAGGTTTCGTAATCGTGCCATTTAGTCACCGCTTTTGGAGCAGCCAACTTATCCGGAAACAGACAATGCAACACGTACGAGATTTCACTGCCAATCAAGTTACCCGGTGCAAACAGGTAGATTTTAAATGACAGCGAATCTAAGAACCGACGATGTATGTCTGTAACTGCTGATAATCTTCACCAGCATAAGAACCATCTTAGTAATTGCCAGACGGTAAATCTGTGTTGCCAATTTGGAATTTTCGGATGGTATATGTTCTTTAAGGATTTGAATTTTATCACCAATAATCGCTCTCAAATCCGAGCTTTAAGAGCATTAAATCACAACCTTCTATTAGTTGATCTGTACATCCTTCTATAAATCTAAATAATTGTTCTTTTTATGTAAATTTAATGTATAAGAAAAAAACAGTTCGAATGATTAATCCATTCAATATTTAGTGAAGTTATTCAACTAGATGATTGATGGAAACATTAAGTTTACTTTTAAAAAAGGATAACAAATGGCAACTGAACGTCGCGATGGAGAAGTACAACCAGGATTTAAATGGGGTCCGTTTACGATGCGGATACCTTTTGTTCATCTTCGATTCTCACTATCGGACATGTTACAAGGATTTGCTGTCGCCGGGGCAACAGGATTGGCTTTAGTGCCCTATTTCGTCGCTTTATTAGGACTGAGTTTTGAAGAAGCAGTCGTAATGGCAATGATTCACAGCCTACTAATTTCTTTTTCCTGGATGTTCTTCGGCGACCCATATGCACCTGGATGGCTAACACCGGCTATCCCATTTGTTGTAGCTTTTATTACAGCACCTGCTTACGTAGGTGATCATGCCTCACAATTTCAGGCAATGACGGCTTTGTCTCTCAATTTTGCTTTGATATTAGTTGTGCTGGGTGTAACTGGATTAGGGGCGAAACTGGTAAAAATAGTCCCAAATGTTTTTAAAGGTGGCATTATATTGGGCGCTGCTGTCGCGGCTTTTCTGCGCGTGACTAAGGATGGTGATGCAGCTAATGTATTTCAGTCAGCCCCCATTGCCGGCACACTTGGCGTGCTTGTGTGTCTTGTTTTTGCGTTTTCTAAACCTTTACAAGAGATCGCAATACGCAATTTAACAGTTGCTAAAATTTTGAGTTTTGGATTGCTACCCGGTTTTATACTCGCAGGCATAGTCGGTTTTTTTACTGGCGAATTTCAGTTCAATATTCGATGGGAAATTTTGGACGTAGGAGCCGCCACTATTTCACTCTGGGAAAAAACATCGCCTTTTGTTATTGGCTGGCCACCGATTGAAACTTTTGCTGCATCATTTCCACTAGCGCTAATCACTTACATTCTGTTTTTTGGTGATCTCGTTACAGGAAACGAAATGATAGAGCATGCGCAAAAAGAGCGCTCTGACGAAAAACTGGATGTGAACAGCAGCCGTGCACATATGGCCACAGGTATACGCAATGGTTTGATGGGAATAACCGCTCCTTTTTTTGGTACTCAAGGCGTGTTGTGGACTGGGATTCAAGTAGTACTTTTAAAACGCTGGGCCCAAGGTAAGAACAAGCTAAATTCTATTTATGACAGTATCGGTAGCTTCTATTTGTTTGGGGTCCCTATTCTCTTTTTACTGTTACCACTGGTGACACTTCTGGAGCCTCTACTACCTGTCGCCTTAGCTGTCACGCTAATTCTGACAGCATTTGCATGTGCGACCTTGGCACTTTCATTAGTCGACGATGCAACAGAGCGCGGTGCAATGGTGATAACTGCGATGGCATTTAGTCTTTATGAACCTTGGCAAGGCTTATTGATTGGCCTGTTTACTATAATCGTACTATGCGGAGTGAAGGTTTTTATGCCTAAAACAACGGAAAATCACACTGACAACTAGCGCAATATGTTTGCACCAAAATTTAACTTTAAGACAAGGGATGTTAGATACACATAATACATTTAAAGTGAGTTTGATTTCTCGGGGAGAGATTAGTTTATGAATGTGTTGATGCTATGCATAAAGTCAGGGTGAAGATGGATATTGTTATGATTTGAATTGTTGAGGGTCAGAGCCGTAATTTTAGCTTCAGCCCCTTGCAAATCTTGTTTCGCGTTAAATGCCTGAACTAATCGTACGCTATGTTTATTTGGTATTACTTTGTCGTCAGAGGCAATTAATGTTAACACTTGAGCGCCGACGTTTTGCACATACGCTAGACTATTAAATTTGTCTTTTATCAGCAAACTCACAGGAAGAAAGGGATAGTGACTGGAAGCAATACTTGCAATGCTGTCATAAGGTGTGATCAAAACAAGATGCAAAGTTGGCCGTTTACTTGCCAGCGCCACTGCTACCCCTGTTCCTAAGCTCCTGCCTATTAAAGATACAAATTGATGTTTTGAACTCACATAATCATAAATGTCATTTGCAGCATGCAGTATTGATTCTTCAGTAGGTGTACCTGAACTTCCACCATACCCAGGGTAATTGACATAATAAACTGTTTTCCCGGCAAGCGCGGGTGACATAATCTCTGAAGAGTCATACACATTTTCTGCATTACCGCCGAAATAGATTATGGCATGCTCATTGTCTGGTTCAGTTATAACCAGCTTAATTGAAATATCTGCAGATTTAAGTGAAACTACATTGAAGCCACTATGATTCGGTTTAGTTGTTGGAAAATACAACAATTGTCGCTGGAACAGATACATCAGAATCAACACCAACAAGTAGCCAACTATTAATACTAAGAGAATATTTTTCACTATATTGCCCGTTAAAATTGTGGAGTGAGACGAATCCCCTGCCCTTATCCTTGTTTCTACCTGTTTAACTTGTTTATCAAAGTCGCGCGTAACTGTCTGGCAATATTGGGATTAATATCACTTAAAATACCTTTTTTATCTGCGGGAATGTGATCTAATTCCTGTTTGTCGAAAATGTAGTAATCAAACATATTTCGCCAGGCTTCACGCTGAGTATCAGGTAAATCTTTCAGACTAAGCAGTGCGTGGAACAATGCATCATGTGGGGCCCCAAGATGCAAACCAGCTTGTCTCCACCAATAATTAATCAATATATTAAAGTCAGAGAGCCCTTCTACATGGTGCCACCACATTGCAGGAATAAATAACGCATCACCCGGTGCAAGCTCGGCAACAAATGCATTTTCCAAGGCAACTTTAAATTTAGGGAATTGATCAAAATCCGGATTATGAAAGTCCACCAGACTTGCTGATTGACCTGCAGGTGTAAAATCAAGGGGCCCGACGTAAAGGTTTTCGAGCTGATCAGGTGGAAACAAAATAAATTTTCTTTTTCCGGTTACTACGCAGGCCAGATTATCAAGAGCGTCAAAATGCGCGGCTATACGTGACTGGTTACCAATCCAGATGTTTATCAGGGGACTTTTGGATAATTGGGGTATGTCATTGTGTGTACGCAACCCTGGTAAAATGTAGTCAACTGACGTAGAACCCATGTAGACGGAGTCTGCCAGGTCATTAAAAGAATTGTTAAATATTTCCGTTAACAAACTTGGGAAGTCTGATGTTTTAGGAGAGAAATTGAACCCATCCATACTTTCATTGTAAAAGTATCGTCCTTTATTCTCGTGACCGCTAACAAACGCCTGAACTGGCTTACTCGATGAATATTGTCGTAGATAATTGACTGAATCCTGAGCTGTTCGTTCTCCCTCTTTTACCAGCGGCCAATGAGAAACAAGTCCACGAACAACCCAAGGTAAGTTGTCTTCTAAATTAAGCTTCATATCCCTGTTTTCAATGGGAACTTCCCGCACTGACTGACTGATAGTAGCTGGTTTCATCTTGTGCCTTTTACTCGTGCCTTATTTAAAGCAGATTGTGTGACTATTGCTTATGAAAGCTTACCTTTCTTGTTAGATAAGACAATACACTCAAATAAAAATCCTGACATATGTGTGTACGAATACTTTCAATTAGGATTCAATTCGTCTAAATTAAACTTATCTATAACGTTTAAGATACTACTTTATTGGATAGATATCCTTTGGTTATTTATCCAATAGAGATTTTGTAACACAGTGTAGCGTGGATTATCGCTCCTACTTAAACGAATTAGGCTAATTTTAATTCCTCATGAGAAGTTACTTTATGGACATGCAAGTTGAGAGCAAACGCTCACTCGAACGTATCATTGAAAGCAGTGATTTGACCTTATTGTCGAAAACAGACCAAAAAGTATTACTTGCGAGAATTGATGAACACTTCCCTGGCCTATTTACCTTACTATTTGAAATTTATGGGCACAGATATGACTTCTACTTTTACTTGAATCAACTAGTACAGACACTTATGCAAGGATATGCGGAACGTTCTGGAAAACTTAAAATAAAAGATCAGCAACGTTTATCTGATCCTCATTGGTTTAAGCGACAAAATATGTTGGGAATGGCGTGCTACGTTGATTTGTTTGCGAATGATTTGCCAGGAATGTTAGACAAAATTCCTTATTTACAAGAACTTGGCGTTACTTATTTACACCTTATGCCATTATACGATTCTCCCAAAGGTGATAGTGATGGTGGGTACGCAGTTTCAGATTATCGTAAGGTAAATCCGATACTGGGGACCAGCAATGATCTGGAGAAACTCGCGAATGCGCTGTCAGAAAATGGGATAAGTCTGGTGCTTGATTTTGTATTTAATCATACTTCCGACGAACACAAATGGGCTGAATTGGCTAAATCCGGCGAACAAGAGTTTAAAGATTATTACTACATGTTTGATGATAGAACTTTGCCCGATCAATATGAACTGAATTTAAGGGAAATATTTCCACAGGTCAGAAGAGGAAATTTCACCTGGAACGACGATGCTCAAAAATGGGTATGGACAACCTTTAATAATTTTCAATGGGATCTGAATTACACAAACCCAGCTGTGTTCAACGCGATCACGTCAGAAATGTTGTATTTGGCAAATTTGGGTTGTGAAGGGTTGCGACTGGACGCATTGGCGTTTATCTGGAAAGAGATGGGTACAACTTGTGAAAATCAGGAAAAGGCCCACCTCTTAATCCAGGCTTTCAATTGTTGTCTGAAAATAGCAGCTCCAGCTGTGGTGTTTAAATCAGAGGCTATTGTGCATCCCGATGAAGTCATAAAATACATAGATCAAAATGAATGTCAGCTGTCTTATAACCCCCTGTTGATGGCACTAATCTGGAACAGTCTAGCAACGCGAAAGACCAAATTATTAACCGAATCGCTACAAAAAAGCTTCCCAATCTCAGAGGATTGCACCTGGGTAAATTATGTTCGTTGTCATGATGACATTGGCTGGACCTTTGACGACTCAGTAGCATGGCATTTAGGAATAAACGGTAGTGATCACCGGCATTTCTTGAATCAGTTCTATACGGGGCGATTTGAAGGTAGTTTTTCAACCGGAGTTGCGTTTGCTGAAAACCCCACCACTGGTGATTGTCGCGTATGTGGTTCACTGGCCTCATTGGCAGGACTCGAACAGGGGCTGTTAAAAGAAGATCAACATCTCATCGACAACGCAGTAGCCAGAATTTTACTTGTTCATGCAATCATCCTATCTATTGGGGGGATTCCCCTATTGTATTCAGGTGACGAATTGGGATTACTTAATGATTATGATTACAAAGAGGATCCAAGCAAACAGCATGATGACCGGTGGGTACATAGAATTGCCGTTGATGACAACGCAATGGACCAACTTAAAGTAACAGACAGTCCGCAAAAACGAGTGGCCGACGGACTCCAAAAGTTGATCAAGCTAAGAAAAACCTTAGCAATATTAGGTGATGCAGAAACACTGATTCTGTCTACAAATAACCACCATATTTTTACCTTTGTCCGACATGACAGCGATGGAAACTCGCTGTTGGTTTTATGCAATTTCAGTGAAGAATTACAATTGATGGATTCAAAGGTATTAGATCATGTCAGTCACGGCAATTGCCGGGACTTAATCACTAACCTGGAGTTCATCCACGGGCAGGACAATATTAACCTTAACCCCTATCAGGTTGCATGGATAGTTAAATCAGCAAACTAAATTTCACTAGTTAGTTGAACCTCTCAGTTCCAGTTTGGTTTCAAGTACAACTTGCTCGCGACTCTCCCCATCCAATAACATTTTGGTGGCCAATTTACCCTTTTCGATACTTTGTTGACACACTGTACTTAGCGGTGGATTAGAGCGTTCGGATTCAGGGATACCATCAAAACCGGTTATTGTGACGTCCTTGGGAACGGATAAACCAAGTTCTCTTGCTACCCGTATTGCAGTCAGAGCAATCACATCGCTCATGCAGAGCAGGACGTTTGGCCTCGGAATTTTGGTTAACGCTTCTCGCGCTGCTATTTCTGCGTTAGTGGTGTTATTGATAGGAATATGCCAGATAGAATCAGGTTTAAATGAGCAACCATTTTCTTCCGCTGCACGTGTAAACCCCTTTAATCTGGAGCGGGAAATTTCTTTGTATTCGATATCTAAATCAGCCTGAGTTAAACGACATACGCGATCAAAATCAATTAACTTGAGCCCAAGAACTGCCACTTCATGAGTTCCTTTTGCTAAAGCGTGAGAAGCTATCTTGTAAGCTCCTTTTTCATTATCGATATTGACTGATGCGACTTCATCCGACTCAAAGTCAACCAGTACCATTGGTTTACCTGTTCGTTTAACTCGCTCAAACGTAGCTTGGTCGATAGTGCCATAAAGGATGAAACCATCAGGCAAAGACTCAGCACCTCGCTGTTCGCTTGAATCTACATGGCTGGATAACAACAATAAATGTTTGTTTCGCTCCACCAAGACGTCTGATACACCTTGTAAAAGTTGATTGGCAACTGGGTCAGAAAAACTGTAGGTGAGCGAATCAGATAAAATCACGCCAATGACGTCTGATTCCCCTCTGCGCAATGTACGCGCTGCAAGATTAGGCCCGTGATAGCCTAATTTTGCAGCGTCACGCAAAATTCTTTCACGAAGTTTTGCTGACAACTGATCAGGTCGATTGAAAGCATTGGAAATGGTTGCCGTAGAAACACCCAATTCTAGCGCCACCTGTTTCAAGTTAATTTTACGTTTAATAAGCCTGACACCTTAACTTAATGATTTCAAAATTAAGTGCGTTTAAAAAATATAGGAATAAACCTTTAAGCCATGCATCTTAATTATTTAAGAACCTTTAGTGTATAACCATTGCTGCATGCACACAACAATCAGATATTTTATCCAGGCTTTTGCCCTAAGGTCTTTTGATTGGTTTGGATAAGACAAATGTAATCAACGTCAAATATTGTCAACTGAGTCTTAGAACAAAATGAAATTCTTGCGTACAACCGTCAGAATCTCGTTTAAGTGCATTTTTCAAAACCCATCAAAAAAGGTCTGGCAATATATATCTTAAACCTTTAAGCTGGTTAACATTAAGTTTACAACTACCGTAGCCGGATATTTATTCGGTTACCAAAAAGAGTCGCTATCATGTCAGAAACCAATAAACGCAAACCCAGAATGTCTTTCTGGCAAATATGGAATATGAGTTTTGGCTTTTTGGGCATCCAATATGGGTTTGGCTTACAACAAGCTAACCTGAGTCCTATATTTCGCTACCATGGCGCGGTAGAGCATGAACTCCCGATATTGTGGCTCGCTGGACCGGTGACTGGATTACTAATACAACCATTGATAGGTGCTATGAGTGACGGTACCTGGACTCGTTTTGGTCGGCGTAAACCCTATTTTTTAATCGGTGCGTTAGTTGGCAGTATAGCTGTCATGTTTATGCCATACGTACCCTACCTATGGATGGCTGTTGGTCTTTTCTGGATTTTAGATGCCGCCATGAATACTGCAATGGAACCCTACCGTGCTTTAGTTGGTGATAAACTCAATAGTGATCAAAGAACTATCGGTTATGCGGTACAAACATTCATGCTAGCGGGTGGACAAATGCTCGCAGGATTGATGCCTTTAATTATGCTTGCCTTTGGTGTATCAAGTGCCACAGACGGAAACGAAATTCCAGATATCGTAAAGTATTCTTTTGTCATCGGTGTGGTTGCGATGCTCATAACAGTTAGCTGGACTGCTTATTCAACCGAGGAATACCCGCCTGATGACCTGGAAGCGTTCAGGAAAGAACATGAAGGAAAAAATAAATTCACCGGCGCACTGAAGGATATTTATCAGGCAATGAAAGATATGCCGGACGAATTAAGGCGACTGTGGTGGGTTAAGTTTTTTTCCTGGTACGGTATGCCATTAATGTGGCAATACCTCGCCCTTTCAATAGCAAGACATAGCTTTAATGCTCCGACACCTGACTCACCAGGTTTTGCTGAGGGAACAGCGAATGTAGGCGTCGCATTTACCGTGATGAATATTACAACAGTCGTTATGTCTTTTCTGGCCCCGACTATTATTCAACGCATTGGTAAGAAGAACACATACTCAGTATTCCTGGCTCTAGGTGGAATAGGCTTTGTATCGATTCTATTCACCCAACAATTGCATCTGGTTTTTGCCGCAATGATGCTTGTTGGTATTGGATGGGCAGGTATTGTGACCATGCCTTTCATTATTGCAGCTGATGCGGTCCCTCCGCAAAGGATGGGCGTGTATATGGGTTTACTGAATGCATTTATCTGCCTGCCGCAAATTATCAGTATGCTCACTGTTGGTTTTTATTACGACACCTTACTAATGAGCGACCCTCGAAACGCAATTGTACTTTGTGGAATATGTTTGCTTATCGCATCGATCTTTGCTCTGAGACTGCATGACGACAAAACCGATACTGATACTGGTGATGCGTTACAAGCAGAAGCTGAATCACGCACCATGACTGAACGGTAGATCAGTTGTTCTTTAAGCAATCCCAACATAGTTAACGCGTTTTCGTAAAATGGAGTAATGCAACAATGTCTAAACTGAGCGAAATTAAACGAGCTTGGTGGAAAGAAGCTGTGGTTTATCAAATCTACCCGCGAAGTTTCCAAGATAGCAACGGTGATGGCATTGGTGATATAAGAGGGATCATCCAGCGACTCGATTATATTGAAAGCCTTGGTATTGACGTGGTTTGGCTAAATCCTATTTATTGTTCACCAAATGATGACAATGGTTACGATATTTCAGACTATCGCAATATCATGCAAGAGTTCGGTACGATGTCGGACTTTGACGAATTACTCTCTGGAATGCATCAGCGAGGCATTAAAGTCGTGATGGATTTGGTCGTGAATCATTCAAGTGACGAACATAAATGGTTTAAACAGTCACGTTCTTCCAGAGACAATCCCTATCGGGATTATTATCATTGGTGGCCCGCCGAAAAAGGAGAACCTCCCTATCGCTGGAGTTACTTTGCTAAATCCGGGACCGCCTGGAAATATGAAGAACAGACCAATGCTTACTATCTTCATTACTTTTCGGAAAAACAACCTGATCTGAATTGGGAGAATCCTCAGCTCAGGGCTGAGATTTACGACATGATGCACTTTTGGTTTAAAAAAGGCATCGACGGCTTTCGCATGGACGTGATTACCTTTATTTCCAAGCATGAAGGCTATCCTGAATTTCCAGAAGAAATTCAGGGCGCAAAGATGATTGACTGGTATGCCAAAGGACCTCGACTTCATGAATTTCTGCACGAAATGAATAGAGAAGTTCTCCAGCATTACGATGTGATGACTGTTGCAGAAGGTCCGGGTACTAAAACAGATAATGTCCTGCAGCTTGTCGATGAAAATCGCCAAGAACTCAATATGAGTTATCATTTTGACCATCAATCTATTGGTGTTGGTGAGCGATTTATTATCAATGAGGACTATCAGAACCTGGTTAAATTTAAAACGATACTAAGCGAATGGGACGAAGCCTTGTCTAAGCATGGGTGGAATACTATTTATCTGGGAAATCATGACTTCCCAAGGATGGTCACACGGTGGGCAAATGATTCCCCTCAATGGCGTACAACAGCATCGAAGATGTTAACTACCTTTTTATTGTCAATGCGCGGAACACCATACTATTTTATGGGTGATGAAATAGGGATGAGCAACATCAAATTTGACCACATTGGCGATTATCAGGATTTAATGACAATAAATTGGTACAACCTGACGAAAGAGGAAGGTGGTAACATTAAGGAATTTATTGATTCCCATAAACTTTGTGCCAGAGACAATGCGCGTACACCTTTTCAATGGGATAAAAGTAAACATGCTGGCTTTAGTCAAAGTGCCCCATGGATAAAAGTTAATCCCAATTATGTTGAAGTAAATGTGGCAAATCAACAGGATGATCCCCTGTCTGAACTCAATTATTTCAGGCAAATGATCAAGCTCCGGAAACAATATCTGACTCTGATTTACGGTCGTTATGAATTATTGTTACCTGATCATGAAAAGATATACGCATATTTACGCGAGTTAGACGAGGAGCAATTGTTGGTGATACTTAATTTTTCAGACGAAACCTCAAGTTTTCAATCGGATAAGATCAACGGTCTCAAGCAGGCAGAGGTTTTAATCAATAATTATAAAAACTATATTTGTGATATCAATGAAGTCGTTGCTCTGCAACCCTATCAAAGTATTATCCTCCGCTTGCGGTAATTTAGAATTTGCCTTGCGGAGAAAAGTTAAGAATGCAGCTACTAAATAAATCACCAATACCATTGTCCTTAAACAGATCACCTGTTCCAGGTTGATTGCTTGCCAACTCTGGGAAGGCACCATAGCCAGCCAGTAAACAATGCCATGACGCAGCACTAAAATGTGTTGCGATACCTTGTCGGTTAATTTCTTTGCATATATCTTCTTTTTTGTACCAAACATTTAGCAGTTGAATTAATGAATCAGATAGCATTGTGTTCTCTCTATTAGCTTGCCAGTATTCGCTATCTGTTCGCGTGTTTAACTTATAGTGTGTAACGATATAGTCCCGAATACGTTCAAAACGTTCTGTGATTTGTTGATTATATTTTTGCTGATTAATATTACTAAATTCAGCGGATTCAAACTCATCCATAAAAATTTCAGCACTAATTTGCACCAAGTGCAAAGCAGTTGCTTCTAGCGGTTCAATAAATCCTTGTGACAAACCAAGCGCAAGACAGTTCTTGTACCAATGATGTTCCACCTGCCCAACGCGCATTTTTAAATGACTCGCTTCTGTTTGTGCCTCACATAATCCTAAATGTTTGCGTAACTCAAATTCTGCGGCGTCTTTGTCCTGAAAGTCAGAGCTATAAACGTACCCATTCCCAGTCCGATGTCTCAATGGAATTTGCCAGGCCCAACCATTAGATAATGCTGTGGCGACAGTTTCTACGGGAGGTTTCTCCTGCCCGTTAGTCGGTAATACAACAGCCGAGTCATTGAATAAATTTTCTTTAAAAGACTTAAAGTTAACGCCAAGTGTTTTTGCATGTAAAATTGAAGCGAATCCGCTACAGTCAACGTAAAAATCTGCAGAAACTTTCTGACCCTCTTCACCGACTAATTCACTGATACTTCCATCAGCATGTTTTTTAACATCAATGATTTTAACCAGTTGATGTTCTACTCCATTATTGATGGCATGCTTAGAAAGAAAATCACCTAACATAGCCGAATCAAAGTGATAGCCATATTCAATTCTGAAGGAAAAATTTTCAGGCGTTATAGGAGATAATTTGTGTTGTGCCAACCAGGCATTAAACAAGAACTTTTCCGGTCGGACTTCAACATCCAACCCTAACCTCCTTGTGTAGCAATTCGTAAAAAATGGACGTTCACTAAAAGTGTCTAATTGAGAAATAAAAGGATGACTATATTGATTAATAATACTCGCCGGGCTCCAACCATCAAATCGTATATTAACTTTGTAAGTGGCATTGCAAGCAGGCATCCACTCTGACTCTGAAATTTGCATATCCGAAAAAAAACGTTTTAGCGTAGGGGTAGATCCTTCACCTACCCCAATGATATCGATATCCGGCGCCTCAATCAGGGTGATTTTAACATTCTTGTTTTCCCATCTATTTGACATCAAGTTGGCACATATCCATCCAGCTGTGCCACCTCCAACTATTGCTATATGGAAGGGGACTTTATCAGGCATGTGTATATCGCTTTAAAAAGTCGTCGTGTGTGAGCATTTTATCCAAAGGCTGCCGTTTTGCAGTCAACACTTTATCCATTATCGACAGAAGATCTGATTCAGAAACGACTTTTGCGGCTGGGTGAAAGTCCATAGGTTTTATCCCTTGCCCCAACATTACCTGTAACCAGGATGCATCTCTGAAAATATCATTATTAGTATTAAAAACCGCTGCAGATTCTCTGAACATATCAATCTTCTGTTGCAATCTTTGTGGGATAGTCATATTGCGCATATCCTGCCAAAAATCTGAATCTTCACGTTCATTCACGTGGTAATGCAGGATAATAAAATCGGCGATTGTCTCAAATTCTTGTTTTGATTCTTCATTGTAGTGTTCGGATATAGCAGGTGTTATACCTTGATTAGGGAACATTTTAAGCAGTCTCACAATAGCCGATTGAATCAAGTGAATACTGGTAGATTCAAGTGGTTCCAGAAAACCACTTGAAAGCCCTATTGCCACTACGTTTTTAAACCATTGCTCTGAGGTCCTACCCGTTTCAAATTGTATTTTTCTTGGTTCATCCAGAGGATCAGAATCAAGATTATTCATCAAAGACTCTAATGCTCTGTCTTCATCACAATAACGGGAGCTATACACGATCCCATTACCTGTTCGATGTGTTAGTGGAATACGCCACTGCCAGCCGAATTGATGAGCAATACTTCGAGTGTAAGGAGGAGTATGATCAAAGCGCTCTGAAGGCACAGCAAACGCGCTGTCTGCTGGAAGGTACTTTGCCCAACTTTCGTATTTTACTCCAAGTGTTTTCCGAATGAGTAACCCTCTGAAACCCGTGCAATCAATAAACAGGTCACCTTTTACACATTCACCACTTTTAAGCGTAAGGCTGTCAATAAATCCGCTTTCCGGATCTGTGACTATTTCTTCAATCAATCCTTCTGTTCTTATCACTCCTGACTTAGTTGCTATCTTCCGCAAATACTGTCCATATAGCGACGAATCAAAATGATAGGCGTAGGGCATTTCATACACAGGGTTTTGTGTATTTATTTTATTAAACACTCCTTTCTCACAACACAGATAATTGAGGTCAAAATCCCATAACGAATCTTTTAAACCCGCTTTGTTTGCCCGAAGCCAGAAGTGCTGAAAACTACAAAACCCAAGGTTGGCTCCCGGTGCTCCAAAAGTATGATAGTAACTTTCGCCCTGTGCCCGCCAATTCTCAAATTTTATTCCCAGCTTTATCGTTCCTTTGGTTTCGCGAAGGAACTCTTTTTCGTCTAATCCAAGATAT
This sequence comes from uncultured Alteromonadaceae bacterium, assembly GCA_947494925.1. Lineage (GTDB taxonomy): Bacteria > Pseudomonadota > Gammaproteobacteria > Enterobacterales > Alteromonadaceae > Aliiglaciecola. The sequence continues at coordinate 164,284 of CANLWS010000006.1, forward strand.
TGATTAAAAATTTGAATAGGAGGAATTGTGGCCTCCCCTACTCCAACAATACCTATATCATCAGATTCTATTAACTGAATTTTAACCTGATTTTGTAAAACTTTACTCAGAAGTGACGCCGTCATCCAACCCGCTGTACCGCCGCCTGCTATAACAACTTTTCGAACAGGCTTGTGCATATTTGGACCTTATAAATTGAATCGGTTTAGTGAACTTTAAAAGGTATTCAAGTAAATGTAAAAAAGACCTCAATATCAATTCGAACAGGAATGAATTCAAATGGATAAAGAGGTCTTCCCACGGGACTAGTCTCAATAAAACGAATAGTTAAAATTCAGCAAATAAGAAGGACCGAATTGGCGTCGGGTTGTCACAATACCATTATCATCTACTGTTTCTTCGTCCACGTCTGTCAGGTTAGTGCCCTGAAGTGATATGCGCAGGCCCTCCAGATATTCAATCCCGGAATCAGCAAAATCATAACTGATTTGGGCGTCAACTAATGTCACACCATCACGGGTGGCCTCGGTTATTTTGTTTGAGCCACCGCGCTCGTATGTTAAGAACTCAGACCGATCAGTTGCTGCAATACGAATTTCGAAACCGCCCATGGAGTAGTAAGTTGTCAGTGAATACACTTCGTCAGACTGCCCTGGAATTTTTGAACCATTATCGAGTTCCGCATCAATGTATGTTGCTGAAGCTGCTACACCGAAACCTTCAAGGGCACTCGAGAACATACCGAAAGGTACATTTGCTGTAAATTCTAAACCATCAACACTGCCAGTTAAGCCATCTTCAAAGAAAGCAAAAGTTCCAAAGTCTGGAGGAGTGATAGTGTCGCCAATATTGTAAGGAACGTTAGCCGGGCCGTAGAGCCGTGTTTCTTCGGCAACTCGATCATGGAAACCGGGAATAAAGTAATCTGCCCCGCTGTTGGTTGGATCATTTCTGAAATTGATCAACTCACCGCTAGCAGACGCGTCATTTGTCCAATTAGTCAGATCCTTATAGAAGAAGGTAGCAGAGAAATAACCTTCATCTTCAAAGTAATGCTCGTATGCTAAATCGAAGTTATTTGCTTCGAGTGGGCGTAGTCTCGGGTTACCTTCAGCTTTAGACCAGGGCGTTCCGAAGTTTTGTACATCTTCTATACTATTCGGTATCGCTATCAATTCTATGTTCTGATTAAATTTAACAAAACCTGAAGCTTGCATTTGGTCTATTCTTGCGCGACTAATAGATTTGTTAGCAGCAAAACGCACAAATTTACTCTCACCGACCTCCAGGGACATATTCAGACTAGGTAGTACATTCGAATAGTCGGCACCAATATCCCTTCGACAAGAATCATCGATTTGGTCATCATTGTTATCGTCACAAACTCGTAGGTTCGCACCGACTATTCCCAGAAAGCCCTGTGAAGACTGATCAGTTTCTACATATTGAACGCCAATATTACCTGTGAGAGGCAGGTCTCCGATCTCAGTGGCAAAATCCGCCTTAATGTATGCAGTAATTACTTCCTCTTCTACTACATAAGTATCACCTAATCGATCAGGTTCTAGCAGGCCAGCATCATTCTGTGTGTAGGTGCCGTCATTATATGGAGCAAATCCATCATAAGCGACCACCTGACCTAATCCTGCCCAAGTCAGATCTGCAAGACCGAACACATATTCTGAAGGGATTGATGTAGAACTGGGATAACTAGCTGCAGTTGCAAAGAAGCCTTTATTATCCTTATCTTTGTATCGATCACTGTAGTTTATTCCAACCGTAAGTGATGTGAAGAATTCACCTTCGAGATACCCTTCTGCTTCGAGCCGTATAGTGGTCAATTCTTCTTCAAAGTCAGCAAAGTTCAAAAAGCCATCTTGTGCATTCAGGAAACTATAATTCAATGGATTTCCATCAGCATCTGTAGCGCCGTCTAACCTGGGAACATTGGTTGCAAACTGACTTTCAAGGCTTGCGAGTCCGCCTCCCCAAAATTGTGGGCCAGTTAACTGTAATGCCCCCTGATCAGCAAAGGCATCGAGACCTGTTGAGCCTGTAAAGAAAATTCCGTCGGGACTCATTATAAAGTCCCTTGTACCAAATTGATCATTAGTCAAAGTGCCTGAGCGCGCCAGGCCGGCATAAGACTCACCGCGGAGATCACGTTTTGTTGACTCACTTTTGGCCACATCTAACGAAACAGTCCAATCATCGTTTAATTGATACTCAATATTTAAGCCATAAACTTGCAGATCACCGTCTTTCTGAAGTGGATCCGTGCGCAATACCGGATTCGCACCCACCTGTGTTCCTGTAGAGTTGGCGCCACTCCCTGAAACTGAATCCGGGTCAACGTTAAAGGGTTCGATAAACCCACGTAGTACACCTGAATCTGAGTAATCTATATCAAGATAGTCAACGACGATATCCAGATTATCAGTTGGGTGAAATTGTAAAATGGCAGATAACGTATCGCGTTTTAATTCTGTACTTATTGATTGTGTATCTAAACCTGTTGGTAAAAAGATCCCCTGACCGTTATCTGCATATCCCCAAACACCATATTTTTGTTGATTATTGGGAGATTCAGTAGTTGCAATTGCAACTGCCAAACCAATAGTGTCATCAGCAAATTTTTCTACAAAAGACAAAGATAGACGATGTCCCTTATTATCAAATTCCGGGTTATCTGAATCGCTGCCACTAATTTCATATACGCCATTAATGGTAAAAGTTTCCTGAGCATTTAGCGGTCTGACGGTCTGGAGGTCTACTGTGCCACCGATACCCTGAACCAAAAGCGTTGCGTCGGTGGATTTATAAATTGTCGCCCCGGTCATAATTTCAGAAGGATATAAGTCGTACTCTACACCTCTGTTATCACCGATTCCGATCAGTTCTCTACCGTTTAATGACGTCCCGACAAAATCTTCCTTAAAACCACGCACTGAAATACCAGAGGTTCTCCCCCCTACTCTTTCTCCAGCAAGACCAGGTAGGCGAGCTAAAGACTCAGCAATCGATGAATCGGGTAATTTTCCGATATCTTCCGCAGAAATCGCTTCTACAATAGAACTATTGTCCATTTTCACGGCCTGAGCTCGAATCAATGAACCACGTATACCTTGAACAGAGATAACTTCTACATCATCAGCGGCTTCGTTTTCTTGTGTATACCCCTGACCAGAGTATATTGCAGCCGAAACAGCTACAGATAATAACGCCGGTTTGAATAGTGTCTTTTTACTCATGCTGTGTGCCTTTTATCGCGGTTATAGTGTGCCAACTTGTTAAACTAATGTTAATCCTAGTTAAATTCAGCAAGGCGATCAAGCTTTTTCTTAAGCGTTTAAGTTTATATTTATCTATATCATAAAGGTGTTTTTAAGTTTTTCTGAAATTTTTTCTTAAAGGGTTTAGATTGAGTTGGTTAACCAAGTACTGAGAAAGCCTCTTTTGTCGAAAGAGTTCACCCCAAATAACGTATTGTGAATTTTCATGTGACAGCAATTATTGCTAACCATTAACTATGGTTAAAAATATTAATTAGCAACTTGTGCAACTAATGCTATTCGGAAGGCGTATACAGACTTATGCAAGCTACAAACTTTTGTAACCGTTCCTTGTTCATGTCTGGTTAATCGTTGTACTTGTATCTTAGCCATATAGATTCTGGCACGAAAGTCGCTTTTAACGCATTAGATTAACTAAGCGTCAAAATATTGGAGGATAGGTAATGCGCATTAAAATACGAAAAGGTGGCCAAATAGAAAATGCCCCAAGGACAAAGCGTATTAAAATCTATCGCAGATCATCAGCGGTAGACCAATCACACAACAATGTTATACCTATTTCTTTCTATCTTGAAAAGAGCAAGGTTGCCAACCACTAATTTCCCTGATCTTTTAGGCTGGTCAAACCCTAACAGCAAGCACATCACATTTAGCGCCATGTAAAACACTGTTTGCTGTGGAACCTAACAATAATTTTAAACCGCTTTGACCGTGAGTTCCGATAACTATTAGGTCTACATTTTTGGCCTCTGCCAGTTGGTGAATCTCATCTGCTGCATTGCCAAGTAATGCGTATACATTATCTGCTGGTATACCATGAGTATTGGCTATTTCCGTCAACTGTTTTTTTGACTTCTCTAGCATATCTGACACAAAATCTTGCCCAATTTCCAAAGAATAGGGTTCAAAATATGCGTAAGGAAGTGTGACGTGTACCAGCAATAACTTGTCATCTGAATTTGCCAGTTTTAGGGCTCTGTTTATAACAGGCTGATAGCTTGAATAGGGATCCAGTGCAACGAGTATATTCTTATAGTCGGGGGTTTCTACATGCATTTTGTTTACTCCTGAAAAGTAAATCTATTAAAGCGTAGAATCAGAATATTAGATTGATCCAGGTCAACCGAGATGCAAACTTGGTCGAAAACAGGGTTTTATCTATCGTGGTCTTTCAGCCATTCATTTAACAGCTTTATTTGGCCACATTTATAGGCTGCATAAGTTATGCGTAACGCATTGGACAGAACTTCATTGTCCGTCCAGCCTGTTTTATCTCTGATTTCTTCATAACAGGTCATTGCCTGGGGAGTGACATAACCTCTGATTTGTTTATGTCCGAGTTTCTTTTGTTTTTCTCTATATCTTTTTTGTTTTTCCGCATTAGCGTTAATTTTTACTTTGCTCATAATATTATTCTAGATAAAAACGTATTAAATATAGTTTAACATCTAAATTAAATAATATTTTTCACTGTTCAGAGTTGTTTGGCGTACAAGTGTTCGCTAAATTAGGCGCCCAAGTTAATTAACACGAATTACCATGACTGAAAAACAATCAAACTTTACAAGAGAAGAACTTTTAGCCTGTAGCCGTGGGGACCTTTTTGGCCCCGGGAATAGTCAACTACCAGCTCCAAACATGTTGATGATGGATAGAATTGTGACTATTAGCGAGTCTGGAGGCTTATTTGATAAAGGGTTTATAGTTGCGGAACTCGATATTACGGAAGATTTATGGTTCTTTGACTGCCATTTTCCTGGGGATCCTGTCATGCCGGGTTGCTTAGGGTTAGATGCAATGTGGCAGCTTGTTGGTTTCTTTTTAGGTTGGAGCGGTGGTCCAGGTAAAGGCAGAGCACTAGGAGTCGGAGAAGTTAAATTTACAGGTCAAATTTTGCCTACAGCCAAGAAAGTGACCTATAAAATTGACATGAAGCGCGTTATTAAACGCAAACTATTTATGGGTATGGCTGACGGCATTGTAGAGGTCGATGGCCGAGAAATTTACAAAGCCAATGATTTGAAAGTCGGTCTTTTTCAGGACACCAGCAACTTCTAAATCAAAAATCATGTCCAGCTAATTTAAAGCCCCTGATGGGGCTCTTTTGGTTTAACGATTACTAAGCCCCAAATTTCTATCTTCGATGGCTTCTCGCCAGCCTCCAAGCCATTGAGAACGGGGCTGATTTGCTTGGAATGGACAATTTTCTTTGGAACGACCTGCTATACCTGCTTGATAGCCTTTTGCGTGGGCACGGGAAAGTTTATCTCTTTTTTGTCTTTTCATTGAGTGACCTCTTCTGAAGATTATACAAAGGTGATAATTGCAATCACCCTTACTGTGATAGTGGATCATTCAGTTTGGTTCAATGGCTTTAATTTTTTTAGCTGATTGACATTTAATAAGCAGCTGAAATTCAGCCTTTTTTTCCTATACAATAATTTTTCATAAATTGGTCATAAAAATAGACTAAATGGAATATAAAATTGTTGAACTGAGACTCAAATAAAAAACTCGCGATATACGCGAGTTTTTTTGACTTCTTATATCGTTTTTCGTTTTCGATTGAAAATGGCAATAGGAAGCAGGAGAAGCAGAGACCAGATAGTCGTGCTGCCACTTTTACGTTCCAAAGTATCCGGCTCCAACTGACAATCATCAATTTCGCCGCCAATGATAGGAATAAGCTTCACGGCAACTGACATGCCTTCCCTGATAACATTTCCCTGATCATTCAGATCTATTTCACCAATAATATTCTTGCGTTCTCTGAATACGACTGCAGTTGCACTAATTTCGTCGTTATCATTGATGTCATTAGCCTGGACAATAGTGTAAGGCGTATCGCAGCTAACTAAGTCGTTAACATTTTGAAAGCTGTCTTCACTGATATTATAAAGAAAAGCTTCGCTTCTGCGGGAGCCTATCAAATCAGTATCTACCTGTCCTTCTCCAACAACTAACCCATTATTATTAATTGCACGCGCTATACTGGCAGAGGACTCAAAGAAGTCGTCTGGAAAAGTAAGAATTTCGGCATCGTAATCATAATAGTAAAACTTAGACCTTTCGGTGCCATTGATAAACAAGTTCATTGATCCAACGACTATATTGTCGTTATTTATATCTAACGCAACGCTGGTCGTGTATTCCTGTTTATTTGTATATCCGTGCACTTGGTCGCCATCAAATATGGCTGCGTAAGTTCGCGTAAAGGAGTTTCCGTCGACCACATAATCCTGAGAAGTACCTACCGCTAGACCATTATCATTTATTGCCACCGCACGACTGACAAACAATGTTTCGTCTCCTGGTGGTGGCGTAAGCAACAAGCCTAATTCTCTTTCATCTAGCAGACTCCCGCTGGCATCAAATTGCCAAATCATGCCTCTACGTTGAAAGTTGGCTTCGATACCACCGGACAAAATAGTACGAATACAAGATTCCAGAGGTAGATCACCTCTTAGCTCTTCTTCTTCGCACCCCTCGACCAAGCTCTCAAACCCCTCAGTGACTTCTGTTGTAGCGTAACCAGCTACTTCAAAACTGTTATTAATGTCAAAGGCTTGAGTTACACCACCGGCGGTCTCGTCAGGAGGCAAAATTTCTATTGTTTGATTATTGATGTCTAGAAATGCGCGGTTATTAAAGTCATTCACCACAAAGGTCAGATCAACGCCTGCATCTGTCCGGTAATCCACTTTGTAAAATGGATCAGAACTGACCCCAACTATCGCTGAAGAGTTATTGATCCCGTAGGCGATGGTATTATTACTGAACGTAAACCCTTCCAATTCTGCATCGATAACATCGAACCCAAGTACTGGTTGAGTATCTGAACCATCATAAACATGACTTTGAATGTCAGCCAACTGCTGAAAAAATTGGTTACCTGCGCCAGTTTTAACAAAATTGAATAAGGTCAATAAATCGTCGGTATTAATATTACCGACCTGAGCTGCATTCAGGTCTGTAAGATTATTAACTAAAAAATCGTTATCGAAGTTAATTAGTTCAATGTCTATTGGAGGATTAATAGGAGTCTGAACTGTAGTGACTACATCACCTGATTCATTTATTTTGCCAGCAAATGCCTGGACTCCCTTTTCACTCAGAGGAATTTCAACTATACGGTACTTCGCCGCCTGTGCAGTTGATAGTGTGATCAATGATAAGGACAGCGCTGCGGCTAACCGGGTAATCTTCATTTAATATCCTGTTTACTACTTGTTACTACTCGAGCATTCCTTCAAGTCCATCCCATCTTTCATAAGCATCAGACAGCGTCTTTTCAAGTTCTGCCAGTGCCGTGAGTTTTTGATTGGAAGAAGAAGATTCTTGCTTAAAAAAATTCGGGTCACTTATTTCTGTTTGTAATTGTGCCTGTTTACCTTCCAGTTCTTCAATAATTGCAGGCAACTTATCCAACTCCAATTGAAGTTTGTATGATAACTTTTTGTTCTTTCGTGTAGAAGACTTGGATTTAGGACTCGCAGATTTTGGAGAAGTTTCTACGGTTTGTACATTTTTTTTGTGATTTTTGTACCAATTTTCAATTTCTGAGTAGCCACCAACAAAATCTTTTAGTATTCCTGTACCTTCAAAGAACAAACTACTGGTCACAACATTGTCAACAAACTCTCTGTCGTGGCTAACCAGAATGACAGTGCCTTGATACTGGCTCAACACGTCTTCCAGCAATTCGAGGGTTTCAACATCTAAATCGTTGGTCGGCTCATCCAGAATCAATAAATTGCTGGGTCTTGCTAACAACTTTGCCAACAGCAAACGGTTTTTTTCACCACCAGACAGAGAATGAACGGGCGCATTAACCCTGTCGGGTGTAAACAGATAATCCTGCAAATAACTGATAACATGTTTGCTACGATCACCTAGCTCCACTTCCCTTTTACCGTCAGCGACAACATCAATAACCGTTTTATCCTGGTCTAATGATGAGCGATGTTGGTCAAAATAAGCGAGTTCAATGTTAACACCTTGTCTTACACTTCCTTGAGTTGGCTTTAGTTTACCAAGCAACAATTTAATCAACGTGCTTTTTCCGCACCCATTTGGGCCTATAAGTGCCAGTTTCTCTCCCCTGAATACAGCAAGATCAAGATCCGAAATAATTGTTTTATTTTCTATCTGAAAACCTAGCTTTTCCGACTCGAAAATCATTTTTCCAGAGCTATTACCGTCATTAAGGGTGACATTGGCTTTTCCTTGCAGATTTCGTCTTTCAGCTCGTTCTTGCCTTAATGCTTTTAATGCCCTTACCCGCCCTTCATTTCTTGTTCGTCTGGCTTTAATCCCTTGTCTAATCCACACTTCTTCCTGGGAAAGTTTTTTGTCAAACTCGGCGTTTGCATTAGCCTCGTTTTTTAAATCTTCTTCTTTTCTCTGAAGGTATGTCTCGTAATTGCCCGGGTAGCTTGCAAGGTGTCCTCTATCGAGGTCAATAATGCGGGTTGCCAGTTGCCTGATAAATGCTCGGTCGTGGCTAACAAACACTATTGCTCCTTTATATTCCAACAAGGTTTTTTCCAACCATTGGATCATATTGATATCAAGGTGATTAGTGGGCTCATCCAGAAGTAAAATATCAGGTTCTCCGGCTAAAGCTCTTGCCAGTGCTGCTTTGCGCCTCCAACCTCCTGACAATGAAGAAAGTTTTGCCGCGCCATCGAGGTTAAGTAAAGTCAGAACCTGTTGAATTTGTTGCTCTAACTGCCAGGCATCTTTATGCTCAAGTTCAGTCTGTAGCGCTTCTAAGGCTTTTAAATTTTTGTCAGAGGGATCAATGGTTACTGAATGTATTTGTTTAAAGTAACGCTTCAACAAATCACCAACGTCAGCCATACCCTCAGCAACGTAATCGAAAATGTTAGCATCAATACTGAGCGGCGGATCTTGCGGTAATCGGGAAACTCTAACTCCCGAATTAATGATTCTTTGACCTTCATCCAGCGCCAATTCGCCCCCTATCACTTTCAATAAAGTCGATTTTCCGCAACCGTTGCGCCCTACCAGGCATACTCGCTCACCTTTATGAATAACCAGCTCGCCTCTATCTATGATAGGCGGGTGACCAAAGGTTAAAGAGGCACTTTTTAATTGCAGTAAACTCAAGATAAAAACTCTATTAATTGTTGTTGATCAAAGGGCCAGCACAATTCATCGTGGATATCATTGCGCTTAAGAACCGGGATCCTTGCGCCATATAAATGGTACAAGTTATGGTCTTTTGACACATCAGTCTTCTCCAAATCCTCATTGGCAGTAACCAAGGTTGATTTGATCAGCTGTTCAGCCAAATCACAAAGATGGCAATCAGGTCCGGAAAACAGTGTGAGCATTTTCTGTTGCGAGTTATTCAACGGATAAAATCCAACATTGGTGAATTTTAGGATTTCTTTTGAAATCCTCTGTCAGGGTCTTCGCGCTGATGTTTTCCGCAGTGAAACCAAGTTTTTGTAACGCTTCAGCATCTAATTTGAATTGCCGTAAATTATTGGAAAAAACAATTTTACCGCCTGGCGCCAAACATTTCTTTGCATCCGCCAATAGCTTTACATGATCACGTTGCACATCCCAGGTCGACTCCATCCGCTTGGAGTTGGAAAAAGACGGTGGATCTATAAATATCAAATCGTATTGTTTCTGATGATTTTTTAGCCAAATAAGACAATCATCCTGAATAAACTCATAAGCACCTGTTAATCCATTAATTTGAAAATTTTCTTTGGCCCAGTCAATGTAGGTTTTTGACATATCAACTGTGGTAATTGATCGGGCACCACCTAAGGCAGCCTGCACAGAAACGCTACCCGTGTATGCAAAGAGGTTTAAGATGTCTCTGTCTTTCGACATTCCCCGAATAATCTGTCGGGTATTTCGATGATCAAGAAACAAACCTGTGTCTAAGTAATCATGCAAGTTAACCAGGAATGTCGCACCGTTTTCAAATACCTGAATGGTTTGGTGTTTTTCAGCCATTTTTTGATATTGAGCTGCACCCTTTTGTTGGGAGCGGGTTTTCAGTACTATTTTTTCGCTCTCTACGCCAGTCACCTGCGGTAGTGTAACCAACACATCATGTAAACGTTTTTTAGCTTTTTGCTCTGGTACATCCTTTGGAGCTGCGTATTCCTGCACGACTATCCAATCTTCATAGCGGTCCACCGCAACGTTGAATTCAGGCAAATCAGCATCGTAAATTCTATAGCAATTGGTATTCTGAGTTTTTAACCATTTATTTATGCGCTTAATGTTTTTACCCAGACGATTTGCAAAGTCACCATCACCGCCCTGCTCTGGCTTTAACTCTGTATTTTTTTCATCTAACAGGTAATTAACAAGCTGACATTCAAGCTTACCGTTCATCAGCTTGTATTCTTTTTTAGCCACCAATTTTAATTGCCGAAGAATATCCCTGTTTGCAGTTAAAAGAGACACTTTCCAATCTTTATAATGTTGTTTTAACGTCACTCCCCAGGATTTAAACAACGGCAATAATTGTGTCAATTCACTCAATCGTTCACCGTATGGCGGGTTAGACACAAGGTATCCAGGCAAAATGTCATTGCCCAGATGAACTTTAGTGGCATCTGAATTCATAAAAGTTATAAATTCAAAAACGCCTGCTTTGTCAGCATTTTGTTTGGCGAAATTGAGTACTCTTTTATCAATATCATTGGCAATAAACTGACACTCAGGGGATCTTTCCAGACTTGATGCTTCGTCTTTGAGGGCGTCCCAGTTAGATTGGTTATGCTGCGACCAATGATCAAATCCCCACTGTGCGCGAAGTTTTCCTGGCGCTCGATTCATCGCTATTAACGCAGCTTCTACGAGTATAGTGCCAGAACCACACATAGGATCGAATAGGGTTTTGCTTTGATCGCCGGTCCACCCGCTGCGCATTAACATCGCACACGCCACATGCTCTTTGAGTGGCGCTGAGCCGGTCTGTTGACGATAATGCCGCTGATGTAGGCTTTGTCCCGACAAGTCTAGATAAATGCCAACTCGATTTCGCCACAAACGACCTTGGAATTTTAGTTGCGGAGCCGCTTTATTAACGGATGGACGTTTATCGAATAAATCCACAAACTGGTCGACAATGGCATCTTTAATACGTAATGCACCAAATTGGCTGTTGTTAATTTCTTTGTTTGTTCCAACGAAATCTACAGAGAAATCCTGTTCTACAGTGAAGTGTGAAGTCCAATTTATCGTTGCAGCAAGCTCATAAAGTGCGTCGCCATTTGCTATTTCACCTTCAGCCAATTGCAATAGCACACGGTTGGCTAGTCTGGACCAAAGACAGATTCGGTAAGCATCTTCCAGCTCTCCGCTAAACAATACTTGCCCAGGTTTACTTCTAAATGACACAGACGGACAAAGATCACGTAATTCTGATAATAATAATTCATCTAAACCACGAGAAGTCGTGACCAAAAAATCCTGCATGTTAAATCCTGAGTAGTAAACCGGGCGAGATTATACGGGATCTATTCTTTTAAAATAAGCAGTAATATCAGAGTTGAGACGCTTTATGCGTATTTTTGTTGCTCTATGCAAGGTTCGGCGAATATTAGTCGGTTTGACGCAACTTTAAGAACAGAAAACTGACCTACAGTTTTATTTTCAGCCAGTACTAATTTTTCACCGATTAGCATGCAAGTGGAAGATATTACATCTTCCTCCAACACCAGCACATCGGCCTTATTAACCGCTTTTAGTGATGCTATTGCGCAGGGTAACTGGTTGACTTTACTTTGTTCATCAAAGTACCAGCTTTTCAGACCCACGGGTTTATGAAACTGTTTTATCGCACAGGCATTGAGACTAATCTGAACCGCTTGCGCTTTACTGAGGTGAGGACAAAAGGAATCCAAGGCTTCCATTGCTGAATAGTAGACCTGAGTATTCTCCAGACTAAAAGCTAAGGCCGAATTGATGACATAATTTGCTGTTTTGGAAGTAATGGCTGTAACCATGCAAAGACCGCCATCAAGTTCAACCGAAAGGCAGTCTGTTTCCTGGTCCCAATACCATTGCCATGTACCGCTTGGAGTCAGCATTTATTTTTGCCCTTCTAATTCCGGCTAAACTTGTATTCAGTTCATATACTATTATGCTTAACTCACTAATTTTTAAAAGATTTAATAAGAATAGAAAATAAGGATCATAGAATGATCGTTATAACGAATTAGCAATATCTTTGATCAATTTGGGTCCTTTATAAATCAACGAAGAGTAAACTTGGATAAGCTGTGCCCCAGCTTCTAATCTGTCCTTTGCCGAATTCACGTTGTCTATTCCTCCAACACCAATAATGGGCATCGCACCATCTAGCGCCACAGCGAGTTTACGTGTGACTTCCAGACTTGCGTCCGTCAGCACTGAACCACTTAAACCACCGGCTTCAGATGCATGTTCCAGTCCTTCGACCCTGCTGCGATCCAATGTTGTATTGGTCGCTATTACGCCATCCATCTGGGCATTCTTAAGAGAATCTGCAATGGAAATAATTTCCTCATCATTCAGATCAGGTGCAATCTTTACTAGTATTGGAACGTATTTTTTGTATTTAGAATTTAAGTCACTTTGCTCTTGCTTTAATCCTGACAACAGCGCATCCAGCGCCTCACCATACTGAAGATTGCGCAGTCCCGGTGTATTTGGTGAAGAAATATTGATAGTCACGTAACTGGCATGAGGGTAAACTTTGCGCAAACAGATCAGGTAATCCTGCAATGCTTGATCTTCAGGTGTATCTTTATTTTTACCAATGTTAATGCCTAATACACCGTCATAATGTGATTTTTCAACTTGCGAGACCAGGTAATCAACGCCCTTATTATTGAACCCCATACGATTAATAATAGCTTCGGCCTCAGGAAGTCGGAACATCCTGGGTTTCTCATTGCCCGATTGTGGGCGAGGTGTGACAGTTCCAATTTCGATAAACCCAAACCCCATGGCAGCAAAGGCATCGATGCATTCGCCATTTTTATCCAGTCCAGCGGCTAAACCTATCGGATTTCTAAAAGTTAGGCCCAAACATGTGACAGGTTTGTCAGCTACTGTTTGTTTGTAGGTTAAATTGAGTGGAGTATGCTGCGTTTTTTTTAACCAGTTCAAGGTAAAGTCATGGCTCCATTCAGGGTCCATGTTAAACAACGCTTTTTGTACTACAGAATACATTTAGTTCTCTCAATTAATTTATCAGACATAAAAAAGCCCTGGAAATACCAGGGCTTTGTATAACTTGCTAGTTAGTTGTTGGCATTAATACTGAGTAACATCAGCTCTCGCAATGCAACAGAGAATTTAGCAAATTCGTGTGTGCTACTGGTTTTAAATTCAGACATCATATGATACCAGCGTTCCAGCAGTATTTGGTTGCTGTCCATCCAATTTTTCAATATTTCTTCAGCATCAGCGTTTTTAGGCACATTTTGCAACAGAACGTTAGTTAGTGATCGTTGCTGCCAATCCAGCTCTTCCCTGTAGGAAGCTCGAGCAAGCGCTTGCCAATGATTGCTGACAGTCTGTTTATTAATTTGATCCAGGAACCAATGCAATTCTAGACGTGAGCCAAGTTTGTAATACAAATTGGCTACCAGTTGAATTTTACATCCTTCAGTTTTAGCAACCTGAGCCAAATCAAGGCAGGAGAACATATTACTCAAACAGGCAACTTTGTAGGCAATGTTTTTAGGCACACTCTTTTTAACCAGGTCGGCTGTGGCGCGTTCAAGTTGCTGATATTCATTTTCAACGAGGTAATTTTGCAGATTTTTAGACAAATCTTCATACGTTGAGCGAAATGTCTGTATTGCCTCATCAATAGGTAAATGTTTTTCCCCATGTCTGAGATACCAGCGAGAAGCTCTTCTCAGAGTCCTTCTTATTGAATCCAGCATACCCAGCTGAGTATCAGCATCGATTTTATTGTCTAGTTTTTCAATTTCCTGCCAAAGGGTTTCCATTCCGAAAATGCCTTTTACAACAGCATATGCAGTTGTAATTTCTTCGACACTGGCACCAGTTTCTTCTTCCATTCTAAACGCAAAATTTAACCCCATGTCATTAACCATGTTGTTGGTTAACTTGGTAGCAACGATTTCGCTACGAAGCGGGTGATTTTGCATTTGATCAGAAAAACGATCCCGCAACTTTTGTGGAAATGCGTCGATCAACAGTTTTCCATGATAAGGATTATTGGTTATCTCCGGAATATCGAGACTCTCTTTCAGTACCATTTTCCCGTAGGCAATTAACACCGAAAGTTCAGGCCTGGTAAGGCCTTGTCCGGATGCTTGGCGATCTGAAATTTCGTCATCAGACGGAATAAATTCCAATTCACGATTTAAGGCCCCGGTTCTTTCCAGACCATGAATAAACCTCAACTGCTCTTTAAGCTGGGATGCGCCGCTTAAATGGGTAATAGAAATACTTTGTGTTTGACGATAACAATCCTGGATAACTAAATCACCCACGTCATCAGTCATTTCGTACAACAATTCGTTACGTTGTTTAACCGTTAGATCGCCCGCATTAACCAAAGAATTAAGTAATATTTTGATATTTACTTCGTTATCAGAACAATCTACACCACCCACATTATCAATAAAGTCAGTGTTTGCACGTCCACCTGCTGCCGCGTATTCAATTCTCCCTAATTGAGTCAGACCAAGGTTACCACCCTCGCCTACTATCCTCGCTTTCAGGTCTTTACCGTTAACTCTGACGTCATCGTTCGCGCGGTCTCCCACATCAGAATGGGTTTCTTTACTTCCTTTGACATAAGTCCCGATTCCGCCGTTCCAAAACAAATCCACCTGCATTTTCAGGACATTATTAATCAGTTCGTTTGGTGTCATAGTGGCCTGTTTTGTTCCAAGCCACTTTTTGATCTCAGGAGTGAGTTTGATTGATTTAGACGCTCGGCTAAACACTCCACCACCTTTAGAAATCAGGGTTTTATCATAGTCATCCCAGGTGAGTCTGGGGTTTTCAAATAAACGCTTCCGTTCTTTGTAAGAGCTTTCAGCGCCAGGATTTGGATCAAAGAAAATATGCAGATGATTAAAGGCACAGATAAGACGTGTGTGCTTTGACAATAACATGCCATTACCAAAAACATCACCAGCCATGTCACCAACTGCTACACACGTAAAATCCGTAGTTTGACAGTCGATACCAATTTCTCGGAAATGTCGTTTTACGGATTCCCAGCCGCCTCGTGCTGTAATACCCATACCTTTGTGGTCGTAACCTATGCTGCCGCCGGAAGCAAATGCATCACCGAGCCAAAAGTTAAATTCTTCTGCCAGCCCATTGGCGATGTCTGAGAATGTTGCGGTACCTTTGTCCGCAGCAACTACCAAATACGGATCATCTTCGTCTAAACGCACGACGTCTTTCGGGTGAACTACCTTTCCATCGACAATATTGTCTGTGATATCAAGAAGACTACGGATAAATATTTTATAACATTCGATCCCTTCTTTTTGTATGGCTTCACGTCCCTCTTCCACTGGCAGGTTTTTACATACAAAACCACCTTTTGCACCAACGGGAACGATAACGGTATTTTTTACTTGCTGTGCTTTAACCAAACCAAGAACTTCAGTTCTGAAGTCTTCTCGTCGGTCCGACCATCTTAATCCACCACGAGCAACTTTACCGCCGCGTAAATGAACCCCCTCTATTCTTGGAGAGTACACAAATATTTCAAATTTTGGCAAAGGCAGCGGCATATCCGGGATCATTTCAGGCAACATTTTGAATGATGCATATGGCTTTTCATTGCCCTCATGATTTTTCTGGTAGAAATTGGTACGCAAGGTCGCCAAAATCATGTCCAGATAACGTCTGATAATCCGATCATCATCGAGGTTTGAAACCTGGTCCAATTTTTCCTTAATATCATCCAAAAGAGTCTGTGCTTTCTTGTCAGAACGTTTTATTGACGGATCAAAACGTTGCGCGAACAGTTCAATGAGGAGGCGAGCGATATTCGGATAATTCGCCAGAGTATTCGCCATGTAAGTAATACTGAATGAACTACCTGTTTGGCGCATGTATTTTGCATAGGCACGCAATATGGTCACGTTCCGACCAGTAAGCCCAGCACCTAAAACAAGTCGATTAAATGGGTCGTCTTCCAGGAGATTGTGCCACACCTTTGCAAAGGCATTCTGAAACAGAATCTGAGCTTCTTCCATATCCATTTCACGGCCATTGTTATGCAACATGGAAAAATCCATAATCCAGTTGACCTGACCTTCATCACTCTCTATTCGGTAGGGACTCTCATCAATTACCCGTAGACCGAAGTTCTCTAACATCGGCAAAACAGCAGATAAGTGAATTGGTTCATTTCGATGAAATAATTTCAGTTTTACTGCGCGGCTGTCGGGACCTTCTTCCTGAGGTCGATAGAACAACATATCCAATGTTCTTTTTTCATCAAGTCGTTCTAGCTTTTCAATATCGACTAATGCTGCACTGGGCAAATTTGCTTCACTGTAACTGGGTGAAAAAGCATTATTGTATTTTTTCTCAAGAACTTTCCCCGCTGCTTCTCCATGATTGGAACGAATGGCATTGGCAAGTCTGTCATTCCAGCTCTTTGTCAGCTCGATAATGTTTTTTTCGATTTCCTTCACATTTATTTCCGCATTGTTGTCTTTCACTCGGGCTATGTATTGGGTTCTAGCATACACAGACTCAGAAAAATAAGTCGTAAACTCCACTTCTTCATTACTGTTGAATGACTTTTTAAGCAATGCTTGAGTGTCTTTACGTAATTGCGTGTTATACCGCTCTCTGGGCACATAAACCATACATGAGAAAAAGCGTCCAAAGACATCCTTACGGACAAATAAACGTGAGATCCCTCGTTCCTGCATTTGGAAAATGCCAAAAATTATTTTTCCAAGCTCTTCAGCTGTGCCCTGAAGTAATTCGTCTCTAGGATAGGTTTCAATAATATTCAGGAACGCTTTATAAGCATGTGAGCCTTTTTCAAAGCCAGAATACTCACATATTTTTTCAATTTTATCCTGTAGTACGGGTACTTGCGTCGCACTACTGTTATAAAAAGAAGCAGAATACAAACCTAGGAATCTGTCTTCACCGATGACGTTTCCTTTTTCATCGAAACGTTTAATTCCGACGTAATCCATATAGGCTGGTCGATGCACTCGCGCTCTGCTATTCGTTTTAGTCAGCAATAATGGCGATTTGCTTAACGCTGCCTCGCGGGCGGAAGCCGGCAGGTTTGAAAGAACTCGTTCCCGATCGTTAATGGAATTTTTCATCAGGCCCAGACTGGACTCATTATCTGGGATCCATCTGTGATCACCCTTAATCGCCGACACTTTGTAAGATCGATATCCCATTAAGGTAAAGTTATGATCATTCATCCATGTGAGGAACTTGGCTGCTTGTTCAACTTCTTCTTTACTGGAAAAGTTAGGTCGTTTTACAAAGTCCTTAATAATCTGAGTGAGTCGTTCGCGCATCGGCTTCCAATCTGACACTGCCAGGGACACTTCTTTCATTACTGACAAAAGTTCATTTGTCAGATTGTCCAAGGATTTTTTCGTGGTTTGTCTGTCAACTTCAATAAGAAATATTGTTTCTTTCTTAAGCATCTTGGATTTGCTATCTGAATCCAGGAATGCTTCTAATTTATTGTCAGCACTGCGTTTCAAACTGATAGGGCTGTGCAATAAAAGATGAGCGGTAATACCTAATCTGTTAAGCGTCATTCTGACTGAATCAACCAGGAAAGGCGTATCTTTAAGGATTATTTCGACAATGGTATGCGAGGATTGCCAACCATGTTTTGATATTTCTGGATTGAAGACGCGAATACTAGGCTTGGTAGAATCGAACTTTACAAATTCATTCCACAGACTGAGCGTTGCACCATATAAATCGCTATCATTGCGATTTTCCAAATCTTCTTGCGAAATATTTTTAAAAAGGATTCGGGAGAATAATTGCGCTAGCTCTGCACTTGCAGGAGCGACTTTTTTGCCGATTAATTGATAAACATTATCCAGGAGTACTGAGTGTTGGTTATTTGCAACCGTCATTAGCATACCTTGTTATAGTTATGTAGGGTAACTCAAAACTAATCTTGTCACGATTAGGTGAACATTTCATTTTTAATAGATTAGTCAAAAGACTGACATATATACAGTTTTTGGCCTAATTTGCCGGTATTCTCGCTAAATAACTCCCTATTTGAAAGCAATAAATTAACCATATTTTAACAAGGCGGGTAGATATGCAGGATTCCCAAATAAAAAAAGGGCCATCTGGCCCTTTTTCTTTTTAAGTTCTCATAATTATTCAAAAATTATTTTTGTTTGTACCAGAAGACTGAAGCTAGTGCTGGCAGTACAACTATTGCACCTAACATATTTACTACGAACATAAATGTCAGCAGTATCCCCATATCCATTTGGAACTTAAGCGATGAGAACACCCAGGTACTTACACCCACCGCCAGAGTAATTCCCGTAAACAAGACGGCGCTTCCCCGCTCTTTCAGGGCTTCAAAATACGCCTCTCTGCATAACATGCCAGACTTCAATTTCACACTCATGGTAGAAAGTATATAAATACCATAATCAACACCAATACCTACTCCTAGAGCAATAACAGGGAGAGTTGAAACCGTTAGTCCTATTTGTAGGTAAGTCATTAACGCCTGAGCCAGCACCGATACTACATATAATGGGATGACCACAGATAGAGTGGCTCGCAACGACCGGAAACTGATCAGGCATAAAACAATAACTGCACCGAAGACATAAAGCATCATAGGATCTTGAGCGGCTTTTACAGCTTCGTTTTTGGCTGCCATGACCCCTACCGGGCCAGAAGCCAATTTAAATTGCAGATCATCAGTCTGGTAGTCTTCTCTGAATTCTTTCACGGCATTAACAACACGAGTGATTGTTTCTGCTTTGTGGTCTTCCATAAACATGATGACTGGCATTACTGAACAATCACCGTTTAACAGACCTGAAGAGGTTGGTATTCGGGATATTGCCTGCACCATAGTTTGCTGATTTCTTGGCAGCACTCGCCACTTAGGGTTGCCTTCGTTGTACCCTGCATTTACTTGCTTGGCCACAGATGCAAGGCTGACAGCAGACTGGACTCCAGGCACATTTTCCATTTTCCATTGCAGTTCATCAATAGCATTCATTACTTCATAAGAGGTGCAGGACTCAGGTGAAGATTCAACAAGAATTGAGATGTAATCTACGCTGATAGCATATTTATCTGTGATCAAAAACGTGTCTTGGTTATACCTTGAAACTTCGTGTAAGGCTGGTGCACCAGCATGTAGATCACCTATTTTCATTTTTTGCGATTGGAACCATCCAAATACAAATAAAACGGCTGTTAAGGCCAAAATGAAATACGCAACTTTAGGACTTGAACACTCTGCGATCTTATGCCAAAAAGCGTCTGAGCGACCTTCTTTACCCGCAAATTTCTGCTTATATTTTTCACTGAATTTCACATATGACATTAACACCGGCAATAGCATCAAGTTGGTCAGAATAATAACGGCTACCCCCATACTTGCTGTAATAGCCAGTTCACGAATGATGCCGATATCAATAACCAACAGTGTCATAAAGCCTACAGTGTCAGATAACAAGGCGACGCCTCCAGGAATTAAGAGGTTACGAAACGCTAATTGCGCAGCCACTTTAGCCGTAGCTCCTTCAACTACTCGTTTGCCTACCGCATTAATCATTTGCACCCCATGGCTTACGCCAATTGCGAAGACCAGGAAGGGGACGAGTATTGACATGGGATCAAGCCCAAAGCCCAACAAAGTGAGCAGGCCCATTTGCCAGATAACAGCTATGACAGAGCACAACAAAGGCAGGATTGTCAGCATGATTGATTTGGAAAAGAAGAACACCATAACAGCCGTAATGGCCAAGGCTATGGCGAAAAATAAAACCACATCTTTCGCACCATTGGCAACGTCACCAATCATCTTGGCAAATCCAATGATGTGAACACTAATGTCGTCGTTTTCATACTTGCCGCGCAATTGCTCTTCCAATTCGGCTGCGATGACAAGTGTATCCAGTTTTTCACCCGTAGCAGGGTCAAATTCCAATAGTTGAGCAGTAACCATTGCGCAGCGGAAATCATCTGAAACCTGGCGTCCGACAATACCCGCTTTATCAATGTTTTCTGAAACCAGTTTCAATGCGGCTGGATTTGATGAGTTGAAATCGGCCGGTATTACCGGTCCACCTGAAAACCCGCCTTCCACGATTTCTGTAAATCGGGTGGAGGACGAAAATAAGGATTTAACCAAAGAGCGGTCTACGCCATTAATGAAAAACAATTGGTCATGGACATTTTTTAACGTGTCAAAAAAAGTTTGATTAAAAATTGTGTCATTTTTATCGCATACAGAAACAAGAATACTATTCGCGCCACCAAAATCCTTTCGATGCTTCATGTAATTAACCATGTATTCATGATTAAGCGGTATATTCTTGGTGAACCCAGCATCCAGTTTCAACTGTGCTGATTGATACCCCAGTAACAGCGTAGCAGCTGCAAAAGCGATGATGACAAGTATTCTGTGGCGAAATACCGCCCTTTCACAAAAATCTATGAATGCATTCATAAACTACGATTTATCCTTATTGCAAAGCCTGTCATCTTGAAAATCAGACAAAACCTGAATTCCACTTGTTGTCACCGCAACAATTTGATTATTAAAGAGTATTGCATTTGTTATTGCCTGACTATCTGGCGTCTGGGTTTGTTTAACCATATCTTGCCTGACACAAACTAAGGTACCGTTGTTACCAACAATCAACAAAGAGTTATCCTTAAGGGAAAGGACAGAATTCAACGAAGCCGTACTGGAAGAATCTATTTTGTTCCAGTCATCCGACTGTTCGTTATGACGGAATAAATTGCCACGTAATCCAGCTGCGAACAGTGCGTTTGAATCGTCTTGGTAGATATCAAAAAATGATCCGTAATAGTCAATGGGCAATCTTTCCCAGGAGCGGCCTTCATCTGTACTTTTAGCAATTAATCCAGCTTCACCCGCAATGTACAAAGTATCATCAACCAGACGAATACGATTCAAATGGGGTAATATTGAAGCAAGTTCTTCAAGATAAAATTCTTCATCTTCTAGTTTAACTTCTTCCAGATATTCCTGATCATCCTGACTCAAAAACTCGGGGTGCATTTCACTTGTCCAGGTCACACCGCTATCTTGAGTACGGTAAAAAGTTCCATATGCACCAATGGCGATACCATGATTTTCATTTAAAAACGCAACATCAAGGAAAGGCCGCTCGAACTCGGGTTCAAACATCTGTACCTGCCATTCATTATTGCCGCTTGTATGCAAAATAGTGGCGTCGTGGCCAACAGCCCAGCCTTTGCTTCCTATAAAACTAATAGCAGTAAGAGTTGCGATGCTTGGAACTGAATCCTGCGCCCACTTTACCCCGTCTGGCGATCGGATAATGTGTCCTCGTTCGCCCACCGCCACAAGTTGTTCACCTGCTTGCGTAATATCAAGCAACAGTGACTCTGTGACTAAGTTGGCTTTGTAAGATTCTTGAGCCTGCAGAGAAGCAATACTCATAATGAAGTAAACAACGAAAATACTAACTAAATTAAATCTCATACTTTATTTTTATCTTATTAAACAAAAACGGTTGGCAGTGCCAACCGTTATTCAAGATTTAGCGCTTACCTTCGCGCCGCAACGCTTGGGGCGTAAACTCTTTGTCAGTTGGCGTAACAGTAAAGTCATATACACGATCTTCGTTATCAAGACCCAACGCAAGGTAACGTCTTGAATTTAAATCATGATATACGTCAAGCGTAGACCATTGTGTCGGAACTTCGTAATAATTTACGCCATATGCAATGGCAACACGATATAGTTCGCCACGAGTGTCATACACATCCGCTACCTGTATCTGCCAGCTATCTTCATCAATAAAGAAAACTCGCTTTTGGTAGATATGACGGAATTCGTCTTTCAAAGTCGCTTCAACAACCCAAACACGGTGTTTCTCAAAACGAGTTAACTCAGGATTGATATGGCCAGTGTGAAGAATGTCGGCGTATTTGGCATTATCACTATGAAGCTTATAGTTATTATAAGCTACATACATTTCCTGCTTACCTTTTAACTCCCAGTTATAACGATCTGGTGCGCCGTTAAACATATCGAAGTCATCTGTAGTACGCAATCCATCAGACGCCGTTCCTGGAGCATCGTAGGCAATATTAGGAGCCCTACGCACACGACGCTGTCCTGTGTTATAGGTCCATGCCTGTCTTGGCTCTCTAACCTGGTCCATGGTTTCATGCACAAGCAAAGCAGTTCCTGCTAAACGCGCTGGAGAAGTTATTTTCTGCTTAAATTTCATCAGAATATTTTCTTCCACCAAGGCTTCAGGCGTTGCATCTTTATCAGAATATTTAACTAATAAAATCTCGTCAAAACCGATAACGTTGTAGTCACCAGATGCAGTAGGTGCAGCCTGACCTCCGTTTCGTCCAATAGCCTGTCCACGATAACGTAGAATGTGATTCCAGATGGCTTCTACCCCATTTTGCGGGATTGGAAACGGAACACCAACTGCTGCGTTTTTAATACCATTACCACCCTGCACTAACTCGCCTCGCGTAGCGTTTGCTTTGGTAGCGTCGTATACGAATTGCGGGTTGGAAGCTGAGCGTCGGCTTTGATAAACAGGCATCTTGTAAGTATCAGGATAGGTTTCAAACAACTTTTTCTGACCGTCACTTAAGAATTCCGAGTATTCTTTATAGTTGCTTGCAGTTATTTCAAATAACACTTTGTCATCGGCAAAAGGGTCAATGTGGAAATCACCTTCCTTGTATCCTGCCGGATGAGTGGTGATACCTCCATCCCAAGCTGGAATACTACCATCAGCATTTCCTGCTTTTTCTCCACCTAGTGGCGTCAATTCGTTACCAAGTTTGGCTGCTTCCGCTTCTGACACTTTGGCTTGAAGTTGTGTTGCACCCAACGCAAGAGTCACAGCGGTAGTCAATAAGACCAATTTCTTCATCATAATATAAGTCTCTAAATTGAATATTTAATATCGAACGAAATAAAGTCTCTGTCTGAAAGCGTATTGGTTGTACCAAGTCCACCCCAGAAACCACTATAAGAAGCAGTAGCCGACCATTTGCTCAAGTAATCAAAGGTTAGTCCTATGCTGCCAGATTTGCGATCTTCAACGAACAAGAAAAGAGGATCAGGTGTTGTTCCTTTTACATCATGTGCAAAAGTCGCTCTTGCGCGTAAATTTATCCCTGAAAACACGTTGTTGTAATCTGCGACTACGGCAAGTCTATAGCCCCAGGCATCATCTGTTGGGAATGGATTGGTTTCGGGACCATCCGACAAACCTTGGTGCAGACCTTCACGAGTGGATATTATATTGCCATCTTCATCACGCAAAGGTTCCAGTGATGGTGTTCTTGCCGTTCCAGGTCCATTTAATCGAAGTACACTAGGATCAGGGAAATCAGTAATATCTACGTAACCAACTTCACCCACCATTATCAGGTTGTCTGTTCCCAACATGGGACCAAAGATATGTGTGGCTGTAGCTTGAATTTGCATAGTATCTGACGTGACAAAGCCTGATGCTGTTTCACCGGGTCCTACAATTCGCCCAATATTATTCAGTTGTGAAATTCCGGCAAGATCCGGACGTAATCCAGCATTAGCTAACTGTTCAGGCATACCCATATACAGCAGTTCTACATCGTCTATCTGAAGTGGTTCATCTACACGATAGGCAATCTCACCTGCCAACGCAGTTTCACCAACGTTAGTGTTAAAACTGAAACCATAGAGTTTTAGATCTTCAGGATATATAAATTTAGATTCAGTAAAAGCTTCCAACTGAGTCACATTATCGCGGTCAATTTCGTTGGCAGCCAAAAAGGCCAGGTCTGCACCAATACCAGCGGCCGTAAAGTCAGATGTTATCCCTGCTATCAATGGACGTTGGCTATGATAATTAATGTGGTAAAAACTAAATTCGGTTTCATTTAGGTCTTCAGCATAATACGAGACTTTAACACCGTATTGACCTTGATCATCTGCATCTTCATGAGCTGCATCAGAATACCCTCGAATAGCCACTTTTGTGGGATAAGATAAGTATGCAGAGGATATTTGCGATGCATCTCCGCCGGCGCGCAATGCGTCGCCTAATTCGTTCAGGCCTGCCAATAAAAAGTTCAGATCAATGTCAGGGTTTCCGGTGAATCCTAATTGGACATTATTTCTCTGACCACCTTCACCAACAAAGTCGTTAGCTGCAAAATAACTTCCAGCCTGAGGCAATAAGCTTCTTTCCCATTCATATTGGTAATACATTGAAAGGCTTAATTCATCTGTTAGGCCAAATGAGGCAAATACCATCCCAACAGGAATAAATACTTCTTTTAATTCGGCGCCCGGCGCTCTGGCACGAGTTACATCAACTGGGTTTATAGTATTGATACCGTGTTGGATAAAAGTACTTTCACCCCAACTGACGACCTGATCACCAATTCGTAATGAGACTGGCACATCTCCAATATCAAAGTCAGCGTAGAAGAAGGCATCCAGCAATCTAATGTCAGCACAAAGTTCTTCACTTGCCTGATCATCTGCACAGGGATCATTACGTTGGCCAGTTAATGGATTTCTCCAGTCACGGTTACCTTCTTTTAACTCAAAATCATAGAAGTACATTCCACGAATGAAGACACCCATGTTGTCATAGGCGATGTCTAGTTCATGCACGCCTTTGAAAATAGTCGAGAATGCCTGACCCTGGTTGAAATTCAAATTACCCAAATCACCATTTGCAGAATAGGATCCATTGTTTCCGGGGTTGTCCCAGACGAAACCTGAGGTAAAGTTGGGATTAACGGTTGAATACTGCGACCAATCGAGTGATACCGCATTATTTTTACCTATTAATCGTTCGTCACGATCTTCAACGCGTATGCTGGTACCAAAGCTAAAATTGGAATCAAAGGTAACTGACCAGTCGCCTTCACTCCACTGAGCCGCCTGCAGAGGCGTTGAGGAAATAGATATCATTCCTGCCATGCATACAGCCAAAGGTGTTTTTCTGAACATCTTAGGTCCACACTTCATATTTTTTCTTCTCCCAAGCCACTGCACAAAATGAACACTGACTATATAGACCATTAAGCAAATAATTCACAAAATCATTACATCATTTTGATGTGATAGCAAGAAGAAATCGTACCAGTTGGATCGCTCCCAATCCTTTTCTAATTCAGTAGTTTGAAAAATGAACAGTGAATTTTTTTACCATTTTACTTAGCTAATTTTTTCAAAAGATTTTACTTTTTTCCTATCGTCAATTATTAACCTGAAGCGTCCTTTGATACCTTGACTGGTAATAAAAGGTCTCAGATTTATGGCTGGAATTTGGACGTTAATTCCTTGATCAGATTCGAGGACGACAGAATGATTGCCGCCTCGGTAAAGATCCTCGCATTTTAAATATGGCACACTTAGATTAAAAAAGTAGCTTTGCATGATTTTCTAGGGTCGGAAATTTAAACTCTTTGAGACTTTTTCATATAAATCAGAACTTAAGTTTTCTTCATTCATGAGTCTCGCAAGTTGAGTACACATTAAATCCTGTCTTGAATCATCCAAGTTTTGCCATTGCGTGAGAGGTGTCACAATGCGGGCCGACACCTGTGGATTAATTTTGTCCAGCTTTATTAAATAATCAGTGATAAAGCGATAACCGCTGCCATCTTTGGCGTGAAATCCCATTGGGTTGAAGAACGTAAAAGTGCCTATAAGCGCTCTGACTCTATTTGGATTATGCAGGTTGAAGCCCTTATGACTGGTAAGAAGACTAATGCGGCTGAGTATATCTTCACGGTCAACATTGGCGTGTAAACCAAACCACTTATCCAGTACCAACGCATCGTTCTGCCACTTCTGTTCAAAATCCAACATCAGGTTATCAAACAATTCCAAATTACCAAGTTGTGCAGCTTTTAACGCACCTAAAGTATCAGTCATGTTGTCGGATTGTTCATATTGGCGAGAAACGTAGCTTTGCATGTCCTGATGAGAAGACAGGTAAGATAGACTCAGGTTTTTGATCCGGCGAAGATCAACTTGATTGCGGCTGTATTGATAAGTTGCTGACTGAGAATCCTCGTACAATGATAACCATGTGTCTTTCGAACTCTGCGCAATAAGCCCGAACATTAGTTTCCTTGCCGAAAAGAGTTTGTCTACATCATAGTTTTCGACCTGCTGACACAATGTTTCAAAGCTAGGTAGAGTAAGCATTTCCGAGCCAAGAGCGGGGTCAGTTTCGCATATAGATTGACAATCACTGACTAAATCAAGCAACGCAGAAGTCGCGCGTTTATCGTTTAAATCCAGTTCATTTTTTGATGCTGCATGAATGTATTTACTGTACAGCGCCTGACTGGCATCCCATCTGGAAAAAGCATCGGAACTGCTCTTTGCAATCAATTTTAGCTGCTTGTCCGAATATTCGTATTCCAGCTTTACTGGTGCAGAAAAATCATTTAGCAATACTGGTGTAGGCTGTTGCTTTTTCACTTCATAAGAAAAGCTTTGTGAGTCCTGTATTAGGTTGATCAACCCTGCTGGAAGTTTGTCTTCATTCGAATTTACTTCATCCTCCAACAGCTCAAATTTAATTGGTATATGCAGTGTTTGTTTGGTGGCTTGATCCGACGTGGCTTGGTTAATCTGTTTAATACTTAATTCATATGCCTCAGTATCCGCGTTGTATCGATCAGACACCTGCAATAAGGGTGTGCCAGATTGCTCGTACCAGCGCCTAAACAGGGTTAAATCCACTTCGCTGGCATCTTGCATCGCCTGTACAAAGTCGTCACATGTCACTGCCTGCCCATCAAAGCGAGAAAAGTATAAATCCATTCCTTTTCTGAATTTCTTTTCTCCCAGCAAGGTATAAATCATTCGGATGACTTCAGCACCTTTGTCGTAAACGGTAACAGTGTAAAAATTATTCATCTCCATAACTTCATCAGGTCTTATGGGATGCGACATTGCACTGGCATCCTCAGCAAATTGATGCTCGCGAATAATCTTTACATTTTTAATCCTGTTCACCACAGGTGATGACATATCTGCGCTAAATTGCTGATCCCTAAATACAGTTAGTCCCTCCTTGAGGCTTAACTGAAACCAATCTCTACAGGTCACCCTGTTACCCGTCCAATTATGGAAATACTCATGGGCGATCACAGACTCGATATTAAAATAGTCTTCGTCTGTTGCTGTATTGGCATCTGCCAAAACAAATTTGCTGTTAAATACGTTGAGTCCTTTGTTTTCCATCGCGCCCATATTGAAGAAGTCAACGGCGACTATCATGTAGATATCCAGATCGTATTCCAACCCAAATACACGCTCATCCCAAGCCATTGCCTTTTTAAGCGAATCCAGAGCATGCTGACCTCTATTGAGCTTTCCTTTATCAACAAATAGCTCCAAATCAATAGTGCGGCCGCTACAGGTAACAAAAGTATCGGTAAGTAAATCGAAGTCTCCGGCTACCAGTGCAAATAGATAACAGGGCTTTTTAAATGGGTCATGCCATTCAACCCAATGGTTACCATTGTCTTCATCCCCTGCACCTACTTTATTGCCGTTAGAAAGCAAATACGGGTATTTATCTTTATCAGCAATAATCTTAACCCGGTATTCTGCCAGTACATCCGGTCTGTCCATAAAATAGGTTATTTTACGGAACCCTTCAGCTTCGCACTGAGTGCAATAAGCACCAGCAGACTGATATAAACCTTCCAGCGAACTATTATTGGCAGGATCAATTTCTGTTGTGATCGTCAATACAAAGCTATCTGGCACATTCTGTAATATTAACGACGCCTCAGACAGTTGATAGTCCGATTCTTCATTACCGTCGATTGATACGCTGAGTAAAGTCATGTCCTGTCCATCCAATATTAAAGGCCGAGTATGCTCGCCCTTTCGGTGGACTTTTGTTTTGCATTCAACACGGGTTTTATCGGGGTTCAGGTGAAAAATTAACTCAACTGAATCGACCAAAAAATTGGGGGGACTGTAGTCAAGTCTTCTTTTAACATTGTGTGTGGAAGTGCTCATTCCTGTCCTCAGAAAAATATCGGTAATTGAAAGTAAATTCAGGCAATAAAAAAGGAGTATAAATCACTTTATACTCCTTTTTGCTAACACTGATTAAATCTGTTCTTGCGCTTGCTTCAGTTGTGGTGGTGTGATGCGCAGTATTTTAATGCCCAGGAACGCGTAGATGATTGCCAAAACAGGATTAATCAAATTGAAAAATGCATACATTGCATACTCAAGTGGATTAACAGCTAGAACACCGTGCATATAAACGCCACAAGTATTCCAGGGAATTAGAGGCGACGTCAAAGTTCCTCCATCCTCAAGGCTCCGGGATAAATTAAGCTGGTGTAATCCACGTTTTTCAAATTCTTCTTTGTACATCCTACCAGGCATTACGATGGCCATATATTGATCAGCTGTGATCAGATTTGTTCCAAAGCAGGTAAGAATGGTCCTGGTGATCATATCTCCGGCAGTTGTTGCTCCTTTAAGAAATGCGCTAACTGCGCGCTTCAATAAACCTACTCTCTCAAGAACAGCTCCAAATGTCATGGCACACATTATCAACCAGATGGTATTCAACATGCTTGACATCCCTCCTCTGCTCAATAAGCTGTTCAACGTATCACTGCTGGTCTCAAACACGACACCATCAAACAGTGCAGTCCAAACCACCATGATGGATGCAAGTATGCCGGTAGCGCCTTCACTGGCCATTTTTGCTATGACATCAGGTTGAAACAGCGCTGCCCAAACACCACCTAACAGTGCGCCTATTGCCACCGCGGGAAAAGCGGGTACTTTTTTAATAGCCAAGGTTAATAGTACAACCAATGGGACTAGCATATGCAGACCAAGGTTAAATTCCTGATTCAACAGCAATTGCATTTCTGCTATTCGTGAACCTGAATCCACTTCATCAGCACCGAATCCGATTAGCGTAAACAGTATCAGAGCAATAATGATACTCGGCACAGTAGTCCACAACATATATTGAATATGTTCAAACAGATTGGTTCCCGCTATGGCAGGCGCCAAGTTAGTTGTTTCAGACAGGGGCGAGATTTTGTCACCGAAATACGCGCCGGAAACCACAGCACCTGCTGTTATGGCTTCTGACATACCCATCCCGATAGCAATCCCCATAAGCGCTACACCTACTGTGGCAGCTGTGGTCCATGAGCTACCGATACTCATCGCAACAATGGCGCATATCAAACAGGTAGCCGCATAAAAAAAAGAAGGATTTAGTAAGTCTAAACCATAATAGATCAAAGTCGGGACGGTACCTGCAAGCATCCAGGTACCTATTAGTGATCCTACAGCAAGCAGAATCAATATTGCACCTAAGGATCTGGAAATTCCTTTTACTATACCTTTTTCAATATCTTCCCAGCTGTAGCCATTTTTCATTCCGACAATTGCAGCAATCCCCATGGCAACAAGAAGCGCTATCTGATTTGGACCATAGGATGAATTATCTTCAAACAAGTAGACCGATGATCCTAACAGAATGATCAGAATGATTATGGGTATGAGTGCGTCTGCGAGCGATGCTTCTTTGTATTGTTTTTCCATTAAACTTCTCTAATTTTTATGCAACTGTGCGATAAAACATCACAATAATAACAATTGGGCAGACAAAACGGACGTAACCAGGCCAGATTTTCCAGAATAATCCATGTTCTGCATTTTCGTCGCCCTGACGCAATTCGGCCAGAATCTGATCCCGTTTCCATACCCAGCCAGCAAAAATACAGAGTGCAAGACCTAGTAATGGTTGACTGTATTTTGTTGTCAGGTCGATAACCAGCCCAAATAGCGTACCCATATTGAACGCAATAATACTGCTCACAATAAAAATGCTGACTGCAATTAACCACACGGCACGTTTTCTGCCAACACCTTTACTTTCCACTACGTAAGCGACGGGTACTTCTAACATGGAGATGGATGACGTAAGCGCAGCTATTAACATTAACGCGAAAAATACAAAGGCAACAAAAACACCTATGCTACCCATAGTGTCAAATAAAGACGGCAATACTGCAAAAATTAGGTTAGGCCCTTCAATCAGCGCACCATCGGCTGAAAATATTTCAACACCATTATTCAGAGCAACATACATTGCCGGAATAATCAGCATCCCAGCTAAAATCGCTACACCAATATCAACCACTGCGACCGAGGCGCCCAAGGTTGGTAGTTTTTCTTTTTTACTTACGTAGGAGCCATATACCAACATAGTCCCCACGCCCAGTGACATAGAGAAAAATGCCTGACCCATGGCGCTGATTAATAAATCGGGATCAGCAATACGGGAAAAATCTGGTAAAACATAGACTTTCCAACCTTCAATTGCGCCATCTTGAAAGGAAACATAGGTAATAAGCAGGATAATAATGGCAAACAACGCTGGCATAAGTCTTACAGACCAACGTTCGATACCGTCACTGACTCCCCCCGTTACTATACCTGCGGTTAGAGACATAAAGATGGCGCAGAAAAGAATATCGCGGGTAACAGATGAAGACGTTAACCAGGTGGAGAGATCGGATTGACCTAACATGTCGCTGATTGTTTCAATCAAATAGGCTAGCATCCAACCGGCAACCAGACTGTAAAACGCCAGGATGAGTGAAACAGTTATAAAACCCCAGGTTCCGGTGGCTCGTCCTATTTTACTTCCTGAAATTTTACCCAGTGCATCGACCATATTAGAGCGGGTTGCGCGACCAATAACGAGCTCAGCCATTAAAACCGGATAAGCCAGTACAAAAGCCAATATGATGTAAACAAATACGAAAGCAGCGCCACCGTTACTAGCAACTTGAGTCGGAAATCCCCAAATATTACCCAAGCCTACTGCAGATCCTGCGGCTGCAAGCACAAATCCCAATCGAGAAGAAAATTCTCCACGTGCACTCATAAACTAACCTTTTTTTATTATTGTTGGTTGATTGTGTTCGGCTAATATACACCGAAATTAGCTTTTTTGTTTCCAAAACTAAAAAAGGGCTAATGATTCTTAGCCCTTTTTGCGGAAGTTAAATATTATTTGGCGTTAGCAGCAAATTTTCCAGTCACGATCAAATCGTAAGTAATGTTTGCGGCTTCATCCAAGAACGGATCGATGTCATCAAAATCTTCTGGTAAATCATCAATACTGGCAACAATGTCTCTTCCCGCTCGGGTAAGACGTTCATTCGCTCTGGCTAAACGCTTCGTTTCCCGTTCCTTCTTCTTTTTGACTCGCTCAGATTCAACAAGTGAGATGGTCTTTTCATCTTTCTCTTTCTTGTACTGTTCAATGTCTTCAAAGATATAGGCAAATTCAGGATCTGAATCAATTCTCTGGCCATGATGCGTTTTAACAACATTAATAGCAGGTGCAGTATCTCCTACTGTGGCATAACTGGCTCGTTCAATACGGTCCCATGGTAAGGCATTTTCTTCCTGGCTTTCGCCCCATTCCTGAGGGTCTATGGCAGACGGGAATAAGATATCTGGCACAACACCTTGATGCTGTGTGCTGCCACCATTAATGCGATAAAATTTTGCAATGGTAAATTGTACACTTCCCAGTGGGTTATCGTACAAGTCATAAATTCTGCCTAGGGGACGATGTTGCTGAACAGTTCCCTTGCCGAAAGTCTGTTCCCCAATAACAACACCTCTGCCATAATCCTGCATAGCCGCAGCGAATATTTCTGAAGCTGACGCACTGTATCTGTCGACCAGCACAGTTAATGGGCCATCATAATAAGTGATGCCATCGGTATCGCTTTCAATTCTTGTTCTTCCAGCACCACTTCGAATCTGGACAACTGGCCCTTTATCAAAGAACAACCCCGAAAGAAGTGTCGCCTCCATTAGAGAACCACCGCCATTACCACGCAAATCGATAATGACGCCTTGAATTTCTTCTTTCTTAAGCTTGTCTAACTCTTTGCGAACATCGTTATGCAAGTTGTTATAGAAAGAAGGAATATTTATCACCCCAAGCTTTTCACCTTGATGCGGGCCTGATTCCGGAATATAAACCTCTCCTTTCGCAGCCCTGTCTTCCAACTTGATTTTGTCTCGCGTAAGACTTACAACTTCAGGAACAGAAGATTCCGATGCACCTTTAACAACCTGCAATCGAACAACACTGCCCTTCGGTCCTTTTATCAGCTCAACTACTTCATCCAGACGCCAACCAATCACATCGACAAACTCGTCGTCTTCCTGAGCTACACCCACAATCTTGTCTTCAGGCTTAATCTGTTTGGAAATTTCTGCAGGTCCTCCAGGTACAATGCTTCTGATAACCGTAAAATCATCCTCACTTTGCAACACAGCACCTATGCCTTCAAATGACAGGTTCATTTCCATTTGAAAACGTTCTGCATTACGAGGCGACAAATAACTTGTATGAGCTTCGATACTGCGGGCAAAAGAATTCATCACAGTTTGGAAAACATCTTCGCTCTTGGTCTGCTTCAGGCGTTTTATCGCTCTTTCATAGCGCTTGACCAAAAGTTCTTTGGTCTTTTCCCAGTCCTTACCGGCAAGCTTCAGATTCAACGCATCATATTTAACACGTTGCCTGGTTAACTCATTCAACTCAGCTTGATTAGAGGGCCAATCAGCTTCCTCACGATCATATTCAAACGCATCACCTTTAGCTTCGAAGTCAAAAGGCTTGTCTAACAAACCTATCGAATATTCGAAACGTTCTATGCGTCGCTGAAGGTTGAGTTGGTATATCTGATACGCATCGGCAAGATTGCCGTTTTCAATCGCATCATCAAATTTGTTGCGATACTTCTCCAGTAATTTAACGTCAGACGCCAAAAATACATTCCTGTTTAAATCCAAAGATCGAATATAGCGGTCAAATACTTTGGAAGACAAAGTATCGTCCAATTCAATTTCTTTGTAATGCGCACGTAAAAAATGTGACGAGATTCGTTTCGCAGAAACAGAATGTTGAGACTCTTGCTGCAAAATCGGCAGCTCCTCAACAGTCTCAGTAGTACTAACAGCCAATGAACCGGAACTCAAAGTCACTAGTGCTGATGCGATAGAAATGCGGAGAAGTTTATTCATATTACTACCTCTTGGAACGGGCCAAACGTAATTTATCTACTTGTACCTTGACCACCATTCCTGAATTAAGTTGCACCTGAACTCCATCTTTTGCGACCTCAGTAATGGTCGCGGGCATGGGGATCTTGCCTACTTTAACAGTTACATCTGTGCCAACAACAAGTTGTGCATCTGTTAATTTTTCAGGGGGTGGACGTTTGTTTGGCTTAGGTTTATCTACATTAGTTCCACTAATTGTAGTTTTGCTATTGAAACTTGCTTTATTTTTGTAACTTTTCTTTGCAACGCCATTTGCCGCTTTCTGTTCTTTTCGTTTTTCGGCGACCTTAGCTTTACTTTCTTCCAATTGCTGTTTGGCATGTTCTGCATGTTCTTTTTCAATAGCCGCATCACTATTACCATCAAGATCCACGCGATGAACACCCTCTTTGACAGAGTATAAATAGCGCCAGCTATTTGTATAATGCCGCAATGAAGAACGCAAAAGAGTTTTACTCACTCTTTCGTCTTCGCTTAAACGTTCTGCCAAATCTTGGAATATTCCAATTTTTAACGGTTTGGCTTCTCCTTCTAGACTGAAACAAGCCGGGAAGGCTTCAGCTAGGAAGGATATGACTTCTTTACTACTTGTAAATTTCTGAGGATTTTCCATTCAATATTCTAGTTTTGTTTCTTAATACTGGTGTTCATAGGGTGTCATCATCCCAAGTTGCTAGGAGATGGTCAACCCAGTCGCGCAAATCAACATCATCAATATCGAGTAAGTGACTGTCTTCTCGCCAATTTTCCCAAACATGTTGAAGTAAATTTTCCAATTTTTCAGACTCAATATCTTCATCTGCACTATCATAAAGCATATGAAGTATCGTATTTAGTTTCTCTGCAGCTTCTTCTGCCTGCTCTTCCCACAGATCAAAATCTTCAGTGGTGGCCAACACTACATGTATATCAACTAAATGTTTCAATCAATTGATTCCTGTAAAATGTCTACCACAAGCTGTAATCCTGCTGCGTCTTGATCATCAAACCGAGCATGTAACGGACTGTCAATATCTAACACAGCTATGACTTCTCCATTTTTTAAAACAGGTAAGACTATTTCAGAGTTAGATTCTGCATCACAGGCAATGTGACCTTCGAACTGATGCACATCATCAACAAGCTGAGTTGTGCCGGAATTTGCCGCCGAACCACACACCCCCTTTCCCATGGGTATCCTGATACATGCAGGTTTACCCTGAAATGGTCCTAGAACCAGTTCGTTTTTTTTGACTAGGTAAAAACCAACCCAATTAATATTAGACATATGCAGGTTTAGTAGTGCACTTATGTTTGCCATATTGGCAATAATATCTTTTTCGCCTTCAAGTAAGCTCTTGGTTTGCATAGCAATTTCACTATACATTTTAGAAATATCTGACAATGTTTAAACACCTGTGTGGCGACATCACTTCAGTCGCAGCTAATCCAATTACTGATAGCAGCGAAAATACCTTCTTTAGCGAGAAGGATAAAGAGGTATTTTCAACTTTAGGTATGGAAATTGGAAAACTGGACTATCCATCTCAAAAAATCATTAGTCGACTATAGAATATTTAACAGAAACGCTAGCTGTAGTATTCATTTTCCCGGGCAAAAAGCTCGAAGAATTAGCACTGCGACTGCTCATCATCATTTGTTCAGGCACAGGGTTATAACCTGACTGTTCCATTACAGATACGACTTTACCGATTTTTACGCCGAGAGATTTGGAAATTTTATTGGCACGTTTTCTGGCGTCATCCAAGGCTAGTTCAAGCGCTTTTAAATAGATAACTTCAGTGCTTTCTGTTCGATACTGAAAGCCATCAATGCGCTGAGCACCGATTTTGGTCAGGCCGTCGAGAATAGCCGTATAATTATCAAAATCCCGCAAAGTTACTTTGATAAGTCGGCTTAACACAAACCCTTTTTGGATCTGACTGTTTCTATCTCTTTCGTACCAGGGATAGAGATTTATCTGCATAGACTGAATATCTTTTAACTGGATCTCGCTGTCCGTTAGGAGATCAATAATTTGTTTAGACTTAAAGTTAACCTGAGCATTTAATTTAGAGGCTGACTCTCCCCTTTCTTCAACAAATACCGAAAAATCCAACACCGAAGGTGTCGATGCAACGACCCCCTGACCATTGACCGAAATAACTTTATATTCAGCTTCTGCTGCATAGATCAATCGACAGAAAAAGAACACTGGAAGCATAAGTAATAGTAATTTCATCGTAACCTTCGATTTTGCAAATAGCAGCAGACTACCTTTACTTAGGTGAACCCACCCTGAACTTTACTTATTCAAGGCCATCGTGACTAAACAATACGGCCTTTCCACCAACGAAATTTATTTTGACAAACTTGCCTGATTCACTACCCCAAATGCAACTCTCTGAACCCAGAGATTCCTCACATTTTGACGCTCCGCCAATAATTGATTCTACTTCAGCCTTATCCATACCCATTTTTAACTTTTCGTAATTCTCCATGTTTAATCTAGAACATGCAGACAGAATCAATATTAACGAACACAAAGCAGTGGTTTTCAGAAGTTTTCTCATCGTATATTTCCTTTTTTAAATTAACGTAAAGATAGTCCATAGTCACAAATCGAACTAGTCAATAAATACAGTCTGAATTGAGACTTGCCATCAGACTATCCAAAAAACCAATAAGTTACGGTAATTGCTGCAAGTATCCCTGCCAAATCCGCAGTTAAACAACAAGCAACGGCGTAACGACTATGCTTAATTCCAACGGCCCCCAGATAGACAGCCAAAATATAAAAGGTTGTTTCTGTCGAACCTTGCAACACTGATGCTAAGCGTCCGGCAAAAGAATCTGCACCTTGAGACTGCATTGTTTCTATCATCATTGCCCTGGCTCCACTTCCACTGAGTGGTTTCATTAAGGCGTTGGGTAGACCATCTACAAAGCGTGTGTCCAGTCCAGTTAGACCGACAATTTGCGCAACCCCTGTTACAACGATATCCATTAATCCACTGGCTCTTAACATGCCAATAGCAAACAACATGGCGACAAGATAAGGGATCAATGAAATTGCTAATTCAAATCCTTTTTTGGCGCCTTCGACAAAGAGTTCATAGGTATTAAGATTTTTGCGCCAGCCAGCAATAAGTACGATCACCACAAAACACAAAAGCAGAAAGTTAGCGATAAGTGAGGATTGGTCAGCTAATTGGTTCGCTGCAAGGCTTGAAAAATATAGAACAACCGTTGCCAGTAAACTAAAAATCGCAAGCAAATATAACGTCACAACACGATTAAAGAGGTTCACCTTCTGGATCCAGCAGGTGACAAAGAGCCCGACTAAGGTAGAGGCGCTTGTGGCCAGAAGAATGGGAATAAAAACATCTGTAGCTTGCGCTGCCCCCTGCTCTGCTCGATACAGAAATACGGCGATAGGAAATAAGGTCACGGATGAAGTATTGAGAACAAGAAATAATATCTGGCTATCCGTCAATCTTGATTTTTCCGAAGGCAGTGTTTGCATGTCCTGCATCGCTTTTATACCGAAGGGCGTGGCGGCATTATCTAAACCCAGTACATTTGCCGACATGTTCATGGTAATGCTGCCAATAGCTGGATGGCCTTTTGGAATTTCTGGCATCAGTCGACACAACAATGGTTCCAGCACACGGGATACTTTAGCGATTAAATTGGAGGACTCAGCAATTTGAAAAATACCTAACCAAAATGCAAGCACACCAATAAGCCCAATCGCGATCTCGACACTGAGCTTAGCCATTGTATGGACAGCAGACATCACTTCTTGAAAGCTTTGCATTTGCCCATTAACAAATACCTGCCAGCAAGAAGCAACAAATGCCCCTAATATAAATGCTAACCAAATTCTCTGAAGCACAATTGACCTTAAGAACTTTTTATCAAAACAGTCTACATGAGTATTTGATTAATAAACAAATTTTCTAAATCCAGATTCTAATTTGTTAACACTTCATCACCAGAGGCAAAGCTATTTTCAACGATTGAGTACTTTCGAAAACGAATCAAGACAATAGGCAATGTTTTCCTTATTTGATCCATAACCCATTAACCCGATACGCCAGACCTTTCCGGCAAGTTCACCAAGCCCAGCGCCAATCTCTAAATTAAACTCGTTCAATAATCTACTACGAATCTCTGCATCATCAATACCCACAGGAATATTCACCATATTGAGCTGAGGGAGTCGATAGGATTCATCTACCGCAAATTCAAGACCCAGACTTTCGAGCCCATCTCTTAACAAACAATGGTTTTCGTAATGTCGTTGCCACGCTTTTTCGAGTCCTTCTTGAGCCAGAATAATAAGAGATTCGTGCAGTGCATAAATACTATTGACTGGTGCTGTATGGTGATAAGCCCGTTTTGTCCCTTTGCCCCAGTAGCCCATAACTAAGTCCATATCCAGGAACCAGCTCTGCACTGATTGTTTACGCTGTTTAATTTTTTCAACAGCTGCATCACTAAATGAAACTGGAGACAAGCCTGGGACGCAAGATAAACATTTTTGAGTCCCCGAGTAAATAGCATCTATATTCCAGTCATCAACCCGCAATTCACACCCTGCCAGGGATGTCACGGCATCAACTATGGTAAGACAGCCATGTTGTTTGGCGATACTACACAATAGTTCGGCATCATTTCGCACCCCCGTTGAAGTCTCAGCGTGCACAAACGCCACTATTCTTGTATCCGGATTAGCTATCAAAGCATCGCGTAGTTTTTCCGGATCAGTTTGTTCTCCCCACTTATCCTTGATTAACACAGGAATACCCTGACAACGTACAACGTTTTCGAACATGCGGCCGCCAAAGACGCCATTCTGACATACTATTACTTTATCGCCCGGCTCAATTAAATTAGCGAAAGCAGCTTCCATACCAGCAGATCCGGGCGCTGAAATCGGCATAGTGAGTTCATTCTTAGTTTGGAAAGCATATTGAAGCAGTTGTTTTACTTCGTCCATTAATGACACAAACATAGGATCAAGATGACCAATAGTGGTTCTTGCCAATGCATTGAGTATTTTCGGGTTAACATCCGACGGACCGGGACCCATTAATGTTCTTTTTACGGGGATAAACGATTCTAGAGGAAGAGACATATTGTTTTTACCTGATTGTTATTAAATGCCTAGCGATTTGCTTAGAACGAAGATGGAACAGCTAGAGTCTGACCAAGAATTCATATGATGCATAGGTTTTATTGAATTGTTCTTCAATCAAAATGAATTAAACGTAATCAATAAATGTTGTTTCTACGCTTCTTGTACGACACCCCAGTCAGTAGAGCAGAGTATTGCAGGAATTGCCGTCATCAAGCAAGCCTTCGATAACGGACATTTGTTCTGTGAATAAACTTTGAGCCAATCAACAACAAATGATGGATAACCCAACTTCTATTAATCGAGACAGATTGTTGATAACATGTGGGTAGGTTGTGATTAGAACGATTAATTTTTACTAAAAAGTTACTGCAAGGTGCTGTTTACTAAAGGTTTAATAAATAATGTGGAAAAAGTGTTTATTATTTAAACAATATTGTTCTACAATTAACTTTCGGTACATTATTGAAATAGGTTTAACTTCTCCCTAAATGAAGTTTGAGTTAGCGCACGGCTCAACAAATGAGCCATTCCCCTAAGCCCGGACCTAGAGATAGTTCCGGGCCTTTTTATTTATAGAGTGGACCAAGCGCTCTCAGCTGTGAGCTTTTCCAGATACAAACGGGCATTCTTGACATAGTGTTCGGCTGAGCCTTCAAGTAAAACTTTTTGTTTTTCACTCAAAGACTTAACAATTTTAGCCGGGCTCCCCATAACAACCGAACCATCTGGTATCTGCATATTTTCTGTCACCAAACTGTTCGCTCCGATTAAACAGTGCTTACCTATTTTAGCGCCATTTAGAACAACCGCATTAATGCCTATTAGAGAGTAATCTCCTATTTCACAGCCGTGCAACATGACTTTATGTCCTACAGTTACACCTTTTCCGATAGTTAGAGGCACATTTTCATCGGTATGCAAGACAGAACCATCCTGGACATTCGAACCTTCACCCACCGTAATAAGATCGCAATCACCTCTTAAAACTGCGTTAAACCAAATACTACTGTTATCTTCCAGGATCACAGAACCAATCACATGACTTCCGGGAGCAACAAACACATCTTGTCCCTTCTTTACTTTTCTTTCTCCAAGGGAATAAATCATTTTTTAATCCTCAATTTTCCTCATTAGTCCTTCCTGCATAGTTGAAGCGACTAACACTCCATCAGCATTAAAGAATTTTCCTCGTACTAATCCTCTGGCACCACCGCTGAATGGACTTTCAGCTGCATACAATAACCATTCATCGAAATTAAACGGTCGATGAAACCACATGGCATGATCAATGGTGGCCATTCTCAGTTGTTTGTTTCGTACAGAGATGCCATGGGGTTGCAGGGATGTAGCAAGAAAATGATAGTCTGAAGCGTAGGCCAACGCAGACTGATTAAGATCCACATTGCCCGCAAATAACTCGTCAGCTTTCATCCATATATAGCGTTTGGGTTCTGACACTTCCGGCTGCAGAGGGTCAATGGTTTGAACAGTTCTGACGTCTAGTGGTTTATGATAACTTAGCGCTTCGCGCATTCTTTCAGAAATCTGGTCGTAGCTGGACTCATAAAACTTGATGTCGGGCTCTACTTTATCGGGGCCTGGTACAGCAGGCATTTCAGCATATTGATGCTCAAGCCCCACTTCAGGCGTTTGAAATGAAGCCGTCATATAAAAGATATTCCGACCATTCTGAATTGCTTTAACCCTTCTGGCTGAAAAGCTTCTTCCATCACGCACATTCTCAACGTCATAAACTACTGGTAAATTTGCATCTCCCGGTAACAAAAAATACGTATGGAAAGAATGACAAACACGATTGTCTGGTAAGGTCTGCTGTGCAGCTGATAGAGCTTGCCCAAGAACTTGCCCGCCAAACAAAGCTCTGAATCCCAGGTCCCAACTTTGACCCCGAAACAGACCTGATTCAATTTTTTCGAGGGAAAGAAGTTCAGAAAGTTTAACGTTTTGCATAGTAAAAATTTGCCTGTTTATACTGATTATTGGTTTTCTACGGCACTTTACGCCATATGTGGATTACGAGGATAATATTTTTCAGGTAGCACTGTCACATGTTCAAAAAAACGCGTGTCCTTGTATGGCAGTTTCATAAAACCCGAAATACCCAAGCCTTGAATGTTGGGGATCTGATCAATTATTTCCTTGAGCAGACTCTTAAACTCAAGTTCCATACTGTGATCCAGCAGTGTGTAATAGCTGTGTATCTTTAAGTGAGTCTGTAAGGACTCAAAAATTATACAACCTGTATGGTGAATGGTATTTAATTGTCTGATCACCCTTAGCAGTTCTTCAGGAAGTTGCAGCAATTCATCGGGATCATCGCCGTCCTCAAAATAGGAATGGGTTCTGCTTTCGTCTTCAAGCAATGAAATTTTACTGATATCGTAAGGTATCT
Organism: uncultured Alteromonadaceae bacterium; assembly: GCA_947494925.1. Lineage (GTDB taxonomy): Bacteria > Pseudomonadota > Gammaproteobacteria > Enterobacterales > Alteromonadaceae > Aliiglaciecola. The sequence continues at coordinate 205,509 of CANLWS010000006.1, forward strand.
GCATGTCTAAATCAGGCAAAAATGGTTCAGAATCAATCAAACGTTCCACGTGCAAAGTGTCACGGGCATTAAACATGCAGCTTTTAAACACCCCAACACGTTGAATTGCTCGTGCTAACGTGATGACATTGTTAACGGACATTTCAAATGAACGTTTTAATTCTGGGTTGTATAAATTAAGGCTGGAATCAATATAAACACCTTCTTCTTCCCAGCGAACAACCAACCCACCGACAACAGGGTATTTTCCTAATCTCCCCACTGCAGCTATAAATGCCTTTTCCGTTTCCCCCATGCCTTGCATATAATTTTTATAATAACGTTCGAATTGCGCGTCATTTAAATAACGAAAGTCACTCTCTACTTTATAAGTTTCAGCGCGTAAAAATGACTTTCGGGAACTGTAGACCACCGTGTCTATATCCCGATTATCAATATGCGTCCAGGTTGGGATCATTGGGTGATAATCCGCCTCATCCGTTTCTGTGAAAACCAGGTTTTTCATAAAGCGCATATTGTTGAGCAAATAGTCACCTCCTTCGCGCCGTTGAACTGGGTTATCACTTAGCATTGCGTTTAGTGTCTCTGCCAGTTCTTTTGGTAATCCCAAAGTTGTAGGCTTTATTATGTGTCGGGCAAATCGGCTGGATTGTCCGGATGCCAGCGCATACAATGTGCTCGCCAATCCTTGCTCATCAAAACGTGGTGACGACAACTCACCGTTAAGTTGTTCATCACCAATAAAATAAACGTCGCCTAATCTGGCATTCGTCTGCTGCATATCTCCAGACATTAGATCCATCACGTTTGTCGCCACAAATTGTCCGCGTGAATCGAGCTGGGCAAACACCGAAGATCCCCAATCAATTAAGCCAATTTCCTCACTTTCTTGATCAAATACAATATTTGAAGGTTTAATATCTCCATGTACAAGGGGTTTTTCTACGCCACTTTGTTTGTAGTCCCTTAAAAGCATCAGAATATCTGAGAGTTGTGCGGCAATTTTAACAATTAGCCGCGGACTTAATGGTCCTTTCAATAATGAGTATTGTTCTAAATCAACACCTTTCGCTCGTTCCATTACAAGAATGGCTTGTTTCTTAATTCGTTGAAATTCAATGAGTTGAGGAACATGAAAATGGTCAACATGATTCAACATAAAAGCTTCTTCTTCCAGCCGATCCTGAACATGTTGTGGCAGGTTAATTCTGGAAAATTTAAAAACTAATTCTTTGCCGCCTGGTTCAGTACCGGCAAATGCGAAACCAAAAGCCCCCTTCCCGATCAATTCAATATTACTGTATCCCAGTAATTCCAATTGTTCCGTACAAAGCTGAAACCAATCTTTTAGTTTCTGTGCATCTGAATGGGACAGCAGGTAGATAGACTGCTCATCCGGAATGTAAAAATGTTGGAGGTCTGTCAGATCTTGCCCGGACATTATTCCCCCTCCACTTTCCACTCAAGATTGGATTTTGCGTGATGATCCTGGCCAAGCACCTCAACAAGCTCAGATAATACGCTCTGAATTTTTGGGTAAAATTGCCAGGGAGTGTTGATAATCGCCATTCCAGAACCGATCATGCCGCTATCAGCTGTATCTTGTTCAACAATGAGTTCTGCCAGCAGTAAATTCTTCACTGGCAGCAAACTGAGCTCCTCCAACATAGTTGCACAGCGTCTCTGCTTCATGATTGAACGCTGTCCAAGAATTGGATACCAAATAGCAAAAGTACCGGTAGGCCATTTCCTGACAGCTGAAGTGGCAGCTTTACTAACGAGGTTATAGTCATCCGCTAATTCGTATGAAGGGTCGATTAACACCATTCCTCGGTTAGGTTTAGGGGGAAGTAACGCCAACAAACCCTCTAATCCATCTCGGTGATGAATCATGACGTTGTTTGCGCGAATATTTCGTTTCAAATTACCAATTTCAGTATTGTGCAGCTCCATAAAAACAAGCTTGTCTTGTTCACGTGAAGCTATTCTTGCCAATTCTGGTGAGCCCGGATAACAGGAGTCACTTGTATAAGGCTTCAATAGTTTCAGGTAGTGAAGGATTGCAGGATTATCACCCTGGTAACCTTCGAGCTTACTAACACCCTGAATATGTTCATCTGTTTTTTTGGATTCTTCGCTGGCAAGATCGTAGATACCCGCCCCACTATGGGTATCCAGGTAAATAAAAGGCTTGTTCTTTTCCTTTAATTTTTCCAATATCAATAACTGGCAAAGGTGTTTTATCACATCTCCGTGGTTTCCAGCGTGGAAGCCGTGACGATAACTCAGCATGGTAAAACCCTTTCAATTCATTTATGGCGTTAGTGTAAACAGATTCTGCAATTTAAATAAAATAAAACCCGCAAAAGCGGGTTTTATTGAATGTAAATCATACAAAATTACTTTAGATCAGCAAGCATAGTTACAGGGCTTTCAAGATAGGATTTCCATAGATTATTAAATCGAACCATGGTTGCACCATCAATGATCCTGTGATCGCCAGACCAACTCACCATCATAATGTTGACCGCTTTGACCTGTTCATTTGCATCAAATCTTGGCAGCTTCTGCATTTTTCCTAAAGCCACTATAGCAGACTCCGGTTTATTGATTACCGGAGTTGCAACCGTACCTCCAAGCACTCCAATATTGGATATACTGATAGTTCCACCTTTAATGTCCGCGGAAGCTAGTTTGCCGTCTCGAGCTGCGTCAATCAGACGATTAGATTCTTTCGCTACCTCTAGTAAACTCAGGTTTTGTACAGATTTTATATTAGGCACCATTAACCCTAATTTAGAATCCACTGCCATACCGATATTGTGATCATCAAAATAAGTTATTTCTGTACAGTCATCATTCACCTGACTGTTAATAATCGGGAATGCTTTCAGTGCGAGAGACATTGCTTTTATAAAAAACGGCATAAAACTCAATTTCACACCTTGCGCTTCGAACTCTGGTTTAAGCTGTTGACGAACGGCAATCAAATTATCCATTTCAATTTCTTCACTGACCGTAAAATGCGGGATAGTAAAGACTGATTGGGTCATCTGCCTGGCCATTGCAGCCTTGACACCACGTATAGCCTCTGTGCGTTTTCCACCAGATAGAGATGAATCGACCGTTGAACTAACTGGAACCTGAGAGCTTACACCATGTGATTTATTGTCCAAGTGCGATGCAAGATCTTCCTTAAGAACACGTCCTTTTTTACCACTACCCTGTACAGTACTTAAATCGATATTTCGCTCTCGTGCTATTCGTCTGACCGCCGGGCTTGCCAATGCTTTGCCTTTTGGAACAATGCTTTGTTCGATAACAGTTTCTTCAGGACTATCCACTTTTGCAGGCTCATTTACTTGTGCTACACGAGCTTGCTGGGTTGCATCCCCCTGCCCTTGAATTTGCATTGCAAAAAGTGGTGTGTGGACTTTAGCAATATCACCTTGTTGATAATAAAGCCTTTCAATCACACCTGAGTGTTTAGCCGGGATTTCAACAACAGCTTTGTCTGTCATAACTTCAACAACGACCTGGTCTTCTTCGACAGATTCGCCTTCTGACACTAACCATTTGACCAATTCACAATCAACAATTCCTTCACCGATATCCGGTAAAATAAAATCCTCAGAATGGAATGCCACTGCGCTTGCATCTTCGCTAAGTTTAGGTTCCTCTTGTCTTTCTACATTTAACTCAATGTCAGAAGAATCCCCATCAATATTCATAGCGAACAGAGGCTCATGGACCTTAGCGATGTCACCTGCTTTGTAATACAGCTTATTCACTACTCCTGAATACATTGCCGGGATCTGAACCGTTGCTTTGTCAGTCATGACTTCAGCAACAGGCTGGTCCTCTTGTATTGCATCTCCCTCGCTTACAAGCCACTCCAGGAGTTCGCACTCAACAATACCTTCGCCGATATCAGGCAGAATAAAATCTTTCATTTTGGTTCCCCCTGTACTTAGAAATTAACGGTGCGCTTAATGGCTTCGTAAGTTTTTAAATGATCTGGCATATATTCTTTTTCATGTGAAAGAGGATATGGAGTATCCAAACCACAAACTCGCGCAATAGGCGATTCCAGATGCAGGAAACAGTTTTCCTGAACCGTTGCAGCCACTTCGCTGGCAAACCCTCCAGTGAGTGGTGCTTCGTGGTTAATCAATAAACGCCCTGTTTTCATAACGGATTCGCATACTGTTTCTGCATCCCAAGGTAAAATACTACGCAGGTCAATCAGTTCACAGGAAATACCATCTAATGCAGCCATTTCGGCGGCTTTTTCAATAATTTCCATTTGAGCGCCCCAAGCCAATAAGGTGATATCACTGCCTTTTGCAGTCACTTCAGCTTTACCTAAAGGTAGTTCGTAATCCTCTTCGGGCACTTCACCAACGGAAGCTCTGTAGAGACGTTTGGGCTCCATAAACAGAACCGGATTGTCGTCTTTAATTGAAGCTAACAATAAACCTTTAGCTTGAAATGGGTTACGAGGAATGACTATTTTCATTCCTGGGATGTGTGCAAAAAATGCTTCTGGCGATTGAGAATGGTAGTGTCCGCCTGCAATTCCTCCTCCATAGGGAGTTCGAATGGTTAACGTTCCGCAACTGAATTGGCCACCAGAACGATAGCGGAATTTAGATGTTTCGTTCACTATCTGATCGAATGCCGGAAAAATATAATCGCCAAACTGTATTTCAGCGACCGGTATGGAACCTTGCGATGCCAAACCATTTGCAAAGCCTATAATTCCTTGCTCGGTAAGAGGTGTGTTAAAACAGCGCGCTTTTCCGAATTTTTCCTGCAGATTACTTGTTGCTCTGAAAACGCCGCCAAAATGGCCAACATCTTCACCGAAAACCATGACCCTTTCGTCTTGGGTCATCATAGAAATAAGCGCATCGTTGATGGCTTGTAACAGATTCATTTTAACCATATCAAAGTCTCCCTGATGTTTTGGGATAAGCTTCAGGGTATTTGGCGATATGTTCTTTTAGATCTTTTAATTGCTTGCGCAAATGCCAGGGTGGCGTGTCATATACATCTTCAACAATTTCATCAACCACACAAATTGGAACTTGTTCGACACGCTTCAGTTCCTGCAGTACCTCTTGTCTGGTTTTTTCAACATATTGTTTGTTTGCTTCTGCATCCAGCCAGCCTTTGGCTTCCATCCAGGCTTCAAGACGCAAAATAGGATCTTTTGCGCGCCACTTTTCTTCTTCGTCTTTCGATCTGTACCCAGTTGGGTCATCGGAGGTTGAATGAGCAGCAAGTCTATAGGTCATGGCCTCAATAAGTACCGGGCAATTCTCTTCCAGTGCTATTTTCCGTGCTTGCTCGGTGGCGGCATATACGGCCATCACGTCATTGCCATCAACACGAATTGTTTTCACACCATACCCCAAACCACGTGAGGCAATTCCGTCTCCGGCAAATTGTTCTTCTGCAGGTGTCGATATAGCATAGCCATTATTGCGGCAGAAAAAGACAACTGGACAATTTAATACCGCGGCCATATTTAAGCCTGCGTGAAAATCCCCTTCAGATGCGGCTCCTTCGCCAAAATAACAGATAGTTATGGCTTCTTCGCCCGCCATTTTCTGCCCGTAAGCGTATCCTGACGCCTGTGGTATCTGGGTACCCAATGGAGAGGAAATTGTCATGAAATTAAGTTCTTTAGCACCGTAATGAATAGGCATTTGTCTGCCTTTATTTGGCTCAAGTTCATTGCTGAACATTTGATTCATAAATTGCTCAGTGCTGTAACCTCGATAAGCTAGTGCGCCTTGCTCCCTGTACTGGGACATAATCATGTCTTGAGGTTTGAGGGCTGCCGCACTACCAATAGTTGATGCTTCTTCACCGGTACAGGCAAGATAGAAACTAATCCGTCCTTGTCGTTGTGCAGCGATCATTCTCTCGTCCAGTACACGAATATATTGCATTGTGTCATATATTTTCTGAACTGTTTCTTGATCTAAACTAGGAAGAACCGCTCCATCGTGAGGTTTTCCATCAGCCTGCAATAGTTGCAACATTGGAATGTCCAGGATGCCATTTTTTATAATTTGAACTTCATGGCTTAAACCGACATTGGAGAGATGATTTCTGTCTTTCATCTTTAATCCTGTGGTGGTTTCCGTCCGGAAATAGGGTACGGAATTTGATTGTTATCAGGTTGTTAATACTAGTGCAGGAACTGAAAAGGTGTGTTGCCAAATTTCTATTGATGATTCAAACAAAAAAGACAGAAACACTCAATTTGGATTCAAATTAGGATGAATGTCATAAGATTGAGTTAACAAGCTCTTAGTATTTGCTCTGAAATGAAATATTAGTTGTTAACAATTTAAAAAAAAAGCCGCTTAGAAAGCGGCATTTTCCATAACAAGTAACTTTATTCGTACTTTCTTTCTCTCTTGGTTTCAATTGTGTCTATGTAAGCATGCCATGTGGCAAAGCCAATCAAAGGCATTAAGACGATAAAACCTACAAACCCCGTAGCAAATCCAATTAAAACCGAAGTAAATATAATTGCTCCCCAGATAAACATCGGCACTTTATTGAGCCATACAGCGTTGAGACTCGTCATCACAGCAGTACCTAAATCGACTTTTCTTTCCATCAGAATAGGCTGGGTAAAAGCACTGAGGAAAAACACTATTACTGTAAACAGCGCACCTATAGCCGTGCCCACAACCAGAAATGGCATCAATTCGTCAAGATTATTAGGATCAAGATAGGAAGGGTACAAAGCGTGGATCATGGAGGCTACGCGTAACCAGAAAATCATCAGAACCATCAACATAATGCCAAAACCCCATTCATTAACGGCGTTCCTCTTTATTGCCTTAAGGGCGTGCATAAGACTTGGCTTATGACCTTTCTCCAATTCCCAGCTTACGTCATAGAGACCAGCTGCCAAAAAAGGACCAATTAACATAAAACACACTATCGCTGGCATAATGACCAGATGCCACCCTGTCAATGCTACCAAGTAGGTAATAAACCAGGGAATAGCAGCAAAGATTACGCCAAAGAAAAAAGTTAATACGGGCGCTCTGAATAAATCTCGCAATCCCAGGGATAACCACTTAAGCGGATCACCTACATCCAGCTCTTTGCAAGGTATTACCCGTGCAATGCCGCTGTCAGTAATCGCATTATGTGGTTCTTCCTTAAAGTGGTGTGACATGCCGACCCCCAAATTGATCGTATTGAATTAAACGGCTCTGATAGTTTGATAGCTAACAGTCATAAACAGAGTCTTTTTTTGAATCTGCTAATTTTCAGTATAATCAAGCTTTTATTCTTTTCCATTGCGCCAGATCAATTAGATGTGTAAGCAATTTTGGTGAGCACCTCATCTGAACGTCAGATAAGTATCAAGCCTGTAAATTCATTGTTAACATATTGTTATCAATGATCAAGGGTAAAGATCAAATAGTTAGTGAGTGACTAAGACTCTCACCCTCTTTAGAAGCTATATCGTACAATTTTTGTGCTTTTCAGCATCAATCTGTCTCATAGAGCAATGGGTTGCCACGAAATTCTGGAACGGAAATGCCGACTCAATTGGTGATTGAGATCGACAAAACGGGTGAGCGGTTCGTTTACTCCTGAAATGCAATGCCAAACAAACCTATGGCAATTATTCTCTATCACATCATAGTCTGAATATTGATAAAGCTTTGAGGTTGCTCTATCCACAGCAGCATTCTCAAAAAGTGCGTTGCCTCTTTCATTACAGGCTACGTATATATCTTCTCCGCTTCGATTATCAATAAAACGATCTGGTGAAACACCTCTAATTAGACCATTTCCCTTCAGTTCAATGATATTTCCATCCACCCAGATGCCAGTGTGATCAAATACACCAAATATACCACAGCAGACAATACTGCCATTTTCTGGAGAAACTTCGTCTGTACCCTCACCAGGATAGTGTGTAACTGACGTGCGACTTAAACGCTTGTGCTCTTCATACTTGGAACCGGCATATAGTGCCGCAAGCCCTGCACCTAACCAAATTAACGGAGCTGGCATATAAGGTCTCTATCTCATTCAACTTGTTCATAGGTTAGCTGTAAGTATAAATATTGAGCAAGAAGCAGATTGTAAATAGATGTTTTTTAGAATAGCTAAAATTAATTATTAAATAGTCCAATTACCACTTAACAGTCCTATACACAGTGTATTACTCTAAAGGTCAATCAAAGGCCACATTACATTGCAATGAAAATTATTAGTAAATCCAACAAATTAGACAATGTCTGTTACGACATTAGAGGCCCCATTTTAGGCGAAGCCAAAAAAATGGAGGATGAAGGGCACCGTATTCTTAAACTTAATATAGGAAACCCTGCCCCGTTTGGATTTGACGCCCCTGAAGATATATTAAAAGACGTGATCCATAACCTTCCTTCGGCACAGGGATATTCTGAAGCAACGGGCATTTATGCGGCACGCGTTGCGGTCATGCAGTACTACCAGCAGAAGGATATACGTCATATTTCCGTTGATGATGTTTTCATTGGAAACGGCGTGAGTGAATTAATAGTCATGGCTATGCAAGCGCTGTTAAATACAGGTGACGAGGTATTACTTCCCAGTCCTGACTACCCGTTGTGGACAGCGGCAGTTAGCTTGTCATCTGGAACTCCAGTTCACTATCGATGTGATGAAGAAGCCGGCTGGTTCCCTGATATTGATGATATAAAAAGCAAGATAACCGCTAATACGAAAGCGATAGTTTTAATCAATCCAAATAATCCCACTGGTGCCGTATACAGTAAAGAGTTGTTGCAACAGGTTATTGAAGTTGCTCGAGAGCATGGACTGGTTATTCTGAGTGACGAGATTTACGATAAAATTTTGTATGACGACGCTAAGCACCATTGTATCGCGTCAATGGCGGATGATTTGTTTTTTATCACCTTAAGTGGCTTGTCCAAAAACTATCGCGTTGCAGGCTTCAGGGCTGGTTGGTTAGTCGTAAGCGGGAACAAGTTGCTCGCAGATAATTATATTGAAGGATTGAATATACTGTCTTCAATGAGGATGTGTGCAAACGTTCCCTGTCAGCATGCTATTCAGACAGCTTTGGGTGGATATCAAAGTATCAACGATCTCATAGTAGATGGTGGACGATTGAAGCAACAACGCGATTTAGCATCAGATATGCTAAATCAAATTGATGGAATAACTTGTGTTAAACCAATGGGAGCAATGTACTGTTTTGCCAAAGTGGATAAGAAAAAGTTTGGCATTCAAGATGACGAAAAAATGATCCTGGACTTGCTTCGCAAAGAAAAAATATTGTTAGTGCATGGTCGCGCATTCAATTTAACTGATGGCTGTTATTTCCGTTTGGTATTTCTTCCTCACAAAGACGTACTTAAACCTGCGATTGCACGAATTGAACAGTTCTTTAACTATTACAAACAAGCCTAAAATTACATGTCCGAAACACTAGAAAATCCTGACAAGAGCCATTTTTTTGCACACCTGGCCAGAATGAAACTAATTAACCGCTGGCCATTGATGCGAAATATCAACACAGAGAATATTCAGGAGCACAGTTTACAGGTTGCTATGGTTGCTCACGCACTTGCAATGATCAAAAACAAATACTTTGAAGGAAACCTGGATCCATACAAGATAGCAACTATTGCGATGTTTCATGACGTTTCAGAAGTACTGACTGGTGATCTCCCTACGCCGGTAAAATATTATAATCCAGCGATCCAGCAAGAATATAAAAAGATCGAACAGATTGCCGAGGAAAAGCTAATCGACATGGCCCCTGAAGCCTTTAAACAAGATTACGCGGCTTTAATTGATCACCGTTTTCACAGTGAAGAAGAAGCTTTTATAGTGAAAGCCGCAGATGTTATTTGTGCCTACTTAAAAACACTTGAAGAACTCTATGCTGGAAATAAAGAATTTCAGTTAGCTAAAAAACGTCTGGATAAAATTCTGAAAGAATATCATTCAGAAGAAGTAGACTATTTTATGAAGGCATACGTACCCAGTTTTTCCTTGAGCCTTGATGAAATTACGTTAGAAGATCATTGATGGTTTTAATGTGGATTTGAATAATTCAATACTTAAAAAAACAGGCGCTTCTTAGTAATAGCCGATGGGAGAAGGATGACGTGTGGAACGAAAGACGAGCTATTAATCTAAGTCAGCGAAGTGGCGACCACAGGAATTCATTTCAACGGGATAAAGCAAGAATACTTCACTCAGCAGCATTTCGTCGCTTACAGGCCAAAACGCAGGTGCTTGGCGTAGGCATGAGTGATTTTTACCGCACCCGATTAACCCATTCCTTGGAGGCCTCCCAAATAGGCCAGGGAATTTCTGCTCAACTTCGAAACAAATACCCTGATTTAACCACTGAACTCGACCTCAATGATCATCTGATTGAAGCCTTGTGTCTGGCCCATGACATAGGACATCCGCCTTATGGTCACGGAGGCGAAATAGCTTTACATTACATGATGCATCAGCATGGTGGATTTGAAGGAAATGGCCAGACTTTCAGAATTGTTAGTAACCTGGAGCCTTATACAGCAGAATTTGGTATGAATCTCAGTCGACGAACAATTCTCGGGCTGGTTAAATATCCTAATTTCATAGAAGAATTAGCTAACACTGATTGCCACCCTGACAAATCCTCACAGCTCAATCACCGGACCATAAAAGCGTCTGACTGGCATCCGCCCAAAGGCTTGTATCGCTGCGACCAGGATGTATTTGATTGGTTACTGCAACCTTTTAGCGAAAACGATATCGCACTATTTACTACGTTTAACACCCATCCTGAGAAACACGGTAAAACCTGTTTTAAATCTTTTGATTGCTCCATTATGGAGCTGGCAGATGATATTGCCTACGGAATTCATGATCTGGAAGATGCGATTGTGATGGGAATTATCCGGCATGAGCAGTTTGTTCAGGAAGTTGTGGAACCAATTAAAAAAGTACAATCAAGTGATTTGGGCAAGGAAATTGAGTATTTAGCAACCAAGTTGTTCAGCAATTTCCATCATGAAAGAAAAGACGCCATTGGTGCTCTAGTCAATCATTTTATAACCGCAATAGAAATTGATACCGTACTTTCAGATTTTGATGAACCAGTACTAAAATTTAATGCGGTGCTACCAGAACACCACCATCAGACATTAGATGAGTTCAAAAGATTCGTTTATCGTCGTGTTATCAAAAAACCCGACATTCAATTGTTGGAATACAAAGGCCAACAAGTAGTAATTGAATTATTTGAAGCATTTGCATCTGATCCTGAGCGGTTGCTACCGGAGAATACTCGTCAACGTTGGGAGAATACTTGCCTAAATGGCAATGGCCACCGAGTAATCGCTGATTATATTTCAGGTATGACAGATGGTTTTGCAGCGAGACTTTACGGCGACTTATTTATGCCGAGAAATGGAAGTTTGCAGGTTACTTGAGACACTGTGATAAAAATGTGATGGAATTTTTGCACTAAAAGACCGCTCTTACGTAGATATATTAACTGTTTCAGAATTAAGTGGTCCACATGCTGATTAAAAAACCAGGCTCAAGTCACATTAAAGAACATGAAGTAACTGATGAATCTATCTACAGAGGTAGACGTCAAATACTTAAGTCTATGGGATTCGTAGGAGCAAGTGCACTTTTAGCTAGCCCCCATAGCCAGGCTATTAGTTGGTTTGGGAAAGATGATGATGAAGTGTTCGTCACTTCACCATTGTCATTTAATAGTGTTGACAAATATAAATCGGACGAAAAACTAACGCCTGAAGCAAAAGTGACAACTCACAACAATTTTTACGAATTCGGCACAGGAAAATCCGATCCCGCAGCAAAGGCTCAAGGGTTTAAAGTTGATCCCTGGACACTTCAGATAGGTGGATTAGTGGAGAAGCCACTTACTTTAGGTTATGAAGATCTAACTACTCGCTTCCCATTAGAAGAACGAATATATAGGTTGCGGTGTGTTGAGGCATGGTCAATGGTGATCCCGTGGATCGGTTTTCCTTTGGCAAGCATATTGTCAGAGGTTAAACCTCTCAGTTCAGCTAAGTACGTTGCCTTTGAAACACTTGAAGACAAGGAACAGATGCCCGGTCAGCGTAGTCGCTTTGTCGGTGGTGGCGTTGATTACCCTTACGTAGAAGGTTTACGCCTTGACGAGGCTGCTCACCCTCTTACGTTAATGTCAGTAGGGCTTTATGGAAAAACGCTGCCTCCGCAAAATGGTGCACCCATAAGATTAGTGGTTCCTTGGAAATATGGGTTTAAAAGTATTAAATCCATCGTAAAAATAACCCTAACTGACCGTGAACCACCCACTTCCTGGAATAGATTGATCCCTGCTGAATACGGATTTTATGCAAATGTAAATCCCAAGGTCGATCACCCTCGCTGGAGTCAGGCGCGAGAAAGGCGCATTACTACGGGTGGACTGTTAAGCCGCAACAGAATAGAAACCAAAATGTTTAATGGTTATGACGAGGTAGCGCCTTTGTACAAGGGCATGGATCTCAGACGATATTACTAAACACTTTCTGAAGTAGAATTCTTATCAATGATACGCTTGTCAGCTAAGCATCTGTTACTGCTTAAAACCATTATTCATCTAGGTTCATTGGTGCCATTGATACTGACATTTTATCAGGCAGTGAATGACCAACTTGGTGGTGATCCGGTAGAGGCATTACTGCATTTTACCGGTATTGGTGCATTTAACCTGCTATTGCTGTCATTGACGGTAAGTCCGCTGGCAAAATTTTTAAAAATAGGCATGTTGATCAGAACAAGAAGATTGATTGGTATATATGCTTTTGTTTATGCACTATCCCACTTTTTAAGCTTTATCTTTTTTGAGTTGCAGCTTGAGTGGTCACTACTAATTTCTGAAATAATCGAACGCCCTTACATAACGGTTGGCTTTGCTGCCCTGGTGATATTGCTACTTATGACCGCGACTTCTGCGCAAAAAGTACAACAACGCCTAGGTAAATACTGGCAAAAACTCCATAACTGGGTGTATTTGTCAGCTCTACTAATCGCTCTGCACTACATATGGTCAGTTAAATCCGATATTACCCAACCGATTATCTACTGGGTTATTTTGATATTCTTGCTGTTGTTGCGTAAAGACAAGTTCATTAAACCTTTAAAAAAGACTAAAAAAACAACAAAAAGACTTGCATGATTTTTTATACAGTACTACTGTATACCCATACACTGTATATATAAACATTAAACGGAACAATCATGGCAAGTTTATCTCTTATTAATACAATGACACTTCCTTCGGTAAAACAGTTGAATACTAATGCTATTTTGCCAAAACTGGATCCTCTGACATTCCACCAACCAGGTAAATGGACTTATCTAATCGCAAATTCAATCCAGGTTAAGCAAGCTACAGATCATTTTATCAGACTGAACAAACCCGAAGACGACAAAGTATTTGAATGGGTAGAAAAACTTGTTTGTGGAAAACAGTGTTCATCAATATTTGTTGAGAATCTTGACGTAAATGACAGCCGTTTTGCTCATATCAAATTTTTATGCAAAATGTACAAGGTCATTCTTATTAATTTGACTACTGAAGAAAACTTACCAGATAATGTGGTTTTGGGTCCTTGGCATTAATTCGATAACTAGAATGATTAAACAACTTTAGTCATCTGTTTCGCTAATTTCAGGACTTATCTTCAACCATACAGATTAGTGATAATTCTATGGGTAAGTTATGTTATTGCGGATCTGAACAGCTATTTTCTACCTGTTGTGAGCCCTATATTTTAAACCACAGTAAACCGCCTTCTGCCGAAGGCTTAATGCGCTCAAGGTACTCAGCCTATGCCGCAAAAAATTACCAATATATCTTCGACACCTACGCAGCAGATTGCAGGTCAAATTTTACACCCAAAGATCTTGCTATTAATGACGAAGGTACTCGTTGGTTAAAACTAAACGTGTTAAATACTTCAAGCCAATCTCGCAGCGCAATTGTTGAGTTCAAAGCATTTTACCTGAGTAATAAACTGTTTTACGTTATGCATGAAATATCAGAGTTTATCTTTGCAAAAGATCAATGGTTTTATACGACCGGTGTATCAGTCGAAAATAAGGCAATTCCCCAGCCAGGCAGGAATGAGACCTGTTTCTGTGGACGCGATAAAAAATTCAAAAAATGTTGCGGAAAACTTTCTTGACTAATTAGTCAATTTCTTCTTGCTATTTCTTTTTATTCTGGTAATTATATTTACCGCTCGTGAATTCATTATGATTTACGTAGCGAGTCATAAACTAACCAAAATAATATAGGAGGTCAAAGGCTAAATAACTACCCCACTAAATAAACATAATAATAATTCGCCCTATGCAGCCTAAAAGGCCATTTAACAAAAAATATAAGCATAAGGGTGGCAACAATAGGAAAGACTATGAAATATAATCGTACCATGACGGTAGGTGCTGTTGCGCTTGCTGTTGCATCAAGTTTTTCAGTTTCCAGTACTGAAATATCGTTCGAAGAAGTCGCCAATACAATTGGTTCCCAAAATAAAAACAATCCAATCAAACAAAGTTCAGACAATGTAGCTAATCAAAGTACATCAATTTCAGAGTTTGCCCAGTGGAGAGACAAAACCACTAAAGCACGCAAAGAAAATGTCACGGATCAGTTTATCGTTACTTTTGAAAGAGAGGAATACTCTGAACAACTCCTTGGATTGACTTCTAAGTCATCCGCCAGTTCCGACAACAAGATATTGAAGTCTTTAAGTCGCTCAATGGGTGAAGATGTCACTGTAGTCAAATCCATGGGTCAAGGAAAACTAGTCCTGTCCATCGGTAAAGCCGTAAATCAAAACACCGCTTCAGCTATGGCAAATACATTGATCAAAAACCCAATGGTCAATAATGCAGAACCCGATCCCCGACGTTACCCTATGGCTGAAAATCAACCTTGGGGCATCAGTGCTGTTCAGGCGGATCAGGTATCTGATAATGAATCCGGAAATATGACGGTTTGCGTTATTGACTCTGGATATGACATTAACAACCCTGATTTAAGCGGAAACCTGGTGTCGGGAACCAATGATAGCGGAACAGGAAGTTGGTCAACACCTGGTGGTTCTCACGGTTCGCATGTAGCAGGAACTATTGCCGCAATCAACAATACTGAAGGTGTAGTGGGTGTACTGCCCAATCAGAACGTTAATTTACACATTATTAAAGTATTTAACGCTAGTGGCTGGGCTTATAGTAGCGACTTAGTTGGTGCAATCGATAAATGCTCCGATGCTGGTGCAAATGTCGTCAATATGTCCTTGGGCGGTGCAGGTTCTTCAAATGCGGAACGAAATAGCTTGCAAAGCTTTTATGACAACGGGATTCTTTTAGTCGCTGCGGCAGGAAATGACGGTGATTCGAGTCTTTCTTACCCAGCTTCCTATGACTCTGTCATTTCAGTCGCAGCAGTTGATGAAACCGGGCAACACGCGGAGTTTTCACAATATACCAGCCAGGTTGAACTATCCGGTCCTGGTGAGGCAATTCTTTCTACCGTGGGTATTAACGACGGCAGACAGGGTTACATTTCCTATGGAAGCATAAGCCTGGGTGACGACGATGTATTGCCCCCTACTCGCTTTGTTCAAAACGGTAGTAACTTCGATGTCACTAATGTTAATGGCAGTGCCAGCGGAGAACTTTCTAGTTGCTCTAGATCAGGAGCGACCTATTCTTGTGGAAGTATGAGTGGCAAAATATGTGTCGCTGAACGCCACTCTAATCAGGCAGGAAGCAGTTATCCAGAAATCGATCCGGCAAAGGCCTGTGCTGACGCTGGAGCTAGCGGAGTCATAGTATTCAGCAACAGTGAACGCCCTGGACTTCAAAATCCTTTCCTTGTTGATGCAAATGCAGATGTTTCTGTTCCGGTGGTTTCTGTCAACAGAACAACTGGGCAACAGCTTATTGCTGCGGCTGGTCAAAATGCAACTTTACAGGTAGCTGGTAACACAGACTATGCATATTACAATGGAACATCTATGGCCACGCCTCACGTTGCTGGTGTTGCAGCTCTAGCATGGAGCAAAAACCCAACATGTACAGCTGCACAAGTGCGTCAGGCATTAACCACAACAGCGTTGGACTTGGACTCTGCCGGTCGCGATAATCGCACTGGTTATGGGATGGTTCAAACTAAAGCAGCGTCAGACTACATGGCAACACTATGTAGCACAGGCGGTGGAACTGGTGGTACTGGTTCTGATGTTTTAGAAAATGGTGTTGCTAAAACATCTTTAACTGCTGCAAAAGATGCACAGTTAAGTTTTACTATTGACGTTCCGGCAGGCGCGACTGACTTGTCTTTCGCAATGTCAGGTGGTTCAGGTGATGCTGATCTTTATGTTAGTTTTGGCGCTGCACCTACAACATCTAACTACGAATGTCGTTCCTGGAATTCAGGTAACGCAGAAAACTGTGATTTTAGCTCACCTTCTGCTGGTACCTATCATGTTCTGGTAAATGCTTATTCAGCATTTTCAGGTGCCAGTTTAACAGCCAGCTTTACAGAACCATCCAATGGCGGCGGTTCAGGTGGTGCAACAGGAAGTACAGCTCAGGTGACAGATATTTCTGCTACACGTAACAACTGGCAATATTACACTTGGGATGTACCAGCAGGAATGTCAACGCTTTCATTTGTGACTAGTGGTGGCAGCGGTGACGGTGATTTGTACATCAGACTGGGAAGTCAGCCTACAACCTCTCAGTATAACTGCAGAAGTTGGGAATCAGGTAACAACGAAACTTGTACCATCACTAATCCTCAAGCAGGAACCTGGCATATTGGTATACAAGCTTACAGAACATTCTCCGGAATGACGTTGGATGCAGCCTATAATCCGTAACGTATTTGGCTAACATGACTGAATTAAAAGCCAGCTATTGCTGGCTTTTTTTCGCATTCAATAAACTTCGTTTTTCCTTCCTTACATAATACAATTTTTAACTGCATTTTTATCTTTAAAAACCCGAAACCTTGAATCGTTTCGTTTCCGGCTTTTCTTCATCTAACTGTGTTAATCTTGATTGAATATTTTGCCTCAACGTCAGTAATTGTGTGTTCTCCGGCGCTTGTTGTTCTAGCAATTTAATTTCGGCTAGCAACGATTCTCCTTCCTTGACAAGCTGCGCTTTTTTCAACTCACTTAGTTGCCACTGATAAGTTTTATTATTTAGCAATTGAATTTTATTATTTAAAGCCAACTGTAATTCTTGTGCTTTCAATTGTTCTTCAAACTGCGTTTTGCGACTTCTCACAAATCCTCTTACATTCGTAATTTCTTCGCTTTCCGGTGCAAAACTACTTAGCTGGCTGATCATATCAAAGGCTTGGTTAAAATCATTTGAGTCAGCAAACCTCCTGGCATCAGCCAGCAAGGTATTCTGCAGGGACAAAATTTCCTGCGCTACAAGTTCATTTTGTGGGTCAATAGCGATAATTTGCTGATAATACGCCAGGGCACTCTGATCGGCTGGTTCTACATATTGTTTTGCCAATACTGCTTGCCGACCTTTGGAGAGTAATGAGTTTATTCGTTGCTGTTTGTCTAATGCTTCCCTTCTTTGTGCTTCACTCGCCGCTAAGTCCATTGCAGTCTTAAGTTTTTCCTTAAGTACCGTGGCACGGTCTGAATTTGGCCAAAGTTTCGCAATCTTATCAATCTGAGCCTCTGCGCCTTGATAATCAGTAGCGTAAATTGCGCTTTCAACTTGAGATGAAAAATCGGTTAAGATCAACATTTCTCCATTGCTGGCAATCAGGTTTTCCGGATCCATTTCTAGTACTTTTCGATAAAGTAATAGTGCGTTATCACCTTCTTTTGTCCAAAGAACACCTTCATCTCTGAGACGGTTCGCGCGTGACAATTCTGCTTCCCAGGCAGCGACAACTGGTAATTCTTGTTTGGTGTCATTGGCGTTTATTGCAGGAATATTTTTTTGAACGATACCAGTATCCAACGGAACATGAGGGTTAATCAGTTGATATTGGTAGAATCCAAATCCAAGAATGACCGCTGTGACCAAAGCAAAAGATAGATTTTTCTTCAACTTGGCAGACTTCTTAGGAGCCCGAAGGTATTCAGACATGTATATTTTGTTGTCTGGAGATTCAGGCCAAAGAACACTTAAATTTGTTTCTAACAACGTCCTGTCCACCGAACGCAATTTTGCCTCAAGAACATCAACCAGATTTTTACCCGATTCAGGTCTGTCACCTGGATTTTTGGCTAACAGCAAATTAATTAGATTCTGGAATATATTCGTTGTTTTAGGTAGCTTTGGAATGTCAGCTGTCAGGTGCTGTAGACCAACGTTGACTATCGAATCGCTTTGATAGGGAACTTGTCCGGTTAACAGTTCGAAAAAAATAACACCTAAAGCATATAAATCACTGCGACCGTCCAACTCTCGCCCATCAATTTGTTCAGGGCTCATATAGGATGGTGTTCCCATAAGTACACCGGTCACCGTCATATGGGTGAGTGATTCAGTAGGTCTTGCGATCCCGAAATCAGTTAAAACGATTTCGCCATTAGCTCTGAATAGAATGTTTTCAGGCTTTACGTCCCGATGAACATAACCTTTTTCATGGGCATAGTTGAGTGCATTTGCTAAATCAATCATATAACCCAGGGCTTGTTCCACTTTTAAATCCTTCGATTTTGCACGCAGATCTTTGCCGGGAAGATATTCCATTGCCATAAATAGGTGGTCGTCGTTTTCTCCTACGTCATAAACAGGCACAATATTCGGGTGGCTCAATTGCGCAATGATACGGCCTTCACGCTTAAACCTAAGTGAAAAACTTGCATCGTTGCTGTAGGTATTACGCATTACCTTAATTGCCACACGTCGATTCAGGTTTTCCTGCACGGCAAGATGCACTGAAGCAGACGCTCCACTACCCAATTCACGAATAATTTTGTAACCTGAAAAAGCTATATTCAACAGTCACCTACTGGAAGGTATATCAGTAAAGATCTATAGTATAGCCTGACTTGGACGTTCTCAACTTGGCATATCCTGCTAGTCTAATAAAGGTTTTGAAATGACACTAACCCGCTACCTGTTCTTACTTGTTTTCATACTTTGCGACGCCGCTCATGCACAAGATCAAGATAAAATCGATCTGATAGCAGGCATTGGTGTTGGTTACACCGAATTAGATTTCCCTGCCAAATTAGATTCATCTCCCACCTTTCCTTCTGCCGTTTTATCTGGCTCGGTCATCTATCGCGACACCTACTTAAGCCTTAGCTATGCTGATTCAATTAGTGAGGAAGATATCTCTGAAGAAGAAGATGTTGGCACGGCTACACGCCAGGATATCGATCTTACCTTAGGTTATAACCTGACTGATTCGCTGACTATTTTTGCAGGATACAAAGACAGCGAAACAGATTTAAGTCTTTCTCTCAGGGACGATGATGGTCCTTCCCGCAAAGAGTTTTATAAAAAAGATGGATTGTTTATAGGCGCCAGCTACAGTTTTGATCTAGATGACGCTGGCAGCTTAACAGTAACTGCAGGTTATTCCGATTTAGACACAGATAATTTATTTTTATCAGATATTGAAGAAGAGGAAGAATGTGATGAAGAAGAGTGTGATGTTGAGATGGGAGAATTTGACGATCTGTCTGGGCGATTGTCAGGTAAAGCTGACGGTTGGTCCATTGGTATAAATTACCTGGTACCTGTTAAACAGAATATGGCTGTTAAAGTATCCTTCAAAATTAATGACTATCAGGAAGATATTAAGGTTGAACAAAAAACTTTTTCAGCTGATCAAACACTGCGCTTTTTTAATGTCAGTCTGGTATACCTTTTCTGATGCAAAATGAGCATGACTTGACATTATTACTACTGGATAGCAAAAACGGAAACACTGCTGCATTAAATGTTCTGGTGGAGAAACTCTATCCAATGCTTAAAAACATGGCGTCAGGCTTTATGAGAAGAGAATCTCAGGGCCATACGCTTCAAGCTACAGCAGTTGTAAATGAAGCCTACTCGAAATTGTTTAGTGCTGATATTGATTGGCAGGATCGGGCCCACTTTCTGGGTATGGCAAGCACTGTCATGCGCCGAATTTTGGTTGATCATGCCCGTGCTAAAAATACAGAAAAACGCGGTGGTGATCTGCTTACGGTCACCTATATCGACGCTATTACCCCTAACCAGATTGAACATGCCAATATGTTGGATTTAGATTCTGCGCTTTTTGATCTGGAGGCATTTGATTCTGTTGGCGCTGAAATACTGCAGATGAGAATTTTTTCGGGAATGACAATGCGGGAGATCGCCAGCGCTATGAATTTGTCAATCAGCTCAGTTGAGAGAAGCTTTCGAGTGGTACGAGCTTGGCTTTTCAGCAGACTATCATCTAGTCATGATTAATTTTTTCAAGCGTTAGTATTAGCTCTGTAGCTGTCGCTATCCTCGAATCAGGATTCTTTTTTAATAAATTAAATATTATTGAAGCGATATCCTGCATCTGTTTATCTTCTGCCTCAAAGAGCAGGGGCCTAGGTTTTGATTGAAGCACAGATACAGCCAATTGCTGCCTTGTATCACCCTTAAACGGCAGATCTCCTGAAATCATTCTATGCATTAAAACACCCAGAGACCAGAGGTCGGTGCGACCATCTACAACCTGCCCTCGCCACTGTTCTGGAGACATAAAGTTTGGGCTGCCCAGGATCATGCCTGTAGCAGTCAATTTTGTATCAGCATATTTGGCTATTCCAAAATCGATTAATTTCACGTTGTTTTGCTGATCAAGGATCACATTGCCTGGCTTAATATCACGATGAAATACTGACTGCTTATGAGCACAGTCTAATGCACTGGCAATTTGCAAACTAATTCTCTTCACTTCACCCGGTGCTAATACACCTGAACTCAATCTATCTTCAAGTGTAACCCCACGACAGTATTCCAGAACCAGGCAAGGTTGATCTGCATGCCAAATAACCTCCTTTAGCCCACATATGTTTGCATGTTTAAGTCGCGATAATAGCTGTGCTTCTTGTTCGAAGCGTTGTATCGCCTTTTTGTCAGATACTAAATAAGAAGGAAGCAATTTAAGTGCGAATTGAGAAGCCAGACTATCTGTACCTAAATACACCTTCCCCATTGCCCCTGAACCAAGCAACCTATTTATTTGATACTGCCCTATTGATTCAGGTAAATCATTTTCAGATGTTATCGGCAACCAAGGTGCATGACTAATGTCGTCATTAACTCTCAGAAGTTTTTCTACTTGTTCCCGAAGATCTCTATCGTCTTCACAGACCATATCCAGGTAGTCTTTTCGGTGACTGGGCGTTTTATCCAACAAATGATCAAATATTTGCTGAATTTCGCTCCATCTCTGTGGTTCCATAATTTTATAGGTTCCTGTTTCTTTTTAGTCTCTTCTAAAAGCGTTTGTAGTGATTTATTTCTCACATGTTTGCAAAACAATGTTCCACTTCTAGTATTACATGACTAACTAGGTACGTGAATATTCCAAGGATGAACAATGAAATCTATACGTAATTTGATTCTTCAGGTAACACTATTGATTAGTTTTCCGAGTCTGGCAGACATCCATTTCTTGCCGAGATTGGAACTTGGCCAATCTGCCTATGATCTGCGCCTTACAGGAAACATTCAACTACCCTTGGGTCAAGTATTGTCACCAAGAGGAAGTTTAAGCGCTCAAGTCTATGTTCTGCGAGTTGGAGGTGCCTTGTCCTACAAAAGTGCTTTCGCAGATCTTTCATTTCAAACCAGTACTACAGATTCCACAACTCAAGTAATCCCTGAATTATCGCTTACTGAACAGTGGTCTGCTGAACGAAACGACGTAAACCTAACAATTGGCTATGCACTGACAGAGTCAGTCTCGGTATTTATTGGATACCGTGATCTTGAAGCAAAAGGAGAAGGCGTTCTTAATTCCAGATATAGATTTAAAGACAACGGTGGTTTTGTCGGAAGCAGTTATAGTTATGATGTGACAGAAACTGCAACCTTAAGTGTTAGTGCGGCATACGCTTTCCTGGATGTAGAGTTTGACCAGGTATTGGCTGGCTTTCCATTGCCTTTGGATTCAGGCGACGGAGACGGCCTGAAACTAGGATTACAATGGTCTGATAGCTTAAATGATTCCATGGGGTACGTGTTAAGTGCAGATTGGTATGATTATCAATATGATCTTTCCAATGCTGCGTCAGATATCGAAATTTCGCTGGAAGAAGTGAATGTTAGACTGGGAATAGTTGTAGTTTTCTGAAATTTGAATAAAAAAACCTCACTGAAAAGCGAGGTTTTTATCTAAGAGGGGCAATTAAATATTGCTGCAGGCTTCTCCCATTGTTGGAATCGTAATACATGCCTTTGGAACAGGTTTAAACTCGAGGCTGCCTCTCAGCGCTTCATAACCATCAAATTCTGCCGTTACTATCCCACTTAACCCGCTAATATCCAGTGTTGCTTCTATCCGGCCTTCAAAGTCATGTTTAATAAGAGGAACGTTGGTGAATGGTGCTTTCAGTACTTCCAAGGAAGCATTTGCCACTTCTTTTGCTGTTATTACTGCCGCAACACGTGGGTCTAAATCAATAGGCGTCACCACAGTTAAAGCCTGGAGACCTTTAAGACTAAGTTTGGCAGCATCCAGTGCAATATTTGCTACCGCCAGTGACGCTTTTAAGACACCGATGCTTGCATATCGACGGGCAATATCTGCACTTCTCCATGTTTTTTCTTTGATGTAACTCGCATAACGACTCGCTTTTTGATACCACTTGGCCTTTTTATACCAACGATATTTAGCCGCAATTTTTGATTTATGAGATGCAATAGCTCGGTTATGTGAGGCTATTGAGCCATTAAGTTTATTCACCTGTGACTGTGCTGCAGTCAGTGAGGCAGTCGCTTCAGAAAGTTTTTTACTGTGTAAGTCACGTTCCGCTTGCACAACATTACGTAAACGCACAATTTCGGAAGAAAGACGGTTAACTTCATTTTGAGCAGATGTAAGTGCGTCTGCTGCATCTTGCATGGCTTGCGTTATTTCGCCTAAGCCCAATGAAATAGTTGCATACCCTGTTAATGCAGGTCCTTTATTTGTAACTGAACCTAACATTGCAATCTCATTTAAAGGTGTAACAAAAATACCGTTGATGAACATACCACCCGCGTTAATTTCAATGCTCACCTCATCCAGACCCACACCAAATACATCCGCGCTTCCTGCAAGCTTTAATTTGAAATCACGGGCATCAACAAAAGATACTTTTGCTTCAACCTCAATGTCTCCACCAAAAGCGATATCAGGGTGGATTTGATTTCGGGTCACACCTTGCAATTCAAAACCCTGAGGGCTCAAGGCTACGCTTGCCTGAATGCTTTGCAGATCATTTAGTGGCACGCCAATCATTTGACCAATCAATTCAGCACCAAGGCTAAACTCACCATTAAGTGCAATCTTGGTATCAACGAAATCATAGTCTATATAACCTACAGCAGTTACTTTGCCTGACGGTGCAACAGGCATGAAATTTTTCATTAACGCCGTATCAGGCTCCATTAAACCACTGACAAACGCCATTTGTTTTCCGGGAGAAACCTGGAAAGAGCTTGAGGCACTGCCCAGATACAAGGACAAGTCGACCACATCAGAGGGTAATGATATTGCTAAGTCACCGTTGCCCCCCATAACAAAGCCTTCGTCACCTATATAAGTTACAACTTCTCCATCCAATACCACTATGCCGTCCATGGTTACTGCGCCTTTCATATATAGTTGGCCACTAAATTTTTGTGAGTCTTCAGGTACGCCCATGACATTCTCTGCTTTGTAAGGGATCCATCCATTCCAGGAGAATGCAAACGCGTCTAACCCAAGATCAAATTTACGACGTTTTTTAGTGTCACTTGCTTCATTTGATTTTTGTGGATCCGAAGTAGTCTCCCGTTTACGATTTATATCGCTCACATCAATTCCTTGCGCCAATTCATCTTTAGAAAAGTAGTTACCGTTTTCTTTAGGATCTCCATCAAGAACAAAATCACCCGCATTATCTTGTTGATAAAAACTGACAATTAGGGTGCCATCTTCCTTGTAGTCATGTTTAATCATTCGCCCACTAGCTGGGTCCAATATGAATTTATTCACCACATTTCCCTGGAAATCATAGTATTCAGTGATTTCACGACTAATAGTGCCATCACTGTTTTTCTCAAAGTATGAGGTGGAGTTGTAGCCATTCAAACGATTACGATTTGTGTTGTTAACATCAACACCATTGTTCAGTTCAACCAGGTTAAAGTAGTCGCCAGCATCTTTTGTCGCTCCTTCCCTCAGAAAGTCGCCATCTTCATCTCTTTGATAAAAACTGACAGTGACAGACCCACTCTCGTCAATGTCATGTTTAATTAAAGCGCCAGTTTCCTGATCATAAATAAACCGTTGAACAAGCTGACCATTGTCATCGTAATAATCTATTTGTTCCGATTGGACGCCTGTTTGTGGATCCTCCTTTGTGTACCGAACCGGCAGGTAAGACTTTTCAGGTTCAATTTTACTGGGTTCCTGACCATTTTGATTGAGCGTTAATTTATAGTCTTGACCACTGAATAAGTATGGATCTACGAGATCCAGCGCGAAAGAAATACTTTTTTCTTCAGCAATATTAATGGCAAATGAAGAATTATCAGACATCCCGAGATTAAACATCTGATTAAGATCCAGACTCAATCCCCCAGTACTTGTATGAAAAAGTAAGTAGGGTGAAGTTGATTCCCGCGTAGTGCCGTTTAAAGCGGTACCATCATTTAAAGGAAGCTGATTCTGGAAAATGTCGTTAATTGTTTCCTGCTGAAACAATCCCACTACTGCCATAGGGGGCTCAGCATTAATATTGGCATCTTCGAGCAATTGCCACTCATCAATTGGCAGTCTTGCAGTACCATAAAATTCCAGTAACTGACCTGTAACTGGATCGATATCTAAGACCAGATCTGTGTCTCCAAGAGGTAAGGTCATATCAGCAGCAATAAATGTAACATCCCCGTTGATTTCCATTCGGCCTGATTGGCCTATTGTTTGGATACCGTCAAGACTGGTTTGTAATTCTAATGCAGAAGATAAGTTTATAGTGCAGTGGTTTTGACCGCAGTCTATAGCACTGGCTTGAAGTGAATAAGTAGATAATGTTGTCAGTATTGTTAGAGTGCCTAAACCGTTGACTACACCTGACCGAATTGCTTTGAGTTTCATGAGATTTCTCCTTTGATTCGGACAGAAAACCCTGTCCTTATCTAACGAAGCGAAATCGGACAACAAAACCCTTCAATAAATTTTAAATTATTTTCACCTTTTTATTTATATCGTTTTATATCAACAAGTTAGAATTGTAGGATAGTCGCAAGCCGATATGGCTAAATACCCGTATGTGATAACAAATATCAACCACTACTCTCTGGCTGCAATACATTCCACTTCTACTTGTGAGCCAAGTGCTAGTCCATTCGCACCAAATGCGCTCCTTGCCGGATAAGGCTTTTTGAAGAAGGTCAGATAAACCTGATTAAAGGTTTGCCACTGAGATATATCTGCCAACATGACAGTACATTTAACTACGTCATTCAAACCATAGCCATGAGACTCAAGAGTTTGCTTAATATTCAGCAGAGTTTGTTTGCTTTCGGCTTCCAGTCCTCCAGATACCAACTGTTTGGTTCCTGGTTTAACACCAATCTGTCCGGACAAGTACAGCGTTTTACCAACTCTGACAGCTTCTGAAAACGGCAATTCTGCCTTTAAAGACTGGGCAGTATTGAGATGTTCAACAAAAGATCGTTCTTTCTCGCTTGCTAATGTCGGAAAAGTGAACAAAATAAATGTGAGACCAGCAAGCAGTTTAGACGGTTTCATAAGATATTCTCTCGTTGAATAGTTTGTGAAAAAAACGCAGTTTAAGCTTTATTACCGCGCTTAATTCCATCGAACAAATGATAGAAATTATTCGTGGTGATTTCGGCCAGCTCATTGAGTGACACGCCCTTCAACTTTGCAATAAACTCCGCTACTTCGAGTACATAACCAGGTTGATTTTGTTTTCCTCGAAACGGAACAGGTGCAAGCCAGGGAGAGTCAGTCTCTACCAGCAACTTATCAAGCGGTATATTTCTGACCACTTCTTGCAGTTCAGTCGCAGTTTTAAATGTCACTATTCCTGAAATCGAGATAAACATTCCCAGGGCAATTGCTTCTTCTGCCATCCCTAGACTTTCAGTGAAGCAATGTAAAACTCCTTTTGTGGTCTCAGCTTTATGGCTGCGTAACAAATCGATGGTATCTTGCCTGGCATCACGTGTGTGAATAATAAGTGGCTTATTCAATTCATTGGCTACTCTGATATGGTCAATGAAAGAAGTTAGTTGTACATCTTTTGATTCAGCACTGTAGAAATAATCTAGACCTGTCTCCCCTATCGCAACCACTTTATCGCTGGACGCCATATTGAGAAGCTCGCTATAACTACAAGCATCTTCCTGATGCAGAGGGTGGACACCACAGGATACTGAAACGTCCTTAAACTGTTCAACCCTAGCAAGCATCGAAGGGAACTCTTTGACTGAAACGGCTACGCACAGGAAGTGTTCCACTCCCCGCCCTTTGGCAAACTTAATAACTTCACCAAGTTCTTCGTCGGTTTTATCCAAGCGATCCAAATGGCAATGGGAATCAACCAACATGCATTTTATCCTCAACTAAATTGAATTCGAGAAGACCCAGCTGTTCCAGCAGCCCACTCAAGTGAAGTGTTTTATTGATACCTGGGTTGCCTGCAACTCTTTTAATTGTTTGACATAGATTGTTGCATGACCAAAGTTCTTCAGAATCAGGAAAACGCCTTAGAGCTGACGCTATGAGATCCCCTATCCAGGTGATTACGGTGTGAAGGTCATCTTGCCATTTTGTGGCCAACTCTGTTGAAACGATCTGTTGAGTTTGAATCTCACTAATTGATTTTAAAAAGTCATTATATTTTAATGCTTTGTCATCAGATAATTTCTGCTGAATCAATAAAGGTGCATTAGCATAGATCTTAACAAAGTCTTCATTCAAACCCTGATGACCATTTTCGTTTAACCATTTCAGACAAACTTCAGCGCTCGGCGGATAAAGTTGAATTTTCTCGCATCGGCTTAATATCGTTGGCAACAAACGTTCTGCCTGATCGCAAACAAGAAATAAATAAGTGTTATCAGTTGGTTCTTCAAGGGTTTTTAACAAGGCATTAGCTGATGCTTCGGTCATACTATCTGCATGATGCATCACTAAAACTTTATTTCCTGAAAGTTGTGCTGTACCGATAAGTTTCTGTATCGCACCACGTATAAGATCAACTCCTATTTGTTTTTCTGATTCTATCAGATGAAAATCTGGATGAGACTGCGCGACAAATAATTGACAAGATTGACAAGTACCACAAGCAATATTACCGGTCTTGTTTTGACACAATAAAAAATGCGCTATCTGATGAGTAAACTGCGACTTCCCTATACCTGCAGCTCCTTTCACAATCAATGCGTGATGTAGTGAGCGGTTAGAAGCTCGCTGAGCGATACTGTTATACTCTGAGGTTAACCAGGGATGCATGCTTGACTCATGTAATTGACGATTGTCTGTTTAATTTCTGCATGAACTTTTTCAAGATTTTGCATGGTATTTATCATAACAACGTTATCTTCAGATTTAACGTAACCAAGATAGGCTTTCCGGGTTCTTTCAAAGAATTCAAGACCGGCCTGTTCAATACGGTCAAGTTCTCCCCTGCCTCTGGCTCTTTTCAACCCTTCTTCTGGTGTAACGTCCATATACAAAGTCAGATCAGGCGTAAAACCTTTCAAGGTAATCGTTCGTAAGGGTTCGATCATGTTGGCAGGTATTTGCCTTCCTCCACCTTGGTAAGCCCTGGAAGACATGTCGTGACGGTCACCTACAACCCATTCTCCTCGTTGTAATGCCGGTTTAATGACATTTTCCAGTAATTGAACGCGAGACGCGTACATTAACAACAGTTCTGCTTCGATAGTTATTTCTTCGCTTTCCCAATCATTCTTAACACAATCACGAATAGCTTCGGCCATTGGTGTTCCTCCCGGTTCACGGGTTGTAAGTACTTTATGGCCGGCAGATTCTATCGCCGATTTAATAATACGGATTGCTGTGCTTTTTCCTGCACCCTCCAATCCTTCTATGACAATGAACTTGCCTGATTCCACTAATATAGTCGCCTATTTTTTTAATTGATATTTACGAACTGCTTGATTGTGTTCAGCCAGCGTTTTAGAAAATTTGTGACTGCCATCACCTCTGGCAACAAAATATAGTTCGTCTGTGTCCAGAGGGTTTAGTGCCGCATCTATTGCAAGCTTACTGGGCATAGCAATTGGCGTTGGCGGTAATCCTTTTATTACATAGGTATTGTATGGCGTTGCTGTCCGGAGATCTTTTCTGCGAATATCACCATCAAAACTCTCTCCCATGCCATAAATAACGGTTGGATCTGTTTGCAAACGCATATTCTGCCGGAGTCGATTTATAAAAACGCCTGATATTCTTGGCCTTTCGGATGCTAGCCCAGTTTCTTTCTCTATAATGGAAGCCATGATTAAAGCTTCATAAGGATTTGAATACGGTAAATCCAAGGCTCTGTTTTCCCACGCATCGGTCAAATAAGCCTGCATGTCTTTATGCGCTCTTGAAAAAATCTCTGTTGCTGAGGTACGAGAAGTAAAATAATAAGTTTCGGGTAGTAACCAGCCTTCAATGGCCTGTCCTGCTGGCGTGTCCTTCATTACCGCCATCCATTCCTGATCGTTTTCAGGACCAGGTTTAAGCTTATCGTGATTATTTAACTGATGCTTCCAATTCTTCCAGGTTAATCCCTCAACAAGACTAATTGAAAACTGTTTTTCACGTCCACTAGAAATCAATTCTAATAAGTCCAACGCAGACATGCCAGGCTTCAGCTCGTATGTACCCACTCTAATTCTGGCTATTTCAGGATTTAATTTAAGCGCAATTTTGATTATTACCGGTTCAGAAATAATATTGCGTTCATAAAGTCGATTGATAACAAAGTGCGCATATTGACCTTGGGATACTTCCAAAATCTCTTCATCAGCTAAGTGAAGCGGCGTATTTAATGTCTTTGTCACATAAGTATTTGCGATAAAAACAGTAGCCAGTGCAACAACTAGGACACCGGTCAGTACGATAATTTTATTTTTGAACGTCATTTACACTGCATATTTTATTAAACTAAGCCCGCTATCTATTTTTGATTTTTCAACGTTATTATACTCAAAGCTCTTTCTCTGGGTAGTCAGGACTATACGGTTTACAGAAACTAAACCCATAATGCTATTGCAAATAAACAGCTCGTCCACGTCAGCAAGTTGTTCCGGCCTTTCCCGAACAATATTGACTTTTATTTTATCCCTTGAGAAGTAGGATAATACCTGGTTACGCATAACCCCATCTATTCCTGAACTCGTCAGGTCTGGAGTAAACCAGTGATTACCGCGCCGCCAGAATACGTTTGCAACGCTGGATTCTACAATAACCCCATCTGTATCACAGACAAGCGCATCAGAAAACTCAGACGTTTCAAGATGTCGCTTAATCAACACTTGCTCAAGTCTGTTTAAATGCTTTATTCCAGCCAATAAGGGTTGTTTCGCAAGTAGGATCGGACTCTCACCAAGATCAATGCCCTGGTCGCGCCAACTCCGATAATGCTGCGGTGATGGATGTGTAGTAACTATAGAAGTTGCCGGCCCTGTGTCTTTTGTTCCATAACCGCGGCCACCAGAACCACGGGTGATAATCACTTTAATTATGCCATTCTGAAGACGAGTAGCTTCAGATAACAGCGTTTCCTCCAAAAGAGCAAACTGCTCAAAACAGATATTTAGCTGCAGATTAGCTGATTTTAGCCTTTTGATATGGCTATCAAACCATTCTATTTTACTTTCACTGACCGCCATTGTGGTAAAACTGCCGTCACCATATTGCAACCCGCGGTCGGACAAAGGAAGAGAACCAGTATTTTTGCCGTTAACTATCACAATAGTCCCAACATAAAAAAGCCCGTCATTAAAACAGGCTTTTTAACTCGCATGTGCAAAAAACACAACACATTCAATCAGACTTTCTTAAACACAAGCGAACCATTTGTGCCACCGAATCCAAATGAATTGCACAATGCATAATCACTTTTAAGTGGTTTTGCCTCATTCGCGACAAAATCTAGGTCGCAACCTTCCCCGGGGTTATCAAGGTTTATGGTGGGTGGAGCAATTGCATCTCTCAACGCCAACAAAGTAAATATTGCTTCTACAGATCCTGCTGCACCGAGCAAATGTCCGGTCATGGATTTAGTCGAACTAACCATCATATCTTTTGAAAGATCGCCGAAAATGGACTTAACCGCACTCACTTCGGCAATATCACCTGCTGGTGTTGAAGTGCCGTGGGCATTGATGTAGCCAATTTTGCTTAATTCTATCCTGGAATCATCGATTGCATTTTGCATCGCTGCAGCAGCTCCTTCGCCATCTGCAGGCGGGGAAGTCATATGATGCGCATCACCACTCATGCCGAAACCAACTAATTCTGAATATATTGTCGCGCCTCGTGCAACTGCATGCTCATATTCTTCAAGCATGACAACGCCAGCCCCTTCACCCATGACGAATCCATCACGGTCTTTATCCCAGGGACGACTAGCTTTCACCGGGTCATCATTGCGTGTGGATAACGCACGTGCTGCGGCAAAGCCACCAAGGCCCAGTGGTGTAATTGACGCTTCAGCGCCACCTGCCAACATGGCATCTGCATCACCGTAAGCTATCATTCTGGCAGCAATTCCAATATTGTGAACACCGGTAGTACAAGCCGTAACAATATTAAGATTTGGACCTTTCAATCCTTCCATGATCGACAGAAAGCCTGAAATCATATTGGTTATGGTTGCAGGTACGAAAAACGGCGATATTTTACGTGGACCGTTTTCCAATAATTTTTTGTGATTTTCTTCAATTAAACCTAAACCACCTATTCCAGAACCAATAGTCACACCTACTCTTGCGGCATTAGCATCAGTAATCTCTAGTCCGGAATCCGCAAGCGCTTGTTTACCAGCAGCGATACCAAACTGAATAAAACGATCCATTTTTTTCGTTTCTTTTTTGGGAATATAGTCTTCGACATTGAAGTCTTTTACTTCACCGGCAAAATTAGTGGTAAATTCACTGGCATCCATGCAAGTAATAGGTCCAATCCCACTCTCGCCTTTGAGGATTGCATTCCACGTTGAGGTAACGTCATTACCCAATGGTGAAAGCATGCCAAGACCGGTTACTACAACGCGACGTTTTGACACATTGGCCTCCGCATATTAATTGGTGTACAGAAGGTAAAAACGGCTCAGGAAGAGCCGTTTTAAAAGGAATACTTACGCGTCTTTATTAGCGTTTACGTAATCAATTGCAGACTGAACAGTGGTGATCTTTTCAGCTTCTTCATCAGGAATTTCTGTATCAAATTCTTCTTCTAAAGCCATAACCAATTCAACTGTATCCAAGGAGTCCGCACCTAAATCATCAACAAATGAAGCTTCAGGTTTTACTTCTTCTTCTTTAACGCCCAATTGTTCGACGATGATTTTTTTTACGCGTTCTTCGATGTTACTCATAATTCTAGTTTTCCCTATAAGTCGCTAGATGTAAATTTGCGAGTAGTGTATTCAGCTAGTTGAAGCCTTGCAAGCAAGACATATAACTTTTTGGCTGGTCAAACCACCCTGCTCAACAATAGTAATCAACAATATATTGACAATCAAGCTGCCAGACAGCTTAAATCCAACGGTTGCTGATTAACTCATATACATTCCACCATTTACGTGAATAGTTTCACCTGTTATGTAGGCTGCGCCTTCGCTGACTAAAAAGCCAACAGTTGCAGCTATTTCTTTCGGATCTCCCAGTCTGCTGGCTGGCACATCTTTGAAAATGGCATCTTTTTGTTCATCAGTCAGTACTTTAGTCATATCTGTGTCAATAAAACCAGGAGCAACAACATTAACTGTAATCCCTCGTGAAGCCACTTCCCCTGCCATAGACTTGCTAAAACCAATGACCCCTGCTTTTGCTGCCGCATAATTAGCCTGTCCAGGATTACCGGTACTTCCGACAACGGAACCCACGTTGACAATACGTCCATGACGCTTCTTCATCATGCCCCGCAATACTGCTTTTGACAGTGTAAATATTGGGGTTAAGTTAGTATTGATAATATCCTGCCACTCAGCATCTTTCATACGCATCAACAAATTATCTCGGGTAATACCCGCATTATTTATTAATATATCGATATCACCATAGGTTTCTTTGATTTGTTGTAACAAATTCTCAATGGAAGAAGGCTCGGAAACATTGAGAACCAGACCTTTACCATTTTCTCCCAAGTAATCACTGATCGAAGCTGCTCCATTCTCAGAAGTTGCTGTTCCGATAACCGTGGCACCGTCACTAACCAATCGCTCTGCAATGGCACGGCCAATGCCACGGCTCGCGCCAGTAACCAGTGCAATTTTTCCTGCTAATCCAGCCATGTCTTTCCTCTTAATAACGTTAGTTTGTGCTAAGTGAGTCTAGTGTATTGATTGCTTCGCACGTCAGACGTTTGTCTATACGCTTGGTCAATCCAGTAAGGACCTTTCCAGGCCCGACTTCAAACAATTGGCTGACACCATTTTCAGCCAGATAAGACACCGATTCTGTCCAGCGTACCGGACAATATAACTGTCGTATCAACGCGCTTCTGATGTTATCTGGCATAGACTCAATTTTTACGTCTACATTATTGACCACCGGAAGATTTGGCACCGAAAATGACATATCGTTTAACATCTTTTCAAGCTTCTCGGCTGCGGGACGCATAAGCTCACAATGGGAAGGCACACTAACCGCCAAAGGTAACGCTCTTTTTGCACCGGCTTCTTTACAAAGTTCAGCAGCCTTTTCTGCCGCCACTTTTGTACCGGCTATGACCACCTGCCCTGGAGAATTAAAATTTACCGCTGAAGTTATTTCGCCTGTTGATTCAGCTGCTGACTCGCAAGCAGCAATAATCTTGTCATCATCCAATCCAATGATGGCGTACATTGCTCCAGTACCAGCTGGAACAGCCTGTTGCATAAATGTACCACGTGCCTCAACAAGCTTTATGGCATCTTCAAACGTTAGTACGCCAGCGCAAACCAATGCAGAATATTCACCCAGGCTGTGACCTGCTAAAAATGCCACATCATTTGAGCGGTTTTCCAGCATAATTCGCCAAATAGCGTAACTGGCTGCCAACAAAGCAGGTTGTGTGACTTGAGTCTGACTCAATTTGTCAGCATCATTTTGCACAATGTTCCATAGATCATATCCCAACACATCCGATGCTATGGCATAAGTATCTTGTACGTGAGAATACTGTTGTGCTAAGTCTGACAACATCCCCACAGACTGTGATCCCTGTCCAGGGAAGACACATGCGATTTTACTCATAAATTTACCTGTTGAAAAAATTAGTATTTGACTAACGCTGAAGCCCAGGCAAAACCGCCACCAAATGCTTCAAGTAATAAATGCTGACCACGCTTAATTCTGCCATCTCGTATGGCAGTATCCAGAGCTGTAGGTACTGTTGCTGCAGAGGTGTTGCCATATTGCTCCAACGTGAGAACAACCTGATCCAGTGACATATCCAGTTTTTTCGCAGTTGCTTTTATTATCCGGAAGTTTGCCTGATGTGGCACTAGCCAATCAAGATCGGACTTTTGCATCTGATTAGCCGCTAGCGATTGTTCAACAATCTCACTCAATTTGGTAACAGCAACTTTGAAAACTTCATTGCCTTTCATGACACCCCAATTTTCGTGTACAGATTGTTCATTGCCGCGTTCGGGGTTGCCCACGGCGAGCAAATCACCGTAGGAACCGGCTGCATTTATATGGGTAGAGAGAATACCTGGTTCTTCGCTGGCTTCGATTAACACAGCGCCAGCGGCATCTCCAAACAGGATAACCATCGTTCTGTCACTTGGATCTATAAGTCTTGATAAACAATCTGTTCCAACAACTAATATGCGCTTCATCATCCCGGTTTTAATATACTGGTCGGCGACACTCAGTGCGTAACAAAAGCCTGCACAAGCAGCCGCTACATCAAAAGCGGGAATGCCATTAATATCTAATTCACGTTGGATTTCACACGCACTGCTTGGCAAAGCGTAACGTCCACTGGTGGTTGCACAAACAATCATATCGATGCTGTTTTTATCGATACCCGCCGCTTCTATGGCTTTAAGGCTTGCTTGTGTACCCATTGTGGCAGCAGTTTCGTCTTTACCGATTATGCGGCGTTCTTTTATACCTGTTCTGTCCGTAATCCATTCATCTGATGTATCAACCATAACTTCAAGATCCGCGTTGCTGCGTACCTCTGAAGGGTAATAACTACCAGTGCCGATTATTTTTGAGTACATATGTTATTGGCGCTCCATTAAAACGGATTCAATTTTGTCTTTTATTTTACTCGGAACTTGTCGACTAACCTCATTGACTGCCTCATTGATAGCATATAAATAAGCGTCGGCCGATGCGTTACCGTGGCTCTTAACCACAATTCCGCGCAATCCTATCAGACTCGCGCCGTTGTACTGGTCGGGGTTCACAGTCAGGTATATTTTTCTTAACAACGGTAGTGCAATTTTAGCCATTATTTTGGTCAATAGATTTTTATTGGAGACACGTTTGACTTCATGCATGACAAGTTTCGCCAAACCTTCACATGATTTAAGAGCAATATTGCCAACAAAACCATCTGTCACTATCACATCAGCACAATCTGTAAAAATATCATTGCCCTCAACGTAACCTATATAATTTATACCCTTTGCATCCCGCAGTAGCTGAGCGGCATACTTAACTTGATCATTACCTTTTATTTGCTCCTCACCTACATTAAGCAGCGCAACTCGGGGATTAGCAATACCTGCAACTTCTTCTGCTTGCACCGCTCCCATCACGGCATACTGAAAAAGGGTTTCGGAATCACAATTTACGTTCGCGCCTAAATCTAACAAATAAAGACTTTTTCTATTGTCAGTGGGAACGGAAGAAATGAGTGCCGGACGATCAATTCCAGGGAGCGTTTTCAATACATAATAGGCCATTGCAAGCAAAGCACCGGTATTACCTGCACTCACGCAAGCACCTGCTTCACCTGATTCGACCAGTTCAAGCATTTTACGCATGGATGATTGTTTCTTGTTGCGTAATGCGTGTGTAGGACGTTCGTCCATATGAACTTGTTGTTCACAATGGACAATTCGCAGCCGATTTAAATCGATATTTTCCTGGTTGGATAACTGCCGTTCGATGATTTGTTGGTCACCGCAAAGTATGAGATTTAATTGGGGGTGTTCAGACAGCGCCTTAAAGGCAGCAGGAAGAGTAACAAGGGGGCCATGATCGCCCCCCATAATATCTAACGCAATGGTTAGATGGCTTAAAGTCATTTCCTGACAGTTCTTAGAACTTAGTCAGCTATAACTTTTTTGCCTTTGTAGTAACCGTCAGCAGTCACGTGATGACGCAAATGTGTCTCACCTGATGTTGAATCTACAGACAAAGTCGCACCAGTCAAGGCATCATGCGAACGACGCATGCCGCGCTTAGAACGAGTTTTACGATTCTTTTGTACCGCCATTACTTTACTCCTAGTCTCGCTTAAGTTCTTTCAAAACCGCGAAAGGGTTTGGACGTTCATCGGCCGGTTCGATTTCACCATAACTCATTTCATCCCGCTTTATATCGCAATCCTCCTCTGCATGAAGGGCTACAATTGGCAAAGATAAAATCAGTTCATCCTCAAAGAGGCTGAGCAAATCGATTTCTCCGTGGTCATTGACCTCAACCGGTTCGTAAACATCCGGCAATTCATCAAGTACTTCCTGTTCTAGCTCTTTGACAGGGCTGTAGCAAAAAGCGACTTGAATATCATGAGCTATAAGCCCACTACATCGCTGACAGATAAGCTTCACTGAGGTTGAAAGATTACCTTGAAAGAAGTTTAGACCCTGCGCGTCTATATCAAACTTCACTTCAACATTAATATCATCAACAACTTCAGCTACTGCATCAGACAACCTGCGCATATCTTTCGCCAACATCACACCCTTGTAGTCAGAGCGTTTTGTTGCACTTTTGATAGGATCAAGCCTCATGGGCAGTTTCACTTTCTGCATAGGGCGCGCATGATATAGACAGAAGGCCGTCGAGTCAAAGGAAAATGTTGCTCATAATTGGATAAATATGTTCTGATTTAGCACTTTACAGGAAAACAACACAAAATAATGAAAATTATTCTCGCATCCAGCTCTGCATATAGACAGGGCCTATTGGCAAAACTAAGTTTATCCTTTGTTTCAATTGCTCCGCAAATTGACGAATCCCCCTGTCATGATGAATCACCAGAAGACTTAGCTAAAAGGCTTTCTACACAAAAAGCTTTGGCAATAGCGAATCAACACCCTGAGGCACTTGTAATTGGGTCTGACCAGGTAGCCAGTATTGATGGAATATTGCTTGGAAAACCCGGAGATTTTGGTACGGCAAAGAAACAACTGATATTATGCAGCGGCAGAGAAGTAACTTTTTATACCGGACTGTGCGTTCATAATGGGCAACAAAACAGAACAAGTACGCGAGTAGAATCTTTTGTTGTTAGTTTCAGGCAGTTGTCCGAACAACAGATTGAGTCTTATCTACATAAGGAAACACCATTTGATTGTGCAGGCAGTTTTAAAAGTGAGGGACTTGGTATCTGCCTTTTCACCAAGTTAACCGGCAACGATCCTAATTCCCTCATTGGCCTACCGCTAATTTTATTGAATGAAATGTTGCTCGAGGAATCAATTGACCCACTACTCGAATAAGTTTGGCTTATTTTTAGTTAGTGTTAATTACCAGTCACTATCTACTAGCTTGCTAATTGAGGTGTTCCAGCAGTTCTATCGGACTGTCAATAATTGAAATTGGTGAATGGTGCGCCAACTGATGAGGAGCGTGTACACCATAGCTCACCCCTATTCTATCCATCCCAAT
Source organism: uncultured Alteromonadaceae bacterium (assembly GCA_947494925.1). Taxonomy (GTDB): domain Bacteria; phylum Pseudomonadota; class Gammaproteobacteria; order Enterobacterales; family Alteromonadaceae; genus Aliiglaciecola. Next base: position 242,856 of record CANLWS010000006.1, read on the forward strand.
TTTTTCGGCCATCGACATATCGTGGCTTGTATCACCAATCATAACTGCGTCAGATGGCGTAAGGCGAAGCTCCTCCAGAATTTGCTTCAGCATATCCGGTTCTGGTTTTGACATCGCCTCATCGGCACAACGAGATGAAACAAAATATTCCCTTGTGCCTGATTCGAGCCAGGCATTATTAAGTCCTTTCCTGGCCTTTCCAGTGGCCACCGCCAACAACCTTTGTTGAGATTTCAAACTGTCCAGAAGCGGAATGACTCCGTCAAAAAGTGGGCTTGGGATATGATGATTGTCTGTATATGCCTGTTTGTAATGTCTGACAATTTGATCAGCTATTTTTTCATCGTAAATTTCAAACAATTGCATAATCGCTGGTTTCAGACTGATCCCAATAATCTGTCTGACTGCATGGGCTGATGGAATGCTAAGACCAGCAATCTTTGCCGCCGTCTGCATACTGAGTACTATCTTTTGTGCCGAATCCATCAGCGTGCCATCCCAATCGAAGATGACCAATTTATACGTCAACGTCTAACCTGCCTAATATAAGATTGAGTGTTTTATCCAATGGCGCAGTATATGAAACCCGTTCATTTGTCTCTGGATGAATAAACGCCAATGTGTAAGCATGCAAAAACAAACGAGTTAACCCCAATGAATTCATTTTTTCTTCAAATCCCTTGTCCCCATATTTGTCATCACAGGCTATTGGATGTCCTGCATGCAGACAATGGACCCGAATTTGGTGTGTACGTCCGGTAATGGGTGAAGCTTCAACCAGGGTTGCGTCGCGAAATCGTGTGAGGATCCTGTAACGCGTCTCTGATGGTTTACCCTCATCTGACACAGATACCATACGTTCACCAGACTTCAGAATGTTTTTACAAAGTGGTGCTTTGACTTTGAATCTGTTTTCAGGCCAACTTCCAGCCACTAATGCCTGGTAGCGTTTATCCACCTTTTTATCTCTCAGTTGAGCGTGTAACTCTCTTAACACTGATCGCTTTTTTGCAATAAGCAAACAACCAGATGTGTCTCTGTCTAAGCGATGCACCAACTCAAGGAACTTTTGCTCCGGGCGCAAGGCTCTCAGCGCTTCAATAACGCCAAAACTAAGTCCACTTCCGCCGTGTACAGCCATCCCACTCGGTTTGTTGAGGATGATAAAGTGTTTATCTTCATACAAAATAAAAGATTCAAGATTTGCAACTTTATCCAATTTAGTCGAAGGTGCGGCTTTTGCCTCTGAAACACGAATGGGCGGCAAGCGCAATAAATCACCAGCCTGCAATTTGTATTCTGGTTTAACTCGTTTTTTATTGATTCTGATTTCGCCTTTTCTGACAATGCGATAAATCAGACTCTTGGGCACCCCTTTTAGCAGGGTTTTCAGATAGTTGTCTATGCGCTGACCTTCGAAGTCTGCATCAATTTCCAACATCTGCACTTTATCAAAATTTGTGTCTGTCATAGGGCGCGGATTCTACATCAATTAGGCTTACAAAAACTGATATTTTTTATTTACTTGCTAGTTTAAAGTCTTTAGTGAGATAATGCTCAGGTTTTATGGCCATTACAAGAAGTAGGCCATTACGAAATCGATGACATATAGAGATTGTAAAGCAGCAACGAAGAAAACATTCGTTGAAAAATATCAGCATGGTTTAAGTCGAACATAGACATTAATTTTAGAAGGCAAACCAGCAATCTCGTTCATCAAAAAAATGCGATACATTAATTATGTACTGATCGCAGGAAAGACTAATTTGAATTTGGCTAAATGTTGAACATTAATTTACTGTTGTTAAATAGAAAATATTCAGCATTGCATAAAATATGAAAATGTATATTTAAGGGTTGTCATCATCCCCTGATCGCACGATTTTGCGATATAAACCAGCTACATAGTTGATTTAATCAATGATGAAAAACGTGATAGAGCACAGTCGGGAGGCTGAGTGGATTGTTACGTTATAGCCGCATATTATCAATACCAGTCTACCTCTTTCGGTACCAAAACCGAGTCAAAAACTAAATGAAAAGAATGCTAATAAATGCAACTCAACAAGAAGAGTTGCGTGTTGCCTTGGTAGATGGACAAAAGCTGTATGATCTGGATATAGAAAGCCCAGGACACGAACAGAAAAAAGCCAATATCTACAAAGGTACTATCACCCGAGTTGAACCTAGCCTTGAAGCCGCTTTCGTCGATTACGGCGCTGAACGTCACGGATTCCTACCTTTAAAAGAAATTGCCAAAACCTACTTCCCCAAGGGATATAAATTTGATGGCCGACCTAATATCAAAGACGTCATTAAAGAAGGTCAGGAAGTCATTGTTCAGGTAGACAAAGAAGAGCGTGGACAAAAAGGTGCTGCGCTGACCACTTTTATCAGTCTTGCCGGAAGCTACCTTGTACTTATGCCAAACAACCCCAGAGCGGGCGGTATATCTCGTAGAATCGAAGGTGACGAACGAACTGAACTTAAACAATCTTTAAGTAAATTAGATTTACCCGATGGCATGGGACTAATTGTACGTACTGCCGGTGTAGGAAAGTCATACGAAGAATTAGCCTGGGATCTTAGTGTACTATTGAAACACTGGTCTGCTATTTCTGAAGTAGCTGAAGACCGCCCTGCCCCATTCCTGATACATCAGGAGAGCAACGTTATTGTTCGGGCAATCAGAGACTATTTACGTCGCGATGTAGGTGAGATATTAGTCGACAAAACAGCGATTTTTGAGCAAGCAGTAAAACACATTGAATTAGTCAGACCTGACTTTGCCAGCCGTCTAAAACTTTATAAAGGTGACGTGCCACTATTCAGTCACTATCAAATCGAAAGTCAGATTGAATCTGCATTTCAACGAGAAGTAAGACTACCTTCTGGTGGCTCAATCGTCATTGATCCAACTGAAGCCTTGACCTCAATCGATATCAATTCCGCTCGCGCAACTAAAGGCAGCGATATTGAAGAAACCGCACTTAACACTAATCTTGAAGCAGCTGATGAAATTGCCCGACAATTGCGATTGCGGGATGCTGGCGGATTGGTCGTGATTGATTTTATTGATATGACCCCAATCAGGCATCAGCGTGAAGTTGAAAATCGATTAAAGGATGCGGTAAGACATGACAGAGCTCGAGTACAGTTAGGCCGTATATCTCGATTTGGATTGCTTGAAATGTCTCGTCAGAGACTACGCCCATCTCTAGGTGATTCTGCACATATCGTTTGCCCACGTTGTAGTGGACACGGAAACATTCGCGGAACTGAGTCACTGGCGCTTTCAGTTTTAAGAATAATGGAAGAAGAAAGTATCAAAGACAATACCGGTCAGATTGAAGCGCAATTGCCGGTTTTGGTCGCCACATACCTTCTAAATGAAAAACGTCGTTCAATCAGAAGTATTGAAAAACGCCATGGTGTGGATTTACTAATTATTCCTAACCCAAACCTTGATACACCTCATTACCATGTAGCACGCAGACGCCCTGAAGATACAATTAAGGACGCAAGCTATAACATCGAATTGATGGAAGTTCAGTCGGTAGAAGCTGACAAACCAGCAGCAACAGCACAGGTTAAAGAACAACCAGCATTACAAGGTTTATCAGCTCCAGATAAGGCAGCACCTGCACCGACAGCCAATAAGGCACAAGAACCATCCTTACTAAGTAAGGTAGGCAAATGGATTGGTGGTTTATTTGCATCTGAACCAGAGCCAGCTCCTAAGAAAAAGCATGCGAAAGGTGGCAACCAACAGCGCAGAAGCCACAAGTCAAGAAACGATAGAAACGATAGAAACAGCAATCGTAAACCACGTTCCGGGGAACGTAACGCCAAATCTGAACGCACGGATAAGCAAAGAAATGAGCGACAGGATCAAGGGCAACGTTCGGATCAAAAAGGTCGTGGCAGAAAAGACAACACTAAGCGTCATCGCGATAATGTTGACACTAGAAAAGAACCAGAAAATCGTGTTTCTGATGAACAGGTAGCAGCACCTAAAAAGGAAAAGGTCGCTGAACGCAGAAAACGCCGTGATACCAGAAGGAATGTCAGAGGCAATTCTACTGAGCAACAAGCCAATGAAATTGAATTAGACAATAATGTGCAATCAGCAAAGGCAGTCGATTTAAAAGAACCAAATACCGAAACACCGGTAATTGAGAACACTGAAGCTGAATCTGCGAATCAGGATGATAAATCAAAAAGTTCTGAACGCGGAAGAAGCAGACGTTCACCACGCCACATCCGTGCGGCTGGACAAAAACGTCGTAAAGATCAGACTGACGAAGTTGCAACAGATTTAGCTCAGGATGAATTACAATTTGATCAACCTTCCGAGGCAACAGTTAAAGAAGAAGCAGTTGCTGAATCTACGTTGGAAAAAGCTGAAGAGAAAGTAGCTAAGCCTAGAAGAACACGTGCTAAAAAGGCGGTTAAAAAAGACGTTGGTGAAACCCAGGATTCAGCAGTTGTTGAAGCGGCAGATGAGCCAGATCAAGTAGAAGAAGTTGTCGTATCTCAACCGAAGGTGGAAAGCAAAGAAGTTGAGTCTGACGATACTAAATCGACGGAAGTAACCTTTGATGAAACCAAGGCAACAGTTACAGAAGAATCAACAGTTGAAGTTTCTGAGCAGCCAGAACAAGTGGAAATTGATTTAGATGCTTCAGCTCCTGCGGAGGCACCTGCTAAGTCAACTACTGCCAAGTCTGAAGAACCAAAAGCCGAAAGCAAACCTAAAAAGCCAAGAGCAAGCAAAACTGAGGCTAAAAAAGCCAAAGCTGAATCCTCAGAGTTAAAAGGTGGCAGCGAATTGTCCAGATCGGAGCCGATAAAAGTTGCTCCTAAGAAGGTTTCTCATCCAATGGCCAAACCTAAAACCATAGATGAACCATTTGTGGATGTTCAGGTTAGTGAATTAGCCGAAGATGCCAGACCGCAAATTGAAACCTCTGGCAGGGCTGCTGCAGTGCTTAGCGTGTCGAATAAGGCAGAAGCGCCTGCAGCTAAACCAGACTCTTTGTAGCCCTATCTGATAGAACAAAAGCCGCTAGTAATAGCGGCTTTTTTATTCCTAATGTTTGAATATTCATTTATACCAAACAATATTAATATCAGGCGATAGTCAAATTAGTAAGTTTTTGAGTGCAGTGCAAGAATGCAGATATGAACAAGCTAAGTTTGCATTAAGTCATCGTGTGAAATAAACAATTATTAACTATGATTTTCTGACCGAACTTCAGTACCAGCCTGATCAATAGTTAGCGTAGGGCCACTTTGCTGCAACTTCTGTTTAAACGACTCCGGAATGGCCATCTTTTGATAGCCCTTTGTATCCACCATTACGTAGGTTATCTCACCATCTGCAATTTTTTGCTGGCTTTCGTATTGGCGGAAAGTCACATCAAGACGATAAGAACTGTTGCCAATTCTGCCGGTAGCTAAATCAATTTGTAGAACATCATCAAATCTGGCAGGAGCCTGCCAATTTATATTCATGTTTACGACCTGAGTATCCATGCCATCATCAATAATATTTTGATACCCACCAAATAAGACCCGGATAAATTCGGTCGCGGCTAAATCAATATAATCCGCGTAACGTGCATTAAAGACCACTTGTTGAGCATCACACTCTCCATATCTGACACGAATTAACAATGATACAGTCCGACTCATATTTTTCCTTATTTCAAATTTATTGCCTGTTGATCCACTCACTCGAGTCTTGATTGACTTCGTTGGTAGGACGGGATTCTTCCGGCTCCAGATCTGTTCGCCATTCATCTCCAATCAAGGGGTCATCCTGCTCTGGCTTTTCCTGCCAGTGATAACGTTTCTCAATAGGTTTTGGATCAAGCGTATGCCACAGGATAGCAGACAATGCCCCGGCAACTGCGCCAAAAAAATGGTACTCGTAAGAAATTCCCTCTTCCCTCGGAAATATTGTCATAGTCATGCCTCCATACATAAAAAAAGCGATCATCATGATTGCGATAGAGCTTTTGTCACGGCGAAAAATGCTTACAACGAAAAGGAAGAAAAAGATCCCATGGCTTAACCCACTCGCGCCGATATGTGTTGCGTCTCGGGCAAATAACCACACCCCAACGCCTGAAAACAACCATACAAGTCCCAAGACACGCCACCTTGAACGGGGGTAGCCATATAATAAAATGGAGCCCAAAATTAATAAGGGCAGAGTATTGTTGAAAATGTGCTCTAAAGATCCATGTACCAAAGGAGCGGTAAGAATTCCCAGCGCACCGAAAATGTCCAGAGGCCTGACCCCGAGCCAGGAAAGGTCAACATAATAGAGCAACTCAAATGACTTAACGCACCATAACAGGCTAACGGCAAAAGTCGTGGTGAGGATACTTCGTTGTAGAGAAAATACTTTATTCATCCACAAGATATAGGGGTCATGATGATAAATTAAACCTTCTATCTAGCATAACTTATTCGATTGCAAATAAAGCGGCCTGGGTATCAGGCCGTTTCTTGTCTGTAAAACAAGCTAAACTCGAAGATGTTTGTTGACTGGCAGCTCCCTGATCCTTTGCCCACTGGCATGGTATATAGCGTTACACAAACTCGCTGCCACAGGAGGTGTACCAGGCTCTCCCACCCCACCAGGAGGAGCCGTTGAAGAAACAATATAGGTCTCAATTTTAGGACACTGATGCATCCGTAATACCGGGTAGTCATGATAATTAGATTGTTCAACGGCACCATCTTTGACGCTTATTTCCCCCATCAATGCGAGTGACAAGCCAAAAATCATTGAGCCTTCTTGCTGGGATTTAACACGATCAGGATTCACAACAGTGCCTGCATCAATAGCTGAGTGCATTTCCAACACAGTGACCTTGCCATCTGCTACTTTTACCTTGGTTGCAACGGCAACATAGCTGACAAAACTCCGATGAACACAGATCCCCCAACCTTCTCCTTCATTTGTTGTTTTGTTCGCCCCAGATTTTTCTACTACAAGGTTGAGCACGTTCTTCAACCTTTTTGTATCTATGGGAAATACCTCCATCGGATCACCATAGTTGCCGTATTCAAAACCTTCGGCTTTAGGATCAACATGACGATCCTCACCGATGAGTTTATTCCACATTTGAATAGGACTAGTGTTTGTTTCAACCGCCAATTCATCAACGAAACTCCCAGCAGCAAAAGCATGATGAATATTACTGACTGAGCGAACCCACCCTATACGTATATGCCCTGTTGCTTTATGTGTTTCACAGGCCAGGTTATCAAGTTCAAATGGTAAATCGCCAAATCCCAGTGACAATTCTCCGACCTGAGGTTCATCGGTTACACCGCTGAAAGTCCAACTGATACTTGGGAACGCTGTTCTTTGTATCCATCCTGTCACATTGTTTCGTTCATCCAGTGAAGCGATAAAATGTTGTGCACTCACGGCATGATAATATCCTTGTCGAATATCATCTTCCCTACTCCAGACGACTTTGACTGGCTTACCTGTTTGTCTGGCCAATAATGCCGCTTCCACAGAAAAATCTGGTTTGGATTTACGACCGAACCCGCCCCCCAACAAAGTTACATTAACTTTTACTTTGGATTTATCTATTCCTAATGCCTGAGCAACATTGTTTTGTGTACTCTGAGGAGTTTGTGTACAGGCCCAGATTTCACATTCTCCGTCTTTCACTACTGCGGTAGCTGCGGGTGGTTCCATCGGTGCATGAACCAGATAGGGCATTGTATAAGTAGCGTTTAGAGAACGACTAGCATTTTCCAATGCAGTGTATGCATCACCTGCATTACGAATGGACTTGCCCTTTGTGACTATATTCCTCTTCAACTCTTCTAAATAGGTAGAAGAATTATGCGAACTATTTGCGCCAAGCTCCCAATCTATATTCAGGGCTTTTCTTCCCTGCAGCGCGGCCCAGGTATTGGTCGCTAATACCGCAACACCATTGAGTGGATGAAAAACAACAGGCGTGGGCTGGTCAGGCATTTGCCAGGTACTCACTACGCCACTAATCTTACTCGCCGCCTCGGCATCAAAAGACTTTACCTTTGCCCCAACAACTGGTGAGCGTTCGATACTGGCATAAAGCATTCCCTCTAATCTGACATCCTGGCCAAATTCAGTACTTCCCGTCACAAATTTATGCATATCCACAGACGAGATTTCTTTGCCTATAAGTTTGAATTTATCTGGTGATTTAAACGACAGCGATTCCACAGCTGGCAATTCAAGTTCAGCAGCATTTGCAGCCAGATAACCAAAACTAAGCTTTTTACCTGAGTCTTTGTGGTGGACGAAGCTGTCTTCAGCGTACACACTGCTTAAGGGCACTCGCCAAAATGTTGCGGCAGCGGACTCCAACATGGTCCTGGCAGTCGCACCCATTTGCCGCATCGTGGTGTAAAAACGTCTTATTGAACGAGAGCCATCAGTGTTTTGACTACCATATTCTTCGTTTGCCAAGCCCTGCAAAACGATGACGCTCTCCCAATTCGCACACATCTCATCAGCGACAATTTGTGGAATACTGGTTCTGATCCCCTGCCCCATTTCACTGCGATGACAAACGATGTTGACCGTATTGTCTGTATTTACACTGACAAACAGGTTGAGGTCATGGGTCTGTTTTGATTGACCTGCCCATGCGGGCGACCATGCGGGAATTGTAGATGCGAGAACTAGTCCGCCCGCGGCTAATCCTGAGCCCTTAAGAAACTTACGTCGGCTGACATTTTCAAGTAAGTTTTTCATGCGTCACCTCCCACATTTTTTGCCAGCGAAAGATTAGCTGCCGTTTTTATTGCTTCTTTTATTCTTGGATAGGTTCCACAGCGACAAATATTACCTTGCATAAAGTTATCGATGTCTTCATCACTGGGATTACTATTTTGCTCAAGCAATGCAGTAGCACTCATTATTTGCCCAGATTGACAATAACCACATTGCGGGACGTTGTGCTGATGCCAGGCTTTTTGAACCGGATGAGAGCCATCTTCAGATAAGCCTTCAATAGTCTTTACCTTTTTACCACTGACTGCAGAAATTGGCATGACACAGGATCTGATCGGCTGTCCATCCATGTGCACAGTGCATGCGCCGCATTGGGCGATCCCACATCCGTATTTTGTACCAGTCATGCCGAGTTCATCACGTAAAACCCACATCAATGGCATCGAAGGATCGACGTCTAATTCCACTGCTTTTCCGTTTAACATAAAACTGATCATAGTATCTCCAATAAAATTACCGAAAGAACGCCCAACAACTAAAAATGCTTATCTTTCCATGTGGCTAAGTCTTGCTTCGTATCTATATCAAATGCCGCTGATTGCATATCAATGACATTCAATGATTGTCTGTTTTTCGTCAGTATTCCTTTGGCGCCTTTATCACCGGAAAGTGATAAAAGTTGCGAAAAATACGCTGAAGGAAAAATTGCCGGCACACCTATTGCGCCTTCATAACGGCAACAGATAATGCAATCCGGAGTCATACTTGCTTGATTAACTAACAGTCTAATCTGTTCAGCGCTGATTGCCAGTTGGTCCGCCAATACTATGAGCAAATGGGTGGTGTCTCCGTCAAGATTTTTTACCGCAGAAGCCATACTATGGCCCAAACCGGAAGCCCATTCACTAGCCACATGAACTTTGATATCTGCCTCAACTGCCTGTCGTATCTTTTCATGATCAGACCCCAAAACTAACGTCAGGTCTTTAACACCCCCGTCAAGAACATGCCTGATGCATATGTTAACCAGGGCTTCACCGTTTATCATTGCAAGCTGTTTGGTGCCGGCGAACCGAGTGCTGGCCCCGGCAGCCATCAGAACAGCTTGCAATTTCATTGTTTTATTATGCCACTTATAGAGCGAGCATCTGCTGATTCGAGAAATCCATGGATTTCGGAGATTGCAGATAGAGCAATGGATTCTGGTAGTTCTCCACCTAATCGAAGTCCCATAGGATTGGAAAACGGTTTTCCATATTCGGCTCTTTGCAATCCAGCATGTTCAAAAACTCGCTCAGTTCTATGTAAAGGCCCCAACATACCCACTATTCTTGCTGCGCTCGACTCACACAAACGCAGGGCTACAGCATCCATCTTTACGTTATGATTCATCAATACCGCTGCATCTATTGAATTTAACCAGTTGTTGTCTTCACATTCTGAAAGCGGTTCAGTCACAATACGAACAGCATGAGGAAATTCACTGGCTCGAGCATACCCTGTTCTGCTGTCCACTAAGGTGGTTTGCCATCCAAGACTACTGGCTATTTCCACCATAGGTTTAGCATCTACGCCAGCGCCAAATATTGCCAGATGAAAAGGTGTAGTTAGCTTATGAATAAGGTGGAATGTCTCGTCGATGAGAACGGTTTTGGGATAAGAAACTGCAAAATCCTGGTCATCAATGATTTCGTTGTGTGGCTTGTCCTCGTCAATTTTTTGCTGATAAAAACAGCATTGATTTCGTTCAAATGCCACAAGCAATTTATCCAAATACAGGTATTCATTCTCTGCATTAACTGGTTGGAGCAAAATTTTAACCAGCCCTCCACAACCAATCCCAAGTTGCCAGGCTAAATCTTCTTCTTCACGCATATCATACTGAATTAGTCGATTCTTACCAGAATCCCAGCAACGCCTGGATTGTTGCATGATGTCTGATTCAAGACAGCCGCCACTTAGTAAACCATGGTAGCGTCCCAGACTATTAATCAACATCATGGCACCGGGTTTACGATAAGAGGAACCCTCTGTTCCTGTTATTGTTGCAAGTACCCATTGCAGTTCATCTTTCTGAGAGACCCATTTATCAAGCAGATGATGTAAGTGATTCGCCATTATCCGAAATTTCCAGTTCAACTTTTGGTTTACGTGTATCTATAACTAAGGTTTCAGAAATTTTATCCTGAATAGCCTGCCGGTTCGGATCCCAGAATATTTGTAGAAAACCCAATAAACCTGTAACAAGTCCAGCAGCATAACCACCATATCGTTCAAAACTTTCCCACAGGTTGATGCGACGATTATTCAATTTGATGACCCTGATCCCCATCAATTTCTTGCCAACCGTCCGCCCCTGAAACCAGGTTGTCAGAGCGGTAAAATATAATGCAGCCCACCCAAAGCCGACGCCCAGGTCATCTGCAAATTTAATGATCCAATCAACTATGCCGTAGGTGGATGTATCTTCTTTAACAGATTTTTCATCTGAATCTGAATCAATTTTATCTGCTTGCGAATCACCCTCTATCACAGCAATATCTTGCCTGGCCGACTTGAAGCGTTCTTGCATCGAGGAAGATAGTTGACTAATTTGTGCTTCGTTCATTTGTTCTCTGGCTTGTTCAACGACCAAAGAAAACAAATCCAATGCGTCTTCGTCACTCATCTGGGTGTCGGCCAGATCATCGACAAAGTCATTTGCCACTGACGCCCAACAGTCCAAAGCCGGCTTGCATTGTTCTTCTGAAACTTGCTTGGTAACAGTCTGTGTTTCGGCCACATATTTAGCTGTTAGTGCGACAACTTCAAACGCTTGCATGCCAGTAACAGCTCCCTCAACAGTCTCCTGATTGTCTGACCAAAGATCGTTGCTTTTATCTACCACTTTATCAATCATACTGAGGGCAAAAACAAATAAGAAAATAGCAGCAAACAAGCGCAATAACTTGCGTAGCCAGGTGAACCTGCCATTCTTTTTCATCCTATTCCCAGCACGAAAAAACATCACGGCAACCAGTCCTGCCCAGAACACACTACTAACATTAGTCAGCAATGCTACCAAGAATAAATCGATGAGCAACGCTGTGGCCCGACGAACGGGAGAAGCCAGCGGTGTACCAAACAATTCCGGCGCCACCTCAAATGCATAAGGTGTGACAATCTGTCGGGTCTCTGAACGAGTAAGGTGTTGATTGTTGCTTTCTGTCAACGATGTGCTCACGGCTATTTCCTATATCAGGCTATCGTTTTGTCAGTGATTTGATACCTTGGCTTATCCCTTCTAACGTTAGTGGAAACATCCGCTCTTCCATGATGTCCTTAATAATCTGAATAGAAGCGTAATATTCCCAATAATTCTGCATTTGTGGGTTTAGCCAAATAGCATGTTTGAAATGCTCTAAAAGTCGTTGCATCCAGGTAGCACCAGTTTCCTCATTCCAATGCTCGACACTGCCACCAGGGTAGGTTATTTCATAGGGTCCCATAGTGGCATCACCAACAAAGATTAATTTATAATCTGAACCATATTTATGAATGACATCCAGAAGAGGAATAGACTCCTGGTGGCGGCGGGCGTTGTCTTTCCAGACACCTTCATAAACACAATTATGGAAATAAAAATACTCGAGATGCTTAAATTCTGTATGTACCGCTGAAAATAGTTCTTCACATGCCTTAATATGAGCGTCCATAGAACCTCCCACATCGAAAAACATCAATACCTTAATCGCATTGTGTCTTTCCGGGACCATATGGATATCAAGATAACCAGCGTTCCTAGCTGTCTGTCCAATTGTGGTGGGCATATCAAGTTCTTCAGTCGCACCAGTACGGGCAAACTGGCGCAATTTTCTTAACGCCACTTTGATATTGCGAGTACCCAATTCCACGTTATCGGCCAGATTTTTAAATTCGCGCTTGTCCCAAACTTTAACCGCTGAAAAATTGCGATTGCCTTTTTGACCAATTCGCACACCTTCTGGGTTAAATCCGTGGGCACCAAATGGTGATGTTCCCCCAGTACCAATCCACTTATTGCCCCCCTGATGTCGTTTTTCCTGCTCTTCCAGCCTTTTTTTCAGGGTCTCCATTAATTTATCCAGACCACCCATAGCCTCAATCTGAGCCTTCTCCTCATCACTGAGGTTTTTTTCGATTTGTTTTCGCAACCATTCTTCAGGTATTTCTTTGCCAAATAAATCCAGTGATTGAACACCTTCAAAATAGTCTGCAAAGGCACGGTCAAATTTATCAAAGTGACTTTCATCCTTCACCAATACTATTCTCGATAAAAAATAGAAATCTTCAATATTGGCGAACACTACCCCCTTTTGCATGGCAGTTAACAAGTCCAGTAATTCTCTTAATGTGGCAGGAACCTGGTAATCCCTGAGTTTAAAAAAGAAATCAATCAGCATTAACGTCTTGCCATAAAGACCAGTTTTTCAAACAAATGAATGTCTTGTTCATTCTTAAGCAACGCACCATACAATGGTGGAATGGTCTTTTTCCCATCTTTATTTTGCAGCGCTTCTGGCGGAATATCTTCAGAAACCAACAATTTAAGCCAATCGATCAGTTCGGACGTTGAGGGTTTCTTTTTCAGCCCGGGAATGTCTCGCAGATCAAAAAATGATTCCAATGCCTGATTTAACAGGTCTTTCTTTAAGTCGGGAAAGTGCACATCGACAATATTGCGCATTTCTTCCTGATCAGGGAATTGAATATAGTGGAAGAAACAACGTCGCAAAAATGCATCAGGCAGCTCTTTTTCATTATTTGAGGTGATCAATACTATTGGGCGCTGCGCCGCTTTAATGGTCTGTCTGGTTTCGTAAACAAAGAATTCCATTTTGTCCAATTCGAGCAACAAGTCATTTGGAAATTCGATATCCGCTTTGTCGATTTCGTCAATCAATAATACTGGTGGTTTTTCGGCATCAAATGCCTGCCAAAGTTTACCCTTGACAATATAATTTGAAATATCCTTAACCTTTTCTTCACCCAATTGTGAATCACGCAGGCGGGAAACTGCATCATACTCGTAAAGTCCCTGTTGCGCTTTTGTAGTGGACTTGATATGCCACTGGATTAAGTTTGTGCCAAGACTTTTAGCAAGCTCCTCAGCCAACATTGTCTTGCCTGTACCAGGTTCGCCTTTAATCAGCAAAGGCCGTTGTAAGGTAATCGCGGCATTGACAGCAAGTTGTAATTCTCTGCTCGCGATGTAATTTTCGGTGCCACTAAACGCCATTCAAAACCTCAAATGTTTAATTTTTTGTAAAAAATCTCGATAACTTATAGCGAAATGCACTTTGAAAAAACCCATGACGCCCTAATGATATATCCGTAAGTTATTACGCTATGATATAAGGTAAAGATTAAACCGGCTTTTAACAACCTTTTAGACCGGTTATTACGACAGATAAATTGACGCAAGGAAATCCTATGCAAGTTTACGACGACAATTCATTGGCTATCGGTAAAACACCACTAGTCAAACTAAACAGAGTTACCAAAGGCAATGTGTTTGCCAAAATGGAATCTCGCAACCCTAGTTTTAGCGTTAAGTGCCGGATAGGCGCCAATATGATCTGGGATGCGGAAAAAAGAGGTGTTTTGACCAGTGATAAAGAGCTTGTGGAACCTACCAGTGGGAACACAGGTATCGCTCTGGCATTCGTCGCAGCGTCACGTGGTTACAAGTTAACCTTAACCATGCCCAGCAGCATGAGTTTGGAACGTCGCAAACTGCTAAAAGCATTGGGTGCCAACCTTGTGTTAACCGAAGCACCTAAAGGTATGAAAGGTGCTGTTGCAAAGGCACAGGAAATCGTTGCCTCTGATCCGGCTAAATATGTACTGTTGCAACAATTTGATAATCCAGCCAATCCAGAAATTCATGAAAAAACGACAGGTCCTGAAATCTGGGAAGATACTGACGGTAAAGTCGACGTATTTGTAGCCGGCGTCGGTACAGGCGGCACCATCACTGGTGTAAGTCGGTATATTAAGAATACCAAAGGTAAAGCTATTACTACAGTGGCTGTTGAACCTACGGACTCTCCCGTGATTACGCAGGCGAAAGCTGGCGAAGAGCTCACTCCTGGCCCGCATAAAATCCAGGGCATAGGTGCAGGTTTCATTCCTGGAAACCTGGACTTGGATATGGTCGATTTGGTTGAACAAGTCAGCAATGAAGATGCTATTGAAATGTCTCACAGACTCCTTAAAGAAGAAGGTATTTTAGCGGGCATTTCAACTGGTGCCGCAGCTGTGGCAGCTGCCAGGTTGGCAGAAAAACCAGAGTTTGCAGATAAAAACATCGTAGTTATTTTCCCGAGCTCAACTGAACGCTACCTGAGTAGTGCACTATTTGCTGGTGAATTCAGTGATCTGGAAGAAGTTCAGTAAGAAAAATCTTCTTCATTACGATCTTTAAGGGAGGCATATGCCTCCCTTTACTTTTGCAACTTAAAAAAGCAGACTTAACTAACCTATTCTTCAAAAATCATTTTAACTGGTTATGAACAAATATCTGTCAGTTGTATTTATTGTTGTTTCATTGTTTTTTATTCAAGGTTGTGAACCAGCAACTAAAGCAGGTAAAGGCGCAGGTAAGTATGGCATGATGGACACCAATACGCCTGACTTTGCTGCCGTGCGTTTTTTTGAACATGTTTATCGTGATAAGACACTCAAGGGCGCGTTAAGCATGTCGACACCGAGACTTGCTAAACTGCTGACTTCGTACCACACAAACCGAAATGTTCAACGTCATGTGTTTAATCTGACTTACGATGAAGTCGAAATTCAGCCTGATACTGGTAATACTATTGGCCGAAACGAATTTGCCAAAAATGCTGTTGTCACACTCTTTTTTACTGGTATGCGAAATGGCGATAAAATCGAAGATATCCGTGTTGTTGAGATGGTTCGCCAAGATAAAAAATGGTTAGTAGACAAAGTAAGGGCAGATAAATACCTTTAAAATTAGCGTGTTCAGGTAAGGTAAACATGGAAGACAGATGGTTAGCAAAAGCAAAAAAACTCCACGCCATCGCTGAATCTGGTTTGGCTTTTTGTCGTGATGAATATGACCGGGAGCGTTACGAAGAAATATCCATACTTGCCCGCCAAATGTTATCGGACTTATCCGGTCTGAGAGTTGAACAACTCGAAAACATGTTGTGCCTGGATGTTAAACGATATATTTCTCCTCAACTTGATGTACGAGCAGCTGTCATCAAAGATAAAAGTATTCTGTTGGTGAAGGAGACATCTGATGGGCTATGGACGCTACCGGGGGGTTATGCCGATGTAGGTTTATCAGCCGCTGAGAATGTGGAGAAGGAAGTATTCGAAGAGGCAGGTATCAAGGTCAAAGCCAATCATCTTTATGCGGTAAGACATAAAGCAAAAGGTGAATACGACAACGACGTACGAGATTTTTATAAATTCTTTTTTATATGCTCAGCAACGAATGGCCTGGATATCAAAACAGGGCCAGAAACCTCTGATGTTGGGTTCTTTACCCTTAATAATCTGCCAGAATTGTCTAAAGGACGAGTCATCTTACGCGACCTGCAGAATGCGTTTACAGCTAATCAGGCAAAAATAAAAACAACCATATTCGACTAACTCGATTTTTGTACTAACACTTCAAACTAAATTTATTTGTAACCCTTTCCTATCCTAAATTGTCTTTAAAGTTATAACAAATCAAACAAGGTTCAGATGTCAGCAAAAACGGAATTTTGGCAAGAAGTTGATGTGACTATTGTTAAAAAAGCGCAAGCCGGTGATATGAGCGCCTTTAAACAGATATATTTATTGCACAGTAAAGACTGTTACCGACTTGCATACAACATCAGTCTCAATGAAAGCATTGCTCAAGACATTGTTCAGGATTGCTTTGTAGATGTAATCAATAAAATCGATCAGTACAAGGGGAAAGGCTCTTTTGCAGGCTGGCTGCGTACTATGGTTGCCCGGAAAGCATTGAACAAAGTAGTGACGCTAAGGCGATTACAATCGGTAGACGAGCTTCAGATGGACGATCACCAATCTTCCAGTCTATTTGACAGCGATTGGCTTTCACAAGTCTACGATATCGAAAAGCTATTAGCTGAATTACCTGACAAACTTAGAACAATCTTGGTTTTGCATGAAATAGAAGGTCTGACGCACAAAGAGATTGCTAACCAATTTGGACAGTCGGAAAGTTTTTCAAAAGTGAATTTAATGCGAGCCTATGAGTTGTTAAAAACCAGAATTTCCATTACAAAAAAAGGAGCTGGCAATGCACCTAAATGACTATCAATTATCAGAACCCAGCCAACAAGATCAGTTGCATCTGGATTCTTGTGATTTTTGTAGAAATAAGCATGACAATTTAATCAAAACCAGGGGCCACCTGGTTAAGTCGATTGGGCAACCGAGGTTGTCTTTACACTGGCAAGATATACTCGATTCACACAAAACCTCTGCTGTTAGTCAACCTTCATCAGACAAGACAGTGCCTAAAAACACTATAGGTTTGGCTGCCTTAGCTGCTTCATTTTTGTTTGCGATTGTGATTTACCTTCACCAGTCCCCTCAATCCGAAATAGAGATAAAAATTGCATTGCTAATGGAACAAAACAAACAACTCCAGGAACAAGTGGCTGAGCTCAGTAAAAATATTGATCAGAACGACTTAACAAAAGTCACCTCTTACCAACAAGTTTTGTCACTGGACAACGTGATTCAACAGAGTTACCTGGACAAAAAAACACCGGAAGAAAAATATGAACTTTGGTTGGAAAGACAGAAATTGTTAGATCAGATTGTGAACAATCCTCAGACGAATAAAGGAATTAAGATATGAATGCATTAAAAGGTTGCAGGAAAAGAAATACATTAATTTTATTACTAGTTGGAATGTGTTTGATGCCTCCTGTTATGGGTAAATCTGATTTAAGCGATAAGTCACTGCTATTACTGCAACAAATGCAAGACAACATAAAAAATACCCTGTTAAGTATTTCAGAAATAGAGACATCAAAGGGCAACGACATGGCCGATTTCTATTATCAGCTTTCGCTTCCACAACATGAAACTGTTCAATTGGGAATGGTAATGGATATCCCTGATAATGAAGACGGATTTAAGGTTTTGTCAGTTTCCGCCAATGGCTTAGCTGAAAAACTTGGTATAAAGACTGGTGACGTTATTAAAAAGCTGAATGAGTCAGCAATCACTAAAGAATCTTATCAGGATGTATTTACGGAATTAAAACAATTAAAGCACAACCAGAAAATAGAACTCTCAATTGAGCGAGCAAACAAGAATAAAGTGATACAAGGCAGGGTAGACAGCCTGACAGTACCATCCGTCGTACTTATATCCGGAATACAACTTGCCACGGCAAAGGTAGATAGAACCAGCAATTGTGGTCGTGTATCAGTTTTTGATTTACCCAGAGGAGGAAGCAACCTATTTTCAGCGACTTTCCACAGAGTAGGTGACCGTAACGTGATGAGCAGAAGAGAAACTAGTTACAAGCTTCCACCAGGTAAACACGTGATTTATGTGAAAGAAAAAATAGTAGGCGAGCAACTTGATCGAAGTCGCAAAGGAAAAGCCAAGGGAATCGAGATTAACATTGAGGCAGGAAAAGAATACAGTCTGGCTGCACGTTATATCCCTGAAAACAAGATGAAAATTTTTAAAGCTGAATATTGGGAGCCCACACTTTGGCAGGTCAGCAGCAAATCATGTGTTCTTTAAAAGCTGTTTAATTTGCTCATCATATGATTGTTGATTCCTAGATAGATGTAGAAGAAAAATCAATAGACTCGGGGAGGATTCACTCCCCTACTGCTACCCCTTCTCTGCGAGGATCAGCCCCGCCAATCAACTTGCCGTCTTCTATCATTATTCCATGCAACCCGCTATTGAGATCGATGACTTTGACTTTGTGTCCCAGCGCTTCAAAACGGCTTTGCAGTGCAGCTAAATTGGTGCCTTTTTCCAAGGCTGTATAATCATTGCGATTAGTTATTTTCGGTAAATTGATGGCTTCCTGGATATCAAGTTTCCAATCCAACACACCTATAATGGTTTGCGCAACATAGCTGATTATTCTGCTTCCACCCGGCGAACCGATCACCATTTTTAAGTTTCCATCGGCATCGAAAACCATAGTGGGACTCATTGCGCTGCGCGGTCTTTTTTTCGGTTCAACTCGGTTTAGTGCAGGATAACGACCTATATTTGGTGATAGTGAAAAGTCTGTAAGCTGATTATTTAACAAAAAGCCGTCAACCATTAAGCCAGAACCAAAAGCAAATTCAATACTGCTGGTCATCGAAACAGCATTACCTTCAGAATCGACAATAGAAACATGGCTGGTATTCGGCAATTCAAAGGAGGTATCCGGTCCTAGTTTGGTATGCGCATAGGGTTCACCAGCTCTTGCAAAGGGAATATCTTTTTCGCTGCTAATGGATTGCGCACGTCGGGAAAGATAGGTTTTATTAATCAGCGCTGCAAAAGGCAAGCGCGTAAAATCTGAATCAGCTATATAGATTTTTCTATCTGCGTAGGTCAATTTTGAAGCTTGTGTGTACAAATGTAACGCTTCAAACTGATTAGCATTATATTTTTGCAGCTCAAACCCTTCTAGCATTGTCAGTATCTGCAGGACATTAATGCCTCCAGAACTGGGTGGCGCCATCCCACATATATTATAAGCCTTGTATTTTCCACAAACCGGAGGACGCTTTAGCGCCTTATATCCGCTGATATCTGACTTCTTTAACAATCCTGGGTTTATAACTGAATTTTGTGCCGTTTTAGCAATTTTATCCGCCAACTCACCTTGATAAAAAAACTCTGCCCCCTCTGCAGCAACTGCCCGCAAGACATTAGCTAATGCACGATTCTTGCGCAAATAACCTTGCTTAATAGGGTTTCCACCAGGGTAAAAATAAATTTTGCTATTATTAAATTCTTTCAGGCCAGGGTGAAACTCCATTCCCACAAGCTTTTCCAGACGTGGTGAAACTTCAAAGCCGTTTTCAGAGGTTTCAATAGCATCAATGAATAATTCGGACCATGGAAGTTTACCAAATTCCTTATGCGCCATATCCAGGGCTTTTAAAGCACCAGGGACCCCTACTGCGCGACCACCAACCACTGCATCGCGCCATTTCATTGGTTTATTAGCCTGCATAAAAAGATAGGAGTTAACGTCTTCAGGCGCAGTTTCACGCCCATCAAAAGTGTGCAGTTTCTTCGCTTTGTTATCCCAGTACAATATGAAGTTTCCTCCACCAATGCCTGAAGATTGTGGTTCTACCAAAGTTAACATCGCCTGAACCGCCACGGCAGCATCTAGGGCGCTCCCCCCTTTTTTGAGTATGTTCTTTCCTGCCCAAGCGGCAAATGGATGAGCCGCTGTTACCATATATTTATCGGCTACGAAGGCCTTTTTATCTTGATAACCTGTCGCCGCTTCGGGTTCACGATCTTCTCGCTTAACCTGATCTGCGTAGGCAAAATTAAAACAAGTGGTAAACAACAACGTGCCAACTATTGAGCGATACTTCACTAGGGATCCTGATATTTTATTGTGCCCGGAATTATTTGTAGATGCTGAGATCCGGGGCCCGTTTTTCAAGAAAGGCGTTAAATGCTTCTTTTGCTGCCGGGGTGATTAATTGTTTTCCAAAGATATCCAGCTCTTTGTGCATATGCAATAAAATTTGTTGTTGATCAGACTTCATTAACTGTTTGGTTTTAATCAATGCATCTTTAGGTTTACTTGCGAGTCGTTTAACTATCTCAGATATTCTGGTTTCAAGTTCTTCCTTGGACACTACATCCGTCACCAAACCGCAACTTTCTGCATCCTCTGCACCAAAAGATTCACCAAGCATCAACCATTTGCTTGCTTTTCTGTGACCAGCCAATTGAGGAAGCAACAAGCTAGATGAGAACTCTGGAACTAAACCCAGATCCACAAAAGGCAATGTAAATCGAGCATTATCACTGCATGCCACTAAATCGCAATGTAACAGCATAGTTGTACCGATCCCAATCGCCACCCCCTGAACAGCTGCCACAACCGGGAGACGACACTCAACAAGCGTCTGCATGAAAGGATTAACAAGTTCGGATTGCCCGGTAGTAGCAAAATCATGCATATCATTGCCTGCGGTAAAACAATCCCCCTGCCCTTTAATGACAATAATCCTGATGTCTGGGTTAGCCTGAGCTGATATTATTGCTTCGGACATGGAAGCGTACATTGCCTGAGTTAATGCGTTTTTCTTTTCAGGACGATTCATTATAACTTCCAGCGAATGTCCTTCTGTGCGCAAAGTAATGTCGTTCACAGTCTTCTCCAATTAATTTAAACAGTTAAAATACAATAATTTGGCATGACGTATTGGTTGAAATGTTGCAGTATTCAATCTGCAATTACCAATTCAAAATTCTTATTCATATTTATGTTGAAACTTCCAATCGAAAAACAAAGGGTCACCGGTCCTGCTCTGCTGGTGCTGATGTCTTTGGTCTTGTATTTGTTTGATCCTGAAAGCTACCAATTGCTTGCTTTTTACCGCACAGGAATAAGTGAATTTGAATGGTGGCGGCTTGTATCTGCCAACCTAATCCACACCAATTTTAATCATGTCCTGCTAAATGCCGCAGGCATCATATTGTTATGGGCCTTACATGGTTATTATTATCAAACATTCCAGTACCTGACGATATGCTTACTGTGCTCCCTTGGCACAACGATAGGGATTTTTTATTTCAATCCCTCCTTAATTTGGTATGCGGGATTGTCAGGCGCATTACACGGTATATTTGTTTGGGGAGCTTATCGCGACATACGTGAGGGTTTAAAAACTGGTTGGGTCCTTATGTTAGGCCTATGGGTCAAAATTGCTTATGAGCAATTTTCAGGTCCTAGTGCAGAAATCTCTGCTTTGATAGACGCCGCCGTGGCAATAGAAGCGCATTTATACGGTGCAATTACCGGAACCCTGCTTGTGATTGGTCTTTATATAGTTAACTTAATAAATACAAAAAAAGCCCGATAATAACCGGGCTTTTTGGCTGCGAAAATATTACAAGTTTTCTTCAAATAATTTGTAAATTCGACGATATTCATCAAGCCACGAACTTGGCTGTACAAAGCCATGTGGTTCAACCGGATAAATGGCTGTTTCAAAATTTTCTTTTTCCAGTTCAATTAGTCGTTGAACCAGTCTTACCACATCCACAAAAAACACATTGTTGTCTACCATTGGCGCATTAATAAGTAGTGGCTTATTTAGACCTTCTGCAAAGTAAATCGGTGAACTTCTCTCATAAGCGATAGGATCAATATCTGGTACATTCAGAATGTTAGATGTATATCCATGGTTGTAGTGGGCCCAGTCAGACACAGGACGTAAAGCTGCACCAGCCTGAAACAAATCAGGATCGGTAAATAGTGCCATAAAGGTCATAAATCCGCCGTAAGAACCTCCGTATGTACCAACTCTGGCAGGATCAACATTGGCATTTTCTACCATCCAATTGACACCATCCCTTTGGTCTTGAACCTCTGGTGTTCCCATCTGGCGGTAGATAGCCGTGCGCCAGTCTCTTCCGTATCCAGCTGAAGCACGAAAATCCATGTCCATTACCACATATCCCTGTTGAGCTAATAAATTGTGGAACATGAATTCACGAAAGTATCCTGACCAACCCAAGTGAGAGTTTTGTAAGTATCCTGCTCCATGGTTAAACATAACTGCGCGACGTTTTTCTCCCTGAGCATATCCTTCAGGCAAATATACCCTCGAATAGATAGGCTTGCTTTGATGGGAAGATCTAACTGGAACAATTTCGGGAGCTTGCCAATCTATCGAAGAAAAAGCGTCACTAACAGTGTTGGTAACCCTGCTCACGGCTTGCAAATCTGCAACTTGTTGAATGTAAAGTTCTGGTGGTTGGGTTAACTTAGAATGAGTTAACAATAGTTTACTCTCATCAGGGCTGAGCTGATAATTGCTGTTACCATTCAATTCAGTAAGAGGCTCTATCTTTCCTGAGGACATCTCAACCCGGTATATTTCGTAAATTCCAGGGTGTTTGATATTGGCCTGAAAATACATGTACTGGCCATCTTTCGACAATGTCAGCTCGTTAACTTCGTATTCACCTTGGGTTACAGCGCTCTCTTTTCCGTTAAGCGGTTTTGTATAGAGATGTGAGTATCCGCTTTGCTCAGAAAGATAGTACAAAGTTTCGTCATCTCGCATCCAACCAAAACTATTAAACTTATAGTTGACCCAAGCCTCATCATGCATCCGGTGTTGACTTAGTAAACTGCCATTTTCGAAATTAACTGTGGCTATCCAGCGATCTTTGTTATCCCAGGCTTCTAACATCAAGGCAACTTGATCGCCCTTCGCATTCCATTGAATGGGACGTTGAGACCAATACCAGTCAACCAACAACCCTATATCCCTGGGTAACCTGTTTGTCTCATATGTTTCGCCTTTTGCCTCTGCATTCTCTTTTTTTACCGCAGCCAGTACATCTTCGTTATAGCCAGGCAGGCTCTGATAGCCGAGTTTTTTCTTGCTCCCTGTCTGAATATCAACTAACCACAACGTTTGGTTCTGTGGCTTTGTTTCGGCAACCCTCGCTCGGACTTTTTCTGCTTTTATCCGGCCGTCTTCTCCTATGTAATTCGGCATAATGTCTTCATCACCGCGACTAGGCGTGTCTTTTCTTTCGCTAATGATTAACCAACGTCCATTTGGAGACAAGCTGGCTTCCACTGTCCGGTGTTTTTCAGTTAAGTACACAGGATCTTTCAATAAGGTTGAGTTAGCTTGTTGAAGATCATTTTCGTAATCAAATTTATCTTTACGGTTCTTGCGTTGTACTTTTACATAATCGATTAGCGCGATCTGCTGTTCAGCAATATAGTCCTTGGCGGGATCGTTAGCAGTAGGTGCTTTAGCAAACTTCCAGGAAACTATTTGTTCAGAGAAGCCGGATTGCGGGTCAATTACATAAAAGCTGTCACCAGACTGGAAGGACAGTCTGTCGTCGTTTAAGAAACGAAGATTATAAGGGTTCAGCGGACCACGGGTTAGTTGTTTTGTGCCCGCAGTATCGTGAACAAAAATATTTCCTTCAAATACCCACGCAATGAGGTTTCCTCTCAAATTCGTCACTCTACTATCGTTTTCTTTTTCGTGTAATTTTGACAAAGCAACTTTTTGGCCGTTTCCAGCAGAGTCAATGTCGAGAGACCATAAATCTGAGACTTGGCTACCCGCTCTCTTGCGCTCGTAAAGTACCGAACTCCCATCCAATGACCAAAAAGGGTTTTGTGGTTGTCTACCAATCCAATCTGGATCAGCCATGATCAACTCAAGGGTTAACTCTCCTGACGTTAAAGAAGATTGAGTTTTGGGTACAAAAGGCGCCTCCTGCTTAGCTTCTTTTACTAAACCTCTGGATTGTTGAGGAACTTGTTGAGTCGTTTGAACCGATGAACAAGCAAAAACTGAAGCAGACAGCAATATACTTAGAACAGTCCTGGCACTTTTTTTCATTATTATTCCTAGCTGTTTTACGTTGACTACCCTTCCTATTAAAACCTATGGATTTTCTCGGGTAAATAAGTGATCTTAAAATCGTTTCGTAGGATAGTAACAAGAGTGTAAATAACACCAAACTCATTTATTGGAGAATTCATGAAAAAGTTCGTCTTAGTTATCGGTATTTTACTTTTTACAGCTAATGCCTCTGCCAGCCAATGCCCTGATATACTTAAGTTCATGAAACGTAAGTTAAATTCACAGGAAACTGTGAACATGTGTAGTGAATACAAGGGCAAAACACTCTTGATCGTTAATACCGCAAGTTATTGTGGTTTTACGCCACAATTCGAAGGATTAGAAGCTTTATACAAAGACTACAAAGATAAAGGGTTAGTGGTGCTCGGATTCCCGTCACACGATTTTAATCAGGAAGATAACGATGAGGGTAAAACAGCGGAGTTGTGTGAATTAACCTATGGCGTCAAATTTCCAATGTTTGAACCTATTGCAGTGCGTGGCGATGACGCAGATCCCTTATATCGCATGTTGGCTAAAAAATCAGGCACAACCCCTAAATGGAATTTCTACAAGTATTTGGTGAATTCTGATGGTGAAATTGTCGATTCCTACAGTTCATTCACTAAACCTGATGATAAAAAATTCTTGAAAGTAATAGAAGAGACACTTGGCAATTAGTCAAATACAATAAAACAAACATCTAAAAAAAAGCCCCGCAAAGCGCGGGGCATAAAGCACACATTACTTGGAACACACATGTATAGCAATCAAGACCAGCTAAATCTCGGTCAACACAACTTGCTATAAAATATTAGGCCGCAAGGTTTTCAATTAGTTCAACAATTTTTTGTTCAGCTTGTTCCAGAGCATTTTTTGCCGACTCTTCACCCATCGCCAGGCCTTCTGCGTAGACAAATTCAACGTCTTCAATACCAATAAATGCAAACACATCTTTAATATATTGCGTTTGAGTATCTTTAGGAGTGCCGGCATAAAGTCCACCTCGGGTTGCAAGCACGTAAACCTTCTTGTTGTTTAAGAGGCCAACGGGCCCATTCTCAGTATAACGAAAGGTTTTACCAGCTCTTGCGACACGATCAATCCAGCTTTTAAATACAGACGGCGCCCCAAAATTATACATGGGCATGCCAATCACAATGACATCACTATTTTCCAGTTCAGCGATTAATGTATCCGAAATTAAAGCAAGTTTAGCCTGTTCACTACTGCGCTCATTCTCGGGCGTCATCCAGGATTGCATTTCGTTTAAATTTAGATGGTCTATATCATCCACTGCCAGATCACGCTCGGTGACGCTAACCTGTTCTTGAATTTTAAGTCGGGAAACAAAATCCTGAACTAATTGATTTGATTTTCCGCTTGTGCCATTTAAGCCAGTATTTAATGTCAAAACTTTTTTCATCTTCGTTCTCCAATTTGGTTATGAAATGATTTTAGATGATTAAAAGAGAATGATAAGTACAATAAATTGGAGTATTCGTTCGATTATTTAGAATCTTTTTGATTGTTCGAGGGAATTGTTAACAGGGTGTGATCCCTTCCAAAAATCATTCCGTAGTTGAATGTGCCTAAACAACAATGAGGAAAAACCATGAAAGGGATCACTAAACTCTTTTCGGTTTCAATGATAACACTAAGTTTGGCTGCGTGCTCTGATGATGATAACGAATCACACGCGCCAACGCCAACACCAACTCCAACACCCACACCTACTCCGGCTCCTACTGCTAATTTGCGGGTTATACATGCTTCTCCTGACGCGCCTACCGTAAATGTGTTTGCAGGAGACAGTTTACTTGGAGGGCTGGAAAACGTTGATTATCAGACTGCTTCCCCCTGGTTATCTGTGGATGCTGGTGATTACGATGTTCGTGTCGAAGCCAACGTCCCAGGCGGTAATCTGGATGTTATAACAGCGACACTGACTTTGGATGGTGAAAACAACTATGACGTGCTCGCCATTGATACAGTTGGTGATGAGGTAGAAGCACTAGTTGTGAACAATGTGACAACACCAGTAACAGCTGGAAATGCACGAGTGCAAATAGTTCACGCTGCACCTAACGCGCCTATGGTTGATATATATGTCACCGCCCCTGATGCTGACCTAACCGGAATGCAGCCTTTAGCGACAGCCGGATTTCGGGATTTTACTGGTCAGGTAGAAGTTGCTACCGGAGATTATCAGATCAGGATTACTCCTGCTGGCGATATGACTGTAGTGTTTGATTCAGGCTCCATAAATCTGGCCGATGGTGCGGATTTATTAGTTGCGGCTACTCAAAATGTGGCGACAGGAGAATCACCTGTTACTTTGCTAGTAGCAGACGGAACATCATCATTCAAAATATTTGATAAAAACAGCACTGCCGACATTCGAGTCGTTCACGGAATTGCAGACGCACCGGCCGTGGATGTAATAGCTAATGATGCCATCACTTTATTTGATGGACCTGCATTTTTACAAACATCAGATTATGCGATGGTGGATGCAGGCAACTACTCAATAGATGTTGTAGCAGATGCTGACAACAGTGTCGTTGCAATTGAAGATGCTGAAATCACACTTGAACAGGGCATGTTCTATACCGCAATTGCCAACAATACTCTTGCCTCAGCTGACCTCGATCTTCTCGTAGATATGCCAAGAGCAGTCGCTACTGAGGCCAGAGTCAGAATAATTCACGCTTCGCAAAGTGCTGGAAGTGTGGATATTTATGTCACTACAGACGGAGAAATAACAGATGTAATGCCTGCTTTTGCAGACGTGCCATACAATACAGACGCATTGGCTGAAACAGGTTATGTATCCTTGAGTGCCGGCGATTATGTCATCACCGTGACTGCTTCGGGAAGCAAAGACGAAGCCCTTGAGACAGGTATACTTAGCTTGGAAGCTGGGTCCGTTTACACTGCGATTGCAGTTGATGGTTCAATGGAGGGCGATGCTCCTCAGTTGATAACACTCGACGCATTTACCCCCCCACCTCCACCACCATCCGCCCCCAACTTGCGTGTTTTGCACGCATCTGCGGATGCTCCTACAGTTAACGTCTATGCCAATGAAACTTTATTGGGGATGTTGGAAAATGTAGATTATCAAGTTACATCAAACTGGATGGAAGTGCCTGCAGGTGACTATAGCGTTAGGGTCGAAGCAAATTTGCCAGCTGGCGCAGTGGCAGATGTGATAACTGCTGATTTAACCCTTGAAGACGGTATTAACTATGATGTATTGGCTGTAGGGTCAGTTGCAGCGGGAACATTGGAAGCTATTGTTGTAACAAACCCAGCTTCAACTGTTGAGAGTGGGAATGTACAGGTACAAGTTGTTCATGCCGCACAGAACGCGCCTCAAGTGGATGTGTATGTAACTGCCCCTGGAGCAGACCTTTCTTCAAGTGAGCCTTTCGTAACAGCAGACTATAAACAAAATAGTCCTCAGGCACAGGTGCCTGGAGGGGAATACCAAATCAGAATAACACCCGCCGATTCAGATACCGTTGTGTTTGACTCTGGAACCATTACCTTGCCAGCAGATACCAGTTTACTGGTGGCAGCAACAGAAAACGTAGCAACGGGAGATTCACCGGTTAGCTTACTGGTCTCAACTGGTTCTGGTTATTTCACCATACTTGACGCCAACGCGCCGGCAGATTTACGCGTGCTCCATGGCATCGCTGATGCTCCTGCGGTGGATGTTATTGCCAACGATGCTGTTACCTTGTTCGATGGCCCTGCATTTCTGGCGGCTTCGGATTATTTGTCGGTGACTCCGGACGCCTATTCAGTTGATGTTGTGGCGGATGCAGATAACTCTGTTATTGCAATAGAAGACGCTATGGTAGAACTTGAACAAGGTAAATTTTACACAGCGATAGCAAACAATGTATTGGCAACGGCTGACTTGGATTTGCTGATAGATATGCCACGCTCTGTGGCTACTGAAGTTAAAGTCAGAATTATCCATGCTTCCCAAGCTGCCGGCAGTGTTGATATCTATGTGACTGCCGATGGCGAAATTGCAGATATTGATCCAACTTTTGCTGATGTACCTTATAACACTGGTGTTTTGGCCGAAACTGGTTACGTTGCGCTTGCTGCGGGAGATTATGTTGTGACCGTCACCGGTTCAGGGAGTAAAACCGAAGCGCTTGAAACTGCTGTACTAAGTCTTGAAGCTGGTGCGATATACACAGCAGTAGCTGTGGATGGAAATACGCCGGCAGACCCTCCTCAACTAATATTGGCGGATGCCTTTGTACCCTAGCCCTGTTTTAAACTATAAAAAAAGGCGACCTCAAAGTCGCCTTTTTTGTTGTTATTCAGTTTAGTTGCTCAAAGGCTTGTTCAAAATCAGCAACAATATCGTCAATATCCTCAATGCCCACTGAGAATCGAAGCATGTTGTCATTTATGCCCATCTTGGTTCTGGCATCCTGACCGTTTTCATAAAAAATAGTCTGAGCTACTGGCAACGCAAGCGTACGGGTATCACCCAGATGTGTGGCGCACAGCACCAGGTTAAGGGCATTCAGGAAAGCAAAACCATCTACATCCGGATTAAGATCGATGCTGAAAATTGCACCATAACTGCCTTTGAAATGTTCTCTCGCCAAAAAGTGCTGTGGATGATCAGACAAGCCCGGATAGTAAACTTTTTCTACCAAGTCATGGCCGTGAAGGTAAGTTGCCAAACGGAGCGCGTTTTCACAGCTCTTTTGCATTCTCAGTGCCAGGGTTTCGAGGCCTATTGAAATCGCATGGGCCGACTGAGGTGCTAAGGTGGCCCCCATATCTCGTAAACCTTTTTTCTTTATCTGGGTCAATCCCCACTGCTGGGTATCCTGTCCCTTATACAAATCCGATATATTGGGATATTGCTCCCAGTTATAAATTCCTGTGTCAACGACAACTCCACCTAAAACATGACCATGCCCAGCTGCATATTTGGTTAATGAGCTTACAGTAAGTGATGCCGCAACTTTATTGGCATCAAAAATAAAAGATGGGGTCATTGTATTGTCCACCAAATAGAGTAGACCTTTCTCTGTGCAAAGTTTTCCAATAGCAGATAAATCAGCAACCTGAGTTACAGGATTCGCAATAGTTTCTGTGTATACCATTCTGGTATTTGAGCGTATCGCTTCAGATACTTGTTGCACGTCAGTCACGTCCACCAAGCTGATTTCAATACCAAGGTCTTGTAACGTATCTACCAAACTCCGTGTATTACCGAATAAGAACTGGCTGGCGATCAAATGGTCACCTTGTTTTAACAGAGAAAGCAACGTGGCACTGATTGCTGCCATACCAGTGGAAAATGTCAATGCACCCAGGCCATCTTCGAGATCGGCAATCATATTTTGTAAAGCGCTGTTCGAAGATGATGAAGAGCGGGAATAAACGTGCCCTACTTTCTTGCCCTGAAACACGTCAACCAAATCGGCAACATCATCATACTCAAACAACACGGAATTACTGATGGGCTGATGAACCGCACCGTCCTGTGGTCGATTGCAGTGTCGGTCAGCATGCACTAGTCGTGTGGTAAAACCTTTCTTAATCAATTTGTCGCTCCAATGGACAAGATACTTTGTCAGGAAATTTGGCCTGAACATTAGCATAAAATGAGTAAACGTTGAGTAGTTCAGATTCAATATCTGCTGATATTTTTTTGTCAGGTCCAAAAATTATTTTCTTTTTCTGGTAATCAAAAGCAACCAGAAAAACCGGCACATCTGCCTTGTGTGCAATATGCAGAAAACCTGTTTTCCATTTTTCGATCCGACTGCGAGTACCTTCAGGAGAAAGGCACAAAATCATCTTGTCCGTAGATTTAATTTTATTAGTAATTTGCGTCACAACACCATGTGCTTTAGATCTTTCTATGGGAATTCCCCCCCAACGACGCAAAAGACGATCAAATGGTGGAATAAAAATACTGTGTTTGCCAAAAAATGAAATTTTTAACTTCAAGCTAAAAGCAACAGCCAGTCCAATGACAAAATCCCAATTAGATGTGTGTGGTGCAACGGCCAAAACCATTTTCTTGTGTGCAGGGAAATTGCCTTCAAAACGCCATCCCATCAACCTCAGCACGGTCATTCCCAAGAACTGGCTGAATCTATTACCTAATCTAGGTATTTCGCTATTAAGTTGTGGTATGTTTAGCCGGTTAGACATAGAAAAATTTATAACTGCAATTTTATTTGCTGCGATACTCTCTTATCATTAAGTGTTTGTCGAGTGTCTTGTGTGCTCGCGCCAAATCATCAGAAGTTAGTTTGGGAACCCACAATTGAAATATCTTTTAGTTTGTATTTTATTAATGCTTAGCATCAATACCTATGCTCAAGAACGCGCGCAACAACTTTTTAATCATTACAAAAGCGGTTTATTTCAAATCCAAATCATCGAGCTGGGTTCTGGTAACAAATCCGCAATTGGATCTGGTTTTGGTATTAATGAATCTGGGTTGATTGCCAGCAATTACCATGTTGTTTCAGATTACGTGCAGTATCCGGACAAGTATCGAATTCAATATTTGTCTGCGACAGGAATGGAAGGCGAATTAACGCTGCAGGACTTTGATGTGGTCAATGATCTGGCAATTTTGCAACTTGGGGAGATTCCTAAACAGTATTTACCCTTTAATCTCGCCTCCAACTTGCCTGAACAAGGCGTGCCCATATACTCTTTGGGAAACCCGCATGACCTGGGGATGATAGTTGTGCCTGGCACCTTCAATGGCTTGAAGAAAACCAGCTTTTACCAGCGCATCCATTTTACCGGTTCGATAAATCCGGGGATGAGCGGCGGGCCAGTAGTCAATGCCAACGGAGAAGTTGTTGGCGTTAATGTGGCAACTGCAGGCAACCAGATAGGTTTTTTAATCCCGTTGGAAAAACTGAAAAGTCTTCTCGACCGGGTAGACGGCCAGGTTCGTAAAAACGAATTCAAGCTTAAAATAGAAAATCAATTGATTGCCAACCAACAAAAACTGGTATCAGCGCTGCTAAACAGAGAATGGAATAAGAGCAAATTAGGGAATGCGCTGGTTCCCGATTCTGTAGCTGAATTCATCTCTTGCTGGGGGGACTCCAACGCAGAAGATAAGAAAGCGCAATATTTGTCCGTAGAGAACCGCTGCAGACTTGGAGAACAGATCTATATCAATCGTCAATTTCAAACAGGCGCAGTGGAAATGGAATTTGAATGGCTGCAAAGTGATGTTTTCGGACAACATAAATTTTATACCTTTTTCTCTGACAGAGTTGTTGGTGCCGGACCAGGCAACCCCTCTAACAAAGACGATGTGACAAACTATCAATGCCAAAATGAGGCACATGAAAATGCTAATGGTGTGCACAGTAAAACAATATTGTGTTTGCGCGCTTACAAGCACTACAGCAGTCTTTACGATGTATTATTCATCGCAGCCACGCTAGATTATGAGCAAGCGGGATTAATTACTCACTTTACCCTTTCTGGTGTTACCAAAGCGTCAGCTCAAGCCTTTACCGGGAAATTTCTGGAGGCTACCTCATGGCAATAGTTGTTCAGTTGCTATCACGCAATAATAAAATAATTCATCAACAACGATTCGCTCATGATGAGATTACGGTTGGCAGAGGCTATCAAAACGATTTACGTTTGGATGATCCTTATATATGCGCCCATCATATGCAAATAAACCGCGACCCTCTTTCGGGGGCGCTGCTCTGCCAGGATCTTGAATCCATTAACGGAACCAAGATTAACCACGACATTTGTACAATGTCCAATTTGCATGATCAGGATATTATTACTATCGGCCGCACACATTTAAGAATTTTTGATGCGGATGCGGAAGTAGCACCTACGTTGCGTCTAAGTGACTTTGAAGAGAACATTTCCTGGTTGAATAAAAAGCGAATCGCTCTGGGCTTAACCTTCATAGTCTTTTTATTTGCAGCCTATAGCAATTTCATCGCATCTTTTGATGAAATCAAATCAAGCAGATTGGTGTTAACGACACTAGGTCAATTATTGCTGTTCAGTATTTGGCCATTGCTTGTTGCAGGTCTATCCAGGCTCAACAAAAAAGAGAGCCGGCTGGCGAGTCAATTCAGCCTCCTCTGGCTTTTTTTGTTACTCATGGAGATATTTACATTCTTACGCGGGGTGATTGATTTTAATTTTCCACAATTGCCATTAGTTGCTGGCTTGGATGCGTTGTTTTATGCTGTTTCAGCCTTTGCATTTATTTGGATGACCTTGTTTGTAGCATTTCATCAAACTTCAAAACGTCGAAATATCATTAGCGGGCTAATGTCATTTTTATTGATTTTTGGCCTTTATTTCGAAGATGTGGTTGAAGAAGAAAGTTTTAATTCAAGACCTTCCTATAATTTACCGCTACTACCCTCTACCTATCACTTTCATGAACCGATGGGAACGGAAGAATGGATAAACGAAACTGAGTCCTTGTTCGAAAAATTAGAACAAAAAAGGCTGGCTGAAGAGAGTAATTGAGCATGTGTATTTTGTTTATCGCGGTTAATGAGCATAAAGACTTTCCGCTTATAGTGGCTGCAAATCGGGATGAATTTTTCCAGCGACCGACTTCACAATCAGACTTTTGGTTTGAAAATACAGACATTTTGGCGGGCAGAGATCTTCAAGCTGGCGGCACCTGGATGGGGATCAATAAAAACGGGCGGTTTTCTGCGCTAACCAACGTAAGAGATCCACACAAAATTGACCCCAACGCTAATACTCGTGGAGAGTTAGTTACAAATTTCATTAATGGTCAACAATCTAATCAGGCGTATCTTAATCAATTAGTCGACAGCAAAGACAACTACAATGGGTACAATTTATTGTTCGGTGATTGGCATGATCTTTGGGTTTACAACAATCACCAGGACAAGGTGGAAAAATTAGGTAACGGCGTGTTCGGATTATCCAACGCTGACCTAAACAGCCCTTGGCCCAAAATTAATAAAGGTGTGAACAACCTTCGCGAATATTGTCAACTCGACCACCCTATTGATGAGGATATTCTTTTTGCACTGTTAAGAGATGATACACAGGCTGAAGATGACATACTGCCTAAAACCGGCGTACCCATTGAATGGGAGCGGAGGCTTTCGTCCATTTTTATCAAGTCGGAAGAGTATGGGACTCGCTCATCAACCTTGTTGAAAATAGACACACAGAATAGACTTAGCTGGCAAGAAAGGACTTTTGACAACAAGGGAAATGTGTTTGCCACGAAAAACTATCAATTCTCAATGAAATAAGCCAATTTAGTCCTCGAAATTTGCCCATTGAATGGCATAATGACGACCTTTAGTTAGTCACTTGCCACGAGGATGATAATGTTTGAAGTTTTACCAAAGTTGCCTGCCGACCCAATCTTGGGATTATCTGCTGCTTATAAAGAAGACAGCAATCCAAATAAGATAGATTTGGGTGTTGGCGTTTATAAGGATGAAGACGGTAAAACCCCTATTCTCACATCAGTTGCCAAAGCGCAAAACATTCTGATGCAAAAAGAAGATTCAAAGACTTACATTGCCCCTCAAGGTAATCAGGGGTTTATTGATGGCATGCTTGAGCTATTACTTGGCAAAGGGCATCCAGCCTTATTAGAAAATCGAGTTTCTGCAGTTCAAGCGCCAGGTGGTTGTGGTGCGCTTAGAATTTTGGCAGAACTCCTCAAACGCTGTAATGACAAACTAACTGTTTGGGTAAGCGATCCAACCTGGGCAAATCATATTCCTTTGATTGGTAATGCAGGATTACACCTGGAAAAATACCCATACTTTGATAAGGAAACTGCCTCGATTAATTTTGAAGGTATGGTCAAGTGTCTGGAAAAAGTGAATAAAGGTGATGTGGTGCTGCTACATGGATGCTGCCACAACCCTACGGGTGCTGACTTAAGCCAGGTACAATGGCAAAAAGTCATGGAACTGGCAAAAGAACGAGGATTCATTCCATTTATTGATACAGCTTACCAAGGCTTTGGAGATGGACTTGAAGAAGATGCATATGGTGTCAGACTAATGGCTGAAAACCTGCCTGAGGTAATAGTTGCAGCGTCTTGCTCGAAGAACTTTGGGTTGTATCGCGAACGTGTTGGTCTGGCAGCAATGATCACTCGCGACAATCTAAGCCGTGAAATAACCCAGTCTCAGATTCAATCTATCGCCCGTGGTATTTATTCCATGCCTCCTTCCTACGGTGGAGCATTGGTGGATATCATTCTTAATGACGCTGAGCTGAAAGCTGAATGGATGCAGGAAGTGGAGTCAATGCGCAGTAGAATGCAAGACCTAAGACATTTGTTAGCCTCAAAATTAAAAGAAAAAGGTGCCAGCAAAGACTTCAGTTTTGTCACACAACAAAAAGGGATGTTTTCGTTCCTATGTATCAGTCCTGATCAAGTACAACAAATCCGTAAAGACCATAGTGTCTACTTTGTTGATTCAAGTCGTGTGAATATTGCTGGTATCAGCCATAAGAATGTTGACGCGCTGGCCAGCGCATTAGTGTCTATATTATAAAGTTGTGAATTATTTAAGAATAAAACCGGCTCAGGCCGGTTTTTTTATTGCCTTCGTAAAGGGTTTAAACTGGATTGTCAGCTATGGTTGACTAGAAGCAAAGTACCTGTGAACGCCGCCATACTAAGCCGCAAAAATGCAAACTGACGTTGTAGCACTAGATAAAAGCCTGTTATTTAGACAGATCCTGCTAACGTTATGATAATAAATATACTCCTTTAAGAGCAGGAGAATAACGAATGTACGTTAATACTTATATACTTGGTGTAAGTGAGGACAAGAAGGAGCAATACACAAAACTTGCAGAGCAATTTGCAGAAATTGCGAAAGATTTTGGCGCAGTCGAAATTTATGAAAATTGGGAAAAAGAGGTACCGGATGGAAAACATACTGATTACCGTAAAGCTATCAATGCGTTACCTAACGAGAAAATAGTCGTTTCCTGGACTGTTTGGCCAGACCGAAAAACTGCAGAGCGCGCCCACAGGGGAATGTTTGAAGATCCCCGAATGACTAAACTTGGTGAAATGCCGTTTGATGGACAGCGCATGATTTTGGGTGGATTTGAGCCGATTCTGACATATCAAAAAAAGCAACGTGATTAACTTAGAAATAACATAAAGACAAGAGCACTAAAGCCCCAATGGACAGACAACTTTTATATCATATCGGTGCAGATTTATTACTAGTAATACATGTTCTTTTTGTATTGTTCGTTGTCGCTGGTTTAGTTTTTATTTTGGTTGGGAAATGGGCTAATTGGTCTTGGGTCAGGAACCCCTGGTTTCGTTATGTTCATCTACTCTGTATTTGCATAGTAGTGGTGCAATCCTGGCTGGGGTTAGTTTGCCCTTTGACCCTATGGGAAATGTCCCTGCGTGCAAAAGCCAATGACCAGATTTATACAGGCTCTTTTATTTCCCATTGGCTTTCTGCATTGCTTTATTACCGGGCTCCTGAATGGGTATTTGCCCTGATCTACACCCTATTTGCCGGATTGGTAGTGTTAAGCTGGATTTGGGTTCGACCTCGTGCGTTTAAATAGATAAGGGGTTTAAATGGGCATTGAATTGCAAAGATTGACCGATCAAAACCTTGAAATGATGGAGCAATTATTAACCTGCTTCCAGCACGCCTTTGAAGATCCTGAGGAATATGGGCAAAACAGGCCTAGCGATCAATACTTGCGTACCTTGTTAAGTTCTGACCAATTTATTGCCCTTGTTGCTTTGAAAAATAGCAAAGTTATTGGTGGTTTAGTTGCTTACGAACTTAAAAAGTTTGAACAGCACCGCAGTGAGATATACATCTATGATTTAGCTGTTTGCGAAGACTATCGAAGGCAAGGTATTGCGACCTCGCTAATTGAATATTTAAAACCAATTGCACGTGAAGCCCGAGCTTGGGTTATTTATGTGCAAGCAGACAGGGGCGATGAGGCGCCGATCGCGTTATATAATAAACTGGGCTTGCAGGAAGAAGTATTGCATTTTGATATTCCGGTTAGTTGATTTATGCCAAGTGCTAGCGCGAAGAATAAGACTAAATTGGCCTTATCAACTCGATTACTGTATGCTCGCCGCCCAATTCAGGTTCAGCCTGATTTTCAATCAATAAGTAAACTGAGTACCGAGTATGAGTTTTGCCTCTTTAGGCCTGTCTAAATCAATTTTGTCTGCCGTTTCTGAAAAAGGATACGACACCCCTTCCCCAATTCAGGAACAAGCCATTCCGGCAGTTTTAGCAAGAAAGGATGTTATGGCTGCGGCACAGACCGGCACAGGTAAAACTGCAGGTTTCACCCTGCCAATATTGCAACTGCTAAGTCAGGGAGAGAGAGCCAAAGCAAACCAGGCCCGGGCATTGGTGTTGACTCCTACCAGAGAACTGGCAGCTCAAGTGGGTGAAAACGTACGTGATTACGGAAAACATCTTCCCCTTAAATCTGCCGTAGTTTTCGGTGGTGTCGGTATTAATCCGCAAATGATAGCGCTTCGTAAAGGCGTTGATGTGCTGGTGGCCACTCCTGGACGACTTTTGGATCTATACAGTCAAAATGCGGTGAATTTCAAACAATTGGAAATACTTGTTTTGGATGAAGCGGATCGAATGCTGGACATGGGTTTTATTCATGACATAAAACGCATACTAAAGCTGCTGCCAAACAAGCGTCAAAATCTGTTGTTTTCTGCCACATTCTCGAATGAAATCAGAACGCTGGCAAAAGGATTGGTGGTTAACCCTGTAGAGGTATCGGTTGCGCCTGCAAATACTACTGCGGATAAAGTTGAACAATGGGTTTACCCGGTAGATAAAAGTAAGAAATCAGCTCTACTGACTCACCTTATAAAAACAAATCAGTGGGAACAGGTTCTTGTGTTTAGCCGCACTAAACATGGTGCGAATCGACTGGCCAAACAACTTGATAGCAGAGGTATTCCATCCGCGGCTATTCATGGCAATAAGAGTCAGGGCGCACGCACCAAGGCATTGGCTGAGTTTAAGTCAGGCGCCGTTCAAGTGCTGGTTGCTACCGATATCGCTGCGCGCGGCCTTGATATTGATCAACTGCCTTATGTGGTCAACTACGATCTGCCTAACGTCGCAGAAGACTATGTTCACCGTATTGGACGTACAGGCAGAGCAGGAGCTAGTGGTGTAGCAGTTTCTTTGGTAATGGCAGATGAAGCCAAACAGCTAAAAGATATAGAGCGCCTTATCCAACAAGTGATTGAACGAAAAGTCATTGCTGGTTTTGAGCCA
This sequence comes from uncultured Alteromonadaceae bacterium, assembly GCA_947494925.1. GTDB lineage: Bacteria > Pseudomonadota > Gammaproteobacteria > Enterobacterales > Alteromonadaceae > Aliiglaciecola. Next base: position 280,580 of record CANLWS010000006.1, read on the forward strand.
AGTGAGTCCATAGGGGAATCTAAATTGGACACTCGTCCTATCAAACCCAAGCGACCTAAAAAGCCCAAAAAGCCGAAGGTGGGTCACCAGGACGGACAGCGTTCAGGTGAAAACAGGCAAGGCCACGATCCGGACCGTTCAAGAACCCGGTCACAACGGTCTCGCAACAGACGTCCTGCCAGCTAGGCAATAACTGCTTTTGGCTGACTAATTGCGTTGAGCCAGAATACGATCCAAATGATTGGCAAAATTTTGTCGATCCGTATGATTGAGTGCAGGCGGTCCGCCAGTCTGCACTCCACTTGCGCGCATGGTATCCATAAAATCCCGAATATTCAGGCGTGAACGAATATTTTCACGATCAAACAATTCTCCTCGAGGACTCAAGGCCAACGCGCCCTTTTCGATCACTTCAGCAGCCAGTGGAATATCCTGCGTGATGACTAAATCATTTTCAACTACGCGTTTTGAAATTTCATCATCTGCAACATCAAAACCGCTGCTTACTTGTATAGAAGTGATATTCTTAGCAGGCGGCACGCGAATAAACTGGTTGGCAACCAGTGTCATTTCAACGCCTGTGCGTTGAGCAGCTTTAAACAATATGTCCTTAATGACATTTGGCACGGCATCGGCATCGACCCATATTTTCATCATATTTATGCTTTACTACCAGCTTAGATCATCGGGAATTTCATACTCTGCGTACCAATCGTCCTCTTCAGATTTAGTTTCCTCGACTAAAACATCAGCTCGGTAAACCACAGCCAGCTCATCTCTCTGACTAATTTTGTCTGCTACCTGGACGGGTACAATCTCATAACCTTGCTCAAATTTCACAATTGCAAGCTTGCCCTGGCTGATCCGGTTTTGAGTAACCTTATCCACGTAGATGCGCTTGATCACGTTGTTATCAGTAAAGTTGCAGGCAATGTCGCCCTTACCTTTGGGCTGTTTATTGATCTCAATTAATTGCTTGATTTGTGCTTTTACTGCCTTTTCTTCAGCCAGTTGTTTGCTTTGCAAATTAAGCAGACGGTCTTTCTCACGCTTTTCTGCCAGAGCGTGTTCTGCAGCAACTTTATTTTCGTCAACTTCAACCACTTTGTGCTTTTGTTGTTGTTTCACTTTTTTGTGTTTTTCGCGCTTAACTTGCTTGGCTTTTTTCTTATCCGCCAAACCCGCCTGCAGCAACTGTTCTTGTAATGACAATGCCATAATTGAGTACTTAAATATCGTGGAAACTTAAAAATTGTGAGGCAGTTTAACACTGCCTCATGGGAAGGTTAATCAGAACTGATTATTTTTTCTTGCGCTTATCGTCAACAGACCACTTGCCATCAACATACCAGGCTGACCAGCCACTGGCTTTACCTTCTTCGTTTTCTGACATTACATATTGTTGCTTGGTCTTTCGACTGTATCGAACCAGGGTTTTATTGCCGTCTGGATCAGCCGGAGGCGCATCAGCTAAATAATAAAATTTTGGCGATATTCGATCTCTGAATCTAGCCAGTTCCTCCACTAACGGTGCACGAGTTTCGCGAGATTTCGGAAAATTATGCGCCGCTAAGAATATTCCAGATGCGCCGTCTCTGAGCATAAAGTGCGCGTCGGATTTTTCACATTCCAGCTCGGGCAAATCAACCGGATCTTCTTTCGGAGGCGCAACATCGCCGTTTCGCAACAATTTTCGGGTATTCTTACAGGTTTCACTTGTGCAACCAAAGTACTTACCAAAACGACCGTTTTTAAGTTCCATATCAGAGCCACATTTGTCGCACTCAATGATAGGACCATCGTATCCTTTAATTTTAAACGTGCCAGTTTCAACGAAGGTTCCCGGACAAGTTGGCGTATTACCACAAACATGTAGCTTTCGCGTTTCATCCACAAGGTAGCTGTCCATTGCTGTACCGCAAACATCACAACGTCTTTTTGCTCGTAAGACTTCTGTTTCTAATTCTTCTTCATCTTCTACTTTGATGACTTCGTCACCTGGTGTCAGATTTTTTGTACCTGTGCACCTTTCTTTTGGCGGCAGGTTATAACCTGAACATCCCAGAAAAACACCAGTACTGGCGGTACGAATATTCATTGGTCTGTCGCAGACCTGACACTCGATTTCAGTAGGTACCGCTTGATTCTGACGCATCCCACCTTCTTCAGCAGGTTTTTCAGCAACTAGCAGCTTGTCATAGAAATCGTCATAAAATTCGTTTAATACATCCTTCCATTTGGCATTGCCATTTGCGACCTCATCAAGTTGCTGTTCCATGTTTGCAGTAAAATCATAACTGATCAGATCGTCAAAATTTTCCATTAATCGATCATTGACAATTTCACCCATTTTTTCAGCATAGAACCGTTTGCTTTCAAGGCGAACATAGCCCCTGTCCTGGATGGTAGAAATGATACTTGCGTAAGTAGAAGGTCGACCAATTCCGCGTTTTTCAAGCTCTTTTACCAAGGATGCTTCATTAAACCGCGCTGTGGGTTTGGTAAAGTGCTGTTTGGGATCTAAATCCTTGAGGGATAACTCCTGACCTTCTTTAACATCTGGCAAGTTCAGTTCATCTTCCCCTTTTTTCTTCACCTGAGTCTGAACCCTCGTCCAACCATCAAATACCAACACTCTACCTTTGGCAACCAGCTCAAACTCTCCGGCAGAAACCTTAATAGTAGATGCATCATATTTGGCATTAACCATTTGACATGCGACAAATTGTCTCCAAATCAACTCATAAAGGCGCTGGGCGTCTCTTTCCATTTCAGTTAAGGAATCAGACTTAACAATCACATTAGACGGTCTGATGGCTTCGTGGGCTTCCTGAGCGCCTTCCTTACTTCCATATGAAAGTGGATTCGACGGTAAATACTTCGCGCCGAAATTGTCATTGATATAATCCCGACAAGTATCCACTGCTTCTTTACTCAGATTTGTCGAGTCTGTACGCATATAAGTGATATGCCCGGCTTCGTACAGTCTTTGAGCCATAGTCATGGTCTTCTTTACACCAAATCCTAACTTAGTGCTGGCTGCTTGCTGAAGCGTGGACGTAATAAATGGAGCAGAAGGTCGACTTTGAGTAGGTTTGGATTCCCTACTTATCACTTTGTAAGATGCGTCTTTCAGCTTAGAAACTGCTGCGTCTGCTTGTTCCTTGTTGACCGGTTTGAAATTATCACCCTTGTGCTTATTGACCATCATTCGCAATGGGGTAGCCTGAGCCAGCAAATCAGCGTGAATATCCCAGAACTCTTCAGGTACAAACGCCTTTATTTCACGTTCCCTTTCAACTACCAGTCTTACTGCAACAGATTGAACTCGGCCTGCAGATAGTCCACGGGCAACTTTCTTCCACAACAAGGGCGAAACCATGAAGCCAACCACCCGGTCCAAGAAGCGTCTGGCCTGCTGCGCATTAACTCGCTCGATATTAACTTCACCAGGATCAGAGAAAGCATCTTGAATGGCATTTTTCGTAATTTCGTTAAACACGACCCGCTGATAAGTTTTACCTTTGGTTCCGAGAAGCTCCTGTAAATGCCAGGCAATTGCTTCTCCTTCTCTATCCAAATCCGTTGCGAGATAAATCGTGTCCGCATCTTTTGCCAGCTTTTTAAGCTCATTCACGACTTTTTCTTTGCCATTAAGAACTTCGTAATGCGCATGCCAATCTTTTTGCGGATCGATTCCCATGCGGTCCACTAACTTCTGATATTCGAATTCACGCAGGTACTTTTCACGTTTGCCATCAGACAACAACTTAAGTTCTTTTGCCGGTTTTTTGGCCGGTGCTTTCCCCAGAGCCTTCGTTGGAAGGTCACGAACATGACCAACGCTGGATTTCACGATAAAATTTTTGCCGAGATATTTATTTATTGTTTTTGCCTTTGCTGGCGACTCGACAATGACTAGTGACTTTGCCATAAATTTGTTTTTAACCTTTGATTTATATGGGTTTTTATTCTAATAGGCGGATTCTTGACCAACCGCTAACCCCATATTGCTTTTTTAAGATATATCTACAAAGTGAATAGAAAACAAGTTCTTCTTCATACTTATATAAAACATAATGGCAAATCCCTTCTTAACTGTTCATTATTTAACCAGTGCATTTGGCAAGGACATTAAAAACCGTATAATAGTTCGCCATTCACTATCTGACCTGTATTAGTTACGACATAAATTTCTGAAAAAGAGCACTAGCAGACATGCTAGCACGCCAATAATGAGGAACTCATGAAGCAGTTTGAAGTAAATTTTGATGGATTGGTTGGGCCTACTCACAACTACGCTGGATTATCCTTTGGGAATGTGGCATCGCTGAGTAATGCCAACGCCAAAAGCAGCCCTCGACAAGCGGCCAAGCAAGGTCTGCAAAAAATGAAAGCACTCAGTGACATGGGGATGTTACAAGGTGTTTTAGCACCACAGGAGCGCCCAGACATTCACACGCTTCGCAGGTTGGGATTTACCGGCTCTGACAGTTCTGTACTTGAACAAGCAGCAAAACAAGCGCCAGAGGTTTTCCTGGCCTGTTGTTCAGCATCCAGTATGTGGACGGCAAACGCGGCAACAGTTTCACCCAGTGCTGACACAGCCGATGGCAAGATTCATTTCACCCCAGCCAACCTGACTAATAAATTTCACCGTTCGCTTGAACCGGAAGTCACAGGAAGAATTTTGCAAGGTACCTTTTCAAACGAAAAGTATTTCAGTCACCATACCCACCTGCCCGATAACGAACATTTTGGTGATGAAGGTGCAGCTAACCATACCCGCCTATGCTCAAACTATGGCCATGCAGGTGTAGAAATTTTTGTTTATGGTCGACATGCCTTTAACGCCAGCAAACCTGCGCCTAGAAAATTTCCAGCCCGTCAAACGTTTGAGGCTTGTCAGGCTGTGGCCAGACTCCACGGGTTGAGTGATGAGAACGTTGTTTACGTACAGCAAAATCCTGACGTAATTGACCAGGGTGTATTTCACAATGATGTGATTTCTGTGGGAAATCAGAATGTCCTTTTCTACCATGAACAAGCTTTTCATAACACTGAAGGTGCGCTGAGTGAAATTCAGAGTAAGTTTGGCGATGAAAAAGTCCACTTTGTTTGCGTTAAAACGAAGGATGTTGCCGTTTCTGAAGCGGTAAAAACATATCTATTCAATACTCAGATTATTACTTTACCGAATGATGATATGGCAATTATTGCCCCGAGCGAATGCGAAGAAAGCGAGTCGGTGTCGCAATATCTGACCAATCTGGTGAATTTGGATACCCCAATAAAACAAGTAAAATATTTTGATGTAAAACAAAGTATGCGTAATGGTGGTGGCCCAGCTTGTCTTAGATTGCGTGTTGCTATGACAGGACAGGAGTTGGAAGCCGTTAATAATCAAACATTAATCAATGACTTACAGTTCACAAGATTGAACCAGTGGGTAGACAAGCACTATCGTGATGTGTTGTTAGTAGATGATTTGCGGGACCCTCAGTTACTCACTGAATCAAGAACAGCACTTGATGAGCTCACACAATTGCTTAAAATAGGATCAGTCTATCCGTTCCAACGAGACTAAAACCCTGCAAGAAGTTATAAAGCCCGGCTATTGCCGGGCTTTTTTTGAGTCTACTTTAGGTATTAATCAGGGCGTACGCTGCAATCCGCTATGGTTCCGAAAGGATTTCTTGGTGGCGGAGAAGACTCTTCCGTCACATCACTAGCTGCTACTGTTAGTGTGAAATCCTGACTTTGAACAGATTCACTACCGTTAGACTGACCTGAGACGCGCAGTTCAATGTCAGCCCATGCGCCAAATTGTTTTGGATAACGAATTTCAACTGTTGCCTGGCCATTGTCATCTGTTATGACCTCGTCACTTGATATAGCGACATTTCCTGGCGTAAGCAATCCATCATTATTGGTATCTTCTCCAGCGTCCAGAATACCGTTACCGTTAATGTCTTCATTTGGGCACTCAATGGTAGAAACGGGTTCCCATATCTCGGCGACAGGATCCCAGACCCAAACACCTTTACGATAGACACCACCCAAATTAAATTTCACTGGTGTAGATGCAACTGACAGCGAAGCATTTGAAACCGGATTAGAATCAGCATCACTAACAAACACCGCAAACTCTTTTAAATAACTTGCTTCATCAGGTGACTGAATATCACGGCCGGTACCCAAAGTAATGTCAAACGCTCTGTCACCGACAGTCAGCGTAGTGAAGTCAGTAATAGAAGTATTATCAGACACTTCAGCAAAGACCCTGACAAAATCCTGACTGCTCACTGCATTCGAGGTATAGATCACTGAAGCGATACCACTTCCGTCTGTTACTGCTGTTGGTGAAGACAAAGAGCCACCGCTGGTATCTTCCACCCTGAAGTTCACTGTTTGTCCTTTGACAAGGTTGCCTGTCGCGTCTCGCACAACGGCAGTAATGGTGCTAGTTTGACCATCTGGACCTATTGAATCTGGCGTGCCATCAACAATAATTGTGCTAGGCACAGTTGCTATAAACTCAATCTGGGCACGGGTAGTAACCGTATTTCCGTCTGTATCAGTTCCTTCGGCAGATATAGAAGCCAGACCCGCATTATCAGAAGAAATAGTAATAGAAGCTTGTCCGTCAGCATTTGTAACTACTGAAGGAACCGCGATGTCTCCTCTGGAAGAAGTAAAAACAACATTTCCATTCTCAAAAGGCAGACTTTCTTTTAACCAGGTAACTTCTAATGTCGCATCCTCTCCCAATGGAATTTCTTCTGTTGGTAATGTCGTAAAACCAAACTCATCTTCCTGAACTATCAGACTGATTGAGCCTTCCGCATTAAGAGAAGATGCTGTCACAACGTCAGTCCCTGAACTGCTTGCAGTGAACGTTACTTGCACCTGACCAGTCGGGCCTGTAACAGGCGCTATGTTGTCTATTGTCCCACCAGTGGTTGTCAGGCTTACTGGCTGGTTGGCAATTCCTACTCCATCTGAGTCAGCAACAATAATTGTCAGCGGAACCGGATCATTGATAATAACTGAAGATGGACCACTTATATTTACGCCGGTTCCGACCACGTCTATGTCTAGTGTCTCAACGAAATCGCCTGTTCTGGCAGTTGCAGTAATCACGCGATTTTGAGGGTTATTTGTCGTCGAAAGCGTCGCTCGAGCAGTACCATCAGCTGTCGTAGTACCTTGTGTTATCTGCAAATTCCCTGAATTAACTGAAAAAGACACAGCGACACCTTCAAGAAGCACGTTCTGCTCGTTTTTCACCACGGCAACCAGTTCGATACTATCTGAACCGCTTGATGCAAGCTGAATAGAACTGGTAAAAAACTCGAGAGAAGCAGGATCAACAACCGTTTGCTCTGGCCCTTGGGAATTGAATCCGATTTGCGCAGTAGTATTAGTCCCCACACTAGCAACGACAAATGCGCCGCCGGCCAGGCTGCCCACTTCCAAGGTTACAGTTGCTTGTCCAGAAGCGTCAGTACGTACGATGCTGACTGAACCGGCAAATACAGCCAGATCATCAACACTTATTGAGAAACTGACATCTTCATTAGCAACTACATCACCGTTTTGATCTGTTACTGTCGCAGTCACCACCAGAGGGTTGTTCGCGCTTAACACGTTACTTTCTGCGCCAGACGCGTCAGACAGAGAAAGAGAAACGCTAAAGGTGGTTTCTGTAGGCGTATCACCTCCGCCTCCTGAGCTATCACGCTCCAGCGAACCACCGCCGCCACAAGCGGCTAGTGTTAAAAGTATCATACTGGTTATCAACGCCCTAAAGCTTGAAATCATATCTATTTTCCTACACATCAGGTTTGGTATGAGGTCACCCTCAATGTTCTTTAGTGGTTTAGCTTAGTGGGTAAACTTGCTAGGCTATCTCTAATAACAATAACTATTAGGATAATTATGGAGCAATCTCCTACCAAACTCAGTTTAACCGTCAAAATCTTTATCGGCATGATAGCCGGTATAATTATAGGCGCTCTGTTACAAGCCGTAACTGATGATAGCGGAGATTTGACCTTTAGTGTATTCGGTTACCCTGTTTCTACGTATGCAGTTTTAGTCGATGGTATATTTCATGTTATCGGGCAAATATTCATTAACAGCTTGAAAATGCTGGTAGTTCCGCTCGTATTCGTCTCCTTGGTCTGTGGAATAATGAACCTTTCAGAGCCCAGCAAACTGGGTAGATTAGGTGGAAAATCTGTACTTTTATATGTAGGTACAACTGCATTGGCAATCACATTGGCTATTTTTATGGCGATTGTTGTTGCTCCCGGTGAAGGTACTGAATTTGAAACAGAATTAACCTATGCAGCCAAAGAAGCACCCGGTATTGCGCAGGTTTTTATCGACATTTTTCCAGATAACCCGTTTAAATCCTTTTCTGAAGGTAAAATGCTACAGGTGATCGTATTTGCCGTGCTTTTTGGTATTGCAATCGCAATGTCAGGTGAGTCCGGTAAGCGACTTGGTTCACTCTTCGAAGATCTTAATACTGTCATCATGAAGCTGGTCACTATACTGATGAATCTGGCTCCCTGGGGCGTTTTCGCATTAATGGCCAAATTATTTGCAAAGGTTGATATCAGCGAAATAATCAACATTGCCAAGTATTTTTTTCTGGTGCTAGTCGTGCTGATCATTCACGCAACAGTCTCTTATTCTATACTTTTGAAATTATTGACGGGACTCAACCCGATTATACTTTTCAGAAAAATGCGTGATGCTGCATTATTTGCCTTTAGCACAGCAAGCAGCAGTGCAACACTCCCTGTCACTATGGAAACCGCAACAAAGAAACTAGGTGTAAATAATTCAGTCGCATCTTTTACCGTACCGCTAGGCTCAACCATTAATATGGATGGCACTGCTATCATGCAGGGTGTCGCTACAGTATTTATTGCTCAATATTATCAGGTTGATTTGTCTACTGGTGATTATCTGATGGTAGTCCTAACGGCCACACTCGCCTCAGTTGGCACTGCAGGTGTTCCTGGCGTAGGTCTTATCATGCTGGCCATGGTGTTAAATCAGGTTAACCTGCCAGTGGAAGGAATTGCACTCATAATTGGTGTGGACAGACTTCTGGACATGACGAGAACCGCTGTCAATGTAACAGGTGATTGCATGGTCGCCTGCGTAGTGTCTAACAGTGAAAATGAACTGGACAAGAAAGTTTTTTACGATCTCGATGCAGGCGTTAAAGAGGAAGAAGTTGATTTTGAGCAATTTGAAAGAGGCTCTAAATAGGATCAGATTTGCTATCCGTTTCCCGGTTTGGAGAACGGATAGCTTTTGTTACTATAGTATCTGCGCGGGATTCACTCTGGCTGCTTTTCTGGCTGGATAGATTGTTGCCACAAAGCTTAATACTAATGCGATAACTGCCGTAATAGCCACTTCATGCCAATTTAATTCCGACGGCAGAAAATTGATAAAGTAAATATCCCCGGACAGAAACCGAATACCGCTGATTTGCTCAAAAAACGTCGCGATTTCCGATAGGTTTGACGCAACTATTACTCCCATAATGACACCAAGAAAGGTACCTGAAACACCATTTATGACCCCTTGAATCATAAATATCCGAATAATTTGTGAGTCCTGTGTGCCCATAGTCTTCAGCATGGCAATTTCAGCCTGTTTTTCATTTACTGCCATGACAAGCGTAGAAACAATATTGAAGCAGGCGACCGTGATAACAAGAATTAAAGCCAGGTATACAACCGCTCTGACAAGCTGTATATCCTGATAAAGATTCCCCTGGGTCAAGGTCCAGTTAGATAAATAACTAGGTTGCTTAATTTGATACCCTATATCCCTGATAGCCTTTTTCGCCACAAAGGGATCGTGAAACTGGAATCGTAGTCCTTGCGCTCCCGTGCGAATTCCGAGAGTTTCTGTTGCTTTTGAAAGATGAAATACGCCTATATGATTATCAAGTTCTCCGCCAATTTTTATTTCCCCAGACACTTTTAACCATAATGTCTTAGGCGCCTTAAGGCTCAGGTCATTGCTAAGTTGGGGAACCAACAATTGTACAGACTGACCTATTTGGACATTGAGTTTTTCCATCACCCCTGCCCCCAACAAAATGGCATTTGGTTGTTCAACAAAGCTGAGCCATTGCTCCTGGTTAATAATGCTGAGCAAACTATTGCCAGCAGAAAACTCAGGATCCAAAGCTGTCAATTCGACTGCTTTCATTGCTTTGCCTTTCTGCAGCATACCTGTTGCCTTCGCATAGGGTTCAACATGCCTGACACGTTCATCCTGTTTAGTTTCGCTTAGTATTGAACGCCAGTTTTGCATTCCTTCAGATTGAAAAGACCAAATTTCGGCATGTGGTATTACGGATAATAATCGTGACTTAAGCTCACCTTCAAAGCCATTCATAACAGATAGGAGCAAGATCAACACAAAACATCCTAACGCTATTCCCATTGTACTTGATGCTGATATAAAGGAAATAAAGCCATTTTTACGTTTATCAGAACGGAACCGCCAAGCCAGCTGAAAGGACAAAAACATAATTATCGAGCCTGCTCTGTCATCACACCATCTACCAACGACAAAACTCTATCTAGTCTGCCGGCCAATTCTGTGTCATGGGTTACTATGATAAAACAGGTTTCTATTTGTTCTTTCAGCTCTTTGATTAACTGGTAAATACTTTCACCTGTTTTATGATCCAGGTTTCCGGTGGGTTCATCAGCCAACACCAAAGCAGGTTCGTTAACAAGTGCTCTGGCAATAGCGACACGTTGACGTTCACCTCCTGACAATTTTGCAGGCCGATGATCCAAACGGTGTTCCAAGCCTACTTTTTGAAGCATCTCCCTTGCTTTATTTTCAGCCAATTTTCTTGGTTTCTTACCAATAAGCAAGGGCATAGCTACGTTTTCCAACGCACTAAATTCTGGTAGCAGATGATGGAATTGATAAACAAACCCAAGACTCTTATTACGAAATGTTGATTGTTCCGTATGTGTGAATTGAAAAATGTCCTGATTTTTAAAATACACATTACCTGATGTTGGTGTATCCAGTGCGCCCAGTAGATGCAAAAGCGTGCTTTTTCCAGACCCGGATGAACCTAAGATCGCAACCTGTTCCGATGAGCTAACCGAAAAATTAACGTCCTTTAAAACGTTGACTGTTGAAGCATCTTCCTTGTATTCCTTGCATAAATGTTCGCAAGTTAATAACTCACTCATGTAATTTTAATTCTCATTCTTTTAATTGTTCTTCTGGAGCAGATTTTTTTAATAACGCACTTTCCCTGCGTTTCCACATGATGTGTGCCAGTTTCTTCATGCTGACGTTCTTGTCTTTTTCGTCAACAATTTCTTTACCTAGCAAACTTTCCATTAAGTCTTCCAAAGTCAGAATTCCTTCTAGACCTCCATACTCATCTACCACGAGCAATATGTGTATGCGTGACTCCAGAAAATGCCTGAACGTGTCTTTTAAAGGCATACTCGAAAGCAAGGTTATCATGTCTTTTTTATATTCAATCAAGGGGGTAGAGCTATTTCCTCTGGCATGAGCCAAAAGCAAATCTGTCTTCATTACAAAACCACTGACCTTTTCAGGCTCATTAGCTTCATAAACGGGAATGCGCGAGAAGCTGACAGAGCTATGCTTGTGAAAAAAGGTTTCTACCGTCATTTCTTCCGGAATGGAAAACACTACTGTTCTGTGTGTCATGGCGTCTTTTATCTTAAGCTGCTCGAGTTGCAGTAGGCTTTGCATAATATTTGCTTCTTCTACTGCAATCTGACCTTCCTGTTTAGACAGTTCGGCCATAGCAACTAGTTCGCCACGATTTAGCCCTTTAAGGGGTGAATCTTCCTTGAAACCTCTAGTTAATCGGTTAGAAAGTAAAATAAAGGGGTAAAGAATAATCACCAGATACTTTAGAAAGTATGCGGTTGCTGGGGCTAATTGGCGCCAATATGTTGCACCAAGCGTTTTTGGAATAATTTCTGAGAATATTAGTATAAGCAGGGTCAAAATTGCTGAGGCAATGCCAAGATATGCATCACCGAATACCACCGCAGCCTGAGCCCCTGCACCGGCGGCGCCCATGGTATGCGCAATAGTGTTTAGGGTTAGTATGGCCGCTAAGGGCCGGTTAATATCTTCAGTAAGATGTCGTAATATTTTACCCGACACTTTCCCTTCTTTAACTGAAACAGACACATAGGCTGATGACACGCTTAAAATAACCGCTTCAGCAACAGAACAAATAAAGGAAAAACCAAGTGCAACAGAAATATAGATTAATAACAAAAACATGGGGGTGTTCAGATCCTTAACAAAACCACTCTAGATTACAGGAAACAAGGCCAGGTTTCCCGCTAAAAGCTATTAATTTATGGATTAATAAGTGTAACCATTTATCGCAATCTGTTTTGCAACATCTATTACAATCCCTTTTACTACTACGTAACGTATTTTATCTCCTATGCCCATGGCAAAGGTGGCGTTCTGATTTAAAGTAAGTTGACTTGCGTCATGGTTAAGACTTTGACTGAACTCAACCGGGAACCCAGAATTATTAACGAGTAATTTCAGGTTGCCTCTAAACCCCAAATATCCCTCACTAATTAGCGACATATATTTCTCTTTTGTGAGCGTTAACGGACTATCCAGAGTAAAACAGGTTGTGGAAATAAGATTGAGTTTGTCTGCTCCAAATTCAAAATATCCCTTAACTCGTGCCAGATCACCCACCTCAATTAGTGTTCCAGTGGACAGAGACAAATCCAGCTGAATATTCACATCCACCCAATATTGTTTACTGTGGATTTCTCCGATATTCAGTCCTCTTAAAATAACATCGGCCATCCCATCTTCATAGTTCATGGGCAAAGCGTTATAAGCATCAATATTGGGAGAATGTAAACTGTTGGTGGACAGGCGCTCAATAGATTCAAATAAAGACAGAAAATTCATTTTCCTGGCAATCTGCCTGTTTGGGTCACCAGCTTCGGTACCTGACTCAATGAGAATACACGCGGCCCCCAGCGACGCCGCGTAGTCACCGAATGCTCGGTTAGAATAGGTATCATCATAGCGGGCTATTTTACCTTTAATGTAATGATTCGACCTTTCAACACAACAATCAATTATCTGCATTGCTTTTTTTCTGGCAGGTGTAATAGTTTTTTGTATATCTGCAGGTGGAGCCATAAATGCCAGAACAGTAGCTGGGCCTTTTTCACCAACTGTGTAATACCGGTTTTGATCATGAAGGTTAAAGGCTACATCTGGCTTCAGAGTATTGAGCAAATTATGAAGAATTCGGCCTTCAGGACTTTGTAAAACGGCAGCATCGCGATTGATATCAATACCCTGCGCATTCACACGAGTATTGTTTTCTGCACCATCAGGATTGAGCATAGGCAAAATATGTAAGCTTATTTTATCTTGCCACGACGCCTGCCATGCACTCCCCTCTGAAGTGAGTAAAAATTGCATGAAGTCAATCAAACTTGCGGTTGCTGTTGGCTCGTTTCCGTGCATTTGCGACCAGGCGAGGATACAAATTGGTCCATAACCAAAGCGAAACTTGCACACTGACTGCCGATTAAAAGATTCACCCAGTTTTTCGCCATGAACCGTTTTCTTAAGTAGAAGCGAATTTAGAATCGGTTGCACATCTGCCGGGCCCAAGTGCATCTTATCCAACCCAGACTGTTTAAACCTCGCGTAGATGTCATCAATATTCATCCTGATTTACTCTCAATATCTGACGACTGCCCGACCTTAGTGCTTGTTTCTAGTATTCGCACTGACTTTCAATTGGTTTTCCATCAACTAATTTAATACTGGCATCAAAACATCGGGCTAAGGGCCATTTTGATTTTGTATGATGAAAATAGTGGTCTAGATCACAAGTTTTATCATTGTCGAAACACCATGACGTCGGTTCTTTTCGTTGTACATCATTTTGTTTGTGCCTGTACTGAGATACGGCATTATAAACCAATCTTCTTGCCCGATTAAGACTACCGACAGGTTCCCACTTCCCTACCCCATGCCAGGGATTCATGGATAAATTTTCACAAAAGGTTTGCTGCTGTTGCCCGGTAAATTGTTGCGGAGGAATGTTTATACGGGCCACAGGAACAAAAGGAGAATCTTCTTCTGACCAGATGACAGTTGCATCATCTAACGGCATATCAGCACCTGCAACCTTTTCCTGCAACATAAAGTCAAAGCATGCGCCATGACTTTTTAAATGTTCAGACATGGCCAGAGTCAGGTAATCAACATTCGATTTATCAACAGTTTCCGGAAATGTCATACCAGGGCACGCTTTGGCAGAAAATTTGACAGCAGTTTCGTTTATCAGGTAAGGCAGCATTGAATAATACTGAGGCTCCAATGGAGTGTTGATTTTACCTGAAACAGTCTGAATCGCGCGATAAAACTCCTTGGGGTGTAACCTTGGAGGGAAAAAACTGATAAACCAACGGGTTCTTTGCAATTTTGCCAGGTAACTCATGTCGTCGACATAATCGAATATGTTTCGATTAAAAAATGCCGGCGTATTAGTCATTATGAAATCCTGGGTTTTTGCCCCTTTCAATTCAGGAGCAATCTTGCTGCCCTCCACTCCTACGAGTTTTATTGCCATACCCCTTGCGTCCGCTTTGCCATCTGGTTGCACCTGCATGTCACCATTAGAAAAACGGATCCACGCTTGATACTCTCTGCCGGGAACGGAAAAAACGCTTGATTGGTAGTGCTGGGGAATATCTCCATTGACCGAAAACGTTGCTCTGACGCAGCCAGTTGCTTTCGCATGAGCATCCCGACGGTAAGGTAATCCGTTTTTTGTTTCAGCTATTTTAGAAATCTGACGTCCAAACCCTATGGCTCTTTTAATTGCATCCTCTTCCTGCTTAGAAATTTCCATGCCGAGTAATGGCAATTCAAACTCATCGGGTTTCGGGTCTTCAGAAGTAGCGTTAGCTAGACCATTTAACGTGTACAAAACCAATATTGAACTTAGGATTATAGTGCGCATGCTACTGTCCTCCCAATGGCAGAACTTGTCGTTGGTTTTTAACATGCAACTGGTGAGATCTTTCGCACGCCAAAGAAAGTTGATTGTCAGCTGGTGGCTTTGAATAGTTATCCCAATTTAACGGATCCCCGCCTAGTTGCTCGGAAAAATCAGGATTTCCAAGTACCTTGATATATTCAATCAAATCCATTCTTTCGTTTTCTGATAACAGCTCTCCAATCCGGCCCGGCATATTAACGTCAGTGAACAAATGGCCGATGTTTCTGTTTCCATCAATACTGGTATCGTGAAGAAAACTACCTTCGGAATATTCCGTCCGGTATCCCAATTTAGCCGGATCATACTCTCTGTTTCCAACGTAGAAAGTTTTTGGTCTTGCCCTGAGCGGTGAAAGTAAATCATAAATACTTGGCACAGAACCATTGTGTAAAAAAGGTGGAGTCGCCCAGACCCCATGGAGAGGTCTTGATTTATAGGCTCGTTTATTTTCAATTCGGAAAGGAACGTTTAATCCATCGAAATTGGGTACCTCTTTACCTTCTATATCCCAATTATCATATAAAATTGGCACAAGACGATTTAGCAGAACCTGTAAACCGTTTCCTGCATTAACTGGCTCTGAACCTCTAAGCAGTTTGGTTGCATCATACTTATTGTCCATGTAATTATCAGCAAGCTTGGGATCTGTACCGATAACTTCTGTACTTATCCAAGGCATGGCCCAAATAGTTTCACGCCAATCGTCTCTGAACGCTTTTCCATCATTCTCCGTGATTTCACCAGCCATGTCCCATTGCCAATTGACCGCGATTTGATTCGCTGGGTTTTCATCTGGCCCCTGCGCAACTTGCCATGAATAAGGTTCAGAGACATGAGGTCCGTGGCAATAAGCGCATTGATCGGCAAAAAGTGTTTTCCCTCTTGTCGCCCGTTCAATGTCTATTTTGCCCATGATACGCTCCGGCCATTTAGGCGGTTTAAGGTCACGTAAAGTACCTTCAACGCAATGCATACCATCAATATCAACTATAGTTTCACCAAAACTTTCGGGGGGGAGCAAATTTCCATCATCATCGACCATTTTAATGGGTGCTAAAACACCTAGACTCTCTCCTACATTTCGCGCCATTGCCTGATTAGTAAATCCAGTATACTGAACCCAATCAAAACGCCAGATATCCCAGATAAAAGGATAACTCGCAGGTGCATCTGCCACCTTATAATTTTGCGGCACGTCCAAATCATACCCAAACACCACATTAGCTATACGACCAACCGCATCGGTTCTCCCTCTGCCTTCTTCGACAGGATAATACTTAGTGGCGCCTGCACCTGAGGAGAACTTTTTGAGTTTTCCCACAAATGCCCAGACTTCTGAGCGCAGCTTGTCCCTGGCGGATTCATCATCACCAACCAGTCGGTTTGCAAACCTGTTCCATTTATTTGGATTTATCAGAGTTTCAAAAACTGACGCCCCCAAGGTCACCATAAATTCACCACGTTTAATGGTCGAGATACTTTGAACGGATTGCCCACCGTCCACTCTCATTGCAGACCCTTTATAATGCAGTTCACCGGTGTGACACATGGCGCATCCAAGATCTAAATTTTGTTCTCCACTAACGGGATCTGTATGTCTGGCAAAACCAACCGGCAGATTGCCGGGGTTCCTCGACGTTGCACGCTGACCTGGGCTTACAATGAAGCCCCATCCACGCATATTTTCTTCACTGGCAAGTAAGTCATGGGATAAAGGCAATTCAAGATTGATAAACCAATCATATTCTAACCCAAGCAGCTCAGTACCTTGCGGTGTGTAATAGAATGTTTGTCGTTGTTCATCGGTCCAGCCCTCATTTAAATAAGTGACCTGGTAAATATTTTCTTTTGTAAGATTAGGTTTTAGCAAGATATCCAAAATCAGGTACCCCCCCACGAATACTGCAACTATTGTAAACAGCACTCGTAACCATTTCGGCCCTAGCGATAGCCATAGTCCCCAGACGCCGTTCAAAACCCCTTTAATCCATCTGAAAAATCCGATTGTTATGCGGTATATAACTCTGCCGATCAGAGAGAAAACGTCAGTTATCACTTCCCATACGTTTGCTAACAGATCGCCCAACTTTGCCAAAATGCTCATATTATTCTCTTTATTTGAGTGACTAGTGTTGAAAGTGTCATGTAAAAAGGACTATGCGGATACCGCTTTATTTATCAATGTATTTTTCACGTTCGCTGAACGGAATTTGAGTGGCAGAATCCAATTTCGAATTAATGTTATGCATATAGTGCTTTATCACATGGGCACCCACACTTACATCTGTCAAATTTGACCAAAATGAATCAGAGTTCGTCTTTCTCAACATATGCTCATCCTGATAAACATAAAATAGTCCTTCCAGTAGAATCACTTCTGGCCCGATATGGGTATATTCACCGTGTACAGAATCCAGCAAACTAGCCGGGGGCAACAAAGGAACTACATCGTTTTCGTCGACCACACGCAGCAAGGGTAAAAAATTGTACTTTCCCTTTCCTACATCATTGGTTACTTTCGGTTGCCCAAAATTTACTGACCTTCCAACCTTAAAACCATCTTCGTGTAGATACATCATCAATAACGTAGAAATAGCGGCACCAAGAGAATGACCGGTAAGGATAACTTCCTTATCTTTATCTAAAAATGGTAAAACATCCTGATAAATCAATGCCGTATCTTCATCAAATCCTTTATCTACATAAATACCTAACTTTTTATTTTTTACCTGAAGGTATTCAGCATCCTCTATTGCATTACGAAAGTTAGCGGTACCACGAATGGATAAAATCTGACGATTTCCTGTTTTAGGTTTTTCTAGAAAATACTGTACTTCTGTGTTTTTCACCGTAGTAACCCTGACAGTGTCGGGGAAACTGTTTTTGATTTGTTGTTCGGTCTGATATGCCGTAGATGCCCTTTCGGCATACCAGCGCAATTCTTTAAAGTCGACTTGCACAGATTCAACCTCCGATTTATTGATACACGCGGATAGTGAACAAAATACTAATAAATACGAAACGTAGTACTTAGCCAATAATTTATCCTCAATTTTAATCAACTATTCATCAGCAAAAAGTAGGCAAACCTTCAGTTTTACGTTACGATTTACCCGCACATATTGGACATGTGTTTGGATCGAGAGGCGAGTAACTTCATCGCCAAACAAGTCCAAGTTGTCTTTTGAATATAATAACTAAATCCCAAAAGATAAGAATTCTTACCTTGAGTATTATGCAATTGCTAAATCATTTCCATCATTTCTTTTTAAATTTCAATCAGATAGTTAGTTTAAAAATACCGGTGTTGCTGTTATCACTTTTATTTGGGACTGTTGTTCAGAGTGCGGAAGTCCTTTTAGTAGACGGCTCAGAAGCAGGTCTAAGAATGAAAGGGAATTTTACAATTCTTTATGATCCTGAAAAGAAATTGACACTGAATGAGGTAATCGCATTTCAGGAAGGTGGAGAATTTGTAGCGCTGGATTCTAATGGTTCCACCGGTCTTCAACCAGGCGCCGTATGGTCACATTTTAAGTTAAAGAATACACTTTCTTCACCCATAACTTTGCATCTGGAATATGTCGACCATCAGCTAATTGAGCTCGAGGTCTTCCAACGGAAAAATGTTGCGGATTCCGAGTTTTCTCAAATAGCGGACTTTTCGCTGCTGAACTCTTTTGATGAAAGGCCGATCCCACACAATCGATTTGTCTTTGAGATAACACTACTTCCATCAGAACAAGCAAGCTACTACGTAAAATTCAGTTCTGACGACAAAGGCTATGTATTCCCTGATTTGCGGGTCTGGTCACCTTCCTCCCTGCGCAATGCTCAGGCCGCAGAATATAGCGTGAGCGCATTCTTATTTGGTGGTTTACTTATCATGTCGGCAATATCACTTATCGGTGGTATTGCGACCAATGAAAAATTCTTTTACGCATACTCTGCCTATTCATTGAGTAAAATTGCCGCTTGGGCAACTATTCTTGGCTACACGCACAACTTCCTAATAACGGATGGGTTCCACTGGAGCTACATGTCCATGACGGGAGCAGTATCAATTTTTTGTGCAGTTCTGTTTGCCAGAATATTTTTGCAAACTAAACAATTTATACCTAAGACCGATATTCTGCTAAAAATCATGATGGCAAATACCCTGTTTTTGTTTGTCACCGGCTTTTTCCAATTAACCTCGCTGGCAGTAATATCAATCACTATCGCGTTACTGCTTTATCCTGTTCTTGGTTTTGCGGGCTTGTTACGTTGGTACCAAGGGTCCAAAGAGGCGGCTTTGTTTGCGTTTGCCTGGAGCTTTTTAGTGATCGGTTTGTTTGTACAAGCACTTAGGGATCTTGGGCTTGTTGAACATAACTTTTTCTATTATTACTGGCCCACAGTCGGCTCTTACACAGAAATGATTGTGATTATGGCAGCCATGGGAGTGAAAATCAGAGGTTTACGCAGGCAGAAAGAAGAGGTAGAACACAAATATACAAATCAACTCGAACGTTCTAAAGCTGAATTGGAAGTTCTGGTAACTGAACGCACTCATGAACTGGAAAGAGCAAAATTCAAGGCCGAGCTTGAAGCAAGGACTGATTCATTAACTGGAACCAGAAACAGACGAAGCTTCTTTGCAGATTCAGAAAAAATCCTGGAAACAACAAAATCCAAGGACATCACCTTCAGCCTCCTGATGTTTGATATTGACAACTTTAAAGATATTAACGACACCTATGGACATAGTGTAGGTGATGAAGCGCTGCGTCACTTCGCTTCCGCCATCTCCAACAAGATCAGAGATAAGGACATATTTGGTCGCATAGGCGGAGAAGAGTTCTCATTACTGTTGTGTGGCAATGGTGTAGAAGCAGTCAATATGGCTGACCGATTAAGAGAAGATATCAGCGAGTTAAAAATTGAAACCCCTAAAGGACAACTGCAATTCACAACCAGCGTTGGTGTAGCCCACCTGACCAACGAAACCATGATTGAAGAACTCATAAACTTAGCGGATAAGGCCTTATATGAGGCCAAAGAAAATGGTCGAAATCAGGTTGTGGAGTGCAATAGTAATATTGCGTAAGTCGCTAATGAAATACGCAATATCTTACTTGTCTATAAATTCAAATTTAGTCTGCCACTAAGTTCAAATTTAGTCTGCCACTAAGCTTTTTTAGAAGCTTGTTTAGCTTCAAAGGCTGCCATCTGCTCAGGAGTAGCTTTAGCCTGATATTTATCTTTCCATTCTGAATAAGGCATACCGTAAATCACTTCTCTGGCAGACTCATAATCAATATCAATTCCCTGATCATTTGCAGCAGCAGAATACCATTTGCCCAAGCAGTTCCTGCAAAAATCAGCCAATATCATCAGATCAATGTTTTGCACGTCTTTGTGATCATCCAGATGTTTAATCAATCGACGAAAAACCGCCGCTTCAATCTTTGTTTGTTGATCATTATCCATATTAGCCTCTCATCATTTAAAATTAAAAAAGGGAGCCGAAGCTCCCTGATAGATTAATACGTTACGATTACTCTTCAGTAGGCGCTTCTGGTGCAGCTTCAGGAGCAGGCTTTTCAAGCAGCTCTTTGATGCTTAGGCGAACACGATTTTGACGGTCAATCTCCATCACTTTCACATCTACCATCTGACCTTCTTCTAGATAGTCAGCAACTTTATTTACGCGCTCATGGGCGATTTGCGAAATATGAACCAGACCTTCTTTGCCTGGAAGTATTTCAACAAAGGCACCAAAGTCAACGATACGAGTTACTTTACCGTTATATGTTTTGCCCGCTTCGACTTCAGCTGTAACCTGTTCAATCTTGGAGATCGCGATGTCAGCTTTTGCACGCTCTGTTGCAAAAATCTTGATTGTGCCATCATCTTCAATTTCAATGTTGGTATCCGACTCTTCCGTAATAGAACGGATCATCGCACCACCTTTACCAATTACGTCACGGATTTTGTCTTGATCAATTTTAAGCGTGTAAATACGAGGTGCGTACTCAGACATCTCTTCACGGTGACCGGCAAGAGCCTGGTCCATTACGCCCAGGATATGAAGACGTGCTTCTTTAGCCTGCTTAAGGGCAACCTGCATGATTTCTTTAGTGATACCCTCGATCTTGATATCCATTTGAAGTGCAGTAATACCACTTGTTGTACCTGCTACTTTAAAGTCCATATCACCCAAGTGATCTTCATCACCGAGAATGTCTGAAAGTACAACAAAGTTTTCGTCACTTTTCACCAAGCCCATCGCAATACCAGCAACAGAAGCCTTAATAGGAACACCAGCGTCCATCAACGCAAGCGATGTTCCGCATACAGATGCCATTGACGATGAACCATTTGATTCAGTGATTTCAGAAACGACACGAACCACATACGGGAATTCTGCTTCCGAAGGCATAACAGCTTGAATACCGCGCTTCGCCAAACGGCCATGGCCGATTTCGCGACGCTTTGGAGAACCAATGAAACCAGTCTCACCCACACAATAAGGAGGAAAGTTATAGTGCAACATGAAGCGGCTATCAGTTTTACCATTCAGCGCATCAATCATCTGTGCATCACGTTCTGTACCAAGCGTTGCAGCAACCAGCGCCTGTGTTTCACCTCGTGTGAACAATGCTGAGCCGTGAGTACGTGGAAGAATACCTGTACCTACATCCAATGCACGGATCATTTCCGGATCACGTCCGTCAATTCGTGGATTGCCAGCAAGAATTCGAGAACGAACTACGTCGCTTTCAAGGTCATGCAATAATTCCAGGACTTCTTTTTGGTCCTGCTCTTGGTTTTCCGCAAGAATTGCTTCAAGTGCTTTTTCTGTAACCGCAACTACGGCGTCTTTACGTTCCATTTTATCTGAAATTTGGTACGCATCAGTCATACCCGCTTCAGCAAGCTCTTTGACTTTTGTTTTTAATTCAGTATTTTCTGCAACTGGCTGCCAATCCCACTTCTCAGTGCCAACTTCACTGGCAAATTCACTGATATTACTGATAACAGTTTGGAATTGCTCATGACCATACATTACAGCCCCAAGCATGACTTCTTCAGATAAAATGTCTGCTTCAGATTCAACCATTAACACTGCACTTTCGGTTCCAGCAACGACTAAGTCTAGTTCACTGGCTTCAAGTTCAGAAGTGCGAGTATTAAGGACATACTGACCATCCGTGTAACCTACGCGAGCTGCGCCAACAGGTCCATTGAATGGAATGCCAGAAATGGCTAGTGCGGCAGATGTGCCAATTAAAGAAATAATGTCTGTTGGGATCTCAGGATTAGCTGATACCACAGTAATGATAATTTGAACTTCGTTCATAAACCCATCAGGGAACAATGGACGAATTGGACGGTCAATTAAACGTGCCGTCAGAGTTTCGCTCTCAGCAGGACGACCTTCACGTTTGAAAAAACCACCAGGGATTTTACCAGCTGCATAAGCTTTTTCCTGATAGTTAACCGTTAAAGGGAAGAAATCTTGGTCTGCTTTAGCATCTTTTTTACCAACAACACTTACCAATACAGAAGTGTCGTCCATGCTTGCCATAACGGCAGCGGTAGCTTGGCGTGCTATCACGCCCGTTTCTAAAGTAACAGTATGTTGACCATACTGGAAAGTCTTTGTAATAGGAGTCATTAGTATCCTTTGTTTATCTATTTTTATACGCTATTAATCGCGGCGCATAGTATAGCGGTAAGATAGAGCCATTGCTATCTATAAACGAAGGTAAGAACACAATTAAAATGGGTTTCAATAAGGATTTTTCAGGGAAAAATTCAAAAATACAATCAATTGCTATATTTCTGTACAGGTTGGGGTTAAATGCCAGTTCCTTACACTACCTCTAGCCCCAACTGAGCAGCTCCAAATTTCAGTAACAATTCCGTTTTAATAGTTTTATTTAGTGAGCCTACTACTAATGCGTAAGAGTTATCTATCATCCGCTGGACTTCACCAGCAGGTATGCTCCCGTCAAGATGAATAGTATTCCAATGCTTTTTGTTCATGTGATAGCCTGGTTTCACAGCAACAAACATGTCTCTTAACATGAGTGCCTCGTGTGGATCGCACTTCAGGTTCATTCTGCCTTCACCATCTTCAGTGGCAAGTGTTGCAAACATCTTTCCTTTGACTTTCATAACCGCTACATCTGGTCCAAAAGGATAGTCTTCAATGGCTTCAGGTTTGCTAAGGAGGTAATCACGTGTTGCTACGAAATTCATTGCTTCCTTTCCTTAAATAAAAGGCAAAATAAAAAAGGCCGTAGTTTTCACTACAGCCTTTTATGTTTGGTGCGGATGGAGAGACTCGAACTCTCACGGCCGAAGCCACAGCCCCCTCAAGGCTGCGTGTCTACCAATTCCACCACATCCGCGAATTCCAGTTACACTAGTTTGGAACGTCACTTTCTTCTTGTTGATCAGAAACAGGCACATCTGAGTCATTCGGGACAACAACTGGTTGCTCTGCAACAGGTATTCCCAAGTTCTGGAACTCATCAACAGTTTGCTCTTTATCTGCAGTCTGGTTGCCAAGGATCAGGCTGATCACAAAAAATAACGTTGCCAATACTGCGGTAGTGCGAGTCATAAAATTTCCTGACCCAGTTGAACCAAAAACAGTATTTGACCCACCACCACCAAAAGACGCGCCCATGTCGGCACCTTTACCTTGTTGAATCAGCACCATGCCGATAAGCATTAATGCAACCAACAAATATACAACGATTAGCACTTCGTAAAACATGTTATTCCTCTATTGCTTTGCCGCTTGGCAAATGCTTAAAAAATCTTGTGGGCTTAAACTCGCCCCACCTATCAGTCCACCATCTACATCAGGTTGGCTGAACAACTCAGCGGCATTGCCTGGTTTGACACTGCCACCGTATAAAATCAGTATTTTTTCCGCCACGTCTTGCGCAGATTTAGCCAAATGTGCCCGTATAAATTTGTGCACTTCCTGAGCTTGAGCCGGACTAGCCGTTTTTCCTGTCCCTATCGCCCAAACCGGTTCATACGCTAACACTAAATCTGAAAATGCCTGAACGCCAATCTTATCAACTACAGCGTCCAATTGTTCGGCTATGTAGGGAAGAAATTCATTTTTTTCCCGAATCTCCTCCGGCTCACCAACGCACAATACTGGGGTTAAACCATTGCGCAGTGCTGCCTCTACTTTGCTAGCCACAATAATATTGCTTTCATAATTGTCAGCTCTTCGTTCTGAATGTCCGACAATAACGTGACTGCATCCTGCCTCTATCAGCATTTTTCCGGCAATTTCTCCGGTATGTGCACCAGAATCAAACTCACTCAGGTTTTGGCCGCCCAAACGTAATTCGTTAGATTCAAAACCGTGCAATAAAGTCAAAGGAGGACAAACCAGCACATCAACAAAAGACACATCCGCTGAGGATAATGTTTCACGCATTTGATTAACTAACGTCAGGTCACCATTTAGTTTCCAGTTACCTGCAACTAAAGGTTTGCGTACTGTTTGCACTATTTCTTTCCTTAGCCGGCGAAAAAGCGGGCGTGATATTAACTAACCCTCTACAAATATACAAGTGGAGGCGCGCAATTAAAATTTAAATAGGGCTTAACTGGTTACTTTACGAACTGCGTCAGCAATATGCTCAGCCCACTTGAGCGAAGCAGCTTCTTCATGCGCTTCTACCATAACCCTTATTAATGGTTCAGTTCCGCTTTTACGAAGTAGAACCCTCCCCTCCTTGCCCATGCTCTGTTCCGCTTCTTTCACGGCTGCATTTACTTCAGCATTTTCAAGTGGTGTGTCCCCCTCATTGAAGCGAACGTTGATAAGAGTCTGTGGGAACATTTCCATTCCCTGGCAAAGTTCATTCAGGCTCATGTGGGTACGCAACATCGCCGTCAATACCTGCAATCCAGCCACAATACCATCACCCGTTGATGCCACATTCAAATTGAGCACGTGGCCGGAGTTCTCACCACCAATTGACCAGCCTCGTTCCTGCAAAAGCTCCATAACATAGCGGTCACCAACATTGCTTCGTAAAAATGCGACACCGAGTTTATTCAAAGCAATTTCCAGTCCCAAATTGCTCATCAGAGTACCGACAACGCCCCCATTCAAGCGACCAGACTTTAACGAATCTCGAGCAATGATATAAATGAGTTGGTCACCATCAACAACATTTCCAAGATGGTCGATCATCATGATTCTGTCACCATCGCCATCAAGTGCAAAGCCTAAATCAGCCTTATGCTCAAGCACGGCATCGCGTGATGCTTTCATTGACGTTGCACCAACTTTACTATTGATGTTCAGCCCATCGGGTTTAGTACCAATCTCAATGACTTCTGCACCCAATTCACCGAGGACGTTAGGCGCAATATGATAGGTTGCACCATGGGCACAATCGACGACAATTTTCATGCCTTTCAAATTGAGGTCTGAAGGGAAAGTCCCCTTACAAAATTCTATGTAGCGGCCGGCTGCATCATCAATTCGGTAGGCTTTTCCTAATTTATCTGAAGCAACACATTCCATAGGCTGTTCCATTTGCTTTTCAATCGCCACCTCAATGGAATCGTCTAGCTTAAAACCGTTGGCTGAGAAAAACTTAATCCCGTTATCATAAAAGGGATTATGTGACGCGCTGATAACGATACCTGCTTCAGAGCGGAAGGTTTTGGTCAAATACGCAATGGCTGGTGTAGGCATTGGGCCAAGTAACCCTATATTAATACCTGCAGCTGAAAGGCCTGCCTCCAGTGCAGACTCAAGCATATAGCCCGAAATGCGGGTGTCTTTGCCGATTAACACCTTGTTCGTGCCCTGGCCAGCCAGGACTTTTCCAGCAGCCCAACCCAACTTGGTTACAAACTCTGGATTAATCGGATTTTCACCCACTTTTCCACGAATACCATCGGTACCAAAATATTTGCGTTCGCCCATTATTATTATCCTTTTAGCAGTGCGGCCACGATTTTTGCAGCATCGACACTCTCTTTAACATCGTGAACCCGAATTATACACGCACCTTTCAACATTGAAATGGTCGCAGCAGTGATACTGGCAGCTAAACGTTCATAAACATCCCTATTTAATAAATTTCCGAGCATAGACTTTCTGGATATTCCCACCAACATTGGCAGCGACTGTACAGAGATCTTTTCAAGTTCTCCTAACAGCTGAAAATTGTGTTGCTGACTTTTACCAAACCCGAAGCCCGGGTCAATGATAATCTGATCTGACTTAATACCTTCTGTTATGCAGGCTTCAACACGCTCACTAAGAAAATCAACCACGTCAGCACAAACATCAACATAGGATGGAGAGTGTTGCATGGTTCTTGGTTGACCTTGCATATGCATCAGACAGACAGGCACATTTCCCGCAGCAGCTGCCTTAATTGCTCCGGGCTCTCGCAAAGCTCTGACGTCATTTATCAAACCAGCTCCAGCCTTAACAGCTTCGGTCATTACAACAGCTTTACTGGTATCTACAGATACAACAGTATCGAAGTGTTCATGCAGTTTTTCAATGACAGGAATGACACGGTCCAATTCATCTTGTTCGCTGACATTTTTCGCACCTGGCCGGGTTGACTCGCCACCCACATCGATAAAATCAGCACCGTCTTGCAACATTTTTTCAGCCTGATAAAGGGCTTGGTCGAGGGAGTTGTAATGGCCACCATCTGAAAAAGAATCGGGCGTTACATTTAGTATACCCATAACACGGGGTACAGACAGGTCTAGAAAGGTTTGTTTAAATAACATCTGAATAGTTGCTGAAATAGTCCAATAAAAAAGGGTCGAGACATTACGTATGTTTCGACCCTATCTGATTTATTCACATAGTCTAGCTTGGAAGATCACCTGGTTTGCCAACATTTGGCTGACTAGGCTTGGTTTCTTTCTCTTCAGTATCTGTGACTGCCGAACCACCCGTTGGTTTGGTGTCTCCGCCTTTCTCGTCGTCATCCCAATCAGCAGGTGGACGTACTTCTCTGCGGGCCATCAAATCATCAATTTGTTTGGCATCGATAGTCTCATACTTCATTAAGGTATCTTTCATCGCATGCAGAATATCCATGTTATCTTTCAGGATTTTCTCCGCACGTTCGTAATTGCGATCAATGATGGACTTAATTTCTGCATCAATCGCTCGAGCAGTATCATCTGACATGTGCTTAGCTTTAGACATGCTGCGTCCGAGGAATACTTCTCCTTCTTCTTCAGCATACAACATAGGTCCCATCTTATTGGACAGCCCCCACTGAGTGACCATTTTGCGAGCAATGTCGGTTGCTCTTTCAATATCGTTAGATGCACCAGTAGTCACTCCTGCCTCACCCAAGGTAAGATCTTCGGCGATACGTCCACCAAACAAACTTGAGATCATGCTTTCCAGGTGCTGCTTGCTGTGACTATATTTATCCTGTTCAGGCAAATACATGGTCACACCTAATGCTCTTCCTCTGGGAATGATTGATACTTTATAAACAGGATCATGTTCAGGGACCAGGCGACCGACTATTGCGTGGCCGGCTTCATGATAAGCTGTATTTGTCTTCTCTTCTTCCGACATCACCATGGACTTTCTCTCTGAGCCCATCATGATTTTATCTTTGGCCTTATCAAACTCTTCCATTGCTACAACGCGCTTGTTTGAGCGTGCAGCAAACAAAGCGGCTTCATTCACCAGGTTCGCCAGGTCAGCCCCGGAGAATCCAGGCGTTCCGCGCGCAATTAACGACGCTTCCACATTGTCTGCAAGAGGTACTTTGCGCATGTGCACTTTGAGAATTTGTTCACGGCCACGAATATCAGGTAATCCGACCGTCACCTGTCGATCAAAACGACCAGGACGCAACAAGGCCGGATCCAAAACATCAGGGCGGTTGGTGGCAGCGATGACAATGATGCCTTCATGCCCTTCAAACCCATCCATTTCAACCAACATTTGGTTCAGTGTTTGCTCACGCTCATCGTGACCGCCGCCTAAACCGGCACCACGTTGGCGCCCAACAGCATCTATTTCATCGATAAAGATAATGCAAGGTGCAGATTTTTTAGCCTGTTCAAACATGTCACGAACGCGCGACGCACCGACACCAACAAACATTTCTACAAAGTCAGAGCCTGAAATAGTAAAGAATGGAACTTTGGCTTCGCCCGCTATTGCTTTGGCTAACAAAGTTTTACCCGTTCCGGGCGGTCCAACCATCAGAACACCTTTAGGGATTTTGCCGCCTAGCTTCTGAAACTTAGTTGGGTCGCGGAGAAAATCGACCAATTCAGAAACATCTTCTTTTGCTTCATCACAACCTGCAACATCAGCAAAAGTCGTTTTGATTTGGTCTTCACCAAGCAATCTGGCTTTACTTTTCCCAAATGACATTGCTCCACGACCGCCGCCGCCCTGCATTTGTCGCATGAAAAATATCCAGACACCGATAAGAAGCAGCATTGGAAACCAGGAAATGAAAATGTTGGCCAGAATGGAAGGCTCTTCAGCTGGTTTACCTATCACTTTGACGTTGTTTTTGAGTAAGTCATCCATCAGATTTTCATCATAATAAGGGATGATAGTAGTGAAATTTTCACCTGTGCGTTTAACACCAGTTATTTCTTTCGCGTCACTATTAATCCTGACTTCCCGGATCATCCCATTATTTGCATCTTTGATAAAAGTTGTGTAATCCGTCTGTGCCTTACTTGACTCACCAGGAGAAAAGCTTTGGAACACCGACATCAAAACAACGGCGATAACCAACCAAAGGATTAAATTTTTTGCCATGTCGCTCAACGCTAATAACCTCTATTAATACACATCAATTTGCACTAGTCATAAACAAAGACTACTACAGTTTAAATCCGCTCGCTACAAGATATACTTCCCCAGTTTTTGCTTTGGAAGAATCCGGTTTACGGCTTTTTACTATTAAAAACTCTTTTTACTTCTCTAACATATTAGCCAAAAAATTCACCTGGAACTTCTTTGACCACTAAACATACATTTGGTTTTAGAACGCATCTTTTGTGGCTTAAACCCATCGGGGCAGCCAAAATGCTCATCTCATATGTACGTTCGTATACCTTGGCTTTTCAGTAATTTATCTAACCGTTATAACACTACGATTATCTCACCAATTTAGCTCAAATCTTGCTCCTCACAGCCTCAGCAAATGCTTTGACTTACATATCACCTATCAAATGACCGATCATTATTTCTCTTCAATCACGATTCTAATTAGGCATACGTCCAATATGACGTTAGAATAGCGCTTTTCAACCGTAGTAATTTAATAAATTTGTAAGAAAATCATTTAATGAAGTTAACAAATAAGCAAAAGCAATATCTGAAAGGCCTCGCACACCCGTTAAAACCTGTTGTGCAACTTGGTGGAAATGGATTAACCGAAGGTGTATTGGCAGAAATAGAAAATGCCTTATCCCATCATGAGCTCATTAAAATCAAAGTGCCAAGCGATGACAGAGAAGAAAAAGCCCTGATCATGGAAGCCATTATTCGCGAAACAAAAGCGGAGAAGCTTCAGACGATTGGACATGTGCTAATCATGTATCGGCAGAGTGACGAAAAGAAAATATCAATACCAAAAGTTTAGTTGTTAAACTTAAATTCCAACTAGCTTAGCCCTTATTCAAGGCTATCTGATATTATTTTCCACCAATCTTTAATCGATTTAACGCAAGAACATTGATATGGAAAAGCAGAAAAAACATGGAACGATAACCTGTGTCGGCCTGGGAATGACATTAGGCGCGCATATAACCCCAATCTCCCGAAATCACATCGAGACGGCGGATGTCGTCTTCACGGGTGTGTCTAACCACCTGGTGGAACTATGGGTGAAGGAAATGAATTCCGATGTCAGAAGTCTGCAACCTTTATATAGTGAAGGGAAAGATAGACGTATCACTTATCGTGAAATGGTAGATGTCATGCTGAAAGAAGTCCGACTTGGAAAGAAAGTAGTCGGCGCATTTTATGGGCATCCAGGAATTTTTGCCTGGTCCCCCCACAAAGTTATCGAGATTGCGCGCCAGGAAGGTTATATCGCTCATATGGAGCCTGGCATTTCTGCAGAAGATTGCCTTTTTGCTGATCTAGGCATAGATCCTGGTAAATCAGGATGTCAAAATTATGAAGCTGGTCACATCATGTTTCATCAAATTAACATAGAGCCCTCCGCTTACTTGATTCTCTGGCAAATTGGGATTGCTGGAGATAAAACGGCTAAGAAATTTGAAACGGGGCATAAACATCGACAAATTTTGGTGGATGTTTTAGGTCAGTATTATCCTATGGGTCACCTGGTAGCCTTGTATGAGTGCCCTACTCTGGCGATAGACCAACCCAGAATGGATTGGGTTAAACTTTCTGATTTGGCTCAAAGTCAGGTTTCTCAGCATACAACCTTGGTTGTTCCCCCCTTAGGTAAGCCAAAAGATAATTTGCCCATCGCTGAGCAATTAGCACATTTATAAAAAGTAAACTTTTATACAAATAATCATAGAAGCAAATGATTTAGCTATTGAAAATATCTTTAAGCAACGATAGCTTAGTGTGGTGCATATACTTTGCACGGTCTAATTTGGTGGACTGCCAGATTAGAAATTATGACAAATATTGCTCAGCACTTCCTGGTTGTTTTACTGAGCATGCATAATAAGGAACCTACCAATGTCAGAATTATTAAAGAAACTCGAAAGCCTTGGTGCTTCAGCTGACAAGAATCAAGGCTTGATTGATCTAATATCACGTTCGGAAATTGACCAACTAGTCGCTCTGAATCCCAATGTTTGTGCCTTTGAACACGCACCAGATGAGGATGAACCGAGCAAGGACGATGATGACGACGAGGATTCATTGACCGAAAATAAACAAGTAGCTGTGTAAACCAGTTATAAGATGAAAAGGCTTAAATGTAGATTATTGATACGCAGACGTTTAGGTCTTTTCTTTACACTCCTAACAATCGCTGTATTCAATTATGGTTATTCCCAAAATCTTGATGATTTGTCATTAGAGCAAAAACTTGCGCTCAGCGATTCAATCAAGCTTTATGACCATGATAGGTTTATCTCGATCCTCACCGATATTGAATCCATTAATGATCAGTTAACGCCCCGGCAACAAGCACGACTTAAATACCTGCAAGCCTATAAACTAGCTTACGATAACAAACGACAGGTTGCCATCAGCTTGTACAAGCAAGTTTTTGATTCAACTGCTGATGCTGAAGTAAGAATACCAGCGCTTAGTTCACTAATTTACAATTATGGCTATCTTCAAGAATGGGAAAATGGTCTCAATTACATTGATATCTTAATTCCTCAACTATCAGCCATTAAAAACCCGAGTGAACGTGTTAGGGCATACGAATCGCTTATTAATTTTTACAATAAAATAGGGGAATTCGAACTCGCCGCTCAACATCTCCAGAGTTTGATGCGTCTCAATTTAGACGAAAAGCAACTTTGTGTTGCAAATATGCTGGAAGTGGAAGCGTTATCAGGCAGCGGGGACCTGAAGAACCATCTCGAAACTGTTCCTGAGCGCATAACGCTTTGTGAAAAAGTCAACGTGATGATAGCTGCCAGTAATATTCGCTTGTACCTGGCGGAATTTTTGGTTTCACAGGGTGAGTCTGAAGAAGCTGTACAATTATTAAGTGATCAACTCAGCACCGCTGAAAACACTAACTATGCTCCCCTTATTGCCAGTGTTTATGGTGGTTTAGCCCAAGCATATTTAAAGCAAAAAAACACTGAAAAGGCAAAATTCTATGCTCTGAAAATTGTCAATAGTTTGCAATTCAGACAATTTTCTCCTCCGTTAATCAAGGCATATGACACGTTACACAAAATTGCTTCAGAAGAGCAAGATTTCGAATCGGCTTACAAGTATCTAAAAGAATTTGAAAAATTAAACAATATCCAACTAGAGTCTGAGAAGCGAAAAAACCTTGCCGTTCAGCAAGCGAAAAATAATGCCATCCAAAACGCCAATAGAATTAGTTTGCTTGACAAAGAAAATACCATTTTAAAAACCCAGGCTGAGCTTTCTAAGGAACAGGCTGAAAACGGACGCATGGCATTAGGTCTTGTTTCGTCATTTGTCTTGTTGATGATAGTCTGGATTTACCGAAGCCGTAAGAACCAGCTCAGGTTGAAAAAATTAGCAGAAATAGATGGATTGACCGGGGTAAGTAACAGGTACCACTTTAACCGAACAGTTTCCCAGCGTCTTAGTCATTCTGAAAAACATTACGAAGCCGTTTCATTTATCTTGTTTGACCTTGATCACTTCAAATCTATCAATGACAATTTCGGCCATCAAGTTGGTGATTGGGCATTACAGGAAGCCGTGCTTGCTGCTCGTAGCGTTTGTCGGGAGCACGATGTAATAGGACGTATGGGAGGTGAAGAGTTTGCCATACTTTTGTGTGGATGTGATATGGCGAAAGCACTGCAAATTGCCGAATTATGTCGATTAGCCATAGAAAAAATCGATACGATTGACAGTGGCTATCGCTATCGGATCAGTGCGAGCTTTGGCGTTTCCGATGCGAAAACCTGCGGATACAATGTAGATAAGTTATTTGCTGGCGCTGACGCGGCGTTGTATAAATCTAAAAATTCAGGACGCAACCGCGTTTATCAATACCACATTGATCAACTGCCTATCAATATTACTTGACCGCAGCCCAACTAGTGATGGTGTCCACCTGGCCCATGAGCATGACCATGTTCAAGCTCTTCCGGACTGGCATCTCTGACTTCTTCAACTTGTAAATCAAAATTCAGGACTTTTCCGGCCAGGGGATGATTAGTATCTATTGTCGCCATGAATTTCCCTACTTTTACAACAGTCACTTCTCTTTGACCTTGTTCGGTATTAACGATTGCTGTCATCCCTGCTTTCCATTTCTTTGCCCCCTGTAAGTGCTTCACAGAAACACGTGTTTCAGCATTTTCAACAACTGGTCCAAATGTTGTTTCAGGTTCCAATTCAACA
This sequence comes from uncultured Alteromonadaceae bacterium, assembly GCA_947494925.1. Lineage (GTDB taxonomy): Bacteria > Pseudomonadota > Gammaproteobacteria > Enterobacterales > Alteromonadaceae > Aliiglaciecola. The sequence continues at coordinate 313,762 of CANLWS010000006.1, forward strand.
CTAAAACTGTCACCTTGGGTTTTACCTTCCAGCGCGTTTTCCACACCAGGCATCATATTTTTGTGTCCATGCAGATAGGCTGCAGGTTGACCTGAAAAGCTACTTTCCAATTCGTTGCCCTGAACGTCAGAAATGCGGTAGTGAAACTGCACTACTTTATCTTTCGTTATTGTCATTCACTTTCGCCTTTAATAAAAATAAAGCCCGCATAATACATTATCATTGGTTATTGACGAAACGCTTGTGCATCATCAATTTCACATACTTCTACGGGCTCAGGTACGTTGTGACGATCTGTTAACCAACACTCGCCATAAATTGAACAGTAGCAGAGCTCAATTGCAATGTTACCGTCGTGTTCAAACAACTTATTGACCTGCTGAATATCAGAAGCGATGAGTGGCTCAATAGTGTAATTAGATGGTAAAACGGCTGTACTAATATGGGACTGTGTAATACTCGGCTTTGGATGGATATTGTTATCTATTATCAACCGATTCCAGGTTTGAGAAGGTTTATCCAGATAGCTGACTTTAGCGTACTTTATTAGTGCTGGGCCAGTTCCATGATTTGACACCCCATATTTGAAGTAGCCTTCTTGCATGTCGTTTGAATAGTTGAAGCTCCGATAAATGATCACTCTTGGCCAAACTGAAGCCCTGGCAAATTCTCTGTCGATGGACGCAGAATAGAGGCTTACACCTACTGCTACCAAACTGACAATAATAGCTGAGAACCCCACAAGCATTTCTGGTTGCATATACCACTTATTTCGAATGCTCATCTGAGTATCTACTCCTCATCACTGCCATGAACAATATTGGAAATACCATATAATCTGTTCACTGCAAGGTAGTTGATTGAGCCTTTGGGATAACGTCCTCTTGCGTTGAGTTCACCGGATTCTTTATCCATTAACAGTTCTAAAGCTTGATCAACACTTTCAGCCGTGTATAGGTGGAATAGTCCTTGTTTAACTGCCTGGATAACCTGCTTATCTAACATCAGGTTTATCTGGTTTGACTTTGGTATAATAACCCCCTGCGTGCCGGTCAAACCTCGGGCCTGGCAGACATAAAAAAAGCCTTCAATTTTTTCGTTCACACCACCGACCGACTGAACTTCACCATATTGATTGATAGAACCGGTAATTGCCAGGTCCTGGCGAGCAGGTATATTCGTTAACGCTGATATCAGAGCGACAAGTTCACCCAGGGAGGCACTGTCGCCATCTATGTGGCCATAGGACTGTTCTAATGCAATATTTGCAGATAAGGTTAACGGGAAATACTGCGCATATTTATGGCCTAGGTAACCGGTCAACAGCATCACGCCTTTTGAATGAATCGGTTGTCCCAACTCCACCTCCCTTTCAATATCCACAACGCCATTGCCACCGGCGTATACTGTTGAGGTTATCCGTGCCGGAGTGCCAAATACGCTGTCCCCCACTTCTAACACTGTTAAACCATTTACTTTCCCCACCGCTTTCCCGGACGTCGCAATCAAAATCTGACCTTGTTTAATGTCGTCCAACAGCGCCTGACTCACTCGCCCGGTTCGTCTGGTTTTTGCCTCAAGAGCGCTTTCAATGTGGGTGACATCCATTTCAGTAGCATTTTTCATTTGGCAGAAGAAATAGGCTTCGTGTAGCAGCTCAATTACGTCAGAAAATCGAGCAGATAAATGTTGTTGATGCTCAGCAATTCGAAGACTGTATTCCACCAGTCGATACATTGCTTTGGCAGAAATACCATTTAAGCCAAGTTCATTCACCTGATTTCTCACACGTCCGATGAAATCGGATAGTGTTTTTTTATTGAGAGCAATTTCATGATCAAAATCTACCAGCACGCGGAATAGTTCGTCGAATTCGTCATCATAGTCCTGCAATGTGTAATAGAGCTCACGTGAGCCCAGAAGCACAACTTTGACTTTTAATGGTAATTTTTGCGGATTCAGAGTCACCGAGTTGACCATCCCTACATCTAATTGGGGAAGATCCATTTTAAATTCGCCGAACTTAAGCGCCAGTTTTAACGACTCCCAAACATAAGGTTGTTCTATCATTTTGTCAGCATCTAAAAGTAAATATCCGCCGTTTGCCCTGTGAATCGCACCGGGCCTGATCATTCGGTAATTGGTAAATACTGACCCTTGCATATTGGTATATTCAATTCGCCCAAATAGATTCTGGTGAGTCGGATTGGGTTCATACACAACAGGTGCACCACTATTTAACTCATGCGAGACCAGAATATTGGGTAAATACTGCTCTTCTAAAATGGCCCTTTTATCATATTCGTCCTGCTTATCTTCTTTACTTTCCTCTGCCAACACTTCTACGACAGTATCCACTAAATGTGGTTTGAGTTGGCGCAGAAATTTCAGAATACCCAGATCAGAGGCGTATCTGTGCTCTAGTTGTTTCAACAACGGACGGATACCCTGCTCCGCCGTTTCCCTTTTCAGGCGACGACTTTGTTCTGAAGAGGCCCTTTTCCATTTTGGCAATTCAATCAGCGCTTCACTCAATCTGTCTTCCAGAGAATCGATCAGCTCGTAATAACCTTGTCTTTCTTCATCAGCAAGTTTCGCAAAATCAGCATCCGTAATAGGTTTCCCATTCACTATTGGAGAAAAACTGATGGTCCCACCTTCTTCATACAATGCGACATTTTTGGATTGAGCATACTGCTCCACCTCATCAATGGCTTTGTCGTAACCCTGATCAAACTCTCTGCTGATTGCAGCCTTCTTGCGTTGATATCCCGGATTGTCGAAAGCCGCAGGAAAGGTATCGAGCAACTCATCAACGAGGGCTTCCATTTCCTTTAACAGCTTTTTGCTTTCACCTGGTCCAAGCCGCAGAATGGTCGGCTCTCTTTCAACATCAAAATTATTAATAAAACACCAGTCATCTGGTGTTTCAGCGTTGGCTACTTGCTTGCTTATGTACTCGTGAACCAGCGTATAGCGGCCCGTCGCCTGTTCGCCCATGACGTAAAGGTTGTAGCCTTTGGCCTCGATACCCAGCCCAAAAGATAATGCTTCACGGGCGCGCTCCTGACCGATAAATGTAGATGTAAGAACCGAGTCATCTTTTAAGGCTTGATTAATTAAACGACGACTGGGGACGGCTGTTAACTGTTGTGCACTAAGTGCATGTTTCTTAGACATAGGTGACATGATTTATTTTTTTTACAGTGAAACCTGATTAGGTAGTCAAGTCAACAACCTGTGCAGCTAGTTTGGGTCTAGCACATGTTTGATAACATCAGCTGACTATTATGTTCAGCCATGAGCGAGTACTCAGCCCGTTAAGTAAATGTCGGTGATATAACAAAACTAATCAATATTTGTGCGAGTAAATGTTTTTGCACCACATTCGATACAAGGCAGGATTTCTTCGACGAAATCTACCTGATGTCGATGATCACAATTATTACAGGTGAGAACACCCACAGAAACCAGTTCGCCGACCTGATATAAGCCTTGGTGAGCTACATCCATTTCCATCTCAAATAATTGAACTTGGTTGGCATCCGAAAGTGCTGCTAACAATTGCCACAGTTTCCCTTTTATTCCATCCAGCCAGAGAGAGTTCTCAGCCTCAGATTTCCACTGTTTGGTAAAGGTTGTAAAATCCCTGAGTAAGTAGTTTTCGAGTGTCCGAATTTCCTCCGCACTCAATTCTTCAGCAGCATTTACATAAGCTTTTGCTTTTTCAATGATATCAATCAGTTCAACTACATCATGACGAGTTGCATCTTCCAACCAATCATAAAGATTGTTAATTATTTCATCATAACCTGATTTTTGTTTATCCATCTCCCACTGACCAAGCTGCCACCTTTGCTTAAATTATAGTCAGCGCCAATGATTAAATAAAAAAACTCTTCATATTCACTGCACAAACATTCACTTGGCTATTGTTCAACCCGCATTGGCTAAGGTATTCTTGTCGGTCATTTGATTTCGTTAATTTACTATTTTTTGGAACCACCCCTTAATGTCCGACAATCAGTACCAACCACAAATAATTGAAAAACAAGTTCAGGAACACTGGGCAAAAAATAAAACCTTTGCTGCTGTTGAAGACCCTGACAAAGAAAAGTTTTACTGTTTGTCGATGTTTCCCTATCCAAGTGGTCGCCTTCACATGGGTCATGTGAGAAATTATACAATTGGTGATGTGATCAGCCGTTATCAGAGAATGCAGGGCAAAAATGTGCTTCAACCTATGGGTTGGGACGCATTTGGCTTACCGGCAGAAAACGCGGCTATCAACAACAATAGTGCGCCTGCAAAATGGACTTACGCCAACATTGATTACATGAAGGAACAATTGGTTTCTCTTGGATTTGGTTACGATTGGGATCGTGAAATAGCCACCTGTAAAAAAGACTACTACCGCTGGGAGCAATGGTTCTTTACGCGTTTGTATGAAAAAGGTCTGGTCTACAAAAAAAATGCCACAGTAAACTGGGACCCGGTTGATCATACAGTTCTAGCCAATGAGCAAGTCATTGATGGTCGTGGTTGGCGGTCTGGTGCGCTGGTTGAACAAAAAGAAATCCCCCAATGGTTTATCAAAATTACCGATTACGCTGAGGAATTGCTCCAGGATCTTGAGCAGTTGGACGACTGGCCAGATCAGGTTCGCGCGATGCAGAAAAACTGGATTGGTCGCTCTGAAGGCGTTGAAATTACCTTTGAGCTTACTCAGAACTTCGCTGGTATGGATAGCTTTGACGTGTATACCACACGCCCTGATACATTGCTTGGTGTTACTTACGTAGGGATTGCTGCAACTCACCCAATTGCCTTGGAAGCAGCCAAAAACAACACAGCCCTCGCTGCATTCGTCGACGAATGTAAAAATACCAAAGTCGCTGAAGCTGATCTGGCTACCATGGAGAAAAAAGGTGTATTTACGGGGATTTATGCAATCCACCCTATTTCTGCACAGAAAATACCTGTTTGGGTAGCCAACTTTGTACTTATGGATTATGGCTCAGGGGCAGTAATGGCAGTACCTGGACATGATCAGCGTGACTGGGAGTTTGCCAGTAAGTATGAGCTGGACATCAAACAAGTTATTCAGCCAGTCGATGGTTCTGAATTGCAGTGTGATATCAGTAACGCGGCTTTTACGGAAAAAGGCGTACTAGTAAATTCCGGCCAGTTTGATGGACTGACGTCTGAAGAAGCATTTGATAAAATTTCTATTGAATTGGAAACTCAGCAAAAAGGTCAACGCAAAGTCAATTATCGACTTCGTGATTGGGGCGTATCCAGACAACGCTATTGGGGGGCGCCTATTCCAATGCTGAGACTCGAAAACGGAGAATCTGTTCCAGTCCCAACGTCAGAACTGCCAGTTGAATTACCAGAAGACGTTGTAATGGATGGCGTTACCTCCCCAATCAAAGCAGATAAATCCTGGTCACAAACCACCTACCAAGGGCAGGCTGCTGAACGGGAAACTGACACATTTGATACGTTTATGGAATCTTCGTGGTACTACGCAAGATATACCTGTGCGCAGAACCAGGAAGCTATGCTTGAACCTTCTCAAGCCAATTACTGGTTGCCTGTAGACCAATATGTGGGTGGCATCGAGCATGCTATTCTTCACCTCTTGTACTCCAGGTTTTTTCACAAGTTGTTACGTGATGAAGGACTGGTGAATTCAGATGAACCCTATAAACGTTTATTGTGCCAAGGGATGGTTCTGGCTGATTCCTATTTCAGGGAAGACAATAAGGGTAAAAAACATTGGTACTCACCTTCGCAGGTAGTGACAGAAAAAGATGACAAAGGCCGCATCATTAGGGCTGTTTTAGAAAGCGATGGTTTGCCGGTTGAACACGGTGGCATGACTAAAATGTCCAAATCAAAAAATAACGGTATTGATCCACAAGAAGTTATTAATATTTACGGGGCCGACACTATTCGTCTATTTACTATGTTTGCTGCACCACCAGAACAGACGCTGGAGTGGATAGATTCTGGTGTTGAGGGTGCCAATAGATTCTTAAAAAGAGTTTGGAACCTGGCGCAAACCCATATTGCAGCAGGCTTGCCGTCACCTTTGCTTGTCAATGAGCTTTCAACTGAGCAAAAAACATTACGCAGAGAAGTTCATAAAACCATTGCTAAAGTGTCCGACGATGTTGGAAGAAGGCAAACCTTTAACACTGCTATTGCCGCTATCATGGAATTATTGAATCGTTTACTTAAAGCGCCCCAGGACAATGCTCAGGATATTAGTCTGATGCGTGAAGCGGTTAACGCTGTAGTCTTGATGCTTAACCCGATTACACCACATATGTGTCACGTTCTATGGCAACAATTAGGTAATGAGAGTCCAATTGAAACAGCTGATTGGCCGAGTGCAGATAAAGCTGCGTTGGTAGAAGATGAGAAATTAATTGTTGTTCAGGTTAATGGCAAAGTTCGCGCGAAAATTACTGTCGCTGCAAATGCATCAGATGACTCAGTGAAAGATATGGCTATAGCGGAGCACAACGTACAACAGTTCACCGATGGCAAAACTATTCGCAAAGTCATCTATGTGCCAGGGAAAGTGGTTAATATAGTGGCCAATTAGGAAAAGACATTGATCAAGTTCCGTATTCTTATCTGCGTGTTGTTTACAAGCCTTTTTGTGACATCATGTGGCTTTAAACTTCGCGGTGATCAACAGCTCCCCCAGGGTGTGGATTCTGTCAGATTGTCATCAAGCGTAGCTCATATGCCGTTGCAAAGAGAACTTAAGAAACAACTGGTGCTGTTTAAAATTCCTTTTTCCGAAGACGTAGCACCAGTAAGAACGCCAGGCACGCTCGATATCAGATTAGAAGGAGATAGTCTGAATAGACGACTCCTTTCGTTATTTGCCACCGGACAGGTAGCTGAATATGAATTGATCTTAACGGTTACTTACCAGCTCGCTTTCCCTGATAAAGAACCACAGCGATATGAGTTTGAAGTGACCCGTGAGTATCAAGACGATCCTGACGCCATTCTGGCCAAATCCCGTGAACTTCAACTCGTGTTAACAGAAATGCGCAGACAAGCGTCTGAACGCATTATTCGGCTGCTCGCCAGCCAGGCCAACGGTGTGGGTTAATGCAGGTTTATCCAAACCGATTTTCGGAGCAACTTGGCCGTGGTCTGCAGTCTTTTTATCTGATTTTTGGAGAGGAACCTCAGCAAAAGTTGCACAGTATCGAATTGATCAGACAGGCCGCTAAAGAAAATGGGTTTGACGAAAGGCAAAGTCTTGTTGTTGATACGCAGTTTGAATGGAACAAATTGCTGGAGGTTACCCAAACCCTCTCTCTGTTTTCATCCAAGCAATTCATAGAACTGGAACTTCCAACCGGAAAACCTGGCGCCGAAGGAAGCAAAATACTGACTTCTCTCACCGAACAACAAAACCCTGACACTCTGATTCTAGTGCACGGCGGCAAAATAGGGAAGGACGTACAGAACACCAAATGGTTTAAGGCGTTGGACAAACTTGGTATCTACGTCCCCTGCTATCCTCTCGAAGGCAATCCGTTAAATCAATGGGTAATGCAACAGCTAAGGGAGTCAGGTCTGGTTGCCAGCGCCGAAAATAGTAAGTTGATTTGCGATTATTGTGAAGGCAATATGCTGGCGGCAAAGCAAGAAATAGAAAAACTGGCATTATTATTCCCTGATACCCCACTAACACCTGAGTTGATTGAAAAGTCCATAGTCGATCAATCACGCTTCAATGTATTTCAACTGATAGATGTATTGCTTGCGGGAGACGCACAGCGCTCTGTTAAGATGCTGTATCGTCTGGAAAGTGAAGGGATTGAGCCTAACATTGTCCTTTGGGCGTTGGTACGTGAATGGCAAACATTGCATCAATTGCTTTGTTTACAACAAAGTGGGCAACATCCCAATTGGAATCAATTGAGAATTTGGAAAAATCGACAAAGCCTTTATCAAAAAGCTATGCGACGCCTGGATCTTAGCCAGCTGGTTAAAATTCAAGAAAAACTTGCAATATTAGATCATGGATTTAAACAATCCGCTGTAATACGGCCCTACATAGAATTGTGTCATCTGTGCCTTATGTTTATTCCCTTCACCCTCGATGATTTGCCGCTGGACCATGAGTAAAGTATTGACTAACAAGCTACTTGGCATATTTGGTGGAACCTTTGATCCTATACACAACGGGCACCTTAACCCAGTGATTGAGGCAGCAAAAGAGATTGGAATAAACCAGGTGATCCTGATCCCTTGTCACATACCTCCCCATAAAGAACAACCCTCAACTGCTCCCAAATTACGCTTAAAGATGGTGGAATTAGCGTGTGAACATAACCCATTATTTTCGGTTGATGACAGGGAATTAAAAAAGAACAGTCACTCTTATACTATTGAAACGCTAAAATCTTTAAGAGCTGATTATCCAGAAAAATCATTGTGTTTTTTTATGGGTAGTGATGCTTTTTCCAAGTTGAACAGCTGGCATAAATGGCGAGAACTAATGGATTATGCTCATATTATAGTGTGTCAGCGCGACAGCCGGAACGTAGTTTTATCCGCGGAAATTGAAGGGTTGTTGAAGAAGTTCAGGACTAAAAACAACCGTGAGCTACTTGACAAAAATCACGGCTATATCTTTGAGGCTGCTACGTCAGAGTTGGAAGTTTCTTCTACCGATGTAAGAGATAAAATAAAAAGTGGGGAAACCTGGGCACAGCACGTACCCGAATCTGTTTATAATTTTATTACTACCCATAGACTTTACCAATAGTAAAGTCTGATTGATCTCGTTACTCTGCAAATAGCCTCATCGGACGCTATCAGAATGAGAATTGGATCTGTTACACTACTACACGTATCAAAATACAAGGAGATACTTTGGATCACGAAAAATTTAAACAATTCGTAATCAGTAAAATAGAAGACTTGAAAGCAAGAGATTTAATTGATCTTGATGTAGAAGGCAAATCTACTGTCACTGACACAATGTTAGTCTGTTCTGGGAATTCGAAGAGACATGTGGTGTCTATAGCTGAAAACGTCATCGTTGAGTGCAAAAAACTAGGACACGCGCCTCTTAGTATTGAAGGACAGGACAGCGGTGAATGGGTGCTGGTAGATTTAGGCGATATCATTGTGCACGTCATGCAAGATGAAGCCCGAGATTTCTACCAGTTAGAAAAGTTATGGGGCTAAATTAAACCATCTATGCGTATTCAGCTGATTGCAGTGGGCACAAAAATGCCCGGTTGGGTGGAACAAGGGTATCAGGAATTCGCGCGACGATTCCCTGCAGATATGCCATTACACCTCAACGAAATACCCGCGGGTAAGCGTGGAAAGAATGCGGATATTAAACGAATACTGAAAAAAGAAGGGGAACTCACCCTTTCCGCTATTCCAAAAGGCAATCGGATTATTAGTCTTGAAGTGAACGGTCAGAACTGGGATACACCGAAATTAGCTCAGCAAATGCATGCCTGGAAAATGGATGGCCGGGATGTCAGCTTATTGATTGGAGGCCCCGAGGGGCTGGCGCCCGAATGCATTAGTGTTGCAGAACAAAAATGGTCCTTATCCGCACTGACACTGCCCCACCCCTTGGTCAGAATACTGGTGGCAGAAAGCCTATATCGAGCTTGGTCCGTTAATCAAAACCACCCCTACCATAGGGAATAAGATGGCCAAAAACAGAGTTACCATCAAGGACCATACTGCTGAAGCAAACTTATTTGCGCGACGTACAGTTATCGCATTACTGGTAGTTGGGCTGATGCTGGTGATGATTGTGAGTAATCTCTACTACCTGCAGGTTACACGCTTTGAGGCGTATCAAACCCGCTCCAACGGAAATCGAATAAAAGTCCTGCCAGTCGCACCCAATCGAGGTCTTATTTATGACCGAAATGGCGTACTCTTAGCTGAAAACAAACCAGTTTTTGCCCTGGAGGTCATTCCTGAGGAAGTGGAAGATCTGGAAAACACCCTGATTGAACTTGGACAATTGCTTTATATCGATGACGAAGAGATAGCAGATTTTAAACAGGAATTAAAAAGACAACGACGCTTTAAACCTGTCGCGCTGCGAAATCGACTCAATGTGCAGGAAGTGGCCATTTTTTCTGCCAACCAACACAAGTTTCCCGGTGTCACTGTAGAAGCTAGATTAGCACGGCACTATCCCTATCAGGCTGCTCTCACACATATGCTTGGCTATGTGGCAAGAATCAACAAAAAAGACTTACAGAAATTGTCCGAAGGCGGACTTGATGCAAATTATGCTGCCACCCATTTTATAGGCAAGCTGGGGGTCGAAAAGTATCATGAAGAATTGTTGCACGGTCAGGTGGGTTATCAGGAAGTTGAAGTAAACAGTCAGGGAAGAATAATAAGAACACTTAACTTCGAACCACCTATTCCAGGTCAGGATCTGGTCCTGAATATTGACGTTAATATGCAATTGGAAGCCCAAAAAGTACTTGAAGACAGACGCGGCTCTATTGTAGTTCTCGACCCAAACAACGGGGGTGTCATTGCCCTTTATAGCAACCCGAGCTATGACCCGAATTTGTTTGTTCATGGGATAAGCTCCAAAAACTATCGAGGACTTCTTGAATCTACTGACCGGCCATTAATCAACCGAGCTACCCAAGGACAATACCCACCTGCCTCGACCGTCAAACCACATTTAGCCCTGGTTGGTTTAGAAGAGGAAATAATCACCCCCGAATTTAAAATGTACGACCGAGGCCGGTATCAACTTAAAAATGTCAGTCATATCTGGCGCGATTGGAACCCATGGGGTCATGGCTGGGTTAATGTCACCAGTGCAATCGAGCAATCTTGCGATACCTTTTTCTGGGATATGGCGTACCGCCTGGGGATAGATCGTATAAGTGAAAGTATGGGTGAATTTGGCTTCGGTGAGTATACTGGCATCGATTTATATGAAGAGTCGGATGGTATTCTTCCTTCTCGCGGGCTGAAACGGGCTCGGGAAAACCAGCCTTGGTACATAGGTGACACAATTTCAGTAGGCATTGGCCAAGGCTACTGGACCGCAACACCACTGCAATTGGTTCAGTCAGTCACAACACTGATTAATAAAGGAACGCGCTACGTTCCTCAAATTAAGCGTGGAAAGTGGAATTCTGGCGATGTTGTACTTGAACCAGCCAAAGAGCTCAGGCCTATCGCAATGCAAAATGAAGCTAACTGGGATGTCGTTCTGGATGCAATGTACGGTACCGTCAATCGTGAAAAAGGTGGTGCGAGGGACGCATTTAAGGGCGCAAAGTATTTGTCTGCAGGAAAAACCGGCACTGCCCAATTGGTCAGTATTGCCCAGGACGCAAAGTACGATGCTGACAGTCTAGCCGAACATTTACGTGACAATGCTATGTATGTAGGGTACGCCCCTTATGACGCGCCGGAGATAGCTATTGCTGTTGCATTGGAAAATGCAGGTGGTGGCGGAAAAAATGCAGCCCCGATCGCGCGACAGATGATGGATTACTTTTTTAAAGACCGCACGGATCTGGTGAGCATTCCTCCTGAACAGGAACAAGATGATTCCGAAGAAGAATTAAATTAGTATGCTCAGAACCAAAATCGATCCCAATAAACAAAGCATTTTCAGCAGAGTTCATATAGATGGCCCACTTTTGCTGGGACTACTGGTTCTGATGAGTGTTGGCCTGGTGACTATATACGCTGCGGGTGGGCAGGATTGGGGCCTGATCCAGCGTCAGGTTGTTCGACTCGGTGTTGCGTTAACTGTTATGTTCGCGCTCGCTCAGGTACCACCACTGGCCTATAAACGCTTATCCATTTATTTTTATATTATCGGCGTACTCATGCTGGTAGGTGTTCTGTTTTTTGGCGTTATGGGTAAAGGCGCCCAGCGCTGGTTGGATTTAGGCTTTGTGCGTTTTCAGCCTTCTGAAATAATGAAACTGGCTGTTCCCATGATGATTGCCTGGTATATCAGCCGTTTTAACTTACCACCACGAAATATCCCCGTGTTAATAGGGTTTCTCCTGGTTGGGATCCCCACCCTCCTTATCGCAAAACAACCTGACCTTGGCACCTCTTTGTTGATCGCAAGCTCTGGAGTTTTTGCATTGTTCCTGGCCGGGATGGCCTGGCGACTCATTGTATTTATCGCGCTGGCAGGCTCAGCATTTGCACCAATAATGTGGTTTTTCCTGATGAAGGAATATCAAAAGCAACGGGTGCTGACCTTTCTGAATCCTGAAAGTGATCCACTTGGGTCTGGATACCATATCATTCAATCAAAAATTGCCATTGGTTCAGGCGGCGTTGAGGGGAAAGGTTGGCTGCAAGGTACGCAATCTCAACTAGAATTTTTACCCGAACGGCACACAGATTTCATTTTTGCTGTGTTTAGTGAAGAATTTGGCTTGTTTGGAGTCATTGGTTTACTGGCAATTTATGCGTTTATTGTCATTCGCGGCATGCTGATTGCGATGAGAGCGCAGGAAGGTTACACAAAACTACTGGCAGGCAGCATTACCTTGACATTTTTTGTCTATGTATTCGTCAACATGGGGATGGTATCAGGACTATTACCTGTGGTGGGTGTGCCTCTTCCCCTGATCAGTTACGGTGGAACTTCCATGGTGACATTGTTAGCAGGATTTGGCATTCTTATGTCTATAAGTACTCAAAAACGCCTTTTATCCAGGCAATAATAAAAATAATTCCACAAAATTGATGTTCAATTTGAATCGTCAGCGGAGTCAAAATGCGTGCGCTAATTTCCAGCTTTATATGCGCTGGAACGTTAATATTTTCCCTTTCTGTTGTAGCTCAGCAGGAAATAGAACAATTTGCTCAGCAGGTTTCCGAAAAATACGGCATTAGTAGTGATGCCATCATTGAAACTCTTAGCATTCTGGAAAAAAATCAAGCCATAATTGATGCTATAAGTTCGCCTTGGGAAGCAAAACCCTGGCATCAGTACTACCCACTATTTTTGACCGAAAAACGTCTGGAAAAAGGCTTGGTATTCTGGCAACAACATGCCGATGTACTTAAACGTGCTGAATCAGAAACCGGCGTACCAGCAGAAATAATCGTTGCCATTTTAGGTATCGAATCATTTTACGGCACCTACACAGGTAAATACCCTGTTCTTGAATCACTGTACACCTTGGGTTTTCATTACCCCCCCAGACAAACCTTTTTCAGAAAAGAGCTGGGCGAATTTTTTGCATTGGTTCAGGAAGAAAATTTTGCTTTGAAAGAGGTTAAAGGCTCTTATGCTGGCGCTATGGGTTGGGGCCAGTTTATACCGTCGAGTTATCGTTATTATGCAGTGGATTTCGACAATGACGGTGTGAGAGATCTGCTGTCGAACCCTGTTGATGCGATCGGCAGTGTTGCCAACTACTTCAAAAAGCACGGTTGGTTAGCTAATCAGGGTGTCGCTTTTCAGGTAAAAATGAGGAAAGCTCCCTTAGGTGAAATTCTTAACAAGAATCGACGATTCAGCCACTCCTGGGAAGAATTGGTGTCTGCAGGAGCTGTCCCCGAGCAAGAACAAAATACTGACACTCTCGGACCAGTTAAGTTATATGCGTTTCAGCAACCCGATAAAAAAGAGTATTGGGTCGGGCAGAAAAACTTTTATGTCATTACACGATATAACCATAGCCCATTGTATGCCATGGTGGTCTATCAGTTTAGTCAGCAATTGAAGAAAGCCAGAGTCTCACAATGAAGCTTGTTTGCGTCCTCATTTTAGCGCTGATTCTAAGTGCTTGCGCACCTAGCGGGCGTTATAGCCAACAGCGGGATTCAAAGCCTGACGCAATAAGTGCTCACATTGATTTTAAAGACGTGGTGCCAGTCTACGAACCTTATCGGGAAGCAACGTTACGACCCTATACAGTACTTGGAAAACGTTACTTTCCCCTTACCGATTCTAAAGGTTATTCAGAGCAAGGTGTTGCCTCCTGGTATGGTCAAAAGTTCCATGGGCACTTAACGGCCAATGGTGAAACATATGATATGTTCAAGATGTCCGCTGCGCACAAAACCTTGCCATTGCCCTCTTTTGTAAGAGTGACTAACCTGGCCAATGGTCGTCAAGCAATTGTGCGGGTCAATGACCGTGGTCCTTTTCATCAAAATCGGATTATAGACTTGTCCTATGCTGCTGCAATGAAATTGGACGTTATAAGTACAGGAACAGCAAAGGTTAAGGTCGATATTATACATATTGACGAAAACGGAACTAAATCGGTGGGTGTGCATCAGCCCATAGAACCTCTCCCAGCTGATTACGAAAAAGCTCTGTTTATCCAGGTTGCTGCATTTAAGAACAAGCAGAAAGCTAAAGAGCTGGCATCCGGCCTTTCTACTCTCTATCAGATCCCGAGTTTAACACCGAGCGATGGTAAGATTTATCGGTTACGTCTTGGTCCGCTAAAAAGTGAGCAAGAGGCCAAAGACCTTTTGGGAGAATTAAAAAAAGATGGTTATGCAAATGCTTATAAATTGTACGAAGCACCATAATTCAGCGTTAAACTAAACTTTTTGAACACTTTGCAGTCCTAATTCTGTTAAGTGCACATATAAACACGTTGTTTTAACAGCAAATCGTTTTTATAAATGCTATATTGCGCGCCCTAAATTAGATGCTTTCATCATAATCATAAGAATAAAACTGGAATATTACGGTAGGTCAATGGGAAAACTAAAACAACTTCTTGTCGCCACAATTACATCAACCTGTATCGCTTTTACAACGTACTCAAATGCAGCTGTAGTCATCCCGCCTGCGCCTAATGTCGATGCTAAAGGTTATGTACTTATTGATTATCACACTGGTGAGGTAATTGCTGAGCAAAATGCTGACATTCAACTTGCTCCGGCAAGTCTAACCAAAATGATGACCAGCTACGTAATAGGCAATGAAATTTCACTGGGTAATATCAGTGAAAATGACATGGTGACTATTTCTGAAAACGCCTGGGCTAAAAAATTCCCAGATTCTTCAAAAATGTTTATTGAGGTTGGCAAGCAAGTATCAGTTGGCGATTTAAATCGGGGGATCATTATCCAGTCAGGAAATGACGCCTGTGTCGCGATGGCAGAACATATTGCAGGGAGTGAAGACGCTTTTGCCAGTATGATGAATGTTCACGCTCAGAAACTCGGTATGTTATCAACCAACTTTATCAATAGCCATGGTCTGCACGATGCAGATCACTATACGACCCCACGAGATATGGCAACACTGGCTATCGCCTTAGTCAGAGACGTGCCGGAAGAATATGCTATTTACAAAGAAAAAGAATTTACCTTTAACGACATTAAACAGTACAACCGCAACAGTTTGTTGTGGGACAAAAGCCTGAATGTCGATGGGATTAAGACCGGCCATACCTCTGATGCGGGTTACAGCCTGGTTTCCTCAGCTACGCAGGGAGACATGCGTCTTATTGCGGTAGTTATGGGTGCAGATAGCGAGCGTGCTCGCAAGATGGAAAACAAGAAGCTGCTCAAATATGGGTTCAGGTTTTATGAAACGGTGACTCCATACAAAGCAGGCGATAGTTTCGTCGCCCACAGAATTTTTATGGGTGATAAAGACACGGTAGACTTGGGAATTGACCAAGATACCCCCATAACTATTCCTCGTGGTCAGGTGAAAAACCTTAAGGCCAATTTTGAACTGGACAAGAAACTCGAAGCCCCACTCTCCAAAGGAGAAGTAGTGGGTAAGTTGTATTTGCAGCTTGAAGGCGAAGATATTGCAGAATACCCACTGGTAACCTTACAGGAAGTCCAGGAAGGTGGCTTTTTGGACCGTATGGTAGACTTTGTTAAGCTACAATTAGGTTTTGATAGCTAATTTCGCGATTTTTCTGAGCGGAAAACCCTTGGATGTAGCGCTAGTAGTTTCTGTTTGAAAGAGAGAAATAATGGAAACCAGATTCGACGAATTATTAGAATTCCCCACTTACCAAACGTTTAAAGTTATGGGAGTCGCTCACGAGCGTCTCCCTGACGATGTGGTTAACTGCTTACAATCACATGCACCCGGTGATTATAACCCCACAATAAAGCCCAGCAGTAAGGGAAACTATCACTCCCTGTCAATCAGTGTCAGGGTTACCAGTAAAGAACATATGGAACTCATTTACACAGAGCTTTCCAGTCTTGAACTAGTTCGTGTTGTTTTGTAGGACACTTGCTGCTTGAGCCAGAATCAGAGTCTGATTGTCAGACAACTGGGATTGCAGTCATATCAACCTATCTGGCAGGCGATGCAACAGTTTACTGATGAACGCAATGAATTCAGTCAGGATGAAATTTGGCTTGTTGAACATTTGCCTGTGTTTACCCAAGGACAGGCTGGCAAGCAAGAGCATCTGCTAAATCCGGGAGATATCCCAGTGGTGCCAGTTGATCGCGGTGGGCAAATAACCTATCACGGACCCGGTCAACAGATGATGTACGTTATGTTGAATATGAAACGTCGCAAAATTGGTGTGCGACAACTGGTAACAGCTCTGGAGCAATGTATCGTAAACTACCTGGAAGAGTATGGTATTGCTGCCTATCCGAAAGCCGATGCACCTGGCGTTTACGTTGATAGTAAAAAAGTATGCTCCGTAGGACTCAGGATCCGAAAAGGCTGTTCGTTTCATGGACTGGCCTTAAACGTCAATATGGATCTTTCTCCCTTTTTACGCATTAATCCTTGTGGTTATGCTGGCCTGGAAATGGTAGATTGCGCAAAGTTAAACGGTCCGGATACATTGGAAAAAGCAGGCCCTAAAATTGTTGATCATATTTGTTCATTACTTGAGATTGAACAGATAGAAAATAGAGAAGGTTTTGATGACTAACGCACGTCCACAAGCAGGAGTAAAACTCCGCGATGATGAGAAAGTAAAACACATTCCCGTCACTATTATTCCCACAGAAAAAGAGCAGATGCTGCGGAAGCCTGAATGGATCAAGATTAAACTGCCCCGCACCACAGATAAGATTGACCATATTAAAAAGACACTGCGTAAAAATAATTTGCATTCAGTGTGTGAGGAAGCCAGCTGTCCAAATTTAGCGGAATGCTTCAACCACGGTACAGCTACCTTTATGATTCTTGGTGATATTTGTACAAGACGCTGTCCTTTTTGTGATGTCGCACATGGTAAGCCGCTTCCACCAAGCGCAGAAGAGCCAATAAAACTAGCAACGACTATCGCTGAAATGAACCTCAAATATGTGGTCATTACCTCCGTCGATAGAGACGATTTACGTGACGGTGGAGCTCAGCATTTTGTGGATTGTATCAACGCAATCAGGGAACATAGTCCGTCCACAAAAATCGAAGTACTGGTCCCAGATTTCAGAGGCAGAATGGACAGAGCCCTGGAAATTTTCAAACAAGGTGTGCCAGACGTATTTAACCATAACCTGGAAACTATTCCCCGCCTCTACCGGGAATGTCGCCCTGGTGCGAATTATCAATGGTCGCTTGATTTGTTGAAGAAGTTCAAAGAGCAACACCCTGATATTCCAACCAAATCTGGTTTGATGATGGGAATGGGTGAAGATAAAGAAGAAATTGCTACCGTTTTGAAGGATTTGCGCACTCACAATGTCGATATGCTCACTTTGGGTCAATATCTTCAACCCAGTAAACACCACTACCCAGTCAAGCGCTACGTCCATCCTGACGAATTTGATGAGTTAGGCCAAATCGCAGATCAGATTGGCTTTACTCACGCAGCCTGTGGTCCGATGGTAAGGTCAAGCTACCATGCGGATAAACAAGCCGCGGGCGAGACTGTAAAATAAAGTCTCAGCAACAAAATACAGAGCTCGCAATTTGCGAGCTTTTTTGTAATACCAATTCCATTAGGACGCATCTATGAAAAAATTGTACTGGTTATTAGCGATGCCTTTCTTTATTGCATCAGCAGTGGCAAAAGAAAGTTCAGACTGGCGGTCGCCTGATATTGATGATTTGGTTTATATGCAAACCAGTGAAGGTCTTGTTGTGATTGAGCTCGCACCATTCATGGCGCCCCAGCACAGCACCCAGTTCAGTCAACTTGTGAAAGAGGGGTTTTACGATGGGTTGGATTTTTATCGAGTGATTGACGGATTCGTGGCGCAAGGGGGTGACATCACTGAAGAAAAACCCAGTAAAGTTAAAAAAACTCTTCAGGCAGAATTTACCCGCCCAATTTTGCCTGATTCGGTATTTGTCGGGATCCAGAAACCCGAATATTTTGCACCTGAAACAGGATATTTACATGGTTTTTCAGCTGGACGCGACCTTGAAGCCAAGCAAGAGTGGATCCTGCATTGCCCTGGCACCGTTGCAATGGCAAGAAACAACGAAGCGCATAGCGGCACAACCGATTTTTATATCGTTATCGGACAGGCTACTCGCCATTTGGACAGAAACATGAGCACCTTTGGTCGCGTTCTGGTGGGTCTTAACAATGTTCAGCGCCTTAATCGGGCGAGCATCAATGTTGCCAGCGGAGTCATTGAAGATCCAACTCAACGCAGCAAAATAGAATGGATAAAAATGGCTGCAGATATTCCACAAAGTCAGCGTTTGAAGATAGAAGTCATCAAGGCGGACGCTAGCGCGACTAAAGAAAGACTGGCAGGTGCCAGAAAAATGGACAATCCGTTTTTCCATTTTCAGGGTAACGGCAATCTGGATTTGTGCTATCACCAATTGAAGGTAAGAGTGTCACAACCAGATTCGTTCAACCCAAAATAACAATATACCGTCAGAATTCAAGTTGAGTATTGATCAAAAAGGCATTCCATCAGTTAACCGTTTTTATCAATTGTCAGAAACCCGGTAAAACTGGTGGCAAGCTAAAATTCTCTTCAGTGCATTCACATTTAACGCATTATTAGGCTTGCTGTTCTGGTTGATCATACCTTCGTTTTCACTATTGCTTATATGTTGTATGTTGGCTATCACACTTTCTGTCATTGAACCTTTTATTGACGTTCCGTCAGGTGTGAAAAGTGGCGGATTAACCTATTATTCAGCCTATTTAATTGCCGAATCACCTAAGCAAAATATCATCCCGATCCATGGTGGAACCTTGTTCGATTTTTTCTTTAGTATTTTACCGGCAAGTGAAAGTAAGGCGCGAAAGAAGCAGGTTTTGCTTGGATACATTGAGGGATTATTGAGCTTATTGCAGCGTTATGAGGATGAGAATATTGACTATCAGTTAAGAGCAACAAGCTACATTATCAATGAGAAGACGGCAAAAAGTATCGGTTTTTACAAAAAGCCAACTGATCAGCTAAGTCGGGCAATTTTGTACTACAACTATTTTAATCTGGCGTGTTCGTACTCGCTTTTACAAGGCAGGCCTAGCTTTCTGAAAATCAAAGAAGTACAAACCTTCGAATCTTCCTTCAAAGACCTATTCCAGCATAAAAACAAATTGCTCAAGTTAAAGAATAAACTCATGCAGTAAAATGACAATCCACACTAATAAGTGCGGATTGGTATAAGGTCTTATGTGCTTGGAGCAAGGGACCGCATGAGATCTAAATTGTTACCTAAAAATGACTGACAGAGTCACTTGAAGACAGATAACTAGGTCTTTTGCTGTTCAATCCATCGGTCAATCTTGGCTTCAAGTATCGGCATTGGAAGTGCTCCATCAATCAATATCTGAGTATGGAACTTTTTAATGTCGAATTTATCACCCAAGGCTTCAGACGCTTTATTCCTTAACATTCTGATATGCCTTTCGCCCGTTTTATAGGCCAGCGCCTGACCCGGAATAGAAATGTAACGTTCCACTTCAGCGATGACATCACTTTCTGCCATAGATGAATTCTTAAGCATAAAATCTATGGCTTTCTCACGACTCCAGCCAAAAGCATGTAAGCCTGTATCAACCACCAGACGCATTGCACGCAATTGCTCATCCACCAACCTGCCGTACCACATGTAAGGGTCAGTAAATAGTCCCATTTCTTTGCCTAAGCTTTCAGCGTAAAGCGCCCACCCTTCTGCAAAAACGGTGTAGCCTCCGAACTTTCTAAATGAAGGCAAACCTTCAACTTCTTGCTGGATGGCTATCTGAAAATGATGCCCTGGCGCAGCCTCGTGTACACTTAGTGTTTCCATCAGAAACTTGGGTTGGGCTTTCAAATCATGTGTATTGATGTAAAAAATACCTGGTCTTGAACCATCAGGTGCCGGGCTTTGGTAGCTGGCTCCAGCCGATGAAGCAGCTCGGTATGACTCAACCGCCCTCACTTCATAATCGGATTTAGGAAAGACTTCAAACAACTGCCCTACTCTTGCGTTAATTTTGTCTTTAATCTGTGTATAGGCATCGATGACTTCTTGTTCCGTATCAAAATAAAATTGATCGTCAGTGCGCAGAAATTCGAAAAATGCAGGTAAGTCACCTTCAAAATTCACTTTTTCCTTAACTGCCGTCATTTCCGACAAAATACGGGCAACTTCGTCCTGACCAAACTGATGGATTTCTTCCGCTGTAAGTGGCAATGTTGTATTGGTCTTAATCTGATACTCATACCAGTTTTTACCATTTGGCAATGCGGACAATCCAACTGTAGTTCGGGTAGCAGGAACGTACTCTTCCTTCATGAAGTCAAATGTGCGTTGGTAAGCTGGAATGATTACTTCAGCAATCATAGATCGGTAGTCTTCTTCGAGTTTTTGTTTAACCTTGTCATCAATATCTTGTTTTTCTGGCAAGGACTTAAGTGGACCATAAAACACACTTTCTTCTAGATTATCTAATAAGTGTGCCTTTAACTGAGGCAATACTTTTTCAGCAATAGGAGTGGGTAACACCATGTCCTTTTGAATTCCCTCACGCATAGCTTTTACCGCGCTGTCCATATAAGCAGCAAAGCCTTCAGCACGACTAATGAAATCGCGATAATCTTTCTCGGTATTGAATGGTTGAGCACTGGAGCCAGAACCTAGCATGGCAAAATAGGTATGTGCCCCACCCATTTGACTCAATGGGATCAAGTGTCTGTTAAATTCATAAGCCTCAATTCCAATTTCTCGATCACCTTTAAATATCTTGTAAGTTAACCAAGCCTGGCCTGAGAGTTTGGATTCATCGATCGCATTAATCGCAGTAAGGAATTTTTCCTCAAATGCCAGACCGGACGCCAGTGATTCTGGTCCGATTGGCTGGCCAAATTGGTCGTTATAGTCATTGACGCCCACAAAGGTTGCGTAAATGGGACTCAGGGCAAGACTTTCCTGGAAATAGTTTTCTACAAGTTGATTGAGCTTTTCAGACTCTGACATTTGTACAATTTCACTAGAAGTGTCGTTTTGCTGCGTTTTTGTCGGCTGGCAAGCACTGATTGAAATAGATACACCTAAGGCCAGCATACTTGTTTTTATTATTTTTTTATTCATTCTGATCCCGCATTTGAGCTTCTTTAATGGTTTGGAGACCATGCTAACAAATAGAAGCCGCAGGATCTTGTGGCGTAAAATTATGTAACAATAATTAGACTCTATTCAGATTCAGATCTGATCAGATGAAACCGTGTTTGCCTTCCATCAAGGTACTCCACACCTTTTTGATCAAAATAAGCTTGTTCTTCAAGCATAATGCGGATTTCTTTATTCCATTCAGGGATAAAGCTAGCTGCGTTGAGTTCAATTGAATAAGCAGTGTTGAAGTGCAGAGGATAGTCGCCTTGCACTGGGACGCCACCTTGAGAATCCCACATGCCCAATGTTGTCCCAGCGGCGTGGCCGTGATATCCGATTGGGTGGGTATAGATAGATGGTTTTATTCCCGCTGCTATAGCCTGCTGCCGGGACATTTTTAACACCTGATTGCCTGTTCTGCCCTTCGAAAAATTACCTGTAAAAATATCTTGCAGCCTATTTGCTTTTTCAAGAGCTTGTTTCAGATAGAGCGGAGCATCTGATTCACCAGGTCGCAATACATAAGCATGCTGTTGTTGGTCTGAATGTAAACGCAAATAAGATAAACCGAAATCAACATGCAACAAGTCGCCCGGTTCAATCACCTGGCTGCCAGGTCGCTTGCTAAAAGCCTGAAGATGATCAAATTTTTCTTTACTGGCACGTTGAATGGAAACTGTGGGATGAAACCAATTTAACAGTTTAATTTCCCGTGTCTTTTCTCTCAACCACCAAACCACATCATCAGTTGTTGTGTAACCGGGGGTGATGACCTGATTGGAAAAGGCCTCTGCAATTAGCCTATGCCCTACTTGAATTAGCGTTGGGTAGACTGACATCTCTAAATCGCTACGGGTTTCCAACCAGGCAATCGCCAGTTTTTCCGCAGACACTAATTTGTTTGCCAATTCATCAGGCAGTGCTTGGGTAAATTCCTGATACTCAGTCGCAGTCATACCGTCTGCTAGCGCGAAATGTTGAGATTTGTTTATGGCAATTTTATTGGGGCCTTTTTGTTTAATCAGTTCTACTAACCGTTGCCATTGACTCGGCTGAGACTCTTTGTCCCATGCTTTCTTGAACATAGTATCGACCTTGTAGCGAGCAACGGCTAACCGCTCAATGGGTTGCCCTTCACCCGGGTCGAACATCACTAAAATCGTGCGCCGTCTGGCTGATAACCAAGTGGAAGGAAGCATGGTTTTCAGTACAGGATCTTCGTTGTACTCCCTGGATATTAAAATCCACATATCAATTTTTTCACGACGCATCAATTGGGGAAGCAAGTTCTCCAACCTATCATTCAGCATGGAATCAACCAAAGCTGACCGGTCTCGCATAGACAGCGGCGAAAAGGAACTTTGTGCACACACGCCAAAACTACATAAACATATTAAAATGACTTTCCACATTACTCTCGACCCGACTGACTGTTTTACCTAGAATTCTCCAAATAGTTAATTAATTCAAGTATTTCCCAACTCTTCTAGTGAGAATGTTTGTGTCAACAAAGCACCAGGCGCTACAATACAAGGCTAGTGAAAAATAAAAAGAGTGTTATGAAAAAACATATTTATGTTGCTTATACCGGTGGAACCATTGGTATGCGTCCATCTGAACATGGCTTTATTCCGGTATCAGGATTTCTCACTAGAGTATTGCGTGAATTACCAGAGTTCCATCGTCCGGAAATGCCGGAATTCACAATCCATGAATATGACAGTTTGATTGATTCTTCCGATATGAACCCGTCGGATTGGCAGCAAATTGCTGATGATATTCAACAACACTATGCCGAGTATGACGGTTTCATTATTCTTCATGGCACTGACACTATGGCTTATACCGCCTCAGCGCTATCCTTTATGTTGGAAGATCTTGGAAAACCTGTCATTGTCACAGGTTCACAAATTCCATTGGCCGAGCTCCGCTCAGATGGTCAGGTAAATCTGCTTAACGCACTTTATATCGCTTCAGAATATCCGATTTCCGAAGTAACTTTGTTTTTCAATAACAAACTTTATCGTGGAAATCGAAGCAGGAAAATAAATGCTGATGGATTTGAAGCATTCGGCTCACCCAACTACTCTCCCTTGTTAAGCGCCGGCATTAATATTGAGCTGATGCCGGGTGTTTCCTTATCTTCAGAGCCTGCCAATGGCAAACTAACCGTCAGCCAGGTTACATCTCAGCCCATGGGCGTCGTTATGCTCTACCCTGGTATTAGCACTGAGGTATTGAGGAATATATTGCAACAACCAGTAAAAGCCTTGATTTTACTCAGTTATGGAGTAGGAAATGCTCCGCAGAACCAGTCTTTGCTCAACGAACTTCAACAGGCACAAGAAAATGGCATCATAGTGTTAAATTGCACTCAATGCCTTAGTGGGAAAGTCAATATGAGTGGTTACGCCAATGGACAGGTGTTAAAGGATGTAGGCGTGATCTCAGGTGGAGACATGACACCCGAAGCCGCTCTGGCCAAATTGCATTACTTATTAAGCAAGAATCTGCCGTTGAGTGAAATAAAAGAAAAATTGATCTGCAATCTTCGTGGTGAATTAAGCATAAACTGAGTCGCCGCTGCAGCTGTAAAACACTGCATTCAGAGAGCTCTCACGAGCAAAAAGAACTCTCTGAATTTCTTTACCTTAATGATTACTTTGGTATAAACAACTTTTCGATTCTCTGCATCAATTGAGTATCTTCATTGCTTAACGGCCCGCATGAAATAAACTGTTTAAGTAATGTATCCAGGTTTTGCGAGTCGCCTTTCTGTAATTTATTAGCCATCATCTGCAATTGAAGTTCCTGACGCTTTGCGCTATCCGCATCCGGTGATTCCCGCTCAGCAACAATTTCCATTTTTAAGACAATTTCTAGGCGTTGTTCGGAGTCTAGATCATCGTTTCGATTAAAACACTGACGCCATTGATTTGGTAATTTTTCTATTTGATCTGGTAACCCATCTTCCTGCCCTGCTCTCAATGCCGCGAAAATATCGAGGTAGACCTGATATCGGCGTTGACTATTCAGTTGCTCACGCTTGGTTGAAAGTTTCTCATTTAACCCATGCAATTTTTTCTGATATTTATCTTGTAATTTTCTCGGCAGACTTCGAACCAATTCATCTATTTGACGAGCTGTAGAGCCTAATTCGTCAACGGAAGCTTTGTCCGAGGCATTCTCCATGGACACTTTATAGCTTTCCAGGGCGGCTGATATATTGTCTGATACCTGGTCGTTCTTTTGTTTGTTTTCAGCCTGCACCTCAGAACGTCTGGCAAATATTTTGTCGTTGATAGCCCGGAATAGCTGCCATAACTGACCATCTTTCTTGCGCGCGCCTATGGGTACAGACTTCCATGCAGTCTGCAATTTCTTCGCTTGTTCAACGGCGTCAAAAACATCATCCTGGCTAAGCAGTATATTGGCTTTATCGATTAACTTTTGTTTCTGCTCGGCATAATCATTGAACAAAGCTTGTTGCCTGACCTTGTGGGGAATTAGTGCAGTATTAAACGCCTCCTTCAACGACCCCATCTCTTTGTAGCCTACTTCGCCAATCTCTCGCCAGCGCAGTTGGACATCTGTCATGGTTTTTAAGAACACAGCATCTTGCATATTTTCAGAGTCCATTGATTTCAACTCATCAATAACCTTGCTTTTAGCATCTGCGTTTTTTGTTCTTTCAAGATTCACGGCTTCATAGTGTTTGCGACAGGGTTCGAATGCTTGCTCGATTGCTTCATCAAACGCCGCATTGAGGGCATCGTCTGCTTCAGTATGCAGTTTCCCCAGGCTGTTCCATTCTTTGCGAAGGTGCTTGACAGCAGCAGCCTGACTCTCAATATCCAGCGGTGTTGTTAATAAACTATTAGCTTCATCGAAAAGAGCCGGTTTACGTGGTTGAGCAACGTACTCTTGCCAATCTCTGAGGTTCTCAATACTTTCTTTGGTCTTTTCGAATTGACGAATTAATCGGTTTTGATGGCTTTCGGGCAGTGCAGCATACCATTCGTTCACTCGCTGGTATAAACCCATAGCAGCTTTAAATTTTCCTTGCTCAACTAAGTTATCAATAGCCCTCATTTTATTTCGACATCTGGAAAAATCTTTTTCAAGCGTGTCTTTAATCTCTTTTATTGCACTTTTCCAAGCTTTAAATTGCGACTCCCATCGAACCCGCAAAGTATCAGGCCAATTTGAACGATAGTCTTGTAGCAATCCATTCCAAAATTGCTTTTGGTCCTTGATATAGGCTTCACTTGCTTCTAATTGACTTTGCTCAGTGGGTAAACTCAGTTTTTCAAATTTATCCAGGAATTGTTTAGCTTGCTCGATAGCATGCTGAAATTCAGGCAGCCTTTGCAGCGTTGTATTGCTGCTATTAAGTGAATTAAATAAAGTTTCAATACGTTTTTGCAAATCAGCAGATAAACCTTGCTCACCTGGCGTGACCTCGTTTAAGCGCACTTTGAGCTGTTGAAGTAAGCCTTCGAATGTTTCAACCTGACCTATAGTGATTTCACTTGCATCCTCTTGCAAGCTGAGTGCAATGTGTTCAAATGCTGTTTCCGCATCTTTTTCTAATGTATCAAGCTGCTCAGACAACATAGTTAACTGATTCTGCTTTTCCCACTCAGGTTTAAGTTGCGTCAGCCAGTCATCAAGACGTTGGCTAATCTCTTTATATTTTAGAGAAATCGACTCTTTTTTACTTCCATCCAGATATTCAAAGTCTTTTTGAAGGCTCTCAAACTCTGCCTTAAGCTCTTGTCGAGCTTGATCCACATACCGAAAATCTGACTTATCTTTGAGTGCCAATAGTCTCGAAAGAATCAAGCTGACTTTTTGCTCGACTTCCCTCGGCTTGCTCTTAAGCAAATTAATATGGGCCAGTTTTTCTCTAGCCAATCGCAGAACATTATCATCCTCAAGTCGCTTAACCACTTTATTCAATATTGATTCATCTTCAATATCTGTGAGCAGGGTTAGCTGAAGCTCAGGATTATTAGTTAAAAATAGAAATTGTTTGGTAAGGTGTGGTTTATCTAATCTATGCAGAATATTAAGAGCAAGATCGGCATCCTGGTCTTTGACCCACGTCTGTTGCAAACACTTTTCGAGCAAGCCATTATTTTTACATTCCAATATAAAGGTACGTTTATCCTGTTGGTCTATCTTAAAACCATTTTCCGAAAACAGAGCACTTTCAACTACGGCCTGTGCTTTCTTCTTGACCCTGTCCTGCTTGGCGATTTCAGACATTTTGCTCCATAACGCAAAACTGTCGAGGCGCGATAGTGCCGCCAGACTAACGCGGGCATCCTCATCATTGAACGCAAGTTCGTGTAAATAGGATTTATGCTCAGCATTATCCGGATGAAGTGCTTCTATAGCTTTAATTCTTACTTGAGGATTTGGATCTTGATGTTTCGGACGAAAGAGGCGTTTAAAAATCATGTTGCTTAAACCGTGCAATATTTTCCTGGTTTGAAAACTGTTGTTTTAATTCTTGTTTGCTTTTGTGCACTACTTCTCCAGATGAACCAACTGTCATATGCTGATCAGATCCGAGCACTTTAGATTGGTAAAGCAAAACTGCCTGCATAGTGCTTTCACGCTGTTGTTCAGACAATTTCAAGCCATCAGGCCATTTACCAGTTTCAATCGCAGACAACAGACGTTGATAAATTTCCGGCGTCATTGCAGCAACCAATGCTTCTGGATTCATTTAATCTGCTCGCTTGTGAATGATAAGTCTGACTCTGTTGACAATGTACCAAACAAAGCCTACAACGGTGCAACCTATGGCAATAGTATGTTGCGTATCACCCGGTCGAACTCCTCCCCAATACATAAACCCAAACCCTCCAATAAACAACAACATAGCCAGCATGGATTGATTTTGAATACTCTGGGTTTTCTGGAATTTTTGCAGATTCTTCTTTCTGACGAGATCATCTGAATCGGCTTTGCCAACAGCAAAACCACAATGCTGACAAGCTTTCGCTTTGTCAGATATTTTCTTATTGCACGATGGGCAATTTGTCAGTGCCATTTACGACTCCATACACACGACTTTACTGCTTGTAATTGGGCAGAACTATAACCCAACACTTATCAATTTAAAACTCTCTTCACACTCAGAAAAAACGCGGCCAAGCCGCGTTCTATAAGATTATGAACGATGTTCCTTGTTAAAATCTTCCCAGTAATCCTTTACCGACTCTTTCATTTCTTTACGCAACATCATAATGCCAAACAAGTTGGGCAATGTCATAACGACAATCGCCACAGCTGACAATGTCCAGACCAAAGTAGTGTCAGATACAGCTGCCCAGAAAAATCCAGCGCAGTAAACCACCCGATAAGGCATAACTGAGCGACTCCCCAGGAGATAGGTCATGGCCCTGTCACCATAATAAGACCAGGCAATGGCGGTGGAAAAAGCAAACAAGAGTAAGCCAACCGACACAATGTATTGGCCAAATTCCCCGAAGAACCCTTTGGTGAAGGCAACAGTCGTTAGTTTGGCAGAGTGGATCAAGGATTTACCCGATACCACTATGTTCTCTTTTTGAATTCCACCTTCAACAATATTCAGGGTTCCTGTAAATAAATCACCTTCTTCGCTCAGTGTATAAACTACATCATCAGCAAATGAGCGGGCATTTAGTACGGTAAAATCCTGACCTAATGCTTTACCAGCTACAATTTCAATACTACCAGTGTATGGTTTAACCTCATGATCATCGTAGTTATTCAGATACTTGTACAATTGGGTTTTATCAGCATCATTTGACTCTTCGTATTTACCGGCAAGAATAACCATGTCTGAACGATCAAACACATTTTGATGTTTTTCCTTCCAGACACCGGAGGACAGAATAACAAGTCCGGTCAATGTACAAATGATAATGGTATCGATAAATGGTTCTAGAATAGACACCATGCCCTCAGACACGGGTTCATCTGCTTTTGCCGCTGCGTGTGCAATAGGAGCAGAACCTTGACCAGCTTCATTAGAGAACAAGCCACGGTTTACGCCGCGGTTAAATGCATATGCAATAGATGCTCCCAGGAAGCCACCTGCTGCGGCAGATCCGGTAAACACATCCTGGATGACAGATAGAAATGCTGGGCCGATGTTATCCAGGTTGGCGAAGATAACGGCAAAGGCGCCCACAATGTATAGCACTGCCATAAAGGGGACTATTTTGGACGTTACCGCCGCTATTCTCTGGATCCCGCCAAGAATGACCAATCCGAGCAACACAGCAAGTATGCCACCCACAATCATGGGATCAAAACCAAATGTCGCTTCGATACTTGTAGCTATATTATTACTCTGCGGTAAATTCCCTGTCCCGAACGAACTGATAACGGTGGCGATTGCGAAGGCCACGGCTAACCATTTCATATTGAGCCTACGATCCATGTAATACATTGGACCGCCCGCCATGGTGCCATCTTCGGTTTTAACCCGGTATTTGTGAGACAAGGTAACTTCGACAAATTTTGTCGTCATACCTAAAAATGCGGTCGCCCACATCCAAAACAAAGCAGCTGGACCACCAAGAAATATAGCGAAAGCAACACCACCAATATTACCCGTACCAACCGTACCTGAAAGCGCAGTTGTCAAGGCTCTGAAGTGAGTTGTATCACCTGGGTCATCCTTTTTATCATACTTACCTGTTACAACACGCCAGGCATGTTTGAAATAACGTATTTGTGGAAACTTGAGATAGATTGTAAAAAACAAACCGACACCAAGTAAAACATACGGGAACCAAGCTGCCCCGCCTAAGAAACTGTCAAACAGTTTCAATAAATCATGAAATGATTCCAATCTATTCCCCTTTTTTTATTGTTTTTAACTATTCTGAAATTGCCCAACTTTATGTACGCAATTGCTCCACAACACTATTGATTGCTACCAAAACATCTTCACCTAATTGTTTACAACGTACAGGTGACCAACCAAATGCCGGATCCGGCAGCAAATTATTATCTTTAAACGGCATTTCTAACGTATATGAAAGACAATTGTAACGTTGGCAGACTGCATTTGATGCAACGGTCAGATTTGCTTCTCCCGGTTTATCTTTCGGGTAGCCATATTCATCCTGAAACTCAGGAGAAACCAGCAGTAGAGCCTGTTTAAAACTGTTTTCTAAATATTCCATTCGCGCATCATATGAAGGTACGCCTTCGCTACCAGCCACGAAATTATATGGAAGTGCTTCGTCGCCATGCACATCCAGATACATATCTACGCCTGTTTGCTGCATTTTTTCCATGACATAGAATACTTCCGGGCTTTTCTGCAGAGATGGCTCTGCCCACTCGCGATTTAAATTAGTCCCGACAGCATTTGTTCGCAAATGGCCGCGAACACTCCCGTCAGGGTTCATATTGGGAACCACGTAAAAAACGGCCTTATCCAATAATCGCCTTGCCACGCCATCGTCCTCATCCAGCAAACGCTCCAGCAGGCCTTCAATCAGCCATTCTGCCATGGTTTCGCCGGGGTGCTGACGCGCAGTTATCCAGACAACCATTTTTCCTTCGTCGGCTTGACCGATTTGTAACACAGAAATGTCCCTGCCATCCAGTGTCTCGCCTAAGAACTCCAATTTACAATCAAATGCAGTTTGTGCCGAGGCCAGTAAATCTGAATGCCGTTCATAACTGTAGGGGGCGAAATACGCATAATAGGTATGTTCATACTCAGGTGTATGTTCAATAGTCAAATTGTCGCCATCGAAGGTAGTATCTACTCTGAACCATTCTTCCCGGTCGTAAGATGCTACAGCTTGATAATCTTTCCAGCCGTCTGGATAAGCTGAGTTTTTGAGATCACTGATGACAATGGAATGGCTGGTCAAAGGTTGGCTATCCAGTTTGAAATAAAACCATTGGCTGAAATCAGAAAGGTTGTCTTTGTTAATGCTTAGCTTGATATTGTCAGGCGACGTTGCCTCGATGACACGAATATTCCCACCATCGAAATTGCTACTGATTCTCATCTATTGAGGTTCCAAAAAAATTTTGAATTAGAAATGACGGCGTTAATCTACCACAAACCAATCACAATTAAATTAATTGCTATTTAAATAATTCGTCAGTTTTAAGCCCAATGCTGTGCTATACCCAAACGAACGAGCGACTACTTTACTTTCCCGATCAAGCAAGTAGTAAGAGGGATATCCCTGAATCTGAAATTTGTCTTTGAGAGTATCTGTTCCAAGAAGTACTTCTCCTGTCACCTCGTTTTGTAAAACGAAATTTTCTACTTCATTCTTATTTCGATAATCTAATGCCACTCTGACAACGTGCAGATCATCCGAGGAAAGATAATCCAGATTATTAATACTCAATTTGCAGATATTGCACCAGGGCGCAAAGAAATAAACCAAAGTGCGTTTACCTGGTTGAGCAATAGATGAGGTATGCCCGGATAGACTGACTAGCACTTGATTTTCTACTGACGTGTTTCCATCGCTTGATAACATATGACGTGTCTGCCACGCACTTATCCCTAGCACAACTAATCCTATAATTGCCACGTCTCGCAGTACAACTAACGCTTTTTTCTTATTCAACTTATACCCTGGTTGTCGTTTTAGATTACTCTTTGTTGATTAAACCGGTTAAATCTCACTTTAATTACAATAAAGCCCGCATTAGCGGGCTTCATTTAAAGAAGTTTAGGCTGTTTACTTTGCCGGTATCAATGGATAGGTCAATCCAGCCATTTCCTCAACAACACGCATAACCTGGCAACTATAACCGAATTCGTTGTCATACCACACATAAAGTGTGGCGCGATTTCCGGCCACGATCGTAGCCTGTGAATCCATAACTGCTGCAGAACGCGTTCCTACCAGATCTGTAGATACTATCTCTTTCGAAGAAGTAAACTCAATTTGGTGCTGTAAGTCCGAAAACAGTGCAACTTCATGCATATAGTTGTTTATTTCTTCTACATCAGTAGTTGTCTGCAGATTCAGATTAAGGATTGCCATTGACACATTTGGTGTAGGTACCCTTATCGCATTACCTGTCAATTTGCCTTCTAATTTCGGGTAAGCTTTGGCGACCGCCTTGGCTGCACCGGTTTCAGTGATAACCATATTCAACGAAGCACTGCGTCCACGTCTGTCAGCCTTGTGGAAGTTATCAATAAGGTTCTGGTCATTGGTAAACGAATGCACTGTCTCAACATGGCCATCGTTAATGCCAAATTTCTCATCGATCGCTTTCAACACAGGTGTAATAGCATTGGTTGTACAACTTGCCGCAGACAAAATATTATCGGAAGGCAATATGTCAGAATGGTTCACACCCTGTACGATATTTTTAATATCACCTTTACCGGGTGCGGTTAACAACGCCTTACTGGTCCCTTTGGCTTTTAAATGTAAACCAAGTCCATCGCGGTCGCGCCACATCCCTGTATTGTCGATTACTATTGCATTATGAATGCCGAACTGTTCGTAATCCACTTCATCAGGACTGTTGGCATATATAACCTGAATAAAAGAGCCATTTGCTTTTAACGCATTACGTTCATGATCAATCGTAATACTGCCGTTGAAAGGCCCGTGAACAGAATCTCTCCTCAGCAGACTGGCGCGTTTTTCCAAATCGCCTTCACGGCCGCCTCGCACAACAATAGCACGCAATCTAAGCTTATTATTTTTGCCTTGTCTTTCAATCAACAACCTTGCTAACAAGCGGCCAATACGGCCAAATCCATAAAGTACTACATCTTGTGCGGGGTGCTCATCTTTCTTATCCAGTACGTCAACTAATTCACGACGCAAATAGGTATCAATATCCAGTTCGGCATTCTCATTTTCATAATGATACGCATAGGCGAGTTTACCAAGGTCAACTTCTGCAGGAGCCAGAGTCATTTTGCTCATCGCTTCCAGGAGAGGCCAACTTTCACGAAGTCTGAGTTTGTTTCCTCTGTGCAGTCTGACTGTGCGGTGTGCTTTAATAATGTCAATGGCACTAGCACCGAGTAAGGGGCGACCAAACACTGAGATTTCAACGGCTTGATCCCGATATAACTTGCCTAGCAACGGCTGCATCATCTCTGCATATTCTTGCCGTTCCTGCCAACTGCTTAGCAATTCCTGTTCTAGTTGTTGATTCATGGTTTTAGCCTTCTGGTATTTTGTAGGATACAAAAAGTAAATAATGAGTACTTTCCAACGGCATACGCCAGCGAAAGCGGCGCTATTCTAATGAATACGAGGGCTTGCGCCAAATTGTCACAAATTTACAGATAAGTGGCGGCAAGCGATTTCAAATAAAGAAGTGTCTGTATGATTTCGTCAAAAACAGTTCAATATGCTCTTTTTTTGTCAAATTTAATAAACCATTGACGTTTTGTGGATAGGTTTTGTAATTCCATTACAGAAAATAAATACAAATTAATTTCGTATTTCACGCTTTACAGGCTAAAAAAGCGCCAAAATAGTAAAAACTACACTTTTTCAAATTTTACTGAGACTGAATTAACGCAATACCGCTGCCCGGTTGGCAAGGGACCATCTTCGAACACATGGCCTAAATGAGCTTCACAATGTTTACAGACAATTTCAGTACGTTGCATTCCGAGGCTATTGTCAGGCCGATATTCGACATTTTTATTGCTGCTTTGTGCTTTAAAGGATGGCCAACCACATCCGGAATCAAACTTGTCGTCAGATGTAAACAGAACGGCATTGCAGCAAGTGCAGTGATAGTCACCTGATTCTTTGTTATTTAATAATGTGCCTGTGTAAGGTCGTTCCGTACCTTGCTGTCGACATACTCGGAATTCTTCGTCCGTTAAACGATCGCGCCATTCCTGTTCGGTTAGTTTCAACTTTGGCTCCAATAAAAAAGACGACTATTGTCGTCTTTTATAGCAAAGTTTCGTAGGTAATGGATCACCTCTTACTTTTTAATTTTAACTTCCGGCCGTCCTGCTTTGCTCCACTCTGTATGAAATTTAGTTTTAGCTGGCTTATCAACACGCTGATAGGTGTGTGCGCCAAAATAATCTCTTTGTCCTTGTAACAAGTTAGCTGGCAGTGTTTCAGCCCGGTAAGAGTCATAATAATTTAATGCTGAAGACATGGCAGCACATGGAATGCCTTGCAAAGTTGCATCAGCAATGGCACGGCGCCAATTAAATTGAAGTTCGGCGATTTGTTTGGCAAAAAATGGGTCAAGAAGCAAATTATCCAGTTTTTCGTCTTGTTCATATGCATTAGTAATGGATTGCAAAAACACAGCTCGAATTATGCAACCGGCGCGCCAGATTTTGGCAATTTCAGCAAAATCTAGTGTCCAGCCCTGTTCCTGTGACGCGATACTCATCAACTGAAATCCTTGTGCATAGGCACAAATTTTCGAGCAATAGAGCGCATCGTGCAAACTGTTAATTGCCTGCTGTTTTTGTTCTTCCGACAATTTAACTACTTCAGGACCAGATAACATTTTACTCGCTTTGATTCGCTCATCTTTCAGGCTTGAAATACTGCGGGCAAAAACGGCTTGTGCAATGGTTTGTGCCGGGCTTCCTACCTGAAGTGCGCTGACTGCAGTCCAAAGACCTGTGCCTTTTTGACCTGCTTTATCCATGATTACGTCTACCAGGGGTTTGCCTGTAGCAGCATCGGTTTGTTCAAGCACCTCAGCACTGATTTCAATCAGATAACTATTTAATTTGCCTTTATTCCATTCCC
The DNA here is from genome assembly GCA_947494925.1 of uncultured Alteromonadaceae bacterium. Lineage (GTDB taxonomy): Bacteria > Pseudomonadota > Gammaproteobacteria > Enterobacterales > Alteromonadaceae > Aliiglaciecola. The sequence continues at coordinate 348,028 of CANLWS010000006.1, forward strand.
GAAAGATAGATGCGATTTCCACGGGTTCCATTTCCAAACTCTCGCGCATAATTTGATAAGCTTCACAAATTAGTTGCATATCAGCATATTCAATGCCGTTGTGGACCATTTTGACATAATGTCCAGATCCAGAAGGACCGATATAGGTGGCACAAGGCTCACCATGCTTAATCGGATTGCCAGGTTCAAAAGATTCGATGGGAAGGCCGGTAGCAGGATCCACTTTGGCGGCTATGGCTTTCATTACAGGCTCAATACGTGTCCATGCGTAAGGGTCACCAGAGGGCATTAATGAGGGCCCGAAGCGCGCTCCAACCTCGCCACCTGAAACCGCGGTGGAAAAGAATATAAATTTACCTTTATATTGTGATTCGCGTTCGACTGAATCTGTCCAAAGACTGTTGCCGGTATCCACTACAATATCATCAGGTTGAATGCCCGCATCAATCAACAAATGACAGACGTGGTCAACAGGTTTACCTGCAGGGACGGATAAAATAATAAGGTGAGGGGCTTTCAATTTACTGAGCAACTCGGTATAAGAGCGGCAGGCAATAACTCTCGGTTCTAGTTCACCCCGTTCAAGGGAGTCTTGCTCAATGATGCCGTCTATCTTTTCCTGATCCAAATCGAAGCAGGCTATTTTGTAACCATTATCAGCCAGGTTAAGCGTAATATTTTTCCCCATCACGCCTAGCCCAATAAAACCGATATCGCACAAAGTAGTAGAGTTTGTCATTCTATTAACACCGAGTTGATAAATATTTCGGCGGATTATACACGCTCAGAAAGGTTTAACCAGAGACCAATTTAAAAACACTTATACTTCTATAAGCTTGAAGAAACACCTTACTGACTATGATATCCGGTTGGTGGTGGAGTTTTGAATAGCGCGTATCCAACATTAGTTTCCAACTTGAATTTGGGATCTCCGGAAGGTGGAAGCGGACATCCTGATCAAAGGCATTAAAAATAATCAGCCAGTTCTCGGCATTGGCATTATTGTCATCTACTCCTTTGTACTCTACAGCAAACGCCTGATTTTCCGGGTCTTGCCAGTCTTGTTCCTTTTTGCGCAATCCATCTTGCTTGTACCATCGTACCTTAGCGACATTATGTCCCTTGTTATAATTATCATCTTGCAGTGACAAATGAGTTAACAATTCACTTTCACTTCTGAGTTTGATTGCATAGCGGCAAAATGTTAAGAAATCCTGTTGCTGCTCGTTCAATTCCCAATCAAACCAACTAATCTCATTATCTTGGCAATATGCGTTGTTATTTCCGTTTTGCGTCCTGCTAAGTTCATCTCCGCCCAGTATGTGAGGAATGCCCTGAGAAAGTATTAAAGTGGCAAATAAATTACGTTTTTGTTTTTCCCGCAGCAGATTAATACCAATTTTATTGCTCGGCCCCTCTTTGCCGTAATTGGCAGACAAATTGTGTCCATGGCCATCATTATTGTTTTCCAGATTAGCTTCATTGTGACGGCTGGAATAGCTAACCAGATCATGCAAGGTAAAACCATCGTGATAGGTAACATTGTTAACAGAGGTATGTATAGAACGACTACCTTTTGGAAACAAATCCCTTGAACCCAGCAGCCTTGTCGCGAAATCCCCTGTTAATCCTTTGTCACCGCGCCAGAAACCACGTACTGTATCGCGAAATTTGTCATTGCATTCTTGCCAGTTCGAAGGAAACTGACCTAAGCGATAACCGCCATGTCCGATGTCCCAGGGTTCAGCTATCAATTTACTTTCAATCAGCACTGGATCTTGTCTGATAGTGCGGAAAAAGCCGGCCAGTGTGGAGAATTCATAAGGGTCCCTGCCTAAGCTTGCTGCCAGATCAAATCTGAAGCCATCAACACCCATTTCACTAACCCAATAACGTAGCGAATCCATTACCATTTTTAGTACATAAGGATAAGCCGTATTGACGCTGTTTCCGCATCCTGAATTATTCACATATCTGTGATAATCAATTACTCCATATTCATTCCGTTCGAACAAATAAAACGAGGTATTATCAAATCCTTTGAACGACAATATTGGTCCATCAACACCACTTTCGGCGGTATGATTAAATACAACGTCAAGAATCACCTCTATGCCGGCACTATGTAAACGGGACACCATTGTCTTAAATTCTTCAACAGGATCATTAACAGCATATCTGGGATCTGGACTAAAAAAATTGATCGGGTTATAGCCCCAATAATTGGTCAGGCCTTTATCCGTGATGTAGGGTTCAGGCATGAACGCCATGACTGGCAACAATTGAATGGAAGTCACACCTAAATCTTTCAGGTGCCTGATTACAGCCGGATGGCAAACTCCCAGAAATTTCCCTCGATGTTCTTCTTCAACATCCTGGTGCAGTTGCGTGAGCCCTTTTACATGTGCTTCATACAAAACTGTGTTAGATAATGGAACATTGGGTTTGGTTCGATTGACCCAAGTGGGTGCTACACCACTTTCCACTACAACAGATTTGGGCACCATAAACTGGCTGTCACCCTCGTATTGACGGGCATTCCAAACGGCTGGTCGATTAATTCGTTTAGCATAGGGATCGATTAGTAATTTATCCGGGTCAAACATTCTTCCCATTTCAGGCAGGTTTTTCCCTTCGGTCCGATATCCATACAATTGACCAGGTTGGATCCCCCGAATGAGGCCATGCCAGACCTTACCCGTTTTAGACGGCAATTCTATTAAGGCAACTTGCTCTTCAGTTTCAGAACTGAATAAACAGAGCGTGACCTTATCAGCATCCGGACAATGTATCGCGAAATTGCAGCCTTGCTCAGTATAAGTCGCACCCAAAGGGTGGGCGCTACCAGCATCAACTGAAAGGTCGTTAAAGGACATACTCTACCCTTGGTATTTTATAAACAAAGTCGCAAGTGGCGGTAAGTTAACACGAATTGAGTAAGTTTTATGATTCCATTCATGAGATTCCGAGATCAGTTCAGACTTAACTTCATAATCGCTTCCCCAGTATTTTCCATCATCGGAATTCAACAGCAATGTATAGACCCCTTCATCTGCCACGCCAAGACGAAAATCGTCTCTGGGAATAGGCGTGAAATTACAGATGACATAAATTTTCTCATTACTATTTTCCGACTTTCTCATCAGAGAAACGATACTTTGTTCAGCGTTCCCGTGATCAATCCATTCAAACCCATCAGAGAAATGGTCCCGTTCATATAATGCTGGTTCACTTGTGTACAATAAGTTTAAGTCTCGATAGAGGGCTTGAATCCCTTTGTGCTTGTCATATTGCAACAAATGCCAGTTGATTGAACTGTCATGGTTCCATTCGTTTGCCTGAGCGATTTCATTACCCATAAAATTGAGCTTTTTGCCCGGATGAGCATACATGAAGCCAGCATAACATCTCAGATTGGCGGCTTGTTGCCATTCATCACCGGGCATTTTCCGCAAGAGCGATCCTTTACCATGCACCACCTCATCATGAGATATAGGTAACACGAAACTTTCATCAAATGCATACACCATGCTGAAAGTTATTTCGCCATGATGATATCGGCGATACGAAGGATCTTTTGCAATATAATGTAATGAATCATGCATCCAACCCATATTCCATTTAAATCCAAACCCCAGACCACCGTCAAACACAGGGCGAGAAACTTTAGGAAATGAAGTAGATTCTTCCGCTATTGTCATTGCATTGGGAAATTTCTGATAAACCTCTTTGTTCATCCATTGCAACAAACTGATGGCCTCATAATTCTCATTGCCACCATCGACATTGGGGATCCATTCGCCGTCATTGCGGGAGTAATCTAAATAAAGCATTGAAGCTACGGCATCTACGCGTAAACCATCAACATGAAATTTATCAAGCCAAAAGAGTGCATTGGCAACCAGGAATTGGCGAACAGTATCTTTCCCAAAATCATAGATGCAGGAATTCCAATCAGGATGCCAGCCTTTTCTGGGATCTTCGTATTCGTAGATATGTGTCCCATCAAAACGTGCTAAGCCATGGCCATCTTCAGGAAAGTGTGCAGGCACCCAATCGATGATTACACCTATCTTGTTTTGGTGACAGACATCCACGAAATATTTGAAATCATCCGGAGTGCCAAATCGACTTGTGGGGGAAAATAAACCGACAGGTTGATAACCCCATGATCCATCAAATGGAAACTCCGATACTGGCAGCACTTCTATGTGGGTATAACCCATATCTTTGACGTAAGAAACGAGTTCTTCTGCAAGTTCACGATAAGTTAAATACGGGTTTGGCGAGTCTTCTTCAGGACGCTTCCATGAGCCGAGATGGACTTCGTAAATGCTCATAGGTTGAGTGTATTTATCGTACCCTGCCCTGTTCTGCCATTGTTCGTCTTGCCATTGATACTGACCATGATCATAGACTATCGACGTATGAGATGGATATTGTTCCGCACTGAATCCAACAGGGTCAGCTTTATGAGGCAACGAATTTCCATGGGAATCTTTGATCTGAAATTTGTATTTTGAACCGGCCCCAACCTCAGGGAGAACCAATGCCCAATATCCTAGGGATGTCTTCTGCATTGGGTGGCATGAACCATCCCAGTAATTAAAATCACCGATAATTGACACGGCCGACGCATTAGGGGCATAGACAGCAAATCTTGTTGCCGAAATCTTTTTATCGCCACCAACGTCTAATTCTATAAGGTGAGCACCAAGCTGTTGATACACGTTTTCCGGAGCATGATCAACATAGTGAACTGCATGATAGGCCTGTTGCTGAAATTGATAAGGATCATAGATTTCGTATTCGGTTTCTGCGTTGACAATTTTAAGACGGTAACACTGACCTTCTTTAAGCTTGGCAACTTTTCCTGAAAACAAGGCTTGCCCGTCGGTGTTTTTTAGATCGGCTAGTTTTTTGTTGCTTGAGACATCAATCACACTGACTGAAACAGCATTCGGGATCCATGCATTGACTTGCGTATTTTTATCCGTAAATTGGGCACCGAGGTGTTCAAAAGGAAACGTACAAAGAGCATGTTGTAATTGTTCTTGTAACTGCATGGATAAGCCTTATGTGATGAGTGACTCGACTATCAAGTCACTCAGTGTAGCAGAAATTATTCACTCGCCTGTATTCTCGCCTGAGTCAGACCTTGAGCAAGATCTACTAACTCAGGATCACTGAAAATGTCCTCTAGATTTCTGTTTAATTTGCGTTTCCAGTTTGGATACTCTTTAAATGTACCAGGGATATTGACTGGTTTATCCATTTGCAACCAATCCTCAAGTTGTAAACTCAGCAAAGCGCTTGTGCCAGACGCCATATGCATCTGCATTCCAAAGTTTAATTCTTTACTCATGGGTAAGTGCTCAACATGCCGTGCTAACCAATCAGGTATTGATGCGTGACCATGCAAACTATCAAGAATTTCCTGTTTATTATCATGTCGACTTCTATACAAGTTCGATAATATCTCTTCAGTAGGATATAACCCTAATTCTTTGCCCAATTCAAGATCAAGACAATGCCAATAGCCTGTCAGTGTTGGCATATCATGAGTTGTCAATGTAGACATAGATTGAACCGGATAATGGGACGGAGAATAAAACCCACCATCTTCTGCCTGCTCAAAGAAGAATACCCTGTACGAGTACACACCATTGTCCGCAAGCTTACTGCGAATTTCATCAGGAACTGTGCCCAAATCTTCACCGATGACCAGGCTTTGATGTCGGTGACTTTCAAGGGCAAGAATGCCGAGCAAGTCATCCACAGGGTAATACACATAACCGCCATCTTTGGCGTCATCACCTTTTACTACCCACCATAATCGAAGTAACGCCATAACATGGTCGATTCGCAGAGCTCCGGTAGATTTCATGTTGGAATCAAACAAATCAATAATGGGCTGGTAGCCCTGTTTAAATAGTTTCTCAGGATCCATTGGGGGTAGGCCCCAATTTTGACCCAGTGGGCCCAGTACATCTGGCGGAGCTCCAACACTCGCGTCTGTACTATACAAATCTTTGTTGCCCCAAATTTCAGCACTTCCTTCACTTACACCTACCGCTAAATCACGGTATAAACCAATGTCCATCTTGTATTCTTTTGCAACGCTATTAGCATTTTCCAACTGCAGCGCTGCCTGCCACTGAAGAAACAAATAAAATTTTACCCGCTTCATATTTGCTTTTTTAAACTTGCTTACACCAGGCTTTTGAAATTCATTTAGATTTTTAGGAAATACTGGCCAACCCCAGGAGGGTTTTCCTTCTGCACACAAATGTTCTTGCAATGCATCGTATACCGCCAACATTTCCAGGCTTTCCCCACCTTCTTCAACGAAGGCTTTGAAGGCTTTATTTACTTTTGTGTTTTTGCTTAAGTATTTGTCATTTTGAAAATCGAAAACAGCTTCAAGAGCTTTAAGCTTAAGTCTTGTGACGGCTTCGTAGTCTACATAATCTACATTTCGCACAAACTCCAGAGTTGACTGGAATTCGGCGTCATTAACAATTTTCTGAACAGACTCTGATTCATATCCTTCTATAGCGCTAACATCCAGATAAATAAAGTTAAGCCAACGCCGGGAAGAAGGTCCATAAGGACTGCACGCGTTCGGATTAGCTGGATACAAGGCGTGTATCGGGTTTAGTCCAACAAACTGTGCACCTTGTTGAGCGGCTTCCTTTATTAACATTGCCAAATCTGAAAAATCACCCACACCCCAGTTGGAACGGCTCCGGATACAGTAGAGTTGTACACTAAGGCCCCAGATTTTCTTTCCCAAGCTCATTGAACCGGGGTGGTAACAGGACTTAGGCGCCAAAATAAGTCGCATGCTCGCTATTTCATCTGCATCTGATGCCAACAATTTTAAATTGTGGTAACCCAATTCCAGAGTGCATTCGAGTTTGAACAGATATTCCTGAAACTCCACATCATCAATATGCGCGACATTAATAAGCTCACCTTCTGATGGAATACAATCTTGAGAATAAACCTGATTGTCTTCAGTTAAAACTTGCAACACGTAGCTGTCATTTACCAATTCAATTGGCAACCTCAAGGTCAGAAAAAGATCATCACCCTGACGGTTCACCTGAACCGGGTTTAGTGGAGATAACCAGCTTTCGCCTATTTCTGAATTTACCTGTTTTTCGAGTGTTTGTTCATCATCCACATCATAACCCATCGCTTTTAGCAGCTTATCTTTACTTGATTGGGTGACTTGAGCTGGATTACCCCAGGCATCGGTGTAATTGGATTCGATGCCTCGGATCTCGACAAGTCTGTCCTTTAGTGATGAAGTCATGAAGATAAATATCCTGTAAAAATTGACTAGAATAATAGACGGCTATTATCAGTCAAAGTGAGCAGAGTTGTTAAATTTTCGTTAGTGAATACGTTTGCACAACTATATTTGTAATTTTATAACATATTTTACGGAATATTTTGCCTTATTACGCGGTTTGATCCATACTTTCTGTAATTTAATTTCACCTATTTAAGAATCAGAGGAATTTGCATGACAATCAAAGTAGCGATTAATGGATTTGGGCGTATAGGACGTTTCGTATTCAGAGCGGCATGCGAACGTAGCGATATAGAAGTTGTGGGTATCAATGATTTGCTTGATGCAGATTATATGGCCTACATGCTTAAATATGACTCAACTCACGGCAAATTTAACGGCACTGTAGAGGTTGCCGACGGGAGTTTGGTAGTTAACGGAAAAACTGTTCGTGTTAGTGCCGAACGTGATCCGGCAAATCTGGCATGGGATGCAATAGACGTAGATGTTGTTGTGGAAGCAACCGGACTGTTCCTAACGGAAGAGACAGCCAATAAGCACTTACAGGCAGGTGCTAAAAAAGTCGTTCTGTCTGCACCTTCTAAAGACTCTACTCCCATGTTTGTAATGGGTGTAAATCATGAGTCATATGACGGACAGAAAATAGTCTCTAACGCTTCATGCACGACAAACTGCCTGGCGCCTCTTGCTAAAGTTCTGAATGATGAATTTGGCATTGTTGATGGCTTAATGACAACAGTGCATGCGACGACGGCGACACAAAAAACAGTAGATGGGCCTTCTGCTAAAGACTGGCGTGGTGGACGTGGTGCTTCACAAAATATTATTCCTTCTTCAACGGGCGCCGCTAAAGCAGTGGGCAAAGTTATCCCGGCGCTTAATGGGAAGCTGACAGGCATGGCCTTTCGTGTTCCAACAGCCAACGTTTCCGTTGTTGACCTGACTGTAAACCTGGCTAAACCTGCGAGCTACGAACAAATTTGTGCTGCAATGAAATCTGCATCTGAAGGTGAGTTAAGCGGTATTTTGGGTTACACCGAAGACGCCGTTGTTTCTCAGGACTTTATTGGTGATCCACGTACATCTGTTTTTGATGCAGAAGCCGGAATAGCACTGACGGATACCTTTGTTAAAGTTGTATCCTGGTACGACAATGAAATTGGTTATTCGAATAAAGTACTGGACCTGGTGGCCCATATCAGCAAATAATTTCAGTCAATCGACGACTTAAAGACGGCATCGGCCGTCTTTTTTTTGAGGGTAATATGCAATTGTCTGATTCAATATCCTTACATCAACGGGGCAGCGTTGATGTATTAGAAGTGTCCAATTCCTGTGGGAGCGCCGAGATTTCTCTGTTTGGTGCACATGTTTTGAGTTTTGTGCCGAACACTGACAATCGCGAACGATTGTGGCTGAGTAAAAGTGCTGTTTTTGATGGCGTCACACCAATACGTGGTGGGATACCCGTTTGTTGGCCCTGGTTTAGTGACAGATTTCCGAGCGAAGAGAGAAATCTGCCCTCTCATGGCTTTGTCAGAAATCAAATTTGGAAACTGGATAATCAGGAAGAACTAAGTGAGGCCACCAGATTGGTACTCACCCCCTCTTCAACCTCAGGTCCTGGATTCAATTTCAACGTTTCGCTAAAACTAGTGATTACGGTTGGCCATAATTTGAAAGTGGAATTAATTACTGAAAATATTGGCCCACATATCGTGCGTCTCACTGGGGCACTGCATAGTTATTTTGCGATTTCTCACATCTCACAAGTCGAGCTGTTCGGATTGTCAGGAAGCTACCATGACAAAACACGTGACTGGCAGGAATTCCAGACACCATCGCCTTACGTCTTTAATGAAGAAACTGATCGTGTGCATCACGATAAACCAGAAACGTTAGAAATAGCAGATGGTAGTCAACGGATTCAGATAGCTTCTGGAGGACATGACAGTATTGTTGTGTGGAATCCCTGGCAAGAAAATTCTATAGCAATGAAGGACATGCCCGACGACGGTTACGAAAAAATGCTGTGCGTTGAAAGTGCAGTCACCGATGGTATCGATCTTGCGCCTGGCAAGCAACACTGTTTGGCTCAGACAATATGTTAAAAAAGCCGCTTATGCGGCTTTTTTAATGTCTGCAAAACCAAGTAGTTACTTTTCTAAGGAGGCAGCTCCCTGAACAGCTTGCTTGGCCAGTTCGGTAATTCTTTCCCAGTCACCGGACTCCACGGCATCGTCAGGCGCTAACCACGATCCGCCAGCGCACCTGACGTTACCAAGAGCCAGATAATCCAGATAATTGTTTGGGCTAATGCCTCCTGTCGGGCAAAAAATAACTTCTGGAAATGGTCCACTTATGGATTTTAACGCTTTGATACCACCCGACGCCTCCGCAGGAAAAAATTTGAAGTGGGTGTACCCAAAGTCTATTCCATTCATTAGCTCAGACGTCGATGAGATACCGGGAATTAATGCTATTGAAGATTCATTGCCTGCTTTTAGTAAGTCAGATGTCATGCCAGGACTAATAGCAAATAAGGCACCTGCTTCTTCCACTTGCTTCAATTGTTCTTCATTTGTCACTGTTCCTGCCCCAATCATTGCATCAGGCACTTCTTCAGCAATTTTTCGTATCGCTTCGATAGCGGCAGACGTCCTCAACGTTACTTCTAACACTCTTATCCCACCCGCAATTAGCGCTTTAGCTAAGGGAACCGCGTGCTCAACCTCTTTAATTACAAGAACAGGAACGACAGGCCCCTGAGTAAACACTTCTTCAGAGGAAACTTTCCAGTTTTTAGTCATATTCGTTACCCTTTATAATTTTGTTCTAGATACGCCGCGGCGCCTAACAGCCCGTGATCCGGTTCTGTGATAATAAATGTTGGAATGGAAGCGACATAGTCTTTAAAACGACCTTTTGCCTCAAAACGAGCACGGAAGTCACTTTGCTTAGCAAAGTCTACAAACCTTGGCGCAATGCCACCTCCAATATAGACACCGCCAGCGGTTCCGAGGTTGAGTGCCAGGTTGCCCGCAAAACTGCCCAGAATACGAAAGAACTGATGTAATGCTTGAACGCATAACTCACATTCATTATTCATAGCTTTATTTGTGATATCAGCGGGATCAGTATATTTAGCTTCTTCACTGCGATGCATAGCAAGTCCTTGATAAATATGCACAACACCTCTGCCTGACAGCACTTCCTCAGCGGATACATGACCTAATGCATTTTTGACAAACTGCCAAATCGCAAAATCGTATTCATCAAAGGGGGCAAAATCCACATGCCCTCCTTCACCGTCGAGAGCTTTCCAGCCATCATCAGTGTAAGTAAGGTGGTCAACCCCAAGACCGGTTCCGGGACCACATACAGCGATGTTCGCTTTTTCGACAGCTTCACCACCACCAATCTGAACTTTCTGATCACTATTAAGAACAGGTAACGAATGGGCAACCGAGGTGAAATCATTAATCACTCCCAGCCAATCCAGTGCCAGTTCTTGTTTTAAAGCTGCTATTGAAAATTGCCAATAATGATTGGTCATTTTTACCCAATCACCAGGAACGGGACAGGCTATAGCAATACATCCAGAGGTAAATTTCACCTGAGGATGAGCAGCAAAATAGTGCTTAATCGCCAGACCAATAGTGTCAAAATCATTACACAGATACTTTTCAATGCTGTGTAATTTGTCGTTCTCAAATATGGCGAGCCTGATGTTGGTACCACCAACATCGGCGACAAATCTAGTCGACATCCACTTACTCCTGTTCCACAAATAAGGAACAAGCGCCCTGCTCTGCACCAGTCAAAGTACTGCGCATACCTGCAAACATTTCTCGGCCCATGCCAATTTGATGCTTACCTATATTGGAGGCAATCGCTACGCGTTTTGACAATACTTCTGCTTCGACCAGTAGCGACATTTCGCCCGTTTCAGTGTTGAGTTCAATAAGGTCGCCATTTTCAACTTTGGCCAACAAACCACCCTTGTAGGCCTCTGGAGTGACATGAATGGCAGCAGGCACTTTACCTGATGCTCCAGACATCCTTCCATCTGTAACCAAAGCGACTTTATAACCTTTGTCCTGAAGTACTCCTAAAGGCGGTGTCAGTCTGTGTAATTCTGGCATACCAATCGCCGCCGGCCCCTGAAAGCGCACAACCACAATACAGTCTTTATTCAGTGCACCAGATTGGAACGCAGCATCCAGTTCAAACTGGTCTTCAAACACTACTGCAGGGGCTTTAATGTGACAATGGGGTTCGCGCAATGCGGATGTTTTCATCACTCCGCGACCTAAATTGCCGTGTAAAACAGATAGTCCGCCGTCAGGCTTAAAGGGTTTAGCAGCGCTTGACAGGACATCTTTATCCAAGGATTCAGTCGGACCATCCTGCCAGGACAATTCACCATCACGCAATACAGGTTCCTTGGTGTATTGCTCAAGTCCTTGACCACAAATAGTGTTCACATCAGAGTGTATCAGGCCCGCATCAAGCAGCTCTTTAAACAATAGTGACATGCCACCTGCAGCTACAAAGTGATTAATATCCGCAGATCCATTAGGATAAATACGAGTCAACAACGGAACGGCGTTCGAGATATCAGAGAAATCATCCCAATTGATCTTGTAACCCGCTGCACGCGCCACAGCAACCAAATGCATAGTGTGATTAGTCGAACCTCCCGTAGCCAGCAACCCAACCAAACCATTAACTATTGATTTAGCATCAACTATGTGGCCAATGGGCATATAGTTATCACCAAGATCTGTAAGTCTTGTTACTTGTCTGGCAGCCGCTTTTGTCAACGCATCACGTAGTTCGGTACCTGGGTTAACAAAAGAAGCTCCGGGCAGATGTAACCCCATGACTTCAACAACCAACTGATTGCTGTTAGCCGTACCATAAAAAGTACAGGTTCCGGCTGAGTGGTAACTTTGTGACTCAGCTTCAAGTAACTCTTCTCGTCCTACCTTACCTTCAGCGTAAGCCTGCCGGACCCGAGCTTTTTCCTTATTGGGAATACCTGACGGCATTGGGCCAGCGGGCACAAATACTGTCGGAAGGTGTCCGAAACTCAACGCACCAAGTAGTAATCCAGGGACAATTTTATCGCAAATTCCAAGCATCAACGCACCGTCAAACATATTGTGCGAAAGCGCGACGGCGGTAGACTGTGCAATAACATCACGACTCATTAAACTCAGATCCATTCCTGGATTTCCCTGAGTTACACCGTCACACATAGCAGGAACACCACCGGCGAATTGCGCAACACTGCCGATATCGTTTATCGCTTGTTTTAAAATAGCTGGATAAGTCTCATAGGGCTGATGAGCAGAAAGCATATCGTTGTATGACGAAACTATCGCAACGTTCGCTTTTGTCATGCTACGCAAGTCTGCTTTGTCTTCCTGATTACAAGCAGCGAAACCATGCGCAAGATTACCGCAGGACAAGACTCCTCTGTGCGGTCCATTTCGTCTTGCTATGTCTATTTTTTCCAGGTATGCCTTTCTGCTTTGGCGACTGCGTTCAATAATACGTTCAGTCACTTCTTGAATAATTGAGTTCATTTATCTGCTCCTAAGGCGCCCAGACTAGTTCAACGTCAGCACGATTTAATACGGCACGGATAGGCATTTCAGATTCGTTTTGCCCATCAATAGCGTTTTGCAAAACCTCTTTTTTGGCCTCGCCAGTCAGGTGTAAAAAGATTTTCCTGCTATAAAGTAATGCAGGTAAAGTTAACGACATTCTTTGGTTTGGTGCCGTTGTGGGCTGCACGGCAATAAAAGCGTTACCTGAGTCCATATCCAATCCTTGTAAAACCTGATCAGAACATGGAAACAACGAAGCTGTATGCCCATCTTCACCCATTCCAAGTATCAGTACATCAAATGGAGTTTGCATTTGCTGCAATTGCAAGGTACATGCAGCAACAGCCTCAGACGCATCGGAGTGTTGCGTTTTCAAACTGACGAAATTGGCTTTGGAAGCAAAGTTTACCAATAGGTTTTCGCGCACCAATTTTGCATTACTTGCGTCATCGCTTTCATCAACCCAACGCTCATCAGCTAGAGTCACGTCAACGTCTTCCCAACCCAGATCCACGTTGGAAAGCGCCGCGAACAAGCCCATAGGGGTTCGCCCGCCAGATACAACAAGACTGGCACGCCCATTTTCAAGAATTCCATTCTTTAACAGTTGTGTAATTTGTTCTGCAAAGGAATGATTTAAGGCTTCCTTTGTCTCAAAAATAGATTGCTTTAAAGGCATCTTATTTTTTCCCCATTCGGCTTTCGTACCAAGCACGGTCATCTCTTGCTAAAAGGGCAATCGATGCAACCGGTCCCCATGTTCCAGCCTGATAAGGTTCTGGCTTTTCATTACTGCTTTCCCAAGCGGAGAAAATTCCATCCACCCAGGTCCAGGCCTGTTCAACTTCATCACGGCGAACAAACAAAGACTGGTTACCAATCATCACTTCCAGAAGTAATTTTTCGTATGCGTCTGCAATTCGTTCATCTTTGAACTCTTCAGAAAAACTCAGATTTAATTTGGATTTTTGTAAATCCATCTGTCCTTTGCCGGTCAGTCCTGGGACTTTATTCATCACTGTCACTTCAACACCTTCGTCAGGTTGAAGTCGAATTGTCAGCTTGTTGGGTGGCAGTTGAGAAAAACTATCACCGAATAGATTGTGGGGTTGGCGCTTAAAATAAATGACCACTTCACTGACTTTATTTGGCAATCTTTTACCGGTTCTTAAATAAAAGGGTACACCGGCCCAACGCCAGTTATCCAATTCCACTTTCAACGCAACGAAGGTTTCTGTGGCACTTTCTGTATTGGCCCCTTCTTCTTCCAGATAACCAGGAACTTCCTGACCTTTTACAAAACCGCTGATGTATTGCCCACGCACCGTATTTTCACGCACGTTAGCTGGCGTGATCGGACGAAGTGCCTTAAGGACCTTAAGTTTTTCATCCCGAATACTGTCTGCATCCAATGTTGCAGGGGGTTCCATTGCGATCAACGTAAGAATCTGAAGCAAGTGGTTTTGCACCATATCGCGCATTTGTCCTGCTTCGTCGAAGTAGCCCCAACGACCTTCAATCCCAACCGATTCTGCAACTGAAATTTGAACATGATCAATACAGTTGTGGTCCCAGTTTGTTGCAAAAATAGAATTAGCAAAGCGCAAAGCTACCAGATTCAATACGGTCTCTTTACCCAGATAATGGTCAATTCGATAAATTTGTTTTTCATCGAAGTACTCGGCGACCTGTTCGTTAATAACCTTGGATGATTCCAGGTCATGGCCCAATGGTTTTTCAAGTACTACTCTTACACTAGGATCAATTATTCCAGCGGTGTACAAGCCTTTACAGATATCGCCAAAAATTGAAGGTGGCGTGGCGAGATAGCAGACCATGGTGCGATGTTCATCCATGTGCTCTTTGAAAACGGAGTAACTTTCGCAGTTTTTCATGTCTACACAAACATAATCGAGTTTAGAAGAAAACCTTGCCCAGGTTTCTTCACACAACTCTTCACCACCAAAATTTTCAATATTGTCTTTAACTAAAACTACATAATCATCAACTGAAATGTCGTGTCTTGCGACACCAATGACCTTAGTTTCGGCGTGAATTAGTCCTGCTTTTTCTAACTGATAAAGCGATGGTAATAGTTTACGGCGTGCAAGATCCCCTTTGGTGCCAAAGAGAACAAAGTCACAGGGTTCGATAGAGTTTTCCAACACCATTTTGTATCAACCTGTATAAATAATAATAGTGAATGTATTCACATGGCCGACTACAAAACGCAGGCTGTCCATATGTTACAAGATTGCTAAAACTTAACACCAAATGTAGTAATTTTACAACTTTTTTGCCGTTAAAATCCGATAAATACCGGCTAAATTTCCATATTCATGATCAAATCATGTAAATTTTTTTGTTAAAAAGTTACAAGAACCCTACCCTTTTCATACCCGACAGTGTTACTGTAAGCGGTAAAGTATAAGATTATTATAAGTAAGTTTGTGTTGCTCGTATGAATATTCTTGAAAAAATAACTCAAAACAAATCCGCGTTCAGTAAGTCTGAACGAAAAGTCGCCGACATTATTTTAGCCAATCCACAAACCGCGATACATTCGAGTATAGCGACACTGGCGAAAATGTCAGATGTGAGTGAGCCTACGGTTAATCGTTTTTGCCGCAGACTTGATACAAAGGGCTTCCCCGATTTCAAATTGCACCTGGCACAAAGTCTTGCCAACGGAACACCTTACGTCAACCGACACGTTGAGGAACATGATGGTCCGGATGAGTACACCAAAAAGATTTTCGAGTCCACCATGGCCTCGCTGGAAGTAGCAAGACAATCCATTGATATCAATATTGTTAATCGAGTCGTAGACTTGCTCACCCAGGCCCAGAAGATTTCTTTCTTTGGTCTTGGCGCCTCTGCATCTGTTGCCCACGATGCATTAAATAAATTTTTCAGATTTAATGTGCCGGTCGTTTATTTCGAAGATATATTAATGCAGCGCATGAGTTGCATGAATTCCTGCGAGGACGACGTGGTGGTATTAATCTCTCACACAGGAAGAACCAAAAGCCTGGTGGAAATTGCACAGATAGCCCGTGCAAACGACGCCACCGTTGTTGGCATAACCTCAAAGAACAGCCCTTTGAGCCGTGAGTGTAATTTAGTATTATCCTTGGAAGTCCCTGAAGACACGGACATGTACATGCCAATGGCTTCACGTATAGCCCAATTGACCTTAATTGATATTCTTGCGACGGGGTTTACTTTACGCCGCGGCGGAAAATTTCGCGAAAACCTCAAACGTGTCAAAGATACGCTGAGAGGTTCAAGGTTTGAAAAACGTACAGACAACTGAATAACGTTAGAAATTGAAAAAGAGCCTCAGGGCTCTTTTTTTGTTAAAAAATTTCACATTTGGTTCATATTGCACTAGAATTTTTGTAATAAAATTACAGTTTAATATCTAACCAAGTAAATTGTGTGTCAATTTCAGTAAAACGAGATCAATTCCGTTTTCCTGAGCTGTCCCATTTGCGATAAGTACTCCTACAAAAAGCGGATATCACTATTATGTTAAGACGAACAAAAATTCTGGCAACACTTGGACCAGCGACGGATACCGTCGAACGAATTGAAGCAATAATCAAAGCAGGTGCAAACGTAGTCAGAATGAACTTCTCACATGGTAGCGCTGAAGATCATATTAAGCGTGCCAAAATGGTCAGGGAGTCTGCGGCTAAACTAGGTAAATACGTGGGAATATTAGGTGATCTTCAGGGTCCAAAAATTCGTGTATCAAAATTTAAAGAAGGTGCAATAAACCTTGCTATTGGCGATTCATTTATTCTTGATGCCGATTTAGACAGTCTGGCCGGCGATCAGGAATCAGTTGGTATCGATTACAAAGCCTTACCTCAAGATGTGGATAAGGGTGATTTACTTTTGCTGGATGATGGCCGAATTCAGTTGCGGGTGACCTCTGTAGAAGGCAACAAGGTCCATACAGTAGTTACCGTGGGTGGGAAACTATCAAATAACAAAGGCATCAATCGACTTGGTGGTGGACTTTCCGCTGAAGCGCTAACAGAAAAAGATAAAAAGGATATACTCACTGCTGCAAAAATGAATGTTGATTATCTGGCAGTTTCCTTCCCTAGAAGTGGAGCAGATCTGGATTATGCTCGCTCCTTGGCGGAAGAAGCCGGATGTTTTGCTAAAATATGTGCCAAAGTAGAGCGTGCGGAAACGGTTGCCAGCGATGAAGCAATTGATGACATTATTGAGGCATCGGATGCCGTGATGGTTGCCCGCGGTGATCTAGGCGTTGAAATTGGTGACGCTGAGCTGGTTGGCGTGCAGAAAAAACTGATTTCACGATCTCGGCAATTGAACAAAGTGGTCATTACTGCAACTCAAATGATGGAATCCATGATCAGCAGTCCAATGCCAACACGAGCGGAAGTAATGGACGTTGCCAACGCGGTTCTAGACGGAACTGATGCGGTAATGTTGTCAGCCGAAACCGCCGCTGGGGACTTTCCGGTCGAGACAGTATTGGCCATGGCCAGGGTCTGTGAAGGTGCTGAAACCCATCCTAGTGTAAAAATATCTAAACATCGTATTGATGAGTCCTTTTCTTCGGTCAGTGAGTCAATAGCGCTTGCTGCTGTTTATGCGGCAAACCATTTACACAGTGTTAAAGCACTGGTGGTACTGACCGAAAGTGGGAAAACGCCTAAGTTGATGTCGCGAATTACCACAGCACTTCCAATTTATGCATTGTCTCGCCATGAGTCATCTTTAAATGCAATGGCTCTTTATCGAGGTGTTAAGCCCGTGTTTTTCGATTCCAGAGGCAGCGAGCCAGGGCAGCTGAAACAAGATGTAATAGATATTCTTAAAACTAAAAACCTGGTAAGTTCGGGTGATATTTTTGTGATGACATATGGCGATGAAATGGAAACCATAGGTTCTACAAACGCATTGAAGCTGGTTAACGTTCAATAGGTTCTTAATTTATTTCAACTGGGCAATACGCAATATGTCAGCATAAATGACGTAATGCGCATTGCCTTTTTTTATGCGTCAAGCAATCCATCATGTGCTCCTATAGTGGTCTATCATTTAACAAAATATTTTTCTCTAACCTGAGCCAGTAAGATATCCAAAACAGGAGATCAAAATGTCTGAAACGAAACAGTTCGATGTAGTAGTTTATGGTTCCACCGGATTTACTGGCCGCCTTGTGGCAAAGTATTTATCGCAACAATATTCAGGTAATGAAGTACGCTGGGCTATGGCTGGCAGAAGTGAAGAGAAACTGGCCCAGGTTAGAGATGAAATCGGGGCACCAGCTGATACGCCATTCGTAGTTGCTGATGCTGATAACCTTGATAGTCTGAAAGCCATGGTTGCATCTACTAAAGTTGTGCTGACCACTGTTGGTCCCTACCAACTTTATGGTTCAGAGTTGGTCAGGCTTTGTGCTGAGTTGGGCACCGACTATGTCGATCTATGTGGTGAACCAGCTTGGATGCACGTCATGATTGATGCTTATCAAGCTGATGCAGAAAAAAGTGGTGCCAGAATAGTGTTTTCCTGCGGGTTCGATTCCATCCCGTTCGATTTAGGCGTGTATCACCTGCAAAATTTAGCAAAAGAAAAATTTGGCCATACCCTGCCTCGAGTAAAAGGCAGGGTGAAAGGCATGAAAGGCACATTTTCAGGCGGCACAGCGGCAAGTCTCAAAGCGACTATGGCTGCTGCCCACAAAGATCCCGCCGTGATGAAAGTCCTGCTTAATCCGTTTTCGCTCACATCTGGTTTTCAAGGAGCTGAGCAACCTCACGGCATGAAACCTTATTTTGAAGAAGAGTTTAACAGCTGGGTAGCGCCATTTATAATGGCCGCGATTAATACACGAAATATACATCGCTCCAATGCATTATTACAGCATGACTATGGTACACAATTTGTTTACGACGAAATGTTGTTTACCGGTCCAGGTGAGCAAGGAGAAGCAACGGCAAATGCGGTGGCAAATGATAAAAGCATGGCCGGTGATAAAGGACCTAAACCTGGAGAAGGACCAAGCAAAAAGGAGCGTGAGGAAGGGTTTTATGACCTGATGTTTTTCGGCAGTGATGAGCAAGGCAATAAGCTAGCAGTTAATGTCACAGGTGACAGAGATCCGGGTTATGGCTCGACATCAAAAATGATTGCAGAAAGTGCAATTTGCTTGGCTTTGGGACTTTGCGATAAATCAGGTGGTATCTGGACCCCTGCCCCTGCACTTGGACATACCTTGATCAAGCGATTAGAGCAAAATGCAGGCATGACGTTTAACCAGGTCTGATTGTAACCATATAAGCAATATTTATTTGGACAATAGCATTTCATTAAAAAAGCCAGCGTTCGCTGGCTTTTTTAATAGAGTGAATTAATCCCAGACCTCGAAAAAAGTATCACTGTCAATTTTGGGTTTGGGCATAATTTTGGTTACTGTGCTTCCCAAATATAAAAAACCAACTATTTCATCTTGCTCTGCCAATTCGAGTTCCGATTTCACACATTCATTTTGCGCATAACTACCGGTTCGCCATACTCCGCCAAACCCTTGCGCAAATGCCGCCATCTGCATTGCGTGGGCAGCGCAAGAGGCTGACGCGACTTGTTCAACCCAAGGCACTTTTTCATGTTCTTTATATTTGGCAATAACAATGATCACCATAGGCGCCCGAAGTGGCAACTGTGCAGCGCGACTTTTACTTTTGTCGTCCATGTCACTCGCATGCGCCGCTTTTTCGAATATCTGACCTAACTTGTTTAAACCTTCATTCTGGCAAACGATAAACCTCCAGGGTTTTAAACAGGCGTGATCAGGTGCTCGCAAAGCTGATTGCATTATGTTTTCAAGGCTAGCCCCCTGTGGTGCTGGTGCCTGAAGTCTGGGTTGTGAAGATCGATGTAAAAGGAGTTCCAAAGCGTCCATCGTAATTCCTGAAAACAGCTATTAGTTCAGTTAGTCTACATAAAAAAGGCGCCTCAGGCGCCTTTCGGATAAGATTAACGTTGCGTTATTAACTTTTTGGACAAAAAATGATCAACACTGGTATAACGCCCTCCACCAGTGAAAAACAACACAACCAACATGATGAAATAGGTGGCAGCAAACTCAATACCATTTTTAAGTACTGTTATCGCGCCTTTTTCTGTTAACCAGTCGTAATTACCATATTCCTGCAATAATGTACGGGCTGCTTCTTTACGTTCATTTGCCTCGGCAATCAGGTCCATCCTCCATTCCCAAGGTACTGTTAGTGAACTTTCTGGTAGTGCGTGCCAACCGTACTGCCAATGCGCAGTTACAGCTGCAACTATCATGGTGAACATGAGAGGAATTGCAATGAGGCGTGTCGCAAATCCAAATA
The DNA here is from genome assembly GCA_947494925.1 of uncultured Alteromonadaceae bacterium. Lineage (GTDB taxonomy): Bacteria > Pseudomonadota > Gammaproteobacteria > Enterobacterales > Alteromonadaceae > Aliiglaciecola. The sequence goes on from CANLWS010000006.1 coordinate 368,358, forward strand.
GGATTAGCCACCCACCGAAAAACTCCGTGCCGCCAGCCATTGCTGCCATAAATTCCGGAAAAGGCAAGCCCAAGCCCCAGTCCGTATTCCCAAACCAGGCAGCTGTATTTTCAAATGATGCTAACTTTCCATATCCAGCCTTGATAAATATAGGTGCCAGATAAATTCTAAGCAACAGCGGCGCAATTCCGTCTGCTAAGCTAATTTTTTCAAGCACAAGGTGCATATTCTGTAACTTATCTTTAAGGCTCATAGTTTACTTTCTGCAATTAAAGGATATGGTTAAAGATAGACTTTACTCTAAAAAACTTTCAGTGCGTATTGATAATGGTGATTTTTTGAATAAATTTTCCCCTCTTCAGAAACTCTATCAGAGACAACAACCTAAAGTGCATGCCTCGTCCCGAAAAGCTGCGTTGTTAAAAACATTCGCGGAAGACGATTACAAACGAATTGCCAAACTTTTACAGAAATGGTTGGACGAAAAAAACTGAAAATGACGGATCCTTCATTTTCATAAACAATTACATTTGTGTAATGGCTATTTGTGAAGAATTAGTTAGGATAAACTATTTGTAGTATCTGGCAAATTGAGAACGTTGTATGTCGAATGGAAATAGCTGGACCAAATCATTTTTTGTGGGGATTTGGACAGTACTGAATATTAGTAGAAAGGTTTTTTTCAACCTTGTGTTTATCTTTATCTTCGTTGCTATATTAATCGCAATATTTAAAGATGACGGAAAAATTGTTGTCCCTAATGGTGGTGCATTGGTGCTTAGTCTGAAGGGCAATCTGGTGATTCAAACCCGATCTGTAGATCCTTTCGAAGAATTTATGCAGGAAGCGTTGGATCAACAACCTGAAAACCCTGAAATCCTGTTGCAGGATGTGTTGTTTACCATTGAAAATGCTAAACATGATAAACGGATTAAGGCACTTGTTCTTGACCTACAAGGTTTAGGTAGTGCGGGCCTGGATAAACTTCAGCAGATTTCCGCAGCCCTGAATAATTTCAAGGAAAGCGAGAAGCCAATTTATGCGATTGGCGATTATTACACTCAAAATCAATATTACCTTGCCAGTCACGCAGATCATGTCTTCATGAACCCTATGGGTGGAATGATGCTGGATGGCTATGGGCGCTATCGACTCTATTACAAAGAGGCACTGGAAAAGCTAAAAGCCAGTACACACGTTTTTAAGGTTGGTACATATAAATCTGCTATTGAACCTTTTATCCGCAATGACATGTCAGATGAAGCCCGCGAAGCTAACCAAGCTTGGCTGGATGCACTTTGGACTCAATATAAGACGGGAGTGGCCGAAGCGAGAGGTTTCTCCGTTGATAATTTTGATGACCGAATTGAGAGCTTCTTAACCAAATTCGAAGTTGCAGATGGTGATTTTGCCAACTATGCCCTCCAAAATGGTTGGGTCGATGCCTTAAAATCCCGTGAGGAAGTAATAGATGAACTTGCAGGTGTTGTTGGTCAAAACGACAACAAAATGGGCTTTAAGAGCATTCATTATAAAAATTATCTCAAAGTCATTAAATCACCTCTGCATGGGGTCAGCAATGGAGATAATAATGTAGGTGTCGTTGTCGCCAAAGGCGAAATTTTAAATGGCACGAAAAAACCCGGCGTTATCGGTGGTGACAGCACTGCGCTCTTACTGAAAAAAGCACGCCTTGATGACTCAATCAAAGCGGTCGTGTTACATGTAGATTCACCTGGCGGTAGTGCTTTTGCCTCAGAAATCATCCGTAAAGAAATCGAAAACCTCAAGGCCGCAGGTAAACCTGTAGTGGCTTCCATGAGTACTTATGCAGCTTCAGGTGGTTACTGGATATCTGCAAGCGCAGACCAGATCTGGGCAGCGCCTAGCTCTATAACTGGCTCCATCGGTGTATTTGGAATGTTTACAACATTTGAAAATAGTTTGGATTACCTTGGTGTTCACGCAGACGGTGTGGGCACAACAGATTTTGGCGGACTTGGACTCACAAGAGCATTAGATCCCAGAATTGGTAGCTTGATTCAGCGCAGTATTGAGAAGACTTATGACCAATTTGTTTCTTTGGTTGCGAACGAGCGCAACATCAGCAAAGAAAGTGTCGATAAAATCGCGCAAGGTAGGGTTTGGATCGGTGAAACGGCGAAAGAACTTGGATTGGTAGACGAGTTGGGACATTTGGAAGATGCAGTGAAATCTGCCGCCCAATTGGCGAATCTGGACTCCTACGACACCAAGTACGTAGAACGTAGTTTGAGCCCAAAAGAATTGTTTTGGAAAGAGTTTTTTGGACAAGCTTCCGTGTGGATGGCAAAAACTCAAATTGACAACAGTGACAGTCACCTGATTGGACTCGTAAAACAACTGGTGTCTGAATTCAATGCGATGACAAGACTCAATGATCCTAAGGGTACCTATGTTTTGTGCCTGGAATGTCAGATTTAAAAAGTAACTGAGAGACTATTAAGCCGCTTGGATATCAGGCGGCTTTTTTAATACCTGGTATCATATTTTCATGTCACTACCCGAAGAATACAAACGGCTCGTCGAAAAGCGAGTGGAAGCTTGCTATGAAACCGCGCAAGATTATTTTGCCAGGCGGTTCTTAAAACCAGATGTCCTGTTTAAACAACGTGGAAAAATTGCCGGTTCAGCGCGATTGCAGACCAATCAATTAAATTTTAACCCTGTTCTTCTTGAAGACAATCTAGACCATTTTATTGATGTTGTTGTGCCACATGAAGTAAGCCACCTTTTGGTTCATCAACTTTATGGAAGAGTTCGTCCCCATGGATTTGAATGGCAACAGATCATGAGGAATGTGTTTGAGCAAAAAGCCAATGTTCGACACCGTTTAGATGTATCAAAAGTATCTGGAAAAACCTTTGAGTATCAATGTGCTTGCGCAACAGTTTCGTTATCCATCCGTCGTCACAATAAGGTATTGAGAAATCAACAGCAGTATCTGTGCAGAAAATGTGGGGACAAATTGATTCCGAAAATCAATGCTTAGGTATATCTGAACAATACTACCAAGTCGTTAGAACCACTGTTTAGTAAACACGCGGTCCAGTTCATCAAAGGCGGTTTTCAATAACCTGGCCAATTCCATGTATTTTGGCTTAGACTTTGTTTCCCTGAGAGCACAACCCTGTACCTGCATCTTGTAATGAATTTCTTTGTACCAGCCTTGCATGGCCGGGGGAAGTACTTGATTTGAGCGATGACCTAACCAAAGTATTCCCTGCAGCGGCATACTGATAAAAAAGGCAGCCACCGCGATTGCCTGTGGTATATGCCCTGAGCCGAAATGGTTGATTATTGCAGCGGCGGAAATAACTGCCAACGCTGGCATGACTTTAATGGAAAACCGGGTAGCCGCAATTACTCTGCACTCCGGGAATATGGGATAGAGTTCTTTTTGCATCGGCCAAGTCTGCATATAAACTTGACCATCTTTTAACATAGTCGCTAGTGGCAAAGACATAAAAACATTTCCAACAACTAACCTCAGATAGTGGTTCGCCAAATATTTTGGCTTAGATTAAGTAAAAATATGTTTGTTTTATTGTTAAAAGATAACACTCACAACATATTTAACAAGAAATTACATCGGTCATTTGACCTATTTTGTCGCAAGTTACTTTCAGTTCTGAATTTATTACTATTAAAAGTTATAAAAATATTTTTTTAAATCATTGAAAGATTTAATGCTGAACCCAATCTACTACTCCATCGTATACTGAGTTCGGTTCAGGTTATTTACCCTAATGAGTGAATTGCATAGAATCGCAGAAATTTTTTTGGAGAGAAGTACATGGCAGAAAACAGACACGTTCGTCTACTCATTTTAGGTTCGGGCCCTGCAGGCTATTCTGCAGCTGTTTACGCAGCCAGAGCAAATTTGAATCCAGTGTTGGTAACTGGTATTCAGCAGGGTGGGCAACTAACAACCACTACCGAAGTTGAAAACTGGCCAGGTGATCCAGAAGGCCTGACAGGTCCGGATTTAATGGTAAGAATGCAGAAACATGCGGAAAAATTCGATACCGAAATCGTTTTTGATCACATCAATGAAACTGATTTGTCATTACGCCCCTTTAAGTTAAAAGGTGATCAGGGAACTTACACCTGTGATGCGTTGATAATTGCCACAGGTGCGTCAGCCATGTATCTGGGTATGGAATCTGAACAGGCATTTATGGGCAAAGGTGTGTCTGCCTGTGCGACCTGTGATGGTTTTTTCTATCGCAATCAAAAAGTTGCGGTAGTAGGTGGCGGAAATACTGCTGTAGAAGAAGCACTATATCTATCTAACATAGCTTCAGAAGTTCACGTGGTTCACAGAAGAGACACCTTCCGTAGTGAAAAGATCTTATCAGACAGATTAATGGATAAGGCGAAAAACGGTAACGTCGTATTGCATCTTGATCGTACTTTGGATGAAGTTCAGGGCGACGATATGGGTGTCACAGGTATCCGCATTAAAGATACCCAATCCGACAATACGGAAGAATTGGACGTGATGGGCTTATTTATTGCGATAGGTCACAAACCCAATACCGGAATATTTGAGGGCGAGCTGGAAATGAAGGATGGCTATATCAAGATTAATAGTGGCCTTGAAGGAAATGCGACACAGACGAGTGTACCGGGTGTTTTTGCAGCAGGTGACGTGTGTGATCATATTTATCGCCAGGCTATCACCTCTGCCGGCACAGGTTGTATGGCAGCCTTGGACGCAGAAAAATATTTGGATGCGCTTGAATCCTGATATATAAAGGAACGTATGAGTCCGAACACTTACTTTGATAAAAGGTCTCACTACGTGAGGCCTTTTTTATGATTAGTTTGCCAAAATTAGATGCGGATCTGGTTTTTCCTCTTCCTGAGCATGCCCTTGATGATCCAAATGGATTGCTGGCATTTGGTGGAGACCTGTCAGTCGACAGGTTGATAGTCGCTTACCAGAACGGAATATTTCCTTGGTTTAGCGAAGGCGAACCGATACTCTGGTGGTCGCCCTCACCTCGCGGAATATTGCGCTTTAGTGATTACCATATTTCCAGGAGCCTACAAAAATTCATTCGCAAGAGCCAATACCATGTAAGTATTAATCTCGCTTTTGACCAAGTCATAGATGCTTGTGCTTCCGTACCTAGAGGTGGCCAGGGGACCTGGATAACAACTGGGATGATTGCCGCCTACAAGGCATTACACAAAGCTGGTAAAGCTCACTCTGTTGAGGTGTGGGATGACAAAACATTAGTAGGAGGTCTCTACGGCGTGGCAATTGGTAGAGTGTTTTGTGGCGAGTCCATGTTTAGTTACAGGACCAATACCTCCAAGGTGGCTTTTCATTATCTTGTTAAACATTTGCAGGCTTGTGGTGCTGAGTTTATTGACTGTCAGATGCAAAATGATCACCTGAAGAGATTTGGCTGCAGCGAAGTATCCAGATCAACATTTCTGAATTTGCTGGAAAATAGCAAAGATAAGACCGTCCAACACTCAACCTGGCAGCCTAAATTGCTGTTTGAAACGACGTGAAGTTTGGTCTGACTCAACAATTTGAATGTAGTTACATCGAAGGGCAACAGGAACAGTTGCTAGTGTTCGTTGACGAGCACCAAACCAGTCTTCATCACTATGAATTGCTCATAAGTTCAGGTTTCCGTCGTAGTGGCGAGCAAATCTACAGGCCTCACTGCGCCACATGCCAAGCCTGTCAGTCAATTCGAATTCCCGTACATCTGTTTCGACCGAGCAAAAGTCAATCCAGAGTGTTAAAGCGTAATCAGGATTTGCGTGTTCTGGTTAATAATAAAGATCAGGCCGAATATTATGCTTTGTACGAAAACTATATCAATGAAAGACACAGCGATGGCAGTATGTACCCTGCCAGCCATCAACAATATATGAGCTTTATTCGCTGCGAATGGGCCAACCCGATTTATCTTGAAATTTATCAGGGAAATGAATTGGTAGGAGTGGCAGTCACAGACGAGTTGCATCAGGGCCTGTCTGCACTTTACACATTTTTCAAGCCAGAGCTCGCAAACCGATCGATCGGAACTTACGCTATTCTCAAGCAAATTGAGCTAGCGGAAAGTCGCCAAAAACAATTTCTGTATTTGGGTTATCAGGTGGATAGTTGTCAAAAAATGAATTACAAACGCAATTTTATGCCTCATGAGCGTTTTTTTAACAATAAATGGCAACTAATCTCAAAAAAAGATCGCTAATCGCTTTACACTGGGCTGCTTATTGGGCAAAATCTGCGCGGCAATTTTTACACTAATCTGAGGTAATTTTTTTAAATGGCGAAAGAAGATTGTATTGAAATGGAAGGTACGGTGTTGGACACACTTCCAAATACTATGTTCCGCGTAGAGCTGGAGAACGGACACGTCGTCACTGCGCACATATCCGGAAAAATGCGCAAAAACTACATACGTATTCTGACAGGCGACAAAGTAACAGTTGAAATGACGCCATACGATTTGAGCAAAGGGCGTATCATTTATCGCGCTCGATAATCTACTGATCAAATAAAAAGCCCGGATATTTCCGGGCTTTTTTGGTTGATTTAAGGGTTGACTCAGACTTCGCTGGCCTGCTTTTTAAGGGCGGTGCAGACGAACTTCAAGTTGTCATTTTTAAGTGTGATCTTAACACTACCACCACCAACGAGCTCACCAAACAACAATTCATTAGCCAACTCTTTCTTGATTTTCTCTTGAATCAAACGAGCCATTGGTCTCGCACCCATTGATTTGTCGTAACCCTGATCAGCCAACCATTGTCTGGCTTGCGAGCTAATTTCCAGAGACACGCCCTTGTTATCCAACTGAGCCTGCAATTCAACAATAAACTTGTCCACTACCTGCAGTATCACGTCTTCTTCGAGATGATTAAACCAAATAATACCGTCCAGACGATTCCTGAATTCTGGTGTAAAGGTTTTATTAATTTCACTCAGCGCATCGTGACTATGATCCTGTTGCTTAAATCCAATCGACTTACGCACTGTTTCCTGCACACCAGCATTAGTCGTCATTACAACGACCACATTGCGAAAATCAACTTTTCGACCATTGTTGTCAGTCAGCGTTCCATGGTCCATTACCTGCAGTAAAATATTGTATATATCACTGTGGGCTTTCTCAATTTCATCCAGCAACACAACAGAATACGGATTTTTGATTACTGCGTCCGTCAATAAACCACCCTGATCAAAGCCCACATAGCCAGGAGGTGCACCAATCAAGCGACTCACGGCGTGACGTTCCATATACTCCGACATGTCAAAGCGAACCAGTTCCACCCCCATGATTTTCGCCAATTGCTGCGTGACTTCTGTTTTACCAACACCTGTCGGACCTGCAAACATAAAACTGCCGATAGGCTTTGTTTCATTACCCAACCCCGAACGCGACAATCTGATGGCATCAGTCAAGGTGTCAATGGCTTTGTCTTGTCCAAAGACCACAAGACGCAAATCACGAGACAAGTTTTTCAATACTTCTTTATCCGTTGCGGACACAGACTTTTCAGGTATTCGTGCAATTTTGGAAATGACATGTTCGATGTCACCTACCCCAATGGTCTTTTTGCGTTTAGATGACGGTAACAATCGTTGACTTGCCCCTGCTTCATCAATCACGTCAATCGCTTTGTCCGGTAAATGACGCTCGTTAATATACTTGGCCGATAACTCTGCCGCAGCACGAATGGCTTTATTGGTAAATCGCACGCTGTGGTGTTTTTCGTAACGTGACTTAAGTCCAAGCAGTATTTTAGTCGTGTCGTTTACACTAGGCTCCACTACGTCGACTTTCTGGAAACGTCTGGCCAATGCACGGTCTTTTTCAAAAACGCCCTGATACTCCTGATAAGTAGTTGAACCAATGCAGCGCAATTCACCGCTACTTAACTTAGGTTTAAGCAGGTTAGAAGCGTCCATCACCCCACCGGAAGCAGCACCCGCACCGATAATGGTGTGAATTTCATCAATAAACAAAATCGCATCCGGATCTTTGCTAAGTTCACGCAGAATTCCTTTCAGTCGCTTCTCAAAATCACCACGATATTTAGTACCAGCAAGTAATCCACCGAGATCAAGCGAATAAACAGTCGCAGACCCTATCACTTCGGGCACATCTTCCTGCACTATTCGGTAAGCCAGCCCTTCTGCTATGGCCGTTTTACCAACACCAGCCTCCCCTACCAATAAAGGGTTGTTTTTGCGACGGCGGCACAATATCTGAATAGTCCTTTCCAGCTCCGAATCACGACCAATCAAAGGGTCGATTTTGCCTTCTTTAGCTAAGACGTTGAGATTACTGGAATATTTATCCAGTATTGAAGTATTCTCTTCCCCTTCCGCGCTTTCTTCATCTGAGTCGACAGGACTAGCTTCGTCTTCGTTTTTGGTCACACCATGGGAAATAAAGTTGACCACATCCAGGCGGGTTACATCGGCTTTCTTAAGAATATAAACAGCTTGTGATTCTTGCTCGCTGAATATTGCCACCAACACGTTAGCGCCGGTTACTTCGTCCTTGCCGGAAGACTGAACATGAAACACTGCTCGTTGAAGGACTCGCTGAAAACCAAGTGTTGGCTGCGTTTCACGCTCGCCAGTCTGTTCGTCCAATATCAAAGGTGTGGTGTCTTTAACGAAATCAGTTAGTTCCAGTTTAATTGAATCGATATTCGCGCCACAGGCCTTGAGAGCCTCTTTAGCGGCTTTATTCTCTAACAGGGCAAGCAGCAAGTGCTCCACCGTCATAAACTCGTGTCGGTGCTCTCTGGCAAATATAAACGCCTCATTAAGGGTCTGCTCTAAATCTTTATTTAACATATTTTTACCCTCGTACTTCTTATGCCGGTTCCATGGAACACATCAAAGGATGCTGATTCTTTCTAGCGTATTGGTTAACTTGCATTACTTTAGTTTCAGCAATTTCTGAGGTGTAGATACCACAAACTGCTTTCCCGCGATAATGTACAGTTAACATCAATTGGTTTGCTTTTTCAGCATCAAAATTAAAAAACTGCATTAAAACCTCAATAACAAAGTCCATAGGCGTATAATCGTCGTTGTTTAGCAACACTTTATACATGGGTGGTGGTTGGACCTTTTTTTTTACCGTTTCTAGCTGCTTTTCTTTGTCAATACTGATACTGTTTTCTCTGGTCATATAAAAATAATAGTGCCGTTGTGGTAAAAAACGATGAGTTTTTTTACTTTTTAGTTAATTGTTTAAAATGGCCTTGACATATACAGGTTAAAAAACCTACATTTTTAGTATGACATATTAACGAACAAGTTAATTGTCATCTGTCTCTTAGTAGTATTGTGGGGACATAGAAGTGTCAGTTCAAGGGATCAAGAGGAAGCAGATGTATGGCGGTTGGCAAAGTCAAGTGGTTTAACAACGCGAAAGGATTCGGATTTATTATTCCTGATGATGGTGGTGAAGATATTTTTGCTCACTATTCAACAATACAAATGGAAGGGTATCGCTCCCTTAAAGCGGGGCAGGAAGTCACCTATGATGTGCAGCAAGGACCGAAAGGGTTACATGCTGAAAACATCGGTTTGAGTGATGAACCTGAAAGGTAATTAAACCAATTTATCATGTTGAATTAAAAAGCAGACCATATTGGTCTGCTTTTTTTGTGTCTGCTAATAATCTATGAAACAAGTTTCATGGGCCAGAACATTGTATTTCGAAGAAACAACAGTGTTCTGGCACTAACTAATCACACTCAATTATTCAGAAAGAAGCCAAAGCCGAATTTAGCGTTGCGCTTGGGCACATAGCTTTCGTCGTCTTCTCATCATTCGGGTAATAATACCCGCCGATATCTTCCGGTGAACCTTGAGTGGCATCAATTTCAGCAAGAATTGCTGCTTCGTTGGCCTGTAACGATTCAAATAGCGACTTACACTGCGATGCAAGCTCAACGTCATCAGACTGCCCTGCTACCGCTTCGGCCCAATACATGGCCAGGTAGAAATGGCTTCCTCGATTGTCCAACTGCCCAGCTTTTCTCAGCGGAGACTTACCGTTGTTCAACAGCTTCTCAGTTGCAACATCCAACGCTGTCGCCAAAATTTTAGCTTTACTATTGCCGGTTTTAACCGCCAGGTCTTCCAGAGAAACCGCCAGAGCCAGGAATTCACCTAATGAGTCCCAACGCAAATGGCCTTCTTCAACAAACTGTTGAACGTGCTTAGGTGCAGATCCCCCCGCGCCCGTTTCAAATAAGCCGCCGCCTGCCATCAATGGCACAACGGAGAGCATTTTGGCGCTTGTACCCAATTCAAGAATCGGGAATAAGTCAGTCAGATAATCACGTAATACGTTACCGGTGACGGAAATAGTATCCAAACCTCTGATAGCTCTTTCCATTGAATAACGGATCGCGCGTACCGGCGACATTATCTGAATATCCAGGCCACTAGTATCATGGTCCTTAAGGTATTCTGTCACTTTCTTAATCAGTTGAGCATCGTGCGCACGTTCATCATCCAACCAGAAAACTGCAGGCATACCAGATAATCTGGACCGGGTTACGGCTAGTTTGACCCAATCACGGATTGGTGCATCTTTCGCCTGGCACATGCGCCAGATATCGCCCTCTTCCACATTGTGTTCGATCAATACGTTATCGTCCTGGTCGATAATCCGCATGGTGCCATCCGAAACCATTTCGAATGTCTTATCATGTGAACCGTACTCTTCGGCCTTTTGGGCCATTAAGCCAACATTTGGCACTGTGCCCATAGTAGTCGGATCGAACGCGCCGTGGGTTTTACAGAAATTAATCATTTCCTGATAAATAGTAGCGTAAGTGCTTTCAGGAATAACAGCCTTAGTATCTTTTGGCTTTCCATCCGGTCCCCACATTTGCCCTGAGCTTCGGATCATTGCAGGCATTGAGGCGTCAACAATAACGTCACTGGGTACGTGCAGATTTGAAATACCTTTGTCGGAATTTACCATTGCCAATGGAGGACGATCGGCGTAGCAGGCATTGATGTCACGTTGAATTTCTGTGCGTTGAGATTCAGGCAAGCTAGCGATTTTGTCGTACACACTGCCCAAACCATTGTTTGCATTGACACCCAACTCTTCAAATAAGTCGGCATATTTCTCAAACAGTTCTTTATAGAAAACTTTTACACAATGACCAAATACTATTGGGTGCGACACTTTCATCATAGTCGCTTTAACATGCAATGAGAAAAGAACCCCAGTTTCTTTAGCATCCTGAATTTGTTCTTCAAAAAATTGGCAAAGGGCTTTTTTACTCATGTACATGCCATCGATGACTTCGCCAGCCAACAGATCAACACGGGGTTTTAGTACAGTAACCTGACCATCGTTGTCAGTGAACTCAATGCGAACATGTCCCTTTTTTTCCACTGTTACCGATTTTTCACCAGAGTAGAAATCCCCTCCGCGCATATGCGCCACATGAGTTCTAGATGCCTGGCTCCACTCTCCCATGCTGTGAGGATTGTTCTTCGCATAATTTTTAACCGCAGTGGGTGCACGACGATCTGAGTTCCCTTCACGTAGTACCGGATTTACCGCACTACCCAAAACTTTGCTGTAGCAGGCTCTTATTTTTTCCTGTTCGTCAGTCTGAGGATCTTCTGGATAATCCGGTATGGCAAATCCGTTGTCCTGTAACTCTTTAATAGCAGCCTTTAACTGAGGGATAGAAGCACTGATATTTGGCAGTTTGATTATGTTGGTATCTGGTGATTGAGTTAATTCACCCAGTTCGCTTAATGCATCAGGAACTCTTTTGTCTTCAGGCAAAAACTCGGCTAGATTGGCCAGAATTCTGGCTGCCAGGGATATATCAGAAAGCTCGACTTCAATGTCAGCCGCGGATGCAAAAGACCGAATAATCGGTAGTAGTGAATACGTTGCCAGCGCTGGCGCCTCGTCAGTTTTGGTGTAGATAATTTTTGACTTTGATGTCGTCATGTTATACCTCAGTTATTGCGGTAGTCTGCTACCGGTTTCTTGTTGACTAAGGGAGTGACAAAGGACCAGGAAGTACCTTTTTCCCTATTGCATTAATGTTGCAGTTACCTGATTTTAGGCAACTTAATTCTTATAATGAAATCTTTTTACAGAAAATGTGGAGACGGATAATAAACAATTCGTTGCCTTGTACACAATAACTACTTAATTTAAATCCAATAAAGTTGAAAGGTCACAGAGCAGATGCGCAAAACTTCGACGATTAATCGTGAGAAAAAATCTCAACCTACAAGGGTCGTTCTGTTTAACAAACCCTTTAATGTGTTAACCCAATTTACTGATCAGGAAGGCAGGAAAACCTTAAAAGACTATATTCCAATTCCTGATGTATATGCTGCTGGCAGACTTGATCGTGACAGTGAGGGTCTGTTAGTTCTGACCAATAATGGCAAGCTACAACATCAACTCGCCAGTCCTAAATATAAGACGAGCAAAACTTACTGGGTACAGGTCGAAGGCACACCTACTCCCCTTGCTATCGAAAAATTGAATAAGGGCGTGGAACTAAAAGATGGATTGACCGCGCCGGCAAAAGTGTCGCTAATGCAGGAGCCGCAAATTTGGGGGCGCAATCCTCCGGTAAGGTTCCGCCAGAATATTCCCACCACATGGCTATCCATTACCTTGACAGAAGGTAAAAACCGACAGGTCCGCAGAATGACAGCACAGGTTGGATTCCCTACACTACGATTAATAAGATATCGAATTGGTAATTGGACCCTGGATGGGCTCGACAATGGTGAATATATTGAAGTGTGATGGTCGAAAATTCCGAACGTCAAATGTAACGTTTTTGTTAAGCCGTCATTCCAAACACAAAAGGTGATTTAGTGATTGGACTCTGCTAGAATTCCGCTCCTTTTTTCAGCGGGTATTTTAACTTTTTTTAATGTCAAACCAGTCAAATCAAAATCAAACAGACAACAGTCAAACTAAAGTCATTGTCGGCATGTCCGGCGGTGTGGATTCTTCTGTCTCTGCCTATTTGCTTAAACAGCAAGGTTATCAGGTAGAAGGTCTGTTTATGAAAAACTGGGAAGAGGATGACAATGACGAGTATTGTGCTGCTGCAGAGGATCTGGCGGATGCACAAGCCGTTGCTGAGTCGCTAGGAATTGAGCTGCACACAATAAACTTCGCTGCTGAGTATTGGGACAATGTGTTCGAGTATTTTCTGGCTGAATACAAGGCTGGGCGAACGCCCAACCCAGACATAATGTGCAACAAAGAAATTAAATTTAAAGCATTTCTTGAGTTTGCCGCGGAAGATCTGGGTGCAGATTACATTGCCACGGGCCATTATGTCAGACGAGAAAAACGAGATGGAAAATGGCAACTCATTCGAGGTCTTGACGGAAACAAAGATCAAAGTTACTTCCTTTACACACTGGGGGAGCAGCACGTTGCTAAGACGCTTTTCCCGGTGGGCGACATTGAAAAACCCAAGGTCAGAGAGATTGCTGAACAACAAGGGTTAATCACTCATGACAAGAAGGACAGCACCGGAATTTGCTTTATTGGCGAGCGTAAGTTCAAAGATTTTCTGGCCAGATACCTTCCGGCACAACCTGGTATAATTGAAACTGCGGAAGGTGAAGCTATAGGTGAACACGAAGGTCTGATGTATCACACACTGGGACAACGTAAAGGTTTGCACATAGGCGGAATGAAAGAATTTGGCGATGCCCCCTGGTATGTGGTTGACAAAGATGTGACGCGAAATGTACTGATCGTCGGACAAGGAGCAGACCACCCGAGATTGTATTCCAATGGGTTGATAGCGAACCAACTCCATTGGGTTGATCGCCAAGGTCCTTCAGAACCAGTTCGTTGTGTAGTAAAAACCCGCTATCGTCAACAAGACATCGCCTGCACGTTAACACCGCAGGAAAATGGCACAGTCAGTGTCCAGTTTGACGAACCGCAAAAAGCAGTAACGCCAGGTCAATCTGCTGTATTTTACCAAGATGACTGCTGCCTTGGCGGTGGTATCATAGAGAGTTATATTCGCTAGTATGGAAAAAATGGAATTTGAAAAAACCCTTGCTTTAGCCGCGGTATGTCAGGCGGCAACGTTGGTGCAACAATTAGCCCGAAAGGGAAAATGTGACCAACATGCTTTCGAAGCATCAATTAACAGTATAGTCATCACCGATTCAGATAATACAGAGCAAGTATTTGGTGGCGAATCAAATCTGCGCGTCGGTTTACAAACTTTAGTTGCTCAATTAGGCAATACGCCAGCTGAAAAAGATGCGGAAATAACCCGCTATATTGCAAGCGTTCTTGGCCTGGAAAGAAAACTAAAAAAACAACCGAAAAGGCTGTCCGAATTGGCAGAACGTATTGGAAATTCACAACGGCAGCTCAACCATCTAGAGTTATTCGACAGTCAGATGATGACCAATTTGGCAAGCATATACAGTGATAATATCAGCCCTATCGGGCCAAAGATTCAGGTTGCAGGAAACCCTGAATTACTTAAACAGCAGACCAGCCAGCATAAAGTGCGGGCACTCTTGTTAGCTGGAGTCAGGGCAGCGGTATTATGGCGCCAGCTAGGTGGCAAGAGACGGCATATTTTGTTTAACCGTAGAAAAGTACTAGCGCTCGCAGAACAAATACTGCAACGCATCAACAATTTGCATTAGGAGTCCAGCATGGAACTATCTGCGCTTACCGCAGTCTCCCCGGTCGATGGTCGATACGGGGCTAAAACTTCAGAACTAAGAAGTATTTTCAGTGAATTCGGCCTTTTAAAATATCGAGTTCAAGTGGAAGTCAGATGGTTGCAAAAACTTGCCTCAACGAACGAAATAGTGGAAGTGCCTGCTTTTTCAGAATCTGCCAATGTATTACTCGATGAGATAGTTTCTGATTTTGACGAATCAGATGCGCAACGAATAAAAGACATTGAAAAAACCACAAATCACGATGTGAAAGCGGTGGAATACTTCCTGAAAGAAAAAGTTGCTGGCAATCAGGAATTACACGCGGTTAATGAATTTATTCATTTCGCTTGTACATCTGAAGATATCAATAACCTCTCCCATGCATTGATGCTCGAAGAAGCCAGAAAAGACGTCATTCTACCATACTGTGACAAGTTGATTAGCGAACTCAAACGTCTGGCCCTCGAATATAAAACCATTCCTATGATGGCCCGAACTCACGGACAACCTGCCTCGCCCACTACCATGGGTAAAGAAATGGCAAACGTAATGATCCGATTACAAAGGCAACGCGATCAAATCGCTGGCGTAGCAATAATGGGGAAAATAAATGGAGCCGTTGGAAACTACAACGCCCATCTGTCGGCTTATCCCGAATTTGACTGGCATTCTTTCTCTGAGCAATTCGTTACCAGTCTTGGGATCAATTGGAATGCCTTTACTACTCAGATAGAACCACACGATTACATAGCTGAATTATTCGATGCAATTGCTAGATTCAATACGGTTTTAATCGATTTCGATCGGGATATCTGGGGCTACATTGCAATGGGCCACTTTAAACAGAAAACCATCGCTGGTGAAATTGGCTCCTCTACAATGCCACACAAAGTTAATCCTATCGATTTTGAAAATTCGGAAGGAAACCTTGGTATTGCCAATGCAATTTTTGCCCACCTTTCAACAAAGCTGCCAATTTCTCGCTGGCAACGTGATTTAACGGATTCAACCGTCTTACGTAACCTGGGCGTCGGTGTCGGTTATGCAGTTATTGCCTATCAAGCCTCGTTAAAAGGGATCAGTAAATTACAAGTGAATGAGCAAAGTTTACTTGATGAACTGGATGACAACTGGGAACTGTTAGCTGAGCCAATTCAGACAGTTATGCGTCGTTATGGTATCGAAAAACCCTACGAGAAATTAAAAGAATTAACACGGGGCAAAAAAGTCAATCAACAAGTGATGGCTGAGTTCATTGACACCCTGGCATTAACAGATGCTGTAAAAGCACAACTTAAGACGTTAACACCTGCCAACTACATCGGAAAAGCGATCGCTTTTGTAGATGAACTAAATTAACGCTAGTGCTCTTTTAAAAGCCTTTTAGCCTTCTCTGGTTGAAAGGCTTTTTAGTTTTAATCGCCAGAAAATACTGCAAAGTGTAAGCAGATATTAATGGCGGATAATTTCATCCCAAGAATCCGCAAAGTCATCGCTTTTGACTACCTGCATGTCAATTTTGCCACTAATCTTCGCGGCAAATTCCCAGCTGTATTTTTGTTTACTGTCTCGACAGGGAAAAACAGCAGATTAAAACGATAAAGGGATGGCATGAATATCACTAGAAATTCGATAAAAAACCCGGCAGCCATTGCAGTAATTGCTGCACTGATTTTATTATTCGGCTCAATTTCGCTTCTCAAATTACCTATTCAGTTAACTCCTGATATTGAACAACCGCAGATTACTATTGGAACAGGCTGGCGAGCGGCTGCGCCGGAAGAAATTGAATCGGTCATAATCGAACCCATTGAAAACGTCGTAAAAAACACACGTGGTGTTACTGACGTTACCACCAGTATTCAGCGCGGTTTTGGCAATATCACCCTGACATTTGATGTGGGTGCAGATATGCAACGAGCTATGCTTGATGTGCTAAACAATTTAAATCAGGCCCCTCCTCTGCCATTGGACGCTTTTGAGCCCGTCGTATCAGCAGGAGGCGGTCGCGGCGGCCCCAATGCCGCATCTTTACTAGTCAGGCCTATCCCCGGAAGTGACCTTGATACCCTGGCCAATCATCAGAAACTGATTGAAGATGTAATAGAACCTCGTCTGGCTAGGATTTCAGGTGTTGGTCAGGTGAACCTGAATAGTCAGCGCCCACGAGAATTGCGCATTACATTCGATCCGTACCAAACAGCTGCACTCGGTATTCCCGTCAGCCAAATCAGTTCAACTATCGCCAGGGCTTCCGATGTGTCAGGTGGGTTTGCCGATGTTGGCAGACGTCAATATACAGTGCGATTTGCCGGCCAATATACTGTTGATAACCTGCAGGATATGATTGTTTCCTACAGTGGTGAACGACCTGTGTATCTGAAAGATATTGCTACTGTTGAAGATACCTTAGTAGACCGCTTTGGCTTTACACTCAGAAATGGTGCCCCTGCCTATTACATAACCATATCTCGTGGCAACGATGCTAATACGGTCAAACTGCTGGACGATATTAACTCTGCCATCAAGGAACTAAACGAAGGTCCTTTGCTTGATGCAGGACTGATGATCGATCTGAGTTTTGATTCATCCGTTCATATCAGAAATGCCCTCACACTGGTAAAAAGTAACCTCGGACTTGGCGTGTTATTAGCCCTGAGTATTTTGTGGCTGTTTTTAAGGGGTTGGAAGGCCACCTTGATAATTGCCATGACAATACCACTTTCCGTGATGGTCGCTTTTCTGGCGCTAAGTCTATTGGAGAGAAGTCTCAATGTGATTTCATTGGCAGGGCTAGCATTTGCGGTTGGTCTGGTACTCGATGCAGCCATTATAGTGCAAGAGAATATTGTCCGGCTCAGAGGCGAAGGGTTGGACAGTAAAAAAGCCGTGCTCAGAGGCGCAACTCAGGTTACCGGGGCTCTATTCGCGTCTACCGCTACCAGCGTCGCTATATTTCTACCGATACTGTTCATGGAAGGCATTGAGGGGCAATTATTTTCTGACCTGGCGTTGACGCTTTCTATTGCCGTTATTGCATCAATGGTGTCAGCTATTACTATTCTGCCTGTTGCCAGCCACTTCTTCCTGAGACAAGAGCAGAAAGAAGATCCCTATGAACCTTATTGGCAAAAGCTCACCAACGGCATCATCAGACTGACCGATTCAAAAATAAAACGGCTTATGTGGATTGGTGGACTGTTAGCCGGGTCTGCCGTTATCAGCCTGACACTCATGCCTCGCACAGATTTTATGCCCCGCACGCCCATTGATGGTTTCTTCTTTTCGCTAAATTTGCCGCCTGGCGGCAATATTCAATTTTTGGATGAGGAACTGGCAGCGAGATTTAAAGACCGGATCAAACCTTATATGAGCGGTGATGCTGAGCCTAAAGTGAAAAGCTATAACTTCTACAGTTATGGACCGAATTCAACTGGCGGATTTATCTATGCTGATGACCCGACACGAGTAGAAGAACTAATGCAGGTAGTGCAGACGCAGGTGCTGGCTGGCTTGCCTGATACCCAAGTCTTCCTTTTCCGAGGCTCCATGATAAACGTGTCGGGGGGTGGAAACGGACGGTCCATTAACCTTAACCTGCAAGGCCCGGATATGGCTGCATTAATGGCAGCCGCGCAAGTTGGATTAGGATCAATTCAGGAGAATATGCCCGGAACCAGTGCTCAACCTGTCCCCGGTTTGTCTATGGCTGAACCAGAACTGCAACTGATCCCCAATGATCGCAGGATCACTCAAGCCGGAATGAACAGAATGGATGTGGCAAATGCAGTGAGGGCGTTTACCGGTGGCATGTTCATTTCTGAGTATTTTGATGGTAATGACAGAATGAATGTCATCCTGCGAGCAAATGACTGGAACAATCCGGATCAACTTGCAGCTATGCCCATGTATACGCCGCTTTCAGGCATTCAGACTTTAGGAGAGCTCGCTGAAGTCACCCGCACAGTGGGTCCGACTCAACTAAGGCGGGTTGACGGTAAACGAACTGTCAGTTTGATAATACGCCCTCCGGAAACCATGTCACTTGAAGAAGCCATGGAATACATCGATCAAACTGTCATCCCCGATATTGAGCGAGTGCTGCCAAGCGACGCAAGTTTGCAAATTGCAGGCAATGCGAATCGTATGAACGACGCTATTCAAGACATGTTGAGTAACTTTCTGCTGGCGTTGATGATCCTGTTTTTGTTAATGACAGCCCTGTTTAAATCTGCAAAAGATAGCCTGTTGGTGCTGACTGTAATGCCCATGGCCGTTGCAGGTGGTGTTGTAGGTTTGTGGATCCTCAATTTGTTCACTTTCCAATCTCTGGATCTGCTAACCATGATAGGTTTTATCATTTTACTCGGTCTGGTAGTTAACAATGCCATTTTGTTGGTTGACCAGACCCGTTACGCCGAGCGTCAGGGAATGAACAGGATCGATGCCGTCACTCAGGCGATCAGAATCCGCGCAAGGCCGGTTTACATGAGCACGCTGACAAGCCTGTTTGGAATGTTGCCCCTTATGCTGATGCCCGGAGTTGGATCAGAAATCTATCGTGGTTTGGCGACCGTGATCGTCGGTGGCATGGCGATCAGCGCAATGTTCACCCTTATTCTTTTGCCCGCACTGTTAAGAATGGGTGAAGAGATCAGTTCCACAGTCAAAGAACCCGTCCCTCATTCAGATAATCTGGCACTGGCAGAAAAGTAGTTAGGAATAAAAATATGAAAATGTTATCTACCTCATTGATTCGTTTTACTGCTATTGGGTTAAGCCTGTTAAGTTTTTCACTGTTAGCACAGCAAGCTTCACCGCCGCCTAGCCCGGTTCAGGTCGCCGAGGTGAAAAAAACCTTTTTCACACCAACTGTGGACATAGTCGGAAGTGTATATAGCCGACACAATGTAACCCTGACCGCTGGCGTCAGCGGCAGGTTGGATTTTGTTGCAGAACCCGGTACCTATCTGATGAAAGATCAGGAAGTGGCCAGAGTGGATCAGCTTCCCCTTAAACTACAACAAGCTGAGCAAAACGCAGTGATTAAGCGAGCTAATATCAATCAGGCCTATTTAAAAAGAGAACTTCAAAGGTTAAAAGAACTTCGCGAAACTAATAGTGCGTCTGCGTTTCAATACGATCAGACTCAATCCCAGTTTGAATTGGCCCAGGCTGATCTGGAAATAGCCAGGTTACGCCTCAAGCAAATTGAAGATCAACTCAACAGAACTATCATCAAAGCCCCTTTTGATGGTGTGATCACTGAGCGTATGCGTGAGGCCGGTGGTGAAATTAATCGAAGTGATGTATTGGTCAGTATGCTGGACACCGAAAATCTGGAAGGTCGGGTGTTTGTGCCGGTTAAATACCTGCCGTTTATCCGACATGTAAGCTCCATTGTTGTCAACAATGAAATTACTCAGGTAGAAGCGGACATCAAAGCTATCATCCCTGCCGCAGATACAAGATCACAGTCTTTCGAGTTAAGAGTCAGTTTACCAGCAAGTGATGAGATGTTGTGGACGGCAGGTCAACTTATCCGGGCCAGTTTACCAGTTCAGAAACCTCAGGAATCCTTAACCGTACATAGAGATGCATTGATCCTTCGCCGTGAAGGTACCTTTGTGGTAGTGATTGATAGTGAAAACAAAGCACACCGCCATCAAGTTACCGTAGGTGAAGGTCAGGAGGATTGGGTAAGTGTTACCGCCCAAGACCTTCAGCAAGGTGACAAAGTCGCTACACGTGGCGCTGAGCGCCTGCAAGAAGGACAGATAGTGGCAATTGCACAGCCAAATGCGTAGTCTGCAGACTATTCTCACAAACTTCATTTCTCGTTCCCGTTTTTTGTACGGGTCAGGAAACTTACAGTTTATGTATCAAAAGGATCCAATTAAACTTTTTAATCTGTCAGGAGTCAGATTACACTTGTTGCATTAAAGTTTGCCTGATTTGAATATTCAACGGATGAAAAAAGCGCTGATACTGGGGATCCCTCTCCTCCTGCTAGTCTTTGTGTTTTCAGTATTATTTGATACTGGGACTACTAGGTTACTAAGCAATAGCTACCTGAGTAAGTATCACACAGATATCAGCTGTCTCGAATACACGCTGCATATCAACGGAGATGCAACTGTAGATAGGTTTTGCGCCGAAACACCTGATATCGAAGTCAGCGCGCAAAATATTTTCTACCAACGTGCGTCACATTCAATTGAAATTGGTAGGCTCTCAATTTCTATTTTAGAAAAAGAGACGAAAAATGCTCCTCAAGACCCGTTTCAACCTATTAAACTTCCGTTGCTACCTGAAGATTTTCCAAGCGTTACCATCAAACAGGCGAAGGTAAACATACCGGGGCTTGCGTCGCCTTTGACGTTTGACGTGCATCAGAATGCTAAGAATCAATTCATCTTGAAAAATGGTTGGCAAGTACAATTGGCATTGGAAGAGGGCCGACTGTCAGCGACACTGAACTGGCGACCAATTGATTTCTCTGGCCTATTGCCAGAATCTATATTGGCTCAAATACCCGAATCACTCTCCGCGCAAAAATTTGTGTCAGAACTTCAATTTGACGGTGATCGGCTAACTCTCTATCAACCCGCCGAAATAGATTCTGAGGCGCAGTTTAATACTTGTCCTATCGCGTTCCAGGTTCAAGGTTTTGCGTCTGCCGACTTTCTTTTGTCCGCGTCTGCCGGAGAAATAGATCTATCAGAATTGCAAACAAACGCAAAGATAAAAGAATGTGAATTGTTGGATAACCTTCCCTTTAAATTACCCGCAAAATCTTTCGAACTAGGCTTTGCGGAAAAGATCGATATCCACGAAACTGGCCTGAATATTCCAATCATCAGTGTCAATTCCAGCAACAGTAACTTCATTAGATTTGCTGCGAAAGAAACCTTAGTCACTGACAAAGGTGGCATAACTTCTCGTGTAAACTTGTCATCAACACTGGAAAACTGGTTGCTAGCTACTGGCAGCGCTGATTTCGCTTACTCTCAAGGAAATATCAACTTGAACAAAGGGTTAAGTGAGTTACGCATAACCAAAAAACAATTTAACAACCTGAGTTTGAATGAGTTATCGATTGAAAACAGCTTTCATTTTAACCAGCAAAATGGATTTCAAATTCAGGCAGATGCAAATTTAGCCTCATTAGTTAACCAAGACCTAAGTGCGGAAAATATTTCTGCAACAATCAAAATAACAAAGCTTGCCGACAGCCCAATAAACTTTGATGCCCAAAGTTCCACCCCTTTAATCCATCAAGGGGATCACCAGATTGAAAACCTCATTTCAAGCTTTGCCGGCGAGATAACAGATAATCAGCAATTGACCCTAACCGGGCAATCACAAATTGCAAGGTTACAGGCAGCAGAATATAACCTGGGTTCCTATACGTTAACGCACAACTTACAAGCCGTATTAAATCAAGATAGGGATATCACCAGCCAACATCAGATTGCCAGTTCGACTGATTTTAATGCCACAATTGATCACACAAATACACAGATTGAATTAAACATTCCAAGACAATCCATTTCCGCTTTAACTCCCTTGCTACAGCAGGCCAATGAACAATTCTCTTTAGTTGGCGGCACAGTTGAAGCTCAGCTCTCTTATGATATCGAGCAAAGCAAAGGTCTTGGAGAGTTAAGCTTAGAGAACGTAGACGGAAAATTCGGAGAGTATCTTGTTAACGGTCTCGCCTATTCCCCTCAATTCGCGCTCAATTCAGCGAAACTTCAGCTAACACCAGGTAATTTAAGCATAAATAATGTATTTACTGGTGTGTCTATCGACAATGTTAGTGCTGTGATTCAATCTGAAGGAACAGTAAATATTGCTAAGGAAATTACTGGAGAACTGCTGGGAGGTTCTTTCATTATCGATAAAATCGCCTTGAGTACTGAGGACCAGGCATTCAATCTGGGGTTAAACAATATTAATCTTGCCACGCTTTTGCAAATTCAGGAAAGCGCCGGTGTGCAAGGCCCAGGCATAACAGTATCCGGGAATATTGGTGGCAACATTCCGCTTAGGTTAGACCAGGGGGAAATCAGTATTGATGACGGGCAATTAGCAAACTTAGGACCTGGCTGGCTGAAAATACGTGGAAACGCAGCGTTTGAGTCTTTGAAACAGACTCAACCTGAGATAAGCAGTCAACTTTCAGTATTGGAAAACCTGCAATATGAAACGTTGACCTCAAGCCTTAATATGCAGCCGGATGGCCTAGTTAATTTAAGTATGCAGATACAAGGCACCAATCCTGATGTGAACGAAAAAATAAACTTTAATTATAGCCATGAACAAAATGTGTTTACGCTGCTCAAATCATTAAGATTGGCAGACGAAATTAAAAATAAAGTGGATGATGCGCTTTCTGATGACAAGTCAGACTGAGTTTGTGACAATCTGCAAAACCGCTAAGGAGATAGCTTTGAAAAACGCCCTTGTCCTGTTACCAGTAGTCGTACTGGCAGCTTGTACACATAAGGTTCAGGTAGAGACAAAAGAACCTATTACGATAAATTTGAACGTTAAAGTCGACCATGAAATTCGTGTAAAAGTAGACAAAGAGCTAGACGACTTGTTTGCCGACGACAGTAATATTTTTTAGGGAGCCGAACATGAATATTTTAAATCGGAAAAAAATCACGCAAATACTAGTTGGTTGCTTGCTGATGGTAAGCATCAGTGCCTTTGCAGATAAATTAGATGATGCTAAAGCCCAAGGGCTGGTTGGTGAAATGCAAAACGGTTATCTGGGCGCAGTGGTCTCTTCTCCTGCAACCAATGCGTTGGTAGAG
Source organism: uncultured Alteromonadaceae bacterium (assembly GCA_947494925.1). Taxonomy (GTDB): domain Bacteria; phylum Pseudomonadota; class Gammaproteobacteria; order Enterobacterales; family Alteromonadaceae; genus Aliiglaciecola. Next base: position 391,947 of record CANLWS010000006.1, read on the forward strand.
GAAATTAACCAACTCAGGAAAAGCAAATACGAGCAACTTGCTGCAAAAAATAATATTACAGTGAAGCAGGTGGAAGCCCTTGCCGCTAAAAAAACCTTTAGCAAAACGGCTAAAGGCAACTATGTGCGCAAAAACGGCAAGTGGATTAAGAAGTAAAAGATCAGCGGAAAGTACTGTTAATGAAAACGCATTTCGATGAGAGCTGGAAAGCTTGGATCAGCACCAATGTGGCTTCCGGGCATGATAAGAATGGTATATTCAAGATATTGTTGGATGAAGGTTACGATTATCAAGCCATTAAAAGGGAAATGAATTACGAGCCCGATTTGCCCCCCTTTATGATCCCTAACCCGCACAAACAGTCTCGGCAAAACCAACAAACACAGGCAGCTAGGGGAAATGTTGGCAGACCGATAGAAGATAAAGAACTCTATCTGCCTAATTCGGTCAGGGTCGCTAAAGACAAGGTTGATATGTATCTTGTGAAAGGCTTTTTGAACGAACAGGAATGCAATAAGCTGGTTAAATTAATCCAGTCCCGCCTGACACCGTCTACATTGACCGGCGAAGAAGCTGATAAGGCGTTCAGGACCAGCAGTACTTGCTGTCTGGGCGTATTGGAAGACCCTTTCATTCAAGAAATTGACACTCGAATTTGTCAATTTCTGGGAATTGATCCTGCTTACGGTGAAGTCATTCAGGGGCAACATTACGAAATTGGTCAGGAATTTAAACCTCACACTGATTATTTCGAAGAAACCGATATGGCGAGCTTTGGCGGTGAATTAGGACAACGAACATTTACGTTCATGATTTATCTGAACGATGTGGAAGAAGGTGGTGAAACTGTTTTTCCAAATTTGTCAGAAAGTTTCAAACCTGAGATTGGTTCAGCAGTTATCTGGAATAGTCTTGATCCCAAAGGTGTGCCCAATTACAACACCCTACACCATGCAATGCCTGTAGTTAAAGGATCAAAAACAATCATTACCAAATGGTTCCGTTCTAACCCCAATACCTCGCCAGCGCCCAAAATGTATTGCAAAGAAGCCAATGAATACATTCCGGCTTATACAAAAACAGGGTTTTATAAAAGTCAGTATCCAGTAGAGAAATTCAAGGAAATCAGTAATTTTTATCGCCAGGGGGTCGGGCACCTTGAGCACGAACATATACCGGGAGATTTTGTCTACACCAAAGACAAAGGTAAAAAAGGTAGCAGCCTGATCAATTTGTCCGAGGAACTGAGGCAGTCGATTCATGACGTAATGAAACCGCTGATGGAAGAATGGTGTGGAAAGACGCTTGAACCAACTTATGTCTATGGTATTCGTGTATACCATGACAATGCTGTACTAAAAACCCACAGGGACAGACTTGAGACCCACATTATCAGTGCCATTATCAACGTCGATCAAATTGTGAATGACGATTGGCCATTGTTTATTGAAGACAATGACTATCGCAAACACCAGTTGATCTTAAAGCCAGGAGAAATGGTTTTTTACGAAGGAGGAAGATTGTTACACGGTCGCCCTACTCCGCTAAACGGTTCGGTTTTTGCCAATATTTTCTGTCATTTTAAACCGGTAGATTACGTTCCCAGAAACTAAATCCTGTTGAGTTTTTTTCTCAGTTGCTGCAAAAATGCCTGATAGGCCTGGTTATCGTAGCCGTTGGACAATTTATTCATAAAACCATGGGCATAAGGCGTTTTATCGATCTTAAGGCGCTTCTTACCCGTAAGTTGTTTAATAACTTCTTCCAGATCGAAGTGCGGTTCGTATGCAGGAAAATAAAGCCGTGTCTCCACCTCAGGTGTGAATGACAGATAGTGCCTTATCTGGCCTGGATAAAAGCCGATAAAACCGAGGAAATGATTGTCGCAAACCTTGAGTTTGCTGATATCACTGACCGCGTTCCAAATCGCAGCGGCACCAGCACTAAAGCCAATCAACAGGGTTGGTGAATCAATCCCATTCAGAGCAAGTTCAACCCGTTCAATGTAACTCTCCACACCTCCTGCCCGCACAAAAGCTTTATAGGCGACATCTTCATCGTAAAAACTGAGTGTTGGGTCAGCATATGGCCCTACGAGTTTGACAAGTGATTGGTCTTCAGCGAGATGACCGGCGAGCTCTACGAAGGCATCGCTAATACCAAAAATATCGCTGAAGAGCATGATACGAGGTTGTGCTTTAATATTGTCAGACTCCACTTCGCTTCCTATTCAGCCGGAATAAAACCAATTAATTCAGACAGTACCTTCTCTCTGTTTCTGGACACCTGCTCATCGAATTCGATTCCGTTGCCACCCGAATCAATGTAGATCGATCTCATGTATGAATGGGCATAGATATTGTCGTTAATGTCAGGCAACCAACCGGCAGTCAGCATGGACTCAATCATTGCTTTAGCTCCACTATACTCCCTTTTCATGACAAGGCATTCAACGCAGTTGTCAGTGACACCGGCACTCTTCCATTGAGCAATCAATTCCCTGATTGCCGCTTTAAATTTTACTGCCCTGCTCTTTGCCCCGGCTTTTTCCAGCAGGTGAAGATAGAGCAGCGATTGAGGAAAGTTGACCCGCTCCCCAAAGCGTAACCCTGCCACCCCGGGAAAATATTGCTCAAATGTCTCTAGCGCCTGCTGCATTTGCTGGCCTGCTAGCAATGTCACTATGTATGGCATAGCAAATGTATTGATATCTGGAGATAAATTCAGCCTTTGCTTTAGTAACTTCTGCGCCGCAAGGTTATCGCCTTTCGCGGCTTCAATTGCTGCACCAACGTAAAGGTGGAACGCCGGATTAATAGCCTCGCCCTGCACTTCGCTATACAGATCAACGGCATTTTGAATTTCTCCCATAGACAATTGAACGAGTGCATGGGTGAGTTTGTTTTCCGGACGATTAACCAAATACTGTCCGGCAATCTTTGTCCAGCGCAGGAAGTCAGCTGCTTTCGAGACATCTAGCGGTAAAAAGTCCAAGGCCTCCAATGCTCTTTGCGAATAGTCTGGTTCAATGGCAAGTGAGCGTTGATAAAAATACCTGGCATCATGCAATTGCCGCAAGTTTAAATGGGAATACGCCAGACTACGCAAAATAATAGGACTCAGAGGGTCAAGGCTAAGGGCTTTCTGATGCAAGCCCAACGCTTCTGTGTAGCGCCCGGTCTGACGCATAAAGTTGCCAAACCAAAGATAACCATTGGCATAACTGGGGGACAACTGAATTGCCTGGTTAAACAGGCTCTCCGTGAGTTCAGTATCACTAGCGTGGGTTAACAAAGCCTTAGTCGCAACAATTGCGCCGTCATCTGGATGCAACTCAAATGCATTGCGAATTAGCGGCTCACAGGACGATTTCGCCGCATCCTCTCGCCAATCTCCATAAATATGCAGAAATAAATAAGTATTGCATAAACCCAGCATGGCAGGTGCATAGTCAGGCTCACTAGATAGAATTTTTTCAAATAACGTTTTTGCTTGTTCAAGGGAAGTCAGCTCACGTTTATTCCAGAGATAATTGGCCAACAAATAGTCTTGATAGACAATTGGATCAATTGGTTGATCCGGGTTATTACTCTTTTCGTCAAGGAATAGCATGAGAGAGACGCTAGCCCGGTTTTGTAAACTTAAAAGTTCATCACTTTCTCCACTCAGGTGTTTACTCCACAACACCTGATTATTAAAATTATTCAGCAATGAAACTTGCACAGTTAGGGTATTGCCGTCATTAAGGATCCGAGTGATTAACAACGCATCTGCCTGAACTTCCGTTTCGTTTGTTCGAAGATAGATAATATTCAGTCGCGGAAGTTTGACCAGATCTTCCAATAATGCTCCGTTGAAACTGCTCAACATCGCAATCTTTGGCTGAGTTTCATTTTGAACCGGTGCGATAGCGATGGAGTTCAACACTTGCTGAATTTGGGGAGGTTGTTCTTTTAACCCTCCCTTATTATGCAGATACTGAAACCCAAATAAGCCTGCCACAACTAGAGATACTGCAGTTGCCAAAGCCAGCATTTTACTTGCGCTAGAGCGCGGTTCACTGCTGCGTTCCTCTTTGGATAATTCAACGGATGTAAAAGGTTCGTTGACAAGTTCTTGAGATCGCGATTTGACGAGGAACCGATAACCTTTGCCCGAAACACGCTCAACAAAGCGTTTTTCAGATGTAAGATCGTTAAGGGCTTTTCGAAGTTGTGCAACAAGTTGATAAATAGAGCTATCGGATATTACCCGATCCGGCCACACCTGCGACGCAATAACATCCTGGCTCAGAGCGTTAGGATGCGCTCGTGATAACAACACACATAATTGCATGACTTTTGGGGTTACAACCTGACTTTGTTTTGACTGAGTATTCGTAAATCTATTCAATTGAGGTTCAATCACCCATTCACCAACAATGAATGCGTGTTCATTATCAGTGTTTTCAGACATGCATATTTCCTTAAGAGAGGGGTATTAGTAGATATTCAAACTAAAACATCAGGCAGTTTATATCACTCACTATCACCAGACAATGACTGGAAGCTTAAACTAACTGTCTGATTCTTAAGTATTAAGAAAAACTTCAGAAAAATATCAGGAAAGGTTTAAGTAACTGGAAGTGAACTGCGCGACCCTACCTCCACTGATCCACCTCCACCGGAAAATAACTGAAATGTTTACAAGGTTTATAATAGTTTCACTCATCATATTTCTATCGCAGATGAGCGTAGCTTCAGAGTTACTGATTAAAAATGTGCACATTGTCACTGGCAACAGAGATGGCAAGGTAGAGATTTTTCCAAACCGTTGGGTGCAAATAAGCAACCAGAAAATTACCGCCATTACGTCGATCAAACCTTATTGGCCTGCTACTCAAACTGAATTGGACGGTACAGGACAGTTTTTAATACCTGGCTTAATGGATTCTCATGTGCACACAGGCCAAATGCCAGGTGTAAATTGGTCGGATGAAACTTCCGTGGCACTACAAAAGCAATTTTTTATACAGCAACCTCGCAGCTATCTTTTCTATGGTGTCACGCAAATCTTAGATCCGGCATCCAGCCCCAAACAGCTATCCAAATTTACCCGCGCTCCTGACAAACCTGATTCGTTTTTCTGCGGTGCGGTACAAATCTTAGGTGGCTATGGCATGCGAGATATGTCTATCGAAGACGCCATTCAATATCGCCCATACTTTATCTACAGACCCGATACTGACAAAGATGCGCCTACCGGTTTTGATCCAACTTTACATACGCCTGAATCAGTTGTGGAAAGACTGAAAAGGGATGGCGCCAGTTGCATAAAAGTATTTATTGAAGATGGTTTTGATGTTCGTAGTGATTGGCCAATTTTATCTGACGATACCCTGATTCGCCTTAAAAAAGCAGGTAAAAAAGCCGGATTACCCGTTGTTGCCCATGCCAACGCCATTGATATGCAGAGTATAGCTTTGGATCATAATGTGGATGTGTTGATGCATGGGATGTGGAACTGGCTGGCTCATCAACGAAAAGATCAGTTACCTGAAGCAATTCAAAAAGTTGCAGATCGGATTGTCCAGACTAAAACTTTCTACCAACCCACGTTGAACGTCATGCATAGCCTCAAAGATGTCACCGTACCCGGATATTTGTCCGATGCGGAACTAAAAACTGTTATCTCTGAAGAAACACTTAGTTGGTATAAAAGTGACAGTGGCCAGTGGTTCGCCAGGGAAATGCTGCAAGGTTGGGGAACATCTGATCTAGAGCTAATTCATCAACGTCAGGGAGCTGTTATCAATCAGGGTGTCAGAGTTATGCAGTACTTGTACAAAAAAGGGCATCCCATGCTATTGGCCAGTGATACTCCGCCTGCCCCCACCTATGCGTCACAACCGGGGTTATCGACCCTGAATGAACTACGCCGAATGCACGCTGCAGGTATTAAACTGGACGATCTGTTAATGACAGCCACAATCAATAACGCTATTGCCTTTGGCTTGGAAGGCCTTTACGGCACAGTCGAAAAAGGTAAAAAAGCCAACTTGCTGTTGTTAAATACAAACCCATTGCTGGATGTAGAAGCTTACAATGATATAGAAAAAGTGATTTTAAACGGAAAAGTGCACAACCGGGATAGTTTCAAAGTACAATAAAATGTTTGTGAGTGGCCAAGTCAGGCCACTCACATCGATATTTTCTAAGCCATCATGCCGCCATCAACAACCACTGTAGTACCGGTCGTATAGCTGGAAGCGTCAGAAACCAGATACAACACAGTGCCTGCCATCTCATCGGGATCTGCAACACGTCCCAAAGGGATAATTTGTAGCGCTTTTTTCAGAATGTGCTCATTAGTAGTTAATGCAGATGCAAACTTGGTGTCAGTCAGACCTGGTAACAGCGCATTCACTCTGATATTTAATGGGCCGCATTCTTTCGCAAAAGACTTGGTCATGCTGATTACAGCTGCCTTGGTAATTGAATAAATACCCTGCATATCGCCAGGTGATAAACCATTTACCGATGCCGTGTTTAATATCACTCCGCCGCCCTGCTCTTTCATCATTTTGCCTGCCTCTATCGACATGAAGAAATACCCGCGGATATTGACGTCCACTGTTTTGTCGTAGGCCGCAAGGCTGGTATCAAGAATGTGCCCAAAGTAAGGATTGGCCGCCGCGTTATTCACGAGTATGTCAAGACGACCAAACTGTGACTTAATATTTTCAAAAGTTGCTTCGATTTGCGCCATCTCACCCACGTGACATGCCATAGCCGTGGCTTTGCCGCCTGCTTCGCGAATACTGCTTGCGACTGCTTCGCATCCGTCTATTTTGCGGCTTGAAACGATCACCTCAGCGCCATAGGCTGCTAACAAGCGGGCAATAGACTCACCAATGCCTCGGCTGGCACCGGTCACCAGGGCAACTTTGCCTGTTAAATCAAATAAGTTTTCTTTCATTGTGTTTTCCTAAGCTGTTAAGCCGCCATCCAGAACCACTGAATGACCTGTCATAAAACTGGATTCGTCTGTACATAGCCAGGCTATCGCACCTGCTATTTCAGACGGCTCACCTAATCTTTTCATTGGATTAGCTTTAACAAGAGCCGTTTGTTGTTTTTCGTTCAGTTGGCTCATGGTATTAGCCACCATAGGTGTGCGAACGAAACTCGGACACACTGCATTAATGCGGATATTCGCTTTGGCATATTCAATAGCCGCTGATTTTGTCAGCCCGATAACGCCGTGCTTCGCGGCACAATAGGCAGAAATCATTGGCGAGCCGGTTACCCCAGCTACAGAGGCCAAATTGATAATGTGACCACCTCCTTTACCTAACATATGCGTAATCTGTTGTTTCATGCAATACCATACACCTGTGAGGTTGACCGCGATATTGCGATGATATTCCTGATCTGACACTTCCGTCATAGGAGCAGGTTTGTGATCAATTCCGGCATTATTTAGTGCAACATCAATATCACCGTATGTGGCTATAGCTGATTGGAAAAAGGAGGCTACAGAGTCCTGCTGACTCACATCCACAGCGGTAAATGCAGCTATTCCACCTGCTTTGGTTAGCTCATCGACCAGGGCTTCTCCGGCTTCTTCATTGAGATCACCAATAAAGACCTTAGCACCTCTTGAAGCCAACAGTTTTGCCGTTTCAGCTCCAATACCAGAAGCGCCCCCTGTAATAACAATATGTTTGTCTTCTACTTGGTTTCCGGACATTAAGCATCACCTACTTTAAGCACTAACTTGCCAAAGTTTTCGCCTTTAAACAGCATAAGTAGTGTGTCAGGGAAAGTCTCCAGCCCTTCTACCACATGTTCTTTGGCAATCAGTTTACCTTCAGCAATCCAACTGGCCATCTGGGCAGCCGCTTTGCCATAATTTTTTGCGTTATCAAACACCACTATTCCTTCCATCCGGGCTCGATTCACCAGTAAAGAAAGATAATTTGAAGGCCCTTTTACCGGCGTCGTATTGTTGTACTGACTAATGGCACCACACACCACTATTCTGGCGCGCATATTTATGCGGGTTAAAACATCATCGAGGATGTCTCCGCCCACATTATCGAAATACACATCAACCCCATTTGGACAGGTTTCCTTTAGGCCCTTTTTCACGTCAGTATTTTTGTAATCGATAGCCGCATCGAACCCCAGTTCATTCACCAGGTAATCACATTTTGCCGCACCGCCGGCAATACCAACTACTCTGCAGCCTTTGATTTTAGCAATCTGACCAACAACTGTACCTACGGCTCCGGCTGCGCCAGATACAACCACAGTTTCACCTTCTTTTGGTAGACCGGTGTCCAGTAAACCAAAATAGGCTGTCATCCCCGGCATTCCAAGGACACCAAGATAACGCTCAAGTGGTGCCAGATTCGGGTCAACCTTGTGGATCCCCTGCGTTGGCATGACAGCATAATCCTGAACACCAGTCATACCGTAAACGTAATCACCCTCAGCGTAGTTTTCATCCGTTGATTGCAACACCTTACCTACTCCACTGGCTCGCATCACTTCACCAATGCCTACTGGCGGAATATAAGATTTTCCTTCGTTCATCCAGCCACGCATTGCAGGGTCAAGTGAAAGATATTCCACTTTCACCAACACCTGATTGTCTTCCAACCCGGGAAGGTCTGTTTCGGTATAATTCCACACGTCTTTACCAGGTGTTCCCACAGGACGTTTTGCTAATTGAAACTGTTTACTTTTCATTTTTGTTCCTAAAGTTCGTTCTTTTCGCATCTATAACTGTTAAAAACCAGACTAAAACCAATCCACCTGCATGGTGGCACAGGTTTCATCCATGTCTTCCAACAGCATAAAGTCACGCTGAATCAGAGGTAATTCCCAGTGAATATAATAGTTAGCGGCTTGGATTTTGCCGTTATAAAATGCCACATCTTGATCATTGAGAGATGGCTTTTGCAAAGCCTCTGCGGCTTTATTGGCTTGTCTCAACCAAATCCAACTTAGCACCAGGCTGCTAAAAATATTCATGAAGCACTGCGCGTTGGCCAGCAGATTTGGAAGGTTGTCGTCTTGTAAACTTCTTCCCAGGTTTGGTAACAATGCCTGCATTTGTTTAAGGTATGGCACCATTTTTTCCACCAGAATCAGGCATTCTTTTGAATCTGTTTTGGCAAATTCCTGATTGATGCGTTTTTGCAATTCTGCTAACCCGGCTCCATTGGATTGCCATAGTTTCCGCGTCAATAAATCCAGAGCCTGAATACCATTTGTCCCTTCGTGGATCGGATTCAGACGATTATCACGCCAGCATTGTTCAACGGGATATTCTCGGGTATAGCCGGCCCCACCCAATACCTGGATAGCCAGATCGTTAGCTTTAACACCAAACTCCGAAGGCCAGGCTTTCACGACAGGTGTTAATAAATCCAGCAACTGATCAACAGACTGGCGTTCCGTATCATCTTCAAGAGTATGTTGGTCATCCACTAGTCTGGCGGCGTAAAAACACAATGACATCGCCCCTTCCACATAAGCTTTTTGGGCCAACAACATTCTTCGTACATCACCATGTTCAATAATTGGTACTGTAGGATCGGTTGGTTTGCTGCCGGGGTGCCTACCTTGTGTTCTGTCCTTGGCATATGCCAAAGAGTACTGATAGCCGCGATAACCGATCATGGCCGCACCAAAACCAACGCCCACTCTGGCTTCATTCATCATCAGGAACATATAACCAAGACCTTTGTGTTCTTCACCCACCAAATAGCCATGGCAATCATCGTTCTCACCAAAGCTTAATGCTGTGGATGTCGTTCCACGATAACCCATCTTGTGGATGAGCCCAGCCAATGCAACGTCATTACGCTCTCCAGGCTGACCATTTTCATCCAGTCGATATTTGGGGACGACGAAAAGCGATATGCCTTTTGTGCCAGCAGGCGCTCCCTGAATTTTTGCCAATACCAGATGCACAATATTGTCTGATAACTGATGTTCACCACCAGAAATGTAGATTTTACTGCCTTTAATCCGGTAGCTGCCATCATCTGTTTTCACTGCACTTGTGCGGATATCTGCCAGTCCCGAGCCAGCATGTGGCTCTGTTAGTGCCATGGTACCGGTAAACTCGCCAGTTAACATGCGCGGCATAAATTGCTGCTTTATTTCATCGCTGGCAAAGCTACGGATTACATTGGCAGCAGCAACCGTCAGAAACGGATAACCAGCCGAAGAAGGGTTAGCGGACATGAAATAGCCGGAGCAGGCCATCATAATACTTTCGGGAAGCTGCATGCCCTCTTCTTCATAATCATAACGACCAGCTATAAACCCTGCTTCGTTGTATGCATCAAAAGCTTCTTTGACTTCCGGGATCATGTGCACATTTTCGCCATCAAATGTTGGCTCATTACTGTCGGCCATCGCATTGTGAGTAGCAAATTTTTCGGTTGCAATCTTGTTTGCAGTCTCAAGAATAGCATCAAAGGTCTCACGATTATGATCGCTAAAACGTGTCCTTTCCAAAAGCGATTCTGTATCCAGCACTTCATATAACTGAAAGTCCAACTCTCTTTTATTGACGAGTTCTTCGTTCATTTTTTGCTCCAGTTTTAAGCATATCTTTAGTTGCTAGCTTCGCATGAAGCCTTACTGGGCTTTAATTGTCATATATGACATAATTATGGTCATTTAGGCCATATATAAACCCACTTAATTAGGGTCCAGAAATGAAAATGATATCGGGCGTTTCAGATGCATAAAGTCACCATTCTTGGCTTTGAGCAAGCCTACGCCAGTGCCATTACAGGTGCACTGGATTTATTTGCCCTGGCAGGCGTTACCTGGCAAAGAATGCAGGGGGATATACCTAAGCAATTTTTTAACGTCCAACTGGCATCATTGGGCGCAAAGCCGATTAACTGTATAAACCAATTGCAGCTGGCCAGTCACATTGCGATTGAAGATTTGGAGCACACTGATTTACTCTTGATCCCCACTATTGGTGGCGCGTTGGAGCCAGTCCTGGAAAGTAACCGAACACTGCTTCAGTATATTCAACATCACTACCATGCTGGCGCCGACGTCGCCAGTAATTGCAGTGGCGCCTTCCTTCTGGCTGAATCAGGCATACTTGATGGAAAAGAAGCCACAACTCATTGGGGATATGCAGAATTGTTCCAACAGAAATATCCTCAGGTCAGACTACAACCTGAGAAACTTATTACCCAACAGGACAGGATTTATTGCTCAGGTGGGGGCATGGCATGGTTTGACCTGGCTTTACTACTAATAGAACGATACTGCGGCCACGACGTAGCCACCAATACAGCCAAAGCCCATGTATTGGACATGGCACGGGGAAATCAAGCTGCATATGCCCAGGTTAGAAGCAAAAAGTATCATCAGGATGAAGAAATATTAAAGTGCCAGGAATGGTTAGAGAGTCACTACAGTGAAACCTTCAATATCGAGCATCTCGCTCAACGCTTTAATTTGACACCACGAACCTTTGTCAGGCGATTCAAGCGTGCTACAGATCAGGCCCCCATAAAATACCTTCAATCAATCCGTATCGAAGCTGCTAAAAAGCTGCTTGAAACGCAAAATCGTCCTGCCGAACAAATAACCAATGAAGTTGGCTATGACGATCTGAGCTCATTTACACGCCTGTTTAAACAGCATACTGGTTTATCGCCCAGCCAATATCGGAAAAAGTTTAAACGCTGACGGCGTTAGGTCCATGTAAACATAAGGTTAACAGACTGTATAATGGAAAAATTTCGTCACATTTTTCTACTTCCTACTAAAATATTGCTGTTAATATAACTATTGCGTTATTGAAGTTTGGTGAAACTTTTGTTACAGCTATTGATGTAATGAAATAAACGTTTAATCTAAACAGACAATCCATCTTGCGTTAATTGTTTTTTAGCAGTTGAAGTCGTCAATTCGGGTTGAGAACACAAAAACTAGCACACACACTTGGTGAAACAATGAGACGAATAAAAAAAGCCGCACTTGCGCTTTGCGTACAGACTGCTCTATTTAGCCATCTTGCTCTTGCGCAAGATGCTAACGATGTTGAAGCAGACGAAGCCGCAGGTTTAGAAAAAATAACCGTAACCGCTCAAAAGCGTGTTCAGAATATCCAGGAAGTACCCATTTCAGTTGCGGCGTTGACGCCTAAGCAACTTGAAACCATGGGCTCGTCAGCTATGGACATTCGCTTCTTATCAGCACGCGTACCTAGCCTGTTAATTGAATCGTCCTTTGGTCGAACCTTCCCACGTTTCTATATTCGCGGACTAGGTAATACCGATTTCGATCTATTAGCATCACAGCCTGTTTCGCTTGTATACGACAATGTGGTACTGGAAAACTCCTTAACAAAAGGCTTTCCAATGTTTGACCTTGAGCGTGTCGAAGTGCTCAGAGGACCTCAGGGAACACTATTTGGTCGTAACACCCCAGCTGGTATCATCAAAGTGGATTCGGTTAAACCGTCTCAGGAATTTGATGCGCATGTTAATTTCTCTTTAGGATCATACGGCACCACTGATCTGGATGTCGCAATCGGTGGAAGCATTACCGATGAATTGTCTGGACGTATTTCTATTCTTAAACAGGATCGCGATGATTACATCGATAACGTAGCCCCTGGTTTTGAAGAAGAAGATCAGCTAGGTGGATTTGATGAATTCGCCGGTCGTGTGCAACTTCTGTGGGAACCGACCGAAGAATTCAGCGCTTTATTCAACTATCACTTCCGCGATGCAGAAGCTGATGCGAGGATCTTTAGAGCCAATATCATTCAGCCAGGAACAAATAAGCTTGTGGATGGCTTTGACTTCGAAACCGTTGCGCAGGATGCCGCTTTGCGCAATCAACAAGAAGTCGATACTGAAGGTTACAGCCTGGAACTGGAAATGGATCTCGGTGACTACACCTTGACCTCAGTCAGCGGTTATGAATCTGCAGAAATTTTCTCAGTGGGTGATATTGATGGTGGTTACGGCGCAGCATTCCTGCCAACAGGTGGTGGTCCTGGTTTTATCCCTTTCCCATCAGAAACTGGCGCGAGAATGCCTGATCACTCTCAATTTACCCAGGAAGTGCGCTTAGCGACAAATGAATTAGGTCAATTGGATTACCAGGTGGGATTCTTCTATTTCAAAGAAGATCTGACCATCGAAAATCTGAGTTTCGATACATTGGGCGGCGGCGTTCAAAATGGTATTTCTCGTCAACAAATGGAAACCACGGCATGGGCAATATTCGGTTCAGCTGATTATGAGTATTCCGATAGGATGACCATTACCGCTGGTTTACGTTATTCCAACGACGATCGCGAATGGGATGGAGAACTAGTTCAATCACCATTTGGTGCTCCGTCTTTTACTGCTCAGGCTGATGTCGATGACTCTCAGGTAAGCTGGGATCTCAGTGCGACCTATGAATATACAGAAGACACCAACGTGTATGCGCGTATAGCACGTGGTTATCGCGCACCAAGTATTCAAGGACGTAACCTGCTGTTCAGTGGTCAACCAACTACTGCTGACTCTGAGACTATGGTTTCGATAGAAACAGGCTTTAAATCTGAAGTGTGGGACAACCGTGCTCGTATAAACGGTGCTGTCTTCTACTACACTGTAAGCGATCAACAGTTGACTGCAGTGGGTGGTGCTGAAAATACGGCACAATTGCTTAATGCTGATGAATCAGTGGGTAGTGGTTTCGAGTTTGATGCAGAAATCCTGGTTACTGACAATTTAACTGTGTTCGCTGGGTTAAGCTATAACAACACTGAGTTGAATGATGCAACATTATCTGTGGATCCTTGTGGTGCAAACTGTACTGTAACCGACCCGCTAAACGCTGATGGCCGTGCGCTAATCGATGGTAACCCTTTGCCTAACGCACCGGAGTGGATTGGTAATATCTCTGCTCGTTATACCAAAGAATTGGGACCAGGTAATATGTTCCTTTCCACTGATTGGGCATACCGTAGCAGTGTTAACTTCCTGCTCTACGAATCTGAAGAATTCCGTGGTGATGCGTTACTGGAAGGTGGCATGAGATTCGGTTACGAATGGTTCACCGACAGCGCTGATTTCGAAGTAGCTGTATTTGGTCGTAACATTCTGGGCGAAGAGAAATTAACAGGTGTCATTGATTTCAATAACCTGACTGGTTTCGTTAACGAACCAACGTTCTGGGGCATTGAGTTCCGGTCAAGCTTCTACTAATCGTTACCCAAAAACTAAAGGCCCCGTTCTCGCGGGGCTTTTTTATTTCACCTTCAAAAATTACAAGCTATGAAGGTCGAGCAATCTTTCTGACTACTAAAACGCGTGATTTTTTTCTGAACACTGTAACCCTACTACCTGATCATTAAGGTCAACTTCTGCTGTGATAAAAGCGCTGTATGTCACTGCGTATTCAGGGTGAGGCAGGAACTGGTGCACCTTGTTTGCCAGTTCGTTCTGTTCAATCAATCTGCCGGTTTTGAAGATTTTATACAGGAAATTAATCTTCACTGGTTTTTCTATCGACATACAGAGTGTATAAAATTCCTCAACCCTGTTATTCGAACAACCAGCAAGACAGATCATTAATAAAAGCAATAAAAATTTCAAAATCAAGAACACCTATCTGTAAACTTAGAGGCTTACCTTTATCAGATAACAACTATAACTTTACTATTCCCAGAGACTGTATTCAGTACGAGTTAATCGCAAGCTTAGACAATTAGACCTCACTTTTCAGTGAGAATGCCAATTTTTCAATACCATGTGATGGCGTCCAGCGTTTGTATTCAACAAATCCATACTTCTGGTATAACTTAATTGCAGGTGTATTTAAAACCGCAGTCTCGACGATAGCCTCTGAACAATGAAACTTTACCAATGCAAAGCGGAGCAATTTGCCTGCGATGCCTTTCCTGAAGAATTCAGGCGCAACGACTAGACTGCAAATATCCAGCCGATTTTCATCCTCCTGAACTTCAATAATGGCAGCAATACAATGGTCCTCAATGTAGCCATAAAAATCACTCCTGGAATTTACGATGTCTTCAGACGATCTCTTTAAAGGCGGAAAGTCTACAACACCAATAAGCGCCGCTTCAATTTTATAGGAAGCCTGAAAAATAGTGTAAATTTGCCTCGCTACATAATCATCTGAATTATTGAGTTTTGTAATCATACTGCGGCCTGGTTCTTTGCGGATGACGCTATCAGCGTTAGTTTATCGCACATTAGTATATCTAGAGCGTTAGAACAACAACGGCAATGAATGTCGCTCCAAGCATCACTTCTCCCTAGTTTTTAACAAATTAGCGCTTTGCTAATCGTCAATACAGTATTAGCTCAATCGATATATCAGTCTATACAACATATTTATTGTGCTTTAAACGCACTTATAAAAAACCCGACTTCCGTCGGGCTTTTCTTTAGCGCGTTCTGTTAGGCACTTTCTGTTGCCACTGCTGGAGCTTTTCTGCGTCTGAACGCGGATTTAAAATCGTCCAGAATCAGGTACAGTGAGGGAACAAGAAGCAAGGTAATCACTGTGGCAAACAAAATGCCGAATGCCAGTGAGATTGCCATAGGTATTACGATTTGAGCCTGCAGACTTTTCTCAAACACTATTGGCATTAAGCCCATAAAAGTCGTCAGGGACGTAAGGATAATCGCTCTGAATCGCTGGCTCCCTGCCTGAATAGCGGCCTCGACTAGCGAATGTCCTTCTGCTCTGGCGCGGTTCACAAAATCCACCATGATCAGACTGTCATTTACCACTACACCTGCGAGTGCAATAATGCCGCACATGGATAATACGCTGAGTGCATGCCCTAACACCAAATGCCCAACTACTGCGCCAACAATACCAAAAGGTATAACTGACATTATAATCAGCGGTTGAGAATAAGATTTTAACGGCACAGCCAGCAGTGCGTAAATTGCAAACATGGCGAACAAGAAACCCTTCATCAAACTGAGAATTGCATCTGCTTGTTCTTTGGTTGCCCCCTGCTCTCTGAAATTGGCTCTGGGATAGCGCTCAAGCAATGACGGAATAAAATCACTTTTCACTTCGGTGGCGACTTCTTGCGGGTCCAGTTTTGCTTTATCCACTTTAGCCGTGACAGTAATTGAACGATTGCCATCTACCCGAATGATAGAGCCATAACCCTGCCCCATATCAATATCCGCCACTTCAGAGAAGGGAATATCCTGTCCTGAGCTGGTTCTGATGCGCATATTTTCAAGGTGGCCTACCGAGCTACGTTCTTCTTTCGGGTAACGCACCATAACTTTGACTTCTTCGTCACCTCGCTGAATACGCTGAGCTTCCGCTCCGTAAAATCCATATCTCACTTGAGTGGCAAGGGCATCTAGACTTAATCCTAGTGCTTCGGCCTGGGGTTTGATGTTCAATCTGATTTCATCACTTCCACCAGAGAAGCTGTCATTAACATCGGCCACACCGTCAAACTCCCGTAAGTGTGCTTTCAATTCTTCAGAAGCCATGCGTAAACTAGGTAAATCTTTGCCAAACAACTCAAAGCTCAGGTCTGAACCACCTCCAGGACCACCGCCAGGGCTGCCCACATCAACGCTTTTGACACCTGGAATTTCAGGTACAAACTCGCGCCAACGCTTATGGATCTCAAAGGCATCTACTTCCCGCGTCTCGCCTTTTGATAACTCGACAAATACCTGACCGCCCGTACTCCCCTGGTCAAAAGCGATGGAATGTTTGACAACAGGTTCACCCGTTTCATCTATCATTTGCTGGTTCATCTGCTCAAGGGAGTCCAACATAGAGGCAATGGCTCTGTCTCGTTGCACAAATGATGATCCCGGCTCAAGTTCGATAGTGCCCATCATAAAGTCGCTGGGAATATTCGGGAAAAATGCCGATTTGACCATTCCACCTGCAAACAAACCTATGGTCAAAATGAGCATCGCCACAAAACTTGCCAGAGTCACATAACGGTTCCTGATGGCTTTCCTTAAAAATGGCACATACTTGTATTCAATAAATTTCTTAATGCCCTCACTGAAGAAATCACGGAAACGCTGAAATACATTAGCTTTGGCAGGATCGTAGGGCTTCACTTTCATGTGGGCAAGGTGAGCGGGCAAGATTAACTTCGATTCAACCAGGGAGAAAATCAGGCAAATGATAACTACCCAACCTATTGTCTTCCAAATTACACCGAAAGTACCCGGCACCAACAACATAGGCGTAAATGCCGCAATAGTAGTCAGTACGCCAAAGGTGGCAGGCATGGCGACTTTTTTCACTCCGCGTATGACATTGTCGATATTGTGGCCATGCTTGTCGATTTCAGAATAGGCCGACTCTCCCATAATAATGGCATCATCAACCACTATCCCCAGAACCAGAATAAAACCAAACAAACTGATCATATTGATGGATAAGCCAAACACGCCCATAGGCATAAACAATAATGCCCCAAGAAAGCATACTGGCAGACCCACCATCACCCAGGCAGCCAGTTTTATTTTCAGAAACAATGACAACACCAGAAATACCAGAAACGCTCCCATTGCCATGTTTGACAACATCATATTCAGGCGATCTGCCAGGTAGAACGAACTGTCTCCCCAGGTGTCGGCGCTAATGTTAGCGGGTAAGTCCGACCTTTTCTCATCCAGAAAGCTATTGACCACTTTGGAAATTTCTAACGCATTTTGATCACCTACAGCCTGCACCCGAATATTCATCGCAGGTTTACCATCAAATAGAGCATAACCATTATCTTCCACGAACCCGTCGCGAACAGTGGCGATATCACCTAGAAGTAGTCGTGTGCCGTCGTCTCGGGTCAACAGCACTAAGTTTTCAAAATCTACTCCTGTGTATGCCTGCCCCTTGGCACGCAATAAAATGTCCCCATCTTCAGATCGAATCGAACCACCAGGCAGATCCACCGATGAACGCCTGACAGCATTCACCAACTCAGTAAAAGTCAGATTGTATTCCTGTAGCCGGGCCTCTGATATTTCCACCGACACTTCGTAATCACGGGTACCAACTACGGTAACTGAGGATACGCCAGGCAAATTTGCTATTTCATCGCGGATTTCTTTCGAATATTCTTTTAGTTGCCGTTCAGAAGCATCACCAAAAACGGATACCCAGAGCACGTCCTGAGTCGCTTTTTGTCGATACACAACTGGCTTTTCAGTATTTGCCGGAAAACTTGGGATCGCATCAACCTGCACTTTAATCTCGTCGAGCACTAGCTGTACGTCGTAGTCATCTTCCACTTCCACCAATACCTGCCCCATGCCTTCACTGGCCGTGGAAGTGATTTTTTTAATCCCCTCGAGATCTTTAATGGCTTCTTCAATCTTGATAACCACACCTTCTTCTGCCTCCTGAGGAGCGGCACCAAGATAAGGCACTCGAACAACGATATTATTGAATTCGAAATTCGGAAAGACTTGTTTGTGGATAGAAAACGCTGAAAAAATACCGCCTACTATTAATATCCACATAAGCAGATTCGCCGCAACGCTGTTGCGCGCGAACCAGGCAATTATGCCTGAGTGAGTATCAATTTTTTCCATCACTAACCTCCAGACCTGGCAATGGCTGTTGCCGATTCATCTGGTTTATCTTCTGGTGCTGGCGTGACATCTCCTGGAAGACGCACACTCATGCCATTGTAGGCATTGGGAATGGCACTTGACGCCACGAGCTCACCACTTTCCAATCCACCGCTAATATACACATACTGCGCATCAGCGCGCTGCACCTGAACCTCTCTGATGCTTAATTTCCTGTCATCAGAAACGACTAGTACAGTGCCATCAAGACGTAGTAAATTTCGCGGCAAAACCACCATATTTTCACCACGGTTCCCAACGATTTCAGCTTGTACAAATCGGCCGAACTTTAGTTGTGTTCCTTGTGCCCCAGACTGCCTTAAATAAGGGTCTTTTACTTCAGCTACGGCATAAATAACGCGCCTTTGCGCATCCAGTACACCTTCACTTCTGACAAGTTTCCCTTGCCACTGAACATTCTTGCCGGCGACTCTGGCGGTCAAAGCGACATGGTTGTCTCCTTGTCCGTTTGAAGGTAGTTCAAGATAAGCAAGATCATGATCGCTGAGAGGCATTCTGATATCAGCAACCTCGGTTGAATATACTGTGCCCAGTTGACTTCCCGTCGCAACAAACTGCCCAAGGTCAACATTTTTGGCTTTTACCAGGCCATCGTAGGGAGCGCGTATTGTGCTTCTTTCGAGATTGCGCTGTGCCCTCTCACGCTGTGCTTCCGCTGCGCGAACATTGGCCATTTCCTTAGCCAACTGAGGCTTTCTCAACCCCAACTCCGGAGCTACCGTATTATTAACCGAGCGCCATTCTTCTGCAGCAACCTTTCCACGAGCTTGCTCTTCTTCCAAGGCCGCTTGCGCTCTGGCCAGCTCCGCTTCAGCCGATTTTAAATCAGTGACGTAATCTGCTTGTTCAAGCTGAACCAACACATCCCCTTTTTTAAACATACCACCCGCGATAAACGCATCTGAAACGGATTCGACTTTACCACTGACCTGGGCACTTAGTACGGTTTCGACCCGTGGCATGACTGTGCCTTGTGATTTGACTACAAAGTTCAGGTCTTCAAGGGAGACAGGTTCTGCGCTGACAAGGAAAGCTTTTTCTTCAACCACTACTTTTTCTGGCGGCTTTTTAGACATAACCATCACTGCAGCAAAGCCAACAGCAATTAATATTATACCCAAGGGTAAACCCGCTTTAATCAAACTACCTTTCATTGATATTCCTGTCAGAAATTATTGTTATCCCAGCCTAAGTTTACAGGTAAGTTGCCCGAAAGGCTTAGGTGTTAATGTTAAATTTTGTTTCGTCAGTCAACCACACAAACTGCAACGAATTAACACAATTGTCATACTTTGGGCCCAAAATTTGCTCTATTAGTTTAGTGATGGGTAAAAAACACGCCAGTAGCGTACAATAAGATGCTGTTGTCCCAGTATTAACGTTTGATTCACTAAAAAAGTTCGTTTAATGACAATGAGTTGCATGAAAATAGAGCAAAACGCACCAATTAGAAGCACCAAAAATTGTAACTTACTTACGAATCCGTGGACATTTAAATGAATTTAATGTAATTTAATTACATTAATGACTCATTATTTATGCTTATTGCTGCTTAAATAAGCTATATACGTAATTTTATTACTATTATGGAGGAGCACAAATGAGCTTCAAAAAACAATACCTTAAATCAAAACCTGTTTGCAAAGTCACCTTTAAATTGACTAAAGAAGAAGCACGCAACGCTGAGCTTGTTCGCTTGGTTGGTGATTTTAACAATTGGGATACGTCCAGCGCGCCAATGAAAAAGTTAAAGAATGGTGATTTTACTTCCACCGTTAATCTTGATGCCGATTCTGAATATGAATTCAGGTATCTGCTAAATGACAAAGAGTGGGAAAATGATTGGGCTGCTGATCAATATGTACCCTCAGACGTGTCTCTTGAGGATAATTCTGTTGTCAGAGTCTAGATAACTTAGGTTAATTGAGACAAATCAGAAAACGCGGCATTTATGCCGCGTTTTTACTGTTAAAAGTGCTTATAACTTACCGCAGGTAAAAGATGTCCCCGCCATTCAATCGGATGACTAGAGAAGTTCGTTAATAATGTCTGTTCTCCCCTTCGACTAATCCTTACACCAGTTGGCAGATCATCAAAGTATTCAATATTTTTACGCGATAGTTTTTCGTTTATCACTGCTTTTATTAGTGATTTACTTAACGCACCAATGGTTGTGGTATTCCCTTTGCTGATCACTGCACTTTGCTGATCCAATGGGCCTTCTTTGTAACGCAATACGCTTTTTGCCGTGTCTACCTGATAACTTTCGCACCACAATCTAGCTTCGTGCTGCCTTTCACCTTGTCCTTCTATCAATTGGCTGATTGTAGGGCGTAGGGAATCAAAATTAAGCATTTTTGCACCGACAAGCGCCTCTATTTTTTCAAATTGTCCAGTTTGAGCAACAAGACCGGATTCGTTTCTGAATGCTGTTCTCGGGCCTAATACAAGCTCAGTCTCTGACGGCAAGGCAAGTAACTGATCCGCTATTTCTTCAGACATTAGTGTCAACGCCGGGGCCACAACAAGATCGTATTGTTTATCTTTTAACTGCCTGGGGTGAATGACGTCAACATCCACACCACATTCCCTTAGTACTGAGTAAAACAGCATAAATTGATGCCAATAACTCAGATCCTGGTTGTGAGCTTGCTGATCATAAATCCATAAGCTTTCGTAGTCATGCAACACCGCAATTTTATTGTTTATGGTAGCCAGTTTGAATTCTTCCGAACAAAAGTCTGCAGCTTCTTTAAACCCACGGTCTTCAGTTCCATCCTGGCGTAGCAAACCAGAGTGCATAATTTCCTGTGCCATATGACATGCTCGCCACCTGAAATATACTACAGCGCTTGCCCCATGTGCCCACGCTTGTGCAGTCCATAGTTGTACTGCTCCTTTTGCAGGTAAAGGATTATATTGTGCCCAGTTAGCATGGCCACATTGTTGCTCCATCACCCAAAAATCTCGCCCGTTTTTCAAACCACGATAAAGGTCATGATTGAAGCTGACCAGATCAGGATGACCGGTGCGGGCAAAATCTGTTTTTGTTTGCTCTGATTCCCAGGTCGCAAAGAATTCCAACATGCCAATTGGATAACTATCCCAGGCAACAAAATCCAAATTTTCTGCCAGACGATAAAGATCGCTTTCGGCGGAGAAAATAACAAAATTGTGAGTAATAAATTCTGCTGGTGAGTAGGTGCGCAGGATATCAATCTGCCGTTGCTGAAACTCTTCAATCATTGCAGAGCAAAACCGCTTGTAATCCAACACTTGCGAAGGGTTAGCCTGCCGAACAGCGGTTAAATTGGGAGGTGTTATCTGAGTCCAATCCGTGTAAGTCTGACTCCAGAATTCACAACCCCATGCTTGATTCAGTGCTTGCAGAGATTTATATTTTTCTTTTAACCAGGATGGGAATCGCTCTGCACTGGCACCGCCGAAAGACATGCCCGTTCCCTCATGCCCTAGCTCATTATCTGTTTGCCAACCAATGACTGCGCTGTGACTAGCATATCGTTTGGCCATTAGGGTGACGATACGTGCACACTCATCCCGATACAGCTCACTAGCGTGATCGTAGTGTCTGCGTGAGCCAAACTTTTTGACCTGATTGTTTTCATCGACCGGTAAAATTTCCGGGTACTTCTGAATTAACCAGGCTGGCGGTGTAGCTGTAGGCGTACCTAAAACAACATTTAGCCCTTCTTGCTGGTAAATTTCAATCGCCTCGTCTAACCACTGCCATTGGTATGTTCCCTCAATTGGTTCAATTTTGGCCCAGGAAAATTCAGCCAATCTGACAAAAGATAAACCAATACTTTTTTGTTTTTTCGCATGCATTCGCCAATCATTGGCAGATACATGCTCCGGGTAGTCACAGACCCCCAGATTGAGTGTTGATGAAGAATGATCGGACATGCGACTTGGCCCCATTAAAATTAATTGCCGCAAAATAATCATATAATAGTACTAACGCAAGCAAAATTCGTTGTGAGTTGGAAGAAGTCTTCTGCATGTTCTGGCAAAACCCTGGATATAGCGAAAATAGGCGTTTGTTGAACTGCCCCTAGTTAGCAAAATAATTTATTGTCGCAATTATTCAGTATTCGGCAAAAAGAAGGTTATTATTGATATGCAATTGCCGACTATGTTGCTTTGAATTTAGCCTCATTAAGGTCATGGCATTTTCCAACGTCCATGCAATCGAATAGCAGTAAGAAGGTAGTCAACGTTATGCGAAAATTGGTAAAATGCCTTGCTCCAATCCTTTGGTTGACCACCTTTGCCAGTTTCGGAAAAAGTGATGCTGCTTTCGTTGTGGGTGCTCAGGACATTAACTATTTCCCACACTACAGCTTTAAAGAGCCGAAGGATAAAGGTTATGCATGGGCTGTACTGGATGAGTTTGCAAAACATGAAGGGTTAGACTTTATTTATGTTGCCCTGCCGATTAAAAGACTTCAAAAAGAACTCATAAAAGGTACTGTGGACTTTGCTTATCCAGACAATCCCAAATGGCAAAGCTCAGAAATCAATACAAAAACAAAGGCCTTTAGCGCTCCCATCACCAAAGCAATGGGAGGCACTATGGTTTTACCTGTGAATTTAGGCCGTGGTATTGAATATTTTCAGTTGTTAGGAGTACCACTCGGGTTTACCCCTATCATGTGGGATCAATGGATAAGTCGGGGGAGTGTCAAAGTGGTAAGTGTTAAAGATGCGGATGCTGCGCTGCAAATGGTAAAAAGAGGTAGGGTTGATGGTGCTGACATTGAATACCATGTTGCTCGCCACTTACTAAGGCTTGCTGGCAATGAAAGGGCTTTAGTTCTTGACCCTTCCCTACCCTACGATATCGTCGACTTTCAATTATCTACTATCAGGCACGCTGCTATCCTGAAAAAGTTAGACCTCTTCCTGAATTCTAACCAGGCCAGGTTCGAGGTGTTGAAAGCGCGCTACAATCTTGTTGCACCGGCGCAAATACTCTCCACGAAAAACGCACAGATTGAGCAAACCGAAAAGGTGAATTAGAGAAGTTGGAATTGGGCTAACGGGTTGGATGGTAAGGATTCAGTAAGAAACAGGAAAACGTCACTCCCTGAAAAGGAAGTGACGTACAGATATTAAAGTGCGCTTTCTAATTCAGGCAACACGTCAAACAAGTCTCCCACCAATCCATAGTCTGCGACCTGGAATATTGGAGCTTCTTCATCTTTGTTGATTGCCACAATGACCTTGGAATCTTTCATTCCTGCCAAATGTTGAATCGCGCCTGATATACCTACTGCGATATATAACTGTGGTGCTACGATTTTACCCGTTTGACCAACTTGCATGTCATTGGGTACAAATCCGGCATCCACTGCGGCACGTGATGCGCCAATAGCAGCGCCCAGCTTATCGGCGATACCATCAAGCAGTTTGAAATTATCACCATTTTGCATACCACGACCACCTGAGATAATAACTTCAGCAGCAGTTAATTCAGGACGTTCAGATACCGTTAGCTCGGCATCTACGAAACTGGATTTCTCGGAAGCCTTAACCACATCTAAAGCTTCAACAGCAGCAGTGTTACCTTCAGCCGCAGCATCAAACGCAGCGGTACGAACGGTAACGACTTTGATCACATCTTCACTTTGTACAGTTGCAATTGCATTACCTGCATAAATCGGACGAACAAAGGTATCAGCAGATACGACATCGATGATGTCAGAAATCTGTGCTACATCAAGTAAGGCAGCTACGCGAGGCATAAAGTTTTTACCGGTGGTAGTAGCGGCAGCCAACACGTGGCTGTAATCTTTGCCCAATTCAGTCACCAAATCAGCGGTATTTTCTGCCAGTTGGTGGGCATAAACAGCATTGTCAGCGAGCAATACTTTGCTGACGCCTTCAATTGCTGCCGCACTTTGAGCGACTTCAGCGCAGTTTTCACCCGCAACTAATAAGTGGATGTCACCACCCATTTTGCTGGCAGCATTTACCAGCTTGTGAGTTTCCGTTTTAAGGTGCTGATTATCATGTTCTGCAAATACTAAAATAGCCATTAGATCACCTTCGCTTCTGTCTTTAATTTTTCAACCAACTCGGCTACATCTGCAACCTTGATCCCACCTTGTCTTTGCGCTGGCGGCTCAACCTTCACTATCTTAACCTTAGAAGAAAGCTCAACACCCATTTCTGCAGCACTCTTCACATCCAGTGGCTTGCGCTTCGCTTTCATGATGTTAGGCAAAGAAGCATAACGGGGTTCATTCAGGCGTAAATCTGTCGTAACAACTGCGGGCAAATCAAGTTTGACAGTTTGTAAACCGCCATCAATTTCACGGGTAACCGAAACTTTACCTTCATCAATAACAACTTCTGATGCGAAAGTGCCTTGCGGCATACCGGTCAAAGCAGCAAGCATCTGGCCAGTCTGATTATTGTCAGAATCAATGGACTGCTTACCTAAAATAACCAATTCAGGTGATTCTTCTTCGACAACTTTTTGCAACAATTTGGCGATTTGTAAAGAGTCCAACGACTCGCTTGTATCTATTTGAATTCCGCGATCGGCACCAAGTGCAAGGGCTGTTCTGATCTGCTCTTGGCAGGCTTTATCGCCTACAGAAACGACAACCACTTCAGTTGCCGTCCCTTTTTCTTTGAGTCTGACTGCTTCTTCAACAGCAATTTCGCAAAATGGATTAATAGACATTTTGGTATTAGCCAGATCAACTCCAGTGTTATCTGCTTTAACTCTTACTTTTACATTGTAATCAATGGCACGTTTAACCGGCACTAGTACTTTCATTTTCACCTCAGACGGTAGGCGTTTTACTGATATTGGACACGGCAATATTGCCGCATCCCTGTAGGGTGGCGTAAATTTACTTTCTGTTGACGTGAGCGTCAACCAACACTACCCTTCTGCGCTACGTTATTTTACATACTTTTGACAAATGACATCGGTTCAGCGCTAAATAAAAAATGTTGTCGGGGCGACCTATAATGTAACGACCCAGTTACGATCTGATTTTAAGCTGGAAATCGAAAAACGATATTTTTGTCATTTAAAACAAACGTTTGGATTATAACTGTTCAAAATAAAAACAGCGTATACGAAATCAAATTAGTGGTTATAAACAAAGATGATTGTTAATCACCGATAGTTTGAGTGATGATTTAGTGTACATGTATATGAACAATATATAGTTTCGAACAATAATTATTTCTTTATCTGATAGTTAACTATAAAAGCGAGGAGAATCCTGTGGAACGTGAATCGATGGAGTTTGATGTAGTCATTGTCGGTGCAGGGCCAGCTGGACTCTCAACTGCGTGCAAATTAATGCAGTTGGCACAAGAAAACGAACAAGAGCTAATGGTGTGTGTCGTTGAGAAAGGCTCTGAAGTGGGTGCGCATATTTTGTCAGGCGCCGTGTTTGATCCAAAAGCATTGAATGAGCTCTTTCCTGACTGGGCTGAAAAAGGTGCTCCTCTCAATACACCTGTCACTGATGATCATATTTATTTGCTAAAAGACGAAAACAAAGCAACTAAATTACCAAACTTTGCCACACCAAAGACCATGCATAATAAAGGCAATTATATTGTCAGTATGGGAAATGTTTGCCGATGGTTGGCTGAACAGGCGGAACAACTTGGCGTTGAAGTGTTTCCGGGTTTTGCAGCATCGGAAATCCTTTACAATGAAGACGGCAGTGTTGGTGGTGTGATAACTGGTGACATGGGTATCAGTGAAAAAGGCGAACAAAAAGATTCCTACATGCCAGGCATGGAATTAAAAGCCAAATATACGGTTTTTGCTGAAGGGTGCCGAGGCCATCTTGGCAAGCAGCTTATCAATCAATTTAAATTGGATGAAGGCAAATCCCCGCAGCATTATGGTATTGGATTCAAAGAAATCTGGGACATCGCCCCTGCAAAACACCAGGAAGGTCTGGTTGTGCACACTGGGGGCTGGCCATTGTCAGATGCGGTAGGTGGCAGCTACTTGTATCATGCGGAAAACAATCAGGTCTTAGTTGGTATAATTATCGACCTCAACTACCCAAATCCACATATGAGTCCTTTTGATGAATTTCAACGCCTGAAACACCATCCAGTAATGAAGCAATACCTGGAAGGTGGTAAGCGGGTATCATACGGCGCAAGGGCGATAGCAAAAGGCGGATTCAACTCTCTACCTAAAATGACCTTCCCAGGCGGAGTGTTGGTAGGTTGCGATGCAGGTACACTTAATTACGCAAAAATCAAAGGCAACCATACGGCGATGAAATCCGGTTTGCTGGCAGCTGAGTCTATTTTTGAGGTGCTGAAGGATGCGGAACATACTGGTGGACAAGATCTGACCGCTTATACCGAAGCCTTCAAGCAATCCTGGTTATACGATGAGCTGTATCGGTCTAGAAATTTTGGTCCGGCAATGCACAAATTCGGAACCTTCTTTGGCGGTGCTTTCAATACACTTGAGCAGAACATTTTCGGTGGCAACATGTTTGTTAACCTGAAAGATGATCATAAAGATCATGAACAACTCGGTTTAGCTTCTGAGCACGAAACTATTGAATACCCAAAGCCGGATGGACAACTTAGCTTTGATAAACTTTCTTCAGTATTTCTTTCCAATACTAATCATGAAGAAGACCAACCTTGTCATTTACAATTAATCGATACCAGTGTGCCAATTCAAATTAATCTGGCTAAATATGATGAACCCGCTCAGCGGTATTGTCCGGCAGGTGTGTATGAAATTGTAGACACTGATGAAGGTGAAAAACGGCTGCAAATCAATGCGCAAAACTGTGTTCATTGCAAAACCTGCGATATTAAAGATCCGACCCAAAATATTAATTGGGTGGTGCCAGAAGGCGCAGGTGGGCCTAATTATCCTAATATGTAATGATAATATAAATTAAAAAAGCGAGATTTATCTCGCTTTTTTGTTGCCATCAATATTAATAAGATTATATTGGCACGATTAACTTGAATATTTTTTACGGGATAAATAATGAGTGAATTTTTAAAAACATTGACTCATGGACGAAAATTGCAAGGGGCTGTAAAGGAATTGTCTACCGAGGAGCTGGAATCGGTTCAGGAAAAACTGGCGAACATAATTGAAAACCGCAAAGTTAAAGAGGCTGAGCAGCTTAAAGAAGTGCAGGAAAAACAAGCCAAAATTGAAGAAATTCGTAAACAACTAGAAGCTGCAGGTCTTGATGTGGAAGACTTGCAAGCAGATGGCGGCGTTAAAAAATCCAAACGTAGCGGTCAAAAACGTCCGGTCAAATATATTCTTAAGGATAAAGAAGGTAATGAACATCCTTGGACCGGAATTGGTCGAATGCCAAAAGTATTTTCTCAAGCATTGGCCAATGGCAAAACTCTTGATAAATTCAAAGTAAAATAATACAAATCAGAGTGCTGATTTAAATACAACTGGCCGGTAATTTGTTCAGATATAATTAATTACTGCCAGTTTTAAATTGGTTAAGGAAATTTGTTTTTGTCCGACAGTACAGTGCAACCAGTTAATTATGTGATCCACCAAGATAACCCAGACAAACCATGGTTAATGTTAATTCATGGCCTGTTTGGCAGTCTTGATAACCTGGCCGTAGTCAGAAGGGAGTTGCAACAGGAATTCAATGTTTTGTCAGTTGATCTTCCTGATCACGGCAAATCTGCAAGAACCACTACTTTCAGTTTTGAAAATTACGCAGATAAACTGAATCATTTATTAATCTCTCTCAATATTGACGATATATTTGTCATTGCCCATTCCTTAGGTGGCAAAGTAGCCATGAAATTGTCCTTGCTCTACCCGGACAAAATAAATAGGCTGGTGCTAGCTGATATTGCCCCCGTTCGCTACCAGGCCAGACACCAAAATGTGATGGCTGGACTCAGCAATGTCGACTTGGAAAACACCCAAGACAGAAATCATGCCAATGAACAGATGGCCAAGTATATTGTTGAGCCCGGCGTCCGACAGTTTTTACTTAAGAGCTTATATCAGGAAAACAACAGATGGTTGTGGCGTTTTAATTTAGCCCTGCTGGAGCGAGATTATACTTTGTTGAGCGACGCCATCGATTCAGACCAGCAATTTGTTAAGCCTGTATTGTTTATCAAAGGTGGCAATTCTGACTATTTGCTCCCCGAACACCAGGCCCCTATCGCAAAACTTTTCCCTGATAGCCGGGCAAAAGTGATCCAAAATACCGGGCATTGGCTACATTCAGAAAAGCCGAATATTTTTAATCGGCTTGCCAAGGCATTTTTGACTGAATAGAGACTAAAAAAAGAAGAATCCCGGTTAGCCGGATCCATTCGCTTAGCGCTTTGTTTATGCTATAGTGCGCGCCGTTTCGAATTTTATAAGTGACGAAATGTTAGCCGAGTATTATGAACAAATTGAAGCTATTGTTCTTAACATCGTTTTAGTAGGGTTGTTTCTCCTGATGGGATTCGCCATACACGATGTGTTGAAAAAGAATAATGTGCCAATAATTGGACGTGCCGTGGCTTATCTGGTTTTGTTCTTAGGCGCGGCTGGCTTTCTGGCCAAAGGCATTATACAGATATTCTGGCACTCCAGCGGTGTGTAAACTGCTAACAACTATTTAGTATGCGTGTGAGGTGATAGATAACATGGCGAGCGTAGGTCTTTTCTTCGGAAGTGACACGGGCAATACAGAACATATTGCCAAAATGATCCAGAAAGAACTGGGTAAAAACTTAATTGATGTTCACGATATTGCTAAAAGCAGCAAAGAAGACATTGCTGAATTTGACTTGATCCTGTTTGGTATCCCTACCTGGTATTACGGAGAAGCTCAGTGTGACTGGGATGACTTCTTTCCTGAGTTGGAAGAGATCGATTTTACAGATAAGTTAGTGGCAATTTTTGGCTGCGGCGATCAGGAAGACTATGCAGAGTATTTCTTAGATGCTATGGGCATGGTCAGAGACATTGTAGAAGCCAAAGGCGCAATTTTAATTGGCCAGTGGTCTACTGATGGTTACGATTTCGAGGCATCCAAAGGGATGGCCGACGACAACCACTTTGTTGGACTTGGAATTGACGAAGACCGTCAACCAGAGTTGACTGAGCAACGAGTTAAAGACTGGTGTAAGCAGATCCATGAAGAAATGTGTCTGGAAGAGCTGGCGTAAACGTTAGTGAAAGAATTTTAAAAAAGGAGCTTCGGCTCCTTTTTTTGTCTGAGTACTCCTCCAAAATTCGAGCAATGCATCCTCACTTATAGCGGAGTATTAGAGTACCAAACTGAGTAATACAGATTTATCCTGGGTTTGCCTGGTTTGAGCGAATGGCGATCGTTAATTAGTTCTTCGTTCAATAGCAGCGTTAGACAAGATATAGTCACTCGCATCCTATAAAACGATAATTAAGTTTTTAGGATATGTGCTCGGTTCATACGAATCTTAGACAACA
>CANLWS010000007.1 GCA_947494925.1 uncultured Alteromonadaceae bacterium
GGATTAACACCAAATGAATCGGAAAAGCGTTACTGGAATAACTATAAACCCGTGGCCAATATTACTTGACCACTACAATTAATCCTCCACAGATAGGTAGCCATACAACCGTCGGAGGATGTCTAAAGCGAATGCAGGACGAAGGTTGGTGGTTAAGAAAGTTACGGCGCCTAATCACGCGAACTCGTGAAAATGTGATGATCGAGCTAAATCAGGTAAATCGTAAAAAAGGAATTTACTGTAGTGATTTAACCGCATTCTATCGGAGCCTTCAAAAACAACTGCAACTGGAAGCAATGCAACATGTCTATGTGACCAATGAAGTCGGTGATGAATTCACTTTGCATGAGCTCTATGAAAAGAATGTGTCTAACCCCGTCAATCGTCGAAATGAACTGATGACTCGAATGAGTGGCTTTGAAAAGCTCTCAAAAGAGATGGGGCATGAAGGATTGTTTATCACATTGACTTGTCCTTCTCGGTTTCATAACTCCTATTCAAGAAGCGGTGACCGGAACCCCAATTGGGACGGTTCGACTCCTTTTGATGGACAAAAGTATCTTTGTACAAGCTG
Organism: uncultured Alteromonadaceae bacterium; assembly: GCA_947494925.1. GTDB lineage: Bacteria > Pseudomonadota > Gammaproteobacteria > Enterobacterales > Alteromonadaceae > Aliiglaciecola. The sequence goes on from CANLWS010000007.1 coordinate 575, forward strand.
GGCGAGAATAAGAGCTGAGCTGGATCGAAGAGGCATTCGCATTTATGGCCTAAGAGTGTCAGAGCCACAACACGATGGCACACCTCATTGGCACTTGATGCTGTTTTGCCGTCCTGAACATATTGAAGAACTGAAAGAAGTCACCAACCACTATTCGTTTCAGGAAGACGGAGAAGAGCAGGGGGCTGCTGAAAACAGAGTCAAGTTCGTCAATATCGATCCTCATAAAGGCTCTGCTACAGGCTATGTCGCCAAATATGTTTGCAAGAATATAGATGGAGCTAATTTAGAAGAAGGGGTTTATGGAGAAGATCCAATACTTGCTGCTCAGCGCGTTGAGGCTTGGGCGAGCTGTTGGGGCATACGCCAGTTTCAGCAGATTGGCGGTGTCTCTGTGACTGTCTGGCGAGAAATTCGTAGACTCAAGAAAATTATGGACGACGACGAAGAGTTTAAAGCTATTTTCAGTGCTGCAGACAGCGGAGATTGGTCTGGATTTACACAATCAATGGGCGGTGTATTTTGCAAACGCAAAGACCAAGCAGTAAGACCACACTATGATATTGAATTTGAAAAAAGTACGGGGCTAATTAGGTCGAGTTTTTTTGATAGTACGCCAATCATGAAGCTCAAAGGAGTAGTGCACAAAGGCATTGAAATGATAACGCGGATTCACCGATGGAAAGTTGAGCGCCGTTTTGAGAAAGCCGTTTCGGCTTTCTCGCCTTCACTTGGAGTTCTGTAAATAAGTGTACTACTAAGTTTCTTTAGAATTTGCATGGTTCAGTACTACCGCCATGTGTCTTACATGATAATCAAGACCACTTGACGGGTGGGTGTGAGTTGTATTTAGGCGAAGTTCATTGTGTTCGTCTATTTGAGATTTTGAAAACTCTTGTTCTTCTTCAATGTGAAGCTTCCAAGAATCAAGCTTACTTTTTGCATCTGGCTGTTTAATATAGAGAAGCATACCACCATGATTATCGCCAACAGTGCCAGTGGAATACCTAGTATTTAATTGGCCCCAACCTCCTGCAATGTATGCAGGGCCTTTCCAAAGCTTTGCCTCGCCAAGCCATTCAAAACGGCCAAATTGGTGTTTAACAATAATATCTACATGGCCTCCATGTTGAGTATCGTGTTCAGCATCATAATACCTGCCGTTTAAGAATGTGACTAATTGATTGGTAATTAGATCCTCGCCAGCATCTACCAACAGGTGTCTACTTCGTTCTATTTGCTGAATTCCTTCATCAATATCTTCATTGAGTTGAGATACGAACACTTCAAATGTTGAAGCCGTTTTCCTCTTTAGTAGTCCTTTAACGTGAGGGTCTATCGTTGCTAAAGCCTCAAATTCGGATACGGAGTAGCTATTCTGCATGCATACCCATAAGCATTTCTGTTGGTTCAAAATATGGAAACAGCTTGGATTTAAAGTTCTCTACTTCGTTACCTGTTGTCGGGTTGTATAAAACACCAGAATTAAACGCCGCAGAGATATATTGGTCTTCAATAGGTATTGGATCTGAATTTGGGTCATCAATAAGTTGAAACTTCATATTCAGAAGATGAAGCCTTCCGCTAGATAAGTAATCTGTCGCTTTAATTAATTGAAGCTTCTCTTGTTCGTCCCAACTAATTTTTAGTTCAGAATGAAGGGTACCAAACGTTATGTGTTTTAATCTAACTGCTTTATCACTCACCAGAAACTTAACAATATGCGTACAAAGCTTAGAGACGTCGGAGTCACCGAGATCTCTGTGAACTTTATCGGCCCAAGTTGCAAAGTAATGCTCTGATTTTTTCATCTTCCCAAGGCTACAGGGTATCTAAGGTTTTGTTAATTAAAAATGACAAATCTTTAAAGTCAAGGCAGTTAAATGTATGAACTTCAATTAGCCTGTCATCTACATTATCCAGCATAGCCCTTCTTCCTGGCAATTCAATAGCGACAGGGTTCGGTTTTTGTGCGTCAGTCTGTATCTCCCAAGCTTTACCCAATCTGAATTTTGCAAGAATTTTTGCTGCGTCCTCACCTCCTCTGTGATAAACATCCTGTCGCAGGCAGTCTTGTGAACGCTTTAGCTTAATATTACTTGTGTTCCCATCTGGAGTTATGAATCCCATCGAAGTTATTCTGCCATCAGCTCTAGTGTATAGCTCATCAACTGCAGGCATCAAATTGACCGCGTGATCAAGTTCAACGCCACTACCTTCCAAAACGAGGCGCCGCAGCGATGCAAATTGAGGCGATGCTTCAGTTCTTGGTAAGACTGAGCCATCTATTGCTAACCAGATTTGATTTGTATCTAAATCACAATAAATAAGATTGAAACACTGAGTAACATGCCTTTTTCTCATTATGATTTCACCACCATTGTTTAGTAGTTCTTTTCCATCATCACTGAGATAGTTTGAGTCCAGCTCCATCGAAGTTGTGTAGTAAGCTTTACTGCAAAAAAGGCCCCCAGCCCGATTTGTTGAATTGTCAGCAGCATCGAAGTGAATTAGTTCCATAAGATTGTTTTCTAATTCGAGACTTTCCAGTTGGCTTGCGTCAAGAGGGTAGGGAAATTTATTGGTAAATGCGTTGTTAGTAATACTGGTCGAGCTAAGCCAATCATGTACTTTCTTTACTTCGGCGTTTTCAAGTTCATAAACTCTAATGAACCTGCTGCCACCGATAATCAAATTAGTCCAAAAATCATCTACGCTTTTAGCAATTGAGACATCCTGACGAGATTTGTTTACAGCTCGGTCAGTAAACTCTCGTCTGCTAATTGCAGTTACGCCAATTGTTCCACCTAACTGAGAGCGTAAAGTGTTCCAGCCAATCCTGTCATAGATAACATTAATTTTTTGGTCGAGGGCTAAGCTCATATTTGCACGACTCCTTTCGATTTTTTAATTTGAATAGCGCGAAGCGCAACAGTTGTTGGGAATATTTATACACCAATTTGGCACACGTTCAATGATTGAATTTCAACATAAATCAGCAAAGAGGCTTGTATTACCGCAAAAAGTCGGTCTGGTTTGTAACTTTTGTCTTAACTTTGTTAGTTATGAATTTAAAAAGCTTCCTGCAGCAACTAAGTAGAATATTAGGTCTTGCTTGACCTCTACTAGCTTGCTCTGATTAGTTCTATAAGTTTGGCTAACGTCATTGCTGGCTTGGTTCTGTGAATCATGCGGTGGCAGTTGGAACACAGAACACAAACTTCGTCTAAAGTACTGTCAAACGGCTCATCTCTTTCTGAAAGAGGGTTTTGGTGGTGACATTCAATATATCCCTCACCTAATTCACCATATGCTTTCTGAAAATCAAATCCACAGGCTTGGCAAACATACCCGTAGATCTCTTTAGCTTCCGCTACTAATTTGGGATTGCGCTCGAAGTAGGATACCTCGCGAGTTTTCCTTTCGCCTTCGGCATATTCAGCTTTGGGATCTATCTCTAGAACTTTCGGCATGTTACCGTTTCTTAGGTATTTTACATATTCGCTGGCGCTCCCAAACTGAGAGAAGCGGTCCTCTCGCACTCTATATACATTGCCGCTAGGCCTGAAATTTTTTTGATACTGTACGTCAGTCTTAAACTGTGACCAGGTAAGATCGATTTCCTCAGTCTGGAAAAAAAATACATATGGAAAATGAGCACTCCCCCAGAGTAAATCAGATACGCCCACCATTGGTTCTCTTATAAAAGCTTTGACTAAGCAAAGTGCTGGGATTTCTTCTAGACCCCCTGTAGATTTAATAAGTAAAACCGCATCTCCTTTTTTCAGCTGGCGTATTACGCTTGATGCTCCATGCGGTACTCCCCAAGCATTACACAGCCCTGTTGGGAACTCATTGTTAAGTTCACTTTGTAAGCTTAAGCGCAATTCAATTGGGGCCGCTTCTACAATTTCCCCTACGTCTATTGAATTGAAAACGGTTTTAGGGAAATCAGAATTAGCTCCTTTTAGCCCGACGTCGTGAAAAAACAATTGCATAGCATCCATCCTTATTTGCTGTACGAAGTAGAAATAATATTGGTTTGGAGGGCAAGTTTAAAGCAGAAGTGAAGGGATTAAGATTTGCTACAAAGCTGCTGCAATATATAGAATATGATTGATTTGTTAGTTGGGGCTAACGCCTTAGCCCTTTAAAAATGGTGGCCCGTCCCTGACTTGAACAGGGGACCTACCGATTATGAGTCGGGTGCTCTAACCAACTGAGCTAACGGGCCACTGGGGTAGTATGCTTGATAAGTGCAAAGGAATTGTCACTGGCGTCAAGCGGAGCGCAGTATAAGCAGTTTTCGAGGTCTTGTCATCAGTTTGTGGGGATCTTTGCGATCAATTGCTGAAATTTTATGCGTTTGATTGGATTCAATCGGTGTTGGAATAAAAAAGCCCGCGTTATTGTCGCGGGCTTTTTGCGTTTTTGGGTGTTTCTTTATTTACAGACCAGGCAACGGGATGGGGGTCTCGTTGATTTTGGCCTGGCTGTCAGCCAGTGTGAAGCTGGTTTTGTAACCATCTTCAGTTTTGATAAGCAGCCCTTGTTGAGTCAGGTTTTGCAGCATCATCGGTGTTTGTTGTTCGATAATCTGCTGGATTTCTTCCGGGCTCATTGTAGCTATGTCAGGGTTAGCCATCAGTTGGTTCTGCATTTGTTGCGCCGCTATCATAGTAATCACGCCATCATCCGCTTCGAGGTGCGCGTTAGCTACCAAATGGCTTAACCAGAAGCCCGGGTCCATCAGGTTTGCTGGTAATGCATCAACATTGACGATTTTGCTGTCTGCCGTCATCACAAATTTTCCTTGCGGCAATGTGCCGTGGAAGTCTGTAACGTTAAGCTCGGGAGATGGCGTCAGGAACGTAAGCAAGTTCTCCTGAGCGAATGTCATCATTTGCGCTTGCAGGACTTCTGGTTGAGTCTGATTAAGCTCCTGGGAGAGCTTTTGATAGGCTTTGAAGAAATCGATACTAAGCTTATTAACTGCCATGCTTAGCGATAAGTCGCTTGCCACAAACTCTGCCCCAGCGATTTCAGCAATTTTATAGTCCACTGTCACGTCAGCAAGTTTACTATCGTCAGACATCGTTGTTTGTGTTGCTAACAACGTGTCAGTTATATCGAAGTTCTGCCCAGTGGTTTTTTCCTGGATATTGAGCTTTTTCATAAGAATTGATGCAGTTGAGTCAAACAATTCACCCTGGAAAGCTGCTATGACGCTGCCTTTAGCATCGGCGTCAATACTGATGTCGCTAAAGCCCATTGCGAACTCAGTGCTGTCAATCATCAGTTTTTCGGAGTGGCTTTTGTAGGTGTAGCCTTCTGCGTTAAATTCACCACCACCGGCATAACCTGAGAAATCTACAACATTACCTTCGTCATTTTCAGCTGCAGTAAATGCAGGTATATTATCGCTGTAATGGCCACTGCCAGTTAGACCTGTTTTACCTTTAATTTCGTACAGAGGAAGATTTTTGTCCCAACTAATGTACTTCTCGGCGCCTTCACCAGCATAACTTATGGACCAAGCGACCAAACCTATGCCTGCTTCCTGGCCAAAAATAACCGGCCCGTGTTCAGCCTCAATATTTACATTAAATGTAAACATGTCGGCGACTGCCGCAGCCGCTTCTGGATCCTGTTGCGCCATTTGTGACATATCTAATGACACTTCAACGACTGCTGATGATGAGAACCAGCCAAAATTCTGGCTCTTGATATCGGCTTTATAAGTCGGGGTTTCGTTTAAGCCGGCAACGCCATTATCAACAACCTGGTTAACTTGGGTAGAGATATATTTGGGTGTGACCAGCACGGCTGCCAGCACGACCGCTGACGCAACGATGCGTTTTTTCATGGAGAACTTCCTATGTCTGACTTCTTCCGTTGTAATAAGAGCGGAATAGTAATTTTATTTTGAGTTTACGCCTGTAAGCGCTGGCAGTCATGCCTGCGCTTACGGCTTGGGCTATTTTACATGTTTTCTGCGGCGAAGTAAGCACAGAACCATTGCACCTATGGCAAACCAATGGATTGTACCGCCAGAGCCAGAACTGCTGCCGTTTGTCGGGGCTGTCGGAGTTGTAGTGGCCACTACAGTCACAATGATGTTATCACTGGTTGCAGCGCCAAACTCGTCAGTTACCGTTAAACTGAACTCCAGATCTCCAGCGCTGGAGGGCGCCACAAAGCTGGCGTTCAGTGTATCTGCTCCTGCAAGTGTCACACTGCTGCCGGAAACCTGGCTCCAGGCATAGGTCAGGGTACTGCCTTCGCTATCTTGTGCTGTGCCATCAAGGGCAACGGACTGGCGAACATTGTACTGAGCATCGGCACCAGCATTGGCGCTGGGTGCGGTGTTGGATTCATCATCACGGATCAGTATCTGAATTTCATTTGGCGAACCTAGTAGTTGTTCTCCATCACTGCTGAGCCTGAGCACTAAAGTCTCGTCCGATTCAGTCAACCCGTCATCTATTGGGACCAGAGTAATGAATTTTGCCGCACGATCTCCGTCTTCCCAGGTCAATTGGCCACTGGCCGATTCTATGTCTTCGGTAACCATACCTGTGCCGTCTACCAGTGTATAATTTATCACGAGTTGTCCGTTGGCACCGCTGTTGCGATTAACCATCACCTCTGCGCTGGTTTGCGTTTCCAGTAGGGTTAACTGGGTATCGTTGAACGCGGCCAGGCCGTTGTTCTGTCTGCCGCTAATGGTCACAGTGGTCATGTTTGTTTTGGACAATGTGGTGTTATTTTTAGGATCGAATAAGCGCACAAAGAACTGTTCATCAAATTCGTTGTCATTCTGGTCAGGAGTCAGAGTGATATCAATAAATTGTGAGTTATTGTCACCTGCTGCCCACTGCAGGGTGCCGCTGACAGCTTCAAAATCCTCAGAGGAAGCGGAGCCTGGAAGGGTCTGGTAGCTTACTGTAACCGCATCTGTTGTTGCACCCTGACGGGAAACTTCAATACGAGTGCTGGAACCTTCACTGCCGGAAAAACCTGAGCTGGCAAATCCAACTGTGTTGAAGTTGCTGTCATTTGTGTGATCTTCCAATATGTACAAACCACTGCTGATATCACTCACCAGAATCAGGCCACTGGGAAGATAAGGGTAAGTGCCCCAGGCGCCGTTAAAGGAATTGTTATTCGACGACGGATAAGTATCAAAAAAGCCTGCTTCGGTAGGCTGCTCGGGGTTACTGATATCCAGAACGGTTAATCCTCTGGTGTAGTTCGACATGTAGTAACGGTTTCCCCGCACAAACCCATTGTGGTCTATAGCCGCGGTGGGGCCGCGCCATGCAGTGACATATCGGGGGGCAGTCAAATCACTGATTTCAAATATCTGCACAGTAGTATTCACGTTGAAGTTTTGCTCATCCCCTTCATCGTGCACAAAGATATACTGCTTGTCTTCACTCCACCAACCGGAATGTACGTAGGCACTTTGGTTATATGTCACCGCGCTGAGCGCAGCGCGGGTGTCAGGCGCCGACTGATCCCAGAATCTTACTTCCTGTTCATTGTAATCCACCATCACCATGCAACCCTGAGCAGTCGCATTGGGGCATTGGTTCATCCGGGCGTCATCAATAAATAAAGAGGTCGCATCATGGGTATAATCGGCGCTGTTAGATCCTGCTGCATCAAATTCCGAGCTTAAGAGCTCTGGGTTGTCAAGACTATAGCTGCGCATCGCACCGCCATTACGGTCTGCACCCAGAATATGCACCAGCGGGATCTGGCCAGGAATGGGGATGTTCAGGCTGTAATCTACGCCGCTGATATAAACGTTGTGCGCTCCATTATTAATTGGTTGTTTGACGACCAGTTCCACCGTGTTTTGAGCAAGCTTGTTGAGGTCGATTATGGCGACCCCTTCATTACTGACATTGTCGGTAGTGACATAAGCATATGCACGCCAGCTTTGACTGCTGTCCTGATAAACTTGATATACCTTGATATCGCGCCAGCCACTGGACTGGCCTGAGATAACGCCCACAACCTGAGGTGAGCTTGGTTCACTGATATCTATAACGGCTGTTCCCCGCTGTAGCCCCATAATGGCGTATTCTTTTCCTGTATTCAGATCGATATGGCCCCAGATATCGTTCGCCCCGTTTGAACCACCGCTGAAGGATGATAAAGGTAAATGTCCTACCAGAGACAAGTTTGAACAGGCAAATTGTCCCGCGCTACCATCCACGCAAGTTTGTGCCTGTTGAATCTGTTTTAATTGAGCCAAAGACGCCAGGCTTTTTTTAAGTGCAGGTGATGCTATTTGTTTGTTGTCGCGGATTACATTGAAGCCTTTGTTATTGAGCTTCTCTGCGTACTCAGCAGGTACACCGGTTAAATAGGTGGGGTGCTGGTCCGGGCTTTGTTGCTGAAAGTTATCAAGCTGATTATACCCACCATAAACAGGCACCAACTCACTGATCAGATATTCAAGCCCGGTGTTGTAACTGCCTTTGGCAACCAGGATCCTATCCCCTTTGTGGGCTTGTAACGCAGCATAGGCGATAGTACGGCAAGGACGAAATCGATTATCGCACTTGCCGGTATCTTCGCCACCATTGGCGACAAATCGCGGTTTTCCTTTTTCGGCATGGGCCTCAGAAAAAGGACTATGACTGACACACAAAATAGTGGTAATAATGAAAAACAGCGTGCGCATAGGGCCCCCGTTCAATTCTGGTGGGAAAGAAATTGAGACATAAAATAACACGGTTCAGTTCAGGTTCGGTTGAGATTCTGTATTTTATTGTTGGTTTTTTGTTATTTTTGACAGGTTGTCAACCAAACATCCAGACACTGAATCTGACTGCCAGCTATCAGAATAAAACCCTTACTTGTGGATCCAGCCAGTTGTCCCAAACGGAAGACTGGCAAATAGAAACGCTCCGATTTTTTGTCAGCGAATTGGCGCTGAAGCAAGGTGGGGAATGGCATGAAATCCAATTCCACACCAATGACTGGCAACACGAAAATGTTGCACTCGTTAGTTTGGTGGTCCCCGATTGCCAGTCGGCACAGATCAATCAAAGCTTATCTTTTGTCAGTCCTGTGGACTGGCAGGATGTTGAAGGGATCAGATTCTCCCTGGGGGTTCCTTTCGAACGTAATCACTTGAACCCTTTGACCCAGCTCTCACCGCTAAATTTGCCTGCCATGTTCTGGTCCTGGCAGTTAGGGCACAAATTTATACGCTTGGACATTGGACAGCCGCAACCGCGAGAAGGGGGTTGGTCTTTTCATTTGGGGAGCATAGGTTGCCAGTCAGCCTCACGTATGCGGGCTCCACAGCTACCTTGTGAACAGGCGAATTTGTATCAATTTGAGCTGGGTGCTCCCAATTCAAATCAGCTACAACTAAATCTCGACCAATTGTTGGGCGGCATCGCTCTTGATACTGACAGAACATGTATGTTCCAGGCACCTGATATCAAAAGTTGCAGACAGGTGTTGGAAAACCTGCAACGAGGCAAGGTGTTTTCATGGCAATAAAACATGTTTTAGCTGCGTTTATCCTGCCGCTCATTGTACTTGCCTGCACGCCAAAACCTGATCCTTATCGATGGGAGATCCCAGAAGGCTTCCCCGCGCCCATTGAGCCCTTGGACAACCCTATGACAGACGCAAAAGTCACATTGGGTAGAAAGCTGTTTTATGACGTCAATTTATCCGCGAATCAACAACAGTCATGCGCTAGTTGTCATCAACAGCAATATGCCTTTGCCGAACCGTTGGCATTGTCTGTTGGGTCTACCGGACAGGTTAACAGACGAAACGCGCAGTCTTTAGTCAACGTAGCCTACAACCGCACTCTAACCTGGGCGCATAGTGAGCTTGAGCAATTGGAACAGCAAATTCTCATTCCTATGTTTGGCGAAACACCGGTTGAGCTTGGCATTACCGGCCATGAGGCGGAGGTGTTGCGGCGTTTTGAATCCGCTCAATATGCCAGTCTTTTTAATGAGGCTTTTGGTGATAAAGAACCGACTTTTGACAGGATTGTCAAATCTCTAGCGAATTTTGTGCGCAGCTTAGTATCCCTAAATTCTGCTTTTGACCGATACGCTTATCAGGGACAGGATGATGCCTTGAATGAATCACAAATCCGTGGTCTGAATCTGTTTTTTTCAGAACAACTTGAATGTCATCACTGCCACGGCGGGTTCAATTTCACCCAATCCAGTGTGCACGAAAAACAACTGCTGGATTTACGGCCTTTTCACAATACCGGCATGTACAATATAGACGGCAAAGGTGCTTATCCTGAGTCGGATACAGGTCTAATTGAAGTGACATTACAGGCCGATGATATGGGTAAGTTCCGGGCGCCTACATTGAGAAATGTGGCTGTCTCAGCGCCTTATATGCACGATGGAAGCCTGAAAACACTTGAAGCGGTCATCGACTTTTATGCACAGGGAGGAAATGATTCTGGTCGTCAAAATCCATTCAAGAGCCCCTTTGTAAAAAAACTTGTTATCAGCGAACAGGACAAACTAGACCTGATAAACTTTTTGCATAGTCTGACAGATAAAGAATTTTTGACCCGTGCTTCTTTTGCCCAGCCAGATTAATTTAAATTTATGGAAAAGAAATGCAGGTATTTCGGGTCAAATAAACGGATGCAAGGCCGTTAAAACTTTGTTATCTTTCGTTTAATTATAAGAAAATACTGTATTGAGCCGATTGCTCATGTGGAGAATGTGATGACTGAAAAACCCTTTCTGACCAGCGGAAGAAATACCATTATTCATAAAATCAGAAAGCTGGACTTACTGATACTGAATGGCGACGAGCATCCACCGGTTCTGGTAACGCACAAGGGCTTGAAGGAATACACAGGGAAAATTCCTGACAATAAGCGTGAAGCAAAGATGATGGATATGGAATTGGTCGATGTAACCCTTGGTGATGTGTTCGGAGACGAGAAAACGCTGTTGTTTGTTCAGACGCTAAACGGCAAAGAATACAAAGTGGATTATTCCAAACACGGTACTTCGCTGTTCATTAAAGTGCATCAGGACAACGCGTTTTAACAACTCTTCAAAAAGCCCCGTCAGGGGCTTTTTACTGTGCGAGCATCTTAACCTGTCGTCTGAGCTGAAGATGTTTATCAAAAATATCACTTCAGCTGTTCAACTCCATTATTAATAACGAAATTATTCTCTAACTCCCCATGATTTATTTATTTCAATTGCAGTTGGCGACTATCTGAAATCTGCCGAATGTAACAAAACATATGTCGAAAGCGCCGAATGGCTTGGTTTTAGAGGTAGTTGGTCGTACAAAAAAAGCGTTTTGTCGTTTCATCGGTTTTTGCCGTATCTGAGCCACAAGTGTGACAACTTTTCAATCTTAATCCCTATCTTACTAACTGTGACAAGGCAACTACGCCTAATCAAATTTAACGGACACGGCATAAGGCAGGCAGTATATGAAAAAGTTAACAGTAGCAGCATTTATCATGGCAAGTATTGGATTTACCGGCGCCGCGAGCGCAAAACTAATGGACTCCAAGGAAGAATCCTTGGTTAAAGTTTGTCAGGCTCTGACCAGCGACAAACCCATCAGATTAAAACGCTCCATGAAAAAAGCAGGTGTGACATTCAAGCAAGTGGAAGAAGGCTTAGTGTGTAACGGAAAAAGTGCGATTAACTTCGCGTTACTTCATGACGCCAACAAAACCGCAGATCTCGTGGCGCGCAGAACAAATCAGGACCTTGATGCTCTGATTGCTAAACTCTAAAGGGATAACCCAGCAATAATTTTAACTCTGGTTTTCTACAAACGCCTGGTGTCGCTCACCGGGCGTTTTTGTTCGTATTTATTGGTGAACAAAAATCCGTTCACTGTGGAAAACTGTCCTATACTCGAAAAGCTCATCTTGGACGCTACTAACATGACATGAAAATTGCGGTCTGTGGGTCTCCCAGTTTTGTTAACGTTTAGAGTATTTTTAAGGACCAATATATGGATTTGATACTATTAAAGCCAGGAATAGACTTACATGCTACTGATTCACATGACGATCCTTTAATCACGGCCTCTACCGAAACGGCTAATTGCATAGAATTGTTGTCATCACACTTTGCTATGAAACAACAAATCACAACTGATGTAAGCAACTCTGCAAGAACGTCAGGGCGACCGGTGTTAAGCGATATGACAGTGGTGAAATATCTGGATGACATTTCCACCCTACTTTACAAACACTGTTTGTCCGCATTACCGATTGATGACGGTATAACACCAACACAAATTTTTATATGTCGGAATTCTGAATTGGATCTAGAGGGCGATAATATCTTACCGAAAATCATGACCATTAAATTATGGGATTGCTTGATCAGCTCTATTGAAGCGCAATCACATCCTGATGACATGGCAACGGAACAGTTGACACTCAATTTTACCAGGATTGAATGGGCAACATCGGAAAAAGATAGCAAGGGGATGTCCAGCGATAACCGCACTTATAGCTGGAGCGTTGCCAAAAATCGCGGAATATTATCGTGAAGAGACTGAGACCTTTGAGCATCTCCTTTGATATTATCAGTTGATATACCTCTCCATTTTTTGTGGTGTGTTCCTCGCTCGAGAGGCACTGCTTTTGAAAAATGATGGCAAACTCACGTCAGTTTAGTGTCGTTGGGGAACCCTTTATTGATATTTATAAGCAGGGTTTACTCTCATCAGATAATTTCAACAATGCGCAAATAGGTTTTAATGACAAATTTGAGCACCTTTTGCACACTAGTCTGCAGCAGCCAGTTTTCGTGAAAGACATGGCGTATCATGTAGCTGATTTTATTTCAGACAGTCACATTCTTTCAGCCAGACATACTTTCTTGATACGGACCCCAAAATTATCAATTCCTTCGCTATATAAAATGCGTAATGACTTTCATGAAAACGAAGCTGGATTTGAGGGACAGTACTTACTATTCAAAAGAATACATGAATTAACGAGCAAACAGCCGTATGTGCTAGATGCTGAGATGTTGGTCAAATCACCAATGAAAACTGTAAAAGGTTTCTTTAATTTTAATGGCTATCGAATGCCTGAAGACATCCTGGAATGGCAACCTGGTTCCAGAAAAGACTGGGAAGGACGCACGTCATGGCATGTTGATGCTATTGAAAGTTCAAGTTTCATTGATAACACAAATGATGTAAACCATGCCGAATTGCCTTCACGCGTTAAGAATATCATTCAGAATAATATGCTTTACTACAATCTGATGAGAGAAAAAATATCTTACTAATAGACTTATGTTAACCCGTGATCTGGGCCGGATAGCTGACGCGCATATGACAATGAGATGGGGTTCGTCGTTTAGGTACTTATTCAATTGATGTTGATAATGCTTGGGTCGCTCAGTTTCGATCAAACCAAGAAAACGGGCAGCATTGTCAAATAGGATAGCTCTATGCTGTTTCGTACTGATATTTTTCACGCTGTTTAATCGCTTCAGGATGACGTCAATATGAACGTTATCTGAGCCAAACATCAAATGACTTGGTGGCCCACTATAAATTGCAAAAGCTACCCTTTATCTTTATGTAGCCAATGAGCTTTTTTCCATGAAACGATTCTGGGTAAGCCAAATTGGTTCTCAACGTTTTATGTGAATGTAACAAAACATATGTCAAACGCGCTGAAACACTGGGTTCAGAGGATAATTGGTCGTGCTAAAGTGGTGCTTTATCGCTTCATCGATTTTTACCGTATCTAGGCTGTAACTACATAACTTTTTACCTTTAAATCCCTATCTTAAATACTGAGACAAGGCAAAAACGCCACGTCACAATTAACTCAGATAGTACAAGGTAGGCAGGGCATGAAAAAGTTAACAGTAGCAGCATTCATCATAGCAAGCATAGGATTCACTGGTGCAGCAAGCGCAAAAATTACGGATTCAAGAGAAGAATCTCTGATAAGAATTTGTGAAGCTTTGATGAGTGATAAACCCATTCGTCTGAAAAGAACAATGAAAAAAGCTGGCGTAACTTACAAACAAGTCAATGAGGGACTGGTCTGCAATGGCCAAAGTGCGATGAATTTTGCGCTGCTTCACAATGCAGAAAAAAATGCCGGGTTGCTGGCTCGTAAAACCAGTCAGGATATAGATTCACTATTGGCAAAACGTTGAAATACCTCCAATAAAATTATCAGAAAAGGGCGTTCATAACGCCCTTTTTTACGTTCAACGGGTGGCGTTATTAATGCTGTAACCAAATCGGGTACTAACGAGTTTGAGTTTTCTGCAACTGCTTATTACACGCCTGACTATCTTGGGGTTAATATAGATTTCTAATTAGGTTTTAACACAATCACATCAGTCTGTGGTCAGTTAAAAATGGCACAATCAAAATCCGATAACTTGCTGTTATCGGATTTTTTTCATCCTGATTACTGAAAATGAAAACTCCGCTTATACCCTTGCTTGGCGCGTTAATGCTATCATCCACCCTAAATTGCTAGTTATTTCAACAGTTAATCCCGTAGTTTCCCAAATTTGCGGCATTTATCCCACCAGATGGGCGATTCGTCACATCATACTGTCATCATCTTTTTGACGGGTTACACTATGAATGTCGGAGTAGTGACCCGATGAATACATATTTTTCGAAATGTGTATTGTTTCCTGGATTATTAGAGGCTGCTGTCGCAAGACACAGCCTCTTTTTTCGTTTTCAGAGTTATAGAATTTTTTTTGCGCCTTATGGGGAGTTTAATTTTTTCCCCTTCTCATCCCAGCTTCCGTGGTAATCCATCGTAATATTTCGACACTTCAACCGGGCTATTTTCAGCATTGCTTCGTTCGACTCGTTATACCGCCACTTGTCTCAGTTTTGTTAGTTCTTGTCACTGTAAATTGTATATTTCATCCCAACAATAAGGATTAGGAGAGAGTATGTTTACTTGTATTGTAATTGACGATGAAAAGTTGGCCAGAGAGCGAATTACTGAATACATCAAGGAACGCTCAAATTGGAAAGTGGTTGCGGAGGCAGGTGAATTTAAACAGGCGCAGCAAGCCATTCGACATCACAAACCTGATGCCTGTTTCATTGATATCAACATAATTGGTGGGAATGGCATTGAGCTGGTCAACAGCTTGCTTAATGAAACGCGCAGTAATTGGGTATTTACTACTGCTTATAGCGAATTTGCAATCAAAGCGTTTGAGCTGGACGCAACAGATTATTTGTTGAAGCCTTTCGAAAACAGCCGCCTTGATGAAGTACTCAACAAACTGGAAAAAAAGAACACACCACACAAGCCGATGCAAACCAAGTCTGTTTTGGCCGTGAAATCTGTAGGTGCAGTGCAATTCGTTAACGTCCAGGACATAATCTGGATAAAAGGCTCAGCAAATTACGTGGAACTTCATTGTCGCGATCGAATGCTGCTACATCGGGAAACTCTAAGCAACCTTGAACGTCAGTTAGACCCAAACAAATTTTTGAGAGTGCATAGAAGTGCAATGGTAAACATTGACAGTATCTGCTCGCTCAGCAGCGAACTCGGGCGATATTCCTTATTACAACTTTCAAATGGCGACGAAGTCAAAATCAGTAGCGCACACAAGTCGAGTCTATTCGACACGCTGGGTTTGGAAGCACACTAACCTTAAAGGGCAGTATTACAACGAATGGAACCTGCGAGCAGCCAGGCCAAGAACTCTGATCAAAAAAAGCCTTCATTTTGGCTATTGCACTGGTTGGGGTGGCTTGGTTACGTCATTATTTTCACCCTGGATAATACTTTTTTGGTCGGAGCCTACAACCGTTTAGGTATTGACGTTGGAATCCCGCTATTTTTTAGCGCATTGATTGCTGCAGTGCTAACAATTCCGCTCCGTTATATTTACCAGCGATGCTGGCATTTTCGCTCTTCCAGGCTGATGGCAGTGATTTTGTTTGCTAGTTTGATTGTTGCGTTAATCTGGACCCCAGCCAAAAACATAATTTTATGGAAATTTGTTGAAAATTTCGATGCGGTGCAGGCACTGGCTGGAGAGGGTGAAGAAAACTTTTCTGTTTTAACGCTTTTCATGACAGTGAGTTACAGCTTTGTGATGGTATTGGTGTGGAGTACGCTTTATTTCAGCATCAATTTTTATTATCGACTCGTGTCTGAAAAGGAACAACATCTAGTCGCCGTTAGACTGTCGCATAGTGCACAGATAAAAATGCTGCGATATCAAATTAACCCACACTTTCTTTTCAATACTCTAAACGCCATTTCGACGCTAGTATTAAAAGGCTGCAAAGATAAAGCTAATGGCATGTTGACTCGCCTATCGACATTTTTACGTTTTTCTCTGGACAATGATCCAGAGAAAAAAATCCGTCTTTACGAAGAGTTGAAAGCGTTGATGTTATATCTGGAAATTGAGAAGACACGTTTCGATGAAAGATTATCGGTACGATTTGAGGTTGAACCCAGAACTGAATCTATGTTGGTTCCAAGTTTATTACTTCAACCTCTGGTGGAAAACTGTATCAAATACGCCATTTCTAAAATGGCGGTGGATGGAATGGTGGAAATCAGCGCCAGATTGTCCAACAACTTGTTACATCTTGAAGTTGCAGATAATGGTCCAGATGCTGAAATAGCACTAAGTAATAACCGGGGGAATGTGATTGAAAAAAGTAGCGGGGTAGGTCTGCGCAACATCAAAGAGAGGTTGACAGTGCTTTATCCGGATAACTATCAGTTTTCAGTGCACAAGAATATTCCCAGCGGGTTGAGAGTAGTTATTGAATTACCCATTGAGGAGAGTTGATGGAGCAAATTTCAGCCATAATTGTAGACGATGAACCCTTGGCAAGAGAAGGGTTAAACATCCGAATGCAAGACCAGGCAGACTTTACTGTTCTGGCGCAGTGTGCAGACGGCAATGAGGCGCTAAGAACAATCTTGGAAAGGCAGCCAGACGTAGTTTTCGTGGACATTGAGATGCCGGGACTCAATGGTATAGAGCTGGTTGAGGCCTTGCATAACAGGCATATTACCTTGCCTAAAATTGTATTTGTCACGGCTTTTAAAGATTTCGCTTTGAAAGCCTTTGAATACCACGCATTCGACTATTTACTTAAGCCCTTCTCCGAAGAGAGATTGATTGCTTGCTTGAATAATTTACGAAATGCCAATGAAGAACAGAAAGCCTTCACTCAGCAAGGAAAACTGGATGAGTTGTTGAGTCGTAAAACGGGTAAATCACTGGATGGTTTCATGCACTCACTTGAGCAATCAAGGAATGCTGGCATGGATGAATTGAAACAAACTATTTCATTGAAGAGCGGTAATGAGTGGATCAGAGTCCACCTGGACATCATATTATGGATAGAAGCGGCTGGTGATTATATGTGCGTCCACACGCAGGATGGTACTCATATCATCCGCAAAACCCTTAAACAGTTTGAACAAGAGCTTGATACAAATCGATTCCCTAGGATTAATCGTTCGGCTATTGTTAATTTGACCAAAGTTGTAAAGTTGTCCCCCAACTCCAATGGCGAATATATTGCCAGTTTAACTTCTGGAGACGAAGTTAAAGTTACGCGCAAATACAAATTCAACCTTGATGAACTGAGAAAATCCTAGTCACCAATTATCTTTAATTCTGCGTTGGTCTCAAGGCTAATTCCCGGTAGCATGTCCGATTACCAGCTCGATAGAGTTTTATTTTAGGCACACCCGACCATATTGCCATGAATTGGAAAGTGAGCGGGTGTAGCGCTTAGGCACTCGCTAAGGTGGGCAATTTTGCAAAAGTCAGTGTTATTGATATTGTCATTTTTCTTATTGGTGGCGTTCTTTTATCTTGGAGTTTGGCTAAATAATACCTTTGCCTTGCCTATTCCGGGCGCGCTCAGTGGATTGGTATTGTTGTTTGTTGCGCTACTGTTTCTGCGTGACGTACCAAAACCACTTTTGCAGGTCAGTCAATTATTGCTCAGACATCTATCCTTGTTGTTTATTCCCACCACTCTTTACATTGTTGTGTTAAAGGAAAGTTTTATCGAGCATTGGCCTATCTTAATAACTGCATTATTGATAAGTACCTTCACTAGTATGTTGTTGGCAGCAATAGTGTGCAAACGACTGCCAATTGATAATGGTCCTGAATAATTTGAGTGTTTTTTCTATGGTTGTCTGGATGGGGGTTACGCTGCTCATATATTGGGCTGCGATAAGATTATTCAGATTCTGTAATCAATCACCCTTGGCCCACCCTTTGATTACGACTGTCGTCCTATTGGCAGCTGGATTGATACTTTTGTCTATCCCAATTGCTGAATACCAACAAAGCACCAATTTGTTAACCTGGTTGCTAGGACCAGCAACTGTTGCCTTGGCGATCCCTCTTAGAAATCAGTTGCCCCACGTCAAACATTATGGATGGCGCTTACTGCCCAGCATCTTGGTAGGAGGGCTTTCAGCGCCATTAATCGCCTGGATAATCCTAAGTTATGCCGAAATCGATCAGGCAATTCAGATGTCAATCCTAAGCAAATCCATTACAACGCCCCTGGCAATTGAAGTGACTGAAATATTGGGAGGATATACTGCCTTGGCTGCCGTGTTTGTGGTCATCACAGGGGTTATGGGAGTCCTTCTCAGTGATTTGGTATTCCGCCTGACTAAACTGGATGTGGACGAGCAAAAAGGTCTGGTTTTGGGCACGATTGCTCATGCAATCGGAACGGCTCAGGGGTTTTTACAGGGAGAGAAAATCGGCGCGTTTGCAACCCTGGCTTTGTGTATCAACGGGATACTTACGGCACTGATTTTGCCTATTATTTTTCATCTACTTAAATAAATTAGTAAGTAAGGATATTTATATTTAGGATTTATCCATGATGCCGTTAATAAAGATATGATTATTAGTCACTTAACCAGCAAAATATTTACCTTTAAGCTGGATAAGTTTGGTGTTTTGCGGCGATCACTGCTATTTATTATACCAATCTAAACAGATAGCAGCTCTGTTAATGAGTAGTATCTGGATAGATCGGTAGTTTTGGTCCTGACACTCAATCTCGCGCCCATTTCGTAGCGGGCAACGAACAACTGAATAGTGAAAACACTTTTATGTACTCAGTGTTAATTTGTGACGATTCTATGGTGGCTAGAAAACAAGTTGCCAAATGTTTGCCTCCAGACTGGGAGGTAGCTGTACATTTTGCCAAGCATGGGCAAGAAGCAATTACTGCGCTGGAGCAAGGAAAAGGACAGGTAATGTTCCTGGATCTTAATATGCCAATCATGGATGGTTATGAAACCTTGAAGACCATGGGAAAAAAAGGTCTTCAATCAAATGTGATTGTTATCTCCGGCGATATACAACCTGAAGCTCATGAGCGGGTTAAAGCGCTAGGCGCCCTTGAATTTATCGAAAAACCTGTAAAACCTGAAACCTTACAGGAAGTATTGAGGAAGCATCAGTTAGTCGAACTCGAAGAGGAAGAAGCTGAACTTGACGAATCGGCATTACCAACTGACATCCGAGACTGTTATCAGGAAATAACGAATATCGCTATGGGTCAGGCTGGTGACGCCCTTGCCAGGATCCTGAACGTTTTTGTCAAATTACCCATCCCAAACGTGAATTTGATCGAGGTGTCGGAATTGCACATGATGCTACAAGATATTCAGCATAAAGATTCAGTCTCCGGTATCTGTCAGGGTTTCATCGGGCCCGGTATCTCCGGCGAGGCCTTGTTTATTTTAAGCGACTCAAGTTTTGGTGACGTGGCGAAAATTCTGGACATCAATGAAGAAGTGGATGACCAGGTACAACTCGAAATGCTAATGGACGCAGCTAACATTTTGATCGGCACTTGCCTGCGGGGATTGGCAAATCAACTCGATTTATATTTTAGTCAGGGCCACCCTGTCGTGCTCGGACAGCATCGCAATATTGCTGAGTTAATTAAATCCAATAAAAACAAATGGCGTCGTACCTTGGCGATAGAACTGAGTTATGGTCTGGAAGGATACAATGTGCAATGTGACCTGGTGTTAATGTTTACCGAAGAGTCGATGAATGTCATGAATTATAAACTATCACACTTGCTGGAGGATTAAGCCATGGCAAATGAACACCCGGATGACATGGCTGAATTTCATTGGATGATGGATATGGTTCAAACCGTAGACGTGGGCATAGTTGTGCTCGACCGAGAATTCAAAATCAAAATTTGGAACGGCTTTATGGAAAGCCACAGTGGAATGCTGCCTAGTCAGGTGAGGGACAAAACACTCTTCGAACTTTATCCGGATGTATCTCAAGCCTGGTTTTCGCGCAAAGCCAGACCTGTATTTGAGCTGCGTACCAGGGCTTTCATGACATGGGAACAGCGGCCATACCTGTTCAAATTCCCTAGCTACCGCCCGATAACCGGTAGTGAAGATTTTATGTATCAGAATATCACCTTATCAGCGTTAGCCAGTGCCACTGGTACGGTAGAGAATATTTGCATGATGATCTATGACGTAACTGATATCGCAGCACATAAAAATCAGCTTGAAGCTTTGCAGGTTCAGGTGAGCGAAAACAAAGAAATACAAGCTACTCAAAATCATTAACCTCCGAACAAATCTAGTCTGATACTCCCGCTTTTAAGCGGGCGGACGGCTCCCTGAACATATCGGGCTTCTGACATCGATATGAGCAGGCGCGAAAATTGCAAATTAAGTCACTAATTATCTTTTTTGACGACCAAGGTCACTATTTTCTGCTATGAAAACTACCGTTATATATCTTTGCTTTGTTTTTATTCTGTTGCTGACTGGGTGCGGCGGAGGGTCCCTTGACAGTGACACAGACCAACCCAATTCAGCAATACTATTAAGCGCGGGGCCTGATCAAACCGTTAGCGAGGGTGTAACTGTTTCTTTAAGCGGTGAGGCACAGGGACAAACTGAAAGCATCAATTACTCCTGGACTTCTGTGCCAGATATAACCATAGTGCAGGAGGCTTCTACCGCAGCTGCGGCCACCTTTGTTGCACCTGAAACCACAACAACACTTAGCTATACATTTACCCTCACAGCGACAGATGGCAATGGAAATCAGGCAACAGATTCGGTAACTGTGAATGTCGAGCCCGTAAACGAACTACCAACAGCTCTTATCTCAATAACAGAACCTTCGCTAACACAGGAGGCGGACTTTCCAGCGGGTATTGAGGTTGTGTTGGATGGCACTGGCAGCGGGGATGTGGATAGTCCGGCTAATCTTGACCCAATTGCCGCCTATCGTTGGCAACAAACTGCCGGTGAGAGTGTATTGGACGATATCAGTTTGGAAGGTGCGACACTTGCCTTCACTACACCCATTTTAACTGAGAATTCGACCTTGTCATTTTCCCTAACTGTTACTGATCAGGAAGCGGGTGAGGGAACAACTGACATTACATTGTCAGTCCTGAGTGACAGTAACACACTTCCAATTGTTGATGCGGGAGTTGATCACCAGGTTTTCCCTGGAGAAATCATTTTATTGACCGGCCAAGCTAGTTCTACAGTGCCTGCAGCAAGACCCTTGACCATTCAGTGGTTGAATGATCCGAACATGCTGCCCGTAATTGACGAGCCTACCGAGCTCAGAACCTTCGCCGCTTCACAGAAAGTGGATACAGAACAAACCGTCACATTTACGCTGGAGGTGACAGATGCTTTTGGCAATGTGGTGGAAGATAGCCTGACGGTTACTGTCAAACCTTTGCCGATCAATCCTGTCAACGACACCGGAGTTGCTTTACAGGCAACCACGTCACAGGTCGGAACCTTACATCAACCAGACTACCCTGGACAGGATGCACAGCGAGGACAAGATGCAATAAGTCGTTTTGGGTTGCTGGAAAAAGCAGGTCGAGGTGACCAGGGATTTGACTTCACTCGATTAGATAACATAGGTGATGAACAGGATGATACCTCACAGCCCTGGCGCTGTGTCAGAGACAATGTTACCGGACTAGTATGGGAAATAAAAACCACTGACAACGGACTACACGACAGCCGACATAGTTACTCCTGGTATATCACAGAGAACAATGGTGGTTTTACCGGGGACTTGTCCGGTGCTGGAACTGCATGCACCCTTGCTAACTGCAATACTCAAGCTTTTGTGGAGGAAGTAAATAATCAGGGGTTGTGTAACTTTTATGACTGGAGACTGCCGACCCATAATGAATTGCTATCTATACTGCATCTTGGTAACACTGCCAGCCCAATGATTGACCAGGATTACTTCCCGCAAACAGTGACTAATTTGACAGCGCCAGTCTGGTATTGGACCAGTATTCCAAGCGTGGATGGGGTTTCAAATGACCAAGCCAGAAATGCCTGGGCGATTGATTTTGCCAGTGGTAACGATAACTTTTTAAATAAATCGACTCCTGTAAGTATCAGACTTGTCAGGGGAGGACGTTAATATGAAAAAACTGCTATTTTGTTTGTTTTTCTTTTGTCAGCAGGGGATTGCACAGACTTGTTTAACTACCATCACTGAAACTACACCATCGGCCAATTTCACTGATAACGGGGACGGTACAGTTTCTGATTTGACTACCGGACTGATGTGGATGCAATGCAGTGTCGGGCAAACATTCCAGAATGGTACCTGCACTGGGGACGCCAGCGAACTGAGTTGGCAACAAGCGTTACAATTTGCACATGGCTATCAATTTGCCGGATTAGATGGATGGCGTGTGCCCAACGTTAAAGAGCTCTCAACGATTACAGAGCGCAGTTGTGTGCGTCCCTCAATCAATGAAACCTTATTCCCAGCGACACTATCAGATGATTATTGGACTTCCACTCCATCTGTTATTGACGCAAACAGAGCCTGGGTTGTGGCATTTTTTAACAGCAGCAACTCGATAAAACAGAAAAATTTGTTTGTGTTTGCTCGCTTAGTCAGAGATGTTGATCCGTCCTAGTGCGCAAAATAGCGATTTTCGCTGTAATTTACCCTAATTATTGTTGAGCTTGTCTGATCCGATCTTTCCTCATTGCAGAATAAAGGTCACAATAGCCCAAATCCAGAAATTAGGAACGTGGCTCACTACCTGCGGAAAAGTTTTAACATGTTGAGAGTGGTTGTTTTTTTATCTTTGTTATTCAGTCTTACAGCGCACGCTGAGCTTAAGTGTGACGTAGATCTGAACTTTGGGATCGTGGTGAATGAAAGACAGATCCGAATCATAGATGAAAGTAGAACTATCTATCAAATCAATGATGCCAATCAGTTAATAGTAAAAGGAAACTGGTTGGAACTATCTCCCGAACAGCAAGAAAAGCTTCAGGTATTGGCAAATGGAATACATTATGTCGTGCCCAAGATGACCATTCTTGCTACTGAAGGTGTCGAGTTGGCCGTGGGT
The DNA here is from genome assembly GCA_947494925.1 of uncultured Alteromonadaceae bacterium. Classification (GTDB taxonomy): domain Bacteria; phylum Pseudomonadota; class Gammaproteobacteria; order Enterobacterales; family Alteromonadaceae; genus Aliiglaciecola. The sequence goes on from CANLWS010000007.1 coordinate 24,017, forward strand.
ACAGTTGAGCACGTCTATGTAGGTTTGGTGGGCGAGGATCATAAAAGCTACGACAAACTGCAATCCTCTTTACAGCGAGTACAAAGACGTATCAAAGAAAAATTTGTTCACGCTGGTAGTAATTTCTACATCGGTCCTGGAAGTCTGGAGAATGTTGATGATCTGGTAGACCGCGAATTGGAAGAACAACTGGAACAAGCCATTAATACCTCTGTTGGTGGAGTGTTGTCTGCTATTGGCGGTTTGTCTGCAGGCGGTGATGAAGAAACGGAGAAGCAGATCCAGGATTTATCTGAACGGATAGAAGTGATGGGGCAGGAGTTTGAACGACAAGTTGGTCCGCAAACCGATAGCCTGCGTATGAAAGCGAGATGGTTCTGCAATAAGATGCATCATCTGGACTCTGTTGAAGAAATGTTACGTGAGTCCATCCCCGAGTTGCAGGCTTACAATGTAATATTGACTCAATCAGAAAAAGGCCATAAGACTCACTAGAATCCGTAGGCTTCAGACCAGGGATTCCAACAAGGTGTTGAGATACCTACGACCAAGTTGTGAAACCTGCCAATGACTCCCGTTATCCATCAATAATCCTTTATCAACAGCTTTTTCGATGTTTTTCATCGTTTTATCATCCAATGCCAGACCGGTTAATTTTGCGTAATCCGTTTTGGGGCAAGGTTCAACCAGTCGGAGCCGGTTCATGAAAAACTCAAATGGCAACTCATCTGATTCAACCTGCCAGGATTTATCGATATAAGGTTTGGCGAGATCCATATAACCTCTAGGATGTTTAACCTTCACCAGCCGCGTAATAGTGCCCTTTTGAGCGTCGGTAATCTTTCCGTGCGAACCACATCCAATGCCCAGGTAGTCGCCGAATCGCCAATAATTCAAATTATGTTGGCACTGTTGGCCAGGCAAACTGTAGCCGGAGATCTCATACTGAAAGTAACCTGCATCATGTAAGATTTGATGGCCTTGTTCCTGAATGTCCCATAAGGTGTCGTCTTCAGGTAAAACCGGTGGTTTGGAATGGAATTGCGTATTTGGCTCAATGGTCAATTGATACCAGGACAAATGGGGTGGATGTTGACTGATACCTTGTTTCAAATCAAACAATGCATCATCCAACGACTGGTCAGGTAAACCGTGCATCAAATCTAAATTGAAGCTGCTCAAGCCTGCTTTCCGAGCATATCCCGCAGCATTAAGTGCTTGTTTATCATCATGAATTCGCCCCAGTGCCGAAAGCTTCTGCGGTTGAAAACTCTGCACACCAATTGAAATTCTATTGATCCCTGCCTGACTGAACCCCAAAAATTTTTCGCTTTCCACTGTGCCAGGGTTTGCTTCCAGGGTTATTTCCGCATGATGGGACAAATTTACCCGTTGCCGCACGCCTTGTAGAATAGTGGCAATACTATTTGCTGAAAACAGGCTCGGCGTGCCGCCACCAATAAAAATGGTTGAAACCTCACGATCGCCAATCAGTTTTGCGTCCATCGCCAGATCGTCGAGTAAATGGCTAATGTAAGTTTTTTCCGGTAGTACATCCTTTTGACCGTGCGAGTTAAAGTCGCAATAAGGACATTTCTGAACGCACCAGGGAATATGAATGTAAAGGGATAGAGGTGGATTAACCAAGGTGGTTTTCCAACTGTTTTGTTAATTTAGTTAGTGCATCCGCACGATGGCTCAGCTGGTTTTTCAGATCTGCGGATAACTCAGCTGCTGTGCATTCCTGACCCGCTACCCAGAAAATCGGATCATAGCCAAAACCTTTTTCACCATACTGTTGTTCGGTAATCGAGCCATACCATTCTCCCTGACAAATAATGGGAGTCGGATCTTCGGCACTTTGCATATAAACCAGTACACATAAAAATCTGGCGCTTCTGTTATCAGATGAGAGCCCTGCCATTTCAATCAACATTTTATCAATATTGTCCTGATCCGTTGCATCAACACCAGCATACCGGGCCGAGTAAACACCAGGTGAGCCATTTAGCGCGTCTACAGCCAATCCTGAATCATCTGCAATTGCTGGTAGTCCTGTGATAGCCGCAGCATGCCGGGCTTTAATAATGGCGTTTTCCACAAAGGTGGTGCCTGTTTCGGCAACCTCAGGGACATCAAATTCGCTTTGGGGTACTACGTCAAAATTCAAAGGTGCAAGCATTTTAGCCAGCTCCTTCACCTTACCTTTGTTGCCAGTGGCTAGCACAATTTTTTGGGTCATAATCGTTTCTCAATCCGGGCAGCGAAGTTTACCTTTGTGACACGGCAATTGCGATAACTCGTCACATTTAATATAGTGTTTGCTCGATTAAGGAGAATCCACAAGGAATGTTTATGAAACCCCTGTTATTGATTTTGCCACTGATTTCCTCTCTGGCAATGGCAGATATATCCCCCAAAGCTAAATTAATTTCCGAAGTTGTAGAAGCTAAACCACTTGAGAGAGTGCCACCCAAATATCCAGTTGAAGCAGCACGCAAAGGCCAGGAAGGTTGGGTTAGGTTGAGTTTTGTCGTTGATGAGCAGGGCCAAACTTTGGACCCTGTGGTCATTGATTCGTCGGGAATAAAAGCATTTGAAAAAGAAGCTCTGAGAGCGCTAAACCGTTGGCAATATTCACCTGCTATGCAGGATGGTAAACCCATTCAACAATGCCAGATGAAATTACAGTTGGATTTTAAGCTGGAAGGAGGAGGTGAGGGGGTTCGTCGCAAGTTTCGTGCTGTCTATGTTAAGGCGAATAAAGCGCTGGAAGCAGGAGATATAAATAAAGCGAAAGAATTGGTGGCCAAATTAAAAGCAGCAAAACAGTGGAATATGTATGAAAATAGCTGGTTCTGGATGCTGGATGCACAACTTGCCGCGGCGCTTAAAGACTCCAAAAGAGAACTTGAAAGTCTGCGCCGTTCTGCTATGTCTAACGTCGGCGATAAATACCTGGGAACCGGAAACTATCTGTTAAATCTTCAGCGGATCTTCGTATTGGAAATCGAAGACGTGCAATATGCCGAGGCATTGGAGACCTACAAGGAAATATCCGAGCACGAAAAGGGCAAGGAAATGTCCGTCAGCCTGGAAAAGTATGCCCAGCAGCTAGAATCACTTTTGCAAGGGGATACACCGCTTGTTAAAGAGCAGGAAATTAACGAGAGAGGGATATTTCTGCACAGACTATCTCGTAGCCAATTCGCATTAGCGGACATAAAAGGCGAGCTGAACACTCTGGATATTCGTTGCGACAATCACCGAACCAAATATACCGTGGCCGAAGACACAACCTGGCAGATACCTGTGAAGTGGGGTACTTGCCATGTTTTATTTGAAGGGGATAAAGGCACTCGCTTTAAGGTTGTTGAGCTACAAAAAACGAGTGCTTGATATTATTTATCCCGAGTTGGGGTTATTTAATTCAGGAAGAAAAAAGTGGGCTAGGCCTTACCTGCTTTTTTCTTGCCAGCTCGCTTTTTGGCCAAACGTGATTTTTTAACCTTGGAGACTTTCGGTTTCTTTTTCTTAACCGGTGCGCGGGCTTCTTTATTCTTAGGTGCGAGACCTTCAATCACTCTGCGTCTCAGTCGTTGCTCTGTATAACGTTCAATTTTTTTTATTATACCCATGTCATGGGCTTCAGCTATTGAAATCGCGGTACCTTTTTTACCAGCTCGTCCGGTACGTCCAATCCTGTGCAGATACACGTCTGCTGTGCGTGGAAGATCGTAATTTATTACATGGCTGATGTCGTCAACATCTATTCCGCGGGCAGCGACATCCGTCGCCAACAAAATCTTTATCTGACCATTTCTGAAGCTTTCCATCGCGGCATTGCGCTTGTCTTGTGGCATTTCACCCTGCAACCAACCCACTTGAATGCCGTCGGATTCAAGACGCTGCTTTAACTGGTTCAGTCTGTCACGGGTTTTTATGAATACCACTGCTGTACTGACCTGATTCTGCAGAAGACTCTTCAGTAAGGCATATTTGTGGTTCGCATCATCGGCCAGGTGTAGCCACTGCAAAATCTTTGCGTGTTCTTTACGGGAAGGCGCTGCTTCCAATCGCTCAGGTTCATTTAGTATGTCGGTGGCAAATCGCTCAATACCAGGTCCTTCGAGCGTCGCTGAAAACAACATGCTCTGTTTGCGCCAGCGTGCTTCTGAAGCAATCTGATTGACCACTTTAGAAAAGCCCATATCCAACATTCTGTCAGCTTCATCAAGGATCAGGGATTCTATCTGACGGCAATCGAAGCTTTCTTTTTCGATGTGCTCAAACAACCGGCCAGGAGTTGCAACCAGTATGTCGAGATTTTTATCCAAGGTTTCTCTGTCAGTACCGTAATTGATGCCACCCGTTATCACCCCACATTCCAGTCCACAATGCTGAGTTATCAATTTGGCTTGCTCATAAACCTGCAATGCCAGCTCGCGAGTTGGCGTGAGGATTAATACGCGACAAGAACCGGGTTCGCGACGAGGGAAATCCAGTAAAAACTGACATGCAGGTAATAGAAATGCAGCAGTTTTGCCTGTGCCAGTTGGTGCTGATGCAAGAATATCCTTGCCCTCCATCGCAAGAGGGATAACCAGGGTCTGGACACTAGTGGGTTTTTTATAACCCATGTCCACCACTGCCCGGCAAAGTTTTGCATCTAGTTCCAGTTCTTCAAACATACTCTATATTCGGCTCGTCAAAATTGCCGCAATTATAGAGGACTAAAGGCATTTAGGGCAGTGTTATTGTTTGATATTGTTCAAAATTTCCAGGCATATGAGAGATTCAGGAAATCCATGCCCGGATTATCGTCGTTCAGACCACCGTTTGAGTAATGCATGTAACGTAAAGAAACTGACTTTTCCAGGTTGTCGCCAAACTCCATAATTAAGCCCAATCTATCTTCAAACTGGTAGTGGGAGCCAATGTCTTTTCCGGCAAATCGGGTATCTTCAACTAAGGATACACCGATACCAAATTCCCATTTTAACGGGTATTTGTCGTACAGGGTGGCGAACTGCTTAGAAAGGACGGGTGAAAGCGCCAGGGCGTAGTTTGTTTCATGTTGATTGTCCTCTCCGAATTCCCAGAAATTCACACTGACTTCCCAGTACAGATCCAGGTCGCCCAGCCACTCAATCGAGGTGATTTGAGTATGGAATGGACGGTATGCCAACCGAATACCGGTCAGGTCTCCTTCACCGTGGAGATAGTCTATGGCGACTGCCTGTTCATTTGCTCTGATTGGCAAACTACTCACCAAGACACTAAACCCAAAAAAGAAAAACAACCAACGCATCACTACCTCCACTTATTAAGATTACCTATCGGATTGGACAGGGAATAAATGGGGATTTATTTCTGATTAATTGGGATAATTTAGGCCCATTTTTGGGTTTTACATTCTACAAAATGGGATAGTCGGAAATAATCAAAAAATCAGGCCGGTCAAACGTTATCAACAACATCTTTTAGTTCGCTGCGGATCTGTCTGATTAACTCTATTCGTTGTTGATCTAAGTTTTCTTTTATCTGTGCGCCTTTGTGACCTTTTGCAATGATTTGCTGAACGTCACAGGAATTGGCTGCCGCGTAAGCGGCGAGCAAATAATCTGCCTGGAGGTAGTGATCAGTTTCAAATCCTGTTCTGCCTCGTGCATCTGCTTTACAGGCAATTAGAACATCTTCAAAGCGTTCAGGTTTTCGCCAGGCATCACAGGCGTTAAGTACTTTCAGAACAGTCGCAGGTTTAAGTTCAAAGGCGCGGTGAACGTGAGAATGATATTCGCTCACCAACAAGGCAAGATCGCGACAATCGTTGGGAACTTTTAGTCTTGCACTTACATCCCTAATCGCGTCAAGACCAAGTTTTTCATGACCACGATGTGAAGGCCACAATTCCGGGTCAGTCAGTGCCTTGCCTAAATCATGCACCAAGGCTGCATACCTGACAGTCAGCTTGTCGGATAAAATCGCCGCCTGTTGAATTACCATCATGGTGTGCACACCGGTATCAATTTCCGGATGCCATTTTGCCGGATTAGGAATGCCCCATAGCCGGTCTATTTCCGGAAACAGGCTTGCTAATGCTCCGCAATTGCGCAAGGTTTCAAAATACACTTCCGGATTGGGTTCAAGTAAACTGCGAGATGTCTCTTTCCAAACGCGTTCCGCAGTCAGACAGCGAAGTTCGCCTGAATTACTGAGCTGCGTCATCAATTGCAGCGTTTCAGATGCAATATTAAATCCATATTGGTGGTAGCGTGCAGCAAAGCGGGCAACACGAAGAACCCGCAAAGGATCCTCAGAGAACGCCTCTGACACATGCCTGAGCGTCTTTGATTGTAAATCTTTTTCGCCACCATAAGGATCCAACAGGTTTCCATTTTCATCTATGGCCATTGCGTTGATAGTCAGGTCGCGGCGGATAAGATCTTGCTCAAGAGTAACGGTGGTTGAGCTGTCGCAGCTAAAACCATTGTAACCCCGCCCATTTTTCCGTTCGGTGCGGGCCAACGCATATTCTTCACCGGTTTTGGGGTGCAGGAAAACAGGAAAATCACTGCCTACCTGAGTGAAGCCTTTTTCGGACATATCCGATTCAGTTGCGCCCACCACAACCCAATCTCGATCAGAAACGGGAATGTTGAGCAACTTGTCGCGCACTGCGCCACCAACGAGATAGGTCTGCATAAAATCCAAATAGCTATGTTTTACAGGCTATTATGCCTCAATAAACATCACTTACCCAAGTTGTGACTTTGCTGATTAAATGAAGTGAGTTAAATTTTGTGTAAATGTGGCTGTACTTACTTTGACATGCCCAGCGTAAGTGGGTAGTTTAGCAACGCATTTAGCGAATTTTAGCGAACAATTTCCAGTTATGTATTTACACTATTTTGGGTTATCGGATAACCCTTTTTCTATTGCACCAAATCCTGACTATTTATTTATGAGCCCGCGTCACAAGGAAGCCCTTGCGCATCTTACATTTGGTCTTCAGGAGAGTGGTGGCTTTGTTATGCTCACCGGCGAAGTAGGTACGGGCAAAACGACGGTTTCCAGAAAGCTGTTACAAGAACTCCCGGATAACACGCAAGTCGCGATGATCCTGAATCCGACATTGTCTGCTTTGGAATTACTGGCGACCATTTGTGATGAGTTGGGGATAAAATACAAAGACGAAAAAAGCAGTCTCAAATACTTCACAGACCTCATTCTGAAAAAGTTGGCTGACAATCATACTGTGGGCATTAATACAGTGTTGATTGTTGACGAAGCTCAGCATTTACTCCCTGAAGTATTAGAGCAATTGCGTCTGTTAACAAACCTGGAAACAAACAGGGAAAAACTACTAAAAGTAGTGCTGATAGGACAGCCAGAATTACAGCAATTATTAAAACGTAATGAACTACGTCAGTTGGCTCAGCGGATCACCGCCCGATACCACTTGTTGCCTTTGACTGGAAGTGAGGTTAAAGAGTATATTATTCACCGTCTAAGCGTTGCAAACGGAGACAGACGTATATTCAGTAAAGCAACCCTGCAAGCCGTTTATCAGATTAGTGGCGGTATTCCCAGGGTGATAAACCTCCTTTGTGACAGGGCGTTAACTCTGACATTTACGTCTCAGCAGTCAATAGTGAGAAGGCATATATTTGTCGCTGCAGCTGAACAGATATTAGGTGCTGACATAGTGGAACAGAGGCAGGGAAAACAGCGGACAATAATTTTGGCTGGTTTGTTTGTTGTTGCTATTGCATTAGGTTATTGGATTGGAGGTTGGTATGGCAACTAACCTGAAAATAAACGAACTCCAGCCTGGCATGGTAATCGTCAGGGTGACGGCTCAAAATGGCCCGGTTAAAATCCGTAAATCGGGTTTGGTCACCAGTTCGGATATGGTCAGAGGCCTGTCAGAGATGGGAGTTCAGGAAGTGGAAATTGATCCTGAACAAACTGTCGAGATAGACGCGCCGCAGATCGAAAAATCCCAGACACAGAAACTGCTTGAACGAGATTATGCTGCGACATCGAAGCTAGACAATTCACTTTCTGAACAATTCAATCGCAGTTTGTTTTTGCCTTCAGTGCAAGATATCCCAAGTGTCTGGCACTATTATGGAAAACAAATCCTGGTTGCAATTTTGGTATTCAGTGGTGGACTGGGAATAGGTTGGAGTGGGGCAAACTACTCGACATGGGTCGATACATTTGTCAGTAAACAGAATCAAGCGACACCAACGGCTAACGCAAAAACTACAGAACCAGCACCGCAGCGACTGTCACAAAGCCCGCAAAATCAGTCTGCTGCAAATGATGAAGCTGTCGCTCAGTCCACTGAAGCGACCTCCCCATCTGAGCAACCAGTGAATTCTTCGGAAACAGAAAGTTTGGATAAAGAACAAACAAATTCGGACCTTGCTGCAGTTGAGGCCGAACCTGAAGAGCCGAAGATCTCCATTTCGCCGGATTTGTTACGCCGCTTTGAAGCGGCAGTAGCAGCGGTTGACAATTCGCCGGTACAAGAAGACTACCAAACTGAGGTCGTAACCCTCAGTGATGTGCCGAAAATTCATGAATTGCCCGCAAGTTTGTTAACCAGATTACCCAGTATGGCGTTTTCTGCTCACATGTATGCTAGCGAAGAGGAAAACAGGTGGGTACGGGTAAATGGCAAACGGGTAAGTGAAGGAGAGTTAGTAGAAGATGGTCTGGAGGTGGTTCGAATTGAACCGCAACATGTAGTAATGTCTTTTCGCGGGAGCGAATTCGTTATGGCTGCATTAACAGATTGGTAAAACTTAAATGGCATATTAGCAAAGGTATTTGCATATTGAAGGGCTCTTTTCTTGCTCTTGCCTTTTGTTTGTCGCTGATCACGAATGCAGAACCGGTTGCCGTTGTCACCGGTGACAGTTATTTCCCCTTTATCTCTGATGATTTACCTGAGAAGGGTTGGTCTAATGCTGTGATCAAAGCAGTATTTGCTCAAATGGGGGAAGAACTTGTGATCGATGTTGTTCCCTGGAGCAGAGGCTTTAAATGGGCATTGGAGAATAAATATCTGGGCACCTATCCTTATGTTTATTCCGATGTCCGCAACGAATCTTTTCTCTACTCAGATCCTATTAATTATATTTCGGTGAAACTCTTTGTCGCGCAGGACTCTTCCATCACCAAGCTTGCTGATTTGAAATCTAAGCGAATGTGTCTACCCATTGGTTACACCATCAGCGACACAATTGGCAGCTTAAAACAAAAATATTCCCTCAAAATCAACCGGGCGGCTGATAACAAGGGGTGTTTCGGTCATGTTGAAAAGGGTTGGAGTGACGTAGGTTTGATTAATGATCACATCAGTAAGGGACGCATCGGACTGATCTATGGTGTTACAGGTGAATTCAGGATCCTGCCTGAAGTTTACGACACAATCCCGCTGTATTTTATTATTTCCCGAACGTATCCGGAAGCTTACACCCAGCTTGAACGCTTTAATCAGGCGCTAGCACAGACAAAGGAAAATGGTCTAATGGAAACTATCAGCCAGCGTTACATGAAAGTGCTGGCGGACGATCAAATCGCAGATAAATGATTATTTTATTTCGAGTTGGGGTTATTTAAGCCATCCATTTTTAATCCCCAGTCCTGAGAACCAAACTAAGAAAATCGCAATCACTACAACCATAGCCGGCATTATTGCACTTCCAGGACCATAAATTTCCCAGGCATCTGAAATGAAGAACGTATGTGACATCTGCACTAAAACACCCACCAGAGAAATGATCAAAACCGTTTTTGCCAGAGCTTTTTTCAATAAACCTAGTGCACATCCCAGTGAACCTCCGAATACGGCGCATGCAAAAGCAATAGTTACCCAAACAGGTAATTCAGCATAAAGTTGTTGTTCTTCAACTGGCATAGCTGATATTTGCTCAGGTGTGATAGCCATTTGCATAACAAATGCCATCACTCCAAGTAGGTTCCAAACCAGTAGTATCCCGAAAACGATCCAAAACCAATTTGGGATAGTGTTTTTTGTTTCAGTCACTTTTCTTTCCTTATTGTTTTTGTTTGATGGAAACTGTTTGCATAATCAACCGGGCAAAAATGCCTGAGTGAAAAACTTGGTGAGGTTTAATCCGAATTCTTCTGGCCGAACGGCAGATTCTATTTCTTCTGGCACCTTACTCAAATCCAACATTCGGGTCTCTGCGTAGTGGCCGGATTTAATATGATAAAAAGTCGCAACCAAAGGTTGTAAGGGAGCACGTGAATTGGTTCTGAGTACAATGGCCAAGCGATCGTTATTAAGCTTAACCAGCGAACCCACTGGATGTACGCTCATGCATTGAATAAATTGTTGTACCAACATTTGGTCATATTTGTCGGCATCCTTTAAAAGAATTTTTAAAGCTGCAGTTGGAGTCACCGCTTTTTGATGGGCGCGCTTGGTTGTCATGGCGTCATAACTATCCACGATAGCTGCCATTCTGATGTAAGTGTTAATATCATCTCCGCGCAGAGCGTCAGGGTAACCGCTTCCGTCGAGTCGTTCGTGATGGCTGAAAATTACATTCCGGACAACCTCTGATACATCGCCGCATCGTTCTACAATATCCAAGCCTATATCCACATGAGTGGAAATAATATCCCGCTCAGTTTTGGTCAGCTTGTCTTTTTTGTTAATGATGTCCTCAGGAATGTTGGCCATTCCAATATCCATCAACAGTCCGGCTAAACTAAGTTCTTCCAATAAATCTTTGTCGTATTCGAGGTGACGGGCAAACATGGCCATGAGAATTGAACAATTCAAAGAATGTTCAAGTAAATATTCATCAGTTTTCTGTAGCAAAGCAAGACAGGAAAGTGCATTGGGTGCTTCAAACACCGAGTCAATAATGCAATGGCTAAGATCGTACAATCCCTCGAGGTCAATGGTATCTTCGTTTCGGATACGCTCCACATAACCGCGCTGGATATCTTTGGCCTGGGCATATAACTTGTTAGCTTGTGTTAGCTGATCTGTCAGCGGTTTTTCAGGTTTTTTTACTGGATTTGGGTCTTCTGAAGGAAGGGGATCAGGATCCTCTATTTCGCTTTTACTATCGTCCACCTGGATTTTGAGCACACCCTGCATCGCCAGTGAATCGATTGTTTGTTGGGTTTTTACCAGCCCACGCTTTTTAATCTTTAACTTGCCAGATTGTTCAATTACGTCATTGACGTACATTCCAGGCTGTAGCTCTTCGATACTCAACTCACGCAACATTATCTCGCCTTCTTGTATTGAACAAATTCAATATTCGAAAATTTCACCCATTCGTCAAGCAAATGGATGAAACTTTCTGGTCAGCCTTTAAGACTAGCAAAGAGCGGCTATTGCATCCATCCCGGAAGCGAAGATTCGTGCGCGGAAATTTTATCATCCAGTTCCAGTGTTTGACCAATCGCATCCAAGCCTTTTAACATATTGGTTTTGTGGTGTGGGGCAATATCAAAGTTAAATGTCTGACCGTCAGCTGTCACCGATTGGTTTTGCAAATCAACAGAAATTTGAGTGTTTGGTTGCCTTTGCACTGCGTCAAACAACACATCCATTTCTTCGCTTTTTAACACGACAGGAAGGATTTGGTTGTTGATGCAGTTACCATAGAAAATGTCTGCAAAGCTTGTGGCAATGATGGTTTTGAAGCCAAAGTCTCCCAGTGCCCAAGGGGCGTGTTCCCGACTTGACCCGCAGCCAAAGTTCTCCCTGGCGAGTAAGACGCTCGCGCCCTTGTGTTCTTCTTTGTTCAGGGAAAAATCCGGATTAGGTTCGCTTTCATGCAAATCCAGATAGCGCCAGTCATGGAACAGATGTTTGCCATATCCTGTGCGTGTTACGCCAGTCAGGAACTGTTTAGGAATAATTTGATCGGTATCGACATTTGCCTGATTTAATGGCGCTGCATTGCCTTGATGTTGGGTAAATCCTGTCATTTCTTTTACTCCTGAAATTCACGTACGTCGGCAAAATAACCTCTCAATGCGGCGGCTGCGGCCATGGCTGGACTCACCAGGTGGGTTTTTGCTCCGCGCCCCTGTCGCCCCTCGAAATTACGGTTGCTGGTGGACGCGCAGCGATCACCTTCACCCAGTACATCATCATTCATACCAAGACACATTGAGCAACCCGGTAAGCGCCACTCAAAACCAGCTTGTATAAAGATTTGGTCCAGTTTTTCACTTTCAGCCTGCTGTTTCACCGCAAATGAACCAGGTACCACTATGGCTGTCACACCATTCGCTACCTTGCCAGTCCTGGCTATGCTTGCTGCCGCACGCAAGTCTTCAATGCGGCTGTTTGTACAGGAGCCAATAAACACATTATTGACTGGAACATCAGCCAGTTTTTGACCGGGTTGTAAGTCCATGTACTTAAGTGCCTTCACCGCCGAATCCTGATCTATAGGATCAGAAAAGTCTTCCGGCGAAGGTACACCCTGGTTTACGCCTATCACCTGACCTGGGTTAGTTCCCCACGTCACTTGTGGGGCGATTTCCGCAGCTTCCAGCTCAACCACAGTATCAAAACTTGCATCATTGTCAGAATACAACGAGCGCCAGTAGCTAACTGCCTCATCCCAATGTTCTTCCGCCGGAGCAAATTCACGCCCCTTAATGTAATCGATTGTGCTTTGATCTGGTGCGATTAATCCTGCTTTTGCACCTGCTTCAATACTCATATTACACACCGTCATGCGTTCTTCCATGCTCAGCGCTTCTATCGCTTCGCCGCAATACTCGATAACGTGCCCGGTGGCGCCTGCATGACCTATTTTGCCAATAATGGCGAGAATAATATCTTTAGCAGTAATGCCCACAGCCAGAGTGCCATTGACCTTCACCTGCATCGCCTTTGCTTTGCTTTGTTTTAACGTCTGGGTTGCGAAAACATGTTCTACCTGACTAGTGCCAATTCCAAATGCCAGTGCACCGAATGCACCGTGGGTGGCCGTATGAGAATCGCCGCAGACCACTGTCATGCCTGGGTGGATCAAACCAAGTTCGGGTCCCATAACGTGGACAATTCCTTGCTTCTGATGGCCAACCGGGTAGAGGGTAATGCCGTTTTCTTCACAATTCTCTGCCAATGTCTGTAGTTGAAGTTTATTAGCAGGTCCACAGGCATCTAACGCAAGAGAGCGGGTTGAAATGCTGTGATCCATAGTGGCGAAGGTTTTGTCGGGCCTTCTCACTTTACGGTTTTTATCTTTTAACCCAGCAAAAGCTTGGGGAGAGGTGACTTCATGGATAAGGTGACGGTCGATATAAATCAATCCGTCTTCTCCAATTTGGTCAACGATATGTGATTGCCAGATTTTATCGTACAAGGTTTGAGACATAATCTTTTTCCGTTAATACAGCCTGTTTTCAAGACTGCAATATTATATTAGTGATGTAATCACCCACTTCGCTGGTTGACTTAGCCTGATGTCTTTTTTCAGGTGCCAGCAGTTCCCCGGTGAGGAAACCATCACTCAATGTTTTTAAAACCGCGTTTTCTATCAGATCCGCCGCCTCGTTTTGGTCGAGGCTGAATCTTAGCAGCATAGCTGCCGATAAAATTTGCGCAATCGGGTTAGCCACGCCCTGTCCGGCAATATCCGGAGCAGAGCCGCCTGCTGGTTCATACAGACCGAAACTGTCAGCATTGACACTCGCAGAGGGCAACAACCCCATTGAACCTGTGATCATCGCGCATTCATCAGAAATAATGTCGCCAAATAAGTTAGAGCATAACATCACGTCAAATTCGTTCGGATAGCGCAGCAATTGCATGGTCGCATTGTCGATGTAGATATGTTCAAGTGTGACATCCGGATAATCCTGCGCCACTTCTTCTGTAATCTCGCGCCACAGTCTGCTGCATACGAGAACGTTAGCTTTGTCTACAGATGTAACTTTTTTACCGCGTTTGCGGGCTGCTTCAAAGGCACTGATAGCGATTCTGCGTATTTCAGCTTTGCTGTACCGCATCGTATCGTAAGCAAATTGTTCTTCCCCTTCACCTTCAATACCTTTTGGTTGCCCGAAGTAGATACCACTTGTCAGCTCACGAATAACCAGCACATCGAACCCACTGGCGGCAATGTCTGCACGCAGTGGTGAAAGTGCTTCCAGGCCCGGGTAAATTTTAGCCGGACGCAGGTTGCTGAATAAATCAAAGTGACTTCGTAGTTTGAGCAACGCAGCTCTTTCAGGACGCTGCTCCAGGGGTAAACTGTCCCATTTCGGACCACCAATTGAACCAAATAGAATCGCATCAGCTTGTTCGCAGCCTTTGAGAGTCTGGTCGGGCAGGGCGTGACCGTGCTTATCGATGGCACATCCACCTACATCAAATTCTTTAAGGTTCAGCTCCAGGGCAAATTTTTGCTGCACCGCGGCCAGCACTTTTTTCGCTTCCTGCATGACTTCCGGACCAATACCGTCACCCGCTAATACTGCAATATTGAAACTCGACATTTACACTCCGGCAATTTTAACTTTTTGTTGGCGCTTTTGCTGGTCAATCTGATCAGCCAAGTGCGTGTTGTTTAATACATAAATAAGTGCTCTGACACCAGATTCAACTATATCAGTGGCCAGACCAATGCCATTGAAACGACGTCCATTGTATTCTGCAATGACGCTTACCTGTGCCAATGCATCAGCACCTTCACCTTTGGAATCCAATTTAAAATCCACTACGTCTATTTGGTCATGCCCCAGTACCTTGGTAATGGCATTGTAAGCAGCATCCACCGGACCATTTCCGATAGCTGTTTCAGTGATTTCTGCGTCACCTACCTGCATAGTCACTGTGGCACTGGGGATTATGTTGCGACCTGAATTAGCTTGCAGGTACTTCAACTGGTAATAAGCATGATCATGTTTTTGTTGATTGAAAAACAGCAGTGCCTCAAGGTCATAATCGAATACCTGGCCTTTTTTGTCGGCCAGCTTCAAAAATGCGCCGTAGACTTCATCCAGATCGTAGTCGGAATCTTTATAACCTAGCTCCGCCAGACGATGCTTAATGACATGACGACCAGAACGTGATGTTAGATTAAGATTATTTTTATTAATCCCAACACTTTCCGGGGTCATAATTTCGTAGGTGTTTTGCGCTTTAAGCACACCATCCTGATGAATGCCGGAACTATGGCTGAACGCGTTGGCACCCACAATCGCTTTGTTAGACTGTACCGGCATATTACAAAGCTGGCTGACCAGTTTGGATGTGCGGGATATTTCCTGGCTGACAATATTGGTATTCAAACCAAGCATTGCGCTGCGCGTTTGCAGGATCATGGCTATCTCTTCCAGGGAGCAGTTACCCGCTCGCTCACCAATTCCGTTTATGGTTGCTTCCACCTGTCGAGCACCTTGCTCAACTGCCGCTAAAGAATTAGCCACAGCTAAACCCAGATCGTTGTGACAATGCACTGAAATGGTGGCCTTATCTATGTTGGGCACGCGATTAAACAGATTTTTAATAATGCCACCGAATTCTGTTGGCGTAGTGTATCCAACTGTATCCGGTATATTGACTGTCGTTGCACCGGCAGTAATAGCTGCTTCAACCATGCGGCATAAATAATCTATGTGGGTTCTGCCAGCATCTTCACAGGAAAACTCCACATCGTCTGTGTAGCGACGAGCGCGTTTGACCGCCTGAACAGCCATTTCAACCACCTGATCCTGAGACTTGCGCAGTTTAGCATCCACATGAATTTCTGATGTGGCTATAAAGGTATGGATCCGGAATTGATCAGCGACTTTCAGCGCTTCACCGCAGGCATCTATGTCTTTATCAAGGGCGCGTGACAAACCACATACGGTGGCGTTTTTAATCTCACGGGCGATAGACTGAACAGATTCAAAATCACCAGGTGACGAGACCGGAAAACCCGCTTCAATAATATCAACCCCCAGTCGTTCAAGAGCCAAAGCAATTTGCAGCTTTTCTTTTACGGTCAAACTGGCAGGTAAAGCCTGTTCTCCGTCTCTCAAGGTGGTGTCGAAAATTTTGACGTGATTTGACATACCTCTTGCTCCTGTTAGTTGCTGGTTAAGTGGTGACCTTTTTTAAGGTCATACAAAAAACCCGTGCGATGCACGGGTTTTTTTAATTGGTTGTGTTGACTTACAACCTACCCGTGCAGTCTCGCTGCCAGAAGGAGTAGGATAATAAGTAGCAAGTTGTTCATTTCAATAATTGCCTCAACACGGAATACACTATTAGTAACGTTATTCTGATTAGTCGTCAACAAAAGTTAACGATTAGCCATATATCAGATTGGAATAACTATTAATCCCTATTGAATAAACATCCTGTTTAGTTGAGTTTTAGTACCAGGCTTCCGTACGCCGGAACTAAGACAGTAAACGAATTGCCCGAGATTGCACCGATTTGTTGTCCTGTCAGCGCGTTTGTTAGGTTCTGAGCTTGATAGGGCAAATCGGTAATTGTGATACTTGTTTGAATCCCGACGCCATGCTCATTTGCCAATATAATGTAACCTTTCCCCTCATAGTTCCTGGTTCCGAAATCCAATTCTGTGGATGCCAAATTGACTTTCCAGTCCGTCCAATGGGGTTGCGCGATTAGTGGCTTGAGCAAATCTATCTCAGCACGAATATTTGGTAAGTCATTCCACCAGGGAGTATTCTCGATGGGCCCTGCGAGTGTTCCCGCTTGCAAATAGTCATCTCGCCAAATGCTGAACCCTTTCGCTCCATTTGCGATTGCAGAATAAATCCGGGCTCTGAACTTCAGACCTGTACCATAATTGATTTGAGCGATACTCAGAGGTGCAGTCTGTTTTTCTATTTTATTCACGTTGATCAGGCCAAGATTATCTCGATGCTGACCGACATTAATATAATCCCCGGTAACATCTATCATATTGGCGTGTGCAGTTTTGTACGACCGAGTCAGGCCTTCATTGTCCATTAACATGTAAATAGGATGGCCCGTTTCGAATTGTCTTATTTTACTCGTGACCGAAAGAGGTACCGCCCACTCGGTTAATTGTTCTTTTTCGTTGTCCCAATAATACCAGAGTAGGTTATTCTCCAATCCAGCATTTGTTATTTCGTTGATTCGGGATTCCAAAAGTTGAATGTCTGCATAATCCTGGTTTCCAGGCATTATGAAGTTGGCAATCTGGAACCCAGACATCATACCTTCAGGATTAAAATCTGAAACGGCATTTTTGGCTTTTTCTATGTACGCAGCAGAGCCTGCCCACATATTGCAGTTAAAGCCCTGCTCAGAATAAATACTCCAGTCAGGCCGTGAATTGTCAGCATGTATACACAGGGGCACAAACTGCTCGAAAACGCCATCTTTTGACACCATGACATTACCTAAAGTGTCAATGCGCGTATGACTCCCGTTGAACGCTTGCTTAGAGCTTGGTGGTTCGGCATAGCTGATACCTTCTGAGAGATGGAAATCATCTATCCAGATATCCGCTGACTGATTTTTGCGTTGTTGGGTGTGCATAGCATATACCTGCACATAGGATGCTCCCTGAGGCGTCCTGAATTGTGTGGCTACTTCTTGCCATTCATTGCTTTCAGAGACGGTTTTCAGACTTGTAGGGGCATTTTGAAGCCAGCTGCCATCTGGTTTTCGGAATATCAGAATAATTCCCGCAATTGGTGCAGGAAACTCGTTGGTCAGCATATAGGCCGACAAGGTATAGGTTTGGCCCTGAGTAACAGAATAAGTCCTGCTAACGACCCAATCGTAATTACTACTGGATGTAAAAAAAGCGTTGGATAGTTTAATCGATCCACTACCGTCATCTGAGCGGGAAATAAGCGGGTCAAATAAAAGCGAGTGTTTTAAAGTCCAGTTTGTTGTCCCATTTAGCGTCGGGTTTAAAAGCAAGTTAGTTTGGGCTTGCTGCGTTAAATGCGGCTCCGCACTTGCTATGAAAGAGTAAAGTAAAATGAGTAAACTCAATAACTTATTCATTAAAATTCCTGTTTTACCTGAGTTTGACTGCCAGACGATGTTCCGTGTCTGCAAATACAATGCATCTTTAGAAAAAGAGTGCATTAACTGTTTAGAAGCAGAAAATATGCCAAATAAAATACTCTTTAAAATCAGTTCGATAGTGTGATCGTGGGGATTTGTTTAAGCGGGATGTAAAAAATAGCGACAAATTGTGCAGGTGCTAATTAAATTTTTTCCAGTTAATGGTCGTAGACAGGAGCAACTCTCTCAATGAAAGCGTCCTTGTTTGTGCCTTACCTTTGTGATTCCAGGTATGACCCGAGCAAGCAGCACTCATTGTCGCTTTATTTGGGAGCAGCAGTCTCTTTGCTGCGTAATGACTCTGTTTGGTTTCTAATGATTCGCCGTCAAATGAAAACCAGCCATGCTTGTTCAGATGCAGTTCTTGCGATTTATGCTCAATTTTGTCGATGGAATCCAGCTGCAGCTTTTCCACACCAAGCTCCATGGCATAGACAGGTACAGGTATACCCATTTTTGCATTCTGGTGAAACCAGCTTCGATTTTTTTCGGGGCTGATTTTATCCGCGACACATTTCCCTGCCTGTTTGCTTTGCCAACTGCCATTGTGCACGTCTACTTTTATCGGTGAAGGGTTGGTAAGTAATTGTTCTGCAGCACGTTTTATATGATGACTCAGACCCGCCAATCGTCGTTTTAACAGACTGGAATTTGCTATGTTTCTTTGCGACAACGAAAGCAGTTCCCTTTCATAGAGCGCATTACACAGCTCGGCATATTCCAACTGACCTTGGTCAGAAGAAAAAATATCTACTTGCTGTTGGCTGGGTGTGTCAGACATAAAGTGAAGGTGTCACCGTGGACCAGGAGTTAACATCGCTTGTATAGTGAGCACAATGCTAAAAGAAAAAAGGGGACAGAGCAATTAACATGTTCTGTCCCCTCGATTTATTGTCTCAAAGTGGTTTCTTAGTAATCAATCAGATCTATTATTGACCTTTAATTTCTTTACGTCCGCCGTAACCAACTTTACCAGCTAGCTCCTCTTCAATCCGAAGTAACTGGTTGTACTTGGCTACGCGATCTGAACGACACAGTGATCCGGTTTTGATTTGGCCAGCAGCGGTACCAACTGCTAAGTCTGCAATAGTGGCGTCTTCTGTTTCGCCACTGCGGTGTGAAATAACCACGCTAAAACCAGCATCTTTAGCCATTTGAATGGCTTCTAGCGTTTCGGACAAAGAACCAATCTGGTTGAACTTAATCAAAATTGAATTGGCAACGCCATTGTCGATACCACGCTTCAGAATCTTAGTGTTGGTCACAAACAAATCGTCACCCACCAATTGAACGCGATCGCCAATTTTTCTGGTCAGGCTCGCCCAACCGTCCCAATCGCTCTCGTCAAGGCCATCTTCGATAGAGATAATTGGGTATTTGTCCGAAAGATCTGCCAGATAGTCACCAAAGGTTTCAGAATCAAATACTTTGCCTTCGCCTTTCATGTCGTATTTTCCATCAGAATAGAATTCTGAGGATGCGCAATCCAAAGCTAGTGTCACATCTTTGTCCATGACGTAACCAGCATTTTCAACTGCTTCAACAATAACAGCCAACGCTTCTTCGTTGCTGGCCAGGTTTGGAGCGAAACCTCCTTCGTCGCCAACAGCGGTGCTAAGTCCCCTGCCACCTAACACTTTCTTAAGGCTATGGAAAATTTCTGCACCCATACGTAAAGCTTCGCGGAAGTTTTCAGCGCCAACTGGCTGAACCATAAACTCCTGAATATCAACGTTGTTATCTGCGTGCTCACCGCCATTGATGATGTTCATCATCGGTACCGGCATTGAATATTGACCCGCAGAACCATTGAGTTCAGAGATATGTTGATAAAGAGGTACTTTCTTGTCCATTGCAGCGGCTTTGGCGTTGGCCAGTGAAACAGCCAATATCGCGTTTGCACCCAGGGTTTCTTTATTTTCAGTTCCATCCAAATCAATCATGATTTGGTCAACTGTTTTTTGCTGCAAGGCATCTTGACCCAACAAAGCAGGTGTTATTTTGTCATTAATCGCTGCTACCGCTTTCAAAACACCTTTGCCAAGATAGCGAGATTTATCTCCATCGCGAAGTTCCAACGCTTCACGTGAGCCGGTTGATGCTCCCGACGGTGCACAAGCACGACCCCAGGCACCTGATTCAAGATACACATCTGCTTCTACGGTTGGATTTCCTCTCGAATCCATTACCTCTCGGCCAATAATCTTGCTGATTTTTGCCATTTTTGTTGCCTTATAAAAAAGTTAAACATGTGAGTTTAAGAAGACCAACCCTAAATGTAACGGCTCTGGCCTCTTATTCTCATTTGGTTATTTTCTAATTATTATCTTTATGATACTCGCCCGCAGCGCGCACAAACCCTTCAAACAAGGGATGACCGTCACGGGGTGTAGAGTTAAATTCCGGGTGGAATTGTCCCGCAACAAACCAACGGTGGTCTGGCAATTCAATTACCTCAACCAGCTTTTTGTCTGTGGACAATCCCGATACTATCAATCCGGCCTTTTCAATCTCATCCCGCAGGTTGTTGTTGACTTCATAGCGATGTCTATGACGCTCGTAAATCTCGGTTGCGCCGTAGCATTCATGAACTTTCGTTCCTGGGATTAAGTGACAAAGCTGACTGCCCAGTCGCATAGTACCACCAAGATCGGACGATGCATCTCTGACCTCTGTGGAACCGGCGGCATCAAGCCACTCAGTGATAAGGCCAACAACAGGGTAGGGTGATTCAGGATCAAATTCGCTACTGTTAGCCCCTTCCATGCCCACCACATTGCGCGCAAATTCAATTAGTGCCACCTGCATTCCCAAACAAATTCCAAGGTAGGGTACGTCGTGCTTACGGGCATATTTGGCCGCGGCTATTTTTCCTTCAATACCACGTTCACCAAATCCACCAGGGACCAATATTGCATCCAATCCTTTTAGCACCTGCTTCCCTTTGCTTTCTATATCCTGAGAATCAATGTATTTGATCGTCACCGATAACCTGTTTTTAAGACCTGCATGCTTGAGTGCTTCGTTAACGGATTTATAAGCATCTGGCAATTCAACATATTTGCCAACCATGCCGATGGTCACTTCTCCTACCGGGTTTGATTCCGCATAGAGTACTTGTTCCCATTCTGACAAATCTGCCTCAGCGCAATCTAGCCCGAAGCGAGTAATAACTAACTCATCCATACCTTGGGCTTTTAACGCGGCAGGGATTTTATAAATACTGTCTACGTCTTTGAGTCCGATAACCGCTTTATCCGGTACATTGGTAAACAGCGCGATCTTGGAACGCTCATTGGACGGCAAGGCACCCTCGGAACGACACACCAATATGTCTGGCTGAATACCAATGGAACGCAGTTCTTTTACTGAGTGTTGGGTAGGCTTGGTTTTCACTTCACCTGATGCCGCCATGTAAGGAACCAGCGTCAAATGCATATACATGGCGCGCTCACGTCCTAATTCAGTGCCCAACTGACGAATGGCTTCCAGGAAAGGTTGAGACTCAATATCACCAACAGTACCACCTATTTCTACAATAGCGACATCAACACCTTCTGCACCATCCACGACACGACGCTTAATTTCGTTGGTGATATGTGGAATAACCTGAATAGTGGCCCCCAGGTAATCGCCACGGCGTTCCCGTTTAAGCACTTCTTCGTAGACGCGACCAGTAGTGAAATTGTTTCTTTTGGTCATGCGGGTGCGAATGAACCGCTCGTAGTGGCCCAGGTCTAGATCTGTTTCGGCACCATCATCTGTGACAAACACTTCGCCGTGCTGAATAGGGCTCATAGTGCCCGGATCAACGTTAATGTATGGGTCCAATTTTAGCATGGTAACTTTCAGACCGCGTGCTTCTAGAATCGCGGCCAGTGAAGCAGCAGCAATACCTTTACCAAGCGATGAAACAACACCACCCGTGACGAAAATATAATGTGTCATGTGTAACCTAAGACGTAGGAGTTGAATAAGTTTGAATCTGTGTCTCGGCTTGTTCAGAATCCATAGCCGGACGGCGCAACAGTATACTTAATTTCAACTTGCCCCACAATCTCAAAGACTTAAATTAGCGCGCTTTATTTAATACAATTCAGGCAAAATTTGTCTTGCCGAACGAATTTCACTCTATTCTCCAGCCAGATTTTTCAATTGGTAAAGAACTTCCAATGCCTGTTTGGGAGAAAGATCATCGGGGTTTATTGTCATTAGCTCTGTCCTGACAGGATCGCTTTGGACCAACATATCCAGCTGTTGGCTAACGGCTAGTGCAGGTGTGCCAGATTTGTTGTCGCTGGATTCCAGCTCATGCAATTTCTGCTTTGCCACACTAATTACACTCCTTGGGACACCTGCCAACTGAGCGACCTGCAAGCCGTAGCTTTTGTTGGCAGGCCCTTCCTGTACGGCGTGCATAAAGCGAATACTATCACCGTACTCCACGGCATCAAGGTGCACATTCGCCAGCTCAGGCATTTGTTCTGCCAAATCTGTTAATTCAAAATAGTGAGTCGCAAACAAGGTGTAGGCGCTGATTTTTCGGGCCAGGTATTCTGCACAAGCCCAGGCAAGGGACAAGCCATCGTAGGTGCTGGTGCCGCGCCCAATTTCATCCATTAGCACCAGGCTGTTGGCACTGGCATTATTCAGTATATTTGCAGTTTCTGTCATTTCCACCATAAAGGTCGATCGTCCTGAAGCCAAGTCATCAGAGGCGCCAATACGGGTGAAGATGCGATCGACCGGTCCGATTCTGGCGTTCTCTGCCGGCACAAAGCTGCCTATGTAACTTAGCAGCACGATCAGGGCCGTTTGACGCATATAGGTAGATTTACCGCCCATGTTCGGCCCGGTTACAATCAGCATGCGACGGGATTTGTCCATCGCCAGAGGATTGGCAATAAAGGGATCGTCCATCACTTCTTCTACTACCGGGTGTCTGCCTTGCTCGTAAAAGATACCCGCATCATTAGTTAACTCGGGGCAACGATAATTTAGTGTGTCAGCCCGCTCAGTGAGATTACACAGCACATCCAGTTCTGCCAATGAAAACGCACATAATTGTAATTTATCCAATTCCGGCAAGAGTTGATCAAAGAGCTCATCGTACAAGCGCTTTTCAAGGGCTAACGCTCGGCTCTGGCTGGTGAGTACTTTGTCTTCATGTTCCTTCAGTTCAGGAATAATGTAGCGTTCGTTATTCTTTAACGTCTGGCGTCGAATATAGTCGGCAGGAACCTGGTCAGCATAACTGCGGCTGACTTCAATATAGAAACCATGCACCTTATTATAATTGACTTTCAGAGTAGAGATTCCTGTCCTGGCTTTTTCCCGCTCTTCCAACTGCTGAATGTAGTCGGTGGCGCCCCGTGCCAGATCTCTAAGCTCATCAAGCTCCTGATTGTACCCAGGGGCGATAACTCCACCATCGCGAATTAACACGGGGGGATTATCAATAATCGCTTCTTCCAGCAACTGTAAAAACGTAGGAAATTCCCCAATATCGGTTTTCAAGGAGGGAAGGCAGCCACCAGACACTGGACAATCATTGATAAACTGCTGTACGGCAGGCAGTTGTCCAAAAGCTTGTCTTAGTCGTGAGAAATCCCTTGGTCGTGCGGAACGTAATGCCAGTCTGGCTAAAACGCGCTCCATATCTCCCACTTGTTTCAGCATAGTGTGAAGCGTTTCATACTCTTCATTTTGCAGGGTCTTGATGGCGTCTTGACGGCCCTGTAAAATCTGAACATCGGTCAGCGGGCGGTGTAGCCACCTCTGCATCAATCGGCTTCCCATCGCAGTAGCCGTTCTGTCCAACACAGAAGCAAGCGTGTTGTCAGTGCCGCCACCAAGGTTTTGGGTCAATTCGAGGTTTCGTCGCGTCGCTGCATCAATCAGAACGGCGTCAGAATGATTTTCGAGTTGAATTGACCGAATATGCGGCAGGGCGCCCCGTTGTGTGTCTTTTGCATATTGCATTACGCAACCGGCTGCGCAAATTGCTATTTTGGCATGATCTACACCAAACCCTGCTAGTTCTTTTGTGCCAAACTGGCTGTTAAGCTGCTGCAATGCTGTCTGGTAATCAAATTCCCATTCCGGGCGCCGGCGCAGACCTTTGATTTGCTCAATTAGATGAAATTGTCCAAATCCTTCCGGATAAAGTAACTCTGCCGGTAAGGTTCGCTGTAGTTCGGTACTAAGAGATTCATCGTCCACAAGCTCGCAAATCGCAAATCGACCGCTAGCTACGTCGAGCGTCGCAAAACCAAATGTACCGTTAAGCTCCACTACTGCTGCGAGCAGATTATCACGTTTGTCTTCAAGTAAGGCCTCGTCAGAGACAGTACCGGGAGTCACTATCCGTTTAACCTCTCTTTCCACCGGCCCTTTGCTGGTAGCGGGGTCGCCAACCTGTTCAACAATAGCAACCGACTGACCTAATTTCACCAAACGCGCCAGGTAGTTTTCCACCGCATGGTAGGGTACACCAGCCATTGGAATAGCATTGCCACCGGACTTGCCTCTGGCTGTCAGCGAGATATCCAATAATTCGGAAGCTCTTTTAGCATCATCAAAAAAGAGTTCATAAAAATCACCCATCCGGTAAAAAAGCAAAATATCGGGATGCTGCGCTTTTATCCGCAAGTATTGTTGCATCATGGGCGTATGTTGTTGGGAAGAATTAGCAGCAAAAGCTTGCTCAGAATTTTTATTAGACGGCATAATGCAAGAATATTGTTTTTAATTAGAGTTCAAACTATGCAGGAATCGACACTTGTGCTTGCCGAAAAACTTGGGAAACTATTGCTTTCACAAGCCAAACAGATTAGTTGCGCCGAATCCTGTACCGGAGGTGGCATAGCATACGCGATTACCAGCACGGCGGGAAGCTCTGGCTGGTTTAATCGTTCATTTGTTACCTATTCCAACGAGGCTAAACAGGATTTATTGGGCGTTAAGTTTGCGACTTTGCAGAATTTTGGGGCTGTGTCACAACAGACAGTTGAAGAGATGGCAGAGGGTGCTGCTAAAGCGGGCGAAGCGGATTGCGCTATTTCAGTGAGCGGGGTCGCCGGACCAGATGGAGGCAGCCCAGAAAAACCAGTAGGGACAGTTTGGTTCGGCTTTTATTTAGGCGGTGAAGTCGTAGCAGATAAACAGGTTTTTACTGGTGATCGTTATAAGGTAAGAGAAAAATCAATTGCATTTGCATTGCAAAAAATGCTGCAACTATTGACAAAATAAGCACTTTTTAAAAAATATTAAAACAGTACTTGTAACTGTATAATCATACAGTATACTTCTCAGCAATATAACAAATAACCTTGCAAAGAATCACACAGCATAGTGATCAGCAAGTGCCATTTTACTAAAGGTATTCCTATGGATGATAACAAATCTCGCGCTCTTTCTGCTGCTTTAGGTCAAATTGAAAAGCAATTCGGTAAAGGGACAATTATGCGTCTGGGTGATAACCAGGCAATGGATATTGATTCTATATCAACGGGTTCTTTATCAATTGATATTGCATTGGGTATAGGTGGATTACCTTGCGGACGCGTAGTCGAGATTTACGGTCCGGAATCTTCAGGTAAAACAACGTTAACACTGCAAGTTATTGCAGAAGCACAGAAGATGGGTAAGACCTGTGCATTCGTTGATGCCGAGCATGCGCTTGATCCTGTTTATGCAGGCAAGCTGGGGGTGAACATCGATGACTTGTTAGTTTCACAGCCGGATACAGGTGAACAAGCACTTGAAATTTGCGACATGTTAGTGCGCTCTGCTGCTGTGGATGTTGT
Source organism: uncultured Alteromonadaceae bacterium (assembly GCA_947494925.1). Lineage (GTDB taxonomy): Bacteria > Pseudomonadota > Gammaproteobacteria > Enterobacterales > Alteromonadaceae > Aliiglaciecola. The sequence continues at coordinate 49,916 of CANLWS010000007.1, forward strand.
TATCGTTGACTCTGTTGCGGCGTTAACGCCTAAGGCAGAAATCGAAGGCGACATGGGGGATTCTCATGTAGGTTTGCAAGCCCGATTAATGTCACAGGCGCTGCGTAAATTGACCGGTAATATCAAGCGCTCGAATACCTTAGTGATATTCATTAACCAGATCCGTATGAAAATCGGTGTCATGTTTGGTAGTCCAGAAACCACCACCGGTGGTAATGCCTTGAAATTCTATTCATCAGTACGTTTAGATATTCGTCGTATTGGTGCAATCAAAGATGGTGATGAAGTCGTTGGTAACGAAACACGGGTTAAGGTCGTGAAGAATAAAGTGGCTCCCCCGTTTAAACAGGCTGAGTTCCAAATCATGTATGGTCAAGGTATCTGTAAGGAAGCTGAGCTAATTGACTTAGGTGTAAAACAGAAGTTAGTTGAAAAAGCCGGCGCCTGGTATAGCTACAATGGCGAGCGTATCGGTCAAGGTAAAGCAAACGTAGTTAAATATCTGCAGGAACATAAAGAGATGGCTGATGATTTGGAGCAAAAATTACGCGCAGAATTATTGCTATCAAAAACAGTGAAGGCAGAAGAGCCAGAAAGTGCCGAGGACGTACTTTAAACAGTTATCTGTGACTTGCTCTCTATGGCCTGAAAATAGCTGGCCTGGAAAAATTAGCATACTCCCAAAGCGTGAGTTTTCCCCGTCGTAAACCGGCGGGGTTTTTTGCATTTAAACTCTCGCTGGGTCGTTACTTATTAATGCGGATTGGTATTAAACCATCTTAGAAATTTTGCCGTGCAAGCTTGCCCAACTGTCCGGAAATTTGCCTTGCAACACGTAAGAAAAGGCGATTAATTCGGCAATGACATGGTAAAGTTGTTCGGGAATTTCCTGGCCTAAATCGAGGGTTGCAAGAAAGTCACTTAGATATTGGTCTTCGTGAATTAACACCCCGTTTTTTTTTGCAATTTCAATAATTTCCTCTGCCAGATCGCCAAAGCCTTTGGCAATTATTTGAGGTGAGCTTCCTTTTGCTGCTTCGTTGTATTTTAAGCCGACGGCACTTTTGGTCTTAGATTTGTTATTCGTCATAGTCGTCATGCCTGAGTTTCGAAAATATGATAAGGGCGGTTGTTCAGCGTTGTTGGTATTTTTCCAAGTTGGCACTGCGCTTTGTTTACCTCTATGCCCAATGCAACGAAACGCTGTTTTAATAACGGCAAGAAATTCATTACCATGTTTTTGAGGTTATCGTTTGACGTATATATATCCAGGTCCAGTTGGTTTTCAGAGAGTTTGACTTTACCTAACATTTCTCCCATTTCACCAACACCTAATTTCATTGTTAAGTTCCAACTGCTTGTTTTTTGATCATCTCTGTTGTTTTCTCTATTTTTTTCCTGATCTCGCCTGATCAATAATTCTATATCTTTTTTGTCACTGCCCATGGATGAAGGCAATACATAATAAAAACTATCCTGCCCCTGTATGGCCTGTTCGGCACTGGCCAGTTTATTCGCCTGGTGGTTTGCGAGTAACCTTGTTAGTTCTCTGATCAACTGACCTCTCTGATCTAATTGATTGATATCCTGAATAGTCCGATTGTTAACGGTTGGTGCAGATGCAGAGGTTGTCGGTGAAATAGACTTGAGAAGTTGGGTAACTCGCTCCATTAATTGAGGTCGATCTTGCCCCAATCTTGCGCCCAAGGTGATTTGCAATAAGGTCATTAAGCCTGCCAATAATCCTTGATTATTAGTGGGTGTAGCCAATCCGGTGGCTGTCAGGCTCAGTGACGGAGATACCAATATCTGCCTGATTGTTTCTGAATCGGCTGCATTTCCCTGTGGAATACTTCGATTTATTTGGTTCATCACCGATTCGATAAGGGTTTTGGTGTTAGCTGACAAATTACCCGAATTGGACAGAACAGCCTGTTCTATATTCTTGAGTACTGCCGTGGGATTGGCCGCCAGACTCTGAGACTGCCTTAGCAGTTCGACAATTTTTGTTAAGGTTGCCTTGTCTGTGAACTGAGATAAATCGCCTGAGACTTTACTTGTTGAGTTATGAATTGCATCTCCGCTTAGTGTTTTGTGCTGCTGAACCTGGTTTCCTTTTGGTTCGGACGCATTTTCTGAACGGGGATGTTGTCCAGCTTGGTGCCTGATACTTTGGTTGTTATCAGCATTTATAAGATGTCTTAAAGACTCTAACTGATTTTTCTGTACTGGGATCTTTGCCAGAACTTCACCCAGGGTTACAAGTAAATTCGCGTTCCCGTTGGTATCTACTTTAATGTTGAGCAAAGGGTTTGCCAACTGGTTCAATTTTGATACCAGTTCTGAGGGGAAAAGCGATGGTTTAGATGTCGCCAAAGCCACAATACTGGCATTTGTTACTGGTATATTTGTTGAATTTCTATTTTTTCCCTGAATAAGGGCTTCTGTTAACAACGCACTGACTTCTTTGGGATTGTTAACCTGCGAAAAACTTAGCTTCTGATTTAGGTCTATTTTAAGCCCATCTTTCGTTGAGCTAATTATGTTTGCCTGCCAACTTTTTCCAACTGGAATAAGTTGAACTTGAATGCTTTGTCCTGGTTGGTAGACACTGGCAGTACTCTGACGGGGAATAGGTGCTGTTATTGACTGATCCGTTCCAGGCAAAGCTAGGGTTAACTTGCCGGATTGCACGTTCTTAATAGTCGCATCAAGTATTTGTGGCTGCTTAGCAAGTTCTGCCCGGGCCCCAGTTCTAGGGTCATCGATTATAGTCTTTAGAGCATTTAAACTAAGTTGACTAATGATGGATGCAGATCCAGACTGGGGTGTAGATAAAAATAACAGAGACAGGTTTTTGGCCGTATCAACTAATTTTAAACTGTATTCTCCTCCGCTTGTAAGATTGCCCTGGAAATTTGTCTTAGGCAGTTCAATTTGTCTGGAGAGTTTTTGGTCGGATAACTGCAATTGATTTCCAGCAATATGTTTGACGATGACCACCGCGCCCTGCTGTGCCAAAGAGTTACTATTGGATACTTTGTTTAGCTGAGCTAAAGCCTGGGTCAGCTGCTGCGAATTTAAAAACAAATCAGTCATAAATAGTTTATCGGCATTGCATTAAATTATTGATGCCATCTACGCAATATCGCACCTTTTAGATACCAGCAAGTTATGTTGGCGGTTAAATGAATCAAAACAAGCTTTAATTACCCTGCAGCATATTTTTCCCATCGGTTAATGATGATATCATGCCGCTCGTTTTTAGTTGAGGTGCAACAAGCTTCGGGGCATATTTTGGTTGTATTAGAAGGGCATAACCTAACATGTGTTAAACGTGACAGGGTGCTATTCGAGGATATAAGTTTTAGTCTCAATGACGCTGAATTACTCTATGTCAAAGGGCCCAATGGTGCTGGGAAAACCAGTTTATTACGCATTCTGGTTGGCTTGTCTTTGCCTGAGCAAGGCGATATTTTGTTCCGCGGTGAATCAATCCATAGGTATCCTGAGAATATGCATGAAAGGCTGGTTTATTTTGGGCATAAACCCGGCCTAAATCAGTCACTGAATGCAGTGGAGAACCTTTGGTTCTGGTGTCAACAAAATGCTATTCAAACAGACAGAAATGCGTTGTTTGAACTTCTCGCTGAACTAGGTTTGGTCGGCCTTGAAGAAATTTCTGTTGGAAGTTTGTCTGCAGGCCAGCAAAGGCGTGTTGCACTCGCACGTCTATGGTTAAAAGATAAGGCAGAACTGTGGGTTCTGGATGAACCATTTACGGCCCTTGATGTACAAGGGGTTAGTTTTCTTGAGAACAAAATAGTGAGCTTTTTGCAGCAGGGCAAAGCAGTAATTATGACGTCACATCAGCGTTTGAACCTGTCATATACTGTAAAAGAGCTTACTTTGGAGTATCAAATTTGATCAGCATTTTGTTCTCGGTCTTTAAGCGGGATATATCGCTGGCTTATCGTCAACGGGCTGAGTTACTTCAACCTCTGCTTTTTTTCATCTTAGTGATCAGTTTGTTTCCTTTGGGCGTAGGACCAGAACCTGAAACATTACGTAAGATTGGCCCCGGGGTAATCTGGGTTGCCGCTATATTGTCGTCCTTACTGGGGATGGAAAGATTGTTCAGGGAAGATTTTTTAGACGGTTCATTGGAACAGACAATGTTAAGCGGTGTCTCAATGTCTCTGGTTGCTTTGGTAAAGGTGTTTACACACTGGATTGTTAATGTTGTTCCTTTGCTGTTGCTTTCACCATTGTTTTCATTGTTTTTGAATCTTAGTGACGAAATGTACTGGGCGCTAATCAGTACGCTCGTGATAGGAACGCCGATATTAAGCTTGGTTGGCGCAATCGCTGTAGGCTTGACTGTCGGGTTGCAAAAAGGGGGGGTGTTGTTAGCGCTTTTGTTGTTGCCTATCTTTGTTCCTTTATTGATTTTCGCAACTTCTGCCGTCGATGCGGCGTATATGCAACTGCCCTATAATGCTCATTTGGCTATTATTGGCGCAATGTTATTATTGGCACTGGCGTTAGCGCCTTTCGCCATAGCCTATGCTTTAAAAGTGAGTCAAAACTAATGTGGAAATGGTTACACCCCTACGCGAAAACTGACGCCACCTTTCGATTGTGTCAGGTTTTATTGCCGTGGTTCAGTATTAGCGCTCTGCTAACGTTGTCTTTGGGATTAGTTTGGGGGCTGGCATTTGCACCTTCTGATTACCAGCAAGGTGATTCGTTCAGGATCATCTACATTCACGTTCCCAGCGCAATTTTGTCTATGAGTACTTACTTCGCGATGGCGGTAGCAGCATTTATTGGCTTGGTGTGGCAGATAAGAACAGCACATATGGCGATGATTGCAATTGCACCCGTGGGCGCAGTGATCACTTTTATCGCACTATTTACCGGTGCAGCGTGGGGCAAGCCAATGTGGGGAACTTGGTGGGTCTGGGATGCCAGATTAACATCTGAATTAATTTTGTTGTTTCTATACCTTGGCGTTATGGCTTTGTACAATGCTTTTGATGATAAAATTCAGGCCGGAAAAGCCGCAGGTGTCATGGCAATAGTAGGTGTGATTAATTTACCCATCATTCATTATTCGGTTGAGTGGTGGAATACATTGCATCAAGGTGCCACCATCAGCAAGTTCGACAAGCCTTCAATCGCACCTGAAATGCTCTGGCCTTTGCTGATTAGCATGCTTGGCATGGGACTATTTATCGGAGCGGTAACACTGGTTAAGTTACAGAACGAAATCCTGCGCCGGGAAATTAACCGGCCTTGGGTGATTACATTACTGACAAGCGAAGAGACTAAATAACAATGCACTTTGAAAGCTGGACCGATTTTTGGAATATGGGCGGATATGCATTTTATGTATGGCTGGCTTTTTCAGTCACTATCGGTGCAATGCTGCTGCTCGTTATTGAATCAAAACTAGAGCGTAAAAGTCTGAAATCACAGGTATTGTTGGAAGCAGCAAGAAAAGAACGAATTCGCCGTACAACAAAAAATAATTCTGACGCGGAATCTCAATATAAAACGTTAAAAGAGGGTTAAGGATCAATGAATCCAAGACGGCAAAAACGCCTGGTGGCGGTGTCTGCGGTAGTTCTGGTGGTAGCCGGTGCTGTAGGTCTAATGCTTTACGCGCTGAACGAAAATATAGATTTGTTTTACACCCCTTCAGAAATTGTTGAGGGTAAGCAGGGTCAACTACCAAAGGTAGGGCAGAGGTTACGTATTGGTGGAATGGTTGTGCCGGGCACGGTTGCCAGAGATCAAAAGAGTCTGGCTGTCAGTTTTGATCTTATCGATACAGGACCGGTTGTTACTGTAAGCTATAAAGGGATTTTGCCCGATTTGTTTCGTGAGGGGCAGGGGATAGTCGCCACCGGCGTGCTGACTGAAGCTAATTACATCGTCGCTGATGAAGTATTAGCTAAGCATGATGAAGAATACATGCCGCCGGAACTGGCTGAAAAAATGAAAGGGATAAAACATGTCAAACCTCAAAATTTGGGTGGCACTGACTGATTATGCTGGCTGAATTAGGTAATTTCGCACTTGTTATAGCGTTGATGATGTCCATGCTATTGGCTATCTACCCAATGTGGGGGGCATACAAAAATCACGCACAGATGATGGCTTTAGCCAAACCTTTGGCAATTGGACTGTTTGTTTTCACACTCTTTGCTTATATCGTTTTAACGCGAGCTTTTATCGAAAATGATTTTAGTCTCGCCTATGTGGCGCATCATTCAAATAGTTTGCTGCCTTGGTATTATCGTGTCACTGCCGTTTGGGGCGGACATGAGGGTTCCTTCCTATTGTGGGTGTTAATATTCTCACTCTGGACAGTTGCTGTTGCGCTATTCAGCCGTGCTATTCCTATCCAAATGGTGGCCAGAGTACTGGCGGTACTCGGTTTGGTTGCTATGGGCTTTTACCTATTTATCCTACTCGCTTCGAATCCGTTTGATCGCTTGTTACCTTTTTATCCTGTAGATGGACGTGACCTGAATCCATTGCTTCAAGATTTTGGCATGATTATTCATCCTCCGATGCTGTATATGGGATATGTGGGGTTTTCGGTTGCCTTTGCGTTTGCAATTGCTGCGCTTATTTCCGGAAAGCTTGATTCAACCTGGGCGAGATGGTCACGACCCTGGACAATAGCTGCATGGTGTTTTCTCACCGTAGGTATTGCATTAGGTTCATGGTGGGCATATTACGAACTCGGTTGGGGTGGATGGTGGTTCTGGGATCCGTCAGAGAATGCCGCATTTATGCCTTGGTTGGTGGGTACCGCGCTGATGCATAGCTTGGCGGTCACGGAAAAACGTAAAGTGTTTAAATCCTGGACCGTATTACTCGCCATTTCTGCATTCTCCATGAGTTTGCTGGGAACCTTTCTTATCCGTTCAGGTATTTTGGTGTCTGTGCATGCATTTGCAACTGATCCCACCAGGGGCCTATTTATCTTGGGTATATTGGCTGTCACAGTTGGTGGCTCCTTGCTTTTGTACGCTTTGCGAGCGCCACAATTAAAGAGTACGGGTCGTTATGAACTGTTCTCCCGTGAAGTCCTGCTTATCGGCAACAATGTGTTGCTGACCGCCGCAACGATAGTGGTCTTCCTCGGTACACTTTTACCATTGGTACACAAAGAGCTGGGGTTAGGGTCAATATCAATCGGCGCTCCATTTTTTAATCAGATGTTCGTCTTTCTGATCGTTCCCTTTGTATTTTTAATGGGACTTGGTCCCTTGTCCAGATGGAAAAGACAGTCTCCGACCGCATTGGTCAGGCAATTGTTAATTGCGTTTGGGATCAGTTTAAGTGCAGCAGTTCTGGTTATTTTTAGTTATGACCAGGCAGCCTACATGGCGGCATTGGGAATGACATTAAGCTTTTGGATTCTGCTAACAACTTTGCAAGAAGTGATGCAACGAATAGAAGGCAACAAAGGTGAATTATCCGTTGTAGCAAAATTGCGCGCTTTAACGCCGAGTCATTGGGGTATGGTGCTAGGGCATGTAGGCTTTGCAGTCACTTTGATCGGAATTACCTTGGTCAGCAATTATGAGCAGGAAAGCGATGTTCGTATGAGTACAGGAGACAGTATTAATATTGGTGGTTACGACTTTGTTTTTAATGGTGTTGAGGAGTTAAAGGGCCCCAATTATGGTGGTCACGTGGGATTAGTCGATGTCTTTGAAGATGGCGATTTCGTCTCTGCTTTAGCGGCGGAAAAGCGCTTTTATCCGGTCCAGCGCACAACTATGACAGAAGCGGGGATTGATTCTGGACTAACCAGAGACTTATTTGTTGCCTTAGGTGAACGATTGGACAACGGAGACTGGGCACTGCGAATTTATGTGAAACCATTTGTTAACTGGATATGGGCAGGTGCTTTTATCATGGGAATTGGTGGGATATTTTCAATTGCCGACAGACGTTACCGAATGGCTAAAGTAGCAAAATTCAAGTCGTTAACGAGTAACGGCAAGACTATTGAGCCAGCTACGGAAGCAAACTAATGAAAAAAGTACTGATTTTTTTGCTTCCGTTGGGATTTTTTGTACTGGTGGCGCTTTTTTTATTTCAAGGCTTGTTCTCAGATCCCCGAGCCAGGGATTCAAGCTTGGTGAATAAACCATTACCTGATTTCAACTTGCCTGACCTAATGCAACCTCAAGTGGAATATACGCCAGAGGTATTTAAAGGGCAGGTTTCCTTGCTGAATGTTTGGGGAGTGTGGTGCATTACCTGTGCGATTGAATTGCCGTATCTGACTGAGTTAAGTGACAACGGGGTTAGGATCGTAGGCTTGTATTATGATCAGGATACGGATCCGGATTTTGGTACAAAGACTGTCGGTACGATACAGCAAGAAGTGAATGCCAAACTAGGTCAACTAGGAAATCCCTATGCGTTCAATATATTTGATACCTATAGAGACTACTCCCTTGATCTTGGAGTAACCGGAGCCCCTGAAACCTTTCTCATCGATAAAAAAGGTGTGATTCGGATGCATCACATTGGCGATGTAAATCCTCGGGTTTGGAAAAACAAGATTGGCCCGGTTTACCAGAGGTTGATGTCGGAATGAAACGATTTTTGATATGTGTTGCACTAATCCTCGCGGCCTCTTCTTTCACCCATGCAAGTGAGGAGAAATATCAATTTGAAGACCCTGCCAAACGAGAGCTCTTTTTGGAGCTAACCCAGGAGCTGCGCTGTCCCATGTGTCAGAATCAGAATATTGCTGATTCTGATGCGATGATTGCAAATGACTTGCGACGCAAGGTCTACCAACTGCTCAAACAAGGCAAAAGTAGAGAGGAAGTGGTGGTTTATATGAAGTCGCGATATGGCGATTTTGTTTCTTATAAACCGCCGGTCACACCAGCCACTTTATGGCTCTGGCTATTGCCGGTTATATTTGTGCTGGGCGCAGTGGTCTTTATTGTTCAGTCTCGCAAAAAAGCAGCCGTTAAAGCGGATCCTGAGGCATTGGCTAAAGCTGAAGTATTATTGGAGAAAGATTAATGGAATATTATTGGCCTGGCGTGGCTCTATTAGTATTAGTCGCGTTGAGTTTTATCTTGCTTCCATGGTTTTTTTCCAGGAACAGACATCAACAGGACGTGCTGAGCAACACCCAGGTAGTAAGACAACGATTGCAAGAACTTGAGAGGGAGCGAACTGAAGGTCTTTTGACTGCCGAAGATAAAGCAACATCGGAAAAAGAGCTCAAGCTTGCGCTGGTTGATGAGGTAGGCGAAACCAAACAGGAATCTAGCAGTGCAAAGATTCCTCTTATTGTGGGTGGGCTACTCACGCTAGTACTCGGAGGGTTTATTTTTCAGCATGCTAATCAGGTGGAACAATTACATCGTTGGGATGCATCTATGGAGAATATCTCTGAACTGGCACAGCGCATTGTAATCGAAGGTGACACCAGTGTAGGACGCACAGAGTTGGAAGACTTTGCGCTTGCAATCAGAACCAAGTTGATTGAGAAGCCTGATGATGTGACAGGTTGGTTGTTGCTAGGGCGATTATATTCATCGCTTAATCAGGCGGAAAGTGCATTGCACGCATTTGAGCAAGGCTATTTGTTGGAACCCGATCATAGAGGACTATTAAATAGCTATGGTCAAACTTTGGTAATGACCGGGCAGGAGTCCTTCATGCGACAGGGTGAGAGCCTGTTGCTTAGATTGCTTCAGCTCGATCCCACCAATGCTGACGCCTTGGGCTTGTTGGCTGTTACTTCTACACAGTTAGGGGAAAACGAAGTTGCAATTGCCCGTTGGACGCAACTTAAAGAACTTATGCCAGAAGGTGAACCTATGCGGGCGGAGGTGGACAAACGTATTGCTAGCCTCTCAGGTAGTAAAATACAAAGTACTAGCGTTTCGATTAGAGTTGCACTAGCGGAAGAGTTGAAAGAAAAATTACCCAAAGACGGGTATTTGTTTGTATTTGCGCAAGATGCAAATGGTGAGGTCCGGATGCCGGCAGCTGTAGTCAAAAGCAAGTTGGCTGACCTACCCGTTACTATCACTTTGTCAGATGCAAATGCGATGATGCCGACCTACAAATTGTCACAACTCACTGAAACGCGGCTAGTTGCGCGAATTTCAGAGGACGAAAACGTTGCCCAGCATGCAGGTGAATTGCAAGGTGAAATCGTTGTGACTCTTTTAAAAGGGCGCAACCTCGAAGAAAATATCACTATTAATAAGGAGCTAATGTGAATTATCGCTATTTGGCAGTTTTATTCTTAACTTTGCTGATGCTTGGTGGTTGTGCATCTCGGCAAGCTACAGAAGAACAAGCGGCGCAACAGGAATCCAACTATCAGGACCCTCGGGATCCGTTTGAGTCGGTGAATCGAGAGATTTGGGACTTTAACTATGATGTCTTGGACGCATACCTGCTCCGTCCACTAACTGTCGCCTATGTAGATTATATGCCTGGGTTTGCGCGCACCGGATTGTACAATATGGCACTTAATCTGGAAGAACCTTCAAATACCGTCAATAACCTATTGCAAGGTAAGATAGACGGTATGTTTGTTAGTCTTGGCCGGTTTGTTATCAATTCAACAATTGGTTTACTCGGTACCATCGATGTCGCCACAAAACTGGGGCTAGAGCGCGAAGAAGAAGAGTTTGGTGAGGTCTTAGGTAAATGGGGAGTGGATACCGGTCCTTATCTGATGTTGCCGGCACTCGGACCTAACGATATCCGATCGGGCGCAGGTGATATTGTCGATACTGCATATTTTCCTCTTGCAGATCTGAATTTTTATGTAGGTTTTTTGCGCGCGGGTATTAAAGCAATTGAAGCTCGAGCCACGTTGATGGAACAAGAGCGGCTGCTTGAGCAGTCTCTTGATCAATATGGCTTTGTCAAAAATGCTTATTTCCAGAATCTGGAGTTCAAAGTAAACGATGGGCAAAGCAGCGACGATGAGCTGGAAGACGAATTTGACGATTTCGAAGATTTTGAGGATGATTTCGAGGAATTTGACGACAGTTTAGAAGACACGGAAGAGCAAAACGAACCTAGATAACCTGATGTTTGTATAAGAACAAACTCATCGACCGAAACTAAAAAGCGCTGCATTTATAGGCAGCGCTTTTTTATTTTTTGTAAGCAATCCTGTAGGACCTTTTCTCGTTAATATCCTTCAGGGTTATTCGCCTGCCAATTCCAGGAGTCCCGACACATCTCCGCCAGGCCTTTCTCAGCTTTCCAGTTCAGCCCATCTTGTGCAAGATTAGGATCTGCGTAACAGGCTGCTACGTCGCCGTCCCTGCGTGGCACTATCTGATATGGAATGGCTTTGCCGCTTTGTTTTTCAAACTCTTTTACCATGTCCAGTACACTGTAGCCTTGGCCGGTTCCCAGGTTAAAGGTCACTAATCCTGGACTTTCAGACAGTTTTTCCAGAGCCTTCAGGTGTCCGTTAGCCAGGTCTTCAACATGAATATAATCTCTGACGCCTGTCCCGTCCGGAGTGTCGTAGTCGTCACCAAACACTGCCAATTTTTCTCGTTTTCCAGTGGCGACCTGAGTTATAAATGGCATAAGGTTATTTGGAATTCCATTGGGATCTTCGCCAATTTTCCCTGATGGATGTGCGCCAGCTGGGTTAAAGTAGCGCAATAAGGCAACGTTCCAGTCTGGATCGGATTTGTGCAGGTCCCGTAAAATTAATTCCACCATCAGTTTTGACTGTCCATATGGATTGGTGGGTTGCCCCGTGGGCATATTTTCATGCAGCGGCAAGGAAACAGGATCACCGTAGACTGTCGCAGAGGAGCTAAACACCAGATTTTTAACATTGTGTTTTTGCATGACTTCACATAACACTATAGTTCCGTACACATTGTTCTGGTAATACATAAGTGGTTTGGCAACAGATTCGCCTACCGCTTTCAAACCAGCAAAATGAATAACAGCGTCGATTTTGTGCTGTTGAAAAATACTGTCTAAGGCGTGTTCATCGCGAATATCTGCTTCAACAAAAGTAACTGATTTTCCAGTAATCTCGCTAACTCTGCTAAGTGATTCCCGTGACGCATTGCACAAGTTATCAACCACAATAACCTGCTGGTTATTCTCAAGTAACTGCAATACCGTATGACTTCCAATGTAACCTGCACCACCTGTTACCAAAATATTCTGCATCTCTAATCATCTCCAAGTTCTGGGTTTTCCGGAACGTATTTAGCACTTAGGCTGTATTGAAAAGGTTTTAACACGAAAGGGTAAGCTAAGATAACCAAGGCTGCCCATAACAGCGCATACCAGTCCTGGCCAGCCCTTAGAATTAGAACAAAAACCGGTACCAGTATCAGCAGTTTACAAATATTCAGCAGTAACTTCTCAGGCGCGGTTAATTTACCCTCAGCCTTACGCAATATTTGAATGCGCTGCGACATCGTTAGATGTTTAAGTTGTGGAATTTGTCGTGTAGAAAAATAAAATTTCATTCTTTCCTGTTTTCAAATAGCGACAAAGAATTGCCTTTATCAACACTATACAAAAACGCCCAACAAATGTCGGGCGTTATTTTAATTTATAATATTTATTATATAAACTATTTTATGCAAGTACTTTAGACCCAGGTTGTTGATCTTCTGCAGTATCTTCTTTTTCAGCAGGAAGCTTTTCCCAAATTCTGGTTTTTAATGTAAATAAAGCGATAACAATTCCTATGGCGATGGTAAACAAGCTGATTTGTAAGTAAAGATTCGGCATCTCAGCTACATTTTCAGGATCGAAGTTGCCCGCCAACAGACCTGCAACTATATTCCCGATAGAGTAGGTCAATACAAACACGCCCATCATTTGTCCTGCAAATCGCTTCGGAGAAAGCTTACTTACCGCACTTAATGCTACTGGGCTCAAGCAAAGTTCACCAACAGTATGCAAAAAGTATGTAGCAACTAACCAATAGGGAGCGACTTTCATACCACTCGCGGCCAATTGGGCTGCAAAAAACATCACAATAAAACCGCTTGCCATAATAACAAGTCCGACGGCACATTTAATACCGTAAGAGGGGGTTATCATGCGCTTTGCGAGGTTTATCCAAAGTGCAGCGATAAAGGGAGAAAGCAGCACGATGAACCAGGAATTCAATGATTGTAACCAACCTGTTGGGATCTCGAATGTCCCAACAATTCGATCTGTGTAATCTCTGCCGAATAAATTCAGTGACGATCCGGCCTGTTCAAAACCAGCCCAAAAGAAAATGGAAGCAAGACATACTAAGAACAATGCGCCAATACGTCGCTTTTCGTTTCCGGTCAGATTGCCCAGGAAGAAAACTGCGGCATAATAAAGTAGGAAAACGGTTGTAATGGCAACAACAGTATATTGGGCGACGACAACTGGATTCATAGTCATAATGCCGCTAACCATCAGGTAAGTAATAATTGCGACGCACGCCAGGAAAGCGCCAATTATCGTCCAGCTTAGCTTGGCTGCTTGTGGTGATAGATGAACAGTTGGTTCTGCTCCAGCACCATCCAGTTTATGCAGTGTCAGGCGATACAGTATCAGTCCTAAACCCATGCCAACTGCCGCCGCACCAAATGCCCAGTGGTAGCCTGCTTCAACTTGTAGCCACCCGCAAATACCGTAGCCTATTATGGAGCCAATATTAATACCCATATAGTAAATGGTATATCCACTATCTCTGCGGTTATCTTCCTGGCTATAAAGTTGACCGACCATTGCGCCGATATTGGGCTTTAACAGGCCTGTACCGAGCACAACCAGAATCATTCCAATAAAAAATGTCGCATCAGCGGGAATGGCGAGCACAATATGCCCTGCCATAATAATGATTCCACCATACCAGACCGCGCGTTGGCCGCCGATAAGTCGGTCAGCAATCCAGCCACCGGGAAGCCCCATGAAATATACAAATCCAGTGTACAAACCATAAATCGCAGTAGCGGATGCTACTGTTATTGCTAATCCGCCTTCCTGAATGCTTGCCGTCATAAACAGGACCAGCAACATACGCATGCCGTAGTAGCTCATGCGTTCCCACATCTCCGTTATAAAAAGCGTGAGCAGGCCACCGGGATGGCCAAGAATATCTTTTGTTTTTGTCGTTGTTGTCATACTTACTGCCTTTGAATAGACCTTAAAAACTGAGGTCTTAAAGCTCATATCGATGAACTTGTTATTGTAATAATTATTGGTATGAGACTTCGTGTTTGTGCTTATTACCGTGGATGGCAAAAGGATTCAGCAATCACTTCCAAAGTCAATTTAACAGGGGATTTATACTAGAGCTGATACTTGAAAACAAGTTAAGGAGAATGATATCGGAAAGCCAGAATGTAAAAAAGTGATGATGTTTGAACCAAAATCCCACCACATGGTCTGTAATAACAGTAAGTTAGCCGGAGTTGTTATGATTAAAGCCAAATGTGAATCTGGAAACTATTGATAACTGATATTGACGTTTCACTGCCTATCTAAATAGGATATTATACGCGACCTTAAAAGAACCCGTTTTCGTACTCAGCATTTTTGATTCAGGGACGCCGCATGCCGCGACAGCTCAAAAAAATATTACTACTCATTACATTTTCTATTTTTGCCTCGGTGACAAATGCCCAAACGCCGACCGCTCAGCAGATTGAACAGTTTAAAAGGCTTCCAGCCGCGCAACAGCAGCAACTGGCCAGGCAACTTGGTGTTGATTTAAGCAGTTTACAGAACCATTCCAATAGTTCGTTTTCTACAGATAGTGACAACTTCAACTACTACAATGATGATCCACAGCAGGAAGTTTTAGGCTACCAGAATAGGCAGCAATCAAATCAGGCTGTTGAGGACGAACAGTTGAAACTGTTTGGCGCTAACCTTTTTGACGACGGTGTAGGGCAGATATCAGCAAATCAAAATCTTCCGGTACCCCCCAGCTATTTGATCAGTGCCGGCGATGAAATCCGCCTAAGGATTTACGGCAAAGAAAATGAAGACTATACCTTGGTGGTTGATCGAGACGGTACTGTCACTGTTCCAAAGTTGGGGCCATTTGAAGTCGCATCTATGAGTTTAGCGGAAGTTAAATCATTTTTATCCGAGCAAATTGAAAAGCAATTAATTGGCGCTAAAGTCAACGTGGCGATAGGACAATTAAGGTCGATGCGGATATTGGTGATGGGCGCAGCCAAAAGACCGGGTGCGTATAATGTAAGTTCACTTGCGACCATAACCCATGCACTTTCAGTTAGCGGTGGGGTAACAGATGTAGCTTCTCTACGCAATATTCAGGTTAAGCGATCTGGCAACTTAGTTGTTTCGTTTGACCTATACGATCTATTGAACTTTGGCAATTCTGTTAACGATATTCAACTTCAATCCGGTGATGTCGTTTTTATTCCGGTATTGCGACAATCCGTTACTGTTGACGGTGAAGTCAGGCGCCCTGCTATATATGAGCTGAAAAACGAAAAGAGTTTACATGAAATTGTGGAGTTAGCAGGGGGAACCTTACCAACAGCATATTCTGAAGCAATAAGTGTCAGACAATTCCTCAAAGGTTCTCAAGTACAAAAAACCATTAGTATTTCGGCGCGAGATGTGACGATTAATAATGGAGATATAGTCACTGTGCCAAGTGTGTCTCCTGTTGTTGACAATTCTGTGAGTTTGATTGGCGCCGTTGCCAGGCCAGGAAAGTACCAATGGTTTCAAGGAATGAAAGTCTCTGATCTGATTGGAGAAACGAGGAAGGATTTACTTGAATTTGCTGATCAGACCTATGTTTTGGTGATTCGAGAGAAAGGTCGAGATGGCAGCATTGAAATACTGCAGACCAATCTTACTGAAGATGCATTCCAGACAAGCCAAATCAACTTTGAATTGAAGTTAAATGATAAGGTTCTGGTGTTCTCCAAAATTGAATCTGAAGTTTTGGGGGACTTTTCAATCGATGATCTTGCGTTCTCTGTTGAAGATCTTACCGAACAGCAAAAAGCAATCTGGCAAGACATAATCGAGGACAAGTTGTTTTGGCAGAAAATAGGGCTTAATGCGGATGATGTAAGCAGCTTGGATATTGATTCAGATGCAGAAATTTCAAGAGAAGCGCTGATTACATTAACTGAAGAAGAGCGTGACAGAATAAACTACTTCAAAGATGCTACTTTTTATTCCCGAAAACGGATGTTGGCCCCTGTGGTTGAAAAACTAAAAGAGCAAGCTAAGCTCGGTGCTCCGCTCCAGTTGGTTGAAGTAGCTGGCGAAGTGAAAGTTCCAGGCGTTTACCCACTGCCTTTAAACGCTCATGTCAAAGATCTCCTTATTGCCGCATCCGGATTAACTGAAGCCGCTTACAATCTTAAATCCGAAATTACTCGAACGTTGTTCAATGAAAACGGCGGAGCTAAAATAGAACACATTAACTTCAGTCCCTTTGAAGTGATGCAAGACAGCTCAGCCAACAACATTGCTCTGAAGAGTAAAGATAGAATAAACATTTTTTCTTTACCTTCCTGGCAAACCGAATTGAAAATTAGTGTGAAAGGAGAGGTTGAGTTTCCAGGCGATTACACTATAAGTCGCGGAGAGAAATTGTCGGATCTGTTGGAACGTGTGGGTGGTCTGACTGAATATGCTGATCCCAACGCCGTAATATTTACTCGTGAGAAACTTCGACAACAAGAAAGAGAAAACATAAAACGGCTAGCTGAAGACTTACGTAAACAAATTGCTTCCGAAAGTCTTAGGAAAAAAGGTGGAGCCGGCAATATCGTCAGCTATGATGAAGCCAAAAAACTTTTAAGAGATTTGGTGAGAGCAGACGCCGTGGGACGTTTGGTCATTGATATGAACGCAATTATTGCTGGCAATGAATTGTTTGATGTTACCTTGGAGGATGGAGATCTTCTGTTTATTCCAGGTAGGAGCCAGTCAGTTAATGTAATTGGCGAGGTATACGTACCCACCTCCCATTTATACGCTTCGGAACTGAGCTACGAAGACTATATCCAAAAAAGTGGTGGTTACAGAGATCTGGCAAATATTGACAATACCTATATTATCCGCGCTGATGGCTCGGTTGATGTAGTCAGCAATGAATCTGGCTTCTGGTTTACTGATAGCGAATCTGTATCCCAGGTAATGCCGGGTGATACAATAGTGGTTCCTTATGATTCAGAAAGCGTAGATGGGTTAACACTTTGGACCAACGCGACTCAAATCATCTACCAGTTGGCAGTTGCTGTCGCAGCTATCGGGAGTTTGTAGCATTGTTAAAGAGGTATATTTAAACGTGGAAAACTATTTGCTGAATGCCAGATTTAAATCAATAAATGGCTTCACTATGATTGAATTGTTAATTGTAATTGTCATCCTGGGTTTATTGGCTTCGTTGGTCGCGCCGAAATTCTTCCAACAATTGGGTACAGCTGAACGAGGTGTTGCTGAAGCACAAATGAATGCCTTCGAAACAGCATTAGATACCTACAGGTTAGATGTAGGGAAATATCCAGAGAGTCTGGAAAATTTGCGATCTTCTGGCGGTAACAATCGCTGGAATGGTCCTTATTTGCCGAAGGCGATTCCAATGGACCCTTGGGGTAACCCTTACATCTATAAATTGGAGAAAGGCACTGAAAAGCCGTACGCGCTTTTGTCGTATGGTGCAGATGGCCAACAAGGTGGTACTGGTCCAGATGAAGATATTGTTCACTTATAATGAATTTGTCCAGCATTCTCACTGAGGAATTCTTAGTCACGTCAGCAGACCTTTTGACGGCACAAAAGTATCAAGTCAAATTTGGTGGCAGGTTGGAACAAATACTTGTAAATATGGGGAGTCTCCCCTCTGAACACTTGCCCGCTTTATACAGCAAGCTTTTTAATCTTCCTTTACTCAATATAGCCGATTGGCTAGGTCAGCCCGGACCAGAAGTTGATGAAGAAGTGTTTGAGAAACTGGCCTCCCGGAAGTGGGTTGTGCTTGATGTTACAGACAACAAGTGGCTGTTTGCCTGTTTTTATCCCCTTGAACCGGAAATTAATGATTGGCTTGCTAAGCAAAAAATAACATTTGAACTCAATGTCGCAACGGAATCAGAGCTAACTTCTATAATTGAGCAAAATCGCGGTAAAAAGAATGGATTGAACAATCAGAACCTATTCGATGATGAAGATAAGCTTATCGAGCTGGCCAGCGAGACACCGACCGTAAATCTTCTGAACTCTCTGATCATGAGAGCCGTCAGGCAAGGTGCTTCAGATATGCACCTGGAGCCAATAGACGGGCGATATCGGGCCAGATTTAGAGTAGATGGTGTATTGCATAATGCTGAAAATATTTCTGCCAGAATGCAACTACCCATACTCACTCGGCTGAAAATATTGTCTGGTATGGATATCGCAGAAAAGAGAAGGCCGCAAGATGGCAAGATTGAAATGAAAATAGCCGGGCAAGAGCTCGATATTCGTGTTTCTGCCCTACCGTTAAATGATGGAGAGTCAATGGTTATGCGCTTTTTGCGCAAAGACAATATCCGTTATGACATGTCTGCGATAGGTCTTTCTGAGGACATAAACACCTTAGTCACCGATGATCTAAGATCTACGGCTGGGGTTATACTGTTAACAGGGCCGACTGGTTCAGGAAAAACAACAACGCTATATACATTCCTAAATGCTCTGAACAATGATGACGTTAAAATCGTGACCTTGGAAGACCCTGTAGAATACCAATTGGAAGGTATAAATCAGGTTCAGGTTAACAGTGACATAGGCTTTGATTTCGCGTCTGGTTTACGGAGCATTGTCCGGCAAGACCCGGATATTATTATGCTCGGTGAAATCCGTGACTCTGAAACAGCCAAAATAGCAATGCAATCAGCGCTGACAGGGCATTTGGTTTTTTCTACCGTGCATACAAATGATGCTCCTAGCGCGTACACCCGTTTGTTGGATTTAGGTGTAGAAGAGTTTTTGCTCAACGCAGCGCTTGTATCCATCGTCGCTCAGCGCCTTGGCAGGAAAATTTGCGAAAGTTGTTGTTCAGATGACCCGAATAGAGCAGATAAAATCGAAAAGTATAATTTGTTGGACCTGGCGGAGCGGTTCTCGATTGAAAACATCGCGTTGAAGGTAGGTAAAGGTTGTGAACAATGTGGGCACACAGGCTATAAAGGCAGAATGGCAATAACGGAATATTTGGGCTGCGACGACTACATTAAATCTTTGGCAAAAGATTCCAAGTTCAGCGCTGCGGCTAAAGCTCATAATCGTGGTATGGAAAGACGAACTTTGTTCGAAGATGGTTTATATAAAGCAATGTTAGGCTTAACCACAATAGATGAAGTTGTCAGAGTGGCAGGCTAATGGCAACATTCAGTTATCAGGCATATGATACTTCTGGCGCTAAGTTTGAAGGTGAAATCGATGCGTCAGACAAAAAGCAAGCGCTAGAATTACTTAAACAACAAGGCTTATTGCCTTCAGCGATCCAACCCACTAAAAGCGCCAGGAAATCTGTTTTTGGTTTCTCAGAAAAGATATCACTTGCTGATCTGGAGTTTCTTACCTCTGAACTCAGTTTGCTACTCGCGTCAGGCGTTCGTATAGATCGTGGGATCGATATCATACGGAAGAACAAAGCAAAACCCTCAATGGCAAGTTTATTATCTGATATTTCCCAGGAGCTTAAAGGTGGCAGTAGCTTGTCATCCAGCCTCAGGAAATACCCTGACGTGTTTTCTCCACTTTACTGTAACCTGGTTGAGTTGGGTGAAAATTCTGGCAATTTGAGTCAGGTGTTTGCAGATTTGGCCAAGGATTTACGATTTAGAAGGGATTTACAACGTAAAATAATCGGTTCGCTTACGTACCCACTTGTGATCTTCTTCGTGTGTGTATTGAGTGTATTTTTCGTGTTCAATTTTATCATTCCTCGCATGTCTTCTATGTTTGATGGCATGCAAGAAATACCCTGGTACACCAGTATGTTGCTTTCCACCAGTCGGTGGCTAAATGACTATCAGGGGATTTTGTTTGTCCTGATAACACTGTCTATCGCACTCCTTGTTATGTTGCTTAAAAAGCCCCCGGTTAAATTCTGGTTGCAGGCGAAAATGCTTTCGGTGCCATTCATTAACACTTCGATTTTGACCGTAGAAAGGATCCGTTTTAACAGTGGGCTAGCATTAATGTTGGGAGCCGGGTTACCAATTGATAAGGCTATGGCATTGTGTATTGGGAACCTTTCTAACCATGACTTACGTAAAGAACTTGAGATTGCGAAAGATAAAGTAAAAAGTGGGGACTTGTTATCCGGCGCACTGAAGCAAACACGAATTTACCCTCCTTTTTTTGTTTCTTTAATTGAGGTCGGCGAAGAGTCGGGAAATTTGGAAATCGTATTTGGTGAAATTGCCCATAGGTCCAGGCAAGAGTTCGAAAGCTGGACTGAAAAAATGACCAATTTATTGGAACCCTTAATGATACTTTTCATGGGAGGACTCGTCGGTGGAATTGTTATTATCATGCTACTCAGTATGATATCGGTTAACGATTTCGGTCTATAAAAATGGATACTTTGAATAGGGCAAACAGTCCCTTAAAGTTGGACGGTTTCACCTTAATAGAACTTTTAGTGGTGTTGAGTATAGTTGGTATTTTACTTTCACTCGTGGGACCTCTGGCAATTGACAGCGTGGAGAAGGCCAATGCCAGAACTGAAGTTCAGACCGTCAGAAATTGGATAAAATATTTGGGTAACAGAGCATATATGACCGACCAGGCATTTTCTGTCAACCTAGATGGCAACACTATCGTTGCTACTTCATCAAGCGGTCAAAAATTCAGTCGCAATTTTGCTTATCTGTTCTTTGTTCCCCAGCGTCTTGCCATTCATCAAAATGGACTTGTCTCACCAAAAGACGTTGCTATTTCGCTAGCTGGCCGTGAGATTAAAATTCAGGTTAATACCTGGGATGATAGTGATGAAGAGTAGGGCAATAGAGAGGGGGTTTACGCTCTTGGAAGTGTTAGTTGCCAGCGTGATTTTTATCTCTTCTATCGCGGCGATTAGCATGGCGTACCGTGGGGCTCTTCTTGCCAGCGACCGTGCTAATTACAACGTTTCTTTGTCAGGAACAATGCCGATGATATTGACTTCGGTGCAGTTAGATATACGCTCTGATCAAAGTCAGACCCTCCAACTAAATGGCTCAGGGACTTCGTGGGGAGTAGATTATGAATGGTCTGCTGAATTGCTGGAGTTTAAAGCGGCTCCAGCGCAAATCGATTTGGATCTTCAGACAATTGTTCAACCTAATCCGCGTTTTAAGCTTTGGGGTGTCACTTTAGTGACACAGTATCAAGGATTTGAACGAACCTACCGGTATAACGAACTAAGTTGGCTGAATGAAAAGTAACCACGGATTTACCCTGGTAGAAATCATGATATCGATTTCCATATTAAGCCTGTTGCTTTTTACGGGGTCGTATGTTTATCGCACAATCTCGATACACTGGGACAGAGAACTCGGCCAGTTTTCAGAGAACTTTTCACAGGCCAGATCCTTCAACTTACTGAATGAGATTATCTCAGGTGCAGCGCCTTTAGTGCTCGTTAACAGCGAGGGCAACACTTCAGTGCCTGCTATGTTCTTTGTTGGTGGAAATGATAGTTTGCTGAGCCTGACCAAGACTGGGGTCATCTATCCTGAGAACGCTGAAATTTTCAGGTTGACGACAGTGCGAAACCCACAAGGAAAACTCGATCTGGTTTATCAATCTGTTGCCTTCAGGGACAATCTGATTTTGCAGACGCAAACTCAGATTAATTTCAAGCACAAATTGACACTGCTTACTGATCTGGATGATGTGGTATTTCGATATTTTGGGTGGGAAAACTTCAACGTTAAAAAGGCTGATATAGAGCAAAATGCTATAAGACAAAAAAACTGGTTTTCATCCTATTCGGGGGTAGACCGACAATTAATGCCTGAAAAAGTAGAAGTCATAGTGGAAAAAGCAAGCAAGTCCATGAGAATTCAAATAGAGCTCGATCCAAATTCCGATAAACACTTAACACATTTTTACAGTCAAATGGATGACGCATGAAGATTAGATTAGGTCAAGGTGGGATCGCTTTGATACAAATTTTGTTGATTATAGGTGTATTGTCTGTATTGGTGCTCTACTTTAGTCAAACGTCCCGACAGCAGGTTTCGCTGGCTCAACTCGCCACCGATAGGGCGCAGGCTCAGGTCAATATTCATCATGCAAAAAATAACCTGTTAATGGCATTACTAACTACTGAAAGGCATAAAGCAGATGGTGAACAAACAAGTCAAAATCTTGCTGCCAGGTGGAACTTTTATCATCAAACGTTTTCTGTCGATAACAATGTATCAGCTAGATTACAAGATCAGGCGGGATTAATGAGCGTGCATTTTATTGAACCAAACTTATTGGTCAGTATATTGACTAACAATCAGATAAGTATGGCTGCGGCTGCCAACGTGGTAAGAAACTTGTTAGATTGGTTTGACGCTGATACTCTAACGCGCGAATTCGGAAGTGAAACGGCTGTTTCTGGCATCGAAAACAGAAATGGACCGATTTCGGTATTAGACGAGCTGCAATTTGTACCCGGGGTAACGGATACAGTGTACTTATTATTAAAAAAATCGCTGTCGACTCATTTTATTGACGCACTAAATCCCCTGAATGCACCAGAATCTGTGCTAAAAGGACTAGTAAATGCTTCTGAATTGCAGCAAATAATAGCATTACGAAATTCAGGTCAGCTTGAACAACAGCAGTTTGTTCAGCTCACAGGAATAAATGAAAGTGATACAATCCGTTTTTTTCCCTCTAACATAGTCGACATGACTCTTGTATCGCAAGTAGGAGATGTCAATTTACAGAAACAATGGGTGCTTGAAGTTAATCCTTATGCCTCGGTAAGTAGCCCTGTTAATGTTATTGAGACAAAACATTGAAAGAAGTTAATACAGTGTTATCTGAACAAGAACAATTGCCCGCTTGGTTAAGAAGAGGGATAAAGTTTCAATGTGTATACTTTGATGACAAACTTTATCGATTTATAGAAAACGCTTCAGGCCGCATGGAGCTGGAGGAGAGCAATGACAAGAGAAACAACAGACTAATTACAGTTGTGTCGGGGCGGCATTATGATGAACTGGTCAGAGTTTATCCAGTCGAAAAACCTGGTGAACTTCAAAAACTGTTAAAATTGGAATTTGAAGGTCGGCGATTCCATTTTCAAACTGTTAAGGTAGAAAATGGGAAATCCACCGTCAATGTATGGCAGTATCATTCTAGTGTACCTCCCAGCTTAGTTGTGATACCCGAAACATTTTTATTGGCCAAGTTAGTGACTGCTGGCCAAGTATTGAGGCTTACAACCAGCCAAATTTATTTTGTATCCAATGTTACTGGTGTGGTCCATTCACAACTATCAAGCTCCTTGATCAAAGATTCAGAAACATTTGCCATGTCTATCGGTCTTGCGAAAGAAGTTGAAGATTTACCGGTGACAATTGAGAGTCATGCCAATGCATTGCTATCTGGGATTCGTCGACTGACTTTTGGCCAGATATATTCATTCTTTTCAGTACCAGAAAAAGAATCTTTTACGCAACGCCTTAAACCGCTGTTTTTACCTTTGGGTATTTTAATCAGTCTTTATCTTATGGGGACAAGTATTTATCTTTATGGCTACAAAAGTTATTTAGAAAATGGAAGTATCAAGTACAGCGATTCGCTGAGAGAGGTCTTGGCAGTTGAAGACCAACTGAATGCTCTACAAACTGAATACTCTGCAATATCAGAGTTTCACGATGCCCAGCCAAATGTGAAAGGGGCATGGGGCGTTTTATTCAGCTTGTTTGAGGCAGCCCGGATCAATAGTATTAGTTTTTCTCAGGAACGGTTTGTGGTTAATGGTAGTGCTGACAAGGCGACCAGTATTCTGGAATTGGTCAGCACCCACCCTGATGTGAGCGAAGCAAAATTTGATAATCCTACGCGTAACAATAGAGGTAAAGAGCTTTTTGTTATCAGTTTCACACTTATGCCTGCGTCCGAGTCAAGAGAAAATGTAAACACGGGAGCTGGTTAATGGAAGAATTAAAGCAGCACAAGTTCGCATTGAGCTTTATAGGCTTATTGGTGATAGCGCGATTTATTATCTTACCATTACTGGAATGGCAAGATGGAATGATGACGGATATTAGTTTACTGAAAAACAAGAGTGAGCGAATTGATAATGTTTTAGCGGGTAGGGATCAAACAAGCCAGTATCTTCAAGACCTGCAGAAAATTGTTCGCCAGAGAGATAAGCTTTTTTTACCAATTGAAAATGATTCATCTTTTCAATTGCAGCGGCAGCAATGGCTGGAGCAAAAGATGGCAGAGCATAATCTGACCATGAATAATATAGGCTGGCTTCCAAGTCAACCGCAGGAGGAGGTTGATGTACGGATTTTCAGCGCGCAACTTAACTTGAAGGGCAAAACCGTTGACGTAATCGCTTTTATTCAGGATATTCAATCTCAGACCAATTACATCGCTGTGCAATCCCTGAATATGGGATTGCGATTTCATTCTGATGGCAATATTGGAAATGCTCAAACCCGTTTAAACTTGCGCTTTCATGGCCGAAAAAGGATTGATTCATGAAACGTCAGGTTAGTCCCACCGCAATAAGAAGAGCGGCTGAAGGCAAAAGCATAATCACGATGTTAGTCGTTATTTTAGCGACCGTGCTGCTTCTGATTGACTTTGTGTATAGATTACAGGTTGATAAAAAAGTCAATGCCAGAACAACCATGCAACAAGAATTAAAACCTTTACCACCATTAACTCTGTCTGATTCAGAAAAAAGTAAATTAGTTGAGCTTTACTCCCGATTTGTCAAAGAGGATGGAGAAGAAAACACAGATGCATTGTTACAAGGTGTTTTGGAAAGTAGTGAAACTCAGTTAGTACTGAATGACACAGTGGTGTCGCTAAAAGCGGTGATTTCCAGGCCTGATTCTGGTGGTAAAAATGTCAGTTACGCACTCCTTCAACTTTCAGATAGAGAAACGCAAGGTGTAGAAATCATTTCCGTAAACGATGGCGAAGTTGTTCGTGGCTATACAATCAAAATAGTCAGCGAAACCAGAGTCGATTTGTTCGGCTCTTCGGGTCTAAATCAAGAGAATGCTTCGACTCCGAATCAATATTCGTTGTATATGTATACGCAACGAAATAATCAGAAAAGCACTTGAATACACGCTTTTTGAATTAGAACCCAAATAATTGTGGATAGTAGAATTAAAATGAGTGTTAAAAAGAAGATAACGACTACGCTTGCAGTAGTGGGATTGGTGGCTTGTTCAAGCACACCTGAAAAGCCTTACCAACCGGGCGAGTCGTATCTGCAGAAAAAAGTTGAAGTATCTACGGGAACTGAATATGAGCAGAATGTATCTGAAAACTCAGATCAACAACGTTCAGGTGTGTCCTTTCTTTCTCCCTATGGCAACAAAGCGAATGATCCGGCACAGAGAGTTGATTTAACAAAACAATTTAGCGACGTTGAGAAAGTCAGCATCACCGCAGATGACTTGCCTGTTAGCGAGTTTCTACATCATGTTTTTGGTGACCTGCTGGGCAAGAGTTACATACTTGGCGAAGAAGCTCAAAATGACAGCCGTGGTCTGACATTAAGCATTAAAGATGCCATCACTAAACGTAAGTTGTTCCAACTTAGTGAAGAGCTACTTCTGCAACGTGAGTACGTCATTCGTTTCGATGATGGTATCTATTATATTCATAAAGCTGAAGGTACAGGTCCACAGGGAGATATAGCTTATGGATATGGGAATGACCGCTCAGATGTCCCCAATAGCACGTTAGATATTGTACAAATGGTTCCCCTAACTTACGGAATCCCTACTGCTTTAGCAAATACCATTCGAAATTTGACTAAAGTTCAGGCAACACCTGATTTTGACCGAAATACGATTTTGTTGCAGGGAAAACGTCGGGATGTGTTGCGCGGTCTCGAATTCATCAACCTGTTGGATCAGCCTCATTATCAAGGGCGACAAATAGGCTCGTACAAGACTAATTTTGTCTCAGTAAGTGAACTGGTTGAAAGCCTGCCAAAACTATTGAAACAAGAAGGGATCAGCTTAAGCGCCGGTCCCCAGACCGATAGAGCAATATCAGTCGTGCCCTTGGACCGTATCGCCACTTTAATAATATTTGCCAACGATAGAACATTGATTGAACGTGTGGCTTATTGGGCCGAGCAGCTGGATAAGCCAGCCAGCGGCAGTGAGAGGCAGTATTTTGTTTTTCATCCTAACTACTCTCGTGCCTCTGATTTGGCAGAAAGTATTGCACTGTTAATTGGTGGCGATTCCAGTGGCTCGCTAAGTGGATCGACTTCAGCCAGCCAACAAAATAGTGATATTCAATCGGATACCTCTCAAAGTCAGCGTGCAAGGTCTACGTCAGTGAGCAATGATGAGATGAGCCTGGTGGTAGATCCCAGGTCTAACTCCCTTATTTTTAACACTTCTGGCGAGCAATACAGAAAACTATTACCGCTAATTAAAAGGCTGGACGTATTACCCAAACAGGTTATGTTGGAAGTCTTGATTGCTGAAGTCACTCTCACGGATGAATTTAAGCAAGGGGTAGAATTTGCCTTCAACGACGGCAGTTATGGTTTATCTACTCAGGGGGCGTTTTTTGGTGATGGATTTGGTGGATTATCCTATTTTCTCCAGGGCGACAAAGGTAATTTAGCCTTAAATCTGTTTCAGACCAATAGCCTTGTTAACATATTGTCTCGCCCTTCTATCGTTGTTAGAGACGGCGTGCAAGCCAATATTAATGTAGGCAATGATATTCCGGTGGTGGGGCAGACTACCAGTGACCCTATTAACGGTGAACGCCAAACAACCACAGTTGAATATCGTAAGACCGGTGTAGAGCTGTCCGTCACGCCCAGTGTGAATGCTCAAGGCTTTGTAATCATGGAAATAGACCAGAAAATAAGCAATGAAGTCGAAGGCGGTACGACAGTGAGTGGAAATCCTTCTCTTTTCGAGCGCAGCATTACAACCGAAGTGGTGGCTGAAAACGGTCAGACCGTTATTTTGGGGGGCTTAATCAGTGAAAATCGTTCCGACAAAGATACTAAAGTGCCCTTCTTTGGTGACATTCCAATAATTGGTGCGCTGTTCAGAGCAGAAACGGAGAGTGGTGCGAAAACAGAATTAGTGGTGATGGTGACGCCAAGAATTATTGAATCATCGGACGAATGGGAGGAAATCAAGGATCAATTTGATAAAGAATTGAAAAAAATAACAATTTATTGATTTAAATACGTAGTGGAGTGTTGAAAAACCTGAGGTTGTCCGCTAGAGTGCTTGCTGTAATCAAATAACGTATGTATTGATTATTAAGTGCGCAAAGTACAAATGTTTATAACAAATAGTTGACAAATTTAAGTTAACAAACCTAAACTGCACTGGAAGTCGCTTGGGCGACGGCCTAAGTGCTTAAAAAATAAATAAATAGGTGTTATGGTTATCCAGCTATTACACTAGTTTCATGAAACTTTGGAGAATGGAAATTATGTTTAAAAAAACTCTAGTTGCTAGCGCGCTTGCATTAGCTGCTTTCAGTTCAAACGCGGCAGTAAACGCAATTACTGGTGTTGAAGTGTCTCAAGAAGGTGCGGCTGGTCAAGCTAGTATCGCTGTTCCAAATGCTGTTGTGACATTGGCAGCTGAATACGCGGTTGGTGACGAAGTCACGTTCACAGTAAGCGGTGCGCAATTCGATGTGACTAATTCAGCCCCATCTTTGGTTGTTGGCTTCGATGCAGGTCAGCCGAATAACGGCGGTGATGAAGCAGCGACAGCCGGTATCCTTAATGTTAGCGCTACTAGTGTTACATTCCGTATTTCTGCTCAGGATGCTGGTGCAGCTGCAGGCATCTCATACGTGGGCGGTACTTTAACGTTGAGCGGTATGGTGCTAACTACGTCTACTGTGCTTGATGCGACAGGTAAAATTGACGTAACCTATGGTGCTGTTACTGGTCTTAGTAATACTCCTATCGATACGGCAGGTACATTGACAGATACGGCTGTGACTGTTGTTGCTCAATATGCGGCCACTACAACAAAACCTTTGAATGGTATAATCGACGTGAATAACGATCGTCAGCAGTTTACTGCTGGTAACGACACGACGACAACAGACGTGCTTGTTGTTACGCCTACTGATGCAGCTCCAGCTGTACATCCAGGTGTGTATACAGGCGCTACCTATGTCATTAAAGGTGACTTCTCTTGGATGGAAACTGATGGTGATGCTGGTATTGACGCTGGTGAACTGACAGCAGCTTTCGGTGTTGCTAACGGCTCAGACGATACATTTGCTTCAACAATCAATGCTGACGCTACTGAAATCACAGTTGTTGCGACTGATGGTGGTGGTAACGACGTTGAAGCTGCTACATTCACATTCACTGTAGCTGGTAAAGGCGATGATAGCGCTGTTCTAGAAGTCCAAGATTTTACTGTTGATACTACTTTGAACTTCAATACTGCAGCGGCTGTTGCGACAACTAAGGCTCTGCAAACAGATGCTTCAGCTGGTTCTTGGACACTAAATGGTGCACAGGCATTCTATAACTATGTACCAGTTGGTTTCTCTGGATTACAGAATAACTTAGTATTCAGCAACTCTGGAATTAAAGACGGTGAAGTGGTAATCGAAGCCTTTGATACTGATGGTAATGATTACGGTCCAGTTACTATCACTGACATGTTGATGGGTGGTACTAACATGACATTGACTAGCCCAATGATTCAGAATTACCTATCTGTTCCAAGCGGTACACGTTTGTCAGTAACAGTAACAATCAATGCGCCTGATAATGATGTTAAATTCAGTGGATACACGCAAAAAGCCGGCACAGGTCGTCAAATCATACCGGTTGTTGAGCTATAATATAATTTAGTTAATACCTAAATTGCTAAAAGCGACCCTCGGGTCGCTTTTTTATTGCCTACGGTTTAGTGAGGCACCATTCGCCCAAGCGTAAAAATTGTAGTATTATAATCCGCTGTTTTTAATTTTTATCCCACTCCATGGTTGAGCTGGCGAGTCAAAATGTAAAAACAATAATAAGAAGCAGTTCCAGCGGTAGTAAAATGAATAAAAATATAACCAACTGGTTGTTGTGTTTTTTCACCACAATCGCAGTTCAAGGTTGTGGCGGTGGCTCATCCGATAGCGGGAGCAACTCAACCAGGGCAAGAAGTTACAGTGTGAGTGCAGATGCACTTATTGATCCACACAATTTTTACCCATACCTTAGAAACCCGTCCGGGCAATGCATCGTTCCACAAAACATTCAGAATTCCTGTCATTCAGAAACATCGCGCTCGATAACACAATTAAAGATGGGCCCTGGGTTTATCGGTTCGTCATTTGGCTTAGCTATTCAAGACAATGTATCAATCAATATTGATCCGGAAGAGTTCGAATCATTCTCAATTTATAGCGGAGCCACAGCTACTTATACTGCTAAGCACTATCCGGTAGCTGTGGAGAACAGTCACTACACTTATTTCGTCTTTTCTGGTCCTGCGCAATTGGATGGTGAAGATACTGTTGCATCTACTTCCGGCAGGGGACAGACCAGCACCACGTCAGCGTTCTTAAGGCAGACAGATAGAAAGTCCAATGCGCTGGGTATTTACGTGGCGAGATTTAATCACTTAACCAATAAAGTATCAGCGCCACTGCTTATTCACATTAAACATACTGATGATCCACATGACAATGCGGTGTTGAATTTCGACCATGATGGAAATTTATATATCATGATTTCCGGGCGTTCTCTAAGTCGAAGCGCTTTATTGTATTTTATAGAGCAGCCAAGTCAGCAAAGTATATTCGGTGGAGACAACATTATATTGAAAAACATTACACCACCAAATATTAACTACTCGTCTCTGGCTAGAACAGATATAACGCATCCGGATTTTGCTGGAGTAACCTATCCAAAGTTGCTGCGAATCGAAGGTGGTTTCAGACTGATTTACACCCTTTACTGTTTGAAGGGGGTCCGGGATACCTGTGATGGGACTCGCCAACTTTGGTCTGCCAGACTAACGTACGACGACTCTGTGGCCGACAGAGCAATTCTGGACCAGGTAACGCCCTTGGCAGCATACGGTGGGCATTATGCTATCGCAGGTAGCACACAGGACGGTAAAGACATAGCCATCGCCTTTAACCTGCTAGTTGACTCCGACCCCGCCAATCGAACAAATTTGTATGTTCTTTATTCGCAAGATTCTGGAGCAAGCTGGCGTTCTATAACAAATGCTTCAGGAAGTGGCCAAGCATTGTCGGACAGTTTGCCTTTTAACAACGAGCAGGGTCTTGACCGTATTGCTGTGATGAAGCTTCCTCGGCAATCTGGAAGAGTGCAACAACGGATCTATTTGAAGGATATTTCACTGGCCAGAACTGACGAACTGCTTGATTTGCAGATACTCTATGTCAAAGGAACAGGTGCAAATTCCCATACGCCAACTTTAAGCGATACTCATACGCTGGCATACGCCTACCTGGGCAATAGTAACTGGGAAAACCGTAGTGTGACCCGAGAAATAGATCATAACTATTCAACCGGGTTTATCAGCCAAAACGAAAACAATTTAACCCGTTTCTTTTTCCCCGCCACACCTGAAAATAACAATAATGGACTAGCAGGTGGTGCTCCGGCCTATGTTGATGTAAATGGGGCTACTGCAAATCCGACCTACCTCACTCCCCTAAAAAAGGTCGGTGAACCTGGATACTTAAGTGATTTATGTGAGCTAAACTATCTTCGCGCTGTAGCTAATAAGACTTTCTCAGGCTTTGTGGGTTTGGGTAGTGCGTCAAATCCTTATCGATTTGTCGAAGATGAAAGCAATAATATGTTGCCAGCTTCCCCAATGTACATTTTTGATGCTAGCGCCAATCTATACCAGTTGCCTATGAATTTGTCTGACATGGATGAAAATTTGGAAATGCCGATAAAATTGATTGAAAATGGTACTGCTCTACAATGTAACTCCTCGGCTTTTTAAACACCTCTAAACAAATAGGTAGTATTGTGTCAATCAGACTTTCAGTTATCATTTCTGCTTCGTTATTTATCATTGCTTGTGGGGGCGGAAAAGAGCGACGATCAGAACCATTTGATATTGTCGAAATAGCGCCAGTAGCGTCTCAATATACGCGTCAACAAGTAATAGATGCTGCAAGAGCCAAATACTTAATGTATGCGCAAAGCCACGGCCCGGCAGATGGTTATCCAATTTCAGACAAGGACAACACGCAACAATGGTCACAATTATCTTTACGTTGGAGCAGTGGTTTCTTTCCTGGCATTTTATGGCAACTAGGATATCAACAGGAAGATCCAGAACTACTTGAACAAGCCAGGCGCTGGACGCTGCCATTGTCCTCCACCGCTGATTGGCAAGTCCATGATGTCGGGTTTCTAATTGACAATACATTCGGCAAAGGCGCCAGAATCCTGGATGATCCGAGTTTTGATACCACACGTAAACTTGCATCTGATACGCTACTTGGGCGGTTTAACCAAACTGTCGGTGCTACTCGTTCATGGAATGATGATTCGGATTTCCTCGTAATCATCGATAACATGATGAATCTAGCATTGCTTTTTGATGCGGCCAGAACCTTCAACGATGATCGATTTTATACAGCTGCACTGACACATATGCAAACCACAGCAAGAGAGTTTGTTCGTTCTGACGGCAGTAGTTACCATGTGGTTCACTTTTCAGAAAATAATGGCGGAGTGAAGTTGAAACGTACCGCCCAAGGGTTGGATGATGAATCAACCTGGGCTAGAGGGCAGGCATGGGGAATTTATGGTTTTGCTTTGGCGTACAAAGAAACCGGGCAGGAGATTGCACTGGAATCCGCAATAAACATGGCTAATTTCTATTTAAACAATTTACCTGAAGATAATATTCCTTTTTGGGATTTTGATGTCGATGATACTCAGGCGCCAAAGGACACTTCCGCGGCAGCAATCGCAGCAACAGGATTATGGCTGCTCGGAGCACAATTACCTGGTCAGGATGGTGATACCTACAGAAACGCATCTATTAATTTGATCAATGCAATGTTAAATGATGAGTACATTAACGTGGATCTAAATAAAGGGGCTCTGCTCAAGCATGCCACTGGAAATAAACCGGGTGAATTTGAGGTAGACGTTTCGTTGATATATGCCGATTATTATTTGATCGAAGCGCTATTGCTTCAACAAGAAATCATTGATTGGCCTTTGTAGTCACTGGGAAGACCTGTACAATACCGGCGTATTTTTATCTTCAAATCGAAAACACTTAATTACACGGAACTAGTTTGGATATTAAACAACAAGATATAGATGTCATCGGCGCGCTGTGGGGTCACAAATGGCTGGTTATTGGCCTAACCACTGCATTTGCCGTGTTATCCATTGTCCTTGCCCTATCAATGACCAGTATTTATCGTTCAGAGGCGTTGTTAGCCCCAGTATCGACAGACACAGCCTCCTCAGGTGGATTGTCAGGATTGGCAGGGCAATTTGGTGGTCTGGCTTCTCTGACTGGCATCAGCCTCGGAGGAGTAAAAACAGATAAGACATTATTGGCAATGGAGTTTTTACGATCTCGTACGTTTTTGATCGATTTTATACAACGTCATGACTTGAAAGTTACCTTGATGGCTGCGAAAGGTTGGGACAGAAAAAATAACAACCTGATCATCGATCCTGACGTTTATGACAAGCAAAGCCAGTCATGGGTGCGTGCCGTTGAATTTCCCAAACAACCTGAACCTAGTGGATGGGAAGCCTATGAAGTATTTCTTGAACAACTGACTGTTGAGCGAGATTCAAAAAATGGTTTAGTGTCATTGAGTATTGAACATTATTCTCCTTATGTTGCTCAGAAGCTTGCGGATTTATTGATTTCTGATCTAAATAATTTTATGCGGGAACGGGATATGGTTGAAGCGCAGAGCAGTATTGCATTTCTACAAAAGCAAATTGACACAACTTCAATTGTTGGAATGCAAGAAGCGCTTTACGACTTAATTGAAGAACAATTAAAAATAACTATGTTGGCCGAAGTTCGGGAGGAGTATGCTTTTAGTTACGTTGATCCTCCAGTTGTACCTGAGCAAAAATATAAGCCGCGAAGAGCCGTCATAGTAATAGTCGGAACGTTTGCAGGGGGGTTACTTAGCTGTATTATCGCGCTGTTTATCGTCCTCGCTCGCAGGCCAAGGCCCAACTCTTAGCCCGTACACAGCAATTTTTTGCCCGTTTAACCATTTTATAGAGTTTTTCAGCCAAATATCCCACGGAACTTGTACGCGCAGACTAATCTGCGCTTGGGGTATTGGCCCGTACAGTATAAAATAGCCCCCTTTTTCAGAGAGTACCTGAGTCTTCATGCGTTCGATTGTTGTAAAACTTATTCCGCATTCATTGAAGGAACCGTTAAAAGGTTTCTTAAGTCAGTTGTCAGCTAAATTCATGACAATATTTAGCGTCAATGGTGTGGCATCTTCAATTTATTATTTGGTTTTTAATCGCAGCTTTGCTCGGGAACACAGGGCTGCGCTGTTAGGAAAAATAGCGTTTCAAAAAAAATTATCTGAAATTGAAGATAGTTCTGCATTATTAAGAAGAAATATCCATCGTCTGGAAAAAGGGTTGATCATGCAACCTCGGCGTGACGTGTTCGCGGAGGGGTATATTCTGGAAACCGTTGTGGTGTATCAAAAAGCATTGGGGAAAAACTCGTTTTGCCAAGAAGAAACGCGTTGGGCCTTTGATGTGCTAACCAGTTACTTTGAAGCGGTAAAAGACGAGGGAAGAATTGTAAAAGCACGAGAATTGTTCAGTCAACTTTCGCAACTGCCTAATGACAAGCCTGAGATTGACAAATCTATTCCTTACAGCCACGAGGCCTTGCCAGAATCTACAATTGGTTATGAGCAAATACTTGCTCTTTTCACGCGTCGCAGATCGGTCCGCTGGTACCAGGACAAGCCAGTGTCGAAAAGTTTGTTAGAGCAAGCCGTCAATGCTTCTTCTCTCGCTCCTTCTGCCTGCAACCGGCAACCCTTCTTCTATAAATATACTACTGACCCTTCGATTGCTGCCGACGTAGCTAAGTGCGCGATGGGAACCGTTGGTTTTGCGGAAAATTTACCAGCCCTGTTTGTCGTGGTTGGCGATCTGTCAAATTATCCTGCAGAACGTGATCGTCACGTTATTTATATCGATGCATCTCTATCAGCAATGCAGTTGATGCTGGCTCTGGAAACCTTGGGGTTGTCAAGCTGCCCGATCAACTGGCCAGATATTGAAGGTCGGGAAAAAATGATGCAGGAAAAACTTGGTCTGAATTATTATGAACGGCCGGTTATGCTGATTGCAGTGGGGTATGCGCAACCACAGGGTGGTATACCTTTCTCACAGAAGAAGGGAACTGATTTATTACTTAGGGAGATAAAATAGGTGTTTGTTGAAGTTAAGGGTGTCCAATTCGTAAATAAAGGGGCGGAACTAATGCTGCATGCAGTTATGCAACAGTTAGAGAGTCAACTGCCAACTGCTAAATTAGTCCTGGAGCCGAACGTAAATTCTCCCTATTTAAAACGAGCCCAAGTCGGGGCCTTGCAGAAGTTTGCTTTACGAAAGGGCAAGTTTGATTTGAGTAATCTTAGTTACTGGATCCCTAAGAAGTTGCGACATTGGTTGATCAACAATTTTGGCATCATTACAGAGGCTGATGTTGATGTCGTGCTAGATGCATCAGGCTTTGCCTATGGCGATCAATGGAGCAGCGTCAAGATTAAATTGTTATGTGGTGAGATAAAACGAAGTGCAAAATACAACAAAAAGTTTGTGTTATTGCCTCAGGCTCTCGGTCCATTTTCGCGCCCTGAAGACAAGAATGAGTTAGTGGAGTCATTTCCTAAGGCAACCTTAATTTGTGCGCGCGAGGAAACAAGTTTTGAACATGTCTCACAAGTGATCGGGCAATCTGACAATTTGGTGACTTTTGGAGACTTCACCAACTTGGTTAAACCAGTTGTGGATCAACGTTGGAAAGATTTTGACAGGTTATTGCTGATAGTTCCGAATTACAACATGTTGAGTGAACGCAATTCCGACCAGAGATGGAAAGACCATTATGTAAACTTGATGGTTAATAGTATTCAGATTGGCAGAGAGCTAGGGCTAAATCCATTAATTTTAAATCATGAAGGTAAGGAAGATAGCCAAGTCTGCGATCTTATTCAGTCTCAGTCTGGTGGTGATATTGAAATATACCATGAGAGCGATGCGTTAAAAGTGAAGGGGATTATTCAGTCCGCAGAGTTGATAGTTTGTTCCAGGTTCCATGGGTGTGTGAGTGCACTGAGCCAGGGCGTTCCGTGTTTAGGAACTAGTTGGAGCCATAAGTACGAAAAGCTGTTTGAAGAATATCAATTATCTGGCTGCCTGCTTTCGCCAGACACAGGGAAGGACAAATTGAAAACTCAGCTGGAATTTGCATTGAGTTCCGGGCCTACTGAATCAGCAACCAGTAGAGAGCGGTTTAAAGTAGATTCGGAAAAAATGTGGAACAAGGTGTTCGCCAGCATTGTATGAGTATTCGTCGCTTTCAGGGCTTACTGTTTGCTTTGATTATCATTGCTGGGCCGATGTCAGTGACACCATGGAGTAAGATCATTCTTGCCGGACTGTTTGGCGTGAGTGCATTGCAAATTGCTTTGTTGTCATTGTCGAACGGTGGGCTAATGATTTCGCATCTGTCTTCAAAAATCATTTTGAGTTATTTGCTTATTTTTGTAGTGGGCTTTCTTTCTTTATTAATTAATTCAACTGAACCATATGGATTGCTTATCAGCACAGAGACACTAGGCAGGTTGTTTTCAATTGCCACTCTGTCTCTGACACTAGTTGCCTGCTATGCGCATCTTGCATCATTAACAGAAAATGAATTCGAGCAACTTGGCAAGATTTGGCTTATACCTGGCTTTATCTTTGTTTTATTTGGCACTTATCAGATTTATTGCAACCTGACTGGAAAGCCCTTTTTTATTGAAACCCGGGATTGGATGCACGGCGTGCCAGCTATCATTCGTGATGCTGTGCCAAAACGTGTTACGTCCATAGCTGAAGAACCCAGCTTTTTGTCTCCAATTTTGATTGAGACGTTTCTTCTCGTTATGTTTTTAGTGAAAACCAAGTGGTTAAGGTACAGCGTGGCTAGCTTAGTTGCAGCAATACTTCTGCTGACTTTTTCTGGCGGCGGTTATGTCAACGCGATTATGTTAGGGGGCTGCGCAACTCTCTTGCTATTTTGGCGTTTTCCGTTAGGTAAGCCTCATTTCTTTATCTTGATATTGCTGGTTTCCTTCTTAACCGCTTTGTTTGCTTTTGGACAAATATTAATAGAGTTCGCCATGAATAAGTTCATTCATGAGGCGTCCGGTGGTTCTTCGAGAGCGCAGTTTATGAAAAACCTGCTGGATATTCAGTTCAATGCTTCT
Source organism: uncultured Alteromonadaceae bacterium (assembly GCA_947494925.1). GTDB lineage: Bacteria > Pseudomonadota > Gammaproteobacteria > Enterobacterales > Alteromonadaceae > Aliiglaciecola. Next base: position 86,657 of record CANLWS010000007.1, read on the forward strand.
CCATTTAACTTATTGTTTGGGCATGGTTTGACGTCAATGTCACATTTGAACGAGTTTGGTATGCAAATGGAAGACATGTTATTTCGCATCAGTAACAACATGTTTCTGGACATACTTTGGGAAAGTGGGCTGATTGGTATCATGTCAGTGATGGCTTTATTCGCATTATTGTTGAGGCAAAGTCTGATGATCCAATTGGCATTGAACAAAAGGTTATCGCTATCTTTGTTGCTAACGATTCAAATGCTCTGCACAGGGTTATACCGATCTGAGTACATCAGTACTCATCTGATCTGGATGCTTATCCTGGTTGTCTGGGCCATTGGCTGGGAGAAAAGTAAAATTAGACGGAATAGCGAACTTAGTTGTGGGGACAAAATTTGAATTCAACTATGTCATTATCTGTGTATATGCCAACGCACAATAGATCTGCAATGATGCAACGTGCTATAGAGTCGGTTTTTACGCAAACTTATCCAGTGGATGAGTTAATTGTTGTTGATGATGGGTCAACGGATGACACTTGGCTTAAATTACAACAACTAACGGCTGTTTATCCTAATCTTGTTATTGTTAAACATGATAGAGCGAGGGGAGCTTGTGCGGCCAGAAACACGGCAATCAATCGTGCAAAATGTGATTTTATCACAGGAATAGATGATGATGATGAGTGGCTACCCAACCATATAGATAATTTGTTTAATATTTGGGACGGCTGTTATTCATGTGTTGCGGCAAGTCTACTCAATGACAACGGAAAAACTCGGAAAAGACAAGGTAAAGAAAGCGGACAGATTACCTTAGACGCAATATTGCACTACAACAGGTTGGGTAATCAGGTGCTGACGAAAACCGCTAGAATGCGGGAAATTAATGGGTTTGATGAATCGCTGCCTGCATTTCAAGATTATGATTGTTGGGTAAGGTTGATTGATAAGTTTGGGCCTGCAAAAAAAAGCAATCTAGCAACCTATGTACTTCATACTGCGCATGAACTGGAGCGAATCAGCTCCAATCCTGAAAGAAAAATCAAGGCGCTTAAATTGTTTGTAGAAAAGCACAAATCTCTTTTTACTGAAAAGCATTTGAGGTCTGCAGAATTGACAGAAAAAAGACTTCTAAACCATAGGTTTACTCTGTCACAACTGTTTCATTATTGCTGCTTTGGAAACTACAGAGCTATTCTATCGGCTTTAAGAACTAATTTGAAGGCAAAGACATGAGTACTTTTTTGTCACAGAATTATGTACTTACTCTTGCATTTTCATGCACTGGCGACAGGCTGGAGAGGCTTCTAGGCTTGCTGGATAAGCTCAAGGATTCACCAGTTGAAGTGATTGTTGTGATGCAACGTTGGTCCCCTGTACATCAACAATTGGCGGAGAGTTTTAGACAGGTCAGGTTCGTATGGTCCGAAACAGTAGGGTTATCAAGAAGCAGAAATATTGCAATTGATGCGTCCAATACACCATATATTTGGTTGTTGGATGATGACGTAGACATCGTGCCTGAAGAGTTGTCTGCGCTAATAAAAATGATTGAATCTTCCAAGACTACACCTAGTGTTTATCGTGTCCGTGTTGGATGTACAGAGTGTCACGAATCCTTTTACAAACGCTACGATGAGAAAAGCAAAGTTTCAAAGCTTTCTGTACTTAGAATGAATAGTATTGAGTTGATTATTTGCCGAGAATTCGTTGTTCAAAATGGCATCAGGTTTAACAGTAGGATTGGATTGGGAACTGATTTTCCTGGCAGTGAAGAGATCCACTTCTTGTTAGATGTTGTTGAAGCTAGAGGGAAGTTTGAACTCGTTCATAAACCCTTTGTTTATCATAGCTGCACTGAAGGCGGGCGACTTAAAGTCGAGTCTGATTCCATTATGGAAATTCGCGGAGCTACTGCTTCCAGGCTGGGAGCTTGGGGACCTTTTTTGGTGAGCTACTGGGGACTAAGGTATTTGCTCAGAGATAAGCGGATAAGTGTCGTTTTTTCTCTGATTAAAGGTTATCTGAAGGGATACAGAGCGTATATTTAATGCATATTTTATTTTTAACCGATAACTTTCCTCCTGAGGGAAATGCACCAGCCACTCGTACTTATGAACACGCTACAGAGTGGGTAAAATCAGGTCACAAAGTAACTGTTATCACAACGGCACCTAATTTTCCGGAAGGAAAAGTTTTTAAAGGCTATAGCAATAGCTGGTATCAGACAGAAATAATGAATGGCATAGAAGTCAGGAGAGTAAAAACCTACATCGCTGCCAACTCAGGGTTGTTTCGAAGGATTCTTGATTATGTTTCTTTTATGCTCACAGGGAGCATCGCAGCTCTTTTCGTAAAAAAATACGATGTAGTGGTAGCCACGTCTCCGCAATTGTTTACAGCTTTAGCTGGATGGATTGTTTCAAGCTTGAAGCGAAAACCTTTTGTATTTGAATTAAGAGATATCTGGCCTGCTTCCATAACTGCAGTCGGTGCGATGAAAAAGTCTTTTTCAATCAAATTGTTGGAAAAGTTAGAATTGTTTTTGTACCGACAAGCTGACTGCATTATTTCTGTTACTGAATCATTTGTTCAGGAACTAGTTGATAGAGGAATAGATGGATCTAAAATTGAGGTCGTATTAAATGGTGTCGATTTGCAATTATATGCGCCTCAAATCAAAAATACTCAATTGCTTTCAAAATGGGAGCTTGAGGGTAAATTTGTTGCTGGATACATTGGTACTCACGGCTTGGCCCATGGTCTGCTTAACATTATAGATGCAGCAGAAATACTAAAAGAAAACAATGATATATGTTTTTTGTTTGTTGGCAGTGGTGCTTCTTTGGAGCAGGTTAAGCATGAAATATCCAAAAGAGGTTTGTCTAACGTTAAAGTAATGGGGAGGCAGGATAAAGGGTTGATGCCCAAAATCTGGTCGCTGTGCGATGTTTCCCTAGTACATTTGAAAGATACGCCACTGTTTAAGAGTGTGATCCCATCAAAAATATTTGAATCAATGGGCATGGGGTTGCCAATTGTCATCAGTATGCCCAAAGGTGAAGCAACGGAAATTGTCACTACCAATAGAGCTGGGGTGTTTGTCAACCCAGAACAATCGAAAGAATTGGCTTTAGCAATTCTGGAGCTGCATCAGAACTCTGAGCACCTCAGCGAATATAGCCGACACTCCCTTTTAGCCGCAGAACAGTTTAGTCGAAAATCCCAAGCCGCAAAAATGCTCGACGTTCTAAGTCGCTACCAATGACACGTCATTTATATAGAGGTGTAGGTTGAACGACAACAAAATTAACAGCGCAAATGCAATATTGAACGCCGTTTGGTTATACGGTGAAAAAATTGCAACGATGTCAATGCAGCTGCTTATAAATGTCGTTATCGCTAGGGAGTTTGGACCTTCTGACTACGGGCTTTTCAATATGTTGCTTGCGTTTGTCGCGCTTTTTGCTCCTTTTATTGCACTAGGATTAAATGCCATAGTGACAAGGGAATTATTAACAAAGCCGGAATTGGAAGGGAAGATAATAGGCACCGTCTTGTTTTTAAGAGCATTTGGAATGTTAATTGGGTCAGCCGCTATTCTAGTTTTGGGATCTTGGTTAGTAGACTCAATACAGCCTCATCTATTATTTGTTTTTATACTTTTACTTGGCAATAGTTTTAGTGTTTTCCTAGTACTAGATCATTGGCTGCAATCCCGAATGGAATCTAAGTTTGCTGCAACAATAAGGACAATATCCTTAGCGTTGTTTGGGGCAGGTAAAATAGTAGTCGCGATTTGGCATCAAGATTTATTCTTACTTTTTGTAATTCAAGCTCTGGAGTGGATTTTTGTTGGTGTTTGTTTTTTTGGGGTATATTTAAAAAGACGCAAATCATCACAGTTTTTGGGGATTGATTTAGGCTATGGATTTGGGCTTTTAAAGGAGTCAGTCTGGTTAATTTTTTCTGGCATAGCAGCTGTCATCTATTTGAAGATTGATCAAATAATGCTTGGTTCAATGGTCGGGCAAGAAGAGGTGGGAGTCTACTCAGTCGCTGTTAAACTATCAGAGATTTGGTACTTTTTTCCTATCGCACTAGCTGCTTCATTTTTTCCTAAACTAATTAAAGACAAAAAAACAAACCCGATCATGTATGAAAAAATGCTTCAGGGCCTTATTGATCTTGTATTTGTCTTTTCGTTGATAGTAGTCACATTCACGCTCGCCTTTTCCTGGTTCTTCGTTCCATTTATATTCGGAGCTGAATATCAACGGTCTGCATCCTTACTCAATATCCAAATATGGGCGTGTTGTTTTGTTTTCATGCGGGCTATCACAAGCAAATGGTTAATTGCAGAGTCAATGGTAAAGTTTTCACTGCTCTCCCAAGGGACGGGAGCGATCTTAAATGTTGTGCTTAATCTGTATTTGATCCCTTTGTATCAGGCAGAGGGTGCTGCATGGGCAACACTGCTCTCCTATTTCTTTGCAAGTTATTTATGTTTTTGGATATTTCCTTCGACAAGAACTGTTGCGTTGAAAATGACATTGGCAGTGGTTGGAATTTTCAGAATGAAAGACTTCTACTACCAACTTAAAAAATTGCGATAAACAATCGCATGTCAGTTGGCGCTTTGGAGCAATCATATTTAGGAGTGCTCAATGCATTTCTTTATTCGGATATATCGTGTCAACCTGCCCTCAGTTATTGATCCACTTTTGGTTTAGTAAAATCATTTTGTGACGGGCCCATCATTTATGGAAACATTGCCAAAAAAGAGGTTGATTGCTTAGTTTAAGCAGGAGAACTCTAAAAAGAGATGTGGCTATTTTAGGGAGGTTTACAAAGCAACTCATTCACAATCAAATTTAAGAACAGCGGCAAAGCAGTCACTGCTCAAGAAAAATGTGCGATAGTGATACGAAATTGTTTAGGCAGCCATCATCAAGTGTTCTCAGGTCCAAATAGATCCTATAAGAAATTATGAGACATACTGACTCACCTGATGGTTAGTTATAGTTGGAGAAAGCATACAACTGGTACATCAAAATCTTTGAGCCCAGCGAATATCGTCGGGCTCTCTAAAATGAAATTATCTCCGACTTAATTTTGGCGCAATTGATCTTACACTATGTCTCTTGTCTTCATTTAACATGAAAATATTATAAAGAACAAAAAGAAGAACAAACAAAAGAAGCATACTTTTTTCGCTGATACCAGTAATTTCAGCATAGATACCAAATCCACTAAAGCAGATACTAATGATTGAGATAATTATAGTTGTTTGCGTGTTGTTGAAGCCGTTAACTAGAATCATGTGGTGGAGGTGGTCCCGACTCGCCCTCAAAGGAGAAAGCCCAGCCAGAACTCTTCGAAACATAACTGAGAACATATCCATCAGAGGCAGCGCTATTAGCCAAACGGCTATAATTGGGCGCATGACTGATTCTTCTCCCTGGGACGTATATGTTAGTAACCAGACAACCGTAAGGCCCATCAGCATGCTGCCAGCATCACCCATAAATATTTTGTATCGCCCCTGTTTGAAAGAGCCAAAGTTAAAGAATAAAAATGCGACAATTGCACCGACAAGCATTGATGTAACGCCCATGTTGAACGAAATGTTGCTAATTGCAGCTAAAATACCCATTGCCAGAAACGTGTTAAGGCTCAAAATGCCAACTAAACCATCAACACCATCGGTCATGTTAAACGCATTGATACAGGTGACAACAGCCAGGACCGTGAACAAAGGTCCCCAAATTCCTAGTTCAACTACTCCAAATCCAAATACGTCCCCCAGGGAACTTATATAAAGGTCCGCACCGAATACCATGAGTGACCCAATAAGGAACTGGGCAATTAGTCGCAATCTGGCGTCTATATCGTGGTAGTCATCCAATGCACCAATCAATACCATGAAGGAAGTGGACAAGAGATATAGTTTGTAATGCTCATTAAAAGGAGTTAACACAAAACTACAAAGTGTAATGGCAACATAGATAGCCAATCCACCTACTAAGGGGATGTGGCCTTTATGCTGTTTTCTGTTGCAAGGCTTGTCGACTAAACCAACGTTTAGCGCCATAGGGCGCAGTACAAAGACCAATCCAAACACAGCCACAAAAGCTACTAAAAATGAAAAGAGATTTCCAACCAAGCCGTATTCCTTTGCTTGTTAAGTTAAAAAAAGATATAGAAACAAAATGCTTCCCCATTTCGGGGCGCTATTGTATGTTAACAAACTATCGTATTCAATTATCATAGACCATCTAAGTGATAATATTCGTAATTACTAGTCACAATTCGTAAACATCACTATCAATTTTCGTACCGTTTAGGCAGAGTTGCCTTTTAATTGGTCAAAATAAAGGATTCAAATAAATGAAAGTTACTGTATTTGGAATTGGCTATGTTGGTCTGGTGCAGGCCGCAGTATTGGCTGAAGTGGGGCATGACGTCGTTTGCGTGGACGTTGACCAAAATAAAGTCGATAACTTAAAAAATGGTGTTATCCCAATTTATGAACCCGGCCTTACTCCTCTGGTAACCTCAAATCATGAGGCGGGGCGTGTGAATTTCACTACAGATGCAAAAATGGGCGTTGAACATGGGGAACTGATATTTATTGCCGTAGGAACGCCACCAGATGAAGATGGTTCAGCTGATCTGAAATATGTGTTAACTGTTGCAGAAACTGTCGCTAAATATATGCAGTCGCCTAAAATCGTGATAAATAAATCCACGGTTCCTGTTGGTACTGCTGACAAAGTAAAAGCTAAAATATCAGCAACCTTGGATACACTGCAAAAAGAGATTACCTTTAACGTAGTTTCAAACCCAGAATTCCTGAAGGAAGGTGCAGCTGTCAATGATTGCATGCGACCTGACCGAATTATTTTAGGTACTGATAACACCTTAGCAGAGAAAAAAATGCGCGAGCTTTATGCGCCATTTAACCGGAACCATGACAAAGTGATTGTGATGGACATACGTAGTGCAGAGCTCACCAAATATGCCGCTAACTGCATGTTGGCGACTAAGATCAGTTTTATGAACGAAATGGCTAATCTGGCTGAAAAGTTTGGTGCAGACATCGAGAATGTGCGACGGGGTATTGGCTCAGACCCGAGAATTGGTTATCAATTTATTTACCCTGGGTGTGGTTACGGTGGCTCCTGTTTCCCCAAAGATGTGCAGGCGCTTGTTCGCAGTGCAAATGAAGTGGGATACAAGGCGCAGATATTAGAGTCTGTTGAAGCTGTCAATTACAAACAAAAAGAAAAATTGTTTGAGTATATAAACAGCCATTTTAATGGTGATCTGAAAGGTAAAACTGTTGCTCTTTGGGGACTATCCTTCAAACCCAATACCGATGATATGCGTGAAGCATCAAGCCGGGTACTAATGGAAAAGTTATGGGATGCAGGCGCCTCTGTTCAGGCTTTTGATCCCGAAGCGATGGAAGAAACACAGCGTATATATGGAGCTCGTGAAGATCTCACACTGCTTGGTACGAAAGAAGCTGCTCTGGAAGGTGCGGATATGTTGGTAATATGCACTGAATGGCAAGCATTCAGAGCGCCAGACTTTGAGTTGATTAAGCAGAAACTTAGCCTCCCACTTATTTTTGATGGACGAAACTTGTTCGAACCTTCCAGCATGTTGGAATACGGTTTGCAGTACTATGCGATAGGCCGAGGACTTTCAATTAAGGAAAAACAACAATGAGCCAAGTTAAAAAAGCAGTAATCCCAGTCGCTGGGCTGGGAACCAGAATGTTGCCGGCAACTAAAGCAATTCCAAAAGAAATGCTGCCAGTTGTAGACAAACCCTTGATTCAATATGTCGTAGCGGAATGCGTAGCTGCAGGAATTAAAGAAATTATCCTGGTAACCCATGCTAGTAAAAACAGCATTGAAAATCACTTTGATACCAGCTTTGAATTGGAAACGACTCTGGAAACCAGGGTAAAAAGACAATTGTTGGAAGAAGTGCAAAGCATTTGTCCGAAAGATGTGACCATTATGCATGTTCGTCAAGGAGTTGCTAAGGGACTGGGTCATGCAATTTTGTGTGCCAGACCTATGGTTGGTGACGCACCCTTTGCCGTAGTATTGCCTGATGTCATTATTGACGACGCGCAAAGCAACCCCAAGAAAGACAACCTGGCAGAAATGGTGGCTAGATTTAATACAAGTCGAGTCAGCCAGATAATGGTAGAACAGGTGCCACAGGAAGACGTGAGTAAATACGGGATTGTTGACCTTGAAGGCTTAGCGCTTGAACCTGGTACGTCAGGTAAAATCCATCAAATGGTAGAAAAACCACCTCTGGATGAATCGCCTTCAGATTTAGCTGTAGTTGGGCGTTATGTGCTGTCAGGAAAAATTTGGGATTTGTTGGAGTATACGCCACCCGGTGCGGGAGGAGAGATTCAGTTAACTGATGCCATAGCATCTTTGATGAATATCGAACAGGTAGACGCCTACTATATGAAGGGAAAGAGCCACGATTGTGGTAGCAAGCTAGGCTACATGAAAGCGAACGTAGAGTATGCGCTTCGCCACCCTGAGCTTAAAGGTGAGTTTGCGAACTATCTGGCGGAAATTACAAGCTAGAAAGTTTTGTTATGGTTCAAGGCTTTGCCAACAGCATCGAGTAACGGTTCGAGGCTGGCAATAGGCAAAGCCAAACCATTTATTTACGGCGTATCTAGTTTATTTTGCTACTGCAACTTTCTGCAATTTGACCACCATTTTCTCACCAATACCTTTCACCTGGCTCAAGTCCTTAATTGAACGAAATTTTCCAGCTGTTTTTCGGTAGTCGATAATAGCTTGCGCCTTTTTGCTGCCAATACCCGGCAAAGCTTCAAGCTCGGTTAAGTTTGCCGTATTAACGTTCAGTTTTGCAGGTTGTGACTGAACAGCTTTGATTTTTTCACTCAAGGGTGCGGCAGAGGTTATTGGGGTAACCATTACTTGCAAAGCGCTGGCCACTAACAATACGGATAAGTATTTTTTCATCCTGATTTTCCTTAATCTTCAGTAAGTCCATTTGAACTGCTTATGCAGAATTTCACATCATCATTACTTCATGATGTGAGTCTAAAGTTAGAATCAGTGCAAAAAAATGTAAAGTCTAGTTTTATGCTATCGAAAAAAAGGTCGGTAAAACCGACCTTTCAAAAACCTGGAATTGCTCGGCTGTTTTAAAGCCTGTCTAACAAAGCCTGTGTGAAATCTGTTGTGCCATGTTCGCCACCAAGATCACGTGTGGTGCGATCACCAGACTCAATGACCTCTTTTAGTGCACTGCGGATTTTATTGGCCTTGTCACTCATATTCAAATATTCCAACATCTGGATTGACGCTAAAATAACAGAAGTTGGATTGGCCAGGTTTTTCCCGGCAATATCCGGTGCTGAGCCGTGAACTGCTTCGAAAATTGCGCAATCTTCGCCGATATTTGCACCAGGAGCCATACCGAGGCCGCCAACTAGTCCAGCACATAGATCAGACAATATATCGCCAAAAAGGTTGGTGGTGACTAAAACATCAAATTGATGGGGATTCATGACCAACTGCATGCAGGTGTTGTCCACAATCATTTCTGCAGATTCTATGTCCGGATATTTTTCACCAATTTCCCGTGCCACTTTTAAGAAAAGCCCTGACGTTGATTTCAGTATGTTGGCTTTGTGAACCGCCGTAACTTTCTTACGCCCTTCCCGTCTGGCCAACTCATAAGCAAACGTCACGATTCTTTCAGCTCCTGCCCTGGTGATTTTGCTCAAGGCTTCCGCTTCGCTTCCATCAGGAGAAACCACCTGACCCAAACCTGAATACATACCCTCTGTATTTTCTCTTACAGTAATGATATCGATGTCTTCATAGCGAGCCTGGGTGCCTTTAAATGAAATGACAGGACGAAGGTTAGCGTAAAGTTTAAATTGTTTACGTAAACTGACATTGATTGATGTAAAACCTTCACCCACTGGTGTTGTCAGTGGGCCTTTCAACGTCACTTTATTCTTACCGATCAAATCAAGTGTTTCTTGAGGTAAAAGTTCACCATGATTTTCCAGAGCCACAAGTCCTGCATCGGCGAAATCGTAAGCGAAATCGCAGCCTACTTTTTCCAGGATCTGCAAAGCAGAGTCAATTATATCCGGGCCGATACCGTCGCCGCGAATTACAGTTATGCGTTGTTGTGTCATAAGAATACCTTAGTGCGATTAAAACGCATCCAGTGCGTTTTGAGAGTGAAAATTCAGGCCGCGTTTTATATCATTTCAAAGGCTTAATTGCCAGTAGATTAAAGCGATTCAGGCGTCTAAGGGACAGTACAAATGGCAATACTCTACCGCGCCTGATTGCAAAGTAGTTAATTCATTCCCATTGATATTCAATAGGTTGCATGCCTGCTTAAGGTATTCTTGGCTTTCCTGACATAATTCCGATTCGGCAAAATAAATTTGACGAGAAAGAATCAGACTTAATCCCATACACGCAGCCAGAGCACGAACAGTGCTATTCCCTTTCGATATACTGGGGTCAATATGTTGCTGGTCCAACGCCTTAAGCTCAGCAGCAGGTTGTTGCCAAGCTGAGGCTAGGACCAGTGCATGTTTGTTCAAACTACTTTGTTCACTGTGTAAGCTCAGGGAAGAAATGTCGTATGATTTTGACCTTTTGATCTGCCAATTCCTGCGCCCTTTAAATTGCTGACAGGTAAAAAGACCAGCACAAGCGAAACAGGCGAGTGTGGCTGCGCGCTCAGCCATCAAACTATTGTTGCCCAGTAGAATCGAAGCCAGATACATGCGCAATCGTGTAAATTGGATGAATTGTTCTTGCAATGGGAAGTAATTCTGATTGAGTCTGAGGATCAAAGCTTGCTGAATAAGCAGACTGGTTGCTCGTTGATAGCCATGGATCAACAAGCCATGTTTGACTTCCTGAATAGGCAGATTCTGCCTGTTGGAAGAGGTAGCCGTAGACCTCAGATGTTCAACCAAGGAAGGCTCTTTAGCGATAATATTCGCTATTTTATCTATATCCACTTGATCATTAGATAGTTGCTTTTGCACTTCCAGCAACACAGGGGGGGGACGATCAAGTCTGAAAGAGGGGTCGTGCGCGTGTAATGATTTGTGAGATATTTCACAGTATTCCCGCCATTCCTTATCCCACTGAGCGTGAATCGGGCTGTCCTGGTTTGCCGGCTGTGCAGCACCCACCTGAGTGATCCTCTCTTCAGATACGCTATGGACATGACCATATGATTCGTGAGTTCTTTCTTTAATAACCAGGTGGCCTGGTTCTGAGGACAACACCAAGGCTATGGATTGATTGTCCAGCCTTACCGTTGAACCGGCAGGTATCAATCCAGGGTAGTGAAGCATCGGGGTGACGGTGTCTGTCAGTAAATAACTGTGTCTTTGGACAACTTTTTTTATCGCTTTGGCCAGGTTAAGTGACTTAATATTTTTTCTTGGCGTGATCTGAATTGCAATTAAGTGCGCCGCTAACACTATTTTCTGAAGTTTCAGAAAGGTCTTTCCAATATTTTTTAACCGTAGCGAGGCAAGACTTAGGCTTTTTCCAATCTGATAACCACATGACCACACGTCCAGTTGCACTTTCTTAAGGGCCCGCTGAAGTTCCGGCTGGGGCATCAGATTAGGCTCAGGCCCACTGTTTCGCGCGTGCTTTTCAATGTCTGCTTGCTGGAAAGCATAAATTGAAATTACTGAACAGATTAGCTGTTGGCTGCAAGTTTCGTTGATTTTGTTTCTGTAGCATAACAATGCGGTCAGTAAGCACGCATTAAATGTCAGATTGGTGATGTAGGGAAGTTGTCTTTTATAAAACAGCAACTGACCTGACACCGGGTCAGGATCGTTTCTTACAAAATCCAGTAAGGCCTGGCTGAACTCAAAGCTTGTTTTAAGGTGATTGGATGAGAATCGTTCTTTACGATAAGAGCCAAGCAGATCAGATAATTGTGCGTACAAAGTAATTGTTTGAGTTTGCTGCACAAATTGACCGATTAACCGTCAGTATAATTTTGGTAGGCACCTTCTCCCCAAGCCACCAGTTCATCGTTCTTGAACAGTAAGGGAGTACATTCGTCCTGTGTTGTAATGCCATCCGCTTGCTTATGTTCGGTTCGATAAAACATGACTTGAATTCGTTCAGAACCTTCCTTACGCGCTTCACTGATATCCGGAGCGCCAAGTAATGAAATAATTTCTGAGCGGCTGATACCCAACTCCAGTTTTGCTATTTGTACCTTGTTGTATTCTTCTCTGTCTTTCCAGTCCATATGTTCTGGGCTATCCGGATACAGAGCAATAATACCCACGACGAACAAAGCGTAAACCGCTACTCCATATCCTATGCGTCTTATCACTTTTTTGTTCATGGTTAATCTTTTCGCTTTTAATTTTCAGTTAGTTAAAATATAGATTCACAATGACTACATTGTACCAAGCAAATTTCTTGCACCAAGGCAGCCCAGCCCGGAATTTTGCAATTTTAACGTTTTACAGTCAATTGCTTACTCAGGTATTTTCCTTAACTACCCTGTAACATGGAACATATTCGCTGCCAGGTAGCTTCATTCGTTGCTGTGAGACGAAAGATTCCAGCAATTCATCCATCAACATCATTAGCTGATTATCCCCGTTAATATGAAAAGGGCCGTGTTCCCGAATCTGTTGTATTCCTTCAGCCTTAACGTTGCCTGCTACTATGCCGGAAAAAGCTCGACGTAAATTAGCGGCCAATTCTGATTTCGGTTGCGATAAATGCAAATTCAAATCCTGCATGTTCTGGTGACTGGGATCGAATGGCGCTTGAAATTCAGGATCAATTTTTATTGACCAGTTATAGTGATAGGAATCGCCCTTTGTTTTCCGGAATTCCCTTACATCGGGCTGGGCTTGTTTGATGGTTCTTGCCACTTTGGCGGGATCATCAATGATAATTTCATATAATGACTGAGCTTGTTCGCCCAATGTTGCACCAATAAATTTATCCAGTGCATCAAAGTAAGATTTACTTTGCGCCGGGCCAGTCAGAATAATGGGTAATACTTGTTGCTGGTTTTCTTCATTCAGCATGATCCCCAGAATATACAAAAACTCTTCAGCAGTTCCAGCCCCTCCAGGGAAAATGACAATGGAGTGTGAGATTCTGACAAAAGCCTCCAGACGTTTTTCGATGTCCGGCATAATAACTAACTCATTAACGATCGCATTTGGTGGCTCTGCTGCAATGATGCTAGGCTCAGTGACCCCAAGGTATCGGCCTTGTGAGTAACGTTGCTTGGCATGGCCTATGGTTGCACCCTTCATTGGACCTTTCATTGCACCTGGGCCGCAACCTGTGCAGATATTCATTTCCCGAAGACCCAGTTGATAACCCACTTCTTTGGTGTATTTATATTCAACTTCACCTATAGAGTGACCGCCCCAGCAAACCACAATATTGGGATCACTACCCACCGTAATAGTTTCGGAATGTCGCAACATGTCAAATACCATGTCCGTGACGAATTTGGATTCGGACAAATCCGCAACACGTTCTCTATATTTGGTTCCCATATGCAATATATCGCGCAGGACCGAAAATAAGTGTTCATGCACTCCACGGATAAGTTCACCGTCTACAAAGGCTACAGCAGGAGGGTTAAGTAATTCGATCTTTACCCCTCTCTCTCTTCGAACTAACCGAATTTCAAAGTCTTCATAGGGGGAGAACATGTTTTCGTAGTCGTCTTCCTCTACGCCACTGTTGAGCACAGCAAGTGCGCAGTTGCGAAACATCTTGTACATTTCACTGTGTGTTGAAGATTTTAGCCTGTCCATCTCATACTGAGAAAGCTGACTCATTGCACCTATGGGATTTAATTGAATAGTTTGCATGGTTATCCTTGGACCGCGATACACTGATTTCGTCCAGCATTCTTGGCTTCGTATAATGCTTTATCTGCGCGTTCGAAAGCGGTGTTAATGTCATCGCTTTCTAACAGCATAGTGGCACCGATTGAAACCGTAATAGAGACCCGTTTTTCTTTGAATTTAAACGGGATGCGCTCCACCTGACTGCGTATGGTTTCCAAAGGTTTTTTGAGCTCTTCTAACGAAGTTTGTGGGAAAAGTGCGACAAATTCTTCTCCCCCCCAGCGAGCAAGAAAGTCAGTTGAACGTAAACAACGGTGGATGTTCTGAGCAATTACCTGCAGTGTTTTGTCTCCTGCCGGGTGCCCATAGGAGTCGTTAATCTTTTTAAAATGGTCAACATCAATAACAGCAATACAAAGACTATTTTTATGTCTTTTCCACCGCCTGAATTCCAGATCAGCTCGCTCATTGTAAGCCGTGCGGTTAGGGATCTGCGTTAACGGATCATGGTGACTCTGATACTTTTGCTCAATGAGTCGATGTTTGAACTCAGAGGTTTCCTTCTCCAGGCTTGTTAGCTGGTTTTTCATCTCACTGAGCAAATTCATTAAAATTAGCTGTTCATCTTTCTCAGCTTGTTCTCTGCCTTCCAGAGATTCAGATAACTTACCCAGAATTTTCGCTGCCTGCTTCTTCAGTTCGGCCAAATCCTGTGATTTATCCACGGCATGACCAATAGTTTCGATATGCCCTCTCATTAACTCGCTGGCACTCATTTTCAGCTGAAACTGATTTTGTGATTCGTCTATAGATTTGTCTACAGCGGAAGTGACTGATGACAATGACTTATGTAGCCCGGAGACAAACTTTTCTGCGTTGTTTCTTTCTTTTATGACATCACGAATAATGGCTTTGATGATAATTAAACAACATTCCAACAGGGCTTCATGATCAAGTCCCTTAGTCAACTGTGCTTTGACTTCCGCAAGTTGCTTGTCTTTTTTATTGGATAAAGAAAGCTGGCCTATCAGTTCACGCAATTCTTCAGTAATTTCAGCATGTAACTGGGCACTAACGGATAGATTTTCCTTATTTTCCAGTGGTTTAATACTGGCCTTCTTAAATAACGCCTGATTGTCCAAAGCAAGCCTGTAAATATCCAAAACTTGTTCAAATTGAGGCAAAGAGGAATAAATACCGCTGCTATTGTTTTGTAAATTGACCAGGAATTGTGTCGCTTCACCCTTAATATCATCGGGTAAGTTATCCCGAGATTGAAGCTGTTTAACCGCATTCTCCAAAATGCTAATTGTCTTGTTGCTTTGTTTTTTGAGTGAATCAGAGTTTTGCATAATCAGACCGGTTAATTTCCCGATACTAATCTCTGCCAGGCTAAAATTCGCCTGGCCACCCAAATGTGAGCGCAATTTTTGCAACTCTTTATCAAGCTCAGGAGAAACGCCTTCATAATGCTTGCTAAGTCGAACAATAAATTGTGAAAGTTGCTCAGTTTGCAACTTCAAAGTTTTAAGTAACTTTTTCTGCATTTGAGGGTCTGATTTTTTACCCTCAAATTTTGATGCCTGATTGTTCATTCAATTCCAATTCTTAATTGAGTGCCAAGTAACTATTTGTATTGCAAGTATAATCGCGAATAAGCAAGCCGTCTCTGCTTTTTGAAGCTAAACTATATTACATTAGCCTAATATTTTATTGCCGTGCATTACGTTTATCAGACCCGATTGTCTCGAAATTACTTCTAAATGGATTGATATCCAATCCTCCACGGCGAGTATACCTAGCCAGAACAGACAATTTCTCAGGCTTACAACGAAGAAGAATATCTGTGAAAATTCTTTCGACACACTGTTCGTGAAATTCGTTATGCAGCCTGAAAGAAATCAAATATCTGAGTAGTCCTTCAGGATCTATTTGTTTTCCTTCGTATTTAATCTGCACGCTACCCCAGTCAGGCTGGTCTGTAATGAGACAGTTTGATTTCAGCAGGTTGCTTGTCAAAGTCTGTTTAACGGCAGTATCTTTGGTGACCAGAAAATCAGGTTGTAAATCATACTGATCCACATCAATATCCAAATCATCAATGCACTCACCCTCTAGTTCGCCAAGTTGCAATTGGCCAAACTGCTCTGGAGTGAACAAGTTAACCTTAACTGTTTTCCCAGCACATTGGGACAAATCATGAGACAGAATGGCTTCAAGTATTGCAGCGGATTCCAACTTATGTTGGTTAAAACCGTTTAAGTACAACTTGAACGATTTGGATTCGATCAGGTTTGGGGAATCGTAGGGAACTTCGCAGCGAAGAATTGCTATTTGCGGTTTGCCTTTGCAGTTCAGCCAGGAAAGCTCATACCCCGTCCAAACATCTGCGCCAGAAAATGGCAGTGGATCAACAAGGCCAATCTGGTCTCTGCTCAAACTTCTTGGAACGGCTTGCAATAGTTCTGCTGAATAGGAATAACGGTAATTGACCTGCTTACCCAGACTGAGATTGTCTAAAATAGTGTCAGATTCATCGAAAGTTGCTGATTCTTTTGTCATTTTTGTTATCCGCTAGATACAATCTCGTTATTGTATGCAATTTTGGTTGTAATTATGACTTCTGATATCACTAAAGCACTAGATAATTTTGTTTCTCAATATTTACAGCTTCATCGCGAGGAAGATACGCCTCTAACGGTGCAGTATGACTCAGAATGGGTTTCACCTTGTCATCAGATGAATTCTGACGAAGGGGAGTGGGTAACATGGCAACCAGTTAAACAGGTTCAAGCACAAGACTTTAAAGGATTTGAAGAGGCGCTGGAAATTGAACTTAATCCAGATTTGAAAGCATATTTCAGCCATTTATGGAGCGACAACCTGAATGCAACGACCGCAAAAGGAGGGTTGCAACTGCTGCTTCCGTGGAATCAAGATGATTTTTTACGGTTACAGCAAAATTTGGTAGGTCATATTTTAATGAAACGCAGATTAGATCAGGCTGAAACAGTGTTTTTTGCCGTGACCGATGAAGAGGATTTTATTATTAGTGTCGAAAACAAAAGTGGAAAAGTAGTGCTGGAACAAGTGGGGATGGAGCCAAAGGAAACGCTCTCTGACAGCCTGGCTGAATTTTTAAGACAGTTACAACCTAGCTTGGCTTGAGCACTATTTATCTAACCTGAGATTATCTAGCTTTTGTAAAAGCATAGACATCTGTTCTTCTAATTTACAGACTCGCTGTTCAAGTGTCTGTACCTTAGATTGAGTAGGTTCTTCTGGTGATCCCTCAGTCTCTTCGAACTGCGCGGGATCCTGCTTCCAGCGTTTTAATACGCTGATGACTTCAGGAATGGGTAGAGTTCTGTCAGACCTTGCTCTGATGAGCGCAACACTAGGTTGCCCTCCTTCTTGAACGATTTTTGCGCACATTTTACTAATGTAGTTGGTATTTTTACTCATAATGATGTTTAGCTTATTTCGCCAAGAATTGGTGTATCTGCTTATTCTACTTTGCTTATGAATCTATTGAAAACAAAAAAATCTTTATAAAACAATACGATAATTTTTGGCCCCTATTTTGAATGCTATATGTTTTTACTACACATCTTAGGATTATAACGATGAAAAAAATATTACTGGCAGCCGCACTTATCTTACCCATTTCACTTTCTGGTTGCGTAATTTCTGTAGATGGTGACGGCGAATATTCACATCATTCTGATTGGCAGGATCGTGAATATAAAAATAGAAAACATATAGCGAAATTGGAAACCAATACGGACGTTAGTACGATCAAAAGCCGCATGGGTGTTCCAGACTTTAACGAAGCTCATTTAAAAGATTCGGATCAGTATCAAGTATTGTACTACCGCACCCAGCGGATAGACGGTGATGGGGTCACAACAAAGGACGAATGCACACCTTTGGTGTTTAAAAATGGTCTTTTGATTGGATGGGGTGAGTCCGCCTACGCAATGTTATAACAACTGCAGCGAGAATTTTCAGTGTTACGTAACGAAACACAAACTCGCTAAAATTGATTGGATAGCCTTCACCGCAACCGGCTATCCAGTTGATCTATCACTTCCGCCCATTCTGCGTCTTCATCTAGCGAGTTTTGGATAAACGCGGATTGGGCGCTGGTCCAAAAAGGAGCGTTTTCCAAACGCACAGCGTCCGCAAGACCTTGATTTCTTTCAATAAAATTTTCAATGGATTGCTCGTCGGACGGCAATCCCAATTGGCCGAATAGCGTATTCATAGTTGGATTTCCGACATTCACTTACATTTCCCCATGTTTAACAATAGTTTAAACCGAAAAGTGCTCTTTAACATTCGTCTCAACGCTAAAAAAAGCAGCGCAACGTATTGAAATTAGTATAGCTGCTAGTAGAAAATTTTCTGAGTATCCGCGGTGATTTTTGCAGCAGAGTTGCGCCCGTCTAACAACTTATTAACAATTTGAGTTTATTGCGGTAGAGTGAGTGGAAATAGTGTGAAGAGAAGAGCTAAATGACAGCAGCTACAAATACCCAGGAAGAACTGGAATCCGTCAAGGCCATTTATCTGGCAGCTGAAGATCTGAAAATAGCGGGTTCGATTCTGTATCAGGCATATCACGACGATCCCTTGTTTGTGGATATTTTTCAAGCTGAAAAGGAAGGGTATGAATCTCGCCTGCGCTCCGCCATCCGAGAAGAATTAAACGCATTCTGGTTGGCAAGACAACCTATGATTGGTTTGTTTGAAGGAGAGCGGTTGTTAGCTGTGGCTTGTCTGATAAGCCCCAATGCTGCTTTTGGTAATGGTCGATTCTGGCACTGGCGGTTAAAAATGTTGCTTACTGCCGGACTTTTTGGCACCAGGCAGATGTTGGATAAAGAACAGAAAGTTCGCGAAAGTATGCCTGCCGATAATTTTCATATGTTGTCTTTCATAGGCGTTCATCCAGATCACCAGCACCATGGTTTGGGTCACATACTCATGAGTGCAGTAGATAGTGTAGTGTTGGAAGATAGCCAGAGTGAAGGTGTTGGTGTGTTTGTAACTCTACCCAAATGCCTGTCTTTTTTTGAGGACGGAGACTACCAGCACATAAAGGATTTGCAGGTTGGTCATATTACCGGGCAAATAATGTTTAAAAATCGCCCTGAGCAAAATTCTACCCAAAATTCTACGTAGGACACTCGACTGATACTTTGTAAGACATTTCCTACAAACATGTAGGACAAACAGGGAATTTATCCTTGGTCTATCACCTACTAAAACCATTAACTATCTGAATTATATGAAAAAAAATTGCGTATTTAGACTTTAGTATAATACTCGCAGTATAAAAATAATTTTGCCCTATGGTAATTCAACCTCAATCCTATATCTTTATACCCGTCACAAGGAAACACGACGGGTCAGGAAGACGCAAGGATGGTGACTGGACATCCTCATGGTGAGAGGAATAGCAGCGATAGGACAGCTGTTTAACAGGACGTTTTAAAGGATCGCAGTCTGGAAGGCTGAATGGACTTTCTCAGGAAGAGAAATAATGGACAATCTCAGGAGGAGAAATGCTGATAGGAGGATGAATCAGCTTAAAAGGATTAAGGAACTGGACACACTCAGGATTGAGTGACTCACTTAGGATGAGTGAGAATAGAAGGAAAGGGGCGTATATGGATGTTGACCGGGATGGTTTAATAGCTAAGGATTGCTGAGAAGGATGCTCAAAATTTAGAAAATGCGGTGATCGAAAGGTCACCGCATTTTTTGTATTAATGCAAATTGGTGTTACTCATCCCCTTGGAACCACCACAGAATTAATTTAATTTCGCTGTATATAACCATTTTTTAATCTCGGACGAGAGTTGGTCAACGTCTATAGGCTTCGCAAGATAGCCATCCATTCCGGCAGACACGCATTTTTCCATATCCCCTTTCATCGCATTTGCGGTTAATGCGACAATAGGAATGTTTGGGTCAAATTTATTGGCTTGAGAGCTACGAATTCTTCTACTTGCTTCGTATCCGTCCATGATTGGCATCTGACAATCCATCAGAATTAGATCGAACGACATGTTTGTTTTTTCGAGTTTATTCAACGCCTGTTGGCCGTTTTCAGCAACAGTAACGTTGTAGCCAAGGTTTTTGAGCATTTCCAACGCAACCTGTTGATTTACATAATTATCTTCTACCAGCAATATTCGAGCATTGTTACCCATCATCGACATAGAGTTGTGTCGGGTGAGTAGCGGGATTTCTTGTTGAGGCGCTTCTTTCAGGCCAAGAATAATTGCCATGGCGGCATTTAAATCAGAGGATTTTACAGGTTTAGCAAAGTAGGCGGCAAATCCAAGCTGTTTGAACTTCTGACCATCACCTTTAAATGTTGTTGAGGTCATCATAATCAGTTGCAAATTAGACAAGCGATTGTCGCTGCGTATTGCTTTGGCTAACTCTTCGCCATTTATCCCGGGCATATTTGCATCAAGTATTGCGATGTCAAACCGACTATTGTTTTTTTCTCCTTCACGTAACAACTTTAATGCGCTGGGGGCATTAAAAGCCTCTCCGACAACAAGTTTCTGCTGTTCCAACATGCTACGCAGTACTTCACGATTAGTTTTACTGTCATCCACGATCAGAATACGATGTCCAGCAAGCTGCTCGACTTTTATTAATTCTTCTTTATAACTTGGGTGCGATGCACCGTTATACTTGAGGCTAAACCAGAATTCAGAACCTTTTTGCCATTCACTATTGACGCCAATTTCTCCGTCCATCAGCTCGACCAGTTGTTTTGATATAGCTAAGCCCAGGCCGGTTCCACCAAATTGTCGGGTAGGAGTAGCGTCCAGTTGACTGAATTTATTGAACAACTGTGTTTGTTTTTCCTGTGGAATACCCATCCCAGTGTCTTGAATACAAAAATGGAGTCGGTTTTCCTGGGTACAATTAGCACGTAAAACAACTTCACCCTGTTGTGTAAATTTGATCGCATTACTGATCAAATTGGTCAGAATTTGTCTGATTCGACCCGGGTCCGCTTTGACCCACTGAGGTACATTGGGTGACAATGCGAAGATAAACTCCAGCCCCTTATCCTCTGCCCGCAATGCAAAGGTATCAACAATATTTTCCAGCATTTCATGCAAGTCGAACTCGATTTCCTCAAGGTGAAGTTTACCGGCTTCAATTTTGGAAAAATCCAAAATGTCGTTTATCAGATGAAGTAGGGATTGGCCGCTGACCTGCGCCAGGGTCGCGTAATGACTTTGCGTTTCGTCCAGATTGGTTTTTAGTAGCAGGTCATTCATGCCAATAATACCATTGATTGGCGTCCTGATTTCGTGACTCATATTGGCCAGAAAGTCACTTTTCGCCTGGCTTGCTTCTTTCGCCAGTTCCTCTGCTTTTTTCAGCTCAGTTATATCCTGAAAAGCCCCTCGCAGAATCATATCTCCATTTGGAGCAACGTCAGGGTATCCTACTGCTCTAACCCATATTCTGTTGTTTTTAGCTGTAATAAATGGCACCTGAACATCCCAACTTGTGCCTTCTTCTATAGCTTGATCCATGGCTTGTTGGATGACAGGTCTTGCCTCAGGCGCATAGTGGTTAATTGCATTTTCAACATCAACCTCTGAGCCGACCGGAATCTCATGTATTCGATAAACTTCCTCGGTCCAATACAGAGCGTTTCTCTTAACATTGAACTCCCATCCACCCAATTTTGCCATCTTGCCGGTCGCTTCCAACAAATGTTGGTCGCGTTTTTTTTCTTTTTCAATTTCTCTTAATTCAGTGATGTCCCGACCTATGTAAAGATAGCCATCAAGTTCATTTCCGCTACCAATAATGGCTGTCGAGGTTAAATTTACCGGAAAGGTAGTGCCATTCTTTCGCACAAATTGCCATTCGTTTTCTTCTATCAATCCTTGCTTGGCTATATAGGTAAGAGATTCAATACCTGCTTTCAATTTGCAGGCTACTTTCCCACTCAGTCTTTGTGCATGGATGACAATTTCTTCATGCATATGAAATAGTTCTGGGGTTGCTTTGTGCAATACTTCTCGGCGAGCATAACCAAGCAGTTGCTCAGCTGTGCGGTTGTAGGTGACTATTTTGCCTTGAGTATCAGTGGCAATAATAATTAAGTTAGCGCTATCCAGTACTGCTTTTTGCAGGTTATTAATTTTGACAATTTTTTCTTCGTATTCTTTTTGACGAGTGATATCACTCTCTATTGCCATGAACCCTTTTAATTCGCCAAACTCCAAAATGGGCTGGCAGTTAATTCTTATCCAGTACTTTTTACCGCTTTTAGCGTAATTTACCATCTCGCCGCTAAATGGGTTGGCATTTATTATTGCTTGCGTAAGCAGTTTCGCTTGCTCAGGGTCTGTCTCAGGTCCCGCTAAAAAATCTTTCGGGTTGCGCCCAAACACTTCGTCAAAAGAATAGCCACTAATGGTTGTGAAAGCCTGATTGATCCACTGAATATTGAGCGCTGTATCGGTTATTATGACGGCATTGTCAGTTTCCTGAGCCACTTTAGCCAGAAATTCATTTTCTTTCAGGCTAGTCTCAAGCTGTTTTTGTGTTTGATAGTTTTCCGTCAGATCGTAATTGACACCGATAACTTTGACTGGCTCGCCGAGGCTATCCAATACGACATACCCGTACGCCTTTAGGTACTTTTCAGTACTTTCAGGGGTAACGATTCGAAACGAATAATCAAACTTCTCTCGATTTTCCACAACCTTTTCAAAGGTGTTGATGCTACGCTCGATATCATCAGGGTGGATTGACTTTACCCAGTCATCAAAACTTCCATTAAAACCTTCTGCAGAGACCCCATACAAAACGAACATTTGTTCGTCCCACTCAAGCTTTTCATGTTGTAAGTCATATTGCCAAACCCCAATTCCTGCCGAGTCAATTGCCACCTGAAATCGCTCAGTGAGAGATAGCAGATCATCCTGTGCCAGCTTGAGTGAAGTGGACTCATTGATAGTGGCGATTACAAATTGTTCCTGCCCAATGTCCAGCCTCTTCAGGTCGACTGTGACATAACGCTCTTCGCCCGACTTGTTAAGAATCCTGAAGGTTTGGCCACTTTCATCGAACGGAGTGGATTCTTGGTCAAAGAAGCTTTTAAGATTTTCTAATATTTGTTGTTGATACCGATCGGGGACTAATTTGGTAAGAAGCGAATCACATAACTCTGTTTGTTCAAAGCCGAAAAGTTTACAGGCGGAAGCGTTAGCATGCTGAATAATGCCATCAGTAGATACCAGTATAATTGCAGTTGAACATGCATCCAATATAGCGTGTGTCAAAGATTGCGCTTGTTTATTGGTAGACTGCGTATTCAAATTATTTACTCATTTCGTACCTGCAAATGGTGATAAGTCACTGTTTGCCATAAATTAATATCAAGATTAGTTTGTTTAATATACACCTAATTTCACTAAATTGGAGTGTTAACCTGACAGATGAATATTCATACCTTCAAATAGTCTGTCTAGTTAATCTTATTTTACTTCATTACAATGGCGTTAATTATTATTACGGAATGTCACTTTGTCGCAAGCAATAGTTAAAGCTCCACCCTTTAGATGGTCTTTTTTCTTACCTAAGTTTTGGTTAACCTGGCTAGGCATTTTGTTATTATATGTCATTTCCTGGCTCCCCTATTTTATACAAACTTATATCGGCAGGGTCGTAGGCTGGCTATTGACTAAGCTGGGTAAAAAGCGAATTGTAGTTGCGAGAAGAAACCTAGAACTCAGTTTTCCGGAGATGAGTGAAGCACAGCGCTCCTTAATTCTTAGAGAAAACATACAGCATGCGGGAATGGCTGTGCTAGAAGCAAGCATGGGCTGGTGGTGGCCGGATTGGCGAGTAAAAAATATTGGCTCGATTGAAGGTTTCGAGCATGTGGAAGCTATTTTAGCGAAGGGCAAAGGGGTTCTGGGTCTGGCAATTCACAATATGAATCTGGAATTAGGATGCAGAATAGCTGGGTTGCACGCGCCATCTGTTGCGTTTTACAGGAAACACAATAACCCTCTGATGGAGTACATGCAGTACCGTGGCAGAGCTCGTTCAAATAAATATATGATCCACAAACGAAACGTCAGGGGTCTTATTCAGGCGTTAGATGAAAAGGAAGTCTGCTTTTATCTACCTGATCAGGATTACGGCAGGACAAAGTGTGAATTTGTACCTTTTTTTGCTGTACAGGAAGTCGCCACTACAACAGGAACTTTGTTGTTTGCCAATCAAGCAAATTGCGAAACGGTCTTTATTGTTTCCAATCGGACTAAAGATGGATACAACGTTAAATTCGTTCCAGGGCTGGAGAATTTTCCATCTGGAGACGATAAACTAGATGTGGCGAGGATTAATCGCAAAGTGGAAGAGCTTGTAATGCTTGCTCCATCCCAATACCTTTGGATGCACAAACGATTTAAGACCAGACCTTCGAAAGAAGATCCATCCCTATATTAGGGAATATTTTTACGAATACGTTGTCTTAGATATGAAATTAATTTAAATGTTCAGGATACCTAGATTACACCATGGCTAAAAAGTCTTCATCAAATACGCTTTTCTGGGCGCGACATATTGGGTTAGCGCTGGCGCTTATTATCATCGCCGCTATTGTCATTAGTTTGCAGAATACGAATATCAGTGCGCCTAAGCCACAAGGTGCAGGTGAAACCAAAACCGTTTCCCAAGGCATGACTGAGTTTTATGCTGCCTACAGAATGTCATCATCGAAGCCGTTCGAAGAAGATATTGGTGACTTTGTGATGCAGCTTAACGTTGATCAGCGCCCTTTGTCTGAACGATTGAAGAGTATGGAGAGCATTCAAAAGCCGATTTCCAGAAGGTGGGTAGGGGAACACAAATATCGTAGTTTTAAAGTGGGCAGTACAGTACGCGAAGCGATAACCAGTTTTGCTCAAAACGAGGGGATGCAATTGATCTGGGAGCTAGATAAAGATTTCATTATCAAAAACCAATTCCAGATGGATAACACTGTTACCGGATCATTAGGGAAAATAGCCAGTGCAATAGACGGTAGCTTTGAAGGTGATGTGAAAGCGTATTTATGTCCTAAACAACGTTCTTTGGTTATCACTGAAACCACCAGCAATTACTTGCAAACAAATTGTTCTCTGGTGCAAGGATAAAAAATTAGTCGCTGGATTAGCCTGGACGCAGATTTAAGTCTGAGACTTGCAATAATACCATTACTGTTTGGTATAAAGTGTATTTCGCCCAGATTAAATTAACGGCAAGGTCTCTTCCCAAATTGCACGTACCGTATCCCTCTGAAGTTTAAACTCGGAAGCATTTTCCAACCGTTCCCGCTGTTGTAAGGCTAGCCGATGGCTGGTATTGCGATAGCTAAGGTATGCATCCCCTAGCGCTTCCGAAGTGGATTTGGAAATAATATTTTCGTTCGCCAGTTGCTCTAATATGCGGATGTTATCTGACCAGGTTGTGAGTGAATCGATTTTATTGCAATTGGCCAAAACCCAATATTGCACCAGAAATTCGATATCGGCTATACCACCGTTATCTTGTTTTATATCAAATGTATCTGAATTTGAGAGGCTAAGGTGCTTGCGCATTTTTTCTCGCATTTCTGAGACATCGGTAGCCAGTCTCTTCGGGTCGCGCGGTTTGCATAATATGTTGGTACGAGTAGTGTTAAATTGGTCTGCAAGGATACGATCACCATATATAAAACGTGTTCGTACCAATGCCTGATGTTCCCAGGTCCATGCTTCATTTTCCAGATAGTAAGCGTAACCATCAATTTGGCTGACTAACACACCAGCATTTCCAGAGGGTCGCAAGCGCATATCGACATCATACAAGAGTCCAGACATGGTTTTTGTGATGAACAGATGCATGATTCGTTGTGCAAGTTTGGTATAAAAACGCCCGGATTCTATTGGCTTGGGACCTATTGTTAGTTCTTGAACGTCGGCATTATGCACAAACACCAGATCCAAGTCTGAACCATAGCCCAGTTCAATGCCCCCAAGCTTGCCATAACCGATAACGCCAAACCCCATATTCTGTGCATCCTTTCCTAGAGGTGCACCATGTTTTTCAGTGATTTGTTGCCACGCAAGAACAACGACTTCGGCTATTATGGCTTCCGCCAAAAATGTCAGGTGGTCACTCACTTTCATTACTGGTAGAACGCCAGTAACGTCTGCTGCTGCAATTTTAAGTTGTTGAGACAACTTAAATTGGCGCAGCATTTCCATCTGCAGTTCCAGATCGTCGGGTTCTATTCTCAGTAACAAGGGTCTGAGTTCAGAGCTGTACTGGTCGAATGGTGTTGGATTGTAGAGCTCGGCAGGATTGAGCAATTCGTCCAGCAATATAGGAAAACGAGCAATTTGTTCACTTATCCAAGGACTGGCCGCACAAAGTCTGACAAGTTGTTTGGATACACCGTGATTTTCATGTAGCAATTGCAGGTAAGTTGTTCTTCCAGCAATTGAGTTCAGCACGGTTAACGCTCGTGTAAGTACATCCAGGTAGTTGACGTTTTGTTGCTCCAGTATAATGCACAGAAGCTGGGGGATAAGCACACCTAAGGTATCCAGCCCCCGTTGTCCAACGCCCTTTTTGCCTAAATTAAGCTTAAATTGAGATAGATTCTGATAAAAAACTTGTGCTTGTTCTTCGTTTAGCCAGGCACTTAATAATTCCACCGTTTCCTGACCACTGAATTCCAGTTTCCATAAGGCACTAATTTCATCAGGAATAGAGGTGAGCGATGTTTCTTCGCTATCTGCGTCATTACCGATCAATAAGGAAAATTCACCGTTAATATTGCTCATGTGTCCTTCTAATGTTTTTAAAAAAGAAGGATAGTCTTCGAATCCCATTACTTTAAGCAGGCGGTATTGGTCGCGAGTTTCAGTGGGCAAATTCTGCGTCTGCTTATCTGCAAATTGCTGGAGACAATGTTCCACTTTACGCAAAAATAAATAGCTTTCACGCAGACTGTCGGCATTTTGTTGTTGCAGGTGTCCCAGCGTTGGGAGGGTTTTCAAATTGTGTAACAAGCCAGGTTGCTGTAAATCTGACTCTCGACCGCCACGAATAATTTGGAAGCTTTGAACAATAAATTCAACCTCGCGAATACCACCTTCACCTAGTTTGATATTACTATCGAGTCTTCTACGGCGTACTTCCTGAGATATCAGTCCTTTCATCTTACGCAGCGAATCAATTGCTCCATAATCGAGATATCTTCTGAATACGAATGGGGTAAGAATCTTGCTTAGATCATGAGCATAAGGATCCTGGTGATTAAGAATTCGGGCCTTTATCATTGCATAACGTTCCCAATCACGTCCCTGATCCTGATAATAATCTTCAAGTGCCGAAAACGAACTTACCAGTGGGCCACTTTCGCCAAAAGGTCGCAGTCTCATGTCAACCCTGAATACCTGGCCTTGTGCCGTGGTTTTGTCTAGTGCAGTGATTAACTGCTGCGCCAATTTAGTGAAGAACTGGTGATGTTCAATGGACTTTTTACCACCTTGTGTTTCACCTGATGACGGATAGGCAAAAATCAAGTCTATATCAGATGAGAAGTTAAGTTCCCGACCACCCAGTTTGCCCATCCCCAGGATCAGGAGTGATTGGGTACCAAGTTCTCCTTTGGGTTCTCCATATCGAACGCAAAGTTGTTTGTGCAGCCAGTTGTTACTATGGTTAATCAATACATCCGCAAGGGCAGAAACTTGCATGAGAGATGTTTCGATACTTTGTTTGTTGAGCAAATCTGCACTGGCAATTATCACCATATAGTGACGACGAAATTGTCTGAGTACCCTATGGAATTGTTCTTCGGTACTGACACCATCGAGTTGTTGGGACAAAATATTGCTTAAATATTCGTGACAGAGTTTCGATGCTTCGTCATTTGAGATCTGGTCAATGATTTCGGCTTGTTGAACCACACTTTCTGCAATAAAGTCACTAAGAGCGAAAATTGGTTTGAGCTGTTTTTCACATGTCTCATAGTGAGCTGCTTGTGGGCAGTTCTCAAGGAAGTGTTGCCAATGTTGGTTTGCAACTTCAATCAATGTGTCTTGCATGTTATCCATAAAATGAAATTTGTAATCGATATGGCGTACTTCTCTTGAGGATGCTATGTATAGTGTCATATTGCAACGTGAAGCGACCGGCTTTATCAACTTTTATTCTTATCATTGGTGTGTAATGTATTATGAATACTCTGATTAATTTGATCGACGTATCGTCAGATATTTGGATTTATTTGGCCATCGATATGGTGATTGCTATCTGCCTGCTTATTACCTTAAGGTGGATGTCAGGCAGGCTGGTTGCGATCAATCGAAACGATGAACTCTGTGCGCAGGCAAACTTTGCATTAGGAATTTCAGTTGCCGGAAGAATGTTTGCGCTGTGCATTGTATTGTCAGCGGCAGTGGCCAGTTCAACCAAAACAGACTATTTATCTACCGCCTTGGGAATGTTGTTTTATGGGTTAGTGGGGATATTTCTTATCCGTATAGGTAGGCTGGCTCATGACAAAATAATTCTGCACCGGCTTGATAAAGAAGAACATATCAGAAAACGTAATACCAGCATTGCGCTAGTTGATGCATCAAGTTCAATTTCCACGGCGCTTATCATCCGCAGCATCATGTTGTGGGTAGAAGGGAGTGACGCAAATGCATTGGTAGCAATCTTATCTGGTTTTTTCGTTACTCAGGCAATTTTACTGACAACAACCCGGTTGTACGAAAGACGATTCAAAGAAAATAATCAAAGTGGTTCGCTGCAAAAATCGCTCACTAAGGGCCAGCTTGCTTTAGCGATCCAGCACTCCGGCAATTTACTCGGCACTGCTATGGTGGTAACAGCAGCCAGCAGCCTGTTGATATACAATCCAGTAGGTTATGTAAGTAATTTAACTAGCTGGTTGTTTGTTGGCTTGGCGCTGACATTGCTTCTGGCAGTGCTTGTGGCAATTGCTAAAAAATTAATTCTGGCAGGATTAGATCTTGTGCAGGAAATAGACCAGCAACATAACATCGGTATCGCCAGTATTGAAATGGTGTTAAGTGTGGGAGTTGCCCTTATCGTTATTGGCTTGTTTTCCTGATTATACCGATCCGCATAAATAAGTACCCATTCTGAGGGAGCACTTATTTATGCTGAATGGTATTAGGTTAAATAGCCAGTTCTGGCGGAATCAACTGATGTTCAAATTCAGCAGGATGTGAGCCATCTATTAATTGACTCTTTCTTTGCCTGGTTTGTTTTTTTACCCAAAATTCTGCTTGCAAAGCCTTAGTATGGGATTCAATTTCAATTGAATAAACCAGTCTTAGCGGTCCTTTTCCTTTAAGCGCTTTTGCACATTTACTGCCTCCGGATTGGTGTTCGGCGAATCGCCTTTTAATATCATTACTTATACCGGTATAGAAATGTCCAAATTTATTCTCAACAATATATAAATACCAACAGGACACGCTAACTCTCATTGCAAAAACTGGCTGAAGATGAGGATAGCATAATCATTATCGGGTCGATTTACCATTTCAGTGTACAAGTGTACGCTGAAATAGTACTATCCAGTCTGGTTAGTTTAATGGGCTCGTACAGTGGTAACAGACACAAACAAAAATATTACGAGTAAACCATACTCAGTTGCTGAAGAGTGGCTCAATGGTATCAGCCATGGAATAGGGTTTGTATTTGCTATTATTGGTTTGGTGTACCTGTTAGTGCGCTCAGATACTGCATTGACGATCACCGTATCCGCTATATACGGAACGACGCTGAGTCTGATGTTTCTCGCTTCCACTATTTATCATTCAGTGCAGGCAGAACCCCTTAAAAACCTTCTTAAACTATTCGATCATAGCGCAATTTATCTTCTTATTGCCGGCACGTACACGCCATTTCTGTTAGTAGGAATTGGCGGATGGTTAGGATGGGTCTCTATCGTTGTCATCTGGTCAATAGCGATTTTTGGTGTGATTTTTAAGTGTTTCGTGAGGCATCGTTTTCCAAAACTATCCGTTATCACATATCTGACGATGGGCTGGCTGGCAATTTTGCTGATTTACCCACTTTATCAGGCGATACCAGGGACCGGGATGTGGTTACTTTTGGCCGGAGGTCTGTGTTTCAGTATTGGGGTGATATTTTATGTGGCTAAAAAGGTGAGGTTTACTCACGCCATTTGGCATTTGTTTGTTATAGCCGGATGCACCTGTCATTACTTTTCTATTTATCATTTCGTGATTTGAAGCTTTATTAACTGTTTATTTTCCAGGATTAAATCCTGCATCTGCAGGCTAGTTAAGTATATAATCTGATAAAACTTTTAGTATTGAGTGATATGCAGTTACCAGATTTTTCCCAAGCACGTATCCTGATCGTCGGTGATTTGATGTTGGACCGATATTGGTCTGGTCCAACAGGCAGAATTTCACCAGAAGCACCTGTACCTGTAGTGAAGATAGATGGCATAGAAGACCGACCAGGTGGAGCAGCGAACGTGGCGATGAACGCTGCGGCGTTAGGTGCAAAGGTGACATTGATGGGCCTTACAGGGCAAGACCAGTCTGCAGATTTGTTGCAGGAGAAATTATCAGCCTTGGGTGTAATCTGTGATTTCGTGCGTATACCGGAATATGACACCATTACCAAGCTTCGCGTGATGAGTCGCAACCAACAACTGATTCGGTTGGACTTCGAGCGCAGCTTTGCCAATGCAGACAAAAGCGAGCTTCAACACCGATATGGTCAATCTCTTGAGGAAATAGATTTAGTTATATTGTCAGATTATGCCAAAGGCAGTCTTAGCCAGGTGGGTGATTTGATAACGCTGGCGCGTGCTGCAAACCTGCCTGTCATAGTTGATCCTAAAGGCGATGATTTCAGCAAATATTATGGGGCCACATTACTAACTCCAAATATGTCGGAATTTCAGGCCATAGTTGGTGAATGTGAAGATGAAGAAAGCATTGTGCAAAGAGCTGAAAAACTCGCCCAGCAATATGCGTTCAAAGGTTTGCTGGTGACTCGCTCTGAAAAAGGCATGACCTTACTTGAGGCGGGTAAACAGGAGCTGCATTTTCCCGCAAAGGCGAAAGAAGTCTATGACGTGACAGGGGCAGGCGATACAGTCATATCGACTCTGGCCGTTGCCTATGCTGTAGGTTGTCAACTTCCCAAGGCTGCTGCAATGGCTAATGAGGCCGCGAGTATAGTTGTAGGTAAGCTTGGCACATCTACAGTGAGCGTTGGTGAGTTGTCCGATGCGGTAAGCAACGAAACTCAGGTTGGGCGCGGTGTGATGACGGAAGAACAGTTACAGATAGCAGTCAAACACGCTCAGCAGAAAGGTGAGACTATAGTGATGACCAATGGGTGCTTCGACATACTGCACGCTGGGCATGTTTCGTACCTCGATAATGCCAGTAAATTGGGGGACAAACTCATTGTTGCTGTCAATGCAGACGAATCTGTGAGGCTGTTAAAAGGGCAGGGCAGACCAATAAACAATATCGAACGACGAATGGCAGTGCTAGCCGCACTTGCTTCCGTCTACTGGGTTGTTGTATTTACTGAAGAGACGCCGGAGAGACTCATCAGCGCATTACTTCCGAATGTATTGGTAAAAGGCGGAGACTATAAAGTTGAAGATATTGCAGGTGGGAAACAAGTCATTGCTAATGGAGGTGAAGTGAAAGTACTTAACTTTGAAGATGGCGTTTCCACCACCAGAATTATTGAGAATATCAAAGAGAATCCTTAACTAACTCTAACAAGTGTAATCTTTTTTGAAGTCAATCAGATCGTTACCACCTTACTGGAAATAACGACCTGATGTAAAGCGCTACTGTTGTGTCTGATGAATATGCACATCTCGTTGAGGGAAAGGAATACTGATCCCATTTTCATCAAAGGCCAATTTCACTTTTTCATAAAGATCAAAATAAACAGGCCAGTAATTATCGCTCTCTACCCAGCTTCTGGTAAGTAGATTTACTGAGCTGTCGGCATGCTCACACACATAAACTTCGTTTTCAGGTTCTTTGAGTATGCGAGGATCTGCATCCAGAATACCCTGAAGCAGTTTTTTGGCTGCTAGTACATCGTCGCCGTAACTAATTCCAAAAGTGATGTCCACACGTCGTGTTTCCTCGCAAAACAGATTCGTTACGCAACCGTTTGATAAAAGCGCGTTGGGGATCACAACCTTCTGATTATCCAGCGTCAGAAGAATGGTATTGAACATTTGAATTTCTTTTACCCGACCTAAGTAACCTTCGGCTTTGATTATATCGTCGGTTTTAAAGGGTTTGAACAGAAGTATAAGTACACCACCTGCGAAGTTTGCTAGGCTCCCCTGCAAAGCAAGACCGATCGCCAGTCCGGCTGCGCCCAACATCGCGATGAGTGAAGCCGTCTCAACACCTATCATTGATGCAAATACAATGACCAGTAATAGTTTAAGGATGACACTGATGATACTAAGTAAGAACCGTTGCAATGTATTATCGACACTGGCTTTATCCAGGGCTTTGTCAACGCCCTTTAATATGGCGCCTATTACCCAGAATCCGACTATTAAAACGATTAAAGCTAACACCAATTTAGGACCGTAGGTCATGCCTAGTTCGATACCTTTTTCGGTTATCACCTCAAGTGTATCTAACGCCTGTGTTGCGCTATCTGCTGTTGTGTCTTGCATATATTTATCTCTCTTTTTGGATGCGTTCAGAAAATAATAGAAGTATTTGTGGAATATCGGCTGAAAATATTCATCTTTTAGCTGTTTTTCTTCATATATGCCCCATATCGTTTGCGCAGACCAGCACAGATGGATAAGCTACGCACTCAGTCGATTCTCCACCTTTAAAGTACGGAATAGAGCGAAACATATTCATGTATGAAAATTATTACGGATTAGATTCCAAACCTTTCCAGCTGACGCCAGATCCGAGCTTTTTCTTCGCGAGTAAATGGCATAAAAGAGCTATGTCTTATTTGCAGTATGGGCTGTCTCAGGCAGAAGGATTCATCGTTATTACGGGTGATATAGGAACGGGCAAAACTACGATAGCCAATAGCCTGCTAAATGACATTCAGGACGACATCGTTGCTGCTCAAATCGTCACCCCAAAACTATCTCCTGACGAGCTGGTTAAGATGGTAGCGTCCAAGTTTGAGTTGGATACGAATCAGAGAACTAAAGCAGATATTCTGAAAGACTTGGAATCCTTTCTATTTCAGTTACACAAACAAGGAAAGCGCGCACTGCTGCTGGTTGATGAAGCACAAAACTTACCTTTGGAAACAATTGAAGAGCTGCGCATGTTGTCAAATTTCCAGGAAATGGGTAAACCTTTGCTGCAAAGCTTTTTGTTAGGCCAGGAAGAGCTGCAGCCGATTCTTCGGGCACCTAATATGGAACAGTTCAGGCAACGTATAGTCGCATCCTGCCATTTGGCACCTTTAACTGATGACGAATGTAAAGAATATATTGAATATCGAATGGCGCATGCGGGATGGAGTAGGGGCGAGTTATTCTCAGATGGTGCTTACGATAGAATATTTCAATTTACCCATGGTGTGCCAAGAAAAATCAATACATTGATGGATAGGATCTTGCTTTATGGATTTCTGGAAGAGCTTGAAAAGCTGGACGAAGAAGCGGTAGAAAATGTCATCAAGGAAGTGGCAGACGAGATGTTTGTACCAGATAAACCTGTATTGCAGGATGAAGGTGGTAGCAATATCTTATCGGAGCCAGCAAGCAATGGACAAGTTAAAGACGTTCAGTACTACAAAACCATGCTTACTGAATTAACAGATGCATTGGACAATGCTATCAGCCACAAAATTAAGCTCACTCGTTACATCGATAATCTACTTAAGAAGAAATATAAAACTTACGTAAGATTAAAATCAGACGACTAAAATTAATTTTCTTTTTTTCACAATGATAAAACCTTGAATATTCAAGGTTTTATTCCTCATAAAAGCTCAGTTCTGACCGATAAATAAATATTGAACTATACAAAAAAAATCCGTTCTAAGGTTTTTAGAGTATATATTTAACCATCTGTGTAAAAATTGAGCAGGCAATATTATGAGGCAATTCAAACCCGTTACGCCTGGAACTTCACCCTATGGATTGGGAAATAGAAATAGACGTAAGGCCTATTATCGCGGTAAGTACGCCCGTGAAATGACCACTATAGTCCTGTTTATTGCTTTTGTTGCGATGTGTATATTGCGATTTAGCACTTAGTTAAAAACGTAGCTAAATCGCAAAGATAACCGTTTGTTTGTCACGTCCTCGCCAACATCATCAGAATCTCTTTTTACATAACGATATGTAAGTCCGATAGTAGCGTCTTTTGCCATACGATAGTTTAAACCAACACTGGCTCGCCAGGTATCACTTGTCGTTTCAGCACCTTCATTAACGTCTTTTGTGTCCTGATAATCTGCAGATAAACTGAAAGATGTTTTTGTACCGAATCTTAAGCTACTGGCAATACCAATTAAATATGTGTCTATTTCTCGACCAGTATCGAGAAAATCATTACTAATATGCCGAACATTAAGGTTGGTAGTCAGTCTCCTGCGCTGGAAACCCATGGTTCCCTGAAGCGTCTTTCTTACCCGCACTTCTTCGCTGAGTTCAGGGGTTATGGATGCGAAAGGTACAAACTCCTCTCCGGTCTCTAACTCATAACTCAAAGTATCTGGTTGAAAGCAGTTGCCGATGTCTGTTACACCCACAGGACAAACAAAAACCTGTACATCCTGATCCAAACCAATAATTCTGGAAAATGTTGTGACGTTCTCATCGTAACGAATCGAAGTGCGCACTGCCTTTGTATTGTGTCTAAATAACAAAGAGCCTGATTCACCAAAGAAACGTCTACTAAGCTCAGCACTTAGGGATGAGCGAGATGTAAAACGCCAATTCAGATTGACTCCGACGAATTTGTCTTTTTCGTCATCTAATTGGCGATTAGATTCGTTGTAGCTTATGTCAAGCCGACGCCCTGAAGCAGGTGCGTAAGAAAGTCCGGCGCCATAGCTGTCATAATCTAGGTCGTTAGCGTCTGAGAAATCGTTTGTGCTGGAGCGATTAACTGTTTCTGAACGTCCTGTCACCAGTAAATCAAAATTCTGAGTCAGGCCAAAATAAATGTTCCCGTTAAGGCTGCGCGTAAGTAGATCAGTGTTCAGGCTTCCTTGAGTTTTGCGGTAGTTGTGACTGATATCCCAGCTCATAAAGTCAACTTCATCACCCTGTGTAATACGGGTGACTAAGGATTTATTGTCACTATCTATATTGTTAGCACTCTCAAATGACTCCGAGTTACTCTTGGTATTTGAGAAAGAGCCTTGCACAAACAAAGCAATATAGTCACTTTGCGGTGCACTAAAATTAAAACCTGTTGACAATCGACGGGTTCGGGAAAGATTGGCACTATTCGTAAATTGATCATCGATGAGGCTATTTCTCGCACCAAAGCTTTGGTAGCCTTGCTGACCACCCAAGCTGATAGAAAAAACGTTTTCTATCAGTTGAAGCTCACTACTTGCGGTATAATTGGTGTAATTATCTCTGGTACTTGCCTCCAAACTATCTGACGTTGTGTGTCTGTCCAGATAATTGTGAGTAGCACTGACTCGGCCTAAAAAACGATTACTTCGATAAGATGCACCAATGCTAGGTTGAATACTCAGCGTATCACTTCGTGAGACAAATGGGTTATCCGGGTTAGATGAATTCCCCGTTTCCGAATCATTGTTAACGTAACTGGCAGTGACATTGGAGGTTATCTCAACTTTCCGCTCATTCGCAGCCACACTTGAGACCACCAACGTACCAGCAACAATTAGTAAATTATAATTCAAAGACTTTATCCCAAACAGCTATGCTTTTTCTTCACTTCCGTAGTAATACCCATAGTATCCATTTTGCTCACCTTTCCCAATTCTGGATTTGTTTACAACAAATCCCTTGGCCATGTCCGGGTTCAGCTGCTCTACTGCTTTTGATACTCGGTTCAGATTGGTTTTACCTTCTTCAACGACTACTATCGCCTGACCTGCAAGGTTGGCTAAAATTGCAGTTTCGTTGATTCCAAGCAAAGGTGGGGTGTCAAAAATAACAACCCTGTCGGGGTAACGGTTAGAAAACTCGATCACAGTATCCAGCATCTTGGTACTGGCCAATAATTCACTGGATAAATGGTGAGACTTACCAGCCGGAATTATCTTTAAAGTGTCCAGAGATGTGTGATATATCACTTCTGATAAGTCGCTGACATCATCTAATAAATATTCCATCAAACCATTTTCGAACGGTTGTCCTATGGTCTTCATTACACTAGGTCTCAATACATCAGCATCGACTAACAAAACCGTTTTATCTCTTTCCAAAGCTATACTTAGTGCTAGGTTGATAGCAGTGAAGGTTTTTCCTTCATTTGGATTTGGGCTTGACACCATAATAATATTACTATTATTCAAGGTCTTGGCCAGAGGACCAAATGCATTACTCAATACTTTACGTTTGATTGCCCGGTATTCTTCGTTTATCAAACGTCTCCCTGAATCAGAAACAAAGTCTTCACCAGCTAAATTGAGTTCTATCGTGCGTAACTTTTTGGCACTAGAAGCTGAGGGCTTGGTTTCGCTACTGGCCTTAGCAGGAGTTTCAGTTTGAGCAGCAACACTAACTTCAGCTTTGACGTTAGTCGTTTTCTCAGAGGCCGCTGCTTCTTGCGGTTGCAAGGATTCAGCTTCTTGCGCTTCCTGAGCTTTTGCTCGTGCTTCTAATTCTGCCTTTTCTTTTTGTTTTTGCAGGGCTTTTTCTATTGTACTCATACCAAATTCCCCAACAACTCAATAGGCACTCGTCCATAGGTTGATTCGGCCCATAGCAAAGCGGCAAAAATCGATAAAATGACTGAGCAGGATATCGAGAATACGATCATTCGCTTTCGTTCTTTTTTCTCAATGATAGCAGCGTTAATATCGGATACCGATCCTAAAACCGGAATACCAAAGGTAGAAGTAAGCTGGTTGCCGGAGATGACAACAGGCTTAAGTACACTCACAAGGAAGGCAATGCCCAGACCTACACCAAATCCTAAAAAGAGGATTAAAGTGTAGAAAATACCTCTTTTCGGACCAGACGGTATTTTCGGAAGTGTAGGTTGGTTTAACACTCTGAATTGAACATCGTCAGCAGTAGCTTCTGCTTTTCGGGATAATTCTGCTTGTTCTTTTCGGCCAACCAAATCCAGATATTTCTTTCTGGTAATTTCATAGTCCCTGTTCAGAGCCTGGGCTTCTGCTTCAATTTGAGGCACCAGATCAACCATTTCTTCTAATTTAGCAATCTTTGTTCTGAAATTGTCTGCTCTAACCATTAGAGACGCTACCTGGCTTTCATACTGCGCTGCGGATAGTTTGAGTTGCTGGTAAACCGGGTTTTGGTTTACGTTACCAAATTGTGTATATGAACCAGTCTCTTCCGCAACATCGCTCATTTCGCTAATTAGCTCATCGCGTTTTTCGATTACGCTATTCAGTAATGTTTGTGTTTTCACAACTTCCGGGTGGTTTTCTGTATAACGCACAAGTAGCTCATCAAGCTTCCCTTCCAAATTTAAAATTCGGCTATCGTACCGAGTTGAGAGGGATGAACCTGAAGAAGCTTCAAAGTTACTTGAGGAGGAATCTGCCAATCCAATTACTGGAGCTTCACCCGTAAGTTTAGCATTAACCGCTATTAACTGAGAACGCACTTCCAGAAGCCTCAACTCAGTTTGTTCAAGCTGGTTTATATTGCTTTGCAGTTGCTGATAATAACCCGTGGCTGAACCTGGAGCCCTGTCTATTCGACTTCGTTTAAAATCTGCAAGACGCTGTTCAGCTTCTTCGAGTCGTTGCTCGTACTCTTCAATTTGTCTGCTAATAAATTCTTCAGCAGTATCACTTGCTCTTCTGTTTGTACCAAGGGAAGTTTCGAAGAATTCATCCATTGTAATCTGGACAATTTTTTGAGCTAACACCGGGTTGGGGTTAGTGTATCGGATTGTATAGTTATCTTTGTTCTGGGTACTGGTAAACTTTATGTCTTTTTTTAATTCGTCAGTCAGATCGTCCATCTCATCTTGGGTTGTAACCCCAAGATCCAGATCTGCTTCGCGGGCAATTTTCTCTAAAGTTGGCTTTATTAACAGTGTTCTGGCCACGAGATTAACATCTTCGGCAGCATTGTTAAAAATCGCCAAACCTTTCATCAAAGGCCGCAACAGGCTATTTGTGTCAACAAATATCCGCGCAGAAGATTGATAAACGTCGGGCATGGACGCCACATAGGCCCAGCCGATCGGACAAATGAGCCAAGTCGAAATAATGACATATCTTTTTTTGATCCAGACGCCTTTAACAAAAGTCAGCGCTTGATCAATTGCTTGTTGAATTCCTAACATAACTACTTCAAATTAATCCGCAACAAATATACAAATAATAAGGTCCTAGAACCACGCTTCCGGTATTATAACAATATCACCGGGAAGAATATCTACATTTGATGAAATATTACCTTCTCGAATCAAGTCATCTAATTTAACCGAATATTCTGTTTGCACTCCGTCAACCACACGGATTAGCTTGGCACCGTTTCCGTCTGCGAATTCTGTCATACCGCCAACAGTAATCATTAGGTCAAGTAAGGTCATGTCTTCAGAGTAACTGACAGAAACCGGGTTGGCTGCTTCGCCAATAACGCGCACCTGCTCACTGAAGGGTCCGCTAAAGCGACCTACACTGACTGTTACTATGGGATCCCTGATATATTTACCTAGTTGTTCTTCCAGTTCGCGGGCCAACTGAGTCGAGGTTCTACCAGAAACCTCAATATCCTCTACAAGGGAAGTAGTTATTTTTCCGTCCGGACGAACTTGAAAGCTTCCTGAAATATCTGGATGGCGCCAGACAAAAATGGCGAGGCTATCGCCCGGACCAATCAAATAAGTATAGTCGTCTACAGATGCCGTCATTGACGCTCGAGTTGTTGCTTGTGGCAACGTATTATTAGATGAACATGCAACAGCACCCATCAAAGTGGCGCTAACAATTAGCCACTTAGTCATTCTATTTGTCTTCATAGAAGTAATTCCTAAACCAAGAAGTAACAAATCTTTTAATCTTGTCATTTACCAAATCGCATTAATCACTATAATGCTACCCCAGAAAAGTTAGTCTATCTCAATTACTTAAATTAGCATATGATAAATTTCTTAAAAAAATGTGAGGGTGTTCTTGAATGGCGTTGACCAATAATAAACAAAACAAACGGTCAAATGCACTGGTACTAGCGGAAGCGGTAATAATTGCTTACGTTGCATATATGGCACATTTTTTAATCGTCAACCTTGTTGGCGAGGGCTCAGCGAGCTTTTTCAAAGTCGCGGCAAATATTGTGTTACTAACATTCCTGGTTCTGGTTTGCTCTTTGTCCGTTGGGCTCTACGAAGCAAAACTCAGGGAAACCTTTCGGGGCATAATAAGGCGTATTTTCGTTAGTCTGGCCTTAACTTACTTCGTCGTCGAAATTATTACCAGTACTCTGCTATCTGAGCTGCGGATGCATCCGTACTTTTTACCCACAGCCGCCGGCCTGATTATCCTTTCCTTAGTGTTATTCAGATATTTTACTAATCGGTTAGGACTGTTGGGATTAGGAAGAACCCGTTTGGTGGTTATAGGCGCTGGTGAGCGGGCTGCCATTATAGAGAAGCGGATGCGTCGAGATGTCGACCGATTAGGCTTTGAATTACTCGGGTTTATACCGATCCCTGGTGACAACAGGGAAGACGGGATCCGTAATGAAAAGCTTGTACATGTTAAAGTAGAT
This sequence comes from uncultured Alteromonadaceae bacterium, assembly GCA_947494925.1. Taxonomy (GTDB): domain Bacteria; phylum Pseudomonadota; class Gammaproteobacteria; order Enterobacterales; family Alteromonadaceae; genus Aliiglaciecola. Next base: position 126,561 of record CANLWS010000007.1, read on the forward strand.
GAAAATTTCCGAAACTATGTAGTCGATAATGACATTGAGGAAATCATCATTGCCTGTGATCAACGTCGAGGCACTTTGCCGATTGAAGTGTTGTTTGATTGCAGACTCCGCGGCGTTGAAATTACTGACTTGCTTGATTTCATGGAGCGCGAAACAGGTCAGATAGTAGTGAATCTGATGTACCCAAGTTGGGTGGTATATTCGAATGGATTCAATTCTCAAAACTATCTCAGAGACGCCTTGGAATATGGCATTAACACCTTCCTGGCGCTTATTGTACTGATATTTGCCGGGCCGTTTATGCTGCTTACTGCATTGATTATTTACTTTGATGATGGCCGTCGAACCGGAACGTCGGTTTTCTACAAACAGGAAAGGGTCGGATTGAACGGGAAGTTGTTCAAAATTATTAAATTCCGAAGTATGCGACCTGATGCAGAAAAAGACGGCGCTAAGTGGGCAACCAAAAATGATGACCGGGTGACGCGAATTGGTCACTTTATACGTAAATACCGAATTGACGAGCTGCCTCAATTAGTCAATATTTTCCGAGGAGAAATGGCTTTTATCGGTCCTCGTCCGGAAAGACCTGAATTTGTAGAAAAGCTGATCAGGGAAATCCCATATTATAATCAGCGACACAACGTCAAACCCGGATTAGCAGGATGGGCTCAGCTTAATTACCCCTACGGCGCAAGTGTTGAAGATTCGATGGAAAAATTAAAGTTTGATTTGTATTACGTTAAACATCAAAGTTTAATGTTAGACATGCTGATACTAATACGCACTGTCGAAGTGGTGCTATTCGGAAAGGGAAGATAAGAGATTGAAAAGCGCACTTAACGCAATGACGGTGGACGTTGAGGACTTTTTCCATGTCTCTGCGTTTGAATCCATTATCAAACCGGAACAGTGGAAAGAATATCAACCGAGAGTCGATGCTAACACCCGCAGGTTGTTGGATATTTTTGCCAAGGCTGGCATTAAATCGACCTTTTTTACCTTGGGTTGGGTAGCCGAGCGTTATCCTGAGCTGATAAAAGAAATCCACGCACAGGGCCACGAAGTGGCTAGCCATGGCTACGCGCACAGACGCGCCTCAGAACAAACAAGAGAAGAGTTTTTCGCTGATGTGAAACGCTCGAAGGATCATCTTGAAGACCTATTGGGCGAAAAAATTACTGGTTACCGTGCTCCCAGCTTTTCGATCGGTTATAACAATGAATGGGCATTCGAAGTACTCGCGGAGTTAGGCTTTAGCTATAGTTCAAGCACATATCCGGTTAAACATGATTTATATGGCACCCCAGATTGGCCAAGGTTTGCTTACAAACGAGCTGAGAACATCATTGAAATTCCTATCCCGACGTTAAAAATGATGGGCAGGCAAGTACCAATAGGAGGCGGCGGCTATTTTCGGCTGTATCCTTACAAGCTGACCCAAAAACTTGTGGCTCGATATCTAAAACAAGAAAAACAACCTTATTCTTTTTACTTCCATCCTTGGGAGATCGATGCAGGACAGCCTAGGCTGGATAATGCGCCGCTTAAGTCAAGGTTTCGCCATTACGTTAACCTGGCGAAAACAGAGGCAAAATTAGAAAGGCTCCTGCAAGATTTCAACTGGTCAACAATGAAGGATGTATATGGAGTCAGTTAGTGGTAGACGCTCAGTTCGAACTTAAAACGCTGGATAACAGCGCAGATACCAACCAAAAATGGGATCAGTTTGTAGACAATTGCAGTAACGGGACATTCTTCCATCTTTCTGGTTGGAAGCGGGTGATCGAAAAAGTATATAAGCATCGCTGCCATTATCTGTATGCACTGGAAAACGACAACATTGTCGCTGTTTTGCCGTTGGTGGAACAAAAAAGCATGTTGTTCGGGCATGCCCTTGTCTCCACACCATTTTGTATGATGGGAGGTGTCGCATCGGATAATAACAATGCAATGTTGTTCCTTGAACAACAAGCCATTGAAAAAGCTAATCAACTAGGTGTTGATTATCTGGAATTACGTTATCCATTTGAACGGGATAATCCAGCTTTAACAGAAAAGTGTGCTCACTCAACCTTTGGTTGCCAGCTAGCTGAAGACGACGAAGCCATTTTGGCCGGCATAAAGAAGAAGCAACGCGCTGTGGTCAGACATTCGTTAAAAAATGCCTTGGAATATCGGGTCGATTCTGATGCTTCAACCGCCTACGACGTTTATTCTGAAAGCGTGCGCAACTTAGGTACGCCAGTTTTCCCGAAGCATTATTTTGCTGCCTTGTCTGATGAATTTGGCGAGCATTGTGATGTGTTGACCGTGGAAAAAGATAAGAAACCTGTTTCGTCAGTGTTGAGCTTCTATTACAAAGGTCAGGTTTTACCTTTTTATGGTGGTGGACTATTTGAGGCCAGGTCATTAAAAAGTAACGACTTTATGTATTATCAATTGATGTGCCACGCGAAAAACAACAAAAACTGTGGATATTTTGATTTTGGTCGAAGTAAAGATGATTCCGGGGCCTTCAAATATAAACGAACCTGGGGAATGGAGCCGGTTGCCCTGCATTACCATTTTCATTTGGTAAAAGCCGATGTCTTGCCTAATCTGAGCCCGAATAATCCAAAGTATCAGTTCTTCATCAAGGCCTGGCAAAAACTTCCCGTATGGCTTAGCCGGATGATTGGTCCATTTTTGTCAAAATATCTGGGTTAGGCCGAATGCGCAAAGAACCCTTGCTTTTCGTATGTCATCGCATTCCCTTTCCGCCGAACAAAGGGGATAAAATCCGTTCATTTAATATGCTCAAAGCACTAAGTGAAAAGTATGACGTTTTCCTGGCAAGTTTTGTTGATGATCCTTATGACTGGAAGTTCGCTGGAAAATTGGATCAGTATTGTCAGGATAAGTTGCTGCTGGGTCAAAACAAGACAGTATCGAAATTGAAGGGAACAAGTGCGTTCCTTACAGGAAAAGCCATTTCATTGCCTTACTATGACAATGGCAAAATGCAATCCTGGATAGACAAAACGCTGGTAACCCAGCAAATAAAAAATGTGTTTGTATATTCATCAGTGATGGCCCAGTTTTTCAACCAAAAACAACTAAGTGAATTAAATGTTGTGGTTGATTTCGTCGATGTGGACTCGGATAAGTGGCGCCAGTATGCAGCGGGTAAAAGTGGCTTGGCTAAATGGGTGTACAGCCGGGAACATGTCAAATTGGCTGAATTTGAGTCGTATGTCGCGAAACAGGTAAATTCCTCAATTTTTGTATCACCTCAAGAAGCAGAATTGTTTAAAAAACAAATCCCTCAGAATTACCACGGCAAAGTGACTGGCATACTCAATGGAGTGGATACCGCTTTTTTTGACCCGCAGTTTGAACAGGAAGAAGAGTCAACCGACGCCGTGGATGTCGTTTTCACAGGCGCAATGGATTATTGGGCAAATATTGATGCCGTTATCTGGTTCAGTAAGTTTGTCTGGCCACTGATTTTAGCGCAAAAACCTTCAAGCACATTTTACATAGTCGGAGGCAATCCATCCGACGAAGTTAAAGCACTTAATGGCAAAAAAGGTGTAACAGTTACGGGAAGAGTAAAGGACGTAAGACCTTTTATCCGAGCAAGCAAAGTCGCTGTCGCACCGCTACAGATCGCTCGTGGGATCCAAAACAAAGTATTGGAAGCAATGTCAATGGAAAAGCCAGTTGTTGCCACTAGCATGGCAATTGAAGGTATTGAAGCTGATACAAGCAACGTACTGGTTACGGATGATCCAAATGACTATGCGGATAAAGTGCTAGCGTTGTTAACTAATTCAGTTGTTGCGAAAGACAATCGCACTTGGATTATGGCAAATTTACAATGGCAGTCGACTCTAAAAGCGTTGCCTGACTTTTTTGAGAGCAGATGAGATGTTTTTGAGTTCCAGTATTTTTAAATTATTGGTGGGCTGTTTTATTCTATGGGCTGGCCTTTTTTACTTCACTATAGAGTCCACAGTCGCTATCTGGTATCGCTCAGAAACCTTCGCTCATTGTTTTATTATTCTGCCCATCTGTATTTATCTGATTAAACAGAAATGGCGTCAGCTAACCGAAGTAGACGTTTCTCCGAATTATAAAGTCTTAGTGTTGATAGTCGGTGTGCTCTCAGTTTGGTTATTTGGCAGTTTGTCCCAGCTGCTGGTGATTGAACAAGGCGCCGGGTTCTTAATGTTGCCATTGATTATCTGGCTGGTCTGTGGAAACAAAGTCGCAAGAATACTGGCTTTTACAATGGCATTCTGGATGTTCAGTGTGCCTGTTGGTGAGTTTCTTATTCCACAATTGCAGGAGTTAACTGCCGATATAACGGTCTGGTCTTTGCAACTGACAGGTATTCCTGTGTTCAGAGAAGGCTTGTATATAGCCATACCAGGCGGATTGTTTGAAGTTGCAGTCGCTTGTTCGGGGATCAGATATCTCATTGCCTCTTTTACGTTGGGGACTTTGTTCGCCTATTTAAATTACAACAGCACCAAAAAGCGAGCAATTTTCGTTCTTTTTTCTATCTTATTGCCGCTCTTGGCAAACGGCATTCGTGCTTATGGGATTGTTATGATTGCTCACCTGTCTGACATGAAATATGCAACTGGCGTCGATCATTTAATTTATGGTTGGTTGTTTTTCGGTGTGGTTATTTTGATTATGTTTTCTGTAGGAAACATCTGGGCAGATCCTTTGGAGCCGGAATCCACAGATAAAGGGAGTGCTGCAATCAATTTCCCATTAAATAGAGCGTATCCGTCAATTGCAATTGTCGGGGTCACGATCCTCTTAGGCATGGGTTATAAGAGTCTGATGCAGCATCCGCAAAGTGCAGGTGTTCTAGATAGCAGTAAAATAATAAACACAAGTCGGGATATACGTGATCAAAGCTGGTTACCCGTATTCAGAAACGCGACGTCTATTAGTTCAGGGTCTGAAAAAGGTATTGATTACTATTTGGCATATTATGAAGCTAATGTGCAGGATAGTGAGTTAATTAACAGCGTTAATCAGCTATTTAATACTCGTAATTGGTCCATAGTATCTAGTAAAAATATTGGGTCATATCGACAGCTGGAAATAAGTAACACGGCAGGGCAAAAACGCTTGATTAGTTACGCCTATGTCACTGATTGGGTAATATCACCTTCTGCGGCAAAAATAAAACTTTCACAAGCGATACAAGCATTTTTCGGTCAGCCGCAGGCAGGCATGATACTGGTGTTATCGGTTCCTCTTGATTCATCTAGATCACGAGCGAACCTGTTGCAACAGGCCGCGTCGCAAAAATTTACCGATGCTTTAAAAGGGCATATTGGTAATGATTAATGCCAAGTCAATAGTTCATGTAATACACCGCTTTGATACCGGCGGATTGGAAAATGGTGTGGTGAATCTGATTAATCATCTGGATGCTGACAAATACCAACATCATATAGTGACAATGAAAGGTCATAATCCTGATTTTGCTGCCCGGATAAAAACCAAGAATGTGAGCTTTACTGACATTAATAAGAAAGATGGCCATGACTTTTCGGTATTTGTTCGTTTCAATCGAATCCTCAAAGAAATTAATCCAGACATTTTACATACCCGAAACACCGCAACAATTGAAATGCAGTTAGTTGGTTGGTGGCGTCGTGTAAAACTGAGAATTCACGGTGAGCATGGTTGGGATGTGAATGATATGCATGGCCAAAATGTGCGTTATCAGAAATTGCGTCGCTTCATTAAACGCTTCGTTCACCAATATGTTGCCTTGTCATCTGAGGCCCGAGATTACCTTTTGAATTTAATCCGTATTGAACCCGAGCGAGTTAATCATATATGCAACGGTGTGAATATCGAGCGATTTGCTCCTCGCGAAAAGTCAATCGGGCTACTTCCATCCGGATTCGAAAACAGCTTTATAGTCGGCACGGTAGGTAGGTTGGCGGAAGTGAAGAATCAACCCTATTTACTTGAAAGCTTTATCGCACTGATCGAGCAGAATCCTGAATTCAGACAGCGCGTAAAACTGATATTGGTTGGTGATGGAATACTCAAAGAGGGCTTACAAAGCAGGATTAATGATGCTGGGATGAATGACTTGGTATGGTTGGCGGGCGATCGCAGTGATATACCTCAGTTATTGAATAGCATGGATCTGTTTGTACTTCCTTCATTGGCTGAAGGAATTTCCAACACAATCCTGGAAGCGATGGCGAGCGGGCTCCCGACTGTGGCGACAAATACAGGGGGTAACCCTGATCTCATACCAGAAGAACTGGCACCAGATCATTTAGTCACAGTGAACGATATAAAAATGCTGGTAAGTATTATTAAACAATACGTTGAGAGCCAGCAATTACTCGATAATAATAGTAAACTTGTCCGCGCTCATTGTGTTGAACAATTTAGTATTGAGACAATGGTGAATAAATATCATCAACTTTATCAAGGCGTTAGTGGTTAAGGAAAAAGTGAAATGTGTGGAATTGCAGGAATTTTTCACCTGACAAATGAGCAACAAGTCTCTCCGGAGCTAATTGCTCAGATGAATGACCAACAGCATCACCGAGGTCCAGATGCTGGTGACTACTATTTTGATCCTGGTGTTGCACTTGCACACCGCCGATTATCGATTATCGATCTTGAGGGCAGCCCTCAGCCTATGCAAAGTGCAGATGGTAGTGCCGTAGTGGTCTTTAATGGCGAAATTTATAATTTCAAAGAGTTACACGCTGAGTTATCCGATAAGGGCTATAAATTTAATACAGACGGTGACACAGAAACAATTTTAAATGCCTGGCTGGAGTGGGGCACTGAGTGTGTACACAAGTTGCGTGGCATGTTCGCCTTTGCTATTTGGGATAAGAAAAAGCAATGTATGTTTGTTGCCCGTGACAGGTTAGGGATCAAACCATTTTTCTATTCACTGCTACCAAGTGGTGAGTTTCTGTTCGGTTCAGAGCTAAAGGTTTTAAAACAGCATCCAGATTTTGATAAGTCATTGCGAAATACAGCCGTGGAAGACTACTTTACTTTCGGGTACATTCCGGAGCCTCATACGATTTACCAGAATGCACATAAATTGTCTCCGGGTGAATATATGTTGCTGGAAAAAGGCACTTCACGCCTCCCTGAACCAGTTACCTATTGGGATGTGCCGACAAAGATTGAACCACAGCTTACCGATGAAGAACTCGATGAAGAACTGATTGAACGACTTAAAGAAGCGGTGAAAATAAGAATGGTAGCAGACGTACCTCTCGGGGCGTTTCTGTCCGGCGGGGTCGACTCCAGTGCAATTGTGGCGTTGATGTCGCAATTGCAGGATGATCCAGTGAACACCTGCGCTATCGGCTTTGATGTCAAAGCTTTTAACGAAACAGAATATGCTCAGGAAGTGGCTGATCAGTATAAGACTAACCACAGAATGGAAGTTGTTGATCAAGAGGATTTTGATCTGGTCGATCATCTGGCTCACTTATACGATGAACCCTATGCTGACAGTTCGGCTATGCCAACCTACAGAGTCTGCGAATTAGCACGAAAACATGTGACTGTCGCCCTATCTGGTGATGGTGGTGATGAGTTGTTTGCTGGTTATCGTCGTTACAATTTACACATGCATGAAGAAAAAATTCGCAGCATTCTTCCTCTAGGTGTTCGGAAAGCGATATTCGGGCCTTTGGGTAAGCTTTACCCAAAGATGGATTGGGCGCCGAAATTCCTCCGTGCTAAAACCACCTTTCAATCGATGGCATTGGATACCGTTCAAGGTTATTACAATTCAATGTCTCTGCTGCGTGAAGATGAGCGGCGCAAACTTTTCTCGGACGAATACAATGAAAGCTTGAAGGGCTACACTTCCTTCGAAGTATTTAAAAAATACGGTGATAAGGTAAAGCATCTTGATCCTTTGAAGATCACCCAATATATCGACATGAAAACCTATCTGGTGGGCGATATTCTTACTAAGGTTGACAGGGCGTCTATGGCCCACTCTCTGGAAGTACGTGTACCTCTGCTTGACCACAAGTTTGTTGAATGGGCCTTTAGGACCAAGTCTGAAAGTAACCTGAAGAACAGAGTGGGAAAAGCTTCTTTTAAAAGTACGTTGGAACCTCACCTGTCTCAAGATATTTTGTATCGTCAAAAAATGGGTTTTGCTGTTCCCCTCGTTGACTGGTTCAGAGGACCGCTTAAAGATCGATTGTACACAGGATTGCTTTCTGAGCAGATGCGTGATTCTGGGTTCTTTAATATGAAACGTGTAAAACGCCTGATCGATGATCACGTGAGTGGGATGCGAGATAATAGCGCTTCCTTATGGGCATTGATGATGTTCGAATCCTTCATGCGGCAACAGTTGGATTAACCCACTGATGAAAATACTACATGTATTCGACCATTCAATCCCGTTACACAGTGGTTATACTTTCCGCAGTCGCTCAATTCTCCTTCAACAAAGAGCATTGGGCTGGGAAACCTGCCACGTAACCAGCCCTAAGCACGGTCATTTTGAAGACGATATTGAAACGATTGATGGATTGACGTTTTATCGCACCAAAGTGCCTACAGGTCTGGCTACAAAGTTACCGGGGTTTAATCAACTGGCGCTGGTTAATCCGCTAAAACGGCGAATTATACAAGCCATTGAAATAGAAAAACCGGATGTAATTCATGCCCATTCACCTGCTTTGAATGGACTGGCTGCACTTAAAGCGTCACGGGCTACAGGCATTCCTGTAGTTTACGAAATCCGCGCTTTTTGGGAAGATGCTGCTGTTGACCACGGTACCTGTAAAGAAGGTGATATTCGATACAGATTGACACGGAAGATGGAGTCATATGTTGTTGAAAAAGCCGATGCGGTTACCACAATATGTGAAGGTCTAAAAGGAGATTTGTTAGACAGAGGTGTCGACAAAAATAAAATTACTACTATTCCAAATGCGGTAAATGTTGAACAGTTCGACATGATCACAAATCGGGATACCGAGCTGCAGAGAAAATTTGCTCTGGAAGGTAAGTCTGTGATCGGTTTTCTAGGTTCCTTTTATGGCTATGAAGGCATTGATCTTATTATTGAGGCCATGCCTGAAATGCTTGCCAAACAACCTAACCTGGTGTTTCTCTTAGTGGGAGGTGGACCACAGGAAGCCAATATTAAGGCACAAGTAAGCCGACTAGGTCTGCAAGATAGCGTCATTATGCCAGGCAGAGTCCCGCATTCTGAAGTGGCGAAATATTACAGTTTGGTGGATTTATTGGTTTATCCGCGCAAATCTATGCGATTAACCGATCTTGTTACGCCGCTAAAACCACTAGAAGCGATGGCCCAAGGAAAGCTGGTACTGGCATCGGATGTGGGTGGGCATAAAGAACTTATTGAAGATGGGAAGACAGGTTGGTTGTTCAAGGCCGGTGATCTGGAAAGTCTGGCAAGCAATACTGTATCGATTCTAAACAGTGCACATAAATGGCCTGATGTTATCAATGAAGGACGGGCTTTCGTCGAAACAGTGCGCAACTGGAAAAACAGTGTCGGCCGATACAAAGAAGTTTATCCGGCGTTGATCAACACTAAGAGCAGCAAGCCGTGAAACTGTTGACCATTTCGACACTTTATCCTAACAGTGTGGATCCTAAACACGGGATATTTGTGCAGACGCGTTTACGTCACTTAGTAGCCAGACACCAGGATATTGACGCCAAAGTCATAGCGCCAATTCCTTGGTTCCCATTTGCTTCTGAACGATTTGGAGCCTACGCAAAATATGCGAAAGCTGCCAGGCGTGAGAACCTAAATGGTGTGGACGTATTGCATCCTCGTTATTTAGTGATACCCAAAATAGGCATGTTGTTTACGCCGTTTTTCTTGTTTCTGGCGATTTTATTCAGTGCCAGGAAATTGCGTAAAGAAGGGTTTGATTTTGATTTGGTGGACGGACATTATTTTTATCCTGATGGCGTTTCAATAGCCGCGGCCTGTAAAATCCTTGGTAAACCTTTTACTGTAACGTCCCGTGGCACAGACTTGAATCTCATTCCTCAATTCCGACTTCCTCGTAAAATGATTCAATGGACAATCAACCAATGTGACCATGCAATGGCTGTCTGTGAGGCATTGAGAACGGAAATTATCAAATTGGGCGCGCCAAAAGAAAAGGCTACTACGCTTCGAAATGGTGTTGATTTACAGCTATTTCAGCCTATCGAACGAAAACAACGAACGAGCGCAGATAAAAAAATACTCAGTGTTGGTCATCTGGTGGAACGTAAAGGGCATCATCTCGTGATTGAAGCGGTTGCAAAGATGCAAGGTGTGAGTCTTGATGTTATCGGTGCGGGAGAAGAGCAACACAATCTAAATGCCTTGGTTGAGCGACTCGGCTGCCAGAACAAAGTCCGCTTTTTAGGCGCAATGGGACAAACTGAACTGGCTACACATTATGGCTCTGCTGATTTGCTTGTGTTGGCTTCTGATCGCGAAGGTTGGGCGAATGTATTGCTTGAAGCCATGGCCTGTGGCACCCCGGTTGTGGCGACTAATATCTGGGGAACACCAGAAGTTGTAGACGAAAATGTTGCTGGTGTATTGGTAGAACGCAGTGCAATAGAGATTAGAAAAGGGATCGAAAAAGCGCTGGAGCGAAACTTCAATCGAATTGAAGTTCGCAACTATGCTGAAAAATTTACCTGGGACGCAACATCAGACGGCCAATACTCAATTTTTAACCGTTTGATGCAGGAGGCATAATTTGTCATTACGTGACCTGACATTATTAATCGTTTTCTTCGGCATAATTCCCTTTGTTTTTAAAAGGCCATTTATTGGTGCGTTGTTAATGGCGTCAGTTGGCTTCTTGAACCCCCAGACAATGACTTGGGGGATTGCCAGAACAATTCCTTTCGCCGCAATCGGAGTGTTGGTTACGGCTCTGGCTATGCTTTCCAAACCCAAGGAAGTGGAATTCAAGTTTAACGCCACATTTGGTTGGATTTTGGCTTTTTTGTTCTGGGGACTGGTTTGTACGATAAATGCGATTCATCCCATTTATGCACAAGATGAGTTGATTCGATTTACTAAAATCATAGTGGTTATCGTAATGACTATGTTTTTAATCAATGACAGGGAAAAGCTTTTTGCGCTGATTTGGGCGATCGCATTATCCCTTGGATTCTGGGGCATTAAAGGTGGGATTTTCTCACTACTTACCTTTGGCTCGTATCGGATATGGGGACCTTCCCGCACCTTTATCGGCGGGAACAATGAAATTGGACTGGCCTTATTGGTCAACCTGCCGCTTCTGTATTTTCTTTGGGTTCATACGCAAAATAAATGGCTGAAACGAGGCTTGGCTGCCTCAATGTTTTTCTGTTTATGTGCAGTTGTTTTTACCTATTCACGTGGTGCATTCCTAGGACTCATTGCCACTTCAGGGTTCCTATGGTTAAAGAGCGATAAAAAACTTCCGCTTGCCATATTGGGTATAGTGTTGATTATTGCAGCAATTCCATTTATCCCACAAGAATTGTATGACCGTCTGGAAACCATCAAAACCTATAAACAAGACCGGTCTGCTATGGGAAGGATAAATGCCTGGACCACAGCGATTAATATCGCCAATGATAGGGTGACTGCTGGTGGATATCGCCATTGGAGTAAAGCTTCTTTCGCAGTTTATGCACCCGATCCAGAGCATGTGGCGGACGCGCATAGTATTTATTTTGAGGTTATCGGCGAATTAGGATGGATTGGATTCTTTATGTTCTTTATGATCCATTTCCTGAATTGGCGAACGGCGACAAAAATTATTCATATGTGCCGTGGAGACCCAAATAAAAAATGGGCTTCCGATTTGGCCAAAATGATTCAGGTGTCCTTTATTGCTTATTATTCTGGGGGAGCTTTCCTCGGATTAGCCTATTGGGATATGCCTTATTATTTGATGGCATTAACACTATTTACTTTTCTGCTACTAAAGCAAGGTAAAGCGGATTTTAACGTTGATGGTGGTCCAATTGAAGAAGTTAAGCCGACGCAGACAAAGACGGTTTATTCCGATACGGGAATGCCAATTAAACAATAAAAACAAGTTTTAACCTTTATAATCGAGTGTTGAAACCTTCTCTCAATAAGAAACATTTGGGAAATTAAAAGGACGAGCTAAGTGGATAATCAAGCTACGTTTGCTACAACGAATACTGAGGTGCGACTGAGTGCCTCCGATTACGGATGGATGGCATTGGTCGCGGTGCTATGCGTTTTACTTCGAGTGTTTTTTGCTCAGGGTTTCGTTGGCTCTGATGACAGTGCCATTATTGATCCTGCGATTAGGGTATTGGAGCAAGGTTTCTATATGCCTTCCTCACACTATGACGCCAGATTAGGTCTGGTGTTACCGCTTAGCTTAGCGTTTTCAGTTTTTGGGGTTGGTTTGGTTCAGGCAACCTTGATTTCATTGTTTTACTCTGCTGGCATCAGTGTGATCGTCTACTTAATTTGCAGGCGGATTCAGGTGTCTCAGCTTTATTCTGCAGTTGCAGCGTTAACCACAGTGCTCATGCCACTTGGGGTATTATTTGGTTCCAGTAATTACCCCGAAATACCCTTTGCATTTTATTCGGCCTTGTCATTATTGTTTGTTGTTTTAGTACTTCAAAATGACAAACCAGCTGCTGCAAAATGGTTGTTCCTAGGTATATTTTTGGCCTTGTTCATGGCTTATATGATCAAAATTGAGGCAGTATTTGTTTCTATTGCGTATGCCATGTGCTTCATACTTCTGAGACAATTCAAACTAGCCATCATATTAGGCGCATTTACGCTGGGATTTTTCATTCTCGAGGACATCATTGTATATTCCTATGATGGTTTCAGTCTGTTTAACCGCCTGGATATGGTGACCGGGTCCTCAGTAAAAATGTCGGTAAATGCCGCATTTAGTCACACACAACCCTGGATTTTCGCTAAATCCATGTTTGTCACATTCTATAATTTCGGGTTGCATTTCTACTTTGTTCTGGCTGCACTTGTCTGGGCTGCTATTAACTGGAAAAAGCTATCGCCAGCTGTGCTGATATCTATATTTTCATTTGTGATTTTCTTCTTTTGGCTGCAGTTTGGTATGACACCAAAAAATCTGATTCACTTTCTGACGACTGGTGAGTTGAGAAATAAGTCACAACTCCCTCGTTATCTATTTATGCTCGTGCCTTTTACCGCGGTTCTGGTAGGGTTCTGGTTAGACAAAATCAGGTTTGTCTCTGAGAAAGTGAAATTATTACTTCCAATTGCTTTGATTGGTTCAATGTTTGTATTTATTCCAATGAACGAAATCAGCTATGAGCACATCAAGGCTTACCAACAAGCCCCTGCAAAACTGAAGGAATTGGGAGTTAAAACCATTTATGCTGATCGAGCAACGGAGTCTTATTTCAGCAGCATCAAAGAAATGGGTGAAATTGATGGATTGGATATAAAACCTTTGGTTATACACGACATTCATACGGGCACTACCAGCCGGAATCCTGAATTTGAAAGCAAAGGCGGTTATGTCTTAATTAACAAAAACCGTTATCTTTATCACAATCGCAGATACAAGGTTAAATACCCTGAACTGCAAAGCCTGAAAGATAATGGAGAGCAAAACGTGATTGTCAGCAACCCCTCTTCCGGATTGAGCTACTCTATACTGGAACTAATTTCCTGGGGAGTGAAACTTGTCCTGGGAACTGAAAATGGGTTGTCTCAAAAAGTATTAGGGACCGTAAACGAATCTCTCGATAGCGAGGATTTGGTACTGTATTACGTCAAACCAGAAAATGTTGTTAACCTGGAATACATGCAATGAAACTGATCGTACAAATACCTTGTTATAACGAAGAGCATACACTGCCAGCCACCTTCAATGATATTCCTAAAGAGATTGAGGGTGTGGACACTGTAGAGATTATGATCATCGATGACGGTTCGACTGACAAAACTATTGAAGTCGCTGAGAAGTTGGGCGTTGATCATATTGTCGTGAATAAGAACAATCGAGGATTGGCCAGAACCTTCCGTAAAGGCATGGATGAATGCTTAAAACGAGGTGCTGACATTATTGTCAATACAGACGGAGACAATCAATATGCAGGCTGGGACATACCCAAGTTGATTCAACCTATTCTGGATGGCAAAGCAGATGTTGTTGTAGGAGACCGTAAAACCAGTCAGATAGCCCATTTCTCGCCTGTTAAGAAGTTTTTGCAGCGCTTAGGCAGTTTTGTTGTGAGGCAATTGTCGGGTGTGAGCGTTCCAGACGCAGTTAGCGGGTTTAGAGCATACAGCCGTGAGGCGTCACTGCAAATGAATATTGTTTCTCCCTTCAGTTACACGATTGAAGCGTTAATTCAGGCAGGTAAAAAACACATGGCGGTGGCCTCTGTTCCTGTTGAAACAAATGACAAAACCCGTGAATCAAGGCTGTTCACAAGCATCCCTAAATTTATTGAGCGACAACTGACGACTATTGTCAGAATGTACGCAATGTATCAGCCATTAAGGGTCTTTTTCTTTATTGGCCTGGTTTTGTCAGTTGCGGGCGCCATCCCGATCTTACGTTTTTTATATTTCTACTTTACTGGCGATGGAAGCGGACACATTCAATCGCTGATACTAGGCGGTACACTGACAATACTAGGTTTCATATCATTTTTGATTGCCCTGGTTGCCGATCTCATCAATTTCAATCGGTTATTGATTGAACAAACCTTGGAAAAAGTCCGTCGCATCGAATTGTCACAATTGGACGATAAGAAAGATTGATACTGAAGCGGGTGGCTTTTTGACAATGCGTGTGCTTTTTATTACCAGGAAATGGCCGCCGGCTGTAGGTGGCATGGAAACCTATAGTCGAGATTTAACACAGGCGTTAACCAACGCGAGTGTCGATTTGGATATCAAGGCACTACCTGGAAAAGATAATGGTGACCCCCCTGGTGCTGTCGCATTAGCGTGTTTTATCCTCAAGATGTTTTGGTTTCTCATGACTAAAGGCCGGCAGTATGACGTTATCCACGTAGGTGATTTCGTTCTGGCACCCTTAGGACTAATTGCCAAATGGGCGTGTCGACCCGCCAAAGTTTTGATAATGATCCATGGCTTAGATATTTTGTTTGGGAATCGGCGAGGTGTTGCACCTCTCATATACAGGGTTTACCAAGGGATTATAACCTGGTTGAAGCCTGCAGATCATTATGTCGCCAACAGCTCCAATACAGGTGAATTGTGTGTGCAACACAAGTTAGAGCCTGTCACTGTGATCCCCTTAGGCGTCAACACAGACTTACCTTTAGTTGGCAGTGGAACGGCAGGTAAAAATATTTTATTTTTAGGGCGTTTGGTTACGCGCAAAGGTGCGGCATGGTTTAGTCAGAATGTGCTGCCGAAACTAGGTCCGGATACGCGTTTTATCGTGGTGGGGAAAACCTGGGACAAAAGTGAAGAAGATATACTAAAACGTAGCGCGCAAGTGGAAATTAAAGGCTATGTGGAAGATGCTGAATTGGCAGAGCTTAAGCGGGAGTGCTTGTTGGCCGTAATGCCTAATCAACCCAGTGAATCCGCTGTGGACGTTGAGGGTTTTGGACTTGTGGCAGCTGAGTTATCTGTGCAGGGTATACCACTTCTGGCCTCAAATATTGAAGGTTTAAAAAGCGCAGTCCTGGATCAGAAAACGGGATTTTTGCTGGATCACGCAGACGTGGATAACTGGGTCAATAATATTAAGCGAATTGAAAATTGGGACGAGAAAGAACGTCAGGCATATTGTCAGTCTTGTCGCGAAGAGGCAATACGTTATTATGCCTGGGCGAGAGTGGCGGACCAGCACATTGACATGTACAAGGAATTGTCTCAATCATGAAGATTAGTTTTCCTTTTACTTTTGCAGGCTCGGGCAGTGATGTGTGGACCTATAATATTGCAGAGCAGCTGAAAATGAACGGTATTGACACTGAGGTTACCGTTTTCCCCAAACATTTTCAGTATTACCCCTATCTTCTGAAAAGCCAATATGATCCTAAGGATGCAGATATTGTTCATACCAACAGCTGGACCAGCCTGGGTTTTATGAATAATGATCGTCCTCATGTGGCAACGGAACATTTGGTTGTGCACGATCCTGCTGTTTCTCCATACAAAAATTTTGCGCAGAAAGTTTTTCATTCAATTGTTTTTCAGCACGAAAAGAAAGCGTTCGAAAAAGTGTCCGGGATTACAGCCGTCAGTCAGTACAGTGCTGACAGAGTGACTGAATATTTTAATCAACCGGCTCAGGCTATTCACAACGGTGTTGATACGCAAAAGTTCTTTAAAAAGGATCCTGACCAGCAATTAGATCCGCGTGGGAAGGGCAAGATAAAATTGCTTTTCGTTGGCAATTTCAGTCGCAGGAAAGGGGCAGACTTGTTGCCACAAATAATGCAAAAACTGGGGCCTTCTTACGTATTGTTTACAACCACTGGATTGCAGGAGAAGAAAGTTACCGAAGCATCGAATATATTTTCTATCGGTAAAAAGAACCAACAAGAATTGCTGGAATACTATAATTACTGCGATATTTTCTTGTTCCCGACCAGGTTAGAAGGTTTAAGTTTGACTGCGCTTGAAGCTATGTCATGCGGCATGCCTTTGGTGACCACTGACTGTTTCTCAATGCCAGAGTTGGTTTTGGATGGTCAAGGTGGGTACCTGTGTGAAAAAGATAATGTTGAGCAATTTGTGGAATCGGTTCGGAAAATTGCTGATATGAAGGATAAAGGTCAGTCTCTGGGGATATTCAACAGGGAGAGAGTAGAAAACAGCTTCAGTTTGGAGCTCATGACGAACAAGTACATTGCACTGTATGAATCATTACTCTGAAAGAGCGCTGATTCAACTGCTGGATAGCAAGTCGTGTAAACCAATAAATATCGCGCACTAATAATTCGAGAGAGCAATCGATTGACGGATTTCAGGCCCAAAGTAACCGTAATAACCATTCTGTACAATGCTGACAAAGTATTGGAAGGATGCATTCAGAGCGTATTAAACCAAACATATGACAATCTTGAGTATGTGGTGGTTGATGGGGGCTCATCAGACGGCTCATTGGCTATTATCGAACGCTATGCGGATAAAATAGACAAACATATCTCAGAGCCTGACAAAGGCATATCCGATGCAATGAATAAGGGTATTGCCATGGCAACGGGGGATTATCTTTTATTTTTGCACGCAGATGATTATTTTGAGACAGAAAGCTCGTTGGAAGAGAATATCAAGGCTGTGAAAACCGCGCCGGATATAATTATGGCGGATATTCTGTTTGGCAAAAACTTTGTTCGGCAGGTGTCCAGAGGATTAGATTGGCGAACCTATTTTAAAACGGGAGTTTTGCATCAGGGCGCGTTGTGTTCCAGTGCGTTATTCAAAAATATAGGTGATTTTAAGGTAGAGCAAAAAGTGGCAATGGATTATGACTTTTTTCTTCGAGCCTTCTTGAGCGCCAGTAGCTTTGAACACACGGGTAAAGTGCTCTCTGTTATGCGAGACACCGGGATCAGTTCTCAGTTAGACTGGCCTTCATTGCGAAAACGTTTTGCGGAAGAGAAGCGTGTGCATTCTGAAAATTGCCAAACATTGACCATGAAGATAATCTATGCGGTCTATTGGCCAACATATTTACTGTACCGAAGAATTAAATTTTTCTTTTAGTGTGGTTGTGAAAACGAATTTTAATAATAAGGGTTTAAGATGAGTAATAAAGTCGCACTTATTACGGGTGTTACCGGACAAGATGGTTCATATTTGGCTGAGTTCCTGCTCGACAAAGGCTATGAAGTTCATGGTATTAAGCGCAGAGCATCGCTTTTTAATACTCAGCGTGTTGATCATATTTATCAGGACAGACACGAAGCGAATGCCAAGTTCTTTCTGCACTATGGTGATTTGACTGACTCATCTAACCTGACTCGTATTATCAAAGAGATTCAGCCCGATGAGGTCTATAACCTGGGTGCTCAGTCTCACGTTGCAGTTTCTTTTGAAGCACCAGAATACACCGCCGATGTAGATGCGATGGGGACGTTACGCCTGCTTGAAGCAATACGCTTTTTAGGTTTAGAGAAAAAGACTAAGTTCTATCAGGCATCGACTTCTGAGTTATATGGATTAGTTCAGGAAATTCCTCAAAAAGAAACAACACCATTTTACCCTCGCTCACCTTATGCGGTGGCAAAAATGTATGCGTACTGGATCACCGTTAATTATCGTGAGTCTTATGGTATGTATGCGTGCAATGGCATTTTGTTTAATCATGAATCTCCCAGGCGTGGTGAAACGTTCGTGACCCGCAAAATTACGCGCGGTATTGCCAATATCGCACTGGGTATAGAACAGTGCCTTTACCTGGGCAATATGGATGCGTTACGTGATTGGGGACATGCGAAAGATTATGTCAGGATGCAGTGGATGATGCTGCAACAAGATAAGCCGGAAGATTTCGTCATTGCCACTGGTAAACAGATTAGCGTTCGCGAATTTATCAGAATGTCAGCAAAACATGCCGGTATAGAATTGGAGTTCACAGGCGATGGTGTCGACGAAACCGGCACTGTAGTGAAAGTGAATCAAGAGCTAGCGCCAGGCGTCAGCGTTGGCGATGTTATTATCAAGGTGGATCCCAAGTACTTCAGGCCGGCAGAAGTGGAAACCTTACTGGGCGACCCGACCAAAGCCAAAGAAAAGTTAGGATGGGTGCCGGAAATCACTGTTGAAGAAATGTGTGAAGAGATGGTAAGTCAGGATTTGGAGACGGCTAAACGCCACTCGTTACTTAAATCCCATGGCTTTGACGTATCCGTTTCTAAAGAGGATTAAAATGGCCGTTCAGAAAAACGTTTTTGTTGCGGGCCATAACGGAATGGTAGGCTCAGCAATTGTCAGACAATTACAGGCCGATGAAAATATCAATGTAATTGTTCGGGATCGGGCCCAACTGGATCTGACGTCTCAAGGAGCAGTGACGACGTTTTTTGAAGAAAATGAAGTACACCAAGTGTATCTGGCAGCTGCCAAAGTAGGCGGCATACATGCTAACAACACCTATCCGGCTGAGTTCATTTATCAGAATTTGATGATCCAATGCAATATTATACATGCGGCTCATCAATCAGGAGTCAACGACCTGTTATTTCTTGGCTCCTCATGTATATATCCTAAACTGGCCGAACAGCCGATGCGCGAAGACGCATTGTTAACAGGTCAGTTGGAAGAGACAAATGAACCTTATGCGATCGCGAAAATAGCTGGGATTAAACTCTGTGAATCTTATAACCGGCAATACGACAGAAATTATCGTTCTGTAATGCCGACCAATCTGTATGGACCTCAGGACAACTTTCACCCAGAAAATTCGCATGTAATCCCCGCATTATTGCGACGCTTCCATGAAGCTAAACTATCCAATGCCTCCGAAGTTGTCGCCTGGGGCAGTGGTAAGCCCATGCGGGAGTTTCTTTATGTTGATGATATGGCAGCAGCCTCTGTATTTGTTATGAACCTGGATGAAAAAACATACGACGCGAACACACAGCCTATGCTGAGTCATATAAATGTAGGCACTGGTGTTGACTGTACCATCAGGGAGCTAGTCGAAACCGTTGCCAAAGTGACAGGGTTTACAGGCGAAATTAGTTTCGACGCGACTAAGCCGGACGGTGCACCAAGAAAACTGATGGATGTTTCCAGATTGAAAGACCTGGGATGGACGTATAATTATGAACTGGAAGCAGGTCTGAAGCTTGCCTACGCGTGGTTTCTTGAACATCAGAATGATTTCAGACAACGCTAACCCTGTTTTGCTCTGAAGGAAAAATGCATCTTTGCATTTACGCGATATTTCCCAATAGGTCGTTATCATGTTTTTAAACGCAGATGATTTTTCTACCGTAGTTTCTGGTACACCCCTTATCTCAATTGATTTGGTGATAGAAAATACGAATGGGGAAGTCTTGCTTGGAATGCGAACCAATCGTCCTGCCAAAGGCTTCTGGTTCGTGCCTGGGGGGCGAATACTCAAAGATGAAACGTTGGACCAGGCGTTTGACCGACTGACACAAGCAGAGCTTAATGTGCAGTATTCACGCAATGACGCAACTTTTCTGGGAGTGTACCAACATTTTTATTCTGATAGTGCCATTGACGAAAATACCAGCACTCACTATGTTGTGTTGGCCTACCGGATAAGATCAGACTTAGATATAGCGGCACTGCCAATTTCGCAGCACAATCATTATTGTTGGTTTGAGCAAAATGCGTTATTGAGAGACCCTAAGGTTCATACTCACACTAAATGGTACATAGAGCCAACTGATGCCGAATTTGAATCCAGCAGCGGGCAATAATAAACATGAAGTTTGATTTGTTTTATGTGGAATCTCCACTGCAGTTTATGTCAGCGATAAAGGCCAGAGAGATTTCCACAGAGAAATCTGTTCTGGTACTCAATCTGGCGGAAGCGGGGAGGGAGTCGCATAATTCTCAGATTCGAGCCCTATTGAAAGCAGATGAATGGGATACAGTTCACCTTTTTACCGCTTCCAAATACAAATATGTGAATACGGCTTTGACCTTGTTTAAAACCCTGTTTTTGCATAACAAGTACAAGGGCTGCGTAAATCGTTATTTTTATGGTGAATTCCGCAGCTTGGCAATGACTGTATTGAGCCGTTCTCTCAGCCCGGACGAGACTATATTACTCGATGATGGCGCCTACACTATTGCCGCTCAACTCAGGTTTATCAAAAAGGGTATAGCTGCATTCAATGCTGACAATATTGAAGGACGAATACTCGCCAAACTCTTAAATATTGATTACCACACAAATCACGCGCCTCACTTATTTTCGTTTTTTGATTTCAGGGGCATGTTAGTGGAAGGGCAGGTAAATTATCATCAGCCCAAACTTAAATCTGTTCCCAAGCTTGACGATGAAGCCGTCTATTATTTCGGTTCAAAATTCTCTGAAGCGAGTATTTTGGTTGCAGAAGATGAATTGGCCGTGGCTAAGGCTATCAAGGCCAAGTATTCCGAAAAACGCTGTTTCTACCTACCTCATCGAGATGAGACCAAACAGAAATTGGCAACGCTATCAGCAATGGGGTTTGAAATTTTATCTTTAGGTAAACCAGCAGAAGTCTTTTTTGACGAAACTGATGTTATGCCTGGAACACTGGTATCCTGTTATTCGACGGTTCTGTATTCATGTTATTCAAGATTCAACGGTATTGACCTGGTTGCTGTAGATATCAGACATCTGATCAGCAATGAGCTGATAAGGAACAATGCCTCAACTGTGTATGAATACTATAAACAACTAAGCATAAATGTAGAAACGCTAGATTAGTAGTTTTTGCGCACATGCTCAAAGCTTTTTGTACTTATAAATATCGATTGACGAGTCTATTTTTACCATTCGCTAATTAAATTTTCGTCTGATTTTTCGATAAACTGAGAGTATTTTAGATTCAAGTTTTAAGTAGTATGGAAATAGTTCACTTTTTTCCTGTTGCATACTTAATACTAATTTTGTCAAAACGGCAATTTGATCTGATTTCAAACTTCCTTCTTTATGTTCAATTGAGGATGGTATTGATATGCCAAAATCTGTTTTCAATATATTATTATCTTCTGAAAAATAATGTGCGAGCTCTTCGGCTTTTTGCACACTCATTACTTTTCGCGAATCACCTTGGGATTTATACGATGCAGGTTGGAGTAATCTTCTTAGTTTAATTTTTTCCTCGTCGTTGAGGAATTCATTCACTGTCGAAGCGAACTTTATTGCGTCATAGTTATAACTCCGATTGCTACTAGAAGATATTTTGGGACGCTTCAGGTTGATATTTGCAATAGTTAGAAATTCATCAAGAGAGTTTTTAGGGTTATAAGTTCGGGCTTGAATTTCGGAGTTTGCGAGTGCTTCTTTTATTTTTGCTAAATGTAGTGTGTACTTTATGCTTTCTAAATTAAATTTTTCCAGAAAATCATCAATTTTTCCAAAGCCGCCTTGATGAATAAATTGTGTATAGGCTGATTCCAAAAATGAAACCTGCTCACGATAGAAAACAATGACTTTAATTTTGTATAGATTTTCCAATTGAGAAAAACAACTCAATATGTCCAATACATCTGAATAACCTGTAAACATATTTCCTGATAAGCGTTCACAGGAAACAATATAATTCTTCTGATTCTGAGCAATTTCTGCTGCTAAAGCTTTAAAATCTTGAATAGTTATTAGATTGCCGTAATCGTAGTTGTTAATGAACGTGTGACCAGAAGTTTTGGATATCAATCGCTTGTTGGACTCCAAAAAATTTTGAATAGAAGACGTTCCAGTTTTGTGAGTCCCGATGTGCAGAATCAATTCAAACATTACTCATCTCTTATTTAAGGCTAATCGGAAGCCAGGTTTTTAATTTGGTTAATCGATAAGCATCAAATGCCATTATCAAATTCCAACATATCATACTAATGCAAACTGCGATGGCAGCCCCTAAATCCTTAAAAGGTGGGATCAGAATGCTTAAAAGAATAATGTTTAGCACTATCGTAATAGACACTGCTCGCAAAGTACTTTTTTCATTGCCGGTCATATTAAGAACTAGCCCAACAGAGCCCATCAGAACATTAAAAATTTGCCCTATACACAATATACTTAATGCCGTTGAAGCTTGGCTAAACTCATTGCCAAACAGCAATGTAATTACCCAGTCCCCAAGGAAAATGAGAAAAAGTGAAATAGGGATGGAAGCTAGGCAACTCAATCGCACACTTTTAGTAATTAATGCCTGCGTAGCTTCTTGATCCCCACTTTTATACATGCGGGCGATATTTGGCCCAATTACAGTATTTACAGCGCTCAAACCCAGCGCAATCAATCCAACTCCCTGCATTGCAACTTTGAAGTAACCGACCGAAGTCGTGTCACCTAAAAAACCAAGCAATACACTTGCAAATTCGGTGTTCATCGTGGCAATAAAAGTCATCAACGTAAATGGGAATAAAGTCTTATGCCACCTAGATAAAAAATATGAAGAAAAAGAGGAATTGAGCTGCTTTGGAATCGATTTTCGTATAAGCATTATGCTAATTAAAACCCCGCCGGAGGAGGCAAAAATTTGAATGTAAATCAGGTTCTGAACCGAAAATTCCAAATTACTAAAAAACAAAATTGCCAGACAGCTCAGTGTAATTGAAGGCGCAAGTAGTACATTGGGAAACTGGGCCAGCATAGGCTTTCGTAATCCATTTAGTATCGCGCCCTGCTTTGCCAGTGTCCCCCTTAATGGAATCAATATTAAAGCAAACCAAAGAATTTGCCCCGTCGTTGCGTCGATCCATTCTTGCCAGATTGACAAGGACAGTCCTAACATTACAACTGAAGAAAGCGTATATATATAGTAAGAAGACCAGTTTAATAGCCCTTTTAATTCATCCCACTTTTTTTCAAATTCAAGGTTTGCTATTTCACGAATTAACAGCTGTGCTAAACCAGCAGTGACGGGTATCGTCGCCACGGTAACAAGAGAAATAATAAAACTATAAAGCCCATATCCTTCAGGACCAAGCGCCCGAGCAAGAATAATCCCAATAACAACTACAAGACCTCTGCTGGCAATTTGCAGTCCTGCAGTTCCAAAAAACTTTTTAACAAGTGGAATAGATTGGCTCAAAAAAATACCTATATAAACGGCAGAATTAATATGCGCTCAAGCAAAATCAAATCGCTCTATCATAGTCTCATACATATCTATGTATTGTTTTGCTACTACAACATTCGAGAATTGTTCTTCAACTTTCTCCCTTGCATGCAGACATAGTTCTGAGTAATTCTCTGCATCCACTACCCATTCTGTGCCAGCTGCCAAGTCATCACTATCAAAAGGGGATGCTTTGTATCCATCTTTTTGATGTGTCACGATATCTTTAGGCCCAGTCGCATCAAAACAAACCACAGGTGTCCCGCAAGCCATGGATTCAGCTAACGTTTTTCCAAAAGCATCCATTAAGCTGGGAGCGATGAACACATCTGCACAACTATAAACCAATCTTAACGACACATTGTCATGTAAAAAACCAAATGCTTTGTATTCGAAGCCCAGCGGTTCTACTATCTTTTTGTCAATATTACCGAAAAAGCACAATAGATATTTGTCCGGATCTAGCTTTTTCACAGCCTCTAGGTATTTACCAAATCCTTTCCAGGGATCCGCCAATGAAGTAGAGCCAGTCAGAATGATTTTTTTGTCGGTTGATATGCCTAAAATTTCTTTGGCAATTTTTTTATCTACTGGAAAGAATGCATCCGTGTCGATGTTATTAGAAATAGTTGATACATTAAATTTTTGAAATAAGTCGCTTTTTTTGGCCTCACCAGATAGCCACTGACTGATCCCAACGACTTCAAGGTGTTTAGGTAAATACTTCTTCTTACGCTTGAGTACTATTCGGGAAAGGTCATTTTTGCCCTGACTATTCAGCTGCTTGCAACTCCCGCAACCGGTTTTAAATTGCTCACATCCTATGGACTGTGCCACATGGCACCCGCCAGTCATGGGCCACATGTCGCGCATGGTCCACACTATGGGTTTGTCTATTTTTGCCAGGTGTTTCATATTGACAAAGCCACCATTTATCCAATGGAGGTGAATGATATCGGCATCACGATAGGCAGCAGTTTTAGTAAAATTAACTCCCACCATGCCACTGCTGAAAATGATTTTGTTTCTTTTGCGGTATAAATAAGCGATGGAAGTATCTATCTGCTCCCGCAGCACCTTAACCAGTTTATCTAGCTTGGTACGGGAAGTCGTGATTACGTTGTCGTCATTGAGTGTTGTCACGCTATTAGTAAAAATAGTGGATTCAACTCCCTGCTTCTTTAAGCCTGTATGCAGCCAATAGGCACCCCGCGCAGCACCTCCGGTCAGATCGCCAGCAACAATATGCAGTACTCTCATGGACGGCATTGCCTCCTTAAAATCTGTGTTGAGTCTTTAAGACTTGCTGAAATAAAAGAGCTAGCCAGTATATTAGGCACCTTGAGAAATGACTTATTGTTGATCGGCAAGAATCAGCTCCGCTATTCGAAAGTCCATGGCATCATCAATATCCACAGAACTTTGTTTCTGCATAATAAAGGGCAACGAATCATCAAATAAAAACTTACGTTCTTGCTTAAATCTTTCTACGGGTACAACGTAAATAGCACCATTTAATCCGTAGGCATCGTTAACATCTTGTCTGCGGGTGGCGTTGGATTGTTTACCCAGAATAGGTGTTAATCGGTTGTCATCACACCAGAACAACCATGAAGGGCTTTTGTCCGTTGCACAAACACTTATCGACGTATAATTGTTTGCTTGTTGACACTGAAGCAAGGCGTCATGGATATCTTGTCCATTTCTGAACGGAGAAGTGGGCTGCAATAAGACGATAAGGTCAAAGGACTCATCCAGCGCATTAATCGCATGCAGCACAACATCAGCGCTAGAGGTATCATCAGCGGCAAGCTCTTCAGGGCGGATAAATGGAATTTCAGCTCCAGCACTTTCGGCCACATTTGCAATTTGTTGAGAATCAGTGGTGACTATCGTCCTGTCAATTAAGGGACATGAAAGAGCGGCCTTAACCGTCCAGTTTATCAGTGGTGTGCCTCCCAATGCCTTTATGTTTTTACCAGGCAGTCCTTTACTGCCGCCTCTGGCAGGAATAATGGCGAGTACTTTTTTATTATCTATCATTCCAGCAAACCCAGAGTATGAATGTCTGACTGAGCTCGATTAAATTCATCCATGCGCCCGATGTCCAGCCAGTAATCGTAAAATGGATAAACCATCACGTTGGTATGTAAAACGCTCTCTATCAGGGTAGGCATATCAATGCGTGAATTTTTCTCGACAGAGTTGACTAGTTCTTTTCCAATGACATATATACCGGCATTCACATGAAAGCGTTGAACAGGTTTTTCGACGATACTGCTGATTTTATGGTCTTCGCTTTCCACTACACCAAAGGGGACCTGGTATTCAAACTCGCGAACACACATTGTCGCGCTGGCTTGGTTATCATCATGAAACTTGAGAACTTTCTCAAAATCTATTTTTGTTAAAACATCGCCATTCATCATGATTACGGGTAAGTCAGGTAAGTCATCGGGCAAGAGCCCCAGTGCACCACCTGTTCCCAATGGCTCACTCTCATGAATGTACTGGATTTTTACACCCAGGTCGCTGCCGTCACCAAAGTAGTCTTGTATGACTTCTGGCATATAGTGTGTAGAGATATAAAAATTGGAAAAACCGCAGCGGATGAAGCTTCTCATCACTGTCTCAAGTATAGGTTTGTCACCAATTTTTAACATGGGTTTAGGGCAGTTATCCGTCAAGGGCTTCAAGCGTGTTCCGAACCCCCCAGCCATAATAAAAACCGGATTATCATAGACAGCTTTCTGGCTAGCCTTGGTCAGCGTTTCCAGGCCAACTACCTTGTCTTCACTGATTATCGGCAGTGATAAAAGGCCTTTGCCTTTCATAACTTCCAGTACTTGTTGTCTGGAAGTACCAAGCTGCACCACTGTTGGCGTTGTAAACATCACTTCAGAGACGTCTACAGACAAGGGGATGCCTTTTATCAGTGCGCGCCGAATATCACCGTCAGTTACTGTGCCCAACAGACGCTTGTCAGCGTCCACCACCATGGCTAGCTGCAACGCCTCTTTATCAATAATCTTGAGGACTTCCTGAACTGAAGCATTCGGCGAAACCAAAATATTCTGCCAATTATGGCTCATTGTTCGACACCTCTAATATAAAAACTTTGCTACCTTAAATGTACTATACCTCAGGTTGTCACTTGGTATCACCTTGAAATACAACACAAATATTGAATATGAAACTACGCTAACCTCATTATTCGATAATGACATCACCTTCCGAATAAGCTTTGCTTGCTGCTTGGCCTATTACATCCCAATAACGTATTGGTTCAGCCCCATCTCCAGGTCGCTTAATCTCGATGTTGGCTGCAGAAAAAGTCTCTCCTAACTTAATCGGACGAGATGCTACCAAGCTTTTCCTGGCAATTTGCTTATTTTTAATTTCTGATGGGCGAGGGCCTTTTACGCCGTCACCTAAGGCTAATTCAACATCACGAATAGCATTAACCATATTTTTAAGCTCATCAGGTTCCAATGATGCTTTGTGGTCAGGACCTTCCATGTTGTTGTCCAACGTGAAATGCTTTTCAATTAAAACTGCGCCTCTTGCAACTGCGGCAATCGGAATAGTGATCCCTTTACTGTGATCTGAATAACCCACGGATACTCTGAAGGCACTTGCCAAACTGTCCATAGCTCGTAAATTAATGTCCGGCATAGGGGCTGGGTATTCGGTTGTACAATGCAGAACTGTCACTTTTTGCTTTAACGCCTTTTGTCCTGCTTCGGAATAGTAAGCAGCTTGAAATGCGTCGATACCAGGAATTGCTTCTTTGTCAGCTGTATAGCCAAATGCAATAACACCAAGTGCTGTTTCAATTTCGGAAAGTGTGGCCATGCCAGTCGACACGATTAAATCGCAACCTGTCTGGGCATGCTCCAATACCAGCGGTGCATTAGTTAGATCCCCAGAGGGAATTTTTAATCTTTTCAAACCTAAGTCATTGACCAGAAATGCCAGGCTTTCGGAGTCAAATGCGGTTGATAAAAATTCAATGCCTTTGTCGTTGCAGTAGGCTAATAGCTCTTTGTGTACCTCATAACCTAACTCAAGGCGACTTAGCATATCGAATTGAGATTCGGTTACACCTGTGTTCTTAACCTGATAATCTGCTTGCTTAGCAGACGCTGTGACCAGTTTCTTCGCTTTGAATGTTTGGAATTTAACGATATCGGCACCACAGTCCACTGCGGCATCGACCAGTTCAAAAGCAAGCTTTTCATCGCCATTATGGTTTACACCTGCTTCTGCAATAATTAGTGTTGAAGTTGTACTCATAGTGGTTACAGGTCTCTAAAAGTTTTAATTCGGTAGCGTTCAAAATCAAGCTCAGACAATAATTCTACAATTTTTTGTGCCGTGCCACCTTGTCCATATGGGTTAATTGCGGCACTAATTTTCTTTTGTCGAGTTGGCTCCAAACTCAGTGCAATTGCATCGGAAATCGCCTGATGCTCCATTTCAACGTCAAGTACAGATTCTGATCTTGGACGACCATTTTGCCGGGTTCCGATATTAATTGTAGTGGCGTGAAAGCTAGGAGCTTCAATAAGGCCGCTTGACGAATTTCCTATCACGCATTCAACCAACTCCATTATTGAAAGGTATCTTTTGAATCCGAGTGAGGGAACAATATGAATGTTGTCCAGATGCGCTATTGATTGCCATTGCTTGATGATTTCATCACCCCCACCATCTGCATTTGGGTAGGTAATGACGTAATTCATTTTCGGGTTGCTTTGTATTGCTTCTATCAGTGGCCTGATGTCATTTTCTCTGTCATCCGCAGCTTTTGTAACCGGGTGATAGGTGACAAGCGCAATGGAACCTGAAAGGGCAAAACCCAGGCTAGCTTCTAACTCGTTTTTGGTCATTCTAGGACCATTAACAATATTGTCCACACCCGGTGAACCAACTACGAATACGCTTTCTGGTGATTCGCCCAACTGCAGTATTCTGTTTGCAAATTCCTGCGTAGCAGGTAAGTGGATATTGGCCATTTTGGTAATCGAGTGTCTGATTGCATCGTCAAACGCACCTTCGGTCACTTCCCCTCCGTGCAAGTGTGCAATAGGAATATTCAGTAACATAGCTGTTTGCGCTGCGGCCAATAATTCGTATCGGTCT
The DNA here is from genome assembly GCA_947494925.1 of uncultured Alteromonadaceae bacterium. GTDB lineage: Bacteria > Pseudomonadota > Gammaproteobacteria > Enterobacterales > Alteromonadaceae > Aliiglaciecola. The sequence goes on from CANLWS010000007.1 coordinate 155,514, forward strand.
CCCAACAGAACGAGAATATCAATATCCGCCCTTGAAAAAGCATCGGCGAAACTCATCGTGGCAATACCGACGGATTTTGCAATGCCCACCCTGGAGTTTGACGATAATAGCATCTCCACCGGAACAACATTCTGGATATCGTCAGATTCAAGCTCGGTAATGGTGTAACCAAATTCAGGTGAAAGATGAGCGCCACAAGCGAAGACACAGGTGTCAAAACGCGGATCTTCCTGCATTAAATGAATCGTTCTGGCGAGAAGCCCGTATTCAGCACGTGTACCGGTAACAAATCCTACATTCTTTTTCATAACTAACTCTATGCCAACTTTACGGGGGAACTGGGGATATTCACCAAACGTGCTTCCAACCACTCAGAATTACTCAAGTCACCGCACATCGACGATGAAAACATGGGAAGTCTATGCATTAAGGTCCATATTGGCCTCGTCATCACGCCAAGTTCATTGGTACTTTTCAGAAACGCTTCTCGGGATTCAAAGTCTGGGCACAGTATAGCGTTAAGCCAATAATTCGACTCTGCGTACTCAGGCTCTTCGATGAAATTAAATGCTGAATTTTTGAAAAATTCGGAGTAAACCTTAGCCAGCTCTCTTTTTTGCTGCAGATATTCCTTTAATACCTCCATCTGTCCACAGCCTAATGCCGCGTTCAGGTTAGGTAGCCGATAATTGAAACCCGCTTCATCGTGAAAAAATTCATATGGATGAGGTACTTTGGCTGTGGTCGTTAAGTGCTTGGCACGTACACCGTCACTAGCATCTTTACAAAGCACCATTCCACCACCACCGGTTGTGATAACTTTGTTTCCATTGAAACTAATTGCGGAATACGCTCCGAAGGTTCCGGTATGTTGCGACTTATAAAAAGAACCAAGACTTTCCGCTGCATCTTCTACCAGAACTATATGCCACCTTTGGCATAAGCTAATAAGTTCATCTAACTCTACCGGATGTCCAAAGGTGTGCATCGGAACCAAGGCGCGAATAATCTGTCCGGTGCTTTTATGCTGACATTCGTCTTCATCATTTACAAAAGCATGCTCTTCCAGGTAACGTTCCAGTGCTTCGGGGCATAAGCCTAGGCTTTTTCGCGAGACATCCACAAAAAGTGGTTCTGCTCCCATATGATGCAATGCATTGCAGGTGGCGACAAATGTTAACGCCTGCGTAATCACTAAATCGTCTCGTTTAACACCCGCCATGTGCAAAGCGGTATGCAATGCGGCAGTGCCATTAACTATGGCTATAGCCTTAGTTGCCCCGGTAAAGTCTTCAATGGCTTTTTCAAATTTGTCTACGTAAGCGCCCACGCTGGATACAAAAGTGCTGTCTAAGGTGTCATTCACATAAGATTTTTCATTTCCATCAAAACGGGGGGCGTGCAAAGGAATAAATTCTTTGGTCTGATAAATATCCTGAATCAGGTTGACGAGCTTGTTTTGCATCACAACTTCCTTTGTTACATTTTGCTGTCTAAATATTTGCCTGTTTCTTTGTGACCAAAGCCAGGGATCATTTTGAAGAACAACGTAACTATCTGCTCTTTATTCCAGCGCATGTCATTTTTCATTTGTTTAATCGTTAATTCGAATTCTTTCACCAGTTCGGGGTTAAAAATGGCCTCGTTTTTAATAACACCGAGGTTTTCGAAACGCTGCATATCAAGCGTTTCCTGGTCAGTGAAGAATTCTTCAAAGTCTTTTTCGCCAGTGGTATCGCTGTCTGTAAACAAGCAGGGCCATTTACCCTGGGATGGGAGTGTTTTCGCCAATTCCCTGGCTTCATCTTCCGATTCACATAAATGCGCTTCATACCCAAGGTTAGCAAGATACTTGACGGCTATGTCTGCAAACGTAATCAAATGCAGAGATTCGCTTAACTTTGGAAAGAAAATGTCGCGATTTTCGCCGAAAATACATGACATTAAACATAATTCACCGGATTCTTTAGGCGTGACGAAATACCGCTTGATATCCTTAGGCGCCACAATGGGCTGATTTTTCTGAATACGCTGGTTAAAGCCATGAAGCAATGAACCATCTGAAAAGGCAACGTTGGCGAAGCGCGCGGTTGAAATGGCTATATCAGCACTTCGACGCATCAAAAACATTTCCATTATACGTTTTGATGCGCCCATCATATTGACTGGGTTAGCCGCTTTGTCAGTCGATACACAGAAATACTTCTTCGACCCGTTTGCCGCGGCCTGAAGCATTGTTTTTTCGGTATTAAACACATTGACATCAATCATACGCATCAAGGTGAAAGGATCTTTTTCGCTACGAACATGCTTCAATGCTGACAGGTTCAGAACGTAATCATATTGCCCATCTGCCTGAATAAATGCGTCATATTCAAGAGAACCAATATCCAAAGCAAACGTCTGAAAGTCACCTTGAATATACCCAGCTGAACTACGGATATCCCGTACCAGTTCAACCATGTTATTCTCGCTGATATCCACAACATGCAACTTCTTCGGGTTGCGTTTGAATATTTCTTTGGTGACAGCCTGCCCGATTGAGCCAGCACCTCCAAGAACAAGAAAAGAGGAACGCGAAACAATGTCCCTGAGTTTTTGATCATTGCTATCTATATCATTGATAAATAGTTCTTTTTCTCGTCCGATTAAAGTCAATATATCAGTCATATAAACGGGTTCCAGGTTAGAAGTAAATTTATGTACCACAAGAATGATTCCGAGCTAACCCAGCTAACATTCCTTACAATATTTTTGGTAGTGCTTATTAGTCTGCCGTGCGAATCTACTCAAGACCTTTTTGCAGATCAATATTCGTGCGCATTTTATTTATCTGCACAGGGTATAAAAGAAGGTGGTAATAAGCTATCCATTTTTGTTTTCGGCAATCGCTTTAGTTTTACGTGTTTGTAAGTTCAAATAACAATATTCAATGGTTTTTAGTCGCAATGAAGCATACTCAGCCAAACCTTTAATACTGATTGCTACGAAGATAAAAAGCGCTTGATTTTAGTAGAGTCAAACCAGTAAGATCGCTAACACTAAATGTGTGTTTTTTATGCAAATTTATTCAGAATTTTTGAGTTTTGCTCGCTACAATGGAAATGTTGATATCGTCCCTTGTAGTCAATAATATATCTATGGAAAGGGGTCAGCATTAATGTCCAATTATCTTGAGTGTCTGGGGACAGTAGATGCTATTTAATTCCTTCGAATTCATTTTCTTCTTTCTTCCGTTGTGTCTTTTTACTTTTCTGGCTGTGGCCTCCCGTTTTGGCAAAGAACCGGCAATTTTAAGCCTGGTGATTTTTTCTTTGTTTTTTTACAGTTGGTGGAACCCTATTTATCTGCCACTTCTGGTGTTTTCGATGTTCTTCAACTTTGCGGTTGGCAAACAGTTGGGGAAACAGGGTAGTAAGCCTCTGTTAGTCATAGGGTTGATTGTGAACCTGGGATTTTTGGCTTATTTCAAGTACTTCAACTTTTTCATTGATAACCTGAACAGCATCGCTGGAACTGGTTTTGAAGTGGAAGCAATCTTTTTACCTTTAGCAATATCATTCTTTACCTTCCAGCAAATAGCCTATCTCGTGGACTCTTATAAAGGGATTACACGGGAGTATAACTTTTTACATTACTCTCTATTTGTCTCTTTTTTCCCGCAGTTAATTGCTGGGCCGATAGTCCATCACGCAGAAATGCTTCCTCAATTTGAGGACAAAGACAGATATAAGTTTAATAGCACTAATCTAGTGGTGGGGTTGTCAATATTTGCTATCGGGTTTTTCAAAAAAACGGTATTAGCAGATAGTGCAGCGGTGTATGCAACTCCGATATTCGCTGAAGCGGACGCAGGTGAGACCCTTGACTTTTTTACCGCTTGGGGCGGTGCATTGGCTTACACCTTTCAGCTGTACTTCGATTTTTCAGGTTATTCTGACATGGCCCTAGGGTTGGCAAGAATATTCGGCATTGTGTTGCCACTAAATTTTTATTCACCCTATAAAGCTGCAAATATTGCTGAGTTCTGGCGACGTTGGCATATGACCTTATCTCGTTTCCTACGCGATTATGTGTATATTCCGCTTGGCGGAAATCGTAATGGAAGCATGCGTCGTTATACCAACCTGAGTGCAACCATGTTGTTAGGTGGCTTATGGCACGGTGCCGGATGGAATTTTGTTATATGGGGTGCCTTGCATGGCCTGTATCTGACGTTACATCAGGTCTGGTTAAACCTTCTTTCACTATTGGGATTTAATCCCGGCGCGAGCAAACTTTATAAATTTTTTAGTTGGTCGCTAACCTTTTTGCTCGTGGTGGTTGGATGGGTATTCTTCAGGGCAACTACGTTCGAAGGTGCAATAGCCATGCTTTATGGGATGTTTGGCTTCAATGGAGTCGAATTGCCAAGTGGCGTTGTCACCAGGTTAGGATTAACCCGTGATCTTTTGGACCAGTTAGGGATTGATATTAATCTGCGGAGCGGACAAGCTTTCGCCTACACATGGGCCTGGATAATATTTCTATTTCCCTGCGTTCTATTGTTACCCAACACGCAAGACATATTTAGTTCGGTTAAAGCGTCTTTAAGCCAGCTGAAATTCGACAAGACTTCTGCACTTTGGCCTTTACATTCATCGGTGCAGAAAATGGTTTGGCGGCAAACCACACGATGGGCAATTGTTTGCGCTATTGCGCTGAGTCTTGGGTTTATGACACTGATGCAAGTCAGCGAATTCCTGTATTTCCAATTTTAGGTAGCTGAGATGAAATATTTATCTGTATTTGTGTTAACTGTTATTTTGTTTCTGCCTACTGTAGCGGGACTCAATTGGTTAGTAGATCCATATGGGATGTACTGGTCTCCACAGATTAATAATCTGAACACCTTAAAACCAGAGTCAGGCGATCGGGTCAGAACCACTAAACCTAAACGTGTGTCGAGTGTCAGTCCTAAAACTGTCCTGATTGGAAATTCAAGAATTGAGATGGGATTGTCCGCTAAATCGGATATTTTCGATCATCAACCTGTTTACAATCTCGGCATGCCCGGTATTGGCCTTACCCAACAGCTCAACAACGCCGCCCGACAAATTATACTAAACGACAATTTAAAAGAACTCATATTCAGCCTGGATTATCTTGATTTTCTTTATGATGAGGAAATTCTCGATAGCTTTGACTATTCAGAGAATCAGTTCGCAAATTTCTCCGCTAGCGATAGCTTTAATATGGCCAGAGCGAAAGAGTATCTGGGATTTTTGATTTCACTTAACACTTTAGTTGACAGTATCAATACCGTCTTCAAACAAGGCGGTCAGTACAACCATATAGACGAGTCCGGCACAAACATTCCGCGCACTTATCTTGCCGTCATGCGTTATGAAGGTGTGCGACCTCTTTTTATCCAAAAGATAGAAGAAATGCGTAAGCGCTTAAAAACCTCAAAAAGGAAATTGGTTTCTGTAAATGCACCTGACAAAAACCCAGGTGTTAAAATGTTGAATGACCTTATTACTCTTGCCAGGGAGAAGGGGATAGAAGTGAAGCTTTTCATCAACCCCTATCATTACAGCTATCTGCATGTGTTAGAAGAAGGTAACCACTTTGATGATTATCTTAAGTGGAAGATATTACTGACCACTAGCCTCGCGGAGAATGAATCAGAAAAACCTGAATTGTGGGACTTCAGTGGATTTAATGAAGTGACACTTCAGAAACTAGATACTACGGCCGAGAAGCCCTATTTGAGCTGGTTTTGGGAACCCGCTCATTATCGTTCCAGCGTTGGAAAGAAAATACTTGAGCAGCTATATGGAAGGAAAGAGCAAGAAACCTTTGGCAAAATACTCAATGATAGAAACGTGTCCGATAGTACGATGCAGGAACGAGAAGGTCTGAATGATTCAAGGCAACAATGGAAAGGGTTGGAGAAGTTCTTATACAGATTGTGACCGTCAAGTATGGTTTGTTGATTCAAGAGCTAGGTCAGCTGTCTTTTATCTCAAAACTCGTCTAATAGTTAGATCCCAATTATTGTCTTGAAGAAAAGGTACCTATTTTTACATTACCTGACACTTTAAAATGCTGTAAACTTCTAGATACTTGATATCTCAGGAAAATGCCTTTTTCCATGCGGTATTTATCCTAGCGATATCGGATGGCTAAGCTGTCATACAAATTAGGATGAATGCTGTTTGCACTTAAGAAAGATAGATAATACCTGTCCTGAAAGTTGAGTTGAAACAAGGCGTGCTGCTTAGCAGGCCATCTAATTAGAATAATATTAAGAGTACTAATGTGAAAGCTAATAAATTACTGGTAGCCGGTGGACGATTAAGACCGGGTGGTTTTGAGTTGGGTGATGGGAAGTATTACGACAAAGCTACTCTCATGTTACTTGACCTGGAAACCGGGGTATATGAAGAGCTGCTAAGCAAATCTGAAGGGAACGAACACTATCCTGACGAACACCCTAATCTTCAGTATACGGCGCCTTGCCTTGAAGGTGATGTTCTTTGGTTACCAACGGACACAGAAATATACAAATACCAGCTACCGGATCTGCAATTGCTCGAACGCTTTTCTCATCCTTGTTTCCAGAACCTTCATTCGGTACATATTTTTGGTGATGAACTGGTCACCACTTCAACTGGCTTGGATAATGTCGTTGTACTCGATAAACACAGTGGCGAGGTCAAAGAAATTATTAATACGGAAGGGGAAGGTAAATCTCCCTGGCACCGTTTCAACGAGGAAACTGATTATCGCTTAGTGCATTCAACCAGGCCTCATCATACACACCCCAATTACGTGTTTAAACTCGAGAACGATTATTGGGTAACACGCTGCAAGCAAGAGGATGCATTAAATTTACGTGACCAGACTCAGATGATGGATGTTGGTCAACAGGGCAGAATCAGCATACACGATGGTATATGGTGGAACGGTAGCCTTGTTTTTACTCGTGTGGATGGGTTTGTTGTCATCTGTGACCCGAAAACGCGCACTGTGTTAGACAAACATGACCCATTTGAAAACGAACGAAATAGGCCATTAGGTTGGAGCCGTGGGCTGTATATTGAAAATGATATATTTTACATTGGCTACTCTAAGCTGCGTAAGACCAAGCTAAAATCAAAATTAAAATACCTGACCAAAGGCAATTTTAAGTTTACGACAGGAAACAATTCTCTGATCGTTGCCTACGACATGAAAAATCAGAAAGTGCTGCGTATTTACGAAAGTGAAGACAATATGATCGATGCGATATACGGCATATTGCCTTATCACTATGAGTGACACAAAACAGTTAAAGATTGGATCTAGCATTGCCTGGTCGTTGCTGTCCAGGTGGAGTTCGAAAGGCATAGGAATGCTGACCACCATTGTCCTTGCCAGACTATTAACACCTGAGGACTTTGGCATAGTTGCAATGGCAACGATCGTAGTTGCCTTGCTGGAATCCATGACCCAGACAGGTGTCCATCTGTACGTAATACGACATAAGTCTGAAGATAATCGCGTATTTAATACGGCCTGGACAGTTACTTTTATACAGGCCATCGTTATTGCAGTGGGGATGGTTGTCAGCGCGCCCTACGTAGCCAGCTATTTTGGTGAAGAAGTACTCGCACAGGTTATTTATTGCCTGGCTGTGGTCAAAATTATTCAAGGGCTGCAGAGCTACGGCATTTATATTGCTCAGAAAAAACTCGATTTCAGCCTCGATTTTAAAGTAACTTTCCTTACACGGGTGAGTTACCTGGTTTTCACCATATTGTTTGCTCTTTGGTTGGGAAATTTTTGGGCTATTGTTTTTGGTCAACTAGCTTCTACTTTTCTTGGCATGATTTTAGGCTACTACTTTCATGAATTTCGTCCCAAAGTCGATTTCTTTGAATGGCGAAAAATAGTTAAATTTTCTATGTCAACCTTGCCACTAAGTATCGGACGATTTGTTAACAATAAATCCGATGTGACTGCTATAGGCAGAGTAGGGACGACCGCGTTTCTCGGGCAATATCATGTTGCTGCCAACCTCGCGAATTTGTTCACAGTAGAAATTCTTATGCCCGTCATTCGTGGACTCCTACCTAATCTATCCGTGATTAAAGACACGCCGGAATTTAAACAGGTGTTTCGTTTAACTGTGACTTCAGCAGTTTATATATTTCTGCCAATAGGTATTGGGCTATCGGTTGTGTCGCATGAGTTTATTGCGGTGCTGCTTGGCAGCCAATGGGGCGTAGCGGCTAGTATCCTTATGTGGTTAAGTCTTTACACTACTTTGAATGGCATTATGATGTTTATGAGTGAGCAATTTTTGGTGGTTATTCATAAAGAGAAAGTATCTAACCGCCTGATGTGGTTTCGAAACGCAGTGCTGCTAGTGACCATATTTTACACGCTTCTCTATCAAGACTTTATCTCGTTGCCACAAAATATCGTATTTGCTTCGCTATTAGTGCTTCCTGTCGTTGTCGTCACCGTTTCCCGATCACTCGATGTGCCATGGACTTACTTAATAGCACAATGGTGGCCTCCGGTATTAGCTGCTCTGGCCTTGTGGGGCTCTGTAATCTTGATTCAATGGCCAGACTGGTCGGTCTGGATATTACTGGTAGCAAAAGTATTGGTTGGTGCGTCTGTTTACCTGATATTTATCACTCTGAGTTTTGTTCTACGAGGCAAACCTTTTGATACCCCCGAAGCACTTATTATGAAAAGCATTTTTAAAATTGATTTAGCGAAATAGAGTATGTCACTATACTTCTTTTTAAGGCTCTGAAAACGCTAGTAATAAACGCTTTTTTGCTGAAAAGCACAAGAACAGGCAACGCATACAAAATTGATGAAAAATAACCTATGACAAACCACAACATCGCCGACAAAAACATCAGATTGGACTTAGACGGAACGACCGCTTTTTTGCCGGTCACTGTTGTTTCAAACAATGAAATAGTCAAGGTGGAGTCCGAAGATGTGACCATCATCGGGCAAGGAAGAGTGCGTAAAGATTATGCGCATATGTCGAAGGAGGAGGTGCTAAGCGTCTATCACTCCTCACCAGACCTGGAAACATTTTATTCTCAGTTGTCTGGGGAGTTCTGGTTTTTAATACGGGACAATAACAAGAAAACACAAACCTTAATCAATGATTGCTTTGGCGTAAAATCCTGTTATTTCAGTGTTCAGAATGACCATTTGATCCTGTCAGATTCGCTTAAATCAATGAAAAGCTTGGATGATCTGTCATTCACTATTTCAAACCAAGCCATATTTAATTACTTTTATTTTCACTGTATTCCTGCGCCTTACACTATTTATAAGGAGTGTAAAAAATTGGTTGCTGGGGAGAGTGCCTCTATTTCTCGTGAAGGATCGGTCGAACGTCATTCTGTTTATAAATTGCAATTTGCCTCTCAGGTAGCCAATGTTCAGGCGTTGCAGGCTGAGTGCATGGATTGCATGGATAAAGCAGTTAAACAGTATGATTCTCAGCACACAGGAGCTTTTTTAAGTGGTGGGCTAGACAGTTCCACCGTCGCGGGAATGATGTCAAAAAATCGCGATAAGGCTGCGACCTTTTCGATAGGGTTTGAGGCGAAAGAGTATGATGAAACTGAGTATGCGAAAATTACCGCCGATCATTTTGGAACAGAGCATAGGGTGCTTTACCTAAAGCCTGAGCCAGCTGTAGAAGTATTTGTGGATGTTGCCCAGTATTTTGATGAACCTTTTGGAAACTCCTCTGCGATGGCGACCTACTTCTGTGCCAAATTTGCCAAAGAAAATGGTATTAACACATTGCTGGCAGGTGATGGCGGAGATGAGCTGTTTGCAGGAAATACCCGCTATACAAAACAGAATGTGTTTGAAGTTTTTCATCAACTGCCAGGTGCAGTTCAGGCATTGCCCCGTGTTTTGTTTGCCAATGAATTGGCTGGCAAAGTCCCCGGATTAAAGAAGGTAAAAAGTTACATCGATCAAGCAGACATTCCACTTCCAGGACGATTAGAAACCTATAATTTCATTAATCAGTTTGGCGCAGCGAACATGTTTTCAGATGGATTCTTGAAAGAGGTCGATCTTGATGTGCCAGAGAAGCAACAATCCTCAAGATATAATGAATGTTCCAGTGAAAATACAGTGGACCGAATGCTCTATCTCGATTGGAAATTTACACTTGCCGACAATGATATAGTAAAAGTGAAGAAAATGTGTGAACTGGCCGGTGTGGACGTCGCTTTTCCGTTGCTTGATAAATCGTTGCTGGAGTTTAGCTGTAAGGTGCCGGCCGAAGTTAAATTAGCTGATAATAATTTGCGTGATTTCTTTAAAAAGTCAGTGACAGGTTTCCTGGCCCCACAAACATTGACTAAAAGCAAACATGGGTTTGGTTTGCCATTCGGTGTATGGATGAAAGAAAACCAGGAACTCAAAGATCTAACCTTAAATTGTCTCAAGTCTTTCAGTCAGCGCAACATTATCAAGCAGGAATTAATCGATAATGCCTTAGAAGCGCACCAAAGTGTCCACGCAGGCTATTATGGTGAGCTGATTTGGATAATGGTCATTTTGGAACTCTGGTTGCAGGGGGAGGGCGAAGCCTGATGCTGCAATGGTTAATGAGCAAAGCTTCGGCTTTAGCAAGTCGTGGGAAACTGAGTATTCTGATATACCACCAAGTCCTCGAACAAGCCGAAGCATGCCGACCCGGTGAACCTGATGCCATGCAGTTCAGATGGCAAATGGAGCTAGTTAAAAAATACTTCACGCCTATTTCTCTGCCAGAAGCGCTTGATAAACTCAAAACAAATACTCTTCCAGCAAATGCGATATGCGTAACTTTTGATGATGGATACCTTAACAATTTAAAGGTAGCTCAACCTATTCTTGCCGAGCTGGGTATACCCGCAACTGTATACGTTGCGACTGGATTCAGTGCTGGCGCAAATATGTGGAATGACAGATTAATTGATTTAATCGCCGATCTTGGTCGACATAACATCGATCTTAGTCCAATCGACCTTGATAAAGTAACGCTAAAAGATGCCGACCAAAGGGTCTCATTAATTGAGGAAGCGATTGGCAAATTAAAATACCTGAATCTCAGTGAGCGTATTGAACGAATTGACGCATTGTACTCGTTAAATGAAGCGAAAGAATATGCTCGAAAGATGATGACCCCTGACGAAGTTAAAGAGCTTTACAACAGAGGCATTAATATTGGGGCGCATACAGTGAATCACCCGATTTTGAAGGTACTGGATGCCGAGCAGCAAATTAGTGAGATTAGGCAAAGCAAAGAAATTTTAGAAAGTTGGTTAGGCAAGCCTGTTTTGGATTTTGCCTATCCCAATGGCGTGGAAGGAAGGGATTTCGACGAAGATACGGTCCAATATGTTGAAGACGCAGGATTCAGATCAGCAGTGGTGACCGATTGGGGGATTTCAAAAAATGATTCATCCCCGTACAAACTTAAACGCTTTACTCCGTGGGACAAGGACGCGAGCAAATTTCAACTACGTCTAGTGAGAAACCTACTTTAGTGAAATCATTTATTGATTTATTAAGCCTTTTCGTCAAGGAAAATACATGCAGCCAGCGATAGTTATTGGACTTTGTTCTCACGGATTGGCAATTTGCCGGACGCTACATAGCAAAGGTGTCGAAGTGGTGGGTGTTGAAAGTGACACCCGAATTGCAGGATGTAAAACGAAAACTGCTCAGATTGTCACGGTCGACAATATCAACGATGATTTACTGGTTGAAAGCCTTTTGGATATACATTCTCAGTTTGGGCCGGGAATAAAGCCAATTGTATTTCCAACGAACGATAAAATGGTCGAAATTCTGGCTCGCGGATGGTCTAAATTAGATGATTTTTATACCCTTAGTTGGTCAGAATGCGCGGATTTTGTCTCGGAGCTACAAAAAAAGAGCGCACTTGAACACGCTTGTGAGCAGCAAAAACTCTGGTATCCAAAATCCCGCAATATTCTAAGCGCCGAAAACCTTGAAACGGCCATTGAAGGCGTTGAATACCCGCTTATCGTTAAACCCGTTCATCCCATGTCATCATTTAAAGTGGCGCTGGTAAACAATCTTCAGGAACTCGAAAAGCTGGTGGAAGAACATAGCCGTTCTTTACCATTCGTTGCGCAACAGTGGATTGAAGGTGATGATAGCACCTTAGTATTTTGCTCTATGGTCTTAGATAAGGGTGAAGTTTTGGCGAGTTTTACTGGCAGAAAGCTTCAAGCTTTTCCTCCGGCAATGGGCCAGGGCACCATCATGGAGCCGTTTGATGACGAAAAAACTAAGCAGTACAGTAAACAGTTTTTTGCCAATTCAAATTATACCGGGCCAGCATCAGTAGAGTTCAAAATTGGCCCGGATGGACGCTATTGGGTAATTGAACCTAATATGGGAAGAACAGAGTTCAGTGTTCAGTGCGCTTTGTCTAACAACGTTGATCTGGTTTATTCGGAATACCTGCTGTGCAACAAACAAGATGCGAGAGTTGGAGAACAGAGTAATTCGCATATCTGGTTTGATACTGAGAAAGACCTTACAGCGTATTCAACAAAAATATTCACCGAGAAGTCTTTTAAGGTAAAAGGGAAAAAGCCTGTTTTTCCTTATTTAAATTTGTCTGATCCAAAACCATTTTACTTTGCATTTAAAAAGACTGTCAGGCGTGTTCTGCAGATGGTTGTTGCCAGGGTAAGTAAGAGCAAAAATGGTGGCCAGTACGAGATTAGTAAAATTGATGACTGCGACGAGTTGGAAAGTATATTGAAAGCTATACCGGCTAGCGATTTGAAGAATGAAATCTTTTTGAGCTATCTTTGGTTTTCAAACTACATTGCTAGTGTGGCTAATGTCGCTTCGGAAAAGGTCTTTTTCCTGCTTCTTAAAAACAAGCAAGGTGAAAGTCTGGCTATATTACCTCTTTGTGAGTCAGCGCCGTCAGAAAAAGTCAGCAGACTAACGTCACTATCCAACTATTACTCGCCAATTTTTGACCTTGTGTATGATTCAGAAAGTATCACCCGAAAAGAGGCGTTGGCTGCGATCTTTGAGGGTTTCAGACGCGAATTTAAACGTTATGATATTGTCGATATTTTTCCCATGTATAGCGATGCGGCTGAAAATTTCAAATCGCAAAATATGGCTTGGAATCTCAGACCAACTGTTTACCTCAAAAGTGGTAACTGGTTCCATGAATTCACTGATGAAGAGAGTTTTTACGCTGGCTTATCGCAAAAAATAAAAAATACGATCAGGCGTAAGTCTAATAAACTCGGAAAAGAAAAAGGCTATACGTTTCATTATTATACTTCAGCTGACGAGTTGGACTTAGGAATCGCTGAGTATGAAATGATTTATGACAAAAGCTGGAAAGAATCAGAACCATTCCCTTCTTTTATTAGGGAGTTTGTGAGATCGTTCGGCTCTATAAGTGCGATAAGGTTAGGATCATTGAAAATCGATGGTATTGCCGTGGCGGCTCAGATATGGATCCTTAACAAGAACGAAGCTTATATTTATAAACTTGCCTATGATCCTGAATTTAAAAATTATTCCGTAGGCACAATACTGACCAATGAAATGTGTAAAAAATGCATTCAGGAAGAGAATGTCACAGTTATTGACTTTCTGACCGGTGACGATAAATTCAAGAAAGACTGGATGTTAGAGCGTAGAAGTCTGGTGGGTGTTCAATGGGCCAACATGGCCACTTTCAGGGGCATGTTGGCCTATCTCGCTAATAGTTTCTCGTCGATAAGGGAACACAGGTAGCGCTGAACCCATACGGGTTCAGTCTCGTCAATCTTCGGTCCAGACACCCACTTTTGTCAGCTGGTCTTTTAGTCCAGGTAAGGGGTAGCCAAGTTTATAGGCAGCTTTTGCATAGGTCATAGCATCTTGGTACTGCTCTCGCTTCATATATGCTAAACCAAGGTGATAATTGATCTCTGAGTCTCTTTTTTGCGTGTTAATATTCCCTTCTACCAGCGTTTTTATTGCTTCATCAATACTACCTTCGTTTCGCTCTATAAAGGCCTTAACGACATAACCATTCGGTAAATTAGGCTTTGCATCGATTGCTTGTTTGGCATAATACAATGCTTTGTCAAGATGCTTTAACTTGTAGTGAGCGCGTGCCATTCTGGCGGCAATATCGGCATGAAAATCAAAATTCGCAGGGACAGTAGCGATAGTGTATTCGTACTCCTTTATTCCTTCAGCAATTTTGCCTCTTCTTTCATAAATAATGCCCGCACAGTAATGATGGAGCATATACCATGCAGTCCTGCCAACTTTCTTGTTCCATTGATTTACAACCGCTTTTGAAACACGGTGTACGAAAATACTTTTAGAACCTCGACCTGATACAACGTAACGAGCCTGACATTTTTCACCCCAGGTTTGCCATTCAAATTCTGAAGGAGTGAAATTCAACGCATATACATTTGATGAGCCAACTAAAAAAATCGCAGTCGCGAAGATTTTAATCGCCAAAGAGCACTTAAATTTCATTGTTAAATTCCAATTTACGGTCACTTTTCTATTGGAACAGTATAACAATGGTTTATGCGACTCTCAATTCATGACATCATTGATATCGTTATTTAATTATTAAGGCTTTTTCTAGCAACATACTGAACAGACCTTAAATGGAGAGTTTTAAATTGCGACTAGGTAACATCAGCGATAGATATTGTAACAGGTTTAAAAGAGTATCTATTTTGGCTTTCGCCGCCACAGTGCTCTTTGCAAGCCAGGTATATTCAAAGCAATTTGTAACGGACGGTAAGCCGTTTGACAGTTTACAACAAGCATTCGATGCAGCCACGGATGGAAGTATCATTGAAATCGGTGCCGGCAAATTTAAACAAGCAGGTGTATTGAGAGCTAGCAATGTCACTATCTCTGGTGTTTCAGAAAAGACTGCTTTACATGGAAAAACAGTAGAAGGTAAAGGCGCTATCGTAATTAAAGGCAATAACACCACCGTCCGAAATCTGGAGTGTTATGACATTAATGTTTCTCATCAGAATGGTGCTTGCATCCGTCTTGAAGGGCAAAACCTGTTATTACGTGACGTTTTCTTTCACGACAGCCAGCAAGGTTTATTGGGAGGTAGTAATCCAGGTGAAGTCAGCATTTTTGATAGCCGCTTTGAACGCTTGGGACAAGGTGGCCAGGCCCACGGCATTTATCTTGGCGGTGGAAAACTATTTATCTCAGATTCGTATTTCTTATCCTCTAAAAGCCAAGGCCATGAAATAAAATCAAGAGCAGTTAAAAATATCATTACGCGCTCAGTTATTGCGTCTTTAGATGGAAAGGACAGTCGATTAATTGATGTGCCATTTGGTGGGATTTTAAAAATCACCGACAGCGTCTTGCAACAGGGCAACAACACCAGTAATTGGAACTTGGTTGGTTACGCTATGGAGGGATATAGACGTAAAGCGAATTCTATTGTGATGCAAGGAAACATTTTTCTGTTGGATAGGAAAAATGGCAACAAGGTATTAGATATTAAGGATAGCAAAATCAGACCGGTGGTCACAGGCAATGCCTTTATTGGTAACATCAAAGACAAATTCGATGACTCTAATTTCTTCTTTGACGAACGAGAAGATGCTGAACTAGCTCCTTATCCTTATTTGCCGCCTTTGCCCCAATAGATTATATGACAACTTCAATTACACTCATCCCGGACTTTTTGCAGACCGACTCCAACAATTTATTCTATCTGAAAATAACTGCCGACACGCAAGTGAAACGTGACAATGCCGTTGTTTTTGTACCTCCTTTTGCGGAAGAAATGAATAAGTCACGTAAAATGATGAGCTCTATGTTGAAGCGCATTGCTGCCAGAGCTGATGGCTACATTTTTGATTTTTCAGGTACGGGTGATAGCCAAGGCAATTTTAATGATCAAACCTGGCAAAGCTGGTGTGCAGATTTCAATCGCTTTGTAAAAACGGTGATGGAACAGAACCAATATCAGTCTCTCCAAATCATTAGCCTGAGAACAGGGTCCCTGGTACTCAGTGAGGCAAGTCGCTTATCAGAATTTGATTCATTTCGCCCGTTTATAAAAGCTGTTCACATGTGGAACCCGGTTTTGAATTCATCTCAGTTTTTTAATCAGTTTCTGCGTATTCAGTTGGCGGCTGAAATGATGAAAGAAAGCGATAATAAACGCACTGCTAAAGACCTTGTGATTGAACTACAGGAAAAAGGCGAACTGGAAGTAGCGGGTTATATGATCAATTCACAATTATACCAACAGCTCGTTGCTGCGAGTGCCGCATTTAGTGGAGAAATGTCTGGGTGCGCAATACGAATATATGATTTAAACGCCCGGGGAGCTGTGACGCCCGCAATTCAAAATGGAGTGAGTAAACATTTCCCCGAGCATGGAAACGCACAACTAATTGGTGTTCAAGGTGATCAGTTCTGGAGTACACAGGAGATTTCTGTTTCTGAAGCGCTGATCAATGCAACGGAAACGAATATAATGGAAATGCAATCCTGACATGCCTGAACTAGCCAAATCTTTCAACGTTGATGACAAACAGCTTATTGGTATTGTTCATCTGCCAGAGCAACCTGTAAAAAGTGATGTTGCTGTTCTTATTGTAGTAGGTGGCCCTCAAACAAGAGTTGGCAGTCACCGACAGTTTGTCTTGCTTTCCCGATACCTGATGTCCCGAGGTTTGTATTCAATGCGTTTTGACTACTCGGCGATGGGGGATAGTGATGGTAAGAACGAAGATTTTCTCAATATAAGTGCTGACATACACGGTGCAATTGCTCTGTTGAAGGCAGAAACGGGCTGCAGCAAAGTAGTCTTGTGGGGGTTATGTGATGCTGCTTCTTCAGCGCTTTTGTATCAACGCCAATATCCTGAAAATGATGTTGAGGGCATGGTGTTACTGAACCCTTGGGTTCGGTCGGAACAGGGTGAAGCAAAAACGTTGGTAAAGCACTACTATCTGAACAGATTAAAGGATAAATCACTTTGGAAAAAGATTCTGAGATTGGAGTTTGATTTTACCGGGTCATTCAAAAGTTTATGCGGCAATCTTAAAAAAATGTTGTCCAAGAGTCATGCGCCTCAGAAAAGTATAGCCGAGGCGAGCACAGAAGATAACTATATTCAGCACATGTTGGAAGGGTTTCAAAGCTTCTCAAAGAGTGCACTTTTAGTTATTAGTGGCGACGATTTAACTGCAGCAGAGTTTCTGGAATTAGCTAAGTCGTCTGATGCGTGGCAGCAGCAAATTGATAAGAAAGTGTCCCTGACTCATACAATGCCATCTGCCAATCATACATTCTCCAGGCAGGCCTGGCGCGCCGAAGTAGAAAAGGTTACAGCTGATTGGATAATCTCGTTGGACTAACCGAATAATTAACCTGTGGTCAATTAGCTAAGTTTTTGCCGAAGACCTGCCAATTGTTGTTTGAACGGGTGGTTAAATATCACAATTGCCAATACCCAGGCGCATAGCATCAACATACCGCAAATGAGCAATTCGACTATTACTGAGAAAGCACCAGTAACCCAATATTGGCTTATCAATCCGATCACCGATACTAACGTAAAGATTTTCAGGTTCTGCCAATATACCGCTAGCATATCCGTTAATTTCAGGTTGAACGATTTTTTATATTTAGGCCAAATATATGCCATACGTAAAAATGCAATAGCTAAAAAAGACCAGGCCAAAGGCTCTATTCCAAAATCGATGAGAAATACTATTGCCAATACCCGCATCACTAGCGTCATTGCGCTGTAAGCAAACACAAACCTCACTTCGCCAATACTATTCAAGAATTGATCAGACATGATAAGCAAGCCTTCAATCAGAATAATTAATGCAAAAATCCGAACAAAAGGGGCTGATGCTTGCCATTGGTCTCCATAAAGTACCAAAAGGATTTGCGCTGGAAACAGCAGCAGCAGCGCGCAGAAGGGCCAAAGTAATGCCAGGATATAGTTCGTTACTGCATAGACTGGCTTGTCAAGGTTCTGCTCCTCTCTATTCAGCTTGGCAATAAATGGCTGAATCACCGGTGTCACAAAAGATAATACCAACATGGAAAACAGGTTCACAGTTGCAAATGCTTTGGAAAAGTAGGCTGTATCAGCCATAGAGTAACGTTTACCAATTGCTGCTTCAGGTAGTAGTTCATTTAATTGCGTAAAAATATTGGACAAGCTTACAAACGTAGTAAATTTCGTTATTTGTTTCACACCGGAAAAACTCAGCCTGTAGTAAAGAGTTTTACTGGTGGGAAATGTTGCCACAACTGTAGCGAGCGTACCCGCCACCGAACCATAGGCAAGAGACATCACACCATAGTCCATTAGTGCCAGCGTAATTGTGACTGAAACACCAACCACAGCACTGAAAAGTTCGATCCACATGATTATGTCAAAGCGCATCTCTCGCTTTATTAAAGATAGGTTGAAGGTACCAAATGGAATAATGATGAAACTCAGTGCTAAGGTTTGAATAACCGTTATCATTTCAGGTTGTTCGAAAAAATCTGCAACAGGTGTTGCACCCATCCAGTAAATCAACGCAATAAGCCAGCAAATACATAGTGAAATACTAAAACACGTACGTATTTTTTGCAGTGTAAGCGATTTTTCCTGCACAAGGTAAAGTGATAAACCGAAGTCTCTCAGAACTTGTCCAATCACTATGGTACCCGCCGCAATAGAATAAAGGCCGATTTCAGCTGGCACTAGCAACCTGGATATAACCATAACGGAGGCAAACTGGATCAGCATGGCAAGGTATTTTCCTATAAAGGAAAATGCCAACGCTCTTTTAATCAGCGACATAGGCAGACAGTAAAGATTTATTGTCATATTTCATGGAGTTAAACGCTACATCAAAGCCGGGTGTATGTCAGTGAATTTTGAAAAATATTCCGAAATTGACTGGTAATACCAAGCCGTAATGATGTCTGATCATGCAGCGCAGCCTCAGATATCATGACTGGTTGCTATAAATACTGTTTTTTTGAAGCACAATTCGGATTATTCCATTCACTTTGGTTGAATATCTCAGAGCGGCTGATAAAGTCGATGAACTTTGGCAGTAACGAGAATAGACGGTGAGTAAAAATCTGAAAGCATTAATGCTCTCTTTTCATTTTCCCCCAATAGCTTCCAGTAGTGGATTTTTGCGATCTCTAAAATTTACCAAATACCTTGTACAACAAAATATGCATGTCACAGTGCTGACGATCACAGCTAATGCCTATGAGCATCAAAATCAAAAAAACTATCAATTGCTGAATGGTATAGATGCGGATATACATCGGGCTCTCGGATTTGACGCCAGCCGGCAGCTCTCTATAAAAGGTAAATATATTTCGGCCATGACATGGCCTGACAAGTGGTCAAGTTGGAGCCCGTTCGCAATAGTAAAAGCACTCTGGTTAAATTTAACTCGAAAATATGATGTTTTATGGGTGACCTTTCCTATACCAAGCGCACTACTGATAGGTTTGGTTGTTAAAAAAATAACCAGAATACCTATGATCCTGGATTTGCGTGATCCAGTCTGGGAAGAAGAGACCTGGGCGGAGACCACAAGAAATAGAATCCTCAAATGGCTGGAAGTCAAAATGATGGAGCAAGCAGATAAAGTCATTTTCACTTCACCCGGAACCATTGAAAAATATCGTCTTCGGTATCCTCAGTTGATTGCTCAAAAAGCGCATCTTATCCTGAATGGATATGACGAAGACGACTTTAAAGACATTGTTCCTCGCTGCGAGAAAAATGGAAAGAAGGTTTTCCTGCACAGTGGATTAATCCCGCCCTATGAGCGTGATCCAAGTGCATTTTTCCAGGCGATTAGCAGGCTAAAGCGAAATCGTAGAATTGATGCAAGTCAGGTTGAATTCCGACTGCGGGCTACCGGGCACGAAAATCTCTATAAAGATCGGGTGAAAGAACTGGATATCGACGATTTAGTCACCTTTCCGGGTCCTATTGCGTACCATGATGCATTGGCAGAAATCATGGATGCTGATGTTTTAATGATTTTCCAGGACCGCACTTGTGATTGGCAAATACCGGCCAAATTATTTGAATATATGCGAGCCAAGCGACCGATGCTCGTGTGGGCGTCAGATGGCAGCGATACGACCAATTTACTCAAAGCTTATGATGACTATCATCTTACAGCGCCATTGGACGATACTGATCGCATTGAGAGCCAGATTTGTAGATTTATTGAAAGAGATGACTGGACACCTAGGGAGGGCGATATTTCATTGTTCAGTCGTAAAGCCCAGGCAAAGGAACTCGCTGATATCATGAAAAGTATTTCATCAAGGTAGTTTATCAAATTAATATGGATTCATTCTTAGATCTCAATTTGCCATTTGCGGCCTCGTCAATTGGACATAGTTTGCAGTCCCATGCGCTGGCGATACTGCCTGGTCAAATGATCGAATTAAATACTCAGGGTCTTAACACATTGGGAGCCGATTCTCTCTATCCGAATGAGGGTCGAAAGTGGACAACAATGCAAGATTGGTGCATTAACGGATTATGGTGGCCCGAAAAACAAATGGCAGTCATTGCAGGTGCACCTCATGGGGGGCGCTATGACAAGGGAGCAAGCACCGGGATCCTGGTATATGAAGCAATCGAAAACCGTTGGCGAATAATTCGAAATCCCTGGAGTATTGCCTCTGGGCATTGCTACTCTTCCAGTGCAGTAGATCCAGAAAGTGGGATTCTCTATAAGGCCCATTTTGGCACTAAACTACGAATAGCAAGATTTGATTTATCTACAATGTCTCCCATGTCTAATCTTCCGGGCCCTGGCCGAAAATTGGGCAGAGTTAGGGGGGGCTGGAGTGGAGTCCATGCGTTGGCCTGGCACCCTGAATTTGGTGAAAGTGGCGCATTATTTCATGTTAATTCGGCCTACGGCCGAGTTCATTGTTGGGATAAGACTAAAAATAAATGGTTTAGCTTGTTTGAAAATCTAGTAATCAAGGAAGTAGAACCTGTCGCGCACTTCCATCCAGTATCAAAGGTGATGGTGATAGGCAGCAATAGAAGGGGCCCTATGTATCTGGTGAAGCAGGATGGAACTATCCAAAAAACTCAAGGCTCCCCTGCGAATGTCTTTCCTTCCAATAGCTTCGTGCCTGATCCAGGTAGTATCAACTCGCTTATTTTTACTAATAGTGGGCGAATTTATTCTCTGAATACACTCACAGGTGAGTGGCAATCTGGTGCTAAATTGCCTGATATGTTACGCCTCCGACAACCACCAATTGAAGTGACCGCAGCATACAGTATCCAGGAACATAACGTAATTTTGTTCCAACAGTACAAAAGCCAAGGGCGGTCCAAAGTATTTCTGTACCGCCATAGTTAGTGCGTGTTTACCTCAGGTCTTTAAAGCAAGATTTCCCTAACATGGGGATGCCCTAAAAAATCTTGAGGGCTCGCCGTTGGTCCGTATGCTCCGGATTGAAATACCACCAACCAGTCATCTAGCTGTGGATCTGCCAGGGACATTTTATCGGCTAAAGTATCCAAAGGTGTGCACAAAGGTCCAACTGCAGTTACCTTTTCCATAATGTGCGCGCCGCCCATCTTGTTGCCAATGGCAACAGGATAGTTTTTACGTATCACCTGACCAAAGTTACCTGAATTTGACAAATGATGGTGCAGGCCTCCGTTAGTAGTCAGGTAAGTGTGTCCACGTGAGACTTTTTTATCCGTCACTCTGCTTGCATACACACCTGCTTCTGCAACCAGATAACGCCCTAGCTCAATTATCAGTTCAATATCAGCTAGCTTAGGATAATCCTTTAAAAGTACGGTCAGGTTTTCACCAATAGGGGCCAGATCCAGACGGTTTTCACCTGCGAAGTAGGGGATTCCAAACCCGCCTCCGATATTAACGGTAACAGTTGCGACCGGTGTTGCATCGACTAATTTCTGAGCAAGCATAAAAGTGTTGTTATGAGCATCGATAATGGCCTCAACTTTCAGGTTTTGTGATCCCCAATATATATGGAATCCGCGGAAACTGATTTTGTCGTAGTCAAGGTCTGGAAGAATTTCCAACAGGCGTTCTTCATCAATGCCAAATTGTTTGGGACCGCCGCCCATTTTCATTCCTGATGCTTTAAGCTCGAATGCTGGATTGACTCTGAAGGCTACAATAGGCTTTGTGTTGAG
Source organism: uncultured Alteromonadaceae bacterium (assembly GCA_947494925.1). Taxonomy (GTDB): domain Bacteria; phylum Pseudomonadota; class Gammaproteobacteria; order Enterobacterales; family Alteromonadaceae; genus Aliiglaciecola. Next base: position 177,781 of record CANLWS010000007.1, read on the forward strand.
TTCTTCGCCTATCTCAATGGCTCGCTTAAGCTCCAGTTCTGATTCAACATGAAGCGTGATCCCCGCGACTATTGCTGCGCGTATCTCAGCCACCTGTTTGCTGGGACCTGCGAAGCTGATATCAGCCACAGGCATTCCGGACTGCAACGCTATCAACATTTCTTTTTGAGAGGCGACGTCAAACCCTTCAACCCAGTCTTTCATTGCATTGACCAAAGGCGGGTAGGGGTTGGCCTTTATTGCATAATGCAGTTTGATAGCTTTGGGAATGTGAGTATGGAATTTATCGATCTGCTTTTTGACAACAGACTTGTCATAGGCATAAAACACCTGCTGGTCCATCATTTGGGCGATTTGGTCAAGGGTCTTTCCACCAACCAATAACTGCTCTGTGTCAACCGCAAACTGATTCATTTCTGCATGCACGGGGATTGGTTTAGACATCGGCGTATTTTTCCTTCATTTCTTGACTTAAACTGCTGCGGTCAACTTTGCCATTAGGGTTGCGTGGTAGCGAAGTCCGAATTTCCAAAAATTTGGGGTGCATAAAATTGGGCAGCGTTTTTTTACATTTTGCCAGTAGCTCTTTTTCTGACAGAGAGTCTGCATCTTTGAGCACTATTAATAAAACAATTGCCTGGCCAAGCTCCAGGTTATTGACACCGCAAGCGATGGCCTCTGCCACTTCATCTGCTCCCTGATAACACGCTTCTTCAATTTCCATCGGACTGACGCGATAGCCTGAGGTTTTGATCATTTCGTCCCGTCTACCGACAAAGTACAAAAATCCTTCTTCATCTTTTTTGACAGTATCGCCAGACCACACGGCCATTTCAGTTAATATGACACCATTCTTTTTGACAGGTACTGGTTTGAATCTTTCTGCTGTTTTCGCCGCATCGTTCCAATATCCCAGACTCACCAACGGGCCGCGGTGCACCAGTTCGCCGGGTTCGTCGGGATCACATTCCGAACCATCCTCCCGAACCACCATGATTTCGGCATTTGGGATCGCTTTGCCCATGGAACCGGGTCTCTTGTCAACTTCTGCAGGATCCAGATAGCTACTTCTGAACGCTTCAGTCAGACCGTACATAAGGTAAGGGCTGGCCGCAGGAAAAGTCTCACGTATCTTCTCTAGGGTAACCAGTGGCATAGCACCACCTGTGTTAGCAAAGTAGCGCATTTGTTTCGTGGCGCTTTCTGGCCATTGAACCTTCATTATTTGTTGCCAAAGTGGTGGGACACATGTCAGCCCAGTTACCTGATGCTTTTCAATGGTTTTGACTACATCCCCAGGCAAAAAATAATCCATTAAAACAACAGTAGCCCCAACCATAAATGCAGTTGTAACCTGACTCATACCTGCATCAAAACTTATCGGTAGCAAGGCCAGAATAATATCGTCTGATGTGTTTTCCAGATAACTTGAGACACTGTGTGCACCCACAATGATATTTCGGTGGGAAAGCACAACACCTTTTGGCTTGCCGGTACTGCCTGACGTATAGAGGATTGCAGCAACATCATTATCCACGCGATGGCAGGGCGGAATACTCTGCGCTGGTAAGGAATCCAGCAGATGCACAGGTAATTCGCACAAGGGCTCTTTGGGTAACTTGTCGATAAGGACAATTTGTTTGAGTGCAGTGCACTGCGGAATAATGTCTGTCAGTGCCTTTAACCTGTCGCTGCTGGTGACCAGAATGCTCACGTCACAGTCATTCAAAATATGCTGGACCTGAGTTGCTTTAAGCACTGAGTTGACTGGAACAAAAGTGCCGTTAGCCCGGCTGGTTGCAAACAAACTGATAATGGCCTCTGGCACCTTAGGTAAAAAAACTGCCACACGCTCATCACGTTTCAGGCCTAAGCCTGCAAAACCCTCCGCAACGTTTTGCACTTGTTTTTCGAGCTGCGCATAACTCAGCTCCGTCTGTTTATGTATTAGTGCACATTTTTGTGCATGGGTTTGTGAAGTGATCGACACTAAATGATCGAAGAATGTCACCATAATTGCGCTTAACTCTCTTTTGTTTCTCAGTAACTATTTCTTATTACAATAAATAATGGAACAATAAGCATAATGACGATAGTAGCTGGCTGTGTCCAGCTGCGTCCAATCCATAATAAAAATCGCAATGATACAGGTAGTGAGAGAATGAATACAGCGGCTGTTGTTAAAGATATATTGGTAAGCGTATTACAGTTGTCCAGTGATGACGAGTTTGATGAGGATACTGCACTGTTGGGCGCTATCCCTGAATTTGATTCTATGGCAGTTGTGACGGTGATTACCTCAATTGAAGAAACCTTTGGGTTCGAAGTGGATGACGACGAAATTAGTGCGGATGTGTTTGAAACTTTTGGCACGCTTTGTAACTTCGTTGAACAAAAGGTTTAGTGCTGTACGCAATAATTCTTAATTAAGACCAATAAAAGGATCGGTAGTGAATAAAATAAAAATCTTATTGGTGTTCGGTACCCGACCAGAGGCAATAAAAATGGCGCCACTGGTTCTGGAGTTAAAGCAGCGTGCCGAATTTGACGTAGAAGTATGTGTCACTGCGCAACACCGGCAAATGTTAGACCAGGTACTGGATTTGTTTGAGCTGAAGCCCGATTATGATCTGGACCTGATGCAACCCGGCCAGGATCTTTACGATATTACCAGTCGAGTGTTATTGGGATTGCGGGATGTGCTGAAAGAAGCACAACCAGATTTGGTATTGGTTCATGGTGATACTACCACCACATTTGCTGCGTCACTGGCTTCATTTTATCAACAAATTGCTGTTGGACATGTTGAAGCTGGTTTAAGAACAGGTAATATTTATAGTCCTTGGCCAGAAGAATGTAATCGCAAGTTGACCGGGTCGTTGACATCACTTCATTTTGCTCCCACACAAAAAGCTATGCAAAATTTACTTGCTGAACAGGTGCCACAAGAAAAGGTGTTTGTCACCGGCAACACAGTCATTGACGCCTTAATTCAGGTGGAGGATAAAGTCTCCAACAATGAAACATTAAACAGCGAACTTGCAGAGAAATTTTCTTTTTTGGATGCCAGTAAAAAATTGATCCTGGTCACCGGCCACAGACGAGAAAGTTTTGGCGGTGGATTTGAACAAATGTGCCGGGCATTAAAGAAGCTCTCTGAACAGCCTGACGTGCAAATTCTCTATCCGGTGCATTTGAATCCGAATGTGCAGGAACCAGTGAACAGACTACTTAAAGACGTAGACAATGTTTTCCTTATTGAACCACAGGATTATCTGCCATTTGTTTACTTAATGAGTCGTTCGCACATTATTTTGACCGACTCAGGAGGCGTGCAGGAAGAAGCTCCGTCTTTGGGAAAACCTGTTTTGGTGATGCGGGACACAACCGAAAGGCCTGAAGCAGTGGAAGCTGGAACAGTGAAACTGGTCGGAACGGATTATGGCAAGATAGTGGCTGAATCGATGGCACTTTTAACAGACAAAAAAGCTTACGAGAAAATGTCATTTGCCCACAACCCTTACGGTGACGGTAAAGCATGTGCTCGTATTGCGGACATTATTTTAGAAAATAAGGAAGGCTAATGGCATTTAGTAAAGTATCCGTAATTGGATTGGGTTATATCGGTCTGCCAACGGCAGCTGTTATCGCTTCCAGAGGAATTGACGTCATTGGAATTGATGTTTCTGAAAAAGCAGTTGATACGATCAATCAAGGTAAAGTGCACATTGTAGAACCTGATCTGGATATGGTTGTGCAGGCCGCCGTCACCATGGGTAAACTGCGTGCTTCGTTGACACCTGAACCTGCCGACGCGTTCATGATTGCCGTCCCTACTCCTTTTAAAGAAGGCAAACAACCCAATCTGGATTATATCCAGCAAGCCGCAGAAGCTATCGCTCCAGTATTGGAAAAAGGTAACTTAGTCATTCTGGAATCCACGTCTCCAGTGGGTGCGACGGAGAAGCTGGCTGGTTGGCTGCAAGCTGCCAGACCAGATTTACATTTCCCTGGACAAACAGGTCATGAAGCAGATGTTTTTGTTGCGCATTGCCCTGAACGTGTTTTGCCTGGAAGAGTACTGGAAGAGTTGGTGTCCAATGATCGAATCATAGGCGGTATGTCTCAGGCTTGCAGTGATAAAGCGATTGAATTATACAAAGTGTTTGTGCGCGGCGATTGCATCACTACTAATGCCCGAACTGCAGAAATGGCGAAATTAACAGAAAACTCTTTCAGAGATGTGAATATCGCCTTTGCAAATGAGTTATCGATTATCTGTGACGAATTAAAAATTAATGTTTGGGAGCTGATAGCTCTGTCAAATCGTCATCCTCGGGTCAATATTTTAAGCCCGGGCCCAGGTGTTGGGGGACATTGTATCGCTGTCGACCCTTGGTTTATTGTTGATTCTGCACCGGAATCAGCACGCATGATTCGTACGGCTAGAGAAATTAATGACGGCAAGCCTGATTATGTTATAGGCAAAGTTAAAGCTGCAGCAGATGAATTCAAAAGACCGGTAATTGCTTGTCTTGGGCTAGCGTTCAAACCCGACATTGATGATTTACGTGAAAGTCCTGCAATGGACATTACAAAGCAATTAGCCAACATGGACGTAGGCGAAGTACTTGCCGTCGAACCAAATATCAATAAGTTACCGCCATCATTATTAAGTGAAGGAGTGACCTTGGTAAACTTGCAGGAGTCACTGGAAAAGGCCAACGTTCTGGTAGTACTGGTTGATCACAAACCGTTTAAATCGCTGACCATTGACGATGTCAATACCAAGTTGGTAGTAGATACACGTGGGTTGTTTTGCAATAAGTAGAGTGAGCGATCACACGTGCAAACGGCTGTTTAAGGATAAAAGTGGGAGAAATTTATTTATGCAACGACCAGTAAAATATGCCTTAGCGGTGCTAGTCGCTAGTTCACTACTTTCGGGCTGCGGACAGAAGACTGCGGAAGAATTCATGGCCAGTGCTCAGGAGCAAATTCAGGCAAATAATGATGACGCAGCTATTATCGAACTTAAAAATGCCATCGCGGCTGCTCCAACTGATCCGCAACCCCGTTTGCTGATCAGCGGCCTATATATTAAACAGGGTCAATTGTTGGCGGCTGAAAAAGAATTAAATCGTGCACTCGAACATGGTGCCAGCCCTGACCGTATATTTCCACAGCTGGCTTACGCGCTCTACCATAGTGAGCAGTTCGACGCGACTATTTCTCTGGGTAAACGTTTGGAAAATGTGCTACCGGAAACGATATCGGAAGTTAGCTTTTATCAATATCTGGCTTCTACACAGGTAACCAAAGAACTTAAAGCAAAAAATGAAGCTGAGTTACGGATTAACATGAGTGACTCAGACAAGATACTGGCAACGGCCTACCAACATCTATTTAAATCGGAGCACGCTAAGGCTCAGAAAACACTTGATAGATACGCTTATGGCGGAAAACGTAGCGCCAGTCTTAATTTTCTTCGCGGAGCTTTGGCTTTTCAGGATGGTGAATACGCCGCTGCAGCTGAGCATTTTGAAAGTGTGAAGGAAGTCGTCCCGCACCCTAATTCCATAAACTTCAGAATTGTCGAGTCTCACTTACGTGCAAATCAGTATGAACAGGCAAATGTATGGTTGTCAGAACTGTTCAAAATAAACAAAGAACACCCACTGACGAATTACTTTAAGGCGCAATTTGCGTATAAAAATGAAAACTATGTGGAAGCGTTTAAATTTGCGGAAGTGGCCATACAAAATAATGTTGATACCACAGGTGCACGTGTTATTGCCGGAGTGAGTGCCTTTCGATTAGCTTCTTATGAACAATCACTTCGACATTTAACCAATTTAAAAGAAATTAAACGTTTCACCAATGATGATCTGGAGAGGTTGACTGCGCAGGTTCAATTGAACCTTGGAAATATTGAGGAGGCTCAAGCGTCGCTCAAGTCGATAAGTAGCACAACACTTCAAGATGCGGGGCTGTTTGCCGAGGTTGGTGTTTTACTCGCCGCCAGTGGCGATTTAAGTACTGCTAACAGCTTATTCGAAGAGGCTCAGGCCTTGGATACTGAAAACATGACGCTAAAGATGCGTCGTGCAATGCTGAATATCGGTACAAATGAAAAACAAGTGATCCAGCAACTCACCGATGTAGTTGAGCAGGAGCCAGAAAATAGCTGGGGATGGATGCAACTTGCCAGCGCCTTGATTCGCAACAGTCAAGGGGATCAAGCGATTAAACTCGCGCGTAAATGGCAAGAGAGGGATGTACTAAATGGTACGATCCTGGAAGCCTTTGTATTAACTGAGATTGGTAAACCAGATGAGTCAATTGAATTATTGAATACCTTGGCCGAAAAATACCCTGAAGAGATAGGCGTTGGTATTAACCTGCTCACCGCATTGGAGCGAAGCGGCAAGTATGAACTTGCCTATGAGCAAGCTCAGAGCATATTGATGAGTTTCCCCTCCAATGAGCGGGCACTGTTGGCGCTGGTCAATGCTTCTGAAAAACTGGGTAGACACGATCAGACTTCCAGTTACCTCAAGGCACTGTCGAAAGACAATGACAATCTAGTAGAACCGCTTGTTGCGTTGGCAGTTGATGCTAGAAATCACAACAAACCTGATGAAGCTATCTCGTTGTTGACGCCGCATAAAGCCAAGCTTAATGGCCTGGGAAAAATGGTTTTAGGTGATGCTATTTTTCAAACAGGTGACATTGCAGCATCTATGTCTTTTTATCAAGAGTGGGTGAATGAAGAGCCAGCCGCAGCAGTTGCAAACCTCCGACTGATTGGCATGCATGAACTAGTTGGTGCCAACGAAAAAGCACTGCAGTTAACTGAAGCTGCAATTAAGAAAATTCCCAGTTCCAATATTCTCAAATTACTACAGATCAACTATCTAACAAAAGCTGGAAAAATTGACCTTGCAAAATCACTGCTTAGTGACATTAAGAAGCTCAATCTAAATACCGCTGAAAGTGTCACGTTGTCGTTGTATGAAGGTCAGTTGTCAATGGTAGACAAGAATTATGCGAAGGCAATTGAACAACTTAGTGTTTACCATGACAGATCGCCTTCTTTCTTATCCTCAATTTTATTGGCAAAAGCTATGGTAGGAATTGAGCAACCTTTGAGAGCCAAGTCATTACTTGAGGAACATGTGGCCAAGTTAGAGGATGTACAACCCCGCATGCACCACGTCTTGGCTGAGTTCTATCTTCAGAATGGATTCTACCCAGAAGCTGCAGAGTATTATTCAGCTATTGTGGAGCGGGATCCAAATGATGTCGCTGCACTGAATAATCTGGCTTATGTGAGAGAATCTTCGGGAGAATTGGAAAAAGCCAAAGAAGTGGCCTCCCAGGCATATGAGCTGGAACCCAACAATCCTTTCGTAATGGATACCCTTGGGTGGATAGAGTTTAAGCTGGGAAATACGGACACTGCGTTCGCATTAATCTATAAAGCATCACAAATGGTGCCTGCTTCAAATGATATAGGTCTGCATCTCGCGGAGTTATACCTGACACTAGGGCAAAAAGACCGCGCTCGAGATGTATTAGCCAGAATAGAGAACCCTAGTGCGGAGACTTTGGAGAAACTCAAGGCTCTTTGATTTAGGAACAATTATCCCACTGGGTATCGTAGTTATGTTCTCTAGTGTGATTTGCTAATCAAGACCAATTAAAAGCCGACTGGAAGTCGGCTTTTACATTGATAGGGGGAAATATTGCTGACGGAACTATCTCAGCACAATGACAAGTGAAAAATCCCTTTTAATCCGTCAAAAAATTTTACAGCTGGCTAGATTTACCGAATGTAACAAATGTCAGGTATGATTGTTATCTATAATATAATCTTTAAAAAACAACATCTTATAAATTAATTGTGATTTTTTTATGATGTTGGCACAAGGATTGTATTAGTAAGTCCGAAGTGGTTATTCCACTAGTTAAATTAGAAGTTGATGTTGATGTAGTTGTTGATGTTGATGTTGTTGTTGATGTAGAGGTTTAAAATGAAAAAAATTCTTACTCCAATCCTGCTTGCTGCAGGCGTAATGATGCAATCTGTAGCGGTTGCTGCTCCTATTAATGTTGGTGGCGTTGTTTGGGATCCAGACCAATCATTTGCTTTCCCAGATTTGTCAGACTTCGTTGCAAACGGTACTATTTTTGAAGAAAGTGCAACAACTCCTGGTGAGATTGTATCTGGTCGTGGTCAAGTAACTAACTTGAACAGTTCTCTTCCAAACGGTAGCGATTTCTGCCCAGGTTGTGAACTGACTTTCGCTTTCTCGATGGAACTTGTTTCTTTCATCGGTACGCCTAACGCTACTCTTGGTGGTATTGACGGTGACTTTACTTTTAAAGATTTGACTATCAGCTTCTATGTTGATGATACTCCTAACTTTGACGGTACTATGGCTTCTTCAATCGACGGTGACCTTTGGTTAGAGCTAGTTCTTAACCCAAGCAACTTCCTGACTGGTACTGGTACTGCGCTAGGTAGTGGTAGTGACCAAGGTACAGGTTCTGGTGTACTTGACGTGACTGGCGGTTTGGCAGCAGGTAACTTCGATACTAACACTCAGGCAGCTGGTGGTGACTTGACGTTGACGTCTTCTTTCCAACCAACTCAAGGTGCACCTGGTCTACTTAACGGTACATTCGACCTTACTGGTAACAGTATTCCAGAGCCTTCTGCTTTAGCTCTGCTAGGTCTTGGCCTGATGGCTTTCGGTGGCGCAGCACGTCGTCGTAAAAAAGCATAATTGGTTGTAGTAACTGCAACCCGTAAATACAACTATGATCCTCTACACAATCTAAGATGGAACTAACGTTGTAGTTACTAAGCAATTGAAAACGCCGGTCAAGTAGTTGACCGGCGTTTTTGTATGTCTGATCAAAAATTGATTTATGTTAATTCCTTTCACAGCTTCTGGTCTCACCAGATTTTCCATTGCCTTCAAATTATTAGATTGTACGAAAATCAACTTTTAGTCTGACTCAATACTTTCAACTCAATCCAATGTTCCTTCGGCTCAACCTCAATTCATGCTGCGACTATCCAACAAAATTACAAAAGGGCCGTGAGGAGTGAGGGGCTGAAGCCGTCAAAATTGAATTGTTGACCAACACGTAAGGCGACCAGCAACCTGGATCAAACTTAACGCCAGGTATTAAGCCGGATGCAACTACATTACGTTGTTGTGCGTCCAAGCCTAAGAATAGCGGGTTTAGTGTGGTGTATTGATACTATCTACTCCCGCTGTGCCGTTTAATGTTTGCTACAAAGAGGAGTGCATATACGAACTGATTTTAGCTCACAGAGTTCTATGCCCCTATTGTTCTACTCCCTTACCTGGGCCGAGCGTCCACATACACTTTGATAAGGTGTGAAATCTTGTCTGAGGAACCGAAGAATAGATCTTGGTTTTATAGAGCAGTTCAAAATGCTGCCTAGAAAGAGTATTCACTGAGTGTTTATTTTTCTGAGAGACTCTCCATCAGTACGGAAAACCGGGGCAGATAGTGAGTCGCCAGGGCAATGATAAACTTGTATGACTGAGTAAACTAGCATTGTTTGTAAAGCTTAAAGCCGCACGCAATTAAACTTTAGAGGTTCTTGTGTTATGGGTTCAAAGAGAAGGGAGCAGTTATTCAGGATTGCACAGATCGAGCTTTTGAAAAAACATTTGATGTATGAGTACTGTACTTTCTTTCGTGTTTGATTCTAGATACAAAAAAGCCCCGATACCTAGGTATCGGGGCTTTATTAATTTAACCGTTTTACTTAGCTTTTCTGCGACGCGCTGCGCCACCGAAAGCCATCAGGCCAAGACCTAGCAGAGCTAGAGCAGAAGGCTCTGGGATACTGTTACCAGTCAGGTCGAATGTACCGTTAAGTAGACCAGGTGCACCTTGAGTTGGTTGGAAAGAAGAGGTCAAGGTCAAGTCACCACCAGCTGCCTGAGTGTTCGTATCGAAGTTACCCATAGCCAAGCCATCTGTCACGTCAAGTACGCCTGAACCTGTACCTTGGTCACTACCACTACCTAGCGCAGTACCAGTACCAGTCAGGAAGTTACTTGGGTTAAGCATTAGCTCCAACCATAGGTCACCATCAATAGAAGAAGCCATTGAACCGTCAAAGTCTGGTGAGTCGTCAACATAGAAGCTAATAGTCAGATCTTTAAAGGTAAAGTCACCGTCTACACCGCCAAGTCCAAGGTTAGGTGTACCAACAAAAGAAACCAATTCCATTGAGAAAGCAAAGGTTAATTCGCAACCTGGGCAAAAATTTGCAGAATTTGGAACTGAGCTGTTGATTTGAGTAACCTGACCACGACCAGTAACAATATCACCTGGGTTTACTGCCGCGTCTTCGAAGATAGTACCATTGGCAACAAAATCTGCTAGATCCGGGAACGCAAAGGCTTGATCCGGATCCCAGATTACTCCACCAACATTGATAGGAACCGCATGGGAACTTAAAGATATGGTAAGTGCCGCCGCACCTGCCAAAAGAGTTTTGAATAATTTCATCGCTAACCGCCTTGTTTTATTATCTAGATTTAAATTTCCAGTTAAAACAACAGCTGTACAACCAAATCAGCTAAAACTGTACGATTTGACTAATGCAAGTGGGGGGCCAACTTTCGGAAAACTTCTTAAGGTGTTGAAATATAAGAAAAAAACAAAATTTTCGGTCAATACTCAATATTTAACTTACCTAGTTGTGTAAAAAATTACGACAGTTTATTTTCTAAGTTGCCTGAATTTTTTTCAAGGAGTTGAGTGCTCGCCTGTTGCTTCTGGGTGCTTCTCCCGACCTTTCTCCCAGTCGAAAAAACATGATGGCGTGGCCTCTATCTTGGGTAATTTCGTCAAGTTCCGCTTTGACTTCAGCTAATTTCGAAGAAAGATCTGCTCTCAGTGGAGGGTTGGCGAGACTTAATACTCCTGGTGCGGCATACAGATGAACTGATAGTCCAAGTTCTGTAGCTTTAAGCCAAACACGCTGAATCTGGCGACCCGTGTTAAACACATCATCTGATTCATCAGATGGACTCGTAATCATTGCTAGTGCTGGCGAATTTAATATTGGCAAGGTTACAGAGCGAATAGCAATGAGTTTACTCGCGCCGATATAGTTAAGCGCTTTCATGATCGGCCAGCTTTTTAACATTCTGAACATTGGGCGGGCTGGGGGCTCGATTCCAAGGACAGGTAAAGTCATGCCTTCCTCTGGGTTTGATTCTCCGAATTTAACCGTATCGAATAATTCAGCATGCAGGGTCTCGTCTTTAAACCTTACTGCCTCCGCTTTGCGGATGGTTGGTTCGACTGCTTTAATGGTGGACTTCTCATTAAAACTTAGCAATTGGCAACCTGTATGTTGAATTGACTGAGCCAACTGCGAAAACTGTTGTTCAGTGACATTACCTTTAAAAGGGAAACGTCGATCACTGTGGCGCAATTCAATTTGTGACGCTAGCTTATTCTGTTCGTTTACCTCAATTTCTCCATCGAGGGGAACAAACTGAATTGTGACTATTATGTCTTTTCCTTCGTGGGAATAAGCCACTTCCGCTGATAAACTAAAATCTAGTGCTCTAAGAACTGCATTTTCCACCGCAGCTCCCATTGCCAAATTAGTCAGAATGTAAGTGTTATCAGTGGCTTTGCCACTACGATCTTTATCATTATTCAGTACTAACTCGTTTTCACCAGTCCAATCCCATTGCCAGGGGCACGAGTTGTCAGCGGATGGGGCTTGTCTGGCTGCTTCCAAAATTGCTAATTGAGAAGGTGTTAAAGTTGATTCCACGATACTAAACCTCTATGAAATGCCAAAAGCTTGCTTGGCAGCAACCAGATTCTCTTTAAAGTCCGGGTTAGTATGACCGCCAGGAATTTCCGTTTTTTGCATCTCATTCATGTAGGGGTCCCAATGCATGCCTTGAGGAGCACAAACAAGATCACCACGACCCAACAGTATCTTAATTGCGTATGCACCCGCTACGCCTGCACTCATTGTGCATCCGATAATAGTTGATGGGCCGACTTTCTTGACTAAATCCAGCTTTGTCGGGTCCACAAGATATTTCGACTGTAGTCCGGATGGTGCGAGTCCGAGATAAAACCTCAGGTACTGTTCTGTTTCAGACTTTCCATGCATGCCAAAATAGTCTTCAAAAGTCATTTTACCTGGCATGAAGCACAGAAAAGCCGTTCCCATTCCCAGAGGGGCTGCTGTGATAGCTGGGATCCCTTTCTCTGCGCATTTCTCGAATACTTTGATACGAGCTTTGATCGCAAAGAAATCCAAACTGTCAATGTACAGGTCAACATCTTGTAAAAAGTCATCAACATTATCTTCATTGATGCCTTCAGGAAAACTGCGTAGATCAGCCTCTGGATTGATATTTTCAAGTGTTTCATTCATTACGGTCATTTTAGGACGTCCGACCGTAGACATCATCGCGCCTACCTGTCGATTGAAATTTTCAACACCGAAGTCATCAAAATCGGCCAGATTAAACTTGCCAATTCCGAGCCTGGCCATGGTTAAAGAGTGAATGCCACCAACACCGCCACAACCCGCTATGGCAACCCGTTTATTTTTCAAGCTCGCCTGTTCCTGCTCGGTGAACCATCCGATATTACGCGAAAACGCTTTGTCGTAGTCGAAACTTTCTGTAGTCATTTTATTGCTCAGACTTTATTCATAAGGGTATAAGGTTAGTTGCTTTCTCAATTGAATTTCCAATAAATCATACAGCGCTCTTATTTCAGCGTTGAGATTTGATACAAATCCTTCCTGATCCAAGTAGAAGAGTGCCCGGATACCGTGATAGTCAAGTTCCTCACCACACTGAACGAAGTTTAATCCCAATCTACCCAGGCGTTTCTTTAATCTAGGCTCAACCACCACAAACATGTGGCTGTGGTTGCACATATTCACCATCGCAATCACGCCCAGGTATAAGCCGATAGCAATATTGGGAAAATTGCGCCGTTCTTCTTCAGAAAAAATATCCTTCTTTTCGCTTAACTCATTGATGACGAAAGGCATTTTCTGCTCATCTAGACGCCGCCTGAACGAACCGGGTACGGATAATCTGGAAATTTCCCCGAACGAACCCCTGGGGAGAGTAGTTGGGTCGAGTACATCCTTGAGGACGGTATCTGCACAGTGAAGCTCGAAAGGAAGTTCTGCAGATGGATCAGAGATCGGTGGTATCACTAACCTGACTGTACCCGCATAAGCTTTAGTACGCTTGTGAACCAACAGCAACGGAAAAGAATAGGGATCACATTCATCCGTTTCCATACGGTCTTCATTGGTCGGTTCCCAGCCTAATTCCTCTGAGTAAACCATGTGTCGAATCTTATAAGATTCTTTTTTTAGCTCCGGCGTATCGGCCAAGATAATCTCGAAATACTTGTCAAAGTTTTCCGCCAGTGAGAGTGGTGGTTCCATATTAATACCTCTAGCTTATTTTAGACTATCTGTCCTTTTATTTATTATACCGAAGTACAACTGTACATGTTCCACCGATGGCGCGGTGTTTGCAACTATCAATTTGTCTAGATGATCTGTTCGCTTTTATCAGTTTGATGCGATCAATCTCCCAAATTTTTGAGGTATGAACTGCAACGCAGATTGATACCCGGAGTTATATAGTGCTTTTTTGTCTTCTGACGTCATATTAAAGTCCACTGCTGACGACGTTCCCGTATCAACGACAATAGTGTTATGCCAGTGCTCGGCATTAACGTATTCTCTAGATAGAGCGGTCATAAAGGTTCGGATCAACATAAACACAAATTCAGGCAGTTGAAAAAAGGCATGACGCTTTCGAATCATTGGGCTTTGTTGGCTTTTCAACCGAAAACAGACATTGGGGGTTTGATCGCCTGACCAGTTTCGGAACAATGCGTCTTCGGACAGGATAGCACCATCAACCAGAAGGTGGTCCTTGTAGGGTTTAAAACTAAACACCAGGGGAATGGACATGGAAAACCTTACAGCTTCTGAAATTTTCATCGCAGGTGCAGTATTACGATTAAAAATTACCGGCCCGCCACCATTGACATCGGTGGCCACAATATTCAGATTTTTCTGAATGTCTGAAAAGGTTTTACCCATCAGTTGATCATCCATCCAATGTTCAAATTTATCTCCTGAACTGAGTCCACCATCTTTTAGCAATCTATATATTGAATAACCTCTGAATTGCCTGAAGTCAGTTGACATCGCCAGCTGCATGATATCTTCAAGTGAACGTCCGCTGCACACCAAAGCAGACACAATTGAGCCACCTGAGATGCCAACAATATGGTTGTAATTCAGCGACAGCTCATTGAGTGCCTGAAAAATGCCAATATGAGCGGTAAGACGTGTCCCGCCGCCAGAAAAAATAGGTACAATATCCTGTGTTTTAGTTTGCTCTGCTTTATCGGGCATACTGCATCGAGTTTAATAATCGCTTATTATTCATATGATTATGGTCTATTTTAATAATAAATCATGTGTAGATTACATATTTCGACAGACAAGACTTCAAATAGGTAATATTCGTACTCATCGAGGCAATAGCGGATGAGGCTTCTAAGACAAGAAAGCGTTAACTTAAGGATTAGCCATGTGGGCAATGAGTAGACTGTTTATGATCGCACTTCTGATAGTGTTGCACAGCACCTCAACCTTAGCACATGATTTCGTGGCCACTGTCACTAATATCAAACCTTCGGTCGTGGGGGTAGGAGTCTACGATCCTTTGGCAGCACCCAGATCGACTTTACAAGGTACCGGGTTTGTTGTTGGGGACGGTACCTTGGTGGTCACGAACTATCATGTAGTATCTAAGCCTTTGAAAAAGGATGTTAGGCAAAGTCGCGTCATTTTTACTGGGTCTGGGAAAAATCCTCAGACAGTTATGGCGGAAGTGATTGAAATTGATCCCTTGCATGATCTAGCCCTGTTAAAAATCAAAAAGGCATTACCACCACTACAATTAGGCCTTGATGCTGTTGTTCCAGATGGCACGCAAATCGCATTTACAGGTTACCCAATTGGTGCTGTCTTAGGTCTGTACGCGGCTACTCACACAGGAATAATCGCCGCATATACGCCAGTGATTACACCAAGCGTGAATTCCGACAAGTTGAGTGCCGATGCAATAAGGCGCCTGAGAGATCCTTATTTTATATATCAGTTGGATGCAACCGCCTATCCCGGCAATAGCGGTAGTCCTGTGTATGATGTGGAGACAGGAAAAGTTGTTGCAATAATCAACAAGGTATTCATTAAAAAAACTAAGGAATCTGCGTTAACCGATCCTAGCGGGATCACCTATGCTATTCCTGTGGCCTATCTTAAAAAAATGCTGGCTAAACTCAAATAGTTTGCATTTTATTTCTGTTCTGACCGTCGCACATTTGCCGATTCGACAAAACTTTGTGTGATCATTCGAGAAAATAGTTAATGTGGGAGTAGTCTATGAGCACAGCTTTGCGTATAATGCACTTCATTACGTAGTCGGCAATGCCTTTGTTGTTGTATTGTTGGCTTCAATATTGCATCGTGATTATGTATTAGTGTAATTTGGGTCGGCTTTGTTAAGAAAGCTGACACTTTCAGTGATGTTCAGGCAGTGAGTTATGACAACGGAAAATAAAAACCAAGCAAATCAGGATAGTTCTACCAGCTCTCTAGAAAGTGTAGGTGGTAGCCGTCGTAAATGGCTTAAGAAAGCTGGTGTTGCTGCGCCTGGGTTGCTGTTGCTTGCAAATCGCCCTGCGATGGCGGCTAGTTGCACAATTTCTGGTTTTATGTCAGCGCAAGTTGGGACGTCATTGACCAACTATAATCCTGGTGCTTGCAACGGCTGGAGTCCAGGTAACTGGAAAAATGATAATGGGCAAATCACACGTTTGGCATGGAATCAGGCTCGAATTGGAAGTTCAGACACTTTTGATTCCCATTTCTCAACTGCCAATTTAGTTTCTATTTCTATTCATAAAAACGTGGCTGGAACTCCAGAGGCAACAGCAGAAAGCTATAGCAGCGAGTATTCGTTCACTATGCTAGAAGTATTGAATGGAGCTATTGCTGTTGGAGGTGGAAGTAAAGGCATTACAAAACATGCAACTGCGTCCCTATTGAATGCGAGTTTCCTTAAATATGTTGGCTCAATGACAAACCCAGAGCCTTGGATGCTCAATTATCAGGCTCCGGAAGATATAATCGCATTTTATCTTCTGTACGAAATGACATATTTAAATACCTCAACGAAGGATTTCGACTACGTCTTAATGAAAGGCGGTTCTCCCTATATCGATTCTACTAATGTGAGTAAGACTGACTATGCTAACTTTTTTGATAGCATTTCAGACGGTAATGCTCAGGGTGGATGGGACTGGACCACCTAGTTCAATTGACTTGGAGCTAGAGTGGAACCACCTCCTCGGTTTCGATTACTAAAACAACCTCTGTCATCGTATCAAGATGGCAGTAACATAGTGTACTACCTTCCGGAATCAAAGCAGACATTGATGCTACCTATAGTGGCTAGTGAAATACTAGCAAAGCTGTCAGCTGCTTTCCCTGCTTCGATTCGGTTAGATTCATTGTATGATTCGAACAGCTCCAAGCAAACGCGAAAAACTGTAAAGAAAATCGTCAACGTTTTTTCAGACATAGGCCTCACAGAAGAACTTGAATGAAGTTAGCTGAAGTTGAAAGCGCGCAACTATCTCATTTGCTGCAAGGTGAAGGACTTATTGTTCAAACCGGCAGATTTACTTCAAGAATAAATTCGTCTTCTGAAAATATTTCCAATGACATTTTGACTTTATATGGCAATACCGACTTTATTGAATCAAAGCTATATGATTTCAATGTGGAAATTAATCCCGGCAAAGGTCTGCGAAAATGGCTTCGACCACAGATTACTTTTAGCTTTAGTTCTATTCAACCCTTTACACCACTCCCAGCGAATCAGGCGACTCCCATGCTTGAATGGGGATTAAACTGGTGTGTCAGCAACCATTACCATCAGAATATTATCATCCATGCCGCAGTACTGGAAAAAAATGGCAAAGCACTTATTTTGCCGGGCCAACCAGGTGCGGGCAAAAGTACTTTGTGCGCTGCATTAGCCTATTCCGCTGGGTTCAGATTGTTGTCTGATGAATTGACACTGATAGAATTGGATGGCAGCAAGGTAAACCCAAATCCCCGACCCGTAAGTCTTAAAAATAAATCAATCGATATTATAAGAGAAATGGTTCCGGGCATATTATGCACAGAGACTGTTCATGACACACAAAAAGGCTCGGTAAGTTTATTCAGACCTGCTGACAAGGCTGTTGAAAATGCCAACAAACCCGCTAAGCCTGGCATAGTGTTATTCCCCAAGTTTAACCCGGATATTGCAGAGTATGAGCTCATTGAAGTTTCGCGGCCTCATGCTTTAGTCGAACTAGCAAATCAATCATTTAACTATCCCGTATTATGTCAACAAGGGTTTGAAGCACTTAGCGCTTTTATTGACTCGTCTCAATGTTTCAGGTTGGAATACAACGGTGACCTTGCCAAGGCTATCGAAATCATTGAGGACCTGATGCTGTATGAGTAATCAGATCATTAGGGTTCTTAGGGACCCCGAATGTATTAAAACATTTGTCCAGAATGATTGGATGATTCTGGTTCAACAAACGTATGCCTGCTATTTGACCGGAAGGCTAGCCTACTTATTCAAAAAAAATGATTTGATGGACAGTATTCCCCACAAGGTGCGTTGGCACTTTGAATCGGCGACTACAATGGCCGAAGCACACAAGATAGATATTAGTATTGAGATTAAAAAAATTCGCCAGGCTCTGAAAATGACAGGAGTGAAGCCAGTATTTCTTAAGGGGACAGCATACTTACTGGCTGAAGATGAAGCTGGCAGGGGACGAACTTTTGCTGACGTAGACATTTATGTTCCTAAAGAAAGACTAGGCGCGGTGGAAAATGCATTGTCCTGGGGCGGTTGGAGCAAGGAGCAGCTCACTCCGTACGACGAATCGTATTATTACCATTGGATGCATGAAATCCCGCCCATGATTCATAGCATCAGAGGGACAACACTAGACGTACATCACAATTTGATGCCTTTGACGAGCCGGTTCAATTTTGATGCTGGTAAGCTAAATGCTCAGGATCAAACTACTCCCGGTGTTTTGCCACCTGAAGACAGGTTGTTGCATAGCATTGTGCATTTGTTTATGGAAACAAGTTATGAAAAGGGTTTGAGAGACCTTAGTGATATTGACTTATTGATCAAACAATTTTCATCATCTGACAGTCGATTCTGGCAAGTTTTACTGAACAGAAGCGAAGAGCTGGGGTTAAACCGTTTACTTTTCTACGGATTACGCTATGCACAAATTATACTTGGTACCTCTATTGTCGATTCAACATTTATTCGGTTGAAAGATAATGGCATGCCAAATCGATTTATTTTGAGCATTATGGACAAAATAGTCATTGCAGTAATGTCAGACACTAAAAAAGAGAAATCTCTGCCGCTTCAGATCAGCCATTTTGCACTATTTGTGCGAGGCCATTGGTTAAAAATGCCATTGCACACATTGACTTATCATGTCATTCACAAGAGCTTTAATAACCTTAGAGATCTTGTTGTTAACTCTGATAAGTAACGGGCAGGAGATTAAAATCACTACTAATTTATCTGCAAAACAGGCAATATACTGAGCAAAATAATTTTCTGTGATTTAAGCAAAAATACCACCTCTTAGCATTTCGTTATTATTACCGTGATTTGCTAGGTCGGCGATATCAGGAGCAATACAATTGAAATCTGACAAAAATAAAAAACTAGCCATTATTGGTTTGGGTTATGTTGGTTTGCCTTTAGCTGTCTCATTTGGACGCAAGTTCCATACGCTGGGATTCGACATTAACCCGCAGCGGATTGAAGAACTAAAAAATGGTGTTGATCACACGCTTGAGGTATCAAGTGAAGAATTAGCCGATGTCAATGACCTGACATTCAGCTGTGATCCATCTGACCTGGCTGGCTACGACTACATTATTGTCACGGTTCCGACTCCTATCGATAAAAATAAGCAGCCTGATCTCACGCCCTTACGCAAGGCAAGTGAAATGATCGGTAAAGTCATTACTGCCGGTTGCACAGTCATTTATGAATCGACCGTTTACCCGGGAGCTACGGAAGAAGTCTGCATTCCAATCATTGAAGAATGTTCTGGTTTAACTTTCAATCAGGATTTTTTCGCTGGCTACAGTCCGGAAAGAATCAATCCAGGAGACAAAAAACACCGCCTGGAAAGCATTGTCAAAGTGACCTCAGGCTCAACACCTGAAATCGCTGATGCAGTAGATGAACTCTATCTGAGTATCATTGAAGCCGGCACACATAAAGCATCTTCCATTAAAGTTGCAGAAGCGGCGAAAGTAATCGAAAACACGCAACGAGACCTTAATATTGCCTTGATAAATGAGCTCGCTATGATCTTCAGCCGGATTGGCATTGATACAGAAGAAGTGCTTGAAGCCGCAGGGAGTAAATGGAATTTCTTACCGTTCAGACCTGGCTTGGTTGGCGGGCATTGTATTGGAGTTGACCCCTACTATTTGACTCACAAAGCCGAGGAACTGGGACATCATCCTGAAGTGATACTTGCTGGACGTCGGTTGAATGACCATATGGGGGAATATGTTGTTTCTCGTTTGGTTAAAAAAATGTTGAACGAAAAAATCATGGTAAATGGTGCGAACGTCTTGTTACTGGGCATTACATTTAAAGAGAATTGCCCTGACATCAGGAATACCAAAGTCGTTGATATTGCAACTGAGCTTAAAAACTACCATGTCAATATGGATATTTATGATCCTTGGGCAGAAAGCGACGAAGTAATGGACGAGTACGGTCTTGAATTAGTACCTGAACCCAAAAAAGGCCATTACGATGCGGTCATAGCTGCTGTTGCTCACAACCAATTTAAAGCGTGGAGTAGCGAGGAGTTGAAAGGTCTTGGAAAAGAAAACTGTGTTATTTTTGATTTAAAATATATCTTTGATAAAAACGATGTGGATATAAGATTATAAGGACCTATTCATGAAAATATTAGTGACGGGCGCGGCGGGCTTTATAGGTTCACATGTGAGTTTGTATTTGCTGGAACGGGGCGACGAAGTTGTTGGTCTGGATAATATTAACGATTATTACGATGTTAATCTGAAGCTAGACCGACTTAAGCGCATTGAACAACATAAAAATGCGCACAATTTCTCCTTTGTCAAAATGGATGTGGAAGATCGCGAACGCATGCCTGAATTATTTTCAGAGCACAAGTTCGACAAGGTAGTCCACTTGGCTGCACAGGCTGGTGTCAGGTATTCGTTGGAAAATCCGCATGCCTACATAGACGCCAATATTGTTGGATTTACCAACATTCTCGAAGGTTGTCGTCATAATAAAGTTGCACATTTAGTCTACGCATCTTCCAGTTCAGTGTACGGTGCCAATGAGGATATGCCATTTTCTGTGCATGATAATGTTGACCACCCTGTATCATTGTATGCTGCGAGCAAGAAAGCGAACGAGTTGATGGCCCACACTTATAGCCATTTGTTCGACCTTCCCACAACCGGATTACGCTTTTTTACAGTCTATGGGCCTTGGGGACGACCTGATATGGCCTTGTTCTTGTTTACCAAGGCGATTTTAGCGGGTGATCCAATTAAAGTGTTTAACTATGGCAATCATAGACGAGACTTTACCTACATCGATGATATTGTTGAGGGGATCATCAGAACGCTGGACAACACAGCACAGGCCAATCCAGATTGGAGCGGCAAAACGCCAGATCCAGGCACAAGCAAAGCACCTTGGAGAGTCTATAATATTGGTGCTCAGACGCCAGTGCAATTATTGGAATACATTGAAACCCTTGAGAGCAAGTTAGGCAAAGTTGCTGAGAAAGAGTTATTGCCATTGCAAATGGGGGATGTGCCTGACACCTATGCGGATGTTGAAGCGTTAGCTAATGATGTGGGCTATCGACCGCAAACAACGATAAACGAAGGGATAGGCAACTTCGTCGATTGGTATAAAGATTATTTTAAAGTCTAAGCTATTCCTCGAGACGAAAAATGGCGCCGGTTTTGGCGCCATTTTTATTTTGGGATATCCATATCAGGCTTTATTAAGCAAGGCTTTCATTTCTTTGCGCTTGGTGTGTAATACGGGTTCCGTATAACCATTGGGCTGAATTTTACCATCAAAAATCAGCTCCTCCGCTGCTTGAAAAGCAATTGAGTTATCGGGGATTGGCATCATCGGAATATATTCGGGGTCACCAGCATTTTGATTGTCCACCAACTCGGCCATTCTATGCATAGATGCTGAAACTTGTTCTCTGTTCACAATACCGTGAACCAGCCAGTTACAGATATGCTGGCTTGAAATTCTCAGTGTGGCACGGTCTTCCATCAATCCAACATTGTTAATGTCTGGCACCTTTGAGCACCCAATACCCTGATGTACCCACCTCACAACGTACCCCAGTATTCCTTGTACATTGTTATCCAATTCTCGTTGAATATCTGCTTCGCTCAATAGCGCATCTCTATCTTGTAATGGGACCGTCAATATATCATCGAGTGTATTGATTTTTTGCGCTTTGAGCGTATCTCGCAAACCGAATACATCTTGTTGATGGTAGTGCAAAGCATGAAGTGTCGCAGCAGTTGGGGAGGGGACCCAGGCAGTATTGGCACCAGATAGAGGATGGGCAATTTTACTTTCCATCATCTGTGCCATTTGATCTGGGATCGGCCACATACCTTTTCCTATCTGTGCCTTGCCCGACATACCGGTCTTTAATCCAGCTATGACATTCGCTTTTTCGTAAGCAATTATCCAGGGACGCGCCTTTAACTCTGATTTTGAGGCAAACGGACCGAGTAACATAGAAGTATGTATTTCATCTCCGGTGCGATCCAGAAAGCCGGTATTGATAAACACAGTTCGGTGTTTTGCCTCAAAGATGCAGGCCTCGAGATTAACGCTTGTGCGTCGTTCTTCGTCCATTATGCCCATCTTCAATGTATTTGCTGGCAATGCCAGCGCACTCTCAACTCTGTTGAATAACAGGTCAGCAAACGCAACCTCTTCTGGCCCATGCATTTTGGGCTTAACGATATAAATACTTCCTTCTCGACTATTTTTATGGACACCTGTGCTCAGTAAGTCATGTTTGCCTATTAGTGAAGTAACCATAGCATCCATGATCCCTTCAAAAATCGGGTTGTCGTCAAACAAGATGGCATCGTTGGTCATCAGGTGCCCCACGTTTCGGACAAACATCAGACTGCGACCTGGCAAACTCAAGGTACTGCCTTCAGTAGTCAGATATTTCCGATCTTTAGCCAGTGAGCGAACCAGAGTATTAGCACCTTTTTTAAGCTCTATGCTGAGCGTTCCCTGCATTAATCCAAGCCAATTCTGATAAACCAGGGTTTTGTCTTCAGCGTCAACGGCAGCAACTGAATCTTCGCAGTCCATTATGGTGGTAAGTGCAGATTCAACTAATACATCTTTGAGGCCACTAGGGTCATCTTTGCCAATCGGGTGAGTGGGATCGAACTGCAGCTCGATATGCATCTGGTTATGCTTAATTAAAATAGCCGTTGGCGCTTCAGGCTGGCCGTTGTATCCACGAAACTGTGTATCATCTGCCAATTTAACCTGTGAATCATTGCCAAGGGATATCACAAGGTTTCCACCATTGATTTGATACCCATTTACATCTGAGTGGCTACCCTCAGATAGTGGTGCGATGATGTCTAACCAATTTTTTGCATAAGCAATGACTTTTTGCCCCCGAACAGGGTTGTATTGACTGCCTTTTTCAGCGCCCGATGTTTCCGGGATGACATCTGTGCCATAGGCTGCATCGTAGAGGCTTCCCCATCGGGCGTTGGCAGCGTTAAGTGCATACCTGGCATTGTTAATGGGTACGACCAACTGCGGACCAGCCATACTGGCTATTTCCGGATCTACCTTTTTTGTTTGAATCTGAAAAGCTTCAGGTACAGGTTGCAAGTACCCAATTTGCTGCAAAAACCCTTTATATTCGGATAAATCTGCATCTTTTTTTTCGGCACAGTAGCGGTCAATCGACTCTTGCAACTCATCTCTTTTTTTGAGTAATTTGATGTTTTTCGGTGTTAAGTCTGTGACTATCTGTTCAAAAGATTGCCAGAAACCCTGCTCAGAAATGCCGCTGCCAGGCAGGGCTTTTTCTTTCAGAAAGCTGTCTAGAACTGCTGCAACTTTGAGGCGGCCGTGCTGAATATAAGATTGCATCTAAAATTCCTGATTGATAATTATGACACCAGTTTACGATAGTGGGTCGTCAATTGTTTAGTTTATGGTTTCTATCCCCGATATAACCTGGGTGAATGATGCCCGCTTGATCCCTTAGTGGGTAAGTGCCTCAGCCACTTCAGCGATAAGCCTTCTCAGCCAGATATGTCCGGCGTCATGATGCAGCAATGCACTCCAGGCCATTTTTAAGGCGATTGGGGGAATATCAAATGGAGGTGCAAGAATCTCAACCTCAGGATCTTCTTTGTACAAGTTCGCGGCTCTGGAAGGCAAGGTAGCAATAAGGTTTTGTGCTTTGGCTAACTGCAAAGCCACGTGATAATGCCTGGTAAATACCCGTATATCCCTTTTCTTCCCAAGTTTAGTTAGCTCTGCGTCGACCCAACCCAGTTTCTGGACTTCATTGGGATCAACCCCAACGCCAACCCCAAAACCTGTTTTACTCACCCAGATATGCTGTCCAGCCAAATACTGCTGCAAATCAAAATGATTGAGAATAGGATTGTCGCGTTTAATAACACATGAAAAAGTATCATACCAAACCACCTTTTGGTGAAAGGACAATGGCAGTTCCTCAAAGCGATTTATTGCCATGTCTACTTTGCCATGTTCGACATCATGAAAAGTGACATCGCTGGGAGTAATTACGTCCAGCGTGATGTTGGGGGCTGATTCGCTCAACCGGCGTATCAATTCAAGAAGAAGTGTAGACTCTGCGTAGTCACTCGCCATTATTCTGAACGTGCGAGCACTACTTTGTGGCAGAAACTCTGTTGTTGGCTGAATAGTCGATTCGAGCTTTGCCAGCACATCTCTCACCACTGGTTGGATTTCCAAGGCTCGCTGCGTGGGAGTCATACCTTCACTGGTTCTTACTAACAAGGGGTCTTTGAAGAGATCTCTGAGGCGTTTTAAACCGTTGCTCATAGCAGGCTGCGTGATACTGAGCTGATTTGCCGCTCGCGTTACACTGCCTTCACGTAGCAATACATCGAGATATACCAGTAAGTTAAGGTCCACTTTTGCTATATTCATAAATGACATGATCTGCAGGTTATTAATATATTCTGTAAATTTTACCCTTAATTAAATAAAAAGTCAGGAAAGAATTATTTATATAACATATTGATAAATATGGATATAATAAGAAAGTTATCGGTGGTGGCGAGAATTGTACTAGAAGTTTTGAATAAATTAGATGAATGAAAAAGCGCGGACAAGCCGCGCTATTTAAAGTTGATTTAAGTGTTATACAGCAACATCAAATTGATTCATCGTATTGTCCTTTCCTGATGCTTTGAGCGCCTGTTCACCACTAAAGTATTCTTTGTGATCATCACCCAGGTTGGAGCCGGCCATCGCCTGGTGCTTAACGCAGGCTAAACCTTCACGAATTTCCTTACGCTGTACACCTTTAACATAAGCAAGCATGGCTTCGTCACCAAAGTACCCTTTAGCCAAGTTGTCTGTTGATAATGCCGCGGTGTGATAAGTAGGCAAGGTAATTAAGTGATGGAAAATACCTGCTTCTCTTGCTGCATCAGACTGGAAAGTACGGATTTTTTCGTCAGCTTCAGCGGCCAATTGAGAATCGTCATACTTGGCTGACATCAGCGCTTCGCGGTCATAATCAGACAGGTCTTTACCTGCTTCCTTCCAGGCATCAAATACTTGTTGGCGGAAATTCAGTGTCCAGTTAAAGGACGGTGAATTGTTATACACCAGTTTGGCATTAGGTACGTGTTCACGAATAGCGGATACCATGTCGCCAATCTGTTTTACATGTGGTTTTTCAGTTTCGATCCACAGTAAGTCAGCGCCATTTTGCAAGGAAGTTACGCAGTCCAGAACCACTCGGTCTACTCCGGTATTCTCTTTAAATTTATAAAGGCCGTTTGGAAGTCTGACAGGTTTGACATATTGGTCGCCCTGCTTAAGAACCATTTCACCTTGTTTTAAATCGGCGATGGAATTGACCGGGTGGGTTTCGAGAAACGCATTGTATTGCGAAGCCAAATCACCTTCAGTATTTGATACTGGTATCTTTTGTGTCAGGCCTGCACCCAACGAGTCTGTGCGCGCAACAATAACACCATCATCTACTCCTAACTCAAGGAACGCATATCTGACAGCATTGATTTTAGCCAGAAAATCTTCGTGTGGCACTGTGACCTTACCATCCTGATGCCCGCATTGTTTGGCGTCAGAAACCTGATTTTCAATTTGAATGCAGCACGCGCCAGCCTCGATCATTTTTTTTGCCAATAGATAGGTTGCTTCTTCGTTTCCAAAGCCTGCATCAATATCAGCAACTATTGGTACAACATGAGTTTCATAGTTGTCTATTTGAGATTGAATTTCAGTGGTGTCCTGACCCGCTGCTTTAGCAGCATCCAGTTGCTTGAACAAATCACCAAGTTCGCGGGCATCAGCTTGTCTCAAGAAAGTATAAAGTTCCTCTATCAGCGCTGGAACTGACGTTTTTTCATGCATTGATTGATCTGGAAGCGGTCCGAATTCAGAGCGCAACGCAGCCACCATCCAGCCTGATAAGTAGAGGTAGCTCTTGCTAGTTGTTCCCTGGTGTTTCTTTACGGACAGCATTTTTTGCTGACCGATGAATCCGTGCCAACAACCCAACGACTGAGTATATTGACTTGAGTCAGCATCATATTCTTCCATATCTTTGCGCATTATTGCCGCTGTATATTTGGCGATGTCGAGTCCAGTTTTAAACCGGTTCTGTGCTTTCATGCGAGCTGCATATTCAGGCGATATTGCATTCCAACTGCTACCTTGCTTTGCACATAAATCTGAAATGGCTTTGAGGTCGGTTTGATACTGTGACATAAGGGTATCCTTCAATTTGTAGAGTGAATCAGAGGCACTATATTTTTAATCTTGTGTGCCGACTTGGAGCCATCCTACGATTTGATGTTTAATAATAGAAATATATTAATTGGATTTCCGTCATTCATATGATGAATGTGACTGGTCAAATATTGACGTAATATTTAGACTTTTTGTTATGTTTGAGTAACTTGGTAACGAATATGTGTTAATTAATTTGGCCAAATGCCGATAAATGAAGCTATTATTTCTTATACGAATTATTAAGAACGTAAAATATGTCTGAAATTCTTGCCTCAGTTGATCAACGGACACAACTCGTCGGAGAAAACCGTCTTGAGTTATTGATGTTCAAACTGGGTACCCGACATACTTTTGCTATCAATGTTTTTAAAGTCAAAGAAGTCATAACGGTTCCACGCTTAAATCAAATGCCGGGGGCGCATCATAATATGCGTGGTGTGACAAACTACCGCGGGACTTCCATCCCGATTATTGATTTAAGACAAGCTATTAAGATGCCTGCCAATAAAGCTCCTGAGCAGGGAGAAAACGTCATCATTACTGAATATAACCGCAGTGTTCAAGGCTTCCTTATTGGCGAAGTAATGAACATCGTGAATACCTCGTGGAGCAATATTCAACCACCTCCCAGTTCTATCGGAAAACAAAATTACCTCACAGCAATCACACAAATTGAAGTGGAGGGTAAAACCGAATTAGTAGAAATTATTGATGTGGAAAAAGTTCTGGCGGAGATAGTTGAGTATGATACTCAGATCTCAGAGGAAGTCCTCGACCAAGAGGTTACCGCTCATCTGGTGGGTAAAAGTATTCTGGTTGTAGACGATTCTGCAACGGCTAGATGGCAGGTAAGGGATACATTAAAGCAGCTTGGTATCAATATCATTGAGGAAAAGGATGGATTAAAAGCGCTCAAGCTTCTGCAGAAATGGGCGGATGAAGGTAAAACAGTGACCGATGAAATATTAATGATGTTCACAGATGCTGAAATGCCGGAGATGGACGGTTATCGTTTAACCGCTGAAGTTCGCTCAGACCCAAGAATGAGCAATCTATTTATAGCGTTAAATACTTCTCTCAGTGGAAGCTTCAATGAAGCCATGGTTGAAAAAGTAGGCTGCAACCGATTCATTTCAAAATTTCAACCCGATTTACTGGTTGATGTTGTTCAGCAGAGAATGAGAGAAATACTTGAGCAAGAAAAGCGCTAAGCAATAGTAGTATTAAAATCATTAAAATTCCCCGCTGACTAAATGGTCTACATCTGTTACATTCCCCTAACTTTTTTAAACGACCAATAGCGTTTTTACAATTCCGGAAGTGAACTTAAATTAGGTTCTTAATTCTTATTAAAAACTGTTCGCTTCTCGATTTTGAAGGATTTACTATGAAGTATCTGGCAAGCCTAGTCATATTGTGTTCTCTCCAAGCCGTATGGGCTAACGACCACCCTAAAAACATCATCATGGTGGTGGGCGATGGCATGGGACCTGCCTTTACCACTGCTTATCGCTATTATGCCGATGACAACACATCGCCTCTGATTGACAAAACGGTCTTCGATCGAAACTTTGTAGGCATGGCGAGCACTTACCCGGCAAGAGTTAGTGGTTATGTAACTGATTCTGCGGCCGGCGCTACTGCTTTGTCCAGCGCAACAAAAACTTACAATGGCGCGATAGCAAAAGACGTGGAAAAGAGAAACACGTTAACCGTACTAGAACATGCCAGAAAACAAGGTAAGAAAACAGGCGTTGCTGTTACATCGCAAATTAACCATGCCACTCCAGCATCTTTCGCTGCCCACAACGAATCCAGAAGAAATTACAACGAAATAGCCGATAGTTACTTTGACGACAAAGTAGAAAATCAATTTGTGCTGGACGTAATGCTTGGTGGTGGCACTGACTATTACATTCGCGAAGACCGAAACCTGGTAAAAGAATTTCAAGATGCCGGGTATCAATACGTTGATAAACTGGCTGATTTGGGAAGTGTTAAAAAAACCGGCAAATTGTTAGGGTTGTTTGGAAAAACAGGCATGCCTTGGGCACTGGATACACCAAATCAGTCGAGACTTCCTCAGCTTACGTCAGCGGCAATACAGCAATTAGAAAATGACAAAGGTTTTTTTCTGTTAGTTGAAGCAAGTCAGGTTGACTGGGCAGGACACGCCAATGATGTAGCCTCTGCAATGGCAGAAATGCAGGATATGGCAGACACGCTTGAACTGCTGGAGGGATATGTAAAAGGTCACCCAGATACGCTGGTAGTTATTACTGCCGATCACAGCACTGGTGGGCTTTCCATTGGGGCCAATGGTGACTATGTGTGGCGTCCTGAATTATTAAAAAACTTTAAGGCGTCACCAGAAATTATCGCTAGGAGGATGCCGGCGAGCGATGGCCGGGCTGATTTGGTCGAAGAGTTGACAGGGATCGAGCTAACGGAAGCAGAAAAAAACATTCTGAATGCAGAGCAGAGTACTGATACTAAGGATCATTTCAATAATTTGAAAACCATCATTAATGGTCGTACAAACACTGGCTGGACCTCTAGCGGGCATACGGCAGTTGATGTTCAGGTGTTTGCCATGGGTAAACATAAACAGATGTTTTCTGGTCACATGGATAATACTGAAATTGCCCAGAAAGTATTTGATTTGCTGGGGAAATAAATTAATCCTGACACAGGTTAATTACTTTTAGTACCCGGTCAATTCTATAAAACCAACTCCCTTGTGGGTGCCTGATACACTAATGGCGCCCTCATAATACGAAAATATTCCATCATTCCATTGTTCGTCTTTAAAGGGAGATATTTCCAATGAAATATCATGATCTAACAATTCAATTTCCCAGTTTAGCGGTAGTGAACGACCAGAGACTTTTGTCCTTTTTATGATCCTGGCTTTCACTCTATCTTCTCGAATTGAGTATTGTTGCCCGTCGCTATTTATGTATGTGCCCGACCAGAATTCGGGGTGTAGATTGTGGCGCATGTTAAACAGCATCAATTTGCCGCCATTTTCCAAATGAATAGAGAACCAATCCCACCCCGAAGTGTTTTTGTCTAAATATTGCGATGACCATTCGTGATCAAACCAACCGTGGCCAGAGACCGAAATACGTCTTCCTGCAATTTCTACACTTCCTTCCAGACGGATGAAAGGCTGACTGTAATAATAAGAGGCCTGTGCTGCGTTTTTCAGTTTAACGCTGTAGCCTCGCTCCCCATGCAAGATAAACCGAGCGTCTGTGCTTAATGAGAGCTCTACCTGAACTTCTCCTTCCACATCAAACTGTATAGTTGATGGATACATCGCCGACGTACTAGCTTCCCACTTCCAATTGTCTATGTAGGCGGTAAAGGGCGAGGCAATTACACCAGCATTGCCAATTTTTCCCCGGGCAAAGCGCTCTTCAAACCAACCCTGGTTTTTTGTATGTAGTTTGGCGTGAGCCATATATTGTTGATTGTCTGCCCAAGGGTTTTCAGGAGAGTTACTCATGAATCGAAATAATGTCCATTGAATGGGGTACTGGTTGCCCTCAGCATCGAACAAGTTTGCTGTCAGGTACCACCATTCAACGGGATATTCAGGGTGGCTACTGTGATCGTCAGGGAATTGTATTTGATAACCCGGAGTCACTTTTGCCTGATCTGATGAGCTATCACTTAACCCACCAAACAGCTCGGTTTGGGCTGAGTTGTCTGTGCAACCGCTGATAAAAATTCCGATGACTAAGAGTATAGCTAAAGCAGGCATTTTATTTCCTGATTTAAACTGAGTTGGTTATTCTTCAGCATAGGCAATAATGTTCCCACTGCAGTAGTCAACAGACTGAGACCAATTACCCAATATATGACGCTGCTATTTATGATCAGCGGATAGCTCCATTGGAAGGCTTGTACATTTATCAAATTTATCAGTAACCAGCTTAATAATGTGCCGAATGGGACCGCAAAAAGGCAGACTATGGCGCTCAGTATGATGTATTGCCCCAGACCAAGAAACAGCAGCGTTAGCTTGGTCACGCCAAAGCTGCGCATCAACGCCCGTTGTTTTTGATTGTCCATGTCAATAATTAAAATAGAGGTGACCAATGAGAAAACGGCCACTAGTAAGGTGACAATATTCAAGCTTTTGGTGATGGTAAATGTCTGATCGAAGGTTTGCATGGACAACCCAAGCAACTCTTCGGTTTTGTAAAAATTGAGCTCAAAATCAACTTTGTTCAATTGCGTTTCAAAGGCTTTTAAATGATGAGGAGTATCGCTAAACACGGCAAACATGCGATTGTCTGCGTCAAGCAGTTTCATTTCAGATGTTGGTAGAAGGAGCTGTTTTTTTGGGTTGCCATAGTCAAAATAGATACCAACCACCTTCTTCTGAAAGGACTTCTCTCCCACATTAAACCGGATGTTGCTGTTCAGCTTATAGCCGAAGGAATTGGCCAGCTGTTGATTGATCAACACGCCAGTGCCTTGCTGAAATGAATCCCAGATGTTTCTGCTGACGAAATCAAACGTCATTGCTTGCCGGAAATGTTGGCTATCAGGATAAGAGAATATGTCGATTTGGGTATCTCTTAAATTCCCCTGAGTTGTATACCTGGGCTCCAATTGAATAGATTGAGCATTCCGCTGCGCCCAATTTACCAATTGAATCGGGCTTTCAGTATAGATGTAAGCATTAGCATTTAAGCGCTGACTTAACCAACTATCCGTCGCCTGCCGAAAGCTGTCCACCATTAAATTCATACCAATGTTGGTAGCAACTGCAATAAAAAACGCACAGTAGGCAATTTTACTATGAGAAGAAATACGCAGACTGTCTGCAATGCTCCACCGAATTAACGAATATTTTAGGGGTATCAGTGTATTGACCTTGAGCAACAGGAGGGGTAGCGAATAGAGCACGGCAGCACAACCAGAAAATACTAACAATGCGACTATGAGAAAGCTCCAGATCATGCCCTTTGTCGTCACAAGCAGCGCACAGGCTGAGAGAGAAAATACAAAAAATAAATTTCGCCAAATTCTGTTTTGATTTGTTATCAGCGACATTGTTCCCGTATTACTCAGGTTTTGTTTCAATTGCAGAATAGGCAAAGATGATGCGATAAGTGCCCCTATCAAGGCTGTAATAAAGCATTTTACCCACAAACTGAAAAAGGAAAGCTGGTCAAAATTGATCCTGACGGAATAGAGGCTTTCCAGAGTGCGATACACGGAAGGGGAAAGTAATCCGGCCAATTCGATTCCCAGCAAAATCCCTACAGGCGTCAGCAGCAGACAAAGCAAACCTACTTCAATTAACATTGCCAGAACGATAGAGTGAATTCTGACACCTAGTTGTCTCAGGATCTTTAAGTTAGCTAATCGTTTAATAAGGAGTAAGTGCAATGCGTTCATTGCGACAAACATGCACACAACAAACATTAACAGGGCCATCGCTAACAGATTTAGATGAAAACTGTCTGTGAGCTGAACTGCTTCATTTCCGGAATTCGTGCTTTCCAGTTTTAAATGATTTGGCAGATTCTCTGTTAGCTTGCTAATGTCTTTTCCGTTGACCACAAAAAGCGCGGTGATTTCTTCTGTATTCAACAATGCCTGAAGCACAGCAATATCTGTTAAAATCTGCCTGCCCATTCCCGAAGCATCCGTGATTTCCATCACTGCACTGGTGCCCTCTGCAGTAAAGAAAATTTCATTGTCAGATTGCAGTTTCAACTCCTTTGCATAAGTTGGGTGTACCAACAGGTTTCCTTTTTGCCAGGTATTAACGAAAAATTGTGCGAGTGCCCCGCTGTCATTTGTCGCTCCAGCTCGAGATTCAGGAGGAAGCGAGAGCATGGCAAAAGGGTCCATTCCTACAAATCTGGCTGTTTGTTGTTGGCCATCAGGTGAAGTGAAAAAGGACACTGTTTGACTTAGAACGGGCACAAGATTGATAAATCCTAACCGTCGCAGGCTAGCATAATCACTTTTGGTCAATGCATTTCCTGTTTTTGCAACAACTCTATGACGAACACCTGAGAGCAGAGGCTGTGTCGCCTGCTGGTAACTTCGTTTAGCGGTATCGTTGAGAACCAATACTGCACTTAATCCCGCAACGGCAAAAAGCATTGCCAGGATAACGATAAGGCAACGGTTGAAGTGAACACGATAGCTTCTCAGTAACAGGTTTAGACTGATTAACATGGAGGCTCAGACATTTTCCCATTGACCAACTGAAAATGTTTATCCGCTCTAGCGGCAAGACTTAGGCTGTGGGTAACCAAGATCAGCGACGTCTGATGAAGCTCGCACATTGAATATAGTAAATCTGCAACCTGCTTGCTATTTTTGTCATCAAGGTTGCCTGTGGGTTCGTCAGCTAACAACAAAAGCGGCCTGTGGGCGAGGGAACGCGCAATAGCCACCCTCTGTTGTTCGCCTCCCGATAATTGTCCAGGCAGATGTCTATTCAACTCATGGATACCCAAATACTTCATGAGTTCATCAATGTAAGCCTCATCCAGTTTTCGATTTAATCTTGCCGTTAGCGTCACGTTTTCGTATACCGATAGGCAATCAATCAGATTATATTGCTGAAAGACGATACCAATATCACGTTGACGATACTGATCAGCTTTGGATTCAGAAAAGCGGGTTAAATCTTGGTTGTTTACCAGCACAGAACCCGAGTCAGGGCTATCAAGGCTGGCTAAAATATTAAGAAGGGTTGATTTACCGCAGCCGGATTCACCAGTAATTGCTGCACTCTGACCTCTGGAAACTGATAAGGATAGTTCCTCAAGAACGGTTTTCTTATGGCCTCCATCAATAAAGGATTTGTTCAAATTACGAATATCAATCATAGCCCAGCATGATCCTGAATGGTTATTAACCTTGTACGCGGGCTAGTTGAAATAGATTGAAATTAGATTCAGCCTTCGCCAGCTATAAAATTATCCAACTCTTCTCCGGTCAATTTCGATATTTGTGCAAACAAATACCACAGCGCGGCAATCAACATGATCATACTTGGAATGACAATGACCGGGTAACTTAATGCCGTCATACGACCTAGCTCTTCGGTATATTCTGTTGAGCCGGGCGGGCTGACCAAAATAACCTTGGCGAGAATATAGTTGAGCGCAGAAGATAGAAAAAATGAACCCGCAACAATGTATGAACTCACAGCGACTTTAGCTTCAAACTCTTTGGTTTTGCCTTTTTCTTCCAATGAGGCATTAAGCGCATCCCAATTGACCAGCTGATCGTTAAGAATAAAGATTTTCACCAGCGGTTTACTAGTACGTTGAGTAAAAATCACAGCGATGCCGATAATTGCCGGAATTGTGGCTTCTTTAATGGCTATATACTCTGCTGGCAGCTCCAATAAGCTGATGCCACCAGTCAGAATGACACTTATTATGCCTAGTACGGAAAATGCGTTTACTTTGCCAGAACGTTTGAGGTCATAGAGGCCGTAGCCTATGGGAAAGGCTAATGCAGCAACGATACTCCAGGCAGGTCCCAACCAGTCATCACCCGCAAGATTGGTCATGATCAGGACCGGTATGACTATATTGAATGCCAGGTTACCAAAGAATCCACCATTTGCAGGTTGATTCTTTGCAGGTTCAGCCGATTTGTTGTTTTGCTCAGTCATAAGGTCTCAATCAAAAGATTTACTGCTATTTTCGAGTATATAAAAAATGTCTCGTCAGCACTACGATCCAGTTGTAACTAAATTACCCAGTCGGTTTTGCCCAGATTCTAGCTGCCACGAGTCCAGCAATAAAACCGAACAGATGGGATTCCCAGGATACAAACGGTCTGGAAGGTAGTACGCCGAAAATTAGTCCACCATAAAAAAATCCGACTAGCAGGGATATGCCCATTAGCCTTTTGCGACCGCTTAAAAAACCAGCCAGAAGCAAAAAGCCAAAATAGCCATAAACCACACCACTGGCACCAACATGCACTGCGGTTCTGCCTAACAGCCAGACCAATATTCCGGTAAAAACGATAATCCATAAAGTTGCCGAGATGTATCGCCGCGTACCATATTGGAGCATGAAAAAGCTAAAGATACACAGTGGGATTATGTTGGATATAAAGTGCACAATGCTGCCATGTAAAAATGGGCTGAACATGACACCCGGCAAAGCACCTACTTGGCGGGGTATATTGCCCAACTCATTCAGCGAACGAGCGGTTAAAATATTTATAAATTCAACGGCACTTAGAACTAAAAACAAAGTTACAACAAACTTAAGTTGCTGGGACAGTGACAATGTTCTGGTCGTTATGGGCATTATTCAACCTCTCAGCTACAAGATGATGTGCGGGACATAGCGCGAAGAGTCCTGTGTAATTAATGAATTGTCTTCACGTACAGAAATACCGGCAGGTTTATCGTCAACTAACCAGGAACCAATCAAGGTGTAACAGTCACCAAATTGGGGCAGGGGGCAATAATCCTGATAAATAAATCCTTCCTCACCATATGGCCCTTCAGCCTCCACTACCGGCTGTCCCTCTCGAATGATGGAAACATTTGCCCCCTCTCTTGAATATATAGGTTTTTTTACCAGAGTTGACTCTGAAGCTAAATGAAGCTCATCTTCGAAATAAGATGGTAACAAATTCGGGTGTTCGGGAAACATGCGCCATAAAAGCGGCATCAGAGCCTTGTTTGACAAAATGGTTTTCCAGATAGGTTCAATCCAGTTTACCTGAGCGCTTTGAATGGATTCGCCAAATGCTTCCCTCTGCATAAATTCCCAGGGGTAGAGTTTGAACATGTTCTCTACCAGGTCGTCCTGTAAATCACTAAAATGGCCAGACTCTGTTAGCCCGATATCTTCAATAAAGACAAAGCGGTTGGGTATATCAGCTTCCGTTGCACAATCTTGTAGATACTGAACTGTGCCTCTATCTTCTTCGGTATCTTTACAGCAAGAAAAATGCATTGATGACATCTGATAGTGTTCACGCAGCATGGCGAATTGATGGACCAGTTTTTCCTGAAGCGAATTGAATTGGTCAGCATTTTTAGGCAGCAGGCTTTTGTCAACTAGCTCTTCAAGCCAAAGCCACTGCCAAAAGCCGCTTTCATAAAGGCTGGTGGGTGTATCAGCATTATTTTCATACAACTTGGCCGGCCCATTTCCGTTGTAACAAAAATCTAATCGAGAATAGAGGCTCGGATCACGGCTGTCCCAGGATTCTTTTATTTGTTGCCAGAAAGGGACAGGGATTTGGAATTTACTCAGCAATTCTTCGCTGGCAACGACTTTGTCTACCGCAGCCAGGCACATTTGGTGTATTTCTTCGGTGGGATCTTCTAGGTCACGCTCTATTTGCTGAATATTAAATTGATAATAAGCCGATTCATCCCAATATGGCTCGCCAGATATGGTGTGAAATTTAAATCCAAATTCATTCGCTTTGCGCTGCCAATCGGGCCGGGGTTTTATCGGTAATCTGAGCAAATGTTTTAACCACCCCAACCACTTTTCTTGGCGCTTCCCCAACTGGATTTTGCCCGGACACTGCTGCCAAAACCGCCGCGGCTCATGGTCTTTGTTACCGTTGGTTTAGGTTTAAAGGATTTTTCGCTTACTCTGAATTTACGTTTTCTGACATCACCATAATCGTAGCCATCGGATGCCATCCAGCGGTGTCGCAAAGGCGAATATCGTGAATACGAAGTATACATGGGCTGATAATGATAACCTCGAGGAGAAAGCAGGTTGCTGAGCATGTAGCCCGCCATAAATGGCATAAAAAATGAACCGCTTTGATTGTTTACCTGGCGACACTGATTAGCACCAAATTCGTACTCACAATCGTTCTGGGAGTTGTATTTCGGGCCTGTTCTTTCTGCTTCAACGAGAGCTTCTTGATAGGCCGTTTTGCACTGTTCTGCGAATTCGGGGTTGTCACTGATGCAATCATCGGCATTCAGATAAACAGCTGCTTCTTGTCGATTGTCACTGCAAGCTGCTACAAAAACAGCCGCCACCCCAATTGCTAGAGGTTTGGGAGAAAAGCATTTACGCATTCTTCCCAAGTTTATATTGACTGATCTTTTCTTTGTCATGTGACCTCCTAGTAGGTCATGCAGGCAGCATTCAAGACACCTACACCTATGGAAACAGCAGCAAGCATTATCCCGGCAGAGACTTCATTATTAACAATGCGTTCTGCAATTTTAGGCATAAATGTAAAACGTAAAATTGCAAAGGCCAGGCTTTGTGCAATAAGTGCGACTAATCCCCAAATAGCAAAATCGACCAAGGATGCAGAGTTTGTCGCTGCGCCCGCTAGCGCAAGACTGAACCCGACAATAGCCCCGCCAAATCCCACTGCGGCGGCCACATTCTGGTCGTCCTTGACTAGTTTCCACTCGTCGTGAGGGGTGACGAAGGCGTAGACAATTTTGAATACAAATAACAATACAATAGATAGTCCAAAGTAGAGCGCGAAGTTTGACAATCCGCCAAGGGATTCCAAAACCATATCCATAGTGATTCCTCTTCTGAATTAACCGTTTATTCTGATATCTGCGGGTTCAATATCAAACCCGGTACTCTTGACCAGACAACGATCAAAGTTATTGTTAACTAGTTTTTCCTCGCCAGTAACGAGTAGCGTTTCAACCATATTGGCACTCAATGGTCGTTCATACAACATCACAAACTGATCTGTTTCGCTCGTGTCACCATCCAACTCATAGGTTTTCTCGGTCATTCCAACTGGTGGTGACTCTTCGCCCACTGCATCCCATACGCGTGTATAAACGCAGTCTTCAAGCTGATAGGAAGGTTGCGAAATACCGTTGCTAATCAACTGTTTCCATTGACTATCAGAACCAACTGTCTTGGTTTCGTAGAAATACCATAACTTAACATCAGAAATATGTGACTCATCGTCACCACCATCCAAAATCACCTGCAAAAAGGCATCATCATCGGTGTAATAGCGTAATATCTTTCCGCCTGTATCCAGATTGACTTCGCCAACAGCTTGAATAACATGTTGAGCCGCCGCGCCTTCTATCATCAGCTCCGGTTCAACCAATCGGAGTTTTAGTGGATCCAATTCAAACGATCCACCTAGGTACAGTCCCATGATTTCTGGGGCTTTCGGTTTTGTATCTGTTTCTTTTTTACCAAACAATTTGCTAAACATCATGACTCCTCAGACAACGAATTCCAGTCCAGGTTGTTTAATCTTGACGGGGCGATATAAAAGATTTTGTCACCAGGTGACAATATATGTTCGAAGTCCGGGTTTAATTGAACTGAAGCGCGATTATTTGCTGCTACAAACCCGATGAAAGTGGCGTTGTATTGTTTTTTAAGATTATTAAATATTGTTACTACTGAGAGCGAGGCAATGTTATCTGGAACTGGCACAGAGAATTGTGCCTGGCCATCTTGAACACTTAACAAGTCCCAATGCAATAGGCTTGAACCAGGATCAAATGCGGACTTGGCTAATAATTCTACTGCTACACTGGGCGTACATTCCACGTTAGGGCAGTGGAGTTGCAACAGGTTGACCAGAGATTCATCTTTGAAGTAAGCAAGGCTATGGGCGTCAGGATTTCGTTTGCTGCAATACAGTGCTGTGGTCATGGTCATATCATCTTCTGGATTGTCCATAATGATGACGCTGGCATCACCGACACAAGCTCTATCCATCTCCTCATCTCTGTTAAACGAAGATACTCTGACAAACTCAACTAACCCGGGCATTGGATTATCTACATCTGCTTGAACGCATAAGACAATGTCTGGTCTATTGGCCGTTTCTGCTTTTTCTTTAAGTAAAAGATTGAGTAATTGAACCGTGCGTTGATCGTTCCAACCAATCACCAGAATATGATCTTTTACATTTAAGGGTTTCAAACCTTTTACTCCTTTTGTCCACTGCCTGGCTACCCAGCTTGCGATACGACCGATTACCAGCGCAAACAGACTAAGCCCGACCGGTATGACATACAATGTCACGATATATTTGCCAGCCGCTGTGGTGGGTGACAAATCGCCGTAACCTACAGTCGATCCCGTAACCATTAACCAATAAAGATAATCGCCAATGGGGAAAAATGCTGTCTCATCAGCCAGATACAACAATACCCAGCTGCTGACTGCATAAAAGAGGAACGCTAGTAGAATGGTGTACCAGCGCATCTCTGAGAAATAAAGTTCGAGAACTTTACGTAATTTTCTAAACTTCCACATCCCTGCAGTTATACCCTATTTGCCGAGTATACGTGCAAGTTCATCATCTGCTGAAGTTTGTCCACCTTTAATGCCGGCTTGCGCTAAACGTTTTTCAAGATCATCCGTAGACTCATCTGCGGCAAGTTCCTCTGCTGCCTGCAATTCTGCGTTACGCAGATTTTGCTTTTCCTGAATACGCGACAATGATTCGGTGGCCGTTTTCATTTTGCTATTCGCCCCCATATGCCTTGATGACACAGCAACCTGGGCTTTTTGAACAGACTCAGTTGCCTTTACCATATCTACTTGTTGTTCCAAGCGTTTCAGATTGGCTTTCGCCTGACCAATGTTGTTAGCCAGTTGCTTCTCAGACTGCTTAAACTGATCTAGGTAAGTCTGTTCAGATTCCAACTCCGCATTCAGGTCAGACACTTTTTGAGCACAATCTAGTGCCAATTGACGATCTGAATCGATGGCTTTGCGGGCGTGTTCTTCATATTGCGAAATAGAAGATTTAATGCTGTCGACCTTTTGCTGTGCCAGTTTGCACTTGGCAAGGATCTGCGTTCTGGCATGATCTGATTTGCGCAGCTCGTCTTTGGCTTCACGTATTTCCTGCTCCAGGATGCGAATTGCCTGACTGTCTACGACCGTTTGTGCAGCTTCAGTTGCTCCACCTTTCACCGCAGTGACTAATTTTCTCCAAACTGACATATCACTCTCCTCGTTTACTTCAAATGAACGCTATACGCATCTAAAAATGCTTCAACGTTCTGAAATAGGGTTTCTATCTCGATTAATACACTTTCTTCTTTCGACTGAGAACTGAGCGCACCAAATGCCGTGTAATATTCCTCACCTGCGACTTGGGAAATCCCTACAGTCGTAAGAGGGAAGAGCATGTGGGTTTTTAAAATCTCTTCGTTCAGTGCTGCACCGTCTTTTACTTCATTGGTAGAAAACAGTAATGATTCAACAATAATTTGTTCACCACTTATTGCTAGCCAGGCATCTAAGCCATCACCGTTTGCAATTAGTAAACAATTGTCTTCCTGAGTAACGACCAGGTCGTTATTCTGTTTTAGTAGGGTCTCAAGTTGGCTAAGATCCCAAGTCATGGCTACTCTCCTGTAAGTCGTATGACTATGTTGCGTCGTTATAGCGACGAGATTAGTTTAGTCAGTATTATTGAAATTAGTCAAATAATTTTTTTAATCATTTGATTAAAATGATTTCTAAATGTAAATTATAAGTCACATTTGTTTATTAAGAGCATAAAATGCAAAACACTCAAAGAGCCGCTGAATGGCGTCAAGTTGTACAACGTCTGCTCAAAGCAGAGATGTCAAAACGCGGTGTTAAATACCAGGACCTAAGTGAGCGTTTGTTTAGTATTGGTGTAAATCAAAGCGCAGACAACCTC
The DNA here is from genome assembly GCA_947494925.1 of uncultured Alteromonadaceae bacterium. Classification (GTDB taxonomy): domain Bacteria; phylum Pseudomonadota; class Gammaproteobacteria; order Enterobacterales; family Alteromonadaceae; genus Aliiglaciecola. The sequence continues at coordinate 217,770 of CANLWS010000007.1, forward strand.
AGAAATAAAGTTAATAAAGGAATTTTGGGTGCAGATTTGTTGTTACAAATCGTGTACGTACTTAACGTGAAGCGAATTGACCGAGATGAAATTGCCGACATTTTCGATGATCTGGGTGTTTCTCTCGAAAAGGACTAGGTCTTGAAGCCCAGCTTTCTGATCAGCAAGGGGTTTGTCGTTGCCTGGACCACCAGAGTAAACAAAACGACACCAAATCCGATGGATTGAATTGTCCACCAATAGTCCAACTCAACCGGCAGCGATAACACTAAAGCAAGGGTAATAACGCCGCGCAATCCACCCCATACCATGACGGGAGCGTAAGACCACTCAACCTTGTCCCGTAGTACCCATTTGCCAAATCCCAATGAAAAATAGCTGCTCACCAGTCGTGATAGAAATGCTGCTGCTATACCTAGCAACATCGCTAACCACTGGTCGGTGAACATGTCATAGGTAACCACCAATCCCATCAGGTAGAACACCACGAGGTTGGAAATAAAGCCCAACGACTCCCATGTGTGGTGCATACTTTCGTCAAGCTTTTCTTCTCGGTGAAAAGATTTTTTAGTTAACAAAGCCGCTGTTAATACGGAGATGACGCCAGAAACATCAAATATATGTTCTGCTACATAAAAACTGCCATAGGCGATGATTAGACTTAAAACCACGAAGCTATTCGCGTTGTGGCAGGTAAGGGGAATAAAACACTTGGCCAGCAGGGCTACAATTAACCCCACAAGTATTCCACCGCCAAGTACAAACAATAGCGACGTAATTCCCTGAGTAATGGATGGTTGACTTTCACCTAGTGCCATCGCCAACAGAATACTAAACAAAACTAACGCGCTTGCATCGTTAAACAGGCTTTCGCCTTCAATTAAAGTGCCCAATTTAGCAGGTGCTTTTGCATCTTTTAGTTGTGTGACAACGGCAACGGGATCAGTTGCAGATATAACAATACCCGTCAACAGTGCGGCTATCCACGGGAATCCAGTGGGATGGTCAAAGGTATAGTAGAGAAATACACCCGCTACCGCAGTGGCAATAACGAGCCCAACGGTAGAGGCAAATATTGTTGTTTTTAAAACTGGTTTCAATGCCTCAACGTTTAAGCTCATTGCAGCTTCAAAAACAAGAATGGGGATCAGAACATAGAGAATCAAATGTTCAAAATTGTGCGCTCTTATCCCGGTATCAAACCCACTTAGTGGTATGAGATATGCCGACAACATACCCCACAATAAAACGCACAATGTTAATGGCAGACGGCTGAACCGTGCCAATATGATTGCACCGACACCATTAACCAGGATGATCAATATGGTTGCGATGATTTGTGTGGCTTGCATATAAGGATCCGAGTTTTTATTAAGTGCTTGTAATTAATTCGAAATATGACCTGATGCCATTGGTTTTTGTTGCACAAAATCAATAATACTGAATGTAGAGTAGTGTTAATGAGGAAGCAATAAAAAAGCCCGATACAATGTACCGGGCCAAAAGTGTTTTGGGAGAAACGTCGATGAATTTCGAAGTTGAATATAATTTAACCCATGACCGTTAAATCACAAGTAAATACGGGTATGGGGAAAACGTTGCAGGTATATTTTTTAATACGTAAAATAGCGCCTCGTTGATTTGGAACTTGCTATGAAACTATCTGATTTTAATTTTGAATTACCTGAGTCTTTGATTGCGCGGTACCCAATGGAGAAGCGGACTTCCAGCAGATTATTGCACTTGGACGGGAAGGCTGGGGATATTCAACATCGACAGTTTTTAGACCTTTTAACCTTGGTGAATGAAGGTGACTTACTGATATTTAATAATACCCGAGTGATCCCTGCACGCTTACTGGGTAAAAAAGTCACAGGTGGACAAGTTGAGGTGCTGGTGGAACGAGTATTGGACGAGCATAGAGTGCTCGCTCACATACGAGCGAGTAAATCGCCGAAGCCAGGGAGCCAATTAATTCTGGAAGATAAAATCCATGCAGAAATGACAAAGCGTCACGACGCATTGTTTGAGCTGACCTTCAGCAACCCTGAATCAGTATTGGAATTGCTGGAGTCGTTCGGCCATATGCCGCTTCCTCCTTACATCGACCGTCCGGATGAAGATTCAGATAAAGAGCGGTATCAGACGGTGTATGGTGAAAAGCCTGGCGCTGTTGCAGCTCCGACCGCTGGATTACATTTTGATGATGAGATGCTTAGTGCGCTTAAAAACAAAGGGGTTAACATTGAATTTGTTACTCTGCATGTGGGAGCAGGGACATTTCAGCCTGTTAGAGTGGACAATATTCTTGAACATCAAATGCATGCCGAGTATGCCGAAGTGCCGCAAGAAGTTGTAGATGCAATTCAAACCACCAAAGCATCCGGAAAACGTGTCATTGCTGTAGGGACTACTTCGGTGCGTTCACTTGAATCAGCAGCACAAGCAGCAATTGATAAGAAGTCTGATTTGCAGCCGTTTTTTGCTGATACCAATATTTTTATCTATCCCGGATATCAATTTAAAATTGTCGATGCCATGTTGACCAATTTCCATCTGCCTGAGTCAACTTTGATCATGCTGGTGAGTGCTTTTGCTGGTCGTGACAACATTATGCAGGCATACGACCAAGCAGTGGCGGAAAGATATCGTTTCTTTAGTTATGGCGATGCCATGTTTATCGAAAAGGCGTAATCTCTGAAAAGTCAGCCGTTCTGAATCCAAACAGGTCTTTCAAACTCGATAATAGCCGCCGTTTTAATTTCAATGAGCGGTTATTTGCTTTATAATCCCGCCACTTTTTTCGGCACTGGACTGTATTCCGGTAAGCAGGAATGTTTTAAATGCAATTTGAACTTGATACAACCGACGGCAAAGCCCGCCGTGGAAGACTTATTTTTGAACGTGGCGTGGTAGAAACGCCAGCGTTTATGCCTGTGGGCACTTATGGCACAGTGAAGGGAATGACGCCTGAAGAATTGGAAGATACCGGGGCACACATTTGCCTTGGGAATACTTTTCATCTGATGTTGCGGCCCGGAACTGAAATCATGAAGCAGCACGGCGATTTGCATGACTTTATGCATTGGCACAAACCCATTTTAACTGATTCAGGTGGGTTTCAGGTCTTTAGCCTGGGTGATTTGCGCAAAATTACCGAAGAAGGTGTGACCTTTCGTTCTCCAATCAATGGCGAAAAAATTCTCCTGACCCCTGAAAAGTCCATGCAAGTTCAACGGGATCTGGGTTCGGACATAGTGATGATATTCGATGAATGCACGCCATATCCTGCTACTGAAGACGAAGCCAGACGCTCAATGGAGTTGTCACTTCGTTGGGCGAAACGAAGCAAGCAAGAACATGGTGACAATCCATCTGCCTTGTTTGGTATTGTGCAGGGAGGCATGTACGAAGGGTTGCGTGACGTGTCTTTGAAGGGACTGGAAGAAATTGGATTCGATGGTTATGCAATAGGCGGGTTGTCTGTTGGCGAACCCAAAGAAGACATGATCAGGGTGCTGGATCATACCACTGACAAAATTCCAGCGGACAAGCCTCGCTATCTGATGGGAGTTGGTAAGCCGGAAGACATTGTTGAAGCAGTTCGCAGAGGTATCGACATGTTCGATTGTGTGATGCCTACCCGGAATGCGAGAAATGGTCATTTGTTTGTAACAGAGGGCGTGATCAAGATTCGCAATGCCAAACACAAGACTGATATAGGCCCGTTAGATAAAAATTGTGATTGTTACACTTGTAAAAACTATTCCCGTGCATATCTACATCATTTAGATAAATGCAATGAGATATTGGGCGCCAGGTTAAATACAATCCATAACCTGCGCTATTACCAGCGTGTCATGCAAGGTTTGCGAGCTGCGATAGAAGCACACAAGCTAAACGACTTTGTCGAGACATTTTATGAACAAAAGAACATGCCCGTTCCTGCGCTTGAACAGGCAAAATAACAACAAGAATCAGAGGAACTTATGAGTTTATTTATTTCCAATGCATACGCTCAGGCAGCACCAGGCGGTGCACAAGGTGGCGGTTTTGAAATGCTAATCATGCTTGGCGTGTTTGGCCTTATTTTTTACTTTATGTTGTACCGTCCACAGGCTAAACGGGTTAAAGAACATAAGAACCTGGTGTCCTCATTGGGTAAAGGTGATGAAGTACTCACACAGGGCGGTATGGTAGGTAAAATTACTAAAGTATCAGATGAAAAAGACTTTATTGAAATTGCTCTAAATGACAGCACTAACATTGTTATCCAGAAAGGTTCAGTGTCAGCTGTGCTGCCAAAAGGAACAATGAAGTCTATCTAATTATTAGGTTTTAAAATGCGGGCGCAAGCCCGCTTTTGTGCGTTTTTAGGAAGGAAAATCTTGTGTTAAACCAAACTCCGCTATGGAAGTACTTAATCGTAATCTTTGTGGTTGCGTTTTGTGCTCTGTATGCATCACCTAATTTGTATGGTGAAGATCATGCGGTTCAAATTTCTGCTGGTCGTGACGCTGTTGTCGATAGCAGTACGTTGGATAAAGTGAGCGATGAACTGACAAATCTGGGCATTCAAGTTAAAGATGTGATGCTTGAAGATGGTCAAATTCTGATCCGATTATTCGACTATGAATCCCAGGGAATTGCACAGGAATCTTTGCAAAAAACATTAGGCGACGATTATTTTGTTGCAATGAATCTGGCACCTGACACGCCAAGTTGGCTTGAGTCAATTGGTGGTAAGCCAATGAAGCTAGGCTTGGATTTGCGTGGTGGTGTGCACTTTCTGATGGAAGTGGACATGAATTCAGCAATTAAAAAATCTTTTGAGGACATGGTTGGAGACTTCAGAACAGCGCTAAGGGAAGAAAAAATCCGTTATCGCTCTGTTAAACAGAATGACGCTGGCGTAGAAATTCAATTCCGCGATCAAGATACCTTGGATAAAGCTGATTTCTTCCTTAAAAATCGTAATCCAGATTTGGTCTTCACTGAGAAAAATGGCTTAGTGATTCAGGTCAGTATGTCTGAACAACGTCTTGCACAAACACGCGATTATGCGGTTAAACAAAATATAACTATTATTCGCAATCGGGTAAATCAGCTAGGTGTTGCCGAGCCACTTGTACAGAAGCAAGGTGCTGAGCGTATCGTTGTGCAACTTCCCGGGATTCAGGATACTGCAAAAGCAAAAGAAATCCTTAATGCCACAGCAACCCTGGAATACCGTAAAGTTGACATTGACCACGATGTCAGAGACGCCATAAACGGACGCGTTCCGGCAGGCTCTGAACTCATTGAGGACCAAAATGGCGTCCCACAGCTTCTCGAAAAACAGATTATTGTGACTGGCAATCACATCATCGATGCCAACAGTGGTGTTGATCAGTACGGTTTACCGAAGGTATCTATCTCCCTTGATTCGAAAGGTGGAGCCAAAATGTCTCGCTTTACCAAAGATAATGTTGGTAACCCGATGGCGACTGTTTTCATCGAGTTCAAGTCTACAGGTGAACGTGACGAAGCAGGCAAACTGATTTTTGAACAAAAACGCGAAGTTATCAGCGTTGCAACTATCCGTGGACATTTCGGCAGCAATTTCGAGACTACTGGTCTTGATTCGCCTCAAGAAGCACAAAATCTGGCTTTATTGTTGCGTGCTGGTGCACTAATCGCTCCGATTCAGATTGTTGAGGAACGCACCATTGGACCGAGTCTTGGGGCGGCCAATATAGCATCAGGCATGCAAGCCATCATCTGGGGCTTTGTGCTAGTGCTGGCCTTTATGATTGTGTACTACAGGAAATTTGGTTTGGTGGCCAATTTGGCATTGGCCCTTAACCTGGTCATGATTGTTGGCATCATGTCACTAATTCCTGGTGCAACCCTGTCTTTACCTGGAATGGCAGGTATCGTGCTGACAGTTGGTATGGCTGTAGATGCAAATGTGTTGATATTCGAGCGTATTAGAGAAGAGTTGCGAGACGGGAGAAGTCCTCAACAAGCAATTCACCATGGTTACGACAGCGCGTTTTCGACCATTTTGGATGCCAATATTACTACTTTTATTGCTGCATTAATTTTGTTTGCTGTAGGAACAGGACCAATTAAAGGGTTCTCGATTACTTTGATGATCGGTATTGCCACTTCTATGTTCACAGCGATTATTGTGACGAGAGCGGTTGTGAATAGTGTCTGGGGCGGTAAGCGCCTAGAAAAGCTGTCGATATAGGAGCCCTGACATGCAGTTATTAAAAATGAAAGAAACCGTCGAATTCATGTCTATACGTGTTCCGGCGATGATATTGTCAATTGTACTTATAATTGGCTCTCTAACATCACTGGCGATCAATCAACTTAACTGGGGATTGGACTTCACTGGTGGAACTGAGATCCAAGCTGAATACCAAGGGCCAGCTGATCTGGATGCTATCCGAACAAAATTGGCTGCATCTGGATTTGCCGATGCAGTCGTTCAAAATTTTGGTGCACCGGAAGAAGTACTGATCAGAATATCTCCACGTGAGGGAGTGCAAGCTTCAACCATCGGTGATCAGGTCATGCGTATCCTTCGAGCCGATGGAACTCCAGTAGATCAACGTCGAATAGGTTTTGTCGGCCCAAGTGTTGGTGAAGAACTGACAGAGCAGGGTGGGTTGGCGATGTTGGTTGCACTAATCTGCATCCTTATTTACGTTGCAATGCGATTTGAGTGGCGTTTTGCATTAGGGTCAGTAATTGCTTTGATGCATGATGTTATATTGACGCTGGGGTTGTTCTCGATTCTGGGACTGGAATTTGATTTGACAGTTTTGGCGGCGGTGCTGGCGGTAATTGGTTATTCGTTGAATGATACCATTGTTGTTTCTGACCGAATCCGCGAAAACTTTCGAAAAATTCGTAAAGGTGAGCCGGAAGGGATCATTAACATCTCGCTAACTCAGACTTTGAACCGAACCATCATTACCTCTTTGACAACTATTCTGGTGTTACTGGCATTGTTTTTCCTAGGTGGGACCTTGATTCATGGTTTTGCTACAGCGCTTTTATTTGGTGTTGTCATTGGTACTTATTCTTCCATCTATGTGGCAAGTTTGGTGGCGTTGATGTTGGGTATCAGCAAAGAAGACCTGATGCCTACTGAAGTTGAAAAAGAAGGTGCTGATCTGGACCCTCTACCATAAATAATTTTAATCATATAAAGCCCGGTAAATACCGGGCTTTTTTATGAGTCATTGAAGCTTATCGCCGAAGTTGCTCTTTGCGCCAAGTTTTTAGCTTTCTTCAGGGATAAGATCAAAGCCTTCGTCCAGCCAGCCTGTTACCCCACCGATCATTTTTTTTACGGGACGTTCCAGTTCAGCAAGTTTCAGTGCGGCTTTATCTGCACCATTGCAGTGTGGACCAGCGCAATAAACGACAAACAGTGTATCTGCTGAGTAACTATCCAAGGCTTGCTTGTTGATTCGTTTGTGCGGAAGGTTTATCGCCTTTGGAAGATGTCCTTGAGCAAATAAAACCTCATTGCGCACATCTAATAAGACAAAGTCTTGTCTATTGTTTGCTATGGCAAAATGCGTATCCCAACAATCAGTTTCAAATCTGAGTAAGCTGGCAAAATGTGTGGAAGCGGCGATTGAGTCTGCCGCAGGAATTCGTGATACAACGGATGTCATTAATGTCTCCTAGTGTTATCGATTCGTACGATAGAATTGTGATATAGCATCTTAGATTTAACCATTGGCATAAAAGCCAATGATCGATTAAAACAAGACAAAATAACATTTCCTTTTTATTCACAATGCTTTAGCGAACCTGAGGAAAATCCTTATGAGTCAATTATTTACCATTGTTTAACGTATTTTGTTCTGCTTAAAAAATAAACTATACTCTGCGGTTATGAGTTGTAGTTCTAACCCCGTGGCGCAGTATTCTAATGGACGATAGTCTTAGTATCTTAATTGCATCTTTGCTGTTGAACAGTGCCATTGCCTGTGCATTTATGTTTCTTGTGCCTCGTGATCCTGGCACTGCACGTGGTACGTCAGTCGTTTATTTTCGACGCTATTTTATCTATTCGTGTATGGCGTATGTCAGTTTTGGCACCCGAGAGTATATTCCAACTTTATTTTCAATCTTGCTCTTCAATGGGTTTTTGCTTGCTTCCGCTTACAGCGTTTTGTTTGGCGCGTTAAAACGTTATTCGCAGATTAATCAAAATACATCAAAGCTAGCATTAACTCACATCCTCTTGTTTGCACTCGCACAAACAGCATTGGGCTATTTTGTTCCGGATCAGGTGGTACTCAGAGTCGTAATGGTTTATGTCAATATGACCGGAGTATTGCTCTATACATTAAGCCTGTTCATGCGATTCAATGGAAAGGAGCTTTATAGTGAGAGGTTGCTTGGCGTTTGTCTGGCGGTATTTACGCTTAGTGTTTTTCTAATCCCTGTGGCCTTTTTTGCAAGCAACGATCAAAATCAGTTTCCTAGCATCATGATGCTGGTGCAAAATGCCCTGATAATTTTACTATTTGGTGCTTTTTTCTACACATTTTCAATCGATGCTATCCGACAACTTGAAGGACACGTTAAAATCGATTTGATGACGGGCTTGTATAACCGTCAATTCTTTATAGAACAGGCCCAAAAATTTGTTAAATCTGCACAACGGCATCAATTCCCAATCACTGTTGTAATATGCGATCTGGACAGGTTCCGAGAACTCAACAACCGTCAGTCTCACCTGGCGGGAGATAAGGCTATTTATCACGTCGCCGAACGAATGAAATTGGCCACCAGGGAAGAAGATATCCTGGCTCGATTCAGTGGGGAAGAATTCATCGCATTGTTACCACAAACTGAGTTGGAGAGTGCGGTGAACCTTGCTGAAAGATTAAAAAAGGACATTGGAGAGAATGCGATTCAATTTGAAGATAAAACTTTTTATGTCACCGCCAGCTTTGGCGTTACTATCATGAATACAAAGACTGATGTTGAGTCGAGTTTAAAGTTGGTCAACGCTGCACTTTGCGAGTCCATTGAAAAAGGTGGCAATTGTGTTTCTGTGGCATGATATTCAGCCCAAGTCATCCTCCAATTTGTGGCATTAGTCACTCTCACAAGAGCTAGATTCGCATCTCCATATACAAAGGTTTATTCTTTCCAACGTGACTGCCCAGCCAGGGTTAACTGACAAGAGTGTTAAAAAATGAAATTACTAATTGGACTGATGTGCCTTTCATGTAGCTTTATTTCATACGGTATTGAAGTGACGGAATCTCAAATTGCTCAAAGTAGAATGACGCAGTTTCCCGAACGGTTTGAACGCAAGTTAAAATTGCCAGCCAATGAGATTAACAATTTTCTATCTGAGTTAGTTCCGTTGGAACGAATATTATTGACTAAACAATGGTTGGTGGACCTTTCAACCTTGCAGGATCCCACGTTGCAGCAAAAAAAATGGGTAACTGCATTAACCGCAAGTAGTGAAAGGATAACAATACCGAATCCAGATCATCCGTCACTTCAATTGGAAATCGTTAACATTGCAGGACAAGCTAAGGCCACGTTAAATATATGGCAGATAAATTCAACCAAAAATGACATCCTTCAAGGTTGGATTAATGGCTCAATGGATTGGGAGCTAATGCTTGATAATTTAACTAAGAATGAACATGCTGCGCTGATCAGACTGTTAGAAGAGCTTACCATTGAGCAAGTGGAGGTGTTTTCAAAAGAGGTCATTGAGCCAAGGTTATTTGAAGCATCTCTCTCAAATCAAATTGTCTCTTTGGTGGCATCGAAGACCAAATCAATCTCGTTAATGGAGCACCTCTTCAAGCAAAAAGCGGATGAATTTTCTTATCAGACGCTACGCATGTTACCACACCAATTTGAAACCGATTCTGCTATTCAGCTTATGGGCACTGCCCTAAAGAATAAGGCACTTAGTTCGCAGACTATGTTGATGTTGGCAAGCAAATATTCTGAGCAACCTGCAGCACAGTCTATATTGCTTGAGCTCCTCAAAGATCCGAGAACGCAGTGGCTTGCCGCAGCGGCAGTTAGTAAAATTCGTGATTTAAACTTCAGACAAAAGATTATTAGTACTTTTGCTCAGGTTGATGAGCCTTTAGCTCGCTTTGTTACTTTAGCGGCAGAGGAGTCAGTGCAATGAGGAAACTTGTTTGTTTCGGTTTATTCTCATTTATTTTTTCAGTAACAGCCACCACGTTTAACTATACAGATACGCAAACCGGCAACAATCTGATCCCCCTCGGTTATCCTGTACCAATCCCTGTTGATTCTCTAACCCCAGTTGATGGATTCCGCACCTATGAAAGTTTAAATCTTAGACATCAGCAAATGAGTGCGGAGTCATCGTTCATCCAACAAATATCTGTGGGAGATACAATCGAAGGCAATCCCATTTGGGCATATCAACTGAGCGATCCCGGCACATTAAACAGCTCAGGTATTGCTGAAGCGAGTGCTTTGCTAAATAGCGGAATTCACGCCAGAGAATGGCAAACGCCTGAAGCTGCAACAGGTTATATCGAGTATCTGTTCAATAGCAGTGATGACCAGCATATGGGCCAATACATATTAGAAAACGTTAATCTGGTAATTATTCCGGTGCTCAATATTGATGGTTTTAAGCAAACACAGCGGTTTGCAGCACAAGTGACAAGCAGTGAAGCTTCTCCAAGAGATGGCAGGATGCGACGCAAGAATATGCGAAGTGTCGACCAGAATTTGAATACTTTGAGTGACAACCTGAATGGCATTGATCTGAACAGAAATAATGGGCCGTACTGGGCGACTAATAATCAGAGAAGTTCGCCAGATCAAACTTCCATCGTTCATCATGGCGCGGGAGCAGCATCGGAGCCTGAGACACAGGCACTTCAGCAAGCTGCGATATTGGCGGGTGAATCTAGGTTGCGACTGTATACTGATAATCATTCGTTTACCCAGGTTTATTTTGCTCCTTCTACCGGGAATCAACGGCGTGATGACATCACAGCTGATATCGCGTTTATTATGCGTGCAGCAAACGGGTTTAAGTACCGATTTGGTCCCTCAGCTGCGGGAGGTGGGATTGGTTCAACCGATGAATTTTTTGCCAACACATATCAAATTCCCAGTTACACTTTAGAAATTGAACCTGAAAACTCCGGTGCTGATTATGGTGGGTTTGGCCCATCTCACAGTGGCTTCATTCTACCCAACAGCGAAGTGTCTAGAATGCGGGAAGAAACTACATTGGCGACCATGGCCGGGTTATATGCGATTGCAGATATTCCGTATCTATTGAAAGCTGAAGTTTGGGATGAAGCACAACAGGAAGTCGTATTGAGTTTCGGATGGCAGAACGAAGAAAGTCAGCGTGTTTTAACTGAACTGATAGTTGGTCAATTGCAGGGGCAGACCAACTATCAATTAAATCTGATATTCAATAAACCGATGCGCTGGATTGAAAATGGTCAAGTCAGTGATTTTTCTACGTTGTCTGATGCATTGGGGATAAGCCTAAGCTTGCGAATAGAAGGTGGTGAGCAAAACAGTGAAATCGAGATAGATACCTCACAAGGTCAATGGCAAGCTGAAATTGGATATTCACAATATAAAACGGACACATTTTCTGTTCCTTTTCGACTTACTGAAGATTTTGACTGGTCTCAGATCAGCCTGTTGGCCCTGGAAGTTGATACGCAAGATTTTACAGGGCAGGAATTGGATACTAATCCAGGCAGCATTATTGACTGGCGAAACGGTGCTTGGACAAATTACGAAGACACACAAGGCAATGTCAATACTGACAAGGGGGGTGTCGACCTGTCGATGAGATGGATTGACGATGGCAGTGATTTGTTCGTTACCTCGCCTGATGTTACTGACCCGCCGGCACCACCACCGACATCTGTACCAAATCCACCAGTATCGTCATCTGGCGGAGGAGGTGCTAGTGATTGGTTATTCATATCTTTGTTGCTGCCGATTTTATTAAGCAGATTCAAAAAAGGCGAGCTAAGCTCGCCTTCAAATTAGATTTCTCAATTATTTTTCTTTGAGATGTTTGACCAGGGTCTGAACCACTTTCGGGCTTCCAGCTACCATTTCGCCAGAATGCATAGGGTCATTTCCACCAGAAAAGTCGGTTACCAAACCACCAGATTCTCTTACTAGTAGCTCACCAGCAGCGATATCCCAGGGTTTTACACCTCTTTCCCAATATCCGTCATAACGACCGGCAGCGACATATGCCATATCTAGTGCAGCAGAACCACAGCGACGTACATCACCGCATCGGGCAAAAATTTCTGCGAAACTGTTTAAGTATTCTGGATTACGCGATTTATCTTTAAAAGGAAAAGCAGTGGCTAACACAGTATTGTTTAGGTCTCTTGCATTGCTGGTACGAATACGGAAGCCATTCAGTTGTGCTCCTGCACCTTTGCTGGCAGTAAATAGTTCGCCACGAATTGGATCAAATACAACGGCTTGATCCAGACGGCCTTTGTGGATGAGGGCAATAGAAACTGCGAAATGCGGTATCCCCTTGATAAAATTAGTGGTGCCATCAAGCGGGTCAATAATCCACTTGAATTCCTCATCACCTTCGACCACCCCACCTTCTTCACCCACAAAGCTATGGGTTGGAAATGATAATTTAATTTTGTCGATGATGGCTTGTTCGGCCTCTTTATCGATGCGGGTGACAAAATCATTTTCGCCTTTAATCTGGGTCATCAAATCATCACGATTTTCGAAACCACGAGCAATAATGTTACCGGCTACACGCGCTGCGCGCACCGCAATATTCAGCATAGGATGCATAAAGAAACCACCAATTTTAAAAGAACACCAAATTCTGCAAGCATATAGCTAATCTGCAGAATAAAAGGAGTTAGTCCAACAGACTAACTATAGCCCAAATTTTATTTGGACAAAAAATCGCCGCGCACTATACCAATTTACTCAATTTTTGCAAGCCGATTTTCACTATTGCCTTGTTGAAGGAAGTTTACGGATCTCTGAGAATTGAGGTCTGGTTAAGTAGCTCTTCATCTCTTAATTCGGTCGCTCTCTCAATAACGGTAAAAATAATATCTTTCAATCGAATTTCATCACCATCGTAAAGCTGTTGCATTTCAGATATTTTAGAGCCGTTCACATAGGTACCATTTGAAGAACCAAGATCTTCGACAAAAAGCCGGTTATCCATGACTTGGAGACGGGCATGATTTCTGGACACATGGGATCGAAGTAAAGTTAATTCACAATCTATTGCTCTGCCAACAACGATGGGTTTGTCACTCACATAAAATTCAAGCCCAGCTATCGGACCCGTTTGCGCTTCAACGAACCATCCGCAAGTCGGGGCTTTATGAGATTTGCCTTTTGATAGTGAAACCCGGCGATCAACCAGAGGATTAATGTTATGCAATAAACGTCTTTCCGTCATCGGGCCGATTCGCACAAATCGTCCACCAATGAAGTCGTACATCCAGGATATGCAGATAACTATTGGGAAGATAAGAATGAAGAGACCTAAAAGCCAATAATAATAATCGTCTTCGAATTCAAATAATGGGAAAAAGACGGTGCTTACCTGCAAGATAACCCAGCAAGATATGACATACAGCATAAATGTATTAATAACTTTTCTACGCCGTAACTCGCCGTATAGAGTCACAATCTTTTGCTTCAGGCGAGCCATGCTCCATGCTCCATATTTCAAATACCTTTGTTATCTAGTGTTGTTCCTGGATATCAGGTGCATGGGGTGCATAAATCAATTGAGGAAATGCTCGAACTCTCAATAATTGGGCCACACATCTATCTGCTTAGCAAAACCATTCGGCTTGCATAAAATATGAACGATAGCCTTGATAAATTCAAGAAAATCATGGCTCAGCTGCATTCTTGGTGGTATTTTTGCCCGGTCCACTCGACGCATTATGGCTGCGCCAAAAAGCAAAAAAGTGCTATTATCCGCGACCGAACATCTTCAAACGACCAAGTAGCAATTTACTATGTTAGAAAGTATCCGAATAATTTTGGTGAACACATCGCACACAGGCAATATTGGTTCTGCTGCCAGAGCAATGAAAACAATGGGGTTAAGTCAGTTATATTTAGTCGATCCTGTTGCGCCTCCCGATGGAAAATCCAGCGCTCTGGCTGCCGGTGCTGGAGATGTGCTGGCAAATGCTAAAATTGTTTCCACTTTGGAAGAGGCGGTGGCAGATTGTGGCTTGGTAGTTGGAACGAGTGCCCGTTCTAGAACCCTCTCCTGGCCAATGCTTGAACCGCGCGAATGTGGTGAAAAGCTGGTTTCAGAAGTTGCGCGGTATCCGGTTGCGTTGGTATTCGGCAGAGAGAATAACGGGCTGACCAATGAAGAACTCCAGCAATGTCACTTTCACGTTTGTATTCCAGCCAACCCTGAATACAGCTCGCTAAATTTGGCGGCAGCGGTACAGACTCTATGTTATGAAATTCGTATGGCGCATTTAAACGAAACACGCTTGCCTGAAACCGAGCAGGAATATCCTTTGTCCGACGATTTGGAGCGTTTTTATAGTCATTTGGAACAAACCCTACTTAAAACGAATTTCATTATTCCCCAACATCCCGGTATGGTGATGACGAAACTGAGAAGATTGTTTAACCGAGCTCGACCTGAAACGCAGGAACTAAATATTTTGCGTGGAATTTTGGCCTCGATTGATAAAAGTGTAAAAAACAAAGAATAGCCATGTTTGAAAGAATGAAAGAAGATATTCAAAGTGTCTTCCATCGGGATCCCGCAGCTCGAACCACCTTCGAAGTGATCACGAATTACCCTGGGTTGCATGCCATTTGGTTACATAGGTTGGGCCATAGACTTTGGATTGCCAACTGGAAATGGTTGGCCAGAAGTGTCTCTACGTTTTCCAGGTGGCTAACCGGTATTGAGATACATCCTGGAGCTAGGTTGGGAAGACGCTTTTTTATCGATCATGGAATGGGGGTTGTTATAGGTGAAACGGCAGAGATTGGCGACGATGTCACACTTTATCACGGTGTCACTTTGGGCGGGACGAGCTGGAATGCCGGCAAACGTCATCCGACTCTACAAGATAATGTGGTTGTCGGTGCAGGGGCTAAAGTGTTGGGTCCAATTACTATGCACAAAGGGGCAAAAGTAGGATCGAATTCTGTGGTAGTAAAAGATGTGCCTGAAAATGCCACAGTGGTGGGCATTCCGGGTCGGATAGTCATGCAAAAAAAGACTGTTGGCCAAAAAGGTGGCAATAACAGGCGCGAAAAAATTGCTCAGAAATATGGCTTTGACGCCTACGCTGTTTCAGAGGATAATCCTGACCCGGTTGCGAATGCAATTGGCATCATGTTAGACCACGTGCATCTCATTGACACCAAAGTGGAAGACATGTGCAAAGCAATAAACGATATGGGTGGCGAAGTGTGTGACAAAGCGTTGCCGTCACTCGACATTGAGCAGTTTAGCGATTCCGGTCTGGCAGACGATATCCAGGCAGCGAAAGACTCATTCGACCCCACAATATAATACTTGAGTATTTTAGTTGGTTATATACTTGACTAAAATAGTCGGGTATGTGAAAATTCGCGCCAAGTTCTCAATCGGTATCTGCTATGAAACTAACTTCAAAAGGCCGTTATGCGGTCACTGCAATGCTTGATGTTGCGCTGCATTCTCAGAAAGGTCCGGTGCCGTTAGCAGATATTTCTGAGCGTCAGGAAATATCTTTGTCATACCTCGAACAACTTTTTTCCAGATTGCGTAAAGAGAATCTGGTTGAAAGTGTTAGGGGCCCTGGTGGCGGTTATAAACTGGGCCGGGAAGCTTCAGCAATTCCAGTCGGTGAGGTCATTCGAGCGGTAGACGAATCTGTCGACGCCACGCGTTGTCAGGGATTGTCAGATTGTCAGGGTGGTGAACGCTGCCTGACGCATAGCCTCTGGCAAGATTTGAGTGAGAGAATTGCACTTTTTTTGAACGGGATTTCCTTGGGCGAACTAATGGATCAGCAAGACGTTAGAATAGTCGCCGACAGACAAGACAAAACCAAACATCTTAATCACATAGTGGCAAACGAAATAGAAGTCAGTTTGCAACTGTAATCGGAGCGAGTAATGAGCGAAATCAAGCTACCAATTTATCTGGATTATTCATCATCGACACCTGTCGATCCGCGTGTAGCTGCAAAAATGGCAGAATGCCTGACGATGGAAGGCAATTTTGGTAATCCGGCATCACGTTCACACCGCTTTGGTTGGCAGGCAGAAGAAGCGGTCGATATTGCGCGAAATCAAATTGCAGATCTTGTTAACGCAGATCCCCGCGAAATTGTACTGACCTCTGGTGCCACTGAATCAGATAACCTGGCAATAAAGGGTGCAGCCCATTTCTACAGTAAAAAGGGTAAACATATCATTACCCTTAAAACTGAACATAAAGCGGTCCTGGATACTTGTCGCCAACTGGAGCGTGAAGGATTCGAAGTCACCTACATGGACCCTGAAGCCAACGGGTTACTAGACCTTGAGAAGTTCAAAGAAGCTATCAGACCAGACACTATCCTCGCCAGCATCATGCATGTAAATAATGAAATTGGTGTGATACAAGACATCGATGCAATTGGTGAAATTTGTCGCGAAAACAAAGTGATTTTCCACGTTGATGCGGCACAAAGTACCGGCAAAGTGCCATTGGATTTACAAAATCTAAAGGTTGACCTGATGTCTTTCTCTGCCCATAAAACTTATGGACCGAAAGGGATCGGCGCATTGTATGTAAGACGTAAACCTCGTATTCGCCTTGAAGCACAGATGCATGGTGGCGGACATGAAAGAGGAATGCGTTCAGGTACTTTGGCGACCCATCAGATCGTCGGAATGGGAGAAGCGTTCAGGATTGCCAAAGAAGAAATGGCAACTGAAAACGAACGTATCCTGATGTTACGCAACCGTTTGTGGGAAGGCATCAAAGATATAGAAGCCGTATTCGTCAATGGTGATTTCGAACAACGTGTAGCTGCCAATCTGAACGTCAGTTTTGCATACGTAGAAGGCGAGTCTCTAATCATGGCGTTGAAAGATATGGCTGTTTCGTCTGGTTCTGCTTGTACATCTGCAAGTCTGGAACCTTCATACGTGCTGCGCGCTTTAGGATTAACCGACGAGCTGGCTCACAGTTCCATTCGTTTCAGCATCGGTCGTTTCACAACGGAAGCAGATATTGATTACGTGGTGAGTGTAGTACGTAATGCGATTACCAAACTACGTGAAATGTCGCCGCTGTGGGAAATGTATAAAGATGGTGTCGATTTAGAAAAAGTTGAGTGGGTTCACCACTAATAGATTAATAGAATTTCGGGCAATTTTTGCCTGATTTATTGAGGTTAGCAAAATGGCTTACAGTGAAAAAGTAATTGATCATTATGAAAATCCGCGCAATGTAGGCGGATTTGATAAAAACGACCCAAATATTGCAACAGGCATGGTAGGCGCCCCTGCTTGTGGTGACGTGATGAAGTTGCAACTTAAAGTGGGTGAAAATGGTATTATCGAAGATGCCAAATTTAAAACCTATGGTTGTGGTTCAGCTATTGCTTCCAGCTCGCTCGTCACTGAGTGGGTGAAAGGAAAATCAATCGATGAAGCAACATCGATTAAGAATACTGACATAGCGGAAGAGCTAGCGCTGCCGCCTGTCAAAATTCACTGTTCTATTTTGGCTGAAGATGCCATTAAAGCAGCAGTTGAAGATTACAAAAGCAAACAATCCAGTTAGAAATTAAGTTATTCAGGAGCAATCGGTGGGTATTAAAGTATCAGATGCAGCCGCACAGCGAGCGCAAAGTTTCCTTGTAAATCGAGGCAAGGGAATTGGTCTTCGTTTGGGTGTGAAAACAACTGGGTGCTCCGGTCTGGCTTACGTTCTCGAATTTGTCGACGAGCTGAATCCTGACGATGAAGTTTTTGAAGACAATGGTGTGAAAATCATCATTGATGGAAAAAGTTTGGTGTATCTTGATGGTACCCAGCTGGATTTTACGAAAGAAGGTTTGAATGAAGGTTTTCAGTTCAACAATCCTAATGCCAATGGCGAATGTGGTTGTGGTGAAAGCTTCAACGTCTGACGCCCCGTTTTGTGATTTTAAACAAACAACAGCTGAACCTGCTCTAACATGAATTATTTTTCTTTATTTCGTCTACCTGAACAATTTCAGGTAGACACTGCAGACTTGAGTCGAGCGTATCAAACGCTTGCCCAAATTACCCATCCGGACAAATTCGCCACTTCCAGTGAACGAGAAAAACGTTTGGCAGTGCAAAAGAATGCGCAAGTAAACGATGGTTACCAGGTATTGAAAACACCAATACTGAGAGCTGAACATATCTTAGAGTTACGTGGTGTTGAACTTAAGCATGAACAGCAGACTATGCAGGACACTGGTTTTCTGATGCAGCAGATGGAGTGGCGAGAATCATTGGAAGAAATTCAGTCCACTAAAAACGAAGATGCGTTACTGGATATGGACGGTGAAATTAAATCTCAGATTAAAAATCACCTGAGTCTGTTGGAAGCCGAGTTAACCAAACAAAACGCCGAAAGTGATAAAGTTGCAGCGGAAGAGGTGCGTAAGCTTAAATTCATGTATAAACTTCGCGACGAAATCGAACTCATTGAAGACGCATTGTCTGACATCTAAACAGAAGTTGAAAAAACCTTATGGCTTTATTACAAATCGCGGAACCCGGACAAAGTGCCGTACCTCACCAAAGAAAGCTAGCAGTAGGAATTGATCTGGGCACAACCAATTCTTTGGTCGCCTCAGTTGTAAGTGGTCAAGCTGTTACTTTTGCAGATGAAAATAATGAGCACCTTTTACCCTCCGTGGTTGGCTATTATTCAGATGGCATACAGGTTGGTCAAAAAGCCAAACTTGCAGCCAGTTCCGACCCTTCCAATACCGTCATGTCAGTTAAGCGATTGTTAGGACGGAACCTTGAAGATATCCGCACGCGCTATCCGAATCTTCCTTACAATTTTACTGATTCGCAAGGTGGTTCACTCTCATTAACAGTGCGTGACAATCTGGTAAACCCTGTTCAGGTATCAGCGGAGATATTGAAAACGTTGGGCCAGAGAGCGGAAAAAACCTTAGGGGACGAGTTAAAAGGGGCAGTTATTACTGTACCTGCGTATTTTGATGATGCTCAACGCCAAGGCACTAAAGATGCGGCACAACTTGCCGGACTCAATGTGTTACGTCTGTTAAATGAACCTACAGCAGCTGCAATCGCCTACGGACTCGATTCGGGGCAGGAAGGTGTCATTGCTATTTACGACTTGGGTGGCGGCACCTTTGACATTTCTATCCTGAGACTGAGTAAAGGCGTTTTTGAAGTCCTGGCAACAGGCGGAAACTCTTCACTAGGAGGAGACGATTTCGATGATATTCTGGTTGATCATATCAAGCAGCAAGCTGAGCTGAACGAACAGGTATCAAATGAACTGCAGCGGACTCTTCTGGATATAGCCAAAGATGCTAAAGAACGATTAAGTGTTGATGCTGCAGCCGATATCCAATTTACAGATGATGCCGGAATGCAGCATCAATTAACTCTGAGTTGCATCAAGTTCGAGAAACTGATTGAACCGTTAATCAAAGAAACCCTGCGTTCCTGCCGCAGGGCAATGAAAGATGCAGAAGTGGACAATGAGGACGTTTTGGAAGTTGTCATGGTAGGCGGTTCCACACGAGTGCCAGCTGTACGTGATAAAGTTGGCGACTTTTTTGGCAAAACGCCGCTGACGTCCATAGATCCAGATAAGGTTGTTGCCGTGGGTGCGGCGATCCAAGCTGATATTTTAGTAGGTAACAAGCCAGACAACGATATGTTGTTACTGGATGTACTGCCGCTGTCCCTTGGAATTGAAACCATGGGGGGCCTAGTAGAAAAAATTATACATCGCAATACCACTATTCCCGTCGCTAAAGCACAGGAATTTACGACATTTAAAGATGGTCAGACCGCGATGAAAGTTCATGTTCTGCAGGGTGAAAGGGAGCTTGTAGAAGATTGCCGATCTTTAGCAAACTTTACCTTGCATGGAATACCGCCTATGGCGGCAGGTGCAGCGCACATAAGAGTTACCTTTCAGGTTGATGCGGATGGATTACTGCATGTTACCGCGATGGAGAAATCATCTGGAGTGCACGCGGATATTCAGGTCAAACCCTCCTACGGATTGGAAGAAAGTGAAATTACAGAAATGCTGATGTCCTCCATGCAACATGCCAAGGATGATATGCAGGCAAGAATGTTAAAAGAACAACAGGTTGAATCTGCGCGGGTGGAAGAAGCGCTTCGAGCAGCATTGGCCGCAGACGGTGAGGCACTGCTGAGTGAGCAGGAACGAGCCGAGCTGGAACAGGCATTACAGTCTATGTTGGACGCAGCAAAAGGGAATGATGCTGAGGCGATCAAATCTGCGATTGAGCAGGTCGATATAGCCAGCCAGGAATTTGCTAACCGCCGAATGGATAGATCAATTAATCTCGCTTTGTCTGGTCAGTCAGTCGAACAGCTTTAGAAAAACAGGATACTACACAATGCCACAAATTATATTTCTACCCCATGACGAGCTATGCCCAGATGGTGCAGTGCTTGAAGGCGAGAAAGGGACATCTGTTCTGGATGTTGCATTAAAAAACGGGATCGGAATTGAGCACGCTTGTGAAAAATCATGTGCCTGCACCACTTGCCATGTGATTGTGCGGGAAGGGTTTGATTCTATGGAAGAAAGTGACGAACTGGAAGATGATATGTTAGATAAAGCATGGGGGCTTGAGCCTGAGTCCAGGCTTGGATGTCAGGCTATTATTGAAGACGAAGATCTTGTCGTGGAAATTCCAAAATATACCGTCAATCAAGTAAGCGAAGGGCACTAAATTCATTTATAAGCGGGTTTGTCACACCAAACCCGCTCCCAATTTTCTTCTCTCCTAGGCGACATTCTCTATTATTGTTAGTTCAGGTATAAGCAACCAACAATTTGTATAACTATTAATACTACAAAGTAGTAAAAATAAGTTGTTCCGACCTTTTATATAACCTACATTGTAGTTAATTCAATTCAGGGTAAACGATATGGATTCCCGCGAAAAGTACCTAGGCGAATTTGAGCACGTCGTATTGCTGGCATTGATCAGATTGAACGACGGTGCCTACGGCGCAGCGATTCGACAATTACTGCATGACCAGATAGGTCGTGATGTGGCGATTGGGGCTTTGTACTCAACTCTGGAGAGAATGGAGAAAAAAGGCTTGGTCATTTCCAGGTTAGGGGAAGCGACAGCAGAGCGGGGAGGTCGCCCAAAACGTTATTTTACTGTCACCGCGACTGGGCAGACAGCGTTAAAACGTGCGAGAAACGCAATGGACAAGATGTGGCAGGGCGTTTCAGTCTGTTCAGTGGGGAATGTGTGATGGAAAACAACAATCTAGTTCATGAGATGCCGGGTCTTTATTATTGGCTCCTGTGCAAAGTCATTCCCGAACACCAGCGAGATTTTGCACTGGGAGACCTTCAGGAAGAGTTCCATGGGCGGTCTCAACAAAATCATGATCAGGCGCGACAATGGATCCGAACTCAAACATTTAGGGCTGTTGGGATCTGGCTAGAAATGGCAATTAAGTCCACTGGCTTAATCCAATGCCTCGTTTTCGGTTTTGCCATCCTGAGTCTGCCGATTATCTATCTTTTGGTTATCTGGTTGTCCAATATGGATGAAACTTCTCCTGTTATCTGGCAGCAGTTGATTGCGGGAGAGATGCATAAAATTATTTTCCAATCAGAGTTCTGGGCCGAGTCACTTGGGATCCCATTTAGCGCTCGAGATTGGCACATGTTTGTAAACACAGAGTCTCTGTTATGGACTTTTTTAAGTATAACGCTGTTGTATTTACGTCAGCATCGCATGACCACACATCAGCTGGCTTTAGTGGGCAGCCTGATGATGTTTGCGCCTTATATTTTGGGTTTGCTAATAATTGAAATGTTACAACCTGCTGCCCGTAAAATCGGTCCATTATTGGCCTTCATGCTGTTTTGTGTATTTTACATGGCGATACCTTTGGTTGTTCTGGTATTCCGTCACAAACAACAGAAAATGGACACAGAATCCGTCCGATGAATCAAGCTTTAGATAGTCAGGCGTTGCTCGCCGAGACAGAAAATGAAGAGGACCAGCAGGGGTGGTTGGCGACTTTTGCTGATCTCATGTCGTTGCTAATGTGTTTTTTCGTTTTGCTGCTGTCGTTTTCAGAAATGGACGTAGTGAAGTTCAAGCAAATCGCGGGCTCCATGAAAACGGCCTTTGGTGTGCAGCGATTGGTGGAAGCGGACAAAGTTCCGTTGGGTACCAGCATCATTGCTCAGGAGTTCAGCCCTGGTAAACCTGAGCAGACATTGCTCAATCAGGTCCAGCAAAAATCCTCCCAGACTGAACAAACAAAGCTCAATAAAACCGAAGAAAATGATTTTTCGGGCATCGCAGATAACTCGTTAGATGGCGGATTGGCGCACCAACAAATGCTTAAAATGAAAATTGAAGATGATTTCGCAGAAGCCATACTGGCTGGGAAATTTGAATTGGACAATCAAGGTCAGCAACTGATTATCCGATTCGAGGAAAAAGGCATGTTTGCTTCGGGAAGTGGTTATTTGCAACCACAATTTAAACCATTACTTAGAACTCTATCCAGTTTTTTAGCCAACATACCCGGTCAATTAATCGTCGCTGGGCATACCGACAATGTCGCATTGCAAAACGAATTGTATGAAGACAATTTGGCTTTATCTTCTGCCCGCGCGTTAGCCGTAGCCAGAGAACTAAGACGCCATCCTGGCATTCAATATATTCAAGTTACAGCATTTGCAGATGCCAGACCTTTGCTTCCCAATACCTCTGTTTCAAACCGAGCTAAAAACCGTCGTGTGGAATTGAGCATTTTGCAGGGACAAGCGAAAGAAACGCAAATAACCAACAAAAGGAGCGGAAACCATAGTGGATAAAGGTTCAGTTATTGGCATGTTGCTAATTTTATTAGCAATTAGTGCCGGGATCCTCAGTGGCGGAGAACCGCTATTGTCTTACATCAGTTTGCCGTCTATCTCCATAGTGGTGATTGGCACGTTCGGCGCCGTTATGATTAGTTTCAGGCCGCAAATATTCTTTGCTGCTCTCATCAATACAGTGCAGGCATTCAAAACCAATGTTCATGATATTGAAAGCACGATCAATACCTGTATCAAACTGGCAGATAAATCCCGTAAAGAAGGTCTGCTGGCATTGGAAGCGGAGAGTTATGATGATCCTTTTGTGGAAAAAACCATGGAAATGCTGGTGGACGGTTACGATATACCCTCAGTTGAGGGTTTGCTAAACAAAGAAATTTACCTTACACGTGAAAGAAATCAGTTGTCTGTGAAAGTACTAACGACTTTTTCTGAATTTGCACCTGCAATGGGGATGGTAGGCACGCTAATTGGCCTTATCGCCATGTTACAGAATATGGAAGATCCCGACAGCATAGGTCCAAGTATGGCAGTAGCATTATTGACAACACTTTATGGTGCGCTGATAGCAAATGGTATTACTACACCGTTAGCAAAAAAACTGAATGCACGGAGCAATGAAATATTGCTGTATCAGACTTTAGTAAAAGATGCCGCAATCAAGATTATGCATGGCGAAAACCCCAAAGCTACGTTTGACTTCCTGCAAACCTATGTTGAGTCACATAAACGTAAATCTTCCGATCAGATGAAAAACATAATCTCAGAGGGATGAAGGTTCGACGAGCGTTCTACAATCAAAGGAGAGCTCCTACTTCACTGAAATATTAATGTCATTCATTTGACATTAAATGGTCACTTTTCTGTAAGTGTATTGTCATCAGGTTCCACCACATTATGCGTTTGATTTTTTTCATATCAATTTAACGATAATAAAAAGGAACCAGCATGACAATTCCAACAGGTAAGCTTCTTCTATCACTGGCGATTGCCTCTTCATTGGCCTTAACAGGTTGTAACGGTGATGACGGCGATACCGGACCAGCGGGCTCGTCAGGTAACGATGGCTCAAATGGTCAGGACGGACTGGTTAGTTTGGTGAAACAAACTCGTTTGTTTGCTGGTAATGCTCAGTGCTTTTATGGTGGAACATCCATTGAGTCCGGTTTAGATACAGACGCAAATGGTGTATTGGCCGATTCAGAAGTCACTCAAACTTCTTATCTTTGTACGCCAACTCAGGTGAATGAAAGTAAAAACTTTAACCGTATAGCTGTTTTTCCGGTTTGTTCGCAAATTGATGCTACCTGCAACGACGACACTGAAACGGCAGCAGAAATCGTTGCTGCGAATTCTGATGGTACGGTTCTGATCTACACCGATAGTCCTCAGGAACAAATAGGATTCGTGAATATCAATGATCCTGCTTCGCCTATGCCCATGGGCGTGCTCGGGTTACCCGGGGAACCCACGTCAGTTGCAATCAAAGGCAATTACGCTTTGGTCGGGGTCAATCGTTCCACAGATTTTGTTAACACTGCCGGCACTCTGGAAGTGGTTGATATCGCGACTCAATCTATTGTCGCCAGCATAGACTTAGGAGGTCAGCCTGACTCAGTAGCTGTGAGCCCTGATGGTTTATATGCAGCTGTCGCAATTGAAAATGAGCGGGATGAAGATCTGGGGGAAGGTATACCACCTCAGTTACCGGCCGGCTATTTATCCGTTGTTAATTTGACTGGAGAGCCCTCCGACTGGACTGCATCCAGTATTGAGCTGGTTGGAATTGCTGATTTGTATGCAGAAGACCCGGAGCCTGAATATGTAGATATCAATACTGACAATATTGCAGTGGTCACACTTCAGGAAAACAACCATATTGTTTTGGTTGACTTGGCTAACGCTTCTATCGTCAATGATTTTAGCGCCGGTACTGTGGATTTGAATCAGGTTGATGCTTCAGAGGAAGGGGCGTTAATATCTCAGACTGAGTCATTGAGTGGTGTCTTGCGTGAACCAGATGGCGTGACATGGTTGTCGACTGAGTATTTTGTTACTGCCGATGAAGGTGATCTTGATGGTGGATCCCGTGGATTTACGGTTTTCAATACTGAAGGGCAGGTTGTCTATGCTGCTGGCAATTCTCTTGACCACATGACTGCAAGACTAGGACATTATCCGGACGAACGTTCTGGTAATAAAGGCAACGAGCCTGAAAACGCAGAATTTGGTGTATTTGGTGACGAGCGATTCCTGTTCGTTAATTCTGAACGCTCCAGTCTCGTGTTCGTTTACGATGTGGCTGATTTGACTAAGCCCGTGCACAAGCAAACATTGCCCGCTGGTGCAGGTCCTGAGGGTGCCCTTGCCATACCATCGAGAAATTTATTGGTTGTGGCCAGCGAAGAAGATAGTCGCGGAGATAAAATTCGTTCCATTGTGAATATATACAGCTATGGTGCAAACCAGGCACAATACCCAACATTGATTTCCAATTCTCGTTCAGACGGCACTCCTATTCCATTCGCTGCTTTGTCTGGCTTGTCAGCAGATCCACAAAATTCCAATCTACTCTATTCGGTGGAAGACAGTTTCTTCCTTAGCAATCGCATTTTCAGAATCGATGCATCTCAATCTCCTGCTAGATTGACTGGTGAAATCACCATCAAAGATAGCAACGATGTATTCGCTTCAATAAGCGCGCAACCGCTCGCTGATACAAGTGTCGATAGTAATGATGCAACGCGGATAGATGTTTTCGATGAAGCAGATCTGGCTGCCATGATCAATGCTGACAAGTCGGTTAATATAGACCCGGAAGGAATATCTGTGGCAAGCGATGGAGGGTTTTGGGTGGCGTCAGAAGGCTCTGGTACTGCGGGCGATGCTGACCGTCCGATCAATAGCCGTAACTTTATTTTTAAGACAGACGCCTACGGAGTTATTGAAGCTGTGATTACACTGCCCGACGCCGTTAATGCCAATCAACTGCGTTTTGGCTTTGAAGGCATAGCTGAATATAACGGAAAAGCTTATGTGGCCTTTCAACGTGCCTGGGCAGGAGATACCAATGTGCGCATCGGTACCTATGACCTGGCGACGCAAAGCTGGTCGTTTATGTTCTATTCATTGGACGCTACTGAATCCCAAAATGGTGGTTGGGTAGGTCTATCCGATCTTACGTCCTTGGGAGATGGAAGATTCCTTGTTCTGGAGCGTGACAATCAGGGTGGCCCTGATGCGGCAGTTAAGCGTATTTACATGATTGATACGAATGGTGTCGCAGACGACGAAATCCTGGACAAAACTCTCGTACGTGATCTGATGACCGATATACAGGCACCCAATGGTCTGGTTTACGAGAAAATTGAAGGGATGGCGCGTATGGCTAATGGTGACGTTTACATCGTTAATGACAATGACGGTGTAGATGACAATAGCGGTGAAATTCAGTTGTTGAATCTCGGCAATATTGTCAGATAGCTCAACAGTGCATATTGAAGAGGCAGCAGTAGCTGCCTTTTTTGGTTGGAGTGATTCAGATAGTGCGGTCTAACTACCTGATATCTGAGCAGAATTGGGTTTTCATTGAAAACTAGTGTTTTTTAGAAATAAATCACCTATAATTCGCCGCCAAATTTTTGTACTTATTTTAATTATTATTTCGGAGATGGGACATGGCCCTGGAACGTACTTTTTCAATTATCAAACCTGACGCTGTAGCGAAAAACGTTATCGGTGCAATCTACAACCGTTTCGAATCTGCTGGTTTACGCATTGTTGCTTCTAAAATGTTGCACATGAGCCGTGAGCAGGCTGAAGGATTTTACGCGGAACACAAAGAACGTCCTTTCTTCGGTGCACTGGTTGACTTCATGACTTCTGGCCCAGTAATGGTTCAAGTACTTGAAGGCGAAGGCGCAGTGTTGAAAAACCGCGAAATCATGGGCGCGACTAATCCAGCAGAAGCTTTGGCTGGTACATTGCGCGCAGATTATGCAGAATCAATTGATGAGAACGCTTGCCACGGTTCTGATGCACCAGAATCTGCAGCTCGCGAAATCGCATATTTCTTTTCAGATGAAGAAATCTGCCCACGCACTCGTTAAGCGCTAAATATTGATCTAAAAAAAGGGGAGCATAAGCTCCCCTTTTGTCGTAGTCATCCCTGTAAAAAGGCCGTTTGAGAATTGTAGAGATAGTCTTTGTTGCTGCAAATCTGTACAATTCGCTCATGTAAGTAAGAGGTAAGTCATCAATGTCCACAACTGAGTTCGCAGAAAAGAAAAAAGTTAACCTTCTCGATTTCAATCGTCAGGGGTTACGCGACTATTTTAGTTCCATTGATGAAAAGCCCTTTCGAGCCGATCAATTAATGAAATGGATTTATCAGCACGGTATTAGTGACTTTGAGCAGATGACAAATCTGAACAAGAATCTGCGAGCAAAATTGGCCGCAAGATGTGAAATTAAAGCACCTGAAATTGCTTACCAGCAAAATGCTACAGACGGAACTATAAAGTTCGCTTTGCGTCTGGAAGGTGGTCAGGAAGTGGAAACTGTCTGGATCCCTGAAGCCGATCGCGCGACCCTATGTGTTTCATCTCAGGTGGGTTGTGCATTGGAGTGTACTTTTTGTTCCACTGCCCAACAGGGATTTAATCGCAATCTCAGTGTAAGTGAGATTATCGGCCAGGTCTGGCGAGTTGCCACCACTATTGGTTTGTCTAATGATACGTCAAAACGACCCATTACCAATGTAGTTATGATGGGAATGGGCGAACCGCTTCTGAATCTGAAAAATGTTGTGCCGGCCATGGACATCATGTTGGATGACTTTGGGTTTGGCCTGTCAAAACGCCGTGTGACGCTAAGCACCTCGGGAGTGGTTCCAGCATTAGATATGTTGGGTGATCAAATAGATGTGGCACTGGCCATTTCCCTACATGCACCCACCGATGATTTACGTGACGAAATTGTGCCCGTGAATAAAAAGTATCCTATTGAAGAGTTTTTGGCAGGAGTTCGACGCTATTTATCGAAATCCAATGCGAATCAAGGAAAAGTTACCGTTGAATATGTCATGCTTAATGGTATAAACGATAGCATGGAGCAGGCGCATCAATTAGCCAAAGTACTTAAAGACACGCCCAGCAAAATAAACCTGATCCCGTTTAATCCCTATCCGGGTTCACCTTATACCTGTTCGAGTAATTCTCGTATGGACAGATTTTCTAAAGTACTGATGGAATATGGCTTCACCGTTGTTATTCGTAAGACTCGTGGAGACGATATCGATGCCGCATGCGGACAATTAGTGGGCGAAGTTGTCGACAGAACGAAAAGAATGTTAAAAAAACAGATGAAGGGTGAACAAATTTCAGTAAAAATGGCCCATTAATTAGAAAGGATTACTTTGCGAGTGAGCATAATGCGCTATTTTATCATCGTTGCCCTGTTAGTTTTAAGTGGCTGTGTCAGTCAACCGCTTCCCGATGGATTCAAATCTTCTGACGATATTGATACTGTGGATGCGGCCAAAACCAGGATTTCGCTCGGGCTAACCTATCTGAAAAATGGGAATTATTCCCAAGCCAAGTTTAATCTCGATAAAGCTCTGCAATTTGCTCCCAGACTGGCTGACGCTCATTACAGTTTGGCTTATTATTATCAGGTAGTAGGTGAAAACGAAATGGCCGAAGAGTCCTATCAGGATGCGCTGGATCTGGCGCCCGGAAACCCGGATATTGCCAATACATACGGTGCATTTTTGTGTCAACAAGGCAAATACACCAAAGCCAAGGAATACTTCCTCAGGGCAGTGAACAGCGACAACTATATTTCTACCGCTGAAACCTATGAAAACCTGGCACTATGCAGTCAGAGCCAAGGGCAGATCAGTGATGCAATAACCTATTTGCAGCAAGCAATTAATCATCAACCCACCAGAGGAAAGAGCCTGCTGTTGTTGACTCAATTGTTAGTGTCGGAAGCCCGCTGGCCCGAAGCAGCTCAAGCATTGAAACGTTATGAAAAAACGTCCCGCGTTAACCCCGAAACACTTTGGTTGTCTTATAAAATCCAGCATGCGTTAGGGAATGCTGATGTTGCGAATGGCTACGGTGATATGTTGGTGCGCATGTACCCAGGCCACGCCAACACTAAGCAATATTTACTTAAACGTTATCGGAAGGAGCCAAAAGCGCCAGCTACAGCAGTGGTTGAAGTCAGCCCGTTGACAATTGAAGAGACTAAGACGGTTGTTGTAGAAGCTCCTGAAAAAAACATCTCAGAACAAGTCCAGGCAGCCAATAATAAAACTATTTCAGAAACAGATGCACCGCTGGAATCTGTTGCAGATGCCGAAGAAGCTATGCAGCAAGTAGCATCTGATATTGAGGATAACGAACCTGTTGCAGAAAGTGTTCAGCAATCTAATCCTGAAGACACCGAAATGAAAACCATAGTTGAAGATGCTCGCCAGGAAGCTTCAACTCCTAAAGAGACACTTCCTGTTGCCGAAAATCAAGTTACTGAAGATTCGACTTCGGACACCGAGCAAGCTGAAGTTGTTTCTCAATCAGAGGACATTCAAAGTGATTTGACTGAACCTGAAACTATCAGTGAACAAACTGTGTCTCTATCTGAAGAAGAGATGGCTTATCATATTGTTCAAAAAGGTGAAAACCTGTACCGTATTTCATTGCTGTACAATGTTAAAATGAAGCGTCTGATTGAATGGAATCAATTGCAGGATGCATCGTCAATCTATATTGGCAAAAAGCTTGTCGTAGTGGATCCACAAACAGTAGAGTAATTTGATAAATGAGCGAAGCAGAGCAAGCGCAAGAACCAGAAGTAATCGGTCCTGGTGAAATATTGAAGCAAGCCCGAGAAAAACAGGGGCTGAGTCTGGATGAGATGGCAGGGAAACTGCATTTGAAATCAGTTGCCATCGCTAAGCTGGAAGCCGATGATTACGATGAAAACATCTCACTGACCTTCACCAAGGGATACCTGAAATTGTATGCCAAACATATCGGGGTTGAAGAAGAGCGTGTATTGGCAGCGTTTGACAAACAAAACACAAAAAGCAAAGAACCTGCGAAGTTACAGAGCTTTTCCAGGCGCGTAGCAAAACAGGCAAGTGACGATAGATTGATGTTGGTAACCTATCTGATAGTTGCAGCAGTAATCGCCATGGTCGTTGTGTGGTGGTGGCAGCAGGGCGGCTCTGAAAGTGTGTCAAATGTCACTAATACCGCAACAGAAAGCCTGCAGGTTGAAGAAGAACAACCAGCAAATTTGAATGTTCAGGAATCAGCCCCCCCGATTGCTGAGGAAAATATTGTTGCCAACGAACAGGATATCGAAAACGACGGGGCAAATTCGCTGGAGACATATGCTGCAGATAATGCTGATTCGATCGTTGAAACAACACCGACAACAAATGTTGCTGCGAGTGAGTTAAACGATGCCGATCTTACTCAGAATGATAGCGGTATAGATTCATCGGAGTTGCAGACCGAGAACCAGGCACAGGAACTATCTGTACCTGCCAATGCTGCGAGCATTGACCAAATCCAATTGGTTTTTACTTTTGCAGAAGATTGTTGGATGAATTTGACCGACGCTAATGGCGAGGCGATTGCTTATGGTGTTAAAAAATCCGGAAGAGTAATGACTGTGGCAGGAATACCGCCTTTTGAAGTGACATTGGGTGCACCTGCCGTGGTACAGATAACCTACGATGGAATACCCGTAGACATGAGTCAGTTCGATGAGGGTAGAACCGCCAAATTTACCTTGCCAATCACAGGTTAATCATAGTTTTTTCAGGAAATATCATGTTTGCCGAATCACCCATAAAGCGCCGTAAATCAACCCGAATTAATGTAGGTAATGTGCCTATTGGTGACGGTGCACCTATTGCGGTCCAATCGATGACCAATACCAGCACGACAGATGTGCAAGCGACGGTTGAACAGATCAAGCGGATCGAAGCTGTTGGAGGGGAAATTGTTCGCGTTTCCGTGCCGACAATGGATGCTGCTGAAGCTTTCAGAGAAATTAAAAAGCAGGTGGGGGTTCCGTTAATTGCTGATATTCATTTTGACTATCGTATTGCTTTAAAAGTAGCGGAGTATGGAGTGGACTGTCTGCGGATTAATCCGGGCAATATTGGCAGCATGGAGCGGGTCAGGTCGGTAGTGGATTGTGCTAAAGACAAAGGCATTCCCATACGAATTGGTGTTAATGGTGGATCTCTGGAAAAGGATTTGCAGGAAAAATACGGTGAACCAACACCAGCGGCACTTGTCGAATCTGCTATGCGCCATGTCGATATTCTGGATAAACTTAATTTTGACCAATTTAAGGTAAGTGTTAAAGCATCTGATGTGTTTTTAGCTGTTGGAGCTTATCGAGAATTGGCTAACCGAATCGATCAACCTTTGCATCTGGGGATAACTGAAGCGGGTGGGTTTCGAGCAGGAGCGGTTAAAAGTGCCGTGGGCTTAGGCATGCTGCTTGCCGACGGGATTGGCGACACCATCAGAATTTCCCTGGCTGCTGATCCAGTGGAAGAGATAAAAGTCGGTTTTGACATTCTGAAATCACTCAGGATCCGTTCCAGAGGTATTAATTTTATCGCTTGTCCCAGTTGCTCAAGACAGGAATTTGACGTGATCGGAACTGTCAACGCATTGGAAGAGCGTCTGGAAGATATACTGACGCCAATGGATGTTTCCATTATCGGTTGTGTAGTGAATGGTCCCGGTGAGGCTGAGGTATCTGACCTTGGGTTAACGGGAGCAAGAAACATGAGTGGGTTTTATCTGGATGGCACCCGTCAGAAAGAAAGATTGGCGAATGATGACCTGGTTGACCAGCTTGAAAAACGCATCCGTGCAAAGGCCGTTAAGCTAGATGAATCCAGGCAAATAGAAGTAAAGCAAGTAGGTTGATTTATTAGTTCTGAATCTTGTTTAAATCTGCGTTTACGTTTCGACCCAAAGCCCCTATAATGCGGGGCTTTTGACTATTTAACGGAAGTATCCGGGTCCTTTAAAGGATTAACTGGTACTCCATGTAAGAGAATCACTTTAGTGGCAAAACAAATCCAAGCAATTCGTGGTATGAATGATTGTCTCCCCGAGCAGTCAGGTTTGTGGCAATGGGTTGAAGACAATATTCGTCAGGTCGTCGCGAGTTATGGCTATCAGGAAATTCGTACACCCATCGTAGAAAGCACAGACTTGTTCAAACGCTCTATTGGTGAAGTCACCGATATTGTTGAAAAAGAAATGTACACTTTTGAAGATAGAAACGGTGACAGTCTGACTCTTCGTCCCGAAAATACGGCAAGTACGGTGCGGGCAGGAAACGAACACGGTTTGCTATACAATCAGCAGCAGCGTTTGTGGTACATGGGTCCCATGTTTCGTCATGAGCGACCACAGAAAGGGCGTTATCGCCAATTCCATCAATTTGGTATCGAGACATTTGGGTTGGACGGACCCGATATTGATGCCGAGGTGATATTGTTGTCCGCCAGATTGTGGAAAGTTTTCGGTATTTCTGATCAGGTAACGTTAGAGCTAAACTCTCTTGGTTCAAGCGAAGCTAGAGCGAGTTATAAAGCTCTGCTTGTGACGTTTTTGCGGGAGAGAGTATCACAGCTTGATGAAGACAGTGTGCGTCGTCTTGAAACCAATCCCTTGCGTGTGCTCGACAGCAAAAATCCGCAGGTGCAAGAAGCAATTAAAGGCGCGCCGAGCCTGATAGAACATCTCGACGAGGAGTCAAAGCAACATTTTGACGCATTGTGTGAACGATTAGACAACTTAGGCATCAAATATCGGGTTAATCCAAAATTAGTGCGTGGTCTGGATTACTACAATCGCACTGTTTTTGAATGGGTAACTGATAGTTTGGGAGCTCAGGGAACGGTTTGTGCTGGTGGCCGATACGATGGCTTGGTTGAACAATTAGGTGGCAAAACTACCCCTGGTGTTGGCTTTGCGATGGGATTGGAGCGTCTGGTCCTGATGTTGCAGACCTTGTCACTGACATCTGATGTCCCCCAGCCTGTTGACCTCTATGTCACTAGCATGGGCGAAAGAGTTGTCGACTATGGGCTAGAAATCAGTGAGCAGTTACGAGATGAAATACCCGGGCTAAGGGTGCAAACCCATTGCGGTGGCGGTAACTTTAAAAAACAAATGAAACGAGCTGACAAAAGTGGAGCTGCCATAGCATTCATTCTCGGCGAAAACGAAGAAGCGGAACAAAAGGTTTCAATCAAGTTTTTGCGGGAAGACAGGCAGCAGGAAAGTATAAGACGGGATGATACAGTCGCGTTTTTAACAGAGTATTTTAGTAAGAATTAAGTGCGGCATCGGTATGTCGACCTACCAAGTAGTATGAGGAATATGTGATGGAACAATTTGCCACTGAAGAACAACAAGTCGAAGCGATCAAACGCTTTTGGAAAGAAAATGGCATTGCAATTATCGTTGGTGCGGTCATCGGTCTGGGAGGCTTGTGGGGATGGCGTTATTACAATGAGCAGCAAATTACTTCCCAGGAAGCGGCCTCGACTGGATATCAGCAGGCAGTAGAGGCCTTGGCTGCCGATGCCAGTGGTTTTACCACTGCCGTTAACTTCGTCAATGAAAATCAAGACAATGGATATGCATATTTAACATCACTGCAACTTGCCAAAGAAGCTGTGGAGCGAAAAGACTTGGAAGAAGCTGCAAAGCAATTGACGTTTGTGGCTGATAACAGCAAAGACGCTATGCTCCAAAGTGTGGCTAATTTGCGTTTAGCCAGAGTTCAAATTGAACAAACGTCATTTGATACTGCGCTGACGACCCTCGCTAAAGTGACTGATGCGGCTTTCGGATCACAAGTAGAAGAATACAAAGGCGACGTATTTGTCCAACAACAACTGTTTGATAAAGCCCGTGCAGCGTATTCTGCCGCATTGGAAAAGAATGAAAACAATAATGTCGTGAAAATGAAGTTAGACAATTTAGCGGTTGCTGCCAATGGATAAAGGGCAGCAAATGTTTAAGCGTGGACGGATAGGAATTCTGTTTGCCAGTTGTCTGACATTATCAGCTTGCTCGACAATTTCTGGCTGGTTTAGCGATGACGAAGAACTGGAAATCAGAGTTCTTGAGCCTATTGAGGCACAATTCGAAGCTCGTGAAGTATGGTCTAATGATGTAGGTAATGGTGTTGGTAGCTATTTCTCAAGATTGACACCCGCACTAGGTTATGACCTGGTCTTTGCTGCAGATAGACAAGGTCATGTAGTTGCCTTTGAAGAAGCAACAGGTAAACAAGTATGGCGACAAAATTTTGCTACCTTTTCAAATGACGGATATTTCAGTTTTTTGTCAAATTTGTGGTCCAGCGGCGTTTCGGCCAAAATCTCTGGTGGCCTGAGTGTTGCCTATGAAAGCGTCTATTTTGGTACTGAAAATGGCGAAGTTATTGCTCTGGACGCGAAAACTGGCGAAATAAAGTGGCAAACAACAGTCAAAGGCGAAGTTATCGCAGCTCCAGCAGTTGACGAAGGCACCTTGCTGGTTAATACCAGTTCTGGCACCTTATTTGCGCTTGATTCAAATACCGGCGAACAAAAATGGACCTATGAATCGGATGTACCTGCGCTGAGTTTACGCGGCATATCTGCGCCAGTGGCTTCAAATGGTGGCGCTATAGTGGGAACTGCTGCAGGAAAATTAGCAGTCAATATTTTGGGAACCGGGCAAACAGCGTGGGAACAGACAATTTCAGCACCATCTGGTGCCACGGAACTTGACCGCATTGTTGATATTGATGCTAAACCTCTGGTTCTGGGCGGTGTGATATTTACTATTTCATTTGATGGAACTCTGGCTGCTGTTGAATTGCGCAGTGGTCGCGTTATTTGGAAACGGGAATATAAGTCGTATCGAAGCTTGAGTTCTGCGGGTAGTCGTCTGTTTGTGGTTGATAGCAACAGCAATATTTATAGCCTTGATACACGCAACGGTGTTGAACAATGGTCTCAGGGCGGATTGAAACAGCGCAGTGTTACTTCTGCAACGCCTGTTGATGATTACATCGTAGTTGGTGACAACTTTGGTTTTTTGCATTGGTTAAATCAAAGTGATGGCCAAATTGTTGCGCGCATGGATGTGGGTGGCGATGATGAAGATGAAGCCATTTATGCTGCGCCCGTTGCGAAAGGAAAAGTAGTATATACTCAAACCAGAGAAGGCGAATTATTCGCAATTGAAACGCCTTAGATTCAACGCGATCAAGCAAGATTTCAACGGACTTTCTCATTAGATAGTCCGTTTTGTTTTTTTAGGAAGTTATTTTATGTTACCCGTAGTGGCCCTTGTAGGGCGCCCAAATGTTGGGAAATCAACGTTATTTAATCGTTTAACTCATACGCGTGATGCGTTGGTTGCGGATTTTCCCGGACTCACGAGAGACCGAAAATATGGACAGGCCAAATATGAAGGTTTGCAGTTTATTGTGGTCGACACTGGCGGGATAAGCGGTGACGAACAGGGCATAGACGCAGCTATGGCAGAGCAGTCCTTGATGGCAGTTGATGAGGCTGATTTAGTACTATTTTTAGTGGATGCCAGAGTCGGCATGACGGTGGCTGACCAGGCCATAGCAGAACATCTCAGGAAGCAGGAGAAAACAGTTTATGTGGTTGCCAATAAAGTCGATGGAATTGACGGCGATAGCGAAAGTGCTGATTTCTTTGGGCTAGGGCTGGGGGATGTTCATCAGATTGCTGCCGCGCACGGACGGGGCGTAACTCAGCTGCTAGAACACGTGATGGAACCGCTTGAGGCCGATTTTCCCGGCATGCAGATACCGGAAGATGTGCGTGACGATGATGAAGAAGATGCCGAAGCTCAGCTAAAAAGATTGCAAGAAAAGCCAATTAAACTAGCAATTGTCGGTAAACCCAATGTGGGCAAATCTACCCTAACCAATCGTATCCTGGGTGAAGACAGAGTTGTCGTTTTTGACCAGCCAGGCACAACCAGAGACAGCATTTTTATTCCTATGCAGCGGGATGAGCGTGACTATGTACTGATTGATACTGCTGGTGTGCGTCGACGTAAAAACGTATCGGATGCCGTCGAAAAATTCTCCATCGTTAAAACGCTGCAGGCAATTGAAGAAGCAAACGTTGTATTGCTGGTAGTTGATGCTCGTGAGGGCATTGCAGATCAGGACTTAAGTCTGCTTGGCTTTGTATTGAATGCTGGCCGTTCTCTTGTGATAGCAGTAAACAAATGGGATGGCCTGAATAACGATGTGAAAGAAGAAGTAAAACGCGAACTGGATCGCAGGCTAGGTTTTATCGACTTCGCCCGTTTACACTTTATTTCCGCCTTACATGGTTCTGGAGTCGGGCATCTATTCGAGTCTGTCCAGGAAGCCTATGCCTCCGCGACAAAGCGGATCAACACCTCAATGCTCACCCGAATTATGGAAATGGCACAGGAGGACCATCAACCACCTATGGTGCGTGGACGTCGTGTGAAAATGAAGTACGCACACGCAGGTGGGTATAATCCGCCAGTGATAGTGATCCATGGCAATCAGGTTCAGGATCTACCAGATTCCTATAAGCGTTACATGATGAACTATTATCGAAAGGCCTTAGAAACCATGGGTACACCCATCCGAATAGAATTCAGGGAAGGTGCCAACCCGTTTGAAGGTAAAAAGACTCAGCTATCTTTATCGCAACAACGCAAGCGAAAACGTATGATGTCTTTTCATAACAAAAAATAGCGAATGAAAATGAGGAACAGAATAGGGATATTCTTTTTCCTGACCACGGCATTAAACGCATTTGCCGATGTCGAAGTATCAGAGGAAATCATCTATTATCGAATAGCACCAAAGGCTACTCACGATATCTCGACGCAGCTCAAAATACATTCACCTGTGCGTAAAAATGGTGAAACATTTTTTGCTCAGACCCAATCCACTATCGCCTGGAAATTTTGGATTAAATCAACACAGCATAATTGTTGGATTGATAAGGTTAATGTTGAGGTTCAGGTCAATTACACATTGCCTGAGCTACGAGATGCCTCTGTAGCTATTCAGCAAGTATGGGATAATTGGTTTCCTTCCATACTGCAGCATGAGTATGGGCATAAAGATAACGCCGTTGAATATGCTCAGAAAATACATCAGCAAATTGAATCCTTACCTGTGCATCTGAAATGCGCTTCTTTGAAATTAGCGGCAAACGAAATTGGAAACAAATTGACGGCCCAGTTGAGAGAAACAGACAGGCTTTATGACCAAGATACCGAACATGGGAAAACTCAAGGAGCTTGGTTAGGCAAGGAATTTTAGCCCTTAAACTTCGCAGGCTTGGTTAGGTTCTGTAAAAGGACATTTTTTCATTTAGTCTTGCGGCGCCAATGGTTAGGAAACGGGCTTTTGGGGTTTCATTAAAGGGCTATCTGGATTTGTCGTACCTATATCATGGGTCTGTGATTTTAGGTTTTTACTTCACTGATTACCTCCCCGTCGACGAATTTATTGGTTAAAATATCACCGGGCTGCAGCTCATTCGCAGTTTTGACGATCTCTTTGTCTTTGTAAGTAATGCTATAACCTCTTGCCAGGGTCGCTAGTGGGCTGACCGAATCAAGCAGTTGGCTGGCTGTTGCCAATCGATGTTGGCTACTGGCGAGTTGTTCGCGCATGTGCTGATTAATAGCGTTGTCTAATCTGGCAATCGACTGCTTTTCCTGATTAATGCGTTGTTGCGGCGAGGCCAGTTTAATTCTGCTGGTAAGATTGGCCTGCCTTTGGTTGACCTTAACAAGCTGATTGCGCATTTTTTCACCTAAGGATGTACTCAATTGATCTAGCAATTGGTTCTGCTGCTGAAGTATTCGTTTCGGATGATTTTGCTGCAATCTATGATTCAGTACCTGATGTTGATAGTTTTTTTGCTTATGCAGGTTTTGCATGGCCTGCCCAAGTCTGTTGGCCATTTGTTTAATTTGTCCAATGAAGGCGGCACTATCATTGCTGACCAATTCAGCCGCTGCGGAGGGAGTTGGTGCACGTGCATCAGCGACAAAATCTGCAATGGTTACATCTACTTCATGACCTACGGCGCTGACGATTGGGATCGCAGAGGCGTAAATAGCACGGGCGACCTCTTCTTCGTTAAAACACCAAAGGTCTTCCAAAGAGCCTCCGCCACGTCCCAGAATCAACACGTCAACTTCGTTGCGCTGATTGGCAATATTCAGCGCCTGACAAATTTGCATGGTTGCAGATTCACCCTGAACTTGCGACGGATAAACAATCACCTTCAATGCTGGGTTACGACGTTTTAACACCGTCAATATATCGTGCAATGCAGCTCCAGTTGCCGATGTAATAACGCCAATAGTTGAACTGCTAGCTGGAATCATTTGTTTATATTGCTGAGAAAATAATCCTTCAGCAGCAAGTTTAATTTTTAACTGTTCAAATTGTTGTTTAAGCCTCCCTTCACCTTCTGGTTCAAGATGTTCAACCACAAGCTGATATTCACCTCGTGCTTCGTACAATCCGATATTTGCCCGAACCAACACTTTATCACCTTCTTTGGGGCGAGTGCTAACCCTGCGGTTGGCGCCACGGAACATGGCGGCGCGAACCTGTGCTCTTTCATCTTTTAATGTGAAGTACCAATGCCCTGATGATGCGGCGACAAAATTTGAGATTTCGGCAGACAGCCAGATCATGCCGATTTCCGATTCCAGAATGCTTCTTGCGAGGCGGTTCAATTTGGTGACAGTAAAGATGTTGGTGGAGGTGTTTTCAGACTGATACATTTAGCCTACTAAAGAATTCGAATTAAGAGACAAATACAGTTTACCTGATAAAGCAAACCGGCTACAATTGCGCCGCAACTAAAACCCCCATTTTATAGGTGTTGTTGCATGTTGAGGATCGCTAAAGAAGCCCTTACTTTTGATGATGTGTTGTTAGTGCCCGGTCACTCAACCGTACTTCCCCACACAGCGGATCTGCGTACCAGAATTACCCGCGGTGTATCGCTGAATATTCCCCTTGTTTCTGCTGCTATGGACACTGTTTCCGAAGCTCGTCTTGCTATAGCATTGGCGCAGGAAGGTGGCATTGGTTTCATTCATAAGAATATGACACCAGAAGATCAAGCTAACCATGTAAGAATGGTTAAGAAATATGAAAGCGGCGTCGTATCTGACCCGGTTACAGTGCACTCCGATGCCACCATAGGTGAAATAAACTCACTTGCCTTGCAACACGGATTTTCAGGCTTTCCTGTTGTTGATGCGGAAAATAATCTTATAGGTATTGTCACTGGTCGTGATCTTCGCTTTGAAAACCGCACAGATCAATCAATTACGAAGGTCATGACGCCCAAAGAACGTTTAGTGACGGTCACGGAAGGGGCGACGTCGGATGAAGTACTGGCATTAATGCATGAGCACAGAGTAGAAAAAATTCTGGTGGTGGATGCGCATTTTAAGCTAAAAGGTCTCATTACAGTCAAAGACTTCCAGAAAGCAGAAAGCAAACCTAATGCGTGCAAAGACGAACTTGGCAGGCTCAGAGTTGGCGCGGCGGTCGGGGTAGGTCCAGGCACTGAAGAACGCATCCAATTATTGGTTGAAGCCGGGGTTGATATTTTGCTGATAGATACCTCTCATGGCCATTCTCAAGGAGTGATTGATCGCGTTTCTGAGACCCGCAAAGCCTTCCCTGATGTCCAGATTATTGCCGGAAATGTGGCGACCGCGGAAGGAGCGGTAGCCTTAGCTGACGCCGGAGTTGATGCAGTCAAGGTGGGGATCGGTCCAGGCTCTATTTGTACTACTAGAATAGTGACAGGTTGCGGTGTTCCGCAAATTACGGCAATTTCAGATGCTGTTGAAGCGCTAAAAGACCGTGATATTCCTGTGATTGCCGATGGTGGTATTCGTTTCTCCGGCGATATAGCCAAAGCACTGGTTGCTGGTGCTAGCTGCGTCATGGTGGGCAGCATGTTGGCAGGAACCGAAGAGGCGCCGGGCGAAGTTGAGCTGTATCAAGGGCGTTATTATAAGTCTTATCGTGGAATGGGCTCATTGGGTGCAATGAATCAAAGCCATGGCTCATCAGACCGTTATTTCCAGGATAGCAAAAGTGAAGAAAAACTCGTTCCTGAGGGGATAGAGGGCAGGGTCGCATACAAAGGCCCAATCGCTAATATCATCCATCAACAAATGGGCGGTTTGCGCTCTGCTATGGGCTTGACCGGCAGTGCTACAATTGAGGTCCTGCGCACCAAGCCACAATTTGTGAAAGTGACAGCCGCGGGAATGGGCGAGTCTCATGTTCATGATGTCAGTATTACCAAAGAAGCGCCCAACTACCGTTTAGGCTAAACGTCTTATAAACCCTTTTTCAGGCCGTCCGATTGACGGCCTGTGTTGTTATTGATTAATTGGAAAACCAGATGACTGCAAATATTCATGACCAGCGTATCCTAATTTTGGATTTCGGCTCTCAATATACCCAACTTATTGCCCGTCGCGTTCGGGAAA
Source organism: uncultured Alteromonadaceae bacterium (assembly GCA_947494925.1). Taxonomy (GTDB): domain Bacteria; phylum Pseudomonadota; class Gammaproteobacteria; order Enterobacterales; family Alteromonadaceae; genus Aliiglaciecola. The sequence continues at coordinate 258,525 of CANLWS010000007.1, forward strand.
TAGGTGTGTATTGTGAACTTTGGGCCTGGGATGTGTCGGAGGAGCAAATCCGCGAATTTAATCCCAATGGGATTATTCTTTCCGGTGGTCCTGAATCAGTGACTGAGAACAATTCTCCACGAGCGCCAGAATATGTGTTCAATGCCGGTGTCCCGGTTTTTGGTATTTGTTATGGCATGCAGACCATGGCTGAACAGCTTGGCGGCGCAGTGCAAGGTTCCGATAAACGAGAATTTGGCTACGCTCAGGTGGAAATTATCAGGAACATAGCCTTGTTGGAAAACATCGAGGATCACGTCGGGGCTAACGGTAATGCGTTACTCGATGTGTGGATGAGTCATGGCGATAAAGTGTCAGCCATTCCTGATGGATTCGTGACGGCAGCGCAAACTGAAAGCTGTCCCTATGCCGCTATGTTTAATGAAGAAAAACAATTCTACGGCGTGCAATTTCACCCGGAAGTGACTCACACTCGTCAGGGGATGCGGATTCTATCTCATTTTGTGCTGGACATTTGTGGTTGTGAGAAGCTTTGGACACCTGCTCAGATAATTGAGGATGCCATTGCGAGAATAAAACAACAAGTGGGTGAAGATGAAGTCATTTTGGGATTATCCGGTGGCGTGGATTCATCTGTCACTGCGATGTTGTTACATAGAGCAATTGGTAGCAAGTTAACCTGCGTGTTTGTGGATAACGGCCTGCTCAGACTGAATGAAGGCAAACAAGTCATGGACATGTTTGGTGATCATTTCGGTCTGAACATTATTAAAATAGATGCAGAAGAACGATTTTTGGCTGCGCTGGCAGGGGAGCAGGATCCGGAAGCTAAACGCAAAATTATCGGTCACGAATTTGTCGCAGTGTTTGATGAAGAATCCAAAAAATTGGCTAACGCAAAGTGGCTGGCGCAGGGAACCATTTATCCCGATGTAATTGAGTCAGCTGGTTCGGCCACCGGAAAGGCCCATGTGATTAAGTCTCACCACAATGTGGGAGGTTTGCCGGAAGATATGGAAATGGGGTTGGTTGAACCCCTGCGAGAATTATTTAAAGATGAAGTACGGAAAATCGGACTGGAACTGGGTTTGCCATACGACATGTTGTATCGTCATCCGTTTCCTGGGCCTGGTTTGGGTGTACGGGTGTTGGGTGAGATCAAAAAGGAATATTGCGATCTCCTTCGCCGTGCCGATGCCATCTTTATTGAAGAGCTGCATGCCTCAGAGCTTTACCATAAAGTAAGCCAGGCGTTTACTGTGTTTTTACCGGTTAAGTCTGTGGGTGTGATGGGGGATGCCAGAAAATATGATTGGGTTGTGTCGTTAAGAGCGGTGGAAACCATTGATTTTATGACAGCACATTGGGCGCATCTGCCCTATGATTTCCTGGGCAAGGTTTCCAATCGGATCATCAATGAAATCGACGGCATTTCCCGTGTGGTTTACGATATCTCGGGAAAACCGCCGGCCACCATCGAATGGGAATAAAGCACTAGTAGAATGACTTAAAAAGCGCGGTATTACTTTTAAGTGATGCCGCGCTTTTTCGTTTTAACTTGGCATTTTTTGAACTAAGCTGCGTCGTCTTTTTTCAGGTTTTCGAATTCTTTATTTAGTGAATATTTTTCGTCGGTGACTATTCTTTCGAGGGTGGCAACCCGATCCTTAAGCTCTGCAACTTCTTCTCTGAGAGCATCCGTTTCTTTACTCTCGATTTTGCTTTTTTTCTTCGACTTTCCACTATTGGTAAGCTCAACAATAGCCCAACAAATAATGGCGACAATGGCAACAGCTGTCATATTCATAATGATCCCTCGCGAAACACTGATTTAGTAATAGTAATTGTTTTCTGGAATATTACTAAGCAAATTACTAACCAAAGTTTAAAATATATTAAAATCAATGATTTAGGTTATGGTGTTATAAAATGATAAGTGTGATTTAGTTAAAATGACTAAATGTTTAACACTTTTCGCCATTCTGATTACAATATAGACCAACTAGGGGTAAAAGGGGCGACAATGGAATCAGAAGTAGAGCGGGATGATCAATATTGGATGCAGCAAGCATTATTGCTGGCAGATAAGGCTGAGCAACAAGGAGAAATCCCGGTTGGCGCGATTCTGGTCAAGGATGGAGAAATAATAGGTCAAGGTTGGAATCAGTCCATCAGCTTGAATGATCCATCAGCCCATGCAGAGATGTTGGCTATTCGTCAGGCAGGTCAAACTGTTCATAATTACCGATTAATTGACACTACTTTGTACGTCACCCTTGAACCGTGCCCAATGTGCGCAGGGTTATTGGTTCATAGCAGAATAAAACGCCTGGTATACGGTGCTAGTGACTATAAGACCGGAGCTGCGGGTAGCATCATGAATTTACTTGAACATCCTGGGCTTAATCATCAGATTGAAGTTACAGCGGGAGTGTTGGAAGAGAAGTGTAGCAGCAATCTATCGTTGTTTTTTAAAACTCGCCGAGCGCAGAAAAAAGCTGCCAGGCTCAAGGTGGATTAGCAGGCTTCTGCGAACTCGCCGAATAACTCTTGTTGAAGGAACTGTTGTCTGCGGGTCAACACTTTCTGATGCACCCGTTTAAGCATTTGTCTTCGTCTGTTGTTGTTTGCCATTCGCAATCGCGATGATGGCATATTATTTTTTCTCATAATATTAATCCTCTGTTCGTTTTACTTTATCCTGAATGATTAGAACTCATCAAGACTGAAAAAGTTTCAAATTGTGTGCGAAAAAGCAACACATGGTCATTGTGTAGACGGAGTGTGACAATTTGATGACATGCTAGGGAAGTCTTTATTCGGAAGTGACTGGGGCAGACTCGCCTTCTTGTTCTTCAGCGATTTGCTCAGCGGGTTGTTGTTCTTGCAGTTCTTCCGGTTGATTCTCGTCCAGCCACACCAAGGTATCGTAGTAGCGACGAATGTTATCCACGTAAGTAACCGCCTCATTACCGCGGGCATATCCGTATCGAGTATGTTTGTAGTATTTCTTTTGTCTCAGCAGAGGTAGACGTTTTTTAACATCCACCCATAAGTCAGGGTTACCCCCTTGGCCTTCTGTCAGTTTACGTGCGTCTTCAAGATGTCCAAGGCCGACATTATAGGATGCAAGAGCAAACCACACGCGATCAGGATGGGGAATACGTGCCGGGATGCGGCTGAGTAAATTTGCAATGTAAATTGCACCACCTTTGATACTTTGTTCCGGATCGAGCCTTGATTTAATTCCTAAATCTCTGGCAGTGGCAAGTGTTAACATCATCATGCCCCTGACCCCCGTCGGTGACCTGGCTTTCGGATCCCAATGACTTTCCTGGTAGCTCATAGCTGCAAGTAAGCGCCAGTCCATATCAACGGAATAGTTTTCAAACCATGGGCGATAGGTAGGTAAAACGCTTTGTGCTGAGCGGATGAACTCTCGTGTATCCACATAGTTGAACTGCCTGACGTGGCCGAAGTATTTGTCTTCCAGCGCTGCCAACCTTCCGTCTGACTGAATAACACCAAAATATTCGATTAGCACGGCCAGTAACGAATCATCCTGATTCTTATTGAGCGCCCAGGCAATACCTTGTTCTTTATTGATAGTAAAACCGATGCTTAGCTCTGGGTATCGTCGACGCATGATTGCCAGAATATTGGAGTCCGCGATGGTGTAATCTAACTCGTCTTGAAGTAAGGATTCCAATAGTTCTTCAGCATCTTTTTCATCTGTTTCCTGCCAGCTTAGTTCAGGATGATAGGTTTTGAATTTACGCAGAGTTTCGGTGTGGCTACTACCTGAAACCACCTCCAGGCTGCCAGTGAGATCGGTGGCTGAACGTGGCCTGACATTGCCTTGTTTGAATACCAATTTCTGGCTCACATCCTGATAGGCTGGTCCAAAACGATAACGTTGTTTTCGCTCAGGGGTCATGCTGATCCCTGACGCGATTAAATCCAGGTGGCCGCTATCCAGTTGGGGAAACATTTCGTTTAGCGTGTAATAAGGTCTGACGTCCAGACTGACACCAAGGTAGTCTGCAAATCCTGCGGCAAGTTCGTATTCAAAACCTTCCGGACCAGTCGCCCCGTTATAATAGGTTGTCAATCCATAGTTGGTGCCGATAGTTAGAATCCCGCGATCCAGGATTTGTTGCAGGCTACCGGTTTCTTTTGGTGGACTACAGGCACTAACCCATAGTAACAAAATGAGGGTGATGCTGATTCTTATCATTCCGTTACTCCTGCTGCTGACAATGTTGCTATTGTGACTAAATTTACTTGATTCATCCAGTCTTGATTGAGCTTGCATGGTGACAGTCAGCCTAAGCAGTAAAAAATATCGAAAATACCTTCTAGTATTGCTTATCAATTGATTGATTTTACACTATAATCCGCGCCTCAAAACTACCCGAAATCGTGGAAAGTCGTTGGCTAAAAATGGCTTTCCCAGAAACTTTGGTGAAGACCTCTATGATTGTCCTCCGTGGTGCGCCTGCGCTTTCTGATTTTAGAACGACTAAATTCCTCGAACAATTTGCTTCTATCGGTATACCTGTCACTGAACTCTACGCAGAGTTTGTGCATTTTGCCGACTTAGAGCATGACTTAGGTACTGAACAGCGCGATGTGTTGGATAAACTTCTGACATATGGTCCCCGTACTGAGAAGCACGAACCTGATGGAGAACTGATGCTTGTAGTGCCGAGACCGGGCACCATTTCTCCCTGGTCATCTAAAGCTACTGACATTGCGCATAATTGCGGACTAGAGCAGGTCAGAAGAATTGAACGAGGTTGTGTTTACTACCTTAAGTCAAGATCAAACCTGACTGCCCAGCAACGGCAACAAATTGCAGACATTCTGCACGACAGAATGACAGAATCTGTCTTGGATGATCTCAATCAGGCAAAACAACTCTTTGTAACTGAGCAACCGAGAACACTCACCAATGTCGACATATTACAGGGTGGCCGAGAGGCACTTGCGGTAGCTAACCTGAAAATGGGTCTTGCACTGGCCGAAGATGAAATTGATTATTTGGTGGAGAATTTTGTCAAACTGGGGCGCAACCCCAACGACATCGAACTCTACATGTTTGCACAGGCAAACTCAGAGCATTGCAGGCACAAGATTTTTAATGCTGACTGGACAATTGACGGTAAAGAGCAGCCAAAGTCATTGTTTAAAATGATTAAAAATACCTACGAAGTGAGCCCAGACTATGTGCATTCTGCCTACAAAGACAATGCAGCAGTAATGGAAGGAAATGCAGCGGGGCGCTTTTTCCCGGATCCTGAAAGTCAGGAATATCAGTATCACCACGAAGGTATCGATATTCTGATGAAAGTGGAAACCCATAATCACCCAACGGCAATATCGCCCTTTCCAGGTGCTGCAACAGGTTCTGGTGGGGAAATCCGTGATGAAGGTGCCACTGGCCGAGGTTCCAAACCTAAAGCAGGGTTAGTGGGATTCAGCGTATCCAACTTGCGGGTGCCAGGTTTCGAACAGCCATGGGAACTCGACTATGGCAAGCCATCCAGAATAGTCACCGCCTTGGATATCATGATGGAAGGGCCACTTGGCGGAGCTGCGTTTAACAATGAGTTTGGTCGGCCAAATATACTTGGTTATTTCAGAACATTTGAACAACAAGTTGATAGTTTTAATGGTGTGGAGGTGCGTGGATACCACAAGCCCATCATGCTTGCTGGAGGGTTAGGAAATATCCGAAAATCTCACACTCAGAAAGGTGAGATAACCGTTGGGGCCAAGCTAATTGCCTTGGGCGGTCCGGCAATGAATATTGGCCTTGGAGGGGGAGCAGCATCCTCTATGGCTTCAGGCCAATCTACCGAAGATTTAGACTTTGCATCCGTGCAACGGGATAACCCTGAAATGGAACGTCGTTGTCAGGAAGTTATCGACAAATGCTGGCAGCTTGGTGATGATAATCCCATTCAGTTTATTCATGATGTAGGTGCTGGGGGATTGTCCAACGCCTTTCCCGAACTGGTCAGTGACGGTGGCAGAGGAGGGAACTTTGAATTGCGCAACGTTCCAAACGATGAGCCTGGTATGGCACCGCTGGAAATATGGTGTAACGAATCTCAGGAACGTTATGTGCTTTCTGTCGCGCCAGAAAATCTTGAACAGTTTGCACAAATTTGTGCTCGAGAAAGAGCCCCATTTGCTGTAGTGGGTGAAGCCATTTCAGAGCAACACCTCACTTTGAATGACAAACATTTCGACAACAAACCTATTGATATGCCGCTTGAAGTGCTACTGGGTAAAGCACCCAAAATGCACAGAAATGTAGAATCTCAAACTCGCAACAAGCGGGATTTAGACTTAAGTCATGTTTCCTTGAAAGATGCGGCGGAACGTATTTTACGATTGCCTACAGTCGCGGAAAAAACCTTTCTGATTACTATCGGTGACCGCTCCGTCACAGGACTGGTCAGCAGAGATCAAATGGTAGGGCCATGGCAAATCCCAGTTTCGGATGTGGCAGTTACCGCTGCAGCGTTTGATACCTACTATGGTGAAGCTATGGCGATGGGTGAGCGCACACCAGTCGCATTGTTAAATTACGCAGCGTCCGCCAGGTTGGCCGTAGCTGAGTCTCTGACCAACATTGCGGGTACAGATATTGGTGATATCAAACGGATTAAACTCTCCGCAAACTGGATGGCAGCTGCAGGCCATCCCGGTGAAGATGCTGGCCTATATGAAGCAGTGAAAGCAGTGGGTGAAGAATTATGTCCTGCCCTTGGTTTAACCATTCCGGTGGGTAAGGATTCCATGTCGATGAAAACCGCATGGCAAGAGGGGGATGAAAACAAATCAGTTACTTCACCACTTTCCTTGGTTATTACGTCCTTTGGCGCTGTAAGGGATATTCGCAAAACCGTGACTCCTCAATTGCGCACAGACAAAGGCGACAGCGCACTGTTACTGATTGATCTGGGGGCGGGTAAAAATCGCTTAGGTGCATCATGTCTGGCGCAGGTCTATTCTCAGCTGGGCGATGAAACGCCAGATGTGGACTCAGCAATACTTCTCAAAAACTTCTTTGAGGGCATGCAATCATTGGTTTCGCAGGAGAAATTGCTAGCCTATCACGACCGTTCAGATGGCGGATTGTTCACAACTTTGGTGGAAATGTCCTTTGCCGGAAAAGTCGGTATCGATGTTGATTTGAGTGAACTGCAAGGTGACGCTACATCCAAATTATTTAATGAGGAGCTTGGTGGCGTTATTCAGGTGCGTACTAATCAGCTTGCTGACGTTAAAGCCATACTGGAACAACATGGATTATCGGCTGTTAGTCATGCTATCGGTAAGCTTAATCAGGATGACCAGATTCGATTTAGTGATGAAGGTCAGACTGTGTTGGAAAATAGTCGTGGTTATTACCGACAGGTTTGGGCTGAAACGACCCACAACATGCAGCGTCTTCGTGATAACCCTGCCTGTGCAGAGCAGGAATTAGCGATCAAATGTGACGATCAGAATCCCGGCCTGCACGCTGAACTTAAGTACGACATAAATCAGGATGTCGCAGCGCCTTATATTGCTAAAGGTATCCGTCCGGCAATTGCTATTGTGCGCGAACAGGGTGTGAATTCCCATGTGGAAATGGCTGCGGCTTTTGATCGTTCAGGTTTCCGAGCCATGGATGTGCACATGAGTGATATCTTGAGCGGCCGACAAAAATTATCTGATTTTAATGGTTTGGTGGCGTGTGGCGGGTTCTCTTACGGTGATGTTCTTGGCGCCGGTGAAGGATGGGCGAAATCAGTTTTATTCAACGCTCAGGCGCGCGATCAATTCAGTGCATTTTTTGATAATCCAGACACCTTTTCATTAGGGGTATGTAATGGTTGTCAAATGTTGTCAAACCTGAAATCTCTTATTCCCGGAGCCGATCTTTGGCCACACTTTGTTACCAACGCATCTGAGCGATTTGAAGCACGCGTAGCGATGCTTGAAGTCCAGCGAACCGAGTCCATTTTCTTCAAAGGGATGGAAGGTTCCAGAATTCCAATTGCAGTTTCCCATGGTGAGGGCAGGGCAGAATTCTCCAGTCCCGCTGCCTTGGAACAAGCTATTAGTAGTAACACTGTTGCCCTAAAATATGTGGACAATTACGGTCAGGTAACTGAACAATATCCTGCCAATCCTAATGGTTCGCCAGCTGGCATTTCGGGATTGACTACTAGTGACGGGCGCGTAACTATCATGATGCCGCATCCTGAACGTGTTTTCAGAACAGTGGCTAATTCCTGGCGTCCTGATGACTGGAAAGAAGATGGGCCTTGGATGAGAATGTTCAGAAACGCCCGAGTCTATGTGGGATAAAATTAAAATTTTTTAAGATAAATGGAATTTTTTTCGCAGCTCCTGGGTCTAGATATATGCACCATGATGCAAACCCCTTTGTATTTAGTGCATGTAGCTTTCCTAAGAGCATGAAGCTCATTTTTATCGGCGCCTTCCTTTGGCGCCGATTTTTTATTTAAAATTCTATGCACTTTTTTATCGTTGGATTAGCACATAATTTGCTTTTTGGCTTGGATTTTGTGGTTTATTTGATTAATTCTTTGATTTTATTGGTTTTAACACTTGTCAATTAAAAAAAGTGGGTCTATGATCGCCTATGCAGTTGACAAGATGTCTCTTCTTTGCTTCTAAAGAAATCTTCGCTGCTTACAAAACAATTGAAAAATCAAACGTAGAATAAAAATAAGAGACGCTTATGAATCGCGCATCAAAAGGTTTTGGTTTAGCCGGAGTACTGGCAACAGTAGTATTTCTTGTGGTTACGGCTGTCATGAGTGCATCAGCTAATTCAACAGTAGTTGATTCTCAGGTAATACAAATCACTTCAAAGTAAAATTATAGTCAAACCTTCTAGCGACGTTTGTGTCGATGTAATTCTCGATTCGCAAGCTTTTCCTGTTTGTTTTTCTTAAGCAGAATATAAACGGCTGCTAAGCCACCATGCCTTTTCAGTGCAGAATGAAAAGCCAGAACTTCAGGCATTTGTTTTAACCATTGATTGACATAACTTTTTAAATAAGCTGGAAAGGGCTTTGCGTTTTCACCAATCCCATGTTTGATGAGTAAAGTTCGTGAACCGTGCTTATGGCCATTGATAACAGCATCAAATACTAACTCACGGGCAAGCTCAAATTTGCAATTCTGAATATTGAGAAATTCATCAATTTTATACTTACCTAAACGCAGGTTCTTGTATACGCCTTCCTGCACTCCATCTTTTTTGTATACCAACATGTCCAATGGCGCTATAGGCTCAACGTTTTCAATACTCAAATAGTTCAGATCTAGTCGCTGGGCTTTTTCAAGAGACTCCCTTTTCAACTGTTGAGCCAGCGTCTGCTGGGGTTTAGCGGAAAATACTTTGTCATCTTGTTTAAGAGGTTTAACGTCTTGCATAGCGTCAAAAAAATCTGATTTGTTCCCTTCATTTGATTCGTACACAAAGCTCCTCCTCTCAAACTCATACCATTACTGCTTGGTATTATCTCCCATTAATATGGCAATGCATTAGAATTTTCAATTTGTTTCGATCATTCAAGTTGTTGATTGATGAATAATCAGGCAATTTTCCTCCAATGGTTCAGTTGAGTCTGTTTGTATGCAACAATTTAGAAATCTTAATCATCAGGAAAAAGAATGAAGTTTATTCATCTAAAAGCGATAGCTATGAGTGTCGGTTTGTTGGTAGGTTGTTCGCAGCCAGAACAGGTTGTGACTCAATCAGAGCCTGCAGAAGCGCAACCAATTGCAGAACAACAGAGCAAGATTGAAGTAGGCAGGGATTACCACTCCTTCGCAAACCCTGAACAAATCAAGGTGTCGCACCTTGAACTGGACATAACCGCTGATTTTGCGGCTCGTATTTTATCCGGTAAAGCAAAACTGCATTTTAAGCGGATCAGCGAAGGGTCAGACACTTTGATTCTGGATTCTCGCGAATTGACCATTTCCAAGGTTACTTCGAACGGAGCGGATCTTGAGTTTGCGCTTGGAGAAACTGATCCAGCGCTGGGGACCTCTATTTCTATCAAGTTACCTGCCGGTGTTAATACCGTCACTGTCAGCTATCAGACGTCACCAAACGCTTCAGGTGTGCAATGGTTAACACCAGAACAAACTGCAGGCAAGCAGCACCCGTTCCTGTTTACCCAGGCTCAGGCAATCCACGCACGTAGTTTTATTCCCTTACAGGATTCACCTCAGGTGAGAATGACCTATGATGCAATCATCAGAACACCTCAGGAACTGGTAGCGGTAATGAGTGCATCGAATGATCCCGACGCAGAACGTGATGGTGTATATGAGTTTTCAATGCCGCAACCCATTCCTTCTTACCTGATTGCTTTGGCCATCGGCGACCTTGAGTTTAAAGCAATGGGCAAAAGAACAGGTGTGTATGCTGAGTCGTCTATTCTGGAAGCGGCTGCCGCTGAATTCGCCGACACTGAGTCCATGTTAATTGAAACAGAAAAACGATTTGGACCCTATAGCTGGGATCGATACGACCTGCTAATTTTGCCTCCGTCTTTTCCGTTTGGTGGGATGGAAAATCCACGATTATCTTTTATTACACCCACTGTCATAGCAGGCGATAAGAGTTTGGTGGCTTTAATTGCTCACGAACTCGCCCACTCCTGGTCTGGCAATACGGTTACTAATGCCACGTGGCGAGACTTATGGCTTAACGAAGGTTTCACCACTTACCTGACATATCGCATCATGGAAATTATCTATGGTACTGACAGGTTCAACATGGAAGCTGTGCTGGGGTATCAGGATCTTCAGGCGGATATCACGGCATTGAAGCCAGACGATCAAATCATGGCGATTGATCTGCGTGGCAGAGATCCTGACGATGTCTTCTCTAATATTCCATATGAAAAAGGCGCTCTATTCTTACGGGAAATTGAGCAAAAAGTCGGACGGCAGAACTTTGACCAGTTTTTGGTCAGGTACTTTGAAGATTTTGCGTTTGAAAGCATTACCACTGATCAGTTTGTCGCCTATATCCAGACAAATTTGATCGAAAAACATCCAACGCAGCTTAACTTGAACAGAATAAAGCAATGGATATTTGAGCCGGGTATTCCGGAAGATGCACCTATCCCTGAGTCTAACGCATTCGTTTTGGTTGATGAGGCTCGACAGGATTGGTTATCCGGCAACCTGGCAGCTAAGGACATTCGTACACAGAACTGGACAGTGCATGAATGGTTGTATTTTTTGAATAATCTTCCTGAGCTGCTTGGCGAAGATCAGCTTGTGGAACTGGATTCAGCCTTCAGTCTGACCCAGAGTAGCAACAATGAAATTGCACATAGCTGGCTGCTGATCAGTATCAAGAACTGGTATGAACCAGCCTTTGATAGGCTGCATAACTACCTGGTGAGTATTGGTCGTAATAAGCTGGTTAAGCCTCTTTATCGCGCATTAGCCGATACCGAAGAAGGTAAAGTGATGGCGAGAAAAGCGTTTGAACAAGCTAAATCAGGCTATCATCCTCTGACCGTGAAAGCGAACGAAGGGTTTATCCAATAAACGTCAGAATTGAATTGATAAAAGGGCCGTATGGCCCTTTTTTTATTGGCGTAATCCGATATTCTGCTGCATAAACCACTCATATAAATTTTGTTCAAAAGGATAATCGCTTGCCAGCGCATTGCCCATACCCTGCAGGGTAAGTACATATTGGTGGCTTTGATGGCCCAGACCATCAAATAGAGTGAAGCGCGGCTCCACAGCGGGGGCACAATCATTAATAAGATTGATAGGTGCTCGTCCGGTATTTGCACTTACAACGTTGTCATCAACACTGTGGAACGCCCAAATTGGAACAACCGCTGCATCACATAGGTTATCCGGAATGCCGCCTGCAAAAAAGCCGCCAGCCAGTGGTGCGATCGCTGCTACCTTGTCAGGATGTTCCACCGCATAACGCCAGGATACAAACCCGCCTTGGGAATGCCCGGTCATATAGATGCGATCGGGGTCAATTTGATAGTGATGAATCGCATAGTCTACAAAGGCATCGATGCGTCCGATATTCGGCGGCGACAACTCGGAGCGTTGCGGGGAGAAGGCAATGAGAGGTGAATCTGTGTCCCACCCACCTTGCAAGGCGATAGTTGCCGGGCCACCACCAAGGGAAAATAGTCTATTGAGTGAATTAAAGGGTGAATCATCTAAACTGGATGCGTCACCTCTGCCACCATGATGATAAATAAGAAGTGGGTATTTTTTGTCTGGATCGAGCCCGTAATCAGCAGGTAACTGTTCAGCGTAGCCAAGGTGAGACAAACTCTGTCCCACCGGTCGAAAACTAACGCTGGTGGCAACATCGCCCAACACCCTTATGATTCGCGTTTTCCCTAAGGCTAAATTGTTGTCTGAATCTGCGACCGTATAACTGAGCAGATAGTCACCAGGTTTTTGTTCGTCCACATCACCGCTTATTTGGATTTGTCCTGTGAGATCGCCATCTTCTGTATCAGTGGCTGTGGCACCCGGCTCAGAATATCGCTCACCAGGATTGACCACTAGCACGTGATTGCCAATCAAAGTCAAGGTGGGTCGTGATTCATTGTCGCGGTAATCTGGTGTTGGCGTGTTCCAAAATCCGAAAAAGGGATTCGGTCCAGCATCGATTAAATCTATCCAACCTGGCACAAGCTCGTTGAAGGTCAGATCTTCGCCCAAAATTCGCCTGGTCCGGTTTCCCACTACCCGACCGAGGTCACTTGATTCCTCTTTGCTCCAACTGCCGCGGGTAATTTTAAACTGTATTGTACTGCCGGCATCCATAGGAAGAGTAAGTTGATAACGGGTATCATTGACTAACATTAACTCATATTCTGGATCACCTCCTCCGGACCAGTTTTCGAAATCACCAGTTACATACAACCTATCCTCCGGCGGCGTATTATCTGGCACCTGAACACTGAAAGTAACGTCTACCAATCCTTCAAATTCACCGTTGCCCGGAGAATCGCCTGGAGCATTGACCGGCGGTTTTTCATTATTTGGTTCAGAAGGAGTAGGCGTTGTTGGTGGCGGCTCATCGGGAGGCTCAATAGGCGTTGGTATGACAGTATCAGGGGACGAAGAACTTCCGCCACATCCGGCCAAACATGCAACAATCAAAAAAATAATGAGTAGGTTCAGTCTTGATTCTGAATTGGTAAACATTCCATGATCACAATAAATTGTAGGTGGTGTTTTACCATTGCATATTTATTGAACATTGCAATAAAGTGACTGATGAATTCGTATGCAATTCAATCGAAACATTCCTGGCTTTAGTTTTGTGTCGAATTGCTCTTGCTCTCATTTTTCTGCTCACCCACACTAAACTGGTAATAAATATCCAGCGCATTGTTCAGACCACTGACAGCCTCCAGATACAATTGGGGTATAATTTGATAACGCAGTGCGACTTCCGATGCCGAATCAAATACTCCTACACCGTATCGCAGTTGGACACCCGGGGCGACATAACCAGAAACGGCAACTTTGGTGTCGTCTCCTTGTCCGGTAGTGCTCAACGACAAGTCATCAATTCCCAATTTATTACCAGCACGGGTGATTTTGTTTTCGCTCTTACTTAAACCAAAGCCTATTAGTGCATTAGCAAACATAGCATCACCTGAAGTTTCTTCAGAACCTCCCAGTGACTGTCCTCTTAACAAATAGGAAATGGCTTCAGATTGCACTTTCTCAGGGGTGGAAAATACTGAAATTTCTGGCTCTGCAGCCACTCCTTCCACCCGTATTCCGGCAATAACATCATCGGCCGTTTTTTCAGGATCGCGAATGGCTTCAATATCCAATAAGGGGTTATCCATCGGACCACTAAATATCACTTCTCCGCGCCTAATGATCAGATCCTGTCCATAAGCCTGATATCTGCCGTCTACTAGTCTGAGCTCGCCATTTCCAATTATAACGTCACTATTATTGATGAGCTGAAGGGCACCTTGAAGGCTTGATGTCAGGCCAAATGCGTCAATTTTGACTTCATTTTGTTTAGATTCGTCAATATTAACCTGAACAGAAAGATCAAGTTCAGTTTTAGATTGTGTTTGCTCCACGGGTTGATTGATGAGTATTACGTCTTTAGAGGGGGAGAGAGCGCTTGGCGGCAATTCACGAACCTTAACTCGCGCGTAAGGGACTGATACATTCCCTTTAACCGCAAGTTTAGTGGTTGAATAGTGAATGTTCAGATCAGGTGAGAAGCGGGCTTTCAGAATATTTTGGTGATCTATCTCCATATTCTGTCCGGAGATTTTCATATCCCCACTCAGACTATCCTGCCAGGAGAAGCCTCCGCTAATCTTTCCAGCTCCTTTGCCCAGCATGAAGTCACCGCTAAAGTCAGCACCTTGTCCGGTCAATACTATTTCCTGATTAAGTTGATTGATTTTGGCCGGCAGGAGTGGCCCGGCCAACTTGCCATCTCTGACGATAACTTTACCCGTCACTAATGGTGCCTCAAGTTTTCCTCTGAGCTTAATATCTGCATCTACAAAACCGGATAAATCAGTCAGTTCGCGGGTAAAATAGGCGGCAGGAGACAAATTCAGTCCGGCCAAAGAAATAGACCCTTCCAGTTCGCGGGTTGTGTCAATATTGTTAAGAATGATGCTGGCCTGTGATTTGCCAATATCTTTACCGGACAATTCTATATCGCTTCTTAATCTTTGTTTCGTAAGCTCGGTGGTAACGGAGATTTGGTTTATTTGAGTAGCTGGAGTATCTTCTCCTATGTACCAGAGTGCTGGTGATAAGGTGGCGTTTAATGTCGCATTTGGAAGGGTATTGACATCCCATTGAGCCATGACATTGAAGTCAAGTTTTGTATCACTGGTTATAGGCTGCGTGGTGAGCTTAAATTGGTTGATAAGTTGAATGATTCCGAGGTTTTCTCCAGTGATACCCGCCGTGAGATTGTTGCCACTATATTCTGCTTCTTCGATACAGAGCTTTTCATCGGATTGACGCCAACAATGAGGACTCAGTCGATACCGCCCCTCACTCCAGTTCGCAAGAATACTTGCTCCTGGCGCGTCCAGTGCAAATTGGCCTGCTGTCGACGCTAATTCCCCTGTGAGCCAGTTTCCTGACCATTGAGTGTCAGTAAGTGCGCCAGAAAACGCTGACTGAAAGGAAGTTGACTCAGCTCGTACGTTCAAAGCAATATCATGCTGAGTTAGCGGACCAATAATAGATAATTGCAGATTATCTATTGATTGTTTGTCTGCCACAACATTATCAATGGTGACCTCTAGCTGAATGTCTTTTTCTTGTTTCCAATCTAGCGACCCCTGGAGAGTCGCTTTGTCCAGCGATATAGTTTGATAATTAAAACTTTCAATTGATGATTGAATTTCAATATTCGGTTCCGTCAAAGTTCCTGCAACTTTGATATCAGCCCCGGATTGCCCTTTTAATTCTGGCAGTACCTGACTGAGGTCAACTGCATCAAGTTCGGCGTTAATTTGTATGACTTCAGCAGGCGAAATGGTACCACTGGCAAGCACCTTGTTATCGCCTAAACTGATAACTAATTCGGGTAAGTTCAATCCCTCTTTTGACGAATATTGGCCGTTCCCTTTAGCCAGTAGCTGATAATTCCGCCAATTGCCGTTTAATTCAAATACAGGTGAATCGAGTGAGAAATCCTCTTCTCCCAGTTCAGCGTGTACCTGTAGCTCTCCATTTAACTCAGCCTGATATTCTGGCCAGAAGGCGCCTGGGTTGATAGTCGCTATTCGCGATTGACCTTGCCATCGCAGACGGTCGGAAAGAGTTAATTCGCCAGTATTGACAATATTCCCTTCCAAAGTAGACAGTGATAATCGCTCAAGCTGAAGCCGCTTGTGATTGCCTTCAGCGCTTACAGAGATAACCGTATCGGGGAAAGCCTGACCTGAAATTGAAACATTGGACCCTATCTCGTAGGCGTTCATATCACCTTGTAAAGTTACCATCCCTTCTGAAGAGGAGAATTGCGCGGTTTCAAATGGCCAATACAGACCTTTCCAGTCAATTTGGGCGGACAATGGCAAAGATGCAGAGATTACATCGGCTTTAAATTCAGCGTTTAGCGACATATCCCCTTCAGACCGCATTGTGAGTAACAATGCATCTGGTTTCCCTGATGCCTTGAGATTGACGCTTCTGATAGGAATAGATGAATCTGTGACATTTAGTTTTAATTCGCTGGTGAGCGAATAATCTTTCTCAATACCTGCTACGAGTTCCAATTTTAGCTGCTCATGCATCAAACTTAAGTGATCAAGTGTCAAACTATCGTATTCCGTGGACAGTCTGACAACTATTGAACTAACGCGTAAAATCTCGGTATTGACCTGGGTGATCTGCACAGACGCTAATTTTATACTTGGTGCGTTAACTTTAATAGGAAGAGCGAAAGTACCTAAATCAGGGGGAATGTACTGCCATTCACTGACTGCTTGCCAATCAATGGGGGAATTGTCTTTCGCTTTTCCCGGCGGCAAATTCACCAGTATTTTATTGATGGAGAACTCATCAACGGAAAGAGTATGATAAAAACCAAGGGACGCGGCCACTGAGGAGACCTGAACCTGCGTAGTGTCCGGCAGTATCAGCTCAATTTTCCCCACACTGAATTGTTCTAAATTCATTGGGTATGGAAGGGTGATTTTGTCGCTCCCCTCATTGGGTTGACTTTTTGTCTCAGACTCTGTCAGTTTGACAACAATGGAATCGCTGCTTAATTGCTCTACGCAGAGTCTGAGTGTTAGCAGGCATTGCCATCCCAGATCGAGATTCAATCCGTTAATTTTAAGATCAGTCGATTGATCTGAGTAGGAGAGCGAGGCAATGGATAGCTTTCCGGCTAAACTTCCCTGATCATACTCGACCGTTAATTCTTCAACGCTATTTGAGACAAATGACAACAGTACTTGCGTTCCCCAAGGTGATACCGTAGCTGCCAGCAACAACCCAATGAATAGCATGAAATACAACAAAAACCGGAGCATCTTCATAGTGCAGGCCCCATTGAAAAGTGCACTCTGAAGGAACTGACGTCCTGTTGCTTTCCCCAAGCCAGATATAGCCTGATAGGACCCACAGGTGATAACCAACTGGCACCGATTCCTGCGCTTCTCGCCAGGTTTTTGAATGGTTCATCACTGGCATTCCCGATATCCACAAAGGTAGCCAATCGCCAACCATCGCGAATAGGATAAGAATATTCAATACTGGCAGCGGAAAGGTATCGGCCACCTACCAATTCCTCGTCCAGACTAGGGGATAGGGTACCAAAGTCATAGCCTCGCACACTTTGGTCACCCCCTGCGAAGTAACGGAGACTAGAGGGAACTCGTGAAAAATCGTTTGTAGCGATAGCTCCTAATTCTGCTCGGAACAGGAAGCGATGAAGGTCAAGACTTCGTACCCATTTCGATTTCATTGTCAGCCGGCTAAAGTCGATATCAGATACGAGATCTTTTGATGCAGTCTCCAGGGTTATTTGCTGAAGGTCTCCCCAGTCTATGTCTAAGCCACCACGAGCTCTTCGCCGACTTAGGGTGGCGCCAGGTATCAATAATCTAGTGGTTTGATTTTCATCTAATTCCTGTTGGAAGCGTTCCTGTTCGTAGCGAACGAAGCCAATTTTTTTCCAATCATTTTTTGTATTTCCCCAGTGTCTTTGCATAGCCAGGGTAAAGGTTTCACTGTTGGTATCATTGTCATCTATAGCGCGCAGGCCTGCCTGGAATGACAGGTAATTGTCCAGAGGATCTTCCAGTGGCACTTTGTAATTAAATACTGCAGTTTGTAAGGGGGAAGATACAAACAGCTCAGCACTCATGCTGTGTCCATCTGAATTTACCCAGGGGCGTTGCCATTTCAAACGCGCTCTGGGACCCGTATCGGTTGATGCTCCACCACCAACATTATAAATATGCCGGGGTTTTGCGCTGGCTATCACTTCAATGGGCACATGTTTGTTTTGTGCTTTTTGGATCACTGGTCTGGCGACAACCTGTTGGAAATACTCGGTTAATTTGAGGTTTTTATTAAACAAAGCAAGATTGTTTGCAAGGTAAAAGTCTCCTTCAGAAAAAGGCACAACCTGTTGAATTAGTTTTTTCGCCTGTGATGTTTCTGGCAGGATTAATTCTCCAAACCGGTAGCGGTCACCGCTGTCGAATGTGAGTTTTATTTCAGCAGTGTTTTGCTTCACATCCACCTTAATTTGCTGTTCAACAAATTTTGCATCAAAGTATCCTAGCTTTAATGCGGTTCCCAGCCACTTGCTCTTCTCTTGGTTGTAGAGGTTGTGGAGTAGGGGATCATTCTGCTTTAGTGGAAACTGCTTTATAAGTGCAGCGAAGCTCTTGTCGCTCTTTGCTTCGCCTCGAAAAGCAAGTTCAATCTTAGTGATTAAAGTTCGCGGCCCTTGTTCTATTTCAAGCAAAACGTCTTCACAATCTCCTCCGTTGCTCAGGCTGGTTATAGAGGAGTTATAGTAACCCAAGGCCTGAGTTGCTTCTTCCACATAGTTTTCGATGCTGTCACGGTAGCTGTCAGATATTTCGCAATCCACAGGGGATGACAAGACTGTCAGGTGTGCAGCAATATTGTCTTGTAGCTGCTGATCCGAAATTCCTTCAATAGTGACTTCGGTGGCAAATGTTTGCATTGGCCAATAAACAGCGAATATTAAAATCAGAATCCTGATAAGCGCAGACAACATTAATCCTTTTTGGGCTTTATTAAACTAGTGTAGAACGTGCTACTTTTACAACAAATTGATAAATTTGAAGGGGTACTATTGTGGCATGTCAAAGATGTAAAAGACATTCGTAATGCCGTTTCTAATCATGCATTACATCAGCAATTAGTCTAAATTTAAAGGCAGTAAGTAGTAATTTAGGTAGCGATTAGGTTAAATGTAGCTTAAGGCTGAATGAGCAGCGTTTATATACACAGATTCTGCGTGTAACGAAAGGTAGCTCTGCTCTTAACGACGGGTGTTCAAATGAAGATCAATGAGATAGAAAATAGTGCTCACTCTTTGTTGTTAGAGAGTATACCTGGCAAGTTGGGTATAGATTTTCTACCCGTAATTTTCAGCCGATTAACTGACAAACCTCAAATGCTAATGCCGATTTGGATGTTGATCGAATCCGTATTACTGCAAGGAAAATTACACCGGCTGACAAAGGAAATGATTTTTGTTGTCACCGCCAATGTCAAAAAATGCCATTACTGCACCACCTCACATAAGGCCTTTGCTCGAAATCTCGGGTTGTCTAAATTCTTGGTAGATTGTCTTGATGGGGATCTGCGCTATATGGAGCCCACCTCAACCAGGCATTTACTTGAATTTGCGCAATCGCTGGCCAGTGACGTTGAATTTGATAGCGAGACAAGATATCAGCAATTATTGGAGGAGGGGTTCAGCCAGCCGGAATTGGAGGAGGTAGTCTTCACAGTAGGAGTGGCTTCGATGATCACCACCCTGGCTAACGGCATGGAACTCAATAATATGGTAGATCCTGAATTTGAGACTATGCTGAGTGCATGATAATCAGGCGGCTAACCTGAGTTAATGTAGTGGCGTCCCCACCTGGAATCGAACCAAGATCTAAGCCTTAGGAGGGCCTTGTTTTATCCATTAAACTACGGGGACATAGTTGGAACCGTTTCCGGCTAAGCATTATTGCTCAGCCAGTTCCAGATGAAAAGCCTTAGTGCCTGGCAACAAAATCATTTGGTTGAATATTCGCCAGATATTGTCCATTTAACGCTTCGGCGACTGCCGAGTTGGGCATGACTTGTTTGATCATTACTTTGGTGGGGTGCAATTTGTAACTGGTGTGCAGAAGACCTGCAGAGTCGTAAAACTGATTGAGCTGATACAGGGTCAACTGGTCACCCACTTCTACACCTTCATGGGCACCAAGGTTAATTTGAAGCCGTTCATTTTGCACGTCAATAATGCGCCCGTATGCTGGTAAACAACTGACTTTTTCATCTATATCCTGAACCAAATCCTGCAATACAGAAGAGATGGATTGTCCATATTTGGAACGCCACATTTTTTGACTTTGAGGCATAACTTTAGAGTGAAGATCAAAGTCCCAAGGAGCAGAGGTAGCAATATTTTTCTGCATTAACATTGCGCCTGTTTGCCCATCATAAAGAATAACCTCTAAACCAAAGTGTCGTGTGGATGAATTTTTCTGCCAAAATGCAAGACCTGCAGATTTGGGCTCATCGACGCTTAGATCAGAAATCTCACCTAGCAGCACATATTGACTATTGGCTTTCCTAGACAAGGCCATTACTTCCTCAACGGAATCGCCCAGGTTATCTACATAATAAGGTTGAATGTTTTTAATTCTTGAGTGTTGGGCAAATTCAAGAAATTCGTTTTCCAGTTTATCTGCCACAGCTTTACCCATATCGTACACATGGCCAATGGCGGCTTGTTGACGGTGTTCAATTGGAAACCAGGAAGTCACCAGACTTTTATTGTAATCCGAAGCTGCACAGGTCTTATCCTGAGGGAAAATATCTGCCCGAATAGCAACAGTCACAACATTATTCTCATATCGTTCATCAATAAGCTCGATTTTATTGACTTCGCCACCTGCACGTATTTCAAATCGATCTTCTTTAAGAAGCCCATTAGTCATATGCTGGACACTTTTTACCGATGCCCCGGCAAAAAGTAGTGCCTGTTTTATGGCTTCCTCGGTAGCTTGTTGCCGTGCGATTTGCCTGTTTCCGTTTTCGATGACTGCTTGGCCACTGGCTTCAAACCAAATTCCATGCACTGGCATAGCGGTGATGCAAATCAGTATAACGCTCGCTATGATTTGACGTTTTGGCATGGTTATCGCTCGCCTCGTTAGGTTTGTATAATTTAAAAATGACGACAATATTCAGTCATTCTGTCTTTGTTATTCAAACAAAAGCATATTCCGTACCTAATTTGATCATGCGGGTACAGATATTGCTTCTTTCTTGTCTGTATAAAGTTTGCGATTGATATATTGATCTTTGCAGCTATCTGCAAGTCCTAGGCGCAGGCGATTCAAAAGGGGTTACTATGAGAAAGACGTTGTCGTTAATATTTTTTCTTGCCATGGCAACAGTGCTGAATGGCTGCAGTTCGATTTTTGACAAACAGGTTGAGTGGGAAACTATTGAGCCTGACACATATCCAGTGATCCATGCGGTAGGGTATGCGCCTATTTCAGTACAAAATGGTGATACCAATTCTAGTAGATCGCTGCAGGCGATTAAAGCTTCTAAACTTGATGCTTATCGGGAGCTGGCGGAACAAGTTTACGGTCAGAAAATTGACGGTAAACAATCACTGGCTAATCTGGTGTTAACGGATACAAACCTTAAATCATCGGTTGAAGGTGTTATCCGAGGAGCCAGAATAGTTAAAAGTTACCCTGTCGGGGAAGATAGTTATGCTACTGAACTTGAGCTGGACTTTTCCCGCGTATATTCAATTTATCTTTCCACGGCTAGGCCCAAGAGGGTGAAAGCTGTCAGATATTACTGACATAAACATATGCGGACAATCAAGCTTAAACAGGTATGTAAGAGCAATGTAGCAGGAACTGGGTAGCAAATCAGGCACTGACACCTTTAGAGCTTGAGCCGCCTTTGGGCTTCCCGCTTTTATCGTAAGTCATGGATTCCCGCGCGCGCGCCTCCAACAATAAATTTCTCAGGTGTTCCAATCTGAGTTGACCTTGCTCCACTGCTTTTGCGTTGATTTCGGTTCTGTATTTACATTGTTCCACTAGCTTTCTGGCTTTCTCGAACAATTCATCAGCTTCAACGCTCTGTCCATCCGCTTGGTCATCGGAATAGGTTTTTTCTATCAGTTGGTCTTGTGCCGCCAACTTATCGAGAGTTGATGATTTATCAGCCAACAAAGTTGTTAATGCATCGGCGTCACGGCTACTGATAAGGTGGAGTTCAGTTTCGAGCTGAGTTTGGAGCGTCTCTAACAGCTCCAACTGCTGTTTAATCAGGTCTACAATTTTGGGCATTGGTTTAATAGGTATTCAACATCAACCTTTTAGCTTTTAACGCCAAAAATTTCAGCTTCCAAGCGGCTGATTTTTTGTGCTAAGACTTCAGGGTTAACCTTATACTCTCCGTTTTGGATAGCCTTTTTGAGCTTTTCGACTTTCTCTTGATTAACAGGGGCATCATTACTTTTTTTCTGCACCTGACTAAGTTGTTGCGCTGACTGAGTCAACGAAACGGAATCTTGTCGTGGAGTCTGGGCAGTTGATTGCGCAGTCTGAGTATTTGATTGAGTAGTTTGATTCTGAGTTTGTTGCTGATTCAGTTTCTGATTGTCAATCTGGGGCTTCTGCACCCCATTGTTTATATTGTTGATCGCCATAATAATTCCAATACCTATTAAACCTCAGTAACTTTATCGGCTTCATATCTGAGTACTTTAACAAAAATTGTGATTTTTCTCATAAATCATTTTACGCATTGGCTACTCACCACATATTAATCTATTAGTACTTTAAGAATCAAATGCTTACAACAACATTGTTGGCACTAAGTACTTGCGCATTTACAAGTTTTTTTGAATGATTGTTTCTAACGGCAATGGTGTCCCCGACATTTCCATCTTGCTGGGCAATACCACTGGTTTTAATTGATAACCCCTGTGTCTTAGCTGTTATCAGTATATTATCGCCCTTACAAACGAAACAAACCTGCTTGGGGATCAGAGGTTGGCCGGGACGGATACGTCGTTTTATCCTTGCACCAAGCACCGATTCTATATCGGCGAAAGTTGATGATCTGATACGCTTCTTATCCATTTTAACGATTTTGACGTTCTGTCTGGTGATCAATGAACCA
Organism: uncultured Alteromonadaceae bacterium; assembly: GCA_947494925.1. Taxonomy (GTDB): domain Bacteria; phylum Pseudomonadota; class Gammaproteobacteria; order Enterobacterales; family Alteromonadaceae; genus Aliiglaciecola. The sequence continues at coordinate 281,514 of CANLWS010000007.1, forward strand.
GGGCTAACAGCACTACTGAGCACAACCACTGGTTGTATTTGTGTTGCTTTTACCATCATAAACAGATACCAGTTGTTCGAAGGACAACTAGCTCTAACCGTGATAGTGGACTGGGTCAAAGCTTCCGGACTGGCACTAATCTGGAAGGGTTCTGAGCAAAGAGGGATATTAATTCTATGATCAAGCGGTGAGGCTTTTACTTGCAAATTTTCATCGTTTTCATGGTGAAGCTTGTCAAAAACAAATTTTTCAGCAGCATCAAGCACTTGCTTATGTGCTAAATTAATTTCATCTGATGCCGTTACAATGTTCGAAAAGATCATGGCTGTGCATATTAACGTAGATAAAAATATCTGTTGATTTAAGTATCTAGGTAATTTTTTCATGTTCAGTTGCCGCCAATTTGTCTATGCTTAAGAAATAACTAATATCTAGCCCATTGAGCGTCAAAATAGTGTCACTTTATTCACTAAATAAAGGATCCTAGAGAAGCTGGGTATTAGTAAGGCAACAATTGTGCCTATTTTGATTCATTATTTTGGGGTGGTATATGTCAGGAATTCTGGACTCGGTTAACCAACGAACACAGTTAGTGGGACAAAACCGACTTGAGTTATTGTTATTTAAGCTCAATGGCCGACAGCGATTCGGTATCAATGTTTTTAAAGTAAGGGAAGTACTGCAATGTCCTCCTTTGACTTCAATTCCCAAATTAAATGAATTGGTGAGAGGTGTTGCGCATATCCGTGGGCAGACAATTTCAGTTATTGATTTGAGCATGGCGACGGGCGGGAAGCGTATTGAAGATGTCAGTACTGCTTTTATCATCATCGCTGAGTACAACAGATCGGTACAGGGTTTTCTGGTGGGTTCAGTAGAACGCATTATTAACACTAATTGGGACGCCATAATGCCTCCGCCGCAAGGCACAGGAAGAGCCAGTTATTTGACTGCTGTAACGGAAGTTGAAAATGAGTTGATTGAAATTCTGGATGTTGAAAAGATCCTCAATGAAATTTCGCCGTTAAATACTGAAGTCAGTGATGATTTCGTATCAGAAATAGAAAATGCACCTGATGAAGAGAAAATTATTTTTATAGCAGATGACTCTTCTGTTGCTCGGAATCAGGTGAAAAAAGCACTTACCGCCCTTGGATTAAAAATAGAAGCTGCCAAAAATGGTCTTGAAGCTCTGGAAAGACTGAAAGAGCTGGCTGAACCAACCGGCGATGTTACTGACGTAGTGGGTGTGTTGGTATCAGATATAGAGATGCCGGAAATGGATGGTTACACCCTAACCGCGGAAATAAAAAACACGCCTGAACTAGAAAAATTACGAGTCGTTTTGCACACTTCTCTAAGTGGAGTATTTAATCAGGCGATGGTCAAAAAAGTTGGGGCAGACGATTTTATCGCGAAGTTCCATCCTGATGAATTGGCCTCAGCTGTTCAAAAATGGTTTGGCAATAAGTGAGAATGGGCCGGAGACAAAATTTAGGTGTTGGATAGTCGGGAAGTCGGCGAACAAGAATATAGTCAGTTTGGTCACTACCTGGAAAGGCAGTGCGGTATTGTGCTCGGTGAAAACAAGCAATATCTGGTTAAAAGCCGACTTATGCCAATTGTCAGAGAGTATGAATTCTCTACACTAAATACCTTGATTAAAACTGTTGTTAACGGCGAAAACAGACCTTTAAACGAGGCTGTTGTGGATGCGATGACCACAAATGAGACATTGTGGTTCAGGGACGGCTATCCATTTGACCTGTTAACTAGAATTCTATTCGAAAAATATGCGAACAGACGAGAGCCATTAAGGATCTGGAGTGCTGCCTGTTCGTCAGGCCAGGAGCCTTATTCCATCGTAATGGCCTATCACGAGTTCAAAAATAAAAATCCCGGTTCATTTAAAGGGGGATTGGAAATTGTGGCGACAGATTTGTCGAATGACATGCTGCTCAGAGCAAGAAATGCAGAGTACGATGGACTGTCATTATCCCGAGGGCTTTCTGAACAGCGTAAAAATACTTTTTTCAATCAGCAAGCCAACGGCAATTTAAAACTCAAACCTGAAATTACCAAACACGTTACCTTTAAAACGCTGAATTTGCTCGATTCGTTCACAGGCCTGGGCAGGTTCGATATGGTGTTTTGTCGAAATGTTCTGATTTATTTCGCTCCGGATGTTAAACGGAAAATACTGCAACAAATTGCCGCTTCGCTGCAAAATAGCGGAATATTGTTTCTGGGGGCATCGGAGTCTATCGCCTCCGTGACTGAGCAATTCGAAATGGTTCGTTGTAATCCTGGTCTTTATTACTCTAAGAAAAGCTAGGTAAAACAAGCCTTTCAGCTAGATCTTCGCTCTTCAATTCATTTGAACCAACCACGCTCGCCTTAGTTTGGCATAGGCTTTGCTTTGTAATTCCCGTAATCAGGAGTAAAACATGGCTATAAGTCTCGACAAATTGATGGGTTTCCACCACAAAGCAATGCAGGTACGCACTGACAAGATGGAAGTGATCTCAGGAAACCTGGCGAATGCAAACACGCCAGGCTACAAAGCCCGCGACATTGATTTTCAAAAAGCCATGGCTTCTGCCAAATCCCAGCGGGAACATAACCTGCAGAGGACTCACGATAAGCATTTCGAAGGACGTATGCAGACGCAGGGTCACATCGAGTTTCGCATTCCTAATCAACCAGATACAGGTGATGGGAATACGGTAGAAGTGCAAACTGAACGTAATCTATTTCTGGAAAATGGCATGCGTTATCAGGCAGGTATTCAATTTTTAAACGGCAAAATTAAGGGCATGAAAAAAGCTCTGGCTGGAGGGCAAGGCGGATGAGTCTATTTAGAGTTATGGAGATTGCAACTACTGGTATGAGTGCTGAAGGAGTCAGACTCAACACTACAGCCAGTAATATCGCTAACGCCAATAGTGTTAGTAGTAGTTACGATCAAACTTATAAAGCCCGGCACCCTGTTTTTGCAGCCGAAATGCAACGCGCGACACAAGACCAATCTCAGGGTACTGGTGTTCAGGTACTAGGTATAGTTGAAAGCCCACGACCTTTGCAGATTGAGTACAGTCCGGGACATCCAATGGCGGACGAGAATGGCTACATTTATAAACCCAATGTGAATGTTATAGAAGAAATGGCTGACATGATGTCTTCATCAAAAGCTTATGAAACCAATATTCAGGTTGCGGATACAACAAAACGTATATTCAGGCGCGTATTGCAGCTTGGCCAAGGGCAATAACTGAATTAACGAGGATGAGATCGTGGAATTAACAAGAAACAATGGCTTAGATCCAAATCTGTACCTTCAGGAAGAAACGGTTCCCATCTCAGATGGCAGCAACCAGACCCTGACACAGGAAGACTTTTTTGCTTTGCTGACAGAACAACTTGCCAATCAGGATCCCACCAAGCCAGTTGACAATGATCAAATGGTGGCACAAATGACGAGTTTCACAATTGCAGAGGGAATAGAGGATCTCAACAGCAAGTTTGAGAGCTTTGCAACGTCAATGACATCAAATCAAGCGCTGCAAGCCACAGGATTAATAGGTCAAGATGTACTATTGCCTGGCAATGTTGGTTATATGGCTGAGGAGAACCAAGGCGTGTCGGGTGTCGTGATTAATGAGAATACGGCACAAAATATGGAAATTACCATTGAAAATGAAAGTGGTGAAGTCTTGAAAGTAATTGATGCCGGAACACAAGCCGCTGGCAATATTGAGTTTGTTTGGGATGGCACTGATAGCTTCGGCAATGTTTTGCCGCCCGGCAATTATGTTATTAAAGCGCAAGGAGATGTTGCCGGAGAAGCAACATCACTGCCCACAGCAATTAACAGACATGTGGATAGTGTCAGCCTTGCAGCAAGCAATCAGGGGGTCATTCTTAATTTGGATGGCAACGTAAGTGTTGACCTGAACGATGTTATTCAGATTGGCGGATAATCCGTACAAGATTTTTAGGAGAGAGTAAGCGATGTCTTTTAATATAGCGTTAAGTGGCGTTTCAGCCGCGCAAAGAGACTTAGATGTAACCGCGAACAATATCGCCAATGTGAATACAGTCGGCTTTAAAGAATCTCGGGCTGAATTTGGCGATGTGTATGCAGCATCTTTGTTGTCTGGTGGCAAAACAAAGGTAGGTGATGGTGTTCTTACCCAGGAAGTGGCCCAGCAATTTTCTCAAGGTAGTTTGCAATTTACCAATACCGCCTTGGACCTTGCTATAACCGGTAACGGATTCTTTGCAACTACACCTGAAATTACATCCCGAGATTTTTCGTTCACCCGTGCTGGCCAATTTAAACTTGATCAGGATAACTTTGTGGTGAACTCTAACGGTGACAATTTAATGGGATTCCCAGTCAATGATGACGGGACTTCTTCATCTGTCGCACTGAGTACTACAATTCCTGTGCGTATACCTGATTCCTCAGGCTCCCCGCAAGCTACAACTGAAGTGTCGCCAAGATTTAACTTGCCGGCTGGTGACGACGCCGTTGATCCGGATTTGTTCGACCCAGCTGATCCTCTTACATACAATGCAGCGACTTCTATTACTGTTTATGACTCATTGGGTGATAGTCATGTCATGACTTACTATTTCATGAAAGATGTGAATGCAACCAATGAATGGGTTGGTGTTACCTACATAGATGATGTACCCATTGACACCGCTGGTGCCCCCAATACTCCTGGAACAGATCCTGATAACATAGTAGGTACCACTTCATTGGGTGCGGCCAACCAGGTCTCTGGATTTAGAATGATCTTCACCAGCGGAGGTGATTTCCAAGGAATGGAAGATGGTGATGGAAACGCAGTTGCTACGGGGGACGTTACCACAGTCCAATTGGGCAATCCGCCTTTGATAAATGGTAGTGATGCAACACAAACTATTACAACCAATTTTGTATTGGATGGCACCAATGCAACACCAGACGAGCCAACTCAATTTGCATCTTCCTTCGAAGTGACTTCTCTTGAACAGGATGGATTGCCTGTTGGTCGGCTAACTGGTATTGATATTGGTCCAGATGGTCTTGTGCGTGCTACCTTTTCCAATGGAACATCAGAGCCAATAGTCAGGGTAGCACTTGTGCGTTTTTCAAACGAACAAGGCTTAACTCAGCAGAGTAATACTCAGTGGCAGGAAAGCATACTATCTGGTGAAGCCCTTGCAGGTGAAGCAACTACGGGAACATATGGTGATATCAATTCCTCTGCATTGGAACAGGCGAACGTGAATCTAACTACAGAATTGATTGATTTGATCATTGCGCAACGAAATTTCCAGGCCAATTCACGGGCGCTGGAAGTCAATAACCAGTTGAATCAGACCATTCTGAATATTCGATAATAATAGCTAATTAAGAAGGCCGCATCTCGCGGCCTTTTTTATAGGCATTTCTCCAATTGCTGGCACTTTAATTGCACATAAAATAACAGTTAATAAAAGAGTCAATAAACTGTCATGGATAAACTGCTTTATATTGCTGCCAGTGGTGCCAAACAAGATCTCCTTGGTACTTCTGTTCGAGCAAATAACTTAGCCAATGCGCAAACCACGGGATTCAAAGCTCAACTTGAGCATGCCAGGGCGATGCCGGCCTTCGGTGAAGGTCTACCCACGCGTGTATTCTCTATGACAGAAAATCCTTCGAATAATTACGAAGGTGGCCCGATGATCCAAACACATCGCGATCTCGATGTCGCAATCCAGGGCGAGGGATGGTTTTCTGTTTTGGATGCTCAGGGAAATGAAGCTTATACCCGAGCCGGTAGTTTACAACTTGGCGCGGATGGCGCGCTAGAAGACGCCCATGGTCGCCGCATAGTAGGAGATGTGGGTGAGTTTTTCCTTCCCATTCCTTTGTCCAATATCAACATTGCCACTGATGGCACAGTCTCGGTTCGTCCCCAAGGGGCACCTGAAACCGTGTTGGAAGAAGTGGGGAGGTTAAAGTTTGTTAATCCAAATGTTCGGGATATGGAACGTGGAGAAGACGGTCTGTTTCGATTGAAATCAGGCCAGGATGCAGCAGAGGATATTGGCGTTCGGGTGATAACCGGCATGTTAGAAAGCAGCAATGTCAATGCGGTGGAAGAAATGATTAGCATGATTGGTTTGCAGCGACATTACGAATTGCAGGTCAAAATGATGAAAAAAGCAGATTCAATGGATATGCGCGGCAACATGTTGATGCGCATAATTTAACGATTTTATTAAGCAGTACAAGATTTTTAGCCGTGGAGGTGAACAATGCACCCAGCATTATGGATAGGTAAAACAGGGTTGGACGCAGCACAAACTGATGTCGCTGTAATTTCCAATAACCTGGCGAATGCCAGCACTGTCGGATTCAAGAAGGACAGAGCTATATTTGAGGATTTGTTGTATCAAAATATCAATCAACCAGGTGGTCGTTCATCTGCAGATACGGAATTGCCTTCTGGATTAATGTTAGGAGCGGGTAGCAAGGTAGTCGCAACCCAGAAATCACATACGCAAGGCAATATGTTAACCACTGAAAATGCTCTTGATATGTCCATTCAGGGACGCGGTTTTTTTGAAATTTTACAGCCGGATGGCACCATTGCCTACACACGTAATGGGCAATTTACCCTGAATGATGAAGGTAACATAGTGACACCAGGTGCAGGTTTCTTATTGCAGCCTAACATTACAGTGCCTGATGATGCTCAACAGATCACTATTTCCCAGGACGGCGAAGTGTCAGCCACTTTGAGAGGGCAGGCAGAACCTGCAGTGTTGGGTAACATCAGTATTTCAGACTTTATCAATCCCACCGGTTTGCAACCCATCGGCCAGAATCTGTTCGTCGAAACTGCAGTGAGTGGCGCTCCTATTCAAGGTGTACCTGGCCTGGAAGGACTGGGTTCTATTATTCAGGGAGCTCTTGAAACCTCAAACGTAAACGTAACTGAAGAACTGGTTAACCTGATTGAAAGCCAACGCCTGTATGAAATGAACTCAAAAGTAATTTCGTCTGTTGATCAAATGCTTGGCCAGGTTATTCAGCAGCTTTAAATGGATAAATTGATGAAGTTGTTTTTCTCCATCTCATTCGGGTTGTTGCTGACTGGGTGCATGAGCACACCTCAGCGGCCCCCTTTGCCTAATGATCCTTTTTATGCACCGGTCATTCCTGAAATTCCGCGGCAAAAAATTGCCGAGGACGGGTCTATTTTCAAAGCAGATATGGCCAACAGCATTTATTCTGACGTCAAAGCCAGGCGAGTTGGTGACATCATTACCGTCAACTTGCAGGAAAATACCAGTGCCAGAAAATCAGCAGGTACAACAACCAGTCGAGAGTCAGAAAACACAGTCGACCCTATTATTGGTTTAGGTGGCAATGCTGTTGCAATAGGCGGCGAAGGAATTCAATTTGGATTGGAGACAGAGAACGAATTTACCGGTGATGCTTCAGCTAATCAAAGTAACAATTTAACTGGCAATATCTCGGTTACTGTCATTCAAGTTTTGCCGAATCAAAATCTGGTTGTACGTGGTGAAAAGTGGCTCACATTGAATAACGGCGATGAATATCTTCGTCTCACCGGGATTGTAAGACCTGCGGACATCAGCCCAACTAATGAAATTGTATCTACAAAAATTGCCAATGCCCGTATTCAATATAGTGGTACAGGTACCTTTGCCAATGCACAGCAACAAGGTTGGTTAACCCGTTTCTTTTCATCTGAATGGTGGCCGTTTTGAGGAAGTATTGCGTGGCTAAATTGCTGAGTGTGTGTTTGTCTTTGAGTATTATTTTTGCCCCTTTGGCAAACGCTCAGAGAATAAAAGATCTTGCGTCTATACAAGGGGTTCGGAACAACCAACTGGTAGGTTATGGTTTGGTCGTCGGCCTTCCTGGTACAGGCGAACAAAGTCCATTCACAGAACAAAGCTTCCGAACAATGCTTGCAAACTTCGGGATCAGTTTGAGTAGCAACATAAAACCTAAAATCAAAAATGTCGCTGCTGTTGCCGTTCACGCAACATTGCCGCCATTTGTTAAGCCAGGGCAGGCTATTGATGTCACCGTGTCTTCAATCGGTGAAGCAGCGAGTTTACAAGGTGGCACACTTTTACAAACCTTCCTAAAGGGACTCGACGGTGAAATTTACGCTGTGGCTCAAGGTAGTCTTGTGGTCAGTGGATTTGGCGTTGAAGGAGCTGACGGCTCAAGAATTGTTTCCAATACACCAACAGTTGGGCGCATTGCTAATGGCGCCTTAGTGGAACGAAGTGTCGTAAGTGGTTTGATGCAAAACGATTTTCTTACTCTGAATTTAAATTACCCGGATTTTTCTACCGCAAAGGCACTGGCAGATACGATAAACCTCAGGTTAGGCGCAGACCCTGATAAAGGGTATGTGTTGGCAACACCAATTGACGCTGCGTCAGTGCGCGTCACTGCGCCGAGAGATGTTGGGCAACGGGTCGGTTTCGTGGCAACACTGGAAAACTTTAACTTTACGCCTGCTGACGCACCGGCAAGAGTTGTGATTAATAGTCGGACCGGGACCATTGTTATCGGCCGGGATGTCAGGCTTTTACCTGCAGCAATTACCCATGGTGGTCTTACTGTGACGATTTCCGAGAATCAAACTGTGTCGCAACCTAACGCGTTAGCGGATGGCGAAACAGTGGTGACGACTCAATCTATCGTGGACGTCAATTTAGATGACAGTCGTATGTTCAAGTTTGATCCCGGTGTTTCCTTGGATACCCTGGTTCGTGCAGTCAATGAAGTTGGTGCCGCGCCGGGGGATTTAATGGCCATTCTGGAAGCCTTGCGGGAAGCAGGTGCTTTGCAGGGTGAATTGATAGTGATATAGACCCTATGGAACCAAGCAATCACATAAAAAGTCAGTTGGAATTGTCCCGTAACTATCACGACGTGAAAGGGGTAGATAATTTGCGCCGCGCTGCCCAAAGCGGTGACAAGGGAGCGCTCGAAGAAGCGGCCAATCAGTTTGAAGCGATTTTTGTGCAAATGCTGCTGAAAACCATGCGCAAAGCCCAAGAAGCGCTCGCCGATAAAGATAGCCCATTTAATTCCGAGCAAGTGAAGTTTTATCGTGGAATGCATGATCAACAAATGGCCGTTGATTTGTCCAGCAAAGGCAGCTTCGGTTTAGCAAAATTAATTGTTCAACAATTGGGGCCACAACAAGAAGGTTTTACTCCTGCAAGTGTTATTCGTAGTGATGGAAATTTACCCAACAGGGACGATAAAGTACAAGCTGCACAAAAATTAAGTGCATCTTCAAACTCCGAGGACGCAACTGGTCCTTCTAAACAATCAGCATTCGCCTCTGCAAAAGATTTTATCTCTACCCTGATGCCCATTGCTGAGGAGGTGGCGAATAAAATTGGCCTGGCTCCACAGGCGATGATTGCTCAAGCAGCAGTAGAAACTGGTTGGGGACAATTTATGATCCACAACGCCCAGGGCAAAAACTCACATAATTTGTTTGGTATTAAGGCTGGTGGCAACTGGCAGGGCGATAAAACAGCGATTGATACGTTGGAATATCGGGAAGGTATAGCAAACCAGCAAAAAGCCAGTTTTCGTTCTTATGATTCCTTTGCGCATTCACTGGAAGATTACGTTTCTTTCGTTAGGGACAATCCTCGTTATAGACAGGCACTGGACAAAGTGAGTGACCCACAACAGTATTTTGAAGCTATCCAGAAAGCGGGATATGCCACCGATCCAAATTACGCTAATAAAGTGATGTCTGTTCTCAAGGGGCAGTTCTCGGAATTTATGTCTGCCTTGACTACCGGGCCTTCAGGGGGTGAATTTTGATCCGTTCCGCCGATCTATTCTCCATTGCCACTAGTGGTATACGTGCCAGCAACAAACTTCTGGATACGGCTAGTAACAATATTGCCAATATCAACACCGAAGGTTATGTGCGTGAGCGGACGACATTTAACGCACAGTTGATTGGCGGTGTCGGTCGAGGGACAACAGAACGCGTGATTAACATTTTTGCGCAAAATCAATTGCGTAGAGATACTACCCAGGTCGGTGAGTCAGAAGCTTATTATCAGCGAGCAGCAGTGCTTGACAACATCTTTGCTAGTGAAGCCAACAGTATATCCAGCAGCATGAGCCGTTTCTTTGGCTCTTTGCAAACCGCATCGGATGAGCCTACCAATATGGCAGCAAGACAACTTGTGCTGGGAGAGGCAAATTCGCTGGTTGGACAAATTGGTACCTTGTCGGGCTTTTTGAACGACAAGGAGCGGGAAGTGAATCTGGAGATGGATTCCCTGGTCAATAGAGCGAATACACTGATCCAGTCCATTTCTGAACTTAATGCGCAGGTTAGAATAACCCAGGCAAATAATCCCTTTGAAGAACCCGGCGTTATCAAAAATGAACGTGACCAGGCCGTTTTGGAATTGGCTGAGCTGATGTCAATTGAAACCAGGGACAACGCTAATGGCGATGGTAGTGTGATGATTAATCTGACCTCTGGTGAATCTCTAGTGTTAGAGGATGGCTCCTTTAATCTGTTCCAGTTAGGGGGAGACCCGGACATTGAGTATCGAGGGTTGCAGCTGCAGAGCACAGGTAAACCGACAGTACTCAATCTGGCTGAAGCTCAAGTGGGTGGCACATTAGGTGGAATTTTCCGCTACCGAGATGAAATCTTAGCAACCAGTCAGCGAGAGCTTGGGCAGATTGCCATGACGCTGGCTGCTGCAATGAATGAGCAAAACGGTTTGGGCATGGATTTCGACCAGCAACTGGGTTCAGACATATTTACTCTACCTGAATTTACTGGTTTAAATTACGCTGCCAACTCGAGTTCAGCCCTTGTCATAAACGGCCGAGTTGACCAGGAAAATGCATCTGATTTAACGGGTGCCGACTATCAGATTACGTTTGATGCAGTCACAGCCGGCGCACCACCGACAGTGGATATCACTATTGCATTGCTTAATCCTGATGGTTCACCGGTGACTGACACTGCGGGTGTAGCTGTGACACAAACTGAAACCGGGGTACCTGCGCAAGCTGGAACATTCACATCTGTATTCGGTGGTATTGAAATTGAGTTTCCTGATGGTGCGGGTTATGCGGTGGGGGATCAATTTTTATTGCAACCCACTAAAAATACAGCAGATGATCTTGAGGTCACCATGACCAGGCCTGAGGACCTGGCATTTGCCTCTCCCATCAGAATAGATTCCGATCTTGGCAATACAGGGGATGCGGTTCTTGTTTCGACACAAGTTACCAATACTTTTGTTGATGGCACCTTGACTGACGCTGACTCATCTGCGTTTGATGGCGCGGGAGGATTGGTTTCAGGAACACCGGCAAGTATTGTATTTAACAGCACCACTGAATTCGAAGTATTTGATGAGTTAGGTAATTCGTTGGTTGTGGTGAATGGCGTAACTGACTACAACGATATGATGGCGCAAGCCGCTGCCGACCCAGGTTGGCCTTTCCCGGGTTTCAATGATTTCCCAGGTTATGATTTCAGTCTTCAGGGCGTGCCAAAAGCCGGTGATACCTTTACCATCGGCTACAACACTGATGGTTTGAATGACAATAGAAATGCACTTGAATTATCTGGCCTGCAAAACAGAGACGTCATATTGCTCAATGACAACGGTGGGACCAATAGAGTGACATTTCATGAGTCCTACGCGAATATTGTCAGCAACATTGGCGAAAAAACCGCGATTGCTGATATTACTTTGCGTTCGGCAGAAGCGATGAAAACCCAGTCGAAAGAATGGTTTGAGAATATCTCAGGCGTCAACCTCGATGAAGAGGCAGCTAACCTGGTCAAGTTTCAACAAACTTATTCCGCTGCCGCGAGGATCCTCACTACCGCGCAATCGTTGTTCGATACCATTCTGAATTCCACCAGGTAAGAAACGATGACACGAATTTCAACCAACCAGATATTTGACCGCAGCATTCAAGGCATTATTGACAATCAAGGCGATCTGTCCGACCTCCAGCAACAACTTTCAACTGGGAAAAAATTACTTAGGCCGTCTGATGATCCTGTCGGTGCAGCTCAAGTTGTGAGATTGACAGAAGAACTGGAAAAAATTACTCAGTACAAACGTAATAATGATTTGCTGAAAAATTCATTGGAACAGGAAGAAGTTGTCCTCAGTAACATTAATGATGCGTTGAATCGTGCGAGGGTATTGATGATTCAGGCAGGTAACGGCGTTTATGACGATTCTGACCGACAGGCGATTGGAATAGAGATGGGCGAGATCCGTGATGAAGTTTTTGCCCTGATGAATTCACAAAATTCCAATGGCGAATATATTTTTGCCGGTTATCAGTCTCAATCCCCGGCATTTTCTTTTGATCCAAGCAGTGCAGGGAATAAATATAATTTTCAGGGGGACGATGGCGTCAACCAGATCCGGGTGTCTGATGCACAGACAATACAAAGCAACAGCTCTGGTAAATCCGTATTTGAAGATGTGTTGGCTCGCCTGACCAGCTCCATTACAGGCAGTGCAGGTGCAACATCAGCGTCAGTTAAGGAAACCCAACAAGCTGGTTTCGATTTGTTTCATGAAAGAAATTACGATGCGGTTACAGCTGCTAATAACAATTACCAAATCACAGTAATAGGCGGTGGTTCGCAGGTTCAGATAGACAATGTTGGGTTAGGCACTACAGTTGCGACACTGAATTTTACGTCTGGCCAGCCTTTCACTTTCAATGGTCTGGAATTTAATATCACAGCCCCGGTTGGAGCAACCGTCGACTTTCAACTAGATCCACCAGAAAAGAAAAACCTGGCAGAAACACTCAATGACTTTTTCGGCGCACTGAATGATGAAAACTTGCCAGAGGGTGATTTTCAGGTAGCGATCAGCGACGCGCTAGTGGGAATTGACAATGGGTTGAAATCACTGGGGAATGCACAATCAGCCCTTGGTGGCAGACTCAATGTTGCGGAATCTGTGTTTGAATCGAGTCTAGACCTTGAAATTGCCAATAAAGCCGCTCGCTCAGCCATTGAAGACGTTGATTATGCACAGGCAGTCTCTGAGCTGAGTAAACAAGAAACTGCCTTGCAAGCGGCTCAGGCAACCTTTGCAAGGGTCACGGGATTATCGCTATTCAACTTCATTTGATACCGGGAAGTTAATTTTGGCCAGGTAAATACAGCTATTTTGATTTAAATGGCTGGAGTAATAGCTGAGGTAGATATGATTTTCATGTTTTAACAGCCCCGGATAGCTGCAATCACCGCCAGAAGGTAATATATTCAGCAGTGTCAGTTTAGCCTTCTTCATATCAAGACACCACAGAGCCGTTTTGGGCCCTTGCTCCCGCCAAAGCCTTCCGGCAACCAATACCGTATTCTCGTCTATCTTAAGCATTACCGGACCACCGATATACTCGCCTAAATCCTGCCATTTCCATTGCTTGTAGGGCGGTTTTGCTGTGCCCATTTGTGCGCTGCAGGAGTCAGCATCTCTTCGTATAAGCGATACGCAGCTGTGATCTTCGAGGAATATTAAATCAGATTCGTTGGGGTAGCCTAAGCCATGCTTTTCCTGAGATAGCGCTTCGTCCTGAACCAGCTGAAAAGTGCGCCTCGGTAAGCCAGAATAAAATTTCAGTCTTTGTTGTCTTCTGTTGTAGGCAAATCCATGAGCCAATCCAGCATGCCACTTGATCCGCCACAACCACCAGTTTTTATCGCCAATAGGTTTTGCATTTGACCAGCTTATTCCGTCTCCGGAGAACCAGGTCATGGGTTGGGAAAAGCGTGTAACATTGTTTGTATCTGGATGACGGGCATATGCAAGCAACAACAACTTTTCATTATCTGTCACACTCAGTTTTGGATCCCTCAGGTCAGCTTCTGGCAATCTGAGCACGTTCTCGTGTTGTATTTCACCCTCTGAGGTCAAGGTTAAAATACGAATTATACCATCACCACTTATGTGATTAGTCGCTTCTCTGAAGCAGCAATATAGTTTGCCTTGGAACACGCACAAATCTGTAAACGCACTGTGTTTTGGCTTAGTCCAAATGGGTTTTATCCAATTAATTAGCATTTTTTTCTTATTTCGTTGAATAACTAAAAAAGCATTGAATCTCAATTGATTAGCAAATGCAAAGGGGGCAGAAAATTGCCGCTTTTTTGCCGGATGGCAATTTTTTGTTAAAGGGATTTTGCATTGCGTCGATAAACTTATTCGAGAGAGCCAGTAACATTAACTTTGCCAGTCAAGTTTTGAGCTAAGTTATTGTTCTATTAGTGTTATTTAACCACCGGAATAATTTCGGTTGCCAGCGAACGCTGGACTGAGAGTGTAGGAGAGATCCCATGGGATTATTTGTAAATACCAACGTTTCGTCTTTGAATGCGCAACGTCAATTATTCAATTCTGGAAACAGTCTTAACGTCTCGTTCGAGCGTTTGTCGTCTGGTTTCCGTATCAATCGTGCTGCAGATGATGCCGCCGGTCTTCAAATTACCGATCGTTTAACTACCCAAATTCAAGGCCTTAATCAGGCTGTCCGAAATGCGAATGACGCAATTTCGCTATCACAGACAGCTGAAGGTGCATTATCGGAAACCACCAATTCATTGCAGAGAATACGTACGCTGGCGGTGCAATCACAGAACGGTATCAATACATCTGCCGACCGATTGGCGTTGCAAAAAGAAGTGTCAGCGTTGAAAGCTGAGATTTCAAGAATTTCAACTACCTCACAGTTTGCAGGTGTGGACCTATTAACCGGCGTGTTCTCCGCAGCATTTTTGGTAGGCGCAAACGGTGGTCAGACTATTTCCGTTAATTTGTCCAGAACAGGTGGATTTGGTGCGTCAGGTTTAGGTGTTGGTAGCTTGACAGTCGCTAATGTCGCAGATGCGTCCGCGGCTTTGACAGCAGTGACGACAGCCATTTCAACTATCGGTGGCGTCAGGGCTGACTTAGGTGCGCTGCAAAACCGTTTTCAGTCAACTATTCGGAATCTAAGCAATATTTCTGAAAATGTATCTGGCGCACGTTCGCGAATTCGTGATACTGACTTTGCCACGGAAACAGCAGAACTAACGCGTAATCAGATTATTCAGCAGGCTAGTACGACAGTTTTGTCTCAGGCGAATCAGCGTCCTCAGGCAGCATTGCAGTTATTGGGATAATTAACCCAACTAAAAATTCACAATTAAGATAATGACGCCAGGAGGTAGTGGTCTTTGGATTCAGGGATCTTTTTTGTGGAGAGTTTCGCTCACTCTCTCCTAACGTAAGAGCGATTGGCCAGCATTATTGCTGGCCTTTTTAATATCTTAACTAACTGAAAAATAAGAGTTTAATTATTTAGTTGTTTTTTCTTCTAAAGGATTTCCTACGCCTGCACGATAAATTCATCAAAGGCACTGTGCAAACAAAAATAATAATAGCAACAGGCCCCATATCAGCGACGTCACATAATAATAATCGACGGGCTGAAAATCAGTAACGTCACATAATAATAATCGACGTACTGAAACCGCAAAGACTACTAATAAAAACAATAGGTCTGGCGGATTGCATAAATCGTTAGGAGAAAAAAATGAGTTTATTCGTCAGCACTAATGTGTCGTCGTTGAATGCAACTCGTCAGCTATTCACGTCGAACAATAATTTAAGTACCGCTTTCGAGCGGTTGGCGTCAGGATTTCGTATTAATAATGCGAAAGATGATGCCGCAGGTCTACAAATATCAAACCGTCTGACGACCCAGGTACTGGGCTTGAACATGGCGGTGAGAAATGCCAATGATGGTATTTCTCTTTCACAAACCGCTGAAGGTGCGCTAGCCGAAACTACGTCTGCGTTGCAACGTATTCGTGTATTGGCCGTGCAAGCCCAAAACGGGATCAACGGGTCAGCAGACCGGCTTGCTTTGCAGCAAGAAGTTTCCGCCTTGAAACAAGAAATCAGCCGTATTGCAGCCACTTCGCAGTTTGGTGGTGTCAATATCCTGGGAGGTGCGTATTCAGCCGCATTTTTGGTTGGTGCCAACGCTGGACAGACTATTAGTGTCAATATTTCAAGGCCTGGTGGCTACGGAACCTCAGGACTATTTGGTTCCCAAGCTATAGCCGCCAACAATATTACTGTCGAAACAGTTGATGATGCGTCCAGAACTATGTCTCTGGTGCTCGGGGCAATATCCATTATTGATGCTAAACGGGCCGAATTGGGTGCTGTACAAAACCGATTCCAGTCGACCATTCGTAATCTAAGCAATATATCTGAAAACGTCTCAGCGGCAAGATCGCGCATCCGAGATACAGATTTTGCCGTCGAAACGGCAGAGTCAACCCGTTGGCAGATTATTCAGCAAGCGAGTATCACCGTTTTGGGACAAGCGAATCAGCGTCCCCAGTCGGCACTTCAATTATTACAAGGATAATAAAACGAATGATAATTCAAGATGAACGGCAAGCATGTGGGGCAGGCTGCAACATCGAAGAATAAACTGAGATAAAGAAAAGAAACGGTCGGATTGCAAAATGTGGGGGCAGGCTGCAACCGACCGAAGAACGACTTAACTGTTATAACGATTTACGCAACAAAAACAATAACATAAGAGTGTGCGATCTCTGGGTTTACATAGGGGCCTTAGCCTTTTTTGTAAATCCGCCGACGGACGAAAATGACGCCAGGAGGTAGTGAGAGGTATTGAGGTTTTGGCCATCAATTCCGCTCGTCGGCTTTGAGCTTTCGCTCGCTCTTTAGCATAAAGCTTCTGAAGGCAAATTGCCTAACAAAAGTGCCAGTCAGAAAACTGACTAACAACAGTAAGAAAGCACGTTACGTGCCAATGTTAGTTTTTTGATTAAACCGTTGTCATTAAAGGCGAATACTAAAAATAAAATAATAATTCGCTGACAACTTAGGAGAATGATATGTCACTTTTTGTTAGCACTAATGTGTCGTCATTAAATGCGACACGACAACTTTTTACTTCGGGCAATAACTTGAGTACTGCATTTGAGCGTTTATCGTCAGGATTTCGCATAAACAGTGCCAAAGATGATGCCGCAGGATTACAAATTTCGAACCGATTGACGACCCAGGTGCTGGGGCTGAATATGGCGGTGAGAAATGCCAATGACGGGATTTCATTGGCGCAAACCGCTGAAGGCGCACTTGCCGAGACAACGGCGGCACTGCAGAGAATACGGGTACTTGCGGTACAGTCACAAAACGGCATTAATGCCAGTTCAGATAGATTGGCTTTGCAACAAGAGGTCTCAGCCTTAAAACAGGAGATCAGTCGGATTGCGGCGACATCGCAATTCGGAGGTGTGAATATTCTGGATGGCATGTATTCAGCAGCTTTCCTGGTTGGGGCAAATGCGGGCCAGACTATCAGTGTTAACATATCCAGGCCGGGTGGTTTTGGCACGTCAGGTTTGTTTGGTGCTCAGAATGTAGCCGCAAACAATATTTCTGTGGCTACGGTGGATGATGCATCCCGAGCAATGACCGCAGTACTGGGGGCAATTTCAACCATTGATGCCAAGCGGGCAGAATTGGGTGCAGTTCAAAACCGTTTTCAATCAACAATCAGGAATTTATCGAATATCTCGGAAAATGTGTCAGCGGCAAGATCCCGCATTCGAGATACAGATTTTGCCGTCGAAACGGCAGAACTGACCCGCTGGCAGATTATTCAACAGGCAAGCATAACTGTACTCGGACAGGCTAACCAAAGGCCGCAATCCGCACTACAATTACTTGGAGGTTAATTTTACTGAAAATTCCTAGAGGGTAGGAGATGAGAGGCCGACCCCGAGCAGCGATGGCTTTGCTGCAAAACGTTCAGGGATGAACATCCAGCAGTAAACGCTGTTGGAAAATGCCGACTAACAGGACTGAGAGTGTAGAAGTTTGGTTGAGAGGCCAGTATTCATTCTCACACCCTGCCAGCCGGACAGAAACCTTATTTGCTCGTTCTCCTAACGTGAGCAAGTTGGCTGGGTCATTTGACCCGGCCTTTTTTATGCCTGCCAAATTATTGACTCAATTCACTTAATCACGTTGTCTGAAATTATTAGCAGATGTCGTGCCAATAAATCACTGGTGCCTTTTTATTTAGCCCTATTTTTTCGGTTGTGCCAAAAAATATTTTCATGTTTTTTTTCAGAAAAAGTCCTCCGCCCTAAAAACTTCATAAATATCAATTGATTAGAAATTCAAAAAAAATTAAAAAAAAACTAAAGACTCTTTAGAAGTGGTCGATAACCTTAGTTGAGAGGAGATGCACCCTGTGCATTGACAAAATTTTGGGGTTAGGTAGAGGTGCCTGATTTCAATTTAGTGAGGCAACTTGGCGGAGACACAATCCAAAAAGTTGAATTTGAGGCGAACTGCTCAGCGGTAATATTTACCAGAGTCAGTTCTCAGGAGGTATATTATGGGTTTATTTGTTAACACCAATGTGTCTTCACTGAATGCGCAACGACAGTTGTTTAATTCAGGGAATGCACTAAGTACGTCTTTCGAGAGATTGTCGTCTGGTTTCCGTATCAACCGTGCTGCGGATGATGCTGCTGGTCTACAAATTTCAGATCGATTGACGACTCAGGTTCAAGGCTTGAATCAGGCTGTTCGTAATGCCAATGACGCCATTTCACTGGCGCAGACTGCTGAAGGTGCATTAGGCGAAGTGACTAGTTCGCTTCAACGTATTCGTACTCTGGCAGTCCAATCGCAAAATGGTATCAACTCTTCAGCAGACAGAACCGCTCTGCAAAAAGAAGTGTCAGCCCTTAAACAGGAAATTTCGCGTATCTCAACTGACTCTCAGTTTGCGGGCGTTGATTTGTTAACGGGAAGTTTTTCTGCAGCATTCCTGGTAGGCGCGAACGGTGGTCAGACGATTTCAGTCAACCTATCTCGAACGGGTGGTTTTGGAGCTTCAGGTTTAAGTTTGGCCGATACTTCTGTTGCTACGGTGGCCGAAGCCTCTGCCGCATTAACTGCGATTACGGCTGCAATTTCGACTATTGGTGCGACTAGAGCTGATTTGGGTGCGCTTCAAAACCGGTTCCAATCAACCATTCGTAACCTGAGTAACATTTCAGAGAATATAGCTGGTGCACGTTCACGTATTCGCGATACTGACTTTGCAACTGAAACCGCTGAATTAACGCGTAATCAGATTGTTCAACAGGCGTCTTTGTCTGTATTGAGTCAGGCTAACCAGCGTCCTCAGTCGGCTTTGTCCTTGTTGGGTTAATAACCCAAGTTGAGAGACAATAATCGCCACTGGGCTAACAATGAGCTGGCTACTATACTTATGGTGGCCGTTCATTCATCTGAGTGGAGGTGAAAGATGGATGTAGATTTTTCACAAGTTGGCCAGAATGTTGCTGTGCAAAATACTAACGGTAACGTTGTGCGTCGAGATGATTTGAGTGCAGAGGAATCTGTGCAAGCTCGCCAGGACAGAAGACTGGAGCAAAATGCTCAAGCTTCCGTTATAGCGGCCGATAACAGTGAAGAGCTGAATAACGCTTCAATTAACATTGAAAGTGCTGTTGCAGAAATCAGTGATTTTGTTCAGGCACAAAACAGACAGCTCGCTTTTTCCATTGATGAAAAAAGTGAACGTCAGGTTGTGAAGGTCACAGACTCTGAATCGGGAGATGTTATTCGTCAAATCCCGTCGGAAGAAGTTCTGGCCTTATCTGAAAGAATTAAGGAATTGCAAACTGATGTAGGCGCAGCTGTAGGAGTGTTATTTAACAAGCAAGCATAAGTAATTGAGAGGTTCGTCATGACTATCCAGTCATTAGGTGTAGGATCGGGTTTAGATTTAGACGGTTTGGTTACGCAGCTTATCGCTGCAGAACGCAAACCTAAAGAAGATCGTCTTAACGCGAAAGAAGAATCCCTTGATGCGGAAATTTCTGGCCTTGGTCAGCTAAAATCCAAAATGAGTGATTTTCTCGATTCAGTGGATGAGTTACGTAGTGACTTTAATCTGAAAGGTCGGGAACCTACCATCGACAATCCGGATGAGAATGTCGAACCTTTTACTGCTGAAGCATCTAACAGTGCACTTGAAGGTTCATACGAAGTAGCTGTTAAACAGCTGGCCGGGGGGAGTCGCATTGAAACTGCAGATGCAGTAGGTGGAGGCTTCTCCAGCACATCAGATGTTGTCAGTGCCAGCGCCGGCGATCTTACATTCAAAATTGGCGCTACTAGTGACAGTTTTACAATTAATGTCACTGCTGGCATGACACTTCAAGAACTTCGCAATGCCATTAACAGTTCAGATAATAATTTTGGTGTCAACGCCAGTATTATAGACACGGGTACCACTGATGGTGGTGCGAAACTAGTCTTTAGTTCAGATACAACAGGTACAGGCAATGATTTAGTTATCGTCAACGATAACAATATTGCTGATTTGGACCGCGTATCCACAACCGACTCAACTGAAACATCCACTTTTTTATCTCCTGTCTTATCGGCTCGCAATGCGCAAGCGACTATAGATGGTATTGAGGTGGAAAGCAGTACCAATGAATTTGAAAACACAATTGAAAATGTGTCTTTTGAAGTCAGTTCCACTTCTTCCTTAGCTGCGGATGGGGTGACGTTTTTATCTTCCACTTTAAAAATCGGAACAGATACTGAAGGATTGGAAAAGAAAATCCGTGACTTTGTGGATAACTTTAACAATCTTTCGAAAGAGATTGATACGCTGACTCGTTATGGAGAATCTGAGTTGGAAGATGACGGAGCCTTGGCCGGAGATTTTATGGTCCGTGGCATTCAGCAGGGGCTTTCTTCAATTATAGGGTCAAATGTCAGTGCTTCTGCACTTGGCGGTTTATTCCAAATAGGCGTAGAGCTAAACCAGGACGGTGAACTCGAGATAGGTTCATCTAATGATTTTGGTGTTGGCAGTGGAGAAGACAGATTAAAGGCCGCATTGGAAGATAATTTTGATGAAATTGCGACGCTTTTTACTGATGCAGACGAAGGGATAGCGGCAAATTTATATACGTACGTTAAAGAATACACGACTTTCAGCGGACTGATAGCGACGCGAGAACGGTCAGCCAATGATGAAAAAGATCAATTGGCTGATGAACGGGAGCAGTTCGAATTGCGCATGCTCAGTTTTGAACAGATTTTGCGCGACAGATATTTGAATTTAGATCAGACGGTCGCGCGATTAAATCAGACCGGCAGTGCACTGTTGGCTTCACTTGGCGGTTAAGGGGACAATTAATGGCACTTAAAGGAATCAACGCATATAAGAAAGGCAGTCTCAAACAGGAGATCGCTACAGCAGACCCACATAAAATCACCCTAATGCTAATGCAGGGTGGTCTGGATAGAATGGCCTATGCCAAAGGTTGTATTGAACGTAAAGATTTCGAGGGAAAGTCTGAGCACTTATCCCGTGCAACTGCAATTATAATGAACCTACGTGATACACTGGATCTGGAAAGCAAATCAGAAATTTCAGAAAATTTGTACGCTCTCTATGATTTCATGGTCCAGCGATTAACCGACGCGAATATTCAGAATGACTTGAACATCATGGATGAAGTGATTAACCTGCTGTTACCGATCAAAACAGCCTGGTCTGAAATCCCTGAAGACGCAAAGCAACAAGCGTATGAGGCTCAGAGGCAAAAACGTCAAGCCGTAGTGTGAAAAAAATAAAATTAAATCACAACAATACTCCCCCCAATCTGATCCCAATTAACCAAGAATTAGAAGGCGTTTTGTCGAGTGAAGAACTCGACGATAAACGTCTTCTTGAACTAATCGTAAAACGTGACGACCTTATAACTGCTCATCTTGACGGCTTAGATGTTGATGCCAAAAAGGCATTCGCAACAGCAGAATACGATACCAATCAGAGATTGACGCAAATTGCTGAAACACTTTTCAGGACCTCACTATCAAAGCTAAGTGGCTTATTGCGAGGAAGAAAAGCGGTAGAAAAATACAAATAATAGAATGGTTAAAAACATTGAGTAAACTTATTTTTAACCTATAAGTTTTGGTGCAATACTTGCGTAGACAAAGAAAATAATAAGGTAGATGCGTAAATGTTCTCAGACAAGTCAATATTGATTACAGGTGGAACCGGCTCCTTTGGAAAGCAATTTATTTCCTATCTGTTGGCTCGCTATTCTCCAAGAAAACTCATCATTTATTCCCGAGACGAACTGAAGCAATTCGAAATGCAGCAGACGTTTGACGCCCCTTGTATGCGTTACTTCATAGGTGATGTCAGAGATAAAGAGCGACTTAAAGCTGCGATGCGAGACGTGGATTATGTTGTTCATGCTGCTGCGCTAAAACAGGTTCCTGCTGCTGAATATAATCCTAACGAATGCATCAAAACTAACATCAATGGTGCGCAGAACGTTATCGATGCTGCTATATCAGCTGATGTGCGTAGAGTGATAGCGTTATCCACTGATAAAGCTGCCAATCCTGTTAACTTGTATGGTGCTACCAAATTGGCTTCCGACAAGCTTTTCGTTGCAGCAAATAATATATCAGGAGCAAAAGGTCCACGATTTGCTGTGGTTAGATACGGGAATGTCATTGGCTCACGTGGGTCAGTTGTGCCATTTTTCAGGAATTTATTGGAAGAAGGATGTAGTAAACTGCCTGTAACCCATGAAGAGATGACGCGCTTCTGGATAACGTTAGAGGAAGGGGTAGAATTTGTGGTTAAAAACTTCGCCCGAATGCAAGGTGGTGAAATATTTGTTCCTAAAATTCCTTCAATACGTATTTTAGATTTGGTAGAGGCGATGAGTGGTTCAAGGGAATATGAACTTGTCGGGATAAGACCAGGTGAAAAATTACACGAAGTAATGGTGCCGGAGGAAATGGCACACCACTCACTTGAGTTCGACGATCATTATGTCATCACTCCAGCGATCAAATTTTTTGATAAAAATGTTGATTACACCCTAAATAAATCAGGCGAGTCAGGGCGCCAGGTTGAGGATAAATTTGAGTACCATTCAGGCACAAACCCGCACTTTTTAACTGTTAGTGAACTTCAGGAACTCGACAAGAATACCAAATGAACACTCCAGTTAAAGTCATACCCTACGGTAAACATTATATAGACAATGATGATATTGAAGCTGTAGTGGATGTGCTGACAAATCAATTTCTTACACAGGGAAAGTTGGTTTCAGAATTTGAAGCAAGTCTATCCGACTATACAGGCGCCAAGTATTGTACATCCGTGAATAGCGGGACTTCGGGTTTACATGTGGCATGTTTGGCTGCTGGCATCAGTCAAAAAGACTGGGTTTGGACCGTCCCCAACTCTTTTGTCGCTTCAGCAAATTGCGCACGGTATTGTGGTGCACAAGTTGACTTTGTTGACATCGACCCTTTGTCCAGAAATATATCAGTTGCTGCCCTTGAGAAAAAAATAGCCCAAGCTAAAAAAGTCGCAAAGCTCCCTAAGTTACTAATTGTAGTGCATTTTTCAGGGTTGAGTTGCGAAATGGAACGCATATCTGAGCTGTGTAAATTCCATAACATTATTCTCGTTGAAGATGCCGCGCATGGATTAGGCGGAAGCTACAAAGAAAGCAAAATTGGCTCTTGCTCTTACTCCGATATGACGGTTCTTAGTTTCCATCCCGTCAAATCAATTACTACCGCTGAGGGTGGGGCAATTTTGACTAATTCTGCTGACATACAAACTCGTCTGCAGCTTTTTTCCAAACATGGTGTCACCCGGGAGCAGGCGCAAATGTCTGAACAAAGTCATGGCCCATGGTATTACCAACAAGTCGCATTAGGATACAATTATCGTCTAAGCGATATTCATGCTGCACTGGGTTTGTCGCAAATGAGAAAACTTGATGACTTCGTTAATAAAAGAGCGTCTTTGGCAAAACACTACACTCAGTTGCTAACTGATTTACCTTTAAAATTACCGAGGGTTCCTGCTCATTGCGCTAGTGCTTGGCACCTATATATGATTGAGCTTGAATCACATGATAGAAAAAAAGTTTTTAACGCTCTGAGAGGAAAAGGAATTGGTGTTAATGTTCACTATATCCCAATTCATATTCAGCCCTACTACCAAGAGCTGGGTTTTTCTTGCGGAGATTTCCCTGCAGCTGAAAAATTTTATGAAAACGCCATTACAATTCCTTTATTTCCGACTATGACTGCCGATGAACAAGATAGAATTATACAGTCACTGCATGAGGTTCTAGTTTGAATTTGGCAATCATCCCAGCAAGAGGTGGGAGCAAACGTATACCAGTTAAAAATATCAAAGAATTCGCAGGCAAGCCTTTGATAGCATATTCCATAATTGCCGCTAAAAACTCGCAACTTTTTGACAAGATAATAGTATCCACTGACAGCGAAAAAGTTGCCGAGATTGCTAAGCAATATGGTGCTGATGTGCCTTTTTTGCGACCTGAAGAGTTGTCAAACGACATCATTGGTACTCGGCCCGTAACAAATCATGCAATTCAGTACTGTGTCGAGAATTATTTTGAACCTGAATATTCCTGTTGTATTTACGCAACAGCCCCCTTTTTACAACCAAAATATTTACAGTCTGGGTTAGAAAAACTCAAACTACAGGAAGATAAATCATTTGCATTTTCGGTGACTAGTTTTCCATTTCCAATTCAACGCTCATTGCGGATAGGTGAGTCCGGAGTTACGCCTATGTTTCCTGAATCAATTTGGACGAGATCACAAGATCTTGAAGAAGCTTATCACGATGCAGGTCAGTTTTATTGGGGAAGAACTAAAGACTATTTGTCCAGCAAAAAGATTTTTTCAGAACACAGTTTACCGGTTGTGCTTCCTCGTCACCTTGTACAGGATATTGATACTCCAGAGGACTGGCATCGTGCAGAGCTAATGTATCAAGCGTACGTTCGTGGTATGAGTAATGACTAGATCATCCAATAAAAAAGAGAAAATACTGATCATCAGGATGCTGGAATTAGGTGATGTGCTCTCTATTGCATTACCGGCGATCAGACATCTCCAATATAATAATCCAAGCGCGGAAATAGTTTGCCTTACCTATGCCAAAGGCCAGGAAATCATTCAGGCAGGGTCTCCTAATATCAAAGTCATTTGTTTGCCACTTGGTCATTGGCCCGACAATATTGTTCAGGCGATGGAAACTTTTCTAGGGTTAGCTGAGGAAGTTGTAGAACAAGCCTTTGACCGGATAATTAATCTTGATACTGCTTTTATGCCTTGTTTTTTAAGTCGGTTTTTAAAGGATGCAGGTGAACCGGTCAGTGGAAATTATTTGAACTTGTCAGTCCAGGATTTGCTTCAAAAACTGCAAAATCAAACGCTTGAAGCGGACTATGTGAACGATAGTGAAAATTTCATGAACAGTACGTTTTTCGGAATGTCCAGATTATATTCTCGCTGGTGGGAAGAGCAGGCGTTACCTGAAAATGGATATGCAGAGTTTTATCTTAAAAGTTGTTGTGGTTTTACAGATATAGATTTTGATCTTTCCATCAAATCTAGTTCAGTAGCTATTAAAAGCCACTCGCGAAAAACCGTTGCAATGGCAACTCATGATCCATCGAGTAAACTAATGCTGACTCATGTGCAAAAAAGCCTGTCAGAACATGGAGTTGATACCGTCTGGCTGGATAGCTCTTTGCCAATCGTTGATTCACTCCAGAAGCTAAGCGGTAGCAACTTACTAGTGTCAACCCCAGGTGCGGAAATTTGGTTTGCCAATGCAGTAGATTGTCCGACGTTACTTATTTGTGGCGACCTGGATCCCAGATTTTTAATGCCTAATTATGCAACCGAGCGATTTGTTACGCCGAAGTCTAGCGATTTGGTGGAAAGTATAATGTCTATTTTTTCCGGAAATGCAGATGAATAACATTCATATAGACGGTAGAGAAGTAGGCCAGGACTGTGAACCATTTATCATTGCCGAATTAAGTGGTAATCATAATCAAGATTATGAGCTGGCCGAACAAATGGTGTTGGCGGCATCACAGGCAGGCGTTGATGCGATAAAATTGCAAACTTATACAGCTGATAGTATGACGCTTGACCATGACACCAAAGAGTTTGTTATTCAGGAAGAGGATAACTTATGGCATGGTGAGTCGCTGCATAGCTTGTATCATAAGGCTGCCACTCCTTATGAATGGCATGCGCCGCTGTTTGCCTATGCGAACGAATTGGGAATGTTGGCATTTAGCTCTCCATTTGATGAGCATGCCGTTGATTTTCTGGATGAATTAAATGTTCCTTGTTTCAAGATAGCGTCTTTTGAACTGACAGATTTGCCGTTGATTGCCAAAGCTGCATCTAAAGGCAAACCGCTTATTATTTCGACAGGCATGGCAAGCCTGAGTGAGATAGAAGACGCAGTCAAAACAGCTAATCAAGCGGGTTGTTTCGATATTGTATTGCTTAAGTGCACAAGCACCTATCCGGCGACGCCGGAAAATACCAATCTCAAAACCATTCCCAGCATGAGATCCACTTTTGGCGTACAGGTTGGTTTATCGGACCACACTGCTGGTATAGGTGTTTCTGTGGCCTCCGTTGCATTGGGTGCGACAGTTATAGAAAAACACTTTGTTCTGGATAAAAGCGCTGGTGGCGTTGATGCCGCTTTTTCTCTGGAACCCCATGAGTTGGTTTCATTGGTCAAAGAATCAAACGCCGCTTGGCAGGCGTTAGGTGGAGTTTGTTATGGGGGGACAGATTCTGAAGAAAAGTCTAAGCAGTATCGGCGCTCAATTTACGCGAGCAGGGACATTACTGAAGGTGAAATTCTTAGTAAGGACAATCTTAAGATAATCAGGCCAGCGTTTGGGTTAGCTCCAAAACATTGGCAAACAGTTCTGAGCAAGGCGGCTAAAGTATCTATTAAAAAAGGAACTCCCCTAAGTTGGGAGCTTGTTGAGTAAAGTGACCTATTTAGAATTGTCTCGAATGTGATCCCGGTGAAAGTAATATTCCGAACAGATGGAAATCCGCAAATAGGTTTGGGGCATCTGATGCGATGTCAGGCCTTAGCACAAGCAATGGACTCGCGGGGTATCTCAGTTACTTTTGTCGTCAGGCCGGCCAGCGAAAAACTAATAAATAGCAGGCAGGATTGGGTTGGAACTCAGATTATAATACCAGTAGCTGTTGCGCTTGAAGATGAACCGGGCTGGTTGAGCGTTTTTGCGGATAAACTTGGTGCAAATGTTATCGTATTAGACGGCTACCAGTTTGATTTGTCTTACCGCTTTGCACTTTGGCGCTCTCACCACGTCTTCGCCTGTTTTGATGACATGAATAACTTGCCGGAATTACCATGCGATCTAGTGATCAATGGTTCTGATAGTGGGATAGATCTCGAGTACAATGAAACTGCACCGACAGCAATAAAATGTCTCGGCCCCGATTTTCGTGTGTTGCGTCAGGAATTTATCGACATTGAATCAACTGATTTTGAGCACAGAGAGTATCTCACACTTGTATTTGGGGGGAGTGATCCTCTCGACCTTACGCTAAGACTGGTACACTCGCTCGAACAGTACGGATTTAAAGGAAAAATAAGGATATTAACAGGCGCAGCCTACCAAAAACTCACCCAGCTAAAGCATTTTCTTGATATGACTCAGTTGGATATTCTGCACCTTCATGACTGTCAAAATGTTGCTAACGAATTCGCGCAGGCCAGACTTGTTGTGTCAGCGGCAGGAGGTACGCAATTTGAATTACTGGCTTGTGCATGCCCATCGTTGCTTCTGGTTGTCGCAGATAACCAATTAAATGCTACCAAATTTGCTCAGCAACAAGGTTGGTGTTTTGCCTACGATGCTCGGGAGGATGAGGTTATTTCAGTCGTGACCACACACTTGATTAGCCTGTGGAGCAATACAGAGGCTCTTGTTTCTATGAGTGAAAAAGCCAGTAAACTCAGAGTACTTGATGGTGCCAATAATATCATTGAGGAAATTGATGAACTTGTTAGGGCGCGAAGTCTGTGAAGCTTAAAGGGTATCAAGTTGAACTCAGGCAGGTGTCAGAAATTGATATTGAAATGCTGAGAAAGTGGCGGAATGATCCTGAAGTGAGCCAGTTTATGCTTGATCGGAAGCCAATCTCACGAGAACAGCAAAGCGCCTGGTATAAGAAAATACAGCGCGATCCTGGTCAGATACACTTCGTGATCTCCTATCGTGACCAACCCATTGGTGCGGCCAATCTCAAAGCGAGAGGATTGGGGAAAACACTGGATACAGCCAACGCGATTGAACCTGGTCTGTATATTGCTGATAAGCGTTACCGTAACAATATTTTGGCGTTCGCACCGACCTTGCTGCTAAACGACTACTGTTTTAATACGCTGGGAACTGCCAGATTGTTAGCAGTGGTCAAAGCGAGTAACGTTGCGGCGCTTAATTATAATCAGAAATTGGGTTATAAAGTGGAGAATGAAGGTGATTTGCTGGAAATCAGTTTAACCCATAACAATTATTTGTCTGCCACAAAGCAGTTAAGATCGCTTTTATCAAGATAAGATACAAGGAATAGATAATGAACTCAGCGGAAACGCTTTACCAAGCTTTTGCGAGCAGTCTGGATGTTGATTTATCAGAAATTAATGATGATTTGGCATATAACAGCTTTCCAAAGTGGGACTCCACTGCGCACATGATTTTAGTCGCGGAAATCGAGGCGCAGTTTGATATCATGCTGGATACAGATGACATCATTGATATGAGCTCTGTGGCCAAAGCAAAAGAAATTCTTAGCAAATACGAAGTCTCATTTTAATGTTGGAAGATAAGCATATTCTTGTTACTGGGGCCAGCAGAGGTATTGGTAGGGCGATTGCCGAGGTGTGTGTGGCTTTAGGGGCCACAGTCTACCTTGGTGGACGAGACGATGAAACGTTGGAACATATCTGTGCAGAGCTGGGCGACAATGCTGTTCCTTTCAGTTATGACGTCAGAGACGCTGACCAGGTAAAGCAGGCTTTTTTGCACATTCAAAAACACATAGGCAGGCTGGATGGCCTGGTGAATAATGCAGGTGTAATGATAGATGCACCCTTGGCAATGTCTCGCCTTGAAGATTTGCAACTTCAACTTCAGGTTAACACTGTCGCTGCGTTTCAACATAGTCAGTTAGCCAGTCGCTTAATGGCTAAAAATCGTCAAGGTAGTATTATCAATATTTGCTCGGTGGTCGGCGAAAGGGGAAGTATCGGGCAAAGTGCCTATGCGGCTAGTAAAGCGGCAATGTCCGGTATGACCAAATCCCTTGCGAAAGAGCTGGCAGGATTGGGTATCAGGGTTAACGGTGTTGCACCTGGATTTGTGAATACCGACCTAACCAATCATTATCCTGAACAAAAACGCACTGAAATCCTTGATTCTATTGCCTTAGGGAGAGCTGGGGAGGCGAAAGAAGTTGCTGACCTGGTGAGTTTCATGTTGTCTGATCATTCCGCTTACATTACTGGTCAAATTATCGGTATTGATGGCGGAATGAAGCTCTAGGAACCAAGCATTGTGTTTTGGTCTGAACTGGAAAGTTTTCAAGATAACGTTGCCGTCATAGAGGGGCAGCATACTCTCACCTATGCTGAATTAGCTGGCCGTTGTGATGAGCTTGCGACGCAATTTGATGGTGGTAAAAAACTGGTTTTTGTTTTTGTATCAAATAATTCCAATGGTCTGGTTGCCTACCTAACCTGCCTGCGGGAAGGGCATGTTTGTATGATGCTTGATCCTGATTTGGATAATGCCAAGGTTGAAGCCTTATTAACTGCCTATCAACCTAACGTTATTATTCGAAACTTGAATGTTGAAAAGTATGCGAATACAAAACACACTATTGATAATAAATTGGCGTTGCTACTTTCTACATCAGGGACAACTGGGTCAGCTAAACAAGTTTCATTGAGCTATAACAATATTCAAAGCAATGCTGATGCAATTTGTGATTATCTTCCTATTCGAAAAACAGATAAAACGGTGAGCACACTGCCGCTGTTTTATTCCTATGGTTTATCAGTAATCAATTCACATCTAAATCGTGGAGCGGCAATTCTCTTTACTCAATACTCGATGATAAACAGAGAGTTCTGGCAGTTGTTTGAATCAGAACAAATCAACAGTTTTGCCGGTGTCCCGCACATTTATGATATGTTGTTAAGAATAAAATTTACCGAGTTGCCATTAAATACTTTACGGTACTTCACTCAGGCCGGCGGCAGACTAGCGGAAAATAAAGTCAGAAGCTTGGCTGAATATGCACTGGATACAGGTAAACAATTCTTTGTAATGTATGGACAGACTGAAGCAACAGCACGCATGTCATATCTGGAACCGGAATTGGTAAAAATACACCCTGATTCGATAGGTAAAGCAATACCCAAGGGTAAATTCGAACTACTAGATTCGGCTGGGAAACAGATAACAAAACCAGGTGAAGTTGGTGAAATCATTTATGTTGGACCAAATGCAATGCTTGGGTACGCCAATTCTAAGGAAGATCTGGTGCACTTTCATGGAGACGGGTCGCTGGCCACTGGTGATTTAGGTTACTTCGACAAACAAGGTCTGCATTACATTGTTGGCCGCAAAAAACGGATGATTAAATTATTTGGAAACCGTTTGAATCTCGATGAGGTCGAGCAGTATTTTAATCGACAAGGAATTGAAGCCGCATCAACCGGTAATGATCAGAAGCTTGTTGTGGCCTTTATTAACGAACTGGATATCAGTAGTTTGAAGCAAAAGTTGAGTCAATATTTAAATATTCATTCTTCGGTTATTATAGCCGTGTCTTTATCAGAATTTCCGCTCACCGCAAACGGTAAAAAAGATTACGCTGCAATTTTGTCACAAGTGGGACTCTCCCATGACTGATACTTTGATTGAAGAGTACGAATCGCACTTCAACGCATTGTTGGCTCAGCCTGTTTATCATTTAGAGCAAAGTCAGAAAGAGCAACTGTTACTCCCTCTTTTAAATTTGCTTGACCGTTATCACAGACAACAATGTCCAGCGTATAAAAACATTGTTGATCTGCAAGACGGACCGTCTGAGAAAGTGGAATCGTTACCATATCTTGCCGTCAGGTTATTTAAGCAACTCGCTCTTTCGAGTATTCGGAAAGAGAGCGTCTTTCGGGTATTACAATCATCAGGAACCACTTCACAGATCCGCTCGCAAGTGATATTGGATTCAGCTACCAGCGCACGGCAATCAAAAGTTTTGGTGAAGATTCTGCAGGAGACGATAGGCAAAGCTCGATTACCAATGCTGATAATAGATAGCCCTGGCGTACTGAAAGATAAGGCGAATTTCAATGCACGGGCAGCAGGGATTCAAGGGATTGCCTTTTTCGGCCGAGATCATACCTATGCGCTAGATGAAAATATGAATATTGATTGGCCGAACGTGGAAGCATTTTGTCAGAAGTACCAAGGGCAGCCAGTCCTTATTTTTGGATTCACTTTTATGGTCTGGCAATATTTTATTGAGGCCTTACTGAATGACAATAAAGACATCGAGTTAGAGCAAGCTATTCTTTTGCATAGTGGCGGTTGGAAGAACCTTGAGTCTAAAAAAGTAGACAATGAAGAGTTCAAACGTGTGGTTGAAGAATTGACAGGTTTACGTAATGTGTTCAATTTTTATGGTATGGCTGAGCAAGTTGGATCCGTTTTTGTGGAATGCGAAGCGGGGCATTTGCACGCCCCCTTGTTTTCCGATGTGATTGTCAGGGATCCATTTAATCTGGAAGCTTTGGAAGTGGGAAAGGAAGGTATTCTGCAAGTGCTATCGGTTTTACCCACTAGCTACCCAGGACACAGTATTCTAACAGAAGACTTAGGTAAGTTGGCCGGTGTAGACAACTGCTCCTGTGGTCGGAAAGGCAAATACTTTAGTGTTTCCGGGAGGTTACCAAAAACTGAAGTTCGGGGATGTAGCGACACGCACAAGGTAGAATCATCATGACTGAATTTCGCGTGTTAGCACCTGGAAATGTTGTACTTAATGATGTTCTGAATTCAGATTCAATCGACCCATTTGATGCCAGTATTGAGAAGTTTCTTAACTCGCTATCTAGCCAAATCCTGACGAATAAAGAGTGTAAGAGTTACCCTGAGTTGATTGCGCTTGGATTCTGGTTGCGTGCGTCTAATATTGAAAGTCTGAAGCAACAGAATTTAAGAAAAGCATCTAAACCGCTGGGTTTGGTGCTTCACTTTACGCCTGCAAATGTCGACACCATGTTTATGTATAGTTGGGTGTGTTCGTTGCTGATGGGCAACAGAAATATCGTCAGAGTCGCCAGCCATGAATCGCCTATGCAAACCGCTCTGCTAATGCTGCTTGACGAATTGTTTCATCAGGCGGAATACCTACATCTGGCAAAAATGAATACATTCGTCCGGTTTGATAAAAACAGTGGGTATTCCGAAGAGTTGTCTCTTTTGGCCGATGCCAGAGTGATTTGGGGAGGTGATGAAAGTGTAAATGCCATTCGTTCTTTACCTTGCCAGCCAAGAAGTCGTGATATTAGTTTTGCGGATCGTTATTCTGCATGCCTGATAAACGGTGACAATTTGGACAATATTGATCAATTAATTAAGCTAGCTGAGTCTTTGTGGCGAGATACCAAACCTTTTGCCCAACAAGCGTGCTCTTCACCAAGAATTATTTATTGGACAGGTGATACGAGTCAGAAGCACGCCCTATTTTCAGCGGTCAATAAAATTGCACAAGGGACACTACCGGCGGTTGAGTTAGCGAATAACCACTTGGTTTTAAGTCAGCTGGTTCGAAGTAGTCAGCCCGATTGCCAAACCATTATAATTGATAGGGTGGGGGCTGTTGAAGTGGAGGATCCTACTTTGGTCAATTTAGAATGGCATACAGGTGATGGTTTTTTCATCGTACATCAGATTGACGAGCTAGACGAACTTCCAAGGCGTTTAGAAGACAAATTACAAACCCTTAGTTATTGGAATATTCCTCGAGAACAAATATTAAAGCTTTCAGAACGATCGTCGATAAGAGGATTGGATCGACTTGTGCCTGTCGGGCGAGCATTGGAATTTTCACCAATATGGGATGGATTTGATTTATTTAGTCAATTGTCCCGGCAGATCGACATTGTTTTTTAGATCGCCAAATTCATATTTGGCAAGAACCACAACTGGGAATGAACAACATAATGACAAAAGTAGTTTATGTGGGAATGAGCGCAGATTTAGTGCATCCGGGCCATCTTAATATTTTGAAAGAAGCTGTCAAATTGGGAGATGTAACTGTTGGCTTGCTTACTGATGAGGCCATTGCTGCTTATAAACGTGTTCCATTTATGGAGTTCGAGCAAAGAAAACAGGTGATTGAAAATATTAAGGGTGTCAAGAATGTAATCGCACAAACGACACTGGATTATGTTCCCAATTTAGAATCAATCAAACCTGACTTTGTTGTTCATGGTGATGATTGGCGCGACGGCGTTCAAAAAAAAACCCGTCAAAGAGTCATTGATTGTTTGGCTCAATGGCAAGGTGAGTTGGTAGAAGTGCCCTATACCAAGGGCATTTCCTCAAGTTCACTGCAAGCTGCAATGAAAGAAATTGGTACTACGCCAGAAGTTCGCCTGAAATCACTGAAAAGAATGTTGGCTGCAAAACCTATTCTGCGTTTCCTGGATATCCATAATGCGCTGTCCGGACTCATAATTGAAAATACCAAAGTGGCAAGTGAAGAGGGAATACAAGAATTTGATGGCATGTGGGGAAGTAGCCTCACGGATTCAACCGCGAAGGGAAAACCGGACATAGAGGCGGTTGATGTGTCTTCTCGAATGAGCACGTTGAATGAAGTTCTGGAAGTTACAACTAAACCTATTATTTATGATGGTGACACTGGAGGAAAAACAGAGCATTTTGTTTTTACCGTTAAAACGCTTGAGCGACTCGGTGTGTCAGCGGTAATTATTGAAGATAAAACCGGACTAAAAAAGAACTCACTATTTGGAACAGAGGTCGCGCAAACTCAAGATAGTATAGACAATTTCAGCCAAAAAATACGAGCCGGTAAAAATGCTCAGGCTACTGATGATTTCATGATAATCGCTCGAATAGAGAGCCTTATTTTAGGGCAGGGAATTGATGATGCTATGGAACGAGCCGAAGCCTTTTTAAATGCTGGGGCTGATGGAATAATGATCCATAGTCGTGAAAAGTCGCCTCAGGAAATATTTGATTTTTGTGAGCGATACAAGACTCTGCGCAACAAAAAGACCCTAGTGGTGGTGCCGTCCAGTTTCAATACAGTTTACGAAAGTGAATTGCGGGAAAGAGGTGTGAATATCGTCATCTATGCAAACCAGCTATTACGAAGTGCCTACCCGGCGATGACATCAACGGCGAAATCAATTTTGCAGCATGGTCGCTCAAGTGAGGTTGATGCACAAATGATGCCAATCAAACAGATTCTTGAATTGATCCCAGGTGGTAAATAGTGATTGAGCCAAGTGAATTTTGTGCATCGTTGGCCAAACGAAGTATCGACTTTTATTGCGGGGTACCAGACTCATTGCTGAAGCCACTTTGCGCTTATATTGATGATGCCTTGCCCTCTGACAAACACGTGATCACCGCGAATGAAGGGAATGCCTTAGCAATTGCGGCAGGGCGCTATTTGGGTTCCGGCAATGCGGCTGCTGTTTACCTGCAAAACTCGGGTTTAGGTAACGTCATTAATCCCTTGACGTCGTTAGCAGATAAACAGGTCTACAGTATTCCAATGCTACTGATCATAGGTTGGCGAGGTGAACCTGGTGTTAAGGACGAACCTCAACATGTAAAACAGGGCGCAATAACAGAGTCTCAACTTGATTTATTGGACATACCTTATGCGGTCATTGATTCCTCTTCTGAGTTGGGTTCCGTTTTGCCACCCTTGTTAGCAAATATGATAGATGCTTCATGTCCTGTGGCGTTGCTAGTCCGGAAAAATACGTTTTTAGCGTATAAAAAACAATTGAATAGTTACCCAGAGTATAGTTTGCCGCGAGAGAAGGCCCTGTGCGCTATTCTTGAACTTCTTAGCCCTCAAGATCTTGTTGTATCAACCACGGGAAAGACCTCCCGTGAAGTGTTTGAAATTCGGCAAGCTAGAGGTCAGAGAAACTCAGATTTTCTGACTGTCGGAGCTATGGGGCATACATCGTCCATCGCATTCGGTGTTGCAAGCGCCAGTCCGGATAAACGCGTTGTTGCATTGGATGGAGATGGCTCTATGCTGATGCATATGGGAGCTCTCCCTGTTATCGGTAATCACGCGGCGAGTAATTTGATACATGTTGTGCTTAATAATCAGAGTCATGAGTCGGTTGGTGGGCAACCGACGGTGGCAGGAAGAATTGATCTTGAACAAATCGCTTTGGCTAGTGGCTATAAACACTACAATTCGGCAGATAGCGAAGAATCTCTAACTCAGGTCTGGCATACCTTACCCGACAAAGAAGGACCTGTCATGTTGGAAGTTAAAATTGCGAAAGGATCACGGGAAGACCTGGGACGCCCTACAAGCACACCAAAACAAAACAAACTGGCATTTATGCGACATGCTGGCAGTACAGAATGAATTTGAATGATAACTTGTCTATTGAAAATATCGAAATAGGCAAAGTAGCTGAAGTATTGAGTCAGTATTCCCTTGCAGGTAATACATTATTTATAACGTCAAAAAGCTTTTCACAAAGGGGAGTGGTAGCTTCTTGCCGAGCTTCGTTGACTCAGTGTGATTTATTTCTTTTTGACCAAGTCGCACCCAATCCGCAAATCTCGCAGATTGAAGGATTAGTTAATAAATATGCCCAATGCCGCATTAGCAATATCATTGCGCTCGGGGGAGGGAGTGTTCTCGATACAGCAAAAGTATTGAGCCGTTGGCTAGCGGACCCGCAAAAACCCTTTGAGCAAATGTTGAGCACAGAAAGTCATGACATCAAAACAATTCCTGTCATTGCTATGCCGACAACTGCTGGTACTGGAGCGGAAGTAACGCCATTTGCAACTGTCTGGGATAACGAGGAACAGAAAAAGTTTTCTGTCCTAGGTGTGAAACCTGCGAACGTGATCCTAGATGCCGAATTGACACTGACATTGCCACGGCAAGAAACACTGTATTCAGCGTTGGACGCGCTTTCACATTCGCTGGAATCCATATGGAACACTAACTGCACAGAAGAAAGTAAAAAGCGTGCAGGGTCAGCCATTGACCTGATTTGTGAAGGATTGCCAAAGGTCTTACAATATCCCGACGATATTGCATCTCGGAGCCAGCTCCTCGTCGCTGCGTCAATGGCAGGATTGGCAATATCAACGACTAAAACCGCCATCGCCCATGCGATTTCTTATCCTTTAACATTGCGTTATGGAATGCCCCATGGATTGGCGTGTAGCTTTTCATTACTGGCAATCATAGATGGGTTTGATAACGCAAAATTAAACTTAACCTCATGTCTGGTCGATAAAGTAAAAAGATTATTGTTTTCGTTGAACTTGGAAAAAGAAGTCCAGCGCTTTGTGGATTGGTCGACTTTGTTAAGTGAATTTGAAACGGAACTCGATCCTGCCAGAGCAGGTAATTTTTCCGCACAAATAAATAGCGACAAAATAATCCGGCTGTTAGAGGATTCTCAGCATTCAGTAGATGAGGTAAGCAAATGAGTTGCCGCACATTGCTATTTGGTGCAGGTCAAGGAGCCCTTCAATATATGGCGAATACGGCTTCTACACGTACTTTCATCGGTTTTCTGGATAATGATGAAAATAAGCAAGGAACCTTATTCGAAGGCCTGCCGGTATATTCACCTGCACAGCTAGGGGAGATTGCCTTTGATCAAATTGTGATCTCCACCCAATGGGCTTTGGATGTTTACCAACAATTGTTGGATGACTTGAATATTCCAGAAGAAAAAGTGGTCCTTCCTCAAAAAAATAAACTCAAAAAAGCCACACCGTTCGACAACCCTGAGAGCCTTAAACTAGGCAGGACGATTATTCGCGAATTGAATCGTTTGGCAATGGGAAATGATATTCCACTGGTCGTTGACTTTGGTACTCTTCTAGGGCTGGTCAGAGACAATGACATCATTCAGTGGGATGACGATATTGATTTCTCTGCGCCCTTTGAACACGCTGGCCAGGTAGAAATGATTGTCCTTGAGTTTACTCAAACACATAGAGATTTGGCTGATTTTACGATCGAACGTGTGACTGATAAGCGCGGTCGGGAAGTATGTATACTGTTGAAATTTACCGATCCTCAAAGCAAGCTGACACAATTTACAACATCCTTGTGTTATCGAGAAAATGCTGA
This sequence comes from uncultured Alteromonadaceae bacterium, assembly GCA_947494925.1. GTDB lineage: Bacteria > Pseudomonadota > Gammaproteobacteria > Enterobacterales > Alteromonadaceae > Aliiglaciecola. Next base: position 319,008 of record CANLWS010000007.1, read on the forward strand.
TGGGCACTCTTTGCATATGCCGAGTTTAGGAATGTGGTATGCACCTGAGGTTCACTTTAGCCAGTTGGAAACTATTGAGTGGCAAGGAGAGAAGATCCAAGTTCCACATCAATATCGGGAATATTTGAGCTTTCAGTATGGCGACTGGCAGAAACCTAAAAAGAATATTCAACTGAGTGATTATGCCCATTTGCGTAAAGTGGAGTTTGCCGATATTCAAAATGCTGACTTTAAAGCGAAAAAAGTATCGGAGAAGCACGAAGTATGATTAATCAGGCTCAAGTTTCGGTGGAGAAAGTCGCCCTGGTAGGCGCTGGTGAATCTGCTATGCGATACTTAGAGTCAGGTGATTGCGAGGATTTTAATGTATTTACCAGTGATGGCAAAGGCGAATTTAGTCAAAAGCCGATAACCAACATCAAAAACCTTATTCCCGGTGCTTATTCTCGCATTGTCATTGCCAGTCAGTATGTTGATGAAATAGCCAATGCTCTGCTAGAAGCCGGACATGACATCGCCGACTTGTATTGGTATGACTTTTTGCTCAATAGAACTGAATCTCTCAGCAATATGGTCTTTCGAACTAAGCAGTCAGAACAAACCTTATATGCAGTATATGATCTGGAAGTATATCCGCCCAATTTTGAAATTGCGGTTTTCTTAGCACGGGCTGAATTAGAGCGTAAGAAACGTCAATTGGATGCTATTTCACTGATAATCAAAGCGGGAAGTTTCGGTGGTGTCAGTGCACGAGGCAGTTTAAGTCATGGGGTAGACAATGCTGATTGGCGCGTACAGCACATTCTCATTCCGATGGGGCAATTACTACCAAGTTGCCGACAAGTCCTTTACATCCAAAAAGATGACGCGTTTAATCATCTGACTGACGGTCAGCAGACCTTTCCGGATAATGTGGTGTCGAGACCTGATCCCAAAAACTTTGCACTGGGTCCCTTGGCTCAGGGGGCAAGGGATGGATTCGAAGTAAGGTCTTTTTGTGCTTCCCAGATGGCTAAGTCATTTATTCAACAATTTTTGCATGCACAACAAGTAAATGATCCTTTTGTTACCCTTTCGATGAGAGAGTACGATTATCAACAAGGCAGAAACTCTAGCTTCGTACTGTACAAAAAGATCGCCAAGCGAGCGCAGGAGCTTGGGGTACCAGTAGTGATTGTAAGAGATACCACAGCGGCAATGACCACTCCTATTGAGTGGGCTGGAGTCATTGAATGTCCTGTTGCGTCCTTTGACATTGCGATAAGGATGGCTCTTTATGAAGTTGCCATGTTAAATGTGTCCGTATCATCAGGTCCTTCCTGTGGTTTGATGTTGTTGTCTCAAAATGTGGATTTCATTCTCACCCACATATTGGATGAGAATCAACGCAATACCAGCGAAGCGTTTTTGGCAACAACTCAAGGCATAACGAAAGGCAACCAATACCCATTTAGTGAGCAATACCAACACATTTGCTGGTCCGTAAACGATGAAGATATCTTGCGGACGTTCAGCGATTTTATGAACGAAAAATTAAAGGATTCACATGCATAGTGTCTGTTATGTATGGGGAACAGGTTCCCTCAGCGAAAAATTTGTCGACCGGGATTGGCCGTTTGAAATAAACGCATTTGTCGACCCTAATAAAACAGGATCTTTTCTGGCGTTGCCTGTCATCTCTCCGGAGCAATTGGCCGGCAAACGGTTTGATTTATTGGTGATCAGTTCCAGCTTTGTCAGCGAAATTGCAGCAAGGTTAGGCAGCCTGAATATCGATTTAAACAAGGTGTTTGTTTTTAAAAGCTCTGTGTTAGAGCTTATTCCTTTGAGTGAATTTGTTGAAATTCAGGGCGGCAAACAGTATCACTTACCCTGGCGAAGCCAGCTTAACCGCGTGCATAATAGTCTCAGTAGCGATATTGTTTTCCCGGATGTTTATCAGGAGTTGGCCAAGAGTGTCGGTTATGCACATATTGCCTCTGTTGAAGGGGATTTGGCAGAATTTGGTACTTGCTCTGGTTTTACAGCGTCATTGATAGCCTATTCCATCCAATATTATAGCGACAATTTAGGCAAGCACGAAACGATTCATGGTCAAGAACCCAGAAAATTGCATCTGTTTGATAGCTTCGAAGGGTTTCCTGAATCTACTCAAGAAGCAGACATCAATTCGCCGCATGTGCAGTCTGGCGCTTGGGGAGAAGGAACAGCAAGGGGCTTGAATGAGCAAGAACTGGTGAGCTTGTGTAGCCAGTTTCTTAGCAAGGAACGGATCAAAACATATCCCGGGTGGTACAAAGACACCCTGCAAATCATAGAAGCGGATACACGTTTTGCTTTTGTGCACATTGATTGTGATTTATACGAATCAACCATTGATGTCCTAAAGCACCTGTTCAGTGAACGCCTGATCAGTGAGGGGGCCATTCTGTTGTTTGACAACTGGTTCTGCAACCGTGCCTCTGATTCTTATGGCGAGCAACGAGCCTGGAGTGAAATTTGCTCAATGTTTGAAATTCAGCACACCAATCTGGGGATGTACGCTTGTGTTGGCAATCGTATTGTCGTCCACGATTACAATAAGAGAATAACAAAATGAATGTTTTAGTCACCGGTGCCTGCGGTTATAAAGGTACTAAGTTGATCCCTAAGTTGCTTGCCGCTGGCCATAAGATCAAAGCTTTGGATCTGCAATGGTTTGGCAATTTTTTAGGCGAACATGAAAACCTTCAAGTCATCAAACAGGATGTCAGGAACACCCACGAGATCGATCTCGGTGGCGTGGATGCCATTGTTCACCTCGCATCAATTGCCAATGATCCTTGTGGTGATCTCAACCCTAAGTTGACTTGGGAAGTGAGTGCGTTGTCTACCATGCAGTTGGCTGACAAAGCAAAACGACATGGCATTAAACACTTTATCTACGCCTCATCGGGCAGTGTGTATGGTGTGAAGGACGAAGCACAAGTGACTGAAGACCTGAGCCTCGAACCTATTTCAGAGTACAACAAGACAAAAATGGTCGCCGAGCGCGTTATCCTTAGTTATCAAAACGCCATGACAGTGCAAATTGTGCGTCCGGCTACGGTCTGCGGTTTATCAGATAGAATGCGTTTGGATGTGTCGGTCAATATGCTGACCATGCAAGCTTTGAAAAATGGCAAAATTACCGTTTTCGGTGGTAAGCAAACCCGACCTAATATCCATATTGATGATATTACTGACCTCTATGTATTCTTGTTGGATAACCCTCAGGTTCAGGGCGTCTACAACGCTGGGTTTGAAAATATTTCTATCTTGGATATTGCTAACATGGTGACCAATCGAATTGATGCCGAAGTAATAACGACGCCATCAAATGATCCGCGCTCTTATAGAATTAACTCGGATAAGCTCCTCGCTACCGGCTTTAAGCCACAAAAAAACGTTCAGTGTGCCATCGATGAAATCGTTGCAGCATACAATGCTGGTGCACTTAAGGACGAACCGCATTTCCACAACCTCAATTGGATGCAGGGAAATAACTTGGCATGATCGAGCATATTCAAGGGTATCTAAGCAAGTTAAATAGTATCACTCAGTCTCACGACTGGCGTGATATAGAACCTCTGGCCGAGTCATTATTAGAGGCTGTCCGGGCGAATCGTCAGGTGTTTTTATGTGGCAACGGCGGTAGTGCCGGAAATGCGGCTCATTTGGCCAACGATTTTTTATACGGTATTGAGCCTGGTGGAAACTCACTAAATGTGGAAGCTTTAAGTGCGAATTCAGCGGTGTTGACTTGCCTCGGCAATGATATCGGTTATGACCAAATCTTTTCTCATCAGCTTAAAGTGAAAGGGCAAGAAGGTGATATCTTGATTGTACTTTCAGGCAGCGGCAACTCGGCGAATATTCTTCGTGCTATCGAACAAGCTAATTCAATCGGTATGCAGACATTTTCGATCTTGGGATACCAGGGCGGAAAAGCGAAAACGATCAGCAAACATGCAATTCATTTCGCTATCGACGACATGCAAATTTCTGAAGATCTGCAGTTGATAGTCGGCCATATGTTAATGCAGTACATGAATCAAAAGTTGAAGGAGCAGGATGTCTGATACAGTTTGCGTAATTGGCAGCAACTCCTTTTCAGGAGCGTATTTCTGTAAATACCTCCTGGAACAAGGCGTTAATGTCATTGGACTTAGTCGTTCTCCAGAGCCTATTAATCCACTCTTGCCGCACAAGTGGGTTAATGACAGGAAAGTGAGTTTTTACCAGTACGATCTCAATCATCATCTATCTGAAATCGAAAGTCTGTTCGATTCAGAAAAACCTGCACACATTTACAACTTTGCTGCGCAAAGTATGGTTGGTCAAAGCTGGACATATCCTGAACATTGGTTCAATACCAATGTAGTTTCTTCCGTTAAACTGCACAACATGTTACGCCATAAAGATTTCCTGGATAGATACATCCATATTTCGACGCCAGAAGTGTACGGCAGCTGCAGTGGTTTTGTGCATGAAGACCACCCTTACAATCCAAGTACCCCTTACGCTGTTTCCCGTGCAGCAGCAGACATGAGTTTAAAAACTTTTTTTGATGTGCATGGGTTTCCGGTTGTGACCACAAGAGCCGCTAACGTGTATGGTGAAGGTCAGCAACTGTACAGGCTTATTCCGAAAACCATTTTATGCGTTCTGACGGGCAACAAACTGCCGCTACATGGTGGTGGCCACTCAGAGCGTGCCTTTATTCACATGGATGATGTGTCCATCGCCACAGAGCTTGTTGGCCAAAGTGGAGCCTTAGGTGAGACCTATCATATATCAGGCGAGAAAACTATTTCGATACGTAACCTGGTCAAGATGATCTGCGATCAGATGTCCGTCGAGTTCGAACAGGTCAGCGATGTCACTGAAGACCGTCCTGGAAAAGATGCCGCTTATCTGCTTGATAGCCAAAAGCTCAGAGGGCTAAATGATTGGCAAGACAACGTCTCATTGCAAGATGGCATCGCACGCACCATTACCTGGCTTAAAGACAACTTTGAACAACTAAAACATCAGCCCGCAGAATACATTCACAAGGAATAGACCGTTGGAAATAGATTTACTACGTAATTATCCCAAAAGTAAACGTGATACTGCTGGCCGAAGCGAAATCATGAGCGACGAAGTAAAAGCCGTTGCAAGGCAATATGGGAAAGATTTTTTTGATGGCGACCGGTTATATGGTTACGGCGGTTTCCATTATCATCCTAGATTCTGGACCCCGGTTATTCCAGATTTTCAAGCTCACTTTGGCTTATCGGCTTCAAGCAAGATTCTCGACGTTGGCTGCGCTAAAGGCTTTATGTTGCACGATTTGCGTGAAGGTATTCCAGGTATTGAGGTCGCTGGCTTGGATATTTCAGATTATGCCATCGAGCATGCCAAGGAAGAGGTGAAGCCCTTTTTACAGGTTGGCGATGCCATGAGTTTACCTTATGCCGACAAGAGTTTTGAGGTGGTGTTTAGCATCAATACAGTGCACAACCTGGATAAGGAAGACTGCGCCAAAGCTCTGCATGAAATCATGCGAGTAAGCAAAGGTAAGGCATTTATCACTGTAGACGCTTATCGTGATAGGAAAGAGCAGGAAAGGATGTTGCAGTGGGCGCTTACAGCAAAAACTATTTTGCATGTGGACGAGTGGAAAGCCTTTTTCAAAGAGGTTGGCTACACTGGCGATTACTATTGGTTTATTCCATAAGGTAACGATAGATGAGCCATTATCATGTTGTACGCATTAGTCCTCTGGTCAATCTGACATTGCGAATGCAGATTACCAAAGATGAGAGCTTGGCGGGCATGGACTATGACGGCATTCTTTCTCACATCTGCAGAATGCATCTCAATTATTCCGATGTGTTCAAATTTGAGATGGAGAAGCTGGGCAATCAATGTGAAGAAATCCTGTATGATGTAGAGCCGCTGCAAAAGCGCTGGGCGATCGAGAATGATTTGCCACTTGAACCCGGTGAACAATGGCAGCTCAAAATCGTATTGGCGCAATTAAAAAAGCTAAACCCTGACGTTGTCGTGATTCAAGGGTTTACCCGAATTGAAGCAAAAGCAATCGAAGAGGTCAGTGATCAAATCCCCAATCTAAAGAAGATTGTTGTTCACTCTGGTGCCATCAACAATGGGTTAAGTACGGTTACTCAGGACACTATCTTGCTCGCTGGCACACCTTCTATTCTTCAGTCATTTCAGAAAGCAGGTTTGCCATCACACCTTTTGTATCATTGTTTTGACACGCGCTTGTTGGTTGAGCTTCAGGAAAATGAGCGGTCTGAGGGGTTTACTTTTTTAGGCTCATCAGGATTCGGCTATGGCAATATCCACAAATATCGTTATTGGGAGTTACTCAAGCTTGTTTACAACACGCCGCTAAAGGTGTGGTTAGACGATAGAGACAATTATCAGACTACTGAACATATGCTCAATCCATTCTTGGGTAGGCCTCTTTTAGATGTTTGCTACAATGACCTAGAGCAAGACATCGATACGTTACCGCCACCGCGAACTCCTCTGAGAGATTTGTTACCTCCTGAGCGTGTTAACGGCCCTAAATACGGGTTGCCGTTTTTTCAATTGATGAAAGACTCCGCTATTTCATTGCATAGGCATGCTGGCAAAGTTCCTACTGAGGTTGGCGCTATGAGAATGTTTCAGGCAACCGGCGTTGGCTCTTGCTTGTTAACTGATACGGCGAGCAATATGCAGGACCTTTATGAACCTGATGTAGAAGTGGTGACCTATTCCTGTGTTGAGGAATGTGTAGAAAAAGCCAACTATTTGATGGCCAACCCAGCCAAAGCTCGAGAGATTGCCGACAAAGGACAACAACGAACGTTGCGAGACCATTCTTCGCAAGTCCGATACAACACCTTCCATCAGATTATGCTGGAAGCTTTGAAGAACTAAGAAAATGAAAGATACCAAAGAAGCACAATATCAAGAGTTGTTTGACTACCCTGAGACTAAGATGGGAGTGATGATCAACCAGGTTTGGCAGGACGATCCGAAGCGCGTTGTCTTTGTTCTGGCCAGGTATAAATTCGTCGCGAAAATGCTGGCCGGGAAAGATAACGTCTTAGAAATAGGATGCGCCGATGCATTTGGCTCCCGTGTCGTGGCCAAAGAAGTAAAAAATTTGGTTGTATCAGATTTTGATCCGGTATTCGTTGATACGGTGCAAAACAATGGCCGCGAACCATGGGAAAAGAACGCGAGAGTGCACGATATAGTGGCTTCAGCAACCGAAGAAAAGTTCGATGCAGCCTACTGCCTAGATGTGTTTGAGCATATCGAACCCAAGTATGAAAGCGCAGTGCTGGAAAACTTGAGCCAATCTGTAGTGGACAGAGGGGCGGTCATTATCGGCATTCCTTCTTTGGAATCTCAAACCTATGCATCACCTCAGAGTAAAATCGGGCATGTGAACTGCAAATCCGGCAACGAGTTTAAGTCTCTGTTGGAAAAACACTTTTCACAGGTATTTTTATTTTCAATGAATGATGAAGTGGTGCACACTGGCTTTTATCCGATGGCGCATTACTTGTTTGCACTTTGCGTGAAATAATCAAGATATACGCTCAAACACCATTAATTTTTCGCCGTTGAGGGCGATATATTAGTAGTAAAGTCACCTTAAACGCAGTGCTTTTATATTTTGCAGATTAAACCGATTTCGTCTTTCACAAACGACATGCTGGATCCGGTCTTAGACACTGGTGATGGCTTTGTGTTGTTTGCGCTATCCAACACTGATCTCGCCTTGCTGAGAAATGTGGTGCGTGATCAATATCTGCACCGAATTCAGTGCGAGTGCCCGGACAAAGTTGGCCACTATGCCGCTGAAGGTATGGCTAGCTATCATCAGCAGTACAATTCAGCGCATTTCGACCATGCCAAAGTATGGAGCAAACCAAACCGAGTATTAGGACCTGGCACCTATGAGCAGATCCTGCGCACTGATTTATTTCGACAATTGAATGCTCTTTACCCAGGAATGGGCGTTTCAGATGAAGAAAACTTCGGTTGGCCAAATGTTTATTGGCGTTTGGTCAGGCCTGGTAGCGCCGACATAGGTCCGGTTCACGCTGATGCCTGGTTCTGGGAGCTGGGGCATGGCAGCATGCCCGTAAATCACTATCGCATCAAAATTTGGTTGTCACTTTTCTCTACCCGTGGTCAAAGTGGTTTGAGAGTGGTGCCTAAGTCGCAAAAGAAAACAGATTGGCGTTACCATGGTGAAATGCGAAGTGGGGTGAACAAACCTGTGCTGGATGAAGTGGAAGAGGAGCTCGACTTATTCAACTTGCCACTGAGTGAAGGGCAGGGTGTGATTTTTCACGATCGATTGCTGCACGGTGGAATGCCAAATCAAAGTGATGCATCAAGAGTCAGTCTGGAATGCACATTGCTTGTACCCAACAAGCATTCAACGAGTTAAGAAAGAGAAGTATATGCAAACTCAAGTTGCACAAGATATCGCAAAGATTCGACATCAATTGGTCGAAATATCATGCAAAAACAAAGTACCCCACCTGGCGTGCTCGTTATCCAGTGTAGAAATTCTCTACACCTTGTATTTCAAGATTATGCAGATCAATCCAGAGCAACCTCAATGGTCTGATCGAGACCGTTTTTTACTCGGCAAAGGCCACGCTGCGGCCGTGTTGTATAGTGTATTGGGTTTTCGCGGGTTTTATCCCACAGATGCGGTGATGTCACTTGGTGAAGACTTAAGCCCGTTTGAAGAGCACCCTGGTAAACATTCGCCCCCTGGCGTGGAGAATATTTCAGGCTCACTTGGCCACGCTTTAGGGTTGGCGACTGGAATGGCGAAAGCGGCCAAACTGCAAGGCTCATCCGCACACTTTTATGTGCTGGTAGGCGATGGAGAATTGAATGAAGGTACCAACTGGGAAGCGGCAATGTTTGCGCCTGCTCATCAGTTGGACAATCTGACAGTAGTTGTCGATTTCAACAAGTTGCAAGGAACCGGTCGTAGCTGTGACATCATGCAGCTAGAAGACATGCAGGAAAAATGGCACGCATTTGGATGGAATAGCACCAGAATTGATGGTCATAGTGTCGAAGAGCTGGAGCAGGCTCTTGCAAAAGAAAGTATTGTGGCGGGCCAACCCAGAGCCATTGTCGCTGATACGGTGAAAGGTCACGGCATCAGCTTTATGGCAGACGACAACAATTGGCATTATCGGATCCCTACGGAAGAAGAGCTGGCGTCAGTGGCTGAAACACTAGGAATAGAGAGAGCTGAGGGATGAGAAACAAATTTGCAGAATGCCTGACCCGAGCAGCTGAAACAAATGAATCGCTTTGTTTGTTGTATGCCGACATAGGCAACCGCTTGTTTGACAAGCTCAAAGGCGTTGCCCCGACTCGCACCATCAATGCTGGTATTGCTGAAGCCAACATGGCCAGTATGGCATCCGGTATGGCACAAATGGGACTGCATCCTTTTATTTACACCATTACGCCTTTTACAACGGCGCGAAACTTCGAACAAATCAAAGTGGATTTGGCTTATGCCAATGTACCTGTGGTGATTGTCGGCACCGGCTCTGGATTAGCTTACGCAAATCTAGGTCCTACCCATCACTCATTTGAAGATATTGCACTCATGCGTGTGCTACCGAACATGAAAGTGGTATGTCCGGCTGATTCCATGGAGTTGGAAGCCCTATTTCCGCAACTGCTTGAAGAAAAAGGGCCTGTGTATTTCAGGATCGGTAAGAAGAACGAACCACTAAATTATGTTGAGCCGCCTAAATTAAAAATTGGTAAGGCTCATGTGCTTGAGCAAGGCAATGACATCGCACTTGTTTGCACTGGACCAGTCTTGGACGTGGGCGCGCAAATCGCGGAGCAATTGAAGCAAGAAGGTGTATCTTGCCAGCTTACCAGTTTGCACACAGTTAAGCCCTTAGACCAAGATTACTTAGCCAGTTTGAATGAGTTCAAATTGGTGGTGACTATTGAGGAACACAGTCTGGTTGGTGGAATGGGCGCATCCCTCTGCGAGTGGAGCATGGATACCAGAAAGCCGCTGAATATCCTTAGATGTGGTATTCCTGACGAGTTCATTGATCAATTGAGTAGCAATCAGTCTGCCAGAGAACGCATTGGACTAACCGCTGAGGCGATTATTCCCAAGATTAAAAGTAGGTTGGATTGAGGTGAAGGTTGGCATTGATTTAGACAATACCATTATAGATTACACCGGGCTATTTCACCGCGCCGCCAAGCAAATGGAATGGTTAAGCGACGATTCGGTCGGCACAGACAAATCGTCAGTAAAATCCTATTTTATCGAGCGGGAAGAAGAGCCGAAGTGGACCGAATTGCAGGGTATTGTATATGGCCAAACTATCGCTAATGCTAAAGCCTATGAGGGTGTTGTTGAATGTCTGCAAGCTTGGCTCGATGATGGACATGAGCTGTCAATAATTAGCCACAAAACCCAATATCCAATCATTGGCGAAAAACTCGATTTTCATCGCGCGGCTTTGGAATGGTTGGGCGAGAATATTTTCAGTCAACTCTCTTCCGATCAATTTGATTCGTCAAACGTGTTTTTTAATCCCACCATTGCTCGAAAGGTGGCGGTAGTGGCACAGCAAAAATGTGATGTCTTTATTGATGATCTTAAAAAAATCTTTCTCCATGATGACTTTCCCATTGCGACGCGCAAGGTCTTATTCGCACCACTAAAGATCGCCTGCGCATCAGACGACATCTTGCAGGTTTCCCATTGGCAGGAATTGCTGGATCTGGAGAAGGCGCTTGCTCAGCTCTGAACTGGTAAATAACATTCAGTCCCAGTTAGGTGCTGAAATAAACGATATACAACCGCTTGAGGGCGGTGCTAACAATCGTGTTTGGCGACTAAACCTAGGCGTCAAACAATGTGTACTCAAACAGTACTATCAGAGCGACGGGGATACTCGACCAAGAGCGAAATCTGAGTTTTCATTTTGTACCCGACTATGGGAAAACGGTGAGCAAAGTGTCCCGCAGCCTCTCCACATGGATACGAGCGGTCAATGGGCACTATACGATGCTGTAGAAGGCAGTTCGTTTAGTGACGTCTGTGAAGCTGATGTGATTCAAGCCGCTCAATTTATTGGGCGAATTAAACACCTGCCGTTAGCCGGCATCGCTGATGCGTCTGAAGCTTGTTTAAAGCCCGAGCACTATATTGTCCATGTTCTAAATCGAATCCAGCGTCTCAACGCGATTGATAAATCCCGTCCACTTGCTGAGGAACTATTAGCCTTTGTTAATGATGATTTGGCACCGGCATTTACTGCTTTAATCGCGGATACGAAGTTAGCACCAAGCAGTTTTTTGGTGTTGTCACCTTCAGATTTTGGTTTCCACAATGCGTTAAAAAAAACAAATGGTGAAATCAAGTTTCTCGATTTTGAATATGCTGGGCGGGACGACCCTTGCAAACTCGTGTGTGACTTTTTTAGTCAGCCTAGAATTCCCGTCTCAATAAGCTGGTTAGCCCTGTTCGTGCAGTATGCATTTGATGAACAGCAAAGCATCGAGTTAATGCCAAGAATTGGAGCTTGTTTGCCATTTGTTAGGATTAAATGGTGTTGTATTCTGCTCAATGAATTTTTGCATGAAGGTGAAAACAGACGTCATTTCTCTGATTATTCAGCTGTATTAGAGCAACATCTGTCACAGCAACTACAAAAAGGACGCAATATGTTAGCGTCAATCTCTGAATTAACATCGGAGCTGCGGTTATGACCTGTCTGTTGTGCAAAGGAGAGTTGCAGCGTTTTTATGCGCCTGACACGTCGTTCAGTGTGTCGTCTGATTGCCGGGTCATCGAGGGTTTCCCGATTATCTATCGATGCACTTCCTGCGGTCACATTCAGAAAAAATACAGTGAAAGTTACCAGCGGATAGTGGAAGAAATATACGCAGACTATACAGCTTCTTGTTTAACCGGGGAGCATGAACAACTGCAGTTTGAGGCAGGGATCCCTGCTTCTCGCACCCAATTGATCCTAGATAATGTGGCGGATTACCTACCTGAACCTTTAGCTACCTGGCTCGATGTAGGGACTGGCGGTGGCGTGATGCTGAATACCCTTTCAAACACGTTGCCCGATGTAAAGTTGTGGGGGCAAGATGTGTCTGCTCACAACCAAGTGCAGATAGAAAGTATCGCAAATGTAAATGGCCTATTTTCTGGGGAGTTATCCTCAATAAAACAACAGTTTAATGTAATTTCCGTGATACATGTTTTAGAACATGTCACTGATTTAGAAAGCTTCTTGTCGGAAATAGCGCGTATGCTGACACCGAATGGCGTATTGCTGATACAAGTGCCAAATGTCACGGAAAACCCGTTTGATTTATGCGTATTTGATCATGTTTCACATTTCCAGCCTAAACAATTATGTGCCTTTCTTGCTGAGTATTTCCCTTTTGTAGCGATGCCTTGTCAGCAGTTATCCAAAGAGATTACTGTGTTGGCGGGACATCAATCCTTCGAGAAAGTTAACAGCACTGCTTCAAGTTCGAGCACCAATAAAATAGATTTGGAAAACCTCAGTGCACTTAACAATTTGTTAGCTACTATTCAATCCAGCACTGCGGTGTTTAGCTCTGGTCCTGCCGGGATTTATGCTGCTGGCAATTTGGGCGATAACTTAAGTTGTATAGTGGATGAAGATGCCAATAAAATTGGTAAACATTATCTTGGGGTTCCTATTGTTTCGCCAGAAAACTTAAGTGCGGAACAAGACACTATTAACCCATTACCTAAAGCGCAACGTCAGTTGATCAGTGAAAAGTATCCTGATTTGAAATTTGTGGAGTATTAAGTGAAAGCAGCGGTGTTATTTGAGACAGGAAAACCACTTACCATTCTGGAAGGCATAGAAGTACCTGACTTAAAAACAGGGCAAGTATTGGTTAAGGTTTTATATAGTGGCCTGTGCCATTCTCAGGTCATGGAAGTGCGAGGACATCGCGGCGAGGACAAGTATTTACCTCATTTATTGGGTCACGAAGGGGTAGGAGAGGTATTAGCGAGCGGCGAACAAGTAAAAAAAGTGCAGGTGGGTGACAAAGTCGTACTTGGCTGGATAAAAGGCGAGGGTGCTGATGCACAAGGTGCCTTGTACTCATATCAGGGAAAAGTGCTTAACTCTGGCGGTGTAACGACCTTCAGTGATTTGACAATTGCCTCTGAAAACCGCTTGGTCAAATTACCCGAGGGTATGCCAGACAAATTAGCTGTGCTGCTTGGCTGTGCACTTCCCACCGGCTTAGGTTTGGTATTCAATGAGGCGAAACTTGAGTCTAATAAAAACGTGGCAGTGTTTGGACTTGGTGGAATAGGCCTTAGTGCCTTGGTGGCAGCAAGAAGCACAGAGCCTCGTATGTTAATCGCTATTGATATCGAAGATCACAAACTTCAACTTGCCCGCGAATTGGGCGCCACTCATACGATTAATTCTGCTCGCGAAAACGTGGAGGAAAAGATCCAACAAATTTGCCCTGGCGGTGTCGATAATAGTTTTGAAGCTGGTGGTAAAACCGCCACTATTGAATCCGCTTTTGCTGCCGTGCGCGATGGCGGTGGTTTATGTATTTTCGCTTCTCATCCGAAAGAAGGTGAATTGATTAGCGTTGAACCCCATGCATTTCACCGCGGAAAACAGCTGAGAGGTAGCTGGGGAGGCGGCGCTGATCCGGATAGAGACATTCCGAAATTTGTCGATTTATATAAACAAGGCAAATTACAGAACATCGAAAAACTCTTGAGCAACGAATACACCTTGGATGATATCAACCAGGCGTTGGATGATCTTGAGCAAGGTAAAATTACTAGAGCATTATTACTAACCAGGTAGTCTAATTGAAGCGAATTCTATTGATAGGCGCAAACAGTTCAATCGCGAGGTCTTACAAAGATTGTCTGACCGAAGTGGAGGTGATTTGCACTAGTCGGGACGGTCAGTTGGGAGTTAAACTGGATTTGTTAGATGTTAAGACAATTCCTGAGCAACTGTTAACTCACGTATTTGATGTTGCCATTGTGTTTGCTGGTATGACTAATATTCAGGAGTGTGAACAGCACCCTGAAATGGCTCAACGTATCAACTGTAACAGCTTACTAGTACTTCGCTCGGCTTTGAAAATTAAGCGCTGGATCCTGCTATCCACCAACCTGGTATTTTCTGGGAAACAACCTAAGACCTTGCATAACAATGAGCATGCGCCTTTTAATCAATATGGATTGAGCAAAGCCAATATGGAGCGATCTTTTCTAGCCAAGGCTCCACACCAAGTGGCGATTGTCAGAATAACCAAAGTGGTTACACCATCATTTACCTTGTTCAAGAATTGGCTAGCAAAAATCAGACAAGGTGAAGTTATAAGCGCCTTTGATGATATGACTTTGTCACCTATCGGCGTTACTGATGTTGCGAAATTTTTGCACCAGTTAACCTTAACGTTCAAATCTGGCATACATCAGTTATCAGGCAAGGGTGATGATAGTTATTTCCATGTGATAAACTGTCTGGCAGAAAAAGAAGGCTTAGATAGAAAGCACATAATGGCAGCGTCAAAAACCGTTACAAGTCCAGAATTTACCTCACTACATGTCAGTGAAAAAGAAAATGAATTGGGCTTCTCACCTCCTGACTTTCACCAAGTATTTTCTTCTTGCGAATTGAATCTAGGCAAAGGAGGCGAGTGTGTCTGATAAGAAAAAATCAACCACTGTATTCGTCTCAGGTATCTTCAACACTATTCACCCTGGACATATACGCTTTCTTAGGACAGCTGCACAGCAAGGCGACAAATTGGTGGTTGGGGTGTTTTCAGACCAGATGTTATCGGAGCATAATCTTCACTCTGAGCACGACCGAAGCATGGCATTGGAAGCCTTAGCTGATGTTAGTGAGGTGGTGAACATCAATGACGACCTGGAACAAAAGCTTGAGGACATTCAACCTGCGGTGGTCGTCAAAGGTAAAGAATTCAAGACGTTACACAATCCAGAGGATGAAGTGATCGGTCGCTGGGGCGGAAAACTCATTTTTAGCTCAGGTGAACAGCAACAAACGGATGTTGCATTGATAGACAAGCGCTTTAGCTCTGATTTTTTTGCCGGGATCAGTGGTCAGGAAGAATACCTGAATCGACATCAGATAGGCTTCCAGCGTATTACCGACCTGATCGACAACTTTTCAAATCTTCATATCGCCGTGGTAGGTGATGTCATTGTAGACGAATACGTCGATTGTGATCCGGTAGGAATGTCACTGGAAGACCCAACTATAGTGGTTTCCCCGATGGAAAATCGTCGTTTTGTTGGTGGTGCTGGGGTCGTCGCTGCCCACGGTAAGGCGTTGGGTGCAAACGTCGACTTCTATTCCGTATTGGGCAAAGATGATGCAGGCAGGTACGCTCACCAAAGCCTGCAAGATTTAGGTATTGAATGTCTCATCATTCAAGATGCTAGCCGCTGTACAACGACCAAAAGGCGATACAGGGCAACAAATAAAACCTTGTTGCGAGTGAATTCGTTCAAAAAACACGAGCTTGAGCGAGATTTAGCTCGTCGGTTGATGATGAGTTTTGAAAAACGGCTGGAACGTTATGATTTGGTGTTGTTTTCAGATTTCAGTTTTGGGTTATTGAGCAATACGCTAGTAGACAAAATCCAGAGTTGTTGTCAGGAGCGCAAAATACCGATGGCGGCAGATAGCCAAACATCGTCTCAAATAGGTGATTTGGCTAAATTTAAGAATCTTTTACTCGCATCGCCGACAGAGCACGAAGTGCGAGTCACTACGCAAAATATGGATGACAGTTTAGTCAAAATCTCTGAACATTTAATGGAACAACTCACTATAACCCATTTGATCCCCACCATGGGAGAAAGTGGCGCATTGATTTTGACCAATGAAGATGGTGCTGCTTCACCACAAGTGGATAGTTTGCCTGCGCTCAACAAGAATCCGGTGGATGTCGCCGGTGCGGGGGACGCTATGTTTGTGTCCAGCGCATTATCTTTATTGGCTGGTGGTACCATTTGGGAAGCCGCTTATGTTGGTGCGGTCGCTTCAGCCTGCCAGGTAGGGCGACTGGGCAATGTGCCCATCACTGCCGTCGAGCTCAAAACTAAAAGTAATCCGGCATGAAGGCATTGTTACTCGCTGGTGGTTTGGGCACTCGTCTGAGACCGATCACGGACACTATTCCCAAATGTATGGTGCCTATCGCAGGGAAACCCCTTTTGCAATATTGGCTGGACGATCTTATTGCTATAGGTTGCGAAGAAATTCTTATCAACACTCATTACTTGCATGAGCAAGTAGATCAATTTATAGCAAGTTCTAAGTATCGCGATAAGATTGTATTGAGCTATGAACCGCAGCTTCTGGGAACCTTGGGCACATTGCGTAACAATCAGTCTTTTCTGGATGATAATCCACTGCTTGTGGCCCATGCCGACAACTATTGTCGCAATGATTGGATTGGATTTATAAAAGCACATCAGTCACGCCCTCGAGAGTGCAATCTGACTATGATGTTATTTGAAACAGACAATCCTTCAAGCTGCGGTATGGTAGAGCTTGATCAGCAAGGTGTGGTGAGTAGCTATGTGCAAAAACCTCAGTATCCTACCGGCAACCGCCTAGCCAACGGCGCGGTGCTTATTGCAGAGCCTTCTGCTATCAGACAAATGATAGACGGCGACCCATCCTGGAACGATATCGCTGGAGACTTTATTCCAACCAGAGTCGGTAAAATGAACAGTTTTTTCTGCACCGATACCTTGATTGATGTGGGCACGCCTGAAACCTATAAAAAAGCCTGTGATATTGCGCTTGGAAAACCGTCTAGCTGATAAGAATAAGAAAACCGCTTTTACAAAAAACGGGCGATTACCAGTCGTAAGACGAACAATAGTCTGGGATGACATGTTGTTTGCCTTGTCTAGTTAATCCATAAGCTGGTTCAAATCCGGGAAAATAAAAAGCTCGCGCTTTTAATGCGACTTCTTGGTTGTCGTTCAAATCTGCTATCACTTTCCGCTCAAATATCTCATCCTTTCCGTAAAATGTGCCGGGTAGTGAAGAAATGTCTTTACGTGGAATAGCGGCTCCATTGCTCAATGAATCAACAAACTGTTTGAATACGCTAACACAATTTGGGAGTGATTTTTCGTAAAGGGAGAAAGCAGTATCTTTGTCTTCAATGGCAACTGGTTGTTCATAAGCAACGTCGCCTAAATCTACTTTTTCAGCTAACCAGTGAAGCGTAGAGTAATATCTGCTTTCACCGTTGAGCAGCGCGTGGCTAATCGTCCCGTGCCCCTTGTATTCAGGTAATTTTGCGTTATGCAGATTGAAAGCAAATTCACTAACAGCATCGATTACTTCTTTAGATAATATCCAAGGATGTTGCACTGAGATAAGCAGGTTGATTTGTTTTTTATGTATTTTATCAACAATTGCAGGCTCGTTTCGTTCTTTATTGCTCAACTGTTCCAGACTATCGGCGGACGAATATTCTGAACAAACCATTTCTAATGACTGATCACAAACGAGCAACTCTAGTGAAAAAATATCGGATTTTTGCAAAAGCAACTTGAGGCATTTCTCGGCGATCCTTTTTTGCCCCAAAAAAGCAACGCGATACTTTGTCATTTGAAATATTGACCGGTAGCTTCAATTGTATAGGTCGTATACCACTGGTGACCTTTTTCGCTAAGATGAATCCGATCTTCAAGTAGCAGCTCATCGATAAAACTAGGATCTTTAATATTTCTTTGCCAATAACGTTCGTGGTCAATAAGCCTGGCGTCTTCGCTATCGGCAATGTCTCTAATTAATGCGTTATATGACGCGCTACTTTGCTGATAATCACCCTCAAAAAAAGCATGTTTGACTACTTTGGTGGTGGGGTGATTGGTACCAATAAACACTTGTTCGCAGCCATTCGCTCTTGCTCGCCCGATAATTTCTTTGAGGTTGCTGACAAATGAATTGGGAGGCACTCTTTGAATGCCTTTGTCTGTTTCCCAAAAGTTGCAGTCGTTAAGACCAAATTGGATATATATCGCATCCAACCCATGTGATAACACATCAAAATGGAATCTATCTAGTGCCATACGGGTGGTATTACCGCTGATAGAACTGTTAGCGACTTTTAGGGCATCATTACTCGCACATAGTTGCTCTGAAACCTTGTGAACCCATGTTAAGTGGGGAGAAACATGTTGGCCAAAACAAATTGAATCTCCAAAAAATACAAGTTTCAAAAAACACTCTCCATTTTCAATTCAAGACTACCCCTGCAACTATGCCGAAACGCTTCATCCTAATTACCAGCTTAACAAGGCGTGAAACACCGTTATTTTGCTCTCGGGGCAGCCCAAGGTAACCAGCTGATTGTATATATCGATATAGTGCCTAGAGGTAATAATTATTTCGTCAAAGTCAAAAGCGCTACCCGCAAGCTCTCTTGCATGTAGGACATCAATGCCGTCTACCTTTTCACATTTTGGTGTGTTGTCATAGATAGCTTTTATGCCTTGTTTGTGAGCTAGGCCACATAAATCGAGATACAAGTTGAGAAACGTCCCACAGCCAAATAGTACTTTTTTCGTCATCTACAGCACCTCAATTAAATTCTGTTGATGGGAGCAGGCATAGTCAAAGAAAAACTGCATTTCTCTGCTCCTGTAAATAGGCTGTTGTTTCGCATAAGCCGCTTCAGCAGATTGCATGTCTTTGCATACTGCCAAATACTCAACCAGTAAAAAATGATTGGCGTCAGTGTCTCGGGAAGGGCCTGGAAAGTCATGCTGGTAGTGCCAGTGATCATACTTACTTTTCAGTCTTAGGCCCAAAAATGCTGCATCCTTATAAGGTGTGATATCGTCAATAAGAGTGCCTTCTCTTACATGATCAGGATTAAACAGACTTAAATGCTCCTTGCCTTCGAAGTTGGTCCAATCTTTACCACCAAAGGTGCTGGTTAATAAATTTTCATGAAAACTAATGTTGAGACGTTTAGCCAACTTCTCTAAGGTCAGGTTTGGTTGCTGATGCAAAAACTCAAGCCTGACCCCAAAGTGGCTAATATTAGGTTTGGCAATGACGTCGCCAGTAAAAAACAAGAATTTCAGGTAGTTTTCCAGCACCTTTGTGCTGAACGTGGCAATGCCATCTTTGTCGAGCTTCAAACTGTATCTCATAGACGAACATAATGTCGTCAGCGGTGAGCGCAACATATGCAATAAATCCAGATGGTCAAACTGTTCAGAAAACCAATTAATCAATGTATAGTCGACACGATGACATTGAAACAAGATCTTTTTTTGCTTTGCGATATCGATATCTTCGTAATCATTGATAGCTGCATCAAAGGCATAAGACATCGTTTTAACTAAGCAGAGCTTTAGATCTGAAGTTTCTTTTTTCACCTGTTCATAAAATGTAAGAAACTTGGTTTTAAATGCTTCGAGCGAAATTCCGATGTTAACTTCCAGATTAGATATCCTAACCATCTCCGCGATGTGATTGTTTGTGTGCTCGGTTTTTCCTAACATGAACCCATCGTTGTAGGCCATCAATGTATCGTAGGCAGCGTTTGCATTCGATATATCGAGGTTTTTCTTATCGATTTCCTGAATAAAAGCCGATGTATACATGGGAGGAAAACAAATCAATTCAGGATGTGAATCCAGTAGACTTTGGATAAAATATGAACCTGCTCTGCCGTAAGTCAGGATCAAAATTATGTCGCTTGAGTATTGATTGTCGTTCAAGGTTTCTCTCTTTGTATTTTGATTAATGTGATTCTTCCGCATATTAAAATTTAGGAAGTTTCTTCCTTAAGCGATAGCAGCCATCTATACCTGCGACTCGACCTTGATAATGAGGAATCTGCCGTTCATCAAAATGCAATTCCGATAGGAATGCGCGGTGCTCATGGGCTAATTCTCTATCCTCAATAGCCAAGTACCTATACCGAGCTACCTTCATTTCATGCATGGAAACAGAGGCGCCAACGAACTCGCAATCGAATCTAGATGACGACATTAGGTTTATGAACTCGTCTGGCTTGTAGCATTTCGAAATGGGGCACGATTCGCCATCGGTATTTGCTCTAAATGCATCCTCTAGAGACATTCCGATGAACTTTTTATTTAACACCGGCTGCATCCAGGCGGTGTATAGGTGAAGCCAGAGGCTATCATAGTTGTACACCATCACCGCAATTTCTCCATCATTTTTTAGCACTCGGTAAAATTCTTGAAGGATAGTGCTGAGATCTGAGCAATGGTGTAACACACCAGATGTATGAATATAGTCGACTGACTTATCTTCTAAAGGTAGTGAGTTATCAAACTCATTGATCCGGTAAAACTCCGCTTTCTTACCAAATAGTGCAAGATTTTGCTCAGCAATATTAAGTGCCGGCGCAGAAATATCCATGGCAATAAGCCTTTCAGGTGATGAAAATGTGGCGAACCCCATAACGTCATTGCCAGGACCACAGCCATAATCTAATACTACTTTTCCTGCCTGGCCTGTCACAGGCATCAAAGACAGATAGTCAATGTATTGAGCATTGCGCCAATTAAAGTGCTTGAGGGCCTGTTCTTTACTTTTAAATAAGCCTGTGGTGACGGTATGCTCTGACCAGTACTCAGTCGCTGTTTTTGACATTCTCAAATCTCTTCAACCACAAACTGAAGCGTTTAGCATTTTCTAAATCTGAAACATGCATCTATACCTGCGACTTGACCTTTATAGTGCGGGATTTGACGTTCATCAAAGGTCAGGCTGGATAGGAAGTTTCTATGTTCTTCATCCAAATCATAATGTTCAATGGCAAAGAATCGATAGCGAGCGATTTTCATTTCATGAATAGAAATAGCGGCGCCAAGGAAGTCACCCTCGAAGCCAATTGCAGATACTTTTTGGATAAATTCTTCGGGTTTGTAGCAGGTTGAGATGGGACAATCTTCTCCATCTGTATTTGCTCTGAACGCATCCATCAAAGGAAGCCCCACAAACTTTTTATTCAGAACTGGTTGCATATACGCTGTGTATAAATGCAACCATAGGCTGTCATAGTTGTATACCATCACCGCGATTTCACCATCGTCTTTTAGTACACGACGAAATTCAGACATGATTTTATCGAAGTCAGTGGTACACATCAGTACGCCTGAGCAGTGGATATAATCGACTGATTTGTCTTCCAATGGGATGACATTATCGTGCTCGTTTATAAGGTGAAACTCTACACTATGTTCAAAGAAACGTAAGTTCTTTTTGGCTACGTCCATGGCGGGTTGA
The DNA here is from genome assembly GCA_947494925.1 of uncultured Alteromonadaceae bacterium. GTDB lineage: Bacteria > Pseudomonadota > Gammaproteobacteria > Enterobacterales > Alteromonadaceae > Aliiglaciecola. Next base: position 340,430 of record CANLWS010000007.1, read on the forward strand.
GAAATATCCATAGCTATGACTTTCGCAGGTTTAGAAAACTCTGAAAAGCCGATCAAATCGTTACCAGGACCGCAACCATAATCCAAAACAACTTTGCCGTCTTGACCATTAACCGGCATATATTTTAAATAATCAATATATTGCGATGCACGCCAATTCAAGTGATCTAAAACTTCTTGCTTAGTTTCGAATTCTTTGGTCGTGACCATGTGCCGTGACCAGTATTCAGTTGGTGTCAGATCGGATGGTTTAGCGGTTTTTTCTTCCACGGATGAATCCTTAATAGTTACTACTTTGCTTTTTATCGGCAAGTTCTGCCTTTATCTGAGAACTGTCTAATTCAATGTTGAACACCTTCAATCAGCAGGTACAGCCTCAAATACCACTAGAACTAAGCATATAGTTGGGAAAAGGTAATACTCTTGTTAAACCCCAGCCCCTGCAATTGTTGCCAGTAATCGTTTTTAATTCGAATAAAATTATTTTCAGAGATAGTTGATCGATGGTGCTTCTTCTCTAACTGTTCTTCAATGATTACTAGCACGTTATCCACATGAGACTCGATTCTCAATGCATCTGAGGACAACACAGTTTCTTTACTATTCAATGCCAGTGTCATAGCAAAATCACGGTCTTCCATTTGGGCTAGGACATCGTCGATATTAGAGCAATCTGGTTCTAAAGCGATGAAGTGTTCATTTTGTTTAAATACGCCTGAATATGGGCCGGGCGTCGCGATTTGTATTGTATTGGCCAAGGAAGCCTCGAGATTGCGCGGTGATAGCATGGTGTAGTCATGGACTAGTTCAGGAGCGATGATGCAGTCCCTTTGAATGTCTTGGAATGTCGCGCTAGGGTGACTTTCCATGTAAGACCTGACTAAGTGCTCATATTCTCCATATGGATCCTGAATACCGGAACCGGAATTAGTTACCAAACAAAATTTTGAATCCAACAAAAATTGGTGCCAAGCTTCGCCATATATACGGTCTTTTAAATCTGTGGAAATGTCTATTGTTAAGTTTGTATCAGCAGCTGCTTCCAGGAACCGGTCACCAAATGTCCCTTTAATGTAGCCTAAGGTATCTATACATACAGGCTTTTTAGCTGCTCTGTAGGATACGTCGATTTTTCTTCCATGATACGGGGTTGAGTCTTTCCAGTAGTCAATCCAGTCCGCTGAGATATAACCTGTAAAGCCTTGAAGTACCGGCTTGTTCAGGGCTGCATATTTGGGGAGAAGCTGTTCGACATTTTCCGGTAGTAATGTAAACAATATATCGATATTCCAATCCACAAGCAGGTTGTCCAGAATACCACTTCGTGTGTATTCATCTTGTGGAAAGGCGATTTTTACCGCGTTTGACCCTGCAAAAAAGTCATATTTTTCTGCTAAAGCTTGATCCAACTTTTTGCTGTTTCTTAGACAGAGGAAGGTCGGGCCGAATAAAATAGCATCAAAATCTACATCTTTTAATTCTTGAGTAACTGGATAATCAAAATCATGAAATATGTAGTTATGCTGGGGCGCATACAACGGCATTTTGAATTCTAGCTCTTCTACTGCCTTCAATCGTCGAGCTGGGTTTTGCAGCCAATGCAAAATCAATATGTTGAGTTTACGCATATTATTACTCGTATTCCTGCACTTCAGGTACTTGCCCTTGGTGCGCTTTCATTTTGGACAGAATTACATCTCGATTTTCTTTGGTCCATTGCACGGTTTTCTCTATGCCATCTCTCACATCGACCTGTGCTTCAAACCCTAGCTCTTTTTTCGCCTTAGTGATCAGGCCAAATCGTCTACCTGAGCGATCCCAATCCCGTGCCTTTTCAACCGACGTTCCAGCACGATTACCAGTGGTTTGGTTAATGATGCTTGCGAGTTCAGCAATAGAGGTTTCTGTTCCCGTGGCAAGGTTGTATATCTCGCCAGGTTGTCCTTTAAGAGCACAAGCGATGAGGCCTCTGGCCATGTCTTCTACATAAATAAAATCCCGTGTTGCTACGCCACCTTTGTCTAAGGGGAGGGATTGATGATGCAACGCCTTCCAGATAAACGTAGGTGTAACGTTGCGCCAAACAGTGTGTTTAGTACCACGCCAATCGCCGGCGCCTAAAATCTCTTTTGGGCCGTAAACGTTCTGAAAGCGTGCTTTGACAAATGGCAGACCAAACTGCTGATAAAAGTAATTACCATACATTTCACCAATCAACTTTGAAATGGAGTAGGGGCTGTCATGAAAAAGCGATACTGGCGCGTCTTCTGCTGTCGCATTAGCCTTGTCGAAGGTTTTTTCCGCTACTGCACAACCTGCTGCAGCGTAAACGAGCTTTTTCAATGAAGTATTGCCCGACAGCTTTTCAAACAGCTTGAGGCTGGTCAGGGTATTATTTTGGTGATCTTCCAAGGGATTGACGATGGAAGACTGATTACCGTGATAGCAAGCGAGGTGGAATACGTAATCCAGGTCGTATGGCAACTCGTGCAAAATGGCATCGTCGGCAATCGAGCCTTTGATAAAGGCCACACGATCATCTGCCGGCAAATTGCTTTCATCAGAAGAGAGTAAATTGTCAACAATGATCAACTCTTTCAACTGAGTATCGGCTAACAATTTATGGCATAAATTACTGCCAACAAACCCAGCACCACCGACTACCAATACTTTTGCTTGAGAAAAATTCGAATCTGACATCATGTTCAACTTTGAGTTGGGGCACTTAAATGGCTATATATAGATGACACACCGTGTTCATCGTACCAAGCCAATTGTTTTTCAATCATTTCTTTAAAACCGACTTTATGTCGCCAGCCAAAGTATTGCTCCGTTTTTGAAGGATCCAACACTACGGACGGCACGTCATCGTCACCTGGCGGCACGATTGGGACATCTTGTTCTGGCAGTCCAAGATAAGTAGCAACGCAATCAAAAACGTCTTTGATGCTCTTGCCTTCGCCAGTCGAGACATTGAATATCCCTTTGGCATCTGGCTGGGCGATGATGATGTCCATCAGTGACAGAAAGTCTGAGATATCCAGAAAATCCCGCACCGTATCGCTGCAAAAACAGGACTTATCTTGTTTCAGGCGTTGATAAAAAGTCGGGATAGGGCCGATGGATAATCGAGGACTACAAATATTGGCAAGGCGTAATGACACCACTGGGACACTGGCGTTTAGCATAAACTGCTCACCGGCGGTTTTTGAAATACCATAGCTGGTGAACGGTGCAACCGGATGTTCAATGGGGATAGGTACTTGGCTAGGACGTCCGTAGCAAAGTGCTGTCTGGAAATTAATTATCTTTTTAGCCTGATACTTTTCGGCTAATTTAGCGACATTAATTGCGCCTATTACGTTAGTATTGGCATCCTGTTGCCAATTGTCTGGATCTTTGTAGGCCGCGGCCGAATGTACAACGATATCTGGCTCAAATGTTTTAAAAATGTCGTCAAGCGCAGCCAAATTTGTCACGTCACCTTCTACCACCACTAAGCCGGGGACATTGTGCAACAAGCTTACTGGGCTGGTTGCAAAATTATCGATGACGCAAAGTTCGTGATCTTTGGGAAGCCAATGTTCAACCAGGTTTGATCCTAAATTGCCAGTACCGCCTGTCAGTAAAATTCTCATCCAGCAATACTACTTTGACAGATTCAAATGCGTGTATTCACCTAAAGTACCGTGTTGCAGGTAGTAGGCGATGGCTTCGGTCACTGTTACCTGCAATGGGGTAAAATCAATGTCACCAAAATCCTCAAAGGTTTTAGCAGGGTCTAGCAGAATAGAAAACACATCATCGGGGCCGGGCTCTCTGACTTCGACTTCATGGGCAGGTTCAATGCCCATGGCATCCACAACCAAATCGTACAGTTCTTGGATAGCGACATCTTTGCCCGAAGAGAAATGATAGGTACCTTTGCCCATTCCATCACAGGCTTTCAGTACAACCTTTGCCAAATCTTTGACAAATACAAAGTCACGTCTGGTATTGCTGACAAAACATTGTTTTTGGTCTTTCAGGCGCTGGAAAAAAATTGGTAGTGGGCCGGCGACATTTCTGGGGCCGATCACATTGGCAAGACGAAAAGTTACATAATCTAAGCCTGACAGCTCCAAATAATATTCATTGGCCGTTTTACTAATTGCGTAGCTGCTGCTACTCGGATTGCGAGGATGAGATAAAGGGACAGGGTTTTGCTCAGGTTTCAAGCCATAACAAAGTGCCGTCTGGAAATAGATAAAGCGCTTAACGTCATACTTCTTTGCGGCATTGATGATGTTCGTGCCACCAACACAGTTAGTCTGGGTATCGTTGTACCAGTCATTGGGATCTTTATACGAAGCGGCGGTGTGGACAACGACATCGGGTAGAAATCCTTCGACTAATTCGTCGAGGGCTTGAGCATCCACTATCGACTGGATTTCGATTTGCAGATTTTCATGATCATCAAGGTGCTCTTTTCTTCCTGTGGCCAGGTTATCTATCACTAAGACCTTGTCACCTCTGGCTAGCAACATTTCTGCGATATGTGAGCCAATCTGACCAAGCCCACCGGTAATTAAAACTTTCATTTAGTGTCCTTTAACTTCTATATTCGAGGGAATCGCTCATTCGAGCGTGACGAACGGTAACAGGAAGAATTTGCTGTTTTTTTAAACTTCAATAAACTGCACCAGAATTCAATTATTCAATCATCGCTTTAAATTTATCGGCTTTATCGTGAAAAGCTTGATACCACAGCTCCAAACTAAGCAGTCCCCATGTTTTGCGTGAAAACTCCCCACTGGTCAACATTTCCGCGATGCCTTCATTATCCACATAAGGTCTGTTGTTGGCGATCATGCTTTGAAAAATAGAGCGTGAAAAGTCTCGAAGCTCACCGGCAAACCATTCTTTAAGCGGGACAGGGAAGCCCATTTTATCGCGTCGATTTATCAATGAAGAGGGCAACTCTTTGGCAAAGCTAGTTTTGAGCATGTGCTTCATATTACCGTCTTTAAATTTGACGTCTGCTGGAATGGTAGCTGCAAATTCAATTAATGGGTGATCTAAAAATGGCACTCGACTTTCCAACCCATGGGCCATGCTCATTCTGTCTTCTACTTGAAGCAGGGCTGGCAAGAAACACTTAAAATCGTAATGGGTCATTTTGTCGAAATAAGCGTGTTCTTGCACATTGTTGGGGTTGTTAAATATTTGCGCGAAGTCTTCAAACACACTGTCGGTATTTAAGGCTTGCCAATGAATTTCATTGGCCATGTCATTGGCACGGTTAATCAGTCTGAAATAACGCTGATCCATGGGTTCAAACAATCCATCGCGCCAAAACTCTTTCATAAGTGGTTTGTATTCACTGAGTATGCCGAGATTCGGGATGATTGATTCCAGTGTTACGACGTAGTTGCCGTTTTTGTATGTGCCTTCTATGGCCGCTTTCAGACACTGCTCCAAATACGCAACAGTGTAACGCGCATAACCGCCAAAGATCTCATCACCGCCTTGCCCCCCAAGTATGACTTTGACCTGCTCCCTGGCTAACTTGGAGACCATATATTGTGGGAAAGCTCCAGGCCCTGCGACGGGAAAATCTAAGTAATAGATCACATCTTGAATATGCTGAGTGAAATCTTGAGCGACGATATTCTTGCAGAAAAGACTGCCGCCAACATCGGCAATTACGTCTTTAGCGAAATGGCTTTCGTCGTATTTTGGGGCTTCGGTAAATTTGCCATGAAAGGCAAGGGCATTTTCAGCGTCCCCACCATTGGCCAACGCATAGATCAGGCTTGAGTCGATACCGCCTGACACATAACAACCGATAGGTACATCGCTGCGTTTGTGTAATGCAATAGATTCATCAACATAGGCCCGGATTTTCTCGTTGAAATAGAAAGCGCTGTGATCATGATCCATTTCAAATTTGACGTCCCAATAACGCCAAGTTCTGACTTTGCCATCTTTGACTTCCAGTGCGTGGCCCGGGAGTAGCTGTTTGATTCCCTTAAATAACGTTTTTTCACCAATGGTGTATTGAAAAGTCAAATACTCCACCAAAGAGGAATCATCTGTGGTGATTTCTGGTAAAAATGGCAGTAAGGCTTTAGCTTCTGAGGCGAAGTAAAAAACATTATCAACTACCGCGTAATAAAAGGGTTTGATACCGAATCTGTCTCTGGCACAAAATAATTGTTTGTTGGATTCATCCCACAATGAAAAGGCAAACATTCCACGTAGGTGATTGAGACAATCAAAGCCATACTTCTGGTAAGCTGCCAGGATACACTCGGTATCCGATTTAGATTGAAAAGGCCAGTAGTCAGACAGCTGATCAATTAATTCCTTGTAGTTGTATATCTCGCCATTAAAACTCACAACTTTGTCTTGGCGTTGCATGGGCTGTTTTGCATTATCAGAAAGATCAATAATGGAAAGACGGCGGTGGATGAGGCTTAAAGATTGGTTTCGATTAAACCATTTGCCGGCACCATCTGGACCACGGTGAGCAATGAGATTTTCCATTGCATCTGAATAGCGCGCTATTTTGGGGATAGGTGCTAAATCGAGATTGATCATCCCAGCTATGCCACACATGACAAATACCTCAAACGACTGATTACCCTGTAATGGAATGAATGGAACGTTTTTGTGTTCAAAAAACCACCTGAATTACATCGTGATAATGAAAATAACTCTTTGTTATTGAATAACAAAATTTAACACTTGTTAGTCAATAGATCATACAAATATTGTTAACTTGTTAGTTATTCTTAGTAGGTTATCGTCTACCCAATACAAAGGTTCACTTTTTGTGCAAATCTGATGTTTGATACGCTATTTAAATTCGTGATCGTGGTAGATGTTTGGCACAAAGTCAGGCAAAACGTTCATCATGTTTTGATAATCATCTTTGTTCAACACTTCAAAAATTCTGTTTTCGATGGATATTCTGTTTCTGACATAGCTGGCTCGTGTGCCGATATTGCTGACAGACTCTTGCGTATTCTCGCCGTCAAAGGAAACGGCTAAATACCAATAAAAATCATACACCAAATCTTCTTCACTAAGCGTAAATAACTTATCTGGTTGCGATTCATTGTCTTGATAAGATTCACAGACTTGGTATTTAGGTAGTAGCAACTGGCAGCCATGGCCGCTGATAAGTGCTTTAAATGCCATCAGGGTCGAATACAACTCATCTACGCGCCACATCTCCTGACAGGCATGATTAGCCGTTAAATCCATCAATACAAACACGACGTCTTTATAATGTTTGGCGACTTCCCGAACATTCAGCGTTTGATCTGAGTCGATAACAATCACCGTTTGGCTTTGTCCTTGGTGCGGAAGAGACGCTCCTGACTGCAAATGTTCTACGAATGAATCAGCATCAAAGTCAGACTTTGCATGATAGATAACATAATCGGCATGAGACGTTTCGTGTTGTCTGTTTGAAAGCGGCGCTACCGAAGCATCTACTTTCCATTGCATGAAGTCGACTTGGCAATTGACGCAGTCAGCGAAAACCTGTGAATTGGTGAAAACTTGCAACGTTTTGCCCTCCACTAGTGGCGAGGTTAATGTGGTTTCCCGCTCGCTAATCAAGAAATGACTGGCGTCGAAATAGGTTGACTCAGACAAAATGAGGTTTTTAATTTCACCAAAAGCTTTGCGCCACATTTCCAGAGCATCGATGAAGCTCTCAGGTACTTCTTCATGATCTAGTGACGCATACAAAATCTTTGAAAAAACCGAGTTTGTATAGTTGATGGTGCCATAAAAATAATAAAACAAAAGAGAATCGCCTTTTTTATAGGAATAAAAAAGAAGCTCTTTTTGCTTTTTTATTAGTTCCTCAGCGGCGTGAAAACTCTCGATTTCTTGGTTGATGAGCTTTTCAAACACGGACAACTGATTAATGAGAACGCTGTTATTAAACGTACCCTCAAAATCGCTAAGATACTTTTGTCCATCTAATGCAGTAAATGCACTGTTTTTTATTTGGAACAAGGATTCCTTTTTGGCATCTTCCGATGTGACTATCAGAATGTTATCAAGAGGCAAAGGCTGACTCCCCTCAATTTTTGCGCCATCACTGCAATTGTAAATTGTGGTCGTTTGCGCTTGTCTGATAGTGTCTTCGATGACTTGCCTTGAGACGTTAAACTCGTGCTTTGTATTGACGGTTTTTCTGAAGTTACCCTTTACCACCTGAGAAGTATTGTGACGCTCGGCATAGTCATAGAGTTCTTCCCCATCTTCTTTGTAATATTTGGAATGAATTGAGTGATGGTGTTTTTGGTCAATGAACCCTAGATCGATGCCAAGTAGATATATGCTCTCGAACCCCATAATTGAAAACAAATTGCAGGCAAAATTTGAAACCGTTGGGAACGCGTAATTTAAAATGCCGTATTGGCTTTCATCAAGCACGGACAAAGTCGAGACGGTAGAGGATTCTCCTTCTTTAAACGCTACGTATGTCTTCTTGTATAGCCCACAGGTGTCTGGGTGCACACCATTACAAGATATTAGTTCTATGTCTTTAAGGTAATCACGATCATTAACGAGAGAGCCCCAATCATAAGTCGTCCTGTTTTGTTCAATCTCTGCATGGAAATCAGGTTTGATTCCGTTTTTATGCAACACTTTTAAAGAGGTACCGCAAGAAACGATTATTGCGTTGTTTTTCCATTCTTTTATGGTGTCAATGGAGTGATCTATTGATGGGCCATTGCCAATCAAAAATACTGGTACCTGTTTATTTTCAAAGGACAATTTTTGTTGTGCATGACTACTTAAGACAGGGGCATTGTTAGCCAGAACTGCTTTGGTATGTCCTATGCCATAGTACGCATGGTCAAAGTATTCTCCCATTGAAATAACAATGCGGAGCTTTTCTCGTAACTGCGCTATCGCGAGATTTAGCGAAGCATTGTAATAACTTTGGTAGAAGTAAGTATTACTTAATATATATGGACCTATGGCATAGAACTGATTGATCAAATCCCTGAACAGGTTGGTGCCATCGTCACCAATATTAAGATACAAGCGGGCTTCTTGCGCCTCGACTTTCTCAAAAAGCTGCTGCCAGTCAATTGCAAACAAGGATGCATAGAAAAAATCTGGGTTAGGTTCACAAATAAATAAATGTTCGAAACTGTGCTTTTCGCGCAGCTTTTCGAGTTGATAACCCGCGCCCACACCAAAAATAATGATGGATTGAATATGTTCGGGCAGGGCGCCTTCCTCCTCTTCCAATTCTTGTATCAGTTTTTCTGTTTTCTTAACAAACTTGTAATGAAGATAATGGGCTAGCTTTTTGCCGTCGTAACCTAGGACCAATCCATCTTTATTTGGTTGCTCACTAAATCCATCGAAATTTTTCAAACAGTCTTTTTGGGGATAGTCACTGTACCAAGTGACCAGATTACTATGTTTTAGCAAATTAATTTTGTCGTCGACGGTTCTGAATGGTTGCCACTTTTTGGGAATGTAGTATTGAAATTGTTCGTGAATATCCGGGTAGTATTTTTTCAGCGCAGTTAAATTTCGTTGAAATAAGTTATCCGATTTTTCTAGGTCTTTGCATTTATCAAGTAAAGAAGGTGGCGTCCAAACCGGGCAATAATCCAGATAATTCTCTGAGAACTGGAAATTCAAACCATATTTGACAAGTTTATCCCATGATTGGGTGGACAATTGTTCATACAATGAGGCAAATATCGGGTGATTATAATGTTGGTACAGAAAAAACCCTTTTACACCTGCTAATTCCTTTAATTCCTCAAGATCACTGATTAAATTTCTTCCATCTTTTTCCAATTGGAAATATAAACTAGTACCTTTTGACTTTGCTAATTCAAGAATTGAACGCCAACTAGTAACCAATGAGGAACATTGAAAGTATTGTGGTTCTGGTTCGTATATGATCAAGTGCTTGATTGTAGAATGCTGGAGTAGTTGCTGTATCTGCAATCCTAATCCGCAACCCAATACAACAATACATTCCACCTCCTCCGGAAGACCAGATGATGCCTGGAAGTTTTTGAATGCAGGAATATCCTTTAAATATTCAAACTCTTTGTTTGGTGATTCCTTCTCCGAGTCTGACGATATCGATGAATCTTCAATACTAATGTACTGACTGTGGCTAAGAAAGCGACGACATTGTGTTTCAATTTCTTGTTCGGGATGAATTCCATAAATCGTTCTACCTATGCTGTAATCAACAATGTTGAACTCACCAAACTTGTTACAAAACACGGAATAATTTTTAAAAGCTGGCGTGGTTATGTAAGGAACAAGCGAAGGTATCTGGCGCTGAAAACAGTTGATATTGTCTTTTTGAGTGCGCGTGATATGTTCTGCTAATTTACTTTCCAGTAAAGCTTGCTGTTCTTCATCTTTTTCAACATGCAGCCGAATATTATTTAGCATCGTTTTGATGATACCTTTGTTTGTAACACTGCCAGAAAAAGACCAGGCAGGGAATGGGTGTTTCGGCTCATTTCCGTTATGTCACGGTTAAGCACTGTTATTTTTAGAGCCTTAATACTATCCATGTAATTCATTGAAATTCAAGAGTCTAATAATTAGTTACTTGCGGGGTAATAGTGACGTTGAAAATCATCCAGGCTAGAAAACGGCTGAACTCGCTCATAATCACCCAAAGTATCAAACTCTAACCAATCATTTACAATACAGCATGGCGTTATCGTCTCATCACGATGTAAAAGCTCTGACATGAAATCGGTTAAATAGGCTTGTTGCCATTCTGCGGCGCGGTGAAATGGTGTGTGTTTATCAAACGACATATCTAAATCATCGAAAACACGCAACCACTGTTTGATGCCGTGAGGTGAGAGTTTTAACAGGCCAATAAATTCAGTTCGCTGAAAAGCTGAGTTGGATTTAATGCCTTTGCCAATGGCCATTACGTTATTATCTGCGTGCTCAGCCATCTCACCTTGATCAATAGGATTGTCATCACGATTGGTATAAATGTTTTTCCACTGTTCATCCAGTACAACTACTGTTTCGCCATGGGTACTGAGCAACTTACTGACGACCGACGCTTTAAAATAAATATCGGCATAACTGATAACCAAGCTTTGATCTTGCTCCATACATGACTGCATAAATGAACGTGCATTCATCAGTGAATGCAAAATATTATTACTTTCGAACTCTGCATTATGAAAAAATTCGGCTGGCAAATGACCTAAACATTGAGGTTGATAGCCAGTTATCAAAGCGGTTTCACTAATGCTATTTTTTTGAAAGGCGTCAAAGATGTGCTCAATGATTGGCTTACCAAAAATGGGTAGTGTTGTCTTAGGGCGATCTTTGGTAAGCGGGTATAACCTTTGGCCTTTCCCGGCCGCAATCACAATTCCTTTATACACGTTAGTTTGACCCCTTCGGGTCAAACCACTGAACATTCTCAATTATTACTCTGTTTAAGTGCTTCTCACCAATTAACGACAGCTCACGAATGGCATCTGTACTTATTCTTCCGGGAATTCTTACGACTATGCCTTTTCCCTGCCCGCTTAGTGCCATCTTTGTATTCGGTTTCGAATAAAAAGAATCGCCTGGAGCCAATGAGCGCACAGCTAGTTCGTCATTCTCATCCAACCATTTCAATGTAAGATCCGACTCAGAGAGGTTATAAAAATACTGGTGCAGCTTAGTTTCAAAAAGCTCGTCAGTTTCATTATTCACTACTATTTCGAGCGATTTAGAATTTGCAAGACAATGGTGGCTGGCAAGCTCTGTAAAAGTGTAGCCACCTTGTTCACTTTGCCATTGCCGGCAATCGGCATGCTTTGACACCATAACGGGTTTGTCAGTCTCATCATAAGGCAGTAAATCCCTTAAGTTGACTTTGAGCGCCTTAGCAATCAATTGAATCTCGTATAACTCAGTAAACTCTTTGCCAGCAAGATGCACATCAATAATGTCAGGAGACAATCCTGTCTCTTTGACTAGCACTGAAGTGGGCATAGACAGGGCACCCATGAAGTGCTTTAGTTGTGACGCGTAGACTAACGCCTTTGAGTCTGATGGGTGAACAAAACTGGCCGACTTTTTGTGACCGATTGAGCCAAGTTCGAAGCGCACATCTCCGGATAAAAGGTGCCCATAGGTGACAGCTAAAATATAGCCTCCGCCCCCTTCATTTTTACGTGTGGTAAAGGTATGGGGCACAAAAGAGGTGATATACACCGAATCACCTGTGTCCATCACCGCGACTTGTTTTCGATTATTTTCATCCAAATAATAGAAGTTCACGGGCCCAACGAAGTATGTAAATTGGTGCATGAAGTGCCCGTTATTCCATTGCACTTCTGGGTTTTCAGGATCATTGTCTTCTACTTCGCACAGCTGCTTAATCCATTCTGGTCGATAGTTGGAGCATTGGCTCATTGCCGTATCGCGATATTCGTAATAAGGTTTTCCAGCTCTGTACATAGTGCGTGAGGAAGCAGCGGAGTCCTCCTGGCGACAAATGATAATCCCTGTGGGACAGTCATCATGAATATGCCCAAGATCCCTGGGACTTAGTGGCCAGATCTGGTAAATCTTCTCTTCCAATTCGCTATACAACGGTAGTTTCCCGTCTAGGATAGCATTTAGTTTCTCGACAGAAATATCCAGTTCTTTTGATGCATCTTCAGGCCGTCTTTTCAAATCATTGAGCAACCCTCTGAGCAGTTTACCTTTCAAAACTATACCTCGTTTATTTGCTTGTTAATGGTTCTACTAACGAGCATCAGCTATTTAACTGACTGAGCGATCCACGCTCTGGTTTGATAGGTGGTTTCAATGAAGTCCATACCTTTTGTGCGCTCTTCGACATACTGCATAAAACGTTTAAACAGTTCTTCACCTGCTTGCACTCGGATATCGTTTACTGACCACCAGACGCCTAAATACTCTTCAGGTGTTTGTTTTGACAAGTGGTACCCTTCTAAATAAGTAACATTTTCAAAGTAGGGCGATTCAGTTAGCTTTTGTGTTAACACTTCGCCAAGACCTGAACGGCCAGATGAAAAACGTTTCAAGTGAGGGACCATGTCATATAACGCGTCTTCAATTTCAACAAGCAACGGATTTGCTTCAATGTGACGAGGGTTCCATAGCGCTGTGAAATGGCCACCAGGACGTAAAATTCTATTGAACTCCTTGGTACCTAAGTCGAAGTCAACCCAATGAAATGATGAAGCCATGGACACCAAATCCGCACTACTGTCTTTCAATCCGGTTTGCTCACCAGCACCATTTCGCCAATCAATTTTCTTGTCAGCACTGTCCTTTTCACCAAAGCCTCGCATTTCGTCATTCGGCTCGATCGCTATTCCAGAAGCAACGCCTTTGTCGGCTACCAAACGGGTCCAAATGCCAGTTCCCGCACCCACATCCACAAAATCAATTTCGTTTACCGGTTTGCCGGTTATGCCTAAAATGGCATTAAGCACATCGTTGGAATAACTGGGTCTGTACTTAGAGTAGTTCTCAGCCAAACCAGTAAAACTACCGTGCTTCAATGATGTTTTTTCACCCATTTTTTGTTCCGCATTTTCAGCAATACCCATTTTTAATTACCTGTTTTATATAATAAATCCCACAGTGTCACCATGACTTTCTCGGGGCTACAACTGCCATCATTTTCCAGCACGATGTCTGCATTTAAAGGCTCTTCAAATTTCTCATTGATACCCAGGACATTTTGCTGTTCGCCCGCCAAGGCTTTGCTATACAAATTCTTTTGATCCCGCTCTATCAATACTGTTATCGGCACCTTAATGTAAATTTCCACATATCTGTCGATATTTTTTCTGTTGCTTGTTCTCACTTCATCAAACATAGATATTGTCGCACAAACTACATTGACACCTTGATTTACGAGCATTTGGCAAAGCCGAGAGTAAGTCATGGCCAGTTCAATTCTTTGTTCTTTATTGTGCGCTTTACTTGCACTAAGAATATTTCGCAATGTATCGCCATCAAGATAAACAACTGTCTTACCGACCTTTTTCAATCTTTCTACCAGTAAATTGCCGATAGTCGATTTGCCGGCGCCAGATAGACCGGTAATCCAATACACTTTCGATTCATTCATGTAAACTTTTACCAAGACGAATAAACATATAAATGAAAATCAATTTAATCCATGCGAGCAAACATAAACATTTCCACACTTCTTTTAATCTTCAAGGGTTTCAGCAATCAACAAACCCGCATTTCCATCCCCATACAGAGCCGGCCAGACCAACTCCGCATCATGGTTTAGAAATGCGGCTAATATCAGCTGGCTGTCAGTTGGAACCAATTGATTGTTGCCATGCACCAAGGTTTCCACCCATTCAGTTTCATTTCGCAATGTAATACATTTTTTATTCGCGAAATAAGCTTCTTTCTGAAGACCTCCTGAATCCGTTATCACAACCGAGCAATTCAAAAGTAGTGTTAGCATCTTTTTATAACTCACAGGAGACATCACTGTCAGCTCGTCCAGATAATGGCTTAAGCCATATTCTGACAATTGCTGCATAGTTCTGGGATGCAAAGGGATAACAACCCGAGAATTCTCAGCAATTGCAGCCAGGCCTTTGAAAACTTCTTCTAACTTTCCTTTATTATCAGTATTTTCTGCCCTATGACAGGTTGCCAATACAAAATCGTCATATTTATAATCCAGATGAGATACTAATGTATTCGCATCATTTTCTAGCTGAGAGCGATAATATTGAAATGAGTCAAACATGATATCGCCAGTCAGGAAAACACCATTTTCTATGCCTTCCGCACGTAAATTTTGCACGGCATTTTGCGTAGGACAATACAATCGGGTAGAGACTTTATCGGTTAGTACCCTGTTAATTTCTTCGGGCATTGATCGATTGAAAGACCTGAGCCCTGCCTCTACATGAGCTACATCAATGTGCAATTTGGTTGCTGCTAATGCTCCTGCCAAGGTTGAATTTGTGTCGCCATAAACCATAACTTGGTCAGGTTTTTCCTCTAGATAAACGCGCTCCAATTGCTCGAGCATCCGACCTGTCATTTTGCCATGGTTTCCCTTATTAATACCGAGGTTATATTTTGGAGCCGGGATGTCTAGCTCGTCAAAAAATTGCTGAGACATACGGGGATCGTAGTGTTGTCCAGTATGCACTATTATTTCATCGATCTTGCTCTTGGATTTAAGGTTCTTTTCGGAAATTGCTCTTGAAACCACTGCTGCCTTGACAAATTGTGGTCTCGCACCCACAACCGTTATTAACTTCATTCTGTTATTGCCTTGATGATTGAATACTGTTCGTTCTCAGAAAGGTAGGGGTGCATAGGCAAACTAAACACCTTTTCGCAAGCTTGCTGCGCATTGGGAGTGATGAGAGACAGGCTATCTATGAAAGGTTCTTGTTCGTTCAATGCGACGGGGTAATAAATTCCACAAGGTACTTTGTTTTGCGATAGTTTTTCTAATGTGAATTGACGATCATCGGCTTGAAGACTGTACTGTGCCCAAGCTGAACGATAACCGCTTGGAACGTTTGGTATTTTATAGTTTGTTTTAAATTCTTTGCTATAAATTTCAGCAACAGTTTGCCTTGCTTTGATTTCTGTTTCGAAATGAATAAATTTTTCCAGCAAAATAGCAGCTTGAACTGTATCGAGCCTGCTATTTAAACCAATTCTAACATTTTCATATTTATGTGAGCCTTTACCATGTAGACGCAAAGAGCGGCAAAGCTGCGCAAATTGATCATTGTCTGTGAAGATTGCTCCACCATCACCATAGCAGCCTAGGGGTTTCGCGGGAAAAAAACTGGTTGTTGCGATATCACCGAAGCTGCCGCAATACTCATTCTCAATCGCACCACCGAATCCTTGTGCTGCGTCTTCGATTAAGTATAAACCATAACGTTTACAGATCTCAGTCAATAATGGGTAGTTAGCCGGTAGTCCAAACATATCGACTGCTATTACCGCCTTACATACGCCATCGTCATTTTTTTGTGCCCTTTTGATAGCTTTCTCTAAACTCGCAGGACAGATATTATAGGTATCACTATCGATATCCACGAAATAGGGTTTTGCACCGACAAGTGGAATAACCTCAGCAGTAGCAAAAAACGAAAAGGCAGTGGTAAATACTATATCACCTGGCCCAACTCCCATTGCCATTAATGAAAGTTGCAATGCATCTGTACCATTGCCGCAACTAACACAATGTTTGACTCCGACATAATCTGCCAGCTTTTCCTCAAGTTCATATACTTCAGGGCCCATAATAAACTGACCGTGGTCCAGAACTGTTTTTATTCTTGCCTCTATCTCACTGCGAATAGAGTTCAATTGAGATTGTAAATCGATAAACTGCACTACGTTACCTTGTACAAATTTGAACCGGAAAGCCTATAACGTGTTCCGGTATTTGGGCATGTGGTTTCCTGTTGACCCTGCAAAGGAATATCTAACTGTTCCCCAAATTCGCTCATCCAGCCAATTTGTTTTCCAGGTACGCCAACAACCAACGCATAGGGCGGCACATCTTTGTTGACTAATGTCCCTGCGCCGATGAATGCGTTGTGACCTATTTCAGTACCACAAACAATGGTGCAGTTGGCACCAAGTGTGGCGCCTTGTCGCACATAAGTCTGTTTGTATTGTGTTTTTCTTTCTATAAAAGATCGTGGATTATAGACATTGGTAAACACCATGGAAGGACCACAGAAAACATCATCTTCTAAATGAACCCCATCGTATAATGATACGTTGTTCTGAATTTTAACGTTATTGCCTACTACGACATTGTCACCAACAAATACGTTTTGCCCCAATGAACAACTGTTACCTATTTTTGCACTCGAACTAATATGCACCCAATGCCAAATTCGAGTGGACTTACCAATTTGGGCTCCTTTATCAACAATAGCCGTATCGTGGCAGAAATAATCGTTTGCCATTATGCTCCCACAATAAAAGGGTGGCTAAATTCGCTTTTAGGCTTTAAGGGCATGTTTCTTATTTCTGAAACCGTCTCAATAGCAACTCGGTTATCTTCTAAACCGAATCCCTCACCAGCAAGTATTTTTTGGTAGCTACGGGTGTGAAGATCAGTAAAACCGCCAGAAAACTCAAACTCCTGTCCGTCAAACGTCAAGCACCGATATGTTCTTTGGCCCTTTAGTTTGACAAACGCAGGTAAGCTTTTTTCATCGGTGGACAAAAACCATCTTACCCTGGCATGTTCGTATTCCAGAAATCCAGATGCTGTTTTACCGTCTGACATGAATAGGTCATTGTCCTGCAAATCACCGAAAAGATAGTGCAGCATATCAAAAAAGTGCACACCTATGTTGGTTGCTATTCCGCCAGATTTTTTTTCATCACCTTTCCAGGAAACGTCATACCAATTTCCTCGCGATGTAATATAAGTAAGATCAACGTCAACTTTCGTATCCTTAGAACGCTGCTCCATTTGTTTTTTCAATTCAATTATCGAAGGATGCAATCGAAGCTGCAGAATTGTATTTACTTTCTGACCTGACTCTTTCTCGATTTCGCTAAGCGCATCAATGTTCCACGGGTTCAACACCAATGGTTTTTCGCAAATTGCATGGCTACCCGATCGCAAGGCAAAACGAATGTGCGAATCATGCAGATAATTTGGAGAGCAAATTGAGACGTAATCTACCGGGTTACCGTTTCGGCTTCTTTTATCCAAGTGACGATCAAAGCGTTCGAATTCCGTAAAGAAATGGCAATCAGGATAATAACTGTCGATAATACCGACAGAATCGTTTGGGTCTAATGCTGCGACCAAATTGTTTCCGGTATCTTTAATTGCCAGCATATGCCTTGGAGCGATATAACCTGCCGCACCCATTAAAGCAAATTTGTTCATTTTTGAAATACTCTAGTCC
Organism: uncultured Alteromonadaceae bacterium; assembly: GCA_947494925.1. Lineage (GTDB taxonomy): Bacteria > Pseudomonadota > Gammaproteobacteria > Enterobacterales > Alteromonadaceae > Aliiglaciecola. The sequence goes on from CANLWS010000007.1 coordinate 358,374, forward strand.
CAGTTATCTTTATTAGTTATCGGCAGATAAAATATAATTTTAATTCGTCATAATATTGACAACTTTTCCGAATCTACCAGCATAATCCATTTTTTGTGCCAAATTATAGTCTTAAGAAGCAATTTTGATATTGCATACATAGGTATTTAAATTAATAACTATCAGCACGTATCGCCTGCTTACTTTCTGCACAACCCTCTGCTATTCTTAAGGGAGGTATGTGAGGGTATATTATGATTGGTGTTAATACTGAATCGAACGGTGCTTTGTTGCAAACGCTGCAGCAAAGACAGGACTCAATTCTTGAAAAGTTGTCCTCTGGCAGGCGCATTAACAGCGCCGCTGATGGTGCAGCAGCGCAGCAGATCATTGACAGGCTGACAACCGAGGTTGAAGGGAACCGTCAATCTATCTCAAATGCATTTGATGGCGTTTCGCTCACACAAGTAGCTGAAGGTGGGTTAGCAGGCATTAACGAAGATGTTAACCGTATACGGGAATTGTCAGTGCAGGCTGGAAACGGTTTATTGAACGATGCCGATCGGCAGGCGATTCAATCCGAGATTACGCAGTTACAGGACAATATTTCCCAGACTGTTGAGCAGACTAATTTTGGCGGGCAGCCTTTGCTCAGTCAGGATGGCAACATCGATTTTCAGGTCGGTTCTCAAGCCGGACAACGAATTAGCGTTGGTACGCAGGATGTTGCCGCAGGATTAAGCGATATTCTAAGTGTTGACGTGACTGCTGATGGTGGTGCAGAGGCCGCCCTGGAAGCAGCTGATGCCGCACAGGAGTTTGTTGGTGGCGCACGAGGGGAACTTGGTGCGACGCAAAATCGCTTTGAAAGTGCCGCCAGAAATTTATCCCAGTCTGACGTCAACCTGTCCGCTGCACGCAGTCGAATTCAGGATACAGATTTTGCTCAGGCAAGCGCAGAAAGCGCAGCAACTGGGATTCAGAGTCAGGCAGCCTTATCTGTTCAGGCTCAAGCAAACCAACAGCAAGGTCAGGTTCTGTCTCTGCTGAATTTTTAAAATGGAAGAATTTTACTAAAGCGGCTTTTGGCCGCTTTTTTTATGTTCAAAAGTTACTGCGTTAGAAGATAAATAGTAGATATCGTTGAGTTTTTACACAGTTAGTCTAATTTCTTCCCAGTTTGTGCCAGAACAATATTGCTATCCATCAACGAATGTTTAAAATCATAATAGAACAGTGACTTAATAATAAATAAAAAAAAGAGTTGGGGACCGGATGAGCAATATTTTGATTATTAGCGAGCTACTAGAGCGGAGCAATAATCTCAAAACTGTTCTCTCATTTTTGGGAGAAGAGTGCTTATCTGTTGGTTTTTCTGACGCAATTAACAAAATAAAGGATTACCAAGGCTTCGACGCAGTTTTAGTGGATGGTGACTCCATTGAATTGGCTGAGGATTTGGTGAGCAAGTTTCCAGCTCAACCTTTTGTTGTAGTCGGCGCTAATGGTGTCGGTAATCCTGCCAAAACCAATATTGTGGGTCATCTGGCAGAACCTATTACCTACCCTGAACTGACGCAAATGTTACATCGTTGTCAGGAGTATTTGCGACAACGCCCTTCACCTAAGACGTCAACAGCCAATAAAACGCGTTTGTTCCGCAGCCTGGTAGGGAAGAGTGAACAGATACAAGCGGTGCGTCATCTGATAGAACAAGTAGCGCCAACAGAGGCAAATGTCTTAGTTCTGGGAGAGTCAGGTACGGGTAAAGAAGTTGTCGCCCGTAACGTCCACTTTCTGTCCAATCGAAAAGACGGACCGTTTATCCCGGTTAACTGCGGTGCGATCCCGGGAGAATTATTGGAAAGTGAACTTTTTGGTCATGAAAAGGGCGCCTTTACCGGAGCGATAAGTTCTCGCAAAGGGCGGTTTGAATTGGCAGAAGGTGGGACATTATTTCTTGACGAAATTGGTGATATGCCCTTGCAGATGCAAGTTAAATTGTTGCGGGTATTGCAGGAACGAACCTACGAGAGAGTAGGAGGAACCAAACCGATTAAATGTGATGTCCGTATCATTGCTGCCACGCACCGAGAATTGGAAAACTTAATTGCCGACGGGAAATTCCGCGAAGACCTCTATTATCGGTTAAATGTTTTTCCAATTGAAAGCCCTGCATTACGTGACAGGAAAGAAGACATCCCCTTGTTGTTACAGGAGCTTGTATCCAGATTAGAGCGTGAAAATGCCCACTCAATCAGGTTTACCGAAAGTTCCTTGAGCTCGCTCATCGAGCATTTATGGCCAGGCAACGTTCGAGAACTTTCCAACTTAGTAGAAAGGTTGTTGATACTCTTTCCCAATCAAGTTGTGGATGTGGCCGATTTACCAATTAAATATCAACATGTTGATGCAGATCCCTTCCAACCAGATTACCCTGAAGAATTGTTAGAGCGAGAAGCCCTTAACGCACTGTTTGGCGACAACTCTGAATTCAATAACGAGCCAATGGACGATGTACAAGAAGGCTTTACCAGCCAGGAAATGGCAGCTCCTTCATCTACCAGTCTGCCTTCTGATGGACTAAATCTTAAAGAATACCTTTCGGACCTTGAAATTAGTCTGATTTCACAAGCACTTGACCAACAGGATTGGGTAGTTGCGCGTGCAGCTGAAGCCTTGGGTATGCGCAGAACCACATTGGTTGAAAAGATGCGCAAATACGATATCAATAAAGATTAACATTCTGATAGTTGGTATAAACGTCATATTGTTGACGTTGTAATTCTGCTGAAAATAACAATAACCTATTGAATAATAAAGATTAATATATTGGCATGCGATATGCTAATTAACTCTCGTTAAGAATCCGCCCAAGTTTTGACGAGAGGTTAATATGGCACCAGGCAGTACAGCTTCCATTTTTGCGACACATACTCCAAGCTTTGCGGGTGAAAATGAAGTAGAACGTGCATATTTAAAGAACCTGGGTACGCCCAAAGTGGTGGCTCAGGAAGAGTTTGAGCGCTTACAAAACCAAGCCAACAGACTGCACCATCTTCTACAGGTAATGCCTGCAGGTGTAGTTGTTATTGATGGAAAGGGCATAGTCAAACAAGCTAATACCTTGGCCAAAGAGTTACTGGGTGAGCCTCTTGAAGGTCAAATATGGCGGAATATCATCCAACGTTCTTTTGACCCCCGAAAAGATGATGGCCATGAAGTCTCTTTGCACGACGGTCGCAAGGTGAAACTCTCGATAACTCCCTTGGTGGAGGAACCAGGTCAACTTGTCGTGCTAACTGATCTGACAGAAACCCGCCAACTGCAGCAGCGTATTAGTCACATGCAGCGGCTATCCGCTCTTGGAAAAACCGTTGCGTCTCTGGTCCATCAGATCCGAACTCCTTTGTCTGCTGCAATTTTATACGCAGCTAATTTAGGCGCATCCAACTTGCGCGAACCAGACAGAACTAGGTTTTCAGGCAAACTACAATCCAGATTGCGGGAACTGGAATCTCAGGTGAATGATATGTTGTTATTTGCCAAAAGTGGCGAAAAGCAGGTTGTTCACCCGTTTTCAGTACATGAGTTGTGTGCTGAAGTGATGGCAGGATCCGATGCAATGTTAAAACAGCAAGGTGCCAGATTTGAACTTCAATGTGATGATAAAAATAAGAACATCTTGGGCAATAAACCTGCAATAGCGGGGGCGATAGTCAACCTGATTCACAATGCGCTGCAGATTAAATCAGAAGCGGCTCACATAATTCTGTCAATTGCCCATCTGAACAACAACATATCACTCACTGTATCAGACAATGGTCCCGGTATCGCGAATGACGAAATGACAAAAATATTTGAACCTTTTTATACAACAAAATCACAAGGGACTGGTCTTGGGCTGGCCGTGGTGAGTTCCGTTGCCAAAGCGCATGGCGGAAAGGTTTCTGTTAAAAACAACGCCATGGGAGGTGCATCTTTTCAAATGTCCTTCCCGCAATTTTCTGCGTTGACAAAGGTGTCCGGTTTGGAAAAAGCCGAAACACTGCTGAGGGAAGGGTAGAAGATGAATCAAACCAATATTTTAATTGTTGAAGATGACGCAGGGTTGCGAGAAGCACTGGTTGATACGCTGACACTAGGTGACTATGCTGTGATTGAAGCCGATTGTGCAGAACAGGCAATGGTCAAACTTGCCAGTAGTAAAGTTGATCTGGTGGTGAGTGATATTCAAATGGGTGAAATGTCAGGTCTGGCATTGTTAAAAAGTGTTAAAAACAAGTACCCTAATCTGCCCATTTTACTGATGACAGCTTATGCAACTATCGATGATGCTGTTCAGGCTATGCGAGACGGTGCGACTGACTATTTGTCTAAACCCTTCAGCCCTGAAGTATTATTGAATCTTGTTAGTCGTTACGCCCCAGCTAAGAAAGTTGAATCGCGAACTCCGATTGCCGCAGATCCAATCAGTCAGAACCTTCTGCAACTGGCTCAGCGTGTTGCGACTGCAGATGCCACTGTAATGGTGTTAGGCCCTAGCGGCTCCGGTAAAGAAGTACTGGCTCGATATATTCATGATCAGTCAGCACGTAGTGAAGATCCATTTGTTGCCATTAATTGTGCAGCCATCCCGGAAAATATGCTTGAAGCTACCTTATTCGGCTACGAAAAAGGAGCATTCACGGGTGCCTTGCAGGCTTGTCCCGGTAAGTTTGAGCAAGCTCAGGGAGGCTCAATTTTACTGGATGAAATCACAGAGATGGATTTGTCACTACAAGCTAAATTGTTACGTGTATTGCAAGAAAAAGAAGTTGAGCGCCTCGGCGGTCGCAAGACTATTTCACTCAATGTCAGAGTCATTGCTACCAGTAACCGTGATTTGAGACAGGCAGTTGAAGAAGGTAAATTTCGTGAAGACCTATACTACAGGCTCAATGTATTCCCACTGATGTGGCCATCGCTGCATAACCGTGCGGGCGATATAGTGCCACTGGCAGAGCACTTAATTGAGCGGCATTGCAAACACACGTCAGAGTTTGTACCTAGCCTGTCAGCTTCAGCTCGCAGCAAACTTCTGCAGCATGCTTGGCCTGGTAATGTCCGTGAGCTGGAGAATGTTATTCAGCGTGCTTTGATCTTGTCAAATGGGCAATATATTGATGCAGCAGACCTGATGATAGAAATCGGTTTGGAACAAAATAATGTGGAAGAAAGTATTCAGCTTGTAGAAGACGATGCCAGTCGACTTGGGTCAGAATTGCGTCAGCAGGAACATCAGATCATTTTAGATACTTTGCAATCATGCAATGGCAAACGAAAGGAAGTAGCAGAGCGATTAGGGATCAGTCCCCGAACACTTCGTTACAAACTGGCAAAAATGCGTGAAGTTGGAATAGAAGTGCCTGCATAAATTTCTAATACCTATTGAACTAGTTAGCCTACTGCTGCAGACATATACCCCATGTTCTGACAGCCTTAAGTCGTCCAAAAATGGGCGACTTTTTTTAGGTAGGTGAAAGGTACATCTGTCAATAAAATGACAATTTCTATTATTCTCCCAAGCCACTTCGTAACACATTGATTTATAAGAATTAAATATCTTGGCATTGAGCTTGCAGAACTGTCACATAACCGACATTAATCATTGAAAGTGGAAAATCGATATGGACATAAAGGCACAGTCTTTGTTCAAAGAAATGCAAGCAATGGCAGCAGATACCCAGTTAAACATGGGGCAAATGCAAAACCCATTGCAAATTAATCCTTCTTCACAAAATTTTCAGGAAATGCTTGGCCAGGCAATTAATACGGTTAACAGCATGCAGCTTGAATCCCGAACACAACAACAGCGATTCGAAATGGGCGACAACTCCCTGTCATTGGCAGATGTCATGGTCGCAAAAGAGAAATCGGGAATAGCTTTTGAGGCCACTGTCCAGGTGCGCAACAAAGTGCTTGAAGCCTACAAACAAATAATGAATATGCCGGTTTGAGCGTAAGGGGTTAAACAGTGGCTGAAGCAGTAGGAACAGAATTGGCCGTCGCCGACGGTGATTCATACGGTAACGAAATAGAGGCAGAACAAAAATCAGGCTTCATGGATGCTCTGAGTAGTGGCGATATGATGCGTCAAATGGCCTTAGTGGTTGCCCTAGTAATTTGTGTTGCTATTGCTTTTTTCATCGTTATCTGGGCTCAGGAACCAGAATATCGTCCACTGGCTAAAATGGACACCACAGAGCTGATTGAAACGCTCGATTATCTTGACCAGAATTATCCAGAGTACCGCCTCGAAGGTAACACGATTTATGTCAGAGAAGACCAATACAAACTAGTCAAATTAGGCATGACACGCCAAGGGCTTAGCAATGATGTATCTGAAGGTACAGAAATCATCATGCAGGATATGGGGTTTGGTGTTAGTCAGCGTGTTGAAAAAGAGCGTCTGAAACATGCCCGAGAACAACAGATAGCTCGTACTATTGAAGAAATTAATGGTGTCGCCAGAGCGAAGGTGCTGTTGGCTATGCCTAAGGAAAACGTTTTTGCCCGCCGTGAAAAGAAAGCCAGTGCTACCGTTGTAATCACGTCAGGTAGGGGAGCATCGCTGTCGTCTGAAGAAGTCGATGCAATAGTAGATATAGTTGCCTCTGCTGTGCAGGGAATGGAACCAGACAGGGTGACAGTTACTGACAGCAATGGTCGTTTGCTCAATTCTGGCTCACAAAACTCTTCCGCTGCACGTTCTCGTAAAGAATACGAAATGGAGAAGCAACGGGAATCTTCGTATCTGAACAAAATAGATTCAATACTGATACCCGTACTCGGACTAGGTAATTATACGGCTCAGGCTGATGTCACTATGGACTTTACTGCGGTGGAGCAAACGCAACGCCGGTACAACCCGGATCTGCCAGCGGTCAGAAGTGAGATGCTGGTAGAAGAGAACAGTGTGGGAGGCGTCATTGCGGGTATTCCCGGGGCTCTGACCAATCAGCCTCCGCTTGATTCGAATATCCCGGAACGAGCAACTAGCAGCAATTCACAACAGTCTGTTCCTGGACGAAATTCCAAGGAAGAGACGCGAAACTACGAACTGGACACTACAATTAGTCATACCAAACAACAAACCGGTGTGATCAGGAGATTGAGCGTGTCCGTTGCAGTGGATCATATCTCGCAAACCGCAGCAGATGGAACAGTCACCACGGCGCCGCGACCACAGGAAGAGTTATTGAATATCAGAAGGTTATTACAGGGTGGTATTGGATTTGACGTCGCGCGGGGCGACTCATTGGAAGTTGTAAGTATCCCCTTTAGTCGTGAAGGTGAATTTGTTGAAGCAGAGTTACCTATTTATGAGCAAGAATGGTTTGTCGACGTCATTAAATGGGTGTCTGTTTCCTTTGTATTAGTTGCCTTGATTCTGGGTCTTGTCAGGCCCATGTTAAATAAACTGATTAATCCTGAAGATACCAAAGATATTGATGATTTTGATTCCGACGATGCCCTGGATCTGGGAGACGAGACAATCAGTATGTTGTCTCAGGAATTCGACGAAGGACAGGTTGGTTTTGCGGCTGACGGCTCACTGATGTTGCCAGATTTACATAAAGATGAAGATGTACTTAAAGCGGTGCGGGCACTCGTGGCAAATGAACCGGAATTATCGGCTCAGGTTGTCAAGGGTTGGCTGATGATGGATGAATAGGGGGTTATGACATGTCTGATGAATTGGCAGTAGCAGAGCAACCTGACTACGACATATCTAAACTCGAAGGCGTTGATAAGGCGGCTATCCTGTTATTAAGCCTGTCTGAGGAAGATGCTGCTCAAATCTTGAAACATCTTGAACCCAAACAAGTTCAAAAGCTGGGCCAGGCAATGGCTCAGATAGACGACATGACGCAGTCAAAAATTACTGCGGTTCATAAACACTTTATCGAAGAAATACAGAACTACAGCACCATAGGTTTCCAGAGTCAGGACTTTGTTAAACGCGCATTAACGGCTGCATTAGGTGAAGACAAAGCGGCCAACCTGATTGATCAGATATTGATGGGTAGCGGTGCCAAAGGTTTGGATTCACTCAAATGGATGGATTCCAAGCAAGTGGCCAGTATCATCCGTAATGAGCACCCTCAGATCCAAACTATTGTTATGTCTTACCTCGACGCAGAGCAGTCTGCCGAAATCTTGTCTCAATTCCCGGAAAAAGTGCGCCTCGATTTGATGATGCGTGTGGCCAATCTTGAAGAGGTCCAACCGGCAGCACTACAGGAACTAAATGAAATTATGGAGAAACAATTTGCCGGTCAGGCTGGTACGCAAGCAGCTAAAATGGGCGGCTTGAAATCCGCAGCTGACATTATGAACTACCTTGATACTAATATTGAAGGGCAGTTGATGGATGCCATCCGTGAGCAAGATGAGGAAATGAGTCAGCAAATTCAAGATCTCATGTTTGTCTTCGACAATCTGGCCGAAGTGGATGACCGTGCTATTCAAGCTATCTTGCGCGAAGTTCAGCAGGACTCATTGCTTAAAGCAATCAAAGGTGCTGACGACGGCCTCAAAGATAAAATTACCAAGAATATGTCTAAACGGGCGGCCGAAATGCTTATTGATGACCTGGAGGCCCTGGGACCAGTGCGCATAAGTGAAGTCGAAACCGCACAGAAAGAAATATTGTCTGTTGCACGTCGCCTTGCTGATGCTGGTGAAATTATGCTTGGCGGTGGTGGTGGTGAAGAATTCTTGTAAGCGGAACGTTAAGTGAGTCATTCCTCCGATATGCATGAGCAGGATAAAGATATCTCTGCCTGGGATCTACCTTACGTTGAAGATGCCAGGCCGGTTGATGAAAACAAAACCAATGCCTTAAACAAGCGCAGTGATTGGAAGTATGAGCCTCCTGAAGAAGTAGAGGAAATATTACCTCCCACCGCAGAAGAAATCGAAGCAATCAGAGCCGCCGCTTATCAGGATGGTTTTGCACAAGGTAAGAGTGAAGGGCTTGAAAAGGGCCAAAAAGAAGGAATGGCGCTAGGCTTGGAGAAAGGCCATGCTGAAGGCGTGGAAAAAGGCTTGGCTGAAGGGCTGGCCACAGGTGAAGAGCAGATCAATCAGCAGATTGCTGAATGGCAGTCACTGTTGCAGCAGTTGCAGAATCCAGTTGTTCAGGTGCAGGAAGAACTGCAAAAAGAGTTGGTGCAACTCTCTGTCAGCCTGGCAAGAGCAGTCATTAAAGCAGAAACAATCACTAACCCTGATATTATATTTCAGGCCTTGAGCGAAGGTTTGAAGGTCTTACCTATTCAGGAAAGTGCGTATCAGATCCACCTGCACCCACAGGATATCGAACTTATCAAACAGCATTTTAAGGAAGAGGAAATCAGTCAACACAACTGGTTGTTTGTTGAAGCTCCGCAAATGGCAAGAGGCGGATGCGATATTTCTACTGCCAGTAACGCTGTGGATGTGAGTATCGAAAGACGGACCAGAGATGTATTAGACAAATTCCTGCTGGAGCAGGGCTTCAATCAGATAGATAAAAATTGAGACATCAATAGTGTCGGCAATAATCGATAAAATTAAACAACTTCAAACTCAGGTTCCACAAGCCCCATCGGTTTGTGCCGGTAAACTTGTTCGCGGCATAGGGCTTACCCTGGAAGCTGTTGGGTGTCAGATGCCGGTTGGAAGCCAATGTCTGGTAAAAACTATTGAGGGCGAAATCGAAGCTGAAGTAGTAGGTTTTGCCGAGGATGTTACCTATCTGATGCCCACGGAAGCAGTAAAAGGTATTGTTCCAGGATCGCGAGTTCAGCCGCTGAATCGGGAACAAGGCTTGCCGGTTGGTATGGACTTGTTGGGCAGAGTGGTGGACGGTAACGGTCAGCCTCTTGATGGCCTGGGGCCAATCCAGGCAGAAAAACGCATCCCTCTTACCCGGCCACCCATGAATCCGCTACTCAGAAAGCCAATTACGCAACCACTAGACGTTGGTGTGCGTGCTATCAATTCAATGATTACTGTTGGTTCCGGTCAGCGAATGGGGCTTTTTGCGGGAAGTGGTGTAGGTAAAAGTGTCTTGCTTGGCATGATGACCAGAGGCACCAGTGCGGATGTCGTGGTTGTTGGGCTGGTTGGGGAACGGGGCCGAGAGGTAAAGGAATTTATACAGGATATTCTGACGGATGAAGAAAGACAAAAAGCTGTTGTAGTTGCTGCACCAGCGGATACCTCACCATTGATGCGGCTTAAGGGCTGCGAAACAGCGGTGAGCATCGCAGAGTATTTTCGCGACAAGGGGATGAATGTACTTTTGCTGGTGGATTCGTTAACCCGTTATGCAATGGCGCAACGGGAGATTGCCCTTGCCGTAGGTGAACCACCTGCAACTAAAGGATATCCGCCCTCAGTATTTGCACGCTTACCTGCATTGGTGGAAAGAGCTGGAAATGGGGCTGACAATCAAGGTTCGATTACGGCATTTTATACGGTACTTACCGAAGGTGATGACTTACAGGATCCTATTGCGGATGCCGCACGGGCAATTTTAGATGGTCACATTGTGTTATCACGGCAGCTAGCAGATTCGGGACATTATCCTGCAATAGATGTGGAAGCGTCCATCAGTCGGGTGATGCCTATGGTTGTCAGCGACGAGCACATGATGGCAAGCAGGCGCATTAAGCAGGTGTACTCAAACTATCAGCAAAATAAAGATCTGATAAACATTGGTGCTTACAATAAAGGTTCCGACCCTCGAATCGACTTGGCGATATCTGCAGAACCAGCCATCAAGGCATTTTTACAGCAAGGGATGCAACAGATTTTACCTTATGACGAAAGCCTTGAATCGACCATGACCTTGGCAGGCGGACTTGGACCAGGATAAGCATTGAATATAAATAGGAATGTGAATGGCAGAACAACAATTACGTTTAGTGGCTGACTGGGAAAATCAAAAAGAGCAACAGTGTGCTCAGGAATTTCAGTTGGCTCAACAAAACGCTGATCTGCAAAAGCAAAAACTAAGCAGCCTGGAGCAATATCGGCTTGATTACCTTCGTCAAACGCAAACCAGGGCGTCTCAGGGCGTAGTTGCGAGGAGCTTTAATCAACACCAATCTTTTATTGGAAAGCTGGATAAAGCCTGTGAGCAGCAAATGCATGTTCATAGCCAGGCGTTACTGGTTGCTGAGCAACGCAAGTCGCTTTGGTTACAACAGCAACGTAAGCGCAAAGCTGTTGAAATGTTACTTGAAAAAAAGCGGCAACAACGGGTTTATCAGGAAAATCGCGTAGAACAGCAAATTCTAGACGAAATGGCAATCCAAAAATTTATCCGCAGGTAGTTCCTTTTCAGTATATCGGTTGTGAATGAGTGACAGATTGGAATGGACTTTGCTCTAACCCATGTAAGTATCCTTAAAACTCCCTTAAATTGGGTTCTGGAAGTCAAAAATATGCAACGAATTGCCGCCTCAGTTCCAGACATTGCCGCTTTGCCGGTCAATGTAAATGTTAGCGACTCGAATCTGAACAACTCTAATGAGCAATTTAAACACCTTCTAAAAGATCATAATAGTCAGGATAGAGTTTTTCAGCAGCCTGGCGAACGGGCTGCCCCTCGGATTGACAGCTCTCGGGACAGGCGCTCCCAGGAACAGCAATCCAGTTCGGATAGCAGGGTTGTAGACAGAAAAAATGCAGATCAGGGAGAAAAAATTGAGCCGGAAGACGCTCCGCAGCAGGGATCAAAGCTTTCAGATGAGCCAAAGCAGGCTGTGGAAAACACCAGGGACGATAAAGAACTGTCTACGGAAACTGATCCTGCAGCTACGAATGAAACTGATCCGTTGGCCGTTGCAGATAAACCTGCAGATGAAGAACTGGAATCTGATGACATACTGCTTAAACCCATAGTGGAAGAGGACGTAGACTGGTTGGCCCTGTTGCAGAGGATAGAGGACAACGCTCTAGCGACGGAAGGGTCAGAAAAGAAAGGTCAAGAAGACATTTCCCTAGAGTTGACCGATGAAATTGTCGTACAAAACAAAAGTGCTGATGTCACGGAAGTTCTTAACACTTTGATCAACCAGGAAGCAGTTGAGTCGGAACAGTCGGCAGAAGCAAAGGGCGACAGTTTGCTAGATGAACTGGCTCAGCTTGTCGCTAAACTTAATGATGATATTGAAAACGGTGACCGCGCGGACCTGCTGGCCGAATTGCAAGGTTTACTTTCGCAACTGCTTAAATCTGACAGTAAAACTGAAGGCGTTTCCGCAGAATCAGCTGACGAATTGACTCAATTGGGCATGGAAGAATTCGATTTGGCACTTTTGCAAAGTCTATTCAGTGATGAAGGCGTTTCCCAGGAATTAGAATCTGCGCAACTCGGTTTATTCGAGGAAGAAGAATTGAGTGAAACATTGTTGGCAGAGACTGATAAGCCGTTGATAACAGAAACTCCGGTATTGTCCTCAGATACTACCTTGGAAAAATTGCTCAAGCTCGACCCTGAAAAACTTGATATAGCGCTCAAAAATCTCGCCGACAGATTGAATGAACAAGGGCAACTTACGCAAACTGAAAATACAGATCAGGTGGCGCTGCTGAGTGAAGAAGTGCCCGATATTTCTTTAAAACTATTTAGTCACGGAGAAGACAAAGCGCAATTTATTGCCAATATGAAATCTGGCTTAAAAGAAATGGCGAATCAACTCAAACAAGGTCATGAACCCGGGATCAACTTAAAGTCTTTGGTAGAAGATAGCCTAAATAAAACGCTCTCCGGCAGTGTGCAGAACATTGAAGTACAACCTGTTCAACTGGACGTCGTGTTGCAATCTTTTGGTCAGGCAATAGATCTATCATCGCAATTGCAATCTCACTCACAACAGCAAACACACTTATTGGCTGGTTTGGATAGGGGCAACATAAGAGAAAGTGGACTGCAGGCACAAATTGAAAGTAACAAACAGGCCCAGGTACAGTCCAGCTTCGAAAGAGCGGTCAATATCAACCGACCTGAAGGGCATACCCAGCTAGCGGATAAAGTCCGCTGGATGGTAAACCAAAATAACTTAACCGCGGACATACGACTTGATCCCCCTGAACTGGGCTCTATGAAAGTGAAGGTGCAGGTCAATGGCGAAGCTGCCACGGTTAATTTTGTGGTGCAGTCACAGCAAGCAAGAGACGTATTTGAACAAAATGCGCCACGCTTGAAAGAACTGCTTGAAGAACAAGGGATCCAATTAGGACAATCTTCAGTGCAGCAGGAACAAAATGGCTCAGAGACCCAAGACGGTGAGTTAGCCGGTCAAGGGAGCCAACTAGAAAATGAGCAGGAAGACCACCTTGATGCAACAGAGCAACCCATTATAAATGGCAGGGTTGGGGGGATTGATTATTTTGTTTAACGATCAATTTCGCTTATTAGACATTTTTAGCATTGTTATTTGAATTTGGTGACAGATAATAGGGTCAGTTTAAATCCAATTAGAGAAGAATATGGCTGAAGAAGAACTACAAATGGAAGAAGGCGGTGGCAAAAGCAAGATGATGATTATTATCATCGCTGCAGTTGTCGTGGTTGCTGGTGCTGCAGCAGCATATTTTTTACTGGGTAGTTCTGATGAGCCTGAAATGGTTGATGGCGAACAAGTACAAAGTGAAAGTATGGCAGATGGTGAAGCTGATGACGGTGGAGGTTCTGCTAAATTAGGTACAGCATTGTATGTGGCTATGCCCAGACCATTTGTATTCAATGTGCCAGGGTCAGGACGGGATCGTTTAGTACAAATTAAAGTTCAGCTGATGGTCCGAGGGTCCGATAACGAAGAAACAGCTAAAATGCATGTTCCTTTGATAGAAGGGACCTTGCTAAAAGTATTTAGTGGTGCCAATGCCGATGACTTAGTCACCGAAGCCGGAAAAGTTGCGCTGAGGGAACAAGCTATTCGGGAAGTTCAAAAGTCATTGCAGGAGCTGACGGGTTCTCAGGTGGTTGAACAAGTTTTGTTCACCGGTTTCGTAATGCAGTAAAGCTAAAAGCGAGAGTTTAGTTGAGCGATTTATTATCACAAGACGAGATTGATGCGCTGTTACATGGTGTCGATGACGTAGAAGAAGAGGAAGTTGAAGAGGGCGGTTCCGAAGGTGGAAGCGCGCTGGAATACGATTTTTCTTCTCAGGACAGAATCGTTCGTGGACGTATGCCTACTCTGGAAATCGTCAACGAACGTTTCGCCAGGCATATGCGTATTAGTCTTTTCAACATGATGAGACGATCCGCAGAAGTGTCGATTAACGGCATCCAGATGATTAAGTTTGGCGAATATATCCATACATTGTTTGTCCCAACCAGTCTTAATATGGTGCGCTTCAGACCGCTGAAAGGCACGGGTTTGATTACGATGGAAGCGCGGCTTGTGTTTATTCTGGTGGATAACTTTTTTGGTGGTGACGGGCGTTATCACGCAAAAATAGAAGGACGTGAATTCACCCCTACTGAACGTCGAATTATTCAGATGTTGTTAAAACTCATTTTTGAGGATTATAAGGAAGCCTGGGCGCCAGTGATGGACGTGTCCTTTGAGTATCTGGATTCTGAAGTGAATCCTGCCATGGCCAACATTGTGAGTCCCACCGAAGTGGTTGTTATCAGTTCTTTTCATATTGAACTTGATGGTGGTGGGGGGGATTTTCATGTTTCCTTGCCATATTCGATGCTGGAACCCATCAGAGAATTGCTCGATGCTGGGGTGCAAAGTGATAAAGAAGACACAGATTTACGCTGGAGTAAGGCGCTTCGCGATGAAATTCTGGATGTCAATGTAGCGTTGTCAACGCACATGCTGGAGATGGATTTAAGTCTCGAATACCTTATGGAGATGAAGGCAGGCGATATTATCCCCATCGAAATGCCAGAACATATCACTGTATTGATTGAAGATTTACCAACATTCAGAGCGAAACTGGGACAGTCCAGAGACAACTTAGCGCTTAAGATTACTGACAAAATTCCACGACCAACATCAGTGAAGTCAGAGTTACAGCTATTAACCAAAGGCGGTCGCAGAATAGATAGCGATGCCGATCTGCAAGTTCTAGAAATAGACTTGTAAGTGATAATGAGGGTATTAAGATGAGCGAAGAAGACGGAATGGACGATTGGGCTGCGGCAATGGCCGAGCAGGCCGATTCTGAAGAAGGTGAGGGCGAAGAAACTCCCGACCTAGGTGCCAATGAGATTGACGTTCAAGTTGCCGAGCTTGATGAACTGGCCGAAGATGAACCAATTACCCAAGAACAAAAGCGCAAACTGGATACCATTTTGGATATACCGGTTACCATTTCTATGGAAGTGGGACGCAGTCATATCAGTATCAGAAATTTACTGCAACTTAACCAGGGATCAGTTGTTGAACTGGACCGTGTTGCGGGCGAGCCATTAGATGTTTTAGTAAATGGCACGTTGATTGCTCATGGTGAAGTAGTGGTAGTCAACGATAAATTTGGTATTCGGTTAACAGATGTCATTAGTCAGATCGAAAGGATTAAAAAGCTCAGGTAATATAACTCTTTATAAAACAAGGGTTTGGTGTATTCTGAGCCCATTGTTTTTACTCTCCGGACAGGCCCTTGCGCAGCCAGAAAGCTTGTCCAATCCCACTTCAATAGTGTCAATTTTTCTTTCTTTATTGCTGGTAGTTGGCATTGTTTTCATGCTGGCCTTCCTGATGCGACGGTTTAATGTCACTCATTCTGGCAGCGGACAAATGAAAGTTGTTGCGTCCATGATGGCGGGAGCAAAAGAGCGTGTTGTGGTTATTCAGGTGGGCGATGAACAGCATTTACTTGGCATCACCAGTGCGAACATCAATCATTTGGCTAAGCTGGACCAGCCTCTGGCCGAAAAAGTTCCAGATTCCGCAGCAAACTTCAAAGATAAGCTGACTCAGGCTTTAGCAGAGAAAATCAATCCTGGAAGCGCGTCTAACAGGGTGTCTGATTAATGAATAAAATTTTACTTGTGATATTAAGTGTCATTTTATTGGCTCCTGCAGATGTCTTTGCCAGTGCGGGGGTTCAAGCGTTAACTGTGACAACCAATCCCGACGGTTCACAAGATTACACTATGACGTTGCAAGTGCTGGCAATCATGACTTCATTGAGTCTGTTGCCTGCATTTATCATGATGATGACGTCGTTCACCCGAATCATTATTGTCTTGTCTATTCTTCGTCAGGCGATTGGTTTGCAGCAGTCGCCATCTAATCAGATCTTGATCGGCGTCGCACTGTTTCTGTCGATGTTTATAATGGCCCCGGTTTTTGAACAAATAAATGAAAACGCACTTCAGCCTTATCTGGCTGAGGAAATGACTTCTTTGGAGGCCTACGAGCAGGCCAAGCTGCCTATGCGCGCATTCATGTTGTCACAAACGCGGGTGAAAGACCTCGAAACCTTTGTGGAGCTAGGAGGGTATGAAGATCAGTTTCAAGATCCTCAGGATGTACCAATGAATGTGCTCATCCCAGCTTTTGTCACCAGTGAACTAAAAACGGCATTCCAGATCGGCTTTATGTTGTTTATACCATTCTTGATCCTTGATTTGGTCGTGGCGTCGATTTTGATGGCAATGGGTATGATGATGTTGTCGCCCATGATTGTTTCTTTGCCATTTAAGCTCATGCTATTTGTGCTCGTCGATGGTTGGAATCTTATTTTTGGTACCTTGGCTAACAGCTTTGGATTAGGGTAGGGGAAAAATATGAGTCCTGAAGTCTTCGTAGAGATCCTTAAAGAATCGTTGAACATGGTAATCCTTCTTGTCTCGGCGATAATTTTGCCCAGTTTATTTGTTGGATTAATTGTCGCCGTGTTCCAGGCTGCCACCTCAATCAACGAACAAACCATGAGCTTTTTGCCCCGTCTTATTGTGACCTTGCTAGCGCTTAGTTGGGGAGGACATTGGTTAGTGCAACAATTAATGGATTTCACCTTTACTATGGTTGAGCGAATCCCAGAAGTTGTAGGCTAGCGGGAAATGAAGCTTTAGATGGAATTTGCCGCCGATACAATCACTCAGTTTATGGCTGATATGATGCTGCCTTTTATGCGCATATCCGGCATGTTTGCTGCGATGGTGGGAATAAGTGCAAAAACAGTTCCCCCTACCGTCAGGGCGTTATTGACCTTGTTTCTAACCCTGTTGATTATGCCCATCGTACCGCCAGTCCCAGTAGCGGAGGTATTCAATGTGGGTACCTTTGTGCTGATCATTCAGCAACTGATCATTGGTGTAGCAATTGGCTTTATCTCAACTATGGTATTGAATACTTTTGTGTTAGCTGGTCAGGTTGTGGCAATGCAAACCGGTCTTGGCTTTGCGTCTATTGTTGACCCTGTGAATGGAATCAACGTGCCTGCAGTAGGGCAATTCTATCTGATTCTTGCCACTTTGTTGTTCTGGGCATTCGATGGGCATTTGGCCATGATCAGAATGATTGTCCTTAGTTTTCAAGCTTTCCCCATTGGTGCCGAATGGTGGGGGGCTTCTCAGTTCAAAGAAATTGCCCATTGGGCGGGTTGGATGTTTGTAGCTGCGGTCACACTATCCTTGGCACCTATAGTGTCATTGTTGATGGTGAACTTAGCCTTTGGTGTTATGACCAAAGCGGCGCCACAATTAAATATATTTAGTATTGGTTTTACTATCGCGCAAATCATGGGGTTATTGATCATCTGGATGACCCTGGATAATTTTACTCATCACTTCGAGCTTCAATGGCAACGGGCACAACAGTTCATGTGTCACTTGTTATTGATTTGCCCCAGCTAATGCTCAGATTAAGCGAGGATTAAATGGCAGACGCGCACGAAAAAACAGAAGACCCCACGGCCAAAAAGACCAGCGAGGCCCGGAAAAAAGGTCAGATTGCACGATCCAGAGAATTGTCCACGACATTGGTTCTGGTGTTCAGTGCGGTCACATTTTTACTGATAGGGGGAGAAATAGCTTCAGCCATTTTTGAGGTGACCCAGCGTACCTTTACCTTATCCAGAGACGAAACTTATGATCTGACTCACATGTTTCAGGCTTGGGGATTTGCTTTCGAGACTATCAGTGGACCCGTGCTGTTTTATATGGTGATTGCCACTATTGGCGGGATTTACGGCAATATTGCATTGGGGGGATACAATTTCACCTGGCAATCGGCAGCACCAAAGGCCAGCAAAATTAATCCGCTCGCCGGCTTTAAGCGTATGTTTGGCATTAATGGATTGGTTGAGTTGTTAAAGGCAATTGCCAAGTTTGTTGTAGTCGCCAGTGCCGCCTATGTGGCATTTATGTGGTTTCAGGACGAAGCCCTTCATCTTGATATGGAACTTTACCCCCGAAACCTTTTCCATGCGATGGATATGGTTGCATGGGCATTTTTAATTTTATGCTGTGCGCTGATACCTATCGCTGCTTTTGATGTGCCTTACCAGAGCTACAAGCACAATAAAGAAATGAAAATGACCAAACAGGAAGTGAAGGACGAACGGAAAAACTCCGAAGGTGATCCTCAGGTCAAAGGTAGAATAAGAAAATTACAATATCAGGCCGCTGCCAAACGAATGATGCAGGAAGTACCCAAAGCCGATGTTGTTGTCACTAACCCGACGCACTTTTCGGTGGCATTAAAGTATGACCAGGATGGTAATCGGGCTCCGGTCATGATTGCCAAAGGGGCCGATGAACTGGCATTTCATATCCGGAAAATCGCAGGTGCTCATGGGGTGCCAATTGTGGAATCACCCATGCTGGCCCGTGCAATTTTCCATACAACAGAACCAGACAACGAAATACCTGACAAACTGTTTATGGCCGTAGCTCAGGTGCTAGCCTATGTGTACCAGTTGAAAGCATTTAAATCTGGCAAGGGTAAACGACCTGTGCCACTTGCCAAAGAGCTAGATGTACCAGAGGATATGCGGTACTAGTATTTGTTAATAATGCGCACTTCTACAAAAACTTGCCTTTGAATATATCCGCAACTGGGGATCTGGTTGACTTGCTGAATGAGGAAGTTGACGAGAGCAAGAGGCATGCTGGCTTAACTATTCTGTTGAACAGCTTCTGCTGCAGAAGGAAGAGGTTATCTGCGGTTAATCATATCTAACATTGCAACATTCCCGTAAAGATTCCCACGCGCTGGCAGGCGGCATAGAGCGAATAGGTAACTGTCGCAATCTAATCGTTGGACTACCGCTTTAGACAAATTATAGTCACTCGCATCCTATAAAACGATAATTAAGTTTTTAGGATATGTGCTCGGTTCATACGAATCTTAGACAACA
>CANLWS010000008.1 GCA_947494925.1 uncultured Alteromonadaceae bacterium
CATTTTGTCACCTAATATGTGTATGGCTGCAATCATAGCAGCTCTAATCAGGTGGCCAAATTAACTATGCCACTACAGACTATACTAAACTGCAGCAAGAGCCCTTTGAACTTAAGTACAACGACTATCTTTTTTCTGTTGAGCTTTCTGCCAACAATTACATTGATAAGGGTTTTCTTGGCTTCGAATATAG
This sequence comes from uncultured Alteromonadaceae bacterium, assembly GCA_947494925.1. GTDB lineage: Bacteria > Pseudomonadota > Gammaproteobacteria > Enterobacterales > Alteromonadaceae > Aliiglaciecola. Next base: position 194 of record CANLWS010000008.1, read on the forward strand.
GCTGCTTGGCCTTGATGACACATGGGTCAAAACGACACCTCAAACTGCATCGGCAACTTTTTCTACGCTTCCTTCGGGAGATTACGAATTTCAGGTGAAAGTCTCGGACCCAAAAAGTCTGGCCGAGCAACCAATAACAAGTTTGAAAATACGTGTTTTGCCACCATTTTGGCTGACTTGGCAAGCATATTTGGTTTACCTGTTTCTTTTCATTCTATTGATTTGGGTTGGTTATAGGATTAGGGTCTACAAACTAAAATCAGACAATGTAAATCTCGAAATTGCAGTCAACGAAAAAACTTCTGAGTTGTTAAAAAGCAGGCAATTTGTCGCTGAGTTATTGGAACAAAAACATTCTTTTTTTGCCAATATATCCCATGAGTTCAGAACTCCTTTGTCGTTAATTTTTGGGCCCCTTGAAGTTCTAAAAAAATCAACTTCAAGTCAACATAATCTGCACCAGATAGATACGATTAAGCGCAATGCGAATCGCCTTTCTCAACTAGTTGAGCAAGTTCTTGAGCTGGCAAAACTTGATAGTAAAGTCGATTACGAATACCAAATATATTCCATAGAGCAAGTGATGAACTCTGCATACGAGTCGTTTCTTCCATTTGCGAAAACCAAAAATCAATCTCTGATGTTGATGAATGATTGCAGTGGTGTACTTCATCTAACTGTTGATTCATTCGAAAAAATAATCTCAAACCTGGTCACTAATGCAATTCGTTATACGCCACCAGAGGGAAGAATAATTTTGCAGACTCGATTGGAGTCTGAGCGATTTGTTTTGGAAGTATCAGACAATGGCCCTGGAATAGCGGTTAACAAACAAGAAAAAATATTTGAACGATTCAGCCGCGAGCACACTTCAGAGCAAGTCATTGGCTCTGGGTTAGGTCTGGCAATTACTAAAGAGCTTGTGGAACTGAATAATGGTCAGATTTCTGTTGAAAGTGAGCCAGGAGAAGGGGCTAAATTCTCCATAATTTTCAATTTATCAAGATATGCTGACAAAGATCTTGATGTAAAAGAAGTCCGTCTCGATTCCTTTATTAATACTGAACATGCTATCGAAGAAATTAGTAGTGCCACGTATAAGTCTTTTAGAAGGCGAGATGGTGAAGGAGAAAAGCAGCATGTACTCATTGTCGAAGATAATGCCGATTTGCTGGAATTTTTGTATGAGTCTTTGTCTTCAGTTTACTTTTGTTATACAGCAAAAGATGGTGCCGAGGGATTGGTTGTAGCTAAAGAGCATATTCCTGATTTAATTATCTCTGATCTGATGATGCCAAAAGTGGATGGCTACGAACTGGCAGAACTTATTCGAGAAGATGAAACTACTTCTCATATTCCTCTGATAATGCTGACAGCTAGTGGCGATTCAGAAAGTCGCAAAAAAAGCTGGACTCTCGAAGTAGATGATTTTATTGCTAAACCTTTTGAACTAGAGGAGCTTGAACTAAGAGTAGCGCGTTTACTCTCCATTAGAGATAAGCTTAAAAAGCACTTTAGTAAAGAAGTACCGACGTCGATCAACGGCAATGATGATGATGAAAATATTCATTTCGCCAATAAGCGAGATCGGGAATTTTACCAGCGATTCAAAAATGTGATTGAGCAAAATTATGCATCGGAATCATTTAACCGCAAAGTTGCGGCCAACTTGATGGCGCTAAGTGAGCGGCAGCTCAACCGAAAACTGGCGGCATTGATCGACCACAATTTCTCCGACTACCTGAAAAAATACCGTATCGTAAAAGCCAAACAACTGTTAGTGGAAGGCAAACAAATAACAGAAGTCTCTTATGATGTTGGCTTTTCATCTCCTTCTTATTTCAGTAAATGTTTTAAAGAAGAAGCGGGGATGACTGCCCGGGAGTTTGTTGAAAGCCATTTCGCAAAAAGCTCGTAATTTGCCCATTCTATCATTCGTCACCGAAATTTTTCTGAGGCAATGAGTTGCCCTGGGTGCAGGAAATTAAATAGTTAGCCAGGTTGAGATTCAATTTCTGTGATGAGAGAATAGGCGGGTAGGTTATGTTGTCCTCAAATCCATGGAAGGTCTAAAATGTTGCATAAATTCTCTTTTCTTATTGTTGTACTTTGTCTTGTTGCACAAAATGTTGGTGCAGCTGATTTTACGCCACCCGAGCAAATTGAAAATCTCAATTCTACCAAGACTAGGAAGACAGCTAACCTGTCCAGAATAGAAGAATGGGTATGGCTGAGTTATTTTGTTGATGAGCAGGGGCTTGCCTCAAAAATTGAAGTCATTGATGCTTCGCACCCGGATAGTTCTAATTACGCCGCCATCAATTATCTAGAAAACCTGCGTTATGCTTCAGCTGTGTTTAAAGGTAAGGCAGTGTCTTCCGCCGCCACCTTCTTCTTCAGGCTAGATAAAAGTTTTACCGGCAGCGCAAATGACGGTATTTCCCGTGGATTCAGGCGGCACTACAATGACGCAGATAATTTTATCAACAGTGGGGAAATGGATAAAGCCGGGGAAAGCCTGGCAATATTGCTAGAAGACTATACTAAAAATACCACTGAGCAAGCCCTTTCGGCCTGGTTACATTCCAATTACTATTTCAAACAGCAGCAATGGAACGACTACGGTGCAGCCATTCAGACTGCTCACTATCTGAATCAATCCTTGCCGCTTAAATTGCGCATTAAAAACGCCCAGAACAGGATGAACTGGTTCGTTTTTCAACAGGCATTTTCAGACGCAAACTACGCCTTGCTTGACTTAATGAATCAAAGTGAGGGCAATCTAAAAGAAGATGACTATCAAGCATTGCAGAACCAGATTGAAGAACTGATAGCCAACAAGCCAGTTAACGAAATGAAAGTTACTCTTGTCAAAGATCGAGCCTGGCAGCATAGGCTACCTCGCTCCAGAATAAGTCTGGACCTGCATAGCGGCTCCATTACGTTTGCTGAGCTACGTTGTGAAAATGGCCATCAATCTTTCTCGTCTTTTCCCATCACTGAAATAGATATTCCACAAGACAACAATCGCTGCCAGTTTTTCGTCAAAGGCGAGGCAGGTACGCATTTTACCTTTAAAGAAGAAGGGGAGTTGCGGATTTACTAGATGAGCAGTCTGCATAGTTGTTGTCAGCTTCATTATCATACTGTCTGCTTTTTTAACCGATTTTTTCCTCGTTAAAAAGGGGAATAAAAGAAACAATAAAATGACACTTCTGCTCATCACTCAAATCCAAAAAGCCACTTTAGTAGTGGCTTTTTAATTTAGCTCCACCCGTCATACAGTGTCCCTACAATAACGTTCATAAAGGATATAAAGAATCTCAACGGGAAAATGTCAGGGATCATAAACCCAAATTCGAGTTTTGACCCCTAAAGCCCAAATTGCTCTTATTTGGGTTTAATTGATGTATCACCTTTCGTTAGTATGTTTCTAAGTGACTGAAAAAGTACCCACACTACCGATGTTGTAGTCACTGTGACGATATAAATGATCATGCCAGTGATGATGTCCAGAGGTATATCAGATACCCGTTGCTCCGGGCCATCATAGGTATATTTAAGGATCACCGACATAATCAGAGTCAGGAGTAAACTTCCTGATAATATCCACTTTGTTGGGAACGGCTTTTGTTTAAGAAAGCCCAGTATTAAACCAAAAACGGCGCTCGTCACAACAACGAGCAAAACAGAAGAATTCACTATCATGAGCAGTGCCTATAAGTTGTCCAGTAGTTACAACCACCTCCGGTGCAGACACTGTGGTATTCAGTGATCATACATCCTAAACCACCAGAGCCGGGTATATACGGTGTACCGCCACCACCGCTGCCGCCAGATATGACTGTTCCATCAGGAAGAGTAATATCACCAGTACTAGGATCATAGCCTGCTTCCTCTCCAGCAGTCTCTAAACATTTGGCTTCGTCAATTTTCCCTGCACAATATGCAGCTAAAGCTGTACTCAGGTTTTTCACTGCCAAATAGTAAGCATCAGCCAACGCTAGCAGAGCAACGTAGGCATTAATTTCGAGTCCAATTGTTGGCGTCAAACTATCGAGAGGGACAATTTCATCGGCTATATTAATCATGTGCTCACGAAACATAGAATCACAAGCACTTTTTGACGTGTATGAAGCGTAGCAAATATCGTGATTGTCACAGGCTGATTGAAAGGGTTTGTTAGGTATCCAATCATAGCTCCAATGGCTAGGAGTGCCGCACCCATTTGGTTGCGCATTTGCCGTTACACTGAATAAGCTATCGTCATATAGATTATTTGTTGAGAATGTATCAGTTTGAACGGTCGTCGAAGCTGTTGCAAAATCTCGTTTTATTTCTCCATTTTTTATTGCTTTTTCAATTTCTAACTCCGATCGATTGCTTGCTTCTTCAGTGAGTCGAGCAATAAAACTAAACAAAGCAATCTCAGCAAGAGCATCCAATGTTACTGTTCCTGTTGCTATCGGCGTGCTGCCGTCAGGCGATATTGTATATTGCATTTTTTCGGTTCGATAATCGTCAAAGAAGAGCATGTACTTCTGACCACTGGTCATCTTTAAACATGTAGCTAGTAAATCAGTGGATGGGCACATTTTGATATCGCGACTATTCAGCTTAACATTCAGAGAAACAATTGCTTCAAAGTTTTCATGACCTTTAAATTCTTGAAGAACTTCCCTTTGCGTAAATAGTGCTGCTTGCGAAGAAAACGTGGTTAGAAGAGTTATTATTACTAAAAATTTTTTCATTTAATTATCCGTAATCAAAAATTAAAATTAAAGTGTAAATAATTTACCAATCCAGTCTTGCACCAATTTAGTAATGAGTCAACGTTGAATGATTAGCCGTGCAAACTATGGAAGTTTATGAAGGGTAAAAACAGAGAGCCTCGGTTACCTAGCTAGAACAATGCAAGAAAGGTATATCAATATCAAAGGTGAGTATGGTCTTGTGTTAAGACAGGTATCCGCAAAGCAGTCTTCCACGTGTTGCATTTCAGCCATTTTGGTCCATAGTTATTGGGTTGGTTTTTCGACCTCAGTTAAATTGGGGTAAGTCATTGGCCACGCAGCAAATAATATGCTTTCCTGTGCAAATAAATAATCGCTGTTAAGAAGGATTTTATGGACATACTCAATGCCATTTTGGCTTTTTCCGTTTCCATGCTGGTGTTTTCAACCATGGCGCTGGTGGTGGTTGAAATTTACTATCGTTGGAACCGCACCCGTGAAAAATACTTCGCTGAAATGATCAACGCGTTCTTCTCAGAAATGATCTGGAAGAAATTGCATGGGGTGGACAAAACAGGTTTTACGCCACAACAACTGCGCAATGATTTTTTGTCCATCATGACCTCTGTGAGCGGCTTGGTTAAATTGGATCTGGCACTGGCCAATGGCGCAGATGACGAACTGGACTCTTCATTGGAACATTCCAAAGTTGCCGCTGCAAAAAGCAGTGAAGCAGCTGTGTTAAAAGCCGCGGCCAAAGCGGGCACAAATACAGCCAAAACGGAAATTACTGCCAAAGCTGCTTCTGGCTCTTATGTATCGAAAACCACAGAGCGATTGACCACCTTGGAATTTGCTCAAAGGCTGGCGCGAACTAAGGTTGGCCAGTTGTTGATGAAAAAGGGCGAAGAAAAAGCCAAGGCGATTGTATTGGATTTGGCCGCCCAGTTGAATGCCATTTCAGCCGGATCAAGCGCAGACTTCCGCCATCGTTCCCGCAAAGCTTCGTTGTGGGCATCGGCAGTTATCGCCATTGCCTTGAACGTGGATGCTGTCTATTTGTTTCAATCCTACACAACAGATCAGGCGCTGGCCGAACGCGTGATTGAACGGGCGCCGGCTGCCATCGAGGCCTACGAAACCCAGCAAGCGAGAATGGACGCGCTGGAACAGCAACTGGATGACATGCCCGCAGAGGCTGCAGAAACATTTAAAGAATTACGTCAAAGCGTGGAAGAGAGTAAGGAAACCGTTCAACAAAGCGCCACTTCGTTGAAAGAACTGGGCGTGCCAATTGGGTTTAACTATTTTCCCTATTGCTCACCCATCAGTAAAATTGATTCAGGCACAACCAACGTAGCCGGTGAAGTGATTTACGACGAGACCTACGCTGATAGCCGTTGTGAGCACTTGTTTCCTAAACAACCGTTAAGCAACATGGAAAAATTCAAGAACCTTGGCAGGTTACTGGGCTGGTTGGCCGGAATGGTACTGGCCGCCATTTTGATCGGTCAGGGGAGTCCGTTCTGGTTTCAGCTTTTTCAGAAGTTGTCCTCCGCGTTGCAGCTGTTAAAAGGCCTGAGCCTGGTAAAAAGTAAAACCGAACAGGCAATAACTAAAGCAAAAGAAGATGAGCAATATTCGCCGCAAAAAGCGGTTGAAATTTACCTGCAAACCTTGGTGTCGGTGACGGATACTCTGGACCATCACCTGACTTCAGCCGCGCAGCTTACGCCCGAAGAGAAAAGTCGGCAGGCGGTCACCAAAGTCAGGACTCGCGGTCTGGACAGTGAGTCATAAGTAAAATTAAAGAATAAGGATGTGTCATGGTTTCAGCGGATTTAGTCCTCTTTACAATCAACAGTGCGCTTAGGCTCAATGCCGCTGCTCGTGCACATTATGTCGCCTCAACCCAGGTCAGGGAGCTGACTTTTCCCATTCCGTCGGTTGATTTCACGCCCGACGCTTTGTCGGCAGTGGCCTGGTTCAGACAGGAAGGCAAAGCCTATATCAACGAGTCAAAAACCTTAATGTCGCTGGAGCCCCAACTGTCTGGCGAACGACCATCTATCGCAATAGTGCGCGATCTGGATGAAAAAACCAGTTTGGCCCTGCTGGCCAATTATGAAGTCTATTTCAAGATCGAGCAGGCCAAGTCCGGCGTTGCCCTTGGCGATGAAGTGGATATCGACAATGCCGCTCTGATCCCATTACTGCATATTCAACAGTGGCAACGAGGTGAGTCACCTCACCCCTCTTTATTAAAACGTGTTGCCGGTAACCTGATTGATGCAGCTGTGGATTATTTTATTCAGATCCCTGGCGCACTGAACAAAAACAGTAAACATGCCAAAGCAATCAGAGCATTGGTGGAAGGACTGGATAAAATAGAATTTACCCAGGCACTGACACCAGAAAACATCGGCAATTTGCCGGAACAATTGTTGGTTGCAACGCTGGAAACAGTGAGTGAAAAAGCCACTGATGTGGTGAGTGATCCTCGTTATCAAAAGTTGATTATGATTGCAGCTCAATCGTTGTCAGAGGATATCCGCACCTATTTTGAAAGCATTACTGATGCCCAGGGTGATGTGCCCATCGATCAAAGGCAACGGGCAAGTCATTGGGCAGAGCTGGTATTTCGCAGTATTTTGGGTAGCGCCGGCAAGGCAGTGTTCGAGAACCCGGAATTTTTCTTAAAGCAAACAGACGAACCACAAAAAGCCCTGTCTTCACAGGTGGGTTCGGCTGTGCTATCAGCAATTTTGAGTACACCTCACGGGCAGCTGGATGAGGTGTTTAATAACGATACCCTTGCTTCTGTCATCAAATCCAGCCTGTCTGTGGTTAGTCAGCACCCAACTTTACTGGTCAATGAGGATCAACGAGCCCTGTCGACCATAATTCAGCAGGTTAGTGAAGAATTGGCTGACTTTTCCAAGCCATTGGGCACAGACTTTATTCCCTTTGCTTTGGATTTGATCCTGAGCAAAACGGCCAATAACGTCGAATTGTTCTGGCTGGATGAGCAAGGTCAACCTAAGTCCAACTCGCTGGTTAAGGTAGTGAAAACTGTCCTAACCGTGCTGCAAAACGTGCCAGATGATGCTAACTGGCGTGTAACCATAACCCGGCCAAATATCGATCTTCTGCTCAGTTGGACGTTACAACAAGTGGTGGAAAACCCAGCCTGGTTGTTGGACAAGGTTGGTGAGGTGAATCCAAATCTCGAGTTGGCATTGAACGCAATGATGTCTTCAATCCGAACCTTGGATGACGTGAGACTTAGCAGTGCCAATGCAGTAGAAATCGTTCAGGTCGGATTAAAGGCCGTTATGCTGAATCAGGATTTCGTTAAAGCTCGTCCAGACAACCAACAACTGGCAATCAGCGCAATATTTGATGTGCTCCTGAATGCTTTTTTCGGAAAACAAGTGAACGAACAGCAGCGGCAGTTTTTGCAATTCCATGTTGTTTCATTGTTCATGGACAAGTTCTTACAAGAGCTGGCCCGTCATGATGCAACACTGGTTAATTTGCTGGTGCTGACAGAACAGGTAAAAGCCATGTTAACCCAGTTCAGAAACCTGGACGAACAAACCATCGAACTGCTGATAATCAGAATGTTCGGTTTAATTTTTGCGGAACAGGAGCCAGCGTAACATGTTGAGTACACCAACGAACCATCACTTTGCTCAGCGTCGATCTGTAATTATTTTGCTGTCTTTGTGCGTTAGCATTTTATTTCTCAGTGGTTGCGCAACACCAAATGTTGACCTGGTGCGACAGGCTCAGGATAACTATAACCGAGCTGCCCAGCTCGACAATCAGTCTCGTCTTTTTGGCAGCTATGATGTGCAGCAACAGGACATAGCCAGACAGGTGAGTATCAACAGCATGTACGGTTCAGTAATTTCTTCCCTGGATGGCCTCAAACCTGAAGCCGTCCAGCAAATTCAGGCCGACGGCTTGTGGGGAAACTTACAAACTATCAAGGCGATTTCACAGTGGCGACTTGGACGATATGCCGAGGCCGCATTGACTGCCGAAATGGCGTTGACCTTTACTCAGAACAATTTGCCACGTGATCAGGCTGTCAATCAGATGATGCCCAATTTAATCCGCAACGATCAGGCAAGAAACTTCGTTGAACTGCACCAAAAAGGCAGTGACATAAGTCATCAGGACTGGTTGACTCAGGTCCAGGAACCTTTGGCAAAAGTGCTACAGGAATTACCTGTAGAATCCAAAAAGTGGCAGGAGCGCGGCAGGGTCCAAATTGCTACTTATCTGAAAATGAACCAAGTCATCGCCTTTATTAATCTGCGCGACGGTTTTCTTAATCTGAACCCTTGTTCCCTGGCTCAGCCAGATGCAAAAGCAGGCTGTGAAGCGCTTGAACAAAAAGTAACAGGGTCCGCTGAAGGGAATATCTTACTCACTCAGTATGCAGACTTGCTACTTGAAGCGAATGAGGATGATTGCCTTGCTAAACAGGATCCGATTTTACAGCGGATGAGGAGAAAGCTGGGAGCATCAATCCCGTCTAACCTTACTCAGGCTTGCCCCAATGAGTAATCTAGCCACAGGCATCCTGCGCCACCACTGGTTTGATGGGCAATACGGCAGAGGCGAATGATCTTAACCAGGTTTTAATATTTCTGGCGTAAAGGTTTTCTTTTGACGAATCCAGGCTTGTTGCGAGCTGGCGAGTGTTTTTTGCCTTGATAACTTTTCGGTTGATTGCATTGATCAGTTGATTGATTTCTGCTTCTGAGCGATTAGATAAACCTATCACCACGGCTTGCTTTTCCAATGTCGACAATAAATGACGCTTTGTTGGAACGATTGGATAATCTATACCCACAATCATCACGCTTTCATCCTGATATTTTTCGCCCAGATAACTCTGTATCTGGCGTGCATCTGTAATGTTGTAGGCTGTGAGGATTTGCTTCTTAGTGAGGTATGGCCCTTTTCCTTTCATTGGTGCGATAAATGGGATCAATGTAGAGCGTTTGGCATATTTAGCCACGCCCTCATAGGCGTCAAATTCACAGGTATAAGCATTTAAGGCGGCTATAGCTGAGGCACCGTGTTGGTTTTTACTAGTGATGAGTAAATAAAAGTAGTATGGCGCCTCCACTGTCTGCGCTTGCTCAAGTTGCGTGGGTAGTCGATAAATGATTGCTTGCTTAATTTTGGTGCTGCCGAGTAAAGCGCCTATACCGATTAAACTATTGAAACCGCCACTACTTTTTTCAGTTTTAAGCCTTTTATGCACTGAGCCTTCCCTAAAGCCCTTGGCTGGGCTCTTACCGCCAGGCCAATTCTTACCGGGGTCTACAGTTGGTTCTGTTGTTGGACTTGGCTCGCCCAGCGTAGTTTCTTGAGCCTTATTTGTTTCGCATCCGACCAGCAAAAACACTATGGCAATCGGGATGAGCAGCGTCTGGACAACTTTATAATTGGTCTTCATCTTTTCCTTTCCGGGCAATGTTGATAACAAGCAATAGGAACAAGTGAAAAACGACGACTAAGGTGATGATCGCAAAAATAACCTGAAAGTCATCAATTGCGCCGGGAAGAGCGGCAATTAATAATACGGAAACCAGCACACTGGACACGGCGTACCTGGCAGTTAACTTTTCAAATAACGTGGACAGCCAATCCATAGTATCAATAACCTCCTTTGTCTGAATTCAAGACATATGAAAATGCGCAGAAACAACGACGATACAAGAATGTGCCTTAAAATTAAACATTAGGTTCAGCCGACGGATTATTCAAGCACCAGGTGCAAATTCGATGCAGTGTTATGTTTAAGGTAACTAAAGGGGCAAGTGTTAAGGTAACATGATGAAATGTCACCTTCAGAAGGTGTCTCGCTGACCATTCCCAAGTTCAGCTTAGATCCACGGGGTGAATCTGTCAGGTAATTCTTTCTGCCTAATGCAGTCCCACTTTTCCTTGCATACTTTTGAACAGAGCCCTGGAGTCGTAAACAACACCATCCTTTATACTCCACTTTATCTTGCGTATGTCCTGTACATTCTTGCTAAGGTTGCCTTCGAACACCGCTATGTTTGCCCGTTTCCCCACTTCGATGCTGCCAATCTGCTCTTGTTGTTCAAGAAATATGGCGCCATTCATGCTTGCCAGCTTTATGGCTTCGGGCAATTTGAATCCAGCCTCTACCAATAATTCAATTGCTCTAATATTCGACCATCCAGCTATAACGCCGCCGTATCCTGTGGGATCGGTACCCACCATCAGATGGCCACCTGCTTCGACAAAGGCTTTTTCCCAGGCCATTTCTTTTTTCAACAGCCTTGACCAGTCATCGTTATCGCTTGCTTGAATGCCTGACCAGTTATTGAGGTATTGATGTTTAACTTGCTCGTTCATCAGGGCAACAGCTGCAGGATAAGCAAGGGGACGACCTTTGGCGAAAGTTTCGTAAATAGTCAGTGTTGAGGTGATAGCAACATTGTTCTCCACCAGATGTTTGATCAATGCAAGCATGCCAGGGTCTTGTTCAGACAACTCAAGCAGAGACTGCATAGTATCCTTCCGTGATGGACAGGTATCGGCCTGCTTATCCTTAACAAAATCGGTTGCTGCCACAAAGCCGTGTTCCAGATTATCGATACCTAAATCTGTGGCTTCTCGGTAGGTAATTGAACACAGATGACCTGTGACTTTCTGCTTATTAGCATGAGCAAGATCAATGATGGTTTTCATTTCGTTACTACGAATATGCATGTACAGTTTGTAGGAACTAACACCTTCAGACAGCCAGTATTTCACCATATCAATGGCATTGTCTTCTCCGCGCAGTGCTTTTATTTTCAGGATCGGCAAGCCAGGTCCATTCAGATAGGGGGCAGTCACATCCATATCAGGACCAAGCAGTTTATATTCGGTAATACCCTGTTTCAGATTTAAATCTGCGTACGGGGCTGTTGTCCCTGCAGTACGTATGGTGGTTGCACCGCCGGCAAGATACAACTTGGGAAAACTGTGTACCATTTCAGTGTAATTCCCTAATCCCGTGGGATAAAACATGTGCTCATGCATCATGACAAATCCCGGTGTGACCGTGTGTCCAGTTAGGTCCCGTGGCTCAAAATCGGCGGGAAGGGCCACATCTGAGGGTTGAATGCGACGGATTTTTCCGTGCTCAACCAGTATGGTTTGATTCGGTTTTAAAGCTCCTCCGAGTCCATCGATCAGCAATACATTGGTCAGGGCCAGCTTGTCTGAGTCGGTTACCTGGTATGGGTTGGCAGCAGCCCGATGAGTAGCCAACGCAAGGAATACAAAATAAAAAATGGGACGCATAGTTAAACTTAAATGTGAATTCATATTCGCATAATATAAGTGTAAGCTTATTAAATGTAAATCAAGATTCACATAATATGGAAGCTAAGCAGCATCGAAGCCAACTTACGCAACAAAAGATTATTGATTCTTTGTACGCGAAGTTGCAAAAAAAATATTTTGAACAAATAACTATAGCAGAGCTGGCAGAAGCATCTGAAATTTCGGTGGGGGCATTCTACCGTCGCTTCAAGGACAAGCAGGCACTATTGCCATTGTTATACGAAGAGTTTGGTCAACAGCTAAAGGATTGGATAGGGTTACTAGAGGCGACAAAACATGATGACCTCGATATTGCCATACGCTACTTTACCAGGGCGCTTTTCAGTTTTATCAATATTCAGTCTGGTGTATTCCGGACCTTGCACACACATGCGCGATTGCAGCAACAAGGGTTGTCGGCCAAGTTGCTTAAGGCACGAGTGCCAGAATACCAGCGCATTCAGTTATGGTTATCACAACAGGACAAGTCAGGCCAAGTCATCGAGCAGCAAATGGATTTGGCCGTATTTATTGCGATAAACAGCACCATTGACAAAGTCCTCTACCCAGATTTAACACCAGCGATTGCTACCTCATTGGAAGGCCAGATGTTCAGCGATGAACTGGCAACAATGTTGTTGGCCTATCTGAAGTCCACGAATGTATAAAAAGCGATGACGAATCAAATTATCCCGAGTTGGTGGAAATTTAACCTCAGGTTAATTAATCTGCACCGCTGATGATTTGCACCTGGGCAATGTCTGTATCGCCTTTTATGACCTTATAAATCCCGTCCTGGATTAGGGTTCGCATGCCATCTTTCATGGCCTGATTTTTCATTTCACTTACAGATGCTTCTTTGTATACAAGAGAACGCAGTTCGGGGGTCATCCCCAGCAATTCATGTACACCAGTTCGGCCGCGGTAACCTGTGTCACCGCATTCTTCACAACCTGCACCTCGGGATAACTTCAGCGGGTATTCCAGGTTGAGCTCGTCGATATATTCCGCCCCGTATTGACGTTCAATAAATGAAATATCAGTGTCGCTCGCTTCGTATTCTTCTTTGCAATTCGGGCAAATGGTTCTTATCAGACGTTGCGCCATAATGCCCACGCAGGCATCTGAGAAGTTGACCGGATCTAGTCCCAAATCAAGCAGACGAGTAATGGTTTCAGGAGCCGAGTTGGTATGCAGAGTGGATAACACCAGGTGACCTGTTAAAGATGCTTCAATACCTGCATGAGCAGTTTCTTTGTCCCGCATCTCACCAATCAGAATAATGTCTGGGTCAGCACGCAGAAAAGCCCGCAAGGCATTGGCAAAAGTGAACCCTATTTTGGGTTGGACCTGCACTTGCTGAAGACCCGGCTGAGTAATTTCCACTGGATCTTCCGCCGTCCAGATTTTTTTATCCGGTGTATTGAGGTACCCCAAAATCGCATGCAAGGTGGTGGTTTTACCTGACCCGGTAGGGCCCACAACCAGTAAAATCCCATGGGGTTTTTTGATTTGTTCTTCGAGCATTGCCAGGTTTTTAGGGGCAATATTCATTTTCTCTATAGGTAAAGCGCCGCCAGAAGCAAGAATACGCATGACCACACCTTCACCTGCCACCGTGGGAATAGTTGCTACCCGCACCTCCACCAGTTGACCTGACATACGGAAGGCTAATTTACCATCCTGAGGTACGCGCTTCTCAGCGATGTTGAGATTCGCCATGATTTTGATTCTGGCTATCACTGCACTATGGTGAGAAGCAGGGACCTGGGTAATGTCACGACACACACCGTCTACCCGCATTCTGACTCGGGTTGGCGCATTTTTTTCTGGATCAACATGGATATCAGATGCATTGATTCGTTTGGCATCATGTAATACTCGACTCACCAGACGTACCACCGCAGGGGCGTCGTCGGACATTTCATCGGAGCTTTCATCCAGCTCTTCAGCGCTTGTTCCGATTTCGTCGAGAATTTCATCCATCTCACCTGGTGCGCCTCCGCCACCAGAACCTTCGCCCAGATACTGGAGAACCTGATTTGGTAGTCCGACACTTATCTCGTAACTGTCGATACCAAGGGCGCTTTCAATTTCCATCAGCAACGCAGCATTATTTGGCTCTGCCATCAGCACAATCGGGCTGTCAGACGCGTCGGCTATTACGGCAACAAAGTTGCGCTTTAAATAGGAAAGGTTAAGTTTGCTGTCGCTTTGGTACAGGTGGTATTTATCAGGTAGATAACTCAGGAAAGGCACCTGATGATGCACGGAAAGGGCATTGCCCAGTTCACCTTCGGGCACTCTGGCTTCAGAGATCAGGCGTTGCACGAGCTGACGATTATCTTTGCTGGTTTCTTCGATGTTTTTGAGATCTTTTTCAGATATCAGCTTGCGATGTAGCAGGTATTCGAAAGGACTGCTTGTGCCACCTAGTTCATATCGGAATTTATTACCCAGAACTTCTGCCAACCCATTGGCCAAGTCCAGGTCTGCGTCATCAAAATAGCCAACCTTTTTATTGATGATCTGCATGACTCCCATCAACACCCCGGCATTTAAAATAGGCACGCAGATAATGTTGTTGGTTTTAAAGGCGCTCTTTTTGTCGAACTTGTCGGCAAATTTCAACCTTGGGTGGATTTCCACCAATTCCTGAGCATTGTATGGATCGCTGATTAACAAAGGACGTTGACTGAGGGCAACATATCCGGCAATGGATTGGGGACTGATAGGAACTTTAATTTCGCGGGTTTCTTTACCCGTCTTGAAACGAGCAACCAGATCCTGATGTTGGCGGCGACGTTGAAAAATACTCATACGCTCCGAGCCAAAAAGCGCAAGGATTTGTGGCTCAAGCTGCTGATAAGCATCCATCAAAGCGGGATGAGAATCCAGTAGCCTGATAATGTTCTGCAGTTTTTGTTCTATAGCTGGGTCTTCAATCATGTTTTTGTTGTAGATCATGCACTTGCTTCATTCACTTACTATAACGTAATGATTCGGTTGTTAACACAGTTAACAGGTGAATTCTGAACCTTAATCGAGTCGTGATTTACCCAGTGTACAGACAATATTCTGTTTAAAGGTGGCTGTGCGCAATGTCAGGTATATACATTAATACCGTGAACCCAATAGTGAAGATTAGAATTCACCTTTCTTTTTTCAGTATTCTGTCCGGTTTTGAATTTGTTTCTCTCAAAACCGAACAATATTTTATCAATATTTATCTCTTGAAAATATAATAATCAATAAAAACAACTAGATAGCCATTATTGTTTGACTGGCACAGTATTCGCAAAAACAGACTGTCATTTGAAAAATATTGAGAGTAAAGCATATGGATATACCTGTCGCTAAAACCAAACCCGCTATTTTTTCTGTTTTGAAGAAACCTGTCAGCTATCTGTTTGTGCTAGTGATATCGCTGTTGGCCCTGCCATTTTTCTGGGGTAAAGCCATACCAACAATTGATGAAAGTGAAATCTGGGTAGGTCAGGTAAAACGCGGGCAAATGTCCAGAGAAGTTCGGGGGGTAGGCGTTCTTGCTCCAGCGGACGTTCGTTGGATCGTATCTGAATCAAAAGGCACGGTTGAACGTATTCTGATCAAACCAGGCGCCAGAGTATCGCAAGATTCGGTAATAGCACACATTTCAAATCCACAACTCACGCGCCAGTTACAGCAGGCTAAATGGGATTTAGACGCAGCACAGGCAAATTTGCTGGCTGTAACAGCGCAAATGGAAGAGCAAAAGTTGGAACAGCAAATGCTCCTGACCGAAGCCGAAATGGGACTTGAGTCCGCCAAAATGCTGCAAAAAGCTCAACAGCCTCTGGCGCGGAGCAGCATTATTTCTGACATCGATTTTGAAACCACCAAGTTAAAAACTCAACAGGCTGAGGTGTTGCTTAATTTCCGCAAGCAGACCCAAAAAAGTCGTGTGAATGTAATAGCAGCGCGTCTGGCCGCAGAGCACGCAGTGGTGCAGAAGTTTGAGAATATGGTTCATCACATCGAAGCTCAGGTAAAAGAGCTGGTAATTACTGCTGGTATCAATGGCGTATTACAGACAGTTGCTGTGGAAATTGGCCAACAGGTAGAAGTTGGCTCAACCATTGCGCACGTTGCTGATCCTGAAAGTTTGCTTGCCGAACTGCAAGTACCTCAGGTTCAGGCAAAAGATATTGCTCTTGACCTGGTGGTGAGTGTGGATACTCGTAATGGTGTGATAGAGGGCCGCGTGAGTCGCATTGACCCCCGAGTTTTTCAGGGCAACGTGCAGGTTGATGTGGAACTCACCAGTCAGCTACCAAAAGGTGTACGCGCTGACCTTAGTGTCACTGGTATTATCACTATCGAGTCCATTGAAAACACGCTCTTTGTCGAACGACCCACGGGTAGTTCTCCACAAACTGAATCCAATCTGTTTGTCCTGGATCCCAACAGCCAAATTGCCAGTCAAACGTCAGTCAAACTAGGCCGTGCGTCCGTCAACCAGATGGAAATTGTATCAGGGTTGTCTGCGGGTGACTTTGTGTTGATTTCTGACACTAGTGCCTTTGGTCAACACCCTTCAATTCGCATTACGCAATAAATCATTTACTATCGAATCAAATAAGAGAGCCACATTATGAAACAGACAAGTATTATTTCGTTGAGTAACGTCAGCAAAGTTTTTCATACAGATGAAGTGGAAACTCATGCGTTGTCAGAAATTAATTTGGACATTAAAAATGGCGAATTCATTTCTATCTCGGGCCCTTCCGGATGCGGCAAGTCGACGCTTTTGTCCATTTTGGGGTTACTTGACGCGCCATCTCAGGGCAGTTATCTGATCAATGGAACTGAATCTGCTGATTTGGATCTTGAACAGCGGGCAATTCTGCGGAGCGTATCCATCGGCTTTATTTTCCAGGCATTTAACCTGATTGGCGACCTGAGCGTTTTCGAAAACGTCGAATTACCTCTGACCTATCGCTCGGATATCAATAGCAAAGAACGCCAGCAAAAAGTCATGAATGCCCTCGAGAGGGTCGGCATGGACCATAGAAAGCGACACTTCCCGGGGCAACTTTCTGGTGGGCAACAACAAAGGGTGGCAATCGCAAGGGCGCTTGTTGGTGATCCTAAGCTGTTGTTAGCGGATGAACCAACAGGGAATCTTGACTCTAAAAATGGTGATGCCGTTATGCAGCTATTAAGCGATTTGCATCAACAAGGCACCACCGTTTGCATGGTTACCCATGATGCCCGGTATGCGGATATGGCAGACAGAGTGGTGAAATTATTTGATGGCAGGCTGGTGGATGAACATCTGACAACTAAGCCGCTGGCTGCAATCAGTTGAGGGTAGGATGATGGACAGATTAATTAAAGACATCAAATTTGGTTTCCGGTCGCTGGTTGCGAAACCAACCTACAGTATTATCGCTTTAGTCACCTTAATGTTAGGGATGGGAGTGACTATCACCATGTTCAGTCTGGTGAACAGTATTTTGCTGAAACCTTTGCCATTGCCTCAGTCTGAACAATTGTATGAAATGAGTTTTGAGAACCGTACGCAAGTAAATTCGTCCATAAGTTTCAAAGGTTATGAATCGGTACGGGATACGGAAAATCCTTTTCAGACTGTCTCCTTTGGGGCTTATGATCAGGGGGTGGTGATGCTAGGCGAGCAGTACACACCTTTGAATATGTTGATCACTTCTTATGATTACTTTGAATTATTTAAAACGCCTGCGCTTTTGGGCAGGTGGTACAACAAAGAAGATGTGGGCAAGAATGTGGTGGTGTTAAGTTATCGCACCTGGGCTCAGAGGTTTGGCAAAAAACAGGATATTATTGGCCAGGCAATCAGCATGAACAACGAACAGTTTACTGTTATTGGGGTGATGCCTGCAGGTTTTAGTGATATTGGCGTCAACACCATCCAGATCTGGTCCTTGATAGAAGGGCTCAGCCGACCAGGTTTTTTATATGCCAGACTGAAAGAAAACCTGACCAAGGAACAGGCGATACAACAAAGTACAAGCATTAACCGCCTCATGAATCAAAACAGCGATATGAGTGGTGGCGAGTGGAAAGTGGGTTATCGTTCGTTAAAAGAAAAATCCATTCGTACTGTTAAAACTCCACTCATTTTATTGTCTCTGGCAGTGGCTGCTGTATTCCTGATTGCGATCCTGAACGTGCTGAATCTTAGCTTTGCCCATTACGGCAATCGTACTCACGAACTGTCCGTACGAGTCTCTATGGGCGCAACCCGAAAACGCCTTGTAATGCAGTTGCTTACGGAAAGTTTCATACTATCTTTGGTGGGGGGAACCTTAGGGCTGCTAATGGCTGCCTGGGGATTGGAGCTGGTTAAAATGGTGGGCGAATCCGATATCCCCAGGATACAGGAAATCGGTCTGGACTTAAGTACCATCATGATCACTGTTGGCCTGATACTGGCCGCAGCGTTGGTCACCGCTTTATTCCCTGCTTTCGCGCTGATCAACCCTCACCAGTTAAGCCGCGCTTTGCAAGATGCCGGCAGCAAAAGTACAGGTTCAAAGAGTAGCCAACGCATCCGTCGCTGGCTGGTGGGTGCAGAGGTAAGCGCAGCAGTGGTTTTACTGATTGGTGCGGGCTTGTTGCTGCGTAGCTACGCAAATCTGATTGATGTGAAACCCGGATTTAACCCTGAAAACGTGGTGGCAGGCCATGTCTGGCTACCGGATAATTTTGGCTCTCGGTCTCAACAATTATTGCATTGGCAAACTCTCATTGATCAAGTGGGGCAGCATCCTGATGTAATCAGTGTCGCTGCTACCTCTGCATTGCCTATGATTGGGACGGGGATTAATTATGATGTGACCTATACCTTCGACGAAGCGCCGCAGCTTGAGGGTGATTTGGCGATGCGAGGTGCAACTCGCGCCATTAGTGATGACTATTTTTCAGTGCTGGAAATTCCTTTATTGGAAGGTCGCCAATTTGGTCTTGAAGATCAACAAAGTGGCACGCAGGTAGTTATTATTAATCGCGCCCTTGCAGATACATTATGGAAAGAAGGTAGCCCAATTGGCCGCAAATTGATTCTGCCAGACTGGATGGGAGGATCGCGGACCATAGTGGGTGTAGTTGGCAATGTTAAGCATTTGGGGTTACGTGATGAGGGTAAGGAGGAGTTCTACACGCCAATGTCTCAACAAATTTATACCGGCATGTCATTGATCGCGAAAACGAATAGCGGAAAAGAAAGTGAAGTGCTGAAATATATGACCCAGACAGCCAGCAAGTTAGAAGCCGCAGGGCCGCTTATCCTGCCAGGTAAAATGACTGATAAAGCCGCCGCGTCGGTAGAGGAGGAGAAAATAATTCTGCAACTAGTCAGTATATTTTCGTTTTTGGCGGTGATATTGGCAAGTATCGGCGTATATGGGATCAGCGATAATCTGGTGAGCCAGCGGACCAACGAAATAGGAGTAAGAATGGCACTGGGAGCACGGCCAGCAAGCATACTGAAATGGGTACTGATCAGCTGTTTAAAGCCCGTAGTATTTGGGGCTTTGGGAGGTATCTTACTGGCACTCGTGCTGGTTCAGGTGTTAACAAACATGCTATTTGAAGTCTCTAGCCTGGACCCGGTGACATATCTGTTTGTACCCTGTATTTTAATACTTGTAGGTGTTGTGGCGACCTGGCTTCCGGCAAAACGCGCAACTCGAATTCATCCTCAACAGGCGTTACATTATGAATAAGCTGGATTTTGGCCAGCGGAATTACAAGGTTGGGCTTTTAACTCATGAGTACAGGTATGTTTGAGGGGATATCCGGCTCCATTCTGGTGGCAGATGATCAGACACATATTCTTGATGCACTTAGTTTACTTCTCGAGGGGGAAGGCTTCGTTGTGCAGACTGCCCAATCACCTTCGGAAGTGATCCATCATCTCAAACGTGAATCTTATGATTTATTGCTAACGGATATGAACTTTACTCAGGACACGACTTCTGGAAAAGAAGGCTTAGCATTGGTTAAAAGTGTCCGAGAGCAGGATACGTTAATCCCAATAGTGGTAATGACCGCCTGGGCGAGTATCGAATTAAGCGTGGAGGCAATGAGACTTGGGGCAAATGATTTTATAGAAAAACCCTGGAAGAATCAGCGTCTGCTCAGTCTTCTCAAAAACCAATTGGGATTGCTGGCTGAAAAACGCAGCAACCGACGCTTGTCTGCCCTGGCAACCAATGAAAGTGTTGAAGAATCATTGGTAGTGGGCTCGTCTGCAATGCAATCTGTTATGGCTCTGATAGAGAGAACAGCAGGCAGTGATGCAAACATTTTACTGACAGGTGAAAGTGGCGTTGGCAAGAGCCTGATTGCTGGAATCATTCACCGCTCTTCGCAAAGACGGGACAAACCCTTTGTCAGCGTGAATATGGGCGCACTGACGGATACCTTGTTTGCAAGCGAACTATTTGGGCATATAAAAGGTGCATTTACAGATGCGAAAAGCAACCGAATAGGTCGTTTTGAAATGGCAGATACGGGCACGCTGTTTTTAGATGAAATCGCTAACATTCCCAAAGAACTGCAAGCCAAATTACTGCGGGTATTGGAAAGCGGAGAATTTGAACCTATTGGAGCATCCCGCACTCAGCGAGCGGATGTGCGTATAGTATCAGCCAGTAATGTGGATTTTGTTCAGGAGATTGAAGCGGGAAACTTCAGACAGGATTTACTATATCGGCTTAATACCATCACTATAGATATTCCGCCGCTACGTCAGCGACAAGAAGATATACTGCCTCTGACTGAACATTTTATGCAGATATTCAAGCGCAAATATCGCCTTGAAAGCGTTGCACTTGGTGATCAGGCCTCTGCTATGTTAATGCAGTATCACTGGCCCGGAAATGTCAGGGAGCTGGCCCATTGCATCGAGCGCGCAGTGCTGGTTTGTATGGACAACCTCATCCAACCAGGTGACCTTGGGTTGGCTCAAAACCAGCAAAAATTGGATTTGGAAAACATGACGTTGGCAGAGGCAGAACAAATGTTGATCGAAAAAGCATTGCAAAGGTATCAACAGAACGTCGCTAACGCCGCAGTCTCGTTGGGAGTTTCCCGAAGCGCACTCTATCGTCGCATGGAGAAATACAACCTTGCGGAAGATATCAAATATGACACGGAATAAAAGCAAGTTTGAATTCTGACCCACATTCATCAGAACAAAAAGCGCAAAAGGCTTCAACGAGTCGAGCGCCAGGTCTTGAGAACAAAGTGGCTCTGGCCTTGATACTTTCGCTGACGCCTGCCAGCTGCATAATTATCTTGTTGTTGGTGTTTGGTAACTATTCGACCTTGTTTATCATCACCATAATCCCCCTTAGCTTAATAAGCGTTCTTGCTGGCGCAGTGTATATACGCAGCTTGCTGACAAGGCAGTTTTTTGGTGTCGCCAATGTGATCGAGTGTCTGAGAAACGGCGACTTCACTATGCGCGCAAACGTGAACGACAAGGAAAGCGCCTGGGGTGAAGTAAACTTTGAGTTGAATAAACTGGCGGTTAGCTTGCACCACAAACGTATAGACGCAGTAGAATCTGAGATTATTCTGGACAAATTGATTGAAGAGTTTGATGTCCCCTTTCTGGTCACAGAGCGAGGAGGGGCGCTTCGGCATATTAATGCAGCAGGTATAGACTTGTTTGGAATAGAAAGGCGTGAGGTGCTTGGTTTAAGCGTTGAGCAGTTAAACCTGAATGCTCTGCTGGTCGCGGATACCGGAAGCATAGTAGAACATCAATTTCCAAACCGCAGCGGTCGTTGGGAAGTACGAAGGAATATAATCCGGCAGCACGGCACCCGTTTCAACCTGTTGTTATTGAATGATTTATCAAGGACATTGCGAGAAGAGGAACGTCAAGCCTGGCAAAAACTTATCCGCGTTCTGGGTCACGAACTAAACAACTCATTAGCGTCTATCACATCAGTAGCTGAAACCATGTCTACCAATGCATTGATAAATAGCGACCCGAAATTAAGTAAGGGGTTGGGTGTGATTGTGGAACGAGGACATGGCTTACAGCGTTTCACAGAGGCTTACACCAGTCTGGCTAAATTGCCTAAACCACAAAAACAAGCGTTTCAGATTGCCATCTTGCTGGAACGGATCACCACTTTGTTTAGTGACCAAGTGGTGTTTGATTCTTTTCCGGACTTTGTAATGGAAATTGATCCCGACCAAATAGAGCAGCTGCTGCTCAATATAATCAAAAATGCACTGGAGACATCCTCAGAACCCCTGGTGCGTATTGATTGTCGCCAGCGAAATCACGGACTGCTGATAGAGGTGACCGACAACGGTCAGGGGATAACGAATCCCGAAAACCTGTTTGTACCTTTTTACACCACCAAGGCCCAGGGGAGCGGTATCGGGTTGTATTTGAGCCGCCAGATTGCTGAAGCCCATAACGGCACACTGTCGTTAGCGAATCGATCCGACGGGCAAGGATGTGTGGCAAGTATCTGGCTTCCTTTCATTTAGTTAGGTATTTGCCCTTTCTAACTTGCCATATTCCGACTCAATACCATGGGTTTAATATTCATACTTAACAATCAGAAGGTAAGGTGTACAGTAACGGGATTTTTTTAAACGTTATGGAATAAAGTGCCTAATTAGGAAGTTCTGGAAACGATGATATTAGGTTGTCTGATTTTTTTACAAAACACTTGTTAATAGACTGTTAAACCTATAAAAGAGCCTATAAAACAATTGATTATGAGTTGGTATGAAAATTGCTTTTTCAAATCGAATTTTTCCCTTTTTTGCTGTAGGAAACGTGTAGTGAAGTTTAGTTTCTTTAAATTGTTTGGATGTGTTTGCCTTTCTTTGCTTGGCTCAAATGCCATGGCAACCTCAAATACTCTCGGCGAGTACAATCTGATCCTGATCGAAGATTATAATTTTCAGGGTGGTGACGTTCAGGGTCGTGCTCTAATTGGTGGTGACCTGAACGCAAGTGGCACAGCTGCTGAGTTCGGTAGTAGACTGGAAAACACCGACACAGCTATTGATGCGGTGACAGTTGTGGGCGACATTACTGCTAACCAAATTCGCGTATTGCGTGACAATAACCTGGTTTATGGCGGCAACCTGAACGTTGGACAAGTCGAACTCAATGACGGTAATGACGGTGCTGCGATTCATGATCCTTCACTCTCAATTGCCGACGTTGCTGCAGAATTGCATGCAGACTCTGCCTACTTTGCAAGCCTTGCTACAACGGGATCGTTTGCAAATGGGATCTTCAATTACACTGGTTCGGGCAGTGAAGCGGTTTTTAACGTAGATGCGAGCGATGTTTTCGCACAAAATTCCAGCTTGTCACTAAACTGGGGGGTGGCAGAAACTGTCATCATCAATGTCTCTGCGGAAGATAGCATTCCAGGTTTTGACATTACTGTTGGAGGCGGTGTAAACCTCAATAACGGGTTTAACGGCCAGGATGCATTTTCAAACATTCTTTGGAATTTCTATGATGCAACCAGTATCGATTTCAATAGTCTTGCGGTAAAAGGGTCAGTATTAGCACCCTTGGCAACGACTACGGGTGGTGCTTCATTTGATGGTGCATTTGCAGCAGTTTCGTACACTGGTGCCAGAGAATTCCATAACTTCGTGTTCAATTACGACAAGCCTTCTACAGCGACGCAAATACCCGAACCGTCCGTATGGGCCATCATGCTGATGAGTTTGGTATATCTAACGCGCAGCAAGCGGAAAAAAGCCGCAGTCTGATTTGATAAAAACCTGCGTTAATCGCAGGTTTTTTTTCATTACTCGATGCATCTTTGAGGCCGAATTCTTCTATACTTGCCAGAATGAATATTCAGTTAATATATGTCACCTTTAACTTCAATTCACACCATTACAATACGTCAATCGTGAGTTTCAGCCAGATGAGTCAAATCCATGCTTTTAAATAAGGTAGCCTTAAACAAGTTTGTACTGTTTTTCTGCTTGCTTGTCTTTTCGACATATAGCTCTTCAAACGGCATCACGGATTATGAAAAAGCAAGGCAGGCATATAATTCGAACCAGTATCAGGAAGCTTTTATTCATGTTCGCAATGCGCTGAAAGCACAGCCTGACTACTTACCTGCAAAAATTCTGGTGGGCCAACTTTTTTTAATTAATGGTTTGTATCAAGAAGCAGAAGTTGAGTTTGCAGACGCCTATACCGCAGGTGCAGATGTTAACCTGATCATAGAAGATTGGGGCCGTGCTTTGCTGCTGGCAGGACAATTCGACAAAATTATTGAGTTCGAAGATGTGGAAACGCTGGTGCAGGACCGCTTGTTGGTCTGGCTTAAACTGCGCGCTCAAGCTTGCCTTGGAATTAAGGATGCGCCTTGCGCTAAAAAAGCCTATGAATCCATTTTAAGCACGTCGGCCGAGCATCCTGACGG
The DNA here is from genome assembly GCA_947494925.1 of uncultured Alteromonadaceae bacterium. Classification (GTDB taxonomy): domain Bacteria; phylum Pseudomonadota; class Gammaproteobacteria; order Enterobacterales; family Alteromonadaceae; genus Aliiglaciecola. The sequence continues at coordinate 24,756 of CANLWS010000008.1, forward strand.
ACTAAATGGACTGGCAATATTGTCAATTCGTGACGAAAATCCAGCTCAAGCTTTGCTTTACGTAGACAGGGCATTGAAGAGGGACAATAACAATGCGCAAGCCTGGGGGCTGAAAGGTCAAATCACTAAAAACGATGGTGACGTTCAGCAAGCCCTGGTTTATCTGAATAAAGCGTTCGTTTTGGACCCTACTGACCCTTTCATTTCCAAAAACCTCGTGGATGCATATATCTCAGCGACAGATTACGACACGGCAATAAAAATTTCTGAAGATATCCTAAGTCAGACGCCCGATGATCTGTATGTCATGTTTGCCAATAGCTGGCTGACAAGCCAGGTGAACTCACTGAATGCAGCTAAATCACAATTAGAGTTGATCGCCAATAGACTAGCCAACGTGTCAGATCATGCCTTGTCGGCTGAGCCCTCTCTATACTACCTGCGCGGTATGGTGGGGTTTATGCAGCAAAACTTTGAGCGCGCCAGAGAAGATTTCCTTGCCTACAGCAAAGAGACTGCAGACGATCTTCAAACGGCGATTTTGTTAGCAAAAACCTATATGGCGTTAAATGATAGTGATTCCGCCATGGAGATCTTAGAACTGCATGAACAGGCATTAATGGATAATGTCCATCATGGGCTTTTATTGGGTAACCTCTACCTTAAACGTAATCGCCTGTTTAAAGCATTCCCACTATTGAATAAATTGGCGGAGAAATATCCGCAACACATCGATGTTCAGATTTTCGCAATCCGAGTTGCACTGGCTCGCGGAAAGTCTGCAGAAGGTTTTGCCGGTCTTGAACAATTGCTTGCAAGACATCCAGAAGACAGAAAAGTGCTCACGTCTCACGGCTTGATTAATCTACAGGCAGGGCGATTAACGCAGGCCCAGATCAGCATTGACCGTTTGTATAAACTCCATGCAGATGAGCCTTCCATTCTTAATATGAAAGCTGCTTTGTTAATCGTCCTGGGGGAATTTGAGCTGGCTAATGACATTCTGGACAAGGTCCTGGCCTCCTCACCAGATCTTTTCGCAGCGAAATATAATCAGGCCACCATCTTGTTTCATGAAGCCAGGTACGCGGAAGCAATGGCACTCATTTCTGCGTTGCTGCGGCGTCAGCCGGGACATATTCAGGCGTCTCTGCTGGAGGCGAAAGTTGTATTGGCTTCAGGGAAATACGATCAAGCTATAGAAAAGTATCGTCAACTTTTGCGTCAGTATGGCAATTCAGTTGCAGTTAATCGGGCGGCGATGTCGGCTTATCTTAGTCAAAATGATTATCAGCTTGCCCTGAGGTTATTAAGGCAATTGTCGAAGCTTGATCCGGAAAATCCGGATTATCCTATTCAAATGGCCCGTGTTTATATTAAGACCAGAGAGTTCAAGCGTGCGGGTTATGAGTTGGAAGGATTAGATGAACTAGCCCAAGGCAATGCCTCTGCCCTGGCTGCGCAAAGCCAACTTTGGCTGGCACTGAATCATCCGGAAAAAGCCTTGGCTTCTATTTACGCGGCACACCAGGTGGATCCGCGGGATATTGGTTTACATCTTCAATGGGTGAAACTCCTTACTACGGCAGGTCAGTTCGAGCAAGCAGATGCTCAGTTGAGGCTGTTAAATCGTAAGCTGCCCGAAAATCCGCATGTCTTGTTTAAACAAGCTGAGCTTGCTCAGGCAATGCAGCAACAACCAAATGCGTTTGACCTGTATTTGCAAGTGTTGGCTATCGATACATCCTTTGATCTGGCTTACGCAAAACTCTATGCGATAAGCGCTAATGCGGGAGATTTTGACCAACTGATTTCTTTATTAGAGAAGGAAGTTGAAAAATCGCCGAATCGCTATTTTCCGAGAAGCCTGTTGGCCCAGTACCATTATTATTATGGTGATCAACAACTCGCAATATTTCACTATGAGTTTATTCTTGAAGCAGATAGTGCGCCCAATCGATATGCATTGCTAAACCGCCTTGCTGTCATGTACTTGCGGACAGATTTGGCGAAAAGCACAGCCTACTCAGAGAAGGCTTACAAACTAAATTCCAGTGACGCCAAAGTCGCACATACCTACGGCTGGATTTTGGCGTTGAAAGGCAAATACGAAGAGAGCTTGCCAATTCTGCGTGCAGCATCAGTACGGGATACCCTTAACCCTCAGTTGAAGTACCATCTGGCATTCACATTACATGCACTCAATCGCAGCAGCGCGGCAAAACGTTTGCTCGAAGAAGCATTAGCGTCTGAAGATAGGTTCGAGGGACGAGACGATGCATCAGCTTTATTGGATAAGATCGTTAGCAACCGACCTGCGAAAGCAGTAGGAAGTTCTAGCTAGGAATCTGTGTTTTTCGTTTATTTCCTAGGCACTTCTTGCTGAACTTTAGTCGTTTCTGTTAGAATCCACCTCCGCTGGTACTTAATCAATCGAATACAAGTCAGCGATTTATCAGGGAAGATAATTTGAATCTGAATGAGTCGATTCAGCGCCTCCATTTTTGCCTCTCTGATTGAACTTTAATTAATTTGTTAGTAGTCCAACAGAGTAGACAGATGAAATATTTAGTCAGTGCACTTTCCATCCTCCTTTTCAGTCATGCCCAAGCAGCAGGCACCGTTGATTATTTAAAAATCGACAAAGATGTGGTGTTGTTTTCTACAACCGAAACGAATTCAGCGGCCTCCCCAGCTTGTGTGGCAAACGAAAACACCGGTATTTGGTCAGCATCGCTTCGAAGTGAGTCAGGTAGAGCCATGTATGCTTTGCTGACAACGGCTGTAGCAAAAAATATGGATGTTGTGGTGACAAGCGCCAATGACTGTGCAGATGCAGATGAATTTGAACGTGCTGAAGCTGTAGACTTAGTCTTCTCCGACTCTGAATCCACTGCTTCGGGTTCAGGTGTTGGCCTTTATAAAGGTGATGGCGTGACCAGGTTGGGTACTGTCATTGGAATGGGCCCAGAAGCTAACTCGTTTTACTATGCAAGTACCGAGGATCAAAATTCAGCATTATATCTTGAAAATTTCGCCCCTTCTCAGAGTAGTACTAGACCCATTTACTTTAAAGAAGAAAATTGCACCGGCACAATGTATTACCCGTATACGCCTGATTTTGTCTTGTCCAAACCCTCTTTGAATGATGGTGAAGCTTATATAACAAATACGGTAGTGGCTCGTCGCGCTTACAAGTCCAGCTTCACATCAACGTTATGCGTGGCTGAAAGCGGCGCAGTGAATACCTATACACTCTCGGTCTACAACCACCCGGTTTGCGGCAGTAAGCCTTGCATTGTGCGTTCTGAATAAATGGCTTTGAACTAGGAATTTTTTTCTATGAAACAAATACTGCTAATTTTAATCTTCTCTGGCATAAGCACATTCGCTCATGCTGCAGCTCAGATCAATCATTTTGAAGTGAATAACAATATTGTTAAATTCATGACATCTGAAGTTAAAGTGCATTCAACACCCACCTGTATCACCCCGGATCTAAGTGAATTTTGGGCTGTTGATATAGATACTTCTGAAGGGCGTGCAGCATATTCTGTATTGCTTACAGCTATTTCAAACGGACTGACAATTACAGTGCAAACAAGCGATGAGTGCCTTCAAGGTGTTGAACGCGCAGAGTCTGTGAGTATTCAATTTTGATTTCATTGTATTCACAACACAAATTGCCCCAAAATAAATCAAGGAATGGACCAATGAAGTTGGCAATGTATTTTCTAAGTAGCCTAGTTGCAGCCGGCGCCTTCGTTATGCCGGCGCATGCAAACAACAACTGGCTACCAAATGTCGTGGATTACATCAACGGTAAAGCTGCGGATGCATCGGGGAACCTTCGCGTCCCCGTGAAAAATCAAGATGGCAAATTTTCCATTAGCTGGCCTGATTTTGGTGCGCAAACTTTTGAACTGGAGTTTAAAGAAGCCACTGACAACCAGTGGAGCACCTTGTATGTTGGTGAGAGCAATTACTTTATTCACGCTACTTCTTTTATAACGGGTGATTATCAATTCAGGTTAAATTGCTCTGGATATTCACAATGCCCGGCAGACGGTTATTTAACTGGCGAAACATCCGTTGTTATCGCTCCCGCCTACGTCAATTCGAGATATAACCCTGAGAACAATGAAATAGGTGTTTACTGGGCTGGTCAGTCAAAAGCACAGGGATTTGTATTAGAACAATCTGATGACAATGGTCTTAGTTGGTATGACGTGGCGCCTGAAACCGGTGTCGTCAGTCATTCCAGTGATGATCACAATGGGCAATTGCATTCCGCAAATGAGGCTACTCTCAATCCCACCAATGCCCCCTCAGCCAAAAGCATAGCCAGTTTGTCGAAGGCAATCCAATCTGTATCGGCTAAAAATACAGTCGTCTCATCGGGTTATCGATATCGGGTTCGCACCTGTACTGAGAACGCCTGTAGTGAGTACACTACTTCAAATACACTTAGGGTCGATGATCTGGTGCCTATTTACACTGATCCAGGGTTTGAAGCTGGTGTGACATCTTTTACTGTGTCAGAAGGTGGTGGTCTAAGTGCACTAACTAATCAGGAACAGATTACTGGTGACAAAAGTCTGCATGTAACCCTTAAAAATTGGGGATACCTTGAGCAAATTCATTGGTTCTCTTCACCGAAACCGTTAGGCGGGTTGAGTCTGACTGGAAACATGAAACTAACGCAACTAACCCAAGGAAACAAGCTGAGCGTTTATGCCGTTGCCTACTACGACGGCATAGATAAACGAAATGAGGGTACGCGGTTTGAATTGGATGCTTCGGATGTTTCAGACTCTACGATACACCAACTATTTTCAACACTGTATCTGGACAATTCTATTGACGTTAAGTATGTGCGGTACTATGTCAGGCTGATAGGTTCGGGAACAGCTACTTTTGTTCTGGATGACGCACAGTTGTATGAAGGAACACATATTGGACAAGACTATCCAGTACTGACAAGTTATCTATCCAATTACAGTGGAAACAACAAACTGAGCTGGACAGCATTTTCTTACGTCGGAGCCCGATTTAACGTCGAATATAAGAATCTGAATAGCGGTATTGGCTGGCAACCATTCTACCGAGGTTCCGAGTTGTCGTTTTCCAGTCCAGAATCTGATCCTGAGAACAATCCAGCCAATTATTCTGATTTGCTGGATTCGGGAGAATACGTATTTCGAATCGATTGTCGGATTGCTGGTAATGACTGCCCGGATAACTATGTTTATGCCTACCTTGTTGTCGCGCGAGAACCAGCCTGGCTTAACACCAATTACAACGTTTCAAACGGATTACTTGGCCTTGCTTGGGCAGAGACTGTTGCAGCTTATGGCTACTTGATCGAAGAGAAGTTTAACGATGGTGATTGGCTGCCGCTGGAGCCGGGATCTGGAGATAACACTAGAAGTTATCAGGGAAATCTACTCTACACTGATAATTATACATTATTGAGTGGTCGGACATCGGGTACTTATCAATACAGAGTTCGAGCATGTCGATCCTCAGGGTGCAACGGGCAATGGCGGGAAGGTGACGCGATTAATATTAATAACGTATCCAGTGTCTTGTCATTTTATGTACCAATTTCAGAGTATGATGGTTTACTGAATACCTACTGGACAGCTTTTAAACCTCTAGGTCAAAACTATACTGTTGAGCATCGCCTTGATTCTGGAAATTGGGAAGAATGGTACTCTGGCAGTGGCTCGTCTTATACCAATAATGAGCCTCTGGCAGAGGGCAATTATCATTTCAGATTAGAGTGTTCTGGTTATTCAGGATGCCCAGCGTCAGGTTACCTTGAGTCGTTCTCTTTAGTTGCGCCCAAACCGGCGTTTTTGTATGCAACCTATAATGAATCAACTTTTGAAGTCGATCTCAATTGGTCTTCCACTGTATCGGCCTATGGCTATGTGCTTGAAAGACAAATTAGTGATGGCGTTTGGGAAGTGTTAACACCGCAAGCTGGAGAACCATCAAGAATTCATGGTGGAAACAATTTGTTTACTGCAACCAGCACCAGTCTTGCGGTTATCAAATCGGGTATTCATCGATATAGAGTGAAAGCATGTCGCTCCAGCCGCTGTGGTTCAGAATATGCTACAGCGCTGCTTGATTTAGATTTAACTGCAATTGTGGAATGGAAATTCCCAATAGTCTCAGTTGGTCAGGCAAACGAGCTACTCTGGCCATCTGCAATAGTATCAAACTGTGTGTCGTTAGATGCCAGCCCAATCACGTTGACTCCCAATGAAAACGGTGAACAGATAGGGAAACTCTATCTGCCAGAGACTAATAGGCAAACGCGCTGGAGTTGCACTGGCCTCAATAATGAGCCACTTGGTGAATTTGTTGCGCCTGTGAGCATAGAGAAACTTTCCGCTCCAGAAGGCCTAGCGGTTAGTGAACATTAATTAAATGGAATATAGAAGTAATTGAGGGTTCTAAATATGAAAAAGTGCTTAGGAACAATCAGCGCATTATTAGTGACTGCCAATGTGTGGGCAGGCGGTGAAATCAATCACCTGGATGTGAATGACGGTATAGTCGTGTTCGGTACCAGCGAAGCAAAAACAGCTACATCACCCACTTGTACAGCCGCTGAACAAGCAGATAAATGGGCCGTTTCTATAAACTCTGAATCAGGCCGGGCGATTTATTCCTTGCTGATGACGGCTATGGTCACCAACAGAACCGTTACTGTTGTGAGTGCCGCAGATTGCGCCGATGCCGAAGGTATTGAGCGCGCTCTCGGAGTTAATCTTGAAGTCAATGTTACTGACGTCCCGACAACAGTTGAAATGAAGACGTTTTACAAACCTGTTGCTTACGGGGTATTTGGATATAGCAGCGGGTATTATTGTCAGGTAACAAGCACATTAAAAGATGAATCAGGTACGCCTTATCTTTATAGAAGTGGCAGTAGTTGCGCTTGTCAGGCTGATAGTAAACTTGTTTATGTGGGCGGCAGATCCACTAATTCTAGTGCTACTAGATACGAAAAATATGTTCAATGTGTGATCGAGACTGACTCAGGTGTTGATTCTTAGTGTATGGGTGGTTTGAGTCAGGCATTAATTAAAAGCTTGCTTTGACTAGAGGAAAAAAATGAATAAATGGTTAGGAACAATCAGCGCATTATTAGTGACTGCAAATGTATGGGCTGGTGGTGAAATCAATCACCTGGATGTGAATGACGGTATTGTGGTGTTCGCGACAAGCGAAACGAAAACGGGTGCGTCTCCAACCTGCATGGCAACAGACCAAGCAGACAAGTGGGCCATTTCTATAAACTCTGAATCGGGGCGAGCGATCTATTCTTTGCTGATGACAGCCATGGTCACAAAAATGACGATAAATGTAGAAAGCGCAGACGATTGTGCTGACGCAGAAGGATTTGAAAGGGCCAAGCGCGTTTGGTTAAACCCTGCTATTGCTGCTGGAGAAAGTGCGTCTCTGAGATTGGCCCCAGATCTCACTTATGAAGGAAATTCCGCGAGGACGATAAGCAATTTGAATACAACATCAGAACTTACTCCTGTACTTGAATTGACTGGGAAACAGGTCGTGCAAACCATCTTATTGGCAGGTTTGACGAGAGAAAATGTAAAAGTCAGACTAACGATTGATAGTGAAGTGATTTGGGACTACGAAGCAGAACATAGTGGAAACATCTGGTTATTGGGCAATCCTGACTATAATGAAAACGTTTATGTTGAAGAATCGATGCTGTTAGAGGTGCAAATGCAATCAGATCCCTCTATTAACGTTTCTTACCGTACCCGCCCTATTAAATAAAAACTAGACGCAATGAGGTGGCCGTTCCGATTAAAAGCTTTCGGCCACGTCCTCCAACTTATTTCCAAATAGTTACCTTTAAATCTCATCTACCTGTTGCATTACTATCCAATCTAGGTATAATTCGCGCCCACTTGTCCGAGAGGGCAGTGGTTTTTAATCTAGGCTGGGGCGTTAAAACCTTTGTGATTTGATTAAAACAACTAGAACAGGACCCCAATTGTGGGTCATCGGTTTACATGCATCCTCCCACCTAATAATAGGTTGGTGTGGATGGTTTTTTTTGTTCTTTCGATTGGAGCTTAATCGATGCCAAATCAAAGAATTCGTATTCGTTTGAAAGCGTTTGATCACAAGTTGATCGATCAGTCTACGGCTGAAATCGTTGAAACTGCGAAACGTACAGGTGCTCAGGTTAGCGGTCCTATCCCACTACCGACACGCAAAGAACGCTATACAGTACTGACTTCTCCTCACGTAAATAAAGATGCGCGTGATCAATATGAAATCCGTACTCACAAGCGTTTGGTAGATATCATTGAACCTACTGATAAAACAGTAGATGCGTTGATGAGATTGGACTTGGCTGCCGGTGTTGATGTTCAAATCAGCCTGGGCTAACAAGAGAGGGTTTTAACAATGGCGATTGGTCTTATCGGTCGTAAAGTAGGTATGACGCGTATCTTCACTGATGAAGGTGTGTCGATTCCTGTGACTGTTATAGAAGCGACCCCAAACCGTGTTACTCAGTTACGCACTGAAGAAACAGATGGGTATCGCGCGCTACAAGTAACCGCTGGCGATAAAAAAGCGAACCGCGTTAATAAAGCTGCAGCAGGTCATTTTGCTAAAGCTGGCGTGGAAGCTGGCCGTGGTTTATGGGAGTTCCGTTTAGACGGCAACGAAGGCGAAGGCATTGAAGTAGGCAGTGAAATCACTGTTGAGATCTTTGCCGACGGCGCAAAAGTTGACGTAGCTGGAACTTCAAAAGGTAAAGGTTTTCAAGGTGCTATCAAACGTTGGAACTTCAGTTCACAACGTATGACTCACGGTAACTCTTTGTCTCACCGTGCTCCTGGTTCAATTGGTCAAAACCAATCACCAGGTAAAGTTTTCAAAGGTAAGAAAATGGCTGGCCAAATGGGCAACAAAACAGTCACAACCCAATCTTTGGAAGTTGTACGCGTTGATGCAGAGAATAACCTTCTTTTAGTCAAAGGTGCCGTACCTGGCGCTACAGGCGGCGATGTAATCGTTAAGCCTGCAGTTAAAGCGTAACGTCTGGGGAGTTAAGTGATGGAATTAGTATTGAAAGACGCCAAAGGCGGTCTTGAAGTATCCGAAGCGACCTTTGGACGTGATTTTAACGAAGCACTAGTACACCAAGTAGTAGTGGCTTACGGTGCAGGAGCTCGTCAGGGTTCTAAAGCACAAAAAACACGCTCAGAAGTTCGTGGTGGCGGCAAGAAGCCTTGGCGTCAAAAAGGTACTGGCCGTGCACGTGCCGGTACAATCCGTAGCCCGATTTTTGTTGGTGGCGGACGCGCATTTGCAGCTAAGCCTCAGGATCACAGCCAAAAAGTAAACAAGAAGATGTACCGTGGAGCTATCCGTAGCATCCTATCTGAATTGGTACGTCAGGAACGTTTGATTGTGGTTGAAAAATTCGGTGTTGAAGGACCTAAAACGAAAGCACTTGTTGCCAAGCTTAATGAGCTTGAGTTAAACGACGTGTTAATCGTGACGTCTGAAGTAGAAGAGAACTTGTTCTTGGCTGCTCGCAACTTGTACAAAGTTGACGTTCGCGACGTTCAGGGTATCGACCCAGTTAGCTTGATTGCATTTGAAAAAGTGTTAATGACTGCTGACGCAGTGAAACAGCTAGAGGAGTCCTTAGCATGATCTCTGAAGAGCGTTTGTTAAAGGTGCTTCTTGCACCACATGTTTCAGAAAAATCAACCATGGCTGCTGAAGGCAACAACACTGTTGTATTCAAAGTCGTGAAAGACGCGAGCAAAGCTGAAATAAAAGCTGCTGTTGAAAAACTTTTCGAAGTTGAAGTAAACAATGTTCGTACGTTGAACGTGAAGGGTAAAACCAAGCGTCACGGTCAGTCTTTCGGTAAACGTAGCGACTGGAAAAAAGCATATGTTGTGCTTAAAGAAGGTCAGGACATCGACTTTGTCGGTGGCGAAGCGTAAGGGGATTAGACATGCCATTATTAAAAGCTAAGCCGACTTCTGCTGGTCGTCGTCACGTAGTACAGGTTATTAACCCTGACCTACACAAAGGCGCACCTCATGCACCTTTGCTAGAGAAAAACAGCAAGTCTGGTGGTCGTAACAACAATGGTCGCATTACTGTGCGTCACATTGGTGGTGGCCACAAGCAGCATTACCGTATCATCGACTTCAAACGTAACAAAGACGGCATTCCAGCCAAAATTGAACGTTTGGAATACGATCCTAACCGCTCTTCTAACATCGCTTTGGTGTTGTATGCAGACGGTGAGCGTCGTTACATTTTAGCGCCTAAAGGTGCTAAAGCTGGTGATGCAATCCAATCAGGTTCAGATGCGCCAATCAAAGCGGGTAACGCTATGCCAATGCGCAATATCCCAGTGGGCTCTACCGTTCACGCTATTGAGATGAAGCCTGGTAAAGGAGCACAGATTGCACGTTCTGCTGGTGCTTACGCACAAATCCTGGCTCGCGCCGAAGGTTATGTAACTCTTCGTTTGCGTTCTGGTGAAGTTCGTAAAGTATTGGCTGATTGCCGCGCCACTATTGGTGAAGTCGGTAATGCAGAACATATGCTTCGTTCATTGGGTAAAGCCGGTGCAACTCGTTGGCGTGGTATTCGTCCAACAGTTCGTGGTGTCGCAATGAACCCAGTAGATCACCCGCACGGTGGTGGTGAAGGTCGTACCTCTGGTGGCCGTCATCCAGTAACACCTTGGGGTGTACCAACTAAGGGTAAGAAAACCCGTAGTAACAAGCGTACTGATAAACTTATCGTACGTCGTCGTAACAAGTAAAAGCGAGGATTCACCATGCCACGTTCTCTCAAGAAGGGTCCATTCATTGACCTACACTTGCTGAAGAAGGTAGAGGCTGCAGTGGAAAAGGGCGAAAAGAGACCAATTAAAACTTGGTCACGTCGCTCCATGATCATCCCAGATATGATTGGGTTGACCATTGCGGTCCATAACGGTCGCCAGCACGTACCTGTTTTCGTTTCTGACGAAATGGTTGGCCATAAGTTGGGCGAATTTGCGCCAACGCGTACTTACCGCGGCCATGTCGCGGATAAGAAAGCGAAGAGATAAGGGGATAAATAATGGAAGCATTAGCTAAACATCGTTTTGCCCGTTCTTCGGCTCAAAAAGCACGCTTGGTTGCAGATCAAATTCGCGGTTTACACGTTGAAAAAGCACTGGAAGTTCTGGCTTACAGCCCGAAGAAAAGTGCCGCTCTAATTAAGAAAGTATTAGAGTCAGCGATTGCGAACGCTGAACACAACGAAGGCGCAGACATCGATGAGTTGACTGTTGCTAAAATCTTCGTTGACGAAGGCCCAACAATGAAGCGTATCAAGCCACGAGCCAAAGGCCGAGCTGATCGTATATTCAAACGCAGCAGTCATATTACTGTTGTAGTAGCGGATTAGGAGTAGAAAATGGGACAGAAGGTACATCCTACAGGCATACGCCTGGGTATCAGTAAGCCATGGACATCTACCTGGTATGCTAATACTGCAGAATATGCGGATAACCTGTTCAATGATCATCAAGTACGTCAGTATTTGACCAAAGAACTTAAGAGCGCATCTTTGTCTAAAATCGTTATCGAACGTCCAGCTAAGAGTATTCGTGTGACTATTCACACTGCTCGTCCTGGTGTTGTTATCGGTAAGAAAGGTGAAGATGTAGAGAAGCTTCGCAAGTATATTTCTAAGCTAGCCGGTGTGCCAGCTCAGATCAATATTGCTGAAGTTCGTAAACCTGAACTAGATGGCCAGCTAGTCGCTGACAGCATCTCTAGCCAGTTGGAACGTCGTGTTATGTTCCGTCGCGCTATGAAACGTGCTGTACAAAACGCAATGCGTTTAGGTGCTAAAGGTATCAAGGTTGAAGTAAGCGGTCGTTTGGGCGGAGCAGAGATTGCACGTTCAGAATGGTATCGTGAAGGTCGTGTACCACTACACACTTTCCGTGCTGATATCGACTACGCTACATCTGAAGCTTTGACTCAATACGGTATCATCGGCGTTAAAGTTTGGATCTTCAAAGGTGAAGTATTGGGCGGATTGCCTCTTACACAAGAGCAACCAGCTCCAGCACCTAAGAAGAAAGGCCGTTCTGCTAAGCGTGAGGGCTAATTATGTTACAACCTAAACGTATGAAGTTCCGCAAAATGCACAAAGGCCGCAACCGCGGTATGGCAGTTGCGGGCGGAAAAGTTAGCTTCGGAACTTATGGTTTGAAAGCTATTGGCCGTGGTCGTATGACTGCCCGCCAAATCGAAGCAGCCCGTCGTGCTATGACGCGTGCCGTTAAACGTCAAGGTAAAATTTGGATTCGAGTTTTCCCTGACAAGCCAATTACTGAGAAGCCTCTAGAAGTGCGTCAAGGTAAAGGTAAAGGTAACGTTGAGTACTGGGTATGCCAAATTCAGCCAGGTCGTGTTCTTTATGAAATGGAAGGTGTTCCAGAAGAATTGGCACGCGAAGCGTTTGAATTGGCAGCGGCTAAATTGCCATTTAAAACAACCTTTGTAACTCGGACGGTGATGTAATGAATACGACAGAACTGAAAGAAAAAAACGTTGAAGAATTGAACGAAGAGCTGTTAAACCTGCTTCGCGAACAATTCAATCTGCGTATGCAGCACAGCACTGGCCAGTTGGAAAAAACTGACCAATTGCGTAAAGTGCGTCGTAACATCGCGCGTGTTAAAACCATTCTGACTGAAAAGGCTGATGCATAATGACTGAACAAACAGTTCGTACAGTACAGGGTCGTGTGGTTAGCAATAAAATGGATAAAACCATTACTATTGCAGTAGAGCGTAAAGTGAAGCACCCAATCTACGGGAAATTCATCAAACGTACTACTAAGCTACACGCTCACGACGAGACTAACCAATGCAACGAAGGTGACGTAGTAACAATACGTGAATGTCGCCCTCTTTCTAAGTCTAAGACTTGGATGCTGGTAGACGTCGTTACTAAAGCTTAATTAAGTTTTAGAGCAAAATTGAAAAGGTGCTTCTCGCAAGAGAAGCGCCTTTTTTATTGAATTTAAACCGCCAAAAATAATCGTATCTCCAACCTATAACCTGTCCAATAATTTTACAAGATTAACATCATGCTAACAATTGAATAGCTTAACTTATTGAAATTAATAGTTAAAATAATATGGCTTTTATATTGCTTGTCTCCTTTGTGCTTAAAAGCACACGGAAATGGAATTAACTAATAATAAAAGAAGTAGCTGTATGAAAAAGGTTTTCAAATATCTCGCATCTCCCTTAAGTATTTTATTGTTTGCGGCTTCTGCAAATGCGTCTTTAATGCTCGAATTTATCAATCCTACCGGTACTGCCGCACCTGACGAATCAATAGAAGTATGGGTACGACTATCTACCGATATGGATTTTTATTTTGATAGCACAGATCCAGATGGTGATCTTACGTTTGGAAACTTAAATGATTTTGGCGTCGATACTCCCACACAAAGCTTCTTTGGCGGAGCTAACAACGGCGCGGGAGAAAGGTTGGATATTGTCGATTTTAGTCGGGTATTTATTTCTCACTCGTTTCTATGTACTGGCTCTTTTACTGATGGCGGTTGCACGAAGGAGGGCAGTAACTATCATTTTACATTTAACCCAACTGTTACTAATCAAATTGACTTTACGCCAAGTTTCAGCTTGTTCGCTGGTCAAAGTGTTGACTATTTATTTGGTACGTTTGACCCGTTAAATGGCGGAGCAATGCCGGATTTTTATGAGTTTTTTGGTGCTGGGTTATCCGTTGGTTTTGAATCAGTCGGAGTAGATAGTTTTGGCGTGAGACACACGAATTTCGAATTCCGAAACCTTGCATTCACATGTGACGGAGTGCAGGATTGTTCATTTTCCCGCAATGTCCAGGCTGTAGTCTCTGAGCCCTCATCCCTATCTATATTGACACTTTCGGTATTCGGCCTAGGACTGTTACGCCTTCGAAAGTGCAACAAGCGAAAAATCAAATGATAGTAGGTTTGGTTGAACGAATTCGTTTGTTTGACACAATAAATTTAGCAGTCATATAAATCAGACGCGAATTAGCGGACGAATAATGAAAAACTGATGGCTACAACTAAGATCAAATTATTGGATTTAATCGCCCCAATTTGTCCAAATAATCTATGTACATTAAATGCAGCCATGTGAAGTATTGCGCAAACGAATGGGTTGTTTTTTGCTTGCAGTGTCCAGTTTGACGTCTCAGAACTATAGTTGCGATCTTTGCAAGTACCTTTGTTTCAAGGCTTTGGACTAATACGCTTGGGGAAATTTCCTATGTGGCTACATCTTATCTTAATCTTAGTAGTACTTTTGCTGTGCGGTGTAAGTTCGTATTGATTTAACTTCGGCAGAACAATCGACAGATAAATTTTTTTCTTGCAACAGCTTCGTCTAACTTTCTAATAAACTACGATACAGGTTAAATTACATATTCGGATTGTGTATCATTAGTTTGAAAATTCGATGTTTATCAAGGATGAAAGATGAAGCTTCACCCCTTTTATTTCTTAGTTTTCTCATTTCTTACTGCTTGTGGTGGAGGAGGCGGTAGTTCGGATAGTCCCGCCACTCCATCAAACCCGTCAGTGCCTGTTCTTCCTGATACAGGTTGGACACCCACTGAGCCCCGCTACACCGGGTTACAAACTGCTTACGAGATTGATGAAAAAAATGTTGTCGAAACCGTTTATTCAACGTTGGAATCACTTGACCTTCTCACATCTTTTGCCTTTGCTGATCGTGTGAGCAGTTTCTATTTTTTTGCGGAAAGTGAGTCTAATGCACTGTCTGGTGACGTACCCTGTGAATCAGGTTCCTTCTCAGAAGACGAAGTCGAGGCACAAAGACGGATTGAGTTAAAATATGATGCTTGTCTAATCGACGGGGCGGAAGTTAATGGCACTCTTCGGGTCGAGCGCCAGAATGATAATACGATTAATGTCATGCCATCGTTAACATTGCAGACGATATCCACTGGTGAAGTTCTGGCCCTAACCGGTTTCTATAACGTGAATGACAGGGATAGTGCGACGTTTAACTTAATGATGGAATCCAACAGTGGAGAACAACTGTTTTTTGACAATTTTTCACTCTCCACTTCTTACTTCGGAAATGCGTTTGGCATCGAATTCAAAGGAGATTTATACATTTCTGATCAGGGTCAATTATCAGTTGATACAATAGAATTAGGGCCACATACATCTAATCGAGATGTGGAGTTTGCAACAACGTCTATACAAATTGAAGGTGACGAACTAGTTCTATTCGACGTGGAATTGCAGCATCGCCTTTTAGTCCAGTACAACCCTGAATATTTAACAACGGAAATTCCTCTTGACGGCTCTGTCGAAGTCGATTTCGACAAAGAAAACGTTAATCCAACAGCGGAAGTGTCAGCAAATAGTTTTGAGTTTGTTCGTACTGCCCAGCATCAAGTGTCGGCGGAGTTGTCTTCTGATCCAAACTTTGATCCTCTCAAGGCTACATGGGAAATCGTTTCTCAACCGCAAGATAGCAACGTTAGTTTAGTTCAAGGGAATAGCGTAACCGTTGAAGCGGACTTGCCAGGAACCTATACACTTCGGTTAACGGTCACTGACAGACAGGGGAATTTGGGGACGAAAGACGTAGATTTGACTATAACTCGCAATGCACCTTCTGGAGAATTTGTCGAGTCAGGCCCATATCGTATTTCTGAACCTGTGATTGCACAATTGTCGCTCGACAACGATCAATACGATGAACCAATGGATTATCAAGTCAAATATGGCCCTGCAAATCTATCTGTTAGTGATACTGGCGAGGTCACTTGGGATGGGGCAATTCCAGATTATGGACAAAATGTTGAAGTTAATTTGGCAATTTTAGTTAGTAATCCTGATGCGCACGAGGTGTTTGAGCATACACTCACATTGAACTCCAAAGATACTCCTATCCTGCGAAAGCGAGCTCATTCTGGAGCCAAAATAATGGGAGCAAATCAGCGCGGCGAGAGTGGTGCTTTGTATAGCATCGATAATCTGGTTAGCGAATTTGTCGTGGATGGTGCATCTATGTCTGAAAAAGATAGATGGGTCATTCGTCCAACAACTAGTGCAGAAATTAGTTATCAGGCAACCTCAGATGTAAATAAAGACGGTGTCGACGACTTCTGGTACTCATGGATTGACGGACCCGAAGGACAGTATCGTGTGTATTGGCAAGACGGGGCAACTTCTGAATCCCACTTGTTCAAAGAATATGACAGGGTGTCTAATAGTGTGTTGGGAGTTTCTACCCTTGACTATGATCAGGATGGAGACAGAGAAGTCTTTATCAGTAATGGCCTTATCGGTACTCAGGTATTTGATGCGTCTTCCGGCGACTTACTTTTGGAGCGAGATGTCACAATCAAAGATCGGCATTACTGCGATTATAATCAGGACGGATTCCTGGACATCATCGATTCCCGAGGAAACTTTCGTATAAGTGAAGGTTTTGATCTTGAAACAGGCACAACACTTCCAGAATTCGATTTACATGCTCAGTTTTTCGATGCGGATGGTACGTCAACATGTGAGTATTTGCTTCTAGATGATAGTGACCAGTTGGTGTATAAAAAATATGGGGCTGAAGATCATGTCGTTTTATTCGATCTATCCGGATATATCTGGGGCAGAGAGTATTACGCAGCGGACATTGACAATGATGGTAAGCAGGAAGTCCTTGTTTTAGTCACTGAATTCGTCAGTGGCGAAGGGTTTGTAAGTCATGACTATATTCTGGATAACGTAGACACCAGTAATTTTTCCATCACAAAATTGGATTATGAGCTACCTAGTAGTCCAACAGTCAGAGACATTGATAATGATGGTATTGAAGAGCTGTTAATCAGTGTACGGGAGGATCGCGCGCTCAATGCTGGGAGGCAAACTGAGTTCAATCAAGTGTTTGCCTACAATGCAACCATTAACGGAATAACACAATTGGCACAATCAGAACCTTTCAGCCCAAATAAATTTTCTTTGGTTCAATGGGCTGAAAATGGCGACCTTAGCACAACCAGCAAAGATACGTTTTGGACGCACTTACTCGAGCTACCCTCAGACAATCAAATTAGGCATAACTTACTTGCCGCGTCGATATCTGATGTAGTAATAGAAAACAATGTGACATATGTATACCGATCTGACCCTGAAAGTGGACATGCAACCAAAGTCGATTTTATGGAGAACCAGATATGGTCAACTGACATCCAGAATGGTGAAATTTTTGGAATTCAGGGTGTGGATGTGTTGACAGGTGGACTTACACTTTTCAATTTTTTCAATTCGGATAGTCTCTTGCACCCCGACACTGGCGAGGTCATGATCAACATTCCGAAAACCATTGGTTTTAGTGGTACTCAGTACGTGTATAACCTTGGGGAAGATGGTATTCAACGGTTTGCAACTATGCGTGGACGAAAATTTCTGGAGATCGCATCAGACTTCTCTGTGAACACCTTATCTACTCCACAGGTTGATGAGATATTAAATAGTTCGACTCATTATAGTTTTACACAAGCAGATAAGGACCCTCAGCCCGAATTAGTTGTTTATTCTACGTTTGCTCAAACGTATCGTGTGATTGATTCGGTTACCTTAGAAGAGCAACTTCCAGGGCCGCTATTTTCAGGTACGACAGACATCTCACGTAATTTGCCTAGAAGCAATACGCTAGAGTGTTTTATCTGGGACAGCCAATGCCGGAATTATGTGGCGGGGAGAAATGGTGGATTCGGATATGACGTCATCGACAAACTTACAGGCAAGGTGATCTGGAGCAGTCCGCAAATTGGACAATGGGGAAGTACGTTCCAATTCAGGCGAGCAACAAATGAAATACAAACTTTTATAACGTCTCCTTATAGTTGGATGATGACTATAGAATAATGAAATTTCAAAGAAGCCTCTCTTTGCTTCAAGAGCCAACGAACTAAGACAATAGCGCTTCATTTAATCGAAGCGTTATTTAGTCTGTTTTGCCAAAAGTTTGTTAGAATAAAGAAAACTATTGTCAAAAGCATTTTATGGTCATACGCCGTTTATTAACCATAGCGATTTATCTTTTGGGCATCACCAACGCGTTTGGGAAATATAGCTCACCTGAAACATTTCAAATCATGACTGAAATTATGGACCCGTTTCAAGTTATGCAGCGTGGCAAGCTAAAGGGGTCTAACGTTGAATTCGTAAGACAAGTTTTTTCCAATGCTCAGGTTAAACTGCCCAGAATTGATATATACCCCTGGCCAAGAGCTTTTCAGACAGCCCAACTGGAAGGGAATCGGTTCATTTTCCCGATGGTGAGAACGGCTGATAGAGAAGCGCTATTTGAGTGGGTAGGTAAAATTGCTGAATCAGACTTTTATTTGTATGGCCGAAAAAACAACAAGCTAGAGCTTAATAATTTAGAAGACGTTAAACACCTACAAGTCGCTTTGATGAAAAATGACGTGGCTTACAATTACTTCAAACAGAAAGGGTTTGAAAGCGGCAAAAATCTGCTTGTAATGTCGGATAGGGAAACGATTGAGAAATTGTTCTTTAACGAACGTCTGCCAATTATTATCAGTTCACCATTTTTGATTCAGGAACAGGCAAAGTTGCACGGCAAAAACCCCGCGGAGTACGAACAAAAATATTTCCTCAAGGATTTGACTGTGGATTTCTACCTGGCGGCAAGTTTAACAACTGATCAAAATCTCATTGAACGGTTGAAACAAAGCTGGCCCGATTCTATTCTTAAACACTAGTACTCTGAATTACCAAGCACAGTAAGTTTAACTATTGCTGAAATTACGCCTCACAAGCAAGAACAAACTGAGCGTAAACATAAGCGATAAGGCTTGTGGTTCAGCAACACGCACGGCATCACCTGCTGCATCTGTGATGACGGAAAACATATCCGAACTCATTGCTGGTACTGTCACGTAAGCAGTAACTGTCGTTGAACCTGTCATCGATGCCGGCGTGACTAAATCTGCAAAATCAAATGCAATTGAAGGGTTAAACAGCCAATCAGTTACACTCATTGGGCCACCGCCCATTCCGTCATCAATTGCCAAGGTTTCTTCACCTGATGAATCCTACATTTAGGGATGTAAAAGTATTTGACAATTTTTCAGCATTTTTAAATGACAGGTTTACATTTTAATCCGGGCAAGTTAACTTTTTTACCAGACTGATCATGCCGGACAAAGCAGCTGTTCTTAGTGTCGGTAAGCAAAGTAAAACTATCAGCAGGTTCCAAAGGTTGTCGTCCATCAATCAAGGCGCCAGAGCTATCCCTGTGTTGCTTCCGTTCAACAATAATCATGCTTTTCACACTAAAAACATTATCGGCCAATGCAATAGTCTGACCGTTCAATAATTCAGAAATTGCCCGCTGAATCGCCTTGCGGGTCTCGATATCAGCTTCATTTAACACAGCCATTTGCATATCGCTGGCATTAGTCGACATACACCCACCACATACCAGGGATGCGATCAAAGATAGAGTTTTTAATTTTGTGGTTAACCGAACCATTATTGTTTCGGCTCCAGAATAGGTGTCAGGATTTTATTTTCTAAGACTATTGAGTCATAGATGGTATTTGGACTCCTTATTGCCAAGCCTTGTTTTGTTTCTGTAAGCGATCTTTTGCTGGCCAGATTGGGTTCGATTGGGCATTCACCTGTCTCTGCGTAACTTAGCGCCGCAGAAAACATACCTTCGTTTATATCACCTAACCCTCGAGTAAAGTCATCTTCAACCTGACAACCTTGAACTTCGGCTGCAAATTGTGGAGTGGGTGTAGGAATGAATCCGTCTGAATATTCACCAAAACCCTTCTCATTAATACCAGTAAATTGAATGGTAAAATAAGTTGTGCCGCAATTGTCCTGCGGGAAGAATCCGTAGGGTTTTCCGCAGGTTGTATCGCCAATCAAAACCACCTCAACATCTATTCCACGCAATCCATTGATAAAGGCTTCGCTGGCTGAGCATGTGGACCCTGTGGCTAATACAAACACTCTTGTCAGATTGGTACTAGGCAATTGATTAGATGTAAATTGTCCTGCTGCGTAGTCTATTTCGCGATCATAAAATGGCGTGGGACTAAGATCTCTTCCTGTGACTGGCGACTGAGTTGGATTTTTATCGTTATACTGTGTTGTTTCAAATGTCAGACCATCGGTCTGGGCACTACCGGCCACCATATAGGCCAGCTGTGATGCCATCGCCAGTAATCCTCCACCATTGTATCGAAGGTCGACGACCAGATCGGTAATACCTTCGTTATTGAATTGATTGAATGCGTCAATCAATCCAGGTTGAGCAGCTCTGATATAGGTATTAAATTGCATGTAGCCAACGCGACCTATAGGTGTGTCCAACACAGCGACATTTTGGACAGGCACTATTTCAACGCTTGCAGATACTAAATCGATGACTTGAGTGCTGCCTGCCTGCCCACCGATTGCTGGTTTGAAAAAAGTAAAACGATGGATTTCACCAGAGTCATCAGGAAACAAACCAGCATTAAGAATATCGATATCTTCCTGAGTAGATGCGTTGACGAAATCAACATCATCCACAAAACGCACTTCGTCGCCTCTCTCTACACCCGCTAAATCGGCAGGCGAGCCAGGCTCAGTGTACCTGACTATCAGCTCTCGAGGCGCTGTATTACGAACAAACTCCCAGCTGATACCATAGCCAGATGACACGCCACTTTGGGTTCGTTCATTGTACTCTTCCGTAGATTGTGAAAAGTGGAAGTTGTCTTTCAGAGAACCGGAATCAGTCCGTTCATTAGTTTTGAGTTGGTTAAAATAGGCTAGCACTTCAAAAGGACGGGGATCATTGTCATCTATTTCGTCATACCACAAGTAGGTTTCGTCGCTCCAGGAACGCAACCACATCTTTTCATGCATAGAAGTTCCAGCCTGATCTGGGTATGCTGAGCCGGAGAAAGGGTCAATTCCAGTTCGCGGCGCCTCACAAATATCTTTGAAATTTGCCTGAGCCGGGAATACACTAATTTGCCAAGTGGGCTCCTGGTTAGTATTTCCACCGCCAGATACTGGAGTCGATGCACTGGAGCCACCACCACCGCCGCAGGCTGATAGCAGGGTACCGAAGGAGAGAATCGTTGCTATCAATCTTAATTTTTGCATCTCTTTCGCTGCATTCCATGTCATTGTTTATTTGCCTCCGACGATATTAAACACATTATATGACATCGGAAATTACGATTTGATTTCAGATGTCGTAATTTTTTATACGACTATGTGCTAGATTTTGTTTCATACAAACAGAAAATTCTGTTTTCCAATTAAGCTGATGGAGCAGGTATCGCTATATATTTTGAGTGGTGAGTAGCTTAAAAGATAGGCACCATTGGCAAGGTGCCCTATCGGCAAACGTTTTGTATTTCAGTTATTCTCGAAAGAGAATAAACCTATATAACCAGAGCGGGTGGTAGGAGGAATGCTCGGTTCACGACCAATCTCCTGATAGTTCTTGATCATGTAGTTGTTACCAAACTTACCAATGACTTCAAAGGAACGTTGACGCCAAACATAGCAATTTTCAACGGATACATCGCAAAAGTTTAGGTATTGATTGTCATTTGAGTCGTAATAATAAGTCGCATTGTATTCATTATCCTCAAGTATCCAGCTAAAAATGTTGACACTTGAAGTTGTGCTGGAACCAAAAAATGAGCTTGATTGTTCGCCGACGCCACCATCATTGAAGTTTAACCCGAACAAATCATCGATATTGACGTCAAACAATGCATTCTGAGAATTTGCATACTTTCCAGCATTATTATCGAGAGTGAAAGTGCTGTCTTTCGTTACCAAATACGAATGTCCAGCACCTGTGATAGCGTCACCATTGCGCACTTGATAAGACCATACGGGAATACCTTCGAATGAGCTAATCCCCTGATAAGAGATCGTGTAACCTTCAAGATAATCGAGTACTAATGTGTTATCAGTCACGGACCACAGACCGCTTCGCTCATCAGTAAAGTCAGCTATTTCTTCGTTAAAAGTACCATCTTCATTTAACGAGAACAACGAAGAGATTCGCTGATAATCTGAGTCTACAGGACCTTCATCTCCTTCATTCATCCGTAAACTCTCAAGGTAGTATTGACCCGGATTAATGTTTAAAGGTGAGGTTTTATAAACGCGCATAGAATCGTATTCAATGGTATGAACACTATTATCCAAACAATCTGAATCCTCAAATTGGCCGGTGCTTTTACGCATAAATACATCATATTCCGGCGTAGCGTAAAGATGGCGAAATTGCATTGTAGTCGCATCAAAATCTTCAAACGAGGCAACATTAGAGCCGCAATACTTCTGATTTGATACAAACAACCTAAACGTCTCTGTAAAATCTACATCAAGTGACGATTCAGATCTTTGCCAGGAAAGTTCGGTTTTTATGATGCCCGCCCGCAAATAGTGTCCCTGACTATTGGGATTGAGATACAGTACGTTTGAATCAAAGGGTCTTGATTGCGTTACACTTTTCTGAAAAAGCGTGTTACCTGCAGTAATTGTATCGGGCGCGGAAGTCAGCGCCTCGTTGTTAAATATGTCATCAAATGCTGCATAATATTCGGCCGGAAATTGCTCACGCCAATTTGATAACGCCTCTCTCATCTCGAAAGGAGATGCCATTAGGTCGTTTACCGATGAAAAGGAATCAGGCAATTCAATGCTGTTGCTCTGATAAACAAGTGATGCTGCAACAGCAGCCTGCAATTGGTATGTCGTGACCAACTCAACTCGCAAAGCGGTCAGATCAGAAAGTTCATCAATGGCGTTAGACTCGCTAATAACCTTAAGTAACTCAAACTCAGCCGTCGTCAAATCGCTAAGGTTTAGTCCATCAACAATTAGCTCTGAGTTGGCTTGCTCCAAGAGCGACTTAATATCAGTAAAATAGGCTTTATACGTGTATTCAACAGATGGGTGCGCAACACTTGCAGAAACAAGGTTCAAGGGACTTGATGTGTCTACAATAACTTCATATTGACCCGCGCTATCAATGGTCGTTGAAACGCTGTTATTAGCATAGGAAACAGTTATCTCCTGACCTTCGAGGTTGTGCCCCAACACTTCGCCTCGCAATCTCATACCCGGGTAAACTATCACATTAATAAAACCCGAGGTGCTATCCCCATGACTATCCTCAATGGTATAACCAAACAGATCTTCACCATTATAATCGGGGTTAGGTTGGTAGGTGACAATGTTGTTGGTCAATGTCGCCGTCCCGTTAAGAGGTGTGCTGACCGAAGTGACTCTGATTGGATCACCAGTCACGTCTGAGTCGTTAGCTATTACGTTAATTTCTAACGCAACATTCTCCAAGGCAGTAACTGAATCATCCTGCGCAACGGGGAAAGTATTGATCACGTCAATGGTGATTGAGGCCGTTGCCGTCTCACCGAAATTGTCCACGACCGTATAACTAAAACTGTCTGACCCTGCATATCCGTCTTCAGGTGTATAAGTTAAGCTATCGCCTACGAGTTCAACATCACCGTTGTTGGGCAGTGTAGTGCCTGAAATAGAAAGGGTATCGCCAATCGCATCAACATCATTTAACAAAGGCTCGATTGTAACGATGGTGTTTTGTTGCGTATTTGCAGTATCTGCCGTTGCGATAGGAACAATGTTATTCACGGCTACCGCTACACTTGCCGTCGCTTCATCACCCAATGCATCTCTAACGGTATACGCAAACGCGTCTTGGCCAACAAACCCAGGTGTAGGTACGTAGGTGACCACGTTGTTCAGCAACGCTACTTGGCCATTTGAAGGTGCTGTCAGTTCGGCTATCACCATCGTATGCTGAGCCGCTGAACTATCATTTGTTAGTGGTTCAAATGATACTGACTGGCTTTGTAACGTGACTATCGCATCGTTTTCAGCAGCAGGAGGCCGGTTATTTATAGTCACAGTGACGATCGCCGAATCTGTCGCGTTGTTTCCGTCAGACAGGGTGTAGGAAAAAGTGTCGCTGCCTATAAAGTTGGTATTGGGCGTATATTGGATTTGGTTATCTACTATCACAACTTGACCCGCAGTCGGCTCACTTGTTGAACTGATAGTAAGCGAGTCACCGTCGCTATCGGTGTCATTGGCAATTATGTCAAACGTAGTGGTTTCATTCACGAATAATTCGAAAGTGTCATCATTGGCAACGGGAGAATTGTTAGCTGGAGGTGGAGCCGTCCCACCATTTGATGATGAGCCTGTGCTTCCACCACTCCCACCACCACAAGCCGAAAGGATAATTACGATCGCGAAAATAGAAAAGAATTTATGATACATCTACTGCCCCTTTTTTATTAGTTTGTAGCTTCCATAGCCCCTCAATTATATTGAATGTTGAGCGCCGAATATACAAAAATTATCATGGTTCAGCCGCTGACCTTGGGCCCGCTTCAGCGCTAGTGAAAACAATAAGTGGGTGATGAAGAGAATGAAACTTATCTAAAGGTTACAATGCGCACGCAAGCTACTGATTTTTCTCACGGTTCAGTTGTTTCCGCGTTTGATTTGTTGGAAAAACTATAATATCAATCGGTAGAAGCATGCGAAGATCTTGGTGGTAATTTCCAGATCAAAAAAAGCGCTTACTGTTGAGTAAGCGCTTTTTGATTTTTTCAGTAATGTGCCTTCTATTGAGTGACAGGGAATCCTCTGTCGCGCATTAGCGCTTCAACCTTTGCATCGCGTCCACGGAATTTGCGATAAGCTTCTTCTGGTGGCATGGCATTGCGGACCGCAAACAAGTATTTAACCAGTTTTTCACTCATTTCTTTGTCATAGAACCCCCCTGGGGATCCTGCAAATGCTTCCGCTGCATCAGATGTCAGTACTTCTGCCCACATATAACCATAGTAACCTGACGAGTAACCCTCACCGGAGAAAATATGACCAAAGTGGGTACTGCGATGACGCATAGGTATCTGCTTTGGCATGCCCAGTGCGGCTAATTGTTCCTGCTCAAATTTTTGCGGCTCAATTAATTCAGGGTCCGTTGTGTGGTACAACAAATCCATAATGGCAGAAGCCATATACTCAGTGGTCTTGAAGCCTTCATTAAAGGTTGCCGCTTGCTTGATTTTGGCAACCAATTCAGCTGGGATAGGTTCACCCGTTTTATAGTGGACAAGATAGTTATCAATCACCTCGTCTGTGGTCAACCAGCGCTCAAGTAACTGAGATTGGAACTCAGTGTAGTCACGCACACCTGAATGGGATGTTGGATAGGCGACATTTGCGGACAGGAAGTGCAGGGCATGTCCAAATTCGTGGAAATAGGTTTCAGCATCATCCCAGGAAATAAGCGAAGGTTCTCCTTCCGCACCCTTAACGAAATTTGAGTTGTTGGAAGACAATACCGTTTGTTTTCCATCAAAGGTCGTATGGCTACGATAAGTCGTTGCCCAGGCTCCAGAACGTTTGCCCTTGCGTCCGAAGGGATCCAGGTACCATAAACCAATATGTTCGCCACTGGTTTTATCTTTCACTTCCCATACTTTCACATCAGGATGGAAAACCGGTACCGAACCTTCTGGTACTGCCGAGAACTCAAAGTTAAACAAACGACCTGCTACATAAAACATTGCGTCACGCAGCTTATCTAATTGCAGATACTGCTTCACCTCATCTGAATCAAGATCGTATTTGGCTTTGCGTACTTTTTCAGCGTAATAACGATAGTCCCAGGGCTCGATTGTGATCTTTGCACCTGATTCATCTGCCACTGCCTGCATATCAGCAACTTCTTCTTCCACACGGGCTAGTGCAGCAGGCCAGACTTTTTTCATTAGGTTCATGGCATTTTCTGGAGTTTGTGCCATGCGGTCCTGTAATATCCACTGGGAATAATTGTCATGTCCCAATAGACCTACTCGCTCGTCACGGAGCGTTAAAATTTGCTTGATCAGTGTATTGTTATCGTATTCATCGCCATTGTTGCCACGATTGTAGTAAGTTCTCCAGACCTTTTCTCGTAGTTCACGTTCATCCGAATAGGTTAGGAAAGGATCCATTGAAGAACGAGAATTGGTGATGGCATACTGACCTTCTTTTCCCCTGTCTTTTGCCGCAGACGCAGCGGCTGCAATCATTGAATCGGACAAGCCGGACAACTGATCTTTGTTCAGATAAAGCACGTAATTTTCTTCATCGGCAAGTACGTTGTTGGCAAATTTTGTATGTAAGCTTGCCAGCTCCTGGTTGATAGCTGCATAACGTGCTTTCGCTTCGCCTTTAAGCGTTGCACCGTTGCGGGCAAAACCGTTGTAGGTTAGCCAGGTCACTCGCTGTTCTTCAGGCGTCAATTTTTTCAGTTCGTTACTCTCATAGACTGCTTTTACGCGCTGAAAAAGCTTATCGTTCTGGGTGATTTTAGAGCTGAACGCAGAAATTTTGGGGACCATTTCCTTCTGGATTTCTCTGAATTCGGGGCTATTTACATTGGAACTCCAAATTCCCCAATAACGAAACACGCGACTCAGTTCATCACCGGCCCTTTCTAACATCACAATAGTGTTGGCAAACGTGGGGGCCTCAGGATTATTCGCTATGGCTTCTACTTCCAGCAGATTTTTCTGCATGCCATATTCCAGGGCAGGCTTAAGTTGAGACAATTCCATTTTGTCGAATGCAGGCACACCACCATAGGGGCCCTGAAATTCCTGTAACAAAACATTGTTTTTTAACTCAGCAGGCAAGGTCATCACCTGTTCTGTAATGCTCGATTCGGTTTTCACACTAGTCCCAGTACAGGCGCTCAAGCCTAATACTACAGACAAGCTGAGGATGGAAAGTAACGGTTTTTTCATAGGGTTTCCCTGTCGTAAAATTAGCGGTGTAGTCACCGCCTTATAATATTTGAAGTTCATACTAGCTGAGCAAGGTTAAAGTTCAACTCAGGTTGGCATACAGAAACGTTTTGTAATAGTTTTTAAAGCTACCATTGAGTGTGAAGTGTAAAGAATTGTGGTTGTAAAGCGGTCGGTTTTCTACTGCATCCAGTGGGTCAGCAGATCGGCACCACCGTAGTTATAACGCATATGTACCTGATTATTATTCTCCAGCTTGAATTCCATGGGGATGGCGCCGAAATTGCGGAAATTAGGGTCGTTGCTTTGACTTATCAGGAGATGATATGCCGAACCTGTGCTGTTAATCTCTCCTTGATACTGATAGTTGGCAACATTACCCCAGATGTCGGAGATGATAAAGTGACTGTTCCAGGACACTTTTGTCGGCGAACGTTTGACAAAAAGAATACTAGCTTCGACAAAACCGGTCTGGTCAATTCCATTTAATTCATAGCCTGTCATATGCCACTGACCTTCCGGGAACCAGACTTGAGGCGCTTGAACTTGTGCAGATTGATATGAAATTGCCGGGCTATTTGTGGTGGCAGTTTGGGATGGTTGGGTAGCTACATTAGTCGGGGTGTCGGTGGATTGTTGTTGCACAGACATCTCACGGTTTTGAGGTGGTGGCAACTGTGAAGCCGTTTCAAGTAATTCGGGTTGGCTTAGCTGATTTGGCAATAATCTTGGTACCAATACCAGACCTATGCCAAATACTATTAAAATGATGGAGGGATTGGACACATTCAGTTTAATGCCAAAGCCTTCCACCTGACTGTGATTGGCTGATTCACGTTTCCCGGAAACAAATAACAACAATCCAATCACGATCAGTACACAGCCAATTCCCATGATCACATAGTCAAATACTTCCATTCACTGTTCTCCCTTCTCGGCTTATTTAATAAATCACCTCTGCTTAATTATAGCCCGTCAAATCCAAGCTGCCGGGATAGCAGTGCGACTCTTTGAACTCTTATTCCCATTTCATATACACTGACAAAAGGTCAACAGTGACACGAGTGATGATGAATAGCAGAGCAGAATTGTTAACACGAGAGCTGGAGCGGGTAGATGGACAACCGCTCTCAGCCGGAATTGGTAAACACCGGAAAATGGCGAGCAGCCCTTTTGTATTTTATCGCGGCTCTGCGCAACTGTTTTATGCTGACATAGCTTCTGGTGTACTGAAGCTCCCTCAGGCGCTTAATCAACTTCCACTGACCTGTGTCATGGGCGACTGCCATACGTCGAATTTTGGTTTTTTGACCGAAGAAGGTTCCCATGGTGACACTGTGATTTTTTCGCCAAATGATTTTGATGATGCCTGTGTCGGGCATGTCGCCTGGGATTTGATGCGCTTCACAGTCAGTCTTTTTTTGTGTGCAGAACATTGCGCCGCTCTGTCGGCCGGGAAGTACATTGAGAATGAGAACCTTGTTGGTAAGGCCTTTGTTGACAATGCTCAGGTCACCCTGGCCATTCACGCTTTTCTGTTCGGATACAGGGCAATTTGCGAACTCGGTGCCAGTGGTGTTGATCATACCTCCATACGACTTGATGATATGCAACTTCCTGCCAGCCTCAAAAAACGCTATAACAAAGCGGTAAAACGTGCAGCGGGCGGCGAAGATTTTGAATCGAAAAGTGCGTTGGCCAAAGCAATCAATTTGTCTTCAGGCTCGCCTCGTTTGAGCCGGATTAAGGATAGACAAAAGTCAGTAAATTCACAGCTTCATTTAGACTTAAGCTGTCAATTTGCACCTTATATGGATGACGCAATTCTTGACGTTGTAGAAAGAGTAGGGGCAGGCACTGGTTCAGTTAACATGTCTCGTTATTACTTTCTTGTGGGGCCCGAAAACTACTCGGGCAGCGCTGATTTGCCCTTGTGTCACCTGGTTGAGGTAAAACAGCAAAGAGAGGCCTCTGCGCTGCATTATTTCAGAAATATGAGTGCGATCAACCTGCTTAACCCGGCTCATCTGACTGTTGCCTGCCAGCGGCGTATGCAACACAAACCGGATCTGATATTGGATGAGGTGGAATGGCAAGATGCTCATTGGCTAGTGCGTTCTCGCCATCATGCAAAAGTCGGTATTGATCCTGAACACGTAGGATTGGGAAGGCGAAATACAGAACAAAACGGTTTTGTCGATTTTGCCCGAGCCTGCGGCAAAGCACTGGCACTTGCTCATTGCCGGTCGGATCGACGTTCAGTGAAATTTGAACAGGCAGTTTGCGAAATACTTCCACAAGTGAATGAGGAAGTTGTTGAGCAGTCTTTTGGATATACACAACAGGTAATACGCGATCAACACTGGCTTGCAACAGCGTTTTAGACGTATAAAAAAGGCGTCGTAAAGACGCCTTTTTATGCCGCTCTCAATTTACAATTTGATAATGTTGTTATCGCTGTCGCGGTCAATTAACCGAACATAGGGATCGACACCAGCGTAGGCTGGCAATCTGTCCACAACAAGTTCCAACACGTTCTCGCCACTAACCAGACGATGTTTTTGCTGATATATCACTTCGTTTTCAGCAGAAAAGTCATTCGGGTCTTCACTGAACAAAACAATGTCTACCCATTCATCAAGAGGCTGCTCTGTTTCTTCGCCCTGTCCGTCCGCCTCAAATTGGGTGGCGTCTAAGGTCAAGGTCACAATAACCTGTTCATTGTTCGACGTATCTGCCTCAATGCTTTTAGCACGTAAATCGTAAATAGTGATCTGGCCAAACTTCTTATCGATAAAGAGTTGTTCGTCCTCATTGGCCTGTGCTTTTAAACTCGCAACCAAATCCAGAGTCGTTGGGTAGCGTAGGGTGGCAAATTTGTATTCATTCAACAAATTTCGCAATGCGCGGTTTAAACGCTCTTCGCCCAACTTATCTTTGAGTGCCATCATCACCACTGAGCCCTTACGGTAATGAATATACTGTTGGTTTTCAGCTCGCATCATCGGCATTTCTTCCAATAATTCGTTGGCCCGTCCCTGTAAGTAACGATCCAGTTCGTATGTCAGGAATTTACGAATTTTCGTTTCACCATATTGACGCTCCATTACCATCAGGGCTGCATATTGGGAAAGCGATTCTGACAATACTGCACTACCCTGCACGTTGGCGGCACCAAGTTGATGGCCAAACCATTGGTGTGCCACCTCATGTGCGGTGACATAATAAACCGGATCAATTTCTTCCGGATCACGTAAGTCAGTAATAAACCCTATAGCCTCTGAGTAAGGTACAGTGTTGGCAAAACTTTGGGCAAAACGGCGGTATCCCGGAAACTCGATGATACGCATCTGTTTGTGCTGATAGGGGCCAAATACTTCAGTAAAGTAATCTAGGGAATCACGTGTCGACTCTATCATTCTGTCCACATTCCAATGGTGTTCAGGATGATAGTAGACCTCGATATTTATCCCTTTGTATTGCTCTTTTTTGACAGCCAGTTTACCGGACATCACGTTGAAAAAGTTGACCATAGGAGCATCCATTTCATAGCGATAGTAATTTCGTCCATCCTGTTGCCATTCTTTTTGGAGGTAGCCTGGCGCAATTGCAACCTGCTCAGCACTGGTAGAAATCGTCGCTTTAAAGTCTATTAGTTCGACACCTTTGCCAAAAAAGCTTTCAGAGTAACGACTTTCATCTTCAAGTGGATATGCGCGCCTGGGTGGCGGCAATTCACGTTTGCGCCGTTCATGGCGGTCGTTTATCTTGAAGCCTTGATTAAATCCGAAGCTCGGAAACAATTCGAAGTTGTTTAAAAACGTCCCATTTTTGACTGTTGTTGTATCTTCACCATTGTCTCTGAATCCTTTATTTTCTCGCGTAACGGTCAAGGTGCCAGAACGCTTTTCACCCGGCTGCATTGGCGTGTCGAAGGTAAACCAAGCTGTTCGGTATTTTGCTTCCAACCTACCCAGTGAACCTCCTTCAATCTGTACATGGGCTTCCGGTGTATTAAGCGGCAGATTGACCAGGAAACGCTCAATAGGTTGCTCGGATTTATTGATGATTTCAATATCTGCACTAGCTTCTACACGCCTCTGATTCGGGAATATGTCGATGCTGGCATCCACTGCAATAATGCTGGGAATATCATCATCTTCGTATTCAACATAGGTTTTTTCGTAATTGGCGCGCAGGTCCAGGCTTTCATCTTGGGTGAAAAAGTAGTTTGTAATGCGAGTGTTGTAGTAAATATTTGAGCCAGCACCAATAAATATCAAAAGTCCTAACGCAGCAGCCAATTGCCCACCACGTCCAGTATTGTAGCGCATCAACTGAACACGTCTGGACAAATTTAGCTGGGGTCCTCTGTGCCACAATCCGTAGCTGACAACACCAAGTACTGTTGCCAGCCCTGTCCAATAAAGCATGTACCAGGTCTGCGTTTGCAGGAACCAACCGTAGCCATTCAGATCAGAATATTGCATTTGAGGAGAGCCGGCAAAATTGAACATATTGTGTTCCAGCCCAATCTGAGTGAACACCAGAGATACAAAAAAGTACCCTACGAAAACTAGCATGCCGACATATTTATTAGGGCTCAGGGCCTGGAAGAAAAATGCCAGAATGGCAGTCAATATCCAGGGTAGGGCGGCGAAGAAAAATAGACTGATCAAATACTGTGGAATATCGATATTGGCATAGCCGACGACAAGTTGATTGAGTATTGCGGACACCATGCCAGTCACAAGAATGGCACTTATCACCACAATCATTGATAGCAACTTAGACGCCCAGAAAGTCAGATTTTTAACCGGCATACTGTCAACGATATCGCCAATACCAGCAGAGCGTTCCCGCCATACAATCTCGGCGCTGTAATAGGTGATCACTATGATTAACATAATGGAAAATGCACCATTAATTAGCTGCACCATGGTTTGCGTCAATGGCCAGTTAGGGGCACCAAACAGACTTGATGGGTCGATAAATTGTGCAATCAGATTAAATGCCGAAAAAATAAGGAGTAAAGGAAACGCCGGGCTGAAAATGACCTGACGCACTTCAAATCCGGTTCGTTTCAAAAACTGCTGCCAATTATTGATGACGTCAGATTTGTGAGTAATATTGTTGTTTTGCGGCGCGACTTCAGCAACTTCTTTTTTCTTCGATTTACCAAGACTCTTCGATTTGCTTAGTGTCAGAGGTTTAAACAAACGGCCTGCAACTAGCAGTATAACGATACCAATTCCTGTCCACAGCAGCCGGTTCTGAACGACAATACCTTCGAATGCAACAACCTGGCTGTTCTTTTCGAACGTGGTCCAGTATCGGGTGACATCGTTGTATGCACGTAATCCAAATGGGTCGGTCAGAGCCGCAATTGTGCGTTGGTCAGGTTCAGTCAATAACTGACCGGAGACAACAAATACGATAAACAG
The DNA here is from genome assembly GCA_947494925.1 of uncultured Alteromonadaceae bacterium. Lineage (GTDB taxonomy): Bacteria > Pseudomonadota > Gammaproteobacteria > Enterobacterales > Alteromonadaceae > Aliiglaciecola. The sequence continues at coordinate 57,205 of CANLWS010000008.1, forward strand.
ACCAAGCGCAACGAGGTAAACCCCCATCATGCTTCTGAATCTGAGTGCCACTGCGTAGAATATTGTGGCTAGTACAAACAATGTGGAAATTGAGAAGTAAACAAAGGGGATAACGTAAAAACTCAGCGTATTTGGTCCTAACCTTTCTCCGTCTACCCAGGGCATTAAACTTCCGATCAAAACACCAATGGGAACCATGGCGAATACAGTCACACACACCAGGTAAGCACCGACAAATCGACCTAGCTGGTATTTGAAAGCATTCAGGGGTTTAGTGTAGATAATTTCGGCCATCAGGCTGGACTGGTTGCGAAGCGCTGTGTTGGCTACAAAATTAACCACTAGGAACATCCCAAATATACCGAAAATCAGTAAAGTCTGGGCGATGGCAAAGGGGCTGTTAAACAGCACATTGCCGCCGCTTCCGATCCGAACATTGTCAGAAACCATGGCTAAAAACGGTAGTAGGAAAAACACCAGACATGTGACGATAAACGAGGGCTGACGCACGAAGTAGCGCCACTCAAAAGAGAGCATTTTAGTAAACATGTGAATACTCCTTACGCAGCGTGTGAATTGCGCACTTCGTGCAGGGTTGAAAAGTAGACATCTTCGAGAGTCGCGGGAGCGGCATCAAAACCTTCAGGCGCTGAATCTGCGAGAACATGTACCACTGTCCGACCAGCGAATAACCGTTTGGAAATAACCTGCATGTGCTTTTCTAATTCGTTCGCTTCGTCAACTGAAAGGGTTTTTCGCCAGATTCGACCATCCAGATTTTTGGTCACTTCAATGGGATTACCCTGCAACAAAATTTGACCCGTACCAAGCACAGCCATGTCTGCGCACAACTCGGATACGTCATCAACAATATGGGTTGAAAGAATAATGACTTTTTCTTCACCCAGACTTACCAGTAAATTGTGAAAGCGATTCCGTTCTTCCGGATCAAGACCCGCTGTAGGCTCGTCGACAATTAGTAGATCAGGATCACCTAGCAGAGCCTGTGCGATGCCAAAACGTTGGCGCATACCCCCTGAGAATCCACTTACTGCTTTTTTACGGTGTTGGAACAGGTTGGTTTTTTCCAGTAAGCCGTCAACCACTTCTTTACGCTCAGACTTGTTTTGAATACCTTTTAATATGGCCAGGTGATCCAGTAGATCCAAAGCACTCACTCTGGGATAAACACCGAAATCCTGAGGCAGATAACCCAAGCGTTGGCGCAATTCATTGGGTTGCTCCAGCACATTCAGGTTGTCAAACTTGATGTTGCCTTCATCAGGCTGTTGCAAGGTGGCGATTGTGCGCATCAGACTGGATTTACCAGCTCCATTAGGTCCAAGCAATCCAAACATGCCTTTGGCAACATTCAAATTAACATTGTCTAGTGCTTTCACACCATTGTCGTAAGTCTTACTGATATTCGAAATGGTTAACATAATGAGTTCCCTGTTTTTATCGTTGTTATTGAAATTAGGTTAGCAATAGATTGACCAGAGTAAAACGATAAAATGTAACGGTATGCATCATCTGGACTTTCAGTAAGTGACAATACCAATTTACGGTTAAGCGCTTTTGGTCAGTTGCTTGTCAGCTTCAGTTTTCGAGCGCATCTTTACCATCTAATGTGTATAGGATATGGTCGTCAGGCAAACAAAACAGATGGAACCTTATGCTTAAAAAAAGTGTTATCTCATTTCTTATTATTCTCGCGGCATTAATTGTGTTGGTGTTCTCTTTTGGGCCAGGTGTGCTGGAGAATCAATTTAATAAAATGCAAAACCTTGGCAATCCACCTGCCTCAGCCAAAGCCAAAGCGTTGCACAATAGATTGATAGTAGGAGATTGGCACGCAGACTCGACCTTGTGGAGTCGGGACTTGTCAAAACGTGGGAGTCGAGGCCATGTGGATATTCCTCGCTTACAAGACGGGAATGTTGCCCTGCAAATGTTTACCACGGTGACCAAGTCTCCCAGCGGTCTCAATTACGAAAAAAATGATACGCAGGCGAGCGACAACATAACTAAAATTGCCATGTTGCAGCGCTGGCCAGTCAAGAGCTGGAGTAGTCTGACTGAACGGGCAATTTATCAGGCTGAAAAACTTTTGAAATTGGCTGAAGAGCATGGCGAGGACTTTATGCTTATTCGCTCGCAACAGGAACTGGCAACCTTTCTGGAGAAGCGAGCAATAAATAAGGATTTTGTAGGTGGGCTAATTGGAACGGAAGGATCCCATGCATTGGATGGCAAGCTCTCCAATATTGAAGTGTTATACAACAAAGGCTTCCGAATGATGAGTCTGCATCACTTTTTTGATAATAAGCTTGGCGGCTCATTACATGGCGAAGAAAAAAGTGGATTGACTGAATTTGGGGCCGCAGCGCTACGCAAAATGCGCACCATGAATATCATGGTGGATTTGTCCCATTCTTCAGAGCAAGTGGTTCGCGATGTGATGGAAATTGACGAAGGGCCCTATGTGATAAGTCACACTGGATTTCAGGGGCATTGCCAGACACCGCGGAATATTTCTGATCAACTCATGCAGAAAATTGCTCTAAATGGCGGACTCATTGCGGTGGGTTACTGGGATGCAGCCGTATGCGATATTACAATCGAGTCTATTGCCAAGGCAATCAAGTATGGTGTGAGTCTGGTTGGCGAAGATCATGTGGCTCTAGGTTCTGATTATGACGGTGCAACTACTATGTCCTTTGACACCAGTGAATTAGACAAATTGACTCAAGCTCTGCTTGAGCAAGGTTTAACAGAGCAGCAGATTGCTAAGGTCATGGGAGGGAACATGTTAACCTTCCTGCAAAACCATTTGCCCAAAGCGTAGTCCAATACTTTGCAGTATTTTCCCGACATCATCACAGGCCCGTCACAGGCGGCGATAAAGAGAATAGGAAGCGAGTATAATATGTCTCAATCCGCACTATTTCGTAGCGTGCAGCTGATATCGATCATGATTGTCGGTTTCCTGGCAAGCCAGGGGACTTTAGCGCAAGACAATGGCAAAACTGTTATTGACGCTGTAGTGAATATTCATCTGAATAAAGTGCGTGCCTGGGACGATGGGTACAACACTTCCACCAAAGGCACTGGTTTCGTCATTGACAATAAGCACGGCATTATACTGACCAACCGCCATATAGTTGGCGTGGGGCCAGTCGTAGCTTATGCAGAGTTTTCCAACAAAAAAATCGTCGAACTAGTGCCGATATACAGGGATCCGGTGCATGATTTCGGTCTGTTTAAATACGATCCTGACAAAATAAACGGACTGCAGATTTCACCGATTCAGTTGAGTACAAGGGCGAATGTGGGAGAAACAATTCGCTTGTATGGCAACGACGGGGGCGAAGATTTGTCGATAATCGAAGGCGTTTTATCTCGCACCGACAGGCCTGCTCCTGATTATCGAAGTACGAATACAGATTTCAATACCTTTTATTTTCAGGCTGCTTTGGGAAGTAGCGGGGGCTCATCCGGGTCCCCTATCCTGAATACGCAAAATCAGGCCATTGCTATTAATGCAGGCTCCAGGCGAGATACAGAAACAGCGTTTTTCCTGCCAATGGAAATGGCCCTTCCAACCATTAACAAAGTGTTGGTTGGGGACATGGTGACCCGAGGAACCCTTCAGACCATTTTTAACTTCACACCAACTAATCGATTCGCGTCGCTGGGTATCGATGAAACTGGACTTGGTTATATTGCGAACGAAAATGTAGATGGAAAACTGGTGGTCAAACACGTGATCCCTAAAGGGCCGGGTGAGGGAGTCTTCCAGGCCGGAGACTTACTTCTGTCAGTAAAAGACGAACAGGTAGATTCCTTTTTGCAACTGGAAACCATTCTTAATGCTAACGTAGGCAAACAGATAAACGTGAGCATTTTGCGAAACAACGAAAAAATCCAGAAAACAGTACAGGTAGATGACCTGTTTTCACTGACGCCACAAGAATACGTTGAATATGGCAATTCGATTGCTATTCCAGTTGGAATTTCCATGGCTCGATTGTTTAATATTCCTGCCGGGGGGATCACATTAGTGGATCCGGGCCCTTCTTTTGGTAGCCGCGGCATTAAACGTTATGCATTGATTGAAGAAATACAAAATAAGCCCGTAAGCAATCTCAGTGAATTTGCCGAACGGCTGGCGGACGTTTTACCGGGTGACAAATTTAGCGTCAGGTACCGTTATCCCTATGATGTGAATTATCAGCAATACAAACAACTCACAGACTACTCTGACTGGTTCGACAATCAACATTGTGTAAACGAAATCGGCCAACGGCACTGGCGTTGTAGTCCACTAGCGAAACTTGGACAAAGTAACAAAGCAACTGACTTTACGCCTACTCAAAAAGTAACCTCACCAATAGTAGACCTGGAAGTGTTTCGTCCTGTGCTGGTGAACAACTTGAACGATGTGATTCGGTTGGGGCAAGGTGCAGTGGTAGACCGCAAAGCAGGATTGATTCTGACCGATAAGTCTGTCATCGATAGTTCTCTGTCCGTGGTTAAAGTGACTTTTAATAACGGTGTAAAAGGGCAGGGAGAAGTTTTAGCTATTCATCCATTTTTAAATATGGCGCTTATTAAAACTGACCTGAGTAAGATTGAATTTGCGCAGAATCTTATACCTGAATTGAAAGACACAGTAATTGATAAAAACAGTCAGTTCCGTTTTATGAGCAAATCAGCATTGCTAGATTTTGATATTGAGACGACCGCAGGCTGGCCTGTTCTACAAAATAACGAAACCTACCATGACAGTTTCACCTTCGCTTTGGCACCTCGCTTCTTTGGTATTTATGTGGACGAGCAAAATAGGCTCGCCGCCGTCAATACCACCTACATCTACAAAAAATCGCGACAGAGCGACATTATCCCTGCTTCTCTTATAACCGATTTTGTCAATGCCTCAAATCAGCAAAAAGTCGGGTTGTTCAAGATTGAAAGTACCTTTGACTACATTAGTTTTGCTGATGCACTTGAGCTCGGTCTGGATGCAACAGAAGGTAATAATGCGGCTCGGTTTATCAGTGTCAGAAATGTTGAAGCGTTAGGGCGTGGTGGGCTATTGCCAGGGGATATACTGCTCAAAATCAACAATATTCCGGTCAATTCTCTCAATCAATTGCACCGACTGGTGTCTGGCAAGCAGTTTGTGCTGGATGTGCTCCGAAATGGCAAAGTGACTAAAATTCAATCGGAAGCCAAGTTGAAAGAATTTGAATCCTTCGAAAACGTATTGTTTTGGGGAGGAGCAGTGATTCACAAGATGACTGAAAATGTGGTTTTTCCCGAAGGGCCTGAGTCGGGCTGTTTACGCATCGGGATATATTTTTATGGCTCCCCAATGCATAGTTCGAAAACAGCTGGCAAACGCTGTATCTACCAGGTCGATGGTAAAAAAATCCATTCGATCCGCCAGTTGATAGGCATGTTGGACGACAAAAAACCAGGTGAGTATACCCGGGTTAAAGTAATTGATTTAAGTAATAATTTCCGGGTAGCTGAGTTTCGACTTCAGGAAGACCCCTATTATTGGCCAATTAAACACTGGCAGCTGTCTGATAGCGGCTGGCAACGGATCCATCATTGACCAAGTTGATTTTCTGTTGCGACGGCGGGTTCTAAGCGCGTCGTTTCAGATTGTCTGGCTGCAGAATAGGCTAACTGGGTACCGACCAGAGACAGGATGCAGTATGCAGTGAAATAGTAAAAGCCCTGACCTGCTGAGGATAAGGTTTGAGTACTGATGTCGAATGCGATTTTTAAGCCAAAGACAGCGAATTGGTGGCTTTCTGACGTTTCGGCATGATTGGTGGAAAGAATCGCCAGGAAAATTGCGACAACAAAGACATCTGCCATCGACCATTTGCCAATTCCAGCGACCCAGCCTAATAAACGGTTTTGAGTGAGAGAATTTTTTGAAAAGTAGGCGATGCTGACTAAGCTGGTTTTAATCAGTGGAATACAGACTGAAAAAAGAAAAATAAGTGCGGCTACCAACAGTCGTTGGTCTGCCCAAAGCTCCTCGACCGTGGCAAGAATTGACAGTTCTGTATCCACAATGGACGACGTCAATTCGGATTTGTTAAAAATCGCAGCCATTTCCATGTTCATGGCAAACATAGGCAATATGATGCCCGGAAAGAATAGACCTAGCGCGGCTATGTTGAGTCCAAATCCCAAATGCTTTTTCATCTTTACCTTTCTTTATATGACGTATACAAATTCGTTAACCTGATTTTTGGACAAGAAGTAGCGTTGTTATCAGGTGTGGCTTATCCAAACCTCAGGTTAGTTAATCTTCTATTCGCGTAATTTTACCTAATCAGGCTGGGGAAGTCGCTGCATAAAGTCAAGAGTGTTGTATTGGTATATGTCTGTGATTGAAATTGGCCACATTTAATCTGAGATTCATCGATAAAACTGAGTTTGGAGACTAAGGCTGTGCTTTACTAAGCGGGTGAAACTTCCAGATTAAGGACATGTAAGTTGACTATCCAAATGAGTAAATGGCACCGCTTCACCCGCTGTATTTTTTTGGTTGTTATTTGTCTTGTCCTCCAGGTCGTGAATCAAATCCAAGCTCAACCTTCAGAGGTTTATTTGAAAGCAATCAATCACAAAGATCGATCTGCCTCCGACAAAGCTAAAGATAAAACTCGAAAACCTGAAAAAATTCTACCTTTTGTTGGACTGGAACCTGGTAGCACAGTACTTGAGTTGGGCGCTGGTGGTGGGCATACAACCGAGTTATTAGCCAGAGTTGTGGGTGAAAAAGGTCGGGTTTACGCGCAGGGACTTAGTCAGTCTCGCGTGCGCAACGGACGTTTGGCAAACGTGGTGGCGCTGCGCAAACATATGTTATTTGAGCTGCCGGATATACTTTCTGAATACAAAGTAGAGCCGCAAAGCCTGGATGCGGTAGTGTTGTTTTTCACTCTTCACGATTTTTACCTCAACAACAGAATTGACAAGCAAGGGTTGTTTGCTGTTTTACGAAACTGGCTTAAGAAAGATGGTGTTTTAGTGGTATTAGATAATGCCGCACAGAAAAACGCCGGTGTTTCTGTCAATCAAAGATTGCATCGAATTGGCGAAAATTTTGTCATTGATGAGCTGGAGAAGGCTGGATTTTCCGTCGTTGAAACCAGCGACGCACTGAGGAACCCTGAAGACAATCACACCAGACCCTGGCGCGTATTTAATGGGCTTCACGATAGGTTTGCTATAAAGTTTATTAAGACTGCCAAATAATCCTCAGCAAGTAAGGACGTATAATCAAATGAGAATCCAACATCGAATTGCGACTGTGAGCCTTGTTCTGTTATTCACATTTTCTGTGACTGCAGCTCAACCAAATTCAGAGGCTCCTGCTGAGTTAAACCATTGGGATAAAATGATTGGCAAGTGGCGCACCACAGAAGAAGGTCTCAAGCCGGACGGTTCAGGTTGGCAGCCTTCAAATGGAGCGGATTGGCATTTTTACTACACCTTGAATGGTTGGGCTGTTCAGGACGAATATTATTCTCCGCCACTGGATACTGCCGTCGAGGATCCGAATAAGAGGCAAATGGGTACCAACATCAGGATATTCGATCCCGAAACCAAACAATGGATCATGGCCTGGGCAACTAAGGCTGGTAAGCGAGTGGATATTTACTCTGCCACTTCAACAGATAAAAAAATTGTCATGTTAGGGCGTCCTGGCGATACCGGGAAATTTCGTCGTATCACATTTTTCGACATGCGCGGAGACAGTTTTGAATGGACACTTGAGTTTTCTGATGACGGCAAAACTAGCTGGATGACAGTCTACAAAATTCATGGGAAACGGATGGAGTAACGCACAAGCTTAGCGATGCAAATTGAATTACTCTCTTTGCCCCGTTATGCGTTTTGTGTTTCTGCTGTTATTGAGGATTCAAGGAAGGCAATTTTATCTTCCAGCAAATGATATTCGTTTCGAGACAGGTGCTGCTCTATTTCTGCAGACAACTCGCTTAGCTGGTTAAATCCAAAATTTCCGGCTGACCCTTTCAGTTGATGTAGTTCCTGTTTCAAAGACCCCCAGTCAGGCTGTTTATAAGCAGACAAAATTCTAGTTAGCCTATCTTTTAGTCCTATTTTGTAATTTGCCACTAAGGCATCAAAATCTGATGAGTTTGGTCCTTCATGCAGGTCAGGTTCGTCGAGGTAGTCCTGAACGGAACGATAAAAAACGGCAGTATCAAATGGCTTACCTATATGCCCATCTGCTCCTGCCGCATATACCTGGGCTTTACTAGCCTCATCCACATTGGCAGTTAACATAACGATAGGCTTACTGAATCCGGCTTTTTTCAAAATTGATGTGGCTTCGAGACCATCCATCTCCGGCATTTGCATATCCATCAGGATTAAATCAAACGGGTTTGCTAGGGCTGACTCCACGGCCTGTTTACCATTCTCAACAAAGAATAACTCGGCTCCTGTTTTCCCCAACAGATATTCCAACAACACTCTATTATCCTGATTATCATCGGCACAGAGAATTTTGGCACTTAAACATGGAATATCTGACTCCCGTGTCTTATGTGCGCTTGATTGAAACTCAGAGGTAGGTTCACCGTTCAGCATGCTGGTGTTGTTGGCTTTCTCCCAGGGAATAAAAACTGAAAAGGTGCTCCCAACCCCTTGCTCACTGCTGACACTAATATGGCCACCCAGCAGTTCGACTAGTTCTTTGCAGATATAAAGCCCAAGCCCGGTGCCGCCATATTTGCGGCTGGTGGATTGATCGGCTTGTGAAAACGCCGAAAATAATTTTTGCTGTTGATCCTGTGTCATTCCCAGGCCAGTATCGCGAATATCAAATTGCAATTGCCGGCCGAACTGATTCAAAAATACACTTAACCCTACTTCGCCGCTATCAGTAAACTTCAGTGCGTTATTGCACAAATTAAACAGGATTTGGCGCAGCCGGGTGGGATCTGAATTGAACTCAGCTGGCAGAGGGTAATGTCTGTAAAGTTCGAATCTAATGCCTTTCTCAGCTGCCAGTCCCTGCATACTGGATTTTACTTCATTGAGTAGTTCTGAAAGGTTGATATCAATGTGTTCCAACTCGAGCTTATCCGCTTCAATCTTCGACACATCCAGCACATCATTCACTATGCTGAGTAAGTGTCTTCCACTATTATTGATGGCTTTAACGGCCGTAGCCTGCTGGTCCTCGCTGGCTTTGTCGTCGCTCAGCATCTCTGAATAACCGATCAAAGCATTTAGAGGTGTTCTTATCTCATGACTGACATTGGCCAGGAAGCGACTTTTGGCCCGAGTAGCCTCTTCAGCCATTTGCTTTTGCTTGTTGGCAATCACCACTTCAAACTTGCTTTTATTCGCCTGTTTGATCTCTTCGGCCTGTTCTTTGATTTTTATTTCGCGTTCCATCACTGCTTCCTGCATATGCGTAAATTCAGAAGCTAACTCACTAAGTTCGCTTTTCTCCGACACTCTGATTTGCTCTGTGTAGTGGCCGCTGGCTATTCGTTTTGCAGCTTCCAGTAACCTGCCAACAGGACGACTGATACTCCGGGCAATGTAGTAAGAACCGACTATCGCAAGTAAAATACCCACAACAAAAAACGGCACAAGTTCCAGTAAGAAGGTGTTGAAGGATTTTAGTGATTCACTAAAAGAGTCCTGTAGCACCAGGACAAAGGTGTACTCACCGTAAGTCGTTAAAACGAAGGGCAATACAATTAGCTCTTCGCCGTCAACTTGCACAATGTCCGCTTTGGTTTGCAGGTTAGTTTCGTCAGCTGAAAACTCGGAGGACTGTTTGTTTAGCCAATATTGGCCTCGTTTTTCGGATTCCATTGTGGACAAAGGATTGACACGTTTTTTATCACTGATAACCAGTAAATTGATGTCCAGGGAAATGAGGTTTTTAATACGCTCCAGAAAATCTGCATCGAGTTTTTTGGCCATGATCAACCAACCAATTTTACTCGGTGCCAGTATAGGCTCTGCAGATAGCAAAAAAACTTCGTCATTGACTAAACTTAACCAGGCCATTTCTTTATCTTGTTGTTGCAGGTTCAGGTTTTCTAACTGGAAAACCACTTGCCGGTCTTTTGAGTACAGAGCAACAGATTGAAATTCGTTGTCGACTATTAAGGCTGCATCTGCGTCTATTCTGCTGCTATGGTTAGACAAAATGCTAACGATGGAATCCCCATCCACTCCCTGACCCACGGCACTCCTAAGTGCCCAGTCTTTGGTTATGGTCTCTACATTTGACTCAAAGTTGGCTTTAGTAACGGTGAGTTCGTTCAGGAAAACATTCTGGCCGACATTGAGTCGGGTGTTGAATTCGCGCTCAGCCTGGTTGTAAGCGGCAGAATACACACTAAAAAGTGTTAATAAGAAAACAATAGAGAATAGGCCAACCACCAGCACAAAAATTTTCTTTTGTAGCGGTGTCCAGCTCATTGTGCATCCTTAAATGTCGAATATGTAGAGGGTCGTATTTCTCAATCGCACCCTATTGGACAGGCTTGCATAACAACAAATTTCATTGTCATTGCAGCCCGTCCTTGTTTGCAGATTAGTCACTGTCTTCCAGAGTGAATAAAATAGGCTTGGCGCCTTCCCACATAGTGGATACGCCAATTTCGCGTAATTTATCTAGATCACTGGTTATAGTGGCGAAGTGGTTGCCTGCTAATGGACCGGCTTTTGACGCAAAACTTGTGCTGCCATAGGCAATTAAAATCTCGGTTTCGCTCAATCCTTTAGGATAGAGAATGATCTGACCCGGAGTCGGATAGGTAGTAGCCTCTTCGTAACCCACACCAAAATCTCTGTCACCCATTGGGATCCACATTCCTTCACCGCTCCATCGCACATGCACAACTTTGCCTTCAAACGGCATGTTGCGTCTGAATGAAGCGCAGGTTTCCGGTGACTGGGTCGGTTCTAATTGGGCTTTAAATTTGTGCCCGGCGATTTCGATAATCATTTTTTCTTATCCTATTTATCAATCTGGATGGTTTTTTAACATAGTTACGAGCTGATAGCACGCGATCAGACGGTTATGACAATTGTCACATGGATTTCATGACAAAAGGCTCTGAGAATTTCGTTCTTTGTTCTCCATACTTTATCCACGCTCAGTTAACACCCAAAGAAAAGAGGAACTACTCATGAACACAATTTCAACCAGGTCACTGGAACAGCAACGACAAGAATTTAGCGGCAAGCGTTTCCTGGCAATGCCTCTAGCAGGCACTATTGTTTGGCTGTTCATTGGTTTAGTCGGGGCCACAATGCCGATTGAATATGCAGTGTGGGCAGTGTGGATCGGTGCGGGAAGTACCTTTTATCTTGGCGTTGGTATATCAAAAATAACAGGTGAAAACTTTTTGGCTAAAAACAAAACCAAAAATGTATTTGACCGATTATTTATGTCAGGGGTTGTCATGGCACTATTGGTATTCGCTATCGCGATGCCGTTTGCCACCATTGACCATACCTCGATCCCGTTAACAGTAGGCGTGTTGGCCGGTCTGATGTGGATGCCCCTGTCCTGGATTATTCAACACTGGGTAGGCTATTTTCACGCAATAGTGCGTACTCTTGGGATAGTTGCTGCATGGTATCTTTTCCCTGAACATCGTTTCGTGGTCATCCCAGCCATTATCGTAGCCGTCTATCTGGTAAGTATCATTGCCCTGGAATTACGTTATGCTGAGCTTCAGCAATCAGTCAGATCGGTTTAATAGCTGTTGCCCCTGAATAGTGGACATAGAGCTGGTTTTATAGTGCCATTACAAAATTGTTTATTAAGACAATAAAAAACCAAGACCTTGCCTGAATCTCCTTGGACAAGGAGTCAGGGACTAAAAAAGAGTTTAAGTGAGCAGATGAAGATTACTCATATCAAAATGGAAAAACTGACAACTGGCAGGAGACGTAGATGGGCATTGACGTCATTGCTGTTCTCGACTTTCTTTTTTGTCCCTTATTTTTTGTACCCGTCATTTGCAAATATTGGAAATATTGCAATCGGCTGCGCCGTTTATGCTTGTTTCATCATCGCCTATCTTGGCGCCATTCATAGTGGCAACGACCAGGTTCATTGGTCTGTTCTAGCCATAGTATTAATTGCCGGTGCAGGCATGAGTATTAATCCGGCAAGTCTTATATTATTTGGTTATCCAGCTTTTATTGTGGCATATCACTATAAAGGGACTGTGTCGTTATGCTGGATTACATTTATTCTGTTAATTCAATTGGTTTCCTCATATATGGGCGATCTATGGACTCCCATTTTTGTTCTTATCCCTTTGATCAGTATTTTGGGAATGGCGGCATTTGGTCTGATGGAAAGGCGCGAATCACTGCACCGGCTAGCAGAAAGCAAAAGTGAAGCGCAACTAAAACAAATCAGCGCAATAGCAGAGAGAGAAAGGATCAGCCGAGATTTACACGATCTGGTAGGTCACTCTTTGTCCAGCATTGCGTTAAAGGCCGAATTGGCGGAAAAGTTATTGTTCAGAGATCAGACCGAAAAAGCACGTCAGGAACTTTCGGAACTCGCTCAACTATCGCGCTCTGTATTGTCAGATATAAGACATGCAGTGTCAGATATAAAACAAAAAGATCTGGCCAGTGAATTAACACGTTTAGAAGGTGAATTGAGCCGACAGGGGTTTGAGGTCACGGCTGAATGGCGCTTGCCACGTCTCTCTGCTGATAGGGAATCAACCTTGGTCATGATAGCCAAAGAACTGGTTACCAACATATTGCGCCACAGCAATGGGCAAAGCGTGAGGTTGAATATAACTCACACAGACAATAACCTGAGAATGGAGGTTGGCGATGATGGTGAATGTAAAAATATGGATTTTGGAAATGGATTAAATGGTATTGTCGAGCGGCTCAATTTCTTTGGAGGTAACATGGATGTGACTCAAAATGAAGGTCTTCAAATGACGATCACGCTGCCCTTGGAGTAAGTGGATGACTAAAATTATGGTTGTGGAAGACCAATCTATGGTTCTGGGAGCAATCAGTGCGTTACTCGAACTGGAACCCGGTTTCGAAGTCTGCGCCCAGTGTACTGATGGGCTAAAAGCCTATAAAACACTCGCTCGAATAAAGGAGGATGGTGTACTACCGGATGTTATCCTGACAGATATTGAAATGCCGGTTATGACTGGCATTGAACTAGCCCAAAAAGTACAGAGTGAGTTTTCCGACATTGCAGTGATCATCATGACAACATTTTCCAGGGCAGGTTATATTCGGCGGGCCATAGACTATGGTGCTAAAGGTTTCATCCTGAAGGAGGCGCCCAGTGACGAATTGATTGTCACGATTAAAAAAGTGCTGGCGGGACAACGTGTAATCGACCCAGAACTGGCGCTGAGTGCACTTGACGACAAAGACCCTCTTAGTGAAAAAGAAAGGAAAGCCTTAAGACTGGCGGGCGAAGGATTAAAAACGGCTCAGATTGCGAATATGCTTTTTTTATCTGAGGGAACGGTCAGAAATTACTTGTCAGAGGCGATAGCTAAATTGCATGCAAATAATAGGATTGAAGCTGCCCGGCTTGCCAGGCAGAAAGGTTGGTTGTAATCCACCGGCTATATACCCAGGGTGGGATTATCTAAGTTTGTGTTCCGCCAACAAACGATAACTGGGCATCACTTCGTCTACGACGGCCTGTTGGTTGGATGTGAGCGAAAGAGTTTTCTCTTCATAGGTCGCAAATCCAGTAGATTGTTCAACGCTGTGATACCAATGGCTCGACCATACGCCATCTGATTCCCGGCGTCCTGTTGGCCAGGTAAGCATGGCCCTATCAAATGGCACCTCGAGTTTCTCGCAAAGCAAGGTCAACATTTTTTCCGGGTTTTTTAGTACATCGTTGGAATCCAGTACAGGAATGTATTGCCCGCTAATTGCTGAAATCTGTTGGTACAATTCAGCTTGCCTGATTATCCCTATGTCAGTGGCTGTGCAGACGCCGCGACTTTGTGTGTAGGAATTTACGACCTGGGCCGGGTCGCGAATCAAAAAACAGTGGGATAACTCGGCCGTCCAATCAAGAGCAATATCCGCCAACATGTGATGGGTCATGTGTTTTTGATATTGGATTTTCGCGTCAAATGGTTGCGAGCTCATTTTAGCTGCTACAACCGGAAATTCTTGACTTTGTGACCTTAGGATTTCATCAAAACAAGGATGAGGACTTTGGGTTGCCGCGAGATAACAGGCGTAAAATGGCTCATCCTGTACCTCTGTATCTGGTCGGTTTTCCCAGCTTCTCATCATAGCAGTGGAAATATTCCGAGGTCCCGACCACATTGCAATTCTTTTGGTCATCAATCAGTTTTCCTTAGATTTTTTCTATCATCTCAACGTATAAGTCTTGTAATTGCCCTAGCAATTCAGTTGATCCTGTACCAATTTTCCTCCCGTCAACCTGACGCACGGGCGTTAACCCTGCGAACGTACCAGTGATGAATGCTTCATCGGCTGCATACACATCACTCAAGGTAAAATTGCGCTCAAATACTGGTATATCAAAAGCTTTACAAAGGTTGATAACATTACGACGGGTGATACCGTCTAAGCAGAAGTCGCCGCTTGAAGTCCAGACTTCACCCCCTCGAATGATAAAAAAGTGGGTGGAATTACAGGTAGCAACAAACCCATGAGGGTCCAGCATAAGCGCCTCATCGGCCTGAGCTTTCGCTGCCTGAATACAGGCAAAAATGCAATTGAGTTTAGAATGAGTATTGAGTTTCGGATCCTGAACGTCTGGATATCCTCGCCTGACGTGGGTGGTAAATAATGAGACTCCCTGATTATCTGCATTGTCCAGCGACTTCTTGTATTCTGCAATAATAACTATTGTGGCCGATCCAATGGTAACGCGGGGATCCTGGTAAGGAGTGGCCTTCTCACCGCGAGTGACCATCAGACGAATGTGCACACCGTCATGCATCTTGTTAGCGCGACAGGTTTCCATTATCCTGGTGACAAGTTGCTCAGGGCTCAAGCCAATGTCCAGGTCGAGGGCTTTGGCACCGGCAAACAATCGTTGCATATGCTGTTCGATAAACGCTAGTTTCCCGTGATGCAGGCGAATGCCCTCCCAAACACCATCGCCCAGAATAAACCCGCTATCAAATACCGATATTTTGGCTTCTGCCCTGGGGTACAACGCACCGTTAATATTGATGAGTATTGATTCGTTGCGAATATCCTGTTGGTATTGGTGTGTTCCGCTCGCCATTTTTGTCACCTTTTTTCATTTAAGAACAACAACCTAGCATAGAATAAAGGGTCACAACGTAAAAAAATAGTTTTTCACGAAATCAGGCAAATGGAATGTGCTGCGAAAATTTGAGAGCAGTGCATTGTGAACACCATTAAAATAGTGTTCAGCGAACAAAACTGCGACTTAATTGCCAACCTCAGTAAAAACAAGGCGTTAAGCGAAGGGCAAACTTTTAAGCGTATATTTATTGATACGGATACATAGCGGCCAGTACATTAATAGAAGATACCTTCGCCTAAAATTTAGCCATGTTTAAATTGGTTTGAATAGGTAAGGTCGGTGAAAAAAATAATCTCTGGTTTGCTCTTTCTTGTGGCGATAAATTGCCAGGCCGATGAAAATTTTCTGAAAACCAGCGTCAATTGGGTGAAACAATCTTTACCTGAAAATACCAAAGTTGTTTTCAATAAATCCAAGATTAAGTTTTCCGGTTGCAAGCAACGGGAATACGACCTGAGTCTATATCAACCCATCAACAGTACGCTAAGTTTGGAAGGTGGTGTGTCTTATGCTACTGGCAAACTTAACTGGGGTATACATACACAGAAAATCAGTTTAAAACGTTACAGTTTTGTGCCTCGGATCAAAGTAAATAGCAGGATGAGTTTTGGTGCCGGAATTGTTTACCAGTCTGCGCCGGAATTCAGAACAAGTATTGGTCAGAACTTTGATTTACCCAAGAGCCAGATATTATTGCTTAACAGTCGATTCAAAGGGATCCGCGAATCACACGAAGTAGAGTTTGAACTCAGCAGTCAGCGTTGGGATGCTACCAATCAGTTTGGCGCTCTGTTTGAAAATGGATTGACAGATAACAAACTTACTGTCAGCTACGCTGCGTACTTTTAAGTCAAATTAACTAGCTGTTAATCTCTAACTCAATCCATCAGACCTGCAAGTTAGTACCCTAACCAAAAAGCCTTTAGCTAGAACACAAGTTATATACCAAAGAGTAAAATCTTTAGACTCTCCCACCGGAGACACCAACATTTACTCGTTGGTCGAGGTGCTCGCAGCAATTCACAATGTTCACTTTGTAAGGAAATTCTGATTCAATTTCAGTGACTGATGTATTTGACCAATGCGTTGGAACAGACAATGGTTTCTCAATTTGAGTGTGATTACTTACTAATCTCAAGCAGAATAACCCGTGGGTGATAACGGCTAAATCACCGGAGGTTTCTTTGGCTCGTTGAATAATTAGTTTCCAGGCCATGGCGACTCTGCTATCGAACTGTTCCCAACTTTCACCATTGCGGGGTACATAGTCCGGCGCAAAAAAGTCTTCGCCAATATCATCGTATTGTCGGCCCCTTAGGTCGCCAAAATTACGCTCTCGCAGCAGGGAAGAAAGTTCGCATTGGTGGCCCAGCATCTCAACCATGGGGCCGGCTGTCTGTTGCGTGCGTTTGTAATCACTGCACAGAATATGCGAAACCCCGACATCTTTGATTCTATCTGCCAAACGCAAGGCCTGTTGTTCCCCATCAGGGGACAGCTCTGTCGTGGGTACCTGAACAGTTCTGCTCTTATTACCCACAGTTTCCCCGTGACGAATTAATAAAATGGCCATGCAACTGAACCCTTTTTCAAGAAAACACCACTGTTTTGTTTTTATGGATAATCACCCTATCTTCAAGGTGGTAGCGCACGCCATTTGCAAGCGCGGTTTTTTCACAGTCCTTTCCTTTCCTCACCATGTCCTGTGCACTGTCACTGTGGCTTATTCGGATGACCTCCTGCTCTATGATAGGACCTTCATCAAGATCTTTAGTGACATAGTGGCAGGTGGCACCAATAAGTTTGACACCTCTGTTGTAAGCTTGTTGATAAGGCTTGGCTCCGGCAAATGAAGGTAAAAAGCTGTGATGAATGTTAATCGCTTTACCTGCCAGTTTATTGCATAAATGATCCGGTACAATTTGCATGAAACGCGCCAGCACTGTCAGATCTGCACGATAAGCATCAAGCAAGTTCTCGATTTCCTGAAATGCCTTTTCTTTGTCCTGGTTTTTGAAATCCACCCAGTGAAAAGGGACTTTGTACCAATCAGCAAATTGTTTCATCTGCGGATGATTACCGATGATGCAGGGGATCTCACAGTTCAATTCGCCGCTGTGCCAGCGATGCAGAATGTCGATTAAACAATGGGATTCATGGCTGGCCAGCAATGCGACTCTTTGCTTTTGATGAGAATCGGTGATGCGCCAGTTCATTTCAAATTTATCCGCCAATGGAGCGAAAGCGTCTTCAAAACTCTGTTTGTTCAAGGTTACGGAGTCAGCACTGATTTCGTGCCGCATAAAAAACCGTCCAAGTTGTTGGTCGGTGTGATGACTTGCTTCCACGATTGTAGCTTGATGTTCTGACAGGAAACCACTTACTGCGGCCACCAAGCCCATTTGATCAGGACAATCAATAATGAGTCTGAAAGTTTGTTGCATGCCTTGTTCCAAATTTTATTTTTAATCATTCTGACTGTTACCGGGCGAGGAGGCAAAGGAATAAAGGGAATAACCTATTCAAATTTTTAAAAGTGAATAAGCCATTTGTTGGTGTCCACTGAATGTCAATCAGCAACTTAATGCTCGATAGCCTTTTTCATTATGTCGTTTTACTACTGAGGTAAATGACAAAACCAGCTCGTTTTAACGTTCTCTTGACATGAAAAAAATCAAAAAATTTCAAAATTGTGTTTTTTTGGGATGAAATGCGGATTAACGAATTTGGATTAAACGCAGGTTGATTTAAACGGTTTATTCGGCGGGATGAAGGTGAATTGTGTTCATTATGAATCAGTGTATAAGAGGGAGGAAAATTAAAGTTGGCCAACACGAAAGCCAACACAAATAAAAAAGCATTAGAAGTTAGCGGGAGTAAATAAATGCGAAAACCATTACCAAATAGATTCACTAAAAGAGCGATAGTTCAATCTGTCAGCATAATTCTTGCCTCGAGCGGTTTTGCCGCAGTCGCACAGGAAACTTCGGCGGAAAATGAAGTTGAAAAAATTGAAATTACCGGCTCTCGTATTTTGCGAGAAGGCGCTATAGCACCCTCACCTGTGACAGTAATTAGCGGGGAAGACTTACTCAAGTCAGGTGCAATCAGCATCGGTGAAGCATTAAACGATTTGCCATCATTGGCAAATACATTTTCCCTGGCAAATGCCGGTGGGACGATTGGTACTGCGGGCTTAAACTTGCTTGACCTGCGCGGAATGGGTACAGCGAGAACCTTGGTTCTGGTTGATGGGAAACGTCATGTTTCAGCCAACCCGGGCACAGCATCTGTAGATGTGAATACTATTCCAACTGCCTGGGTAGAGAAAGTAGAAATTGTCACTGGTGGTGCATCAGCTGTTTACGGTGCAGATGCCGTAACTGGTGTTGTGAACTTCGTTCTGAAAAAAGACATCACAGGTTTAGATGTTAGTTTGAGCAAGGGCTTTGCTGAAGAAGGCCCTTATGATAGTGACAGACTCACTATTTCTGCGGGAACTGATTTTAATGAAGGTCGAGGTAATATCGGCCTGGCGCTCTCTTATTACCAACAAGATGGTATGAATGCGAAAGATCGATTGAGCACAGCAACGCCGACTGCGTCTGTAACGAACCCTGCTAACGGTGATACGCGAAATGACGATGGCTCGGTAAATCATGATGGCATTCCTGATCGTATTTGGATTTCAGATGCTGCTTGGTATGACGATTCTACGGCGGGTAATTTCTACACCTATGATGCGACAGGAGCTCATTGGTTTATTTTTAATCCGGATGGTAGTGTGCGTCCACAAAACCTGGGGACTACCTATAACTGGGGGCGCTGCTCCGGTGAATGCGACCAATTGGATTTGAACAAGTACGTCGAATTGCAGCCTACATTCAGTACATTAAATGTTGCTTTAAAAGGGAATTACGATTTAACCGACAATATGAATTTGTACGGAGACGTGAAGTACGTAAGAACCAAAGCAGACTCCATAGGTCAACCATCATTTTTCGAATACGGCAGCGGAATCACAATCAATCGTGACAACCCATTTATCGATGAAAGCTTGGGAACGCTGATGGACACCAATGGTTTGGGGTCAATCAATTTACACCGATTCAACGAGGATATCGGTCGTCGTTTTGAAGAAAACACCAGGGAAACAACGCGCTTTGTAGTAGGTATTGAAGGGCATTTTGACGACGATTGGTCGTACGATGCGTATGCTCTTTATGGCAAATCTGAACGTGAGCAAATAAATGTCGATAATGTCGTAACTGAACGTATGCGCCAATCTGCAGATGCGGTTCGTGCCGCAGATGGCAGTATTGTTTGTCGTGACGAAGCTGCGCGAGCCGAAGGTTGTATCGCTTCCACCTTCTTTGGATTTGGTAATGTAGATCCGCTGGCAGCTGAGTGGTTTACTGTGGATTCAATTTCAAACAGTGAAATTCAGCAAACTGTGCTTAACTTTACTGTCACGAATAGCGGAGTTTTTGAACTGCCAGCTGGCTATATTGGATTAGCAGCAGGTATCGAATATCGTAAAGAAGAAAGTGATGATGTACCTGATCCCTTTGCAGCAACGGGGGCAACCTTTTTGACTGCGTTACAAGAGGAGCACGGAGACTTCGACGTCACAGAAGCCTATCTGGAAACTTCCGTTCCGGTAGTTTCTGATGTCACTATGATACAGGACTTAACAGTTGATGCAGCCTTACGTTATGCCGACTACAGCACCATTGGCGGTGCGCTAAGTTGGAAGCTCGGCGCAGATTGGGCTGTTAATGACGAATTACGTTTTAGAACAACAATCTCCGAAGCTATCCGTGCACCAAACATCAGCGAGTTGTTTGCGGCCAAAGGTCAAAACTTCGCCTTTATAAATGATCCCTGTGATGTAGATTTTAATCAAAGTGCCACACGTCAGGCGAACTGTGCGGCCTTGGGTATTCCGGCTGATGCTCAGATTAACCCGGTTTCTTCAGTGGAACTACTGACAGGTGGTAACCCTGAACTGAAAGAAGAAGAATCCACCAGTTTTACAGCGGGTCTTGCTTATCAACCTGAGTTTGTTGATGGGCTGAGCCTGACAGTTGATTACTGGAAGATTGAAATAGATGATGCCATCCAGCTTGTAGGCGCACAGGATATTCTTGATAAATGTGTCGATTCAGAAGGCGGGATAGACAATCAGTTCTGTGCTTTGGTTACTCGTGCTGCAGATTTCAGGTTGACCTTGATTGAAAGTACACAACAAAACGTAGCCAAAACTGAAGCTGAAGGTGTGGATTTTGAAGTGGGGTACGACTTCGAAGCTTTTGATGGTAACTTCTCCACTCAATTGATTGGTACTTATCTCAAGTCTCGCAAAGAATTCCCATTCCAGGTCGATCCTTCTCAAATGGAAGAATTTGCAGGCACAACGGGCGAAGCCGAATGGCAAGCTAACTTCCTGTTAGGTTACAAATCAGAGAACTGGTCAGCAAATTGGCGTACACGCTATCTGGGCGATGTGAGCCGCTTTACACCTCAGGACTTCGAAACTAACCCTGATCCAAGTAATATACTGGGGTATGGAAGCTACTTCCAGACAGATGTGAGTGCAGGTTACACCTTCGCTAACAATGTGACCTTGGAGCTAGGTATCGACAACGTTTTTGACAGAGCTTTACCTGGTTTTACTACTGGCACCTCGACTACATCAGGTGATGCAAGTTACGATAATATCGGTCGCTTGTACTACATGACAATTTCCTACACTATGGAATAGTCTGAATTTCACACCAATAAAAACGCCTGCCTGCAGGCGTTTTTTTTTGCCCGATCAACTCGGCAATCTAATGGAAGAATGTCTGCAGATTAAACCTTTATCACTAAGGATTGGTATCAATCCACTCTGAAAAGCGTGCCAAAGTCTCCTTACCCAAAGCATGTTCAAGGGGCGCAAGATGATGCTGGTAATGTTTCCACAGAGCCGTGCCTTTCCTGTTAATAGGTTGTCTTACCTGATCGCTGCTGGCGGTTCTGACGGCACGCTTGTTTTCATGAAATGCCAGGCACTGTTGCTCAAATGGCAGATTGCAATGCGCTAACAACCTCTGAATTTGTGCTTCGGTGTCGTTAACCAGTGCTTCGTGTTGAAGCAGAAGGACTGTGTCGGGCAATATCTTTTGCCAGTAATCCATTAGTTTAAGATACTGATTGTAATAAATACCAATGTGATCCAGGTTGTAACTAAAATCATGCCCGTGCCCAAAGTATTGTTTGTAAATTCCTAATCCACAGGCAAGCGGCTGGCGTCGGGCATCAATGATAACGGCTTGCGGCAGTATCATTCTAATCAACCCAATATGTTGATAATTGGGAGGTAGTTTGTCGATAAAAAACGGTTTATTGGTCCGATAAACTTCACTTTCGCGCATATACCACTGACCAAATTCATGCAGCTCCTTAGCGCTGAAGTTTTCCATACTGCCAGTGTTATTTTTGTTTTTACGGCAACTTTCCAGAAAAATTTTTCTGGAAAGCGATGGAAGGGTTTTCAGCTCCATTGTGCCCTCTATCTGACTGTGGCTGGCAAGGATCTGCTCAATAAGGGTAGAGCCTGACCGAGGAAGCCCTACAATAAAGATAGGAGTGGTTTCCAGTGATGTCGTTGCACTTCGTTCCAGCACGTCCGGCCTGAAGGTATCTATAATTGCCTGGATTTTCTGCCTGTGTTTTGCAGGCATAAACTGAACACCTGCTCGGTTAATATTTGCCGTGCGGTATAGCTCAAATGCGTGGTCAAAATTTCCCAGATCTTCATGATGTTTAGCCAGCGCAAAAGTGGCCTGACAGGCTTGGTCACTATTCATATCCGGATCGAGTGGTGCTTTATTCAGAATTTCGATTTGGCTCAGAGAAAATTGGTAATCACTCATGCTTGCCAGTGCCCAGAAAGCTGAACCAATCGATTGGTCACTGTGAGTGCACTCAAGATACTGTTTGATTGCAATCGGGTTGTTCCCCAATATTTTATTGGTGTGGGCCTGTTGTAATAATGCTGACAAGTCACTTCCATCGATTTTATTTACCTGAGCGAAAGCCTCGATTGCCTGCTCAAACTTTCCTGCATTGAGTAAATTGTCTGCGTAGACCTGCCAGCCTTGCTTATTCTCTGGATCTGCTTTTATTAATTTTTCTGAATACGTCAGCGCATCAGAATATTGCCGCAGTTGCCCTTGCAACTGAGCCATAATCATTAGTGCTTCCATATCATAGGGCGAATAGGCCAGAGCACCCAGAAGATAATTTTCTGCTTCTTCCAACTGTCCTTGTTGCAGGGCGGCATTGGCTAACAGACACAGCGCTTGTGGATGGCTCTTGTGTCTCCCGAGAATTTGATGACACAGGTTTCTGGCTGAGTCATCATTCCCTTGTCGATAGTGGCTGAGCGCTTTTGAAATATGTTCCTTCAATGGATCTGTCTGTTTCGCTTTTTCCAGGCTGATCAGTCCCTCAATCATATTTCCCGATTGGCACTGAACTAAACTAAGAAAGTGCCAGGCTTGATGGAACTGAGGATTGTTTTCAACACTAATAGCGAAGTATTTTTGCGCTTCAACCAGATTTCCTTCACTTTGAAAAAGTCCACCAAGATTGGCAGCGATATTGGCCGACTGAGGGTAAATTTGAAGGGCTTTGATCAGCTTTTCTTTGGCATTTTGGCTCTTTCCCAATATCAGATAGCAGTGCCCTAGAGCTTCGAGAACCTGGCTGTCAGAGGGATGGTTTTTTTCCAGAGACAGCAGGATCCCCAGAGCGTCATTTGCTCGCCCATTTGACAATATGGTCAATGCTTTTTGGATTTCTTGTTCCATGTACTTGATCTGCCCTAACCGACTGACTTTTGGTCGTTTAATGTGTAAAAACTATCTAGGTAGGCTCTGTGAAGCGCGAAATGTGCAGCTTCTTTGTCGCGGTTTGATCTGGCTAGCTGTGAAATTGATGAAATCTGGTCATGCTCAGATGTCGCGCTCACGCCAAATTGAGCCTTACCTGCAAGCATGCAGTACCAGGACGTTTTCAGATAAGCCAGTTTGTCCATGTTATCGTGTAACACCTGATCAAAATTGGTTTTTGAATTCCAGCCCACAAGAATGTTGTTGAGTACGTCCGAACGGTTTTGATTGTTTCGGTTGTCTTGCCAATAAGCAGTGTCTTCTCTGGTATTCAGCGCGTAGTGAGCCTGCAGATAGTCACGTGTGCCGTCAATCATATTATTGATCTCTTGATTATAAGCAGGTTGTATGGCGCGATTAAAACCGCTTTGCTCAAAACAATCGATAAAACGCTCGATGCTTTTCTGAACGATAAACAACATGGGGGCTTCCAATGGCTCCAAAAAACCTTGAGACAATCCGATCGCTACACAGTTTTGTTTCCAGTGTTGCTCGATTCTTCCCGGCGTCCAATTCAGGTGCAATGCTTTTTTACCATCTGCTTTATCACCCAATAATTCCCGAAGTTCTTGTTCAGCTTGCTGCTCATTAATGTAGTCCGAGCAATACACGTAACCATTACCAAACCGGTTGTGAAGTGGAATTTGCCAGACCCAGCCATGTTTTAATGCTTTTGAAATAGTCTCTGAAGATAGCTGACTACACTCTTCGATATCGGTTTGTATGGCAACTGCACTGTCATTAAATAGCTGTTTTTTATAGGAAATAAGCTCTTCGCCCAATGTCTGCTGAATTAGCAGGCCTTTAAAGCCTGAGCAATCCACGAATAAATCACCTCGCAACGGCCCATGTGTTTGAGTGTGCAGAATGGCGATATTTCCCTGCTTATCCTGTACCACCTGCGTAACTTGATCATCTATATGATTAACCCCTGATTCCAAAGCAAGGGTTCGTAAAAACCGCCCCAGTAATTCCGCGTCAAAGTGATAGGCGTATACGGGCTCTGACAATTCTGCTTCTTTATACTTAGGTGCTCTGAATTGTTCCGCTAATGCTGCGGACACAAAGAAATCGTCAGGGTGCGCACGGACCTTAGTGCCATTGCGTCGCTCATTACACAACGAAAAAAACTGTTTTGCCTGTGGGCCATCCTGGTCGCTGTAAAATGGGTGAAAATAGCTTTCGTAGCCGGGTTTAGTGCACCAGCCAGGAAACCGAATTCCACACTTGTAAGTAGCATTGCAAGCTGGCATCCAGGTCGATTCAGGAATACCTAACGTATCAAAAAACTCTTTGAGGTAGGGCGTGCTCCCTTCTCCTACGCCTACCGTCCCTAGCTTTGTTGATTCAATTAATGAGATTCTGGGCGAGTAGCGTCCCCATCGATGCATCATCAAATTGGCCGCCATCCACCCGGCAGTTCCGCCGCCCAGGATAATAATATGTTCCGGTGCACTATTCATGGCTTATTCTGCATGGGTGTATTTCAGTACGATTCTGTCAGTATTACCCCGTATCTTGGGATCCCACATCGGAATATCCAAAGGATCTTGCGGATTACTTAAGTGGTTGGACTCGC
The DNA here is from genome assembly GCA_947494925.1 of uncultured Alteromonadaceae bacterium. Lineage (GTDB taxonomy): Bacteria > Pseudomonadota > Gammaproteobacteria > Enterobacterales > Alteromonadaceae > Aliiglaciecola. Next base: position 82,088 of record CANLWS010000008.1, read on the forward strand.
TAACCAATTTAAATCCCCATTCCTGCATTCTTTGTTTGATGATTTTTGGATCGATTCTGTGCAAAGTTTGGGCGCTGCTGATATCGGTACCAAGTTTAGCGTTGTGATCGATTATGCCTATCACTCCGTCGGTTTTCATAGATTGCTTTATCGCTGTCATGAATTTATGAGCATTGATTTCCGGCCAACCATTTTTTTCATCAACATAAAAGAGGTCGTGAAAACTGAGGACAAGTAATACTCTATCGTATTTTTGTTTTTCAAGGTTAAGGTCGTTTGCTTCCTGCGTGAGTCTAACTACATTGGGTAAGCGGTTATTCTGATAACGAACAGATAATTTCTCTTCACCAATAAAGTTGACGTAAGCCTGGTTATTGTGGGCGTCGACGAGACCGTTTTCCCCTACTGCGGCGGCAGCAATTTCGGTGTAATAACCTCCACCGGAAAACACATCCAACACCTGCATTCCAGGTTGAACATCCAGAAATGTCATAAACTCAGCTGGTTTACGCCGAATATCCGCCTTTTTATCTTCATCGGATCGAGCGTTATTTTTTAACAGATTTTCTATACCGGGACTTGCCTGGCTGAGAAAAGTTGCGAAAAGAAAAAATAAAACAAAAGGTTTGTAGTTGATTTTCATTATATAACCTTATTTCAATTAACTGTCTGAGTGTCGCAAGTCGAGCAACAGAACGAAACCGCTATGTGTCGAATTTCCGGAATAATGGGATTAATGTCGGTCTTTTTGTGTTGCATATAAGATTTCTGAAATAAGCTTACATAGTTTGAATTGACGTAAGAATGTCGTAGGCTGTCACAATAGTGTCGTATCAAAATTGGACGTTTTCTCGCAGAGTAGCCAACACTTTTAATCGAGGAAATGTATATGGAAATGAAACTCAATTCAGCGTTAATTGTTAAACTGCGTAATTCCCATGCCTGGAGCCAACAGCATCTAGCTGAAATTTGCGACGTTAGTCTGCGTACAATTCAACGAGTGGAAAACAATGGGAACGCATCGCAAGAAACGGCAAAAGCTCTTGCTGCAGCTTTTAGTGAGGATGTTGCTAAATTGTTGGTGAATAAGCAAGAAGAACTAAATTCTTTCAACTCAATTTCAGTTGCTGAGCATTTGGTTATCATGTGTTCTGTGGCGGTAAGCTTAATGTCATTTGCGATTTTTCTTGTTCCTGTAACATCGGCGAACGGGCTTAAAATCAGCGCAGTCAAAACGCAGTACGCAACGGATGGGCGGGGGACAGAATATATGGGCAATGTATTAATTTCAGTTCCAGCCAATACAGAATTGCAAGTGTTCAGCAAAAAATCCTGGAATGCTGAGGGCGTGGCTCTTTTTTCGGGTGAAGTATCGGTTTCGTTTGACGACACTACTATTCACCTGAACGATGCGTCGATACACAACAACGAAGGAACTTCACAAATCAATTCCACCTATGCGAGAGTCGTTAAGTCGCAGCAGGTTGATATCTGAGGCAACGCGCCTGGCTTTAGTAAAAGGGAGAAAATCTGTGCAGTTGCTATGCTATTTCAGCTTAGTTTGCTGGGCTTTCTGAACCACTGGAACGGCCATGAGTGACGAATAGGGTAATGAACTCCATGTTTACCTGACACTGATTCGAATAAATGCAAGGCTTCGAATTGACATTCGAAATGGGGGGGAATGAGTGGCGCAGGTGCATGTTCCGGGCACTTACGGACTAGTGTAACATGAGGAATATAGTGACGTTCCTGTATCTGTAGGTGTGCTTTTTTGGCAATGTGGATCAATTTATTTGCCAGTTGAGTTGCCTCCATCGGAACCTCTCGACACCCCAAATACAGAATCTTGGGTTTCGACCAGTACCCGAGATGGTCAAAACATAATGAAAACCCGGGTTGGTCCAAATCGTCTATCATGCTGCACAGCAGATCCAATTGTTTTTCATCTACCTGGCCTAAAAACACACTTGTTACATGAAAGTTCGCCACCGGCACAGGACGCTCAAAGTTAGGCAGTGCCTTTTCTCGCCAGGCTTGCATCGCCAGCTTAGTTTTCCCATCAGGATCAAGTCCCAAAAAATAGCGCATCCACACCCCACAATCGGTAAACTAGTCGCAACTAACCTTAAACCAAAGTGAAACTTTTTGTTACCCATTGAATCAGTCTCTTCTGAAGTTTTAACTGGTCTCGAACACAACAATATTGTGTTAATCGCGCCACCGGGAGCAGGAAAATCAACCTATTTGCCACTTGAACTGCTCAGGATGAAGAGTCTAGGTGAGCAGAAAATTATCATGTTGCAACCCAGGCGAGTGGCAGTCAGAGCGATAGCAGGTTTTTTGGCTAAGCAGCTAGGCGAACCTGTTGGGCAAACAGTTGGATATCGCGTACGCGGCGAGAGTAATGTATCTAATCAAACCAGGCTAGAAATCGTTACCGAAGGTTTGTTAACTCGAATGGTGCAAGGCGATCCTGAATTAACCGGTGTGGGCCTGGTCATTTTTGACGAGTTTCATGAGCGCAATGTTCACGCTGATCTCGGGTTGGCATTTTGCATAGAATCACAGCTGAATCTTCGCGAAGATCTCCGTTTACTGGTGATGTCAGCTACCCTTGAAGCTAAACCTCTTCTAACTATTCTACCAGATGCACTATTGGTTCAATGTGAAGGTCGTAGTTTCCCGGTTGAAACCCTTTACCGACCTTTTCCTCCCCAATCGGACCTGGCCACTGCATCAGCAAATGTCACGATCGAAGCACTGCAGACAGAACAAGGAAACATTCTGGTATTTTTACCTGGGGCATATGAGATCCAGAAATGTCAACGTATCCTGCAGAGCAGGGTGCCGGACAATACGCAGATTTTCATGCTGTACGGAGCACTATCCAAAGAACTTCAGCAGCAGGCCATTGCCTCCACATCAGGTCCTATTCGAAAAGTGGTGTTGTCGACAAATATTGCAGAAACCAGCCTGACAATAGAAGGTATTAGAGTTGTAATAGATAGTGGCCAGGAGAAATCCGCGCTTTTTCATCTGTCAAAAGGCATTACAAAACTGCAGCAACACTCCATTTCAGAAGCTTCCAGTATACAGCGTCAGGGACGGGCCGGCAGATTGGAGCCTGGCTTGTGTTTTCGACTTTGGGACAGGGAAAAACAAGCACGTCTGGTTAAGCAGATTCAGCCACAGATCCTGCAACAGGATCTGTGCCAAATAGTATTAGAAGCAGCAGCATGGGGAACCCAAATCCGGGAGTTGCCCTTACTTGATATGCCCAGTGACGCGCAACTTGAACATGCTCATCTTGTGCTGAGAGAACTGCAGGCGTTTAACCCTGAAAATAAAATTACCTCACATGGAAGGGCAATCGCCAATCTGGGAGTCCATCCCCGGCTAGCCAACGTGATGCTGAAAGCCAGAGAGAGAGAACATGGACTGGCGGTGGTTGCTTGCCTGGTTTGTGCCCTCCTGGAAGGAACAACGAGAAAACAATCAGAGGCAGGTGTTGAAATTCACGCTTTGCTGGAAGCCTTGCTAAGCCAAGGTCAAGATGAGCGGTGGCGCACGGCAAAGCAATGGTATCGTCGCCTGAATATTTCGCAGGATTTTAGTGTTAAAGCAATAAATGCAAGTGATGTTGCGTTACTTGTTGCATTTGCCTACCCGGATCGAATCGCTAAAAAAACCGGTGAGAACAGATTTTTGCTGGCAAATGGCAGTGGCGCTAACTTGGCACAGACTGATCCACTGAAAAATTCCGACTGGTTGGCCATAGGTGATCTTTCTCTTGGGAAGTCAGCTGATGCGCGGATTACGTTGGCACAACCTGTGGCCTTTGAGCTGGTAGAGTTAGAGTTTTCGCATATGTTTGAGCAAAAAGAAGTGTGCGAATGGCGAGAGAAAGATCAAAGAATTGTTGCCGAAAAGCAACAGTATTTCGGTCATATCCTGTTATCCCGACAGTCGGGAGCAAAACCTGAAGCGGCCAGTTGTATTGCAATCTGGCAAAAATTGATAAGTGAAAATGGCTTATCTTTTCTGGGTTGGAATGACAGCACAGAAAACCTGTTTAACCGAATGAAATTGCTATCCACTCTGAATGTTGAGAATTGGCCGGATGTTAGTGATAGCTGGATGTTGAAAAATTTACAGCATTGGTGCGGGTTCGAACTTGGTCAGTTGCAAAGTAAAAAACAACTACTTGAATTGGACTGGCATCAATTGCTGTTAAATATGCTCGACTGGCCCAATCAGCAACGTCTGGAGGAGCTCGCCCCTCGCTCGTTTAATGCTCCAAGCGGAAACAAGCATAAATTGCGTTATGGTAGTGATGGCAGCGTGAGCCTGTCGATTCGTATGCAGGAGCTTTACGGACTTAACGATACTCCTCGCATTGCCAGGGGAGGGATTCCTGTCAGTATGCAGATTTTATCTCCAGCACACAGGCCGATACAGCAAACAAAGGATCTTGCCGGGTTTTGGATGGGAAGCTATAAAGAGGTACAAAAGGAAATGAAAGGACGTTATCCAAAACATTTTTGGCCAGACGATCCGGCCAATGCAAAGGCGACAACGCGCACTAAAAAGAACATGTAGCTGTTTTGACAAAAGAGCCTTGTAACGTATAGCTCAATCAAAGTGTTTACGACGAAATTACCAGGAAACACACTACCCAAGACTTGAAGCGGCATGATTTTTGATGAAGTCGTGTCTAGGCCGCATTCTCAGGTTATGGTGTAGGGTAAATAAAAGACTCAATTGCCACTGGGAAACTATACTGTCCCAAGAGGTAAAATTAAATGATGACTCCCCACTTAAGACGAAGACTTCAGCAGCGTTTCCAAGCTTTAGCATTTATCGGTGCTTTAATTGTGTTATTGCTCGCCCCAAAGCTGCATGCTCAATCGGTGCATGACATAGAAATTGATGGCGTGATTTTACTCGACGCCGGTGCGCTGAACCTAAACTCTGAAACAGGTTTGATGGAATTAAAAATAGATTCTGTGCGTGGAGAAGTTTTGTTTGAGCTTTCAGAAAACAACGGGTTCATCAAACACTGGGAGTCACTTATTGGCGACACGGAATTCATGTTGTACAAGGGGATCATTAAAGGCAATACGAATTCCTGGGTTCGTTTAACCATTTCTGATAAAGGCATGAATGGTGCGTATTATGATGGAACCAGTATCCAATTCATCGAGCAGGTCAAAAATATTCGTGATGATCTGGTTGACCAAGATTTATTGTCAAATTTACCAGAGCAATCAGACGCACTAGTAATATTCAATGCGTCAGACATACAACATTCGGGGGTTTGTGGTTTAGACCATTCAAATCAAGCTGGATTGACGGGTTTCAATTACCAAGCTTTTGTTGATGAACTTGTTGATTTGACGTCAGCGGCGGCGAATAAGAATATCGATGTGGCCATAGTATCTGACACCGAGTTTAACGCTGCTACCGGGGGAGCAGGTTTAAATACCATGTTGTCGGAAATGAATATCGTAGACGGGATATTTTCAGAACAGTTGGGCTTACAACTTACAGTTGATTCTGCCGCAGCGTTAACAGATAACGCTAATATGACGTCCACTAACGCTGAAACGTTATTAGGACAACTTGGGGTGTATGCCAATACGCAAATTGGCAACCCAGGGCTAGCGCATTTATTTACGGGCAAAGATCTGAATGGTTCGACTATTGGTATCGCCTATGTAGGTGCAGCTTGTACTTCCTTCGGCATTGGCGTAACACAAAGGTTTGGTAGCTTGACTGCTTTGGTTGCTGCTCACGAATTCGGCCACAATATGGGTGCACCTCATGACAATCAAAATGGTTCCGCTTGTGCGGGTACACCAGGAAACTTTTTGATGAATCCCAGTATTAATGGTAGTGATACTTTTTCCAATTGCAGTATTACACAAATGCAGAATTATATTCAGCGCGCGAGCTGCATTGCCGATATTGTGTTACAGGCGCCGGAAATCACATCAGATCCAAATTTGGTGGCAACAGTCGGTGAGTCCTATCAGTATGACAATAACGGCAAATTAGAGGCTTCTGGCGATGGTGATATCACCTTTTCGTTGGATTTTGGGCCTGCTGGTATGACAGTGACAAGCGACGGCTCAGTTAGCTGGACGCCGACTGATGCGCAATCGGGTACTCAATCCGTGCAGTTTTCGGCAAATAGCGATGTGGGCTCCGACACACAAGCATTCGATATCGAAGTTGAATCAGTAGAAACGTTTATCAGCTTCAACGACTTCCCACCAGAAAGCTACGGTCAAAATCAGGACGGAAAAGGCACGTTTGCTGTGAATCAGCTTGGAAATCAATTAGATATAAACGGGAATCGTTGGCTAAGCATTCCCTTTGCTTACGAGTTGACACCCTATTCTGTTCTTGAATTTGATTATAGCAGTGCAGTTGAGGGCGAAATTCAGGGCATCGGCATGGACGATGATGAGGTGCTAAGTGTTAAACGCGCATTCATGTTGCACGGAACTCAGAATTGGGGATGGCGAGACTTCGATTACACTGGTGATGGAGCCACTCAACGTTTCGTTATTCCAATCGGACGTTATTTTACCGGTCAAATGCAGAATATCTTTTTTATGAATGACCACGATGTGCGTAACCCTGATGGCAACAGCCTGTTCAGCAACCTGCGTGTTTATGAGAGCATTTCGGAACAGAGTTTGAACCTCAATGACTTTGATTTTGAGGGTTATGCTGGCTCCCAGGATGATATAGGTACTGTGGAAGTGTTGGACAGCGGAGCGACTGTCAAAATAGAAGGCAACCGCTGGCAAAAAATTGATTTTGATTATGATATTTCCAATAGTGCTGTCCTGGAATTTGAATTCAAAAGTGATGCACTGGGCGATATTCATGGGATAGGATTAGACAATGATCTGGCTTACAGCTCCAGGCGTACTTTTCAGTTGCTTGGCACGCAAAAGTGGGGACTGGGAAACTTTAAATATACCGGTTCAGGAGAGTATCAGAGCTTCAGTATTCCCATTGGGAAATTTTATACAGGTCCTGCCAATGTCTTGTTTTTCGTCAACGATCATGACGTGCGCAACCCAGATGCTACTAGTTATTTCAAAAATATCATCCTTCGACAATAACGCATTGTTGAAAGAGTTTGGTTAGAGCAGGTGTTACCTGCTCTGTTCCGATTCCGACCTGATAATGCTGGCTCCAACAAGTATGTACTTGGTACACTGACTCGAAAAGAATTAAATAATAAGAATTCATGTCGAAACTGCGTGTGCTAAATCCATGGCCATGGATTAAAAAATATTTTTGGAAACTAACTCTGGTTCTGTTGGTTTGCCTCGCGGCTTACCTGCTGTTCCTCGATGCACAGATCCAGCAAAAATTTTCGGGCAACAAATGGCAGGTTCCAGCGCAAATATACGCGCGGCCTATGCAACTGCATCTGAAGCAGGAGATTACCAACGCCGAAATCGTTGAAGAGTTGGAATTGCTAGGCTATCGGAGAGTTAGTCAGGCGAGTAAAACGGGTGAATATCAGGTCAGCCGAAATCAATTTACTATCATGCGCCGTGCCTTTCATTTTGCTGAAGGGTATGAAGGGCCAAAAGCTATTTCCTTACAGTTGGAAGGTGGACGCTTAGTCGATATTCGCGATATCGAACGAGGCCAACTGCTTGAGCGCACGCAGCTGGAACCCTGGCTCGTCACCCGCCTACTCAGTTCAGGCCGTGAGGACCGTATGTTGCTTAGCATGGAAGACGTTCCCGAAGCTTTGTTACAGGCCTTGATCCTGATCGAAGACAAAGATTTTTATTCTCACTTCGGCGTAGCCCCACTCTCAATCGTCCGTGCGCTTATGGCGAATATTTCGGCAGGTAAAACCGTTCAAGGTGGCAGTACGCTAACGCAACAACTAGTCAAAAACCTTTTTCTGAGTCGTGAAAAATCCTTAGTCAGAAAAGCCAAAGAAGCATTAATGGCATTGCTGATTGAAGCGCGTTACAGCAAAGAAGAAATCATTGAAGCTTATCTGAATGAAGTGTTTTTGGGGCAAAATGGCGCCACAGGTGTTTATGGTTTTGGCTTGGCCAGTTATTTTTATTTTGATAGACCCCTGAACGAATTGGATCTGAATGAAATCGCGACTTTGGTGGGGATAATCAAAGGACCTTCCTATTATAATCCCCGGCGTTATCCAGAGAGAGTAATGCAGCGCAGAAATTTGGTGTTGCGAGTATTGTTTGACAATAATTTTCTGGACCGAATTCAATTCGAGACACTTCTCAATTCACCTATTTTGACTGCAAGCGGTGCGAGCCTGGCCAAAGGCAAGCATCCTGCATTCATGGACAAAGTCAGCCGGGAATTACGCTTGGTCCTGGCTGACCCGGATATTCGCCAATCAGGCTTAAAGGTATTTACTACCATGGATATCAATGCGCAACGAAAGGCCGAAGCGGCGCTGGTTGCGCAGGTTGAAGGCCTTGAAAAATCCCGGGAAATAAATGACTTACAGGCTGCCATGGTCGTCACCGATATAGCGTCAGGTGAAATCAGAGCGATTGTTGGCGGTAAAGATGTAGACTATCAAGGCTTTAATCGTGCGTTGGATGCAAGTCGTTCGGTAGGATCCTTGATCAAGCCCGCTATTTATTTAACGGCACTCGAGCAGTCTGCATCCTACAACCTTGCGTCGCCACTTAAGGATGAACCAATCAAACTCAAGAGTACCTACGGAAAGTTGTGGGAACCTCAAAACTCGGACAAGCAATTTCGTGGGCAAGTCCCCCTTATTACCGCATTGACCCGATCCCTTAACGTGCCTACCGTTAGTTTGGGTATGGAACTTGGCCTGTCATCTATTATTGAATCATTAAGAAAGCTTGGAGTGCAGGGAAGTATTCAAAGTTATCCTGCATTAACCCTCGGCGCCCTGGACTTATCTCCCCTGGAGGTGAATCAGATGTATCAGACCATGTCCAACAACGGCGCGTATATTCCCCTGCACGCTGTCACAGGGATTCTTTCTCCGGACAACCAGTTGTTGTGGCGTTTTCAGCGGGACGCTGAACAGCGATTCGACGAAAAAGCCAGTTACCTGCTGAATTATGCGTTGCACAAAGTAACTTTGGAAGGAACAGCAAAAGTCATAAAAAGACGGTTTCCCAAAATTAATATGGCAGGGAAAACAGGGACCACCGATGACTATCGTGACAGTTGGTTCAGCGGTTTTGACAAGAATATTCTGGTGACAGGGTGGATGGGGACGGATGATAATCTCAGTACAGGACTCACGGGTACCAGTGGTGCCTTGCAGCTTTATTTGGATTACCAGAAAAGACAACAACCCAAATCGCTGGTGAGGCGATTTCCTCAGGGGTTGGGTATCGCACACTTTGATATGGAAGATGGCCATATTACTCAGGCAGGGTGCAAAAACAGCATGAGTGTTCCTGCCATTTTGGATGCATTGCCCCTGGAAGTCAGGCGCTGCGTTCGGGAATCGCAACCTATTGTTCAACCTAAGAAAAAGAAAAGCCTTTGGGAGAGAATTTTTGGTGAGTGAGAAATTTATAGAGAATTTTTCTCCCATGGGAATGATATAAGCACTTAAGATTGAGGTGGAACAGTTTGATTTTTTTCTGATGTTTTCTATGGTTATTACAATAAACTAATAATAATCAGAGACTTAGAGGTAATGAAATTTACCCAGTTAGCCTCAGCAACGTGCATTTTATTCTCTTCCATGTTGGTTGCTGAACCCCGAGCGTCTTTTTCTGGCGAACACGTCTATTCAACATTCTCTGAGCTAACACCTGAAGACAGTTTCGATTTGCACAAAGTGCAGGGATCAATGTCAGGTGATTTCACTCAAGAATGGGAGTGGCAGACAACATTGAGCGTTGAAAATGGTTTTAACCAGCGTTATCCAGGCGACAAGGTGCATCTCGACGATACGGACATCATAGTCGAACAGGCGTTGGTTTCCTGGCAATTCGCTAAAAATCATAATCTCAAAATTGGACGATTCTATTTACCGATTGGAAGGCTCAATGGTCCCTCGGAAATTTTTGCACAATATGGTGCTGAGAGAAATCCGGTGGAAATCAATATTATTCCAACCAACTGGGTTGAGACCGGCTTGGCAGTCAGCGGGCGAATTGTCGAAGGTTTGTTTTATGATGCGGCTTTGCACAGTGCCATAAGAATGGTCGATCCGGGATTGGTCAGAGATGGCCGAAGACCCGAATCGTTTTCGATTTCCAAAGCCCATGCCTTTACGTTTCGTTTTCAATACACCGGCATTCAGGACTTGCTCTTGTCTACGTCAATTCATTTCGAAGTGGACACCACTGAATGGGTTGGCTGGGGCAACAACTCGGCTATCATGATCCAGACTCACGCTGATTATCAATATGAAAACTGGGGCTTTATCGCGTTTTATTCCTATTGGGATATAGACGGTTACCGGTTTGAAACGTCCGGTCGTGAAAAGCAAAATGGTTGGTACCTGGAAACCAATTATCGTGCATCTCAATCACTGGGATTCTTTACTCGACTGAACGAGTGGGACAATGAACAAGACAATCAGATTGACAGTCGTATCAGGCAATGGGATGCAGGTATCAACTGGTGGTTAAACGAGAATGTCATTATTAAATTCGACATCGGCAAACTAAGCGGTGCCGGCGAAGGTAACCGATTGAGTGCTGGCCTGGCCTGGCACTGGTGAAGTTCGGGTTAGCTGCTCAATTATTGTTTCCAGTTGACTCTTTATTTAACCGTTTATCAATAAAGGACTGAAATGGAGGCGGCTTGCTGCATTTCATCATGCCGCCCAGCAGACCTGCAAGAGCCTTCACTGATTTGTTTAATGTACCACTGCAATCCACCTCAACGACTACCTCTTCCATCAATTTCTCTTCTTCGGTTTGGAATGGATCTGTCTTCGCAGCAGGGAAGTCAGGTGAAATCCGCTTTCTTCTGTATTCGCTAGCCGCATTTTCTGACAAACGCTGGGTTTGCTGGTTGTTGATAGACGACATGTGTTTTCGCAGCAGATCTTTACTGGAAATAGGAGGTAGATCGGATCGTCTGTTAACCCCGTCTGACAGGGGGGGCAGTTCAACACTCTCCTCAACTAGAGGTTCGTCCGTTACCGCCTGTTCGGGTACATCTGCTTCCTGCGCCACTTCGGGCAATTCTTCCACTACTTTTTGTTCAACGTCTTTGGGCATATATGGTTCTAAAATGGGTTCGATTACGTCAGGCTCAACCACTTGTGGAGGCGGCTCAAAAACTAATTTAGCAGTGATCTGAGTCACTTCTTGTTCCTGATGTTCAACCGAAATGGAGAAGCTATGGTTAAAAATAAATAACACCAAAATGTGCACAGCAATCGAACCTGCTATCCAGCCGATAACAGTTACATCAATTTTTGCCCTGTGGCGAGTCACACCGGTGTGTTCCATTTACAGCAAATCAGTAAGTAAAAGGCAATAGACCAAATGCGCGAATGTAAAGTTCAAATCATCAGAGTTAATCTGATAAAAATCATAAAGATAGTTGATCGATACAAATACTTTTCTACAGAGGGTAAGCGCTTATGCTAATAAGGTGCACAATAACGGTGCATAAAATCACGTTTGCATTAAAATGGTGCGAATATTGTATCTGCCATGGGTTTGATAATGACTAATCACTTGATTTTATTAGAAAATAATTTATGGCACAGCTCTTGTTCTATTCCTTCCACATAAAAGCTAAATATTCTAAGAAAACACTGGGAGCAACATCATGAAACTAGTCACAGCGATCGTGAAGCCGTTCAAGCTTGACGATGTGCGAGAAGCAATCTCTGAAATAGGAATTGATGGCCTGACCGTCACGGAAGTGAAGGGGTTTGGTCGTCAGAAAGGACATACGGAACTTTACCGTGGTGCAGAATACCAAGTTGATTTCCTGCCAAAAGTGAAGCTGGAAATTGCTGTCCAGGACGATCATGTTGAGCGTTTGGTTGAAGCTATAGTTGGCGCAGCTAAAACCGGCAAGATCGGCGACGGTAAAGTATTTGTGTACGACCTTGAGCACGCAGTGCGCATTCGTACGGGTGAAACCGATGGCGAAGCCATTTAATAATTGAGGAGTATATAAAATGGAAATCACTTTCGAATTAGGTTACGCGCTCGACACTTTCTATTTCTTGATTTGTGGTGCGCTGGTTATGTGGATGGCTGCTGGTTTTACCATGCTTGAAGCAGGATTGGTTCGTGCTAAAAACACCACTGAAATACTAACTAAAAACGTCGCTTTGTATTCAATCGCATGCATCATGTACATGGTTTGCGGTTATTCCATCATGTATGGTGGCGGCGATTTCAAATTGTTCCTTGATGGGATAACAGCCGATGGCGCTACAGGCGTGGCAGAAGATCCAGCCACTTACGCTCCTTCTGCGGATTTCTTCTTCCAGGTTGTTTTCGTTGCAACAGCTATGTCAATTGTTTCTGGCGCCGTAGCTGAGCGCATGAAGCTTTGGGCCTTCCTTGCTTTTGCCGTTGTACTGACTGGTTTCATCTATCCGATGGAAGGTGCCTGGACTTGGGGTGGCGAAGCCGTCTTCGGTATGTACACCTTGGGTGACCTCGGATTCTCTGATTTTGCTGGTTCCGGTATCGTTCACATGGCTGGTGCAGCAGCAGCTCTTGCTGGTGTGTTGGTATTAGGTGCTCGTAAAGGCAAGTACACTGCCGATGGGAAAGTTAATGCTATCCCAGGTGCTAACCTGCCGCTTGCGACACTAGGTACTTTTATCCTGTGGATGGGCTGGTTCGGCTTTAACGGTGGTTCAGTGTTGGCAACAGCAACAGTTGAAAGCGCTAACAGCGTTGCAGTAGTCTTCATGAATACCAACGCAGCTGCGGCTGGTGGTCTGGTTGCGGCACTATTGTTGGCACGAGTTCTGTTCAAGAAAGCGGATCTTACAATGGCATTGAACGGCGCTTTGGCTGGCCTGGTAGCTATTACTGCTGAGCCATCTACACCGTCTCCTTTGCAAGCGACATTGTTCGGTGCGCTAGGTGGTGTATTAGTAGTATTCAGTATCGTTGCTCTTGATAAGTTGAAAATCGATGATCCTGTCGGCGCAATATCTGTGCACGGCACAGTCGGCTTACTAGGTTTGTTATTAGTTCCTATCACAAACCCAGAAGCGGCTAAGTTCTCAGGACAGCTAATCGGTGCCTTGACAATTTTTGGCTGGGTCTTCGTTACAAGCTTGGTCGTCTGGTTGGCTCTCAAAGCTATCATGGGTGTCCGTGTCAGCGAAGAAGAAGAGTTCGAAGGTGTCGACATGAGCGAATGTGGTCTGGAAGCATACCCAGATTTCACAGGTGGCCGTTCTTAGGAACACACAGGGGAGAAGATGGGCGACTAAAAATAATAATAAAGCCCCATCACTTTCTTCTCATTGGCCAGAACTCAAAAGCCTCGCATTTAGCGGGGCTTTTTTATGCTGATAAATCAGTTTGAATCTAGTTTATTGGATGATTTAAGATGCTCTTTGCAAATATACGAAAATGCCCTTTGAGCCTTGAGCTGAGATTATTGCAAATCCCACTTACGCATAATTGCCTGAAAACGACCATTGCTTTTTAAGCCTGACAAACCCTTACGAAGCCTGTTAACAGTTGCTGGAGCGGTTTCCTTTCCCGTAGCCATTTCAAGGTTGACTGTCAGTTCTTTAAGTTGAAAGACACCAGTCACTTGTGCAGGATCCCATCCAGCATCAATGATTTCGAATGAGCCGGTCGTTAGGTTACTCAGAACAAAATCAATGCGCTTTTTATACAGCATTGACCAGAGCTGATCAGGTTGACTAAGTAGTTTCAGATTGACGCCTTCTTCGAACCCCTTTTCGCGTAAATAATTGGCAGCGCCATAGCCCCTGATTGTTCCTACCGTATAAGCTTTTGCCTGCTCCAGATTAGTGATTGTTAAATTATGGTTGGACTGTAAACCAATCAGATAAGCATTGGCGGTGTGAATTTTCCCAAGCCATTGTAACTGGCTTGAACGTTCTTTGGTTTTTAATGCCGTGAGCAACACAACATCCGGCGTATTGACCGCTTCATGAAATGCCCTGGCCCAGGGTAAGTGCTCAATTGTTGCTGTAACTTGCGTTTCTTCAATTAATGCACGGGCAAGGTCAAAAGCCGCACCTTGTGGTTTTTCATTTTCATCTAGCCAATAAAATGGTGGCACTAATTCAGTGTAAAAACGAATAGATGCTGATTTTTCCTCACTATTAACCGGGAAAATGTTCATGAAAGTGAGAACACATGCGCCAACTGCCAAGGCACATTTAGTCGAAATCATAGAAGACACACCTACCTCAAATCATACTGCGGGAACAGGATGTATCCACCCTTGATCTTATCTTATAAATTTAGTGCTCAGATGAAATATTATTCTTCTTTGCATAGGCATAGTTTCACAAGCGCTGGCAGCTATGCAATTAGTATTTAAACTTATTCTCGGGTAAATATGTATCGTTCACCTAGTCTGAAGGGATCAAGTTAGTTTAAAGCTGAAGGATTGTGCAGATTGGTATAAGCTAAACAAAAACTTATAAGAACAATTGTTATGCGCATTCTGGTTTTACTCGTCGTTTTTATCTCATTTAATTCTCTAGCCTATGATCGCATCACGGGTGAACCCTTTGCTTCACGTTCAGAAGTGATAGCGCAAAATGGAATGGTTGCTACGAGCCAACCTCTGGCTACTCAGGTAGGGCTGGACATACTAAAAAGAGGTGGCAATGCCATAGATGCGGCAATTGCAGCAAATGCTATGTTGGGGCTGGTTGAGCCGACGGGTAATGGCATAGGTGGCGATTTGTTTGCCATTGTCTGGGATGCAAAAACTAAACAATTGTATGGCCTCAACGCGTCGGGTCGCTCCCCAAAATCACTTACGCTGGATTATTTCAAAGAACGGGGATTAGACAAAATCCCACCATTTGGCCCTCTTCCTGTATCCGTGCCTGGTGCTGTCGACGGTTGGTTTGAATTGCACGGAAAATTTGGTTCAATGCCAATGGCGTCAATCTTGTCGCCTTCCATCGAGTACGCCAAAAACGGCTTTCCTGTTTCCGAACTCATCGCCTATTACATGCAGCGCAGTGTTGCCAGAATAGGACAGTACAAAGGGTTTAAAGAGACCTTTATGCCGGATGGCAAGGCACCAGTGAAAGGTCAGATTTTTAGGAACCCTAATCTGGCCGCCACTTATGAAAAAATTGCCAGTGGCGGCAAAGATGCTTTTTACAAAGGCGACATCGCAAGAACCATTGCAGCATACATGAAAGATCAGGGTGGATTCCTGAGTTATGAAGATCTGGCCACTCATAGTTCAGATTGGGTTGAGCCGGTGTCAACAAATTATCGTGGATATGACGTATGGGAGTTGCCACCAAACGGACAGGGTATTGCTGCGCTGCAAATCCTGAATATTCTGGAACAATATGATTTGGAAGGCATGGGATATGGTTCGCCAGAATACATACACACCTTTGTCGAAGCCAAGAAACTGGCTTTTGAAGACAGGGCTAAATATTATGCTGACCCTGCGTTTAACACGATCCCGGTTGATTGGTTAATCTCGAAAGAATACGCGCAGCAACGTAAGGCCCTGATCAACCCACAACGTGCCGCTAAACGCTATGATGCCGGGTTGAATGATGGCGATACAATCTACCTTACAACAGCAGATAAAGAAGGCAACATGGTGTCGCTTATCCAATCCAACTATCGTGGCATGGGATCAGGCATGACGCCTGATGGATTGGGATTCATCCTGCAGGATCGCGGCGAAATGTTTTCTCTGAAAGAAGGCCACTTTAACGTATTCGAACCAGGCAAACGGCCCTTCCATACTATTATCCCTGCTTTTGTAACCCGAAATGGTAAAGCCTGGCTAAGTTTCGGTGTGATGGGAGGAGGTACTCAGCCGCAGATGCATGCGCAAATAATAATTAACATGCTGGATTTTGGAATGAACTTGCAAGAGGCAGGGGATGCGCCCAGAATCCTTCACAGTGGCTCAAGCGAACCCACAGATGAAATAATGACTGACGGCGGATACGTTAGTCTGGAAAGTGGGTTTTCGGCTAAAACGCGCCGTACACTGGTACAAATGGGGCATGTACTGAGAGATGTATCTGGCAGTTACGGTGGTTATCAGGCGATAATGCGTGATCCCAACACTGGTGCCTATTATGGTGCGTCTGAAAGTCGTAAAGATGGTCAGGCAGCTGGCTACTGAATATATCTTAATTACGGTTAGAAAAGAGAAAACAAAACACTATGTCACAACCGCAAAAAGGCATCTGTGCCGAACCCAATCTGCACGCGCAGTATTTGATGTTCAATGTTATCGATGATGATGACCAGGTAATTCGTGCCAAGCTGGCCCACATACTGGACGTTTTTGAACATTACGACGAAGAACATTATGAGGCTATGGTGTCGGGTGTGGTGGCTGTGGGGTCAAACTATTGGATGGAATTGTATCCCGGACTGCTGCCAAAGGAGTTGTCACCTTTTCCTGATATGCAGTGTGAAGACAGAAATGCTCCGGTTGTACCATGCGATTTGTATATACAGGTTCGTGCAGACAGAGCTGATATCTGTTACGCCATTGGTGTGGAAGTTTATGAATTACTGAAGCCTCACATTGAACTGATTGAACAGATTAAAGGCTTCAGATATCTGGATGGACGGGATTTGACCGGTTTTGTAGACGGTACAGAGAATCCAAAGGGCATGCACAAGTTTGATGTCGCAATAGTTGGAGATTCAGACCCCGACTTTATTGGCGGAAGTTATATTCATATTCAGCGCTACAAACATGATATGGCGAAATGGCAAAGAACAGCCGTGAAACATCAGGAAGATGTTATTGGCAGGACCAAAAAAGATAACGTTGAATATGCTTCAGAAGATAAACCTGACTTCGCGCACGTTAAAAGGTCAGGTATCAAGGATAGCCATGGCAAGAGTATCGAGATATTACGCCAGAGCATGCCTTACGGCGATATGTCCATTCAGGGTCTGTTTTTTGTGTCTTGTGCAAGCAGCCCTCGCCCATTTACCTTGATGTTAAAAAGCATGATATTTGGTGATGAAAACGGCACATACGACAAATTGCTGGATTATACGGAAGCTGAAACCGGCGCGGCGTTTTTTGCGCCTTCCATTGATTTTATAAAAAAACATGCCGATACCTAGCTAGAACAGGTAGTGTTGGTGCTTAGGCGGCAGCTTTAGTCCAAATAGGCATCTTATGGTAAACGATCCGATATGCGCCCAGTAACAGCATCAAGAATCCTATCCCTACTGCATTGAGACCTGCTAGCACTCGCTCTTCTGGTGCAAATCCGTTCGCCACTATCACCACCACCAGAGTCACACCCGCAAATACAGTTAACATATATTTTGCATGGGCCCTGAACAAATCAGAGGGGGCTTTGTAAATGGCCAATATCAGCACAAAAGCAAGCAAGGGAATAATGATAACCTGGTGTAGGGCCAGCATAGCCAACACATATATGGCCAGCCCAAATAACTTGTGATCAAATATCTTATTCATGTGTGAATCTCGGTTAACCTCAGCGGCTAGATAATCGCATTTTGCTTTTGGTGCTGCTATAAGACTTCAGTCTTAGGGCCTTATAGTTGGTTTGTCGACATGGCTGCGTTTTTGCAGTGACAGTAACATGCTGAGGGGTTTGTCTTCGGCATTAAACATTAAATGCAAAGCAATGGAGAAGAGCATGTCGACGATAAATTCAGTTCACCACTTCAATTTTGTCGTGCGAGATCTTGAACGAAGTACACAGCGTTTTTCTCGTATTCTCAATCAGGAACCAAAATATGACTCGCTAGCTGGAAGGCAAGTTAAGACTGCGCGATTTCAAATAAGTGGCGTTTGGCTAGTACTGGTACAACCCACGACCAATGACTCAGAGGTCGCGCGAATACTGGCTGAGCGGGGAGAAGGATTATTCCTGTTGTCTTTTGGCGTAGATAGCCTGGACACTGAAGTCAATGAGCTTGAAAGTCGTGGGATCACTATGGACGAATCAGGTGTAAGGCAAGGCTTACTCGATTGGAAGGTCTGGGACTTGGTCACTGAGGAGGGGTTAGGTCCTGTAATACAACTTTGCGAGTCGTCAAATCATTCAATTAAGTGAAGTTATTTTTCCGTTAAATATTTCAAAATGAACTTTATTTTTCAAAATGAACTATAAATTCTATGTGGCACAGCGTAATTCGCCACTATTTTATTTTGCCATTTTTCAATGAGACCCAGTCATATCGGGATGTTGAGGTTTTTTTGAACAGTATGGCATAGCTGATGCAGTAGGAGGTTCATCTTTCAAATTGAAAAGCAGTGAACTGAATTGTTGCCAATAAAATCAACAGCCTACGCTGACGCTTCTGCAATCACCTATCTGACAAAGTGTTCTGGCAGGTAAACGGAAGATGAATTTGATGACGCAACAACAATATACCCCAGTCAAAGTGATGATCTTTGGACACAAAGAATTCAGTCAGCTAGTGAGCAGTGTTATTCCTGAATTTGCTGACAAAGCACAGTTTAAAATTATTGACGCTATTGTAGGCAGTGCCGCGGAAATTCAGCAGCATATTGATCGTTTCAATCCGGATGTTGTTGTTAGTGGTGGGGTGAATGCTTCCTATCTTGATTCTATGTTGGATATACCCGTTGCCTCGTTGGACGTAACTGAAAGTGACATTATTGAGGCTGTGACCCGCGCTGCCCAAGTTTCCAGAAAAATTGTCTTATTCAACTTTAAACGAAAGTCAGCTGTCATTCCGTTGTTGGAATCCAGCTTGAATATTCACATCCAGGAAGTGTTGTATACACGACCCGATGAAGCGCGGGAATCATTTCATATTGTCAGCACGCAGAAGGACATTGCAATTGTTGGGGCAAGCCTTGTTTGCGGCCTGGCGGCACAAAATAACGTTTTATCCTTTATGTTTTATTCCGCTGAGTCGTGCCGTAATACCCTTCGTCATGCAATTGATATGGGACGCACAAACAGGGCTTCTAAGACGGAATATGCGTTAACCAATTGGCTGTTGAAGCAGTCCAGAACGCCGATCATCATGACAGATGCCAATGGTGAGTCTGTCACACTGAATGAGGCCGCCCGCCAGGAGTTGGATTTAAGTCTGGATTTTGAAATAGATCTAGCCGAGTTAATTCATCCAGAAGATGCTGATCGACCGACAGATGGGGAATGCCAGATCAATGGCAATGAATGGTGGTTCCATCAGGATAAAGTTGACGCACAGAATCAAACCATGCACGTCTATCAACTCTATCGTAAAAAAACTGATGCTAAACCCGCCGATAAGACCCTACACCATAATCACCAACTCACGTTTCAGTCGTCTTCCCTCGATCAGGTGATGAAACAGGTTAATTCATTTTCCACTTCTCCTAGCAACGTTCTGATCAACGGCGAATCAGGCACAGGTAAGGAACTGGTGGCTCGAGCAATTCACAACGCAAGTCCTTATGCCAAGGGCAAGTTTGTGGCATTAAATTGCAGTGCTATCCCCACCGAATTGTTCGAGGGGGAGCTGTTTGGACATCGTGATGGGGCTTTCACCGGTTCTAAACGTGGCGGGCGCAAAGGGCTGATAGAAGAAGCACAGAATGGCGTATTGTTTCTCGATGAAATCAGTGAGCTTGCGATGGACCAACAGGCCAAGCTACTGCGTTTTTTGCAAGAACGGCATTATCGGCCTTTGGGTAGCAATGAAGAAAAACCCGTTGTGCTTAAACTGGTCGCTGCGTCTAACAAAAGTCTGAAATCACTGGTTGAAAAAGGCCTGTTTCGTGAGGATCTGT
This sequence comes from uncultured Alteromonadaceae bacterium, assembly GCA_947494925.1. GTDB lineage: Bacteria > Pseudomonadota > Gammaproteobacteria > Enterobacterales > Alteromonadaceae > Aliiglaciecola. The sequence continues at coordinate 102,050 of CANLWS010000008.1, forward strand.
TTTTCAGATTGAATGTATTCAATATCCACATACCTCCTCTGCGCATGCGACCTGAAGACATTTTGTGCATTGCACAAAATAAACTCCAGATGTTTCTGAATACCTATCAACTCAATATAGGCGTGGATGACATTCTCGCGCAGATTAAGACTGCCCTGACAAATTACAGTTGGCCGGGCAATGTCAGAGAACTGGAAAATGTGTTGGAGCGCATTGTTGCCTGTCTTCACATGGACAAGGATTTGGCAAATCTGGAAACCGCATTACGCCAGATCGCACCAGAATTATTTGTTGAGGCCCGTCTCGACGGTGCTCAAGGATTAGTGAGAAGTAAAGAATTGGAATTGGTCGCTGATGCAATGAATAAATTTGCCGGTGATAAACAAAAAGCAGCTGAATATCTTGGGATGAGCCAGACCACCTTGTGGCGGCGACTCAAACGTATACACAAAAATTAAAATACGGAGACACACTATGCCACAGTTAAGGTCTACAAAATTGGCCCATTGCATTATGCTCGCCCTGACATCCAGCGCGATAACTATCAGTAGTCAGGCAATGGCGCAGTCAGACGAAGTCGCGGAAGAAGAACTGGAGATAATCAGTATTTCCCGTAAGCGCCCTGAGAGTATCCAGGATGTACCCATTGCGGTAACCGCTTTATCTCAAAAAGACATTGAAAGCGCTGGTGTTGAACGGCCATCGGATTTTATCAGTCTGATCCCCAATGTCAGCATAGTCGACACAGCAAATGTTGGTGATACGCAGGTGAGTATTCGTGGCATCGTTTCAACCCGCGACGCAGAATCTACTTTCGCCTATGTGGTAGACGGTGTGCTGATAACCAACCCCAACGGTTTTAACGAAGAACTTCTGGATGTGGCACAAATCGAGGTGCTTAAAGGCCCTCAGGGTGCTTTATATGGTCGCAACGCAGTTTCCGGCGCCATATTGGTCACCACAAAAGAACCGGCAGATGAGCTGGAAGGCAGTATCAAACTAGGTGCCGGCAGCAACGGGATAAAACGGGTCAACGGCGTTGTAAGTGGCGCATTCTCAGACACTCTGCGGGGGCGACTAACGGCCAGTTACAACAGCACGGATGGTCACTACACTAACATTTTTACAGGCCAGGATGACACAGTGGACTTCCTCGAAGACACCACCTTAAAAGGCCGACTGATGTGGGATGTGACAGATGATTTAACCCTCGACATGCGTTTTGGTCGAAGTGAAGTGGAAGGAGGCGCGATTAACTTTAATGCTGTTTTTGCCTTGCCTTCATTTGAGACTGCTTTTGTGCAGCCTAATTACAACGCCAACGTCAATGATCATAACTTTGTTTTCGCGTTCAATGTACCGGGTGAAAACGAACAGGAAACAACAGAGTTTTCAATCAAAGCTGACTGGGATCTGGAAGGTTATGATATCACCGGCGTGTTTGCGTATAACGACCTTGAAGAATATTTATTGTCAGATGGCACCAGCGCATCTTTCTACGGTTATGAGTTGACGCCTCAATGCCAAACCGATAGAGCAACCTTGAACAATGCGCCTACAGCACTTGGTGGTGCCAACAGGACTGATTTGTTTGGTGAATTTTTTGCGCCATTTGGGGTATTTCCTCCCGGTGTTGAGTTCACAGGTGTTTATGGGCCTTACACGCCTACCGCTTGCGATGGATTCCAGTTTCAGGAGCGCAGCCAGTCGGACTTCAGTGGCGAACTCAGAATTACCTCAGATTCTCCAGATGATCCACTACGCTGGATTGCAGGCGTCTATTTCGCCGAAATTGAGCGGGATGTAGTGGTCGCTTATGGCGCAGACCAGGGCCAAGGTTTCTTACGTCAGGCATATGTGCCCCCGACCGGACCAAATCCCACGGATCTATTGTTCGATGATACCTTCGATACCTCAGTGTTATCCGCTTTTGGTCAGGTGGAATATGATCTGGATGAGCAATGGGAAGTAGCTTTTGCACTGCGCTACGATTACGAGGATCGTGAAGTTTCCAACAATGTGCCTAACGTGTCAGCTTCAGGTTTAAACGTGAATACCATTGTGAATGGTGTAGTGGGGCCGATTAACCCGGCCTTTAATGTCACCCCAGCTGGTATACCCGACCGCAGCCGCTCATTCGCACAATTTCAACCCAAGGTCACTATAGGTTACGAGGCCAGTGATGATGTCAACTGGTATGCCAGTTATGGGGTTGGATTCCGTAGTGGAGGATTTAATTCTATTGGTACCCAGGCGACATTAGATTTTTGGTTTAACGCCAACGGCAATGGAACACCAGGTGATGCAGTCAATGCTCAACTGGGTGTATCTGATGAATACGAAAAAGAAGTCACTACCAACGTTGAACTTGGTTTTAAATCCAAATTGTTCGACAACAAGCTTCGTTTGAATGGTGCGGTTTTCAAAACAACTGTTGATGACAACCAGTTCTTCGAATTTTTTGCAGGTCCCTTTGGTTTGTTGCGCGCTGTGACCACTATTGATGAACTGGAAATCCAGGGCTTTGAACTGGATTTTCAGGCTGAACTCGCTGATGGCCTTAACCTCTTTGGTGGACTAGGGATCCTGGACACCGAGATCCTGGAAAACAGAAACCGCCCACTCACAGTTGGCAACAAAGCTCCTCAGGCACCTGAAACTACCGCGACCTTAGGTTTCATGTGGGACTATTCACTGACAGAAACCGTTGTGATGACGACGCGATTAGATGTGCAATACACAGGTGAAACTTTCTTCCATACCTTACAAGGTGAAGAGACACCCACCATCTGGGATTTCTTCGGCACTCTGGGAGGTGGCGTACCACCCGGTCCGCATCCGCAAAACTTCAACAACGCCAGCAGAGAAGCTTTCCACACAGTGAATATGCGTGTGAGTCTCGAAGGAGACAATTGGAACCTGGCGGTGTGGGGTCGCAATATTACCAACGAGGCCTATTTGCAGGAAGTCATCCCTGCACCTGAGTTTGGCGGCTCCTTTATTCACCCGTCAGCGCGTGATTCTTTCGGTATTGATTATACCTACCGTTTTTAAGCTTAGTGGGAGGCTCAGGCTTCCCGCCGTTTTCGCGTTAGAGAGACTATTTTATGAATAAGCCATTGGCTGGAATTAGGATACTAGATTTAACTCACATGTTATCTGGTCCCTATTGTGGAATGATTTTAGCAGACCTTGGGGCGGAAACCATTAAAGTTGAGCCATTGAATGGCGAAGGGACGCGCAAGTTGCTGGCAACGGATCCGGAAAACTCCCTGAACGGGATGGGTGCCTATTACATTACGCTCAACCGCAACAAACAAAGTGTTTGTGTCGACCTTAAATCAGAACAAGGTTTGGAGGTTTTTTACGATTTGGTGCGTAATGTGGATGTGGTAATCAATAATTTTGGTGCGGGCGTACCAACCAGACTGAAAATTGATTATGACCATTTAAAGGAAGTGAATCCTGCCATTATTACCTGTTGTATTACCGGATTTGGTAACAATGGACCCAATTACAAACGTCCATCTTTTGACCAGGTTGCACAGGCGACTGGCGGCGGTATGTCCATTACGGGCGAGAGTGAAGAGCAACAAGTCCGTGCCGGAATTCCGATAGGCGATCTGGGTGGTGGCATGTTTGCCGTAATGGGAATTCAGGCTGCTTTACTTGAGCGAGAGAAAAGTGGAGAGGGCCAGGACGTGGATATCTCTATGCTGGACTGCCAAATCTCTTTGCTGAATTACATGGCAACTATGTATTTTATGTCCGGCAAAGACCCGTACCCGATTGGTAATTCCCACTTTGTTCATGTGCCTTATGACACTTTTAAAACTCAGGATGGCTACATTGTCATCGCGGTGATCACAGATAACTTCTGGCAAAACCTGAAAGAAGTTGTCCCCTGCGAAGAATTCAATACCAGCAAATATGATACTCAACCTGGTAGGTGGGAAGACCGCATGCTGATAAACGCAAAACTGAATGAGACCCTCTCAGCCAAACCCTCGGCTCATTGGTTAGGGTTGTTGGAGGGTGCAAGAATTCCTTGTGCGCCAGTAAATAAGCTGTCACAGGCTTTGAGTGATGAACAGGTGTTATTCCGCAATATGGTGGTTGATCTGCCCCACCCGGATGGCACCAGCACCAAGGGGCCGGGCAATCCGATTAAATTTTCCCGTTCCAATGAAGAAAGCTTCGCACCAGCGCCGCTACTGGGGCAGGACACAGATAAGGTGCTCTCTGACATCCTGGGCCTTGACCAATCCACTATTTCTCGTTTGAAGCAAGATAAGGTGATTGGCTGATGAATTCAGAAAAAGTTGTCATCAACGACGTTGGCCCAAGAGATGGATTACAAAATCAACCGAAAATTTTGAGTGTTGCGCAGCGGCAGCAACTTATCGATTCACTGGCTGCCGCCGCGTTGCCAGCTATCGAAGTCGGAGCGTTCGTATCCCCTAAAGCGGTGCCCGCGATGGCAAATACTGATGAGGTTTTTCACGGGCTGGAAAACCCTGATGTTCTTTATTCGGCACTGATCCCGAACCTGAGAGGTTATCAGGCGGCAGAAGCAGCAGGAATTCCGCTCACATCTCTAGTTATAGCTGCCTCCAACACTATGAATGAGCAAAACATTCGCATGACAACAGAACAAAGCCTTCTGGTCTGTCTTGATGTGTTGAAACAAGCCGAACAGGACAATCGGCGAGTGCAAGCCTATGTAGCAACTGCCTGGGCTTGCCCTTTTGAAGGTCAGACTAATCCTGAAGAAGTAATCCGTCTGACTGCCAAACTGCTAGACGGAGGAGCAAGCGGTATTGTTATCGCAGATACTATTGGCGCAGCTAACCCTAAGCAGGTCAAAACCCTGATGACGACTTTGGTTAGTGAATTTGGCAGCGCTCCTTTTGCCTGCCATTTTCACGACACTCGCGCTATGGGGTTAGCCAATGCGTTCGCAGCGGTAGAATCCGGGATCCGCAAATTCGATGCATCAATTGCCGGGCTGGGAGGTTGTCCTTTCGCCCCAGGCGCCAGTGGCAATGTGGCCACTGAAGACTTGGTAATGATGCTTGAACAGATGGGATTTAAAACAGGTGTTCACATGCAGGCTTTATTAGCTGCCTCCGATCTGGCCATTCAGTTAACCGGCACTGCCAAAGGTGGCAAAGCAAAAAACTGGATAGAAAACTATTATCACGCGCAGGCATCGGCCTGAGATGGATACGAATAGGAGTAAACGATGAGTTTTAGACTAGGCGTAGATGTGGGGGGAACCTTCACCGATCTGCTATTAATAAATGAACAAAACGGCGAAACTTATACGGCCAAAGTGCCGTCTACACCTGAAGATTCATCCATAGGCGTACTACACGGCATCGCCAGAATTTGTGAAGAGTCACAAATTGATGCGACTCAGATTAACAGGGTGATGCACGGCACGACTGTAGCCACCAATGCCGTACTTACCGGCAAAGGCGCCAAAGTCGGACTGGTCACTACTGCGGGCTACAAGCAGGTCTTACAGGTTGCTCGTTCATTTTGTCCTGGTGGTCTTGGAGGATGGGTCAGCTATGTCAAAAAACCGCTTCTTGCCCCATTGGAACTGACAATTGAAGCGAACGAACGGATGGGAGCGGACGGTGATCCGGTGGAAGCCTTGGATCTGGATTCACTGCGCAGCCGACTGATTGTACTCAAAGCGACCGGCCAGGTTGAAGCCCTGACCATTTGTTTCATCAACGCTTATTTGAATGGCGAACACGAGCAACAGGCGAAGGACCTAGCGGCGGAGGTGTTCACTGACATTCCAATTTCGATTTCCAGTGATGTGGTTCCAGAAATGCAGGAATACGAGCGCACCGAAACCACAGTTGTGAACAGCTACGTGCGTCCGCAGGTGGCAAGGTATGTTGAGAACCTTAATCATTCACTGGCTGACAAAATGGGTGATGATTTGCACTTATCAATACTACGCTCTGATGGTGGCCTGGCATCTGCCAGAGCTTCCGCGGAAAGCCCGGTTAATTTGTTAATGTCTGGTCCGGCTGGTGGTGTGTCTGGCGCGGTTCATTTCTGTTCACGGGCTGGTTTCGACGACATATTGACCTTTGATATGGGCGGAACCTCAACAGATGTTGCCCTTATTCAGCAGGGTAAGGCCAGAGTTCGCCGCGAAACCCGTGTGGGAGATGTGACTGTGCGGGCACCATCCGTAGATGTACGAACAGTTGGAGCGGGTGGCGGGTCACTGGCATTCGTCCCCGAGCTGACTAAAGCCTTGCGCGTTGGACCTGAATCAGCAGGGGCAGAACCAGGTCCGGCAGCTTACATGAAAGGCGGTACGGAACCTACTGTCTGTGACGCAAACGTTGTGTTGGGTTACCTGCCCTCAGATGTGCAGCTTGGCGGAAAAATGGCGATCGATAAAAGTGCCGCTGTCGCAGCGGTAAAAAAAGTCGCAGATGCCATGGATATTTCGGTTGAAGAAGCCGCAGAAGGGATTATCAAAATCGCTAATGAAGCCATGTTTGGCGCGTTGCGTTTGGTGTCCGTCGAGCAGGGCTTCGACCCACGCGAATTTGCTCTGGTGGGCTTTGGCGGAGCCGGTCCATTGCATGCCAATGCCCTAGGTATTCTTACTCAGGCTTGGCCGACAATTATTCCTCCCGGACCTGGGGTGTTATGTGCCTATGGCGACGCCACTACCGAAGTCAGGGATGAAGCGTCGCGTACTTTTGTGAAGCTTTTGAAAAACACCTCTGCGGACGAATTGCAATCAACTTTGAAAGATCTGTGTGACCGCGCAAGCGCCACATTAAATGCTGACGGCATTGACGCCAGTAATCAGAAAGTAACCTACCAGGCCGACGTGCGTTACACAGGACAGGCATTCCAGCTTTCTATTGAATTTACCGAGCAAGAGCTAGCTGAACAAGGGCTTGACGTACTTAAGCGGCAGTTTGATGACGAGCATACGCAGTTATTTACTTTTGCCTTGGAAGAAGGGCATGAAATTGTCATGGTCAGGGCCATTGCAACTGCTCAGTCAGCTGATTTACCAGAATCGCCTTTGGAAGTATCGAATCGCAGTTTGAGTGACTGTGAGCTTGCAATCAGCGAGATTTATTATGAAGGCAAGTACCATCAGGCTGCTATTTATGATCGCAGTCTGTTGGGGGCCGGTCTAAAGGTACCCGGACCAGCGATAGTATCTGAAATGGATTCAACCACCGTCATATTACCGGGCTACATTGCCGCAGTAGATACCACGGGCAATCTACTCATAAATCCGGTCGAGAGAGGATAAGCAGATGAATAATAAGATTTTTCAAACCAATACTGCTGCTTTAAATCGCGTTGATGTAGACACAGTGACTGTGGATATAATCGAAAATGCGCTGCGAAATGCACGGGAAGAGATGGATGCTGTACTCTTCAGAACAGCAATGAGTCCCGGAATTCGTGAGCAGGGTGATTGCTTCCCGATGATCGCTAACAAAGATGGGAAAATGGTTGTAGGACAATTTGGCTCCTTTATTCATGGATTTATGGAAGCTTACGAAGGGCAACTGGAAGAGGGAGATATTGTTCTGACCAATGATCCTTATATGACCAATGCTGCCGTCTCTCATTTGCCCGACTGGATTGTACTGGTGCCTATTTTTAAAGATGGCCGCCATATCGCCTGGTCTGCAATGTTTGGTCACATGTCTGACAATGGTGGGATGGTACCTGGCTCAATCCCCATCAAAGCTGAAAGTATTTATCAGGAGGGCATTCGGATCCCGCCAACTAAACTCTATAAAAAAGGAGAGTTACAAGGCGACCTTCTTGACTTAATTCTGCACAACGTGAGAACACCGCAATGGAATCGTTTTGATTTGAATGCATTGGTGGCTGCGTGCAATACGGCAGCGAAACGCTGTATTGAAATTGCAGAGCGTTTTGGCGATGACATTTTTTACTCCACCATGGAAATCATGTTGGAACGTAATCATATCGCGATGAGTGCCATCATCAATATGCTAGTGCCAGAAGAGCCCAGAGCATTCGAAGATTATGTCTGTGATGATGGAGTCGGGATGGGGCCTTACAAAATTCGTTGCAAAATGTGGCGGGAAGGAGATAAGGCTATTTTTGACTTCGAAGGCACTGATCCGCAGGCCAGCAGCTCAATAAATTTTTATCTTAATGAAGACATGTTCAAAATGTTTTTCGGCTCCTTCACCATCAATCTGGTGGATCCGCAAATACTGTTTAATGATGGCTTCTACGATCTGGTTGACGTGCGGATCCCGGAAGGGAGTCTGTTAAAACCACATTTTCCCGCCGCATTATCGGGCCGGACTCATGCGCTGGGGCGAATATTCGATGTTATGGGGGGGCTGTTAGGACAGGGAGCGCCAGAAGCGATGAATGCCGCTGGGTTTTCTGACTCACCCCATCTGTTTTATTCTGGCTATGATGACAATGGCGAGTGGTTTCAGTTATTCCAGATTGGTTTTGGTGGTATCCCCGGCAGACCGGTCGGCGATGGGCCTGATGGTCATTCTCTCTGGCCTGGCTTTACCAACGTGCCGAATGAATTTGTGGAGGCCTACTTCCCATTACGAATCGAACGGTACGAAACCATAACCGATTCCGGTGGTGCCGGTCAGCATCGAGGAGGAAATGGACTACGCGTCGCCTATCGGTTCCTTAACGATGGCCATATAGCCATCCATGATGAACGATGGCTGACTTATCCTTGGGGGGTCAATGGTGGAGAGCCGGGGCAGCGTTCTACCAAGTTGCTTATCCGGGCTGATGGCAGCCAGGAAATCTTACCAGCCAAATGCGATGGTATCGAAGTGAAAAAAGGTGATTTATTGCACTTTAATACTTGGGGAGGCGGCGGTTGGGGGGATCCTTACCTGAGAGACGCTAACCTGGTGCTGGAAGATGTTAAACGAGGGTTGGTTTCAGTCGAAGGTGCCAGACGTTATGGTGTCGTTATCGATGATAATATACAAGTTGTTGAAGATGAAACGTCTGCGCTTCGTTCCTCTCTTAGTGCTCAACGTGGCGCCCCTGAATTGTTTGATTTTGGTGGCACTATCGAACAGATAAAAGCCAGATGCGGTGCAGAAACAGGATTACCTGCACCAGTGAAACCTGTGTTCAGAAAAGCACGAGCATGATATGACTGATAAGTCTGATTTACGGACGGGTTCTCTTGATCTGGGAGCCCATCCGGCTTTGATTGTGGTGGATATGTCACTTGGTTTTACGTCCCCGGACAGTCCACTTGGTGGCGACTTCCAGAGGGTGAAAACGGCCAATCTGGCCTTACTAACCTGCTTTCGTGAAAAGCGCCTGCCCGTGTTTTTTACCTCTGTTGTCTACCACGATCATCAATCAGCCAGCGTGTTTCGTCAAAGGCTTCCAGACTTAAATATTCTCAATGATGGCAGCCAATGGGTCACAATAGATCCCTATCTTATGCGCCAGGACAATGAACCAATTATTGAAAAGTGTTGGCCAAGCGCTTTCTTCGAAACTAATCTCGCAGCACAGCTAGAAAGAAAAAAAGTGGATTCACTGGTGATCACCGGTCTGACAACCAGTGGTTGTGTGCGTGCCACTGCCGTGGATGGCCTGCAGCACAACTACCCCTTGTTTGTACCAAAACAGGCCTGTGGTGATCGTAATCATGCAGCCCATAAGTCAAACTTGCATGACATCCATGCCAAGTACGGCCAGGTTTGCGACCTGGAGTGGTTGGTCACACAGATTCGTCAAAGGGACTAATACCAGTTCAGATTGGCATTAAGAAGCCAAATTTCCCTGTTCTATATCTTTTGAGGGTGAGGTCCCAAACAAACGTTTGTATTCTCTGCTGAATTGGGAAGGACTGGAGTACCCTACCTCATAACAGGCATCACTGGACGTCAACTTATCCAACAACATCTTTTTGCGAGCTTCGTGCAAGCGCATGGTTTTGATGTATTGAAGAGGGGCGACATTTGTAACTGCTTTAAAATAGTGATGAAAGGATGAGGTGCTCATATTTGCCAGGGTGGCAAGTGTATTGACCTCCAGGGGAGCGGCATAGTGTTGCTGAATATGATTGATCACAGTAGCAATTCTTGCGTTGTGACGTTCTCGATGGGCAAAAGCGCATAACTGAGCCCCTTGTTCAGAACAAAGCACGTGATAGAGGATCTCTTTACGAATCATTGGGCTCAGAATTTTGGCATCATTTTTCTGATCCATTGATTTCAACAATCTCAATGTGCAATCAAGTAATGAGTTTTGCATGTCAGAAACAAAAATACCCCGCTGACCATCGTTAGTTTTACCGGTTATCGGCAAAGCCATTTCGATAATAAGGTCATGCAATTGTGCAAGGTCAATATTTATACTCAGAGCCAGGTAGGGTTTGTCTTTACTGGCTTGGGTTATCATGCACTGCAAAGGTAAAGGGACTGAGAGTACTAAAAAATTTAATTCATCATAAATAAAGTGCTCTTCCCCTAAATATGCAGACTTGCTGCCCTGCGCAACCACATAAATACAGGGCCGATAAACTACAGGGATCCGTGTGCTGCTGAGCTCTTGTATATGATAAAGCGTAAGCCCTGGAATAGAAGTCTGCTTGTTACCCGGCTCAGGTAAATGCCGGAGAATACTTTTAGCCAGCGGATTCACATTCAGTTCTGACATGCACATTCCTTTTCGGATTCTTACAATACTGGTTAGATTATTCCATTGGTTTAGACCGCATGCACTAACTGTCATATGCTTTTGGAGAATTAGGCAAAGATTGCAGATTTCTGAACTAGGCTGACATCCTGGATCGGGTTGATACTGGCTGCGAATTTCAACAGGAGCGAAATATAATGAGCAACGTGCAAAAACGTAAACTAGGGTCAGCTGGTCTGGAAGTATCTCCAATTGGACTTGGATGTATGGGCATGTCTGAATTTTATGGCCGCCACAGTGACGCTGAATCCCTGCAGACATTAAAACGTGCCACTGAATTGGGCGTCCACTTTTGGGACACCTCTGATATTTATGGTCCCTATACTAACGAGTTATTGCTGGGCAGATATTTTTCGCAGCAGCTTAATGACAGGGAAAAGATCGTGCTCGCCTCTAAATTTGGGATCATGCGAAGTGATTCAGGTGACTTTATAGGTTTAAATGGCAGGCCTGAATATGTTAAGCAGGCCTGCGATGCCAGTCTTAAACGACTGGGCGTCGAAACAATCGATTTGTACTACCAACACCGCATCGATCCTAAGGTACCTATTGAAGAGACAGTAGGTGCAATGTCTGATCTTGTTACTGCCGGCAAAGTGCGATTTCTTGGGTTATCTGAAGCAGGGGCAGACACCCTGAAACGTGCCAACGCTGTGCATCCCATAAGCGCACTACAAAGTGAATACTCACTCTGGAGCCGCGACCTGGAAAATAGTGTGATACCCACCTGCGAAGAGTTGGGAATTGGATTGGTTGCATACAGTCCTCTAGGGCGCGGATTTTTAACCGGACAGATTAAAAGTCGCGATGATTTCGAATCTGATGATTGGCGCTTATCTAATCCTCGTTTTGACCAACACAACTTTGGGAAAAATCTTCAGGTGGTAGAACGAGTTCATCAGCTTGCTCAGGAAAAAGAGTGTACTCCCGCCCAATTGGCCCTAGCTTGGGTTCTGGCCAAAGGTCAACATTTTGTTCCCATTCCAGGTACACGCAATGCAGCGCGATTAAAGGAAAACGCAGAGTCTGTGCAGGTCCAATTAAGTGAACAGGAGTTGCATGATATCGATGAATTGTTTCCTGCAGATTTGGCTCAAGGTACCCGCTACCCCGAAGCCATGATGCAGATGCTTGACGCCTGAGGTAGCAACATATGGGGTGTGTTTCAGCCTTTCCAAATATCAGGGAATGGCCAGATACAATAACGCCAGAGAAATCACAAAGCCTGCTAACCAAGCCGTGCTGCGCACCAGATGCACATCACTAAGGTAAGCAAGCACATAAATTGAACGGGCGAATATAAACCCAATGGCCAGGTACTCGATGCTTGTACCGACAGTATTGGTTGCGATGCACGCCAGTGTGCCGGGAGTGAACATGATTAAGGCTTCAAAACAATTATCATGTGCAGCTTTGCTCCGGGCGCCAAATCCGGTGAGTTTTTCGTGTTGTGAACGGGGATGGCGGTTATCATAACCTCCCTCAAGCTGATTCATAGCATAAGCAAGCGGGGCTTTCGCCATAATTGGCATTAAAGTGGCGATAAACAAGCAAAGCAATAATATGGTCATTGGTACAAGGTCTTTTACTGAGGAAATATATAAGTTACTTAATTGTAATCCATGGATGAAATAAAAAGTGTAAAACATGGCTCTTTCAGAATATGGATATATTGACCGGTAATTATTACTATTTCAGAGACTAAAATTTCATCCACTAGCAGATTAACTTTATGACATCATCACTAATACACCCTCGTCATTGGCTAAGCTGGTTCGCAGTCTTTATATTACGCCTCATTGCTTCATTACCTTTTCGGGTAAAAATGATAGCTGGTAGCGCATTTGGAAAAGCTAGTTATCACCTGCTTAAAAGACGTCGGCACATCACAGAAACCAATATCAAACTTTGTTTTCCGGAACAAAATCAACACGAACAGGAAGAATTGGTGAAGGCTATTTTTATTGCCAACGGAATTGGTTTTTTCGAAATTGCCTGGGCCTGGTGGGCAAACCCACAATCGCTGCGGCATAGGTTTCAGATTGAAGGCCTGGATGTATTGCAGCAAGCTACCTCTGGTGGTCAGGGCGTGTTATTAATCGGAGGCCACTATACCCACCTGGATTTATGCGGACTGATGGTTAACCTAGTTGCGGACATGGACGTAATTTATCGGAAAAACAATGATCCGGTATTTGAATACGTTATTACCAAAGGCAGAAAGCGGGTGTTTAAAAATGTACTGGAAAGATCCGATATGCGCAGCATAGTCCGCAGGCTTAGGGAGGGGAGGGTAGTCTGGTACTCTCCCGATCAGGACCACGGCATTAAACATTCAGTCTTCGCACCATTTTTCGGAATACCCACAGCGACAGTTACTGCCACGGCAAAACTCATGCGAATGGGCAAGGCAAAGCCCGTATTCGTGTCCCATAGGCGAGATAATGCTACTAACCAATATACCATTACATTCAGCCGACCTGAGCAGGAGTTTCCAACAGGAGAGGATGTGGCTGATGCCACTATCATCAATCAGATGATAGAGCAGGCTATTCGACTTCAACCAGACCAATATATGTGGGTGCACAGACGTTTTAAAACTCGTCCGGAAGGTCACGAGTCTTTTTACTAAAAGACAATATTGGTGTTGAAAGGCTGTGAATTTAACCGGGTTAAACCTGATCAGATTAGTTGGCAGTTTTGTATAGAATATCTATTGTCAGTAAGGTTACCCTTATTGTAGATACTACTCCCGGAGCGATAATGGCTGATTACATTGATGGATTTGTTCATCCTATTCCCAGAAATTGTCTTGGCGAATATAAACTTCTTGCAGAAGCTGTTGCTGAGATCTGGAAGGAATACGGTGCACTCGATTACCGCGAATTCATCGGATATGATATGAGCCTTGAAGGGACAGCTTCGTTTACTGATCTTTTAGCGGCAAAACAAGATGAAATTGTCGTCTTTGGCTGGGTAGCATTTGAGTCTCGGGCAAACCGAGATTTAGCGAATAAAAAAGTAGCTGCTGACCCCAGAATGGCAGAGTTAATAACTTCGTTTAAGTCTGGCTTCGATGCCAAACGGATGGCCTACGGTGGTTTCGAATCCTTATTCCAGGTATAAGCCAGGTCTGACAATCTCCATCCCGCGATCTGGCTTATTTAAACGTGTAAAGCCGTACTTTTGATAAAGAGAGTGGGCATCTGCGGTGTTAAGAGAAAAGCGTCTCAGACCTTGTAAGTCAGGATGCTGGATAATGGCGTCCATCAACAGTTTGCTGTAACCCTTATTGCGGTAATTCAAATCGATGAATACGTCACCAAGGTAAGCAAAAGTGGCGTAGTCGGAGATCACTCTGGCAAATCCAATTTGCTGTGATCCAAGATAAACACCAAAACACAACGAGTGCTCAATTGATTTTTCCATTGTCGCCCTCGGGATCCCTTCGCACCAATAAGCATTGTGGTGCAGGTATTCAAAAATGAAATCGAGATCTAACATGTCTTTTTGACAAGAAATGTGAATATCCATTCTGCATATCCTTGGTTGACCGTCAGAAGTTTAGTTTCTGACGGCCATTTATCTTACTATTACCTAGTTGGGGCCCTAAAGCGCGCTCATCACTTTGCGCGCAATGCGCAATGTTTCTTCAATCACATCGTCATCGTGCATTGCCGAAACAAATCCGGCTTCATAGGATGCTGGCGCCAGATAAACACCTTCCTGCAACATGCCATGGTAAAAGCGATTAAATTGATCAGTGTTACAGTTGATAGCTTGTTGGTAGTTGGTGACGCGTTCGACGTCAGTAAAAAACAATCCAAACATGCTGCCACAATAGTTAACTGACACTGGGATATTCAATTCATCCGCAATCTCTTTAAAACCCAATGCGAGCTTTTCAGTCGTTGAGCTGAGTTGTTCATAAAGACCCTCTTTCTGAATTTGTTCCAGCGATGCCAATCCGGCTGCCATAGCCACCGGATTTCCGGATAAAGTTCCTGCCTGATAAACGGGACCGCTGGGCGCTATTTGTTGCATAATGTCTATTCTGCCGCCAAAGGCACCAACTGGCATGCCACCTCCAATCACTTTGCCCAAGCAAGTCAGATCAGGTGTAATGGCATACTTTTCCTGTGCGCCACCACGAGCAACACGGAAACCGGTCATGACTTCGTCAAAAATCAATACACTGCTGTATTTATCACAAATATCCCGCAGTCCTTCTAAAAAGCCTTCAACGGGCGGGATGCAATTCATGTTTCCAGCGACGGGTTCTACGATAATGCAGGCAATATCATCGCCATGTTCGGCGAACGCTTGCGCCACACTGTCAAGATTGTTGTATTCCATGGTCAAGGTGTGTTTAGCAAAATCAGCTGGGATGCCTGGCGAGCTTGGTACACCTAATGTGAGCGCGCCTGAACCGGCTTTAACCAGCAAGGCATCGGCATGTCCATGATAACAACCCTCAAATTTAAGAATTTTGTCTTTTCCGGTGAAGCCCCGAGCTAACCGAATTGCGCTCATGGTGGCTTCGGTGCCTGAGTTGACCATCCTGACCATCTGCATCGAAGGTACCAGCTCACTGACTTTTTCGGCCATGATCACTTCCGCTTCAGTTGGTGCACCGAAGCTCAAGCCATTAGACGCAGCATTTATAACAGCCTCACGAATTACAGCATTATTGTGTCCCAACACCATTGGTCCCCAGGACTGTACATAATCAATATAACGTTTCCCATCGGCATCAAAGATGTAAGGGCCATCGGCCTTGGAAATGAAAGGTGGCGTGCCACCCACGGCTTTGAAAGCCCGAACGGGAGAGTTAACACCGCCAGGAATGTGTTGTTGAGCGCGTTCAAATAATTGTTCTGATTTTTGCATGATTAACTTTGACTTTTATTGCTATACCAATTTACTGCTCGGTCGAACTTACTGACGATATTGTCTACGCCAAGAGTGAGAGCAAACAGTGCCATTCTGACTAGAACCCCATTATCGGTCTGGCGGAAAATGGCCAGATTCGGGTTCATGTTCAGGTCGTTATCCAATTCATTTGCATCTGCCCGAGAGTCTCGAGGCAGGGGATGCATAATGACGGTTTTTGATTGAAAGTGTTTGGTGTAAATCGTTTGATTTAAACGAAATTTACCGCGATATTTGTTTGCTTCATCTTGTGAAGGAAACCGTTCTTCCTGTATTCGAGTTTGATAACAAATGTCTGCATCAACACTACCTTCAAGCTGATCAGTTACCTTTACCTCATGCCCTGCGTTTTCCAATCGCGCCAAGATATCATCTGGCATGGCAAGTTCAGAAGGAGAGATCAGAGTAAATTTCACATTGTTGAACAGGCTCAGCAACTTGGACAGTGAATGGACAGTGCGTCCGAATTTCAGATCACCAATCATCGCAATGTGCAGCCCGTCAATGGTTCCACCATGATACTGGCGCTCTTTCTCTATGGTGTATAAATCCAACAGTGCCTGGGTTGGATGTTCGTTGGGTCCATCACCGCCGTTGATGACCGGAATACGACTCCCCTCAGCAAATTCACTGACCGATCCAGCCTGCGGATGACGCATGGCTATGACGTCGGAATATCCGCTGAGAACCCTGGCTGTATCGTACAGTGATTCCCCTTTTGCCAATGCGGAATTATCCATCCCTGTGGTTTCCCTGACTTCGCCACCAAGCAAGTTAAACGCTGTACCGAAACTGACTCGTGTTCTGGTGCTCGGCTCAAAAAATAAATTTCCTAAAATTGCGCCGTCCAATACTGTAGTTCGCTTTTGACGCAGTGCGTAGGGTGCCATCTGGTTAGCGACATCAAAGACTTTCTGGATTGAATCGCGGTTAAACTGATTGACGGATAAAACGTGATTGCCTTTAAATTCCATTATTCAAACTAAAGGTTGGGCTGAAGTTGGTTGGCGATTTTAGCAGAAAATCATACATTTGGCTTTATAGATTATGACTTAAAAGCAGTCATTAAAACGGCATGAAATAATCTTTATACTTCTCTTCGATCACTGGAAAGTAAGGGTTATGCAAGCGAACCCTGGTGCGCGATCCAATTTCTGCAGAATCGAGACTTCTGCGCACAAATTGTTGGAAAAGCTTCTCGTATTCTCCATTTTCTATCAGCGAAACAAATCCTGATTCTATTTGTTGTGCCAACAGATTGTTGGTTTTATTAACAAAGAAATACAAGGCGTATGGGTACTGCATCAATACATTTTTATCGGATACCAGGTTGAGGTGGGAAAATGCAGACACTTCGTCCTGAATTTCCACAATTGAACGCGGGAACAACTGAAAACGCTTGCGCGACAACATTTCAAACAAACCGTTATAAGTTGTTGTTGTATGCACGGTAAAACCGTTATGACTGAAAATGGGAACTTCCGGCCACCCTCCGCCAGCACCAATGCTAAATTGCTGCAGTTGTTCAAGATTGTTTACTGAAGCCAACAGGTTGCTATTTTGCGCATTTATCAGCGCAATGCGCCAACCCAATAAACCCCTATAGATTGGGATCCGGATGGGCCTGAATTCCCTTTCTCTGTCAATGGACGTCGCCGTCCATAGGATATCTATTTCCTTGTCAGCAAGTAATTTTAAAGCGCGATCTTGTTGAGCATAAAATTTCGTTGGGACAAGTTTATCCTCTGCTGAGGACTGGGCCAGAATTTTCGTTAACAGAGTCGTCGGAAAATTTGTTCGATGGTCAGTGTCAGATTGTGCTCGTGGAAAAACTATATCGCGGCCAATTGTTGAGGGACTGATAATCACTGACAACCCTGATAATATTGTCAGCAAAGCTTTTAATGTCGACAAACTACTCATTGATAAGGAGCGTAGAGCACACTTTAAATACCTGATTATTGTATTGTTTCGCATAGGCTCTTAGTTTTTTTCGTCGCTCCAGGCTTTGGCCCTGTTGCAACATGTCACCTGTACCTTTTAACACTTTAACCCCGCAAACCTTAGTCAGGGTTTCCAAATCGTACGCCTCTTCTGAAACGCCTGGGAAACGAATGCCGCGGTTGGAGAATGCCAGTAAAGTAAAGTCATTTTTGGCGATAGCCAGGTTAGCATCAGCAATAGGATCAGCATAAGCCAACCATTTCAACTCGTAGGGTTCAAGTTGTTGTTCGTTGTTAGATTCTGGCGCGTCCGAGATTGCTAAATCATCGCTGGTTTCCTGCGTCGTACTGGTGCAGGCGAATAGCACTGAACAAAAAACTAAGCCACTAAAAACCTTGATCATTTTTATTACGGTTCCCCGATAAAATTCTTCTCTGTCCTAGACTAGCCAATATTAGTCCCAATAACCAAATTAAACTTCCGCCACCGCTCTCATCATTTGTCGCCGGAGGTTGGGACGCAGTGACACTGATACTGATGGAGCCAGTCGCTTCTGCGCCATCAGAATCCGCGATGATATAGGTCGCACTCTCTGATCCGCTAAAGGTACTTGAAGGCGTGTAACTTAGTTGGTTATTGCTTAAGGACATAGAACCCGTGCCATTGTACTCAAAAGACAGTATGGTCAATTGATCGTCTTCCACGTCGCTATCGTTTGCCAATACGTCAATAACGACTGCTCCACTTGTCTGACTAATGGTCAGACTATCGCTTACGGTGACCGGTGAATCATTAATGGCTTCAACAGAAATTAATAGAGGAAATATATTACTGTCGTTGGTGCCGTCATTCACGCTCACATCGACACTAATGTCGCCATTGAAATCGGCAGAAGGACTGACTGTGGTGCCGTCTACCGTATAATCATTGCCAGTCATTACCATCAGAGAGAACCCATCAGGGTAGTTGGTGTCGGGGTCTGTCACTTGCAGGGCATCAAAATCCACAGTCAGAGAGTTGTCTTCCTGTACGCTCAGTGCCTGTTGTCCGGTTATAACCGGAGCTATTGCTCCTGTGCCGGAGGTCAGGTTAAACGAACCAGGGTTGACAGCATAAAAAATATTGTCGCTGCATTTTAGCATCAGCCTGGCGTCACTTGAAACGGCACTGGGTGCAACCACTTCGCTGCTCCCCGAGTTGCTCACTCCACTGGCCAAATCAGTGTCAAACACACCATCACCATCTGCATCCAACATGACATCCACAGTCGCGCATGAAATTGGAGACAAATGAGTACCAGCCTGCTCCCATTCAATGACTTGTGGTGTGTTTCCTATCCAGGTATCTCCGGTTGCGGGGGAGGTCACTGTAAAGCTTTCCCCGTTATCATTTACCTCCACCTCAACTTGCTGAGTATCAACACCTCCAAGATTATCACGTACAACAACTTCAAAATTAAGAGTTCGGTCGGTGCTGGGTAACGCTTCCCCAAAGGTGGATGTGCCATTTAACACGTCACTAAGGCCAGGAAAGTACCGAGTCGGGCTGGTGGTGGGTGAAAACGAGCGAAACAGCGGGTTCGAACCATTGTCTTCTCCCACAGATGCCCGGCTTGAAGTTCCACCGTTACTGCCTCCAGGGTTAATCTGATCCCAGCCATAGGTGAGAGTATCATTGTCTGTATCACTCGCCTGTGCGGTAAGTACAAATGGCGTATTGGCAGGAATTTGGTAAACACTTTGTCCTTCAGTGACGACAGGGACAGCGTTCTGAGGGGTTGAGGTGAAGCCACAGGCCCCCGATGAATCTACTCTTTGCCTGATCGATCTAATGGACCAGGGATGGAAGTAAGGGTCACTGTTGTTTTGTAAATTCTGCGGATTGCAGATACCCGCATACGCCATGATGGTCGAGCCACTGCCAGGCTCGACAGACGAACTGTTACTTCTTTGACCATCGTTTCCGCCTGTACAGGATCCGGCTTGAATAGCATTGAAGGTATGCTGGGCACCCAGCTGATGACCGAATTCGTGGATCACCAGGTCGATATAAAAGCTTTCACCATTAGGGTTACGACTGCCTGTGTACCCTTGTGCTTTGAAGTTGTTAACACAGGTTACCCCCACAAACGCAAGGCCACCACCATTGGTGTTAAGCAAATGACCGATATCGTAGTTGCCGGCACCAATTATGTCATCGATGGTAGTTTGATTGGCTTCCAGATCGGCTTCAGAGTCCTCGTTGCTGAATGGATCAGAGCTGGCATCGGTAAAAATAAGCTGATCGTTATTTTCAACCAGCTCAAATTGGATGGACAAATCAGTCAGGAATATTTGATTAATTCGATTCACCAACCTGTCTAATTCTGCCATTGCACCATTGGTACCGCCATTGGCCTGGGTATACTCACCAGAAGTGCTCACTGCCAGTCTGTATGTTCTGATCTCATCTCCTGAGGTTTTGGATAAAATCTTCCCGTCAGAGACTGATTTCGCCAAAGCACCAGGCATACTCATGGAATCAGTTTCATACAATGGGCGCGTATCGCCCGCAGCGGCGTGTTTGCGAAAATAACTAAGATGTTGCGCTTCGCCGGATTGTTGCTGTGGCGAAAGGAAAACCCACTCACCTTGGTAGAGAAACATACCTGAGAAACCGGCGGGTGAAATGTTAAATCGCCCTGCATTTGCACTGTCTTGAGTGTCGACGCCCCGATAGGACATCAATTCCGGAAACTTCAGAGCAAGTCCTGGTGCCATTACCGGGGTTGGTGTCAATTTGAACGCGGCCATGCCACCATCTGGCAGCGGGATATCCAATACAATATTTTTGCTTTTATCAGAGAATAGCTGGTTCATCAGGTCAGGGCGTGCGGACAACATCCGACCCTGACTGGCCACATCAGCAATCGATGCCTGTTGTAAAGACTTGGCCTGTTGCTCCACCCAAATATTAGTGCTTTGGGCTAGAACCGCCGGAGAAGAAAATAAACTGCAGAATAGTACAAGACGACAAAATTTATGCATAAAACAAGGCCCAGCGATTATTACTTAACAAATATGCTTAGCTTCAAAGCGTAGCACATGAACAGGTATGGAAAATTACTCCGTACTGTCTATGCTAGACCATTGTCATTGGATTTAAATCCCAATGATTGTTAGTTTTTTGTAATCGAAACATTCTCAGTAAGCTACTCGAACTCACATGTTGGAATTGTTACCTGAGATTAAAACAAGATTAGTTTGTGCGTTTTTCTTGTTCATCAGGTCTATGTTTAGCCGCAATTAATTTTTTAAACAGGAGCTAAAATTGATGTCGCTCAAAATGATATTCTTGGTGTATTTGTTAATGTTACCCGGCTACGCCAGGGCTACTTGTAGCGAAGTTTCAGTAAAATTACAGGTATTGGGGTCTGGTGGGCCAGAATTGGATGACGGGCGAACATCAAGCAGTTACCTGGTTTGGATAGACGAAAAGGCGCGATTATTGATTGATACAGGGCCTGGTTCCAGTATAGCGTTTGGCAACAGCGGCGCAGATTTTGCTGACCTTGATGCAATTATGCTTACTCATTTGCATGTGGATCATGCTGCGGATCTACCTGCTTATGTGAAAGGTGCATTTTTTACCTCTCGGACACGGAACCTCATGGTTTTTGGTCCTGCTCAAAATGCCCTAATGCCTTCCACTTCAGACTACATTAGTCGGTTGCTATCAGATCGGGGGGCGTTTCGATATCTGAGGGAGTATGTAGATGATTCTGAATCAGCCGAATATCAGATAAATACCATTGATGTACAATTAAAAGTTGAAAAATCCAGCAGTTTTGAAATAGCCGATGGCCTGTTAATCAGTGCCTTACCTGTGCACCATGGTCCTGTTGCGGCAGTCAGTTGGCGTATCGACAGTGGAGAGTGTTCCATAGTTGTATCCGGTGATATGAGTGGCAAAACTCAAGGTTTTGGCAGCTTCGCGCAGCATGCCGATTTACTGGTCATGCACAACGCTATACCTGAGCAAGCATCTGAAGTGGCCAGGAATTTACATATGACACCATCAGAAATCGGTCAATTTGCCAAACAGGCAGAAGCCAGAAAGCTGATAATCTCTCACCGAATGAAACGCACTAATGGCAAAGAATCTGAGACTACATCTTTGATCCGAAAACAGTACCCTGGTCCGATACTGTTTGCAGATGACATGGATAGTTTTAAGCTTTCACTTTGACTAATGGCTAGCTAAGCGGACAGTTTTTGATAAGTAGCAGTATTTGCTGAACATTTTTTTGAACTTCGGTGTTTATCTCATCGTCACTCATCGGATGGGGAAGTCCAAGCATAGTGCGCATATGGAACTCTCCTTTTAGAAGGTTGAAGTAAGCGTTAGTCCAGTAATCAGCATCTTTCCTTGCCAAATTCAACTCTGGGTGCAATTGCATCATCTTGCTAAGTACATCCATAGCCTGCTGGGGGCCCGCTTCATAAAAAAGTTCTGCCACGTGTGGGTTACTGGTTGCCTCGCCTATAACAAGTTGGTACATAGCGATAACACCCGGGTCGCGCAATAGTTTGACGAACTGGTTTCCAACTACAGATAGAATTTCAGCGGCTGCGTGACCATCAGAACGCATGTGCTCCGCATCCATCTGGTAATCCTTACACTTCTTATTTATTACCGAGGTGAAGAGCGCGTCTTTGTTTTTAAAATGAGAATAAACGGTTTGTTTTGAAACGCCCGCTGTTTTAGCAACCATATCCATGGAAGTCGCGCCGAACCCGTTCTCCAGGAACAAATCTGTCGCCGAGTCGAGGATGAGATTGCGCTTTTCAGCACTTTTGGGTCGTCCAGCTTTGCCTAAATTTTCCGCAATTATTTTATTTTCAGGTGATCTATCTACTACGTTCATGCGTTTTAGTTACCAATTAATTATTTATCAAACTAGACGGTCCAGTATTTATAATCTAGAATATCAAACTAGACGGTCCAGTATTTATATATGAACCTCATCAGAAATTCAATTAGTAAATCATTTTCAAGAGATTAACTGACTATGGCATTTAACACTTCTCCTCGCAAAAATAAGACGCTACTGGTGGCCGCAATTATGGCTATTCCATTCTTTGGCGTAACTGCGCTGATGGTCACCGCTGGCAGCGGACAGATTGTTCCTCCACCTGTATCCGCTAAATCACATACTGTTGATGTTGGAGCGATTGAACTTCAGGATTCCTACATTCAAGCAAGATTTGCTTACGGCCGCATTGAAGCAGCGCAGCGCGCTAACGCCGGCTTTGAATTGGCGGGTACCTTGACTCAGGTGCTGGTGGACGAAGGAGATCTGGTGGTTAAAGGGCAGTTGCTTGCAAAACTGGACACAGATCGCCTTGACGCCAGAATGCTCGAATTAAACGCCGCGTTGCAACGAGCTAAATCTCAAGCAAGGCTTGCGATGTTGTCAGAAAAAAGAATTGCTGAACTGGTTCGTAAAAAGCTCGAATCAGGTCAACGTCTAGATGAAGTGAGAGAGGCAACGGTAGGTGCAGACGCCGCAGTGGATGAGATCCAGGCACGCATGGATAGTCTGCGGGTGGAATTGTCTAAATCTGAATTAAAAGCTCCATTTGATGCTGAAATTCTTTCCCGCCAAATTGATCAAGGGACAGTAGTACCCGCGGGGCAAACCGTCTTCACCCTTCAGCAGAATAAAGGAAAGTTAGCAAGAATTGCGTTAGCCGCGAATGATGCATTCGAATTTGCTGTGGGCGATAAACACCTGTTAGACAACAAGGGAAAAAAACTGACGGGACAGATCACGTCCATTGCCAAACAGCGACGGCTGGATACCCGCACTGTGGATGTCATCTTTTCCATTGAAGATAATACTGACAATGTTTTGCCCGGTGATCTTGTCGCTCTTGCCTATCAATCGGAAGTGAATGAAAGCGGAGTATGGGTTGTAAAATCTGCCTTGAACAGCGGTGTCAGAGGACTTTGGACGCTCTTCGTTGTGCCCCAAGAAGGTGAACAGCAGGTGACTGCAAAGTCAGTTGAGCTGCTCTTCTCAGACGAAACCCGCGCCTTTGTTAGAGGGGCTTTAAAGCCCACAGATATGATTGTACTAAATGGCGCGCATAGACTGGTTCCAAATCAATTGGTGGTGGCTCGCCAAACAACGCATAACCAGTTTGCCAAGGTGCGCGATTATGAATAGCCATAAAACTAAAATGGAAGGGCCTTGGTATACGGCCTTTTTCAGGCGCGGACATCTGTTGGTGTTGAGCATCATGATTCTGTTGGTTGCCGGAATGTCAGCTGTCACTACTTTGCCAAGACTTGAGGACCCGCGCATAGATACACGAAATGTACTGGTTCTGACGCCATTTCCTGGTGCGTCCGCGGAACGAGTTGAGGCGTTGGTCAGTGATGTTCTGGAAGATGAATTGAGGCAGTTATCTGAAATTAAGGAAATTCGTTCCACCTCCCGAGCAGATATTTCGGTACTAAATATAGAGCTGCAAGCCTATGTGGATAACACGACTAATGAGCAAATCTTTTCTAAAATTCGTGACAGTCTGTCAGACGCTAAACAGCAGTTCCCGGCGGGAGCCGGAGAACCTGAGCTAGACGAAAAACGTGGCGCAACGTCATTTACGTTGTTGGTGGCGATGAGAGCAACACAAGGCTACGACACGCCTATGTCAATCATGTCCCGCATGAGCGATGAATTAGCAGACAGGTTGCGCAATGTTCCCGGTACGGAGTTGGTGCGAATTTACGGCGAACTCAGCGAAGAAATCAGTGTTGACATAGATCCTCAACAACTCATTAGCGCAGGGCTGAGTATTGCACAGGCCAGTCGATTAGTAGCAGGTGCCGATCCTAAGTTACCTGCTGGTGTGGTGCGAGATGACAAGCAGAATGTGCGGGTTCAGGTAGCAGAAGAGCTAAGCCAATTGGACGTAGTAAGAAACATTCCTCTCAACGTCTCATCAGACGCCAATTTCCTGCGTCTTGGAGACATTGCAGAAATAAGCCGTAAGTGGCAGGACCCACCTAATGATATTGCCTTATTGAACGGCGAACGGGTGGTGTTTGTCGCAGCTCGCATGCAACCCACTGTGCGGGTGGATGTATGGACTGAAAATACCAAAAAGGCGTTGGCAAGTTTTGACCAGACATTTGCGGGCACAGTGTCGGCAGATATAGTGTTTGAGCAGAATCTGTACACTGAGGCTCGTTTATCTGAGTTGACCTCTAATCTGCTGATGGGTAGTTTGGTGGTAATGGCTGTGGTACTGGTCTTTATGGGGATACGCTCGGCCTGGATTGTAGGGTTGGCTTTACCACTTTGTGCAGCCTTTGCCATATTCTCCTTAAGCTTTTTCGATGAACAAATTCACCAAATGTCCATCTTTGGGATCATTATCGCCATCGGGCTTTTGATAGACAATGCGATTGTTATCACGGACGAAATCCGGGCAAATTTGCTAAATGAAGAAAATTCCCGTCAGGATGCTCTGGTTATCAGCATAAAACATCTGTTCAGTCCTTTACTGGCCTCGACCTTAACCACCATTCTGGGCTTTATGCCTATTTTCTTATTACCAGGTAATATTGGTGACTTTATCAGTTCTATTGCTGTTAGCGTGGTAATGGCTTTAGTAGGGTCCTTGTTTATTTCATTGACCATTATCGCAGCGCTTGCTGCGCGGTATTTGCCTAGGCCAAAAGCTAATCAGAAAGTGCGTTGGATAAAATCAGGCATAAGCTTCCCATTATTGAGTGACTGGTATCGGCATTGGCTGGCAAGACGCCTGCAAAAACCCTTGTTACCGATAGTGGTGGCAGTGGTATTACCCATTACGGGTTTTGTGTTGTCTGGCCAATTGGGTAACGTTTTCTTCCCTAGTGCGGACCGTGATCAGTTTGAAATATATGTGTGGATGCCAAATGGTACTGCATTGACTGAAACCCACTCCATTGTCCGGAAAATGGATCGTGATATTCGACAAAAAAGTGCGGTCAAGCAGGTAACCTGGTTGGCAGGCGCATCAGCGCCGTCGGTTTATTACAATCAAGTGATGACCAGAGATAACTCACCGAACTTCGCAAATGCAGTGGTGACTGCCTCCTCAGTTGACGAAGCTGCACACCTGATTGCAGAGTTGCAACGTGACATGGATGAGGCATATCCAATGGCTAAAACTGTGGTGCGGGCATTTGGTCAGGGTCCACCTATTTCTGCACCTATTGGAGTAGAAATTTATGGTCCCGACATCGAAACGCTAAACACGGTGGGAGAGCAGGTCAGATTAGCTATGTCGCAGCTACCTGGAATTACAAATACTATAGCCTCTACTACTTTGGGAGAGCCAGAGCTTAGAATGTCCGCAACACGGGACGTCAGCTCGCTAGCAAATATGTCGTTGTCGGATGTGGCGACACAATTACAGGCGTCGTTAGACGGCGTCTTGGGCGGGTCAATATTGGAAGGAACTGAGGAGATACCAATTCGTATCAGAGTGCCGGAGGCGATGCGCAATAACCTTACTCAGGTTGGAGCGACGCCATTATTGACTCAGGATTTGGCAAATCAGCAAAGATGGTTACCTGTTTCAGCTATTGGTGATTTTGAATTGCGTCCCAGTATCGCAGGAATTACGCGCATCAATGGAGAAAGAGCAAATGTGGTAGAAGGATTCCTTTTACCAGGCGCCACGGCGGTAGATGCTGCAAATACGCTACAAAAGAAATTGCAGGAAAAGCAATTTGAATTGCCCGTCGGATACAGAATAAAACTGGCTGGTGATGCCGATGAGCAGAAAGAGGCGCTGGGGTTACTCGCCACATACGCACCTGTATTGCTGGTACTGATGATCACCACTTTAATCCTTACCTTTAACAGTGTGACCCTGGCAACTGTAATAGGAAGCGTGGCGTTTTTATCTGTAGGCCTGGGCATGTTCAGTCTCTGGTTATCAGGTCTGCCGATTGGCTTCAACCCGCTTTTAGGCAGCGCTGGCTTAATTGGGGTAGCTATAAACGGCTCAATCGTTGTTATTGCCGCAATTCGCGCGAATGAAAAAGCCAGTCTCGGAGATGTAAGCGAAATTGTCCGTGAAACGATGGGATGTAGTCGACACATTTTGTCCACTACCTTTACTACCGTGGGCGGTTTTATCCCACTATTGCTGTTCAGCGAAGGCACCTTCTGGCCGCCACTTGCGGTAGTTCTGGCGGGTGGTGTTGGTTTTTCTGTCATCTTGTCCCTGGTCTTTACACCACTGGTAGCCGGTGCGATCGCTAAACGAGAAGGCAACAAGCTGAAATCAGCGCTACCGACTCAGATTGCGGTAAATCCAGCGTAATTGCGTTAAGCTATACTTTACGGAGGAGACCATCACATCGGGTTAATGAGATTAGTGAAATGAAAAAAGCGATACTTTCCTGGTGGCAAACTGATTGTGCATACTGCCGTAAACTCAGGGCAATTGTGCTTTGGGGGATATTGATGTTAGTGGTGTATTACTATGTCTGGCTCTGATGATAACGATTTGATCCAAATTCGCGCTACCTCTAAGCGTAATGGAGTAACCTCGGTCATTATTGGCCTGGTGGGGTTACTGGTAGCAGTTTTACTACTGACATTGTTACCTAAGAGTGCCTATTTGGTGGGAATATTTGCAGCGAGCGCCTCAATAGTGTCGCTGTTGATTGGCTGGTTCAAAATACGCGAACCTGACTACAGCATTGAGATATCCAGAGATACAATATTTTATCGTCACCGCCATGGCCAATGGCAGGTTGACTGGAATAACGTCCACCGCATTGACACGCCGAAAATACACTCGGGCATCGAGCACAAAGCATTGGGTATGGTGGGGATTCGACTTAAAGATTATCAGCCTTTGCTCGATTCCATTTCTCCGCGCTTGGCAACCAATTTGTTGCTGGAACAACGCCCGCTCTTATTGCAAGGTGACAACAACTGCAATACAGGTGCCTGTTACAGCGCTACCTTAATCGAAGATGATGTGCATAAACTGCCAGACGGAAAAGTCATTAAAGGAATAAAGGCGATGTTGGCAAACAGGATGGAGAAACTGCGCAATAATCTGGGTTTTGATTTGTTCATTTCAGCAGCAGAAATCGATCGGGATACGGAGCAATTTGTGACTTTGTTAAAGCAATGTCAGGCTCGCGTACTATCATCAACTGAATCCTAGTTTCATTTTAAGAGAAGAAATGCGCCGTTTTAATTTGCCAGGTCAGCAAAGCTATAATTCCACCAGTTCATTCAGATGTTTTTCGGTTTCTGAAATAACCAGCTCTGCTTCTATCACAAGAGATGGGATGCGTTCGGCCACATGATGAACCTGGTCACATTTCAGTGCACCTTCAATTTCGTCGCATAACGCAAGCAGTTTAGGCACGCCTGTATAACAGCAGGCACCGTGCAATTTATGCACAATGGCCTGAACTTCAGCAAGGTCATGCTTTTTCCAGTTCACTTCAATGTCGTCAATAAGTTTAGGGAGTTGCATTGAAAACTCACTTAAAACCTCTTTGGCTGCATCAAAATTATGATTTGCCCGCTTCATTGCCAGCTCCCAATCCAGGCTGGGCAAAGAGAGGGGTTTATGTTCTTGTTGCAGACACCAGCGTTTTATCAAGTTGACCAGGTCATTCAAATCAATCGGTTTTGGTAGATAGTCATCCATACCCGATGCAAGTAATCTTTCCTGCTCTTCTTTAAACGCGTGGGCAGTCACTGCAATAATGGGAGTGCCGATATTAAGTTCTGTCTGACGGATAAGTTGGGTTGCCTGCAGGCCATCCATGTTCGGCATTTGCACATCCATCAAGATCAGATCAAATTCCTGTTGCTCGCAAAGTGAGACAGATTCGCTGCCGCTAAATGCGAGTGTCAGCTCCAGTGACGAGGGTTTGAACCAGGTTTTCAGGAGTTTCAGATTCATTTCCATATCGTCAACGGCAAGTACTTTGGCTCTTGGCAGTTCCATCAGTCGCTGCTGCAACTGCGTTTTCTCAGTCTGTTTCGGTTTGTGCAGCAGGTTGTCCAATTTGATTGGAGTCAGTGGCAATCGAATCTGACTTTCTACCTTTGATACCAGGTCAGGCCTTTCTGTTAGTGGCTCAGGACCGGAATAGAGCAGCATTTTGCGACTCGCGTTAATGTTATCCAATATTGCATAAATGCTTTCTCTGTTTGCCAGATCCGCTACAGGCAAGGTGGCAAATAACATATCGAAGGAACCTGAGGCAGAAAACAATTCATCCAATGTCCCAATTTCCGAGACTTTGCACCCCACCATTTCCAAAATAGTTTTCGACGACGACCTGGTCACTGAATTCAAATCTAGTAAAAGCACCTGTTTACCTGTCCAATCTGGTGCATTTAAATATGAGCACTTGGTGCTTAACAGGTTCGTGTTTAACGTGACAGTAAAACAACTCCCTTCTCCGGGTGTTGTAGTCAAAGTGATTTTACCATGCATCAATTTAACTAGTTGTTGGCAGATCACTAGTCCCAATCCAGTCCCCTGATAAGAACGGCTTAGTGCATCGTCTACCTGGGTAAAGGCGTTGAATAGCTTTTTACGATCCTGGGGGCTGATCCCAATCCCGGTATCTTCGATTTTCAGCGTCAACTGAAACATGCCGTGATCCAGTGTTTTCCCGGCTGCGCTCAGGCGTATATATCCTGACGAGGTAAATTTGAGCGCGTTACTTAATAAATTATTCAGTATTTGTTTTATCCGCGTCACATCACCTATCAATTTGTCTGGTAAAGCACCAAGTTCAAACACAAACTCGAGTTTTTTCTGGTGCGCTGTTTTTGCCATCAGATTGACCATTTCTTCGAGTAACTGATTGGGTGAAAAGGGTTGGTTGTTAATTTGCAGCTTGCCGGCTTCTATTTTGGATACATCAAGCACGTCGTTAACAATCGCCAGCAGATTGTCTGCCGCATTGTTGATAATCATCACCTGCTCTTGTTTCTGGGCTGGCAAGTCAAGTTGCGTCAGCTCCCGGCTGAAACCGAGAATTGCGTTGAGAGGTGTGCGAATTTCATGACTCATGTTGGCCAGAAATTGAGATTTTATATGGCTCGCTTTAATTGCATCTTTTCGGGCTATATCAAGACGCACATTTTGTTCTTCGATAAATTCCATATTGTTGCGCAAGTCATTGGTAGCTTGCTGGATTTCACGCTCCAGTTGACCGCGACTTTTGTCCATCAAAGCCAAGGAAAATAACCCGGCTTCAAGAAAAACGCCAATCTGGAAACAATAAGTTGTGAAAGAGTTAGAGGGGAAAAACCCCACCAGACTTAACATGCCTATCAATGCACAACAGGCTAGAATACTCCAGGCAAAAATGAAATATTTGGCAGGCTGGAAATGATTGAAGAAACTTTCGAACCCGGCGAAGAGGTAGCTGCTAATAGCCAGTATACTAACCAGGTAAACCAGTCCATTCTGCCACAATGGTGGCAGCAAGTTGAGCATTGAACACAGACCTAATACAGCCAAAACAATGATATTGGCGCGAATCATCGGTGTCGACTTAGGTGCATTGTCTGGTGCGTCGAGAAAGGTGTAAGTAAAGACTCCTGAACCAATGCCCAAAGCCACAAATATCAGGTCTATATGTTGACTTAGCCAGCTAGTAAACCCCAAAGGAAACAAAACTTGCAGATGGCCCCCCCAAACAAACTGCCATAAAATTGCGGTGCTGATATACCCAACATAGGCAAGCAGGCTTTTTTCCCTGTTGCCAAAATAAAGTACAAAGTTGTAGATGGCCAGGATCAGCAAGCCACCATAAAACAAACCCCATAAGATATTATCGTAAAAATTGAGTTTGATATGTGTTGTGGCAGGTTGAATGTCTATTGGTGCGATAAGACTGTTTGAAGCACTCTCTATTCTGACGAAAAGAGACACGGGAATGGCATAAGGAAGATCTAAGGCCATAGTTGGATAGCGATAGCTTTGATTAAGCCTGGCTTTTCCCTGTTGGCTACGCTGCACCACTTTTCCATCGATCACCAGATAAAAATCGACTATATCCAACTGGGTAAATCCCAAATCAACTACCCAGTTTTTGGTGTCAGTTACGTTACTGAAAGTCGCACTTAACCAGAGCCCTGAGTCTCTGAAACCATAGTTGGGGTTCAGAATTGGTTGCCAGACAAACTCCTCATGAAGTAGAAGAACTTGGTCAATGCTGTATTGTTGGTCTGTCTCAGGGAGGACTTTAAAGTAAGTCGACAAACGCACGGCCTCATCATTGTTGATCAGTTGTACAATATTTTGTGCAACCGCCACAGAAGTCAGCATTACCCACAACAGTGCAATCAGCTTTACCTTGCCTAACATTCACTTAATTCCAGTCCATATCCGCCTCCATTAAAACATTGCCTGCTAAGCTATGGCAATCGCTTCAATTAGGATAAAGTAATTATTATTACTTCTCGGATATAACAGGAAATATAATGCGAAGACTGATGTCATCGATTTTCTTAGGTCTAACTAGCGTACCTGCGTTGGCGTTGCCACTGGATAAATTGAATTTACCTGAAGGGTTTCACATAGAAGTGTATGCCAGCAACGTTAAAAACGCGCGACAAATGGCGCTGGGTAGCAAAGGTACGGTATTTGCCGGAAGCCGCGGCGCTGGTTTAGTGCATGCTGTTGTGGACAATGACCTTGATGGCAAGGTTGATGAAGTGTTTGTCATTGCAAAAGACCTCAATATGCCGTCGGGACTGACCTATAAAGACGGGGATCTATATGTGTCTGAGGTGAGTAAAATTCATAAATTTCCAGACATTGAACAGACGATGCGACAGTCACCTAAGTCAGAGATAGTGGTCAAAGGGCTTCCTTCTGACAGACATCACGGTTGGAAAAATATCGATTTTGGGCCGGACGGCAAGCTTTATGTACCTGTCGGTGCACCTTGCAATATCTGCGTGACTGTAAAGGGAGAAAAGTTTGATAATCCGGACTATGCCTCAATTCTTCGTTTCGATCTGGCAACAGGTGAAAAAGAATTGTTCGCTAAAGGTGTACGCAATAGTGTGGGATTCGATTGGCATCCGACCACCAAGGAATTGTGGTTTAGTGACAATGGACGTGATTGGATGGGAGACGAGTTACCACCATGCGAAATCAACAGAGTGAGCATGAAAGGTCAGCACTTTGGCTACCCGTACTTTCACGGAGGCTATGTGGCTGATCCCGAGTTTGGAATGGATAAGAAAGCAGAAGACTACGTTGTCCCTGCTAAAAATTTAGGTGCCCATGTTGCACCGTTGGGTATCCATTTCTATGCTGGGAGCATGTTTCCTGAGGAATACAAACAACGTTTATTTGTGGCTGAACACGGCTCCTGGAATCGATCAAAGAAATCGGGTTATCGGGTCATGATGGCGACCGTAGAAAATAATGAAGTCACCGATTACAAACCTTTTATTGAGGGATGGCTTGAACAGGATGACAGTGTTTGGGGACGTCCGGTTGCAATGTTGGCTATGCCCGATGGTAGTTTGCTGGTATCTGATGATTTCGCTGACACCATTTATAGGGTAACCTACAAAAACTAGATGTATTTGATGGTGGTTTGTTTACCACTATTACACACAGAACAGTGCTCTGAAATCAGAACCAATAAATATAATAAATCGGCTTAATAATTCATCATGAGTGACGAAATAATCATCAATAAAGACGGCGTCGAGCAATTACCTCTGCGTCGATTTACCGAAGAAGCATACCTGAATTACTCCATGTATGTGATCATGGACAGAGCGTTGCCCCATATAGGTGACGGCCTTAAACCGGTTCAACGACGCATCATTTATGCTATGTCTGATCTGGGCTTGAGCAATAATGCCAAGTATAAAAAATCAGCTCGTACCGTGGGGGATGTACTCGGTAAGTTTCATCCACATGGCGATTCAGCTTGTTACGAAGCCATGGTGTTAATGGCACAACCATTTTCGTACCGCTATCCACTGGTAGATGGGCAAGGGAACTGGGGTGCACCTGATGATCCCAAATCCTTTGCAGCTATGCGTTATACCGAAGCCAGACTGTCGAAATTCAGTGAGGTGTTGCTGACTGAATTAGGGCAGGGCACCGCTGACTGGATCCCGAATTTTGATGGCACACTAAACGAACCCAAAGTGCTGCCAGCACGATTACCGCACATTTTACTTAATGGTGTCACCGGAATTGCGGTTGGTATGGCCACTGATATTCCCCCGCACAATGTGCGTGAATTGGCCAATGCCTGTGCTCACCTGCTGGATAATAGTCGCGCCGAATTAGCTGATCTGATGGAGCATGTGCAAGGCCCGGATTACCCAACAGAAGCTGAAATTATTACGCCACGTGCGGACATCGTCAAAATATATGAGACTGGGCGTGGCTCGATTAAGATGCGTGCAGTTTACCTTGAGGAAAATGGCGACATTATTATTACAGCCTTACCGCATCAGGCTTCCGGAGGTAAAATTCTTGAGCAGATAGCGGGTCAGATGCAAGCTAAAAAATTGCCTATGGTGAGTGATTTGCGGGACGAATCCGACCATGAGAATCCTACCAGGCTAGTGATCACTCCTCGCTCCAATCGGGTTGATGTTGAGCAATTGATGCAACACCTGTTTGCTACTACTGATCTCGAGAAAAACTACCGGGTCAATATCAATATGATCGGCTTGGACGGCCGGCCTCAGGTGAAAAATCTGCGCATGATACTTAACGAATGGCTGACTTATCGCAAAGATACAGTGGTCAGAAGGTTGCAGTATCGTCTTGATAAAGTACTCGCAAGATTGCACATCCTCGAAGGTCTGATGGTTGCCTTTTTGAATATTGACGAAGTAATTCGGATTATTCGCTATGAAGATCATCCTAAACAAGAGTTGATGAATAAGTTTGGCTTATCGGATATTCAGGCCGAAGCCATATTGGATTTAAAACTGCGTCACCTTGCCAAGCTTGAAGAATTCAAAATCAAGGCCGAGCAGGAAGAGCTAGCTAAAGAAAGAGACGAGCTACAAACCCTTTTGGGGTCTGATCGCCGTCTGAAAACGCTAATCAAAAAAGAAATTCTTGCTGATGCCGAAACTTATGGTGATGACAGGCGTTCTCCTCTGGTTGAAAGGGGCGAATCGAAAGCCTTGTCTGAAAAAGAACTTGTACCCTCAGAGGCGGTGACAGTGGTGTTGTCAGAAAAAGGCTGGGCACGTTGTGCCAAAGGACATGACATAGATGCTGAAGGACTAAGTTACAAAGCCGGAGACAAGTATCTGGACAGCGCCAAAGGACGTAGCAATCAACCTGCAGTGTTCATGGATACATCGGGCCGGGCTTTTGCCTGTGATGCCCATGGATTGCCGTCTGCCCGCAGTCAGGGGGAACCACTGACCGGCAGGTTTGGTCTTGTTGCGGGTGAAACATTCAAACATGTGGTGATGGGGCAAGATGAACAAAAATACCTGATGGTCTCAGATGCTGGCTATGGTTTTGTCGGCAAGTTTGCAGATATGGTCAGCAAAAACAAAGCAGGTAAAGCTTATTTGACGCTGCCCACAGGTTCAAACGCAATGGCTCCTCAGCCGGTGAACAATCTGGAAACAGATTGGTGTCTGGCGATTTCCACAGAAGGGCGGATGTTGATGTTTCCTCTCCGGGATCTTCCGAGCCTTGGCAAAGGGAAAGGAAACAAAATTATTAATATTCCTTCTGCTAAGTCTCAGTCACGAGAAGAGTATGTGAAATCCGTTTGTGTAGTGCCCGAAGGGTCCCAGGTGAAAATATTGGCCGGCAAACGTGGTATGACACTCAGTGCTGAAGATTTATCACATTATCAGGGAGAAAGAGGCCGCCGAGGCAATAAGCTGCCCAGAGGCCTGCAACGTGTTGATGGTGTCGAAGTAGAAAATGCGCCAGCTGTTGTGCAGGAAGATCAAGCTACACCAGAGGACACTGCTCCTGCAGATTAAAAACAAGTAAAATACAAAAAGGCAGTCAAAATGGCTGCCTTTTTTATTTTTGGCCTCAACAAACTATTTGTGACTGACTTCTATTGCAATCGTATCGTTAACGTAAGCTGGTACTGGCGCAATGCCCGTCGAACCTTTTTTGGCAATATAATATGCACCTCCACTGTGATTTGGACCAGCAGGGTATTCAACCCCGCCCTTAATGTTGATCCAACGAATATCAACCTGCCAGGCAGAGACATCTTTTCCATCTTTATTTTTAAATGTCTTTTCACCACTCACCGTGGCGTCCATCCAATACATGCCGTCCTGATATTGGGGGAAAACTGAGGGCATACGATAGGTCTCGCCTAACTTGAGCGGCATAGCGGCAAACACCAAACCAAGGTTACTAACATTGAACATTTCAACCGGCAAATGTACGGTTCGATTATGTTCTTTGCCATCAGGTAAGATGACGGAAATCGCATATTGAGATTCACCAAAGACAAAGCTGCGGTTATCGGGACTGCCTTCAGGTACACCCTCCATCTTCTGTTCGATCACTAAAGGCTTTAATGTCGCCCGGTCAAATATAGTGGTGTTAGTAACCTGAGTCCCGCTTTGATCTTTCACAACCTGGATGTGTTTGAGCTGGGGAACCCCATCATGGGCAATAATCTCCAACGTCTCATTATAGGTCGCTGAATGGACTCGTTTACCTTCCATTAGACTGAATTGATCCCAGTGAGCGGAAAATGGTTTCAGTCGTGTGCCATCAATAATTTCGCTGCCCACTTTGACAATAGTTGGGGCTGCGTAGGATGTCAGGCTGGTGGTGAAACATAAAAAAGCGAGTGTAAAAATGAGTCTTCTTAGCATTGAACGTTCCTCGTAATTGGCCGGATTGGCTAACTGAAGAATGACACTCAAGGCGTGATACCTGACATGATCAGGATATGATTTTTACATGACTTTTACTGATCCTTGAAAATTGACTGGACGATCCTCGCAAAATCAGCTGAATCGCGAAAGGGTATGAATCTTGGGTCGACTTGTGCAAATACCAGAAAACCATTTCGGTCCTGCACTGCTTTTTCCAACCATTCCAATGTTTGTTGTTCATTGCCTGCTGATGCCTGAAGAGTTGCAATAAAATAGGCATCAACGTTGCCTTGCGCATAAAGGGGTAACATTTTGTCTAACCAGGTCTGATACAGAGTTCGAAGTTCACTTTCTGATATATCTTTGGCAGGTTTGGCGCTCGAGCCCAGTGCAATCATCAATTGACCAGCCGCAGCGTGCCATTTCGATTGCTGGCGGAATGCTTCAACCAATCCTAATCGTGTCCACAGTGCACTGGGTTGCAGTTCCAGAATCTGAGAGCATTCCTGTTCAGCTTGTTTAAAATTCTCCGCAAAGTTCAGATACCAGCACAAGTCAGCATTAACCGTCATTGACTGTGGATCTATGCGCTTCGCTAGCCTGGCTTGTTCGATGGAAGAATGCATCGCCCTTTGACTGGCATACCAGGCTGCATCAAGACTGCGCGCGTCTGAATGGTTTGGCGAGGCTGCAATGGCCTTGTCCAGTGAATTTCTCGTTTGTGCGAAGTTCCAACTATGATAAAACTGGTAATACGCTAACGCCACCCAGGCTTCTGCATTATGTTGATCCAGTGAAAGTGCGCGCTGTGCAAAATCTTTTGCCTTTGAAAAGTGGTCGAATCGACGTGATGGATCCGATGAGGCTAATTTTGTGCGCAAGTTGGCTACCTTTGCTAATGCAGGAACATAGTTTGAATAACTTTTGAGTACAGACTGAAATTTTTCCACCGCTTTGAGAAGATCTACAGGAGACCCTTGGGTCATCAGGAAAAGCCCTTGATTATATTCCTTCAGACTTTCTTCGGAGAGTGTCAGAGTTGAGCCGCTGATTTGTGGGATCGATATATTTAATGTTCTGGAAACTGACTGTGCTACCTGACTGGCTATCCTCTGGTAAGAACGCGTACCACCTCCTTTTAGCCAATCGAACGACTCAGACCAAAGTTGAGTATCCTGATCATCTACCAAGCGCAGATGAATGCGTTTGTTAATAGGGTCCTGGCTAATGCTCGTCAGAAGATAGAGACTTCCCGGTATCTTTGCTGATGCATCACGGGAATCAATGCTGCCAGGCGCAAGTATGATTAGGTCATTTACGGATGCGCGGTTGAACTGAGTCAGCAACTCTTCGCGCAAAGATAGTGCAAGAGGATCCTGTGCGTCGACAGAAACAGTAGTAACAGGCATTACTGCAATCACAGGAACGGTTTTATTCTTAGCTACACCTGGCCATAACAGCCAGGTTGCAACAAGCATAGTTAAAATCACTACCGGAAGGTATTTCACCTTAGTGGTGGACGAAGGCTTTTTGTGCCCTGGCTCGACTTTCAGTCGATAACCTTTGCCCGTGACTGTTTCAATAAAGATAGGATTGTCGGAGTTATCCCCCAGGGCCCGGCGCAATTTCCGCATACTGGCGTTCAGGCTCTGATCAAATTCCACAACACGGCCATCAGGCCAGAGTGTTGAGATAATGGCTTCTCTTGTCACCAGGCTGTCATGGCCGGCATTAACCAATGTCATCAGCAACTGATGTTGCTGGCGGGGCAGTATGATTTTCTTATCCTGTTGACGTAGTTCGCCTGAAGCAGGATCAAGTGACCAAGGGCCAAGCTGTATTCGGGAGTCCACAAGTCTTCACATTAGTAAAACACAGCCCAGCATAACAGCAGGAAGCAGATGGAGTGAATAGTTTGATTGAAACAGTATGATTCAATAAAGTAGCCATCTTAATTTCTTGTACTGTGCGAGGACATGATGTCAAAAATTGAACTGGAAAAGAGCCAGAAAGAGCAACTGGTGAACAAACTTCAACGTTATTTCGACGATGAATTGGACGTTGAGCTTGGCCAATTTGATGCTGACTTTTTGCTGGATTTTATTGCTAAGGAAATGGGAGTCGTTTTTTACAATCAAGGTGTTTATGATTCGCAGACTGCGCTGGAAAGCAGAATTGATTCTATTCAGGACGCCATACTACAACTGGAAAAATAGAGGGCTAAATCGGCACCTATTTCACTTGCCCACTCATTTTCCAGCTAAAGTATCGGCAATGATTTTCCATACTTGTGGGTTAATCCCCAAACCTAGATGAGACCCTTTGACGCAAATATTTCGTGCTTGCTTGTTGTATACATC
This sequence comes from uncultured Alteromonadaceae bacterium, assembly GCA_947494925.1. GTDB lineage: Bacteria > Pseudomonadota > Gammaproteobacteria > Enterobacterales > Alteromonadaceae > Aliiglaciecola. Next base: position 139,940 of record CANLWS010000008.1, read on the forward strand.
CACAGATGCTTTCCATCCTACCACGCCATCTGTTTTGCTAAATATGGAGGTTACAGGCTGCTCAAAACCTATTAGGTTTCTTTCTAACACATGTTGTTCAAAAGAATCCAGGTCGAGATTTTTAGCCTTAGCGTATTGATTGGCGACTGCAGTGTATTTGGGACCACCAGTGATGGGTGTCCCCAGGGTGATAACCTCGGCAACGGCTTCAGGAAAAAGTCGGGTTACTTCGCGCGCGACCACCCCACCTAGACTCCAGCCGATTAAAGTAATTGGCTGCTTACCCCGTGTGTGAATATCAATAACTTCATTGCCAAGCCTGACAATGTCTTTATCCACGTTTCCCAAGTTTCTCCCCAACCCCCAATCATAAACATCGTAGTTGATGCGCTGAAGAAATTGTTTTAAAGGCCACATAGAGTATTCATCCGCCAGGTATCCCGGTGCCAGAAGCACTGGCCTGCCATCACCCTTAGGAGCACGCATTAATGAGGGGAGTCTGGCTACCGTACTTAGCCAATCAATTGGCGCGGAAATCTCTCGCAAGGAATTCAACAGAGAGGGAGGCTGGCAGGAAAATTCTGCGCTTTGCGTGAATGACATTATTGATTATCCAATGATAAAGACCCTATTGTACCAAACAGAGATTATTACAGTTCGGTATTAATAGTGCTTGAATTGCCAGATAGATCACCTATTTCCTGACTGATTTGATAATTAGATCTGAATTGAAAAACTAGCCTTGTGCATTGACGGCTACCCAATTAGGCTTGTTTCACATCACACAGGAACAAGCATTTGAACAGCGAAGCATTACATCTATCACTACAACAGCACTTTGGTTTCAGTACTTTTCGCCGGGGTCAGCAACAGGTTGTTGAACAATTGCTAGAGGGTAATTCCTCTTTGGCTATTTTCCCCACTGGTTCAGGGAAATCTTTGTGTTATCAATTGGCTGCTCTTCATCTACCCCATCTGACTCTAGTCGTCTCCCCGCTGCTTGCGTTAATGAAAGATCAGATCAATTTTTTACAAAACAAGGGCATTGCCGCAGGGAGTATTGATTCCAGCCAATCCTATGAACAGACACAACAAGTGATGCAAGATGTCAGAAATGGTCAGTGTAAAATTTTGATGGTTTCTGTAGAACGTTTCAAAAATGAGAGATTCAGGAAATTTATTGAGACGGTTCCGGTGTCTCTTTTGGTCGTGGACGAAGCTCACTGTATATCCGAGTGGGGACATAACTTCAGGCCTGATTACCTGAAGCTGCCGCGCTATCAACAACAATTGAATATTCCGCTTGTACTGCTTCTGACTGCAACGGCAACAAAGCAAGTCAAACAGGATATGGCGAAACGGTTTTCCATTGAGACAGGGCATATAGTTCAAACAGGATTTTACCGGGCTAATTTGGATTTGTCTGTGATCCCTTGTTTGACAGCAGATAAGGGCCGCCAGCTAGTTACCATGCTGAATAGCTCTGAGGGACCGGGAATTGTCTACGTGACATTGCAGAAAACAGCGGACGAAGTGGCGGCATTCCTCAGGCAGCAAGGTCTATCTGCACAGAGTTATCATGCTGGCATGGATAGCGATAAACGAGAACGGATCCAGCAGCAGTTTATGCAGGGCAATGTGCAGACTATTGTTGCTACTATTGCCTTTGGTATGGGGATAGACAAGTCAGATATACGCAACGTGGTTCACTATGATCTGCCAAAATCCATCGAAAATTATAGCCAGGAAGTGGGGCGGGCGGGCCGCGACGGCCAAGCCGCCAATTGCAGTATTCTGGCTAACCTGGATGGACTTACTACCCTGGAGAATTTCGTGTATGGAGATACGCCTGAACCCAAGGCAATCGAAATCGTTTTAGGTGACATCAAATCAAACCAGCAAGGCGGTCAGTGGGAAACTCAACTCAACGCCCTGTCCAATCTGAGTAATATTCGTCAGTTACCACTAAAAACCTTGTTAGTGCAAATGGAACTGTTGAATTTGATCGTTCCTAAATATGCCTATTTTGCCGAGTTTAAGTTGCGGTTTATCCAATCTCAAGAGCAAATTCTGAGTTGTTTTGATCGAGACAGGCAGCAGTTCCTTAAGCAGGTGTTTAAGCATTGTCCGGTGAAAAAAGTCTGGGCAACATTGGATATGAACAGCCTGCTGATTGAGGAACAAGTGGAGCGTGGAAGAGTGATTACAGCGCTGGATTATCTGGCAGAAAAAGGTTTTATTGAACTTCAAAGTAAACAAAATACTGAAGTGTTCCAAGTCAACTCCGCAGAACTTGAGGGGACAGGACTTTCAGACAGTCTAAGCAGCTACTTCAGAAACAAGGAGCAAAAAGAGATATCACGCATTGAATCGCTGGTTGCATTTTTTCAGACAGATCAGTGCTTACATGCGAGTTTGGCTGGTTACTTTGATGATCATCAGGCTCCGCCAAAATGTGGTCATTGCAGTGTTTGTAGAGGGCTCATAGCATCACTAGCCCAGAGTGAAACAAGCACCAATATTGACAAGGAGCAGATTGCTCAGGCTTGCAAGAACCTGAAGCAGCATGTTGCCAGCAAGTTGGATGTTTTGGTAAGTACCGAAACCTATTGTCGCTTTCTTGCTGGTATTACTAGCCCAATATTAACTCGTGTCAGGGCAAAGTCATTAGGCGGGCATAACCTTTGTGCAGACATGCGCTATCATCAGATTCGAGAGGTAGTAGAAAGCCTTATGCCAAACAATAATGATGTTACCCTGGACTGATAGGCACAAAAAAGCCCGCATGTTCTGCAGGCTTTTCACTTTCACCAAAACTACTCAATTATTTTTGGCATTAGTACTTTCGAATATTTTGTCTGCCGATGCCGCCACAAAGCCTTGGTAAAGCGTGCCAGAAGGCAAGGTAAAGCGTTGGGCAAATTCGTAAAAACAACTCGGGATAACTTTAGGCTTATCAGCGAACTGAACTTCGATTTTATCTGCCATTGTTGACGACTGAGCCAGGTGAACGTCAGGACCACCTTTGATTTCGCCTCCAGCTGTATTCAGCACAAATCCTGCATCTTTCAACTGGTTGTTCACATCTGCCAGTACCTGAAAATGTTCCAGGTGATTAACGCTCACTGTGAAGTGATTGGCTCTGAAACCCCAGGCAGACATCCAGGCCGCATACTCTGACTCTTCCAATAACAGATCGTATTCTTCAGAGTTAATTGTCCAGTGAGTACCGGAGTACAAGAAGTCACTATGGGTAGCTGCATCTTCTGCAATGTTAGCCACCATTTTAGCGATGATCTTCTGTACCGGCTGTGAGAATTCTTCGACCAAAAGCTCGCTGATAAACACTTTAGGTTTAGTGGTGTCGGCATGTTCAAAATGCTTGGCAACCAGTTTTTTTTGCTCGAATTGGTACTGACCTTTTTCTTCGTAGCCTAAAGCAAGAAAGTGAGCGGCTAGCTTGTCGAGATTTATTTTTCCAATATTAAATGTGCGAAAGGCAACGTGGTCATTGATGAGTTCTGATGTGCCATTTTGACCACCCAATAGGTCATGCACTTTTTTCGCTGATGGTGTAATAGACAAATAGTCTTGCCACAAATTGGCAAAAAGGGTATCAATTTTAGTGTGCATGCGACCTCTCAAATGCATGTAGAAGGATAAAAAACGGCGCATATTATATAGGAAAAATGCGCCGATTGAATATTAATTGAACAGGAATATGTAGTTTTTCTGCCTTCGTACTAGGAAAAATCCAGACCTGGACTAAACGCACCTGGCAAAGTCACGGTATCCAATTCCACAGAAGCTACCGGATAAGCACAATAATCGGCGGCATAATAAGCGCTGGCACGGTGGTTGCCGCTATCACCAATTCCGCCAAATGGGGCGGCACTGCTTGCTCCAGTAATAGGACGATTCCAATTCACAATTCCTGCGCGAATGCGTTTGAAAAAGTGTAGATAGTCATCTTCACTATCCGACAATAATCCAGCTGACAAACCAAAGCTTGTGTTATTTGCCTGAGCGATTGCAGCATCAAAATCACTATATCGGATCACTTTTAGCAGCGGACCGAAGTGCTCTTCGTCAGGCATGCTGTCTGCAATTGCCGTGACGTCTAAGATGCCAGGCGTCACAAAACCTGATTCCTGATCAGCATGGACGAGTTCCAGCAAGGATGTAGCACCCAGCTCAATTAGCTGTTGTTGAGCTTTGACCATCATGGCTGCAGCAGCACTGGATATCATGGCACCCATGAAGGGTTGCTCTTGATCATCGTAGTGGCCAACAGCAATGCGACCAGTTACGTCCAGCAGTCGTTGTAAAATCGCGTCACCTTGAGTTCCTTCCTGAATGAAAAGGCGTCTGGCACAGGTACAGCGTTGCCCGGAGGTAACAAAAGCAGACTGCACAATATCATGAACGACAGCATCAATATTGGCTGCGTCTTTTACGATAAGTGGATTGTTCCCACCCATTTCCAGCGCAAGTATTTTACCAGGGTGACCAGCAAACTGTTCGTGCAAAATACGTCCGGTACGTGAGCTTCCAGTGAAGAACAAACCGTCCAGACCAGGGTGGGCAGCAAGCGCTTTGCCGGTTTCCACTTCGCCTTGCACCATGTTCAGTACGCCATCCGGCAAGCCAGCTTGTTGCCAGAGTTCAACAGTCTTTTCTGCTACCAGTGGGGTCAGATCGCTAGGTTTAAATACAATTGTATTGCCTGCTAATAGTGCCGGCACAATGTGCCCGTTAGGTAGGTGACCAGGAAAGTTGTAGGGGCCAAACACAGCCACAACACCATGTGCCTTATGTCGTATAAAGGCTTTTCCGACAGGCATGGGATTTTCTACTGTCCCGGTACGTTCATGGTAGGCTTTTTCAGAAATGGCTATTTTGCCAATCATTGCACCTACTTCAGTTGCTGTTTCCCATTGTGGTTTTCCGGTTTCTTTTGCAATTGTTTCGGTCAGCATCTGTTTATTTTCGCCAAGTAATTCCGCGAAACGTTTTACAATTGCGAGTCGTTCTTCAAAGGTTTTATCACTCCAGGCCAAAAAAGCCTGGCGGGCTGCACTAACTGCTGAATCAACCTGTTCAACCGATGCCGCCTGAGCTTGCCATATTGTGGTTTTCTTCGCAGGATCTACTGAACTGATTGGGTGCGATTGTCCAGCTGCCCATTGTCCATTTATAAAATGTACTTGTGTAGTCAATTTCCTAACTCCTTAACATCTGAGTTTAGTCGGGGCAAAACGAATGGATTCACCATCAGCAAGATTAAGTGCTTCGGCAGCTTGTGCAGAAATCCAGGCGTGTTGATTTTCCTGATCCACTACTATTTCGGTTGCCACACCTCTGAATTGTTCGATATGTGTGTTGATGGCAAAACAAAGTTCACCGGATAGGGCTTTAGCCGTGTCAACTTTAACCGGTAACTTACGGCTCGCCTGTGCGGTGCGTATATGTTGTAGATTTGCTTCTACCGTTGGCCCACCATCAAAGATATCCACGTAACCCCGGCAGCTGAACCCTTCGGTTTCAAGTAGCTGTAAAGCTGGTTTAGTTTTTTCGTGAACTTGGCCAATAACTGCCTGTGCTTCGGGGCTCAGTAAATTGACATAGATCGGGTATTTGGGCATTAATTCGGCTATGAATACTTTATTACCAATCCCGGTCAGGTAGTCAGCAGTGGGGAAGTCCATTGAAAAGAAGTGCTCATCTAACCAATTCCAGAATGGTGAAGCACCATGCTCATCACTGACACCACGCATTTCTGCGATAACAGTATCGGCAAAGCGAGATTGATGCTCAATCATGAACAAAAAACGGAATTTGGAGAGCAATCTTCCGTTTGGACCTTTTCGTGCACTCTCACGCAAAAACAGGGTACAAATTTCAGAGACGCCAGTGTAATCATTGCACAAGGTCAGCAATTCGACCGTATTGTGTACCTTTAACTCCCGTGATGCGTGAACCACCTTTCCTAGGTGATAATGATAGAATGCATCATCAAGCCCGACGGTTGCTTCTATACCGCTGGTGCCAACCACTTCCCCTGACTCTGAATCTTCCATCACGAACAGGTAACTTTGGTTACCAGGCTCAGTGACTTGCTCCGAAAAAGAGCTTACGGACGAAGTGATTTTTCTTTTTAGTAATTCTTCGTTGACTGGCAACGACGTGAAGCCGATGCCAGATTCAACTGCAATATCATGTAATGACGGATAGTCACTCTGTCGGATTGGGCGAAGTATATTCATGCTCGCTTACTCTCTTTGCTGAATGATTATCCGTTTACAACGGCTGCAACTGCACGTTCAAAGCGTGCCAGACCTTCTTTGATATCTTCATCTGGGATGACAAGAGAAGGTGCGAAACGCACTACATTTGCACCAGCAACCAAACACATCAGTTTCTCACTCGTGGATGCAACTAAGAAGTCTCGTGCACGGCCCTGATAATCTTGATTCAGCGCACAACCCAACAACAAACCTTTTCCACGAACTTCGCTGAATACTTTGTATTTTTGATTGATTGCATCAAGACCATCGCGGAATAACTGCTCTTTACGTTTTACGTCATTCAATACTTCTGGTGTGTTCACTATGTCCAAGGCTTTTTCTGCAACAGCGCAGGCCAATGGGTTACCACCGTATGTACTCCCGTGAGTACCCACCTTCAAACTGTCAGCAATTTTGTTGGTTGTCAGCATCGCACCAATAGGGAAACCACCACCCAAGGCTTTAGCTGTGGTCAATATATCAGGCGTAACGCCAAGGCCCATATAAGCGTATAGCTCTCCGGTACGGCCAACACCAGATTGGACCTCATCAAAAATCAACAGTGCATTGTGTTTATCACAAAGCGCACGAACACCTTTCACAAACTCTTCTGTAGGGCTGATAATGCCGCCTTCACCCTGAAGAGGCTCCATCATGACCGCACAGGTCTTATCAGAAATAATTGCTTCCAGGCTTTCCAGGTCATTGTAGCCAGCGTGATCTATTGCACCTGGTTTAGGACCAAATCCATCAGAGTAAGCTGCTTGTCCACCTACAGTGACAGTGAAAAATGTTCTGCCGTGAAATCCTTGTTTAAAGGAAATAATCTGATTTTTGTCTTCACCATAGTGGTCCAGAGCGAAACGACGAGCCAGTTTCAATGCTGCTTCGTTAGCTTCAGCGCCTGAGTTGGCAAAATAAACTTTGTCAGCGAATGTCGCGTCTGTCAGTTTTGTCGCCAATCTGAGTGCTGGTTCATTAGTGAATACGTTGCTCAGGTGCCAAAGTTTTTCGCCTTGCTCATGCAATGCTTTAACGAGCTCTGGATGGCAGTGGCCAAGCACATTCACTGCAATTCCACCCGCAAAATCAATATATTCGTCGCCTTTCTGATCCCATACTCGAGAGCCTTGTCCGCGCACAGGGACAATTGCTGCTGGATTATAATTCGGCGCCATTACATCATTAAAGGTTTCGCGAGAGACTTGCATACTATTAACCTCACTTTTAAATAGTTTGTCTAGAAGCACCAATCAATCGTGATTTTATCTGAAAACACTTCTGATGAATCGGATTGATGCATTACATATTCGTTCAAGGTCGGACATTATTCCAGAAATGCGTTGCATTGTCTTTAATTTAAATGGCTGAAACCCACGTTTTTAAAGGGTTTCAAGTAAATTTGCAGATTTAGTGAATAACTATTTGTCCGCTGATGCACCAAGAAGGGTTGGTAGCCTCAGCGAAAGTGGAGTTCAGGCCCTATGGTACCTGCAAACAGTGTGTCGGCATATGGATGCATGAATATGTGAAAATAAATCGCTTGGTGGATTGGAATCTCAGCGGAGAATTGCATTAATCCTCGTCAACACTGATATTGAGTGAGCGAATATCGGTAGTTTTCAATAGGCTGAGAGCGCCTTTTGGTAATTGGCACTGCATCAAGTATGCTTTTGCTTCTTCCATCTCAATCAATTTGTTACCTTTTAACATTCTATATCGATTGTAAGCAATACCCTGATATAACACCTTACCCATCGGGGACATCTTTTTGACTGATACTTCGCGAGCATATTCATCTACTGCATTAGCTATGAATAAGCGTTTAAATCCCATTTTTGCAATGAGCTGGGCGCTGATAGGCGCAGCAAACCTGTCCATTAACTTAATCAGGAAATCACTATCCGGTGTAATCTTGGACAATGCTGCGTGTTCTTCACGTTTTCGTTCGTTGTGCGCCTCAATAAGTGCTTCCCGTTGTTGTTCGTCGAACAACCGGAAGTAAAGTCTGGTAACGATAATTTTCCCGATATCGTGAAACATACCCATAGCAAAGGCATGCCCTTCGTCCACTTTACTAATGCTGGCGATGGCTTTACATGACATAGCTGTGCCAATCGCCGTTTCCCAAAGCCGAGATTTTATTTCAGGGTAAGGGTCTGTGATTTGCGGTATCCATCGCCTGAATGCCAACGACGGAACAACCAATTTAAGATTTTCAATACCCAGAAAACTAAGTGCAACACGTAAACTGTCCACAGCGACGACTTTACCCTTAGCGTCTGTTCGCCTGTACTTGGGCATATTGACCATTTTTATCAGGTCTTCATAAAGCCAGGATACTTCACCGGCAACAGGCTCTAACTTTGAAATAGTACTTGCTTTGACCGACAGCATGTCGAGCAGCTCAGGTAAGTTTTCGTCAAAACCCAACACTTTAAAGAATATGTCGTCCTCATCATCAAGACGTTCCTGCATCTTCTCAAGTATGGAATCTTGCACTAAATCTCTTATGCTGTTGATATAATTTTGTTCGGATTTCTGATTAAGTTCTTTGTCGCGGATCGCTTGTTTTTCGACCCTTAGAAGCTGTCTTCGGGCATTATTTTGTTCAGTATTTTTGAAGGCAACCAAATCATCGGGTTCGACACCAAACACCTTCTGAGCTTCTGCTAGTCCTGTAAGGAGTTTATTGTATCTATGGTCAATTACCTGTTTGGTGGTATACGCCTGAGTCATTATGGAAGCTCAATGTTCTTGTTGTTATGGGGTTTTTCTTAATCGTTTTCAGGTTAGCACAAATCGCCAATAATATGCACCCGTGAGTCCTTGATTCTGGCTCAACGATTAGCCGTTATTGATTTTTTCTTTAGTCCAGTCCTGACCACGTCGTAAAAAGTTAGCCAATATCTGGTGACCGCTTTCAGTCAGCAAAGATTCTGGGTGAAATTGAACACCCATTGATGGCAATTCGATGTGCTCAATCGCCATCACTTCTATCTGGTCCTTTTCTTCACACCAGGCCGTTACTTCAAAGTCCGGCGGAATCGAATCGTTTGCCAACAATAAGGAATGGTATCGGGTTGCAATAAAAGGATTTGGAACATCTTGAAACAAGACACTTTGATTGTGCAATATTTGCGATGTTTTACCATGTTTTATATTGCTGGCCCTGATGACGTTTGCCCCGAACACCTGTCCAAGTGCCTGATGGCCAAGACAAACGCCTAAAATTGGCAGTTGTCCGTGAAAGGACTGAATAGCCTGCAACGAAATACCAGATTCATCCGGAGAGCAGGGACCTGGAGAAATTACCAAATAGTCCGGACCAATATCGTCTATCTCTGCGAGGCTTATCTCATCATTCCTAACGACTTTTACATCCTGACCTAGCTCGACAAAATAGCGAGCCAGATTGTGTGTGAATGAGTCGTAGTTATCAATTAATAATAACATTGGATTATGCAGACAATGTGGAGGTTTGAAATTAAGGTTTGGTGATAAAGCCAACTGCCTTGTATGCACTGGCAAGGGTTTTAGCTGCTCTTGCACTGGCTTTCTCAGCTCCTTCGCGCATGATCAAATCCAACTGGCCTCTATCACTTCTCAATTCGTGATAGCGCTGTTGGATAGGCTCCAACAAGCTAACTACTGCATCAGCAACATCGCCTTTCAGATGTCCATACATTTTATCTTCGTATTCTGGCACCAGGGCTTCAACATTTTTACCGGTTGCACATGACAACAAGGTCAGCAAATTCGATACACCTGGCTTTTCCTTAGTGTCAAAATAGATTCGAGCCTGTTCGTCAGAGTCTGTGACAGCGCGCTTAATTTTCTTGGTAATTTTTTTAGGGTCTTCCAGCAATCCCACAAAATTGTTGGGATTGTCATCAGACTTGGACATTTTCTTGGTTGGTTCCTGCAAACTCATGATGCGGGCACCAAACTCAGGAATATAAGGATTGGGAAGCGTAAAAACGTCGCCGTACAAATTATTGAAGCGGGTTGCGATGTCTCTGGTCAATTCCAGATGTTGCTTCTGATCTTCTCCCACTGGCACTTCGTTTGCCTGGTAGAGCAATATATCTGCAGCTTGTAATGCAGGGTAGCTGTATAAACCAACATTAATATTGGATACGTTCTTGGCAGATTTATCCTTGAACTGAGTCATTCTGTTTAGCTCGCCCATTTGGGTGTAGCAGTTCATTATCCAGGCAAGTTGAGCATGTTCAGGCACATGGGATTGCATAAAAACGGTACTTTTCTGAGGGTCAATACCACAGGCAATGTATAACGCCAAACCGTCTAAGCAGGCTTCGTATAGCGCTTTTGGGTCTTGCCTGACTGTTATTGCATGCAAATCCACCAACATATACAGGCAGTCATGGTCGGATTGCATATCCACCCACTGCCGCAGCGCGCCCATGTAATTTCCAATGGTGAGTTGTCCTGAAGGTTGGCAGCCGCTGAGTACAATTGGTTTTGTCATAATCTTTTTGTATCTAATCCTGGAAAATCTTAGTTATTTAGTTATTCGGCCTAACTGCTTACTTGGGCTAATTCCGCACGCATATCGGATATGACCTTGGCATAGTCTGGCTGATTAAATATCGCTGAACCAGCAACAAACATGTCTGCTCCTGCTTCTGCGATGGCGCGAATATTATCGACTTTTACGCCGCCGTCAATTTCAATTCGGATACTTCGCTCGGAGTTTTCAACTATCTGTTTGACTTGCTTGAGTTTATTTATGGTTGAGGGGATAAAGGACTGTCCTCCAAAACCAGGATTTACCGACATAAGTAGAATGTGATCAAGCTTATCCAGCACATGATCAAGATAATGCAAAGGTGTGGCAGGGTTAAATACTAAGCCCGCTTTACAACCGGCATCTTTTATTAATTGAATGCTTCTGTCTATGTGCTCTGAGGCTTCCGGATGAAAGCTAATGTAGTTGGCACCGGCTTTGGCAAAGCTGCTGATCATGCTGTCTACCGGCTTTACCATCAGATGCACATCTATGTCTGCCTTAATCCCATAGTCTCTCAAAGACTGGCATACCATGGGACCTATAGTTAGATTAGGCACATAGTGATTGTCCATTACATCAAAATGGATGACATCTGCTCCCGCAGTCAATACTTCCACCACCTCTTGCCCGAGGTTCGCAAAGTTTGCTGATAATATTGAAGGCGCAATCAAATAAGGCTGCATAGTAGTCCCCTAGAAAATCGAGCGGTTAATGTAACTAAATTCTGTGCCCGACAAAACCCCATATAATGCACTATTATTGTGCCTAAGCTCCATATTGGTGCAAACTATTGGTAAGCTGAATATTTACTATTCCTGATAGCAATTAGTTGCTACCAATAAAATCCTTTAAAAACAAAAAGATAGGAGGCTGATTTCAATGCGTGAATGCTAATGTACTACTCGGCACCACTTTTGCCTTGTAATGCTAATAAATAATAATAATAACGACAGTTAAAACTTAACTTATTGAAAGAATTAAAAATAAAACTGGAGTACACACATGAAAACAATCAAGAAAACAAGTTTGGCAGTTGCGATTATCGCAGCAACTGCGGGTTTCAGCCAGGCAAGTTATGCAGCCGTTGAGGCAAACATTGGTGCAACTAGCAACTATTTATGGCGTGGTGTAAGCCAAAGCTCAGACGGCGTATCAGTGTCTGGTGGTCTTGACTACTCACATGAAAGCGGTTTCTATGCCGGTACCTGGATCGGCGCTATCGATTTCGGCTCAGGCAACGGAACAGAAAACGACTACTACCTGGGATATGGCGGTGAAGCAGGTGATTTCGGTTATGACGTTGGTTACATCTATTATGCTTACCCTGAATCTGGTTTTGAAGATTCAAACTTTGGCGAAATCTACTTCAACGGCAGCTATGCAGATTTTGGTTTTGGCGTTGCTTATACAGTCAACAGTCAGGTAGCTGAAGGTTCACTATTTGACACTGGTGATATGTACTACAACGTCAGTTACGGTTTTGAGCTTCCGGAAGAATACACTTTGGGTCTGACTTACGGCTATTACGATTTTGATGCGGGTAGCGACAGCGACTACGGTCACTTCCAGGTTGATATTGCCAAAGGTGATTTCACGTTCACTATCTCAAAAGCAGATGATGAGTCTGGCGATGACGATACTAAATTCGTTGTGAGCTGGGGCACAACCTTTTAATTGACCCTTCTTATCCCGAGTTGAAGATAAATTAAAAAGGCATCCTTCGCGATGCCTTTTTTGATGAGCAAGGAAAAATCAAATCTGCCAAGAGCGGGGCTTAGCAGACTCCTCTGCAGGGCGTTCAAGCAAGAAAGAAACGGGTAACAAACTTTCTGGTCGTTCAATTTTCTCGACAGGCCGTGTTTCAATTTCCTGTAGAATACTCATTGAATTTTTACTTAAATACTCGACAATTTCCGGCCAGATGTCGCTTGATTGTTCTTTAATAAGTGGTTTCTTGCGTGAGTGAAAAATTCGCTTATTGTGTTGTTTGCTTGGATAGAAAAGATGCTCAGCTATTCCTAGTACCTCGTTTGTCTTAGCATCCCGAAATTCTACATGTGTCAGCACGCTAAGAAACGTACTTCTTAGATACAAAGGAGCCTGTCCGAACCCATTTGAATTTATCTCCTGATATTCTGCAATCTTTTCATTTTCAAACGCCATTGCGGGTTCGACTAACTGAGAATGTGCAACTTGCTGATTATTCGTCCTGAAGAAGCCTCGAAGGCTGGTATCATACCAGGACTTGCTCCAACTGAATTGGACAGATTTTACTTGCGCGAGTAATTTGACTTGATCGGATTTCGCAGTGAACTGCGGATTAAGCACATCGGCTTTCTCATTGTAAAATTTTGACATGGATGCAAACAATTCCGCTGCTTTTCGTTGATGCTTTTCTGAGGTGCCAACCACTGAAAGTGATTTTGGTGTCAAAGGCAATAACTCAACGGAATCAAAATGTCGGAATTTATTCGGAGATTTAATACTGACCCGTTCGAAATGTTCGCTTTGTAGTGAATAAAAGGGACTGTTTAGGCCTTTCTCCATTGATCGTCTATTGTCTACCAGTACTTCTTGGGAGGGCTCAAATGTATCGCGATCCGACTTTTTAAGCTCAATAGCGCCCTCAACTATTGAATCAACGTTGTTAAGTACAAAATCACTAATTCTATTCCAGAATTGTGCTTGCTCGCGGTTTTTGATCACACTTTTATTCCACGAATATTTGCCACGCTTTAGCGGTTTGACAAAATAAAAACGACGTTCCCCTAAGGCTACAGTTTCGCCATTCGCCGGATTGATTAAGGCGACTTCTAAGGCTGTCTCCATCACATGACTTCCCAATTTGCCACGTCGCCAAGGTTTTCGTTCTTTGGGGCCTGAGCGATGTTTGATAGCTTTTATCCGAACCTTGCCATGTAGTAGTTTTTCATCGCCCAACTCAGTAAGTCGGTTATTATATTCCACAGTCTTATCGTTAAAAATATCCATTATTTCAGGCAGATATCGCTCTATCCGGTTTTGCCATTTGTCATAATCCGAATTGACCGCCATCTCGCTAGTATCAATACCGACTATTTTTATTCCTTTGATATTGGCGGGATTAAACGACTGACTGGCGATGACTTTGTCGAAATTCGTATTAAACAGGAAACGTGCAGCGCCATGACTCAATTCTGAATCTTTAATATTGCCTAAAGGCAACATCTCAAGGCTATTTATCTGCTTGACGTTTTTAGCTAGATTGTCGCTGATAAAGTGAATGATATCAGACCAGACGTTGCTGCGTGAGTTGTCATGCCAGTTAGCTATATCCCTGCCTCGAATGCCTTTACCATTGCCTGAACCTTTAACAAATGTATGTCCGATAACGCCAATGGGTTTTCCATTTATTTCGTCAATAAGTTCGATTCTGGAAAATGCGCGTATCAGATGAGAACGCCAATAAGGAGATTCTGCGCTACCACTATGATTTAAATAATGAGTAAAGTTTACAAAGCGAATTCTAACGCCCAAAGGGTTAGTTAACGACGACGCAGATACTTGTTTATTATGAATTTTTATTTGAGCGTTCAACTTTGTATCAATGTCAGGCATGGCTTCTGCAAAACGCCGCGTCCAAAGCGGAAAATTTGAATCGACCTGGGTGTCGGATAGTGAAATCGGATGGATAAATAAACCATCGAATTGGTTAAATTCTGCTGGGCGCTCGAGTATAAGTCTGTTGAATGCAGTATCCAGTACCATAAACAATTCATTGTCTAGGGTGGCAGCTTGATTTTCATTAAGTAAGGCTTTCGCTTGTCTTATCTCCCTTTCCACGTGAAGGGATTCTTCCTGCTGCTCGATAAAATCTGTGGCCGATGTTGCTGTTTGTTTTATTACCGGTGCCGGTGGAGGTACGTTATTCGACAGCGTAGCGATGACATCAGTACTCTGTTCGCGTGATTCCAACGGGGTTGAATCATCGTTTGAGACGTTGAACGGCGAGGTGATTTCTTTACGCTGAGTCTCAATAATGGGTTCTTCTGACGTCGCTACAGCAGGTCTCGATTGCTCTATTGAAATAGCGCGAGCTGTGTCACTCAACTTAATCGTTAATGACTCAGTCTCAGGCTGTGCAATCAACGGCGGCACTTTCTCAGGCTTAGCTAGCTCGGTTTCGCTCGGCTCGCCAGGTAACTTATTGATAGGGAGAGCTTCAATTTGATTTGCGATTTCACCTTCGGCTTCATCATTAACCAAAGACGTTCCCTCAGTCTCGGTTGTACCTGATTCAATCGACATGGATGAAAGTGCTGAAGTGGTGTCTACAGGTGTTGTGTCTGCGTTGACACTCACCGTTAGCCCTAAACAAATAATGCACAAAAACGCGACTAACCTTTCTGCGCCAGCAGACAATGGCTTCGAGTGCGTAAAGAGCCTTTTTACTCTGGCAAGCAGATAATAGTTGTCTTTACTCGCTGCCATCGCCGTATTTAGCTGGGAATCTACTTCGGCAAACTGGCTAAGGCTGTTAGCAAACAATAGTGGATCGCCGCACTGGCTCACTGCGATATCGTCACAGGCGTTTTCCCGCTCGATATCAACCTGCTTGTTCATCCATAACAATATAGGGTTAAAGAAAAACAGCGTTTTAAATACACACTGAAACAAATTCACCAGGTAGTCGTGACGCTTCACATGAGCCAGTTCATGTAGCAAAATTGCTTCCAACTGCTCCTCAGGTAACTGTGTTAATAAACCGACTGGAAACAAAACAACGGGTTTCAAGTGGCCAATCACACACGGAATCCGGACAAAACTGGATAAATGAAATTGCACGTTTTTTGGGATGTGAAGTTCATTAACCAAATTATCAAAGCGTTGCTGCCAGGCTGGCGGTACGCTTTGATGTCCTTTCCGTCGGAGTCGTTGGCTGAAGCTAAAATCTAGCCCATAGCGACATGACTGCAGCAATATTCCAACCAGCCAGAACATCACAATGTATTCAAGGTATGGATTAAACAGGGTAAACACACTGGTCCACCAATCTCGTTGATATACTAGTGTTAAATCACCTTGAATATTCTGTAATATTCCGCTCGCACTGGTCACGCTGTGATAGTAGTCAAAAAAGGTGATGAGACTGATTATCGCGCAAAACACTATTGCAACAACGGCTTGTATATATCTGGTATTGGCGCTGGCTCGTTGCGTTAGTTTAAGACTTAAAGCCAGCATGCCGGCGATCAACGCACTTTGCCAGATAGAATGTAGAAGCGTCCAGCCAAGGGCATACACCACATGGCTGTTTACAAAAATATCGAAAAGTTGATTCAATGTATCCATTTTAATCCCTCTTCAGCTCACTAAATGCCTGAGCCTGTTTTTCGATGCGTAATTTGGGTAGCGAGCTTTTGCCCTACTTAAACTCTTTCACTCCACCCGTTTTTATCTGAGCCAGTGTAGGTTCAATATTTTTCATCACATAGTCGCTGATTTTTGACCAATAGAGATGCTGATTTCCCTTGTCCCAGGTGGTATCAGTGTTCAGCACATATGACTCGATCTTTTCTTCCAGAAAGGTGCGCTTATAACTGTAATAACGAATTACATGGTCAGCCATACCAAGCATCTGTTCTGTTTCGGGGTGGGAAAATACCACTTTTGTCAGTATGACTACTTCTGACGGGTTATTCTGGACGAGGAAATCATCATCATCTTCCTTGATCCTGCTATTGACGTTTTGATTGCCTTTAACCACAACACCCCTTTGGTACATGACTTTGCCAAACTGCAATTCGGCAACCAACAATTTGCTGGCATCGGTATTCGCATAACGTTCATTGTGGTTGCTAATCTTCTCATTTATTTCGCTGGTGAGTTCGGGGATATATTTTTCGGTGTTCTTTTTCCAATTTTTGCGGTTCGATTCCACGTCCATTTTATCGGGGCTGAAAGGTTTAAATTTGACACCCTGGAATTCATCAAATACATCTGGAGACACCAAAATGACGCGCTGAAACTTACTGTCATTCAGTTGAAAAAGCTTGTCTTCCTGGGCATAGGATTGGGAGGGAAATATCAATAAGAATGACACGAATAACACACACAGTAGCAATAAACTATTGCCATAGATTCTTGCGTGGGGAGCTTGACTATTTTTTTCCATTTTTATTTTCCTCTACTTCACTAATGAACTGTTTTATCTGTTGTAATTCTTCCTGACTCACCTGTTTGTTGCCCAGCAACTGCATTAATAGTCCGGATGCGGAGCCTGCGAAAGTGGCATTCACAAATTTGTCCAGCAGACTCTTTTTGGTTGCCTGCTCCTGAATAATCGGGATATACACATGACTTTTTCCTTCCTTGCGCCTGTCAAGATAGCCTTTTTCAGCCATAAGCTGCATGGACTTCAGTGTGGTTGTATATCCAATTGATCGGACTTTGTTGAGTTCGTCATTGACGACCTGGGTTTTAGCCTCACCTAATCGCCACAATACATTCAGTATTTCCAATTCGGCTGGAGTGGGATTTGCCACTATGTTTTCCTTTGTACGTAAACTTTCGTAGATAACTTAGATTAATATGTACGATAACTATCGTACTTGCAAATTTTTTATTGTGAAATATTCATTCAGCTGAACTTTTAACCCAGTTAGTCCTCTTAACTACGCATTTTATTACAGTTTATTTTGCTGCTACTGCGATGAATGACCAAATTAATGAGTTAAACCTTTGTTGTCGAATTATCATACTTTAGTATAATGCTACAAAATGTTTCTATATCCAGTTGGTGAATATGAATAGGAAGTCAACAAGACTCGCAACCATAGTGAGCAGTGCCTTAGTCGCTGTTCTTGTGTTTGCTCAGACACCTGACCAGGAAGGTCTACTCTTTTGCAGCTGTGCAGATGGCGTTAAATTCAACCATGATCTTCCCTTGAGTCATCCGGTTAATCGGTGTGCAAGTGAACAATCCGCTGAAGTTAGCTGGTCATCCTGGTTTTCCGGAGCAGCAAGTAGCAATCAATTCCATTATCTTGATTTACTGGAGCTGCTCTACACTGGTTCTGACGACGCCAAGAAAACCCCACATCGTCCTTGAAGTTACTTGGCCGCTCGAGTCCTGGATTTTGGCAACTACTTAAAAGCGTTGCTGTCAGTGCGTTTGGTGTTCAAAGTCAAAAGAATTATCAACATGATTTTCAACAACAATCTTTCATTCCGTTCCTGCTGGTAGGTGTATTTTTCGTATTACTCTTTATCGGCGTGCTCGTCGCAGTAGTCAATTTCGCCCTGGGTGGATGAGGTTTCTTAAGTCGTCGTATCTTGTTGGTAAAGTGCGAATAGTTCACTCACCTTTTTCCGTTTATGCCCTTTTTGACTGATTGTTCGGCTCACCTGTAACTCGGTTATTGACGCTTTTTCGTAGTACCTACGAGTGTCGGGGGTATCGTGATTGCTGATAAGTACGGGAACCGATTTTTTGTTCATCGTTTTAAACGATAGTTTGGCTAAAGCTGCCTGATCCTTAACGCCAAACCCATTTCCAGAATACTGAGTGAAATTTGCTGTGGTGCTGATAGGGGCATAAGGTGGATCGCAGTAGATCACATTGTTTTTCCGGGCTCTGGCAAAGGATTTTGTATAGGGTTCACAGGTAAAAGTGGCGTATTGGGATTTTTCAGCAAAGTAATAAAGCTCTTTTTTGGGAAAATAAGGGGCTTTGTAGCGTCCGAATGGCACATTAAACTTGCCGGACAAGTTGTATCGGCACAGGCCATTGTAGCCGTGACGATTTAAGTACAAAAACATCACTGCTCGTTGATAGCCGTCTGTGCTTTCGTTGAACTCCTGCCGAACTTCGTAATAGCGTTCTGGATCATTATTTTTTGCAATGAAAAGCGATTCTGCATCCTCAATGTATCGTTCAGCAGAGTGTTGGAGTGTTTTATACAGGGTGATCAGGTCTGGATTAATATCATTCAGCAGATAACGTTTGTAATTCGTATTCAAAAAGACAGAACCTGCTCCCACAAAAGGTTCAATTAACTTGTTGCCATCAGGAAGGTGTTGTCGAATATCTTCGATTAACCCGTACTTTCCACCCGCCCATTTTAAAAAAGCGCGATTTTTATTCTTATTTTTCATTAAATGCTTACTGCGGGGCCAATGGCATCTGATTCTAAGTCAATATTGTCATGATAGGGGAGGAATTGTAACTGCCTGGGAAGGATTATACCAATGCTGATCGTTACAGAGTACGAGCTTTATTGAGAATTAAGCTCTGCTTGTACCTGTCGAACGGATTTAACAAATGGTGTACCTCGCTGCATACTCTCGGGCAAAGCTGCTAAATAGGTTCTTGCTTCTAGTTGAGTGCCAAAAGTCTGACGATTTAACAATACATGCCAGTCCCCGCCAAAACGTTGTGTCGTATAAATCCACAGGTTTTCGGACAGTTTATTATCGGTAACAAACTCATCAACCACTTGTTGATTACTAATTCCGGCAATTTGTATTACGTACAAATCAGCATCGAGATTCGCCAGAATGAAAGCGTCATTTGATGTCGCAGCTGCTTCTTGAGTATCTGATGGTGCTAATATTTCTGGCGTAATTTCTTTCGCTAACTGGTTAACGCTGGTGATATCTTCGACCTGGTAATCTTCAATTTCATTGGCCGAAAATGCAGACTGGTTTCCTGATGCTGGAGACGTTTCACTCAGTGTCTTATCTAAATCTGTGGCAGTTGGTATTGACTCCAGAATGGATTCTGACTGAGTACTATTTGTTGCACTATCACCAAAGGGTGGAGTTGATTCTGCGCCGACTAATGACGAACTCTCATTCTGCGAAGCTGTGTCTTTTGGCATTGTTTCTGTACCCAACTTCATATCTGCAACAGCAGTCTGCCAGTCAACAACAGGAGTTTGATCTTCATCCATAAACATATCGGCAGGCTGTTCGCTTTCACTTGAATCAACCACTTCTACTGCAGCTTCAAGTTCAGGAATCAGATCGGTAGCAGGGGGAGGAGATTCTGCGGTTGGGGGATCTATGTTAGCAGGTTGGGTCCACAGATCAGGTATTGCATCTGAATACTGCCACAGTAACAGACCACTGAAACTGGCAAGAAACGTGAGTATTAACAACCCTCTGAACCACCATGCCTGAAGCGTTGACGGTGAGTTTTCGCGGGGTTGAGCCCGCTCAATGAGACGTTGTTCAAACAATTGTCTTTTGTTTGCGATTAAGCGGTCCAGTGCGGAGTCAGGGGCTTTGGGTTGCGTAATAGACTCATTGCTGAGTAGCACAGGTTTGTCGCGATTTTTAGCCGGCAACCAGGCTTTAGCCTGTTCAGCCCAGGCAGATTTTCCGAATAAAATCACGTTGAGATGCTGTTTATTGTTTGCAAACCGGCTCTGCAGCACAAGATCCCATAATTCTTGAAGGAAACTAGGTGGCAGTAATTCGGCTTGGCAAATACAAATCAGGACTGGCCCCTCATGATGGTTGAGGGGAGCTAGCAACTCATTCAGTGGCCGGTTAAATAATCCGCTTTCATCGCGAAGCAATTGTCGGCTGATTAGACGACGATACTGTTGTTCATAGCAGTCAGCCTTGGCGTTCAGAAAAGCAATTTCAGCCATTTCATTTTGATGACTGATAAAAGCTTCGAGTGAGCGCTGTTGTTCGCCCACGGTTTCACCACTGACGAATATCAGCTGTGATGAATAGGAAACTAAGTGCTCAAGGCGACTTTGTAGTTCTGAAACGGCCACGATTTCCTGCTAAGCATGAGTTAAAATTTCTTTCAACAACTCGTCACTCACATCCTTAGTGACCACGGCATGCCCTAATCCCTTGGGGAGCACAAAACGAATTTGTCCAGCTTCTACCTTTTTATCATGGCGCATGTGTTTCATAAACGCCTGCATTCCCATGTCAGCGGGAGCTGTAATCGGCAGCTGAAATTTTTTCAGCAATGCTTCTATACGACAAAATTCTGACGTTGAAAGCCAGTTTTTCTTTACTGAACACTGTGAAGCAAGAACAATGCCTGCTGCGACGGCTTCGCCATGTAACCAGTTTCCATAACCTTGCTCAGCTTCAATAGCGTGCCCGAAAGTATGGCCCAGATTGAGTAAAGCGCGAATTCCGGCTTCTTGTTCGTCCTGTTCAACAATCTCAGCCTTGATCTGACAACAACGAAAAATGGCTCTCTTTAGCGCGCCCTGTTCTTGGTTAAGCAGTGAATCGACATTTTGCTCGATCCAGTCAAAGAAAGTGACGTCATGGATAATGCCATACTTAATGACTTCAGCCATACCAGCAGCGAACTCACGAGCAGGCAAAGTCGTTAGAGTCGCCGTATCAATAAAAACGGCTTTAGGTTGATAAAATGCGCCAATCATATTTTTGCCCAGAGGATGATTAACGGCCGTTTTACCGCCCACTGAAGAGTCTACTTGCGACAATAAGGTGGTAGGGATTTGAATAAAGGGCATGCCTCGCTGAAAACTTGCTGCGACATAACCGGTTAAATCTCCAATCACGCCGCCACCCAATGCAATCAGGGTAGTGTCTCTACCAGCGTGTATCTCCAACAAACGGGTAATAACTTTTTCAAAGCTGCTCAAAGTTTTGTGCTGTTCTCCATCAGGCAGAACAACAACTTCCAATTCGACTTCTTGAAGACAAGATTGCAGAGATTCAAGCAGCAAAGGCTTGATAACATCATTGGTCACAATGACGGCTTTCTTACTTTTGATTAACCCATCAAACAAATTTGCTTTGCTAAGCAAATGGGCATCGATATGGATTGGGTAACTACGCTCTCCCAACTCCACAGTTAATGTTGACATGAGCGCAGTTCCTTTTTGAGATTGGATTTAAGACAGATTACAAACCAATTTTTTCGATGATCTGATTGGCAACAGCACGAGCACTTTGATCATCCGTATCTACGATGTAGTCAGCAACTTCTTCATACAACGGATTCCGGGATCCTGCCAGCTCCACCAAAACCGCTTCAGGATCATCGTTTTGCAGTAGTGGGCGACGTTTGTCACGCTGTGTTCTGGCAACCTGTTTGTCGATTGTCGTTTGCAAGTACACGACTATCCCACGGGCTGACAAGCGATTTCGCACCGCTTTGGTGACAATTGAACCACCACCTGTAGCCAGAACGATGCCTTGCTTATCTGTTAGTTCATTAATTACAGACTCTTCACGATTACGGAATCCATCTTCACCTTCAAGATCAAATATCCAGGCAATATCAGCACCAGTGCGGCGCTCAATTTCCTGGTCGGAATCAAAAAATTCTAAGTGAAGTTCGTCAGCGAGATGCCTTCCGATTGTGCTTTTGCCAGCGCCCATTGGGCCAACAAGAAATATGTTACGTTTTTCAGCCATTTTTGCTTATTTCACAACTATTGTTTTGGGTAGTTATTTGCTTTCCGAACTACCTTTATAAAAATTAACCAGACCTCGTGGAAATTTCGAGGACGGGATTATCTCAGTTATAAGCGGAATTTTGCAAGTTTTACTAGGTTTAACCAGTAAACATTCGTAAAAAGTGAGGAAATTTAGGGGCTTAGTAAAGGAAAACTAAGCCCCGATAGGTCATTTTATAAGTCGTTCGTCAATATTTTTGGAGTTACAAATATCAATAGCTCTCGTTTTTCATCAATACGTGTCGAATTTTTGAACAAATTGCCAACGAAAGGTAAGTCACCAAGCAAGGGCACCTTATTAACATCATCAGTACTGGTATGTTGGAAAATACCGCCCAAAACTATAGTTTCGCCATTTTCAACTAATACCTGAGTACTAATTTCCTGTGTGTCAATTGCGATTGCTGGTCCAGTAGAGGTGGAAACTGTATCCCCTCTCGTATCCTGCGTAATCACCAGATCAAGAATGACTCTATTGTCAGGTGTTATATGTGGTGTGACAGTAAGGCTGAGTACCGCTTTCTTAAATTCAACAGAGGTGGCACCGCTTGAGGTTGCTTGCACATAAGGAATTTCCGTACCTTGCTCAATGTAGGCTTCTCGCTGATTTGCCACTGTGATGCGAGGTGAAGCAATTATTTCACCTTTATTCTCGGTTTCCATAGCAGACAGTTCCAGATCAAGAATTGTTCCGTCCACCAGACTGGCAATCTGCAGTCCGATGCGGCCCGCTGGGTTAGCCACTGGCAAATTAACATTGAGCCTGTCGGTTATGCTGGGAATGTTGCCACCTGCAATGGTGTCAGCGCCTTCTAACGAACCTGATACTCCATCATCACCTTGCTGGTCACTAAAGCCCCAGCGCACACCTAGCTGTTCATCGAAATTATCGCGTACAGTTACCATGCGCGATTCAATCAGCACCTGACGGATAGGTATATCCAGAACCCTGACCATATTTTTTGCTTCGTCTATTGAAGCCTGAGTATCACGGATCAGCAAAGTATTTGTGCGCTCGTCCACGGTAACAGAACCTCTGGGACTCAAAATACTGCCTTCACCAGATTTCAATATGGTGGACATCTCCGTGGCTTTGGCATAATTGATTTGGATATTTTCCGACACCAGTGGTGCCAATTCCGCAACTTGCTGCTTGGACTGCAATTGTTGTGTTTCTCGTGCCGTCAATTCTTCAGACGGCGCAATCAACAGAATGTTACCTTCCATGCGTTTGTCCAGGCCTTTGATTTTCAATATCATTTCAAGAGCTTGGTCCCATGGCACACCAGATAAACTGATGGTCACGTTGCCCGTTACAGTATCCGTCGTGACCAGATTAAATCCATTAACCTGAGCAATAATCTGCAAGACCTGCCTGACAGGCACATCTTGGAAGTCCAGAGAAATAGGTGCACCTGAGAATACGGACGCTTGTTGTTCTGCCACGCTTTTTTCTGTAACAGCATCAATGTTGACCCGCAAAGTGTTGCCCTGTCTTTGATGGTTGAAACTGACATTCCCATTAACGCTCATCAGAACGTTACTGGCTGCTTCTTCCTGAAAGGTCTCAATACTGGTCACTGCCGTACCGAAATCCACCACATCAAGTGTGAATAACTGGTCTTTGGCTAGTTTAACCATGGGGAGTGACAGGCTAAGTCGACTGCCGACTTCACTAAGTTGCATCTGAAAATCGTCGTTATCAAATGTGAAAGTCGCCAAAGCAGAACCATTTTCCTGCCGGGAGAAATCCACACCTGTCAAGACACTACGGTACGTCTGTGCTGATTTCACTTCCGGGTCTATCAGAACCACCTGCGATTCCTGACTCATTGATTTGAAAGACGCAAAGGCGAAAACGCACAGGGCCAACCAGTACCAAGCACGGTTGGTGCGGTTAAGCTTTTTATTGAATATATATCGCTCAGACATTGTCGTTTTCTCCTGCCTGTGAAGACATGGTCAGCTTGGCTTGTTTCTTTTGCCAACAGCCAGCACCATCGGGCAGCATTTCAGTAATTGAAACTGTGCCATTTTCTATCGAAGTAATTTTGCCAAAGAACAAACCTAGGTGATCTCCTAATGTAGCTTTATATAATGAACCATCATTGGTTGTGACCAGTACCCATTGCTTACCAAGACTGGTAAACATGCCAGATATGGATAATGCATCCATTCCATATGCCTCCAGGGGGTGTTTTGACCTCGAAAAATCAGGTTGCAAACAATTTGCTCGTTCAGTCGTAACTGTTTCCTGAACGGAGCTTTTGGGCCGTTGGAAAGGACTTCGCAAGGTGTTTGCGGTGTATTCAAATGCTGGCATGGCCTCGAACTCAGGGTAGGGTTCGATATTAACTTGTGTTGTTTGTTTCACATTTGCCACGTATTCGGCCAAATCATTGGTTTGGACCTGACACCCTGCAACCAGTAAAGGAGCCAGACAAATCATAATCTTTTTCATTTGACCCCCTCATTTACCGCTGTTCGGTATGTTTTGGCCTGAAGTTGTAAACGAAGGTTAGAACCCTCACGCGTTACATCAAAATCGTGCAAGGTCACAATGCGTGGTAAGTTCGCAATATTAGACACAAATTGACCAAACTCATGATAGGAGCCTGTCACCTCCATCTGAATGGGAAGTTCCGTGTAAAATTCTTTGGGAATTTCTTTTTGCCAGTTGAGCAAACGGAATGTCAATCCGGCAGTTGTTCCCACAAATGTTATGTCATCTAATAGCCCTGGCGTCTCATTGCTGGTAGGTAACGAGCGTAACATAGAGGAAAAATCATCCTGGATTCTAGCCAGTTGATCTTTATATGCATCCAGATTGACAGCAATACGGTATTTAGCTTGATAATTTTGTTTTAACTCAATTTCTTTTAACTGTGCGCTTTCTAACACAGGTAATTTTTCACTGACAAGACCAAAGTAGGTTGCAGCTGCTACGGCAATAGCCACAAACAAGGCAACCACGGCTTTGATTTCGAATGGCCAGATTGGGATCTGGTCGAAATCCAGGTCGTTTATTTCCTGAAGCTTTTTAAAATCAAATTTCATCGTTTCTTCCCCTGTGTTTCAAGTGCGGAGAAGTCCGGTGCAACTTTCGGGCTGATTGCAAAAGTGAGTTTAAAATCACTCACGGCATCGGATGCCGATGTATCAGCTACAATCGAAGATAGCTCGCCTTTATTAAAGACTTCAGATTCATCCAGCTTGCGCATGAAATCGGACAAACGATTATTGGATTCACTGACACCCAGAATTTCAATCTGATTGCCACTACGAGAAAATGTCCGGAATGAAATACCAGGCGGCACCAGTTTTGCCAATTCATCTAAAATAATCGGAGCCACGTTTCGACTCGTCTGTAGCTGTTCAATCAATGCCATTCTTTGTTCAATGGCTTTTTTGTCTTCCTTGATGTTTTTGATTTCTGCTATTTGAGCATCCAGTATTGCTATTTCACGCTCGACATACTGGTTGCGGGTGTTCTGGTTGCTGATCAGGGAGTCAATAATCACTCCAACACCATAAACGATTGCAAACATAAGTAATGCGACTCCGACCAAAGCGGAAACATACTGTTGTTTCTGTTGTTGCCTTAGCTTTTCACGCCAGGGCAGTAGATTTATATGTGCCATGTAGAAAAGCTCCTGCTTGCCAGACCCGCCGCGACCACAAGTTGTGGGGCATATTTAGCAAAATCATTGTTAGTAGCCTTTTCGCTTACTTCCATGTCAGCAAATGGGTCAAACACATCAACTTCAACAGCCAATTCTGCGGCTAAATCATTTGCCATACCTGGAAGCGCTGCGCCTCCACCACAAATATGTAATTTAGTAGGACGCTCTGCATGAGATGTGCTGATGTAGAGTTGCATTGCCCTGGCAATTTGTTGTTGAAGATTAGATAGGAAAACAGGGTAAGTATCCTGACGCCATGTGGCGGGCAGTTCCTCATTCAAAAGTTGCTGCTCAGCTTCCTGGCGCTCTAAGGTATGAACCAGACTTAGGTCATTGATTAACGTATCAAAGCCAAAAGCGTGTTCTTTACTGTAGTTAACGCGCCCTTCTTTCACGACACATACCTGGAGCTGAGTAGCACCAATATTCAAACAAACGAACGGCTCTGTTTGCTCTGCTGAATGGAAATGGGTGATTGCGTTTCCAAGTGCATAACTCTCAATGTCCATCACTTTCGGCTCAAGCTGCATTTCTCTTAACAAGGTAATGCGGCTATCTACCATATCTTTGTGAGCTGCGCTGAGGAGAACATCGACTTTAGCCGAATGGTTTTTGCTAACGCCAAGTTCTTCAAAATCCAGATAGACTTCTTCAAGTGGATATGGAATTAAGCTGTCGGCTTCTATTTCAATCTGACTTTCGAGTTCATAATCAGTTTGGTCGGGATCCATAAATACGATTTTACTGATCACCGACGAGCCAGACACAGCAACAGCCACATCTTTGGATTTGATTTTTAAAGCCAGTTTAATTTTACGCAACGCATTGCTGACAGCATCGAAATCTTTTATTTCGCGCTCAGCAAAAGCGTTGCCGGTGATGGGCTCACAAGCAAAGTTTTGCACCTTATAGTGCTCACCATCTTTCTCCAGTACCACGGCTTTAACAAAGCGAGTGCCTATGTCTAAGCCCAACATTTGTGGTACCTTCTTACGAAAAAGTTCTTTTAACACAGTCAGTTCCGAACCATATACAACGTTACAGTTATACCATTATTACGCATTTTTTTGTTATTAATGGTTCTAATAACGGTACATAGGTATAAAATATAAGCCATTTCGTCAATTTTGCGCTGGTATCATTGTTTTTGTGAAATACGTCAAACTACTATTTATCCTTGCTATTCTGGGCTCTGTACTAGGTTTAGCCGCCATTACAGGTATTTATTTTTATATCAAACCTGAGCTCCCTAGTGTCTCGGTTTTGAAGGATGTGCGTTTACAAACGCCCATGAAAATCTACACACAAGACGGCAAACTGATTTCTCAGTTTGGTGTAAAACGTCGAATTCCCCTCGAATTGGAGCAAGTTCCTGAGAAACTAATTCAAGCCGTCCTAGCTACAGAAGATAGTCGTTTTTACGAACACCCTGGTATAGATCCTATCGGCATGACACGAGCGTTTGTGAATTTGATTTTGACCGGTGAAAAAGGACAGGGCGGAAGTACACTGACTATGCAACTGGCCAGAAACTTTTTCCTGACCAGAGATAAAACCTACATCAGGAAAATAAAAGAAATATATCTTGCCTGGCACATGGAACAGTTGTTGAGCAAGGATGAAATTCTTGCTCTGTATTTAAATCGTATTGAATTGGGTCACAGGGCGTTCGGCTTCGGCGCAGCAGCGCAGGTTTATTACGGAAAAGAAATTGGCGATCTTACTTTGGCCCAAATTGCTACTATCTCCGGACTCCCCAAAGCACCTTCAACTATGAACCCGATCAGTCGACCCGATCGTTCGATAGAAAGACGCCGCGTGGTGTTACTCAGAATGCTTGATGAAGGCTATATCACCAGACAAGAATTCCAAGAAGCCGCAACAGCACCGGTAACAGCAGAAAAGCACGGTGCCGAACTCGAGCTCGATGCGCCTTATCTGGCTGATTTAATCTACAATGAGATGGTCGAACTTTACGGCAAAGAAGAAGCCGAAACCGGTGGGTATCAGGTTTTTGCAACTGCACCATCAGATGTTCAGCTTGCTGCACAAAAGGCCGTCATCCAGAATTTGCATGACTATGATGAACGTCACGGGTTTCGCGGGGCGATTCGACAGCTGTGGGAACCACAAGTGCTGGAAGAAGGCCAGGATCCGGATTTGTTGGTCTCCACGTTGGATAATCCCGCCTGGAGTGAACCTCAAATGCTGGAAGTGCTGAAGGAAATTACTCCTATTAAACCACTTATTCCAGCAGTGGTAACAAGAGTCAGTGAGCAAAGTGTAATGGTATTTGATCGTAATGCACATTACCGCCTGATTGACTGGAGCGGGTTGTTGTGGGCTCGTGAATACATTAATGACTCCAAACAAGGCCCTGACCCTAAGCTAGCCAGCGATATTCTGACGGAAGGTGCGCTCATTTGGATCAGGCAGCGTGAATCAGACGGAGTTTGGCAGTTGGCTCAGTTCCCCAAAGCCAGTGGCGCTTTGGTTGCAATGGATCAAAACAATGGCGCCGTGCGCGCAGTGGTTGGAGGATACAGCTTTTATCAAAGCCAATTTAATCGAGCTACCCAGGCTAAAAGACAGGTGGGTTCCAACATCAAGCCTTTTGTCTACTCTGCGGCTCTGGATCAAGGTTACACCTTAGCCAGCATTATTAACGATGCTCCGATCAACCAATGGGACGCACGTTCCGGCGTGGCATGGCGTCCGCAAAACTCTCCTGCTGTCTATGACGGCCCAATTCGCATGCGAATTGCATTAGGTAAATCAAAAAACGTTGTTTCCGTGCGTTTACTGCGTGCCCTTGGAATTGACCAGACCGAAGAGTACCTGACCCGATTTGGCTTTGACAAAGAGGATATTCCAAATGACGAAACTTTGTCACTTGGTTCAGGCTCTCATACACCTCTTGAAATAGTGAATGGAATGGCGACCATTGCCAATGGCGGATTTTCTGTCCAGGCACATTTCATTGAACGAATTGAAGACGAAACCGGCAAGGTATTATGGGCAGCGAATCCGCCAGTAGCATGTGATAGTTGTCAGTTAGTTGCACAGGTGGAGCCGGAAACAAAAGAGCAGGACGTTGAAGCCAGATTGGCCGCGGAGTTTGGTTTGCTCAATCAAGAAGCGTTTGAAGAAAACAAGCAGCCGAAACCGCAGGCAGAAAGGGTTATCTCCCCACAGAATGCCTTCCTGGTGAAAGAAATGATGCGCACTGCGGTAAGAGGCAACGGTAGAAATGAAAATTACTGGATTGGCACTGGATGGCGCGCCAGAAATATTCTAGGCCGCACTGATCTTGCAGGTAAAACAGGTACAACCAATGATGCAAGGGATGCCTGGTTCACCGGTTTCTCGCCTTATCTGGTGGCCACCTCATGGGTTGGGTTTGATGACATGGGCCGCAAACTCGGTCGAACCAGCCGCAATCAGAATTTGATTAATTTGAATCCGGAAAAGTTTAATTGGATCGGAAACGCCATGATCGCGGGTGAAGATGGCGCCAAGGCAGCCCAACCCGCTTGGATACGTTTCATGCAAGATGTACTCAAAGACACACCCGAAGTGAGTAAGCCTGTACCTGACGGGATTGTTACTGTGCGGATCGACAGAGCAACCGGAAAACTAACAAAGCGCACTGATGCCAGTTCTGTATTCGAATATTTTGAAGAAGGTACAGAGCCCAAACTACAGGCAGGCAACGATGTTTTTGTGGATCCTTTTGAACCTGAATCTGAAGATCAGGAAAAAGAGGAAGAAGAAATATTTTAATCTGGTGAAACAATTTGTCCTTTGAGTTGCTCTTCACTTATGAAAGCTGAAATACGTTTCAGCTAATCTGACCAGCTTGGGCCGCCTGTTCCTATAATATTGCCGACTTTTCGGCACCGGGGCTTAACAAGGTCTACACTGGTGATATCTGATACAACTGCATAGAACAGTTAGAGATAATAATTACATGACAGACAATAAGAAACACCTCTATATCCCACATGCTGGTCCTTCCTTACTTGAGACTCCTCTGCTTAATAAAGGTAGTGCGTTTACTGCCAAAGAAAGAGAAGTCTTCAATATTACCGGTTTGGTGCCACCTCGCTATGAAACGATTGAAGAGCAAGTTGATCGGGCTTATATGCAGTATTCCAGCTTTGCAGCGCCAATAAATAAACATATTTACCTGCGGGCAATTCAAGATAACAACGAAACCCTTTTTTATCGATTGGTTCAAGAACACATAGAAGAAATGTTGCCAATCATTTATACCCCAACCGTGGGTGATGCCTGTGAGCAGTTTTCAGATATCTACCGCAGTTCACGAGGATTATTTGTTTCTTATTCTGAACGCTTCCAGATGGAAGACATCCTGCGTAACGCAACCAAAAGTAAGGTAAAAGTCATAGTAGTGACTGACGGTGAACGGATACTCGGCCTAGGAGATCAGGGCATAGGGGGCATGGGTATTCCTATCGGTAAACTTTCGCTTTATACAGCCTGCGGAGGTATTAGCCCTGCTTATACTCTGCCAGTCATGCTCGATGTGGGCACCAACAACGAAAAGCTGCTAAATGACCCTATGTATATGGGTGCCAGACATAAACGAATAGAACAGGATGAATACAACGAGTTTGTTGATTTATTTATCCAACATGCTCAGAAACGCTGGCCGGGCGTGATGATCCAATTTGAGGATTTTGCCCAGCCCAATGCAATGCCATTACTTGAACGTTATCGGGATAAAGTTTGCTGTTTTAATGACGATATTCAAGGCACCGCAGCTGTCACACTGGGTTCGATTCTGGCAGCGTGCAAAAGTAAAAATGTTCCGTTGTCAGAACAGAAAGTTGTATTTGTCGGTGCTGGATCAGCTGGGTGTGGTATTGCTGAAATGATAGTCAGCCGCATGTGTCAGGAAGGGATTAGTGATGGCCAGGCGCGGAAGCAGATTTTCATGATAGACCGCCATGGGCTTCTGACAGAAGACTCAACTGGTTTAATGGATTTTCAGCAGAAGTTGGTCCATGCAAAATCCGACTTGCAAGATTGGTCCTTTAGTGGCGAGTTTCCAGCTCTGTTGGACGTTATCAATTGTGCAAAACCGGATATCTTGATTGGTGTTTCAGGACAGCCGGGTCTTTTTTCGGAGCAGGTCATTCGCAGCATGAAGAAGCACAAAGACCTGCCCATCATATTTCCACTGAGCAATCCGTCTAAACAAGTGGAAGCCCGTCCTGAACAGGTCATTGAATGGACTGATGGGAATGTGATTATAGCGACGGGAAGCCCATTTGATGATGTGGAATATAAGGGTAAAACATTCCCTATCGCACAGTGTAACAATAGTTATATTTTCCCAGGTATTGGCTTAGGTGTTATTGCCAGCAAGGCCAGGCTTATCAGTGAAGAAATGTTAATGGTAACCAGCGAGGCATTGGCGAACGCTTCGCCTCTGGCCAATAATGGAGAAGGGGCTTTGTTGCCACCACTGACAAAAATTACTGAACTCAGTAAAGAAATTGCGTTTGCGGTAGGTAAGGTAGCTGAACAACAAGGGCTTGCACTGGAAATGCCCGACGAAGTACTACAGGCAAATATTGAGAAGAACTTCTGGGAAGCCGAATATAGGCCTTATAAACGGGTCAGTATCTAAGCTACACATGCCTCGGGTTAACTTAATAAGGTCGCATTTAGCGGCCTTTTTTAATATTGCCTAGACCCCTGACAAAAAACGCCTGAAAACTAGTCTTTGGTACAGTTACTTTTGCCGATAGGTCGCGACATAATCAAGTTCAACTTATTGGAAAGGAATCCCCATGACATCGTTGAAAAGCATTTTTGTTCTTGCCGTACTCGTTTTTGCATCTTTTATTGTTCATGCTTCACCCATTCATTTTGATTTGCGTGCTTCTATTGTTGAAGACTTAGATGGCACAGCTCAATTTGACTATCAATCTGCGGACCTGACCGCAACGATTTTTGCTAATGTAGGCGTGCTAAACCGGACAAATAGCGGTTTTGGAGTGGATATAGTTGGCAGTGGTTGTGATAACTCCGATGCCATTGACAGGAGTTGTTCTGGCGCTGAAGGCGAAACAGTTTCGGTTTGGTTTGATCAACGAGTCCATTTGATTTCAGCAACAATTTCAGGTTTGACAGGTGGTGACACGGCCAGATGGGTATTACCGGATTTCGGTTTTCAGGACTTTCAATCAGCTGGCATCTACTCATTTGGTCAGGATGTTTATTTAGAGGCTGGCCAAGCTTTTTCCTGGACATCTATTGCCGACAATTCCACGTCAACACAACGAGGATTCTCATTCGATGGATTTACGGTGAGCACCGAGGCGACTCAAGCAAAATCGGTATTCGAACCAGCCACTACAATCTTATTCAGCACTGGTCTAATTTTGATTTTTATACGCAGACAAAAACAAACAACAAAGTCGCAGAAAGATTATATTTTTTATCCCTAGAACCTGGCTGGACGCAGCTTGAGTTACAAAAAGTGAATCGAATTGGCTCTCTCTAATTAGCAGGTTTATGCTTTTTCGAGGCGTTTCCGGCTGGATCACATGGTCAGAATCGCAAATCAAAGGGAAATCTATGCAGACCAGGTAGTGTGATTCACTTATGATAAGGCTAATTAACTCAGTCTATTTTTGGTTACTTATGACGCTGCCTTTCTCTATTTTAGACCTCGCTCCAATAACTGCCGGATCAAACCTGGCCACTGCCTTCGATAATTCCCGCAGGTTGGCGATTCAGGCCGAAACAAGCGGATATAATCGGGTTTGGTTGGCAGAACACCACGGAATGCATGCTGTTGCCAGTTCTGCCACAGCAGTAGTTTTGGGGCATATAGCGTCTGCAACGACTAACATCAGAATTGGTTCAGGTGGAGTTATGTTGCCTAATCACTCCCCCCTTGTAATTGCAGAACAATTTGGAACGCTGGCTACCTTATTTCCTGACCGAGTGGATTTGGGGTTGGGTCGAGCGCCTGGGACGGATATGGCGACTGCCAGGGCTCTGAGGCGCAATTTGAATACTGATGTGGATAGTTATCCTGACGATATTCGAGAACTTCAGCATTATTTGAGCACACCTCAGACAGGGCAAAAAATTGTCGCGATACCTGGGGCAGATACCCATATCCCGCTCTGGTTATTGGGTTCGAGTCTATACAGTGCACAATTAGCTGCCAAACTTGGGCTTCCTTATTCATTTGCATCTCATTTCGCGCCCGACCAGTTGTTTGATGCAATTAGCCTTTACCGCACAAACTTTCAGAAATCGATTCAATCTATCGAGCCCTATGTGATGGCCGGTGTAATGGTAGTAGTGGCTGACACCGATGAAGAAGCAGAGTATTTGTTTACATCTGTTCAACAGCAATTCATCAATCTTCGCCGTGGCCTCAATCGAGCATTTGCAAAACCTGTGGACGATCTGTCACAAATTTGTACAGATGACGATCTCGCCATGTTGTCACATACTTTGCGTTATGCTGCCGTTGGCTCAAAACAGTCAGTGACAGAAAAGCTAAGCCAATTTATTGCCGCAACTGAGGTGGATGAACTCATTGTTTCAATGCCAATTCATGATATTGACGCCCGCATTAAAAGCGTTGAATTATTGGCTGACACAGGCTTGATGTCAGTTTTTTAATAGCTAACCCCAACTCGGGGTTAGCCAACAAAGTTAAATTGGGGCTTCTACAAGGTCAAAGTAAATACTTTGGAATTTCGCTGGAAATTATAAAGCTGTTTTTTGCTGTCAGGTAAATCGTCCAGACTGGATTGAATGAATCCTTGCTCCTGAAACCAATGTGCCGTTACCGTTGTGAGGACAAAAATGCGATCTAAACCTTTCTGGCTGGCATCAGCCTTAATTGCATCAAGCAAACGCCCTCCGCGATTCTTTCCGCGGTAGTCTCTGTGAGTTGCTACACACGCCAGTTCTCCGCTGCCGTGTTCCACAAAAGGATAAAATGCTGCACAGGCGACGACAGTTCCATCGCGTTCAATAACAGTAAAACACTCTATTTCCCGTTCCAGCATTTCCCTTGAGCGTTTAACCAGAATACCTTGTTGCTCAAGAGGATTGATAAGCTTCAATATCCCGCCCACATCATCAATGCTCGCTTGTCGTAGTTGCTCATAGTGACGTTGTGAAACCAGAGAACCGGCTCCATCGCGGGTAAATAATTCTTGAAGTAATGCACCATCTTTTTGATAGCTGACGCAGTGGCAGCGACTCACACCCGATTCAAGGCTGGTGGCAATAGCGTTAAGTATAGGTTTTTGTTCTGATTGATAATCGTCCGCAAGCATGTCCTGCAGGCTACTGTAATCGATAGTACGACGCAGTTTTCCTTCTTCATCAAGAATGCCTTCCTGCTCACTGAAAATAATCAGCTTATCTGCATCCAATGCACTGGCAGCCTGAGTTGCCACATCTTCATGAGAAAGGTTGAATACTTCTCCGGTGGAGGAATACCCCATAGGCGAAAGCAGCACAATAGCGCCATCGTTTAGGTGACCATTGACACCACTTACATCAATACGTCTAACCAAACCAGTATGCTCGTAGTCAATGCCGTCTATCACGCCCATAGGCATAGCTACCACCAGATTGCCGGAGCAGACGCGAATCTGCGCACCATGCATAGGCGAATTTGCGAGTCCCATGGTTAACAATGCTTCTATCTGAGAGCGAACAGAACCAGCGGCATCCTTAACTGACTCAAGAGTTTCTTTGTCCGTCAGACGAATATTGTTTGCGAAGCGTTTGTCCACACCCCGCAATGCAATACGCTGATCAATTTGCGGACGCGCACCATGCACCAATATCAGTCTGACACCTAAACTGTTGAGCAGCGCGATGTCGTGAATGATATTGGCAAAGTTCTCGCTTTCAACCGCTTCACCCCCGAACATAAGGACAAAGGTTTTGCCCCGATGTGCATTGATGTAGGGAGCTGAATGACGAAATAGTCTTACGCTGTCATTGTGAGAAACAACCATGCTGGTCCTAGTCCTTACAACTGATCGAGTTCGTTTTGCAATGCAATTGAAACAGGCTCAACCCCTGTTCCTCCCACGATGTTTCGTTTGTCCACCAGATACTCCAACTGCAGCACCGGGTATACATCATTATCAATCAAGGGTGAGAAAGTCTGCAAAGTTGTCAATGGCAGATCTTCAATCGGTTTATTCTCCTCAAGAGCTTTTAATACCACTTGTCCGGAAATATCGTGAGCCGTCCTGAAGGGCACACCTTTTGCGACAAGGTAATCTGCCAGCTCAGTGGCATTTGCATAACCTTGCTTTGCAGCTTCGGCGCAACGATCCACATCAAGTTCTACGCTATCAAGCACCTCGCAGGCAATACACAGGCAAATATGCCATTGATTGACTGCATCGAAGGCACCTTCTTTGTCTTCCTGCATATCTTTGTTATAAGCCAGAGGCAGACCTTTCATCGTCACTAAAAGTGCCTGTAAACTGCCAAATACACGCCCACATTTGCCGCGCATTAATTCCAAGGCGTCTGGGTTTTTCTTTTGTGGCATGAGGGACGAACCTGAAGTTACCTGATCACCCAACCTGATAAAGCTGGCTTCGCCGGAATTGAAGAAAATCAGATCTTCCGCCAAACGGGATAAATGCATCATGCTGGTGCTGGCACAAAACATCAGTTCCAACACATAGTCACGATCAGACACTGCGTCCAGGCTATTGACGCATGGAGAGGCAAAGCCTAATTGTTCTGCTATCAACTGCCGGTCAATAGGGTAGGTTGTGCCGGCCAGGGCCCCGCAGCCCAAGGGGCTCTGATTCATCCTTTGCTGCAAATCTTCCAGTCGACTGATATCACGTTTTAACATTTCTACATAGGCCAGACACCAGTGGGGAAATCTCACAGGTTGTGCACGCTGTAAATGGGTATAGCCGGGCAAAATCGCCAATTTGAATTTATCTGCCAGTTTAACCAGGGAAGTTTTAGCGTTCACCAGATCCTTGATTAAAAACTCGATATGCTCTTTGCACCATAAACGGAAGTCGGTCGCAACCTGGTCATTCCGGCTGCGGCCTGTGTGAAGCTTGCGCCCCAGGTCGCCAAGTTTTTCGATCAGGGCTGCTTCGATGAAACTATGAATGTCTTCTTCCGGGCTTGCGTCAAAATCCAGTTCATTGGATTCAGCAAGCGCTAGCAACTCATTTAATGCGTTCTCTATTTCCTGCTGTTCCGCAACAGTTAACACACCTGCTGCCGCGATTGCTCTGGACCAGACAATAGAACCAGTAATATCCTGCTTTACCAGAATGCGGTCAAAGGGCAGCGAATCATTGACTTGCCTGAACATGTCACTGCTGCCTTGTTGAAAACGCCCGCCCCATAAACTCATTATTCTATTCCTGTATTTTTAAATGGTATGCCGCTTTTGTTCATCGCTTCAATGCGACTGGACAGGCTGAATAAACGAATAAACCCTTCAGCATGACTCTGGTCATATACATCGTCAGCCCCAAAGGTGGCAAAATCTTCAGAGTACAGGCTATTCGGTGAACGGCGTTGGGTGACTGTCGCCTGACCTTTATAAAGCTTAACTACAATGTCGCCTGTAACTTTCTGAGCAAAGCTGGCCGCGCCAGCTAACAAGGCATCGTTTAACGCTGTGAACCACCTTCCGTCATACATCACATGGGAGTACTCAAGACCTATTTGTTCTCTGTATTTTAAAGCTGATTTGTCCAGCACCAGGCACTCCAGGGCCTTGTACGCGGCCATAATGACTGTGCCTCCTGGTGTTTCATAACAGCCTCTGGATTTCATACCAACCAAACGATTTTCAACTATGTCGATGCGACCTACGCCATGGGCGGCCGCCAGACCATTGAGTTTCATGAGAGCTTGATAAGGACTCAAAGATTCGTCATTAACTTTTACCAGACGACCTTTTTCGAAACTTAGCTGCACGCGCTCAGGCGTATCCGGAGCGTCTTCTGGGTCAACAGTCATTGTCCAGATTTGTTTGGTTGGCTCGCTCCACGGGTCTTCTAACTCACCGCCTTCATGGGAAATGTGCCATGCATTGGCATCCCGGCTGTAAATTTTTGTCGCTGAGGCGCTCGTTTTGATATCTCTCTCTGCAAGATAATCAAGCAGGTCTTCACGGGATACCATATCCCATTCACGCCAAGGTGCTATAACAGCCAGGTCGGGAGCCAAGGCTGAAAAAGTGCCTTCAAAACGTACCTGATCATTGCCTTTACCTGTGCAGCCATGACATAAAGCATCAGCGCCAACTTTTCGCGCAATTTCTACCTGGGCTTTAGCAATGATGGGTCTGGCCATCGACGTACCTAGCAAATACTCGCCTTCGTAAACTGCACCAGTGGTGATAGTGGGGAAAACATAATCGGAAATGAATTCTTCTTTCAGGTCGACTATGTAACACTCGCTTGCACCAGTTTTAATAGCCTTTTCATACAGGCCTTCAAGCTCTTCTTCCCCTTGACCCACATCGGCTGCAAAGGCGACAACTTCACAGTCATAATTTTCCTTTAACCAGGGAATAATGGCTGATGTATCGAGGCCGCCAGAATAGGCCAATACCACTTTTTTAAATGATTGTTTAGACATGAATAATTCCTTACTGTGAATCGCTGCCAAATAGGTGCGTTAAAATGGCGTTTTGGCCATGCATTCTGTTTTCTGCCTGTTGCAACAGTAATGATTGCTCTGAATCAATCAGGTTGCCACTAATTTCTAAATCACGATGTGCTGGCTGACAGTGCATGACATATTTTGCGCCTGTCGCCTGCATCATCTGTTCATTGACCATGTAAGGGTCAAAAGTCTTGCGAATTTGTTCAAGTGGAGTTGTATCTCCCATGGATAACCAGGTATCAGTGTAGAGAACATTGGCACCTTTGGCTGCGCCTATGTCATTGCTTTGCGAAATACTTGCACCACTATTTGTTGCCAGCTCTTTGGCAACAGCAACTAATTCGCTATCAGCCTCGTAGCCAGGTGGCGTTACAGAAACAACATTTACTCCCAATATAGCGCCCACAATCATCAATGAGTGAGTCACGTTATTTCCGTCTCCGACGTAAGCCAGAGTTAGGCCTTCCAACTCGCCATGGATTTCTCTTAAGGTGAGAAAATCAGCAAGCGCCTGGCAAGGGTGATAAAGATCGCAGAGTGCATTGATAACCGGAACTGAGGCGGCCTCTGACATCTGTTGCAATGTTGAGTGAGAATATACACGTGCAATAATCGCATCGGCCCAACAGGCGAGATTAGCCCCCATATCTTTGGCATCCTCTCGTCCTGCCAATTTGCCAGCCTGGCTATCAAG
This sequence comes from uncultured Alteromonadaceae bacterium, assembly GCA_947494925.1. Classification (GTDB taxonomy): domain Bacteria; phylum Pseudomonadota; class Gammaproteobacteria; order Enterobacterales; family Alteromonadaceae; genus Aliiglaciecola. Next base: position 178,270 of record CANLWS010000008.1, read on the forward strand.
GTAGACCATGTGTCCGCCCAGTTTGTTGATTCCGATGTCAAAACTCACCCTAGTTCTAAGTGACGGTTTCTCAAACAAGGCAACGATAGATTTGCCCTGGAGAACCTCACTGAACTCCGCTGGATTCTGTTTAATCTTTGTGGCCAGCGTTAAAAGGTTTTCTAACCCGTCTTTTGACCATTCTTTAAAGGTTAATAAGTCCTGTTTCATTGTTGTTCCTGAGTGGGTAAGGGTAAAATTTGTGTGCCAACGTTACCGCTTTGGTAGTCGAGCAGATGATGAGGTGATTGCCAGCTTGCAATAGTCACAGCTTTTCCAAGTTCAGTGGCAGCTTGCTGTGCTGCTTTTACTTTTACCACCATGCCATCCGTAATTATATTGTCACTAATCATCTCTTCTGCCTGCTGGGCCGATAATGAAGAAAGCAGCTTTTTACCGCCATCCAAAACACCTGCTACATCGGACAATAAACACAAATCGGCATCCAGTAAATTCGCAATTGCTGTCGCCGCATCATCAGCATTAACATTAAGCAAATTGCCTTCTTGATCTGCGCCAATTGAGCTTATAACTGCAAACAATCCATTCGACAATAGTGATTTAAGAAAGGCCGGATCCTTGGGTTTTGCTGAACCTACCTGGCCCAGTTTTGGACTGATTTGTTCACATCTAAGGCTGTCTCCATCGAAAAGGCTTAAGCCAACCGGGTTGAGTCCTGCCTTTTTGGCCAGTGCACAAAGTTTTTTATTGGCACTTCCGGCCAGGGCACCCACTACGTAGTCTATCTGGTCTGGTGGTGTGACTCTCAGGCCATGTAGTTTTTCACTTTTCAGCCCCAATTTTACAAATAAGCTTTCGACGCCTTTTCCGCCGCCATGCACCAATACAACATGATGCTTAGCCTGCATGTCTTTGAGCACAGTAAATAGTGAGAAGGCAAGTTCCAGGTCATCCAGAATAGCACCTCCGACTTTTATCACGACTGTCTTCATGCAGGTGCTCCTGACACAAGGTTTTGCTCGCTGGCAAAACCGAAGCTGATATTGGCGCACTGAATTGCCTGGGAGGCTGCGCCTTTGAGCAGGTTATCAATAGCACTGCTGACAACCAGATATCCGCTGCTCTGATCAAACTTCCAATGGAGATCGCAAAATGGAGTATTGACTACATCATCAAGTTTGGGCCAGCTGGATTGCAGACGCACAATAGGGTTTCCAGAATAGGCTTGCTCAAATGCGTCATCAACAGATTGCGAAGTAGCAGCTGGGCAAAGCTTTACGGTAATAGTGGCAAGAATACCACGTTTGAAGTTACCCAAATGGGGAGTGAAAATGACTTCACTTCCGAGGTGTGCAGCAATTTCGGGTTGGTGACGATGCCCCAACACGCCATATGCCTGCAAACTCACTTCGCAAAAACTATTTCCAAGGGCTGCTTTGCGTCCTGCTCCGCTGACACCGGATACAGCGTTAATTACCGGGCGTTGATCTTTAGCAAGTAATTGGTGTTCAAACAGAGGTTTTAATGCTGTGAGCGCCGCAGTAGGGTAGCAACCCGGAACGGCAATCAAAGCCGCTTGAGCAATAGCCTGTTGATTCCAGTCAGCCAAACCATAGACTGCTTCGGAAAGGATGTCTGAGTGCTTGTGCTCAAAGCCATAATATTGCGAAAATGTCGGCAAGTGCTGAAGTCTGAATGCACCTGACAAATCGAATATCTTTGCTCTTTTACCCAATAGCGCAGGCATCCAGTCATGACTAGCTTCATGGGGAGTTGCCAGAAAAATAGCATCCATCTCAGCAGACAATTGGACTAACTTATCTTCGGTTAACGCTTGTAGCGGCAAATTAATCAGGCCAGACAAATTGCCATGTAGTACATCAATGGTTTTGTCAGCATCCTGGCTATTCGCCGAAACAAACAGCCCACTGAGTTCGAAATTATTGTGTTGGTTTAGTAATCTCGACAATTCAGCGCCCGTGTAACCACTAGCGCCAATTACGCATGTTTTCAGCATGACCTGAGGATCCCTCTTTGCAAAATTGATAATTGGAAAAATAAAAAAGCGCTCTTTGCCTTTGATCACTACCCTATATCAAAGGCAAAGAGCGTGCTACGCAACCAGTGTGTGTTATCGTCGCTTAGACGTTAAGGCATAGCAAGGCAGGGAAAATTGATTTACTTTCATTTCGTTCGTGGTCTTATGCTTAGTTAGTTGTTCGAATTCGAATATTGTTGGTATTCGCTAGTTGGTTTGTAGAATGCCACGTGTTATATAATTATGCAATAAAAGTGAATAAGTATTTTAAAAAATTATGCAATCAAAACGCTCGTTTATCGAAACCTATCAAAATCTGATCAAGATTCCTTCTATCAGTGCCTTCGATGGAAGTATAGATCAGCCGAACCAGGCTTTAATTGAACTCCTTGGGAACTACTTCAGGGATTATGGATTTGACATAAGTATTCACTCTGTTCCTGATTCGCGAGGGAAATTTAACCTGTTGGCGAGGATTGGTCGCGGGGAAGGCGGACTTTTATTAGCTGGGCATAGTGATACTGTGCCGTTCGATGAAGGTAAATGGCAGCAAGATCCCTTTGTTGTAAAGCAGCAAGATGACAAGTTGTTCGGATTGGGAACCTGCGACATGAAAGGTTTTTTTGCTTTTATACTCGAAGCGATTAAAGAAGTTCCACTGCAAAAACTGAAAAAACCGCTCTATGTGCTCGCTACAGCTGATGAAGAAACCTCAATGGCTGGTGCCCGTTTTTTTGCTCAGCAGCAATTGATCAAACCGGATATGGCAATTATTGGTGAGCCAACAGAATTAAAACCCATAGTTAAACATAAAGGACATATGGCGCATACGTTATCGGTGCTAGGGAAAGCGGGGCACTCCAGTGATCCGGAAAAAGGTGTTAATGCGATTGAGATCATGCATTTGGCCATTGCCAATCTTATTCAGTTGAAACAGGACCTTGCCAGTAATTATCGTGATGACAGCTTTTCGGTGCCGCAGGCAACGATGAATTTAGGCCATATTCACGGCGGTGACGGTGAAAATCGAATTTGTGGCCACTGTCAGCTTAATTTTGATTTACGTAGCGTCCCCGGATTGTCTGATAATGAGGTTATATCCCAAATAGACCAGGCTTTGGCACCGATTGGCTTGGCTTATCCTGGCAGACTTGAACGGCATCTCATGTATCCAACTTCTCCTCCCTTTGCCTGTAAAAATGAGCTAGGTATCATAGAGCTCGCAGAAAAATTTACTGGTTTCTCAGCAGACAATGCCAATTACGCAACTGAAGCGCCATTTATTAATGAATTGGGTTGTGACACGCTAATATTGGGTCCCGGCAGCATCGAGCAGGCTCACCAGCCTGATGAGTTTATTTCCCTGGCCTACGTCAACCCGACCGTGTCGCTACTACGAAATATGATTAAGGCAGTATGTTTTTGATGAATAAATGGACAACTCAACTTTTACTTGGCGCTTTGCTTAGTACTTCCGGGCTACTGTGTTTCGCCAAAACGCTGCCTTCAATGCCGGAGCCCGTCACTAATAATGCGGTGACCTTGGTGGACACAGATCAAGGGCAATATCTTCTGAGCTTTATGGGTCTCGGACCTGGAAAAGATTATCAGGCCGTTCACAATAAAGTATGGGCGCTAAAGCTTGGACAATCATCCTGGCAGTCTAAAAAGCCGGTCCCTTCATCGCTGACATTAAAAGGACGACTTGCCAGTATCGCAGTTTCAGTTGGGCAGTACGCATATATTTTTGGTGGTTATACTGTGGATAAAGATCACAGCGAAATATCCAGCCCAGATAATTTTCGATTTGATGTAACCAAAAATCAGTACATGAAAATCGCTAAAACACCAGTACCGGTAGATGACTCTGTGGCGTTGGTTTATCAGGACAGATACATTTATCTGATTAGCGGTTGGCACAATGATGGCAACGTCAATCTAGTCCAAATCTACGATTCGAATACTGATAGTTGGTCACAGGGTTCGCCCTTTCCCGGTCATGCCGTTTTTGGCCAGGCTGGTGGAATCGTTGGCAATTTTATGCTGATCTGTGATGGAGTTCGCGTGAAGCCGCGGGAAACACAACGGAGGACTTTTGCTGCAGAAACTGCATGTTACTCAGGAACTATCGACCAGAAAAACTTCACCAAAGTGGATTGGCGTGTCATTACGCACCCAACCGGGAAAGCACGTTATCGTATGGCAGCCACAGGGCTTACTGACTTGCATGAAATCGTGTTCTTGGGGGGATCTGGCAATCCTTACAATTATAATGGTATTGGTTACGATGGCCGGCCTTCTGAACCCGATAACAAACTCTGGCGCTTCAACATGTCCCAGGGAACCTGGTTGGTACAAAAATCAGATGTTGCCAGTATGGATCACAGGGGACTTATCCTTATTGGTGATAGTTTGCTAGTGCCGGGGGGCATGGGCCGAAATCAGAAAGTTCTGAACACTATTACGCAAATATCGATTGTTCCTCTATCTACAGCGGAAGAGAGCAGGTGAGAACTAGCATGCAAAAAAGGCTAGACCTCAGATAGATCTGAGGCTAGCCAAGCAGGATCGCATAAAGCGAAGTTGGAAGTACTTAAACGCTGCCTTTCGAGTCTCGTTGTTGACGCTTTTTAAAGCGTTTCTTCATCATTTTTTCAGCTTTTGCCTGCTGATCCTCTGTAAGCAAGTTCCAAACCTGATGCCGGGCTTGAGCACGAAGAACTCCGTTTTGAACCATCTGAACCTGTTGTTGTTCGAACAGCGCTTGCCATGCTTCCTGGTCAAACTCTTCTGCTTTAATGAGTTCTGCCTGAGCTGCTTTGAATACGCTTCGCTGAGCCTTAGCTGCTTCTCTTTGCACGAGATTCTCAGCCATGATTTGGTTGATTTGTGTTTGTTGCTCTTCAGTTAAGTCAAGCTTGGCCAATCTCCTTGCGATGCGGTCTTTTGGATCTCTTACCTCTCGCTCACTTAATTGTTGTTCAAATTCGTTTTTCTGTTCGTCTGATAGCAGTTGCCACACCTGATGCCGGCGCTGAGCGCGTTCTAAAGCAAGTTCTGCACGTAAGTCACTGCGCCCTTGCAAAAGTGCTTTAACTGCGTCTGAGTCAAAAGAATCGCTTTGAACCTGGGCGCGCAATTGTTGACCAAAGTCACGGAAGTCTGCTTTAAATACTGAACGGTCCTGACGCCCATCTTGCAATATTTGTTGAATATCCTGACGTTGCTCGGTAGACAAATCCAACTGTTTGAGGATTTTCCTCATTCCGTCTCGATCTGATTTGCCTGGCCCTGCAATGACAGTCGCAGAGAGAATTGCTGAAATACTTAGTACCAATACTTTTTTAAACATAAGATGGTTCTCCAGTCGGTTTTTAACGTTGAGTTGATTTAAATAGTAGCGTTTGCAATGCAAAGAAACGTCTAGGCAATGTAAAGCTTGTGTAAATTTGCCTTATTAAGGCTACGTGAGATGCATTTGAGTGATTAAAATAGAGAACAGTGAATGGAGGATATAATGAGCAAAAAGTCACTGTTGTTGATTGATGACGATAAGGATTTAACCGACTTGTTGGAAGAATACTTAAGCGCTCAAGGTTATGAAATTCTTGTGGCACATGATGGTGAGTCAGGTCTGGCGATGGCAACAGGTGCTCAACATTTAGATCTGATATTGCTTGATGTCATGCTGCCCAAAATGGATGGCTTCGAAGTCTTAAAGAAACTGCGTGTAAGCCACTTAACGCCTGTATTGATGCTGACGGCGAAAGGCGACGACTTCGACCGCATATTCGGGCTTGAAATGGGGGCGGATGACTACCTGGCTAAGCCATTTAATCATCGGGAGTTGTCTGCAAGAATTAAAGCTATTGTCAGGCGTATGGATTATTTACCTAGCGCCGGACAACAACAGGAACTGGTATTGGATGACGTCAGTTTAAATCCATCCAATCAACAAGTTGTCTGCGCCGGAAACACTTTGGAGCTGACAGCAACTGAGTTTTTGGTATTGCAGTTGTTAATGATTAATAAGACCAAAATTGTCAGTAAGCAGGATATCAGTGAAAAAATTCTGGGCCGAAAATTGATGGCGTTTGATCGCAGTATTGATATGCATGTCAGCAACTTACGCAGGAAACTGGCGAATTTCTCATCTACAGAGAAAATTAAAACCGTTAGAGGGTCTGGTTACATGTATCTGGTGCAAGCTTGAGATTACTAAAAAAATTAAATCCGATAAATAGCCTGTTTGGCAGAATATTCCTGTGGTTCTGGTTGGCCACTTTCCTCATGATTGCGTCTGCATTTTGGATGGCAAAACAGTTGAGCGATGGTTATGAAATCGCACCGTTAACTCAACGGGGAGTCGCCAAACTTGAAGCTTCGGCTGAACGGATAAGTCGGGCATTAAGTCGTCATGGTGCTGACAACCTACCTCAATTGCTAGAAAGATTGGGGCGTAGGAGCAACGCCGCCATGATGCTGGTTAATATGGACAATAAAAAATTTATTTATGGTTTTCCCAGGCCTCTGCGTCCAGAGAAAGAGCCATTTATGCAACTACTGACCCAAACAAGCCCGCTCAAAGTCAGGACGCCTATAGGTCCCTTTTTTGGCCCTATCGAATTGATGGTTAATGACCAACCTCACAAATTGTTTGTTGGGGATAAATTACGCCCTGGTTTTGTTCAGCAAATTCGTCATCGTCACCCAGGTATCTTTATCGCCAGTGCCCTATTCGTTAGCGGACTGCTTTGCGCGCTACTTGCATGGTCTCTGGTCAGCCCACTTCAGCAGTTACGAAAAGCAGCTAAACAGATGGCTGGCGGAGACTTGGGAGCGCGAGTCGGATCTGCCAGTCAGCGTGGTGACGAAATTGGCCAATTGGGCGAAGATTTTAATGTGATGGCCACACAGGTTGAATCTGCCGCGCAAAGGCAAAAGCGACTACTGGCAGACATTTCTCATGAATTGCGTTCACCATTGGCACGTTTACAGGTGGCCATTGGCATTGCAGACCAGGAAGCGTCAGCAACTAATACACCCCTGCATGGACAACTTCCCAGAATCGAAAAAGAAGCTCGGCAAATTGACAAGATGTTGGAGCAATTGCTCCAATTATCCAAGTTAGAAGGCATACAACAAGTTCCTGAAAAACAGAGCTTTGATTTCCAGGAGCTGATACATGGACTCGTAGATGATGCGCAGTATGAAGCGAATGCAGCAGGCAAACAGGTTTCACTAGAGTTTGATCAGAAAGTTAGCGTTAGTGGCGACCCGCAGCTTCTTTCAAGTGCGATTGGAAACGTTTTAAGTAATGCCGTCAAATATTGTTCGACTAAAGTTCAAGTGAAGGTCAGTATTGAAGAGAGTACTATCCGTATCAACGTAATGGATGATGGTGAAGGTGTCCCAGAAGATTTACTGAATGAAATTTTCACACCGTTTTACCGTCTGTCCGCATCCAGGACCCGAAAGTCTGGTGGTGTCGGCTTAGGTCTGGCAATCGCCAAGCAAGCGGTTCTAACGCACAATGGACAGATCAGCGCTGTTAACGACGGGCTAGGTGGTCTTAATGTGACCATTTTTTTGCCGCTTGAAAGCTAGACCAACGGGCGCTGAAAAAGATTTATACAGGTTTTATTGGCATGACAACTTTGACGTTAGAAACAGAATTAGATGCGATCAAGAAAGATGATGTAATTATGCAACGACACAAAAATTACATTGAACCTTTCTGGAAGAGTCGTGTGAGCCAAGGCGTATTTGGCGGGAAAGATGGCGTCGAAATTTGTTATGCATTTGCTATCAACGCATCAGCAACCGGCAGTATCGTGATAAGCAGCGGCAGGATAGAATCCTTCATTAAGTACAAAGAACTGGTCTACAACCTTTATCATGCCGGGTTTTCAGTGTTTATACATGATCATAGAGGGCAGGGGTTATCTGGACGCATGACACCAAATGTACAACAAGGATTTGTGCGTGACTTTGATGATTACGTGAGTGATTTAAAATTATTTTATGACAAAGTAGTTGCACCTAAAAGCGAACATGTCCCGATGTTGCTTTGCCATTCTATGGGATCAGCAATTGGCGCTCTATACGCCATGAAGCACCCCAATGATTTTGGTCGAATTGCTTTTTCCGCTCCTATGTTTGGGATCAAACCTGCCTTACCAGATTGGTTTGCTTGCTGTCTGGTTAAATTCCATTTGGCGATTAACCTTTTTTTCAGTAAACGTCCCTGGTATTTCTTCGGCCAAAACAACTATATTGAAGAAGCATTTCAAAATAATCGGCTGACCCATTGCGAGACGCGCTATCAGATATTCAGAGAAGCCTATGAATCTCATCCCGAAGCTAAATTGGGTGGTGTAACCGGACGCTGGTTAATGGCCGCTCATGAAGCGATGATGGACATAAGAGCAAATGCTGAATCTTTTCCGATCCCGGCTCTCATATTACAGGCGGGGCAAGATGCGATAGTGGACAACACTCGTCAAAATGAAGTCGCCAACAAAATTAATGATTGCGAATTTCTTAGAATTCCGGGAGCCAGGCATGAAATACTGATGGAATCCGATGAATATCGAGATATTGCATTACGCGCTGTATTGAACTTTTTTAGTGACGCTGACCAAAACAATTCCTAATTAACCTGAAGTTTGGATAAGAAATGTCGACATCTCCAAATTTACTAATACTCCAAAACTTTAAGCTCATATAATTTTACATACTCTGCTTGTATCAGGGAAAATAGCGCTGATTATCTAAAGCCCGGGTTAATTGATACCGGTGCCTTCTGTATTCCCCAAAAGCGACCTAACCCCAACTCGCTTATTCTGAGTTGGGGTTAACCTGTGCTCTATGTTTGAAAGACGTTCAAACTCGTATGCAAATCAACCAGGCTTCTTGCAATCCGCTGATTGGCCTGTTCGGTTTTTTTCGCCCCTGCAGTAGTTTCTTCTGCCACTTCTTTGATACGGGTGAGATTGCGGTTAATTTCTTCAGCAACCATTGATTGTTGTTCGGCTGCCGCGGCAATTTGTATATTCAAGCTTGAAATTTGACCAACAGAAGCAGCTGCTTTTTCAAATGTTTGGGCAGTGGAGGTGGCCTTTGCCAAACATAATTGAGCACTTTCACTGCCTTTTTCCATACTGCTTACGGCATTGTTAGCCTCATTTTGTAACCGGCCAACTAAGTCCTGAATATCCACTGTGGACGTTTGAGTGCGCTGAGCCAGAGATCTGACTTCATCAGCAACTACAGCAAATCCTCGACCACTTTCTCCCGCTCTGGCAGCCTCAATTGCAGCGTTTAGTGCCAGTAGATTAGTCTGTTCTGCAATGCCCTGGATATTATCAAGAACGCTGCCTATTTTGTTCGTTTCTGATACCAATGCCTGAATAACGGAAGATGCAACGCCTACTTCTTCTGTAAGTTGTGTGATGATCGCTTGTGTTTCGAGGGCTTCTTTTCGACCACTGACGACATTATCACTGACATTCTCAGTTACTTCTGCAGCTGAATTCGCGTTGTTGGCAACCTCTTGTGTGGTGGCACTCATCTGATTGACGGCTGTCGCAACCTGTTCGGTCTCACAGCGTTGTTGCTCAACATCGCGCAGCGTGCGTTGCATAACGTCTAATGCAACCTCTGCTGACTCTCCCAGCGTATCAGCTTGATTGCTTGTGCCCGAAATCAATTTCCGTAGTTTATCCATAAAATGATTGAATGCCCTAGCTACATCCCCTGTTTCATCGTGAGCGTTGTCAGGTAAGGTCACTGTCAGGTCTCCATCACCATCAGCAATTTGAATCAATCTTTTTTCGAGGTCAATAACAGGTGCACTAATAGCGCGCGCGATAAAAAACGGTGCGGTTATACCAAATAATACAGCAATAACAAACACGACTGTCATCCACACAATCGCTGTTTGTTCATCATGTTCTGCCTGTAGAGTGCTTTTAAGCGTAAAGTTTGCAACTTTGACCGATAAAGCTATCAGCTCTTCTTCCAATACATGTTCTATTCTTTCAATCTCAGTGCTTAAACTAATAAGTGCTTCCAGCTGGTTGTTTCGAATGAATCCGATTGTCGACTGAATGTGCCCGCCAAGTTCAAGATAGTGTCCTTCGATTTTAGTCAGCTCCGCCAAGACAGCTCTAAACTCATCTTCTGCCTCTTTAGAATGAAGTTCAGACATTGAGGCTTGGACAAAATTTTCTGCCTCTTTGATTTCTTTGAGAATCTTTTTGTCAAATTCTGTCAGCTTTTGTACCAACTGATTAATCTTCTGCTGGGCATTCGAATGTCCAGCGTTCAGCCTGGCAGATTGAAACAGTAAGGTTTGAAATGCGATTGTTTGCTCTAATTGATGTTCGGTAAGCAGGTTTATTGCATTTGAAAGTGGAATATCTTTTTCGGCTATATCTACCAGCTCCGCACCTATTTTATCCATCTGGCCAAGAGAAACCGCGCCCATAAGCAACATGAATAACAACTGGAGTATGGCCAGAAAATAAACTTTTTGAGAAATTTTTAATTTTTGCAGCATTAACTTTTCTCCGGTTCACGTAATTTAGACTTAAAGTAAGTCAACATATCCAGCGCAAAACCTTTGTGAGTCAGCAGATGATCGTCTTTGCTGTCTGTTTCAAGAAATTCTGAATACCCGTTTAACTCGCTCGCCGAAATATTACCTATATTGCGGAAAGCCATTTTCCAGTCTGGAAAGCCCCTGCTGGTTATCTTGTTTCGCCACAAAACGTTCACCCGGCTATGGCGGTCATCACGTTTGATTTTTTCGAATAAGGGCTCTACATCTTCACTGTCTCCTTCAAGAGCTTGCATAAAAGTGCCTTGGCCGTCATACAAAAGTATGCCTGTGATGTCTTTATCGGCATTATTCTTTCGGGCAACAGCCAGCATTTCTGCCAACTGAGGTTCCTGGAATCTACTTTCTGCCCTGCTCACATAAATTAATTCGATCATTAAAGCTCCCCACCATTTGAAAAGTGAACGCTAAGAATGGACTAACATTAGTGTTAGAAGGGTCTGACAAAGGCCACGCCGAGTACCCAAGCTTCTTCACCATCGATAAAGTCAACGGCTAAAGTGGGTTCAATATTGAAGTCTCCAAGGTGATAATCGTAATTTATGCTGAGACGGTACAGATCCTCAGTGTGAGGGTGGTCACCGCCAATTTTCTCTTCGCCAAATCCGACACCAATTCTGAGGTAACTGAAGGGGTGGTAGTAGAGTGCCGCTAGTTTGACGGTAACCCCATCACCATGATGCGCATCGTCGGTTTTTTCATACACTGCGCCTACCCCCCACTGGGGCTTAAACTTGTATTCATACTCGATACCATAGGTAAACTCAGTATCACTTTCTGCATGTGTAGCCCCCAGAAAAATACCCGGGAAATGTTTGGCGTCGCCAGCAGCGTAAAGGTTTAGCGGTAGAAGTGTAACGAATAAAATGCACAGTAATTTAGAAACTTTAGACATAGCAATCCTAGGTTTTTTATATAAGGGAACGGCCAATCAACGAACGCGAATGATCCTAACCCATTGTTATTAATCAATATCAGTATCGCTCATTATTACGTAAGAGCAATGTTCGCAGAGTAATTTATTAGCCAAATAGGTGAAAAAGTAGACTAAAGTTGAATACCAGTGAGGAGCGAACAGCTTGTTTTGTCCAAATGGGGAGAGCTTTTTGCTATTATCCGGGTAGCTTTTTACTACGATGAATGTTTGATGTTAGATATCGTTTTATACCAACCAGAAATACCGCCTAATACTGGCAATATAATCCGACTATGCGCCAACAGTGGTTTCGGTTTGCACCTGATAGAACCACTTGGTTTTGATTGGGACGACAAGAAAGTCAGGCGAGCGGGACTGGATTATCATGAATTTGCAGAAGTGATTCGTCACCCCTCGCTGCAGGCTTATCTGGATAGCCGCAATCCGAAAAGAGTGTTCGCCTGTACGACTAAAGGCAAAGCATTTCACGCTGAGGTCAATTACGAAGCTGGCGATGCTTTACTATTCGGTCCTGAAACGCGCGGACTACCTAACGAAGTAATTGAGTCATTACCTGCTGAGCAGCGCGTCAGAATACCGATGTTACCCGATAGTCGAAGTATGAATTTATCCAATGCTGTGTCGGTTTTCGTTTACGAGGCCTGGCGACAGCTTGGTTTTAAAGGTGCAGTCTGACCACGAAGATTTCTCGTGCAGAGATACCTGAAGACTACTCGTGTTTCTGCTCTCGTCCCAGCAAATCTAGAGCGGCTTCTTTGGGCGATTTTTGCTGATAAAGTACCTGATAAATCTGTTCAGAAATAGGCATTTCCACATTCAGTTTTTTGGCCAGAATGTACACTTCATCGGTATTTCGGTAGCCTTCGACTACCTGTCCTATGCTATCAATGGCTTCCTCAACGGCCAAACCTTTGCCCAAGGCCAAACCAAAGCGACGATTGCGCGACTGATTATCGGTACAGGTCAAAATCAGGTCGCCCAGACCAGCCATGCCCATAAAGGTTTCTGGTTTAGCGCCTAGCTTGACGCCTAATCGTGTCAACTCGGCCAGACCTCGGGTAATCAGAGCTGTCCTGGCATTTGCACCAAAACCAAGTCCATCAGCCAGACCGGCGCCAATGGCGATGACATTTTTCACTGCACCGCCCAGCTGAACACCAATAAAATCATTATTTCTGTATACGCGAAAAGACTTAGCACAGTGCAACTTGTCGGCAAATTCGCTGGCCAGGGTGTCATCGGTTGATGACAAGGAAATTGCAGTGGGCAAGCCCGCGACCATTTCTTTGGCAAAGGTTGGTCCTGATAAAACGGCCATTGGTCTTTTACTGCCAACAACTTCTTTAGCGACATCCTGCAACAATCTGCCAGTACCTGGTTCCAACCCCTTGGTTGCCCAAATAACTCTATGTTCACTACTAAGTAACGGCGCAATTTGAGCCAACATCTGGTGAAACGCATGACTAGGTGTCACCACCAGAATATCATTGCTCGCCTTGATTGCTGAGGCCAAATCAGACTCTATCTTAAGGGGATCCGGAAATTTAGCATCAGGCAAATAACGCTGGTTGCAACGATCTTTAGCCATCGCTTCCATTTGCTCTTGGTCTCTTCCCCACAAATAGGTATCCACCCCATTTCTGGCCAGACAAAAAGCAAGGGCGGTGCCATACGACCCCGCCCCCAATACCGTCACACTATTGTTCATATCTGACTATGCGTCCAGTTTAGGTGCCGCTTCAGTTGCGCCTTCAGCTTGTAGTTGCTCGGCACGCTTTTGCATGTATTGAGCAAATATTGCGTCGAAATTAACAGGCTGGAGATTCAGTACCGGGAAAGTACCACGGTTAACCAGGTTTGAAATTGTCTCACGTGCATAAGGAAACAACATGTTAGGGCAGAAAGACCCGATAGTGTGTGCTTTGTTTTGCTCAGGCATTTCGCCTATTGTGAAAATACCGGCTTGCTGAACTTCACACAAAAATGCAGTTTCTTCACCTAGCATCGCAGTCACAGTTACAGCAAGAACGACTTCATAGGTGTTTTCTTCAATCACATTAGAACGTGTGTCAAGATCCAGCTTTATTTCCGGCTTCCATTCTTTCTTGAAGATGCCTGGTGAATTAGGGGTCTCAAAAGAAATATCTTTAGTATAAATACGTTGAATTGCGAATTGTGCGTTCTGCGTCTGTGGCGCGCCTGCTGCCGCTGCTTGGTTTTCTTCAGCCATGGTACTTCCTATTTTCTATTTTGTGCCGCCTTACGCAGCGAATAATTTGTCCAGCTTATTCTGTGATTCAAGTGCATACATGTCATCACAGCCGCCAATATGTTGGTTATTTATAAATATTTGAGGAACAGTGAATCCACCATTCGCTCTTTCTATCATGATGTCTCTGAGACCAGGTTGTTCGTCAACTTTAAACTCTTGATAGGAAATTCCCTTCTTTTCCAACAATGCCTTGGCACGATGGCAGTAGGGACAATATCCCTTGGTATAAATCTCAACTTTGCTCATAATCTCGTGACCTGAATCTGCTTATTTCGAAACTGGCAAGTTAGCCGCTTGCCACGAATTCATTCCGCCTTTAAGGACGGATACCTTAGTAAAGCCAGCTTTAAGCATCTGCGATGCCGTGCGTTTTGCTGTCATTCCCATGGCACAAGCTACAATAATGGGTTTATCTTTACTTTTTTCAAGGGGGCTGAAATCAGCCTGATTAATTTGTTCAGTCTTGAGCTGTTTAGCGCCCAGGATATGACCTTTTTTGAACTCCGCTGCCGGGCGAATGTCCAGCAAAACCGCGTCTTCCTTATTCATCAAAAAGGTAGCTTCCTGAGGACTCAGTTGTTTTATGGCAGACAGTGTGCTGCTGGCAAAGCTGTAAACGATTAAAATTACGATCACGATCCATGCGCTGGATAATATATAGTGATTACCGACAAATTCGATAAACTGCTCCATAACTGCATTGCCCCTCTGGCCTGTCAAAAAAAGAGTGCAAAGTATATAGAAATTCAGGTCAGAAACCAGTCTTATGCGGGTATCAAGGCGCATTTTTGGGAAAATACTATGACGAAATGGTATATCTAATTGGTTATTGATAATTTTTGCTGGATAAATCTTATAGCGATGTTTTCAGTCAAAGGATAAACTGTAATAAAATTACGAACTCAACCGCATAACTGAATCTGGAGCTCTGCATGAACCAACCCAAAAAAACACTAGCGCTGATTATCTTAGATGGGTGGGGCCACAGAGAAGACACCTCTAACAATGCCATTGCCAATGCCAATACACCTGTGATGGATAAGCTGGCTCGCGATTACCCCAGCACCTTCATATCTGGTTCCGGACTGGACGTGGGCTTACCGGATGGGCAAATGGGCAATTCTGAAGTTGGTCATGTTAATTTAGGGGCTGGAAGAGTTGTGTACCAGGACTTTACCAGAATCAGTAAAGCTATTGATGATGGTGAGTTCGAACAGAACCCTGCATTGTGCGCGGCGGTTGAAAAAGCAGTTAGTCAAGACAAAGCGGTTCATGTGATGGGGCTGATGTCTCCAGGCGGTGTGCATAGTCATGAAGAGCATATTTTTGCGATGTTGAGAATGGCAGCTAACAAAGGTGCTACACAGATTTATCTGCATGCTTTTCTTGATGGTCGAGACACACCACCACGAAGCGCAAAAGCATCGCTTGAAAAAGCCGATCAGGTATTCAGGGAAATTGGCGTGGGGAAAACCGCATCGCTGATTGGAAGATACTATGCAATGGACAGAGACGAGCGCTGGGACAGGGTTCAACAAGCTTATGATTTATTAACTCTGGGTAAAGGTGAATATAGTGAAGATGACGCTGTATCTGGCCTGCAGGCAGCTTACAGCCGGGATGAAAACGACGAGTTTGTCAAACCAACAACTATCGGCGACCCCGTTCAGATACAGAATGGCGACGCAATGATCTTTATGAATTTCAGGGCAGACCGTGCCAGAGAAATTACCCGTGCCTTTGTGGATAAGGATTTTGATGGCTTTGAACGTACCTTGGCGCCTGAGTTGTCGACATTCCTGATGTTGACTCAATATGCTGCAAATATCGACGCCCCAAGTGCCTATCCTCCTGAGCCTTTAATCAACGTTATGGGAGATTGGCTGGCCAAACATGATAAAACCCAGCTGCGGATTTCTGAGACTGAAAAGTATGCCCACGTGACCTTCTTTTACAGTGGTGGAAGAGAGGAGCTCTACCCTGGAGAAGACAGGATTTTAGTCCCATCCCCTAAAGTCGCAACCTATGATTTGCAACCTGAAATGAATTCCGAGGAATTGACTGACAAGCTGGTAGAAGCCATTGAATCAGGAAAATATGATGCAGTGGTGTGTAACTACCCTAATGGCGATATGGTGGGCCACACTGGGGTTTATGAAGCTGCGGTTAAGGCTGTAGAGGCTGTTGATGCCTGCATTGGTCGTGTTGTTGCAGCCTTAGAAAAAACGGGTGGGGAATGTTTGATTACTGCGGATCATGGTAATGCGGAAGAGATGCTTAACGAAGAAACCGGACAGGCCCATACCGCTCATACAAGTGAATTGGTCCCCTTTATTTACTTTGGTCGCGATGCCGCAACAAGACAGGGCGGTACCCTGAGTGATGTGGCACCTACTATGTTGCACTTGATGGGAATGCCGCAACCAGATGAAATGACCGGAAAGCCCATTATGACGTTAAAATAGCGTTTTGAAGTTAAATACGATCTTGCTCAGAAAGCCCGGACTGGCACTGTCTCTGATAGTGCTTCTGTGCGTTGTATCAAGTTTTCAGGCTTCATCTCAACAAGATCAGGAGCAACTCCAGGATTTACAGCAGCAGATAAAACAGAAGCAACAAGAGCTGGACAAGCAGCTGGAAAACGCCAAGCGTTTGCAACAGCAGTTGAAGCAGGATGAGCTCAGAATAGCCGAAACAGCAAAAGCGCTGAATAGCACCCAGGTCAATCTTGAAAACAACGTTCAGCAACAAAAGCAGTTACGGGAAGAAAAGGCATCTCTAACGACTAAACAGCAGCAACAACAATCCTTGTTGGCCAGACAATTACGCAGCGCATTTACCGCTGGCAACTATGATTATGCCAAGATGCTGTTCAATCAACAGGAAGCGGGAAAGTTCGAGCGAGTAATTACTTACTATCAATATCTCAATAAGGCCCGATTGGAGCAGATAGAATTATTCAAATCTTTGGTAGCTCAGCTCCTACAAGTGAATGCAGATCTGGTTCAAAAGCAGCAGGAACTGGAGACATTACAACAAACCCAGAAAAATCAACGGCAAACACTGACCAGCCAGCAAGCATCTCGTCAAGGGACCTTGTCCTCACTGGAGAAAAGTATCGACTCGGATGCTGCACAAATTGAACAACTACAAATCAATGAGCAAGCACTTCGCAAGGCAATCAGCGACGCACAACGCATAGCTAGCCAGCGGCCTGAAGAATTGAAAGGGTTAGAAAATCTGCAGGGTAAACTATTGAAGCCAACCAAGGGACGTATGCGTACCTTATTCGGCAAAAGGCGCCAGGGGCAGGTGCGTTGGAAAGGCGTGTTGTTTAATGGCAGCGCCGGGAACCCGGTACGAGCGGTGCATTACGGGAAGGTTCTGTTTGCTGATTGGTTGCGTGGATTCGGCTTAGTGACCGTACTCGACCATGGCGAAGGTTACATGAGCCTTTATGGGCATAACCAGGCGCTTTTAAAACAAGTCGGGGAAACGGTAGAAGCCGGTGAAACTATCGCTTTGGTAGGGCAAAGTGGTGGGCAGAGTTCTCCTAACCTGTATTTTGAAATCCGCCATAAAGGTGAAGCTATTAATCCTGGCAAATGGTTGCGAAAATAATTGCAAACCAGCAGGTGGAGAATTCCTGCTGACTGATTGCCCCCCACTAGTATTCTTCTTCTATCACTCTATAATCAATGTCATAAAAACTGACAAGCATCCCACTAAAATAATAAGAAACATTGTGCGCTTTTATAAAATTATAAGATTCCTAGCCATTCTGGTCTCGTTCAATTCGTCCGCAGCGGACATAGCATTGATCATAGATGATATGGGAAATCGCTCCCGAGATGCGTTGGCATTCTCATTGCCTAAAGAAGTGGCGTTTTCTATTCTTCCCCACAAACCACTTTCTTCGGTTTATTCGCAACGCGCTGCCAGTCAGCAAAGAGAAGTCATGCTGCACATTCCAATGGAATCTCTTGCCGGAAAGAGATTGGGCCCAGGTTCTTTGACCGCAGACATGCATCCAATGAAAATACATCAGGTTTTGCAAGATGCTCTTAGTACCGTTCCCGACGCGATTGGTATGAACAACCATATGGGTAGCAAATTGACTCAATTGACGCTTCCAATGTCATCAACAATGGACTTTTTGCAACAACACAACTTGTTTTTTGTAGACAGCCGGACCACCAGATTCAGTAAAGCTGAACAAATTGCCCGACAAAAAGGGGTAATGAGCACCAAGCGCAATGTCTTTTTGGACCATGACGCAGACATCACTGAAATCGATGCTCAGTTCAGACGATTGCTTCGTCTGGCTAAGAAATATGGATTTGCTGTGGGCATTGCTCACCCCTACCCACAAAGCGTGAATTATCTGAAGCAACAACTGCCGACCTTGGCAGATAAAGGAGTTCGACTCGTTCCCCTGAGTGACGTTCTTGTATCACAGGAATTGGCCAGATCGAACAGACGCGAACAATTGGAACAACAACTGGACTAACTAGTTCAGGGAATACAGGAGTTAACAATGCCAGGAGCTAACTTACTTGCTTTAGTCGATGACATCGCCACCATTTTGGATGATGTCGCAGTATTGTCTAAAGTTGCAGCAAAAAAGACTGCAGGCGTGCTGGGCGATGACCTGGCATTAAATGCTGAGCAGGTCTCAGGTGTCAAAGCAGACCGTGAGCTTCCTGTGGTTTGGGCGGTGGCAAAAGGATCCATGTGGAATAAGGTCATTCTTGTGCCGTCCGCACTGCTTATCAGTGCTTTGTATCCACCTCTGATTACCGTATTGATGGTCATTGGCGGTCTATATCTTTGTTTTGAAGGATTTGAAAAAGTCGCCCATAAGTTCTTGCATAGCAAGGAAGACATAGCACAGGAGCACAAGCATAAGCTTGAAGCGCTGGCTGATCCCAAGGTCGATCTTGTTGCCTTGGAAAAAGACAAAATAAAAGGTGCTATCCGCACGGATTTCATCTTATCCGCGGAAATAATAGTGATCATTCTCGGCTCAGTGCAAAATGAAGCCTTTGCAACTCAGGTCGCTGTTGTTTCAGGTTTAGCCGTGGCCTTCACTGTAGGCGTATATGGTTTGGTCGCCGGAATTGTTAAACTGGATGATGCAGGTTTGTATTTACTGAGAAAATCCGTATCAGGTTCATTTGATGGGATTCAGCGGTTTTTCGGTCGGTTGTTGCTTCGCACTGCGCCATTGCTGATGAAAAGCCTGGCGATCATAGGTACTGCCGCGATGTTCCTGGTAGGTGGTGGTATCATTGTGCATAGCATTCCAAGTATTCACCATATTGTGGAGGACAGTGTTGCAGCGATAACAAATGTATTAGGCAGCTGGTTTGATGCAATTGGCCCCATATTGTTGGAAGGAATAACAGGTATTATTGCTGGTGGATTAGTATTGGCAATTGTTAGTTTAGGTCAAACTATCTGGAAGCCCAAAAAAGCAGCTTAAAGGAGAAAAAATAATGCGTTGTACAAGTTGTAAGTCCGGAAACTTGAACCCGAGTTATCTGGACAAGTTATTTCGTGCCCACACCTGTGATAATTGTGGTGGAAATTGGGTTCTGATTGAAGACTATGTGAGTTGGAAAGAGAATAATCCTGAACATGAGTTCGTCGCTGTTGAGGTGGAGTCAGTGGAAGATTCTGACAAAGCTATTTTGTGCCCAATGACAGGGACAATAATGCGTAAGCTGCACATTTCTAAAGACAGTCAACATAAAGTCGACTATAGCGTTGCTGTTGGTGGCGTGTGGCTTGACAAAGGAGAATGGGAATTACTCAAGGCTGCAGGGATGGCGGGCTCGCTGAATGGCATTTTAACTCAGCAATGGCAAACTAAAATTCAAGATGAAAAAGCCTATCAGACCTTTGAAAGTTTATACCTTTCGAAATTCGGAGAACAGGATTACGAAAAAATCAAAGAGCTGAGAGAATGGCTAACTAACCATCCTCGCAAATCTGATTTACGTTCTTATCTATTGGCTGACGATCCCTATTCTGCGAAACGATGATCAGAGCTAAACATTTGCCAGGGCTGGTATGCCAGCCCTGGCACTAATCTTTTGGCCCTGGTTATTTCTTGGAATCAACGTCCACACCTTCCCACACTTTACTGAGCAATTGCATCGCTGCCGCGACACGGTTAATCGGTTTGATAAGATCGCTGGTGTCAGATTGTTGAACATCCAGCTTAATTGCTTCCAGTGATGCTGCCATGTGGCCCAATTGTTTGACTGCCTGGACAGATGGGTCGCCTTCAATATTCTGGCCCTGTTTACTGTCAAACGCTGAGCAGATATGTTCCCAACGTGCTTTTTGTTTGTCTGACATGGTGCCTCGAAGCAGAGCCAGTTTGAGCAGATTTTCTTCCGCGCCAGACGTCAACGTTTGGGCTTCACCAGTATAATGATCACCGATTAACTGCATAAGTTCATCATGATTCATCACAGCTGAAATCTTTTCAGCCATTTTGTTCATGTTTCGGTAACTACCCTGTAGTTTGAAGGGCGGTTCCTCACGATAATCCTCGGCCGTTGCTGCAGATTCTATATATTGCAGGTTGACCTTTAGAATGACTTCCTGAATAGCGAACAAATGCCTGAGAACGGCAGTGATTTCATTGACTTCTGCACCACTGTACTGATGGCTAAGATCTGTGCTGGCGATATTGTCACCCTGAGCCATTTTAATCAGCTTATAAACATCCTGCATATCCCTCAACGCCAGTGGAGCCAATACAGGATTTGAGGTCAGGCTGTTTTCGATGTAACTCAGAGCGAACTGTTCTTCTTTGCCGCCAAGAACGTCACCCAGATTATAAATATCTGCACGGTTAGCGAGCATATCGGGCACTTTGAATACGTCGCCAGATTCTGTGTAGGGGTTTCCAGCCATGACAACGCAGAATTTCTTACCGCGCATATCATAGGTTTTACTTTGACCCTTCCAGACTCCTTCGATACGTCGTGTTCCGTCACATAGCGCGATGAATTTTTGCAGAAATTCAGGGTGAGTGTGTTGTATATCATCCAGATACAACATCACATTGTTACCCATCTCCAGGCCCAAATTGAGCTTTTCCAATTCTTGCCTGGCTGTTGCATTGGGGGCATTTTGCGGATCGATCGAAGTCACATCATGACCCAGTGACGGGCAGTTTATTTTCATAAACACCAAGCCAAGTCTGTCAGCCACGTACTCCATTAACGTTGTTTTACCGTACCCAGGAGGAGAAATGAGTAACAACAAGCCCATTAAATCTGTGCGTTTGCTGTCACCCACTGTGCCCATCTGTTTGGCCAGATTGTCGCCAATGATTGGCAAATAGACTTCATCAATCAGGCGGTTTCGGACAAACGAACTCAGAGGTTTGGCTGCGTAGGCATCTAGCTGCAATTCAGCTTTGCTGGCTTGCATGACCTCATGGCGCAATGCATGGTAGCGGGTAAAGTTGCTAACGTGAACGCCGTGATAGTGCGCAAGACGTTGGTTAAATTCATCTAGCACTACCTCTAAACTGCCATCGGTAATATTTTTGTGCTCACTGAGCATGTCTTTTACTGTGACCTGCATGGACAGGTCAGTTGTACGTGTCGGTAGCTTGTCACGACATATCATCAAGGCTGCGGCTTCGGGCAAATAATGTGCAACTGCTACGCTACTTTTTTCATTCATTTGCTGAAGCGCATTCAACCAGGCCATTCCCAGTGTCCATTGTTCTTCCAGTCCGGCAATATGTTCAGCAGCAGGTTCAGTTTCGTCGATCAGCTTGCCGAATTGACTCATGGTAGTGTGAAATTCGCGATCATGGCCTAATTCTGAGAGCTTCGACTCGAACGATTTTATCTGTTCCAGGGCGACTTTGCTGGTGACAAATGCCACTTTGTTTTCTGCTAACTCCTGACTCAGATAATCAACGGCAAGTTGCACAGAATTTGGCGTAAAAGACAATTTGAATCGAGCCGCAAAAGCCGCAAGTTCGCTGGCCAATGTTGCTCTTAGTTGTTCAAAACCTTTCAGGCTGTGTAGTGTATTCGCCAGCATTTGTGCACTGAGCGCATGACTCTGCCAAATCTGCTTCTGGGTTTTACTGTGACCTGCGTAACACCAGAACAGCATTGCCAAAGCCCTTGATTCTGGCGGATAGCGCAGCAAGCCCGCTTTTTGATGCACCGGAAGAAGGGCACTCAGCAAAGAAACTGTATCTTGGTCGTGTACGCCTTTTTCGTAGCCTTCCTGATATCGGGAAGACATGTATTCTCTCACCAGTTTGGCTAGTCCTGTCTTGTCTTCAACCAAGGTGTAGAGTTGGTCAATGGTCAGTCCATTGCGTTGTTGTTCTGCGTCTTGAATAATAGTGGAGGTAAGGAACTCAACCCGACTAACATCATCATTTTCCGAGACCAGTGGTTGTTGCCAATAAGGTTTCAGCTCATTGAGCTCTTCATGTTCAAGTTGTTCAAAGTAATCTGTGCCCACCAGATGTCGATACAGGCCCTCATTCCGAGGTAAGAGCGTCAAATCCAAGGCTTGGGTGTTCACGCTGAATTTGTGTTTACCCAACTTAATAATTGAACCGCCATCTTCAAAAATATCCTGTTTATCCCGCAGACTTCGGATACCTTGTTCTTTGGCTGATTTAAGCTGAGCTTCCAAATCATCGGCTTTAATCTGATCATTCAACTCCCGAAGTTGTGCCACCAGATCAGCGATTTTTAACACCATAGGATCCGATGCAAAGTAGGTATTCATCTGGTCTGTATCGGAAAAAGTGTTTGCCCGGCGGCTTATCCCTTTAATGATGCGCTCAGCTGCGCTGAATATGTTCTGCGAACGACGTTGTTGGTCTTCGATCAATGCCTGTTTGCGACTTTCAAATGCACTATGCAATTCCTCACGTTTGTCCATGATGTCAGACAGAAACTGGTCATATTCACTGAATTTGGATTCCAGTTCTTCCAGTTGAATCATCAAGCGAGATAGTTGCTCATCTGATTTTTCCGGTGTGTCAGCCATAGCTAATGCGCTGGTGATACTTTGTGAGAACAACCTGAATTGGGCGGCAAATTCGGCACTGGCTTCGCCCGAACCTAGTTCTTTCCTGCGTTTTCTTCCTTGCGCCTTAACCTGGTTTAATTTGGCGTAGAGTTCCGAGATGTCATCAAGGATCTGTGTTCTGACTGTGGCATCCTCAACTTTCAAGCCGTTGAGAATTTCGGTTAGTAAATCTAACCCTACAGAAAGTTTTTCCAACTCTTCGTTTATAGGCGTTATTTCAACTACCAATTCTACCTGAGTAAGTGTTTTCTCAAGATCTGCCATTTTGGATTGATAGGGCTCCAGCGCTTTGTCACTGGCGAGGAAGTCAACAGTAGCGGTACTGACTTTATCAAATTGTTCTGTGACATCCTGATCGAGCGTTTGAATGCGGTCACTATCTATGTAGCGTTGATCCTTCAACGTGATTAAATGTCCACGCTGCTGACGCAATGATGTCAGGCAATCGACAAATTGTTCCGGTGATTTCCAGTTGCTGATATTAATCGAGCCCAGAATCTCGGCTTGTTGCTTTTCTGCATCGAGTAATGCTTTGCTGGCCTGGGCTCTTATCTGTTCTACTTTCTCGAATTCGTCAATCACCAGCTCAGCAGTTGAAGTGATTTCCTTAACGATTTCGCCGATGCCATCGGTGTCTTTTTCATTTAACCAGAAATAGCTGTCGAATAAGCTACGACAGGTTTTTATCAGATCTTCGTAAAGGTTTCTGGTTGGAGTGGGAGAGGAGATATTGCGATGGATGGACAAAAGATCTGATATGCCTCGCACTAATTCTTTATTGCCAATCCTGCTATAGAAACTATCTGTCGTCGGTTGCTTGGACGCAAATTCCTGACTGTAGTAGGGCGTTTCCCAAACTTGCATTGGATGCACTCGGGTGGCTTCGTCTTCTGCGTTAAGCACCACCATGTGTCCATCGTCAAACACACTGTAGCCGTGCGCATAGATTGGATTCTGTAGTGTTTTACTGATCAAATTGTATGAGTACAGTCCCCGTAAACCGGATTCTGGTTCATAAAATACATATAATACGTCTTCGCCATTCGGAGAACGAATACTGCGTTTGAAGCGCAAGCCCTCTATCTGATCAGGAAAGGATTTGGTTTCACCATTTTGCAGGTAATATCCACCTGGAAAAATAATGCCATGGTCTTCTGGAAGAGAAATACAGGCAAGGCCAATAGCATCGATTCTGTTGACCTGGTTGGTACGTGTGTTAAATACCAGATAACGATATTGCTTCTCCCGGTACGGCTGGATTTTCAACAATACCAATGTGCCAACTTCTGCGTATTGTATGTCAGCGTCAGCCAGACTCTGCGTTGTATCTTCTACCGGTTCGTTGTATATCCCCAGCCCATCTTCCGTATTATTCTCAACTTTAATCGTCAGTTGACCGTTAATGGTTTCAACAAACACTTTATCGCAGACATTGATGTGGGGATGGCTTCCCGAGACATGTTGCTCCCGATCAACCGATTGCCATTCAAAGTCATGGGTCGGCACCTTCTGGATGGCACGCTCACCTCGATTATCTATGTAACTGGCGCTGCCGTCTTTATTAACTCGCCACTGAAATACGCGGGTGTCGTCTATTTTTCTGCCGATCTGAAACACGGCAAACAGAGTTTGATTCTGTATTTTTAGTTGTATCAGCCTGGCTTCTTTGTAATAAACGTAAAGTTCGTTAAATTCCTTGATGAACTGGGGATCTGCCAGAAAGGTACCTGCTGTATCCGCCGGCGTGAGTTCAACGCCGGTTTCTTTTTTGTCTAACTTAAACAGGCCGAATACATCGGCAACCTGAGTTTCTTTTTTCAGGCCGATAAATACATTGTAACCAAACAGGATATTAGCGCCGACAGGCACGATATCCCGTGCCACGCAGTTGTTTTCTGTACGGACTCGGGCGCGAGCCAGCACATCCAGCTTGGCCTGACCAAATTCTTCGATCCGGGCCTGATTGAGACCGTCTACTTTGTTTTTTAGTGTCTTCGCCTGCTCAACCAGCCGCCCATGAATGACTTCATAAGCTCCGCCTTCAGCAACGGCTTGATCCACTTGATTCTGATCTGCTGACATAAATGACTCCTTGTTAATTGCCCAGTATCGACGACCAAAGACTCAACAGGCCTTGGCCGTCACACTTCTCACTAACTGGCAGGAGAATCCTTCTTATTAAGAACTTTGCCTATTACATCAAGTACTTGAGGGTTATCTTTACTCTCTTGAAGGAATTTGGCAATCAGCGCAGTCATCGCGGTGTCCTTGGCATTGCCACTGGCACTACCAAAGCCGGCTACGAGTTCTTTGGCATCTTCAACGAAGCTGGCTTTACCATCTAAATGGTCCTTAAACGCGGTACTAAGGGCTTCACTTTTGCCAATCGTTCCATCAATAGATTTACCAACAGAAATAGATTTGATAAAGCTATCCAAATAGCCAGTATCTCCACCAACAATATCGATATTGGCTTCTTTAAGCGCTTCGGACAACACTAAGGCCTGTTGTTTCGCAATTTCTACATTGGTACGAATGGATTCCATCTGCTCTTCGTGTTGTTTATCAAGGCGCATTCTGAATTCTTCGTGTGAACGTTGTTCCTCAGACATGGTAGCCATGGCTTCGAACTTCTTGGTCATGCCTTCTGCTTCTGCTGCAGCCATCTTGGCCGACACTTCTGCTTTCGCACTACCGGTCTTTTCTATGGCATCAGCTTTGGCCTCATCTACGCGCACTTCTGCCATGCCCTCTTGCTCTTTAGCAGCAGCCTGAGCTTCCATCACTTTAGCAGTAGCTAGGCCACTGGCTGCTTCCAATGCTTCTTTACCTTCCGCTTCTTTACGTCGCGACTGAGCCAGTTTTTCGGCTACTTCCAGATCAGCGGCTGCAATGATGGCTTTTTCTTTCGCAACGTATTCAGCTGACTTCTCCGCCGCTTCTGCCGCTTTAATGTCTTTAACCAAAGCTTCTTCCGCTTCAGCTTCGGCCATAATTACCTTGGCGCGTTTGTTACGCTCGGCTTCTGACACGACGCGCACATCGTTTATTTCTTCTTCTTTCTCTGCTACGGTTTTATCCACTTCAACTCGACTACGTATTACATCAGCAATTTCGCGCTTCTCGTGTTCAATGAGCTTTTCATTGGCAATACGTTGTAATGAAGCTTCCTTCTCTCGCTCAATCTGCTCCAATTCACGAGCTTTAGTAACACGTTCTTCTTCAATGGCAACTGCACGCAGGCGGTTGTTTTCAGCCACTTCCACTTCACGTTGTTTATTTTGTTCCTGAACTTGAATTTCCTGCTCAGCTTGCACACGCGCCTGGTCAGCCTTAAGGCGTTCTTCATGCTGAACTCGTTCCGTCTCGGCCATTTCACGAGCCTGCACAGTATCCACTTCGCGTTTTTGCTTCGCTTCTGCATCTGCCTGCTGACGTTCCAATTCAAGAATCGCTTCCCGTGTTTCCACGTCTTTGCGTTTTATCTTCATTTCTTCATCGCGTCTGAACACATTGGTCTGAATGTGTTGCTCTGCAGTTAACTCGGTGATCTTACGGATACCTTGAGAATCAAGAATGTTATTCGGGTCGAGTTTTTCAAGTGGCGTCTGTTCCAGATAGTCGATAGCTACATCTTCCAGAATATAACCATTCAAATCGGTGCCTATGTTATCGATAATCATGTCACGGAAGTTATCACGCTTGGCATACAGGTCTTCGAATTCAAGGGATTTACCCACAGTTTTCAACGCTTCTGAAAACTTGGCGCTGAATAGATCTTCCAGCGTTTCAATATTCGAGGCACGCTCACAACCAATGGCCTGTGCGACTTTCATGACATCTTCTCGGTTTTTATTCACACGGACAAAGAAACCCACCTTAATATCAGCGCGTATGTTGTCTTTACAAATCAATCCATCTGAACCACTTCGGTCGACTTCAATGGTTTTCAGGGAGATATCCATTATTTCCATTTTATTGAAGACAGGTATGACGACACCGCCGGTGAAGGTTACATTAGGCTCGTTACCCATTTTATTGATGATCATGGCTTTGCCCTGTTCGACTTTTTGATAAAGTCGGGCGAGCATGAGAATAACGCCCATCACCAGGACAAATGCCCCGACAGCAAGGGAAATCCAAAAAATTACATCACTTTCGTTGTTCATGCGTTTACTCCATTAACTGCTTTTTAAAGGAAATTTGGGGGAAAAATTATTCGGTTACAGATGACATAGACATGAGTTCGGTTTCTGTAACAACCGAATACACATCTTCATCAGGTTTATATTCAATCAAGGCGATGCGGGTGCCTTTTTTAATCTCGTTCGGTGTTGCACAGCGCACACTCAATACCATGCCGTCATCTGTTGTGGCCTGGCCAAAACTTTCCGTTACTGTTTGGGTAGTCGAGGTGCAAATTGTGCCGATTAAGTCGTTCTTTGATACACCTTCATGGGTTTTGAAAAATTGCCTGAGAGGACGAATACTAACTGCCGCTATTGGCAAGGCAATTATCACAGCTACCAGCGCAACCAATGCACCTATTGCTGTCGCAGTGAGTATGCCATCAAATAAGGGCATAATGTATTTGCGAGCTAGATAGGTAAGGGCCAGCGCATAAATGTCAATCAGTGTGATTGCTACTGTCAGGGGAACGCCATCCAGCCCGAGCTTTTCAAGCCAGGATCCACCTGTGTCAGCGTCAGAATCTGCTTCAATGTCAGCATCGAAATCGAGGATCTCAAAGTCGGCCAGTCCAGCAAACACCATTACCCAATAAAGCATTAGAAATATAAAAGGGACTGAGAAGTACAAAGAGGGCGTACTAAACATCTGATTAAGAAAAGTTTCCATTTATTACTGCTCCATTTTTAACTGGGCATACTGCAAAACTAGCCTGCCAAGTGCAGGTCAAAATACTAATATGTGGCTAATTTGTCAATTCACTGGCAATTGTGTTGAGGAGATATATTGCGCCGCGAGCCTCCTCCAGACAAGGCTCAATTAGCGGTTCCATAGACCTATATCTTTGATAAAAAGAAGGTTTTCTTGGTATAGGACAGGTGTGATTTCGCAGATAGTAAAAATCATCTCACGACAAAAAAATGCGCTTGCAAAAACCGGGAAATGTTATATTATAACGTCCGTTTTCAGCAGGTGGTTTAAACATGGCATTAAGCAGCAAAAAATCGATTAAAGACAGATTAGGAATATGGGCGTCAAGTCTATGCGCCTTGCATTGTCTTTTGCTGCCTATACTGATCCCTGTGCTGCCTTTTGTAAGCGCCAGCTTTTTCGCACAGGACTGGTTTGAGAAAACCATTTTGTCTTTATCAATGATTATTGGATTCTGGGCGTTGTTATCGGGTTTCTATCGATATCACAGACAGTTGTATCCCCTGTACAGTTTGTTGTTGGGTGGTTTGATATATTGGAATAAAGATATGTTTGGTGAAGCTTACGAACCTTTCACTATCGCAGTGGGTGCAATGCTTATCGTTGCTGCACATATTACTAACATTAATTTGTGCAAAAACTGTAGCGATTGCCAGAGTTGCGAAACTAACTAAAGTATCAGGTACATTCCGCGAGTACTTTGCGCGCAGCTTCTGGATCATTGGCAAAAATTCCGTCTATCCCCCAATCATAAAGCCTTTTGATATCGTCCTTTTGATCAACAGTGTAACTATATATTTTCAGGCCACGTTGTTTGGCATCCTGCACAAATTTTTGGTCAAGGAAGCCGACATCTGCATTAACCGATTCAGCACCCAAATCGGCAGCAAATCTTGCGTAATTTAGCGGAATACTCGCTGTGAGTGCTCCTATTCTGGCGTTCGGTGACAGGGATTTCAAAAGTGCTAGCGCCGGGTGGTTAAAGGATGAGTAGACTATTTGGCGTTGCTCGAACCCAAAGCGTTGAGCGCAGAGGTTAGTATAGTGGAGGAGTTTCTCAATGTGCTGAACACCCTTGATTTCTATGTTCAACAGACACTGGCCAGCAATTAACTTCATGGCTTCACTAAGGGTCGGGACTGCTTGCCCCTGACCTGCGTCTAGCTGTTTTATTTCGTCCAGACTAAGCTGGCTTAAGTGACCTTGACCGCTTGTTGTTCTATGCAGCCACTGGTCATGAATAACTACAAATTCCTCACCGTGCTGATGAATATCCAGTTCAATGCCATTGGCTTTTTGTGTTAGCGCTTTTTCGATGGCTAGTAAGGTGTTTTCCGGAGCATGGGCGCTGGCGCCGCGATGAGCATAAATAAACATATTTCCGTCTGAAGGGGTGACCCCCTATTTACCATGTAGTTTCTGGGCGTTGATAGTTTCGTAGATAGCGGCCGAAATTACCAGCATGCCACCAACCAAGGTTTTCCAGTTTGGTGTTTCATCAAGAATCAGTATGGCAAGAATAACGCCATAAAATGGCTGCATGCAGGCCACAAGAGCAAAGGTCTTAACCCGCAAGTGTTTTAAGCTAGTAGCAATTAAGGCGTGTGGAATAGCAGTCAGGAAAATCCCAAGTACTATCAGCGATAAGTAGGTATCAGTACTGGCGCTTAACAGATCGCCTGATATAAAAAACAGCAAACAGATGAATATTACCAGGGTCTGGTAAGCCATCGCATGAGCACCACTGTAGTGTGAGAAATATTTGCGATGATAAAGGTTTCTCAAGGCATAAAGCAGGGCGGAAACAACCCCTATCACAATCCCGAGAGTGATGTCATTTTCCAGCGATACCTCTGGCACGATGAGATAAATTCCAAACAAAACAACAAGAGCACTGACAATGTCTTGCCAGACAAGACGAATTCGTTCGAAAAAAGGTTCCAGCAACACAGCAATCACAGGGAAAGTAAATAAGGCAATCATCCCTACTGACACCGAAGAGTACTGCATCGCGGCAAAGTAGCTGACCCAGTGCGCAGCCATCAAGACACCTAGCCCAAGAGCAATCAGATAATCCTTGCGGCACTCTAGTCTGAGTTTTTGTCCCGACAGTTTAACAATTAAAACCAGCACCACACAGGCAACGATAGAGCGCCCAAAGGTGATGTCAGTCGCTGATAATGGAATGATTTTTGAAAAAAGCGCTGTTGCACCCAATAATGCAACTGTCAGGTGCAAGGACCATAAACTTTTCTTAACCTGATCCACGAAATCAGTCTTTTAGCGTGGCAAACAAATCACCGAGTCGAGTGATATCTCCAGGTTGTTGATCTGCAAATTCAATCATGCCGGGCTCAAAACATGCAACAATAGTCGATCCCAATTTAAACAGACCCATCTCATCACCTTTTGTTAGTGCTACCGAATTCTCGCAGCCTTCTGGGTAAGTCCAATGTTGAACATTTTTCCCAGCGGGAGGGGTGATATTGCCTGCCCATTTTGTTTCAATGCTGGCGACGATAGTCGCGCCCACTAACACCAAGGCCATTTTTCCTTTAGGCGTATCAAAAATGCTGACGACCCGCTCATTTCTGGCAAACAGGCCAGGAACATTTTCAGTGGTCAAAGGATTAACCGAAAAAAGCTCGCCGGGCACATGTAGCATGTCAGTCAACTTTCCATCCATTGGCATGTGGATACGGTGATAATCTTTGGGTGACAAGTAGATAGTGGCAAACTTCCCACCTTTAAAAGGTGCTGCCAATTCAGGTTTTCCGCCAAGTAAAGTTGTCAGACTATAGTCGTGGCCTTTTGCCTGAAACACACGATCATGTTCTATATCTCCCAGTTGGCTGACGGTGCCATCCACCGGGTAAGCCAGATTCTCGTCGCCCTCTATGATAGTTCTAACCCCAGGTTTCAGTTCACGGGTAAAGAACTCGTTAAACGACCGATAGTCTTCAGGATCTGATTTGATGGCTTCTGACATATCAATGCCAAATTGTTTGATGAATACTTTGATTAACCCCGTAGTCAAGGCGCCGGCTTCAGCCGCTGCTAGGCCTCCCACAAGACGGGATAATGCGTGCTTTGGCATAACATATTGAAGTTTCACTTTTAACCAGTTAATCAATGTCTTGGACTCCTATCTCAATTCAGCGCGGATTGTACAACATTAACTGAGTTTCTGTGATACTCAGTGCGTCTATGTAATGCATTTTTATCCAATGATGTAGTCAATTCAGTGAAGGGAAATTTACACCTTGGTATGGCTGGGGCGTTGTTCATCCATGCCGTCCAGGATCCTGTGGTAACTGTCAAAACGCGATTGGTTGATTTTTCCCTGTTCAACTGCCTGGCGCAATAAACACCCGGGATCTGAACCGTGTTTGCAATCTCTGAATTTGCATCCACCCAAGTAGTCTCTGAATTCAACAAACCCTGAAGTAACACGCTCTACTGGTAAATGCCACAGGGCAAATTCACGTACACCAGGAGAATCAATCAGGTCACCACCTTGTGGGAAGTGCAATAATTTGGCCGCAGTAGTGGTGTGAGTTCCAAGCCCGGAATTATCTGAAATATCACCAATGGTTTCATCGGCGTCAGGGAGTAATCGATTGACCAGACTTGATTTCCCTACACCTGACTGACCTACAAAGACACTGGTTTTGCCTTTCAAAATCGCGTTAAACTGTTCCAGCCCTTCATCTGTTTTACAACTTGTCAGCAGAACCTGGTAACCAATATCTGTGTATACCTTCAGTTGTTGTTCCACTTCTTCTCGCTGGGCATCAGTAAGCAACTCAACTTTATTAAGCAGCACCACTGGTTCAATTTGCACGTCTTCAGCAGCGACAAGGTAGCGGTCAATAATATTGAGCGATAAGGCCGGCAATACTGAGCTGACCACAATGATTTGATCTATATTGGCCGCAACCGGTTTAACACCATCATAAAAATCCGGACGGGTGAGTACCGATTGTCTGTCTTCAACTAATTCGATAACGCCATTGACGTTGACGCTGGGATCAACTCCAGGGCGAAAAATTACCTTGTCGCCACATACCACGCTTTCGATTGTGCGGCGTATATGACAACGTATAGTTGTTCCATCATCGCCTTCTACATCTGCGTGTTTGCCGAATCGACCAATCACAGTGCCTTTTTGCTGTTCACCCAGTTGTTCGTCCACGGGGCCAGTTTTCTGGCTTTTAAGACGCTTGTTCCGGTTAACAGAGACTTGTCTTTTTTGTCGATGAGTTAGTTTAGGTTTCTTTGCCACGGTTGCCTTTTAGTTAATTTGGCCTGACTCCTTTTACATGGTAACGTCAGCGCATTCGGAATGGTACTACTTCGTTAACCACTAACCTGGGTAGATATTTATGACAGTCAAAGACGACAACTTGGTTTGGATTGATATGGAGATGACCGGGCTTGATCCTGAAGTGGATCTTGTACTGGAGATTGCCACTATAGTGACAGACGCACAGCTCAATATCTTAGCTGAAGGGCCTGTACTGGCTATTCATCAACCAGATTCGGTATTGAACAATATGGACCCCTGGTGCATTGATACGCATGGGAAATCAGGGTTGACGGAGCGCTGCAGGCAAAGTGACGTTGACCTTGATAGTGCAACTCGACAGACAATTGCCTTCCTGCAAAATTACGTACCGGCTAAAAAGTCACCACTGTGTGGTAACACAATCGGCCAGGACAGACGTTTTATGGTGAAGTACATGCCGGAACTGGAAGAGTACTTCCACTATAGAAGTATAGATGTCAGCACGATTAAGGAACTTGTGCAGCGTTGGCAACCGGAAATATTAGGTGGTTTCAAGAAAAAAGGAGCGCATCTGGCCCTTGATGACATCAGGGAATCTATTGCTGAACTGGTTTATTATCGCCAGCACGTTTTCAGTATTTAGCTGTCAAAAACAGCAAATAAACGAAGGCAATTTAAAAAATAGTGCAAATAACGCTTGCGTCATGGCGGTATTTTTGTAAAATGCGCACCCGCTTCAGGATGAAGCGCACCAAATGAATCTGGATTGATGGTATGCGGGAATAGCTCAGTTGGTAGAGCACGACCTTGCCAAGGTCGGGGTCGCGAGTTCGAATCTCGTTTCCCGCTCCAATTATCAAGCCAGCATCAAATGCGGGAATAGCTCAGTTGGTAGAGCACGACCTTGCCAAGGTCGGGGTCGCGAGTTCGAATCTCGTTTCCCGCTCCAAACTTCTTTATAATCAATGTCTTTGTAATTTCAATGCGCCATTATAGTGCGTACTTTGCACCATTTTGAACGACTCCCAATCATTAATCACTCATTAAGGTCCACTTTGATGAGCAGAATTGACTATTTTGCAAAAAAAGTATGAAAAAGTTTTGTGTGAATAAATATTCATCCTAACAATTGCCTGTATTTGTGATGTATTGCTTAAATCAGTCCGCGTAAGTGGCTTTTTCTTCTGTAAAAGGCAGTTATTCGCACACAAATAGTGCGAGTTATCATTCTGAGTACCTTGGCAATTGGGCCATCCTGCATAAATTCCGCATATTCATGCAAGCATTTACTCTTTTCGTCCCTCGAATTGCACTTCAGGTGCTTGATTTAGGCATAAAATGTGCTGATTATCCCTATGGGCGTTAGTTTCGTCCCACATCAGGAGAAAACACATGAAAACCAACAACAATAGATTGTTAAGACTCACCGCGCTGGCAACGGCGGTATCTTCAACATTCATTTCAGGGAATATACTAGCGCAGGAAGCTGCTCAAGATGCTGAAGCACAAGACGTCGAACGCGTCGTTATAACAGGTTCACGCATTGCTCGCGACGCGAATCTGGCGTCAGGATCACCCATTCAGTCCGTTAGTGCTGAAGATATTCAATCATCAGGCGAATTTAGTGTAGTTGACGTAATCAACGATGTACCAGCGCTTTTCTCCTCTACCACAACAGGTGAATCAAACTCAAACAATGGAGGTGGATTTGCCGATGGTGCCAATATTCTGAATTTACGAGGTCTGGGCGCAAACCGGACTTTAGTGCTTGTTAATGGCAAACGCCATGTAGGTGGTGCCCAGGGATCATCAGCAGTTGATGTGGGGTCAATACCAGTCAAATTAATCCAGGACGTGGAAGTTCTCACTGGTGGTGCCTCAGCTGTTTATGGTGCAGATGCAGTTACTGGTGTGGTTAACTTTATCCTTAAAGAAGATTACGAAGGATTTGAATTCGATGCACGAGTAGGCTCATCCACTGAGGGCGATGCAACTCAATATACCTTGAGTTCGACCTTTGGAAAGAACTTTGATAATGACAGAGGTAATGTCGCTATCAGCGTAGAATATGCCAATGATGAAGGGTTGCGTGCGAATCAGCGCGATGGCGGAGCTTTGATTGGATCCGGACGTGACTGGGTTAACCCGGCAAAACGGTTCCAGCAAGGTGATATTGATTCGTCTATGCCTAACTTTGCGCAGTTCTTTAATGCGGCTAATGACAGAAGTGCATTTGGTCTGGCGGTTCCAGGTAGTGCCGATGCCTTTGCTGAAGCTTTTGCTGCTTCGTTTGGAAGTGCACCTAATTTGACCCAGGCTGAGCTTGATTTTATTGCAAACGCGGCTGCAGCACCCCAACGCGCTGTATTGCCAGGTCGTACCTTCCCATTTACCTCAGGTTATGGATTGATCGCACCCGGTAATGCCTTTACTTTTTCAGGATTTGATGCAGCAACACCAATTGATTTGAATAATAACGGTACTCCGGATTGCTACGATTCCTGGACTGGTTATAACTCCTCATTTGGTGCTGAGGCATTCGGTGCCCTAGGTGGTTGCTGGAATGTGACGGCTGATGGTCAATATCGTCCTGTTCAAGATGGTCTGGTTGCTAATGGCTTTCAGGGTTTTGGTGGGGATTCGTTCAATACTATTCAGCAGGATGATGGCTACATTCTAATCCCTGAAGAAAAAATCACAGTAAACCTGATCAGTAGTTATGAACTTGACGATGACACATCGATTTTCGGCGAATTGAAATACGCAACGCAAAAAGTGGAAAACCGTGCTCAACCCACCTCTTTCTGGGATTTATTGCTAGGTGCACCTGATAACCCCTTCTTGCCTGAATTTATTCGTCCTATTGCCCAGGAAACTGGCGGGGTTAGTATAACAATAGACCCTATTGGAATAGGATCTGGAACAAACGAAAATACCCGTACCACAATCAGAGCGGTAGCTGGTATCGAAGGTTATTTAGACAATGGTTGGAACTATGAAGTCAGTGCGGTGTACGGAAAATTCAAACGTGAAACCGTGCAAAGAAACTCAATTATCAATGACCGTTTCTTTGCTGCTATTGATGCGGTAACTGATCCGACAACGGGTGAAGCTACATGCCGCTCCAATGTAGATGCTAATGCACCTGCACAGACAACGCCGTTTAATATTCCGGCCTATGATCCAGGTTATTTTTCCTTCACCCCAGGTGACGGACAGTGTGTGCCACTTAATATTTGGGCTGGTACTACCGGAATTACACAAGAGGCAGTTGACTGGGTGACAGTGGATTCCACTACAGACCTGACGCTCGAACAAACCGTTCTGTCAGCAACCATGGCTGGTGACTCCACTGATTACTTCGAATTACCGGCTGGTCCTGTTGCCTTTGCCTTTGGTGGTGAATACCGCAAAGAAGAGTCAGAAGCAGAGTTTGACCCATGGCAACGAGGCGTGATCCCGGCAGGAGCTCCTTTTGCAGAGGGAACCAGCCTAGGTGACGTCTCGGGCAATAATAACCTGACATTCCGACCGGCATTAATTGTTGCAAATGAAACGGGTGATTATGACGTTACTGAAGTCTTCGGTGAGGTCTCTATTCCTTTGTTGGTTGACACGCCTGCTTTCTATGAGCTGACCCTTGATTTGGCGGCACGTTACTCTGACTACTCAACAATTGGCGAAACCACTACCTGGTTGGCCAAATTGACCTGGTCGCCGTTCGAGGATTTACGCATCCGAGCAAACTTCTCTGAAGCAGTGCGTGCACCAAATATAACGGAATTATTTGGTCCCCAGACAGGTACAACTTTCCGTCCGAACGACCCTTGTGACGCGGCTCAGTTGACTGCTCTGCGAGATGCAGGTCAGACTGAATTGGCTAACAATACTCAGGCTAACTGTATTGCCGCGTTTAATGCTATTGGTTACACCGGATTCGATGCAGACGGTGACGGTGTTTATGACTTTGCCGATCCTTTGACTGCTGCATTTGGTGGCGTCACTGGTGGTAACCCCAATTTGCAGGAAGAAACTGCAGAGACAACAACTATCGGTTTTGTCTATCAACCTGGGTTTTTGGATGGCTTCAGCCTAAGCCTGGATTACTGGGATATCCAATTGGAAGATGCTATCAACGCTGTTAGCGGACAAAATATTGCTGATGGTTGTTATCAAGGCTCCGGATTAAATGATCAGTTTTGTTCATTGCTTCAACGTAGCAGCGATACGGGCGGATTTATCTTCATGAACTCCACATCCATTAACTTTGCCAAACGTGAAACCAGTGGGTATGACTTCTCAATTGGCTATGTATTCAGCATTGAAGAGCATGAATTTGATTTCGGCATTACAGGTACCAAAGTGGATGAGTTGAATGATTTCACTAATCCACTTGATCTGACAGACGTTGACGTTGAGTTGGGCGAGATTCGCCGTCCAGAGTTAGCTGGTAATGTGACTCTTGACTGGACTTACGGTGACCTGAAAGTTGGTTATCAAGCACAATATGTGGATAGCATGTTACTTGGATTCCTGGAAATTGATACGGCTCGTGATTTGTATGGAGATTCTGTTTTTCAAGATGAGATGTGGATCCATGACTTGAATGTACGTTATAACCTTGATGATAACTTGCAAGTCTACGGTGGTATCAACAATATCAGTGACGAAGAACCTTACATCACCAACTTCGCTTACCCGGTAAGTGCTAGAGGGCGATCAGTGTTCCTGGGTTTCAACGTTAAGATCTGATTAACTCAAACTCCAATCTGAATTAGAGACAAATGCCATTCGGTTTATCCGACTGGCATTTTTTTTATCTTTTAGTTTCATTTCTGATGCTTTCCGGTTTTACGCTGGTATTCGACTACACTTAGTCACTTTAATTAGTGCACGTTGGGTTGAGACAGCAGATTACAACATGTAAATCTTTTCCTATTTGAACCTTATAAGCATTGCAGTCATAACGTTCAACCAGCATACCTACTCAAGGAGCAGATAGATGGGCATCACCAATGTTAATCCCGATCCAGGGTTGATTTCCCTCAGTGTAAAAGTCAATGAAACCGAGATCCCAGCAGAATATCAAGTTGTGGATCTGCGTGTGGAAAAGGCCATTAATCACATAAGTGTCGCGTATGTCACTTTGTTAGATGAGGGAGACACAGGGATAAATTTCGCCATCAGTTCGGAGGCGAATTTTGTGCCTGGCAAGGAAATCGAGATTGAAGCAGGTTATGACAATAATACTCACTCTATTTTCAAGGGCATCATCACAGGTCAAAGATTAAAGATGGACGGAGTTTTGGGCCAATCGCTCATTCTGGAATGTCGTGATCTTGCGGTAAAAATGAATGTGAGTCGCAAGAGTAAGGTGTTCGTCAATATCAGTGACAATGAACTGATTTCGCAAATTATCTCTCAATATTCCGGACTTAATATTGATATTGGTAGTACGCAAAATAGCTACACCGAGATGGTGCAGTATGACTGTTCAGACTGGGACTTAGTTTTATCACGAGCTCAGGCCAATGGGCTGGTTGTCACTACCCAGGACAACAAAGTCCGGGTTTTTGACCCCTTGGCAGCCACCAAGTCTGCAGTGGGTATTATCTACGGGGATAATCTACTGGACT
The DNA here is from genome assembly GCA_947494925.1 of uncultured Alteromonadaceae bacterium. Lineage (GTDB taxonomy): Bacteria > Pseudomonadota > Gammaproteobacteria > Enterobacterales > Alteromonadaceae > Aliiglaciecola. The sequence continues at coordinate 216,056 of CANLWS010000008.1, forward strand.
TTGATGCCACCCTGGACGCTACTACTCAGTTCGAGCTGGTAGATGCTAAGGCTTGGGATTTCCAACATCAACAATTGAGATCAAAACAAGCCCGAAATAACGATTCTGGACCCGGTAATCTCTCCAGCAATACTTTATCAGAAGTGACTGGGGAGTCACCATTTCAATTATCATCTACCGCCCCCGTGAGCGAAAATGAATTGGCAGGTTGGGCTGAGAGCTACATGACTAGGACAGAGCTAGCTAAAATAGTTGGTGAGGCCAGAATTCAAGGTACTAGATCAGTTAACCCCGGAGAAAGTATTTCCTTGTCAGGAATGGGGGAGCGCTTTGATGGTGATCACTTTGTGTCAAAAGTCATTCACCTTGTATCCGATGGCAGTTGGACCACTGAGCTTGGTCTCGGTCTTGCCCTGGAGTCAGTTACCCCAGCAGCTCAACACACAAGGCCACAGGCCTCAGATTTGGTGCCTGGCGTAAGCGGTTTGTACAATGCAAAAGTTACTAAAATCCAGGAAGATCCAGAGTCACAATTCCGCATCCAGATTGAAATCCCTTTATTTAGTGAGAGCGAACCAATATGGGCTCGACTCAGTCAGTTCTATGCATCTCAGGGACAGGGGGCGTTCTTTTCTCCTGAAGTGGGCGATGAAGTCATAGTAGGGTTTCTGAATGGTGACCCTCGATTTCCCATCATATTGGGTAGCGTTTACAGCCAGTCGATTCCACCCGACTGTGCGTTGCACCCTGACCAGAATACCAATCAAAAGGGAATAGTGACCAAAAGTGGACTGAAGATATTGTTTGATGACGAGAACAAAATCACCAGCATATTAACTCCTGACGACAATCGATTTAGTCTGGATGATAAAAACCAACAGATCAGCATCACTGACAAACATCACAATGATGTATTGTTGTCGAAAAACGGGATTAACCTGAATAGCGCAAAGAATATCAGTATCCATTCTGATCAGGTTGTGAATATTCAAGGAAAAGAAGGGGTTAGTATTCAAGGGACAAAAGGAGTCAATATTCAATCTGATTCCGCTGACGTTACCGTTAAAGGCATGAACATCACGGCAAAAGCCAAAGCCAGTGCGTCTGTCCAAGGGGCAGGTGAGTTGACCCTGAAAGGGGCAATGGTTTTCATTAATTAGGAGATATTATGCCACTTGCAGCTCGAATAACTGATATGCATACATGTCCTATGCAGACACCTGGTGTTCCGCCAATCCCCCACGTTGGTGGACCTGTTATAGGACCTGGCGAATCCACAGTCTTGATAGGGAGTTTGCCCGCCGTCACATTAGGGGATAGCGCCGTATGTGTTGGTCCACCTGACAGTATTGTTGAGGGGTCTGCGACAGTGATGATTGGTGGCAAGCCTGCAGCTCGTATGGGGGACAAAACAGCACACGGGGGAAGTATTGTTATGGGCTGCCCCACCGTGATAGTGGGAGATTGAATGTGCCTTGATTTGCAATGATTATTCTATCCAACGCAGTTTTTCCAATGGATAGCCCAGACACCATTTTGCTCTCTCAAGAATAACTCTTGTATTCAATCGACTTATCCCAAGTGCCGAGTCGGCAGCCAATTGATTACAACAATGGTTTAGCGCCTTGATATCCTGGAAGCAGGTAAAAGAAATGTAATCAATATCGCCACTTACACGAACGCAATCCATAAACTCCGGAATTTCCGAGATAGCGTGTTCAAAGGCCTGTCGTCCCATAGGTGTATTGTCATGAAGGTTAAATTCAACATAGGCCAGGACATGCTCGCATATCCGATCCAAATCCATTTCAGTCTGAAAGTTAATAAAGTAACCCGCTTCCTTTAATGCTTTAACACGCTGAAAGCAGGCACTGGGTGAAAGTGCCACTTTGTCAGCCAGATCCTGATTGGACATATCTGCGTGTTGATGGAGTGTTGCCAGTATTTTCTTGTTAATGGCATCCAGCTTTATAGAAGATTTGTTTGATTTCATTGGATTTTCGTCCCTCAAACGCCTGCACGAAAGATGATTTTGTATCACCTTAGCATAGCTAAATAATCAATGGATTTGTCCTGATAGTTCAGTAGGATATTTTTTGTCGATTGAATTAGCATAAATCGTAGTCGGAAAAGACAATTTCTATCCAAAAGGCGGAACTTTGGAAAATTCTACTCAAACATCATTGCTAGTTGTGCGCGACGAGCAATTGGTTGCCTGGCCCAGAGTTGCTGCGATTTCATCTATGGTTGCCTTTTCTTTGCCTACTTTCATAACTGGACTGGAGGTGTATGCCGGGTTGACAGTTCAGGAGGGCTTTTTAGCACTCATTATAGGTTCTGTGTTACTCACTTTAATTGGTGGCACCATGGGTGTGATTGGTGCTAAAACGCGAATGAGTTCTTATCTTCTGGTACGGGTCGCTTTTGGAGACAAAGGTGCTGGGCTGGTGAACATTGCCTTTGCTCTTTCTCTCATAGGTTGGTTCGGTGTCAATATTGATCTGTTTTCCAGCGCGGTGAGCAGGCTGGCTTCGGACTTTACTGAACTGACTATACCTGAATGGGTAATAGAGGTCATTGCTGGACTGTGCATGGTGGCTACCACAGTATTTGGCTTCAAGGCTATAAACATACTAGCTTCCTTGCTGATCCCTGTTCTTGCCTTTGTGACTTTTTACATGTTTTTTGTTGCGAAAGGTCATATGTCATTGAGTGAGTTCTGGCTGTTTGATAAAACAGCTAGTCTGACCTTGAGTGATGGTGTTGGCGCCATAGTAGGCGCAATCATTATTGGTGCCATCATACTGCCGGATATCACACGGTTCAGTCGTCATTGGACAGGCGGTATTCATACCGCATTCTGGTCTTACATGGTTGTGGAATTGATTGTCATTTTTGTTGCAGGGTTTGCCGCAGCCGCAATAGGGGAAATTGAAATCCTCGATCTCATGCTGGCGTTAGGATTGGGAACCGTTGCATTTATCATAGTGATAGCAGGAAGTTGGGTGCTCAACTCTCTTAACCTTTACAGCACCATGTTGAGCCTCGAAGCTACGTGGCCGAAATGCAAGGGTAGAGGACTAACCTGTTTGGTGGGCCTAATAGGTGTATTGGCAGCTTTTCTTAATATACTGGATATGTTCATCAGCTTTCTGGTTTTTCTGGCGGCGATCTTTGTTCCAGTTGCTGGAATCATTATTGCTGATTACCTCTTTATCAAACCGCAAAAATATTGCATTTCAACCCTTGAGAACAATTTCAAATTTTCAAAGCCTGCGTTTATCGCCTGGTCTCTCGGAGCCGCCCTGTCAGTCCTGAGTGATATCAGTTGGGTGCCTTCAGTAACATCTATAAAGGTATTGGATGCAATATTATTATCAGCAATGATCTATGTGATTTTGTATAAGCTCTTGCCGCATCCTGAATTGAATATTCAAACAGCTACCAAAGGTGAAGTATGCGAATAGGTATTGATGTTGGTGGTACTCACACCGACGCAGTTTTGTTAAACAATAGAGAAGTCCTGGCTACGACCAAAGCCCTGACTACTGCTGATGTTTTTGGCGGTGTTGCAACGGCCTTGGATACCATCTTAAAACACACTGAAGTATCAAAAACCGATATCCAAGCTGTGATGATAGGTACTACCCAGTTCACCAATGCGGTTGTAGAGCGCCGTGAGTTGTCGCAAGTCGCGGCCGTGAGGATAGGATTGCCCTCAGGAAATGGACTACTGCCTATGTTGGATTGGCCTGAGGATTTGGCATCCGCAGTCGGCGAGCATTGCTATTTAGTTCATGGCGGCTTTTTGTATGATGGCTGGCCTGTGGCTGAACTTGATGACCTTGAAATAGATAACCTGATTAAGGATTTGCTCACAAAAGGCATAAAGAACATTGTCTTATCCTCAGCGTTTTCGCCAATGAATGCTGAACCAGAAGAGTTGGTTGCAGAAAAAATTCAACAGGCCATACCTGATGCACGTATCACTCTTTCACACCATATTGGTCGACTGGGATTAATAGAGCGGGAAAACGCGGCCATATTAAATGCTTCATTGTTACCCTTTGCTGATCGTGTAGTAGAGGCATTTACAAAAGGTCTTCTCAAACACGGATTAACCTGTCCGATGTTTGTCAGCCAAAATGACGGCACCTTAATGAGCGCAGATTTTGTCAGACAATTCCCCGCTCTCACTTTCGCTTCCGGGCCGACAAATTCATTGCGTGGCGCTTGTATGTTATCTGGATTGGATAACGCGATTGTGGTCGACATAGGAGGCACGACCTCAGATATTGGCGTACTACAGGATGGTTTCCCAAGAGAATCTAATGTTGTTGTAGACGTAGGCGGAGTGAGAACTAACTTCAGAATGCCAGATATAACGGCAGTTGGATTGGGAGGGGGCAGTATAGTTAGCGCGGATGGCCTCACAATAGGACCGAGGTCAGTAGGGCATCGTTTAGTACAAGAGGCCAAAGTATTTGGTGGCAACACTCTCACTGCTACCGACCTAATCGTAGCTGCTGGTTACACTGATATCGGTGAATTAGGTGCAGCAGAAATACCAGAACAAACTGTTGTCAGCGGTATTTCGCGTATCAGTGAAATGCTTGATCAACACATCGACATGATGAAACCCAGTAGCGAACCTATGCCGGTTATTCTTGTAGGTGGAGGGTCTATCTTGGTTCACGACAAGTTAGCCAGTGCGTCGCGGATAATCAGGCCTGAAAATGCCGGCGTTGCTAATGCAATTGGTGCTGCAATAGCCCAAATAGGAGGCGAAGCCGAGCGCATGTTGTCTTATCAGTCTATTTCCAGAGAGGATGCTATTGCGTTGGTTACCCAAGATGCTAGAACACTTGCAATAGAGGCTGGTGCTGAGGCAGATAGTTTACGAGTGGCAGATATTGAGGAAACGGTTATCCCTTATATGGATGACGGCAATACGCGTATTCGGGTAAAAGTCATCGGTGACATCAGCGTATTAGAGCAAGGGGGAAATCACTAATGGAATTTATTGAAGAGTCGCATTTGGAAGACCTGGCTCTGGGGGCTGTGTTTCTTGCTACAGGAGGAGGCGGTGACCCTTATTTGCCTAAATTGCTAACCTATGAGACGTTGAAAAAATACGGACCGGTTAAACTTCTCCAACCCCAAGATCTGGACGATGACGCCCACGTGATTACATTGGGAGGGGTAGGGGCGCCTACCGTCAGTCTTGAACTACTGCCTTCTATCGAGGATAGCCTCAATACATTGAACGCCTATGAAGCACAAACCGGAAAATCGGTTGATGCTGTTGCTTCTTTCGAAATCGGTGGAGGCAATTCTTTGCTGCCCATTATGGCAGCTGCTGGTAAAGGTATACCAGTGCTGGATGGTGATGGAATGGCGCGCGCATTGCCGGAAGCACAAATGATGACATATGCCATTTTCGGCGCCTGTCCTACTCCCGCTGTTGCATATGATTATGAAGGAAATATCACTGTATTTAATACTAAAACTACAGCAACTTATGAACGTCATATCCGGAGTTTAGCCTTGGCATCAGGTGGGATGATTACAACTGCTGAACATCCCATGACAGGAGAGTTTGTCAAACAATCTATCATTCCGGGCACACTCAGTTTTTCTATCCAACTTGGCCGAGTGTTGCGCGAGAACAAAGGCAATGCAGAGGAACTATTGAACCCCCTACAGAATATTTTTGAGCCCTCGATTTATGGTGAGTGTCGACTACTTTATTGTGGCAAAGTAACAGACAAAGCCACAAGAATAGAAGGTGGTTTTGACATAGGCGAAGCGATTATCAGTGACTTTAATCATCAAGAAGCACCAATGAAAATCAGTATCAAGAATGAATTTTTAGTGGCAACTATCGGAGATCGTATTTTAGCCAGCGTACCGGATTTGATCGTTTTGGTTGACTACGAGAGCAGCACGCCCATTAATGCAGAACGATTACGTTATGGCCAAAGAGTTGCTGTATTTGCGGTAGGCTGCCCGCAGGTATTTCGTAGCAAAGTGGCATTGGCTGCAGTAGGGCCTAAATGTTTTGGATTTGATTTTGATTATGTCCCACTTGAGGAAATTCAGCAGTTTTAGCACTTGAAAATACCAGCTAGTGCAGGCACACTCATCTGGTCCAACCAGATTAGGTGAATTATGTCAGTCAATAACCCTCTCAGAAACTTTGTTGATAAGGTCAACCAGTATCCCGACTGGTTGAGTAGTAAATTGATGACCTGGGTATTTAGGCACAAGGTGAAATTGGCCGGTACTGTGGGTGTTGAAATTCTCGAAACTGACGGCAAACGTGTGGTTTATCGTCAGCGCAACCGTAAAAAAGCGCAAAATCATATCGGTAGCGTTCACGCCGCCGCCACCGCGCTTTTAGCTGAGTCTGCATCAGGCTTTATTGTTGGAATAAATTTGCCAGGGGATAAATTACCCTTAATAAAAAACATGAACCTTAACTATGTGAGGCGTTCAGCTGGCGATATCACCGTAGTCGCTTCATTGACGGATGAACAGATTGGTCTGCTAAATACGGAACCCAAAGGTGAAGTCAATGTGAAGGTGAAAGTAACCGACGCCACAGGAGAAGTTCCAGTGGAAGCAGAAATGTTGTGGGCATGGGTACCCAAATCGCGATAAAAAAGGAATTTCTTGTTTTAAGACCAATACTGTCCAGCCAACAGTCCGATAGTTCAACAAAGATTCATATAAAATTTGTTGACAGAATTTAAATTTAAATCTATTTACAAAACCAGACGTGAGTATTTTTCTTTAATTTAGTCCTTTTAAATTGATTGGAATTGCAGCGATGGCAAATGTTATTCGAGAAAAGTTAGTCAAGAGAATGTTCAGTGATGCCAAGAACTACCCCTACGGCTTCTCTAGATCAGGTGATTTTTCCATAAGTGAGAGCAAGGCACTGAGTCAGTATGGCTGCCTTATTGCGGCATTGGTTGACGGTGAGTTGAAGGCTGAGTCGGCAGAAGAACATGGTTTCATTGAAGCAGCTTTCGGGCAGCGAGAACCTGAAAGTGTGGCGGAAAAAGCCTGGGTTAAATACCAGAAACGTATTAACCGTCCACGACTGGGAAATATTAATGGGACCAAGGCATCCAGTTTCGAAAGCGATACCGACAGCGAAGATATGTCGACAGATCTCGAAATAGAAATAGATGACTAATATTTGTTAATTATATGTAAATACATCCTATTTGACTGCTGTTAAAAAGCCATTGATAGGATGTTCATCCTAAAAAATCGGTATATAGGGATATGTATCTCACTTTTATGCTGATTACTGTTTTATCTTCCTAAACGCTCACGTATAGTCTGGAAAACGTGCTCCGTTTCACTCTCAATGTGGCGGAGCTTAGATTTGTAAAAGCTCTCAGGAGATTCTCTGGTGGAAATGATGTCAGGCGCGGCAATGGTTGTGCGCGCGCTAAAAGATTCAGGCGTTAAACATGTTTTTGGGTACCCAGGTGGTGCCGTACTCGATATTTATGATGCATTATATGCTCAGGATTCTGTCGAACATGTCCTCGTCCGCCACGAGCAAGCAGCTGCCCATATGGCAGACGGTTACGCCAGATCAACTGGGCAGACCGGGACAGTTCTGGTCACCTCTGGACCTGGTGCTACTAATACCATTACGGGTATCGCAACCGCTTATATGGATTCCATACCAATGGTGGTTTTATCCGGTCAGGTACCGTCAAAACACATTGGTGAAGACGCGTTCCAGGAAACTGATATGGTTGGGTGTTCTCGCCCAATAGTGAAACACAGTTTTCTGGTTAAACGTGCAGTTGATATTCCCATGGCAATTGCCAAAGCCTATTACATTGCCAATACAGGCAGACCAGGGCCAGTAGTGGTGGATTTACCGAAAGATATTGTCAATATTCAGGAAGAGCATCCATACGAGTATCCTGACGAAATTAAAATGCGCTCTTACAATCCGACTTTGAAAGGGCATAGTAAACAGATTAAAAAAGCGGTACGGACCCTGTTGGAAGCCAAAAGGCCAGTGCTGTATGTGGGAGGCGGTTCAATAGCCTCTGATGCAAGTGAAGTGATCACTGAGTTGGCAGAGAAATTGAAATCCCCAGTTACGTCAACTTTGATGGGACTGGGTGCGTTTTCAAGTGTTCATGAACAGTTTGTAGGCATGTTAGGCATGCATGGCACACTTGAAGCTAATAAAACGATGCATAATGCTGATTGTATTTTGGCGTTGGGCGCCAGGTTTGATGACCGGGTTACTAACAATGTTGAAAAGTTTTGCCCTCATGCAACTATTATCCATGTGGATATTGATCCTGCTTCAATATCAAAAACTGTTGCAGTGCATATTCCGGTGGTCGGCTCAGTGAAAAATGTTGTCGAGCAATTGCTGAATGTGATTGAAGATAGCGATCTCGCAGAGCAAAACGAAAAAGTATCCGACTGGTGGGAACAGATTAATCAATGGCGCTCACGTAAATGCCTTGAATATAAAAAAGATCCTGAGCAAATAAAGCCGCAAGAAGTCATTGAATCCCTTTACAAACATACCCAAGGTGATGCGTACATCAGTTCCGATGTGGGACAACATCAAATGTTTGCCGCTTTGTATTATCCATTTGCCAAACCAAGGCGTTGGATAAACTCAGGCGGGTTAGGCACCATGGGATTTGGCTTACCAGCTGCAATGGGGGTTCAAATGGCTAATCCTGATGCTGTGTCTGCGGTGGTGACAGGAGATGGCAGTATTCAAATGAATATTCAGGAACTCTCCACCTGTCTGCAGTACAATTTGCCAGTTAAAATTATCTCCCTTAACAACCGGGCTTTGGGCATGGTTCGTCAATGGCAGGACATGATTTATAAAGGACGCCATTCCCATTCTTACATGGATTCAATGCCTGATTTTGTAAAACTTGCGGAAGCTTATGGTCACGTTGGAATCAAAGTGAATCATCCCTCAGAGTTGGATGATGCAATGGCGCGCTGTTTTGCAGAAAAAGATCGTCTGGTCTTTATGGATATTGCAATCGATCAAAATGAACACGTTTATCCGATGCAGATTAAATTTGGGGCGATGGATGATATGAGACTGAGTAAAACGGAGCGCACTTAATGAGACGTATTATTTCTGTATTAATGGAAAATGAACCAGGCGCTTTGTCACGTATAGTGGGCGTTTTTTCTCAGCGTGCATACAATGTGGATTCGTTATGCGTAGCTGCCACTGATGATCCCAGTCTGTCGCGGTTAACTATTGTCAGTCATGGTAATGATAAAGTTATTGAACAAATCACTAAACAAGTTAATAAGCTTATAGATGTACTTAAGGTCTCCGACTTAACTGAAGGCACCCATATAGAGCGTGAATTAATGCTCATTAAGGTTGCGACTAAAACAGAACTGACAAGATCTGAAGTCAAACGAACTGTGGATATATTCAGAGCGCAGATTGTTGACGTCAATGCAAAGAATTACACCATTCAGATTACTGGTACCAGCGACAAGTTGGATGCTTTTTCGGCAACCATGGCAGAGCACACAGAAATTATAGAGTCTTCGAGAACAGGTGTGTGTGGTTTGGCTAGAGGTGAGAAAGCTTTGCGAGCTCAATAATAGTCATAAAATTGTAATATAATTACAAAACCGACCTTTGATGGTCGGTTTTTTTGTTAATATTGATTAACATACATCCAATATTCGCCTGTTTTACCGATAATAATGTAATTAAATTACATTATTTTAATACCAATATGTAATATATAAATATCTTATGGTTATATTAAATGTTGGTATATTCAATACAAACAGTTAGTTATGAAGTTGGGTGTTGATTTTTTAGTTCGTTAACACTTTCTTCAATTAATTCGATCAGTAAAAAAACAAACATTTTCTGAAATATAATTACAATTATCGGCGTTGGAGATTGTTCTCTAGCGATATTAAGTAGTTATCAACTGAGGAAAGTAAAATGAAAAAAGTTATTTTAGCAACTGTACTATCTGCAACTGTTTCTATTAGCGCAAATGCAGCAATGGAAAAACAAGGTAATTTCAAATTTGTTGGTGACACCCAGTACGCAAGCTTCTGTAAAGCAGTATTGAACGACAATGTGAAGTTGTTCAAGCGTTCTTTAAATCGTTTCGTTGGTCCTTTAGGAACAAATAGAAAAATAGTTCTTGAGCGTGTGTTAGACAATAACAACGTACAATGTGCGGGTCAGGGAATTGTTGAATTTTCTCAACAGCGTAATGCGAGCAAAGTTGCCGCGTACCTAAGCAAAGCTCAGGCATAAAAATGAATTTTGATAGCTGACAGATCGGTATCTTCTAATATCGATCTGTTATCTATTCCATCAGGTTTTACCCTTCTACACATCATATCCGCGAATTATTTGTTTTTCTGGACTAAATTAGGATAACCCCTTTTTAAATCTGGAGCCGTCGATTCTATGGATAAAGCAACAATAGCTGCCACCTTCCCAGCCAAAGTTACGCTGGAAGCCGATCAATATTACTTTTTTTGCACCTGTGGGCGTTCTGCAAGTCAGCCGTTTTGTGATGGTGCACACAAAGGTACTAGTTTGGTGCCAAAACCATTTAAAGTGGAACAGCAGCAGGAAGCCTATTTATGTCAGTGCAAACAAACGTCGAACCCACCGTTTTGCGATGGGTCGCACAAGGCTTGTGAACAAGAATAACAAATATATCAACCGAAACTAAATTAACTCCAACTCGGGATAAGAGAGGTCGATTGGGGTTAAATCATTACGCTTTGGTCAGCAAGGAAGCCATTGCCCGATTGAAATGTTGCATCCATTCTTTACTGAATTGCCCTTCGGCAACTTTATTAATTTCCAGGACCGCTTTCTTCTTGGGACGCTTCTCATGGCCAGTATGCGCTCTGGTATGGGTTAAAGCATCAAAAGTATCAAGGATTGCCAGCAACTTTGCGCCATCGCAAATGTCCGCTTCCTTAAGCCCAAGGGGGTAACCAGTCCCATCTACGCGCTCATGATGTTGCATCACAATTTTTCTGGCTTCGTTCCATTGGTCGAGATGTTCCAGAAGACGGGAACTTTTGTAGACGTGAGAACGCATCAAGTTGAACTCATTGTTATCTAACTTCCCCTGTTTATGTAACAACTTCAAAGGCATAAATGCCATGCCGAAATCATGCACGTAACAAGCGACAGCCAATTGATCTTCATCGATAGGCGTACCCGCTACTTTATTGACGAAAAATGCAAGTTTGGCAATTCTGTCTCCACGGCCTTCCCAATACATGGAGCGACGTTCTATAGGTTTCATCAGTTCCCGGAAAAACAGAATATCTACCTGTTTTTCCTTACTAATATCTTTTGGAATACCGGTATTGGCGAGAGTAACTGACGTTTTAGGCTTAGCCGCTTCGGGTGCTTGTGCAGCCTCTTCAGGTGAACTTATATCCAGGCTAGGGTCGAGCAACAAAACGGCTTCAGTTAACAACTTTTCATGATCCGTAGAGTTATCTGGTGAAATCTTCGAAATATGATTCACCAGATGCCCATAAAGCTCAGCATCGTACTCAGCTGATCCAGAACGAATGCAACTCTCAACAAAGACTTTTACACGGTCCATTGTCAGCAAGACGAGGTCGCTCATCGTACTGGTATATTTAATCTGACCCTTTCGCAGGAAATCAAGCAAGTCTTCAACGTGCTGCAACAAGGGGATCATTGGGGTAAAACTTACCAGCCCAAGATCACCCTTAATGGTATGAATTGAACGGAACAATGACCGCTGGAGCTCATTGTCTTCAGGACGCAACTCAAGTTCAATCAGCGTTTGTTCACTGGCTTCGTAAAGCTCGTTAATTTCTTCGAGAAGATCATTGAGAATATCGTCTTCCAGATCTTCGTGTTTAAAAGTTTGCATGCAGTCAGATTACCCCGGTACAAGTTACTTCAAGATGTACATAGCTAATAATATCGACACACTGCCTCTATTATTGAGCTAAACAGCAATTATAGTCACAGATGTCACCAGAGTAGGATAAATTAAGTAAGATAGCCCATTTTTTTACGCATAGACTTACCTTAAAGCGGTTGCCATGCACCACACCTAATTATCCTGAGCTTGAGTCAACTAGATTTTCATGTGTAAAACAGCTGAAAATCTGTATACTCTGCGGCCTGATTTTTAATTGAGAGTACAAGTGTTAGCTGTAATCAGGGTCATTTCCGTTTTCTTCTATTTTCTGTTGATCAACCTTTTGCTCATCTTGATCTGCCTCGTCCGTCCGTTTCATCGGGACAATGTCTATGCGGCCGCAATGCTTTACAGCAGCGTGGCAAAATTAATAGGTGTCAAACTGGAATTGCGCGTTCCCGACAGTGTGCGAAACGGTGGCCCCTATGTGTTTATATGTAATCACCAGAATAGTTATGACCTAATTACCGTATGCAGGGCGGCTCAGCGCGGCATGGTAACTGTGGGTAAAAAGAGCTTGAAGTGGATCCCGGTTTTCGGCTGGGTTTACTGGTTGTCCGGCAACATTATGATAGACAGAAAAAATAAAGGTAAAGCTCACGATACTTTAAAGGCTACTGTGGACAAGATTAATGAAAGACGTTTGTCTGTTTGGTTTTTCCCTGAGGGTACCCGAAGTCGTGGAAGAGGACTACAATCTTTTAAAACGGGAGCATTTCGTATCGCGCAAGCGACTAATGAGCCGATTGTCACCGTAAGTGTTAGTGAGCTGCACAATAAAATTAAATTAAATCGCTGGGACAACGGAACACTATTTATCGACATTGCTGAACCTGTGGAAGTTGACTTAGAAGCGTCGGCGAAAGATCTGGCTCAATTTTTCCAGGCTAAAATGCAAGCGAAAATTCATCAACTGAATCAAGAAGTCGCCGAATTGGAAAATCCACGCTAAACTGAATTCCCCCTGTAAAAAAGGAAAACAACATGACAAATGCGCAAGAAAAACTGGAATGGTATGACTTCAATGCTGAGACGATTGAGGCCTTGGTTGAAGACGGAAGTAACAGCGAACTAGCGCATACAATTGAATATCATTTTGCCAGTGCAGACTTTGATGCACTTGAAAAAGCTGCGGTGGATGCCTTTAAGGCAGGTTTTGAAGTTGGTGATGCGGAAGAACTGATGTTAGATGATGGTGGAACCATTTTGTGTTTTGATGCCGTTGTTGAACGCATGCTGCAAGTGGATCTGATCAACCAGGATACTGACAAATTGCTTGCTATCGCTGAAAAGCACAGCGTTCATTATGATGGCTGGGGCACCTACTTCATCGAGTAGGACATTCAGTCGACCCTGCTTAAAATGCACCTTCTTACCTTGATTAAGTTAATCTTCAGCTTTCATTCATGATCTAACGCCCAAACTGTTAGCCAATAGTCCACACCAACTAAAGTTGGTCACCTGGTTCAATTGGAGGAACAGATGAAAGCATTAATTTTATTCTCTGCTATTGCGTTGTCGGGATTGAATTTCGCCTACGCAGAGGAAATCAAAGTCAAATCAGTGGAGCGTCAATTTGACAAACAGTCTGACGCTATAGTTAAGACCAATGCTGTCGGCGCTAAAGAAAATTCTAATGCTGATAAATCGTCGTCGGTACAGCACCAGCTTAAGCAGGCTGCGCCTTCAAGAAAAATTTCCAGAGAATCCGCACAAGTATCGAATCCCGACTTCTGGATTTACGATGCCTTTGTTACTTTGAATGTTGACGAAGATTTTGACGGCTACTACTCAGATTTCAGCGTGGAGTTTGATGCAGATTCCGTTTATACCAATGCTGCGGTTTATGCACGTCTATACCTCAGCAGAGGGGATGTTTTCGAGGAATACCATACTACGTCGATTTTCTACATAGATGGCGATAGTAGTCAGGATGCCTTTATTGTGGATAGTGAACTTCTTAGCGGTTTTCCACCTGGTGACTACGAAGTATTAATTGAGCTCTACGATGCAATAGACGATTCCCTGGTGGCCATATTCGACGGCAATAATGACGCAGATCTGACGTTTATAAGCCTAGAAAGCAAAACCTTTGAAGAAGTGGAAACCGTTATCATCATAGATGAAGGGGGCAGTTTCGGATATCTGGTGTTACTTGTTGTACCCATATTGATCAGGAGACAGATCAGTCGGTGTTAACACTGGATTTTGGGAGACGTCAGTCTCCCTTTTTTTGCCTTTCAATTTCCACTACTTCCGTGACGACCTTGTCCACAAGTTTAACTCTTCCCTGTTTCACTAATGCGTCCCTAAGTACATATTCTATTTGTGCATTCAGGCTGCGCAGCTCATCGTCGGACCAGCGTTGCATAGCTGCCAGGACGTCTGCATTTATCCTTAAGGGATAGGCTTTTTTAGGCATACTAAAAACTACTCAGTTTTCTTCGAAATTCGAGCCTATCCCGTGTAGGCAAACTCAAATGAGCGGGGAAATAGTATTGAACCCACCCCCGACATTCATTCCTTAACCTAGCCAGAGAACAGACAGTGTTGCTATATTCAGAGCGGGTTATCAAATAACCAAGCATATTCAGATTTATCTGCAAAAGCTTAAATGTCCTGCACATAATTAACTCCTAATACAATGTCCCGGTGTTAACTATGGGCTGGGTACTTTTGTCACCACACAAGACAACCAGCAGGTTGCTAACCATCACCGCTTTGCGCTCTTCATCAAGGTCTACTACGTTTTTATCTTTAAGGCGTTCCAGCGCCATCTCAACCATGCCAACGGCACCCTCAACAATTTTGCTCCGAGCAGCAATGATAGCGGTTGCCTGTTGACGTTGTAACATCGCACTGGCTATCTCCTGGGCATAGGCTAGGTGACTTATACGGGCCTCATGCACCGTTACTCCCGCTTTACCCAGCCTTTCCTGTATTTCTTCCTTGAGCTTTTCAGAAATCTGCAACGGATGACTTCGTAAAGCTACATCCTCTTCTTCCTGCGGATCATATGGAAAACAGCTGGTCAGATTTCTGAGTGCCGCTTCACTTTGAATGGTGACGTAGCTTTCATAGTCATCCACTTCAAACATGGCTTCTGCAGTATCCGTAACCGACCACACAACGATAGTAGCAATTTCAATTGGGTTCCCCAGGTTATCGTTTACTTTAATTTTTCCGCTTTCGAAATTTCGCACTCGCAATGAAATAGCTTTACGCATAAAAAATGGTATCGTCCAACGTAAACCGTTTTGTTTTACGGTTCCTACGTAACTCCCGAACAGAGTCATGACTTTCCCCTGATTGGGTTGCACCATGAAAAATCCTGCGAAACAAATAAGAGTGATGATTGCCAGTGGAATTGAAATGCCCAGCGCCAGCTGATTAGCGATCAAATAAATAGAAACAAGTTGGATTATGGGTAACACCAAAACCAATGCATAACCATTAAGTGAAAATCCTTGTTTTTCAGAAATCATAACTACCTCTATGTGATATCATAATGATATCACTATAGTGATGTTTCAGGAATGAGGCAAATTTTTAGCATCCAGCGATTGTAACAAGTTAATTCATTGATAATTGACGGCAGTTTGCTAGGGTGGTCTTTTACAACCAAGATCGAGAGCAGACATGACCATTCGCAGATTTGCAGTACTATCTTTAGTCTTTTTTCTTTCAGCCTGTGTAACAGGGCCCAAAAAAACCGATGATCAACGTCGCAATGAAATTAATAACATGCGTGTATCAACGGTTGCTGGCGTGCAAAAATTTCAGCCGGATATTCGTGATCGCATAGCCAGGGCACCAGGATATGCAGTGTTCAGTAATGCCAATGTCAACGTCATCTTTGCAAGCTTTTCCGGCGGATATGGTGTGGTGAAGAACAATAAAACCGGCAAAGATACTTATATGAAAATGGCCGAAGCTGGTATTGGTCTTGGCCTGGGAATAAAAGACTTCAGAGCCATTTTCGTTTTTCGTTCCGAAACGGCTTTAAATAACTTTGTTGATAAAGGCTGGACGTTCGGCGCCCACGCTGACGCAGCAGCTAAAAGCGGAGATAAGGGGGATGCAGCCAGCGCAGAGGTTGTAGTTGACGATGTAGAAATTTACCAACTGACTGACAATGGCCTGGCATTGCAAGCAACCATAAAAGGCACTAAATACTGGAAGGATGAGTCATTGAATTGATAGATAGGTTTGGCGTTAAACATCGTTTCTTTGTCATTTAGCCAAAAAAGCAGATGTGATACCTTTCGACGTTAACTGCTAAACGAAAGCAAACTAATTATGCTTAAGCGAAAAATAGGATTTCTTCTTTTTCACGATTTCACTGCCATGGACGTGTCAGGCCCTCTGGAAGTGTTTGCAAGTGTGTCGGAAGTCGCAAGTGAACATTACGAACTGGTGACGATTGGGATCAAGCCAGAAATCGTGAGGGCTGAATCTGGCATAAAGTTTGTGGCAGACTTGTCAATTTCTGAGGTTCGCGAGCTGGATACACTTGTGATCCCAGGTGGTAAAGGTACTCGAAACAGGGAATTGCAGAGTCAGATCTCACCCTGGCTACAACAGTTGTTGCCAAGTTGTCGGCGCATAGTCAGTGTTTGCACAGGTTCATTTATTTTGGCGGCCAGTGGACTACTTGATGAGCAGAAAGCAACTACTCACTGGGCATACGCCGATGAATTCAGACAACATTTCCCTAAAGTTCGATTGTCAGAAGATGCCCTTTTTATTATTAACGAAAAACTGGCGACCTCTGCCGGAATTGCATCGGGAATTGATCTGAGTTTGAAGCTGGTGGAAGATGATTTAGGCAGTGAAATCGCAGCCAAGGTCGCCAGATTCATGGTAGTACATTTTCGTCGAACGGGTTCCCAGGCGCAATATTCGGAACCTTTGCAATACCAGAGCAAAGTGGAAGGGAAGTTTGCTAATCTGACTTCCTGGATACTGGACAATCTGAAGGCCGACTTGTCGTTACAACAACTGGCTGATCAATGCGGTATGAGTACACGAAATTTTTGTCGTCGATTCAATGAGCAAATGGGTTGTCCGCCCGGTCGCTATGTTGAAAGTCTCAGGCTGGATTTTGCGCGACAGCTGTTAGTGGAAAAAAGCTGGCCAGTCTCGAGAATTGCAGGCGCCTGCGGATATGAAAGTGTGGATGTATTCCGTCGCGCTTTTGAACGAAGATTTGTTGTTACTCCGAAAAATTATCAGGCTACTTTCAGATAGGGTTATCTTCACCTTGGGTTGTGTTGTACTTACGCTGATAGAAAAACGCTGCCAGCAACATGAACACGCCAATCCCAATCATCAGCACCACTTTTTGCCATAACTCGGCCACAGTGACATCAAGCAACCCTAATTTTGCCAGCGAAGCCATTATCATCGTCAAGGCAAGTTTCGCGAGTTTTTTGTCCTCCTGACTTAAAAACAACAGAAGGCTACCATGAATTATAATGATTGGTGTGATTAAGATATCCCACTGCCACTGGATAAGTAATAGCGTATAACTGACCATCAGCATAAGATTAAATTGCGTTAAAAAGCTCAAAAATGCTGCCATCTTGCTTCTGAATATTTTGCTGCTGGGCAGGGATGGAACAAAGCTACAGCTTAACACCAGAAAACTGACCATCAGGTAAATTGAATCTATAGTACTTCCGCTGGATACAACCAATACCCAACTCGCTGCGAGACTAGCAAACAAAAAGTTAACCAAGATTGATTGATGTTTCCTGACCGCATAAAGGGAATGTATCTGTGCGATTGAAAAAACCGTCAGGGTTGCCACAATCAAGCCCAGTTGCAAGTTAAAAGCATGCATGGCTATCGCCCCAAGGCTTACTGGCAAGAAGTAAAGAAACAGAGCGGCGATTTTGCTCTCAAGCTTTGCACAGTGCATTTTAGACTGTCGATACAAAAAATAACCTGTCAGCAAATTGCCTAGTATGAGAGAGAGCATTGCTGGCCAGAAGTCTGAATTAGCAAAGAGTAAGAATGAAATCAGACTTATAAAACTTGCTATGGTCGCCAGACATAAGGTTTCAAATCGCAATTTTGTCAGGCGTACTCGAGTGCTGATGAAATAGCTGACAATTGTGGAAACCCACAAAGCCGATGCTAGCCATTCGGGGTAAATTCTTGTTATCGAGGGAAGGGCAACTATTGGTAATAATGCGTAGAACAGGACGCGCAGCTTTTCCGCCACACCAGCAAGTTGCCCTGAAGGCATAAATCGACGATAGAACTCGGCTAACAGCCATAGCTCAGCAAAGAGTGTTACCAGTGCAATTTTGCCATACAAGGGGAGCTTAGAGAATCTTAACGAGTCCGATTCCGTAACTCCCTGGAACCAGATAAAGATTGTCATAACGGCACTTAGAACGACTAGTATTTCAGACCATTTGCAATGTGCTAAACGAGATCGGTATAACAGTAGGATCTGAACCATGGGAACACCAACTATTGCCCAGACACCAAAATGCACCCACAATCCAGCCAATGCAAGAATGGTCATCCAAACGGACTCGGCGGGATACAAACCAGAAAACAATCTGTCTTCCCATTCAGAAAGTTGTTTTGCGGTGCTGAGTATTTTTCGCCATAAAAACAGCAATACGCCTATTACCAGGCATATTGCCCATCCTTTCACACTTAACAGAGCGGGTGCGGGGAAATACGGAATGACCGAGGCGATAGCGATTAGTAAGGCAACCAGGAGCAAACCCTGGGCTTCCATGCGAATGGATCTTAATTTTTCGTTGATGGCAAAGTACAACAGGAATAAACCCTCGACGCCCAAGCCGACACTCCAAAAATCGGCGGACAACCAAAATACAATGGCTATGGTAGCCCAAACACTGGCGATGGCGGTACAAAGGGTGAACAGCAGCTTGTTTTGCCGCCCTACCTTTAATATAACCACCAGGCTAATGACCAAATTCAGTATCGCCATCAGGCTTAAGTACACTTCATTCTGCAAGGCAAAGAATAATTGGCTGGAGGACGCTGCTAAAATAGCTGCAAGCATAACCAGGTTTGGCTTGGTCAATGTTTTTTGTCTGGCAATACTTAACAACGCATACGCCATAAATATCAAATAGTAGGCTTCAGTGGGAAAGGCAATAACCCAATTTGAAATCTGTTGTTGCTGCATCGATTCAACACAAGCAAAAGCCACGACCGCTGCCAGGTATCCGTACCAATGCCAATTTTGTTTATATGAATGGCGTAATCCGGCCAGAATAATCATTCCAAGGCCAACCATAAAGGTCGCACCGGTGACTGCGGTTAATGAGATAACAAAGGGAGCCAATCCTGCACCAAGCAGAGAGATAACGCTGACGAGTTTGGTATCGAACCTGGCCGACACCCAATAGCCAACATAACCGATAAGTACATATCCCAACAGATTCAGCCAGTTTGGCATTAATTGATAAAAACTCCCTGCCACGTACAAAGTGGTGAAATTGAGAACCAGGCCTAACCCAATAATACTGGAACCAAAATCTGCGTATTTCCGCCCACCGTTTAACTTGATCCCAGCAAAGGTTATCGCCATTGCAACCACAAACAATGCCAGTGTTTTACTTTGCGCACCGAGTTCGCTGACCAGTAATTGAGTCAGATAACCAAATCCAAATACCATTAATGTGATACCGATAATAATGAACAGAAAAATCGGTCCCTGACCTCGGGTCTGGTACTTTTTGTAGGTCGTCAGAATCGGTGTATAAATCGCCATAAAAGGTTGGAAGTTTGAGAGCCAGGACCAGAGTATGGATAGCACATTTATCTTGTGTTTTATTGCTTTGTCTGCCGCTGATTCTAGTACGGTATTTGGTTCAGAAATTTTAGGTGTAATAGTCGTTTGTGGGATATTGGCGGACAAAGAAGACGACTGCTCTTCTGCATCTGGTTCGTCAGAAGAGAACTGTGTAATGGTCTTTTCTAAGGACGAAATGCGCTGACTGAATTCTTTTTTTACACTCTCAAGTTCAGCCTTTAATTGTGTGATTTGCTCCTTTTCCTTCACTGCAGTTCCTTTTCCGCGTGTTAATCTGGCCAATCAATCATAATAGCCCTGCCTGTCGCATGCAGAGTGCACCAGTGCGGCGTTATTCATTGTTCACCACTGTCTTTGCTGTGGCTGACCAGTCTGTTCCGGCCTTGTTTTTTGGCTTCGTAAAGGGCGTTATCAGCCAATTTTAATAACACCTGTGGACCGGACATGTCGCTGCTGTCCGGATACAGTGTTGCGATACCAATGCTGACAGTAACATGGGGCGCAACACTACTATATTCATGTACGATATTTTTGTCCTGTATGCGTTCGAGCAAAATTTGCCCCACGTATTCTGCGCCTTCAGTACCAGTATCAGGTAAGATGCAAACAAATTCCTCACCACCATAGCGGGCGAGAAAATCCCCATTTCTTTGCATTTGTTCATTCAGGGTTATCGCGACGTGTCGCAAGCATTCATCACCCTGGTCGTGGCCATAGTTGTCGTTATACAATTTAAAAAAGTCCACATCAATGAGCAGCACAGAAACAGGCCATTTGTGACGTTTCGATTGCTTGACTTCATGCAATAGTCTTTCATCCAGCGCCCGACGATTTGCAATTCCAGTTAGTCCGTCCGACAAGGATAAATCATGCAGGATCTTGTTTTGTTCTTCGACCGTTTTAGCGAACAGATCGAAGGTTTTTCCAATGTCTGATATTTCATCATTGCCGCCAACGTGAATAGGCGAGTCGCGGCCATCCAGCCTGTACTGTACGCGTTGATTTAACTTGTTCAGTCTGTTGACGACTCTGCTGTGCAGAAAAAATGTCACAGCAAATATAACAGTGATCGCAACAATACTCGCAATACCAATAAGTTGTACCTGTTTCTGAACTTGTTCGCTGGTGGATTGTGATTCGTTAATCACAGAACTATTTATCTGAAACGATTGATACTCAGCCAGGCCAGCGTAATCAATAATTAGGTTGCGTACAAAATTTCCACGACCTGTTGCTCGGCCAGTAATTTGCAACCGTTCAACCTGCAGTGCGATCAGACCGTTCTCTCCAATCAAAATGTTGCGCAAATTTGTACTGATGGCCCTGGCAGTGTCCTGATCTGTAATTTTTAACCGAATTATCTGGGTATCCAGTAGGGCAAGTTTAACGGATATTTGTTCAGCCAATTGACGGATTAAATGTAATCTTTTCATGTTATTTGCCTGACCGGCAAGTGCCACGAGATCTGATACATAAAGGGTCCAACTATATTGAGTAGAACTCTCTGATTCAGTAGTTTTACCCGCCAGTTGAATTGCTTGATCGTACAACTGGTAAAGTGCCAGTTGTTGTTGATTGAGCGCTTTTTCACTTTTAAGGCGTAATTCAATGAGTTCATTCAATTCACTAAACTCGAGACTCAGAGCTTGTAACTGTACCAACAGGTGGGGATCGCTATTCTGTTCCTGCGCCAAGGCCCTCAATTGAGACAATTGATCAGTGATTTGCCGACTGGCTAAACGTCTTGTTGCATCACTGCTGGCATTGGCTAATCGCTCTGACATAAAGGTTAAACTGTTAACCTGGCTATAGATCTGATGAGAGATGGCCATGTTGGGAACTGACTTCTCAACAATGTCTGACAAGATAAAGCGAAAATCCTGTAGACGGATAAAGGACAGCGCTGAAATGATAATAAACAACGCAAGAATAATCACCAGGGCAGAGGTGAATACACGGGTTATCGGTAAACGAGTTTTGCGCTTGCCCACGACAGTTGCTGGGCTAACACCTACCTCAATCAGTGGTTTTGGTTGCCCTGCTTTGTCTTCAATCACTTGATTTATCCACCAGACGGCCTTCCACTTTAGGTGCAACTCGCCGCTCCGAGCGAATTTTGTTAATAAGTACATCAGCTAGCATAGGTGCAATTCGGTTACTCGAATTGGCGCGTTTCGCTTGTTGCAGGGATATATAACCATCGCCCCCACTTGCCAGGTAGTCTGAGGTCGCCAGCGTCAATAACTGTGAAGGTTTGACTCTTTTATTGTTGTGACTGACTGAAAGTATTCGATTGCCAGAAGTTGCAGCAGAGTCGTACTCGATTTTCAGACCGGATATTTGTGGAAACCTGCCCTTCTGTTCGCGGATTTGGCTCAAGCCATTTTCCAAGGCAGTGATGAGCTGGGCTCCGGTCACTTCCAGTACCACAACCCGGCTCCGAAATGGAAGTTCCAACGCGATATCTCGTCTGCTGATAATGTCTCCCCTGGAATATCGTTTTTCGCCCCTGATCACCCCGCCATTGATCAAAGCGATATCTGTAGCCATAAATTCTCTTAATGAGTCGGCGAGTAAATTACCAAATGCACTTTCCCGGGAACGCACAGTGGGACGGGTAGTATCCAGCTTGGTGGTAAACTCCCCAATTTCTTCATTCAACAATCGGTTTAGTCGTGCTGTGTAACCTTGAATTTGCTCCACTACAATAGGGTCAGGTGTGTAATCTTTAAGATTTAACTCGCGCCAGTCCATTTCAAATGTTTCCTCAGCATTATCCTTCCACTGAATTTGGATATCCAGAAAATCGCCAGGATTAATGAGTGCCAGGCTGTTTGAATGTTTAGGGAGGTCGCCATGACTGGCAAGATTAAAATGCGGCTCTGAGAAAATCGCCAGGTCTATGGCGGAGGACTCAAGAGCAGATGCGATAAAATCAAATTGGTTGGTATACAGTAATACAACCAAATTTGCGCCTTGCTCACGTAGGCGTCGAGCTGCATTGTACAGGGTTTGCTCAGGAGGCAGCACCTGGACCCTTTCTAACAGATACTCTCGCACAACTTCCTGGTTTATGAGTGAAATTATACCGAGTTTTATTCCACCTTTGCTGATAATTGCTGTATCCACTAGCCCGTCCAGGTTTCCTCCTGTCACAGGGTCAAATACATTTGAGGCTACTATAGGAAAAGCCGCTTCATAGGAACGTTGGGACAATTCATCTTCAAAATAGCTGAATTCCCGCTTAGTGGTACCCATTGCGTCAGGTTCCAGGCTGTTCAAAACGTCTATTATATGTGAGCCACGGTCAAATGCCGCCATCGGACTCGGGCCTATGCTGCCTCCGCCAAACAGGAAGAAAGTGGTACCAGGCAAAGCTCTTTTTTGATTCAATGCTGCCGCTAACTCAGCATAGTCACCAATTTGCTGATTGGCTATCAAAGGCATATCCGAAGCAAAAACAATAGTGATATTTTTTTGGTCAGCAGCAAAAGCGTTGCTTGCGACAGTGCAAAGCAATAGGAACGCTACCTTAAGAACATAAATATGTGTTTTCAGACGTATCAGCCCAGTAACCTTTTAACTACCCATTATGTGTTGGAGTTAATTAAGTATGCAACAGATAGATAAAAAATCTACTCTATAAAAAAGCCGCGATTAACGCGGCTTTTAATTGATAGTGCTAGTTAGAGCGATTCGATTGTGACTTTTTGCTCGTTCAATTTAGCAATTTGAATACCAAAATCTTCTAGCTTGGCCTGCTCTTTCTCTATGACTGCTGGCGGAGCCTTACTTACAAAGTTCTCGTTTGCCAGTTTAGACTCAGTGCGCTGAAAATCTTTGCTGACCTTATCAAGAGCCTTGTTGATCCTGGCTAACTCGGCATCTTTGTCAATCAAACCCGCCATGGGTATCAATATTTCCATCTCGCCCACCAAAGCAGTAGCAGAGGGTGGGGCTTTGTCATCGGCAGACAACTGGGCTATGTCCTCCAGCTTGGCCATTTTAGCCAGAAAGCTATCGGTGGAAATAAGACGAGCCTGGTCAGATTCGCTGACATTCTTAAGCATGACCTGCAGAGGCTTATTGGGCGAAATATCCATTTCACCACGAATATTTCGGATCCCGACTATAAAGGTTTTCAACCATTCAATATCATCAAGCACAGATTGGTCCTGACGTGTATCGTCCTGAACCGGGAAAGGCTGCAACATAATAGTATCGTCTTTGATGCCACATAAAGGCGCTACCTGTTGCCAGATTTCTTCTGTGATAAATGGCATAAAGGGATGAGTCAGTCTCAAAATTGATTCTAAGACGTTGACCAGAGTGTGACGAGTTCCCCGCTTTTGCGCTTCAGTGCTTGATTCTGAATTCAGCACTGGCTTGGACAATTCAAGGTACCAATCACAAAACTGATTCCAGGTAAACTCGTAAAGTGTCTGCGCAGCGATATCAAATCGATATCCGGCTAGTGCTTGTTCAAACTCAGTCAGAGTTTGTTGAAATTTTGCCCATATCCATTTGTCAGCCAAACTGAGTTCAAGCTGGCTTCCGTCTGCACCATTGTCCTGATCTTCAGTATTCATCAGTACGAATCTGGACGCATTCCAGAGCTTGTTACAGAAATTTCGATATCCCTCTACTCGACCCATGTCGAAATTGATATCACGACTGGTTGAAGCCATTGCAGTAAAGGTAAAACGTAACGCATCAGTGCCGTAAGCTTCAATACCTTCGGGGAATTGCTTACGTGTGCGTTTGGCAATTTTTGCAGCCAACTGGGGCTGCATCATTCCACCGGTTCGCTTTTCAACCAATTCTTCCAGGTCTATACCATCAATAAGATCGATGGGATCCAGCACGTTACCCTTGGATTTGGACATTTTATCCCCCTGCTCATCACGAATCAGGCCAGTGATATAAATGTCTTTAAATGGAATTTTGCCAGTGAATTTTTTAGTCATCATGATCATTCTGGCGACCCAGAAAAAGATGATGTCAAAACCTGTTACTAACACAGAGCTTGGTACGAAGGTTTCCAGTTCTGGTGTTTCTTCCGGCCATCCCATAGTGGCAAATGGCCATAATGCTGATGAAAACCAGGTATCGAGAACATCGTCGTCCTGACGCAATTCAATATCGTCTGCAAGCTGATGTTTTTCTCTGACTTCCTGTTCAGTTCGACCCACATAAACGTTTTCGTTATTGTCAAACCAGGCAGGAATACGATGTCCCCACCAAAGCTGACGTGAAATACACCAATCCTGGATGTTATACATCCATTGGTAGTAGGTTTTATTCCAGTTTTCGGGGATAAAACGAATTTCACCACTTTCTACTGCGTCAATTGCCGGTTTTGCTAAAGACTCTACCGCCACATACCACTGGTTAGTCAAATAAGGTTCGATAACGGCGCCAGTACGGTCGCCCCGTGGTACCTTCAATTTGTGATCTTCCACTTTAACCAGTTGACCTGTTTCTTCCAGATCGGCAACCACCAGTTTACGCGCTTCAAATCTGTCCAGTCCCTGATATTTTTGCGGGGCGTTATCATTAATTTTGGCGTCAGAGGTGAAAATGTTAATCATCTCAAGATCGTGGCGCTTTCCAATATCATAATCGTTGAAATCATGGGCTGGAGTAATTTTAACGCAGCCAGTACCAAATTCCGGATCCACATAGTCATCAGCAACAATAGTAATAAGTCTGCCTGTTAGAGGTAGCTTGATCTGTTTGCCGATAAGATCCTGATAACGTTCATCTTCTGGGTGAACAGCAACTGCCGTGTCACCCAACATGGTTTCCGGTCGTGTCGTGGCCACAACCAGCTCTCCTGAACCATCAGCCAATGGATAACGCATGTGCCACATAAATCCAGCTTCTTCTTCACTGATAACTTCCAGATCGGATACAGCCGTGTGCAAGACAGGGTCCCAGTTAACCAGGCGTTTGCCGCGGTAAATTAAGCCTTCTTCATGTAGTTTTACAAAGACCTCAGTGACTGCGGCAGACAGGTTGTCATCCATGGTGAACACTTCGCGTTGCCAATCAGCAGAGGTGCCAAGGCGTCGCATTTGCTGGGTAATAGTGCCACCAGAGTGAGCTTTCCAGTCCCACACTTTTTCTACGAATGCTTCGCGACCGAGATCATGTCGGGTCTTGCCGTCGGCATTAAGTTGGCGCTCTACAACCATCTGAGTGGCTATGCCAGCATGATCTGTACCTACCTGCCAAAGCGTGTTATTACCTTTCATGCGATGGTAACGAGTCAAAGCATCCATAATAGTTTGCTGAAAACCATGGCCCATGTGCAGACTACCCGTTACGTTTGGAGGGGGCAGCAAAATGCAGTAAGGATCACCCTTTCCGCTGGCTTTAAAGTAACCTTGTTGTTCCCAGTGCTGGTAACGCTTTTGTTCAATATTTTGTGGATTAAATGTCTTATCCATTCTAACTCTCGTTGATACTGCCAGCCGGACGGGTATCCATTTGATACCCGGCAGCTCTGTAGTGTTTATACCTTTCTCTGGCCTGCTGTTTTAAGTCATCTTGCGCAGGCACAAAATCGTAAATTAGTTTAAATCTTTGTCCGGACTGCGGGATTTCAGGGCACAAATTGATGAGAATAGGACGGGAGAACTGCACCGGAGCCTGCCAGCAGATTTCTACCGGTGCACCATTTGCAGGACCTTCTCCTGTTAAGTTATGTGGCACAAACCCGTCGACAGGTTGTTGCCACAAAAATTCATCAAACTGTTCCGCAGCCTCTTTGCTTTCGCACCAGACTAAGCATCTCTGCCTCTTTCGATAGCATTGTGCTGCAAGTTCGCATGCCCAGGACAACTGGGCAGGTAATGATGTGTTCGCATCCTCACCTTCAATCAGAAAAAACGTGACCTGAGTCATTTAATCTTCGGTTTCCAGTCCGGCACGATTGATTAGGAATTGCGACAACATTGGCACAGGTCGTCCTGTGGCACCTTTATTCTTGCCACCTACCCAAGCTGTACCGGCAATATCCATATGGGCCCAATTGTATTTTTTGGTGAAGCGAGACAAAAAACATCCTGCGGTGATAGTGCCGGCCGGGCGGCCACCTATATTCGCCATGTCGGCAAATGGGCTCTCAATTTGCTCCTGATATTCATCCCACAGAGGCATGCGCCATGCTTTGTCACTGCTTTGTTCTGAAGCATTGAGCAATTCATGGGCGAGGGGGTTGTGATTACTTAAGACTGCGCTGGCATGTTTGCCTAAAGCGATAACGCAAGCTCCGGTCAACGTGGCAACATCAACCACAGTTTCGGGTTCGAAGCGCTCCACATAGGTGAGCGCATCGCACAGGACCAAGCGACCTTCTGCATCGGTGTTCAGTACTTCTACGGTTTGTCCTGACATAGTGGTCAAAATATCGCCTGGGCGATAAGCATTCGCATCAGGCATATTTTCACAGCCTGCCAACACCCCTATGATGTTGATGGGTAAATTTAACATAGCAACAGTATGCATAGTGCCGAGGACGGATGCCGCACCACCCATATCGTATTTCATTTCATCCATGCCATCGCCTGGTTTCAGGGAGATACCACCGGAATCAAATGTCAGGCCTTTGCCAACCAGAACGATGGGTGCCTGACCGGAAGTGCCCCCTTTGTGGTGCATGATGGTCATGATGGATTCGTTCACCGACCCACGGCCTACTGCCAGGTAGGATTGCATTCCCAGCTCCGCCATTTGTTCTTCACCAACGGATTCGATTTGCAGACTGTCATGTTCTGTTGCAATTTCTTGTGCTTGCTCAAGTAAATAGGCTGGATTACAGATATTTGGCGGCATGTTAGCAACATCTTTGGCTGTCTTTACACCCGTTGCTATTGCCAAGCCATGCTCAACCGCACGTTCACCTGCCGGAAGTTCTCGGCGGGTAGGGACATTAAAGACTATTTTACGCAATGGCCGGCGGGCTTCGCCCTTTTTGCTTTTCAGTTGTAGAAAGCTATAAAGCGAATCATTGGTTGTTTCTACAGCCTGACGCACTTTCCAATAGGTATCACGACTTTTAACGTGTAACTCCGTTAGAAAGCAGACAGCTTCCATTGAGCCAGTTTCGTTCAGCGTTTTTATCGTCTTTGAAATTATCTGCTTGTACTGGCGTTCATCCAGTTCGCGCTCTTTTCCACAACCCACAAGCAATACACGTTCACTCAGAATATTAGGGACGTGATGCAGCAGCAACATCTGACCTGGCTTTCCTTCTAAATCACCACGTCTAAGCAGATTACTGATATAACCTTCGCTAATCTCATCCAGTTGCTCAGCGACGGATGTCAAACGCCGGGGTTCAAATACACCTACTACGATGCACGCACTACGCTGTTTTTCCGGGCTTCCGCTTTTAACGCTAAATTCCATCCGATACCTCTTTACTAAATGCTTTTAGACACAGCATTGGGTTTACCAACGCCATTGCGTCTTTTGTGCTAATGTTATTTGGTGTTTACTTGGCATTGCAACTGTCGCTTAAGCCAGACATAATCTGCATTTTGTTAGCCCTCTGAGGGCTTTAATTGCGGCGATGTTGCAAATAAAACTTGTGAAAACATTAAGTTTACTTAAAATTTCCCATCATGCCACTAAAAATGTGACTTTTCCTTTGGGACTTACGTGCTGATATTTCGTTATTTATTGAAAGAAACCATCAAATCGCAAATGGCGGTATTTCTGGTTTTGATGGCTATATTTATCACCAACCGATTTGTACGGGTATTGGCGGATGCGTCAGACGGCGAAATTCCAGCCAGTCTGGTTCTTGGCTTTATTGCCCTTAGCTTTCCCTATCTTGCATCATTGATTTTACCTTTAAGTCTGTTTCTCGGGATCATGTTGGCACATGGTCGATTATACGTGGACAGTGAAATGGCCGTCATGCGGGCCTGTGGGATCAGTGAATGGTATATCACCAGGGTGATGCTGGTTCTGGCGACTTTTATGGCAATCATCACTGCTGTTTTGACGCTCTGGTTGGCTCCTTTGTCACAGGAAAGTGAGACACAACTTGAGGAACAAGCAGGGGCTGAGTCGGGTTTAACAGCCTTGATTGCTGGACGGTTTCAGGAAACCGCCAATCAACAGGCGGTTATCTTTGTGCATGAGATAGGAACTGGCGAAGAAAAGTTGCGAAAGGTATTTCTGGCGCAACAGAAAAAATCAGAAGATGACTCTTTGCATATCGTTTATTCCAAAACCGGAAATGTAAGTGCTGCTGCTGATGGTTCTCAGCAACTCATTCTCAGTGAAGGTGTGCAGTATGAAGGACAACAGGGTGCTAAAGATTATCAGGTTGTGGAGTTTGACCAATATCAAGTCCAGATCAGTGAGCAGGAAACCCAGCAGAAACGCAGAAAACTGACGGCTTACCCAACTCATCAGTTGCTCAATGATGATTCGCTGGATGCAATTGCTGAACTGCAGTGGCGCATTGCGATCCCGCTATCACTGCCATTTCTTGTTCTGATTGCTGTTCCGCTCAGCTCAGTCGATCCAAGGCAAGGACGCTTTGGAAAAATGTTTCCAGCCTTGTTGCTTTATTTGGGATATTTCATGTTGTTAATGGCGGGACGGAAAGTACTGGAAGATGGCAAAATTCCCGCGCAGTTAGGTCTTTGGTGGGTGCATGGTCTGATCATTATCATTGGTGTAGCGCTTGTTCTCAAGGGACGGCCATTGGGCGTAAGATTGCGCGCTAGTCTGGGGAGGCGCAATGTTTAAAATACTTGATTTATACATTGCCCGCACGTTGCTTAGCACCACAGTCATGAGTCTGAGTGTTTTGGTTGGGCTAAGCAGCCTGATCAAATTCATCGACCAGATGCGAAAAGTCGGTACCGGCAGTTACGATATGACCACAGCGGGTGTCTACGTGCTCTTGGGTATGCCAAGAGAAATAGAGCTGTTTTTTCCGATGGCAACACTAATCGGTGGATTGATAGGCATGGGAATGCTGGCCAGTCATAGCGAACTGGTTGTCATGCAGTCGGCGGGTCAATCCCGATGGGATATTACTAAGTCAGCAATGAAGTCCGCCTTGCTAATGGTGTTAATTGTGATGGCAATGGGAGAATGGATTGCGCCAGAAACAGAAGCCAAAGCAAAAGAAATCAGAACCCAGGCCATATCCGGTGGTAGTTTGTTCTCATCAGAACGTTTGACTTGGGCAAAAGATGGCGACAACTTCGTCAGCATAGGCGAAGTAGTGGATCATAATGTCTTACGGGATATCAAAGTTTACGAATTTGATGCTGACCTTAATCTGCGTCAGATAACCTCAGCGAAACAAGCGGATTTTGTTGATGGTCAGTGGCAACTTCAAGCTGTAAATTACACTTTCATTGGCGATCGGAAAATTCGAGGTCAGGATGTGGAACTGGGTTCCTGGCGCTCTACATTGACACCTGACAAACTTGGTGTCGTTGCTGTAAAACCCGAAGCGTTATCTATACAGGGTCTGGCTGATTATGTGGCTTATCTGGAAAACAACAGTCAGGATTCAGGTCGATACACATTGGCATTGTGGCGCAAAATTCTGCAACCTGTGTCGGTTTGCGTCATGTTATTGCTGGCTTTGTCCTTCGTTTTTGGACCTCTTAGAAGCGTGACTATGGGAGCAAGGGTGATTATGGGCGTGCTGGCCGGCTTTGCCTTTTTCATTTCAAATGAAGTGTTTGGCTCAATGAGTCTGGTTTATCAACTGCCACCTTTTCTTGGAGCCGTCCTTCCCAGCGCAGCATTTGCCGGAATTGCCGGGTATTTATTACGACGCTAAATTTCAAACCTCTGGTTATTTAAGATCTAGAATATAACGAAGTAAAAAGACAGCAGCTAGCAAGTAGGTGATCAGGCTGACCTGTCTGTAGCGGCCTGTTCCAATCATGATGCCTGTGTAGCTGATAAAGCCAAGAGCAATGCCCTCACTAATACTGAACGTCAAAGGCATGGCTAGCATAGCGATG
Source organism: uncultured Alteromonadaceae bacterium (assembly GCA_947494925.1). Taxonomy (GTDB): domain Bacteria; phylum Pseudomonadota; class Gammaproteobacteria; order Enterobacterales; family Alteromonadaceae; genus Aliiglaciecola. The sequence goes on from CANLWS010000008.1 coordinate 246,874, forward strand.
ACAGCCGTGGCAACAGCAGTCATATCGTCAAAATCTATTTGTCGAAAGGAGTCCATCATTAACACACCCACCATCACCAGAGCTGGCGTGGTGGCCATTAATGGAATTATCTTCATTACTGGCGTAAAAAATAAGGCCAATAAGAAGCAGCAGGCAACAACCACAGAAGTTAATCCCGTGCGTCCCCCCGCTGAGACACCTGCAGCTGACTCCACATAGGATGTTACCGGAGATGTACCAATAGTTGCGCCAACAACGCTGGCAGTTGCATCCGCCGTCATGGCATTGCCGATTTTAGGAAGCCTGCCATCCTTGTCGAGCAAGTTGGCTTTGCGGGACACGCCAAGCAGGGTACCTATGGTATCGAACATATTGACGAACAGCAGAGCAAAAATCAGATCCCAGGTTTGAGCGAAATGCGTTAACGGATAAAAGATATCCATCGCCATGAAAGTGTCGCTGATACTGGCCGGCATTCCCAAAATGGCTTCGGGTGTTTCTGTCAGCCTTCCGTCACCTGATGTCACGAAAAATCCTATGCAAGTGATAATGATAACCGACATCAGGATCGCGCCAGGGATTCTCTTAATCACCAAAATCATGGTGATTACAATGCCTGCTAATGCCAGCAGCGTCTGAGGCTCAGAAAGATTTCCCAAGGTGACTAATGTGGCAGGGTGGTCTACGATCAATTCGGCGTTTTTCAGTCCAATAAACGCAATAAACAGGCCTATTCCGCTTTGCACCCCAATCTTGAGAGCCGCCGGAATCGCTTCGGCTATCTTGGTACGGATACCGGTTACGGACAATAATACAAATAAAATCCCGTTCCAAAAAACAATCCCCAATGCCGCCTCCCAAGGAAGCTCTCTGGTGATGCAGATAGTAAAAGCAAAAAAAGCGTTTAAACCCATGCCTGGAGCCAGGGCTATGGGATAATTCGTCATCATAGCCATCAAAAGCGTTCCGATACAGGCGGCTAGAGCCGTGACTGTAATCAAACCTTCTACTGGCATTCCACTGGCGGATAAAATACTTGGATTGACTACAAGGATATAGGACATAGCAGCAAATGTTGTCAGCCCCGCAATCAATTCGGTCTTTAAATTAGTGCCATGCTGACTGAGTTTAAACACGCGTTCCAGAAGCGGTTGGCTCATAATTGTTTCCAGCTTTTGTGATGATTGGCGTCTTTGCTTAAAACCAACATTTCAGTGCTGGCAACCCAATCCTGCAGTGATTGTTTATTTTTAACATCGAATAAAACTAACAAGGTACCTATTCCGCCCAAAGAGGCGAGGATACGTAAAAATGCTCTGGTATATCCCATAGGTCTGTCTGAAGTGCTAAATAACCGTAGACGCCAGGCACGCATTCCTATTGTTTGGCCACCGTTACGCCAAAACCACAGAAAAAAGCCTAAGACCCAAAGTCCGACCCAACCCTGAATTGCGGTTTTGTAGTAGAGGGAAGATTGAATCAAATCGCTGGTGTGTTCGTACCCCTGCATATCCAAAACACCATTTTCCAATAAAATAACCAGAGTCACAATAATTACCATGGCAGCGCACATCCCTACTGCCACAGCGACCAACAGGTCGTAAATCATCGCGGCGATTCTGCGCAAAAATCCTGCGCGGGGAAATTGGTTCGTAGAAGTGTTCATAACAACAACATTGATTCGTGATGGCGAAATGATAGCAGCAAATAACCCTGCCAATCACCTCCTTTTAAACTCCATTAATTCCAGCATTAAAATGTGTACGCACAAGGGTTTAAATCAGCTCGGTAATATCCATGTCAGCTCCGCACCAGTTCTGGTCCTAGTTTGGTGTTGAGCTTACAAATAGTGTTTTCCTTATTGGTTTCTTGATTGGTATTACCTTGTGGTTATTATTGGTTGACAAAAATATTGTTATTGGTTAGTTTTTATTGGTTGTTTTATTTACAGTAACTTGCTGTGCAGGATTGACAGTAATCTCTTCTAGCTGGTTGAGAACCATACCTTGTCATCCCCAATGATCTTCCAGATGAAAATAATAGGTAGATAGTGGCAATCTGATTGGCAAAATTAGTGAAAGGGATATTACTGGCCAAAGAATTTTCGGATGTAGTTCAGGCGGAAATGTAGGGGTCGAATATTCTTAACTATTTCAAACCCGCGTACCCTGCGGTGGGCCACAGTATGTGGCCCTTTTTAATTTTAGACTATCAATCTACGAGGTGGTTGAGGGAGTATAATCCTCGTGTTTCGCTGGATTTGCGTCTGACTTCCTCCAAAGCATCTGCTTCACTCATGGCAAACAAGTTATTGATGAGTCGATTAAAATGCTGGTGCATAGCTGACCGCGCCGCCTGTGAATCTCGTTTAACCAGAGCATCATAGATGGCAGTATGTTCTTCAAGTCTGTCTGCATCACTTTGACTGCAAACATTTTTATAAGCTTTTTTAATTTCTAGACGGTTGTCGCGCAATGCCCAGAAGTTCTCTACTGCTAACAAGATGGCATTGTTTCGTGTGGCGGTGGAGATAATGAAATGAAATTCCCGATCAGCTTTCTCAGGATTACTTCCTTGCTCCATTGCAATCAAGGTTTGCTTGAGTTTTCGAAGCTCTTCCTCACTAATAGTCATTGCGGCTAGTGCTGCAGCCTCTCCTTCTACCAGCGCTCTTGCCTGAGTTAATTCAAATGCACTGACAGATATGCTGTCAGATTTAGCTTCCTGCTGTTCCAGCACATAAACGCCTGAGCTGGTTTTAACTTCGACCCGCTGCCTGACTTCCAGAGCTATGATTGCTTCACGTATTGTGGGTCTGCTGACACCAAAGTTTTCTGCCAGTTCACGTTCAGGCGGAAGACGACTGCCTGGTGGATAAGCACCAGAATCGATCAGCGTTTCAATTTTTTCCACAATGTGCCAAAACATTCGGCGGTTTTTCATTTTTGCACCTTTATCTGGTTTCTGACATAAAATTACATCTCATTCCCCAATGATATCGAAATTTTGGATAAATTGGCAAAATCAATTACGCTGAACTATTCAGACCATCATCCAGATCAATACAACCAGTTGGAAGAGCGTTGAGTCGCTGACAAAAAAATTGGTCAAAAGACTATCTGTAGCGCATTAGTCTTAGAAATGTGTACGTATGTATTTCTGGTATCCCTATTTGCCAAAGTCCGCAGCATAGAGGGCGGGGGATATACCCTATATAAACAAGATGAATTATTAGTTTGTTCACTATACGTGCATAGTCGAAAAGGATTACCGCGTTAAAATTGGAGGGTTTATGCCAGTCATTGCATTTCCTGTTGAAGTGAACCAAACAGAGAAACGCTGTTCATTGTTGCCGATGAATGTGAAAGCCTACACCATGCTAGGTATCAGTGTTTTGATAGAAAAAGGGCTAGGGAAGCATCTGCATATTCAGGATGATGAGTATATTTCTGCCGGGGCCCAAGTTGCACAAACTCGGGAAGATTTGCTCAGTAAGGCCAATTTTGTGCTGTCTCTGCACAAATTGCCAGAAGCCGATCTATCCAGTCTGAAACAGACGAAGCCAATAGTGATTAGTTTTCTAGATCCTTTTAATGAGACTGACTACATCAAACAACTCTGCCAACAGCAAATTACCGGCATGAGTATGGAAATGATCCCAAGGATCAGTCGTTGCCAAAAAATGGATGCATTGAGTTCTCAAGCCAGCTTAGCGGGTTATGTCATGATGATGACAGCTGCAAATCATTTGCACGCCGTACTACCTATGATGATGACACCGGCTGGGACGCTTAAACCTGCCAAAGTATTTGTAATTGGAGCTGGAGTAGCTGGATTACAGGCCATTGCGACGGCGAAAAGATTAGGGGCTAGTGTAACAGCTTTTGATACCCGTCAGGTGGTCGCAGAACAAGTCCAATCCTTGGGCGCAAAATTTTTAGAGATTGACCTGGGACAGACAGGTGAAACTGGTCAGGGATATGCCCAGGCTCTTACACCAGAGCAAATGCAGAAACAGCAGCAGGAACAGGCTAAATGTATTGCCGATTCCGATATTGTTATCACTACAGCCCAATTATTTGGCCGCAAACCTCCCGTGTTGATAGACAAGAAAACCGTCGAAAGCATGAAACCTGGCAGCATCATTGTTGATATGGCGGCAGAAAATGGTGGGAATGTCGAGGGCAGTGTTGCCGGCGGTGTCGTCGAGCATCAGGGTGTCAAAATCATAGGAACGGGTTCCTGGGCCAATGGCACAGCCAAACATGCCAGTCAGATGTACGCTAATAACCTGTTTAATCTGGTCAGTGAATTCTGGGACAAAGAAGCCAATGTGTTCAAGCTGGACCTGCAGGATGAAATCCAAGCCGGTTGCATTATTACGCACGAAGGGGAAGTGGTGAACAAGATGATCAGTGATTTCTACCAGGCTCAACAACAAAACAATTCAAAAAGTGGGGTAGCGTAAATGGAAGCGATTTATCTGTTATTTATTTTGATGTTGTCCATTTTTGTGGGCTTTGAGCTGATTCACAAGGTTCCAGCCACCTTGCATACACCTCTTATGTCGGGAGCCAATGCGATTTCCGGTATTACCGTTGTTGGCGCGCTGGCGCTGGCTGGAGGACCTCATTCAGAATACTCAACTTATCTGGGCGCCTTTGCTGTTTTTCTTGCCACTATCAATGTGGTGGGTGGTTATCTGGTTACCGATCGCATGTTAGCCATGTTCAAGAAGAAGTAGGGGGCAAGCATGGATATAACCATTTTAATAAACCTAAGTTATGTATTCGCTGCGACCCTTTTCATTTTTGGCTTGAAACTGCTCGGTCATCCTGAATCTGCGCGCAAAGGCAACTTTTTATCTGCGTCAGCAATGTTGCTGGCAATAGTTATGACCTTGCTTGATCAGTCAATTGTTAGTTTTCAATGGATAGCGATAGCCATGTTCGCTGGGGCAATAGTGGGATTTTTCGCAGCGAGGTTGGTCGCCATGACTGCCATGCCGGAGATGGTATCGCTGCTTAATGGTATTGGCGGATTGGCAAGTTTATTTGTTGCCTGGGCGACCATTGAAGGCGGCTCTTCGTTGACACTATTTGTGCTGGTAGCAACGGTTTTGGCCTTACTAATAGGTGGAATAACCTTCTCAGGCAGTCTGATAGCCTGGGCTAAATTAAGTGAGAGGATCAGCGGGCGTGCTGTGACTTTTGTGGGTCAGGCTATTTTTAATGGTGCGCTGGTGCTAGCGATTCTAGTGACGGCCTATATGTTTGTGACACAGCCTACGGATCCGCTTTATCTGTACCTGGCGATGGGTCTGGCCTTAGTCATGGGAATAATGCTGGTTATGCCTATCGGTGGAGCCGACATGCCAGTGGTAATTTCGCTACTCAATAGTTACTCCGGTCTCGCTGCCTGTGCGGCTGGGTTTGCGATCAACAATAACCTGCTGATCGTGGCTGGTTCGTTAGTCGGTGCCAGCGGAATAATTCTGACCAAAATAATGTGTAAGGCTATGAACCGCTCTCTTTCAAATGTGCTGTTTTCAGGATTTCAAGCGGTGGTCAAATCGGATATGACTATTGAGGGTGAAGTGAAGCCCCTGTCAGCAGAAGATGCCTATTACGTGCTAGAAGCAGCACAATCTGTAGTGGTTATTCCAGGTTATGGTATGGCCGTGGCACAGGCGCAACACGCTATGAAAGAGTTACAGGAACTGCTGGAAGAAAACGGTGCCGAAGTGGCTTACGCGATTCATCCGGTTGCGGGTAGGATGCCCGGCCATATGAATGTTTTGTTGGCTGAGGCCGATGTCTCATATGAGCAATTGTTTGAGATGGATGATATCAACAAGCGTATCGAAAACTTTGACGTAGCTATGGTAATTGGTGCCAACGACGTGGTTAACCCTGCAGCAAGGGAGATGAAAGGCAGCCCAATTTATGGCATGCCGGTCATCAATGCGGATCTGGCCAAAAACGTCTTTGTACTCAAACGAGGCATGGCTTCTGGTTTTGCTGGTATCGACAACCCACTGTTTTTTAAAGAAAACAGTCGGATGATTTTTGGTGATGCCAAAGAGACATTGAATCATATGGTGCGCCAATTCGCCGACTAGCACCATTTAGTCGACTTGTATTTACAGGGCCAGCTACTTCGCTGGCCCTTTTTGCAACAGAAATGGCACTGTCGAAAATATCAGCAAACTATCTGAATAAAGCCACAAAAGACTTGCAAGCAGACGCGGCATCGCTATAATGCCTGCCACTCGTTTGCAACGCAGACGAATAAAAATAAAAATCAGTGCCAGAGTGGCGAAATTGGTAGACGCATCGGATTCAAAATCCGACGGTGGCAACACTGTGCCGGTTCAAGTCCGGCCTCTGGTACCATCTCCTCCAGGGAGATAATTAAAACCGACTTTTGTCGGTTTTTTTGTGTCTGGAAAAAAGGAATTCGTCATCCCGGCAACGCTCTTAAAGCCGGGATCTTTTATAACCTGATTGGTGTGCCCAAAGATCTCCGCTAACAACATGCGGAGATGACAATGAAGGATTTTGACTGAGATAAGAGCCCAGTTTGAACTCGTCTGGTTATGTTGGAAGCCATATAGTTATTCAAACCGTCTAATTTCCGTCCCGAACTTTTTCGCCAAAGGTTTCTACGCTCAGAGCCAGTAATTCTTTATGAGCATCTTTCATGTGTTGGGCCAGTTCATGTATATCGGGCATCAGTTTTTGACAAGAAATGAGACCAAAGTCGAGCCAGCCATTGTAACTCTGCAGCGTTATATTTAATCCCATGCCATGGTAGGGAATGGATACCGGATAGGTACTGATTTGTTTAGCACCCGCAAAATAGAGTGTTATGTTGGGACCCGGTACATTTGAAATAAGTACATTAGCAAAGGGAGGCAAAGAATTGGCGACTCTGGCTCGCGTTAGTGTCGCTGCGATGCTACTTACCAGCCAAGGTGCGCCCATAGAAGGAAAGTCTGTCGGAAGCACTGTTTTGACATCTGACAACATTGATTTGACACTATTCGAGGATGCATATATCGCTTGCAAGCGTTCAAGCGGATCTTTGATCATGGTTGCCAGGCTCATCCTGGCCATTGACACCTGATTACTGAGCTCAGTATTGCCCTCAGGGCGCACACTGACAGGTATTGCAGCTAACATGGGTTCATCGGGTCTGAAATCTTCATCTTCGAAATAGCGAAGCATGCCTTCTCCGGATATCGCCATTACAACATCATTCAGGCTGACATTATTGAGTTTGGCAATTTTTTTACTGTCTGCATAAGGAATGGAAAATCGTGCAAAGCTTCTTTGGTTGGTTATCGTTGCATTGAGCGGAGTTTTAGGGGCAAGCCAGTTCATTTTCTCCGCCTTGCTATCACCTTCAGGATCCTTTGCCGGTTTGAGCAGATCAAATGCCTTCATCGTTAGCTTGGGTAAGTTCTTCGTGAGTTTGATCGATTGACTGACGTTATGCATGACGCCAGAAGCAGTTAGTTCTGCGACACCGTAATTATCCCCCTTGATGGATTCTCTCCGACGTTTGCGTTTGCTTGGTGCGCGCGGCACAGCAGAAACATCCATTATGGCTTCCATTAATACTTGGCCGCCCATGCCGTCCAACGCGGCGTGATGCATCTTCGAGTAAAGGCCAACGTAGCGGGTGCCTTCCGGCAGATCGGAAGGAACAGGTAGACCATCAAGCACATGCATCTCCCACAAGGGACGGCTGCGATCAAGCAGGCTTGAATGCAATCGGGCGACCAATCGATCAACAGTGTTGCGCGTTGCCGGAGGTGGCACAATTACGTGGCGAATGTGGTAATCAATATCGATATCTTCGTCAATCACCCAAATTGGGTTGGCAATATCGAACGGCATATTGACAAGCTTACGCCGAAAAATGGGGGCCATATGCATGCGCTCGGTGATATGAGTCCGCACATCCTGCATAAAATCACCAGAATATTCTGGAGGCAGTTCCATTATGCTCAGACCGCCGACATGCATAGGGGTTTCAGGTGATTCCAAATGTAAAAAGGCTGCATCTAAGCCGCTAAGATGATCCATTGCATATTCCCCAAAAGTAAAAGCTTCTTTTATGGCCGTTGCAATGTGATGGGAGCTGTAACCAATTACCCGACAAAAACAACCATGACCAAACGCACATTGACTCCTATTTATACAGGTTTTTTACACTTGGGCTAAACTTATTTCTAAGTGTTTTTGAGCGTATTGCTGATATCCTGAATTTTACACAGGATACTCTCGCCTTCAGGGAAACATCGAAAACCGCCTTATGACGGTTATTTTGTATCTGGAATCTGAGATTGTTTCGACTCACCGAGCTATGACTCAACGTCTTCCCGGTGATGTTGTTAGACCAGGGGCTTGTCAGGCTAGTTGTGAAGGCAAACGGGTCCTCGACAAAAGCACTCGGGGATGATGTAGATAATGAGGATGACGGAGAGGACGGGATTTCGTGTAGGTTGATTACAAATGCTAAACTGTCCTCGCTAATGCTGAGTCATCCAACCTTTGGTGTCATTTTCTTAAGAGATGAATTGAAATCTGCCTTAGAACGGGTTTTGTTGCTTATGTACTTCTGGGAATTTTACTCGATGGAGTGGTTGAGAGCCTTGTGAGCATTTTTGGAGCGTAACACACGGAATTAATTCATCATTGCTATCGCACCCAGTTATACGCATTGATAGCGAATTTCGAATGTTCTATGCAGGGTATAAACTTCTTAGAATTGAGAGTCTTCACCAGACTTTAAATTGGAATCAAACCAATCATCCAATTCAATTCTTACTCTCTCCAGGTTTTCAATGAGGGTGTGACTGCCATTCTCAACTTCAACGTATTTGTGTGGCCGCCCCAGACGGTTTAGCTCCTGTGTCATTGATCTACTATTGAAAACATTCACTTTGCTATCTGCTGAACCGTGAATGAGTAATATTGAGGTTGCTGGGTTTAAACGCTCTGCCCAGAATAGAGCGGACAAATCGCGTAGTGCCTTGCCTTTATCTAGTTCGTAATTATCTACGATTCCTGGATAGACGTGCTTGTGGAACTCTCCTCTTCTTGGAGAGTTGACTAGATCACTGGTAGCCCCGACTAAAACCGCTGCTTTAATTTGTTCAGTACTAGCAATGACCCGATAACCTAACCCACCACCTCGCGAGAACCCCCAAAAGCCGATATTACTCATATCTGCATCCTCGAGATTTTCTGACAGCCTCAAAAGATTTAGTATATCTTGGCGATCCCCTCTACCTAAATTAGGTTCACCTTCGCTACCCATTTCTCCTCGTAGGGCGGAAGCAATAACAATGTATCCGCGCTCTGAAAGCCGGATTAGTTCAAGCAAATCAAAAAACGATATTCTTCCCCATTTTCCAACACCTCCATGTGCATATAATACCACTGGCAGTTTGTTTTTTATTTGGTTTGGCCTTACAAGAAATCCGTTTATCAATAACCCATCACTTAAATATTGGATCCGTTCTAATTTGACTTTTTCTTGTTGCTTATATGAATTGAAAATGGATTCTGGAATTAACCTGCGCATATTGGTCGAGTGCCAAGCACTTTCGGGGGCCTTATCCATAAACTCTAACCACTCTTGGTAAGATTCGAAAGGAAATTCATACACAGTTCTGGACACCAGTGTGCCGTCTTGCTTATTAGACATGGCAGGGAAAGAAAGTACAGGTAGTGCGAAAAGCAGGCATAAACTAACTAACGTTAACTCCCACTTTTGCATTTTTAAGTTGTCGACCCGTCGTCTAGTGTTGATTAAACAATACATAAAACTATCACCATTCAGGAAAAGGATCGGTAAATGTCTGCCATTTTGATTGTCCTCCAATCAAATCGACATCTTTCAGTAAACAATCATCCAATTGCTTTCTGATTTCCTTTTCATTGAGGCCTTGCCCTATAAACACCAGTTCCTGACGCATGTCTCCAAATGGTTCTTGCCATTGCTCTTCAATAGCAGTTAAGTAGTCTTCATCGTCTGGCCATTTGTTCTTAGGTACCGCTTTCCAAAACATTCCGCCATATCCATAACGAGCAATGCCGCCGGCTTGACTCCAACTGCCTGCCATTTGCGGTCGAGTAGCTAGCCAGAAGTACCCTTTTGACCGAATAAGCTTGCCTGCAATATCTTTGCTGTGCAGAAAGTCGAAAAACTTCTGCGGGTAGAAGGGCTTACGAGCTTGGTAAACGAAACTTGCAATGCCATACTCTTCCGTCTCAGGAATATGTTCACCACGCATTTCTTTTAACCAACCGGAGGCTTGCTGGGCACGCTCAAAATTAAACAGACCTGTAGCAATAATCTTGTTTAGTGAAACGGCCCCGTTTTTAATTGGAATTAGTTCTGCTTCAGTGTTAAGAGTTTTCAAAATATGCGTTAAGCGATTCAAATCAGCAGAGCCCACAAGATCAGTTTTACTTATAAGGATCACATCAGCAAACTCCACTTGATCAACCAACAGGTCTGCAACACTACGCTCATCCTCTTCGCCTAGGCTCTCCTGAGTTTCTTGTAGCATCTTTGCTTCATCAAAATCTTTTAAAAAGTTTACAGCGTCTACAATCGTTACTAGCGTGTCTAAAGTTGCCACATCTGACAAGCTAACTTCGTTTTCATCTGCAAATGTAAATGTCTCGGCCACTGGCAATGGCTCTGAGATACCTGTTGATTCAATGACAAGGTAATCATATCGACCCTCTTTAGCGAGATGGTTTATTTCAACCAGCAGGTCTTCTCGCAATGTGCAACAAATGCATCCATTGCTCATTTCAACAAGTTTTTCCTCGGCACGATTTAGCGTTACTTCTTTTTGGACAGTTGCAGCATCGATGTTGATTTCACTCATGTCGTTAACGATAACAGCGACTCGGAGCCCTTCACGATTATTAAGTATGTGATTGAGTACCGTCGTTTTACCTGCACCTAAAAACCCCGACAAAACGGTGACAGGCAACTTGCTATTTAACTGATCCATAAGCATCCCTAGTGTCTTGTTTCCCAGAATTGATCACTGAAACCTAAAGGCGGTTCACTCATCGCATTATATGAAACTAATAGTATGACTTTTGGCTGCATCGAGTAATCGAATAAATTATAGTGATGTTATAACATAACACTTGTGGTTTGGATTTCAAGTCACTACAGAAAAAAACAATCGATTGGTCTTGCGGATATGCATAGATTAATTATGTAAAAGAACGACATTTCAGATAAGTAGTCACGGATATCTCTGAACGAACGTGGACATAAAATATTATTTTATAGTCCGACGATACAGTATTTCCAATGGCCCTCGAGAGTATTTCATCAACCAGTATCGGCTGAGAACCAAATGCAGTCCCCATAGTATTAATACCCAAACCAACATAGTGTCGTGATCAATAGAATCAAACGAATAAAAGCCGAAAACGTGAATTAAGATGATAAAAAACAGTGATTGAAACACGTAGTTGCTCAGCGCCGTTTTTCCCACATTGATAACGGGTCTTTTAATTGTGTCGAGGATGATTGGCCAAAGTACATGAATAGCCGCTATTAGCCCGAAGGACATTATCGTACAGCCTAATCGGAAAGTTAGATTGTAAAGTGGAAGCGTCTCGTTAAACCCGAAGAAGTGTCCCACTTGGTTGTTGATGCCTATTCTGGCGACAACGCCGTAAATCACTAGTGGGATACTGAAAAGCATGCACACTAGAAACATCTTGCGATAAAAATATATCGTTTTATTGCCTTGCAATAACCCGGTTCGGTAGGCCGCTATCCCAACTAGCATTAGGCCTAGTGCGTTCCAGATGCGAAAATATGGTAATGCTGTCCATTGCAGAAACTGGTTACGCCAGGCATTGTATGCGAACAGGTCTATATAGGAGCCTGCATATGCTGTAGCTGCTGTTGAGGGGGAATCGCCATAGTCTACCCACCATGAAAACAGCACAGCTTCAAGAGATGCTTCGTATACTCCCGGCCACTGACCGAAAATCAGGTCAATTCCCTTGAATAGGCAACCCCAGATGAACAACGAGCGTACTGAACATCGATGGAAAAAGAGCAACAAAGGGCCACAGACAGCGTACGTTATCAAGATATCACCTGGCCAAAGTAAATAGGAGTGACAAATTCCAAAAGTCAATAGCACTGCCATGCGTTTTAGATAGCTTACACGAAAGTTCTTTTTGTTCATTGGATGTTGTGAAAGAATCCAATATCCTGCTCCAAACAGCATACAGAAGATTGGCATAAAACGTTGGTCGAAAAATAGATATTGTAATAGCCAAGCGGCCGCACTAGTTACATCAGGATCAAGTACTCTCGACATACTGTTGCCCATGTGCCAGGGAATATTGGCGACCAACATTCCAAGCACAGCAACGCCACGCAAAAAGTCCAAAACATCGACCCGTTCCGAAGGTGTCATACGCGTTTTTGCGTTAACTTGAATTGGCGCCGTGCTGGGTCATAAGCCACATCCGATGTATCAAATGCAATCCTAATAGCCTGTTGAATAACCGCTTCGTCAGTCGGACCAAAAGATACTTTTCCATCATCAACAATCCACAACTGATCAGCCAACTCGAGGCTCAGCTCCAGATCATGACTCGATAGGAGTACAATTTTTCCGGTATTGTGAGCATGGTTTCTAAGCAATGACATCACCTCGACTCTGCCAGGCAAGTCTAAAAAAGCAGTTATTTCATCCATCACCATCACATCGGCATCTTGAGCGAGTGCACGTGAAATCATAACACGTTGCCGTTCGCCGTCTGATAGCCCGTCAAACGCAAGGTCTGCAAACCGTCCAGTTCCCATGCGGGCCATTGCTTTTTCTATACCTTCTTGATCAGAATGCGCAAGCTTCCCACGCCAATTGGTATAGGGTTGCCTGCCGAGTTGAACAACGTCACGAACTGTCAAACCCGGGCTAGAGATACGTTCGGTGGTCACCACTGAGAAGCGTTGCGCACGAGTTTGCGGAGCCATTTCATGTATATCAGATTGTTCCAAAGTCACCTGGCCAGATAGCTTAGGTTGAAGACCGCTCAATGTTCTTAATAATGTAGACTTCCCTGCGCCATTTCGACCGACGACACACACAAAAGCTCCTGCATTCAAAGATAGATCAAGCTTATTTAATACCACACCACGCGGTCCCGAATAGCCCACGCTTACCTGATTTAATTTCAGCATCAAATCCTTCCCCGCATTGAAGGGTTGGTCAACAGCAATACAATCACGACAGGTGCTCCAACCAACGCTAAAATGGCATTTAGGTGCAAAAAATGTTGCTCCCATGGAAGGTGCACAATAGCGTCCGCACTAACAGCCAATAACGCACCGCATAAAGCTGCTATCGGTAAAAGTTGTAATATTTGTGAGCTTCGAGCTATAGCACGTGCAAAATGTGGGACTATTAAGCCGATAAAGGTAACTGGCCCGCAGTATGCCGTTACTGGGGCAACCAGTAATACCACTGCTGCCAAGGTAAGTATGCGAAGGCGTTTAACATCTGCACCCATACTTCGCGCATAGGTTTCACCAAGCAACATTGCACTTAAACCCTTGGCGCTTGCCACTGCTATAATAAGTCCTATGAAGATAGGCAATACCAAGAGACAAAGATCTCCATACTCAGTACTGGCAAACGTACCATCATTCCACCCAGAATATACTCGTCCACCAACGCGATTGGCAAAATGCATCACAATACTAACCAGGCCTTGCACCGTAAAGCCAAGCATCAACCCCACTACAAGTAAGGTAATATTACCCACACGGCGAGATAATCCAGCCATTAAGGCTGCAAAAATAGCAACGCCCAAAATTGCCCCAGTAGATAAGCCAACACCTTGAAATGAAGCCAAACAGGCCAATGCTGCGGGTCCGGCAAACGCCGCAGCGGTGACGATAAGGGAAACGCCAAGTTGCCCGCCCGCAAGCAGGCCTAGTGACCAAGCGTCTGCCATAGGATTTCTAAACAGTGCTTGCATTAAGACACCTGAAATGCCCAGTGCTGCGCCTGCAACTAAGCCTGTGATAACCCGAGGCAAGCGAATATCACTGACAATTTGTGCGGCGACGGGATCTTTGGCAGGGTCGAAAATAGCAGCGATTAGCCGTTCTGATCCTAAGACTACCTGGCCGAATGATAGGCTAAATATGGCCACACAGATAAGCCCAGCTATTAACGTAATTATAACCAACCTCTGCTGTGTTGAAGCGTTGCTTCGAGTTGACGTGTAGGTACTACTCATAACCGTGGTGTCTGATTGTCTGGTTGTATAAAGGTATAGGGTTCATTTAGCAGTTCTGGATGAAGCATCCTTACCATGTCGCGTAGAATCAAGTCAGGCCTAATAACACCTGTAGCGTAAATATCAAAAGCATCCACCTCTGGCTTGCTGGAACCGTCTGCGGCAAACAAACATCCTTCACGCCATGCTTTAAAATTTTGCAAAAATTTAATGTCTTCGAAAGGTTGCGAATGACTGTCCCGAATAATCCAGCAGTCAATATCCCGAGCTTTTTCAAGCAGCACTTCAGATCCGACCCTTACAAAATCGTCGATACGCATGTCGTCTGCCTCAACTAGAGGGTTTATCCCTCCAGCATCCTCCAGCAATGCGTTATCTGCATTTCTGACTGTCACCATCCAACGATCACTGCCTCCATACCAAGAACTCAGTGCTTTTTTAGGAGGTACCGTGCTTACCAGTGATTTTAATTGTTCGACATTTTGTGAGACTTTTAATACAAAAGCGTTTGCCTCTTTTTCTTTACCTGTCATCATGCCAACTAAACGAACATAATCTACTGGTCCCATATAGTCAGTTTCGGCTTCAAAGAAAATCGGCACAACAGGTATTCCCAGCGCATTTATTCTTCGCATATGCTCGGTATGCTCAAGACTACCCATTACCATCAACATCACGTCTGGATTGGCATTTAACAACGGGTCAATTTTTGGTGGCATATGCCATCCGTAACCTACCTGGGCCAATTCACCATTGCGTGCTTTTTCTCGCAATTCATCGTCATAACTTTTCACGCCCCCGACCGCGACCAGGCGATCTTTTACTCTCAACTGAGTCACAATGGCTTCCAAAAACCCATAGTTCGTAGCGATACGTTTGACAGGCGTGCGAACGACCACAGCGCTCTCTAGTTCTCCTGTTAAAGCTGGTACTTGCCGATCATGTGGTACTAATAGGATCTTGGCAGCCTGGTCGTCACCTTGTGCACTGCCGCCCCAACTCACGAGTGGCGCTTTCAATAAAACGACACTATATCCATCATGCTGGTGAACTGTGAAGGTTTCGGCATAGTTCATTGCAACCAAGGTAGCTTTACTTGACTCACTGGGCTGCTCGCTTAAAACATCTACATCCACTTTTTCTGGTTGGCTGCATGCAGTCACCAGTAGCCCAATTATCAGCAGATAAAATTTCTTCATTAAAACTTCATCCTTAGTCCAATACGCACTTGACGAGGTACGCCAGGCGTCACATTAGTCACAGCGGTACGAGAGCCTGCAAAAAAGAAAAAGTAGTCTTCATCCAGTAAATTCGTAACTGAAAAATCAACTGCCAGGTTGCCATCCGATTTTGCTAACCAGGTAGCGGACAAGTTAACTAAGTCATATTGGCCAGTTCTTACACTATTTGAGAGATCGACAAAATAATCGCCATACCATTCGTAAGACAGGCTGGTCCGAAACGAGTTAGTAAACTCGTGTGATATTTCAGAATAGAAGATGTGCTTTGGAACACCTTGCGGCGTTGTCCCAGAGAAATCCGAATCTGGCGCACCAAATGAGCCTTGTATAATCAGTTCATCCCACTCGGGATCGAGAAATGTATAGTTAGCAAGAATTTGAGTAGCTTGAGTAGGATGATAGCTCAAAGCTGCTTCAATTCCTCGACTCGAATATTCCTGGCCGGTGGTGGCCAATGATGGAGGACCTTCCGGATCAGGATTGGCAACGAATATCCGTCGGTCAGTTTGCTCCAAGTAAAAAAGTGCGGTTTCCCAAGTTATCTGCTTATTGTCGGTTTGTCCTTTCCAACCCAATTCGTAGCTGTCAATGTTAGTTGGTGCTTCGTTCCTTTCATAACGATCAGGTTCCCACTGAAATACGGGACCAAAATTAGAATTAAAACCACGACCATAACTGGCGTAAACCACACCGCTGGCTAATTCATATGAAATTGACGCCTTGGGCGATACAGAATCGGCATCACCAGAGGCTGATTGGTTTGCGGGTACAGTGCCGATTACCGAGAAATCAATATCTCGTTCGAACGCATCAAAGCGTGCGCCTAAGGTAAGTGTTAACCTGTCGGTCAGGCTAAGTTCATCCTGAATAAAGGCGCCATAAAATTGATTGGTTGTTTCTGCGGCTGTGCGCAGTTGTTCTCGCACAAAGCATATATTGTCGGGTTGATCATTAATCACTTCACCCGTTGAATAGTCTATTAAGATCGCATAAAAACGAAATCCGCACTCACCACTAAAAAAAGGATCTAGTTCTCCTGACCAACGATCTTCTTCGTCAAGTGTAGTGCGCTCGGTGCTCAATCCCGCAACAATGTTATGCTGACCTCTTTCCCAGTTTATTATGGCCTCAGCAAAATATACTGATGCTTCATTTTCGGAAGCAAAACCATTTACTCCCATTGTGTTGTTGTCGGAATTGAACTCAAAAAAATCATAAAAGTTTAGCCTCACGTCGCTGTCAAATTGACGGGCCTGGAAGGTAAACTGGTAGTCTACATCTTGAGCCAGTTCCTGTTCGAAGCGCAACGCACCAATCCAACCATCAACATTATTACGGGTTGGCCGTTGTCCGAGAAAACTCTCGGTACCCCCAACCACGTCTACCACAGTGCCATCAGCTAAAGTTGGGATAACACTCGGGACTTCTGCGTTTCTCTCGAAGTATGATAGCCAGGTAGTCAGTATACTTTTTTCGCCTATACGAGAGACTGTTTTAACAAACGCGCTGGTAGAATCCCTAGCACCGTTTTCTCGCCACCCATCGAAATCCTCATAGCTAATGCTGGCCAGAACACCTGTCCCTTGCTCAAACTCTCTCTCCAGCAAAGCCTGTCCTCGATAGTAGCCATCCTGGCCAGCTGTTAGGGAAAACTCCGTGGTATTACCAGTTGGACTGCGCGTTTGGTAGTTAACGGCGCCACCTATCGCGCCACGGCCATATAGAGCAGAAACAGGACCACGCACAATCTCAATTTGATTAACAATGGGGTAAGGAACCTCAAACAGCAAAACCTCCTCATCTGGGCCAACGAAGGGAATGCCATCCACAAGCGCTAAGAATGTGTCGTTGCCGTGGTTTCCCGTCGAACCGCGAATAGAAATGAAAGGAAATTCCTCTGCATCGCCCTCTCCACGGCGAAAAAATACTCCTGGAACACCGCGAAACTCGTCGGTGCCATAGGTGAAGCCTTTTTGGCGCAATTCCTCCATATCTTGTACAGCGACAGCAGCAGGTACCTCTAACAGCATTTGCTCCGTTCTGGTTGCGGTTACCACTATTCGTTCAATGTCAGAAACTTTTCCTTCATCCCTTGGCTCGTTTGCATTGGCCAGTGACACTTGTAGTAAACCAAACAATGATGCAACCGATGTTACAAGAAGTTTTTTATTCATCTATTGTTCCTCATTCGCGCAGTCTAGTGAGTGAAATTGCCTTTCTTTGAGCACTGAATATGGCCAAATTCAACGTGAATATTTCTGTTTAGATATTTTGGAATTGTTATGTTATACCATAACATTATGTGAGTGTAAAAAATTCAAATTTAAGATTCAAATCAATTCATTTTGTTGAGAGCAGACAAAACTGTCTGGATATATATTTCAACAAATAGTGGGTTTTGGAGATGGCTAAACAAAGTTGTGATCTGTGCCGCTGCCACTGCCATCAAACATCCTCTGAGTAGCCTCGAAATTCGCAGTTACATATCGATGCGCCGCTAATACTCAATCCATCGGGATATTTTTGATATGCTAGGGGATTGTGTAATGTTGTTTAATGAGTGATATGAGAGTTCGCTTTCGCCAGTTAAGTCGTTCACTTCACCTTTGGGGTGCGTTAGTTATTTTTATTCCGATAGTAATAGTTATCGGCAGTGGGCTTCTTTTGCAGGTCAAAAAAGAGTTTGAATGGATCCAACCGCCGACTCAAAAGGGGCAGCACCCGAGCCCAACTTTAAGCTTTGACGCAATTTTGCAAATAGCCTCACAGGTCCCGGAAGCTAAGATTGAATCCTGGCAGGATATTGATCGTTTGGACGTGCGCCCAGGTAAAGGAATTATTAAAATCCTCGGGAATAATAAAGTCGAAATACAAATAGACAGTCAAACCGGAGAGGTTTTACAAACCGCCTATCGACGTTCAGATACGATCGAAGCCATACACGATGGCAGTTGGTTCTTTGAGAGTGCGAAATTGTGGGTGTTTTTGCCAGTAGCAATTGTACTTTTGTTCCTCTGGATAAGTGGGCTGGTACTTCTATATACCACTTTGACTTCCAAATTCAGACGCAAAAAATCTCGGCAGGTTCAAGCAATTCAAAATCAAAATACATAAGCAAGACTGAGTTCGATATCCCTGCCTTGTGCATTAGGTGCGAGATCGTCTGTACTGACGGGATAAGTCTTATCAGTGATATTGTTTATCATTATGCTTGCGGTCATGGAAGGGGACAGTTCTTGCTCATAGCCAGCTCGAAAATGTATCACACTATTGGTTTCCAGTTCACCGCTGCCAGGGTGTCGTTCAGCCTTTCGATAGGTCATATTCAGCCACAGCGCCTGTGAATCCGACTTCCAGCCTAACCGAGCGTCGTGTTGATGGGGGCTCACATCGTTCACCGGCTCACCTTCGTTATCTTCACCCCATAACCATTGTCCCTGGACCCTTAGGTTGAAAGAAGGAGATAATGTCCAACGCATGCTGTAACTGGCGCCCTCGATCACTACGTCCCCTAAACTAACATATTGCTGAAGCGTTGGAGTTAATGCCACCCTTTCTATGTAATGGTCGATAGATTGACGGAATGCTCCTAGACTGAAGGTCATGTTTTGACCTTGATATTCTAAATCTGCCTGGAGGTTACTTGCTTGTTCTGGTTTCAATGCAGGATTACCTTGGGTCGTCCCTCTCGGCGTGGTCCCTGAGAAAAACCGTTCTGTTAGTGTTGGCACCCGAAATCCGTGACTCAAATAGAGTCCCGATGACCAACTAGCTGACCAGCGTTTTTTCGTGCCGATAAACCCGCTAAGGTTTGTGTCTTCATGTTTTTGTCGTGTTTCTAAACCGCCTTGTTGAACCATATGCTCAAATCTGACACCTCCAGCGACTTCCCAGTTGTACCATTGTTTCGCAGAATCTAAAGTAAACGACCAGGCCTGCTGACGCCCAATAAGATTGACCCGATCAAAAATGGGCTCGGCGGCTGCAGATACTTCCTGCTCCATTGCCTCTACGCCATTGCGTGCATCCAAGGCTAGCTGCCAGTTTAGCTGCCAATCTTTGATTGAAAAACCGTCCCCAATACTCGCACCCCAGCCCAATGCCTTATTTTGCAGATCGTTGGTGCGTTGATTCGGTTGAAAAATGAGAGTATCAAGACTTGAATTGTGAGCATAGATTCTGGCATTCATCCAATCAAAATCCAGTTTTGCCAACCAATGATCATTGTCCGGGTAAATTGTCTGACGTTGGTCAGGAAGATCGGAGCTGGCTTTGCCGACATTATCCGCTTTAGATAAAATAAGCAGTGCATCTTTAATCTGGCTTTCCTCTGAGATATGCCTGACCCAGCCAACGGTCTGTTCAAACCCATTGTATAACTCTAGGTTCGAGCCATCTTCCCCCTGGTTTGCATGTCGAAGATTAGCTCCCCAGTAGAGGCCACTATCGTTCGATTCTCGCCCTCCCAATATTTGCACACTGCGATATTGTTGTTGAAAGCCATAGGTTGCGTTGACGGCGGTATCTGCTGTGGCTGCGAGTTGTATATCGATTCCACCACCGAGAGCCCCCGACCCCAGTTGTGTAGAGGCTGCTCCAGATAGCAGATAGGCATCACCTACCAATCCCGGAGCAATAAACTCAGCCGCATTGCCAGCGCGACGTTCAGTATGGATTGGAATGCCTTCCACCAGAGTCTGGATCCGCCAGCGTGAAAGGCCGCGAATACTTATATTTTGCAGCAATCCACCCTGACCGTTGTAATTCACCTGTGGATCAGCGCTAAGTATTTCAGCTAGGGAGTTTGTTGTACTTGCTCCCAGACCATCTATCAAAGTCACAGGTAAAATGCCTTCGGGATTATTGAGATAGGCTGGTTTTTTGCCAACTACAGTGATGCGATCACCTATTTGTTCCGAAGCATCTGCAAAAAAAGCAAGATGACTAATCAAAAATGCAACAGAGGTTGGGAAAAACTTATATGAATTGTTTTTATGCGTCATAGATTAAGTATGAAGTAGAGTCGCCACATTATATTGTGGCGACTCCTGCCTGCTATTACAGTGAAGGCAGCGTTTGTCCTGGTACCCAAGGTGCGCCGGCGTCACTCAGTTTTTGTTCAAATTCAGGGATATTTTGATCGAGAATGATCTTCAGCCTATCCCGCACTCCACGTAATTCTTCTATGGCAATCTCCAGACTTTGACGAATAGCCGGAGTAGGACCATAAGTAGATCTGAATGTGCCAATGCTTGCATGACCTAGCCGGTCACCAATACTGGGATTGTTCCAGGCGCCAACCTGATTTTTGGCAGCGTTACCATTGAGCTGGCTATCCAGTTTATTAAGGCTTTCCCGAAGTTTGCTAAAGTCCGTATCGAGAGTACCTGGTGCCACTGTAGCGCGGTCCATTGCTGTCTCGAGGTAACCGAGCTTCTTGTTTGCGTCTTTCATCGCCTCATTCACTGCACTCATCACCCTTTGCACATTGCTTAGCTCTTGCCAGAATGCAGCAACTTCCTGTGGCGATGCCCCTTTTATTGCACCGCTTTTACGTAAGGGCTCTACTTCAAACGACTGCACGCCCGGTAAATCGGTTAGTACACCATTAACTTCTTTGCTCATCGAAACAGAGTAAGTACCAGGTGCAACCATCATGCCTTTGGGTTCATCATGTGGCCAGGAAGCGCCCTGGATGCTGACGGCATCATTTGGTGGCCAACGTAAGTCCCAGGTAACTCGTTGAACACCTTTTTTAGCAGGAGCTGATAGTCTTCGTACGACATTTCCCTGTGGGCCTTTAACGGTGAACCAGATAGTCGATTCTTGTTCGCGTTCTTCAGCTTCTAATGTTGACCAACTCGGGAATGGGATGGCCCTCTTATCCTTCTTCAACGCTTTCTCTTTTTCCTGACGCAGGGCTTTTTGCGTTTTTAATTCTTCTTTTAAGTAGTAAGTGAAAGTCGCACCAAAGTCAGGGTTGGGCGCAGCATATAAACTGGCGCCTTGAGAGCCTTTGTCACTCAAGCCCAATGTGCCTTTTTCAATGTACCACCAGGCTTTTCGAACCGGGAACAAAATAACATCCTGCTCAAGGGCTTTTTCAGATAAGTTTCGTAAGGCACTGTAGTCATCCAATACGTAAAAACCGCGTCCAAAACTGGCGCCGACCAGGTCATTTTCGCGGCGTTGAATGGCTAGATCTCTAAACGAGATGGTGGGGATGCCACCGCTTAACTCAATCCATTTTTTACCGCCGTCTGGCGTGAAAAACAGGCCAAATTCAGTTCCGGCAAACATCAGATTCTTATCAGCATGGTCCTGGACCAGACGCCAGACCAAGTGGGTATCTGGCAAATTCCCAGTGATGGATTTCCAGGATTTACCGCGGTTTGTACTTTTCAAAACATAGGGTTTGAAATCGCCAAATTTGTGATTGTCCAAGGTAACGTAGACAGTATCAGCGTCGAACAGGTCAGCTTTAATATCGTTTACGAAGGCCGTATCGGGAATCTTGGGCAAGTCATCAATGTCAATTTTGCGCCACTTCTGCCCGCCATTTTCCGAGACCTGAATGTGACCATCGTCTGTTCCAGCGTATATTAGCCCTTCCTGAAGTGGCGATTCAGCCAGTGAAGTGATGGTGGAAAACTGTGACATGGCGTAGATATCCCAGGCGCCGTCCCAGCTTTGCTGCCCTCCCATAATAGGTTGGCGGATACGTTCGAGGTTTTTGGTTAGATCGCCAGATATGGCTTGCCAGGTATCGCCTCTGTCATCGGAACGCCAGACTCGATGTGATGCAAAATACAAGCGGGTAGGGTTATGCGGACTGACCAAAATAGGTGCATCCCAGTTATAGCGTTCGGGACCTTCGCCCTTGGCTGGTTGCGGTTGGATATACACAATCTCGCCATTGGTCCGGTCGTAACGAGTCAGGTTCCCTTGTTGCCACTCGGCATACACGATATCAGGGTTACCAGGTTCTGTTGCTGGCTGGTGGCCATCTCCGAAAAGCACGACTTCCCAATCCGAATTCAAAATCCCGTGCAAGGTATCTGTGCGTGATGGTCCACCTTGGGTGTTGTTGTCCTGAGTTCCGCCGTAGATATTGTAGAAGGGAGCGTCATCATCTAATGCGACCTTGTAATACTGTGTCACAGGTAGATTGCTGACGTAACGCCAATTCGCGCCGTTATCAAAGCTTTCGTAGATACCTCCGTCAGAACCCACCATCATATAGTTTTTATCTGAAGCGATAAATTCCATCGCGTGATTGTCTGAGTGTTTATGCTCTTCTTTCATAGTAACGAAAGTTTTACCACCGTCTTTTGATTCCTGCATGCGCACACCAGCGAGATAGATATGGTCGAAATAGTGCGGGCTGACGTAGAGTTCCTGATAGTAGTGTGGTCCGGTTCCACCAGCTACGGCATCCGCACCTTTCACCCAGGATGCGCCTCGATCAGATGAACGATAAACAGCACCTTTGCGGCGGTTTAACTCAATGGCAGCGTAAACAACATCAGGCTGCATAGGGGACAGTGCCAGGCCTATTTTTCCCATTTCGTCTTTTGGTAAGCCATTTTCTAACTTCGTCCAGGTGTCTCCTCCGTCGACGGATTTGTGGATCCCCGAACCCGGGCCCCCACCATAATATGCCGCGACAGTGCGATGACGTTGCCAGGTCGCTGCATACATTACATCAGGATTTCTGGGATCCGCGACTATGTCGGTAACTCCTGTCCACTCCTCATCACCTAAGGTACGGGTCCAGCTTTTGCCGCCGTCGGTGGACTTGAATAAACCTCGTTCACCGCCACTTGCCCAGAGGTTACCTTGCGCCGCAACCCAAATGATGTTGGAATTTTCAGGATGAACAATGATTTCCGAGATGTGGCGACTATCCTTCAACCCCATATTTTTCCAGGTACTTCCTCCGTCCTGGCTGCGATAAATCCCATCGCCAAAACTGACGTGGCGGCCACCCACATTTTCGCCTGTACCAACCCAAAGAGTATTTGAATTTTGTGGATCTAATACTACTGCACCAATGGAATACACTGACTCGCCATCGAAGATAGGTTTCCAGGTCACACCGGAATTGACCGTTTTCCAGACACCGCCGGAGCCTACGCCCACATACCAGGTACTTTCGTCTGTTGGGTCGATGGCGATATCAGCAATTCTGCCCGACATGAACGCCGGACCGATATTGCGAAACTCCATCCCATTGAAGGTGCTACTTGATAGTGGTGATTTGTCTTCGTCGTCTTTAGCGAAGCTGGTTGACATGGAACAACTGATTGTCAACGCCGTCGCCATAAACAGGACTTTAGTGCGCTTGAACATAGTATTTCCCTAACTTTTCTTTGTTATTTGTCTGATTTAAAGCCGATTCAGTCTGAACAATGCAGTGTGTGGATAACCCAAAGACTGAAAAGGGTGAACCTACTATAGGCCGCCTGCAGATAGGCGGCCTAAACATAATTACTCGATAGTCGGTATTCGGCCTGGCGTCCAGGGAGCACCTGCCGCTTCGAGCTGTGCTTCCAGAGAAGTAAGATCCGTTTGCAAATTTTTAAGCTGGTCTGCGACACGAGTGTATTCTGACTCGGCAATTTCAAGTGAGGCTAAATGATTACCAGAGACCTTGTTTTGGTTACTGCTTATCGCATAGTAAAGACTCGACGTCCGACCTGAAACAGACCAAGGAACTGGCTCCTGACGAGCACGTACAGTTGCGTCACCATCCAGTAACATGCTCAACTGTACCAAACGTGCAGCAAGTTTGCGTACGGCTTGTGCTTGTTCTTCCGTCGAAGTTGGCGTGATGTCTACCGCGGCTTGCAAGTGTTTAATCCGGCTGCGTAATTCACCTTGAGCTTTCGATGCCCCGTTGACTGAGCGATATAGATTTGACGCACGTTTTTGGAGCGCCAGTAATCCTTCCCGATCTGTGGTGATTTCCGGACTGTTATTGAGTAACTTCAGCTTAAAAGTTTGTGGCTCTGAAATCATTGATACTTCGCCAAACTGGCGCTTTTTCAGAGTGACAGTATATTCCCCAGGTAACGCAATCGGACCTTTAGGAGGAATCGCCCAAGGCGGTACGTAGCCTGATGGCTTGGTCAGTGACACAGGTGCAGAGGAAGGATAGTGCATATCCCATGCTACACGATGAAAACCTTTATCTGCTGACGCTTCAACGCGGCGTACAACCTGACCTTGTGCATCTTTTACTTCCAGATAGACCGTGGGTGTTTCTTCCTGATCTTCCTTACGAAGAGTATCCCAACTCGGATAGGGCGTATCTCCCCCCTCTTTTTCGATTTCCTTTTCCGATTCACGGCGTATTTTCTGAAGTGTCTGATAGCCCTCTTTTAAATAATATGAAAAGACAGCACCATAAGCGGGATTATCAGCGCTATAAAAAGAATTGCCGTTTGAACCTTTTCGCTCACCACCATACTGGTAACCTTCAAGATACAACCAGCTGTCTTTAACAGGGAATAGTGTTGCACTTTGCTTTTTCAGACTTTCAGCAGATGTGCGCAAAGGCGAATAATCGTCCAGGATGTAAATACCGCGCCCAAACGTGCCCACAATCAGGTCGTTTTCTCGACGTTGTATTTCCAAATCGCGAACCGATATGGTGGGAAAATTACCTTTCATCTGAGACCAGTTTTTGCCACCGTTTTGACTCACAAACAGGCCAAATTCAGTTCCCACAAACAGCAGGTTAGGGTCAACATGATCTTCCGCTATTGTATGAGCCGAGCCCCATTCAGGTAAGTCGTTGGTAATTAGCTTCCAACTTTTACCTTTATTGGTGGTTTTCAACACGTAAGGCTTATAGTCACCACGTTTGTGGTTATCGAATACCGCGTAAGCAACATTTTCATCGTGTAAGGATGCAATGATATCTTCCACCAGAGACATATCTGGCACGCCGCGGAAACTGTCTTCCGTGCGCCAGTTTTCTCCACCATCTTCTGTGACACTAATCAAGCCGTCATCCGAGCCAACGTACATCAGCCCTTCTTTTAACGGACTTTCATTCAGCGCTATGATGGAGCCATACATAGAGGTCGATGCATTCTTGGCAATGGTATCAACACTACACACACGGTCCATGACCTTCAATTTGTTGCGGTCAATCTTACGCGTCAGATCAGGGCTAATCGCACGCCATGTTTCGCCGCGATCATCAGTCTGGAATACTTTTTCAGCTGCGTAAAATAGCCGGGTAGACTTATGTGGACTGAGCAGCAGTGGGGAGTTCCAATTCCATTTGTAGGCATTTTCACCCATTTTCGGGTGAGGTGTGATGGAAACACGCTCACGGGTGCGTTTGTCATAGCGGGCTAAGCCACCATATTGGTATTGTGCATAAATAATATTGGGATCATTTGGGTCAATTTGTGGCTTGTAGCCGTCGCCACCAATGACAATATTCCAATCTGCGTTGGTAATGCCGTGCATTACGTCTGTGCGAGATGGTGCACATAAGGAATTGTTATCCTGTGTGCCACCACACACGTTGTAGAAGGGTTCAGCATTGTCTGGTTGTGCGCGGTAGAACTGACCTAATGGCAGGTTTTGCGCATGCCGCCATTTGTGTCCGCGGTCCCAGCTTTCGTAGACACCGCCATCGCCGCCCATTATCAAATGATTGGTGTTATTAGGATCAATCCACAGGGCGTGATCATCCACATGGCGGAACTCGTTGGAAAGTGGCGTGAAGGATTTGCCACCATCTTCAGACACTTTGGTAAAGGTATCCAGCGAGTAAACGCGGTCTGGGTTGAGAGGATCTACCACCAATTCATTGTAATACTGAGGGCTGCTGGTCATGTGGCCTGAGCGTTTCTTCCAGGTCTGACCGAAGTCTTTTGAGCGGTATACACCCTTGTCTTTGTCATTGGATTCCACAATGGCGTATAGGGTGTTGGGGGAAGAAGGTGCCATAGCGATGCCAATACGGCCCATGTTTTCTGCGGGCAATCCCGATGTCACACGTGTCCAGGTTTTGCCGCCATCTGTTGTTTTATGGATCCCGCTCCCAGGGCCGCCATTGATTAATGTCCATACATGGCGTCTGCGCTGGTAGCTCGTTGCCACTATTATGTCCGGATTGCTAGGGTCCACAACAAACTCATTGATACCGGTATAAATATCGATATCCAGAATACGTTCCCAGGTTTTGCCGCCATCGGTTGTTTTATATAAACCTCTGTCGCCTCCGTTACTCCACAATGGACCCTGTGAAGCAACTAAAACATGGTCATTGTTAGCGGGGTCGATCCAGATTTGAGAAATATGACCTGAGTTTTTTAACCCCATGTGAGTCCAGGTTTTACCAGCATCTAAGGATTTGTATACGCCATCGCCGTATGCCACAGAGCGCTGCGAATTGTTTTCTCCTGAACCAAGCCAGAGAACATTGGAGTCTGTCGGTGCCATTTCAATGACGCCTATGGCATAAGAACCCTGATTTTCGAACAGGGGGGTCCAGGTCGTCATATTGTTTGTGGTTTTCCACAAATTACCGGACGCAGTTGCGACATAAAATTCGTTAGGATGCGAAGGGTTAAAGGCAAAATCGGAAATTCTTCCGGAAATCATTGCAGGCCCGATATTGCGTAACTTGATGTTGGCAAGAGGGTTAGCTTCTGCTTCTTTGGCAACTGCGACCCCGTGTGAAATAGACAGGGCTAATGCTAAGCTGCCCATGGCTAGATATTTCGAAATTGACATAATGTAGTTTCCTATGGGAGAAATGATTTCCCTTTTTATTAACCGATTATTATTTCCACAAATCTGACACACTTTACTTTTTCTACGACGCTAACACTTTAGTGAATGTTTTACATGTTATCCACAGATAAGCACAAGCATAGCTATGGAAAGCTATGATTCCATTAACCTTTTTGATATCGAATTTACCAGGAACCATACATAGGATTCGGTAGCAATATCAGCTGCGCTTTAGATTTAGGCAGGAGTTCTTCGATATTCGCTTCTTCCTGTGTAACACCAGCAAAATCTTCAATGTTGTCTCCTACCTGCATGATAATTTTCAGTTCTGGAAATAGAGAAGTACGTTTTTTTCCAGCTTGGTAACAGCTTGCATTACCGTTTTCTAATTGTTGTCTTCGTAAATCTTTATCGTTGATAACAGAGTCACCATTGATCGCTTTTTTATCCGCATCCACTCTTCCAATCAGACAGGTGTTGGCATTGGATATTGGTACTTCCAAAGACTGAAGATTGCGCCAGGTGTGTTGGTCTAACTCTCTGTTTCGGTTCGTAACTAGAGCGAGTTTTCCACCTAGTTGAAATACTGTCTGGATAAACTCTTTTACCCCAGGTACCAACGTAGCCCGCTCAGAAGCAACCCATGCGTTCCAGGTCTCGGGGTCGTAACTTGCGCCGATTAGTTCAACCGAAACTTGATACTGGCTATTGTCCAGCACAGTTTCGTCCACATCCATCACCACAGCCCAAGGGGAGGAAGGTAAATCAAGATTATTAAGCGCGTCTGTCGCGCTTAGATAAACTGCTGAGGTTAGGTATTGGTATTCTTTGCTGGTGGTTTGCCACTTTACCGCATTAGATAACGGATAGGAGACGTTGGACAAGTGCAGTGACAGCGCACAGTGGTCGCTTAACATAGCATCTGGTTTCATGTCGGCAAACGGATGTATATTCGTCGACTTCTTCAGTCCTTTTGTAGGCATATTTCCGATTAATATGTGATCGATTGGTGCAGGGTAATATGGATGGCATCCAATGAGGTTTGCACCCGGGTTTTCGAGAGTTGAAACACTGCCGTTTGAGTTTGATGTCAACTGCCGGGTTAAATGATTATAAGGTGCTGATAGACGATGATTAAAGTCACCCAGTATCACATAGGGAGTACCATCCTGCTCTTTTTGTTCTGCCCAGGCGTCGAGAATTGGTGCTTGTGCGGCAAACGTCTGGCAGGCCTCCGAGTCTGAACGGGAATAGTTGTCAACGAAACAGCCGCTTTTCATATGCACGTTCAAAAGCGTCAAAGCGCCTAAGGGTGAGTCCACTGTCAGTTCCAGTCCATAACGTAAGCCAGGGTTTTCCAATCCCAAGCTCCCTAGAGAGTTAGCTCTAATTATTTTGATCCCATTGCGCACGGCAAAAGCGACCTTCTGCTGAGTCGAGGTAAAACCACTTTTTCTGCAGGTGTAGGGTTCGCTATCTGGCCTCGTTGAAATAACAATCTGCCATCCCTGTTTTGGGAAGAGCAATTCCGCAGCTTCAATCGATGCCACTTCCTGGAGGGCCACGATATCGGCGTCAAGTGATTGAGCATATTCTTTTAGCCGTCTAAGTTCTTCTTCGCTGCGAGGTCGGCATCCATCTGTGAGAGGTGAAGCAAGATGTTCAACATTCCACGTGGATATAACTAATTCACCTGACTCAATTGGTAGAGAAGACTGGGGAATCAAGCTGGTTATCTGACTATCTGATGTTGCAGAACAAGAAACTATTGAAGTGAAAAGCACGCTAAGTAACAAGGTGTATGCTGGTTTTTTCAAAGGCATTCTATTTTCCATTGTTTGACTTTTTCAGACACGTTTTAGCAAACTAAGTGAAAGTTTGCTGTGTTCAGGGCTCCTGAGCTAGTTTGCAGATATGGCAAACACAGGCCAATTCAAGGTGCGGACTTATCATAGTATAGCCGGACTCAAAAACTCGCTGTTTGAGTGAATCCAGAAGGTCGGACGAGATAGTCACTTCTTCTACACAACCGCATGAAGTGCAAATCATAAACTGGGACATGCCGTGGTCGTGACAACAGCGTATATGACTGCAAGCTATATACTTATTGTTAAGATTGAGCTTGTGCACCAGTTGTTCTTCTTTAAGAAACTCAAGAATGCGGTATACCGACATGGCCTGAATCTCTTCTTTATAGCTTAGCTGATATTGATCAATCAATTCATATGCCGACAAGGGTCTTGGTGAATCTATCAATACTTCCAGCACTTTCTGGCGTTTTTCAGTAAAACGTACGCCTGCAGACGAACAGATGTCCTTTGCGGTTTGGACTACACTAGATAGTTTTTCGGGTGACATAGGAGCCTCGTATGCAGTTAGATTACCTAGCGTAAAATGATTCAAATGATGGTTTCATGCATAGCAATTTGCTGTTTTGGATACCAGGGAACATGCACATATATCTTATATAGGGTCCAGGGTTAGCAATACGCGTGATTCATTTTGCCTAAGATCACATGACCTGTGAATGGCGGCGGAATGACTTTCTCCCCAGGCACTTCCTTTGAGTAAGGCAACATCGAAGCAACTCAATTGCCTAATGCTTTGTTCGCAGGTGTAAAGGCCGGATTCATCGTCTACCCGTCCACCAGAACCATGACCGAGTTTGCTGGCATCAGCATATTCATTTGGCAACCATTGGGTACCCGGACCAAGGTAGGTTGTTATTAACCTTACTGGAATATTGTCCACATGAAATCGAGGGCACATAGCTTGATCAACTGCTGTTAATCTCAGCCCAACTCCAGAGCAATCGAACAAGCAAGTCAGCATGTCAGCGAGCTGATAAATGTCATTAACCGCTTGTTCTTTACCAATACCATCTGGCAATAAGTCGTCCAGATTGGATTTCAAAGATGAGATTTCAAATACATTGCGTATCCCCAACCTGAGTGACGTAGATACGCTATCAAAATAAGCCTGTATGACTCTGTTGGGTGTCCTCTTCCAACAGCTAAGGCTGGTAGATTCAGAAAATATTTCAGTTAATACCAAAGGTGATTTGCCATATTGAAAAGAGGCTACTGAAGTTGAAGCTTGTAGTTGCATAGGTTGAATCCATTTGCATCATTCAGATGTTACAATATAACATAACATGTATGTGGGCCGTTTATAAATGCTTTTTTTTACTAATAATTGACAACCTCTTGTTTACAGAAATTCACGTAGGGGTTTGTATTACCAGAGACTGAGTTTGTGTATCGAAAAGTTAACTAGTACTTCAGCCAAGGAACGGTTGCCACCTGGGTTCTTGGAGTGGCGCTGCCGCAAATATATTTCATGACAGCTAGAAATTTCAGGAAACTGGTCATCCCAACACTATTTTTGAGCTTGATTTTTGTAATTAAAAACACAGAGGAATCATAACCTGATAGCAGGGGGCTCTGGATTCCTTTGATAGTAAACTCAATATGTACACATCCGTGATGATGCTCTATCCCTCAGCTTTGCGGTTTAGTGCATTTAGTATGTTAAATACCGGCTCAGCCATTTGGTGCCAAGCTTTAAACCTGCTTTCGGGTGTATGTCGTTAATCTCAGAAATAAATTGTTTAGTAGACATATTTCATTTGTGTTCTGACGTGAGAAAACTAAGGCAGTTACTTACCTATCAAAACGGGATTATTAACAGATCCATTTTCGTTTTGGGCATTTGAGTAATAACCCGCATCCGTCATTATTTTTAAAACTGTTTCCTGGGCGAGCTTGACCCCTTCTTCGACACCAATTTGCTGTTTCAGCACCCGTTGGAATATCAGGCCAACCTGATAGCCTATGGCTGGAAATTCCGGAAGACTGCTTGTTCGTATACCGTCGTTGAACAAACTGACGTTTTTGGTCCTTTCTTCCAGTGTCGTCATCTCATCGAGTACTTCTTTTGCATAGGCGTTTTGTTGTACATAATTTTCAGAATAAGTAGATCGTCTGGTTCCCGGAGGCATACTTTTCAGGTCAACAAGTTCTCCGACTTTTTGAATATAATCTTTTGAGGTTACCCAGGTGGCAAATTGCTTGGCAAGAGCTTGGTTTTTTGAAGAACTTGGAACGCCAACCGCCCATGTCCACAGCCAACTTGCGCCTAATTTCTTTTTTCCGTGGGGAGATTTGACCATTTTGATTTTATCCGCGACCTGTGACTTCTTCGGATTAAATAAATGACCAGCTAACGCTGTAGAATCGATCAAAATTGCCAGGTGACCTTTTTCAAACAGTCGCTGATTCTCCTGCCACCCATTTTCGGCGTAATTGGGAGGGCCATAGAGAGAAAGAATTCTGCGATAAAAGGACAAGGCTTCAATCCATTCGTCGCTATCCATTTGAGGATTCCAGTCCTGATCAAACCAAATCGCGCCGTAGCTGTTGGCCATTGTAGTGATAAAAGCAATATTCTGTCCCCAGCCGCTAATACCACGCATTCCTATGCCAAATACCTGATTTTCGGGGTCATGCAGCTGTTTGGCCGTCTCCAACAATTTGTCATACGTAGGAAACATGGGCATTTCAAGATCATTCTCTTCCAGCAAGTCCTGGCGATAGTAAGTGGCAGAGCGTTCGCCGATGAACGGCAATGCGTATATATGCTTTTCATCTTCAACTAGATTAGCTATGTTGCCAAAAAAGTCCTGCTTGTCGTAATCAGTAGGGAGATCGTCAAATGGGACCAGCCAACCTCGTTTCCCCCAGTTTTTTGCTTCTAATCCTCCCAGCATCACAACATCATATTGACCGTCAGATATCGCCATATCCGATAACAAGCGTCTGCGTAGTATATTTTCCTCAAGCACCCTGAATTCGATGTTAAGACCCGGATGTTTCTGCATAAAAATAGAGACAACCTTCTGCAGGTCTTTTATCTGATTTATGTTGGGCACACCTATCACCAAACTCGTCTTTTTGTCCGGTTGAGTTTGGTTCAGGTACAAGCCATGCTTATGCATGATAGTGTTAAACTGGCCAGTGGATTTTAGTGCAGCCAGCCCTTGATTAAACATATCTAAGATTACGTCTACATTTTCGTGTTGCCTGCTAACCGCGATACGAAAATCAAAAGCCGATGATTGGTCTGAGATAACTTCCAGATTGCCGATTAAGTGCGGTCTGTAGTGGACAATCAAATCAGCAGCGGTGAATTTATCCATTAATAGTAGGTCGACCCTATCAGCCGCCAGCATCTCAACAATTTGTAAATCTGAGACTGCGGGTAATTGGCTGTAACAATCCTTAGGCAAATACTCATGGTCGAACGTACCCCTGACAATACCCAAGTGCAGGCGTCTATTTGAGTGTTGTCGTTTAAAACAAGAATTGATCGTTCCTGTTTTCGGAACATAAACCCGGTTTGCTTTTTTTACTTTCGACAGCATACCCCCAGGGAATGGGTCGGAATAAATAAACTTGTCATGCTTATTTTTCTGAGGCTCCCTGACCGGGCCGTATACGTCCATATATCCCGTTTCAGTAAACCGTTCTGCCCGTGAGATGGGAAAAAAAGTAAAATTCGGATCAGCACCAGAAATCAAAAAAGCCTTAGCAATAATCTCATTGGCATAACCAAATTGTGGCAATGTGTGGCCTGAGTAGGGTTCTTTTTCTATTGTCGCGATTTGCAGCTTTGTTGGTTTTTCTATCGCAGTTGCTGAAGGCGACACTGTGATAAAGGTCACCAACACACCAAGCAAACAACAAAAATGCCATTGAATCCGCTTCACTATTAACCGCAAATCAAACCTTTTCTATAGAGAGTAAATAAATCAACCGAAGGATCAACATACGCCCAACTTAACACAGACGTTTATCCCTCATGGTAGAAAGTCTTAGCTATACAGTATAGTGTCTTTTGCATAACCTACATGGTTTTGACGCGGGGGCGGCAGCCTCTTTTCACGTCAGCTGAATGTCTTAGACATATTGCGTTGTCACTGATGAATATGCCCGGCAATGGGAGCAAAAAATTGAGTGCCTAAGTAATGCCAGGTACTTGGATACAATCAAACTAAAAAGGATAGTAATACCTTTACATTGCTTGTTGGCGGAATGTTCTTCGACCAAAGTGCAAATAATGGCAAAGGTTTGACTTTCCAATCAGGTAATACAGTCTGAAGTTCGCCACGTTTAATATCGTCCTTTACTTGCGATTCTGCCAAAACGGCTAAGCCTAATCCATTCAAACAAAGCTGGTGAATCGCTTCGACGCTATTAACCGTCAATTGATTGTTAAATTTAATAGTTTGATTTTTTCCAGATGATTCGAAGGTTCTTTGGTTAGATAACTGACGCAGCTTTATCCATTTCCACTTAGCAATATCTTCAAGTGTTTTTGGGTTTTTATGCTTTAAATAGAATGATGGAGAACATACTAAAATGCGCTTCAAGATAGCTATTTTCTTAGCAATAAAATCGCTGTCTTCCAGCTCTCCTGCTCGTATTGTTAAATCGACACTGTCATCCACTATATTCCGTCTGGTGTCAGAGTAGTCAATATCGAGCGTTATATTAGGATAGGCGTTGGAGAATTGTGCAATCCGCTCGTTCATAAAAGAGGTACTCAACGCAGTTGGAAGTGATATTTTAATTTTCCCCCTCGGCTCATTTTGACCATTTGATAGCTGCGCAATTCCCTGGTTTGCAGCATCTAGCATCTTCAATACATTCGAATAAAAAACTTCTCCTTCGTAACTTAATGAAAGCTTGCGTGTTGAACGGTATATCAAGGCAGAGCCCAATTTTTCTTCCAGCTTCGAAATATGATAGCTCACCACAGATGGGGAGAGCGATAGGGCTTTAGCTGCTTCTCTGAAGGATTGTCTTTTAGCGACTTCAGCAAAGATAGCCATTGCTTTCAAATCATCAATCAAAATTGTTCCAAAATTTAGAATTATCAATTTTAATTAGAGCATCTAATAAAATTAGCTGCAAGATGTAAACTGATGCTGTGTTTATCAGGGCGAGAAGGGCAATGTCTTTATTTTTTCCAATGGTTATCTTTTCAATTTCTATGTCAATTAGTCCGGGGCCTGTGAATATCATCGCAATGACAAGTGGCCTGAATTTTGGATTTAGGAATTCGTTAAAGTTTGTGAGCGGCGCTACATTTGGATTTATATCACTATTACTTTTGATAGGTGTTGGGTTGGGGGAGGTAAATAACCTCTTCCCTGAAATCGTCGAACTGCTGAGATACGTAGGTTGCGCATACATTTTTTATATTGGATTTCAGATTATTCGAACAACCCAAGTTACAACTAATCATGAAAACGAGCACAATATTCCTACATTTCGCCGAGGGTGGTTCATGCAGTGGCTTAATCCAAAAGCCTGGATTGCATGCTTAGCGGGATGCTCCGCTTTCAACGTATATAACTCAGAAAAAATACTGATTCAGTTTCTGACAATTTACTTCTTTTTTTGCTTCATCGGCATTGCTAGTTGGGCGCTACTAGGGCAAAAAATTAAAGTATGGGTGGACTCTGAAGGACGGGTTAAAATTTATAATAGTGCAATGGGAAGCATCCTCTGCCTATTGGCCATAGCTATCTTGGTTAACTAGCAAAGTAAGCCCTCTTTTATTTGTAAGAGTAATAAAAGCTCAAGCTTTTCGGCCCAAAATCGATCAGGTTTTTGGGCACTATAGAATTGGTAGCGGGCATTATTCAGATAAACACTTAGTCTGATGGAACAAAAGTTGGCAAAATGCGTTGTTCCAGCATCTCAATGGTTTCTTTTCCCGCATTGCGTGCGCGGGCTGTAAGAGCAACTACCAGATTTAATTCATCAATCGCAATTACCATTTGAGTGCCTCCGCCCCAGGCTATCGCGGCTTCATATTCCTGATTCACAACCTTTAAAGATTTGCCCCAGAAGTAATACCCATACTTATATCCCGAGTAATCAAATTCGTCATCAGTGGGGGTAGCGACACTGCCAGTGGCCTGATTTAGAAATGCCTCAGAAATCAGTTGTTCTCCTTGCCATTTCCCTTTGTTTTTAAGTAGTGTTCCCCACTTAATCATATCTCTTGAGGTCATATTGGTGCTGCTCGCAGCCTCTGGCAGACCATTGACACTTTCTTTCCAGTAATATTGGTTGATGCCGAGTTTGTCGAGCAACTCTTTTTTAATAAAATCTTTGGCCGCGCCAGGTAAAACTGCGTCTAGCACTAACATAGTGATCTGAGGATCCATTGATTGGTAGTGATAAATCTGCGACTCGCCTGTGACCGGGGTACTATGAGAAAAGTACGTTTGTGCGAGTTTTTGTCCCTTTACCTGATCCGGATCTTTCAATAATTCTTGTTGTTTTTCTCTGCTTATCCTTAATCCTGAGCGCATGCTCAAAGTGTGGTCTAGTGTGATCTTATCTACACCAGTCACCAGGTTTTCCCTATCGATATTCTTCAAGAACGACAGCACAGGTTTATGTAAATCCTGCATTGAAAGGTAACCCATTTGGATCGCCCGACCTACCGCAAAAGAGGTATACCCCTTAGAAGCGGATGCCTGATAATGAGGCAGGTTTACTCGACCGTAGGCATAGTAAGATTCAAACACAAGCTTACCCTCGTGTGCTATCAACAGACTGTCATAGGCTGCATGTTTTCCATCGGCTATTTCTTTGGCCAATGCAATAATTGTGGCTTTATCATTGAGCTTCCCGGGAGTTAATCCATCATTCCGTTTGTCTGGTGTGGAGTCGTAAAATGAGGTCTCTAATTTAGTTAAGTTTCGCTCTACTTCCCGAAATGAAAGGGTATTCTCAGAAAGGTCAATTTCTGGTGCTTTAGCAGAAGAAGCATACAAATTTGCTTGAATAAACAAGGCAAAAGATATGAAGGTCAGTTTGATTGTCGGATTGATCATTATTTGCTTCTCGATAAGTTTTAGTGGACAGGCTGTTCAGGTAACGAGGTCTCTTTTTGATGTTTTGCTATTTGGGTCGCAGTGCTTCGATAAACTGCGCATCAACCCAAAAAATATTCTGATGTCTATTAAAGAAAAAATATTTTCCATCCGGCGTGACGTATGCGCCCGCTTCCCATACCTCTGTATTGATTTTATCTCCCAAATTAATCGCCGCGCCCCATGAACCATCCTGCTGTCGAAAACTGATATAGAGATCTGAATCACCATGTCCGCCGTCTCTTTCACTATCCCAGATTAAGTAAGAACCATCTGGCGCGATAAAGGGGTGGGCAGTGTATTTCCCAGAGTTGATATTTGGCCCCATGATTTTCGGAGCCTGACGCTTACCGTTACTTAAAGTGGAAATGCGGATAACATCTACTTCACCTTTATAGTCGTCAAAAACATATGTGCCGTCGGCAGCTGATGAAAGACGCATAATTCCCCAATCTTCGCGGTCGAACATGGGGCCAAGACTTTTAACTACTGACCAACCTGTTTCAGTGCGCGTCATATAGTTTTTGCCCAAATGCATGGTCTTGCCATCTGGTGCAATCATGGGACGGCCCACTCTGGGCCCGACCACAAGTTCATACCACTGATTATTTTTGGATTTAAATGAAACTAACGACCATTCCCCACTTTTGTTATCCCTTCGGGTGAAGTAAAACTCTGTCAAGTCAGGCGTGAAGAAGGCGCTATAGTCACGATGCTCTGTTGTTGAGACAATACCGGGAGCGAAAACTTCGGGGGTCAACCCGGGCGGTGTTTGCCCGAGGTACGGGCCTTGCAGCGTTGGTAACTCATCCCGACCATAGCATTTACCACTCAATGCCAGAAGAAAAAAGATCGTAAAAACAGTAACATAGATGCGATTCATGATTGATTCCTGGTTATCCCTCTGACTCTAGCCTCAGCTCGTCTATTAAACTTGCATCCAACCAATAGATATCAGTATTGCCTGTTTCTCCATCTACCCGTCTGTTGAAAAGTATGTATTTGCCGTCCGGGGTAACGCTGGCATAGGTATCCCCTTTGGCGGAATTGATCTTTTCACCCATATTGATAGCGGGGCCCCAAGCGCCATCAGATTGTCTGAAGCTAATGTAAAGATCGGGCCCTCCGTAGCCACCCTCCCTAACACTGTCCCAGATCAGGTAACTTTCGTCTGGTGCAATAAAAGGGTGAGCGGTCAAATCGCCTGTGTTGATCATAGTGCCCATTTTTACGGGAGCTTGACGTGTACCATCCTTGAGTGCAGATATTCGGATTGAGTTCTTATTTCTGAAATCGTCAAAAACGTAAGTACCCTTGGATGACGCAGACAAACGCATAATCCCGAAGTCATTGCGATCAAACATTGGCCCCAGACTTTTGCGTTCAGACCAACCATCACCCTCTCGGGTTTTATAACCCTTGGCCATGTGCATGCGATTTCCATCAGGTGAGAAAGTGATTTCACCTTTGCGCTTGAATTCAAGGAATTTCTTCCAGACATTGTTATGTTGGCGCAAGCCGATAACCATGATCGGAGTGTCTTTGCCATTGTCAGTCGTAAAGTAGAACTCCTTCATACCGGGCGCAAATACTCCCTCGAATTCCCAACCTTCGGTGGAAATAATGCCTGGTGCAAAGGGTTCTGCTACCTTGCCCGGAGGTGTTTGTCCCAGATAGGGTCCTGTCAGAAGGGGGAATTCATCCTGGCTGTAACTCTTGCTACTTGCAAGGTGAAGAAGTAGCAATAAGGCAATTGAAATGTAAATACGGGTCACTATTTTCCCTCTCTTTTTTGCATGTTTGCTAACCAGGTCACACTACGAACACCGGTGGCAGGGAAAGCTGTTTGATGGCTACCTTCAATTACCACATGCTCTATCGTCAGACTCTTGTCATTTTTGTTTTTCAGGTAAGCAATAAACCTGTCGATATGCCCACTTAACTCTTCCTCCAATGAACCATGAGATATAAACAAATTGGCGTTCAGACCCTTGGTATTAGGGCTGTCAATCGCTTTAAGCTCAGACAACTTCCGGACTGACGGACTACCAATAATGTAGTTTTTAAAGGTTTCGGGTTGTGCCAAGAGTATGTATGCGCCGAAAAAACCACTAAGCGAGTATCCAAAATATATTCGGTTGTTAATGTCCGTTTTGTAATTACTCTCGATATACTTGATAACATCGTTCTGAATAAATTTAAGATGATTACTTGCCTGACCAAATTGATATTTAGCTTGATGTTCGGCGTTGCTGGACTTCCAGGCTGAATAATCTCTGTACCGGCTAACATGGGCCCCAACTTCTTTTTTTAATTCTTCTTTTATGTCTGTTTGCCAGGAAATGCCCACTAAAATTGCATCTTCCATCAGGAAAGCCGTCGCGCCAGAAAGCAATTCCACGTGCCACATTGCATCAGTGTAATAAATGACTGGGTGTTTCTTGTCACTTTTAGTGTCGTATTCTTCAGGTAATTTGATGTAAAGTTCGTAGTCACGGGCGGTTGCGCTGTCCCGAATTGGCACAACCTCAATCTGGGGAAGTTCAAGAACTTTGGATTCGGCTAGTGCGGAGGATATAACCAGTAAACATGCAAGCAATATGGGCCATGCAGAAATTTTCATAAGCCTTTGTCTCCAATTTGGTTTGTTTTTTAGATCCTTCGATGGGCTAAGAACCGTAATGAATGCAAACAACAAATGCATGAAAGACTTATGAAGTTTTGCTGACTTTTTGCTGACGTCTGGTCTTGCGGGGTATATAAACGCTATCGGTGTGATAGGATTTCCTGAGGATTAACATTTAATCGCGAGTTTTAGGATCAGCATTAATGGCGAAACAGTTCTGTTATGTCTAAACAATATTGGGTGGGTGAATTCTTTGTGGATTTGTCCAGAAACCAGATAAGCCAACATTATCAATCGCAAACATTGCCCCCAAAGGCGTTGTTAGTACTTACACACCTCGCAGAGAATCGTGGCAAAGTTATCAGCTATGATGAATTGCTGGATGCAGTCTGGCCAAATTCTGTGGTAACACCCAACACACTGCAACGCAGTATTGCGCAGTTGCGCAAGGCTTTAGGAGAGGACAGTAGAGCTCAAGGCATTATCAAAACCCATTCAAAGCAAGGATATAGTCTGGAATGTGATGTTAGTTGGTCAGATCAAGGACGTCCTGATGCGGTCCTAAACACCGACCATGATCTAAGAGACTCACTTGGTGAAAATGTTGGCTCACACAACGAAGAGCTAGCGGAAGAGGAAGACTCTCAAATTGACGATGGAGTGAATACTCCCGACGAATACAATTCGTCTCAGTCTGAAAGTCGGCTTAGCCGGGGGATTAAAAACAGCACAAAAAATTATTGGATATTGGCAGCTGTAATTACTTTGGTTTTGTTATTTGTCCTTCCACAGGAGCCGCGGGATAATACGCAATTACACTTTAATGATTTACGCTACCTTACGGCCACTGATGACAAAGAGTATGGCGGCTCTTACTCACCAGATGGACAATTTATACTCTTTCGCCGTTACTACAATCCTGCCTGCATCAACAATATTTGGGCTAAAAATGCGACTACGTTTGAGGAAGTGGTGCTAACGAAAGAGCGAGGGACATACGGTAGCCACAGTCTTTCCGCGGATGGTAGCAACCTGGTTTTCATTAAACAGGAAGACTGCACCAAACCAGTGACCCAAAAAACCTGCTACAAGCTGATGAGCCTCGATTTCAAGCAAGCATTATTGCATCCTCAGACACCCAGAGAACTGCTGCATTGTCAGAACTCTGCGATAAAAAAACCAGTGTGGCTTGATGGACAACATATCGCCATGATGCAAAAAGAAGAACACAATTGGCGACTCATTCGTTTTTCTGTAGACACTCAATCAAGCACAACCCTCTATGAAATTGAAGATGGGAACATTATCAGTTTCGACTATTCTGTTGAGCGTGAAATGCTTGCTGTGACATCGAGAAAAAATGATGGTGCGCAATATATTGAGATTCTGACTGCGGACGGTGAAGTAAAGTCCAGCCATAAAATCCGACTACCTGCAGATGTGCGTCGTTACTTATCAGTAAACCCAAACTTCTTCCCACATACAGATAAACTGATTTTTGGCGATGGAAGCTCGCTTTATACGATGACATACGACGGAGACGTTCATCGTGAGGATTTCCAGCTTATAGATAGTGCGGGTGGACCGACAGTGAGTCCCGATGGTAGACGAATTCTGCTCATCAACGGTCGGTACGATAGTGATGTTGCCAGATTATCTTTCTCTGACTCACAACAGCCACACAAGAACAAAGCCGAGCTTTCAGTATTTGAACGTTCAATAAGCCACGAGGACAATGCCAATTTTCAGCCTGGCGGAAGTTTGGTCGCATTTGTATCTAGGCGAACAGGAAACGAGCAAGTGTGGTTGACCGGCGAGGGTAGAACACAGGTGATAAGCCAATTCCCAAAAGGCAGCTTTATCCGCAATCTACGTTGGGATCCCAGTGGCACTAGCCTATTGGTTCTGGCGAATCAGGAGCTGCATCAAATGTTCCTCCATTCTGATCCCGTTCCCTTTAATTTTCCCTATCCAATCGATTATTTGTTTCATTGGGACAGCGGTAATCAGTTGGTGATAGCTAATATCCGGGTAAACGGGATCACTGAGTTCGTGGAAATTGATCTTAGCTCACTTGAATACAAGGTTATTAACGGTAAGAGGGTTAATTGGGCCGCTAAAAGTCCGCAAGGTCCGTTAATATTTATCGACCACTTTGGACGATTCTGGCAAAAAGGTGCCGTTGAGGACAAGCTAATCGAACCGCTAACCGGTCAGGGATCGTCAAAGCGATTTTTAGTGGAAAATTCACGGATATACGGAATTAACAAACAAGACCAGCTTTGGTCTTACGATCTAGATTCTGGTGAATTCGATATTCTGGCTGATGTTCCCACTGAAATTGACTATATGGAAGATATTAATGACGGGGAAATTCTGGTG
This sequence comes from uncultured Alteromonadaceae bacterium, assembly GCA_947494925.1. Taxonomy (GTDB): domain Bacteria; phylum Pseudomonadota; class Gammaproteobacteria; order Enterobacterales; family Alteromonadaceae; genus Aliiglaciecola. The sequence goes on from CANLWS010000008.1 coordinate 288,154, forward strand.
AGTGTCGTGGTTTCTGCGAAAAAAGAAGTGGTTGAGGTGTCGGTAACACACTAAAGTATCATTGAAAGGGAACGACCATTCCTGCACACCACCGTCTTGTCCGAAAACCGCTGGATATATTCTGAGAGAGCACTTATTAGTGCGGATTGGTATTACATTATCAATCTGTATTTTTTGATATTCAATAAGCTTACTAAATTTTAAAATGCTTTACCGGCTATACAATTTTAAAGTTGAGTTTGTTGTCTTCAGACCGAGCAATCCAAAAATAGCCGTTTGTTATCATTCCTTTTCCATCCAATAGTTACTTTAATACCCTTAACCTACAAATTGGTTACCAATCCCAAAGTCCTGTTATTACCACTTTTGTCACGTTTATTTATTATTTAACTCACAATGAAACGCTGCAAGTAACTTTATTGGTAAGTCTGTGGTGAGTGTCTGAAAATAGAGGGATGTACATTCTAGATGATCGTTAATGATGGCGTATAGTATTGTTTTTTATAATTAAATTCAGTATTCCTCTGAGTTTAAATGAATTGAGTCACACATTTAAGCAACAATAATTTAACAAAAATAGTTACCGAATTTAATATATTGGTTGACAAATTGGCAATATATTAATACTGTTTTCAAATGCTGATTGGTTTGTATGGATGTTTGAACGTCATACGAGGTAGCAGCATTGAAGGTGAGTTACCCGCGGCATTAGCTATTCTTAAACAACAAATTAGCTAATGAATTTGTCAGGGAAGCGTTTTATATCCTGGTTGCATGGACGCTTCCTGTGGAACGGCTCACAAAGATTTAGTGAAATTGATTTCCGATTCAGGAAATCAATTTTGGTTTAACCGAACTTTTTAGAATTGGATAAGAGCGACATAGTGTGCCTCTTATCGGGCGAGCAATATTTCATACTCAAACATAAGTATGCGCCATTACATTTAGGAGTAATTCATGTCAAAACCTGTCATTGGTTTCATCGGCCTTGGCTTAATGGGCGGCAACATGGTCGAAAATCTACAAAACAAAGGCTATGAGCTGATTGTAATGGATCTTAACAAAGATGCAGTTGCAGCGTGTGTTGCCAGAGGGGCATCCTCGGCCAGTTCGGCAAAAGAACTGGCGGCATCTTCAGACATCGTCATGCTTTGTTTAACAACATCCACCATTGTTGAAAAAATAATTTACGCAGAAGATGGCATTCTGGCAGGGGTTAAAGAAGGATCAGTGCTGGTTGATTTTGGCACCTCTATTCCGGCTTCTACACGCAAAATCGGCGCAGATTTAGCTGAAAAAGGCGTAGGTATGATAGATGCACCTCTGGGACGTACACCTGCTCATGCCAAAGACGGATTGCTAAATATAATGGCTGCCGGTGATCTTGAGACCTTCGAAAAAGTTAAATCTGTGTTGGAAGATCAGGGCGAAAACGTATTCCATCTTGGTGAGCTTGGTGCTGGTCATACAACAAAATTGATTAACAATTTCATGGGTATGACTACTGTATGTGCCATGTCACAGGCCTTTGCCGTAGCGCATCTCGCTGGTGTTGACCGCCAACAACTTTTCGACATCATGTCAACTGGCCCTTCTAGCTCACCTTTCATGCAGTTCTGTAAGAATTACGCAGTAGACAATGTGAGTGACTTAGGATTTTCAATCGCGAATGCAAACAAAGATCTTGGCTATTTCTTACAAATGGTTGAAGACCTCGGCACGCAATCAAGAATAGCTGAAGGTTCTTCGGCAAACCTTCAGGCGGCATTTGACGCAGGTTTGGGGAATGGCAATGTGCCGGAAATCCTAGATTATTACCTGAAGTTGGAAAAATAACGCTGGTTGAATCAGTCACTCAGTATATAGGTCTTAATCGTCGACTAGAGTGAAAAGTCTAGTTGCAATTGAAAAGAGTAAAATATGCGTTTGTTAAGTGTTTATTCGGTAAAGATAGGTTTGCTGTTGTTATCTTGGTTTGCAACTGAAATAGCTGCAGAAGAGTATTTTATAGCGGATAAACACGCTTTCAAAGAAATCGCGTCAGATCTGGAAGCCGGTGACAAAGTTATACTTAAAAATGGTATCTGGACAGATTTTGAAATTTTACTTAAAGGCCAGGGAACAAAAGAGGCGCCAATTTCACTGGTGGCCGAAACTAAAGGCCAGGTTATCCTGTCAGGTCAATCGAATTTAAGGCTTGCTGGAAAATACCTGGTCGTCTCTGGCTTGGTGTTTAAAGATGGTTATACACCAAGCAGTGCAGTTATTGAGTTTCGTCGCAATAAAAGTGAAATGGCTTTCCATTCCAGAGTGACTGAAGTTGTTATTGATAATTACAGCAACCCAGATAAACAAGAGTCAGATTATTGGGTTGCTTTGTATGGTCAACACAATCGCTTCGACCACAACCATTTGGTTGGAAAACGCAATAAAGGTGTGACAGTTGCGGTTAGATTAAACAACAAAGATAGCCAACAAAATCACCATAAAATTGATCACAACTATTTTGGCTATCGCCCAACTTTTGGGTCAAACGGAGGAGAAACCCTGCGTATCGGAACTAGTCACTATTCGCTGACTGACTCCTTTACATTGGTTGAAAATAACTACTTTGAACAAACCAATGGTGAAGTAGAAATTATCTCGGTTAAATCCGGTAAAAATACGCTAAGAGGTAACGTATTTTACGAGGCCCAAGGCACACTAACCATGCGCCACGGCAACGGCAATATCATTGAGGAAAATATCTTTCTTGGCAATGGTGTTGCGCATACGGGGGGTATTCGAGTCATCAACAAAGATCATGTTATTCGTAACAATTATCTGGAAGGTTTAACGGGCTATCGCTTTGGTAGCGGCTTTACGGTGATGAACGGCGTCCCCAACTCGGCCATCAATCGTTATCATCAGGTAGAGAATGCCACTGTCGAAAACAATACTTTTATTAATGTTCAGCATATTCAACTTGCCGCGGGAAGTGACGCAGAAAGAAGCGCTGTACCTATTAAAAGCGTGATGAATAACAACTTGATCTTTAATGAGAACAAGAAACAACCATTTACCGCGTTTGATGATGTCAGTGGTATCAAATTTAGTGGAAACATTGCCAATTCAGCAGTGTTGCCAGAGTTAGCCTACGGCGTAAAACAAGAGAAGATCTCCCTAAAAAAACAAAGCAATGGACTGCTTGTTCCAACTTCTGAAAGCCTGAATGTAGGGGCAAAACGTGACCTGAAGGTTCTGGCAAAAGATGATACAGGTGTAAGCTGGTATCCCAAAATACCTGCCGTCATCCCGTTTGATTCCGGAAGTACCCGTGCTGTTGATGCAAGCTCGAAAGCTCTATTAGCCGCTATTAGCAGTGCAGCGTCAGGGGATATTCTTGTATTAGCACCTGGGCAGTATGACATTCCGAAACTTATTAAGATTGATAAGGTATTAACCCTGCGTGCCAAGCAACAAGGTAAATCAAAACTGACTTATGAGCGTTCTGCATTATTTGAAATTAATGATGGTGGAAGTTTAAAACTTGATGGCCTCACTATTTCAGGTGAAAGCAGTCCTGACTCAGCTGGCAATAGCGTTGTTCGCGCTCAAAAGTGGGGCATGGTAGAAAACTATCGTTTTGTGATGACAAATTCGACACTCGTTGATTTGGATATTAATCATTCATATCACTTTTTTGTCACTGGCAAAGGTGCATTTGCCGATGAAATTACCTTCATAAATAATACCTTTAGCAAGGTGACCGGTGACATTGTACGCCTTGATAGCGAAATTGAAGACTTGGGAATATACAACGCAGAGTACGTTACTTTAAAAGGCAACAGATTTGAAAATGTTGAAGGTGGCGTCGTCAAATTGTACCGCGGCGGCACAGACGAAAGTACATTTGGGCCGCACTTGCTTATGACTGACAATACACTTAGCAATGTGGGGCTAGGGAAGCGCAATAAAAGCAAATCCAGCCTCTACCTTCATGGTGTACAGGTCACTGATATAGAAAAAAATGTCGTTACAAATTCTGCTCCCATCACAGTTGAGCATACTGTTGGTGAACCGAAAACGGCCATAGTTGGCAATACCTTCGACAAGACTGATGTGCCAAGTATTAAAGAGCTGAGAGTTAAAGGGCCACACACTGCATTACTGAAAAATAATACTGTTAAAAACAGTGGTGCTAAGTAGGTCTATGATGAAATTATTCAACTTTAAATTTAACACCGCCGCACTATTGGCAGTGCTACTGGTTTCTTTTTTACCTCATGCTGCACAAGCTGCACACCCAAATTTGGTGATTACCGTCGAAGATGTGCTGAAAATGCGTAAGGCAATTGAACGACAAGGGCGATTTGCTAGTGCATATCAAGGATTGAAAGCGAAAGTTGATAAGCAAATAGCCCTGCCTATTACTGTGCCAGTTCCTAAAGACGGTGGCGGTGGTTACACACATGAGCGTCATAAAAAGAACTACCAGTTGATGTATGACGCGGGGATTATTTATCAGCTCAGCCAGAATAAAAAGTATGCTGACTATGTGCGAGCAATGTTGTTGGAGTATGCAACTCTCTACCCAACATTAGATGTGCATCCTAAACGCAAAGTCAAATCCCAAAACCCCGGCAAATTGTTCTGGCAAAGCCTGAACGAAGCCGTTTGGTTGGTGTATACCATTCAAGCATATGATCTTATTTATGATGCTTTAAACGCCTCGCAAATTAAGACTATCGAACAGAGTTTGTTGAAGCCTGCGTCATTGTTTTTATCAGAGGGTCAACCTTCAACCTTCAATAAAGTCCATAACCATGGTACCTGGGCGACAGCCGGTGTCGGTATGGCTGGTTATGTAATGGATGAACCTGAATGGGTGGAAAAAGCGCTCTACGACCTGGAAAAGTCAGGTAAAGGTGGTTTTCTGAAACAGTTGGACGAATTGTTTTCCCCTCAGGGTTATTACAACGAAGGTCCTTATTATCAACGTTACGCTCTGATGCCATTTGTTACCTTTGGCAAAGCTATTCAAAACAATGAACCCCAGAGAAATATTTTTGAGCATCGTAATGGTGTATTGCTTAAAGCCATTGATACCACCATCCAGCTTAGCTACGCAGGTTTGTTTTTCCCAATTAATGATGCCATTAAAAGCAAAGGTATCGACACAATTGAGTTAGTGCACGGTGTGACAGTTGCGTATGGGCTGACTAACGATCCTGGCTTTTTGGATATTGCCGGACAACAAGATCAGATTATTCTGTCAGGTGATGGCCTCAAGGTGGCTCAGGCATTGGATAAAGGCCTTATGCAACCTTACCAATTTGATTCAGTTGCTTTTGGCGATGGAAGCGATGGAAAGCAAGGCGCACTTGTCGTAATGCGCAGCCAGTTAGGTGGTGAACAGACTTTATTATTTAAGCCTGCAGCACAAGGTTTGGGGCATGGGCATTTTGATAAGCTAACCTGGCAGTATTACGACCATGGTAGTGAAATTGTATCTGATTACGGTGCCGCCAGATTCCTGAATGTAGAAGCCAAATTTGGTGGTCGTTATCTGCCGGAAAACAAAACCTATGCTAAACAAACGGTCGCCCACAATACAGTCGTCGTCGATGAGACAAGCCACTTTAATGGCAAAGTAGATATCGGCAATAAAAACGCACCGACACTGAATTTTTTCGAGACTAATCAATACGGCACCGTGGCAAGTGGTGAAATCAGCACTGCTTACGAAGGGGTTAACTTAGAGCGTACTTTAGCGTTAGTCAATTTGCCTGAACTTGAGCGCTCAATCGCGCTGGATATTTTCAGTGTCGAAGCGCAAAAGGCGCACCAATTGGATTTACCGCTCCATTATCACGGGCAAATCATTGATACCAATTTTACGTTGCAGGCAAATGTTGAGCAGCTTTCTGCCTTGGGTCGAAAAAATGGTTATCAGCACTTATGGCTCAAAGGGCAAGCTACTCCTGAGGAAGGTTTGGCGAAAGTGTCCTGGCTTAACGATAACGGCCGCTTTTATACCCAGACGAGTTTGGTGAAAGGCGATGAGTCTTTTCTGTTTACTCAAATTGGGGCAAATGATCCCAATTTTAATTTGCGTAATGAGCAAGGATTTATTCGCCGGGTGGTAGGCCAGAAACAACATCGGTTTATTTCGATTCTGGAACCACACGGTGAATACAACCCAAGTAAAGAATTTACCTTGGATGCAACAAGCAAGGTGACCGGACTGGAGTACAGTCAGCAAGGAAATTTGACGTTGGTCAAAATAGATATTGCGGATAGGGAGTATTTGGTAGCAGTCAACCAGCAGGATAATTCTGACGCCACCTTCACCTATGAAAACAACACATATTCACTGCGTAACCGCTTTGCAGTCTACGTGTTGAATAACCTCTAGGAGTTAGCGAGATGCAAAAGCAAAGTGAACACTTTCTATTTGGTAATGACACTGAAATTGAAGACCTCGGTGGTGGCTTAAAACGTCAGATGCTGGGCTACAACCATGAGTTGATGGCTGTGAAAGTCTGGTTTGATAAAGGTGCAGAAGGATACACACATAAACATCGACACTCACAAGTCACCTACGTAGAGGAAGGAGAGTTTCACTTCAGCATAGGCGGTGAAATGAAGATTTTGAAAGCAGGTGATAGCTGTTTGATCCCACCTCATGTTGAGCACGGCGCAGTATGCCCCACGGGTGGCATTTTGATTGATACTTTCAGTCCCGCTCGCGAAGATTTTATAGAGGAATAATATTGTGAAACTAACAGGTTTACGTTGGTGGGTAATCGCTTTAATCGCACTTGCTACCATAATCAACTACATTGACAGACAAGCACTTAGTGTCCTCTGGCCAGATATTGTGGAAGAGTTATTCCCCGATGAATCTGCGCTGGAACGCAAGCAGATTTACGCTAACATTTCGATTGTCTTTGTGTTTGCCTACGCTTTTGGTCAGGCCATTTTTGGTAAAATATTTGACTGGGTAGGTACTCGCCTCGGTTTTGTATTATCCATAGGGGTATGGTCTTTGGCCACTATTGCCCATGCATTTGCTCAAGGGGTGCTAAGTTTCAGCATATTTCGCGCGATTTTAGGGGTGGCTGAGGCCGGAAACTGGCCTGGCGCGACTAAAGGCAATGCGGAGTGGTTTCCAATAAAAGAACGTGCCTTGGCACAAGGGATCTTTAACTCGGGAGCGGCAATTGGCGGTATCGTTGCTATACCTCTGATCGCTTTTCTGACTGTTTACTTTAGCTGGCAAATGGTATTTGTCGTAGTCGGCTTGGTGGGTTTCTTATGGTTGGTTCCCTGGATGATTTTAGTGAAATCTCCGCCCGATGCACACCCTTGGATAACAGCAGAAGAAAGAGAATATATTTTAACCGGCCAAAAACGTAGTGATGTCGATGAAGACGGCGTTGAATCTGAGGTAGAAGAATATAATCCTTCAACAGGTGAGTTACTATCTCGTAAACAAAGCTGGGGCGTTATAATTGCTTCTGCTGCTATAGATCCCATCTGGTGGTTGTTTGTTTTCTGGATCCCAATCTACCTGAATGAAGTTTACGGTATGGATGTGCAATCCATCGGTATCTACGGCTGGGTGCCTTATGTAGGTGCAATGTTCGGCGCCTGGTTTGGTGGTCTGTTGGCGCAAAACCGTCTAAAAGCAGGCTGGAATGCAAATAAAACCCGTAAATTCATTATTACTCTGGGTTGTTTAATCATGCTGCCTTCTTTGTTGGCCATGGCAAACCCTGGTGCGCCAGTTACTGCGGTTCTCATCATGGCGGTCATCTTATTTGGTTTCCAAACCGCGATTGGTAATGTTCAGACATTGCCTAGTGATCTGCTTGGCAAAAAGGCAGTGGGTACACTAGCAGGCTTTTCCGGTATGGCAGCCAAACTGGGGGCGGTAGGGTTAACCTCACTGGTTCCAATTCTGACCGCTGATGGAAATTATACTCCTGCATTTGTTATTGGTGCATCGTTGGCGATCATCGCAATGGCAGCTGTCTGGATACTCATACCTAAGATCGAACCGCTAAAGAAGCCTGAGTGATTAAATGAAGAATATTTATTTTCTAGGCGAGTGCATGGTCGAGCTTCGCTCTACTGGCGAATCGACTATGCACCAGTCGTTTGCGGGTGATGTGTACAATTCTGCTGTTTACTTAAAACGTTGTTTTTCTGAGGTAGCAACATCTGTTGTATCTGCAGTAGGGAAAGACAAATTAAGCGACAAAATGCTGGAGCGGTTCCACGGCGAAAATATAGACACTCAGTTTGTTTTCCGACACGAGAATAAAGCCCCTGGTCTGTATCTGATTGAAACAGATGATACCGGAGAAAGAAGGTTCACCTATTGGCGCAATGATTCGGCTGCAAGGAAAATTGTCGAGTTTCTCAGTGATGACGTTGTTGAACAATTTGCCTCTGGCGATATGTTCTTCTTTTCCGGAATTTCACTTGCTGTTATTGAACAAAGCAAGCGCACTCAATTCTGGCAAAAAGCTGAGCAGCTTAAAAACGCTGGTGTGAAAGTGGTGTTTGACCCCAACTATCGCGCGCGTCTGTGGAAAAATGAGCAGGAAGCAAAAACAGAGTTTGAAAAAGCCTTTCGAATATCAGACGTTCTTCTTCCTGGTGTGGAAGATCTCGCGGTGCTTTACGGCGTTGAAACAGCTGAGGGAGTCCTTGAGTTTTGCAAGCCCTATGGAGTGGAAGAAGTTATCGTGAAAAATGGACCAGAGTCCGTGGTGACCAGCGAAGCCGGGGTAAGCCAACGTCATGACATCATTCCGGTGAAAAATGTTGTAGACACTACCTCTGCCGGTGACGCATTTGATGGTGTTTACTTAGGTGCGCGTCTTACAGGGCGGACAGTCACAGATGCTGTGCAACTGGCTGCCAGTGCCGCTGGCATTGTCATACAGCACCCTGGTGCTATTGCACCGAAAGCAGCGTTCCTTTCTGCAATGGCTGATGCAGGATTGTAATAACTATTTAGCCACTTATTTTTTAATATTGAGCATTTTTGAGACTGCTTTGTAGGTCTCTCCACTAATTTACTACGAGAAAAAAACAATGACTCGCTTTTCTGAACTTATGTCGGGACAGACACTGTTACCTATTATTCAAGCAGATTCGCCAGAGCAAGGCGTTCAGATTGCCAAAGCAATGGCAAATGCCGGGTTAAGTCTGGTGGAAGTTGTATTGCGGACTGAGGCATCACTTGATGCCCTGAAAGCAATAAAGCAAGAAGTCCCCGAACTAAAGGTAGGTGCGGGCACAGTTATCAATTCCCAGATTTTAAAACAAGCACTAGACGCAGGGTCAGATTTTATCGTCACACCTGCAGTTTCCAATAAATTATTGGGAGAGTTGGCGCAGTGCGTTGTACCTGTATTACCAGGTGTTTCGAATACGGGAGAAGTACTGATGGCGCAGGAGTTTGGATTTGAAGAACAAAAGCTGTTTCCTGCATCTCTTTCTGGCGGCGCCCCATTTCTCGCGGCACTATCTTCAGTTTTCCAATCTGTTAAATTTTGCCCAACTGGCGGAGTTAATCCACAAAACAAGAACGACTTTTTATCGTTGAGCAATGTTTTTGCGGTAGGAGGAACCTGGGTATCGAAAAAAGAGTGGGTCGAACAACAAAACTGGCAGGCTATCACTGATGCTTGCGTTGAGGCACAAAGCTAACGAGGAACTCACAAGTGAAAACCTTGAACATAGCGTTGATTGTTATACTCGCGGTAATTTGTCCACAGGTGGGTGCTGCTAACAGCGCGCCCAGCGAAAAAATAGAATTGCCTACATCCCACCAAAGTCTGCAAGAAGGTGTGTTACTTGGCGATTTAACAGCCTTGGATCCCACCAAAAAGCCAGGTGAAAACTTTGATTTGTTAGACTGGAGTTTAACTCTACCTACTGATATTAACAAAGATAGAAAAGCAGATTTGGTCTACGAAAAGCCCTTAAGTGACGGGTTTGAGTTAAGTCCGTTTTTCTATACAGCTGATGACGGTGGCATGGTGTTCGCCTGTCCAAATGTCGGGGCAAAAACTTCAAAGAACACCAAGTATGCCAGAACAGAGCTGAGGGAAATGCTCAGACGAGGCAATACCCGAATGAAGACTCAAGGTATAACGGGGAACAACTGGGTGTTTAGCTCTGCACATGGCTCTGTCCGCAGAAAAGCCGGTGCCGTTGAAGGAAGCTTGGAAGCAACTTTAGCGGTTAATCGTGTTTCGACTACGGGTGACGAGAAAAAGGTGGGGCGCGTCATTATCGGCCAAATCCATGCCACAGACGACGAGCCTATCAGGCTGTATTATCGGAAACTTCCAAACAACGAAACAGGATCCATTTACTTTGCCCATGAAATAGAAGGGGGAGACGATATTTGGGTAAACATAATAGGTTCACGCTCCCACACAGCAGCTGGCCCGAAAGAAGGGATCAAGCTAAACGAAAAATTCAGCTATAAAATATCAGTCGAGAACGAGATCTTGTTTGTTACGATCATCCGACAAGGAAAAGAAAACCTGACCCAATCCTTTAATATGAGTAACAGTGGCTACAACAAAAGCAATCAATATATGTATTTCAAAGCAGGTGTTTACAATCAAAATGATGGTGGGGCACCCAAAGACTATGTTCAGGCGACTTTTTATCACCTGAAGAATAGCCACAAAGGTTATAAATACGATTGATGTAAGGCCCGGAGGGCGAATTGTTTACCCGCTTTTGATGATAAAGATTTGCGCCTGTTCAGGTCGGTTCGCTGTGTCTATTTAATATCCTACATTTATCGAGGCGAACCAGGTGCTAAGCTAGTGGTTACCCGAATAACAAATTTGCTTGAACGAACATGCTAATGAATAAAATAAGAAGTAGTGTGCTATTGGCCATATTTTTGGCAGTTCAAGGGTGTTCAGGGGGAGAAAGCAGTGATTCTAGCGGTTCAATACCTCCGAACGTTGTGGCACCGCCGGACGAGCCCTCCTCACCGGAAAATGGCAGTGGAAATGTGGTGGTGACTAACCTGAGTAGTCAACCTTCACAGACAGAATCCAATTTTTTCCCTCCAGCCAGTTTTAGTTACAAAGGGGTAGCTGAAATTGACCAAACCATCACCTCTGCATTTACTAATTACACCTATACCTTTCATGTGTATCTGCCCCCAGAGTATCAACAAGAACCAGAAAGACAATTTCCAACTATGTACTTTACCGATGCTGAATGGTACAGAGAATTTCAATATCGTGTGATCGACTTTGAAGCAAGGCCATTGATTGCTGTGGGCATCGAGCATCATGATAGACGGGGAACTGATTATGTGATGCCTGGTGCGCAGTCTTACCATCTGTTTTTGACTGAAGAGCTAATCCCGCGTATTGAATCCCAGTATCGCGTGTTAGATGGTGAACGAACGTTAAAAGGGGATTCAGGAGGTGGCAGCCAGACTCTCATTTCCATGTTTCTGGATGACCAGAGTCCGCCCGTCTTCAAGTATCATATGGCATTCGATCCCTACATAACAGGCTTGGGGAACATAGAGAGTCTGATGGCGCAAAGAGACACAACACTCATGCACAAAACCCTGGTGATTACTGGTATGCGTAGAGGTTTTCATTCCACGGTAGCACCTTTCGTCGATCGTTTAGAGAGCAGCAGTTTAATGGAGCTGAACGTGTATCATGCTGTGTATGATCTGGATCATCAGGATGCAACCTGGTCTTCTTTCTCCAACGCACTTAAAGTGGTGTATGGAGAGTAATAGATTGACAAACACACTGTTGATTTAGCAAAAGTCAAAATAGCGCCAAACCATCTCCTCCAATTCTGGTCAGGCAGTTTCCTTGTAGCAAACGGACACAGACAGTATTTAACAAAGTTACTTCCTGTATGTGCAACAGACATTCAAACAACCACACGCCTTAGACTCAGTTTTGTGGGAATACCAGCACAATTCGATTGCTCGCCGAGTCAATAGCCCTCATGACTGATATTTGTTAACTAATTTAACATCAAAATAATATATTGGTTGACCAATAAACTTGTCTGATGACTTTTAAGGGTATCGATTACGTTTCTAAATTGAACAGCTCTCTTCTTAAGCTTGTCACTTTTCATTGCGTTCTAATTGTTAATCTTTCTCGATTGAATTTTAAGAATGTTTATATATATCAATGCTATACAATTTTTTGTTTTGTATTGTATTACGGATGGTTAGATGTTGATTAATTTTTGGTAATACTATATAGCCTAATTAAATTGAATTTTGGCTTACCAAAAGGTTGACCTTTTGTTTGTTTGGTTGTAAAAATACAGTTAATACTTTGTAAGTTCTGGTGGAGGGGCTTGTAAAGAAATTGGGTAACCAAGTTTCGTTATTCGAGCTTGCCCTTCGTGAAAACGTTGGTTAGCAATTGGTAACGGAGATTAAAACACACACACAGGACAAAACCATGGGACACAAACTTTCAAAAATAACCTTAGCGATACTCTCAGCCAGTGCTGTTAGTATGGCCTTACCATTGCACGCGCAAGAAAACCAGCCAGCTGCTGATGCAGAAACTGAAATCATTGAAGTAACAGGTATCCGGGCATCACTGACTAATGCCCTCGCCGAAAAGCAATCAGCAAACAACCTTATTGAAGTTATTCAGGCAGTTGATATTGGTAAGCTACCTGACCAAAACCTCGCGGAAGTACTTGAAAATGTCACTGGTATTCAGATCACCAGAACCGCTGGCGTAGGTACTGGTGTGCAAATTCGCGGTACCAACTCCAACCGTGTTGAAATTAACGGTGTATCTACTGTCGGATCAGGTGGTGGTCGTAGTGGTATCGATTTTGAAGACCTTTCAGCGGCTATTATTTCAGCAGTAGAAATAACCAAAGCACCAGAAGCAAAGACGACTGAAGGATCTGTAGGTGGAACTGTAAATCTGCGTACCATTCGCCCCCTTGAATTATCAGAAACCTTAGCCTCTGTGCGCATACAAGGTGAGGACAGTAGTTTAAGTACAGAAAGCACTAAACCCCGATTCTCTTTTGCTTACGGTGACAACTGGGAAGCTGATGCCGGAAAGTTCGGTTTTGTATTCAGTGGTAGTTATACCGAGCAAGAGGCAGTGTCGTTTCGCCCTCGTGTCGACCGCGACAATATAGGTACAAACTCTAGTGGTGGTGAGCCATCTGAATTTCTTGGCATCCAGTTCTTAACCCAAGAACAAGAAAATGATGACTATGAAACTACCAATATTGCAACGACTTTTGAGTTTGCGCCGAATGAAAACATGAAGTTTCATTTTGATGCCATCATCACTGAGCAGGAACAAAGTCGAGACCAATACAGACTCCAGGCTTCAGGTGTTAGTAATCTAATCAACGTAAGCGTACCTACACAGTTCGAAACTGTGAATTTTGGAACATTAGGCGGTAATGATCTAGGTAGTTTTGAGGCAGCATTCGCCGGGGTTATTGACGTAAGTTTAGAGAATGATGCAGATGATCCTAACTTACGGACATCAAGTGAAACCGGCTCACGTGTCACGGATACTGAAGTGTTTGTGTTCGGCGGCGAATGGCAAGGTGATAACCTTAAAGTAAGCGCTGAAATCTCAACATCAAGTTCAGAGACGGTCAATGGTAAATTTGAAACTACCGTGAACTTTATTAACCCGAACACGCCAATTGGCAGCGGCAATGATAACGCAGTACCGTTTGAATACAACTTCGCTGGTGACACTTTAGCATTTGGCATCGCCTCAGGCTCACAGTATGCGCCTTCCGCGCAAGAACTACTCACAGCATCTAACTATGTATTTGAGAAACTTGAGTTGGGTCGTGATACCCAAGAGAACTCAGAGGATGGCTTCCGTGTTGATGCTGAATACTTTGTTGATGACAGTATTATCAGAAGCCTTGAGTTCGGTTATCGCTACAGCAAATCCGAAAGTGAATTTAATCGTGTAAATGATAGTTTTAGTTTCAGCCAAATGGAGGATTCGCCTAACGGATCACTATTTTCTGAACTACTTATTGCGGGCCCGGATAACTTTGGTGATGCAGATGGCAGAGACTTATTTATTAAAGATTTCCTTATTGTCGATCCTGATCGCTCGTTTTCTGACCGCGAAGGTACATTGGCCATTTTGTATGGTGCGCTTGATGCGCACAGGTTACTTAACCCAACTGCTGACGGTGCGACTCGTGCCGATACTGACCCTGATCTGAATGCATTTTACCGAGTTGAAGAAGATTCACACGCCCTGTATGCCCAAGCAAATTTTGAATATGAGAACATACGAGGTAACTTCGGGGCTCGTTACATAACGACTGACGTCGATTCAATAGGATTTGGTGCGGCGGTGAATGGTGTAAGATCGTTAGAAACGACTAGCGGTGATTATAGCTTCTTCTTACCTCGTATAAACGTTGTCGCGGATTTAACTGACGATATCATCATTCGAATGGGTTACGGTGCAGATATCAGACGCCCAGATTTCGACCAGTTAAATACCGGCTTTAACTTTAACGATAACGAAAATACTGCGGTAGCTTTAGGTAACCCAAGTTTAGAGCCTGAAGAAGTAAAATCTTTCGATGTGTCGGTTGAATGGTATTTTGATGAGGCATCTTTAGTCAGTGTCGGCTTCTTCAGCAAAAAACGTACAAATATCTTTGGCACTAAGACATTCGGCGCTGCAGTATTTGAAAGCGACTTGACGGATAGTGGGCTTGCCCGTGAAACTGACCCTACATGTCCTGGTGGCGGTATTTTCAATCCATTAGTAAGACCTAACCAGCTTGGTGACCCGGATTCAACCGGCCTCTGTGTGGACTTTACACAACCAGGTAATGACCCCGAGTCGACCAGGCAATCTGGCTTTGAGTTCGCTTTCCAGTATGACCTTTCAAGTTTTGAAGATGACCTGGGTTGGGCTTCAGGATTTGGTTTTATCGGTAATTTAACGCTACAAGATTTCCACGGTGGTTCTATCGAAGATTGTACTTTCTCTCGCGGTGCAAATGTCTTTGGCGAAGATATTTGTGCAGAGCGTGGCCTAGAAGATTTATCTGAAACGGCTTATAACGCAACTGTTTACTATGAAAAGCATGGCCTTTCAGCCCGTTTGCGTTATACATGGCGTGATTCATTCGTTAATACTGACTTCGGTGGCGGCTCCAGTACTAGCAGTACACTTAGCTTCCCTGTTGTTACGGCTGCTAGAGGTCAGTTAAATGCAAGCGTTAGCTACGATGTGACCGATCAATTCAATATAGGGATTGAAGCCGTTAACTTAACCGAAGAGGGCATTAAACAATATTGTGTTAATGATGACGCACTTCTTTGTTTCGTTGGTCTGCCAGATCGTCGCATCACATTTGGTGCTAGCTACAGGTTCTAAGTAGAACAGGTTTTTACCTGTAAAAAAGAGACGCCATCTTTGATGGCAGTCTCTTTCTGATAAATACTAATGCAGCGGAAATAGTGTGAAGTGAAACAAGTCTCTGAGGCGTGGTCCATTGAGCACTTTTTCTGAAAATACGAGTATTATTGTAACTTTAAAAGTGTGCTCCCCAGATGAAATGGATGCAGTTTGGGGAAATTAGTTGTACAACCATCTTATTGCAGCAATGTTACCAATTGCATTTATATTGGTAATAAGTTATATCCTTTTTCGTACCTTGAGTAGTTAAAATGCTCAGGGATATTGAAGATTGAGATTGTAATCGCCACGGAGTGGTTTGAAGTGTCCGCATCTGGATTGTGCGTCAAGTATATGGCCTGAAGAATTGGGCAGATTCATATCAGATAACTTTTAGTAGGTTTTAAAGGGTATAAAAATGAAAAGCCGTCGTATGTTCTGGCAAATTGCAGAGAAAATAGAGGCATTAATTGAATCTGGATTATATCCCCCAGGAAGTCGACTCCCTCCAGAAAGAGAGTTGGCAGAAACATTTGACGTTAGCCGTCCGACAATCCGCGAGGCCATTATTGCATTGGAAGTCATGCAGCTTGTGGAAGTAAAGACGAGTTCTGGCGTGTATGTGCTTGAAAAAGAACTGAATAAAGATCAACAAAGAGCTGAAAAAATCAGTGCTTTCGAATTAACCCAAGCCAGAGCTTTGGTAGAAGGTGAAGCTGCGGCTCTGGCCGCGATGTCTATCACCGAAACAGAGCTTGATGCGTTACAAAAAACGCTTGATGCCATGGAATCAGGGATTGATGCAGAGAAAGCGGATCGTGAATTTCATTTAATAATATCAAAAGCCACAAGAAACAGTGCAATTCTGCTCGCTGTTAATAAGTTCTGGGAGCTTAGGGACTCACTACCCCAGATTAAAATGGCCTATGCTGGAGTATGCAGTCAATCTGACCGTGATCGCCTGGATGAGCACAAAGCGATATATCAAGGGCTCAAAGAAAGAAATGCGCAAGCCGCAAGATCTGCCATGCATACGCACTTCAATCGCCTGATTAACGCATTATTTGCAATTAGTGAAGCGGAAGCACTCGAAGAAGTTCGTAAAAAAACAAGTCTAACGAGAGATTTATATTCACTGAGCCATCTTGTCAGTAAAACCTGATGGCGACGAATTCGCGCCGTCTTATCTAATTATTTTGCAGCAGCGAAATTGAGACCTATTTATCCAGCATTTTGATTTTTGCCCCTGATAATTATTTTAAAATCAGACTAATCATTTTTTAGTGCTTCTGCCAAAGCTCTCTGCATCCCTTTTTCAGCCGGGGTCAAAATATCAGGTGAAAGAGGGTTTCCTTCAATGCGACCGGTTGAAACTGAATAGTAATCTGCAATAGGCACAAATAATTGCATGCCATTTGGTAGGTCGAAGGGTTTTTGCGATAGCATTTTCCCAGCACTTGGCTCACCAATGACAGTTACCCTGCCCGATGATTGCAACGCATCAATTGCCAGTTCGGCGGCGCTGGCGGTTATTTTGCTCACTAAAATATATACAGGCAATTCCACATGAGGTGACTCAGGCTCAAATACTACCTTAACAATAGGGACGTTTTCTATTTCGTTCCAAAATGACCTTATGGACCAGCCTGACCAGGGACTGACGGTCGCGAGCTCAGAAGCATTGGGCAGTCGTTTTTGAATGCTTGTCCATTTTTTAGAGATAAAATAGCCGGCCTCCAGCGGTTGTTTTATCAGGTGAGATACTAAAGGACGTATCGCAAATGCCCCTCCTTGGTTAGTTCTTAAATCAATCACTAGCGCTTTGGCTTGGGAGTTTGCTACTTCAATATACGCTTCTGTAATTCGATTAATGGTATCCCGCCCCATCATAGTATTAACTGTTAATATGGCTATGTCCTTTTCCCAGTCTAGTGTAGCTCCATTTTCACCCACATTAAGGTTATCCAGATACAGTGCCAGTTGTTCTGCACTGCTCTCACTATTGACAATGTTCACGTGTGAGAATGGTCCGTTTTTCCAGATCTTATTGATTCCTTCGATAAACCCGTCTTTGGAATCCACACGATTGGCTAATTGCTTCATTGATTGATGAGCTGATAGATATTCCTCAGATTGCAGCTCACTTGGGTTGTAGTGGTGCTGTCGCATGATTTTGTCTACCTCGTCCACCATATTGGAGAAATCCATAGTGTCTTCAGGTATCTGATTTGCCAAAGCAGGTAGTGCCAAGAAAGTAAAACAGCTGAAAATTAGTGCGTTTTTTTTCGTTCTGTGTAGTCGCATTTAAAAATTACCTTATGCAATTGAAAGGTAATATCTTGTGCTGGTGGCTCAGTCTTATCGACCTCGATTGCGATTTAGTACCTTATTTTTCTCAGATTTGAGAATTTTCCTTAAATTCGAAAGGTGTGATGCCAGTTACTTTCTTGAAAGCGCGATTGAAGTTTGACTTAGTGATAAATCCTGAGTCCAGCATGACATCCATTATTGAGATATTTCGCGCTTGAGCTGAGGATAATAATTGGCAAGCGTGTTTTATTCTGAACTCATTCACATATTCAGAAAAATTCTTATCGGCTTTGAGGTTAATAGCCTGTGAAACTTGTCTTGGTACGAGGGTCATTTGTTGTCCCAGTGTTTTCACCGTTAAATTGGAGTTCAGATAAGGTTTTTCCTTTTCCATATGAATATTTATTTTTTCAAAAACCTCTTCCAATAGTGCTTTAGAGACCCTGTTTGCTTGGGATGGTTGACTCACTATTTGCGAATCTTCTTTGGTCAACCCAGTGAATAGAAGGGGGTGCTGCATGCCTTGAAATATAATTAAGGTCACGAGAACCCACAATCCGGCAAACAGTGAAAATTTCGCAAACATCCCTGCATCTTCGAATCCTGATGAGTGTAAGTATTCACTAATTATGTTCAGGCCGAGCAAAATTAACTGCAGAAAAAATAGATAAGATAGCCAATGTAAGGTGATTTGTTCAAAATCAGAACGGGTTTGACTCAATACATATCGGTAGTGTCTGAGAACTTTCCAGATTAGCAGATTATAAATAGCCAGACTGCAAAATATGCCAATCGCATAAAAGCTGGTTTGAAACCCGGCAAAAAATACGGATATCTGCATTAAAAAGGGCGGGACCAGGTGGTATAAATGATTGGCGCCTACTCGAAAATCTCCGTACGTCAGGCTTCTGGCATACAAATAAATTACTGGTCCGTAGCAAAAACCCAGTCCAATGCCCAGATTAGGTGCAGGTAATTGGAGGTGCTGCCTCGCAAGGTTCAACAACATATGCGTTGAGAGCAAAATTATGAAAGCACCAAGAATTCTGTTGGATAATAAATTGAAACGTTTATTAGCAGACAAGAAAAGCAGGACGAGCAAACACTGTAAAACAATAAAGATCTGTATGAATGGAATGGCTATACCCATGATCCCCTAACTCAATATTTTAGCCGATGCAGCTAATTGCAAATCAATAACTGAAAAATTTATTGATGATTTAATTTAGCATCATGCCCCCGGTTACCATAGGCTTTGATCTTGGCAAGTATGTTACATCTTGTTACTTTGAGGCCTCAACATTCGGGTCAAACATCGTGTGATGAATCTGGAGATAACTGCAGTATTTAAGATGATAGGTCGGAGTAGTCTTCATCGGTGCCATTCCTGATGAAATTCAACTGAACTCCAGCGAAAGTTACGCAATCCTCATGAGGCTGTGCAGCCTATGTAAAGGGATGAAAAATGGAATCTGTTTTGCCATCGAATTTAAGAGGAGTATTCCTAGGCTTTTCACGCTAGGCTGCGTTAAATACCAAAGTAATAATCCACAATTCGCTCCACGTTACCAACTTTTATGGTCTTTAAAGCATCTTTTAAAAGCAGTAATTTGTGTACTTAGTTGGTGACTGGCAATATTTGGTTAAGACAATTGAATAGTTCAAGTGCAGCGCCTACAATTTAGGCACTCGCCAAGACCAAAAAATTTACCAAGTAAATCGGCGATTGCCGCGAAGGGACGCTCCATGACACGAAACCATTACCTATATATTCCGCTATTTCTAATACTGTCATTCATCCTTGTGGACACGAATGTTGCATTGGCAAAGGAAATGTCGTTTAAACTCTTGGCAGATGTGAACACGGGTCAGCGGAATACAGCCCTACGTCCTCAATTCGCTGAAACATTTAGTGGGAGCCTATATTTTACTGCGACGAGTGAAGATAAAGGTGTTGAATTGTGGATGAAAGAGGCTGGAGCCAATCCTGGTGTACTTATTGATATAAACCCCGGTACAGAAAGTGCCTGGCCCAAATACCTAGATGTCGTTGAAGATGACTTATATTTTACGGCAATAAATGAAGATAGTATTAGAAAGCTCTGGTCTATCAATAGACAAAAGGAACTTAGAATAGTAGACATAGCGACAGAGGACGGTGTGCCTTTGCATGTTGTTAATTACTTGGTATGGGAGCAAGGAATATATGTGTTGGGCAATCAAACCGGTGTTACTAACGCCCCTCTTACTCTATGGCTTTATAATGAGGCTGATGGCTTATCGCCATTAGACACAAATATACCTAGTAATGTCCAATCAGCAGAAATCTCGAATCTGTTTGCCTTTCAAGGGGATCTTTACTTGTTTTTGTATTCTGATCCTGAACTTGAACATTGCATGCTTCGCCATTATCCAGCGCCTTTTAAACAAAAACCTGCATCAGATATTCCTTGCGAGGCGTTAAGCTACGACCACCAAGTTCAAGAATACAACGGGCTGGTCTATATCACAGGTAAAAGTCACTTGTTGATGTTCGATGGCGTATTGCCTCCTGAACCAGCCTTTGACGGTGCAGCACCAATTGGTGACTTGTTATCTATGGGCGATGCCTTATATATTGCGACCAAAAAAGTTGGGAGCGGATTTAATGGAGGGGAAACGCTTCCGTACGTATACCGTATCGACAGCTCAGGAAAGACAATGTTGACCACTCCATCTAATCCTAGCGATGAGCATGCTGTGATTGATATTGCCATGTCATCAAACCAAAATACACTCTATCTTGCTGAAACATCTGCTCGTTGGGATGGTGAATCATGGCTTGCAAATCACACCATGATATACACCTATATGCCAAACGAGGGTACATTTAACACAATTGCGGAAGTGTCCGGCTATGATGAAGCTATTGAAGGTGTGGATTTTTTGTTCGTCAATGAAGAGGATATTTGTCTGGGTAGAAAGCTTGTTTCTTTGCATTGTATGAACGAGTCTGGATCTATAGAAGCTCAAACTACTTATACGCCAATTGATTCATCCCCCCATGAGTTGACAGTTGCCGGAGACCAACTGTTTTTCATCGCTAATCAAGATCAGCTAAATGGATTGATGAAGCTCAATAGTGATAGCCAACCCGACCTTTTGCTTCAACAGAGCTTTCAAAAACTAACGGAATGGAAGTCACAGTTATTTATGCAAAAAGGAAACAACCAAATATTCAAGGTCTCTGGGGAAAGTGACGTTACCCTGCTCAATGACAGCCTAACTTCCTTTCCGGAAGGCATTGTCTCTGTTACCTATGGCGCTGAGAACATTTATATACTTAGTAGGATCCCCGATGGGGATTTTCAAACTTGGGAGTTTGATGGTCAGAATTCCCCTCAACTATTGTTTTCGTTGGATCCAAACGATGGTTTTCCAAATATTGTCGCTTTTGGAACTGAGCTTTATGTGTATACTTCTCCCTGGCTTTTTTTTGAACCTCTAGGTCGTTGCGGTGTATCAAGCTATACCGACGGTGAACTGCAACCTCTGGCATTCATCGAACTTGACAACATCGCTCAATGTACTTCTCAAGTTTTTAACACGCAGAACAATGCTTTTGTATATCTCGAATATACTGCGACTGACGGTAGTCTTAAATCAAGCATTGGAGTAATTGATCAGAATAATATTTCCTGGTTTTGGCAAAGTGAAGCCATTGAAATAGGCTTTAGCGATACTCTTGTCTACTATCAGGATGAATTATTTTTTTGTGGTAAAGCAAGCAGCCTCAATAATCCTTTTTTTGATTTACTGAAGTTTACAAATTTCGGTAATCTAGAAAAGATTGGCAATCAGTGTTTGCAAAAAGTGGTGATGAGTTCAGTTAATGGTGAGCCCAAACTATACGTTACTACGTCGGGGCACTTGACCGGCCTTCATCAGCTGACCTCAGATGGTATAAACAAAGTTCAAGGTGTGAATGCTAATTCTGTAGGAATAGTAACTGACATGGTTCAATTTGGTAATGAACTGGTTCTTTCCGCCAAATTTAGTGATGAAAATGCGAGTTATGGGCACGAGCTTATCAAAGTATCCATCATCAATAATGAGGTTCAATTTGAAGCATCCGACAGCGTAACTATTGTGGCGGATGGTAGTCCAAATAGTATTTCGTTGAGGCAAAGCCTCGCGGCTAAGGATATTGATGAAGGAGATACCATTCGTTGGAGTCAAAAGGTAATGCCAGAACAAGGCACTTTGACTGGACTTCCCTTGGAAATGCGTAGTACCGGAGAAATACTTTTCCCGGAGGACATTAGCTATACACCACCACAAAATTTCAGCGGAGAAGACGTGTTTCAAATAGCCATTTCTGATGGCTATTCAGAAGCCGTATTGGCAGTAACTATTAGCATAGCTGCTACTCCACCCGCCATTGAGCCACCGCAAAAAACATCAGGCGGAAATTTATACTTTATTCCCCTTCTTAGTCTGCTGATACTTATTCAACGTCGACGTCAAACATCGTGAACCCGCACTAATTGAAGGTAAACCTGCTTATGTTTTGTGAACCTAGTCACCATGCAATTAACGCAGTTACAGTTAACATGTTTTAGAATTTGGTTGTTGGCAATAACGTAAAAGTAAACATCGATAAAAGCGTGTCAGTGTGTGTTTACTCTCACATCCTATTTTTTGTGTTATGCCCATATGCTTTTCAAGGGATACACTTGAATTCAGATTTAACTTCCTTTGGTGTCATAACGAATATGTAAAAAATCCTGCATATGTCTAATGACTTCGTCAGCATAATCGATTATGGGAGCGTGACTCCTTGTGTCTATGGTTTTGATAGTCAAATTGTCAATGTAGTGAGGAGTTTCATTAAATGTGTCTAGTGTGTATGCCGGATCATTTTTTGTCCATATCAACAGTATGGGCGCGCATACTTTGGCTTTCTTGCTAGGCCAATAGTCACCATCCCGGATATCATCAAATGCCGGAATATTAGCCGGGTACCAATTTACCGCGGCTTGCGCAGCTCCAGGTTGATCCCAGGCTGTCAAAAAAGCCTGTCTAAAATTACCGTCAACATAGCCTCCTTCATGAATTCAGGCTACACCTTTCCAGATTAAATCCGATCCCCACACTGCAAACATGAGTGTGGAGAGCCATCCATCCAGACCACCCACATATTTAGATTGTTCTCGTTGCTGTGGGCTGTTTTGCAGTGCCTTCAGGAAAGAATTAAGTGGTACGCCGTTGATAATAATGAGTTTGCTGATCAAATCAGGGTGAACTTGGCCGATAGCCCAGACTAAGGCGACTCTCCAATCCCGATCAACTAAGATCACTTTTTTATTAGGAGAGAGTTTAGCAATCAATTGATGAATATCCGACACAAGTTTCTCAATGTGATATTCATCCACACCTAATGGTTTATTTGGGTATCTATAGCCTATGTTGCCAGCGGAGACAGCATGGTAAGTCTCGCCAAAGACGCGCAGTTGTTTGAACTATGACTCTGAAAAATAAGGGAAGCCGTGCTAATAAGCATCAGTCCCCGCTGTTTTTTCTGCGGTTAACCAGTTAACGGAAATTGTTTTAGAGTTGACTTCCATATGGTTTTTGGGAGTCACCTTTATTTTTAAGTTATTGCCAGCTCTGATATTCTATTTTGCCGTCAGGTGATTTTCACACAAAAGCCGCCTTAAAGGCGGCTTTGTTTATTTTTAATATAACGGGCTATTCGCCTCCTAAATCAGCAGTAACAAAATTTTCGGCAAAACTTTGATATCCATCACCAAACATTTTGGCCATTTCGTCAGGGAATACATGGAATTCTCCGTTCTCTATTGCAGTCACAATGCTTTCCGATACAACGCTCGCAGGAGCAGCTTGATCAAAACCAGCCTGGTCGCCCATATCTGTTGCAATTGGGCCAGGGTGCACGCTAATCACCTTCACACCCTGAGAAGCAAGTGTTTCCCTTAGCGCTTGAGTTAACGAATAAGACGCTGCCTTCGAGACCGAATAGGTGGCAAAAGCTGGGAAGTTGCGGATGGACACAACGGAGTTGAGTTGCACTAAGGTACCCTGCTTACGCGTCAGGGTTGGCGCAAAGGCATTGGCCACATAAAGTAAACCATATAGGTTGACATTCAATTCCCTTCTCAACGCTGCTTCTGTGTCTTCTCCAATTGCCGGAGCGCTATCCAATATCCCGGCATTGTTGATAACGATATCCACATCAGTTGCTTGTTCGGCTAGTGCGTATACTGACGCTTTATCAGCAACATCTGCCTGCAGAGTCTGTACTTTATCACCATAATTTTGCTCCATTTCCAGTGTGGACTGTGGGTTGCGAACAGCCAGGTACACTTTCTTAGCGCCGTTTGCCAAAAGGTGTTCGACGATATTTTTGCCAATACCACGATTTGCACCAGTGACTAGTGCTATTTTGTTTTCAATATTGTTGCTCATTCTAAAATCCTCATTAGTTATCAATTTTGTACCGAACGGTATGGTTGATAAATTTATACCGACTGGTACAATTTATCAAATAGAAATTGGAAAAAGACATATATTGAAAGGTGATAGCTTATGACAGCAGGTAGAAAACTGTCTTTTAACAAAGAGTTAGCTCTTGAAGCTGCAATGAACGTTTTCTGGCAAAAAGGCTATGTGGGTACATCATTGTCCGATCTGACAAGGGCAATGGGGATCAATAAACCGAGTATGTACAGCACCTTTGGTAACAAAGAGGCATTGTTCAGCCAGACTACAACCTTATATGCAGAGCAGCAGGCGGCGCCGCACCTGAAATGGTTGGAAAAGTCGGATATGCCGCTGAAAGACAGAGTCAAAGGCTTTTTGATGTCAACCATAGACGGTCAATGTAAGCTATCGATGCCGAGAGGGTGCTACATCGCTGCGTGTATTGCCGAATCGAGCAATGATTCTGTCCCTGAAAAAATCAGGCAGATGGTACTGCAAATCAATCAACATATGCAGTCTGAGCTTGAAGCCTTGTTACTAAATGATGAAGAATCTAAAGCACTTAATTTAGATAAAAGGGCAGCGGGTATTGCGCTTGGTTTCAACACCTTGCTCAGCGGCACCGCCACAATGGCACGGGCCGGAAAGACAGAAAAAGAGTTGGAAAAGGTCGTGGATATTATGTTGTTAGGGATCGGGTTGGAATAAACTGCCCCAGAGAAATAATTCGATGTGTTGTCTCGGCTTTTGCATGCAAAGCACGATTTTCTATTCTTGCCAGCGCGAAGCCTACTGGGAAAAAATAAAGGAAAATAACGCCGGGTAGGCCTGCTGGTGAACCAATTCCCGATTAATACCCTGCCTGTCATTGCAAAGGGAGATACCCATGGCTTTGTGCTCATGATGGCAAGTATCCAGATAAATAAAATGGCCCTCACCCTTATCCAGAGTTATCAATTGTGCTGTTGGGATATTGTTCGCGTAGAAACCAGAGTGGGTCTCAAAAACCAGAAAGTCATTGAGCTTTGATCCTATTATCATCACTGGTGCTGCAATATTGTTTAGGCTTTCTCGTGTCATGACATGACCCAAGGCAGGATCCAGAGCAATCACTCTTCGGATCCTATTGTCTTTGAATGATTTAGTCGCCTCTTGCGGTAAAGAAAAGGTTTTGGGTAAATAACGGAGATAGCCACAGCTTTTGTCTTGCTTTGCTATATCGCTGCCACAATAGCGCGATGCCTGAGCCAGGTTTAATTCGCCTCCTATGCTGGCTATCATTGTCGCTCCACCCGAAGAGTGACCAATGCCAGTGACGTTTTGCCAGTCAATTTTTTTGTTAAATATCGAGGAGCTTTCGATTTTGTTTTGTTCTAAAACGTCAAGTGTAAAACTCACGTCTGCGGGTCGTTCCCAGAACCGAAGCGCTGCCTGATGGTCAATATGTTCCTGTCCATACAGATAAGATTCGCCGTAGTGATTGATGCCAACAACAACGATTCCTTGAGAGGCTAGGGCATAACCAATCCAGTTGTAGTCCTGAGCTGAGCCCATAGTTCCGTGAGAAATGAGTGCTGCCTGCTGTAGTTGAACCTTCTCTGCCAGACACATTCTGGCGGCTTCGCAGTTCGGGTGGGGCAGATACCAAACAGTCAGTTTCATGGGCCGTTTCCGGACCTCGTCAAACAATTCCAATGTTTTAACTCTTACTTGACTGCCAGACCCATGTGTTGCCTCCGCTTTAGCGATTTTACCTACAAGCACCCATGACAATACAAACATGACAAGCGATAGTTTCTTCAGAAAACCCTTCATTGATAACCCTTACTTCGATGATCTGAATGCCAGAATAGATGAGCAATTCCATCACTTGATGTGCCTAAAGTCATGAGTCGATATAAGTGAATGGAAATAGGTAACTAAGGGGCAAGATGATTTGTCCCCCTAATTGCTTCTATTGCTATGCTCCCGGTTAAAGTTAAATAAACTGAATCAAAATATTCAGCCTCTTAACCATTTGCGCCTCACCCATTTTGACAAAGGTTTTTCGAGAATATAGGTGCTGAAAATGGCCAGCAACACCATACACAAAGAAGCGGCAATAAACTGATATTGACCAGTTGCGGGAGAGATGAGTAATGAAATAAATAAGAAAATCATGACGATATTTTGCCAGATAAAAACTGAGAACCCGGTTTCACCAATGAATTTCATGCCAGGCAATGAAAAAAGCCGGGCGGCAATACCATTGCCCTTGGCGAGGTCGTAAACAATTATCAGGTAAAGGGGCATCATCAGGCCATGGCGCAGGTAATACTTTAGTGGCTCCTCTATTGAGGGGACTAAGGTCAAGACTATAACCGCCACAAAAGCCAGATCGCCGAGGGACAGCCAATTGTTAGTCGGCCTGAATCTTGGGTTAAAGCGCGAAATTTTGAGCAAACGACTGAGTAACATCCCGGCTACTAAATGGGCGACCCAGAAAAGCGGAGTAGAACCGATAAATATTTGCCAGAATTGTTGAGGCTCGCTTCCGGCAGGAAAATATTGCGCATAAATCACGGTTGGCAGCAGCGAGATAAGTGGTAATGCACACAGTAAGAAGACAGATTGAACGCGGGTTAGTCTGGCCAAAGCAGACATTAAAAATGGGATTAAAAAATACAGAAATACCAGCGCTGATAATGTCCAGGTAGGCCAGCTGATCAGCGGGACCCACTCGGGATTCCAGGCCTGAAGTAGAAACAGTGTTGCTATCGTTCCTGTGATGATATTAAAAAAGCTATCACCCTGTCCTATGGCATTCGGAATCACTAACAACGCAGTGAGCAAAGCAAGAATGACATGCATAGGATAAACTCGGGCGGCGCGACGGTGCCAGAATTGCTTTCGGGATACGCTCAGTAAGCCGTCATTTCCCCAATAGAGATAGGCCAGAATAAAACCTGACAATATAAAAAAGAAGCTGGTGGACATCCACCCGTTGCTGATAAATACAATGAATTTCTCTGGCAACAAATCCATATCAGCTAACATGTTTTCAAATTGAGGGGGCTTTTCGTTGCCGCGTATTTCCATTAAATGAAACCAGAAAATATGAAATATCGCGAAGAAACGTATACCTGTTAATGCCGGTAACAACGTAGCTTCTTTCACATCAGAATGAGTTGCAGAATCGATGGATTGGTTCTTTGTCGCGTTTTGCATAATCAGGTCCATATCAAGTCAAAAATTGCATGTTTCCCATAACAGCGAATGTTAAGTGCAATACCGTAACGTCAATTATGTAATCGTTTTCATTGTTTTGATTAGGGTAGCAATTAGCGTTCCGAAAACGTAGGTTGTTGATTTATAAAGAAATGGCTTGATAGCTGTTAGTGCTACTAAATACATCCATCAACGTATTGACCAAAAAATAGTCAATTTGATTTTTAAATGCTGTTAAGCCGAGATGGTAGAAAACTGTATTCCAGGTTCACCTGGAGAGAACATTGAGTGCTGAATCTGTTGAACAATTTCGCTGAGCGATTTATAACCTTTAAAGGAACTGAGGAGAAACCAATTAATAATCTAAAGAGACGTGTTAATGACGTTTGATAACCAAGATTTAGCGCAAAAAATTGAAAATGCTGAAGACACCACAATCGGTTTTGAGGGAAGAAAGGCAGCCTTTTTGACCAAGCATGAAAAGGTACCGCTGGTTTCTCAATCACTGCTGCGCGTTGGAATCGACGTTATGTTGACTGAGGAGTTTGACACTGATGAGTTGGGGACATTCAATGGCGATGTTGCAAGGAAGTTGACACCTTTGGAATGCGCCCGATTCAAAGCCCAAAAGGCCTGTGAAGTAACGGGTTTGGATATTGGTATCGGCAGCGAAGGCAGTTTTGGTGGCGGCCCCATGCCCGGTTTTGTCAATTGGGACGAAGAATTTCTTGTTCTGTATGACAAAAAACATAATCTTGAAGTTGTTGCCTTCGTTCAGGGACCAATAAAAGTCAGTGATCTGAAAGTATCTTCACTGGCTAAGATTGAATACCAGATCAAGCAGTCGGGTCAACAACAAATCTGGACATTGAAGACCTCCTCCAATCTGTATAAAGGTATCCGTAGTTTTGCGGAAGTCGTGCAATACCTTAAGACTAATGGCATAGCGGAAGATAATCATTTAGAGCAGCAAGGTGTGAGATTGGAGCCGGATTATCGTGCGATGCATTGCCCTGAAAGGCAAGAATATATTAGACAGGCGGCTGAGCAGCTAAGAGCAAGGTTGATGTCTTTGTGCCCCAAATGCCAAACACCAGACTTTTGGCGAACTGATATCGTTAAGGGGGCGTTGTGCATGGGATGTCGTCTTCCCACAGAACATCCAAAAGCGTATGTACTGAGTTGTAAGACATGTCAATACGAAAAACAGGAGCCCAGTGACAAGGAATTTATCGATCCTGCTAAGTGTCAGTTTTGTAATCCCTGATGTATTTGTTACAAGCCAGCCTCTTACTTACAAGCAGTTTTTAATCTAATTTTAATCTTTGCGTAAAGTTTTTTTTAGACTCCTTCTATAACCTGCTTATCATTATTTTTGATACTTGAAAGGTACGTTATGAAGAAAACCAGCATATCTCTGATTGCGCTTGGCATCTCTCTTACCGCAACACAAACGATTGCATTTGAAAAAGGTGATTTTATTATTCGTGCCGGTCTTGCTACGGTAAGCCCGGATGAATCATCCTCAAATATAATTGTAGGTAGTGACTTGGGTGTCAATTTGAGAGTAGACGATAACACTCAGCTAGGCTTAAACTTTGCCTACTTTTTAAGTGACAATCTGAACGTTGAAGTGTTGGCCGCGACCCCATTTAAGCACGACGTAAATTTTGGCGTTAACGATCCGCTGGGAACAGGCGACCAGCTTGGCGAAGTCACTCACTTACCTCCCACTATAACGGTTAATTATTATTTCAAGGATGCGTCCAGTAAGTTCCAGCCCTATGTTGGTGCCGGACTCAACTACACAATATTTTTTGACGAAGAATTCACCAATGCAAACGATCAGGCAGGGTTGAAAGACTTATCCTTGGACAACTCTTTTGGACTAGCAGCGCAGTTTGGCTTAGATTATATGATTAATGAAAACTGGTTCGCGAATGGTTCAGTGCGCTGGATCGACATCGATACTGAAGCATCTTTTAATCTCAATGGTACGCCAGGCAGGGTCGACAGTATTGAAATTGATCCTTGGGTCTATACCGTTTCCATTGGTTATCGCTTTTAAATATTTGAATTGTAACTAGCAGCAAAAGCCTGGTTTACAGGCAAAAGAAATAAATTGGATTTTAATTGAGCCTTTTACTACGAGTTTCAGTAAATAACTGGTAATTAATAAACTTTCCGAACAATAAAAGAGGAAACCCTATGAATAAATTACATGTGTTTGGCAAAAACAAGTTGGTTTCGATTGCAGTCGCCAGTGTGTTTGTTCTGTCTTCCACTGCCACCGCAAAAGATGTCAGTGATAGTGTGATAGAAAAGCATCGTGCTGCGTTGGAAACTAACACAGACGGCAAAGGATTCGGTCCACAGTCCCCCCGCGATATCGATCAGAAATACGGCACCAATTTGCGCAACTTCGGCTTTGCGCCGAACCGTAGCCAAATGAACTTGTGTAATATTCACTTCCATAAGAACGCTGAACACAAAGGCGGTGAATTCACTACTTATGCAGGAAATGGCGATGGAAAAGGTAAAAATACTGGCTACGTATATAACGGGACATTGACAGACGCACAACTTAAACCAGTTAAGAACAAAGTGTGTGGTGCAAAAGGTGACCCATTGCAATCAGGTGATACGCTGGAAGTTCATTTTGTGTACTCTTCAGCACAGGTTCAACCTGGCCCAACGCTAGGTGCTTGTCTCGCTGACAGCACAATGAACCCGGGATTGCGGGTAGAAGGTCAGGTTTTTGTGTTAGCTAACGACAAAAATGCAATAGATTTCAGAGACATGGCCAATGTATCCATGGTCAATGGCTATTCGCAAGCTCCTAACGTACCAAGCAACACGGGTGTACCAATTGAATATCTGGGTTCAACAACTGGTCCTTCTTATAATGAAAAAGCGTCGCCACTTCAAGTTAGTTGGAGTGTGAGACCAGAAGTGGCTGTTGTGGATATCAACTCAGTTGATGAATGGTGTAAAGATAACGTATTCAATGAGGATCATGCTCACGGGGTCCGAAATCTGGTACAGAACCCCAAATTGCTATCACCAATTAACTGATTAAGCCTGGTTAACACCAAGACGGTACCCGTTACCGCGTAAAGTCTGGATGGTGATTTGTGGATCACCATCCAATCTTCTTCTTAGTCTGCTTATATATACGTCGACTATATTGGTCTGAGGATCACTGTGAGTTTGCCAGACCCGACTCAATATTCGCTCTCGGGACAATACTTTGGTTTGGTTCTCAGTAAGATATAAAAGCAGCTCAAATTCAATTTTGGTGAGTGACAATTCCGTCCCGTTTAATTCTGCGATGCGTTCATCTTGTTTAATTTGCAGATTTCCTATGCCAAGTGACGATTTTTGTGGCTCTGATGGTTGATTCAAGCGCCGGCCTAACGCCGTGACGCGCGCAAGCAGCTCATCAAAATCAAAGGGTTTACACAGATAATCATCAGCCCCTTTTTTCAATCCTTTAACCCGTTCATCTACTTCATCCAACGCCGTTAGCATCAAAACCATTGGAGGAGTTGGCAGGGATTTTATCGCTTCTAAAATAGTCAGGCTATCCTCATTTCCAAACAGCCTGTCGAGAATCACTATCTGCGGGGCGTGTTTGCGGATGAACGGTAAAACCTCATGCAATTCATTTAGCGTTGGGCACTCGTAACCTTCCGCACGTAACCCTCGCTCAAGGAAACTGAGTAGAGGCTTCTCGTCATCGGCTAACAGAATTTTCATAGATTTTACTCTTTGGGCAATGTAAAGGAAAAAGTCGATCCTTCACCAAACTGGGATTCCACTTTGATATGGCCGCCATGGGCTTCAACGATTGCCTTGGCGATAGGTAAACCTAAGCCTAAACCATCGTTATGCTTACTAAAGCGAACAAAGCGTTCAAACACGTTATCCACCTCCGCTGCAGATATTCCCTCACCATTGTCGCTCACTGCAACTTCAACCAAATTACCTGCCTGGGTCATCTGGACATTCACTTCCACTGGATCTCCGTCATTGGAATATTTAGTGGCATTGTCTAACAGTATGGACAGCACTTGCTGAATGCGAGGTTTATCCATTCCGATTGTTATCTCGTCTACTGGTGCAGCGGTTTGCAGTATAAAGTCTCGCCCCTGGTGCAGTCGTTGCCATTTAGCTACTTCGACCTCTAACAATGGCAATATCAGAACGGATTCTATCTGCAGGTTTAATTGGTTCATTTCCGCTCGGGTCAGAAGCAATAAATCATCCACCAAACGGCTCAGGTTAACAGACTGTTCAAGTATTGAGCTGAGTGTCTCTTTGTAATCAACCTCAGCGGCTGATTTCAGTCGTAGAGTAACCTGAGCTTCTCCTCGGATAATTGTGAGTGGGGTGCGCAGTTCGTGGGATACGTCGGCAATAAACTGACGTCGCCTTGAATCTATTTTGGTTAATTGTAAGTTGGCTTTTGTCAGCTCACTGGTGCGTTGTTCAACCTCGACTTCGAGTTGTTTCCGAGACTTAGCCTCATTAGCCTCATGTTCTCTGAGACGCTCGGCTAGTTGATTAATTGAAGCAGCTAGCTCTTCAAACTCGTCATCCAGTTTTTCTGAAATTGGTCTGGCATATTGTCCTGACGCAATAGCATTGGTCGCGCTTCTTATAAGAATTATTGGTTGATAAAGCTGATTAAACAACCAGTAGCAGCCGTATAGGATTAAAGGCAGGGATATCAGGCCAAGGCCAACGGTAAACCACACCATAGCGGTATTCAGCGTGTCGATACGGGCATTGATCGCGGCTACCACACGGCTTTGCCTGGACACGGCAGAATTAATGGCTTCTCGAAATTCGTTATCAATGGTGTCTTCTAAGAGTACTCGCAGTTTTTCCTGCTGGCTAAGCGGAGCTGTACTGTTACTGCCCACGACCCCCTTAAATTCTTCAATTATTTGATTGATCATAAGAACCAATTCGTCCGTGTCTTCTACGCTACCCTGGGTTACCTGTGCGCCCAGAGCTTCACGCTGTTCCAATTCCAGTTGCCTAATGTTTTCCAGGGATTGTTCAATCAAAGCTTGTTTCTTGCGGACATTTGCCTGATTGGCGTTTTGCCCGAAAATTACTTCGTCTGTGAGCTGTTTGAACAACCTGTACGAAATACTTGATAGCTGTTGGTGTTCCACTAACAACGTTTGCGCAATGGTGCTTTGTTTGAGATTTTCCCGAGTCAAATGAGCAGAAATAGCGGCACAGGTGAGAGCCACTAGTAAGATAAATGCCGTAGTTAACCCGAAATAAAACAGTTTTCTTTTGTACATTGTTCTCAAATTTGCAAAGTAAGAAAATTGAACTTCAATTCAATACGTTAAGATATCAATTTAGGACTTATTAATCAGTTTATTTCTATGCTCCACCAGTTTGGTCAACATCGAATTTAGTGCGTCATACCTCGGCTGTGCTAGTGCAAAAATTGCACCGCTGAAGGGTCAATAGAAAAACCCGAACAGAGCAATCGATTTTTCAGTCCTATATGCCCTCTGAAACGGAAACAAAACGGACTATATTGAAAAGGCAATTCACATTCGTTCACTAAAAAGGGGCAATCACCATGCTCAAACAAACGATTCCATTTATCGCTGCTGTTGCAGTGTCAGTTATGCCTCATTCGGCGTTCGCAGATGCCGAAATGAGTAAACCCAAAGGCGCCATAGGCTCGGGCCATGCTGCAGCGGGACAACCTAAATCCAACCAGTTCTGGTGGCCAGATCAGCTTGATCTGTCACCTTTACGGGATCAGGACAATCGTTCTAATCCCTATGGTGAAGATTTTAATTATGCAGAGGAGTTCGCCAAGCTAGATTTGGATGCAGTCAAAAAGGATGTGGACGCTTTACTCACCACGTCTCAAGATTGGTGGCCAGCTGACTTTGGCAATTATGGGCCATTTTTCATCCGACTGTCTTGGCACAGTGCGGGAACTTACAGAACCCTGGATGGCCGTGGGGGCGGAGCTGGAGGGCAGATGCGATTTGACCCACTCAACAGTTGGCCTGACAACGGCAACCTGGATAAAGCGCGACGTTTGCTCTGGCCTATCAAGCAAAAGTATGGACGACAATTGTCCTGGGGCGATTTGATGATTATGGCTGGAACTGTCGGCCTTGAGAACATGGGATTCCAGACTTATGGATTCGCCGGGGGACGTGCTGATGATTGGGAACCGGATTTAGTTTACTGGGGACCTGAAGTGGAAATGTTGGCTAGCGACAGACACGAAAAAGATGGCAAATTACAGCGCCCATTGGGTGCCACTCACATGGGCCTGATTTATGTGAATCCTGAAGGTCCACGTGGAAAACCTGATCCCGCCGGTTCGGCAAAAAACATTCGTGTCGCGTTTGGCAGAATGGCGATGAATGATGAGGAAACGGTTGCTCTTATTGCAGGAGGCCATACATTTGGAAAGATGCATGGTGCTCACAAACCTGGAGATTGCGTTGCAGCCGAGCCCGGTGCGGCGTCCCTTGAAGAACAGGGCCTGGGCTGGAAAAACAAATGTGGCAAGGGCCACTCCGAAGATACAGTAACCAGTGGATTGGAGGGTGCCTGGACACAAGCGCCAACCCAGTGGACAACACTTTATCTGCAAAACCTGCTCAACCTGGAGTGGAAGCAAACGCGCAGCCCTGCGGGTGCGATTCAGTGGATCCCGGCTGATGAATCTCAGCATCAATCGGTCCCAGACGCTCATGTGAAAGGTAAGATGAATGCGCCGGTAATGACAACTGCTGATCTGGCACTGAAGTTTGACCCTGCATACAAAAAAATAGCAGAACGCTTTCTGGCAAACCCCGAAGAGTATCGATTGGCGTTTGCTAAAGCCTGGTACAAGTTAACCCATCGCGACATGGGCCCACGCAGCAACTACTTGGGCAATGATGTCCCTGAAGATATTCTTATCTGGCAAGACCCAATCCCAGAAATAGATTATAAACTGGTGGACAGTGATGACATTGATGAGCTGAAAAAGTCCATCCTTGATTCCGGTTTGACTCTCCCCGAATTGGTCCGCACAGCATGGGCGTCGGCATCCAGTTATCGAGCTGGCGACATGCGTGGCGGTGCTAATGGTGCGCGTATCATGTTGGCTCCACAAAAGGATTGGCAAGCTAATAACCCAGCTGAATTGAGCAAAGTGCTAAGCACACTTGGTGAAATTCGCAAGGAATTCAATAGCGGGCTGTTCAATCGAACTGAAATTTCCATGGCTGATTTGATAGTGTTGGCTGGTGGGACCGCTTTGGAAAAAGCGGCGAAGGATGCAGGTTTCGACGTAGCGGTTCCGTTTACGCCTGGTCGCGGTGATGCAACACAAGAACAGACTGATGTGGTGTCTTTCGGACTACTGGAACCAAAAGCAGACGCCTTCAGAAACTATTTCAATGCGCAGACAAGCTACCGTTCACCAACAGAAATGCTGGTAGACAAGGCAGATCAGCTCGATCTCAGTGTGCCACAAATGACAGTGCTGTTAGGTGGTATGAGAGCACTTGATGCAAACGCAGGTGGTGTGAAACATGGTGTACTGACGGACAAGCCCGGAACATTAAGCAATGACTTTTTTGTCAATTTGCTAGATATGTCCACCAAATGGTCGAAGTCTTCGGAAACGGAAGGAGTGTACGAAGGTCACGACAGAAAAAACGGGGCGAAGAAATGGAGTGCTACGTCGGTGGACTTAATCTTCGGTTCGAACTCTGAATTGCGAGCGATTGCTGAAGTTTATGCATCTGATGATGCTAAACAAAAATTCGTTGAAGATTTCGTTGCTGCCTGGACGCAGGTAATGAATCAGGATCGCTAATTTACATTCCATAAAACACAGGTCGGCACGCTCAATGCCGACCTATACTATCCATTCCTTTGAGTTCTTTTTGTCGTCCTTTTTACCCCTAGTTATCTCATTTACCTTTTTCTTTCTTGCTTTAAGGCTATGCTGGAGTCAATAAAATGCAGCGAATGTCGAGTGTTCAGGTAATGAGAGAAGTGAAAGACAATATTTTTAAGTCCGGTATGACGCACTACCTTACCAGGTCATTACTATTCCCCATGACTCTATTATTTATAATGACTGCTGCAATAGCGGCAAACCCTGACAATCAGCAAAACGTGTTTTATACGTTGGATTTTGAGAAAAACGACTACGCGATGAGCGATGTCAGCAGACACTTTTTCACCACTTTCCCTCACGATGATCCCACAGAAGGTGACGTGATTTATGACAGGAAAAAGTGGCGCGATAAGAACCTGATTCAGCTTAAAAAAGAGGGACTGTTGCTGAGTGTTAAAGAGCGTGAAGGAGATAGGTTTTTTGATTCTGTAAGGCTTACTTCGAAGTCATTTTATAATCTGTCGGATGATGCGTCTGCCATTCTATTTGTGTTCAAAGGCAGCCTGCCGTCAACAAATGGCGTGTGGCCAGCTTGGTGGTTAAATGGCAGCAGACAAAAAGAGTGGTTATATCAAGATGCTGATTTTCAGCTGACAGACGCTAAGCTGGATAAATTTTCCGGAGTTGGACATTTTTACAATACGCCCAGTGCAGTTAACCCGACTGACTGGCCTGCAGCCGGCGAGATAGATATTATCGAAACCATCAACGGACATAACAAAATCCACAATACGCTGCATACTTGCCCGCAAATGTATGATTCTACCTGGAACAATGACAACGAAGTTAAAAATTGTGCCAATGGCGTGCCCGGTGACCCGAATGCAGGATGCAGTGGCACGGCATATGACGTTGACGCGCCAGAAGGAACATTCGCCGCCATATGGAAACGAAATTCGATAGCGTTTTTCTACTGGCAGCCTGGCGCCGATGTGCGTGCCGCGGGCGGTCCTTTGAGTCTTAATCCCAATCCCGAAAGCTGGACAAACGAACACCTGAAAAACACAGTGCATTTACTAAAGACCGAAGCCAAGTGTGATGAAACACTGCACGAGAAATGGCAATGCGACAGTTGCAAAGACAGCCGCAACTTTGAATTAGAAAACATGAAGATGATTTTTAATATTACGTTGTGCGGAAAATGGGCTGGTGCCAAATTTGATGATACTGACAATGCAATCCAAAACTGTCGCGACTACATTTTGGGAGAAGGACGCGGAAAGATAGATAGCCAGAATATTAAAATTGAATATCTATCTGTCAGCCGGTTATCCGGAAGTGGCAGCTAACCCCGGTTTAATTGAGTAATTAGTCTTTAAGTTCTGTACTTGATTCTCTTTTTTTTAGTGGTTTAAAGGACATTTTATAGCTGCCCATTAGTCCATTTATACTGCCTATTATCATAGCAACAGTGATATCTTCAATTGTTTGTCTGCTCACATCGTGACGGATAAGGTAATGTCCGGCGGCCGCCGGCATGCCAAAAGAAATATCTACTGCCGGTAATGCGACGTTCATGTCGATACCGAAATTGTCACAAATAACTTTTGCAAGGTAGCGGACAGCAGACTCGCGGCTATACTCGGTTGGATCTGACTCTACTGCCAAGCTTGGCTCTGCTGCCAGCCGCTCCAGAATAAGCCCGCGTTCATCCATGTAAGTAAGGTAAGTTGTGGTAATTCGTCTCACCAGTTGCTCAAAGGTTTCAGCTGATTCGGCTGCCTTATTCTGCAAGTCACGAAGTCGGCTGTATTCTCTTTTCAATAGAATTTGTAGCAGCTCTTTCATACTCGGATAATAAGCATACACCAGAGACTTACTTATCCCCGCTTCCTTGCCAAGACGTTCCATACTGAGTGCTGATACACCTTCTACCGCGACTACCTTCGCAGCATGATCCAATATCAGACTTTTCCTGACCTCTGGCGATAATCTTGTGCGTGTTTTTGTGGATTCACTCATAAATACTTGATGCTACCTGGAGAACTGCATTAATCGGGTTATATTATTGTACCCCAAACTAATTGCAAGCTAAGGCAGGAGATCTGCAAGCTCAGCTCGCGCCTAGTTGTTAATCTCAGGCTAGTTTACCAAAGTTGTTCCGCCATCAACGGGGATGATCTGGCCGGTAATAAATGCACCTGCCTGACTGGCCAGCATAATGGCAACTCCAGCTATATCTGAAGGTTCTCCCCAACGTTTCATTGGAATTGATTGAAGTTCTTCTTCAAATGCCGCTTTATCGGCACTCAAAAATTCTGTCATTTTCGAATAAAAGCGTCCAGGTGCAATAGCATTTACCCGAATGTTGGATGGAGCCAGTTCTTTTGCCAGGTTTCGGGTGATCTGATGAATTGCAGATTTTGACGCGGCATAGCTGAAAGTATCTAACCCATTGCCGACAATACCTGCAATAGAACCTATGTTAATCACACAGGAGGCGTTTTGTTCTGTGGCATTCGCTTTTAGCATAGGAGTCAGTGCCTGAGTCAGAAAAAAGGGACTTTTTACATTGATATCCATGACCTTATCCCAGCCGAGCTCTGGAAACTGCCCAAAAGGCGCACCCCATGCAGTTCCGGCATTGTTCACTAGTACATCAATATGTGATTCACGCTGGTTTAATTCCTTTACTAACTGGCTTAAGCCCTCTTTGCTTGCCACATCACCGGGCAGAGCAATGCACTCTCCGAACTGACTTAACTCTTCTGCGGCGGTAATACAGGCTTCTACCTTTCGCGCAGTAATGTATACGCGTTTGGCACCGGCCTCTAAAAAACCCTGCGCCATATATGCACCCAAACCTCTGGACCCACCGGTCACAACACAGATCTTGCCTTGCATAGAAAACAATTTTTCAAACATAACTAATTTTCCTTATTTGGTAGGGTCTTGTACTGAAGAGAGTTTGTCTCATATGCCCAGTGAGAAGGTTTTTCTCACTGGGCATAGTCAAAAGATTTATTTTATTGAATGTAAAGCACAAACCTTGTTACCGCTGGGATCACGAAGATAGGCGAGATAAAGCTTTCTACCACCACCTTCGCGCACGCCTGGTGGTTCCTCACAAGCTGTTCCACCGTTAGCAAGTCCCGCAGCATGCCATGCATCAGCAATTTCTGGTGAGCGCGCTGCAAAGCCGATTGTACTGCCATTTCCGTGGCATGCTGGTTCTCCATCAATAGGTTTGCTCAGAGCAAAGATTCCCTTATCAGTGAAATAGAAACAACGCCCCTTCTCATCTATCACGCCGGGTTCATAACCCATTGCGCCTAAAACAGCATCATAAAACGTTTTGGATTCCTGAATATCGTTTGCACCAATCATGACGTGACTGAACATTAAGATTTACCTCACTAAATATTGTAAAAATGAAAGACGACTTAACTTATAGTATCTCCCTCTCCCCGCCAATACTAAAGGCAGAGAAACAGAGGGAAACATCATCATTTTTTATTATCCACAATTATCAATTAAGCTTGTTGAGCCGAATTGCAACTGCAGGGTTTCAGTAAAATTATTCAGTTTTTTTG
Source organism: uncultured Alteromonadaceae bacterium (assembly GCA_947494925.1). Taxonomy (GTDB): domain Bacteria; phylum Pseudomonadota; class Gammaproteobacteria; order Enterobacterales; family Alteromonadaceae; genus Aliiglaciecola. Next base: position 327,090 of record CANLWS010000008.1, read on the forward strand.
TTGTGACTTTTGAGAGGGTGAAAGGTTGTGGACAGACAATCGGGTTTTGTGTCCAACAAGTATCGGGTAATATGGTTATGATCATTGATAAGGTGACTATTGATAAATGGCAGCAGATACACACAATTTTGACCTCAGGTTAAGAGAAATCAATCGGTTAAAAAAGAAGATCAATTTTGGCAACGTTCCACCTTTTTATCATGCGGTCTCCACCTCTTTAGGCTTAGCAGAAGGCCTATTCAGATACGGGTTTGAAAATTCGTTAGATTTGCTCCTGGATCAAAAAAATTGGAATCCAGCTTGTCTTGATGGCAAAGAAGATGCCATGGGGTTGGTGACCTTTGGTAAAACCCCCAGGCTATCTGTCTATAAAGTATTTACTAAACAAGGCTTTGAAATACATTGTATTCCGTGGTTAAACGGCCGGGAAGTGGATAGTGAATACTTTAATCATCCTGATATGGAATTTAGGCACTGGGTTCCAGCTACCATGAAAGTGGTGTTTCGCATTTCTCAATTGCATGTATTTATCCAATCTTACTTCAACGTAGGGGATGACGCGGATCTCGAACTCATCCGTTATGCGCACAATATTTCAGAAGACTTTATCCATGACCTTCAGGAAAAGCTCAATATCGTTAAAGTACATGGAATTTCAGTCAAAGGATTTTTCGATTTTGTGGAGAAGAAACACAAAACGGGAGAGGACTTTTTCCTTCCACGTGTGTATCAATTTGACGAATAGGCTACTGAGAATTAATTCACGTCTACCATCCACAATTCGTTTCGCGTCTTTTCAAATTTAACCCAAATCACTTCGTTCTGTTTAGTGACGGCGTAGAAGGGGCCAGGATGGTAAAGAGGTCCCATTCGAAGGTGAAATGTTTCTTGCTCTTTACCTTCTGTATCGATGGACCATAAGGATTGAAAATCGCCCTCTTCACGAACATAGAAAATTCGTGATTCATCATGAGACAGAGTGGGAATGTGGGCTTTTTCAGCCAGAATACGGCAGTCAGGAGGTGTGAGTTGGCAATATGCAATGTCTCCAAATGTGCGTTGTTCTTCGAAAACTCCCGCCACCAGGTTTTTACCAGAACTCGTCCATCTAGGCCATTCAAGTGTTTTCGGAAACACCTGATCATGGCCAGATGTCAGGTCACGGATCAGGGTTTCTACCGGTGCGCCACTATCCATTCTCGAGTAGATTAGACTTGTTTCATTGGGATGTACCCGCGTGGCATTTTGTATGTTCCACTGCCAGTTTTTGGCCACGATCGCGCTCTTGTCTTGCCCGGGAGTTGTCACTCTGAAACTGTTTACTTCGGCTGTCTGGTAATAGTAAATCCGTTGTCCATCTGCCGACCATTGAGGTATAGCATTAAGCGCATTGGGATCATGGGTAACCAGAATAGGGGTGCCGCCTTCAACTGGCAAAGTAAATATCTGCATACCACCTATAGTTGCCCGGTTGAAAAATGCTATTTGACTGTGATCAGGCGATAACTCTGGCGCAACTAATGCGGCTCTGGATTCGTAAATCTCCCGAGACTCACCAGTATCGAGGTAGGTGGCAGTCAAGATGAAACGGTTGCGGGAATTAGTGTAAATAATCCGGCTCCCATCAGGTGCTATGGCGGGTTGAGTGTCGTCTCCGCTACTGGTTAGTATGGTAATTGGCGGTTCACCGTTTAATGGCACTTTCCAAAGCGTACGGCTACCCTCTCGTGATGAGGAATAGATAAGGTTTTGTTGATCCGGCGTCCAGATCGGGGAGCCACCGAAAGCCAGGGAATGGGTAATTCTTTGTGGTTTTCCACCTTGCGCAGGGATGATCCATAAATCTCCCATTGGGTTATCTTCCGCCTGAAAGTAGGCGATGAGTTGTCCATCGGGAGAAAAGTTAGGCAAGCGCGGCGACAACAAGTTATGTGCTTTTGCCAGGCCTTCTACATTTTGTTGATTGCCGCCGTCGGCATCTGCGGTCCAGATACTAAATCGACGTTCAAACACTATTTTATTGCCGTCATAAGACCAACTGGCATTCCTGGCATTTGAAATCAACAGCTTGCTCTGCATATCTTGCAGGCTTAGCACCCATATGTTGTGTTGTCGATTGAACAGGATGTGCCTTCCAGACGGAGACCATTTTGGGTAAGTATCTTTCTCCTTACCGGCTGTCAGTGCCTTGAGTTGGTCGGTACCCAAGGCAAGAGAAAACAACTGTGACTTTCCTTTGTTCTGGCTGACGAAGACCACACTACTGCCATCTGGTGAAAAGTCCGGCTGACTGTGAGAACCGGGGAAATGCGACAATAGCGTCAAAGAGACTTCATGTTGGGTACCAGGGCGGGTTAAAGCAAAGGTTATAACTAATCCAGCAATCAGACCTAATGCCAGCCAGACAGCACCAGACATTCGAGAAACATTTTGAGATGTCAATCTGGATTTGGAAGGAGGTGGATCCCATTCCACAGGTTGAATAAGCTTGTACCCCCTTTTTTGGAAAGTATGAATATAAGAAGGATTATCCGGGTCGTCACCCAATGCTTTGCGAAGTTTGGCAATACATTTGTAGACTGGATTGTCACTCATGGGCCTGCCTTGCCAGACATGTTCAATGATTTGCTCTGATTCAATCACCTGACCTTGGCGCTGTGCTAAATACACCAACACTTCCATACTCTTAGGTTCTAGCTGAGCCAACATTCCACCGGCTGTCATGCGACCGTGGTCCGGTTCAACAAACCATTTTCCGATTTTGAATGGTGAGGGAGACAGTTGGGACAAGTGAGTTCGCTCCTCCATAAATAAAAGTGAATTCGACAGAAATGGTTTGCAATTTACTTAGTTATAGCCGTTTCCAGAGAAATTCCATACAAATCCCTGTCATTTGGCAGGCTAAATCCACACAAAATATCGAAGCTACAGGCACTGGCGCCATTCTGGTGTTCAGCTACAAAGAAGAGCAAAAGGACATTGTTATGAAAAAAACAGTAAGAGTGAAAATAGCGTTATTAAGTGCCTTTCTGGTAGCCGGTCTATCATTAGCACAGCTAAACGCACAAGTAACGCAAACTGGTGAAAACGTGGTGCAGACTGCGGCTTCACGATTTTTCTATAAAGTTAAAAAAGTACGATGCGATCACGGCGCCAGCTTGTCGCGCTATATCCGACGGGCTCGGCCCGGCGATACTTTGAAAATTTACGGTAACTGCAATGAGACTATTGTTGTGGTGAAAAACAACTTGCGCTTGACTGGCGAGGACGGTGCAAGTATTGACGGAAGCGGAATAAGCAGTGAGGCAGTAATATTAATTGAAAGTGCAAAAGATGTAATTATCGAAAATCTGATGATCATTAACGGCAATGATCAGGGAATACTCGCCACTCGGGGGGCGTCGGGAATTTTGTCCCATCTTGTGGTCAAGGACAATGCTACGGTTGGCATAAGCATCGACAGATCGCAATTTGAACTGAGCAACATTGAGGCGTCATCAAATGGAACCGGTGGGCTGGATATCTTCAGTATGTCCACCGTCGTGGCTACGGGTCCAATCGATGCCTCAGATAATAGAGGTGATGGTATTTCTATCAATGGCAAAACGTTTTTTGAATTACGCGGTTCGAATATTGTTACGAACGGGAATGCTGGCAGTGGATTGTCTGTAATCAATGATTCTCGACTACAGGTATTCAGTTTTCCTGAAGCTCAGGGGAGCGGAGTGACCGCTAGCAACAACGGATTTGCTGGTATCGGAATATTAGGTTCGGAACTTGGCGCAGTGGGTTCGCAGTTTTTCGGGAGCGGAGCGAACATTTTTTCTGTGAACAACAACGTTATTGGTTTTTTTATGCCAGCGGGTGCCATTTTAAGTCCCCACGCAACCGCGCAGTTCCAGGCGTCCGGAAATCAAATCGGGATGTTGTTTGAAGATGGCGGAAAGGCGTTAATTGTTGGCGGCGTAAATTTGTCAGAAAATGGACTGGGATTACAGGCAGATGGTGCCAATACCATCAACATTGTATCTGTGCCTCCCAATCCATCACAGGTTGTTAACAACGATCTAGACGTGAATACAGCCTTTGGTAGCCGTTTGACCTTCACTGATGTGGAATCTGAAAGTCTGGTTTGCGATAGCACTGTATTGGTTAGAGGGACCTTAACTTGCCCGACATCACCCTAGTAATGCCGATTGGTATAAGAACGGCTATTATGAGCTGTCCCAATTATTAAAGAGGGATGGCTCTGAGCCCCATTGGCACAGGGTATTGTATTTCCCACTACCTACTATTCATGTTTTGTAACATGCTTGCACTTTGAAACTATACGCCATTTGCCTAAGCTGATGTCAAAAAGGAGCAAGTAATGCGACCAGCTATTTTTAGTTTGTTTTTGAGTCTACTTTTACCGGTGATTTTTCAATCAGCCATGGCTTACGATCTTTACCTGACCAGGCATTTCGAAAAACAGTCAGGTGGGAAGGACCCTGAATTGACGGAACTAGGTGCAGAACGGGCAGCGACACTCGCGATATTGTTGAAAGATGCTCACATCAAGCAAGTTTATAGCACCGACTACAAACGTACGCAGATGACAGCGACGCCTGTAGCTCAGATGCTAAAAATCGACATTACTTCTTATAACCCCAGGGAACTGGAGTCTTTTGCCAAATCAATACTTTCGGCTAAACAGAATACTTTGATCGTTGGACACAGTAACACCACGCCAATGCTGGTCCACCTGCTGGGGGGGCAAGCGCAGAGTATTGATGAATCTGAGTATGGCGACTTATTTAAAATCAGCATTGAGGGAAATAAGGTTAGTACCGAAATTGTGAAGGTGCCGCCTATTTCTATTCGCAATACCCAGGCAATCAGCGTCAAACCGATTAAAACTCACAAAACTAAATTAAGGATGATGTTTAATGGAGAGGAAGTGGGATATGCCGTTCATGAATTTGTTGTAGATGGCGGCAAAGTAAGAGCGACGGAACATACTTCCATCCCTGCTATGAAAATTGATGCAACCATTGAATTACATTTTGATGCTGAAACACTGGAAACGGAAAAAATGCAAATGACTGGTGCCATGGGAGCACCGGTTGATATTGAAATAAAAGGCACGAATGTGGGAGTAAGTGGTCACTCATCAATGGCCAGGCAAGCGTTTAAACCCCAAGGTAAAATATTGATAGATCAGGCATTAGCTCAGCATACTTATGAGCGAACCACAGTACTGATGAACATGCCACATATCGCTTACTCTTCCGATCCTCAATTCATAAACTGGTTCAATGCCTATGACAATGAGGTGAAAAGAATAGCTATTCGCAAAACTGGTGAAAAACATGTGACGGTGCCGGCAGGGTCTTTTAGTACGGATATTGTTGAAGTCGTAGGCGGTGCTCCATCGCAGATATATTACCTGGACGCTGATTCTTCTGCGGTAATTAAAATCGAAATTCCAGGCATGCCCTGGGTGTATGAAAAAACCGAATAGTTCTCAGCGGCCGGTTAAAATCCACCGGCCAATATTAATTGTTCCATTGGTTTCCGTTCCCTGACTTTATTATCCCGATTCGCAAATTCCTCTGGAATAACATCTGGGCTTCCTTTGTAGCCAATAGCGATGCCGGTGTAAGCCTCCATTGGGTACTCCAAGTCAAAGGTTTCATTTGCTTTTTCAGGGTCTATTCCGATCATCTGGTGAACAACTAATCCTCTATGAGTGGCTTCGAAAGTTAAACTTGCAGTTGCGGCTCCCAGATCATGCAATGCAGCCTTGTTAGGTTTGTGGTTGTAGTCAAAGTAATGCGTAATTACTCCAAGTGCCAGCACTGGCGCATTTGCCGCCCAAGGTTTATTGCCTTCCAGTAACACGTCATAGATTTGCTGCCAGACCTCGGGTTGGCGTTGCTTATTGGCTACAATGTAGCGCCAGGGCTGCGCGTTGTATGAAGACATTGTCCAACGTGCAGCCTCGAACAAGGCTCTGACATCCTGTTCAGACACATTTTGGTCAGGTGCAAAAGCATATGGACTGCGTCGTGATATGATGAATGGGTGCAACGATTGATCCGGTAACATGTGTTCTACTCCGAAACGATTATGTAAAACTTATAGTTTAGTTGAATGAGCATATTTGACTAAGGCGACCATATTAATGACTATAGGTTCGTTGAATAAATAGCCATAGGTATAACTTGATATAATTGAAGAAAATGGAATTTTAGTAGAATAACTAATCAGGTGGAAAAAGGAGAGATAGATTTGCCGCGGTTTTATACAGTCATGCTGACTGCCATAATTCTGGTGACAGCGTGCACAGTCGTAGCGCAACCCAAGGATGGTTGGAATGATCCATACAAGTCTGCACTTGAGCGGATCTCCACGGATCCGGATGATGTGATCAAAGAAGTGACAGCACATAATCACAGTCAGCAACTTCCCCCTTTTCTAATTGCGCAACATCATTACGTACTAAGTAACGCAAATTATGCTCTGACCCTACCAGAAGCAGCCCTGAATAGTGCCAGACAGGCAATCGAGCTGACAGACAGTGATATACATCCATGGTATTACCACCGATACAGACTGGCAGAGTCTCTTGCGTTGGATATCAACGGAAGATCCTCCGAAGCACTTGTGGGGACCAATGCCGCCCTTGTTTGGGGTGAATTGCAACAAGACACCGGACTCATCATTTACGCACTCTATGCGAGAGGAATTATCCACAACAGTCTGACTGACTACCGCGCCGCGCTGAGAGATCTTCAGCGAGCCTATGATTTAGCGGCTAATGATAGTCCACGGCGCAGCAAAGGTGATATTGCAGGTCTAATCGCACTTGTTTACGAGTACCGAAGAGAAAACCAGTTGGCCATCCCGTTTTTTGAAGAAGCGGTGGATTTCCATCGAAATCGACAACACTGGTTGGAACTCAGTATTGCTCTTTATGGACTTGGCAGAGCTAACAATAAAATAGGTAATACCAATGAAGGAATTGAGCAGCTGCGAGAATCGGCACGCATAGCCCGCCAGGTCAATGACACGCAGGGGATCGCCTATGCCATCAAAGAATTGGGAAGTATTGAAATTGATCGGGATAATCTAAATCTCGCAGAAGCGTTGTTCACCGAAGCGCTGAGTATTTTTGAGCAGTCTAACAATCCTCATATGCAACTTGATGCTGCGTTAAGCCTTGCCACAATAGCACTAAAACAGAAGCACACTGCTGCGGCCGAACAATTTCTTCTTCATGCAGAGGAAATACTCGATCCCGATTCCATGCCACTGCGTAAAATCAGTGTGCAAGAAAAGAAGGCGGAATTGCTAGCGCTTAAACAAGAATATAAAGGCGCTTTTGATTTGCTTCTGGATACCATTCCACATAAACAGAGGCTGTTCAGTCAGCGTAGCACGCAACAACTCATATCACTTCGTTCTCAGTACGAATTAAATGCAAAAGCTCGGGAAAACGAGATTCTAGAACAAAAAAATGTATCGCAACGAGTGGACTTAAAAGAAAGCCAGACTAAATACTGGCAATTAATGCTGTTGTTTGTGGCGTCCTTGGTTATTTCGTCCTTATTGGTTGTCTTGGTTTATCGCACCAAACAAAATCGCGCAAGATTGGAAAAACTAGCCAATATTGATGGTTTGACAGGTTTGAACAATCGTAGGCACACATTGGAATTACTTGAAACTCAAGTGGACCTGGCAAGCCGTCATGAATTGACCTTATCTGTCGTCATTGCTGATCTGGACCACTTTAAACAAATAAACGATACATTTGGACATGCCGCCGGCGATCGGGTTCTCAAGGCGTTTGGTCGCTTGTGTCGGGACACTTTCCGACATACGGATATAGTCGGCAGAATTGGTGGTGAGGAATTCATCATTGCCATGCCGATGACAAACAAAGATGATGCAATAAAAACAATGAAAAGTTTATCAATAAAAGTCTGTGAGATGGGCAACAATTTGGATATAGACGGGTTACAATTGTCTGTCTCCTGTGGTGTTGCGTCCCATAAGGGAGCACTTAATGTTGCTGAGTTGATGTTGCAAGCAGATAAAGCCCTCTATCAAGCCAAGGAAAATGGTCGTAACAGAGTGGAGGCTTATTCAGCGGATTAACTCAGGTTTTTTTAACCTATTTTCAGACATTGGATGGACGGGTGCAGCAAGGGTTCATACTCACCAGAAGGCAATTTGAACGCTCTGGAAAAACCTTTCTCGAATTTTGGCTGGCGGCCGATCAAGGTCCGGTCAGATTAGTGACATCTGCCCAACGTTCAGTCTTTTTTGTTGCACAGCCTATTAGCGAGCGTGCCCAGCAGATATTGCGTCAAGCTGGACTGAACTTCGTAGCCAAGCCTCTTGAGTTGAAGACATTTGAGCACCATCAGGTAACCGCATTCTATTTTGACCAAATCAATCATTTCTATCAGGCGCGTGACGCGCTAAACCAAGCCCTTATTACCTCTTATGAAAACGATATTCGTCTGGCAGAACGGTTTTTAATGGAGCGGTTTGTTACCGGGTCATTGTCTTATATCGGGATCCCTGCAGAAAGTGATTCTTTGCTTGGTTACAGCGAAGTCAAAATCAAGCCTGCCGATTACGCACCGGACTTATCCGTTCTCTCACTGGACATAGAATGCAGCGAAAAAGGGGAGCTGTTTTCGGTCGGTTTATCCGGCCAGGACTATCAAGCCGTCATTATGATAGGTGCACCTGAAGCTAGCCCGGATTGGGTCGTTTGGGTGGAAGATGAAAGGGCATTGTTACAGCAGTTGATGGTAGAAGTAGAGCAACAAGACCCTGATATTTTTATCGGATGGAGTCTTGTGAATTTCGATTTCAGGGTACTTATTCAGCGGGCTGAGTTGTTAGGGATTAAGTTGATTCTTGGGCGAGACAGGCAGGCGCTGACCTGGCGGGAATCTCGCAATGATCCAGGACAAGGCTTTGTTAATATCAATGGGCGAGTCATAGTTGATGGAATCGACTCGCTGAAAACGGCCACCTATCAGTTTGATAGTTTTAGCCTTGAAAATGTTGCTCAGACGTTGTTGGGAAAAGGCAAAGAGACTGAAAATGTCGAGGACAGGCTAGCCACAATCCAGCATGATTTTCTGCACAATAAAGTTAAATTGGCTAAGTATAATTTGCAGGACTGTGTGTTAGTTGAAGAAATTTTTGCGCACACCAATTTATTGGACTTTTTAACATTGCGCAGTCAACTGACCGGGTTAGAGCTGGATCGCAACGGCGGTTCAGTAGCGGCCTTTGTCAATCTTTACCTTCCCAAACTCCATAGAGCAGGGTATGTCAGCCCAAACAGACCTGAAAACGGAGGCTTGGCCAGTCCAGGTGGCTATGTAATGAGCTCTGTTCCAGGACTTTACAAAAATGTTCTGGTGTTGGATTTCAAGAGTCTTTATCCCTCTATTATCCGTACTTTTAAAATTGATCCATTGGGATTAGTAGAAGGGTTGGCTAAACCAGAAGATGCAATACCTGGTTTCAAGGGGGGGATGTTTTCCAGGCAAAATCACTTTCTACCTGACATCATTACGTCACTTTGGAAGCAACGGGATCAAGCAAAGAAAAACAACGATGCTGCTCGATCACAGGCCATAAAAATTTTAATGAACTCTTTTTATGGTGTATTGGGAGCTGGTGGCTGTCCATTCTACGACACCCGTCTGGCAAGTTCGATTACCATGCGTGGGCACGACATCATGCAGACCACTGCTCGCTGGATTGAGGAAGATGGCTACAAAGTCATTTATGGCGATACTGACTCTACTTTCGTTTGGCTGGAGGGGGAGTTGAATTCAGAACAAGCAAAACAAATTGGTATGCAACTGCAACAAAAAATCAATCAGAATTGGACTCAACTTATTGAACAGAACTTTCAGCTGACAAGTCATCTTGAAATCGAATTTGAAACCCTATTCGAACGATTCCTAATGCCTACTATTCGTGGTTCAGAGCTGGGCAGTAAAAAGCGTTACGCTGGTTTGAAAAGTACTGGAGACAAAGCAGAACTAATATTCAAAGGATTGGAAACAGTTCGTTCAGATTGGACCGGGCTGGCAAAACACTTCCAGAGCACACTCTACCAGCTGGTTTTCGAGGATCAGAATGTCTCTGCATTCATCAAGTCCACTATTGCCGATACCTTAGCCGGAAAGTTTGATGATCAACTCATTTATCGAAAAAGACTCAGGCAGCGACTAGATAAATACGTAAAAAATGTGCCACCCCATGTAAAGGCAGCCAGACTGGCAGACGCGGAAAACGCCCGATTGGGTAAGCCGTTACGTTATCAGCACAAAGGTTGGGTTTCTTACATAATCACCACACAGGGGCCAGAGCCACTTGAGTATCAGAAGAATCCTATCGATTACCAGCACTATATTGATAAGCAAATCAGGCCGATAGCAGAAGGGATATTACCTTTTATCGACCTGTCCTTTGAACGTATCAACAGTGCTCAGATGGCACTCTTTTGACATCCTCTACAGATCAACACGCTCTAATGCGCGTGATAGGAATCGTCGCTAAAATCAGGATAAGTATCGATACCTAATGCTTTGTAAAGTAAACACACGCCAAATGAACTTGAAATCCAAAGCAGCATGGAAAAAACGCCAAGCGCGATACTGATGCCTGTGGAGAAAATTCCTTCAAAGGCTAGTGCCAGTAAAACGCATGCAATAATAGAGCGGATTGCTGTGTCGAGAATACCTACATTCTGTTTCATTTTTATGCCCTCATTAATCAGTCTGTTTACAGTCTACAAAGCTGCTAAATACGGGGTATTGATCTGAATCAAATGAATGGAATTGGTATTAAACTTTGGTCTAAAATTCGACCGTTTACGACCAGCCGGTATTGTTCTTCACTGGATCCAAGCTATAGTAAATTAACCTGCTTTTTGTTGAGGAACGGCGCATTTGCTACCCGACAATATTCTGCTGATAGATGATGATGAAATCACACTGGAACTGGTGCAGCATATATTAGAAGAATTCGTATCTGGCGAGATCTTTAGCTTTTCAAGTAGTATCAAGGCTTTGGAATTTATTGATACAATCGATCCTGATAAATTGGGATTGGTCATTTGTGACTGGCAGATGCCTGATCATGATGGGATAGAAGTATTAGAGGCGCTGCGTGCACGAGAATTAGCAACGCCCTTTCTGATGTTGACCGGGAATGCGACGCGCGAGTTGGTGATTTCTGCCAAAAAAGCCGGCGCGACAGATTTTATCGCCAAACCATTCAGGAACAGGGATCTGACTGAAAAAGTCGAGAACCTTCTCAGACCTATCCACTCAAGTTAAAATCCAACAACCCGAACCTTACAATTTAATTATACAGGCATACCATTCCATGCAGTTTGACAAGATTATAGACCGCAAAAATACCTATTCATTTAAATGGGAAAAATACAAAGGAAGCGATATTTTACCGATGTGGGTCGCAGATACGGAATTCAGGTGTGCTCAACCTATATTGGACGCTATCAAAGAGCAGGCCGAACATGGTTTGATGGGGTACCACTTGCCAGCACAATTTGAACCTGCGAATCAGGCAGTAGTGCGTTGGTTAAAAAAACAGCACGATTGGGATGTTGAAACTGATTGGATAGTTTGGACACCAGGTGTTGTCCCAGCGTTTAACATGGCTTGTAAGGGCTTTAGTGAAGCGGGTGACAGTGTCATTGTGCAGACTCCCAACTATCCGCCGTTGCTGGCTGCACCCAAATTGAATGGAATGTCCCGCGCTGATGTGGGTACAGTAGTAGTGGATGGGCGTTGGACACTGGATTTCGACGCCTTGCGAGCTCAGGCTGAGAGGCCCGAGTGCAAACTCTTTATTTTGTGCAACCCGATGAATCCAGTGGGCTCGGTATTGACCGAAAATGAGCTGGCGCAAGTCAGAGATATCTGCCAGGAAAGCGATGTAATTTTGTGTTCAGATGAAATTCACTGTGATTTAATCCTGGACCAAAAGTCCAAACATATTCCTGCCGGAAAATTCGAAGGATTACAGGAGCGCTCCATTACCCTGATGGCCGCGAGCAAGACATTTAATATTGCAGGGCTGGGCGCATCATTCGCTATTATTCCCAACGCTGAAGTTCGAAAGCGATTCATATCCGCAGGTCAGGGAATCGTGCCTTGGGTCAATATTCTTGGTTTGGTTGCCACAACTGCTGCTTTTACACTATGTGATGATTGGTACGCTGGTTTGCTCGACTATCTGCGCGAAAACAGACGTTTCATGGTGGATGAAATTAATGCCATTCCGGGTCTCGAACTTCTGGCCCCTGAAGCAACATTTTTGGCCTGGATTGACGGGGCAGGTTTAGGTGTGGCGAATCCTCAGGCCTATTTTGAAAGCAAAGGTATCGGACCTTCGCCCGGCATCGATTTTGGAGACAGAAACTTCATCAGAATTAACTTTGGGTGCCCTAAAGCTTATCTGCAACAAATGCTGGAGAGATTAAAAAAATAAACTCGCCAGCTTATACAGGCCAAGGCAGCTAACCAATAAAACCACAATTCCGCCCACAGTGTTGGCAAGCAAACCGTTGCGTTGTTCGCCTAGCAGTGTGGGTTGGTTCATTATCCAGATAAGGAACAAAGCGATAATGGGCAGCAACAAGCCATTTGCTGCCTGGGCAAACAAGATGGCCACCAAAGGTTTGATTCCAATGCTGGCAAATATCACACCTGCCAGTAGCACCACCAACCAGACTGATTTGAATCGAATATTATTCATATCACTTTGCCAGCCAAATGCTCCACTAATGGCATAAGCTGCAGCAAGTGGCGCCGTGATAGCGCTGGACAATCCAGCGGCAAACAGGCCTAGTGCAAAAAAGTAGCTGGCATAGTCGCCTAAAAGTGGTTCCAATTGCGTGGCTATATTGCCGGCAGACAAGGTAGATCCTGTGGCAAAAAATGCACTGGCAGCACAAGACATTACAGCCAGTGTTACCAGTCCGCCCAGGCCAATTGACAGGCCAGAATCAATACGATTGGCGCGCAGGTTTTTCTTTTGGCTTCTTTCCGTATCCCGTTGTTTGGCAACGATACTGGCATGTAAAAACAGGTTGTAGGGTACAACTGTTGTGCCGATAAGTGCGATGACAGACAAGGTTGCGCCATCCGGAATAGTGGGTGTGAACATGCCGCTGGTTAACGCACTCCAATCAGGTTGGGCGATAAGCATAGTGGTGAGAAATACCAGACTCATGACTAGCACCAGAGTGATTAGCGTTCGTTCCAGTATTTTGTAGTGCCCGGTCGCAAGCAACAGACCGGCAAGAACCCCGAGGCAAATGCTCCACAAGGAAATGCTGCCACCCAGGGTGCTGGATATGCCCAGCGCTGCACCGGTTAAGTTTCCAGCCTGATAGGCCGCGTTTCCGATGCCAATTGCGGCGACCACTAGTCCGATTGAAAAGAATTTCAATAATTTTGACTGAAAGTTATCACGCAGAGCTTCGGCCAAACCGTTTCCTGTCACCAGGCCAAGTCTCGAGGCCATTTCCTGCAATACAAAAGTAGCCACAACAGAAAAAAGCAGTGCCCAGACCAGGGCATAACCAAAATTAGCGCCTGCAATACTGGCCGTTGTAACTGTTCCAGGACCGATAAATGCGGCAGTAATCAAAAGGCCGGTGCCGAAATTTTTCATAAGGTAAAGTCTTTGCGATTCATACTCTTAGACTAACAGTACTTGATAAAAGCGCAAAAGGGAAAGGACTCGGGCACAGAAGTGCCCGAGGGGATAACATGTTAGAAGTTAATACGTGTACCTACCACTATTGAGCGGCCTGGCAATGGCGCATCATCTTTTAGGAAAGATGAGTGAACACGAGCTAGTTTGTCCGTCAAGTTGTTGCCTTTGACAAACAATACCCATTCAGCATCTCCGATATTAGTGTAATAGTTGAACGCTGCGTTAACCAAAGTGTAGCTATCGGTCTCCGTTTCAAAGTCGGCAATATTGTCTTGTTTAGCGTAGTAAGTTGCACCCAACTCCGCATGCCAGTTGTCAGCTTCCCAGTGCAGCTCTGCTCCTATTCTCAATGGGGGAATACGAGGAACGTTGGAACCATCATTCAGTTCAGCTCGGGTCACATCGGCATAGGTATCCAGACGAAGATTTTCGTTTATATGCCAGTCAATCTCAGCTTCAAAGCCATAAATTTCAGCATCTTGTTGAGTGAAAAGAAAGATAGGAAGTCCTTCTTCTTCTCCCTCGTGCTCGTCATGCTCTTCACCTTCATGTTCGTCTTCATGCTCGTCATCATGATCCTCGTCGTCGTGCCCATGGTCATCTTCCATGTACAGCCCAGTGTTTTGCTGGAAAAGGTAATCATCTATCTGGTTGAAGAATATACTGAAGTGAGCTTCAACGTCTTCACCTACGTATCGATAGGTTAAATCCAGGTTATTTGAAACTTCTTCCCTGACAGAATTGCCAGATTGGACAATTTCAACTTCGTCACCTTCCAGTTCTATTTCAAATCCTGCACCCACTTCAAAAGTTCCGGTGGCGATGTGCAGTCCGTTAGAGAAAATTTCTGCTGAGGTAGGAGCTCGTTCAGAACGGGCATAATTGAACGCCAATGAGCTTTTATCAGATAGGCTCCAAACCACGCCAGCAGACAAACTCAATGAAGTGTAGGATTGGGTGTCAAACTCAATTTCATGCTCTTCATGCTCTTCATGCTCTTCGCCTTCATGTTCCTCTTCTTCATGCTCATCTTCGTCGTGTTCGAAGAAGGAGTTGTCAGGCTTAATTTCAGTGTCTTCTAGACGCGCACCCAACTGCCACAAAAAGTCGCCAGAACGCTTTTCTTCGAGCAGAAAAATTGCTCTTGTTTCGGTTTGAGTCGCAGGCGAGAACGCTTCTTCACCCAATGCCGAGAAGTCGGTATCTACCAGATTGAAGCCCAGCACGCCGGTCCAGCCAGCGACTTCCTCGTGTTTACCCCATAACCTGGCTTCAAAAGTTTCGTTGTCAAAAACAGTTCCAACTTCACCTTCTTCAATCTCTGCGTGGGTATAATCTGTATAGGCGGTGTGAAAATGAAGCTCATTGATAAAGCTGTCAATTTTCAAAAAATCCACCATCGCCTGATATCTGTCCTGTTTCAGGCGACCGAAGATTTCTTCCTCTTCATGCTCGTCCTCATCATGATGTTCTTCTTCACCCTCGTGTTCGTCTTCATCATGCTCGTCATCGTGCCCATGTTCATCGTCATGTCCATGTGAATGACCAGGGATACCATAGTCCGACTCAAGCTTTCCAAATGAAACTGCTGCACGAAAATCATCTTGTACCCATCCTAGTCCGCCAGTAAAACCATTGGCATCGATAAATGAGTTTTCCAGCTCACCAGTATCTTCGTCGCTATCTGCTTCTGCGGGACCAGGGATATCATAATTCTCGGTCTTACGGTCGTAGGCATCCAGATGCCAGGCAAAATCTCCGGTGCCGCCGTCGACATTGAAGGAAAACGTATCTTCACTTGAGACGCTGTCATGCAGGTAAGCTACCTGACCATCGACACCTTCTCTTTTTTGAGTGGGTAAGCGGTTGTCTACAATGTTGACCACACCACCAATG
Source organism: uncultured Alteromonadaceae bacterium (assembly GCA_947494925.1). Classification (GTDB taxonomy): domain Bacteria; phylum Pseudomonadota; class Gammaproteobacteria; order Enterobacterales; family Alteromonadaceae; genus Aliiglaciecola. Next base: position 342,759 of record CANLWS010000008.1, read on the forward strand.
GCGCCACTACCATACAATAGTGTTGCCGGGCCACGCAGTACTTCAATTTGAGTCGCATTTGATGCTTCAGCAGAAACAATATGATCTGGGCCTACGCGAGAGGCATCAGAAACATCCAAACCATTTTGTACAACCTTAATTCGTGGACCATCTAACCCTCGGATAATAGGGCTGCTGGAAACCGGACCAAAGTAAGTGCTATGCACACCAGGTACATTCTTGAGTGTTTCGCCTAAGGTAGGAGCCAAGCGCTGCTTCAAATCTTCACCTGCAATGATTGATACAGGCGTAGCAGATTCTAGTACTGAACGGTTAAGCGGAGACGCAGTAACCACTAGAGTTTCAATATCACTTTCGTCTTTGTGCGTCTGTTTTTCTTGTGCTTGAGCTGTACCTGCAATGATAGCGCAGGTAATGAGCGAGTAGGTAAAGCTTCGCATGTTTTGTAATCCGTCTGAGATGTTATATTGTAACATTGGTTTTGTTACATTATAACGTTAACACTTAGTTCAAAGTCAAGAGTGTGCATAGATAATTTATTAACGGATGACGATGCAGGTGTTAAAAGGGTAGACTGAGTCATATTTTTACATGTTTATAAAGCTCTTTTCCCATGCCAGATAGCAAAGAAGCAATGCATTTGAAAATGCTTTGTGAAGGTGAACTAAAAGATGTATTGCACACTTACGAGTATATTCAGGGTCTCGTCTTTGCCGTCTCGGCTGCTCCGGAAATTCCAATGCCAGAAACCTGGTTGATATGGGCGTTTGATCAACGGGGTCAGATAGCGTCGGAACAACAGGCTGACGAATTGACCGATACCTTGATGGCAATGTTTCAACGGCAGCTTAGAGATATGCGAGACGACAATGTCGAATTGCCCGCTGCGCTTTTTTATCCAGAAGACCACGGACGGAATTCCCCTTTGAGTATGTGGATGACAGGGTTGCTAGCGGGTCACAGCCAACTAGAAAATGTCTGGTCAGATGCGTGGGATAATGTAGGGCAGAAAGAACCAGCAATATTACCGAACATGCATAAGAACCTGAAATTCTGTCTTGGTATGTTCAGTTCTTTCGCGGATATCCCGCTGGCCATCCAACAAGCTGAAGAGAAAGGAAACCCTAGTCTGGTCGAAAAGTTGCCAACTATTTACTTGTCGCTCCCTCAGGCATTGAAGCAATATGTTGCTTTGTCTGGCCAACTAGTAGCTTTTTTACCTGATCAGTTCGAGACCTTCGTTAAACAGAAATAACTCAACCAGAAAATCGTTTATTTATGCGTGATCGTGGCCAAGTCCCTAGCAAATAAGCGTGCTGATTCTTCTTCGAGGTTCTGAACGCTGACTCTTAGGGCATGGGATTCTTGTTCTATATCAAACGAGCTACCAGGCCTTACTAACCAGCCCTTACGTGATAATTCATAAGCAACTGCCTGACTATCTCCTGTGACAGGTACCCAGACATTCAGTCCGTCTTTAGTGTTGGATACATCAATCTCCTGGAGCGCTAGTGCATCTATCAGCATGTTTCTGCGCAGCGCACAATTGCGTCTGGATTGTTCAAGATGAGATTGCACTTCTTTGGAAGTCAGGCAGGTGTGCACCAGTGATTGTAAAACCCGGCTGACCCATGACATGCCTGGCGCCAGGCGAGTGGAAATTCGTATGACTGTCTCCTTATCCGCAGCAACAAACGCTAAACGCAGGTCAGGGCCAAGGCCTTTAGACACTGAACGAAAGACTGCCCAACTGAAGGTTGACTCTGGGATGACGGAGTAGTATTCGCTCACTGCCAATAGCGAAAAGTGGTCATCAATCATAACCAATACATTTGGGTATTGGGCTAAAACCCGTTGTAAATCTGCAGCGCGATGGGCGGATAAGCTGGCCCCTGTAGGATTGTGAGCTCTGGGTGTGATAAGTACTGCTTGTGCACCTTTTTCCAAAACGTTTCGCAAGGCTTCTGGACACATACCAAATTCATCCATGCGCACACCAACTACATTCATCCCTGCGAGGCGCATGGCATTGGCTGAACTGATGTAACAAGGGTCTTCAATTGCTACCTTGTCACCAGGTAACAAATGGGCGGCCATTAGTCGCTCCATTGCATCTATAGCGCCATTGCTCAAGGTAATATCAAAGGAGGCTGGACAAATACCCTCAAACCATTGCAGACCATATTGGTAAATGGCAGGCAATATTGTTGCCTCACCGTAAAGATATTGATTGAGTTCGGTTTGTTTGGCTGCTTTGTTAAGGTCAGGTAACCATTCTTTGCGAGGGCTTCCGTCAGCCAAATCAAATAAGGCCGTTTCCGTCATACCTTCTTGCTCACCCGCCTTGGGTGCCTGACAAATTCTCGTACCAAGGCGTCCCTGAGTAATTGCAATACCCGCTTTAGCCAGTCTTTGGTAGGCGGAAGATACTGTGTTTCGGTTAACGCCTTGGTGTTCGGCGAGTTCCCGAACCGAAGGTAACAAATCGCCGGCGACTAATTCACCGCTATTTGCCAATTCCCGAATGGCTTCGAAAATAGTTTGTGCTGTTTTCCCAGAAATATTGACTTTCATTTTTGTCCTATGACAATATTGTCTTTGTCATATGCAAATGTTGTGTCTTGCCATTTGCAGTTATTTTTACTGTTAACCGTATTCTAAACAAATAGGAATTCAAATGTTTACTGGATTGTGTGCTTTTCCTCTGACGCCATTTCAAAATGAACGCATTGACTATTCTGCGTTTGAACGATTGATGAAAAATTTAACTGACGCCAAGGTCGATTCTATCTGTGCCATGGGGTCGACGGGGCTTTATCCGTATCTTGAGAAAGAGGAGTTAAGAACAGTTGCAGAGCGGGCTGTTAGCTCTGCCAACGATATTCCCGTTATGGTGGGCATCGGATCCTTACGTACATCAGATGTCTTAAAAAATGCTTCGATAGCTCAGCAAGCGGGTGTGAGCGCAGTGTTGCTGGCGCCAGTGTCTTATCATCCTTTATCAGAGACAGAAGTATTTTCCCTTTATGAAAAAGTTACGGCTGAGCTCTCAGTGCCCCTTTGTGTTTATGAAAACCCTGGAGTCACAAATTTTACGTTCAGCGATGATTTGTACCGGGAAATATCAAGACTCCCTAACGTATCAGCAATAAAAATTCCCGGGATGCCGTTCGCCACAGAAGAAGGACGCGGGCGATTGGCCCAACTTAGACAAATCGTCCCCGAGTCTGTGTCTATCGGAGTAAGCGGTGACAAGTTTGGTGTCGCCGGCATGCGAGCGGGTTGTGATACCTGGCTTTCTGTACTGGGAGGATTATTTCCGCGCACGGTAATGCGACTGATCCGGCAAGTGAATTCTGAACAGGCAGAGCTTGCAACACAGACATCTGAACAACTAGAAGACTTATGGCAATTGTTTATACGAAATAAAGGCGGTTTGCGTGTAATGGCCACTGCAGCAGAAATTCTTGGTTACACACAGGAAAACTGTTTGCCGCATCCATTAAGTCCCTTGCAAGGAGAAGACAGGACATCATTGGAAAGTGTTCTTGCGATGAAACTGTTGGATTAAAAATAGATGAATTGTCGATCATGATTAAAGCAGGCTGGGCAAGGCTGAACGGATGTCCGCCGCTAGCAATCTATGTGATGGCGGCAACGCTCGCGAGGATGGCAACAGGTGGATCAGCCGTCGCAATTATTCTGCTTTCCCGGGAGTATGGTGCAAGCGGAAAAGTTGCAGGCCTGTTGGCCGCCTGTCTGACCGCACCACATTTGTTTGGGCCTGTATTTGGACGTTGGCTGGACAGAGCTGTCGATCCTCGACTATTGCTGCTGGTAGCGGCGTTTTGCTACAGCGTTTTTTTTCAGCTGACAATAAAGGGCTTTGATTGGCAGGCGCAGTGGTTGATTGCTTTTTCACTCCTGCTGTGTGGAACCTGTAGCTCCTTTTTGATGGGAGGGATGAGTACACAGCTAACCAGCTTAGTCGGACCTCAGATAGAAATAAGGCGAAAAGCGCAAGGTTGGGACACTATTACCTATGGTATAGGTACGACGCTCGGTCCTATGCTAATCGCATTGTTGTCGGTGCGGTATTCGACAAATTCAGCGGTTAGCCTGCTCATGCTGTTTCCGATTCTCGCGGGCATGCTTGTCTTGCTTTTGCCTGTTCCTGCAAAAAAATCACACCGACTGACTTGCGAGATCCCTGGAATCTGGCAAATCGCCAGCATGTTCCGCACATCTGGCCCCTTGAAAAAAACAATCAGCATGACGTCAGGTGCTGCATTCAGTGTCGCGGCACTTCCCGTGTTGGCCGTTTATCTTGGTGAGAGCTGGCAAAGCAGCAAGGAAAGCGGTGCTTACCTGGTGACATGTTACGGCATTGGAAGTTTGTGTGGTGCGTTAGTGATAATGGTAAAACCATTAAGAGGCGAAGCGCTAACACTTCTTAACAAAGTGGGCTTATTACTTTTAAGCACACTTATTGCGGTTACTCTTAGTCAATCCTATGTCGCCGGGCTGTTTACCTATTGGTTATGCGGTGCTGTAAACTCTTTGTTTTTTGCGGTCACCCTGGCAGCAAGAAGTGACTACGCACCAGCAAACGGAGCTGCTCAGATATACATGTGGGTGGCTGCTGCAAAAATCAGCGCGGCATCATTGGGCGCGCTAGCTGCGGGTTTTTGGGTAGACGAATCAGTGAAATTACCGCTTGTTTTTGTCTCTATGGTGTTTGCTTTCATTATATTACTTTGTTTCTGGAGACCAAAACAAAAATAGCGACATTAGAATCGACTTAGTTACACTGATATAGGATGGTCAAGTATCCAAGGGACGCCGCGCATTGCGCACGGCCTTGGGGTGCATCAGTACTTCCAGTTCGTCCAGACAATTAGCGATCTTGGCATGTTGGTCTTTATCAGCGGTTATAGCATTGTATAGCCAATGGTAAATGTCTTCGTAATCATAAGGGCTGCCGTGCCCATCGATAAATAATTCCGCCAGTTGTATTTGAGCCTTAAGATTCCCCAGTGCTGACGACTCCCTTAAAAATATGACTGCCTGCTGCTTGTCCATTTGCACCAACTTACCCTGTGCATAGTAGCGACCAAGTTGTTCAAGTGCTGCTGGTAGTCCTTGCTCGGCGGCCTGGCGCATATAGTTCACGCCGCGCTCCGGGTTCGCTTCAACGCAAACACCCCATGCCAGCATGTCGCCCCACAAAAATTGGTAAGCTGGGATTTTCAATGTCTGTGCACGGGCTTCGATGTCCTGGACTAACTGACATTTGTCCAGAACAACCTGGCTAAGGTGCTCGTTACGATCAATTAATCGAATGAGTTCATCCTGGCTATATAGTTGCACAGCCCTGAGCTCTTCTGCCGCACGGGATGAAACAGAAAAAAGGCCACTGGCAGCAAGTGCGATAAGCAATATCATTCGGGTCGACATGATTGGATTCCGGATAAAGATGATTTTCATGTTAAGTTTATCGACAGTGAATAATTTTTCTAGAACTTTTCGAAAGTGACTCAAAGGATTAACAGAATGCACAGGCAAATTTTGCAAGATCTACTCGAATTGGCTAACCCTGAAGATGCGAAAGGAGCGAAACGATTTTTTAAGGCTGAACCAGGAGGTTATGCTCAAGGTGATACTTTTTTAGGGATCCGTGCACCTGTGATTAAGCAGCTGGTGAAAACATATCGACAAACCGAATTGACAGAATTGGTAGCCTTGCTTGGGAGTCGTTACCACGAGGCTCGACATCTGGCTTTGTCACTGATGGTTTATCAGTTTGAACGGTCAAAAGAACCGCTTCGTTCAGAGATTTATCATACTTATCTTGCCAATACGGAACATGTCAACAATTGGGATCTTGTGGATTGTTCTTGTTATAAAATTGTCGGAGCCTACCTGATAGATAAACCTCGTGATGTACTTTATCGACTTGTTGAATCAGATTCACTTTGGGAGCGACGCATTGCGATGGTGGCAACATACTGGCTTATTAAAAATAATCAGTTTGACGACACCCTTAAACTTGCAACATTGTTATTGGATGACAAGCATGATCTGATGCATAAAGCGGTGGGATGGATGCTCCGTGAAATGGGCAATCGAAATCAACACTTGTTAATCAACTTTCTCGCGGAAAACTATGACGCCATGCCTCGGACAGCCTTGCGATATGCGATCGAAAAGTTTCCTAAGCCCACCAGAGATAAATACCTGAAAGGAGAATTTTAATTTGTTGGTCAGTAGTTGAGTGCGAGGTGTTAAGTGTGGGTCAGAGCTGATTGTATAATTTGTGCATGTTCCGCCAGGTCATGACCAAGATCCGTTAAATACCCCCCATCTGGTAAACTGATTATCCCTTTTTCGTGCAGTCTTTTAGCAGCGCTTATCACTTCAGGGGCGGCGTCGTTATGAATTTTAAGGCCTTGCATCAGGCTTTTATCTGGAAATTTCAGGATCAGATTGAGTTCTTGGGTCAGCTCGGAATTAAATGGCATAGAGATTTTCCTCAGGATTGTCGTCAAACATTTCGGCATCAGCTGAACTTTTCAATTCAACGAGTGACCGTCTTGACACTACAAGTATTTCTGACTATTTCGCCCCGCTATTCACAGGGAGAAAATGAATAATATACAAAAATTATATAAATGTACTGATAGCTTTACTAATTGAAATGCGATTAGTGTTCGCCGCTCTCGTCGATGTTGCTTTATCACAACAATTAACTGTGAGTAAAAAGTTACACCTGATGGTAACGCCTCCAACTAGTTGTTTTTAAGATTACTCTGGTTCAGTTTTAAATACAAAAACTTAACACCGCCCTGTTACAAAAATTATATATTTTTAGCCCTCAAATTAGCATACGTGAACCTATACCACTGTCGTCTCATTAAGACAGTCTGAAGAAAAGAAAACGCATATAAATCAACGCTTAGGAGGAATAATTGAATTGGTCAGAAAAGCGACTTTTATATCTGCAATCCTATAATTAGTAGTCCGTGAACAAAAGGAGAAACGGATATGATTAGGTTCAAAACGGATGTAAAACTACAACTGGAATTAAGCGAAGGAGATCCCGCCGACAATCTGCCTGGCGTCAGCATTTTTGTGCTGGACAATAACGACAAAGTCCTATGCAAGTCTGATGCTGAAAATGGTGCTCAAATCAAACTTCCTGCCAAAGCACTTAATGCTTCTGAACGTGTACTTGTGACACGTTTGACTGAAGAGTTAGACGCCGATGCACTCGCCACGGCGCAGTCTTTATCCCGCAGTTACCTCGCCAGAGTTGACAATACTACTAATCAGCTACAGTTAAGCCGCAGAAGATGGGAGCAGTGGCTCCCGCTATTTCAGATTTGTGTGGATGGCAATGTGCGTAAATGTTGGTCCTGGCCGGTGATACGCCAGGCGCAACTTGACCTGCGACGGATATTTTCGAATAACATTAGCGTAAATCTGGCACGAACCAACCTGTTTGATTCGGAAAACACCGCCTTGGTGCCTTCAGCGACAAGTGATCTGACCTTGTTTCCACTTTATCGATGTCGACCTGTGTGTGAAGGTATTGTTGAGGTCTACGAGCGAATTTGTTGTACGCGCATCTTTATCGACCCACCATTTCTTGAAGAAATCTGTGAAATATTGAAAGGACGACTGAGGGAGGTCCCCGATTTTCCTATTCCACCTCCTGTACTAAGCAGAACAGCGAAGATCCCGGATATACCTTTTGCGGCAAGAAATCTGTTTAATAAAGGTGCTATTGATCCTGTCAATGCGAATGCCGCGGCAGATCTCAACGCGATTTCATCCTTGTCTTTTGAGCAGGCCCAGGAATATGTGCAGGCCAGGCCTTACCTATTACACTTGATACACAGCTGTGGCGAACCCGTTCGCAGAGGTGCCAGTGCTATTGGGATCAGCGGTGAATTTAGTATTTGTTATACCGCATCTCCCTATTTTATCGTCAGACCAAACACCATTTGCCGCCGTGAAGTGGCATATCGCGTATCCCAGTTAACATCTTCTGGGCTGAGAGTTATTTATGACGGTGTTGCGTCAGGGAACTGGTTTGACCCCGATGATAGTGTGACATTGGACAGCTACGACCCATTGGCAATTGCCTGTGATCCTCCTAACACTGTGCCAGGACCGGATGGTGCTTATGTAGCTTTGGCACAAATAGGCAGCACTGACAGTGTAGAGCTGGAGAGCCCAGATCAGTCCAGTGCCTTTTCAGTAGCGGGGCCACCACTTCCGGCAAATGCTGGTCTGGCATTCCCAGATTCAGATTTTGCAGCAGCAAAAGGGCAGAAGAAAAATCTGAATTGGGGTGGTGTTTTGCCTATCTTGCTTGATTTCTCTAAAGGTATGGAAGCGACCGTTGCCGAGTACTATCGTATCAGTATTGTTCGGGCTAATAGTGCAGGTGCTCCAATTGAATCTACCCGACAATATCTGGATGATGCAGTGACCTGGTTTTACAATGATCCTGTGCTTGTCGGAACTGATCTGACAGTGGAGAAACGTTCTTTGCATTTAACTAATACAACGGATCCGACTTTCCACAAGATACCCTACGACAAGCTTATTCCTTCGGATGCTGAGTATCGCCCGAATCAATATCATGGCTTTGTGGATACCACAGATTTTAATGGTGGGGTGGGGCGTCATTTGCTCACAGTGGAAATCTATGACGCTAGCTTTAACCGGGTTATACCCAATGCTGCATTTGGTGTAACTGGTGATGTGGCGGAGGCTTTTTCTTACGAAACCTGGAACGATCCTTTATTCACCACATCAGTGCCATTTGGGGCCTTAACGCATTTGTTTTGGTGGGATAACCGCCCCCTTGTTACTGTAATCGAGGATCTAAGAAAAAATGGCAGCGCCAGTGCCGAGGAATGCCAGTTTCTACAAAAAGAATCTGGTGACAGTGATGCTTCCTTTAGCAGTGGTTTCAGGGCTTACCATCCACAACACGACAGTGACATTGACTTCATGTTTAGTTGGCAACTCAAATGGAAGCGTGGTCTTGGCGGTGCTCAAGATACTCTCGATTCCGGCATTCAGAGTGAAGGATTTGGTACTGACCCTAAAGTCAGTGCCTCCGAATTATTTTCGGTGATGCTGAATCAAGGGCTAGCCGCTGGGGAAAGTAATTCTAAATGTACCTTTAGTCTACTTTTATCTGCTGGTGCTAAAACGTGGAACGGTAGCAGTTATCTGTACCCCAATTCAGTGCGGGACGTAGCTTCATTTGCACTAGATATTAGCTGAACATAAATAATTAGAGAGTTAAGGATAACTGATAAAAGCGGGCCAACGGGCTCGTTTTTTTATTAAATCTGCAAACTAAAGCATGACTACCCTCGTATCTCTCTCTCTTGACGTTTATAATCCTCCTATCAATACGGATTGCCCTTCAATATGAAATACAAAGACTTACGTGATTTTATCGACAAGCTTGAAGAGAAAGGCTTGCTCAAACGTGTGACCCAGGAAATCGATCCTGATCTGGAAATGACTGAAATTGCTGACAGGACTCTGCGTGCTGGTGGCCCTGCGATCTTGTTCGAAAACCCTAAAGGTTATTCTGTTCCAGTGTTGGCGAACTTGTTCGGTACACCTGAACGCGTGGCTTTGGGGATGGGGCAGGAATCCGTTGAGTCGCTAAGGGAAGTGGGAAAATTACTCGCGTACCTGAAAGAGCCGGAGCCACCCAAAGGTATTAAAGATTTGTGGGAAAAGTTGCCGGTATTGAAGCAAGTCCTGAATATGCCGGCCAAAGAAGTGAAGAAAGCGCCATGCCAGCAGGTAGTGTTGAGTGGAGATGACGTTGATTTGTCCAGGTTACCCATTCAACGTTGCTGGCCTGGAGATGCGGCTCCCTTAATCACCTGGGGGCTAACGGTCACGCGTGGACCCCACAAAAAGCGTCAAAACCTGGGTATTTATCGCCAGCAGGTTCTGGGTAAAAATAAAGTGATTATGCGTTGGCTGTCACATCGTGGAGGGGCCCTGGACTTCAAAGAATTTTGTCAGACTCATCCGGGCGAAAACTATCCAGTGTCAGTTGCGCTGGGGGCAGACCCTGCAACCATATTGGGCGCAGTTACTCCTGTTCCAGACACGCTTTCAGAGTATGCCTTCGCTGGTTTGTTGCGTGGTGATAAAACTGAGGTGGTCAAATCCATAAGCAATGACTTACAGGTTCCGGCCACTACAGAAATCGTATTAGAAGGTTATATTGCTCCGGGAGAGACCGCGCCAGAAGGTCCCTATGGCGATCACACTGGCTATTACAATGAAGTTGATGACTTCCCGGTGTTCACTGTCACCCACATAACTCATCGAACAGATCCGATTTATCATTCGACCTATACCGGACGACCGCCTGATGAACCTGCCATCCTAGGTGTGGCATTGAACGAAGTCTTTGTACCGATTTTGCAAAAGCAATTTCCGGAAATTACTGATTTCTATCTGCCACCAGAAGGATGCTCCTACAGGTTGGCAGTGGTAACCATGAAAAAGCAATATCCGGGCCATGCTAAACGAGTAATGATGGGAGTCTGGTCATTCCTGCGCCAATTTATGTATACAAAATTTGTGGTGGTCTGTGATGACGATATTAACGCCCGGGATTGGCAAGATGTCATCTGGGCGATAACAACCAGAATGGATCCCGCCAGGGATACAACCCTGATAGAAAACACACCCATTGATTATCTAGATTTTGCATCACCGGTTTCTGGACTTGGTTCCAAAATGGGAATGGATGCGACCAATAAATTGCCAGGCGAAACAGACCGAGAATGGGGTGAACCCATTGTGATGGACCCACAGGTAAAAGAAAAAATAGACAATCTGTGGGATGAACTAGACTTAATGCCAAAGGCATAATAAAGATAAGAGTAACACTCAGGCTATGCCAGACATCGTTTGTAAAATTGAAAGTATCGAGCCACTGACTTCGGTTGTCAGTAAAATAGTATTAAATCCTCAGCAGCAGGTGACATTTAAACCGGGTCAGTATTTACGTGTCATTATGGGGCCGGAAGACAAACGCCCGTTTTCCATCGCCAATGCACCTCTGGACAATAATCTTCTGGAACTGCACATTGGCGCGGGTCCCGGCAATACCTATGCATCTGAGGTATTGGATAAAATGTCCGAAGATCAACAGATCATCATTGATGGTGGGCATGGAAAGGCATTTCTCAGAGAGATAGGTCCAAGACCCACTATATTACTGGCCGGAGGAACCGGTTTTTCATATACCCACTCCATCTTGCAAAAACTGATTGGGCAAAACAGTCACGAACCGATATTTTTGTACTGGGGAACCCGCACCTTGGAGGATATGTATGCCTACGAAGAGCTAATGGAGTTGCACGCTAACCATAAGCACTTCAATTTTGTGCCAGTATTAGACCAACCTCATGATGGATGGAAAGGTAAAACGGGTTGGGTACACAAAGCGGTGTTAGAAGATTTTGTCAGCCTGGAGCCTTACCACGTTTATGTTGCGGGGCGATTCGAAATGGCCGGGGTAGCCAAAGAAGATTTTCACAACAAAGGATTAATGTTGGAGCATCTATATGGCGATGCATACGAATTTATCTGATTGATGATAATTTCGCCAGCCACCTTGCTGTTAATTCAGTCCAATCCGTTTGCCCATTAATTCAAGCTGGGGGATATTGTGTTGAGTAGGGTAAAGAGTCACAAATTGCTTGCGCACCCGGTACTCTCTCTTCATCTTTGTTGCTGTTTTGTCCAGATGCAAAGACCACTTGAGACTTCAGCAACAAAATAACAAATAATTAGCGCGTTTCTCATATCAACATCCTTGTTTTTACTAATTGCAAAGCAGGGCTGTAACGATTAAATCGATTCTTGATTCAAATTAACACTAATACCTCTTCTTTATGCGGATTGGCATAACATGACATGTCAATAAATTCGCGTTATACAGGGCGTTTCACACCAAAAAGAATGGCATAAAGTACAGGGATAACACATAAGGTTAGAATTGTAGAGAGTATCAGCCCCCCCATTATTGCTAACGCCATTGGTTCCCACATTTCACCGCCACCGAGGTAAAGTGGAATCAAACCAAACACAGTAGTCGCAGTTGTCAGTAATATAGGACGCGCTCGCTTTTGCGCCGCCACGATAATAGCTTCGTAGTGACCAAGTCCATTGTCATCAACTTCCAGCTTAATCCGCTCGAGCAAGACAATCGCATTGTTAATCACAATACCCGCCAATGACACTATCCCCAGAAGCGTCATAAACCCGAAGAAAGATTGTCCTGCAAGCAACCCAAATGTGACGCCAATCAATCCCAACGGAATAGTGGCGAGAATCACCGCGGCTTTTCGTATAGAGTTAAATTGGCTGATTAGTAGCAGTACGATTATAAGAACAGCAATCGGCAGTTTGTCTGCAATGGATTGATTGGCCTTTCCGGAAGATTCAGCTTCGCCACCAAGTTCATAGTCATAACCAAATGGCCAGGATTCTTTTTGCTCATCCAGCCAAGGGGTGAGTTCACTGAACGCTTGGCTAGCTGTGGTGCTATCATCAATTTGCGCACCAATAGTGACGTTCTTATAGCGGTCTCGTCGTAAAATGTTGGCTGATTCCCAGACAATTTCAACGTCTGCTACTTGCCTCAAGGGCACGGAGAAGCCGGAAGATTGAGAATAAACCGCAAGAGCTTCTAATTTGCCAATGTCCTGACGATCCGCTGCTGCAGATCGCATTACTATGGGGATGACTTCATCACCCTCACGGTATTGGGTTAACTCCATTCCGCTCAATTCTGTTTGCAAGGATATAGCGATATCCTTGCTCGAAATTCCAGCCCGGCGAGCGCGGGTTTGATTGATTTTAACCACCAGTTTTTTGATGGGCAGTCCCCAATTATCGCTAATTGATTTCAGCCCCTGAGTCTCAGCCATTTTCTGTTTAATGTTATCAACGATAACGAATAGCCTGTCTTTGTCTTTTCCTCTGACTCTGACTTCTACTGGGTTCGCAATTGGAGAGCCATTTTCAATTTTTCGCAGCTTCACCAGTAAATCAGGGTAGTGAGCGTTTGCATGCTCCTCGAGCTGCGTCATAACCTTGTCAATCACACCTAAGGAGGACACATTGACCACCAAAAGGGCGTAATAAGCACTGGAAGGTTTAGGGTTGTGTGTGAGTAGAAACCTAGGTCCACCGGATCCCACGTATGCTATCCAATCGGTGACCCCTTCAGTGCGTTGAGCATTAGTCATCAAATCACTCTTCATGTACTCTTCAACCAGTGAAGTAATTCGCTGAGTTTCTTCGATCTTGGTGCCCACAGGCAGTTCAAGTTCCACTTTAAAGTAGGTTCTGTCTGATGGAGGGAAAAATAACTTGGGCACAAGGCTTAGTCCCTGGAGTGCCAAGAAAAATACTATCAATGTCAACAACATGGTCAGCCAACGGAATTTCAGAAGCGTTGCAAGTACGCCCGCATAACGATGGTAGAGGGCAGAATGGCTCTCTTTCGACTGGGGAGTCGCTTTTAAAAAGAATACGCAAAGCATTGGGATAATGGTCATGGAAATAGCCCAGGAACACAGCAACGTGATAGTAACGACTTTGAACAAGGAAGCGGTGTATTCCCCTGTGGCGGATTCTGCCAGGAAAATAGGTAAAAATGCAGCGGCAGTAGTGAGAGAAGAAACCAAGAGTGGCATCTTCAATTCATTCGCAGAATCTATCGCAGCAGACATAGCCTTTTTCCCGGCATTCATCTGCACCATGATATTTTCCGACATCACAATGCCATTGTCGACCAGCATCCCTAGCGAGATGATCAGTGCAGCCAGGGATATCTGATCAATACTGATATTGAAAAATGACATCAGCAATATACCCGAAATCATGCTGGCAGGAATTAACGCTGCAACAATTAATCCGGTTCTTAGTCCGAGCGTTAGCAACATGACAATAGTTACTACCACAACCGCCTGAATCAGATTGCTGGCAAAATCGTTGACTTTCTCTTCTACTTCCTCAGGCATAAAAGACACCAGAGAAAAATCTACACCGATCGGATAGACATTTTGCATTCTAGCCAAAGTTGCTGAGACCTGTTGACCTAAGGCAATATTGTTGCCGCCTTCACGCATTGAAATTGCAATCGAGAGGGCACGTTCGCCCTTGAGTGAAACTTGCGTATTGACCGGATCGATGTAACTCCGTTTTATCGTGGCGATTTCCCGTAAATACTGCACGCTGTCACTGCCAGGAATTTGGATAAGGGTGCTGCTTATATCCTCCAGAGACTCAAAATTACCCGTAGGTTCAACAGAAATGCGATCACGGCTAAGGTTAATTGATCCACCTGGGATAATGATATTTCGACTAGATAGTTGATCGCTGATTTGAGAAGGTGATATACCCAGTTCAGCAAGTCTTGCATTATCAAATTCGATGTATATACGTTCTTCCTGAGAACCGAATATTTCAACTTTGGCGGCTTCTGAAAGGTGCAACAGTTCGTCTTTAACTTCCTCTGCAATGTCCTTCATTTCACGATAACTGTATCCCTCCGCGGTCAGACCAATGACAATGCCAAATACATCACCAAATTCGTCGTTAACAATGGGATCTTCTGCCTCTTCCGGCAAATCACTTTTAACTGTTTCGATTTTTCGTCTGAGGTCGTCCCAAATCGGCCGCATTTCTTTGTAGCTTTCTTTGACGTTTGCACTGACAATCGAAACACCTGTGCGGGATTCACTGGATACGAAATCCAGTTCAGGAATTTCCTGAATGACTTTTTCGATTTTATCTGTCACCAATTCCTCTACGCGCTTAGGGCTGGCGCCGGGAAAATAGGTGATGACTTGGGCCGTTCGGATGATGAAACCTGGATCGTAGTCTTTGGGCATTGTTTTATATGCCATCACACCAAAGAGCAAAATGGCCAACATCAACATTAAAGTCGTGCGGTTATTATCTAGCGCCAGTTTGGTAATATTCACAGCTAACTCCCTATTCCTGGAACTTGACTATCATGCCATCGCTAACTTTACTCATGCCTGCGGTCACCAAATGCTGACCATGCTCGAGGCCGGAAAATATCTCGATGCCCCAGGTGGTGATATTGCCAATAACTACATTTTGTCGTGTGATTTTACCTTGTCCGGGTTCGACTGAAGCCACAGTGAAAACGTAGTGTCCGGCACTGTCTTTGAGTACTGCATGTCCGGGAACATAGTAGTTTGCAACAGGGGCGTCCATATCTGGCCGCATTACTCTGACCCTGGCTGACATGCCTGGCAATATGGTGTGACTGTCAGAATTCGGCATGGTGAACGTTACCTGATAGGTTTTTGTCACCTCATCTGCCTGAGTAGATATCTCTTTGAACGCCAAATCAAAGGTCTGGTCAGGAATGGATTCGAAGTTTGCTGAAACTTTTGGTGGTGTGGAGTCAGGTCGCATGTTGATCAATAAACTTTCGGGAATATCGACTTTGAAGTTGATATTGTCCAGATCATGCAATGCAACAACTGGTGTTTGTGCGTTTATTTCCTGAAAATTCTCTACATATCGCTGTGCAATAATTCCATCAAATGACGCATTCAGGCGGGTGTAATCTAGTTTGTTTTTTGCACTTTGCAATTGGGCACTAGCTGAATTGAACTGAGCCTGTAATTGGTCGAAATCCGCTTGTGAGATGCTGTTTGTCTGAATCAAATCTTTTGCCCGATTAAAGTCGGACAATGCTTTGTCATAACTTGATTGCGCTTCAGCCAACTCTACTTTGATATCAGTATCGTCCAATCGGGCTACCAATTGACCTGTAACAACCTGATCTCCCGACTTATTCGGCATCTCGATAATTCGACCTGAAATTTTAAATGCCAAATCAACCTTTTGCGATGCATCCACGACAGCAGTAAATTCTTTGTATGGTCCGAATTCAGCTTGTTCGACTACTAATGTTCTCACAGGTCGCAGGGTAGGGCCTGCGTCTGCTATCTGTGTATTGCTGTCACATCCGCTCAAAATCAGACTTATCGCCATCAAAGGAAGCCATTTAGCGCCTTTAGTGAGTAACCGAGTGTTCATATGATTCTCCGTGGATGTATTCAGTTGTTAAGAACTAATTTTAGCAGGCAGCTTTTATGCCTGGACTGCTTATGCGTTACCCTGGTTAGAGCCAGAACCGTCGGTGTTTTGTTTGACGGTTTCTTCGTCAGTTTGTACATTTGTATCCTTCCGTGATTTATCGTTCAGAATGGATATAACAACCAATACATACATCCCTATATGAATTGCCACAATACTCCATACAGTGTTTTTAAAAGCACTATGACCAGACATTACCCCAATATGTTCAAGTGTTTTTGATTCTTTACAACAAGCATCATTTTGAAAAGTCACAATGTCTTGATAAATACTGTTTAGTAAATGTACCTGATTTATCATCATTAAGTAGTTGATAACGGCGAAACCAGAATAGACCAGTATGGCGACAATTTTTTCTGGTTTGTGCAGTGGCCTGTCGACGTATATTATTCCGCCAATCAACGCCAGGTGAACAGTAATAAAAAGGGTCCAGTGAGTATCCAAACGATTACTTAAGGCAACTGCTATTTCCAGTAGTTGGTATACATCCATTGTCAAAAATTCTTCACTATTAATGATTTATCAGGATGTATAGCATTGAATTTATAGATGAACAAATCTGGGTTTCAGCATCATTGGCCTTAGAGTGAAACAAAAAAATCACCTGTTCCAACCTCACTGCCGTTATACTAGGCCAATGAAACTAAAAAGAATATTGAAAAACAATTGAAAGAAGATCCGTTTTACCAACGTGAAAAAGAAAAATACGAAAACCCGGTTGCCAGCCGGGAATTTTTGCTGCAAGTACTGCAGAAAGAAAAAAAGCCTCTCAGCTTTCTGGAAATTTGTGAGTTAGTAAAAGCCTCGGATGAAGATTCCAGAGTGGGGATCCAGCGGCGCCTAAGAGCCATGGAGCGGGAAGGGCAGATTATTTTTAACCGCCAGAAAAAATACGGTCTCGCTGACAAAATGGAATTGGTTAAGGGGCGAGTTATAGGCCACCGCGACGGTTTTGGATTTCTAAAGCGTGAAGATGGTGAAAAGGATTTGTTTATTCATCAGGGACAGATGCACAGCTTGTTGCACGATGACGTTGTGTTGGCAAAGGAAAGTGGAACAGATAATAAAGGTCGTCGTGAAGCTCGCATAGCGCGTATTATCGAGCCTCGATCGGAGCCAATAGTAGGACGTTATTTTCTTGAAAATGGCATTGGGATTGTGATCCCGGATGACAGCCGAATCTGTCATGAGATCATCATACCTCCAGAGAAAGAAAATGGTGCGCGCCAAGGGCATATCGTTGTAGTTGAATTAACACAAAGACCGCGAAAACGAGTCAATCCCATTGGCCGAATCGTCGAAGTACTTGGTGAACATATGGCGCCAGGTATGGAAATCGAGATGGCATTGCGTACTTTCGATATTCCTCATCAGTGGCCTAAAGGTGTCGACAAACAGATAACTGGTCTGAAAGAAGAAGTACCCTCAGAGGCAAAACAGAATCGTATCGACCTGCGTCAGTTACCGCTTGTTACCATAGACGGAGAAGATGCCCGCGACTTCGATGATGCAGTTTTCTGTGAACCTCTGGATGAAGGCGGATGGCAGCTTTGGGTTGCAATAGCCGATGTTAGCTATTATGTCCGTACTGGGACTGCATTGGATGACGAGGCGCAGGAAAGGGGAAATTCAGTGTATTTCCCGGAGCAGGTTGTTCCCATGTTACCCGAAGTTTTGTCAAATGGCTTATGCTCGCTCAACCCGAATGTGGATCGTTTGTGTATGGTCTGTGAGATGACCATCAGCGCCAATGGAACGTTGCAGGACTATCAATTTTATGAAGCAGTGATGATTTCAAAGGCCAGGCTGACCTATACCAAAGTCTGGAATATTCTCGAAGGTGACCCGGAACTGCACAAACGCTATGCCGAGCACGTGCCGCATCTGCGCAATTTGCATGATATGTATCGCGTGTTGAAAAGAAAACGTAATCAACGTGGTGCCATTGAATTTGAAACTCAGGAAAATAAGTTCGTATTCAATGCTCAGCGGAAAATCGATCATATCGTGCCAGTAGTAAGAAATGATGCGCACAAGCTCATTGAAGAATGCATGATTCTTGCGAATGTAGCAGCTGCCCAATTTTTGCAAAAAAATAAAGCGGAAGCACTCTACCGGATCCACGATGAACCCAATGCAGACAGGTTAACCAGTTTTACTTCCTACCTCGGGGAGGTTGGCATTACTCATTCCATCGGGAAAGACGCTAAGCCTTCAGATTTTACTGAGCTCGTAGAAAAGATTCGCAATCGCCCGGATCAGGAATTGATTCAGACCATGTTACTGCGTTCTATGAAGCAAGCCGTTTATGACTGTGACAATATCGGGCATTTTGGTTTGGCATTGGAGGCTTATGCGCATTTCACTTCACCCATTCGTCGTTATCCGGATTTAGTTGTCCATCGTGCTATCAAAGCGGTGTTAGACAAACAAAGCAGACGAAAGAGCAAAACCGGAGGCAAAAGTTACACCCACGATGAGGTGGAAGCGCTTGGTGAACAGTGCTCGATGACTGAGCGTCGAGCTGATGATGCAACCCGTGATGTTGCAGATTGGTTAAAATGTGAATTCATGCTTGATCACGTAGGCGATAGCTTTGAAGGAGTGATTGCATCGGTAACGAGCTTTGGTTTTTTTGTCAGATTAGGGGAGTTCCATATCGATGGTCTGGTTCACATCGCGTCGTTGGAAAATGATTACTACCATTTTGATGAGGTAAAACAATCCCTGATCGGTGAAAGTTACGGAACTGTGCATCGTCTCGGTGACCAGGTCAAAGTCAAAGTAGCTACAGTTAACTTGGATGAGCGTAAAATAGATTTCCTGCTGGACATGCCTTCACGCAAAGGAAAAGGAAGGAAACCTGCAGCAAAACGCTCTCAAAACAGATCAGACGCCAAAGGTGCCAAAACCACCAGGACGAGCTCAGCGAGAAGTGATAAGTCAGTGCCCAAGGCCAAAAAGCCGCGCAGCAGGAGAAAGAATTAAGTATGGCTCAACAAGAGTGGTTGTATGGCATCCATGCCCTTGAAGCGGTAATTGAACGTGAACCGGAAAGATTGATTGAACTTTTTGTTCTGAAGGGAAGGGACGACAAAAAAATACACAATATTGTCAATCAAGCCAGACGATTTGGCGCTTCCGTTCAGTTTTGTCAGCGCAAAGTGCTCGACGAAAAAGTGAATGGAGAACAACATCAAGGGGTGGTGGCCAAAGCAAAACCCGGAAAACAATATGATGAGAAAGATCTGGCGGACATTGTATCGAGCCAGGCAATGCCATTTTTGTTGGTATTAGATGGCGTGACCGATCCTCATAATCTCGGCGCTTGTTTACGTACCGCAGATGCAGCGGGTGTGCACGCCTTGGTTGTACCCAAAGATAAATCTGCATCACTAACGCCTATTGCACGAAAAGTGGCTTGTGGAGCTGCCGAAGTCGTTCCTCTGATTCAGGTCACCAATCTTTCCCGTACATTGAAAGATTTGCAGAAGCAGGGAGTTTGGGTAGTTGGCACCGCTGGGGAAGCGCAACAAACTATTTATGCTGGCAAGATGACGGGGCCCATGGCATTGGTCATGGGAGCTGAAGGTAAAGGGATGCGCCGTTTAACCCGGGAAAATTGTGACGAACTGATAAAGCTACCAATGGCAGGATCGGTATCAAGTCTGAATGTGTCTGTAGCCACGGGCATCTGTTTATATGAGATTGTCAGGCAACGTCAACTGAGTTGAGCCAATGTTTGCTAAAGTCAAAATCAACATCCTTTAGCTCATTCAACTTAACGTCTTTAACTGGCATTTAGACAAGTTGAACATATAGCCTTATCGAAGGGGCAAGCGCCCCTCCTACCATTTAAAAACCATCGTGGCAGCTAATCGAACATCAGATATGACGGTCTTTGCAGCGAGAATAAATACTATTTATTTACTCTATTGTTCAAATGCGTTAGCTTTTCGTTAACAATTTTTCTACGCTCAAGCATAGATCTAATTTTGCTTAGTTTCGTTTTAGGTAAAAGAATTAAAAAAGCAGGTAGCCAATATGTCGTTAAAAACGCCGATCGAAATGCTCTATGAACATGTCAAGAATAACCCGGAAAAGCTCTATTTAACTCAACCAGACAATGGGCAGATTCGTTCATACACATGGAAACAAACGGACGACATGGTCAGGCGAGTCGCGACCGGTCTGAAAGAACTTGGACTGCCTAAAGGCAGTCATGTTGCGCTATTCTCGAAAAACTGTGCTGAGTGGTTTATTGCTGACTTTGCGATAATGATGGCGGGTTACGTATCTATCCCTATTTTTCCAACAGCTGGTGAAGGGACAATCCAATACGTTTTGAATCATGCTGGATGTAAGGCCATGTTTGTGGGTAAGCTCGATAACGGTATTGAACAGGCTAAAGCGATCCCATCAGAAATTACAACCATTGGTTTTCCCTATGCGGGTGGCCCCGAAACCACGAAAACATGGCAAGATATGCTGGATCGCGAGCCCTTTGCTGAAAGTCCAGTGCCGGACCTGGATGAGACCATGACGATTATTTACACGTCAGGCAGCACTGGCAGTCCAAAAGGTGTGGTACATCCATTTCGCTCGCTGAGTTGGTCAGGGCAAAGCTCTTTGACAGCTTTATCTGTCAACGATCAGGATCGAATTTTAAGCTACCTTCCGTTGGCACATATTACAGAGCGGGTTTTGGTGGAAGTGGCGAGTCTGTATTCGGGCATGCAAATATTTTTCCTTGAATCTCTTGATACCTTTACACGAGACGTTTGTGCCTGTTCTCCCACGTTATTCATTTCCGTTCCGCGTCTCTGGACCCGATTCCAGATGGGAATTCTATCCAAAATGCCTCAAAAGAAACTCGATTTCATGTTGAGTATTCCCTTAGTCGGCGGCATGGTGGCTAGGAAAATCCGTAAAGGCTTGGGGTTGGACGATGCCAGACTCTGGGCAAGCGGCAGTGCTCCTATACCCCCGGCAACGATTCACTGGTTCAGCAAATTGGGCATAAACATCTCTGAAGGCTGGGGGATGACAGAGAATAGCGCCTACGGAACCAGCAGCGTGCCATTCAGAAAAGACAAGGTTGGCTGTATCGGTAAAGCATACGATGGAGTGGATATTAGAATTTCAGATGAAGGCGAAATTCAGGTGAAAGGCCTATGCAATATGAAAGAGTACTACCTTGAACCAGAGAAAACAGCCGAGGTCTTTACTGAAGATGGGTATCTCAGAACAGGTGACAAGGGTGAGATTGACTCCGACGGCTACGTTAGAATTACTGGCCGTTTGAAAGACATCTTTAAAACAGCCAAAGGCAAATATGTAGTACCTGTGCCTATTGAGTCGAAGCTCATGGAGAACTCCAATATTGAACAGGTTTGTGTCACAGGAAGCAGCTTGAAACAGCCGATAGCTCTATTGGTTTTGTCAGAAGATGCCCGTAAAAAAGATCAGCAAGAATTGAAAACAAGCCTCGAAGAAACTCTCACAAAGGTGAATGGTTCTCTCGAAAGTCATTCCGTTCTAGACCACCTCCTTGTGATGAATGAAGACTGGACAGTTGAAAACGATCTATTGACTCCAACACTCAAAGTTAAACGACATGTGTTGGAGAAGCGCTACGAAAATGTAATCGAGCAAAGATATAAAGAGCCAGTAGTCTGGCAATAAACCCTGTTGTGTTGATTAGGTACATTTATCAACACTTACGTTTTTGATAGCAATTTGTAACAGTTTCCACTAATTCAAGACAACAAAGCGCCAATTTGGCGCTTTGTTCGACTAAATTTGCAAACTTTTTACACACTATTGAACTTTTTAGTAGTGTTTACATCCTAACTTCGTTATACAATCACCCGCAAAATTTTCAGAAGCTTATATTTTTAAGGATATTGTTTTAATGCGCAGTAAATTAAGCTACTCCCTGCTAACGGCAGTTTTAGCCTTGGGACTTTCCGCTTGTGGCGGATCAGACGACGACAATGCTGATTTTCCAGATTCTTATCTTCAGTTCTATAATGGTTCTCCTAACAGCGCCGTAACTTCTCTTCGTGAAGTTGACGAAGGTGTTATTGGCAGCGCTTCCTATGGTGATTCAACGGCTCTGTTTACTCGTGACGCTGGCGACGTAGATCTGGAGTTTTTCCGAACTGATTCTGATGATCAGGAAGTGATAGTCGACGAACGAACAATCAATCTGCGTGATGGGCAGAAAAGTCTGATTGTTCTTAGCGGAGATTTTTCTACTCCCAGTTTTAACGAATATACCTATCAGCGTGAAGAGTTGGAAAATCACTTCAGGTTGTTTGCTTTGGGCTTGGTTGAAGGTCAGAGCTTTGATTTATATATGAGCGACTCTGGCGCACCGTTTACCGCTGCTAATCAGCTTGGAACAGTTTCTTTTGATGGTTTCGAAGAGTTGGTTTATTGGGACGGGGATTCAGATAGTGATGATTTCGATGAAGGTGAATACACAGTTTACTTGACTACACCAGGTTCGCAGGACGTGATCTTTGAAAGTCCGACTATCAACTTTGCCTTTGCAACTGAATATGTATTAGCTGTGCGCTCCACAAGTGGAGCGATACAGAATGAAGTTGAAGTTGATTTGATTATCAACTCCTCTCAGGTATCTAACTTTGCAGATGTAGATGCTGACTCTCAGTTCCGTTTGTATAACAGTTTGGACGCTGAAGAATTGACAGTTGAATTTGACGGAAATAACGACAATTCGGCACCTGATCAGATTGTCGCTGCCAATACTATCACTCCTTTCACAGAAATTGAGTTTGGTGATTACAGATTGTCCGCTGTGGGTAACACAGATTCATCACTGAATTTCAACAACCGCTTAGTGACGTTAAATCAAGGCGAGAGTAAAGCGATTGTGGTGTATCAGGATGCAGATGGCTCGTTGACATCTTTATCTTTTGAAGAAAGCAATCTTCCGCAGGTTTTCGACAAACAGGTTCAGGCAGTAAATCTGGTACCGGATTTCATTGATGTTGATTTGTACTTCGTACGTAAAGACGAAACGATTGAGTCTGCGGAATTCCTGATTTCCAGTATTGATTTTGGCGAAAACAAAACCTTGTCGTTGCCAAGTGACTTTTATGAATTGGTTGCAGTCTTCGATGATAATGAAGATACACAAGTGTTGCTTGACCGCACAGAGCTACTTGGTATTAACGAAGAAGAAAATTACATAGTGACTATTGAGAAAACAGACGATTCCCCGACAGGTTTCAAAGTATCACTTCTTTTTTAATATAAGATTAAGTAAAAGGCCCATTTTCGGGCCTTTTATATTTGTATAAAGAATTAACATTTCCCCCTTTTTTATCTGGCTTTCGTCCCCACTTATCTGTCTATAACAGGGATTGAATGCAAATATTCCCTCAACCTTCAAATTAATTTGAATTTGCGCTATCGCTACAGATTGTTTTCTGTTATTATTTCGCGCCCTTTTTATAGGGGTATGTATAAAAAAGCGGCGGGAATTACTCGTAAACTGCTGTTTTTTACAGCTTAACGACTCGTGAGAGTCTTAATTATTAGCGGAGCACTAACATGATCCAAATGCAAACTAACCTGGATGTAGCCGACAACTCCGGCGCTCGCAGGGTTCAGTGTATTAAGGTTCTAGGTGGCTCGCATCGCCGTTATGCACACATCGGTGACATCATCAAAGTTACTGTGAAGGAAGCAATTCCTCGCGGTAAAGTAAAAAAAGGTGATGTTCTGAATGCAGTGGTGGTGCGTACTAGGAAAGGCGTTCGTCGTCCTGACGGTTCTTCAATCCGTTTTGATAGCAACGCAGCTGTTTTGCTTAATGCAAGCAAGCAACCTATTGGTACGCGTATCTTTGGCCCGGTCACTAGAGAACTTCGTGGAGATAACTTCATGAAAATCATCTCATTGGCCCCTGAGGTACTATAAGGAGTCACGATAATGGCTAGAAAAATTCGTCGTGATGATGAAATAGTCGTATTAGCTGGTAAAGACAAAGGTAAGCAAGGCAAAGTCCTTAAAGTGCTTCCTTCTGAAGACCGTCTAATTGTAGAAGGTGTGAATTTGGTGAAAAAACACCAGAAGCCTAATCCTCAATTGAATGTCCCTGGCGGCATCATTGATAAAGAAGCTTCAATTCACGTATCTAATGTAGCGATTGTTAACCCTAAAACGGGTAAAGCAGATCGCGTAGGTTTCCGTATCGAAGACGAGAAGAAAGTACGTTTCTTCAAATCTGACGGCGAACTTGTTTAATTAATTGGAGAGTACGATGGCGAAACTGCATGATTTCTATAAAGAAACAGTAGTGGGCGAACTTGCGAAGCAGTTCGGCTACAAAAGCGTCATGCAAGTCCCTCGGATTGAAAAAATCACTCTGAACATGGGTTTAGGTGAAGCAATTGCTGACAAGAAAGTTTTAGAAAGCGCGCAGGCTGATATGGCTGCTATCGCTGGACAAAAACCAGTTGTTACTGTTGCTCGAAAATCAGTAGCGGGTTTCAAAATCCGTGAAGGTTATCCGATTGGCTGTAAAGTAACCCTACGTGGCGACCGTATGTGGGAATTCTTTGAACGTTTAGTTTCAATAGCAATTCCACGTATCCGTGATTTCCGTGGTCTGAATGCTAAGTCATTCGACGGCCGTGGTAATTACAGCATGGGCGTTCGCGAACAAATCATCTTCCCCGAAATCGATTTCGATAAGGTGGATAAAGTACGCGGTATGGATATCACTATCACTACTAGCGCTAAATCAGATGAAGAAGCTCACGCATTGTTATCTGCGTTCAGCTTCCCATTCAGAAAATAAGGTGTAAGGGTTATGGCAAAAGAATCAATGAAAGCGCGCGAAGTAAAACGCGCCAAGCTAGTAGTAAAGTACGCTGCAAAGCGTGCCGCGCTTAAAGCTATTATCAGCGATGTTAACGCTTCTGAAGAAGAGCGTTGGGATGCTGTTCTTAAGCTACAACAACTACCACGTGACTCTAGTCTTTCACGTAAGCAGAATCGCTGCCGTGTAACTGGACGTCCACATGGTTTCCTTCGCAAATTTGGCCTAAGCCGTATCAAGTTGCGTGAAGCAGCGATGCGCGGCGAAGTCCCTGGCTTGAAAAAAGCCAGCTGGTAAGGAGTAGCATAATATGAGCATGCAAGATCCAATCGCGGATATGTTTACCCGCATCCGTAACGGCCAATTGGCACAGAAAGTTTCTGTTGTTATGCCTTCTTCAAAGCTTCGCGTATCTATCGCAAAAGTTTTGAAAGAAGAAGGTTACATTTCAGACTTCTCTGTCACTGGTGACGTTAAGCCTGTTATCGAAGTTACACTTAAGTACTTCGAAGGCAAAAAAGTAATTGAGAGCATCGAACGAGTCAGCCGTCCTGGTCTGCGCATCTATAAGAAAAAAGATGAGCTACCTAAAGTGATGGGTGGTTTGGGCGTAGCTATCGTGTCTACCTCAAAAGGTGTGATGACTGACCGTGCAGCGCGTAAAGCGGGCATGGGTGGTGAGATCATCGGTTATGTAGCATAACGGGGAGAATAGAATGTCACGTGTAGCAAAAGCTCCTGTTGATATCGTGTCTGGCGTAGAAGTTAAGATCGCCGGTCAGGAAGTCACATTAAAAGGTAAAAACGGTACATTAAGCCGTGTTTTCAACGAAGCTGTTGAAATTGTACAAGAAGAGAATCAACTAAAAACAAACCCTCGTGAAGGTTTTGCTGGCGGTTGGGCTCAGGCTGGTACAGCTCGCGCTCTATTGAATTCAATGGTTGTTGGTGTATCTCAAGGTTTTGAGAAAAAACTACAGTTGAATGGTGTTGGTTACCGTGCTCAGGCACAAGGTAAAAAACTTAATTTAACTTTGGGTTTCTCACACCCGGTTAACTACGAAATGCCAGAAGGTATTTCTGTAGAAACTCCTAGCCAAACTGAAATCGTCGTTAAAGGCGCTGATAAGCAGTTGGTAGGTCAGGTTGCAGCTAACATCCGCGCATACCGTCCGCCCGAGCCTTACAAAGGTAAAGGTGTTCGTTACGCCGATGAAGTTGTGCGTCGTAAAGAAGCTAAGAAGAAATAGGTGGGTACGATGGATAAGAAAGCAGCTCGCTTGCGTCGCGCTACTCGTGCACGCAAAAAAATTAGTGAACTGGCCGCGCATCGCTTGGTTGTTAACCGCACACCACGCCACATATACGCTCAGTTGATCGCTCCAAGCGGTTCTGAAGTATTGGCGTCTGCTTCTACTGTTGAAACTGATTTAGCTAAAGGCCTTAAGGGTACTGGCAATTCAGATGCAGCAGCTGTAGTAGGTAAAGCGATCGCTGAACGCGCTATCGAAAAAGGCATCAATACTGTTGCTTTTGACCGTAGCGGTTTCAAATACCACGGTCGAGTGAAGGCATTGGCTGAAGCAGCTCGCGAAGCTGGTCTTCAGTTCTAGGAGTTAATTATGGCTAAACAAGAAGTTCAACAACAGGGTGATCTGTTAGAAAAGCTAATTGCCGTAAACCGTGTATCAAAAGTTGTTAAAGGTGGTCGTATCTTTAGCTTCACTGCTTTGACAGTAGTTGGTGACGGTAATGGTCGCGTAGGTTTCGGATACGGTAAAGCACGTGAAGTGCCTGCTGCAATCCAGAAAGCTATGGAAAAAGCACGTCGCAATCTTGTGACTGTTGACCTGAATGGCAATACTTTACAGCATCCTATTAAAGGTCGTCACTCTGGCTCCAAGGTTTATATGCAACCTGCATCTGAAGGTACTGGTATTATTGCCGGTGGTGCGATGCGTGCAGTACTTGAAGTCGCTGGTGTACAAAACGTACTTTCAAAATGCTACGGCTCAACAAACCCGATTAACGTTGTTCGCGCAACGATTAATGCACTTGTAGAAATGAACTCTCCTGAGAGCATTGCTGCAAAACGTGGTTTGCCTGTAGACCAGATTTTGGGGTAATTGAACATGGCTAAGATGATTAAAGTAAAGCAAACTAAAAGCTCTATTGGTCGTTTACCTAAGCACAAAGCTACTTTGACAGGCTTGGGTTTACGTCGCATCAACCATGTTCGTGAACTGGAAGATACACCTGCAGTTCGTGGCATGATCAACCGTGTAAATTACATGGTTGAGATAGTGGAGGAGTAAATTATGCGTTTAAATACTCTTGCTCCTGCACCTGGAGCGAAAAGTTCTGGTAAGCGCGTAGGTCGTGGTATTGGATCTGGTCTTGGAAAAACTGGTGGCCGTGGTCACAAAGGTCAAAAGAGTCGCTCTGGCGGTTCTGTAAAGCCTGGTTTTGAAGGCGGACAAATGCCAATCCAACGTCGTCTACCTAAGTTTGGTTTCACTTCACGTAAGTCTATCGTTTCTGATCAGGTTACGTTGAGCGAAATCGCGAAAGTAGAAGGCGATGTGGTTTCACTGGAAACTTTAAAAGCAGCAGGTCTTATCAAGAAAGAAATGTTGTTCGTTAAAGTGATGAAAAGTGGTGAAATCAACCGTGCGGTTACCGTTAGCGGTATAAAGGTTTCTAAAGGCGCGCTTGAAGCGATTCAAGCTGCCGGTGGTAAAGTAGAGGAATAAGCTAGATGGCAAAACCAGGACAGGGTTCAAGCGCAAAAGGCGGCTTGAGCGAGCTTAAATCGAGGTTATTGTTCGTACTCGGTGCGATCGTAGTATTTAGACTTGGTTCTTACGTACCTATTCCTGGTATTGATGCAAACGTGTTAGCTCAATTATTTGAGCAACAAAAGGGCACTATCGTAGAGATGTTTAACATGTTCTCCGGTGGTGCACTTGAGCGTGCATCGGTTCTTGCCCTGGGTATCATGCCATACATTTCAGCTTCGATTATCATGCAGTTGCTTACAGTAGTGCATCCGCCGATGATGGAACTGAAAAAGGAAGGCGAAGCAGGTCGTCGTAAAATCAGTCAGTACACAAGGTATTTCACTTTGGTTTTGGCAACTTTCCAAGCAGTTGGAATAGCGACGAATTTACCAAACCTGATTCAAGGCTTGGTAATTGCACCTGGTTTTGCGTTTTACTTTACGGCTGTAGTTAGCCTTGTCACCGGTACCATGTTTTTAATGTGGTTAGGTGAGCAAATAACAGAGCGAGGTATCGGCAACGGTATCTCCATTTTGATCTTTACTGGTATTGTTGCCGGTCTGCCTACAGCGATTGGTACGACTGCGGAACAAGCCAGAACAGGTGAATTTAACTTATTGTTCTTGATGTTGATTGGTGTAATCGTGATTGCACTGACTTACATGGTAGTGTTCTTTGAGCGTGGGCAACGTCGTATCGTCGTTAACTACGCTAAACGCCAGCAAGGCCGCAAGGTTTTCGCTGCGCAAAGCACACATTTACCATTGAAAGTTAATATGGCTGGTGTTATCCCGCCTATTTTCGCTTCAAGTATCATCCTGTTCCCCGGCACTATTGCTGGATGGTTTGGAACAAATGAATCGTTGAGCTGGTTGTCAGATGTCGCTTTGATGCTGTCTCCAGGTCAACCTCTGTACGTTATGCTTTATGCAGCGGCGATTATTTTCTTCTGTTTCTTTTACACAGCGTTGGTTTTCAACCCACGTGAAACAGCAGATAACTTGAAAAAGTCTGGTGCATTTGTACCGGGTATTCGTCCTGGAGAGCAAACGTCTAAGTACATCGATAAGGTAATGACGCGCCTGACATTGGCTGGCGCAATATACATAACCTTTATTTGTTTAGTGCCTGAGTTCATGTTGATCGCCTGGAATGTTCCATTCTATTTTGGCGGTACTTCACTACTTATTATTGTAGTGGTAATCATGGATTTCATGGCGCAGGTACAGACTCATTTGATGTCTCATCAATATGATTCTGTTCTTAAGAAAGCCAATCTTAAAGGCTACGGTCGATAAGATTGGAATTTTACGGAGTGGTGAAATGAAAGTTCGTGCATCCGTTAAGAAGATTTGCCGCAGTTGTAAAGTCGTCAAGCGCAACGGTGTTGTGCGTGTGATTTGCAGCTCTGACCCTAAGCATAAGCAAAGGCAAGGCTAATCGAACGGTAACGGGAAAAGATACAAATAGTAGAGGTTCCCAACCTTAATTTGCAATTTGGTCGTCGGGTAAGTATCCTATCGGGCTTTTTAGGCTGACGGCAATAACTTTAGAGGAGTACTGTTAATGGCCCGTATCGCTGGCATTAACATCCCTGAGCACAAGCACACTGTAATTGCGCTTCAAGCAATTTACGGTATAGGCGCTACAACTGCGAAAAGCATTTGTGCGGCTGCTGGTGTTACAGAGTCTACCAAGATCAAAGATCTTGACGAAACTACGATTGATAAGCTTCGTGACGAAGTCGCGAAGTCCACGGTTGAAGGTGATCTTCGCCGTGAAGTATCAATGAACATCAAACGTTTGATGGACCTAGGTTGCTTCCGTGGTATACGCCACCGTCGTAGCTTACCTCTACGTGGTCAACGCACTAAAACAAATGCGCGTACCCGTAAAGGTCCTCGTAAGCCGATTAAAAAGTAAGCGAGGTTTAAAATGGCTAAAGCACCTACTCGCGCACGTAAGCGCGCAAAACGTCAAGTTGCAGACGGTATGGCTCACATCCATGCGTCTTTCAACAACACTATAGTGACTATTACTGACCGTCAGGGTAATGCCCTGTCTTGGGCAACATCAGGTGGTTCAGGTTTCCGTGGTTCACGTAAATCTACCCCATTTGCTGCTCAGGTTGCTGCTGAACGCGCAGGCGTTGCTGCACAAGAATACGGTTTGAAAAACTTAGAAGTGTTCGTAAAAGGTCCAGGTCCAGGTCGTGAATCTGCGATCCGAGCTTTGAACGCTGCTGGTTACAAAATCACTAATATTACCGATGTGACACCTATACCTCACAACGGTTGTCGTCCACCGAAAAAACGTCGCGTTTAATCGACGGACAGTTGGAGAAAGATCATGGCTAGATATTTGGGTCCAAAACTCAAACTTAGTCGCCGCGAAGGAACTGACTTGTTCCTTAAAAGTGGCGTTCGAGCAATTGACTCGAAATGTAAGATAGATACTGCACCTGGTCAGCACGGCGCCCGTCGCGGTCGTTTGTCAGACTATGGTGTGCAGTTACGTGAAAAGCAAAAAGTACGTCGTATGTATGGCGTGTTGGAAAAGCAGTTCCGTAATTATTATAAAGAAGCAGCGCGTCTTAGAGGTAACACAGGTGAAAACTTGTTGCAGCTTTTGGAGCAGCGTCTTGACAATGTTGTTTACCGTATGGGTTTCGCAAGCACTCGTGCTGAAGCTCGTCAGCTAGTAAGCCACAAAGCGATTCTGGTTAACGGTAAAGTTGTTAATATACCTTCTTTTAACGTTTCTGCAGAAGACGTGGTTTCTGTTCGTGAAAAGTCTAAAAAGCAAGCGCGTATCGTAGCTGCTTTAGAGTTGGCTGATCAACGTGAGAAACCAACTTGGATTGAAGTAGACAGCAAGAAAATGGAAGGCGTTTTCAAACGTCAACCTGAACGTGCTGATTTATCTGCTGAAATTAACGAACAGTTGATCGTCGAACTTTACTCTAAGTAAAGCTTAAAGAAGAGAGGAAACAATGCCGGGTTCTGTAACTGAATTCCTAAAACCAAGATTAGTCGAAATTGATAACGTATCGCCTACGCGCGCTAAAGTCACATTAGAACCTTTAGAACGCGGATTTGGTCATACTCTTGGTAATGCGCTTCGCCGCATCCTTTTGTCTTCCATGCCTGGTTGCGCGGTGACAGAAGTTGAAATTGATGGTGTATTACACGAGTACAGCACTAAAGAAGGTGTACAAGAAGACGTTATCGAAATTTTGCTTAACCTCAAAGGTCTAGCGGTTCGTCTTGATGGTAAAACTGAAGCTACTTTGACTTTAGTTAAGTCTGGTGCGGGCCCTGTGACTGCTGGTGATATCCAGCATGACGGTGATGTTGAAATCGTAAACCCTGAACATGTAATTTGTACTTTGACTGGTGATGCTGAAGTTAGCATGCGCATTAAAGTAGAAATGGGTCGTGGTTACGTTCCAGCATCTACACGCCGTTCCTCTGAAGAAGATGATCGTCCTATTGGTCGTTTGTTAGTTGACGCTTCTTACAGTCCAGTAGAGCGTATTGCTTATAATGTCGAGTCAGCTCGTGTAGAACAACGCACTGACTTAGACAAATTGATTATCGACATGGAAACTAACGGAACTTTGGATCCTGAAGAAGCGATTCGTCGTGCCGCTACAGTTTTGGCTGAGCAGCTAGATGCATTCGTTGAACTTCGCGATATGTCAGAGCCTGTTGAGAAAGAAGAGAAGCCGGAATTCGATCCGATTCTACTTCGTCCAGTTGATGACTTGGAGCTTACCGTACGTTCTGCAAACTGTCTTAAAGCAGAAGCTATACAGTACATTGGTGATCTGGTTCAGCGTACCGAAGTTGAGTTGCTGAAAACACCTAACTTGGGTAAGAAGTCTCTAACAGAGATTAAAGATGTCTTGGCATCACGTGGTCTATCTCTTGGCATGCGCCTTGAAAACTGGCCACCTGAAAGTATTGCCGAGAAAGACTAATCAGATCGCAATTAAAACCGATTTGTAAAGAAGGATAGAGCTATGCGCCATCGTAAAAGTGGTCGTCAGTTAAATCGCAACAGCAGTCATCGTCAAGCAATGTTCAAAAACATGGCTGGCTCTTTGGTTAAGCACGAAGTTATCAAAACTACGTTGCCTAAAGCGAAAGAATTGCGTCGCGTAATAGAGCCTCTAATCACACTTGCTAAGCAAGACAGTGTTGCTAATCGCCGTTTGGCAATGGCACGTACTGGTGATAAAGAGGTTGTTGGTAAATTGTTCAATGAACTTGGCCCTCGCTATGAAGAGCGTCCAGGTGGTTATATCCGCATTTTGAAAGCTGGTTTCCGTACCGGTGACAATGCGCCTATGGCTTACGTTGAGCTAGTTGACCGCCCTGTTGTTGAAGAAGTAGAAGAAGAAACTACTGAAGACGCAGCGGAATAAATACCGCAATAATTAAAAAACCCGGCATTAGCCGGGTTTTTTGTTTTCTAACGATTATTTTGTTTAAGGCGTTTGTTCCACTAATTGGGCTATTTCTTCCGCGCTGGCCCCTGCGTTACGTGCATAATCTTCAAGATCTTTCATATCTACTCCTGCGTTTCTGGCCGTTTCCAGGATGCGTTTGACATAGTCCTTTTGTTCAGTGGACTCTCTCACCGCGGTTGTTACTACTTTTTCAGCTTTATTGGGAAAAATGGCTAAAAGAGCATCGACCATGTATTCACCAACAAAAGGAACAGCACCTATTGCGGTTTGAAGAATATCAACCATCTTGTTTGGATGGGATTGAGATAATGTTTGAACGATACTGTCTGCAGAGTCCGGTTCAGTTAATACTGCAATTCTTACGATCTCGTGCAGATCCTCGGGTGTCGCATTTGCCGCAGCTCTGACTACAAAGTCTACATAGCTGGGTTCTGCGTTGATGGCTGTCTTAACTATACTGGAACATTCGGCTACACCCTTTTCTATTGCAACAGTAACAACCATTTCCGTTAAGGCAGGCTCTGCAGAGATTGCAGCATGAATAATTTCTTTATATTTTTCCGGGTAAAGGTCAAGTGCTGTGCTGACGACCACTTCAGCATCTTGAGGATAATGACCGATAATGCTTTTGATCGCCCGACCAATTGACATACTCTGGTTCACTTGCTTTTGTACGAAGGCTGCAGTGAGTTCTTTGCTTTTCTCGTTAGCGACAGACGTTACCGCACAAACGGGTGTGCCTAGCGTTGCCACAGTTAGAGCTAAAGCGATATATTTTTTCATGTCAGATTACCTAAACAGCCTAGTAAAAACACTTAACAGCAATCCGTGCTACAAAAGAGCTTAAAAATAACAATAAATTAACAAAATAGACAGTTATATATCCATAAAGTTGCCTGTTCTGACCAGTATTCCTTTATCGGCCAAATTTCGATTGGTTGAACAAAATCTACGCGGTTAAATAAATTTTTTCAATTAATTAGCGTATTGCTATTGACCTATAGTTATAAATCTCTACAATGCGCCGCTCACTTGTTTGAGCAACCTTAAGTCTGAACTTACAAACTTAGGACTTCCTTAAATAAGTGCTCTGGAAAGAGGCATGAAAATATTAAATTTTAATGTTGACATCCGACGAGGTTAGCGTAATATGCGCCTCCCGCTTGAGAGAGCTTCGGCAACGACCTCAAGCAGCCA
>CANLWS010000009.1 GCA_947494925.1 uncultured Alteromonadaceae bacterium
TTAAAAACTTCGTAAAATATTTAAAATCAAAATGGCTTGAAACCCTTGACAGATGTGCTTTACAACAAAGTCATCTGCCTGACCTTTCGGTCTGCTTTGGGAGCTAATCTTGTAAGAGTAGCCCCGAAGCGGATGCGCATTCTACCCATCCCATAAATTAGATCAAGGGTTATTTTAAATTATTTGTTTAATTGGTGATGAAACAGGCAAATTGACCCAGAAAACAGAAAATAAAGACGATTTAAGGCTGATTTTACGCTTAAGTTGGCGAAAGTGTCAGAAATGGGTAACATACCCCCTCTTAAATAATACTTATAACAATAATATTTTTGGGTAGTTACATGAAATCACCATTTATCCTTTCTTTAATTTTTTCACTTCTTTTAGCGATACTCGCTTATTTATTATTTCCAAGCAGTTTATTAGCTTCAAATGAGGCGCTCGCACTAGGCCTATTAATAGGTTCTCTGGCAATACCTCAAATTGTAAGACTATTTGAAAGCACTTCTTCTACTGAAAGTTCTGCTAGCGGGGGAGCAAGTACAACACTATATGTTGGAAACCTGCCTTACAGGGCCAACGAACAAGCTGTAAAAGAACATTTCTCCAGCCAAGGTAAAGTTCACTCAGTTCGTTTAATGAAAGACAGACGCACAGGCAAGCGCAAGGGATACGGATTTGTCGAAATGGAAAGTAAGCGTGCTGAACAAGCAATAAAAAGCTTGAATGACTCAGAGTTTCAGGAGAGAACCTTGAAAGTCAGATTGGCAAAAGAGAAATCGGCGGATGAGTAAACGTCCACTGTTAACCTAGTTCTAAATAAAAACGCCAGCAATTGCTGGCGTTTTTACTTTCAGACTATTCGTTCTGACTAGTTGGAAGCGAGTCAAGTAGCCTCTTATTGAAACTGTGGAATTGATTAATTGCTGACAGCAGATCATTGGTCCCGACATCCTGAACTTGGTTAACAATGCCATTGATCAGATCTTCGTAAGCATTTCCATCTTCGAGTTTCTGTTGAGATTGCTCAAGAACATTCAACATTTTTTCCAGATACTGACTAATTGGTTTTACAGCAGTGACAGGATCGAGTTGCTGTTTAGATTCATCATTGAAATGCGAAACAGACTCATAGGCCTTTACGACTTCGACCTGTTCTTGTCTGGTCAGCTGCAGCGCAAAACCCGCCAACTCCTGATTATCATATCCGATATCTAAAGCTTGTTGAAAAGCAGATTCTATATCACCAGAGAAAAAAGTATCCGCGAGATCATTGGCATCTCCAACCAGATCAGCTATCGCATTGAGCTCCGCTTCATCCAGTTCACCTTGAACTGAGAATGACAAGCCTGTCCTTTCATAATATAGAGAGGTTTGTTCGACCTGACGCAAGTCCGTTTGAACTGAAGCTTCATCATTACTGATATCGGCGTTTTCAGTTGCCTCTTGTTCAACAGCATCAGATTCAACATTATCACTCACTGCTTTTTGTGTAACAGGAGGCGCTAATTCATCAGTGGAAGCCAGAACGGGGTCTGGCTCCACTGGTTGTGTAAAAGCACGTTCTGACAAGAGCGTGCGATTTAGTTCAAACCGTTGAAAGTCTTCAAATCTAATGGATACTTCATCACCTTCACGCGTTCGGATAATCAGATCACCTGAATCGTGCCTGGAGTAGCCTATGCTTTCACTGCTTTTGTCAACGACGCTGTCAGAATCTTCTTTGTTATTACCAAGCAATTTATCCTGCAAGGATTGAATCCCTTGCTCTATCAACTTTTGGCTATTGCTAATACCGTTTTCAATATCTTTGTTCATAAAACCAGCCAAATCTTTTTCAGCCAGCTCGATCCCTTTTAGGACTCCTCCCCTTGCCTGCTCAAACATTTTTAGCAATGTTTCTTCATCAGCGCCTTTTGAAGCTGCCTGCTTGATCGCACCACCAACAAATCGCAATACATTTTTGGCGACTTCTTCGAAATCAAAAAGGCTGGCATTTTTCGCTTCTGGATTAGGCAGATTTGGTTGTTTCTGATTCAACGATAAAGTTTGGTTAAGGGAATTGTTGTAAACACGCAATCCAACAGTAGTCTGAGAGCTGACAACAGTGGTCCCAGCATTTGAGCCAATACTCACGTAATTGGAAGCTTGGCGAAGGCCAATTTCCTGAAGTTGCTGCTTAAGTTGTTGATCTGGCGTAACTTGTGCGGGTTTATCCCCCACAAATGCCTTTAATTCACCTAAATTCATGTCAGATACCTCACTATCCTCATGTTAGGTTATCGGCAGGAATTGTACATCATTTAATCTTTTCCGGGATCCAACAGGCAGTATTTGTGCGTTACACTTACTAATTGCACATTTAGTAAAAATCTTTAAAATCCGCGGTCCTTCAACACGACGAGTAAAATTATGCGACCTACTGAAATCGATGCCACCCAGTATCAGACTCAACTCGAAACAAAAGTCGCAGAATTAGAAAAACAGTTCTCAGAGTTTGCCACGCCTAAACTGGAAGTTTTCGAATCTATACCATTGCACTACAGAATGCGTGCAGAATTTCGGGTGTGGCACGAAGGTGACGATCTGTTCCACATTATGTTTGATCAGGAAACAAAACAAAAATACCGTGTGGACCACTTTCCACCAGCCAGCCTGCTGATTAACCAGGTAATGGAAGACTTAATCAACCTGCTTCGCCCAAACCCCACTGCCAGGAACAGGCTATTTCAAATCGACTACCTGAGCACACTTAGTGAAGAAATAATCGTCTCCTT
Source organism: uncultured Alteromonadaceae bacterium (assembly GCA_947494925.1). Lineage (GTDB taxonomy): Bacteria > Pseudomonadota > Gammaproteobacteria > Enterobacterales > Alteromonadaceae > Aliiglaciecola. The sequence goes on from CANLWS010000009.1 coordinate 2,778, forward strand.
GCTTTACCACAAGCAGCTAGATAGTGAGTGGGAAGAACAAATTAAGCTCATCGAACGAACCTTAAAGCAGAAATACTCTATTCATATTATTGGTCGGGCAAGAAAACAAAAAGTGGTGTTAAGTCAGGATTATGTTCTCGAAAAATTACCCGTAAACGGCAAGGAATATATATTTAAACAAATTGAAAATAGTTTTACGCAACCTAATGCGGCTGTGAATAGTAAAATGATCCAGTGGGCACTCGACGTCACTAAGGAGTGTTCCGGCGATTTGCTCGAGCTTTATTGTGGGCTAGGGAATTTCAGCCTGCCGTTGGCGCAGAACTTTGAGCGTGTCCTGGCAACAGAAATATCCAAACCCTCTGTTGCTGCGGCGCAAGACAATATTCGGTTTAACAATATTGAAAACGCGAAAATACTGCGAATGTCCAGCGAGGAATTTGTTCAAGCGTGCAAAGGTGAAAAAACATTTAATCGATTGGAGGGAATAGATTTGAGCAGTTATGATTGCCAGACTGTTCTGGTGGATCCGCCGCGCGCAGGGCTGGATCCAGAAACCGTTGAGATGGTCAGTTCATACCGCAATATCGTCTATATTTCCTGCAATCCTGAAACATTACTCGAAAACTTGTCGACCTTAACCACAACCCATAACATCGAACGATTTGCACTCTTTGATCAATTTCCCTACACCCATCACGCAGAATGCGGTGTATTTTTAACGCTTAGAAGTTGAGTCCTGCTCAGCAATAACAAGGGCCCCAGTGGAAATAAACCTGAGCTGTTGCTTAACTCTCAAGGCCAGTTGGGCTTTTTGTTCGTTATTTAAATCTAACGCTTCTGCACCTGTGCTAAACACCAACTTCACCATAGCTTCAGCCTGAAGATTTGCCATGGAACGAGACAACCCTGTGGTGGCTATAGTGTAATCAGTCAGTTCTTGCGTAAAATGTTGGATTTCTCTTAAGACCGCCGCGCGAAATGCGTTAGATGTTCCCGTGTGTTCCCGCAGTAAAAGTCTGAACACATTACTGTTCGCGTTAATAAATTCCATAAATGTGTCAACAGAGGTGCTGATCACTCCGCCGCCAGAGGCGATGCGAAGTCTGGCCTGCCGCATGAGCTGGCGAAGAGCAAGCCCTGCTTCGTCTACCAAGGTCAAACCAAGCTCATCGATATCTTTGAAGTGCCTGTAGAAAGATGTCGGCGCAATCCCTGCACAGCGGGCAACTTCGCGTAAACTAACACTAGACAAGCTTCGTTGTTCATCCAAAAGAGAATACGCTGCATCAATGATAGCCCTGCGTGTCTTTTGTTTTTGCTCCTGGCGGTTCATTTGTAGGTCCATTAAGTCTTATTCATACATATTAACGCGAGTTTTTAATAAAAAAACCTAATAACTTCAAAGAGTGTCTGAATTTATCGACAAATTTGCTTGATCATAGGGAGAGCAAAAGTTAAATTAGCGTACAGTTGTAAGCTGAAAATAATAATCACTAGATGAACAAACCACCACTGATCCTGACCAATATTCTGATGTTTACCATTACTGGACTCATCGCTCTAGTTGCTGTGCCGCTTGAAGCTTTTAATAACGGGTTTGACTGGGTAGAAATTAGCGCCTGTATCTTCTTGATTTACTTTTCAGGGATGTCGATAACGGCTGGTTACCATAGATTATGGTCCCACAAAGCTTACGAGGCTAATGGATTTGTTCGCGGAGTCCTTGCGGTGGGTGGTGCTTTAGCCTTGCAAAATAGTATTTTGCACTGGGCGTCTGATCACCGCATTCATCACAAACACGTTGATCAGAATGGCAAAGACCCTTATTCCGCCAAAAATGGATTTTGGTTTTCCCATATAGGCTGGATGCTCCGGGAGTACCAACATCATCGTTATGATGATTACGAGAACTGTCGTGATCTTCAAAAAGACAAGATAGTAATGTGGCAACACAAACACTATCTGGCCATTATGTTGGGTGTTAACTTTGGCATCCCGATTTTACTTGGCTGGCTGAATGGCGACGTTTTGGGCATGGTCCTGTTAGCCGGTGTTTTCAGGCTGGTATTTGTTCACCACTCAACGTTTTTTATCAACTCGCTGGCTCACATCTGGGGTAAACAACCTTATACCGATAAGAATACTGCTCGTGACAATGGAATTTTGGCGTTTTTTACTTTTGGTGAGGGATACCACAATTTTCATCATATTTTTGAGTATGACTATCGGAACGGCATCAAATGGTATCAATTTGATCCAACTAAATGGCTGATTCGCTCGCTATCAACAATAGGCTGGACCAAGAATCTACGTCGTTGCCCGGAAGAACGCATAGAAAAAGCCAAAGTAGCCATGCAGCTGCAAAAAGTGAAGGAGCAAGTTTCGTCCTTGCCTGATGCAGAAGAAATGCTGACTAAGCTGCAACACGAGTACGATTTATTGATGCACAGAATGGCAGAGTATTACGCTGCTAAAAAGCAACTAATGGATGCAAAGCGCCAGGAACTTAAGCTGGGTTATGACAAACTTGAATTGGCTGCCAAATATAAAGAACTCAAAGCTAGCTTGGCTGAACAAAAATCTAATTGGACAAAGGCTTATCAACTAGAACTTCAATTTGCAAGGTAAAGGTCAATAAGCTCTATACCAATAGAGATTAGTAGCCATTTAGTGGGACTAATATCGTAGATTTTAATCGCTGGTTTTCTTTGGGCCATCGATGAGCAATACTGTTGATTCGATACGGATCACTGAATGATAAAATGACAGTCGATTGCGACACAATAATTTCTGAGATTAATCGCTGTGAAACCTGTGCTGGCGGACTACCCAATCCGCCACGCCCGATCTTGCAGTATGGTAAGAACTGTTCAGTACTAATTATAGGACAAGCGCCAGGAATTAAGGCGCACGACTCTATGAAGCCCTGGAATGATGCTTCTGGTGAGCGATTACGAAGCTGGCTAGGCATCAGCCATAATACTTTTTATGATGAGAATAAAGTCGCTATAGTTCCAATGGGGTTTTGCTATCCAGGAAAAGGCAAATCAGGAGATCTACCACCAAGGGCTGAATGCGCGCCACAATGGCATGACAGATTGATCACTAAGTTACCTTTACATGTGACCTTTCTAATCGGTCAATATGCGCAGAAATACTATTTAAAAGATGAACTGACATTAACCGATCGTGTTAAAAACTGGCGGTCCTATCAACCTGATTACTTCGTGTTACCCCACCCATCACCTAGAAACAACATATGGTTAAAAAGGAATGATTGGTTCGAAAATGAGGTTATCCCGGAAATCAGGTACCAAGTAGCAAAGTTACTACCTGACACCTAACATCAAACTATTGGTGGTGTTTTTCCAGGAAGACTAATAGATCATCAAACGGCATTGGCTTGGCATAGAGATACCCTTGTGCCTCATCGCAACCCAATTTCAGCATATAACTCGCTTGCTCTCGTTTTTCCACACCTTCAGCGATGGTTTGCAATCCCAGTTTGTTTCCTAAAGTCACAATGGTTTCTGCAATAAAGGCTGTTTTACCAGGCATGACTTCATTGACGAAAGAGCGATCAACTTTTAAACGATCTAAAGGCAATTGTTGCAAATAGCTCATTGAAGAAAAACCCGTTCCGAAGTCATCTATCGCAATAGTTACGCCAAATCGTTTTAGTTCTTTTAGTGCATCGACTACTATTTGTGGCTCGTCCATCACCACACTTTCCGTGATTTCCAGTTCCAGAAATTCTGGGCTAATACCATTTTCAACAACAGCAGTCTTTATTGAGTCCACAAATTCAGGATCGCGAAATTGAGGCATGGATATGTTAACTGCTACACGCAGATTACTGTGCCCTTGTTCATTTAATTCCTTGACTTGCCGGCAAGACTCATTCAAAACCCAAGCCCCAATCTCTATGATCAATCCCGAATATTCAGCCAATGGCACAAACACAGCCGGTGAAATATATCCCCCATCTTTAGACGGCCAGCGCAGCAAAGCCTCCATTCCAATGATTTTCTCACTTACAAGATCAACCTGGGGTTGATACCAAACTTGTAGTTTGCGGGCAGCAAAGTCTTCCCTTAGTTGGCGGATCATGCCTAAACGCCAGGTTGTCTTCTCTTCCATTTCGGGTTCGTAGTAGCCGAAATTTGTATTTAAATCTTTTTTCGCTCTATTCAAAGCAATGTTAGTTTGCTTAAGAATAGTTATGCCACTACAGGAATCCGGACCAATTCGGCATAACCCAATAGAAATATTTACAGGCAATGTGTGATCACCTGCCCTGAAAGGGGTGATAAATAATTCACCAATTTTACCCGGATTGACTTGAGCTTCAGGCCCAATCAGGCCAAATATATCCGCACCAATTCGGCCTAACCTGACTGTTGAGCCAATTTCTTCCTGAAGTTTCTGGGCCACAGCCATCAGCAAATTATTACCGGCATCCTGACCAAGTCCGTCATTCACATCAGAGAAATGATTTATATCGATCAATGCAACAACGGAGCCATGGCCAGCATCTTGAGTACATTTCTCGTCATCAAGCATGTTAATAAATTCATTTCTATTGGGTAACTTAGTCAGCCAATCCCTGAATGCCGCATTTCGCAATTGATGAAACAGGTTTACGTTTTCATATCCTACTGAAATACTGGAAAGGAAGACTTCCAATAATTGTTTGTGGACCTGACTGATCTCATCGCTTATTTCAAGATACACTGCAGCTTCGTAGCCTGAACTATTCATATACAAAACTGAGATTTTGTCGACGAATAAGTGTTTTTTATCCTTCAGGCACTTATTCACATAACTCACAATCTTAGAATCGTGAATGCTTTCTATTGTTTCATTTATATACTGCGCAAACTCGCCTGCTGCTCCCAAAATATAGACGCCATCATCGTTTTCCTTATCTAATACTGAACCGGCGCGAGCGCAGACTACGCCCCCTGCATCCAAGCCAATAAGAGAACTTATTTGGGTTACGACGCCCTCGCAAAACCCCTTGATGGAGTGCTCTTCCAGTAAGTTAGCCGCAGACGTAATAATTTTTTCCAAGCCAAGTCGGCTCTGGTTAATAGTGAGAATTTGTTGATAAGAACGTAAGGAAGAAATAATGGTTGTAACCAGTTTGCTGCGAGTCAACTCTGTTTTGGTTTTATAATCATTAATGTCATATTCTTTTATGACACTTTCTTCAGGTGCATAGCCTGGTTGGCCAGTACGAAGAATAATTCTGGGTTCCAGCAAGCCATACTCTTCACGCATGATTTTGGCGACCCGTAAGCCCGAATCATCTGTTTCCATCACAACATCGAGTAAAATAATCGCAATGCTGCTACCCATTTCCTTTATCTTTTCAAGCGCCTCTGGCCCCGAATAAGCATGATGAAACTGCAGTTTTTTTTCATTTACCACTAAGTCAGAAAGCGCTAGGCGTGTGACAGAGTGAATTTCCTCATCGTCATCAACGACTAACACATTCCAATATCCCAACTTAGCGGTGTGTTCAGTTTGAGATTCATCTTCTTCAAGAAAGATCAGTTCGTCGTTATCATATCCAGATGGTGACATGCAAAATTCCGTAAATCATTTATATAGGTCTAAATAATGTTCAATCTATTTAAACATATCTTAATATTCGATAAAGAAAAATATTTTGTGTAACTAGTTCAACCAAAGTAAATTAAGGTAAACACCAAAAGAAGTAAGTTAATTTTAGATTCTTGCCATGAAAATAGAGCAAAACCAACCTCGTACCGTCGTTCCGGTCGGCAAAACACTTGGCCCTAAAAAAGCCGAAAAAGGAGGGTCTGACGCAAAGTTAAAAAGCGAACGGCAAGGCGCTGATGCGATGCGTGGGAAAATGACACAGTGGTTCGCCAAAGCAGGTGTCACGCCCGTGATGAACAATGGGTTTGATACCGATATTAGCAAGCGTCTGACAAGACATCAGCAGGTTAAAGCTCAACGGAAAATGGCTAATTTAGAAACCATACTTGGATTGGCTCTGGATTTCAGTCTGGAGCAAAGCCAATCTGAAGAACTGGATCCCGATTGGTTTTTTAGTTTTGTTGAAATGGCCGAAGAAGTGAACTCTCCAGCAATGCAAGAACTCTGGGGGAAAATATTTGCTGTGGAAATAAGTCGTCCAAGTACGTTCTCATTATCGACTTTGCAAATTCTCAAACGATTGACACAAAAAGATGCGCATATATTTAAGACCGCGGTGAGTTTAGCTAGCAGGAAAAAAGGTGAGTACACGCCCAGACTTGTATTTGGTTATCATCAGAGAAGCAACATATGGTCGGTCTTCAATTTAAAGAAAGATCACTATCTGAATTTAGCCGAGTTTGGACTCGCCTATCCTAATTTATTATCTCTGATGAATTTAGGCTTGATCTACAATAGCGAAATAGAGTCAGGAGAATTAAAAACAGAAAGCAGAAGTCAGTGGCGTGTAGGTAAACAGTCTATTCATCTAGCACCAAAACGCAAAGGGTTAACACTGCATTATTATAAATTCACTGCAACCGGTTCTGAACTGTTTAAGTTGGTTAGCGGCTCTCCGAATATTCAATACATGGAAACTCTGAAAGCCACTCTCTCCAAGGGATTCGATATCAACTGAGTGACCTCAGTCGCATTATATCCCGTCACCAAATTCGTGTAATCCGCACTCACGCTTCATACCAAAAAATCGCGTATCTTGCTCAGACATACCTTCTTCCAGTGAACGCGTAGTGTGCCAATCACCTATAGATACATATCCTTTCTCCCAAAGTGGATGGTAGGGGAGTCCATGCTCTTTAAGATAATAGTGAACATCTTTATTTGACCAGTCGATTATCGGATAAACCTTGAATTGCTTTTCCAATTTCTGAACAACCTGTAACTTTTCGCGGGTATCTGATTGAGTTCTTCGCAATCCTGCAAACCACGTTTTACTGCCAAGTTCCTCCAATGCGTGTTGCATAGGGACCACTTTATTCATCTGGTTGTATTGTTCGATTCCTTCAATGCCTTTTTCCCACAATTTTCCATACCTTGCTTCCTGCCAGCCAGATGAAATCGGAGAGCGGTAAACCTTCAGATTAAGGTTTAGTTTTTTAGTGAGCTCATCAATAAATTGATAGGTCTCCGGGAACAAATAACCTGTATCGGTCAAGACGACCGGAATATCAGGAAACTGCTGGGTCAATAGATGCAGCATTACCGCAGACTGAGCACCAAAACTCGAGGACAGCATAAAACCAGCTGGCAAGTTATCCAGCGCCCAACTGACCCTTTGTTGTGCGCTCATAGACTCTAAATCCAGGTTGAGCTCAGCAATAGTCTCGGCGCTGAACTCCACCTCAAGAGTTGGATCTTGAGTTACAGATGACAACTGTTCAATAGCAAGGTTAGTCATAAAAATCCTTGGCTGAATTAATCACAGGTGCAATCACACCTGCGCGTACAACAAAATCACCAAAAGCTTCGTTCGTTTCACGCTCTTTGGCCCATCGACCAATCAAACCATCCAGATGCTGCATGATTTCTTGTTCGCCAATGTTTTCTTTATACATCTTAGGGATTCGGGTTCCTTCGCGATCTCCGCCAAGATGCAGGTTATATTTGCCTGGACCTTTACCTACTAAACCAACTTCGGCGAGCATGGCGCGACCACATCCGTTGGGACATCCCGTCACGCGAAAAACAATGCTTTGTTCAGGTAATCCATGTTTCGTTAACAGGCCTTCCAGCTCTGTCACTGCATCCGGTAAATAACGTTCAGCTTCGGCCATAGCTAAAGGGCATGTCGGCAAGGAAACACATGCCATTGAATCGGTTCTTTGCTTTGAAACCGCATCTTCAATCAAACCGTGTTCTCTGGCTATCTGTTCTATTTGTTCTTTTTTCGATGGTGAAACACCAGCAACGATTAGATTTTGATTCGCTGTTAATCTGAAATCACCGTCATGTACCCTGGCTATTTCAGCACAACCTGTTTTAAGAGGTTTACCAGGAAAATCGAGGATCCGACCATTTTCAATAAACAACGTCAGGTGGAATTTGCCATCAATTCCTTCAACCCAACCAATTCTGTCACCACGCTCTGTAAACTCATAAGGACGAGATTCTGCGAACGCAACATCAGCACGCTTTTCGACTTCAGCTCTGAAATTCTCAACACCTACACGTTCAAGCGTATATTTGGTCTTAGCGTTTTTGCGGTTAACACGATTTCCCCAATCTCGTTGTGTTGTGACTACAGCCTCAGCCACAGCCAAGGTCTTATCCAAAGGGATAAAACCGAAATCGTCTGCTTTTCTTGGGAATGTAGTCTTGTCACCATGAGTCATGGCCAAACCGCCGCCCACCAGCACATTAAAACCTACAAGTTGTCCATTCTCGGAAATTGCCACAAAATTGAGGTCATTGGCATGTACGTCCACGTCATTAAGAGGTGGAATGACAACTGTCGTTTTAAACTTACGAGGGAGATACTTACCTCCCAACACAGGTTCTTCTTCAAGTTTGGTGGATTCTAACTTTTCCCCATCTAACCAAATCTCTGCGTAGGCGCGAGTTTTTGGTAGCAGGTGCTCACTTATTCTCTTGGCCCACTCATAAGCTTGTTGATGAACTTCGGATTCAACCGGGTTGGACGTACACAATACGTTTCTGTTCACATCACCAGCAGTAGCAATCGAATCAATCCCAACCTTATTCAGCATCTGGTGCATGGTTTTCAATTTCGGTTTAAGCACACCGTGAAACTGAAAAGTTTGTCGGGTAGTCAACCTGATGCTGCCATAAAGCGTATTTTCACCAGCAAAATCATCAATAGCCAACCATTGCTCAGGTTTGATAATCCCACCAGGCAATCTCGCCCTCAACATTAAGTTCTGCAGAGGTTCAAGTTTTTGTTTGGCGCGCTCAGCCCGAATATCGCGATCATCTTGCTGATACATCCCGTGAAAACGAATCAGCTGGAAATTATCGTCGGTGAAGCCACCAGTCAGATCATCGGTTAAATCTTTTGAAATGGTTCCGCGTAATTTGTTGCTTTCGCCTTTTATACGCTCGTTGACTGCAGGTTTGCCTTCAACAATAAATTTTTTGTCAGCCATTAATACACGTCCTTCTGATAACGTTTCGCTCGGCGCAATTCGGTCACATATTGCTCTGCTTCTTCGTGACTCTTGTTACCATGTTTTTCGACAATCGCGATCAATGCATCATTAACATCTTTAGCCATATAGTTCGCATCACCACAAACATAGAAGTGTGCGCCCTGTTCGAGCCACTCGAACACTTCCTGGCCTTGCTCAAGCAAACGATGCTGCACATAAATCTTTTCTTTCTGATCGCGGGAAAACGCCAAACTGACTTTGTCTACGACCTTGTCTTTTACAAAGCGTTGCCATTCGGTTTGATACAAAAAGTCCTGTGTATAGTTTGGATTGCCGAAGAATAACCAGTTTTTCCCTTCCGCTTCTTGTTCAGCACGTTCCTGCATGAAGGCTCTGAAAGGAGCAATACCTGTGCCCGGTCCGACCATAATAACCGGTGTATCCGGATTTTCTGGCAATCTGAAATTGTCGTTTTTCTCTACGAATACTTTGACTTCGCCACCTTCTTGCAATCGTTTTGAAAGGAAGCCTGAAGCTCCTCCCTGATGCTGATGACCATGTGCATCGTATTCAACAAGTGCTACTGTGAGATGTACTTCGTCTTCAACGTCAGCTTGACTTGAGGCAATAGAATAAAGGCGTGGGGTAATCGGGCGCAGTGCGTCAACAAGCTGTTGTGCCGATATGGCTGAAGGAAATTCCCGCACTACATCTGCTATCTGACGTGCTGACAAGTACTCGCGTAACTTAGCTTTGTCGTCATACAATGCTCTTAGTTGATCATTTTTAGCAGCTTCAAGATAAGCCTTAACAAAGGTGGGGTAACTTTGTGTTAATTCCAGCTTGTCAGTCAGTGCGTCCAAAACACTGATGGATTGACCACCAAGCTCCACAGCAGTGGCACCATCGATAGATAGTAAGCTAAGGATTTCTTTAGATAGTTGCTGGTCATTAGTAAACCAAACTCCCAGAGCATCCCCTGGTTGGTATTGAATTCCCGAATCTTCGAGAGAAATCTCGATGTGACGAATATCTTTTATTGAGTCACGACCTGTAATCTTTTGAGACTCAGACAGTGTTGCTGTAAAAGGATTCTTCTTATTGTATTGCTGCGTGGCAACAGACAAATTAGGACGGGCAACGCCAGGCATAGCTACTACTTGAGAACTGGAGTTTGCCGCCAATTCTTCCTTCACTTTATCAGTAATTCGCGCAACAAAAGACTCAGCTTCAGCCTCGTAATCCACATCGCAATCAACACGATCTTCAATTCGTGTGGCACCTAAAGCTTCCAATCTCTGATCAAAATCTTTAGCCGTCTGACAGAAAAATTCGTAGCTGCTATCACCCAAGCCAAGCACAGCAAATTTAAGCCCAGCTAATTTGGGTGCCTTTTTGCTGGCAAGAAACTCGTGCAGTTCTACCGCATCGTCCGGAGCTTCGCCTTCTCCATGTGTACTGACAACAATGACAACATGTGATTCGTTTTTTAACTGCTTAGGCTTATAATCAGCCATATTGACCAAAGTTGCAGCAATCCCCTGAGATTCTGCTTTCTCTTTGTATTCCTGAGCCAGACCTTTTGCATTACCCGTTTGGGAACCATATAAAATAGTTAAAGAGGCTTGCGCTTGAGTTGATTCCTGCGCGACAACTTGTGACCCAAGGTCAGGCTGATTATGAGCAAGACCCGCTAAATAACCACTCATCCATGTGAGCTGTTCTTTATTAAGCGGCGCTATCGCTTGATTGATTTGTGACCACTGACTCTCATTTAATACAGTGGTAGGCACCATGGCCTGATTTGATGATGAAGACATAAAAATCGCTAACCTCTATTTTGACCCCATAAGGTTAGCGATTGTTTTCCATAACTGGAAAGTATAAATTTATATTTTTTATTACTTAATGTGCTTAAGAATAGTGCAATTTTTTTAGAAGTGAATTTCTAAGCCCGCATATACACCACTGAATTCAAGATCTGAATAGATATCATCAAGGTCTTCAAGCTCCAAAACAACTGCCCGATATCCCACTTCCAGCGTCATATCCACTGCCAGATTATCTACAAATTCGTAGGTAATGGCGGCCTGATAATCACTCAAAGTATGATCATCAATGGATAAAAAGCTTCCTTCAGCGTAGATGCCCCATCCGGTAAGCGGTAAGCCTAATTCCAAACGAGAGTAAATCATAGGTACCACCCCGGAAAACTCCTCCAGAGCAGAAATGGTTGTGTCACTAGCGTCCTGGACAAATAATGACCCATCGACATATTTTCCATTCAGACCAAAATCAAAACTCACCAGATCATTGTCAAACAGTTCGTAATAAAGAATAAAATCAGTATTGCTGACATCCACGTCAGTCACCAAGTCTGATTGTGAAGTAAACAATTGGTCACCAAACGTGAAACTGGAGGTCAATGTAACGTTGCCACCTGAATCCATTTCCGTTTGTCTGATTTTAATATTTGGCACCAAAGGAATTGGGTGCTCCAGTGCAGCATAGAAGCTGCCTTTAGTTTCACTGTCAAAATCGAAATTAGTAAGAGAAGTCGTGTTTGAAAAACCACCTTCTGTGTCCATATTCCATGCATGGCCGCCCACATAGACTCCAAGCACGGTATCAGCATATGCAGAAGACCAACACATACTCCCTAACAACGAGATTGCTATTAATGTTTTTTTCACTCTTTATCCTTGATTAAGAAGTTCAGTTAGCTCAATTAAAGCAGCATTTGCACGGGAAATATAGTTCGCCATGACTAACGAATGGTTCGCCAACATGCCAAAACCACTGCCATTTAATATCATAGGACTCCATACTGTTTGTTGTGTAGATTCCAACTCACGTATGATTTGTTGCAAGCTAACTCTTGCATTCTTTTTCTCAAGCACGTCAGCGAAATCTACTTCCACAGCTTTTAGAAAGTGGATAAGTGCCCAACTTGCACCCTTGGCCTCATAAAAATTATCGTCGAGATCCCACCAGCTGGTTTTATCCACAATATTAGCGGATGTAGGTGTGGACTGTCTGGCTGAACTATCACCGGCAAGATCTGTATTTAATCTTTCCTGACCAACACTGGCACTCAGTTTTTGTGAAAGACTTCCCAGACGTTTTTCAACCTGCTTTAGCCAATCACGCAAATTGTCTGCACGAGCGAAAAATTGCGCTTCTCCCATACTAGGATCAGAGAGGTCTGCCTGATAGAGATACAATTGTTCAATCGAATCACGGTACATGGATTCTGCTGACGGAATAATCCAGCTCAGGTGATTCATATTCAAATCTGGTTGTGCTTTGGTCAATTGCGGATTCTCCCGGGATTGAGACTGCGAACGGCTAAAATCCTTACGCATTGCCAATGCCAAATCCCTAACCATTTCCAATGCACCAAACTCCCAGCTAGGCATGTTATCCATAAATACACTTGGCGGCGTAACATCATTCGATAAATACCCGCCTGATTTATTCAACAAGGATTCTGTCACCTTGATAAGCGTGTTGCTAACAGTATACCCGGTAACGACCTGCTGACTAGTGGAAGAGGCCTGTTTGCTTGCTGCTGCATTCACATCAAACACGTCCGGTTCGAAACTCCAGTAGACTGAAAGTAACCAGAACAGAATAAATATGACTGCTGCGCCAGCAGACAGCCATTTTACGTTGAGATACTGTTGCATATTGAGATCCTAGTGATGATGATGTGAATGTTGGGACTCCTGTCCCGGCATAACGACTGTGGCTTCAAATTTAATTTCGCTGCCATCTTGCTGAACTAAACTCAGGTTGACCTTTTGTCCTTCACTGAGCGCCGATTTCAACCCGAACAACATTAAGTGTAAGCCTCCTGGTTGAAAACGGATAGATTCACCCGCAGGAACCTTCACTTGCTCCTGCTTAACCATTCTCATCACCTCACCCTTCATGATGTGATTATGCAGCTCAACTGTCTTTGCAAAATCTGCTTTTCCAGATATCAGAACCAGATCACTAGCGGACGTATTTTCAATATTGAAGTAAGCCGAGGTATTGGGCACTCCTGGCGGTAGCAACCTCACCTTGGCGTCCGAAATGACGATTTCAGCGCCACATGAGAATGATAATAAGAAGGCAAAATAGAAAATCGTTCTGAACATGCTCTGATCCGTAATAGTCCAATAAAAACGAGAGGAATTATTCTCTAATTCTTCTTACTTTGCCAAACAAATCGATCAGAAAACAAAATCAACCGGGTCCACCTATACTAATAATGTGCTGGTCGTTTATCTCTAACCAACCAGACAACTAAAGCGATGACAATAAACATCGGCCAAAAAACACTTAATCCAGCAAACAAGAGTCCGATAAACACGGCCATCACGGCAAAAAATATTGCGCCGAAAACACTCAGTGCAACGACTACACCAACCACCACCAACACAATTCCAGCAATAGTGAGGCCCGCCATTGCTGCGAAGGGCGTCAACACTTCTTCGTCAATCTGAATACTGATGTCGAACCACTCGGCAGCCACATGACCAAAAGTGTAGGTAATTAGGATTGCAATTAAGATAGCAATGACTAAATTTTTCATCAGGCTCTCCTGGTTTAATTATCGGTCCGGAAAACAAATAGTTAGTAATCTTTAGTGGGGAGCAGAATAACTGCCAATATGTATGCAATTCCCACCGCCACAGGCATAAATACAAAACAGGCTATAGTGATTGCCCTTACTATCCAGGGGTCAATCTCAAAGTGTTTTGCCACACCTGAACAAACACCTGATACTTTATTGTGAATAGTATCTCTGTAGATCCGACCTGTATCTAAATAACGTTTCATTTTTAAAGCACTCCAAATGAATGAAAGGCAGCGCGGTCTTGCCGCGCTCTTATTGGATTAAGCGACTTTCTTACGCAGACTTTCCAATTCCTTTTCAATATTTTCTTCGTTTTCAAGCTGTTTGAACTGAGCGTTAAGCGAGGATGAACCGTCAACCAGGTCATAAGCCTCTACCTGTGACTCCAAGTCATTGATACGACGCTCATAGTGTTCGAACTTGGCAATGGCATTGTCAATTTTCTCAACCTGGTTAGAAGTTTTAACTTTAAGACGCACTGTGGCTGATTTTTGTCTTACCACCAGTGATTTTTGTCGTGTCTTAGCTTCTGCCAATTTTTCATGCAATCTACCAGTGTCTTCCTGAAGCTTGCCGATCGATTCTTCAATTATTGCCAGTTCTTGACCTAAACTCTCCAATTGGCCTTGTGCATGATGTTTTTCCGCCAAAGCTGCGCGAGCAAGATCTTCGCGGTCTTTTTCTATTGCTAGCTTGGCTTTTTTCTGCCAGTCGTTAATTTGATTTTTAAGTTTTGTCTCTCTACGCGTTAGCTCTTTCTTATCTGCAATATGGCGAGCAGCGACAGAACGCAATTCCACCAAAGTTTCTTCCATTTCTTGAACAATCAGGCGGATCACTTTGTGGGGATCTTCGGCCTTGTCCAAAATTGCATTAATGTTTGCTGAAACGATATCGCTCATTCTTGAAAACATACCCATTTTATATTCCTCCACTAGATTTAATGAGTTTTGGCTGGTTACCGCCAACCTTGAATAACTATTTACAAGAGCTATGCCAAAATTACCAACACGCGCAAACTATTGTTTTATAAGAATTTATTTTTATTTCGAGATATTAGACATTCTGTTTCAAGTAAACTCAGCTTATTGAATGGTCAAATTCACTAGCGCATTGGTCAGATTCACACAGAGCTTTTAGATGAAAATTAAGACAGCAAATACACGGATTGTAGAATGGCATTGGAAAATCCCAACTCGGCATAAATAGATGGTTACTACTGTATTGATAATGGGTATTTCAGTGTTTGAAAGTATAGCGATAAAAAGAAAGTTAATTCAGAAGCGTAGGAGAAGAAGAGAATTTTGACAGTTATATTTGGCGAAAAAATGGAAAAAGACGGTCAATACTACGAATTGTGACCGTCTCGATAATGCAGATTTGTTGTACTTAGTGGCAAACCTTGATTTTCGTCTTTGTTGGTTAAAAGACTGAAAACCAGTGCCGCCGCCAAGTAAGTAATTAAGGGGGCGATTAGCAACGTCAATAATTCAAGTTGATAAAACATAGTTGCTCCCTATTCTGCTTTTTCTGGTTGTTCCTTAGCACTTTCCAAATCAGTAATCGTTACTTTGGCAGCAACAATTTCAGATTCGTCGAATGTGATCATGTTATTTGCTGTTAAAATTGCTTTTTGAACACCATGGTTTAGTTCAAGTTTTGTTGATTCAACCGCTTGAAAGACCATGCCACTAACAAACTGTTCTAGTGACACTTCAGTAGCATTCGTCGCTGAAGAAAACGCAATCCCTGATAATAAAATTGCTGCTGTGATTTTTGCTTTGTTAAACATAATTGTTTCCTAAGAGTAAGTTGTTAACTGTAAGTCAGTTATTGTTTAAGTCGCACTAGCTATAGCGATAGTTGTGCCAACTACTCAAAAAAACACTATATGATTGATATATATGGAATTTTAAATTTTACTGGTTGACAAAGAATTCCCATTTTTGGGAATACTTGTTGCAGTTTCGCGAATTTAACCACTCAATTAGCGATTTTAACCAACTTTTTCCTTAAGAAACTTATCTGCGTTCCGTTGCGCTTCCTGCAGCACATCTAAAGCGTCATTTAGCAGTTCAACACCGACACCTTTTTGGGTACCGTGCTGACTCAAATAACGCCGCCAGATGCGCGCCCCTGGTTGTCCTTGAAACAAGCCAAGCATGTGTCTCGCGATGTGCCATACTCTTGCCCCTTGATCGACCTGGTCCTGCGCGTAAGTCGCCATCTGCTTAACTATTTCAATTCTGGAAGGTATTGCATGCTGGTCGCTGCAGAATCGGCTATCCACCTCTGCCAGAATGTAGGGATTAGAATAGACTTCCCGACCTATCATGACGCCGTCGATGTAATTTAAATGCAATTTCGCATCGTCCAGTGTTTTGACACCACCATTCAAGCTGATGTGGCAATCTGGAAATTGTTCTTTCAAATGATAAACTCGCTCATAGATCAAAGGAGGAATATCACGGTTCTCTTTTGGGCTGAGACCTTTGAGCCAGGCTTTTCTTGCGTGAACGATAAAGGTGTCGCAACCAGCTGAAGCCACTACATCAATAAATCGAGTCAGGTCTTCATACTCATCCATTTCATCAATACCAATACGAGATTTTACGGTCACCGGAATATCAACTTCAGCTTGCATGGCTTTGACACAAGCAGCCACTGTGTCCGGCTCAGCCATCAGACATGCACCGAAACGTCCATTCTGCACTCTGTCTGAAGGACAACCGACATTAATATTGACTTCGTCATATCCCCGGCTTTGCGCCAATGCAGCGCATCTGGCCATGTCGACCGGGTCTGAACCGCCCAATTGCAATGCCACAGGGTGTTCCTGATGATTGAATGCCAGATAATCACCTTTGCCGAAAATTATCGCACCGGTTGTTACCATTTCGGTATAAAGCAAAGTATGTTGGGAAATCTGACGCAAAAAATATCGACAATGCTTATCTGTCCAATCCAGCATTGGAGCGACAGAAATAATACGGCTATTTTCGGTAAGCATAAAAAGCTCCAGCTGAAATTGGGGCGCGGATTCTAACTAATTGGTTGTAAAATAACCACAGTAAATTGATATTTTAGATTTCAAATACTGGCTTGTATAGGTAGTGGATGGAAATGGCATATTCAGCTCAACCGCGTGAAAGGTATCGGGTCACTATGATTAGAAATGTGGGGAATGTACAAAAGGGAGGAAAAAGATGAGGTGGGAGCCTCGAGCAAGTAGGGTGTAATTTTACCCCTCATAAAATCCAAGGCAGACAAAAATCTGGCTGAAAAAAATTCTACATCTATTCAGACTACTCAAAGTGCAGTGCTTTAGTTTAAACTACCCGGCAAATTTTAATGGATGTGCACAATGATAAAAGAAATTGGCAGACACATTAAAGGCACCCTCTCGGTAATTGCGTATTTCCTCAATACGATTTTCTGGGTAGTCCCTATTGTGTTGCTCTCATTTTTAAAACTGATACCGATTAAACCTTGGCAGACATTTATCTCACATCTGTTAGATGGGTGCGCTACCTCCTGGATCAGCATAAATAATCTAAATCAAACGATCAGCAGTAAAACCGATTGGCAAGTGGAAGGAGTAGACCAGCTTAGCTTGAATGATTGGTATTTGGTGATTTCAAATCATCAATCTTGGGTCGACATTCTGGTATTGCAACGAATTTTCAATCGTAAGATTCCATTCTTGAAATTTTTCCTCAAAAAGGAACTGATATGGGTACCTTTTTTGGGCATCGCCTGGTGGGCGCTGGATTTCCCTTTTATGCACAGGCATAGCAAATCCTTTCTGGCTAAGAACCCTCACATGAAAGGAAAAGACCTGGAAACCACTAAGAAGGCCTGCGAGAAATTTCAGTACAAGCCAGTGAGCATCATGAATTTCGTAGAAGGCACTCGAAGAACCGAACACAAAGCCAGAAACTCCACTTTTAAACACTTGTTGAAACCCAAGGCTGGAGGAATGGCATTCGTACTAAACGCGATGGGAACACAACTGCACAAGTTATTGAACGTTACCATTCACTACCCAGACGGGGTTCCCAGTTTTTGGGATTTTGTGTGCGGGAAAGTTAAACAAGTGCAGGTCAATGTCGAAGTGTTATCAATCGAAAGTATCCTCAATAGCGATGCGTTTGGGATGGATTATTTTGATAACCCTACGCAAAGAGTCAAATTTCAGGCCTGGTTGAATCAGCTTTGGCTCCAAAAAGATACAGATTTAGAACAATTAACAGAGAGTCGTTAGCAGTATGTTCAGTTTTTTACCTGCAATAATCGTATTTCCCATCCACCTGATTCTGCAGATACTTAATTTGGGATTATGGGCATTACTGATTATTGTCCTGGGTTTGATCAAATTTTTATTACCACTAAAGCTGGTGGCAAGTTTGCTTAATCCAATTATGCATCAGATGATGTTTTGTTTCGGTGTGATCAGTGTGTGGTTAATCAAACTGACCAACCGGGTGGAATGGGACTACAATATCAAGGGTGAGTTAAGTAAGAAAAACTGGTATCTCATGATGCCAAACCACTTAAGTTGGCTCGATATTATTTTGTTGATCGATTTTTCTGCCGGAAAAATTCCAGCGCCTAAATTTTTCCTTAAAAAAGAATTGATTTGGTTACCTTTCGTAGGGCTTGGCGCTTGGGCACTGGATATGCCATTTATGCAGCGTTTTAGCCGTGAATTTGTTGAAAAAAATCCTCATTTAAAAGGAAAGGACATTGAAACGACCAGGAAGTCCTGTGAAAAGTTCAAGCATTGTCCAACAACTGTCATCAACTTTGTAGAAGGCAGTCGTTTTACAGATGAAAAACATCAAATGCGTAAAAGTACTTTTCAGCATTTATTACCACCTAAAGCTGGCGGTATAGCCTTTACACTGGCTGCGATGGGAGAATTGTTTACTAATATTCTGGATGTCACCATATTATATCCGGAGAATGCTGATTCACCTATGATGGACATGTTAAGCGGAAAACTTAACAGGGTTGTTGTGCAGGTCGATGTGTTACCTGTTTCTGAGCAGAACATTGGTGACTACTTTAATGATGAACAATTCAAGACCAGATTTCAGACTTGGCTAAATGCAGTTTGGGAAAACAAAGATCGCCTTATAGGTAGATTAATTGGAAGTAAGTAAATGCAAATGAACGACAGTGCGAGTGCGTTAATCATATCTTTGTTTGAACAATTTGGTTTGACCCTGACACCACATAGTTGGCTGTACCAAAGCACGTCTCTTTTACTGTTGTTTATAGTTGCCTGGATCAGTCTTAAAATTATGCGAGTGGTGTTTCATGGAAAGATCACCAAACTTGTTATTTCCAGCAAAAATACCTGGGATGATGAACTGCACAAACATCGTTTTTTCAGGCGATGTGGGCATATTATTCCAGCGGTGCTGATTTATTTACTCAGCAGCGTTCTGTTGGATGAAAGTAAGACCACTCTGGTATTCGTACAAAAGGCGATGTTGATATATATGTTGCTGGCCGCTGTTGCTGCTGGGAATGCCTTGTTCAATACTGTTGAAGATATCTATAACGCTTCCGACTTTGCCAAACGAGCCCCTATTACAGGGTTTGTTCAGGTTGGGAAGCTTCTCTTGGTTATTGTGGCTGTCCTGCTGATTATTGCGAGCTTACTCGATAAGTCTCCGCTACTGCTTCTCTCAGGTCTGGGTGCCGTCACGGCAATATTATTGTTGTTATTTAGGGACACAATACTTGGATTTGTGGCAGGTATACAGATAGCAGCCAACCGTATGGTGAATACCGGCGACTGGATTGAATTGCCTAAACATGGCGCTGATGGCGAAGTCATGGAAGTTGGGTTGACCACGGTTAAGGTGAGAAATTGGGATAAAACCATTTCTACAGTGCCTACCTATGCTCTGATTACTGACCCCGTAAAAAACTGGCGAGGAATGTCCGAGTCTGGGGGCAGACGTATCAAGCGCGCTCTTATGCTTGATGTACAAAGCATCAAATTCTGTAATTCGAAAACGTTAGAAGACTATAAAAAAATTCGTTACATCAGCGATTATATTGATCACAAAAAACAAGAATTAAGTGAGTTTCATCAGCGGCAACAGATAGACGAACAAGACTTATTGAATAGCCGTCGCCTAACAAACCTAGGGACGTTCAGAGCCTACACCAGAGCCTATCTGGAGAATCACCCTCAGATTAATCAAAAAATGACCTTGATAGTCAGACAATTACCTCCAACTGAGTTGGGGTTACCGATAGAAATTTATTGTTTCAGCGCAAATAAAGACTGGGTAGCGTACGAAGGGATCCAAGCGGACATTTTCGACCATCTATTTGCCATGTTGCCAATATTTGACCTGAGAGCCTATCAGAGAGTCAGCGACCGTCAGGCGGACTTAACTTAATCCCTGGTTAACTTTGTATATATCTGGTGAAAGGGCCAACCCTACTCTTGCTGAGATAGCTTGACCCTAATCTTAACATTTGGATTAACGCTCTGTGGAAGGCTGACTTTTACCAGTTCAAGGCAACGAGCAATAAAACTCCTATAACCAAGCCGGACACACCGAAGAAGCCGTATTCCACTTTTTCTTTCATACCATTACCTTCAGCGCCTGCTGGCTGAGGTAAGAATCCCATGATAATGCTACTTAAACCCAATACAAAGGCCAAAACAGTTGCTGCAAAAAGTACAGCATTTCCCCAATCTGCCATGTTATTTCCTCAAACTTAAAATCTGCGGCGTATTATGCACTAAATTGTTTCTTTGTTGGAGTGATCTGAATCAACCAGTGCCACTTTTTCCCATAGGATCCAAACTACTAGTAGTAAATTTAGCCAACTATTAGCGAGATTAACCCAATTGTCTTTATTGTCTGCGTTTCCAATCTACTAAAATATAGTTTAGTTTGTTGTTTTATAAAGTTTTTTTCTGTTTGGCCCAAGGTTTGCTAAATCATGGAAGTCTTAAGCCCAATACGGAATCGTCATATTATGAAATATTCAGCCATCGCTACAGCACTTGTTTTAGTTTCAGGATCTGCTTTTGCCCATTCAAACAATGATCACTGTGACATTAATTTTGACGGCAGAATTCAGCTCGAAAACAATGTATTGACTGTCTACACCCAGGAAGACGACAAAGTCATTATTGATGAAGATAAGAATATTTACGTCAATGGCAATGAACTGGCATTATCAGGTCAAGAACAAGAGTGGGTAGCCAACTATTATGATGGCATCACTACTTCCGTGCCGATTGCTGCGGATATTGCAGTCGAGGGCGTTGCGATAGCAACTGAAGCTGTTGGGTTGGTATTTGGTGAACTACTAGGTGCCAATAGCAGCGGAGTCAATGACCTGACTTACAAACTGGAAGAGCTAGGTGAGAAAGTTCAATATAACTTTTATGCAGAAGATGGCACTATTCGCCTGGATTCAGAGCAGTTTGAAGATGGTAATTTCCTGGGTGAAGAATGGGAAGAAAGTTTCGAAGAGTCCGTATCTGAATTGGTTATGTCTTCCATGGGCCATTTGATGATCGCAATCGGAAGTGAAATGTTATTCAACGGCGGCGATATGGAAGCATTTGAACAAAGAATGGAAAACTTTGGCAGTGAAATTGAAGAAAAAATGGAGTTTAAAGGCGAACAATTGGAAGAAAAAGCCGAGATGCTTTGTACTCAACTGGCAAAAGTTGACCAAGCAGAACGTTACCTGCAAAAAAGTGTTTCTCAGTTAGCTGATTTAGACATCATCAGGTTGGAAGACGATAAACATGCTATGTAATCCTGCTTACTCGGATAAACCAATAAGATATTATGCAAATTAGTATATTAGGATGTGGGTGGTTGGGTCTGCCCCTCGCTAAACAACTTATCCAAGGTGGCCACAATATTGTGGCCACAAAACGTTCTGAGGAAAACGCAGCAGAGCTAAGCCAATTTGGCATAACTGGCCTCTCCTACGAGCTGGGCGATAATCTGGCAAAACCATACTATGGCCCCTTGTTCAACAGCGATTTGCTCATTCTCAATGTCCCACCCGGCCGAAAAACATTCTCTCCCGATACATTCATTGCGCAGATGATGGATCTGACGCAGCAGGCAAAAGAAAGGGGTATAGAGCGGATTATGTTTATCAGTACTTCTGCTGTCTATGGCGAAAACAGCCGTATCGTATACGAATACTCTGAACCAGATGCACAAACCCATTCAGCAAAAGCCCATGTGAAAATTGAGCACTTCTGCCAACAGTTGTTTTCAGATAGTGCCTGTATTTTGCGTCTCAGCGGTCTAGTTGGCTCTGATAGACATCCAATTCATACCCTGGCAGGTAGGAAGCAGCTGACCAATGGTCAAAGACTGGTTAACTTGATTCATCAGGAGGATGTGATTCAAGCGATCCAAAGGGTGGTGGACAATCAAGTTTTCGGGCATACATTACACCTCAGTTGCTCTGAACATCCTAATAGGAAAGACTATTACCAATGGGCGGCTAAAAAGCTTGAGCTGCCTGCTCCCGAGTTTTTGCCTCTGCATGATGCCCTAGCTACTGGCAAGCAAATCAATGCTGACTTCACTTTGGATAAACTAGAGATGCAATTGCGCTATCCAGACCCTAAAGATATGTTGGCGAAACAATAAGTTGTCTGATTGAATCGAGTTTGGTTGGATAGAACACCCCAATATAGATGAAGAAGGCCACTAATGTGGCCTTCTTAAAATGAATATCTATTCGATGTGTTTATCCCACCAGCGCCACGCCAAAGTACTTCAGCGCAACAGTGTTGATAAACACCAATAACAGAATGACCGGGATAAAAGTACCCACGGAAAAATCGACATATTTTTCGAAAAAACTGGATTTATAGTTTGGCGCACCTTTATCCAGTTCAGCATTGAAGTTAGCTTTTTTCCAGCGATAAATAACAAACAGACAAATCAACAGTCCATTCAATGGCAAAATCGTGTCGTAGAACACATCGACTATCACGTCGAACATCGATTTGGTTTGACCTGCGTAGCCAACAAACTCGGTGAAGAACCCTATGATCCCGAAGGATGTAGAAGCCAGTCCAGCCATGATAACAAGCAGCAACCCAAGAATGCCAAGCGCCTTTTTACGGCTCACTTGCTTTTCATCCATTAATGCTGCAACAGGGACTTCGAAAATGGACACAATTGATGTTATCGCAGCGAAGAAAACCAGGAGGAAAAATAGGCTCGCCACTATGCTTGCCCCCATGTACCCAATCGTAGCCTGTAATGCCAAAAAGATTTTCGGCAAGAACGTAAAAATCATTCCAACAGAAGAATCGCTAAGGTCAGCTGTATTGGTATCAGGGTTAAATGAAAATACCGCAGGCAAAATCAGCAAACCAGCAATAAAGGCAACCGCAGTATCCGTTAACGCAACCATTTTAGCGGCGCCAGGCACATCAGCTTTACTGTTTATGTATGAACCATAAGTGATCATTATCCCCATCCCTAGTGACAATGAGAAGAATGCCTGTGACAAGGCTGCACTAACGACCCCAGCATTAATTTTGCTGAAATCTGGAACCAGATAATACTCTACACCCGCCATTGCATTATCTAGTGTCAGTACGAAGATGACCAATGCAATTAGCATGATAAATAGTGTTGGCATCATCACCTTCGCCGCTTTTTCAATCCCTTCTTTCACGCCACCTTGCAGGATCAGATAAATAATCCCTACGACAAAGGCCATATAGACAAAGAGCATTGGGGCATTGATGAAGTCATTGAAGGTGTTGGGATCAGCCAGCATGTCCAGGTTACCGATTATGGAATGCAGCAAATAACCGAAAATCCAGACAGTAATAACCAGATAGAATACAGCGATCATAAATGGTGTGATGATGGACAACCAACCAGCCACTTTCCAGTGGGGCTCGCCGTTGGACAATTTGTTGTAAGCGCCAAGAGGGTCTTTTCGACTATGGCGGCCAACTGACATTTCCGCCAGCATAACAGGTAAGCATATTAAAAATACAAACACCGCATAAATGAGAAGAAATGCGCCGCCACCATTTTTGGTCGCCGCTACAGGAAACCCAACCATGTTGCCTATACCTACCGCTGAACCAGCAGCAGCAAGAATGAAACCAAGACGTGAACCAAACTGTTCGCGATCTGCACTCATATCCACTTCCTTTTTTATTATTTTTTTGTCATTTACTCAGAATGGTAACAGTCTGCAAATCAAATGTCTTTGCTTGTCAAAATCTCTTGTGAACCGAAGTGGAACGAAAAACTACCAAGGGATCGATTTGCCTTGCCAGTCGACATAATGTGGAGCCTCTTCCAGAGACAAATCGGGAATAATTTTTAATAATTGGTTGGCGCTGAATTGTGGTGTAAACAATTTATCGCTTGAGACATTGCTTTGAAAAGGCTCAGATAAAGGTGTATCAACGGTACCTGGATGATAACTCACCAGGCAAACATTGGGAGCGCGTCGTCGATACTCTACCTGCGCAGTCTTTATCATCATGTTCAGTGCAGATTTGCTTGCGCGGTAACCGTACCAACCACCAAGCTTGTTATCTGAAATACTCCCAACCCTTGCGCTGAACAACACGAAATTGGCCCTGTGATTACCTTTGAGCAAGGTCAATCCATGCTTTAGCCAGATAGTCGGCACTATTGTATTTGTCATAAAATAATGAAGCAGAACATTGGGATCAATATCTTCTAAGCGCTTTTCGGGCTCAAGCTGAGGTTTACTTTGAGAACAATGTAATGCACCTGTGCAGCAAATTATTGTGGAAAATGAGCCTTGCTGTTTTAATGATTGCACCAATTCGGAAACTTTATTTTCATCACTTGTATCCATCTGGTGCCAGGCTACGCTGCCAAAATCAGCTGGTTTTTCCTGCCTAGACACCCCATGTACCGAGAGGTACTCTCCCTGTTCAAGCAGCATTTGGATAGTGGCTTTGCCAAGTCCACCACCAGCTCCAATGACCAACGCTGAATACCCATTCATGCTAAAGTTCACTGGGCGAACATTGATTACAACGCTTTTTGCCCGTTAGCAGAAACGATATGCGGTATCGGTTACGGGCAAAAATCAGGTACAGGTGATCGGCAAACCACCGAATAACGGGCCAGCGCAGAGGTGCATAGACCCAACCTCGACCGACGGTTTTCCAGGCCAGATGAGTGGCATCCAATCCACTCACAACAGAGCCATTATCAAGCTGCACGTGGATCCTTGCATTTAACGCACTCCAATCCAATTGCGGGTATCTATTCGGGAAAGTTGGAGCCTGGATATCCTCAAAAACAAGTTTCTGATCTTTATCCAGCGATTTAAGCTTGCGCATTTCAATCTGGCAAAGCGGACAATATCCATCGTAAAAAATTGTAAGCTGCATATAGCCTTCGTTTTGGGAAACTTTAGTCTTGGTACGGGAATTAAAACCAATTGGATGACTTGATATTCCAACAATATGAACCAACATAGATTTAATCATTATCAAGTCAGAGAATAATATGGCAACGATTGAACAAGCGACACTGGCCGGAGGCTGCTTTTGGTGCATTGAGTCCGCATTTAATACTGTAGAAGGTGTAGAAATTGCCTACTCTGGTTATGCCGGCGGTCAGGTGGATTCACCAACCTACGAACAAGTTTGTGGCGGCCAGACAGGACACGCCGAAGTGGTGCAGATTAACTACGATAGCAGTCAGTTAAGTTATCGGGATATTCTGGAAATATTTTTTGCACTGCATGATCCCACTCAGTTAAACCGTCAGGGCAATGATGTTGGGACCCAATATCGGTCTGCCATTTTTTACCACGACCAAGCCCAAAAAGATGCCGCAGAACAAATCATCAGGGAAATTGAAGATCAGCAAATCTGGCCTGATCCAGTTGTTACTGAAATTGTTGCTTTGAACAATTATTCTCAGGCAGAGGATTATCATCAGGATTACTTCACGAACAACCCGCAGAATCATTACTGCAATATGGTAGTCGCGCCAAAACTGGCGAAATTTAAACAAAAATTTGCCAGTAAATTAAAGAAATAGAATTATACAGTTAAGCCGCTGGTCCTATTGGCTGGCGGCGAACCAGTCAGGATTTATTGGCATTTTAAATAAGAGCGGTGCCATCTTTTTGTAGCGTTGTTCATTGGCATTACATTGAATATTTTTAAGATAGTTCTTTTTCCAGGGATCATTAATTAACCACAGTGATTCTCCATCAACTGCGATCCCCTCAATTGATGCGTTGTCCATCAATTCCCACTCCGGACAGCTTGTATCAGGTGAATCCACCTGCGCCATAAATTGCAACGGAACAACAATGGTTTCGCGTTTTTTGGCTAAATCTATAAACCAGATTTCATCATCGTTTCTCGCTGCTGCTACCAGATAACTCTGTCCTGTTGCGGTGATATAATAATCCATTCCATTGATTGGGTGATTGCCTCGGTCAAAGGCCGGAGTTTTTAGCTGCGGGTCTGAAACAGAAGCGAAGTCTTGGTTTTGCCAGAATTCTTCATCAATCAGCAATGAGAATATTCTGGGATTGCCGACCATATCCTTTTCCAAAGCCAGATAGAGCATTCTTTCAGGACTCATGGCCATCCCTTCTATTCCGTCATTGGGATAGTCCCCGACCTTAAATTCTGGTGCAAATTGTAGCGGCCGGACATGAGTCATCAGCAGTGCATCACCTTTTAACTCAAGTCTGACTAACAAGGTTGGATAATCGGTGGAGCCGGTATGTTTATATCTTTTTGCACAAGCACCTGAAATTCCGCCACTTCGGGAAGCATCCTCAGTTACAAGATAAAACACCTTGTCATCATCAGGGTCCACCACTAATGCTTCGTAATCTGGTTTTTCCCCTAAATAAAGCGCAAAGCAACTTTTTAGGACATTGTCCGTCATGGTAATTACCATTCGTTCGGATGATAGAGTCGTGGATTGAGGATCAATCTTGGCTAACTTTCGTTGCTGAGAAGGGTGGGCGCTACCGTCTGATACTGTCAGTAGTTTATCTCGCCAGCGCACCAACCCTGATGTTTGGGGATCGAGCATTACTTGCCCGTCAGGTTCAACTATCCAGCGTCCGTCCAAACTAAGTTTGTTTGGTGCCTCAGTGTTACTCGCACTGCATGAGGTTAACAGTAAACTCACCAGTAAGAATGCGGATGCGCTTCCCTTCATTAGTCAATAATCTCTTTAAGAATGGCTGGATCGTTATAAGGCTTGTAACAATTTAGGTCAAGCAAGTTTGGCATTCTATTGATTATATGCACAAATTTGTTGCAGACTAGTGGAAATGAATCACCTTGAGAAAAACTGCGCTGAATACTGTCCCCGAAATATTAGCTGGTCCGATTGTACGAAAAGCATCGCCGGAACAAATTACTATTTGGTTGATCACTAAGTCTGATAGACCCATCAGGATGCGTCTGCACACCAAGGAGAATGGCTCTGTTTTATATGATCGCCTGTTGGAAGAAAACCAGTTAAAGCGGATTCAGGTGGGAACACATGCATTTGTCAGTCTCATATCACTGCAGGGAGACAAAGATTTTCCCCTTGAGGAACTACTGGAATATGACATTCGTATTTGTGATGAGTCTGAACAGGAACGAGGACTTGAAATCTTAATCCCTGATCTTATTTTCCCCGGACAGACATTGCCTAGCTTTGTCATCAAGCAATCTATCAGCAAAGTATTGCATGGCTCCTGTCGGAAACCTCATCATAATAGTCCTGACGGGTTACTTAAGGTTGACGAGGAGATCCAGCAATCATTGAATAATGCAGCCGACCGACCCGATTTGCTTATGCTCTCGGGTGATCAGGTTTATGCAGATGATGTTGCAGGTCCCACCCTAAACGCAATCCATCAAACGATAAACTTGCTTGGTTTATTTCACGAAAAACTGGAAGGGTCCATTGTTGAGTCAAGTGAAGCATTGCTTGTGCATCCGTTCAGTTACTATCAACGTCCACATTTGTTGCCCGACGATCCTTCAGTGGACAAGCTTTACGGCTTGTTTTTCAGCGCGAAAAAGAAACCCATTTTCACGTCAGTTAACGCCAACAATCACCTTATGACCTTTGCCGAAGTCATGGCAATGTACATTTTAACCTGGTCGCCCACAATGTGGCAGCAAGTACATGTTGAAGACAGTTGTGTCTCGCCGGAATTCAAGGATACTTTCGCAAAAGAACACAAGGTGATCGAGGAATTTGCAGATGGCCTGTGGCGGGTGCGCCGCGCGCTCGCTCATGTCCCGGTATATATGATTTTCGATGATCATGACGTCACTGATGATTGGAATTTAACCAGGGGATGGGAAGAAGCTATTTATGGAAACCCATTCGCAAAACGTATTGTGGGTAATGCATTGGCAGGCTATTGGCTTTGCCAGGGCTGGGGAAATGATCCAGACAAGCTTGAACCTATATATCAACAAGGCAAACTGCACTTCTCGCACAATGGCATATCAAAGCACGACGATTTGCTGGAAGTGTTATTTGACTGGAGTGACTGGCACTACCATTTGGATACAACGCCAAGAATTGTGGTACTTGATACACGAACACAACGATGGCGGTCTGAATCCAGCCTGAGCAAACCTTCAGGTTTGATGGATTGGGAAGCCTTGTGTGATATGCAGCAGGAATTAATCAATCAACCTTCGGTCATACTGGTTTCGGCCGCGCCAATTTTTGGGGTTAAGTTGATTGAAACAATTCAGAAAATATTCACATTTTTTGGCAAAGCACTCACGGTTGATGCCGAAAACTGGATGGCTCACAAAGGCACTGCCAGTGTGATCCTCAATATTTTCCGACATCACAAAACGCCGCCGCATTTTGTCATTCTGTCAGGAGATGTACATTACTCTTTTGTTTACGATATTAAACTCAGATTCAGACGCAATAGTCCGCAAATCACGCAAATCACCTGCAGTGGGATAAAAAACGAATTTCCCGAAAAGCTGCTACGTTGGTTTGACCGGCTGAATCGCGTTTTATATGCTCGCAGATCCCCGCTAAACTGGTTTACTCAACGACGCAATATGCAGATCAAACATCGTCGACCAGATGGGCACAAGGTCAATAC
The DNA here is from genome assembly GCA_947494925.1 of uncultured Alteromonadaceae bacterium. Classification (GTDB taxonomy): domain Bacteria; phylum Pseudomonadota; class Gammaproteobacteria; order Enterobacterales; family Alteromonadaceae; genus Aliiglaciecola. The sequence goes on from CANLWS010000009.1 coordinate 31,686, forward strand.
TCTGCTTAATAGCAGTGGTCTTGGAAAACTTGAAATAGATGCCGAATGTACTCAGATTGACGCAAGTGTTTTGCGAGTCGGACAAGATACTGTCAGGTTTTTACGAAAATCCCACCGAGACTAACATTTTGATCGCCAGCGCTGTCAGAAGCCACTTGAGTATCTTCAGATATAGCTGGTTGTCTACGTTTTTTCTGATTTTTGTGCCAATCCATGAACCAGTTACGGCACCGCCAACCATTGCTATCATCAACCATAGGTAGTCAAAGTAGGCAAAACCAACCAAGCCAAAAACCACTATCTTGGCAAGATGACTGATGAGCATAAAGACGGCATTCGTTGCAATAATCGACTCTTTGCAATCAGTTGTTTTACTTAGTATGGCTGTGGTCAATGGTCCAGTTGCTCCAACTAAAAGTCCAAGCCCGGTCTGAAACACTCCCGCACTGAATAAGTTCTCGTATTTTCGGATCACCCGTTCAAAAGGCGGGCACCACAAGCTAAGTAAAATATAGGATCCGATATAGACCGGTATCCACCGGGTTGGCAAAGAAAACAGGATCCAACCAAACAGGCCAATACCGACCAGTGATCCTAATACAAATGCCCTGACAAGCTTCCACTGTATATGATGGCGCGCAAAAAATGCCCTAGATGCATTGCTTGAAAGTTGTGTCACAGCATGTATTGGGATGATCAACTGGGGCGGCAGTAAAACAGGCATTATTGCGATCAGCAACATACCGCCCCCGAGCCCCAGTATTCCTGCAACCAAAGAAGTAAAAAGACTTACTAATCCCAATCCAAATTCGATATTAACCTCCCACTTTCAGCCTGACCTGAGCCTATTATCCCTCCACCACTTTCAGAAACAAATCACCCGGATTAATAGTGATTATTTCTGAGGAATAACAGGTTTAAAATAAAACCCGTAACGGTAGTCTCGCCAAGGTAAGGTATATTTGAAAAGAGGTGGTGTTCCCCAGGAATCTATGCCGCCGACTCCTCTTTGTTTGTAATCGATATTAATGAAAATCTGATCCTTTTTGTCAAGTTCGTGAGGGTGAAGCCCCTGTTTCTCAAACTGATCGTAATCAAGTACATCGTAAAACTGTGCTGAAAACCCGATTAGCGGCAATCCATAGAAAGCTAAGCCAAGTCGACTGTTGTTGGTGAACTCTACCGAACGCACGTCATCTCTGAAGCCATTCTCCTGAGGCCTGACATAGGGAAAATATAACTGTTCCACTGTTTTTTTGTATCGGCCTATGCGGGCAGAAGCTTTTCGATCCCAATAGTTTTCATGTGGGCCTCGACCAAACCAGCTGACCTGATCGAATTCTTCTGGTATCTGGAATAAAGTGCCGATTCTGGGTAACGCACTCTGGAACTTGTGAGGTGCAGCGTAGAACCATATGTCGACTTTGACGCCCCCTGCCGCATCTATCTGGTAGTGAGTCTTATAACGGCTTTCTACGCCAGACATCGCATGTTCAGTGCTGATACTCACAGTGTTGTCAGGGTTTTGCACCCAGTTCAAGGAACTCAACTGCAAATCACGACCAGCCAATTGCCACACTTTTGCTTTTTCCGGGAATTTTTCACCAAAGTCATTATCCGTTGGCGCACGCCAAAACTCGGGTCTTACGGGCGCGCTCAACAGGTTGATTCCTGTCACTAAATATTCTGAGAGCAAACCGCTATTTTCATTGAAAGCTAACTTGAAATTTTGTCCAGATACTGACAAAACGTCTTTGCTTTCCTCTACCTTCAACTCCCCAGCAGGTGGTTGCCTTTCTTCTGACACTATAGATGTCAGTGCAACCTGTGCTTCTGCGATTACAAACCCTTGCGGCACACCTGGCTTGGCTGCCTTGGTGATGAAATCAAAGTTGGCGAAATATTCTTTGCCGGGCTCAATGGTCAATTCCCAGGCTAAATCCAGTATCGACGAATCCCCTGCATTGATGTTTAAATCAGATGATCTCCCACCCAGCACTTTCTTACCATCCGCCTCTATCCACCAACGCAATTCAAGATCAGACAACGAACTGAAAAAGCGTTTATTATAAATGCGAACTTTACCTGTATCTGCATTCTCAATGCCGACATCAACATATTGATAGACCCGTTTTACTTCATATGCATGAGGGTTAGGTGTCCGGTCAGCAGCCATCACACCATTGGCACTGAAATTACCATCATGGTACATACCAGGCGTTTCAAGGTCCCCACCATATGCCCAGAATTTTTTGCCCGATTCTGTGGTTTTTTCAAATGTCTGGTCTACCCAATCCCAGATAAACCCGCCTTGCAGCGATTGATGTTGCTCGATGACCTGCCAATAATCAGCCAGATTTCCCACAGAGTTCCCCATAGCGTGCTGATATTCACATAAAATGAGTGGTCTTGGCTCATTCAATCCCGCGTAGTGTTCCAGAATATCGATGCTTGCATACATCTGACTATACATATCGGTGTGGCGACGCAATTGCGCCTGTTCGCTCATCACTGGTCGGTTGGAGCGCGATTTTAACCAATCGTACAAAACTTCAATATTGGGTCCATCCCCACTTTCATTCCCAATTGACCAAATTACGACTGATGGATGATTTTTGTCTCGCTCATACATGTTTTCAACACGATTTATGTAAGCGTTTTGCCAATCAGGCATATTCACCATATGTAAATCAGGATCATAGCTGCCGCCCTGATTAGCTGCGCCAAGACCATGGGATTCGATATTGGCTTCATCGACAATATACATGCCGTATTCATCCGCAAGCTCATACCAATAGGGGTCATTCGGATAATGTGAAGTGCGCACTGCATTAATATTAAACTGTTTCAGCAACGCCATATCCTGGCGCATAGATTCCCTGCTGATAACATGACCGCTGATGGGGTCGTGTTCATGACGATTTACACCTTTAAACAGCACAGCTTGACCATTTATCAGCACATTGCCATTTTTTAATTCGCTGGTCCTAAAGCCAACACGTGTCCGAATATGTTGTGTTTCGTTGCCCTGCGGATCAACCAGTGTCAGGTAGAGAGTATACAGATTAGGCGTTTCCGCATTCCAGGCAGCCACATTTTGAATGGACTTGGAAAATTGAATTGAGGACGCTGTTTCCTCACTACCTTCGGGGATATCAATGGATTCCTGGAAAACTTCGGAATCATTGGTATCAAACAAACTGATTTTTAGTTTATAACCGGCTGGAAAGTGTGACTGATAGGCGTCAAAATCGGTGCTTAGATTCAAGATGCCATGTTGATAAGTTGGATCCAATTGCGCGTCGGCAAATATGTCACGAATGTGTTCGCGAGGAACGCTGTAAAGATAAACATCTCGCTCTATTCCGCTTAACCGCCACATGTCTTGTAATTCCAGGTAAGTACCGTCAGACCAACGATAAACCTCAATAGCGATGTTATTTTTGCCTGATTTCACATAAGGAGTAATATCGAACTCTGCCGGACTTTTGGAATCTTGCGCGTAACCAACTTTGCTGCCATTTATCCAAATGTAGTAAGCCGACTTCACCGCACCTAAGTATAAAATGGTGCGTTGTTCCAGCCAATTATCGGGAAGTGTAAATTCACGTTTATAGGAACCAACAGGATTATTGTCTTGTGGAACCTCGCCAGCTACAGGCTTGTCCGTAAAATCGACTCGGGTGTTGATATAATTCGGCACCCCAAAACCATGTAACTGCCAATTTCCAGGCACGTCAATTTTGCCCCATTGAGTGGTATCGTAGTTAGCTAAATAGAATTCTTCAGGACGTTCCAGGGGGCTAGGACTCCAGTTAAAAAACCATTTTCCATTGAGTGTTTGGTAATTATCAGCACCCCATGGTTGACTGACAAATTCGCCAGGATCCTCGTTAAAGCTGAAAAAACTCGCGCGGCCGGCCAACTTGTTTCGCTGGAATATAAGTGGATTTTGCCAATCAGTAAGATTTTTATTCATGGGGTTTTCTGCTTTCGTCTCTGAGGTTGAATGCACGCAGCCATATAAAACCATACTGACAAGAACTAGTAGCAACCATTTGATTTTCATGTGTCACTCAACCAACGCCGTAAAAATACAAACATACTATTTATCATATTAATTTAAAATACTAATTTTGCTTCTGCTGAACAATAGACTGGTCTGGCGAGTATCAGTTGTGCCATTATCATTAAAAATCGTTGGAGCGTTTTGATGAATACCAAACAGTGCTTTTTATTGCTTTTCCTAGTTCCTTGTTTTGTCCAAGCGTCTGAATCTGGGCATCCCGTACAGAAGTTTGTTAATGCCTACAATGAGCAAAATATCGACACAATGCTTGCTTTAGCTACAGACAAATTAACCTGGCTATTCTTTAAGGATAATCAGTTACACGTCATGACATCGGGCAAAGAACAGATGAAAAAGGAGTTGCTCAATGACTTCAAAACCAAAAAGGGTGGGCGCTCGGAAATCCGAAAAATGTTCTCACTTAACAATACCGTAGCAGTGATAGAAGAAGCATTTTGGGAGAAAGATGGTGTCGTTAAATCTCAGTGCGCAATGTCTATCTATCGTCTTGAAAATAACCTGATAGACAGTGTCACCTATTATGATTCTTCCCCGTGCGAACAAATCGAATCAGTGTTCTGATCCAATCCTTAGTCCAAAAACGCATAGTTACTGATCGTCGAAGCTAGATAATTGAAGAGTAAACACGCACAATACGCGCACATTAAAATGAAGCATTGGTTCCATGTCAGATAACGCATTCAAAATTGGATTGTTCTACGGTTCGACGACTTGTTACACCGAAATGGCCGCGGAGAAAATCCAACAAAACCTCAACCAGTTATTCGATTCACCCGTTGTCGAATTGCATAACATCAAAGATACCTCTCTGCAAAAAGCTGAGGATTATGATGTACTTTTGTTTGGAATTTCTACCTGGGATTTTGGCGAATTACAGGAGGACTGGGAATCTCACTGGGACGATATTAAAAGTCTTGATTTAACTAACAGGATTGCAGGTTTATTCGGCTTGGGCGATCAGATTGGCTACACGGACTGGTTTCAAGATGCTTTGGGGATGCTACATGACGAGCTGGCTGTTCTGGGGTGCAGATTTATCGGCTACTGGCCAAACAAGGGTTATGAATTCGAAAAATCAAAAGCCCTGACCGAAGATGGTAGTCACTTTGTGGGTTTATCCCTTGATGACGAAACCCAGTACGAATTCACGGATCAGAGAGTAGAAGACTGGTGCGAGCAATTGCTGATTGAGATTCAAAGTCTCACTTCTTAACCCTAGTGACTAAACCCAACCCACCTCGGCTTCACAAACCATTTTACCGGAATGGCCCTGAGCATCGCGACGGGGCAGATGTGAGCTTTCAGGACATAGTCAAAATATTTGGATTTCGTACCGTCAAAATAGGGAAATGGGTGACCCCCCATGAACAGCAATTAGCTGCCAATTTGTTTTTCGATGCCTTGTGTGATCTGATGGAAATATTGGCGGTACCAGAGGCCGTTATCTCCCTGAATTTATCTTTATCGCTCGCTTTTGGCACCGGAGGCCAAAAAAGTAGTAGTGCTCATTATGACCCACAATCGAAAACATTGGCCCTTGCAAAAAATGCCGGAGGGGGTGCTCTTGCCCATGAATGGTTTCATGCTTTTGACAACTATATTGCCAGCAGGATGTTTGAACAAACCAATACTTTGTCTTTTGCCTCTGCATTGTGGCTTGATGACAACCAACAGATCCCACATCCGTTGAACAATTATCTCAGTCACTGCTTTAGAACACTTTTCCTGACCGATGATGGACAGGAGCCTCACCCTTATGTGCTGCGAAGCGCAACGGCAGACAAATCACTGGGTATGTATTATTACGCCCAACCACAGGAGCTAGCTGCAAGAGGGTTTGAAGCTGTGTTGCAGGAGCAACCGCGTAAAAATGCTTTCCTTGTGCAGGGTACGAAACAAAGTATGGAAGCTAAGATAGGTATTTATCCTGATCCTGAACATCGCATTGGTCTGACCAACGCATTTTTTGGTTACTTCCATCTGCTGGGGAAAGCCTTAGACAATGCGAATTAAAACAGGATCATGGCAAAACCCAGGTAAAGCTAAAACCGCATTTTGTTAATAAAAAATCTATAACTCATTTACTCTGCCCCCAAAGTAATTCTATACTAGCGGAATGTATGAAATCTAATTAGTGGTTTTTGATATGAGAAAAAAGACACACGGCTCCGCAGATGACGAAGCAGCAATCGACATGACACCGATGTTGGACATCGTTTTTATCATGCTGATTTTCTTCATCGTTACCACCACTTTCTCAAATGAAATTGGTTTGGAAGTTAATCGTCCTAAAGATACGAATCAGCCTCCACCTAAAACGAACAAAAAGACATTGGCTATCCGTATTGATGAGAACGGCACTATTGTTATGAATAACCGTGAAGTTGATATTCGTCGTATTGTTGCGAATATTCAGACTTTCCTGGCCGAAAACAATACTGACTCCGCAGGTATTCAAGCCCATCCGAAAGCGAAACACGGTATCGTAATGGAAGTGATGAACCAGGCGAAGGAAGCAGGTATAGACAAGGTTTCTGTACTGGTGCAAAAAGTCTAATAAGCTTAAGAAATTATAAAAAAAGCCCTTGTCGATTTAATCACAAGGGCTTTTTTAATGCCTGTCAATCAGACAAAATCTTTAACTATTCTTCGAATAGAGCGATGATTAATGGATAACTCAATTGTTTCATCTATGTGATCGGCTGGATAAGCATATAATCCAAATCGGTTGGCCCGACTATGGCTGATCACCACAAGGTGCCGTGGAGCAAGATCAATATCACCTTTAAAAGGATCAATAACAGGAATACGGTAACGTCCCATCTTTATCAATCCCATTTTGCGTCCGCCGCGAAAGAAATGGCTGTCCAATACTGGCGCATCCAAAATGGCATATACCGCAAATTTAGGCAGCTGAATAGGGATTCCTTGCCAGACAAATTGCACAATTTGCAAATTATCCACCAACTTGGAAATTGAGCATGGTAATTCCAGTTCGCGCATCATCCCCCCGATTATTGCTTTATTTTTTAGCTGAATATCGACTCGTCAAAACGCAGCCGATTCAATAACTCTTAAATTATCGACTCATCATAACTATAGCTGGCGTCTAGAACTTTAGATAAAAATCTTTGCACAATGTTCTAAATTTTTGGCTGTATTGACCATTTTCAGCATGAATACAAAGACACTCCGAAATACAATTCTGTTTTCCCCGTGCAAAACAAATCAGCCTTCGGGTGGGCGGTTTGAGTTTTCCGGATTGAATTGAAAGTTGGCGGATTGGAAACAATTCAAAATCTGTTGCCAACTGAATAAATTCATCTGCCGACAATTCGGGTAACACAAGATTAGCTTGTCCATCTGCTGACAATAACCTGTCTACAGAGCTGGCTAACGCTTCGAACGACAACCCAAGCGTATGCCTGGCCAGACGTCTTTGCGGTGAAATAAATTGGGCGTCAGTTGGCGTGAGTTCGCCTTGTTTGCCCACATAATATGGTGGGTTGGAGATAATCAGATCGTAGGGATGTGCCGTAACAAAATCCTGCGCAGCGGTATTGAATACCCGTATTCTTTGCGGCCAGGGACTTTGTGCAATATTAGTTTCTGCCTGTTTTGCTGCTTCATTGTCTATCTCGATAGCATCAATCTGGGCTGTCTCATCTGACTTCTGAGCCATCATAATCGCCAGAAGCCCGGACCCCGTACCAATATCCAGAACTCGTTTTGCTTTCTCCACCGAGGTCCAGCTTCCCAATATTATGCTATCCGTACCAACTTTCATGGCACACTTGTCGTGGGAAAGATAAAACCGTTTGAACTGAAACCCGCTTTGACTCATGACTCAAATATTTGCAGTTTGGTCATTTGCCGCGCAACACTTTCTGCTGCGATAGGACGATATTTTTCGAATCTTCCCACAAGCAAGGGGGACATGAGCCTTCCAGCAACGCTACCCAGTTGCTCCGCTATCCTCGATTCTTCGCGCTCGCCCAACAAAAGAGATGGTCTGACTGCGGATGCATTTTGCAGGTTAGACATGGCGAAAATTGCATTTTCTAGTTCACCTTTGACCCGCAGGTAAAAATTATTACTTCGTGCATCGGCACCTACAGACGAGATCCACACAAAGCTCTTCACTCTTTGTAATGCTGAAATTTGTGCGGCAGCGTGTACATATTCGAAATCGATTTTGCGAAATGCAGCTTTTGTCCCGGCTTTTTTAATTGTTGTGCCAAGGCACACATACACATGATCGACTAAAAAGTAGCCTTGAAGGTCGTCCAATTGCTCAAAATCGATAACAACTGGTTGCAATTTATTGTCGTCATCCTGGTATGAAGCTGCCGTCAGAGGGCGCCTTAGCAGACAGTTTATCTGGGAATACCTGTTGTCAGCCAACAACTGTGTAACGAGAGCTTTACCCACTAACCCGGTAGCACCTAACACTAATGCAGTGTATTTGACTGTCATGTTGCTCGCATTCCAATTATTATCTTGCCCCAAACCAACAGCATACTGATAATAATGAAAAAACTCATCTGTATAATTACAGCAATCTTGTTCCAATCTACCGTCAGCGCTGAATCAATTTCGATAGAGCGAATTTTTCAGTCTCCGGCTTTAGGTGGTAGTGAGCCGAAAAAGCTTAAAGTGTCTCCAGACGGCAAGCGGGTCACTTTTCTCAGGGGAAAAGACACAGATTACGAACAGCAGGATCTTTGGGAATACGAAATCGCCAGCGGAAAAACTCGGATGCTGTTTAATTCGGATGATCTGACCGATGGCACCGTGGCATTATCAGATGAAGAAAAAGCCCGCCGGGAACGACAGCGCATAAGAGGAAGTGGAATCATTGAATATCATTGGTCTGCCGATGGCGCGGCCTTACTCTTTCCCCTGGCTGGCGATGCCTTTTATTACGAGTTGGGCGAAAAATCAGCTCAGCAGTTACTAAAAACTGAAGCGTTTGAGACTGATATAAAACTCTCTCCGAGAGGTCGTTTTATTTCGTATATTCGTGACCAAAATCTCTACATCAAAGAAATCAAAACGGGTAAGGAACGGGCGGTTACCACTGAAGGCGGAGGCACCATCAAGTTTGGAATGGCTGAGTTCGTCGCCCAAGAAGAAATGAGCCGTAATACCGGATATTGGTGGGCTCCTGATGAATCCAAGATAGCCTTCACTAAAGTTGATGAATCTCCCGTTCATATCATTACGCGAAGCGAAATCTATGCTGACTCTATTAAAATGATAGAACAACGATATCCAAGTACAGGCACCGATAACGTAGAGATAAACCTGGCGACCTATGACCTGAAAACAGGGAAAACTGACTGGATTGATCTGGGCGAAGAAAAAGACATTTACATTGCCCGTGCCAAATGGATGAAAGATGGCAAAAGTCTCACTTACCAACAACAAAGTAGAGACCAGCAAACTTTAACTCTGCGCGCTTATGACACAGAAAAGAAAACCCAAACTACACTCTTGCAAGAAACGTCTGATACCTGGGTTAACCTTCACAAAGATCTGCGCTTCCTAGAAGATGGAAAACACTTCGTCTGGGCGTCAGAACGAGATGGGTTTAAACACCTTTATCTTTACACCAATCAAGGCGAGAAGATACGCCAGTTAACCAAGGGCGATTGGGTGGTCGACAAAATCAATGCAGTTGATGAAGAAAAAGGTTTGATTTATTTTTCTGGTCGAAAAAGTACACCGACAGAAAAACACCTCTACCAGGTCAGCTTAGAAGGATCCGAAGTGACACAAATCACTCAACGTAGTGGCTTTCACGATCTTATCTTTAGTCAGGATGCATCCGTTTACGTTGACAAGTTTTCAACCATCAATTCACCTTTTCAAGTGAGTTTGCACAATGCCAAAGGTGAACCGCTAACCTGGTTGTCTGAAAACAAAATTGATCAAAACCACCCTCTATTTAGTTATCAGGAAGAGTGGGTAAAACCGCGCTTTGGCACTCTGAAAACAGACGATGGAGTGGATCTGTACTACAGACTATACAAGCCGAAAAAAATTGTTGGAAAACACCCTGTTATTGTATTCACCTATGGTGGTCCACATGCGCAGGTAGTGCAAAACAAATGGTACGGAAACCGCGGATTGTTAATGCAACATTGGGTGGACAAAGGCTATGTGGTCTTCACTCTGGATAACAGGGGATCCAATTATCGAGGCAAGGCATTTGAAGAGCCTATTTACAAAAAAATGGGAAGTATCGAAGTAACGGATCAGGTTGAAGGTGTTAAATATCTTCGCACGCTCGATTTTGTCGATTCTGATAGAATCGGTATCTACGGTCACAGCTATGGTGGATACATGGCATTAATGGCTATGTTCAAAGCGGGTGACTACTTTACGGCTGGCGTGTCTGGTGCACCTGTGACCGACTGGTTACTATATGATACACACTACACAGAACGCTATATGGGTGACCCCAGGAATGTACCAAAAGCTTACACCGCCTCCTCTGTTTTCCCGTATGCAAAAGACCTAAAAGGTGCTTTGTTGATATATCATGGTATGGCTGATGATAATGTATTGTTCACTCACAGCACCAAGTTATATAAGCATTTACAGGATTTGGCTATCCCCTTTGAAGTTATGGACTATCCTGGTAAAAAACATAGCATCAGAGGCAAAAATACCGGGATCCACCTATACAAAACCATCACTAATTTCTTCGACCGAAATATTGGAAAAGCAAACTAAGATGTAATTAACCTGGGTTAATTGGTTTGAATCCAAAAGGGGGCATATGCCCCCTTTATTATTAACCAGGTAAGAAAGTTGCCAATGTCTGTTGAATACCAACAACAGTGTCTTTTTTCAGTTCTTTTTCGATGGGGTCTGACTGACCTGAGACCCATATTTTAAGCTCAGCATCCAGGTCAAAGTGGCCTGCTGTTTCTAATCTGAACTGGGTAATCGCTTTATAGGGAATGGTATGGTAGTCAACCTTCTTCCCGGTAAGGCCTTGTTTGTCTATCAGAATCAGGCGTTTGTTAGTAAATACATACATATCCCGAACTTCTTTAAAAACACGTTCTAACGACTCATTATCACCTAGAATCGGTGCCAATTCCTCAGCAACATCTTCCGCATTCACCTCAGATGCATTGCCCATAATTGCGTCTAGAAATCCCATAGTATTCTCCTTCTATTTTTGGTTTATTGAATCATAGGCAATCTACAAAAAATAATCTTGTTATTTACTTGGCGAACCACCCAATAGATGGCAAATTAGTTGTCACAATTTTGCCGAATATTTGAACCAATGCCAGATTTCAATGATGTCCGAACTGCAAGAAACCGAATCGCACCGTTCATTCAGAAAACGCCAATTATGGAATCCAATCTGCTTAACCAATGTCTGGGAAACAGAATATTATTTAAAGCAGAATGCATGCAGCTCACCGGTTCCTTCAAAGTTAGGGGCGCTACCAATGTTTTGGCAAAGTTATCTGAGCAAGGTGCGTTACCAGAACGAGTAGTCGCCAACAGCTCTGGCAATCATGCTCAAGCAATTGCATACGCAAGCAGACTATTTAACCTGCCTGCAAAAATTTTTTCCACACAAAGCGTCTCAGCAGTCAAAGCCGCAGCCACCCGTTATTATGGCGCAGACATACAACTATATCCTTCGAGGGTCGAAGCAGATGACGCTGTTGCCGAAGCTGCCAATGAACCCGGTACTCTCTGGATCCCTCCTTTTAATCACCCTGATATCATTGCTGGCCAAGGAACCTTGATGCTGGACGCATCCGAACAGGTTGGCGAAGTTGATGCTGTATTCGCTCCCTGTGGTGGTGGCGGTTTATTATCAGGCACGTTAATCAGCACACGTGGATTAAGCAATAAAACTAAAGTCATTGGCGCTGAACCTCTGGCTGCCAATGATGCAGCCGAATCACTTCGTAAAGGGGAAATTGTCGCGCTCAGCGAGTCACCAATAACGCTCGCGGATGGCGCTGCAACGCCAAGTGTTGGAGAACATACTTTTCCGATTCTTCAGCAGTTGGATCAATTCATAGAAGTTGAAGAACAAAAAATCGCTTACTGGACCCAATGGCTGCAACATTTGTTGAAAGTTCATGTTGAGCCGACCTGCGCAATGACTATGCAAGCGGTGGTTGAATGGTTATCTACTCAGCCCGGAAATCAAAAAGTGTTGGTTTTATTAACCGGTGGCAATATTGATAACAAAAAAATGCTACAAATCTGGGAGCATGACCATTTAACTAAAATGCCTTCCCTGGCCTAATTTGATTGATCTTATGCCTGTTATTTGACATAACTACCCAATGCAAACGCCCGGAACCCACAAATTGCATAGAATCCTGACTCGCTTGTTAGGAGGTCTTTGTATTGCTCTTGTAGCACAAAGCACTGTTGCGCGCCCGCACCAGTGCACTATCATCTATGCTCTGGACGGTGTAGCACACGATTCCTTCAACCAACAAATTGAATCCCTTGAACGACATTTAAAGGAAAAAAAGGTTGAGTTAATTGATATCAACGAATGGCAATCGAGTCCCCCCCATGTTGCGGTGTCGGGCCGGGAAAAAGCGCTATTGAGAAAACGCTATGCATTAGGTTTCTCGGATGATAATGCAGTACTACTAAATGCCAGGGGGAAACTTGTAGAGCGTTACAGCAATACCGTCGACCTGGTGGATATTCTGATGAACTGTCCCTATGTCCGTAACACACCTACCCGTCTAGAGGCTCGTGTAGCCGCCCAAAAGCATAAAAAACGCCCTTGAATAAATAACTTTCTCTCCTGCACATTTGTACAATTTAAAATGAAAACGTTTTCAAAATAGTTTTAACTATGTATAGTATTTGTTAAATTTTTTGTTTGAACACCTTTTATGAAACTGACACTGAAAGAAAAAGTGGGTTACGCAATGGGCGATGTGGCGTCAAATTTCTATTGGCGCGTGTTCGATGTGTTTCTATTTATTTTTTACACTGATGTATTTGGATTGTCCCCAGCAGCAGTCGGCACCATGATGTTGGTAACACGTTTGATAGACGCTTTTAGTGACCCAATGATGGGAGCGCTTGCGGATAGAACAAAAACGCGCTTTGGTAAGTTTCGCCCTTATCTTTTGTGGGGCGCAATTCCCATTGCTGCCGCGGGTGTTTTGGTGTTTACCGTGCCTGAAACTACCGGCGATGGCAAACTAATCTGGGCCTATTGTACCTACATATTTATGATGTTGGCTTACACTTTTATCAATGTGCCCTACGGTGCGTTGTTAGGCGTGGTGACGAGCGATCCGGTGCAACGAACCGACCTCACCAGCTTCCGCTTTATAGGTGCTTTTTCAGGCGGTACATTAGTCGCTTATCTCACACCGGAGTTGGTTACTTTATTGGGTAATGGCAACGAAGCTCTAGGTTGGCAATTGACCATGGCGGTTTACGGCTTTGTTGCTATGCTGCTGTTTAGTATTACGTTTTTCAGCACGCAAGAACGGATTTCTCCACCCGCTGAGCAAAAGACATCAGTTGGCCGCGATATCAAAGACCTGTTTCAGAACAAACCCTGGATCATTCTGTTTTTCCTGGCATTAATCATAATGATCACTATCACGCTGCGGGGCAGCGTGGGGACTTTTTACTTCAAGTACTTCGTCGGACGCGAAGACCTAATCGGCACATTTACTGCGCTGTATATGATTGCTCTGGCAATCGGTGCTGCCTCTACTCCACTGTTATCCCGTCTTTTGGATAAACGAAAACTTCTGATGATATTAATGGGTGCTGTGGCCATACTTTCCGTGGTGTTTTTCTTTGTTCCCAAAGATCAGATCTGGTTAATGTTTGTGTTGCAATTCTCAATTGGCCTGTGCCTCGGACCAAAGTCCCCATTGGTCTTTTCCATGTATGCTGACACCGCGGACTACTCACAGTGGAAAACGGGCAGACGTGCCACTGCCATGGTCTTCTCCGCAGCGGCCTTTTCACAGAAGTTGGGCGGAGCTCTGGCTGGTGCTATGATTGGCTGGATGCTGGCGACTATGGGATATGTGGCCAATCAACAGCAAACTGAAGGATCAGAATTGGGCATACTGCTGTTGTTAACCCTGATACCAGGTTTTTTCGCCGTCATTGCCGTATTGATTATCAGGCTTTATCCCCTGTCTGCAGAACAATTGGAAAACATCCATAAAGATCTCGATTATACCCAACCCGTTCAGGAGAAAGGCTGACATGGGTTATGAAAACAAGGGGGCGCGCTATGTTCTGACTGATCCTGTTTCCATGCCCAACGCAAGCGCGTTCTTGTGGAATAGAAAAATGATGATCCAAGCCACCTGCCGAGGCTATGCAACCGCACAGTTCATGCAACCAGAACCCAGTAAATATGTTGCAGGTCCCATGCTTGAAGCTAAGAGCTTTATGCAGCCAGAACAACCCTACTATGCCCATCACCCTGGCCGCTTTTTTTACATCAAAGACAGTGAATCAAAATCTCTATTTTCTGTGCCATACGAGCCTGTAAGAGCTCAATATGAAAGTTTTAAGTTCATCATAGATAAGGACCAAATCAGCTGGGAGATTGAAAATCAGGGATTGCGCATCAGACAAATTCTGACACTCAGTGCTGAGCATACCTGTGAGTTCTGGGATCTGCAGATCACTAACCTGAGCCAGAAACACAGAAAAATTTCTGTGTATCCTTATTTCCCCGTTGGGTACCGCTCCTGGATGAATCAGTCGGGACATTTTGATGCACAACTTAACGCTGTTGTCTGCCATAACATCACACCTTATCAAAAAGTCGAACAGTACTTTGAAAATGCTTCATTAAGCGAATTGACTTATCTGATGTCAGACAGGGAACCGGATGCCTGGGAAACACGCCAACAGGTCTTTGAAGGGGAAGGAGGATTGCATAATCCTGATGGAGTTTCCTCTGATATGCTGCAAAAAGGCGTCGCAAATTATCAAATGCCAGCAGCAATTATGCAGTTTAATCTTGAGTTGGATTCTGCATGTACTGAATCATTTCGCTTCTTGTTTGGACCAGCGAAAGATAAAAAGCAGATTGAATCACTAAGACACTTTTTATTTACTGAGAATTCCGCTGAATGGCTAAACCAACAAAAACAATATTCTGACTACGTCGGACAGGGTGGAGGCTGCGTAAAGGTTAACTCTCCTGACAAAGACTTTGACCATTTCGTCAATCACTGGTTGCCTCGCCAGGTTTTTTACCATGGCGATGTAAATCGACTAAGTACTGATCCCCAGACTCGCAATTATCTGCAGGACAATATGGGCCTTAGTTACCTGTTACCCGGTAAAGCTAAAAAAGCATTTTTAACCGCGATATCACAACAAAAAATCAGCGGACAAATGCCTGATGGGATTCTGCTTGATGCCAGCGCCGAATTAAAATACATCAATCAGGTACCCCACACTGATCATTGTGTCTGGCTTCCAATTTGTCTCGAGTCGTACCTGAACGAAACAGGTGATTATGGCATCCTGGATGAGTACGAGCGCTACAACGACTCCGAATCTGAAGACAGTTGTTTCACTCACATCAATAAAGCAATGCACTGGCTGCTGAAGGCCCGAGATGAAAGAGGTTTAAGTCTGATAAATCAAGGAGATTGGTGTGATCCCATGAATATGGTGGGATACAAAGGCAGGGGAGTTTCGGCATGGCTGACTATCGCCAGTGCATACGCTTTTAAGGTCTGGGCCAGAATTTGCACAGCATCAGATCATCACCAGGAAGCAGACTTTTGGAATGAGCAGAACCGTTCGCTTAATGAGTTGGCCAATCAGTATTTCTGGGCCAATAATTGGTATGCACGTGGCATAACGGATGATGGTCGGGTATTCGGTACCGATGCCGACATAGAGGGCAAAATATTTCTCAACCCACAAAGCTGGGCTATATTGAGTGGTGCTTGTGAAAAGGAAAATGTTTCTTCCCTGGTAAAAGTCGTGACAGAGCACCTTGATACCCCATATGGCATGATGATGCTTGCCCCTAGCTATACTGCTATGGTGGAAGACGTGGGCAGGGTTACCCAAAAGTTTCCTGGTACGGCCGAGAATGGGTCAATTTACAACCACGCTACAGCGTTTTTTATTTTTAGCCTGTTTGAACAACAAAAACCAGAACAGGCATTTGCACTACTCCGTAAAATGTTGCCGAATGATGCCGATGCTAAAAGGCGTGGACAGTTACCGGTATTTATTCCGAATTATTACCGAGGTGCTTACCATCAGTATCCAGAAGATGCCGGTCAATCTAGTCAACTTTTTAACACAGGAACAGTGGCTTGGTTTTATCGCTGCGTTATCGATCAGATGTTGGGGCTAAAAGGGTGTCAGTCTGGTTTATTGATTTCCCCTTGCCTTCCAGCTGACTGGGAAAAAATTACTGTACAACGAATATTCAGAGGGGCCAGTTTTAATCTAACAATTTATCGCTCCGCAGGGCTCAGCAAAACTGAGGTCAGAGTGGATGGGGCGTTACTGTCGGAAAATTGCATCTCTGACGTTCAACCAGATAAAACTTATCAGGTAGAGGTTGCGCTACCTGTTTCTGATCAAACAATACGGGAACTATGATGAGCAAACTTGTCATCATTATGGGTGTAAGTGGCTGTGGTAAATCCACCTTAGCCCGACGTTTGGCAAAGCGCCTCTCCTGGCAATTCTTAGACGCTGATGATTTCCACAGTGAAGCGGCTAAAAATCAAATGGCAAAAGGGATACCGCTGAATGATGAGCAACGCCTACCTTGGCTAAACCGAATCTGTCACTTCCTTAAGAATGATAAATCTCATCACTCTGTGCTCGCCTATTCTGGACTGCGCAGAGTACATAGACAGATGTTCAGGGAGCTTGAATACGACACTCTGTTCATTTTACTGGACACCGATTTCCAAACAGTTTTGTCTCGTATACGAAAACGACAGGGACACTTTGCCGACGAAGGGCTATTAAAAAGCCAGTATGAATCTCTGCAAATGCCTGATAACGAACCAGATTGCCTAGCGGTGAACAACGGACAATCACGAGACATTGTCGAAGAACAAATTTATTCCGCTGTTAAATTGATAGACAACCTCAAGAATTAACACATTTATTACATTTCATCTATTTTTTGTTGACAAGGACTTTAAGCATAACCTATCCTTTGAAAACGTTTTCAGTGATCTCTTGTATGACTGAAGGTGAAAATTTTTTAAGAGATAATGAAAACGTTTTCAGAAAATAATAGAGAAGATATTTAAATTAACAGGGCCACCACATATGAAATCGCACACGGGATTTAAAAAATCATTGCTCACCAAAAGTATATCGGTACTCCTTGGTACAGCAGTTATGGCGCCAGTAATGGCACAGGAAGACGATGTAGAAGTAATACAAGTTACAGGGATTCGAGGCAGTATTCAGGAATCAATGGGAATTAAACGTGAATCAGCAGGTGTTGTTGACGCTATTTCCGCAGAAGATATTGGTAAATTTCCAGATACTAACCTGGCAGAATCTCTGCAGCGTATCACCGGTATTTCAATCAGTCGAGCCAACGGCGAAGGTAATCAGATAACTGCACGTGGTTTTGGGCCTGATTTCAATATGGTCACCTTAAATGGTCGGACTATGCCTGGCGCTGCAATTCCAACAGGTGGCGGCGCGCCCAATTCCAGGGCTTTCGATTTTTCTGATCTCGCTTCTGAAGGTGTTCGTGCTGTAGAAGTCTACAAAACAGGTCGCGCCAGTATTGCTACAGGTGGTATCGGTGCCAGTATCAATATTCGCACTGCGCGTCCATTTGATGCCAGAGATACCGGGTTTACCGCAACGGTCGGTGCAAAAGCATTATCTGACACAACAAACCGCGTAGGTGATGATGTGACACCCGAAGTGTCAGCCTTTGTTAATTGGCTGGATGAAGATGAGCGTTTCGGTGTATCTCTATCAGCCAGCTTCCAACAACGTGACAGCGCTGCTGCAGGTGCATTTGTAAATCAGTGGCGTGTAAACCCCTTTGCAGGGACAGTGCCACAGTCTCCAAATCAGCTTGACCCTAATTTGGACGGATTCAACGGTCCAGCTGTCGTGCTCAATAACGCACCTGCTGCAGGTCAACTTTTTGCGATACCTTCTGACCTTCGTTACTCCATTGCTGACAGGGAAAGAGAGCGCACAAACGCTCAGTTGACGGTACAATTCGCTCCCAATGATGATCTTGTCGCGACCCTTGACTATACGTATTCAAAACAGGACTTTTTCGAAGCCAGAGCAGAACAATCTATCTGGATGGATGACCGTTATTTCGCGCAACTGACATTTGATGATGGAGTGGTTAAAACACCTATTTCTATTCGTCAGGAACGTCGTGACTTGTTGCCACGGGACCTAGGGTTGGCAATTCAGGAACGAAACCAGATCAATGAAAATAAATCCATCGGTCTAAATCTTGAATATAACGTCAATGACAATTTAAAACTTATGTTGGACATACACGATTCAAGTGCTGAAGGGCGCCCCAATGCTCCATACGGAACCTGGACCAACCTAGGGCTAGGAGCCAACGTGATTGCCGCTCAGGGTGCTGACTTTTCTGGTGAATTCCCAATCATGACAGTTGATTTTGATGATGCTGCCAGAGGCAACCTCAATCCAAATGGCGTGTTGGACCAGGATGATGTTGGTACGTCAATTCTGGATATGAACTTCAATTCTCAGGAAACGGACATTACACAAGTACGTATTGACGGTATCTATGAATTTGACGAAGGCAGTGTGAACTTTGGTGTTGAGTCACGTGACATGGAAAGTACTTCCTTACAGGCATTAACCCGACGCACTATGGGTAACTGGGGTATCGAAAATCCAGGTGAATTGCCTGCAGGTTTCCTGACACCATTCAGTTTTGCAGACGAATTTGACGATTACAATACCAGCGGCATATTCACTCAAGGATTTACCGGCAGTGTCGCTCAAGTTGGTGCATTTGCTGCCCAGCAGTACGGCTTTGCTTTTGAAGCAGACAATCCTTTTGCCACCAACAGAACAATTCAAGAAGACATCACCGCATTGTACTTTGAAGTGGACTTGTCCGGTGAGCTAGGCGGCATGCCTTATAACTTGCTGACAGGCGTACGTTATGAAAATACCGATGTCACCTCAATAGCCAATATCAGCCTGCCAAGTGGTGTTGCATGGGAAGGTAACAACGACTTCAATGTACGATTTGGTAGCGATATGGAAGATGTCAGCGTTGAAAGTGATTACGATCACGTTCTACCCGCACTGGATTTCGACATAGAAGTTACAGATGAAGTTGTTGCCAGATTCTCATACAGCAAAACCATTGCGCGTCCAACTTATAATAACCTAAGTGCTGCAGCAACAGTGAGTCCGCCTAGTGGTCCTACGCTGATAACAGGTGAAGCGACAGCAACAGCAAGTTCTGGTAACCCTGCTCTTGTGCCACTTGAATCAGATAACCTGGACTTGTCACTAGAATATTATTTCGATGAAACCAGCTACGTATCAATAGGTTTCTACGACAAGCGCGTGAAAAACTTCATTGGTAACGAACAAGTTGAAGAAAGCGTATTTGGCTTGCGCGATGCAACTGCGGGCCCACGAGCACTAGCGGCGCAGGCCGAATTGCAGCGCCTGGGTATTGCAGTGAGCGACACCAGTCTGTTTAACATGGTCGCGGCTATGGAGAATGGTGTCGACTACTTCTCCTTATCAGACGAGCAGTTTGAGGCAGCCTATGACGTGTTGCCAAATGCTGATGACCCAGAGTTAATCTTCATCAACGCTAAACCTGTGAATAATAAGAGTGCCAACATTCATGGTTTCGAAATCGCTGCACAGCACTTCTTTGGTGACAGTGGATTTGGTGTACAGGCTAACTACACAACGGTCAGCGGAGACGTCGGATTTGATATAACCGCAGATCCATCAGTAACCCAGTTTGCCTTGGTTGGTTTGAGTGATACAGCTAACCTGGTATTGATGTATGAGAAAGACGGCATTCAGGCTCGTGTTGCTTATAACTGGCGCGATGACTTCCTGGATAATGCAACTCAATACGTTAATGAGCCTGGATTTACAGAATCCTATTCTCAAATTGATTTCAACGTGTCCTATGACGTAAATGAGCAGTTAACTGTATTCTTTGAAGGTATCAATATTACCGAAGAAAACTCCAGGAGACATGGTAGAACGTCAGCTCAATTGTGGAATCTGGAACAGCTTGGCGCACGTTACGCGCTGGGAGCTAGATACACTTTCTAGCTCTGTGGTACAAAATGTGTGTATCTGAGCCGCTAGGGATAGCGGCTTTTTTTATGACATACCTGGATTGGTATAATATGTTTAAATAGAAACACAGCGTCATCATTAATTCTGCAATCAAGGTGCATGTGAACGATAAACCTATAAAACAAATTGTTATTGTCGGCGGTGGAAGTGCTGGCTGGATAACCGCAGGCACATTGGCCGCTGAGCATATGTCACGTCACGACAACGGGATCAGGATCACCTTAATCGAATCACCTGATGTTGCCACAATTGGTGTGGGTGAAGGTACCTGGCCATCAATGCGTAATACCTTGAAAACTATGGGTATCTCCGAAAACGAATTCATTAAACAGTGCAATGTATCCTATAAACAAGGATCAAAATTTGTAGGTTGGCGAAATGGCCAGTCAAACGACTCTTACTATCACCCATTCATTACTCCCCCTGGATACACAGAAATCGACCTGCATGCCTGTTGGCAACAACTTGGCAAGGGTACAAACTTCGCTGATTCCGTCAGTGTTCAGAGCTCTGTTTGTGAAGCCGGATGCGCACCGAAACAATTTGCCACACCTGAATACGCAGGCGTAACAAATTATGGCTATCATCTGGATGCAGGGAAATTTGCTGATTTACTCCAACGGCACTGTACGGAAAGGCTTGGCGTCACACATGTATTAGACCATGTAACCAAAGTGGTCTCTGCTGAAAATGGCGATATTGCGGCAATTGATACCAAACAGTCAGGCCTAATTGAAGGAGATTTGTTTGTCGATTGTACTGGTGTTAAATCTCTGTTGCTGGGCAAGCATTTTAGTGTTCCATTTATCAACAAAAAGCATATATTGTTTAATGACTCAGCATTGGCTTTACAGGTTCCTTACCCTGAGACGGACAGTCCGATAACCTCTGCAACAATCTCAACTGCACGATCTGCTGGGTGGATTTGGGATATCGGATTACCCACTCGACGAGGTGTAGGTTATGTCTATTCATCAGCGCACTCAGCAGATGCAGAGGCTACTGAAACCCTGTTGACCTATGTTGAACAAATCATAGATAAAACCACAGCCAAATCTTTGGCTCCAAGAAAAATTACATTTGAGCCTGGCCATCGGGAAAAATTCTGGCATAAAAACTGTGTTGCTATCGGAATGTCTGCGGGGTTTCTGGAACCTCTGGAAGCATCAGCACTGGCTTTGGTTGAACTTTCTTGTGCCATGCTAAGCGAAGAATTACCTGTTAACAGAAGACACATGGACATAGTCTCTGAGCGCTTCAACCAGCGATTTAAATACCGGTGGGACAGAGTCATCGAATTTTTGAAGTTACATTATGTTTTAAGTAAACGTGATGACAGTGAATATTGGCTCGATAACAGCAAGCCTGAGAGTATTCCAGAACGTCTGGCTCAGCTACTTGAATTGTGGCAATTTCAGGCGCCGAGTCGATTGGATTTCATCCAGAACGAAGAGGTGTTTCCATCTGCCAGCTATCAGTATGTGCTTTATGGTATGGGTTATACAACCCAATCAAGAGCCACTGAAAAAAAATCCACTGACCTGGCAGTTGCCAGACAATTGTTCAGTGAAAATCAACATAAAATACAGCAGTTCATCGCTGGATTACCGTCAAATCGTGAGCTAATTCACTATTTGAACCAATCCAATCAGAGTCCCGAGTGAGAGGTTTGTTTTGCAAAATACTAAAGTTCAACAGGTAGTCATAGCTGGCGGTGGCACAGCGGGATGGATTGCAGCAGCTTCACTGTCAAAATTACTCGGGAAAAGCCTTTCCGTCACCTTGGTTGAATCAGACGAAATCAGCACTGTTGGTGTTGGTGAAGCCACTATACCGCCTATTCGGACATTGCATAAACTGTTAGGAATTAACGAAAAAGAATTTCTCGACGCTACAAAAAGCACCTTCAAATTAGGGATCGAATTTGAAAACTGGCGGGAAAAAGGCCATCGCTATATTCACTCGTTCGGGATCACTGGCAAAGAGTGTTGGGCTGGAGAGTTTCACCATTTCTGGTTACGCGGACTAAAAGAGGGTTATACCGCTGATTTCGGCGATTATTGCTTCGAGCTGCAAGCAGCTAAAGCCGCCAAATTCGCCATATCTCAACAACAACCTATTAATTTTGCATATCACCTGGATGCTACTTTATACGCTCAATTTTTACGAAAATTTGCTGAAAAACACGGTACTAAAAGAGTTGAAGGCAAAATTTCTGAAGTGAATAAAGACGCTCTTTCGGGCAATATCACGAGCTTGACGCTAGCCTCAGGACAAGTCATTGAAGGAGACTTTTTCATTGACTGTACCGGTTTCCGCGGACTCCTGATTGAGCAGGCACTGCATACCGGTTATGAAGACTGGTCGCACTGGCTTCCTTGTGACAGTGCTGTTGCGATGCAAACACAATCGGTAGATCCCGCTTTGCCTTATACGCGCTCCATTGCCCATGATTTTGGGTGGCAGTGGCGAATTCCTTTGCAGCACAGAGTCGGAAATGGACTTGTTTACTGCAGCAAATATGTATCAGATGAAGACGCAATCTCCTGCCTGCAATCCAACGTGGAAGGTGAGCCAGTTAACCAACCAAGGGTGATCAAATTTAAAACCGGTCGGCGCCGCAAAGGCTGGAACAAAAACTGTGTAGCCCTCGGCCTTGCAAGCGGTTTTGTCGAACCACTGGAGTCCACCAGCATTCATTTAATTATGACAGGTATCGTCAGATTAATGCGTCTCTTTCCATTTGACGGTATCACCCAAACTGCCGTAGATGAATACAACAGCAAACTAACCAGTGAATTAAATAGCATCAGGGATTTCATTGTATTGCACTACAAAGTGACCAATCGCCAGGACACCCCCTTTTGGCAGCATTGTCATAATTTGGATGTGCCTGACTCTCTGGCCCACAAAATACAGCTTTTCAAAGAAACTGGTCGGGTATTTTTGGATGACGGTGATGTATTTCGTGTAGATTCCTGGACTCAGGTTATGTTTGGTCAAGGATTAATGCCAACTCAGTATCATCGTATTGCAGATGAAATGAGTGATGATGAATTAAAACGCTTCTTAAACGGTATGCGAACATCGATAGCACAGTCAGTTGAAAAGCTCCCTGCGCACCAGGCTTTTATCGACCAGATAAACGCTCATTCAAAATAACTAGCCTGAAGCTAATTGACTTGAAAAACTGAAAATATGCTGGGAAAGTTTCAGTTGGATCAAGCTGAAGACGAGCTATGTAAACGTTTGCAGTTTCCTTATAATTAGTACGTGAGGAAGTAAAATTGTTTATTCCTGCCCCTACAATGAGAATGACAAACGCTCCGCATATAGTGTGCTTGCGAGATAGAAACACAATCTCAATTTATTACAAAAACGTCAGCCATAATGGACTGATTTTCATATATTAAATCATCAAAAAGCCTCCGAAAACGATAAGCATATGGGCTTAAAAACATTTTATTAACAATTTATCGTATTAATGCTTGAAAACGTTTTCATTTGGATATACCGTGGCATACAGATATTAGTGTTATAGTGAAAAGTACAAATAATTAGCAAATTTGGGTGTTCTGACAAAAACACCACTTAATTGCTAAAACAATTTATGGCCGCTTACACAGTGCCCTGCTTAAACTCATACAATACACAAACTTTTGACTTTCGCGTAACGTGAAAAGACCAATAATAAGAAGCGAATTAACAATGCAGATAGCTCTTATAGACATAGTCATCATACTTGCTTACCTGGCAGCAATCATAATGATTGGCTTGATGTTAAAACGTCGGGCTTCAAAAAATATGGAGAGTTATTATCAGGGTGGTAAAACCTTACCCTGGTATATGCTTGGCTTGTCAAATGCTTCTGGGATGTTCGACATATCCGGGACGATGTGGCTGGTGACACTGTGTTTTGTTTACGGCATGAAAAGCATCTGGATCCCTTGGCTGTGGCCAGTATTCAATCAGATAATTTTGATGGTTTACCTGTCAATCTGGTTGAGACGTTCAAATGTTCTGACTGGTGCTGAATGGATCAGGACCAGATTTGGCGATGGCACGGGTGGCAGATTAGCCCATTTCATTGTGGTTGTTTTTGCCGTTATCAGCGTACTAGGTTTCCTTGCCTATGGCTTTGTTGGCGTCGGTAAATTCATCGAAATATTTGTCCCTTGGGAGATTGTATCTCCCTATTTACCTTTTGACCTCAGTCCTGAATATGTCCCTCACTTCTACGGCATTTTGTTCACTTCAATCGCCACATTTTATGTGATGCTAGGTGGCATGATGAGTATCGTATGGGCTGACGTTTTACAATTCAGCATAATGACTTTTGCAGCGCTTGCTATCGGTATCATTGCAATGACTCAAGTTACGCCAGAAGCCTTGCATGCAGCTGTGCCGGAGGGCTGGGCTAATCCATTTTTCGGCTGGACCCTGGATTTGGATTGGAGTGACAAAATTGCGGAAGTGAATGACAAAATTCTATCTGATGGCTACTCCCTATTCAGTATTTTCGTCATGATGATGTTATTTAAAGGCATTTTAGTCAGCGCTGCGGGCCCAGCGCCTAATTATGATATGCAGAAGATACTTGCTACCCGTAGCCCCAGGGAAGGGGCACTTATGAGCGGATTTGTATCCATCGCGCTTATGCCAATCAGGTATTTTATGATCGCTGGATTTGCGGTATTGGCAGTCGTTTATTACGACCGTCTTGATTTGATGTCGGGTGGAAAGCTAGATTTTGAGAACATTTTACCCAGTGCCATTTTAGAGTTTGCGCCTGTGGGTATCATGGGTATTTTACTTGCAGGATTAATCGCCGCCTTTATGTCCACGTTTGCATCAACAGTGAACGCCGCACCAGCCTACCTAATCAATGATATTTATAAACGTTATATTAACCCGGAGGCCAGTAACAGAACGCTTATTCGGGCTAGTTACCTGACTTCCGTATCAGTTGTTGTTATCAGTACTGTCATTGGGCTGTACGTCGAGAGCATCAATAGCCTGTTGCAGTGGCTAGTCTCAGGGCTCTGGGGGGGTTACGTAGTCACTAACGTACTTAAGTGGTATTGGTGGCGCCTGAATGGGCAGGGTTATTTCTGGGGCATGCTAACAGGGATCGTCTGTGCACTGGTATTACCGCCCGTGTTCACCCACCTTCTTCCAGAAGTCAGCTCGGACATTATCCCCTTATACATTTTTCCGCTGATACTGCTTATTTCAGGCCTAGCCTGTGTGTTGACCAGCCTGAATACTGCGGAAGAAGATCGTGAAGTGTTAAAAGCATTTTATCGCCAGGTCAATCCCTGGGGTTTCTGGGGGCCGATCAAACGTGCTGTTCAGGAAGACGATCCTGATTTTGTTGCCAATCCTAATTTCAAAAGAGATATGGCAAACATAGTGGTTGGCGTGATTACGCAGACTTGCCTGGTGGCACTGCCTATTTTCATTGTCATCAAAGAATGGGGTTCGAGCCTGACTACCATGCTTGTATTAGTGATTAGTGCTCTTGTATTGAAAAAGAATTGGTATGACAAACTTACCGACTAGAAGACTTCAGATTATGAATGAAACAAAATACGGTTACTTTGATGATCAAAGAAAAGAATACGTCATTTCGACGCCATTCACACCGACACCTTGGATAAACTATCTGGGCAATGATGGTTTTTACGGATTGATTTCGAATACTGCGGGAGGATATTGCTTTTATAAAGATCCAAAATTCCGCCGTTTAACCCGGTATCGATACAATAGCACCCCTATTGACAGCACGGGACGTTATTTTTACCTGCGTTCAGAGGACAGCGTTTGGTCGGCGTCAGGACGACCTGTTAAGGCACAGCCCGATTTTTACGAATGTCGTCATGGAATGGGCTACAGTCGTTTTATAGTCAAAAATGAAAACGTTACCAGTGAACTAACCAGCTTCGTTCCTCTGAATACTACAGCCGAAGTTCACCGCCTGAAGCTTTGTAATACCGGCGAAAAAACCAAATCATTGAAGTTGTTTTCATACATAGAATGGTGCCTGTGGAATGCGGAAGATGACGGTGCCAACTTCCAACGAAACCTTTCTACCGGAGAAGTTGAAGTTGAAGGTAGCACAATCTTTCATAAAACAGAGTATCGGGAGCGCCGCGATCACTATGCATTTTTCTCGGTTAACCACCCAATTGACGGATTCGACACCAATCGGGAATCATTTTTGGGCCCCTACCGCGGCACAGATATGCCCTTGGCAGTCGAAGAAGGCTCGTCTACAAATTCTATGGCACGTGGCTGGTCTCCAGTTGCGTCTCATCATATCGAGATAACCCTGGCGCCAGGGGAATGCAAAACGTTCAATTTCACTTTGGGGTATTGCGAAGTTTCCAAGGAAGAAAAATGGCAGTCACCAGGATTGATTAACAAAGCGCCGGCCGTGAAAATGCGCAGTCAATTTGACACCGATGAGAAAGTGCAAAGTGCACTGGACGACTTGGCAAACTACTGGCAAACGTTACTGGGTAAATTCCACGTTGAAACGCCCGACGAAAAATTCAATCGGTCTTTGAATATCTGGAATCAGTATCAAAACATGGTGACGTTCAATTTATCCAGAAGTGCATCATTTTATGAATCCGGGATCGGACGAGGAATGGGATTCAGGGATTCGAATCAGGATACCATTGGCTTTACTCATATGGTTCCGGACAAAGTACGTGAACGGATTTTAGACTTATCTGCTACACAGAAGCCTGATGGCTCAGCCTATCACCAGTACCAGCCGCTTACTAAAAAAGGCAATGCCGTAATAGGCGGTAATTTCAATGATGACCCTATGTGGCTCATACTGTCCACGGTGAATTACATCAAAGAAAGCGGTGATTGGAGCATTTTACAGGAACCTGTGCCATTTGATGGTGAAGAGCAAAGTACGGGTACGCATTTTGATCATTTGACCCGAGCTTTTGAACATGTCATTAAAAACCTTGGGCCTCACAACCTGCCGCTTATCGGCCGGGCTGACTGGAACGACTGCCTGAATTTAAATTGTTTTTCTGAGGACCCAAACGAATCTTTCCAGACCACGCAACGAGGTGCATCCGATATCGCTGAATCTTTGATGATAGCTGGCCAGTTTGTGTTGTATGGAAACGATTTTGTCGAACTTTGCTACGAAGTTGGTGAAACTGCACTGGCAGACAATTGCCAGACATACGTCAATGCAATGACCAGCGCTATCAAACAGCATGGTTGGGACGGCAACTGGTTTTTGAGAGCCTATGATGCAACGGGCGAAAAGATCGGAAGTCACGAAAATGAAGAGGGTAAAATATTTATCGAATCTCAGGGATTTTGTGTCATGGCTGGCGTTGGCCTCGATGATGGCAAAGCCTTAAGTGCAATGAATTCCGTCAGAGAACATTTAGTGACTGACTTCGGTGTGATGTTGCAACAACCTGCATTTACTCAATACAACAAAGGGCTTGGAGAAATATCCTCCTACCCTCCAGGGTACAAAGAAAATGCCGGCATTTTTTGTCACAACAACCCTTGGATTGTCATATCTGAAGCAATGTTGGGCAGAGGTGAATATGCCTTTGAATACTTCAAAAAAATCTCTCCAGCTTACCTGCAAGATGTTCAGGACCTGCATAAAACCGAACCTTATGTTTACAGTCAGATGATTGCAGGTAAAGATGCTGGTCACCCCGGTGAAGCCAAAAACTCCTGGTTAACAGGTACTGCCGCGTGGAGCTTCTATGCAGCCAGCCAGTATATTGTTGGCGTGAAGGCTGATTATCATGGACTTCGTATCGCACCTTGTATTCGCCCGGAATGGCCAACAATCAAGCTACACAGGCAATTCAGGAATGCTGAATATGACATTGAGATACGCAATCCCCACGGCTTGAGCCAAGGTAGAATCGAACTTAATATAGACGGCGAGTTCGTAGAGGGTGATCTGGTTAGTTATGAAAAATATGGCGATAAACACCAGGTAATTGCCACAATGAAGCATTGGTAAGGGAAGCTATTTAAATGAAATCTATACGCACATTATCCACTCAGCTTGTTCTGCTGGTAAGCACTGCCTTGTTTTTTTCCTCTGTGTCTCATGCCGAACCTCAAAAGGATGGAGACTGGTGGAATAACCCCTACCCTAAAACTTTTGACAAGAGTCAGCTATCCAATAAACAGGACTTTATCCAAGTAAAAGGAAACAAATTGGTACTTTCCTCAGGCGAAGAAATTTTGTTGAAAGGAATGAACATTGCCGATCCGGATAAACTGGTCAGACAAAACCAATGGAATAAGAGATTGTTTCAGGAAGTAAAAAACTGGGGCGCCAACAGTATTCGATTGCCTATTCATCCAATTTCCTGGAAAGGTCTGGGTAAAGCAGAGTACTTTAAGTTAATTGATCAGGCTGTCGTTTGGGCGAATGAACTCAATATTTATCTGATCATCGATTGGCACTCTATCGGTTATTTGCCAGATGGCTTGTTCCAACACGTCATTTACGAAACCAACGAGCAGGAAACTCGGAAATTCTGGAAAGATATCGCATTTCGATACCAAGGCGTATCCACGATTGCTGTTTATGAATTGTTCAACGAGCCAACCGATCAAGGAGGCAGAGCAGGCAACGCAGACTGGATTGAGTGGAAAGAGTTTAACGAAGACTTGATCGACATTATTTATGCACATGATACAGACGTGATCCCATTGGTCGCAGGTTTCAATTGGGCCTATGACTTAAGGCCGGTAAAAGATAATCCTGTGGAAAGACCCGGCGTTGCCTATGCAGTGCACCCTTATCCGCAAAAAGCGAAGCCTGAAATCAAGAGCAAAGAGAACTTCTTCAAATTGTGGGAAGAAGTGTGGGGATTCCTGGCCGCTGACTACCCTTTGATGGCGACTGAGCTTGGCTGGGTTCAGGCTGATGGATACGGTGCACATATCCCGGTTATCGACGATGGTAGCTACGGACCGCGAATAATCGAATTTATGCAACAAAAAAACATGTCGTGGACAGGTTGGGTATTCGACCCGGAATGGTCTCCGACAATGATAAAAGACTGGTCTTTTGAACCGACTGAGCAAGGTGCCTTTTTTAAGAAAGTACTGTCGGAACAGTAACAGGTCTTAGGTGGAACAAAAGTCAGAGGATTTCGCTAAAATCCTCTGACTGATTAATTCAAAAATTTTTTATTCACCTTCAGCTTGAATGTCCAAGTCAAACTTCTTAACCCATACCAGACCTTTACCGCGCATTATCTCTGTTCCCAGTTCTACATTTGCCAGATACTTATGGCTCAGATCTAACGTTCCTGTGGGCAGTGCATTAAATAATGCAATCAAATCGAATTGGCAATTTAAGCAGTTATTTTCAGCTCTGAAGGTGACATATGACCATGTATTCTCATTTACACCAGATTGATCTCTCCATGAAGATTCAAACCATACTGACCATTTAGCGCCATCAACGGATACTTCGGTAATTTTTTGGCCTGCAGGACTGATATGTTGATCGGTATAGAAATTCCAAACCATGACTTCCGCGTAAATTGAGTCTTTCTGAGGGACATCGCCAAGTTCAGAATGATCAATAACCCAGAAGGAAGTTGCGACGTTGTGCTCCCCAACGGCAGACAGCTCCAGTTCAAAAGAAACACCTAACTTTTCAAGAGTCTCAATCTGGAGTGGGAAACGTGAGTCAATTTTGGGCACAGGATCCCAAGGTGAAACACCATACCGTACCTGCGGGTAGCCAAATATGTCTTTACCCTTGTCAGGCCAGGACCATTTCCAACCATAATGAGATGCGCTACCTTCCGGAGAAGAGACTATGCACTGCTGCCATGGAAAGTTTCCAGCGGCATTCTTGTTCCAGACATTGTTATAGAATATCTTCTGATGAGACACGACCTTGTAATAATCAGTGCAGCCCGTCACTGTGTGAGAAGGTTCAGTCCAATCTTCCAGTTCTGACCTTCGATCAATGCAACCAGCACAGGCGATCGATATAAGTGTAAAGCTGATTAATTTGGTCACAACAAAATGCCCGAGCTCTTCAATCTATTATTTAGGTGCTGGTCCTGTGCTATCACGAATTTTCAATGTAAAGGGTAAAAAGCGCCGCCCAGCTTCCACTTCTTGGCCATTCAGCTGTTTGATCAAACTGTTAATGCAAGCTTTGCCAATTTCTTCCAGAGGTTGATGAACTGTGGTCAGAGAAGGTGTGACAAACTCGGCGTAGTGAATATCATCAAATCCCATTACCGAGACATCTGCAGGCACATTAAAACCTTGTTGTTGCAGTAATTTCATGACACCAATTGCCATGTCGTCGTTAAAACAAAATACGGCTGTAGGGCGATCTTTGAGCAATAATAATTTGTTCGCCGCTCGCATTCCTGTTTCAACATCATACTCCGCCTGGACCAGTAACTTATCATCAAAATCAATGCCTGCTTTAGCTAAAGCCTGGGTGTACCCCTGGAGTCGCTCGTTTGAACTGGGAACATTATCTGGCCCTGTCACTGCCGCAATTCTTCTGTGCCCCAGGGACAATAGGTGTTCAATAGCCGCTTGAGAAGCCGATACATTGTCAACTGCGACCTGAACTATTTCATCGGTGTCGATTCGCTCGTTACCATTTACCAAAGGGGGAATTTGTTCTTTTAATGGACGGCTTGGATCAATATCAAACGGGATCCTGTCACCAAACAGCAGGATGCCATCGGCCTGTCCTTGCCCTACCAGATCAGCATAGTGGCGTTCACGTTCTTCCAATCCCTGCGTATCGCCTAATAGCACAGAATATCCCTGACTCTGTGCGCCCTGCTCAATTGCGCGGATTATCCCTGCGTTGACTGGCTTGGTAATATCCGGAATGATCGCCACGATATTGCCGCTTCGACGAGTGCGCAGGCTCGCTCCCATCCGATTAGGACGATACCCAGCCTCATCTATTACTTTTTGAACTTTTTGCAAGGTTTTCTTGGAAACCAGATGGGGTGAACTGAACACACGTGAGACAGTTGCCGGGGATACATTAGCCTTGGCTGCGATATCCTTAATACCTAATTTTGACAAACCAAATCCATCCTTTTTTGTTCTTATTATTTAAGCATAACATGTAAATCGTTTTCATCACGTTTTATATGGCCTAACTTGCAATTAATCAACAATTCAGAATTTTCTGAAAATAACACAATTGGATTCCATTAAAAACCAAGGTTTTAGTAGCAGGAGCCAGCTCGTGTAATAGTTGATTAAAAGACCAAAATACGGCACCGTAACGGCTGTTTTATCAGTGGGAATCTGAAATGATACGTATTCTTTGTGCCGTGCTTGTCTGCTTCGCTTCACTTACAAACGCTAGTTCGACTTTAATTCACAATGTTAAGGGCTACACCTACGACGGAGATGAAAATTTCATCCGATTCTCCAGTATTTTAATCACCGATGGCAAAGTCGTTGCCTTAAATCCTGATCCTGAGTCGGTGGATGAAGCAACAAAAATAGATGGCCGAGAAGCTGTCATGTTGCCTGGTTTGGTGGATGCCCACGGCCATTTATTAGGGCTAGGCAGCACCTTGTTGCAAGTGGATGTAAGAGATTTGAAATCCGCTAAGCAGACAGCACAAAAGGTACAAAGCTATGGAAATAACAACAAAGACCTTGAATGGATAAGAGGGCGTGGATGGAATCAGGTTCTGTGGCCGGATAAACAATTCCCTACAGCCAAACAATTGGACGAGTATGTTAAAAACAAACCAGTTTGGCTTGAGCGAGTCGACGGTCATGCAGGATGGGCAAACACTAAAGCGCTGGAATTGGCAGGCATAACTGCAGATACGCTCGATCCTCCGGGAGGAAAAATTCTCAGGGATAGTAGAGGCAAACCTAGCGGAGTGCTTATTGATAATGCAATGGCGCTGTTGGAACAACACATCCCAAGTGCGGGGAAAGCCTTTTATCAGACAAGCCTTGATGCGGCTTCTGAACACCTCTTATCCCTGGGCATAACCAGTATGCATGATGCTGGTATCGACAAAAAAGTATATGACTTCTATCAGGGATTAGCGGCAGAAAAAGCTCTGCAGGTCAGAATATACGCCATGTTATCTGCTGTTGATCCTCAACTGGTGGATATGTTGGAGAAGGGTCATGTTATTGATGATTCTGGCTTTTTATCCATCCGAAGTGTTAAGGCTTATGGTGACGGCGCACTTGGTAGCAGAGGTGCTGCATTACTCGCCCCATATTCGGACGCACATCAAAATTCAGGGCTATTGGTGACACGAATGAAAGACGTCAAGCCATTGTTCGATTTGGTTCTGGGTAAAGGTTTTCAACTCAATTATCATGCAATAGGTGATCGCGCCAATCAAATTGCTCTAGACCAGTTTGCCGATACTTTTACCAGATTGGGTGGCAAATCATTACGTAATCGGGTCGAACATACTCAAGTGGTAGCCGTTGAGGATATTCCACGCTTCAAAGCACTGTCTATTATTCCTGCCATGCAGCCTACGCATGCAACAAGCGACATGAATATGGCTGAAGATCGCCTTGGCAAAAAACGCCTGAAGGGGGCTTATGCCTGGCAAACCTTCCTGAAACAAGGTTCCAGAATAGCCTTTGGCTCAGATTTTCCAGTTGAGCTGGCAAATCCATTTTATGGACTTCACGCTGCCGTTACCCGACAAAACCGCGAAAACTTACCAAAGGGTGGCTGGATACCAGAAGAAGCCGTCAGTATTCATCAGGCGTTTAAGGCGTTCACTTATGATGCAGCTTATGCGGCACATCAAGAAAATATATTAGGCGGATTGAGCGAAGGGAAATGGGCAGATTTTATCCTCGTGGATCAGGATATTTTTACGATTTCTCATCAGGACATATGGAAAACCAAGGTGCTTGAAACCTGGATAGCAGGTGAAAAAGTCTATTCAACAAAATAGTGCCATTTCCGTTAAGGCACAGACAAATCAGAATTATGCTTCTGTAGGCTGTTCCAGAATCATGTAGGCACAATTGGCTAGCAGGCTGTGTAAAGGTTCTGGGTAGGTAAGTTCGATAAAACCCAAGCTGCTGTATAGTGACAGAGCTGGCAGGTTATCTCTCATAACAAAGAGTGACGTGTCGGCATGTCCCTGTAACTCAGTAGCTTTAACAATCAACTCTTGCACCAGAAGCTTACCTAAGCCCAAACCTCTTTTATCTGGATTTACCACTAATCTTCCCAGGTGATTTCTATCCAGGCGCCGATAAAACTGTCCGAATGCTAACAGTTCGCCACTTCCGTCAGTAAGAGCATAAGAAGGCTTTTTTTGAAACTGGATCTGTTCAATAAACTGCTCGGCGTTAACCGGAAAAGACATACCGGGTCCTCCCCAATAGGTCATCTCATGCAGATTATTGAACCAGGTCAGAAGCACCTCAACATCTTTAGTTGAGGCTTGTTCCAAAACTATTGGTATAAGGTTGTTATCCATCGTTCTTCGTTAATCCAACCTGTTCCCCATGACGCCCACTTGTCATCCAGCCCTGCGGCAACAGCCTGTTCAAGTGTTTTACCGTCTGCCTTCATTTTGCCAACCTGGTCTGAAGTTGCACGCATCATGTCGAGAAAAGCCTGTAATTCTTCTTTGTTGGAAAGACTTCCGTGGCCCGGGATAACCTTGCTATTTTCGTCAATATTATTCAGCAGTACCTGTACACTTGCCATATATCCTTGCACGGAGCCACCACCTTTTATATCCACATAAGGAAAACGATCTTTGAAGAATAAATCCCCTGTATGCAATACATTGGCTTTTTCGAACATAACCGCACTGTCACTATCCGTATGTCCCGAAGGTAAATGCATGACATTGATAGTTTCACCATTAAAATGAATCTTTATACCTTGTTCATAAGTGACAACAGGTAAGGCTGAGTGCTTATGATCTTCTTTGCTTGCCAATCTCACCCGCACATTTTCATGGGCTAATATGGTGGCATCTTGTAATTCTTTTAACCAAGCATTACCACCAGTATGATCGCCATGATAATGGGTATTGACGACGTACTTTACCGGCGAGGTATTAATATTAGCCAAGGCTGCTGCGATTTTTTCTGCCAGTGGTGCGAATTGATCATCAATGATGACAATACCATCATCACCCGCAGAAACACCTATGTTGCCACCCGCACCAGTTAACATATGTACGGACTCAGACACATGTTGTGCCTTGATTTCAACTTTCGCGAATCTATCTTGTGCTTGCACGCCGCCTATAGCGAACATCAAAAGCAATAACCTTAACTTTTGCATATATCCAACCTATTGTTTTTTAAATTTCTTTTATGCGTTATCACCTGTTTACATAATACATGAGCTGGTCGTAAAGAGATCGCTTCACCCAAATCATATTATGTGTCAGATTGGTACAATTAGAACTCAATTGAAAGCAGTTTATTTCAATCGAATTAGAGCGTGTTGATCTTTTCTGTCACAGTAAACGAAAAATTAATGAATAAATCTCAGAACATTCTTACCGCAATTTGTGTTGTATTTGGCCTGGTAGCATCACTTTACGTCAACAATTCAGTTTCTCCCACCTGGCTGGAAAGTAAAATTCAGTATCAGATATACACCAACGAGGCAGGCTTACTTGCATACACGGTTAGAGGCAATGAAACCTTAGTTCCTGAAACAATTAACTATGAAGACTCCCCTTTACGCCAGCAGGCATTAGACCAGGTGGTCGACGAACCGACAATTAAACAGCAATGGGTTGTCACGGGTGATCCTGACCAACCCGTTTTACTCAAGGCCGATTTTCACTATGGGATTTGGTCATTATTGCCGGCTTTTGTAGCCATTGCCTTGTGTCTGATTAGCAAAGAGCCTCTGCTTGCTCTGTTTAGCGGTATTTTAGTTGGGGCGTTCATGATAGGGCGTTTTGATATCTCCTCTGAGGTACTCATCCCTAGTCTAGCCACCAGTGATGCTGCATCCATTCTGTTATTGTACTTGTGGTTGTTGGGTGGTCTGATGGGAATTTGGGCGAAAACCGGGGCGGCACAAGCGTTTGCTGAACACATGAGCGAGCACTATGTAAAAGGGCCACGCTCTGCGAAACTGGTTACCTGGTTCCTGGGGATCATTTTTTTCCAGGGAGGGACTATGAGTACGGTACTGGTTGGCACCACAGTAAAACCCATGGCTGACAAGGCCAATGTGAGCCACGAAGAACTAAGTTATGTGGTGGACTCAACTGCTTCACCCATTGCGTCAGTCATAGCATTTAACGCTTGGCCGGCCTATGTCCAAGCACTGATATTTGTGCCAGGAGTCGCTTTTCTGGCCACAGAAGCCGACCGAATCAGCTTCTTTTTTGCCAGCATCCCGTTCAGTTTTTATGGTATTTTTGCAGTTATAGGCACCTTATTGCTTAGCCTGGAAATCACCCGGTTTTCCGGTAAACCATTAAGAAAAGCTATCGCCAGAGCGCGACAAACTGGTAAGTTGGATGCAGAACATGCCTCGCCCGTTAGCGCAAAAGAATTGCATTCTGTGGACGTACCTTCTGGGTACTCGGCCCATTGGTTAGAATTTGTCTTGCCACTGGTCAGTCTCATTCTGGTGGCGGTACTGACATTTGTTTTTAGTGGTTCCCCTCAAATTCACTGGGCATTTGCTAGCGCTCTATTTATTTCTACTTTCATCGCACTAGTAAAAGGCATGCAAATTCGCCAGGTGCTGGAAGGGTTCGCCAATGGATGGAAAGGTGTAGTTGTGGCATCTATTATTCTGATGCTTGCCATCACGATCGGTGCGATGAGCAAGCAGCTCGGTGGTGGGATCTACCTGGTTGACCTGTTAGGTCAGCAACTTCCCTATTGGGCCTTGCCTGTTATTTTGCAACTTCTTACCATGTTAATTGCATTTTCAACTGGTACTAGTTGGGGCACCTACGCAATTGCCTTTCCCTTGGCCATGCCTTTGGTATGGGTCATTGCGCAAAACCAGGAACTGGCAAATCCTCAGGTATTTATGATGATTTGCTTCGCTACTGTGCTAAATGGCAGTGTGTTTGGAGATCAATGTTCACCAATCTCAGACACGACTATTCTGAGTGCTATGACGACAGGCTGTGATTTGATGGACCATGTGAAAACTCAGATAATACCGGCCGGCTTTGCTGCGACCGCGGCAGCTGCATTGTGGACGTTATCTGCACTTTGGTTTGCCTAGTGGAAGAAATCAGCCAACTTGTGTTTGTTGCGTCTGGATAGGGTCAGCTCTGCACCATTTTTCAGCAGCACAGAATAGTCGCCCTTATCATTTGGTCTTAGTTCGACAATGCTGTTCCTGCGAACAATGGTTGAACGATGAATGCGAGCAAAGACCGCAGAATCAAGCTGTTGCTCCAAGGTTGTCAGAGTCTCTCGATGCAACACCATAGTGCCATCAAACAAATGCACTTCAGCATAATTTCCTGCACCTGCAATATAGTTGATCTGCTTGATATCCAGTAAACGAATGCGTCCCGGCTCTTTCACCACTAAACGGGATTTATACGCTGATTGTCTTTCGCTAAGCGCATACTTAACAAGTGTTTCAAGATCTTTCGACTGACTTTCGTCTTGACTACTGAGTTGCCGTTTAGCACGCTCCATTGCTTCAAAAAATCGTTTGTCTTCAAAAGGTTTAAGAAGATAATCAACAGCACTAAGTTCAAAAGCATTGACGGCGTATTCATCATAAGCAGTGATGAAGATGACGACATTATCCGGGGTAAGCTTTTCCGCTAGTTGAATACCCGTTTGTCCTGGCATCTGAATATCAAGAAAAATAATATCTGGATTGTGCGTTGTGACTGCTTCTAATGCCTGATTGCCATCTTCTGCTTCGATGACTTCTCCAACATCAGGCATTTTTTTCAATAGCAAGGAAATGATATTCCTTGCTATTCGTTCATCATCTGCAACTAGTACTTTAAGCATCGAATCTATCCATTGGCAAAACCAGTTTTGTCACGAAGTAGCCCTCTTCGGTTTCTTCACAATTGAGGTGATAATTATTGCCATAAATATGCTGTAATCTTTGACGGCAATTTTTTAACCCTATACCAAAGCCTTTGTGACTTTCGTTTTGGCAAACTTTGTTGGTCAGCTCAATACACAGCCTTGTATCCAACTGACTAATTGATAATTTTAGCAGATTTTTATTGCTTTCCAGCTGAGAGCCGTGCTGGACGGCGTTTTCAACCAATGTATGCAAAAGCATAAAAGGAAGCTCTGCTTCCAGACATTTTTCCACTACGTTAATTTCAAAGGCCAGCTTGGACTCAAATCGCATTTTTTGGATACTTAAGTAGCTGTTGATAAAGTCCATTTCAGTCGCCAGGCTGGTGAGTTGGTTTTTCTGATTTTCGAGTACCTTACGAAACATTTTTGACAATTCACTGAGCGCTTGCACTGCAGAACGTTTGTCGTCAAGCCTTACCAGTCCGGATATCGTATTGAGCGTATTAAACAAAAAATGAGGACTCAATTGCGATTTAAGCGATTGCAATTCCACCTTCAATAACTGGTTTGCCAGTTTTTGATTATCAACTGCCTGCTGTTTGCTTCGCGCATAATAGCGCATGGTGAATCCAAGGCAAGCAACGGCCAGATAAACCAGAAAATCTAAATGCATTGGGCTGACAAGCAGTCTGTCAATGACACTCACCATCTTTCCCCATTTTTCTCCTGTCTGACCGAAAAACAAACCCACTTCCAGCACTGTAAGGCCCCAATACACAAACATGGAAACAACCATTAAAATTACATTCTTCGCCACAAAAACCGGCAGTCTGTTTTCTTCAAGTTTGATGCTGTGAATAGCAGCCACGACAAAGGGTGCAACCAGAGCCCAGTTTCCCCACCATGGCAGATATTCCAGCCAGGTTTCAAAGAAATGGGATTCCCGCCCATAAAAAAGGCGCGTTCTATGGGTATGATCTGCCGCCAGCGTATTCAGAATTAACCAGAACAGAACATTTCCGGCACAAAATCTGCGAGACGGAAAATGTCGAATAAGCTCATTTATCATAGCTACTACATTCATTAAAAAGAGGGGCGATTAATAGATCATGCGATTCAGAAAAGCAAATTGGCGCAATGTAAGTTACCCATAGAAAGCACCTAACCAGCATATCAAAGGCTATTATCCGCAAAAATTTGCAGGAATACATACCATTTATCTCGGCTTTAGGTCTATTTGTCCCACCGATTGGACAAATCATGGATCTTTTTACATCGTCATTCAAAGACTGTTTAATATGCTAGCTGTGAAGATCTGTTCTCCGCTAAATTGAATAGCTAATGAGTTAGTTCTTCCAGTTTAGCGCGATTACGTCTCGACAAGGTCAACACTTCACCGTTGTGTAAAATAACCGAATAATCGCCTTTGTCATTCGGTCTTAATTCTGAAATACAGCTCCGTCTGACGATGGATGACCGATGAATTCTGACGAAAATGCTGGGATCAAGTTGTTCTTCCAATGCAGAGAGCGTTTCACGATGCAAAACCTGCTTGCCATCCTGTAGATGAATTTCCGCGTAATTACCTGCACCGGTGATGTAGTCGATGTGGTCCACGTCAACCAATCTTATCCTGCCTGGATCACGAATTACCAAGCGCTCGCGATAAGTCTTATTCTGACCATTGAGGATATGTTGTATGGCTTCGCTTATTTTCGAGTAATCCTGCTGCTTATCTTCCTTGAACCTTTGTTTCGCTCTTTCCAGTGCTGCGTAAAAACGCTCATCTTCAAAAGGTTTAAGTAAATAATCAATAGCATTGAGTTCAAATGCAGTAACAGCATATTCATTGAACGCCGTTGCAAACACTACGACGCAGTCTTCAGGTAATCGTTTAGCTAGCTCAATACCTGACATCCCTGGCATCTCAATATCGAGAAAAACGATTTGAGGATGGTGCAATTCGGCTAACTGAAGTGCTTCGTTCCCATCAGCAGCCTCAATAACTTCTGCAATTTCATGTTGTTCCGATAACAACAGTTTGATCGTCTCTCTGGCGAGAGATTCATCATCAGCAACTAATACTTTATACATCCGGTTGCTCACCTATTGGAATAGCCAATAATGTTTCAAATAAATCATCATTCAGCGGATTTAACTCCAAACGAAAGTCGTTGTACAATCTGTTTAATCTGGCACGGGTGTTACTCAGGCCAATACCGAACCCGTCATGCTTATCATCCAACGCCACTTTATTTGTAAGTTTAACATTCAACTCAGTTTGTGTGCGTTTTATCTCTAAATTCAATAGATTTCGATTTGATTCCAATTGTGAACCGTGTTGTACAGCATTTTCAACTAATGGATGTAACAACATGTTAGGAATATCCACCTCCAGGCAATCTTTATCAACGCTTATTCTGGCATCCAATTTTTCCGCAAAACGCATTTTTTGAATGGCTAAATAGCTGTTAATAAATGCTATTTCATCCTTAACTTTGATATCAGAGTTATTTTTGTTTTCAAGTATTTTACGCAGCATATGACTTAATTCAGACAAGGCACAAACCGCTTCTTTTTCTCTTTTTAGTCTAACCAGACTCGCAACAGTGTTGAGCGCATTAAAAAGAAAGTGCGGATTAAGCTGAGACCGCAAGGTTTTTAGCTGTTCCTGGGAGAGAGCTGATTGGAGCTGTTTCAGTGCCAGTCTTTCTTCCACTAACCGATGATAAAATCGAGCGCCGAGTGCTGCAGCCAACACAGCGCCATAGATCAGGAAGTCCAGTTGCGATGAATTACTGACTATGTGCATCCAGGAATAAAAATAGTCACCACCGTCGTTAAGTAAAAACTCCTGCAGGAAGATGCTGGAAGACCAGTAGGCGAACAACAACACTATCATCCAGAAAAGGTGGCTGAGGAGTTTAAGCCATAAGGGCCTATTGGGATTTTCGTTGTGTTTGGTGACTAAAAATACCGCCGCCGTCATCCATATCCAGTTAACGAACCACGGCCCTAACCCTATCCATGTCCAAAGCCAGGTTTGTTCGCGCTCCGAATCGAGCCCAATATTATATTGAATATGTGTGAACACAGCATGTACCGCCATCCAAAGAAATACATTGGCACACCAGAAATAGCGGTTAAACATTTTATGTTTGTGAACTTGTTCCACTCAACAACACCCAAGAAGTACGACGCGGTTTATTAAAGTACTGTTGTTTGTAACAATAATCCACTATTAGCTGACGTCATCAGATGTTTGCTAATTCAAGATCATCAAAATTTCGCGCACACCGACTAAAATCTCGCCAATCCTGAGGAATTAGTTTAACCATTCACACCTCATAACCGACGTTTTATCACAGCTAGCTAAGTTCATCACATATTCTGAACAATCAGCCAGAGAGCCCAAGATTTGGCAGCAACAAAGCCACAAACCCGAGAATGATTTTGCTTTTAAACCATTAAAAAACAATGTACTTCCCATGCTGATTGAATCATGGAAGCTTGAGTATCTGGATTTTGCGGACCGGCCAACCTATCAAATAGTTCCCCCTTTTTACCCTCCACTGCTGTCCACCTGTCACTCTGTTTTGTCTACTGGCGGAATCTCGCTAGTGCTCACGCTCATGACCGCTTAGTTTACCAACAGATAACGCATAAGTTATCGCTCAAAAACATAATAACCTCGTCAGTGCACACAACTGACGAACAGGGAGAAAAACATGTTTACAAGTACTCGACTGGCTCGTTCAGTCAGGCTCGCCTGTATTTTAGGCGCGACTGCTGCAACGGCCTTAACTTCCACCTCTATTCTCGCTCAAGAAGCAACCGCTGCTGATGAAGCCGATGTTGAAAAAATCTCGGTAACTGGTAGTCGGATTCGTGCGCCAGGTGTTGAATCTACAAGTCCTATCTTTTCATTAGGTGAAGACGAAATTGTTAAATATCAGACGCCTGAATTTGAACGTGTAATACGTTCGTTACCTTCTACAATTCCTGCTGACGGTAGTAACGTAAACAACGGAACCGCTGGTGCGGCAACTATTGATTTACGTGGCTTAGGAGCTCAACGTAACCTGGTTTTGCTTGACGGTAAACGTATGGTGCCGTTCAACTTCAACGGCCAGGTAGATACTTCCAACATCCCAACTGCTTTAATTGACAGTATTGATGTAATTACTGGTGGTGCCTCTGCGGTATATGGCTCTGACGCGATATCAGGTGCGGTAAACGTAAGGTTGAAGCAGAACTTCGAAGGTGTTGCCATTGATCTTAACCACTCCGAAACTAGTGAGGGTGACGGTGACCAGGATAATTTATCTGTCACTATTGGTGGTAATTTCGATGAAGGCCGTGGTAACGCTGTTGTGTCCGTTAGCTGGATGGAACGTGATTCATTGCTGCTAGGCGGACGTGCGCTCGGCTTATTCGGTATCGATTCAAACAGCGGTGCAGGACTTGAAGAGTTCTTGAATGGAGACGTTGCGACTCCCCCAGTATCTGGTTGTGGTGGTCCAAGTGTTGTTGACTTTGTAAACGGCAGTGGTTCAACCACAGCTATCCCGACTCGCTTTGAAATAATTGGTGCAGGCGTTGAAGGGCAATTCCGCGATGACAGAAGCATTGGTGAGCAATGTAGCCGCTTTAACTTTAACCCGTTTAACTACTATCAAACACCGGCGGAACGTTATAGTGCAACAGCACTTGCACGCTACGAAATTAATGACAACCATGAGTTCTATACGTCCTTCAATTTCACCAACACGACTGTTGTTCAGCAAGTAGCTCCTTCTGGTACTTTTGGTAGTACTTTTACGCTACCTCTTTACAATCCGTT
The DNA here is from genome assembly GCA_947494925.1 of uncultured Alteromonadaceae bacterium. Classification (GTDB taxonomy): domain Bacteria; phylum Pseudomonadota; class Gammaproteobacteria; order Enterobacterales; family Alteromonadaceae; genus Aliiglaciecola. Next base: position 74,006 of record CANLWS010000009.1, read on the forward strand.
AATCAGTGATCAGGCGCTTCAATTTATGTTGGACGGTGCTAATGGTGCTGTAGCGAGTGGTGCACTGTTAAATGGTGGCAGCTGGAATGACGCCAACAACAATGGTGTTGTTGATACTGAAGATTCGCTTCAAGTCAGACTTCGTCGTCGTACTTTGGAACTCGGCTTCAGAACAGAACGTTATGACGCAGAAATTTGGCAAATCAACACTGGTGTTCGTGGCCAGTTGTTTAATGATTGGGAATATGACTTCTCTTATCAGTATGGTGAATCAAACCGGACTACCGTACGTGACGGATATACTAACCTGGGTAACATCAATAACGCGCTGGATACCCGTGACGGTATAACTTGCGCCGTTGGTGGTAACTGTGTACCAATCGACTTGTTTGGCGGATTCGGAACCATTACCGAAGCCATGTCTGGTTATGCACGTGCCATTGCACTGCAGCAGCAGAAATATGAACAGGAAATCATGTCGTTGATCATCAATGGCGACTTTGAGTTCATAGAGCTGCCAACTGCAGCCGGGCCACTTGCAGTCAGCATAGGTTTCGAAAAACGTAGTGAAACAGGTTTACTTGAACCTGATGAGTGTTTGAAAGAATCACCCGCAAGTTGTCAAGGTGGTGCAGGTGGTAATTTGCTACCAATCACTGGTGGATATGACGTAGACGAAATTTTCATGGAGGGTTTCCTTCCTATTTTGGACGGAATGGCTTTTGCTGAATCTTTAGATTTGAATTTCGGATACCGCTCATCCCACTATGATTCTGTGGGCACAACTGATTCCTGGAAAATCGGCCTTAACTGGCGTCCTGTTGAATCACTGATGTTGCGTGTGATGGCTAACAAAGCGAACCGTGCACCAAACGTCGGCGAGCTTTCATCACCTGTAGTGACAGGCTTGGATAACGCGGTAATCGACCCATGTTCTGTTGCAAACGCAGCAAATATCGATGCGAATTTACGCCAGTTGTGTATTTCAACGGGAATGACAGACGCGCAAGTAGGTATAATTCCAGATATTATTTCTGGTCAAATTAACACCTTCAACGGTAGCGATCCTAACAACCCTCCTGGTCCAGAAGAGGCTGATACATTGACAGCTGGTTTTGTATGGACACCTGACTTTGGTTGGGCAGAAGACTTTACCGTGTCAGTTGATTACTACGATATCGACATTGAAGATATCATAGGTACTTTCTCAGCTCAGGAAATCCTGGACTCCTGTTACATTAATGGCGACACCAATGAGTGTGCCAAAATCAACCGTATCGGTGGTGACTTGACGGGTTCTGCGGCAGGTGTGGATCAGTTCACAACTAACCTGAAATTCCTGCAAGCTGAAGGTATCGAGATTGGTATTAACTTTGGTGTCGATATTGGTGATATGGGTGAACTGGACTTCTCCGCCAACATCAACAAATACCTGACACAGGAATCACAAAGCTCTGATTCTGTACCTGTTCTTGATTGTAAAGGGTTCTACGGAACAAGTTGTGATCCGCTATCTGATTTACGTTGGATTCAGCGCACAACCTGGACATTGGATGACTTTACCGTGTCATTGTTGTGGAGACACATCGATGCTGTTGAAGTTGAACCAGGTGAACGTGATCTGCGCTTTGAAGCCTTCAGAACAATCGGTGGTTACAACTACTTCGATCTGTTCGGTAGCTGGCAGTTCCACGACAATATTACCTTTACTCTTGGTATAGATAATATGTTCGACAAAGATCCACCTGTTGTAGGTAACGATGTAGGTGATACCAGTTCTAACTCTGGTAACACATTCCCAAGTAACTACGATACATTGGGTCGAATTTATAAGGCAGGACTTAAGTTCAAGTTCTAAGCTAATAAATTCCATAAATAAAAAACGGGGCTTTATGCCCCGTTTTTTATTCTGCTTGTACGCTTTGTTGGTAGCCAGCGATGATTTTCTGGTAGCGATCGCTAATCAGTATAAGCGCTAACTCTTGGTCAATTCGGGGGATAAGATCTGGCCACTGACGTTTTTTAGAAATAGCGATATAAGCAGGCGTGGATCGCACGGGTTTACGCATAGCCTCAATATTTAACTGAGGATTTTGCTTCAGGATGTATTCGCCGACAAATCGATTAAATAGCACCAACTCAGCACGTTTTTTTTGCAACATCTGAAAACTCTGCATAAGTCCGGCTACTTCAACATAAGTAAGTTGATTTCGACTTTGCATGGCGACAATATTTTCTGGATTTTTAAATCCTCTTACCATCGCCAGGATTCGACCGTTTAAATCCTGATCGGAGTGATAGTCAATGTCAGTCGATTTGTGTTTAAAGAAAACTAATTCAGATATATGCAGTGGCGTCGTCGTAAAATCAAGATAGTGTTCTCGTTCGGGCGACTTAAAGGCAGCAAATAAACAATCCACGTTGCCACTTTTCGCTTCCGATAAAGCTCTCGCCCAAGGCATCAATACGATTTTTATTTTTATTCCGAGCCGCTGACCTAATAATTCAAACACCTCAGCTTCAACACCTTGGATACGCTTGTCTTCCAGATATACATACGGGGCAAACTGGTGAGTGGCACAAAGTAACTTTTTGGGGAACACTACTTCCTGTTCGCCGTACGCAGACCTCATCAAAAAAAGGGCCACCAGTAAAAGAAAACTCTTTTTTTTACCCATGACTTAGCATATCACCCGGTTACTTTAGACAAGCAACGATAATGGTGCTCTATACTGACCTAAACAAGTTTTTACGGAATTATTTTATGTGATATCACTCAAGAAATTGAAATCTGGACACAGTCTGACCTTCGACTTCTACCGTTTCTGTAAACATTTCCAAAGGCCTGACCCAAAGGCGACCTTCACCATACAAAGGTCTATAGACAACCAGTTCTGACTCATTTTCAGAATGTTTAGCAACACCTATAACCTCATAATCGTTGCCTTTATAATGCCGATAACGACCAAGATTAATTGTCATTTAAGCGTTCTCCATTGCAAGCTTAGCCTGGAGAGATTTTAACCGAACCGATTGCCAGGCCAACAACATCAGATGTAAAACAACCACAACCAGGCTGGTGTACATTAATCCTTGCCAACCTAGTTTGTATAACATTACGCCAGCCCCTAAGGCTGCGATCCCTTGGGCAGTGAATACCAGCAGCTCGTTGAGCCCCTGCACGCGAATTTTTTGTTCCACAGTGTGGGTGCGAGGCAACAACACTGTCCCTCCCAGAAAAAGAAAGTTCCAGCCAATACCTAGTAAAACTAATGCCGACCAATAGTTGACCAGTTCACTGCCAATTAAAGCCAGCGTTATGGTGACCAGGTAAGCACTTAGGCCCATTAGAATAACTTTGCTGACACCGACTTTAGATATCAACCAGCCACTGATAAATGACGGTAAAAACATGGCAATGATATGGCTTTGAATCACCCATTTAGTATGCTCAAGTGAATGATTTTCCAGTACATGCATGTGCACAGGCGTGGCAGTCATAATAAAACTCATCAGCGCATAACCAATAACAGACGAAGAGACCGCCACAATAAACAACGGACTCACGAGAACTGGTTTGATGCTAACCGGTCTCGCATCTGGCGTAGTAAGCCTTACGTGAGTTTCCTTAGTGAAACTGAATAGCACCGCGCAAACAACACATATCAGTGCCATCAAAATAAATGTTCCGGCAAACAGCTGCTCTGTAAGATCTCTGCCCAAGGTAACGAGCTCTGGTCCGATGATGGCCGCCACAAGTCCGCCTAACAAAACCGTTGAGGCGGCCTTAGGAGCTTGTTCTACAGGCACAGACTCCATCACAGCGAAGCGAATTTGCTGAAATCCTGCTACTGCAAATCCGATTGCGAATGACGAACACAAAAAACCGTAAAAACTCTGACTGGCGGCAGCATAGGCAGCCAGCAGTGATGCCAGCATTCCCAATAAAGCCACGCTGATAAACACCGGTTTTCTGCCAAATTTACCCATCAAACGGGTGGCAGGTAAAACACCTGTTGCCGTTCCGACTATCATCAGGGCAACCGGCAAAGTAGCCAGATCAGACGTGGGCGCCAAACTTGCACCCAACACCCCACCCACCAAGACCATCATTGCCCCTGCGCTCATAGCCAGAGACTGAATAGCAGTGAACAACCAAACCTGCCTGGGAAGTTGCAACATTGAAGACTTCAATCAATTCTCGCTTAAAATATAATTTGCTGCCAAGGCTACTACCGGTGCTGCTGTAGGTTTACCATGCTGCCAATCCCCATTTTCAATACCAGAACCGGCAATATCTATGTGTGTAAAAGGAAGCGGTAACTCACTGCTAGCTCCATGATGGTCAAGCCCTGAAGCAATGGAAAGAAATGCCATAGGAAATTGATGGCCACGAACAGTGCTGACAGACGGAGCGTTATTGGAAGATAACACATCATCAGCTTTTGTTCTGGGCTGGATAAAACTAAAATCTTCCCTGCGTGAACGTGACTGCTCTGCAGGCTCTCCCCAAATCTCCCCTGCTTTAGCTATAGTGTTAGCGGTATCTGAATTTAGTGCTGGGCCATTTTCCACGAGCGCTGTGTACGGACCAAATGCAATGGCAGCGTGCCCTGTCAGGGTTGCCACAGAAAATAGTTCAGGTGCCACCGCTGTCTTAGCTTCCAGGCGTAAATGAGATAAAATATCTGCCAACACCATTCTGCCTTCTGCGTCCGTGTTACCTACCCGCACTCGCTTACCGGCATGACCTGTAATGATTTCGTCTGGTATAAAGGCGTCTGCGCCAATACTGTTTCTAACCGCACCTAATTCGGCAACGACTTTTAATCCTTTAGGGCGCATTTCTGCTAACACCTTCATAAATCCGGCAACGCCAGCAGCACCACCTTTATCCCGGCTCATACCTGCCATATGTCCACCAACTTTTAGATCAGCACCGCCAGTATCAAAAGTTATGCCCTTACCAGCAAAGAACAAGGTTCTTTCTACTGGTCCTTCACCCTCATATTCAAGCCGAATAACTCTGGGCTGATGACGCTCCACCTCAACGGAAGCACGTGCAACAGCGTGCAGAAGGGGGTATTCACGTAATATTGTTTCGTCGTCAGACAACACAGTTACGCTGACCGCTGAATTGTGGAATGTTTGTACACAATAATCAGCAAAGCCCGGAGGCGCCATTCTTTCTGGTTCTGTCCCACATAGATCTCTGGCCACCCTCCTACCTGCTTCCAATGCGCTGAGTTTCCCCACATCCAGTTCGTTTTTACTTATCAGGCCTATTCGCTGTATGCTTTCTACTTCATCTTCGCCCAAGAATTGACGCGCCTCCAGCGGCTGCCAAAGAGCCTGACAAATTCCCAAATAAGCTACCTCCAAGGATTTCATGTACCGATCTGACTGGTCCGAAATTTCAACGATAACAAGGGGAGCAACAACGCCTGCTTCCTGACAGATATTCGCCGCTTCTTTCGCTGCATCAGAGACGCGTCGGACATCATCATAATCTCGATCCAGCGAGCCTGTTGGCGAGAAAATTAAGCGCTTACCAGGTAGATTTTCTGCAGAAATCAATAGGGCTTTGTTACCCGTTCTTTGGTCGAGTTCAGAATGCCGCAAGATCGCCTGTTCAATATCTGCGGATAAGGTGGAAGAAGATTGATCAGATATAAAAATCAGTGCATCCCACTGACCGCCGATAGTCAAGGCAGAAGGAATATCCGTAACAGATACTGGAGAAGGAAATGGCATAACGGACTCACTCTTTTATTAAAAGGAAATTTACCCGATTATTACTATGGATTTGCGTCAGTCTCAACTTTATCGAAAGGAAAAGTCAGCTGATAACTGTCATGGTTAGTTGGCAGACCCACATGCAGGCCTACTAACCTGATCCCTCGCTGCGCTTTTCGTTGCAACGCCTCTTCCAGAAGTTCTACAAAATACCCCTTATCCAACTCTTTACACTTATGTTCAACTGTTGTCTGTTGAAAGTCATTAAATTTGAGTTTAACTCCCTGGCTTTGTATACGCATATTGGGCCTGGCATTTTTCAGGCGCTCCTCCAGCTTCGGATACAACACTTCTATCATGTCCAAACAGGCTTGGTCGGTAAGTAGATCTTCTGCCAGAGTTCGCTCGACCCCAACAGATTTTCGCTCCCGGGACAGACTTAAATCCCGGTCATCAATAGCATGACTTCGATTCCAAATCACCGGACCAAATTTGCCAAACTTCTTAACCAGTTGATCGAGTGGGAAATCCCGGACATCAGCGCAGGTAAAAAGTCCCAGATGGTGCAGCTTCTGTACAGTCACCTTACCAACACCGGGGATTTTCCCGAGTGGCAAAGCCTTAACAAAGTCGTCCAGTTTGTCTGGCGTAATCACGCAAATACCATCTGGTTTATTTTCGTCGCTGGCAATCTTGGCGACAAATTTACAAGGTGCTACACCTGCAGAAGCAGTTAATCCTGTCTCATTGAAAATTGCCTGACGGATATCTTGTGCGATCAATGTTGCGCTGCCGGAAAATAAATTTGATTCGCTCACATCCAGATAGGCTTCATCTAGTGAGAGAGGTTCAATCTTGTCAGTATAGCGGGCGAAGATAGTGCGAATTTGTTTTGAGGTTTCCGCATAAACATCCATTCTACCTGGAACCAATACAAGGTGAGGACACAATTTTACAGCCTGAGCAGTAGCCATTGCAGAACGCACTCCAAACTTTCGAGCCGGGTAATTGCACGTTGAAATAACCCCGCGGCGATCTGCACTCCCGCCAATGGCTATTGGCACGTTGCGGAGTGAAGGATCATCCCGCATCTCCACTGCGGCATAAAAACAATCCATGTCGATGTGGATTATCTTGCGCACAGATGAATCCTGATTAGCTGTATTTATTTACAGGTATTTTCCTTGATATTTTCCGTTCGTCAATAAAAAAACGCCGGATACCCGGCGTTTTTACTTAAATTTTGTTTACACTAAAGAATTTGGTTCTGTTTCCATTCATCCAATTTCTTTTGGCGCATACTTTCCTTTTCCATTCGTGCCTTTTTACGATCACAAGGTTCCGGACAGTCGCATGCCTTTTCAATACCAAGGGCACCCAAACCGCCGCAGCTACCTGATATGGTTTTTTGCTGAACGATATAGCCTACCGCCATAGCAGATACCACAATAATAAAAAACACAAATGCTAAAATAAACGTACTCACTTCACTTCCTGATACTACTGGTTAGTCTGAATATAGCGGGAGAAATTACCGCTAGTATACTCTTTAAACTCTCCCATTTCGCGGGTTATCAAGAGTACATCCAGGTTATTTTCTTTCGCAACAAGTAATGCTTCATCTTTGCCCATTACATTAAGGGCTGTGGCCAATCCATCCGCTGTCATGGACGATGGATGAACAACGGTCACCGCAACTAAATTATGACTGATAGGGTAACCCGTTCTAGGATCTATCAGATGTGAATAACGGACCCCATCTTTCTCATAATAATTTCGATAATCACCTGACGTTGCTATCGCATTATTACCGATATTCAATAGCTGTTGCACTGCTCGTTCTGTGGTGATGGGTTTCTCGACAGCAATGATCCAACCCTTACCATCAGGCTTCTGCCCGGCAACACGCATTTCACCGCCTATCTCTACCAGATAAGTTGAAAAACCATATGACTGCAACAATTCAGCTACCTTATCCACCGCGTAGCCTTTTGCGATTGTAGATAAATCCACATACAAACTCTGTTCAGTTTTAATCACAGCATCGTCCAGCAGCTGCAACTTATCCAGGCCGGTTTTGGCTTTGACATTGTCTATTGCTTTTTGTTCCGGCACAGATTCAGGTCGTGCTTCAGGACCAAAACCCCACAGATTCACCAATGGGCCAACAGTCACATCAAGAATTCCGTTGCTCATCACTCCTAACCGGAGTGCTTCCCGCAAAACAAATAAGGTATCTTCTGACAATTTGAACGGCTCTGTGCTATCCCACTTATTAAATTTAGACAGCTCGGATTCAGGGTCATAGGTAGACATTTGTTGGTTAATCAGAACTAACAAGTTGTCTATTTCATTTTGAATCGCCTGGCTATCTGCTTCCTGCTCGGAATAGAATTTGATGCTATAGGTCGTCCCCATTGTTCGGCCGGTAAGGTGGGTCGCAGCTGAAGGTTCTGGTTGACTGGTAAGTAGGAGAATCGACCCAATCACCACGATCAGAACCAGGTAATAAGCTCTGTATTTTAACATTCTTTTGGTAACCTAAAACAAAAGGGCCTGCGGCCCTTTTCTTATTCTTTATATCGGATTATTCGGTTGATAATTAATATTCAGCCTAATTTTGTAAGTTATCGACCCACTAACTCAAAACAACGCTAGAGGACTTCAAAAAAGAACGAAGAATATGGTTATCTAACAAGGCTTTGGTTTTTCCATTCCAAAAGCTATTTTTGTTTGCAATTTGGTTCGCTAGCTAGGCCTTGGTCAATTTTCGACGCGGAACGTACGCTTTTGTACTTGAGCATCGAAAATTGGCCAGTAACGCAGTTAGAGAGTCAAAAGACAAGTTCTCTAGCCACCAAAGTCATCCAACATTATATTTTCATCCTCAACACCCAAATCTTTCAGCATGTTGATGACGGCTGCGTTCATCATAGGTGGACCACACATGTAGAATTCACAATCTTCTGGCGCGGGGTGGTCTTTCAGATAGTTCTCTAACAGAACATTGTGAATGAAACCGGTGTAACCTTCCCAATTGTCTTCAGGTTGCGGATCAGATAATGCGACGTGCCATTTAAAGTTTTCGTTTTCTTTATCCAGCATATCGAAATCTTCTACATAGAACATTTCGCGCAAGGAACGTGCACCATACCAGAACGTAATTTTACGGTCAGACTTCAGGCGTCTCAACTGATCGAAGATGTGTGAACGCATGGGTGCCATACCTGCACCACCACCTACGAAGACCATTTCGGCATCAGTATCTTTGGCAAAGAACTCACCAAATGGGCCTGAAATAGTGGCTTTGTCACCTTCTTTAAGATCCCAAATGTAGGAAGACATTTTACCTGCAGGCAGGCTCAGATTATTAGGCGGCGGCGTAGCAATACGCACGTTCAACATAATAATGCCTTCTTCTTCGGGATAGTTAGCCATTGAGTAAGCACGAATCGTTTCTTCGTCTACTTTGGATTCAATATCGAAGAAACCAAAACGTTCCCAATCCGGCTTGTACTCATCAGGAATGTCATAGTCTTTATACTTGACGTGATGAGGTGGAGCTTCGATTTGAATGTAACCACCCGCACGGAATGGCACACTCTCACCATCTGGAACGGCAAGCTTAAGCTCTTTGATAAAGGTGGCTTTGTTGTCATTGGAAATAACAGCACAGTCCCATTTTTTAATCCCAAACACTTCTTCAGGAAGTTGGATATCCATGTCCTGCTTAATCGCAACCTGACAGGATAAACGACAGCCTTCTCTGGCTTCACGCTTACTTATGTGGTCCAGTTCAGTCGGCAGGATTTCACCACCACCCGACTTAATGTGGACTTCACATTGACCGCAAGAACCGCCTCCACCACAGGCAGAAGATACAAAGATACCTGAATCTGCCAAGGCACCAAGCAGCTTGCCGCCTGGTGATGCGGTGATTGCTTTTTCAGGATCACCATTGATAGTTATAGTCACGTCACCTGACGGGACCAACTTTGATTTGGCGAACATGATGATCAACACTAACGCAAGCACGATAGCGATGAACATGCCTACACCAAGGTAAATTTCAACTTGATTCATTCAATTGCTCCTCAGTGCTTATTACAATGCAACGCCGGTGAAAGACTGGAAACCCAGTGCCATCAATCCAGCAATCATAAATACAGAACCTAAACCACGAATACCTTCTGGCATATCTGCGTATTTCAGTTTTTCGCGAACCGCCGCCAACAAGGTGATAGCGATAGCCCAACCCAGTCCACTACCAATTCCGTAAACAACGCTTTCACCCAAGGTGTATTCACGTTGAACGGCAAAGGCCACGCCACCGAAAATTGCACAGTTTACTGTGATTAGGGGCAAGAAAATTCCTAGCGCGTTATATAAGGCTGGGAAGAACTTATCCAAACTCATTTCCAGGATCTGCACCAACGCAGCTATTACGCCGATAAAGGTCAGAAAGTTCAAAAAGCTAAGATCTGCTTCAGGGAAACCTGCCCAGGCCAGCGCCCCAGGAGCAAGAATGTTGACATAAATGATCTGGTTAACAGGAACTGAAATACCCAGTACCACGACAACCGCAACACCTAGTCCCATGGCGGTTTTCACTTTTTTGGAAACGGCCAGGAAAGTACACATCCCCAGGAATAAGGACAGTGCCATGTTTTCGATGAAAACAGAGCGTACAAACAAACTAATATAATGTTCCATCGATTACTCCTTCGGCTCTACTTGGTCAGGACGGATTGTACGAATGAACCAAATCAATCCACCAATAAGGAAGAAAGAACTAAATGGTAAAATCAACAAGCCATTACCTTGATACCAGCCACCGTTTTGAATCAGCGGAAGTATTTCGAAGCCTAAAATGGTGCCAAAGCCAAACAGTTCTTTTATCGTACCAATAACAACAAGTACAAATGAATAACCTAGGCCATTACCGATCCCGTCCATAAAACTCATCATTGGGGGACTTTTCATCGCATAAGCTTCAGCTCGTCCCATAACGATACAGTTGGTGATGATCAAACCAACAAATACCGATAGCTCTTTCGCTATCGCATATGAGTAAGCCTGTAATACTTGGTCAACCACTATTACCAGAGAAGCAATGATGGTCATTTGAATAATGATCCTCACGCTCGACGGTATCTGGTTACGAATCAGTGAAATAAATAAATTTGAAAACGCGCATACTGTCGTCAATGCTAACGACATAACCAGTGCGGTTTCTAGCTTGGTGGTGATTGCCAATGCAGAGCACACACCAAGTACTTGTAGAGCAATAGGGTTACTGTCCAGGATCGGCCCAAACAATACCTTTTTCATTTCTTTAGTATCAGCCATTGTCTAAACCTCTTAAGATTTCCAGGATTGTTTAGTGAGATAAGGCTTGAAGCCATTCTCGCCCAGCCAGTAGGTTAATGTGTTTTGCACACCGTTACTGGTTAGTGTTGCACCTGAGAGCGCATCCACAGCGTAGGTATTATCTGGTCCGGCATTTTTCTTCACTTGAATAGCAACTTCGCCATTGTCGTAAACTTTTTTGCCGCTCCATTTTGCTTTCCAGCTGGGATTTAAGATCTCCGCACCTAGCCCTGGTGTTTCTTTATGCTTGTAATAAACCAGTTCTTTAACAGTATTGCCATCTGCGTCCAATGCCAGGAAGCCGTACATAAGATCCCAAAGACCACTTCCGTGAACTGGCAAGATGACACGTTCAACATTTCCAGCTTCATTCTTCACAATGTAAACGCTGGCAATATTCGCTCGACTCAGGAAGCCAATGTTTTTCCCTTCGACCTTACTACTTAGTTGTGGGTCTTTCGCTGACTTGTACATGTCGTAGCCGCTGTGAGGGGCTTCAACATAGGCACCTGTTGCCAGGTCAACAAACCGTTCTTCAACGAATTTTTCGTAGGTTCCGGCGATATCGCCTGCTGCTTTTTCGGTTAAGCCTGCGGCTTCGATAATGTTGGTTTGCTTATCCAGAGCGGCATTAGTTTGCTGCAAAGAGCGAAGACCAACTGCGGCACCGGAGACAACAATAGAACAGACCAGACAGACTGCCAGCACTACCCCGATAGTTTTACCTAATGTTTCTTTTTTAGCCGACACGAGCAATCCTCCGCTTGATATTACTTTGCGCCACAAAATAATCGAACAATGGCGCCCAAAGGTTGGCAAACAGAATTGCCAGCATCATTCCTTCAGGGAAAGCAGGATTAAGCACTCGTATCATGACTGTCATGAAGCCAATCATGATGCCATATGCCCACTTACCTTTATTGGTGAATGAGGCAGAAACCGGGTCAGTTGCCATGAAAAACATACCAAAAGCAAATCCGCCTAACACAATGTGCCAATGCCAGGGCATTGCAAACATCGCATTAGTCTCGCTGCCAATCATATTTAGCAGTGTACTGAAGAAGGTCGCACCTATCAGTACCCCGAGTACAATTCGCCACGAAGCAATACGCAGGTAAATGATAAACAAGCCACCAAGCATCAGCATTAGCGTAGATACTTCACCTACTGAACCTTGGATGTTGCCAAAGAACGCCTGCCACCACATTTCCATGTTGCTGTAATCAAGACCGCCAGCTGCAGCCTGACCAAGCCAGGTTGCGCCAGAGAAGCCATCAGCAGCTGTCCAGATTGCATCGCCTGAAATTTGTGCAGGGTAAGCAAAATAGAGGAAAGCACGACCTGACAGCGCAGGGTTGAGGAAGTTACGGCCTGTACCACCAAAAATTTCTTTAGCGATAACAACACCAAAGGTGATGCCTAAAGCTACCTGCCAAAGAGGAATAGTCGCTGGTAAAGTCAATGCGAACAGTACAGACGTAACAAAGAAACCTTCGTTCACTTCATGTTTACGCACCGAGGCAAACAAAACTTCCCAGAACCCACCAACAATAAAGGTAGTAGCGTAAATAGGCACAAAGAAGCAGGCACCGTAAATCATTTTACCGAGCCAACCAACAGCATCATTGCCTAATTCGCCACCTAAGGCGCTAAACAAGTTTGCCTGCCATATATCAGGCAATGCGCCAGCACCGGCAAGGATAGCATCGTGAGCCTGTGCCCCTATGTTATACATGCCATAGAACATCGCTGGGAATGTCGCCATCCAAACCAGGATCATGATACGTTTTAAATCGATACTGTCTTTAACGTGGGTAGTCGATTTAGTTACTTTACCTGGTGTATAGAAAACGGTTGCTGCAGCTTCATAAAGTGCGTACCACTTCTCGTGTTTACCACCTGGTTCAAAGTCAGGTTCAATTTTTTCTAAATACTCTTTTAAACCCATGATTACCCCTCTTTCTCGATAGTCGTGAGGCACTCACGTAAAATCGGGCCGTAGTTATATTTGCCTGGACAGACATATGTGCACAGAGCCAAATCTTCTTCATCAAGCTCCAGACAACCAAGTGTCTGTGCACCATCGGTGTCACCGGAGATCATGTCACGCAACAACAATGTCGGTAAAATATCCAGTGGCATAATGCGTTCGTAATTGCCAATTGGTACCATAGAACGATCTGAACCATTGGTCGTTGTCGTCATGTCGAACAACTTCTTAGGACTTAAGTGAGCAAGATAAGCACGGGTAATGGAATGCATAGTTACACCCGGTTTCAACCAGCCGAATAACTCTTTTTCACGTCCCTCTAGCAACAATGAAACCTGAGTGTGATAACGACCTAGATAGCCATGTACACCATGAGCGTGAGTTCCTTGAAGAACGGATCCGGATACGACACGCACTTCACCATCAGCCTTTTCAGAAGCAGATAATTCAGTACAGTCAGCACCTTGCAGTGTTCGGATCAAACGGGGGTTTTTAGCAGCAGGTCCGCCAATCGAAATGACACGATTGCTGTCAATTTCGCCTGTTGTAAACAAGGCACCAATTGCAATCACATCCTGGTAGCCAAGATGCCAGACTGTTTTACTGGAATCGACTGCGTCAAGGTGGTGAATGTGTGTACCCACTAAACCGGCGGGGTGTGGTCCGGCAAACTCATGGACTTCAGCCTGGGAATTACCAACTGATACGTTGGCACCAGATGCTTTAGTGACAAACAATTTTCCTTCAGTCAAACGCTTGATCACTGTCAACCCGTTTTCGAAGTCAGCCTGGCGATCAGCAATTATCACCTCAGGATCCGCAGCGAGAGGGTTGGTATCCATCCCATTGACGAAAATGGAATGAGGCACACTACCGATACCGGGGATTTTGCTAAATGGACGCGTTCTGAAAGCAGCCCAAAGACCGGAATCTACAAGTGTCTTTTCTACTGCACTGCGATCTAGGGATGATAACTGAGCCACATCAACCTTATCGAAGGTTTCCTGGTCGTTACCCTCCAACTGTATCACAACTGACTGCAATACACGCTTTGCACCACGGTTAATTTCCACAACTTTACCGGCTGCCGGTGCAGTGATCTTAACGCCAGGATTCTTTTTATCTTCAAACAAATCCTGACCTTTTTTCACTACATCATCCACCTGAACAAACATGGTAGGACGCAAGCCGACGTATTCTTCTCCCAATACAGCAACTCGTGTGACAGCAGGACCGTCATGAATTTGCTGTTGAGGGGCTCCCTGGATCGGGAGGTCTAACCCTTTTTTGATTTTAATCATACGCAATAGCACTACTTATTTAATAAAAAACATCACGATCAGCCTCTTAAGCGTTAGCTCAAAAGCCTATTCGTAATGCTTCTTGTCTACTTAGATTATTCATCGTTCGAAAGCGATGTCTCCGGTGAATACATGTGTGCATGTATTGGTCCCCACCCCTGCGAATTGTTTTTTTACAAATCAATCCCGCCTAACTCCGGAATTTTAGCATTAACAAGCCGGGTTGCGCCACGCTAAATGTGGCTAAATACCTTTTTTTGCTACATTTTTGTGCAAATTGGCGCGAATAATTATTGCTACTCATTCTAGCAGTGAAGGAAACTTTTGCTTACAGCTAGGCCAAATTTATTCGCCTAAATTGGTTGAACCGCTTTTTAGCAGAGAAACGTTGCGAAGAAGAAGCGGGATCATTCCTAATAACGCTGTCAAAATTCCCAGCGCCGAATCGATTGCCTGCCCACTGCTGAAAACAGTGACAACAATTAGCACGAGCACCACTGTAAAAATGGGAATTCTGAGCATTGACCAGATTCCTGCATTCGCATCATTCTGCCAATCTGCAATGGATTCTTCCCGTTCAGCATTCAGCACAAAGCGTTTGAAACTGTCATTAATAATATGCCAGCCAGCATCCCGGTAGATGTAACCTCGCCTCATCAAGTGTTCAACTACTTCTGAATTCAGTGGATTCACATTTGCCCCTGAAGCAAGCTGATAGAGCAAGTAACGCTCATCTTTGGTACATAATTCCCATTTCATCCGATACAAAGCGCCGGCATGAGTAGCAAAATAAGCAATGATCTGGGAGGGCTTCCAATTTGTTTTTAAATTGCTTGCCGTTACTTCTGTAGTCTCATCCTGTAACTTGATCAACTGGTGATAGCGTTTGAATGATGCTTCTATTTCACGCAATTCCGGCCACCCATTGGCCTCATTCTCAATTAAATGCAGGACCTCATCTATTTGTCTGGGCATATATTTCTTAGCTGGTGTCCAGTCATAGACTTTATCAAATCGCGAAAATACGTTTGACCAGCCAAGCTCTTCGGTTGCCAAAGCGACACTCTCTTCCTGCAGGTGAGGATATTCATCCTGTTTGATTAATCGGTAGATCGGGGCGGTGTCTGCAACGATAACCAGATGAACATGCTTCAGTACAATCAGTCTTTGGGTTAACTCCAAGGCCAGGTTACGTCGATCCGGTAAAAATGCCAATTCATCGTACCCTTCCATTGCCACAGTAATTGGGCTTTCATTTTTTAGCCCATTTAATTTATTTTCCAGTTCAAACTTGTCGTCAATTTTTTTCAGGCAGTTTTTAATATTCAGAACACCGCCCCCAAACAGACTTTTTTTGGCGTCCTTAAATCGATTGTTCACCCGCTTGGCATTGGAATGCAGCAGCAGAATTTGTTGCGCATCTGTCGTCAAAAGCTGTTTAAACAAGGTGTCCCACTTTTCTCTCAGACAATAATGTTCTGTTGGATATGAAATACGGAAGTCATTGGTAAGGTGGTCCCCAAATAGCCGCCTGACGATCATCAACTCCACAATCCGGTGCAATATAAATAATTGGATCAGCAATGAAAACAAGATAAATAAGGTATTGTGATTACTGGCGTGCAGCATAAATTCATCGGGTAGATAATGCATCATTTTAAGCGGCTCTTCGCCAGCGGCTACTGATAAATTTGTTGATTTCGGAGGGCTGCTTTCGATTTCAGCATTTGCTTTAGGATTAGCTTCGATTTGATCAGCTTTGGCAAGATGTGTTATCTCCGCTAGTAAAGCATCGGCAAAGGCAATATTGGAAACCAGGAACTGGATCATTTTGTCCGTGTAGCGAGCTTTTTTAACTTCAGAATATATCGGTTCAATCCAGGTACCATAACCAGGGAAAACTGATTCCAGGGCACTCTTCTTAATCCAATTTTCAGTATTGAACTCCCCAAGTTCCTTATGTGTCGATACCCCTACTATGGCACTGTAATCCGCAAGTTGAACCTGATAATGCTTCTGCGAAGCTAGCAAGTGTTGGCTTTGGATGGTTGCCTGATGTTGCAACAAATACCCATTTGCACTGTTAACGATAAGACTGGCTGGCACAGCAGCAATCAAAAACAGAATAGCAACCAGAAAGCCTACATAAGCCTTGTTGTAACGTTCTCTGCTATACAAGTCTTCCGACCGAATCTCACGCTCGGGCCTGCGCAATTGAAAAAAGATTGCGGCGAGCAAGCATGCAACACCAATCACGAAAAACGTGATATTGACTCCACTAATGTTGGGCTTAACTGCACCCAGCCCCCACCAGATTGAAGCAAATAAAATTGCCACCCCCCCTGCAGGCTTGATGCTCGGGCTGTCACCACGTATTACCGTTCCTTTTGGATCGATACTTAAAATAATCAGTTTAAAAACCAGACAGACTGTGAGTAGCCAGATAGCAACCCGCAACGCTAAATCAAATACAAGTCCCATCATAAACAGGCAAAAAATGGTTCCACCAATAATCAGCATCATCCAACTCAGGTAACGTCTGGCGTGTTTTGGATTGTAATATAGCAAGGTAGCCCAAAATGCCTGACTGGTGGCATACCTGAAATAGATAAAAAGAGGAATTATGATGATCAGAAACAGGATAACGGCAAGAAACAACAACAGCATATTGTTGAGTTCTGCATCGCTCTGGTCGAAGAAAACCACAAGGGTTAATGGAGCTGAATTGTATTTTGAATCAGTAAACAATTTCCCTACGGCAAATAAATGGGATTTTCCTCGATAAACAGCTTCAAAATTGATGGTCTTGTTAGTGTTTCCAAGTGAAAAGCCCTTATTTTCAACAAAGGCATGAAGTTGTTTGTTATTGTCAGTTTCGACGAACACATTTTCGATCAGACTGCGCTGCTCATCACTATGGAACAAGACTTTGCCTGAGTCTTCAAACACCAGGTAGCCAAAATTCTTTGGCATCACGCGATTGAAAAAGGTGCGCAGGCGCGTGCCAAAACTCAGAATTTGTTTAACTTCTGCCTCATTGTGGACACTTTTAAACAACGGAATGGCAAACTGGGTATTTTTCCGTCCATCCCTTACATTGTTGATTCGCTCGAACACCAAGCCCTGATCGCATTGGGTGCCAATGTCCGTGTCGCCCCAAACATTGCACTCCATTGCTTGTTGAAAGTATTGTCTATGGTTAAGCGTGATATCACGGCCCACCAGCAACTTTTTTTGCTTCCAGGTGGTTCGGCTGTTTGCAGCAAAGCGTCCTTGATCGTCGAGTATAAAGGTTCCTTCGATTATGTAATCGTAACCCTCCTTGGTATTCTTATCTCTGACAATCAAATCCTGGTCAACGCAGCTTCTGAAGGTTTCCGGGATACCCGTTCTATTGACGGTAATCTCTTCGCAGTAACCTTCAGCCTGCCCTAAACTTTTGCCTTCAGTATTCGCGGGTTTAATCTTGTCGGCATAGCCATCTATCCACTTTCTGAGTGTTGCGATTTCGCTCTCAAACTCTTCTGTTATCTGTTGATGCAAAGCCGTGGCCTGAGACGTTTTTCCTTCCAGAAGGAAACCATAAAAAAGTTGATGGGTGACGCCGATGCTGACCATACCCAACGCCACTATCATTCCCATACCAATTTGACTGACATCGCCTCTGGTGAAAGCATATTTAATTGATACGAAACGTAACTTAAGCACAGGCAACAAAGAAATTAGACCGATTAGAATAAGCACAAACCAAAGAGCGGTATTGGGAGAAACTCTGAGTTTTGCCAAGCGTAATTCATTCGCAGGTACAAGCCCCAGCAGATAAAGATTTTTAGTGTCTGTGTCATAGGCCGTCAGGTTTGCAGGCTGAACAAAGATTCGATAATCAACGCCACCGATAGTGGTGTCCAATATTTCACTGGTAGTAGGCTTGAAATCTTTTTCCACGCTCTCCTTATTATTTGCTATCGCCCTTTGCTCTGCGATCTGCAAAAACAAACTATTCACTTCCTGAAATTGTAAATCTGCAGTTTCGACACCCTTTCGATTGATTTGTCGGGTACCAATAACTTTGCCAGCCTCATCAGCAATAAGAACCAGCGGAAAACGTTCGATATTTGCCGGAATAAAGTCTCTGGTCTGAACTTCCAGTATGTTTGGCAAAATGGTATCTCTTTTTTCGGCATGCTCCTTCTCAAGATCACCGGAGAGGTCATCTGAGTGTTCATCGGCCGATATATCATCCTCGACTGGTTCTTGATGAGCTTTATCTTTCTGCGACTTGACGGCGATATAGGTTTTTCCACCTGGGTGAAGATGGATGGCGTGGGCTTTTAGCTCTTTATTGGTTACAGGAGAGGCGCTGGAAACTTTCAAACTCTTGAGGTTGGCGGAGCGATTGGCCAACGCCACTCTATTTTTCAGTAGATTTTCACAGTTGGATATGGGATCTAGTGGTTTACGTTCAGGCGCTTTGTCAGTGGAGTTACCATCTCCGGCTTCACCCCCATCATTTGAAACAGCTTTTAACGCGCTTTCGCAGACTTTGGCAATTTCTGATAATTGTCCAGCCGATTGAGTAATGCTGCGACTGACTTCATTTAATTCCCGAAAGTGCAGACGGTTCTGATAGTCCTCATTTTTCTGGATTTTGAAGAAGTACATTGCACTGGAAATACCTACCGCCAACAACAGTGTGACGGAAAACATTATAACGCTGGAATATCGTCTTTTGGCCGATGACATTTCACCTCCATGTGTGAAACTTTTTTGACGAAGAAAGCTTATCTCACTAAATATAGACCCTGTCTGCAAAAAGACACAAAAAAACCGCCAATAGGCGGTTTAATTCGGTCAGCAATGTAAGCAGGTACTTACCAATTTACTATTGTTTCCACGTCAGCATCATAATCAACACCTTCAATATCAAATCCGAACAACTTCAGAAATTCATGGTGGTAGCCTGCGTAATCGCTTAGGTCATGGAAATTTTCCTGGGTAACCTGATCCCACAATGCTTTTATCTTAGCCTGGGTAGCATCATTGGTTTCTTTGCCATCCATCCGAAGACGATTCATATCATCAGTTTCTGGTCCATCGACTGCTAACTTCTCGGTAAACAAGCCCTGAATTTGTTCGATGCACCCTTCGTGCGTCCCTTCCTCTTTCATGACTTTGTAAATCAACGAAATATACAGCGGCATTACAGGAATGGCGGAACTAGCTTGAGTAACGAGCGCCTTTAAGGACGAAACATAGGCCTTCACATTTTTACCTGCGTGCTGCGTTGTTATTGCTGAAGCAGCACGGTCCAGATCTTCCTTGGCTTTACCTATTGTCGCTTGACCATAAATTGGCCAGGTCAGCTCTTTGCCAATATAGGTGTAGGCAGTGGTTTTGCAATTGTCAGCAAGTAAATCTGCTTCACCCAGGGCATCCAGCCAAAGCTCCCAATCTTCTCCACCCATGACTTTGATTGTATTGAAGATCTCGTCATCATTGGCCGGCTCAAGTGCAACATCGTGGATAAGATCCTTGTCCGTATCATAGGTCTTGGTTGTGTACGCCTGACCCACAGGTTTCAAAGTAGACTTATACACTTCCCCGGTTTCAGGATCAGTTCGTCGAGGTGAAGCCAGGCTGTAAATGACCAGATCCACTTTACCCATGTCGGCTTTCAGGGTCTCAATAACCTGCGCTTTCAGCTCTTTCGAGAATGCGTCTCCATTTAGTGTTTTTGCGTATAAACCAGCATCATTGGCTTGTTGATGAAACGCTGCTGTGTTGTACCAGCCAGCGGTACCGGTTTTTCTCTCGCTTGGTGTTTTTTCGAAACACACGCCCAATGTTTTGGCATTGTAGCCAAAAGCCGAAACGATTCGTGACGCTAACCCGTATCCGGTTGAACAACCCAGTACTAATACATTTTTCGGTCCGTCTACATGGCCACCTTGTGCCTTAACGTAGTCTATTTGTTCTTGAACGCTTGCAGCGCAGCCAACCGGATGCGCATTGGTACAGATAAAGCCACGTACTTTGGGCTTGATAACCATAGAAAAATACCTTTGTTAGGAAAGTGCGCATATTGTAATTGGCAATTGCCAATAAACAACTCTGAGCAGCTGAAGCTGCCCAGCTAAGCGCAAAATTGATACGTAAACGAGTCAGTTGGACTGTCGGTTTTTATAATATTCCTCTTCAGAAATTTTATGGTATTCCCAGACATTTTTCTGAAATTCTGCATATGACTTGTACACTTTGGCAAACACTGGATCTGCCGCAGATTGTTCCTGCATGACTTCAATGGATGCCTGACGCAAACTCTCAATAACATCAGCTGGTAAGGGGCGCATATCCACACCGTGCTTTTCAATCAATGATTTCATTGCCTCATTGTTGCGAGCTGTATACTCGTCCAACATGTCCTGATTTACAGCCCGCGTGGCAATTTCAACTATCGCTTGCAGGTCAGGCGGTAATGTTTCGAAGGCCTCTTTGTTAACTGTAAATTCGAGACTTGCACCAGGCTCATGCCAGCCAGAATAATAATAGTATGGTGCAGCTTTATACAGGCCGAAAGCCAGGTCATTGTATGGACCAACCCACTCAGTGGCATCGATTGCACCCGATTGTAAAGATGTGAATAATTCACCACCTGTGAGCGCCACCGGAATACCACCGACCTTTTTGAGGACTTCCCCACCTAAGCCCGGGATACGCATTTTCAACCCTTGAAAATCTTCCAGACTGTTGATTTCTTTTTTGAACCAGCCAGCTAACTGAACCCCTGTGTTTCCGCCCGCAAAAGGAATAACACCAAAAGGTTCATACACTTCACGCCACAATTCCAGTCCACCACCATAATGCAACCAACCATTAAATTCTGTTGCATTCATACCAAAAGGTATTGCGGTGAAAATTTGCGAGGCAGGTGCTTTGCCTTTCCAGTAGTAAGAGCCCGCATGCCCCATCTCCACTGTGCCCTGAGAGACAGCATCAAACACCTGAAACCCCGGTACCAACTCACCGGCGCCATATACCTTTACCGTCAAACGCCCTGATGACATTCGCTCAACATACTTAGCAAATGTTTCTGGCGCTCTGCCTAGTCCCGGAAAATTTTTCGGCCAAGAGGTCACCATTTTCCATTCAAACCGTTGCTGTTCTGAGACTGCTGCGGTTGAACCTGAGCTAGCTTGTTCCTTGCCACAGGCAAGCAATAAGATACTTAATATTGCAATTGAAAGACTCCGGGATAAGCCCGAACGTGAAGAGAGAAATCTTTTTGTCATTACCTTTATCCGTATAAAGTATTTGGTAACCATGTGACCAAATTAGGCCATATAGCCATGGCAATTAACAGCATTAATTGCATGACGATGAAAGGTGCAACGCCTTTGTAAATATCGGTAGTTTTAACCTCTGGTGGGGCAACACCACGTAAGTAAAACAAAGCAAAACCAAAAGGTGGGGTCAGGAACGAGGTCTGTAAATTCACCGCTATCATAATCCCTAACCAAATCGGGTCGATGCCCATCGCCAGCAATACGGGAGCAACTAGTGGCACTACAACGAAAGTAATTTCGATAAAGTCCAGAATAAAGCCCAGTAAAAAAATAACCGCCATTACTAACAGCACTGCGGCAAACACGCCCCCAGGTAAATTATTGAAGAGCTGCTCAATAAGTTCTTCACCTCCATACCCCCTGAATACAAGGGAAAATATCGAGGCACCAATTAAAATTAAGAAAACCATTGCTGTTACATTGGTTGTTGACGTCATCACATCTTTCAACATGGCAAGGCTCAACTGTTTACGGGCAATTGCCAGCAATAAGGCCCCCATGGCACCGACACCCGCCGCTTCCGTGGGTGTCGCAAATCCAGCCAGAATAGAACCCAGTACGATAAAAATCAGAAATAAAGGAGGCAAAAGGGCTTTTAACAATTCCACCAAGCTCACTTTGGCCTGCTCGCTTACACCACTGCTCTCGCCCACTGAATCTGGATTCAACCACGCAACTAAAACAACATAAAGTAAGTACAAACAGACCAGAATAACACCTGGGATTATCGCCCCAACAAACAGATCACCAACAGATACCGATTCCGGAGAGAAGATTCCCATGTTCAGCTGTGCCTGCTGATAAGCGCTGGACAACACGTCACCTAGCAGAACCAAGGCTATTGAGGGCGGGATGATTTGTCCCAGCGTACCCGTTGCACAGATGCTTCCTGACGCAAAACTGGCTGAATAACCTCGTTTCAGCATGGTTGGCAATGACAATAACCCCATGGTTACTACTGTCGCTCCCACTATGCCGGTACTGGCGGCCAGCAGCATGCCCACCAGTATCACTGATACTGCCAAACCACCTTTGTACTGGCCGAAGAGCTGAGCCATAGAGGTCAGCAGATTCTCAGCTATTTTAGATTTTTCCAGCATCACGCCCATAAAAACAAACAAGGGAACAGCTAACAGTGTCTGGTTCGTGGCGATGCCATATAAGCGGCTTGGCAAAGCAGATAAATATGCTCCGTCGAAATGCCCCAGGGCGACACCCGCTCCTGCAAACAGCAGTGCAACGCCTGCCAGAGAATAAGCAACGGGATAACCAAGCAGCAAAACAAAGCAGACAACAATAAACATGATGAGCGGCATGAACTCCATTAGCTGTCCTCCCTTTTGGCCAATGCCTGCAGATTTTTAAGCAGTTCGGCAATTCCCTGCAAACTCATGGTTAATGCAAATAACAAAATGAGAGATTTAAGAATAAAAACCAGAGGTAAGCCACCTGCTTCCTGAGAGCTTTCCAGCAGACGCCAGGAAATCATCACATAGTCCCAACTGACCACAAGAATAAAAAGATTGACCGGTAACAGCAGGAATAAGCTACCCAGAATATCCACCCAGGCCTTGCGTCTTTGGTTAAATTGGCGATAAAAAATATCTACACGTACATGTTCGTTGACTCGCAAAGCGTGCGCGCAACCCAAAAAGAATACAGCGGCATGTAAATACATGACTGATTCCTGCATAGCAATCCAGCCCAGGTTAAATCCATACCTTAGGACCACAATTGCGAAAGTGAGGAGGACCATAAAAAGGGTGAACCAGCTGACAAGAGCACTCAATCCTGAGTTGATCTTGTCTACCAGATGAAAAAACGAACTTGCAAAGTTATTGCGCATTGATTCTTGTTCTTATTTTATATTGGCCAAGGGGTGACGACTTTGACAAATGTGTTGCCTAAAGGACACTTTTTAACAAAAATCAGGCACAAAAGGAATTATGCTGATCACAAGTTAGCAGGAATATCGTGATCAGCAACGGATTTGAACAAGGTTAAGAAACCTGTTTTTTCATTCCCCCAAGACAAGCGGGAGAGTCAGGTGACTCACCATACAAGGATTGCCATTCATCGCTTGTGTAGGTATGTAGAGCCAAAGCATGGATTTGATCTGCAAGCTCTTCTTTCAATACAGCATTCACCGCACGGTGACGACTAATGAGTCGTTTTCCTTTGAAAGCAGGTGTTACCAACACAACTTTAAAATGCGTTTCTGCTCCTGTGGGAACATTGTGCATGAAACTTTCATTAACGATTTCCAAGTGAGCCGGATCAAAGTGGGCCAGTAACTTTTGTTCAATATTGTTTTGAATGTTCATATGCGCTCCTCTGTTCATTACGTCCTATCAAATTCCTTTAAGGACATTCTAAATCTAGCCTGTTTGGCCCAATTAAAAAAATGAATTTTTGTTTAAATCAGGTAACTCGTTGAGTGGTATTTATATATTTTTTGGTTGGATATATCTGGAGCCTTATAACTTATTTTTCAAGTGGATAGATCATCCGGAAGGTTAAATTTATTCTCGGGCCAAGTGGGATGGTGCGTTTATTGATGTTATGCAACCAGAAATCCTGTGTCGTACCCGACATTATCAACAAGCTGCCATTAGCAAGAGGAAGGTTGAGTTTATGTTCCTGGTATTGGTGTTTGAAAATCAATTCTCTCTCTTGTCCTAAACTAAGGGACGCGATGATTGGCTGGGCACCCAATTCCGGTTCATTATCTGAGTGTGCTCCCATACTGTCTTGACCGTCCCGGTAATAATTGGCCAGGACGGAATTGAATCTTGCCCGGCAATACTCTTCACACCTGTGTCGTAATTCAGCTAATTCAGTTGTCCAGGCCAACGGTTGCATTGTCAGCCCTGAGTATGTGTATGCTGCTACTGGTTCACCGTACCAAGCTTGTAAACGAGGAATTTTCACCGACTTACCAAACATTTTGATATGATCCTGTCGCCAGGCCAGAGTGCGTTGCAGTATTTCGAAATAATATTCCGCGTCGGAGGTTGTCAGGAAGTTGCTCAGATAGCGCACGCTTGCATCAGGCATATCGAGTTCGATTGCGTTAACTTCGGGGTTATCCTCAAATAAATCGGACTGCATTTTCAATAACTTATAGTTTTAAATTGCCTATTTCATGATTACACGTTTTAACTTTTTCGATAAAACTCTGCACTTGGAACGTTATCCGATTGCGCTCCAACATCAAAGTTGGCAAGCCTGGGATTCAGCAGACGAGTTTATCATCGAACATGTTGAGACGCATATAGCTGACTGGCACAAATGCAGTATTGCCATCTTCAATGATGATTTTGGCTCACTGGCTTGTTGGTTTCAACTAGCCAGATTGCAGTGGATTAGTGATTCGTTTGTGTCCACCACATCCTGCCAGATCAACTTAGCCAAAAACCATTTGAAAGAAGACGGCATCCAATTCCAGGATTGTCTGCAGCCTCTGGAGCAGGTACCTGATCTGGTCCTGATAAAGATCCCCAAGACAATTGCTCTGCTTGAACACCAGTTGATTCAGCTGCAGGCTTCTATTTCTGAAAATACTATGATCATTGCTGCTGGAAAAGCAAAGGCAATTCAAAAATCAACGCTGGCACTATTTGAGAAGTACCTGGGTCCAACTAAAACTTCCCTGGCACAAAAGAAATCACGGTTAATATTTTGCCAGCCAACGGGTGACAAACATTCTGACAATCCCTATCCAACGAAATGGGATCTCAACTCTCCTACGTTTACTATCCAGAGCCACGCCAACGTTTTTGCTCGCCAACAATTGGATATAGGTGCCCGTTTTCTGCTGGAGCACCTGCCAGATTGTCAGCATAAAACAGTCGTGGACCTTGGATGTGGAAATGGCGTTATTGGTTTGCACATTTTGCACAAATACCCCGATGCCAAAGTCGTTTTTGTGGATGAATCCTTTATGGCCGTTGAATCTGCAAGAATAAATGTGCAGCATAACCTGTCAGATGCATTGCCCCGTAGTCGATTCATTGTCAGTAATTGCCTGGACAAATATTCCGCAAGTGATGACTTTCCATCGCCTGATGCAATCGTCTGTAACCCACCATTTCATCAGCAAAATGCCATTACTGATCACATTGCTTATCAGATGTTCAAGGATTCGCTTAATCTGCTGGTTAAAGGCGGGGAACTCAGAGTGATAGGAAATCGTCACCTGGACTACCCCAAAAAGTTAAAACGCATGTTTGGTGGGTTTGATGTCGTTGCAACAAATAGTAAATTTAGTATTTTATCAGCGGTCAAACGTTAGAAAGAGAAGATTATGTTCAAAAGATTACTCCTTATCAGTCTACTTGTGACTTCAGGATTCGCGTTAGCAAATGATAAGAAAGATGGCTCACATATTCAGCCAGACAATTTTTACCCTAGGGTAAAACTGGAGACAAGCATGGGTGACATTATTGTTGAACTGGATCGCTCCCGAGCCCCGATAACCAGCAACAATTTTCTGCGCTACGTGGATAAACGCAGTTTTGAAGGCACCATTTTCCATCGGGTAATTAAGGATTTTGTGGTCCAGGGTGGCGGCTATAACGAAGAATTCAAAGAGCCATCGAAGTTTCCCACCATTTTTAACGAATCCGGCAATGGTCTGAAAAATGATATGTATTCAATCGCTATGGCGAGGCAAAACGAACCACATACGGCCAATCGACAATTCTTCTTCAACATGAATGATAATGAGAGTTTGGATCCGGGAAGAAACTGGGGATATGCTGTATTTGGTAGCGTGGTTGAAGGTTACGAAGTGGTTGACGCTATGGCTGAAGTGGAAACCGAATACAAAGCCTTGATCGGCTGGCCAGATGTCCCGAAAACACCGATCATTCTGAAAAAGGCAACTATCTTACCCGCGCTATAATGCGGTTCATATCAATGCGGATTGGTATTATTGACTGACAAACAGTTTAGTCGGCCCACCTAGTTCGGGGAGTTCCAAATCTGCACTGAAGCGCAAATCCAATTTGTTTAATAAAGCAATAGACAACCGATTGTCCGGAGAAACAATGGCGGATATCTGACCCACCTGCTTATTTTTCCGGGCAAATTCAATCACTGCGTTGGCGGACTCGTAAGCATATCCAACTCCCCTGAACAATGGCATAAAAGCAAATCCAATATCAGGGTGTTGCAGGTAATCTCGCTTTAACAACCCGCACATACCAACTGGCTTTTCGGTTTCACGTTCAGACACCAATAACAAGCCCATACCATGCCGCTGATACATTAGCATCGGTCCTTCATTCAGATACTTTTCTGCGTCTGCGATACTGTGAACATTGCGATCACCGATAAAACGAATACAATCAGGGTCGTTGAGCAACTTAAGGATAAAGGGTGCATCTGTCTGTTGTAGTTCCCGCATACAAAGACGCGCAGTATTAATTGTCCAAAACACCATCAATCACTCCTGTACCCCAATATATTTACTTCGCCTAAAACATCGTCGATCAGGGTAATGAAAGACTCAGATATACTCGCTGCTCTGGGATATTGAGGATTTGCTCGGTCGTTTATCCAGTGTCTATGCCACAGGTCTGTATTCCGAATAAACTCATGGATAAACCCGTCGACTTTAGTCTCCAGACAACCTATCAGACAAGTGTCGAGATAAGACTGATAGATTGGAAATTCTCGTTCGGCTGGCGTGGATTGCAGTGTCTGACAGATCCAAATCTTCTTGTCTTTGAATTTACATGTCATATTTTCTTGCAGGTGATGAGGTAGATGGAATTCTATTTCACAAAAGTCAACTTCAACGAATTGATAATCCTGCTCTCGCTTTTTTAGGCCCGGAGATAATTCACCTATCTCCAGCAGAACCCCGTTTAACAACGCTTCGTTATCCTGTTGCGCACCAACGTAAGTCTGTTTTTCATGGGAAGAACGGGTATGCCAGGCTCGTCGCCATCCACTCAGGGAGATAGGAATAGCTTCACAATCCAAATCTGAAAACTGTTTTCTACTTTGTTCGCTAAGCAGGCTGCCATACCCTACAACATAATTATTGACAACGTCGCTCATTGACTCGCTAAATCCTCTATCCGCGTTTTGGCGCTGTGATGGAACGCACCTTATTTTTGCCTGCTTCTTTTGCCTTGTACAGAGCCTGATCAGCGCGCACCAGGAATGCTGACAAACTTTCCCCAGCATACTGCGCATGACCAATGCTGATCGAGACGACATTTTCAGCTTCGTTTACAACCTTACTCACTTCTATTCTCATCCTGTCGGCCACCTGCAAAGAATAGTGTTTGTCGGTTTCAATCAATAACACTACAAACTCATCGCCACCCAACCTACCAACAAAATCCACATCCCTGACATGCATCTTAATACTCTGTGCTATGCGTTTGATAACTTCATCACCATGCACATGACCAAATGTATCGTTAACACCCTTGAAATCATCAATATCAATTAGCAGAAGTGAAAGTGGATGCCCAAATCGTTCACTTCTGGCCATTTCCTGTTCTAGAACCTGATCAAAGCTGCGACGATTCAACAGTCCGGTCAAATGATCCTGGCTCGACAGCAACTGGAGTTGCTTATTTTTGGTATTTAACTCGGTAATAACTTCAAATTGATGAACCCGCATTTTTTCTGTGACGTAAGCAATCAGGATACAGGCTACGCCGCTGGTAAATCCGATCGCAATGGAGGGAGAATAGACCTCAGATTCCGACGTGGTTATCAACAAAGCTGACAGCGCCAGCCACGCAAATGTCACAATACAAATCATTAATACAAATTGCCCATGGAGCAGAAAACATACGACCATTAACAAAATGGCGAAAGGCGTAATGCCTTGTCCGTGCAAAGCGCCCAACGTAGAAAGCAATACACCTATAGAAGCAATAAAAAATGGGAACGCCATTTCAATAAAAGACGCCACCGGGGTAAGTGCTGGAATATTTTTGAGACGAGATAAGAACACCATGTTCAATCCCGGATAGATAATAGCGAAGGAATAGAGCAAGGTGTAGGGCATCATTTCTGCACTTAAGGCACCCGCCCCAAGTCTGAAATGATGAATTAAATGAAACCCAAATACCGCAACGGCTAACAACGAGAAGTACCACACATACTTCAAATTGCTTTTGTTGCAAAGCAAGCGATATTCTTCTGCCAATTCAGGTTTTGGTTTAGGGAAAAACGTTAACGACATAAGCGCTTCAAACTTCCTTTATGAATCCATCCAATGTGCGAATAGCTTTTATTTTTTTACCTTATCCACTTTTTCAGGCATATCTCGAATAGATCCCATGAATATGCAGCCAAGAGTCGTATAACCAGAACCAAGACTAGATCGATCTATTCAGATGTCGTACTGCCAGTTAATAGTGTAGGACGAACAAAGTGATTAGTCAGGCTCTGCTGACAGAAAATGCCATGACGTCAGAAATATTATTCAGATTTGCAGCCAACATCACCAACCTGTCGATACCTAGCGCGACCCCGGAACAATCGGGCAAACCGTTCTCCAAGCCTGCTATAAACCTCGAATCGATTGGGATTGTGGGCAATCCTAACGACTCGCGTTGTTGGTTATCTCGCTCGAATCTGGCCCTCTGCTCAGCGGGATCTGACAATTCATGAAAACCATTTGCCAGTTCGACCCCTTTGAAATAAAGTTCAAACCGGCTCGCCACCCTGGGATCGTCGGTGCTGATTCTGGCTAACGCTGCCTGAGATGCCGGGAAATCATAGACGAAACAAGGTGTTTGTTTTCCTATTTCAGGTTCTATCTGTTGACAAAATAGTAGCTGAAGCAATATATCGGGGTTCATTTCTCCAGCTGCAACTTCAGCATAGCCTAAGCGTTCACAGATTAGGACGAGATCATTTAGTGTGCAACTTAAGGGATCTATCTGCAGATAAGTCAGAAATGCTTGTTGATAGCTTATTCGCTGTGCCCTTTCACATCCCAATACAAGCGATATGAGCGCATCGATCTCATCCATTAAATCCACATCAGAATAACCTGGCTGGTACCACTCCAACATTGTAAATTCAGGGTTATGGAATTGCCCTGCTTCTTCGTTTCTAAATGCCTTACAAATTTGAAAAATCGCTCCACTACCATTGCAAAGCAGCCGCTTCATCGCATATTCAGGAGAAGTCTGAAGATACATTTGGGTGGCATTCGGGTCTGTTGGACTATGGAAAACAGTTTCAAAACAATGCAGATGCACATCCGTTACCGAGGCAGCAGATAATGCTGGTGTCTCTACTTCCAGCACATTCTTTTGCTCAAAGAAGCGACGGATTTTCGCCAGAATGCCGGCTCTCAATCGCAGTGTGTCTATAGTGGCTGAAGGTTGCCAGTCAGTCATGAATCTTTTCCATAAAAAAGCTCACTGCAACGGCATTGGCTACAGTGAGCTTCAAGATTTTTTAAATTGCCTATTTTTGTACGCGGGAAACATATTCTCCGCTACGGGTATCCACTTTAATCACTTCCCCTGTCTGCACGAAAAGAGGAACTCTGACCACGGCGCCAGTACTCAGCGTAGCGGGCTTGCCGCCTGTACCTGCAGTATCTCCCTTGAGACCTGGGTCTGTTTCGGTAATTTCAAGTTCGACAAAATTGGGGGGAGCAACAGCGATTGGAGAACCGTTCCACAGCGTGATTGTGCAAAGATCGTTTTCCACCAGCCATTTTACATTTTCGCCTATTGCTTTTTCGTCGGCGGCGATTTGCTCAAATGTGTCGTTGTTCATAAAATGGTAGAATTCACCATCGTTATAAAGATAGGCCAGATCGGTGTCCATAACATCAGCACCTTCTACCGAGTCACCTGACTTGAATGTTTTCTCCAACACTTTGCCTGAGATAAGTTTGCGAATTTTGACCCGATTAAACGCTTGGCCTTTGCCTGGTTTTACGTATTCGTTCTCAAGAACGTTGCAAGGTTCGCCATCGAGCATTATCTTAAGGCCCGCTTTGAACTCGTTTGTGCTGAAATTAGCCATATTACCTCTAATTAAATCTATATTGAGCATCTAGTTGACACAGATCATACCTAAAAATATAACGGCTGTAGAGCCCAACTGGCAAAAAGAGCTGGCCAACGCAATAACTCGCCCTGAAGCGTTGCTTGAATATGTACATTTAGACCCTGCCATATTCAAAGATGACGTGAAAGCGAGGCGGTTATTCCCGATGCGCGTGCCGCTTCCTTTTGCCAACAGGATCAGCAAAGGAGACCCCAATGATCCTTTACTCAGGCAGGTTCTTCCCCTGGCCGAAGAATTTGACCAAGCCGATGGGTTTGTTCACGATCCATTGCAGGAACAACAAAATCAACAGCCGGGTATCCTGCATAAATATCAAAGCAGGGTTTTGTTAATTGTCCGGGGCGGTTGCGCAGTCAACTGTCGATATTGCTTCAGACGGCATTTTCCCTACCAGGAAAATCATCTGAGCAAGAAAGACTGGGAAAAGGCGATTGGTTATATCAAGCAGGATAAAGAGCTCAATGAGGTGATTTTGTCAGGTGGCGATCCTCTGATGGCGAATGACGACTTTTTATCCTGGTTAAGCGCAGAACTGGCCACTATAACGCACTTGAAACGGTTGCGGATCCACACACGTCTGCCTGTAGTGCTTCCAAACCGGATAAACCTTGAGTTCCTGAACTGGTTTGCTAACACCAGATTAAAACCGATTATGGTTTTGCACATAAATCACCCCAATGAGATAGATGTTCAACTAAGCCAAAAACTCGCTGAATTGCATAAAGCAGGGATTACATTACTCAATCAAGCCGTGTTGCTGAAAACGATAAACGATGATGCTGACGTGCTGGAACAGCTACATGAAAAGTTGTTTGATGCGAACGTGTTACCTTATTATCTGCACATGCTGGACAAAGTTCAGGGCGCTGCGCACTTTGATGTCAGTGACGAACGTGCGAGAGAGATAATGTCTGATTTAATAAAGCGCCAGCCAGGATTTCTGGTCCCAAAACTCGTGAGAGAAATAGCTAACCAACCTGGCAAGACGCCACTGGACTTAAAACTCCATCCCTAATCAGGCAAAGGTATCAACAATCGAACCTATAGCAGGATTTGCGGAAGTCGCTTTTGGTACGTCAGCTGATTCAATCAACTGAAGCGCTGCTTGACCATCCTGCTCTTGCTTGGATTTAGCAAGTTGCAGAGATTTCAATTGCAGCGCGTCGGACGTTCCAGAGGTGGATGCACCTTGAAGTTCCATACCAATTACCTCTATTGCTTGTAGCAACGTTAAAAAACAGGCAGAATTGCCGGCCTTCGGTTAGGTATCGACCTGACTTGATAGAACTTTAGCTTTTTTTTAGAAAATTTAGGATCCTGAGTGACATGCAAAATGTGTTAGACAAATTGGCCGAAAACATGCAGGTCATTTACCGAAAAGCCATTGATGCCGACGATTCTCTGAATAAGTTACAGCAATCCGGACAAGGTAAATTCAACCTGATATTCCCACAAGACGCCGGTTTTTCAGTCAGCAGTAAACGCTTCATGCCCTACGTGGAAGAGTTGGCAAAACAAGTAGCCGAGTTGGCTGAAGCTGATCAACAAAAGCTGCAAATTGCATTGCCTGATATAGTCAGAAAGATGGAACTTCTTTTGAAGACACTTACGCAATTTCAGCAGAGTATTAAAGGCTAAGCCCAAAGCGTTTTACTCCACGCTCCAACAGCCCTGCACATGTAAAAACATTTTTCCAGCGTACAAATCTTCACTTCGTGACCAGGTTGAATTTTCACACCTTTGAACCATACTTAATAGTGGGCAGCTGTGGAGAAAAATTGTGGAAATTGGTGCCGCGACTAACATTACGAATTTTGCTTCAGCATTGGCGAGAAGCGATAGTAGTGATGTTGCTCAAGAACCGAATGCATTTGGCATAGGTTCAGCCAATCAGCCTGAAGTTGAGTTATCTCCACAAGCCAGGATACTGCAGCAAAATGAACAAACCCAAAATGAACGAGCAGAAGCGCTGGGACAAGGTCAACAGCAATCGACTGAGCAGGATGGCGAACAGCCGGAGATTAGCGGAACTGATTTTGTCAGGATATCCAGTAGTGTGGGTTCGGCTGCAAGAAACAATCTGAGCACTGAGCGAGCTGCAGAAGTCTATCAGTCGATTCAGGATTTACTTTAATCGTTACTTCGCCCTAGCCCACGGGTTGACTCCAATAAACCTCCCAGCGCATCCCACTTTGTCCGAAAATAGATAGAAACAAATCATGCATATCTTGTTCTCGCCACTTTCCAGATTGGAATTTAGCCATTTGGTGGCCTTTAACAGGGAACCCACCCAGAGGCTACTCTTGTATCGCATAATTCGACGCTGAAAATAACCGGACCTTATTCAGGCGGCTTTCGATAAGCTCCACCTGTGCTTTATATGCATTCGAATCGACTGTGCCAAAAACTTTTAAAAAAGTCGACTTGTCCAGCCCTTCAGGTAAACCGCTAACATCCGGGAAGTACTCATTTTCCGCTGAAACATTTGCAAGTAGAGTCTGGACCTGATTTGCAGTGTTTGGATCAGAGGCCAGCAACGCAAATCTTACGCCTGCCATATCCGCTGCTAAATCGACAAAACTGAATCCGCTTCCACCTAACCCCCTGTCCATCAGTTCTTTAAACTCACCAATCGCATTACTTACGCCTTGCTGAGAAAGTATCTTAATAGCGGCAGAAATCAGAAAATGACGAGTCAAATCAATTCTTCCGGCCAATAGAGGCCGATAGTCCGGTAGTAAGACCATGCCGTTACTCGGCTGGACATCTCCCACCAAATTGGCGAGTCGATGGTGACCTGCATAAATTGCCAGAGCCAGGATTGCAGCTTCGTTTTCGAGAACAGGGTCCGAGTCAATCGACCTTATCTGCACGTCTGAAAAAAGCGGTTTCATATACTCAGACAATGATGGGAATGACGCTTTTCTGGTAACAGACAGTCGCGAAATAAACTTCATGTAATAGGCGGTACGGATTTTGAGCGGCTGGTTCTGATCGACACTTAAACCATCTTTTAATTTATTCAGCTGCTTCAAAAAGTCACTAAGGGGCAAAAAGGTGACGACAACAGAAGATTCAAATAAACGTACCTTCTCAATTTGCTCGACAAATTGGCTCGCAATATCACTGTCTGTATGCCAATCCGCAAGAAACAAAATCATCTTCAGTGCCCAATCACCAGGTATATGAATGTAACCCAAGGTGACACTATCAATCTGCAGTTTCTGGCCAGCATTGACCGCGATCTTAATATTTATATAGTGACCAAATGGCGTGTCAGGCATCCTGTAGCTTAATGCTAATTCTGAACGAAAGTTTCTTAGTTCAGCCTGACCAGACAGATTAGGAATTGCTCTATTGGCCAAGCCCAACAAACTGTCAATCTGGTCTTTGCGGATCATGATATGCTGAATTTGATTCCGTCTACGCAAACTAGATTTGATCTGTTGCCAGAGTTGACTGACAGACTCAGCGCTATTGACTTGCTCTGAACTTTGCGCGGTCACGATGGATTCGTCTTCCAGAACAGAGACGAAAATAATTGATGCCAACGCTGTGAGCAGCATCAGCAAGATAAACAGGAATTTGACAATCTTGAGTAAAATGTTAGTACTCGCTACTGATGACGTTTACAGACAGATAAACCAATTGCACTTAATGGGTTTTATAACAAAATTATCTTCGTTCAAATAGTGTTCCCAAAGTGGCTAGACAACAGCCATGTTTCCCTTGGACTCCAGCCACTCCTTTCTGTCTGGAGAACGTTTCTTGGCCAGCAACATATCCATCAACTCCAACATTTGTTCTGAATCTTCTGATGTTAGCTGCACCAATCGGCGCGTGTTGGGATCCATAGTAGTTTCGCGAAGCTGCAGTGGATTCATTTCACCCAGACCTTTAAAGCGTTGAACGTTGACTTTCCCACGTTTTTTCTCCGCTTCTATGCGGTCCAGAATCCCTTGTTTTTCCCCCTCGTCCAGCGCGTAAAATACTTCCTTTCCGATATCTATTCTGAACAAGGGCGGCATAGCCACAAATACGTGGCCATTATCCACCAGCGCTCTGAAGTGCTTGACGAACAGAGCACACAACAAGGTTGCAATGTGCAAGCCATCGGAATCCGCATCTGCCAATATGCAGATCTTGCCATATCGTAAATCCGACAAATCTTCTGAATCCGGATCAATACCCACTGCAACTGAAATATCGTGAATTTCCTGGGAAGCCAACACCTGGGAAGAATCTACTTCCCAGCTATTCAGGATTTTTCCACGTAACGGCATAATTGCCTGAAATTCACGATCACGCGCCTGTTTCGCAGAACCACCAGCCGAATCACCTTCCACTAAAAACAACTCAGTCTGGCCAGTATCCTGCGAAGAACAATCGGTTAATTTGCCAGGTAAAGCCGGGCCTTGCGTGACCTTCTTACGGGCAACTTTCTTACTTTGTCGTAGCCGTTTTTGTGCATTATTGATACACATTTCCGCTAACTGTTCTGCTATTTCAGTGTGTTGATTCAGCCACAGACTGAAGGCATCCTTCACCACTCCAGATACAAATGCGGCGGCCTGTCGTGAAGAAAGTCGCTCTTTAATCTGACCGGCAAATTGTGGGTCCTGCATTTTAGTGGACAGCACATAACAACATTTATCCCAGATATCTTCAGGCGTTAGTTTTATGCCTCTTGGCAATAAATTGCGGAACTCGCAAAACTCTCGCATGGATTCCAGTAAACCCTGCCTGAGTCCATTAACATGGGTACCACCCTGCGCAGTGGGGATCAGGTTGACATAACTTTCGGTGATCATTTCGCCACCTTCTGGTAACCAGATCACTGCCCAATCTGCTGCTTCATTATTAGCAGAGAACGAACCCACAAAAGGTTCATCGTCTGGTAAAGACACAAAATCACTTACCGATTGATACAAATAATCCTTGAGACCATCCTCGAAATACCATTCTTGTGTCTCTTTAGTGATTTTGTTGTCAAACTTAATCCTCAGACCTGGACACAGAACCGCTTTGGCACGCAATACATGCAACATTTTGCTGACTGAAAATTTGGCTGAATCAAAATATTGCGCATCTGGCCAGAAATGCACTGATGTACCTGTGTTTCGTTTGCCACATGTATCTATGATCTCCAGATCTTCGACCTTATCGCCATCTGCGAAAGCCATTTGATACACATTCCCGTCCCGCCTGATATTCACTTCAACACGTTTAGATAACGCATTGACTACAGATATACCCACACCATGCAGACCACCGGAGAACTGATAATTTTTATTGGAAAACTTACCCCCGGCATGCAGTTTTGTCATGATCAGTTCGACACCCGAAATTCCCTCCTCAGGGTGGATATCAACTGGCATACCCCGCCCGTCATCAACAACCTCCATTGATTGATCTGTATGTAAAATGACCTTGATATTAGTCGCAAAACCGGCCAATGCTTCGTCTACGCTATTGTCGATCACTTCCTGACTCAGATGGTTGGGCCGGGTTGTATCGGTATACATACCTGGCCGGCGTTTTACCGGCTCCAAACCATTGAGGACTTCGATTGCATCAGCTGTATATTGATTGGACATAGTTTTTAATTCGAGTTGTTTTCCAATAAAAGGTGTGCAGAACTAGCCCACCACTGTGATTTGATGTTACCAACTGAATCTCTCAGGAGCAATGAATTGCATGCGCCTCTGTTCAATCCAGCAAAAACCTGAAAATTTCGGGCAAATGTTTATCAAAACCTTGAAAACTGTGATCTCCCCCTTGTTCGATCTGTAGACGCGCACCACGATATTTATCCTCAGCCTGACGATAATCAAGGGTTTCATCGCCAGTCTGCAAATACACTGAATACGCCTCCGATTTTGCTAGATGAGGTGTATTCAGGCCTATCAAATCATGAATATGTTGCTCGGACAGCGTGAATTCCTGGTTTGTATAGGGATTAACATGAGGACCAAGATAATCAACCAATAGTTCAAATGGGCGAACAGCGGGGTTAATTAAAACCGCTTTTCCCCCCACCTTTTCAACGAAATAAGTGGACAAAAAGCCACCCATTGAACTTCCGATAAACCTGATTTCCTTACCTTGGTGCTTGGACACTAAGGCTTCTATATCTGCAGCGGCTTCCATAGGGTAATTGGACAGTTCCGGGATTTCAAAATCCAGATCCGGAAAGTCCCTATCAACATATTCCTTCGTGGCTTGCGCTTTAACGGATTGTGGTGAACTTAAAAAACCATGTAAATAAATAACGGCAATTGCCATAGATCCCTATATCCTTTTAACCTGTGTTTGAAATTGACCTTCATCACCTAGGGTAATAAGGCGATATCCTGGAGGTTCGTCTGTCCAGCCAAATTCTTCGGAACAACGCCATTGCCAACAACTGGACGGACTCGACATATATGTTGTATTCCCTGCCTGGTGTCGTCGTTCAGTATGAATGTGTCCATAAACAACCACAATGACATTGTTTCGCATGCTTATCTGCTGGATAAAATCGCCCCGGTTGAGCCACTCATGTTTATCCATCCAACCATTCACCATGATAGGGTGATGATGTACTGCGACGACATGATGTTTGTTGGCAGCTTTATCGATGCGCTCTAACATCTCACAAAGACTCGCTTCGTCTACCCTACCCAAGGTTTTTTCGAACTGGCTGTTTAACCCATGCACGCACCAATTTCCTTTTTCGATCGGCGTTCGTTTTGATAAATCCTGCTTGGGCAATAAGCATTTCAGTAGTTCAGGATTGTCATGGTTTCCGGGAATGTAGTACCAATCATGCCCACTCAGCTCCTGTTCACACAATTTGATAAAATGATGGTAACTTTCCTGGCTGGCATCACCACTTATATCTCCGGTAAACAGAATCAGATCAGGACTCTCAATTTTGGCTGCTTGCATCACCTGCTGAAGGGAATCAAAAGGTAAAATATTGTTGTATCCGGATTTGTCTGACTTAGCGTAAAGATGACAATCCGTTATCTGGACGATTTTCATACAGCCTTTAATCAAGGTAATCAGGATTCAGAAGCAGGCTGTTTTGTCGAATTCTGCAGACAGAAGTGTAACCACTCAGCCAAAAAACGGTTTACCATTTCTTTTTCGTTTTTCTGATGCATATTTTTATTGGGGTAAGCATAGCTCGGGCGAATCGCGCCGATATTTTGCGAATGTAATACTTCTGCCATCTGAGCATCATGATACAGCCTCACTTTCATTTCAGGGCAAAGATAAGGCGGTACGGCTTCATTCAACTGAGCAAATTCAAGCGTACTGGTATAGCGGCTGCTATCGATAATAGTAATCCGATAACCAAGATGTTTGTTAATGCTAAAGGAATAACTCAGATCCAAGGTATCACAATCAGGCAGCAATCTGAGCAGGCGCGCGTAATTGACCTCGCACACTGCCAGCAAAGTAGGCAGGTGAGGTACATATTTACGCTTTAGATTATTGCTTTCTATTCCACTCATTAAGTACTGACTGTTTGTTAATAGCAAACCATTGTAAGGCAATTACGCTTGCGGCGTTATCAATTTTACCTTCTGATAACCATTTAACTGCTTCGTGTTCAGCAACGCGATGAACATAAATATCCTCGCCTTCATGTTCCAGACCATGAACACCTTCTGCACGGGAAGCATCCACCTGACCGACATACACGTGAATCCGTTCGGTTGTGCCACCCGGGCTCGACAAATAACTCATCGCCTTGTGCAGTTTCGTTATTTCAACTCCTGCCTCTTCGAACGCTTCACGCCGACAAACGTCTTCAGGCTCTTCACCCTGTTCGACTATACCAGCCACAATTTCAATCAGCCATGGAGAATCTGATGTGGCCATTGCACCAATCCTGAAC
Organism: uncultured Alteromonadaceae bacterium; assembly: GCA_947494925.1. Lineage (GTDB taxonomy): Bacteria > Pseudomonadota > Gammaproteobacteria > Enterobacterales > Alteromonadaceae > Aliiglaciecola. The sequence continues at coordinate 112,700 of CANLWS010000009.1, forward strand.
TGCTCAATCAAGACAAATTCGGATAGCTCAGGATCGTATAACAAAACAGCGACTGCGTGTCCTCTTTCAAACACTTCTCTATGTATGACCGGACTTTGTTTGCCACTGAAAAGACGGTGTGTGAATTGGTATTTCACCATTTCAAAAAAACCTTTGTATAAGGGTATTTTCGATTCAATCATCACGTCATTTTTGTTAAATCGCGGTATTTGGTCCAATTTATTGCCCTCTTTGACTAACTCCGGTGCACTAACTTATAAATATTCTGTTACACTTGATGCGTCTTCGTTACCACAAATGATTGTAGGTTAGCGCTTGATTTCCCTAGACTTTGCCCTGATACAAAAAAAGAAAATTAGCGTAGTCATACTATTACGGAACTAAAATAGGAAAGCCAATGAAAAAATCCATTCTGTCTCTGCTTGTAGGCTTTAGCGTGGCCTCTCAAGCCTTTGCAGATGATCTTTATCAGGTTTATCAACTTGCACTGACAAAAGATCCCACTATCAATCGCGCCGAAGCGGATAGAAACGCAGCATTTGAGGGTATAAATATTAGTCGAGCCAATTTGCTGCCGCAAATCTCTGGCTCAGTCAGCTACGATGACAGAACCAGTGAATTCGCCAATAACCAAGATGACGGCAGTGTTGTCGTACTGTCTAATGATACGGAAACTCTGGGACTCAGCCTGACATTAGATTTGTCCATTTATGATCACAGTAACTGGATTGCTTTGTCTCGGGCAGAAAAAGTAGCACATCAAAGTGATGCGAGTTTTGCTGTAAGCAAGCAAGAACTTATCGTCAGAACCACGCAGGCCTATCTCGCGGTACTGAGAGCCCTGGACGGTCTGGAATTTGTGCAGGCCGAAAAACGTGCTATTGAACGTCAATTGGAACAAACCAAGCAACGTTTTGAAGTTGGGCTGACAGCGATTACCGACGTGCATGAGGCACAGGCAAACTTTGATAACACAGTCGCTGATGAAATCCGTGCTGAAAACGAAGTGGAATTGCGTCGTGAAGAGTTGCGTGAAATCACAGGTAAATATCACGATGATTTGTCTGTTCTGAATACTGAACGTTTCTCTGCGACACGACCTCAACCAGAAAATGTTGCTGACTGGCTGTCAATTGCAGAAGAAAAGAGTCTGGATCTGCTGATCCGCCGCTTCTCGAAAGATATTGCCAAGAAAGATATTGAATCTGCTCGGTCTGGTCACCTCCCGACCCTCTCGCTTCGCGCCAACGCAACGCGAGACAACCAAGACTTCACAAGAGGCGGTGTAACTTCCAACCTGCCGATAACAGATGGTCGCTCAATTACATTAAGTTTGGATGTGCCTATCTACCAAGGTGGTTCGGTTAGTGCTCGCACTGCCCAGGCCCGCTACAATTACGTAGCTGCTAGCGAGGACCTGGAGTTAACTCATCGCTCAACCGTACGCTCTGTTCGCAGTTCGTATAACGATGTGGTTGCCTCAATTTCTGCAATTCGTGCATTGCAACAATCTGTTGTCTCTGCTGAAAGTGCCCTGAAGGCAACGGAAGCAGGTTTTGATGTGGGAACGCGTACCATAGTTGACGTATTGGACAGCACCAGAAACCTTTACAATGCTAAACGTAATCTTGCTGGCGCCCGATACGATTTCATCACTTCTGTAGTGAATCTGAAACGTTCAGCAGGTAGCCTGACAGAGAAAGATGTTGTTGATATTAACAAAGGTCTGATGGCTGTTTCTGGTTCGTAGACCCGTATACTAAAAAATAGTAAAAGGCAGCTTAACAGCTGCCTTTTTTATGCGTACTTAAAATTCCGACCCGCTCCTTTCAGTAGAACCAGATTTCACGTCAGTTTCACACCTCACCAGGCAAACTTAAGGTCTATTTGGTTAAATCCGGGAGATACCTTATGAATAAAAAGTTTTGGCTGCTGCTTACATTTTCGAGCATCGCAGCAGACTCTCTGGCTTCAGAGTTCACAGCCACCTCAATGCCTCAGCAGAATCAAACACTTGTGGCAAAACAGAATTTACAACAGTCCATTTCACATGCGATTACTCAGTTCGAGCAAACGCCGCGAGAAGACTGGTCATATCGGATCTCACGATATGAAAATGAAGAAGGGGAGGTAACCAGTAGCCTCGAGCTATTCGACCCGGCCCAGGAAATGAGTAAACAGTGGACGTTGCTTAGCATCAATGAGCAACCACCGACAACTAATCAAGCACGCAAATTTACTGAAGATAAACAAAAGCAAGCCGAAAAAAGTAGTCAGCATAACTTCTCTGTGAAGTTGCGTGAGATCATTCAGATGGATAGCCTGGAGCTCATTTCGGAAGACCTGAATAGCCTGAAGGCGAACTTTGATGTGTATTTAAGTCGACTTGGTGAAGATGCGACAAAGAACTTAAAGGGCTCACTGGTATTTAACAAGCACCAGCAATTTATTGAATCCATTGAAATTGTTAATACGGGTGATTTCTCGCCAGTATTTAGTGCGGACATAACCGATTTCAAACTGACTTTTCGTTTCATAAAGATGGATTCATCGATACTTCCTCAGCAGCAGGAACTGTCGATGAAAGGCACGTTTGCCTTTTTTACTGAGATTGAAGAAGTATCCAAAGATACGTTCTCTGAATATCGGTACGTGGGACAGTGAGAGCTAGTCAGCAAAGAAGACAGTGACGGTGGTGCCGTTGCTGCTTTTTACTTGCATATTCCAGCCTTGATGCTCACACAGACGTTTTACGATAGACAATCCAAAACCAAACCCGGTACTTTGCTGACCTTTGACGCCGACTTGTGTGACATTGTCGGAAATCGCTGGCTCTATACCTGGGCCGGTGTCCTGGATAACTAAACTGTTTTCAGCAAAAGATATTTTCACCTCGCCTTCATCCGTGTACTTAAAGGCGTTGCTGAGGATGTTGTCCATTACTACCTTAAGAATATTTTTATCTGCGCTGACACTGGCATTGCAGCTATCACTTATATCAATAGCAATGTGTTTTCCTTCCAACAGCATCCTGTTGTCCAATATCGCTTTCTCAAGGATGGGCATTATATTAGTGGGGCGATTGTCGATCTTGGCGTGCTCCTCTCGGGCCAGCATTAACAAAGTATGTACGGTTTTTTCCATCTGATCTGCGGCTTCATATATACGCGCTAGAACAGCGTTATCTGTATCGTTTGCAGACTGTTGAGTGCGACTGAGTTCGACTGCATTTTTTATCACGGCCAAGGGGGTGCGAAGCTCGTGACTCACATCCCGGGTAAAGCTCTTTTCTCGTGACAAGGCCAGCGATATTTTAACAAGCGCTTGTTCCAGTGCATTTGCCAGTATCCCGACTTCATTTTTGGGGTAGTGCTCGGCAAAATTGTCGGGGAGTTGCTCCGGCGCTACGCCATCCACCAATTCTGCTAACTGCTTTAATGGCTTGGTGGTTTTTCTGCCGACAAACCAGGCTATCAGACAGGCAATGATGGTCACCAGCAAGCCACTTATGACTAAAAACTGAATGACGCCTGCACGAATTGGGCGTACCAATAGTTTGCTGCCCACTTCCGCCACCAGGTACACATCAGGATAGTCAACAAAATGATGCAGATGGTAATGGCGACCTTCCAGCCCATAAAACTCTTTGCGCATCGGTTCGTCGATGGCGATTTGGCGCATATCATCCGGAAACGTTGATTTGGAAAAATGTACCTGCATATTGCTGCTTCGCGCATCAGGCCAGGTACCGGTATTGTTGAATTCGCTACTCAGATAAGCGGCCTCCCGTAAGATGTCCTTCTCGATAAAACTGTCCTCAAGAGTGTACATCAGCACAAACGAAATCATGCCGTAAACGGCGGAAATAACGAGGGTAAAGGCACAAAATTGAAGGACGATTCGGCGGCTCAAGCTGTGAAATTTTGCGTCATTTTTTAACATCTTCAGCATGAACCTTGCTCAGTGAATTCAAGGGTAAACCCTACGCCAAATACCGTTTTTAACATAGGCGAGTCAAAGGGCTTATCCAGCACAGCACGCAATTGATATATATGTGACCGAAGCGCATCGGATTCAGTGGGCTCATCCCCCCATAGCTTATGACTGAGCTCTGAGCGGCTGACCACCTGTGGGTAAGCTTCGGCTAAGACCGTCAAGATTTTAAACCCCATAACACTTAAATCCAGCGACTTTCCATCTCGTGTGGCCGTTTTTCGCTTTCTGTCCAGGGTCAGGGGGCCGAGTTCTAGCGTATCTTTGGTTTGCAAAAGATGCCGCCTCGATAGCGCCAGGCAACGAACTTCAAGTTCCTGCAGTGAAAAGGGCTTAGTCAAGTAATCATCTGTGCCCACATGAAAGCCCGAGACTTTATCATCAATGCTGTCTCTGGCAGTGAGCATCAATATGGGAATATGTCTGTCAGCTTTTTCACGTATCTGACGACACACCTCTAAACCATCCATGGTAGGTAGGTTCAAATCCAGTATCACCAGGTCAAAATAGCTTTGCAGTGCCAGTTCAAGTCCTTGCAAGCCTTTGTCGGCAAAGTCTAGTACATGTCCTTTCTGTTCCATGTACTCAGCGATGTTTCTTGCAATGCTGAGCTGATCTTCAATAAGCAACATATGTAAAGACGAGGACTGAGTCATTGCAAATTCCTTTGTGAATCAAATTAAACCGGCATACTAAAGCGACATGGTTTTTAGCATTTCCTGTGCGGGCTCGAAATCTGGTTTGTCCGCTAATATTTGTTTAAGTGTGCTTGTAGCCCCGACCTTGTCACCTAATTTTTGCTGTGTTCTGGCGATTTGCATATCCAATTTAGGGTTCTTGATCGCTTTTTGCCCTAATGTCATCAAGGTTAACGCATTTTGCAAATCAGTGTCGGATTCCGCTGTATTCAAATAGTAATAACCGTACATGCCAACCAGCTCAATATGATATTCGTCTGGATCCGTCGATAACACTTTTTTGATATCTTGATTACCTGCCAGAATTTCGGCAACTAAACCTAATGTTTTATCATCTCTGAATTGTTCCATTTCTTTGATTTTGATACCAAGCGCACTCACTTGTTCCAATGCTACTGCAACAGTAGAAGAAGGATTCTGTCCCGTGATAAGACGATTATCAACGGCAACATGGTTTAGCATAATATCGCTGGATTGAAATTTACCGCCTCGCTCGGCGAGCTTGTCTTCAAGCATAAACTCGAACTTTGGCATCCACTTTTTGCCAAACAATTTCTCTTCTTTATTGGTAAACCCATTGACGGCTTTATCAGCCACCAGATAACTGCCATCATCCAGTTTCACATCCACAAGGGCAGCCGGTCCATGACACACTGCAGCCACAGAGCCCTGTTGCTGATATATATCCGCGATCAATTGCTGTAATGCGGGGTCTTTGGGTAAATCAAACATCGCCCCTTTTCCGCCAACAATAAAAATGCCGTCATAATCACGTGCTTTCAACACAGCGGTTGAAAGCGTGTTATTAAGCTTTGCCATGATCGCTTCATCGCTCAGTACCTGCTCATTGTATGCCTTCCCAGGATTATACTTATCTGCTTCTACTTTGCCGCCTTGTGGACTCGCCACCTCAACGTTAATTCCATGGGCTTTGAATACCAAATACGCTTTCGCGAACTCATCAAATTCATAGCCCGGCGCTTCCTGGCCTTGTTGTTGTCCATGCCCACTGACCACCATCAGCACCGTCTTAGTGTCTGTCTTGGCGGATAGTTGCACTGACAACATGAGTAAAGTCATGTAGGTCGCTAATGATAGCAAATAGCTTTTAATCTGTTTCATTGTCATTTCTCCTCTTTGTTGCCAACATAATGGCAACCTGGGTGTGAAAGGAATGTGAAATTGTCCACCGAATTTATTCAGCCATTAATTCTCGAATGGAACTGGACAGACTCTTTTTGCTGGCAATGAACCCGAGTAAAGTCACTGCAGACAAAATAATGGTGAGCGTACCCAGCAGCCAGATGAAATCGGGTTGATAGGACATGGAAAACTGCGATTGATAAATAAGTAGTCCCGCAATCCAGGTTCCAAAAATGGCCCCACTTGCCGCAATTGAACCAGTCACCAGCCATTCAATAAGGTTAAGTTGCAGGCAGGTTTTTTTAGAAAACCCAAAACTCATAATGACACTGTTCTTCTTTTTTTCATTGCCTTCCAACGCGTGAATAGAAGACACGATGACGATACTCGCAAGCACAATGATCAGCAGTGAAAAACCGCTGATGACCTGCGTTACCATGGCAAGTGTGGTATCGAACCGCTGCGTTATTTCCTTCAAGGACACCATGCGCAAAGAAGGGTGTTTCTGCCACAATTGGTTAAGCAATGAAAACTGTTCACTGCCTAATTCAAGGCTGGCCATACTGTACTGTGGAGCGTCGATATGCTTTAGTGCAAAGGGCGGTATTTGTACCCAGAACGTGATCGAACCTGCACCCGGTTTATAGGCATGACTGGCGGCAATAACAAATTCGACATTGTGATCTGCGATGAAAAAGGTCAATTTGTCCCCCAGTTGCAGCCCCAAATCAGTCATGACTTCCTGCTCCATCGACACCTGCTGCCAGTTTTCATCATTCGGCTGCCAAAATTGCCCGTCGACGACACGATTGTTACCCGGTAGCGTATCAGTCCAATGTAATCTGATAGGACGACCAAATGTCGCCAGACTATCACTGGGTTTCTCGCTATAGTCAGACAGATGTGTGCCGTTTACTTGCGTTAATTTCGCGTACATAAAGGGTTTACTCTGGCGCACTTCAATATCATGGGACTTGGTCCAGGATTCAATATCGTCCATTTGTTCTTTGCTGGCCTGAGATACCAGCAGATTGCCATCATGCTGGCGCTGGTAATTGGCCATGCTGCCGCCCAAATCACGGAGCAGCATTAAGGTAAAGAGCAATAAAAATGCACACAGCCCCACACCTAAAATCTGTGTGGTCTTGGTCAATAAACGTTGCTTCATCATAAACAACGTAAACGGGACCAGACCCGAGACATTTTTGGTTAACGCTTCTCCTGCAGATAAGGCAACCCAACTGATGAGCAAAATCAACACAATACTGATACCCATTGAGCCCAGGACCATGGCGGTCAACAGCCCGTTATCGGAATAAGCCGCCGCAATGCCCGCTAACACCAGCAGTGCGCAACCAAGAGAGAGCACACTGCTGACTTTGCGATTAGTGTTATGAATTAGCTGTGCCACGGAAGATTTTTTAAGTCCGAGCCAGACCGGAAAGTGAAAAACGAAAAAAATACTGGCAGTCGCCAACAGCGTTTTCGCTGCCAAGGGTATATTCCAGCTCCACGCCAGTCCCGTGAATGTGCTGCCTAGCCATTGAATGATAAACCAATGGCACAAGGCCGAAATCAGCAACACAACCGGAAACAAAAATAGAATACCCAGTGCCCATTTAATGACAGAAATCTGCAAACCTGTGCTTTTTGATGAGCCAAGACTTAAGCAAACCGCACTAAAAAACTGCTCTTTTTTCATTTGCACGTGAGTAAGCTGCTGGATGGCTATTGCCGCCATAAAAAACAGAATAATTGACGCTAAGCCGATAAAGTTTTCAGTACGCTGCCAAAACAAAGCTAATGGGTGAGCACCTTGTTTGTGGTTGGTCTGTGCTGCAGGCAAATTGTCTTTTTGCCAGTCAATAACCTTTGATATTTGATTAGCATCGGCAGCAAACAGGTAGCGGTGATGAATGATATCTTGCGGAAAATTAAGGCGCTCAAGGTCCAGACTATTGATCATCGCCCGCATATCAACATTGTGACCTTCCATTAACCTGTCAGGTTCATGCTGTAATATTCGCGTAAAAGTGAGCTTTTGATCGGCAATCGTTATCTGCTCACCAAGTTGCAAAGACAAACTCGCCAACAACCTGGAGTCTAACCAAATCTCACCAGCGTCAGGACCCGATGAGGTCACTTCAAACTCACCAGCAAGTGCGGTCGATGTGAGCAACTCACCTTGCAGTGGATAGCCCTTACCAACGCCTTTGAGTTTTACCCGTTGCCATACGTCATTGTGCACCAGTGTAGTGTTAAGACTGCGGGTCAGTACCAGCTGCTCTGTCATGCCAATCAAAACAGTTTGCTGAGTATCTTTTAGCGCGCCTTTTTGGCTGATCACCAGGTCTGCACCCAATAAATTATTCAAATTGTGTGTCAGATAACGCTGAATCGCGTCACTTGTCTGGCTCAATGTGACAATAAAAACCATCAGCACGATTTGTGTCAGACTCAAAAAACGTTGATGGGCGTAACGTTTTTCCTGTTGATAAAATTGCCAGGCCAGACGAACATTATTGTTAAGCACATTGCACCTCCTGTTGCGTCTGTCCCACTCGTTCGCAAGTGCCATTTCTAAAGGTAAACACGTGTTGCGCGCGCGCGGCGAGATTTTCGCTGTGGGTCACCATGATCAGACCCGCACCGTTTTCCCGGCAACAGGAAAACAAGATATCAGCCACTTCTTTGGCAGATTCCGTGTCCAAATTGCCTGTAGGCTCATCGGCAAAAATAAAGCGTGGTGAAAAAACCAGTGCTCTGGCTATAGCGACGCGTTGGTGTTCGCCGCCACTGAGTTGCTGCGGTTTATGGGTTAATCGATGTCCCAGCCCGACTTTCTCAAGCCAGTATTTAGCCTTACGTTCTGCATCTTTGTGTCCGCGTAACTTAAGTGGCAGTGCGACATTGTTGAGCGCGTCTAATTCGGGTAACAAATGAAACTGTTGAAAAATGAATCCAATCTCTTCGCGCAATTGATGCAGCGCGATCCGGCGTTCATTATTAACGTAACTTCCCTGCCCCGTTGTAGGTTGCTCTAATCCCGACATCAACATCAGTAAGCTAGACTTACCTGAACCTGAAGGTCCGGTAATGGCATAAGACTGGCCTTGCTCGATCGTGAGACTCAGATCCTGAAATAAATGCACCTGATGTTCATTACTGGTGAACGATTGACTGACGTTATTTAATTCAATTTGACTGACTGGTGATACCGACATAATCATGACTCTTGTTTGATAATACCACCGCAGTTTATGAACGATGTCGTGAAATAGATGTGAAAGCACAATTTTTTATCTTGGCCTGTTGGCACTAAAGAACAATTCACATCTATTTCACATGGTGTTGATTAACCTCGCGTCACATTATTCATCAAAATTGTGTTGAGACATGTCCAAGAAAATTTTCCAACTAATGATTGTAATCACCCTTTCAGTTTTAACGCTAACAGGCTGTGGGGTGTTTAACTCTCTGCGCATGATGCAGATAAATTCAGACGTTAAACCTGTTGTGACCGGAACAGAGCGGATGAAACTGAAGTCGGTTTTCTTAGGTGAGAAACCCTATGTTTACGCCAATGTAGACGGCGAAGAGTTGTTGTTTCTATTGGATACCGGTGCAAGGTTCCTGATCCTGATGGACACGCCAAAAGTCAGGGGCCTGAATCTGGAGCGTGGCTTTGATTTGGCGCTGGGAGGCTGGGGTGAACAGGAAGATAGCCAGGCATATCAAACCGGTGTCACAAGAGTTGATTTGGGCGGTGTGCATTTCGATAATATGAAAGCTGCCCTGATCCCGGTATCCAAAAGTCACTACTATTTGCGTGATGATGAAGCCACTTATGACGGCGTGATTGGTCACGACATGATGAAACACTTTACCTGGGAATTCGATGCCGCCAGCAATGCCATTCACATTTCCAAGAATAAATATCTACCTGAAGACAATGCACACTATTTAGAAATGGACACTTTTTTCAGCAAAATCACCGTTAAAGGCGATTTAGCTTTTAACGCTGACCACGTTGCAGATGGGGAATTCATTATTGATACTGGCAGTCGTCACTACGTCAAACTCAGCGCAGCCTACGCTGAAGACAACGACATTAACATAGCCTCCAGCCGAGTGCGGGCAGCCGACTTCGGTTTGAGTGGAAAAGTCGAGCATGACAGAGTCATATTACCTTCCTTGACGCTGGGTGGGATAAAAATGGAGCAGGTCAAAGTGAATCTTATTCCTAGCGCAGACGAAGATGATTGGTGGATTCTAGGAAATGCCTTGATGAACCAGTTTAAGACTGTGATTGATTATCAACACGATGCTTTTTATCTGGTCCCCCGACTACCCTACGTGACAGATTACAATTTGTTTGGATTGGAACTGCGTAAAATCCGCAGTGGAGAATTTGTCGTGAGGTTCATATTCCCGCAATTACCGGCCAGCAAACTAGATTTCAAAATTGGTGACATCGTGACTCATATAAATCGCGAAGATGCAGCCACCATTTCTCTCAGCCAATACACCGATACTGCCTCCCAAGTGGGCCAACATGAATTATGCATCAAACGACAAAACCAGTGCTTTACGATTGATGCAAAACATATTGAAGGCTATTCGAATTTGTAGTCGCTTAACTAAGTGCTGGGTAAAATGCCTAGTGATAAAAGGGTCAGGAAGTTCTACAGGACCTGACCCTTTTCAAACTCTTAACTTTTTTCGGCGAGTTTCTTAACTAACCCTTTAAGTTCTTCGATTTCGTTTTTCAAGTCTGTCATGGACGGCTCTTTTTCCGTTCTGGCTTTACGATGCTCTTCATCCATTACACCCACGACTATGCCGATGACCATATTCAGAAACGCGAATGCGGTAAAAAAGATAAAGGTCATATAGAAAATCCAGCTGAATGGATAAACTTCCATGGTTTCATATTGAATGTCAGTCCAATCTTCAAATGTCATTACCCTGAACAAGGTCAGCATTGAAATGGCAATATTTCCCCATAGCACTTCATTGATAGACCCAAATAGATAACTTCCAATCGCGGCATAAATATAGAAGATGATAAACATCAACAATATAACGTAGCCTAATTGTGGCATCGCTTTGATCAAAGAATTAATCAAAATGCGAAGTTCCGGGATGACAGAAACCATCCGCAGAACCCTGAATACTCTGACCAATCTGGCTAACAGCGCCATTTCTGAATCTTGCACCGGGATAAGACTGATCACTACGACCATAGTGTCGAAGATATTCCATCCGGACTTAAAAAAGTCCTTTTTATTAGGCTCAGCAATAAATCTTATCGTAATCTCGAAAAGGAAAAAAAGTGTGATGAACACGTCCAAAAAAGACATAAGGGTGATAGCGAATGGAGGCAAGTTATAGGTCTTAGCACCTATTTCCAAAGCCGAGATAATTATCACGGCAACGACAAATAACTCAAATGCCCGGTTGTTTTTTAAACGCAGCAAGCGATTTTGTATACTGTTTTTCATAATCCAAGGAAACGTAAGAGGTTGTATCTCGCCCTCAGCCGTTGTGCGAGAGCAGCTAAAAAGAAGTGTAGCGTTCTGAATAGTCAGAACGCTCAGTTATAAGCAGTTTTCCTAACTCTAAATTCCGTATTTTTGTTTCAGTTCTGCCACGCGCAATTTAGACGCTTCATCATTCATTTCACGACTCTCGAGTCTTCGTTGAGCAATTCTGGTTTTTTTGGCAGCCAGCAAGGTCTCAATGTAGTTAAGGAAAATTTCTTCATTTCGCATCTTGTCATCCACTGCCCGATCATAATAGGACAATGCACCTTCCAAATCTTCCTGTGCCACAAGAATCTGCGCCAATGTATCCAGTGCCGCAGCATTTTCGGGACGAATATCTACAGCTCGGGTGGCATGCTGTTTCGCTTCGTCCAAGCGGCCTTCTTCTTTATACAGATATGCCAGATTGTTCAGCACAACAAAATTGTCAGGATTAAGTTTTAAGGATTCTTCATAGGTAGTAATAGCGTCACTTTGGTTATCTGAGATCTGACGCTCTGCCAGCAACATTTTTGCAGCAACATCATTTGGCTTTTGCTCAACGTGCTTTTCCAATAGCGCCATGCTTTGCGTCTCATCACCTGAGAGTTCCAAAGCACTGATTAAAATGATCAAATTTCGTGAATTCTGAATATTCTCATAAGAAGCTTTGGCAAAAGGTAAAGCTTGTTCGGGATTGCCTTCCGCCAACAATAATTTGGCAACAAAGCCTTTTACAAATGGCAGTTCTTTCACATTATCTGGCAAGGCCTCGTAAGATTGCCTGCCTTTTTTGTATTCGCCACTCATGATAAGAAAATGCGTATGTAACAGGTTCATCTGTTGATCATCGCGTTTATCAAGAAACGACTCACTTAATGCCAATCCATCAGAAAATTTATTCTGACTATCCAGCAACAGGAGTTTACCCAGAATTGCTGGTTTGGCAGCAGGTGTTAGTTCCAACCACTTGTCATAGTGCTCATTAGCCTCAGCTACTTTATTCGCTCTTAACAAGGCCTGTCCTTTGACCTGCAATAAATTGGCTGAGCTACTGGCATCTATTGGAAAATTGGACAGGGTTTCCAGAGCTTTTGGCCAACTTCTCTGCGCCATGTGCATACGGGCCAAAAGAACGGCTAATGCCTGATTATCTGGGTTGCTGGCCAGGGCATCTACCGCAGGTTTGATCGCAAGCTCGGGGGAGTTTTTCTGGCTGTACAATGCATAATGAGTCGCAAGCGCAGGAACAGATTGAGGTGAAGACTTAAGTACTTCGGCTAAATTAGTCTCCGCTGAGGAAGCATTTCCCTGACGCATATCGATATTGACCAATGCCAATTTGGCAAGAGTATTGTCAGCGTCCATTCCCAGAACTTTGTTGTACTCCCCTTTAGCAGCCTCCAATTTACCTTGCTTAACTAACACTTCTCCCGCCAACATATAAGCACTTGCATCATCAGGAATGGTGCGTTTCCATTCATCTGCCAAATCTGCTGCTTTGTCCAACTGATTAGATAATAAATACGCTGATGCCAGTGTTGATTTTGCGCTGACCATATCAGGCGCTTGCTCTACGGCTTCCTCAAGATTCACTATGCCTTGAACATCATTGAGTGAAAGCTTTAACACCCCTAATCGGGTCAAATCTTCTGCACTGCGACTGATGAAAGATGTGCGTTCGACGACTTCTTTTGCCTGTTTAAAGTTACCCGACCGAATCAGCTCATAACCTGTTTTCGAGAACAAAAGTGCGTCTTGTTCAGTAACCTGTTCCAACCGACTCAGTACGTCACCGGCCTCAGAACTCTGACCTATTTGTAATTGACTGGCAGCCAGCAACTTCAATCCGGGGTGACCGTCTGGGAGCGAGCTGGCAATGTAAGAAAGATGACGGTTTGCCGCTTCAAAATCATCATTTTGATAAGCTGCAAACCCGGCAATCAATCTCACAACCGGATCATTGCGACCATTAAGAATTGATTTTTCCGCAAATACCTGCGCGTTTTTATGGTCATTACGAGACGCTAACACCGTGGCTTTTAATTGATTGAGGAAAGCATTTTCAGCGCTGATCTCAAGCAAGCCATCGACTATCGGTTCAGCTTCTTCTGTCATACCAGACTCAATCATTATGTTTGCCAGGACAAAAAGAGTCTGTGAATCTTCCGGATATTGACGGGTATAATTTTGATAAACCTCAATAGCTTCTGGGGTCCGACCTAGCTGCAATAATAACTGCCCTTGCAATTTCAGGACATCCGCGTTTAGTGGTGATTGCTCTCGCGCAATTTCCAAAGCAGATAAGGCGCTTTCAAAATCTTTATCCAATAAAGGGAGGTAAGCCAATGCCAAACTCTTGTATACGGTGCGTGTATCCAATTGATTAACTTCTTCGATAAGGGCTTTTGCCTCTTCAATTTTTTCCAATTGCAGCAATGACTGGATTTTGAAAAAACTCACTTCCGCCTGTTCTACTTCTGAGAGACCTGCTTCATCGTGGTCAATTTCGCTTAGTGCGGCATAAGCACCTGTTTGCTTATAGGCCTTGGACAGCATCGGAATAACTTTTGTCGCTTCATAGCCATATTCCAATGCCCGATTGAGCTCTTTTTCGGCTCCCTCAAAGTTCTTCTGTTGCAGATACACACTGCCGAGTTCGAATCTTGCTTGGGCTGAATTCGGGTCTAACTGAACAGCATTCTTCAATTCAAGAACTGCTGCCTCAATATTGTTTTGTTCAAGGTGTTGTCGGGCAGCTTCCATATGCTGTTCGCTGGTTTTTTCTGCGCAACCAAGCATCAGACCAAACAACACGGCCAATAATGTCTTTTTCATCACAACTTTATTCCTCTGTCACCCATTTCAGAAATTATCAATACATTCCAATCGGGGTCAATAATTATTCTTTTGAAATAAACATTTCAAACAGACACAATTTGTTTTGCATAACCTTACATTGAACCTACAACTTAGTGAACCGTTAATATCTCGCAAGCCCAAGTTGTAATTGATTCATCACAATTATGTTAACAGCAGGAAAACATCAGCTATTTCGCTAATTTCTTAGTATATCTGCGGGTTATCTAATATAATTGCCCTTTTGAAACTAAACCGGCATCTTGTTGGAGCAGAATGAGCTGCCCCCCATCACCGCCAGCCGGTATATTGGGATTCTTGATGACCACCACTGTAGATTTAACTTTTAAAGACCTTAACTTACCTGCTGAAATTCTTCAGGCACTGGAAAAAGTCGGCTATGAAAAGCCCTCACCGATCCAAGCCGAGAGCATTCCGTTTTTACTTGACGGCCATGATCTTCTGGGTCAGGCACAGACAGGTACTGGTAAAACCGCTGCTTTTGCATTGCCTATGCTGGCGAATATCGAAAGCGATGACAATTACCCTCAACTTCTTGTATTGGCACCAACTCGGGAACTGGCTATTCAGGTTGCTGAAGCTTTCCAGGTATACGCCAGCTTTTCCAAGAAGATCAAAGTTCTGCCCATTTACGGCGGTTCATCTTATGACACTCAAATACGCCAGTTAAAACGCGGAGTTCAGGTGATTGTAGGTACCCCTGGTAGAGTGATAGATCACATTAAACGAGGCACACTTAAACTCGACCAGCTTAAATTCCTTGTTTTGGATGAAGCTGATGAGATGTTGAGAATGGGCTTTATCGACGACGTCGAATGGATCCTGAGCCATGCACCTGAAGAACGCCAGACAGCGCTGTTTTCCGCCACCATGCCAGAACAGATCCGCAAGATTACCAAACGTTACCTTAACGATCCTAAACACGTAAAAATTGCTTCAAAAGTCAGTACGGCAAGTACCATTAAACAGCGTTACTGTCAGGTCGCAGGCCACCACAAGCTTGAAGCACTCACTCGAATCATGGAAGTGGAAGAGTTTGACGGTGTGATCATTTTTGTGCGAACAAAAACGGCCACTATGGAGTTGGCGGAAAAACTTTCTGCACGTGGACATGCAGTTGAGCCCCTAAATGGAGACATTCCGCAAGCGAGCAGGGAGCGCACAGTAGAACGTCTGAAAAAAGGCACTATTGATATACTTATCGCTACTGATGTCGTCGCCCGTGGACTTGACGTTGAGCGAGTAAGTCACGTTATCAACTATGATGTCCCTTACGATACAGAATCTTATGTACACCGTATTGGACGTACTGGACGCGCCGGACGTCAGGGTGATGCAATCCTGTTTATTTCTCATCGTGAAAAGCGCATGTTATTCGCTATCGAAAAAGCGACTAATCAAAAAATCGATACTATGGCTATCCCGTCGATCTCTGAGCTCAATGAAACACGTTTGAGTCGCTTTAAAAGTAGCGTAATTGATGCGATAGAAGACGATAGCATCGAAAGTCTTATCCCTATTGTCGAAGACATACAGGCACAGACAGAAGCTTCACCTGAAAAAATCATGGCGGCGCTGGCAAAAATTGCACAAGGTGATGAGCCCCTGATTCTGAAAGAATCTGATCGACCTGATCTGACTGCCCGACCTCCTAAAAATGATCGACCTGGAAGAGACAGAGGTGATCGTGGCCCAAGAGACGATCGCAGAGGCGGTAAAACCCGCACAAGAACGAGCAAGCCTGAAGAAGGGATGCAGCGCTACCGTATTGATGTGGGCCACACTCATGGAGCAAAACCTGGCAATATAGTTGGTGCGATAGCTAATGAAGGTAACATTAATAGTAAAAATATTGGCGCTATCGAGATCCACGATAACTTCAGTACAGTCGATTTACCTAAGGGTATGCCGAAAGAAACCCGGGATAAATTGCAAAAAACCCGCGTCGCCGGTCAACGTCTTTCCATCAGAGAATGGAGTGATGAGCCGCCTAAACGCAAGCCTCGTAAGTAAAAATTGTGACGTGCCTGCTTAAGGCACGTCTTTCATTCCATTGTGGAATATATATTAATTTATTAATACTTTATTGGCATATACAAAACATGCACAATGCAACCACTAAATGGTTCTGAGTAGTTGACTGAATATGCGATATTTCCCAATTTTTCTGGATACGGAAAATCTTCAATGCCTTGTTGTGGGCGCTGGAGAAGTGGCTGCGCGTAAAATAGAGTTACTGCTGAAAACGCCAGCGAATATCACTGTCGTTGCCCCAGACACTTGCAATTCAGTTGCTGAATTTGCTTCACAAAATAAGATTACTCTGCGTCAACGCCCCTTTGAAGAGTCGGACTTGCATGACAAGCAGCTTGTATTCGTTGCTACCAATGATACGGAACTTAATCAGCATATTCATGCCTTGGCCAGTGCCAGGAAAATTCTGGTAAATGTTGTCGACAACACACCTCTTTGCGGCTTTATCACACCATCAATTGTTGACCGATCGCCCTTAGTCATTGCGATGAGCAGCGGTGGAGTCGCGCCTGTTTTATTGCGTTACCTGCGTCAGAAACTGGAATCATGGATACCGCAAAATACACGGCGTTTAGGGATATTTTCGGAAAAGTTCAGAGACACGGTTAAACAGAAGCTCCGCACTGTGACCCAACGTCGCTATTTTTGGGAAGACGTATTAGATGGCCCTATTGCAGAACAGGTTTTGCAGGGTAATGACCAAACTGCAGAAAAGATGTTATTGGACAAACTGGCTCAACCGGATAATAAGGATAACGAGGGAGAAGTCTATCTGGTAGGGGCTGGACCAGGTGATCCTGAACTGTTGACCTTCCGCGCGTTAAGATTGATGCAAAAAGCGGATGTCGTTGTCTATGACCGGCTGGTTTCGAAGGAAATTCTAGAACTGGTGCGCCGTGATGCAGAAAAAATTTACGTTGGCAAAGCCAAGAGCAAACACACACTGCCTCAGGAAGAAATCAACAACTTGTTGGCAAACGAGGCGCTAAAGGGCAATAGGGTTGTCAGATTAAAAGGCGGCGATCCTTTTATTTTTGGTCGCGGCGGTGAAGAAATTGAAACCTTAATCAAACAGGGTATACGCTTCCAGGTTGTGCCGGGCATTACTGCAGCTAGCGGTGCAGCAAGCTATGCGGGCATCCCCCTTACCCATCGCGATCATGCACAATCTGTTGTTTTTGCGACTGGCCACTTGCGCGATAACAGCATTGAACTGGACTGGCCGGCTCTTGTTCAAAAAGGGCAGACATTAGTGTTTTACATGGGTCTTACCGGACTGCCGATCATTTGTCAGAAACTTGTTGAACAAGGCATGCCAAAGGATACACCTATAGCCATGGTAGAATCGGCCACTACCCAAGACCAAAAAGTAGTCACTGGTACCTTAGAAGACATACAACCAAAAGCAATTGAAGCGCAGATTAAACCACCAGCGCTCATCATTGTGGGATCAGTTGTCGAATTACGAAACAAGCTCAATTGGTTTCATCCTGAGAAAGAAATACAAAACACTCAGCTGCTTAAATAATAATCACTTCAAATTTTTCCGGATGTGACGATATACTGAGTATTATCAGTTTGCCTTTGGGGCCCACTTATTTTTACTCGGTATTTGTTGTTTTTGTCTCTTTGCTGGTGTCTTTCCTATGACGCCATGGCTTCGCAACGAACCTTCAATAAATCCGAATCGAATGAAAGTGTCGACTTATCCTATGAATGGTTAACCCATGCCCAACAGCCCGTTCAACTTTCCTTTTCTATACCCAAAGATAAATTAAACAGCCAATTCAAGAGTCAGAAAAATTACATGCCACATATAGCACAGCGGCATGTTTATATTGAATTGATGAAAGCAGCGCAAAAGGTGAACCCAAAAGAAGCACGGGTCAAAATCACTAAACTTGCCCGAAACTATAAAATTTCAGTGTCAGGTAGTTCGCCGGAGATGGTGGAGAAATGGCAAGTCAACATGGCAAGCAAACAGCAGCTAGCCTTCGATCAATATCTCGAAGATAATTACTACATCAGATTCAAGACTCACCTAGGACAAGAAGGTGTAAAACCGGATCACCTGCGATATCTGGCAGAAAGTCGTGAGTTAGTATTGCCAGCAGCTCAGGCAATATACGACAAAATGGAACCTGGCAGTGACTCCAGAGATTACGTTAACTTATTGATGAGCTGGATCCAGAGTATCCCCTACAATGAATTGGAAGATAGACTGGTTTCCAATGGCTCAGGTTACTTTTCACCTGTTGAAGTATTAACTAATAATTTAGGGGACTGCGATAGCAAAACCACACTAGCCGCTTCGCTAATGCGTGCATTGTTACCGAATTTGCAGATGGTGCTGATTTTTTTACCGGATCATGCGTTATTGGGTGCAAACCTGGCACATCGTAGCAACGAACAAACCCTGACTATTGATGGTGTGAACTACCTGCTGATGGAACCGACCGGGCCTGCACTTATGAAAATCGGCAGTTTGTCGGACAAATCCTTATCGGACATAGCCAGCGGCATGTATACATCAGAAAAAATTCCCTAGTTGGTAGCTAACCTGAGGTTAACTACGTTCTTTGTCAGGCCTTTAGTTCCGTTGCTGTAACACAATTCCTACCAAGGCTTTTAGCGATGTAAACCTGTTCATCTGCAACTCGCACCAGATCTCCTTTAGATTGTGTTTTTGATGGCTGTGACGTTGCAACGCCGATACTGATGGTGACTGATTTGGCACATTTGGAATGTTCATGTTTAATCGCGAGGTTCTGAACACTCACTCGCAAACTTTCAGCAAAAATTTTTGCTTCCAGCGGGCTGATTGCTGGCAACAGCACAATAAATTCTTCTCCGCCGTAACGGGCTACCGAATCACCTGCTCGTTTAACATTTTTGTCCAGTTCATGGGCGACACGCTTGAGGCAGTCGTCACCAGCAGCATGACCGTAGTGGTCGTTAAAAGGTTTGAAATAATCGACATCGATGAAGCACAAGGATAGATTGGTTTTTCGTCGAGCCGCCCGGCGCCACTCCTCATCAAGGTTGTGATCAAAGCGCCGACGATTAGGAATACCGGTCAACCCATCAATATCCACCAACGATTCTAATAAGTCTGTTTTACGCTTTAAATCAACCTGGATTGCAACCCGCGCCATAACCAAAGGCATTTTGAATGGTTTGGAAAAATAGTCGGCCGCGCCCATTTCCAATCCTTTCAGTTCACTTTCTTCAGAATCGTGCCCTGTGATAAAAATTATCGGGATTTGTTTGGTCAGCGCATTATTTTTTAAGGCTTTACAAACCTGGTAGCCATTCATATCTGGCAAGTTTATATCGAGAAGCACCAGGTCAGGTGATTGATTCAGGCAAATTTCCAATGCTTTCTTTCCGCAATTGGCGACGATAACCTGATATTGATGACGCAGTCCTTCCGCTAGCATTTGCACATTAATGGGGTCGTCATCTACCACTAATATTGTCGCTTGAGTTTTCTTTCTCAACCACTCGTCCCTCGATTAGGTTTTATTGCGTTTATGTTCAGGCTCTAACCAGCCTGTGCACTCAAGTCTACCTGCTAGTTATAGGCTAGCACAATTGCTCGATTTGTATTGTTTTCAACAAGATATGTGTAAAAGCAGTAAAATGCACTATTCAAATTGCTGAAAAGAGCAAATAAATTACCCTGTCGTAATCTTGAGACAGTTGTTAGTTTGCGAATTTGATTCTAAGCAATGACAAACTACTGTTGTTGAGGAAAATAGTTTAATCACGTTAGTCACCTGGTAACTGATAGATTTATTCGGTCAACTTGCGGCATAAATGGGCTTAGAATGACCAATCGAAGTGAGAAATGCGCTGGACGATTTTTCGACCTACCTTTTTTGAAATCCCGTCCTTCGCGCATCAATTTAGACTAAAGCTCTTTTTCAGCAAATTCTGCCAATCGACTGCGCACCACACCATCCAGATTCAAGGTCGCACTGCCGGAGAAGTTTTTAAATTTCTCAACCAGATAGGTGAGGCCTGACGTGACAGCAGATAAGTAATTGCTGTCGATTTGGGCCAGGTTACCACCACATATTAGCTTGGTCCCTTCGCCACACCGGGTGATGATTGTTTTAAGCTGTGATGCGGTCAGGTTTTGCGATTCGTCCAGAATAACAATGGCGTTTTGGATACTTCTTCCACGCATAAAGTTGACGGATTTGAACTGAATATTGGCCTTTTCCATGATGTAATTCATCGAGCCTTTTACATTCTCATCATTTTTATGCAGCACTTCCAACGAGTCAGTGATAGCAGCCAACCAGGGCGCCATCTTTTCTTCTTCGGTGCCAGGCAGGAAGCCAATGGACTCGGCAATTTCAGGCGTGCTTCTGGTGACGATAATCTTATCGTACATGTTTTTTTCTACCACCATTTCAAGCGCTGCCGCCAGTGCCAGCAAGGTTTTACCGCTTCCGGCAGGTCCGGTGAGAATGACCAGATCAATATGTGGATCCAACAAGGAATGCAGTGCCATTGCCTGACCGATGTTTTTGGGCGAAATCCCCCAGGCATTTCGCCCCATCAGACGTTCAAAACCCAGATCCAATACTTCCAGACTGTCCCCGTTGACAGATTCCACCAAACCGGCAAACTGTTTGTTTTCATCGATCAGAAATTCGTTCACATAGGCTTCCGGCAGCACCTTGCTTTCAATGGTGTGAATGGTGTCTCGACCTTCTGTGCGGCTGTCTACCGATTTGACCTGATCCCAGAAATTACCTTCAAAACAGTGATAGCCCTTTGAAAGGTATTTGATATCGCTGATCAGTTGGTCAGTTCGATAATCTTCAACGTGTGCAAGGCCAGCTCCCTTAGCTTTCAGTCGCATGTTGATATCTTTGGTGACTAACACAACCTGATGAGGTGCTCGCTCGCTCTGCAGATGAAGTGCAGCGTTTATTATCCTGTTGTCATTTTCATTACTGGTAAAAACCTGCTGAGCCTGCGGCATTCCGTGGTCAGCGAAAATAGAAAGTGAACCACTGGGCGCGGATTCGCCGGATCCCAGTCCTTGCATGGACACACCTTCGATCATTTGCTCAGGTGAAGCTTCATGCAAGAGGTCTTCCATTGCACGAATAGAAACACGGGCGTCTCTGGCGACATCCTTTTTGCTATCTTTGATGTAATCGAGTTCTTCAAGGACTGTCATGGGGACAATCACATCATGTTCTTTAAAGGATAAAAAGGCGAGTGGTTCGTGCAGGAGAATATTGGTATCTAGTACATAAATTTTGGTGTCATCAGCTTTCTTTCTTGGCATCC
The DNA here is from genome assembly GCA_947494925.1 of uncultured Alteromonadaceae bacterium. Classification (GTDB taxonomy): domain Bacteria; phylum Pseudomonadota; class Gammaproteobacteria; order Enterobacterales; family Alteromonadaceae; genus Aliiglaciecola. The sequence continues at coordinate 134,286 of CANLWS010000009.1, forward strand.
GTCACTCCGGTTATGGTTGCGATTGAAGACTTTGCAAACAGCAATCTTGCGCCTGAGGAGATGAATGATGCATTTTTGTTCCGTAAATGCCTCAGGCACCTACTGTTGACTCCACAATAAACCACTTTTTGCTGATATTCACCTACTTTTATAACAGAGAGTTGTTTACAATTGCGCGCCCCGAAATTGGGTATGGGTGCTGCGGAGAAAATATGCCTACAACTGAACAATATGCGCTGGGTCAGCGTTGGCTTAGCAATACTGAAACAGAATTAGGACTTGGGACAATTGTCGCCTTAGACGCCCGTACTGTCACAATTTTATTTCCTGCTACAGGTGAAAGCCGTGTTTACGCCAGTCGAGCCGCACCACTGACAAGAGTGGTCTTCGAAGCAGGTGATACAGTAAAAACAACCGAAGGTTGGGAGTTACAGGTCAAGAGTGTCGCCACCCAGAATGGCCAGGCTACTTATAGTGGCAAACGTATGGACATTGGGTCTTCGGTAGAACTGAAAGAAACCTTTATCAGCCACGACTTTCAACTTGATCAGCCACAACAGAGGCTGCTTGCCGGACAGGCCGATGAACCGAAATGGTTTGATATTCGCAGCCAATGTATATCCAATCAATACAGGCACGCCACGTCCCCTTTGCTTGGATTTGTCGGAGCCAGAGTTGACCTAATCCCCCATCAATTACATATTGCGTCGCAGGTGGGTACCCGGCACGCACCCAGAGTGTTGCTAGCCGATGAGGTAGGTCTGGGGAAAACAGTTGAAGCTGCGCTGATAATCCATCAGCAATTATTAACTAATCGTGCGCAACGGGTATTGATAGTTGTACCGTCCAGCCTGGTGCATCAATGGCTAGTAGAAATGTTACGCAGGGTCAATCTGGCCTTTTCGATCTTTGACGAAGAGCGCTGTCAGGCTATGTCAGAAGAGCCAGGCAACCCATTTGAAAGTGAACAGCTGGTACTTTGCAGTCTCGATTTCCTCACCCACAATAGTCAGTATTACGAACAGGCGTTAGCAGCCAGTTGGGATTTAATGGTAGTGGATGAAGCCCACCACCTGACTTGGTCAACCGGCCAGGTCTCGCAGGAATATGCTGTGGTAGAAGGTCTGGCCCAGGTGACTAAAGGCGTACTATTGCTTACGGCCACACCTGATCAATTGGGCCACGAAAGTCATTTTGCTCGCTTAAGATTGCTCGACCCGGCCAGATTCCATGATTATCCGACCTTTATTCAAGAAGAAAAAGGCTATGCAAAATTAGCTGCAGCTATTGAGCCACTGCTTCAAGGCGAGGATCTGGCAACAAATCAAATCCAAGCCATCCAGGACTTTGCTGGTAACTCGATGCTGGAGAACATCAATCAGGCGCAAAGCTACCAGAAAGAAACCTTGCTGCACAAATTATTGGATCAGCATGGAACTGGCAGAATTCTGTTCAGAAACAGTCGTTCCGGCGTCAGCGGTTTCCCAACCAGGTTATTGAAATCTTATCCGCTTCCCCAACCAGAGGCTTATCGGAATGCACTATTAGAAGAAGACACTAATATTCGCTTGCATCTGACTCCAGAACGACAAGCGCAATTTGTTGATACCTGGACCCAGATTGACCCCAGAGTCGATTGGTTAATTACCTTATTACAATCCCATCGGAGCCACAAAATTCTGGCGATTTGTGCCTATGCATCCACTGCCTTGCAATTGGCTGAAGCCCTACGTGTTAAAACAGGCATCCGAGCCAGTGTTTTTCATGAAGGAATGAGTATTGTCGAGCGGGACAAGGCTGCAAACTACTTTGCCCAATCGGAAGAGGGTGCACAAATTCTGATTTGTAGTGAAATTGGTAGCGAAGGTCGCAACTTTCAGTTTGCTCATCATCTGGCTTTGTTTGATTTACCTCTGGTACCAGACCTGCTGGAACAACGTATCGGCAGATTGGATAGAATCGGACAAAAACAGGACGTCACGATCCACGTTCCCTATTTTGAAAACAGCGCGCAAAAAGTCATGCTGGATTGGTATCACTTAGGTTTAAACGCTTTCGAGCATACTTGCCCGACCGGCACCAACGTTTATGAAGAAACTGTGGAAAGTTTGTTTGCTGCTATTTTTGAACCGGGCAATCCTGGACTATTGCAGCAGCTCGTCGAGCAAACTGGCGAACTGCATCGTCAGATGAAACAAACATTGGAACAGGGAAGAGACAAGCTATTAGAACTTAACTCGTCCGGTTCTGGGCGCATTGAACCCCTCGTTGAACAAATTTTACAAGCGGAGGAATCCCCCCGACTCGAAACTTTCATGACAAAATTGTTTGATTGCATTGGTGTACTGCAAGAAGAACTAGATGATGCCTGTTATCTGTTGCGTCCCACCGAATCCATGCAACAGCACTTACCTGGCCTGGACGAAGAAGGTATGACAGTAACTTACGAACGCCGAGCCGCCACCCAGCTGGAACATGTGCATTTTCTCAGTTGGGATCATCCTATGGTTCAGCATGCAATGGACATGGTCACTACTGATGTCAATGGTAAAAGCGCCATCGGGATCAGTCAGGATAAATCCCTGCCACCTGGGACTTATTGGCTGGAATGTCTGTATGTGTTGTCTGGAAAAGCCCCGGCATTGCTGCAGCTAGATCGCTTTTTACCGCCGACGCCAGTGAAAATTGCTATCGACAGTAAAGGTTATCCTACGGACAAAGTGTTCCATCAGTTAACCTCTGTTAATCAAAAAACAGCAGCTCAGTTAGCCGGAGCTTTAAGCAGTCATATAGAGAATAGCCTTCAAAAAGCAGAGCAATTCGCTACTCAGGAAGCTGACCATTTGCGGGAGACCAGCCTTGCTGAAATGCACAGACTTTTAGGGGATGAATTAAGTCGGCTGACGGAGCTTAAGGAGGTTAATCCTTCCATTCGCGCAGATGAACTTAGTCATCTGCGTACTCAGATTGAGTCGTTAAACGAAGTGATTCAATCTTCCAGCTTACATTTGGAATCAATCAGATTGGTAGTGAACAATCACTGATGGCGATTCTCAATTACGCTCCTCCTGTCAGCCCCTATATCGAAATCCTTCATCAGGACGACGATATTCTGGTATTGAATAAACCAAGCGGACTGCTGTCGGTCCCCGGCAAGGCAGTTGAGCACAAAGACAGTTTGCAGTTGAGAGTGCAACGGGTGTTTCCCACCGCAACCATAGTGCACCGCCTGGATATGGCGACTTCTGGCCTGATGTTAATGGCTCTGAATAAAGACAGCCACCGCCACCTCTCTCGACAGTTTGAACTACGGCAGACAAGTAAACGTTATCAGGCATGGGTTTGGGGGACACTGGAAAATAAAGCGGGCTCTGTGGAATTACCGCTTATCTGTGACTGGCCGAACCGACCGAAACAGATGGTTGACCATGAGCGGGGGAAACCGGCTCTGACCTATTACAAGACGTTAGAGCAACAAGCACAGTGTGCCAAAGTTGAACTTATTCCAGTGACAGGTCGCTCTCATCAACTCAGAGTTCATATGCTAAGCCTGGGACATCCCATCTTAGGGGACAGGTTGTATGCCCATGCTGATGCACTAGCAATGGCTAAAAGGTTGCAGTTGCACGCCTGCGAAATTAGCTTCTGTCACCCGAAAAGCCAGGAAAAACTTACTTTTTCCAGCCCAAGTCCCTTTTAAATCCAGTTAAAAAAGCCTACTGACACAACGTTGTCAGTAGGTGTCAGTTAGTCTGTTTTCTATCGCGTCTATTGATAACTTTTAAATCTATTGGGAAGCAGGAAAAATGATAAAACTCTATTGCTTTGGTGAAAACTTTGGTCTGCATGAGCCAAGCCCTTTCACTCTTAAAATTGATCTGATATTACGAATGGCTGGAATACCTTTCGAACCAATTTCTGATGTGAATAACCTCCGCACCGCCCCAAAAGGAAAATTGCCATATGCAGAAGACAATGGCCAGATTATTGCGGATTCATTTTTCATTGTTGAACATCTGAAGCGTTACCATGGTTTGGCATTGGATAACTGGTTGACTGATCAGCAAAAGGCAGTCGCGCAATTGGTGACAAAATCACTAGATGAAAATTTTTATTGGTGCATTGTTTATTCCAGATGGGTTCCTGATGAAACCTGGGTAAAAGTGAAAGAAGCCTTCTTTGGAAATATGCCTTTCCCAATAAAATACATTGTTCCGAAAATCGCCAGAAAAAGTGTCAAAACTAACTTACTCCATCATGGCATAGGCAAGCACAGTGAAGAGGAAATCATGCAAATAGCCAGGCACAGCCTCTCAAGCCTGTCAGAGTTGCTGGGTGATCAAGACTATATGTTCGGGGGTAAAATGTCCTCATTGGACGCTTCAGCGTACGCATTTTTAGCTCAAGTAATTCTGGTGGACCTGGATAACGATCTGACCGCCATGGCACGTGAATACAAAAATCTGGTGAATTATTGCCAACGTATTTATCAAAGTTATTACTAGGGGCTGGTGATCCCAAGGGTCAGATATCAATTTTATCAGCCGACAATAAACCTGGATCCTTAATGAAATTGCTTTACGGACCGATAAATTGCATATGCATAAATATCTGAACACATTGGGATTGATGATACTGCTATCAGTCAATCATCAACTGGGGCATGCTCAGGCAGTTGCTGATCGTGAGCAACAACTCCTGCTTGACGTGCAGCGCAGCGAATTCGCTGACAGTTATGAAACCTTGTTAGCGGGAGAAAGGGAAGTGGTAGTGGTGACACAGGAATCCACTACACCTCTCACCAAAGGCGTTGCCCTCATTATTGGTGAATCGGGACTAGGACCCTTCAATCAAAACAGTGCCGCCGAACTTGCGAATATGATGAATCAGTATGGTTGGGTCAGCATGGTCATGCCTGCCCCCACCTCTGCTTTTTTTGCGCCACTGGAGGCGTCACCTGCAGTAGCTGCACAAAACGCTTCCAATGAGACTGAACCTTCATCAGACACTGAACAAAGCGTACATCCCAGGCAGGGACCCGTTGTTCTTGAAGAGGCTGAATTTAATCAACAGGAGCAGCAGCTAATGCTGCAACTGCAGGCTATAGTGCCAAAAACGCAGCAGTACCCGGGTTTTTTTCTGGTAATAGCCCAGGGAACCAGTGCTGCCTGGCTGGGTAAAATTTACTCTGAACAAAAGCTGGGGTTACCTGACGCATTGATAGTGGTCAATCCTTATTGGCCACAAAGAGCTTACAACCAACAGATACCTGAAATACTTGCAAACACACAGATGCCAGTCTTGGATGTTTTCTCTCGCTGGGACAATAAATGGGGTAAAAGAACAGTGGCTGATAGAAAAGTCGCTGCTGAAAAAAATCTCAAACTGCATTACCGACAGCGTGAACTGATTGGTCAGATGATAGATAAAGAACAATATCGACTGCTGAGCAAAGAGATATATGGCTGGCTAACTCAAATGGGTTGGTAAGCTTTCGGCAGGGTGTGTTGCCTAGTTTAATTACTCTCAAATTCAAATGGATACCAATTGTTACTATTGCATAACACTCAAATGTTACAAACCTAGCTATAATTGTACCAAGGCCAATAAGAGTGTAATCAACGGCGGCAGTGAAAGTACAACATTTCATCGACAGTAAAACCAAACAGATACCTTACTTTGTCAGGGGATTCTGGGAGCACCGGATCCCCTATTCAGAGGTAGATCTGTACTTTTGGGATACCCTGGAAGAATGGTCGCAGGTACAGCGCCGGGACGAGGAACCTTATAGCCAACGAGAGCGTGTATTTTGGCACCTGCTCCATCAATTGCATTATTGGCCCGAACAGAAGTTACTCAAGGATCCTTATTTGGTTAGCGAATTGAGTGCCTGCCTTGATTATCTTGAGGGCGAAGGCCAGTATCCACTTGATTGCATCGGCATTCGGCCCTGAATCTAAGTCATCTATACCAAATTATCTTTCCCTTAAGCTAATACCAGCAACAATAAAAACAAGCAGTAAACAAATTAAGTTACTCTGAACATCTGCCAAATACCCTTTCACAAAGTGAATTTCTCAAAAAGTCAGGTTCCAATCCTGTTTAATTCAATCAATTCTGGGAGAGCACTTATTGATGCGGATGGGTATTAAAGCATTGAACAATTCATGCAGACATGATCCAATAGGGTTTTGCCGTTACCAGCCGATAATCCATTGCACGCAACCTTTAAACAAACCCTCTTGAGTTATAAAGATAGACGCCTTTTGTCAGTCTTCCTTTTTGGCATTGCCAGTGGATTTCCATGGGTCATGATAGGCTCAGTGTTATCTGCCTGGTTGAAAGATGAAGGCCTGAGCCGTTCTTCCATCGGTTTGTTTGGTGCAATATTTTTCGCGTTTTCGATCAATTTTTTATGGTCTCCAATAATTGACAGAGTCCGACTTCCCTGGCTTGGCCAACGCCGGGGATGGATTGCATTTACTCAAATAATGATCGTTCTGGCCTGCGTTTTCATGGCCAATATCTCCGCACAGGCAAATTTATATTACATCGCTTTGGCCGGGTTTCTCATTGCGGTTTTTGGCGCTACTCAAGATATCGCGATTGACGCCTACCGCATTGACGTTATTCGGCCAGAGGAAAAAGACAAGCTTGCAGCTGCATCGGCAATGGCTACGGCTGGATGGTGGACAGGCTACGGTGGCTTGGGTGCCATTCCGTTTTTTATCGCTGACTTACCCAACTGGCAATGGTCGGAAATTTATTATGTGCTTGCCGCTATTATGTTGCTGTTGATGGGTACAGTCATCTTCAGTCGGGAACCTGTGACGGATCGCCTGGAACGTCACAAGCTAGCGAGCAAAGAATACGCCAGAATATTGGCTGACAGAGGGATTCAACCGACGCTTACGGGTCAAGTGCTAAATTGGCTGGCAGTGACCATTGTTGAACCCTTTCGTGAGTTTTTCACTCGAAACGGCGTAAAGTTAGCTTTGTCGATTCTGCTGTTCATCTTCTTGTTTAAAATTGGCGAAGCCTTTTTAGGGCGCATGAGTATTGTATTCTACAAAGAGCTTGGGTTTTCCAATACAGACATAGGTAGTTTATCCAAGCTGCTGAACTGGTGGGTAACGATCATTTTTGCCGTATTAGGCGGTATGGTGAATATCCGTTACGGTATATTCAGAGGATTAATGACTGGTGGGATTGCCATGGCCGCAAGCAATCTGATGTTTGCTGTAATGGCTCAGGTGGGGCCGGATAAAGCCCTATTCGCTATCACTATTTTCGTTGATGGTTTCACTGCCGCCTGGAGCACTGTCGCCATGGTTGCCTTTATATCGTTGCTTTGCAATCAGGCCTTTTCGGCCACGCAGTACGCATTGATGGCTTCCCTTGGCAATTTGGCCAAAGTACTGTTGTCATCCAGCAGTGGATATCTGGTAGATTGGCTTGATGGAAACTGGTCTTTGTTTTTTATTCTGACCGCAATTATGGTCATACCGAGCTTACTTTTCCTTTGGACAATTCGGCATCATATTCATCGTATGGAATCGCGTCACAGCGAGAGTTCAGGGTAATTGTGTCACTTCGTGTTGCTTCTGCTACTTAACGCTGACCATATTCCGACCACCTTCTTTAGACATATATAACGCCTGGTCTGCCTGCTCCAACCACATCATGTGGGTGGTATAAGTACTATGAAATTGGGCGATACCCAAACTCACGGTGAATTTGATTTCTATTCCTTCGTGAATACAGGTGTACTTCTCAGTAACTCCCCGTATCCTTTCTGCCACCAACCTGGCATTCTTGGCATCGGTTTCAGGCAGTAAAATAGCAAACTCTTCACCACCATATCGCCCACAAACATCCGTCTCACGCACAGATTTTTTGATAATTTTGGCCAGCATTTTAATTACGTGGTCACCGGCTGGATGACCATAGTTGTCATTGACGGCTTTGAAATGGTCGATATCCAGCATTATGGCAGAGGCAGGTGTATTACTGCGGATTATGCGCTTATGCTCTTCGCTGAACCTTTCCTCCCAATACCGTCTGTTGAACAAACCTGTCAATCCATCTACCCGGCTCATTTGTTGCAACTGCTTGTTCAGTGCCTGCATGCCTCTTTTGTTCAAGGCTTCGTCCGTAACGTCATAAACAACAATACATATTTGTTCGACATTTTCAGATAAGGACGCCAGCGGAAACAAAGTGATGTTCTGATACATAAAATCGGATGCTGAGGTAATTGGGCGACTAGATTCAAACTTAAATAAAAATGGCCGTTGCTCCCAAATGATAAAAGCGGGACTCTGTAAATCGAAAACCGGATCGGACTTTTGTTTGAACCAGTCTCTGTCTATTTCCGGAAAATAGCTGAACAAGCATTTATCGCGGATCGTATTAGGCAGAATACCACTATGGTTCTCCATAAACTGATTCCAGACCAACACATTGTAGTCTCGATCCAAAACCGCCAGGCCCACTTCAATTGAACCCAATAAATCATGTTGCCAATGCATTTCCGCAATATCAGAGGTTAAATTACTCACCTTTAGCCTCCCACCTGGACAAGTTTGTCAAACATCAGCTCGATAGAATGATCGGGGAAAAGAAGTAGCAAATCGAAGCTGATATTATGCATTTTTATGGAGTAACCTATTTCGATTGCAAGGATCTTATTCCAGCGTGAAACGTTACTCGTCAATAATTCATCCAACTCACAGTGGCGCCCAAGGATAATAGGGTGATTGTGCGTGAACTTAACGTGCAACTGGCTTGATAACGCTTGCAGACAAGCGCCCACCAATATATTGGATACATCCAATAAGGCTTCCAGTTCCATTTCTTCACTGAGTTTGGCTTTTTTATACTTCAGCAATTTCACCATGTTGGTGAAATTTGAATCATTGAATATGAGCAATGCTTCGCCGTTTATACCCGCACTGATAAAACCCTGCGATATCGCTGAAACGCTGTCACTACGCTGCACAGCCTCAATCGCCATGTGCAATTCTGTGGTTTCGATAAGGTTAACATTGGGGATAGGCAGATCGATAAATTCATTGAGTAATTTGGCCAGTTTCTCACCGGCTTGTCCCATAGCGACATTTGCCATTTCCCGGTAGGCATCGAGTTTGTCTACCTGAGCCGGCGCTTCACCTGCATCGGCCTGCTTAGCACTCCGTTGCTCGGCACTGGTGTCGCCTGTAAAAAGACCATATTGGCTGAGGATCGCAGAGAGCTTTTCGTTATCGATGGGCTTGCGGATAAAGTCCAATGCACCCATACCTATCATGCGTTCTCTGGCTGCTGGTTGCACGTCGCCAGACACCACTATCACCATAGTGGGTAAATCTTCTTCCTTGATCACCTGCATGGTTTGGTAGCCGTCCATGACCGGCATATTCAAATCAAGAAACATGACGTCCGCTTTACCCTGACGGATTAAATCAATCGCTTCTTGTCCGTTCTCAGCGAAGCTGATTTCCACGTCCCATGCATCTGGCACAGATCGCGCCATCTGACGCCTGGCAAATCCAGAATCATCGCAAATTAAAACAGGTGTAGTCATACAGGCTCTATAGTCTTACTGAATTGCTGTTTTTTCCCACTATACCGAGATTTTTACAATTGCCAAATGCTACGTTTACCTCAAAAAAACGTCCAGGGAAATAAACCTCTCCTCCTGGCTATACTGCAAAAGGGTATTGAATCGGTTCATGATGCTGATATCCACTTACGCTGAAATCATCCATTGTCACCCAGGATTCAATATCTTCGAGTGATTTAATATCTGGATTAATAGCAAAGCTCGGTGATGGGAAAGGCTCACGCTTGAGTTGCACATCCCGCATTAAGTCATATTGATCTTCATAGATGTGGGCGTTTACGATTTTGTGATACACCTTACCCGGCTTGTGCCCGGTAATCTGAGCAACAATCGCCAAAAGGAAAAAACATTGTAATTGGTTGAAGTTTAATCCCAGTGGCACATCACAACTTCGCTGGAAGCTATTCAGATAAAGGGTGTCACCCAGCAGAGAAAAATGATGTGTATGCATACAAGGGCGTAGGCAGCCCAAATCAAATTCTCCAGGATTGTAAAAAGTCAGAATTTCACCTCTGTCATCAATACCCTGGCTGAGGTTATCTACTATCTTTTTAAGCTGATCCAGCGTCTCTCCGTTTGGTTTTGCCCAGGCTCTACCCTGAACACCATAAACGCGTCCCATGTCATCTTCGCCTTTGCGATGGGGATTGTTCAACCAGGCTTGATTCAGGTTTGCATTGGCGTCCCAGGTCTTGGTACCCAAGGCGCGGAAATCAGCAGCGTTATCATAACCACGCAAGTATCCGATAATCTCTGCAATAGCCGCCTTCCAGAAACTTTTGCGTGTGGTGATTAATGGAAATTTGTTATTGGCAACGTCATATTCAAGGTCAACATTGATGACCGTGAGACATTTTTTACCAGTACGTTCGTTTTCAATCCATACGCCTTCGTCAACAAGGCGCTGGCATAGTTGCAAATATTGCTGCATCTTTCTCTCTACTGTTTATTCTACTTAGTGCTATCAAGCCTGTGCGGGTTTACGACTATATGCCCATGCAATCAGCCCAATACCTACAATTATCATCGGTATAGACAGTAATTGCCCGCGACTTAATATGCCCAGGTACAACTCCAGGTGTGAATCCCACTGGCGGTAATATTCAACAATGAAACGGAAGCTTCCATAACCAGCCAGGAAAATACCACTGGCAGCGCCCATTGGCCGCGATTTACTGGTGAACCACCAGAGCATTGCAAAGAGCACAACACCTTCCAGTGCAAATTCGTAAAGTTGCGAGGGGTGCCTTGGTTCCGGCCCGGCCCCAGGGAAGATTATCGCCCAAGGTACGTCACTTGTCCTGCCCCACAGCTCTGCATTTATAAAGTTTCCGATCCTGCCAGCTCCCAAACCAATTGGAACAAGTGGCGCTATAAAGTCTCCCACCTGCAGAAAATGGCTATTGGTTTTTCTTGCACTCAACCATAGCGCAGTTAGTACGCCCAGCAATCCACCATGGAAGGACATTCCGCCTGTCCAGATTTTGAATAGATACAAGGGATCTTCCAGAAACATTCCAAATTGATAAAAGAACACATAGCCAACCCGACCACCGATTATGACCCCAAGAAACCCCCAGAAAAGCATGTCGCTAAGCTGCTCTTTGCTCCAATTCGTCCTGGCCAATCTTCTATTGGCTAAAAACCAGGCAGCGACGAAGCCGATCAGGTACATCATCCCGTACCATTTAGGACTAAAAAATCCCCATTCAACGATAGAAGGATTGATGACAGGGAGAGTGTAATGTGTATCCGACATGATAGATTTTTTATCCTAGTAACATACGTAAGCTAACTATGACCAGAAAGCCTGCAAAAACGCGTTTTAAAACGACTGTGTTTAATCGATGGCTTATTTTAGCCCCTAGCTTGGCGGTAAATACAGAAGTAATCACAATTCCTGCTGCCGCGGGTAAATAAATGTAACCGAAAGACCAATCAGGCAAGTTGGGATTGTCCCAACCTGCCTGAATAAAACTGGCTGAACCGAACAAAGCGATAACAATTCCGCAAAAAGCCGCGCAACCTATTGCCTGTTTAATATCAACTCTGAACCAGATCAGTGCGGGCACCATTAGCGCGCCGCCACCTATGCCCATAAATGCAGACACCAGCCCTGTTACTAATCCGATAATCACCAATAAAACAGGCGATATACGTTGCTCCGATTTACGCTGACCACCAAAGATCATCTGAGCGGCTATTAGCATGACAAGCACCGAAAATATCGACTTAACCTGCTGTGCAGGTAAGTTTGCTGCGACTTGCGCGCCTATAATGGCGCCAAAAGCGATACCTACCGCACACCATTTAACGATATCAAGATTCAGATTACCCAGCTTAAAGTGTGCCCTGGCAGAAGACATTCCAGTCAGAATAATGGTGCAAAGAGAGGTTCCGATGGCCAGCGGCATGCTTTCGGACAGCGCTACGCCCTGGAATTCAGTCAGTAAAATCAGTAAAGCAGGGACGATAACCAAGCCTCCGCCTATACCTAGCATACCAGCCAGGATACCAACGACAGAACCAATGACCATGCATAACAGGAATAGAATTAAGATTGTACTCAAATACCTGCTCTCACTAAACCGCCCAAGCCTATTGACTCAAGGTAGAGATTAACCTGATCTTTTACATCCTGAGGGTGTTCCAGCCCTAGTATGGTATCAAGTAACTGATGTGCGTCTGACAGACTGACACTCCGAACAACCCACTTCACTTTGAGCAGATTGTGGCTATTCATACTCAGTTTCCGATAACCCATTGCCATCAATAATATTGCACCGCCAGGTTCACCGGCTAACTCACCACATACAGTAACCGGGATATTGAGTTGATCGGATTGTTCGACAATTTGTTTCAGCGCTGCCAGGACTGCAGGGTGATAGCTGTCATACAGCTCTGCAACCCGTGAATTGTTCCTGTCAACTGCAAGCAGATACTGAGTTAAATCATTGCTGCCCACAGAAAAGAAATCGACACATTTTGCCAATTGTGGCAGTTGGTAGATAACAGCTGGTACTTCCAACATTACTCCCACTTTTGGCATCACCAGCAACTGGTTGCTTTCCCGGGCTTCTTCAGACACTTCATGAAAGGCCTGACGAATGAGCCTGCCTGCTTCTTTAGCCTCCGATACCGAACTGATCATTGGTAACATAATTTGCAGGTTTTCAAGGCCTATACTGGCCCGTAGCATAGCGCGAATTTGCACCAGGAATATCTCTGGGTGATCCAACGCAATGCGGATACCTCGCCAGCCTAAAAATGGGTTTTCCTCATTTATGGGGAAATAAGGCAGAGGTTTGTCACCACCAACATCCAGGGTACGCATGGTGATTTGTTTGGTTGGATTGGCTTCCAACATATTTTTATACAATACGTATTGTTCTTGCTCTGAGGGAAAACGCTCTCGCAGCATAAAAGGAATTTCAGTCCGGTACAGACCAACTCCCTCGCCTTGTTTAAAATGACTGCTTTCCAGTTCAGCGGATAACCCAGCGTTAATGAACAAGGACATCGCACAGCTATCCTGTGTCACAGTGGGTAAAGCAGCCTGTAGCTCTATTTTTTCAGATAGTTGTTTTTCTTCGCTGACCAAGGCGCTGAATTCGCGTTTGATACTACTCGACGGTGATACGATGACTTCGCCAGAATATCCATCCAAAAGAATAAACTTGCCGTCTAGTAGCGACATGGGAATATCTGTCAGGCCCATCACAGCAGGCACACCCATTGCTCTGGCTAATATGGCAGCATGAGAGTTGTTTGAGCCGCGCATAGATATAATACCGGTCAATTTTTCTCTGGGGAACTCCGCAAGCATCGGAGCGCTGACTTCTTCAGCAACCAGGATGGCGGACTGTTCTGGTTCCAGAGCCCGGGAATCAGGGCTACTGCCAATGATATTGGCGAGGATCCGATTCGATAAATCTTCTATGTCTACCGCCCTTTCCTGCATGTAGGGATCAGACATATTTCTAAACTGTTGAATGTACTGCTCGACCACATATTTCAAACTACTGGCGGCATCCCATCCTTCTTTGATCCGCGCCTCGACTTCATGCCCCAGACTATTGGCATCGAGCAGATGATGATAGATCTGAAAAATCGCTTTGACATCTTCAGGTACTTCATCACCGATCCGATCTGACAATTGATCCACCTGAGTACGTGTGGAAAAAACAGCTTGTCGATAAAGAGCAATTTCCTGATCTGCCTTGTCACTGCGTTTTGCTACCTGAGAACGCAAGCTAATCTTATAATCCGGCACAAACCCTGCGCCCATGGATAGACCCGGCGAGCCAGGAATACCGCGGAGCGTTTTTTGCCATTTAGGGGCTTGATTGTCTTCGCTGAGAGATAACAGGCCACGGGCTTCGGCGTGCACAATTTCGAGCGCCAGTTGAGCACACAAAGTTACCAAAAATGCTTCTTCGTCTTCACTGAAGCGCCTTTTTCCCTTCTGCTGAAGTGTTAATACACCTAGTACTTTACGCTGATGGATCAGAGGCGCGCCAAGGAAGGCATGGTACTTTTCCTCTTTTACTTCAGGGTAATGCTTAAAACGAGGGTGTGAACGGGCATCACTGATATTTAACGGCTCTTCCCGCTGGCCAATAAGACCTATTAACCCTTCAGAAAAACCGATATTGACCTTGCCAATGGCGTCTTTAGCCAATCCTTCTGTGGCCATCAGAACAAAGTTTTGATTGTCGTAATCCGCCAGATAGATACTGCATGAATCCACTTTCATGGCTTCTTTGAGACGGTCAGCAAGGCACCTAAGCGCATCGTCCAGATCGGGTATCTGATTGACTTCCTGAACGATACGTTTAAGAGTAGTTAACATAATTTATTAATAGGTCAGCCCTTCCGGCGTCGCCTTTGTTTGTGGTGATGTGGGTTATGTTGCTTTTGATGGACGGGCATAACAATCCCCACAAATTCCTTCATGACACGACGATATACATCGCGCTTAAAAGACACAACATTGCGCACCGGGTACCAATAACTCACCCAACGCCAATCATCGAATTCCGGATGACCAGAATGCAACAAATTTACATCTTGTTCTTTGCAATTTAATTGCAGCAAGAACCACTTCTGCTTTTGTCCGATGCAAACAGGATTACTCCCCTGTCTGATCAGCCTTTTCGGCAATTTATATCTGACCCAATTTTTAGTGACAGAAAGAATTTCTACGTGTTCAGGTTTAAGTCCTACTTCCTCGTGTAATTCGCGATACATTGCCTGTTCTGCAGTTTCCCCTTGATCAATTCCGCCTTGTGGAAACTGCCATGAATGTTGACCATAGCGTTTTGCCCATAATACTTGCCCCATCCTGTTGCAAATCACTATGCCGACATTCGCGCGGAATCCTTCGGCATCAATCACTTAGACTCCCGGGCATCTAATACTTTTATAATCGTTCATTCTTCCATAAACTACAGCGCATTCAAAGCAATAAAATTTTTCTCATAAGGCTGAGATTGAAAAGGAGGTCTTGCCTGATGGTATTTCCAGCAATATTCTGGATTGTTGCGCTTAGTTATATTTTGGCTGGCAGTTTATCAACATACCCTTTTGAGTTCGTTCACAAGGCACTGCCGGCTTTACTATTGGCTGGCTGGTTAGCACAGCATAATTTCAGAAATAAACCCATAGCTATTGCGGCATTGCTGTTCTGCGCACTAGGCGATGTATTTCTGGCGCTGACGTTCGAACACCAATTCATTGCTGGTCTTTCTGCCTTCCTGGTTGGCCATGTGCTGTTCGGAATATTTTTCTGGAACTGGCGTGATTGGCAGGGCCGGAAAATAGTCGTATTACTGCTAATGATGTTTACCATGATTTGTGTTGCCGCGTTGTTACTGCCTGCGACCGGACCTATGTTGGTTCCTGTTAGCCTTTATATGCTGGTCATCACGGGTATGGCAATGTGCGCAGTATTAGCTGCAAAAAAAGGAATATTACTGATTTTGGGGGCAGTCGTTTTTATGCTCTCTGACACCTTGATAGGTGTAAACAAATTCTTCACACCAATTCCAATGGAACACCTCGCTATCATGTTTAGTTACTACTTAGCATTGTTTTTATTGAGCCTCGGCATCATTAAGAGAACGCAACTTGATTAAACCCGCTTCGAAGCCACCAGCTACAATTCAGGCGCTTTTTGAACGGGCGGAGAGCATCGCAGGATTTACCCTTGGAGAGCTTGCTGAGGTTGCAAACATCCGGGTTCCACAAAACTTTAAAAAGGAAAAAGGCTGGTCGGGACAATTGCTGGAATTATTTCTCGGTGCGGATGCAGGGTCTACGCCTCAACAAGATTTTCCAACATTAGGAGTGGAACTCAAAACAATCCCCATTGATCAAATGGGTAAACCGTTGGAAACAACCTATGTCTGTTATGCTCCCTTGACCAATATTGCAGGTATTAACTGGCAACAAAGCAGTGTCAGAAATAAACTAAACTGTGTACTTTGGATCCCTATTGAAGGGAACCGGCAAATCCCGCCTGCTGACAGAAGGATTGCAAATCCTGTTTTGTGGTACCCCTCAGACCAAGAGTTGGCTGAGTTGCAGCAAGACTGGGAAGAATTGATGGATATGATTGCACTGGGGCAGGTGGAAAATATTACTGCGCGAACGGGCGCTGTGCTGCAAATACGACCCAAGGCTGCAGATGGGTCGGCCCTGACCGATGCTATTGGTGCAAATGGTCAACGGATCCAAACACGGCCCAGGGGCTTTTATTTGCGTAAACAATTTACCGGCCGAATTTTAGAGGAGTATTTTTCCTGATATGAAGAGACCGTCACGCTTACTGCTTTTCACCATTTTCTGCTTTACAGTCGCGAACCCTGGGTATGGGCAACAAAGAGATTTGTCAGAATTCGCCTGGAAAAATCGTGTGCTGCTGGGCCATCCGAAAACCATTGATGAACTGAATATGCTCAGTGCACAACTTGCTGAGCGCTCAGAGGAATTGTCTGAGCGCAGAATTCAAGTGATTCTGAATTGGCGAAATCGCCTGCGTTACATTCCCGAATCAAAGGTCAAAGTCAGCCATAGCGAGGTTATCCGGCTACTTGCAGAACAACAGGGTAACTATTTGCTCATCGGTTTGGATGGCGCTACAAAACATCGATATATGCCAGATTCATTCGACCTAGAAATGGTGTTCGGACATATCGACCTGATGCCCATGCGCCAGGCCGAACTCAATGCAGCGCCGGAGGATGCTCCCCGGAACTGAACTGCTTTATGGCTGCTTTTTCAACCAGAGACACTGCAAGGTCACACCAATCAGGTAGGTCACCAGGAAGGCCAGGTAAAAGCCTCTGAGCATCGGGTCTTCAAAATCTGTCACTATAGGTGCATCAACAGGCAATCGCATAAGTCCATCGGTAATGGCAGGGATCATGTGAAACAGGAAAGTAGCTGAATAACTGATGGCCTGAAAATATTTGCCAAACCCACCCAGAATATTGGTCTTTTCCGCTATAAGTCCTGCACCAAAGGCAAGCAATGTCAGTATGGCCAACACATGCGCCGGGCCAAAAAAACCATGCCGGAATATCCCTAGAGCAGATGCTGCAGCAATGAAAGTACAAACAAGGTAAATCTTTCCTGACAGGTTACTTGAGCGGATCACCTTGTATTTGGCAATAGTATAAATAACGCTCAGAATGGCGATGATACCCATAATTGTATGGAACCATCCGAATAAAGATATTTCAGGCATGTGTCACTCTCTTTTTATTGTAATTTTCGGAATGTTAGCACAGCATTACTGCTGGTCAGAATGACTAAAACTTATGGTTATTCAATCGATGAAGTGATAGTTGGCGCTGCCCAGAACGAGCAACGCCAGGTAAAATTACTGAGGTGTACGGATCACCATCAGGCGAAGCTCCGTCATATCTTCGATAGCAAAGCGAATGCCTTCCCTTCCAAGGCCTGACTCCTTGACTCCGCCATAGGGCATATTGTCGACACGCCAACTTGGCACATCTCCAATAACCACGCCACCGACATCCAGCACATCCCATGCTTTATGTGCCTTGTACAAATCGCGGGTAAAGATACCCGCCTGCAGCCCAAACTGACTGTCGTTAACGCTTTCCAGTGCTTCATCAAAATCGCTGAACGAACTTAATATGGATACAGGACCAAAAGCTTCTTCGGCATTTACGTTGGCATCTCGCGGTACGTTTTCCAAAATGGTAGCTTCCAGCATTGCGCCATCCCGCTTACCACCGCACAACACTGTTGCACCAAGCTCCACTGCTTCCTGGATCCAATCATCCAGACGTTTAGCCTCAGATTCCGAAATCATCGGGCCAACAAAAGTATCTTCATTCAAGGGATCACCATGCACCAGCGCTGCTACTTTTTCTGTGTAACGCTGTTTAAACTCTGCATAAATGCTGTCATGTACGATAACCCGCTGAACCCCGATACAACTCTGGCCAGACTGGTAGTAGGCGCCGAATATAATGCGTTCCAAGGCATCATCAAGGTCAGTATCGTGGTCAACTACGCAAGCCGCATTGCCACCCAATTCAAGAATTACCGGTTTTTTACCGGCTTTCGCTTTCAGCTCCCAACCCACTCCTGGCGAACCGGTGAAACTGAGTAACTTGAAACGATCATCTGTGGTAAACAAATTTGCACCGTCGCGACTACATGGCAGAATCGAAAATGCACCTTCTGGTAAATCCGTTTCAGCCAGAATTTCTCCGATTATCAAAGCACCGATCGGTGTTCGACTGGCAGGTTTAAGCACAAAGGCGCAGCCTACTGCTAAAGCAGGGGCTACTTTGTGAGCCGCCAGATTAAGCGGGAAGTTGAAGGGCGAAATAAACGAACATGGACCAATTGGTACACGCTTGTACATTCCCTGATAACCTTTGGCTCGCGGCGTCACTTCCAGGTTCATCACTTCACCTTTAATGCGCACCGCTTCTTCGGCGGCGATACGGAATGTATCAATTAAACGTGTGACTTCGCCACGGGCATCTTTGATGGGTTTACCAGCTTCAATGCACAAGGCATAGGCAAGCTCGTCAAAGCGTTCCTGAAAGCGTTTAACACAATGATTGAGAATATTTTGCCGCTCATATGCGGGCATTCTGGTCAAGGCTTCCTGGCTTTTTTCGGCAGCGGCAATCGCTTGATCAATTACATCGGCGCCAGCCATCGCCACTGTGGTGGCCGGTTCACCGGTGTATTTGTTAGTCACCACCAAATCTTCGTTGGCAAACACTGCTTTGTTTGCCAGATAGTAAGGATATTGTTTTGCTAGCATGATGGTTCCTTATAACTTACGGCTGAGTTCGCGAATAGTATTGTTCAGTGTCTCGTCATTCAGGCTGTAATCAACAGGTACATCGATAAGATGCACAGCCGGCTCCTTCAGACATGACTCCAGACGCGGCAGTAACTCATCGGCAGACTCAATACGCCAACCTTTACCACCGTAACTCTCCACATACTTAACAAAATCCGGATTGCCATAGTCCAGCCCGTAATTTTCAAACTCCATATTGGCCTGTTTCCATTTGATCATGCCGTAAGCATCATCTCTGAGGATCAGTACCACTATGTGTAAGTTCAGTCGAACGGCAGTTTCCAGCTCCTGACTGTTCATCATAAAGCCGCCGTCTCCACAAACGGTAATGACGGGTTTGTCTGGGTGTACCATCTTGGCTGCCATCGCGGAAGGCAGTCCGGCTCCCATAGTAGCCAATGCATTATCCAGCAACAGAGTGTTTGGTCCCGCGGCATGATAGTTGCGGGCGAACCAGATTTTATAAACACCATTGTCCAGAGTCACGATGCCATCTTTTGGCATGGCTTTGCGCACGTCCCGTACAAATCGCTCCGGCAATATGGGGAAACGATCGTCATCTTCACTTTCAGCCTTATGTGCCAGACAAGCATCATGCACTTTGTGGAAGTAGTCGAATTGCCAATGACTCTGCTTAGTAATGGCTTCTTTGATTTGCCAGATACTGTTGGCGATATCACCTACCACTTCCAGCTGCGGGAAGTACACCGGATCAACTGACGCGGTTTCAAAATTCACATGTATGACTTGTTTGCCATCACCCGCCTGCATGAAAAACGGAGGTTTTTCTACGACATCATGACCAACATTGATAATCAAATCAGCACTATTGATTACCCTGTGCACGAAGTCATTATCTGACAAGGCTGTGTTACCCATAAACAACTCATGGGTCTCATCCACCACACCTTTACCCATTTGCGTGGTCACAAAAGGAACGCCGGTTTTTTCAATAAACTCAGACAACATTTTGCTGGTTAACTTACGGTTTGCTCCGGCGCTGATCATTAGCAATGGCGATTTCGCTGACTGAATCATTTCAACCGCTTTGTTTATTGCTTTGTACTCAGCTATCGGACGCCTTACAACGCTGGCCTGAACCAACGCAGTGTTAGTGGGCTCATCCGCAATATCTTCGGGCAATTCTATATGCACAGCGCCAGGACGCTCTTCATGGGCTAAGCGGAATGCTTCCCTGACCACAGAAGGTATGCGATCGCCGCTCACCACCTGGGTGGTATATTTGGTGATAGGTCGCATCATATCAACCACATCAATGACCTGAAAACGGCCCTGCTTACTGGTTTTAATAGGTTTTTGACCAGTTATCATCAACATCGGCATCGCCCCCAGCTGGGCGTATGCTGCAGGCGTAACCAAATTTGTCGCGCCAGGTCCCAAAGTTGACAGACACACGCCTACTTTCCCAGTCAGACGCCCATATGTGGCCGCCATAAATCCCGCACCTTGCTCATGGCGGGTCAATATTAATTTTATTGAGGAATGTCGAAGTGATTCTAACAAGTCCAGGTTTTCTTCACCCGGAATACCAAAGACATATTCAACGCCCTCTGCTTCCAGGGCTTTTACAAAAAGATCCGATGATTTCATGACTTCCCCATCTGGTTAAACTGAGCGGGTTGCTCAACTTTTTCTGCGTTCACAAGTTATAGTACAGACATGGCAATCATGCCTGAAATTTCAATCAGTTAAACCGTAAAAAACCGATTAACTTAATCTGAAATTGCTATAACTTATGCGAGATTGGCAAGGGAGCGGAACATTCAATTGATTCAGATCAAGCAGGCCCTGTTTTGGCATTGAGGGGTACAGTTGCTAGACGTAAACTTAAGACAAGTTAGTTAATCAGGAGAATCTGTATGGCTTTGCTTATTGATCCAGATTGCATCAATTGTGATTTGTGTGAGCCGGAATGCCCAAACGAAGCGATATTTATGGGTAAAGAAGTGTATCAAATCGATCCCGAACGTTGCACCGAATGTGTCGGGCATTACGACAAGCCAACCTGTATCAGTGTTTGTCCCATCGACTGCATTGAAAAAGACCCTGCTCGCCCAGAATCAGAAGAACAACTAATGGTAAAATTCGAGAAGTTGTATTCCGCCCAGGTTCACTAGTTTTAGGTAAATAATAAACCTTGTGAATTTAGAGTGGTTGGGGCGAGAGCAGTCGCTCTCGAGCAATTGAAGACATTTCATGGACAGCCACAACGTTTATTTTTTAATAACCGGTCAAAATATTTACTTAGTGCTATTAGGCTAAATTAGATTATTGACTCATTACTTTTTCAATCTCAGAGATTGTGCGAGGTATGTGTTTAGATAAAACAACGGGTCCATCATTGGTTACCAAAACGACGTCTTCAATGCGTATACCGATACCCTCTTCGGGGATGTAAATCCCAGGCTCTACCGTCACAACAACACCAGCTTTCAGTGGTAAATCGTAGTTTCCTGCATCATGAACATCCAACCCAACAAAGTGGCCTGTCCCGTGAATAAAATACTTTCCATATCCTGCATCATCGAGGACTTTTTTCGCCGTCTTATGCACGTCATTATAATTGTATGACCCAATTTGAACCTTTTGGATCGCAGCATCGGCGGCTTTTAGCACAATTTCATAAAGCTCTTTTTCCCGATCGGAAAATCTACCCGTGACAGGCATTGTCCGGGTCACGTCGGCACTGTAATGCTCCCAAGCTGCACCAGTATCAATTAAAACAAGACCAGAATCCTCTATAACCTGATCGTTCTTCGTATAATGCAAAACTGTTGTGTTGGGCCCCCAGGCAAGAATCGTGGAGAAACCTAAAAATTGCGCTCCCTCCATCACATAAGTGTGATCGACTATCGACTGTAACTGAAATTCCTTCATACCAGGTCGAACGGCTTGCATAGCTGCTACTAGACCTTTGCCCGTTATATCGATAGCTTTTTGTATTCGCTCAATTTCATAACCATTTTTTACACGGCGCATTTCAGGAATTAAATCCGCGAGGTTTTCAAGGCTGGTTCCAGGGACGCGCGATTGACCATTCTGTAAAAGCACAAGCGCCTGTGGCATTGGAGAATTAGCGCTGACGATCGGCCCTAAAAATGCCGCCTTTTTACTTCGTTGCAAAATGTCGGTCAGATCCGATCCCAGTCTACCGATTCGACGAACTACCGGAAATCCTGTCGCCGCTTCCAAAGCTTCACCGAGAGGGGCACGTCTGCCATCCCAGTTTTCTACATCCGGGTTTCGTGGTTGAAGATAGAGTATTTCTTTGAATTGGTTTTCCTCTGGGGCAAGTATCAGGGCTGCACCAGGTTCTGATACTCCTGTGAGATAGTAGAAATTGGATTCCTGAATGAAAAGCTCTTCAACAACCCCACTGCTATGGCGGTCGGCGCCATATAGAACGGTAACCCTTCCATCCAATTTTTCCATCAATGCATGTCTTCGAGCTTTAAAAACATCAGGATCGACAACATTAGTCGCCATAGCGGCTAATGAAGTGACAAGGCTAAAGACTGCAAAAATAGTAATATATCTCACCAGTGACTCTCCATTAAATTTGATTATGAACTTCCCAGTTTCAACCAGAGAGTCAGTAGTTCCAGCAAATATGCTTTCTCGAGTCTAGCAGGTGATACCTTATCTGTATGCCAGAGGCGCATTTTAGCTCTGATAAAATAGTTATCGTTACTTCACAGGAAAATATGGAACGCGCTGAAAAGTCTGCAATCTTATCTGCATTGGTGCCCAGCAGCTTTAGTCACGTGCGGGATAAAGGGACTATTTAACATCCGCAAATTTCAATTTTAATAGGGTGTTATACCAAATAGTAATAATACGCTCTATCCTTCTCAAGGATCAGCTTGTGGATAAGCCAGTACTAAAACAATTTCTCTTCTTCTTCAGACAGGGCTTCTGGCTCTTTTCCCATCATCTGAATATATTTGATAAACACGCCGCTGAGGAATTTCTCAGAGTTGAATCCCAGTCGTTTAGCAACTGTTGATACTTTTGCATCTGTGCGCATAAGGATCTTTTTCGCGTACTCAAGTCGATAGTGGTAAATAAACGCACGAAAATTGCGTTTCAGAATGACACGTGTAGCCACAGCCAGTGCCTGGGGTTCCACTTTAGCAGCTTCAGCCAGTTGGCTGATATGCAGACCTATTTTTTTGTAAGCTTTATGTTTGATGATCGCCTCTTCTGCCTTTTTCAGCGTAAAGCGCAGAAATTCCTCACTGAATCTATGGTCTTCCAATTTGTCCGGATCGATTGGCGATGGCGCGAATCGCCGGAGTTCCAGAAGTAAAAGCAAGATAGTCCAGAATATACAGGCGCTCAGCAGATTGACTATGGTTTGCCAAAAGGCCAGCGCCATCAGATCAAATGTTGCCAGGGTAGCAAGAAGAATATCGATGAAAGACACTGCAATCAGACCGCTGAAGGCCAGGTTGAGCCTATTAAACTGATAGAACTGCACATCCACCACCTGATCTGACAAATGTTGGTGATAGTGACTGAATAATTCGACCACTTTTGTGGAACAGATTAACAGCACAAAACCAGACAAAAGATGTGGGGCAAGATACGGCCAGTTCTGGGCAATATTGCCGGTGGGAGGAGTCAACAAATACTGTTGTTTCAATTCAGTTGGTAATATCAGAAACGGCACTTGCCCGGCAAGCATCACCAAAGCAGGGATGTAATACTTGAATGCTCCTTGAAGCGGTTTTAACACTAGAAGCTTATGCACCACGATAAGCAGCATTCCTGCTAGTAAGCTGGGGACAAACTGGAAAAGTCCGGCAAGAAAAATAGCATTTTGCCACCAACCGAAGCCACGTAAAAATTCATCGAGCAATAACGTTGGCCACAACATGATCCCAATTAGCAGGTATTTTCCGTGGGGTAACCTGTCATATCGTACCCAGATCCCCACCAGCAACACCATACCGGCCATGGCCAGCGAGAAGAGCATAAACTGATAAGGATTGAGGGCATCTAACATTTCATTACCAATAGGGTTCGTTGCGAAATGCGACTTTGCGACTTCTTTCCATGACGGCCTGCAAATTGGCAATTTTTTCGTCAGCCCAGATCAACAGCTCATTCCTGGCTTCTACGTCTGATTCTTGCATTTTTTGTTTCAGAAAAACGAGGGTTTTTAAATCAGCAATTCCTTCCAGCAAATCCAGCCATGGGGCTCTGAAATTATCCCGTTGATCGGAAAACAACTTGCCAAAGAGAAAACCGTTAAACAATGTCTGACGCAAAATGGATTGCTGAAACAAGTAGTCCTGTGTGGATATCTTTCGATTTTCCGGCATTCCCTGCATGACACTCATCCATCCCTGAGACAACCATGCCTTTGCATGTTCGGTTAGTTTCGATTGGCTGCCATTTGATTCTTTTCGCCAGGGTTTTTCAATCAAAAGCCTGGAAAACGCGAGCTGAATTTTGCAGTTATCCTGACTTCTGATAATGTCCGCCGGTTTATAATGCGTCAGCAATCCTTCACTCAGACCACGTAAAAAGCTCAGCAGCTCATCATTTTTCGCCAACCTTTTTCGATAGGGCCCTTTGCTGGAGCGCAGATCCTTGAGGCTGAAAGAATGCTCTAACCAAAACCATTGATTGATGTGCAACAATAATTGTTTATGCAACCTTAATAATGATTCACATTGGAGTTGTGGAAGGTAAACGGTGAGCGCTTGCAATAACAATTGCATGCCCTGCAACATGCCTTTGAGAGTATTGATTTTTCCATTCTGCAGGTAACTGTTTTCGTGGTGCTGCCAAAACTCAAGGGCCGTTTCTACAGCTTTGATAAATCCTGTTTCGCAGGTATCCTTTTCGTTCACCGATAAAAATCGGTCCAGTTTGCGTGGTTTCAGATATCGATCTTCAGCCAACATGAAACCACGTGCTGCTTTACTCAGTATCCCAATCTGCATTGGCATGAGTTCCGCTAGCTGCTCTGCAACATCGAACAACCTGACCGGCTCACCTTGCTTGAGCTCCAGCTCAATTTCATTGATCGGCTGCTTTTGTGTGCCCGCTTTGATATATCCGCTATCAATAACCAGTTCTACCAGTGAATCATCTTCGCATTCCAACAAATATTGTTGCCTGACAAAGTCGGTTGAAAACACAGATTCAAGTTCTTCCTGGAGCTGATTAATATTCAGATCGTCTGGCCAGATTTCCTTGTTAAATAAGGACAAATCCGGCTGGTTAGTCTCCAATGGGATATTGTATTCGGGACGTTTATGCAAGCCACCGATAGATGAACCGGAGGTTTTGATCGTCTGTTCAAGTTCACCGTCGTGACTTCTGATCCGAAACCCAATGCCATTTTTACTGAGTTGTTTATCAGCAGAATCAAAATACTGATTAAACAAATGCATCTGCCGAGAATGATGTCGGGTTTCAGTGGATGGAAAATAGGACTGTTCCAGCAGCGTTTTGACGTCACCAAAGACCAGTAGTTTGAGTTCGATTTCTGTATCCATCTGCAGACGGAAAAGCCTATTAATTCAAATGCCTAAACCATACTCCTAAGCGTAAACTAAGGCAATCTTATCTGTATCCATTTCGCAACGCGTGATCACTTATTTCAAGTCACTCGTGCTTTTTCTGCTTCACCGCTTGCCTTTAACCATGTCACGCCATAACATCTACCTCACAACAAGGAGATTTAACTTTATTATGCGTAAGCACCTGGCAATTCTTAGTATTATTTTGTTCAGCAATATCGCGTTCGGTCAGACAAGTACCGAACCCAACGATAGTAGCGGTGAGGTACGTTATATTTCTGACGATCTATACACCTATTTACACGCTGGACCTGGCAGAAATTTTCGTATTCTCGGTTCTGTGCAGGCTGGAACTAAAGTCACCCAATTGCAATTTGATGTAGATAAGAATTTTGTCGAAGTCATTGATGACAAACAGCGCACAGGTTGGGTAGATGCGACTTTCATCGTAAATTCTCAAAGTATTCGTGAGCTGGTGCCGGACTTACAGGAGAATATTAAAAAAGCTAACGAGATTCTGACGCAGCAGGAAAACAACAATGAATTGCTTAATCAACAAATTGCTGACCTGACTTCCCAAAACAGTCAGTTGAAACGTCAACTGAGCGAAATTCAAAAAGAAAGTGCTGACATACAACAAGAACTGGCCACCAAAGATCAGTCTGCACAAATGGAATGGTTCACCCGGGGTGGGATCGTTGCTCTGATCAGTATCATCATTGGCGTCATCATTGCCTATCTGCCGAAGAAGCGCCGACGCAATGATCAGTGGATGTAATGCTCGTCAGCTTCGCCGATAAAAATAAAACACCTGCTTTTCTGGCAGGTGTTTTTTTATAGTTATACTTTGTCCCTATTCAGCGCTATTCATCTTCTTCATTCAAAGTCATCAACGAGGTATTGCCACCAGAGGCTGTGGTGTCGACACTAACGACTTTTTCAGTCAATAATCGTTGGATCAGATTATCGCTATACTCTGCGGTGATGACCGGCAAAATAGCGCCTTCCCGTCTGGCCAGACAATTGGCTATGTAGGCTCGACGATCACTGTTACTGTCGATGACCACACCCGCAAGCTTTTCGTGAGATAAAAGCGCTTCCATGTGGCTAAGCTTTGCAACCTGTAGAACACCTCTAGGTGCCTGAGTCGCGTCAAACTTATCCTGAAAGGCTATGGCTTCTTCGTAAAAAAGATCTGAAACCACAGAAATCACCGTATTTCCGGTTGCCAATGCTGTGACGATAGACAGAGTCCAATACTCAAAATTGACGTCTTTGTCGGCAAAACAGACCAATATGCCCCTTGGCTCGTAGAACAGCTGGTTAGATTCACCAGTTGGACCTGGCAGTACCACTGGTCTTTTAAGGTGCTTTTCTATTTTTATGATTTGAGAGCGTGCAGCGGCGAGGGTGCTGTTTAAATCGTCGGCCAATTCTTCAACGATATCCACTCTGGCTATCTTAGCCAGCAATTGCCTTACGGCAGATACCCTGTCGTTGAGATTGGTCAGGCGCCAAGAATCCTCCGCTTCAGCAGCCTGATACATGAGTTGCTTGACTGCTTCGCGAGATTCTTCATCACTGATCAATGCTTTATCAGTATCTGGCACTTCGTCATCGGTCAGTGCTTTAGGAGTAGCATTTTCGATCATCAGACGGCTAAGATAATTGGGTCCACCTGCCTTAGGCCCAGTACCTGACAAACCGCGACCTCCAAATGGTTGCGACCCGACAATCGCACCTATCATATTGCGGTTGATATACAGGTTACCGGCACGGGAACGTTGAGCCAGGTCAAATGCCCGCTCATCAATCCGTGAATGTATCCCCATAGTCAAGCCAAAACCTGTTGAATTAATAATATCGATGGTGTTGTGTAAATCTTCACCTTTGAATCGAATAATATGAACACAAGGTCCAAAAACTTCTTGTTTCAGAACCGATATATTGTCTATCTCATAGAGTCTTGGCGCAAAGAAAGTACCTGGTATGTCAGGCGTTTTACAAACATGCAGCAGACTGCCTTTGTCTTTGAGGTAGGCGACATGGTTAGTTAATGAATTTAATGCTTTGTCATCGATAACTGGCCCTACATCTGTGCTTAGCATGGCCGGATCACCAATTTCAAGCTCCTTCATAGCTCCTATCAGCATCTCGATAATAGTGTCCGCAATGTCTTCTTGCAGAAACAGCACCCTTAACGCTGAGCATCGTTGACCTGCACTTTGAAAACCTGAAGAGATTACATCGTCAATCACCTGCTCTGGTAAAGCAGTGCTATCAACTATCATGCAATTCTGACCACCCGTTTCTGCGATCAGTGGTATTTGATCTCCACCGCGCTCTGCAAGAGTACGCGCGATATAGGTCCCGGTTTGAGTTGAGCCGGTAAACATTACTGCTTTAATACGGTCCTCTGGTAACAGCGTATCACCCACCGCTTTACCTTCGCTGATGATGGGCTGAATTACCCCAGGAGGTAGGCCTACGGATTCCATCAGTTCAATGGCACGCAATGCGATTAAACTTGTTTGTTCTGCCGGTTTGGCCAGAACGGTGTTACCGGTGACTGCCGCAGCGACTACCTGTCCAAGAAAAATCGCTAACGGAAAATTCCATGGACTAATACATAACACCACTCCTCGTGAGGAAAGGCGTTCATCAACGCACAAGGCTTCCGCCTGGGCAGCGTAATAGCGACAAAAGTCCACTGCCTCACGGACTTCATCAATACCATCCTGCGGAATTTTGCCCGCTTCTTTAATACATAGCGCGATCAATTCATCCATATGGCGCTCAAGTATATCTGCGGTGTGGCGCAACAGATTTGCACGTTCACTTACACTTGTCTGCGACCAGCTTTGAAATGCTTTCTCTGCAGCATCGAGTTTTTCACGCATCTGTTGTGGCGTATCGTAGATGTGAAATCCCACAACCTCTGTCCGATTGGCAGGGTTATGCACGGCAACGGCGTCTTCAGGTATGTCCTTCTCAGAAATAACATGCTCCTCGACCCACCTTTGCATAGCGTCACGCATAGGTGTGATGGTGTTAATGTCGGTCAGGTCGAGCCCTTTCGAATTATCGCGCTCCTGACCATACAACTGACCGGGCATCAGTATCTGGTCGTTATACTTGTGACCCATGCGTTGTGTTTTTTCTACCGGATCCTCCAGTAACGCTTCAACCGGCTTAGTGTCATCTACAATTGCATTGACGAAGGAAGAATTTGCACCGTTTTCAAGTAATCTCCTGACCAGGTAGGCCAACAGATCTTCGTGGAAACCGACAGGTGCATAGACCCGACATTGGATGCCTTCTTCAGTCACAATTTGGTTGTACAAACTGTCCCCCATGCCATGCAGGCACTGGAATTCAAAGCCTTCTTTATCGTCCCCAGCCAATTCGATGATTACGGACGCGGTATAGGCATTGTGAGTCGCAAATTGTGGGTAAATAGTATCGCGGTAGTCCAGCAGGCGGTTTGCACAGGCGTGATAAGACACATCAGTGGAAGATTTACGGGTAAATACCGGAAAATGCTCTAATCCATCTTTCTGGGCATTTTTTATTTCGGTATCCCAGTAGGCGCCTTTGACCAGACGAACCATCATTTTTCGTCCAACGCTTTCCGTCAAATCCCGTAACCAATCGATAACGAACAATGCACGCTTTTGATATGCCTGAACTGCCAACCCAAAGCCATTCCAGCCAGCCAGATCCTCATCACTAAATACTTGCTCAATGATGTCTAACGAAATATCCAGTCTTTCTGATTCTTCGGCATCCACAGTGAGGCCAATATCATGTTGTTTTGCCAGCATGCACAAGGCTTTAAGCCGAGGTGGGATTTCTGCCAGCACACGGTCGCGGTGCGAAAACTCATAGCGTGGGTGAATAGCCGACAGCTTGACTGAAATACCGGGGCTTCTCCGAGGTCCTTTACCTTTAGCAGCCTCACCTATGACGGCAATCGCATTGGCATAGGAATCATAGTAACGTTTTGCATCTTCTTCTGTGCGGGCGCCTTCTCCTAGCATATCGTAAGAATAGACATAGCCTTTGCGTTCTTTATCTTCTGCGCGCTTGACGGCATCTTGGATTGTCTCGCCCATGACAAATTGTTGACCCATGACTTTCATGGCCACATTCATTGCCTTGCGGATAACAGGCTCGCCAACTTTACCCAGGGTTTTCTTCAGAAAACCAAATTGCTCGCGCTTCTTCACATCTGCAAAGTTGACAACATTGCCCGTCAACAACAACCCCCATGAAGATGCGTTAACAAACAGACTTTCGCTATTGCCCAGATGTGAGCTCCATTTACCCTGAGACAACTTGTCACGGATCAGTTCATCCTGAGTGCGTTTATCTGGCACCCGTAACAAGGCTTCTGCCAGACACATCAACACCACGCCTTCGGAAGAAGACAATGAATACTCATTCAACAGGGCCTCGACAACGCCGTTTCCTTCCTGTTCCCGGCGGATTTGCAAGACCATTTTTCTTGCACGCTCCCAGGCTCGGCTGCGAGCGCGCATATTGACCTCAGCGTCTGGCAGAATCTTGTTTACTGCCAAATCTTCTTCAATACGATAGTAGTCGCGCATTTTCTGACGAGTCAGACTGGTTGTTGTCAGGTTACCTTTGAATAGCATTTACTGCTCCAATTTGTGTCGAAGGCGACTCAGTGACGACCCCGTAACTGAGTATAATAGCTAACTAAAAATTGAGCGGAGTATATAGCCGGATTGCATACTCAGCAATATTCCTGGATCGAATATCGTTAACAAAGAAAATTCGCAGAGTGTGGAGATTATTTGACAGTGCAGGAATAGATTTGGAGCAATGAATTGACGCCCGTCACTGGTGTAAAGCGAATGCCATTTTTAAGCTTCGCTCAGGTCACGAACCAACCACCAGGTCATTGCTATCGAGCACCAATTTCCGTTTCATATAGCGTTGTAGATTTTGGCTTTGGTCCGCCTGAACCCGCCCACCAACATGATCAGAAAGGGCTTTTTCAATTACGTAAAAATAGGCTTCAATAGCCAGCTTCTGCCTGAAACTGTGTCCTTCATTCGGATCTTCAAGTAGAGAAATCTTTTTTCCAGCCCTGTGCAGACGCAGTGCATAGTCACGGATGTTGAGGATGGATACCCTGTCATCCTGACCGCCTGCAGTGAGGTAAAGTGGTTTATTGACCTGTTGCCAATGGGCATCTGGAGACTGGGAGGCCAACCTCTGAACGTCCGCTTCATCATTAATATCCACCGCAAAATGTTTAAACACCTGATGTCTCGGGATACCGCGAGGGTCCAGGGCATCTGGTTTGAAATTGCGCACTGATTTAGCAAGATCGACCGGCGCTGCTCCAGCAATTCCCACTTGAAAAAGTTGAGGCTCAAACGCTAAGGCACCCAATACTGAAAAGCCGCCAAAGGAGTGTCCGTAGATTGCCAATTTTTTCTTATTGCCGATCCCCTGACCGAGTATGTATTGCATCCCATCAATAATATCCTGATGCACCCGCCCTTTTCCAAAATCTTTGTTGGCCGAGGTGACATATTGTCGACCGAACCCCGTGGACGATCTGAAGTTGGGTTGAAATACCGCGTAGCCTCGATTTGCCATAAACTGCGCCCTGGCGTCGTAGTCGCCCTTAACTCTATTCCATGGCCCACCATGAGGCATGACAATCAAAGGAACAGATGCAGGATCATAACCTTTGGGTAGGGTCACATAACCCTGTTGCTTCATTCCATCACTGACTGAGTAGTAAACTGGGATCTGGCTAGCAATATACTCGTCGGGCATTACCGGAAACTGCGCGGCAAGTTGTTCGAGCGTCTTTTGCAACGGTCGGGAGAATTCATCTTTTGATGGTGAATAAACATAATACTTCGGAATAACCCTGGCTGGGTTGGCATCCACCAGCAGCCACACATCCAATGCATCACTAGGCTGAATGAATACGTTGGGCGATTTCAGCTTAGTATTAATTCGCTCAAGCAATTCGGCATGTTTGCTGTCTAGTGCATAATAGCTAAAGTGTTCATCACTATACCCTGCCATCACCGGATTGCCGGTTCTAGGCTCAATGATGATGTGATTTACACTGTAGAATGATTTTGGATCGCTGTGCAGCAGTTGCCACTTTCCTGTATCCAAGGCAAATTTATACAAGGCTGATTGAGGTAGAGCTCGCTGCATTTTAACCAGCAGACTGTTATTGCCTTTATC
The DNA here is from genome assembly GCA_947494925.1 of uncultured Alteromonadaceae bacterium. GTDB lineage: Bacteria > Pseudomonadota > Gammaproteobacteria > Enterobacterales > Alteromonadaceae > Aliiglaciecola. The sequence continues at coordinate 166,066 of CANLWS010000009.1, forward strand.
AAAAGATAGTGCCTCGCAGGCATCGAAATCTGCACAGGTAAAAAGCATCTGTTCTGATTTATCATTTCGATGCCATAGCTCGAATTGACTGCCGCGGTGCCGGGTATAAAATGCAATCGTCCCGTTTTTGTCTTGCAGAAAATCCATGATGCGAAATGATTTGCGCATCACTTCTGACGTACCACCATCCGCACTCATTCGATAAACAACATGTGCATTGTCTTGCTTAGAATGACGCGTAAACAGAAACGCCGCTTCCTGAGTATTATCGACTCCGAAAAAATGGTCCTGTTTATCCCGATCGAGGTTCAGCAAAAATCTTGCCGATGATGGTTTATCTATCTGAACCGTACTCACACCTTGTCGGTTAAGTAAAAATAACGTTTTGTTGTCTTTTGCCCAAATAATGTCGCTAATCATAGTTGAGGAAAAAACACGCTGATTGAGGCCGTTGGACAAGTTCATCCACCATAATTCCCGGTGCTTTTTCTGTTCCAGCACATAGGCAATATGTTGCCCATCTGGCGACAATTTCACTGATCTCAAAGGGGGTCTCTGAATCATAATACTGCGTGAAACCAAGGGCGCTTTCGCGGAAGATTGCGCCCGTTCCATTGCCTGCTCAAGTGGCGCCACAAGCTGAGGCTGAGCCAGCATCTGCAAGGGCAGTACAAATGCTGCCAAAATACAGAGTCTAATCAAAAGCTTACGCATGACGTGCCCTAAAAAACGTTAATGGGCTAGACCATGTCCAGGGCGTCATGAGGACCAGACAAGCCAGCGCTGGCAATCCTATTATGCCGATCATGAGGTACCAGCTTATGTTGACCTGAAGGCTATTGTGTTGCCTGCGTAACAAGATAAAGGCAACAAACAGACTAATTAAATTGAGCGCAATGGCGACGTAGCTGGTTCCATGCTTCTCCATTTGTCGCCAAACCTGTGAAGTCGGCAAATATAAAGATGTTTTTACCTCAGGTTCGAGGAAATGATAAACCTGGACCTGCGCGAGATATAATAGCGGAGAAATCATCACATCAAAGTGGCGGATCCAAGGAGGGTGCGGATACTGAGTAAACTCTCTGCTTGCAATTTGCTCAATCTGTCCATCCAATCTGGCATAGGTCATATGCACACCCGATTGGTCGTAGCCATTTAGAAATCGTCCCTGATACCACATGACGTACCCATCCACCATGCGGTAGGCTTTTGCGAAATCAATTTCATAAACACTTGCAGGGTGCGGAATAACGTATTCGGCTTCCGCAACCTGGAATTCATCCAGCAATACGGAACGGTTAAAAATGTAAGTTTGTTTATTGGTCACCACGTAAACAAAAAGGTCAGTAATTTGTGGTCCGCTGACGTAATATTCACCAGCCCCTGGTTGGTGCTTTATCAGAAAGGAACGTTCTTCATAATTCAGCTCGTAGATAGCGTCGGATGTTACCAGGAACCTGTCCCTGACCAAAAATGGGACAGAGGTAAATCGATCTGCTTCGCCAATATCTTCCGCCTTGGTGACAAATCCGTTTTTACCAAGAAACCCCAGAGGTTCGCTGGATAATTTCTCTCGTCCTTCCAAAAGCATACTGTCGTGGGAAAATTGCCAGATGCTGTTTGTCTGATTGTGTTCAAGGGCATATTGCACATCTCGAGTATAGACTTGCCCGGGTTGCATAAAATTCCAGGGCCGTATCCGTAGATACTCCATTTCAGCCAGTTCCAATTGATCAACAAGCTGCTCTTTCAACCCATAGTCACTGTTTTGCAGCACATATTCAGCTTGCTCTCCTTGTTCAAACTGCCACAGGGCATGATAGGAACCAGCCACAGGGTTATTGTCAGGGTGATTGCCGGCGATGAAGCGCGGTATGTGGTAAAAAATGGTCGTTGACAGCAACAACAAAAATATCATGGCAAAACTGGTCACCGAAGTGATGAGAACAATCGGCAATGCATTGTCGAGAGGCTTTTTAAGATCAACACGGAAACTCACCAGGTTCAGATACACAAACATCGCGCACAGGATAATGATCGGCAGCATTTGCAAAAATGGCGTCTTCGGATTTGCGTCCAGGATCAGGTAAAGCATGATCAATGCTGTGAAGCTGCCTTTGTAGGAACTTATCGCAGTTAAATTACCCACCAAATATGCGAAAAACGCGGTAAATAGGGCAAAAAAGGCATACAGATAGTGACGGTTGTCGATAACATGTCCGGTAAACAGATCATGAATGAAAGTCACAGTGAGCCAGGGGACAAAGAGCGCGATCACCAGGCAAACTGCACCTGCCGACATCAGCGACAAATATATTCTGCCAGGGGACAATGGACGGTGGATTAAAAACGTCCAATGATTCTTTCGTTTGTGCAAAAACATTTGCAGAAACCCGAATAGAAAACTGCCCAGGAACATGATCACAGAAGTCAGTGCTGATTGTTCTGTGGATGCTTCAAACAATGGCTTAAGTTTGGATAAGAAAAACAGCAGACAGATAGCGGAAACACAAACAAGAATGCTCCAAAGCGCGTAACGACGAAATTCGCAACGAAATAATTCCAACATAACTAACTCCTTGCTGCCGGCCGGCGGTGATTTTTGGAAAGGAACGAATTAATTGCCTGTTCCAGATTGACAGGTACTTGCTGCACCTCATGAGCACCAATCATTGCCGCCAAATCACCCTGATGATCAATAACGGTGATCTGGTGTTGGTCATCAATTTTTTTGCTCACTAGAAACCCAGGGATTAAATCAGCGTCCAGCTTATGTCCGTTGATGTCCACCAACCATGACGAAATTCGGTCGACGAAGGCTTCCGGCGTGGAGTGGTGGGTCAGCTTTCCTTGCTCCATCACTATCAACTCATCCGCGACTCTTTCGATTTCCTCCATCTGGTGAGAACAATAGATCACAGTGACTTGTTGGCTTTCATCTGCAAACATCAAAGCTTCAAGAAAGGACTGCTTGGACACCACATCTAAACCCAATGTGGGTTCATCAAGGATCAGAATCTTTGGATTTTGCGCCATTGCAATGGCCAGATTTAAACCGGCGCGCTCACCTCGAGACAACCCTGACACTTTCTGCTGAGGATCCACGTCAAAGTAGCCAACCACTTCTTCATACCTATGTTGCTGCCAATCAGGGTAAAAGTGCTTTTGCATTTGTACTACCTGACCTGCTTTCATCCAGGGAGGAAGCGTATGTTCTTCGTTCACATACCCTACTAACCCCCGTGTTTGGGGTGACATCTTTTGTGGATCTTCCCCCAGTATGACTGAACTTCCGCTTGTGGGTGTTTCCATGCCCAGAAGTAACCTGAACAAGGTAGATTTCCCTGCACCGTTACTACCAACAATGGCGTGAATACCACCTTGTGAAAGGTTGATAGAAAAGTTGTTTAGTGCCAGCTTGTTTCCAAATTGTTTGGTCAAAGCGGATGTCTGTATACAAAATTGACTCATGCTAACCTCCGTCAGCTTGCTTTTTAGTTATTCTGTTAATGGCTTGCGAGACTTTGTGCAAAACCTGATCTTGTTCGAAATCCAAATAGGCAATGTCATTGATAAAGGTTTCAATGGCATCGTTAAGTTGTTTGTCTTGTTCAGTCTGATTCAGAAGTTGGCGAGGTTGAGCAACGAACAACCCTAGTCCCTGCCGGGATTCCACCAACCCTTGAGAGGTGAGTTCGCTATAGGCCTTTGCCACAGTGTTGGGATTGATCACTAATTGCAGAGCCAGGCCACGTACACTCGGCAATTTGCTGCCCACAGGCAAATTTCCACAGGCAATATCCATTCTGATACCGTCGACGATTTGCCGGAAGATAGGTCTGGCGTCACCGGTTACGATCTGAATACTGATGGGATGAGTTTTGGGCATACTTAAAAATCACACTGTACTATTTGTACTAGTACAGTACATACAGTTTGATTTTTGATCAACAAAAAAAGCAGAAACCTGAGTTTCTGCTTATTGTTTATAGATCAGAGATTAGATTATTCGGTTAAATGCGAGTCTCTGGTACGGGCCAGTTGCAATTCAACCCGCTTAATCTCACGAACCATGGATGTTCGGTTCATTTCCATGAAACCCCACATCTTCAGAGCAATCTGGGCTTGCATGGCCGCCAGGAAACAAAAGCCGAAAAATACCATCTGCCTTAATTCTTCGGCTATCCAGAAACGATATGCTGTCCAGAACATGAGTACTGACACCAGAATTGCGAAAAAATAGACCAACAGAAGCCAGAAACGATTCCCACCTTTAAAAGTTGCGCCTATCATGCCAAATACGCCTTTCTCTTCGAGCATTAGCTCGTCGATTTGTTTGGATTCCTGGTCCAGCACTTGTTTAATTTTCTCATCAATATTCATCTTCATTCTCCAATATGATTTTTAATCTGTTTCTAGCTCTGTTTAATCTCGACTTTACCGTTCCAGAAGGGACGCCCTGAATGGCAGCAATTTCTGCCAGACTTAGATCGGATTGATAGAACAAGTAAATCGCTTCCTTTTCAGGTTCGGGCAAACGATCGATATGGTATTGCAAGGCTTCATGCTCATCGGCAGGATTTTCACTGCAATCTTGCTCTAGCCCTGACAGGTTCTGCGCAGCCCGTTCCCGGGTTTTCTGTCGTCTGAATCCATCCATCACCCGCCACTTGATTGCCCGGAACATCCATGCTCTGAAGGTCCTGGGATCTTCCAATCTGTTTAGTGTGGTCACTGACTTAAGCCAGACATCCTGTACTGCATCTTTAGCCTGCTGCTGGTCGGAACAAAGCTTGTAGGCAAAGCGCAGAAAGTCTGGCTGGTAGTATTCAAACAAGAGCTCAAGTGCTTGTTTGTTGCCAGTTTGAGCAGCGATAACCAATGCATCTATTTCGCCTTGAGAAACCAAACCTGTCTATTCTCCTTTTTTAAACACAAGACGCAGCAGTCAATGCCAAGGTTCATAAAAAATATTGAATCACGTAACAATGTTGCTTTTTTTTTACTAAGCTATTGCATGTCGTGTGCAAATAACAATAAAAATAAAATGAGTTACCACCTGAGCTTGCTTAATAACATTGTTTATCTGAAATACTCTGGGCATGTTGATGCCTTAGAGTGCGTTCAGGTGCTCAAAGACAATGACTTCTTACCCAAGCTCAGCGAGTATAAAAAAGTGATCTATGACTTTTCCGGTACCGAGGACATAGACCTTAATCTGGAAGAGACCAAACGTTTTTCAATTATTGCTAACGTTGAAGCAAACTTTATCGATACTATGCATATTGCAATTGTGCTTAGCGGTCCTGACGGCCGCTCGAGAGCTGAATATTATCGGGACAAAATCAGCGCCCCAAGTTGGCGAGTGGATATTGTCGATACACTTGAACAAGCGATGGAACTTTTGGATAGCTGAACGACCTATTGCTTACACGTTCCTTTTTAATTTGATTCACATCTCACTTGCGCCCCAGACTGACTTGGAATGACTGGCTCGTGTGAGGTGGTCTGGAAAACCGCCATGCCTTCTGTTGAAACATTACTCACATTTAGTTTAGCTGCTTTGTTGCTTAGTCTGTCTCCCGGACCATCAAATCTGTATATCATGGCCCGCAGCATTGGGCAGGGGCATCAATCTGGCGTAGCCGCAGCAAGCGGAATGGCCGTAGGTTCGTTTATCTATGTTTTTGCAACAGCACTTGGCCTCGCAGCCATATTTAAATATTCGCCCACTGCCTACATTATTGTGAAGCTCCTTGGTGCCAGCTATTTAATCTATCTGGGAATTCAATATATTCGAAGTGCTCCCGGGGCAGCCGACAACCAGACGGCGATAAAGCGTATGAGTTCGTCTGTAATTTTTAAACAAAGTGTTGTGGTCGAGCTGACGAATCCCAAGACTGCACTTTTTTTCCTCGCATTCTTACCTCAGTTCGTCAATCCCGAACTTAACCATGTTGCACTGCAACTTGTCGTTTTAGGCACTGTCTATGCATTGATTGCATTTTGTTCAGATTTATTTGTGGTTTTTATGTCAACTCAGCTGGGAAAATGGTTGTCACATCATCCTGTATTTGTGCAATGGCAAGACAGGGTTTCAGGTGGAATACTGGTTGGGCTTGGGTCATATATTGTGTTCGACGAACTTAGTGAGCCATCTTCCAATTGATTTTAGTCGACTTATCAAGGAGTAAAGCGTGATTATTCTGGCCAAACTTTTAAAAGCACTACACTCAGATGCCGGCCCATGGCAATTAGCTTTCGGAATTATGTTTGGCATGATGATGGGTTTAACACCTTTTTTTCGATTTCATAATCTTATTATTCTGTTCGTTGTGCTGTTTTTCCGTGTCAATTTAGCGACATTTCTTCTCTCGTTTGGCCTTTTTTCGGTTTTCGCCCTAGCGTTGGACCCGCTGATGATGGATGTTGGTGAATCCGTGTTACTCAGTGAGTCCTTAAATGGACTCTGGACAGCATTTTACAACACGGGGCTGGGCAGAATAAGTCAATTTTACAATACCCTGACTCTTGGCAGTTTATTGATTAGTCTGCTGTTTGCTCCCATTTTGTTGTTAGCGAGCAAATACCTGGTGATTCAATATCGTCAGCGTTTTTTAGCTTGGGTTGAAAAATTGTGGATCATTCAGCTTGTTAAAGGCAGCAAGGTCTATCAGATTTATCAGGGATTGGGGGGTTAAAGGATGAACAAGTTAATTCGCTGGCCTGGGCTGATTTCGTTTGTGGTATTAGTGGTTGCAGCGGGAAGTATTGTTTTTTTGTTTCTCGACACCTGGATAAAACTGGCCGTTATAAAAGGATTGGAAAACACCACTGGTGCAGAAGTGAATATTGGTATTGTCAGCCATAAATTCTCCCCTTTTGGCGTAATGCTTGAGGATGTTCAACTAACAGACCCCGACAATCCCGCTAACAATCAGGTTCAGGCAGATCTCATAGACGCCAAAATTGATCTGGCACCTCTGTTGCTGCAAAAAGTCATTGTGGATGATCTTACTATCAGTGGCCTGGCGTTCAGCCAACCCCGCGTATCTGAAGGTAAAGTATATCGTGAGTCAAAAGCAACAGAACAGGGTACTGCAGAGGTTGCAGATGGTATTGAAATCCCCAGCGTAGATGAACTGCTCGCTAACTCGCCCCTTAAAACAACACAAGCCATTGAAGATGTGCAACTGTCCTATGAAAAACATGACGCTGAACTTAAGACACAATACGAGGCATTACCCAGCAAACAGAAATTGGCAGACTACAAGGCCAGATTCAAAGCTTTAGGGGATACCGATTATAAGAATCCGGCCGAATTGGCAACAGCCAAAGGAGAGTTCGATTCACTCAAGAAAGAGCTGACAAAAGACAAACAGAAAATCACCACTTTTAAAGATGCGCTTAAACAGGCAAAAGCGGACATGTCGCCAAAACTGGCCCAGCTAAAGGCCGCACCTGGCCAGGATTATGAGCAATTACAAGGTGTAATAGCGGGAGATTCCGGCGCAATCAACGACGTCACCCGAATGATTTTAGGGGACAAAGCGGCACTTTGGAGTGACTACTTGCTGAGTGCTTATCAGATAGCGGCGCCATTACTTAAAAAATCAGCAACGGAAGCTGAGCAGAAAAGGCGTGCTGAAGGTGAATGGATAAACTTTACTGATGACGTACCTCTGCCAGATCTTTTGATCCGCAAAGCGAAAATATCCTTGTCCTGGCAGCAGGAAGTCATTGACAGTAGCTGGACTGATATTACTCACCAACATGAAAAAATAGGCAGACCTACCCGGTTTAATGTTAACTCCACCAGCAGTCAATTATGGCAATCGCTGATTCTGGAGGGAAACTTTGAGTTGGTAGACGAGGTCATGAAAGCCTCACAAAATTGGGACTTAAAGGGGATCCAGCTTAAAGACCTAGCCTTGCTTGAGGAGCAGAAACTGACTACCAGAATAAACAGTAGTTTGTTGTCGAGTAGCGGCGCTCTCAAAATTACAGACGACCTGATGGATGGCTCTGGCAAGATAGACCTGAATCAACTAGCCATGACCGCAAATGGCAGCAATGATCTCACGAATTTGATCGCAAACACCCTGAATGGCCTGAACAAGCTGTCTATTGCCACAGATATCAGCGGTGATTTCGCTGACCCCGATTTGTCATTCAGCTCTGATCTGGACACTCAACTCGGTAAAGCATTGCTCGGAAACTTAAACCCTGAGCAACAAAGTAAGCTGGACGAACTAAAGCAAAAACTCAATGGCCAGGCGGCGGGCCCTCTTGGTAAAAGCAACGCAGATTTTGCCCGATGGCAGGATTGGGAAAAACTTGCTGAAGGTGACTTAACCAGCGTAAACGACATGTTGAAGAGTCAGTTCACCAGCGCTTTGGACAAGCAGAAAAACAAATTAAAAGACAAGCTTAAAGAAAAATTGGGATTTGAATAACGGCACATACTCAACAAAGTCCGACGTAAAAAATCGTTGGTAGTTATACGGAATCGGGCTAGCGTCCTGAAAATAAACATCCACACTAGCGATGCAGCCAAAAGGTCGGCATAATAGCAGCAGATGCGGGCGATGAGAGGAGAATACGATGAAGTGGCTAACCGCTATTTTGATAGTTCTCCTTGCGTTATTGCAATATCGTTTATGGTTTGGCAAAAACAGTATTCCTGATTATGTGAAAATGAAACAGGAGGTCTCCGAACAACGGGAGTCCAATGCCAATCTTGAGCAACGTAATAGTTTGCTGAAGGCCGACATCAATGATCTGAAGATAGGTTTGGATGCCATTGAAGAAAGAGCACGCAACGAACTTGGTCTAATCAAGCAAGGCGAAACGTTTTACCGCATATTGCCGGCTGAACAAACTAATTGACCTCAGGTTAACTAATTCCAGAATGTCTGAAAACTCTCAATACACAGTCGTTGTGCCCGCTGCTGGCATAGGAAAAAGAATGCTGGCTGACCGGCCAAAGCAGTACTTGCCGCTAGCTGGTTCTACTGTACTGGAGCAAACTCTGGGCACTCTAATAAGCCATCCGCAAATAAAACATGTCGTGATTGCCCTGCATCCTGATGATCCTTACTTTAAAGCGCTTTCATGTAGTCAGGCACAATGGTTAACCAGAGTAGATGGCGGAAAGGAGCGAGCAGATTCGGTATTGGCAGGGCTAAATGCCATTGATGGGGAAGAATGGGTATTGGTGCATGATGCTGCCAGACCTTGTTTATCTCACTCGGATCTGGACAAACTACTGCAACTGGCAGAGACAGGCAGTAGTGGGGGTATTCTGGCAAACCCAGTAAGGGACACCATGAAACGGGCAACACCAGGCAACCCGACCATTATTTCACATACGGAATCCAGAGAAAATCTGTGGCACGCACTGACACCGCAATTCTTCCCACTTGCCACTCTGCGCGAAGCGCTTAGTAAGGCTTTACATGAAAATGTGCAAATTACCGATGAAGCTTCAGCAATAGAGTGGGCAGGAAACCAGGTGAAACTGGTATCTGGCAATATCAGAAATATTAAAATTACTCATCCCGATGATTTGGCATTGGCCGAATTGTATATTCAGCAAGGAAATCAATCATGCGTATAGGCCACGGCTACGATGTGCATAAGTTCGGCGGCAGTGGCCCTGTCACCTTAGGTGGCGTTAAGATAGAACATGAAGTCGGGCTGATCGCTCACTCTGATGGGGACGTTGCGCTGCATGCCTTATGTGATGCTTTACTTGGCGCAATGGCCCTGGGTGACATTGGAAAGCATTTTCCTGATACCGATGACAATTTTTCAGGTATCGACAGCCGGGAATTATTGAGGCACGTCTATGGATTGGTAACAGCCCGTGGATTCGAAATTGGCAATCTTGATGTGACGATAGTCGCCCAAGCTCCGAAAATGGCCCCTTATATAGACAAAATGCGAGTATTAATTGCTGACGATCTCAACACCAGCATTGAGCAAGTTAATGTGAAAGCAACGACTACAGAAAAGCTAGGATTTGCTGGGCGCAAAGAAGGCATAGCCTGCCACGCAGTAGTTCTGCTGGTGCAACACTCAGGATCCAAGGCTTGAAAACAGATCAATGGCAGTATTTGCTAGGTAAACCCATTCATTCAGGCGAAGTTAAACGGACCGAACAAGACTTCGTAGTCCGTGAAGTGCTTGGCTATGAACCAATTGGCGAAGGCGAGCACATTTACCTTTGGCTGCGTAAAAAAGGGCTGAACACTGCTTACGTGGCCGAACATCTTGCCAAATTCTGTGGTCTGCCCCTCAGAGCGGTTAGCTATGCGGGCCGTAAAGACAAACACGCGGTGACAGAGCAATGGTTTGGGATACATAAGCCAGGCAAATTCGAATACGATTGGCAACAATTTGAATTATCCGGTACCGAAGTGCTCAAAGCTGTCAGACACAATAAAAAACTCAGAACTGGTGTTTTAAAATCAAATCAGTTTGAACTGGTACTAAGGGATCTTTCTGGTTCAGACGGGATCGAGGAACGGCTAGTTCACATAAAACAAAGTGGTGTTCCTAATTATTTCGGACAACAACGCTTTGGTGATAGCCAATATCATTCATCCGGCGGCAATCTGGCCCTTGCAGAAAAAATGCTAGCAGGTGAATCTATTCGCAATCGCAATAAACGCTCGATGGCGATTTCAGCGCTACGCTCATGGCTATTTAATGAGTTTGTCAGCGCGCGTATAGAAGATGGACATTTTGGCGCTCCTATCGAAGGCGATGTGTTTAGCCTGCAAGGTAGCAACAGTTTTTTTGTCAGCGAAGAAATTGACGAAACCCTCAAAGATAGGTTAACAAAGGGGGATGTGTTTGTTTCCGCACCTTTGTGGGGGGGTGGAGAACTTGCCAGTAGCGGGGCTGCAAATACCTATGAACAGGAGTTGGCTTCCCGGTATAAGGCACAGTGTCAAATGCTTGAGCAACTGGGCTTAAAACAAGAAAGACGAAGTGTACACCTGCGTCCTCAAAATATGACGTGGGAGTTGGAACAGAGTAATTTGGTGCTGCGATTCGAGTTACCATCCGGATGTTTTGCGACTTCCGTGGTACGTGAAATTATCAATACCAGAAGCGTGGAAAGTGAAGAATGAGAATATTACTGAGTAACGACGACGGCGTGTTTGCTGAAGGGTTGTCTTGTCTTTATGAGCGTCTTTGTGGTGACCACGAGATAACTGTTATTGCGCCAGATCGTAATTGCAGTGGTGCAAGTAACGCCCTTTCCCTGCGTTCACCGCTGAGCATTACGCGAATGAAAAACGGCTTTTATTCGGTTAATGGTACTCCCTCGGATTGTGTTCATCTGGGCGTTAACCAATTTATGCATGAAGAACCTGAATTAGTGATCTCTGGCATTAATCATGGTCCGAACCTGGGCGATGACGTGGTTTACTCAGGAACCGTTGCCGCTGCAACAGAAGGGCGATACATGGGGCTTCCCGCTATAGCGGTTTCCCTGGCGAATTATAAAGGTAGCCACTTTGAAACCGCCGCAGAGGTGATTTATGACATTGTAGGTCGACTGCACGATCATCCCTTGCCAGCAGATGAGATACTAAACGTAAATGTCCCTGATTTACCTTACGATCAACTGTCCGGCATGGAAGTTACCCGCCAGGGTCGTCGTCATCGGGCAGAGTCCATGGTAAAAGCTAAGGATCCCTATGGAAATGATGTCTACTGGTACGGTACAGTAGGATCTGAACAGGATGCTGGACCTGGAACCGATTTTTACGCCATCGCGAACAACTACTGTTCAGTCACACCCTTGAGTGTCGATATGACGGCTTATCAAAGTCTGGAAAATATGCAGCATTGGTTGAATAAAAAATACAATAAATAAACTAATCGCACAGGTGATTGGTGAGAGCAACCTTACAATTACGGAAAAACACATAAACATGAATTTTACATCACGCAAAGGAGAATCGCTGGCACAGTTACTTCACTCTGAAGGCGTGAAGAACACCAACGTATTGCGCGCTGTTGCAGCAACCCCACGAGAACTGTTTCTGCCCGATGCACTCAAACATAAGGCTTATCAGAATACTGCCTTGCCGATAGGACAAGGACAGACGATTTCTCAGCCCTACATTGTTGCCCGCATGACGGAACTATTGCTCGACACAGACAACAAACCACACAGTGTACTGGAGATCGGTACAGGATCTGGATATCAGACAGCGATTCTGGCTCAGTTATTTGGCCGTGTATTTTCAGTTGAACGAATTAAAGCGCTCCAATTCCAGGCCAAGCGGAGAATGAACCAATTGGATCTACACAACATTTCAATGAAACATGGTGATGGATGGAAAGGATGGCCAAGCAAAGGGCCCTACGATGCCATTATCGTTACTGCTGCGGCCAGCCACATGCCGGAAGATTTGTTGAGCCAATTAAGTGATGGAGGCCGTTTAATCATTCCAGTCGGTAGCGAAAACCAAAAATTGCATTGTATTACCCGACAAGGTGACGAATTCGATTCAACAATTGTCGAGGCAGTGCGTTTTGTACCATTAGTCGCCGGTGAAATCATATAGTCAGAAAGGGAGTTGTAATGCAGTCTGAGCGAACATGGCGCGACTATTTAACCTTATCAGGTAAAGGCATGATGATGGGTGCGGCAGATGCCGTACCAGGTGTGTCAGGTGGAACCATTGCATTTATCACAGGAATTTACCAAGAGTTGATCCACTCGATCAAACTATGCGGGCCTGAAGCGTTAGGGGTATTGTTTAAACAGGGCATTAAAGCGGCCTGGTTGCATATCAATGGAACGTTTTTGCTGTCTTTGGTAGTCGGGATCATGATCAGTGCCCTGACCCTTTCTCGCGCCGTTGTATATTTACTGGATACCCATCCGGAACTATTGTGGTCATTTTTCTTTGGACTCATACTGGCTGCAATTTGGTCGCTGGTCAGGCACATAGAGAAGTGGAACCTTCCCATATTATTCGCTTTTGCCCTTGGTACAGCCATTGCTTATGGGGTCACGATCATTACACCAACGTCGATAGAACCCACTCCTGTCTATTTCTTCCTATCAGGAATGCTAGCAATTTGTGCGATGATATTACCTGGGATATCCGGCGCATTTATTTTGCTGCTTTTGGGAATGTATGGCCCCGTCATGCTTGCCATTAAAGAGTTCCAGTTTGGAATACTGGTGATCTTTGCTGCGGGTTGCTTGGTTGGCTTGCTTAGCTTTTCGCGGGTACTGGATTGGATGTTTACGTCATTTAAGAATGTAACGCTAGCCCTGTTAGGCGGTTTTATGCTGGGATCGCTAAACAAAGTATGGCCCTGGAAACATACGTTGGAAACAATGATCGACCGTCACGGCAAGGTAGTCCCTCTTGTGGAAAAGAACGTACTGCCGAATACGTTTGAGACGCTAACCGGTCAGCCCGCCTATCTTGCCTATGGACTGGGACTTATGTTGCTGGGTGTCGCTCTGGTTTTTTTGATGGAGCACGTAGGCAATCGACCTTCAGAAGATTAGTGGTAACGGATGCTGGATGACCCTATGGAGCGGATAGTAAAAAAACGAAAAACTGAACCCGTTCTGTCAACAATCCTTTCAGTAACCTTGCTGGTTTTCTTGATTGGATGTACTTCTCGTCCAAATCCTGCACCTGTCGTTGAGCTTTATAAGGGTAAAAGTTATCTGGATTTCGAGAAAGATGCTTTTGAAGAAAAAAAATATATTGTTAAAAAAGGGGATACGTTATTCGCAATTGCCTGGTTTACCGGCAATGATTACCGTGATCTTGCTCGCATCAATAAGATTTCCAAGCCTTATGCCATCTACCCTGGGCAAGAATTACTGCTTAAAAAAACAGCACCTGTCACTATAGCCAGGTCGAAAAACCCTCCTGGTCAGACCACAAAAAATAAAGCAAATCAGACAGTTGACCGGCCCAAAAAGCAGGCGTATGGTGAACCTAAGAACGACGTAAAAAGCCCTGTTGAGGGCAGTAAAAGCAGTGAGTTTCCAGACCGAGTTACGCGGTGGATCTGGCCGGCCAATGGAAAAATTATAGGTAGTTTTTCTACTCAGGAATTAGGCAATAAAGGGATCGATATCAGCGGTAAACGGGGTGACAAAATTGTCGCTGCCGCGAGTGGCAAGGTAGTTTATACGGGAAATGCATTACGTGGTTACGGACAGTTAGTGATTGTTAAGCACTCGGAATCCTTTCTAAGCGCCTACGCGCATAATGAGAAAATTCTGGTGACTGAACAGCAATGGGTTAATGCGGGGCAACCAATAGCCTCCATGGGAAATAGTGGGACGAATAACGTCAAACTTCATTTTGAAGTTAGGTACAAGGGCAAGTCTGTTGACCCTTTGCGCTATCTACCAAAACTATAATAACAATAAATAATAATTAGAAAGTACAAGGGGAGATCCGAAAAAACTTATACCTTGCAGGAGATGCAGTCATGGGCCAAGAAAAAACCGTTGCTGTGGAAGTGTCCACTACCAATGACTTTGACAATGCCATCGATGAAGAACTAGAAGAAATTGAAGCAGATACAGTAGACCCGATAGAAGAAATTCTGGCGGGCCAGGAAGAACTTCAGAAAAACCTTGATGCCACACAACTCTATTTAGGTGAAATTGGCTTTTCACCACTCTTATCCGCCGAAGAAGAAGTCTACTTTGCCAGGCGCGCGCTTAAAGGCGACGAAGCCTCCCGAAAACGAATGATTGTCAGCAACCTCAGATTGGTCGTCAAAATTGCGCGTCGCTACAATAATCGTGGTTTGGCCTTACTGGACTTAATCGAGGAAGGAAATCTTGGATTGATTCGGGCAGTTGAGAAATTTGACCCTGAACGTGGATTCCGGTTTTCTACCTATGCTACCTGGTGGATCAGGCAAACCATTGAACGAGCAATAATGAATCAGACTCGAACGATTCGATTACCCATTCATGTAGTAAAAGAACTCAACGTCTACCTTCGTGCAGCACGGGAACTTGCCCAAAAACTCGATCATGAGCCTACAGCAGAAGAAATTGCTGAAGCCCTGGAAAGACCGGTGGAAGATGTCAGCAAAATGTTGCGGCTGAACGAAAGAATAACCTCAGTGGATACTCCAATCGGTAGTGAAAATGATAAAGCACTGCTGGATATTATCGCAGATGAAAAAGGTCACGGACCAGAAGAAGACTTACAAGACAAAGATATAAAAAGCAGTATTGTCAGGTGGCTTCAGGAACTCAATCCTAAACAAAGAGAAGTACTTGCTCGTCGATTTGGTTTAATGGGCTACGAACCTTCAACTTTGGAAGATGTTGGTGCTGAAATTGGACTAACCCGTGAACGGGTCAGACAAATTCAGGTTGAAGCATTGCGTCGTTTACGAGATATGCTTGGCCACCAAGGTCTTAATCTGGAAGCACTATTTAATAAAGCGCTCTGAGCGCCCCGTGCTGGGATTAACTGTTTAAGCAGACATCTGTGAGATCCAGATGTCTGCCAGCTCTACTCAACAGCAGGCCTCGTTACGACTACAGTGCAGCCAATGCAGCTTCGTAATTAGGTTCATCCACCGTTTCGGCGACTTGTTCTTTGTATAATACCTTTCCGTTTTCATCAATGACGACCACAGATCTAGATAGTAACCCAGCCAGCGGTCCGTTACTGAAACTGACGCCATAGTCAGCGCCGAAACTGCCCCTAAAACTTGACCCAGTTCCAACATTCTCTATCCCTTCAGCGCCGCAGAATCTCGCAGCCGCAAAGGGTAAGTCTGCAGAGACACATAAGATTTTTGTATTGTCCAGATTGGCGGCCTTTTCATTAAATGTCCTTACTGACATGGCACAGGTGCCCGTGTCTACAGAAGGGAAAATATTGAGCACTAATCGATGACCAGAAAAATCGCTTAATGTAGTAACAGATAGATCGGTTTTAACCAGTTCAAAATCGGGTGCGGAAGATCCGACTGCAGGCAGTTCGCCCACGGTATCAAACGGATTGCCTTGTAAAGTAACAGTAGCCATGTAAATTGTTCTCCAAAAATTGACAGGTTATGAATATTGAATGACAAGTGTAGTTAACAATGATTCTGATAACTAGTTCCATGCATACTATAAACGCCATAAGACCTTAGAAGGTTGCAAACTTCTGGCTTTTGAAATGACCAGAGCGTTAGTATGGTCTATTGCAATTATATCCTTCACTATCAGGTTGAAACGATGTCTTCTAGAATGCGCTTGCTTTGGTCAGCATTAGTATCCTTTGTATTTTATTTTGGCTGGTCTTATTGGGCCAACAGTATGGCTACCGATGACCAGGCCTTAGTACTGAGGTCTGCGATAGTTCAAGGGACCCTGAGCGGATCTATTACCCTTGGGTTTACATTTATACTCGAGCATGTGGTTAAACGGTTCGGCGGAAACTGTTTCTCGTTGGTTTTTGTAGTGCCGGTTTTATGCTCAGTACACTCAAGAACCAACCATAACATTGCGATATTCAATACCTTTAACTCAGCATTGGATTTGTCCGCCAAATTTATGCGCGGCACTTGTGTGCCCGGCACCATGCTCGCCCCATTGCTGCCATTGATGGTGCAATCCAGCTTGACTATTGGGGTTAATATCCTCAATCAAACGCCAAATCTGTGGTTAACCGTTGCCCCAAGTATCTTCTTCACCGGAGTATACGGATATGTGTATACCTACACTCTGCTGAGCGATCGCGAACAAGCAGCCTGACTTCAACGTTCCAGCATGATAAAGGAATACTCGTAAGGATTTTTATCATTTTTACTGTGATGTTCGCGCTCTAACTCATGCCAATCAGACACTTTACGGTAGTCGGGGAAGTAAGTGTCACCACTAACTTCCAATTCAATTTCGGTGAGATAGAGGCGATTACAATAAGGCAGAAAATGCTGATAGACAGTGCCTCCACCAATGATCATAACTTCTTCGGTATTTTGCTCTTTTGCAAGATCGATGGCCTGTTCACAACTCTTCACGACAGCCGCATCTTCCAGCTTGAATTCCGTGTCTCGCGTGACAACTATATTTAACCTGCCTGGAAGGGCTCGACCGATAGACTGATAGGTTTTGCGCCCCATGATAATGGGTTTACCCATAGTAACTTTTTTAAAGTGAGCAAGGTCAGCGGGCAGATGCCAAGGCATATCATTGTCTGCACCGATAACCCTGTCTTTTGCCATCGCGGCAATCATGGATACTAGCATGTGAGGTTTGTTCAATGTGTTAGTTTAAAATTAGCTCGTATACTGGGACTTGAGTATCTAAAAATCAATGGCCCTGATCCCCATCAGGCAAAACAAAATTAACGGCAAAGCAATGGCAATTAAGGGAAACGCGCACATTGTAAATCTGAAAATAAACCTTTGACGCAGATAATATTGATTGGATATGGAATGAAAGAACAAAGCATCTTGGGAAAAACGATTACTCATCAGAAAATATAGCCGATAACAAATTGGCAAGGTAACGAGACTCGCCAGACCGATAATTACCAGCAGCATTGTCAGGCTCAATGCCAGTGTGGAAAGCAATGAAACAATCAGCAAGGTCACTACAAACATCAGAACCAGCAATCTCGCCTGATTGAGCGCTGATAAGATAAAAAATGCCGAGCTTACCAACTGATCTTTGCGTTCAGATTGTTCAAAACGGTTAAATTTGTAATTTGTCAGCCAGAAAACCCATATCAATTGAGATCCCACAAGCATCAAGACTCTGGCAACAATCTCCATCTGGATCTCAACTTTTGTCAGCCCAGCTGCCAGAACAAAGAAAACGGGTATACAAAATTTAATCGAGCCAACATAGTAGTGCCTGAAAAAAGTGGAACGGCCAAAAACCGATATTGCCCAAAAGAAATAGCGTTGACTTAAGATACTTTGGTAAAGGCTGGTGCAAATCCAAGTTAGCCCTGTTACGAGCGATAAGGTAATAACAAAAGATGGACTCAGCATCTGTGAAGTCAACAGCAAATAACCCGGCAGCGGAGCGTACATAACCAGCAACGGCGACAGTAATACTACAAAGAGCAAAACTGAACGAACAATAAATTTATTATTATCTTTGTACAGTTCAACAAGCTTTTTTTCGACTAGTTGATACATACCAGTGCATCCTGAATAGCCAGTATGGTGAACGCAGAGTGCTCAATTTGTCCGGCGTGATCAACCAGAATTAACGATCTTTGCTCGGCAATGATCAGGGACTTAACTTGCTTCATTGCCGCTGCGTCCAAACCATTGAATGGTTCATCCAGAAGCAACCAACTGGCATTACTGGAAAATGCCGACACCAAACGAAGTTTTTGCAAGGTACCAGTGGATAAGTTTTTGACTTCAGTATTCAGGTATTCCTGCAAAGCAAATTCAGCAAGTAAAGTGTCGACTCTTTTTGAGTCAAGGTTTCCATGCTGAATATACAATAACAATATTTGTGAGAGTGTCAGGACCGGAGGATACTCGATCCCGTCTGACGCCAAGAATGCACGGTCATGGTCAGATGAAAAAACAATCTGCCCAGAATTGGGGGTTTCCAGGCCGGCTAACAATCTGAGAAGGGTGGATTTACCCGAGGCATTTCGACCGCCCAGCAAATATTTGCCAGGCGGAATGTCAAGGCTGACATTATTTAAAAGTACTTGGTCTTTATAACGCTTGTTGAGGTTCTCTAAAGTAAGCATCTGAGTTACACAACTTCCAACTGAGTGAGATTAACAATTCAATTGTGTGGAATGTAACTTAACATAACCATTGAAAACAGATTTCACTTTCCAATCATTCCTTGTCATCTCAAGTTAAAACTCTATTCGCGGGTATATACCACTTCCACGTCATAATCATCGTCGTCAAAATCATCGTCATCATCTTCTTCGTCTGCCATCTGCTGTTCAATGGTATTGCGATGATAAGTATCCCACTTGAAGGTCACTTCCTCTTCACTTTCTGCTTCTTCAATTTCGGTAGGCAAGGTCGTAATGAAATCCATCACGTTATGGCACAGTTCATTGGTGTTTTGTTTCTGAAATGCGGATATTGAGAACGATTCCCCTTGCCAATCCAATTCTTCAAGGATCCGCGCGCACAATTCTTCTGCTTCTTCTTCCAGCAACAAATCAATTTTGTTGAATACCAGCCAACGTGGTTTTTCAGCAAGCTTAGGACTGTATTTTTCAAGTTCCGCAATAATTGCTTTGGCATTTTCCACCGGATCAGACTGGTCAGCTGGCATCAAATCTACCAAGTGTAACAACACACGGCAGCGCTCAAGGTGTTTTAAAAACTGTATGCCAAGACCGGCTCCATCTGCCGCGCCTTCTATCAATCCGGGTATGTCGGCGATCACAAAACTTCTGTTTGAATCCAGTCTGACTACGCCTAAATTGGGAACCAGGGTAGTAAAAGGATAATCAGCAACTTTTGGTTTAGCAGCTGACACAGAACGAATAAAGGTGGATTTTCCTGCATTCGGCAGGCCCAATAAGCCTACATCGGCCAGCAGCATTAATTCGAGTCTCAGATTTCTGATTTCACCTGGCGTGCCATCACTTTTTTGTCTGGGTGCACGGTTAGTACTGCTCTTGAATCGCGCATTTCCCAAACCATGATATCCACCTTGGGCAACTTTCAGGCGCTGACCGTTTTTCAACAAATCACCTAAGACCTCACCTGTATCACTATCTGTTGCACGAGTACCTACTGGTACCAATACATCAAGATCTTCACCGCCTTTGCCGGTACAGTTGCTACCTTGACCATTCTGGCCACGCTCAGCGCGATGAAACCGTTCGAAACGGTAGTCTATCAGGGTATTCAGGTTCTCGTCAGCTACCAGAAATACGCTGCCGCCATCACCACCGTCGCCACCATCTGGGCCACCACGTGGTATGTATTTTTCACGGCGAAAGCCAATGACACCATTCCCACCGTCACCGGCTTCAACGCGAATATCAGCTTCATCTACAAATTTCATTTTTTACCTCGAAAAACCAAAAAACCAAGGGGTCAGAGTCATTGATTCTAGACTACCCCGATAACGCTGGTCGAGTAATTAATAAAATCAATGACTTTGACCTCGTTTATATTTTGCTTGCAATAAAAAACCCCGCAAGTGCGGGGCTTTTTCAAATGCGATAACCTGTTTGCTTATTCAGCAACGATGCTCACGAATTTGCGGTTTTTAGGACCTTTAACTTCGAATTGCACTTTGCCATCTGACAATGCAAATAAAGTGTGGTCTTTACCAATACCCATGTTGTCGCCAGGGTGGAAACGTGTTCCACGTTGACGAACAACGATATTGCCCGCTAAAACTGACTCACCACCGAAACGCTTAACACCTAAACGTTTACTTTCTGAGTCACGACCGTTACGAGTACTACCACCCGCCTTTTTATGTGCCATCTGTCCGTACTCCTATTAAGCGTTAATGCCAGTGATTTTCACTTCCGTGAACCACTGACGGTGACCCATTTGCTTACGAGAATGCTTACGACGACGGAACTTGACGATTTTAATCTTTTCGCCACGACCGTGTGTAACCACTTCAGCAGTAACTTTACCGCCATCTACGTAAGGGGTGCCGATTTTAATATCGTCACCATTACTAACCATCAAGATATTATCGAATTCAACAGTCTCGCCTGGTGCGACTTCGATTTTCTCAAGACGAACGGTTTGGCCTTCGGCCACACGGTGTTGTTTACCACCACTTTGGAAAACCGCGTACATATTTAACTCCGCTCTGCGTCCAATGACGCTAAAATTCAAAAACAGGGCGCGGATTGTACGTGAACTACTCAACCCTATCAAGTCAAAATTCAAGTTTTTTTGATTAATTATCCAACAACTATGAAACCCGCCGGATTAATTTACCGGGTTAACTGGATACCCTGCGCGATTTCTGTAAAATCGTCGCCATTCTATGCCCTGTATTAATGATTCTTTCGGTTCGAAAATGGACATAACTAAAATTCGTGCACTAGCTGAGCAAGACATGCAGTCGGTCAATGAGCTTATTCAAGAACAAGTCAGCTCAGACGTCGCACTGATCAATCAGCTTGGTTTCTACATTGTCAATAGCGGTGGAAAGCGCCTGAGACCTCTTCTGACGGTCCTGGCGGCGCGTGCTGTTGGTATTAAAAATAACCAGCACCATACATTGGCGGCAATAATTGAATTTATTCATACGGCCACACTGCTGCACGATGACGTAGTGGACGAGTCCACCATGCGCCGGGGGCGAGAAACCGCAAACGCTGTTTTTGGCAATCAGGCATCCGTGCTGGTTGGCGATTTTTTGTATACCCGCTCTTTTCAGATGATGGTCAGTCTTAAACGAATGCGGGTAATGGAAGTGCTTTCCGATGCAACAAACGTTATTGCGGAGGGCGAAGTACTGCAATTAATGAATTGCAATGACCCAGACACCAGCGAAGCCAGCTATATGCAGGTCATTTACAGCAAAACTGCACGATTGTTTGAGGCCGCAACTCTATTAGCTGCGATCCTGACTGACCAATCCGAAGAAATTGAACTGGCCATGCAGGATTATGGAAAATACCTGGGAACCGCATTCCAACTGGTCGACGATATTCTCGATTACGCTGCAGATGCTCAGGAAATGGGTAAAAACGTCGGAGATGACCTAGCCGAAGGTAAACCTACCTTACCTCTATTGTACGCCATGTGGCACGGTTCGGAAGATCAAGCCAAAATGATCAGGGATGCTATCGAGCATGGAAATGGTATGGAAAACCTGGAGGCTATTCTCACGGCTATGGAGCAAACTGGCTCGCTCACTTATACCAAACAACAAGCTATCAAAGCTTCAAAGCAAGCCATTGCTGCACTGGCACCTTTACCTGAATCAGAATACAAGCAAGCATTGATCGGTCTCGCTCACCTGTCCGTTGAAAGAGCAGCATAAATTATTAGAGCGTATTGAGCTTTAATTTCCTGTTCAGGACTTATTAGCACGGGTCCAGAATGCTCGTTCAAGTGTTCAATGCAATTGGCAATGCCCAATAAATCCCAGCACTATCCAAATTCTTATGAACAGCCTCAATCAACTGACTGGACCTGTGAATTAAATATCCTGATCTGTGGACGAAGGCTCTTTTAGCCCTAGGTATTTTAGGGCATTATGTAAGTTGAAACTTTGAATTAGCATGGGCTTCCATCAACTGGACTGCATATTGATCAATTATTAGCGTCGATTTTACATCGTCTGGGTTTAACTAAGTTGCGCCATTTATTTTTAGCAATCTATCTCTGTTTTTGTCTTCCTCTGTTCGCTGCTGTCCCAACTCATGCTGATCTTATCCTGGCTAAAAGCCTTCTCAAAAACGACGCTCAAGAGAGCTGGTCGCTGTTTCAAAATGCAGTCACCCACATAGAACAAATGCCGCCATCGATAAAATTGGATTGGTACAAAATTGGTGTAGAAGCTGCAACCAATATGAGAAACATGGAAAATGGCTGGCTAGCCACCAAAATGTTCTATGACAATGGCTGGTCAATCGCCGACCTGGATCAGAAACTTTTTATTGTGCAACATATTGCACGTTTAGCCTCTATAAGCCGGCAGTTTGACCAAGCCCTTGAACTGTTCAATTGTGCCGAAAATTTCAAAAATGATACCTGGCATCAGTTAAGCATCACCAATAATAAGGGCGCTGTTTTCATCCAAACGTCCCAGTGGGAAAAAGCAAGAGCTATGTATCTAAAAGGCATAGCATTGGCAGAGACACATAATTACCAAAATGTCATTGCAGCAATGAGTAACAACCTCGCAGAGGTGTGGCTCAAATTAAATGAGATCGACAAAGCGCTGGAAGCCTATAAAAAGGCCTATGTCATTAAAGCCCGAATAGATAGCGAGACCAGCCAGCTAAGTAGCCTTAGCAATATGATGCGCGTAGTATATACCAAGCAAGATTGGCAACAGTGGGACAAATATTACCCATTGTATAAACGATTGTTGAATGAAGTCGGTGTAGCTGGATTTCAGATCTTACATGACTGGATGATGGCGTCTAAAGACCTTACTCTTGGCGGCTCAATGCAGGATGAGCAAGAGCTGCAGAGATTAAAAACCATAGCAGCTGAACTACAAGAACCAGATAACAAAATGTTTATCAACTCTATTGCCGCCTCAATGGATATTCCTAAAATTTTCCCCGATCCCGTCAACTCAGTCACAACTGAATACCATAACCCAGCGCTTGACGAAGTGATTGAAAGCTGCAAACAATTTATTGAGACCAGAGAAAAAAGTTTATGATTAAATGACTTTAAAACTGATGCGAGAAACGTTTATTTTTCACCGAATCCCATATCCATTATGTCCTCGGAAAAATGCCAATATTGGGTTGCCAGTAAATTTTAAAGCTGACTCTCCTGTTCGATCATGATGAAACGTTTTACGTTCTTACTGCTTATCGTGCTCAGTCATCATTCCTATGGGTGCGAATATCTTATGGTAGTGGGCGTCAACCAAGACTGGCCACCTTATACATACAAAAATGGGGATCAATATTCAGGTCTCGACATTGATATAACCCAACTCATTTTAACTGAAGCTTCGTTTTGCATAGATTACAGACATATTTCGTCTTCAAGCAGAGCCTTTGTCGAATTGCAAAAAGGTAAAATTGGCATGCTCAAAGCCGCTAGTTACACCGAAGACAGAGCCAAGTTATTCGTTTACAGCCGCCCATATCGTAAAGAGAAAATGATTCTCTACAGCAAACGACAGTTCCCAATGGAAACCCAAAGTCTAAACGAACTATTTAAAGACCAAAGAACGTTTGTCGTGAATCGCGGTGCGCACTATGGGAGTGTTTTTTCCAGACTTCAAAAGACATATCCCGCGCAGGTCAAACTAGTTAATACAGCTCTGCAACGGTTTGGCATGTTAGATAAAGGACGCGTGTCTTACACTATTGATGACGAACTCACTGGTCGGCATTACATTAAAAGCACAGGTTTAACCAATATTGTTGCCACGGAGCTAACCGTTCACGATAACCCTGTGCATTTTATTTTTAACAAAGATGCTATTAATGAGGAACAATTGCAGGTGATCAACAAGTCGATCATTTACAACACAGATAAGATTCAAGCTCTATATAACCAATACGCCACACCTGTTCGGCAGGGTTTGGTTGAATAAGTTAAATGCTCTTTTGAGTTATTTCCAGTTGCGCAGTCGCGCAATAGCTTCTTCAGGTAAATCAATTCTGATGGGTTGGTTTTCCGCATCAGTCATACCAGGTAAAAGTGGCAGGCTTTGATATTCCTGCGACTGATTTTCTGATGATACGTCACTCATTCTCTCGTGACCTTGCTGATTTCCTGGCGGTGTAAACTGCATAAAAATAACCTCTGCTGGACTCGATAGCATATCGGCTCCCAAAGAGAATACTTGAATGTTTTTTGAGCGATCCCCAGTGATACCAACGGTAGTGAGTCTGGAACAAAGCTACTCCTCAACAATTTCGACCCTGTTTCGACCTAGCTGTTTGGCTTGATACAAAGCACCATCGGCGTCAGCGAAGACCTGAGCAACAGTTGTGTTTGGTTCGTTACCAGCAACACCGATGCTGACGGTGACCCTCCCAACATCCTCAAAGTTCTGGTTTTCGACAGATTTCCTTATTCGTTCAGCCAGCGTCAGAGCGCCTTTACGATCTGTATTTCTTGCCAGAACCAAAAACTCTTCTCCTCCCCAACGCCCGATAACATCATCAGGTCTCAGCATGTTCTGCATGCATTTAACGACTGCTCTCAGTACGTCATCTCCTACCAGATGGCCGTAGGTATCATTGATTGACTTAAAATGATCTACATCGATAACCAGCACGACAATGGGCTCTTCTTCGCTGACATATTCGTCCAACTTCTTCTGCATAAATCGTCTGTTGGCAATACCAAGAAGACCGTCAACATTCGCTGCCTGCTCGAGTTGTAATGCCCGTTCTTCCGATTCCCGGAAAGTGCGTTTCAATTTAATCACACTGAACATACAGAAAATGTATATACCATGAGACAACACCATATTGATCATCAACACTCTGAGTTCGGTATTGTTTACCGGGAATAATTCCGTATAACTGATTGCGAGCATGATTATTAATAAACAATAGATACCTATGGCGGAAATGACGGCAATGCGTTTAGCCAAGAACAAAAATGCAACTATGTATACGATAGGCATCCATTGCAGGGTCGAAGCGAGGGGGTAAATGGAGCCTTGGTTTGCAGCCAGTATGAAACTGAACACAGCCAGACTCATCAAATAAATCGCGATATGAATAAAGATGATTGCCTTGGCCAGACTCGTTTTATTGAATATCCGGCTCAGGACAACGCAAAAGCAGGTCACTACTATGGTTGCTGAGTATCCAACGCGATCAAAGGTGGCAACCAATCCGGTCATTTCCTCCACCATCCAGATCGCTGCGACAACAGCAAACCCCATCATCAACAGGCGTTGAAAGGCTTTATCATTATGCGAGTAAAATTGTTGTACCGCAGCAGACCTCAATGTTGGTCCCTATCAGACTTTTTTATTAAGTCTAGTTCAATGCAATGGCTGCGTGAAATATCCTTAAAATTTCGATAACAATATTTTGCAGGTCTCTTTTCCCTGCTCACTGTGTATGCAGCAGAAGTGAGCCTTGGCAGGGGCTAGTTAAGCCCCAATTCTCGGGTCATATTTTCGTTTTTCTCGCGGTGCACAATGATATTGTCTTCGATACGAATGCCGCCAAATGGACGCATCTCATCTATCACATCCCAGTTAATGTACTTGGACTCTGGGGTAGATTTAAGATCAGCCAGCAAGCTGTCTATGAAATAAAGGCCGGGTTCAATGGTAAACACCTGTCTGGCTTCAACCATGCGAGTGGTGCGTAAAAAAGGATGGGATTCAGGAGGAGGATTTGGTGTTCCGCGGTCGTCAGAGACATGGCCTGCTACGTCATGCACTTGCAGCCCCAGGAAGTGCCCAATCCCGTGGGGGAAAAAAGTACTGACGATGCCCAAATCTGCAATACCGTCAGGATCAAGATTAACGATACCAAAATCAGCTAAGATGCCTGCAATTTTGCGGTATGCAGCTACATGGATATCAGCATAAGGGATCCCCGGCTTCAATTGCTGCGCCAATTCCACAGTTACTCGGTCAACAGCTAAAATAAGATCTGCAAATGCATGGGTTTCAGAACAGTAGGTTCGGGTAATATCCGCGGCGTAACCATGGAAACTTGCCCCTGCATCGATCAGAAATGACCGGGAACTTGCCGGCCTAAATTGGTCTCTGACCATGTAATGCAGTATTGCTGCATTTTGATTAAGGGCAATGATACTGGTGTAGGGAACCTGATTATCATCATGACGGGTAGCCCGGCTGTATGCCAGATTAATATCGAACTCACTTAACCCTTGCGCAAAAGCAGATGCTGCTGCTCTATGACCGTCCACTGCTATACGATTGGCCTCGCGCATACAGATTAATTCATAGTCTGTTTTATAGGCTCTTTGATAATGCAGATAGTGCAGCACCCGGTCGGGATTCATGTGATCAAAACCCAACGCTTTGGCGACTTCGATGTACTCACCTATGTAAGCAAAACGGGACTTATCGTAAGGTAAGTGCTTTTCGACCATGTTGGCCTGAGCCAGAAAAACAATCTCAAATTGGTCTACCCAGAAATCAGAGGGTTCTTCGGGAACGACATGCCAGAAGTCTTTTGGTCGATAAAAAACCAGTTTAGGTTTGTCGACGCCATTAACAATCAACCAGCAATTTGGATTGTCTAAGATTGGCACCCATGATTTAAAATGTGGGTTGGCAGCAAATGGATAATGGTTATCATCCAGAAAACGGGTCTTACTTTGCCCCGAATGAATGATGAGGCCATCAATACCTTCTCGTTGCAATGCCTCACGGGTCCGTGATTGCATTTCCTGAATATGTTGAGGATAGAGTTGCGCCAGCATTTGCATAGTCATTAGCCACTTATGTCGGTGAATACGACGCGTACACTAATACCAAATGACGGAAAATTCTAGGCTTAAAACAGGCTAGTTAAGCTTTACCTGTAAATCTGCAAGGGATAATTCTGCACCTGCCTGATTGACCAGCTTAATTTCGGCCGGTTCTCCTGTGTGTTGGTCGAAAAATACTGCTTTGGAGGGCTGATTACGTAGAAAACGATCTCCCCACTCCATTGTTGCCAACATGACTTTTACCAACTCCATACCTGCCACATCCAATTGATAGGCAAATCGTTTTCGGCTACCAGGTTCCTGATAAGCACGTTTGCGTAATATCTGAAATTCGACCAATTTTTTAAGTCTGTCTGCCAATATGGCACGAGGAATGGCTATCTCATTGCGAATATCATCGAAACGAACCACGCCATAGAACACCTCCCGAAGAATCATCAACACCCACTTATCGCCAAGTATTTCAGCAGCTTTAACGAGTCCGCAGTCATCAAGCTTTACAGGCGAAGTGCGATTCATATTTAGATTCCTCATTTAACTTTAGAGCTAAGTTTGACATTTGAACTCAAGTGATTCAAGATTTATCTAAGTTCATTTTTCAGACTTTGGTGATTATGTCCTTTTTAAGTGCTCTGCTGATCTTTAAAATTGTGGGTTCTATCCTTTTAATCTGCGTACCTTTTTTAACTTTTTCGCAGCAAAAACTGGAGCGTCTCACTCGCATTCAGGCTGAAACCCCCTTGCTCTTCCGGCTTTATGGATTGGCGGTAATCAGTTTGTTGGTGGGCTATAGTTTTGCTTTGTATAGTTCGCTGAACAATGAATTCCCTATGCACGGTGTCATCATGGGATTGGTTTCTAATGGTGGCGGCAGTATTTTATTGATCGCCAATGGGGGTTGGAAATCTTCACGAGTCCCCACTATTTTTGTCACTATTGTGGCTGTAGGACTCATAACAAGCCTGCTGGATTATTATTTTTGACTACCAGCTACTTCAGAAACGTTTTTGCACTGACCTGCATATTGGCGAGATTTTCAAACAGTTTGCTTTCTTTACCCAGCTGACTGGCATAAATTTGTTTGTACGACAAAACCGCTTTCACATAATTGCGTGTTTCTTTATAGGGAATGGTTTCAATCCAGATATCCATTGGCAAACTGCCCTGTTCAGGCAACCAATTTTTCACTTTCCTCCAACCGGCGTTATAAGACGCGGTGGCAAGGATTGGGTTGTTATTCATTTTATCCAACAAGTACCGCATGTACTGCGTACCTAACTGGGTATTCTGATCCGGATCATAAAGGGTATTGCGGCTGATCTTTTTCTTGCTCAGGTATCTTGCGGTACCAGGCATCAACTGCATTAATCCTCTGGCACCTGCCCCCGAGTTGGCATCCGCCATAAAGGAACTCTCGCGACGGGCAATGGCAAAAGCCCATGCAGGATCCAGATCGTTCAATTCAGAATTGGCCACAAGATGTTCGCTATAGGCCAGTGGGAAACGGCGTTTTACATCATCGAGGTATCCCGCTTTAGAAAAACCCCAGATAGCACGGTCATGCCATCCCCAGGAATCCGCTAACACTGCTGACATCAGTTTCTGAGTCTTATTTAATTGAGTCTGGAGATAAATCCATTCGCGCCGCGCACTGGTGTAACGCTTAAGTTTAAGGAATTCGTAAGCGCGCAACGCTGCAGGGTGATTGGCAACTTTCAGCAATTCCTGTTCACTGAACACCAGTGGTCGGTCGACTATGCTAGGTTCCTGAGCCAACTTGCCACTGGCCAGAAAACCATAATAATGTCGATTTTTAGCGAGTTTCTGAAACTTTTCCTCAGCCTGGGGAGCGGCATCTATTTCTTCGTAGGCACGAGCCTGCCAATATTGAAATGAATTACCCTTAGAGATGCTTTCTGGCGCAAGATCAACTACTTCAATAGCGTGTTGCCAATCTTTATGACGGACGATATGCGCCAGGTGCCAGCGAAACAATTCGCTATCATCAACCAGTTTATTTGCACGCTCCAACCATAACTCAGCTTTTTCATGATCATCAATGGCCAATGCAACTGCGAACTTGTTGGCGACTTTTTGTTCCTGCTCGGGCGTAAACTTGTACCTTCGAGTAACAGAATCCCAGCTTTTCAGGGCTAAGTCCCGATCGCGCCAAACCAACCTGGACAAGCCATAACTGAGAATTTCAGCTTCTTTTTCAGGATAGGTGCCTGGAAATTGAGATAATCGACTGACATAACTAGGTGAGCGACGCGTTCTCAGCCATAAATCAGCCAGATATTTTTGATCATCAGGTAATAAGCTCTTTAAATAGGGAATTAAGGTGCTTTTTCCTCCATCTGCAGCCAGTTTAAGTCTTGTCCAAACATCATCTTGGGAACGTAGTCCAGCTTTCTGCCATTGTTTAAATACCGGGTCGCACTCTTTCGGCTGGGATTTTCCAACCAACCAAAAAGCTTCTGCATCCAGTAAAGTTTGCTCACGCAGATCATCCCGGGCTAGTTTAAATTGTAGATTTTGGCAGGCTAATTTGTCGTCGCCTATATCTCGATAATAGTGTAAGAACAATGCACCCTGTTTTTTCTTGGCCAGATACTGCAACCACCTTTTTCGCAAAGGCCTGTCCAGGGGAGTGCCTTCATATTTGGTGAGAAACTCATCTATTTTTTGTTTGTTTGATAAATAAGGGTATGCAACCAAGGTTTTTAAATCGACATAGGGTGCGAGAGGGTAGCCCTCCAATTGTGATTGTAACCTTTTAAACTGGTTGCCTTTAGGTACGGCAGCAACACTTTCTGCTTTTGCAAATACTTTGCGTTGCTCTTTCAATTTTTGCTCGTCAATTTCCTGCGAGGTCACAGAGAAGGCCGAGACTGCCAGAATGACGGCAAAGCATTTTTTTGCTATTGAGCTGTACAAGAGAGTTTTTCTACACCGGGACTAAAACCAAACCATAAAATATCTGACCGATTATGCAAGTTAATCCATTCGTTAATTTCAAAATAAAGTCTGAACGGGGTTGAAAATCACCGGTTCAGCTTTATGTATGTAGCATTGTGGTAATACCAGTTCGATAAAATTGTCTTCTGCTTGACTTACACTTTTATTTAGAACGCATTTTGTTAACCCAATTTTAGGTTGAAGTTTCTAATTTGTTAAACAAGACTTTAGCCACCCTACAAACAGGTTGAGCAATCAGCCTGAAAAAATAACTCATCATCCTGGCATCTGCTAAAGGAGAATAATAATGATATTTGAAGGCAAAAGCCTTTGTGCAAAACTACTGCAAGACGGAATCGCTGAGCTTGTGTTTGACGCCCAAGGTTCAGTCAATAAGTTTGATCAAGTCACAGTCTCTGAACTGGATCAGGCTACTCAGGCCCTAAAAGCAAACAGCGAAGTAAAAGGCGTCTTGGTGCGTTCAGCCAAATCTACCTTTATTGTTGGCGCTGACATCACGGAATTCACCGGGCTTTTCAGCATGCCAGAAGAAGAAGTGCTTTCCTGGGTTGCCAAAACGTCTCAGGTATTCGATCGCTTTGAAGATTTACCATTCCCAACCATTGCAGCCGTAAATGGTTTTGCCTTGGGTGGCGGATGTGAAATGACGTTGGCCTGCGATCTGCGGGTTGCAGACACTAGTGCCAGCATCGGTCTTCCTGAAGTAAAACTGGGCCTGATGCCTGGTTTTGGCGGGACGGTTCGCCTACCTCGTCTGATTGGTTCAGACAACGCACTTGAGTGGATGACAACAGGTCGTGACCGTAAAGCGCCAAAAGCTCTTGCAGAAGGTGCGGTTGATGCCGTTGTAGCCCCCGAAAAATTAGTTGATGCTGCGCTAAGTATGCTCAAAGATGCTATTGCGGGCGATCTGGATTGGGAATCACGTCGTGCTGAGAAAAAAGCACCACTAACCTTAAGTCCGAATGAAGCCATGATGGGTTTTTCAACTGCCAAAGCTATGGTAGCTTCTCAGGCGGGCAAACATTATCCTGCTCCACACATGATGGTTGATACTGTTGCTAAAGCTGCTGGTTTGGATCGTGACGGCGCACTTGTCCTTGAAAACCAAGGTTTTGTAACCCTGGCAAAAACAGACGCCGCACAGGCGCAGGTAGGTATCTTCCTAGCTGATCAACTTGTGAAAGGCAAAGGGAAAAAACAAGCTAAAGCAGCAACCAAAGCCGTTAACTCAACAGCAGTGTTGGGTGCAGGCATCATGGGTGGCGGTATTGCCTACCAGTCTGCCGTTAAAGGCACACCTGTTATCATGAAAGATATCGCGCAGCCTGCTCTGGATTTGGGCCTGGCTGAAGCGTCCAAAATTCTAAGCAAAGGTATGCAACGTGGCAAAGTTGATGCAAAGAAAATGGCATCAACTCTGAACAACATTGTTCCGACCCTAGAATACTCCGCGATTAAAGATGTAGATTTGGTTATCGAAGCAGTAGTTGAAAATCCGAAAGTGAAAGGGATAGTGCTGAAAGAAACCGAAAGTGCTGTGGGCGAAGATACGGTTATCTGTTCAAATACATCAACCATCTCAATCAACCAGCTTGCTGAAAACATGGAAAGGCCTGAGCTTTTCTGTGGCATGCACTTCTTTAACCCAGTGCACAAAATGCCATTGGTAGAAATCATCCGCGGCGAGAAAACCTCTGATGACACCATCGCCACTGTTGTTGCGGCAACCCTTAAGATGGGTAAAACGCCGATTGTGGTCAACGACTGCCCGGGCTTCCTGGTAAACCGTGTTTTATTCCCCTATTTCGCCGGATTCAGCAAGTTAGTACTGGATGGTGCTGACTTTGTCGCCGTTGACAAAGTGATGGAAAAAATCTTTGGGTGGCCAATGGGTCCAGCTTACTTGCTTGACGTTGTTGGTATGGACACAGCAGATCACGCGTCAGGCGTAATGGCTGCTGGTATTCCGGAGCGTATGCAGAAGATTGGCAATGACCCGGTAACCTGTTTGTACAAAGCTGAACGCCTTGGTCAGAAAAATGGTAAAGGTTTCTACAACTTCGGTACTGATAAACGTGGACGCCCAACCAAAGAAGCGGCTTCTGAAGCTTATGAATTGTTTGCTCCTCATTGCGCCGAGAAACGTGAGTTCGACAAAGAAGAGATTATCGCTCGTCTGATGATCCCAATGGCAAACGAAGCCATTCGTTGTCTTGAAGAAGGTATCGTTGCTAGTGCGGCAGAAGCGGATATGGCATTGCTGTATGGCTTAGGCTTCCCACCATTCAGAGGCGGTATTTTCCGTTACATTGAAACCATGGGACTGGCGAACTTTGTTGCACTGGCTGACAAATACGCCGATTTAGGTCCTGTTTATCAGATTTCTGATGGCGTGCGCGAAATGGCCGCTTCAGGTAAATCATATTTTGGTCAGGCATAACAGACACCCTAGGAGAACAACATGAAAGAAGTCGTCGTTATCGATTGCATTCGTACCCCGATGGGTCGCTCTAAAAATGGTATTTTCAGAAACGTGCGAGCAGAAACCCTCTCCGCGCATCTGATGAGTAAGTTACTTGAACGTAACCCTGATATTGATCCTACAGAAATCGAAGACATTATCTGGGGCTGTGTTCAACAAACCAAAGAACAAGGCTTTAACGTTGCACGGAACGCGCAATTGTTAACTGATATCCCTCGTTCTGTTTCCGCTGTCACCGTTAACCGTTTGTGTGGTTCATCCATGCAGGCGTTGCATGACGCGGCAAAAGGCATCATGACGGGTCAAGGTGATGTGTTCATGATTGGTGGGGTTGAACACATGGGTCACGTGCCTATGAACTTCAACCTGGACTTCCACCCAGGACTGGCCAAGCATACTGCCAAAGCGTCAGGAAGCATGGGTATGACTGCTGAGCTGTTGGGTCGTCAAAACGGTATTACCCGTGAGATGCAGGATGCCTTTGGCGCTCGCTCGCATCAGCGTGCCTTTAAAGCACAAGAAGAAGGCCGTTGGGGCAGCGAAATTGTGGCCACCCAAGGGCATGATGCAGATGGTGTGCTTAAGTCTATTAAACAGGATGAAGTGATTCGTCCGGATTCCACCATAGAGACAATGGCTGCACTGCGGCCGGTGTTCGATCCGGTCAACGGAACAGTCACTGCAGGTACTTCATCTGCGTTGTCTGATGGTGCATCTGCCATGTTGTTGATGTCTGCTGATCGCGCTAAAGAACTAGGCTTAACGCCTCGTGCGAAAATCCGTTCAATGGGTGTGGCTGGATGTGATGCAGCAATCATGGGCTTTGGTCCTGTTCCGGCAACCAAGAAAGCACTAAAAGCGGCTGGAATGACAATGGACGACATCGAACTTGCCGAGTTTAACGAAGCCTTTGCTGCCCAGGCATTATCCTGCATCAAGCAACTAGGTTGGATTGACAACTATGATGAGAAAGTGAATCTGAATGGTGGCGCTATTGCACTGGGTCACCCACTAGGGTGTTCTGGCTCGCGTATTTCTACGACTTTGATCAATCTGATGGAAGCCAACGACAAATCTGTCGGCCTGGCAACCATGTGTATTGGTCTTGGGCAAGGTATCGCAACCGTATTCGAACGCGCTTAAGCAAATTGCTGAAAGCAGCAATAAAAGGCGCCTGATGGCGCCTTTTTAATATGAACAGCAAGTCTCAAATCTTTTGGGTATGCATTATCAAAATTGAGATGGTTGTCCAGTTATTTCCTCGCCATAGATTGAGATGGCTGTCCAGCTATTTCCTCAAAATTGAGATGGTTGTCCAGTTATTTCCTCGCCATAGATTGAGATGGCTGTCCAGCTACTTCCATTTTCCAGGCATTGAGTTTCAGATTATCCAACAATGTGTTTATTTGCTGGCTTATCGGCTCCGCTTCAGTTCTATTGCCTCGCAGCTGATAAAGCTTGAACAATTGATAAAGAGAGAATACAAAAGGCGCAGATTGTTCAGGACTAATGCAGCATAGCCGCTTATGCAGATCTAAAAGCGAATCGAGATCATCATTGTGACGGTGAACTAAGATCGCAGCACAGAGAAGAGTCGGCATCGAGATGTCTTGTTCATCGGCTTTCTCAAGACTTTCATCAGCAAGTTGGGTGGCTAGGTCAAGCTGGCCTGTGGCGGCACTCACCCCGGCCAGATAGGCTTTAGAAAGCCTGATACATCGCTCGTAGCCAGATCGCTTTGCCACGAGTAACGCGCTTTCGCAACAGACGATTGCATTGTCACTGTCGCCTTCAATCAGAAAGGCCGCACCTTTCAATTGCAGTGCAGTTGATAAGAACAGATCCTTTTCAATGGAAGCTTTGTCAGGTGAGCACTCATCAATACATAGATTTGAGTAGCTAATCGAACGCTCAACCTGACCAGTGTATAAATAATACAAGGCGTAAGTATTGTAGAAATGCGCTTTTTCCTGACAGGCATGTTCTTTTCTTTCCTCACAACAAGTCAAATTGTATAGGCACTGCTCAAAATTGCTATCAAGAAAATGGAGGATGGCAAGCGCAAGATTGACTGAAAACATCTCTTCTTCGCTACCGGATGACTGTGCCCTTGCCATGGCTCTGTCAAAGTACTTTCTTGCGGTTTTTTGTTTGCGATTAAAAAGAGCTGCATAGCCTAGCTTTGTGTAAAAGCTAGCAACGATTGCGCCGGGTAATTTTGAATGAAAGGTTGATTTAATTAATGAAATGGCGAGGCGGATTTTGCTGTTCATTAAAAGCTGATACAACAAACTGTCGTTGTATAGTTCGTTAACCAGGATATCTCTGTTTTTTGTGCTTGGGTAAGAATCGACTTCAGATTCAGCCACAAGAGATTCCATCTGGCAATTCAACGCTTCGGCCAGCTTTTTTAAATTTGCCACCCTGATGCGAGTGACATCACCATTTAACCAGCGTGTCAGTGTTTTTTCGCTTACTTTTATGGTGCTTGCCAGCCAGGTGTGTTTTATCGACTGCTCATTGATGAGTCGACCAAGATGATGCCTGTCTATGACTTCCGTTTTACTGGTGTTCACTTATAGCCGCATATGCCAATTTGATGCTTTGGCTGATTATCCACAAATCTGAGATAGAGTGCATGGGGTAAATCACCCTACAATTGTAGCGAAATATGTCCCCTTATGTCCGTTGTTTGATATCTCATCCATGGCTAGCATGGATCCTCTCAAACAGCCCCAACCTTAAGGATAATGGAGACAGTATTGATGCAAGTGATTAAATATTCCCTAATCGCAATTTTATTAGCAGCGAGTTCACCCCTTGTTGCACAAGACGCTCGTATTATATTGGGCATTGAAGTAGGCAGAAGCTCCTTGGATTTAGACAGAGAACTCGAAATCAATATCGACCCTGAAGCTTTGGATGACAGAGGGCTTAGCGCGACTTATTCCGCCGCGTATGAATGGAAGAATAATTTCCTGGTTGAAGGAAGCTTGGCATTTTCGGGCAATGGTTTGTTCACCTTGGGATTGACCGATTTCTATAAAACCTCTGAGGCAAGACTTATGATTGGCTACGGGATTGACCTGTCAGAACATGTCCGTCTCGTTCCGGCAATAGGCTTAAGTCGCTGGAAAGCAGAACTGCAGGAGAGCGCCTTTTTCAATCCTGGCCCAGAGGATGAGGCTAGTATTGATGGAACAGACCTGACTTACAAAATAAGTCTGGAGTTTCCAATCAGGAATGGGTTTTTGATTTCACTTTCCCATGGGGAGACAAAAATCGATGTCGGTTCACTCAACATGACCCAGCTAGGATTAAAATATGCGTTTTAGAGAGTCGAGTATTTAATGAAGGTTGTTGGAATAGCAAACGAAATCTATTGAGAATCGCTGCTTCCCGCACAACCAACTAAGACCGCAGCACTAAGCCCTGAAAACATCGTTTTCAACTTCAGGTGAAATCCCATCACTTTTTCCTGTTTGCTCTTTTTTATCTCACTAGGCTAAACAGAGTATATTGGTGAAGTCTGCCAAATTCCTAGGCAACCGTTGTTTCACCTTTACGTTTTTTGTTGAATAAGATGAGTGGAAGCGCTTATTACGCTGCATTTTTCTTTTATTGAAGGCGCATTGCTGTCAACAGTGCGCGGAGACAAGTATCGCAGCTCCATCGGGATGCTCCGAAGCCAACAGAAAAGGTAAATTTTTTATCTTTTTCATCACTCAACTTTCGAAAATTTGTAATTTAACCGCCTTATCTTGACGAACATCTTTACAACCCATAAAACTTTTAATCACATTTTATTAACACCATTAAAAATGAAAACGTTTTCTCCAACTGGCTGATGGGGAAGAGTGTTTTGTTGTCACTTGAAAAGGCCATATTAAAAACAACAAACTTAGAGGAAAGCGCGAATGAAAATAAGTATCTTGGCAAGTACACTGCTCCTTGGCACCCTTTGGTTGTCGGCTCCTGGCGAAGCTGAAGCGGCGAGTATCACAAAGACCATTTGTGATCCGGCTGCTGATTCTGACAATGGTTTCGGCTCAGGTACCTATCAAGGTCAGTTCTATTCATGGTTTGAATTAAGTCAGAACAATATTACCGACTGCAAAGTAAAAATTGGCTTCTACAATGATGCCAATCGTCATTTCCGAGCCGAATGGGACATGGCCCGATCCTGGGGCGAAGATGCCGTAGGCGGTCTCGGCTGGAGCAATGGCTCCCGTAACCGTAAAATCGGTTACAACGTGGGCGAACTGACCAGCAACTCCAACATTCAAAAAGCTTTGATTGCCCTATACGGATGGTCCTGTCGTGGCAACACATCTCAGGAATATTACGTTGTTGATACCTGGAAGGGCCCCGGACAATTTGTTCCTTGGGATGAAAATGCCAGCGCTCCGGCTTCAAGCAGAGGAACAGTGAACGCCAACGGCGCGACTTACGACGTGTACGTTGTCGACAGAAATGGCGCTCAATACTGTGGTAGCGGTGATAGTCGAAACTTCAAACAATACTGGAGTGTGCGTCGCTCACCAACCAGTATCGGAAATAATCACAATATGGACTTTAGACCTCATGTGAATCGCTGGGATAATTCTGATTTGGGCTTTGATCGCAGTGGTCTGGGAAATGGCTATCAGATTTTCGCCATTGAAATATTTGGCGATGCCAACCTGAATCACAACGGTGCCGTCGATGCATCAGTCTGGCTGCGCTAAAAGGGCGCAACAGTGATGAAAAAAGAGAGCCTGAACAGACGTATAGTCTGCAAACTAACGGACTATACAACATTCGTCTTTCATGCTTTCTTTTATCTCACACCGATTTTTATGCTGTATAAATTGTCATCCAAGCTCTGGTTGTACTCAGTCGCACTCTTGTTGATCTTAAGCCTTGGATTAATTGTGTTGACGACCTCATCAAAAGTTGTTCCCTGGCAAAACCAGGTTATCCAAAGTGGAGAAAATGCTGAGATTAGCGGACTTGCCAGCGCAACGGAAGAGCATGAGTTCACCAGCCTGGATATCGATTTGGAATCGGCTGTATCCTCAATGGAAGAAAGTAAGCTAACACTGTCTTCTTCTGCGCAATTACCCATGCTTGTCACAATGGGCCTGGCGGATATGCTTGAAAACATTGACAGACTGCAAGTATCAATGCAATCAAACGACACCATCGCCAGTCAATATGACTTACTAAAGAGCTTCTTGTTCGAAAACCCGGAATATGCTGAAGATGCACACTTATTATTGAGTGCCTATGCTCACGGCAGCACCCAATACCGGATGTTGATAGCTGCCATTGCTGGTTTGCCAAACTTGATATCGGGAGAGCTGTTGTTAGGGGCAGTCGATGAATTTAAGGCGCAAGGAAGTGAGCAATCAGGGAAGCAAATGGTTGACTTGATATCCGCTTTACCTGCAAAAGAGGTGTCTAATGATGTGATGCGCGCCTTAATTGATTTCGGGCTAGATGAAAGGCCCAGTCTAGTACTCACACTAGACATAATCGCGCTGATTGATCAATCCAGGCTTGAGCTTTACGAGCGAAAATCATTGGCCTGGAAGCTAGAGAGAAATATGGAAGGAGCGTCACAGAATCATTTAGAACGAATTGTGCCGCAACTGTTAAGTATTCTGCCTTTAGAAGAGCGTGCAAATAAGGCGCTGAAATTTCTGTATGGTACCTATTCTTCAGACATCAAAAGTCTGGTTCTGGAAAGTGTCACCGCAGGTATAGTGCCATCGTCTGATAAGCTAAAAGATCTTCTTTTAGATTTGGCTGCCAACCCAGATTATCTAATTTCAGCGGAAATCAGTGAGGTACTCAAAAATGAAGTTGCCCTGTCAGAACAGGAGAAATACTCCCTGTCTCTATGATTTTTGCTGAAACATATGATTTGGTTTGGATTAGAAGCTTTATCGAGAGCGCCATTTTACCATTGGTAATTAAACCCTGTAGCTACGGACCAGGTCCACCAGCCGCCCTCTCACTTGTTTGGTCAGCCCAAGGCTAACCAAGGCACCAGACAATAAAGTGATAAACACAATGCTCTTATAAATTTTCACACCTGTCAGCGCCATTACAGCAATCAGACAGGCTGCATATGCGAGTCCGATAAACCCTAGTGCGAGGCAGATCCCTTTAAACTCTTTGTTCATCTAAGTGCCATAAGAATTTCAATACTCGCGATTACTATAGTGCAAAACAGAACAGATTTGAGTGACATAAATATTTTTTTACATTTTTAGATAGCTACTGTGAGAAGCCGCTTTTCCTGACGTGTAAGTCGTTTTATGCCATGACTTTCCTATTCGGAAAGCTTTAACTTTCCAAAATGGAAAGTTTTAACTTGCCAATATGGAAAGTGTAGATTATATTACTTTCCAACTTGGAAACTAAAGGAACGTTGGAAATGAACAACCAAGACAAAAATATCAGTGTGAATGATGCTAAAAGCTTGCTGGATTCGATCGATCAACAAAAAAGAAAAACCGCAGAAGTGGCCAGACTGCCTTTGTGGCTGAATGTCACTTTTTCAATTCTGTTCACATGGTTAGTCTCTTACGACTACTTTGGCGTGCGTTATGAAACAGACGGCGCCCATGTTTTTGTTCCTTTCATATTGTTATTCGGTGGATTGTTTTTCTGGTACCGATGGTTAAAAAAGCGAGGTATGAAACCTAAAGTGTTTGCACTAACCAAAGTCAGTTTTTTTGCTTTTCTGGGAGGTATGCTGTCTGCTATGTTTTTCAGCGACATATTGTCCTTCCTGCATGATAACTACAGCCCAATTCCAGCTTATGCATTGATGATTTGTTTTGCCTGTTTATTTGGTTACTTAAGTGACAAATATCCTCTGTCTGAGCCTGTTTCTGAAGGGGAGTAAAGTGGAAGCTGATAATTTCGATACCATTATTCATGCACCTAATCGTCTGATGATATGTGCTGTACTGGCGCCGCTAAAGGAAATAGAATTTGTGCTGCTTAAAGAACAGCTAGGCGTCAGTGACTCAGTGTTATCCAAACATATCAAAACACTGGCGGAAGTGGGCTACATCGATCTGACAAAAATCGTCAAGGACGGACGGCAAAGAACCTGGCTTTCGCTCACAGACAAAGGTCTTAGAGCGTATAAACAACATGTGAAAGCATTAAAAATGATTGTCGATGGTTAAGGATGATTTGTGATCAGTCTCGTTAAATTTAGGTCATTTAACAATGTGCTCTCGTGTAACAAAGTGCTCTCGTGGACAGCCACAAACTAGACTGTGGGCAACAATGCGTTGACTACACTTTGCTTATGATTCGTCAAGGAATGACCTATGCCATTAGCCAGAAAGCGTCAGATCAGTTTAGTGGATACACCCTATTATCATTGTATTTCTCGTTGTGTAAGACGCGCTTTTCTGTGTGGTGTCGACAAGCTCACCGGAAAAAACTTTGAACATAGAAGACAATGGGTGGAAGACCGATTATTGTTTCTATCCACTGTCTTTGCCATTGATATCTGTGCCTATGCGATCATGAGCAACCATACCCATGTGGTGTTGCATGTTGATCAAGCTAAGGCAAAATCACTGACTGATGAAGAGGTAGTAGTTCGCTGGCATAAGCTCCATCGAGGTACTTTGTTGTCTCAACAGTTCCTTTGCCCCACAATTCCCCCTTTAAGCAAAGCTGAGCGACTTAGCCTTAAATCCACTATTAAAATATATCGACAGCGCCTGATGGACATTAGCTGGTTTATGCGTGAATTAAACGAACCCATTGCCAGACAAGCCAACAAGGAAGATAGGTGCACAGGGCATTTTTGGGAAGGAAGGTTTAAATCTCAAGCGTTGTTAGATGAACACGCGCTTGCTGCTTGCATGGTATATGTGGACCTCAATCCAATTCGCGCCAATATGTCTAACACACTAGAGACATCACATCACACCAGTATAAAACGCCGAATACATGACCTTAAAAAAGGTACTCAACCACAAACTTTGATGCACTTTATTGGCAATCCACGCCAAAACCAACCTGATGGTTTGAATTTCGACCTGCTTGAATACATTCAACTTGTTGAACTCTCAGGGCGATGCATCGACCCCAGAAAGCGCGGCGCAATCAATATAGACGAATCACCAATTCTGGCAAGACTAGGAATAGAGCAAAGCAATTGGCTAACTCTGTCCCAAGCATTTGAGACAAACTTCAGCGTTGCCGCTGGGAGCATCAATACATTAAACCGTTTTAAACGAAAGATTAGAAAAAAGCCCAGGCCGATTTAGCTACTTAAACACTCTCAATTCTACAACACCGAAAACCTGAAACTTTCGACACTTCTCTTCGCAAGAAATCCGACTAGTTACCGTGTCAAAAACGACCGAACAGAAATTATTTATTTTTAAATATCAAAATCTTCCATAACGTCAGCACAAAACATACTTTTGTTCGCTAAGTAGCTTAAAGAGTTGAAGATAGAGCAAAACTCAAATCTATGCCTGTCCATGTTTTTCCCTTGGTTACGATGTTATATCTGAATTTTTAACGTCTCTTAAGCGAATCCTATAGTTCATCAAAGTCAACTGAGCATTTGCAGCACTACGAGTGCGAGGCTTTGGATTCCAAAACGGTGGTTGTCCACTACGTGAGCTTTAAAGTTTAATGCAGTCTATCGTTGTACCATCTTGAAAAGTTTTACGCACAATTTTTTCAGACAATACTTCAAACTTTCCTTCAACAGATTCGCCCACTGCAGGAAATGCTGAAGATGGATTGTCAGAAAAAACGTTTAAATCATCACTTACAATTTTAAAGTCGATAGACTCAGCTACGTTTGAAAATTCGTTTCCTTTCAATTGGAATTTGAACCTTATGACATACTCAATGCTGGAATCCATCTTGGTATCGAGGTCTTTGACAGATACTACCCCTTGCTGCTCAGCAACAAATTTTGATGGCGAATAAGTTACCGTATATTGGTTTAGACCCAAAAGTGATTCGGATATTTTGGATTTTTGCACACATTTTAAGCTACCAGAGAATGTAAATTCATTATCTTTAGCGTTCCCCATAAACACAATCAAGGGCAATAATAGAACAAACATCTTTCGTTTATTTATAAATTTAACTAGCCCACAACGCAACAACAAAGCTAATGCTCCTGTCCAATTAGTTGCTCAATTTCAATATGCCTGTCTACTAAGTTACAATTCGTTTCAAACTACCAAAAAACATGCCTGTCCATGAATTTCGTGTTTTTTACCTCTGAACATGATACTTTTGCGAAGGTAATGAAGTTCGAAGTACTCTCAGCACATGGATAGTAAAATATATTTAAAATACTTATTTGCTCTGCTTTTAGCTCAGTTTTTTTCTGGGTTTTCAGCTGGTTTTGTTTCGCAAATAGCTTTTGATTACTCTTTTAGTCATGAAATTTTGTTATCTAAATTGTCTAATGCAGTAATTGAAGGAACACTCACCTTTTTATTGTTTTTTAATTTTGCGAAAAAG
The DNA here is from genome assembly GCA_947494925.1 of uncultured Alteromonadaceae bacterium. Taxonomy (GTDB): domain Bacteria; phylum Pseudomonadota; class Gammaproteobacteria; order Enterobacterales; family Alteromonadaceae; genus Aliiglaciecola. The sequence goes on from CANLWS010000009.1 coordinate 208,121, forward strand.
GTTAATCGAAACCGCCTCACAATATCAATATCAATGTATCTTCTATCACTAGTGCTTTGGTTCTTATTAGACCGAGTGTTGCTTGATGTTTATGAGCCTATCATTTTTACACTAGTGAATTCAGCGGCAATGCTTGTCATCACTGTATTGGCCGTATTAATTGCAAAACAAAAGAAATGATTTTAGAAAAACTAGAACTTCCAATCAAAATTATGGTTTACAGCTCTCTGATTGGTTCAATCATTGGTTACTATTACCTGCCAATGGTTACCCAAAATTACATGTTTAATTTTTTCCTAATAACTTGGGGGCTTGATAAGACAATAGCTTATTACCTTGGTAAAAAAATTCGTATTGGTCCTGTTGTTACCATAAACGCAAACTCAAACGAACATCTGAGAAAAATAGGCCTAGTTTTTGGTTTTTTACTTATTTCTTTTGGACTATTTAACTTATTCTCCTAAAAAAACACATATTGCTCCAATTGGAGCAATATGTGTTTAATATGTACTTATTGTTCCTTCTCTTCAAACTGTCCCTTGTCGTCAGCTCCAGTGAAGCCATCTACTTCAGGTTTTGAAAAATGTTCAGTGACATCTCCTACAACTTTACCAACTACTGTACCAGCTACCTCACCAGCCTTGTCTCCTAGCTTTTTATCGACTAAGGCTTCAGTAATTTCTTTGGCCATCTCTCCAGCCCCCATACCTTTTAGTTTTGCAGTAGGATCTTCTCCGTCAATTACTTTGCCAGCTACTTCAACAGCATCAACAACTAGGCCAAGACTGGTAAGGGATGCAGCTTGTTTAAGCATCTCTTTTTTTGCCTCATTACGCTTCTGCATCAATTTACCTGCTTCCTCAAGTGAACCTGTTTCAATCCAGAATCCGATGAAAGCTCCTAGATCCTGCGCTGCTGCATTCTTACCATCAGGATCAGTATATTTATACGGATTATTGTTCACATAGGCGTATCGATTAAACCCTTGTATACCTTGAGTTCCCGAAAGATGCCCCAACGTATCCACCGGATCATTCGAGTAGAAACGACCTATGACTGGATCATAGTATCGTGCCTGCATATAACTCAAACCTAAGTCTGTGTCATATTTGTGGCCGGTATAGCCTATATCATCGTTGGCACCTTCAATGCTTTCTCCATAAGGACGATAATGCTGCTTCCCACTGTCTTTGCGGACTACGCCGTCTTTAGCAATCAGTTTCTTGCCCAAGTAGATATAGTTTACGCCTGCACCTTGTTCTTCACTGTATACCAAGGTTCCATCCTGACTGTAGAAACTGTATTTAGTGCGATCTTCGTTGGTGTGACTGACTCGACGGTTGTGGCCGTCATACAGGTAGGCGCTATCACTGTCATCGACTGATGCGCCACTCGCTATAAGCTGGTTGGCTCGATTAAACCATAGTCGCTTGAATCCATTGTTATCAACGTTCCCCCTATCATCATAATTGAAGGTTCGATAGTCCACCAATTCAGGTGTATCCACTGACGTCAGGGTATTTTTAACGCGGTCATAGTGGTAGGTCAGATTTCGTTCAAAACTTACGTAGCTCGTTATGTTACCAAGACCATCGTAATTGATCGTGCTATTGCCGAACTCAGTTGCTCCATTCGTCGCCGTTAAGCGATCTAATCCATCATATTCCAAGCCATCACTGCCGGTACCGGTCAATGAGTAATCTCCATTGACACCATCGATTAGTGACGTCACGTTAGCATTGTTATCATAGGTGTATGAGTAATCCAGTGCTTTGCTTGAATCCTTTATATCGGTTATTTGTCGGGGCAAGTTGGAGAGATTATGTAATTCCGTTTTATGCACAAACTCGTTGCCGTAGGTGAAGGTATCTACCGAACCAGAAGGATAATAGGTTGCACCTGAGGCATAAGAAAACGCTGCCCGGTTGGTTCCTTCATTTTGCTGACGTACCGCCTGGGTGGGTTCGCCAAATCCATTTGGTGCAAAGTCAATTCGATCGCTATCCGGATAGGTTAAAGAGGATTTGTGGCCAAGAGCTGAATACCCATACTTCAGCGTTTTAGTTCCGAATCCTTCACCAGTTAGAGACTCGAGCTCCAGTAGATTCAGTTTATTGTATTCATAATGATGGCTGACAGAACCAGCAACAATGTCTGTCACGTTGCCATTTTTATCTAACGTGTAAGTTAAATCTGGCGTCAATGAGTCAGCATAGTCAACCGTCAGATTGTCACCTAAATTGTCATAGGTAAAAGTGACGCGTTTGCCGTCCGTATCTGTTGCTAAACAGTCAGTGTTTTCAGTACTGGTTACACCTTGAGCTTGCCAAATTACCTGACCAATACTGGAATTGTTAAATACTGTTACGCCTACATCATCTCGGGAAATTTTGCAGAGATAGTGATTGCTATCGTATGCCCTATATTCTGTCAGTGAAATGTCGGTATTGTTATCACCCTTGCCAGATTGCTCTATTGAATTTATACGACCATATACATCCACAATCAGCGTCGTTGTGACATCTTCAGGCGACTCAATCACAATTGCCTGCTTATAAGACGGCACCCCATAGGCAAGAAATTCTGTTGTTGTCACAAACCCTCTATTATTTGTTAGGCGCTGTTTATTACCTGCAAGGTAGTCTATCGACTGGCTTCCCAAGCCACTTTGTGCAGATGTTCGCAGACGACGCAGCCCGTCATAGATGTTTGTCGTGCCATTTGCCTCTAAAGCTGAGGCTGACCAGTGTGAAACAAAGGTTTCTTGGTTAAACGCATCAAATTCGCGGCGTTGGAATCGGGGCAGCAATCCAGGCGCTGCTTTTTCAGTTAATACCGGCCGCAACAAACTGTCAAAGTTGACGTTTTCTGTGTAACTGACGGCGCCCTCGCACGCAACTTCATCTTCATCTTCATCTTCATTTAATTTACAACGCTGAAGGGTTCGATGGGTGCCGCTCCACGTATAGAGAGAATCTAACCAATCAATGTCGTCATCAGGTGCTTTAATAAATCTCAGCCTACCTGCGTCGTCGTAACCGTATTCTGTTAGCGTGCTGTTAAAATCAGTAATGCTCTCAACCCACCCATTATCATCAACAGTTCGATAGGCGGATTGCTCACCACTCGAATAACGAGCTGGTACCGTGATAGTTCTTGGCATTCCACGGTAGTAGTTCAGATATTTGACGTAGCGATTGCCACTTGCGCCTTCAGATGTGAGCGCAGCATTGAATTCAACTTTTTTGATTTGGCCTTTGGCAGTTCCGGTCAGGTGGTACTCAGAAAACTCTTTCCGCTTTGTCCCAAAAGCCCATTCTTTGTCTACAACACTAACTTCGGTAAACGCCTTAGGATTAGCCGAATCTGAAATCAGTTTGTAATCCGTCTTGCTAACCTGATTACTGGTGTAAGTGAGGGCTAGCTGATCTTCGGTAAAGTCAGCGTCGGACACGCGCACAGACGAGGGCAAATTGAGCACATCGTTAACCAAATCATGGAAATAGGAAAAGTGCACATAGCGCTTACCATTTGCAGACTCCTCAACAATTTTGACTGGTTTATGGTACTCGTTGAACTCGACAACTTCCTGCTCATAGGTTCCCAACGACGCTGCACCATTAAACAACTCTATAGTTTGTTTGTCAGTGCGGACCATGAATTCATCACTGTATGATTTTTTCTGAGAATGGAACGCTTCTGGCGACCAAGATATATTCATCTCACTTTTGTTTTCGCCGTATGAAGGACTATATGAGTAGGTGAACGCTGTTCTTTTTAATAACTTGCCATCTACATTTTCAGTTACAGGTTTTTCATAGTCTTCACGAAATAAACGATTGCCATTGGTCCTGCCATAAACGCGATCAAAATACTCAATGTAATAGCTTCCATCAGGCTGAGTGACTTTGGTGCTTTTTAAATTTTCAGCAGCGTAAGTTTGATCATAAAAAGGGACGGTATGCTCATCACCGGCTTCTTCGTCTTCAAACAACCCCTGCTTTCCTGAATAATCGTATTCCCAAACATAGTCGGTACCGTCAGGCAGCGTTAGCGTTTTCCGCTCGATGGAAATCGTTCTGTTAGAAGGTTTAATCCAATGGGACAGCCGCTCTTCTAGGTCACCCGGGTTTGCACGCTCGATTCTCGGCACATTGGTTTGCCCCTGGCAAACAGCCATTAGCTCAAATTCACCGGTCGCGCCATAAGGGTGAGTAATAGTGATATAATGACTTTTCATCAAGCCCAACGTGTCATAGCAAGTATCGCCATATCGTGCCTGAGGAGGAAATAGTTCACGCCAAAAGCCACCGTCATTGGCCAAGGTCCCTGAATTGTTAAATTCCCAGGTTTGCTCATTTGGCAGAGTCACACGTGTTAAAGGTCCGACATTGAAGCGCTCATTCTCGTATTCGTAAGTCCAAGTGCGGCCGTTGGCTGTCACTGTATGAACATTGCCCGCACCATTGCCAGAATGGTCAGTTGGATAGTAGGTAAGGCCAATTTCTCGATTGTCACTTGATGTAATACTCTCAAGTTGACCCGCATCGTTATAGTTGTAATCAACGTAATTTCCGAATTTGTCTTCGATTTTGGTCACGAGCAAAAAGATATAGTGCTTTTGCGCCTTCAAACGCCCATCAGAGTTATCAGGGGCTAACATATCATTTGCACATGGGTCAGATTCTTTATAACAGACGTTTGATTCACCAGGCGCACTAAAGGACAGTTCTTGAGAATCGGTAATGACCCGTTGTTCACCGAAGTAGTACTTAACGCCATCTGTTGTAGTAACTTTAAAGCCTTCATGCGACTTTTCAGGGAGATCGTCCAAACATTCAATACCCCAATCGCGATTGTTCGTACGTTTAGAAGAATCAGTGTCCATCAGCATTTTTACGCTGCCTTTTCCTGGAATGCTGATCGTGTCACCATTCCAGTAGTCCCGACTATCTAAGTGAAAAGTAACAACAGGATTAACGCCCTGGCCTATAGAAAAATTGGGGTTTGAGTTTAGCGGTCGGCTACAGGCTTCGCCATTCGGCCAATAAGCCGTTTTGAAATCTCCGTTTTTAGATGCATATGTAGATCGCACATGCGGGATGTCTAAACTCCAGTTTCCAAACTCTTGGGTATTTGAGTGCCAAGAACTAGGGTCGGATAATGTACGTGTAATTTGCACCGGAATATTGAAATTACCAGGAATAGACACATCTGTTTGAGTGAATTTAATACTTCCTGATGCAGGGTCGATAGTATCGCCTAGTAATCCTGTTGTTAACGTAGCGACCTTTGGGTCGACATTGTTAATCTCGTTGTAGTTATAGCCATAATCTTTGTTAAGTACTTCTGGATCAAATAATCCTTCAGCCGACGCCGGACTTACTGCAATGAAGACACAAATCGATGCAAAAACATTCTTACTAAATTTCGACAAACTAGTTGTAGTTTCCATTACTGCACAACTCCCGCTTCATCAGATTCTGCCGCTGGAGACCCCAACAAATCCGTATGAATAAAAATCACCCTTCTTTTTAGGTTTCCGCCGATTTCGAAAGTTTCTTCTGTCATTTCACTGACTTCTTCGCATTGCACTTCTGTTTCTGTGCCTACGCCTGTCGGAACATTAAGGCAGCTATACAGTTGATAGATATATTCTCCTGTCGTGCGGTCACTAAGAGTTACACGGGTTTGATCGTCCTGATAAACTTCAACGGGCTCACTATCACCAGGCTTGAGTTCAAATAATTTATATCCATGCGCGAATTCGACAGCTTCCCATTGAACTGTCACATCTACAGTCGCGCCATATGATGGAAGCGACAATCCCAACAGCATAAATAAAACGGCAATTTTTTTCATTTTGATACCAAATACAACAAGATTTTTGTCAACTATCGTCCGAAGAAAAGAGCAAAATATGAATGAGCAATTTGCTCAATATGAAGAATGAATAGGGGGAATAATCAAAGAGACTAGTCAATCCATGACCTGAGTTGCTTGCGCCGGAAAAATTGGGCTAAACAACAGCTGTGGGCAGTTCCATTACTTCTGGTCCCGGATTTTACGGAGTTAGCCGAAGTGAGTCAATGAGTATGGTCCAGTCGCCGTTTGAGACAACAAGTCATGTAATTTAAACTTTCTCGTCATTGCTGACGACTTAGTCTTTAGTAGACCAAATTAGCAGACAAAGTGTGAATCTTATGACTACCAAAACCACTATGAAAACTGTTGCCGTGTTTTGTTGGTTTATGGCATTTGTGCCCATGTTATTTGTGCCTGAAATTTGCCTGGACACCAGCCAATTGGCTTCGCCGCCTATGTTAGAAAAGTCATTTATGGATGTTGAGTAAAGGCTATTGAACCAGCCCTTTGCTGTTTTTGTGGATCTGCATAAATACAGCTAACATTCTGACTCAAAACAACGGGAAACAGACATGACCAGTTTGCGATCATTAGTTGTGCTCCTCACCGCCTCTATTTTGATATTACCTACCGGCCTCCCCTCCGTCGCCGCACAAGCAGTTGCAGCAGATAAAAGTGCGCTTCAACCGCTCTGACTCGCAGACTATGCAGCAATGCGCCAGTTGGATGAGCTTGGCAAATCACAGGCTAAAGAAGAAAACTGGCAGAATGCAGCTGTTTATCTTGCGCGTGCCGGTGAGCTAGGTACGAAAATTCCGGGACTGGTTGGCATGTGGTTGGATTTTGCTGCCATGGATGCGAATTTACGCGCGGCACAAAACGACAAAGCTTTAGCACTGCTGTCCAAAACCGCCAAGCGTGGTTTTCGTTTTCCAGAACATATCGAAAACAATCCAATTTTTGGTGATATAAAAGATTCACCCGACTATCAAAAATCGCTGAAAACGATAAAAAAAGCTGCCGACACCTATCGCGACGCACGTCGAAATCCAGAGGACGCAAAACTAATCTTCAATGATGTCCCAAGATTCTGGGCTGCTTACGACGTCGCAGAAAAAGAAAAGTATGCCAGCGGTAAAGCAGCCGTTTTTCGTCGACACTACCTTGCGCCTGGCTCAATAGGGCTAATTGATTACCATTGGGGCAAAACCAAAACCATGGAACGTCTGGTGCAGAAAATTGAAGAATCGCCAGCCTTTTATCAGGGAATTAGAGCTCAAACACTGAAAGCCGCTTCGTTCGAAGCAAAAATTCGTGCGGGTTTCAGGCAGTTAAAAACTCTTTATGCGGATGCGTTTTTCCCGGACGTGACTTTTGTGATCGGTCGTCTGAATTCTGGCGGTACGGCAGGAGCCAGTGGCATGCTCATTGGTCTCGATGTCTGGTCCTGGACCCCTGGCGTTTCGCTGGAAGGTGTCTCACCAGGTTTCCAAAAGATTTTAACCTCCAACGATCTTGAGCGACTTCCTTACATTGTGATCCACGAACACATCCATTCGCTACAGGCCTACAGTGGCGAATCCAATATTCTGCGCGGTGTGTTGCAGGAAGGCAGTGCAGACTTTCTCGCGCTGAAAGCGTTGCCAGAGGCTAAACCGCCAGTCTACTTTGAGTGGGGATTCGCCAATGAAGAAAAGATCTGGCTACGCTTTCAACAGGAGATGGACGGGAATGACTTCAGCAACTGGATCGGCAACAACAATACAGATCATGGCGATGATTGGCATGCCGACCTGGGGTATTTTCTGGGTGCACAAATCTCCAGGGCATATTTTGAGCAGGCAGAAGACAAACAACAGGCCATTCGTGACCTGCTGATTGTCAATGATGCCAAATCAATTCTGGAAAAAAGTGGTTACGGCAGTAAATTTAAAAACTAATACCGGTTACCAAGCTCTGCCACTCGAACAAAAAAATGTGACTAGTTCGCCTTATAGAACGCCCTGATGTCTTCCGCCATTTTTTCCAAAGAAGGCTGATGAACATACATCATATGCCCGCCTTCATAATAAGTCATAGTCACCCGACTCATATCGATGCCATGACGATTAAAGGTGTACTCAGCATCAAAAAATGGTGTGGCGAAATCGTAGTAACCATTGGTCACCAATACTTTCATTGCCGGATTTTTACGCATTTCCAAGGCAAGATCCGGTGCGGTGTTCACATACATAGGTTCGCCGCCCTTATTAAGCTCACGATAATACACCCAGCCTGGTCCCACGTCGGGTCCGCTTATGCGATATGGCCGATCCCAGGAGACCTTTAACTGGTTGGTCAGATAATGGTTAAGTGCCGAGGCATAAGCGCCTGATATTGCTGCGCTACCCGCATCATATCGAGGGTTAAGTCCGGTATCATCAACTTCATCTGTCTTATAGCGGCTATCCAGACGACCCACTGACATACCTTCATCTCTTAGCAGTTCTTTTAAAAACCGACCTGCTTGCACCCGTAGGTTGGCAGTCTTGATATACGACTCTTTTAATCCGGTAAAATAAGCGAGTTTCCTGGCGATCTGATCATACTCTGCTTTTACGAGGCTGCTTCCCTTGAATAAGGCAGGGAGATATTCATCACTGGCGAAAGTTCGAGCCTGTTGCATCAGTGCTTCGAGGGTAGTCGACTCTTTGTCAATTTTTCCGTGGTACCAGGCAGTCGCAGCCATGGTTGGTAAATAAGTCACATAGGCCACCAGATTGTCTGCATGAGGCGAACTGCCGGTATAATCCAAGGCTTGACTGATCATAATCAGACCATTAATTCGAGTGCGATCTGCCCGGCTATTAAGAAACGGCAACATCGCGGCAGCTCTGGTAGTACCAAAACTTTCACCGGCGATATACTTGGCAGAATTCCAGCGATTATTTTTGCGGATCCATTCGTGCACAATCTGACTGACTGAGCGGGCATCTTCCTTCATGCCCCACACATCTTTCGCTTCTCCTTTGCCCGCTAACACACTGTAGCCTGTGCCGATGGGGTCAATAAAAACCAGATCCGTCAGCTCTAATGGACTGTGTGGATTGTCCACTATTTCGTAAGGGGCATTGCCTGCATCTTCAGCATCACTTGGCACTATCACTCGTTTCGGACCCAATATACCCATGTGCAGCCATACAGAAGACGAACCAGGTCCACCATTGAAGACGAATGTGACCGGTCGATTCTTTCTTTTCTCTTTGACTATATAAGCTGTGGTTACCGCATCAGCAAAAACTTCGCCTTCAGCGTTTTTTAAACTTATGTTGGAAACCGTAGCGGTATAAGACAGTTTTTTCCCATCAAATACGCCATTATGTTCGCTATCAAAACGTTGTAGCTGTGGTATCTGTTTAGCAGCCTTATTCTTTTCTTCAGCGCTGATCTGACCGACGGAAGCAGTGGCTAGTATTAAGAGTAGTATGGCTTTTTTCATTTTATCTCCGGGATGAATTAACGGGCTCCAAGCAAGTAAATTACTCTACACCTAATCGATTTTTATTCCTAACCTCAAAATCATTCCGAGGGAATTTGCTGTTCACACAATTGTCTGACAATCAGCCTGGCAATTTTTTCTCTGATCCCCTGTGTCCCCCCCGTATTCGACTAAGCTTAGAGAGAGAAAAACGGGTGCACAGTACAGATGCAAAACATTATTCATCTGCACCGTTTTGACGCAATTGAATTGTGCCATCAGGAAAGTTTTGAAATTAATTAACAACTGTGTAACATTACTGAAATGTTTTTCTCATTGAGGAAAATATTGAAACGTTGATTCCATATGCCTTTTTCGTCTATTCGAAGATCAGTTGGCATTTTTTTCAAAAAAACACAAAAAGCGCGCACATTTATTGCTACAGCACGTGGATACATTTCTTTTCACTGACAGCTGTGCAAGTGATATTACTTTAAAATGAAGGTGGTCTATATGAACGCAGTAGGGACAATGTCAAAACAGCAGATTGCTGAGAATTTTGATGACCTGCATCAACCATTAAATAAACTTCAGGCGATCACTGAAGCTGCACGGTGTACCTATTGCTATGATGCACCTTGCATCAAAGCCTGCCCAACTGGTATCGATATCCCCACCTTCATTCACCAGATCCGTACACACAATGTACAAGGCGCAGCAAAGACCATTTTATCTGAGAACATAATGGGTGGGACTTGTGCAAGAGCTTGTCCAACTGAAGTACTCTGTGAAAGAGCCTGTGTGCGCAATCACGATCAGGGTAAACCTGTGGAAATAGGCTTGCTGCAACGATTTGCCGTTGATGACCTGATGGATAATAGTGACGAACATCCTTTTTTGCGCGCACCCGAAACCGGCAAGCAGATTGCGGTTATCGGCGCTGGACCAGCCGGTCTTTCCTGTGCCCACAGAGCAGCATTGCTGGGCCACACTGTCACAGTCTTTGAAGCCAAGCCAAAAGCAGGTGGACTCAATGAATACGGATTGGCAGCTTACAAAATGGTGGATGATTTTGCGCAAAAAGAAGTGGACTTTCTATTGGGTATAGGCGGAATAGACATCCGCTTTGGACAACGACTCGGTGACAACCTCGATTTTGCTTCGCTACAGCGGGACTACGATGCGGTATTTCTTGGTGTGGGATTAGGTAATACCAATGATCTCGGATTAGAAAACGAATCAATGGCCGGTGTCGAAGATGCCATCGACTTTATCGAAATATTGCGACAGGCAGAAGATAAATCAACTCTGGAAGTGCCCGAAGAAGTAATAGTCATTGGTGGCGGCAACACCGCCATAGATGCAGCTGTTCAGGCGAAAAGGTTGGGCGCGGAGCAAGTGACGTTGGTTTATCGTCGCGGCGAAGAACAGATGAGTGCGACTGATTGGGAAATAGACTTAGCCCGAAAAAATGGTGTCTCTATCCGCCTTTGGTCCAAGCCTGTCAGTATAGAAGGTCAGGATGCGGTTACCGGCATGATCTTTGAGCACACTGCATTAGAAAATGGCCGATTGGTGGGGACCGGAAAAACCTATCAGGTCCCGGCAGATAAAATCTATAAAGCCATCGGGCAAAAATTAAGTCCAACAGCATTAACCGATTTAGCGATTCAGAATGGCAAAGTGGTCACAGATGAGCACTTCAGAACTAACTTACCCAAGGTATTTGCCGGAGGAGATTGCATTGCATCTGGCGAAGATCTCACTGTTCAGGCAGTAGAAGACGGAAAACGCGCGGCCCATGCTATGGGACGTTGTCTGTTCGGAATTGAGGTAACGGAGATTTAATATGAGTAAATTAGCCTGCAATATCGCTGGTATCGACAGCATTAACCCTTTTTGGCTGGCATCCGCTCCGCCTACTGACAAATATTACAACGTGGTTCGGGCCTTTGAAGCGGGCTGGGGCGGTGTGGTTTGGAAGACTCTCGGCATTGATCCACCGGTAGTGAACGTTTCCAGTCGATACGGCGTCCATCATGACCGATCTCGCAACGTAATTGGCATCAACAATATCGAACTTATTTCGGATCGCCCCCTGGAAGTCAATTTACGCGAAATAGAACAGTGCCGAAAAGAATGGCCTGATCGCGTCATCATTGGGTCCATGATGGCACCTATTGACGAGCAAGCCTGGAAAGAGCTGGCGATTCAAATTGCCAACTCTGGTGTGCATGGCATTGAACTGAATTTGGGCTGTCCTCACGGTATGTGCGAACGGGGCATGGGCTCAGCTATTGGTCAGGTGCCAGAAATGATTGAGCAGACCACGCGCTGGGTCAGAGAAGCAGTGGATATTCCGGTTTTCACAAAGTTAACACCCAACATTACCAATATCGTCTGGGCTGCAGAAGCAGCGATGAAGGGCGGCGCCCATGCCGTTTCACTGATCAACACAGTAAATTCAATTGTCTCAGTTGATCTGGACGAGATGGCCCCTACTCCCACCGTTGATGGAAAAGGTTCGCACGGCGGCTATTGCGGTGCAGCCGTTAAGCCTATTGCGTTGAATATGGTGGCGGAAATCGCCCGCAACCCAGCGACACGGGATCTGGACATTTCGGCGATAGGTGGCATTGAAACCTGGCGTGATGCTGCGGAATTTATCGCTCTGGGCGCCAATGCATTACAGGTTTGCACGGCAGCAATGCTTTACGGCTTCAGAATAGTGGATGACATGATTGCCGGACTCGAGAACTATCTCGACAGTAAAGGTTACGACAGTATCGAAGATTTCCGTGGAAAAGCTGTGCCCAACACAGTGGACTGGAATGCATTGAATATGAACTTTGACACCAAAGCTTTTATCAAACCTGATAAATGTATTGAGTGTGGTCGCTGCCATATTGCCTGCGAAGATACATCTCACCAGGCTATCACCTTTGATACCAACGAAGATGGCAGTCGTAAATTTACGGTGGTGGATGAGGACTGCGTTGGCTGTAACTTGTGTGCACACGTTTGCCCGGTGCCAGATTGCATTGAAATGCGTCAGGTTGAAAACGGAAAACCCGTTATGACCTGGCCAGAACATCCGCTCAATCCCATGCGCGTTGAAAACGTAGAATAGCCGAATGAAAGGACAAGCTGATGACCAATAGCATGCCAAATTTAAGCCCGGAAGATTTGCAATCGTATTGGATGCCGTTTACTGCAAATCGTCAATTCAAGTCCGACCCTCGCCTGGTCGTTGGTGCTGACAGAATGCACTTTACTCTGGCTGATGGTCGCCAGTTAATGGATGGCATTGCCGGATTGTGGTGCTGTAACGCCGGACACAATCGTCCCCGCATAGTAGAAGCAATACAAAAACAGGCGGCTGAACTGGATTATTCTCCGGCCTTTCAGATGGGTCATCCTAAGCAGTTTGAACTAGCCAGTCGGCTAGCCAAGATGATGCCAGGTAATTTGAATAAGGTCTTTTTCACAAACTCAGGATCCGAGTCCTGCGAAACAGCTCTGAAAATGGCCATTGCCTATCACAGGGCGCGTGGAGAAGGTCATCGTACCCGTCTGATAGGAAGAGAAAAAGGCTATCACGGCGTAAACTTCGGTGGTATGTCAGTGGGTGGTATGCCGGCCAACCGCAAAATGTTCGGTAATCTGGTGGCAGGTGTAGACCATTTAAGGCATACCCATGGGATAGAAGAAAATCGTTATTCACGAGGACAACCTGAACACGGCGTTGAACTGGCTGATGATCTGATCCGTTTGTGCGAACTACATGACCCTTCGACCATTGCGGCTGTCATTGTGGAACCCTTGGCAGGCTCTGCTGGCGTTATTCTGCCGCCCAAAGGATACCTGGAAAGGTTACGCACAATTTGTGATGAACATGGCATTTTACTGATTTTTGATGAAGTGATTACTGCTTTTGGACGCCTCGGGACGCCTTTCGCAGCCAACTTCTTTGGCGTCGAAGCAGATATTGCCTGCACGGCGAAAGCCCTGGCAAACGGTGTTATTCCCATGGGCGCAGTATTTGCTCAGGACAAAATTTATGATGCCTTCATGCATGGTCCGGACAATATGGTGGAGTTTTTCCACGGTTATACGTTTTCTGGCAATCCTATGGCCTGTGCGGCAGCCCTGGCCACATTGGATACTTATGAAGAAGAAGGATTGCTGACCCGCGGTGCAGAATTATCAGATTACTGGGAAGATGCCGTGCATTCGCTTGCCGATCTGCCTTTAGTAAAAGATACGCGAAATCTGGGTCTGATCGCCGGTATTGAGATGGAGCCAATTGCGGGTGCACCTACCAGACGCGCATTTGCGGCATTTATGCAAGCGTATGAAGCCGGATTGTTGATCCGCACAACGGGCGACACCATTGCCTTGTCACCCCCTCTTATTATTGAAAAGTCACACATAGATTTCGCATTCGGCACCTTGCGTGACATTATCAAATCTTTGGATTAAGGAGCAAACATGTCACTAATCCAACATATTATTGATGGCCAGCTTACCAAGGGCCAAAGTACCGAAACCACGCCGGTTTTTGACCCGGCCGCTGGCGAACAAACTAACGAAGTTCTGGTTGGAACCCCGGCTGATATCGATGCAGCAGTAGAAAGCGCAAAACGCGCGTTTCAGCAGTGGTCGAAAACACCGCCAACTAAACGTGCAGCAGTTATGTTCAGAATGCGCGATATTCTTGATCGCAGGCGAGATGAAGTGGCAACCACCATTTCCAGAGAACATGGCAAGACACACGATGATGCACTGGGTGAAGTCACCCGGGCTCTGGATGTGATCGAATATGCCTGTGGAATTGCAGAAAATTTAAAAGGCGATTTCAGTCGGGATGCCGCCACTGGCATTGATGTTTGTGGCGAACGTCAGGCAATAGGTGTCGTTGCAGGAATAACTCCGTTTAATTTTCCTGCCATGGTGCCATTGTGGATGATCCCTATGGCGATTGCCTGCGGAAACTGCTTTGTACTGAAACCGTCAGAGCGTGATCCGTCCAGTGCAAATCTTATTCATGCCTTATATGAAGAAGCAGGATTGCCCCCCGGCGTGCTAAATGTGGTGCATGGCGGCAAAGTGGCCGTAGACTCCTTGCTTGATCATAAGGATGTCCAGGCGATCAGTTTCGTTGGTTCAACGCCTATCGCAGAATATATTTATACCCGGGGATGTGCCTCCGGGAAGCGCGTACAGGCGCTGGGCGGGGCTAAGAATCACATGGTCATTATGCCTGATGCCGACCTTGATCAAGCGGCTGACGCATTAATGGGCGCCGGGTTTGGCTCGGCAGGCGAACGTTGCATGGCCATAAGCGTTGCCGTTCCAATCGGCGAGGAGACAGCGGACAAGCTAGTTGAAAAGCTTACTCCCAGAGTAGAAGCCCTTAAAATTGGTCCTTACCATCAACAAGGTGCTGAAATGGGTCCGGTTATCAGTCGCGATGCCCAAACCCGAATTAAGGGGTTAATTGACCAAGGCGAAGCTGAAGGTGCACAAGTGGTTGTGGATGGTCGGGATCTGAAAATGCCAGGTTACGAAAGCGGATTCTGGGTTGGCGGTACGCTACTGGATCATGTTACCGAAAAGATGTCGGTATATAAGCAAGAAATTTTCGGTCCTGTCCTGTCGGTTTTGCGAGCAGACTCATACCAACAGGCAACGGATCTTATCAATGCCCATGAATATGGAAACGGCACCGCTATTTTCACCCGTGATGGCGATGCTGCGCGAGATTTTGCCGCGAACATTCAAGTGGGAATGGTAGGGGTGAATGTTCCCATCCCTGTGCCAGTTGCCTACCACAGCTTTGGTGGCTGGAAGCGCTCAATATTTGGTGCACATGGTATTTATGGGCCAGAGGCAATTCATTTCTATACCAAACTGAAAACGGTGACAACCCGCTGGCCTACAGGCATTCGATCCGGTGCGGAGTTCACTTTCCCGAGCATGAAATAACTAACAAAGAATAATAACAGACATGGAGAAACTTATGTCCAGATTACGAGGTGGCCTGATACAGATGGGCTTGAAATCATCAACTGATAACGATCCCGAAACGATCCGCAAAGCTATGATTGAGGCACATTTGCCTTTAATTGATGAGGCTGGGCAACAAGGTGTGCAGGTTCTGTGTTTTCAGGAAGTGTTCACACAACCCTATTTCTGCCCAAGTCAGGACAGTAAATGGTATGCCAGTGCTGAACGAATTCCAGATGGTCCTACCGTTAAATTGATGCAGGAATACGCTAAAAAGTATCAGATGGTGATTGTAGTTCCTATCTACGAGCAGGATGACGTGACCGGTGTTTATTATAATACTGCTGCTGTCATAGATGCAGATGGTAGTTACCTGGGCAAATATCGTAAAACCCACATTCCTCAGGTGGCGGGTTTCTGGGAGAAGTTTTTCTTTAAACCGGGTTCTTCAGACTGGCCAGTATTCCATACCCAGTATTGCAAATTGGGCGTGTATATTTGTTATGACCGTCACTTTCCTGAAGGTTGGCGAGCACTTGCATTAAATGGGGCAGAGTACATAGTCAACCCTTCGGCCACCGTCGCCGGATTGTCTGAGTATCTGTGGAAGTTGGAACAGCCGGCTGCTGCTGCCGCAAATGGCTGCTGGATTGGCGCGATTAATCGTGTCGGACATGAACAGCCTTGGGACATCGGTGAATTCTACGGCCAGACTTATTTTGTTAACCCAAGAGGGCAAATAGAAAAGCAAGCAAGCCGCGATCAGGATGAACTTATTATTCATGATATGGATATGGGTATGGTGCAGGAAGTCAGAAATACCTGGCAGTTTTTCCGGGACCGTCGCCCAAGTACCTATGAGCCGCTTACTCGTGGCGAATAAAAATCAACCCTTAAGTTGAAAATGAGCTAGGAAGAAGCATGACTACGAACGCAGTTGATAACAACAATAATACAGCGGATGCACCACCCCATAACTTCGATGCTGACCTTTGGAATGAAGATTTAGCACCAACGACAGAAGCAACGCGAACCTGGAACTGGCTGCACTTCGCAGCACTCTGGGTGGCGATGGTGGTTTGTGTGCCCACTTACATGCTGGCTGCGGGACTAGTGTCTGAAGGGATGGCCTGGTGGCAGGCCATCCTGACAGTGTTACTGGGCAATGTCATTGTACTCATACCCATGATCCTGATCGGTCATGCTGGCGCCAAACACGGTGTGCCCTTCCCAGTGTTGTTGCGCAGTGCATTTGGCACTCGTGGTGCAAAAATCCCGGCCCTTGCCCGAGGACTGGTTGCCTGCGGCTGGTTTGGTATTCAAACATGGGTTGGTGGCTCAGCAATTTATGTCATTTTAAATAGCCTCAGCGGCAATGCTTTTCAAGGAGAGCCACTACCTTTCCTGAGTATAGATTTAGCTCAGACTCTTTGCTTTTTAGCGTTCTGGGCACTGCACCTTGTGTTCATAAAATTTGGCACCGAGTCGATTCGTTGGCTTGAAAGCTATGCAGCGCCATTTCTGATTTTTATGGGTCTGGCGCTGTTGTATTGGGCATACAACAAGGCAGGTGGATTTGGCGGTATGTTATCCGCTCCCTCTCAGTTTGGTCCTGGTGGAGCAAAAGAAGGTCAGTTTGCCACTACCTTTGTGGGTGGCTTAACTGCCATGGTGGGTTTCTGGGCAACAATGGCGCTGAATATCCCCGATTTCACCCGATTTGCAAAATCCCAAAGAGACCAGATGATAGGTCAGGCCGTGGGTCTGCCTATTCCCATGGCGTTGTTTGCTTTTATCGGGGTAGCAGTGACTTCCGCCACAGTGACTATCTACGGTGAAGCGATCTGGGATCCTGTGGCACTAGCCAGTCGTATGGGAGGCTTTGGCATTATCGTTGCCCTTGCAGCGTTAGCCTTGGCTACACTGACCACCAATCTCGCAGCCAATGTTGTGGCTCCTGCGTATGGATTCTCCAACATGAGCCCCAGTAAAATTAATTTCAAATTAGGTGGCTACATTACGGCCGGTATAGGTGTGGCCATTTTCCCATGGAAACTACTGGAAACCGCTGGTGGGTATATTTTCACCTGGTTAATCGGCTACTCCGCCTTATTGGGTCCGATCGCCGGTATTTTGATTGCCGACTATTTCATCCTTCGCAAACGTAAACTCGACACAGACGCCTTGTTTCGTCACGATGGACAGTATGGAGCCAACAATGGTTGGAATGTGGCAGGGCTGGTTGCGCTGGTGATAGGCATCTTACCCAATTTACCTGGATTTCTTCATGTTGCCGGATTAGTGGAATCTGTGCCGGATATTTTTAAAACTATCTACAACTATGCCTGGTTTGTTGGACTTTTTGTCGCCGGTGCACTCTACTTACTATTAGCTAAGAAAGGAGATTAATATGTCAATCCTTATCCGAGGTGGCACGGTAGTCAATGCCGATGCCAGTGAACAAGCTGATGTCTACATTGAGAATGGCAAAATTGTTGCGGTAGGTGCTGATTTAGAGGTACCAACAGGTTGTGAAGTGCTGGATGCCTCCGGGCAGCTGGTAATGCCAGGTGGCATCGACCCCCATACCCATATGCAATTACCTTTTATGGGCACAGTAGCATCAGAAGACTTTTTTACCGGCACCGCGGCAGGGCTTGCGGGTGGAAACACAACTATTATCGATTTTGTTATTCCTTCTCCACAGGAAAACATAATGGACGCCTATAAAACCTGGCGTGGATGGTCAGAAAAAGCCTGTGCCGACTACAGCTTTCATGTTGCTATTACCTGGTGGGATGATTCCGTGCATAAAGACATGGGTACCCTGGTTCGCGAAGAAGGGGTGAACAGCTTTAAGCACTTTATGGCCTACAAAAATGCCATCATGGCTGAAGACGAAACCCTGTATAACAGTTTTAGCCGCGCAGTTGAGCTCGGTGCGATTACTACTGTCCATGCAGAAAATGGCGAGCTGGTATTCCAACTCCAGAAAAAACTGATGGAGATGGGTATAACCGGGCCGGAAGCACATCCGTTATCGAGACCTCCCGCAGCCGAAGGTGAGGCAGCTAATCGCGCGATCAGACTGGCAGAAGTCATTGGTGTCCCTCTCTACCTGGTACATGTTTCAACGCAAGATGCGTTAGACGAGATTATCCGGGCCCGCAACGCTGGCCAACGGGTATTCGGTGAAGTACTGGCCGGGCACCTGATGATAGATGAAAGCGTGTATCGCCATCCTGACTTCACTTATGCAGCCGCTCACGTGATGTCCCCACCATTTCGCGAAAAACACCACCAGGATGCGTTGTGGAAAGGCCTCCAGGGAGGAAATCTACAAACCACAGCGACGGATCATTGTTGTTTCTGTGCACCGCAAAAAGCCGCCGGCAAAGACGATTTCACCAAGATCCCAAATGGCACAGCAGGTGTTGAGGACAGAATGGCAGTACTTTGGACCCATGGTGTCAATACCGGTCGTTTAACCCACGAAGAATTTGTTGCTGTCACCTCCGCCAATGCTGCCAAAATTTTCAACATATACCCTCGCAAAGGTAAAATTGCGGTTGGTTGCGATGCTGATATCGTGTTGTGGGATCCAGAAGCAACCAAGACTATCTCGGCAGCTACCCACCATCAAAATATTGATTTCAATATCTTTGAAGGTATGCAAATTAAAGGCAAGGCCTCCCACACAATCTCAGATGGTATACTGAAATATGCAGATGGGGATTTGAGAGTGGAAAAAGGCAAAGGCAACTACATCAAACGCCCACCTTTTCAACCTATGTTTCACGCTTTGGAAAAAATTGCCAAAGCCAACACGCCAAAAGCGGTTGAGAGAAGCTGAACCTCAGACAGACAACTGGTTCCTTGTGGAGCCAGTTATCTCTCCCGAATTACAACTATTCAACAATCCATTCACTATCCGGCAATAAGTCGTAAAGATACAGATACTTACCGCACTCCGATTGCAAAACTCATATTCACTTCCAGTATCTCAACTGAGAGGAAATTGAGGTAAAATTAAGCAATCAACCGGGCATTAAGCCAATCCGTGTTAGTAAAACGTTCCTCCTGTATTAAATAATCCAAGTTCACTGTTGAGTTAAACAAAATGACAAATCAGTCCCACAAACTCCATGAAGACATATTGGCAATTTCTTGCGCCTGTGTGTTGGTTTCTCTGGGTGTGGTTTTGTTTAATTCGCATGGGTTGCTAGCTGGTGGAACCGCAGGGGTTGCTCTAATTACCTCGAATTTATTGCCAGTCAGTTTCGGGCTTTTATTTTTTCTGGTGAATTTGCCTTTTTATTACCTGGCCTGGAAGCAACTGGGTAAACGTTTCACCTTGAACACTTTCATTTCAGTAAGCCTGATTTCATTGTTCACCGAAAATATGCACAGGGTCATCCAGATCCAGGATGTGCACCCTGTATTCGCTGCTATAGGTGGTGGTATGTTAATTGGTGTTGGGCTGTTGATTATGTTCAGACATAAATCCAGTCTCGGAGGATTAGGCATACTGGCTTTTTATCTGCAGAATCGATTTAATCTTCGAGCGGGTACGTTTCAGATGATAGTGGATTGTTCCATATTGGGCCTTTCAGCTGTTTTGTTTCCACTGGAAATTGTGGTGCTATCCGTTATTGGTGCTATCACCTTAAATATTTTGTTAGTGGTTAATCACAAACCAGATAGATACCAAATTAGAAAGAACCCAGACTTTATTAATATTGAACTGGAAGTATACGAAGAAATGAACGAAGAACTCTTGAGCACGGCTAAATAAAAAAGGCCAGTTTAGCTGGCCTTTGATGTGAACTATAACTGGATAACCAAACCTTGTTCCGGTGGAATGCTACCCTCACAGACCTGTTTATATATTGACGCCAATCCCTCTACACCTTCAATAAATTCCATTTTTAACCAGTTGGCACTTTTCAGCGATGATTGAACCATAAAGCCAGCAGATTTCTTTTCAAACTCCACCGGCCCCCAGTCTTTCAACCTTTTCTGAATGTGCCCGGGGGCAAAGAAGAATTCGCTGCGATTTGGATCAACACCAGTATCCTCACTGGCCTCATCCCAATGGGTCAGTCCCACTCTAATGCAATATTTCATATTATCAGAGAAATGAGATTGTAATTTCCCCAATAGCTCACTGTTGCCCGACATATCAACGATCACTGTAGGTAAGGATGCGTCCAGCGAACTCAGATCATCATAAGAACAGGTATCTTCATATATGCCGAGGCTTTCCACCCAACTTTTATTCCGACCTGATGTTAATCCAATTGTCTTTGGCGCATTTTTATCGTCAGCCAACGCATAGCCCAGCCCCAGACTGGTTTTACTGGATGCACTGATGATCAGGATCTGGCTCGCACCAAACCAGTCTCTGTCCTGTAAACTATCCCAGATGCAAAATGAAGTGATGTGTAATGGCCACAACAGCATACGCAGATTATCCATGGAAGAGTCATAGCCAGGTTCTGCGTTCACTCTTCGATAAGTATTGTAACCTGGCGGCAATGAGGCGCGATGGGAGGCCCCATCAATAATACGATGCGCGTTAACATTCACATTTTGCATTCTCAAATAAGGCTTAGGTGGAAAATAGCCAAACAGCCTTTCGCCTTCCTTAACATCTTCAACGCCGCTGGCAACGACATCAGCAAACCCCCAAACAGGTAGCATACCCCAAGCTCCCTGTTCATCTCCTGCAGGTGGAAAGAACTGCCAATAGCCCAGTTGTTCACCTATTGCTCCATAGGTGATGTTGTTTGCGCTAAAGCCAAACTTATCGACTTTCAGTAGTAACTCACCCTCTGCGACAGATTCATGTTCATTGTCTGTCAGCTGTACCAGACGACTTTGGGTCAGTTTCGATTTGTTAACCTGAAATTCTTGCATATCCGACGCCTCCGTTAAGCTTGCGCCACTTGTGCCAGATAACCCTGCAATTTGGCCATGGCTGCCTGAGAGTTGCCTCGTAGCCGCCCAAGGATTTGCATTTTTTCAGCGTCATCTGGTTGCACGCTGTGAACCAACCTGGCAAATCCATCCAGCCTGTTTTCGAATAGCCATTTACGTAGGCCCTCGTCCTGAGACCAGATGTGTTGGTTCATCATAAATGCGGCAGTCAGACGCAGCCAATCAATATCAGAGTTCGGCAAAGGCACCACATTGCACAATTTGTTTTTCACCTCTTCAGGATAGGCAGATTCAACATGGGCAATAAATGCGGCACTGAAAACAGGTTGATAGGAGCGAACTGTTTGCGGTGTGATCAGATTACCTTCAAAAATCGGTTTCATTGCCAGGTTACTGATGGCGCTGGCAGAGCAATCAACATGAACAATATTGCTGTTTGTGGGTATCGCCCCCTGTTCCAATACAATTTCGTTATCACGAATATCAGTGACACGACCTTTACGCACAATGTTTTTAATCTTGCGTAATTCTGTCAATTCCATCTGACTGATAGTCGCTCCATGGAACATTTTCGGCCAGACGTTTGTGTCAATGCGCAGGAAAACGCCCGCTTTTTCCAGGCGTTTAAACATATCTTCGATAGATTCAGACTCGGCGATAGCTTCCATTTGCGCTGCTTGTGCACCTATGGTGTCAGCGAAAAATTCCTCGGTCGGTTGAGTGTTTTTGCGATCAAGCAACCAGGCATCCCGTGGCATAATCCATTGAATGGTATCGGGATCGACGCCATTTTCCAGCAACCACAAGCACGCATCAATACCGGTTTTACCGCCGCCTATCACCACGTAACCTTCGGGCTTTCTGGTGATTTTTGGTAAATCATTAAGAGGCATAAACCAGGAATTTTCGCTGATTGAGAAGGCTGGTGTATGAGTAGAGGGTACTGTGGTTTTAAGGTAAGTAGCATCCACCGTTTTCTTGTTCACAGTAACTATGTGTTTTTCACCTGTCAGAATATTTTCGAATTCGCCATTACCCTTGTATTCACACATTGGGAAATACTGAACCCGTCCACTCGGCAGAAAGCGTTCACGCATTACATTATCGAAGTAAGCACTAACTTCTACACCGGACGCCAATTCATTTAACCCTTTGTTTAAACCCACTTCATCTTTATTACCGCTGCTCAGCTCGCGTGAACTCACGCCATAAAAAGCTGAAGGCTGGTGAAGGGTGACAAATGGATAAGCGACATTCCAGTGCCCGCCAGGTTTATGAAATTTGTCTACGATAATGATGTTTGAATCAGTCTCAGTAAGCAGAGTATCCGCAAACGCCATGCCGACAGCACCGCTGCCAACGATCAAATAATCTGTGTTATGTGTTACTTCGGACATTGCCTAACCTCCGGATCAGGGTATTGATTGACGTGTTCTCTCGCGGTCATATACCATCAGAGTATAACCGCAGCTAAATATAACAGTGTTATAGATACTATATAACACTGTTATATTTTGCAAATAGATTATTTACTGACCGATTAATAATTGAATGAATGAGACAAAAAGTAAGATTTTAGAAGCCACGTCGGAATTATTCCTTGAAGGTGGGATCGCGGCGCTCAGCGTCAGGGCGATATCAAAAAAGGCGGGATTATCAACTATCGGGATCTACAGCCATTTCCAAGGTAAACAAGGGATACTGGATACCTTGTATATCGAAGGGTTTGAAATGGTAGAACAAGGTATGCAGGTGCTAGACGAAAATATGTCTGGAAAACAGGCAATATTGGAAGCAACACGCAATTATCTGGATATCGTGGAAAAACATGAGGCCCATTATCGATTGATTTTTGGCGAAACTGACAGTGCTTATTCCCCCGGAGAAGAAGCTAGACAGGCAGGTGCGAAAGCCTTCTACAAATTGACCAAAGTCGTTTCTACCTTGTTGCCAACAGATGTAACACTGGAACAGAAACAAGAAGCCGCGATGCAGATATGGTCAGTCACTCATGGCTACGTGAACCTGACACATCATCCGGTGACTGAATTAGTTGATATGTCCAACTGGAAAGACAGAGTGCTTACAGCTGTAGAATTTATGATCGATGCCATTGAATCCCGGCAAAATTGACCGCCTAACCTGAGGTCACTTAACCTGGCTTATCCAAACCTCAAGTTACGCAGTAACATACGTATTCATCTGCCAGCTTTGCCATGTCGTGCCATTATTGTTTGATACCTGATATCGACAACTTCCGGGAAAAACCAATGCTTCACAATAAGTCAGCAATTCTGCTGTTAGCTATAGTACTTTCGGTGATTCCTTTTTTATCACAAAGCATTGAAGACACCAGTTTTCTGGACGAGCCCGAGCATATTTTCTGGCATGATCTAACGCAACTCCCAACGCTTAAACTCACTTTCGATGGCACTCAGTGGAACCAGCTTCTTGACTCCACATGGGATGATCGAAATGAAGTAAGTGCTAACT
Organism: uncultured Alteromonadaceae bacterium; assembly: GCA_947494925.1. Lineage (GTDB taxonomy): Bacteria > Pseudomonadota > Gammaproteobacteria > Enterobacterales > Alteromonadaceae > Aliiglaciecola. Next base: position 231,885 of record CANLWS010000009.1, read on the forward strand.
TGGTGTATACACTAGCAGGTCAGGAATATAGCCTGGAAAACATAGGTGTAAAACTCAGCGGCAATACCAGCTTTACGTTGCCGGAAAACGCGTTCGACCCATTTATCCAAGCTAATTTCACACTGGATTTTGACGAGTTTGTGGATGATCAGACGCTGAGCGGAATCTCTGCTTTAAAACTAAAACGGTTTAAAGATGATTCGACCTTTGTTCACGAACCCTTATCCAATCAGATTATGCATAACTTTGGGATCTGGACAGTACATTCCTCTACTTATGTGCGAGTTGAAATTGAAGTTGCCGGTCGTGGCATTATTTATTTTGGCATGTACCGATTGAACGAGAGCGTGAATCGCCACGAGTATATAGACAAGCGATTTGATTCCGACAATGATGGGGGCTTTGTCTGGCAGGGCAATCACAAACGTTATGGCGCAGCATTATTCTCCAGAATCACGCCTGAATGGGAAGGTGTTGGCGACTTTGACGATGCCAGCTTTGAATACAAAGGAAAAGGCAGCAAATTTGATGAAGGAAAGGCGCAACTAGTTGAACTTGCACAAAATTTTACTTCCTTGACCGGCACTGAATTCAAAGAATATGCAGTGCGGCATATCAATATGCCGCTTTTACTGAAGAGCCTGGCCGCTGAGGCTGTGTTAGGACACTGGGACGGATTTTGGGGCAACGGCAATAACTACATGTTCTATATTGATGAACGGGAAGTATTGCACTTTATTCCGTTCGATACTGACAATACACTTGGGACGTCCCTCATCGTCAGTGACGCAGGCGAACAAAACCCTTTTGAATTTGGTTTGTCGCGCTCTGCGCCGCCTTTAGTGACGAAAATCCTTGGGATCGAAGAGTATAGGCAACAATTTGCTCAATATCTTTATCAACTCGTTAGCCAGCAAGAATTGATGGCGGAAGACTACGCGGTAAAGTGGATTCAGCAAGCACATGATTTAATCGACGGGCATTTGCAAAATGTAACCGGGGACAATCAAACCATTGCCGACAGACCCGCCAACTGGGGGAATCAGGATGACTACCGCTTGTTTGAATTGGAAACAGGAAAAAATTGGTACCGAACTAAAAAAGAATCCATTTTAGCCGCAGTTGGTGCACCAACGGCCAATGCTGGAGAAGATATTCAAGTAGAAGTTGATGAAGAGTTCCAACTCAACGGTTCTGGCTCTGCTGACCCTGATGGTCAAATAGATAGGTTCTCCTGGTCCACAGGTACTGATGGAGAAACTATCAGTCATAGCTTCTCTGCAGCAGGCGAATACACTGTTACTTTGACAGTCACAGATGATAATGGGTTTTCAGCCAACGACGATGTAATTGTCACCGTTAGCGCTAAAACTCAACCTGTTCCTACACCGACGCCCACAGGAAGCAGTAGTGGCGGGAGTTTTCATCCTTTTTTCCAGCTTTCACTTTTGTTAATACTGGTGAGCAGACGCAGACAACTCAGACTCAGATAATTGCACAGCCTCTCGATGAAGTACGCAGATCGGTGTGATGCGTTAACGAGCAAACAATTGTGTAGTATCTTTAAACGCTTTGAATTCCAGCGCGTTACCATTGGGATCAAGCAAAAACATGGTTGCCTGCTCCCCAGTCTGACCAGCAAATCTTACGTAGGGCTCAATCACAAATTGAATTTCTGCCTGCTTCAGGCGCACTGACAACTTTTGCCAATCCGGCCATTCCAACACAACGCCAAAGTGCGGCACTGGCACGGATTTGTTGTCAACATCATTATGTGAAGGCATTGTGGGCATCTCAGCTACAAGATGGGTGACAAGTTGGTGACCAAAAAAATTCCAGTCAATCCATCCATCAGACTCCCGGCCTTTTTCACAGCCCAACAGCTCGCCGTAAAAGGTTTCGGACGCGGCCAGGTCAATGACCGGAATAGCGAGGTGGAAAGGACAGAGCGTCATGATTAAAGAATCTTCTTAATAAGGCTCAATTTTTTATCGGTAAACGGTGGATAGCGTAAATCCAAATCGAACATAAAACTTCTTTTCATGACGGTTTTAAGATGGCTGAAATTATCGAAGCCAATCTTTCCATGATATGCCCCCATACCACTGCTACCCACACCACCAAATGGTAAATTGGAGTTTGCGGCGAACATGAAACCGTCATTTATACACACCATACCCGCACTGGTCTGATTCAGTACCTGCTGTTCGTAGGCAGAATCTTTTGTGTATGCATACAGTGCCAGAGGTTTAGCTCTGCCATTCACAAATGGGATAGCTGTATCAATGTTATCAAGTGGAATAATCGGCAATATGGGGCCAAAGATCTCTTCTTTCATCAATGAGCTATCGAGATCCGGATCCATGACAATAGTTGGCTCGATAAATTTCTCGGCTATGTCAACTGTGCCGCCATGCACAACATTTTGACCTCCCAGATAACTTGCCAGTCGCGCGCTGTGCCGTTCATTAATAATCCGACCGTAGTCCTGACTTTGAGCCACATCCGACCCATAAAATTCTGATAATTTGCCTTTAATGGCACTGATGAGTTTATCCGCGAGTGATTTGTCAATTAAGACGTAATCAGGGGCAACGCAGGTCTGCCCAGCATTCATCCATTTACTCCAGACAATTCTGGCGGCCGTCACTTCAATGTCGGCAGAATTATCAACGATACACGGACTTTTTCCCCCTAGTTCAAGGGTCACAGGAGTCAGGTTTTCAGCAGCAGCACGCATAACAATTTTGCCGACCGCTTCACCGCCAGTGTAGATGATATGATCAAATTTCTGTTTCAGCAGTTCTGAAGTCTCTTCCACTGCACCTTCTACAACAATGAAGGCTTCCTTGTCGAGGTATTGCGGCACTATCCGGGCAAGTAAATTGGATACATTGGACGCAAGCTCAGAAGGTTTAATCACTGCACAGTTGCCCGCAGAAACTGCAGCAATCAGCGGCCCCAGAACAAGTAGCAGAGGATAATTCCATGCGCCGATAACAAGCACTGTGCCCAATGGTTCAGGCAACATGTAACTCTTGGCCGGTTGTGCCACCATGGGTGTCGAGACTTTACGGGGCTTCATCCACTTTTTCAGATGTTTAATGCTATGGTCTACCTCGCTGACGACAGAGCCTATCTCGGACAGCCAGGACTCCATCGTCCCTTTGTTCAGATCCTTTTTCATAGCCTCAAGGATATTTTCCTGCTCCGCAAGGGTCATTTTCTTTATCAGCTTAAGCTGTTGCACACGCCACTGGTAATCTTTGCTCCGTCCACCTGCAAAAGTTTCCCGGATCGAATTCACCTGTCCGGCAATCGCTCCCAAATGGTCCTTTGGGGGAGTAACTTCTGAATTAATTTCCGCAACCTGCATAGATACCTCATTTTTACGACACGCTGAGCTTATCGTTTTATTATGGCACAAAATAACCCGGAGTTAACACCTATAACATTGAGTTTAAAGAGGCAATAAAAAAGGCCACGCTAGGTGACCTTTTCTGTGTTTCTGTGCTTTTTCAATCAGGCATCGTATGGATTACGCTTGATAATTGTTTCGTTGCGGTCTGGCCCGGTTGAAATAATATCAATCGGAACACCAGTTAGCTCTTCAAGACGCGCAATATAGTCTTTGGCAGCCTGAGGTAACTTTTCATATTCAGTCACACCATAGGTGTTGTCGCTCCAACCTGGCATTTCTTCATAAACAGGCTCAACCAAATCATAACCATCTGCTGCCATTGGCGGCACGTCCTGAATGTTTCCATCAACATCTTTATATCCGGTGCAGATTTGCAGACTTTCCAATCCGTCAAGTACATCCAGCTTGGTCAGGCAGAAGCCCGTGATGGAGTTAATCTGCACGGCGCGTTTCATCGCAACAGCGTCAAACCATCCAGTACGGCGTTTGCGACCCGTTGTAGCACCAAACTCGTGGCCTTTTACGCCCAGGTGCTGACCCACTTCACAGTCCAATTCAGTTGGGAAAGGACCCGAACCAACGCGAGTGGTGTAGGCTTTTACAATACCCAAAACATAATCAAGGTTTAACGGGCCAAAGCCTGCTCCAGTTGCTACGCCACCCACTGTTGTATTGGAAGACGTAACGTAAGGATAAGTCCCATGATCAATATCTAGCAGCGTGCCTTGTGCACCTTCAAACATGATTTCGTCACCATTTCGACGGGCTTTATCCAACACATCGGTTACGTCGACAACCATGGCTTTTAAAATATCAGCTACGGCAAGGGCATCAGATAACACCTGGTCGTAACTAACTGGTTCAGCCTTGTAATAGTTGGTCAGAACAAAGTTGTGATATTCGAGGATGTCTCTGAGCTTTTGCGCAAAATCTTCCGCATTGAATAAATCGCCTACTCGCAGTCCACGACGGGAAACTTTATCTTCATATGCTGGACCAATGCCACGGCCCGTAGTACCGATAGCTTTATTTCCTCGAGCTTCTTCACGAGCGACATCAAGCGCAATATGGTAGGGAAGAATAAGTGGGCAAGCTTCGCTTATAACAAGACGTTCTTTAACAGGAACATCCCGCTCTTCAAGCATCCGCATCTCTTTCATCAAGGCTTCAGGACTCAACACCACACCGTTACCGATGACACAGGTGACATTTTCTCTGAGAATACCGGATGGAATTAGATGCAAGACGGTTTTTTCACCGTCGATAACCAAAGTGTGCCCCGCATTGTGGCCACCTTGATAACGAACAACATAGGAAGCGCGATCTGTGAGCAGATCAACAACTTTACCCTTACCTTCGTCACCCCATTGAGTGCCGAGAACTACTACATTTTTAGCCATGATTAAATGCGTTGGAAAATTAGGCGGCGATTCTACCAAAAATATACGGGATAGATCACCCGTTTTTTACCGGGAATCTAGATATGTGGGTCAATTCAGCTGTTAAAGTAAAAAATACAGGCATACGCAACCGATTGTCACCATAACTCCGCCCATAGTTCGCAGTTGATCCACCGGCTGCCTGGAAATCTGTTTGATGTACTCTTGCCATCGATTAGGAAATAACATTGGGCCAATACCCTCCAGAATCATAACAAGGGCGATGGCTATCCATATTGCTTCGGGCATAGTTAGGAACTCGACTCATTTATGCAGACTATTTTTATTGCAGTCGTCATGATAGAAGCTAGCTCCACTTATATTCAATCTAAATATCACTTGTTGCGCAATTATCGTGGCGACCAATTAATTAGAGTATTACATCACCCTCTCAGATTTTCTTCCGTGCCACTAAGATCAAGATTTGACAATTTTTAACCACTCACTTAACTTATGTCTTATATAAGACATAATTTTACTACTATGGAACTCAATATGCAGAATCTGTCGATGCCAAAAGTCGGTTTTGGCCTTTGGAAAATAGCACCTGAAGACTGTGCTGAAGCAGTTTACAATGCGATAAAAGTGGGCTATCGACACTTGGACAGCGCCTGCGACTACGGAAATGAAGTACAGGTGGGTGAAGGCATCAAACGCGCTATTGCGGATGGTCTGTGTACCAGGAAAGAGCTATGGATTACGTCCAAGCTCTGGAACACCTTTCACCAGAAGGAGCATGTGGGTCTGGCAATGCAGAAAACACTGGACGATCTGCAATTGGATTACCTTGATCTATATCTGATTCATTTTCCTATTGCTCAAGCCTTTGTACCAATTGAAGAACGTTACCCACCAGAGTGGATACACGATCCCAGCGCACAAAACCCCACAATGAAAATGGCCAAAGTTCCACTCTATGAAACATGGCAGGCAATGGAAGCATTAGTTGATAAAGGTCAAAGTAAATACATAGGAGTATGTAATTACAATACTGGCTTGCTTAATGATTTAATGACCTACGCGAGGATCCCACCTGCCGTTTTACAAGTTGAATCTCACCCTTACCTGACCCAGGAAAGGCTGATGAGGTTGAGCTCAGACTACGGTATTCAGGTCACTGCCTTTTCGCCATTGGGCGCATTATCTTATCTCGAACTGGATATGGCGGGACAGAGCGAATCTGTGCTTGAACAGGAAGTTATCAAAAAAGCAGCATCGCGACTCGAAAAAACTGCCGCGCAAATTGTATTGCGATGGGGTGTTCAGCGTGGCAATGCAATTATTCCTAAAACCACCAAAACGGCACGACTAATTGAGAATTTATCGATTTTCGATTTCGAATTGAATGAGCAGGAAATGCTAGCTATTTCTGCGCTAAATTGCGACAGGAGATTCAATGATCCTGGCCATTTTTGCGAAGCCGCGTTCAATAAATTTTATCCTATTTACGATTAGGTCACTGATATGTCAGCGCATCAAATTCAATTTGCCGAAGTAGAAGGGCAAATTCTCTCGGGAGACAGCCGTTTTCCGCAGGTCATTACAAACCAAGAAGAATTCTCATCGGTAGAAGCCTGCTGTGCATGGATAAAATCCAATCTTGCCGAAATTGAGTCTGAATTGGCAGAATCAGGAGCAGTACTTTTTCGAGGGTTTCCCATTACCAACGCCGAGGAATTTGATGAGTTTTCCGCCGCATTTGGTTATCCGAATTTTACCTATCAGGAATCTTTATCGAATGCAGTAAGGATCAACTTTACCGAGCGTGTATTCACTGCGAATGAGGCTCCCAAAGATGTGGAAATTTTTCTGCATCACGAAATGGCGCAAACCCCGATTTCTCCAAGCAAACTGTTTTTCTATTGTCACAGTGCAGCTGACAAAGGGGGAGCAACGCCATTATGTCGCTCCGATATGCTGTTTGCAGAATTCGCTGAACATATGCCAGAAGTCGCAAGTCAATTTGTTCGCAAGGGGCTCAAGTATACCACCCAGATGCCGGCAGAAAATGATCCTGGTAGTGGACAAGGCCGAAGCTGGAAAAGTACACTCAGCGTTGAAACTAAAGAGCAAGCCGAGGCAAAACTGTTGGATTTAGGATACTCTTGGGATTGGTTAACTGATCACAGCCTTCGGGCCACTACGCCTGTTTTACCTGCGGTTATCGACATAGGGAAAGAACGACAAGTGTTTTACAACCAGCTTATCGCAGCCTACCTGGGCTGGAGCGGCGTGAAAGAAAACCCATCCAGCGCAATCACATTTGGTGACGACTCTGCCATTCCCACCGAAGCATTGGATCTCATCGCGACCTTGGCTGGCCAATTCACTTTTGACCTCCCTTGGCAGGACGGAGACGTCGCGTTAGTGGATAATTACATGGCGATGCATGGCAGAAGGCCATTTAGTGGTGATCGCAAACGACAGGTGCTAGTTGCACTTGCTGCCGACTAGTTACCATTGATGAGTAGTATCAAGGCATTTTTACCGGGAATATGGGTCACTGTCATCACTGGACTGGCGGCTTTGTTTCTGTCAGAACATTATGGCGCCCCCGTTATGTTGTTTGCCTTGTTATTAGGCCTGGCCCTATCTTTTCTCTATGACGGTACAAAATGTCAGGCAGGAATCGAATTTACTGCTTGTCATATTCTTCGTATTGGCGTCGCCTTACTTGGCTTGAGGATAGCCTTTGATGATCTGATGGCATTAGGTTGGAAAACCGGATTACTGTTGGTCGCAGCGATCGTCAGCACCCTTCTGTTTGGGTTGGTAGTTGCTAAATTGTTTGGGTTGCGAAAACGATTTGGTGTACTGACTGGCGGTGCAGTAGGCATTTGTGGAGCTTCCGCAGCAATGGCGATTTCCGCCGTACTTCCTCAGGACAAACAGCAGGAACAAGACACCTTACTGACTATCATTGGGGTCACATCTCTGTCTACCCTGGCGATGATTTTATACCCGATGCTTGCGACCTATTTGGGCCTCGAAACCCAACAAATCAGTATTTTCCTGGGCGGCACTATACATGATGTAGCGCAGGTAGTAGGTGCGGGCTATTCAGTATCAGAGCAAACCGGCGATCTGGCAACCTTGACTAAACTAGTTCGGGTAGCTTTTTTGATGCCCGTCGTTGCCTGCATTCTGCTTACATTGCGCCTGAACTTAGGCGATTCAGACGGCAAGGCGCCTGGGATCCCAGCCTTTCTGATTGGTTTTGTTGTATTGATGGTGATAAACAGCGTGTTGCAAGTTCCGGAAATCATCACATACACAGCGAGTGAAATTTCGCGCTTTGCATTAGTAATATCAATAGCGGCAATTGGCATGAAATCGAATTTGCGCCAGCTTCTTTCAGTAGGTGCGAAACCGGTTGTATTAATGGTGCTTGAAACGACCTGGATAGCATTGATTATCCTGGCCGGAATTTTATACCTGTAAAAGCCCTTCTTGGTTGGGCTTATTAAGCCAAGTTAAGGGTGAAGCTGAAACTGCTGCCTTTGCCCAGTTCACTTTCAACACTCAATTCGGAATCAATCAGCGCCATCAGTTTTTTACTGATCGCCAGACCTAAACCTGCATGGACTCCATTGTCCTTTTCAGTATTCGTTGCCTGGTATCTGGCATCAAAAATGTATTCAATTTCCTGCTCACTGATCCCAACCCCGTTGTCACGGACGTCTATTCGCAACTTACCATTGTCATTAGATACCTCAATCTGAATATGTCCATCCTGAGGTGTATGCCTGAGGGCATTCTCTAGCAGGTTAGTGAGTACTCGCTCCAACTTCCCAATATCAGCGATGACGCGATAATCAAACTGACTGGGGGTAACAGTCAAACTGATATTTTTTTCTTGCGCTTGTTCCATGAACTTGGCCGCTACATCGTAAAGTAGTTCGCCAAGGGGAAAAGCCTCTTTATTTAATGCCACCTGACCACCGTCGAGATAGGCTAATTCAAAGATTTGATCAATTAAGCGTTTCAGATTTCTGGCATTGCGCAGTGTAATGTCAACAAAGCGTTTTTTGTCCTGTTCGCTTAACTTGTCTCCTCCCAGTGCAAGCGTTTCGATATACCCCTGAAGATTTGCAAGCGGTGTTCTAAGATCGTGAGAAAGGTCGGTCAATAACATCCGGCGTTGCTCATCAATCTTTTGCAACTCGTCAAACTGTGTGTCTATATGATGGAGCATGTCGTTAAACGCGCAACCGAGCCGTTGAACTTCGTTGTGACTTTCCCTGCGCCAACTTTCTAACTGCCGAGGGAGACCATCGCGTTGAAAATCCGCAGCACGAATATTATCCATTTCATCACTTAAGCGACGCAAAGGTGCTGTGAAGAACTTAAACAACATTAACAGTACCACCAGCAAAAAGACTAAAGAGGCGATGACTAAAAAGATAAACTCTCGTGTATTCTGATTGCTCTCAACGGCACTGAATGCATCGTCGTATATCTCGCCACCGATAATCACATACAAATAGCCCTGCAGAACGTGTTCATCAAACACTCTGGCCACAGAGAATATTTTCTGAACATCAAATTGTTTGGGATCATCGCCAAAAATAGGAAGTTCGCTCGTCCCCTCAAACATTTCGGTAAGGGGTTCAAGATTGATTTGCTGGCGCTTTACTTTACCTTCCTGTGCTGAATGAGTCAGCACATTGCCGTCGGGATCCAGATAATAAAACTCAAAATTGGGACCTAACACCATGAGAGTATGAAACAAGTTTTTTAGCGCACTGTGATTGTAGACGCCACTTTTTAAAACTGGGTTGTCGCTAACCAGATATTCTGCAAGCCCTAAATGCAGTTTCTGCTCTGCTTCGCTTTTTGCCAACTGCTGGTAGTAGCTGGACGCTCCGAAAAACACCGTTACCACCAAGATGAAAACAGCAACAAGTGTTAAAGCGAGTCGTTGATAAAAACAGAGTTTCATTTCTCCCACCCGAGCCTGCTAGCTCACACCCTGGGGACTAAATTTGTAACCTACTCCCCAAACTGTTTGCACGATTTTAGGATCAGTAGCATCAGATTCGATTTTTGCACGCAACCTGTTGATATGAGAATTGACCGTATGTTCATAGCCACTATGGTGATATCCCCAAACTGATTCTAGCAACTGACTGCGGCTAAAGACCTGATTGGGATGACTGGCCAGATGAAACAGAAGTTCAAATTCTGTCGCGGTCAGGTCCAATTCGGTCCCCTCAAATATGACCTGATGATTTTTCTGATTGATGCTTAACCGACCTATTTCCAGCGGCTTTTCACTATCTACTTGCTGGGGTTGGCTAGCGCTTTGCAATACATGAACTTTACGTAACTGGGCCCTTACCCTTGCTTGTAGTTCACGAACGCTGAATGGTTTAGTCATATAATCATCAGCACCCAGCTCCAAACCCAGTACACGGTCTGTTTCTGAGTTTTTTGCAGTAAGCATGATAATTGCCTGTTCCGGTTTTTTTTCTCTGACCTGCCGACAGATGTCCAGACCACTTTTACCAGGTAACATCACGTCGAGTATTAGAAGTGAGAAGTCGTTTTCGAGTGCTAATTGCAGTGCTCTTTCACCGTTGTCCTGATGAGTTATTTCTGCACCCAATTCAATCAGGTTGACCCGAATCAAGTCGGCGATATCCAAATCATCCTCAACGACTAATATTTTGTCGGTCATATTGCCTAGCCTCACAATTCAAAAATAAAAAACTGACTACAATGTGGCTGTTCCAGCTTTCAAACGAATGAAACATGCTTTCTTCATCACACTGTAATCAGTAATCTATCAGCCTTATTGGCAATTGGGTATTACTCTGTGCGCGTCACCCTGATACGCATTACTGGATTGTCGAACTTATGTTGATTATTCAACACTGAACCACTCAAACCATCATCTGCTGAAACCACACCGCTATGGGCGCCAACAAAGTCAACGTCGTCGCGGTCAGCAACAAAGCCCGTTCCGCCATCTGCCGGACCAGGAATGGTACCTGCAGCCTCTGTATTGGCTTCTGTGCCCGAGTCGTATGCTCTGGTGGTGGTTGTCCAGCTATCACCAACTTCAAGTTGACTCAGATCCCAAGCATTGAGACCAGAGAAAGCGTCATTGGTATTCACTAACATAGTCGCCACAGATAACTTGGCGTCGGTAATATCTTCGATTGTGACACTGATTGTCTCATTGCCGGCTGGTCCAATTGGGCCCGCACCAGATGCAGAAGCCATGACCACCGGTAATCCAAGTAAGCCCGAGTTATCGCCACCTTCAGCCATAGTTTCCAGTTCTACAGAGGCTGGTTCTCCAAATGTCCACAAATTGCCTTCTTGATGCAAAATCACTGCAACAGGTGACAACGGCTGGAAGTTTGTCATGTTTGTGACAGTCACTTCATAACTTACGTTCACCGGTGTTGGAGCTGGTGTCGGTGTTGGAGTTGGAGTCGGTGTTGGTGTTGGAGTCGGCGTTGGTGCCGGATCATCATCACTACATGCGGTCATGGTTAGCGCCATAGCCGCCACCAGTGCTAAATGTAATTTGTTTGCTTTAAAATGCTTATACATAACAGTCTCCTAGTTAACGGTTACTGTTACTTTGGCCACAGGGTTTAACCAGCGATGAACAGTATTATCGATGTCGCTCGCGCCGCCGTCAGCCATATCGTCGCCGATGCTTCCTCGGTGAATGTGAACAGTAGCATTGGTTTCAGTATTCGTTACGCCAGAACCATTCATACCCAAGATAGGCTCAAGAGGGGGAGGAACAGGCATACCTGGTACGCCCGGCGCACCACCGCCGCGAAGCTCATCATTTGCTTCAGTGCCTGCATCATAGGCATTTAGATAGACTGTGTAAGTACCGGCTTCAGTAGGTATGGTCCAGTTATCCAGGCCAATGAACCCATCATTACTTGGTAAAATCATACCAACAATTGACAGAACTGAGTTGCCATCAGCATTTGTCACGCTCACTGTCTGACTAGCACCTGGTGCTGTTAAGCCTTCTGTATTGGCAAAGTTTGCGCTAATTGCTTCACCGACTGTTGCCAAACCTGCAAGAGAACCGCCCTCAGCCATTTCCTGAATTTCAGGAATAGCCGCTTCACCGATTTCAAATAAGCTGTTATCCGGAGAGTGCGCTATAGAAAGAACAGGAGTGAAATATAAACCTTGGGTCAAATTTTGAACTTCGATCGTTAAATCTGCTGCAAAAGCTTGTTGAGAAGTTGCTGCCAATATACCGGCAGTCAATAGTGTATTAATTTTTTTCATCAGTTTTCCTCGCAAGAAAGTAATTGTTTTAAGCTGCGAGGAAGAGTATTGAAAAAAGTTATCCCGAAAGTATCACAATTAAGAAACGAATTTGTAAAGACTACTCAGGGGAAGGAGACAATGATGTTGGAGCGAAGCGACTTCTGGTTTTTCGACTTTCGCTGAGTACTTCTCAGCCTTTGATCTTCCCGACTCAGGTAAATGAAACACAATGCGGAGCGAAGCGACATCTTATTGTTGATTTTAACTGAGTCTTTCTTTGCTTTTCCTGCTCAGGTAAACGAAACGCGCTGCTTTGCAACGCGACTTCTGCTGTTAGGATATAGAAATATAGATTGTAGATAACCTTCCTGGTTCTCAGGCGTCTTTTAACAACTGCGCCGCTTGTTTGGCAAAATAAGTTAAAATGCCATCCGCGCCAGCTCTTTTAAAGGCTAGTAAGGACTCAAGAATAACCGCGTCTTCATTTAACCACCCATTGGCAAATGCTGCTTTATGCATGGCATATTCTCCACTCACCTGGTAGGCAAATGTGGGCACTGAAAACTCATCTTTGCATCTTCTAACCACGTCAAGATAGGGCATTCCAGGTTTTACCATTACCATATCAGCGCCCTCTTCGATGTCCATCGCGATTTCCCTTATCGCTTCATTGGAATTCGCTGGGTCCATCTGATAGCTTTTTTTATCCCCACCTTTGATGTTACCTGCTGAACCTACCGCATCGCGGAAGGGGCCATAATAACTTGAAGCATATTTAGCAGAATACGCCATGATACAGGTATTGGTATGTCCTTGCTTTTCCAGGGCATGACGAATAGCGCCTATGCGTCCGTCCATCATATCGGACGGTGCAACTATATCTGCCCCTGCTTCAGCATGGGAAAGTGCTTGTTTTACCAATACATCGATTGTTTCATCGTTTAGTACGTAGCCTTGCTGATTGATTAATCCATCTTGACCATGGGAGGTAAAAGGATCTAGGGCCACGTCAGTGATTACTGCAATTTCGGGGACATACTCTTTGATCGCTCTCACGGCTTTTTGAGCCAAACCTTGAGGATTAAACGCCTCACTGGCACATTCCGATTTTAAATCCAACGGTGTCACCGGAAAAAGAGCAATGGCAGGAACACCCAGTATTGCCAATTGCTCAGCTTCTTTTATCACTAGATCGATAGATAACCTTTCAATACCAGGCATAGACGCAATTTTTTCAGTTCGGTTTTTACCCTCAAGTACAAACATGGGATAAATTAAATCGCTGGCGCTTAACGCTGATTCTTGAGTCATTTTGCGCAATGCGGCGCTTTGTCTCAAGCGGCGTAGTCTCAACTGCGGATAACTGGGTGAATTCATTTCTCGTCCTGTTCTGCGGTAATCTTGTTATTGATAAGTGACACGCGAATTTGGTTCCTACCCTTTTGCTTAGCGCTATACAGTGCAGTATCAGCGTGTTCCAGAATATTTTTTTCATCTTCCATGGAGTGCACTACTGTTGTACAAAGTCCTGCACTTAATGTCATGTTGACCTGAATACTATCTTGCAGGAATGGAGTAGATTCCAACTCCATACGCATACTTTCCACTACTTGCTGAGCACCAGCAAGATCCGTGTTGGGAAGGATCAACGCAAATTCCTCGCCACCATAGCGGCAGACATCATCACTGGGTCTTTTCAAATTGCGTTGCAATACATCCGCAACCAGCTTAATACAGTCATCCCCTACCAGATGACCATAATTATCATTAATGCTTTTAAAATGATCGATATCGATCATAGCTATAGACAGTTCCGTTTGTTCCCGCCTGCTACGTCTGACTTCTGCAAGGTACTTCTTATCAAAGTAGGATCGATTGCGGATCCCGGTCAGGGCATCCATAGTGTTCTTCTGTTCCAGTTCTCGGTTGGTTTCAGATAACTCTCTTAATGCGATTTCCAGTTCCAGGGTCCGTTCTTCAACATTGTATTCCAACTCCGCCTGAGCTTGTTCTTTAACTTTCAGGATGTTTTCTTGTGCTTCTCTGGCCAGGCGTTCTTTTTGCAATGCCAGCGCTTGAGTGTCAAATAACTCCTGCCGCTGATGGCTATAGCTGATTGCCAGTGCCAAGGCCAACAGGAAAGTCTCTACCGTGGCGCCAAAAATCAGCAAATAGTGTGATGGGGTATCAAATGAAATTAAATTCCAATTTTCGAGACTGGCCACAAAACCGCTGATTAACAAAGCTGTCCAGGCAATGGTATAGAATCGCGCTAAAGGAATTCCTTTGTACCAAAGTAACATGCCCACCGAGTAGATGATGACAACCGAAACACTTAGCATCGGCAGAAACAATTTGATGTAAATAGAATAGGGGATCAACATACATAGAAGAACGGAAAGCCCAGTAACTATTGTTGATATGTTTAGTATCCGATGCAATATCCGGCTGTGCAGCTTTACCTCCAACAGTTGATTGCTGAAAATAAAGGCAAAAAACAGAGTGGCTGTGGCAAAAATTCCCACACTTCTGGACTGTAACCACAGATTATCTGGCCACAAATATTTGTAGCCCAGGCCGTGCAGGGTTGCCAGTGTCAGGGCTACTGACACCACATAACCACAATAGGAAAGAAATGTATAAGAACGTGTCGTGACGAAAAAGAATAAATTGCTCAGTGCCATTGCTGACATGAACCCGAAAAACAATCCGATAACGACGCTATGCTCTCCATTAAAGACCAAAAAAGTATCTTTTTCCCAGAGTCGGATAGGAAGCCTTAGCGTGCCGTCGGACCTAGCTTTAACAACCACAGTTAAAGGTCCGGATGATTGGGGCACTGGTACCAGAAATTTTTCATGTTCTATCAATCGCTGTGAAAATGGCATGCTATCCCCAAGCTGAAAATTGGAGAGGAGTAGATCGTCCTGATAAAACCAGATATCAACCAGATCCAGCAGGGCGTAGTCTATTTCTAGTAATAAGGAAGAATTTGCATTAGTTTCGGACAGCTCAAAACGCAACCAATAAGGGTAATCGGCCATACCAAATGAGATTTGCTCGCGCTCTTCAACTTCCCAGGCAAGGCCCGGCAAAGCCAGAATATCATTAACTTCATATTGTGCTTGAGAGTCAGCTAAATAATGGACCCCTTGCCCGAATCGCTGCAGCGGTGTATGCGAATTGCTGAGTTGAACGGCTCCCCAAACCATAGCTATGCCAAGTAAACACACCATTAAAACCATCCAGCTCTGATGTAGTTTAATCATGTCTCTATTGAACATCATGATTTCACCAGTCAGCTGACAATTGAAACAGTGTTTGGCTATTTGCAGCGCAATGAGCTTGAAGTAACTGGAGTTCTACATCCATCAAGTTGGCAAGGTGCTCGGCAATATGTGGTAAATTGGCAGGTTCATTCTGTCGTTTTTTCGTTTTTAATGTTTTGGGCATTAAGTACGGCGCATCTGTTTCCAATAACACATGGCTTAATGGTAGTTCAGTCACTGCATCTCGCAATTGCGATCCGCGTTTTTGATCACACAGCCATCCTGTCACGCCGATGAACAAATCAAGCTCCAAATAAGCCTTCATCTGATCAATGTTGCCTGTAAAACAATGCACTACCCCACCAACCAATTCAGAACGATATATCTGTAAAAGCTTCAGCTGTGCATCGAAAGCGTCACGTTCATGCAAAAAAACCGGTTTTTTCAATTCTACAGCCAGGCGAAGCTGTTCTTCGAAGACATTAAGTTGCTGCTCAGGTGGCGAGAAGTTTCGATTGAAATCCAGCCCGCACTCACCGATTGCGACCACCTTAGGGTCGCTGGCTACTTTGCGTAATTGTTCGATGTAATCGGCTGGAACATCTTTAGCGTAATGGGGATGGATACCAGCAGTGCTAACCAAATTTCCGGGATATTGTTTGGATAGAAGTAACGCGCTGGCACTTTCTTGCAAATCTGTACCAGTGACGGCCATTTTCATCACATCTGATTCAATGGCCCGTTCCACCACCTCATGAGTCGGTAGTCGTTCGTTAGTCAGGTTTACTCCAATATCAAACCAGTAAGACACATTACTTTATCCGCTTGACCTTGATTCGACTGTTCACATTATCACGACTTAAATAGTGCGAACCAAGCAACCCTTTTTCTACATAAACCTGCTGATCGGATTTAACCCGTAACGAGCTGGATTCCAACTGCTTCCAGATCATGCCGTTGCTCAATGTGATCACCAGATTACCCAGGCCATCCTTTTTAAAAGACTTAACGGTTGAATAAATTTTGTCGGCCGTATCCTGTCTGAGTTGTCTTGCTTCCAAGCCAAAGTCAGAAGTACTGATGGGTTCAGCAACCGTTGCAGGCGAGGGCCTGGTGGCAGTAACTGAAGATGGAACAGTTGATTGCTCTACTGCCCCTGTAGCAGGCAAGGGAGCTGGCACGTTGAGTAAATCGTTCAGACCTGAATATTTCTCAATGTCATTGACCAAACGATCATAACAAACCAGACGCTTAAGACTATTTTGTTGCTGTCCACACTTCTTCAACGCATCTGACAGGCTTTCTGCCTGACTAAGGGGCGCTAAGAATAAAAAGGATAAAATAATAAGTCCGGGTTTTTTCATGATACTTCCTGATTTTCTTCTTGTTCTGATTTTTTCGAATAAATACTGCCGATTATGACGCCGAATTCAAATAACAACCACATCGGCAAGGCAAGTAAAGTCTGAGAAATAATATCGGGTGGCGTAAGCAACATGCCTAGTACAAACACGCCGACAATTACATAGGGTCGTTTGGCTCGTAAACTCTGCGCATCTGTTATCCCAGTCCAACACATTAATACTATTGCCACTGGAATTTCAAAGGATAAACCAAACGCGAAAAAGAGTTTTAGTACAAAATTCAAATAACTGCTGATGTCGGTACTGATGACCACATCGTCTGGCGCAATCTGAGTGAAAAAACTGAATGCGATGGGGAAAACCACAAAATACGCAAAGGCAATACCGGCATAAAAAAGCAGTGAGCTGGAAATCAATAACGGCGCAATCAGGCGCTTTTCATTTTTGTAAAGCCCAGGCGCGATAAATCCCCAAACCTGGTATAAGACCACGGGGATAGCCACGAAAAATGAAATAACCATGGTCAGCTTAAAAGGGGCAAAAAATGGTGAGGCCACATCTGTTGCGATCATTTGCGAGCCGGCTGGCATGGCTTCCAGCAAAGGCGTAGCCAACCAGTGATATAAATCTTGGGCAAAGTAGACCAGACAAACAAATACCACAAGCACGCTGATAACGGCTTTTAACAATCGGTTTCGCAGCTCAACTAAGTGAGCTATCAGACTATTTGTTTCTGACATCTAGGATGGGTCTTTTTGGTATGGCTTCTGAACTGATTTAGCCGCAGCCTTTAGTTCGTCCACAGATTGTTTAAGTTCAGGAGACAAATTTTCCAAATTCTGACTTTCAGCTTTTTTCAGATTTTCATGCAATTCATGCACACGAAACTGCTGCTCAACTTCCTGCTTGAAGCCACTCGCCATGTTACGGACGCTTCGCACAGTTTTCAGCGTCGAGCGGATGGCACCGGGCAAGCGCTCAGGTCCGAGCACCAACAGTGAAATAACACCAATCAGCAGTAGCTCCCAAAAGCCTATATCAAACATTACTGAGGTTCTTTCTGCTCTGTTTTGGCAGCGGTCGTTTGCTCATCAGTCGTTGGCTGCTCTTTGCTTTCGACAGCAGGTTTATCTTTAAAATCAGCATCTTCATCTGAAATGGATTTTTTGAACCCTTTCACAGCACTACCAAGATCACTTCCTAAGGTCCGTAACTTTTTAGTGCCAAATAGCAACACAATTACTGCTAAAACAATAAGTAGTTGCCATATACCAATATTACCTAACATTTTTAATCTACTCCGTATCAGATTATGGTGACTATTATACGTAGGTAATCCAAAAGGTCACTGGATTTGATTAAGCAAACAAAAATAGCCACTCTATGAAGACAACATATACAGGATAAAAGTTTGATTAAAGTCGTATTTGTATCAATTTATGCTTTTTTGGTTCTGAGTTTGCCAGCAATGGCACAGACCGAAGATGATGATTATCTATGGTTGGATAACATGCACAGAAGTATTGCAGATTCAGTAAAGGTCTCAGCCCAATGGTTTGATGACTTTTTCGCTGAAGACAACATGACGGCGGAAAATGACGACGCTATTGGACAAGCGCGCATCCGATTGGGCTGGGAGCCGCGCAGTAGGGAGTTGAACGATTTTGAGGCAAGGGTTCGGGTTAGAGTAAGGTTGCCTAAATTGAAAAACCGCGTGGATTTGATTTTGTCGGATTACGACGAGGATGGCATTGATGACAAGGTCCGTGCAGGAAGGGCTGAAGACCTGAACCGACAGGATAGATTTAGCTTGGCCCTTAGATTTAAACCTAAAAGAGACAGCGGACTCTCACATAGGATTGGCGTCGGCAGGCGTTTCCAGCTGTTTGCGAAAAGCCGTTATCGCACCCAGTTCAATTTTACTGATACGACAGATCTCAGGTGGGAATCATCCGTTTACTATTATAATCGCGACCAATTTGGTGCTGACACACGTTTCACATTTGATCATCAGGCGGACAAAGATTCAATTTACCGGTTCAGCAACGGTTTCTTTTTTCGTGATCGCACCAACGATTGGTTATGGCAGCACAGTTGGCAGTACTTTAACCAACGGGATGAAAAAACAGCGGTGATCTATGGCTTGTATCTCGAAGGTAGCAGCAGGCCAAACTATCGCACTGAAGAATACCTTACCAGCGTGAGGTGGCGCAGAAATGCCCTGAGAGAGTGGCTGTTTTATGAAGTTGAGCCCTTTGTCTTATGGCGCCGTGATGAGTCTTTTTCAGCCTCCTACGGCATCGCACTTCGGGTGGAAGGTTTTTTTGGCGAGTATTAGATTTCGTCCTGTACGCTATAACGGAATGACGAAACGCACAGTTTAAAAGAAAGGTTAAATCTTCGTTGTCCTCAAATCCCCCTGTTAAATATTGCACCCCAAAAAGTGTCAAAACACAACGTTACCCCCGAACCACTTATAATACAGCGTCAACCCCTAAAAGCTCAAAGCACGCCTTCATTACCGAAACGCTCAAAGCACGCCGTCATCACCGAAATGCTCTTGATCGGGGACCAATACCTTATTCAACTCAATGCTTCTTGATAGCCATTCCCCAGGCAATTAGTCCGGTGACAGCCAGGCCTACTGAGGGTATTGCTGTGTCCAAATAGATGGGCAACAACGCAGAAACGATTAAAAACGTTGACCCACACAAGGTCAAAAAGAGACTTCTTCTGGCATTCTTTTCACGGGCTTGTTGAGCCTCAAAATGCCGTTTCTGAAGCTCTGGCAGTTGTTTAACCTGCCGCAGACTGTCATAAATTAAGTCGGGCATCTCAGGCAGTTTTTCAGACCAATAAGGCAAATTGGTGTAGATTTTTTTATACATGGCCTTAAAGCCAATTTGTTCTTTCATCCAATTTTCCAGGAATGGTTTGGCTGTCTGCCACAGATCCAATTGCGGGTAGAGCTGTCGTCCCAAACCTTCAATATACAAAAGTGTTTTCTGCAACAACACTAATTGAGGTTGAACCACCATGTTGAATCGTCTGGCAGTATTGAATAACTGAAGGAGCACATTGCTGAAGGATATTTCCGCCAGAGGCTTTTGAAATATGGGTTCACAGACTGTCCGGATTGCCACTTCAAAATCGTCGATATCAGTATTGGATGGCACCCAACCTGAATCAACGTGCAACTCTGCAACTTTGCGATAATCACGATTAAAAAAAGCGATAAAGTTTTCCGCCAGATAACGCTTATCTTCCCGGTTAAGGGTGCCAACAATGCCGTAATCGATAGCGATATACTGAGGGTTCAGGGGATCCTTGGTTGATACAAATATATTGCCTGGATGCATATCTGCATGAAAAAAGCTGTCGCGAAAAACCTGTGTAAAAAACACTTCTACGCCACGCTCTGCCAATTTTTTCATGTTAGTGTTTTGCGCAAGCAGGGCATCGATGTCAGAAATCGGGATTCCGTAAATTCTTTCGAGGACCATCACATTTTTGTGGCAGTGATCACTGAATATCTGCGGTACGTAAAGCGCTGGGGAGTCTTGAAAGTTGCGTCTTAACTGAATGCCATTGGCGGTTTCCCGTAACAAATCCAGCTCATCGATAATGGTTTTCTCATACTCTTCAACCACTTCAATAGGCCGCAGGCGTTTGCCGTCAGGTAGCCAGGTCTGGGCTGCAAATGCAAATGTTCTGAGCAATTCCATATCTGCATGGATAGTATCGATAATGTCCGGACGAATGACTTTAACCACTACCTCTTGTCCGCTGGACTTCAATTTTGCAGCGTGCACCTGTGCTATGGAAGCCGAGGCCAAGGGTGTCGATTCGAAATCACTAAACAATTCATCGATTTGTTTAATCCCCAGTGAGGCTTTGATAATTTCCTGCGCCACTTCGGAGTCAAAAGGAGGTACTTTGTCCTGCAATAGAGCCAGCTCTTTTGCAATTTCCGGGGAAAGCAGATCCCGCCGGGTTGAAAGCATCTGACCAAATTTGATAAACACCGGCCCGAGAGATTGCAACGCCAGCCGGATGCGGGCCCCGAGGGGCTTATCAGGGTGTTGGTTACGTAACCAAAACTGACAGGATCGCCCTAACTTCGCATACCAAGGCAACCATTTATCAGGAATTAGTTCGTCCAGCCCATGTTGAAGCAGTATTTTGTTTATTTTGTATAAACGTAAAATGCGCACCTTAATTCTGCTCTCTCTGGGTTTCCAACAACTTCAATCTTGCATCCAATCTTTCTGTTGCACTGCGAACTTCGTTGACCTGGCGACAAAAATCTTCAACAACATAAGGATGAGCCGCTAGTTTTTTTTCTTCCATCGCACCGTCTTTCAGGGTCAAAGCCACAGCATTTGCGGTTTTTTTAGCGTGCTCAAATAAAGACTTTCCTGCACTGAACACAGTATGTGCAACCACATCACCTGTGAATTTTGACAATTGCTCTTCCCAGTCAATGTGCAATTCTTTGAGCAGCTGGCTAAAAGCCTGAGCGACATGAATATCACCTTCAAGTTCCAGATACCCCTGTTTGATTAGACTGGTGATCTGACTGCTATCCTGCAGGCGCTGCAAACTTTGCAGTGAAAGGCTGATCTTGCAGTCCACCTGATAACCTTCAGCCTCTTTTTCTCTGACCAATACATGCACCTGATCAGAAAAGGCAAACACAAGAGCATGGGGAAATTCGGCAATCTCAACTTCAAGATGTTTAGCGGACAACTTGTACAGATTTGCTGCACTTTCAGGATCGAGCTTTATCAGCTGGTTGATCGCCCGCTCCAGGCCTGCAGAAAATAATTGCGCTGCAGGCATTAAAACTTAAACCCTCGGTGCAACGCCACAATACCGCCAGTCAGATTGTGATAATTGGTTTGCTCAAATCCGACATTTTTCATCATAGTTTCTAGGGTGTCCTGATCCGGATGCATGCGTATTGATTCAGCCAGATATTGGTAACTGTCACCGTCATTCGCTACCAGCTTGCCCATTTTCGGCAACACATGGAACGAGTAAAAATCGTAGACTTTACTCAGTACTTCGAATTCAGGCTTAGAAAACTCCAGCACCAGTAAGCGTCCCCCTGGCTTCAGAACGCGAAACATGGATGCCAGTGCTTTGTCTTTATCAGTAACGTTTCTCAACCCGAAGGCAATAGTGATCACGTCAAAGGTATTGTCGGGGAAGGGCAATTCTTCTGCATTAGCCTGAACATATTCCACGTTCCCGACTATACCAAGGTCGCGGAGTTTATCTCTGCCCACTTTCAACATTGCTTCGTTGATATCTGCTAATACAACCTGTCCGCTATTGCCAACCATGCGAGAAAATTTAGCCGCGAGATCACCTGTGCCACCAGCCAAATCCAATACTTTATGCCCAGCTCTGACCCCACTGCAATCAATAGTAAAGCGTTTCCACAATCGATGAATGCCCATGGACATCAGATCATTCATCAGATCATATTTTCCGGCGACTGAATGAAAAACATCGGCGACCATTGACACTTTTTGTTCGGTGGCCACTTGTTTAAAGCCGAAATGTGTTTGGTTGGATTGCTCAGCGTCCGCTGGTTGGTCACTCATTTTTGGATCCTTCTTTAATTCGCCGGATAGTCTACCGAATTTAGCCCCTACTCAACAGACTCAACTTGCACAAAGTTGTCACCAACACTATAAGCAATGATTTGACTGAGTTCCTGCATCGAACGCCCACTTTGTTGCTGCAAGGTATTAAATGCATCCTGAATTGCTTTCAGGCTTCTTTTTGAGGTGGATGAACCACTGATGATTTCCCGTTTGGCAAAATACCCTTTGGCATCCTCAGAGAGTAAAAAGGTATCTTTACCCACCGCTCGCAATCCATAGGGGCCAGTATTGCCGCCCAGTCTGGCGCCGTGCTTTTTAAGATATTCCCATAAACCAACAATATCTGAAGACGGCCATTCGGCGACAAACCTGGCAAAGCTGCCATGCTCCCGTTGAACAGATTCAATCATCAGTGCATTTTCGCGGATGGTTTTTACCTTATTAAAATTGCGGATTATGCTCGGGTCTTGCGCTTTGGACTCGAGCATCTCATCAGGCATCAATAGGATTTTGTCGATATTAAACTCAAAAAATACCCGTTCAAAGTCAGGCCATTTGTTGCGTACTACGCGCCAGACAAAGCCAGATTGAAAGACTTTTTTAGTAAATTCGGCCAAAAAGCGATCATCTCCAATCTTGGTCAATTCCTCATCCGAAAAAGGTTTAGAGAGCAATGCCTCAAGCTTATCAGGTCCACCTTTACGCTCACATGCCCGCTGATAAAGCTGCTGAAAGCTCTCCAAATGACTCATATTCACATTCCTTTGTTAAGCATTAATACCTGAGTGTCTCAACAATGCATCCACTTGTGGCTCACGGCCTCTGAATTGAATGAAGAGTTGCATGGGTTCACGGCTTCCCCCCATTTCGAGGATGTTGTGCAGAAAGTCTGCGCCAGTTTCCTGATTAAAAATGCCCTCTTCTTCAAATCTGCTAAAGGCATCGGATGAGAGCACCTCGGCCCACTTGTAACTGTAATAACCTGCCGCATAACCACCAGCGAAAATGTGCCCAAAGCTATGCTGGAAACGATTGAAGGAAGGCGGCATGATCACCGCAACTTGCTCACGAACTTCGTCGATCACTTTCTGCACATTTTGTGGTTTAGTTTGATCAAAAGATTCATGCAGTGCGAAATCAAATAAACTGAATTCAAGTTGTCTCACCATCTGCATAGCAGACTGAAAGTTTCTGGCTGCTAGCATTTTATCCAACAGATCCTGCGGAATAGATTCACCGCTCTCAAAGTGGCCCGAGATGAAAGCCAAAGCCTCTGGTTGCCAACACCAGTTTTCCAGGAACTGGCTTGGTAGTTCTACCGCATCCCATGGAACACCGTTGATACCAGACACACTGCCGACGGTTATTTTAGTCAGCATGTGGTGGATCCCGTGACCAAACTCATGGAACAAGGTCAATACTTCATCGTGAGTAAACAGGGCCGGCTTATCGCCGACCGGACCATTAAAATTGCAGGTCAGATAGGCCACTGGCTGCTGAATTTCACCATTGGTTTTTATTCGGCGAACATGGCATTCGTCCATCCAGGCACCGCCTCGTTTGTGCTCACGTGCGTACAAATCGAGATAAAAGCTACCACGTAACTCACCGTCACTATCGGTGATATCAAAAAAGCGCACATCCTTGTGCCAGGTATCCACATCAAATCTTTCTTTAATCTTCAGTCCGTATAATCTCGAGACGACTTCAAAAAGTCCTCCCACGGCTTTTTCTTCTGGGAAGTAAGGGCGGAGGACTTCATCAGAAATGGCGTACTTCTGCTCTTTGAGTTTTTCGCTGTAGTAAGCCAGATCCCACGCTTTGAGTTTGCTAGCCGCATAAGTCTGCTCAGCAAAGGCCTTTAACTCGTCCAAATCCTGTTGTGCTTGGGGTTTCGAGCGCTTGGCAAGATCCCTTAAAAACGTGTTGACCTGCGTTGTGCTGTCGGCCATTTTAGTGGCCAGTGATCGTTCAGCATAATTATCAAAATCCAGCAATTGCGCTATCTCATGACGTAATGCAAGGGTCTCATCGATAATTGGACCGTTATCCCATTTCCCTGCATTCGGGCCCTGGTCAGACGCCCGTGTTGTGTAGGCATGGTACATTTCTTCCCTTAACTCGCGATTATCAGCATACATCATTACTGGTAAATAGCTGGGAATATCCAGAGTAAACAGCCACCCTTGTTTTTCTTTGCTTTGAGCAAGTTGCTTTGCTGCCGCAAGCGCTGATTCGGGTAAGCCGGCCAGTAATGTCTCGTCTTCAATATGTTTCTGCCAACCCAAAGTTGAATCCATGACATTGTTGCTGAAGGTAGACGATAAGTCTGACATTCGACTCTTGATCTCGGCATAACGCTTTTTCTTGTCGTCGGGCAATGCGACTCCGGACAATTTAAAATCCCGCACCGAATCACTGATGGTTTTCTGTTGCGCTTCACTCAGGTCTTTGAAAGAAGGACTTTCAAATATTTTTAAATACGCCTCATACAGACCTTTATGTTGACCAACCCAAGTACCATATTCAGATAAAAGAGGCAGACAGGCATCATGGGCTTCGCGCAGTTCATCGTTACTCACCACTGAATTCATATGAGAAACGGGAGACCACATTTTGCTAAGAGCATCATCCACTTCTTCAATTGGCGCAATAAGGTTATCCCAGCTGATGTCTTGTTGCTCAAGCGATGCTTCTATGGTCTTTTTGCAGTCAGTGATAGCCTGTTCAATGGCTGGTTTAATTTGATCAGGTGTAATATCAGAAAATCGAGGTAGACCGGATAAGTCTTGAATAGCTGTTGTGCTCATGGGTTCACTTCTCTAATTAAATTATGATCGAAATGAGGGCAACAGGGCAAAAATACAAGGGCGCCCCAAGACGCCCTTTACTGGATAGGATCAGTCAATACTGATTTTGTTTGTGCTTTTTTCAACACCCTCTGGTCTTGGGATATTTACTTTCAGCACCCCTTTGTCATATCTGGCAACTACATCGGAGCCGTTTTCCACAGAAAATGGTAAGGGAACGACTCGTTTAAACGTGCCGAAGGAACGCTCCATCATGTGAAAGCCTTTATCATTCTTTTCGTCCTTCTCCGTTTTTTTCTCACCAGAAACAACCAAATGATCACCAACAACTTCAAGATCAATGTCATCCTTGTTCATATCTGGTAAATCAACCTTAAGTTCAAGACCCTCATCCGTCTCTTTCAGATCTAGCGATGGATTAAAAAAGCCTGAGAGATTCTGTGAAAAAATGCTTTCAGCAGGGAGATTAGTGAAAAAGTTATCGAATACGTGATCAATCTGAGTTTTCAACGAAGCTGCAGATTTATCTTTGCTGTGTCCGAATAGGGTTGGGGAAAAACTCATAAGCGCCTCCAAATTAGTCATTACGGTTGGGGTGTGTTGCCCCAGTTGCCGTAATAATAATCTGGGCATCTTTGATGCAGCCTTCAAGTACATGGATTGAGACTGTTTGAGCTGGATCAAAATTCTCAACCTTTCTTAATTTTTTGCAATAAGCTGCGCTTCAATCGGTTCTTATCAAGCTAAGGTAAATACGATTTGAATTTGCATTTATCAGGAAAACCCCTATATCTTGCAAACGAACTTGTTTAATTAAGGTGAAACATGGCTGATTTTGATCTCATATGTATTGGTGGCGGAAGCGGCGGTATTGCGTCGGCAAATCGCGCGGCAAAATACGGTAAAAAGGTAGCGATAATCGAAGCTAAATCGATGGGCGGTACCTGTGTAAATGTAGGTTGTGTACCGAAAAAAGCCATGTGGTTTGGTGCACAGGTTGCCGAAGCCATTCACCGCTATTCGCCAGACTATGGATTCGATGTCACTGTAAACGGTTTTGACTGGAAAAAACTTGTGGAAAGCCGTGAGGCCTACATCGAACGGATCCATGCTTCCTACGACAGAGTGCTGGACAACAATGGCATAACCGTTATCAATGGATTCGCGACATTCGTGGATAAAAACACCATAGAGGTGGATGGTCAAAAATATACAGCCAATCATATACTGGTTGCCACTGGCGGCAGGCCCACTATTCCTGATGTCCCTGGTGCAGAGCTGGGTATTGACTCAGACGGCTTCTTTGCTCTTGATGAACAACCCAAACGGGTAGTGGTGGCAGGTGCTGGATACATTGCAGTAGAGCTGGCTGGCGTGCTGCACTCCCTTGGTAGTGACACCCACCTGATTGTGCGCAAAAACAAACCTTTGCGTTCCTTTGACCCTATGATCAGCGACACGCTCGTTGACATCATGGCAGAAGAAGGTCCTACGCTACACAAGCATCATGTGGTTGAAAGTCTTGAGAAAAATGCCGATGGCAGTATCCAGGTCAAATTAACCAATGGTGAGCAAATTCAGACAGACTGTTTTATCTGGGCCATAGGGCGCCACCCAGCCAATGATAAAATTGCCATTGAGAATACGGGGGTTGAACTGGATGACAGAGGTTACATTAAAGTCGACAAATACCAGAACACCAATGTAGATGGGATTTATGCAGTAGGTGATTGTATTGGTAAGGTAGAACTTACACCTGTGGCAGTGAAAGCAGGCCGACTGTTGTCAGAGCGACTATTCAATAATCAGACTAACGCGCATATGGATTATACTTTAATCCCTACCGTCGTATTCAGTCACCCCCCTATCGGAACCATTGGTCTTACCGAACCTGAAGCAATTGAGCAATATGGAGAAGACAATTTACAAGTCTATTCCTCCAGCTTTGGTGCCATGTATACTGCTGTCACCCAGCATAGACAATTAACTAAAATGAAGCTGATTTGCGCAGGTCCGGAGCAAAAAGTAGTTGGACTGCACGGCATTGGACATGGCATGGATGAGATACTGCAAGGTTTTGGCGTAGCCATGAAGATGGGTGCCACCAAAGCAGATTTCGATGCCTGCGTGGCGATACATCCAACCTCTGGCGAAGAGTTTGTTACTCTGACATAAACGCATATTAACCATTTACAAATAAAGTGACTCTCATACTCATATGGGAGTCGCCATATTTCTTACCTTTTGTTAATGGCTTTATCCCACGTTGTTTTTCACCCGCAAGCGTTTGCCATTAAACTTCTTGTAGCCAATGCTCATTGGTGATTACCTATTTTGAATCGATCATGTTCAGCCAGCTGTAATTCATGCATATTTGTCCCCCACCAATCCTGATGTAGTACCTTTTACCACGATCCTTTTCGACAAATCCTTAGAAAATATTTAGGCGGCTGAGCAAGAAAACTATGTCCGACTTCTGAAAAATCGAGCAACATAAAACTATGGGTCTGGCTTCGCTGCCCACGCTTGCAAAGATTACTGTGCTTTGTTCGCCCAGATAGGTAGAAGCACCTGAAAAGGTGCTCCATTTTTTATGTTCAATAGCAATCCTTTTATGAAATAATCTAATCCGACAGTTTGTTATTAATTTGTTAATCCATTTCGTTCTACAATCCTGACTCCAGTGTTTAAGCGTTGTTTTCTTGCATGATGTGTTTTTCACAAAAAACGTTTCATCACAGACGCAGTGCTTAAATCATAAGACAATCAAAGGGTTTAAAACGATGTACAAACGATTTTTACTACTCTGCTTTTTTTTATTTAGCTTAAAAAGCCATGCCATCCTGATTGAAGTTGATGTCAATCAGGTTGTCAATAATACATATCAGGCTACCTACAAAATAACTAATGACAAGGCCACTTCAATCGAGGCGCTAACGCTTTATTTCCAATTTGGCTTATTTAGCAACATCTCCATCATTCAAATGCCAGGCGATTGGGATTTCTTTGCTGCGGATCCAGACGACTTCTTCGGATCATCCGAACCCGGTTTTGTTGATGGTTTGGCCTTGGCTACTCCATTAACAGGTGGACAGATGCTTAGTGGTTTGGTCGTTTCATTTGAATGGTTAGGCGCACCTGGAAATCTGGCGTTTAATCAGGATATAGAGATATACGACCCCAATACATTCAACGTGTTAGATACGAGTGAATTTAGTGTGGGGCAGACGGCGATACCAGAACCCTTCAATCTGTCGTTGCTTGCCTTGGGGATCTTGCTTCTTGCGGGTTTTCGCATCACAAAACAAAAGGGGGGTCTATGAATTACTGGAAAAAATCTGCGCTGTTAGGCGTGTTAAGTCTTCTATTGCTGACGCAGTCTGGAGGGGTATTGGCTAGTATCGCCATCGACAAACTCACCCTGACGGACAAAACAAGAGCAAGCCGCTTTGAATTCAGATATGAATTTTCAGTATCTGTTAAGAGCGAGGATGTCGGATTGCGCGATATCGAAGTGAATGTTTCCTCGAATAATCCTTCATCCTACATTGAAATAGGACAATTGACCTTACCTCAGATTGGCGCTGATGAGCAGGCGACACTTAATGGTGTTTTAGTGCTAGTGCAAGATAGGCGAGTACGGTTTAATCAAAATGATTTGGTTTGGGATATTCAATTTACTGAGGTTGGCACTGATTTTTCTGATTCGTTTTCCGAAAATTCGGCGTTTAAAACTGGAACATACCCTAATTTCTTTGTCGAGCACGGTTTGGCGACTGAAGAAGAAGTTAATGAAAAGCTGCAAAGCACTTATGCCCAATTATTTGAGTTGGTCCCCGATATGTCAGGTGATACTGACGCAAATGGGGAAACTGTTTTCTATCAAGGGTTTTCTGACAGCCTGGCAGGTTGGGAGGCAGGTGGAGACAATGGCACGCTGGCCTCAGCAAATCTGAGTCTGGCCAACGACGCTTTGGTAGTCACCCCAACATGGGATAGCACCGGAGATGCGTTAACTGTGCGGTATCGCCAATTCCCAGCAATTGATATCACAGACGGAGCGACAATATCGTTTGAACTTGAGGCTGCAGATAGTTATGTTGCCGATGGTAATATGGCTGTTCAGATGATCATTGAAGACGTCAATTTCAACCCCGGCTTTTTTGCGTATCGGGCCATTGCTGAAAACGGCAGAGTAACCGTAACAATTGACAACGTAGGGCCTGAGACCAGTTTTGGCTATATTGCTGAAGGATTCGACTTTACTCAGCTAAGCGGTATTGGTTTTCAATTCCTTGCAAATGGCAAACCGAGCAGCATTACAGGAGATATTCTCCTCGATGAAGTTTCAATTGTTTTACCTGATTCAGATGTAGATGCAGAAGTTGTTTTTTCTGACGCCTTTGACGTTGGAATAAGCAATTGGGTTTTCACTGCGGATAACGGCTCTTTGGTGGAAGGGTTGCTCTCTCACCAAGATGGAGTGCTGAACGTTGCGCCAATTTGGATTAGCAACAACGACAATTTCACGGTCAAGTATCAGCAGTTTGCACCGATAGATATGACTTCAGGTGTCACTATTTCCTTTGACGTCAAGCTACCGGCTTCCTATGTGAATGATGGCAGTCTGATTACGCAGCTCTATGTCGAGGATGGTAACTTCCAACCAGGATTCATTGGTTATACCTCTGTCGCTTCTAGGCCGGCTGACGAATTTGTTACCTTCACTTACAACAACATAAGCGCCGAGTCCGTTTTCGGGTACATTAGCGGGGAATTTGACTTTACCAACCTGCAAGGTATCGGCATCCAATTTATATCCGGTGGCAAAGCCGTCGATATCACCGGCGATATCCAAATCGACAATGTCTCTATCGTTGTCGCTGGCTCGCAGCCCGAACCTGAGCCAGATACCGGAACGACGCTCTTGTATGGTGTGGGTGAAGATATGGCATTTATCAAGGCAGTTGATTCAAACGATATTCGCTCCGAAGGTATGTCTTATGGCATGTTTATCGCGGCAATGATGGATGATCAGGATACCTTTGACCGACTCTGGCGTTTTACCAAAGACAAGATGCAGAATACATCGGGAATTCATGACAAGTTTTTCGCTTGGCGCCTAAGTGCACAAGCCCCCTACCTTCCGATTGCCAAGAATCCGGCTCCCGATGGAGAAGAGTACTTTGCAATGGCCTTGTTTATGGCAAACAATCGTTGGGGTAGCACGGAAGGTATTTTCGATTATCAGAGTGAAGCCAATGCAATTTTGCACGACATGATATTCACACAATCAGATAACACGCGCCTTATGATGCATCCGGTTTACAAACAAATAGAGTTTGTCACAACCTTGGACGTCGACAGTTTTACCGACCCCTCATATCATCTTCCGGCATTCTATGAGTTATGGGCACTGTGGGCAGATGAGAACAATGATTACTGGCATGAGGTGGCGGAAATCAGCCGCCAATATCTGGCCAAAGCTGCCCACCCGAATACAGGTCTATTCAGTGACTATGCTAGTCATGAGGGCGAACCGCAATTCACTAGCTTCAACGGCAATAGTCACAAAAGTGCCTGGGATTCTTTCCGCGTAATGGGCAACATGGCACTTGACTACTACTGGATCAGTGAGAGCGAACAACTTAAAGAACTGATTGATCGTCAAGTTGACTTTTTTAACAATGAAGTCAGTACTTACGGAGATTTTATTGCAGTCTATGAGGTGGATGGCACCCGTGAACCTGGCATTGATTTCCGTAGCCATGGAAGAACAGCCATGAACGCCTTTGGTGCGACAGTAAGTGACAAGCCTTTTGCGACTGAAATGCTGCGCTACTTGTGGGAGCAAGATGCCCCGACAGGTTTGTATCGATACTACGATGGCATGCTGCATATGTTTTCTCTATTACATGCTTCCGGTGAGTACAAAATATACAAACCGCAATAACATGCGGATGAAAAAAGGGCTGGTCTTTTGACCAGCCCTTTTTTGTAGAAACTTATATCAAATAGTAATTTTATCTGAACTCTACAAATAGGTTGGCCGTCAACCTGCCATTTGTTGGGTCCGCGCTGATGTCATTGGTCTCATCTACTACAACTGAGTGCAGCAGGTTTCCCGGGTATATTACTAATCTATTCGGGCGATATTCGATTTGATAGTAGAGTTCGTAAAGATCTGAATTTTTGCCACAATATCCTGTTGGCGCTGTGTGAGATCCCATATATCGATTGGTTTCTTCACAGTATTGATACTCGTTTTCGGCTGTTAACCGCTCAAAGCCGGTGGGAATATGCCTGAAAAAGCCGGTTCCACCGTGGTGCCCCTCGTCAATATAGTGCAAGACGGCAAAAACATATGGACTAACTGTATCTACGTGTGGGATTGACTGGACCAGCAACAAGTCGTCAGGCTGTGTTGTTATCAAAGAGAAATAACTATTTTTCGGCGCTGGTTTGAGACGTTCAGGAATGGCATAAATAGAATACAACCCCTTCAAAACAGGAGCCAAATAATCGACAATTACTTGTTTCGGCAATAAGGCTCTCACACCAGGATAATAGGTAGATTCGTCTGGTTGGTAACGAGCAAGTGTACAAGCGTGAGAACGTATTTCTTGTGGATTCAAAGAAAAGTTATCAACAATAACAATGGGAGTATTCATATTGCCGATAGAGTTAATGACAGGGTTAACTCCCTGGTTAACGTCAATCATAGTTACCGGCCAAATTCCCAGGAGCACAATAAGATTGCAGAAAAGTCAGGTGGTCTGGCATTGCTTCAATTTTTCGTTCCGCGCCTGACTTGATTTGCGATAAGAATCGATTCAATTCCTGTTCGGACATTGCATCCACTATTTGATGATAGGAAACTGGATTGATACCTTGACCCAACATCACCTGAATCCAGGATGTCTCGCCAAACAGTTCACCATCTAGTTGATGAGCATGGCCATTTTGCTGAAAAAGGCTAAGACGGTGGTGCAAAGAATCAGGAATAGACATGTTTTTACAGTAGCGCCAGAAGCCAGTGTCGTCTCGCTCAGTCACATGATAGTGCATGACAATAAAGTCACGGATATTTTCCAACTCAAAACGCATTTTTGCATTGAATTGATCTCTGTTTGCACTCTCCATTTCCTGACTGGGTAACAATTGCATCAAGCGTATAATGCTCTGCTGAATAAGATGGATGCTTGTGGATTCAAGGGGTTCGATAAAACCACTTGATAGCCCGACAGCAACACAGTTTTTATTCCAATGCTGTCGCCTTGTGCCAGTTCTGAATTTTATCACCCTGGGGGTAGTTATCGGTTCCCCCTGGAGGTGTGTCAGCAAGTGCTGCTCAGCCTGCTCATCTGAAAGGTATTTGCTACAGTAAACAATGCCATTACCTACCCGATTTTGAAGAGGGATGCGCCATTGCCACCCGGCAGTATGTGCCATCGAACGAGTAAAAGGAGGCTGAACATCATTCGATTTTGTTTGCACGGCTATAGCGCTGTCGCAAGGTAACCAATGGCTCCAATCTTCGTATCCGGTGTGCAACGCCTCTTCAATTAGTAGCCCTTTGAATCCAGTACAATCTATAAATAACTCACCGTCGACTTTGCGACCTTGGTCCAACACTAAAGAGAGAATATTGCCGCTGTTCGGGTCTAGATTGACGTGTTCGATTTTCCCTTCAATTCGCTTCACACCATTTGACTGTGCAATATTGCGTAAAAATTTCGCATAGAGGCCAGCATCCAGATGAAATGCATGATTGCGGTCCTGTTTGGGGTAAACCGCAAATTTTTGCTTTCTACACGCTAAGTGCTCTGGACAATAGTCACCTATTTCAGAAGCTATCCCTAACTTTCTTCCTTTCAACCAGAAATGCTGGAATCCGGCAGCCCAGCAGCCTTGGCCAAGATACCCGAATGAATGAATGTAATCTTCATTGATCGCTTTCCAACTGTCGAAAGCAATGCCGAGTTTAAAGGTCGCGTTAGTGGCAGCCATAAATTCCGGCTCACTGATTTTCAGGAGATCATGAAAGATATGCAGCGTTGGAATAGTGGCCTCTCCTACTCCAACGGTAGGAATTTGGTCCGACTCAATCAACGTAATATCAAGCGTTTTACCAAGAAGTTTCCCGAAAGCAGCTGCCGCCATCCAACCGGCTGTGCCGCCGCCTGCTATCACCACTTTTTTTATGCCCTGGGGGTTCATATTCTTCACCTATATATTATCCACAAATATCAATTTGCTAACGCCTCAAATGATTTTGTAGTTGAGCTCGCAATTTAAATTGTGTTTCGCGGTCGATCGGACTTTGCAATACACCTTTGACATGCGCAGGCAGTTGTTCAAAATTTTGCTCGTCAAAATCAAACACAAAGTGTTCAAAGAAACTGCGCCATGCTGTTTTTTGTGGCTCAGGCAAATCCCGAATTGTCATCATCGCCATCAGTAGTGCATCCTTGGGCTGACTAAGAGCCCCTGATTCGGTATTCCACCAATAATTAAGTAGGACATTGAAGTCATCCAAACCTTCAACCTGATGCCACCACATTGTTGGTAAAATCAACGCATCGCCAGGGTCTAAAGTGACTATCTGTGCTGATTCAAGTGCGTCTTTTACTCGTGGAAAAGCCTTCAAATCAATAGCTTTGAAGTCCACAAGGCTTATTTCCTGACCTCCCGGCGCTTTATCTAGCGGACCAACGTAGAGGTTTTTGACCTGTTCAGGCGGAAACAGCAGGAATTGGCGTCTTCCCGCGACGACACAGGCTAAATTCTGTTTAAGATCGTAATGCGCCGCTATCCTGGAACGATTTCCTAACCAGATATTGTTTATGGCGTTATCCAGAAGTTGTGTGACAGGTAATTCTTGAGAAAGACTTGAAAAAAAAGAATCTACGCTCGTAGAGCCAACGTAAACGGCATCCGCTATTTCGTTGTTTTGTGCCTCCAATACAGATTTGATTATGTTATTGAAGTGCTCTTTTGATGAATCATAGTTAAACCCACTGAAATCGGCATTGTAAAAAACTCTGCCTTTTTCTTTAGCGTTGAGTCTGTAGGTTGTAACCGGAATTCCTTGATAATGTGAAAGCAAATAATCGGTAATGGCATGAATCCCTAGATTTGCCTTTCGAACGATTTTCCAACTATTGGCAAAGCCTCTGAGAACAAGAGGACTAGAGGAGTTAAGAATATCTGAGGATACATTCTCAAAGGTCACGCCTTCAACAGACGTAACTGGCTGAATATCGTTAAACATTCCTCCGGTATCCACCGTTATGGACTCTCTCTGAGAATAACGCGTTTATCTTTGCGATTAACCAAAGTCTGGAGGTTGGTGTGAGAGGCCAGAAACATATAGATGGCTTCCAGAAACCCAGTGTGGAACAAGCCCAAAAGCTGTTCCTCTGGCAACGATTTAAGCCTTTCTTCGTTGATTGCGTACAAGCCCACCAGCGAATTATCACTGCCATCTGATAAGGAAACTTCCATAGTAAAGGGCTCTATCAGTTTGCAGGCTTCCAGCACTTCCATAAACTCGTTGTTTTTTTCCAGACCCTGATGAAGTGATTCCAGCACATTGGCTGCATTTTCAAGGTAGTCACTATTTCCACCAAACTCGAGAAATAGAGGTATTCCTTCAGATGTGCTGACTTTAGGGGAATCTAAATCAATGGTAATGATGCGCTCTTGCGTTTCAGTGCCACCCCGGACTTCATTTTGAAATCCAATGGCGAAAGGCAATCGTTGGACTGAGAGTGGAATATAGCTTGCGAGCCACTGCCCTTTATCAAGGTATAAATTTTCGCCCTGCTCGAATCCGAACAACACTATTGGCGCTATTCTACCTGTGGACAAATCCTTCTGAAAAAATATCGGATAGCAGCGCTGAACAGCAGCGAATTCCTGATAAAAGGTTTGCGAATACCATAGGTTGTCGCCGTATGCTGCAGATCGAGTGGTGATTACCCTAAGATCTTTATGTTCTATGTTGTTGAGCAATGCATAATTGGTCATTCTAATTCTCTATCTCGTCACAAAGAAAGACAGCTGGCTAATCAATCGCCAGACATGCCATATTGATTAATTTTACTAAGTAACTCCCTATTGGAAGGCATAACGCCCATTAGTTGGTTTCGTTTTCGTTGGTTCTCCAGGATCAGATTTTGTGCATTATTCATTTCTTGCTTTCCGACCTCTTGATGATGAGGTGAGACGGAAAACTTCATTCCGTACAACACATATTGATAACTGGCATAAGGAAACAAAGGGTCAGCGTAGGGCACATCAAAGGGACCCGGCGGTCTATCAGTCCACAGAGTTAACATGTCTTTGAGACTTTGCGGACATGTATTCGCATCTCTATGGGCAGACCAATAAGGCGAATCGCTCCTTTTTGACAACACATAGTGCAATTTCAGGAAATCAATGATCTGCTGCCACTGTGCGCAGACTCGCTGGTTTAACCGTTTGGCAACAACCTTCATTTGAGTTTGATCTCTTGGAAACTGTTCGGCGATCATATGTGCAGACTGCTCAACCATCGCAAGTGCAGACGCTTCAAGAGGCTCTATAAAACCAGCAGACATGCCGACGGCGACACAGTTATGCCGCCAGAACTCTGCACGATAGCCCGGCTCAAATTGCAAAGAACGCAGTGTGATATTGCTGGCAGTTTCACTGGAGCTGGATTGACGGATGTAGTCATATAGCAGTTGCTCAGCTTTTTCCTGAGAATCAAATTGACTGGAAAAAACGCAACCAACACCTCGTCGGGACTGCAGACCAATATCCCAGATCCAGCCTTCTGAATTTGCCGTGGATAGTGTTGCCGACGCTATTGGAGCCGAATCTGATGTATAGGGGACTTGGGCTGCAAATGCTCGGTTGTTGAAAAGCGTACCCTGCAGTTCCACGAGCGGCACTCCATAGTGCTCACCCAACAGCAAAGAACGTGAACCACTGCAGTCCACAAAAAGATGACCTTTTAGGTCCATTCCATTGTCGAGCTCAATAGAGGCTATATCACCATTTTGGTGGTTTTTGACCTTTGTCAGGTTCGCCAGTATATGTTTGACACCGAGCTCTTCAGTACATTTTTTACGTAACAATTCACTGAACTTCCCAGCATTCAAATGGTAACCATAATTTGCGACGAAACCATAAGATGGTGTACTAATTTGTTTTGGTGCCAGTGAGTTATCACAAAGCGCACCCTGGAAACCCACCAGTTGTTCGAAAGTCGATTGGTGGCATTCCGAATAGCGATTATCTGAGGCAATATAACTTGCCAAATCGACACCAGGATATCCAATAGGAAGGGTAAATGGATGGTAATAGTGGTGATTGTCCTCATCTAGCCAGTTGATAAATTTGGAACCTTGTTTGAAGCTGGCGTCGCATTCGGACATGAATTCTGATTCAGAGATACCTATCATTTTCAGGCTTGTACGCATTGAAGGCCAGGTGCCTTCGCCTACGCCAATTGTGGGAATGTCGGGAGATTCCACAAGACTGACTGTGACCTTTTCATTCCTTAGGCCTTGTAACTTGGCTGCGATGATCCCAGCAGTTAGCCAACCTGCTGAACCACCACCGACAATAACAACTTTAGATATTTCACTACTCATAATTTGATCATGCAGGCGTTGATTTTGGAGACACTGTATTTTCCTTTTAGCCGTTGAAGTCAAAAAGGAGTGCGCTGAAAGTCATAGGTTTAGCACCCATGACTCTCAACAAACACTCACTTAAAAGGGAACAGTTAAACATTAAAAGCTGTATCTCACGCCAACGTTGTATCTCGCTCCACTTTGAATAATTTCGTATATCAGACGTTCATCCCGCCCGAATTCGGTAATATACTCGTCCGTTATATTGATACCTTCTACGAAAACAGACAGCCCCTCCACAGAAGGAACCTGATAACTGATGTTGACGTCAATCTGACTATACGCATCGGTGAAAATGGGTGCCGTCAGATCACCATTTACTCTACGTTCATTGAGGAATTGGTCTCGCCAGTTATAAGCGACTCTGGCTTCTAATCCATTTTTGTCGTAGAAAAGAACCAGGTTCGACGTATCACTCAAACCCACCAAAGCTTCAGTATCAGAGAGGGAATTGATATCGTATTCAAGGTCTGTATCTACCATGGTGTAATTGAAGATGCCGCCAAAACCTGATTCTCCAAAGACATGCTGAATGTTGAATTCCAGGCCGTCGATAACGTATTCCTGATCACCATTGACCGGCACATTCAGTCGGAAACTCACTACATTATCTGTCGCAGAATCACCAACGATTGAACCACCATCAAGGTTGCCCTCATCATCGAAATTTGGAATGACGTTAGGATCATCCGCAAAATTGGTAAAGATGTAGTTCCGAATATCCTGATTTGAGGCATTCGCGCCTAGTGCAGCAACAGCAGCTCGGAATTTCTCTCCGTCCAATGGGTTAGGAAGGTTGAACAATGTTGAGTCTCGTGTACCTGTTGTGATCCAGTTTTTGACGTCTTTTCTAAAGTAGCCGAGCGAGACATAACTTGCTTCCTCATAGTACCATTCAGCAGTCAGGTCATAATTGAGTGACTCCAATGGTTTGAGGCCCGGGTTACCAGAGTTGCCAGAATAACCGCTTAAACTCCCCCCTGTGTTGATTGTTGTACCACCTTGCAGGCTTCCATAACCAGCTCTGGAAATTGTTTTCCCAACTGCTGCCCTAACAACAATGTCATCGGTGACATCTAGTTTAAAATTGAGGCTCGGAAGAACCTGACTGTAATCGGCTTCCTGACTTAGGAGTTGTATATCCGTCTGACCGGTAACAGATGTAGCAGTATCCTCATTCCACTCCACCCGACTGTAACCAGGCGCCGAAGCAGTAGAGAAAACATCTGTTTTTTCGTAGCGCAAACCCAGTTGGAGGTGATAAAACATATCGCCAATTTCGCCATCGTGTTTAAACTGTATAAAGGCAGATTGAGTTTCTTCTTCGGTGAATCGATTCGTATCTGCATCCCAGTTAGTGGACGCACAGAAGTGACCTTCACCATTGGGGCCAGCAGCTGCGCCAGCCGGTGCCTGGCAATCTCCCCAAACCGTATCCACATTTGCCACAGGGTCAGCAAACTCCGCTGCTCGCACTATCTCATCAAAATCTGCAAACCAGATAACATCAAACAAGTCGTAGTCTGACTGTGTTGCTGTTCCGGCAAAATTTCCCGGGGCCGCATCGAATTTATCCAGAACTGAATCTTGTTCCCAGTTTACATCAGCGAAATCTCCAGCCTCGCCAACACCACCCCAATCAGAGCGTTGCACTTGTGTGTGTCTGTATGTGTTGTTGACTTTGTTAACTGAAACGCCAAAGTCAATACTGGTATCGTCGGTCAGGAAATATTGACCAGTCAACTGAGTTTGGTCGACTTCGGATGTATAAAAATCATTTGCGAACCAACTTCCGGAAAGCCTGAAAGTGGAAGGATTAAACTCTTCAATATTACCTGTTGCAATGCCAGGCAATCCACCAGTTAAATCCAAACCTGTGCGTGAACGTGTGTAAGATGGCAATTGAACGTTGTTAGCCGTGCCCCTTCTCGGATCGGTCGCTTTCATTTCAGCTTCAGAGCTGTGGTGGTCGAGTTCCAACGTTAGTCTATCGTTAACGACCCATTCAAAATTAAGTCCGATCTGATCGATGGTTTCTTTACGACCCCATGAACCTACAGTGAGGGAGGTATCACGCAAATCACCCGGTCCACCAATATCGTATATTTCTGAGTAGATTAGGGGCACAGAATTTGGCGCGCCATCCCAAACACTCTCACTCCGGTCGCCTGCATAGTTGAACCAGACAGACACATCTGTGTGTTGCTCTTCAATGGTATTTTGTACTTTAACCAAATCCAAGGTCGCGGTGAAATCGTCACTGGGGCGATACTGCAAAACGAGTTGACCGTTTATGCGTTCCCTCTGTCTATCCTCAAATACGTAGCGCGGTTGTTGCGGATTGGAATAAAAGCCACTAGTAGGGCGATTGGTTCCTCCATCAGCCCCAGCCGGCACGCCTCCCCAACCTGTGTTCGTAAAATCACTAGCTCTATACCCTTGGTCCTGCAAAAACTCCTGCGTACCACTTTCTCTTTCCTGGAAACTACCGGATATAGAAATACCAAATTTGTCGTCTGAAAAAGTCTCGGAATAGATCCCGCTTATTTCCGGCGTGGTCCCGCCGCCACGATTTGTGGAAGTGTCGTCAACAAGTTTAGCCCCAATGCTTGCTTTGCGGCCCGGCGTATTTAAAGGTTTATGCGAGCGTAGGTTGATTGTTGCGCCTATTCCTCCAGATGTCACACTTGCATCAGAAGTTTTGAAAACCTCCACTGCAGTCACACTTTCAGATGCAATATTGGCAAAATCGAAAGAACGACTTCCGGTGGTGGTCGGAAGCTGGCGGCCATTTAATGTAATAAGATTGTTGGCAGAGCCGAATCCACGCACCGTCACTGTGCTCCCTTCACCTGCTGCACGGTCGATTGACACCCCTGTAATACGCTGTAAAGATTCAGCTAAGTTGGTATCTGGAAATTTACCGATATCTTCGGCTGAGATTGCGTCGACAACACCATCAGCTGAACGTTTAAGGTCCATTGCACGTTGTAAACCGCCCCTAATACCGGTTACCTGGATAATCTCAACACTGTCACTTTCTTGTTCTTGTGCAGATACAACGGATGGAGCTCCCGCAGATCCAAGTGCAGTCAGAACGGCTGTCGTAATTAATTTTCTGTTAAACATTATGTGTTCTCGCAACTGTTTAAAATTTTACATTATATTGTCATTTTGACAATAACATTTTTTAACATAGAGGGTATTTGTTAACAACAATTTAACGTAATTTCACCATGGCTTAACAAATAGACATAAATATAGATAGCTAAATAAAATAGAGCTTTGTGAGGCTATTTAGTCTCCGACCTCTATTCTGTCGCCATATGGATCAGGGGGTATTTTGCGAAAATGCAACTTATAGTCATAATGATCACTTTAGTGAAAATTAACACCAATAAATTGAATGCTGTTCAAGTTGCGCCTAACGATTAACGCTCTGGCGCAACGAGCTTGATGTTATAGGGGACCTTTAACGGAATTGGTTAGCGATATGCGGTTACAGTTTTGATGTTGCCGTCTTTTAAGTGCTTAATCTCGGCCATTTTTACGCAACGCAAGTGAGATTGGCCACCAGACAAGCTGCTATCGTGGTAGAACAAGTACCACTTATCCTGAAATTGTGTAATGGAATGATGATTGGTCCAACCCAAGACCGG
Organism: uncultured Alteromonadaceae bacterium; assembly: GCA_947494925.1. GTDB lineage: Bacteria > Pseudomonadota > Gammaproteobacteria > Enterobacterales > Alteromonadaceae > Aliiglaciecola. The sequence goes on from CANLWS010000009.1 coordinate 272,403, forward strand.
ATTTAATATCACCCCTTTATAGGTGAAAGGCCCGTAAGGCGAGGTGCCTGTTGCGTAAGCAATTTTGTGAGTATCACCGGTTGAATATGAAAAGTAATAAATTCCATTGTGTTTGTGAACCCAGGAAGCTTCAAAGAAACGCCTATGATTGTCTCCTGCTTTCAGTGGCTCACCATATTCATCTACAACGACGACATCTTTGGGTACCTCAGCAAACTCAATCATATCATCAGATAATAACGCCACTTTGGCATTTAACGCTGGTTCTGATTTTGCGGGTTCTTTTCCGTTTTTGTCAAAATACGGCTTCCGCCATTTCTCCAATTGACCTCCCCAGAGACCTCCGAAATAGAGATAATGCTTGCCGTCATCGTCTTCAAAAGCAGCGGGATCAATGCTAAAAGCCCCCTCAATCGGCCTCGGACGCGCTTTAAACGGACCCGCTGGTTTATCGCTTGTTGCCACACCTATTCTGAAAACACCCTCCTTGTCTCGGGCTGGAAAATAGAAAAAATATGTTCCTTTTTTGTACGCCGCATCAGGTGCCCATAGTTGTTCTGATGCCCACTCAACATTTTCGAGTGATAGCGCCACACCATGATCAGTTACTACCCCACCGATTTTTTCCATGGATAACACATGGTAGTCGCGCATCGCGTATTGATCACCGTTGTCATTAATCTCATTATCACTTTGGATATCATGAGATGGGTATACATAGATTTTGCCATTAAATACGTGCGCGGAAGGATCCGCAGTAAAAATATGACTAACAAGCGGTGAATGCTTTTCCTGAAGTAACTGAGCTTTTGACACAGCTTCACGTTGCACGAGTTGAGCATGATTGAGTTCCGGTTTTAAATGTGGCTTTGTCATTTGAATTTCCAAAAAAAGATTTATCAGGAATTGGCTATAAATAAGAGATCAGCTTAGTGAGGCCTGTATTCTTCTCACTTCAGGTTCCGTCAATTTGTATTTGTATATGAGAACCAAACAGATCAGCATGCAGACCACTGGAATTCCGGCAAAAGCAAATAAGATTCCCGACAAAGTATGTTCGGTTTGTTGTTGATTTGGGACATAGTCGAATCCTGAAAGTATCCAACCTGCTAAGGCCCCACCAATAGCGAAACCAAGTTTTATTCCCAATAGATGACCTGAAAAAGTAACCGCAGTTAATCGCTTACCAATTTTGGTTGTCCCATAATCAACTGTGTCTGCAACCATGGAGAATAGAATTGGTGTCAGCACCATATGGGCGAAATTGGCAACGAAATACAGTATAAAAATAGTGACAATACTGCTTGTATCTACGATATAGAAAAGCCCATGTGAAATGATGACCACAATCAATGCAATCTGAAACAAATGCTTTTTCTCATAAAATCTGGTGAGAAAGTTGGTTGCTATCGCTCCCAGTATTGACCCGACAGCTGCCAAAGTAAGGAAGTTTGATAGAAGCGATTCGTCGCCTACATAATATTTTATATAATGGGGTGTAACAGACGCCCTTATGCCAATCAATGTAAGTGTTGCTACACTTATCAGAGTCACCACAACCCATTGATCGTTTTTAAACAATGTGAAAAATTCTGTAAATAGTGCTCTTTTGGGGCCTTTCTGGCTGGGCTGAACGTTCTCTTTAGTCAATTTGAAGCACAACAGGAAACAGGTAATAGCCAATACCGACATAAATACCATGGCCAATGGATAGCCAACCTGATCATCTCCATTTCCAAAATATTCTACCAGCCTGGGTATCGCCCAAACGATTACCAACAGAGCGGCCATGGCCATTGCAAATCGGTAGGATTGCAGAGAAGCTCGTTCTTTGGGGTCGTTTGCCATGACAGCCCCTAACGCACCATAAGGAATATTAATTGCGGTATAACATGTCATCAGCAAGCCGTAGGTCAGGTAGGCGTATACGAGTTTTCCAGCACTGCTGAAATCAGGCGTAATGAAGGCAAGGCACGCAAACACGCCATATGGAATAGCGAGGAAAAGAAGATAGGGCCGATAACTTCCCCATCTGGAACGTGTTCTGTCAGCGATGCTTCCCATTATGGGATCCGTAAATGCATCAAAGAGCCTGACAGCAAGTAGCAAGGTTCCCGCTGCTGCCGCTGATAAACCATAAACATCCGTATAGAAGATCAACATAAAATTGGCGACCATCTGGAAAACGATATTACTTGCCGTATCCCCTAGTCCATATCCCACTTTCTCGCGAAAACTAAGCTGAGCTGGTTTCAAAATATACCTTTATCACGCCGCCACCATTATGGTCATTTATACTATATAGCAAAAACTGCAGTGTAAATATAATGTTATCAAAAACTCTCAATAAACCACATTTCAAAAAAATATCTAGCTAAATATCGTAAATACATTTAGTAATCGGATTAAAACAAAAATGTTTTATTTATATTTATCAAATACATAAAAATAAAATTCATTCGCTTTAAAATTCTAAAAATCAAGTGAGAAGATACCAAAATCTAAATCTATTACGTTTGAAATCGAAAAATTTCAGCTGTTATCGCAATTCACCCTTGGCTGTTGAGTAGCCAATATAGATTATGTATTGTACTTTATAGTCACAACTACTATATCTGGTGTTAAAAATGGCCAACAACACATACTCATTTAAAATATACGCGATCTTGGTACTTTGCCTAATGTTGATATCCTGTCAATCTGACAAAAATCCAAACCCGTCAAAATCAGCTGCAAGCAACCAACAAGCTAAACCAATTGTTCTGAAAGAGGCTTTCAAAGAAAGGTATCGAGTTGGTACTGCTATGAGTCTCGTGCAAATTATGGGTGAAGAACCTGACACTTTGTCGCTCGTCACGAGCCAATTCAATAGCGTTACTCCTGAAAACTCCATGAAGTGGGAGCGCATCCATCCTGAACGGAATAAGTATAAATTTAAAGCTTCCGATACCTTGGTGGAATTTAGTAACCAGAACAAACTGTTTTTAGTGGGCCATACGCTTGTCTGGCATTCTCAGACTCCAGATTGGGTATTCCAACAAGCTGACGGCAGTCCTTCTGATAGAAAAGCCTTGCTCGAAACGATGAGGTTGCATATTGAAGCTGTCGCAGGTCGCTATGATGGCAAGATTCAGGCCTGGGACGTGGTAAACGAAGCGCTCAATGAAGATGGCTCATTACGATCTTCAAAATGGCATGAAATCATAGGTGATGATTACCTGGAGCATGCTTTTGCTATGGCTGCCAAAGCCAGCCCTCACGCTAAGTTGTATTACAATGATTACAACCTTTTTAAACCCGAAAAACGTCAGGGTGTTATTCGCTTGGTCAAACGACTACAGTCAAAAGGTATCCCTATACACGGGGTTGGCCTACAAGCTCACTATGCGCTTGATTATCCTGATCTAAACGAATTTGAAGACTCGATAAAAGCCTTTGCAGCTCTAGGCATTGATGTAATGATTACTGAGTTGGACGTGTCTGTTCTACCTTTTCCGGACGAAGAAAACCAGGGTGCAGATGTTTCGCTAAATCTAGCGCTTCAAAGTAAGTTTGATCCTTATCCCAACCAACTTCCTGAAAGTGTTGAACTACAATTGGCACAGCGATATATGGAAATTTTCAGCGTGCTTAATCGCAATGCCAAGTTAATTGACAGAGTCACATTCTGGGGCGTTCACGACAAACAGTCATGGAGAAACGGTTGGCCTATGCAAGGACGTCATGACTATCCCTTGTTATTTGACAGGTCACTAAAGCAAAAGGCTTTCGTGAAAGCGTTACCTCAAGCCGGGTTGTGAATTTGAGAATTTAAGGTTCCAGGGCGAGAAGTTTTCGCCCTATGCTTCCAACACCGCCGCCAAATATTATCGACACAGCTGTTGTCAGATAGTCCGTATTCAGTTAAAAATAGTGGATTAGGCTGGTAATTTGGAATTTGGCTATTAGCGCAACGAATATACAACAAGATACAGACGATGCAGTCAAGATCCCTGAGGGCTGTATACCACATCTCTCTGTAGACAATATTGTACTTGGAATAAAAAATAAAAAGCTGATGGTGCTGCTGGCTAAATATAACGAAGGCTTGGCAGCAGGAAAGTGGGGATTGCTGGGTGGGTGGATTAAGCAAGGCGAGCATATTGACACTGCTGCTGACAGACTGCTTACGGATATAACGGGCGTCCAGGATCTATACCTCGAACAATTGCGTGCTTTTGGCGATCCCAATAGATATCCGGCTGACCGCGTCATTACCATTACCTATTACGCCTTTGTTCGCCCAGATAAATATCATTTGATTCCGGGTTGGACCGCGTCTGAAGTGCAATGGTGTGATGCCCGAGATGTCCCGAAGTTAATTTTTGATCATAATCTACAAATTGAGTATGCGCTGGAACATCTTAAGCAGAAAATACGATTTGAGCCTATAGGATTCAACTTGCTGCATGACAAGTTCACATTACTTGAATTGCAGGAGGTTTATGAAGCGATATTAAATGTCAGACTCGACAAACCTAACTTTCGTCGCAAAATTAAGAAAATGAACATCCTCATAGATTGCAACGAAAAGCAATCAGGTGTGACGCACAGAGCTGCCAACCTGTACCGTTTTGATAAAATTGTTTACGAGAAACTGTGTGAACATGGTTTTAGCTTTGAATATTAATTGCAAAACCTAGTTGTTTTGAGAAACGAAATCGAAGAACTCATCAACATTATTAATATCACTACAACCTAAAATCCAACAAGCTTCCACTGTATCTGAAAAATCCATTCCTCCAGCGCTTATTACTGCGTTGTTGTATCGACCATCTTGGCCATTAAATTTATTTGCCTGGTTTCTTGCAATCTGCCATAGATCCGCAGCCGGAGATAACGCTTCAGTCTTTTTCCAAACGTCCTTATTGTCAGAGGTAAAATTTGGCGAACCATTCCCACTTTTATTGCCGTCGGGAATTTTCTGGTAGTCAGCATGCTGTTTAACAAACGAAAGTGCTTCTGGTGAAGTTGTTTGTTCGTTCCAATCGCTGTGCTGGACTATATGTACTTTCGATGCGATGTCACTCCGGGGCAGAGCTATTTTAAGCTCTTTTAGCCAAAGATAGGTAAAGTCTGATTGACCCGCCTCAGCAACCCATATCTGCCCGTCACTAAGCAAGGTATTTTTAACCAATTGCAGCACCTTTTCTACCGCTTCGTCCCTGGCATTGTGGGCATCTGATCGAAAATCAAAGGCCCTGCTGAACACTTCACCCGGTGGAACGTATAGCCCATCCTGAATACCGTAAGTCCCGGTGACAGCATGATATTGTGGTGTGTTCTCTGGCATAGCTTTGAGCAGTGCACTAATGGCGGCCATTGCGTGTAGATCATCCACATCTGTTTTGCTATCAAATTGAGCAATGAACAAATCCCTGGATACATCAAATTTACCTGTTTTGGTGCCAGCCTCAGCAAAGTCCGACATACAAAATAACAAACTCATTAAGATCCCAGAAAGTAATTTACAATTCATAGTAATAAGTTTCCCTATTTGTTATCAGTGGTAGACACTGGTTGATTCTCGTTCAGGTGTGCTACAACTAGTGATTTCGAATGCCAGGAATATTCGTTCGGAGCGTAAATAATCCATTCGCTGTTGTAATCAAAAGTGTTCCGAAGTCGTCACCACCAAATTCTACGTTAGTTGTATTTGCGCCTACTTGAATTTCATCTATCACTTGTCCTTTTGGTGATAGAATTATGATGCTATTTTTTGTGTGACTTGCTACATAGAGGTTTCCAGCACAGTCGATTGTCATTCCATCTGGTGTCTGTACTTCTGCAAACACCTGTTTACGCCCAAACACGTTCCCATCCAGGTCAACATCAAATCGATAGATTTTGTTACCTAAGTCGCCAACATAAAGCGCGTCGTAGTCCTTTGAAAATACAATGCCATTAGGCTTATTCAACGTTCCATCGACTAGAGTGACATTGCCAAGCTGATCGATTTTATAAACACCTGTAAATGGCAATTCAGGTTCTCTTGTGCCTAATTGCCAATCAGGATCTGTAAAGTAGATGTGCCCATTTTTATGCATTGCACCGTCATTGGGCGAGAGAAATGCCTGTCCTTTGTACTGGTCAGCAATCACTGTCTTAGTCTTCGTTTCTAGCGAGAACCGCGACACTGACTGAGTACTATGACTCATCGCATATAGCCATTTTCCTCGGGTAAAGAGACCATTGCTGCCGCTGCTTCCGATAAAGACCGAAACTTGGTCAGGTAGCGCTAAGCGATAAATTTTTGCCGAAGGACCGAGGTTTTGCTGACTACTGAAATTCATTTCAGAGAAATAGAAAACCTTTTGATGTGGCGACCAGGTGGGTCCTTCCAGAAACAGAAAATCACCAGGAATTTGGTGCGGAGTCGAATCCCTAGTAATGGGCGGAAAATCACTTGAGCAAATTTCTTCGAAGTCATTTGCATGGACCAGAAAATGACAGACCGACGACACCAGAAATAGGCTTAGCCAAATTTTCACAATATATTCTCACTTATCCTGAGCATCAGTGGCGTTAAAAAACGAGCGTAAATTAATCATTATCTCCCAGCCAAAAAATGTCAACATGACCATAACCGTGAAAAAAATCATATCTCATTGATTTTTAATAAAATAATTCAGAATAGTGTATTGGGAATTGCTGGATAAAGTAATTTTCATAATGAAACTACTAGCTAACAGCATACTTCCGGGTGCTTATCTCCATTACTTTTCAAAAAACGTAAGCAGGTTAACCGCCAGCTTCAATTGCAATAAAGGAGAATGTATGAGGTGGGTATTGCTCTTCCTGACGGTTTGTCAAAGCATCAATTTTACCTATGCATCTGATGAAGACCAAACAGATTCGTTGAAAGATACCTTTAGGGATTCATTTCTAATTGGCGTCGCCGTTAATCGCGAAATAGTAACGAGTAGGTACCCCGCTGCCGCCAATATTGTTGGGCAACAATTCAACAGTATTACCTCCGAAAATGATATGAAGGCAGAAGTCCTAAATCCTTCACCGGGTGAATACAATTTTGCACCGGCAGACGCTTTCGTGGAATTCGGAAAAAGCCACAACATGTTCATCATCGGGCATACATTGGTTTGGCACAACCAAACCCCTGCCTGGTTTTTTACGAATGAAGAAGGAAAAGCCAATACACCTGGTCAGCAAATTGAACAGATGAGGAAGTATATCCAGACGGTCGCTGGAAGGTACGCAGGAAAGATCCAAGCCTGGGATGTAGTAAATGAAATCATCGACAATGACGGTTCTTATCGCCCGACGAGTTGGGTTCGATCGGTTGGTTCAGGTGATGAACTCGTCAAAGCTGCCTTTCGATTTGCCGAGAAATACGCACCGGATACCGAGCTTTATTACAACGATTTTAATGCCTGGCGCCCACAAAAGCGAAAGGGTATCGTGCGAATGATAAAAATGCTTAAACAGGAAGGTATTCGAATCGATGGAGTTGGCATTCAAGGTCACTGGGGGCTTAATTTCCCAAAAAACGAATACATACAGGATGCAATTGATGCTTATGCGTCCCTTGGCATCAAGGTCATGATCACTGAGTTAGATGTTGATGTACTTCCTTTGACAAAGGAAGGTCAGATAATAGGAACAGGGCTGCTGCATCCACAATATGAATTAGAAGAGTTTGAGACCTTTTTGGACCCCTACAAAGATAAATTAAGCGACACAGTTCAACGGAAGCTGACTGATCGATATAAAGAATTATTCAATATTTTCCAGCTCAACAAGAGCAAGATAGACCGTGTTACTTTCTGGGGATTGCATGATGGAATGTCCTGGAAAAATAACTATCCCATCCAAAACCGCACTAACTATCCTTTGTTATATGATCGTTCGTTGACGCCCAAACCTGCGGTCAAGGCTATCAAGCAAGTAATTAAACGTTAACAAATCCTCCTGATATCAGTAGCTGATTTAAGTACGCACAAAAATAACCCCAACTTCACAATTGGGGTTACAAGATAAAACTGAGAATAGTTTAGTATTTTAAAGCCCTGGACACCATAATTCATAAGCGGCGCAAGCGACTAAGCTCTGGCAGTAATCCTGCAAAGAACCTGGTGCTCCAGCACACATATCATCACCCAGTGGAGTATGGAATTTAGCCGGTTCACCTGGGTTTGCTTTAAATTCAACCCGATGTTTACCCTCTCTGTCGAAGCGGTATAAAACAGGTGATTTGCGGATCTGTTGAAGTTGGTAAAGACCTGCATCAAATTGTTTGCTGCCTTCGGGGATTTGGAAGGTCAAGGTTTCCTGCTTATTATCCAGCCCTTTCACCTGGAAGTCGTTGGCACCGCCAAGCACCAGCACTTTAATCTCATCTCCGTAAATTTTAAACGCAAGATCAACATCGGATGCAAAAGGATAGGGATTGGAACGCAAATGTGCTGGCAGGTGATTCACACTTTGCCTTTCTATTAGCTTCATTCTTTGTCCGTACTGGTCCTTGATATCAAATTCTACCCAGTGGTACTCCTGGCCTTTCATAAAGGTTCTGGGAATATCTGCGACCACATGGATCTTGTCATAACCTTCCCATTGCTCGCCGGTGACCAACACATTGAAAGGGACATTGTTAAAAAACTCTGTGTAGTCACCATCAGGTTCAAAGGTACCTGGGTCTGACTGCCAAATCGTAATATCCACTTCTGTGACAGTACTGCTTCCATTGAAGAAGATCCCTTGAGTTTGCACTTCTTCGGCATACCAACCTGCTCCGGGAACGTAAACGTCATCCATCACCGATTGATAGCTGTTGTTAACGCCATTTCCACTGTTGTCCGGGCTACCATTGTCATAAAGTTCTGCGGCCTGAAGGCTACCTGCAAGCGCCAGTGCTGAGGCTAAATAAGCTAGTTTGATTAATCTCATAATATTGCTCCATTAAATAAAAAATAAATATCCATATACTGCATGGGTGTTGTAAGGAATCGTCGTTCCTGTCTTGCTATACAGAAGGCGAGAAAAAAACCGGACAACTTTTTTTAAAAAGTTTTTGCGTTAGTACCCTGTCATCACAACGAGCTAACTCAAATTTACAAACTCGGGAAATATGTGCGCAGAAAAAAATAACCGACTATGCTCCTTTAAGCGGTTTGATTTCACTGTCTGTCAACAAGGAGAAAATCTAATGACTCGCCATATACTGAAGCGCTGTTACACCACCATTTTTATCGCGCTTTTTCTTTTGGGAGCATGTTCTTCAACAGGAACAAAACAAGCGGATCCCAATGCAGTGTTAGAGCAAATTAGTAATCAAGACTGTGCAAGAGGATTTTTCCGGCCACCCGGTGTGCGCAAGTGTCTCAATCTTACGGACTTAGTTGCCGGTAGAATAAATACACTAGCTCCCATTGGAAAATGTCCGGAGAATTTCACTAAGAAAACCTTGAGAGGCTATTGTTTACCTAAGTATTCAATCATTGCTTGTGGCAAAAAAACGTTTGCCTGTGATCGTGAACTCAATGACACTTTCAAAGTAAACACAGGCCCCTTCGAGTGCCCAGATGGCACAATAGTAGTGACGGTTGATGGTCCACTATTTGATGAAAATGGTGCATTATTTCTGGGCACAAGGACAGCTGTGTCCTGTGCACCACCGAGTAAGATCGACCCAGTTTAACCTATAAGGGAAAGCACCAAATCTCAGGGTTCAGTTGTATTCAGGGCATTGGTGATATTGGCAAGCAGGTTGTCTGCTCCTTGCATTTGCTTGTATAGAGGGCGCTGATTTAGCACGTTTTCCGAGCGTTGCAGGAGAGCAAGGGCTTCCGATTGGTTTCCGCTTTTCTGCAAAATCAAACCCAGCACTGCTTGTGCTTCAGCCACCAGGCTGTGCCCTTGGGGATATTTTGCCTCGCGAGTGAGCAACGCAGAACGGGCATATTCCTCTGCCCTTTCCATATGACTGTCCAATTGCAATGATGCTCGAGCGAAACCTAACTGCGCGATGGCTGTTCTGACCCCTTGCTCAGGCAGCAATAACAAAGCTTCAGAAAAAATGTTGTAAGACTTCTCCCATTCTCCTGTCGCCAGCCAGAGTGATCCAGGCTGACACAACGCCCTTCCCATCAATCGGTCAGAAACTTCATATTGTCGAAAGATAGCCAACATGGCTTGATAATGCTGATTGGCCGAATCAAACTTACCAGCATCCTGCTCAGCGGCGCCCAAAAATAACAAGATAACACCCACTGTCACATTGTCTTCGGTGAGGCTTTTCCGCTTGTTTTCAAGTGCCCCTTGCAGATACCTTTTGGCTTGGTCAAATTCACCCTGGCGATGAGACAGGATACCCAAGGAACGAAGAGTATTGCCCACATTGGGATGATCTTCGCCAAGCATCGCTGTCTGAATGGAAAGTGACTTTTCACTTAAACTCGTGGCCTCTTCAAAGTACTCTAAATCTGTCAGAATGGTGACCAGGTTATTCAAGGCAATAGTGTAATAGGCATGCTGTTCACCATGCACCAAACCGAGGATCCTTAGCCCCTCTCGCATATTCGTTATAGCGAAATCAAATTGTCCTTGTACATGTTGCGCTCCAGCGAGCCCGTTGTATGCGATGGCCAGTTCGTTTTGTTGCTCGCCCAAGGGTTTGATCAACTCAATCGATTGCTGGTAAAGGTCTGCCGCGGCCTTATAGTCACCACGAATTTTCAATAAATCAGCGTAGACATTGAGTGTTTCCGCATGGTCGATAACATCTTTCTCACCTTTTCCCTCGCTTTCAGCTGACTGGTGAAATGCCAGACTCTCGAGCAACAAGGATTCTGCATCTTCATATCGATGTTGAGCGCTATAACTGGTGGCTAATTTGGTAGAGATGTTCGCAATATCCCGGCGACTGCTTTGCGCAAGTGCTTGCTGCTGTTCGAGTGCAAGCGACAGGAGTTTGTCACTTTGTTCATAGACTCCCTGACTAAAATAAATATCCCCTAAAACTCCTAACATATGTGCTCGGATTTCAGGTGCAGTCTGCAGTTTCTGCTGAATATCCTGCTGTCCCTTTTCAAGCAGTTGCTGTGCAGTTATTTGTTCTAAACCACTGACATTGGGGTCTGAAAGTTTAAAAATATCTATCATGAATTCGGAGACCTGGCGTGCTTTTCGCGCTTCCAATTCACTCAGTGCTAATGCTTCTCGTGTTTGCTGTGATTGTATTGTGACTGTAGTGGCGTATGCCAGGATGATAACGACAAATGTACTTGCCACCGTCAATGGCTTCCAGTGTCTGCGGCAAAAATTGCCCACCAGGTACTGCAGGTTTTTCTGGCGGGCGTCCACCAGTTCACCGTTGAGATGTGCCTGAATATCAGCGGAAAACGCCAGCATTGACAGGTAGCGATGTTCTGGCTCGGTTCGCAGTGCTTTGAGGACAATAGCATCTAGATCACCCACCAGTTTTTTCTGCCATGCAGAATCTATTAATTGAAGATCTGAAGAGAGGTCTGCAGCCAACATACTTGGTGCAGACGGGGCCTGTTCACACATCAATTTCGCCAGAGCGTATAGGGAATCGGCTTTATCTGAAAACGCTTTTTTTCCGGTGATAAGTTCATACATCACCAAACCCAGTTGATATACATCAGTGGCAATAGTGACCGGAAGTTTTTTAATTTGTTCTGGTGCGGCAAAACCAGGCGTCATAACAGCATCACCAGTCTTGGTTAAATCACTTAGAGACTCCTCGGAAATCAATTTTGCAATACCAAAATCGAGTAATTTAACCTGACCCTCCTTATTAATTAAGATATTAGAGGGTTTGATGTCCCGATGAACAATCAGGTTTTTATGAGCAAAGGCAAGAACCTCAGCAACCTGGATAATCAGTTGAAGACGCTCTGGCAATCGTAATTTTAGAGTGTTGCAATACTGGGCGATATCCTGCCCTTCAATATACTCCATGACGATGAATGGTTGACCCTTTTCGGTAAATCCACCGTCAAATAACTGTGCGATATTCGGATGGTTCAGGGATGCCAAGGTCTGCTGTTCGTGACGGAATCGGTCTAACAGAATGGTCTTTTTTTCTGCACCACTTTCAGGATCAGTCAAAAGCTTAATGGCCACTTGCTGGTCGAACTCTCCAGTGTGACGCACACCAAGATAGACAACACCCATCCCCCCACGCCCAATCTCTTTCGTCAGCCGATATGCCCCCAAATGGCTGCCCTCAGCGCCATTTTCCTGTTCATCTGCAATAGGGAAAAGCTCTTTGGCAAGCGCGGCGGCGGGTTGTTCCAGAAAAGCAGGCGCGCTGCGCTCAGCGGCCAGAAATGTTTCGACGTCTGCACGCAATTGTTTGTCTTTCTTACCAATATCTTCCAGATAAGCATTCCGCTGTCTGTCATCAAGCTCAATTACATCATCCAGTACGGTCTGGATCTGTTGCCACCTTTCCCTGGACATATTCATATTCATTTATATACTCAATTTTGCCACCTGTTGTGACTATTTACCTCACAGATTACAAGAATATCTGATTCTCATTCTGGCCCAAGAGTATGAGCCAGTAAGGCCTTGGCCTTGGTCCAATCTCGTCTTACTGTGCGTTCGGATGTGTCGGACATTTGCGCGATCTCAGCTTCCGTCAAGCCAGCAAAAAAACGCAGTTCCACAATCTGACAAAGATGTTGATCGATGTCGGCCAATTTCACTAAGGCTTCATCAACCGACAACAAGGTTTCTATAGAATACGATTGTTGTGATTCGGACTCCTGTATGGTTTCCATCAACGTGATAGGTTGTGCCATACCCCCTCGTTTCCGAGCATTCTTTTGCTCCGCATAATTGATAAGAATTTGTCTCATCGCTTTGGCGCAAAGTGCAAAAAAATGATGTCTGTCCTTGCAATGGCTTTTCTGCTGCCCCAATAACTTTAAATAGGTTTCGTTGATGAGAGCCGTGGTTTGCATTGTCTGTAAAGCCCATGCATTACGCATTTGATTGTGTGCAATTTTCCGTAACTCGTTGTAGACAATAGGAAACAATATTGCAGTTTTCTCCGCATCACCTTGCTCAGAATGCTGCAACAACTCGTTGAAAACTTCGGTGGACGCCACGTTTAGGCCTTTTCAGGTAAGTTTTTTGGGTTTGCTATTAGAGTCTAGAAACTGAGTGTGGGTTTGTCCAAATGATAAGCCCCAAAAAGCGACATTTTGCTCTCCACACCGCAATCGAGTCGTTTCATCTCGGGTTAACCCTCCGGATTGAAGAGGTTTTCAGCTTTTGTCGTTGATCTGCAACATATTTCGGCGAAATTTTTCAAACAGGCTATAGTAAAAAAACCAAGAAAATAATTCCCCGCTTTTGTGAGAATTTTAATTATTTGCTTGCGAAATTCGTTTAAGGAACGCTCTGACCTATGAATGATGACTTTTTATTTGCTGAAGACGATGGCGAGGAAGCCCCTATTGCCGAGTCAAAATGGAAAATACTGATCGTTGATGATGAACCTGAAGTTCATAATATAACTAAGTTAGTACTGTCTGATTTCGAATTTGATGAAGGAAGCTTGGAGTTGGTCAGTGCTTTTTCTGCAGGTGAAGCCAAATCTATGCTGGAAAATGGTAAAGACGCTGACTTTGCTGTAGCCATAGTGGATGTGGTTATGGAGACCTCCCATGCTGGCCTGGAGTTTGTTCAGTGGGTTCGTGAAGAAATCAATAACCACAAAATAAGATTAATCCTCAGAACAGGTCAGCCTGGAGAAGCGCCAGAGGAAAACGTGATCCGTGATTACGACATCAATGACTACAAAAACAAAACTGAACTGACCGCATTGCGCTTGAAAACCCTGTTTTATTCCGCACTTCGAGGCTACCGCGATATTCTAACTATCGAGCGCCACCGACAGGGGCTAGAAAAAATCATTGCTGCCAGTAGCGAATTTATCGAGTGTGATTCCCTGACGCAATTTGCCTCTGCCATATTGAAACAAGTCGCGTTAGTACTGGGGATCGAATCCAAATCAATCATTTGTTGTGCCGCTGCCAAAGAGAACGGTGGTGCTAGTAGTGCCGTGAATATTCTGGCAATGAATCAGGGAGCCTGTGAAAAGCATCAACTATCTGAATCTGAACAACTGCCGAGCTTGGTCAATGACAGGTTGGAACAAGCCCTGCAGCGCAAAAGATCAATTTACGCAGAAGACTACTTTATCGGGTATTTCACCACAAAACGCGGAACCGAAAATTTGCTATACGTGGCTCAGGATCAAAATCTGGCACCCATGCAACATAACTTGCTGGAATTTTTCGCCAATAATATTGCTGTCGCACACGAAAACCTCAAGTTGCGTGAAGTCATTAAGGAATCTCAAAAAGAACTCTCCTATGTCATAGGTGAAGCTGTTGAGATGCGCTCGAAAGAAACCGGAAGCCATGTTAAACGAGTTGCACACTTCAGCTATCTCCTCGCATGCAAGTATGGCCTTAGCGAATACGAAGCAGAAATGATTAAATTGGCTTCTCCACTGCATGATGTAGGGAAAGTGGGTATCCCGGATAACGTGCTTAATAAGCCGGGCAAGCATGATGCTGATGAGTGGAAGGTCATGCAAACCCATGCAAGAATTGGTTTTGATATGCTCAGGAGGACCGATAACCCCATATTACAGTTAGGTGCCACTATTGCCCACCAGCACCATGAAAAATGGAATGGTAAAGGTTACCCGGGAAACCTGAAAAAAGAAGAGATTCACATTGCCGGCAGAATTACAGCCCTGGCTGATGTGTTCGATGCCCTTGGAAGTAAAAGGTGTTACAAAGAAGCCTGGCCAAGTGAAGAAATTCTGAATCTCATCAGTCAGGAGCGAGGCGAGCACTTCGATCCTGAATTGGTGGATATTTTACTGAACAATATTGAAGAGTTTTCCGCAATCCGCGCAGCCTATCCTGATCCATCTTGACTAAATTACTGCAATCCTGGTTTTTTATGCTGCCTAAAGAGCATTTGAGCACAAAACAACGTAGCCGATTTGCGTCACATCACTATTTGATCTACCTTGAACTTAATCGAACAAAAATAAAGCGATTCAAAGGTTTACCATGTTGGCGACGGAGCAAGGAGTAGCGACTTTATCACCAGAAGAGTTAGTGGATAGAATCCACGCTGGGGAACAAGCTGCCGAACAAGATTTAGTTAGTCAATACTGGCGCAGTTTGTACTTCATCCTCAATAGACGTGCCAATGACCCTGAGCTCGCTGCAGACATGGCTCAAGAGACTTTTATTGTTGTCATCAATAAGGCGCGCAGTGGTCAGATCGAAAATCCAGCGGCATTGTCTGCTTTCATTCGTCAGGTCGGTGTCAACTTATTGATAGCCAGTTATCGTAAGGATACGCGAAGGAAAACAGACACTTCAGAAGACATCCAGGTTCATTTCCCAGACAACTCCATCGACGTCCAAAGTAAACTTAACAGTAAAGAACTGAGCAGTATCGTGAGACAGGTGATGGAAGAGCTACCGACTCCGCGAGACAAAGATCTTTTATATCGTTATTTTGTCTATGGGCAAGCAAAAGACGTTATCTGTCAAGAATTCGACCTGACACCAGCCCACTTTGACCGCGTACTGCATCGCGCGCGAAACAGATTAAAGCAAATACTCGAAGTAAAGCTCGGTGTCGATCTGAGCACAACCAGCTTGTCCAGCCTGCTCAGTCTGATCATTTTTGTGTGGCTTTCAGCAAACCTGCCAAGCGAAGTCACACTAATTGTAAATAAAACCGAAATAAAGGTGGGAGGATCTTCTGCATTAATGCACTTATCAAACATCGCAGTCATGGAAAGACCGAGTTATGAACTGGATGCTGAGTTGTACCAGCAAGAAACGAGGTGGACATGAGACCAATGGACCGGGAATTTATTGAACAGCATGATATCGCCCAGCGTTATCTGCACGGCCGGCTTACGCCCGAAGAAGCCGAGGAGTTTGAAGTGTACTTGATGGATAACCCAGAAATGGTGGAGGAGTTTGAGCTTGATAGCCTATTCAAGACTTATGCTTCAAGTCGTTCTTTTGCAAAAAATTCTGTGGCTTGGTTATCAAACAAGAAGCACTGGTTGAGCGGTTTTGTCTCATCTGCCCTTACCTTTGTTGCCTGTGCTTTCATGTTCGTGACCCTAACGCCGACTGAAATCAACAATTCACCGGCTTATTGGGCGCAAGTTATTTATCTGGAGAGTAAACGTGGTGACTCAGTTGGACAAGCTTTTGACATTCAACTGCCAGCAAACCAAGGGGCATTGGCTATTGTATTTGCACCTGAACAGACAGCATTTAGTTCTTTTGATGTGATTTTAGCGGATGAGCAGTCTCGCCCGATCCATCAGTTCAAAGGAGTAAAACGTTCAAACTTGGATGAACTGACGTTAGTTGTTCCACAAAGCTCAGTAAAACCTGGCGAGTATCAATTGGTGATAAATCCAGAGGGTCAATTATCTGCGAGTTATAAGCAAATAATATCACTAAATGTACGAGGAACTGGAGGTCAATGATATGCCAAATGGAAACACTTTTACCGGCAACTTTACTAGGATGTTTCCTTATGCGGAAGCAACCAACTTTGATAAAAGTAAGCTCATAAAGCTCGCCGATAGACTACAAGAATCATACCTACGACTTAAAGGGCCACTAGCAGGATACACTTATTTTGGTCAATTTATCGCCCATGACCTTACCCATCTGAAAGGCTCAGAAGAAACTTCTCATGGCAATCCGGAAGCCTTAGCTGATTTAGAGCTTATCTGCACACCTACACTTGATCTAAGTGGTGTTTACGGGGAAGGCTTTTTCGATCCTGCCATCAGAGTTGAGCGAGAGACAGGCAAGTTTTCATTAGGGTATTGCCAAAAAACCAAAACCAAGTTGATTTATGGGGGCGATATTCCACGCGGACCAAACAAGGAGCCGCAAATTGCCGACCCGAGAAACGACGCCAATCTGATACTTGCTCAGCTGCATCTACAGTTTTTAAAATTGCATAATTTGATTGTCGATGATTTTTCCGTGAGGTCCCCAGAACTCAACCCGATTGAAAAATTCAATTCGGCGAGAGTGCAACTCATTTTGCTTTACCAAGAAGCCGTCTTTTTCGATTATTTAAAGAAAATGCTTAATCCTATGACGTGGAGGAAGATCATTTTACAAAACAATTCCTACGTCTGGGAACACAAGCCACCAAATCCTCTGGAGATGCCAATTGAATTTTCTGCGGCAGCCTTTCGGTTTGGTCATACAATGCTGAGAAAGCGATATGATGTGCAGCAAGGAGTTCGGTTAAACTTGGATTCAGTCCTTAAACATACTGGCTTGCTTGGTTTGGGAGGAACACAATTTCTTCAGTCTAAAAAGCAAGTTAACTGGAATTTATTTTTTGACCTCAGTTCTAATCAAAGGGTGACACTGGCCAATGGCATACGCCCATCAACGAGCCTTGATATTAATGTCCCGGGCAGACCGAAACTAAGCGGTCCAATTGGGCTTAAAAACCTGTTGCGCGGAAATCAGGTGGGGCTCCCAAGTGCACAAAATATCATCAATGATATAACGGAACATTATTCTGTTGATCCGGAAATCAAACCCTCATTGTTAGCCCGGGAAGAGATCAACCCTAAAGATACTAACGAAAAGCCGATAATGGATGAAAGTATTGCTTCTGTATTTACAGAAAACACTCCTCTTTGGTACTACATATTAGCCGAATCACTCAACGAACAAGACGGGAAAAGACTCGGAAAACTCGGCAGCTTGATTGTCGCAGAAACCTTTAAAAATGTATTGCAGGAATCAACTCCATCGATCTTTAAAGAAGGATTTGCTGAGACCAATTTACTAAATAGAAATGCGGAATTAGCACTGCCAGATTATCAACTAATGTCTGAAGATATCAGACCACAGCATAATCAATTTGTAACGATTACGGATCTATTGAGGCTGAATAGCGGTATGTAATTGCCCGGAGTTAGATTATACGGGGTGATCATTTGCAATTAAGAACACATTTCAAATAAGGAGAAGAAGATGACAATATTTGAACAGTTATTTGAAGAGCTAGCTACTCGCCTAAGTAAAGTTGAACTTGATGAGCTTACTCAGATGTCTTCATTTACAGGTGCAGATTGGCTAGTACAAGGAACAATAACAATTCCAACACCCGACCAGGAAGAGAAAGGTGACTATTACCCCATGCTTGAGGATGTTTTAAGGTTTACGCGGAACGAACAAGATATGCTTAAAATATCTATTCTGCCCAAATTAGATGCCAATGGTGAAGAGGTGCAATCGGACCCGTCAGTCACGACACTGTCCTTCAAACACCTGTCGGAGAACGCATGCGTGTCAGATTTTGTCGATATTGATGAAATCCCTGGAGTATTGAGGGTAAAAGCATTCTGCTTCATTGAGGGAGAAGGTAATAATATGCTAATGCGTTCCATCGTTGTGTTCAAAGATGACGAAGATCAGTTCACCTTTGGAGGCTGGTTCTGTAAAAAGAATTAATAAAATTGGATAAGAATATAATATTTTCATTTATAAGAGGCTTGTTAATAAGCCTCTTTGTGTTTTACATTCCGCAAATTTTTGCTTGCCCAAACCCAGTTAAAATAATCTTGTCACCAGGAAATCATGAAGTTGTTAGCATCGATCAATCGCAGAAAGATTTGACTTTGAAACTTGTTCAGCAAGAAACCGGGCTAAACAATGCCCTTGAACAAACCGGTAGCGAATTATTATTCTTAAAAGCTGACGATACAGCGAAGACTTTCAATTTATGTTTTTCTGAAAAGAATGGTCAAGTACTTTCTAATCCGACGATCCACAGACACATAGTTAATGGACCTTCTAAGCCTTTGATTGATTCCCTGCTTAAAATTAATGACGCTTCCAGACTCTGGAGTTATGGAGATCTTGCAAATCAAAAAAGAGCGACGGAGCTATGGATAGAAATTTCTGAGACCGATTTCCCCTCAGATCTGAGTTATGTAAAACACTATGCATTACTAAATGTTGCCGCGGCGCAACAAATTCAGATTGAAAACCAACTTGCACTCGACACAGTTAGCCGCCTGTTAAGCGAAACAAATATATCCGTCGAAATGAAATACAAAGCTGAATGGATTAAAGCTGCAATCTTGGTCAACCAACGCAATTATAGTGAAGCAATTGATATACTTTCCGGTATCTTGAGTACTCTGCAAGATAACCCCAAATACGCAGTAGACCTCGGCTACATCAAAAACTTACTTGCCATCCCTCTGCTGTTTGAAGGAAAAGTTGCTGAGGCAAATGAACTCTTAGTTAATGCACTCTTAACAGCACCAGAAACTCCAAAACTCAGAGCGTTAATCCATGACAACATGGGGTTACTACACATTAAAAAGGCGGATAAAAAACGAGGGGTAGAAAGGCAACTAGAATTTAATGCGGCCATTGAAAATGAACTTATTGCGCTTGAATATTTTTCAAATATTGATGACAAACCAAGGCGAGCGCTTATCGAGAGCAATATAGGTACAATCTACGAGAGAATGGGTGAATTTCAATTGGCGCAATCTCATTACTATCGTGCTTTAGCGCTTCTGGAATATTTCAAATCTCGCCTTGCTCCAGCTGTTATCTACAAGAATCTCGGAAAAATATCGCAGTATGCAGGGGAATATCAGAGCGCGTTAAGCTTTCAAATTGAATCAGAGCGACTGTTTGGGGAAGAATTTCCCATTTGGTCAATGAAAATTCGTTGTGAAAAAGGGACAACTCTTCGATTAATGGGCCGACTCGATAGGGCTCTGGAAGAGCATGAGAAATGCCTCCTTTTTTTTCGTGAGACTGATTTTCATACAGACAACCTTACCGAATTTGTTAACGCACTCTATCAATTAGCTAAAGATTACTTTCTTTTAAATCAAACTGAACGAGCCAGCACCCTACTGGATGAAGCGTTCCAATATTTCGAAGATTTGAATGATACAGATCTAAAAGTAGAAATGCTTTTACTCCTGGGAGAATTAAACCTTATTGATGGCAATATTGACGCTGCAAGAAAAAATGCGGAGCTCGGCCTTGCACTATCTGAGTTTTCAAGATATCCGACGGCAAAAGTAAATGCTCTTCGGTTTATGATTAAAATGCTAATACATGAGAAGGATTACGAAAGTGCCGACGTTCAGTTAGATCAGGCCATGCGATTTGTTGAAGAAGTTCAATCGTTAATGCATCCTCAGCAATTTGGCCCATCTTGGTCTTCTGTAATACAGGATATTTACGCACAAAAACTCTCACTTACACTGGAACTAGACAAGGTAGGATTTCGTCAGGCTGAGGTCAATAAAATCTACTCTTTCATCGAGAGGTCACGAATGAGCAGCCTCCGGTTTGAACCTACAACAAAAAGCGACCTTGAACAGGAACAGTTAAAACAGCGTTTTGAACGTCTTAGTGAGCTAGCTGACCTGCAAGCAAGTAACGCTGCAGACCATACCCAAATAGGACAATTTAACCGCTGGCGGTTTCTTCTCAAAAGCAATGACATTTCCGTTCCGATAGCTGACCCAATAAAAGAACTTGGAGATGTGCAGGCAAATTTGTCCGAAAATCAAGTTATGCTGTTTTACATGTTCGCAGAAAGAACACTTTATGGCTTACTTATTGATGCGGACAAAACGCAAGTTTTGCGTCTTGGCATACGAGCTAATGTTGAGAAAACTATTGCCGACGTGCTTACTTCAACAGGTGATCCAAACAAACCTTTTGTTGAAGGCCTAACTCAGCTATCAAAGCTTATTCTGCCTGAACCACAAACTCTTGCAGACTATGAGCAAATTTTATTCGTTCCGCATTTATCGTTGTCAAAAGTACCTTATTCGGCTTTGCAAATCTCTGAAAAAATTGGATATTACGATCCTTTGATTAGCAAATTCGAAGTTGTTATCGTGCCCTCAGCCAGTAAGTATACAAATACTAGTCATAAAGCAGAGCAAGCACAGGCTAATTTCAAAGACGTCGTATTATTCTCTAATCCAGAATTTGACTCAGAACCAATCGATGATACAAAAAACACTCTAGGTTGGACCAATTCGCTACTCCCCCTCACTTTCAGTTATGAAGAAGCGCAAAGGATAAAAGATTCATTGCCAGGCTTACCTATCGCTCATTTTAAAGATGATGCAGCAAATAAAGAGAACTTTTTTTCATCAGTGGCGCGAAATGCAAGTATTCTTCATCTATCAACACATGGTTTTTTTAATCCGAAACAGCCTGAAAACGTCGGTTTTGCTCTATCGAGTAAGCATCAACCTAATGGTGACAACAGCAATGGGTTTGTTACCCGAACAGAACTATTCTCCTATGAGTTTTCAAATCAGTTGGTTGTACTCAGTGGTTGTGAAACGAACCTAGGCTCTGTTTATGGCGGAGATGGATTACAAAGTATCGCTAAAGCAATACTGATGGGAGGCGCAAAAAATACGGTGTCTACTTTGTGGAAGGTATCAGACAGATCTTCTGCGGTTTTTATGGGTCGTTTATACAGTCATTTGATATCAGAAGAAAATATAGTCACAGCAATGCAATTGGCGAAAATAGATCTGTTCAATACATTCAGATTTCGCCACCCTTTTTATTGGGCCGGCTACGCACATCAATCAACCGGCTATAACAATTTGGCTATGAAAAAAGACGATTAAAGCAGGTGATCCCCCCCCCTTTGAAATTGCTTATCTTATCTGCGCTCTGGGAAAACTGTCGATATTGTAACTAGTTGAATTCGATTATTTGGAGATCTTAAGTCAATAACAGTGAGAGTAAATTTTTCCTCGGTGCACTTCCTTATTAACACACATAAGGAGAACCAACATGAAATTACTACCTCTCGCCTCAACCCTTGCCTGTATCTTATCCGCCAACGTACTGGCAAATTCACAACCATTTACGGTTCAGTTTTTTGCTGACGAAGCGAATAAAAATGCTTTTATAATGTCTAGCAATATGAAATGTCATGGCCCTTTGTCGTCAGAACGAAATACCGTAAAACTGCGTTTCAATGCGGCGGGCGATCCGACAAATATTTTTCCTACTGAAGAGGCCTGTCTGACTGCTGGGGGCACCTTGACTCAGGAGCAGTCTACAAAAAAAGTGTTGGCTACTATCGCTGAAGTGGAAAAACAAAAAGAGAAAAAGGAAGAAGAAAAGAAAGCTGAGACAAAAGATAAAGAGTTTTTAGGAATAAACTGGGGACTAGGGTTAGCTTACACCTACACATCAGACCCGCTTATACATGAGATTTCCATTGCTTCTGGTGGTGAGAATCAACCAGGCAAGATTTTGGTCGACAGACAAACCAAACACCGAGCGATAGCAATGCTGGAAAGTCACTATTTCTTTAAACGCTCATGGTTTAAAGATTGTAAAATTCGTGGGGAGGACGGTCCAGGTCTGGCACCCTGTGATACGAGCTATGGCCATGGACCTTTTATTGCAATAGGGCTTGCAGGAGAGGATGGCGTTGATCCTTTATCTACTTATGGCATAGGTTGGATGTGGGGATTTCAGTTAGAAGAAGCAACCTCCTGGAATATTGGTGTCGGTCTTTTTGTTGATACTAAGGCAAAAGGCTTAAGGCCTGGCTTTGCAGATGGAGATGAAACCATGCTTTCGAATATTGATGAACTGACTTACGAACGGGATGAAACAGGTTGGATGCTAATGTTCAGCTCTACTTTCTAAAAATAAAAAAGGCCCTTTTTAAGGGCCTTTATCATGAAGCCATGAACTACAAAATAAACCGGCTTAGATCTTCGTTGTCCACCAGCATTTCGAGATGCTCGTTGACATAATCTGCATTGACGGTGACCTTGCTGCCCTGCTTTTCAGAAGCGTCAAAGGAAATTTCTTCCATCAATCGCTCCATGACAGTGTGCAATCGTCTTGCTCCGATGTTTTCGGTACTTTCGTTAACGCGCCAAGCGGCTTCAGCAATGCGTTTGATGCCGTCTTCACTGAATTCAACATCTACACCTTCTGTCGCAAGCAATGCAACATACTGCTCTGTCAGCGACGCACGTGGCTCTGTAAGTATACGCACAAAATCATCTGTGGTGAGGGCAGACAGTTCCACGCGAATTGGCAAGCGGCCTTGTAGCTCAGGGATCAAGTCTGACGGCTTGCTCATCTGAAAAGCACCAGACGCCACAAACAAAATATGGTCTGTTTTGACCATGCCGTGTTTGGTGGAAACGGTTGAACCTTCAATCAACGGCAACAAATCACGTTGTACACCTTCGCGTGATACGTCAGCGGAACCTGTGCCTTCGCGTTTGCAAATTTTGTCAATTTCATCAAGAAACACGATGCCATTTTGCTCAACATTAAAAAGCGCGTCTTCTTTCAATTCTTCTTGATTGACCAATTTAGCGGCTTCTTCTTCAACAAGAAGTTTAAGGGCCTCTTTGACCTTCAATTTCTTCTTTTTCTTCTGGGAGCCAGACAAGTTCTGGAACATTCCCTGAAGTTGATTCGTCATTTCTTCCATACCTGGCGGGGCCATAATTTCCACCCCAACCTGTGGCAAGGCAACATCGATTTCGATTTCCTTGTCATCAAGCTGACCTTCCCGCAATTTTTTACGGAACACCTGTCTGGTACCTTTATCCTGAGCTTCTTCCTTTTCACCAAATACGTTTTCGGGTGGTGGGATAAGAGTATCAAGAATACGTTCTTCCGCGGCTTCTTCTGCGCGATATTTCACTTTTTCCGTAGCCTGCTCTTTGGTCATTTTGACCGCGATATCGGCCAGGTCACGAATGATTTGTTCTACCTCTTTGCCCACATAACCCACTTCGGTGAATTTGGTCGCTTCGACTTTGATAAATGGGGCGTTGGCCAATTTGGCCAGACGACGGGCGATTTCGGTCTTACCAACACCTGTCGGTCCGATCATCAGGATATTTTTGGGCGTCACTTCTTGGCGTAGTTCAGTGTCCAACTGCATGCGTCGCCATCTGTTTCGCAATGCGATTGATACGGCACGTTTGGCATCTTGCTGACCGATAATATGACGGTCAAGCTCATGTACAATTTCTCTTGGAGTCATTTCTGACATTGGATAAACCTTTCTTAATGGCTACCCGGCACTAGCCGGATGCACTTCAAATTCTAGTATTCGAGCGTTTCGACAGTTTGGCTGTGATTAGTGAAAACGCAGATGTCGCCAGCGATGGTCAGGCTTTTTTCAGCAATTTCCTGGGCCGACAATTCTGTATTGGCAAGTAATGCAGTCGCGGCTGCTTGAGCGTAGGGACCGCCGGAACCAATGGCGATGAGGTCCTGCTCAGGTTGTACAACATCACCGTTACCGGTAATGATAAAAGAGGCGGTATGATCTGCCACTGCTAACAAGGCCTCTAACTTGCGCAACATTCTGTCGGTGCGCCAATCTTTCGCCAGTTCAACGGCTGCCTTGGTTAAATGCCCCTGATGCATTTCGAGTTTACTTTCAAAACGCTCAAAAAGGGTAAAGGCGTCTGCAGTACCACCAGCAAAACCTGCGATCACTTTGTCGTTATATAAACGACGAACTTTTTTGGCATTACCTTTCATTACGGTATTGCCTAAGGAGACCTGGCCGTCACCGGCTATTACAACCTGATTATTGCGACGAACTGAAACTATTGTAGTCATGGACTATCCCTGGGAATTAAACAATTTGGCAAAAGCAGCAGGCTAACCTTAACTGCATTTGCGCGACTAATCGTTTATATGTGGGGAAACATCCGTTTTTTTCAAGGGATGAACATCTGTCCTTACAAGTTCCAATACCAGATTTTGCAAGTAGTGATTTTACTGCGTCTCAGTGTATGCCGGTCTTTTTCTGCAGCTCGCTTCAGATCATAAGGGCCTAATATGACCTTATACCAAAGGCCGTTGCTTCCCTGACTCTCGCGAACTTGCGCCACTAAACCCTGGAAAGCGATGGTTGCCTTCATTTCTTCTGCCTGATGCCGTTGGCGGAAAGAGGCACATTGCATTAAATAGCGTTTATCCGATTTTTCCTGTTCTGCTACCTCAACCTGAACCGAAGTCTGAGGTAAGGCTTTTATAAACTCCCACTCTTCTTCTTCAAGAATGGGCAGAGGCTCTTCATCTTCCTGCGAAACCTCCACTACTTTTTCAGGGATAGGTGCTGCTGTTTCAGCTTTATCTTTGATACTCCACAACAAATATCCAAATCCGACTACCAGAGCCAGCGTAACGATGATCCTTAGCCACGGAAGCGAAGGTGTGGGAGCAGGAGGCGGCGTTTTTGGAGCACGTCCGCGGGATATATAATCTTTATGAGCCATAAACCGATTTTTATAATTTTAATAAACAACAGATCAGCAAAATATTGTGATCTACCAAGTGCGCAGTAGAGGAAGAGGTTAGCACACAACCTTATACAAAATCTTGCGGATCCACGTCAATTGACCACCTGACTTTTCTTGCTAGTGGCAATTGTTCTAGCAGGGCCATACGTTCAGCTAGTGCGCGCTGAAGTACCGTACGATTGTCTGATTGAATTAACAATTGCATCCTGAATCTTCCCTGCCGTTTTTCCATTAGCGCTGGAATTGGTCCCACTACTATGACATGCGCCAGATCACGAAACAGACCTGATACTTCCGCCAGAAATTCGTGGGGCAATCGGGCACCTGTTGCTTCAGCTCGAAACAATGCAAAAAACATAAAGGGCGGTAGGTTCGCCTGTTTTCTTTCCAGCAACGCATGTCTGGCAAAATGACCGTAACCATTGTGCACAAGATCCTGCAGTAGCGGGTGCCCGGGACTATGAGTCTGCAACCACATTTCTCCGGGTTTTTCAGCTCGCCCGGCGCGGCCAGCTAACTGCGTTATCAATTGGGCCAGATGTTCTGATGCACGAAAGTCTGCACTGAAAAGTGCACCGTCAGCATCCAAAATCACGACTAATGTGACATTGGGAAAGTGATGGCCTTTGGACAGGATCTGAGTACCGATCAATAGTTGATGCTGATTTTTGTTCACCATATCCAACAACTCACTCAATCGGGTTTTCCCTCTGGCACTATCACTGTCTATTCTTACACTAGAGTAGTCAGGAAAGAGGTTGGCTAACCCTTGTTCCAACTGCTCAGTTCCAAGACCATAGGGAACAACTTCATCGCTACCACATTGCACGCATTGTTTTGGAATTGACCTTGCCGAGCCGCAGTGATGGCATTGAATTTTATTGAGCTGCTTGTGTATGGTGTAAGGGCTGTTGCAGCGATCGCATTCCTCAACATATCCGCATTGATGACATAGCAAGGCAGGAGCATATCCGCGTCGATTGATAAACAGCATTACCTGGCTTCCTTGCCTGAGATGCTGTTCAATGCGATCAATCATGCCTTGCGCCAGACCAAACTGCAGTGGTTGGTTTTTGATGTCGAGGATGTTCTGTTTAGCATGTGCCGCGTTGCCCGCTCTATCACTCAACAACAGATGTTGATAGCGGCCGTTCAATGCATTACTCAGTGATTCAAAAGAGGGGGTAGCCGTGCCCAATACCAGAGGGATATTATGCTCCTTTGCACGCAACACGGCCAGATCACGAGCGTTGTAACGCAAGCCATCCTGTTGTTTGTAGGAACCATCGTGCTCTTCATCCACAATCAACATGCCCGGCGATTTCATTGGTGTAAAAATCGCGGAACGTGTACCAATGACGATGGGCAATTGACCACTACGACTTTGCTGCCAAACGGTCAATCGCTCGTTATCTGTTAAATTCGAGTGCAGTACGCCAACCTCGACACCAAAGCGTGACTTAAAACGACTGACAGTTTGAGGCGTAAGTCCGATTTCTGGCACTAATATCAGAACTTGTTTGCCTTGTTCAAGTACAGCTTCAATGCCTTGCAGATAAACTTCAGTTTTGCCACTGCCCGTTACACCTTCTAGTAAAAACGTTTTGAATCCAGTATCTGCCTGGTTGATTGCGGTGATGGCAAGTGATTGCTCAATATTGGCTCTGGGCTTATCTGAAAGAGTTAAGTTATCCCGCCAATTCAAGTCAGGTTCGACAGTCTTATCGATGCTTTCGATCAGACTTTTTTTAAGCACAGCATTGATAATCGCGGTGCTAAAGTGTTGCTTCAATGTGGAACCTTCCACTTCTTTGTCTGCGAGAAAAGCCATAAGCAGACGTTGCTTTTTGGCCGTGCCCAACAGTTTTTCTACCTTCTCATCGTCATTATCACTGGCACGGAAAAAGGGAATAGGTTTAGGCTGGCTGGACAGTCCTTTTCTGAGGGCGACGGGCAAAGCAGTGTGTATCACTTCACCAATAGGATGATGATAATAACTGCTTAACCAATGACACAATTTTAACAGCACATGATCTATCACAGGTGCGCTATCGACAACCTCAAGCAACGCCTTCAACTTTTCGGCTTGCATGGTCGAATTGGACACAGTACCTAAGACGACACCAACCAACACTCGGCTTCCAAAAGGTACTTTTACGCGCACACCCGGGCTCAGTTCATCACCTTCATACAGGTAATCAAAAAGTTGGCGCATGGGAATGGGTAGAGCAACCTGGACTATGGACATGGGTAGTGAATAAGCACCTTTTGCCGAAGAAAATAAGAAAATGCCTGCTTTCGTACCTTGATTGGCGATAAAACCACCAAAAATGCTTGATCGGCAGGAGGCGATACATTAATATGCGCGCCTCTTTGCGGCAAGCCAATTGGGCTTTCGCTATGAAATATTATTTTCGTATGGTGTTCAACTTCGGGTTGGATAGCGATACGGCCTGAAAATGAGGTATCCCATGAAACAAGATATACATCCAGAATACAATGAAATTACTGCAAGCTGCTCTTGTGGTAATAAAATAGCCATCCGTTCTACTTTGGGCAAAGACATCAACCTTGATGTATGCTCTGCTTGTCATCCTTTCTACACTGGTAAACAACGTAACGTTGATACCGGCGGTCGTGTTGACAAATTCAAGAAACGTTTTGGCGCTCTTAGCAAGAAATAAGAGTTCATTCGATTCCAAAAAGGCGCTAACAGCGCCTTTTTTTGTGCCTGTAAATAATTGCCTTTAACAGCTACATATAACTGGTCTTACCAGAATAGCTGCTCGCAATGGCAGATATTCAGCAGAATGATTAGCGCGATTCCCCATTGCACCTCTACTATTAGGGTCATCTGATGTGTTCAGACGCAGCGGGTATGATAGAGTCCGTCGCTAAACTCGCCAAGTTGCACAAAGCAAATAATACTAATAAAAATAAGCGAGGCCTTACTAATACCAATCCCTTTAATCATTTGATTAATTAGATAATTAAAGGGATTGGTATTGATGTTAAACCCTACAAATAGGACTGAGACAACGATGTCTGATTTCCGACAACAAGCGCTTGATTATCATTCCAAACCGGTTCCCGGAAAAATCAGCGTAGAACTGACCAAACCTGCAGAAAGTGTGACAGACCTGGCATTAGCCTACAGTCCTGGCGTTGCCGAGCCTGTGCGCGAAATAGCTGCAGATCCAAATGCAGCTTACGAATACACAGCAAAAGGCAATATGGTTGCTGTGATATCTAACGGCACGGCTATCCTGGGGCTTGGAAACCTGGGGCCTCTGGCTTCAAAACCAGTAATGGAAGGCAAAGCCTTGCTGTTTAAGCGATTTGCCGGACTCGATTCCATCGACATTGAAGTGAAACATCGCACCACTGAAGAATTCATTAATACAGTGGCAAACATCGCGGACACTTTCGGAGGCATTAATCTGGAAGACATTAAGGCACCTGAGTGTTTTGAGATAGAACAGGAATTGATTAAGCGCTGTAAGGTGCCGGTATTTCATGATGATCAACACGGCACTGCCATAGTCACTGCCGCCGGTATGCTTAATGCCCTGGAAATCCAGGGAAAAGAAATACAGGAGGTCACCATTGTCTGCATGGGTGCTGGCGCTGCGGCAGTCGCCTGCATGGAACTGTTGATTAAATGTGGAGCACAACGTGAACGCATCTACATGCTGGACCGCAAAGGGGTTATTCACACCCGCCGTGACGATCTGACTCCCCACAAAATGTTGTTTGCCAATAACACTGACAAAAGAACGCTGGAAGATGTAATGGAATGTGCCGACGTGTTTGTGGGCGTATCCGGCCCAGATTTGTTGCCACCAGATACATTAAAACTAATGGCGAAGAACCCGGTGGTCTTTGCCTGTTCAAACCCGGACCCTGAAATAAAGCCGGAATTAGCCCATAAAGTTCGGGACGATCTGATTATGGCCACAGGGCGTTCAGATTACCCTAATCAGGTCAATAACGTCCTTTGTTTTCCGTTTATTTTCAGAGGGGCACTGGATGTTCGAGCGTCCACAATTAATGATGAAATGAAAGTCGCCGCTGTGGATGCGATCCGAAGCATCGCGAAGGAAAGTGTTCCATCGGAAGTTCTTGAAGCCAGTCAGATAAGCAAACTGGAATTTGGCAAGGACTACATCATCCCCAAGCCCATGGACCCAAGACTTTTACAACGCGTCGCTACCGCTGTTGCTCAAGCTGCAATTGATTCAGGGGTAGCCTATTTTGATTCCCTACCAGAGAACTACATGAAGGGCTAATAGTTAACCTCAGGTTAGTTGCCCCGGTCATCTCAGATCGGGGCAACTCCCATTAGCTTTCTTGCATAAGCAGCTCAATCTGCTGCGATCCTTTTAAGTCACAATGAAAAAGTGTCAGCAAAGCGAAAATCTCTCGCTAATTTTTCGCCTGATACTGAATTTTTTTCATTGGATGCCGATATTCTTTTGAGAAGCATTACACCAGCTTTAATCAACACACTAGATGCCGTTAATGCACATTAGTGTGCGTGTGAAGTCACTAAACAATTTTAGATCGAATTCGGTCCAAACATCGTACAAGCTCTGATGCAACGAACATTTTTCTAGTTTTGGGGCGTTTCATAGGAATAGGCACTGCCAACCTGCCTGCCGTACCTGGTAACGCCCCTACTCCCTAGCGCAGTTGACAGTATTGTCAGCCATTCAGCTACCCTGATTGTAAATTAAGACTAGGTTACCAAAAGCAGTACAACTAGCCGGAGAAAAGTTTATTCTTCGTCTTCAGCGAGCCCCATGTCCGCCATTAATTTTCTGGCTTCTTTAGGGATCCTGTTTGGGTTGTCCTTGGTTAAGTCTTCATCGTCTGGCAAAGGTTGTCCCGTAAACGCGTGTAGAAAGGCTTCACACAGCAACTCAGAATTGGTTGCATGTCTGAGATTATTTACCTGCCTGCGGGTTCTTTCATCAGTAAGGACCTTGAGAACTTTGAGTGGGATAGAGACCGTAACTTTTTTTACCTGCTCACTTTTCTTTCCATGTTCTGCGTAGGGATGTATGTATTTCCCATTCCATTCTGCCATTGCATCGCTCTCTTTTTATATTTCTTATAAGTGGAAATTCTAACTGTTACAGCCAAAAGGTCAATTATAGATGGCTAAACATCTTGACGGCTTTAGCCACACAGTTTAGTTTAGACGTCTAAACGGCCAAAATGAAGGTAGAGTAATAAATGGTGTCTTACGCGCAGGGGATTGATGCCCTGAATCAGTCATTGGCTGAACTTAACGGTATTAATGTTTCGTTTGAATTTTTCCCACCCAAAACCGCGGAAATGGAAAATACATTGTGGAAATCTGTCGAACGATTGGCTCCACTAAAACCTGCCTACATGTCGGTTACTTACGGTGCTAACAGCGGTGAAAGAGACAGAACCCATGATGTTGTTAAACGTATTCAGAACGAAACGGGTATCCAGGCGGTTCCTCACCTTACCTGTGTAGATGCTACGCGTGAAGAGCTCATTCAGATTGCACAAGACTACTGGGCCAGCGGAATACGTAAAATCGTGGCTCTACGAGGTGACCAACCTGAAGGGGTCGAACAACCCCAGTCTTATGCTTCTGATTTAGTAAAGCTCCTCAAAGAAGTGGCTGATTTTGATATAGCCGTTGCCGCTTACCCGGAAAAACACCCTGAAGCACCAAATGCCCAATTTGATTTACTCAACTTGAAGCGCAAAGCAGAGGCGGGGGCAACAGAAGCAATCAGTCAGTTTTTCTTCGATGCCGAAGTCTTCCTGCGTTTCCGCGACCGCGCCGCAGCCGCTGGAATCGATCTGGATATCATTCCTGGTATATTACCTGTCACCAATTATCAGACCTTACTGAGATTTGCCGGATTCACGAACGTCCATGTTCCGGGGTGGTTGCACAAAATGTATGATGGGATCGAAAAGGAAGATCAGACGACCCGCAACTTGATGGGCGCCAGTATCGCAATGGATATGGTGAAAGTTCTGGCCAAAGAAGGTATTCGGGATTTTCACTTCTATACATTGAACAGAAGCGAGCTCAGCTTCGCCATCTGCCACATGTTGGGTGTTCGCGGCTAACAAAGCATGCGGTTTAATTTTTTTAAACCGCTCATCGCGCTGACATTATCGGGCTTTCAGCACCCTACGAGATGTTGCAATTCCTGCTCACCTGCAACAGGCACCAATACTATTCAGCACCTATTTCGGTTACACTGCCATAGTTCACAGTACGTAAAATCGCAAAAACATGAGCAAAATCAGTTACATTAAACAAAACAGTAAGACAATTCTGAAATCTGGAATCCCATTTCTGAAGGATTTCTTCACCCGTTGTAAAGAAGATAAGATCACCGTCTCTGCCGGTCATCTAGCCTATGTTTCCCTGCTGTCACTGGTGCCATTTATCATGGTATTTTTCACTATACTGTCTGCCTTTCCTGCATTTGCTGAAGTGCGCGGAGAACTGGAATCATTCATTTTTACCAATTTTGTCCCCCATGCGGGAGATGTAGTACAAGAGTACGTTGCCCAATTTGCGGGTAAAGCGTCTCGTATGAGTGCTATCGGTATACTCTCCTTGGTGGTAGTTGCGCTGTTACTGATATCCAATATTGATAAGACATTGAATTTTATCTGGCAGACCAAAAGCGAACGGCCTGCGATTTTTACTTTTGCTATTTATTGGATGATACTGACACTGGGTCCAATACTAATGGGCTCCAGCGTATTAGTTAGTTCCTATCTGGTTGGCCTGGCTAATTTTGCAGAAGAGTACACCCCCGGTGTAACGACCTTTTTGCTCACCATCGGGACTTTTTTACTATCGGTAGGTGGTTTTTTTATCATTTACATGGTGGTGCCCAATAAACAAATCAAAGCCAAACACGCCATAAGCGGCGCATTCTTTGCTGCTATTTTGTTTGATTTTTCCAAGAAAGGATTTGCTTTTTATATCGCCAGTTTCCCTTCTTACGAACTGATTTACGGTGCTCTGGCAGTGATCCCAATTCTATTTGTATGGATATATTTATCCTGGATAATTGTATTGTTGGGTGCTGAGTTTACCCATGAACTTGAAGTATTTAGCAGAAAGCAGTCGGCCCAAGAACCAGAAATCCTTGAGCCACCTTTAGATAAAGAAGCTTAGTGCCGTGACTTAGCCTTGAATACTTTCAATAAATTGGTTGGATTCATTGATCGCTGAGTTCATTTCCTTGATCAGCAAATCAATTTCTTTCTTGATATCACCAAACTCTCCCTGCAAAGCACCAACCGCAGAAGCATTGAGATTATGTTTTAAATACAGAACATTGTCTTGTAATGCGGCCAGGATAGGTGGCATTTTAGCTTCGGCCTTGCGCATGGCTTTTAGCAAGGAATTGTATTTTCGCTGTGTCTCTTTTAACTGTCTTTCACTTTCGCGGCGTAAATTTTCCTTGGAATAATTACCCAGTTCTTCCTGCCATTCGTCGAATAAAGCATCAGCAACACTTTCCACTTTATCTATCCGACCTGTGACTCTTTTGGCAGAAGATTCGCTAGCTTCGTATTGGTCCTTCAGGTTTTCGTAAACGTCCTGTAACTCACCACCATCAAAGTTTATCAGGGTACTGAACTGTTCAAGGGCTGAACTGAATTGTTCCTGCGCCTCTTCTTGTGATTCTTTGGCGTCTTCCACTCTGTCTACCAGAACGTCACGTTTTTCGACCCCGACCTTCTCCCAGGCCGCCAACACCGCTTTGTCTACCACATTTTGACAAGCAAATAGAAAGAGGGCAGAAAAAGCAATTATTAGCTGTTTCATTAATCACCACCTTTATAGGTTGCCGCATCAATAATCGCCCAAAGATGAAATATCGCTGCCACTATCCACATGAAAAAGAGGATTACTGTTGCCGTTAGGGCATAACACACTGCTGTCACGATAAAAAACATTAGTGCTTTCATTATCCTGCCTTGAACCAACTGGCCTAAGCCCGGGATAAAAAAGCTGCAAATTGCCGCCAGTACATTTCCACCTGAACCTTGTCCAGACATAATCATCTCCATTTTTGTTATACGAGAACTAAATTTACATGCTAAATTAAAGCAAAGTGGCATAATAAACAAACGAATTTCAATAAAGTATGAGTCACGTCTACCCGCCAATACAACCCTATTCCCACGAGTTCCTGGACGTAGGTGATGGGCACCAACTATATATTGAACAAACTGGAAATCCAGATGGTATTCCGGTTTTGTACCTGCACGGCGGCCCGGGCGCTGGACTATGCGCCAGCTATCGCAGCCTGTTCAACCCTGAAAAATACCGGGTAATCGGCTTTGATCAACGTGGGTGCGGAAAATCTACTCCTTTCGCAGCGTTAGAAAATAACACCACTCAGGATTTACTTGAGGATATTCAGAAGATTCGCGGTCATTTTGGGATCAGAAAGTGGGTGCTGTGCGGCGGTTCCTGGGGAGCAACCCTGGCATTGTTAGCAGCTATCGAAGATCCCAAAAGTATCAAAGCAATTGTACTACGTGGCACCTTCATGGCCAGACAACAAGACTTCCATTGGTTTTTAGACCCTCAAGGGGGAGCAGCACAGCTTTTTCCAGATGTTTACAAACACTTTATCGAGCATGTTCAAAACAGAGCAGAATCAGAGACGCTGGTTGATGCATATTATCGGATATTTGTTGACGGAGATGAGATCTCCAGAATGGCTGCAGCAAAAGGTTGGTGCATCTGGGAACAGAAAATTTCTCAGCTCAATAATTCCGTCAATGAGCAAGACCTTTGTCAAAACCTGCACAGGGCAACAAGTCTTGCAATGTTGGAATGTCACTATTTAAAGCACAATTGCTTTATACCAGACAACTTTATTCTGGATAATGTCAAAACCATCAGTGCTATTCCAGGAACCCTGATTCATGGGCGGTATGACATAGTGTGTAAACTTAGTGGCGCATATGAGTTAAGTCACGCATGGAGAAACAGCCAATTGCTTATTGTCCCTGAATCCGGCCATAGTAATTCAGAACCTCTGATAGCAGATTCTGTGCGACAGGCAACGGACGCTATGATTAAGTTCTTTGAGGAAGAAAAGTTTTGATTGGACTGATTCAACGTGTGTCTGGTGCCAAAGTAGAGGTTAATAATGAAACAGTCGGTCAAATCAGCAAAGGGATTTTGTTGCTATTAGGCATTGAGCGTGAAGATGATGAGGCGAAGGCTCAGAAGCTTGCCGACAAAGTGCTGCGCTATCGTATTTTTGCAGACGATGCGGGAAAGATGAATCTCAATCTGAACCAGGTTCAGGGCCAACTATTAGTAGTGTCCCAATTTACTCTGGTGGCAGATACTCAAAAAGGGAACAGGCCCGGTTTTTCTGCCGGAGCATCACCCGAAAAAGGCGAATTTTTATATCGTTACTTTGTCGATTACTGCCGCTCACAAAACACTGATTGCCAGACAGGACGTTTTGGCGCTGACATGCAGGTCAGCCTTGTTAATGATGGTCCTGTTACATTTCAATTCCGGGTTTAAAGTATTAGAAATACGCAAATTCTCTACAGCTCCCTGACTGATGAGATCACGAAAAAAGCAGCCTTAGGTTGCTGCCATGTTCGGATTGCGCTTTAATGGTTAGCTCGAATATACCCAGTCCAAATAAAGTTGACGTTTAAATTCACTCGATTTAGGAACGCCTGAGCCATATGTACAAAGTTGACAAGCCCATTACTGCAGAAGACTTTGATAAGTACTTTCAATTCCGATGGGAGATGCTACGCAAGCCCTGGAATTACCCTGAAGGGTCTGAAAAAGACGAATACGAACAGGTCAGCGAACATCGTATGGTGTTAAATACTAAGGGTGACGTAGTCGCCATCGGCCGCGTGCATCTGAACACCTCTGAAGAAGCTCAACTGCGGCACATGGCAGTTGCACCTGACGTTCAGGGAAAGGGACTAGGCAGGTTGGTGCTTTCTGCATTGGAAGCAGTGGCCAGGCAGCAGGGGGCGGAACGAATGGTAACCAACAGCAGAGAGCTGTCGATGCCATTTTTTAGTGCATGCGGGTTTGAAATTGAAAAAGAAGCATCCACTGAGTTGGGTAAGCTTAAACGCCACCAGATGGTTAAGAAGCTTACTAATCCAAGCAATATCCTGCTCCATCCGGATTGGTGCAAAGAGCTGCAGGACACTTGGTACGAGGATATTCCCATCACTGAACAGATGGGAATAAAACTAGAGCAGTATAGTGGCATGACACTGGAAACTCATGCGTCATTAAACAAGAACATTAATTTACATGGCACTATGTTCGCCGGAAGCATCTTCTCTCTTGCTACACTCACTGGTTGGGGAATGATTTTTCTTCAACTCAAAGAAAAAGGCTTGGAAGGCGAGATTGTTTTAGGCGATGGCGACATTCACTACCACAAACCGATCACTATGCAACCCAAAGCAATTTGTAATATCGAAACATTCAACGGCAACTTCGATAACCTGCGAAAGAAAAAGAAAAACCAAATAAAATTACAGGTGGATATTCTGGATGGTGACAATCCCGTGGCAGAATTTCGCGGTGTTTTTTGGGTTCTGCCTAAAAAAACTAGTTAGGGTTATCCCAATACTGCTTGGCTGGTTGACTCCAGACACAAAAAAAGCGCGAATGACGCGCTTTTCTTAATTTATTTTTTAAACTAGACCATAGCAGCCTGTAGTTTTTTCATTGCATTCTTTTCAATCTGCCTGACACGTTCAGCCGAAACCTGATACTTATCAGCTAAATCCTGCAAAGTGGTTTTCTCATCAGCTAACCAACGAGTCTGAATGATATGCTGGCTGCGTTCATCTAACGTCTTTATAGCTGAATAAAGCTTGTTAGAAGCATTTTTGTCATAGTCAGTATTGATGACTTCACTTTCGACATCTGCAGTTTTATCTTCCAGATATTGTACAGGTGCAAAACTTCCACTTTCATCATCATCTGCTGACAGATCAAAAGCCTGGTCCTGACTGCTCATACGAGCTTCCATTTGCAGTACTTCTTTTGTGCTGACGCCAAGTTCTTCTGCAACTTTCTGAACTTCTTCGTGACTGAACCAACCTAAGCGTTTTTTGTTTTTACGCAGATTAAAGAACAATTTACGCTGTGCCTTGGTGGTTGCTACTTTCACGATACGCCAGTTGCGCAACACGAATTCATGAATTTCAGCTTTGATCCAATGCACCGCAAAGGAAACCAAACGCACACCAACAGTCGGATCGAAACGCTTGACTGCTTTCATCAGGCCAATATTACCTTCCTGAATCAGATCTGCCTGGGGTAATCCATAACCTGAATAGGACTTGGCAATATGCACAACAAAACGAAGGTGCGACATGATCAACTTTCTTGCTGATTCAAGATCCCCTTCCTGTTGCAATCGCTCAGCAAGAGACCGCTCTTCCTCAGCGCTTAGCATACTAATACCACTTACTGCTTGTATGTAAGTTTCTATGCTTCCGCTCTGGGGAACGCGTAATGCTAAAGCATGCATATTATTACTCATATTCACCTCAATGACTCAATCGGCCCGCTAGTCTACCAAAAGGAAAAACGCACCGCTATTTTTTTAACTCACTAATAGACCGTTAATTACGTTAAAAAATTCAATTTAGATTGATCAAATTACATTTAAAATTAATAAATGTTGATATATAACAGTATTTAGTGCCTTTAATACTGAATCACCGTTACAATGTGTAACAAATTCTGTATTAATTTTGATATAGATACGAATTGTACAAAAGGAACTGGGAGCAGAATTAGCGAATGTTTGCATACGTAGCTCGCCAAAGTATTACAGATCAAGAAAAAAACGTCTTCGCCTATGAACTATTGTTTAGAGATGGTGAAAGTAATTGCTTTCCTGATATCGCTCCTGATGAGGCGACGTCAAAGCTAATCACAGGCAGTCATTTGACCTTGGGCGTTGAAGAAATTACTGATGGCAAGCTCGCCTTTATAAATTTCCATGAAGATACTCTGCTTTACCGCTTCCCCACCTCACTTGATCCACTCAATGTGGTAATTGAAGTAGTAGAAACCGTGCCAATCAGTCGTAAGCTCATTGAAGCCTGTAAGCACATCCGTGATTTGGGCTACAAAATAGCCCTGGATGATCACGACTTTGATCCAAAATGGGATGTCTTTCTGCCTTACGTACACATTATCAAAATTGATATTACCCAGACCTCACCGGAAATAGTCAGAGAGCATATAGGTAAATTCAAAGATGCCGGTGTAAAACTGGTGGCGGAAAAAATTGAAACCCATGAAGAATTCGAACTGTACAAAAGTATGGGCTTCGATTATTACCAAGGTTATTACTTTGCAAGACCTGAAGTGATCAGGCAAAAAAACATTCCAAGTTCGAAAATGAGCCTTCTCGAACTAATGCAAGCCAGTTCAACAATCAATTTCGACTTTGATAAAATTAACGCAATCATTGAACGAGATGTATCTTTGTCCTATTTGTTGTTACGGTTTATCAACAACCCAGCGGTCAATAAGCGTAACCGAATTAACTCTCTGCGGCATGCGCTCACCTACATGGGTGAAGTGGAAGTGAAGAAGTTTATCGCATTACTTGCACTTGCCAACATTTCTGACGGTAAACCTTTAGAGCTGGTACATATGTCTCTGGTCAGAGCGAA
Organism: uncultured Alteromonadaceae bacterium; assembly: GCA_947494925.1. Taxonomy (GTDB): domain Bacteria; phylum Pseudomonadota; class Gammaproteobacteria; order Enterobacterales; family Alteromonadaceae; genus Aliiglaciecola. Next base: position 310,579 of record CANLWS010000009.1, read on the forward strand.
ATTATGTGAGTTGATCGCCCGTGCTAGGAAAGAAAGCGAAAATCCACCCACAGGATTCTTAGTTGGCTTGTTTTCATTATTAGATGCACTGCTTGATCAATCTATGAATAACTTGATGGAGAAGCTGCCTTTGAGTGACGACCTGAAGTCAGCTTTATGCGGAATGGAAAACGCGTTGAAAGACTATCTTGCTATTGCACGCGCATTTGAAAATGCGAACTGGAGCAGAGTAAAACAACTTAGTCAGAAAATTAATACTGATCAACGAATACTGCATAGCTTTTACAATGAGTCTTTGAAGTGGGCAAGCTCAATGACACAATCTGTGGAATCTAAGAAATCAGCTTAATACAACGCAATTGAGCCTAGATCTTGACCGTTCTGCTGGTATACGTTAAAACGGTGAGCTAACTGTTACCTTACAAAGTCTCTTCTAGAAGCTGTTTGTAGCTAATGATAAAAATAATACAGGGTTTACACAGAGGATTTTAGATGTTTGCTTTTGTCGCCAGACAACCCATTTTGAATGGGGAAAAAGAAGTGTTTGCTTATGAACTATTGTTCAGGGACGGTAAAAACAATTGTTTTCCCGCAGCCAAATTCGAAGCACAACAAAAATCCGTGCCGCAAGACGAAGCGGTCAAACTCGGTCTGGACGATATTTCCTGTCAAAAACCTTCGTTCATCAACTTCGAACATGAAACGCTAGCCAAAGGACTTCCTTCTTCTTTGGATCCACAAACTGTGGTGGTTGAATTAGAAGAAAATGAAGCGCCACACGAAGACCTGATAAATGCCTGCAAAAACATTCGTAATATGGGCTTTCAGATTGCGATTGACGACCCGAGGCTAGAGCGGGGGTTTAACGACTTTTTACCTTTTGTGGATATTGTCAAAGTAGACATAGCAAAACATGGAAAGAATCAGATTGCACAAAAGATCCCCGGTCTTAAAAACGCTAACGTTAAGTTAGTGGCAGAACAGGTAGAAAGCCAACAAGATTTTCTTGCCTGCAGAGATATGGGGTTTGATTATTTTCAAGGTTACTTCTTCTCCAAACCCGAAAACCTGGCCCATCGTGCTATTCCAGCGTCAAAGTTGTCCTTGGTTGAGCTGATTGCCGAGACATCCAGCGTCACCTTTAATGTGGACAAAATTAACCAGATCATCGAACGAGATGCAGCACTGTCATACATGCTGTTGCGATTCATTAACAACCCTTTGGTCAATAAACGCTATAAAATTACTTCTCTACGCCATGCTCTGACATACATGGGCGAAGTAGAAATCAAAAAATTTATTGCACTGCTTGCGTTAGCCAACCTGTCAGATGATAAACCCTTGGAACTGCTGCACTTGTCGTTGGTTCGAGCAAAGTTTTGCGATTTGGTCGCGCATGAGAAAAAAATGGGTGACAACCCACCTACCGGGTTTATGGTCGGCTTGTTTTCTTTGCTGGACGCACTGATGGATCAGAGCATGAAGGAAATTGTCATGCAGATGCCAATCGTTGATGAAGTCAAATTTGCGTTATGCGGTGGTCAAAATGATTTTGCGCTTTACCTCATGCTGGTTAGAGCATTTGAAAGTGCCACCTGGCTTAAAGTGAAGAAAATAGCAGATCTGCTAGAGTTGGATCAAAAACGCTTACACGCTTTGTTCAATGAATCGATTTTATGGGGTAATGGTGTGCGTCAATCCATTTCTCCCCATTTTCCAAAGCCGCGTTTAAATTAAATCAGCAACATTCAAAACAATATCATCTGGGTTCAATCTCTTTAACATGCCTGTTTACGGATATGGCAGAACCAGCCAATCCCAGTGCGATAGAGATAACCAACATCAACAATAAGGAATAAAAGTCCAGGCCGGTCAGGCTAAATTCTTTCTGATAAAGAGCGGTAACATGAGAAATACTACTGTCCATCCACCACAACAAGATTAAAACAGCGAACCAGGCAAGCAGTCCACCCATCAATCCATACCAAAATCCGGTATATAAAAAAGGACGATGAATAAAAGCATCGGTGGCACCAACTAACTTCATCACCAGGATTTCATCTCGTTTATTTAAAATATTAAGCCGTATGGTATTACCGATAATAAGCACCACAGCCAAAAACAATAACACAGCGACAATGGACACTAACTCCTTGGCTATGTCCAGAAACCCATGGAGTCGTTCTAACCATTCAATATCCAGCTTACCTAACTCAACTTCCCTTTCTTTACGCAGCTTATCCAACAAAATAGCCGCCGATGTGGGGCTAGCATGTTTGGACGTGGGAGAGATCAGCACTACGTCCGGAAGTGGATTATCATCCAGATACTCCAGCGCTTCACCAAATCCTGAAAGTTGTTTGAATTCTGACAAGGCATCGTCTGCAGGAATGTGAGTAACCTGATCGATTTCAGGCCACAGAGTCAACCTTTTAATAAGCTGCTCCACATTCTGCTCCTTAACGCCCTGGCGCAAAAACAGGGAGATCTCTGATGCCTGTTCCCAACCTGCACTGACTTTTTCTGTATTTTTTACCAGAATATAAAGTGTGCTGGGAAGTGTAATACTCAAGCCTAATACGCCAACTGTCATCAAGGTAGCTGCGGGAGATCGCCATAACTCACCCAGGCTGTTTAAGGCTTGTCTGGCATGGCCCACAAAAAACATGACCACTTTCTGAGGCCAGGAAATTTTACTGTCAGTCGCGCCTTGAATGCGCCCTTTAAACAGAATACTCATCTTCTTCCTGCCATTCTTCCGTTAAGCCATCTGTGATCATCTGACCGTGTTTAAGTGTCAGGGTCCGATATTTCATCCGAGCGATTAAACCGAGATCATGGGTAGCAATGAAAACAGAAACACCTGCCTGGTTAAAATCTTCAAACAGGCGGATAATTTCCATCGAAAGCTTCGGATCAAGATTTCCGGTTGGTTCGTCTGCCAGCAAAAGTGGGGGCTTGTTAACCACTGCTCTGGCGATCCCCACCCGCTGCTGCTCTCCTCCAGACAGCATAATAGGTAAATTTTTTGCTTTATCTCGAAGACCAACCATTTCAAGTGCTGCATGTACTCGTTTGGTTGTGGCCTTGCGAGAATACCCTTCAATTACAAGCGGCAGCGCAACATTGTCGAACACACTCTTATCCATGAGTAATTGGTGACTCTGGAATATCATTCCAATGTCGCGCCTGATGTAGGCGATTTGCCGGCGGTGAATGGCATTGAGGTCATGGCCGTTTATTAGTACTTGGCCAACGGTCGGCCTTTCCATGATGCTGATCAATTTCAGTAAAGTACTCTTCCCCGCCCCAGAATGGCCGGTTAAGAAAGCCATTTCGCCCGGCTCGATATGAAAGCTGACTTTTCGTAAAGCTTGCTGTCCACCTGCGTAAGTTTTACTGACCTGATCAAATTTAATCATTAGCAGACCTTAATGATTATCGCTGAATAATGCATCCACAAACTCCTGACCATTGAATGGCCGCAGATCATCTATTGCTTCACCAACGCCAATATATCGGATTGGAATAGAAAATTGATCGGCTATCGAAAAAATAACTCCACCCTTAGCGGTGCCATCCAATTTAGTTAGGGTCAATCCTGTCAATCCAACCGCTTCATTGAAAAGCTTTGCCTGACTAACAGCGTTTTGTCCGGTTCCCGCATCCAGTGTCAGCATGATTTCGTGCGGTGCTTCTGGATTAATCTTTTTCATCACCCGCACAACTTTCTTGAGCTCTTCCATCAAGTGATCTTTGTTTTGCAGTCTACCAGCGGTGTCCGCAATCAGAATATCAATGTTTTTTGCCTTGGCTGACTGAAAAGCATCAAAAATAACTGAGGCACTATCCGAACCAGTTTGCTGTGCGACCACAGGAATATTGTTGCGTTCACCCCAAACCTGAAGCTGTTCAACCGCAGCAGCTCTGAACGTGTCACCAGCGGCCAACATGACTTTTTTGCCCTGCATTTGAAACTGTTTGGCCATTTTGCCAATAGTCGTAGTTTTCCCTACGCCATTGACACCCACCATCAGGATCACGAATGGACCTGAAGCGGAATCAGTGTTGAGCGGTGCATTCACATTTTCAAGCATTTCTGACATTTGGGCCTTTAACAAATCATAAAGAGCTTCCCCATCTTTGAGCTGTGATCTATCCGCTGTTTCAGTCAGATACTCAATGATTTTAGTGGTTGTGTCCATGCCGAGATCAGCAACCAAGAGCTGTGTCTCCAGTTCTTCGAACAGTTCATCGTCAATCGTCTTTCCTTTGAAAAGACTGACAAACCCTGAACCAATGTTCTGTTTAGTGCGACTTAAGCCTTTCTTAAGACGATTAAAGAAACTGGCTGGCTCTGGCTCTGGCTCTGGCTCTGGCTCTGGCTCTGGCTCTGGCTCTGGCTCTGGCTCTGGCTCTGGCTCTGGC
>CANLWS010000010.1 GCA_947494925.1 uncultured Alteromonadaceae bacterium
CGTTAAGTCGTGTTGATGGAATCTATTAAAGACCAAATCGGATGATTAAAAAATCTGCAAGGTGATACTTAGGTATGAGGTTTAATACGTTTAAAATCTATAAACAAAGAAGTGATAAGTAATCAGGGACTAACTTGTCACAAGGCGGGCTGCCATTAAAAGACCTATAAGCAATCCCCCATAAGCATCTCCGGGGGACTTAAATGACTGGTGTTTGTGGCTTTAGCTAATCACAAAGTTTGCTTGGACGTCAGAGCCTTGGCAACTGCTGTAAACACTTCCTGATCTGGGAAGCCATCAGCAACGATGTTGACGCTGGACTGAAACTGACTTACACCTTTGCGCGTGGCTGGACCTAAAATCCCATCCGCTTCTCCAACATCAAAACCCAGTGAGTTAAGAGATTCCTGGAGTGTTCTGAGCTGGGAAATCTCATAGTCACCTAGCTCGGGTAATGGACGGACTAACCTGGTTTTTCCATTGATTAGGTCAGCAAGGTAGCCAACTGCAATGGCGTAATACTCAGAATTGTTCCATCCAAGAATCACATTGAAATTACTGTAAACGATAAAGGCAGGACCTTCATGACCTGCAGGTACCAGCAAGGAGGCTTCTATGTCGCTTTTGCCAAGAGGTTGACCGTTCGCTTTTGTCACGCCTTTGGCGGCCCAGTCAGTCAAAGTCAGCTTATTTTCGCGTCCCCCAAGCAGGAAATCAAAGCCTTCTGGTAACGCTACTTCTCTGCCCCACTTAAAGCCAGTCTTCCAACCCAAGTGCTGCAGGAAATTGGCCGCTGAAGTGAGAGCGTCCTGCTCACTATTCCATAAATCTACTTTGCCATCACCATCGCCGTCCACTGCGTAAGCGGTATACGCTGATGGCATAAACTGCGTATGCCCCATGGCGCCAGCCCAGGAGCCCACCATGGACTCACGACTGATATTTTCTCTTTCCATCAGCAAAAGTGCCAACATTAGTTCTTTACTGAAAAACTCACTTCTGCGCTGATCGCAGGCCAAAGTAACCAAGGAGTCAATAATTGGCATCTTTCCCTTATAACTGCCGAAATTGGTTTCCAATCCCCAAAAAGACACCAAATAATGGGCAGGAATGCCATATTTGGCGGTCAGGGACGAAAGCAGCTCTGAATGCTTGTTAAGCATTTCCCGCCCCTTGTTTATACGCCAATCGTTTACCCGTTTTGACAAATAACCTGGAAATGTCTGTACAAACTCCGGCTGATTGCGGTCATACCCAATCACTTTTTCCAGAAATCGTGCTTTGCCAAGTACATTCTGATTGATGGACTCAGACACGCCTTCGTCAGCCGCACGGTCCTGCAGTCTTGCGACGCATTGCTTGAAGCTTTCTTGCGGTAAAGGCACATCAGTTTGTGCAACGCTGGCACAGGAAAAAACTGACAATGAAAGAAGGGCGAAGAAATTGAACTTTGGAAAACCTATCAAATGAAGATACCCGATAAACAATTAGGTAAGTATGCTAACCCATCAGTGTGATAAAACAATTGGAAATTGGACGGATCAGTATGCTTTTTTCTACCAATCCGAATTTCTGTCACTATTATGCGACTTGTTCTTCACGGGTAAAGACGGGTTGGTTGGTTTTGCTCAGCTCTGGATTGAATTGGTATCCCTCAAGATCGAAGCCGGAAAGTTCTGCAACGTCAGTAATGCGATTTTGAATTATGTAACGGGCCATTAATCCTCTCGCTTTCTTTGCGAAAAAGCTGATAATTTTGTATTCGCCACTTTTCTTGTCTTTGAATACTGGTGTCACAACAACGCCATCTACTAACTTGGTTTTAACCGATTTGAAGTATTCGTTTGATGCCAGGTTGATCAGTATATTGTCTCCTTGGCTACTGAGGTCCTGATTAATTTTGTCGGTAATGGTGTTGCCCCAGAATTCATACAGATTTTTTGAACGTCGGACGTTGAGTTTTGTACCCATTTCCAAACGATAAGGCTGCATTAAATCCAATGGCTTAAGCAATCCATATAAGCCTGACAAAATGCGCAAATGTTGTTGAGCATAATCCAGATCACTCTCGCTGAAACTGTTTGCCTGCAAACCGGCGTAAACATCGCCATTAAAGGCCAGCACAGCTTGCTTAGCGTTAGCGTTGTCAAATGGCGTAGACCAACTTGCATAACGATCCGCGTTCAACCCAGCCAATTTGTCACTTATCTTCATCAGGCTACTAATCTTGGCTGGCGACAAACGTCTGCAGCGGTTTATTAATATCTTCGATTTATCAAGAAATTCCGGTTGCGTAAACGCGGCAGTAATTGAAGGTGTTTCGTAGTCCAGGTTTTTTGCTGGAGAGACAACTAATAACATTGAGTACCTTATAGTTTTAAACAGTGATGCAAAAAGAAAAGCGATTTGCCGGGGTTACTTCAAAAAACGCCGCACATTATACCAATGATAAGCGATGGATGAAATCTGCTTTAATGATATTGACTGTTCCCTAACGACTTGAGTAATTGCTTATAAACTATGTCATCGAAGGCGCAAAGGATCACTTTGCGTAAGCTGTCATGCTGACTTACCATTTCTGTAATGACAGACACAGCGATCTGGCAAGCTTGTTCAATTGGAAAAGCGTATGCACCACAACTGATGGCCGGAAATGCGATACTTCTGACCTCATGTTCTGTGGCAAGTTTAATGCTGTTTCGGTAGCAGTCTGCTAGCAGGTTCGCTTCGGATGCATTTCCCCCCTGCCAGACAGGTCCCACAGTGTGGATTACATACTTGGCAGGGAGTTTAAAACCCGGAGTGATCTTGGCTTGACCCGTTTCGCAGCCATGCAGATTTCGACAGATATCCAGCAATTCAGGCCCGGCTGCTCGATGAATTGCGCCATCTACTCCCCCCCCTCCCAACAAACTCGTGTTTGCTGCATTGACAATAGCATCGACCTGCAATTGAGTTATGTCATCTTGCAATAGAGTTATTTTTGCTGTCATAGACCGGTTTTTTCTAGCGTCATGAGTACAACAGTTATACCCTATAGCTCCACGAATACCAATCACGTGAGATAAAAGCATAAGTTCATCCAGACAAGCTAATGATCAATGCTCTCAGTTTAAAAACTGCCGCTCTATTGGCGACATTAGATATTTTATGACAGTACGATCCCATTTGAGGTAAAACATGACAAATCAATTAACATCCTTGAGAGAAGTAACTACCGTTGTTGCCGATACAGGGGACATTGAAGCGATTAAAAAATACAAGCCTGTCGATGCTACGACCAACCCGTCGTTATTACTTAAAGCGTCTGAAATTGCTCAATATCAACCATTGATTGAAGAAGCCATAGCTTGGGCTAAAACCCAATCAAACGACAAAGCGCAACAAATTATTGATGCTGGCGACAAGTTAGCCGTCAATATAGGTAAAGAAATAGTCGATATTATTCCCGGAAGAATTTCCACTGAAGTAGATGCCAGACTTTCTTTTGATACTGAAGGCAGTATTGAAAAGGCTAAAAAACTAATTGGCTTATATGAACAAGCAGGCGTTGCAAAAGAACGTGTGTTGATCAAGCTAGCCTCTACCTGGGAAGGGATCCGTGCCGCTGAGCAATTGGAAAAAGTAGGGATTAACTGCAACCTGACATTACTTTTCAGTTTTGCTCAAGCCCGAGCTTGTGCAGAAGCTGGCGCATTTCTGATCTCTCCATTTGTTGGTCGAATCATGGACTGGTACAAAGCCAGCACAGGCAAAACCTATGATGCGGTTGAGGACCCGGGTGTGTTATCTGTAACCCGTATTTACCAATATTATAAAGAGCACGGCTACAACACAGTAGTGATGGGAGCAAGCTTCAGAAACACAGGGGAAATTCTTGAACTAGCTGGTTGCGATCGTCTTACAATTAGTCCTCAATTACTTGAAGAATTGTCTCAGACTCCAGAGGCTGTGGAAGTCAAACTACAGGATACAGGTGCGACTAAAACACCGGGTCACATGCTGACAGAATCTGAATTCCGCTGGGAACATAATCAGGATCCAATGGCAACTGAAAAACTGGCAGAAGGTATTCGCAATTTCGCCATAGATCAGGACAAACTAGAAGCCAAACTGGCAAGCCTGCTTTAGTCATCAATAAGGAACTGAGACAATGTCTGCATTAACACAAAGCACCACCTGGAATTCACTGCAACGTCTGGCTGAGGGGCTAGACGGTCAGCACATGCGTGACTGGTTCGATGCAGATAATACCAGAGCTGAGCAGTACACAGTTGATGCCTGCGGTATTACACTGGACTATTCCAAAAACCTGATTAACTCGGAAGTTATGTCTGCCTTACAAGCACTCGCTAAGCAGCAACAAGTGCTTGAAAAACGCGATGCTATGTTTTCAGGTGGGATTATCAATCACACTGAAAATCGCGCGGTATTGCATACGGCTCTGCGCAATTTCTCTGGACAACCCGTTTACGTCGACGGCGAGGATGTCATGCCAGAAGTCCTGGCAACACAGGAAAAGATCCAAGCCTTTACCCACAGCATTCACAGTGGTGAACATAAAGGATATACCGGTAAAGCGTTAACCCAGATAGTAGCCATAGGTATAGGCGGCTCATTTTTAGGTCCGAAAATTATGTCGGAAGCTCTGAAACCTTACTGGGTTGAAGGGGTGAAAGTGCATTATGTGGCGAATGTGGATGGTTGCCATATTCAAGACGTACTTGCCTCTGTGGATCATGAAGAAACACTGGTAGTCATGTCGTCGAAGTCTTTTACCACACAGGAAACGCTACAGAACACCCTGACCGCAAAAGCCTGGTTTCTGGCGCAAGGGGGCACACAACAAGATATAGCCAAACACTTTGTTGCAGTGTCTTCCAATATTGCCGCAGCGACTGAATTCGGTATGGATCCAGACAACATTTTCCCAATGTGGGATTGGGTTGGTGGTCGTTATTCTTTGTGGTCGGCAATTGGCCTACCAATGGCTCTGACGATGGGGTATGAAAACTATCGGGCAGTACTTGAAGGCGCGTTTGAAATGGATCAGCATTTCCAGCACGCACCTATGGAACAAAACCTTCCGGTCATCATGGCGTTGCTAGGTGTCTGGTATGTTAATTTTCATGCCGCTCAGAGTCACGTTCTCTTGCCCTATTACCACTATCTACGTGGATTTCCGGCCTATGTTCAACAACTTGACATGGAAAGTAATGGTAAGTCAGTGGCGGCTGCAGACACTAAGATTGACTACGCCACTGGCCCGGTTATCTGGGGAAGCGAAGGTACCAACGGACAACATTCTTTCCATCAGTTAATCCACCAGGGTAAAGTGCTTATCCCGGCAGATTTTATGCTACCCCTCAATGTGCCTAACCAGGACGATACTCACCACGCAATGCTGGCATCCAACTGCTTTGGCCAAACCCAGGCATTGATGCAAGGCAAAACCTATGATGAGTGTTATGCCGATCTGGATGGAAAAGGCCTTGATAAAGAAACGCGACATGCTCTGGCTACCCATAAGACAATGCCAGGCAACAAGCCGAGTAATACACTATTGTTCGAACAGATGGACCCCAAAACCTTAGGTGCATTGGTGGCACTCTATGAACATAAAGTGTTTGTTCAGGGCGCGATTTGGGAGGTCAATTCGTTTGATCAATGGGGTGTAGAATTAGGCAAAGTATTGGGCAATCAGGTATTGGACAAATTGGTTAATTCGGAAGCGGAGCTTAATTTTGACGCTTCAACGAATCAACTTATTCAGCGGTTCAGAAACGCAAACTAGTCCATCTCTTCCAATTGAAAAAAGAGCCGTGTTGGCTCTTTTTTTGTTTTTAAATTTTATTCAAGCCACTTTTAAATCATTTGCCCGACTTGCGAGGTATTCGTCGTAAGTCCCCTGAAAACTTATCAACTTCTCATCAACTATTTCCACAACCCGGGTAGCAAGAGAAGATACGAACTCCCTGTCATGGCTGACAAAAATCAGCGTACCTTCAAAAAGTTTCAAGGCATTGTTTAGAGCTTCAATCGCTTCCATATCCATGTGGTTGGTTGGTTCATCCATAATGAGCACATTGATATCTGACATCATGAGTTTACCAAACAGCAATCTGTTCTTTTCCCCTCCGGAACAGACCTTTGCCTTTTTATTGAAATCATCTGCACTGAACAAAAGGCTGCCTAACAATCCGCGTACCATCAGGTCATTGTGTTTGGGCGTGCGCCATTGCGACATCCAATCAAACAAGCTCAGGTCGTTATCGAAATCCTGACTACTATCCTGTGGGCAGTAACCGATTTTGGCATTTTCTGACCATTTGACGACACCAGAATTTGCCTGAACTTCATTCATCAGACAACGCAATAAGGTTGTTTTACCCACGCCGTTTTCTCCGATAATCGCAAGTTTCGCACCTGCCTCGAGAATTAAGTCTCCTCCTTCAAACAGGTGATTGTCCTCAAAACCATGGCTCAGGCCTTCCAATATCAGCGCTTGTCTATGCAGCTTCTGATGTTGCTGGAGAATGATTTTTGGTGTTCTTCTGCTCGACGATTTGACTTCATCAAGGCTAATTTTTTCCATTCGGCGGGCGCGTGAAGTAGCCTGTTTGGCTTTGGATGCATTGGCAGAGAATCGATTAACAAAACTTTGCAGCTCTTCTATTTCTGCGCTTTTTTTCGCGTTTTCAGTCAGCAGTTGTTCCTGAATAAGCGAAGATGCGGCGAGATAGGCTTCATAATTGCCTGGGTAGATGCGCAATTCGCCATAGTCGATGTCTGCCATGTGGGTACACACTGAATTCAGAAAATGGCGGTCGTGCGAAATGATTATCATGGTGCACTTGCGTTCACTCAGGATGTCAGCTAGCCAATTGATGGTGTAAATATCAAGGTTGTTGGTAGGCTCATCCAGCAGTAATATATCTGGATTGGCAAATAACGCTTGGGCCAGTAGCACTCGCAACTTCCAACCTGGTGCAACCTGCTGCATCAACCCAAAATGGAAGTGCTCGCCAATTCCGGCTTGCAATAATATTTCACCGGCTCTGCTTTCTGCTGTATAGCCGTCCATTTCAGCGAATTGCGTTTCCAGTTCTGCCACCAGCATGCCATCTTCTTCGCTCATCTCTGGCTTTGCATAGATTTCATCACGTTGCTGCTTAATCTTCCAAAGTGCCGTATCTCCCATGATGACGGTATCCACCACGGAGTATTGTTCAAAGGCAAACTGGTCCTGGCTCAGTACACCCATTTTTTGACCTGGTGCAATGGAAACATTTCCTGAACTCGGCATTAATTCCCCGCTCAGAATTTTCATGAAAGTGGATTTGCCACAGCCATTTGCACCGATCAATCCATATCGATTGTTGTTACCAAATTTCGCGGAAATATTCTCAAATAATGGCTCAGCGCCAAACTGCATGGTGATGTTTGCGGTAGAAATCAAAATGGTTGCCCCAGATAAAATTGTGAAAAACAAAATAGTGCTGGGATAAACCTAAAGGAATAACACGACACAAAAGCGGCGCGCACTATAATTAAATGACGAGCAGAAGTCGAGTAAAGAAGGTTGTTTTTTGCTCATTACACAGATATACTCCTCGCCGTTAGTTGGCCATCCTCCTCTGTTGACTAACCTGTTATCGCATTGCGGTAACTAATGTCATGTCTTTCTTTGATCCAGTCAGTCAGCATTAAAAAAAATTACAAGCTGAATTATTGTACGGCGAATTGTTTGCGATTGTTTCGCAATGAGAATACTTTTGAAAAGCCCAATTGGGCCCCTGAGATATCGTCAAAACTGTAGTGAAGCTTTTCTAAAAATTTGTGCACCAGGTGCACTATAAATAGTGAGTTTTATTATGTCTTATACATACAACGGAACACAGATCCGTATTGTGCACCCTGTGCATTCAATTTCTGTGAACAATCACAATGTTGTTTTTGCTGACCTGAGCGGTCATAAAAAAGCCGAGTTTGCCAACCCTCTTGAAGCCAAGGCCTTTGTCGCATTTCTGATTGACAGCAAAACACATTGATATTCGTGGTTAAGTTATGACTTTACCTCATGATCCAGTACCACCTATTCCGGCGCGTATTTATTCGCAAATACGTGTCGTTGTCCCCCAAATTACCGACTTCTAAATCAACATTACCTATTAACCTAAAGTGTTAATGTAATTGTCTCCTAGTCCGGTTAAACTTGCCTTTCTGTACAACACTACGTTCGATACATCGACAACCATACTGTATTCGTTTAAAGGACACTCGTTAACCTGATGAAATTGATTTCGCTTGTGTTTCTAATTGGCTTTTCTCATTTTATTCATGCTCAGCCCAAGCAAACAATCCTCTGGGGAGTTGGGAATCAACCGCCACGATTAAGTGTTGACGCCGAAGGGAACCTTAGTGGTCAGGGAGGCATTCAGCAAACTATGTTAGAGGAAGGGCTTAAAGGCGATTATCTCCATAAGCATGTCAATATGAACTGGGCAAGATTTGAAGCAGAATTGGAAAAAGGCTCTCAGGTCTGCAGCAGTTTTGTATTTAAAACAAAAAAACGAGAACAGCACGGCGTATTTTCAATCCCCTGGCACATTGACCTCGCCCATCAACTTATTATGCGTCGCACTACTTATGAAGAATTAGGTAAACCGAGTCAAGTTTCTCTGAACGAGATTATTGCCCTTCCAAATCTGATAGGTTCGGTTGAATTAGGCCGTTCTTACTCCAATCTGGACAGCATTATTGTTGGTCCGAATCAACAGACAAATCTGATGATTGTGCCGATTTCACAGGGGAGGTTGTTGTCTATGCTCAATGTTTCAAGGGTAGATTACATGATTGAATACCCCTATGTAGCCAGTCACACACAAGAGGCACTTGGGTTTCCGGCTGATGACATTGTTAGTGTCCCAATTGAAGAGATCAGAGATTTCGCATTTACTCGTGTTGGTTGTGCCAATACTCCCTGGGGTAAACAGGTAATAGGTAAAGTGAATAAATTTATTAAGCAAATCAGAAACAAACCTTCCTATCTTGAGCTACTGAAAATGATCCATCACGATCAAGAAGATTTAAACTTGGTAGAGAAGGTTTATCACGAAGAATTTTTGACCGCTTCAGAATAATCATAATTTGGTACTTCGTCCTCTCGCCCCCTTTCTCTAAAGAAGAATCAGAGCGAGTGAGCGCCTGCTGTGTATGCAGTTTGTCATTAAAAATTCAAAAGTTGTTAATATTAAGTTAAACATTTTGTTTTATTTTTAGCGCTGCTGTGATAAATACAGATATGAATCAATTTGTTCGCCAGTTTACCAACATTGTGGCGAGGTGTTGATTCTGAATAATGCGCTAATAATAAAAGGAGATCTCCGTGGATAAGTCCGAATTATTGTCAATGTTAGACATAGAGTCACGTCCAGCCGCCAAAGGCAAAAGCAAAAAACGCAAGTGGAGAGAAATAGAAGCAATTCAAGACAGATACCGATTACAAAAAGAGCTCGAAGACATGGACATGTCTCTCGAAGCAGAACTCGCTAAACTTTAAGATAATTTAAAAAGGCTTTGCACAACGCAAAGCCTTTTTTCATTCTGCCCCTCAGTTAATACCAACAGGTATTAAACTTGCCAATTGATTGGTTGCTTTCCGTTGCGGACTAAGAGTTGATTTGTCTGGGAAAAATGCTGACAACCTAAAAAACCGCGGTGCGCCGAGAGCGGTGATGGGTGCGGTGCACTCAAAACGAAATGCTTATTTTTATCTATCACGCTGCCTTTGCGTTGAGCATGACTACCCCATAAAAGAAAAACAACCTGCTCACAATTTTCACTGATTTCCTGGATGACTTTATCAGTAAAGGATTCCCAACCAATTTTTGCATGGGAATGCGCCTGTCCCTGCTCCACAGTTAATACTGTGTTTAGTAACAGCACTCCCTGCTCAGCCCAGGGTTGCAGAAAGCCATGAGACGGTATTTGGAAGCCTTCAATATCCTGGGCCAGTTCTTTATACATATTCACAAGAGAAGGCGGGGTCTTAATTCCCGGTCTGACCGAAAAGCACAAACCGTGAGCCTGCCCTTCACCGTGGTAAGGGTCCTGTCCGAGTATGACGACTTTCAGTTGATCGAGAGGCGTTAGCTTAAACGCATTAAACACATCTTCCTGAGGTGGATAAACAACAACACCTTGTTCCCGTCGCTGCTTTACGTGTGACAGGATATCCTGAAAATAAGGTTGTTGTTTCTCAGCCCCCAGTAGATCCTGCCAGGAACTCAATTTATTCACCCTGTAAAGTAGCGAACAAATGTTGTTTTAGTGCTTCATAATCGCTGGGTAGTTCTGCTGACAAGATTTCTTTTCCGGCACAATCGGCTAGCGGTTGAGGCAAGCTGATGGGCTGCCCCAACACATTTTCGACACTTTCACGAAATTTTGCCGGATGAGCAGTACCCAGAAATATACCAATCTGATCTTCTTTCAACTCTCGCATCAATGCTTTATAGGCAATGGCTGCATGAGGTTCACTCACATAGCCGTTCTGCGCCAGCTGTCTCATCGCCACCTGAGTATATTCTTCATCAACTGAATCACCACTCAAGATAGATTTATCCAGGAGTCCCCTGTCAATCATTGCCTCGATTCTTGGCCAGTTATTCGGCTGACTGACATCCATCGCATTTGATAAGGTCGCAACAGTTGGGTTCGGGTTCCACTCTCCCGTTTTCAGATAACGAGGAACGGTATCATTCGAGTTGGTTGCTGCTATGAAATGCTCTATCGGTAAGCCCATTACTTTGGCAATCATACCGGCCGTCAGGTTTCCAAAATTTCCGCTGGGAACTGAGACCAGAACATCGTGGCGTTTTTCAACGGGTAATTGCGCGATAGCTTCAAAATAATAACAAACCTGCGCCAACAACCTGCTGACGTTAATCGAATTTGCTGAATTCAGATGCAGTCCTTCACGCACGTCTGGATCGTCAAATGCCGTTTTGACTAACTGCTGACAAGCATCAAAATCATCATCAATAGACACAGTGTGAATATTGTCACCCAAGGTGGTAAATAGTTTTTCCTGCAACAGGCTGATTTTACCCTTGGGATACAAAATAACCACATTAATATTGTCGATGCCGTGGAAAGCATGTGCGACAGCCGCTCCAGTGTCACCAGAAGTCGCAGTGAGTATGGTAATAGGCTCACCTTTTGCAATCTCTGATAAACACTGCGCCATGAAGCGGCCACCAAAATCTTTGAATGCTAGTGTGGGGCCGTGGTACAACTCAAGGCTGTACACGTTATCCATCACTTTGACTAAGGGTGCTGAAAATACAAAGGCCCGTTCAACTATGTTCCGCAATGTTTCTTCGGGCAACTCCTCACCGATCAACGACGTTAGAATCTCAACACTCCGCTCTACGAAGGGTTTATCCAACAACTCGTTAATATCGTCAAATTTTGGAAATGACTTGGGGAAATACAGACCTTGATTTTTCCCTAGTCCTTTTTTCACTGCCGCAGCGAAGCTTACTTTGTCGCTGTCATCTTTCAGATTAAATAAATCCACTTCTGTAAACCTTTTTTATATTTTGCTTGATGCCACTGTACCCGTCTGGTCCAGTTGACAAACATGGCTGAAGCCTGTGTCATTTTGTACGTAATTTTGTTGCAGCCATTGATTAATTGATTGTGCACACGCCAAATCATCGCACACTGCGAAGACAGTCGGCCCCGAGCCAGATATTCCAAACGCCAGCGCACCATTTGACATGGCAAACTGCCGTGACTCGTCGAATTTTGGCAACAGACTTTTTCGATAAGGTTCTGCCAGGACATCATGCATCATGCTTGCAGCAAGTGAGCGATCCTGACGATACATTGCATCGATAAAAACCGCTAGCTGACGCCCAAATTGGATGACGTTTTTCATATCCACTTGTTTAGGCAAAATATCCCTGGCTTGCGCTGTCGAAACGCTGATACCGGAATAACAAACGACCCAATACCAGTCATCAAATACAGGTAATTGTAGCGCGATTTGCTCAGCTTGCTCGGCCATTAGTGTCAGGCCACCTAAATAACAGGGAGCAACGTTGTCATAATGTACGCTTCCACTAATCTGACCTTCCAGCTCTCCCATCATCACCAGTAATGCATAGTTGTCGAAAGGTGAATCGTAGAAAGCATTCAGGGCAACAAATGCCGCGACAATTGAACTGGCGCTCGATCCCAGACCACTGCCAATTGGTAAGTTTTTGTGCAAAGTCATAGCACAGGCAGGAATGCTCTGTCCTCTTTGTTGACAGACATGCATGAAGTGCTGGTAGCAGCGTGTTACTATGTTGGTATCTGGGTCGGAGGGCAGCTTATGGGCAAATCGTCCTGATACCTTCAGAGAGAATTCCTCAGCAGCAACAATTTCGACCTGATCCCCTAACTTGCTACCGTCTAGTGGTTTAAGGGCAGCCCCCAGCAAATCAAAACCCAGGCTGACATTTCCTATCGATGCCGGGGCGTAAGCAGTAAAACTCATTTAGCAGCGTCCTGTTTTATACATCTTGTTTCCATGGCATTGTACGCAAAACATCAGCAAATACACCAGCTGCAGTTACTGCTGCACCTGCTCCATAACCTCTAATAACAAAAGGAATAGGTTGATAATAGTGGCTGTGAATTGCAAGTGCATTTTCACCATCTTTAATCACAGATAAAGGATGCTCTGAATCAACTGCCTGCATGGACACTTTGCATTGACCGTCTGCAATGGAACCCACATATCTCAGTACCTTGTTTTCTTTTCTGGCAGCCGCGATCCGCTGCTCAAATTCTGCATCCAGTTTTGGCAGATTCCGCATAAAAGTGTCTATGTCTCCACTTGCATCAAAATCCGCCGGCAACACAGACTCGACCTGAATATCATCTAATTCCAGTTGCATGTCAGCTTCGCGGGCCATAATCAGTAGTTTTCGAGCTACATCCATGCCGCTGAGGTCATCTCGGGGATCGGGTTCAGTAAATCCGTTCTGTTTTGCAATATTTGTGGCTTCAGACAGGCTTAGTCCCTCATCCAGTTTGCCAAACACAAATGACAGGGAACCAGACAATATACCTTCAAATCGAATCAATTCGTCCCCGGCAAAAATCAGTTTTTGCAGGTTATCAATGACAGGTAATCCAGCGCCCACAGTTGTCTCATAGAGAAACTGACGGCTGGTTTGCTGAGCTGTCTCGCGCAGTGTTTGATAGTAGGCAATCTCTCTTGTGTTGGCTTTCTTGTTTGGCGTCACCACATGAAATCCCGACAACATCAGATCGGCGTACTGGCCAGCGACCGTCTCACTGCTGGTGCAATCAATGACCACTGGATTCACCAGACTATTGCCCACGACAAAGTCATTCAGGTTTTCGATAGAAAAAGGAATCTCGCTTTTGTTCAGGTCATTTTTCCAGTCAGAACTCAAATCTATTCCACCCGGTTTAAGCAACAGCTTACGGCTATTAGCTACACCGTATACTTTAAGGCTGATGCCCCTCTCCAATAACACTGATTGTTGCCTGGTTATCTGATTTAGCAATTCTTTTCCGACAGTTCCACACCCCACCAAAAAGGCGTCAATGGCGTGCAGGTTGGAGAAAAAATTCTGGTGCACCACCTTCACCGCTTCTTTCGCTTTCTTGCTTTCTATCACAGTTGAAATGGAACGCTCTGAGGAACCTTGAGCGATGGCAACGTTGTTAACTCGAGCCTGCGCAAGAGAACTGAAAAATTTAGCTGCAAGGCCTTTGGAATGACGCATTCCATCTCCCACTAAAGTAACAATCGCTAAGTCATGACGCACTTCAATCGGGTCAAGAAGGTTGTTAACCAGCTCAAGTGCAAAAGCATCTTCGAGCAAATCTTGTGCTTTTTCGGCATCACGGCTGTGAATACAAAAGCTGATGCTGTATTCCGATGATGACTGGGTAATGAGGCTAATCGAAATATTGGCGTTTGAAATCACCTCAAAAACACGACTGGCCATGCCCACCATACCTTTCATTCCAGGCCCGGCAACGTTGAACATACTCATGTCTTCAAGATGGGAAATACCTTTAACACTGGTCCAGATTTCACTTGATTCACGGCCGATCAAGGTACCCGGAGCACTCGGATTCAGCGTGTTGCGAATCAGGCACGGAATATGGTGCTGTGCAATAGGACCGATGGTTTTTGGATGTAAGACCTTGGCGCCAAAGTAAGATAGCTCCATGGCTTCCTGATAAGTGAGCTTGTCGAGTAACACCGCTCCGTCGACCTGATTAGGATCAGCGTTATAGACACCGTCAACGTCAGTCCATATTTCGCAGCACTCGGCATCAAGACAGGCAGCCAGAATAGCTGCAGAGTAGTCTGAACCATTTCGGCCCAGCGTCACTTTTTCACCTTCTTCATTAACGGCTACAAATCCCGGCATGATAAGTACCTGCTCAGGAGTAAAGTTCAGGTCTGCAAATCGAGCTTTGCTGGCAGAAACATCGGCAATGCTGTCGAGGAACTCACCTTCTGCCAGAATATAATCAACAGGATCAATAATTTGATTTTGCTGCCCATGCGCCGTCAATATTTCGCTGAATAAATTGACGCTGACGTATTCACCCATACTTAGGGTTTTAGCGGTGATTTCGTCAGGGGCACATTTCAGCAGCGCCATCCCTTGTAAATGCTGAGATAGCTCGGCCAAAACGGAATCGATAAAATCCGTTATTTTAGCTTTGTTAAAATTCGGTAGTTCTGTTGCCAGATCTGTGGCGATACCATTTAAGGTCATATTCAATTTGGCTAACAACTCACCGTAGTCTTTGCCCGCGCCTGCGTGTTCGCAAAGTAAAGACAATGCATTGGTCACACCTTTGGGCGCTGACAATACAACTGCTGCACCGTTTTCCTGATGACAGTTCAAACTGATGTCTTTTACCCGGAGATATCGTTTGGCATCAGCAAGAGATGAGCCACCGAATTTCAACACTTTCATTTTATTAGCTCCTGTTGCTTTTCACTGCGTTATCAGGTTTTCTGGGCCCTAATAACAAAAAAGCCCGCTTTTCGTTGCGGGCTTTTGAAAATTTTTCGTTTTGCACTAGCCAGCGACCATCCTGTTAGGGGTGGTAATAATCATCATGCCGGTGGTGCTTATTGTTTTTATTTTCATGTCGGCAATTTGCCGTATAGACGTCCAGATGTCAACAACCAATCTCACCTTTTTAAATTTTTATTATTTATCTAACTTGATTTCGTTAATTGCTTACATACAGAAATCACTTGCTCGGCCTGTTGTTTGGTCAGGCCGGTGGCGCAAAATACCTTATCTGTGATCCCTTCACTTATATTCGCCAGCTCTTTACCTTTTTCAGTGAGTAGCACCTTTTTCTGCCTTTCGTTGTTTTCAACAAAATGACGCTCCACCAGCTGTTTTTGCTCTAGCCTTTTTAACAGTGGTGTCATGGTCGCTTTGCCCAATGCCGTTCTTCCTGCCAAATGACTTATGGAGACGCCATCTTCTTCATTGAGTGCCAACAATACAATAAATTGCGGGTAGGTTAAGCCCAAGGGATCAAGCAACGGACGATATAAGCTCGTTAAATGGCTCGACGCTGAATACAACGCAAAGCAAAGTTGTTCATTTAAAATTGCAGCGCTCAAATAACGCCTCCCAGTCCAATACAGTTTTAAGAATTTTGCCGCCAAACAGTTTAGGTTACAACTATTTGTTGACGAATAGTTCGCTTACGAACTATTATGCGTTAAATTCTACGAGAGAAAGAAAATGATCATAGGTAAAAATAAGCGATTCTTAACATTTCTGCTGCTAAGCTGCAGTTCAGTACTAACTGGGGCTGAGGCAAAAACAGCTGAAAATGTAAGCTCTGGTGTAGTAGCCAAGTCCACCGTGGACTCTTTTGAAAAGCTCTTTGGTGTCTCCCATGGGAAACGCAGAAATCATACAAAAGGATTTTGTTTTGTAGGTGATTTATCTCCTTTGGATCCGGGTATCAAAGCCTATTCCAGCAGCCCCTTGTTTAAATATCCTTCTAAAGTTGTTGGTCGGTTGTCTCATAAAGGCGGAAACCTAAATGCTGCTGACCACAAACCTGCTGAATATGGAATGGCATTGTCACTCATCAATAAACACACCGGACCACACTTTATGTCGATGAATACTCTCGACTTCTTTCCTGTATCAACACCTGAAGACTTTGCGGCACTTATGCAAGCAAAAGCGACAGGCAAACCGGCGGTTAAGGCCTTCTTGAAAAACAGTCCGGAACTGCAACGTTTTAAAGCACATGAAGCCCAAAAGGATAAAACATTATTGCCCTATGAAGCTAGTACTTATAAAAGCATTAATAGCTTTTTCCTGATCAACGAACAAGGTAAAAAGACAGCGGTTAGGTGGTCTTTTGAGCCAGTGACCAAGCAACAAATCGTCCTGACACCTGAACAGGATTTTTTCTTTGAGAACATGCAAAAAAATCTGCAAAAAGGAGAAATAGCCTGGAATATGAAAGTCATATTTGCAGAACCAAAAGACAATATTAGCAACGCCGCTATCCCTTGGTCAGAAGACAACCAGAGTATTCTGGCGGCCAGGCTGACTGTATCCGGTATCTCTACTGAAGAAAATGGAAATTGCCGGGATATTAATTTCGATCCCCTGATGCTTTCAAAGGGATTTGCTCCGTCAGATGATCCTATTCTGCATGCCAGGCGACCAAGCTATGCAATTTCATTTGGGCGACGTATTTCTGAAAAAAGTCGATAGTAGATAATGGGAGAGGAATCATCTTTGAACCAATCCCACTTTCTCATTCAGCCTAATTGTTGTCAGCACGCGCTTACTGGTTGCCGAATAACCACTTTTCGGTTTTTCGGTGAAACCCGATTCGGATCATTCAGATATATTTCGTGGTAAAAACCTGTTGGCTTCAGATTATTTTCTGGCAGGTATTCATTATAGAGTTTGCCACAAAGCTTCTGGATGTTGCTGTACTCGCCAATGTGCATTATCTGAACGCACTTACCTTCGTCAATCTGCTCGATCCTCAATGATTCTGGCGCAGCGCCAAGCTTTTCCGAGGTTTTATCGATACATTCCAGAAAAAGATCATTAGGCGACAATTCGGGAATAATGACGATCATTGCCCGCCATCGCCATTTAGCTTTATTCCCTGATACGAAATCCTCAATGTCATCAGCCCAAAACATACATTCCAATGGTGGCTCAGCGAAATTTTTACCGATTTTCTTCTTAACGACCGGTCGCATGAAAAAAACCAAGGAGTAAAGCCACTTCACTGCATGACTGAACGCTTCGCAATCAGGGTCTCCTTCTCCATCAATCGCCATATAGGTCATTTCAGGCATTTCAATAACGGAAAAATGCTTGTTAGTTGGCTGATACATTTCCTTCATGCGTGCATAAAATTCTTCAGTATTCATTGTATGTTCTCTATGAAAGCCAGGGTTTTGTGCTCATATAAGCTAAGGTTTTTTCTATCCATTCGGCTTCACTCTTAAGCTGGCCTAATGAAAATTCAAACATCAGATCCACATTGTCCGGAAGCGGTTGTTGCTCGAAGTGGATATCCTTTAGACGGGCAAGCTCCACTTCAATTGACGCCAGACGCTGTGCTAATGCGTCTAACGCCTGTTCCCGTGCTAACACTGGCCAGTGGATCATGCCTAACAATATCGATGAGTAGGTGGGGCGAACCGACTTTAAAGATAAAAGCGTATGATTTACCAGTGCTGAATGGCCCAGATCGGTGATGGAATAACTCTTCTTTGTTTTGAGCTTATCCGGTTGCTTTGCAGCGACTAACCCCTTTTTTTCAAGTTTCCCCAGCACAAAGTAAATAGAAGAAAAACCTATTTGTGTCCACTCCCGCATTTCGCGTTTTTCGATCACCTGCTCAAGCTCATAGCCATGTCGCGGCATTTCCGCAACAAGCCCTAGAACAAGGAATTCACTGTCGGTTAACTCTTTACTATTCATATTCTAGTATTAGAATGATTGTTATTCTAATACTAGAATAACTCTTTTCTTCGATCAACTTTCATACAACTAAACTCTGAGAAAAAAGTTCGTTGGGACATCTGATAAGTTCGGAACACCTGAATATCAATGGAATGACAATCTTGATCTGACGAGAGTGATCCAGATATGTTAGTTTGGCGCTAACCTTTGATTTGATTGATTATTCTGGACCAGGTCTATGCGTAAAGTCGTGCTCTCGCTCCTTGTGATTATCGCCCTTGCCTTGCTTGCCAATGTTCTTTTTTACTGGCCTGCGTCCATCGACAAGACAGCGCTGGTCAGGGCGGCTGAGAAATATCAGGTAAGGATCATCCGCGATGAATTCGGTGTACCCCACATTTATGGCAAGCGTGATGTTGATACCGCGTTTGGGCTTGCCTATGCTCATGCCGAAGACGATTATAGGACAATAGAAGACGTGATCCTCGCCACCAGAGGCACCTTGGCAGCAGTCAAAGGTGCAGATGCGGCGAAAACTGATTACCTGATTCAGTTGATGGGCGTTTGGGAAGCTGTTGATGAAGGATATAATTCTCAGATAAGTCAACAGACCCGGGACATTGCCCAAGCCTACGCCGATGGTATCAATTTGTATGCAGCTAAACATCCGGAACAGGTATCTAACTTTGCGCTGCCGGTGACCGGTAAAGATCTGGTGGCTGGCTTTACATTCAAACTCCCTTTGTTTTATGGCTTTGATAAAGTGTTAGGTGAGGTACTGGACCCTGCAACACCTCGTCGTTTAGCCATTCACGGAGAACAGGCGTTGCAATTCACAGGCAAACAGCAACCAGAAATGGGCAGCCAGGGTGTCGCCATTGCTCCCCATCGTTCAAGTGATGGAAAAACCCGGCTTCTGATCAATTCACATCAACCTCTGACCGGACCGGTTGCCTGGTACGAAGCGCGAGTTCATTCAGATGAAGGCTGGGATATGGCTGGCAGTACTTTTCCTGGTGCCCCCATTATTCTGCACGGTCACAATCCATTTCTCGGCTGGTCTAACACAGTTAACAAACCAGATTTGGTAGATGTATATCAATTGCAGCTGAATCCTGAAAACGACAATCAATATTGGCTGGATGGAGAATGGAAAGCCCTTGAACAGCGAGATGCCAATATAGTGGTCAAACTCTTTGGACCGATTCGCTGGACCTTTAAGGAACCTTTGTATTTTTCAGCCCATGGTCCGGTCTTCAAACTGGAGCACGGCGCGTTTGCGTTACGCTGGGCAGGTATGGGCGAAACGCGTACGCTAGAACAATATATTGCCCTAAACAAAGCCACCAGCCAAACTGAATTCGAAGCGGCATTGGCAATGGGTACGCAACCCAGTATCAACTATGTTTATGCTGATGCTAAGGGCAATATCGCCCACTACTACAATGCTATGTTCCCGTCACGTGTAGAAGGTTGGGACTGGCAAAGCGACTTGCCAGGCGACCGTTCGGAATTGATCTGGCAGAAATATCTGCCATTTAGTGCCGTTCCGAAAACCGTCAACCCTCCCAGCGGATTTGTATTTAATGCCAACAATACACCTTTTGTATCAAGTGTCGGTGAAGGTCAACCAACGCCTGAGCAGTTTAGTCAAACTATGGGGATAGAAACAGAAATGACTAACAGAGCCCACCGACTGATTCGTATATTAAATTCGTCAGAAAAACTAAGTAAGGCTGATCTGCAGAGGATAAAATACGACCTCACCTACGATATAGAAAGTGAAGGTATGCTCTCATTCCAGGACTTTATCCGAGCGCCCTTGCCTGCCGGTAATGAAGACATAGGCGAAGCTTTTAACTGGCTTAGCCAGTGGGATCACCAGACCAATACCGAGAATCCACATGCAGCCTTAGCAATGCTTACACTGGAACCTTTGTTGGACTTCAGGCACCGTGAGGACAATCCGGATCTGATCGAAAGCTTGCGAAAGGCGCAACAGTATCTGCTAAAACATTTTGGTCGTATTGATCCAGGCTATGGCGAATTGAATCGCCTGAAAAGAGGTCAGCAAGAGTGGGCAATCGATGGTGGTCCCGACACGTTGCGGGCTATTTACACTGAAACTGATGAACAAACAGGTAAAAGGTATGCTGTGGCCGGGGACAGTTACATTATGTTCGTCGAATGGGACAAAGACGGTGGAGTTTCATCCAGTTCTGTTCACAACTTTGGCAGTGCGACCTTAGACGAAAATTCGGTTCACTTCGCAGACCAATCTCCATTGTTTGTGGGCATGAAAGAAAAGCCAGTCAGACTTGAAATAGACGATTTGTTGCAGCATGCGACACGGGACTATTCGCCTCTGGATTGAAGCTGGCGACAATGATTGCGATCAAAGTGCCAGACCCTGTTTTTAGTATCAGTCATAGAGAGCATTTTGGTTATAAATGTTATTTATTGTCCGAAATGTCTTTCACTATTTTCAGCAACGCCTCAGGATCAGCATACTGATAGAGGTGTGCTTCACTCTCGACTTCAATGTATTTGTTGGCAGGCGATAGCTTGGATAAGGTTTGATAGTAACTTTTCGCATCTGCCTGCCAGTCAGCAAGCCCTTTCCTGGCTTCCTCATCTTCTGTTTGCGCGATATAGGCTTGTTCAAATTGCGTATCCACGATCACGGTAGGAATGGATGTTGGCCACTCAAGGTCTTTTACTTGCTGCAACTCCTGACCGTAGATGGCGATTTCCTTGAACAAATTCTGTTGATTGACAATGTTTAGCCTGACTGTTGCCATTTTATCAACTAATTCCCATTCAACCTTGTTTTGCTCGCCCACCAATTTAGCGATGGTCTCTTTATCCATACCATTTTTCTGTTCCACTCTGGGGACATATTTCCCTTCACCGATAAAGGCAAGATACTTTTCCAGATTATCTTTGAATGGCTTGGTATCACTGTTGTATCGTGCAATTGAAAACTCTGTCAGTACATCAGGGTCAATCTTTATCACGCAACTGACGTGTTGCTGCTGAGGAAACTTGGAAAAATACTGTATCGCCGCAATATTGCTGCTGGCAAACGCGATTAAAGTGGCATGTTTGACATTAAAATGTGTCAGTGCCGCTTTGAGGTCATCAGCCAAATGCAGGTAACCAACAGGGGCATCAGGGTTTTGCGTCGCAATCCCTGCTCTGTCGATTGCGATCACTCTGTGGGTTTCAGAAAGTCGACGACCAGTGTCCGCCCACCAGGCAGAATCAGAGTGCCAACTGTCGATAGGGCCCGACAACAGAACTATGGCTGGTAAACTGGCATCTGCAACATTTCCCCATGTGACAATGTGCAGAGGATGGTTGTCAATTTCCAATGTTTGCCGCTTGAAATCATGAGCGCTGACGCTGGAACAAAACGCTAATCCCAGCATTAAACTTGCAATTGCTTTCATCAATATAATCCAAATTTTTGTAGCACGCTTTCGAGCCTGGGAGCATCAACAGGCTTTTCGATAAAATCCAGCGCACCAAGCTTTTCAACGCGATTCTTCATTTCTGGTTGAATGTCCCCTGAAATGACAATCACAAACACTTCCAGGCAACGTTGTTTTATTTCATGCAGAACATCCAGACCATCTTTAACGGGCATGGTCAGGTCTAGAAAAAGCAATGCTATGTGTTTTTCTAAAAGCTGTTGAATGGCTTCTTCACCATTAGTAGCAAGATGGATCTCACTGGCAAAATTTTCAGGCAAACTGCGCTGAACCATTTTTCGTGCTATTGCGGAGTCATCGCAAATTAATACGGGAAAGGTCACACAACCCCCTTTTTATTATCATTTTCGGATTTTTATGTGATGCTATACGAAGTCGAACACTTCGATTTTAACCTAAAGGCTACACTTTGACAGATTTTAACCACCAGATCCAAGCAAAAGTCGCATATCTCATTCTCCAGGGTTTTGAAAAAAACTATCGATGGTTTTCACGTATCACAGGTGGTGCACAAAATCGATTTGAACAAGCGCAATGGCGCGCCACTCAACATGCGGTAAAAGAGCGGATCGCAATATACGAACAAAGTGAGGCTGACGTGGTGGCAGAGATTTATCACCTCATTAATCCTTTGCATCAGGAACGAGCATTTTGGTGTGAGTTAAAAGAGCAATTTCTGACCCAGCTGGATCAACATCCGCAATTCGAACTGGCAGAAACCTTCTACAATTCCGTTGTCGGCCGGATATTCAAACACCAGGTTATTGACAATGACATCATGTTTATTTTACCCAGCCGATGTTATTTGCCCGGTCAACGCAGAGAGTCTGTGGTCAACAGCTTTGACACCACTGGTACAGTAGGAGCCATGATGGCTGATATACTGGCTATGTACCGTTTTAATGTTCCTTTTGCCAATAAAGAAAAAGATTTGCAGAACCTTGATGGCGCACTGAGAGCTAGATTAAACAGGCAACAACTGGCAAGCGTGCACACAGTTGAAATATTGAAATCTGTTTTTTATCGTAGTAAGGCGGCGTACCTGATTGGCAGAATATGCATGCCTGAAGAAACACTGCCTTTTGTGATTGCCCTCCGGGTAAACGACAATAAACAATTAATCGTCGACGCCCTGTTAACAGATCGCCATGACCTCAGTGTTATTTTCGGGTTCGCCAGAGCTTATTTTATGGCTGATACCCGCTACCCCTCTGCCATTGCTGGCTTTCTGCAAGAGCTATTGCCAAACAAAAAACATTTTGAGCTATACAATGCCTTAGGGCATTACAAACATGCTAAAACTGTTTTTTTCCGTAATTTTCTTCAACACATGGAAACTAGTACTGATCAGTTTGAAGCTGCTCCTGGTATACGCGGTTTGGTGATGGCAGTTTTCCATCTGCCTTCCTATGGCATCGTATTCAAAATTATTAAAGACGAATTTCCGGAAAGTAAAAAAATCACCAGAGAGCACGTAAAAGATTGTTATCGGCTGGTCAAAACATCCGACAGAATTGGCCGTATGGCTGACACTCACGAATACGTCAATTTCCGATTACCCAGAGAACGCGTTTCACAGGCCTTGTTGGACGAATTGCTCGAGCATTGTGAGAGCAGTATCGAACTGACGGAGTCTGAGGTGGTGATTAAACATTTGTATATCGAACGTAAAATGACGCCACTGAATATCTACCTTGATCAGGAACAGGATGAAACGAAAATACGCCATGCGCTTTCCGAACTGGGTTTATGTATTAAGCAGATTGCTGCTGCGAATATCTTTCCCGGGGACATGCTGCACAAAAACTTTGGCATTACACGCCATGGCAGAGTGATTTTCTATGATTATGACGAAATCTGTTTGATGAATAAGCGAGTATTTCGGGATTTGCCTAAATCTGACGACCCCTACGTCCTGGACACCTTGTCTGTATCACCAGAAGATGTTTTTCCTGAACAGTTCGAACACTTTATCGTGGGTAAGAAACACCTGAAAACAATACTGAAAGAAATCCATCCAGAACTTATGGATCCGGAATTCTGGCGTCAGACTCAGGCCAGGGCAGCGGAAGGGCACGTGGAACATTTTACCCCTTATTCAGAAGATAAACGCTTTAAATAAAAACGGCCTTTGAGCTTAAAATAAAAGCGTTCCAAATAGCCAATGAGGGGTAAGGCGGCGCGCACCAAGGTAACGCACACTCCAACTACACTGGGATTTAACTTGAGTAACCAAGCCAATAAGTCAGAATGAGCCGAAGTAGGACTGCACAAAAAAACGGGCTCTGTGGCCCGTTTTTTCGTGTACGTTATCGCACTATTTTACCCAAGTGGATAGGGTTTCTTCTGCTTCCAATTGCGGCTTAACTGAGGCTCCATCTCCCACTACCACAAGCGTCATATTTTCCAGATTCAAATACTGGTTGGCGAGCTTTGACAACTGTCCGGGTGTGATCGCACTAATTTTCTGAACATAAGTTTCCAGCCTGGATAGGGGTAAGCCATGACTTTCCAGGAACCAGAGCTGGTTTATGATTGCAGTGCGGGATGAATTCTGCAGAACATAAATACCGGCAATATAGTTCTTGAATCCCTGTAATTCTTCCTCAGTGGGCGGCTCATCCTGCAGTCGTTTCACCTCTTTAATAATTTCGAACAAAGAAGCTGCAGTTGATTCAGCCGTTACATCAGCCCCTTGATACCAAAGTGCCGATTTAACTCGGGTGCTTACGGTACTGCTTGGGCTGTAGGTATACCCTTTGTCCTCTCGAATGTTTGCAGTGATCCGGCTACTGAAAGATCCACCCAACAGTGAGTTCATTAGTTGTAAACCTATGTAGTCGTTGTGGCTTGGGTCAACAACCGGTAATCCCAATCGAATGGTTGATTGAGGCGCGGCCTCGCGCTCCACAAACACAAAGCCAGCCTTACCATTATATTCTGGTGCTTTAATATCAGGTTTTTCGCCACTTGCCATGCCGGCAAATGCGGCTTCCACCGCTTTTTTCGCGCTACCCTGCTCAAACTTTCCCGAAATGTAGAGGTGACTGCGTTTTGCCACCAGGTTTTCATTCAGAAAAGCCGTCACATCCGGAACGGAAATGCTATTCACGGCATCATCATCCGGAAACACCATGGAGTATGGATGTTCCCCGTAAATTGCTTTAAAGAAGGCTTCATTCGCCTGCCCACCAGCTTGAGAACGCTGTACCTGAATGCCACGTAAAAAATTCGTTCGCTCGCGATCCAAATCTGCTTGCTGAATTTTTGCATTCAGTGCTACGTCTGCGACTAGCTCGGCAGCCTGACCAACAAACTCACTCAACACATCCAATTGAATGAAGCTTGAATTCATTCCCACTGAGGTACCAATTTCGCCCCCCATATTTGCTGCTTCTTCAGCAATCTCAAGGGCATTACGATTGGATGTACCTTCTGTTAGCAGATTAAAGGCCAGATCTGAGATGCCATCCTTTCCGTTATCTGCATAATTCCCGGTTTTAGTCACCAGCCTCAGCGTCACTTTTGGCGTATTTCCATAGGGAACAAAGGTTACGGTCAGTCCATTTTCGAGCGTAATACTTTCCGTCGCTGTCAATGCGAAATCTTTTGGAGTGCCACCTGCTGGAGGCGTTTCTTTGGCAAAAACAATTCCACTAAAAGCAAAGCAGGCTGCAAAAATAAGTGTCCACTTTTTCATTGTTATTCTCCTTCTGCCGCGTTGCTGGTCGCAGGGTCTTCGCCTGGTGTGAGCGTTAAGATTGTTCTGTTTGTTGGCCGCAGGTATTCTTTGACCGTCGCTTTTATCAATTCAGGTGTGACTTCCTTAAATTGCTTTTCAAGTTCGTTAATACGCGCCGGGTCATCGTCAAACAAGGCAAAACTAGCCAGTAAATCCACTTTACCAATCCCATAGAAACCGTCCACTGTGTCAAATAAAGAGGAACGTAGTTTTACCATGGCTCTGTCGATTGCTTCCTGAGGGATAGGTACTTCAGTTAATTGCGAAATTACGCTGTCCACTGCAGAGACCAGATCCTGTTCAGTCTTGTCCTCATCATGGGTGAATGAACTCATCCATAGCATCGGGCCATTGTAATTAAACATATTGCCTAGCAGATAATTGATACCGCCACCCACACTACCGGTGATTTGTCTGTTTTTGACTAATTCCTGATGCAACATGCTGTCAGAGCCCTGCACCAGAAGTTGGTCGATAATACCCATAGCAAAGTATTCAGGTGTATTGCGCGGAGGCATTTTATACGCAAAAGCGAAAGCCGGTTTTGGCGCCAGCTTGTCAAACTTGTTAAAGCGCTTTTCTTTTTCCTGACGCAACTCTGTTAAATCAGGGATGGCCGACGTGGTTGTCGAGGGTATTTTCGCAAAATACTTGTTAATCATGGACTGGGTTTCTTCCAGATCAACATCACCTACCACCACCAATACAGCATTGTTTGGAGCATAATACTGGTCAAAGAAGGATTGTACGTCTTCCAACGTCGCTGCATCCAAATCTTCAAGATCACCATAGAAGTTATGTGCGTTATACCAGTTATTAAATGCGTATTGAGGCATGTCCAACCAAGGGAATCCGCCATAAGGTTGATTCAGAACGTTCACTTTAACTTCGTTTTTCACCACGCCTTGCTGATTCGTCAAGTTTTCCTGAGTAATCGCTAGGCCTTTCATCCGATCAGCTTCTGCCCAAAGCATAGTCTCCAGTTTGTGTGCAGGAACGATTTCAAAATAATTGGTGTAGTCAAAGCGGGTGGAGCCATTCAGCACTCCACCATTTGATTGAACTAAATTGATAAATTCATTTTTGCCCAGGTTTTCAGAACCCTGGAACATCATATGCTCAAACAAGTGGGCAAAACCGGTACGATCTTTGGGCTCGATGCGAAAACCGATATTGTAATATACCCCAATGGCCGCAATTGGCGACGTATCATCAGGCGATATTACGACCTTCAGGCCATTGTCCAATGTGCTGTAATGAACAGGCACATTAAAACTGACAGGACTGCTGGCTTGTTCAGCCTTGTTTGCCAACTCGTCAGCAAGCTGGCTGGTTTCATCGGTAGGCTTTTCAGTTTGTGGGCTGCAACCAAGCATTAACCCGCTCAAACAAAGCGCTGCAAGTGTGAGACGCATAGACGTTCCTTTGATTATAGTAGTGCGAACAAAACACCACTATAGACAGGCTGAGATTACGTCACAAGTATTGGCGCTAGGTTGAGCGAAAAAGCCTGTCACAAAATTGTAAGATTGTTTGTAATCTGAACAACAATAGTTCGTTTACTCTTAGTCAAACCAATGCCGTGTTCTGTTAACAAAGTACACAAGTGACAACATCACGGGTACCTCAACCAGTACACCAACCACAGTTGCAAGCGCTGCACCTGAATGCAGCCCAAACAGCGAAATCGCTACTGCAACAGCCAACTCAAAGAAGTTAGATGTGCCTATCATGCAAGCGGGTGCCGCCACTTTATGGGGTAATTTCATTCGCTTGGCAGCAAAGTAAGCAATGGCAAAAATTCCATAGGTCTGAATAAGCAATGGAATGGCGATAAGCAGAATAATCAGTGGTTTTTCCATTATCGTTTCTGCCTGGAAACCAAAAAGCAATACTACAGTGGCCAACAGTCCAATGATCGACCAGGGCTTTAAACGGGCGACGAAGTTATTCAGACGGCTATGATCATTTTGTTGGTCCAGATGTTTACGAGTAACAATACCGGCTATCAGGGGCAGTAAAACATACAACACCACAGACAGTAACAAGGTTTCCCAGGGCACTTCTATATCACTGACGCCGAGTAGAAATGCTGCAATCGGTGCAAAGGCAAATATCATGATGACATCATTGATTGAAACCTGCACCAGAGTATAATTTGCATCCCCTTTAGTGAGCTGGCTCCATACAAAAACCATGGCCGTACAAGGCGCCACACCAAGCAAAATCATACCGGCAATGTATTGACTTGCTGATTCAGGGTCGACCAGATCCACAAACAGAAAATTTAAAAATAACCAACCCAAAGCAGCCATGGTGAAAGGTTTAATCAACCAGTTTATTATCAAGGTCAGGAACAACCCTTTCGGCTTTTTACCCACATCTTTAATGGCTGAGAAGTCCACCTGAATCATCATGGGATAAATCATCAACCAGATAAGTACTGCCACCACCAGGTTGACATGAGCATATTCCAGAGCGGCCACCAGCGTAAAAAGTGATGGAATGAGGTTGCCGAGCAACACACCCGCCACAATACACAAAGCGACCCAGACTGATAAATAACGTTCAAATAACCCCACAATCCTTCTCCTAAATAGACCGTTGATTGACTCTTTGGCTGACCTGCTCTGCGGTTTCAACCCGTTCTGAATAACGATCAACCAGATAGTCCGCGTTGTCCCGCGTCAGTAACGTAAATTTCACCAGCTCTTCCACTACATCCACGATGCGATTGTAGTATGGAGAAGGTTTCATTCTGTCGTTTTCATCAAACTCCATAAAAGCTTTTGCCACTGACGACTGATTAGGGATAGTTAACATACGCATCCAACGTCCCAGAATTCGCATTTGGTTAACGGCATTAAATGACTGGGAACCACCGCAAACCTGCATCACAGCAAGGGTTTTACCCTGCGTTGGTCTGACACCACCAAGTGACAAGGGAACCCAGTCAATCTGACTCTTCAAAATGCCGGTCATCGCCCCGTGACGCTCGGGCGAGCACCAGATTTGCCCCTCAGACCACATCATCAGCTCGCGTAATTCCTGCACTTTTGGGTGCTCTGGTTCACCACCATCTGGCAGGGGTAAATCCCGCGGGTCAAAAATACGCGGTTCGGCACCAAACTCCGTCAACAAACGAGCTGCTTCTTCCACAACCAAGCGACTAAAAGAGCGCTCCCGCAACGACCCGTACAATAATAATATGCGGGGTTTGTGTGCACTTGACTTTACGTCAAACCTTGATGCTTCAGGCTGATCAAACTGTGCTGCTTCAACGTTAGGAAGGGCTTGATTAAACTCACTCATCCTACCGCTCCCAAACGTTGTAATTCTGACTTCAAACCTAGCTTGTCACCAGTTTCGAAAGAAATGCTTAGTAAGTCATTCACGCGCTTTTTAATCAATTCAATTGTGTGTTCAAATGCCTTCGCCTGGATTTCTTCATCACCCTCAATTTTAGAAGGATCTTCCAGACCCCAATGCATTTTCAGTGATTTGCCAAACCAAACCGGGCAGCTCTCACCTGCCGCTGAGTCACAAACAGTGATCACCAGATCAGGCGCAAATGCTTCAAATTCATTCCAGGACTGGCTGACCAAGTCCGATGTGGCAATGCCATTTTGCTCGAGGTATTTGATTGAAAGAGGATGCACTTCTCCCACAGGCTGGCTACCGGCACTTTTAGCGACAATTTTTCCGCCTGCCAAATGGTTAGTAATAGCTTCAGACAAGATGCTGCGACAACGATTGTGCGTGCAGATATAGAGTATTTTCATGTTGTGTTCCTTTACGTCAGCAACAGTCGGTTAGATTAATCGAAGATCGCTGCAATCGTGCTAAGCAAGATTGCATGTAATCTTGTGTGTTATTTCTTGTTGTGTGCAGCACGGTGTGGATCCACTCGGGCAAGGCTGGATTGAGGGAATAAAACACCCATTTACCTCGCCGTTCATCCACCAGCAATTCACATTTTCGAAGCTCTGCCAAATGGCGCGAGACTTTTGGTTGGCTAAGATCAAGTGCTTCAGTGAGTTGACAGACACATAGACTTTGAGCGCCTTTAATTAGTATCAAACACTTGAGCCTTGTCTCTTCGGATAAACATTTATAAAAAGATACCGGATTCATTTCAGCCAAACATATATGATTTTTCATATGTCATAATATATATGAATATTCATATATGTAAAGCGATTAGATTTTCTATTCAAATAAAAAAAGGCTACCGAATGATAGCCTTAAAGGGTGTTGCGCTGTGAAATTTGATTTATACCCAACAGTATTATTAACGCTTGGCGTCGACTGCCGACTGGATTTTGTCGAGTTCTTCCTGGTTAAATTCTCCGCGCTCAATCATTTTAACAATGGCATTGGTGTGTCCTTTCAGCACGCCATCTGTTCCGCCGAATATAAAATGCTTCTGGATTTTTTTGTGCTTTCCATCATGCACAAATTCGAACTCAACGTCCTGGTCATCATGATCGTCACTTAAGACGACAAATTGCTGACCTATGCCTTTATTAACAATAAAGGAATCTTCGTTGCTAAGGTGTATTCCATCTTCACCAACAATTTTAATGTTTTGCAGCGCTTCCAAAACGGTCTCGCGAGTATCATCGTCCAGGTGTGATAACTTGTCATAGATCACGTTTTCATCAGCCAGTTCGTCCCGAGTGAAAAACAAAGCGTGGTTATCATCATTGACTTTAACTGATACGTCCACATCATCTTTCTTGGATTTAATCTCGATAATTTTATGCCTGACTTGCCTTTCTTCATCCTGAGCCAATACCGCACCTGTCAGTGCAAGCGAGCCAACCACAGCCCCGGCGATTAAATTCTTCATTAACATACCCATTTAATTTTCTCCTGTTGATTTGTCATACCAGGCAATGTGTGAATGCGACCACATTGTCGATGTTAAAGAATCTGTTACAAGCGCCATGCCAAATTAAAATAAATTATATATTTCATAAGGTTAGGTTTGATTTTTGTTTTTTTCATCAAATTAATAGCTAACAATATTCTGCATATCAGGATAGGATTTCCCCATATGAGGAATTTAGTCTCAAACTAAATGAGCATACTTTTATTTTTTTCTTATAAATCAGTCGATTAGTTTTTAGATAAGCTGGCGCGATTATTGTAAATGAGTATCAGGTTAAGAACATCATGGACACATCCACAAAAACTATGTCATTACAACGATACCTCTTTTTTACTATAGCGCTTTTTGTGTTGTTGCTGGCTGGCACCCAACTGTTCTTTGTCAATTACATTCAGCAATTGATCAGCACTGAAGTTGAAGCGAAATCCCGCACTCTGTCGAAACAGGCCGTTGATGTTCTGGTGGATAACCTGGTGTTTGTCTCAAAAGAGGAGAGCCAGGAGAATTCGCAATCCGCTGTGATGATCAAAATTCAGAAAACACCAAACGAAGTGATCACCCTGGATAAGAACAGTCAGTTCGTCACAGGTGACCAAACCGAGACGGTCAAAATAGAGACCGTGCCTAGTGTCACATCAAACATCGTCAGAAGGAAATTGACTCAAGATTTACACGAGCTAACCATTGCGCCAGTGAGCAACAGTTACGCATTTAAGGTGGGATTCGACAATCAGCGCGTTCGTCATCAGCAAATCGTTCAATTCGACGAGCAGGATTCAGCTATTAATCAATACATAAACTGGTTATCTGTTGCCATTCTAATCATTTCCGGGTTAGGGCTGTTTTTCGCATATTGGCTGGCCCGACACATTAGCCAACCACTAGCGCAATTATCCAAAGGATTTGTCAGCCTTGAGCAAGGCCAGTTCGGAAAACAGGTTAAATCAGGTGGTGTCAAAGAAGTACGTGAGACGCTGAAACGGTTCAATCATATGAGCACCCGACTTGCACAGCTGAATGAAATGGAAAAGCGCTACCAGCAACAGCAGCAACTTGCAGAATTGGGCGAAATTACCCGTGGACTGGCGCACACACTGCGAAACCCAATTAATACGATAGGATTGACCATTGAACAAATCAGCCAGGCCGAACTGACCGATAAAGAACGTTCAGACCTATCCATTCAGGCCAGGCACAAAATTAACCACCTGGACAATACCATCAAAGCACTACTCAGTTTGGCGGCAAGTGGCATTGACCGAACACAATCCATTGATGTCAACGGCGTGATCGACGATGTAATAATGGAATTGAGTATGTCCGGCGCGCAGAATATATCACATTCTGCTACCCAGAAAGTGTTGATTGAAGGCGCCGAATCTGAAGTCCGTGCCATGATCCATACACTTCTGGTAAACGCCTGCGAAGCGTCTGCAGTAGGCCAATCCATCAGTATATTTTGTCAATTGGACAAGCATTTCCTTCAGGTGAAAGTCGTCGATGAGGGGTGTGGGCTCACGCCCGATATTAAACGAGATTTATTCAAACCACATATCAGTAGCAAACCCGAAGGGGCTGGAATGGGGTTGTATATTGCCAAGAGAATCAGTCAGTCCTATTACCGCGGCGATATTCAGTTAACTGATAATCAACCGAATGGCTGCGTTGCTACGCTGACCTTGCACACAAGGCAACCCAAGGATGCATATGGCGACAAGTAATATACGAATTCTATTGGTTGAAGATGATCTTCATCAGCAGCAATTGATTGCCAATATACTCAGGCAACAGGAGTATCTGGTGGAAGTGGCTGATAGTGTTGAGCAGGCCATTCTGACCTTAAAAAAGTGCCCTTTTGATTGTGTTTTCAGCGATTGGAAACTAGGGGCGCTGTCGGGTCTGGAGCTGCTGCGCTACGTTCGTCAACATCACCCGGAACTGGGATTTGCCATCGCGACCGCCTACGGCACAATTACCCATGCAGTAGACGCTATCAAAGCCGGTGCAGACGACTATCTGGCTAAGCCTTTTCAGCGCCAGGAGCTTTTGCTCTGCATAGATAAAATATTCAATGCAAAACAGCTACGAACGCAAAACAAACAACTCAGTCAGGCATTATCTGAACAACAACAATTGGTTGATTTGGTAGGCAGCGCACCATCGATGCAGAAAGTATATGAACGCATTAACCGAGTATCTGGAACAGACGCCACTGTATTGATTAGTGGTGAAAGTGGCACAGGTAAGGAACTGGCCGCCAGAGCATTGCATAAACTATCGCCACGACAACACCAGGCCTTCATTGCTGTAAATTGTGGAGCGATACCTGAATCGTTGGCCGAAGCGGAGCTTTTCGGCGCGCTGAAAGGTGCCTACACTGGTGCTAACCAAGATAAAATAGGTAAGCTGCAAAGTGCAGATAAGGGCACCTTGTTTCTGGATGAAATAGGTGAATTGCCACTTGCTTTACAGGCCAACTTATTACGATTTTTACAAGAAGGGACAATCACCCCACTGGGCTCTCATCAGGAAGTTCAGTTAGACGTCAGAGTCATCGCTGCTACCCATAGAAATTTGCCGGAGATGGTGGAAAAGCAAACCTTCCGTGAAGATCTGTTTTACCGACTCAATATAGTCCCGATAAATATGCCGCCTTTGCGGCAGCGCCAGGAAGATATCGCCAAACTCATAACCTTTTTTGTAGATAAAGCATGTCTGCGTTACCAGATTGACAAGCCAGACATCAGTAAAACCACACTGAAAAAATTGATGTCTTATCACTGGCCTGGAAATGTCAGAGAACTATCAAACAAACTGGAACGCTTTGTATTATTGGGCGACGAAAATGAATTGGCCTTGAGTGAAAGTAAGTCAGTATCGAATTTTGATTCTCAATTCACTCTTCCGCCACAAGGATTAGACTGGGAAAAATTTGAACAACAATGTCTTGCGCAGGCACTGGAGAAACATCAGGGCAACAGGACAAAAGCGGCACAATTTTTATCTCTGAGTTACAAAGCCTTTCTTTACCGTCTCGAAAAATATGGGTTGACGACAAAATGAGGCGAGAGGAGTTACAACGTCAGTTGGGCATTAGTTGCCCTTCTCCCGAACAGTTGATCAAACCGGATTGGGAAAATTCCCAAGACTATCAAATTAGCGTAAAGCGTGATGACCTGATCCATCCACTTATATCCGGCAACAAATGGCGGAAACTAAAGTATGCACTTACCAACCTTGTAGAATCCGGAATTAAAGAGGTTATTAGTTTCGGAGGTGGATACTCCAACCATCTGCATGCTCTAGCATTCGCCTGTAGTAAATTGAACATCCAGCTTATGGCCATAGTACGTGGGGACTATTCCAAAAGCCTGACACCTATGTTAAACGACCTGCGCGACTGGGGTGTAAAAACCACTTTTGTCGACCGTAAAACCTATGCTAAACGCAACAATCCTGACTATCTG
Organism: uncultured Alteromonadaceae bacterium; assembly: GCA_947494925.1. Taxonomy (GTDB): domain Bacteria; phylum Pseudomonadota; class Gammaproteobacteria; order Enterobacterales; family Alteromonadaceae; genus Aliiglaciecola. Next base: position 33,630 of record CANLWS010000010.1, read on the forward strand.
GCAGGCTTGAACAAGAGCCATCCCAAAGCGGCGATCATCCCAGAAGGAGGATCGCAGCAACTGGCTATCAGTGGTGTGGCGGAACTGATCCTTGAGCTACAGGACAGCTACGATTTTATCCTGACCCCGGTTGGCAGCGGGGGAACCCTTGCAGGTCTTATTACTGCAGAGAACGACGCCAAACTTATCGGAATTGCTGCACTAAAAGGTGAAGGTTATCTGGAGCAATTGGTATCAGAGCTGCTTCCTTCAGATTGCTCCAATTCCAATTGGAAGATTAATCATGATTTTCATTTCGGTGGCTACGCAAAACGAACTGAAGCATTGGTGGATTTCTGTGAACACAACAGACAACAGCTGAAAATTGAGATTGAACCGGTTTATTCAGGAAAACTGTTTTATGCAGCTAAATCCTTGATTGCGAAACGCGCTTTTCCTTGCGGTAGCCGGATATTGCTCATCCACACAGGAGGCTTACAGGGAAATCGAGCTCACAATATTACCGCACCTTAATAATTCAAACGAAGCCTATTTTGCCCGGGGATTTTGGCTTTTACATTTTTAGAAAACGTCCACCCCATAATCTCTAAGCTGCCGTTCCCATCACTACTAACCGTGGCGTCGTAGAACTTTCCGGGGCGCCATTCCAATACCAAAGCATCAGCCTTCTCGCCGGCATAGACAATGGATTCAAGATCGCCCCATTCGGCCTTAACCTTGCCACCATTTTCAGAAATGATAATGTCGCCAACCATCTCATTGGTATAACGGCCTAGTATGGAGTTAAGAAAGGGCTTTGATTTCTCAGTGCGTGCAGATAATTCAGCATGTTTATCAACAATTTTTTGTTGTGAGCGTTTAACAAAACCTGTTATTTCTGTCATTTCCTGCATGTCTGACAAATAGTCTGCCGAATTGTCGATACCCAACATAGCCTTATATGCCAATCTGGTAATAGCGCCGTTTAACTCATTGGCAACAATACCACTTTCACCATGCACTACTATGACGCCCATACTTTTTTCAGGCAGATAGGAAATTTGAACTGACGCGCCATCAAATCCTCCTGTGTGCAATAACATATCTGTACCTTCAATCTGGCTGAACATCCAGCCCCATCCATAACCCGTAAAATAACTTTCAATACCTTTCACAAGCTGTGTTTGAGATTTTCTGATCACTGTCGGGTCAAAGGGAGTATCGTTTTGATTAGCAGTCATTAGAGCGGACAAAACGCTCGCCACATCAAGCGGTCGTGCAAATACACCTACTGAATACAAGGTTTGATTGTTTTTAGCCATGTAGATGGATTTTTTCCCGCCCGCAAACTTGTAAGAATAAGGTCTGGCGATTGGCCAGTTTTCTTTCCTTGCCAAATCAACATCAGCTGTGATCCTCTCTAGCTTAAGAGGATCGAAAATAAGCTGATCAAGGGCTTCTTGCCAACCCTGTTTGTATTGACTGTCGAACCAGATGGCAAATAAGTTATAGCCAAGATTCGTGTAATTAAATTTACCTTTTGGCGCGTCTGGATCAGGTCGCAGCGTAGCAATGTACTGCTTGCGTTTTTCTTCGTCGTGTAGTCCAGTATATGAAAATGTCCATGTCATTGCTTCGTGTTTCAGGCCTGACGTATGGGAAAGCAGGTCTTTCACTGAATATTGATCAGCATCGATGTATTGAAAGCTGATGTTCGGAAACATATCTGCCAGACTTGAGTTCAGATTTATCTTACCTTGCTTCTCAGCCAGCAAAACGGCGAAAGCCATCAAGGATTTTGTTGTTGACGCGAAATAATAAACAGTATTTTCATCTGCCTCTAATCCGTTTTCTACATCCGCCAGACCCGCATGCAACTCCTTAACTACCTGACCCTGCTTAATCAGGATAACCGAGGTTGCTGAGACGGAACTGGTCACAGTTTTCGCTGAGTGAACAAACTCTTCCAATTCGCTATAGCTCACGGCATCTGGCTCCTCCGCTTTAACTAGGCAGGAGGCGAATATCAACAGAAATAGTAAAAACAGTGATTTCATTTATCACCCTTAAATGGTTTGCAGTATATGCAGCTGTGCGTTATAACAGTCGAATAAAGATTACCATCGAGCGTTATAGCGCACAAGTGAATATGTCAAAACTATCAACCCTATCCCTTAATCTCGGAAAACAATTGCGTCTGATTCGGCAGGAAAAATCATTGAGCCTTTCTCAATCAGCCAAGCTTACCGGCGTATCCAAAGCTATGCTTGGGCAAATTGAGCGAGGGGAATCCAGCCCAACAGTCGAGTTGTTGTGGAAGCTTGCTCAAGGACTGGAAATATCCTTTACCAGTCTGCTCCATGGTCAGCCTGTGCCTGATCTGACGATACACTCTTCCGCTAATTCTTCTGATATGCATGTTAAACCGGTTTTTCATATGAACGAGAGCAGTGATATTGAAATGTTTGATATTTACTTGGATTTAGGATGCGTCACTAAAAGAGAGCCGCATCAGCAGGGAGTAAAAGAATATATCTGGGTACTGGAAGGTGAAATGGAAGTACTGTTTAACAACCAGTGGCACCTGTTAGAGCAAGGCCAATCTATACAGTTTGATGCTGACCAGCCGCATGGCTACAGAGCACTGATGTCCCGCGCACGCTTTTCTAATATTATTTCCTATAAGTAACCTAGGTTTCAATCAATTCAATATAGCCCAAGTTAGCTAATTTGATTGTAACCTGATGGCAGCACTTCACCTTTTTAAACTATCAGATATTAATCAAATTTTTGTTTGAGCGCTTTCATGCCAAGCTCAGCTCGCTGCGCGATATTTGAACTAACAACGGCCAGCATGTCGTGGTCCAGCTTTTTAGGGTCTTGTCTTGAATAGTATGACACTTCAAACAGGAATCCTTTGCCCTGCGGCGTGAAATTCATATTCATTTGCGTTAACAGAGGTTGTGCATCCCCTTGGGTAACCAGAAATTTGTTTATGCTGATTTCCGTAACTTCAACGGTCTGTTCTAAGGTTGAATCGGCAAATTCAATTATTTCCAGATACTTCAATCCGGGAGAAGAAGGCTTGTGTGGATTTATTCGTTGTACCTTGAGCACACCCGGAAACCAGTTAGGGTAGTTTTCCAGATCAGTAACATATTCAAAAAAAGCATCGATTGGCGAGTATATTGTCAATGAAACAGAAGCAAGTAATATCATTTTGTTCCCTTCAGGAGTGTGGGTAAGAGATGACATGGTAATGTGCAACTTGCATAACTTAAATTGACTTAAAATTAATTACTGATTAACTTTTTAGAATTCATAATTTATCGAGCAACGGGTGATTGAATGTCCAAATTCAGGCAATATCAAGTCTTTGTCCAGGTCAGTGAGCAAGGTTCAATCAGTCGAGCCGCCCCTTTTCTTAACATGTCGCAACCTGCGATAAGCAAGCAGATAATGTCACTTGAAACGTCGCTGAAAACACAATTATTTGTGCGTTCACATAAAAAGCTGACCTTGACCGCGGCAGGCAAACAGTTTCTGGAGCATTGTAAGTTGATTATTGCGGAAGTGCGTAATGCTGAAGAACAACTGCTAAATCAGCAGCAAGCCTTGACCGGGCGCATTGCTATCACATTATCCAAAGCGATAAGCCGTGGGCCTGTTTTCGACATCCTGGCTTCTTTTAGCCAACAATTCCCGGACATCAGATTCGATTTGCGATTCAGCGATACCTTTGAAGATATGCATGGTGAAGATATCGATTTCGCCCTTCGCCTGGGACAGCTCAGAGACAATTCTCATTTGATAGGCATTCCTCTTATTGAAACCCAGCTAATTGCTTGTGCCTCGCCTGCCTACCTACAAAAAACGTCGACACCGAAAAACTTGACCGAACTAGCCAATCATCAACTTGTCCTAATGTCACCACTAGCCATATCTGTAGCACTTCGTGATTATTTTTCGCAAAACAAGATAGACCGACAGTGTAAAAAATGCCATCAATGCGATGATATCGAAGCCGTATTTCAAAGTGTCAGAGCGGGTTTGGGTATTGGATTTTTTCTCGATTTATCTATTCAGAGTGAATTGCAAAATAGTCGCCTGATGCACGTACTGCAGGAAGAAAAATTGCCACGTAAAATGCTTTATCTCGTGTATAAGAAATCAGAGAAGTTAAGTCAGAAGCATCTGATGTTTAAAGAATTTATTAAATCGCAATTTACTTCGTATCAATTAGATCTATAAAGGAGCCTGTTAAAATGCCAGAAACTATAACCCTTAACGGAGCGTGCCTATGTGGCTCGGTCACTATTAGCGCCTCAAAAGCGAGTGATAAAGTGGGAGCATGCCACTGTGATATGTGTCGTAAATGGGGTGGCGGCCCTTTGATGGCGATTGATTGTGGCACTGAGGTCAGCTTCTCCGGTGAAGAAAACATTAATCAATTTCAATCTTCAGAATGGGCGCAAAGAGGTTTTTGTAAAACCTGCGGCAGCCATCTGTTTTACAAACTATCGCAAACCGGCCAATACATTATGCCAACAGGCTTATTCGATGAAAAAAGTCAGTTGATTTTTGACCACCAGGTATTCATCGACGAAAAACCGTCTTATTACGAATTTGCCAATAAAACTGACGATATGACAGGCGAAGAAGTGTTTGCCAAGTTTGGTGGTTCATAAATAGAGGTTTCACTGGAGGCATATTCTAAGTACATGATAACCTATCAATATCTGTGCTAATGATGAGCCTCGAAATGAATGCAGCTGAGTGGTTTCAAGGGTTTGCTGGTGCGTCGCCGGTGGAATGGGTCGCTACCATTTGTGGATTTTTGTGCGTTTATCTGATTATCAGACGCAGTATCTGGTGTTTCTTCTTCGGTTTTATTCAGGTTAGTTTGTACACTTGGATATTTTTTGGTGTGAAACTTTATTCCGACATGATGCTGCATGTTTTTTACATGGGATTCCAGATCTACGGTTGGCGTGTCTGGTCAAAATCAAAGGATCCAAGTGGGCATATTCAGGTCAGCAAGGGTTCGGTTAACGAGTATTTGTTCTGGTTTGCCGTAGCGATTGTCAGCACTGTGGCGCTGGGCAGTTATATGTCAGCAAATACCGATGCGAGTTTCCCTTACCCAGACGCTTTTACTACCTCTGCCAGCCTGGTTGCACAATGGTTGCTTTCTCACAAAAAGCTACTTAACTGGAGTGTCTGGATAGTAGTCGACATAGTCGCAATTGCCATTTATTGGCAGAAAGGATTGTTTCCTACGTCAGCACTTTACTTTTGCTTCCTGATCATGTCTTGTATAGGTCAGTATCAATGGTTGATGAATCTGCGTCATCAACAACAGTTAGATTTGGCAAGGGAAAACACATGATCCGGAAAGTCGTGTTTTTAGGCGCTCCTTCCACAGGAAAATCAACGCTTTGCAGCGCGTTGAGTAAAAAACTCAACACCAACTGGGTGCCTGAGTATGGTCGCGAATATTGGCTGGAGCATCAGGTTGACAGACGACTAACGCCCGAACAACTGTTACATATCGCGCTAACCCAGAACAAGTGGGAGGATGATTATGAAAAGCATGCCAATCACTTTTTACTATGTGACACCAACGCTTTCACAACCTGGCACTTCGCCCTGCACTACCACCAGAGTGCCCTTCCGGCATTGGAGCAATTGGCCAAAGACAGCTGGCAACGTTACGCGCTAATTGTGCTGTGTGACAATGACATTCCATATGATGATACCTGGGAACGGTCTGGTGATGCCAATCGCCAGGAATTTCAGGACTTTCTAGAGGATTATTTACGAGAGCGTGAGATCCCGTTTGTGAAAGCCCAGGGGTCCGTCAATCGCAGAGTCGAAACTGTTCTGCGCGCAATTGAACAATTGAATAACTAACACATCAACGGATATTTGCTTTAACCACTTTTCCCCCCTATTTTATTACTCTGGATTTGCTTAACGCTGGTTTGGTGATAGCATTCGGCCAATTTTATTTATTGATAGTTAGCAGGAATTTTCTATGTCTCGCGTTCTGATTATTGGCGCTGGCGGTGTCGCCGCCGTAACAGTTAAAAAATGCGCTCGGTTACCCGAGCATTTCGATGAAATCTACCTTGCCAGCCGCACGGTATCAAAGTGTGAAGCTTTGCAAAATGAAGTGGGAGCAGATCGTGTCAAGGCGGTATTTGCAGTTGATGCTGATGATGCTGCACAAGTTGAAGCATTGATTAATCAAGTTAAGCCAGACCTGGTGGTTAACCTCGCCTTGCCATACCAGGACTTGCCGATAATGGATGCTTGTCTGGCCTGTGGTGTGGATTATCTGGATACCGCAAATTACGAACCAAAAGATGAAGCCAAATTCGAATATTCCTGGCAATGGGCTTACCAGGACAGGTTTAAAGAAAAAGGGTTGATGGCACTGTTAGGCAGTGGATTCGACCCGGGTGTGACAAACGTCTATACAGCTTACGCCGCTAAACATTACTTTGATGAAATCCACTACCTGGATATCGTTGATTGTAACGGCGGTGACCATGGCCAGGCGTTTGCTACGAACTTCAATCCTGAGATTAATATCCGTGAGATCACCCAACGCGGTCGCTATTGGGAAAATGGGCAGTGGAAAGAAACGGATCCTCTCAGTGTCCGTGAAGATCTGGATTATCAGAATATCGGCGTTCGTGCCTCTTATCTGATGTTTCATGAAGAACTGGAATCCTTAGTGAAGCATTTCCCCAGCATTAAACGTGCACGGTTCTGGATGACGTTTGGTGAAGCATACCTGACTCACCTCAACGTTTTGGAAGGAATTGGCATGACAAGTATCGAGCCAATTGAATTCCAGGGACAACAAATTGTACCGCTGGAGTTTCTAAAAGCCGTTTTGCCAAACCCAGGTTCACTGGCCGAAGGATATACCGGCATGACCTGTATCGGAACTTACATCACCGGTATTAAAGATGGACAGGAAAAAACCATCTTTATTTATAACAACTGTGACCACGCAGCCTGTTTTGAAGAAGTAGGAGCACAAGCGGTTTCTTATACAACTGGTGTACCAGCGATGATTGGTGCCGCTTTGATGCTCAATGGCACTTGGAAACAACCAGGAGTCTGGAACATGGAACAATTTGATCCTGACCCTTTTATGCAGATGCTTAACCAACATGGACTGCCCTGGCAGGTGATTGAATGTGACGCGAGTCCATTCTCAAAATAACCCGTTACCCATACATAAGTGGATCCTCAAAAGCTGAGGGTCCTTCTTTCACATTCGGAGTTTCCCGTGTCAGACCCCATGTTAAATCCCACAATTCCATCTCCTTGTTATGTTTGCGAAGAAGATAAATTGCTCGAAAATCTGCGCTTGATGAAGCATGTACAACAGGCAGCTGGGGTGGATATTATTCTGGCCCTCAAAGGCTTCTCCATGTGGTCCACCTTTCCCTTGGTTGGTGAATATTTACAAGGCTGTACCGCCAGTTCAGTGTGGGAAGCCAAATTGGCTAAATATGAGATGGGAAAAGAAGTACACGCCTATTCTCCGGCCTACAAACAAAATGATATTGACGAACTGATCAAGCTGGTTAATCACTTGTCTTTTAATAGCCTGAGCCAATGGAAACGTTATAAGGAACAGCTCGAAGACGCTGGCATTTCAATCGGCCTGAGGGTCAATCCCGAACACAGGGAAGCGGAAACCGAACTATATGACCCCAGTGCGCCTGGTTCGAGGCTTGGTGTGAAGGCCAGTGATTTGGAGGGACAAGACCTGGCAGGCATAGACGGTTTTCACGTGCATAATCTTTGTGAGTGTGATTCGTTTGCCACCGAGCGAACCATCAAAGCGGTTGAGGCTAAATTTTCTAAGTGGCTACCCAATTTGAAATGGATAAATCTGGGTGGTGGCCACCTGATGACCAGACAAGGTTACGATCTTGACCATCTGATCAAAACGTTAAAAGATTTTAAATCCCGTCATCCGCATCTACATGTGATCATGGAACCTGGGTCAGCTGTTGCATGGCAAACTGGCCCCCTGATAGCTGAAGTTGTCGATATTGTTCACAACGACGAGGCAATAGCTATCCTGGATATCTCTGCCACCGCACACATGCCTGATGTGCTGGAAATGCCGTATCGTCCTGAGATAAGAAACGCTGGTATTGCCGGAGAGAAGGGTTTTGACTACAAACTGGGTGGAAACTCCTGTTTGGCCGGTGACGTTATTGAGACCTATAGTTTCGATCATCAGTTGCAAATTGGTGAACGAATCATATTTGAAGACATGATCCATTACACCATGGTAAAAACGTCTTTCTTCAATGGCGTGGAACACCCGTCCATAGGGGTTTTGCGAACAAATGATGAGTTTGAGCTTGTGAAAGAATTTAGTTATCTGGACTTTAAATCACGCCTTTCTTGATTGCATACTACGGTTTTGTAGACAAGACTCAGTATTACCAAACATTCACCAAGTGAGGCTCAATTCGGGCTTGGCCAATGCTTATGAAATCAGATGCTGTTTCGCATACTGTTCTGGCTCATAACCGGTAAACTTGCGGAATGCCCGCTTGAAGCTTTCGTAATGACAAAACCCAGCCTCTTGGGATAACTCTTCTATCTGCTCAGGCTCTGTGTCGGGTCTCATGGCATTTTTTACCGCTTCAACGCGCATTTCATTGACGAAATCACAGAAATTCGTCCCTGCGCCTTGAGCGATTGCCCAACTGGTATCGCGCAGGCTTGCGCCTATTTCTCTGGCCAGATCCTGAACAGATAGCCCGCTGGTGCGATACCACCTGTCATCATGAACCTTGCTTTCTAAAACTCTGAAAAGCTGTTTGGCATTTTCTCTGTAGGCACTATCTACTTCGATGCTTATCTGTCTTTCCTGACTCTCAAACTCTTCCAATCCATCAAAAAGTGGCGGCTTTCGCAAAACCTTGTTAATCAGAAAACCAAATGCAACTGAGACTAATATGAGATCAATCAGGTTCCAATGCTGAACAACACCTATCGCCAGATTATGTTGTACAGTCAGACGTATCAACTCCAACAGATAAACCAGACCAAGCATGAACACAAACTGATAAACCCAGTACAACCTTGTGGATTCGGCATAAGAGACAGTAAAAAACGAGGCAAAATGGTATTTACGTACCAATCTCAGGGACAAGATCGCATAACCAAGTTGTGACAAAAACAACAAATAAATCAAGGAGTCAGATTGTGCCCCCATGACTAATACCACCAACATGGGCATGAAGTGGCAGAGCTTAAACAAGAAGCGCTGAGCATTCACATAAACCAGCCCACAAACAAAAAGATAAAAAGCGGGTCCAACGGCAAAGCCAAAGGCCACGAGCAGTTGGTCAGGGGATAAGAAATAATAGGACTGTGAACTTGTGAGCAATGCAAACGTTGTAGCGCTGGAAACTAACAGGAAAAGGCGCAGACCTACCAAGCGTTTTCTACCGGATATCAGCAGACAAGCGGCTAACAGCAACACACCCAATATAAAGGTTAGTGTAGTAACTGGATTTATAGATATATTATTTAATAGCATGGCGATTTATTGTTTTTGTTTACTGCTATAACGATTAAGTGTAGACCAATTAACTACCCGATTGCACTGATTTTTATTTATTTTAGTAATTCCCCATAAAATAAGGGGTTAAAGTAAATTCCGCCCAACTTTTTTGGTATCTGATATCGCGAATACTCAGGCGATCAGGTGTTTTTCAACTGTCTCATACCTAAAATAACCAAAAAGACGCCTACTAAGTGCATCCATCCCAGCGGCTCATCCAATAGAAGGTTTGAGAAAACAATGGTCATCAGCGGGCCTACAGTGCCGACAATCCCAGCTTTACTTGCTCCTATTACTTTCACCCCCGCACTAACCATAAATGAGGGGATTAAAGTACAGAATATGGCAATGATGGCTGCGCCGGTATATTCCTGATAGGAAAGCGTTGTTAACCCTTCTGTTCCTGCCAGAAAAGAGTGAATTAGCAGACTGATTGATGCAGCAATCATGGCAAAGCAAATAAATCGCTGACTACCAATTTTCCGTGAATATATCTGATTGGCGACCATGTACCAGGCCGTAAGAATACTCGCTACAAACACCAGCATACTGCCCAGTAAAAGCTGCTCCCCACCAAAGCTCAAATCAGCAATAAAAAACAGCACTATGCCCACGTAGGATAATGTCAATGCCAACCAAAGTTTACGAGAAGGTTTTTCGTCCAGAATCAACCAGCCAAACAACATTGCAATGGCCGGGTAACAAAACAGGATAATGCGTTCCAAACCTGCACTGATGTATAACAATCCTTTCAGGTCAAGATAACTGGCAGTGTGATAACAGGCTATCCCGGCAATCATACAAGCAATCAGCTCTTTGGTTGTAAACTGCCCCCAGCCGGATTTTTTCACCACCCACAAGAGAATCCCAATATAAAAAGGCAATACAATCAGCATTCTTAATGTCTGTAGTTCGAGGGGGCCAATGCCATATTGGTATAGAATTTTGACCACTATCGCCTTGCTGGAGAACAATAATGTCCCCAGCACTACGTAAAAAATCCCTTTGTTTTGCGGCGTCAACGGCGTGATCCTTAGTTAATTTTAAAGTGATATCAGAGATCTAAGTCTTTCGAATAGTGCAGTTTTCGTTGGTTATCCATAATGATCACATCGTACCCCGGTGTTCTGTTCACCAGATTAATGCCTTTTTTAACGCCAAGCACAAACACCGCAGTGGAAAGGGCATCGTTAAACGTACTGCGAGGTCCAACTATGGTGACACTTTGTACTTCGGAAACTGACTTACCGCTTTTGGGTGACAAAATATGATGATAACGTTCGCCATTGTCTTCAAAAAATCGTTCATAATCCCCTGAAGTAGACATTGCTGTGTCAACCAGGGGTAGCACAACTGCTTGCCTGTCGCGATTTCGAGGATCACGTATCCCCACCATCCATGGACGTCCCCTTCTGTCACCCAATAAGCCTGTATCCCCGCCTGCTGTGACTAATGCGTGTTCAATACCCATTTGCCGTAGAAGTGCAATCGCATTGTCAACGGCATGCCCTTTGGCTATGCCGCCCAAATCAATTTTAACCTTGTCATTGGCGAAACTGATCCGTTTACTATCCTTCTCAAACTGAATGTGACGATAACTCACTGCCGCCAGCAAGTTGTCAATTTGTTGTGTTGAAGGTTTAATTTGTTCCCGATAGTTATACAAAAAACCAACGCTGGCGAAGGTTATGTCGAATGCTCCTTCCGTTTCCTCTGATATTCCAGTGGACAACTTAATAAGGTCATACAATTCTGACGAAATGGAAACAGCTTCCTTCGCTGCTCTGGCGTTGAGTTGGGACAATTCACTTTGCGGAATATAAGGGCTCATTAACTGATTAATGCGCTCCATCTCGTTCATTACCAGCTCAATTGCCTGTTGACCTTGTTGCTGATTATCCGCCCAGATCTCAGTATGGATGTTGGTCCCCATTATGCCTCTATCGCCCACGTACCAGTCTGCTTTTGCATGAAAACCCAAGGTACAAACCAGCAAGAATATGCTGGACTCAATCAACCTTTTAACTACTCTATTCATTAAAACTGAGCCCGAGTTGGTACAATGCATTTTTTTTCAGTTCATAGTGTTTGGCTGTCACCGCTGCAGCTTTTTTAAGGGGCATTTCTTCCATCAGTGTTTTGAGCAAACGGATAGCTTCTTCGGGCATAACATCTCCTTCTCCCTCATATCCGCCAATCAGAAATACGAATTCTCCTCTACGATGATTATCATCTTCATTTAACCACGCCAAGGCATCTTGAGCAGAGCCACAGAAAAACGTTTCAAATGTTTTACTTAGTTCTTTGGCGAGAACGACTCTTCGATCTTCACCCAAAACGGTAACCGTGGCTTGCAGGGTATCTTCAATGCGTCTTGGAGATTCATAAAATACACAAGTGGCAGTTTCTCTGGCGAGTTTATCAAGCGCCTGGTGTTTGGCTTGTTGTTTAACCGGCAGAAATCCTTCGAAAACAAACCTGTCAGTAGGCAACCCTGCTGCGCTTAGAGCTGTGATTGCTGCGCAAGCTCCAGGCAAAGGAACGACATTCAATCCTGCGTCACGGCACTGACTTACAAGGCTATAGCCGGGGTCGCTTATGAGCGGTGTGCCTGCGTCAGAAATTAACGCGACACTTTCTCCCAATTCCAACTTATCGATGATCTGCCTGGCACGTTGTGATTCGTTGTGATCATGTAAACTGATCAATCGCGTGGATATGGAATAATGCTGTAACAGTTTTTGACTATGGCGCGTATCTTCAGCCGCGATAACATTAACCTGACTCAGCACTGAAATAGCACGATGCGTGATGTCTTCAAGGTTTCCGATGGGCGTTGGGACGATAAACAATGTTCCAGGATTTGACACAGATGCTAAGCCTTTGATTGTGTTAACCAGTCAAGCATTTTAAACTAGTCACCATCAAATAGGTGCGAAATTTTATCGAGACCACGAATGTTAAAAACCAGGCTCTTTTCTCTTGCAATTCTGACCACCCTGATAGTTGGCTGTAGCACCGCCCCTCGCCCCACTCAGACCAAGGCGGTGAGCAACAACGTGGTCGAGAAACAAGCCACACCAAGTTATGACCCTGAGCATTATATTGAACAGGGCCAAAGGGCGTATACCCGTAGTGGTGATATTTCACTCAGAAATCAATGGCTGCTGAAAGCTGCGGAAGCGTTCAGAATTCAACAACAATGCCAACAAAGTCAAAAAGTGATTCATTTGTTGCAACCCGAGTTGAGCGACAATATTCAAACCACTCAAGCGAATTTGATATTGGCCGAATGCCTGATGCAAGACACGCCCAGAGATTTCGATGAACTGGAGCATCTTCTTGGCGGCATGTCGATGTCGGTAGGCTATGATAAGCGGATTGAATATATTAACGCCGTAGTTATGGAAGAAAAGCAATCTTGGATCCCGGCATCTAAAGCGATACTTTCCAGCTCGATAGACGAGCCCATTGCGACAGATAAAGTCTGGGAGATGATGCAGAGCTTGAACATCCAGGATTTAGAAAGGGTGGTATCGACTGAGCCCGTTCTGGCGCCATGGGCCCAACTGGCGTTAATTGGGCGTCAGTACGGATTGGACCCAGATACACTGAGTATGGCCGTTCAGGAATGGCGATTCAGATTTGCTAACCACCCACTCAATCAAAACTTCCCTGCAGAAATACAACTGGCTGCCTCAAGTTCATTGTTATCGGCCGACAGAATTGCTGTGTTACTGCCTTTAACGGGTAGATTGGCCAGTCAGGGGTTAGCAATCAAGCAAGGTGTACTGGCAGCCTATTTCGATGCCCTGAAAAATCTCCAACAGGACGTTGAAGAAAGTCCGCAGATACAATTTATTGATTCAGCGTTGCATCCGGCAGGAACGCTGGTAGAAATGACTAATGATTACGATTTTGTCATTGGGCCTTTATTGAAAGACACCCTGTCAGAATTGCTTGTATTGCTGCCGGCAGACAAGCCGCTTTTGGCATTAAACAGACAAGACAGTAAAAACCCCTCTGAGATTATCCCTGCTTCAGACATGCCACAAAATCGATTTTACTTCGCCCTAGCGCCTGAAGATGAAGCGATTCAATTGGCGCGAAAAGTACATGACCAAGGATTAGAGAACCTGGTGTTGGTTGCAGATGACAGCAATGCCACTCGTCGCATGGCAGAAGCATTTACCCGTGAATGGCGCAACATAGCCGGAGAAAAAAGTAACCCTCCGACCCTGGCTGTTTTTTCAGATAGTAAAACATTGACGTCCAGTGTCACGGAAGCCCTTGATGTTGCTCAAAGTAAAACCCGTATCAAACAAATAGAAAACCTGGTCAATCAGGAACTTCATGCTTTACCGCGCAACCGACGTGATGTAGATGCCTTAGTAATCTTTGCCAGTGCCGGTCAAACTGAATTGATCAATCCGTTAATCGAGGCGAGCCTGAGTCCGTTTGGTGGTAAATCAGTACCTGTGTTTGCGTCTTCCAGGAGTTATAGTCAGAACCTGAGTAATAATAGCTTACGGGATTTACGGAATTTGACCTTCACTGACATGCCATGGATGTTGCCTCAGAGCCCCTGGACAGACCTAAGCGAACAGACCAAACGGCTTTGGCCTCAACAAAACGATCAGTTGCGACGTTTGTTCGCGCTAGGCTACGACAGCTACAGTATTGCACCATGGTTGCGCCAGCTGCATTCCTTACCAGCTTTGTCTAAATCTGGCCTGACTGGCAGGCTAAGTGTGCTGGAAGACGGTACAGTTTTGAGAAATCTGCCTTACGGCCACATTACCAATGATAAGGTTACTGTGATTGCAATGGATTAAAAAACCGCTTTCTTATCTCATTGGACAAAAAGCAGAGCAACAGGCATGCAACTACCTTGTTGCCCAAGGAATGAGGCTTATCAGGAAGAACTTCCGCTGTCGGTCAGGTGAGATAGATCTGATTATGATGGACGAAGATGAATGGGTGTTTGTGGAAGTAAAATACCGTTCGAAAAAAGAATTTGGCTTAGCGATGGAGTATTTCCATCAGCACAAACGGAAAAAATTTGAACGAGCAATGCAACAATTTTTGCATGAGCAGCGTCTAAACCCAGCAATGGTTGCTCACAGAATAGATTTACTCGCCATTGACGATGAAGAAATTCAGTGGCTAAAAAGTGTGTGATGACAAGGTAATAACCAAAAACAGTATCAGCACCATGGAATTTAAACAAACTTGAGAACAGCATGATTGAAAAAATTAAGGCCAACTTCACGGAAAGCATCCAAACTAAAATTGCAGCGGGAGAAATTCTTCCGGAGGCAATAGACAGGGCTGCACAAATGATGGTGGAAGCGCTAATCCGCGGTAACAAGATTTTGTCTTGTGGCAACGGTGGTTCGGCAGGGGATGCACAACATTTTTCGTCTGAACTGTTAAACAGGTACGAACGTGACAGACCCAGTTTACCTGCTATGGCACTGACCACTGACAGCTCTACCATTACTTCTATCGCAAATGATTACAGTTACGATGAAGTGTTTTCCAAGCAGGTAAGGGCATTAGGCCAAGCAGGTGACATATTGTTTGCTATTTCCACCAGCGGTAATTCAAGAAACGTCATTAATGCTATGGAAGCGGCGTTAAGTCGCGACATGACTATTGTTGCGATGACAGGAAAAGATGGCGGAGAGATGGCTGGTTTATTGAGTCAGCATGATGTTGAAATCCGTGTTCCATCTAATCGAACTGCCAGAATTCAAGAGGTCCATTTGTTGGTGATCCACAATTTATGTGAATGCATCGACGATAGTTTGTTCCCGGAGAATATAGAGGAATAATCATAATGATAAATAAAAAAACCGGATATTTGGGTGCGCTAACCCTTTCTTGCCTGATATTACAGGGTTGTGCTGCCGTTGTAGTGGGTGCTGGAGTCGGAGCTGCATCCGCTGCCCACGACCGACGAACCCTTGGAACCCAGGTTGATGACAAAACAGTGTCCGCCAGAATCAGCACTGCACTGGCGAAAAACGAAACGTTAAAAACCAATGCCAACGTCAATACTCATGTGTTTAATGGTGTTGCTCTTTTGGTGGGACAGGCGCCAAATGACGATCTCAAACGCCAGGCGCAGCGTGCTGCTGAACAGGTTAAACATGTCAAAAAGTTGCATAACCAAATCCGAATAGGCAGTCCGATCCCGGCCAGCACCGCGACCCATGACGTCTGGTTAGCGTCAAAAGTCAGGGCTAGCCTGATTGCTGATAAACGGATAGACGGCTTGCACATCAGCGTGGCTGTGGAAGATTCAGAAGTGTTCCTTATGGGTCTGGTATCTGAAACAGAAGCTGACACCGCCGTGGACATAGCACGGAACGTTAATGGTGTAGCCAAAGTCGTCAAGGCATTCGAATACATCTGATCCTGTTCAAGTACAGCAATTTTTGGATCGCTCGGAACAAAAGTAAGTATTGCTTAGCGAACAAAGGGTGGCAAATCAATGTCTATGGCATCGATTGCCACCGGCTCGTTATTTAAAAATGCTTTAATAACCTCGGTAACCTTCGGGGATAACATAAACAAGTTGTGCCCTCCATTGTTAACCATGACCTGGGTTAAATTAGTCAGCCCTTGCGTGGCATCCCGTTGAGGTTGGATATAGGTTCTGCCATCCAATGTTCCGGTCAATAGCAAAGTAGGCACATCACTTTCCGGGTTCTGTCTGAAGTCATCTCCCAGGTCAAGATCTGGTATGACTTTATTTAACAGAGGCATAGGAAAGTTTAAAAACTTGCCTACCAGCGATGCTGGAGCCTGTTGATTGAATAGGCGTAACCTGTCATCAGTAATCCCTGAGGCGACATCCATCCCAAATGACATAATGTTAAACTGTATAACTGAATTTGCGAATCCGGCGCGATTGACCAAATCAGGCAACATATCCGTTACCCCTTTGTCTAATTCCGTATAAAGCTGCAGTAGCATTGGAATAAAACGATGGGGGTCCGCAATTAACGCACTCGTTAAAGCTTGCATGTGTGACCGTTGAAAAAGGAAGTCAATAGAATCGCCATGTTTTTGCTGTAACCTTAATTTGATTGGCTTAGTGGCTAATTTATCAAGCACTCTGTGCATAAGTTTTTTGATGTCTGGATAAACCTCTTTGGCATCCCGTTGTTGGTTTATTGCCTCTTGCAAGCGACCAAAATAAGCATCTGTTTGCTCGGGTAATTTAACCGTCTGATTTAAACCTTCGGCACTTGCCAATACCATTTTTTCGATGTGTTCAGGCATTACTTTTAAGCTGGCAAGCGCCAGGTGACTCCCATAAGAAATCCCCCAGAGTATGACTTTGTCTGCTTTAAAGTGCAGACGCAACTCATTGATATCCATAGCACTTTGTATAGTGGTGTAGCCAAGGACATCAGCACCCTTTTGTTGCCAGAACGCCATACATTCCGTTGCTGCTAAACGGTACTTTTTGGTGACCTGACTCTCACTAAGCTCGCTGGTGAGCGGTAACTGCTGGCTGGATTCGCATCTAGGCACCACCCGTGATTTACCTGTGCCACGCTGATCTAACGCAATCACATCACCATATTCCCTCAGCGCCATAAAAAGAGGAAACCGAAACCCTGGTTGTTTGGCTGTTGAAATACCAGAGCCTCCGGGGCCCCCGGACAGGTAAATAATGGGAGATCCTTTTTTATTGCCGGTGGCAGGAAAGCGCACATAGCTAACTGGAATATACCGGCTATGAGGATTATTTCTGTTTTCCGGTACCTGGATACTTCCTTCAAATGCAGTGACTGAAATTTCACCATTGGCGAACTGAATTTCCTGCTCACCCTTGAATGTTGGATCCGCAATCGCATTACCTGAAATCAGCAAGGCAGACGTAGCTAAAACGAGAGAGATAAAGCGTGTTTTTGTAAAGAGCATAGTGTTTTTCCGCGGTTTCTTAATATCTTCACTGTTGCTGAAAAAATATCGAACTACACGTATAACTCTTTGAAAGGTATATTATTTTCCGTTGATTCCGACAAGCGGTAGCAGATTTTCGGTAAACGGTTAGCGGGTGAATACCATTTAAATATATAGTGTGCACTATGAAAAAAGATCTCTTATCCATTGTTATCTTGACCCTGGGCACCCTGCTTTCAGCTTCGACGCTTGCTACACAACTCATTCCGGTAAATTGGGATAATGTGATCGTCTGTCCTATGTATGCACAGTCAGATTTACCTCCAACATTCGATGAACCAGATTGCCATAAAACCACCGCAGATAAGATCGACCCACAGAATTCAGCGCTATGGGCAAAAACAACTGTTGCAGTTCCTCCAGAAATGCAAAACGACAAACAACCCCACAGTGTTTATGTGGCAGGGAAAACCTCGAGCAAGGTCTACTTTAATGGCCACTTTTTAGGACAAAATGGAACTCCGCATGTACAAAAAAATAGTGAAGTGGCGGGTAAAATTGATGCAATGTTTTATGTACCAGCATCGTTAATCAAGCCCCAAGATAACGAAATTATTTTACAACTTTCGTCTCATCATGGCTTCCTGACTTTAGGCAACCCCATAAATTTCATTGGTTTCGGCGTCTATTCTGACCCAACATACTATGTTCACCGCCAACTGGGCGTGTCTGTCATTCCGTTAGGTGCTCTGCTGTTAGGGGCAATCTATTTTTTATTCGCCAGTTTCAGCCCAAGACAGCGAACGAACAATATTCTGTTCCTGTTAATGAGCGTGTTTGCGGGATTACAGTTACTCACTGAAATATCCAGGGCGCTGATTGCCTACTCTTACCCTTTTCATGATCTCAGACTGCTGTTAATAGTGTCGTTTTCAGCGATCTTTGGGGTTTGTCTGATAACCTTTATTGTATTGAAACTGGCACTCAAGAAGCCTATTTATTGGGTAGCTGGTGGTTCGGCTATCACGCTGACCACTATCATATTAGTTCCCGGTTTCGATGCCAAAACAGCGTCAGCCATTTTCGTTTCAAGTGCACTGGTCACCGCCCTTTTGGCATTTCGGGCGACAAAAACCAAATCAAAAGAACTGGTTATTTATGCCGCAGTATTTTTAACCTTTTCCACTACCATTATGCTGACCATTAACCGCTTTCATGATGTGCTTTTTTACTACATCATCGCTGGTGTTCTTATATTTTTATTTGTACAACAAGCACTTAAGCTAAATCGTGAACAAAGAGAAAGAGCAGCCGAGCAACAACTGGTAGCCAAGTTACAAACCAAGTTGGAACAAAATCAACAGGAAACTGAACCTAAAAACATAAAAATCAGCAGTGCAGGAAAAATAGACATCATTGCCAGCAACACCATCATGTTTTGCAAAGCCGCTGGGGATTATGCCGAGATTAATTTACAAGACAATAAACAGATATTATTCAGTGGCAATCTAAAAGAGCTAGAAACAACGTTGCCCAATACGTTTCTACGTGTTCACCGCTCCTACCTTGTGAATATGAAATATATTCGTTCACTCCACAGCAAAAGCATCATCAAGCATACGGAACAAGCTGCAGGAGGATTTTTGCAATTGGACGATGATTTGGAGGTTCCTGTAAGCAGGCGAATAATCCCTACTGTCAGAGAGTTTATCAAGCAAAATTAGAGTCGAAGGAGCAACTTCGACTCTGTCATCAATCAGCGTTTATACAATGCTTCGATTGTCGCTGAACCCAATGAGTTCGCTTTGACCATATACCCGGTCAGGGCTGCGGAAGCATTTTCCGGAAGTTCCAGCTTTTGCGACAATGCAAAAACAGTAAACTGGTAACGATGTGCGCCGTCTCCTTCAGGCGGACAAGCACCACCAAAACTTTTGGTTCCATAATCATTGGTCATTTGCCTGCTACCTGCAGGAATACTCCTGGAATCAATGTTACCTGCCGCTGTTGGCAATGAAGTGACATTTGCGGGAATATTAATCAGTTGCCAATGCCACCATCCGCTGCCGGTTGGGGCATCCGGGTCATACGCGAAGATAGCGAAAGCTTTGGTTCCCGCTGGTGCACCTGACCAACTCAGCGCCGGAGATTTATTCTCACCATCACAACCAAAACCTTGGAATTCGTGAGTTTTACTCATAAAGCTTCCATGGGAGATATCGGAACTTTGTAACTTCATGGTGTCAGCCAAAGCCGAATTAGATACGATAAAAAACGAAATAAAGAGAGTGAAATATTTAGTTAAGTGTTTCATGGTTATCTCCATTCAAGTATTGATTGCGGATAAACATAGTACAGACCAACACGTACGAGTATTAGTGCAGATCCGGTCAATTATTCTCCTTAAACGCGCATTCTGGTTTTCCTGAGCTCAGAAGGTGTTAATCCAAACAAGCTCTTGAACTTGTCAGTAAAACGCGATTGAGACAGGTAACCACATTGCTCGGCAATCAATCCGATCGCAGTTTCAGTGCTTTGCAACAAATGTAAACCTCGTCCCAGTTTAACTCTGTCTTTTATTGCCTGGAAATGAGTACCTTCCGATGTGAGTTTTCTGCGCAGAGTAGACTCACTCATCGCGAGCCTGTCGGCAATTTGCTCAGCAGTTAAATCAGCAAGCATATTTGTTGTGATTAATTGTTCGACCTTGTGATTCAGGCTCGGGGGTTCAGCGATTGAGGTTACTTCTTCAAACCCCATATGCAGGATTAATTTAAGTATTTCCTGTTTTCTGCTCGACCACATATGCTCGGGTGCGCAGGTTACCCATTCGATAAATTGAGCCAGGGTATTGCTCATTAGCGATGTAATTTGTCCGCCGAAATAATCTTTTGACCGAGCGGATCTTTGCTGGAAAATGGAAAAATCCTGATAATCAAATTCTATCAGCAGCGCAAAGTACTCTGAGCCCTGTGAAACATTTCGCATATTAATATTCGGCGTATTCGACAGGAAAATGAAATCGCCGGTTTCACAGATATCTTTTTCGCCGCTTCCAAGTTCTTTCTTGCCATCCAGAACGCAGATCAGCAGTGGTTTGACTATGGGTACGTTTAAAATATGTTGATCTTCCAGAGCCGAATAAACCGAAAAGGGCATTTTCGGATCGATCGGCAACCTCGCTTTTAACCTTTCCTTTAATTCGATCATCATTTACCGGCAAGTTTAATTTAGATGGCGCTTAGCCTAACCAAATGCGCTGCATTTTGCATCACAACAGAATGACCTTGACCTTTGCTTAATAGTCTTCATTTCTATAGTCTGGGATCTAATCGCCCCACTACTAAGTGCCTGGTCTCCTTTATGAAAAAAACCATTCTAAGCTTTGCGATGGCCATCTTCACCCTCGCAACAAATGCTAATGAAAACCTAATCATTAGTGTGCCAGAAGAATGGAGCAAAGAAGAACTCAGTTTTCCTTTGCAGTTCGCTCCTTCTATAAAGTTGAAAGGCATAGAGGAAGTACACTTCGCTCCCGGCATGTTTAAACCTGGCGCGTCTGATTATTTCAATTATGCGTTTTTATGGCATGTAGATAACAAACATACGTTCAGTCAGGCTGAGTATGAGATCCTTCTTAGAGAATATTACAAAGGTTTATACCTGGCAGTAAGCAAAGCTTCAGATGAAGTTAAAGAGCACAATAGCAAAGATTTTTCATTTGAATTGCAAACCAGCCAACACGGTCATAATTTGTTCCAAGGGAAATGGCTGGATGCGTTTAACAATGACAATCCTATTGAGCTAAATATTGAAATTAAAAGTAGTTATTGTGCCGCACAGAATAAGTCCAATTTTCTCTTTCTTATTACCTCAAAAGGTAAAGCATCAGCTCAACGGCAACTGCAAAATTTGCAGTTGCCCAATTGCTGATTATTGGCGCAGCATTTCTCCTGCGCCCGCATTGATGAACCTAGTAGCTAGTTGACTGGAGCGACACTATCTCCTCTTTCAATAAACGACCTGGATACTTGGTCTCCATTCTTCCAGATGTTGTGAAATTCTGCCGGGAAACCATGGCTTCCCACTATATCTAAAAAATCAGCTGAATCCTGAATGTGAAAGTGAAGATGCGGTAAATCTGACAAACCACTGTTCCCGCACTCACCTAAGTAGTCTCCAGCAGTAACCTGATCCCCGAGATTGACCTCTACTGAATATTGTTGCAGGTGAGCAAGAATAGAATACTCTCCGTTACCATGATCAATCCCAACGTGATTCCCCAGATACTCGGAGGGGGTGTCATTTTCAATGGGTATTTCGTTGTCCGGAATATCATTGTCCACAGAAATGACCGTTCCGGAGCCAGGGGCATATATGGGTTTCCCCCAACAAAAATGATCCTCGTTTTCACTACCATCATTTTTGAAGTAATTTCCACCTTCGAATGACAAAAAATCAACTGCATAACGCTGAGCATTTGTGTCAGCGTGATAGTTGATAAACGTATCCTTTCCGCCCCAAAGAACCACCATCTCATTGGCAAATGGTAACCTGAAATCTGTTTTGCTCTGTCTGTCAGCAGGGTATTTAGCAACAGCTTCTGGTGGCACCAATCGAAATTCCAATCCTTCAACATTTTGTGACCCTCCACCATTTAGTATCCAAAGAAAAGCGCCTTTAATTGCTCCTCCTAAACCGCTATAACTGGCCATAGTTTCTGCATATCGTACATCGTCGTTAACGAAAACATTGTGTACAAAGCCTGACTTTTTTTCACCCAATTGCCCCATAAGCGTCTGTTGAAATTCATCAAAATCCGAATAGCTACCAAAGACTGCTCTTGCCCTTGGAGACATATGCTTCCAGATTTCTGTGTTTTCACCCTGTATCAGCCAATTAGTTAATATGGTGCTATCAACTTGTGCTTCGATTTTTTTTTCAACGACTTTATCTCCCCCGCAGCCAGGCAGCAGCATGGCTGCAAGTAAGCCTAAAATGTAAAATTTCAATGTCTTTCCTCCTTCTTTACTAGATATAAAACAGTCGTGTTTGCGGGTGACTCTAATGTCCGAGGTGCTAAATGACGCCTAATTCACCGATATAAAAATGCGATAGAAATGGAGTTCAGCTATTCGGTGGCATTGACAATAGTGGCCAATATCTGCCGCGTTGTAGAAGAAAAACCCTCTACGTCTGAGTAGTTCATATGGAAAATCATCGTAAAATCTGAGTCTTCGAAATAAAATGCTGAGGTTAAATAGCCGTCTATCGAACCCGTATGACCTAGTATCCGGGTGCCTGTTTTCGACACCAGAATCTCAGTTCCGAGACCTTGATATTTGCGCTCTGATATTTTCAGCGGAGCGTCAATCATTGCTATTCCAATGTCGTGAAATGCCCCATCACTTGCATAAATAGCTCGGAGCCATCTGTTCAAGTCTTGCAAATCGCTAAACATTCCGCCGTCTGGACCGGAGTTTTCACGCCACTGGTAAGTATCAATCCAGCTGAACAAAGGGCTTCCCCATGGAGCAATAGGGGCACCATAGCCATGAATAGAATCCCCACCGACAAATTGTTCGTTATAGGCAGTTTGTTCCAATCCTAAGGGCTGAAGTAATTTAAGGGTAAGTAATTTTTTGAGTGGTACTTCATAAACAGCTTCTAGAATCAAAGCCAGATAATGGAAATTGGTGTTGGAATAATGGAATCTTTCACCGGGTAAATTGACTGCTGATTTACCTGAAATCTTATTGAGCACCAATTTAGGTGTGATGGGCTCATCAGCAGACCAGTCAACCACGTAAAACCAGAAATCGTAGTAGTCCGGAATACCAGACGTATGCTGCAAAAGTTGCTGAATAGTTGGCACCTGATTGTCCGGCAAGGTCTCAATTGCCCAATTCGGAAGATATTTATCAATCCGATCGCTAAGCGTTAATCTCTGCTCTTTTTCAGCAATAACCCCGAGCGCTGCAAGGTAAGTTTTGGTGATGCTCCCAACTCGCATTCTGAATGCCGTATCCATCAGTCGTTGTGTTTCCTTTTCAGCAAACCCGATAGACCTGCTGTACTCAAACCCTGGGCCGCTGACATGGAGTAGTGCACCTGGAGAAATATCTGTCGTATTCTCAAGAATTTTATTCAAATTGTTGGTCAACAGCTTGGGAGATGAAATATTTCGTTGTTTTGAGTCTTGCTCTACTGAATAACAGGGAGCAGCGCCTAAAAAAAACAACGAACAGAGATACAATAACCCTGTGTAGCGATTTTTAAAATTCATAAGGATTTATAGATTGGAATTAATGATGGGAGAATTTTACTATCGTTTTGAAAAACAAATTCGGCTATATAAACCACATGAAAGATGCTTTTAGTCATTTATTATTTATAATATGACTTATTTATTCAGACGTTTGGAGATTTTATGCCACTCGATACTTTCGATAAAGCAATTCTAAATATTGTGCAGTATGACAATTTGATATCACATGCGAAAATTGGTGAAAAAATAGGTCTATCCACTTCTTCAGTGCGCCGCAGACTGCAATCAATGAAGGAATCTGGCACGATAAAACAAAATGTCGCACTGGTTGAACCTGCTGAAAGTGGCGTAATTTTGCTGGTTTCCCTATCTTTTCTAAATGAAACCGTAGAGATTTACAGGCAATTTGAGAAGCATGCCGCACAGACGCCAGAAATTACCCAATGTTACCATGTGGCAGGTACATACGATTATGTGCTTGTCGTGCATGGCCCTTCATTGCAGTGGTATGAAAACTGGAGTCAGAATATATTGATGAAAAACGAGAATATTAAGCGCTACGATACTACCGTCGTTTGGTCTTGTAAGAAGTTCAAAACTCAAATCGAGCTATGAAGTCGAACCGCTCTTGCCCTAAATCAGCATATTAGGGTGAGGTAGGCTACCTACTTCCAAATTTATCTGATGGGCAAATAAATGTCGGTTATCATTTCGCTCTCAGGTACTTCAGGGAAGAAGCTTACTCGTTCTAAAAATAAAGGGTAATCTCGAACTTTAAAATTTGAATTCCTCAACCAGTCAGAGAATAGGAAATTCACTACCTGATCTATTGTGTCATCACTGCCTATATGTCTGACTACTGCACACTTTCCTTCTGGGATAACGCTGTTAAACACTCCATATTCATTTCGGTCAACTTCCCTATTGACGGAACAACAGAGGTCAAATCTAAAGTCTTCCTGCGCAATCAGTTTTGGGTCATCATAGAGCAAATTGAATGTCCTGCTTCTTCTTGGTGGCAACTGGTTTTATTTTCGCCAATTAATAAATCTTTGTATTGTCTTTCCTAATAGATTCGGCGCACCTCGGTGTTCCATGACCGCAATATTAGTGTTCGGAAACTCTACTATTTGCGCATTAAATTCAGCAGTGCTGCGCATGATTTTGCCCCTTAGTTTTAATATCGGCTCGTAGTTTTTGTGCCAAGGTGTCCAATCAGGCGATTCTCTGAAATCAGATGGGCTTAGTGCGAAGTGCTTTTTGAAAACACGAGAGAAAGCTTCATGACTCTCATAACCATTGGCCAATGCGATATCTAAAATGTTTCCACTGTCCCTAAAAGCTAACTGATAGGCGGCTCTTTTGAGTCGCATTAGCTTGACTAGTGAAATGACAGATATGCCAAAGAACGCCGAACACTGTCTATGAAAATGAAACTTTGAAAGGCAAGTTAGACGGCTAAGCTCACTAACATCGAGATCCGCGTCAAGATTAGCTTCGATATAACTTACAATTTTGATAAATCGATCTTCGTGCTTTGACATTTAAATAGTGTTCTCCCCAGCAATTGAATACTAACGCTTGCTGACGAGCCGCATCTGACCAAAGTTGCTCATAGGATAAATCTAACGATGCTTCGAATTTGCAGCAAGCACAAATTAGCCAGCTACATAAGAGAGTTTTATATTTTTATATAAAATGAGAAGGACCAAATCAGACTATAAATTGGTCCTTCAATTTACCGACTAAGTGAGCTCGGCCAATATCTCGTCAAGGATAACGTAACCGCTGCCCCAACCTTTATCCATATTGGACATCGCCTCAGCAAAACAGCTTATTTCTGCCTCACTACATTCGTGCGGTATCTGGGTTAACAACACCTTGGTTTGATCGCCTACCTGTTCAAATGTCACAGTAGTTAACAGCACCCCAGGCCATTCCGGCATCATTGGATTTGCCATCGAATTCCATTCTGCATCTGTGCTTGAGTAGTGCAGCCAAACCATTTTTTCGCCTTCCTGCACCTCTTGAAACGCCATTTTAGAGTACATGGAGTTGTCGCCCCATTTCATTTCATTCAGCCACACGCCACCTGGTCTTAAATCAAATTCATGAATGATGGTCTCAACTCCCGGTCCATACCATCTATGCAACAAATCGGGGTCGGTCCAGGCTCGCCAGACCAATTCCTTTGGCCCGTTAAATGTTCGTTCTAATTTATAAATCGGTAGCTCACTCATTTTTTGAATCCTTGTCTGTTAGTTTCATTTCAACCAACAACTCATCCAACTGGTCGAAACTTGTTTCCCAAAATGCTTTGAATTCTTCCAACCATCTGACGGCAGAAGCCATATTCTCAGCGTTAAGTTTGGCAGGACGACGTTGCTGATCCACGTCCCTGTCTACCAAGCCGGCTTTTTCCAATACCCTTAAATGTTTGGATACGGCCGGTTGGCTCATTTCAAACGGCTCAGCAAGTTCGTTGACCGACGCCTGCCCCTTGGCCAGACGAGACAGAATCGCTCTTCTTGTCGGGTCCGCCAATGCAGCAAAAACATGATCTAGATTTGCTTGCTTATTTATATAACCACTTAGTTCCATAACCATATAGTTATATAGAAATCAAAAAGAGTCAATGGCTATTTTATGTGGATGGTCATAAGGAAAGGTTTAGAATGGTGAGATAGACGAGAAACCAATAATCAAATTGTACTTACTGCTATAGACATGGCGGATTACACTTTGTTTCAAAACCCTTTTACCAGCAGCTTTCTGACTCTGGCTTTAACCGAAGCCGGTTCATCATGCATGGCTAATTCAAAAAAAGATGTCACTTCTTCGCGATACTCCGGGTAGGTCTCTGCAAACCAATACAGACCATTGTAGGCCCAGGCGCGGACAAATTTGTTGTCGTCATCCAGACATCGGCGCAGGAAATGTTCAAGTTTAGTTTTATCCGCATGCTGTACCGGCATTACGGCGATCATTTGTAACAGGTGTAATTTTGATTGCCAGTCAGTTAAAAGATCACATAGCGAATACAAACGGCTTACCTGATCTGGCTCAAATATGCCTTTCTGGTCGGTGTGGTGTTTCAGTAACCAGGTGCTGCCTTTTGATAGCTTGGCGTTGGCAGCAAGCTGAATCAGGGTGTTGATAAATCCAGGAGAGTGATGTTCAGACTGGAATATCGCTTCAATATCATCTTTGGATTTGCCGTCCCAGACCGCTATTTTCGCATCCAGATTCATATGAGCTTTTTCGGAAACGCATCCATTTTTTTGTTTAACCACTTGGCGTCAAAAAGTAAATCATCCACCTCATCCTGCGCTTTCTTCAGCTGGCGTTGATTCAATTTGTCATATAAACCAAAGAAGTTCTGATTAACTTTTGCCTTCTCTTTATCCAATGCACTGTATAATCCCTGCCAAACTGCTGCCTTGTGATATTGCTCCTTGTTCATGTAATAACCTACATAGAATTCATAAATTCTCGGTTCAATATCGGCGATTATTGTCGCCCTTTCCAGCACCATTTTGGCATAAGCCCGAGCACCTTCAAGATCCTTTTTTGCTGTCTCCAACATAAGCGCAACGTACACGTCCTGATGGACTTGGTCGGCCAGTTCAACACCATTACGCATCGACTCAAAGTATTGCTCATTTTGACTGCGTTGCCACAACCACAAATTGACTTCAGGCCTGGCTCCGGTTCGGGTAGACGCGAGAATATCCTTTTGCAGCTCAGTAATTTTACGGATGGTGTTAATTTGGGATTGTTTATCTTCTTTATTGCGGACTGTTTCAGAAACAAAAGCGTTTTCCAGACACTCACCATAAGTGTCGAGTGTCTTTAGTGCCAAGTAGGCATTGACGGAAGAAGAACGCAGTTTTTGTACTGCCAGCGCTCTGATGGTGTCACTGCGCTGAATTGAACACAATGCACCGCTGTGAGTAGCATCGCATATATCTTTATGCTCATCACAAATCATCCAGATGGATGCTTCTGTCACGTCAGTGGGTTCACAGGCGATAAGTATAAAACTGGCAATAAAAACAGTAACACTGCGTAGTATCATAATTGTCCGATGTCATGATCATTTCAGGGTCAGAGTTATTCCTTTAACCCAGTTGCATTCACGCAAGTGTACAACGATATTCAAAGAAAAAAAAAGGTGTCTTGCGACACCTTTTTTGTAATCTACTTTACTACCTTAAGATTTGGCTTCCCTTTAACCGGTTTTTCCGGTGGTACCGTTTCGTCTGCAGTAGCCAATGGCGACTCTTCCGCCTCGATCTCGTCATCGAAACTGAATACAGTGCCTGCGCCATTTTCCTTGGCATAAATGGCTAATACTGCCTTACAAGGCACATTTAGCACTCTGGCAACCCCACCAAAACGCGCTTCGAAACTGACATCGATATTAGTCATATTCAATTTCGCGCATGCGGAAGGAGAGACATTCAATACAATCTGACCATCACGAACATGTTCCATCGGAACTTGCGTTCCAGGGATGTTTGCATCAACCACGAGATAAGGAGTGAGATTGTTATCAACAATCCACTCATAAAACGCTCGTAACATGTAAGGTTGGTTTGGAGTCATATTCATAACGATTTACAATGGATCGTGAATTTCTCTTTCCTGGTCCGTTAAAGAAGCCTTAAATGATGCACGTTCAAAAATACGGCTCATATAACTCAATACTTCTTTGCTTCCTGCGCCAGTCAGTTGAATACCTAGTGCAGGTAAACGCCACAATAATGGTGCCAGATAACAATCCACCAAACTGAATTCTTCACTCATGAAATACGGTGTTTCAGCAAACAATGGTGCCAGGCTCAGCAGTGCTTCGCGCAGTTCAGTGCGGGCAGATTCAAGATCGCCCTCGTTACGCATAATTCTTGCAGCAACAGAATACCAATCCTGTTCAATACGATGCATCATCAAACGACTTTGACCACGCGATACCGGATAAACTGGCATTAAAGGTGGGTGAGGAAAACGTTCGTCCAAGTATTCCATGATGATATGAGATTTGTACAACACCAACTCTCTGTCCACCAAGGTTGGTACCGTGCCATAAGGGTTTAAATCCAATAAATCTTCAGGCAAATTACTCGGATCCGTGTAGCTAATTTCTACTCCTACCCCTTTCTCTGCTAGTACAATACGTACCTGATGACTATAAATATCCAGCGTGTCAGAAAATAACGTCATGATAGAACGTTTATTCGCGGCAACAGCCATTAACTATCCTCCAGAATCAAAATGCCTTGCAAATTAGCGTGCCAATAAAATAATAAACAGCCCACCAAGGCCTGGCCCGGGGCTGTGTGCTAACTGCTTTGCGATTACTACGTTTGGCAAAAGGGGGCATTTTTCGCCGAATGGCCTGCCCCCAGCCGCGCATTATATCTTACTTTTTGCGGAATTAATGCACATCTCGCCAATATTCTTTCTTAAGCAGGTAAACGAAGATGAATAGGACTACCAAAAACATCAAAACCCAACGGCCAATCGCTTCTGATTTCAGTCTGGAAGGTTCACCGACATAGACCAGGTAGTTGACTAGATCGAGAACCGCTTTGTCATATTGGGCGGCATCTAACTCACCGTCACCATCTGACTTAATACCAGCGTTTAGCATCACCATTTCGCCATCAACCATGCGCTCTTCCTTGGCTTCACGAGGTGTGCCTTGAAGTTCTTGAAGAACGTGAGGCATGCCCACATCAGGAAAAACTTTGTTGTTAACACCAAAAGTTTTGTTTTCGTCCACATAAAAAGTACGTAGATAGGTGTAAAGCCAATCAGCGCCTCTTACACGTGCCACCAGTGTCAAATCAGGTGGTGGAGCACCAAACCAGGTCGCCGCAGATTCCGCAGGGATCGCGCTCTTAATATGATCAGTAGGCTTTTCACCGGTAAACTGCAAAAGCTCAGCGCCCAGTTCAACTGGAATACCTAAGTCTTCAAAACTACGGGAGTAACGTTGATACTGCATGTTGTGACAACCAAGGCAGTAGTTGTTGAATAACATGGCACCACTTTGCAATGATGCTTTGTCAGTCAAATCATAATTTGCTTTATCCAACGGATAATTACTGCCCGCCGCGAACACCAGGGACGGCACCAACAGACTAATGAACAATACTAACTTCTTCATTTAGTGATCCTCTCTGGTACTGGTTTAAGATTTTCCTTTTCGTGTTCGTTTTTACTGTATATCCAAAGCAATCCGAAGAACCCGAAATACATCACAGTAGCGATTTGCGAAGCAACAATCTTCCAGTTTTCTTGCGGTGTTCCACCCAGATATCCCAGAAAGACAAATACAGCAGCAAAGACCAATAAGTTGACTTTGTGCAGGCCACTACGATAACGCCAGGATCTTATTGTTCCACGGTCAAACCAAGGTAACAGGAACAGGGCGATAATTGCAGCAAACATAGCAATAACCCCAAGCAATTTGTCTGGTACCGCTTTCAGGATGGCGTAGAAAGGTGTGAAGTACCAAACCGGGAAGATATGTTCAGGCGTCTTAAGTGGGTTAGCAATTTCAAAGTTCGGATGCTCAAGGAAGTAGCCACCCATTTCCGGGTTAAAGAACATGACATAACTAAAGAACGCCAGGAACACCACAAAGGCCACCAAATCTTTCAACACTATGTGAGGGAAGAACGGCACTACATCATCAATGATGTCGTATTTTTTGGTGTAATATTCATGCATTTCGAAGGAAGTTTTTTCTTCTTCTTTCAATGATCCTTTTTTACGTTTGACCTCTACACCGTCAGGGTTGTTTGAACCTACTTCGTGCAATGCAACAATGTGTAAAAAGACCAGTATAACGATAACCAATGGCAAGGCGATTACATGCAGTGCAAAGAATCGGTTCAGTGTTGCACCAGAAATAACATAGTCACCCTGGATCCAAACAACCAAATCGGGGCCGACCACCGGTATCGCACCAAACAGTGACACTATAACCTGTGCCCCCCAGTAGGACATTTGTCCCCATGGCAACACATAACCCATAAAGGCTTCAGCCATCAGTGCCAGATAAATGAACATACCGAACAACCACAATAACTCACGTGGTTTCTGGTAAGAACCGTACATCATGCCTCTGAACATATGCAGATAGACGACGATAAAGAAGGCTGATGCACCAGTAGAATGCATGTAGCGGAGGATGTAGCCATACTCAACATCACGCATGATGTATTCAACAGATGCAAAAGCACGCTCTGCTGAAGGCTCAAAACTCATGGTTAACCAGATGCCGGTGACAATCTGATTGATCAACACGATAGTGGCGAGGAAACCGAATATGTACCAGAAGTTCATATTCTTTGGCGCCGGGTATTGAATAGCATGCATGTTTGCAACACGCATCATTGGGATGCGATATTCGATCCAGTCCAAAAGTGCTTTCATGATTAAGCCTCCGCCTCTTGTCCGATTAATAATGTCGCATCATCAAGATACTGATACGGCGGAACAACCAGATTCAATGGTGCGGGGACACTTTCAAATACACGTCCAGACATATCAAATTTAGAACCGTGACAAGGACAGAAGAAACCTTCTGAAACGCCTTCAGCGTATTGGGCAAACGCGCCATCTTTAAGGTGTTGAGGTGAACATCCGAGGTGAGTACAAATACCTACCAGAACCAGATATTCTTCCTTGAGAGAACGATAACGGTTTTGGGCAAATGTGGGTTGTTGCTCCTGTTCAGAATTTGGATCTTTTAGCTGATTTTCATGTTGTTCCAGGCTGGCAAGCAGTTCTGGCGTGCGTCGCACCACCCAAACTGGCTTACTACGCCAAATTACACGAATTAACTGTCCAGGCTGAACCTTACTGATATCTACTTCGACATCTGCGCCAGCAGCTCTCGCTTTGGCACTTGGATTCCACGAACCGATAAAAGGTATCGCGGCACCAACTACACCTGCACCACCAACGACAGAAGTCGCTACGGTCAGGAATCGGCGTCGGGTATTATCTTGGGGCTGGCTCTCTGCTACAGACGAATCATTAGCGTCTACAGATACATTGCTCATCCACTTCTCTCCAAGGTCGGATTTAGTGACATTTCTTGCCCGGATTGATGTCAAACATGCACACACGATGTACACAAAACACAAAATTGGTCAGATTTTGCTCAACCATTCCGTACAAAAAATTACGGTTTTATTATTAGCCCGAAATGATAAAAGAAAACCCCTAATAAAGACAAGGAAATACGTAATAAAACCAATAATTACTTATGCTTAAGCGTTTCAACTGCAATAAATTACCCAGAAATCTGCTGATTTGCCCGGAGAAAAGCAATTCTAATGGCAAATCAGCCTGACATTTTTACTGGCCGTCACTAACGGGTTCAATGAGTAAAATTAAAAGCTCACTTCAACAGACTTAGTTACCAACATGGAAGGTAGTGTTACCAATAAAATATTGTTTTCGAACTCGTGCTCAATAGACTGCCCATTTACTTTCACTGAATCTGAAGCCATTGTGCCGAAAACACGTAGGCGATAACTACGCTTTCCGGGCGCCTTGTCAAAACTGCCAGTAGCAGCGGAAATGCTGAGTATTCGTTTCGAATCGTTAAGACGGAAAACTGTCTTTCTCATCTCCGCCTCTTTGCTGAACTGCTCAGAAAAGTCATCATCTTCAGTCATGACGAAGTGACCATCCGCACCAACATAGATATCAATACCCAAATGCTCCTTATCAATAAAAGCAGTGCTTTGTGCATATTTACGTTTCGGAATAATGGCGCCTTGTTTGACGAACAATGGTAACTCACCCGATTGGACTTCATTTGTTATCACCTGCCCTCCATCAATTAACTGGTTTGATTGGTACCCGTACCATTTGCCATCGGGTAACCAGATGTTTTTACTACCTTTGTCTGCTGTCAAAGGCGCCACCAACATGGAATCACCCCAGTAATATTGCAGATCGAACAGCCAGGCTTCACTTTCATTCTGGTGCTCCAAAAGCATGGGCCGCGCCATGGGGATTCCTGTTGCGGCTGCCTGATGTGCTGCACTGTATAGATAAGGCATCAGCTCGTATCTTAATTTGGAATAATGGTGCACAACTTCCTGAGAACCTTGAGATCTGTCGAGTGGCCAACGTGATTCTCCCATCCCATGGGGCTTCCAGATTGGTGCAAAACTGCCAAACGCCATGGCCCATTGTTGGTACATGGCTTCGTCAGGGCCTACTCCCTTGTCCCAATCAAAAAAACCTCCCGCATCATGCCCCCAGAATGGAAAACCCGACAAGCCAGCGAGCTGCATGGCACGAACCTGCCCCGCCATGTCCTCATAGTTAGGGTAAATATCACCACTCCACAACGTTGCCCAGCGCTGTGCACCAGCTGTCATGCCGCGCACCCAGACAAAGGGACGCTTTTTGACATCCGATTTGTCCCAACCTTCTCCAACCAAGGACTTAGCAATTAAGAAGAACCAGTAATTGCGCATCTCTGCAGAGCTCAGTCCGTTTGCCAGTAACATATTTTTAGGTGCACCACCCTGCTCATCAAACTCATCTATCCATAGTGCATCACCTGGATAGCCGAGCTCAGGGTTAAGGGATTTGTCGTAAAAAACCTGCCAGAACCAGCGCTGGAAATCAGGGTTAGTCAGGTCAGGGGCGCTATCCTTGAAATCTATTTTCCCGGTTTGAGGTAAATTGAATTCCGCTTTCCAACCTTCACTGAACTGCCCGATACAGCGATTAAAATCCAGCGTGGTTACCAGGCCATTTTCAGCTAGCCAATTTGCATAATCTTCGGGGTCAGGATAGCGTTCTTTATCCCATTCTATTTTTGACTCGCAACGTTTACCACCTGCAGCACGCCAGCGATTATCGTTTACAACATGGTCAAGTGGGTAACCTGCCGCTCGATGTTCGGTGATTTTGCTTTTCCACCAGTTTTCATCTGATGGAGTAGGAGAATCGTGATCATGGCCTTTATCAGAAAGCTGTAAGCCAAACATGGATTTGGCTGGCAACCTTGGGCGTCCGGTCAACTGTGTATAGTTATCCAATACTCTTGTAAGTTTAGGCCCGGCAATGAAGAAATAGTCCAGTTGCCCGCCAAAACCCTGATCATCTATCGCGATCTGATATTGATTGTCTTTGCCAAAGTTAAAACGGTTGCTGAACATACTGTTAAGAAAAACGCCATAACCTTTACTGGAGAGATAAAACGGGACAATTAAGGGTGCCTGTTCAATTTGTTCTTTGCCATAGTTACGCTCCAGAACTCTTCCGCGTAAATCCAGACTCGATTCACGCCCATAGTAACCGTGCCCAAGCCCGCTGAAATGCTCAGAATCATCATGCTCAAACTCGATTGAAGAGAGGTTTTCGTGACTGGAAATCGGATTTTTTTCTGCCAGAACCATCTGGCCATTTAGTGAAAATGTGGTGACAAAGGTTTCGGGTTCCACAGTCAAACTTATCTTTGAAGTGGAAAATTGCACCTTACCATTATCTAGCTTTTTCGCAGTAAGATCGCTATTCCAATCATGATTTTCCACCATTTCGTAATGGTTGTCGGGGTAGAATTTTTCTCCCGGTTTCACCCGTTGCAGCCGCACCATTTCGTCACCGTAACCGGTAATACGCATTGTACGACCGTCGGCAGCAGTCAGCAGGTAGCTACGATCCTGATTTTGTACAACTCCATCATTGTGCTCAGTATTTAGAGTGTTTGGGGTAAGAGAATTACAGCCGCAAAAGAAAAGGGTAAGACAACAAAACAAAAGGGGGATTAACTTTATCAAGGTTCGTATCTCCGGCAGATCTGGTCTCCAACTGAACCAGAAGCATCAGAGTAAGGCACTGATGATAGTTTCACCACCGCCTCTTGCAGTGAATACGAATGCAACACAATTGCAAAAAAAAAGCCCGATTTAATCGGGCTTTTTCAATTAATTTCAGACTTTAACCTTTGCGTGCTAAACGCACTCCAAAAAGGGCCGCGACAAACAATGCCAAAATACCTGGCTCAGGAATAGCAGTTTGTTGAGAAACAATATTGGTGCGGAACTGTGCCAGCACATAATTACTTGTAGCATTTGGGCCGCCTGAAGTGGAGTCAATATTGATGAACGGCCCCTGGTTATGGGTTAATGCACCTCGTTCATCATGGTAAAAGTTTTGATTGCTGACAGCGCTAAATGAAAACTCCATGTGATAGATATTACCCGCAAAAAGTTGCAAAGCAGCAAAAGAAACATCAATAAATTCCAAACCAGTAGTACCCACCAGGCCAGTAGAGCCGCTACGAAGAACAGAATTATTGGTCACATCATAGACTTCGTAGTCCATGCTAACGCCAGCTTGAAGAGAAAAATCTTGCAAAACGCCAAACGAATCAATCATGACATCTTCCGACAAACCGAATTGAAGTCCTCTACCTGTATTCCAGCCATCGTTGGAATCGGTGGTGTAAACCAAGCCTGTCGGGTCATTGGGATGACTATCAAAAGTGATCAGTGTTGCAGATGCGACACTGGTGTAGCCTAAAATGATACTAACTATTGCGAAAACACGCATACAACTCTTCATTTTTTTGGTCCTTAATTATTGCCTATTAACAAGTATTGGTTTCTTAACCTAGACCTCAACAGCAAACTTCAGGCCAACCATTCAAATCATTGATTATTAAAAACTTTATGACTGAAGCGTAGGTATTCTGTAAAGATTTTTGACGAGGATTAAATCACTGTTGTCATATGCGATTTGACGAAAATAAAAAACCCGGCGAAAGCCGGGTTTTTGAAGTCTGTGATACAAAAACGATTAACGTTTTGAGTATTGAGGACGCTTACGTGCTTTATGAAGACCAACTTTCTTACGTTCAACCTGACGTGCGTCACGTGTAACGAAGCCAGCTTTACGAAGTGCTGGACGTAGAGTTTCATCATATTCCATCAAGGCACGAGTGATGCCGTGACGAATTGCACCAGCCTGACCGCTAATACCGCCGCCAGTAACTGTTACGTACAAATCAAACTTTTCAG
Organism: uncultured Alteromonadaceae bacterium; assembly: GCA_947494925.1. GTDB lineage: Bacteria > Pseudomonadota > Gammaproteobacteria > Enterobacterales > Alteromonadaceae > Aliiglaciecola. The sequence goes on from CANLWS010000010.1 coordinate 69,478, forward strand.
TCAATTCTACCAACTCAAGCGGTTGACGAACGATCATACGTGCTGTTTCACGACCGAAGAATTCTTCAAGGGTACGCTTGTTTACAACGATGTTTCCAGTACCTGGACGAAGGAATACGCGAGCTGTTGAGCTTTTGCGACGACCTGTGCCGTAATATTGAGTATCTGCCATTTTAATATGCTCCTTAAATGTCTAAAACTTGAGGCTGTTGAGCGGCGTGCTTATGCTCAGGACCAGCGTAGACTTTCATTTTGCGGAACATTTCACGTCCTAGAGGACCTTTAGGCAACATACCTTTAACCGCTTTTTCAATGATCAACTCAGGCCTGTGGGCTTGAAGTTTTTCAAACGTAGTTTCTTTCAATCCACCAACGTAGCCAGTGTGAGAGTAGTAAATTTTGCCTTGAGCTTTGTTGCCCGTAACAGTTACTTTCTCAGCATTGATTACAACGATGTAGTCGCCAGTGTCCACGTGTGGAGTATATTCTGGCTTATGCTTACCGCGTAAGCGGGTTGCGATTTCTGTGGCCAAACGACCCAATGTTTTGTCCGCGGCGTCAACCACGTACCAGTCACGTTTTACGCTTTCTGGCTTTGCAACAAAAGTTTTCATCTAAAGTTACCCGAAAAATAAAAAAAAGTTACTTATGTATTCTGTTCCCAGTGAATTAACTGTTAACAGAAAACCACTAAAATCAATGCGTTGGCCCCTTCGAACCAATTGATTCTTCTGCTTTCCCAAAGCAGGTGTAACTGGGCAGGGCGCGAATTATACAGAAGTTTGTGGAAAAGGCGAGTAGAAATTGAACATTTATCTGTTGAAAGACACAAGAAGTCTAATCAGCAGTTCTTGTGGCGTGAAACAACCCATAGGTTTTCGTTTTTTAAACTAAGCGTTCAAAAAAGCTGACTCATTCATGTAGAGAAAAAGATGATAAATCACTTCTCACCCCAACAGATATCCAGGTTTTCCAGGGCCGTCAGATATTCAGACTTGCTAATCATGCCGATACAGGGGCTCGCGCCTGTGTTTTCGAATTGACCATCTGCCAATTTTTGACACATCAAAATAGCTGGCATGCAAGGAATGTAAGGGCCATCTCCGCTTTTTGCAGTCAGTTCAAAGTCCACAACCTTAGGTTTCCCTAATTCATCCTTACCGGATAATCTCATATGAAACCCACTATTAACAGTGCCCATCCAATCGAACAAAAATGACAGTTTTAACAACAAAGGTGCTGCCTTTTCCAAACTTGAAATCAATCCTGTCCGCACCAGCCAGGATAAGGACCATAGGACAATATGTATAAAAGGCAGTTCCAGCCCGGCATAAAATCGAATGGTTCTGATATCAGGATAACGTGCAGGAAAAAGAGCAAGGTCGGGCACATTGCAATTACCCAACATCCGCCACCCAAGCTTCCGATATTTTCTGGCTCGCAGGCTTTGCCAACCAAATATCGACCTATTTGTGCCATCGATTTTGGTGTCGAATCCTTTACCGGTATAACTCAATATAGCTGCAGTAGTCGCTAGCCCACGAGTGGTCTTTTGCGCTGTGGTAATACCGTAATCTACCTCTTCAATGACCGCAAATTCCTGCTGATAATGGTCAATTAGCGCGCTCGTCAGACAAGGGACCGAGCTGGCTCCGCTTATTACCACCACACCAGCCTTCTTTGCTGCAAGGTCAAGTTGATAGATTTCTGAGACAAATTCTCTACCATCGGCCAGATCAATATAATGCGCTCCTACTTCTATACAAGCCTCCGCCACCTTATAATCTTGAGACTGAAAAGGACCTGAAGTGTGGATCACGATGTCCGGATTTAGCTGCGCGAGCCTATTCTGGAGATTGACATGAATATCCAGTGCATGTGCTTCAGGCTGATGAACTGAGACTTTTTGTGCAACAAGTTCTTCCGCCAGCTCGTCAGCTTTTTGTTGGGAACGTCCGGCGATGACGACCTTGAGGCTTTTATCCTGAGCCAGGCGGCCGGTAATAAATCGACCAAAGTTACCATAAGCGCCGATGATCAGAACCCGTTTCAATCTGGCACCTCAAAACAGCCTTTGTATTCATATATTTTCCCCCACCAGGGGTGAGTAATATTGGTGGTCATCCTGAAATTGTTGGCGTCAATGGCGTGTTCTTCTGCGTATCCATAACCCAATATTAATGTCAGAGGTAACGGAATAAGGTGACCGAACAGCTTCAGCACATACCCTCGGTGTGACAACACCACTTTCTCACCATCCCAGCTATAGGCTAACTTCCAACCTAGTCCCATACGCATCAACTCAACGACTTCATTGCCATGGGTTTGAATCATTTTTGAGCAGAAAATATAGGGTCGGTTTTTTCTGAATATAAACACTCGATTGAAAATAAATGACCTGCTGTCTCTTTCACTCTCAAACGAAACAGTCACAGGAACTGAACTTTCGTTGCTTATCGGTATTTGCCCAATTAACCGCATTAGGGGCGCAACCCAGGTCAGCGGAGCTTTTGCCATAACGTCAAGTGAACCCTGAACTACTAATCTGTCTTCTGAGTATGGACGATTGGCATAATGCTTTTTAAAAACCGGCGGTAATTTGTCCCAGTCTTTTGCAAAGATAGACTGAAAAATGGGCACATTTTTTAAATTGAGATTGTCGATACGTCCTTTGCCCTTTCTGCGTACCAGCCAGTTTCTCGCTCCCCGCATCCAGGGATAAAACAACTTTGCCAGGAAATCAGACCAAAACAAAGACCTGCAAAACAGCATAAACAGATTCTTGTTGTCGCCGTGATCTGCGATAAATTTAAGGGCTTTTGTTCCATGGTAAAATTGTTGGTCAACATAGATCACCATGCCTTCATCTAAATCGAGACCCATTTCGTTGATTTCAAGCACTAACGCATGATTTCCAGACTCCCGCGCATTCAACAGATGCAGTTCGCCATGCTGCTGTTTAATTCGCATAGCATTTGCAGCATGATTACATATTGGACACTCGCCGTCATAAATGAACCAGACATCCTCTGTTTTCTCCATGTCCTTCATATCTCTCACGTCGGTTTGGCCACCATCAGGTAAAATAACACTATCAGGCCCACGAATGCAGGCCCCCCCAACAAGAACCAAACTTTGAAAAGTTTGTAGTATCGAACCGGCAGTGCAGACTCGTTTTCAAGCGCCTCTGCAAGCATATTTTTGAGTTGAACCTGAATCCAGACCACTGGCAACCAGCAAAGCGCGGCGACAAAATAGATTATGTAGGTGGCAACCAACCAGTAATCCGTCCAGTTGTACCCAACCATCATGATCAACACCACGCCTGATACAGGCTGAATGATTGCCGCTGGAAAAGTGAAAAAGTAATCTGCAAGCACAGTGGTTCTGGCAGCATAGAACTTCTCGTGTGTATTCTGGCTGAAGGCAGAGCGAAACATAAAAAATGCGATCCCAATACCGGTTCCAAACAGTATAGTGGCACTTAATATGTGTAAGGTCTTAATGTAGAAATACCAATCCATGATTGCTGCATTTAGTATTTTTATCAGAAAAGAGTCAAGCATATTTTTGCCTGCACTATGGTGATCTAAGCTCTCTCAAATACATCGACAAAAAACTGCATTGTACTATTTTAAACATTGTTGTTAGTACTCACTATCTTTATATCCGCTACATCTCAATTTTAGTTTTGAATTGGTCCCGGCAACAAATCATCTGTTATCTTTGATCGATTCGGAATGTATCAGTGGCTTTCCAAATTTTTTGCACTGACGTGAAGGTTTCCCTGACTATTTATTGTCCCTTTAGCGAAGGTTATTGGTCTATTCTATGAAAAATAATTGTAAGTTGAACCAAGGTTAAAATACTGATGACTGATGATGACAGAACACTGGAAGCGTTAAAATTACTGCGTGAATCAAGTGCCTGGATGGTAGGGGTTCAAACTGCAATATTTGGCTTTCTTATTAGCCTGCTTAGTGATGGTAACCTGGCGTTGGGCAGTTATTTCATCAAGGGCGCCGTCATTGCATTTGTATTTTCGATCCTTTGCGCAGGTATCGTTTTGGGAGCTGTGCCTTGGGTTATCACCCGAAAACCACTTATATTTCCCATCAGGCAGGCTCCTGTGGCTGATTTGCCCATGCTAAGAGGAATAACAATTGGTATGACAAGCGGCTTACAATATTGCTCCTTCGTCATTGGATTAATATGCTTGAGTCTGGCGGTAATGTTAAAACAGGTTGGTTAGAAATAGACTCTCCAGATTCAGGAACACAAAAAGCAACCATAACGCAAAATCTGAAAGAACACCCCACCCCAAGACTAACAGCGCCTTCGGGCGAAGTGTATTATTTACCTGTAATTAAGCGTCAGTCCCTTCGAAACTATATCGGATATTCAGCAACTGAGTCCTGTTACCTGAACTAAGATCCACCAACCATACCCTATACACTTCATCCTGAAAGCTCTCTGGCACCCCAACAATCACGAGCGCATATTGGGAGTTGAGCAAAGTAATTTCGCTGACAAGGCCCAAAGTGGGGTCCCAGTGTTCACCTTCACCATAGGTATCACCCAAGGCATCAAGTCCACTTACAAAGACGCACTGCCCGCTCAGTGTGTTGAGTTTCAGTAAACCACCTACGTCGCTCGCAGGATTGTCAATCAGCGCAAGCAATTCATTGGGCTTGCCTGTACCAATCAGATCATTAATCTGACCATCCACAACTCCTTGCCCTACAAAATCGAACAATGGGCTACAATTTTGCAAAGGAAACAAGCTTGGCTCGCTATCAGGATCGGTTGAGGATTGATCGATAAGCAATAGTGACTCACCAAGGATACCAGCGTTAGTGAATGCTTTAACCGGAACAGCTGTCAGAGCTGTGCCACCTATAGCCGCGATCTCCCGTCGCAAAATCAATTCTTGACGGTAAAATACATCAGATGCCAGTCCGGGTTTCAGGAAGTCATCATTGTTTACCAGAAAAGACTCGGTTCCGTTGCTGTTCAGACGGGAAATACGGAAAACCGACCCACCCACTAAGCTCTGATTGTAAGCCAGGATGGTGCTGTTATTCTCGCCTTGATTCACCACTGGGTAACCGCGAACCGGAATCAACGTTTTGATGTCGGTTGCGGCTAAGTCAAAGCGAGACTGACGGCGGATTTTGTATCGGAAACTAGTGAAATCAAGTACTGAATAGGTTATTCCACCAGCGTCATCAGCGAACAGACTGCTGGCAATCCCGGTATTTGCATCACCAACTGCATATCCATAGGTGTCAGGATTATTGAGATCGACAGATATTATTCCGCCACCAGCAATCAGCAACCTTCCTGTTTGAGGGCGATAATAAATGTCATTTGGTCTTTCATAGGGCAAGTCAAAATCTCTGATGATGTTCAGAGTTGGGACCATTTCTCCAATAGATACCGCAAGCGTCTCGCTGGGTTGACTCTCGGAAGTGCCAGCAAGTGTGGTGATGCTCGCGACAAGATTAGCCATTGGATCCAGTTCAGGGATCCATGCCTGGTTTTCGCTGACCTGAATTTGTCGCACCTCAATATCGGTATCCGTATCGACAATTCGCACAATGTAACCAGTGGCATTTTCCACGGCCTGCCAGGTAAGATTGAGCACAGTTCCCACCGAATTGGCAGTGATATTCGTTGGTGGATTAATCGCACCAGACACAGCTAGCGTTACTTCAACTTCAGACTCCCCCGCCACATTTATTGCTCTGACCAGAAAAGTTACTATGCCGCTTTCAAACGGCGTACCGCTGAATTCGTTGGTTATAGGGTCAAATGTCAGCCAGTCTGGAAGACCTGTCACAACAAACTCATCAATAGGACCACCAAGATTAGACACAAGATCCTCAACCATCGCTGTCCAGAGTTGTCCCGGAATCGCCGAGGGTAAAGTGTTGGCTGATAACGCGGGTGTGCCAAAAGAAATGGTCAGGGGTTGAGAGCGCACTCTATTACCTTCACCGTCAACAGTTTCCAGCAAGAAACTTCCAGTAGCAGGGGCTGTGGGAACCCCGGATATCACCCCTGTCAAACCATCAAGAACGACGCCATCGGGCAGTTCACCTTCGGCTAGCTTATATCGGTAAGGTGGGCAACCTCCGCTAGTGCTGATCACTTCAGATTGATAACTTTCATTCAGATTGGCCTGCTCAGGCACCTGTGTTTCCAGCGTCAGAGGTTCATTAACCACAATGGGGATATTGCCCACCAGATGATTGTCACCATTCCCTTCCTGAATCAGCATGCCTACATTAAAGTCACCGGTCTCTGTAGGTGTGCCACTGATAACGCCTGTTGTGCCATTAACAAATACCCCTTCAGGCAATCGGTTCTCTTGTGTAAGCAGGGAGAAGTAGCTAAACACTTTAACCCCTTTGACTGCCACGACTCGTGCCGTACGGAAAGGTTCATCAACAATGTGGCAAGTAGGCATGGTCAAAATACCCCAGAAATTTTCATTTTGGTCGATGACCAACTCAACGAGTTTACCATCGTCCTGTTCTGTCAGCATTTCCACACACACTCTTGGTGATGCTCCGAGTAACTCCGTGTTTCCTTGGTCCACCAGGAATGCTGATGCATCGAAGCAGGTAGTTCCCCTAATCACCAATAGCCCAACAACCGTATTAATTGGCATTTGGATCGTACCTTTTCGAGCTATATTAATATTGCTGCCGGTCACCTTTGCATAGGTGGACAAGCCCTCCAGTGAGTCATTTTCTACAACGACCTTCAGGTTAACAGTAAAGCGTGTTGGTGGAGGGTTTGCGGGATTGGAACCGGGAGGTAAAGGATCACCTGCGCCACCTGGGATGACATCTACATTCCACCAGGAGAAGTGGCTCACTTCACCTCGTAAAGCCAGGCCTGTGGTAGATAAATTGGAGGCAACTACCTGGCCAAATCCTTCTTGCTCCCAGATGCCAGTTGACTCATTGAGGTACCAAAGGGGAATTTCATCACCAATTTGCATCGACTCGCCGCTGGGATACTGAGTAGCGTATATTGGAAGTTCAATCAGAGCCTGGTGACCTGCTGCCAATTGCAGCTCTTCACCATTTTGACTAAAGAAATACTCTGTCGTGCCAAAACTGACCAAAGGCTCAGCTTCCGCTTCGTCTTCAGCTATGCCGGCATAGGCGCCGGGAAAGGCATTGGCCAAATCATTTACTGAAACGTCAACTGGCGTAATAAATACGTCTATGTCGCCAGTCACAATCTGACCTTGCTGATCCACAAAAGCATTGGCAGCGAAACTGACTTTGGCACCATCAAAACCCACCAGGGACTGCTGTATTTGAGCCGAAATTCGCACAGCTGGTTGGCGTTTTATCATGGTGACTGGATAATCAGTAGTTGACCCCCGCGGGCCGACACTGAATCGTTGAACCTGACTCGCATATCCAGGTGCGGAAAAGTGCACAGTGCTGAGCTCAGACGCCTCCAACCCTTCGATTAAAATTGTACCATCTTGATTTCCGTCGAATGTCGACTCATCCGCCATAACAGTAGCGGAAGCCTCAGCGACTGTGCCACTTAGCGAATCGAACAATTGCACACTCAGCGATGCAATGGCTGGAGCTGGCTCAACAATGGCGCAACGAGTGGCATCACATTGTAAACTGCACATTCTGCCATCTCTGCTGGTGATCACACCGTTGCCATCGGCATCTCTGGGATCATCTGCTGCCGAAGCGTTTTGTCCTCTGGCTACAAATACCTCGTTGATATCTAATTTATCGATATCACCATCACCGTCTACATCACAGGTTTTTGAATAGGCACTTAAGGACGCCAACGTGGCGACAATTACTACAAAAGTTTTAATAAACCGGATGTTCATCTTGTCACTCTCCCTGAGAATTTTGCAGCCACAACTAAGTTAATAAACATCATCAGAATCATCGCAAATTGGTTTGGTTCTGAAACCGGAGCCGCAAGGGCTGCCTGCACTTCAATCAGCAATGGTTGCGAAGGCAAATCAAAAGTTAAATCTGTCGCTCCGCTGCCGAATACCCCGCCAAATAAGGGATCAAAGCTCAGACTAAACTCGGCAATACCGACCGAACTTCCTGTGAAAAAAAGACTGGCCAGTAAAACATCCACTCGACTTCCACCATTACTTTGTAAGCCTTCCAGCTCTGCGTCCGACAAAAATGAAATCTCAGCCAGATTGATCGATCCGCTTCCCTGCAGAGAATCCTGCAATGAATCAATGCCATTGCCGAGGGCGTCTCCGAATAAGGAGTTGTCGAACCCCATCAGGCTTGAGTTAAAATTCACATCAAGTTCGAAACCACTTACAATTTCAGTGCCTAAGTCCCGGGCCCAAAGTTGCAATCCAATCTGTTCACCTGAAGCCACTGAAGTATCAGCTGCCTCCAAGCTGATCAGCAGAGCCTTGGATGGAGGTGCCAACAACATTAGCAGTGCGCATAGAACGCCACCTGCTGTTGATTTACCGTTTAACATTGTCATATACATATCCTTATTGTTGAGAAATTCTCGACTTGCCGAACCTTGCCGCTCGCCGATAAAGAGAATGGCTTTTAACCGTAAATACCAATATCAAAATGGATTCTGGAAGTTCTAAGGGAAATCTAAGGAAAGTCTAAAGATTGCTATATCACTGAAATATAAAGGTTTAATTTTTGCATGACTGAATTGGGTTGATAAAGCTTTCAAAGCTGTTATTAATAAATTATAAAAATCATACAAATTTAATATTGCCTAAAAAGGGATTTTGATTTCGCTATGTCTTCGCCTTTCAAGTTCGCTGAATTCAGTGTCGATCCAAAGTTAGGTAGAATCGCGGGCCCAAATGATCAGGTTCACCTTGAGCCTAAAATCATGGATGTGCTGGTTACCCTTTACCTCGCACAGGGTGAAGTTGTCTCGCGGGAAGCTATTCTGCAGCGGGTCTGGCCGAACCAGGAAGTCAGCGATGACGTGATTAACAATGCGATTTCGCGGATCAGAAAAGCCCTCGCTCAGGTTGGCGAATCAAATCGCTGTGTTGAAACAGTGCCTAGAAAAGGTTACCGGCTAGTCAACCTGAAACCTAATATCGCAACCTTGAATATTGTCACCGAAACGGCTGATCAATTATTGGACAAGGCCGTCAATTCCCATAAACAGAGCGCTCCAGGCCACAGTGTTAACGATACAACAGCTAATAAGCAAAACTCTCAAACGGAACTGGGATCTTCTGTTCCACTGACAGTCACAAAAGTGCTTGGAACCGATACTGCTAACGACTCTGTTGCAAACCCCGTGAGCAGGTTTGCCTCCAGAGGACTAGTAGGTTTCGTTCTGCTATGTCTGATAGCAGCAGTATTGATCCCATTTCTGAACGCAAAGTGGCAACACAACAACTTGGTTGAACAAATCCAATCTCTTGGCGAATTACAAAAAGCATCCTACAGCTCCTTTGTTATACAAGCTAAAAGGCGCAATGAATTAGTCAAAATGATTGAACTAAGACTGTCGATTGACAGGACGCAGCAATTTGAAAAATTCTTTTCAAAATACTTTGAACAGATGAATTCTGAAGAACGTTTTGTGTTTGATCAGATACGAGGAATTACTGAAGGCGCTTTGCATTCTGCCAACAAAGAAATGTTGCAGCTGGTAAACGACAACCCAGAAATAGGAAGAGTGTTCCCCCTGGTAGAAGATCTGAAGCGACATCTGTCTTTCTGGCTAAGCAAATATGATAATGTTTTCATGCAGCGAGAGGATATGTGTCTTCTGTACGTAGGTGTTGAGGACGAAGTGCCTTATCCCTCAGATCTCGACAAGCAGGTGACAAAGTGGTTGGAGTCAAACGCTTCGCTATAAATTGAGTCATGATTCGATTAGGCTAGCTGTCAAGGTGCGCGGATAAAGGTCCCACCATACCAATTCCCCGTTAACTCACCCTTGCTGGAATATTGTCGGGACATCATAGAATATGCATCCTCTGCTACCCAACGCCATTGGTAAATGCGATAAGTGTCTTCAGGTTCTCCCTGAAATGTCACTTTGACCGTCATATTGCCTTTATCATCAATTGTGCCGGATCCTGTCCCGATACGATCAGGGTAGAAATGCGAAAGCCAACTTACTTGCTTCTTTTCTGAATTATAAGCCCAAACCATGTGACCCATTGTCCAGTTGGGGTCTTCTTTATTACTCACAACACATAATATACTTCTATCGGTATTTATCTGTTTGCATTGAGTAGTCTGGCCAGCAAGCTTCTGCGTAACAACTGTCTTGAGGTCCCAAACCATTGAAAATCCAGCCTGGTCAAACTTCCAATTTCCCAGGTAACGGGTAAAAGGGTTGCTCATTCGATCCGGGAAAGCGGGTTGTCCGGCAGCATAGGTTTGGTCATTCTTCAGATGCAGTTTGCGTGGCTCTCCTTCTTCCCAGATCAAACCACCTTGCAACACAAATTTAAACGCTAGTTCTTCGTTGTCTGGTTGTTGAAAGCTCACCTTCGTTGAGTAAATACCCTGCCCAGTTTTATCAAACAGCCGCCAACTTTTGTCCCAGCTAAGCGGAGGCATATTTCCTCTTATTCCCACGTTTTCAATCGTCAATTCTGAATTTTCCAGGTAGTCCTTCAGGTCAATCTCAAACTGAATGTCTACCTGTCGACTCCAAGCATGTGACGCAAACAACGTGAGCAGCAAATAAAGCACAAACAAATTAAGCCACTTTCCGATGCCGTACTTTAAAATTGCAGCTCGTGTGTTATTTACCATCAGGTAGTCCTTGTGAATGTTTTCTTAACAGCATGCCTGCATGGCATTGAAAAAAGGTACAAACCGATAGAGTCGTACTTGTTTTTTACTTCCCCCTAATGTCAACTAGCCACTTTGCGATTCTAGCCAGGACATTTACTTGTCCAACAATCGGGTGAAAGTAGGTTGAATGATTTAATATATTTACAGGGTTATCCTGCAGAGCTTCAGGAAAAGATAGGTGACTTGCTGGCGACAGATTCATTGACTGATTATTTGCTGGGAAAATACCCGACTACTTCTGACATCAGCAATGACGAGCAGTTACGACAATTTGTCTTGACAATAAAGAACCGGTTTCTCAGAAAGTCTGGCCCTCTAAGCAAAATCATCTTTGATCCGAAAATTCATGTCGTCAATCAGGCTTTGGGGCTGCACACTTATGTTTCCAGAGTGCAAGGCGGTAAACTAAAAGCCAAGAACGAACTTCGAGTCAGCACGCTGTTCAAAAATACGCCATTACCTTTTGTTGAGATGATAGTTGTTCACGAATTGGCACATTTAAAAGAAAAAGAACACAACAAATCCTTCTACCAACTGTGTTGCCATGTGATGCCTGACTATCATCAGGTGGAATTTGATGTGAGGGTTTACTTAACCCAAGTAGAAGAGAAGGGGAATATATATGCTTGAATCAAATTCTTTGGCAAGGCTGAAATAATGGAGTTCCAGTTTACACTTTCTGTAGGGGGGCATCCTGTCGCCTCATTTGACAGCGAGACTCGCCTAATCGGAGTGTGGCTAACTGAAGAAGTTGGCAGAAATCACAATCAACTGACCGAGTTGTTAAAACTCATTGATGAATTGGAACGAGGGAAGCATACCGAATATCGATTTGAAGGTAGCGAATTAGGTCTCTACATTGATAGAGAAGAGATTGAAATTTACCTGCTATCAGCCCGCTCACGTGAAGATGGAAATATTATGGCTTACGACTTGCCCGAAGGCACAGAGATTGACGAAAGCGCAGAGGGCACAGGCTGTGGATTGGCAGATTTTAAGCGGATTTTGTTATCCTGGCAGGAGTTTATTAGTTAACCCGAATTGGGGTTAAGATAGTTCACGTACCTATTACTTAGTTTTAAATTATCAGGAAGAAATGATGAATTTCGAGACCTTAATCAGAAAAACAGCTCAGAAAACAAGTCACTCAGAAGACGATGTTCAGCGAATTGTTGATTCCTTGATAGAAACCTTTCGCGATTCTTTACTGGCAGATGAGCCCGTTGTTATAGAGACTGTTGGCAACTTTTCAGTTTGTACCCGCGCGGCTCGCTCCAAGCGAGATCCGAAAAGTAAAGAACTAGTTGAAATACCAGCCTGCAAAACTGTCAAATTTACGCTTTCAAATAACTTAAAAACGGCTCTAAACCAAGGATTGTGATAGTTACTCATATACCAGCAAGTATCAGCCCAGCTTGTTGTCGCTAGACCAATCCATCATCATAATTAACCTTAGGTTCGTTACATAAACGTCAGAATTTCATCCAGGCTTTTTTTAGATTGAGCGTGTTTAGGCACTGTTGCATCGTCTGCCGGATATCCTGCAATCAACAACATGTATGGTCGCTCATCGTCGGGCCGTTGGCAGATTTTTGATAAAAAACTCATTGGTTTAGGGGTATGAGTCAGCGTCACCAAGCCTGAACTATGCAGCGCATTGATCAAAAATCCGGTGGCAATCCCAACGGACTCATGCACGTAGTAATTGGTATTTTTATCCTCTGGGTTCAGTCCACCTTTTTTCTGACTGAATATCGCAATCAACCAAGGCGCATGCTCCAGGTAAGGTTTACTCGCATCTGTTCCTAATGGTTTGAGCGCATCCAACCATTCCTCTCCAGCTCGGCCTGAATAAAAGCCTTGTTCATGGAGCTCAGCCTGTTCCCTTACCTGCTTTTTCACTTCTGCGGAATTAATGGCGACAAAGTGCCAAGGCTGGTGATTCGCTCCATTTGGCGCCGTACCGGCGGCTTTTATACAGTTCTCTATTATCCGTTTGTCCACTGGTTTATCGCTAAACTTACGAATGCTATGGCGACGTTTTATGTCTTGGTAAAATTGTTCTGAACGGGACAACATTTGCTCAGCCGGGTATTCAATGTAATCCGTCAGTGGCGATGAATCGTGGTCTTTCAAGATTCTTTCTCCTGATTATTATTTTTATTCCTGTGCTTCAACAAGATCGATATTTTCTACATCAAAAAAATTGTTAGTGGCAATGATGTAACAAGGTGCAATTCTGGAGTTAGGCCCCGGAAAACTTTGTTTGATACTATTATACGATTCGCATGTATTTAGTGCAGCTTCTTCAGCAACCAAAGAAGAAGCATGCTCCACTGCCATTCCCATGGCGCCAAAATTATTCACGGCAAAGGCTTTATTGCGTTCAGCTTTCTGATACTCGTCCCAGCGACTTTTAAATAAGGTTTTTGCACGCTCTCTGCTACGCACATCACTTTCTTCCATTGCGGGTGCCAGGATAACATCCGCCAATTCCGTTGCTTCCGTTTTGACAGTAATTCGTCCCATGGTGGCGCGATTGTTGGCATCTATAATTGCGCAACTTTTACCCCCTTTTTCGTGCTGACGACAACTTTCCATTGCAAGAAAACGTGCTCGTTCGTCGGTAATCTGAGCAGAAGAAATGCCCCAGGAACCATCCCGAGAAGCTGCAAACGCTTTGTAGCCAATCTGACTTGTATACCTTTGGTATTGCTTGATTTGTACTTCGTTGCTGGCAATCTGCAAAGGAACTTTTTCGAAATCAACACTTGGCCATTGTTGTCTCTTTGCATCTTCAAATTGGGCGAGCAATTCTTTTACGTCCATTGTGTCTCTGGTGCTTTGACCATCAACACTGACGATATAGCAGGGTGCAACGGGGGCGTTTTTTTCACAATCATCCAGTGCGGCATTTTCCGCAGCTGATATCAGGCCATAAGACCAGGCACTACCAAACTCACCTTGTCTGGAAATAGCAAAGGCACTGTACCCCGGACGTTCAAGATAACTCAGATAAGCATCTATAGATTCTTTACTTGGCAGGTCTGTCGGCACTTGTTGAGCAGATAACCAACCAGAAAAAAGCGCGGTAAGTGCGATAATCAGTTTCACCCTAATTTGCTTTGCTCTGCTCATAGTGTTGCCTCAAATAACTATTCAGTAATTTACTTAAGAGCGCAATATTGGCGTGATTTGGAAACCGGCGCAACAGAAAAGCACCTTTTCAGCCAGTATCAAACTGTTACAGATTGCGTCGTCAATCACTGGTGAGATTCGCTGCCCACAGGCTGGACCTAGTTTTTCAGGCTAGCCAACACGTATTTTTCAAAGATATCCATCCCCTGAAACATTTTTGTCAGATCATTGTAATTGCTGCCGGTTAGCACAGTAACCAGATCAAGCTCAGGAATAACAATCAAGAACTGGCCTCCGTTGCCCGCAGCATAATAACCATTGTATTGCTTTCCTGCATAACTGAACTGGCGAGTCCACCAGAAATACCCATAACCAATTTCAGGTTTATCCGTGCCTGGCGCTATCTGCTTGGTGGTAGATTTTTTGATCCATTCTTCAGATAATAATTTTTGACCGTTCCAAACGCCATTGTTAAGAAACAGCAAACCGAATTTGAGCATATCCCGGCTGGTTAACATCTGTTTATCAAACAGGTTGTTACGCAACTGCATTGGTTGCATAAAGGCTAACCGGAAAAATTCTGCTGGTAGTATTCCGCTAGCAGCATTAATGGATGCAACAACAATAGCCGGTGCGCCTTCGTTGTAACGAAACGACTCTCCAGGCCGAGCATAAAGAGGTAAATCCAGCAGCGATTTGTAGGGATATCCAGGTACGGCCGGCAAATTAATGCAACTTTGTACCCGGTCTGAAAAATCATCACACTCCCAACCTGCACTCATGGATAACAGATGGTGAAAGGTCAGAGTCTCTTTGCCGGAATGCCAGTTTTTAATGCCTGGATAGGGCATTAAGTCGTAAATACTTTGCTGCGGTCCGCTGATTAAACCTTCATCCACTGCTCGGCCGAACATGGCTGACACCAGACTTTTCCCCAGCGATGCAACGAGGTGCGGCTTGCCTGAACTTTGCTGATTAAAATATCGCTCGAAAACCAAATGATTTCCACGTGCTACCAACAAGCTGTCTATTCCACTGTAGCGCTTGGACTTATGCAATAAACTGCTGCTATTGGCCTGGAGATTCTGAATTTGGCTGATGGCTGAGTTCAGTACATTGACATCAACTTGCTGCGATCCCGGCAAGGCTGTTTGCAAACCATCGTCAAGCTCGCGTGGGACACGCTCTTTGGTTGCGCAAGATGCTAATAAGCCCAGAGTGACAAACAAAGCCCAAATTCGATTCACCTGATAGCCCCCATATCCAAATTTCACCCTTAATTCGTGTCCCTTGTTATTGCAAACAAACTGACATAGTCCAGGCTCCCATGAAGAATGTTTATCACTTTTTCCGTTTCATGCCTATATTTAGGGAGAGATTGTAAGCAAATGGAAATATAAAAATGAGCAATTTCTCAGATGTAAAAGCATTACTGCAACACAATCAACAACTACATGACCGCACTGCAATGTTTTATACCGACCTGGCAAAACAGGTTGTCAGTGAAAGGGTAAAGATGTTTTTAAGTACCCTTGTGAAACATGAGTGTGAGTTATCCAAAGAACTCGAGAATTACCTATCCCAGGCACCTGACAGCATTCTTAACACTTACTTTCAATTTGACCATGAAAAGAGCGTGGAAAATCTATACCAAACACCTTTTACGCCAAGTGAGTGCAGTGCCGACGACGTGGAAAAAATTGCCAATCGAATTGATGATTATCTGTGCGAACTGTATGAAGAAATGATAGAAGCTGCAGATACTCCTAGAGTGCAGGAACTGTTTGAAAACTTACACCAGCATATGGTCGAAGAGAAAAAACGGCTATCCACAGACATATACTCGATGTGGGATATGTGAACCCCAAGTGACTATTACCTCAATGTCATTCTGAATGGTTAGGGTTAATCGCTGGGTAAATAAAAAAATTTAAAAAAATCTATACCCTTCAAGGCCTTGAATTGTTTGGTATCCACTTGCAAAAGCGAATTTTATTCAAAATTCAACTTTGACGAATCGCGTTTTATGGTCAATTTTTAATCTAGCCCCAAGGGACATTATCAGTGAATTGGTCCTCAAGGGTGAATTCCGGCGAAATCGATCGGAAACTGATAAATGTGTACAAGGTGTTTAAATTATGGGGCAAGCGCTGGTCGAGTTGTGGCCGATCCTGCTGTATTTCATTTTTACCTTAGTGTTGCTGATAGCGGTCATGGCGGCTTCGTCCGTGCTCGGGCCACGAGGTCAGGGACACTCTACTCACCTGCCTTATGAATCAGGCATTCTTTCTCTTGGTAATGCACGCATCAAGTTTGGCAATCATTTCTTTTTATACGCCATATTCTTTGTGATTTTTGACCTCGAAACCTTGTTCCTGTTCGCCTGGGCTATTTCAGTTGAGCAGGTTGGCGTCGTGGGTTTTATCGAAGCCGTGGTTTTTATATTCATCCTGCTTGTCGCACTTTTTTATCTGTGGCGAATCGGCGCACTACGAATTTCCAGTAAACACACAGAGGGCTCCTGATGGATTGGAATCTGACTGACCCGACCAAGGTCACCGAGCAAATACCCATTGACGATCCTGAGATACGCGAGCAGGTCAAAAAAAATGTAATGTTCACCACGTTAAACAATTTGATCAATTGGGGTCGTAAAAACTCAATTTGGCCGATGAATTTCGGCTTGTCCTGTTGTTATGTAGAAATGGCCACCAGTTTTACCAGTCGTCACGACATCGCCAGATTTGGTGCAGAAGTCATACGAGCGACGCCAAGGGAAGCAGATTTAATTGTCATTGCAGGGACAGTTTTCAGAAAAATGGCACCTGTAGTTCAGCATCTTTACGACCAGTTGCTGGAACCTAAATGGGTGATATCCATGGGCTCCTGTGCCAATTCGGGGGGCATGTATGACATTTATTCAGTAGTACAGGGTGTAGACAAATTTTTACCTGTGGATGTGTACGTGCCGGGTTGTCCGCCCCGCCCTGAAGCGCTGATGCAAGGTTTATTGATGCTGCAGGAATCCATTGGCCGTGAACAACGACCGCTTAGTTGGGTGGTGGGAGATCAAGGTATTCATACCATTGAGAAGCCTAGCCAGCGAGACGCTTTGACAGTTGAACGAATGAAAACGCGCGAACTAACGCCGCCGGACAGAGTGTAGCAATGACGGATGTAGTCCAACCATCACCACCCATTTTGGATGAACTCCAATCGGCACTTGGTTCAGTTTCATTGTTTCAAGAACAAACTCTGGATGAGATACCAACGGCCTGGGTGAGTGCGGAAGATTTGCCTGTGGTGGCAGATGCACTGCGTTTTACCTTATCTGAACCATTCGATTTTTTGTTTGATCTGACCGCCATTGATGAAACCACACGGCAACACGTTACTGTGCCACAGCGTCAGGATTTTACTCTGGTCTATTTACTGCGTTCTTATTCTCGTGACCAGGATCTGAGAATTAAAATTGCTCTGGCCAAAGACGCTAAAACTGTGCCCAGCATCAGCGATATCTGGCCAAATGCCAACTGGTACGAACGGGAAGTATGGGACCTGTTCGGTATTAAGTTTGCAGGTCATCCTTGTCTGCGCAGGATCATGATGCCGACTACCTGGAAAGGGCATCCATTGTGTAAAACACACCCTGCCCGCGCTACTGAAATGGGTGAGTACAGTCTGCCTGATGATATTCGCGACCTGGAGCAGGAAGCGCTTAAATTCAATCCCGCCGAGTGGGGATTAGCCCCCAAAGGCAGGCCCGACGAATTTATGTGGCTCAACCTCGGACCCAATCACCCAAGTGTGCATGGCGTTTTCCGGATAATGTTGCAGCTTGATGGCGAGGAAATAGTCGAAGCTGTACCAGATATCGGCTATCACCATCGCGGCGCAGAGAAAATGGCCGAAAGGCAAAGCTGGCATTCATACATTCCTTATACAGACAGAATTGATTATCTGGGTGGGGTTATGAATAACCTGCCCTACGTGATGGCCATTGAAAAAATGGCGGGCATTGAAGTATCTGACCGGGTCAAAGTCATCCGTGTGATGATGTCAGAAGTGTTTCGGATTTTGAGTCACCTGCTCTTCTACGGCACTTTTGCACAAGATATTGGCGCCCTGTCACCGATTTTTTATATGTTCGTTGACCGTGAGAAGCTGTTCGGAATTGTTGAGGCCATCACAGGTGCGCGCATGCATCCCAGTTGGTTCAGAATTGGTGGCTTAGCCAGTGACCTTCCAAAAGGCTGGGACAAAATGTTCCTTGATTGGTTGGATGAAATGCCGGCCCGCATGCTTGATTACGACAAGATGGTGATGCAGAACAGTATTCTTAAAAAACGCACCATTGGTGTGGGCGCCTACGATACCAAAACAGCGATTGAATGGGGTGTCACCGGACCCGGGCTAAGAGCCACAGGCTTCGATTGGGATTTACGCAAAAAACGGCCTTATTCAGGGTACGAAAATTTTGAGTTTGAGGTGCCCCTGGGCACCAACGGCGACTGCTACGACCGTTGTGCGGTGCGGGTGGAAGAAATCCGCCAGAGCATGCGAATTATCCGCCAGTGTGTTGAGAACATGCCAGAAGGCCCCTACAAGGCTGATCATGTGCTGACAACACCTCCGGTGAAAGATCAGACTATGCAGGATATCGACACCCTGATCCCACACTTTCTGGGCGTAAGCTGGGGGCCTGTCATTCCTGCTGGTGAAATGATGATGGAAGTGGAAGCCACCAAGGGCAGTAACGCTTACTACCTGATAAGTGATGCCAGCACCATGAGTTATCGCACCCGGATCCGCACCCCTTCCTTTCCTCACCTGCAGATGATCCCTGTGATGGCTCGAGGCCAGATGATCGCCGATTTAATTGCCACTATCGGCAGTATTGACTTTGTAATGGCGGATGTAGACCGATGAATAATGCCATTCCAATTACCCAACTTGATTATCGAACTGTGCTTACGGACGCTGAGATCAGTGAAATTGAACATGAATGTGAACAGTATGAAATCAGACCGGCTGCGGCGATTGATGCATTGCAAATCGTTCAATCGCATCGCGGCTGGATCGATGACGAGAGTCTGAATGCCATTGCAGATTGCCTGCAGATGTCCAGCGCAGAGCTAGAAGGCGTTGCCACTTTTTATAACCACATATATCGGCAACCTGTAGGCAAACATGTCATTCACCTGTGCGACAGTATCAGTTGCTGGTTGCACGACTTTCAGATCATCGCAGACCACTTGAGCGACAAATTGGGTATCCAGTTCGGACAAACCACTGAGGATGGCAATATCACCTTGTTACCCAATGTTTGCCTGGGCTGCTGTGACAAAGCTCCGGCTATGATGCTGGATGGTGAGCTTGTTGAAAATTTGAATATTGCCAGCGTCGACGAGATTCTCGATAAGCTACGTGGGGGAAGCAATGGATAAGCCGCTTACCGCCAATCTGGACATCAACAATCCACAAAACCTGACAGCTTATCAGTCAACCGGTGGCTATAAAGGATTTCAGAATGCGTTAAAGATCTCGCCCAGCGACGTACAGCAACAGGTCAAAGATGCTGAACTTAAGGGGCGTGGTGGTGCAGGGTTTAACACAGGAATGAAATGGAGCTTTGTCCCCATGGGCGAGGACGCACCAAAACACAAATACCTTATTTGCAATGCTGATGAAATGGAACCGGGCACCTTTAAAGACAGGATGTTGATGGAAGGTTCTCCGCATTTACTGGTAGAAGGCATGATGATTGCGGCCTATGCCATAGGTGCAGACGTAGCCTATATCTTTTTGCGTGGAGAATACAAACTCTGCGCTCAACGCCTGCAAGCAGCTATTGACCAGGCCAAAGAAGCTGGTTTACTGGGTGACAATATTCAAGGCACAGGTTATTCGCTGAAACTCTATTTGCATACCAGTGCAGGACGTTATATTTGCGGCGAAGAAACGGCCCTGATTAATGCTCTGGAGGGCAAACGCGCCAACCCCAGAGCCAAGCCCCCCTTTCCTCAGGTTGTCGGTCTATTCGGACAACCCACTATTGTGAACAATTGCGAAACCTTATGTAATCTGCCGGGCATTCTCAGGCAAGGCGTAGCTTGGTACAAAGGATTGTCAGAAAGCGTCGACACAGGCAGCAAAATATACGGCATTAGTGGTCGGGTTAAAAAAGCTGGCTTATGGGAACTCCCCATGGGAGTAACTGCGCGACAAATCCTCGATTTAGCGGGAGGTATGCAAGACGGGCTAACTTTACGAGGCTGGTTGCCGGGCGGTGCGTCCACTGATTTTCTGATGCCAGAACATCTGGATATCCCGATGGAGTATGACGCCATAGGCAAGGCAGGTAGTCGCTTGGGTACAGGCGGAATTATCGCATTGGATGATCAGCACTGTCCCGTGGGTATGATCCTCAACCTGCTCAAATTCTTTGCTCAGGAGTCCTGCGGATGGTGCACACCTTGTCGTGATGGCTTGCCCTGGGCAGTGGAAATATTAACACGTATTGAAATGGGCCAGGGATCACAGGACGACATTGATACGTTGCAGAAACTCTGCGGTTTCATGTGGATAGGCAAGACATTTTGTGCTTTGGCGCCAGGCGCTGTTGAGCCGCTCAGAAGCGGCATGAAGTATTTTGCCGACGACTTTCAACAACATATTGATCACAAGGGGTGTCCACACCAACACTGATTATGCTGACTATTTACATTGACGACCATGCTTATCAAGTTGCACCGGGCCAGAACCTGTTACAGGCATGCCTGGGTCTGAAAAAGGATTTGCCCTATTTCTGCTGGCATCCGGCGATGGGATCGGTAGGCGCTTGCCGTCAATGTGCCATGACTCAGTATCAGGATGAGAATGATACCCGTGGTCGTATGATTGTGGCCTGCATGACACCAGTGGCTGAAGGTATGCGGGTCAGCATGGATCAACCCGCAGAAACCGAATTTCGTGATCAGGTTATCAGCGCCTTAATGACTCATCATCCCCATGATTGCCCCGTCTGTGCCGAAGGCGGCGAATGCCACCTTCAGGATATGACAGTCATGACCGGGCATCACGCACGAAATTACAAAGGCAAGAAAACCACTTTTCAGAATCAGCATTTAGGTCCGTTGATCAAACACGAGATGAACCGCTGTATTACTTGCTATCGATGTGTGCGCTTTTATCAGGACTATGCGGGTGGTAGCGATTTGTCGGCGCAAGCTTCCAAGAACCACGTGTATTTTGGTCGTCAATGCGATGGCACACTGGAAAGTGAATTCGCAGGAAATTTAGTTGAGGTTTGTCCCACTGGTGTATTTACCGACAAACCCTTTGGCGATCACTATAGTCGCAAGTGGGATCTACAAACAGCACCTTCAGTGTGTCAGCACTGTTCAGTTGGCTGCAACATCAGCTTATCGGAACGATACGGTTCAGTGCGTCGCGTTACCAATAGAGTTAACGATCATTTAAATGGCTATTTTTTATGTGACCGGGGCCGTTATGGATTTGGCTTTGTTAACAGCTCTATGCGCTGTACCGAAATTCACAAAGAAGGCGCCAAAGCTGATTGGCTTGATGACCAGGTTCAACACACTTTGAAATCTGTTCACCATTGGGTAGGGATAGGCAGTACTCAGATGAGCCTTGAAGACAATTTCGCTCTGCAACAATTGGTTGGTGCTGAGAACTTTTGTATCGGGCTGGATGAGAAACAGGAAACCCTGCTTCGAATGCATATGGATATTCTGGCCCAATGGCAAATGGCCAGCCTGGCAGAAATGGAACAGGCCGATGCCATAGTTATCTTAGGTGAGGATGTAAACAACAGCGCACCTCGCGCGGCGTTGGCGATCAAACAGGCGCTGCTGAATAATGCCAAAGCACAGGCCGAGAAATTACGCGTTCCTGCTTGGCAGGATGCAGCAGTCCGACAAATTAAGCCTCACTATCCTGTTCCTCTTGCCGTGTTTGGATATGGCAGCAATGCCCTGACAAAACAAGCAAGCATGCATCAGATCTGCGATGATAAATCTGCCGCAGAACAAGGATTTTTGCTAGCTAACCTGCTGTCCTCCCTGTCGCCAAAACCTAAGGTCAGTAAAATTTCGGACAATGTGCAGCAATTGGCGGAAATACTTAAATCAGCCAAGCGCCCATTGATCGTCACTGGCTGGTCTGCCAACAACCCAGCATTGCTGGCTGCCGCAGCCAATATCCGTAAAAGTTTGGATAATTCTGATGCCATGCTGGCAATTTTCCCGGCGGAAGCAAACATAATTGGTTTGGGAGTATTAATGCAACGGGGGCACTTGCCGGTTTCTGAGTTGCCCGAGATATTGAGTAAAGGTAAGCGAAATGTCCTGATTCTGGATCATGACAGCCAAAGATTTCAGCAGCAATTAGGCACAATTCGTGGCAAAGCGCATCACATGGTAAGGCTGAATCAGTTTGACTCAGTTCCCGAAGATGAAATCGAATTACCTGTAGCCTGTTTCAGCGAGGTTAGCGGATCAATGGTCAATTATCAGGGCCGATTGCAATCCTATTACCCAGCTAGCAAAACACCAGGGCAAAGCCTCGCTGCCTGGCAATGGTTGGTGAATATTGCCAGATTACGTAACCATCCTTTAGGTGAAGTAGATAACCTTGGGGATCTACGAGTTCGAATTGCACAGTGTATTCCACCTTTGCCAAAGGATTGGTTAGAACAATCTGAACAGGGCGCTGTCCCCTTCGCCATGCAGCCTCCACGTTTTAGTGGCAGGACTGCTATGTTGGCAAATCAGACGGTGCATGAACCCAAACCCTTTGGTGAGGAGAACGCCCCTTATAAACAAAGTATGGAAGGTCAGCTGAGCGGCCAGTCAGACAATCAGCCTATTGCGTTTAGTTGGTCACCAGGCTGGAACTCAAACCAGTCAAACCATAAATTCAGAGACGAATATCGAACCCAAGAACTAAGCTCGCAATCTGCGCAACTGTTAATCGAACCCGGGTCCCAAAAGTGCTGGTTTAAATGGCAACCTGAATGGTCGAAGAAAATCGATCCTACTTACAAAATTTTAGCAATGAATAAGGTGTTTGGCTCCGACAGTCTGAGTCTCCACGCTATACCAATTCAGCAATTGGTTGCTCCAGCAAGCCTGTCCGTCAATGCAAAACTCGCCGCTAAATTGGGTCTGGAAGCAGGTCAGTGGGTGCAGTGCGATGACGACAGTATTCCTCTTCAGGTTGTAATCGAAAACACTGTGCCGGATACAACTATGCTGGTTTATTCAGCGGCTAATCAACCCTTCCTGCTGACCGGTTGTGATCAGGTAACCCCTCTCGCAGACGACAAAGTTGAACAATATCTGGCACTACTTGAGCAACAAAAAGCGGTCGTTCAAGAAAAACAGGATGCTCAAAAACAGCGACTACTGAAGCGTGACGAACGGATCCCCATCAGATTTATTGAGGGAGTATCCTGATGCCAGAACTACAGTTGATCTTGCTAATTATCGCAATGGTATTGATATTATTACCCACTGCCGCGATGTTGGTATGGTTTGAGCGTCGCCTTTTGGGGTTCTGGCAAGAACGCTATGGCCCGAATCGGGTTGGCCCTTTCGGTATCCTGCAATCCTTGGCTGACCTGATCAAAATCCTGTTTAAACATGACTGGATACCGCCTTTTGCCGATAAACCGGTTTTTGTGCTGGCCCCAATGATTGGTGCGCTAGCGGTACTGATGAGTTTTACCGTCGTTCCAATGTCCCCTGGCATTGTCATTTCGGATAGCAATATCGGTTTGTTGTTCTTCCTGGCAATGACTTCCATGGCGGTGTATTCGGTGATTTTGGCAGGTTGGTCGTCGAATAATAAATATGCAGCATTGGGTGGTATGCGTGCCGCTGCGCAAACCATCAGTTATGAAGTCTATATGGGCGTATCACTATTAGGTGTGGTGATGCTTAGTGGTAGCTTCCGTCTCAGCGATATTGTGTTGGCTCAGCAGGATATGTGGTTTGTGATCCCGCAATTCATTGGATTTGTGATTTTCATTATCGCTGGTATTGCAGAGAGTCATCGTCTGCCGTTTGATTTACCTGAAGCTGAAACCGAACTGACAGCGGGATTTCATACTGAATATTCCGGTATTAAGTTTGCGTTGTTTTTCCTCGGCGAATATCTGGGTGTCATGCTGATTTCAATGATGGTCACCACCTTGTTTCTTGGTGGCTGGCTGGGTCCTTGGTTGCCCCCCATAGTGTGGTTCCTGCTTAAAACTTTTTTATTGATTTGCTTCTTTGTGCTGCTCAGAGCTGCATTACCTCGTCCCCGATTTGACCAATTACTTGAATTTGGATGGAAATGGTTACTGCCAATCGCCTTGTTGAATCTGATAGCGACGGCAGCAATTAAACTATGGGGAGGCGCCTGATATGTGGAGTCAGTTGCGTACCCTATGGCTAGTCTTTAAACACATTTTTGTGAAGGCTGACACCAACGAGTATCCCGAAAAGAAACCTTACCTGGCACCTCGCTATCGGGGACGTATCGTACTGACTCGTGATCCGGATGGGGAAGAACGCTGCGTTGCATGCAATTTATGCGCAGTAGCCTGCCCGGTAGATTGCATCGCATTGCAAAAAACCGAAGACGACCATGGACGATGGCGGGCTGAGTTTTTCCGCATTAATTTTTCCCGTTGCATCATGTGTGGTCTATGTGAGGAGGCCTGTCCGACTTATGCTATTCAGCTGACACCAGACGTGGAAATGGCAGAATACAACAGGTCCAGCATGGTGTATGAGAAGGAACATCTGCTCATAGATGGTCCGGGTAAATATCATGACTACAACTTTTACCGTAAGGCCGGGATCAGCATAAAAGGGAAAGACAAAGGGGAAGCGGATAAAGAAAAATCTCCCGTAGACGTCAGGAGTCTACTGCCATGATAGCGGAAAGTTTATTTTATCTTAGCGGTGCCATTGCCCTAATCGCCAGCATCATGGTGATCACAAACAAGAATGCAGTGCACGCACTCTTATATCTTGTGGTCAGCCTGTTAGCCCTTGCCATGTGTTTTTATTTATTAGGCGCCCCCTTTGCTGCCGCCCTACAAATTATTGTTTACGCCGGTGCCATCATGGTGCTGTTTGTGTTTGCTCTGATGCTTTTTAATATCAACAGTGACGATATCAAGCGTGAAAGCAAATGGTTGCAATGGCAAGGCTGGGTGGGCCCGGCACTCCTGGTCCTTGTGTTGTTGTTTGAAATTACTTATCTGCTCCAGTTTCATCCCGTATGGAGCGCAGAACCAGTGCAATTAATTGATGCCCGCTCGGTAGGAACGCTTCTGTTCGGGCCCTATTTACTTGCCGTAGAAATCGCATCCTTTTTGCTCCTGGCGGGGTTGGTTGGCGGATACCATCTGGCCAAAAAAATGCCTGACAAGGACAAACAAACATGAGGTGGCGCAGATGATGTCAGTCCCCATGGAACACGGTATGACGCTGGTTGCCCTATTATGGGCAGTGGGTCTGATTGGCTTACTTGCCAGGCGTAATACTTTGTTTATGTTGATGTCGATGGAAATTATGCTGAATGCCGCGGCGCTGGCGTTCATTCTGGCGGGAAGTCACTGGCAACAGGCTGATGGACAAGTGATTTATATCGTCATCATCACAGTGGCTGCCGCAGAGGTGGGAATTGGACTGGCATTACTGATCAGATTGCGTCAACACATTCAGGATCTCAATATTGACAACCTCGACCGGTTGAAAGGATAACGAATATGGACTTTTTGTTTGTTATTCCGCTATTACCCCTGGCATCGTCTTTGTTGATGGTATTGCTGGCAGGAAAGTTAACCCCGAAATTAGTGGCGCTATTTGGCGTAGGTTCGATGACAATCGCTGCTGGATTAACCCTGTGGGTAGGTATCGACTTTTTCACTCAAGGCGCTGTTGCTTTCAACCAGATCCTATTTAACTGGCTTCCATTGACTAGCGCACCACTCAATTTCGCACTTTATCTGGATCAGTTATCCATGGTGATGCTGGGCGTCGTTGTGGGTGTTGGATGGTTAATTCATTGGTACGCTGCGGCATATATGTATACAGACAAAGACATGCAGCGCTTTTTTGTGTACATGAATTTGTTTGTGTTTGCCATGTTGATGCTAATTCTGGGCGACAGTCTGGTGCTTTTATATCTTGGCTGGGAAGGCGTGGGCCTGTGCAGCTTTCTGCTTATCGGTTTCTGGCAACACCAACCTGAAAATGCAATGGCAGCCAAGAAAGCATTTATCGTCACCCGGGTGGGTGATACAGCTTTGATGCTTGGCTTGTTGATCCTGTTTTTGCATTTCGACAGTTTAACCATTCAGAATATTCTGTCTTACTCCAATACCGAATTACCTGATGAAATCTGGTGGGCATGCTTACTATTAGTTGGAGGTGCAGTGGGTAAATCTGCTCAGCTCCCTCTGCAAACCTGGTTACCGGATGCGATGGCAGGCCCAACACCAGTCAGTGCGCTGATCCATGCAGCCACAATGGTGACCGCAGGTGTGTACCTGATTGCCAGAATGCATCCCCTGTTTCTGCAATTTGAGCAAATACTGACCATTGTCGCCTGGATTGGTGCCTTGACTCTGGTATTGGCTGGCTTCGCAGCATTGGGGCAATCGGACATAAAACGGGTGCTGGCATACAGCACCATGAGTCAGATTGGTTACATGTTTCTCGCTTTGGGTGCAACGGCATTTGATAACGCTATCTTTCATCTGATGACTCACGCTTTTTTCAAGGCCCTACTGTTCCTGACAGCTGGCAGTATCATTTTGAAAATGCACCATGAACAAAATATTTTCAAAATGGGTGGTTTGTTCAAGTCGCTCCCGTTAACCTCCAGTTTTTTGTTGATAGGACTGCTGGCTCTGGTGGCAATGCCCGGAACATCGGGTTTTTTCAGCAAAGAAGCCATTTTGGCTGCTACCTGGCAGGCACAGACGGCAGGCCCTGTATTATGGGGAATGGGCGTACTGGGTGCATTTCTGACGAGTCTATATAGTTTCAGATTGTTGTTTATTGTCTGTTTTGGCGAGCCACACCATCCGACCGATGATAAAGACTACAGTTTTTCAAGCCAGTTCGTCGTGCCCTTGCTACCACTTGTTCTACTCGCATTGATAGGTGGGTTTATACATCTTAATTTTTCTCTGGTATTTGGTCCCACCGATCACCCTCACCTGCCGCTATGGTTAGAATGGCTGCCCGTGGTCATCGCAGCTGCTGGAGCTGCACTTGCATGGATATGGTATTTCCCGAGACCCAGAAGCAGCGAATCCAGCGGCGGTCTGAATACATTTTTTGAAACCGGATTGGGGTTTGACTGGTTTTATGACCGGGTTTTCGTCAGATTAATTCAGGGGTTTGCCAGCATTAACAAGAATGATGTAGTAGACAAATTCTACCTACTTCTGGCCTGGCTGAATTTCCGCATTAACGGCTACGTTGTGCTGACTCAAAACGGCAGACTGCGCTGGTATCTGTTGGCGACGGTCGCAGGTGGAACCCTTATGCTGGGAGGTCTGCTGTTATGGCGTTGAGCTTTTTGATCTGGCTGCCACTCATAGTCGGTGGCTTGGCCTGGATAATGGAACGACAAGTAAAAGGGTCTGGAAACTGGGTCAATCTGTTCGGATTATTCGCAGTACTCATAGTGGTGTTCTATTGCTGGAGCAATGGCATGTCAGAATTGAGTTGGAATTGGTTTACCCGCTTTAACATTCATTTCGCGCTGCTGTTGGATGGCTTGGCGCTTATTTTGATTGTGCTGACTTTGTTGCTAGCCATGTTAGCTGTCTTGGTATCCTGGCAGGACATCCAACAAAATGCCGGGTTCTTTCATTTTAACCTGATGTTCAGTGTCGCCGGAATTGTAGGAGTGTTTCTGGCGGACGATTTGTTTTTATTCTTTTTATTCTGGGAAGTCATGTTGCTCCCAATGACCGCCCTGATACTGGTGTGGGGTCATGAAAACAGACGTTATGCTGCAATTAAGTTTTTCATCTTCACCCAGGTAAGCAGCCTGCTGATGTTAGTGGCAATTATTGCCCTGGCAATTCTGCACCAACAACAAACCGGAGAGCTGAGTTTCCGACTCGCCGAATTGCAACAGTTAACCTTGTCTCCTTCGACGGCCTATTGGTTAATGCTGGGTTTCTTTATTGCTTTCGCTGTTAAGCTTCCTTCTGTGCCGCTGCACACCTGGCTACCCGACGCCCATACGCAAGCACCCACAGCCGGCAGTGTGTTACTAGCAGGTGTGCTTTTAAAAACCGGCGCCTATGGATTAATTCGCATCGTTTTGCCATTGTTTCCGGCGGCCACTATAGAGTTTGCCCCTGTAGCCGTAACTTTGGGTGCCATCAGTATTCTGTACGGTGCCTTGATGGCATTCAGTCAGACAGATTTCAAACGCCTGGTGGCCTATTCCAGTATCAGCCATATGGGCTTTGTATTGCTGGCGCTATTTAGCTGGCATGAACTAGCAATACAAGGCGCAATTCTCACTCTGGTTGCACATGGGATCAGCAGCGCTGCGCTATTTAGCATGGCAGGGATGATCCAACATAGGATCCACAGCCGTGAACTAGGCAATATGGGCGGAATGTGGAGCAGTGCGCCGAAAATGGCCACGGTCACGCTGGTATTTGTGATGGCCGGAATTGGCATGCCAGGAATGGCCAACTTTAACGGTGAACTGTACTCTTTACTGGGCAGTTATCAGGTATTTCCGGTACAGACAAGTTTTGCAGCACTGGGCATAATAGGGTCCGCTATCTATGGACTCCACCTGTTCCAAAATGCGTTTCAAGGGCCTGCCAACGCTGAGGTGGCAGATCTTAACCAACGGGAATTAACCTTCACAGTTCTGCTGGTTGTCGGCCTAGTGTATTTTGGTCTGCAACCCCATATTTTGCTCGATCTTACCAACGCAAATCTGATGGAATTATTGAGCGTAGCGGCAAAAGTGAAAGGAGTCTCACCGTGACTTTGCGAGAGCTTTATTTACTGTCGCCAGTTATCATTCTGGGGCTGGGCACTATTATCCTGATGTTACAAGCGGCCTGGAAAAGGCAGCCCTGGCTGGCGCAAAGTATTACTGTTTTGACTCTGATGGCCACTACAGCTTTTCTCATTTTCGAGTTCCCACAATCAACAACCCCTATCACTCTGTTATTTGAGTATGAACCTATAGGCAGCTTTTTTGCTCTACTGGTTCTGATGGCCAGCCTCTCAGTCGCTTTATTGCAAGGTGCCTATATGGGACCCAATAGTGCGGAGGTGGCAGAGGAGTTTTACCTGTTGTTATTGCTTTCAAGCATGGGAGCATTGCTGCTGGTAATGGCGCAACACGTAGCCGGTGTCATTCTGGGTGTGGAACTGATGAGCTTATCGATGCTCGCCATGTTGGCTTACAATCGTGAACGAAAACTGGCCCTTGAAGGCGCGATCAAATATCTGCTGTTGTCAGGCACATCCACCAGCATGTTACTGTTCGGTTTCGCCCTGCTTTATGCCGCCAGCGGTGAGCTCAATTTGACACTAATGCTGGCGGCCGATATGACGCCCATGTCAGAAGCCGGATTTGTGTTAGTGCTGATTGGATTGGCCTTTAAACTGTCATTGTTTCCACTGCATTTCTGGACGCCGGATGTGTATCAGGGGGCACCAGTCAATTCCACCTTATTGTTGACCAGTGTATCAAAAGCAGCCGTCTTTGCTGTATTGCTCAAACTACTGCTCGTTATTCCGGAAGCATTTGAAGCTGATATCACCAGAATGCTGAGCTGGATGGCTATCGCCAGTATGTTGTTAGGCAACTGGCTGGCGTTGCGTCAGAAAAGTATCAAACGACTGATGGCCTATTCAGCCATAGCACACATGGGTTATGTATTGGTCGCTGGAGTGATTGCACTCGGTATTGACCACAGCCTGGTTCTTGAAGGGGCGAGCTATTATCTGCTCGCGTATTTGATCGCATCGATAATAATTTTTGCGGTGATCACTTATATGTCACAGTTAGATGCACAGGAAGACCTTGACGAACTGCCAAAGTTACAGGGCATGTTCTGGCAACATCCTTGGCTCGCGACCATAATGGCTTTGGCATTTTTGTCCCTGGCTGGAATGCCGATAACAGTGGGTTTTATCGGCAAATTCTATTTACTTACACTGGCCGTCAAACTTTCTGCCTGGTGGTTACTTTCTGCCATGCTGGTGGGCAGTGCAGTCGGGCTTTACTACTACCTGCGAGTTGTTTTTGCTTTGTTTTCACCGCAGCAAGGCGCTATACCTCAAGTGGCTGGGTATTCTGTCAGCAAAGTCTGGACGGGGTTGATAGCATTATCTTTGATCTTGCTTGGGGTACTGCCTGGTATCATAGGTGACCAACTCAAAACTATCCTGTCCATCGGATAATCCTGAGCGACAAAAATTGTTATCGAATTGTGACAATAGAATCTGCTCTTTTTTGCTATAGATATGTAGGTGTTAACGATTTAAGTTGTGCAAACCGACTCATACCTAATTGTTTTCATTTGACAGCAACAGTTCTGACTTACAAAATGCGCAACCCAACATAGAATTTGGGCGTATATAATAATAAGAGTTTTGGGGCTTGGTTCTCATTTCGGAATGAAGGTAATAACCCAAAAGAACCTATCAACAAGTGATGAAATATTGTGGCTACAGGGGAGCGTAGCTCGCTTATTATCTAGGAAATAAAAAATGATAAAATTTAACAGTGCTACCCTACCTACAACATTAACTTTAGCCAGTATTGCAGTTTCTGCCGCTTTGTCCCCTAGTATTAGCCAGGCAAAAGCTGATGACATTAATACACCCTCAACACGCATCGTCGGCGGTATTGAGGCATTGCCTGCAGCCTGGCCCTTTATGAGCGCATTAGTGGTTACCTTTCAAGGCGTTGACACCGATTTAAGAGTGGACAATGTTAGTTTTGAATCCGATTCCTTTACCAACTCTCCTGCAGGCGATGTGACTGGAGAGCTTTCTAGCTGTGGGCTTGCTGGTGAAGTCTGTACGGAAGTTGACGGAAAAATTTGCCTGATTGAGCGAGGAGAGTTTGACTTTTCTGACAAGGCATTAAATTGTGAAAATGGTGGGGGAATTGGTGCCGTCATATACAACAACGTTGAAGGATCCATTTCTGGTACGTTGGGAGATGATTTTAGCGGAACTATCCCCGTTGTGGCGATAACGCAAGAAGATGGTCAAGCCCTGCTCGACCAGATTGGCGCGACAACTTTCGTTTCAGTGTCTGATGCGTCTCAGCTGCAGCAGGACAGTTCCTGCGGTGGTAGCTTTTTAGGTGGAAAGTGGGTTCTTACGGCCGCCCATTGTGTCGACAGCCCATTTGCTATCAATCAAAAAATCAATGTGGGTGAATTCGATTTATCCGATGGCGCAGAAGATGCAGTGGATATTGAAAACATCTTTATTCACCCAGGCTATGTTGATGGCTCTTTTGTAAATGACGTTGCCATTATTGAACTTGCACGCGAGGTTGATGCGGCCGTCGTAGAGCTAGCTGATGCCGAGTTTACCGACCAGGTTGCACTGGAAAATAGTCCAGCCACAGTAGTTGGCTGGGGTGGTCGAACGGGCTATGAGCCAGGCTCAGGTCCTACAAGTGATTTCCCAGATATCCTCCATGAAGTAGAGCTTAACTTGTTAACTAACGAGCAATGTACCCAGACAATGATTAATTCAGGGGTGAGAGAAGATTCGGTTGGCGTTACAGATGTGATGCTCTGCGCTACTGTGTCTGGTGGTGGAAGGGGATCCTGTCAGGGCGACAGCGGTGGTCCACTCCTTGTTGACAATGGTGATGGCTTTAAACAAGTGGGTATCGTTAGCTGGGGACGCGGTTGTGCAGCAGACGGTTTCCCAGGTGTGTATGCTCGTGTGGGTGCGCTTCGCGACTATATCGACTCCGCCACTTCAGGTGTAGCGATAGCAAATCCAACCTTTTTACCAGCAGTACCAGTAGGCTTTCAATCGAGCACAACTTTTTCTGTGGTCAATAGCAGTGGCCAGACGTTAACCCCGGTCTTCAGTTCAGCAGATGCCGCCGACGGTTTCAGTATTGATGCTAGCGCTTGTGCTGATATGGCACCGGGCACAACCTGTGAGTTAACGCTGAACTTTACTCCTACATTGGAAGGAGATAGCGTCGCAACAATCGATGTGGATTCCAGCCAGCCAGAGATTCTGGCCCGCGGTGCGAGTGTATCCATGTCAGCAATCGGTGCCGCTGATGACCTTGAAGATATAGTCAGCACAGCAACTGACGAAGTTGACTGGTTCTCCGGCGGCGATTTGCCCTGGGCCATTAACGATGCAATGGGTGCCACAGGCATTAAGAGCGGTGCTATAGGCGATAGCCAGCAAAGTATCCTGATGGCCACGATCGAAGGTGAAGGAACCTTAACATTTGAATGGTCCGTTTCCTCAGAAGAGAATACTGAAGACGCAAATGATCCATTTGATACTCTGTTCCTGTTCGTAAATGGTGAGCAGCAGCAATTTATTTCGGGAGAAGTGGACTTTACTGAAGTTACACTTGAACTTGGTGCCGGTACTAACCTGGTGGAATGGACCTACAGCAAGGATATCAATACATCAGACGGTGAGGACACGGCCTTTTTACGCAATGTGGCCTTCGCGCCGACGCCTACGCCGACACCCACGCCTACACCTACACCAACACCTACCCCGACACCAACACCTTCCTCAAGTGGCGGTGGCACATTTGGTTGGATGTCGATGACGCTGATAGGTTTGGCTGCGCTAAGACGCCGAAGATAAACCGAGATTAACGTCAATAGAAAGCCGGTCCAACAGACCGGCTTTTTTTATTCCTGTAATCTCTTCACAGACTGTCCGGTTTGTGTCCGCTGTCCGTCCGGTTAATATTGCTCAGCTTTCAAAAATAAATATTTTCTATAATTTTCATATGGTTACGCTTTGGCACAGGACTTGTAAAGATATACTCATTAGTTAGCACTGTCCGCTTATGTGGACCTGGAGTAAGACAATGATCCGCGATACATCAAAACAAGATAAACAGTTGTCCTCACCCAAAAACGGACGACGGAAATTGGCAATAGCGACCTTGGTTTCGGGACTAATAGTGGCGGTTTCGGCCTACGCATTTCCCAAAGTCTCAGCTTTGTATAGTTCTGACAAGCGTCTTGATGCTGCCAGTTTGCGCTTTGCCACTGTGCAAAAAGGTGACCTGAGCCGAGATATCGTTGCACAAGGTAAGATAGTGGCTGCGGTCAGCCCAACCTTTTATGCACCTGCTGATGGAACAGTAACGCTTTATGTCAAAGCCGGTGACGAGGTAAAACCTGACCAGCGCCTCGCCAGTATTGAAAGTCCCAGGCTGAATAGTTTGTTGTCACAGGAATCCTCAACCCTTGATTCTTTAGAACTGGCGATAGGAAGACAGAAAATCGATACCAAGACTCAGCTGTTAAGCCTCAAACAACGGACAGAAATGGCCAAAGTGGACTTAATGGCGGCGGAACGAGAAATGCAGCGAGCAGACTTAAGTAAACAAAATGAATTGATAAGTGAAGTCGAGTTTGAACAGATCCAAGTGGCACTAAACAAAGCACAACTGACTGCTAAACACGCCAAAGAAAGCGAGCTTCTTGAAAAGGAACGCCTGACATTTGAATTGCAAAGCCGAGAAAAAGACTTCAGTCGACAACAGTTCGTCGTCAATGAACTGAAGCGTCAAGTTGATCAGTTGGAAATACTCGCTCCTTTCGAAGGCATTATCGGTACAGTAGATGTTCAAGAAAAACAAGCAGTTACTCAAAATATGCCATTACTGACCGCTGTTGATATGCGCGCTTTTGAAGTAGAAGTGCAAATTCCTGAAATCTACGCAGATGATCTGGGGCCGGGTATGAAGGTCGAAATTCCTATGGGCAATGACAAGGTCGATGCGCAGCTTACTGCCATTTCGCCAGAAGTAAACAATGGTCAGGTTGCCGCGAGAATACGATTCTTAGATACCCCCTTAGGGCTGCGCCAGAATCAGCGCATTAGTGCACGTATTATGATCGAGTCCAAACCCAACGTATTAAAGGTTAAACGTGGACCATTTATGGATGGGTCAGGAGGTAAGTTCGCATTTATTGTAGAGGGCGACCTTGCGCGGCGCGCCAATATTCAGTTAGGTGCTATTAGTGTAGGCGAAGTTGAAGTGATTTCCGGACTCAATCAAGGGGACAGGATCATTATTTCTAACACCGAGCAATATTCAAAAAACAACACCATTTTCATTACCAATTAAAAGGAATGCAGCATGTTAAAAATGAATCATGTGAGTAAATATTACCGCACAAACCTTATCGAGACACATGCGCTGAAAGACGTCAATCTGCATGTAGAGGAAGGTGAGTTTGTCACTATTACAGGCCCGTCAGGTTCGGGCAAAACTACCTTTCTCAATCTTGCCGGTTTATTGGAAAATTTTGATGAAGGTGAGTACTTTCTTGACGGTATCGATGTCACAGGGTTAAGCGACAATGCGCTTTCCCGGCTCCGAAATGAGAAAATAGGCTTTATCTTTCAGTCCTTTAATCTGATACCTGACCTTTCGCTCTATAACAATGTTGAAGTGCCGCTGAATTTCCGCAGCATGAATAGCAAAGAGCGTAAGGAGCGTATCGAAAACGCTCTTGAGTTGGTGGGTCTGGCATCTCGCAAGGAGCATTACCCAAATCAACTCTCTGGTGGTCAACAACAGCGTGTGGCTATCGCCCGGGCGATAGCGGGGCAACCTCGTTTCTTACTGGCTGATGAACCTACAGGGAACCTGGACTCTGTTATGGCCAGGCAGGTGATGGAATTGCTTGAAGATATTAACGATAAGGGAACAACCATCATTATGGTTACCCATGATCCACAGCTTGCAAAACGTGCTAGCCGTAACATCCATATCCTCGATGGATTGGTCAACGACATGCGTGAGCAACCTTTAACTGACTTGGCTGTATAGGTGACATGATGAATATTCAACATTTCAGAGAAGCCAGACAAAGTCTGAAAACCAAACGGTGGTTATCTGTTTTGGTGGTGGCAACAATGAGCATAGGTATTGCGTTGTTAATGACAATGCAAACAACTGTCTACCATCAACAACGGGTACCCGTTCCTGCAATCAGTCAGGAAAGGTACGTTATATTGACGGACTCCCGCACCCCGGATGACGATCCCATCAATTTTTCCTGGCAATACCCATCATTGTCATGGAACGATGCCCAGCGTCTACTAAATATGCAGACACCAGCAACCAGGCAGAGCATTAACTATAACGCCCGCGCTGTCTTGGTAGCCGACGATCCCACAGTCAGACCGGTCTGGGCAGAAGGGGTTGCGACCGATAATCAGTTCTTTTCCTTATTCGAAGCCCCTTTTTTATTTGGCGGCGCCTGGAGCAAAGAAGCCAGCATGAGCGGCGAGGCACTGATCATTCTGACTCGCGATATGAATGATAAATTATTTGCAGGAGAAAACAGTGTTGGTCGCACGCTGTTGGCAGAAGGTATACGTACAACTGTGGTAGGCGTGCTTGATGTCTGGCCGATTAAGACCACTTTTTATGATCGGAGCTTCTCGGATCGGGAAATGCACCAAATGTACGTCCCCTTAGGTTTTGCCACTCAGAATAACCTGATGCGCGCAGGAACAATGTATTGTGAACAAACGCAGCGGGAAAGCATCGGCGATGTGCGCCGTGACAATATTGATGCGCTAATGGCATCGGATTGCGGCTGGATAAATTTGTGGGCAGAAATGGCATCTTCTGAACAAGCACAGGAGTATCAGGCTCTGTTACGTCAATTTGTACAAGAGCAGCAAAAACTCGGGCGCTACACTCGAACCAATCCGGATGTGTTGGTTGCCAATATTAATGAAATAATGGAACTGAGAGGCACGGATGATTGGGCCAGTACGTTATTGGTAATGGCTTACCTGTTTTTTGGGGTCTGCCTGGTTAACACAGTAGGAATACTGCTGGCAAAATTTCTCAATCACGGTAAGCGTGTAAGTTTGTACCGCGCTCTGGGTGCGAGTAAAAGTTACATCCTGAAATTACACCTGATTGAAGTGCTATTTCTTGGTGCTATTGGCGCGTTATTCGGATTGATATTGGCCTATTTCGGATTAGAACTGATGTTCAGAATCGAAATGTATCAAATGGACTATCATGGTGACCCTAAAATAGTGAAACAATACTTCACCCTTGATTGGCAGCTAATCGGCATGGCAATCGGAGTCGCCCTAATCAGTATTATTGTTGCCGGACTCTATCCCATCTGGAAAATCTGCAACATTCCCCCTGCCAGCCAACTTAAAAGTTAGGAGAGTCATCATGGAACTTAAACATATTCTTGCTTCATTGCGGAAAAATAATGCACTCGCCATCCTTATCGTCCTGCAGATTTCAATTACGCTGGTGATGGTCAGCAATTCGGTCTTTATCACAATGGAAGTGCTCAAAGGTTGGCTGAAACCAACCGGATTACAAGAGCAAAATCTGGTTTGGGTGAATAACCAGTTTTACGACCCAGACCTGGACCTGGAAGAACAGATTCAGCGAGATCTGCAGGATTTGAGAGACTTGCCCGGTGTTATCAATGTCACTACTACAGTGGAAGTTCCCTTTGAAAGTTCCACCTCGTTTCGCTGGACCTTTGACTCAGCGAGAGAAGACGCTACCCGTTATCAGATCAGTCTGTTAGACCTGGATGAAAACGGTCAATCTGTTTTGGATGTGGACGTTCTGGAAGGCAGATGGTACCTGCCCACAGAAATAGCATACGGCGATATCGAAACCATTGCGCATCCCGCTGTCGTGTTAATCAGTGAAACGCTTGCCAATACTATGTATCCAGACGAGTCAGCACTAGGAAAAAACCTGTTTTTACAACCCAATGGAAGGGAAGGAGCCAAAGTAATTGGCGTTTATAAAGACTTCATGGGAGGCGATACAGCCGTCTACCGCGACGTCCCTTACGCCACCGTCATTCGTCCAATGCGTGCCTGGGGGAAGGATTACACTACCAATTATTTACTCAAAACAGAACCTGGGGCGGCACCTGGGTTACTTGAACTTATTGAAGAGAAACTTTATGAGACTCGAGGCCGATATATTTTTCTTACTGAAGTGCTGACACGCACTCTGAAAAGACTTTACGACGGCAGAACAAGCTTCGCCTTTACCATGTTGGGTATGAGCGCAATCGGGATATTGATCACTGCACTTGGCATAATCGGATTAGTGGGCCTGTCCATTTCACAACGACAGAAGCAAATTGGGACACGGCGTGCCTTAGGGGCAAGTAAATGGCAGGTTGTCAGGTATTTTCTTATTGAAAACAGCATTTTAACGCTATTTGGTTTAGCCGTTGGGCTTTTGCTTTCTTACGCAATGAATTACATACTGGCAACACGGTTTAACAATCCAGGCTTGATTGAATTGCATTATTGGTTGCTGATTGGGGGCACACTTTGGATGATCAATTTATTGGCAGCCAGAGTGCCGGCTAAACGGGCGGCAGACGTGGACCCAGCTATTGTCACTCGTTCAGCCTGATGATTGCGCGTCGACCTAACGGATAAACGGAAAGAATACTATGAAACCACATATTCTCGTCATTGATGACAACCCTGATGTGATAAAAGCATTGACCGTTCTATTTCATCTGGAGGATATCCGCTGCTCAGGGGCAACCAGTCAGGAGGAAGGATTGGCCCTATTAGACAGGCAAGACTTCGATCTTGTGATCCAGGATATGAACTTTACTTCTGACACGGTATCTGGGGAAGAAGGTATTCTGCTGTTCAAACAGATCCGCGCTCAATTTGTAGACCTGCCCATCATCTTGCTGACGGCCTGGGCAAATCTGGAAACAGCCGTACAATTAGTCAAAGCTGGTGCGGCTGACTATCTGGCCAAACCCTGGGATGATGACAAGCTACTTATCACTGTCAAAAACCTCCTTGAACTGCATCAATTGCAACAGCAACAACAACAGGTAACCCAAGATAAAAAGCAACGCCTTCAAAACTTAACTGACAATTTTAATTTGTGCGATCTGCAGTTTGCCAGTGACAATATGTTGCAATTACTGGAAATATCTACCCAGGTCGCAACAGCTGATGTGCCAGTACTGATCACAGGACCAAATGGCGCGGGTAAAGAGAAAATTGCCGAAGTGGTGCAAGCGAATTCGCGGGTAAAAGACGCCCCATTTATTAAAGTTAACATAGGTGCACTGCCAAATGATTTGATGGAAGCAGAGTTATTTGGTGCTGAAGCAGGCGCTTTCACAGGTAATACTAAACGTCGTATTGGTCGATTTGAGGCTGCCAACAAAGGCACACTCTTTCTGGATGAAATCGGTAACCTATCGATGGAAGGACAGAAAAAACTATTGCGTGTGCTGGAAACCGGTGAATTTGAGCGATTGGGCAGTACACAAACTCAGCGGGTGTCAGTAAGAGTGTTAAGTGCTACCAACGCTGATTTGCAGGAAGCAATTGCAAAGGGTGATTTCAGAGAAGACTTATATTACAGGATCAATCTGATAGAACTGCGATTACCTCCGTTAAACGAGCGAAAGCCAGACATCTTGCCCCTAGCAAAATACTTCCTTGAAGGCGAGCGAGGACTCACTGACGAAGCAGAACAGTTGTTGAGCCAATACCATTGGCCGGGCAATGTACGCGAGTTGCAAAATACCATAAAACGCGCCATGTTACTGTCTAACGATCAGCAAATAACAGCTGCCAGTCTGGGGATCAAATTGGATACGGCAAACAGCAGAAAAACAGGAGATGCGTTGAATAAACAAGATATTCTTAGCGCCCTTGAGGAAAATGATTATGTCATCGCCAAAGCCGCAAAATCGGTCAATATCAGTCGTCAGGCATTTTACAGAAGAATGGAGAAATTCTCGATAAGCCCGATAAGCACCAATTAATATGCAGCAATCTATTCGAGGTAAGATCCTGCTAATCACAATTGTGACACTGTTTTTTCAGGTGGCCATTGTGTACCTCGGTTTTGGAGCGGGCTGGCCGATTACACTCACCTTGGTGGTAGCTCTGCTCAGCAGTATGCTGTTGTTGTTGCTGCTACTGAAATTGTTTTATGCTCCCATTGAAGAGTTGATCAGCGCACTGGAAACTGGAGTGAGCAGCTTCCGTGACAAAGACTTTAGCGTGCGTATTCACAAACCTCGAAATGATGAGCTAGGCAATATAGTCGATACCTACAATGAGATGGCAAATACGCTTTGTGACGAACGAATGTCGCTATTTCAGCGGGAATTATTGCTGGATACCATAATTCAGACGACCCCTGTTTCTATACTTCTGACAGACACTAAGGGCTTTGTAGTCTATGCCAATAACAATGCGCAAAAGCTGTTTCAACAGGGCAAAAAATTGGAGGGAAGAAGCTTTGATAAATTAGTGACTCATCTCCCAACAGAACTGAAAGAAGCGACAGAATCGATGCAAAATGGACTGGTCAATCTGTCGCTGGACAATGAACGTACTTCTTATTATGTGCACTGCCAGAGTTTCGACCTGAATTCTCGTGAGCATAAACTCTATTTGTTCAAAAATCTGACCACCGAGATATCCCGACAAGAAATCGATCTCTGGAAAAACGCTATTCGTTTAATTAGTCATGAGCTGAATAACTCACTTGCCCCCATAAGCTCTATGGCCAATTCCGCACAAAAAATTCTGCTTTCAAACAAAAATCAGGACATGTTGCCTGACTTGATAGAAACCATTCAGCTGCGCGCGGACAGGCTGAAATCTTTTCTAATGGAATATGCCGATTTCGCCCGCCTACCCGCACCTAAAAAGGAACCTGTTGCGCTAGGAAGGTTTATCAAGAACGTTATCAACCTCTGTCCATTTTCTATTGATGGGGACATTCCGAAAATGGAAGTAGATATCGACCCTGCTCAAATGGAACAAGTGCTGATTAACCTTTATAAAAATGCCGTCGAATCAGGTAGCGAAAAAGATCAGATCACTATGTTGTTCGAGCCAAGAACAGAATCATTAGTCATCAGCGTAATGGATCGCGGTCCTGGAATGACTGAGCAACAATTGCAAAAAGCACTGTTGCCCTTTTTCTCGACCAAACAAACAGGAAGTGGACTGGGATTGTCTTTATGTAATGAGATTGTCACTGCGCATAATGGCAATTTGCGCCTGCAAAACCGCCCTGATGGCGGGCTTGCAATCAGGCTGACATTGCCAGCTTGAATGGACACCGATCAGTCTTCCAGATACATCTCACTTTTTGGAATGACTATCCAGCCATCGATAAAAATCGTTTTCGGTCGGCGGGCATTATAGATCACGCCAGAATCAAATAAGCCCTTAATTTCAGGGTGCGTCAGGACAATTTCTTTCTGCCGATAGTAGTTTTTTGTCACCATTGCCTTGTCAAATTTGGCATGCTGGCGAGGAGAAACTGGAGTGGAATGGGCAATATTCCCCACCTTAAAGCGAACACCTTGGTCATTGACTTCCAGAACTTTCATAGGCACGTAGCGATGCCTCGCATCGGTTGATTTATCTAGTGAAAAATAATCGACATAGAAAAAATCACTTTTCCTGGGTTGTTCTATTACAGACAGCATCAATTGTTGCTCTCGTTCTGCATAAAACTGATAGCCAATAAACAACACCGCAAGAAACACTAACTCTGTATGTTCTTTCAGGATATCTTTTAATTGACGGATGGAAAAAAAACCAGACGGGCTGAGAGAATACATTGTGGGGTTGGCATACATATTAAAAACCTCCTTGTACAAACTAAATAGTTGAAAGTAGTTTCGACTAGCCTAGCAGAATATTTTTGCTCAAGGAAATACAACCCCAATCCGCATTAAGAATTCACTGGTAACGAATTTTCACACCAGGCTTTAAAACCACCTTTGAGTGAATACACCTTATCGAGCCCCATAGCTTGCAGAGACTTTGCGGCCAACGCCGAACGCGCTCCCGAGCGACAATATAAGGCGATTCGTTGCTGTCGTAGCCAACTTCCTGCTTCGACAGATTTAGTTGAAGGTGTCAAGGATGACAATTTCGACTCGAGCAAACCTCTGGGAATAGTCACCGCTCCAGCTATTATTCCCCGCTTTGTTTCTTCAGGCTCACGAACATCAATTATTAAGGTAAATTTATCCAACTCCTGCTGCAGAGAATTCACTTCAATTTCATTTATCTCCTGCTTCACCGCAGCAATATATTCATTAAATGACAACATTCTGTTGCTCCTATTTTAAATCTAGAACTGCTTTATCAACAGACTTATTGCGACTATTACCAACAAAACAGCAAACCCTTTTTTCAAACCTTGCTGATTTAATTTTCCGGAAATCTTTTGTCCGACTAGAACTGCACCACTCCCCACGGCTGCCATCACACCAATGACTATCCAATCAATTTCAGGGACCCAGCTGCCAAACTGTAAAGTGACAAATGCGATCCCACCATTAATGACTATCAATGCAAGACTATTAGCTACAGCCTGCTGCATGGTCAATCCGGCGTAAATTACCAGGGCAGGGACAATTAGAAAGCCTCCACCGATGCCAACAATACCAGTGACAAAACCCGCCAATGCTCCAGCCATGATTAGCTTGTTTCGATCCACTTCTTGCGAAATTGCAACTGTTGAAGAGCGCACCATTTTGAAAGCGGCTATGAGCATCACCAGCGTCAGCAACAAAGTCTGATCACCAACGGGCAACAGCACCCCAACATAAGCGCCTAATGACGCAGCAGGTAAACTGGAAACTGCAAACCAGCCCAGTATCTTGGGTATCAAGGCCCCTTTTTTAACTGCATTGATGATGCCGGTTAATGCAATAAAAGAAACGATCGCCAAGGAACTAGCAATTGCACTTTTTTCATTCATTCCCAATAACAGGACTAATGCAGGAACAGTTAATATCGACCCTCCTGCACCTAGCAACCCCAAACTTAAACCAACAACTAAAGCTGAAATTAACAGCATGACAAACATTAACTTGTAAACCTAAACAATAATATCGTATATTTAGAATATACGATATTATAAGTTATTTCTATAAGGAATATAAAATGTCAGAGTCAGTAAATGTTTTCTTTCATGAAGAGACTGGAACAGCCAGTTATCTGGTAGTAGATTCATCCGGAAAATACGCAGTCATTATCGACAGTGTTCTCAATTTAGATATGGCGTCCGGGAAAGTTAGTACCTCACTGGTGGATCAACAAATTGAGTTTGCCAGTCAGCAAGGCTTGCACATATGTTGGATTTTGGAAACCCATGCCCATGCAGACCATCTCAGTGCAGCCGCCTACTTAAAAAGTAAAACAGGCGCAAAAACCGCCATTGGTGAGGGCATTCTGGACGTTCAGGATCATTTTTCTCATCTTTTTCCCAAACGACCGTCATCACTGCAATCAACCAGTGGATTTGACCGACTTCTGAGAGACCAGGACTGCCTGGTCTTCGGTGAGAGCTGTATTACGGTTTTATCCA
This sequence comes from uncultured Alteromonadaceae bacterium, assembly GCA_947494925.1. Taxonomy (GTDB): domain Bacteria; phylum Pseudomonadota; class Gammaproteobacteria; order Enterobacterales; family Alteromonadaceae; genus Aliiglaciecola. Next base: position 112,128 of record CANLWS010000010.1, read on the forward strand.
CCCCAGGACACACTGACGACAGTGTCAGCTACCTGATAAATGATAACGTTTTTGTTGGTGATACTTTGTTTATGCCGGATGGCGGCACGGCAAGGTGTGATTTTCCTGGTGGGAATGCAGCTAAATTATGGACGAGCATCGCTAAAATCCATCAACTGCCTGAAGATACCAGAATTTGGGTTTGTCATGACTATCAGCCAGGTGGCAGAGAGGTAAAAGTGCACACCACAGTCGCCGAAAGCAAAAGAAGTAATATTCACATTAATCTTGATACTGACCGCGAGTCTTACATTGAGATGCGAAATAAACGGGATAAGTCACTCGCCGTTCCTCGGCTTCTTTACCCCTCGCTACAAGTAAACCTTTGGGGTGGGTCTTTTCCTGACCCCGAAGAAAATGGCATCCGATATCTTTGTGTTCCATTGACAGGTAGTGGCTTGGTGGAAAAGGGAGCTGAACATGGACACTAATTTTTTACACGCATTCCTGGGTGGAGCATTAATCGGAACAGGCGCCATTATTTTGATGTTAGCAAACGGTCGAATTGCGGGTGTGTCCGGGATCGTGAGCGGGGCGATTTCTTCCGTCAAAAAAAGTCACTTGTGGCGATGGGGATTTATCCTTGGACTTATCTTTGCCCCTTGGTTAACTACTCTGGTTGGTTTCAGTTTGCCCACCAGCCTACCCACTGACAATCTGACATTGGCAGTTGCCGGATTAATCGTGGGCGTGGGTACGCAAATCGGGGCTGGCTGTACTAGCGGACATGGCATTTGCGGCATAGGTCGACTTTCAAAACGTTCCATAGTCGCTACGGCAACATTTATGTCTGTAGCAATAGTGACTGTTTCAATAATCAGACATTTCGTTTAGGAGCGTGCAATGAGACAATTATTTACGGCATTACTTTCCGGACTGTTTTTTGGTAGCGGCCTGACAATCTCAGGTATGGTGGATCCCACTCGTGTACTGGGGTTTCTGGATATACTCGGTGATTGGGATCCCACGTTGGCATTCGTTATGGCCGGAGGCTTGAGTGTGTACCTACCGATTTACTCAGTCTGGATAAAACCCAAGCAACGAACTGTTTTTGGTGATTCCTGCCATATTCCTGTAAACACTGAGATAGATGCAAAATTACTGGCTGGCGCCGCGCTTTTTGGTTTCGGCTGGGGCCTAAGCGGCATATGTCCAGGGCCGGCTATCACTAACTTAAGTGGTGGACAATCCGGAATGATAGTGTTTGTGATAACCATGCTTATTGGTATGATCACGGCCAAGAAATTCGTTAAGTAGTGGGCCAAAAAATGAATCCTGCAGACATGCAAGCAAATGCCGAGCAAGCAGCGGACTTGCTGAAAGCCATGGCAAACAAGCACAGACTGCTGATTCTTTGTATGCTAAACAATAGAGAATTATCGGTGTCCGAACTGAATGAGGAAGTGGATATTCCGCAATCCACTCTTTCACAACACCTCAGCGTGCTTCGTCGAGATGGCCTGGTAAAAACCCGACGTGAAGCACAGACCATTTATTACTCCCTAAGCAGTGACGAGGTTATTACCGTGATTTCAACCTTATATCAGCTTTACTGCGCCGAATAAGTCTCATAGGTATAACCGACAAACTCAGCAATATCATCGGGTTTCAGTGACCGATAAAGTGCGTTTGCTGGGATATTTTCCGATTCTGTCCCCAGCCATAACGCTTCGCAGTTATTTTGCCTGGCAAGTTCGAGCAGATATTGCATCATTACTTTACCTGCGCCCTTTTTACGCTGGTCGGCACAGCTGTCTACTTCATCCACATATAACCATTTTTCTTGCCCATAAGGTTTAATTTCTATTCTGGCTGATGCGATCCCGAGTAAGGTTTTAACGTGCGCATGTATGCTATGACATGCAAGGAATATTGTATCCTGGCGCTGGAGGTAGGCTGACAATGAAGCAACATCATACTGACACATGTCGTTGTGTTCATCCCATGTTGCTTGATTGATCTCATTTACAATGGCGTTCAGGTCACTATCAAGAGTGAATTGATCTACTGTAATCATTTTAATGTTTTACTCCGCGACAGAATCAGCTCTTTAAGCCAATGATGAGCAGGGTCATTTTTGCGGTTTTCGTGCCAGAAAATTTTATAAGCTAGCGGTGGTAAAGTTAATGGTAGAGGCAGTATTGTTAAATTCAACTGAGAAGCAATGTGGTTGGCATAAAGCCCCGGAGCGGTGAGAATAAAATCGGTATGAGAACATAACTCTGCTGCGCTGTTAAAGTCCGGAACATAGATAGCTGCATCTCGTCTGAGTTTGTTCTTCGCCAACTGACTATCAAGAAACCAACGTTCCTTTTTATAAAACCGGGTGACGATATGTCGATAGAATAAATAGGCTTCGGTATTCCACTCCCTGGTCAGTGCAGGATGTTTTGAATTCACCAAACAGCAAAGTCTGTCCTGATAAAGAATTGAAGATTGAATACCATCAGGAAGATGACTGTTATCTGCCATCTCATCAGTATGTAAGTCTTGTCCGGTAATTGCAAAATCTAGCATCCCTTTTTGTAATTGTTCAAAGGAATCACGATGCCAGTTTATCGTTTCGAACGTTATCCTTGGCGCTTTGCTTGCAGCTTCATCAATAAAATGCGGAAACAAAATACTGTAGATACTCTCCACTGCAGCAATCTGAAAAACGCGCTGACTCTGCTGAGGATCAAACGTATCCGGCGCTGTCATGAGCTCGATATCCATCAACAATTTATTCAATAGTGGCTGAAGTTGCAGCGCTCGTGGCGTGGGTGTGACGCCATAACCCTCACGTTCAAATAAGGGATCATCGAATAATGTTCTCAATCTGCTCAAACTCTTGCTGACCGCAGACTGACTAAGGTTGAGATGCTCAGCTGCTTTGCTGACGCTATGATGCTCTAACAGGAAGTGCATGGTCACAAGCAGGTTTAAATCTACTCTGGATAAGCGTTCAAATGACATTTTCCTACACCAATCTATTCGTTATAGGAATACTTTACCTGAATTTAAACCATTTATATTCATATTTTAATTAACCTACAATCCCCACATTCATGACTTGTCACTTAGATGCAAGCAAGATGTAACTAAAAAAGAATCTGATAAAGAAGAACCCCTATGCTTGAAATTATCATCACAATCGGAATTGGTCTTTTAGGTGGCGTCGCCGTGGGCACGTCAACACCTATTGCCGGTGCCATGTCACAACGAGTCGGCGGTGCAGAAAGTAGCTTCATAGTTCACCTTGGTGGACTCGTTGCATCACTATTCCTGATGATTGCTAACCGTGGAGAAAGTATTGTGCAATGGCGCGAGTTGCCATGGTATATGCTTGGCTGCGGATCTCTTGGTCTGGTACTATTTTTAACGGTAACCCACACTTTCCCAAAACTCGGTGCTACAGCAGCAGTCACTCTGATCATCATTGGTCAACTACTCGCTGGATTGGTCATCGATCATTTCGGCGCCTTTGGAACAATCCCAAAGGAGATTGATCTGGGTCGATTGACTGGCATGTTGATTATTTTTGCAGGCGCCTATCTGGTCATACGCTAATGTGTACTGACGGGCACTGTACTCTTATACTCTGTCAGGAGTTATTTGCTTCCCAAAACCTCCTGCAAAGGCTGCAAATGTGCCTCAAAGTTTTTCCACTGAACCATCCCAGTGCGATAAATAGGCTGCCTGACTTGTTCAGAACTTGGTGTTTTAATTGTCCGTTTTGTTTGATGGAAATCCACACAGTTTTGTTCGAAAGGGAGCCCACAGAAATCTAACAATCGACGCACTTGCCCCTCAAGGTCATCAATCACATCTTCGTGTTGGACGCGCAACACAAAGCCAGGTAGTACATTGTCCCAGTGAGCCATCATTTCTACGTAAGCGCGATAATAACGTCCAATGTTTTCAAGGCCGTAGGTGAATTCTTGTCCATCGCCAAAAAGCTGTTTAAAGCCACTGAAACAACAGGCCATCGGGTGACGACGAGCATCGATTACTTTTGCATTCGGTAGTATCAGTTTGATCAGGCCTATGTGCAGGAAGTTATTGGGCATTTTGTCGATGAAGAGAGGTGCGCCATTGCGATATACCTGAGTATCCTTTAAAAACTGTTCACCAAAACGACTGAAATAGCTTTTATCCAACTGTCTTAAAATGCCAGGATACTGATTTGATTTACCTTGCAGGCGGGACGCAAGGCCTAGAATATTGTGTAGCTCCATGGTTCCATCCACTTGTGAATGGGACGCCAGTATTTGTTCAAGCAAGGTAGAACCAGCTCTGGGTAAACCCACAATAAAGATCGGATCTGCACTTGAGTCACCGACCTTATCATTCTTTTCGAACAAAACATGGTCACAATGTTTTTGCTGCTCTTTCACCTGCCTTTCAAACGCCGCCGGGTTGTATTTTATCTGTTGCTGTTTGAGGGTATTCCCAGCGTCATAGTGAGAAAATGCTTCATCATAGGAGTGGCCATCCTCAAACCCTTTACCCAAAGCAAAATGCAGGTGTATTTTGTCGTCTGCTGACACATCTCCCCTTTCCACCTGTTGACCCATTTGCGTCATTTCACTTTCCGTAAAACGGTAAGTTTTGGTGTTTGCCAAGCTCCAAAACGCATCTCCGAATTCAGGCTTGTACTGATATGCCTGCTTATAAGCCTCTATCGCACCAGTCAGATCACCGTTGGCTTTTAGCGCATGGCCTAATAACAGGTGTAACCCAGGTTGGTTCATCTCTTTTTGCAACAGTTGTCGATAAAGCGGTAATGCGTATTTTACTTCCCCTAATCCCACCATGGCATTGGCCTTGGCTGTTATTAAATGAGAACTTTGTGGCTGGGCATCGAGTAGCTTTTCGGTTAATATCTTGGCCTGCTTAAACTTGCCCATTTTGGTGAGAAGCTTAAGATATTCCATTCCAGCAGCCTGATGATTGGGATACAGTTCCAGGCAACTTTCCAGCAGAAACTCAGCTTCACCATATACTTTCAGCTGTATACCAATTTCTGCCAAAAGCAGCATGGCTTCAGCGTGGTGTGGCGTGCTTTGCAAAAAACGACGACACACTTGTTCTGCCTTATGTAGCTCCCCTTCATACATCAAGTCCCGAGCGCCAAGAATAGGTTTGGGTAAACTAGATAAATAGGATATTTGTCTGCAAGCTATGTCTTTGGCAGGGAAATTCCCCATCCGGGAATAAAGTGTCTCCAACTCACGCCAACTCGCCAATAATGCCGGGTTTAGTTTAGTTGCCTGATAATAAGCAACAGCAGCCTCTTGGTCCTGGTCACAGGCCTTGTGGATATGCCCTTTTTCCTGATAAGTACGAGAATGTTCAGGATCACTTGCCAAAAGTTGGCCGGCGGTCTGCAAAGCCAAGTTAAATTGTTTGTTTAACCGATATGCCACAGCAAGTATGTACAACAACTCTTTATTGAGAGCCTTTTCCCGCTCAGTTGTTATAGCGTTCGTTGCCAGCTCAATCGCTTTAGAAAATTGCCCTGCGTTGACAGCGCTTTTTATAGAGTCCAGGGTGTTCACTAGGAGTAATTCTGCCTTTTGTACAGTGTCTTTCTGATAGTAACAATTTCACCATCTGAAATAAAAAGGGCAAACCTTGATGATTTGCCCTTCAATCAACTTTGGTTATTTCTAATAAAAGTCGTAAGACATTCTCAAACCAACAGTGCGAGGCCTGTTGGTCACGACCTTCGGAGTAAACTGTTGATTATCAATATACAAAATCGCACTTTCATCCGTAACGTTGTCTATATACAACTCAACTTTCCATTCATCGTTGGTGACACCAAACGCGACATTACCAATCACATAGCTTTCCTGCACATAGCGTCCACCTTTAAATGCCTGGCCATTGGAATCTGCATAGGTCACACCTTCGTAAACCGCAGCTTCCTGCTCAATGGTTAAGCCAGAACCCGTGCCGTATACCAGTTGTGTTGTATCTTCCAGTACATAGGCATCCATCTTCATGCTGGCAAGACGATCGCCTGTATAGGAAATTGAACCGTTGATATAGCCAGTTAACCCATCCGGCAATTCATAGTAATAGCGAGCACGCAGGTTTCCTGAGAAATCCGCCGAATAAGGTAGTTTACTCCCTACTCCAGGAGCGATCCCGTCAAGCTCTGGATTAATTCGAGTTAACTCGGTATCAAGCATACTAAAGGAAGCATCTACAATCAGATTTTCGGATGCCAACCAGGTAATATCTGCGTCCAATCCCCGAATCTCAGCATCACCAACATTGTCAGTGAAAACCAGGAAACTGATGTTGGTGGGATCGAATCTAGACGTTTGTAAATCAGTGATCTCTGAAAAATATGCCGTTGCATTGACCCGCAGAATACCGTCAAGGAAATCTCCCTTCACACCCAGCTCATAATTGTCCAGCGTATCTGTAAGCGAGTATACCGGGATACGGAAGCCTTCAAACGCACCATTTTGATTGGTCGCTTGTCCACCGCCGACCCTGTTAGTGACAGGCGGACGGAAACCCTCTGAATAAGTGGCAAAGACAAGCAGGTCGTCGTTCACCTTCCAGTCCAACGAAGCTTTTAAGATGACATCATCAACGGTTAGGACACCGTCATCATCTAGCAAATCAACTTCTAATTGGCCATTTTCTATGGCCTGTTGAATAAGTGCAGGATCTTCACCGACAGCCTGAAGTTCATTTGGATCCAGGGTACCAAACGCTCTGACCCGGCGGGTCACATCCACAGTCGTGGTGGATCCTCTGAAGGTATCTTCAATTTCGTACCAACGAGCCCCCAGGGTCGCTGTAATAGTGTCAGTAAGATCATATTCGAATTGGCCGAATACAGCGATTTGATCAATAGTGTGGGTCACATCATTGACAAAACTGACTTCAGACTCGAAAGGCCCACCATTACTGTTGATGCCTTCGGTTCCTACAGTTGTTCTTTTTAAATCGGAGAAGAATTCCAGGTCGGTATTACCAATGTTGAATTTACCTATGGTTTCCAGATCCTGAGCATCATAGAAAACTCCTGCAGTAACGCGCCAATCCTGGTCCATATCGGTGTTGACCCTGAGTTCATGGGTTACACGTGACGTATTGGTTTCTTCTTTGTAAAATTTGGTGGGATCCAAGCAGCGTTCATCAGCAGGTGTTTCTGCTTCGTAGTGATTACACACATAGTAAGCGGCAAATAGTCCGCCATTGGTGTATCCCGTGTAGTCAACAGTGGAGTTTATTTCACGGTCAAGGTATCCGCCGGTATAGACGACTTCCAACTTTTCAAGTCGACCTTCCAGCGTCCAGGTCGTCAGACCAAATTCATCGTCATTGTCTTCAGGGGTAAAACGGTTAGCTGAACTTTCCCCCTCCAAATTAGGGTCATAGGCAAACACCCCTTCCGTTTCCAACGTCTGCTGTGTATGTTGAACCAGCAGCTTCCAATCATCATTGAAGATGTAAGACAAACCAAAACGCACACCTGCATAGGTTGCATCGTTAAAATCATCTTCCACCAAGGCATCATTTACCGGAGGATCCACCGGTGTGTTAGCCGGATCAGTAAGGGGGCCGCCTGAAATTCTGTCGATCACTACTGCGCTACCTATGTAACCGCCGTTACCCGGTTCATTCAGAATGTTGTCTATCCAACCACCCTGATGTTCGTTGTAGGCTGCTACTCGTAAAGCCAGGTCATCGTTTATAACGAAGTTCATGAAGGCTTCAACCGTATTGCTCCTTTCACCACCTTTGGTGAACGCAAAATTGGTATCAACACCGGCTGAGAAGCCAGTGTGATCAGGTTTTTTAGTGATAAGCCTTACTGTGCCAGATTGTGAGCTGGCGCCAAACAAGGTGCCCTGAGGTCCTGGCAGCACTTCGACGCGCTCCATATCAGTGGCGAATATATCCAGGTTTCTACCCTGCATGGAAACCGGTTGTTCATCTAAATAAAATGCAACAGAAGGCTGTAGCGCCTGCACTGATGACACGGCAATGTTAGTTTGAGAAGTCGCTGCACCGCGTATGTAAATTTCATTTTGTCCGGGACCCGTACCCTGAAAAACTACGTTCGGCAAGAATTCCACATAGTCCTGAAAGTTATCCACGCCAAGGTTTTCCAAGGCCTCGCCGTTGAGTGCTGTTACCGATACCGGAATTTCCTGGATAGATGCGGATCGCTTGGTGGCGGTGACTTCAATGGTTTCGATCTGTGCTTTTCCAGCATCTTCTTGTGCAAATAGTGGCGTTGCCGCTAACGCGGCCACCACTGCACAATTCAGCTTAGTTTTTTTCATGTTCCAAGTTGCCTTGTATGACGTTATTAGATGGTGTTGAGAATGTGTGTTTTGCTCGTGTACGATGATAAAGGAAAGCAACTAAAGTGCAATTAGATTCAATACTAATTATTCGTATACGATTCATATTAATCATAATTCAATTTAAAGTAAGGGAAATAAGAGTATTAACGAACTCAAGTCAACCCTAAAAGGCATATAATTAATTTGTAAGCTATTTAATTGAACAGGTGTTTTATTAGACGCACATATCCCTTATATTGTCCCAATCATTATTTACTCCTTGGTCCGAGATAAGACGCAGGAGGGATACAAGCCAACAGGAAACACTGTCGAGTGAAAAACAAAAACAATACCGCCTCGCTAAACCGTTATGTATTTTTTCCCTCGTCGATCGCTATCATTGTACTGCTCATATTCGCGTTTTGGGCACCCGCTGCAGCAGACACAGTGTTTAAGCACGTTCAGCAAATAATCGTTAGCAACGGCAGTTGGTTTTATGTATTAAGTGTGGCGACTATACTGTTGCTAGTTGTATATCTGGGGGTTTCCCGTTTTGGCGAGATAAGATTGGGACCTGACCATGCATCTCCCGACTATTCTCTGCCCACCTGGTTATCTATGCTGTTTGCTGCAGGCATGGGAATAGGCTTGATGTTTTTCGGCGTCGCAGAACCCTTGATGCATTATCTGGCCCCACCCACCGCGGAAGCAAATACTGTAGAGGCAGTACGCGAAGCAATGAAAACTACGTTTTTCCATTGGGGGTTTCATGCATGGGCTATTTATGCGGTAGTTGCGCTGGTGCTGGCCTATTTCAGTTTCAGGCATGATTTGCCATTGACCTTACGTTCTGCTCTATACCCTTTTATTGGTGAAAAAATCCACGGCTGGCCAGGTCACACTGTGGACACCTTTGCCGTGATCAGCACAATTTTTGGTGTTGCGACATCTCTTGGACTTGGGGCGTCTCAAATTAACGCCGGTCTAGCCTATTTATTTGATATTGAGGTCAATAACACCAATCAAATTTTATTGATGATAGGGATTATTTCCCTGGCAGTCGTTTCAGTGGTATCGGGATTGGATAAAGGAATTCGCCGCTTGTCTGAAACCAATATGGTTCTGGCCATAGCCTTACTGGTTTTAATTTTGATTCTGGGCCCCACTGTGTTCCTGTTGCAGGCATACCTGCAAAATATTGGTGCTTACCTGTCAGATATTGTGCGCAATACTTTCAATCTGTTTGCCTACCAAAAAACCGACTGGATAGGAGGGTGGACAATATTCTACTGGGGTTGGTGGCTGGCCTGGGCGCCCTTCGTGGGCCTGTTTATCGCCAGAATTTCCCGGGGTCGTACGATCCGTGAATTTGTGTTTGGCGTTTTGTTTATTCCCACTGCATTTACGCTTCTTTGGATGACTGTATTCGGAAACTCGGCTATCGAATTGGTGCATGATCAGCAACAACTGAAATTAGGTGAAATGGTCAACGACAATGCGTCAGTAGCCCTGTTCGTATTTTTAGAGCATTTTCCTATGTCCGAAGTGTTGGCTTTTATCGCTATTTTAATGGTCGTTATTTTCTTTGTGACATCCTGTGATTCGGGTGCCATGGTCGTGGATATGCTTTGCTCCAACGGCAATAACGACACGCCCGTCTGGCAACGAATATACTGGGCTGTCGGTGTCGGTGTGGTAGCAGCTATTCTGTTGGCCGCCGGAGGACTTAATGCGCTGCAAACTATGACAATCGCGTCTGCCTTACCCTTCTCCATAGTGCTTTTGATCGCCATGGTCGGGCTGATAAAAGCGCTTCGCGTAGAAAACATGAAGCGCGAAAGCCTGCAAATGAACGGTCTCCCGCATCAAACTAATGTCAATTCAGAAGGGTGGCGGGAACGACTACAAAATATTATCCATTTCCCCAACAAAAAAACGGTCAGCAGATTTATAGATAACATTGTTTTGCCGGCCTTTGACGCTGTGGCAGAAGAGCTAAAATCTGGTCAGATTGAGGTGGAAATTCTTCAAACTAGTAGCGGCGTGGAGTTGCATGTAAGGCATGGAGAAGAACACGATTTCGTTTACGGAGTGCATCGACGAAAACACGAGCAGCCAGATTTTGCCTGCAATGACCTCGAAGTAATGGACACCGATGATGATCAGTCTTACTATCGCGCTGAAGTACATTTGCAGGAAGGCGGACAGGATTATGACATCATGGGCTGGTCTAAACTCGCCGTTATCAATGATGTGATTGATCAATACCATAAACATCTCCATTTTCTGCATTTATTGCGTTAACGAAAGTATTCGAGGAGTATTTGAATGGGACTTAGCATGCGCAAAGATGAAGAACTTCTGGTCGCGCTTCGTAAGGTCATCCGCGCCATTGATCTGCGCTCCAAACAGCTCAGTAAGGATGTTGGTTTAACAGGTCCGCAGTTGCTTGTTATGCAAAACGTTGGGAAGCTGCCGGGGATTATGGTGCGTCAAATTGCGGACAACATTAACCTGAGCCCCGCTACGGTGACTAGCATATTGGACAGGCTGGAGACGAAATCCGTTGTACAACGAATTCGTAGCACCGAGGACAAGCGCAAAGTCGGCGTATTTTTGACAGATGAGGGACAGAGGTTATTGCAGGATGCCCCACTTCCTTTTCAGGAGCATTTTACCAATCGCTTTTCCCAGTTGAAGGAATGGGAGCAAAGTCAGATGGTTGCCACGTTGCAACGCATTGCCAGCATGATGGATGCCGAAAACATTGATGCTTCACCCGTTTTGGAAGTGGGTAACTTGTCAGACAAAACCTGAGTCTCATACCGATCCGCATAGAAAAGTGTTCACTCAGCGATAATTAAAACGGTATCAATCAAGCTGTTGGGCAAACTCAATCTGGAGAACTACATACATGACTATGGAAACAATCAGTTGGCATGACTTTGAAAAAGTGGACATTCGTGTTGGCACAATTATGGAAGCTTCGCCATTTCCTGAAGCGAGAAATCCTGCCTACAAATTAAAAATCGATTTTGGGCCAGATGTTGGGATCAAAAAATCCAGCGCTCAGATCACTGATTTGTATCAAGCCGAAGACTTGATTGGCAGACAAATTCTCGGTGTCGTTAACTTTCCTCCCAAGCAAATTGGTCCCTTCATGTCAGAATGCCTGGTAACAGGTTTCTATGACAAAAATGGTGCTGTGGTATTGGCCGGTACTGACCGTAAAGTTGAAAACGGCGCTCGATTGGGCTGAGCACTTAGCATAATCTTTACCCTGATATTAATCAGACATGAGCATTAACGAACAATTAAAAGAAAGAAACTACCATGCAGAAGCCATTAACAGAATTGACCGACGAAGAATTGCCGCAACAAGCGAAACAAAGAAAGTCTGCAAACCTTTATGATGCGCTAATACTGGGGGTCCTCATTGGTGTGGCTGCATACAGCACGTTCAAAAATGGCTGGGGCTTATTGACCTTTATTCCGTTAGTTTATCTTCCTATCGCAGCCAAAAACAAATCAAACAGTAAGGCGCTAAACCGTCTTTTGAGAGAAAGAAATGTACACTAAACTGAACCAGTTAATTTCAAAAAACACTTAAATCACTTGTATTTTAATGCTGTAAAATACTGAGGAGCCGGTTATAAACGATATGGGTCAGCATTACCGTGTCGTTTCCAGTGGTGTTAGTAAACTGAATTACGACTGTGTCAATATCGCGATGATAACGGGCAATACTCGAATATCCCAGCACCCAGCCTGTATGCTCATATTCATAAATTGAACTGTAAATTTCCTGTTCTTGCTCGTTAAGTAAGGTTCCATCATTCAGCGCCCGTAAAAATCTACCTACATCTTCAGCACTGGCCACATAGCCTTGATCTAAACCTTTTAAATCTTCTTCATAGCCAATGTAATAGCCACTCATCAACTCCTCAGGATTGACTTCATGGATTGAGAAAAAGGTACGGGTCAGACCTAAAGGAGCCAATATGGCTTCCTTGATATATTGTGTATAACTATAACCCAGTGTCTGAGTCATGATTTTCTGAAGTAGCAGGTAGTTTGTATTGGAGTAAGCATAGTCTGTATCGGGCTCGAAATCTGCAGATTTGTCCAGGACCATTTCTAACACATCAAGTGAAGAGTCAGCCCAGTCGAACTCCCGCTGGTCTGTAAAATTAGGAATCCCGCTTCGATGTTTTACCATCATACGCAAGGTTATTTGATCGGAATATTCAATCCTTTCACTTAATGCTGGCAAATAGTGGGCTAAGGTTCCATCAAGGTTTAACTTCCCATCAGCCACCAGCTTCGCCACAGCTGACGCTTCATATAGCTTAGCGATACTGGCAATCTTAAAAAGAGCTTCTGGGTAGGCAGGAATCTTACTTTTCCTATCATGCCAGCCACCAGCATACAACTCGGGAGCATGACCCGATTTGTGAATGTAAACAATAATACCATCCAAATCTTGCGAGATGGCCTCTTCCACTTGCTTCTCAATTGTAGGTGGAAGGCGAGTGAAATAGTAAAGTGCGAACTCCCAAGGCGCAAAAATATAAATGCTGGTCGTTGTTAGTGTGACTGCCAAGGTGAGCTTGAGTATTATTTTGTTCCATTTTTTCATTTTTTATTCCCATCCGACAGCAGTCAAAATTTACCATTGGTATTTTTCCACTCGCTAACCGGTGGTATGGCTTCAATGGTATCCCAATGTTCTACCAGCTTATTCTCTTCGACCCGAAATAAATCATAAAAAGCACAATGAACTCCATCCAGATACCCCTCACTTATACTCAATACAAAGTTTCCGTCGGCCAATACTTTATGTAACTTGTGGTACTGGATCATTAACCCAGATACTGACTCCGCACACAAAGCATCACGCAGCGCGTCAATGCCATCAGCGATAACCGGACTGTGTTGAATGAAGCTGTCGGCTGCGACAAATTCTTCGAGACGATCTGTTTGATGTTCGATCAATACACCTTCGACAAATTGCCTGACCAACTGCCGGTTTGCTTCTGTTTTGAGCTTTTCACTAGATTCTCTCTCACCTTCCAGCATTGTCCTACCTGAGGAGTTCGGACCTTTCATCGGTTGAATGTTGTCCCAATGCTCAACGGCATAACCTCCTTCAAAACGAAATACTTCAAATGCGACCTTAGTGTTTGAAAAGTCGTATTCCATGTGGGCAAACACATAATCTGAGTCTTCGAACGCTCTGACCATAGTGACTTTGGGATCAGATTTTGAAAGGCTGGCAAAGAGTTTGGCCAAACCTGCATTGCCTTCCTGTGTGTGTGGATTATGTTGAATATACACGTCTTCGTTCACTACCAGGGCTGCATCCGGATCACCGGTTTCGATGCCTTTTAATAATCTGTGAATTTTTTGTTTATTGGTTGGCATGTAAACCCCTGTTCAGCAAAGGTGCTTATCACGATATTAGGCGGTGTTGAAAACAATAGTCGAAAAGCGGGCAGATATCCTGATGTCTGCAAATATTTTAGCTATTTTTAACCGCCTGCCAGGCAGCTTCCATCTCGTCCAGACTGGCTTCTGACAGATTTTGATATTTATCATTAATGATGGACTCGACCTTCCTGAAGCGGCTTTCAAATTTTTTATTGGCTTTACGTAACGCTGTTTCAGGGTCAACGTTCAGGTGACGAGACAAGTTAACAACCGCAAATAGCAAATCTCCGATTTCTTCTTCAACCGCAATTTGATTAATTTCATCACCGTTGACTTCATCCAACACTTCCTGAATTTCTTCCTTGATTTTATCCACCACTGGCGGAAGCTCAGTCCAGTCAAAGCCAACCTTGGCGCATTTCTTTTGTAATTTATTCGCACGCATCAAAGGTGCCATGCCCACCGGTATGTTGGCCAGAATGCTGTTATCCGAATCCATGCCTTTGGCAGCTATTTCGGCCTGTTTCGAAGCTTCCCAGTTAGCCGTTAGTTCAGCCTCGGTGTGATCTTTTTGCTCCAGGAAAACGTGGGGATGACGCTGGATCATTTTGTCGGCTATCACTTTCGCAATGGCCTCAAAATCGAAGTTTTCCTGCTCTTTTCCTAATTGCGCATAAAACACTACCTGAAAAAGCAGATCACCCAGCTCATCTTTCACTGAATCCATATCGCCATTTTCAATGGCGTCCGCGACTTCATAAGCTTCTTCAATGGTGTAAGACACAATTGTTTCAAAGCTTTGGCTTTTATCCCAAGGGCAGCCAGAATCCGGGTCACGTAGTTTTACCATGACGTCCAGCAACCTGTGCAATTCAGGATAATCCGCTGAACCATGTTGCAGTTTCATAATTTAATCCTGTCTGACCACATCTGAAACTCCTTTCAACCGCTGCAGTTTGGTAATGGCCCGAGACAGACTGTTAAGGTCTTTGACCTCGAGTGATAGTTTAATTTTGGCCGTGTGGTCTTTGGTATTGCTCAGACTATTGACCCCCAACAGGCCAATTTTATCATTTGCCAGTACTGTAGTGATATCGCGCAAAATGCCGTCCCGGTCAGCACCGTAAACTTCCAGGTCCGCCTGAAATCCACCACTGAGTTCACTGGCCCAATTTACGTCAATAAGTCGTTCCGGATGCTGTTCAATAAGGTGATGTAATTGTTCACAATTGTCTCTATGTACACTTACTCCTCGACCCTGGGTGATATATCCTTGAATGGGGTCACCGGGCAGAGGCTGGCAACATTTTGCTATATTACTTAGCAGGTTCCCTACTCCTTCAACCACCACACTATCGTTTTTCCCTTTGCTGCTTGAAGGCTTTCTGGCTCTGATCCGTGGGTCCATTTCAGGTGGTGGGGCATTAAGTTGCTGCAAATAATTCACAACCTGCATAATCCGCACATCACCGCCGCCAATAGCGGCGTACAAGTCATCCATAGTCTGCAGATTAAAACGCTCCATCGCTTTACCAGCTTCTTTGAGTGGCAAATTCACTTTGGTAAGTTCTGATTCGAGCATATCCTTGCCGGCCTGGAGGTTTTTAGCCTTGTCTTGCTTTTTAAACCAGGTATGGATTTTAGCCCTGGCCCTTGATGAATGAACGTATCCTAGTCCGGGGTGCATCCAGTCGCGACTAGGGTTTAGGTTCTTGCCTGTCAGCACTTCAACCTGATCGCCGGTTTGAAGCTGGTATGTGAAAGGCACTATGCGACCGGACACTTTTGCACCAATACAACGATGCCCGACATTACTATGCACATAATAAGCAAAGTCTAAAGGAGTTGAGCCTAATGGCAGGTCTACTACGTCGCCTTTTGGGGTGAAGACATACACTCTGTCGTCGAACACCTGACTGCGCAATTCTTCAACAATATCACCCGACTCAGCGACTTCTTCCTGCCAAGCAAGAATTTTACGCAGCCAGTTAATTTTGTCTTCATAAGAAGAGCGTTCGGTGCTGACCCCTTCTTTGTATTTCCAATGGGCAGCGACACCGAGTTCAGCATCTTGGTGCATTTGTTTGGTACGAATCTGAATCTCTACCGATTTACCGGCTGGCCCTACCACTACTGTATGAATCGATTGGTAACCATTTGGTTTGGGCGTGGCGATGTAGTCATCAAATTCCAGCGGAATGTGAGAATAAGTTGCATGCACAACACCTAAGGCTGCATAACAATCTTGCAGCCGATCAGCAATAATGCGCACTGCACGCACATCGAACAACTCATCGAAGCTGAGGTGTTTCTTCTGCATCTTTTTCCAGATGGAATAAATGTGTTTGGGTCGGCCTTCCACCTCAGCCTGTATATTCGAACCATCCAGATTTCCCTGCAGACTCGCCACAAACTCCTTGATGTAGGCCTGTCGGTCAGCTCGACGTTCATCCAATAATCCGGCAATTTGTTTGTAAGTATCAGGGTGCAGGTACCGGAATGACATGTCCTCCAGTTCCCACTTGAGTTGACCAATGCCCAGACGGTTGGCTAAAGGTGCATAGATGTTTGCACATTCCCTGGCCACCAGAACTCGTGTTTCTTCATCTTCATCTTTGACTTTCTGGAGTGCACAGATGCGCTCCGCAAGCTTGATCAATACCGCCCTGACGTCTTCAACCATGGCCAATAACATACGACGAATATTGTCTATCTGTGCTTCATCAGTTTTTGCACCAGAACGTGCATTAAGGGATTTGATTGCATCCATTCGGCGCACACCACACACCAGCTTTTGAATGCCTTCGCCAAACTCTTCGCCTATATCTTCGTCGCTCAACTCATGCAGCTGGCAATAAGGGTAGACAAGGGATGCCTGCAAGGTTTCATCATCCATGTTTAACTCGTGCAGAATTTCAACCATCTCCTGTCCCACCAGCAAAATCTCTGGCGTATCGGAAATATCCCGCAACTTTTGTTTGGTCGTGTCTTTAAGGGGCAAGCTTTGCAGCCAATCATCAAATGACGGTCGCTCAGGCTTATGAACCTTACGAATAGAAACCATGATTCAAGTCCATGTGTGAAACTTAGCTTTTTAGAGGCACAAACAGTGCCATCAATTCAGTGTGTGTTGTATTGGGAAACATATCCATCAATGAAATTTTTTCCAGGCGATATTTGTAAGTATTTAATAATTTCGCATCCCTTACAAACGTGGCAGGGTTACAGGATACATAAAGTATATGTGAAGGTGACAAAGCCGCGACTTGCGGAATAACAGCCTGAGCGCCTTCCCTTGATGGATCAAGTAACACTTTACAGCCTTTAACAGCTCCAAGCTTCTGCAATATATCAGCTTCTGTCAGATCGCCGGTAACAAAACGGCAATTAGCAATGCCATTTATTTGTGCATTCTGCTCAGCACGTTGCACCATTTTGGCCACACCTTCTATGGCAAGAACAGAATGACAGCGCGCTGCAACCGGCAGGCTGAAGTTGCCCAGACCACAAAACAAATCCACAACATGATCATTATCACTTAGAGCTAACCATGAAATTGCCTGTTCAATCATCTGTAAATTAACCTGGTGGTTAACCTGAATGAAATCATCTGGTTGCACACTCAATGACAGCTCAGAAGAGATACAGATATTCAGCTCTCTGAGATCATCACTTAAGCGTTCGGTTTTTCCCTGTGATGATTCCAGCTGAACCTGGCAATTCTGGCTGGTAGCAAAGTCAAGCATGTTTAGACGGTCATTTTTGCCTAAAGGCTTAATCAGGCGAAAGCTCACCAGAGTGACAGATTGCCCCCTGAGCAGCACTATATGACCGATGGATTGCGGGCTATCCAGACCATTGACAAGCTCATTAATTGGCGCGATCAATGCGGCTAGCTCAGGCACAAGTACCTGACACTCTTTTACGTCGATAACCTTATTGGAATGTTGGCCCCGAAAACCAATTCTCACATCTTTCTTATTGCGTGCATCTATCGCCAGGCGGCATTTACGCCTGTACCCAACTGAGCTGCTGGCAATATCCTCATGCCAGTCAAGAGATTGTATATCCAGGGAACGCGTTAATAGCGTGTCGATAGCAGCACGTTTAAAACCACGCATATCTTGTGGTTGAACATGTTGTGTCTGGCAGCCGCCACATTGTTCAAAATACCGGCAAAATGGCTGTATTCGGGCGTCCGCAGGTTTTGATATTTTCTTCGCAGTACCTTGCCAGAAGTTGTTTTTCTGAGATGTGACTTCCAGTTCAACCTGTTCGCCAGGCAAACCTCCCTGAACAAAGAGTAGGGGCTTGTGCGTTCTGCAAACACCTTGCCCCAGATAGTCAACATCATCAATGACAACTGAGGTGCGTTGCAATAAAGGTGTTTTAGCCTTGGGGCGTGGTTTGAAAATCTGAGCCATCTTGAACTGTTACCTTTGTTCCAATACAACGGTCGCGACGGCATAATGTTGCTCATCAGAAATCGACACGAAACTCTGGGTAATACCTCGTTGTTTACATAAATCGGCGAAATGCCCGTTAAATTCTAAGACGGGCTGACCAGATTCAAGGTTTTGTACTTCCACGTGTTGCCAACTGATCCCGTTACCTATTCCTATACCAATAGCCTTAACCGCTGCTTCTTTGGCAGCAAAGCGTTTAGCCAGATAACGAGCCGGATGCAGGTGTTTTTCAAAAATACTGAATTCCTTCTCGGTTAACACCCGTTTGGCTAATTTATCTGATTTGGCCAGCTGCTTTTCCAATCGGGCTATTTCGATGATGTCAGTGCCCAAGCCTGCAATAGCCACTGTTACTGACGCGCTTCTAACATTAGGCGTTTCATATCTGCAACGGCAGTTGGCAGTCCATCAAAAGCGGCACGGGCAACAATAGCGTGGCCAATGTTTAATTCATAAATCTGAGGAATAGCCGCGACAGGTTTCACATTGTGATAATGCAAGCCGTGACCGGCATTCACTTTGAGACCTTTGTTATGTGCATATTCGATTCCGTTAATTAATTTCTGCAATTCAGCCTGACGTTGGTCGTCCGTCGTAGCTTCTGCATATTGTCCTGTATGAATTTCGATAAAAGGAGCACCCGATTCGATAGCGGCATCAATTTGTGAAGTGTCAGCATCAATGAACAGCGACACTGTGATGCCTTCAGAAGCTAACCGCCCACAAGCTGTGCGAATCTTGTCAAAGTTCCCTACCACATCTAATCCACCTTCGGTGGTGAGCTCTTCACGCTTTTCGGGCACCAGACAACAAAACTCGGGTTTTGTCTGTATCGCAATAACCAGCATTTCTTCGGTCACTGCCATCTCCAGGTTCAGGCGCGAGTTTATTGTCTGTTTCAGCAATTTTACATCACGATCTTTAATGTGCCTGCGATCTTCACGGAGATGCACAGTGATGCCGTCGGCACCTGCACGCTCGGCAATATCCGCTGCATGCACGGGATCAGGATAATGTGTTCCTCGTGCATTTCTGATAGTTGCGATGTGATCTATATTCACACCTAACAAAATATCCTTCATTTCATTTGCTCCAACTGCTGAAATAATTCTCTGCTTTTTAACGGTTTACTACCTAGCAAGGGGTGGAGTGCCATGCGACTTATCATTTTCGCACACTTTAAACTTTCGCTATCCCACTGATTCTGCAACACCTTGTTCAGATCAGCTCCTGCGAAACAGTTTCTCGTCTGGTCCGGCGAATCCAGTTTCTGAATTCCGTGTTGCGATAAAAAAGTATAATAAGCTTTAAGATCTAATGCTTCTTCATTTCGCCAATCATGGCCCAATTCTACCCGATAGCCCAGTTCATCAAGTAAGTTAAATTCAAACTCTCTCAGCACAGGTTCAATAGACTGTTTGTCAGCTAATCTAACCAGACTTGCCAGATATAAATCGTAGAGATTTGAATATGCAACTTCGGGCAACAAAGTACGATTTAACAGCTCATTCAAATACATGGCTGAAAATAACTTATCGCCGGACAAGGTTAACATCACGCCGGTCGGTTCCAGGCCCGAGAGATTTTTAAGCTCATGTCGCCCCACTAGATTGACAACGAGTTGCTGAAACGGTTGCAACAAGCTTTTCTTATCACTTTTTTTACCGCGAACACCTTTGCATACTGCCGAAATTTTGCCCGTTTCACGGGTGAAAAAGTCGACTATATAGCTGGTTTCGCGATATGCACGACGGTGCAGAACCATCGCATTCATATGACTCAGAGGTTCTCGATATCCAACCATCAGGCAACTTTAATTCTGACGACTTTCATCACTTCAAATTCTACCCCCGCAATTTCTTCTGTTATCGGGTAGTAGGTCAGGTTGACACGCGCCCCTTTTAAATTTTTATAGGCTTTTTTACGACGAAATTTAAACGGCACCGAATGACCGTCAACCATAATGGTATTTAGGATCCAGTCACCGTCCTGCCGTTGCACGTGCGAGGTCACACTCAGCATTTCTGAATGGGTCAGAGATTCATGTTTATCGAGCAATTTATTTAGTTTTGATTTCGCCATCATTCAGGCCAAAAGAAAAATCGACAAGTATAATAACATTTGCCAACTCAAAAAGGAGCCTTTACTCTGCAATGCTTATTGTTACGAAGAGATGATTCTGTGCATCAATCCAAAGTATTAGGTTGTTTTATACTCTTATGCACGTTGCTTTTGGGCGCCTGCGACCAAGCTCCGGTGAAAACTGAATCTATGTTGTTCCGCGAACGAGCCAGCAAAGAAGCTCAGCCTTTTGTGAAAAAAGCGGCCAATTTGTTCACCTCTAAAGTGCAGAGTGAGCCAAGGCAGAACATGGATACATTAATAATTATCAAGCATGCGTTAAAAGATGCCCGAGCGGTCTATGACCGTAAAAAAATTCAGAATTGGCAAAACCCGCAGTTGGTAACCCTACAAAAACAACTGGACGACATATACCCAGGTCTTGCAGAGCATTCAATAGACTTGCTTTATCAAGCTGTCGCCCGCACAACCAAGTTGCGTGATAAAGTTGAAATCATCCGTACTCAACCTATAGGTATGTCAGACAATGGGCTTGGCAGTATGCTTGACTCTCTAATTAAAGAGTACAGTAATGATATGGATGCATGCTGCCTCGTAGCTCTGGCGCACATCGATGAATTAATGATCGGAAAAGCAGGTACCTATAAAACGTTGAACAAGTTGTTGAGACAACTCAACGGCAAGTTGCAAAAAATGTTCGAGGAAAAATCCTATGCTGATGAGCTGCGTAAAGAAATCGCCGCTATTGAAGCAAAGCTGCAACAAACATAACTAAGAATGGTCTATTTAATAGTGTTATCACGTTTTAGGTTTCCAATATCCGATACCGTAAAATAAAGCTACTCCAAGCAATCCGGAATACAAACAGAATTTATGCAAAGCTTGAACTGATATTATACCGATAAGATCGTTTTGCAGAGTAATCGGAAAAAACGGCTCTACATCAGCGTGCATAATACTATCCAGAAATACATGGCTGAAGCAGCCCACAAAGGCACTTGCAAAGCTCACAGTCCAGGAAATATGGATCGGGAAAGAGAAGTCCAAGCGTAGAATTTTCAGCCCTAATTCGGATAAATATTTTCCAGTTAACCCCGAGAATATTGCTAGCAGAGAAGCCCCCACATAGGTGTGCGAGAAGCCATGCAGGTGCCCTTCCCCAGACATCAGTACAATCAGCGGTTGGATATCCATGATTATCTGAGACCAGCCGAATACCATCAAGCTGAAACTCCCCTGGAGCAAAGCCTTTATCATCAATCCAGGACCCATATGGAAGGGTGTAAATGGCATAGTTTTACCTAACTGGTGTCAAAATCGTGAGAGCTTACTCAGTTTGACCACCGAATAATGGCGAATCGGTCGGTTTTAGCAAGAACAAATAGCGTGGACGCAAATAAGAATATTGCGACATTAAAGCCCAGATTAATAAAAACTGAAGCGAACAATACTAAAGCAAAAAATACTTTAGCTAGAAAATTCATCCGCACATAGGCAATCTTAAATTTGTAGGGGTAGTTAATGTATAACCCTATAGCCAATATAAGTAGACAGGTGATAGACAAATATAGAGCAACAACAAGATCCATTTGATTGTTAACCTTCTTTTCAATTTGATGTGTAGAAAATAGACTGTGAAATTTGATTATACAATAGTAAAAGCCGACTGTGAGCAATCGAACTAGACTTTATTCATCCCTTCAACCAGCAATTGCAGACTTGTTCTTCCACGGAATTCGTTGATATCCAATTTATACGCAAGCTGCACCTGTTGAACATCCCTGTCTGGCCATTCGTTTAGATCAATATTAAATGCAATCGCATCGAGCAATATGCCGGATTGATGCTTCACCATCATTTTCAAGTGTTTTTCACCCACCAAACGTTGATCCACAAGTTCGAACTGGTCATCAAATACGGGCTCCGGAAACGACTGTCCCCAAGGCCCTGCATCTTTTAAACGCTGTGTGAATTCAAGGGTTAAATCAGATGCCTGCATACTTCCATCACTGACGACTTCTCCTTTCAGAGATTTGCCCGCCAGTAATTCGTCTGCCACTTGCTCAAACACTTGCCTGAAGGCATCTATTTTATTTACCGGAAGTGACAAACCAGCTGCCATTGCGTGCCCACCAAACTTATCTATGATGCCTGGATATCTTGAATTGATTTCTTCGAGCAAGTCTCGAATGTGCAGACCGGGTATCGATCTGGCTGAACCTTTTAGCGTGTTCTCATCCTGATGGGCAAAGGCAATGGTGGGACGGAAGAATTTATCTTTAATGCGTCCTGCTAAAATGCCTATCACACCCTGATGAAAATCGGCTTGATACAAAACGATACCAGTGGGTAGGTCCTGCTCGGATAAATTCAAAGCTTCGAGAGTTTGCATCGCTTCCTTTTGCATGGAACCTTCTATTTCTCGCCGCTCACGATTGAGTGAATCTAATTGCACAGCCATTTGTCTGGCTGTACCGCTGTCAGCGGCCAACAAACACTCAATCCCAAGGGCCATATCATCCAGACGGCCAGCAGCATTGAGCCGCGGGCCCAACACAAAACCGAGATCGCTGGCGGCCATACGATTCAGCGTTTTGCCTGCCACCTCGACTAAGGCTTGAATACCTGGCCTGCATTTACCACCGCGGATCCGTTGAATCCCCTGAAACACCAAGACCCGGTTGTTTTCATCCAGTGGGACTACGTCTGCGACTGTCCCCAAAGCAACTATATCCAGATAATCTGCCAAATTGGGTGGAGTGAGTTGTTGCTGCTCAAACCAACTTATATCACGTAAATGTGCTCTGAGGGCAAGCATCAGATAAAAAGCCACGCCTACGCCCGCCAGGTTTTTAGATAAAAACTCGCATCCTGGTTGATTGGGGTTCACTATGGCGTTCGCTTCAGGCACTTTTTCTGCGGGTAGGTGATGATCGGTAATGATTACCTTGATACCCAATTCGAGTGCTCGCTCTACCCCGGCGAAACACGCAATTCCATTATCGACAGTCATAATGACCTGCGCACCTTGCTGATGGGCTACATCAACAATTTCAGGGCTCAACCCGTATCCGAAATCAAATCGATTGGGCACCAGGTACTGATGATTTACACTTCCCAATTGTGATAGGGACAACATACTCAAAGCAGTACTGGTGGCTCCATCGGCGTCAAAATCGCCAATCACTATAATGCGTTGCTTAGTGGCCAGTGCATCTGCAAGAATCTGAACTGCCTGCTTAATGCCCTTTAGCTCTTGGTAGTGGAGCAGAGACTTTACCGAACGATCAAGACTTTGTGCTTCGGTCACACCGCGACTTGCATAAATCTGGCGCAATGTGGGATGGTCAATCACACCTAAATGGTGATCCTTGACATAATCACGACGAGTAATTGTTATTGTCATTGAGTCGCAGGGCAGAAAAGAAAGATGTGGACGAGGGTACATGACCCTCGTCAGTGTTGGCTAGATATTTTTAAGAGACTGCAGTAATTGTTGAGCTGGCTGATATCCACCGATTAACGAACCATCCGGCAAGATAATATTAGGTGTACCGCCGACGCCGATCTGCTGACCAAAATTGTACTGTTGCGCCACAGCGTTAGCACATTGTGAATTTTCCACGCTTTCGCCATTCTTCGCGTCAGTCATAGCACTCTGCTGGTCTTTAGCACACCATACGGACACCATGTCGTTATAAGACTTACTGCGCAGTCCACCACGAGGAAAAGCGAGGTAACGCACGGTAATTCCAGCGTCGTTATACTGATCCATTTCGTGGTGTAATTTACGGCAATACCCACAAGTGATATCAGTAAAAACATTCACTACATACTTTTCGTTTTTCGCCTTAAACTCGATGACGGAATCGTTAAACTCTTCGATTCCTTTCAATCGCATGCCGCCCAATGCCACTTCAGTCTCGTTTTTCATGTCTTCATCAAGATTGTAGATTCTGGCCTGCAATAAATATTTACCATCAGGTGTTGCGTAGAAAAATCCTTTGCTGGTAACAATCTGCAATAACCCGCTAATAGGTGAGTCACCTATAGCAGAAATGCTTAAGCCTAAGGTTGTTTCGATTTTATTTTTCGTTTCGTCATATTCGCCAGCATTGACGGCAGTGCTTGTGAGCGCCAGACATGACACAGCAAATAGTGATTTGATCCAGTTCTTCATACTTAGTCCAAAAATTCATGTACCCATAGGACCCGGGGTCCGGGAAAAAGTTTTCAATAATTGTGAGCATTTTAACGCTATCAGAGTAGGTTACCAGTCAAAAATGACAATCTTTAGGTATTGAATTCCACACCCAGAGATTTTATTCCACCAAATCCCTGGTTTTCAATGGTCTTGCTCTTTCCACGTTGGCATTGCGACTGTACTAAAGTGTTGTTTCCAAAACTGATAATTAGCCTAGTGTTAATTCATTCCGAATATTTATGAGCTGATTATGTTGAACCAACTTTACAAAATTATTGTGATGACTTCGTTTCTGATCTCAACCTCAATTTTTGCTAACACATGCAAAGATGCTGTGGTGTTAGTCCATGGTAATACTGCCAGCCCATCAAGCTGGGACAATACGGTTAACTTGCTGCTGTCAAACGGCTATACAACCAATGACATTTATCGACCGGATTGGGGCTCAAAGTTCTGCGCCTCATGCAACAATCATAACGGCAGTGAAGAAGTACCGGTGCGGCAAGCCATCAATCAGGCAATCAACAACTCCTGCACTGGACTGATTGATGTTATCGGGCACTCCATGGGTGCGACACTGGCAGCGCAGCAAATATCGAAACTTGGCATCAGCGCAAATGTCGATACCTTTGTCGGGATAGCTGGCGCATTCAGAGGGCTATGGAGTTGTGGTGTCTATCCATTTAATGTCTGGACATCGACATGTGGCACCTATGGCTTGTCAGTGCAAAGTCCGTTTCTGGATAGCCTTTTCGGCGATCCGCTAGGTGCGAAAGTTTACTCTATAAAAAGCAATATTGATCAAGTCGTCTGTTCTACGGGTATATGCAGTGTAGGTGGTGTGCATAGCAGCAGGATCTGGAATGAAGATGCGACCTTTACCTTCAGCCTGGGCCATTTCGGACTTCAATCCGACACCACACAGACGCAGATTAATTTGATTCAGTAGACGCAGCAGAAGCGCTAAACTGGCGAGCCCAGGAACAAAGAATTACCGAACACACAATTACAGTCGCTATAATTCCGATTCTGCGGGGAATCCTTGAATTCGCGCATTTTGACCTTCAACTGCATCAACAAAATAGTTCATTACTGCTTTAATGCGCAATGAATTCCGTAAATCGGGGGGAGTGAGCATCCATATGTCCTTGGCAAAAAATGGCTCAGCTTGGGGTAGTCTTATTAGCTCCGGATGGCCGTCAGCCATAAAGCAAGCTCCCCGAGCCAATCCCATACCTGCAGTGAGAGCGAGGAACCTCATTTGATATCCAGTTGTTCGCACTGCCACAGGCGCATCCGGATACGGAGTATTCCTCAGCCAGTCCGGCTTTTTTGGATCCGTATCTTGACCAATCCAATTCAATTGCTCTAAAGGTGTGCGATTAAAATAGTCTTTTTGCGCGTAGTAACAAACAGCGTAGGGAAAGATCCTCAGACCAACCAAGTGCTCTGGAGGATTATTTGAGGTACGTACAACCAGATCAGATCACTTTTGTCGAATGGGACAGCGACAAAGCAATTGGCGAATTCCTTGATACAGAAGCCTTTAGACATCATGAACAGTTTTTAAAGAAGGGGACTGCGCAATTCAAATTATTTCGTATTCAGCCCGAGATTCGTTGAAGTAATCAGAGAAATTTGGCCTAGTGGAGCTTAGCGGAAACAGATTTCTGGGATGTATTAACAACAATAGCGTAGTTTCTTCGACGCCATCCATGGCATAACTAACCAGCCAAACCATCCTAAGGTTTGTCGTTCGGCTGGGCGCTGCTGCGCAGCTAAAAATACCTAAAATCGGTCTAGGGTGTGTTTACATCAATAATGTTGTTTCTTCGACGCCATCCATGGCACAACCTGCCAGCCCGACCGTCCTATGGTCGGTCGTTCGGCTGGGCGCTGCTGCGCAGCTAAAAATACCAGCCTTACCCCCTAGGGTGGTGTTCTGCGACCAACTTTTGTAGTCGCTCGGTGGCAACGTGGGTATAAATCTGAGTGGTAGAAAGGTCACTATGACCCAACAGCATTTGCACCACTCGCAAGTCTGCACCATGATTTAGCAAATGTGTAGCAAAGGCATGACGTAACGTATGCGGTGACAGTGGTGAGTTGATACCAGCGACAATCGCGTAATACTTGATTCTGTGCCAGAAAGTCTGTCTTGTCATCAACACGCCACGTTTGCTTGGAAAGACCACATCTGTTTCACTTTTAAGTAACATCGGACGACCTACTTTTAAAAAACGCAGTAACCAACTCACAGCCTCCTCACCTAAAGGCACCAGTCTGTCTTTGTTACCCTTTCCGGTTACGCGAGCAACACCTTGTTGCAGATCAATCTGTCCGATTCTGAGGCTGACAAGCTCTGATACCCGTAGACCTGACGCATACAAAACCTCCAGCATCGCCTTGTCGCGCAATTCGATAGGATCTTCAGTGTTGGGTGCATTAAGCAAATTCTCTACTTGTTCTTCACTTAAAGTCTTAGGCAAGGTTTGGGGTAATTTCGGGTTCTGTAGCAATCGCATGGGATCATCGTCACGATGTTTTTGCTGTAACAGGTACCCACAAAAGGTCCGTAAACTACTTAAAAACCGAGAAGTGCTGCGCTCAGAAAGTCCTAGGTCATAACGGTGGGCAAGGTAAAATTCAATGTCAGCTTTGGTGAAGTTTAACAAACTAAAATGTCTGTCCTGTGATGCAGAAAAAGAACAAAATTTATTTAAATCCGTTCTGTATGCGCTCAAGGTATTTTCGCTCAGTCCGCGCTCCAGCCACATTGCATCCAGAAAGGATTCGATGACCTCCAGTATTTGTTTATTCAAATCTGCTCAACTCCCAGGCGCTCAGTTCACTACTCCTCATACACGACAAAAGGTTCAACGGCTCTGGACTCAATGTTTTCCACATGATACATGTCCATGTAGATCTCTTTTTCTGGTCCGTTGGCACAGGAAACCTTGTACTTGTCGAGAATAAAGCCATAGGGGCCAGTACCTGCACTTCCCAATCTTTCATATTTCACACTATCGCCAGCAGGACAAGACAACTGTTCAAAATAACGGGTTTCCCCTTTGGGACCATTGACCCTGACAGGATTGCCAACCGAGCCAAGTGGTTGCTGCTGAACTAACTGCATATCGGGCTCAGGTGGAGCTTCGCCCATTAAATCAATCATCATGGCTCTGGAACTAGTTTTAGCCTGTGCAGATATCTGTCGGTCCTGCTGCGATGCGCATCCTGTCAGGTTTAGTATCAACAAAAAAGCCAAGCATTGTAATTTATTCATCCTTATCCTTTAGTACTTTTTGATTTATTACTTCCCAACATTCCGTATTGATGGAATCTGGGTAATGTCGCGCTAACTTTTCCAGTTTAGGTTTAATTTGCGTCTGGCAAAAGGGTCTTTCGGGATCTTGATAGAAATAGTCAAGATAACTCTCTTTGTTAACACGAAAGTCCTTGAATATTAGTGCTCTTGTTATCAGTGTGCAGGAGTTCGATTGAGCCAGTTTGCGCAAAACAGATTGTGCTTCATGTCGCTGAGATTCGCTGAATACATACACAGCAGATCGGTATTTTTCCCGCAATGCATGATCAGAATAGGCACTGTGCGTCAAAATATGTATATCAATCAGTTGCTGAAGAGAAATATTGCGTGGCCGGAAATGGACAATCACGCCTTCAGAGTATTCATGCTCAGGAGGTACTGCGCTAATCCAACCCTGGTCTACCTGGGTGACGCCTTGTAAAGAACGAAAAATGCCCTCAGTACACCAATGGCATCCACCACCAAAGCCAATTTTGAGCGATTCCAAATTTTCTGCCTCAATCAGTAAAGTTTATTTCATCCCTCTGCTTTTTTTGACTAATTCATAGGCAGACTGAATATCCTGGGCCTTACTTTTTGCTATTTCCAAGGCTTGCTTAGGTAATCCTTTGGAAATCAGTTTGTCCGGATGATGCTCACTCATCAGCTTCCGATAAGACTTTTTAATCTGACGCTCATCATCGCTTTTTTTGACACCAAGAATACGATACGCATCCTCGAGATTCTGTGCACTTGAGTAAGCACTGTTTTGTCTTTGCTGCCTGGAGTTCTGCTGCCTACCGCCTGCCCGTCTGAAGCGCATTTCTGCTTCGAACATTGACATGAGATACAAAAGTTCGTTTTGACGGAACCCCAAATGCATGGCCGCACTTTCAAGCACTTTTTGCTCCCTTGGATCCAATCCTCCGTCAGCGTAAGCTGCTTGAATAAGGATCTCCAGGAAGACCTGCATTATATCTCGTCGCCCATGACAGGAAGCCTTAAACTCCAACAAAATGTCTTTGATAGGAAAGTCTGACGATTTACCTTCCCGAAATGCTTCCTGGGCTTCGCGTCTGATGTCCCCTTCCAGTCCCATTTGATTCATCAAATTGGTGGCCATCTGGATTTCAGTATCAGTGACCTTGCCATCTGCTTTGGCAACATGACCCATCACCGAAAACAATGCATGGAAGAAAATAGCTTGAGATTTTAGTTCGTCCTGCGAGCTGAAGAAGCGACCAAAGCCGCCCATCTGATCAAAGTTCTGACTGTATCCTTTATCAAAGAAATGGCCGACTATGTATCCCAATACGGCGCCAATAAAACGGCCGAACATAAAACCAAATAGCGTTCCTAATATTCGCCCCCAATAATTCATGCATGATGCTCCGACTGATTCAGGCGTGCTAATCGCTCGGGGGTACCTACATCAGACCAAAACCCATTATGTTTCTGCCCGCCCAACTCTTTTCGTTCAATGCTATTCCGATAAAGCGGAGCCAAGGGTTGAGGCTTAGTGCTCAATCCGCTGAAAAAGTCTTTGTGGTACATCGCTATCCCGCTGTAAGTCAGTTTATCTTTGGGACCTAGCTCCAATTGATTTTGTTGCAAAGAGAAATCTCCCTGCGGATTATGTGCCGGATTGTTGACCATAATCAGATGGGCCAGGTGCTCCCCTAAACTATCGGGTAACAGGTTAAAATCAAAGTCACAAAAAATATCGCCATTAACTGTCCAGAACGTCTGCGTCTGCTCATCCGGGCATATAAGCGGTAAAGCCTGAACAATACCGCCCGCAGTTTCAAGAGGGTCAGGTTCGGCTGAATATAAAATCTCCAAATCAAATGCGCTCCCGTTGCCAAGCTCATCTACAATCAGGCTGCCCAGCCAGGAGTGATTAATAACAACCCGCTCTACTCCGGCTTTTTTCAGGTTTTCCAAATGATAGTGAATCAGAGGCTTACCCTGAACTTTCAGTAAGGGTTTTGGCAGACTATCAGTGAGGGGGCGCATCCGCTCGCCTCTGCCAGCCGCAAGAATCATAGCCGTTTTCAAGCGAACTTACTCTCAACTGCGGGTTTGATTTTGTCTTTCACGAGTAAACTAAAATTCTGAAGTTCAGGATACTTGAGCCCGATCTCAACAATATAGTCCAGTGTTCTTGGTACATCATTCAAATAAGCGGATTTTCCGTCGCGGTGACACAATCTGGCAAAAATACCACTGGCTTTAATGTGTCGCTGTATTCCCGTTAAATCAAACCATCGTTTGAATTCCTGCCAGGAATGTTGTCCGTAATGCTGAGCGTGAAAACCTGATAGTATTTCCGTGACGAGCTCGTCTGGCCAAGTCTGATAGCAATCACGAAGTAACGATACTGCATCGTAGGTAATAGGACCGATAACCGCATCCTGAAAATCAATGATGCCAAGCTCTTCGCCATCTAGAACCATTAAATTGCGAGAATGATAATCCCGGTGCACGCCGACTTGAGGCTGTTCCAGGAACTGCTTCTGAATATATTCAAAAGCTGTGCGCATAGTAGTCAATTCGTTTTCACTAAGGCTAAGCCCCAGGTGCACTTCTACCAACCAATGGCTAAATAAGTAAAACTCACTGGTCAACAGAGCAAGATCAAACTTGGGTAGCGGCCCAGATTCAGTGGAAATACATTGTTGGATCCGAGGCAATTTAGACAATGCCAGCGAATATCTGGAATAAAAATTGTCCAAATTGAGATTGTCGGCAAATTGCTTGTCGCCAAAATCATCCTGACAATAAAACCCCTGTTCAAAATCCACTGCCAGCACTTTAGGTACTGATAGCCCAGCCTTTAGGTAGGATTCGGAAACTTCAACAAAACGATGGCTATCTTCGAACTCGGGCGGAGCATCAACTGCGATGATCGAGGTACCAGCATTATCGAATCGAAAATAGCGCCGAAAGCTTGCGTCTCCAGACACTATTTCTAATTGTTGACAGGAAAAATCTGATTGGGCATTGATCCAGCTGATCAGTGCTTGTTGACGTGAATCCATTAAATCCGTTACATCTTTTTGCTAAACCTGCACTAATATAACCAATGAACTGGCTTAATTGAAGTCGGCAAGCATCGCAAATTAACAATGTTTTTAGCTTTTTTCGGAACTCTGCTGGTAAATCCTGTCGAAACCCTTAAAATTAACGCTTTATCCGCCAAAAATTCGAACGCGAACGGGACCATACTTTAAATTACTTTATGCGCATTCTCCGAAATCGGCTTTTTTTACTCTCCTTGCTACCAGGGATATCATTCGCACAAGAACAAAGTTGCTTGGTGCCAGTGGAAGCCTTCAATCCTGATCAAACATTATTACCTGGCCAAATTCAGGTTCTGGCTGATCGTTCTGAAATTCAACAGGATACTGTTGCGACTTTTACCGGTAAAGTTAATATTTTAAGCGATAAAGCACGAATTCAGGCTGTTGAGGCACGAATTGATAAAAATGAACAGCAACTTACAGCCACAGGCGGAGTAAGTTATCGGGACAGGCAGATATTAGTGAACAGCGAGAGCGTCTTGTTGGACACCGATACCGGAAAACTGGAAATGGCTGACACAAATTATCGTCTGACCTTGTTCAACGGGCGGGGTGCTGCAGAACAGATAAAGTTAGATACAAACGAAGGTATTCGCCTGGAAGACGTGAGTTTCACCACTTGCCCCATCGGCAGTGAAGATTGGAAAATCGAGGCCAGCAGTATTGCATTAGAAGAAGGCAAAGTTTGGGGGGAAGCGAGAAACACCCGATTTTATATAAAAGGCGTGCCAGTATTTTATTTACCTTATTTTGCTTTTCCGGTCACGGCACAGCGTCAAACGGGATTACTGTTTCCAGAATTCGACACTTCTACATCAACCGGGCCGACATACGAACAAGGGCTCTATTGGAATATTGCGCCAAATATGGACGCAACCTTTACGCCGCGTTTTATGGCCAACCGTGGTATACAGCTAAAAACAGAATTTCGTTACCTCACTGACGCACACCGGGGTCAGGTTAATCTTGAATATCTGGCAAATGACAGAGGTTTTGGGTCGAACGAAGATCGCTATTTTTATCGTTACACCCACACCGGAAACTTATCTGAAAATTGGCAAATCCAGGCTGATATCAATGGCCTAAGTGATGATAACTATCTGGTGGATCTTGGCTCCGATTTTTATAATCGGGCAGATACACATCTTTATCAGACTCTCGGCATCAACTATTACTCAGACAATCTAGATTTTATGATGAGTTTTCGTGATTTCGAAGTCATTGGCGATCACCCGTCCACCTATCGCGCCCTTCCAGAGATGAAACTCGATTATCGCAGCAACAAATTGGCCGGTATGGAATTCAGATTCAGTTCTGAACTGGCTTACTTCGACAACAACAGAAGTACGGACCCAACAGCAACAAGACTGCACCTCGCCCCGAGCCTGGCATTACCTTTGCAATCTCAGTGGGGTGAATTTCTTGCAGAAATAAGTGTCCTTAGCACTCATTATCGCCAGGAAAATATTGAAAATACCAGCCTGGCGAAAGAAGTCGACCGAACTTTGGGTCAGGGGAAATTATATGGTGCCTTGTATTTTGAACGCGAAACAGGCTGGTTCGGTGGCAACTCTACTCAGACTCTGGAGCCGAAAGTTCAATATCTGTACACCAGCTTTGAAGATCAATCAGACATAGGCTTGTATGACACCACCAGATTGCTCAACGATTTTGAAGGGCTGTTCCGGGGAGACGAGTTTACCGGCCTGGACAGAATAAGCGACAACAATCAAATTACGCTTGGTGTCACTTCAAGAATTATCGACGAGAAAAATCGCGAACAATTCAAAGTCAGTTTTGGGCAGATTTTTTACTTAGAAGACAATCGGGTACTTGAAGCAAGCAAGGAAGAAGATCGGTCTGCGTTGGCGGCAGAATTAGACTGGCAGCTTGGCAGTAAATGGTTTGCCCACTCTGATGTACAAATTTCTACCAGCACAGATAAAATCGAGCGCAGCAGCATCTCACTGGAGTATCAGCTTGACCCCAGCAAGATATTGCAGATAAATCATCGCTTTGTCAGGGAACTTTCTGGTGAGGAAATCAATCAAATTGGATTCACAGCAAGTTGGCCACTTGCACAAAATTGGCGTTGGGTAGGGAGATGGTATAAAGATCTTGAACGACAACGTACCATTGAAAGCTACTCTGGAATACAATACGACTCATGCTGTTGGTCATTGGGGTTCGTAGTGCAACGAAACTTGATCAACCGGTTTGATACAACAGGATCACAAAGTACCAATGAGTTTGAGTCAAGCTTTGGTATTCGTTTCAGCTTTAAAGGCATTGGTAGCGAATCGAGCAATAATAGAAAAATGTTGGAAGACGGCCTGTTTGGTTACCGTCAGCCCTATTTGCTTAACTGATGTTGAGCATTCAAATCCACTGAATATGAAGTAAAGAGAATATGAAAATTTCAGCAGTAACTTTAGGTTTAACTTTCCTGATTGCCTTCTCAGCAAGTGCTAGACAGGTTTCACTCGACAAAGTCGCAGTCATCGTCGATCAGGGTGTCGTGTTGGAAAGTGAAATAAAAGAACTGATTTCTACGGTAAAGCGTAATGCGATTACCAACAATCAAACTTTGCCCTCTGATCAAGCCTTGAGAACACAATCGATAGAAAGACTGATTGTTTCGAATTTGCAAATGCAAATGGCGAATCGCATGGGTATACAGATCAGCGACCCGCAGCTTGATCAAACTATCAATAATATGGCTCAGCAAAATGGGATGACTATAGAGCAATTACGGGAACAAATTGCAAAAGACGGCATCAGTTATGAAGTTTACCGTGAAGATGTGCGGAAAGAGCTAATCACCGGTGAAGTTACACGTGCCAACGTACGACGCAGGATTTACGTCACACCGCAGGAAATTAATAATCTTGTTAAGCTGTTGGATGAACAAGGCGCACAGCAGGCTGAGTTCAATTTAGGACACATCCTGATTGGCTTCCCGTCACAAGCTACCGATGAAGACATTAACGCTGCAAAAGATCGTGCAGAGAAAGTTCTGGAATTGCTCGGTAATGGCTCAGATTTCACCAAGATTGCCATCGCGTCTTCATCTGGTGCGAAAGCGCTGGAAGGCGGTGATATGGGTTGGTTGAATATCAACGCCATGCCGACACTTTTCGCTGAAGCCGTTCAGGGTAAAGATAAAGATGAGCTCATTGGTCCGATTCGCAGTGGTGCGGGTTTTCATATTTTGAAAATAAAAGATTTCCGTGGCGTAGAAATAGTCAAAATAGAAGAAACCAATGCTCGACACATTTTGATCAAACCTTCCGTTATTCTCAGCGAAGACAAGGCAAAAGAAATGTTAGTTGAGTTTAAAGAAAAAATTATAGCCGGCGAATTGGAGTTCGCAGACCTTGCTAAAGAGCACTCTGAAGATCCAGGTTCAGCCTTGCGGGGTGGAGAGCTAGGTTGGAACGATCCCAACATCTATGTACCCGCGTTCAAGAATGCATTGGCTGTACTCGAAAAAGATGAAATTGGCGAACCATTCCGCTCTCAACACGGCTGGCACCTGGTACAACTCATTGACAGGCGCGTTGATGATGCAACGGAAAAACGTAAAGCCGATAAGGCCCATCAATTATTATTCAATCGTAAATTTGCTGAAGAAACAGATGCCTGGTTGAGAGAAATGCGCGACACCGCTTATATCGAAGTTATCGAAGAACAGGCTGGCTAATCAATGACAATGAAATTTGCAATCACACCCGGAGAACCGGCTGGTATCGGGCCAGACTTGGTGCTAGAAATAGCACAGCGCAAATGGCCAGCTATTTTGGTTGTGTTTGCAGATCAGCAAATGATGGAGCAAAGGGCGAAGTTACTAAACATACCTGTTGAATTCGTTCCTTACGACACTGAGTGCAATGACGTATTGCTTCCTGGACAATTGTATATACAGCACATTCCGGTAAGTGGCGAAGTTGAAGTAGGAAAGTTGAATAGCGAAAATGGTCATTATGTCGTCGAAACGCTGAGACAAGCCTGTGAAAAAAACATACAAGGTGAGTTTGACGCAGTTGTTACCGGCCCGGTGCATAAAGGTATAATTAATCAGGCAGGTATTTCGTTTAGCGGGCACACCGAGTATTTCGCGTATCAGTCCAACACTAACGATGTCGTCATGATGTTATCGACACCCGGCCTAAGGGTTGTTCTCGCAACCACTCACATCCCGTTGGCCTATGTTGCCAAAGCCATAACCAAAGAGCGATTACATAAAGTGCTGCACATAGTGCACACAGAGATGAAACTTAAATTTGGCATAAACCAGCCAAATATCTATGTGTGTGGCCTTAACCCGCATGCAGGTGAAAATGGTCATATCGGAAAGGAAGAACTTGAAGTTATTATTCCGGCTTTGGAAGAGTTGCGGGAACAAGGCCTGACCATTACCGGACCACTGCCAGCCGATACTATGTTCCAACCTAAATACATGGAAAAAGCGGATGCTGTGCTGGCCATGTATCATGATCAAGGTCTGCCTGTACTCAAACATATGGGCTTTGGTCACTCAGCTAATATTACCCTTGGGTTACCTTTTATCAGAACCTCGGTTGATCATGGTACGGCGCTTGATCTTGCTGGGACCGGCGAAGCAGATGCCGGAAGTTTTGAATTTGCAATAGACAAGGCAATCAAATTGGCCACCAACAAAGCATGAGTAAACAACATCTCGGGCATACAGCCCGCAAGCGATTCGGCCAGAATTTTTTGCACGATGATTATATTATTGACCAGATAGTGTCCGTAATTGATCCTCAGCCAGAGCAAAACCTTGTGGAAATCGGACCCGGTCTTGCTGCGTTAACAGAACCTGTATGTGAGCGTGTTGAGCGCTTAACGGTAGTGGAATTAGATCGCGATTTAGCTGAAAGACTGCGCACGCACCCCTTCATTGCATCCAAGCTGAATATTGTCGAAGCAGATGCCTTGCAGTTTGACTTTACCCAACTCATTCAGGACGAAAAACCGCTCAGAGTCTTTGGAAATCTTCCCTATAACATTTCCACTCCATTGATGTTCCATCTGTTTTCTTTCGCTGGCAAAGTGCAAGACATGCACTTTATGCTGCAAAAAGAAGTGGTCAATCGATTAGCGGCCGTGCCTGGAAACAAAAATTACGGTCGATTATCCGTAATGGCCCAATACTTTTGCCAGGTGATCCCTGTTCTGCATGTTCCTCCTGGCGCATTTAATCCACCGCCAAAAGTTGATTCCGCCGTCGTAAGACTCATTCCTCATCAAGACAAGCCTGTTAAGGTAGTCAGTGAGGAAGATCTTAACAAAGTATGCTCAAAAGCGTTTAATCAGCGCCGGAAAACAATACGCAACAGTCTCAAAGAGTTATTAACCGAAGAGCAAATTCTCGGGCTTGATATCAATCCTGATCTGCGCGCCGAAAATCTTTCCTTAGACAATTTTGCAGCATTGGCTAATCTGTTAAGTACACTCAATAAGGATTAATCAACCTTGTCCCCTACAATCAAAATTGAAGTGGAAACTCAGTACCTTGAAGGGAGGATCCCTGATGAGGAACAAAAATTCGCATTTGCATACAAAGTAACCATTATTAATCAGGACAAGCAACAAGTAAGGTTGCTGAATCGATATTGGCTAATAACGGACGGCAACGGTAAAAAAAATGAAGTGAGAGGGCCAGGAGTTGTTGGTGAGCAACCCCTTATCGAGGCGGGTAAAAGCTTTCAATATACCAGTGGTGCAATCCTTGACACACCAGTGGGTACGATGGAAGGTTACTACGAAATGGAAGATGAGGCAGGCAAGACATTCAAAGCGAGAATTAATGTCTTCAGTTTATCTGTACCAAACTTAGTTAATTAATCGTAGCGAGTCTAACAAGTGAACATCAACATTGACTGATTTTGTAGTTGGCGACATTCAGGGTTGTTACTCTGGTCTGAGGCGCCTGTTAGACAAGGCCGAATTTGATTCTGCAAACGACAAGCTATGGGCAGTTGGTGATCTGGTTGCTCGCGGACCAGAATCCCTGGAAACATTGAAATACCTATATGGACTAGGTGGCAGCTTCGATACAGTTCTGGGGAATCATGATTTACATTTTTTAGCCATCTACTCCGGCTTTAAGGATGCAAAACGCTCTGACTATCTTGCACCCTTGTTAAACCACAAGCATGTTGAAAGATATGTTCATTGGTTGCGCAACAAGCCTTTGGCCCTGAAGCCGAGGAAAAATGTACTAATTACTCATGCTGGTTTATATCCGAATTGGTCAGTAAAAAAAGCACTAGATTTAAGTGCCGAGATCCACAACCAATTGACCGGTGACAATTGGCAGATGCTGTTAAAAGACATGTACGGTAATGACCCGGTTAAATGGTGCAAGGAATTAAAAGGCATGCCTCGTTGGCGTTTTATCATCAATGCATTTACCCGCATGCGTTTTCTTACTGACCAACGAGAATTGGAGTTTTCTACCAAAACGGCTCCCGATGCCTCACCGGAGAATATTTTTCCCTGGTTCAATTTACCTAACAGCAAACTAAAAGATCAACATCTGATCATTTTCGGGCATTGGGCAGCATTGATGGGTCATACAAGTTCAAAGCAATTTGTAGGCTTAGATACAGGGTATGTTTGGGGAAATCAATTGACGATGCTTAATCTGGACAAAAATAAAACCCTAAGCATAAGTAATATAAAGAATTAAATTCTTTAGCCGATAAGCTAAATTAACAAGGTATTTTGCGTACCGACTGGTATTTTGGCCAAGCCGCCTTGATAACTTGATGATTTGTTATACTTTTTAATGAATTGCTGTTTCAAATTTGTCACAATGACTTAATTGCATAAATATTTGCACTGGCGCACCAAAACAACAAAGCAGTATCAGGGGAGTTTACATGAATCTAACTGTCGCTAATCGCGTCCGTGGTGGTTTTGCCATAATCTCGATACTTATGATTGTTATCATAATATCGTCAATGTCGAGTCTTGGAAGCATCGATTCGGCCACCGAAGAAAGTAATCAGCTAGCCATACCCACCCTGAAAGGAAGCAACAATCTAAAAGTTTCGTTCCTCGAGATGGGGCGTTTGACCTTTGAAGCGTTTTACGAAAAAGACGAGTCAGAACTACAAACAAAACTACAGGAATTTGAATCGAGCAAAGCCAATTTTGAGAAAGAATTGGGCGTGCTTAAAACAGTTGTGAGCAAAGAAGCTGGATTAAGCGGCACATTAAGTAGTGTTGAAGGTTTATTTTCTCAATACAACGACAATGTCAGTAACATGTTTGAAAACAGAAAGACGGACCTGCAACTAGGTGGTGCGTTGGATGATATTGTCTCAGATGTTGAAGATAACTCGGATGACGCTTCAACCTTGATCCTGGATTTCTCAGATTTGGATTCCGTTCAATCTAATAACAGATTGCGTCAGGCGGCTGATATTGGCGGCAATCTGGAAACCAGCTTATTGTCGCTGTTGACAGTGAGTGCTGACTATATCAAAACACAAAACCTCACACGCGCCCAAACCATAGGCAACGAAGTCGAATTAGTTGTAACTCAAATTGCTGCGCAGTTAGCCGAGATGCAACAAATAGCAGGAGACAGAGACTCCAGTGGCACGCTGGATGAGATTTCTGACCTGGTCAACTCAGTTACCAGTTCAGTGAATTCATCTTCGGGTCTGCTGGCGACTCAGGTTGATCGTCTTAACCGTCAGATCGCTGCTGAACAAGCCCTGTCTGCTTCGGAACAGAATATTGCTGAAGCTTCAGCGGAGCTGAATAAACTCCTGAACCTAGCCGATCAGAAAACGAAAGACGTTGAAGAAGAAGTAGCTTCATCTGTGACCAGAGGAAATTCTGTCGTTCTTATACTTGGCTTGATTTCGTTGGTTGCAGCCGCTGGTATTGCGGTCATTAGTGTACGCGCAATTACAGTGCCACTTGCCAAGGTCAACGACGTACTGCACGTTATTTCTGATGGCGATTTCACCAAAAAACTGGATGACTCATCAAACGATGAATTTGGCGAGTTGGCTGGCAGTGTGAACAATCTGATAGACAGCTTAAAAGGCCTCATCAGCGGGATTACATCCCGAGCGGCACAATTGGCTGCGGCGTCAGAAGAAACCTCAATGGTGACATCACAAACTACCGAATCGATTCAGGATCAGAAATCTCAGGTTGGTCAGGTAGCAGCCGCAACGACAGAAATGCACAGCACTTCTCAAATGGTAACGCAAAGTGCGGAAGATACTTTGCGTCAGATTAGTCATGCCGATGAAGAAGCTGAGAAAGTGAAAATCATCTCACTCGAAAATAAACGCACAATTGAAGTTCTGGCCCAGGATGTTGACCAGGCCGCACAGGTTATCAACAAACTTCATCAAGACAGCGCGAGCATTGGTGGGATTCTCGATGTTATCCGCGGCGTAGCAGATCAAACTAACTTGCTTGCGTTAAACGCAGCTATTGAAGCAGCAAGAGCCGGTGAACAAGGACGTGGTTTTGCGGTAGTCGCCGATGAAGTAAGAACATTGGCTAGCCGAACCCAAGAGTCCACGCAGGAAATCAATGCCATGATTGAAGTTCTGCAGGCTGGTGCTGAAAAAGCAGTGACTGTTATGAATCAAGGTAAAGATCAAACAACAGTTTGTGTTGAACAAACTGAAAAAGCCACGCAGGCCCTGGATTTGATCACAGAAGCGGTTCACAAAGCACATGATGTCAGTAGTCAGATTGAACAATCTGCCCGTGAGCAAAATGTGGTTTCACAGGAAATTAGTGAGAAGCTGGAAAACATTGTCGGGATCGCTGAGGAAACCGCAATTGGTGCGCAACAAACTTCAGACTCTAGTGGAGAAGTTGCGAAACTTGCTGAAGAACTACAGGCATCTATTCAACAATTTAAAGTCTGATAATAAACTGAAAACAATAAGCCGCTTACTCAAGCGGCTTTTTTGTTTCTGCCTCCACGACAAGCCTTCGCAAAATGCCTGAACTGCTATATTAAATGGAGTGGGTACTAATGCTTAACCTTATCTAAGGGGTGGGAAAAACGATGACATTGGCAAAAGGATTTGGATTACGAATTTCAATCTTTTGTTGGTTCTTAATAATTCCGTTAGTTCCGCTTAGTCATGCAAAACCCCTTAATTTGGGATTTGCAGTAAACTCTCCGGGGTCGCCACCTTTTTTGTATTTTGACGTCCGCACAAATGCCTACCTGGGCGTGATCCCTGATTTACTATCCCAAGCAGTTTCAATGGGAGAGTTGGAAGTGAAATATATAGATTCCAACCGAATACGAAGTGAGATGTTTTTGTATGCCGGTAAAGCCGACGTATTTCTCTCTAGCAGTGATTGGCTTGCCACCCCCGAAAAGCTGATCCAGTCTGACAACTTGTTACTGCATAAGAGCTTTCTTTATAGCGTTCACCCATTCGCAGCAGATTTCAAAATATCCGACTTAACTGGCAAACATATTTGTGCCAGACGAGGCTATACGTATCCTGCACTGGACGAACTGTTTGAACGAGAGCTCATTCTACGAGTCGACTCAACCAGCCAACGCACCATGATGGAAATGCTGGTAAAAGGTCGTTGTGATGTGGCGATCATGAACGAATTCAATGCTCAGACCATCTTTGCTCATAAAGATTTTGATGGGGTTAGCTTTTATCAGTCAGCTGGGCCAACCAATATTGTCCAGCTAGCATTGTTTTTTCGGCCAGAATTGACGGCTCAGAGAAAGCTTATCAATACCCACCTGAGAAAATTTAAACACTCAGGTGAGCTAGACAAATCATTAAAATTTCATGCACAAAATGCCAGGCAACTAGCGCTACTCAAATAACTTTTTGTGTAACCCAGTCACAATGTCGGTGCTGTCCTTCTGACTAACCAGAAACGACATATTGTGAGGGTTCGCACCGTAACATATCATTCTCAGATTATATTCCCCCATCGCTGAGAAAATCTTTGCAGATATACCTGCCGCGCTGTGCATGTTATTCCCCACAACAGTAACCAAATCATAGCCTTCTTCTACAATCACTTCACACAGTTCACTCAACTCTTCAAGGGTTTCACGGTTCAACCGTTCGGCCACAGAGTTACTTGGATTGTCCAGGGTAAAAGATACTGCGATTTCAGAGGTTGTCACCAGATCAACACTGATCTTGTGTTCAGCAATTATTGTAAATACACGCTGCAGAAAGCCTTGAGCGTGCATCATTTTAGGCGTTTTAACTGTCACCATGACTTGTTGCTTTCGACGTGTAATTGCCCGGTAGGGGGGTTCATTCTGGCAATCCTTTACAATCCATGTCCCGCCTTTTTCGGGTTCTTTGCTGGAACCAACAAAAACTTTGATATCTTTTCTGAGTGCAGGCTCCATAGTCGCCGGGTGCAAAACCTTAGCCCCGAAATTAGCCATTTCCGCAGCTTCTTCAAAACTTAATTCCGGCAAGGGCCTCGCCGCACTGGTAATACGCGGGTCTGTGGTGTACACACCCACCACGTCGGTCCATATCTCACAACTTGTTGCATCCAGTGCTTCAGCAAGCAAAGCTGCACTAAAATCTGAACCACCACGGCCCAAGGTTGTTGTCCTACCTTGCTCATCTGCACCAACGAAACCTTGGGTCACTATCACACGATCACCAATCACAGGCTGTATTAGTTCTTTGGCATTGAGAGCTATTTTGTCAAGAATTGGAGCCGCTTCGCCAAATTCACTGTCGGTACGCAACACATTGCGAATATCAAAATTCTGCGCAGCTACACCGCGTTGATTAAGCACTTCTGCAAACAATAAAGACGACATACGTTCGCCCATCGACAACAATGCATCTTTTAAGGCAGGTTGATGAAGCACCTCTTCATGATGTGCCAGATCACCCAATTCGTTTAGCAAACCATTAAGCTTATCAGCCAGGGAAGCTGGAGCTTTTAAATCATTTAGTATCCTGTATTCAATCTCTCTAATCCGCTCCAAAGTCTCATTAATCTGTTCTTGAGTCAGTGCTTTGTGAGCTAGTTCAACTAAATAGTTAGTTACGCCAGCAGAAGCGCTGACAACCACCACTCTTGTATTGCGGTTTTTAGCAATGATATCTGCACAAAGATTCATGGCTGCAAAATCTGCGACGCTGGTGCCACCAAATTTTGCGATATTGAGATCGAACGAATTCACCTGATATTCCGGATTAGAAAAAATAGAAGAGTAAGGTACCAGTTTTCATGTTGATTGACAGAGGCTTATGGTACTTTCAACCTGCTTTTTATGAATAATTTATGCACAAAATTTCTCTCGCCCACCCTATTCTGTTTATCTCATCAGAAACGAATGCTTTTTCAGAAAAATCAGTTAAATATTCGAGCGCACCTTAACGGACGATTTTATCAGCAGAATACATAGAAAGCCGAGGTGGAGTTGCACTTAGCTTGGCAAGTGAAGCAACAAATTTTTGAGAATCAGGTACCTTAAAATGCGCCTGAATCGCATCATTATCTGACCATTCTTCAAAAAAGAAGAGTTTTAACGGATCGTCCGGTGCGGCATAAAAAGCATGGGACAAACAACCTGGTTCAGCAAGTGAACGCTCAACATGCTGTTTGCAAAGAAGCAAAGCTTCGCTTAGATGTTCTTCCCTAACTAACACCTCACCAGTCACTATAATCATATTTAAACCCTGTCCTATTGTTTGGAGGGAATTTCCAGCCTGTCCCCGACTTTGATCCCCTTGTCTGCAAACCATCCCTGATTCATTTCAAGTGCGAACAATACATTTTGTGAGGCCCCTACTGGGGTGAGATCATGGGGTTCCATCTGCTTAATGTCACTGATTTCACCGCTTGCTTTTACAAAGGCAACATCAAGAGGAACGTAGGTGTTTTTCATCCACATACTCGCCGGTTTCGGACTAGAGAATCGGAATAACATACCGCAGTCGTCGCATAAAGACTTTCTGAACATCAGTCCTCGATTTCGCAGTTGGGGAGTATTCGCATATTCCACATTCAACGCAATCTGATTGACAGAGATTTCAATATTGCCGAACTCAAGTTGGTTTTGAGCATTTGCACTACCAACCAGAACAGCCAGAAAAAATAGTATTCTAATCATAATTTTTACAGGAACAGCCTGGTACACCGTCACTAGTGCGCCATTCTTCATAGTGTCCCTCGACGCAGCGGCTTTTCACCGTTACACACTGGTGCTTGTCATAGCCAACCTGCGTATTCGCAGCACCTGCCACCAATCCGCCTACCAGGTGCTTGGTGTTGAGTGTTGAACACCCCGACGACACCACCAGTACTATCAGCCCAAATGCCAAATTTTTGTTTTTCACACTTTTCAATCCAAGTTCCAAAATGTGTATGAGTCAGCGAGTGACTCATTAGTTCCTTACAACTAAGGTTTAGCCAAGTAAAGTTGCAATGGCCAACCCTAGCGGCGTGCCAACAATATAACCAGCAACACCCACCAATACACCGGGTGTGACAAGTGCTGGCCAGCCTCTTGCCATTGCCAATGCTGGTGCTGTTGTTGCTCCCAAAATCGCAGCATTGGAAGCGATAATTAACTCAGGTAGCGACAATGCCATGCCCGCTTCCGGATTACCTGTAATACGAATTGCAAGACGACTTATCAGTGCTCCACCCACAAACACCACGACACCATGAATAAGTAAAAGTATCACAACAAAGGCCAATAAGATTGGAGCAGAGCCTAGTAATTTTGCCACATCAGCACCTGCAGCGATTGCTGCAAAGAACACAAACGCCAACACTAATCCGAGACTTTGACCACCATGCATTTTTTGCATTTGTTTAGGGAAGAATGTGGCCGGAATTACAGCAAAAATTGTGATGAATACATAACGGAGACTACCAAAATTAAAATCGCTAGCCTGATTTAACACTGCTACGAGTCCGTCAGCCAAGGCAACCACGGCTAGGGCGAAAGTTATTGAAGCAGCGAGACTGAACCCACTCACCCCTTTCTCTTGATTTTGGGTTTCTGTTTCGCCTTCTTCTGCGTGAGATCGTTGGGCATACTTACCCATAAGCCACATTGACGCTGGCATAATGGCAATTGCGGCTAGAAAAATAGCGCTCATTAAATTATCCACAGCGGTGGCCGCAGAAATAATGTTAGCATCATCAAATCCGGTGGACTGTATCACTGCCGCATAATTGACTGAGCCCCCGGTGTAGGTGGCAGTAAAAATACCTGCAAGGTCAGCTTCTCTTGCACCTAGATCCAACAAACTAGATGCGACAACAGCCCCGAGTGCTGTTCCAATGCAAGCAAGAATAAAGGCCAATCCCACTCTGCCGCTTTCACCAATTATGCGCCTGACATCCGCATGCATCAAAAACAGAGGGATCAGTGCGGGAACCAGATATTTAAAAACGAAGCTATAGGCTGGAGCATCTTTCGGAATGATGCCAAGGTTTGACGCCAGGATAGCCCCAAGTATTGCCCAAACTGCTCCGGTTACCATTTTTCCCCAAGGCTTTTTTTCAGCCCAAAAGCCAAACAGCGCAATGGCAAACAACGCACCGGCGACTGCAAAAGGTTGATCTGCGGGAATAAGTGAAAATTGAGAATCCAACATTATTATTATTTTTCCTTACTAATTTTTACCGCGATTGTACGCAATTAGTACTGCGTGAATCAGGTGTCGATTTATTACTGCGCATTAGCTGCGATAGGCGTATAACTCAACCCATATTGCTGATAAACATTATGTATCGCATCCCTTTCTATCATTGTGGCCCAGGACTTTTTTAACGATTCAAGAGTTTTTTCATCGACGGAATTGCGACTAAAGCCAAAATAAACCGGGTTAACCGCAAACTCTAATTTTACCCTATGCTTTTCCGGATCCAGACGTTTGGATTTAAATAAGTGCTCAGCCACTGAGGCTTCCTCCAGGATCGCATCAACACGTCCCGCCTTAAACATTTTGATGCGAATATCATTGGACACGATATCCACCAGATTTTCTTCTAATTGCTCTTTACCCAATAA
The DNA here is from genome assembly GCA_947494925.1 of uncultured Alteromonadaceae bacterium. Classification (GTDB taxonomy): domain Bacteria; phylum Pseudomonadota; class Gammaproteobacteria; order Enterobacterales; family Alteromonadaceae; genus Aliiglaciecola. The sequence goes on from CANLWS010000010.1 coordinate 157,098, forward strand.
GGTTTGCAAAGATTTGCCATAATCTGTGCCCGGCGTTTTACCGATAAGACCGTCAAATTTGACTAGTTCTTTGTGGGAATTGACTGAGTCAGCATGAGACTTCGCAACTATTACAACAATACTTTCCTGATAATGAGGTCCAATGAAATGGGTGAACTTCCGTCTTTCGTCACTTTTTGTAAACAAGGAAACGGCATCGACTTTCCCCTGTTCCAGGTAGTTGATAGTTCTGTCCCAAGGTACATTAACCACAGACACAGCACAGCCCGCACCGTTAGCCATCCACTGAAACAAACCTACAGTGACGCCGCGCCAAGCGCCACTATCTTCCTGCATGTGGTGGGGAGGGAACTCATTTGAAACAGCGAATGTAAGCTCACATGCCTGTGTTCTGGCACTGCCAAGTAAAGCAACAATCAAAAGTCCGGAAAAACTAATACGCATCAAATCATATATACCGAAAGCCACTAAAATCACAGGAATACTGTCATACCTTGGCGTCGCTATAAAGTTTTTATGACATTAAAAAACAAAAAGCCCCGACTTAGTCGAGGCTTTGTTTTTCAGATAAAAAGTTTAGGCAATGTTAAGCGCAGGAATTATATTCGCTTTTGCTTCTTCTTCAGCCTTTTTGAACTCATCCATACGGTCGAAGTTCAGGTAGCGGAATACGTCACCTGACATGGAATCAATTTTGTTCGCATATTCCATGTATTCTTCCACTGTGGGTAATCTGCCCACTATTGCACCAACAGCAGCCAGTTCAGCTGAGGTCAGGTAAACGTTGGCACCGTCACCTAGGCGGTTAGGGAAGTTACGTGTAGATGTGGACAACACAGTAGCACCTGCTAATACGCGAGCCTGGTTACCCATGCATAGTGAACACCCTGGCATCTCAGTACGAACACCGGCTCTACCATAAATGTTGTAGTAACCTTCTTCCATGAGCTGGGCTTTGTCCATTTTAGTCGGTGGCGACATCCACAGGCGTGTCGGCAATACCTGATTATATTGCTCTAACAATTTACCTGCAGCACGGAAGTGACCGATGTTTGTCATACAAGAACCGATGAAAACTTCGTCAACTTTGTCACCAGCAACTTCGGATAAGAATTTCGCATCATCCGGGTCATTTGGACAACAAACGATGGGCTCCTTAATGTCAGCTAAATCAATTTCAATGATTTCAGCGTACTCAGCATCTGCATCAGCTTCCATTAACTCAGGGTTAGCCAACCATTCTTCCATCTTACGCGCACGGCGTTCAAGGGTACGAGGATCGCCATAACCTTCGTTAATCATCCAGCGTAACATAGTGATGTTTGAATTCAGGTATTCAGCAATTGACTCTTCTGACAACTTGATCGTACAGCCAGCAGCAGAGCGCTCTGCTGATGCGTCTGACAATTCGAACGCCTGCTCTACAGTCAGGTCAGAAAGGCCTTCGATTTCGAGAACTCGCCCTGAGAAAGCATTGATTTTGCCTTTCTTCGCAACAGTCAGCAGGCCATTTTTGATCCCATACAATGGAATAGCATGAACCAGGTCACGCAAGGTAATTCCGGGTTGCATTTCGCCTTTGAAGCGCACAAGAACTGACTCAGGCATATCCAATGGCATCACACCAGTGGCAGCAGCAAATGCCACCAGACCAGAGCCTGCCGGGAATGAAATACCTAGCGGGAAGCGTGTATGTGAGTCACCACCTGTGCCTACAGTATCAGGCAACAACATACGGTTTAACCAAGAGTGAATAATACCGTCTCCAGCCCGCAGCGACACGCCTCCACGATTCATGATGAAATCAGGCAATGTATGCTGTGTTTCGATATCTACTGGTTTTGGATAGGCTGCAGTGTGACAGAATGACTGCATAGTTAAATCTGCAGAGAAACCTAAACATGCAAGATCTTTAAGTTCATCACGGGTCATAGGACCTGTTGTGTCCTGAGAGCCCACAGTGGTCATTTTAGGTTCGCAGTATGTGCCTGGACGAATACCGTCGACACCACAGGCTTTACCAACCATTTTCTGGGCAAGAGTATAACCTTTACCTGTGTCAACAGGTTGATCAGGTTTGCGGAATAAATCAGACGCTCCCAGACCTAAAGACTCACGTGCCTTATCAGTCAAGCCACGACCTATAATCAAGTTGATACGGCCACCAGCACGCACTTCGTCTAACAACACATCAGACTTATAGGCATACTCGGCGACAGTTTCACCCGTCTCAGCATTTGTGATTTTGCCTTCCAATGGGAAGATATCAATCACATCGCCCATATTCATTTTTTCAACATCTGCCTCGAATACCAGTGCACCGGCATCTTCCATGGTGTTGAAGAAAATCGGCGCGACTTTACTACCGATACAAATACCACCACCACGTTTGTTAGGTACGCCTGGTAAGTCTTCTCCAAAGAACCATAAAACCGAGTTGGTTGCAGACTTACGTGAGGAGCCTGTTCCGACAACGTCACCAACAAATGCAACCTGATGACCTTTGGCTTTTATCTCATCAATTTGCGCCAACGGACCTACTTCACCATGTTTTTCCGGCGTTAGGCCATCACGTGTCATTTTGTATGCAGCTCGGGCATGCAGAGGAATATCAGGACGCGACCATGCATCTGGTGCAGGGGACAAATCATCTGTATTGGTTTCACCTGTTACTTTAAATACTGTACAAGTGATTTTTTCCGGCATGTCAGGACGTGCTGTAAACCACTCCGCATCGGCCCATGATTCAAGTACGTCTTTTGCATACTTGTTACCTGCGTTTGCTTTTTCTTCTACATCGTGGAACGCGTCAAACATAAGCAATGTGTGCTTAAGTTCTTCTGCTGCTAATTCGGCTAACTCTTCTTTGTCCAGTGCCGCAACTAAGGTCACAATGTTATAACCGCCATGCATGTTGCCCAGCAACTGAATTGCGGCGTCTTTAGAGATCAGTGAACAAGATGCTTCACCTTCTACAATTGCACTCAGGAAACCGGCTTTTACATACGCCGCTTCGTCTACGCCTGGAGGTACACGTTCAGACAACAGCTCAAGTAGGAATTCACCTTCACCAGCTGGTGGATTTTTCAGTAATTCCACCAATTCGGCCACTTGTTCGGCGCTAAGTGGCTTGGGTGGGATTCCTTCAGCGGCACGTTCTTCTACGTGTTTACGATAAGCTTCTAACACAGTTTGGTCCTCTCAATTTGAAACTCCGAAATAACGGGATGTCTAGGAGTATAGAAATGAAACCGGACAAGTATAAAGGGAAACGACAAAAAGATAAATTTATCCCGGCTTTTGTTTGGTTATAACCGACATTCATTTCAAAAATGGATTTTCTGCTTCCATTTAAAACATTGATATTTATCGACTGATCCTTAGTATTGCGCCATTTTCACTGTCTGTTAGCAAATATATCGAGCCATCAGGATGTACCCGTACATCGCGGAATCTGAAATCCATTTTGTTAAACAATGAATGCTGGGCAACCACTTCCAGACCTTTCATCTGAACCCTTACAATTTCACGACTTTTCAACGTACTGACCAGCAAATCCCCTTCCATTTCAGGAAACATCTTGCCGTAATAAACCGCCATCCCAGAGGGTGCGATGGATGGAGTCCAATCTACAAAAGGCTGTTGCATGCCAGGATACTTTTTAAATGGCGTGATGCTGGCTCCGGAATAATCTCGCCCATTAGTGATCACTGGCCAACCATAATTGTTGCCTGGATAAATGACGTTAATTTCATCACCACCTTCAGGACCATGCTCGTGGGAATAGATGAGCTCTCTGACCGGATCATAGATTAGTCCTTGTGGATTTCGATGACCTGAGCTGAATATAGATTTGGCGATATTCTTTTCAGTTTCACCAATATAAGGATTGTTGGCTGGTAAACTGCCATCGTCCTTAATCCGCAGTATTTTTCCCAACTCAGAATCCATCTTTTGCGCACTTTCACGGTAATCAAAGCCATCCCCACTTGTGATCAGGAGAGTGCCGTCAGACATGAATGCCATTCGCGCACCATAATGCACAGGCGTGGATTTAGCAGGAGAGACCTGGTAGATTTCCTGGACGTCTGAAAGAGTATTTTCAGTTAGTCTAAAACGAACAATTTTGAGCCGATTGCCCTCTTCATTGCCCCCTGCATAACTCAGATAAATCCATCCATTTTTTGAATAATCAGGATGGAGTAAGAGATCTTGCAATCCCCCCTGACCTCGGACGAAAACATCATCAGGTAACCCTGTTAAAGGTGCCGAAGTTTCGCCCAAGGTTATCAGGCGCAAATTTCCACTGCGTTCAGCAACTAATATCCGATCTTGATTCAAAAACACCAGGGACCATGGAAACTCAAGGCCAGTGGCAACTTCCTGAACCTTATAATCCATCGGGGGTTTTGCATCTTGGGCAGGGCTCAATAGGCTATACATAATCAGTGATAGGGTGAAAGCAAATTTAACAAACGACGAATTCATCAACTTTTCTCAAACAATGAATGTTTTGGGTTTCATCGCTAATCATGCCATTATCTCGGCATAGATACACCTTTAGATAAAAACATCGAAATAACCACCATGAATTCAGCTATCAAACTTGTCAGCCATTTTTTAATTGCCTCTATGGCGACATTTGTTCTGGCCAGCCTGGCCCACAGTCAATTTGTGTTACATGAACTTGGGGCACTGGGTGTGGAGATAGATTTTGCGACCCGACTTTCCAGCACTCTTGATGATTTCATCGGGCTTATGCCTACCTATGGCATCGTTATCACAGTAAGTTTGTTACTGGGATTTGTGATCACCTCACTTATCCGCAAGTACCTCAAACATCTGGGTTACTGGCTTTATCCTATTGCCGGTTTTGTGGCAATTTTGATGGCCCATATCGCCATGCACCCAATTCTTGATATTACTTTGATTGCAGGCGCGCGTTCAACATTCGGGCTGATTTGCCAATGTCTTGCCGGTGCATTTGGGGGCTGGGCCTTTATGAATATGCGCCAGGGAAAAGCCTAGGTTTTTTAACCCTGCACGTCACTATCTCTTGTCGATACGAAGTATTCGTCCATTCGCTTCATCAGTGAGCAGGTAGATTTTCCCTGCCGGGGACATTTTGACATTGCGCAGGCGAATACGTTGCTCGGTAAAAAGCTCCTGTGCCTTTTGAACCTTTTCTCCCTGCGTGGTGATTCGCCACAAACTCCCTCTGGATAAACCAGCCACGAATAAATCACCTTGCCATTTCGGAAACTCACTGCCGTAATAAAAGGCTAGTCCTGTGGGCGCCACCGTATGTTCCCAGAACCAGTCTGGTGTATGGAATTGACGCTCCGCCAGTGCAGGTGGAGCATACTCCAGGTATCGGTACTTTCCTGTCGTTATAACCGGCCAGCCGTAATTTGAACCCGCACTAAGCACATTGAGCTCGTCTCCTTGACGGGTACCGTGCTCGGAAAACCAGATTTCTCCGCTTTTTGGGTGCAGTGTCAATCCTTGTGCAGCGCGGATCCCCAAAGCAAACATTCCGGATACAGCCTGACCAGGAAAGACTGGATTGTCTTTTGGAATACTACCATCGGAATTGAGTCTGTAAATCTTACCCCTCTTGTCCATATAATTTTGTGCGATGGGCATTTCTGGTTGATCTTGTTCAGTAAAAAGTCTTTCACCAACAGTGACATACAATTTACTGTCGGCACCAAATACCAAACCACCACCATAATGAAAGCGATCCTCTGAATAAGGCTCTGCCACCAACAAAGTCTTGTGATCGACTAAGTTATCTTGTTCCAATCTGGCTCTGATAACTTTGGTAGTACTGCCTTTTCCAGCAGGATTTTTAGCTGCGTAGGACAAATATATCAGCCCATTCTTTTTGAACTCTGGATCTAGCTTTACTGCGAACAAACCGCTGTTATCGCCAATGCCCCGCTTGTTTCGGTTATCCAAATCGAGGGGTAAGCCAGTTACATCGATACGACTACCGTTAAGTAAGCTGACTTTTTGTAGTCCACCTTCCTTCTCAGTCACCAAGACCTGATTTTCAGATAAAAAAGCCATATCCCATGGACGTAATAAACGGTCAGCGACTTCAACACGTTCCAACTCATAAGCGCTGACATGCTCACAGATAGACAAACTAAACAGTAAAACAAAAATACCTGAAACGATTTTCATAAAGACCCTGACATCTAGATTTCTAATGCTGCTAGGTTGCAAAAACTTTCCACGGAAAAATACCAAAACTGATGCAAGGATCGTGATCTTTTTAACGATTTATCAGCTAAGCAAACCGAATTATGATGCGTCGCAGGAATTTCTGAACTGGGAAGGGGTGAGATTCATCTTGCTTTTAAAACAGGTATTAAAACTGGTCACATTGCCAAATCCACTTTCCAGTGCAATAACAGCAATTTTGGTTTTATTTGACTGACTGTCTTTAAGAAGATTTTTCGCATGTTCTATTCGGTAGGAATTGACGAACTCAGAAAAGTTACTATTTTCATTCTGATTAATGGTCTGAGAAATCTCTCTCGTGGACCGTTTGAGGTGGCGGGCCACATCTTCAAGATTGAGGTTCCGATTAAGAAAAGGCTGCTCCCGGTCAAAATATTCCTGAACAATGCTGAACAATTGTTGGCTTTCAGTGACGCCTAAACCGGTTTTCTGATACTTTTTCGTCGACATTACGGGATTTTTTAACATCAGGTAGGTCAATCCGTACAACAGGACCGAATACGTGATGGCGCCGCCAATGTAATAAGGAATGACGCGCAAAAACACTAAGGTGTAGTAAATAAGAATGACGAAAAGACCCAATCCCAGCTTAAGCAACCAGGTGGATGCGCTTTTATGCAAATCTATGCCATCAAATGACCTGCGCAACTTTTCACTTATCAATAAATAGGTCAGCAAATGAGTCAGGATAAAAACGTAACTCAGTTTTGCGGCAAAATCGAAATTGTTGGGAATTAACCAGCTGAAAGCCACATATACAAACATCGGAAACAAATGCAGTCCATGTTGTTTTTGTAGCCTGAAACCTTCTTGCAACAAAGATTTTCCGTACAGCCAGAAACAGGGTCCAACCATTAATAGCCCAGATAACCCTATGTTTCTTTGCCAGGGAGGAATTTCAAGATAGTGATTAAATATCGACTTTCCAATGCGAATACTCAACCCAAGCAACACCATTGCCAGTAGCAGATTGGCTTGCCTTGAGCCCGATCTCGCACCAAGTAGGTAAGCGATTAACAATATAGCCTGGGCGACACCCAGGCTAGCTAGTATTATCGTCAGTTGTTGCATCACTGTTTCGTCGACGCCATTTAACCTTTATTCAATCTCAACAATCATTTCTATTTCCACTGCGGCATTAATGGGTAACGACCCCATACCAACAGCTGAACGGGCATGTTTACCTTTTTCTCCGAAGACTTCCACCATCAAGTCAGAAAAGCCGTCTATTACCTGAGAATGCTTGGTGAAATCTGGTGTCGCATTTACCATTCCAGTAACTTTAACAATACGTTTGACGCGAGAAAGGTCGCCCAGCTCCTGCTTTAAAGTAGATAACAAAGAAATTCCTGAATAGCGTGCGGCTGCCTGGCCTTGTTCTACCGTCAGATCTTTTCCGAGTTTACCTGTAATAAATTTACCGTCTTTTCCTTTTGGGATATGCCCTGCAGTAAACACCAAATTGCCTGTCCTGACGGCATAAACAAAATTGGCCGTTGGCGCCCCCTTAGCTTCGAGCTGAATATCCAATTTCTTGAGTACCTGCTCCGGAGAGAGCTGTTCTGCAAAAGAATTTACACTGAGAGATAAAGCAAAAATGACTGTTGTAAAAAATTGAATGAATCTCAAATTGTCTTCTCCTATTGATTCGAAAACTTGTGACGCTGTTCTTTGGTCAGGATCATGGGCGCGGCAATAGGGTCACTTTTGTCATTAAAAAATGGATTGGGTTTACCCTGACCAGTCACCGAACGATAAATAAGCTTTCCGATTGTTTTGATCATCAACGTTGGCGGCATAGTTTCATATACGTTTTCACCCGAGACTTTGTTTTTCGCTGTTTTTGTCTGAATAGACATACTTACAGGCCCAAGTGTCTGATCAAGAGACGGTGGTGTCTGGAAGAAGTTGTGAACAATTCCAACGAAAGGAATGGAAGCTGAAACAGTATTCCCAATGGGTGTATTGCAGCATTCTGCATACCAGCGAAACAAGCCTTTAGGGCTCAATCTGACACACCGCAATTTTTCCGTGCCTTGCTGAATCGTTAGTTGGGATGGCGCAACCTGGTAAATATCAGTTCCACCTTCAGGATCCAGGATGCTCTCCCCTTTGCCTAAATAATGTGCGAAGGTTTGGCAATCCTGGCAATAACAAGCCAGCCTGCGTCCTTTGGGTTTATCACTTTCCGCAATTTTGCCCTGCACTGCTCCGCACTCACATCCGACCTTAATATTCTTCATTTTTCACCTGATTAGCCTAACTTAACACTGCTATTAAATCCCACAGCAATAAATTACCGATAGAAATCCGAGACAGCTCTGAACATAGCATAGTGTTTTGCTGACCAGTTGTGTTGACGCTCGTTGTATCTGTGATTGGCAGAATTTTTAACAACAACCAGATTTTGATCCGGGTCAATATAAATATATTGGTGGTAAATACCTTGCGCAATGTACTCATCATCAGCACCCAGCGGGATCCACCATTGATAGCCGTATCCATTGCTTGAACTGGAAGCCGGATTATTTTCTCCCGGCATTAAGTGTGGAGCATCCGGTGTGACAGAATCTGCGATCCATTGCGCTGGCACAAGCTGTTTTCCTTGCCAGTTGCCCTTATTCAGATACAGCCAACCAAATTTTGCATAATCACGCAGTGCAACATTAAGTCCACCCAAAGCCAATTCCATATCAAAATCATCTTTCAACCAATAAACTGGGAATTCCATTCCCATGGGCTCCCACAATTTAACCCTCAGATACTCAGTCAAACTCACATCTAGCGCCCGGGTCAACACCATACCAAGGACCTGTGTATCAATACTGACGTAATGATTGTATGTTCCAGGTTGTTTTTCGCGCTCAAGCGAAGCCGCAAATTCATCCAGTGAAGAACCAAAAGCCACAGCACGCGAGAACCGATTAATATCCGAATGAAAATCGCCATAATCCTCGTTGAACTTGACGCCGGACGACATTTGCAACACATCTTTTATCCTGACCTCATCGTAACCACTCCCAACCAGTTCAGGCACATAATCGGTGACCTTCTCTTCAATACTTTTAATATAGCCTTCGTCTATTGCGATACCGAATAAAGCTGAAACAAAAGATTTTCCCATTGACCAGGATATATGCAGACGTTCGGGTGCATGCCCCCGATAGTAGTTTTCGTACCGGATGACACCATCTTTTATCACCAACAGTCCAGTGGTACCGCTGTCAGTAAGGAAGCTTTCAGTGTCGAAAGATTCGCCGTTAACGGTAAATGTAGCTGGCAGCTCACCGCTCTCTTCTGGAAATGAGAAAGGCGTGGAACTGGGTTCGATACGATTGGCATTAAAGGAATCAGGTAACGACAGAAAATTCTCAACTATCTTATCTTCATCGTACAAGGTGATTGCGGTGTACAACCTGAACAGGTTATTCGAATAGTAGATACCAGCGACAATGATCACTGCAACAAAGAGTATTATTGCGTTTTTCAGTATTTTAAAGAAACTCATTAACCACACCTGTTTTTTTTATTGGCTGGCGGAAAAGAGCAATGATTACAACAGATTTTGAGGTGCAGGTAAAAGATCAATCAAGTTTCAGGTGAATCACCTGAGGTTTGGATAAACCACGCCTCAAGTTAAATAAGATGATAACCACTTTTTAGCCTCTTCCACATCGGTAAATATCTTAAATGGTAGCTTGTGAAAGGGTCGATGTACCGATTGCCAGTAATTTTGTGTAAGTGCCATGTATTCAGTATTGAGGATAACAGTCGCACAGGCCACCATATTGTTCTGGACACAAACTCTGACTCCTTGACTTAGCATCACGGCGGCTTCAGGAGAAGACAATGGCACTCCATCAAGAACTGTCAGAGAGACCCAGGGAGCCTGTTTCAGTTGTTCAATTAAAGGGCTTACCTGGCTAATATATTTCCTAACGACATCCTCACTTCCTGGCCCGACCCCGTCAGATATCAACACACTGCCTTCAACTCTGAACTTGAAGCCACCGTGGGCAGTAGTGCGTTTATCGTACAACTCTTATTACTCCAGCTTTCTGATTAGTCCTACCCAATCCTGCTGCTTTGGAGAATCGGGAGTGATGAGTTTCTGCTTTCCAAAACCGCTTGTTTTTGTCACCTTAGCTTGACGTAACGACCCACCAGCTTTCGGGTCAAACCAATCAACAGAAAATTCGCCACCGACTAATTCAAAGTCAAACTGCAGTTGCTGGCCAGCCGGCACATAGACTAAGTATAACTCGCCAGGAATTGATGCAGCATAACCCTGACCATCCGACAGTAAACTTGAGACAGGTTGAAGTTCCCAAAATGGTACGAAGTCATTAAAGAAGTCTAACGCGTGTTTAGTCTGCGTCCAGAGATTATGTCGATTTCGCCAATCTTCAGAGGTTAAGTCATTGTTTGGATGTTGAGCGCCGAAATACCACTCTACACCAGCTCCTCCAGCCAACAAAGTTCCCCACAAAACATGCTGTCTCAAGCTATCATGGTCAGGGTCTTCAAAATCATTCAGTGCGCCGGTGTGCCACATACCAATCTCATCCATTGTGATAAGCCAATCATGCCCTGCATCCTTGGCTTTAGCTCGCCAGTAACGAATTTCCTGATGCACTCGAGTGCGGTCATCAACCTGAAAAGACATACCATCCAGAGGTTTGAACCCCAGCAGAGGAGGCAGTAATTCTTCCTTGTCCTGAGCAGTCGAATGGGTGTGCAGAAGTATAGGGTGATTGTATGGGTCATGTGTGTTTATGAAACTAGACATGTCCCTGCGCTGCTGATGGTTTTGTCCCTGCGGCAACCAATGGGCAGGGCCATTCTCTTCACCAAGATTCCAACTTAAAGCGGGATGATGGGCAAATCGCGCAATCAGCTCAAGGTAATACAACTGCCGGAGTCGACCCGTTTCGCCCTCGTCAAGCAGCAATTCATTTTCCGTTTCCTGAGTCACCATATGCAGCATAATTCCGCGCTGTTGCATGTGACTAAACACTAGATCCCACTGTGCCAGCTTGCTCACATCGAATCGTTCAAACTCGCTATGAGATAAATAGGGCCAGACATCTTTGCCATCCCCGTTGATATTCAAAGTGAGAAAATAGGCCGTGTTCATTCCCATTGAAGCGAGATAATTGAGCGCACCAATCAGGTTTTTACCCTTACCATTTTTCCAGCTGGGATCGCCACGTCGCCAATCTTTTGCATGTTCTGCATAACGATGCAGTACCTGATCTTTAGCGGCAGCTTCCCCTTCGCGGTTTTGCGCTTCAACCCGATAGGTGCCATCAAAATCATCAAACGCTAAAAGATTTTCCGGACTATTGGTGCCACCTTTTAGCCAGTACTGTTCAGTCCCTGCAAATTTATAGAAGCCTTTGTCTTTGACCAATCGCCCATGGGCGCGAAAATCCGCTCCGTCTTTATCACTTTTACGGACCTGAAAACTGCCTGAGGCCCCCTCTATAGGTATTTCAATTCCTTTTGATTTATCCATTGATAGGGCAATATCGGTGCCTCGATGCAACCATGCTTTGTATTGCCATTCGCCAATTTTATCCGGACTGAATCTGACCTGCCAAACGTCGCCAGCATCAGCACTTGTGTGTGCAGAATTGCCATCAGCAGCATAAAACCCTCTGATCGTATAATTGCTATCGGCATGGGTAAATTCCACCAATAAACGATAGTCCGTAAAAGGATTGGGGATAGCTGATTCACTTGTTTGTGGCCCGTAGAAGGAGAGAGTCAGCGTATGCCATTGCTGGACTTCACTGATTCGTTGTTGAGTGGATGAGTCAAAAAAAAAGCGCTCCAGGGTTGCCAGTTCGGGCTCTCCTCCACGCATTCCGCATCCTGAAGCAGTCACTAATGTGTTATCCAAAATGGCAAATCCGGTACCGTGTCGTCCTTCATTCAAAGGGGTAAGCACAGACCAGATTCCTGTTGCTGGATCATATTGTTCTACCTCATTGTGCGCAGGCATTTGACTGCCACTTTCACCACCCGCCACAATCACAGTATTGTCCCAATTGATGGCCATGTTCCCTGCCCGTTGGGTAGGCAAGTTTGCAGATTCCGGAAGGGTTTGCCATTCGCCCGTTTTAAAGTCAAACACATCCATTTCCTTGACTGTCAGCTCAAAGCCCTGATTGGTGGCTTGAGATGAGCGTCGGCCGGCGACGGAATACAACTTCTCTTCGACTATCACTGCCTGAAAATGGTCCCTGGCAACGGGAGCGTCAGGCAGGGTTCGCCAGTTGCCGGTTCTGGGATCGTATTCATCAAACCAGGCGTTAGTCCCAGACATGTGCCCATGAGTAATGCCGCCTACCAGATAAATTTTGTCCTTGTATACAACGGCACCTGCAGCACCGCGTGCTCGCCCTTGTGGTATCCAATGAGAATATTCAAACTTGTCGGTTTCGGGATAATATTTGATCACTCTGTCCACGGGCTTTTCATTTGGCCACCCGTCAGTGAATGCACCTAAAATATAAATCGCCTCACCGTGAGACACCGCCTGAAAATGATGCAGTTCTATTGGCGTTTTTGATTTTTCTGTCCAACTGTTGGTGCTGGGGTCAAAGACATCAACCGGATTTATTCGTCTACCACCAATCAGATACCCCTTACCTTTGTGCTCGACAAAGGCTGCTTCGTGTCGAGCGGTAGGCTGACCTTTCACGCTAGCGGTTTCCCAGGGTGAAGACACCGCCACTTCAGTTGGTTTATCAACTGCCGTCTGGCAAGCAATTAAAAAGACGCAACTTAAACTTACTAAGAAAAACTTAAACATGACGATATCCGCTTACGTTGAAGGCTAACTTGACTGAATGCAGGGTCTCCCGCGCTACAAACGTAATTTACGCGTTAATCAGGTCAAATGTAAACGTTTTCACTTTTTTATTTTGTGCAATGAATTGAGTCTCAATGCAGATTATTGCTTCTATCCCCTATCTTGCATATTCGCATGCACTGGTTACCCGTCTTTCCGAAATGGCACACATTCTTCATCCTTCGGTTTCACACATTCTTCATCCTGGGTTTCAAATATTCGTCATTCCCGTTTCCATACCCCCGTCATTCCTCGGTTGTACACACTCGTCATTCCCCGGTTGCACACACTCGTCATTCCCCTATTGCACACACTCGTCATTCCTCAGTTGCACACACTCGTCATTCCTCAGTTGCACTCACTCGTCATTCCTCAGTTGCAATCACTCGTCATACCCCAGTTGCACACACTCGTCATTCCCCGATTGCACACACTCGTCACACCCCGGTTGCACCCACTCGTCATTCCCCGGTTGCACTCACTCGTCATACCCCGGTTGCACACGTTCGTCATTCCCCGGTTGCACCCACTCGTCATTCCCGAATGCTTTTGTCGGGAATCCGCTATCAATAGAACAAGCTTTTGAATAGATTAGAAGCCGGTAAAATGCCATTTCCGGAAACGCAATGAAGCGAATTGCGGACCGCAGTGACAACTAAACGAGCGTCTTAGAAAAACGTCAAACTATGAATCGCCATTGGCGAGATTTAACCAGTGTGTTGCATCCATCGATTGAACTCACAACGCAAAGCGTACATCTAATTTTCTTTCCCATGAAAACGCAGAAAATGGTTATTCAGTGGAAACGAGTGTTACTATGAAGTCTCAGTAATATACTGTTATACCCGCAGGAGAATGCAGTGCTAGTTTGTGCGGAAGATGGATGGGTCGACTTTTGGTCAGACGGTATTCCTTCGGATTGGAACTACATGGGATGTACCAAATACCAATCAATTTTAATATATTGTTTGCTTCCTGATGGGCAGCTTCAAAAAGTAAAACCAGTTTCACCTAGTTTAAATTGGTTTGAGAAAGCTCTTTGGAAAGTCACTAACTCTTCCAAGAAGGTTACGTTTGAAATTGCTGTTATTGAAAAGTCATCGATAGAAAAATTCAAAGCCTTACTATTACAGGCTGTAAAAACTGATGACGATCTGTTGACCCAGTTTAAAACAGAGGATGAAATAACCCAAGGCATTGAAAAATCTAAGAGCTACTCAGATTTAAATACGCTTTTTACGGAGTGTGGCTGGGTATAACAAGGCCATTAAAAAGCGGACACGTAACAGTTGGCTCGGTTCCGCTTCGCTGCACATTTTAGCCAACTGTTACTTAGCCGTATATGGCGGCGTTATAACCCATGAGGTGTTAGTTACATGGACGTTTTATTAGTAGTTCTTTCTCTTGCAGCAGTCCTAATGTGGTTTTGGATAAGTCTCTTAGCAATACTCTGTGTGGCGTTTGATCCTGATTTGGATAAAATACAGCGCTGGGGGCAAATAATAGTCGTCGTTTTGATTCCGTTTATTGGCGCATCTTTTATTTTAAAATTAGTAAACGAGCATTCACCGGAAGTAGTTGCACGATTTTATATACCTTGGCCTTTTAGGAATATGGTACTTGATAAGAAACTAACCCAAAATGGTCCTGGTTCAAATGGTGAAGAGGTGCCTGGTTCTCATTCTGCTGGTGCAAACAGTTCAAGTTTCGGTGGTGATGGTGGCGGCAGCAGTGATTAAAAATGGATTATAACAAGCACATTATGTGCATTAGCTTCGCTCATTGGGACGCCTACTCGCTGGCTCAGCTCATTCTTCGCAAGTATAGGCAGCAAGTCTGCGCACCATATGTGAATCGTTATGTGTTTAGAAGAGTTCATTGATGTATCGAAATTTGTTAAAGATAATCGTCGTCTTATTTTGCCTTTCAGGTTGCGCTGAAAGAGTCATACATATTACTGACAAAGAGGGAGAAATTGTGGGAGGTTGTAATGCTGGTTTTGATTGGCATCTTTATGGCCTTCAAGACTCTATTGATTATATGCTTTATGAGTGTGCCAAAGATTCGATAGCAAACGGTTTCACAATATCAGATGAAAGGCTCCTTACTCTTGATTTTACGTTACCACTACCTCCAGTAGGCAAGTCGTGGAATAAAAAATTAGCGATGTATCACTTCCATAAGGGAAAAATCACCGAAAGAAAGCTCGGTTATATTCTTGCCGCTATAGAATACGAATATCAGAAGGTTGCTTGGCCAGCAGAAGATGATTTAGCTAACGGCAAAATCACTCAGGATGAATTCAATAAAATAATCAAAGATGCCAAATTTAAATGGCTTGGCGAATAAAACACATAACAAGCAAACTAACGAATGGACTAAAGCAGTAGCAGAAAGATTAATTTGCGACTGTCGTCTAATCTTGCACTCCCACCTATCAAGTTATTCGAGTTGGCCATCACTTTTGCCTTTTAGCTAGAACGAACCCAGCTTCTGCTGTTCAGCATTGGGGGTAGGTCTAGAAGCGGTTTAAAAAATTGCTGGGTCAGACACTTCCCATATTTTCAACTTAGTGAGTATTTTGGGGACTTCGTAAGTGAAGATATTCGCATCAATTGAGGAACTATTGCACATACCTACAAATGCAGTTTGTTCATTTGGTCTGCGAATATAACTTGTACTGGTGCCCATCCACCCACCATTGTGAAAGGTATAGTTTGGATCGATGTACTGTCCATTTGCGTAAAAAGATATTCCGTTATTTTCATACGAGTGCTGGCTATTTGGCGTATTAAATTGAGCCATCAGCTTCTCAGGCTCCTTACCTAACTTAGGAGTATAAAAATGATTATCCCAAATCAGCATGTCTTCGATTGTTGTGTAAAGGCCACCATCACCGACGACGAAAATGTTTGTTTCGTAACGCTTTAGCCCTTCATCTTCAAATGTTCTGTAGCCCTCAGCTCGATTAGGCACTATCTCCCGCATATCATCAGCGAAAAACGTACTGTGCATACCGAGTGGTTCGAACATGTATCTGGTAGTGAACTCCCGCATTGACATGCCACTGACTCGGGCAACTAACTCGGCCAATAAAAAGTAGGCGAAGTTGCTGTAACCCTGCTTAGTATCGGGTTGATGTTCTAGCGGGAGTGATTTGATAACATCGTAGTATTCTTCATTGGTGAGGTAATCCTCGTCACCAAGTCTGAAAGGACCACCTGCGGTTGACAATAGAGGTTTGGGCAAAAGCTCTTTGAGAGTGTTGTAATCAGCCATTCCTGAAAAGTGCCCTAACATTGCGTTGACAGTCACTTTTGCACCATAGTCATGCAAATCTGGAAGGTGCTGGCGTATATCATCATCTAGGTTAACTTTACCCTGGTCAGCCAGCAGCAATACCGCAAATCCGGTGAATTGTTTAGACACAGATGCCATGCGAAATACTGATTTTGAACTAAGCGGGATCTGATGTTCTATGTTAGCTAACCCATAGCTTTTTTGGATAAGGAATTGTTTGTCACGTATCACCCCAAAAGTGCAACCGGGACCATCTTTAGAAATATTGGCCTGTGCTATTTTGTCTAGTTCTTGTTCCAATAATACTAACGGTGCTTGCTTTGCTACTGAGAGGCAAGGAAGTATCAGTAATGCCGTGACTACCATCTTTTTCTTGAAATGCATGAAGTATCCTTACTTTTGAGGAGTCAATAATGCTTGCGCATTTAAAGATCCAAACTATCGAATTCTTTTGATAAAGACAACTTTACAAACACTCCGCTCGTTTTATTAAAGCAGGCTTACAATTGCTTTGATGACTTCTACAATCCGTATAGAAACTGTGCTACTAATTAATCCCTCTGCCCAAAAATTTAAATGATAGTGCTGTTTATCTATCGACATGCACCTAACCAAAAGCAGGCAACTTATGAAGCGATTTACCGTTTTTTTGTTTTTAAATCTAGTTTCTTTTCTGTGTATTGCTGGAGATCTTGCTGACCAACTAGGCCCCAGAAACTTCGACTCGGTCAAGAATAAATGGACGGCTGTGGTAGCCGCTTATGAGCCAGAAATAAAAGCGATAGATGCAGCTTTTGCCACAATCGATGATGCGCAAATTACCGAAACGCTTTACTTTAACGGCGTTAAATATCAATTGGGTAAGTACAAGGGCGAACCAATTGTGGTTTTTAGTACCGGCGTGAGTACGACTAACGCGGCAATGACAGTGCAAATGGCATTAAACTACTTTCCTATCGATAAGCTTGTCATGATGGGGATTGCGGGAGCCATTCACCCTAAATTTTCACCGGGTGATATTGCGGTTCCAGAGCGCTGGTATTTCCATGATGAGTCAGTGTATGTCAATCCTAAACATGATAACCCTGAAGAATACGAGCTACCGAATTATTACAGCGCCCAGTTAGAACAATATGCAAAGCGCAATAAAACCAATCCACATGCACCCAATTACAAGAATCTCGGATTTATTCATCCAAATGAAGTTGCAGTCATCAAAACGGGCTGGAAATCACGTCAACGTATGCCCTACTTCACGGCAACGCCTGAACTTATTGAAATGGCTCAAACAGCACTCAAAAAAATCCCCCAAATCACAATGCCGTCGGGTAAACCAATTCACGTTGAGGTCGGCGGGAACGGAGTCACGGGTTCAGTGTTTGTGGACAATGCCAAGTATCGCACATGGTTACGAGATGTTTTTAACGCCAATGTAGCAGAAATGGAATCGGCATCAGTCGCACAAGTGTGTTTTGTTAATGATGTCGACTGGGTCATTATTCGTTCTATCAGTGATTTAGCTGGCGGGCAAAAAGGTAAAAATGCAGAAAGCGTATTTGATGCCATTGCCTCAGGCACCGGTACTAAAATGATGTTGGGGTTACTCGACGAAATTGTTCTTGCAGCAAAGGAATAAAGGGGGTCAGAGCCCATTAAGCGAATCCCGCAAATAAAACGGCTCTGACCCTAATAATTCTATGAAGGTTCATGGCAAACCGCTTCGATATTGTGCCCGTCCGGACCAATGACAAAAGCGGCATAATAGTTCGCATTGTATTCAGGACGACATCCGGGCCCACCATTATCTTTGGCACCAGCCAGCATTGCTGCACTGTGAAAATCTATTACTTGCTGACGGTTAGCTGCGCTGAAAGCCAGGTGAAGTGGAGTTGTTTTTTCTCCATTTCTACGGATGCACAAGGATGTTTTTTCACCGGCAAGACCAAGTTCAATACCTAGCTCACCCTCATAAAAAATTGTTATGCCCAAGGGTGCGAGGGCTTTGATAAAAAAAGCCTTGCTCTCTTCATAGTCGCTGACGCCGAAAACAACGTGATCAAACATAACTTTCCTTCCTTACCCGCACTTCAACAAACTCTAGTTCCGACAGCCGACAATTTTAAATTGATGGTGCCTCGCGAGCCTTTTACTGAAACTCACCTTTATAACCGCTTAAATAATGGCGTTTAATCTGTACCTTCCAACCCTCGTTTGGTCTGCAAATAGGTGGCGAAACTGCCTAACCAATGGCTACCCATATAATGCATATCTCCCAAGACTGCGTCCAATCCAGCTTTTCTGTGGGCTTCTACAGCTAGCCTTAATGGTGTAATGCGCAAATCATCTTTCGGTAAACTGTCGATGATACCCTCCAGCATCCAGGCACGGCTGGTGTTGAGTCCATCAAGATGAGCGAGTTTGCCATCGCTTTTGTCAGTCACCACTGCGGGTACCAACCAATCAGCACCGCTTTTTGAAGAAAGGGTTGGGAAAAAATCTGTTAACCAATTGGCAAAAGCAGGTTTATCCATCACCCGACGCATGAGATCAGCTTCTGCCATACAGGGAGATAAAAAGTCCTGACCTGAAGGCTCATAGGCTAAGGGGCAATGTTTGTCGTTGAGGTAAAGTTCTTTGACTCGCTTAGTGAGCAAGGTTTCAAACGTTTTGTCGCCTGCAATTCGGCTCCAATCCAACATTAGACCAAAGGCAAAAGCTGTTTGACTGTGTTCGCCCGTGCGGATTGGAAACGTGAGTTTGGGTAACCATTCTCTGATGTTTTTTACCGCCAGTTGCTCTAACGGCATTAAGTTCTGCAGCCATTGTTTAGCCTGCGGCAATCGCGATTGACGAAGCTCTGCGGTTAACTGGAATAACCAGGCGATACCATAAGGACGCTCAAAAGACGCCATGCCCGGGCGCTGATAATTTGCCAGCTCACCAGCAATTTTTTCGGCGCTGAAACTTTCATCGAGTTTTTTGATGATGCCAGCTACATCTACCTTATCGCTGCTGGTATTTAGCATCCGAACAAGCAACCAATGACCATGAACTGACGAGTGCCAGTCGAAACACCCATAAAACACCGGATACAGCTCACGAGGTGGCTTCAGGTCCTCGTCACTATTCATAAAATGGGCAATCTTGTTGCTGTATTCTTTGTGAATGCAGTCTAAGGCCAGGTTAGAAAATACCAGCTCATAACTGTCTGGAGCGGAGGATTGATTGGCCACGATCGTATTGCTAAACAGCACACAACTAGCAAGAGTTAACAGCGTTCTTTTCATTTTTGTTCGTTAATCGCTTCTGAAGGAACAGGATTGAGACTATCTTAACGCTTACCTCAGGGGAATAGTAGGTGATCGCAATAAAGGGGGTTGAAACGAATAAAACGGCTCTGCCCCTACTAATTGTGACCCAACTAATTGCTACTAAACTCAAAGGTGTCGATATATTGCCATACAGTCAGTAAGCAATTATTGAACTACCAAAACCTAAGTAGGTTAGTGGCTATATCTAAAATAGATTCTATTTTTTCAGCTGCCCTTTCTGCATCCCGCTGGACGTGAATCGGCGGTCCAGCTTTAGGATGGCGATAATCTTCCATTAATTGCGCTCGCAAAATTGCTCTCTCTTTCTCATTGAGCATCAGTGATTGAAGCTTAGATAACTCTCCAGTATCCAGCCAAATGCCGCCGCATCCAGGGCATTCGTCAATCTCTACAATATGCAGCGGGCTGTAATATCTTCTCATCATTACTGTATCAGTGCAGATGGGGCAATTTACTCTTTTTGCTTCGTTGAGGTTTTCATTATGAAATTGTGAGAGGTGTTTAACTAATGCTTTTCCTCTATCCTCATGACCACATTTGAAATAGTTAAGCGTTTGATTTTCAAAAAACACGCCTCCACAAGCTTCGCTCACATAAACAGGAACTTTGCCTACTGGTATTTTTTTTAGAGGAGTATGAGTTCGCGGGCACTGCATAAAGACTTTTGATTCCTTGTCATAATGAGCTTGTCAGAGCGGTTGAAGAAAACTGTTTTTGGATTGCAAATCAGCTTTGGAAAAGGTTAACAAATGTTTTCGGATATGTCTCTTAAACGCTTAAACCTGAACATAGCACAAACAAAAATGCCCTCTGGCAGAGGGCATTAAGAATAGTATTTACTGATAAAAGTTATCTTTCCACAACGGCGTTGTGATAAATATCCTGCACATCGTCACAGTCTTCAAGCATGTCCATAAACTTGTCGAACATAGCGACGTCATCACCGCTAACCACACTTTCAGATTGGGGTACAAAGGTGATCTCTTCCAATTCAAATTCCACACCTTCGAAGGCTTCAGACAGGGCTGTTTTCGCCTTGAAGAATTCAGTATGAGGTGCGTATACCGTGATAGTTCCCTCTTCACACTCCACATCAGTCACGTCAACGTCGGCTTCCATTAACGCTTCAAGGACGACTTCATCGTCATCACCTTTGAAGCCAAAAATTGCCTGATGCTCAAACATGTGTGCTACTGCACCTGGAGTACCAATTTTTGAATTGGTTTTGGTGAAACAGTTTCTAACGTCAGTAATAGTGCGGTTGTTGTTATCCGTCAGACAGTCAACGATAACCATAAACCCACCTGGGCCATAACCTTCGTATCGGGCTGGGTGAAAGTCTTCACCTGCACCGCCTTCTGCCTTGTCGATGGCTTTTTCGATTACGTGACTTGGTACCTGATCTTTTTTGGCTTTATCGATTAACCGGCGCAATGCCAGATTTGCCTGAGGATCGGTTCCACCGTTTTTGGCACAGACGTAAATCTCTTTTCCGTACTTGGAATACACCTTTGTCTTCGCACCGGCGGTTTTTGCCATCGCCACTTTGCGAACTTCAAACTTTCTGCCCATTTATATTCTCGTATTATTGATTTATATGGTTGCTGCGGGAATTCTACTCATCCAAGCCGCTCAGGGCAAATGCTGAGAGGCTAAATAGTCATGAGATTGCATTTCTTTCAAACGGCTTAAACAACGTTTGAACTCAAAATTCAGCTGCCCTTCGGTATACAACTCTTCCATGGCCACTTCAGCGGACATGATAAGTTTAACTTTGCGCTCATAAAATTCGTCCACCATGGCGATAAAGCGCCGCGCAATATCATCCACTGCCTGCCCCATTTGCTCCACATTGGCCAGCAGAACTGTATGATAGCAACGGCTTAATTCCATGTAATCAGACTGACTTCTCGGCCCATCACACAAAGCACGAAATTCAAACATGGCTACCCCATCCGCATCATGCAAAGATGGGATCATGCGGCCAGCCACTTCGATGTCCTGATTGACAGAACCTTCTTCCGGTGCCAATTGTCGGAAGTAGATATGCAAATTCTCAATCGCTTGCTGATCTAGTGGGTAATGGTATATTTCCGCCTGTTCAAGTGTCCGCAAACGATAATCCACACCACTGTCTACGTTGACCACGCGAGTATTCTGGTTGAGCAATTCGATAGCCGGAAGAAAGCGGGCTCGCTGTAAACCATTACGATAAAGTTCATCTGGCACAATATTGGATGTCGCTACCAGCACTATCCCACGTGCAAACAATTCCTCCATCAAAGTACCAAGAATCATGGCATCAGTTATGTCAGATACAAAAAATTCATCAAAACAGATAATTTTGGCTTCTTTGGCGAACTTGTCCGCGACGATCTTTAATGGATCGGACTTCCCATCCAGCAACTTCATCTCTTCGTGAACACGGTGCATAAAACGATGAAAGTGAATTCGCATCTTACGTTTGAAGGGTAAACATTCGTAAAAGGTATCCACCAGATAGGTTTTCCCTCGCCCAACGCCGCCCCAAAAATAAAGCCCCTGTATACTGGGTTTTGTCATGCCTTTGCCAAATTTGGCCGCCAACTTCACACGCCAGGTGACTTTTTTCCGCGGATGGGTCAATTCGTCATACAAACGTTGCAGCTCTTTTACCGCATTTTCCTGCGCAGCGTCGTAATGAAAATCATCTGATTCCAAATCACGCTGATATTTTTGCCATGGAGATAAATTTTGCATCGTTTTATTGTCTAGAAACATCTTGAATGAAAATAATTTGACCGCATAGTTTGCTTAGCGAGTATCATTAAGTAAAGAACTTCTGAATTTGGAGACATTATGGATTGGATTATTGGCCTTCTTTTGCTAATTGCAGGTGGTGTAATTGGCTTTTTTGTAGCGAAGTTTGTTTTTAATGACAGCCGCGAAGAGCAATCGGGCAAGTCAAACGAACAAACTGTTAAGCAAATCATGGCACAACAGGCGAACACACACATCAATGAAACAAGACAAGTGCTTGATTCATTAGAAGCTCAGTGTGACAACCTGCGTGAGCAACTCAATGCTTACGAAGGATTACTCGAGGTGAATACCCAAAGTGAAGACGGCAACAAGCTGAATTATTTTGGTGAACACGCAACCGTTTATATTCGTAACACGCAGAATGCATCGAAAACTAAACGAGAGCCAAGTGAATTCCAACCTCGGGATTTTTCCAGCGGTAGTTCAGGACTGTTCGACGGCTCAAAAAATCAGCAAGTCGTCGATGGTAAGCAATAATTTCTGAACTTCATGGTTTAATTCAGGTCCTTATGCAAGTTGTATCAATTCCCTGCCAAATCACTTAGTTGATTGAAAAGGCAAAGCAAGTTGGTATTGAGTAAAGTGGACAAAACTGGAGATTTTCTCACGATGAATAAAGTAGTTAGTCGTTTCTTTTTGGGTTCCAGTCTGGTGATTGGGAGCTTTATGCTGGCACTGTCTGCAAGCGCAGCCTTACCGTTTTTTTCAGACGATGAGGTGCCTTCACTGGCCCCAATGCTGGAAAAAACAACCCCCGCAATTGTCAGTATTTCTGTAGAAGGTACACAGGTTTCTACCCAGCGTATTCCGGAAATGTTCCGACATTTCTTTGGGGGACCAAATGAACAAGTACAAGAACGCCCTTTCCGTGGTTTGGGTTCTGGTGTCATTATTGATGCTAAAAAAGGCTACGTAGTCACCAATAATCATGTGGTGGACAATGCCGATGAGATTCTGGTCAAACTCACTGATGGCCGTGAATTCAAAGCTAAAAAGCTAGGTGCCGACGAGCAAAGCGATATTGCTTTGCTGAAAATCGACCCAGAGAACCTAAATGCTGTAGAGCTTGCCAATTCTGATGAACTCAGAGTGGGTGACTTTGTTGTAGCCATCGGAAATCCTTTCGGATTAAGTCAAACCGTTACCTCAGGCATAGTCAGTGCCTTGGGGCGTAGTGGTTTGAATATTGGTGGCTATGAAGATTTCATTCAAACTGACGCAGCAATTAACCGAGGGAACTCTGGTGGCGCCTTAGTCAATCTAAAAGGTGAACTGGTGGGGATCAACACCGCCATATTTGGCCCGAACGGCGGAAATGTCGGTATTGGATTCGCTATCCCTAGCAACATGATGAAAAACCTGGTGGATCAAATTATTGAATTTGGTGAGGTGCGTCGTGGACTTCTTGGCATACTTGGTCAGGATGTGGATGCTGGTTTGTCTGAAGCGATGAATCTGGATGTGAACAAAGGAGCATTTGTCAGCGAGGTTAACCCGGAATCAGCAGCAGACAAAGGTGGCATCGAAGCAGGAGACATTATTACCCGCGTAAACGGTAACGCCATCAGCAGCTTTCAGGAATTACGTGCCAAAATTGGCAGTATGGGTGCAGGTGCGAAAGTCGAGCTAACTCTTCTTCGCAAAGGCAAGTCGCGCAAAGTTGAAGTGACATTGGGTGACGCCTCGGCAAACGTTGTAGAAGCTAAAGAACTTCACCCTGCACTTGAGGGCGCAACTTTGGTAAATGGTGCGACAGAGCGTGGTAACAATGGAGTGGAAATTACCGAGCTTGAAGCACGCTCACCAGCTGCCAGAATTGGCTTACAGGAAGGCGATATCATAGTTGGCGTCAATCGTAATCGTGTAAATACTGTGAACGAACTTGGCAACCTTCTCGACGACGCTTCTGGTGTCATTGCGTTAAACGTTCAACGTGGCAGTTCGTCCCTGTATCTCGTTATCCGTTAAGTATTTGTCGGCATTTCAATAGCAGCCCAACATTCGGGCTGCTATCTTCTCGTTAATTTCAGTGTTATTCTTGTTAGCCATTCATTTATAACGCAATTCTTTACTGTGAAAGTACGATCCTGGCTAACATTCCTTTTTAAATCTGTCGCTTTGGGGCTTATTGTCTCCTTGTTGATTTTGGTACTAGTTCCTGACTTGAGAACAGGTTCCGGATCCCTTGCTGAACTCTTTCGCCCCGCAGACAAGGTGCCTGAAAAACTAAGTTATTATCGGGCAATTAGTGAGGCCGCACCGGCAGTCGTCAACATTTACAGTACAAGTATCGATATTCGCAGCAGCTTAGTCCGACGTCAGCAAGTTAATCGCACCAGCCTGGGTTCCGGTGTGATTATGACTGATAACGGATATATCCTTACCTGTTATCATGTCATTCAAAATGCGGTGGAACAGCAACTTGAGAGCATTGACGTTGGGTTGCATGATGGTCGTCAGGTTTCTGCTGAGGTAGTTGGTTTTGATACGGTTACCGACCTGGCAGTACTTAAAATTTCATTGGAAAATCTGGCAGTCATTCCGCAAATGGAAGATCCGGGTACACGTGTTGGCGATGTGGTTTTAGCCATAGGCAATCCGCTTAACCTGGGGCAGACCATTACTCAGGGTATTGTCAGTCGCACCGGTAGAAACTATGTTGGACCCACAGTTTCGGCGTACTCAGTGGACTTTATTCAGACTGATGCTGTACTAAATCAAGGAAATTCCGGTGGTGCTTTGGTAGACAGCAATGGCTACCTTGTGGGGATCAATAATGCCAGCTTTAAATCATTGGATGGTCGCAGGCAGGTGCGAAACGTGGACGGCGTATTTTTCTCCGTTCCATATAAACTCGCCAGACGCATTATGAACGATATTATCAGCACAGGCAGAGCAGCACATGGGCAACTTGGCTTTACTGGCAGGCAACGTGCTCAAGGCCCTGGGATTCAAGTTGATAATGTAGTGCCGGGTGGTGCTGCAGATCTTGCTGGACTTCAAGAGGGTGACGTTGTTGCGTCGATAAACGGTATCAGTGCTGAAAATGTAACTCTCGCATTAGATATTGTCGCAAATAGCTCTCCGGGCGATGTACTCACATTGTCAGTTGAACGGGATGAGCAGCGAATTACTATCCCGATAACAGTAGCGGAGCTCGGGCCAATCAATACCAACAGATAATGAGAATCAGGGCCAGCCTCGTATACCGAGGCCCTTAAAAATCACTTAATCCTGCTTATTTCAGCACCTAGTCCATTCAGTTTTGCTTCGATTTTCTCGTAACCACGATCCAGATGATAGATACGATCCACCAGCGTTTCACCGTCAGCCACTAATCCAGCAATAACAAGGCTAGCCGAAGCACGCAAATCTGTTGCCATCACCTGAGCACCTTTTAACCGAGGTTTGCCATTGCACACAGCACTATTCGCTTCCAATTCAATATTAGCGCCCATACGTTGCAATTCCGGAACGTGCATAAAACGATTTTCAAATATTGTTTCTGTGACAACACCCGTGCCCTCGGCCAGGCAATTTAATGCAACAAACTGCGCCTGCATGTCAGTGGGGAACCCTGGATGCGGTGCCGTTTTGATGTTAACGGCTGTTGGACGTTTGCCATGCATGTCCAATTCGATCCAGTCTTCACCAGTGGTGATCTCTGCTCCCGCATGCTTTAATTTAATTAACACAGCTTCCAAAGTTTCTGGTGCTGCATTTTCGCATCGAATTTTCCCACCACTCACCGCGGCCGCAATTAAAAACGTACCCGTTTCAATTCTATCCGGAAGCACACGGTATCGACATCCATTCAGTTTTTCGACACCCTGAACTTTGATTGTATCCGTTCCTGCGCCAGATACTTTTGCCCCCATTGCATTCAGGCAGTTGGCCAGATCGATAATTTCCGGTTCCCTCGCCGCATTTTCGAGGATAGTTTCTCCAAGTGCTAAGGCTGCGGCCATCATCAGGTTCTCAGTCGCACCGACACTGACCATGTCCATAAAAATATGTGCCCCTTTCAACCGCCCATCTACCGATGCGCGAATATAACCCTCTTCAACATCGATTTTAGCACCCATTTGTTCGAGACCAGCTAGATGCAGATTGACTGGGCGCGCACCTATGGCACAGCCGCCAGGCAGTGAGACATTGGCCTGACCATACTTAGCCAGCAATGGACCCAACACCAATATGGACGCACGCATGGTCTTCACAAGGTCATAAGAGGCTGTAAAATTATTCACCTGACTAGGATCCAGTGCCAAGGTTTTGTCTGCATGTCGTTTGGCAGTCACACCTAGTTCTTTTAGCAGAGCAACACTGGTATTTATATCTCTTAGCTCAGGGACATTTTCAAAAAAACACTCAGAGTCTGCAAGGAGGCTGGACATCAACAGCGGTAAGGCTGCATTTTTCGCACCTGAGATAACGACACTGCCAGCAAGTGGATTACTGGCCTTTATAAGTAACTTATCCATTAATTATCTTCAGGTTTATTGGGGAAGGTTAAATTTACTTTCTCTTTGCCACTCTTTTTCGGAGAATGTTTTAATCGATAAAGCATGCATGCTTCCATCGGCTATTTTGTCTGACAAAGGGGCATAAATCATTTGTTGCTTTTTGACGCGGCTCATTCCATCAAACTTGTCGCTCACTGCAATAATCTGAAAATGAGAGCCATCACTTTTGACATGCACTTCAGCTAAATCTAATTCAGATTTAAGAAGTGTTTCTATTTCTTGATTGTCCATATGAATGCTTAATTGGTTAGAATATCGCTATTCTAACGGTAAAAGACTGTGTACGTCGCTGATTTTTGCCAGTTTCAGTAAGGAATCTGTGCAATTGTGCAGGGATATACTCTGACCTTGCTTTTTCTGTTCGGCGATCATGTTAACTAACCAGGCAAGTCCGGCAGTATCTATATGACTAACATCGGCTAAATTCAGTTTAATAGTCTGGTGATTTTTTGCTGCCGCACTAAAATCTTTGGCAAGGTGTGGCCAGGCACCTACAACAGTATTTCTGTTCAGTTGCCCGGAGAGAGCAAAACCACTTTGCTGTTCTTTACTGATTACCAGTTCAGCCATCTAGCTGGCCTCACTTCGATCTTCTATTTTTATGGGCTGCTCAATTTTCTCTTTCATCAGGTCAATTACTACCTGCACGCCTTGTTGGCGCAAAATTCCTTCAAACTCACTTTGTTTACTGGACAACATGCTTATTCCTTCGGCAATCATATCGTACGCTTTCCATTCGTTGGTCTTTTTGTTTCGTCTGACTTTAAATGCAATATTAATGTCAGGGCGTCCGTCTTCTTTCACCACGGCACGCACCGTCACAGTTTTTTTGTTTTCAAAGTTGGTTTCAGGCTGAAATTCAACTTTCTGATCATCGTAATATCCCATTGCCAATGCATAGGTGGTGATCAGATATTCGCGAAACACCTTAACAAACTCGACCTTCTCTGCATTACTGGCTTTTTTGAAGTGTTTACCCAAAACCATAAATGCCGAGAAGCGATAGTCCACGTGAGGCAACAATTCCTGCTCCATAATATCTCTGAGTACTTCAGGGTTTTGTTTAATATTCGGTTGTTCTTGTCTAATTCGATCAAAAGTTGCGCTCGCAACGTCTTGAACCAATTTATATGGGTTCTGCTTCTCCTGCGCTGTCCCGGCAAAACTAATCACCAACATAGACGCGGCTGCAACAACTGTTACCCAACGCTTAATCATCTTTCCCACCTTTACTTTCGGCTAGCTTACTCAGAGCCCCTGCTGAACAGGAACTGACCGATCAAATCTTCCAACACCAACGCTGATTTCGTATCTTCGATAAAATCACCGTCGGACAAATTCTCTATATCATCAATGGCAAAACCAGGTTGAAATCCAATATATTGCTCGCCCAGTAATCCAGAGGTCAGAATTGACACTGAACTGGTTTCCGGGAATTGAGCATAACTCTTGGAAATACTCAGAGTAACAACTGGAGTGAAATCTTCGTCATCCAGTTTAATCCCTTCGACCCGCCCTATGGTGACCCCACCGACTTTAACTGAAGAACGTACTTTCAATCCGCCAATATTATCAAATTTAGCGTACAGCGTGTAGGTCTCACCATTCCCACTCGCCCCTTGTCCTGCCACTTTCAACGCAAGCATCAAGGTCGCCGCGATAGCCAAAGCGACGAAAAAGCCGACCATTATTTCAATTTTCCTTGTTGTCATGACAACCCTCTATTAAATACCAAACATTAAAGCGGTTAAAACGAAATCCAATCCCAGCACCGCCAAAGAAGAATAAACAACGGTTTGCGTCGTCGCCAGACTAATACCTTCAGACGTTGGCACTGCATCATACCCTTTGAATATTGCTATCCAGGTACAAACAAATGCAAAAACAATGCTTTTAATGACACCGTTTAGCACGTCTTCGTTCCACTCAACTGTCGATTGCATGATTGACCAGTAACTGCCCGCATCTACGCCTAACCAGTCAACACCCACAAGATGTCCACCTAAAATTCCCACTGCACTGAATATTAAGGCGAGCAATGGCATGGAAATCATCCCTGCCCAGAGCCTTGGTGCGACAATTCGTCGCAAAGGATCGACAGCCATCATTTCCAAGCTACTTAATTGTTCGGTTGCTTTCATCAAGCCAATTTCAGCGGTCAATGCTGAGCCAGCCCGCCCCGCAAACAATAATGCCGTAACAACAGGGCCAAGTTCTCTCAGTAATGACAATGCCACCATTGGTCCCAAGCTGCCCTCAGCTCCATAATCGACCAAAATGGTATAGCCTTGCAATGCCATAACCATGCCAATGAATAAGCCAGACACAATTATTATCGATAGAGATTGAACACCTACCACATAAATCTGTTTGATCGTCAGCGGAATATGTTTGAGCGGTCGAGGTTTCGCCACAACTGCACCTAAGAGTACAAAAGTGGCGCGTCCGAAGGCGCTCAATTTGTCTAAAGTACCAGCCCCAAGTCTGGCAAACCATTCCATGTTCTAAGCCCCCAATAATTCATGTTCGATGGATTGTGCCGGAAAATGAAAGGGCACAGGACCATCGGCTTCACCGCGCAAAAACTGCTGTACGAGCGGGGAATCACTTTGTTTTATTTGTTCAGGCGTACCTGAACCGATAATTTTTTGTTCTGCCAATATGTAAATGTAATCTGCGATTGTGAGCACTTCCGTCACATCATGGGTTACGACAACGCTGGTTAAATTTAGTGCGTCGTTCAATTCTTTAATTAACTTTACCAGTACGCCCATCGATATAGGATCCTGCCCTGCGAAAGGCTCATCATAAAGAATCAACTCTGGATCCAAAGCAATAGACCGGGCAAGTGCCGCTCTTCTTGCCATCCCGCCGGATAATTCACTTGGCATAAGGTCAGCTGCTCCGCGCAATCCCACGGCCTGCAACTTCATCAACACCATGATACGGATAATCTTTTCTGATAAACGGGTGTGCTCACGAAGTGGAAACGCAATATTGTCGAATACCGTCATATCAGTAAAAAGCGCACCACTTTGGAAAAGCATACTCATCTGGCGCCTTACAGTGAATAGCCGGTTTCGTGTCATTCCTGGTATGGATTCACCTCTAAACCTTATGTCACCTGATTCAGGACGCAATTGACCACCAATCAACTTCAGCAGTGTCGTTTTGCCTATTCCACTAGGCCCCATAATTGCTGTTGTCTTCCCTTTGGCGATTTGCAAGGAGATATTGTCATAAATAACCCGTTGGCCGCGTTTGAAAGTCATACTTTCTATTTCTATCAAATTTTCCATATTTACTCCGCGTATGACTTTCTTTTGAAACCGATGCTCCTTTCCGAGAGCGACCTATTTGTGTCCATTTTAAGACTTTTCAAGGGCACAGGACAAAATCAATAAGTAACAAGATATAATCTAGCTTACACACAATTACATTTTTAAGTCTTGTACTCTTATTACAAGGCCTCAGTTCACTTTTTTAAAAGCTCTTATGGACACTTACTGCTAAAGGTATTTTCAATGTATTTTTCATCCATCTCATTCAAGAGCATGTCATTTGATCTTTTATTGCATAATATACTGGCGAGCGGATAAGGCTTGCTCTAACTTTTAGCAAAATAAATCGCAAAAATTAGCGGGCACTCATCTTGAAACAACTTATTTTACCCTCATTCAACAAGGTTATATGAAAAACTCTAAGTTTTTGCGACAATTACAACAACTTTACTTTGTGAAACCTGAACGTGTTAATTGAAGTTTTTATTTTTATTGTAGGATTGGCGTGTTTGAGCTGGAGCGCCGACAGATTTGTTTTTGGCGCATCGGCGCTGGCAAAGAACATTGGTGTATCACCCATGATTATTGGTCTTACCATAGTCGCCATGGGTTCATCCGCACCGGAAATCGTTGTTTCAGCAACCGCATCTTATGCTGGCAACGTTAACACAGCAGTTGGTAACGCCTTGGGGTCAAACATTACCAATATTGCTTTGGTTTTAGCGTTGACCGCACTTTTTAAACCACTTTCTGTTACGTCAAGTACGCTACGCCGTGAAATGCCCGTGTTACTACTGGTCACCATCTTGGCTGTGTTCTTCCTATCTGATGGGTTCTTAACCAAAATTGAAGGTATTTCCCTGATAATCCTATTCTTTTTAGTGATTGGCGGACTTACCTGGATATCAATGAATGTTGAAAAAGGTGATCTGCTCCAGAAAGAGACCGAAGAAGAACTCCCTTCCAATGTAAAAACATCAAATGCCGTTTTTTGGGTTATTGTTGGTTTAATATTTCTGCCATTAAGCGCGCACTTCATGGTTGAATCGGCAGTGGTAATTGCGCGTTTCTTCGGCATGAGCGATCTTGTCATTGGATTGACAATTATCGCGCTTGGCACCAGCTTACCTGAGTTGGCCGCAAGTATCGCCGGGGTATTAAAGGGTGAAGACGATTTGGCGTTGGGGAACATTATCGGATCCAACATATTTAACTTACTTGCAGTTTTGGCAATGCCGGGCTTGATTGCACCTGGCGCTATTGACCCGAATGCGGCATCACGGGATATGTATGCAATGCTGGCCGTCACCGTACTCCTGTTTGCCTTTAGTTTTAGTTTAAAAGGTTCACGATGTATTAATCGTTGGGAAGGCGGGGCCTTGTTCATGTGTTACTGTGCTTATGTGTACAGTATTTTATGACCTTGTCGGATAGATAATAACCATGACATCTAATTTCGCGCGCTCTGGCTTGCGGGTTCTGGAAATAGAAAGCCAGGCAATCACGCAGTTGCATCAGTACATCGATGTAAATTTTGAACGGGCGTGTGAGTTGATGCTGGGCTGCCGCGGCAAAATAGTGGTGTCTGGCATGGGTAAATCCGGACATATCGGACATAAAATCGCTTCAACACTTGCCAGCACAGGTACGCCAGCCTTTTTTATGCATCCGGGTGAGGCCAATCATGGTGATTTAGGCATGATCACCAAAGAAGACATATTACTGGCGATTTCTAACTCGGGCGAAACAGCAGAGCTGTTGGGCTTGTTACCTGTAGTTAAACGTCTAGGTGTGCCAATAATTGCCATGTCGAATAATCCGGCCAGCTCGCTTGGACAACATGCTGACGTGCATTTGTGTATCAAAGTCGAGCAAGAAGCCTGTTCTCTTGGCCTGGCGCCGACCTCCAGTACAACGGCAACCCTGGTAATGGGCGATGCACTTGCTATTGCATTGCTGGATGCTAATGGCTTTTCGTCTGACGATTTCGCCCTTTCTCACCCCGGCGGAAGCCTGGGGCGAAAATTACTGTTGAAGCTGGATGACATCATGCACAAAGATGATTTGCTGCCTCTGGTGGATGAAGATCAATCCATATCAAATGCGTTATTGGAGATTTCCAGAAAAGGCTTAGGCATGACTGGCATCGTCAATAAAAATGGCAAATTACTGGGCATTTTCACTGATGGTGACCTACGACGAGTATTGGATACTCAAATCGACCTGCACACCACAAAAGTTGGTGAGGTAATGACTCAAACCAGTATAACAGCCAAAGCCACGACTCTTGCGGTCGAAGTGCTGAACCTGATGGAGGAGCACAAAATCAGCTCATTGTTCGCTATCGATGAATCTGGTAAACCTGTCGGTGCTATAAACATGCATTTGTTGCTCAAAGCTGGTGTGGTCTGATGAAGCGCGTATCTACCTTGTATGGTGAAATTGAACAGTCCCTTTTTGACAAATTAGCAAATATTTCACTGCTCGTCTGTGATGTTGACGGCGTTTTTTCCGATGGCCGAATATATATGGGGAACGCTGGAGAAGAACTAAAGGCATTCCATACCCTGGACGGCTATGGCGTAAAGGCGGTGGAAAAAATAGGTGTCACTGTGGCAATTGTCACAGGTAGACAGTCTGCTATTGTTGAAAACAGAATGTCCGCTCTGGGGATCAAACATATAATTCAGGGACAGGAGCAAAAACAGCACTCTGTTGCCAAACTTCAACAAGAACTGGGTATTTTGCCGGAGCATACTGCTTCGATTGGTGACGACATGCCTGATATCGGCATGTTTTCTCTCAGTGCTGTTTCCTTCAGTGTGATCTCCGGGCATCCATTCGTGCAGCGTTCCGCCGATTATGTGACGACCTGTCGTGGAGGATTTGGAGCAGTCAGGGAAGTGTGCGACCTGTTATTACAGGCAAAAGGGAAACTAAACGTGATCCATGGCGCCAGTATATGAACCGCATCAGTATCAGCATATCAGTTCTGTTTATTCTAGTTCTGCTGATATACTTGCCGACCTGGATGACCCCAGAGCCAAATTTAACACCTGATGGACAAGAGGAAGCCTGGATCCCAAATTACCAGGCTCGTAATATGCGAAGCACGCTTTACAATGAAGAAGGCGAAGTAAATCATGAAGTGTATGCCCAGAAAATGGAGCATTACCAGCTGTTAGGTTTCACTTTGTTCAGGCAGCCTCAATATACGATTTACGTAAAAAATCAGGCCCAACCATGGCATGTGGTGGCAGCGGAAGGCACACTATACGAAGACAATCGTATTCAGCTTGAAACCGATGTGGTAATTCGAAGTCAAACGGAAGAAGGATTTGTTCGCACTATAAAATCGAACTTTCTGGAAATCAATTTGAATGATCAGACGATGTCATCTGATCAACCGGTAGAAATTGCTGGCCAAAACTTTTTAATAAACAGTAATGGCTTTGAGGGTAACCTTGCAACCTTACAATTTGAGTTTAAAGAACATGTGCAAACCCAATTTACTGCTCAGTAAACTATTAGTGATCTGCGCGCTGCTGGTCAGTGCAGTTGCTGGCGCAGCTGAAAAAAACTTTGATCTTCCGATAAACGTAGATTCTCGATATCAGTTTGCTGACGGAATTAAAAGAACAACCTTGTTCACCGAGGATGTGCATATTACTCAGGGGACGCTGAGTATTGATGCTGACGAAGTTGAGGTGATTGCCGGGGCGGACAGCGACGAATTGCAAACTTTCATCGCAAGGGGAAAACCTGCTTCTTATAGTCAAACAATGGAAGATGGTACAGTTGTGAAGGCATCAGCTAATGAAATTAAGTATGTTGTTGCTGAGCGCACTATTACCTTAACAGGTGGCGCTGAATTAAAGCAGGACAGCACGGAAGTTAAAGGTGAATCCATCAGCTACAATATAGAACTTGAGCAGGTAATTGCTGAGGGTGACAGTTCGGAAGATGGAAGAGTCAAAACCACCTTTAATCCCCGTTCAGTTAAACGTCAAAGTACAGATCAAGATAGTGTTACTACTTCACAAGACGATACTACAAAGGAAGATCAGCCTTAATGGCCACCCTTAAAGCGACTCATCTTGCCAAGTCTTATAAATCCAGGCAGGTCGTAAGAAATGTGAGTATTGAAGTTTCTACCGGGCAAATTGTCGGGCTTCTCGGACCAAACGGCGCAGGTAAAACCACAACCTTCTACATGATAGTTGGGCTGGTTCCGCTGGACAAAGGTGAAATTTTTATCGACCAGACGGAACTGACATTACAACCCATGCATGAGCGCGCCAGACAAGGGATTGGTTACCTGCCTCAGGAATCATCTATTTTCAGAAAATTGACCGTCTATCAAAATTTGATGGCCATTTTGCAGACCCGTAAGGAATTGTCTTCTGAACAACGTGAGCAGGAAGCAGATGCCTTGCTCGATGAATTTAATATTAACCATATTCGAAATAGTCTGGGAATGAGCCTTTCTGGAGGAGAGCGGCGCAGAGTAGAAATTGCCAGAGCCTTGGCGGCAGATCCGGAATTTATTTTATTGGATGAACCTTTTGCAGGAGTTGATCCAATTTCAGTTAATGATATAAAGAAGATCATACAACACTTGCGAGAACGCGGGATTGGCGTATTAATAACCGATCACAATGTGAGAGAAACACTGGATGTGTGCGAGAAAGCATATATTGTCAGTCACGGTGAATTAATAGCGTCTGGCTCAGCTGAGCAGGTATTAAACAACCAACAAGTCAGAGATGTATACCTAGGCGAACAATTCAGGCTATAGTTAAGGTATCTATCACTATCACACAGCTCTTTGGCTAACGAAATAAGTATTAAAAAACATAAATGAAACCCTCTTTACAGTTAAAATTTAGCCAACAACTCACCATGACGCCGCAGCTGCAACAAGCTATTCGGCTGCTCCAGTTATCGACGCTTGATTTGCAACAAGAAATTCAAGAGGCTCTGGAGTCAAACCCTCTTCTTGAAGTAGAAGAATCTTCTGAGGGGCTTAATGGTGAAGCTTCCTTGGCTGAAGTGTCAAAAAACGAAAAGAAAGAAGATGCAGCTGAGGTTGCGTCAGACAGCGTTGAAGTCAATGATGCTATGGAAAACAGTGATGTTCCGGATGAATTACCTTTAGACAGCACCTGGGACGAGTATTACAGCGCCTCTTCTGCACCTGCACCTATGTCAGGTGGTGGAGCCGACGATGAAATGGTGTTTCAGGGTGAAACAACCGAAAATATACAGGATCATTTGCTCTGGCAAATGCAATTGACCCCCTTCAGCGAAACAGATACCGCAATTGCCATTGCCATTATCGATTCGATTGATGATTCGGGTTATCTGACAATCAGTACAGAAGACGTATTAGAGAGTCTCGATAATGAAGAAGTCGAGTTGGATGAAGTAGAGTGCGTACTCAAGCGAATTCAAATGTTTGATCCCATTGGTTCAGGATCCCGCACACCACAAGAATGCCTGTTGGTGCAACTCAGACAATTTGCTGAAGATACACCATGGGTGGAAGAAGCCCGACTTCTTATCACCGAATATTCCGATCTGTTAGGCAGCAAAGATTACCGAACCCTGATGCGTAAAACGCGCCTCAAAGAAGCCGATCTGGCTGAAGCTATGCGATTACTGCAAACCCTAAATCCGCGTCCGGGCAGTGCCTTGATTACGGGTGAGCCGGAATACGTGATCCCAGATGTATCTGTCAACAAGAAAAATGGCAGATGGGTGGTTGAACTTAATCCCGATAGCCTACCCAAACTGAATGTGAATCAACAGTATGCTGCCATGAGCAGAAACGCTCGTAACAGCAGTGATAGTCAATTTATTCGTTCTCATATGCAGGAAGCCAAATGGTTTATTAAGAGCCTTGAAAGCCGTAACGATACCCTGCTAAAAGTTGCTAATTGTATTGTTCAGCAACAAATGGGCTTCTTCGAACATGGTCCGGAAATGATGAAGCCTATGGTTTTGAATGACGTGGCTGAAATGGTCGACATGCATGAATCAACGATATCCAGAGTCACAACTCAAAAATACATGCATACACCAAGGGGTATTTTCGAACTCAAATATTTCTTTTCCAGCCATGTTGCAACCGACTCTGGCGGCGAATGCTCGTCCACTGCAATAAGAGCACTGATTAAAAAGTTAGTTGCAGCTGAAAAACCGAATAAACCGTTAAGTGATAGTAAAATTGCCCAATTGTTGGCTGACCAAGGTATTAAAGTGGCGCGGCGGACAATCGCAAAGTACCGGGAATCATTGTCGATCCCACCGTCTAACCAACGTAAAAGTCTTATTTAGACTTATCAAAAGAAGGAAGACGCCATATGCAAATCAACCTGACTGGCCATCACGTGGAAATTACAGATTCGTTGAGAGATTATGTAGACACGAAATTCACTAAACTGGAACGGCACTTCGATCATATTAACAACGTTCATGTCATTCTGAATGTTGAAAAACTGAATCAAAAAGCAGAAGCAACAATGCACCTGAAAGGGGGCGAAGTGTTTGCAACTTCTGAGCACAATGACATGTATGCTGCTATCGATACGTTGATAGACAAGTTGGACAGACAGGTCATTAAGCACAAAGAAAAAATAAAACGGCATTAAACGATTAACAGATAAGTATTTTAATGGAAATTAAAGACATACTTTCCCCTGACTGCACCAAGTGTGCAGTTCAGGGAACTAGCAAAAAACGTATTCTCGAAGTCATCAGCCAAATTGCCTCTCAACATATAAAAGATATTGAACAATCGACAATTTTAGCCAGCCTGCTGAGTCGTGAAAAAATGGGTAGTACTGGAATTGGTAATGGCATTGCGCTTCCACACGGCAGACTATCAGGCTTGGAACAAGTATTTGCCATATTGGTAACCTGCAAGCCCTCTGTGCAGTTCGATGCAATCGACAACAAACCTGTGGACATATTTTTTGCGTTGCTGGTGCCTGAAGACCAGGCCCAGGGACACTTGCAGACACTCGCCACTATTGCCGGCAAACTTAGCGATAAAGACACAGTCAAATCATTAAGAAATGCGGGCGGCAGCCAACAACTTTTCGAGGCCATGATTTAATGAAGCTCATTATCATCAGCGGACGTTCCGGCTCAGGTAAATCTATCGCACTGCGGGCGCTTGAGGATTTAGGGTATTACTGTGTGGACAATATTCCGGTGAATCTTCTCCCCACGCTAACCCACACCGTTGTGGATGAATACGATCAGGTTGCTGTTAGTATTGATGTCCGAAACCTCCCCAAGAACCCTAACGAGCTAGTAGAAATACTCGATTATCTGCCTGCCACCTGGGATATGACAATACTCTATCTGGATGCCAGCGATGACATGTTGGTCAAACGCTTCAGCGAAACCAGACGACTGCACCCTTTGTCCAAACAGAACAAATCACTGGCAGATGCGATCCAGGCTGAAAGTCAGCTTCTGGCACCGATAGCTGAGAGGGCCGACTTATATCTCGACACCGATAAGCTTTCGGTTCATCAACTGGCCGAACTGGTCAGAGAGAGAATCCTGGGCAAAAAGAGCTCAAGATTGGTGTTGGTGTTTGAATCATTTGGATTTAAATACGGTATCCCGAAAGATGCGGATTATGTTTTTGACGCTCGCTTTTTGCCTAACCCTCATTGGGAGCCGGATTTAAAACACCTGACCGGACTTGATTCGCCGGTGGAAATTTTTCTCGGTTCACAACCCATAGTGACCAAATTTATCTGGCAAATCCAGAATCTGATCTCCACCTGGCTTCCCCATCTTGAACGAAACAATCGCAGCTACGTCACCGTTGCCATCGGCTGTACTGGTGGTCAACATCGTTCTGTGTATGTGGTAGAAGCGCTGGCAAAGACATTTGGTGCCTCTCATCCAGACGTGCAAATCCGACACCGGGAACTCAATCGCTGATGCGTTTGGAAAAAACGCTGTTGATTGTTAACAAACTTGGGTTGCATGCCCGAGCCGCCACTCAACTGGTCCAGCTTGCCAATCAATTTGATGCTGAAATCTCAATTCAACAAGGTGAAAAAACAGCCTCTGCAAACAGCGTGTTGGGTTTAATGATGCTGGAAAGTTATCAAGGTAAAGAGGTGAACGTGATTAGTGAAGGCGCAGAAGCGGAAGAAGCCCTTGCCGCGATCGAAAAGCTAATTGTCGAAAAGTTTAACGAAAATGAGTAGTGATTCCGCGATAGCCGGTTAATCTATACGACCAATCCCTCCCAACGTTGCAAAATCAGCTACTTTGGTCTAGTTTGAGTATTGCCTTGTTGACGAATAATTTTTTGTCCAAGAGCATCTTTGCTGGCGTCTGCGCAGTTCCGAATTACCCGCCTTAGTATTCAAAATAACCAAGCTTGCTGCCAGTAATGATATTGGGAAGTTAGCATGTTTGGTTTCGTAAACAGAAGGAATTGAACAATGGAAGAGTGCCAAAACGACGGGATCTCCTATTGCGACTTGCCCCCGGTTGAACCCAGAAAACTGGATGACAATATCGATCGTCATCGTGAATCTCTGATACGTTACATCGAAAAGAAATGGGTCAACCATACGATTTTACACTACTTTTTTATGCGCTCTCCGGCCAATCTGGTTGGCGCACCTGATCAGCTTCAGGCTTGTCGGGATGCCTTCGCTGAGTGGAAATCTCTGGACATAGGTCTCGAATTTGTAGAAGTCGACAGCGCAGCAGATGCAGAGATACGAATCGGCTTTGAACCTGGTGGTTCATGGTCTTATGTGGGTAGGGATAGCATTGACTTAGTGCCGGACAGAAACCAGCAGACCATGAATTTTGGATGGGACTTAACCACACCTTATGGACGTGACACTGCACTGCACGAAATTGGTCACGCATTAGGTTTTCCCCATGAACACCAAAACCCCAATGCCGGGATTGTCTGGGATGAAGACAGGGTCTATAGCACCTTTGCCGGCTCGCCTAACTTTTGGAACAGAGAGCGCACCTTTCACAACATAATTCGTAAAATATCGCCACAGGCCGTAGCAGGATCGACTTGGGACAGGGATTCCGTTATGCATTATCAATTCCAGTCGGGATTAATACTGGAACCAGCGGAATTCAGGAATAGTCCTTTAATACCGAAAGCAGGATTGTCCGAGATGGATAAAGCGGAAATCCGTAAGTTTTATCCGCCTAAAAGCCCGGTTCGGTGGCCTCTTTTGGAACCCTTTTTGTCACATAGGTTAGATATTCAACCAGGTGAACAAATCGACTTCACCATTGAGCCAGACATCAGTCGTCAATATACCATGCAGACATTTGGTGGAATGGACACAGTGATGGTGCTATTTGAAGATGATAACGGCGAGCCTATTTTTCTGGCTGGTGATGATGACAGTGGGTCTAAATACAACGCCAAAATAGAGTTGCGTCTGATCAAAGGTCGTACCTACTATCTGAGATTACGTTTATACAGTGCCGGTGCATCTGGCAGTGGTGGAGTCATGTTGTGGTAAACCTGGTGAAGTAGTTTGAATAATCCCTGAAGCCGGATCGCAGCATGAATGATCCGGCTTTATTATGCCACTTTAGCAACTATCGAAGAAACATCTCGTCTTTTTGCCCTTCCTGACCAGATAATTGCTGATCTCATATGCGGGTTCCTCTAAACTAATAGGAATCAACAAGTTGCGCCTTTCCAGGATTTTCTTCCATGGCAGAAGCTGTAGAAACCAAATATGCACAAAGCCAATTGCAAGCGATAAGCGAGTCGCTAGCTAGTGGCATGTTTGTGCATGTCAGGAAACGCCTGCTAAGTATGCCAGCTTGTGACATCGCTTTATTGTTGGAGTCCAGTCCAAGCAAATCACGTACAGAATTGTGGCAACTCATCGACGCCGACTTTCATGGGGACGTGTTAGAAGAACTATCTGAAGATGTGCGAAACGGTATTATCCGCCAGATGGTGCCAGAGAAGGTCGTGGATGCACTGGAGGATATGGACACCGATGACCTGGCTGAGACCCTGAGCGGGTTGCCAGTGTCTGTTTCACAGGATGTTCTGCAATCCATGGATGAGCAAGATAGGCAGCGAGCCGAAAAAGCGCTCTCCTATGGCGAAGACACAGCCGGTTTTATCATGAACACAGATACCATCACCTTAAGGTCTGATGTATCTGTGGATGTGATATTGCGCTATTTGCGATTGAAGGGCGACTTACCCAGTGGCACCGACACCTTCTACGTGGTGAGCAGAAATGACAGATTGATTGGAACAGTTCCTGTCACGAAATTGATTACCGCAAACCCCGAAGTCACAGTGGAAGAAATCATGGACGAGGAGGCAGAAGCCATCCCCGTTGATATGTCTGACAGTGAAGTTGCCAAACTGTTTGAACGTTACGATTGGTTGTCTGCCCCTGTTGTTGACGAAAACGAGCACCTGGTGGGCCGAATTACTATTGACGATGTGGTTGATATCATTCGCGAAGATGCTGAACACTCTATGATGAGTATGGCTGGTCTTGATGACGAAGAAGACACCTTCGCCCCTGTGGTTAAAAGTACTCAGCGCAGATCCATCTGGCTTGGCGTGAATCTGGTTACAGCCTTAATGGCTGCGGCTGTGAGTGATCTTTTTGAAGCTACATTAAGCCAGATGGCAGTACTGGCAATATTGAATACCATAGTCCCAAGCATGGGCGGCGTGGCGGGCAACCAGACGCTGACTCTGGTGATCCGTGGCATGGCGTTAGGGCACGTAAGTCAGAGTAATTCCCGTTGGCTGGTAAGCAAAGAATTGGCAATTGGTTTTTTTAATGGGCTTATTTGGGCAACCTTGATTGCGTCAGTAATAGCACTTTGGAAGCAAGATTTTATGTTGGGTGCTGTGATCGCCTTTGCCATGATGATCAATATGATTGCTGCCGGTCTTGCGGGAGCTACCTTGCCAATAATCATGAAAAAAATGAAAATTGATCCGGCCCTTGCGGGCAGTGTTATCCTCACAACAATCACTGATGTAGTCGGTATTTTTGCTTTTCTGGGTACTGCCACATTGTTGTTAATTTAACCTTCAGTACCCGAGTAGCCGCAGCATCAACGTGATACAACTTGCCTCTTTTACCTTCCTGGCGCTGCTGGCATTCGCAGCAAACTCAATCCTCTGTCGGCTGGCTCTGGCCAACGAATTGATCGATCCTGCCAGTTTCACGATACTGAGACTGGCCTCAGGTGCATTGACATTGACTATTCTTATCTGTCTGCGCTCTGGGCCTAAGATTTTCCGGGAAAAAAAAGCAGGCAACCTCGTGTCTGCCTTGGCATTATTTGTCTACGCTGCTGGCTTTTCTTTTGCGTACGTCTGGTTGGATACGGGCACAGGTGCGCTTATCTTATTCGCCAGTGTTCAGCTCAGTATGATAACCATTAGTTTATTTTACGGGCATAAATTCAGATTTCAGGAGTGGGCTGGAATGCTGATTGCACTGACGGGATTTATTTATCTCGTACTACCGGGGGTCAGTGCACCTTCGCTGTCAGGAGCGCTTTTAATGACACTGGCTGGCATTGCCTGGGGTGTTTACAGTGTTAAAGGGAAGTTATCAACCGATGCCCTGCTGGATACCTCAGGAAATTTTCTCCGCACTTTACCTTTATTGCTGCTTTTGATCCCTCTTGTTGATCCTGGAAACTGGCAATGGCAAGGTGGATTCTATGCTCTCTTGTCAGGTGTGATTGCGTCTGGGCTTGGCTATGCCATCTGGTACAGTGTACTGCCTAAATTATCTGCAAGCATAGCGGCAGTAAGTCAGTTATGTGTTCCTGTTGTGGCGGCAATAGGTGGACTTATTTTAGTGAATGAATACCCGGACTCAAGGCTCATTATTGCTTCAATTATTATCCTTGGTGGGATAGCTTTGGTGACTTTTACCAAATCACCTTCCTGACGTCACTGCTAAATTTAAGAAACTACACTTTAACGGCAGACTAGGAGTAGTCACTCAGTCACTATTGATTGAGAATAAAAGTGTTACACTTAACACACAAAGTAGCTAAATCGATATGTATGCGAACACTCTTTAACAGAAAACTTATCCTGAGCAGCATTTTTCTGATCGTTCCCTTATGCCTGTTGATTATCTCGGAATATTACTTTGAATCTGTCAGACAAAATAACACTTCATTTCATACTTTTACCTTTAGCAAATCAAAGGACGAAAATAGCGATAAACAAATATCAAACATTCCCAATAACGCTGTCATTGAGCGCGTGTTTATTACCGGCTTCTTCTCAGACTGGTCGACTAACAACCCATTCTTCGAATTGCAGGCCAATGGGCCTGATAGCTGGCGAAAGTCGTTTCAGCTGCCTCCCGGTGACATACAATATAAATTTATTGTATTCATTGCAGGACAAGACTCTCCGATCTGGATAGAAGATCCGACCAACTCGAACCAAGTCAGTGACTCACATGGCGGCGTTAATTCAGTTGTGTCTATTCCCGATTATGCTTTCTATGAACTCGTTGTGCAGATTGTATTACTGGTTACTATTGTTTTCGTTTTTACCTATCTTTGCTTACTTAAATTACTTAGTTGGCTGATAAACCGCAAAATGCCGATCAGTCAAAAAATCGTCTTTGTCACAATGCTAATCTTGTTTACCACTAACGGTTTTATGGTGTTTTACCAGGTTTACGAAAGCAGGAATTTAGTTAAACAAGGTATCATTGATTCGGTACACACGCTGCACCTGAGTTTAGTATCTGATGGTGTGGAATTTTCAGTATTGGAAAATCAAAAAGAAACGCTGGGCAATAGCCTTAAAGATCTGCTGTGGCAAGCAATAACGCGAGTGGAAAAAGCCCAACGCTCGGTTTTTCAGATCACGATTTCCGATGTGGCAGTGTTTGATGAACAACTTCAGTTGGTGCATGTTCAAAACCGCGAACAGAACAACGGGTTACAGGCATTGCGCGCCGAAACAGCTGGCTTCAGCAATGAAAGAGACTACTACCTAGAAGGTGTATTTCAGCCTTTACTCGAAGAAGCCAAGCTGCATAAGAACATGTACGGCATTTCTGTTAGCCACCCTGGCGAAA
The DNA here is from genome assembly GCA_947494925.1 of uncultured Alteromonadaceae bacterium. GTDB lineage: Bacteria > Pseudomonadota > Gammaproteobacteria > Enterobacterales > Alteromonadaceae > Aliiglaciecola. The sequence continues at coordinate 200,574 of CANLWS010000010.1, forward strand.
AGATTAAAGCCATTGAGACATTTGAAACCCGCTGGGCCAGAGTCGCACTGGGCTTCAGTAATCTGATGTTGCCAATAGAGGATAAAGGCCAGCTCCAGGGCTACTATGCCGTGGCTATTCAGGTGAAGCTGTTTGGTCAGGAAATCCAGCGAATTGTATTGCTTAATTTGATGTTAGTAAGCCTTATTTTGTTGATGAGCTTGCTTCTGCTTCGCAGTGTTGGTCGTGTTATGACAGCGAATCTTGATAAGCTTATTCAATGGTCAAAAAGAATCAATCAGGGTGATCTTGACACTCAGGTAAAAGTAGAAACCCAGGACGAAATACAAACGCTTGCTGAACATTTTGCCGAGATGCAGAAGTCCCTCAAGCACAGCTTTGACAAAATCGAAGAGCAAAATACCAAACTTAACAAAGCAGCCTACTTTGACTTGCAAACGGGACTGCCCAACCGTCGTAAATTGATCCAGGATTTATCCTATTTCAAAACAGGGTCACTGGTGCTGTTCGAACTCAAAGAATATATGCAGATGCAGGATTTTCTGGGCGATACAATAGCTACAGAATTGATTAATTCCGTGGTCACAAGACTTCAACAAGCCATTGATTCCACGATACAAGCTTCCCTTTACCGAGTTGCCCCTAATCAACTTTGTCTCGCCTTAAGCGGCATCGCGAACAATGTCACCCTAAAAACTGTTGCTTCAAATATCAATGAGAGCATTGAAAATCAGCCATTTCAGATTGCTCAGATTAGCTTGCGATTATCGTGCGTATCAGGATTGTGTTCTGCTGAACACTTTTTTGAACTCGCTGAGGTTCAATATGATCGGGTTCAATTGGCGCTTCAGATAGCCAAGCAGACACAACAAAAGATCGCTTTTTACCAACCCAGTATGGATAAAGGCTCTACTTTGGAGCGCAATCTCGAAATAATACAAACGATTCGGGATGCGATTCGGGACAACAGGATTTTGCCTTTTTTCCAACCCATAGTGTCCGCTCATGATTGTCAGGTGGTCGCTTATGAGTGTCTTGTCAGAATCAAACAGGAACCTGGGATTATCCTTGCCCCAAATTCATTTCTACCTGCTGCCAAACAATCAGGCCTGTACCAATCCATCAGCCACATAATGTTTGATAAATGTCTTGCTGTGGCAAAAAAATTGGATACAGCCATTACACTGAATTTGTCTGCTCAGGACACTGAAAACTCCCAGTCCAGATCACACATATTGGCGCTTTTGCGCGAACACAGAGATATTACCGACAAAGTCACACTGGAAATCACCGAAACAGATCAAATTGATGATTATGAGCAAATGAAAAGTTTTGTCGACGAAGTCAAAGAGCTAGGTTGCAGGATCGCACTGGACGATTTTGGTGCTGGCTACTCAAACTTCACCCACCTGTTGAGCCTCAATATTGATTACATAAAAATTGACGGAAGCCTGATCAAGAATATAGACACAGAAACCAATGCAATGAAAATCAGTCAGGCGATTGTCGAATGCGCCAGATCTTTAGGTATTCAGACCGTCGCTGAATACGTCCACAGTGAAAAAATATACCAGATCACCAAACAACTTGGCGTGGACTTCTGCCAGGGATATTACTTTGGCGCTCCGCAGGAAAAGTTGTCTGATTAGTTTCGTTGTGGCCTTAATCTGGGGAACCGCTAGTTGCAGTTAAGTAGATTATCTCCCCCCTAAAACAACTAAAGTGTTATGATTTTCCTTTAGTCAAAATATATCAAAACAACATCTTGATCTTTCTGAGCAGCAGACTTCACACGTGTCAATTTACGATAGCAAATTTCAGCAAAGGTTTTTTGGGGTGCCTATGAAAACCTTTTTACTTTTTCTTGGGAGTCTGTTCCTTTGCTGCTTCCAGACAGTCGCACAAACTAGCTCAACAACTGAGTATGTGAATATCATTGATAGCATCAATGTAAGTGTTAACGATTGCCCAACATCGTCAATGATGGCAGAAATTGACCAACTTCTGACTGCAGCTGAATTGTCGCCACAGGAACGTAATCACTTACTGGTGCAAAAATCCAATGGCTTGTCTTGCATCGGGCAACACCAACAATCCCTGGTAATTCTGAAATCGGTTCTTTCAGCTTCTCGTACAGAAGTACCGGAGGAAAGTTATGCTTCCGCACTTTTTTTGTATGGTCACCAGCTGCAAATTAACGAAAACATTTCAGGCTACGATATTCTTGACGAAGGCTCGCCAACATTCTGCCGGTACTACTCTGAAGCTATCGTTTTATCAGAGGATAAATATGTTGAAGTTTATGTAAGAACAACGCTCGAATCGATTATTCATTGTGAATCGGATGTGAGTAATACGGAGGAAAACCTCGCCACCCTTTATTTGATGCTGGAGAAATACCCTGCCAGTCAGAACACAAAGCTGGCCTATCATATTCGCGCTTCAATGGGACTGTTTTTCTCGCGCTTGGGACAAAACGATTTGGCCGCTGAACAGCACGAATTTGCACATTCTTTAGTACAAGACTTACCGGACACGGAAAGTAAAATGACACCACTTTACAATGTTATTTCCTCACATTTATGGGCGCGTAATTTAGATGTTGTAGAATCCAAATTGAGGGAATATGAAAAAGCAAACCTCGCAATAAATACACCATTAACCAATGCAGATATGTTTCACCTTAAATCTGCATATTTTAATTCAATTGGTGATTATGAGGCGCTCAAACTGAGTTTGCTTAAATGGCAGGTATTTCTACCTGATGTGAGTGATTCAGCCATGCATGACGCGTATAAACTTTATGAGATGTCTTTATGTTACAACGAAAATAATCTCCCATGCCTTGAACGATTATTAAAAGAATTGACGACTAAGCGTAGTGTCGATTCATCCCTTTCAATAAGTTATGTCCGTGCCATTATTAGAGCATTGATTGCGTTAGACAGACCCACGGAGCTTCGAGCTGCATTTGAACGCTACATTTATTTGAACAATAAAAGTATTGCTAGCCAACAGAAATCTGCCCGTGTCCTAGGCGTTGCTCAAACACATGCAAAAGTTTTAAAATTGAGAGAAGTGATACAGCAAGAAGAGCGCTCGCATCGCATTACCCTATTATCAATTGTGCTCGGATCATTGTCATTAATCGGCATAGTCATTTGGGCTGCCAGAAGGCAATTTATACTTCAATTTGCTCATGATCCGTTGACCGGAACACTTAAAGAAACCATATTTATATCGCGATTAAAAGCACTACGAACGCCAACAAAAAATACAGTTCATATTGTTGGAGCATTCAATATCAACGAATTCAACAAGCTCAGCTCTGAATTTGGCCATAAGTCTGGTGACCTGGTTTTGGTTCACGTAGCTAATTTATTGCGCAGCTACACCAAAAAGCAGGACGTTTTGTGCCGAATGTCTACATCCAGTTTTGGTGTGTGCTTGCCTGATGTTGATGAAAGCAATGCTCGTCAATTTATTGAGAAAATTAAAAGTGCAATCGAACATTCGGTTTGCTCTTCTGAATTTGGCGATGAAATTGAACTAGAAGTAAGCACTGCAATCTATTTAAGTGAAGAAAAAATTTCCGATCCAGAAGGTGCACTCAAACACCTACGTCGCTCATTTGACTAGCAGGGCGCTCCGCAGGAGAACCTGTCTGATTAGTGCCGTTCGGGGCTAATCCAGGATTTCTGAAGCGCCATCAGAGGCAGTACAGATATACACTGTTTCTTTGTAGCCAGTTTCCTGAAAATAATGGGTTTCCAGTAATTGACGGGCCCCTTCAACCATGGAATGAGGAAGTAGGGCAACCACGCATCCACCAAATCCCCCCCCCGTCATCCTCACACCACCTTTGTCAGCGATAAATTCACCTAAAAGGGAGACAATGAAATCAATGGGTTTCACGGTGATCTCAAAATCATCACGCATAGACTGGTGGGATTCAGCCATTAGCGATGAGAGTGTCTCATAATCTGCACTTTCCAACGCATCAGCGGCATCAAGCGTGCGTTTGTTTTCAGAAACAATATGATGAGCACGGCGGTAAACGACTTCGCTAAGCAAGGATTTTTTCTCATGCAAAGTGTCGAGGTCCACATCTCGTAGCGCTTTCACGCTCAGTAACCTGGCCGCTTCTTCACATTGCTCTCTACGGGTATTGTATTCGCTGTCTACCAATCCACGTTTCACATTGGAATTGATAATCATGACGGAGAGATCCGTTGGCATATGGATAAGTTTGCTTTCCAGTGAACGGCAATCCAACAACAGCGCATTGTGCTCTGCGCCACAGGCACTGACCATCTGATCCATAATGCCGCAGTTACATCCAACAAATTGATTTTCTGCTTCCTGACCGTTCAGTGCTACCTCCTGTTTGCTGATAGGCAGTGAAAATAACCCTCTGAAAGTTTCACCTATAGCGACTTCCAACGACGCTGAGGAACTCAGACCCGCGCCCTGAGGAACATTTCCCGTTACCAACATATCTGCGCCACCCAGAGTAAGGCCTCGCATCTGTAAGTGCTTAATGACACCCCGAATATAATTGCTCCACAACTGAGTTTCGTGGGAAACGATATCTTCGTCGAGGGAAAACGTATCTCGTTCGTTGGCATAATCGGCAGCAACAACAGTGACCTGATTGTCTTCTCTAGGCGTCACTGCGACAAGCGTCTGATAGTCAATAGCACAGGGCAGCACGAACCCATCATTGTAGTCAGTGTGTTCTCCTATCAGGTTGACTCTTCCAGGTGCCTGGAACACATGTTCGGGCTGCGCACCGAATTGAGATTCAAACTGATTTTTAAGTTCTTTCACAGCTGATTTACTGATCATCTCACTACCCTTTTTACGCTTCGTTGTAATGCACGTCACTGACTACTTGCAATTTTTCCGCTGCCTGCTCAGGAGTAAGATCACGCTGCGGTTCGGCCATCATTTCATATCCCACCATAAACTTCCTGACTGTTGCCGAGCGTAAAAGTGGAGGATAAAAATGGGCATGCAATTGCCAGTGACCAAGCTCTTCCAGATCGTTGGGGGCAGCATGCCAGCCCATGGAGTAAGGAAAGGAGCACTGGAACAAATTGTCGTAGCGGCTAGTGAGCTTTTTCATGGCTACAGCGAGATCGCTACGTTGTTCATCTGATAACTCAGTCATACGGGAACACTTAAATTTTGGTAACAACAGGGCCTCGAAAGGCCAAGCAGCCCAATAGGGGACAACTGCCAGCCAGTTATCAGTCTCTACGATAGTTCGATGACCATCACTCGACTCGCGCTCGGCGTAATCCAGCAGCAACGATGTGCCGTGTTTCTCATAATATTGTCTCTGATTGCGATCGGCTTTTTCCACTTCCACCGGTACAAAGTCATTTGCCCAGATTTGTCCATGTGGATGCGGGTTAGAACATCCCATTGCCGCTCCTTTGTTCTCAAACACCTGAACCCACACATAGTCTTTGCTGAGCTCTTCTACCTGTTGGCACCAGGTATCAACTACCTTGGTAATTTCATCGGTGCTCAGCTCAGGTAATGTTTTGCTGTGGTCTGGAGAAAAGCAGATGACACGACTTGTGCCCCTCGCAGATTGAAGGCAAAAAAGATCATCGTTTTCCTGCTCTGAAGCAGGCGTGTCTGTCATCAACGCAGCAAAATCGTTGGTGAACACAAAAGTATTCTTATAATCAGGATTTATCTCACCATTTATTCTTGTGTTTCGGGCACATAAATAACAATCCGGATCATGAGCCGGGCGCTTTTCCTGTTCGTTCTTTTCCACCTGCCCCTGCCAGGGCCTTTTAGCGCGATGCGGGGAAACCAGCACCCACTCACCTGTAAGCGGGTTAAGACGCCTATGTGGGTGATCAACAGGATTAAATTGAGACATAATTTTGAATCCAAAAAAAAATGAATGAGAGGCTAGCCTCGTTAACCAGCACTCAATAATACTATTATAGTATTTATATGCCAACGAAAATGTTTTTGTTTCTTACTATTCATCTGATTTTAATTTGGTGGCTATAACAAAGGAAGCTCTGAGCCTCTTCAGTTTGCTCAGTGAGTGTCGCGTTCTATCGATCCCTACAGGTATTCAATAGCAACAGGTTATCGTTAAATGTGTCGAGAATACAACGCGACCTTTGGGTTCACTGGAAAGCTCTATTGATACAAACCGAGGTAGGGACGAAAAGGGCCAAACAAGATTAGACAAAAAAGGCTTGATGCGGATAAATTGAATTCAACCTCAGTTTGACAGAGAATCAGATCACTTATTTCCACCACTCTAGTGGCGCAATGCAAAAACTAAAATCGCTATTTATTTCCCTATTTTGCTCTTATTTGGTTGTAGCCTTTTTATATAGTCTTGTGCGGCATGTGCAGACTGGTGGTTATTCAGAGTTGTTTTCAGCTTTCAGCCACCTACTGGGTGCTGCGTTTTTTACTAGTTTATTTGTGATGAAAACTGCCAGAACGTCAATTTATTTGCCTGGATGGAGTCTGCCAATATTCGTTGCTGGGACATTAACGTTATATTTTTCTGTGCTCGAGTCCAATCACGCAGGGTTGGTGCTGACTTTAATAGTTTGGTCTGGCTGGTTATTGTATCTGCTATGGTATTCAAGCTTTGGAAAAAGCGGCAAGCGACTTTTAACTTTGGCTACCCCACTACCAGGCTTTACATTGGTAGATTCAACCGGCGAGTCGTTTTCCAACAAGGATTTGTCAGGTCAATATACTTTACTGATGTTTTTTCGTGGCAACTGGTGCCCGTTGTGTATGGCACAAGTCAGAGAGGTTGCAGAGCAGTATCGGACTTTGGTGGAGTTAGGTGTACAAGTTTGTTTAATCAGCCCACAACCGGAAGCGAATACTCAAAAGCTTTCTTTGCAATTCGACGTACCATTTACTTTCCTGATGGATGAACGTTTACAGACGGCTGAAGCATTTGGCATCACAGTGAAAAATGGTACACCCACCGGGTTGGAGGTACTAGGCTATGACTCGGATACTGTCCGCCCCACTGTTTTAATCACGGACAAAGAAGGCAAATTGGTCTACAGCGATATCACCAACAACTATCGGGTTCGACCAGAGCCTGAAGCCTTTATAAGCATTCTAAAAGAGCTGCAGTTAACGGCTTGAGCTTGGTGTTTTGATGAATTCATCCAAGCCATGAGCATGAAAACATAGAATTAATCATCAATTCCCTGTTCGCTTAGCCATTCAGTGAGTTTCTTAATGTCCTGCTGCTCAGCCATCAATAATTCTTCTACCCAGTCGTGCACATTTTCCCACCAGGTTGGATGGTCTCCCTGCTGTATTTGATTGGCAATTTTTTGTACTCTGGCCAAACCAACTGACCCGGCTGCGCCTTTAATTTTATGAGCTTGCGAACAGACTTCACCTTTTTCGTTGGCGCTAAGGCTTAGCTGCAGAATTTCCATGTATTCTGGCATTTTCTCTTCAAATACCTGCACACTGGTACGAACCATTTCATGACCTATGGTATCCACTAACATCTGCAGTAATTCCAAATCCAGAATCGCTTCAAATTCACTATTACTTGCTTCTTCAACGAGTATCTGAGGCACTGTAGGTTGCTCCGTAAATAATCGATTAAATACTTCAATAACCCGGCTTTTCTTAATGGGTTTAGCTATGACGTCGTCCATACCATTATTCAGGTACTCCTGACGCGTCTTTATTACGTTGGCTGTGAGTGCCACGATAGAGGTTTGTTCCACCAAACCATCGCGATGCAATACACTGGCGACATTAAATCCTGTCATGTCAGGCAACTGTATATCCAGCAAAATCAAATCGTATTGTTTAGCCCTAACCATTTTTATGGCCTCTGTGCCCGTCATAGCGACTTCCACATGTTGACCCAATTTTTCCAGCAGTGCTTTTGCAACCAATACATTTAGCTCGATATCTTCTACAAGCAGAATTTCCAGGCCCTGAACAGCTAATTGTTGCAGCTCCAGCGGCTTATCGCTGATTGCCAGAGGCAGTTCCACAGAAAAACAGGTACCTTCTCCCACCACGCTATTAACTTTAATGCTGCCTGACATCAGATTGACCATCTGCTGGCAGATCGCCAGTCCAATTCCGGTGCCCGTTGCCGATTGATGATCAGGATGGCTAACCTGGTAGTACATAGCAAAAATCTTGTCTAATTCAGATTTTGGGATCCCAACGCCAGTATCTTTGACCATAAACTTGACCAAACTTATACCATTGCCACCTTCATGGGCTTCTATGGTCAGGCTGACTTTACCTTTTTGAGTAAACTTGACGGCATTAAACAGCAAATTCCATAAAATTTGCCGTAATCTCGTACCATCAACTTCAACGGCTGTGGGTAACTCACCCAATATAACAGACTCAAAAGCCAATCCTTTATCTGCCGCCAACAATTCAATAATACTGCCTATTTCCTTGCTGAACTCCTTCAGAGAAACTGTTTTTAATGACAGTTCCAATCGATCTCGATCAAGCTTGTCCAGGTCAATAATGTCGTTAAATATATTACCTAGGGTAATTGCACTTGCATAAATGGTACTCACCCAACCAAACTGTTCTTCATTCAGCCTGGTGTCGCGCAGCATTCTGCTCAATCCTACTATGCCATTCAATGGTGTACGGAGTTCGTGGCTGATAGTCGCAATAAATGCAGTTTTATCTTTACTGGCTTTTGCAACTGCATTTTCGGCCTGTTTGCGCTCGGTAATATCCCGTCCGAATGCAAGAAGCCCCAGGCGATTTCCATCGTTGTCATAAAAGGGGACTTTGCGCATTTCAAAGTATCGGCGACGGCCATCTGCAAACCGTAACCACAATTCTTCCGTAATGCTGGCGTTCGTTTCCAGAACTTCATGATCACTAGCCACAACTTGTCGAGCAAGATCTTCGTCATAAACCTGATGAGGCGTTAACCCGATAAGTTCTTCTTCAGATTTACCTGTCATTTGTTCTGCAACCCTATTACATCCGGCAAACTGCCCCTCTTCATTACGGTAATAAATCAAATCCGGCGAGGCATCGATGATAGAGCGAAGTAAGGTGGAGAGGCGCTTAGCTTGTTGTTCTTTTTCTGACTTATCCTGGATTTCATGTTCCAAATCAGAGAACACAGACTCCCGCTCCAACTGGGCGTTTTTGCGTTGTTCGATTTCGTGATTCAACTTCTTGATATTGTTCTGAAGTTCCTGGTTTAACAGCACATCATCTTCGCGAAGCTTTTCAAGCTGGGACACGACTTCTTTGAGATTATGTCGTGAGTTTTCCAGCTGTTTGACTAACTCGCTGAAGAAAAACAATACCCAGGGAGCACTCAACATCGTCAGGATGATTGCAGTAACAAAGTCTTCTAGATTAACTTCACCATTAATCCCCATGCGCAGGGCGTAAGAACCCACCAGAGTGAAAACCAAAGTAAGAAAAACGAAGACGATGCTGACACGCAAGGTGCCGAATCGACTGACCAGTTGCGCAAAACGTATGGCCCAGGATTCTATAGGCGCTTTTGGCTGCATTAAGGGTTCCCAACAAATACTCTAGAATAGCGAGGTGCACATGCTAGCAAGAAAATAGCGGTAGGGTGAAACCCTTGATAAAATCTTCTTCGAATATGATAAAAGCGAATGTATCTAAAAGTACCTGGAAAATTGCTGACTTGCCTCAGGCGAATAAATAAGGTTAAGCTCAATAGGCTATTTTCTTATATCAGGGAAGAAAATGAAACATGCAATTCTGCCTTTTGCCACACTCTTAGTAGGTTTGGTGGCTGGATACTTTCTATACCCCCAGTTGAATCAGAATAAGACCGCTGACAAACAAGCGGTTTCTTCTATAGCTTCGAGCAGTCCAGTGCAAACACCTGCCGCTACACCTGAGGTTGGCAAGAACATGGACCTAATCAACGCAGAAAAGAATGAACAACACAGCTCTTCCCCAGATGCACAGGCGACCGGCAACAAACCTAAAATTACGCCCAGCGAAAGCTCTGCGCCTGCTACGCAGATTAGTAAAACTCAGGAAGTCACATACACTCCAGGAAATGAAGAAAAAAAAGAAACTGAACAATGGTTGCTGGGTCACCGGGAAAAACTTGAAGAGTTGATAAATACACATGTTCCTGAAGAAATTGTAGATGGCTTCAAACAACAGATTTATAAGGACAATCCTTTTCTAGAAGAAGTGGCTATTCTCAGAAACGCTGCTGAGGATGAAAGTTGGGCTTACATCAAGGAAAGAGAAATACAAAGTTATGTAGCGCAGCATGAGTTGGCATCCGGGTTTCTTTTGCTAAACGTCACATGTAAGCAAAAAACCTGCGACATTCTTGGGACGGAAACCCAGGCAGGTGTTTGGATGAGAATATATATGAGCTTTTTTTCTTCGATGTCTGATATGGACCTTGGAAATCATGAGGTTGGCGTTAGGAATGTGCAGTACATGTCCGACTCAGGATTGCAGGTGTATGCACAGCTGAAATTCAAGTAGGCAACCAGCTAGTTATACCAGCTCCTCTGTTAGCTAAAATATGCAGTTTGAATTAATAATTATTCTCATTTACGAATGGGTTTCTGACCAGCAGTTCAACTTTCACACCTAATAATCACCTCTTGTTAACATTCTGTTTTCATCTTATTTTTTGCATCTAGCTTATAACCAAAAGTCTAATCAAGAGCTTATCCATATGTTTTTTAAGCGTTTTTATTGCCAATACAATTAACATAGATTGATTTCTTGATCTGAACCAATTCGAAGGAATTGATTTCTAATTAGAATCTGAGGTATGTTGTCTGGCCCACTTGGGAAAAGCATAAAAATTCGATACACGACTGGTATCCAAAACGACAAGAAAAAAAACAATAATAACGTCTGGCATGACACAAAAAGAGACTCACAGAAGTCCTGAATGACCTGACGGAGACCCACAAATTGGTTGAAACATTACGACCCAGCCCAGTCGATGGTTGAAGGAGTCTAGGTGAATGAGTTTATATAATCCCAACGATTCTCGGGATAACTGTGGCTTTGGCTTAATTGCCCAAATCCATGGCGAGGCGAGCCACAAATTAGTTGGCACAGCAATCGAAGCATTAGATCGCATGCAACATCGCGGCGGTATCGCTGCAGATGGCAAAACCGGTGACGGTTGCGGTTTGCTATTACAAAAACCAGATGCGTTTTTTCAGGCAATTGCTGAAGAACAAGGCTGGAAGCTCGGTAAAAAATACGGCGTTGGAATGATTTTCCTCAATCAAGATGAGGAAAAAGCCCAGATTGCACGAGACATACTAAATGAAGAATTAATCAAAGAAACATTGAGCGTGGTCGGCTGGCGGAAAGTGCCTGTGGATCATTCAGTGTTAGGTGACCTGGCCGCTACAGGTGTACCGCAAATCGAACAGGTATTTGTGAATGCACCGCCAGGATGGCGTAAGCGAGACCTGGAACGTAGGTTGTTTATGGCCCGACGTCGGGTTGAAAAACGCCTGGCAGAAGACAGTGACTTCTACGTTGCATGCTTGTCAGCACTGGTCACAATATACAAAGGGCTGGTCATGCCAAATGATCTGCCTAAATTTTATCTAGATTTGGCAGATGAGAGATTGCAGTCGGCAATCTGTGTATTCCACCAGCGATTCTCTACAAATACGTTGCCCAAATGGCCATTGGCCCAGCCCTTCAGATTTCTTGCTCACAACGGCGAAATAAATACTATACGTGGCAACAGAGATTGGGCATTAGCCAGAACAAACAAATTTAATACGCCTTTATTACCCGACTTACAAAACGCCGCTCCTTTTGTGAACCTGGAAGGGTCAGACTCTTCCTCACTGGACAATATGCTTGAGTTATTTCTGGCAGGCGGTATGGATTTATTCCGGGCGATGCGATTACTGGTACCACCCGCGTATCAGAACAATGAAACAATGGATTCCGATTTACGCGCATTTTATGAATTCAACTCAATGCACATGGAGCCCTGGGATGGACCAGCAGGTATCGTTTTGACCAACGGTCGTCATGTTGCTTGTAATCTCGATAGGAATGGGTTGCGCCCTGCCCGCTATGTGTTGACCAAAGATGGCATTATCACTCTGGCCTCAGAAATCGGGATTTGGGACTACAAACCAGAGGATGTGCTCGAAAAAGGTCGGGTTGGTCCGGGCGAAATGCTGGCAGTTGACACCTATACGGGAAAAATCTGGCGTTCAAACGAAATTGATGAAGATTTAAAAGAACGTCACCCCTATCGCGAATGGCTTAATACCAATATTCAACGATTGCTGCCGATAGAACAATGCGATGCCAGTCAGATTGGCCAACGGGCATTTAGCGATGACATGATGGCCACCTACCACAAGTTGTTTAACTACAGCTATGAAGAATTACAGCAAGTGGTGAAGGTGCTGGCAAAAGATGGTCAGGAAGCAGTTGGATCTATGGGTGATGACACGCCAATGGCGGTAATGTCCTCCAAACAACGCACCTTATATGATTATTTCCGACAACAATTTGCTCAGGTGACAAATCCGCCTATCGATTCGTTGCGTGAAAACCATGTGATGTCGTTAGCTACCTGTATTGGTCGCGAACAAAATGTCTTCAGTGAAACGTCAGGCTACGCGAACCGAGTATTATTTGATTCGCCGATTTTAATGTACACAGACCTCAAGCAACTGCGCGAATTTGACCCGGAACATTATTATTCAGAAATTGTCGACCTCAATTATCTGCCTGAGGAAGGGCTTAAAAAAGCCATAGAACGGGTGTGTAACGAAGTTGAGTATCTGGTTAAACAGAAACACGCGGCTTTTGTGATTTTGTCTGATCGTCAGATTAAACCAAACCGTATTCCGATTCCCGCGGCGATGGCAGTAGGCGCTGTGCAGCGTCGCTTAATCGACAAGGCGCTGCGCTGTGACGCCAACGTCGTTGTGGAAACGGCTTCGGCTCGGGACCCACACCATTTCGCTGTGTTGATTGGCTTAGGTGCGACAGCTGTTTATCCTTTCCTCGCCTATGAATCCATTGAACAAATGTGTGAAAAGGGCGAACTGAATTACACCGCAATGGAAGCTGTACTGAACTATCGCAAAGGCATTAATAAAGGTTTGTACAAAATTATGTCTAAGATGGGTATCAGCACGGTTGCCAGTTATCGCAGTTCTAAACTGTTTGAAGCTGTGGGTATCAATCAGGAAGTCACAGAATTGTGCTTCAAAGGTATCCCAAGTCGCTTGCAAGGCTCAGGGTTCGAAGACTTTGAGCAAGATACTGTCAATCTCAATCGTGTTGCCTGGTTAAAGCGTAAAAAGATGTCTCATGGCGGCTTGCTGAAGTACGTTCATGATGGTGAATATCATGCTTACAATCCGGACGTGGTGACGAGTCTGCAGGTTGCAGTGAAAACCGGCGAGTACAGTGACTATCAAAAATTTTCAGCGCTGGTGAATGAGCGCGCTCCGACCCATTTCAGGGATTTGCTTAAGCTCAAGCCTGAGTCTGCGCCTATTAGTATTGATGATGTGGAACCTGCCGAGAAGCTCTTTCCTCGTTTTGATACGGCCGCCATGTCAATTGGTGCGTTGAGTCCGGAAGCTCATGAGGCCTTGGCAATCGCCATGAATCGCCTGGGTGGTCAATCCAATTCTGGAGAAGGTGGTGAAGATCCCGCCCGATTCAACACAGAAAAGAACTCCAAGATAAAGCAGGTCGCATCAGGTCGATTCGGTGTGACACCTCATTATCTGGTTAACGCATCTGTGATTCAAATTAAGGTGGCACAGGGAGCCAAGCCGGGTGAAGGCGGACAGTTACCCGGTGACAAGGTCAATCAATACATTGCGGAATTGCGTTTTTCGGTGCCCGGAGTGACACTAATATCACCCCCGCCGCATCATGATATTTATTCTATCGAAGATTTGGCTCAGCTTATTTTCGACCTGAAGCAGGTAAATCCCACTGCACTTATTTCTGTGAAACTGGTCTCCGAGCCAGGCGTTGGTACCATCGCCACTGGTGTTGCTAAAGCGTATGCCGATTTGATTACGGTATCAGGCTATGACGGCGGCACGGGAGCAAGCCCCCTGACCTCAGTGAAGTATGCCGGAAGTCCATTTGAACTAGGTCTGGCAGAGACACAACAGGCCTTAGTTGAAAATGGCTTGCGTCATAAAGTGAGAGTGCAGACTGACGGTGGATTAAAAACCGGTCTGGATGTGGTCAAAGCAGGAATTCTTGGTGCTGAAAGCTTTGGCTTTGGTACCGGCCCAATGGTTGCGTTGGGTTGCAAGTACTTGCGAATTTGCCACTTAAATAATTGTGCGACCGGTGTTGCAACTCAGGATGAAAACCTGCGCGATAAATACTTTATCGGGTTACCCGAAATGGTGATGAACTACTTCAGGTTCATTGCTCAGGAAGTGCGTGAAATTATGGCGTCACTAGGCGTGAGTAAATTTGATGAGCTTATCGGCCGCACTGAGCTGCTAGAAGTCCTTGATGGATATACGGCAAAACAGAATAAATTGGATTTGAGTCCGATTCTGGCAAAACCAGAAGCTGGTACTCACACCAAATTGTTCTGCTCGGAAACCACCAATGCACCTTTGGACAAAGGTGATCTGAATCTTCAGATTTTAGCCGATGCCAAAGAGGCTATTGCTACCAAAGGTACCATCGACCTGTCCTATGACATTCGCAATACGGACCGTTCAGTAGGTGCACTGCCCTCGGGTGAAATCGCTAAATTGCATGGTAACCAAGGCATGTCAGATAAACCTGTCAAAATAGTGTTGAGAGGGACTGCAGGACAAAGCTTTGGTGTCTGGAATGCAGGTGGACTGGAAATGCGACTTATCGGTGATGCCAATGACTACGTTGGGAAAGGCATGACGGGGGGTAAGCTAGTTATTCATCCGCCAAGAAACGTCAGCTTTGACCCGCACATCAGTACAATAATGGGTAATACCTGCTTGTACGGCGCTACAGGCGGCAAAATATTCGCTGCTGGTCGTGCTGGTGAGCGATTTGCTGTGCGAAATTCCGGGGCAATCGCAGTGGTCGAAGGAACAGGAGATAACGCCTGTGAATACATGACAGGTGGTATTGTGGCTGTCCTTGGCCCTGTGGGCGTCAATTTTGGTGCTGGCATGACAGGTGGATTTGCTTATCTGTATGATGAATTTGACGACATTCAACGCAGAGTGAATAAAGAGTTGGTTGAAATCATGAGCATCGAGGAAAAAGGCATTCTTTCCGAACATCTTCGTGGACTGATCAATCAACACTATGAAGAAACGGGTAGCGAACACGCACTGGAATTATTGACTCACTTTGAAGATCATTTAGCAAAATTCAGTTTGATTAAACCTAAAACCAGCGACGTGAAGAATCTGTTGGGGCACATTAGCCGCTCTACAGCAGAATTACGCGTGCAGGCTCAGTAGGTAGAGGTTTAAATTATGGCTAACAATGTATATCAATTTGTTGACGTAGAACGCATCGATCCGCCCAAAAAGCCGATTATTGTGCGCAAAGAAGAGTTTGGAGAAATTTACCAACCTCTAAGTCAATCTCAGACCGAAGGACAAGCGGATCGCTGCCTGGACTGCGGTAATCCATACTGCGAGTGGAAATGCCCAGTGCACAACTACATTCCGCAGTGGCTCAAGCTTGCTAACGAAGGCAAAATCCTTGAAGCAGCCGAACTGTCTCACAAGACCAATAGTCTGCCTGAGGTATGTGGCAGGGTTTGTCCCCAGGACAGATTGTGCGAAGGAGCCTGTACACTGAACGATGATTTCGGCGCAGTTACCATTGGCAGTATCGAAAAATACATAACTGATACCGCGTTTAAAATGGGTTGGCGACCGGACATGTCGGGTGTGGTAAAAACTGATAAAAAAGTAGCAATTGTTGGTGCAGGACCGGCTGGTCTGGCCTGCGCTGACATTTTGGTGCGAAACGGTGTAAAACCAGTGGTATTTGATAAATACGAAGAAATTGGCGGACTACTGACCTTTGGGATCCCCTCTTTCAAGCTGGAGAAAGATGTTGTTATTCTGCGCCGGGAAATTTTCTCAGAGATGGGTGTTGAATTTGTATTAAATACCGAAATTGGGAAAGACATCCCATTCCAAAAACTGATCGACGACTACGATGCGGTTTTCCTCGGCATGGGGACTTACAAGTCTATGCAAGGGGGATTTGAAAATGAACAAGTTCCCGGCGTTTATGATGCATTGCCTTATCTGATCGCCAATACAAACAGAGTCATGGGGCTAGAGAAAGATCCAGCTGATTTTGTCGACATGCAGGGAAAACGTGTAGTGGTGCTAGGTGGTGGTGACACCACAATGGATTGCGTTCGTACCGCAATCCGACAAGGTGCTGAAACAGTGACTTGTGCCTACAGACGGGATGAAGAAAGTATGCCGGGTTCCAGACGGGAAGTCGTAAATGCCCGTGAGGAAGGGGTGAACTTTCAATTTAACCTGCAACCACTGGATATTGCTGTGGACGAAAATGGTCAGGCTTGTGGCGTAAAATTGGTGAAAACTGAAATGGGCGCTCCTGATGCGGAAGGCCGCAGACGCCCAGTGGAAGTTGAGGGTTCTGAACATATATTGGAAGCGGATGCCGTCATTATAGCGTTTGGGTTCCAGCCTAGTCCGGCAAACTGGTTTGCTGATTACGGTATTATCCTCGACGAGAAAGGCCGGGTAAGAGCACCGGCCAAAGGTAAATACCCTTTTCAGACGTCCAACCCGAAAATCTTTTCAGGTGGTGATATGGTTCGCGGATCTGATCTCGTTGTAACGGCAATTTTTGAAGGTCGCGAAGCGGCAGAAGGAATACTTGATTACATAGGCGTGTAATTATTATAAACCCATCAACAAGCCCGCTACGTCGGGCTTTTTTAATGAGTGCAGACAAATTTCTTGTGCTTGCAGATCAGACACAAAGAGCACTAACAAGCTTAATTAACCTGAGGACACCCTGTAGGATTGCAAGCTGACCAATTAGTCAGTATGTTAGCTATAACTTTTTAAATGGAAATTTAATCAGATAAACTGACAATATGAACAGAAGGAATCCTGAACGGCTAACATTGAAAACCGTAGCCGAACGTCTGAAGGTATCGACGGCAACAATATCCAATGCATTCAATCGGCCATCCCAACTATCGCAGGAATTGCGAGAATCAATACTAAGCGAATGCAAAAAGATAGGTTATGCTGGCCCGGGAGCAGAATCCAGAAGCCTCAAAACGGCAAAAACAAGGGTCATTGGCGTGATGCTGTCGAATCAGCTTAGCTACAGCTTTTCCGATCCCGTGGCTAATCAAATGTTGCAAGGCCTATCTCAAATATTTGAAGAGCCCGAATTTAATCTACTAGTGATACCATCGCGAAACGAAATTAAAGGGCTAAACGGCATTGAGTCCTTCGTAGATGGTTTCATCGTTTACGGCCCTCCAGCACCAGATCGAATGCGCGACATGATGTTTCACAAAAAAGCTGTTATTGCCGTGGACTTCGATCATCCTGGTGTAGTATCGATTAATATTGATAACCGTGCCGCCGCAGCAGAAATAGCGGCACACGCGTTTAAACATCAACCGAGCAACCCATCGATACTAGGACTTCGACTGTGCCATGTGGATCAAGTTCGTAGTATTGAAGACCTATCCTTGTATGACGAGTTCAGCAATATTACCGTACAACGTCTGCAAGGATTCGTTGATGCTTCTATAATTGCTGAGTCTTACATTCCTGAGCATCGTATCTGGCACATTCCTGACAATGCCTCAGACGTTGCATATCGGGCTGCAGTGCAGGCTCTTCAACAGATTCCTCGACCAGATTTATTGCTGTGTATGAGTGATTGCATCGGCTTAAGTGCTATTCAGGCAGCAAAAGATATGGGCCTAAGCGTACCGCATGATCTGTTAGTAACGGGGTTTGACGGCATACCAGAGTCACTATCTGCAGAAACACCGCTAACAACTATTGAGCAGCCCAGTCTGGAGAAAGGCAAGCTTGCTGCTGAAATATTCCTGGGAAAGCGTGAAGAACAGAACATTATAATAAAGGCTTCGCTGAAAATAAGAGAAAGTTGTCCGGACTCTTGTACCCGATAAAACGCTGCCTAGTCCGTTGTTCGTTTAAATAAATTCATAAGCAATGCGAGTAATAGTAACCCCACTGCAATCCAATCGATAAAAGCAACATGCTGAATAGCAGTGCTGGCACCGTCGACTGACCTGGCGAACCAAATAAAACTCAATGTACTGGCTAGCGCTAAAAAAATGCAAAATAATTGCACTGGTGGGTGAAATGCAGAATAAATCAATAACACACCAATCAGGCCCAGCAAAATTGCCCGATGACGAAGTAATATTTCAACATTTACTTCGTTATTGACTGCAACCCCATACAGAGAAGCGAGCTCATCCCTGCCCAAGGCACCCGATATTGGAATAAGGTGAATGAGGCCGACAATCACAAGCGCTATTGCTGTAATTCTACTCATATCAACTCCTTTTCTAATCCTGAACTGGTTCCATACTAGCCTTCATTTCTCATCGGGCAATAACGCCAGAGGTTATACGCGTGCTATCGGTAAGATCCTTAGAGAGTCTCGTCAATGCGATTAAAATAAGATAGGGTGAGCAAGCTGACATTCAGCATACTTCAATTCCATTTTTCAGGTGTTTTTTGAAAACAATAGTCATAAACCACTAATGCATTGATTTTCACGCATTAGTTTTCTATAGGCACTTTAGCTGTATTTGGCCAAAGTGGGTTTTGTATATTTAAAATTCGAGAAATACATTGAAAAATTCTAATATCCGGGCAGTGAGCCCCAAAGATCTAACTCATATAAAAAACATCATTGAAGCAACGGCTATGTTCCCAGTTGAACTACTGGACGAAATGATTTCACCTTTTTTCAAAGATCCCAGTTCAAAAGAAATCTGGCTGACTTACGAAGTTGGTAGGCCAATAGCGGTTGTCTATTCTGCTCCTGAGCGCATGACCTCAGGTACGTGGAATCTACTTTTGATAGCCGTCTCTCCAGAATATCAGGGGCAAGGTATAGGCACTGAATTGATGACTTATATTGAACACAAGTTACACGCCAATGATGAAAATATTTTGCTTGTCGAAACATCGGGAATGGCTGAATTTGAACTAACCAGAAAGTTCTACCTGAACAATAACTACGTTAAAGAAGCTGTTATTCGAGACTTCTATGCAAAAGGAGACGATAAAGTTGTTTTCTGGAAGTTGCTGCAAAGCTGAGCCTGGATGAAGAGTTAAGACCATAACGCGAATGTCTTGAAGGAGGCATTCGCGTTTTTATCAAACCAAGGTATAAACGCACACACCCAAGCCCACTTGACAGTTATTTCTTCAGGCGTAAGCTGTTTATATAGGGTATTTAATATATGCGAGTTCACTCTGTATTATTATAATAAAAACAAAATGTTAAGCGTTTTCACCAGTTCATCACTGAGCTATTTAATCGGGTCAGGAGTGATGAATCATGACTGAAAAGTCAAAACTCAGCCCGTCTCAATGGATAGATTTACTCGCAAAAGAGGAGCTTCCCGCTATTACCTCAATTGCGTCATTGTTGGACAAGTTCTCCAACGATGATATCTCCTCCATACCCAAGCTAAGCAAAGTTATCTTGCATGATCAGGCACTTTCTTCGTGCTTGTTAAGAGTTGCAAATAGTTCTCATCGCTCTCCGATAAAAAAAATAACGACAGTTTCCAGAGCGGCTATTGTGCTTGGCATTCACGCAGTTAAAAATATCTGCCTTACCGCCAAAATTCTCGACGGGTTACTGAAGAGCAAGAATCTTGCACCACCAGTCTATGACCGTTTAATGATGCTGATGGCAAATGCATTTTATGCGGGATTACTGGCTCGCATCATGGTGCCAAACTACGACGAAAATACACAGGAAGAAGTCTACCTGGCTGCTATGTTGTACCACATAGGCGAGACGTCATTCTGGAGCACCGGGATCCCTCTGACAGAGAAACTAATCCAAAGAGCTGATATGCCAGTTGCTGACTTTCAACAATATTGCGCATCCAAAACCGGAGTGAAATTTAAAGATCTGAGCATAGGCTTAGCCAAAACCTGGAACTTGGGTGACATGCTGGTTAAATCTCTAGATCGACCTGAAAGCCGCACGATTGAAATGAAAATAATCAGTTATGCCAATCAGCTCACCAGTGCTATTGCCTCTCCTCCGAAAAACAAAGCGCAATTTGATCAACTGTTAACCGACATCAGTCAGCTAATGAACACTGATGTCCGAACCCTGAAAGCCAAAATAGAACGCACCCGAACAGACGCCTTGGAATTACTTAATTCATACGGCGCTGAAGTATTGGAAAGCTATATTAAACCCTTGCCCAAGTCAGATGATTTTGAATCGACTTTGCCCCAGGAAGCAGAAGTAGAACTTAATAAAGAACAAGCATTGTTGCGTTCACTTCAATTACTGACACGGCTAACTAAGAATCATAATTCCGTTAACAGCTACCTGGCCCAGGCGCTAAAAGACGCAGTGCAAATATTTGGATTAGATCGTTGTTCATTCTGGGTGCTAAATTCTGAAAAAACACAGATTGAAACACGCATGACGTTCGACTCTGATGGCCAACCTATGGTCTACAACAGAACGATTTTACTGGATCAAGGTGACAATGTGATGGGGTTTACCTTGCGCCAGGAAAGTAGTGTTCTCATTAACGATTACACACAAGCTAAATGGCGTAATTTTATGACGGTGGAAATTGAAAGGTTGATAAATAAAGGAGCTATTTGCATTTCACCGGTTAAAATTGGCGACAAGGCAATAGGACTCATCACCACCCATACATTAGATAAGTCCAAGAAAATCAGCCCGGAAAATTTCTCTCAGCTAAGTTTTTTATTGGACCATCTCAATATGTGCCTGAGTCGTATGGCCGTCAACTAGTTGGCGGCTCTCCAGAAGCTTGACCATAATTAAGCTGTCTGCTGTTCACTCTCTGATTTTTGCGCAATATCTTTTAACGCATTTTCGAACATATCAGGTGGCTGACCTCCACTAATCAAATATTTGTTGTTGATGATAAACGCTGGGACGGAACTGATACCCATTTGCTGATTTTGTTGTTGTTCGGCGCGCACTTCCTGAGCAAACATCTTCGAATCAAGTACTTCGGCCGCCTTCTCTGCACTCAAGCCGATACCTGACACTGTTTCCAGTAGCTGTGCATGGTCGCTGGGGTTTCCGCTTTGCTTAAAGTAAAGGTCAAATAAAGCCATCTTCAATTCTGTCTGTTTATCTTGCGACTTAGCCCAATGCAACAGGCGGTGTGCATCAAATGTATTGTAAATTCGACCTCCCCCCCGATTGCCAAATTCATACCCGACATCCAGTCCACGTTGTTTGATAGCGGCGCGATTTTGTTCACTCTGCTCGACACTGATGCCGTATTTTTGGGTAATGTGCTCAGTGATTTCCTGCCCTTCAGCAGGCATTTGTGGGTTGAGTTCAAAGGGATGCCATTCAATTTCAGCCAGCAATTCCTGAGACAGATTGTTTAGGGCCAATTGCAGGCCTTGGTAACCAATGATGCACCATGGACAAGACACATCAGACACAATATCAATTTTTAAGTTTTTCATCGGGATAAACGTCCAAACGTTTGCAAAAGTAAAGACATGACCCGCAGTATACTGTTAAACATTCAGAAAAACTGAAAATTGCCTTTTATGCCCAACTCTATTTAGCAAAGAGCCATTTCAATCCATTTCGAAATGCATGTGGGTTTGCAGACAAATGATTGTGTGCTGGCAAATCAATAAAAACTCTGTTCCATTCAGTTGACTTTCCTTCCCAATGCTTCTGCCAGTCTAAAGCCGGCCCTCTGAACCTTTCTGCATCAAATTCAGCACTGACAATATAGGTTTTGGGTCGGTCTGTTCGTTTTACCAAAGGTCGTTTAAAGAAATCCAGGTTCCGATGCAATGCAGGATTAGTGGCAATGACGGCGTAAAAAGGCGCATTGCCATACATACTGGTGTATAAGCCAAACTGTCCGCCTATGGATTGCCCAAACAGTATTTGTTTTTTACTGTCCACCGGATAGGATTTTTGTAGCTTGGGCATTAATTTTTCAACAATAAATTTTTCGAATCTCGGTGCACCACCCCAATGCGCGTTTTCAGTGCTCGGGGCAGTATAGTCTGCGCTCCGTGCGTTACCTTTTCGCCAGTCTTGTGTCCCATAGCTTATCCCCACGAGAATCATGGGTGGAACGTCCTCCATAAACCTAAGGTAATGATAGTAAGAGGCAAACAAAGGAAAATTGGCACCACCGTCCAACATGTACAATGTTGGGTATTGTGTTTTACCTGTTGTATCTGCATTGTCAGGTAACCTGACAAAAATATGATATGCCTGATTTTTGCCATCAGGTTTGACTGTTTCCATTTGCATGTATTCTACATTCCTAAGACCAAATAATTTGTCCCAGGCAACCTTTTGCTCATCCGCTAATGCAGCTGAACAGAATAACAAACCACTAGAAATGCCAATGATTTTGACAATGTTCGGAAATTTCATTGCTTCACCCCAAGCTGTTTCTTATTAGTATGCACCTTTAGTCAGGAATGAGTATGAGTATGGGATAACAGGCAATATAACAGGACTAACGGTTTAGATTTACTGATGTCTTTCCGGAAGAACCTTCATAAAGTGCTCAACATCTGGAAAAGGTTGGTAAAAGTGATGCAATTCAGCTTTCCACTTTAGGTAAGCAGCGGACTGCCTGAAGCCTTCTGTATGATCTTCGATTTTTTGCCAGTAGACCAAAAGCAAATACCTGTCAGATGTCTCAATACACTTATGCAACTCATGGGATAGATACCCAGGCATTGAACTAATAATGGATTGAGCGCGCTCAAAGGCCCTTTCAAACTCGTCACTGGAACCAGGTCTTAAATTGAGAACCACCATCTCAAGAATCATTGAACTCCCCTTTTTTGAGGAACACAGAACCTCAGTAGCCCCCTCAGCAAACTCTCAACCAACACTGCCAGTAGAAAGGCACTTAACAACCCCCATACCAGCGCCTGGGGATTTAACAATATTACGTAGGAATATTGGTTCAGGGTTTCATCCATCAACAGATTATCAGACTGGAAGAGCACATGCATAGCTGCAAAAAATGCACCTTGGGACAATGCTTCCTTTTCAGCCTGGTACAAACTGACCCGTTGATAGATTGACTGAATATTATCTGCATCCTGACGAAAAACAGCGTCTTCACTGTTGCTGTAATGTTCAATCAATTTTTCAATGCTGCTGTTAAAGTACCTGTCCGATGTCGTCTGAAAACCTGCCAGGTTTTGACTCGCCTCATTATAATGAGCGTCCACCCGTTTAGAATATTGATCTACCAACGAAGGGACCTGCAGTCCCATCAACAGTCCTGCAGAAAACAGAATTAGTCTTAAATAATCCAAAACAAATGTCATAACGGGTGTTCTTATACCATCCTATGATTGACTATACCTTTAGCGTAACAAATACGGTTGCCAGTTATACAGCTAACTTCTATAGTGATTGCTACTAACTTTGTGAGATTTGTTTTTTGTGAAAATGTTCCCTCTTAACGTCGCTGGTATGCTGTGTCTTATCTCATTCAGCTCAATTGCTCAAGATGATTCCATGGCTATGGACGCACAATCCTGCCCGGATAGTTTCTTTGAACTGCCGCTATTGCCGGGTGCAAGTTTGTGCATGTCCTTCGATCAGGAACTACCCGCCAGTCTCACCTATCATGCTAAAACCGATCAAACTGAGACTAGAAATTTCTACCTGCAAAAGCTCGGGCAGGCCCAATCTGAAGAGCTTCTTAAAGGTCGAATACTGCTTCAGTATAATCAAGGACAGCAAACGATCATTATTTCCCCTGATGGTGAAGGTACTCAGGTCGACATTTTGGTGAAAAGTTAGTTATTTAACCTGAAGCTTCGATAAGCTATGCCTGTTAACAGCGCTATTTATAGCCCAAGTCCCTGGTTATTTAGAGACAGTTTTTAAATAATCTTTCACAAGCCAATACTGGCATTTTCTTTGCAAGAATCCATACCTAATGTAAACACGTCAATATTCTGACATTGTCGTTTAGGAGAACCTATGGAACTGGCAATAATACTAATGATGCTCCTTATCGTCGTGGCGATTGGCGCCATCAAATTGAACGAACAAGGCTTATCTTTCCCGTTCAAACGTAAAACAAACCTGTTTAGCAAAGTTGAACGAAGTTTTCTTGAGCTGATTGAACAGGCAGTAGGTTCACGCTACCGCGTTGTTTGTCGGGTCAGGCTCACTGACATCCTTAGTTTGCGCCAAAGTACTGACAAAAAGACCGCAAAAACCGCATTGCTCAGGGCGTCAGGAAGACAGCTGGACTTCGTGTTGTGTGATAAAGAAGATATGAATCCCGTTGTTGCTATTGACCTGGTTCACAATCAAGGAAAAGAAGGATACAAGAGTCAGCGAGACTGGTTTACCAGCGGAGCTTTGGATGCTGCGCGCATTCCACACCTCAGAATAAAGGTGAAATCAGGTTACACAGCACAGGAAATACGCGAGTGCATCGACAATAAACTGGCACCTCTCCAGCGGAAAGATCCGAAACCATTGATTCAGGGCACGCTTAACCCCGATAGCAATATAGACAAAAAACCGACCAGACCCTTGCGCTCAAGCCGACCAGCGGCCGCATAAAGCCTTGGAGAAGTAACGTCTCTGTATTGACACTAAATGATAACGACTGAGTGTGCCGGTTTACACCTTTGTCGTCATTTGGGAATACAAGAAGGTAATTGACCTCAGGTCAATTACTTGACTGTTGCGTCCGGTCATCCCTTCGTCTGGCTAGAAATTTACGCTGTTTGGGTTTACACTTCGCGCAAATTTATTCTGAGCATTAAAATCCTATGAAAATCGCTATTTTGGGCGCCATGGACCAAGAGGTCGCCCTACTCAAAGAATCCCTCACTGACGTCAGGATTTCTGAATATGCACACCTTAATTTCTACGCTGGCAAGTTGCACGGTGTCGACGTGATAGTTGTGAAATGTGGTATTGGAAAAGTTGCCGCTTCAGTAGCCACCACAGTGATGATCGACCGCTTCGCGCCAGACTTTGTTGTTAATACAGGTTCAGCTGGTGGCTTCGATACAGATCTTGATATTGGCGATTTGGTGATTGCCACTGATGTGCAGCATCATGATGTGGATGTTACGCACTTTGGTTATGAACGAGGTCAGGTATATGGCATGCCTGCTATTTACCCATGCGATGAGAGATTAATACTTGCCGCGGAACATGCCGCCAAAGATGTGGTTCATGTTAAAAGTAAGCGAGGATTAATCTGCACTGGTGATTCTTTTATCGGCTGTGACGAAGCAGCATCAAGACTAAGAGGCTTGTTTCCTGACATGCGTGCCGTTGAGATGGAAGGAGCGGCTATCGGACAAACCTGTTACATGCTGGATACACCATTTGTGGTTATTCGCTCTCTTTCTGATATTGCTGGAAAAACCTCTTCTGAATCTTTCTCTTCTTATATCGATAAGGCAGCAAAACACTCTGCTGAGTTGGTTATGGGGATGATCGCAGAACTGTCTGAAACTCAACAGTAGTGTAAGATGCCTGAGGTCAGCAACCTGCTACTTAATCCAATTTTTCAACCAGTTTGGATTATGCTGATCGTGATGCTGGTTGAGAGGTTTCTCAACTGGCCAGATAAATATCATCCTCTCAGTTTTTTCCGATTACTGGCCAGAAACATTGACAAGAAAGTCAGGCCTGGCTCTGCAGATTCTGTCACGCAACAAAAAATCTCAGGGAGCCTGGCGGCCATAGTGCTGCTGGTTCCCTTTTTATTGGTTCTGGCGTTGCTGATCAATATTGCCGAATATCCACAGTTTTTTAACGCTATTTTATTGTTGGCGGCCTTACAATTTAGCCCCTTTCTGAAGCGATATAAAAAAATCAGACTCGCATTGGCTAGCAATAAAAAAGCATTGGCAAGAAGTATTCTGGCACCAATGGTGTTGCGAGAGACGGACAAATTGTCTCCCATGGGCATTGCCAAAGCGGCTTCTGAAAGCCTGCTGTTGAGATTCGGCTATCAATATGTCAGTGTGCTGTTTTGGTATCTTTTACTCGGTGGCTTAGGTGCCTTCACCTATCGATTGCTGTATGAATTTTCACAAATCTGGAACACCAAACTCGCCAAGTATCGCAATTTTGGCCGACCTGCACGTACCATCGTCAACTTTTTGTCCTGGTTTCCCATTCGATTTTTCGTGCTGGCCCTAGCCTTGGCAGAAAATGTAACAGGCGCTAGACAAGCCGCTAGAAAGGTCAGCAGCGTCAAACAAAGTTCTATCAGAGTTTTGGCCTCACACGGCGGTGCAATGGGGTTTCAAATGAGCGGCCCCGCCTATTACACAGGCCAGAAAATCCGTAAAAAGAAGGTTGGTGGGCAGCGGGAAATCAGATTTGACGATATGCAGCGCGTGACAAATTCTATGACTAAAGCCAATTTAATTCTCCTGTGCTTTTTAGTACTGGGTGTGGCGATAACATATGCCGCCTTACAGGGAAGCCATTGATGCGAAATATCCTTCTAGTACTATTTTCTTTAACCAGCATTGAGTTGTTGGCAGCGCCCGATAAAATTGTCAGCCTAGCCCCCCATACAACAGAACTCGTGTTCGCCTTAGGTGCAGGTAGCCGACTAGTTGCAGTCAGTGATTACAGCGATTACCCCAAGGAGGCCACGCGGTTACCTAGCGTGGCGAGTTATAACGGCGTGGATTTTGAAAAAATTCTGATGCTGGAACCAGACCTGATACTAGCCTGGCAAGGTGGCAATAAACCTCAGGACCTCAGCAAGTTAGCTTCTCTGGGATTAAAGCTGTTTTATTCCAAACCACAAAAACCTGAAGATGTCGCTGCCGAATTAGTGGCTTTAGGCGCACTTTTGGGCGCTGAGGAACGTGCCCAGCAATTGAGCAAAACCTATTTATCTCGTTTAGAAATGTTGAAAACCAAATACTATCAGAAGCATCAGAAATCGGTGTTCTATTATATGTGGCCCAAACCATTGATGAGTATTGGCAATGGTGCATGGGCCAATCAACTGCTTAACATTTGTGGGTCAAGATCTGCATTTGATGATCTATCCATAGATTACCCTGAAGTGAATTTGCAGGATGTAATCAATAGAAAACCAGAGATTTTAGTTGCAGCCATGAAAACCAACTTGCAGGATGCGAAGAGTTTTTGGACTGAATTTGGAGATGTATTAAATGCCGAAGTGGTTGTTGTTAACCCGGATCGTTTGCATAGATTCACGCCTCGACTGCTCGATGGCCTGGAAGATCTCTGCGAGCAATTGAACTTCTAAATGATATCTGGCGTAATGATCCAATAGAAAAAGTCGATACAATATGAATACAGCAAATATAGGCGTAAAAATGAATCAAGAGAATCACGTGATGGCAACGGGTGACTATAAGGTCGCAGATATCAGTCTTGCAGATTGGGGACGAAAAGAGCTCACAATTGCGGAAAGTGAGATGCCAGCTCTAATGGCAATACGGGCCAAATACCGTAACCAACAACCTCTCAAAGGTGCCAATATTCTTGGCTGTATACATATGACCATTCAAACTGGCGTGCTGATCGAAACACTGATTGATTTAGGCGCACAGGTCCGTTGGTCTAGCTGCAACATATTTTCTACGCAGGATCATGCAGCAGCGGCTGTGGTTGCGGGAGGCGTGCCCGTTTATGCCTGGAAAGGGGAAACCGAAGAAGAATACGAATGGTGCCTTGAACAAACGATCCTGAAGGATGGTGAAGTCTGGGACGCTAATATGGTATTGGATGACGGCGGTGATCTAACTGCAATGTTGCATGACAAATACCCGCAGGTTCTGGAAGGTGTGCACGGCATCACTGAAGAGACAACTACTGGTGTGCATCGCTTGTTGGAAATGCTGGAAGAAGGCACGCTCAAAGTACCTGCTATAAACGTCAATGATTCAGTAACCAAATCTAAAAATGACAATAAATATGGGTGTCGTCACAGTCTCAACGATGCGATTAAAAGAGCAACAGACCATCTCTTGGCAGGTAAGAAGGCCTTGGTCATTGGTTACGG
Organism: uncultured Alteromonadaceae bacterium; assembly: GCA_947494925.1. Lineage (GTDB taxonomy): Bacteria > Pseudomonadota > Gammaproteobacteria > Enterobacterales > Alteromonadaceae > Aliiglaciecola. Next base: position 228,880 of record CANLWS010000010.1, read on the forward strand.
TGATGTGGGCAAAGGATCCGCACAATCCCTTCGACAAGAAGGCATGATCGTAAGAGTGACAGAAGTGGATCCTATCTGCGCCATGCAAGCATGCATGGATGGATTTGAACTGGTATCCACTTACAATAATGGCAACAACACAGGCAAGCTGGAGGATATCAATACTGATTTGCTCAGCAATACAGATTTGGTGGTTACCACAACGGGTAACGTTAATGTTTGCGATATCAGTACTTTAAAGAGCATTAAGTCAGGTGCGGTTGTGTGTAACATTGGCCACTTCGACAACGAGATTGATACAGCATACACTCGTGAAAATTGGCGTTGGGAAGAAGTAAAACCCCAGGTGCACAAGATTTATCGCAGTGACAATGTGGCTGATCATCTTATTTTGCTGTCAGAAGGACGCCTGGTAAATTTAGGCAATGCCACCGGACACCCTTCCAGAATTATGGATGGCTCCTTTGCTAATCAGGTACTTGCCCAAATCCATTTGTTTGAGCAGGCGTACGCAGACATGAATGCCACTGATAAAGAGAATGCTTTGCGCGTTGAAGTGTTACCTAAGAAGCTTGACGAAGAAGTTGCCCGTTACATGGTGGAAGGTTTTGGAGGTGTATTGACGCGCCTGACCAAGCAACAAGCTGATTATATAAATGTCAGTGCTGATGGTCCGTTCAAGTCGGATGATTATCGATACTAAAAAAGGGCGCTAAGCGCCCTTTTCTAATTCCATTTAGGCATTATCTTTCACTAACAGAAATTTGTACCTTTACAGCATACCCACTAGTAATTAGTATCAATACAATAGGTTGTCGGAGCAGCATTATGAAAAAATTATTCATTTCCTTACTTGGTCTGTTTAGCTTCGTGGCTTTTGCAGACGAGGTCGCCGACATATCTGCGCAGGATCTTCTTGCATCGAAAACTCAGGATTGGTTAATCATCGATGTTAGAACTAAAAAAGAATATGATCAGGGCCATGTGCCTGGCGCAGTCAATATCGCTCACGATCAACTTGCCTCAAACATCGACAAACTACTCACCCAAAAAGATAAACCTGTGGTGGTCTATTGCCGATCTGGATATCGTGCAGGAAAAGCCGCCGACGTTCTGCTCGAATATGACTTCAAGCAGGTAAAACATTTAGAAGGTGATATGCTTGGCTGGGAAAAAGCTGGATTAGAAATCGAAAAATGAAGCTTGAAGCTGAAGCAAAAGATAAATTCGGAAATTACTTTTTAAGGTATGAGAACGGGATTGTCAGCGCACACGTAAAAGGGCTTATCAGCGATTCTCTAGCAATCAAATTTTCTCAGGATATGAAGAGGTTTATCAAGCAGATCCCCGACGCTATCTGGGGATATTATTCTGACCAAATCGAGTGTATAGGCTATACGCCGAATGCCGAGAAATCCCTGGTTGAAAGTCACATTTACGCGGCAAAAGCTGGCTGTGTCGTCGACGCCTATCGCTCCGGAACCGCACTTTCAGTCGATCAGATTTCCAAAATACGCAGGCGAGCGGAAATTCATGGTAACTTTAGTCATCGTATGTTTGAAAACGAAACACTAGCAAAAGCTTATATCCAAGAGACGCTACAAGATCTATATCAATCTACGGCAGCTCATAAATGAACATAACACTCACCACTCCTGCGGTGTTGTTTCCAGCTATATCTCTGCTTCTACTGGCGTATACAAACCGGTTTATTGCGCTGGCACAAATCATCAGAAATTTTGACAAAAGCCAGGACGATGACAATACCCAACTTCAAATTGAAAACTTGCGAAAACGCATTCAATTAATTAAGCGTATGCAGGAATTTGGTGTGATGAGCTTTTTCCTGTGTGTAGTATCTATGTTGGCTATCTATGCTCAATATCAATTGGCTGGGAGCTGGATATTCGCATCCAGTCTGGTTTTTCTGCTTTACTCATTGTGGTTGTCTGTGCGTGAAATTCGAATTTCCGTAGAAGCTCTCGATGTATATTTGTGCAATTTCAATCTTCAAACCAGAAAACGTAGATGGAAAAAATCAACTACAAGCAACTAGCCCCGGCATTTTTTGACCAAGTAATTGGGCTTGGCAATAAAGTACATGGTGACAATTACCTTGATCCTGAAAGCCTTGCCAGGATCTATCACAAAAGCATCGTGAATGACATAAATGCCAGTTGGGTGGCGCTTATTTGCGACGAATTGGTGGGCTTTCGACTTACCCTGGCAGCTGACCAATGGGAACCAGACCACTGGTGTACTCCAGATTTGTGGAATGTAGCATCAAAACACGTGTGCTATTTCAAATGTAATACCGTTGATGAGCGCTACCGGAGTGCGGGCATTGGCTCAAGATTGCTAAGTTTGTCCATTAACTGCGCTAGACAACAAGGAAGTCTGGCTGGTTTGGCACACATCTGGCTAGCAAGTCCCGGAAACAGTGCGTTCCGCTATTTCTCTAAATGTGGCGGCGAACTGATAAAAAAACACCCGGGAAAGTGGCGTAATTTATCCATCGATGATGGTTACTGTTGCCCTGTTTGTCCGGATATCTGTGAATGTGTCGCTGCTGAGATGATTATCCATTTCAAATAATTATGTATGATCCTTTAATTGAGTCCTACCCAAAACCCTGGCAAGGATACCCGGCTTCTTATTGGGCTTCGGAATTGGCAAAGCCTGCTGATTCTGAATTGCAACAAGATATACGAACAGAGGTCGCCATTATTGGCGCGGGTTACACCGGGCTTTCTGCTGGCTACCATTTAACCAAAAAATACAATGCTGATGTTACCATTCTGGAAGCCAACGAAGCAGGTTGGGGCTGCAGTGGCAGAAATGCAGGCTTTGTTTTGGCCGGAACGGGCAGACTTTCACTCCAACAAATGGCGTCAAAATGGGGGCAAGAATCAGCAAAACACATTTATCGGGAATACCTGAACTCAATAGACAGTGTTAATCGAATGATTTCACTGGGCAATATTCAGTGCGACAAGACTACTGGCGGTTACCTGAAACTGGCCCATAAAAAAGATCTTGTCGCTGGTTTGCGTCACCAGGCCGATGTGCTCAGAACTCAATTTTCTGAGCGCGTTGAATTTGTCGACACCAAACGGGTTGGCGAAGAATTTGTAAAATGTCAGGCATATGGAGGGATTTATTACCCCCAATGTTTTGCTATCAATCCACTGAAATTAGTCCAGGGATACCAGAAACTCGCAATCCAAAGCGGCGTGCGCTTACATACAAATTCTCCTGTTATTCAATGGAAAAAGGACGGAAGTAAACACGTATTGAGCACACCTAAGGGCACAGTGACGGCCGATAGCGTGATTATCGCCAGCAATGGTTATACGTCAAAAAAGATGCATCCCATTGTTGCAAAGCGACATTTCCCGGTTTTATCGAGCGTGATAGTAACCCGGCCTTTGACCTCCGACGAATTGCGTGAGATTGGCATCAAGCCTGGACTAATGGTGATGGACACTCGGGCGTTGAAATATTATTACCGAATATTACCAGACAATCGTATTTTATTTGGAGGACGCGGGGCGATAAAAGGCAAGGATGCAGAGCACCAGTTATACTGCCAGCGATTGCTCGACGGTTTAACCAGCACTTTTCCGCAATTAAAGAGAGTGAATGCGGCATATTTTTGGAGTGGCTGGATCAGTGTTTCATATGATGATTATCCAAGAATTTGGAAAAATGATGACAGTAGTATTCACTATGCCATGGGGTATTGCGGTTCTGGTGTAGCGTTTGCCACACAGGCGGGAAAACGTTTGGCTCAGTCCATAATGGAGCCATCCAAACTGCCTGACTTACCTTTTTGGCAATCTCCTTTGCCCACCTTTCCATTTTCGCCATTTAAGCGTTTAGGACTCAGAGGTTTCTATACACTGGCCAAACTCAGAGATTAGCATCAAACTTTCTATATAAAAAAGCCGGAATTAACCGGCTTCTTAAGGCATTGAATTTGCACAATAATGATTGCTCAAACGCGCTGCCAAAGGACAATTTCCATTTGATTCGACTACACAACTAAGGCAGTCAGAACAACCAATATCAAAATAAAAAACATTATAATTTTCCTTTTAGTGTTTGCGTGTATAACGCAAACACTATACTGCGCAATCTTTTTTCAGGCTTCAAGCTTTATCTGGCTCTGTTTCCCTTTAAGCTAGAGTTATGCGGCAGAACTTTCGCTTACCTACCTGATAAACAGCTTCTCCGGCGTCAGTCAGTACTAACTTAGTATCTTCTACTTTCTGGCCATCAATTTTCACCGCACCTTGCTTGACCATGCGAATAGCTTCGGATGTAGAACCAACCATGCCAGCATCCTTTAATAAATTGGCGATTGCCAGGCCATCGGATGGTAATTCAAATGTTTTCTCAGGCATATCATCGGGTATAGCATTTTTCTGAAAACGCTGGATAAAATCTTGATGTGCGGCTTGGGCATCATCTTCACTATGGAAACGCGCGATGATCTCCTTGGCCAACTCAATTTTGATATCTCGTGGGTTGGTGCCTTGAACGACTTTGTCTTTTAATCCCGAAACCTCATCCAATGGACGGAAACTTAACAAGTCATAGTACCGCCACATTAACTCGTCAGACACGGACATAATTTTACCAAACATTTCGTTCGGACTGTCTGTGATGCCGATGTAGTTGTTCAGCGACTTGGACATTTTCTGAACCCCATCCAACCCTTCAAGCAAGGGCATCATCAATATTGTCTGCTGTCGTTGGCCCTGATCTTTTTGCAGTTCACGCCCCATTAACAGGTTGAATCGCTGGTCGGTACCGCCCATTTCAACATCTGCCTCTAGTGCAACTGAATCCCAACCTTGAACCAGAGGATAAAGAAACTCGTGGATAGCTATAGGTTGACCGGATGCATAACGCTTTTTGAAATCATCCCGTTCCAGCATGCGTGCGACAGTCTGATTGGCTGCCAATTTGATCATGCCAGCGGAGCCGAGCTTTTCCATCCACTCAGAATTAAATCGAATAGTGGTTTTTTCCGGGTCCAGAATTTTAAAAACTTGTTCTTTATAAGTTTCAGCATTGGCTAACACGTCTTCCTTGGTTAGCGGCTTCCGGGTGACATTCTTTCCTGTTGGGTCACCAATCATGCCGGTAAAGTCACCAATCAGAAATATCACTTCGTGTCCTAACTTTTGGAACGTACGTAGTTTATTGATAAGAACCGTATGGCCCAAATGCAGATCTGGCGCGGTTGGATCGAAGCCAGCTTTAATTTTTAGCGGTTTGCCTTCCTTTAATTTGGCAACCAGCTCTTCTTCTATCAATATTTCATCAGCACCACGCTTAATTTCTTCTAAAGCTTCTTGCCAATTTGTCATCATGGTACCTCTTTTAACCTGCCCAGACATTCGGGAAAGCGCGTATTTTACTTGCCCAGCGCTATGAATCAAAGGGAATGTGTATATTTTTGTATAACGATTACTTTTTGTACAGACCTAAGAAACTGCTGATTATTTACCCTTGAGCTGGAAAAATCCCTGTAATCAATATATTCTGCACTTAGCTTGATAGTAAGAGTATGTAGTAACGTGGTTCAAAAAACACTTAAACAGTTGCCCAAAACACATAAAGTTGTGCTTTGCAGCGCCATTTTTATGTTGGTTTTATTTTCTTTATTCCCATCAGAAAATGCATCGGCGTCAAAACACACGGATGCACATCTTCTGGAGATCGGCAAGCGTTACCCTCTCGACGTAGAACTATCTGGCAACCACTCAGACCATTCTGAAGTCCTGTTTACTGAAGAACAGAATTGGATCGATATAAAAGTCCGCAAGGGCGACAATCTGGCGAAAATTTTTGAGCGCGCTGGCTTATCGCCGCAAGAAACCTATCGTGTCAGCAAATCCGGAAAACCGGCTAAAAAATTATTGAAAATGATGCCTGGGCAGACATTGTCAGTTTTGCTCGACGAGAACAATGATTTTTCAACCCTCAAATATGCGCTGTCAAAAACAGACACCCTGATCGTTCAGAAATCAGAAGACAATAAATACCAGAGCGAAATCGTTGTTGGCGATATCGACACTCGTTTAAATTATACTCAGGGTGAGATAGAGAGTAGTTTCTGGAATGCTGGTGTCAAAGCGAACATGACTAATAAGCAAATTATGAGCCTTGCGGGGATTTTTGGCTGGGACATCGATTTCGCGCTTGAACTACGCCAAGGCGACAATTTCAATGTTGTGTTTGAAGAGCACTATTTAGATGGTGAATTTCTCGGCTTCGGAGAAATCGTTGCAGCAGAATTTACCAACCAAGGTGAGACTTTCACGGCAATTCGTTACGAAGATGGAAATTACTACACGCCGGAAGGGCGCAGCATGCGTAAAAGTTTCCTAAGAGCGCCGGTTAATTTTTCTTATATCAGTTCAAGTTTTAATCCTCGTCGTTTTCATCCAGTTCAAAAGCGTGTTAAACCTCACAGAGGCGTGGACTACGCAGCCAATCGTGGTACACCTGTGATGGCAGCTGGCGATGGCAAAGTCATCAAGGCTTCTTACGACAAATATAATGGCCATCATGTCTTCATCCAGCACGGTGAAAAATACGTAACGAAATATCTGCATTTTACTAAACGCCTGGTAAAGCGGGGCCAAACAGTCAAACAAGGGCAGAAAATTGGCACTGTGGGCTCTACAGGCATGGTCACGGGTGCGCACTTACACTACGAATTTCTAGTAGATGGCGTGCATCGTAATCCGCGCACAGTGAAATTGCCCAAAGCCAAACCTATTGCTAAAAAAGATGCGGAAGCTTTCAAGCAGATAGCATCAGTTAGAATAGGGCAATTGCAAAACAACAAACGCATTATGCTGGCCATGAATTAACGGAGCTTGTATGTCGGACCTTTACGTGGGACTGATGTCCGGCACAAGTATGGACGGCATTGATGTTGCCATTGTTGATTTTACCAACCTTGTCCCAAGAGTAATTGATTTTCAGACATTTGCTTATCCCGATAAATTAGCTCACATTCTTCATTCATTATGTGAACCGAATGAAAACGAAGTCGTTTCCTTGGGCCATGCCGACCGTGCCACCGCTCACGCGTTTGCACAAGCGACGTCGCTTCTGTTAGATCGTAACAACCTGCTTCCCAGTCACATTAAGGCGATTGGCTCTCATGGTCAAACTGTGCGCCATCACCCTGAGGGCTACTGCGGATTTAGTATGCAAATAGGTGACCCGAACACCCTTGCAGTAGAAACCGAGATCGATGTCATAACTGATTTCAGGCGAAAAGATATAGCCCTGGGTGGACAGGGTGCGCCTCTTGCACCAGCATTCCATAAAGCAGTATTTACTGATCACAATCACAACCGCGTGATATTGAATATTGGTGGTATCGCCAACCTGACCTATTTGCCCAGCTCAACAACGGAGAATGTTGTAGGGTTTGACACTGGTCCCGGCAACACGTTGCTTGATAGCTGGTGTAAACTGCACACAGGCAAGAGTTACGACAAAGACGGTGCTTGGGCCGCTCAGGGCAAACATGATCCTGAGCTATTAGAGATACTTATGTCGCATCCCTTTATCCACCAGCAGGCCCCTAAGAGTTCCGGACGGGAAACATTTAACCTCAGCTGGCTCCAGACTCAGTTGGAGAAGCTCTCTGCCCCTCCTTCTGTTCAATCCGTACAGGCAACCTTGGTACTTTTTACATGTCGTAGTATTGCTATCAATATCAATCAGCTAAAATCTGTCCAACAGGTATTTGTTTGCGGAGGCGGAGCCAGGAACGATTTCCTTATGGAATGCCTGGAAAACGAATTGTTTGATTGTGAATTGCATACGACGGATGAGCTTGGCATAGGCGCTGATGCCGTTGAGGCAGTGGCTTTCGCGTGGCTGGCCTATGCTCACCTGAATAACATTGAAGGAAATATTCCTGCGGTGACTGGTGCACAACGACCTGCGGTTTTAGGTGGAATGTATAGGGCGAACTAATTAGTGAAAAAAACATTAAGGGCACTCGATGCCACTGATCTGGAAATTCTGGCACTGCTCTATCAGGATGCCAGGATTACCAATAAAGATATTGCCAGCAAAGTGAATCTGGCTCCCTCTTCTTGCCTGGAAAGAATAAAACGCTTACAAAGCGAAAGTATTATTGCTGGCACCAGCATACGAGTCGATTTCAACGCATTGGGCGGGCATATTCAGGCCTTAATTTCAGTAAGACTATCTGAGCACGATAGAGACACAGTTGATTTGTTTCAAACCGAATTGTTACAGTGTTCTGAAGTGATCTCCCTCTTTCACATGGGTGGAAATGATGACTTTCTCGTTCACGTCACAGTGAGTGATACTGCACACCTACGAGATTTCGTATTCAACGCCGTGACCGCTCGTTCTGAAGTCAATCATGTTGAAACTGCCTTAGTTTACGAGTATAAAACCAGCAATAAACTGCCCACGTTTGATTAGGCGCGATATGCCAGCCAGTCACCACTACTCAGGAAGTTGCAGCTGCAACTCTGTACAAATAGAAATTGTATTGCCCGAATTAATTTTAGATTACACCCCCAGGGCCTGTGATTGCGATTTCTGCACAAGCAGAAGTATCGAGTACATTTCAGACCCCAAGGGAGCTCTCTCCATCCGCAGCCAACTTCCCTTGCTAACCAGACAGCAAGGCAGTAACCAAGCTGTTTTTTTAACCTGCAGCAAGTGTCATGATGTCATCGCCGCATCTTATCAGGAAAATAATGCTATCTTAGCCAGCTTGAATGCCAACCTGCTTGAAAGGCGCTCAGAATTGCGCCCTTCATTATCGGTTTCACCTAAAAAAATGGACGGCAAAGACAAAGTCAGCCGCTGGAAAACTATTTGGATGCCGTTACGAATCACACGCGTTGAATAACAGCACTGAAACTCAATAATTATACGGACTAACATTTTATGAAAACACCTCTGTTTAGCGCTGCCAAACCTTATTTATCAGCAATTGTGATGTCGGGATTATTCCTGTTTTTTGTCGCCTCGCTGAACCACAAAGCAATGGCATCAGAGCTTTCTTCCATTCAGACACACGACAAGTTTTTTAGTCATATCAGTTCATTATGTGGCAAGGCATTTGAAGGTAAAGTGGCTGTCGACAATGCCCCCGGAGACGCTTTCAGTAACAAAAAGCTAGTTATGCATGTGCGAAAGTGCGACAGCAGCCAACTGCAAATACCTTTCCATGTGGGCGAAGATGCCTCTCGTACCTGGCTTATCACTAAAACCGGCTCCGGCCTGTCGCTAAAGCACGACCACAGACACAAAGACGGCTCAGACGATGCACTGACTCTCTACGGTGGACACACACTGGATGCTGGGTGGGAACAGGTTCAGTCTTTTCCTGCTGACCAGTATTCCAAGGAAATGTTTGTCGAACAAGCCATACCACAATCCATAGGCAATACCTGGCAAATGTTTATCTATCCAGAAACCTTTAGCTACAGACTTATTCGACAAGGGCGGGAGTTCAGGGTTGATTTCGATTTAACCAATCCTGTCACTCCACCTGCAGCACCTTGGGGTTATTCGGACGAATAACCCCAGGCATCTGAGTGCGTTATTAGCTCTCCATCAAGGAGGCCATCTTAGCGCCAGAACCGTAGTGCTGTTCAGTGATGTTTCGCGTAGTTTGCATATACAATTCATCAATTTCATCAGCGCTCATGAATTTATCGCTAAACCCTGGGATGAGCGGATCTATGTGCAGTTTGGCGCTGTTAATGAAGTGGGCAATTAAGGCTTTAACATTATCCGTTCCCATGGCAATTCGCATAGTTGTCAGATAAATGCCCCCTTGCTGTTGAACCTTTTCAGACAACTCAGAATGTGATGTCAGAGCCGGACACAAAATAATTGTGTTGTTCTGACCTATGCTGACCTGATGGCTGAATGCCGGTTCCAGAGCATCAAAGAATCGCGTGAAGGTGTTACGGTCAAGATCGGCGCCCTGCATATCAACAGTAAATAGTGCACAAGGCCACGCATGTCGCATCTGGCTTTCTCGTAAGTGCGCATTGGGATGCTCAGGAAGTGCATGACAATTAACGTTAAAATCGGGGTGATAAGAAAGGAAGTGGCTGAACACTGTGGTGTTAATCACTTTGTTCATTATTCGCATTTCGAGGGTTTTCATTCCATTTAGAACGTCAAAGGCTTTTTCAGAATCTAAAAAAGCGCCTTTGATATAATACACATCCCAGAACATTGTTTTTGACCAGTCATAGCCATTTGCACAATCACCTTTTGCCTGGAACATCCGGAAATTTTCGCCAATGACCACACCCGCCGTGGTTGCACCGCTACCGCAGATATCTTTGGTATAACTATGTACAACATAATCCGGTCTTTCCTGTTTGTCAGCGCGCTGTAAAGGCTGGTGCAGAATAGGTGTCGCCAGTGTGGCATCCAACATAACCAAATGTCCCTGCTGATGAGATACCTTGCTGATACCTGCAACATCAAGGACATATCCATGAGGGTTGCAGGGGGATTCCAGGTAAACATGCAGAGACTTGCCGTTTTTCAATCGGTCAGCATGCAGGGTCTTTGCAGTGGCCAGAAAATCAGTAAATTCATCTTCGGTATAACCATCAAACCATTCTAGCTGAATGTCCATGCGGTTCGAGCGGGCAAAAAAGTCATGAAGCAATTGGTAAACGCCACCGTAAACATTTCGCGAAACGATCAATACGTCCCCATGTCCCAAGACGTTAGATAGCAGTGCGTCTATGGCTGCCATACCGGAGTTGAAGTTCCATGCGAGATAATCCCCGGCATAAGGTCCTGCTTCAAGATCAACAATCGCGTTGGCCAAAGAAATATTGGTAGGATTGAGTAGTCTGGAGTATATCTGATGTGTGGATTCCTTGCCCTGGAATGCATCATCTACCCACTCTGTACAAGCATAAACATAGGTTGCTGTGCGCACAATTACTGGTGTGGCAGAAAATAAGGCGGTAACGTTGTCAAACAGAGGATAGTGACACTTAGAAACCTGTGAGCCACTTTGTTTGTTCAAACTCTGATATGTTGCCCTGAATGGGTTTTGTAAGGTATCAAGAACTTTAGCAATCTGAAATGATAGAAACTTTTTGGCATTAAAATACGCAACTTTATCCGCCTTGCCCAAGTCGTTCAGTGTTTCGTTAGTAATTTGCCATAAACGCGAAACATCTGATTGCGCATGATAAAGATGCTCAGCCGCCTGAAACAATGCCTGACCATAAGCTGTGTCTTTTTGGATCCCGAAATGCTCGAGTTGTTCCTCAGCTAGCTGGCCAATAGAGGTCGCTTCGGTTGAATTTCGTTTCGGAGATAAAAGTTTTGCGTTGTTAACTTGATTTAATTCTGACATAAGTAAGGTCTGTTTTTTTGTTTAGTTAATAAGACTATTCCGAATATAATTCTTTTATGAGGTTTTATAAACGAATTTTATTTGTCAACTTATCCAATATAGGAAAGTTTTATTTACTCTTTAGAGATAAATCTATGTATAAACTAGGAATTTTAAGTCGCGATTGGCGTCAACTGATGGAGTTGATCGAAAAGGATGCATCAAATGATTTTGAACTTCTTTTTGCTGATGATTGCGTGCAGGAAAAAGTTTCGGCTTATGAAGCAGAAATACTGTTAGCTGACCCTGGTCTATTAGCAAAGGATATTGAGCGTTTTAATCAGCTTGCGTGGGTGCAATCAACCTGGGCTGGCGTTGGGCCACTGGCGGGCGAACAAAAACAGGACTACCTTCTTACAGGCGTGAAAGATATATTCGGCCCACAAATGAGTGAATTTGTATTCACCTACATTTTATATTTCGCCAGACACGTTGAAGAATACCATCAACTACAAAGCAAGAAACAATGGCAGCCGATACAAACCAATGGACTCAGCGGCAAGCAGCTCGGAATAATGGGTGTGGGCTCAATAGGCTCTCAGGTAGCCAAAACCGCCAAGAATTTTGGGATGTACGTAAGTGGATTGAGCCGTTCCAATAATCAGTGTGAATTCGTTGATCAGTTTTATAATACATCCCAATACCGTGACTTTTGCACGAATCTGGATTATCTCCTGTGTCTCCTGCCTGACACGCCTGATACATCAAATCTGATTGACGCTGAGTTTATTCAACACTTGCCTGCTAAATGCGTGTTTATTAATGCAGGTAGAGGCAGTGTAGTGAAGGACATGGACTTAATAAACGCACTGCAAAACAACAAGATTAAGGCCGCCGTTCTGGACGTTTTTGACCAGGAACCTCTTGACCCTCAACACCCATATTGGTCAATGCAAAATGTTTATGTTACGCAACACAGCGCGGCTATTTCTCAACCCGAAGATATCGCAACACTTTTTATTACGAACTACCAACGCTTCATCAACCAACAGCCACTAGCCCATCTCATTGATTGGCAACAAGGTTACTGATTTATATGAAATCACGATCAAACTGTACTTTAAGGGTAGGGATCGTCTAAAATTTAATCTAGTCAGTAACTAAATTGCAATGTTGCCACATAGAATTGTGGATTGTTTAGGGATCAGGATTACGTCAAGGAAGGTTAGAGCGATGGTTAAATCAAAAAGAAGTACTGAAGAGTACATTATTCTTACTCTGAGTGGTGGCGCTTGTGTGGCCATTCTGCCTTTTGCTATATACAGAGTCGTAATTGCTGATTGGGCAGTAGCCCTATTGGACATTATTGCGGTCCTCGGCACCGGCATCTTATACCGCTACGTACATAAAACTGGCCAGACCGATATTCCAGGTAAAATACTGGCTTGTCTATGCTTGATCGTGGTATTCACCACGGTTTATCTAAAAGGGAGCCAACAGATTTTGTGGATTTACCCGGCACTAACTGCGACTTTCTTTCTGATCACTCCCCGCACAGCTGCTACTATCAGTGCCTTGTTTTTAGTCTTAATTGGCTTTGTCGTCTGGCCAGAAATCAACCTTTTTACTGCAATTGAATTCTATGTATCCGCCTCTGCGACTTTGATGTTCAGTTATGCCTTTGCAGACCGGATGCGTCACCAACACAAGCAGCTCGAACATCTTGCCACAAAAGATCCCTTGACCGGAGCTGGAAATCGGCGAGCACTGGAAGAGAAGCTGATGGAAATGATGACACATCAACGGAGAAATCAAGATATCCCGGCCTCACTAATTTTAATGGATCTGGATAAATTCAAAGCCGTTAATGACAACTTTGGTCATGCAGTTGGTGACGAAATTCTGGTGGAATTCGTGCAGATGGTTGAAGACAGAGTGCGTACGTCGGACACAGTATTTCGGTTTGGGGGAGAAGAATTTGTCGTTATCGCAGAGAATACTCAGCTAAAAGACGCAACTAACCTGGCAGAGAAATTGCGCAGCGAAGTCACAGATAACCCCGTATTAGCGAAATACAATGTCACTATTTCCGTTGGAACGGCACAGTTTGACAAATATGAAACTGCATTTGAATGGCTAGGCCGTGCAGATAAAGCCATGTATCAAGCCAAAGACGCTGGTCGAAACACCTGCTGTGTGGCGAAAAGCCCTTTGGCCAAAAAAGTGCCCGTACCCAGCTCTTGAACGAGTTATATCATTTATCCCAAACTTGGGTTAATAAGACATTTGCTCCAGCTCTTTGCCTTTTGTTTCGCGAACAAAGCGATAAACAAACAAAAGCGAAACTATAGCACCCAGGGTATAGAGGCCATAAGCACCTGCTAAACCTATGCTGGCCAGAAGCGTCAGGAAAGTCGATGTCACCAGAAAGTTAGCAGCCCATTGAGCAAATCCTGCAACCGCCAAGCCAGAGCCACGTATCTGGTTAGGAAACATCTCTCCCAACATAACCCACATCACCGGTCCCCAGGACAGATTAAAAAAGAATACGTAAATGTTGGCTGCCAGCAACGCAACAATACCCATTTCGCCTAGGGTTAAATCCCCATTGGCATCAATGCCCGAATTGGCAAAAACAAAGACCATGATGGCTAAACTCATAGCCATGCCCAGGGAGCCAACTAACAAAAAGGGTTTGCGTCCGATTTTATCAATCAGATACATTGTGATAAACACAGCTCCTATGCTAACTGCGCCGCTGATGATGTTAATAAGCAAGGCATCCGCTTCTGAAAAGCCCGCTGCTTGCCACAATACGGCACCGTAATAAAACACCACATTAATGCCTACCAACTGCTGGAAGATGGCCAGACCTATCCCTATCCAGACTATGGGTCGAACTCGTTTGCTTGCTGTATCCAGCAAATCCTTCAAGCCTGGCGTATGGTGATCCTCAGCCAACGAAGCGTCTATTTCCGAGAATTTCTGGTCAACGTTAGTGGCACCATACAATCGGCTCAGCACTGCTTTCGCCTTTTCCGATTTACCACTCATCACCAGGTAACGTGGACTTTCAGGTATAAAGGTCAAAGCTACAAGAAAAAGCGTCGCCGGGATCAACTCTATCCAAAACATCCACCGCCAGGCCTGAAAACCAGACCATAATTGAGCTGTGGAGGAACCGGCAATATCTGCCAAAAGATAATTACTCACAAAAGCTGAAAACAAACCAAATATAATCGCAAACTGCTGAATAGACGATAATGTCCCTCTATATCGGGCGGGTGCAATTTCACTGATGTAAGCTGGGGCCATCACCGATGCAGCTCCCACGGCTAAACCACCTAATATCCGAAATACAACAAATTCTGCAGATGTGGAGGCAATACCTGAGCCCCATGCGCTCACAATAAAGCATATGGCAGCAACCATCAGAATCGGTTTACGTCCAAACTTATCCGCTAACCACCCGGCCGAAAATGCGCCTATCGCGCAACCTATCAGCATACTGGAAACGTTCAAACCTGTGCCGGCAGTATCGGATTTAAAGGCAGCCTGCAGACCATCCACGGTGCCATTAATGACGCCACTATCAAAACCAAATAAAAATCCGCCGATAGTCGCAACACAGCTCACTAAGACAATGAGTAGAATATTTTCGTTGTTTTTATCAGGCAAAACTGACTCCGGAAATTAGCATTGAGCAAGGTTAAAATAGAGTAGGCTACCCGACATATTCGAAGGGCAGCGAAGAAAGAATTAGATTGGAGAGCTGGCTAACCTCAACCGAATAGTATTACTACCTACCCGCTGATGGCGCACATTAAAATTTTGTTCAAGCGCATCCAGAAGTCCATTAACGTCGCCAGTCTTAAAAAGTCCGGCAATTTGAATTTGCTTAAGTCCGGTATCAGCCAGTTCAAACTCATAATTAGTATACCGGCTGACTTCGCGCATAGCCGACTCTAAAGACTCGCCTCTGAAGACAAGATTACCTTGCTGCCAAGACAAATCTGCCCTGATTTCATCATTCTCCAGCTTAAGCACTTGTTGCTGTACGGACCCCAGAGCAACTTTTTCACCTTTTGAGACAGCTAGCGAAGAGATTGGCAAATGCACATTAGTGACCTCTAAAGCGCCATGTACATCGCCTTTTTCAGCTACCAGTACTTTGCCATCTGTGACCAGTAACTCAACTTCCGAATTCTTTATTTCAACATTAAAGGCTGTGCCAACTGCCTGAATCAACTTTCCAGCAGCGAAAACACTCAATGGTTGTGCTTTGTTGTGTGCAACAGTTACATGCAGCTCACCTTGTTGTAGTTCGAACAAGCGCTGTTTGTCCGTATAAATCACCTTAAGTTTGCTATCAGTGTTTAACACAACTTTGGTTTTATCCTGCAAATAAAATGTGGCACTCTCTCCCACAGCAGTACTGTAGGTGTTTTCAGAGATGACTCGTTGGGCCACCAGATCCGATTGAGATATAAATGGGGACTGCCACAATGCCACTCCCAAAGCCGATAGAAATAAAATACTTGCAGCGATAGCCCAAACAGGTGTTTTTGCTCTGCGGGTATCCTTAGGAGTATGAGGAAAAGTGTCTGCCAATTGTTGTAATGCATCCATTTTGTCCCATAAGCCCGCCATTCTGGTAAGTGTTTCTGCATTACGTTGGTCTCGGCCCATCCAACGCTTTATTTCTGCTTGTTCTGTTTGATCAAGACCACGGTCCATTTTGGCGATCCATTCGCTTACCTCTTCCAGACGCTTGTCTTCAGAGTTAAGTTGCACAACATTACTCATAACCCTGCCCCCCTGATTTGGACTCTTGATTTGCACTAAACTCGCTTGGTACACAGCCCGTTTTCAGCATATAAGATGCGCAGCGTTTAAATCCGTTCGCCACATGTTTTTCAACTGTGCTTTCACTTAAATTCATTTCTGTAGCAATTTCTTTCTGAGAATAACCGTACACTTTTTTCAGCACAAATACTCGCCTGCACTGCACAGGTAAATGACGCACCGCCTCACAGAAATGCCCAAACTCTTCGCGACTTGAAGCGATATCAAATGTCGTATCGGCTTGGTCCAGGTCACCAAATTGTAGCTCATCCTCTACCCCATCCGTTAATCTGGTTTCAGCTTTTTTCAAATGATCAAAAGCAAGATTTTTAGCCGTTTTCATTAAAAAAGAACGCGGTTGAGTAATAGCAGCCTGATGCTCAAGCTGGCAAATTTTGACATAGGTTTCCTGAACAATATCCTCTATTTCTTTCGGAGGAACAATTCTGGAGACCATCCGCACCAAGCTGTCTTTTGCTGTGACGAAAGCCTGATGCATTATCGAATGAGAAGAACCCTGTTTATTCATTGTTTTCCGTTCGTTCATCGTCTTCACATACTATGACGATTCGTACGGAAAAATCCGCATATTTAATCGCAATTTATTTCATGTTTTTTAGTCAGTATTGTGCGCTAACATTTAACACGATATTTTTTCTTTTATTTTCATTAGCTTATATATTCTTAATCGAATTCTAATAAAATAATTATTGCACGGAAATTCGTAATTTTTGTAACATTATTGTTAACCTATGGTAATGTCAGTGGCCCCAATTAAGGTGAACCTAAGACAGTAGTTGAACCAAATTTTTAAGAATATGACTATAAATTCACTCGATTGAGCGCATAAAACAAAAACAATAAATAGTAGCAATTAAAACTGAGAGAAAAGCTTGATTCTGTTGCCGGGATTAAAACACAAGTTAGCTAAAGGAATTGAACAGGGTGTTAGGAATTCCGCAATTAAAGCGCCGGGAGCCCTGCTATTATGTTGTCTTTCCGTTCCGTTACAAGCAGCTTCCCCACCCCACAATAGAGCCTTGTTGTTCGATATTCCACTCCAAAGTGCAGACGAATCCTTAATTGAATTTGCCAGGCAAGCTGACCTCACAATAGTCTTCCCTTTTGACAAAGTTAAAAACAGCAGAGCTAACCGCCTTACTGGCGAGCACAGCGTCCAGGAAGGCATCAATATCTTGTTGAGAAACACAGGATTAGTAGCCGAATTTAATGACAAAGGCGTCATCACCATTCGTACGGCTGAAGACATCAAGGCTGACAAAGATCGCAGTACGATTGCCAGGATTATTCAACTATTCACTGAAGATGACAGCAACCTGATCACCTACCCGAAACAACAGGAAGAGCAATATGAACTGATCATGGTTAAGGGCATTCGTGGCAGCATGCACAGGGCACTGGACATCAGACAAAATGCAATGAATATCGTGGATGCGATCAGCGCTGAAGATATAGGCAAGTTTCCGGATCTGAACTTAGCAGAGTCTTTACAGCGGATCACCGGCGTATCGATTGATCGTTCTGAAGGGGAAGGGCAATTCGTTACTGTCAGAGGATTCGGACCTGAATTTAATACGGTACTGACCAATGGCAGAAGGCTGGCTACAGACAACAGAGGCAGAGAATTTAGTTTTGATACCCTGGCCTCTGAGCTGGTTAGTGGCGTGTCAGTGTATAAAACTTTTAGTGCTTCGCAACAAACGGGTGGCATTGGATCTGTTATTGATATTAAAACTGCCAGACCATTGCAGGCCCACGGTTTCAAAGTCGCAGGAAGCGTAAAAGCAATGTATGACACAAATAGTAAGGAAACAACACCGCAAGGAACTGTGCTACTTAGCAATAGTAATCGAAAGTTTGGCTGGCTGGTTTCTTTGTCACATCAAAAACGCAAAGCGCGAATAAATGAAGCACAAACTGATGGTTGGCTGCTGAATACCGACATTCCGGAAGCGGAGCTTAGCACTCAGTCTGATAACATTTTTGTACCCCGGAATTATGACCAGCGAGTGCGCTTTGACACCAGAGAGCGCACAGGCGGAACCATGGTTCTCCAATACCGACCGACTACAAATTTGGATTTAAGCCTGGATCTTCTTACGTCACAGTTCGATGTAAAAACAGATTCAACCTCAATGGGCCATTGGTTCACATCAAGCAATCTTGAAGATGTGATTACCGATGAAAATGGTACCGTCATTAAGTTTCAGCAACAAGTAGGTCACGCTACTGATTTTCATGCCCGCACCTTTGACCGCCCATCAAAGATTTCAGCAATTGGGTTCAATGCTAACTGGCAAAGCACAGATAGTTTATCGCTGGAATTTGATATGTCTTTGTCTGACGCAACCATTGACGATAAGAATGGGGCAGCTAATGCCTTGTCGCTAATCGGCTATTTAAACCGCTCGCAGTTCGACCATAGTTTTGGATACACGCTCCCGGGTATCAGTAACTTTGCCACTGCTGCCCCTGGAATACTTGATGCAGCAGGGAACCCTGCAGGGGTTGAACACTATCTTTCACCTTCCAATGGCCGCTCTCATGTCATGCTCCGAAGAGGTTGGGATATCCGCGATGATTTAGACCAGCTGCGCTTCGATGGCAACTGGGATGTGGGCATTGAACACGTATCCGATTTTAATTTCGGTATGATGTACACCCGTCAAGCAAAACAAAATGATCGATGGGACAACGAAGCCAATGCTGTACATTGCACTTTTTGTGGATACTTTGACAATCCCGATCTGCCTGATAGTTTTCAAACCGAGTTTCGCGCCGGCAATAATTTTCTCGATGGGATTAGTGGCAACCAGAATATCCCCAAAATCTGGCTTAGGCATAGCGGTGAACAACTCTTTGCGTTTCTGGAACAAAGTGGCGACCTGAGTTTTGATGCTGTAAAACGAGACAACTCTTTTTCTATCAAGGAGCATACATTTTCGATCTACGCCGAATTAGAAAGCTTTTATGCACAGCCTGATTGGGCACTAACCATGCAGGTAGGTTTGAGGTTTGAAAAAAGCAAAGTAAATGTGGATGGAATTGAGGCAGACCTCCAGGCACTAACCATTTTGGATCAGACAGAGTTGGGACAAATCACCTCCGCTCCGAGCCCTTTATCCAAGGAAGCTGATTATACCAATTGGTTACCTGGGTTTAGCGCTAAACTTGAGCTTTATGATCAGTTTATCGGTCGTCTTGCAGTGTCAAAAAGCCTTACTCGCCCGACCATGAGTCAAATGTCCCCAAGCCTGGTTTTAAATACCACAAGGCAAGGTGGCGATTTAAGGGCCAGTTCTGGCAACCCGGCTTTAAAGCCCTTCGAATCAACCAATATCGACCTCTCGTTTGATTGGTACTACGCGCCCAGCAATTATCTCTCAATAAGTTATTTCAGAAAGAAAGTGGATAATTTTATTGTAAGTACAGTAAGCAATCTTGTAATCCCTGGCGTTACCGATCCAAGTACAGGCACAGATCCCAGCGCGCCCGATAGCCAGGATTCAATAGCGAATTTTGATCTGACTCAACCCGTCAACGGAGAAACGGCCACTGTGTTTGGCTGGGAAGTAGCGATTCAACATACTTTTGATAGCGGATTCGGAATTCTGGCCAACTTCACAAAAGTCGATAGTAATGCACAACTGGATAGACAAAATGTGTCACAAAAATTTGCTCTGACCGGACTAAGTGATTCACAGAACATCATCGGATTTTACGAGCAAGGCCCTGTGCAGCTGCGACTCGCGTGGAATAATAGAGATGAATTTTTACAATCATTGGTTCAAATTCAAGGTGGTGAACCTACTTTTGTTGATGAATACCACCAGTTGGACATGAGTGCCAATTACCAGTTCAATGAACACCTATCTTTCTTCATCGAAGGCATTAATATAACTGAAGAACATATAGTGAAACATGGCAGGTACGATAATCAGTTACTTCTAGCGCAATCACCTGGTGCGCGTTATACCATGGGTATCCGAGGAAGCTACTGAACTAAAATCAAAGAAGTTGCATATTAAGTGTAGATACGGAGACAGTATGCACAAAAATACCTTCACTTTACTTATTTTAATATTCTGCCTTGTGTCTGGTTTCGGTGCCAGGGCAGTGGCTAAGGAAGTATTAAGTGCTACTGGGCCACATATTTATGTTGAACTGCTGACAGAAAAAAGCCATTTTGTACCAGGTGAAAACTTAGTAGGGATTTATTTACAGCCCGATAAAGAGTGGCACACTTACTGGCGAAATCCCGGGGATTCAGGCGAGGCCCCGAGTTTAACCTGGTCAGTACCTGACGACATTCAAGTTGGCGAAATTAATTGGCCCACACCTCAGCAGATCCCTGTTGCTCATCTGGTTAATTATGGATATGAAGGTGCAGTTTTATTGACTGTTCCAATTTCAATTCCTGCTCACTACGTCAATCAGTCCTCTCCACTGCAACTGAGTGTTGATTTGTCGTGGTTGGTCTGCAAAGAAGATTGCATTCCTGGCTGGGCGACCCTGAGTGTTTCGCGTCAGGTCCAACAAAATGCTGAGTTATCGCCTCAGGCGTCTTTGTTTGCACAAACAAAAAAACGCCATCCTGATGCGAAAACTATTGCGGCCAAACATGAGATCACTGAAGCGCATATAGTGGTGTCGACTGATCATCCGGCAGACGAAGAATGGACGTTACTCCCGTTCGAAAATGGCGTCGTAGCGCACAACGAGAAGCAATCTTTGGTAGAAACCGACGGGCGATTCACATTTTTACTACCAAAATCAGAATATTTGACCTCAACACCCCAGAGTTTGACGTTTTTGTTAACTAATGGCATCACCAGCTATCAGTTGGATAGTCGACTCAATACTGTTCTGGAACAGAATGCCCAGCCCTTGTTGCTACTTATGCTTATGGCTTTCCTGGGTGGGCTTATTCTAAATTTAATGCCTTGTGTATTGCCAATTTTAGCCATCAAAGCCATGTCCATTCAACAGGTTCAATTCAGCTTAACAGATAAATTGGCGTATCTGGCAGGGGTCCTTTTCTGCTTCAACGTATTCGCTCTAGTTGTAGTCTTACTGCGCAGTGGTGGTGAGGCTGTAGGCTGGGGATTTCATATGCAAGAACCGGCAGTTGTCGCATTCCTTGCTTTTTTGTTTCTATACATCGCGCTGTTTTTAATGAATATAGCCCCCCAAGGAAATAGGTTAACAGGTGTAGGCCAGGGAACACTTCAAGGACAAACCAAATCGGTCCAGTTTATGACTGGGGTGTTAGCTGTCGTTGTCGCATCTCCCTGCACTGCACCTTTCATGGCTGCGGCTATGGGAATCGCAATGGTGAGCCCCGCCCCAACAGTTTTCTTGCTGTTTAGCAGCCTTGCGCTGGGTTTCGCTATACCTATGACCCTACTGTTTTTCATCCCAAAACTTTCTGTCTTCTTGCCCAAACCAGGAAAATGGATGGAAAGTATCAGGCAATTTCTGGCATTTCCAATGTTGGCAACAGTGATTTGGCTGGTGTGGCTTTTTTTACAACAGACCAATGCAAGCGCACAACTGCTGCTGTTATCTAGTCTTCTGTTCTTTGCTATGGCATTGTGGATTGCTGATATAAGTACAGGCAGTAAGGCAGGCATTGCTTATATCCTGGCATGCGGTGCACTGGTTGTTCCGATACTATTGCCGCATGAAACCCCATCAGAAAAGACCCAGACTGCCGCTAAATTTGATCAACAAAAATTGTTAGAACTTCAAAATGATAATCAGGTGGTTTTTGTTAATATGACTGCAGATTGGTGCATCACCTGCAAAGTAAATGAGCAGGTAGCATTGTCTAACGAGCGGGTTAAAGAAACACTAAGTTCGTCATTAGTTCACTACATGGAAGGAGACTGGACTAATAAAAATCAGGAAATTCTGGCATACCTGAACCAATATGCTCGAGCAGGAGTACCATTATATGTGGTTTACGCGGGAAATCAGTCTCACCAGATTCTCCCTCAAATCTTAACACCCGACATTGTAATAAATGCGATAGAACGCGCGAAACAGGAAATGAAAAATGAACATTAAAACATTTGTATTAATTCTCCTTTTTACTCCCTTGGTAAGTTTTGCCAAAGCAAATATCGACAAACCAGCACCTGACTTTGCGCTGACCAATACGATGGGAGAGGAAGTATCACTTTCAAATTTCTCAGGTAAGTATGTTGTTCTCGAATGGACCAATCATCTTTGCCCCTACGTCCAGAAACACTATGGCAGCAACAATATGCAAAGCTTGCAGACTAAATATAAAGAACAAGACGTGGTCTGGTTATCGATTATTTCATCTGCGCCCGGTAAACAAGGGTATGTGTCAGCGGAGCAGGCAAATCAGTTAACTAAAGATCGTAATGCTTATCCAACTCATGTTTTGTTTGACACTGATGGAAGCGTAGGCAAACTCTACAGCGCAAAGACAACACCTCACATGTACGTGGTCGATCCCGACGGCAAACTTCGATACGCTGGCGCCATTGATAGCATCAAATCCGCCAATCCAGCTGACATTGCCAAGGCCGACAATTATTTAGACGTGGCCATGCAAGCGCTCCTAAGCGGCAAGGACGTTGTCACAAAAACAACACCTCCCTACGGTTGCTCCGTGAAATACAAGAGCTGATGGCCCATTTTCAATATTTTTATCTCACCTTCGGCAGTGAAATGTCGAAGGTGATCTGTTAATCGTTAACTCAAAACATCACAGGTAATATATTTCACCCTCCAGTACAGGGCCCACATTATTTTAATTATATTTTTCTTAGGTTTTAGTTAGACTTAAGATAATCTTAAGAAGATCTGTTATGCTTTTTATCTCACTAAAAACCAAGGTCAAATGGAGAAAAATATCAAATCGTTACGTTTTAAGGACAAAAACGGCTGTCTGGTTGTTTATCGAAAAGACAATATCATTGTCGCCGAGTTCTCTGATGCTTGCAGTGAGACCATGGCCAAAAAATTCTGTGAATTCTGTGAACAAATAACACCGGAATTTGCTGGACAGAAGTGGGGATATTTAAGTGCTTCGGACCAATATTATGCGGCCACACCAGATGCAGAAAAGCAACTGATCAAAGGTTACAAAAAGTCGATTGAAAACGGATGTATTGCTGAAGCCTATTGTAATAAATCCGCTGTTGGTAGAGCACAAATTGCTAGGATTAGAAGTGCAGCTGGCGTTGCTTCTCCTATTGAATCTGTTTGCTTTGAGAACACACTAGACGCTGAAAACCATATCTTGGAGATTCTGGAAAAAGCGCAATAGTAACAACAACTCAACTCCCAGATGATAGCTCTAACTCAGTACTTTTTGTCCAATTCGATTGCAAACTACATTTCCCTCATTCCAATCAATATAGTCCACGTAGGTATCCGAGTGACTGATATGTCCTGTTTTACCATTCTGTTGCTTAATCTTGTCATGTAAAAGCTGGATTTTTTCTTCTTGAGGCTCGCCCAACTGGACTATACCAATAGAACAGTAACCTTTCTTGCAGCTGTGATTGCGAATAAAAAATTCTGACTGATGCTCAAGATTGAGTTGTTTCAAAATCTTCTGAATATTAGTCATGCTGTAGGCTGGCTGATCCTTTGTGCCAAAAAATGCTCCGTGGTCAACTATTTCACCACATGAATGAACAAGTTTTCGATATTTATCATACCCATCTGGATTTGTTGCCGTCATCCAATAATCTTCGTCATAACCAAATATAAATTCATTGATGACAAAATAAGAAACATTAATAGCCGCAGCGGCCAGGTAAAAACCTGTAGCAGCCAAGGCAATCCGGATATTGTTCGCGAAACACATTTTCATAATCTGCCCAAGTTTCCTGATTATATTTATATACTTTTGCAAATTTTACTAATGATGTCATTATTTTCCATCCGGCGACGGACGGGTTCATTAAACTAGCAATAATAGGGATGGGACATGCAAGCTTACAATCAGGAAATTTATTCGAAGGATGTAATCCGCTTTTTCAAGCAGCACCCGGGCATGATGGCAACCATGGCCTATGCGATGCTGACGTATTGCGGCTTGATTTACAGCTACACATTTTACGCTGAATTTAATGTTCCCATACTCAAACTTGCTGATCTGTCCGACATGTTGATTGCAGGAATTGGCGAACCTGCAGCGATCCTGACCTTTTCGGGTGGTATAGCACTGGCGGTCATCAGTGACTTATTATTCGCAATTACCTATAGGGCACGTCAACGCTGGCGTGAAAAGCCAGACAGCCTCAAAAAGCGCTTTTTCCTCATGCTCTACTATACGCCCAAACGAAAAATAGAAGTGCTGGGTGGCCTGTTATTCATTTTTATCGCTTACCCTATTATTTTCGTGGAATTATATGCAGAATGGAAAAGTGAAAAAATAAAGGCTGGGAAAGGAACTTCTATAATATTAACTGCCGAGCAGTACACTAATACCCCACTATTTTTGCTGGGTTCTACCACCAATTTTGTGATTACTTATGACGTTGAAAGCGAATTGGCTGTTCTCACACCAATCGAAGGCATTGAAAAAATCATTCCTAACGGAGTCAATTCAACCAATATAAAGTCCAAAGAAAATTAATAAGTCTCAGGTTTTTTAATCGTGTAAATTCAGCCAAACTGATTCAGCCATAATTTGCTCACTGGAAGTGACATGATCCAACCAGGTTTTTCCGATTAAATGATCAAACTCGTGCAGGAATATTCTTGCTACAAAACCTTCGAATGAAGCGTGCTGACGCGCTCCTTGCAAATCGAAATAGTCCACATCAACATTATCTGGACGATTTATATATCCTCTCAGTGCGGGCACTGACAAGCAACCTTCCCATGCATCGACCGTTTCTGAACTTTGCCACTTGATGTCAGGATTGATTAATATTAGTGGCTGCATTTGAGGTGCGTCTGGATAGCGCGCATTTGGGCGGGAAGCAATTATCATGATAGCTCGAGGGTCAAATACTTGTGGGGCAGCTATACCAACGCCATTTGCAGTGAGCATAGTGTCAAGCAACTGAGCAACAAACTCCTCGAGTTCTTGGGTAGAAAAGCCACCCGCTTCCACTGCTTTAGCCTTTTGCCGAAGAATGGGTTCCCCCACTTGCGCTATCTTCATACAGATAATTTCCCTTTAAAACACGTCAATCACAAAACAGATGGCGAATATTCGGCAGATACTTTTCAGCACTTCCAGTGTTGAAGCACACAATTCGATCGGAAGCAGAAATTAACCCTCGTGCATGGGCATGTTGCAGAGCGGCCACCGCTGCGGCACCTTCCGGACTAATCCACATGCCAAATTGTTTATAGATTGCGGTAGTATGCTGCTCGATTTCAGACTCAGACACTTTTACGCCATTGCCATCGCTTTTACGTAATATGGACAACACAGCTTTATGTCCCACACCGCCCGGCACATTGAGTCCGGTAGCCAATGTTGCCCCTCCGTTAGTGGCGACTGTGTCCTCTAAGCCTTGTAAAAACGCGTCCACGACAGGTGCATTTTGCTCACTTTGAACTGCAATAATCCGAGGTCGGTCACTACCAATTACGCCCATTGCTTCGAGTTCATCAAAGGCTTTCCACATACCTAATATGCCCGTCCCACCTCCTGTGGGATAGAAAATGACATCAGGCAATCTCCATTCCGACTTGTCTTCCCCGCGGGGTTCCGCAAGTTCAAGACCCATTGTCTTTTTACCTTCGATGCGCCAACCAGGCTCCTGAAAAGTCGCACAATTAAAATACTCTTGGGGCAGATACTTTTCTTTCATCAGTCCTGCGGCTTCTCGTATGGTCCCTTTAACCAGGTCCAAATGTATTCCCTGATGACAAAGACTGTATGCAGCGACCTTTCCTAAAATGGGCATAGGTGTATCATCAGGCATGATGACAGCCACCTCAAATCCATATTCAACACCATATTCAGACAGGGAATCTCCAGCGTTACCTTGGGTCGGCACAGCCAGTTTTTTCAATCCAAAATGGCGCGCCATAGTCGCCACCATTGCCATGCCTCTATCCTTAAAACTACCTGTGGGGTTTGCACCAAAATGTTGGTACGGCTGTCCTTCATCTTTGATGGAAACTTGCAAGCCAAGATCCAGGCAGAGAGGGTAGTTGCTGATGTTAATTTCAGGTGTATGGCCTTCACCTAAGGACAGTACTGATTCGGCTTGCTCACCAATGTCAAAGGGTAACAAGGGACCAAATCGCCACATGGATTTTTGTTCAGGACGATACCAGCTATGGTCAGTGTATGTCTGTCGGATACTATCGACATCCAGGATCATTTCTACGGGTCTCCCATCCACTGGGCACAGATTCATTGGCTGATTAATTGGGTAAGTCGTTCCACATTCTGTGCATTTGAAATGCTTGACGAACTTCATTTGGTTTCCCATTCAAACGCTGTGTATGTTGGCAACACCAAACGTGATTTGTCCTTATCCTGCTTCTTTTTCTTTGCCATATTTTTAAGGGATACCAAGTCTGCCTGCAATTGACTACGAAACCGATAGACACTTTTCCAGTTTTTATAAAAACCGTCTTTGTTTTCCAATTTACCCGCCTCATCGGCTTTCAGCTGCGGACCCAGGACCGCGTAGGCATTGTACAAACGTTGTACTTGCTGCCGTTCAAATGCTGTTATTTGCTCATTCAACTTCTGGCTTTGCTTACTGGTGGATTGGGACTTTTGTTTGCCCCGAACATTGCTGAAATAACGTATATATTCATCTGCAGGAACGCTATCAGCCGACTGCCATTTGCTTACTTCATCATGATTCAGCAGGGTTTCTGTATTGGGTTCAACGATAAGTACAGTAGGTGTACCAAAGTAAGTAGGATAGTCAAATCGCTGGGTAATCTTGCGTCTGTCTTCCAGATAACCCACATCGATAAAAACGGTGACATAGTGCTCTTCTAGAACAGTTTGCATGCCATCGCTGGAAAATTGCTCTGCCAATCCCACACTGTCATGACACCACTGTGCACCCAATACAATCATTGCCAATTTGCCGTCTGTCCTGGCATTATTCAGCGCGCTGTCAACTTGTTGCATCATATTATCAACTGGCTCATAACGGTACTGATCCAGCACCTTGGCATGTTCCCCTGAGGCACAGGCTCCAAGTAAAATAATCAGGCAAAGAACCAAACATTTTTTTAAAGGCTGAAAAACGACCAGTTGATGTTGCATATAGTGTGTGTCCCTGGATTAAAAAACGCGAGAATAAGCGCTTCACACTATCACAACGGAATAAGTTCTCAAATCATTGTGCCAAAGGTCGAAACTTTGCAGACGACAAGCCTTATTTACACTATGATCTGCCACATAGTAGATACAATTTCAGGAATAAAATAATGTCTTCAGATTTCCATCACGTCTTATCACTCAATGCAGAGCAGCGTTACAACTTTATGCTTAAACAAGTCGCAGAAACCAATAAAATCTGGATTCTGACCGATGAACATGGCTGCGTCATGCTCAATACTGAAGATGAGGATTGTGTACCGGTCTGGCCTGGCGAAGAATTTGCAAACGAATGGGCAACAGGCGAATGGTCCGGATGTTCTCCTATGGCCATTGAGTTATCAGAGTGGAAGGCCCGTTGGACCGATGGACTAACTGGTGACGAAGTGGAAGTTGTCGCGTTCCCAAGTTCTGAAGAAGAAGGGTTTATACTTTCCCCCCAAGAGTTTGAACAGGATCTGACAAGGAAAGACAGATAACCCTGCGTCATTATCAGGGTTATCTGCAGTTTGTTAATTTGAAATAAACCACTTAAGTTCAAATTTTCCATTGGTGGCGTAAATAACTTCATAGTCATTTTCACGAAAAGCGATTTTAGCAGGCTCCAAACTCGGAGCCTGCCCCCGGATTTTATCAATCTGAGCAAATACTTCTCCACCAAACAATGTCATGAAATTGGCGTCCACAAGATGTTCAACTCGCCTGCCTTTGAGGTAGACGCGAACTTCATTACCCGCACGGACAGCTTCGATAAGAGCTTGCTTAGATCCGGCTATGGCTTCTCCTCCCGCTTTATGATGAAAGGCCAATTGCCAGGTAGCTTGCGGTTGCTGAGGCGTCGTTGTGCAACCAGTCAGCGACAATATCAATAATAGTAAAGGTGCTAAGAATGTTTTCATTAGGGGTCTCCTGGATGATAAAGGGGTGGACTGTTAGCTGGAATTGGTCCTTTATGATCCACAAACCAGCTAATTGTCACTCGTTGTGGATACCGCCGGATAGTTTGACCGCTGGAGCGGTTATACCAGACAGCCATAAAACGCCCTGTGGTAGATAATAGGCCTTTCCAGACAATTTGTGCTGAATTGAAATCCTGAAACTCCTCGTCCCAGTAGCTTGTCTGAGCAATATGTTCAGGGATTTGAACAAATACTTCTTTTCCATTTGTCATGCTCAGAAATTCAGGAATTGCTGTATGCTCGACAGACAATTCGCCATTTTCTCTATAGACACCCCATCCTATCCGCACAGGAAATCCCAATCGAATCGCATTTATCAGACTCGCCTTTTCTCCCACAAGTTTGTTTCCGTGTTGATCATGTTTATAAATCAGACTCCAATCCGCAGTTGCTGGAGCACCCCATAGCCACAGAGCAATTAACACTAGCTTCTTCACATCAAACTGTCCTACAAACAACATAAGTTTCAAACACACTTTGCGATACTTTCAGCCAGTATTCAGTCGATTGACCGTGAAAATTTGGTAACAAACAGGTAATAATGGGTAATTAATGTAAACAAGTCAGGATATATCAGTGACAACAGGCTCCTTTTCTTCTTTGCGAGTAGGCAACATTGAATTGGATAGTAGTGCTAAATCCGTGAAAATAGGCGGTCGACAGTTGGCAATGAGTCCTACCTCATTCGCTCTGCTATCCTGCCTGATGGAAGCTGCCCCGAATGTGATGTCTGTGGAGCAAATACTCGAACGGGCATGGTCTGGAAAAGTAGTCAATAAAGACGCAGTAAAACAACAAGTTAAGTTATTGAGAGACCAACTTGGGAGCCATGGTGATGTTATTAAATCAGTGCGTGGGTTTGGCTACAAAATACATATTGAACCCAACACCAACCCAACCTTGGAAGACAATGCTTATCAAACCTTTGGTTTCGCATGGGTAGGTTATAAGTATATCGGATTGGCGGGCGCACTTTTGTTGGCAACGGCTATACTGTTTTTTAGTTTTAGCCAGCCTAGAGGCAAGCTTGCTTTACCACTAGTAACCGCAGTATTGCCATTTAACTATCCCGATCAGGCAAATTCGGACTTACCGATTCTGCTGCAGGATGAACTCACTTCTATGTTATCGAAGCAGGACAAAGTGAGAGCCATTTCAACCAGCGCAATACAACATGCTCAGGCCCAAAATTACAGCGTTGAAGATTTTGCCGAGAAACTCAATGTGGATATGTTATTTGAAGGTTCAATCCGCGAAAGTGATCTAGGACTCCACATAAATATCCGAATGGTTTGGACCAACAACAGCATTGCAGTATGGCGAGATAATATTGACATAGAAATCAAGAACCGCGAAGTTGCAATCCGAGATGTGAGAGACACGTTAAAGACTTTCATCAATAAGAAGGTTGTTTACATCGAAACTAAACTCTCGCCTAAACAGGAATAGTCATCTACCAGCCAAGACCAATTATTAAAACTCTACGCAGGCACTGGTCCAACAAGCACTTTCCTAAATAATTATTACCTGTATAATCCTCATGCTTTTTTTAGGAAGCAGTAATTAAACAAGGAAATAATAAATGAAAAAGTCACTTCTAGGCGCGTTGTCCGCGTCTCTTATACTCATGTCAGGTTGCGCGAGCGTTACAAGTTCAGAAGAGCAATCGATCAATGTCACAACCAGCAACAACAAGCCTGCTGAAGTTACCGTTGACGACAAAACAATTACCGCTCCAGGTATGGTTGTAGTCTTGCGCGATGGTAAAGATAAAGTAGTTAAAACTAAAACTGAAGGCTGTGACAATGCTACGCCTGTCAAGAAAACTATTACTCCAGTTTTCTGGGGAAACATCATTATAGGTGGTGTTCTTGGTTCTACTACTGACGGCGCTACCGGCAAAATGTGGGATTACGAAGAATCTGTAGAAATCAGCTGTGCTGAATAGTTAGATTGTCTACTAAATTAATAAGCTGGCTTTTGCCAGCTTACTTTTTGTTATTTACGGCCGGTGTTTTGGGAGTTGACTTTCAAACCGCGCAAAAACAGGCCGCCAAACTTAAGCTACATGAAAACACCAAGTGGTTAGCGCTTCTTCATCTTAAAAACAACCACCCCCAAATTACCGACCCTCGTTTCATTTTAAGTAGTCATAATTTCTCACCAAAAAATGAACTTGATGAAACCTTGGCGCTTATCTTTAGTGATGCGTCAGCTGCAAAATGTCGGTTCCCCGCTCGTTACTATTTACTTAATCATTTCCTAAATTTTGATTCTCAACAAGAGGCCGATAAAAGTGATTGTGCGGATTTACTGCAGTACAAAAAATACGTTCCTTTTGATGAAATCAATTTAATTTACGCTTCCGAAGTGCTTGCTTCGGCGTCTAGCATGATGGGGCATTCGTATCTGAATGCAAAGGGCCTGAATTTAAACCAGACACCGGTATCCCACTCCATCTCATTTTTCACGGAGTTTGACTCATTTAATCCCGCAGTCTTGATTTATGACGGGTTGATTTCAGGCATGAATGGCTTTTTTATTGTCCGGCCACATGAGCAAGACTTACACCGGTATTCGCAAGTTGAGGGCAGAAATGTCTGGTCTTATTCTTTGGATATAGACGACTTCGACCGAATGCTAATTAAATTGCATATCTGGGAACTCAAAGATGTTGAAATTGCGTATCTGTTTCAATCATACAATTGCGCTACATTGACTCTCAACATTCTGTCCATCGCAAACCCAGCCTTACCAAATGAAGATATTCTTTTTGTTAGCCCATTGGACGTAGTGAAAGCAGCAGATAAATATGGAATGATCAAAAAGATTGGTGTCGAGTTATCAGATGACTGGGCGCTAAAAATGCTCGAACAAGAAGTCCAGCCACAACTAGGTCAAGACATTGAATCCCTGGTTTTCGAAGGAAAACATCTTTCCTTTGACGGCATAGACCCCAAGCCAAAGCGCATTGCAGTGGAGTACCTTTCTCACCTGATAACAAATGAAGCAGTAAAAGAAAACCTTTCGGAACAGCGACTGTCAGTCTTATCAGACATCGTCGATAGCCATCTTGATGATTCGCTGGATTTCGACTTGTCACAATTTAAAAACCCACTAGCAACCAAACAAGATTCCATTGTTACAACCTCATTTGTTTTTAACCAAGATGATACTGCAATTGACTTTTCCTTCCTGCCTGCTTCTCATTATTTATATGGTGATAACCGTCAATATTTTTCGGAGTCAGAGCTGAAGATCGGTGAAATTACCTTAAGGGCACAGACACAGAACAACAACATCAAGTTGCAATCATTTACTTTGTATTCTTTCAGATCAATGGCACCAAGCTCCAGGATACTGCCTAAATATTCAGGTGGATTTTACATGGGGTACAGACAAATTTTAAATAGAAGCCTCGATGAATCAGGTTTTTTTGACCTCTCCGGCAGCATTGGAAAAAGTGCCAGGATCCACAAGGATATCTTGTTGTTCAGCAACCTGGAACTTGGTTTGGCAGCCAACACTTCAGATGCATTTGTATATGCAACTCCTTCAGTGGGAGCAATAGTTAACCTGGTAGGTGATAGTAAAATCGTATTCGAATATAAATTGCGTTCAGGCCAGCCTGACTCAAATTATATTAGCCATTCTGTCTCTACAGAATATGCTTGGTTTGGGATTGAGGATTGGACATTAAGGGTAGGCCATTCTTACTTAAAAACCGACACCACTCATAGAAATGAAGTTCAATTAGGCTTAAGCTGGCATTTTTAACAAATTATTGCGAATCGAGCATTTATCAGTCAGCGACTCGGCACAACACTGTTTTCACCAACACCTTTATTAGTATCCAATTCCCGCCGGACATTTATACAGCCCGCAGCTTAACAAAAGAGTTGGCTGTCAATCTGGCATCCTTTATTGCTTCGGCTTGCCAATTCTTAATTAATCCTGAGTGAAACACGTTTCCCGGGTAAATAATTGCACGATTGAACTTGGCATCTACAGAGTGGGTCATCTTAAACAGTTTAGTGCTACCTAGAAGATATTCCTGAGGGGGAAGACCTTTGGTAATCGCTTCATCTTCAAGTACGCGCAGATAATGTTTGCTGCGGTCTTTTGTCATGCTTTCATAACCTGTTTGTCGATGTCGGAAAAAGCCTGTCCCTCCAGATACTTCATCACACAGGTAATGCACCACTGCCCACTGGTGTGGATCTTCCGCATCAAAATGGGGGATCCGCTGGATTGGCAATAGCCGTTTGGGTGGCAGGTTGGCAATCGAAAAGGCCGACAAGGTACAGGTGATATCTGCTGATTGATATTCAGGCGTACTTGAGATGATATTTTCGGCGATAAACTGACAAATATGTTCTTGGTACCGCTGACAAACTGGCTTACGAATTCCAGGATAATAATCAGTTTCATCTGTTTGAAAAGGAATGTCGTCAGAAGCTTGTTTTAACAATTCGTGGGGATCCGCAAAAAACTCATCAATCACAAACAAAGGGTGTTGCTCTTCACCAATACGGAGCAGAACAATATTGTCGGGTAGTTGATTCGTCACATCTTTCAATCGGAATTATTCTCCAGTAGCTTTAAACCATTGACTTCCCTGAGACAGACGTTGATTCTTTTTGTCAATTAACGAATATATCTGCCCAAGAGATGCGAGTTGGGTATAGATAGCCTGTAAAGCACCTTCATCTTGTAACTTTTTCAGCGTTTCGCCTGACAAACTATTCAACTTGTCTTCGTCGATACTATACAAACCTTTAATCTTTTTAATCTCTTCGTTTTCAAAGGTGATGTCCAAGGTCAGAGGTACTAATAATTCTAGTTTGAGTAAAGTCTGAATCCAACGATTTGTTTGTGTCTCGCCCTGAATTAATTCTGCGAGTATTGCCTGCGCAGAATTCAGATAAGCTGTCCCCTCGCCCGTTTCATCAAATAAGGCTTGAGTGTGAAGTTCAGATAAACAGGGGCTCTCTTCATCAATACAGACTATATAATTATCACTGCCTTCCTGGTTATGACCAACGAAAAATGGGTGACGTGCAATATTCAGAGGTGTATAAATGCCATCAAGTCTTCCTCCATACCAAAACAGATTTTCGCCTTCTTCAAACCCCATCAAAGCGACACATACAAAGCGGCCGGTTTGTCCATTCTTGCTTAACACTATCGGGTATTGAACAACTAATTTCTGAAATTCAGTGATCACCACGGGCAACATGTGCAAATCTGCACCAACTTCCTCGACTTTTGTCGGATCGACTTTTAGGTGACCGTGCGCCTGATTGTCAAGTGCAACGAGTTTAGGCATTTTATGATCCCGTCGTCTTATTATTTAATAAATCTGACACCATTGTGCTTTGTTTAGTCCTTTGCACTTGAATCAATCGAACCAAAGTCGCAACAGCCAACTTGATAACAAATGTTCAACTCGTTCTAATTTCTGGGATCAGTTGCAGTGGTTTCGATACGCTGGCAGTTGTCCAGCTTAAATTGAAGCAGAGCTGTCTGTTCTGACAAGTCATGCAAGGTTCTGAATTCTATCCAGTCAACCAGACAGTAAAGGCAAATTGCGGGGTAATTCCAATTCTTAAAATGTCCTTGTTCAACCAATCCATTGAGGTGCGTTAGCGTGGCATCCACTCTTTCCCGCTGTAAGTTGAAATACATGGTATCGCTGGCAGTATCAAGTTCTGATCTTTCCAACAGTAACATTTGTACTAATGAATCTGTCGCCGCATCAATAAGTGTGAGTTGATTCTCCTGCTCCCAACTTGGCCGGGGGAAGTCGAATTTTTCATTCAGGTATCGGTAGATGACGCGGGAATCATAAATCACTTCATTATCATCTTCCAACATCGGAATTTTCAGTGTTGGGTTGCGTTCCGCCAGTACCTTTCTGTCGCTACCCGCAAAAATTTGCATATTTACGAATTCATGTTCCAGATTTGCCATCCATATGCGCAACCGTCGGACAAATGGGGAAGTAGTTGAACCGAAGAGTTTAAGCATAGTGTTGTTCTCCGTTTTGGCGGGTTACAAGGCAATATTGCCAAATTACTTAACAGGTGTGGGCGCCCAAGGTTTTTCTGCTGAAACGATTATGTTGGCGCGCTCAAATTGTTCTTTGTCAGGATAATAGTTGGCTAGTTGCCCGCTCGC
The DNA here is from genome assembly GCA_947494925.1 of uncultured Alteromonadaceae bacterium. Taxonomy (GTDB): domain Bacteria; phylum Pseudomonadota; class Gammaproteobacteria; order Enterobacterales; family Alteromonadaceae; genus Aliiglaciecola. The sequence continues at coordinate 263,582 of CANLWS010000010.1, forward strand.
AATTAACCGATGAAATTCCCTTTCAAATATATCTTTCAATTGTTTACCACGCTCATTATCATGAAATGCAATAAACAATGGTCTGGCTTCCATCACTTCAACGCTGGGGTATTGTTCTGCAACTTCAGGCAATAAATCGATGGAATAATTCATCAGAATATCGACTCGGTCGGCTGTAAAAAGACGTTCACAGTCAATGAAGTCAGTCACTTCATAATTTTTGATTGTATCAGGTAACCATTCGGTAAAATCATACCCTAATGGGTAGCAGACCGAGGCTGGAATTTCGCCGGCCAATTGCCGTTTTAATTTTTCCAGATCTTTTCCGTAAGCACTAACAGGCCATTCATAGTCAACATGAGTCTCGGAACGAAGCATATTATCTTTCACTTCAAACTCATACGCTCCCACCAGAATATCGACTTTTTTATCGTCAAAGAGTTGCTTTGCCCTTTTCCAATTTGTTACCTGATGAGAAAAACTTGTGCGGTCAGCATTAAAAATCTGTTCGAGAATTTTCCAATAGGTCCCGTCAGGAGTGTCAGTGAAATCGTACCAAACCCCCGCAATGCCTTTGACTATACCCAGATGGTTATGATCAAATTCCTGATAGACTTCAGGCACACCATAGCGTTTTCGCAAAGCTGACATTTCGCTGCTTGCCTGCATGTTTTCAAACTGTTCAAGCAACTTGGGAACCAGTTCAGCATGTTTTTTATTGACGTAGTGGTAATCGGGTAAAATGGCCAGGGTCTGTTTTATCCAGTGGTGATTGGATTCAAAATATTCTTCAGGTACATTGATGTCAGGCATTATCGCCGCCTGAACTTTGCCTTCAACCAACATATTCAGAGATTGGCGGGTTCCTGTCACTTCGGTGATATTCAATTTATACGGTTTGTCGGCCAGGTAGTCTTCCAGTGCTTTAAAACCGCGGGACGTGACAATATGGGTTATTTGACTCAAATTACATACGCCGCAGACACGCCTGTCTGCCATCAAAATTACCTTAAAATCCAGTAAATTAAAGGGCACCTTAACCAGGTTTGGGTATTTATCCGCTACTGAACCGATTCGCGCACGCAAACCGTCAAGCCTACCGTTATTGGCTTCAACAAAACTTCGCGCCAAAGGAACACGTCTATACCTGATTTTGTAACCGAGGTTAGCATAGGCTTTCTCTAAGACACTCTGCACGAACAAAGCCGCAGGAGTGTCATTTTTACCTTCCAACTCAATGGTTTTTTCAGCAGTCTCTGCGAATACAGGACTGGGTAGTAAAACGAGTAATAGTAGGGCTAAATAAATAAATCGCATCTACTCATTATGGCTAAACCAAACTCGCTTTGTCTATGGAATTGTCAATTGTCTTGGCTGCCTTCTTGCTTGCCCGGCGTTCGCTTGACCTTGCTTTTAACGCCAACAGGCTAGGTGTCAATATCAGCGTTAACAGAGTGGCGAAGGCTAAACCGCCAGCAATTGCAGTTGCTAACTGAGACCACCACTGAGTTGAAGGGCCACCAAAATCGATATTTCGACCGACGAAATCAATGTTGATTTCCGCCACCATTGGCATCAGCCCCAAAATAGTGGTCACTGTGGTAAGTAATACTGGCCGTAAACGCTGTGCACCGGTTCGCAAAATGGCTTCCATAGCTGGAACACCCTCTTTGCGAAGGATATTGTAGGTATCAATCAAGACAATATTGTTATTAACCACAATTCCTGCCAATGCAATAACACCAATCCCTGACATCACTATGCCAAAGGGTTTTTGTAGGATAGCCAGGCCAAGAAATACGCCAACTGTAGAAAACAATACTGCACTGAGGATCAGAAATGCCTGATAAAAACTATTAAATTGAGTCACCAGAATAATCGCCATCACAAACAGGGCAACCAAAAATGCATTCATTAAGAATGCCTGGGATTCATCTTGCTGTTCATTTTGCCCTTTAACTTCGATATTTACCCGAGGATCAAGATCAAGGCCAGGCAAGGTTTGCTGCAGCTCAGGCAATGCCAGACTGAGCAACTCACCCGGCACCATGTTTGCCTCAACGCGTATCACCCTTTCACTGTCAATATGGCGGATAAGATCCGTCTTGGGCTGCGCTTTGCGCTCTACAAAATTGGATATTGGTACCATCCCTGTGGCGGTTTTCAGACGTAAATCATCAAGCTTGCCGATAAATCTGTCGCTGCTTGGATAGCGCACCCGAATATCCAGTTCATCATCCACATCGTCGGGACGATATTCCCCTATTTTCAATCCATTGGTGACAAACTGTACTGTGCTGCCGACTAACGAAGCATCAGCTCCAAAACGCGCTGCGTCGCTGCGATCAACTTTTAGTTGCCACTCTATCCCAGGCTTGGTAGCCGTATCACCTATTGCTGTAAACTTGCCATTGGCTTCCAATGCTGCCCGAATTTTAAGTGCAGCCTCGTCCAACAACTCTGGAAAACGGGATGACAACTGAATTTGTAAATCTTTACCAGATTGGGGACCATTTTGATCTGGTGATATTTCCAGATCAACTCCCGGCATATTGGACAACCTATCCTGAACCTCTCTGAGCACATCATCCGAGTGCGGACGGAAGTGCCAATCCACCAAATTTAAACGCAAATAGCCTATTTGATCTCGTCCACCGGTGCGCGCATACATGGTTTCAACAGAATCCAAATCAATCAGTTTTCGTTCCACTTCATTCACAATAACGTCTTTTTCATAGATAGACATATCGCCTGTAGAACGAACGGTAATATTAACGCCTGGACTATCAACATGCGGGAAGAATTCAGATCCCAGACCAGATACTGAATAAGCACTAAATGATAAAAAGGCGATAGCGACTGCAGTCGCTAACACTTTCCATGGATTGGTAATGGCCAGTTCAAGCACAGCCACATATTTACCTGTAAACCCTTTAAGCTGCCTGATATCCCCTTCTTCTGCCTGCAACAGCTGACGAGTAGTTTCGGCCGAAACATATCGAGGTTTGCCGAAAACAGCGCCTAACGTAGGAACAAAAATCAACGCCATTACCAAGGAAGCAGACAATACGGCGATAAGAGTGAAAGGCAGATATTTCATAAACTCGCCCATCATGCCAGGCCAGAACATCAGGGGAGCAAATGCAGCCAGAGTGGTCGCCGTCGATGCAGTGATTGGCCAGGCCATACGTTGCGCGGCTTTACCATATGCCTGTTTTTTGTCCATACCTTCACTCATACAGCGATCGGCATATTCGGTGACGACAATAGCGCCATCCACCAGCATTCCCACGGCCATTATTAGTGAGAACAAGACAACCATATTCATGGTGTAACCAAACAAAGAGAGGATTAAAATACCTGTGAGGAAAGAGCCTGGAATGGACACACCAACCAACAATGCGGTTCTGACACCAAGGAATGCAACTATGACGATTGCAACAAGGATCACGGCACTGGAAACGTTGTTCTGCAGGTCGCCCAACATCATTTTGACGTCTTTGGTCTGGTCACCCGTATAGGTAACAATGACACTACTCGGCCATATTGGCGTTGCACGAGCAGCGTCGATCAAGCTTTTGACACCATCAACGGTCAGGATGATATTTTCGCCAGGACGTTTTTTGACTTCGAGGGAAATTGAAGGGTTTCCATTCAGGCGCGCAAAACTGCTGGGATCTTTATAAGAACGCCTGACCTGGGCCACATCCTGAAAAGTAATGACTCGGTCTCCATCTACTTTTATAGGCTGCTCCATCACGTCTTTTACAGATTCAAATACCGACGGTACTTTTACCGCAAAACTGCCTTTCCCATTATCCATTGTCCCTGCAGGTACTAAACGGTTATTACGTGACAGCAGGTTAAATATGTCGTTTTGATCCAGCCCGTAAGACTCCATCAATAGTGGGTCAACAATTATCTCGACTATGTCTTCGCGGTCACCGCCCACTTCCACTTCGAGTATTTCTTTCATTCCTTCCAGACGATTTTTAAGCTCTCGTGACAATGTCAACAATGCACGTTCAGAAACAGGACCAGATAACACCACTGTCACCACAGCTTGTTGCCCCGCCATAGTCACTTCATGAATTGTCGGCTCTTCTGTTTCTGAGGGCAGTTTTGCTCGGGCAACCGTGACCTTATCACGCACATCTGCCAATGCATCTTTAGAATCAAAGCCGGCGATAAATTCGATATTAATATTTGCGAACCCTTCCCCAGCTGTTGCTCTCATCTCCTTGATACCATCGATGGAACGTAGCTCTCGCTCCATGGGTTTGACCAACATACGTTCGGAATCTTCTGGTGAGATCCCATCATGCACAATGGACACATAGATAAATGGGATTGGTACATCCGGATTAGATTCTTTGGGAATATTGATGTAGGTAACTGTGCCCGATATGAGCAACAGTGCGAAAACCATCAATACTGTGCGTGTGCGGGTCAACGCCGCAAATATCAAGCTGGTCATTGTTTTGCCTGTAGTCCTTCGTCAACGAATACCACGTCCACCTTATCGCCGTCGCGGACGAATCCATGGCCTAGCGTAATGACGTTGGCTTGTTCACCTAAACCAGCTAACCACACACCTTCAGAATCACTTTTAACCATATCGATTGCCACAAACTTAACGCGATCATTCACTACAGTCTTCACACCTAAGTTGCCACGTTCGTCCAGCGCCATGACTGCCGGTGTTATTTTAATTGCCATTGTTTGCTGTAAAGGGATGGCCAATTCTGTGCTCATACCCGCAACTAGCTTGTGGTCGACATTGGGTACCTCTACTTCAATTTTGAAAGTATTGGTTCCCATATTGGACACGCTGGAAATATAGCGGATTCTTCCCTCAACATGCTGACCAGACACCATTCTGCCCCGCGCAAATTGGCCAATTGATAATCCCTGAACGTGGGTTTCGGTCACATCTGCTGAAACGACCAATGGGTCCAGATCGACCACAACAGCAATTTCATCGCCATCGCGCAATAAATCGCCTACTTCAACAAACCGCTCATTAATAACGCCATCAAAGGGCGCGACAATTAGCGTATTTTCGATGGCAAGGTCGAGATTTTCCACTTGTGCTTTTGCTTCTTCCACGTTTGCTTCGGCTTGTGCAAGTGTTGCTTGTGACTGGTACCCCTTCGAGCCTAGTCTTAACGCGCCCTCAAGTTCGATCTCCCGCTGTTTGAGGCTAGCTCTAGCTGATGAAAGGCGCTGTTTGAGATCATTTCTATCAAGAGAGAGTATCTTTTGGCCTGCTTTAACCGCTTGTCCTTCTTTGACAAAAATCTCGATAACTTGTCCCTTCACTTCAGCCCGCAATGTAGTCAAACGGTCAGGTTCAGTGCGTCCATACAGAGTGATCTCTCTACTTACTTCATCTGCTGACATTCTGGCAACACGGACTTTAGGTGTGGGGATATCCACCTGTTTCTTTTCCGGCTTATTTGACTCAGCAGACAAACTACCCGACGCAATCCATAGGCAAAGCAAAATAAAAATTGCTAGTGCTATCCAGGCTGGTTGCTGTCGTATTTTGGTCATCAATTGAGACATCATGTTTCTCTGCTTAATTTAAGGCCAACTAATTTACTATGTTTTCCCTGTTAACACCCGTTAATAAATGTAAGAAAATCATAAAAAAAGCCGACATACATGCCGGCTATTTTATTTCACATTTAGGATTAACGCATTAAATACTGAACGATGATCCACATCCGCAGGTAGTTTGGGCGTTCGGGTTATTGACTAAAAACCTGGAACCTTCCAACCCCTCGATATAATCCACTTCACCACCAACTAGGTATTGCAGACTCATGGGATCAACAACCAGGGTCACAGCATCTTTATCGATTGTCATGTCACCTTCATTAACCTTTTCATCGAATGTAAAGCCGTATTGAAAACCTGAGCAACCGCCGCCCGTGACATAAACCCTCAATTTTAAATTGGGATTTTCCTCTTCCTCGATCAAAGTTTTGACTTTTCTGGCGGCAGCATCCGAAAACTCAATGGGTAGTGCTGTCTGCACCGACATAGTAAACCTCTTAGTTAATTCTGTGTTGATAATCAAATATTCGGGTAATTATCTAATACCTGAGTAATCTAATCAACTATTCACTTTCAATGGGTGTATCTGAAGACGCTTCAGCGTACCAGTCAAAGGTGTGTTCCAGATCACCACGCTTTTTCCTGAACTGGAAGACTTCAGCTCTGACGACGACTTTTTCAGCCCTAAAATTTTGCGGCAAGGTAAATTGCCCTTTTAGCACCTGAAAATATTTAAAACTAAAGGTCAGTTGCTCCGATGGTTCAAGCATTAGATCAAACAACCTGATTTCTTTGGGTCTTCCTTCCTGACTTCCGGTCAATGTCACATCGACATTACCCTTTACAACGTTTTTGATTTTATCCTGCTGCATTAGTACAAGGTCGAATCGATAGACATTGTCGCTTAAGGTCTGCTCCACATTAAACGCATCAATCACAAAGCCTTCCTGTTTCAATTCAGGCGCCATGACTTTCTGATAGAAACCGAGTTGACGTTTCAACTCAGACTCGCGCTCCATACCTTGTTCAATATTTTTTTGTGCTTGCTGATTGGCCAGGCGCTGAACTTCAAGCTCGACACCCAACACATTTAACTTGCGCGTCAGTTCGTTGTTTTCGGCGTTCAAATTCTCCAGACTGTGTTTTAGCGTGGCAATTTCTTTCAGTTGAGAATCAGCAAGATAATAACCAAATTTATACCCAAGGAAAGTGGCACCCACCAGCAGAATGCCGCCCGCAAGGTAGAAGCCGAAAGCGCCAAAATGTTGCTTGAGTTGTTGGACAATCACGGTGAATCGTTTTCCTTCTTCTTTCAATTAATAACAATGTCTATCGGAGTCTGCTGAATAGAATACCTATCCGCAAGACACCTTCTTCGCTGGAGAAAAATAGGACACCAGCAGAGGCATATATGAAAAATCAACAGGCCCTAATAATATTGTCATGAATTACAAGCACTTGTGGTAAGCTTAGACAAAAATCATACAGCGCAAAGCGTATTTTGTAACTTCATGAATCTCAGCGCATTCAGACAGGAAATCGCGAAACCTCGCACATCTTATCAACTATGTCTTTTAGGCATAGTTGGCGGGATCAGCGCGGCTTCGCTCATCATACTGTTCAGATTGAGCGTCGAATGGGTGCAATTGGCGTTTTTGCAAGAAGTAAATAAGTTTAACACGCTAGAGCCGGTTTTTCGTTTACTTTTACCTGTTTGTGGTGCGTTACTGATTATCATGTTTGCCTGGGTCACAGGTTTTAAGCACTACAGAATGGGGATCCCATTTGTCATTCACAGGATCAAAAAACGTTATGGGCACATTCCACTGCGCACGACGTTAAATCAATTTTTCGGTGGGATGTTTGCTCTCGCAAGCGGTTTCGTCGTCGGACGTGAAGGACCTTCGGTGCACCTGGGTGCGGCAGGTAGTGGCTTTTTAGGGGAATGGCTGAAACTACCATACAACAGCATACGCATACTGGCAGGGTGCGGAATAGCAGCTGGCATTTCGGCGTCATTTAATACGCCTTTCGCCGCCGTCATATTTGTTATGGAAGTCGTACTCAGAGAATATAAAATCCACGTTTTTATCCCTGTGATGCTGGCTGCCGCCTGTGGTTCAGTGCTTACCCGAATGGTATTTGGCGAAGTGCATGAATTATCGTTTTTGCAGTTCCAGGATTTGCCACATTGGCAATATTTTTATTTGATCATTTTTGGCATCGTACTGGGGGGGCTGGCAACCTTATTCAATACCCAACTCATGACCGTCATCCGTTGGTTCAGACCCGTTAAAATGGTATGGCGGTTGTTAATTGCTGGCGTGATTACCGGTATAGCGGGTTTATTCATTCCGCAAGCAATGGGAGCCGGATTTGAGAGCGTTCACGAGATTATCAGCAATGATAGCGTGCAATTTATGCTGCTTATTTTATTTGCAAAATTTGTTTTGGCACTAACCGCAATTGGCCTGGGCATCCCCGGAGGTGTGATTGGTCCGGTTTTTGTATTAGGTATGTTAAGCGGAGCTATTCTGGCAATGCCGCTCAACATTATTTTTGATACAGGTGATCCAAATACAAGTAGCTTTGCGTTGCTCGGAATTGCTGGCTTATTGACAGCTGTTTTGCATGCTCCCCTTGCGGCTTTATCTGCTGTAATGGAATTGTCTCATAGTCCGCAAGTGATATTACCCGCAATGCTGGTGATAGTGCCTGCCTATGTTACATCAACACAATTGTTAGGTAATAAATCAATATTTATCAAACAGCTAGAATATCAAAAGCTGAGCTATACTACGTCTCCCGTACTTGAAACTTTGCAGAAAACCGGTGTGCTTGCAGTCATGGACACAGAATACAAATTGTTTGTGGACGCGCCCGACAGATATATTCTACAGTTTCTGGAATCCTCCCCTACTCATCCGGTAGTGCAGAAATCTTCATTTGAAATTGATGTTCAGTACCAGCTTGTTCAGTATGATATTAGCTTGGGGCACAATGCATCACCGTTAATTTTCTATAATATGGAGGGAGTCTCGGCGCAGGCTACTTTGGCAGAAGTATATGAAATACTGCAAGTTAATCGAGATGGAGCCGTGTTTGTATACGATTCTGCACCCTCAGAACTTATCGGCGTGATCACCTGGAACAATTTGCGTCACCATTTGCACAAGGCACAATAAACTTCGGACTTTATTAAACTATGACTATTTTATGGCTCAAAACCTTGCATTTGTTTTTCATGGTGGCATGGATGGCAGGCTTGTTTTACTTACCCAGAATTTTTGTCTATCACGCCCAGGCGACTCATCCGGATGTTATTGAGCAGTTTAAAACAATGGAACGCAGACTCTGGTATTTTGTCACGCCTTTTGCCGTATTAACCTTAGTGTTTGGCGTCGCTTTAATTTCCAGCTACGGGAGAGAGTGGTTTCGGGCTGCAAGTTGGCTTCATCATAAAATTTTATTGGTCATGTTTCTTTACGCTTATCATGTTTATCTGTATGTCCTGATGCGCAAATTTGCTAGTGATGAAAACAAACATTCAGCACGTTTTTATCGTTTTTTAAACGAAACACCAGTGCTTATTCTGTTGGCTATCATTGGACTTGCTGTTATTAAACCTTAACTATTTAGAGACAACTTGTTACTTTTAATCTTTGCATGATTTAAAAAGCTGTTGCCAAACGTCCGTTTTTTGACCAAAATTAAGCATACTTTCAAAAAACAAGGACTGTTGATTCATGGATGGCGAAAACCCGCAATTGGAAGCTCTCCTCAACAATACGGATCTGGCATTTCAACGTCTTCTCCGTGATCCAAATTCATCAGAATTAAATGATGCCTATGAAAATGCCAAAAGCGCATTGGATGGTTATCTGGTTGATTTACGCGATTCGCTAAAAAAACGTTACAAAGATTTTTAAAATAAGCTCTCACCACTACAACTAATTCCGCTAACCTATGACTATACGTGTGTTAGTCCGGCCAAATGACAACGAGTTAATTCCTGGCAGACTAACAAGGGTGTACCTGTAGTTACGTGTAGGAGCCGGGAATGAAGAGACTTGTCTCGCTTGCTATTATGATACTGTTTTGCAATTTTGCCTGGGCTGAGAAGGCCCCGCTGACTCTTCACGACCTCACTAAAATTCGAAAAGTGATTAGTGTTGCGATGTCGCCGGATGGTGAAAATATTGCGTTTACCCTGACCAAACCCAGAAACGTTCTAGAAAATGGTGATGGGGAAAGTTGGCGCGAATTATATGTAGTCGACAAACGTGGGACCATACGTCCATTTATTACAGGTACAAATGCAATTGGCCAGATCAAATGGTCGGCAAATAGCGAGCGTTTATGGTTCCTTGCCAAACGTCCCACTGACACCTATGTTGGGATTTATGTCATGGCGATAAATGGAGGAGAATCAAGACGGGTTGTTAGTCACGAAAACGATATACTTGGATTTTCCTTCGATGACAAACAGCAAAAAATTGTATTTTGGGGGGCAGATAATTCAGAACTGTCCCAACTAGAATTGATAAAGAAGGGTTTTGACGCTCAGATTTTCGAAGAATCAACACCTTTCAACAAACTCTGGATGGTTGATTTCAGCCGTGATAACTCTTCCATTAATCTTGTTTATGACAAATCACATGTGATCCGTGCAAATCTTCATCCCCAGGGAGAACTTGTCGCCATACAGACTTCGCCATTGCCCTTGCAAGATCATAAAACGATGCGGAAAACACTGGCGTTGTATGATTTGAGTGGTGTCATGGTCAAACAATTCCAGCATCAGGGAAAGATGGGCAAATTTCGCTGGTCTCCGGATGGCGAGCACATAGCAGTAATAGGTACCAATGATCCTCATGACCCCGCTGAAGGCCGACTGCTAATAGGCGACCTCAAAACGAACAATCTGGTCAATCTTTTACCTGATTTGAAGGGACATGTTGAAGATATTGATTGGATGTCTGACTCAAAAATAGGCTTTGTCGTGCATCAAGGCCTGGAAACTTACTTAGCAAGTAAACGACTTAATAATTCTTCGAGTGTGAAAAAGCTGGCCAACAAGTTAAATACAATTACTAGAATGTCGGCAAGCAAAGGAGGCAAACAAATTGCACTGGTAGTGTCTGCACCTGATCATAGTAAAGAGGTTTATTGGCATAATGAGAGAGCTTCCCGGCGGATAACAGATTCTAATCTGTGGTTGAAGGACCGCCAGCTAGGAAGACAACGAGAGGTATCATTTTTTGCTCGTGATGGGATGAAAATAGAAGGTGTGTTGGTTTCCCCCGCAGAAAAAAGCGATAACCCCAGGCCATTAATCATTTTTGTGCACGGTGGCCCTGAAAGTCATGTTTCAAATGGCTGGCTCAATCGGTATTCCCATCCTGCGCACGTTGCTGCAGGGAAAGGATACATCAGCTACTTCCCCAATTACCGTGGCTCCACAGGAAGAGGGGTGAAGTTTACTAAAGCAGGTCAACAAGACTATGCTGGCGCAGAATTTAACGATATCTTGGACGCCAAGCTACATCTTGTCAAAATGGGTCTGGCCGATCCTGACAAGACTGGTATTTCAGGCGCCTCCTATGGCGGCTATGCTTCCGCTTGGGCGGCAACTGTTTTTTCAGATCATTTTGCTGCCAGTGTTGCAACCATGGCAATTGGCAACCAAATATCAAAATTTGGAACCACAGATATTCCTACTGAGATGTATCAACTGCATTCTTTGCAGTGGCCTTGGGAGAACTGGCAATGGATGTTGGAAAGAAGCCCAGTGTTTCACACGGCTAAACTGACCACGCCTCTGCTACTGATGCACGGAGAGCAAGATTCACGTGTTCACCCAAGTCAGTCCATCGAACTTTATCGTTATGCAAAGTTGCTAGGGAAAGCCCCTGTCAGACTGGTTTTGTACCCTCAAGAAGGGCATGGTTTTAGAAGAGCTGCGGCAAGATATGATTACAGTTTAAGATTAATGCGTTGGATGGACACATTCTTATCAGATAAAGGCAGTGAAATCCCTCCCTATGCTTTGCCTGAAAGCAGTCTTAATGAGTAACACTTGATATATTCTGAGTGCGCTGCAATAGAATGAATTATATGGATAAGTTTATTCTCGCGGTAACACAGTGTTATGATAAACCCAATTCACCACTGTCGATGATTCATCGGCTTGACCACATGACGTATCAAAAGATGAGGTTCTACTTACCTGAGCCTGCAGCAAAGATACACAAGAGATAAAGAATAGATGTCAGAAAAATTACAGGAGCACTACCAAAGCATCCTCAGTCTTTTGGGAGAAGATGTAGACAGGGAAGGGCTTGTTGATACACCCAAACGCGCTGCAAAGGCGATGAAATTTCTCACCGATGGATATGAAAAGAAATTAGACGAAGTCATCAATGATGCGGTTTTTGAAGCCGATACTGATGAAATGGTGATCGTTCAGGATATTGAGTTTTACTCACTATGTGAACACCATGTTTTACCTTTTATAGGGCGATGTCATATTGCTTATTTACCTAATGGTAAAGTTCTGGGGTTGTCAAAATTTGCGCGGATCGTAGATATGTTCTCTCGTCGTTTGCAAATCCAGGAAGGATTAACCAAACAGATTGCTGAAGCGGTTCAGGAAGTCACCGGTGCCAAAGGTGTCGGGGTTATCATGGAAGGCAAACATATGTGTATGATGATGCGTGGTGTGCAAAAACAAAATTCATCCATGGTGACTTCGGTGATGCTTGGCAGTATGCGAACGTCTCAAGCCACTCGTGACGAATTCCTGAGACTGATTGGGAAGTAGACACAAAAAAATTTTTTATTTGCACCATGTTTAAAAGCCCACGTTAGCTAAACTGCCTTAGCTTTTTTTAAAGTAGCGTCGATGGTGCAAAAAATTTATTTTGTGTTTTAAGCGTTTAACTGTCTGTAAATGCTGAGTGCATTCGCTTTCAAACTTTACTCGAATATTCAGAAAGGCAGACATTTGCACAGTGTGATTTTGCCTATCTGATACATCTCCAGCGGAACCCGTCCATGGTGAAGCGCACCAGTGCACACATCCTTGTGTGCCCGTTCAGTCAGGCGTTGCTGCGCAACTAAGAATATTGACCTCCCCCCGACAAAAGCACTCGGGGAAGACGCAATATTTACAGTCTTGCGTTAGTGATCGTTAAGTCAGAGGTTAGGCATCAAGAAAAGCCGCGTTTTTATCTTTAGATGCGATTTAAAAACTCGCGGTTACCGGGTAATGCGCTCAACAACTTTTCAGTTAAACGCAAATTATCATTGTGCAGTCTTTTTACTAATTCACTGTCCTTTTGACGCTTTTGTGACACGGATTTTTCATCCGTTTTAAATTCCATCCCATACAAAACATATTGCTTGCTCGCCGATGAAAAAAGTTCAAACCGTTGATTCGATTCATATAGCCAGGGAGATTGGCTGCGCCAGAGAGTCAGTGCATCTTTTAAGCTTTCAGGAATCGAATCAGGGTTCTGATGGGCGCGCCAATATTCACTGTCCTCACGTTGACTTAACAAGTAGTGTAACTTCAGAAAGTCGACGATCTCTTCCCACCTTTGTTTAGTAAGTTGGTTAAAACGGGTGGCTAAGACGGTCATGGCATTTCGATCTCTGGGAAGCTGTTGACTTATCCACTCAGCTGATTTTTCAATTAATACCAGCGCAGTAGCTTCCAGGGGCTCTACAAATCCTGCTGAAACGCCAATAGCGACACAATTTTGGTGCCAGAAGGTTTCTCTATAACCTGGGTCGAATTTGATTGTCCTGGGCGTGATATCCAACCTGGCCAACAGCGGGTCATTTTTTACATATTGGCACAGATTTTCTTCCGCTTGTTCAACTGAACCAAATTCGCTGGAGAATACATGCCCGATACCACGCCTGTTTTGGAGCGCTATATCCCAAATCCAACCCTGCTGCTGGGCAGTGGCAACTGTGCATGAGGCAATAGGTGTATCCGATGCTACATGCTCTACCTGCAGTGCTAACGCTGTATCATTAAACAGAATATGCCGCAGAGATTTAAACGGAATATTATAGTGTTTCCCCATAAGAATGGATGCAAAGCCGCTGCAATCGATGAACAGCTCCCCTTCAACTTTTAAGCCCGTGTCCAGCTCAATAGCCGCAATATCTTCGTTCTGCGCACAAACGACCTGCTCAACATGACCCTGTATGTAATTCACCCCCAACTTTTCAACACAATGCTGATGCAACAAAGTGACAAACTTCCCCGCATTGAGGTGATATCCGTAATTTAGATGAAAGGCATATTCGGCCATATTGGGCGTTTTAGGGGCCAGGTTTTTGTCACAAATCGTACCTTGAGCACAAACCCAACTTTCAAAATCATTCTTTTCAGGTTCGGCGGACCAGTGCTGTGCTGCATTGACTGAACCGTATCCCATAGGTACCGTGAATGGATGGTAGTAGTGTTCTTCTTTACCATAAGTCCAACCAATAAATTTCGACGCTTGTTTGAAGCTAGCGTCACAACAAGACAAAAACTGGCGTTCAGAAATACCTATTTTTCGCAAAGTGTCGCGCATTGTTGGCCAGGTGCCTTCACCGACCCCCAGATTCTTAACATGTGGGGATTCAACCAGGGTGACTTCGGTATACTGATTAGATGAATTTAGGTCATAATGTCGGGCGGCAATGATCCCGGCAGTTAGCCAACCTGCGGTGCCTCCTCCCACAATGACCACACGAGTTTTCATGTTTTCACCCTGTGCAATTATACATCTGAAGCAGGGCAGTAAGATTTAATAAAATCATTGTGCTCTGGTAGTTGGGCAACAGCATTATCAATCATTGTGGTTAGGGTAGACAATTGCTTCTTCAAACCATCCGCTGGGAGGACGCGACCAGCGCCATGAAATTGCTGTGGAATCAAACCTTGTCCCATCATAACTTGTACCCAGGAATCAACACGGAACAAGGAAACATCATCAGGCCACACAAAGCCATTCTCACGGAATATTGCCACCCGGTGTGTCAAGGGATCCGGAATGGCCATTGTCCGATAATGATCCCAGAATAAGCTGTCACTGCGCTGAGTAAGGTGATAATGCAAAATAATAAAATCACGTATCGTTTCTAACTCAAGTCGGGTTTCCCGATTGAAATGTTCGGCCAATAGTGCGCTATTACCGGCAAACGGAAACAGCTTCATTAACCGCAAGATTGCTGTAGTAATAAGATGGATACTGGTTGATTCCAAGGGTTCTAAAAAGCCCCCTGATAAGCCAATAGCAATACAGTTTTTATGCCACGCCTTATGGCGCCTGCCGGTTTTAAATTTAATTACACGAGGTTCGCTGATGACTTCCCCGGTCAGATTACCCATCAAGGTGCTGTGGGCTTCGTCATCCGATAAAAACTTGCTGCTATACACAATTCCATTCCCAACCCGACTTTGCAATGGAATACGCCATTGCCAACCCGCAGAGTGTGCGATAGCCCGTGTATATGGCCTTGGAGGTTCAACGGCCTTAGTTTGCACTGCGATTGCGCTATCAGCTGCCAGTAAATCGCTCCAGTCTTCAAAACCTTGGCCCATATTCTCACCAATTAGTAATGCTCTGAATCCCGTACAGTCGATAAAGACATCCCCTTTAACCTGCAGGTCACTATCCAGTTGAAGTGATGCAATATTGCCATCCGGGTCATTGTGAATTTGTGCTATTTTTCCTTCTATTCTCCTGACACCGGCTTTTTCACTTTTTCCCCTTAAGTACGCGGCATAGGCTGTGGCGTTTAAATGATAAGCATAGTTGATCGGTTTTTTACCGATATGAGTGGCAAATTTATTCGCTTTGGCAGCTTTTAATTCAAGACAGTAATCATCCAAGCTGCCAC
This sequence comes from uncultured Alteromonadaceae bacterium, assembly GCA_947494925.1. Lineage (GTDB taxonomy): Bacteria > Pseudomonadota > Gammaproteobacteria > Enterobacterales > Alteromonadaceae > Aliiglaciecola. The sequence goes on from CANLWS010000010.1 coordinate 279,050, forward strand.
CAAATCCCTGATCTTTCGCGGCCATCCAAAATTCATGAAACTCTGCCATCCAGGAACGCTGCCCAATTTCGCCGAATGAATGGATATAGCTGTCGCCTTCCTTTCCCCAATTATCGAACATGATGCCCAATTTGAAAGTGGCTTGGGTGGCGGCCATAAATTCCTTTTCATCAATACCAATGAGTTGATGAAAATTTCGCATTGTCGGAATAGTGGCTTCACCTACACCGACAGTCCCAATCTGGTCCGACTCCACCAATGTGATATTTAACAAACCGCCCAGGCGAGTAACTAAACTGTAAGCGGTGAGCCAGCCAGCTGTCCCGCCTCCGGCGACGACCACATTGGTTTTTGCTTTCATATCAGTTTATTGTCCATAAATGTTAGCGATTAAGGTTATTGCGCAGCAAAGCACGGATACGTCTGGAAAGGTTATCATCCATATTTGCAAATGCACCATGACACTCAACAGGCAAGTGCTCCCTCACGTTATCTGGGTCGTTAAAAATGTAATAATCAAATAGTGCTTTCCAGGCCTGTTTTTCTGTCGTCGGTTTATCTCTCAGGCTCATCATAGCGTGCATCAATACATCCATGGGGCTTCCCAAATAATGGGCTGCAGTCATCCACCAATAGTTAACCATCACATTGAACCGATCAAAGGCTTCAACTTCATGCCACCACATACTGGGATAGTACAAGCCATCGCCCGGTTCGAGATCAGCAATATAGGCATTATCCAATGCTGTCTTCAGGCGAGGGAAACGTGATAAATCCGGCTCAGCCAGATTGGCCACTGTCACTACCTGACCACCAGGTGTTGGCGTCAAGGGTCCAGGATAGAGGTTTTCCACCTGGTCAGGTGGAAAAAGCGTAAATCGACGCTTGCCCAACACACAACATGCTATATTTTTAGGCTGGTCAAAATGTGCCGCTGCAACGGATTCTGTCCCCAGCCAGATTTTGGCAACGGGGTGATTCTGCTCGAACTCAGGGTGGTCAAAGTTAAGCTTGTGTGTGTGACTAAGAGCGGGGAAACCCTCATCCAACCTTAGTGAATTGATGTAGTAATAGTCATGCTCCTGTTGAGACAACTGCTCGCGGATCTGACTAAATACTTCAGAAATTGTGCTCTTATGGCTGGTGTAATTAAAACCAGTACAGGAATCATCATAGCCGAAACGCGCTTTGATATCCGCCGCTCCCTGGTAAACTATCATGGGACGACCGCTATCGTTAACTTCTAGTTGCTCCATCACCTTAGCGGGTTCCTTTTTGCCTTCTTGTACCAAAGGCCAATCTCTGACCAGACCTTTTAGAATGACCGGTTCGTTATTCGCAAAAAGCTGCTCGAATGGAATGGAGTCTGGCGTTGCACCTTCTAATACAGAAACAGTATTTCGCACATTATTCACCTGCATTATTGCGCCAAAAGTGTCCGTTAACACATAGCTGATTTGGCATTTTTCAACTCAATCAGCCTCTGGAAGTTTCCCATTGAAGAAAGAATGAAGAACAACAAACTCAAGACGCCAAACTGATTCAGTTTAGTCAGGCTTTCGCTATCCAATTGTGCCAGTTTATTCTGATTCACCGTGTGGTAATGGCTAAAATTAACCTCTTCTTCATTACTTAGTTTCAGTTGAATTGACACTGGCTCCAGCAATTCCATTGATTCTACCAGCGTATAAAGCGTCTTATCATAGGTCATACCCCCTTCAATGGTCTGAAGTGCCTTTTTAACATATTCAAGGTAGGGGGCTTCTCCTCCGAACTGCAGAAATAACTCTTCGCCCTTTTCAGATGTGACTCTCGGGTCATCAATATCAATACAAATGATCGGATCCGATTGTTGATTACCCTCAGAGCCAGGCTTTTTAAACCCAAGACTAAATGGTCCTCTCGCAAGTAATGCTGGTACAAATCGGCTAGTCCAACCGCTTTCGTCCAAAAATAGATTTTCATCTTTATCAAGGCCCAAAATAGCATGCAATTGGGTCTCTCCAGAGTCAGGATGCTTGTGAAATACTAAGGGGAATTCTTTATGTAAATCGCTTATTTCTGTGGTGAACACACCACACCGATTGACATGCTCGACTGAGCTGGATTCAGGTCGTATGTCGACTCTGAGATTTTTGTGATCGACATTGTTTAGAACTATAGCCTTACTCATAGGTACGTCATTTTACCGGTTAGATCGTGAATGGCTTTGAACCATATTAGCTATCGAAAAATGCCTGCGCAAGGGCCACCAAGCGCAAGCATTTGAGTTACCCGGCCACACAGTTATACCGGGCGTGCTTTTCATCATTTAGAAAGTATAACTTGCGCTTAGTACAAAGCGTCTGTCTGCTTCCTGAATGAAGAAAACATTGTTGCGACTGCGACCAAACTGGCGCTGACCTTCTTCAGTCAGGTTAATCACATCCAGACTCACTGACAAATCATCGTTAACTTCGTAACTTACATTGATATCAATTTGCTCAAAGTCGTCGACGAACAGCGGGTTCCGGTTACCAAAACCACGGTTCACAGCACTTAAAAACTCATCTCGCCAGTTGTAAGCAATACGGGTTGATAACCCATCTTTTTCGTAGATTAGTACCAGGTTAGCGGTATCACTCAAGCCTTCCAAAGCAAACTGATCCACGTCAATGGCACCACCAACGTCGTAACCTATGTCGCCATCAACTGTCGTATAGTTAAGCTGGTAACCGAAGCCTGTCTCTCCAAAGAAGTGTTGCCACGCAAATTCAAACCCGTCGATAACAGCGCTCTGACTGTTAACGGGCTGAGTAACCTGGAAGAGAAATTCAGGATCACCGGACTCAGGAAATACGTTGAACGCACCAAACACTGAGTCTGCAAATGACTGGGTATTCTCAAACTCTGACGCACCGCCTGGATAGGCATCCGGGTTTTGTAGTATGGCGGTCATAGTAAAGAGGTTTCGTTCGTTATTATCGAACCCCAGAGCCGCAAGTTCTTGCGCAGCCTGTGCCGCAAGGGTCCCTGGTGCGTTTGAAGATGCGTCCAACAGACCAAACAGAGGAGTGGAAACCTGAGCCGTTCCAACAAAGTTATCCACGTCTTTTCTATAGTAACCAAGGGAGACCACACTGGATTCGCTATAGTACCACTCAAGTGACAAATCGATATTGGTCGACTCCAGCGGATCTAGACGAGCGTTACCCGAGTTACCTGTTGCAGAACCACCTAACGCAGTTGGCCGCGGTGGCGCAGACACTGTGGTTGAATTAAACAACTGATTATACGCAGGACGAGCCAGGGTTTTACTGAATGAAGCCCGTGCTTTAATTTCGTCTGTCACATCCAAAGTCAAATCCAGGCTAGGCAACAAATTCGAATAATCGTGCTCAGCCACCAGACTTTGTGACGTTGTGCTAGGTTCTACCAGGAAATCATTGTCAGACTCCCAAATTATCCGCAGCGGGACTAACTGATTCGAAGTTGAAGTTACATCAGTTTGCTCATATCGCAGACCTGCAACAATATTCAATGGCATTTCGCCAAGTTCATAGTCCATCTTGACCTGAACAAACGCAGAAACGATATCTTCTTCAATTGTATTGTCATCAAAACCGTTGATAGGTAAGGTCTCAAGAGAAAGTCCGTAAGCCGGTCCAATCGCACTCAAGAGTTCAACTGGGTCTCCGCCGAATGAAACACTACCTAACGGTATAGTCGTGGAACCAGCAGGACGCGCAATGCTATCAGCACCTGCAACGCCAGTGATATCGTAATCTTCAAATTGGCAAGCCGTACAACTTTGCTCGAACAATCCTTCAGGAATATCTCCTGGGAAGCTGACCCCCCATCCGCCCAACGCATTGCTTGTAGACTCACGAGTTTGGCGCATCTCAGTGGTTAAGTAACCAACGCCGAAATCCACAACCATTTCTCCATCAGACCAAGATCCTTCAAAGCGTACTTGATCAACATCCGTTTCCTGATTGGATTTTTCAGTTTGAGTTACCTGAGAACCTACGTCGGCTTTATCAAAAATACCGTTGTTGTTACCTTTAAGTTCGTCGTCGATTACAATGCTCGCCTGTGGGATGTCGCCTGTGAAATCAGCTGTCTGCCAACCGGCGTTTGAGCCCGCAAAATTGAAGCGAATTGAGTTGTGACCCAATGGACCATTACCACCACTTTTGGCCGTCGAGCTGGCCGCGTCAAAACGCAGATTGAGCGAATCATTGACCCAGTAGTCTACGTTAAAACCAAACGACTTTAGTTCGTCTTTAGTGGCCAACGCAAGATTCTGGAAGAAGAAATCCTTACCTCCCTCAATATCTTCAGCAAATTTAACGGGGGTCGCGACGACCGGGTTGCCGTCAAACTCAATACTGTTGAACTGACGAGCAAACCACACACCATCAATCAAAGACGTAGAGTCCTGTTCATTTTTAGCATAACTTGCATCGGCGGTAATTGTCAGATTGTCAGCAGGTGCGAATTGAACGGTAAGCATAGCATTGGTGCGTTCACGTTCATCTTGGTTGGTACCCAGTCCTATGTTGGTAGGAATCGCTACAATTTGACCAATCGTTGGCTCATTTGTTACTACCACATCAGGTGCGCTAATTGCAGCAAGGGAATCCGCCCCCCACTCCTGCAATTGAAACTGTTCGACACTCATGTGCCGGCTGCCCGAATCACGTTCCTGGAATGAGCCAAATAGTGAAATACCAAAGTTGGCGTCTTCATTAATCCAGTTAGCTAAACCACTGAATTCTGGTGTCACGCCATCACCACTTCCATCTTTTACCAATTTCGCGCCGACCAATGCGCGGTTTTTACTCTGATCAAGTGGCTTAAGTGTATTAATGTTGATGGTGGAACCTATACCACCAGAAGGAATAGCTGCCTGGCCCGTTTTATAAACCTCTATACCGCTAACCCCTTCTGAGGCAATATTTGAGAAATCAAATGAACGACTGCTCCCTGTTGTGCCTTTATCTTGAGGGTTGCCTGTTATCGTTGATACATTTGCAGCCGGCATTTGACGGCCATTCAAAGTGATTAAGTTGAAGTTACCGCCAAAGCCACGAACAGTCACTTCAGAACCTTCACCATTGACCCGATTTATCGATACGCCAGTAATTCGTTGCAGCGACTCAGCCAGGTTAGTATCAGGAAACTTACCCATATCAACGGCAGAAATTGCATCAACAACGCCTGAGGACTGACGTTTGATATTCATAGATTGGGACAAACTCCCCCTTACGCCGGTAACCTGAATAATTTCAGTATCTTCAGCCGTTTCTTGAGCCATTACCGGAGCCACTGCGGTTGCTCCAAGCATTACACTTATGCTTCTCGCCAGTATCGACTTTTGAAACCTTTGTTGCGGTTTTTTTCTCATTTTAATGTGCCTTCATGTGCTTAAATGGTTAAGGTTGTGGTAACAGGAATTCCTGAAGTGAGTCAGTGCCCACCATCTGTTTACAACTTTTTTACATCAATCTAACTTTCAGACGATTAACAATGATTTTTCCGCCAACAAATTTTAATTATTTGTCCTAAGCATTAAATAATCTTTTTAAATCATAGAGATAGGTTTGCAATACTGCGACTGGTTCTGGCCGAAAAAAAAGCCTGCAGGAAAGGCTATGAGGTTTATCAAACAAAATAGTCATGCAGGGACCATAGACGCGAAGGCGTTGGATCAAGCCTCACAATTACGGGGGTGTAGACATTGAGATTTTAAAATTTGGGATAGGATAACCAACCTCAGGTTGACTAGATTTCCTCTGTCAACTGTGACTCTGGCTAGAAACAGACAACTCAGTCAAGCGCATAACGTTCGTTCACTGATTCACTTTTTCGGCAGCTCAATCCCTGCGGCCTATATAAATACAGGGGCTTGCCAGAAGGTTTACCCCTAATGAGTTTTACAGCTGCAACTCTTTTAATTTTCGAGTTAAGGTATTTCTTCCCCAACCTAGCCGCAAGGCTGCATCTTGTTTATGTCCGTGAGTGTAGTGCAACGCTCTCTCTAACAGGATCTTCTCAAAGTCGTGAATGGCCTCTTCGAGGATATTTTTACGACCTGCCTGAAGCTGTTTGTCGGCCCAACTAGCCAACAGGGTCTGCCAGTCACCCCCAGGTGCTGCATTGTCAAAAGAGGCGGTATTTTCGGTTATTTCCGGCGGCAGGTCGTCTGGTAAAACCTCCTGACCACTGGCCATCACAGTCAACCAACGACAGACATTTTCCAGTTGCCGAACATTGCCGGGCCACGCAAGTGTACTCAATACTTTCTGGGTTTCCCGCCCCAAGGATTTCGCTTCTACCGCAAGTTCTTTCGCTGCTTTTTGTAAAAAATGATGGGCTAACAATGGAATATCTTCGCGTCTTTCACTTAGCTTGGGAATATGAATTCTTATGACGTTCAGGCGATGAAACAAATCCTCACGAAATTTACCTTCCGCTACTCTCAATTCCAGATTTTGGTGGGTCGCGGCGATAATGCGAACATCAACCGTTACCGGGTTATGACCACCTACGCGATAAAACTGGCCATCTGCAAGCACCCTTAGTAATCGAGTTTGCACGTCCAATGGCATATCACCAATTTCGTCAAGAAAAAGGGTTCCACCATTAGCTTGTTCAAACCTGCCTTGTCTGGCACCTTGTGCACCTGTAAACGCACCTTTTTCGTGACCGAACAATTCAGATTCAACCAACTCATTAGGAATTGCTGCCATATTGAGCGCGATAAATGTTTCACTCGCACGAGGGCTATGCCTGTGCAGAGCCTGAGCTACCAACTCCTTACCTGTTCCTGATTGGCCATTTATCAAGACACTGATACTGGATCGGGAAAGCCTGCCTATGGCTCTGAAAACTTCTTGCATTGCCGGCGCTTCGCCAATAATTTCAGTCACAGGAACAACTTCAGGTTTTTGCTTTTCACGCACCTGCTCACGCACATGTGTAAGCGCTCGCTGCACCAAAGCCACGGCTTCGTCTATATCAAAAGGTTTAGGCAAATATTCAAACGCGCCGCTTTTGTATGCATTAACAGCACTATCCAGATCAGAATGTGCAGTCATGATAATTACAGGAATATCTGGAAAGCTTTTATGCACTTCCTGCAGCAATGTCATGCCGTCCATTTGTGGCATTCTGATATCCGACACTATGACTTGTGGCGCTTGCCCACTATTTAATTGCAAAAGTAAATCTTGCGGGTTCTCAAAACTAACACAGGAAATTTGCGATGCTTGCAATGCTTTTTGCAATACCCAACGTATTGAGCTGTCGTCATCAACTATCCATACTGGCTCTGCGCTCATTAATTGGCTTCCTTTTTACTAATTGGAATGTAAAGGGTAAATTCTGTGTGGCCTGGCCAACTTTCAACTTCAATCTTTCCTTTATGGTAATCAACAAGTTGCTGTGCGATTGAAAGGCCAAGACCGGTTCCATCTTTTTTTCCTGTCACCATAGGGTAAAAAAGCGTGTCTTTGATTTCGTCCGGTATTCCCGGTCCGTTGTCTATTATCTTGATTTGCGCCACCAGCGGATGCCGCACTCCATGAATGGTCATCTGCCGCTCAATTCTGGTAAATATGTCAATCCGCCCCGGCTTGTCTTCATCCTGAATTGCCTGAACACTGTTTCTGACGATGTTCAACACCGCTTGTTGCATCATGTCAGAATCAATCCACAAATCCGGGATACTGGGGTCGTAATCCCGAACAATTTCAACAGAATAATCAGATTCAATGCTCACCAAAGTCCGCACTTGTTCTAATACTTTGTGCACGTTGCACCAATCTTGATTAGGCAGTGAATTTGGTCCGAGCAGCCTGTCTACCAACTTTCGTAACCTGTCTGATTGCTCGACAATCATCTGTGTAAACTCTTTTTTCTCCAAGCTATCCAGTTCTTTTTCCAACAACTGAGCTGCTCCTCGGATCCCACCCAATGGATTTTTAATTTCGTGCGCCAAACCTCTAATCAATTCTCTGGCTGCTTGTTGCTGAGCCCACTGCTGCGATTCCTGACTAATGCGTTTTTGCTGATCGATCTTCTTGATTTCAAGCAACAGCAATCGCTCACCTGTAGTCTGTTCAATGGCATTGACTGTTACATCCGCTGACAGATATCGCCCATCGGTAAAGGCCAACTGAACTTCGCTATCAGAGAAGCCATCACCGCTAGTTAAGGTTTCTTTGAGACGGTTGAAATCGATACTGGAATGCAGCAAAAACTGCTGAATAGGAAAAGCCAATAACCGATTATGACTCTGCTCTAAAAACGCTTGCGCAGCATGGTTCACATATGCAATACGTAGCTCTTCGTCCAACACCAGAATCGCAGTGGACAAATTTTCCAATAAATTTTTTTCGAAACCAGTATTAAGCAGCATGTGAACAATTATACACTTGCACCACTATGGTGCGTAAATTAAAATTGGTGCAATTAGTTAAACAGAACTAATGCAGAGTTTGCCGCAATGATGCTAGTTAGCGTTTATCAACACTGACGTTCGATGTAAATACACCACGCGCTTCTGAGTAGATGCAAGGATCTTGCCTGAGTTGTGCAGAAATTTGATTTGCAGATGATGTTCGCCTCTGTCTACATTTTCCAGCTGAAAAACGGGTGTTCCGCTTGTTTCAACGAGACTGTCATCCAGAAATAGTTGAAACTGGCCTGCCCCCTGAGGAGACAATGTAGCGCTGACGTTGATTCGGCCAAAATTGTTTCGGATAGTCGCACCATTTGCGGGCGAGTTCATGGACAATACGTAATCAGGATATTGGATTTGCACTGTTTTGGGTTGCGAATTGTTCCTTAGTACATTTGAAGAAGTATCTGCGACGTTCGCTTTACCGATAACTACAGGTGTGGCGCCCGGCCTGGGAACGTCTGTGAAGGTAACGGAGCCATCTTTGTCAACGACCTTATACAAAGTGGTTGCAGACAAGCCGGCGCTTGCCAAACACAGAAACGCAATTACTCGAACAAACATGTAAGCCCCATCAAAACAAATGACTAATAATAAGTTTACTCTGCTTTGAGACAAAAAAAAGCCTGCAAATGCAGGCTTGTTATTAAATTCAATATCTTTATCGTTTATACACTGTAGTACATATCAAACTCAACAGGGTGAGTCGTCATGTTCAATAGCGTCACTTCTTCTTTCTTCAGATCTATATAAGCATCGATCATGTCGTCTGTCATAACGCCACCAGCAGTCAGGAAGTCGCGATCGTTGTCCAGTGCTTCAAGTGCTTGTTCAAAAGAACTTGCAACCTGTGGAATTTCAGCAGCTTCTTCAGCAGGAAGGTCATAAAGATCTTTATCCATAGAATCGCCAGGATGAATTTTGTTTTTGATGCCATCAAGGCCAGCCATCAACATTGCTGTGAAAGCAAGGTATGGGTTGGCTGTTGGATCAGGGAAACGTACTTCAATACGGCGAGCTTTTTCACTGGTAACAAATGGAATACGGATAGAAGCAGAACGGTTACGTGCAGAATACGCTAGCATTACCGGTGCTTCAAAGCCTGGAACCAAACGTTTGTACGAGTTGGTTGATGCGTTTGCAAAAGCATTAATTGCGCGAGCATGCTTAATGATACCGCCAATGTAGTACAAGGCTTCTTCAGACAAACCAGCATATTTATCACCGGCGAAAACATTCTTACCATTTTTGCTGATAGATTGGTGGCAATGCATACCAGAGCCGTTATCACCTACAAGTGGCTTAGGCATGAAGGTCGCTGTTTGACCATATGCATGAGCAACATTGTGAACAACATATTTGTATATTTGAATTTCATCCGCTTTGTTAACAAGCGTGTTAAACAAACAAGCAATTTCATTCTGGCCAGCAGTTGCTACTTCGTGGTGATGGGCTTCGACAGTCAGACCCATTTCTTCCATTACCAGACACATTGCAGTGCGCGTATCATGAGCAGAATCTACTGGTGGAACCGGGAAGTAACCGCCTTTCACGCCTGGACGGTGGGCAAGGTTGCCATCTTCAAAATCAGCGCCTGAATTCCATTTTGCTTCTTCGGAATCTATTTTATAGAAAGATCCAGACATGTCTGTGTGGAATTTCACATCATCGAACAAGAAAAACTCAGGTTCTGGGCCAAAGTAAACTTCATCACCGATGCCCGTAGACTTCAAATACTCTTCTGCGCGTCGTGCAACAGAACGTGGATCCCGCTCATAACCTTGCATAGTAGAAGGTTCAAGAATGTCACAACGGATATTGACCTGAGACTCTTCTGAAAACGGGTCAAGTACCGCAGTTTCTGGATCAGGCATCAAGATCATGTCTGATTCATTAATTCCTTTCCAACCTGCGATCGAAGAACCGTCGAACATTTTACCTTCTTCGAAAAAGTCTTCGTCTATTTGATGAGATGGAATAGAAACGTGTTGTTCTTTACCCTTGGTATCTGTGAAGCGTAGATCAACAAATTTCGCTTCGCTCTCTTTGATAAGGTCTAGAGCCTTTTCTACCGACATTGTGTCCTCCTGAAATGAATAATCAAAGATTAAAAATGGTTGTGCTTAAAACAAACTTAACGTCGACTAAAGCGATAATCGTGCCACTTGGTAATATGGCTGGAAGCCCCATAAATAGGTTGCCCGCCCACACAACTCCAACCACACAGAATCATTATTGCACAACAAAGGTGCCCAACGCACCGTAATGGTGCAAAGATTGAAATTATCACTTAATACTGTATCAGCAATATGTGACAAACGAGAGGTTTTTACGTGATTTTCTAAATCCCATCCCTGTGAATCGCTCGACTGAATTTTGACAACGATATCATCTTAACGGTAGGTAACGACATTGATCCAATGGCATAGGCTTGCTCAACAAATATCCTTGAATCAAATCGCAGTCCATTGAACGCAACACTTCTTTTTGCTCTAGGTTTTCAACACCCTCCGCGAGAACCTCCAATTTTCGTGTATGCGCTATTTGCAACAAGGCAGTAAACACGGTTCTAACATCATTAGACTTCTCAATGTTGTGGATAAAATCTTTATCAATTTTCAGAACGTCTACGGGCAGCTTTTCAAGGTAACTGAGCGAACTGTAGCCTTTGCCAAAATCATCAATGGACAGTGTAAAACCTTTCTCGCGCAATATACTTAGTATTAAACAACATCGACTGAAATCGTGTATTAACGCACCTTCTGTAATTTCCAACTCTAAATTGCTAGGCTCTATATCGTGAAGCCTAATAATACGGCATATGTCCGATACAAAATCCTGGCGGGAAAAATCGCGTGCTGAGATATTGACGGAAACCCGGCCAAGAAACCCCATTTTCCTTAAGCTCGAAATATCTTTACACACAATATGGAGCATATGATCAGTGATGTCACAAATTAGGCTGGAGCGCTCAGCGATGGGGATAAATTGTGCTGGAGAAAGTAATCCGTGTTTAGGGTGTCGCCAACGAATCAGTGCTTCCATTCCAATAATCTTATCGGTTTTAAGATCAAGCTTGGGTTGGTAAAACGCTTCACAACCCTGCCCTGAGCGCAGCGCAGAGTTCAGTTCTGATTCCAGACTTAGACTACGTGACAGATTGTCCGCGAATATTGACTCATAAATGTGGCAGGCATGATTAGGGTCCTTCTGAGCTTTATGCAAAGCAATATAAGCGGTGTGTAGAAGCTCATTCAGGTCATTTGCCACATAAGGTATTGCTGAAAATCCTATGCTTGGTGCCATATAAATGTCGCCTACCGGCGTGACATAAGGAGCTTGAAATTGTCCCTCTAACCAACTCCCTACCTTCCATGCATGCTCAATTTCCGGCAAACCACGTAGGACCAGGCCAACACTATCACCATGCATCCTGAAAGGTTTGCAAGGATATTGGTCAAATTTCTCAAGGCGTTTTAGAAACTGGAACAAGATGGATTCACTCACAGCATGTCCCAAAATCCCCCGGATTTTACTTAAATCATCCGGCTCAATAATATATAAAACGACAATTTCATCTTCACTACATTCTCGCAACCAAGGTTCGAACTGGCTAAGCATGTTTTTGCGAAAAGGTAAAAGAGGCTGCCCATTAAAATTCTCCAGGTTCAGATCCACAACGACATCATAGAGGTCCGAGTTCTCAAAATTTAAACAAACAGTGACACTTTCAGTGACACCAATCAGCGCATCCTTCGAACGGGGTTTTGACGCCTGGGCACCATTAATTTGCTCATTGAGCGCATCCACCTCGGAGGCAGACAAGACATTGGTTGCGTGAAGTTCAGTGAGTAAATTGGGAAAATGCATTTTAGACGAAGTAAATCGCCAAATCATTTTGTTGTTCTTGTTCATTCCCAGTGTCCGATATTCAAACTATTTTTCTCAGTTGGTTGCTACAGATTCATCCATAAAGAACATATCCAAATTCGTGCATTCACTTGCCCGATGTCTACACACCATACAATATGAAAAAGTTGTTTTGAGTCAGTAAAAAATGGTATTCAAGAACCCAATTGATTGGGCTTGAGGGCTTCGATGCTAGCTTTGCAAAAGGGGAAAAGCGTCTCACATCATGATCTGAGACGAATTATTTTACCCATTTATAGAATTCTTCTGTAGCACTAGTTTCATGCGTCTTAAATTTAAACAGGTTATAAAAAATGCTTTCCAAGAGCTAAACGACACAATTCTCATCCGTGACGGTTGTTCTCGTTTTCTTTCAGGTTAAGTATTTTCCGATACTGAGTAGGTGTGGTTTCAAATTGTTGCTTAAAGAGCCGGTTGAAACTGCTTTTAGAACCAAACCCACATTTGAGTGCAATATCCAGTACGGACTTTTCAGGTTCAGAGGTAAGTAAAATAGCTGCTTCTTCTAAACGTTTAATGTTTAACAATGAAGAAAAAGAAATTTTTAGTCTGGCGTTGATAATTGCAGACAATTGGTCGGGCCTGACATCAATCGCAGTTGATACGGCCTCTAACGTCAACCCTGGTTCCAAAAACGCACGCTCATTCTCCAAGTACTGAACCAGCTTAACTAGGGTTTCGTCTTCGTTCACATTGCTTAACCTGGATATTCCACGGCTCTTATTCCCAGCCCAATCAGTTGAATCAAATTCCTGCTCAGGCTGGGTAGTGGAATTGGAAATTTCATGGAGTCGAGCCAACAACTTATCATGTTCTCTGCGAAGCGAGACATGTCTGAATATAAAACTTCCTGTCACCAAGAAAATATCCAGTGGCAAAGTCCAAAGAATTAATCGGGCCGTAAGAGAGGTGTAAGGTAGCAAACCTAAAAATGTCGAAGCGTAAACCATCAAACCTACAACAGAGAAAACAAGCGGAATTGCCAGTCCCATCGCCCATGTGCTGCCAACCTGCATACTTCTGACGGTCCCCAGCACTGAAAGTACACAAATTGCTATTGCCTGGATGACTATCAGACTGACCCGCAACAGGTTTGGTACAGGTAAAAACATGATTATGGTAGAGGCAACACAAAATAGCAGATAAAAATTAATCACTTTGTGCACGCGGGGAACAAGTATTTCACTGCGCAAATACTTTTGCATGAATAATGCAAAACTAAGTAAACTCAAGCTTGCAAAAACGAAGTACATCCTGTTTTTCAATAAAGTGTGGTCAGGCCAGAAAATCAGATTTCCTTCCCCGTAGTAAAAAAGCATATAGGTAAAGCCAAAAAACAAGCCGCTTCCATAGCAGAGGTTCATGACATTAAGTCGTCCCCTATTTAACGCTAGTTGTGATGCGATAAATAACAACATGCCACCTAAATACAAATAATGTAGTTGATGCCGGATTGCTCGATAATGTCCATACATTAGGCTGTTTCGTACAACAGGATTAAATGCGATTTTAGCGTCAGATTGAACTCTTATATAAAGCCAAGCTTGTTCAGACTTTTCAAGATTGAACTTGAAGGTTGGGTAAGAGGAATAATGCCCTTTCAACGAACGGTGATCTCCCCCGAGCAAGCTCTGGACGCCTGCGTTTGAGATTAGGTAAAAGTCTACAAAATCGATTCGGGTGTTATCCAGAGTTAGGTACCACTCGGAATTGGCTGTGCTGTTCCGCAGCTCTACCCTTAGCCAATAACTATTCAGAGAGAACCCTAAACTTAAGTGTGCAGAATGGTTGCGTTGCCACCCTTCTCGCTGGAGTTCAATTTCATCAAATGTCAATGCGCTTATCTGATATTCCACTTCGCCCGCCAAATCATGTTGCTGCATATCCAATGTATAAGGCTCAGCGCAAACAGGCACTGACGCACTCAATAATAACATGGTGAAAAAGTAGTGGAGACGAGCCATTAATATAGGGGTCGATTGTGAATCAGGCGAGATATATATAATGATTTCATAAGCTTATCAAGTTAATAGATGTAACCAATAACACTTTTTCCGTGCAGCTCTATGTCAGCAGAAAATACTTTGCGACCGGTTAAAGGGCCACTTTAAAACTAAAAAAATCAGTTCTTCTCACTATAATCTGGAAAGCAGCGATGAGTAATTCTGACCTATATAATCAACTTTGTTGGTAAACCAGAAAAAATCCCTCATATTGTCACAATAAAACATGTATAATGCGCCACCATTTTTTTGCGTAGAGAGCAGCTTTACGCATTTTGAACCATTTCGGTTATGTATCCGACTAAGATACCTGCTGAAAAAACAATGCGTAAAGGTTAAAATTTTGTCTAGAGATATCAATAACTTAAGAAACATCGCAATCATCGCGCACGTTGACCACGGAAAAACGACTCTGGTTGATAAGCTGTTACAGCAATCTGGCACATTAGATAGCCGGGGTGAAGCTGAAGAACGAGTCATGGACTCAAATGATATTGAAAAAGAACGTGGTATTACGATCTTAGCTAAGAATACTGCGATCAAGTGGAATGATTACCGTATCAATATCGTAGACACTCCTGGACACGCCGATTTTGGTGGTGAAGTAGAGCGTGTTATGTCAATGGCTGATTCAGTATTGCTACTAGTAGATGCTCAGGAAGGTCCAATGCCACAAACGCGTTTTGTGACGCAAAAGGCATTTGCTCAAGGACTGAAGCCAATTGTTGTTATCAATAAGATTGACAAGCCTGGTGCACGTCCTGATTGGGTAATGGATCAGGTGTTTGATTTATTCGACAACCTTGGTGCAACAGACGAACAGCTTGATTTCGAAGTTGTTTACGCGTCAGCACTAAATGGCTGGGCGTCACGCGACGCTGATACACAAGCTGAAGATATGACAGATCTGTTCCAGACTATTGTCGACGTTGTGGAAGCACCCAAAGCCGACATGAATGGTCCTCTACAAATGCAGATTTCTCAGTTGGACTATAACTCCTATGTAGGTGTAATCGGCATAGGCCGTGTCACTCGTGGTTCAGTAAAACCTAACCAACAAGTTACTGTAATAGGTGCTGACGGTAAAACTCGTAACGGTAAAGTTGGCCAAGTACAAGGTTACCTTGGTCTTGAACGCCATGAAGTTGATTCTGCAGATGCCGGTGACATCATCGCGATTACCGGGTTGGGAGAATTAAAGATTTCTGACACAATCTGTGATCAGAATACAGTTGAAGCATTGCCTCCATTGTCCGTTGATGAGCCTACTGTCACAATGACTTTCCAGGTTAATACTTCACCGTTCGCCGGAAAGGAAGGTAAGTACGTTACTTCCCGGAATATTCTGGAACGTTTGCACAATGAGTTAGTACACAACGTTGCATTAAAAGTTGAAGAGACTGACGACCCAGACAAATTCCGTGTCTCAGGTCGGGGAGAATTGCACTTAGGTATTCTTATCGAGAATATGCGCCGTGAAGGTTATGAGTTGGCAGTATCCCGTCCAGAAGTAATTCTACGTGAAGTAGATGGCGAAACACATGAACCTTTCGAGACAGTGACCATAGATGTTGAAGAACAGCATCAAGGCTCCATCATGGAACAAATTGGTCTTCGTAAAGGTGAGCTGACTGACATGTCTCCGGACGGCAAAGGTCGTATCCGCATGGACTTTATTATTCCTAGCCGCGGATTGATTGGATTCCAGACAGACTTTATGACCATGACCTCCGGTTCTGGCTTGATGTACCACACCTTCGATCATTATGGTCCTCATAAGGGTGGCGAGATTGGCCAGCGTAAAAACGGCGTATTGATTGCTAATGCAACCGGTAAGGCTTTGACTAACGCACTGTTTAATCTGCAGGAACGTGGGCGCCTTTTCATCGGGCACGGTGTTGAAGTTTATGAAGGAATGATCATCGGTATCCACAGCCGTGAAAACGATTTGACGGTTAATGCCCTTAAAGGCAAACAACTGACCAACGTTCGCGCATCGGGAACTGACGAAGCACAAACATTGGTGCCACCTATTCTGATGTCACTGGAGCAAGCACTTGAATTTATCGACAACGATGAATTAGTGGAAGTTACACCAGAAAGCATCCGTATCCGCAAGAAGTTACTTACTGAAACAGATCGTAAGCGTGCTGGTCGTTCAAAAGACTAGCGACTAAAAGAATAACAAAAAGCCAGCTTAATGAAGCTGGCTTTTTTATTGCTTCAAAGAAAGGCACTAGGTGGATCCAGATTTAACAATCAATAACGGATTTATGCCAGTCCTTGTCAGGGTTGTTTGACCCTATTGGTAACTGGCGTTAAGAATCCTTCAGGTTTGACCGCCAGAATAGAACAACATGTCTGATTAAAAATTGATTCAGCAGTATTGCCGACAAAAAACCCAGACACACCTGTTCTGCAAACTGTTCCCATGACCACCAGCTCAACGTCATTATCATTGATAAATGAAGGAATGACTTTATTCGGCCATCCTTTCAATAAATGGATTTCAGGTTTGATGTATTCCAGAGCGCCATTGCCTGAATCTCGAGCAAAACCTTCCAGCATGTTATTGAGATTGTTGCTACGAAGCCGCTCTACTTTGTTAACGTAACGACTGGCTTCTTGTTCAGAACGAGTCAAAAAGCCACCACGCAAAGCGCTCTCCCCTGCTGCTCTCCACGCATGAAG
The DNA here is from genome assembly GCA_947494925.1 of uncultured Alteromonadaceae bacterium. Taxonomy (GTDB): domain Bacteria; phylum Pseudomonadota; class Gammaproteobacteria; order Enterobacterales; family Alteromonadaceae; genus Aliiglaciecola. The sequence goes on from CANLWS010000010.1 coordinate 296,120, forward strand.
GATATGCAACTCTGCTGATTCAGCCAAGGCCAGAGAACTTGCTATTTCGAGGATTTGGTAATTGAGTTGAAGCCGGGTCGCCTTTTCATGTCCTTCATAGTCATCATCAACATCCAGACTAGCGGCGATTTTTTTGTAACTTTTTTGAGTCTCCCTCCCCACCAACCAAACCGGACAGGGACATTTTCGTAACAAGTTTAAATCCTGGCCGGATATCCGATAAGGATCATCTGCAGACTTAATGACTAACTCAAATCCTCCCCGCAGAACCGTGCGAATGACTTCGATATGAGGTGTTCCCAAAATCACCTCAACATTAACCTTTGTGCCGTTATTTATTGTTGATACCAGTTCTTCGAGTCGTTCACGGCGCTCACTGATAAGACGATGTTCAATTTCTTCAAGTGTGATTTCAAATTCGGAAAAATCGATGTTGTGAGGGATTTTTTCCACCACCTCCAGCAAGGTTAATTTGGCTTGATTATTTCTAGCCAATTCACAAGCTCGGTTAAATGCCGAATCTCGAAATGCATCGGGATTGGCGACAAACAAAATGTTTCTAAAACTCTGCATAGTTTACAGCCTTAAAATTAAATTCGACGACTGATTATGCTGAGCAGTTATGCCCCCATCAATTACATTACTTGTGCTGGATCAATGTTTGTCGGAATTGAATTTCAAGGCGGGAAATTTCATAGATTAGTCTAAATTCTACTATTAACCGAACACTATAAATAGGTCTGAAAGCCTTTAAATACAAGCGTTTGCATGTTTGACCCAGATCAAGTGCGGAGTCAAACTTTAATGGTAATTTTGCCGCCACCTAGCCGTTTTATAACCAGTTAGAACTAGTATTTTTAGCTGATTTTTCCACCACTATTTTGTGTGCTTTTCTACTTTCAAATTAGTTGTTTGTTGTTCAAGTGAGATTTGGCATTAACATGAATATGATTTTTTCGGATGTATTTACGGAAATAGCGGTTCTCCTATTGGCCGCAACGTTTATCGGAGCAATAGGACTAAGGTTCAAGCAACCTCTAATTGTTTCTTTTATTGTTGTGGGCATTCTAGTTGGCCCCTCTGTGCTCGGCTGGGTCTCTGCAAATGATCAGGTCGATTTGTTTGCGCAGCTCGGTATTGCATTGCTGTTATTTGTGGTGGGTCTGAAACTTGACCTGCATATCATCAGAAGTATGGGGTTAATTGCTCTGGCAACTGGACTTGGTCAGGTTATCTTTACCTCAGTGGTAGGCTTTTCGATTGCTATAGCAATGGGCATGACACAAATCACTGCACTATATGTTGCAGTTGCTCTTACGTTCTCCAGTACCATCATTATTGTCAAACTGCTATCAGATAAACGAGAAGTAGATACGCTGCACGGTAAAATAGCTGTGGGCTTCTTGATTGTTCAAGACATAGTTGTCGTTCTCGTAATGATAATGTTAACGGCCCTTGGGAATACCGATGAGCAAGGGGGCTTTGCATGGGAAGCTGCTGAAACACTGTTCAAGGGGTTGATCTTTCTTGCCATTTTGGGGCTATTAATGCGCTATGCAATAACGCCGCTATTAGACAGACTTGCTCGCTCTCCCGAATTGTTGATTCTATATGCCATCGCTTGGGCCGTTGCACTAGGTGCTTTGGGTGTCTATTTAGGCTTTGGTAAAGAAGTCGGGGCTTTTCTTGCGGGTGTATCATTGGCATCGACCCCTTACCGGGAAGTTATTGGTGCACGCCTTGTCAGTTTGCGAGACTTTCTATTGTTGTTTTTCTTCATCGACCTGGGTGCCGGTTTAGCCCTCGATACACTAACAGCTCAAATACTTCCTGCGATCATTTTCTCACTCTTTGTGTTAATAGGTAATCCGCTGATTGTCATGATCATTTTAGGGTACATGGGCTACAGAAAGCGCACAGGATTTTTATCGGGATTAACCGTTGCACAAATTAGTGAATTCTCGCTGATTCTGGCGGCGCTGGGACTAAGTCTGAATCATATTAATTCCGACACAGTTGGAATGATTACCCTGGTTGGTCTAATCACAATCAGTGCCTCAACTTATCTGATTATTTATTCTCAACATATCTATGGCGTTCTGGCGAATTGGCTCGATATCTTCGAGCGTAAAGACCCATTCAGAGAAAATAAATTCAACGATAATTCAACAGACATATCTTACGACGTCATCTTATTTGGCTTGGGTCGTTTTGGCTTTGGTGTTGCTGAAAAACTTCAACAACATGGTATAAGGGTGCTTGCTGTAGATTTCGATCCTGATACTGTGCGGCGCTGCCAAACCCTGGGTTTAACGGTTAAGTACGGCGATGCAGAAGCCCCTGAATTTCTGTCAACTCTGCCTCTTGCGAAAACTAAATGGGTAATGAGCAGCCTGCGTGATATTCCCGTCAACTTCGCTTTATTGCATGCTTTACGTGAGCTCAGATATCACGGAAAAACAGCAGTTACCGCCGACACAGAATCACATGCAGCACAACTCAGAAAGGCAGGTGCCAACAAGGTCGTAATGCCATTTGATAGGGCGGCAACAGATGTAGCCGCCATATTGAGTGAACTCTCGCCTTCCCGGCCGCCAAAAGAAGTCGTTATACAAACCGGCTAGAGTTATTGGCTGGCTGGTGTTTTTTAAAGATTTTTAGTTTATCAGCTTAAATACACACTTATTGGAGAGATCATGCAAAAGTTAAAAAGTATCTTACTGTTCTTTGATCCGGCTATTCATACACATAGTGAAGTCTCTTGTATAAGAGCATTGGCAAACCAATCCGAACTAAAGGTCACTGTAGTGTGCGTTGTCAAAGAGGTTCCTGCTAATCTAGGTATGTTGATGACTCAGATAACGCCACAAGAGATTCTGGACTTGATGGTCAAAGATTATCTGCAGAAGGCAGAGCGATTGGTTAAACAACTTCATGACATTCATGTTAAAGCGGAGTCAAAAGTTTTGGTTGGGACACCATTTATTGAAATCATACGTCAGGTGCTGGTAGAGAAACATGATTTAGTCATGCTGATGGCTGAAGGAAAAGGAGACTTGCAAAAGCGGCTTTTTGGCAGCACATCTATGCATCTCATGCGGAAGTGCCCGTGTCCTGTATGGGTGATTAAATCAGCCGTCAATACACACATTAAACAGGTATTAGCGGCAGTTGACGTTGGCTCTTCACTCACTGAGGAAGGAAACGAGCTGCACAATATACAAATATTAGAATTAGCCAGTCAAATAGCTCATACAAGCAGTGCGCACTTGCAGATTATCCAAGCCTGGTCGGTTTTTGGTGAGGGGTATATGGAGTCAAGAGGAGGACTTGACGACAGCGCTATTCAGAAAGTTCGTACTGATACAAAAGCTTATTATAAGAAGTCTATAGATGGATTAATGCTCGATATCGAAGCAAACGAACGTTTGATAAGAACCCACCTGCCTCGCTCTGACGAACCCGCTCAATCCATTATTGATCTTGTAAAAACAGAACAAATCGATTTGCTGGTCATGGGCACGGTGTGTCGGACAGGGATAGAAGGTTTTTTCATAGGTAATACCGCTGAAAAAGTCCTGAATGAGGTTGATTGCTCAGTACTGACAATAAAACCGGAAGGCTTCATATCGCCGGTGAAACTGGATAGCTAGGACCAGAATCACTGAATAAATCACTTATAGTCAGGCAGGGCTTTCTCTATAGATAGCCCAGTCTCTTGACATCAGCTAGCCACACGATGCCCTTTCAAGCCATAGAATACTATGTATAAATAGCAAAGGGCAGGTAGTAACAAAGCCAACTGAATGCCAACCTGATCGGCAATGGCACCTTGCAAAGGTGGTATCAACGCTCCCCCAACTATAGCCACGCATAACATGCCCGAACCTTGTCCAGCCAGGCTACCCAGCTTGTTGATAGCCAGGCTAAAAACAGTGGGAAACATGATGGAATTGAACAGACCGACACTTAATATGGCGATCATTGCTGTTGAACCTGAACTAAATACAGCTACAAGCACAGCAAGGCATGCTGCAGTGCCATTAAAAGCCAACACTTTGTTAGCAGCGATTTTCATCATCACAGCAGCACCGATAAAGCGCCCGACCATAGCGCCTCCCCAATAATAAGTTACATAATGGGCCGCTTCTGATTCCAGCATGCCAGCGATATTGGGTTCTGCAAAAAAGTTGACCAGAAAACTGCCTATTGCTACCTCAGCTCCAACATAAACGAATATCGCACCGACTCCAAAAACCAGGTGTTTATGACGCCAGATGGAATCTACTGACGATTCGCTACTAGTGGCGTTTTGATCGATTTTAGGTAACTTAACAAAACTAAATATTACCGCCAGACTTGCCAACACCGCAGCCAGTAAAAAGTAGGGTAATTTCACCGCCTGGGCTTGTTCCAAACGAAAAGCGGCCAGTTCTGAATCCGACATTGAAGCCAGTTCATTCGAAGACAAAACGGCTACCGATAAAATAAGAATTGCTCCAAATGAAGGTGCCAGGGTAGTCCCAAGAGAATTGAATGCTTGTGTCAGCGTCAACCGACTGGAGGCTGTTGAGCTCGGGCCCAGCTTAGTTACAAAAGGGTTGGCCGCCACTTGTAATATGGTGATACCAGACGCCAGAATAAACAAAGCGAGGAGAAACACGGAGTACTGATGAATGTCAGCCGCAAAAGCAAACACTATGCACCCCGCAGAAGCGATAGCTAACCCCCCTACAATGCCACTTTGGTAACCTATCTTTTTCACCAGGTTGCCGGCGGGGTAAGACACAATTGCGTAAGCGCCAAAAAAAGCTGAATTCACTGCCATGGCCTGGAAATAGTTTAAATCAAATACTGCTTTTAGATGAGGGATGAGGATGTCATTCAAACTTGTAATAAAGCCCCACATAAAAAACAGGGACGTTAAAATAATCAAAGGGACTCGGTAGTTGGACGTTTCTGTTTGTTCGTTGGTCATCACCGATTGATTGCTGTTCATGCTGTTCCCGCATTTGATTGTTATAATACTGTAAACGTTTTCATTACGTTACTGGTTCACATCAGACAGGTCAAGCTGCCAATATCAATAATTATCATCAATATTGGCAGCATCACTTTTGCTTCTTGTTTACAACAGGGTCAAATCTGCTAGTTCGTCAAACAGATGACAGTCTTTGATAAGCCGTTTGGCGTTCTCAATATCAGGAGCAAAGTAGCGATCTTTATCGTAAAACGACACATGTTCCCGCAACAGCGCTTTAACGGGTTGTAACCTGTCGCTGGTTTTGAGGGGTCGCCTGAAGTCCAATCCTTGAGCAGACGCAAGCCACTCAATAGCTAAAATCCCGGCGACGTTATCAAAAATATCCCGTAGCCTGCGACCGGCGAATGTCGCCATAGATACATGATCTTCCTGATTAGCTGAGGTAGGCAGCGAATCTATTGACGCCGGGTGGGATAGGGTTTTGTTTTCGCTGGCGAGGGCAGCACTTGTTACCTGTGCAATCATAAAACCTGAATTTACACCACCATTGTCCACAAGAAAGGGAGGTAGTCCGCTCAAATGTGAATCAATCAACAGCGCCATTCTTCGCTCAGATAAAGAACCTATTTCAGAAAGAGCAATGGCTAACATGTCGGCCGTCATTGCCACAGCTTCAGCATGGAAATTCCCTCCGGACAATATCTCTCCTGCCTCAGCAAATACCAGAGGGTTGTCTGACACTCCATTAGACTCAACGACAAGAGTTTGAGCCGCAAATCGCATTTGTTGCAAGCAAGCACCCATCACCTGTGGTTGGCAACGCAGGGAATAAGGGTCCTGCACTTTTTCACAACCTTCATGAGAATTACCGATTTCAGATTCAGTCAACAAATGTCGGAAAGCTTCTGCCACATCGGATTGTGCCTGATGTCCGCGAACTCGATGTATACGGTCATCAAACGGAACACGTGACCCTTGAGCCGCATCAACCGTCATTGCACCAATAGCGATTGCACTGTGCAGTGCATTTTCAGCATAGAAGAGTCCTTGCAAGGCGAATGCAGTGGACGCCTGAGTACCGTTCAGAAGGGCTAACCCTTCTTTAGGAGCCAAAGCAATTTTCTTGAGCCCTGCTATGACCAGCCCTTTTTCTGCAGCAATCCGGTTGCCTTGATATATAACTTCGCCTTCGCCAAGGAGAACAGAGCTCATGTGTGCCAGAGGTGCAAGATCACCTGACGCGCCAACAGAACCCTTCTCCGGAATAGCAGGATAGACCTGATGATTGTATAAGGCTATCAGTGCTTGAATTACCTCAAGTCTTATCCCTGAGTAGCCCCGTGCCAAGGAATTTATTTTCAGCAACATAAGCAATCGTACTGTTGCTGCTTGCATGAAATCGCCGATACCTGCAGCATGAGACAGCACAATACTGCGCTGCAGCAATTCTAATTCATCCACCGCAATTTTAGTGTTGGCTAACAACCCAAATCCGGTGTTAATGCCATATACAGTTCGTCCTTCTGAAATCACTTTCATGACAGCTGATTGCGCTGCCTGAATATCCGCCGTGGCACTTTCGTCTAATGTGATAGGGACATGGCGTCGGTGCACCTGTCTGAGTTGTTCAAGTGTCAATTGACCTGGATAGATTACGATTGGTTGACTCATGTAATTACTCCACATCCAGCATTGGTAAATCGAGGTTGTTTGCACGAGCACAATCTTTTGCGATCTCATAACCCGCGTCGGCGTGGCGCATTACGCCAGTAGCTGGGTCATTGTGTAGCACTCTGCCAATACGTTTGTCTGCATCATCAGTACCGTCGCATAAGATAACGACACCCGAATGTTGGCTAAAGCCCATCCCCACTCCACCACCATGATGCAAACTTACCCAGGTTGCGCCACCGGCTGTGTTCAGCAGTGCATTCAGCAGTGGCCAGTCAGATACCGCATCAGATCCATCTAACATGCTTTCTGTCTCGCGGTTAGGTGAGGCAACAGAACCTGAATCCAGGTGATCTCGCCCAATTACAACCGGGGCAGAAAGTTCTCCGTTTCTGACCATCTCGTTAAACGCCAGGCCAAGCTTTTGTCTTTCCCCTAGTCCTACCCAGCAAATACGGGCTGGCAATCCTTGAAACTGAATTCGTTCTCTTGCCATATCCAACCAGTTGTGAAGATGTGGGTTGTCCGGAATAAGCTCTTTCACTTTCGCATCGGTTTTATAAATATCTTCCGGATCACCAGACAGCGCTGCCCATCTGAATGGGCCAATACCCTGGCAAAATAAAGGACGAATATATGCAGGAACAAAACCGGGAAAATCGAAAGCGTTTTTAACGCCTTCTTCTAACGCCATTTGACGAATGTTGTTTCCATAATCCAGTGTTGCCGCACCTTTCAATTGCAAATCCAGCATGGCTTGAACCTGGATTGCCATTGACTCTTTAGCCGCTTTTACAACGGCTGGTTCATCTGATTGACGCATGGATGTAGCCTGTTCCATTGACCAGCCTTTTGGCAAATAGCCGTTTAACGGATCATGGGCACTGGTTTGGTCCGTTACGACATCCGGAACCACATCCATGGCTGCAAGTTCTGGAAATACATCTGCTGCGTTTGCCAGCAAACCAACTGAAATCGCCTTACCCTCTAGTTTCGCTTCATCTAACAGGGCAAGCGCCTCTTTCAGATCCGAGGCTTTCTTATCCAGATAGCCAGTTTTAATTCTGAAATCAATACGGCTTTCATCTACCTCTATCGCCAACATGGAGAATCCTGCCATGGTCGCTGCCAATGGCTGAGCTCCCCCCATGCCGCCTAATCCACCAGTGAGTATCCAGCGCCCCTTGGCCTGTCCATCGAAATGAGTTTTTGCAACACTCACAAAGGTTTCGTATGTTCCCTGAACAATTCCCTGAGAACCGATATAAATCCACGATCCGGCCGTCATCTGGCCATACATCATCAAACCTTTTTTATCCAGTTCATTGAAATGTTCCCAATTTGCCCAGTGTGGAACCAGGTTGGAGTTGGCAATTAGTACTCTTGGCGCATTTTCGTGAGTAGGGAACACACCGACAGGTTTGCCGCTTTGAACAAGCAAGGTTTCATCTTTATTTAGGCGTTTTAGCACTTCGACAATTTTGTCGTAGGACTGCCAGTCTCTGGCAGCTCTGCCTATCCCACCATATACAACTAAACTATTCGGGTGTTCAGCAACCTCGGGATCAAGATTGTTCATCAACATTCTGAGCGGCGCTTCAGTTTGCCAGCTTTTTGTATTGAGTTGTGTGCCTCTGGGCGCACGGATGATTCTGTTAGGATCAAGTCTGTTCATGTTAGTTCCTGAGTGGCTGGGGGAACTCGAGATGCCCCCCAATTCTGTAACGATTGCCCGGATGAAATAGCAGCGCATAGCTGACTATCCCGCGGGCGGAGAAGGTTCGGCGGCTGATTTGCAGACATGGCTGAGTAACCGGAATATCCAGGTTTGATGCAATTTCAGTGCTCGGTAATATGGCTTCGATGGCATGATCAGCTTGCGTCAGCGGGGCCACTTTACTTAAATATTGGTTGGCGGTGATGTGTTCAAAATCCTGCAGCAGATACTCAGGTGCCCACAACGGATTGACCAGGCGATCTTCCAGTTGCACTGGCGAACCGTTTTCACTATGTACTATCAAAGTATGAAATAAATCACTGCCATTTTTAACGTCTAACCAGGCAGCTTGTTGAACATTAGCCGCAATCTTATGCTGATGAATCACCTGATTTGAGTATTGATGGCCGCGCTGGGTGATTTCATCGTTAATACTACGAATTTCCAGCAACGAGCTCATAGGTCGATGGTCAGAAACAAAAGTCCCCAAGCCCTGGCTTCTTGCCAATACACCTTCATCAACCAGCTCGGTTACGGCGCGACGTGCCGTCATTCGGCTTACGTTATGTGTCTCAGCCAGCTGATTTTCTGACCAGACACGATCACCCGGTTTCATTTCGCCGGATTCTATTTTGTCGAGAATCGCCGATTTGATCTGAATGAATCTGGGTTGCATATCTGGCCTCCATCAAAGTGCCTGTAATGTAACTCACGACACTTGTATATACAAGTATGTACAAGTAAACTGTCTACAACAAGTTAGTGAGAAACAAAAATGAAGACTAAAATTGATCTTTTGATCCACAACGTTAGCATCGCATCAATGACCGACAATGGCCTTCCTTACGGGCAGATTCAAAATGCCAGCGTTGCAGTCAAAAGCGGGTCAATTTGTAGTATTACTAAATCTCCCTTCGACGAATTTGAACCGGAAAAAGTAGTAGACGGGCAAGGGCAATGGCTCTTACCTGGTTTTATCGACTGCCATACTCATCTGGTTTATGCCGGGAATCGAGCCAAAGAGTTCGAAATGCGCCAGCAAGGGAAAACCTATACTGAAATAGCGCAGCAGGGTGGCGGCATACAAAGTACGGTCAATGCCACCAGAAGAGCAACAGAAGCGGAATTGTTAGAGGATTCGCTTAAACGAGCCAGACGCCTGGTGGAAGAAGGGGTTACCTGTATTGAAATCAAGTCCGGGTATGGTCTTGACCTGGATACTGAATTAAGAATGCTGAAAGTCGCTGCTGAAGTGGCTGAAAAACTTCCCGTAACTGTTTTACCTACTTATCTTGGCGCTCACACCGTCCCTGTTGAATACAAGAATAATCCTGATGCTTATGTTGACTATGTTTGCGACACAGTTATTCCAAAGGTCGCCGAGCAAGGACTGGCGGTCAGTGTTGACGTGTTCTGCGAGAGTATTGGATTTTCCCCTCAACAATGCGAGAAAGTTTTTATCGCTGCTCAAGAGCATGATTTAAACATCAAGGCGCATGTTGAACAGCTTAGTGATCTAAAAGGAGCTAAACTGGCTGCTCAGTACCAGGCAATTTCGGTGGACCATATCGAATACCTGGATGAAGATGATGTAAGTGTGCTTGCCAACTCCGACACAGTAGCAGTCTTACTCCCGGGAGCCTTTTATTATTTGAGAGAAACACAATTACCGCCTGTTAATTCATTGCGGCAGCACAATGTTCCAATTGCCATAGCAACGGACCTGAACCCCGGAAGCTCGCCAATTGCATCTATTCTGACGACTATGAATATGGCGTGTGTACTATTCGGCCTGACGCCTGAAGAGTCATTAAGAGGTGTGACGGTGCACGCAGCGAAAGCACTTCACTTGGAAAATAAGGGACAAATCGCTGTGGGGTTGGACGCCGATCTGTGTTTATGGGATATCGAGCATCCCTGTGAATTTAGCTATGGGATTAATCAAATTCGACCAACCAGAAAATGGATAGCGGGCAATGAAGCATGAAATATGCACCGACTTTGTATGGCAAGGTCGTGAAGATAAAGAAGATGGTGAAAAAGGGCTGCGTTGGCATCAGGTTGTAAACCGCGAAAATAGCCAGCCGGGCTGTCATTTGGTTGGTTTTTCCTGTGATTTAGGCGTTAAAGCTAATAAGGGAAGAATTGGTGCGACTGCCGGACCTGATGCAATTCGAGCCGCCCTGGCAAATTATGCCTGGCACTCAGACAAAGCGTTACACGACACAGGCAATATTGTCACCCTTGATAGTTTGGAGGAGTCGCAACGTAGTTATGCAAGTCAGATTGGCCAGGCACTAAAGCAAAATCATTTTGTAGTTGGATTAGGCGGTGGACATGAGATTGCCTGGGGCAGTTATTTAGGACTTTGGGATGCAGTTAAAGCACACTCGTCGAAACGAATTGGGATCGTTAACTTTGATGCTCACTTTGACTTGAGAAAGCCATCTCCAATAGCTAGTTCGGGCACACCATTCAGACAAATAGCCGAGCACTGTCGCGCACAACAAGTCGATTTTAATTACGCTTGCCTTGGTGTCGCAAAAACCGCGAACACACCCGCATTATTTGAATATGCGCTACAGACTCAAACCCGATACTTGCTCGACGAACAATGCAGCATGAGTCAGGCAAGAGAATGTCTTTCACCTATGTTAAGGGACATTGATTATCTTTATGTCACCGTTTGTCTGGACGCCTTCCCCGGCTATATTGCACCAGGAGTAAGCGCACCAAGTAGTTTGGGGATTTCAACACAGTTTGTCGTCGACTGTATTCGCTGGTTAGCCTCGTCACAACAGGATTTTGACTACCAATGGCAACTCGCTGATATTGCTGAAATGAATCCACAACACGATATTGATGGACGAACGGCGAAACTCGCTGCCCGCCTAGTATTCGAAATGGAACAAGCAAAATATTCGTAATTAGTGTTTAATCGAATAAAAATGAAGGACTTTGAGCAGATTCCACTATGCCACAATATGAATTTCCAGTTTTAGCAACAGATCGCTTGATCTTCGATCAATTGACTCCTGAAGACGGAAGTCAAATCTTTGCGATCTTCTCGGATCCCGATGTCATCCGGCATTATGATGTTGCGCTTTTTACTGATCCGGCCGAAGGCCTTAACCTGATTGAGTACTTTCAAGCGAGATTTGATAGCGGAACCGGGATTCGTTGGGCAATCAGGGACAAAACAACTGGGACATTTTTGGGTTCTTGCGGATTCAATGCCTGGAATGAGTACGATTATACTGCTGTGATAGGTTATGAACTCAATAGGAAGTATTGGGGAAAAGGTTATGCAACGGAGTCCATTGATCGCATCACCGATTACGTCTTTGCAGATGATTTCAGGTTTCACGTCAATCGCGTAGAGGCACTGATTTTACCGTCAAATAAACCCTCAATTAAAGCCGCTGAGCGTTGTGGCTTTCAACGAGAAGGCACAATGCGGGGCAAATGCTACTGGAATGGCGCTTTTCATGATATGGATATGTACAGTTTACTTAGGAAAGACAAAGATAATTAGTTCAATCCGATAAAAGTTTTAACTGATCCCAAACTTTTTCAATTTCACTCTCGACCTACTGATTGAATCGAATAAAATTGAGGTGAAAGTTTTGAAACTGCTAAGTAAATTTATCCTGGTCCCGGTATCCGCCATCGTTATTACGTCCGTCACATTAAGTGCACAAAGTTCCACTGACCCTGAAGACTATAAACTGCTAGCGCTCAAGAACTGTAATGTGGTTATGGAGGCTGCATTAACAGAAGAACAACTATCCGCGTATTTATTACTGAAAAACGAAGAAGAACTTATGTCGGGATTAGAACAACCTCTGAAAGGAATGGAAGAACAATTAAAAGAATTTACCGACAGAATTGAGGAAGTCACCGCACTTGCTGTGCAAGAAACTGACGATTCAATTTATATCGATAAGTACTATCTGAAAGAACAACAAGACCTAGCAGAAAGCATCGATGAAATTGTGACTGCACATCAAGTAGACATCGACGCCTTAGAAGAACAAGGTAACCGTATTGGCGAAAAAGCCAGAGTCTTTGAAGCCGCTATTGAAGAGGGGCTAGAAGATGTCGATTACGATCAAATTCGTATCATTACGCCCGATAGCGATGACGACCACTACTCATGTAGTAAGTCGATTGTAATAACCAGACGGTAAATACGAAATCCCCCTTTATTTAATCAACAAATAAGGTGACTTTTCTCTTAGATACTCCCCCCGTCCCGGCAAGGCCAGTGTGTACACTCGCATGGGTAAAGCCGGATGCTCTTTGAAGCGCAGCTTCAACCCGGCTGCACGACGCTACATGGAAGTAGCGTCT
>CANLWS010000011.1 GCA_947494925.1 uncultured Alteromonadaceae bacterium
GCTTCATTTTTTTGGGCTTATAAAAAGTCGAGGAATATCTTAGGCGACAACTAGATAGCCCAACTCAACTTGCGCAAATATCACCTCAGAAATTAGCTCTCGCTTCGCTCGGTATTTCGCTTCGGTGAATTTGCGCGGAGTCCAGATTTTCAGATTTAATACCTTTAGTTGGTTGCCGATAACCTATGCTGGATGATTATGCGTTACTTTATATTACAAGGTGCCAGATGTTGGCAATTGTCGGAATAGTCTAGACTTGAGATGGATTTGTTAGATTAGTATTGGAGATTGCGTGTTAGAAGGTCAGTTTATAACAAATCGTAACAGCAGATTTCACACCAGACAAAATGGTGTGGGTATGATTGAGGTGCTAATCACTTTATTCATCTTATCGATTGGTTTGATGGGCGTCGCGTCGTTACAATTTATTAGTTCTCTTTCAAATTCTGATGCTTTAAATCGTTCACAGGCAGTTATGGTTGCACAGCAACTCAGTGAAAGGCTGCGTGCTAACGCAGAAATGTCGCTGGTTGGGGATGGATTGGTAGTAAATAATGAATATTTCAACACTGATAACTATAACTTCAATAATCTTTCCTGTTCCGGCGGTGGACAACCTTTTGCGTGCTTTTGTCTGGCACACCCAGGTTCGATTCCAGATTGTGGGGGCAACCAATGCAGTGCAGCGGAATTGGCTGTCTACGACACTTATCAGACGAGTTGCTCAGCTGTATCAACTAACCCATCGGTTGAAGTTGGATTGAACTGTGATGATAACGATCCGCTAGATACCGATTCTTGCAGTACAGGATCAAGACACAGCATTATTCTGTCCTGGCCGGTAGAAAATTGGCAAAACATTGATCGAATATTAAATGCTGATTGCAATGTGGGAAGAACCGATCCCCATGATTGTGTCATTGTGGATGTCACCCTATGAATCGCAATTTTAAAAGACAAGGTGGCTTTAGCCTGATTGAGATAATGATCGCTCTGACACTTGGGTTGATTATCGCTGGTGGCGTTGTTCAGGTAATGGTCAGCAATAGTGTGACGGAAAGATTAAACAGAGCCGTTGCGTCTGCTCAGGAGAGTGGGCGTTTTATTATTTCTCGGATGCGGACCGAATTATTAATGACCGGGCGTTATGATCCTCTTTCTCCGGTATTCAATCTTGATAATACTGATTCAGTAACAGAAGCAGCATTTGTGCAAAACCATCCAGTTCCATTGGCTGGTGATTTTGTTGCTGAATTAACCCTTGGAGCAGAACAGGGCGCCGATGGTGATAATGATATTCTGGTGGTTGGATTGCAGGCACAACGCGACTGTCGTGGTTTCAGACACGGATACGGCGAAGCACCTGCACCAACAAATGAGGAATTCTACGTAGTCAACGAATATTTTGTTGATGGTACTACTCTTAAATGTCGGGGCTACGATGGGCGCGTGTTACGTGGACTAAAAGCCCCGGTCGCTGGTGCTGCTGGCGCTTATCCTATACTCGATGATGTTGAAAGTTTTCAGGTTTTGTATGGTGTCACAAACAACACTGCTACAGGTAACAATTCAGGTCGACCTGTTCAGTTTGTTCCAGCAGACGAATTGGCGAATATTATCCTAGACAACGGGCAAGTTGTGGCGATTCGAATAGCGATATTGGTAAAAGGTGATGGAGAAGTTTTGATTGAGCCTTCGCCCACATTCAAACTCCTCAATGAGGCGCCAATAAGCCCAAGTGAAAATCGTCTGTACAAACAATTTGAAACCACAATCACATTTCGAAATGTGAAGAATTTTATGCGGAACAGAAAGATATGAAACAGCAAGGTTTGGTCATGGTTTTTGCACTTTTGGTGCTAATGAGTATCACTATATTAGGTGTTGCTTCCGTCTCATCCGGCTTAATGCAAAACAAGATGGCAGTATCAATGGAAAAACGTTCGTTAGCCTTTGATGCGGCTGAGGCAGCTATAGGGGGAGTGGTTTTTGAATCTGAATCAGAAACTTTGTTATCAAACCCTGCCATTCTCGACCCACTTTCTGAAGCTCGTCAATTGCCTGCTATTGATTTGGCAGCTCAAAATTTAAATTGTCTTGATAATGTAAATTGGACAAACCGCACAGTAACCACAGCGGGACTTGACGACTTAAACCAAAATACGGCAGCCGGCAATTATGACGATAACCCTGCCATGACCAGTTGGTCACGAACCGCTTTTGTAAGAGAAAGAGCCTGTTTAGGTTCCAGTAATGTTATTGGTGGCAGCAATATTAGTTGTCACGTTTTTATGGTCAAAGGATGTGGCCAGTTAGCCGGCAGCGGATATATTGTTGCAAACACGCTTAACGCGTCTGTGTTTGCTCCAGCTGGACAGCAGTGAGGTAGTATCAATGTTATTTCGTAAATCTCTCGTCTCAGGTTTTTCTATATTGCTCAGCGCAATGATTTCAGCGACCGCGCTGGGTGATGATCTGGAAATCTATTTGGGCTCAGCAGACCAGGCTGTAACCTATGATCCTAACGTGCTTTTTATTATGGATACGTCTGGCAGTATGACGGGTAAGGATGGGACAGGTGAATCAAGGATGTTGCGAGTGCAAAACGCACTGATCCAAACACTGAACTCTGTCACTAACGTTAACGCCGGGCTGATGCGATTTTCTGATTATGGTGGCCCCATTTTATACCCTATAAGGCCTATTGACGATCCTGTTGTACCTGAACTTATTGTACCTATTGGCGCCAGTTCAGATGATGCCCATGAAATAGATGGCATTGTCAATCTGGACAACAGTCACATCGTATTTTCTCAAGGGAACAAAACTGTAACCTCGGGGCTTAGATACGATAATTTGAATATTCCTCGGGGCGCGACAATTACCAGCGCATTTATCCGCTTTACTTCAGATATAGCAAACACGTCTGCTACTACATTTAAAATAAATGCAGAGTTAACGGGTGATGCCACAACGTTTACAAACAGCAATAATGACTTGTCAGACAGACCAAGAACGTCGAGCGAAGTTTACTGGTCCAGTGAAAATGGATTCCCGGTGTCATCTGACACCATAGCCTCACCTTCGATAGTAGGTGTGTTGCAAGAAGTTGTAGACCAGAGCTCCTGGTGTGGTGGTAACGCGTTAAACATATTGATGGAGTCAGTAGCGACTTCTGATGCCACCGGCCGCCATGCTAAGTCATTTGAAGATGGTAATGGCGTTTCTCCGCAACTCGTTGTTGCTTACGATGACTCCACTGCAACAGGTTGTGTTAAGAAAAGGCTGACCTACCAAGTAAGCTCGCAAAGTAACAATGCAGAAGAAAAAAGCAATGGTTATCAATCAACAGGTTCGGAACTAACATTCCGTTCTGACAGCAATGCTTATATAGGTATGCGCTTCCGTAATATTGCTGTGCCTAAAGAAGCAACAATAACCGATGCCTATTTGATCTTTAATGCATATCAAAATGGTTCGGGATCTGCGTCTTTCAGGATCTCAGCAGCCAATGAAGATGATCCCAGTAGCTTCTCCAGTTACCCAAGATATTTACTTCGAAATAAAGCTAAAACCTCTTCAGTAACCTGGTCGAATATCCCTACCTGGCTCAAGAATTCCAGCTATGAAAGCCCACAATTGAGCTCAGTGGTGCAGGAAGTGATAGATCGCCCAGGCTGGGAATCTGGCAACGAGTTAATGTTAATTGTGTCGGATATGAGTGGTATCAGAGGTGCCTACACCTACCAAGGAAAACCCTCTGGTGCAGCTCAACTAGTCATTGAATATGAAGGTAATTCTGTTCCTGGCACTACAGCAACAGTGCGTGAACACCTTGTCAGTAAGGTCGGCGAGCTTAGTGCCAGTGGGTACACTCCTATCGTAGATACCTTACTGGAAGCAAGTAAATATTATGGTGGACTGAATGTTGACTATGGGTTGAAGCGTGGTACTGATTCTGTGGGTTCCACTGTTCGGAAAAATACCCGGGTCAGTCACAGACTTTCCTACACAGGTGCCAATTCAGTCTTGCCGTCAGGTTGTGATCTTACAGATTTGAGTTCATCTAATTGCATTCAGGAATACATTCCGTCAGGTGCTCAGTACATTACGCCTATAACGGACAAACAGTGTCAGACCAATAACCACATCGTTTTATTGTCGGACGGACAAGCAAATAACAATCACAGTGTCAGTAAAATTGAAGCGTTACTCGGCAACTGCAGTGGAAGCGGTGGTGAAAAATGTGGATTGGATTTAGCCAGAAATATTGGTGATACAGGTGATTCCTATATTGATAGTCGCATTGTTACACACACCATTGGTTTTGCTGCCAATGACGCCGCCAATAACTTTTTGAATCAGATTGCCTTGCAGGGTGGTGGTGGATTCTATCGTGCGGACAATTCTGCGGATCTGGTGACTGCTTTTCAACAAATACTTAAAACGGTGAAGGATGTTAACGCGACTTTTGTCTCCCCAGGTGTGGCAGTTAACCAGCTCAATCGTCTGACTCATAACGACGAGCTGTATTTCGCTTTGTTTAAGCCTGCTGAAGGGACTATTTGGCCGGGCAATCTGAAAAAGTACAAGATTGATGGTGATCAGATCCTGGACAAGAACAATCAACCTGCAGTAGATGAAGGGACCGGATTCTTTAAAGAAGGTGCTCATAGTTATTGGTCAACTTTGGAAGATGGTAATGATGTGCGAGAGGGTGGCGCAGCGAGCAAATTCGATCTGACTCGAAACATGTATTTCTTTAATGGTGCAGGTAACATTACAACGAATGAAAATCGTCTGCATGAAAGTAATGACAACATTTCAGTAGCTGACTTGGCGCTAACAGACGTTGGTGACAGTGAAACGGTTCGGGATATTGTTCTGAAGTGGGCCAGAGGGGTCGACGTGCGTGATGAAGATGCAGATGGCTCAACCACAGACGTTCGATTGCAGATGGGTGACCCAATCCACTCGCAGCCGGTAATTGTTAACTATTCGGCCACGGATAGTGCCATTTTAGTTGCTACTAATCATGGATTCCTGCATTCCTTCAACCCAGAAAATGGTGAAGAAAACTTTGCCGTCATACCCAAAGAGTTGATGAACAATATGTATGACCTTTATCAGGACGGGTCCACCTTGTCACACATCTATGGCCTGGATGGAGATATGGTACTGCGTGAGGTGGATGACTCAACCAAGTATTTGTATGTGGGTATGCGTCGTGGTGGCAATAATTATTATGTTTTTGATATTTCAGACAAAACATCACCTGATTTAGTCTTTAAAATACAAGGTGGAACAGCTGGGTATGAAAAGCTCGGGCAAACCTGGTCCAGACCAACTATTACCAAAATGCGTTTGGGTGGCACGACAAGAAATGTCATGATTTTTGGTGGTGGTTATGACGAAGATCAAGACAACAATCTGACGCGCAGTGAAGATAATGAAGGTAATGCAGTGTATATCGCTGATGCCAACACCGGCGAACTATTGTGGTCAGCAAGTAATTCAGATGCCAGTATGATTGTGCCTGAAATGAAATACAGCGTACCAGCTCGTGTATCGGTTATTGACAGAGAAGGTGACGGATTTGCGGATCACCTATATGTGGTTGACATGGGCGGCCAGATATTCAGACTTGATGTGAATAACAGCGGAACCGGTGACCCTATTACCGGCGGCTTGCTGGCAGATTTTGGTGGGGAATCAGAACAAGACAATCGTCGATTCTTCTATGGTCCTGATGTCTCGGAGATCAGTCTTGCTGAAGAGCATTATTATGCTGTGGCAGTGGGTTCCGGTTACCGTGCGCATCCATTGGATACAAGAATTAATGATCATTTCTACATGATCAAAGACTATGGCGTATTCCAGTTGGATGAAGATAATAATTATAGTTTGCCATCCACAGCGCTGACAATCAGTGACATGTACGATGCTACTAATCACCTACTGACGTCAACTGACAGTGGTGAGCGTGAAATCGAGAACACGGCTTTTGCTGAACGCGATGGTTGGCTGATTAAATTAGGCTCTGGTGGTGAGAAAGTTCTGGCTTCACCACTTATTATCAACTACCAATTGTTCTTTACCACCTATTTGCCCAGTACTGCAAGCGATAGTCTATGCGCGCCTCCTACTGGAAATAGTCGAGCTTACCTGGTGGAATTAGTAAACGGTAACGCCGTGGCTGACCTCGATCAGAATGGAGAACTTAAGCACGAAGACAGGTATGCGCAATTGCGCCAGACGGGGATTGCACCAGAAACCAAAATCCTGATTGAAGACATTATTAAGCCAGTGGTTTGTCTGGGAACAGAATGTACATCAGCTGTTATTGAGGTTGACGAAAATGGCAATGCTGTCGCTTGTGGGACAGAATTTGAATGTTTGGCTGAAAACATCTATGGTCGTTTTGAACGGGTCCAGAAGAGTAGCTGGAAAACCGAAATTGAACGCTAGGAATCAGTTAATGAGGACACAAATGAAACACCTGAATTTGAAAAAAGGTGAACGTGGTTTTACCTTAATCGAACTCATGATCGTGGTGGCCATAGTCGGGGTAATTGCTGCAGTAGCTTATCCCAGCTATCAAGGATTCTTAAAAGGAAGTAACCGTAGTGTTGCGCAGGCAGATTTGATGGCCTTCGCAACCGCGCTGGAAAGGCACAAAGCCGCTAATTTCACCTATTCGGGCGCAGCACAGGGTGGTGCAGACACGGGAAAACCAGAAATTTTCATGACTCATTCACCTGCCAGTGAGCCTATCGCAAACAAACGTTATGACTTGACTATTGACGTTGTTGCCGCCAATGGCAACTCTTACGTTATTAAAGCGAGTCCGGTGTCGGGTACTCCTCAAGCAGGTGATGGTGCGCTTTATCTTTATAGTGATGGACGCAAAGCTTGGGATAAAAATAGTAACGGTGCAATAGTAGCCGGTGAGTTTTGCTGGAGTTGCTAGGTCCTAAACTGTTTGCCACAATCACTGTGTATGCGAAAATGATGATGAAGAGCGAATCAACCAGTTGAAGGTTCAAGAATTAAAATCCGCCTCTGTATTGAAGCGGAAGAATTAATCTAGATTGTTGGGAGTATTTTTACTCCAACTGGATTGGAAGGCAATTGTATAGAGTAACTATTCCCTGGGTTTTTACTCTGGGGAGCAAAACAAAACTCCAGAACGGCGTGTTTGTATGGTTAACGGTCCTGGTTACTGACTGCCTGAAGCAGATGCACTAGGAGTGCCACCAACCGAAGGTGCAGCTGGTCGTTTAGCTACTGGAACTGTGCGTCGCCATTTTTCCAGATCAGCAATTTTCCGGGACACATCATTATTCACCCGCTCTATCGCAGTCAGTTTTGACTGTAAATCTTCAATCTCCTGCTTCAGGCCATTTGAGCTCAGTGCTACTTCTTGCAAGGATCTGCTGAGTTCCGAGTTGCTAGCATTTACACCGTCAACTTGTTCCTGAAGCACTGCCATATTTGTCGTACTGGAAATCACATCAGATTGCAGTGCTGACAGGTTTTTAGCGAGGTTTACTCCCTGTACGTCGATTTTCTTATCCAAGTCTTTTATCTCGGACTGATTTTTTCGCCATGCAGAGGCCCAGAGTTTGTCCATCTCATCCCACAGAGTGTCAGTTTTTTCACTTAACTCAGTGACCTTTACTTGCAGAGCAACCGCAGATTGATCCAGTTCCTCACCGGTAGCCGACAAGCGTCTCTCCAACTCAAGAATACGACCTTCAGCATCGGCAATTATATTGTCTTGTAATCGTTTCTGTTCATATAACCAATAGCTTGCACCTGCAGCGCCGGCCGCAATTAAAAACACCAGAAAGACCAGAAAAAAGGATGCGCCCGATTTTGTAGGCTGGCTTTCACTAGCACTTGCAGGGGCTGTTCCTTTGCCATTGCCTTGTTTACGCGAACGTTGAAAGGCCTCTCTATCTTCTTTTTCCAATACTATCTTTGGAATTTCGTTATCAAACTTTTCGTTAGACATACTTTCTCTTAAAACCGGTTAAGGGGCGCAACTTTGCTTGTGTATTTATGGGGCGATCAGAAGGAAAACAAGTCGATTTCGGATGGACCGACGGATTATCTGACTCTTCACCACATACGTTGATTTTATTTTAACCGCGATGTTAGCCTTTTTCTTAGCCCGATGCCAATCAGGTTGTCGATAGTTAGCCCGATTATCAAGCTGTAGTGTCGGGCGGCACAGAGAGACATCAATCGCACTGGAGGGATAATCAATTACCAATTAAGTTAACGCGGTTAAATATTGTGCGGTTAAGTCTGCTGTATTGCACAGGGAAAGTCGCAATTATACCTGCCAGATCAAGTTAGCGGATTGGTATAAAATGATTCATCAACTGCTGATAGGGACTATAGGCGTCACTCTCCTGACTACAAATTAGCCGACCATCCTGAACTGGTCAGTCACCTAGCATATCACGTAATTTCTGCTCGGCGATTTCTGCGGGGGTGAGAGGCTTTTGTGCATCACTTGCTGTTTGGATTTCTTCAACAGGATCGCCAAACAGTTCTGCCAGTCTGGCTTTGGCATCCTGAGCTTTTTTCAGGTCTTTTTGAACGAATACATTGTTTGCTGGAGAGAAGTAATCGCAAAAATTGGCTTTCTCCGTATCGCTTTGATCTTCGGCGCGATCTTCACGGCAAAAGCCCTTGTTATCAAGATGAATGCACATTTTGCAGACGTGCTGATCAGCACGGCACTGGGGGCATTCTTCTCGTCTGGACATGGGCAGAATGACGTCTTTTAATTCTGCGCCACACTGCCAGCAGTCAAATGATTCTGCCATCTTTATCCTCGGTCAACAGACCCTAGCCACTATGTTGGTCAAACATGATCACATTACCATCAGGATCCTTAAAAATAAAATGTGTTGGCCCTGAATCTCCTGACGTTTTTGTTTCAATTTCAACTCCTTGTTCAAGCAGGCGTTTTTCAATGGCTCTGGCATCGCCAGGATTAAACGTCATAATGTTGTGCTCAAACATATCCTGAAAGATTCCGATAACCACAGTGTCGTTTTGCAGGATCAGCCACTTGTCTTCCACCGAACCACAGCCATCCAGAGCTTTGAAGCCCATGCTTTCATAAAATACTTTGGATTTAGCGATATCCTTTACTGCCAGGCTGACTGAAAATTGTCCGAGTTCCATACTGTTATCCTCTTAGTTATTAGGGGCGTTTGTTTTCATAGCTGCTGCGCTCACAAGAGAGAATAGCAGTCCAATCATAAAGACGGTGGCAAACATTACCGCGCTTTGCAGTAAATCATTGCTCATCATGTCGCTGTAGGTTGCCAATTCAGCTAGTTGTGCCTGCATGACTTCATCACTGACGCCGCTCATTCTGATTTGTTCTTCACTGTACTTCATGTAAGTTTCTGTGAAGGTTGGGTTTAGCCATTTCAAGTAAATCATCATGTACAGGCCGAAAATAAGCCCTGCTATTGCGCTGATACCTGCGCCTATGCCAAAGCCGGTTAGAAAAGACAGTTCGCCATTGCTGACATTTTCCTTGTAATCTTTAATTCCGTATACCACAGCTACTGCACTTATTATCATAACGCTGTAGCCAACGACCTCCCCTTTACTGAAGTTGTTGGGGTCGTTACCAAAAATAAGGTATGACACAAAAAATCCGATCCCCAGGGCGACGCCAAAAAGCAAACCGTAACGCACAATATGAGAAAACATCATTTATCTCCTTTCCGAGTGAGTCGACGTTCATCGTAAATACTATGAACATAACTCTATGTTAAAAAAGAAAAAAATAAAGCTTTTCGGGGGTGATAATCGGGTGAGATGTGGGTGAAAAAAGGGTAAATAACCTGAGGTTTGGATAAGCCACACCTGATAACAGCGCTATTTATGCCCCTCTATGCGTTGTTCACAGAGCGTTTAGA
The DNA here is from genome assembly GCA_947494925.1 of uncultured Alteromonadaceae bacterium. Lineage (GTDB taxonomy): Bacteria > Pseudomonadota > Gammaproteobacteria > Enterobacterales > Alteromonadaceae > Aliiglaciecola. The sequence continues at coordinate 9,954 of CANLWS010000011.1, forward strand.
GCAACTAGACAACTATGTGAACGCCTTGATAGGGGCATAACTATCACTATTCTCCTAAATTAAAGCAGAGTGAGTAGTGTGATAATAATTTAACATATTGAAATATATGGTAAATTTCAGATTTTCGATGTTTCTTATCCAAACCTCAGGTTAAATAACCTGAACTAACTGGCATTATCTCTTCAAATTGAACATGGCATTAATACAAAGCCCACTCTTTGGCACGAGCTACTGCTTCTGAGCGGCTGGACACTTCCAATTTCCGATACAGGTTTTTCAAGTGGGTCTTGATAGTGTTAACAGAAAGGTGATGCGTGTCTGCCAGCTGTTGATTAGTTAGACCTTCCGTCAGGCCTTTAAGTAGCTTTTGCTCTTTAACCGTCAATGGCTCAGCCGGACCTAATGGATGCGGCAAGTTGTTTTGTTCTTTATTGCGCAAATTGAGCCATCCTAACCCCACAGACAGTCCAACCAACATAAAAAAAGCCGCCAGCAAGCCGGTATACAATTCCATGCTGAAGCGATAGGAGAACAACTGATATTCTAAGGTTTTAAGCAATATCAAGCCTGCTGCCAACACTATGCCATATCGCATAACAATGGGGACCTGCAAAAAAAATTGCTTTAGTTTTATCCACATAAGCTAGCTGCTAAATTCCGGTCAACAATCGCCATGACTTTACTCTATCAAAGAGCTATTACTATAACTTAAGCGAGAGTCTGTTCAAATAGGTGGCGCTTAGAGTATTTCGTCTCTATGGTCCTTTTTTGTTGATATTTTGATTAAGTTGAATCAACGTTAATGGTATTAGGCCGATAAACCTTACTGTATGGAAAAAACAATTAAAAACGTCGAAAACGCTAATCAATTTGCAAGTATTCCTTTTCGACCATTTTCAATGATCAGGGAAGGGGGCAAACCACGGCGTTTTGTGATTCTGTGGTTAGTATGTTGTGCGCTTATTATTCCTTCAAGTGTTATTACACGATTTCTTGAACTTACTGGGTTAGAGATAACAGTTGGGGGCGTTTCAATTTTTGTTACCTTGTACATTCCGATGCTGGTTTGTATTCCAATGGTCTTTTGGTTCGGGTATTTTTGGGCGGCTATTCCGGCATATTTCTCTACTTTTACGGTAGCTTACTTTGGTGGAATGCCAACGAGTTGGATTTTGTTGTTTTCGTTTGCCAATCCATTGAGCCTGGCATTTTATTACTTGTCCATTTCAATTACTCCTATGGATCTCCGGTCAAATTTGTTTGTTTCCCTGATCGGCTTTGTGCTTATTTCTCTTGTTGCGTCTCTTGCGGGTTCCACCGGTTCATTTATTTGGGCGTTTGCCAATCAGGTGGGATTGAATAATGCATTGCCTGTATGGCAAGGTTGGTGGGTAGGAGGTTGGCTGCAGGCAACTATTTTAGTGTTGCCAATGTTATATTTTTTAGGGCCAAGGGTCGCTAATTTAAGCCACAGCTTGAAACTCCAAACCGCAGTTAATGCATCTAACTCATATAAAGTTCTTGCCCTGGTCACTATTTCCTTTGTCATGGTCTTGATAGGTTACGTGATGACAGCGCGATTTATCGGGATCAGACAACTTGAGGCATTAAAAGAGCTAATGCCTGGTGAAGGAAGCCTCCTAAATATAAACAATGCAATTAGCGGCATGTCTTACCCTCTTTTTATCTTATTGGCAGTCATGGTTGCTCTGATCTTTCTTGCGTACAGGGCAATTGTTTACTGGAGCGGGGCATTGCAAAACGCCAATGAATTGCTAGTCGAAAAAAATGCTGAACTCGAAAAGCTTGCAACCATCGATACTCTCACTCAACTATTAGTCCGAAGAAAGGTTATGGAAGTGGCTGCTGCGGAGTTTGATCGCGCCCTGAGACATTCACTAGGGCTCAGTATTATGATGATAGACATCGACAAATTTAAGCGTATCAATGATGAACATGGGCATCTTGTTGGCGATCAAGTCATTTTCGGAGTTGCTGAACGTATAAAACAATCTGTTAGACCTTATGATTCCGCTGGTCGCTACGGTGGAGAGGAATTTATTGTGATCCTTCCTGAAACTGAAGTTAAAGAGGCCAATTGTATTGCACAGCGGATACTGGCGAATGTTGCTTGCACGCCAATTAAAAGTGAAAGCTCTGAATTGTCGGTGACTGTCAGCATTGGAGTAGCGTCTTTAAGTCAGGATGAAATGAAACTCAACGAGATAATTGAACGTGCTGACCAAGCATTGTTATCGGCCAAAAGAGAAGGAAGAAATCGGGTCAAATAGGCATTTTCAATGCCTGAATTATTTCAATAATCGTTATTGGTGCCTGTCCTAAACAATTCGCTTAATTTGCAGGAAGTAGTTTGTGAAAAAATCTGTCATGCCTTATATTGCAAAAGCTATTTCAAGCGATGCATTGTTGAATGCAAAACGAGGACTGTATGAATTGCGCCGCAAATTCACTGGTCAGCCTCGTGAAATCGGTGTGTTTATCGCCGCCGATGATCCTTACAGCTTTGTGTTATTGCAGGTGTTGCCAGAGTTTATCAAACGCTTCAACTTAGAAATAACGTTGATAACCATTGAAGAATATCAGCCTGATATGTTCCCGGATCTGGATAAGTGGCGCAATAATGCATTACTGGATGCTCAGCGATTGGCGGAATTGTACCAACTCAAACCTCCTCTAGATTCAGGCCAGTTAAGTACAGAATATATTAGCCAGATGACGGCTAAATTGTTGGTAGCGGAATCACAGGAGAATCCTTTGCGGAGCTTACTTCTTTTGCTCAGTGAGTTCTGGACCAGTCAGCCGGTTGAATCCGCAACAACGTCAGCCAAAAATCTGGAAAAATTGAAACGCAATCAGCAACGTCTGAAAAAAGCCGGACACTATCTCCCGGCTGTAATCCAGTATGCAGGTGAATGGTATTGGGGAATAGACAGACTTTCTCATCTCGAAAGGCGACTTAGTGATTCAGCAGAACACGACATTAAATACAACAAGCAACAACTTCAGTTAGAAACAAGAGTTTCCACATCAGAAACCGAAACACCACTTGAAGTCTATTATTCTGCTCGCAGCCCCTATTCTTATCTTGGTCTTGAGCAGGCAAAAGTGCTTTGTGAACACTATCGGCTACCTATTTTGATCAAACCAGTGTTACCTATGATGATGCGTGGACTGAAAGTGCCTGACACAAAGAAAATGGCGATTTTTCATGACACAAAGCGAGAAGCAAAAGTAAAAGGTATACCCTATGGATTTGTTGCGGATCCACTGGGGAAGGCGGTGGAGAAATGTTATGCCATCTATCAGTGCGCAATACAGCAGAACAAAGGACTGGAGTTTCTCATCCAATTCGGTCGTGCCGTAAACAGCCTGGGAATAAGAGCGGATAGAGAAGAGGGTCTGAAACTTATTGCCGAAAAGGCAGGACTCAATTGGGCTGAATCAAAACCATTCCTGGAGTGCGGCGATTGGCGAACAATGGTGGCTGAAAATATGCGGGAACTGAACGGACTAGGACTGTGGGGCGTTCCTTGTTTTCGCCATGGCGATACCTTGGTATGGGGGCAGGACAGGCTTTGGGTGATCGAAAGGAAACTTCTTGGAATTGGTTTAACCAAGCGCTGATATTTTCATCTTACAAATTAGTCGCTTCATCCTTTTGTCTGAACTTATTTATAAAGCCTTATTCCAAGCACAGGAATAACAATATGGAATTTTTTTAATGATAAAACACGTTCGCATTTTGATAAGCGTCATGGCCATTCTACCAATCACTGGTTTCGCAGTCGAAAAATCCATAACGGCTGAAGATGGTTTCGCGTTGAGTACAGCGTATTTTGAACCAGAAGAATCAAGCGGAAGAGCGATGTTGATGTTGCATCAATGCAATTACAACCGGTCAATGTATGACCAGCTTGGCAAGTCTCTCGCTAAACAGGGGATTCACGCAATCAGCCTGGATTTCAGAGGGTTCGGCAAGAGCATTGCCGAGGGCGTTAATGTCAACGAACTGGATGGATTGCCGCAAGAGCAGCAACGGGAAGCCTGGGAGAAAATGTCCAGTCATTGGTCATCGGACGTAAACAAAGTCCTGTCTTACCTGAAACAACAGGCTGGTGCCGATAGTAAGATTGGAGTTATCGGTGCCAGTTGTGGTGGCTCCCTTGCGGTCAGACTTTCTGAGTCACATCAATTTGATGCGCTCGCATTATTTTCATCTGCGCAAGGTGAAAAAAATATCGAACGTTATGGGGTGCACCTGAAAGACACACCAACCTTAATAATAGCGGCTGAAGAAGATGGCAATACCTACAAAAGCGCTAAGAGCATTTTTGCTCAGGCAACGAATCCCGCTTCCAAGTTTATCTCTTACAAAGGCGGTGCGCACGGTTATCCACTTTATGAACAGGACAAAACCTTAGCAACAAGCATCGTTACTTGGTTCAACGCAAATTTATAGTAATAGAAGTAGCCAGCTTGATGCTGGCTTTTTTTTGGCATTATTTTTTACCTGCGAACTTTTGTGCAATTCGATGTTTACTTCTAAACTGACCTACTGATAAATTATTTCTTCATAAGGAGTTAGTCAGCGGTGAAGCGAGTCATTTACATCAGCCATCGTCAGGCATCGACAACAAATGAAGACATTGATGATATTGTAAAAGTGGCGAAACAAATCAACGGCGCCAATCATATTAAGGGAGTTTTGATATCGCTGCCTGAACATTTTTACCAGGTGCTTGAAGGCCCAGTGTCGGCTATTAGTGAAGTTATGGGACGAATTGTAAAGGATCATCGCCATCACTCGGTTAAGGTGTTTTCAGAGGAATCCATTCCTGGCTACCAGTTTGCGAAATGGACAATGGTTCATTATGAAGTAGATGAAGAATTTACTGACTACTATTATTTACTTTCCAGGTTTGCAACTAACCCTAACTACGAGGATAGCTATATTAAGGGCATTAAAATGATGCTTCTGGGATTGTCATGAGGTCCATAGTCCAATGATAAAAGAACAAGTTTTGAGATTATCTTCACATTATTAAGTCTTCAGCTAGAGCACTTCAGTGCAAGTCGTATCTATTCGGTATTTATTGAAAGTGATCGGCGCACTCAGGAAATTTTCCCGATTGAAATGCGTGAATCAACTTCCTCAGAGTAGCGTCTATATCTTCACATTCCGAATACTGGCAAGATCACGCCTACAGTCACCGATATGCTAATTTCAGGTTGCGGGATTGTATAGGCGAAATCTCAGGAAAGTCTCACCGCTTATCGTTAATTCCCCATCAGCGACAAAACCAAAGCGAGTGACCGCTCTGGAATTTGGTCGACTCGGTGGCAACAGAATGATAAATGAGTCGAGATTCATTAAATCAAAGGCCTGCTCCTTTATTTTATTCAATATTTGCCGACCCCAACCCCAGAAGTTTGGATGCAGGACCAGAGCAAAATCGGCTTCTCCACTTTCGGGCTGAAGACCACCCCAACCCGCAAATTCTTCTTCAATTAAAAACGCCCAAGGGCCATAACCGTGGGTGTCCCAAAGATGTTTTTTAGCGCTGAGGAAATTGTCACAATCATCTGCTGAGAAGCCACCTGATAACAAGGGTAGCTGTTTACCCACCAATTTATTATTCATCAGTTCAATGATTTTTCGCTTGTCTATTTGCTCAAGAGCGATAAGTCTGATTTTATCCATTTGTCTATCTTCTCGTGTTTTTGAAAGTGAGCTGGCTATCATCTGGAATGACAGAATTACAGCGCAAGCGCTATCGTAGACAACCATATCAATAAAACCCGTGAATGGGCTAACGCGCAAGAAAATGCTTGGAGGCAAAATTTATCTTAGTCGGGCTCAGGCAGTGTGAATCTCCCTTGCAGCTCTAATCCCTGACTCCAACGCACCTTGTATCCAGGCATGGTAGCTCGAAGCATGTTCACCTGCAAAATGGATGCGTCCTTCTGCCAATCCTATGTGCGCGCCATATGCACTTTCCTGACTCTGAGTGGGATTGGCAAATGCAGAGCCAGAGAATTCTTCCTGAGTCCAGGAAAATATGTACTGGTTTGTGAGATTCTGGTTTGCTCCTGGAAAAGCGATTTCCCATTTCTGAAGAATAGAATCGAGTTGTTGCTGGGCAGTCAAAGTATCAAATTGCGCGGCAGTTGAACCACGCAGGTAAGACATGAGAATTCCTCTGCTGCCAGCATCATCCCAGCTGGGCTGCCAAATCTCCTCTGGCCTGTCTGTTTCTCCCCAGCCGTTCAGGCCCTGATTTTGCCAGAATCGCTGGCCAAACTGACTATACAGCCGTGCGGAAGGGCTATAGTTGTAGGCCCCACCGGCGGCTTGTGTTTTCTGCATTGAGAGGGTTGGCACAAACCGAATTTTGTTCAGCACCGGAAGGGGAACGGTGCACAAAAGCCTGTCAGCGCTGTGCAATTGTCCGTCTTCTGTACTAATTATCACTTGTTCATCCGACTGCTCAACTAACGTAACTATGGCATTAAAAAATATAAATTCGTTAAGATTCTGGGCAAACGCCAGCGGCAGTTGGCTCATGCCACCGCGAATTTTGCTAAACGCACTGCGATTGACTGAGCCGGGCCAGGGAGGCTGATTAATATAATTGCTGGCAGCCACCTGATTGAGCAGATTACCTTGTACCAGAGAATAATTGCCTGAGGTGGCATAAAAGGGATCCAGGGCAAGGTCAAAATGATCGGCGTAAGCCAGAGTCAATTCATGATCAGACGGGATGCGGGATGCTCCTGCCTCAGCAAATTGTCCATCTGTAAAAGGGCTCGTTAATGTATGTACTCTGCCGCCGAGTCGCTCCCTGGCTTCCAGGATAGTAATATCATGACCAGCCCGATTGAGTTCGTAGGCCGCCACTAACCCTGCGATCCCGGCTCCTATGATAACAATCTTCTGCGCCTGGGTTGTTGAACGTAATGCACCGGGCGTGTCATCTTCATTTATCACAGGGGGAGGCGGTGTTACCACGGACGCTGAATCGCTGCCTCCTCCACCACAAGCGGACAGGGCCAGAGCTGATAACAACAAGGCGCTTGAATTTAAAAACACCCGTCTGTCATTGTCCATTGGCAAATTTTCGGCACTATCTGCGCTCAGATTGTCCAATCCGCGCTGACATTGGACTACTCGTTTTTTTGCGGGCATGACCTGATCCAACAATAAGAGCTTTCATTAAAAGCATAGCAGTCGCCGCCAAGATGGTAAAAATAGTGTGATTGTGCACCAGGTCACCACGTTTTTTAGACAGAAAGCCCTTTTCTGTTTCTGATTTTAACTAATAGGTCACTTTTGCAAACGTTTTATCCAATCAGTTGCAGTAGAAAAAGATTCATTCATATTGTTGTGACCAAGTCCTGAAAACAGCACATATTGGTAGTTTTTACCGGATTTTTTAAGTTGATTGAGTCGACGAATAGAGAGATCAACAGGCACGCTGCCGTCGTTCTCACCAAATATCCACAGGCCTGGAATGTTCAATTTGTTCAGGCTTTCCTTCGGATCTGTATCTTTCCCCAGAAAATCGGGCCATACATATCTGCTTTTCCGCGAACGAAGCGCTTCTGAATAGCCAGGAGCCTGATTGCGATCTAAATCAGAGGTGTATTTACTGTAGATATCTTCCTCGCTCACCTTGCAGACCGGGCCACTCCACAGGACAATAAAATCTACCGGAGATTGCTCGGCCGCCAAGGGGACAATCCACCCAGCCTGGCTGATCCCTGTTAATCCAATAGGCAGATGTTTGGTTTTCGGGTGCTTTTTCAAAACAGTAATGGCTGCACTTGCATCCTGGGCAAGCAGGCGAAGATTCTTTTCGCTGACACTTTGCTTGCTTTCATACTCTCCGCCAGACTGGCCAACCCCTCGTTTGTCATACACCAGCGCAACAACCCCTTTTGACGCGAAGCGCTCTGCCCAATACATACTTCTGCTTTGCTTTCCGGAACCATGCACAAATACAACGGCTGAATGTGCGTCACCGTCTGCGGGAAAGACTATGCTGCCTGCAAGTTCAATCTTTCCGCTGACAAAGGTTAACGCCTCACCTTTGCTATCTGATGCGTAAATTTGAATACAATAAAACGTTAAAACCAATCCTAGTATTTTTTTCATCTTTTACCTTTACAGACATTCAGGAATAAGGGCCAGGTTCCGCAGATCGGGAACTCACAGAGTAGGTCGTTGTATATAAAGAGAAAGTTTAAAAGGCAAATCCCATTAAATCCCTAAGTCATCTTTTAACGTTGACCCATTGCTGCAAGGTATGAAAAAATTTCGCCTTTATAATCAGACAATGCGAACTACATGGAATTTTCAACAGCTCTCCACTCGCGCAGAAGTATTCGCGCGTTCTCCAATGAACCTGTGAGTCAGGACATCATTAAGGATATATTGACCGATGCCATTGAATCACCCTCGAGTTCGAACACCCAGCCCTATAAAGTGGCGGTAGCCACCGGAGACACATGTAAACAGCTAGGCCAGGAGTTGCTGGCACGCTATTACAAAATCAATAAAATTCAACGCCAACCCTTACCGCTAAAGCTGTTTAACGCAGCCACGAGCAAAGCCATGCCAGATGGTGATTTCAAACCTATTCTGGGGAAATATCCAGGTATCTTTCAACAACGTAGAATGGAGACCGGAAAAGGACTATACGAAACCCTGGGGATAAAACGGGGAGACAAGCAAGCCCGCGATGATGCAATGGCCCGAAATTTCACCTTCTTCGATGCACCAGTTGCTATTTTTATCTTTATTCATCCCGGAATGAAGTTCACTGCACTAGTGGATGCCGGGATTATGATGCAGTCTTTGATGTTATCTGCAACTGACAAAGGGCTTGGAACATGTCCACAGGGGGCGTTAGGCATGTGGCGCTCGCCACTGGAAAAACACTTCAATATTCCTGACGGCTACAAGTTGGTTTGCGGCCTTGCGCTTGGATATCCCAAAGATGATGAAAAGGTGAACTTATATCGCCCGGCCAAACTCACCTTAGATGATCTGCTCATCCCAGTGAAGTAAAACTGTCGCTGTTCTCAATCTGTTGCCTGGGCTTTTCCAGATTACAGTGAACTTCTGAGAAAATTTTACGGCAAAGCTATCGGTAGAAAGAGTTGGCTGTCTGAACAGCGACATAGTGGAGTATTCTCGAACAAAATTACAATTATGCACAACTACTAAACGCTTACTAACAGCTACATAATTCAACTTGCCTGAATATGCTCCTTTCATTTTTCGAAGGAGCTCCATATGGAATATCGAACCTCAAAACTCAGCCGTATTTTACCTTTTGCATTGCTCAGTATGATTTTGTCAGGCTGCAATGGCTCTAATTCGGACAAACATATCCCAATTTTAACCGGTACCACTAATATTCAGTGGACCAGTTATGGCGTGCCTCACATTTCAGCAAAAAACTATACTGACCTTGGGGAAGGGTTAGGGTACGTAATGGCACAGAACCGGTTGTGTAATGTTCTCGAAGGAGTAATAACAGCCAAGGGACAACGCGCAAAATATTTGGGGCCGGGTAGCGAAGAAAGTAATATTAATTCCGATTTTGCCTACCTTCATTTGGGCACCTACGTGAGAGCTGAAACAGATTTTTCAAGCCTCCCACCTTCCGTCCAAGACATGATGAAAGGGTATGCCAAAGGGTTTAATCATTGGTTGAAAGACAACAACGGAAGTCGTCAAGGCTGTGTAGATTTAGAACAGAATCTCACTCATATTGATATGTATGCACTGAATATTTCCATTAGTTACTGGGGATTTATTGGCAATAATATTCAGCAAATCGGTTCAGCCAGCTTTGAAAATCTCGAGCAAATTTCAGCTGAAAATTTTGCTAGTACGTTACGTGAGAAAATGAAAGGTAGTAATGGTTGGGCAATTGGGAAGTCACTCTCGGCCTCGGGCAAAGGTCTGTTGCTGTCAAATACACACCTAGACCATGGTGGAAGATTTCAATGGTATGAAGCTCACCTTACTATACCTGATGAGCTAAACGTCTACGGTGGATTTCTACCTGGCTTTATTTCTCCAGCATTAGGCTTTAATGACTCTTTTGCCTGGACACATACGTGGTCAGCATCGTTACCGGGCACATTTTTCTATTTAATCTCACCATCAGACTCAGACTTGAGTCAATATCAATATGATGGCCAAACCCGTTCACTTCAGCCCTTTGAATACAGCATAGAGGTGAAACAAAGCGATAGTAGCTTACTAAATGTATCCCGTGTTTTGTACAACAGTCACTATGGTCCAGTTGTTGGACTGGATGACTCGAGCAGGGTAGTGGTAGCGAAAGATGCACCTAGCCTTGATGCTAATATAGCTGAATATTGGCTGAAACTAGCCAAAAGCAAAGATGTGGAAGAGGCTGTTGCTTTGAACGAATCAGGTTTCAGAACGGGTTCGCAAAACATAATAATGGTGGATGACAAAGGAGAGGCGTTTTACGGCGATATGTCTGCAGTGCCAGCATTATCCGGGGCTGCCTGGCAGGAAATTTTTGCTAATCCTGAACTGTATCAGAGCGACACATTCGATTTAATACTGGATGGTTCTAACACTATTTTTGACTGGCAGGAGGTGGTTTCTTTCGAAAATATCCCTAAACGTCAATCCGATGAATATGTGCAAAATGCCAATGAATCCGCTTGGCTTGCAAACCTATCACAACCCATAGAGGAATATTCAGTTCTGTATGGTGGAATAGGCTACGAACAATCACCACGTACGCGATTAAGTCTAAAAATGCTTGAAGACTTTCGATCTGCTAGTCAAAAATTGACATTGACTGACTTAGAATCAGCAATGGCTGATAAATCGTTGTTTTTAGCAGAAATCACAATAAATGACCTGGTCCAGCGCTGCACTGCGATACCACAGCTAACAGAGGAAGAACAAACGGTTGACCTCAGTCAAGCTTGTCAGCTGCTACAAAGTTGGGACATGAAAGCAGAATTAAACAGCATTGGGGCCAGTATATTCAGAGAGTATGCAATGAACCTGATGTTGCTTAAATCAATACTAGGATGCGAACAGAGCTGCTGGCAAACGCCTTTCAATCCGCTTGATCCAATTGCAACACCTAGTGGCCTTCCATCTTTGATCGACCCTGAAACCGATTTGCATTTATCTGCATTGGCACTTGCCGTACTCTCTATGGAGCGAGCAGGAGTCGACATAAATGCAGAACTGGGTGAAGTACAAAACCTCATCAAGGGAGACAGGTCTGTTCCCATCGCAGGGGGATTCGGTGATGTTACCGGGAGCTTTAGCACGGTTTCAGTCAATGGTGACCCTACTTATTCCTTTACTGGCCTTAATGAACAGGGATATGGCATTAATAGTGGGGATGGCTTTGTATTTCTCACAGAGTTCAATGAAAAGGGAATAAAAGCGAAGAGTATTCTTCTTTATAGCCAGGCAAATGCAACGGATTCACCTCATTATTTCGATCAGGCGGAATTAGTTGAACAGGCTAAGTACAAAGATGTGCGCTTTACACCACAGGAGATCAAGAATGATCCGAATTTGACACTAGAGGTGTTGTCCATTGAGTAACACCACTGTCAATGGAGTCGGCAGTACAAAGCGTCATTGCAAGTAATAGAGGACTAGAAGCAGAGTCATTGGCATTTTATCAAAACTAATGACTTTGCCCTTAAACCATCAAAAGAGTTGCAATGAAAGGCGGTCCGCGAATTGTTCCAGTGCATAGAGCCCAGCGCTGGAATTTCCATATTTGTTAAGTTTAGGAGACCAGACAGCAACGCTGAACCTGTCAGGCACAAATGCCACAATAGCGCCACCGACACCCGATTTACCGGGCATACCAACACGATAGGCGAAGTCGCCGGACGCATCATACAGACCACTTGTGAAAAGCAGAGAATTGAGCTGTGAATTCTGTTTAGCATCGATAATAATGTCACCGGAGTGAATATCACGCCCTCGGTTAGCTAGAAAACCAAATGATCGAGCTAGCTCACGGGTGTTCATTTCTATCGCACAAAACGAAAAATATGCTTTTAGTACGTCTTCTACATTGTTGTCGAAGTTACTGAACGATTTCATCAAATAGGCCATAGCTGCGTTTCTGTGGCCATGTTCAAATTCACTGCGTGCAACGTCAGTGTTAATACTGATACGCCCATTGCCGGACAGCTTTCGAAAGGTTTCCAACATATGAAAGGTAGGCGCTGATAGCCTTGAATACAGCGCGTCACATGTAGCCAAAGCACCTGCATTTATAAAGGGGTTGCGCGGAATTCCTTTTTCGAACTCAAGCTGGGTCAGTGAGTTAAACGCTGTACCTGAGGGTTCTTTCCCCACACGAGCCCATAGTGAGTCGCCATATCGCTGCAGCGCCAGAGTCAATGTAAGGATTTTAGAGATAGATTGGATAGTATATGTCGTACTAATATCACCCACTTCGAACACATTACCATTAATGTCATAAACAGCCATGGCAAAACCATCCTCGGGCGCACAGGCCAAGGCCGGAATATAATCAGCAACACGACCCTCGAACTCACCTATCTGAGCACGCACATCCGTATTGATCTCTTTTAAAACCTTTTGTACATCCATTAAGCATGATCTTCTTGAAAATTATTGTGAGTAAGCCTTTACGGGCTTCAATATGCATTTAGTGGCAGGGATCTTAGCGTGAATTTCATCAGTGGTCATGCAATTCCGAATTGAGTTATGGAGCTAGTTCAATCGGAGCTCTTTTTGATATGCGTATTGAATTTTAATTTATAATAAATATTGGTTTATTTACTCACGAATAAAAAATTATATGTAAAGGATTGTTTTTTGACCATATTGAATTAAGCTGATATTGAATGTTTGAGAGATAAAGTATTTAAAAAGAAGTAATTGAATGTGGTAGCGGAAATGTTACCTGTTTTAAAACATACTAATCCAAGGAACACTGATGAAAGTTTTAACTATAGTATTACTTATCCTGGCGTCAACCTTTTCAATAAAGGCGATGGCGGTATCTGAAATGACATGTGATGTATCAACACAGGGAAATGGTTCATTTTCTCCTCCTGCAGCCGGAAATTGCTTTGGCTTTGACTACACTTTTCGTAACAGTACTAACGTGACTTTTGCAATCGAGCCGAATGGACAAACGATACTTAACGTTATTTGGATCCAAGGTTGTTCTGCTTCTAACGGTGCTATGCTTTGCAGTGCAAACCTTAGAGCGTATAAATCACTGACGGCTCGAGCAATACTTATACTTCCCGGAAATACTTTTCAGGAAGTGACGGCTACAGCTCAATATGAATCCGGTTTTTAGGGTTGAATTAGCTTGATTTTTTTACGGGGTGACCTACCCCGTAATTTAAGTACTTTAGAAATTGGTAATTTAATTAATTCGTTGAGTCTCTTATTTATAATAAAATAAAAATTTGAGTGTCTGTTTATATTTATAAATAGGAGTGTTTAGTCGATTGTTTAAGGGTAAAAAAATATCCATGTGTTAAGTTTTTGAGCTTTTTAGTATCTAAAACACGATTTATCTGTTGAATTCATTCACAGGCATTATCGAGCGCTTTTTGTGCCTCCAGTTTTGCTTTCAGGACCGAATTTCATGACAGTCCAAACAGAGTAGCTTCATTCAATCAAATCAGTCCAAGCGAAAAGCGGGTGGACGAAATCCATTCACACAGGATAGGTCGAGGTTTTCCGTATTTGCTGCCTCGACAAAGTCACTTAAGAATTGAGCCAGGCACTGAGTGTTTTCTAGCGCGGAAATGCCATGTGCTGTGTGCGGCAGGGAAATGTGGATAGCATTGTCAAAATGCTGAGCATTTATTTTTCCATATTCTGTAGGTGTTACCGGATCTTGTTCTCCGGTTAAAATAAGTGCAGGGACAGCAAAGCGTTTTTCCTCGATAGGATGTTGTGGATTAAGGTTCGCCCCCCAAGCTTGGCAGGCTTCAATATAGTCTTTTGCAATATAAGAACCAATAAAGGTTCCCTCGGCCGCTACCTCGGCTTTTGCTATATCGAGCTGTCCCGTTTCTTCTGGACATACAACTGAAAAGTAATGTCCTTCAGGTTCACTTGATTGCGCCTTTTTAGGTACGGCTATATCGATTAAAGGAAAGAAGTCGCCTAGAGCTGCGCGACTTAAAATAAAGGGCAACTGGCGAGCCTCTGATGTATTTAACAGCATTATCCATATGGATTCCGCAAAGATATCACGGGTTAATAGTCTGTAAGTCATCTTGCCGTTATCCGGATTGATGAATTCAACTTCTACTGGCTGGTTATCCAGTTTGGTGAGTACCTTGTGAAGATCCTCCCTGACTGTTGGGAATCTGCTATGGCATTGACTGTCCTGTTGGCAATCTTTAACGATACCATCAAATGATTGTTGTCCGAAGCGGGCGTAATCTAACGGCCTTTGAAAGTTCATAATTGATGGCATGGCCAGAATGACACTGCGAATACTTTCGGGGTACGTATGCAGATAGGTCAACATAAATCTAGCGCCATATGACCAGCCACCAACATCCCAATGGGAATAGCCTAACCACTTGCGGATATCTTCATAATCAGCAATTGCATTTAATGTGGAATAGGTCTCAAGGTCAGCGTCTTGTGCCAATTCTTCGCGACAGGACTTTACAGCCTCTGGGTCGTAATAACGTTCTAAAATGCGTGGTTTGTTTAGCGCCTTGCAATACAATGGGCCGGATTCATGCAAGCCCCTCGGGTCAATCAGTACCACGTCCCGTTTCAGCCTGAAGTACTCCAGATATCCGCCTTTCGCGAAATATCTTGCATTGGCAATCATGGAATAGCGTGGGCCTCCAATATGTTCAATCCAGGCGGAATTCGTAGAGTTTTTTTCGAGTGCAGGCACCACCACAACTTTGATAGGAATTGTTCTTCCTTTCATGGTTTGACGATTCTCGTAAACAACCAAAGTCCCACAAAGCAGCGGCTCTTCAATTTCATCCAATTTACAGCTCTCCAGCGGGAGTCGCTTATCAGCGTCGACTGCGGAGGCTGCCTCTTGATTGGAATTCCCTGACATAGAACAGGACGAAAGCATTGCTGCAAGATACAGAATTATTAATGTGCGCATCTTCAACCCTCAGATGAGTGGTCTGTTTTACCCAAAAAGTATAGTCAGTCAGCCCGGAAACAGCAGGTTCTTCTATACAGTTTAAAAAAGGGCTTGACCTAAACCTAACTTAAGGTTTTAAGGTGCCAAGTGAATTTACCTGTCAATGCAAATTTAGGAGTACAGAGTGCAACATATCGCCATTATTTATTTCTCTAAAAGCGGCGTCACCCGCCAACTAGCTGAGTCCGTTATTAAAGGCGCTCAGGAAACGCCGGATACGACTATTTTCGAGTATCAGATAAGCGGTGAGGAGATAACAAAGGGACGTTTTAAAAAAGATATGCTTTTTGCCAGGTTAAAGGATGCAGATGCAATAGTATTTGGCTCGCCAACGTACATGGGATCCGCCTCAGCACAATTTAAAGCCTTCGCAGACGCCAGCAGTGAAACCTGGGCCGAGCAAGGCTGGTCTGGAAAGCTTGCTGCAGGCTTTACCTGCGGTAGCGCCGTGAATGGTGAGCAGACATCAACGCTGGCGTATTTTATGACCCTGGCTAGTCAGCATGGAATGTTGTGGGTCGGGTTGGATGGAGCAACAGGTTATTCTGACAATGGATTAAATCGTCTGGGTTGCAGCCTGGGTCTAGTTGCTCACGCGCCATCAAATAAGGTTCATGAGACTGACATTGCAACTGCACGTTACCTTGGACAGCGCGTAGCCACAATTGCCAGAAGGTTTTGCACCGGGCGAGATGAGCCCGTCACTCTCGATCCGGTTGCCTAGTATATGCGACTCGCGTCTTTTTTGCTGTTACCTGGAGACCATAATAGATAAACTAGGGTTTTTTGATGAACCCTGTATTTTGATGTCCCTACCATTTTCCTATAAGACAACTTATACCCTCGACAAAAGCCACTTTAGTGAGACTTTTGATGAGTCAGTTGTTCCAGATAACTCAATGAAGGCCTATGCAAAATCGGCTGGATTTGTCTTGTTGGGGCTGATTCTGGTTGTGTTTTTTACTGAGGTTTCACCTTACATCGCATGGTTTGTTGTTGCGCTGGGCGCGTTGGAAGCATGCAGCGTGCGCTTCAGGAAACCCTGGTGGTTAGCTCGGCAGATGATAAGTAGAGCGGCTAACACAGAGCTGACTTTAACAATTGATGAAGTGGGGGTTCAGACTAAGTCACTTCACGTTGAAAGCGAACTTAGCTGGGATAACGTGACTGAAATAGAACAAACCCAGCGAGGCTGGTTACTTCATCATGCAAGAGGTAAAAACTACCTCTCTGGTCGATGTCTGACGGAAGAAGCACAAGGCTTTATCCGCCAGAAAGTCGCTGGCTATATCGAGAGTTAAGGCAGGATCACTCGCAAGATTAGTCTTCCCTAATAAAACAAGGCTGATCACCACAAAGAGAATCGTATACAGGCTTTGCATAGGTCCATCCTTTCGGATTTCTGGTATTGGTATAGAGTCGACACGTACCTTCTGTTCGAAAGTTGTCCAAATTCAATTCAGAACCAATAGTGATATGCTCCGCGCCTTCATAATTACGGGTATACATTTTCCCATCTTGGATAAAAGGATGATAGGCAACTTCACCCCAACCACTGCGCTCTTGCCGACCATCAACAATCTCTATAGCAGTGAAATCCATCGGATCGCCGCTACAATCCGTTGTCGGATAGTAATACCTCAATAAATCCCACTTTTTTTGCGGATAATTGGTATGTCGTTTAACGCTCGTGCTATCGCTGTCATCCACATACAACCAGTTATATTCATCGATAGCATTTACTAATGTCCCTTGTCGCGTTCCATCTCGACGATAAATACCAACAGTCGTTGCCGAACCGGTTGTTCCTCCGGAGTTTACTGTTGAAGTGTTTGAGGTAATATTGACTTTACTGGCTCTTTCTATTCCGATTCTATCAGCGCAATCATTGGCACTTTCAATATTTAATCCTGCAGTTTCACCTTTAGCCATGGCAGTAAGAATAAGAGAATAGGTTGCTCGACCTGAGTCCGTAGCCAAGGAGATTGACCAAAGGTCTTCATTATTTGCAATATCAACGCACTCTGGGCGTAAGCCTGATTTTGACTCGGACGTAGAAAACAATACTACATCGCTATCAACTTCCAAAAAATCAACCGAGCCGCCTGCATGTAGGTAACCCGCATACGACACCGCTAACAAACCAAAACCTACTCTACTAACTAATCTTTTCATGCCAACACCTTTATTTTCAGCTTTTGTAATATCCATTTCTAATCCTGTCTTATTACACATTTTCCTTGACCACATATTTCATGTTCATAAGGCTTGATTTTATAGAGGCTTAAAACTGTGTTAGATGAATAGGTATGACAATATCCATTTGCCTCATGCATACGAGAGCGCGCATATTCAGAAGAAGATGGACCATCACTAATATACGCGTTGCCGTTATCGTAAGTTGTATTAAATATGGGGATGTTTTCATACGTAGATATATATGGCGTGCCCGTGCAATCATCACTTTTAAAGTAATAATAGACCGCTCTGTAGTCTGCTTCGTTTTGCAAAAACAGTGTTTCTGAGCTCGCTTCTTCTGTTACGTAATACCAAGAGTTTCTCTCGATGCCCATACTTAAAACTGTTCCAATTCGAGAAATACCATCTGCTCGATATAGGCCAATACTGTGCGACAGCGCCTTATCTGAGACTGGCTCAGATACGGCCCCAACACTGACCTTACTTGCACTCTCAATGCCGTCTTTATCTTGGCAATTGTTAGCACTTTCGATATTGAGTGCTGCGGTATTGCCTTTGGCCATAGCCGTTAATATTAAAGAATAAACAGCTCGACCAGATTCAGTAGCCAATGAAATAGCCCATAAGTCACCGCTATTGGCAATATTAACGCATGTTGGGCGCGCACCAGATTTGGGTTCGGAAGTTGAAAATAACACCACATTATTATCAACTTCCAAATACTCCACGGAACCAATGGAGGAAGCATTTCTGGACATCATCGTGAACAGTAATACGAATAGAATTCTCATATATATCCTAGAAAAATCAGACGGAGAATGTCTTTACAATGGATATTGAGGTAGAGGTCGATTGAGTAATATGAAGCAATCTTTGCACTTTATGTCACGATCCATCGTCAATAAAACTAATGACTAATATGCTAACCTTTTTCGTTAATTGAAGTAAACTTAAAAGACAAGTTTCTTAGCCCAAAATCATGATGGGAATATTTCTTCATGTACGCAATGATTTTTAGCTGTTGCTACTATAACAGAATGTCCTGACTCAAATTATTTTCCGAAACGAATCAAAAATTTATATAGAAATGGAAAGCTAGCAGAGCTTATTCTATGGTGGCCCACTATAGAAAATTAGAAATAACTCTGACCTTTTTATTGCCGTTCAAATAGTGGGAGAGTGGTCCAGGTAATTGCCCTCTTCCAGTTACCGTTGCAGGTATTTTCAAGTAAGGCATTTGTTTCTAATTGTACAAACAGGTGACCGCCCTAAAATAAACCGCGAAAGGGGCTGAAAATGAATCCAATCCCTATATTCTCCGACCCCTATTCTCGCCGAATACAAGGTAGTTAGTGGGTGTCCATGAACTCGTTCAAATGGTTGTTCTCTCTCATTCTCAAAACTGAGAAATCTTCTCAAAGCCGATTCTCAGATCTGAGAATTTGTATTTCGACTCTTATAAATATCCATAAAAAACAATGGGATAAGAGTTGGCACGGAAGCTGATATCCCTTTGTCATAATTGAATATTTGCCAGCGATGTTTGCCCCTTACTAGAGTGGCAATTGAACAATGACTGGATTGTGTCTGAGGATGGAATGGACGTAAGAATAGAACAAAGTAAAGCACCTAAACGGGTTAAGCAGTTCCTTATGGGGGCTGTGGTGTTTGTTGGATTGTTGTCCCTGGCCCGGTATCTGGTGTTTGTTGGCCAGGCGGATGCGGTGTTTGACCGTGAGAGTCTGGTACTGGGTGAAGTGAAACAGGGGCATTTTGCCGTTTCGGTGCGAGGCACCGGAGTGCTGGTGCCTGAGCAGGTGCAGTGGCTGTCTGCCAGTGTCGAAGCTAAAGTGGTTCGGCGCGTTGTTAAACCGGGTAACTCTGTCAGGCGGGGAGACCTTATCGTGGAGCTTAGTAATCCGCAATTGGTGCAGAAGTTAGCAGAAGCCACCTGGGAGTTATCGGCGTTGGAGGCCGAAGCCAATGCCGCCAAAGTGACCCGGGAATCGGCTCTGCTGGAACAAAAATCACAGACCCTAAACGCCAAACTGGACTACGAAAGCAGTCTGCTTGAGAACAGTATGCAGACAGACTTGCTCAAACAGTCAGAGGGGGCGGTGTCCAAGCTCAGCTATGAGCGTACCAAGCTGGAAACCAATCAGTATGAACAACGTTGGCTGATCAGTCAGGAACGATTGGACAAGATGCAGGAAAACCTGGTGGCGCAGAATGCGGCAGACGAAGCGCGCGTCAGCAAGGCAAAAAATATCATGCGCCGCTTTCAACAGCAGGTCGATGAACTACAGGTTAAGGCAAGCATAGACAGTATTGTGCTGGAAATGCCACTGGAACCGGGGCAGAGCATCGGAGTGGGCGCTAACATCGCCAAACTGGCTCGTCGTGATTCGTTGATTGCGGAATTGTTGGTGCCGGAAATCCAGATAGGCGAAGTGGCGGTAGGGCAGAAAGTCCTGATCGACACTCGAAATCACAAAGCCCTCGGCACAGTCACCCGAATCGACCCTTCGGTAATTAATGGCAATGTGCTGGTGGACGTGGCCTTTGTTGACGGGCTCCCCGTAGACGCGCGACCGGACTTAAGTGTGGATGGAGAAATCAAGATCACTGAACTACCTGACACCCTGTATGTGGACCGTCCGTTATTTGCGCAGACCCGAAGTGATGAGGTGTTCTATGCGCTTTCTGACGACGAACAATTTGCAGAGCGGGTAAATGTCAAAGTGGGCTTTGGCTCGGTCAGTCAGATTCAGGTGTTAGAAGGTTTACAGGCAGGGGACAAAATTGTGACCTCGGACCCTACGCGGTTTGAGGCTTATCAAAAAATCAGAATTAATTAAGCGACATGCATTGGCAGAGTTTGCAAAGGGGAAAAAAATGAGTGAATTATTGATTGATTTAAAAGGTATCAAGAAAGTGTTTTATACCGATGAAATTGAAACCCACGCGTTGAGTGACATCTCTTTGTCGGTGCACAAGGGGGAGTATATTTCGATTTCCGGTCCTTCCGGTTGCGGCAAATCCACCTTGTTGTCCTTGTTGGGATTACTGGATACCTCATCTGAAGGTCACTACGCTCTGGCTGGCAAAAACGTTTCGGATATTTCAAAGCGCGAAAGGGCGCGGATCAGAAATCAGGAAATCGGGTTTATCTTTCAATCCTTTAACCTGATCAGTGATCTCGATGTGGAAGAAAACGTCGAGTTACCCCTTACTTACCGTGCGGACCTGAGTAAGGCAGACAGGGCAAGTATGGTGAAAAGTGCGTTAGAGAAAGTGGATATGCAGCACCGAGCAAAACACTTCCCCTCGCAGCTCTCAGGGGGTCAGCAACAGCGCGTGGCAGTGGCCAGAGCCATTGCCGGTAACCCGTCCATTCTGCTGGCCGATGAGCCTACCGGTAATCTGGATTCAAAGAATGCCGAGGCGGTAATGCAATTGCTGGATAAACTGCACAGCGAAGGGGCGACTATCTGCATGGTGACCCATGATCCCCGCTCTGCCATGAGTGCTCAGCGTAACATTGAAGTGTTGGATGGCCGGGTTGTGTCCGACCAGTTGCAAAACAGCGGTGAAGCTACCATCCAGTCCATTGAGGTAGCGTTATGATCATTAAAAATGACATTGGGTATGCATTCAGGTTGCTAGCCAAAAGCCCGGGTTTTACCGCGCTCACCACCCTGGTAATGGCCACAGGGATCGGCCTGAGTGTTTATTTGTTTTCCTTTATGAACACCATGTTATTTAAGGCATTGCCCTTTCCGGATGGCGATACACTTGTGGAAATCAGCAAATCCATTAGCGGTGCACCAAACAATGAAGAACTCAATCTGCATGACTATCAACAGATCCGTGAGCAAGTCAAAGGACTTAAAGAGTTTGGCGCTTATCGGTATGTGAGTGTCAACGTGGCTGGCCGCGATGGGGCAAGGCGTTACGCAGGCACCATGGCAGAATCGAATATTTTCGAGCTGACCCGGACCAAACCTATTCTCGGTCGGGGGTTTGCGCCAAAAGATGATAAACAAGGTTCAGAACGGGTGGTAGTTATTGGCTACGACGTTTGGCAGCTGCAATATAATGCTGATGAGAATGTTTTGGGGCAGGTGTTGCGGGTAGATGGGAACAGCCACAAAATCATCGGCGTGATGCCGCAGGGGTATTTTTTCCCTAACAATGTGGAGATTTGGTTGCCTCTGCGTGAAGATGCCCTGAATCAGTCGAGGGATAAAGTAGGCAAGGCTAACGGCCTTGCTCATCTGGTAGATGGATATTCTGTGGACGAAGTGAATCAACAGCTCGCAGCGATCATGAAGCGAATCGAAACTCGTTATCCGGAAACCAATAGCGAAGCCAGTGCCTATGCCGCATCGATCCCAAGTGCGACAATGGGAGATGGTATTGCTGTTGTATATTCTATGCACATTGCAGGGATCCTGATCTTGATTCTTGCCGCAGTGAACGTTGGAAATCTGCTGCTTTCACGGGCTATCGAGAGAGGGAAAGAAACAGCCATTCGCGTAGCATTGGGGGCCCCTCGCCACAGAATTATCGGGCAGATGTTGTTGGAAAGCATCATTATCTGCACGGTGGGCGGGATAATTGGTTTACTCATGGTAAGTTACGGACTTACGGTTACCCAAACCATTACGGATAACTTTAACAGCGGCAAACCAACCTTTTGGTTTAAGTTTGGTATAGACAGTTACACAATCGGTCTGTTTCTGACGTTTATCATCACAACTATCATTATGACCGGACTAGTACCAGCCTGGAAAAATTCAGGTGGCGACTTTAACGCTGTATTGCGCGACGGCACGAGAGGTGCACTGGGGAAAAAGTCCAGCCGTATGAATAAAATATTAGTGATCACCGAGATATTTTTATCCATGGGCATTTTAATCGCCGCCTCTGTTATTATTTTATCCAGTTACAAAGCAAATCATGCGGATTATGGGGCAAAAACCGAGAATATATTGACGGCTCGATTACAGTTGCCCCAAGCCAGTTATGCCGAAGATGAGAAACGAATTGAACTGCTTGAGACGCTGCAAACCCGCCTGGAGAGTGATACAAAAGTTGGTAATGTCATGCTTGCCTCTAGTTTGCCGGGAATATTCAGTGGCACTACCAGAGTTGCTATAGAAGGTGAAGAGTATGCAGGCGAAGGCAACAATCGATTCCCGGAAGTCAACTGGGTAGAGGTTAAAACGGGCACGTTACAGAAACTAGGTGTGGAACTGCAGCAAGGCCGCTATTTCTCTAACTTAGATAAAGGGCTCGGCAAAAAAACTGTGGTCGTTACAGATAGTTTTGCAGAGAAACATTTTGCTGGTGTTGATCCTGTTGGGCGACAAATCCGCGTGGTGAAACCAAACAACGATCAGATTGAGTGGCTGAGTATAGTTGGTGTGGTTAAGCATACTATTCATGGTCGGGCTAGCACCCCCTCTGGGAACCGGCCTGTGGTGTTCAGACCCTATTCGCAAAACCCCGGAACCTTTATGTTCTTGGCGATGGAGATGCGCGCAGGCGAGGAGTTATTAGTGCGAAATTTGCGGGAAACCCTGAAGTCCATCGACCCGGAATTGCCTGCTTACTACATTCAGACCTATGAGACTTCGATTCACCGGGGGATTGCGCCACTGCGGTTTGTCAGTTCGGTTTTTCTGCTGTTTGGTATTGCCACAGTGGTCTTGGCTGGCAGTGGTATTTATGGTGTGATGTCCAATACTATTAATCAGCGTACCCAGGAGATAGGTATTAAAAGGGCGCTGGGGGCTATGGATGAGCGTGTAACACGGGAGCTACTCAATTCAGGTGCGAAACTGTTATTGATGGGTGGCATTCCTGGTGTATTGTTTGGAGGTGCCATGGGGTTTGCCATGTCAAAAGTGATGGGGCTGGACAATTCAGATTTACTGCTTATTTGCGGGACTATGGTAGGCATAATTGGCAGTGTGGTGATATTTGCTACCTGGCTTCCTACTAAAGAAGCGCTGAAATTGGAACCCAGCCAGGCACTCCACTATGAGTAAAATCAAGTGCAGACATTGGCAAAATTAATCACCAGATATAAGAGGTAAAATGAAACAGCGCATTCTCATGGTCGATGATGATGAAGGAATATTGTCGGCGTTGACCATGTTATTGAAATCTGAAGGTTTTGAGTCTCAGGCTGTCACTTCACCTGCGAAATGTATCGATTTTGCCCGACAGGCGGAATTTGATTTGATTTTAATGGACCTCAATTATTCTGATGACACTACCTCAGGGGAAGAGGGGCTGGCATTGATCAGAAAAATCCGTTCCTTTGATGAGTTTACCCCTATTGTGGTGATGACAGGCTGGGGAACTATAGAGGTCGCGGTCAGCGCAATGCAGCACGGGGCCAATGATTTTGTCCAGAAGCCCTGGGAAAATGATCGGCTTCTGGCCATCATCCAGAACCAGACAAAACTGGCTTATGCGCAGAAGCAGTCTCAGAAACTCAATGAGCAAAACGCCTTGCTGCGCCAGGAAGTGTCCCGAAGCAGCAAGGTGGTTTGTGAATCTTCTGCCATGGGAAGAGTATTGGCGACCATTAAGCAAGTGGCAAAAAGCGATGTGAGCGTGCTATTTACCGGGGAGAACGGCACAGGTAAAAGCATGTTTGCCCGTTATCTTCATGAACACTCACATCGCGCACACCAGTCCCAGATTGCGGTGAACATGGGGGCAGTAACCGAGACTTTGTTTGAAAGCGAAATGTTTGGCCACGTTAAAGGGGCATTCACTGATGCCAAATCTACCCGAATCGGCCGCTTTGAGTTGGCGGATGAGGGCAGCCTGTTTCTGGACGAAATTGCCAACACTCCTTTCTCGCAACAGGCTAAATTATTGCGTGTTTTGGAAGACAGTCAGTTTGAAAAAGTCGGTTCTGAGAAAACCCAGACGGTAAATATCCGGCTTATAACGGCCACCAATTCAAATCTCACAAAGGCAGTGGAAGAAGGTCACTTCCGTAAGGACTTGTTATACAGGATCAACACCATAGAAATTGCCATTCCTTCATTGCGCGAAAGATCTGAGGACATCATCCCCCTGGCCAATGGGTTCCTGCGGCAGGCAGCAATGAAATATGGCTCAGAGCCAAAGCGCATAAATCAGGCTGCACAAGACGTGCTATTAACCTACTCCTGGCCAGGTAACGTGCGTGAACTAGGACACGTGATAGAGCGGGCGCAGATCTTGTGTCAATCCGGCGATATACAGCCTATGGATTTAGGTATTAATCCTGGGGGACATGGGCCTGTTTCTGCTGAACAAAACACTTTGGTAAATTGTCAGGATTTACGCAGTTTTGATGAGATAGAACGGGATGTTGTCAAACAACGTATGACCCACTTTCGGGGTGATGCAGCCAAGGCTGCAGATTCTCTCGGCTGGAGTCGCAGCACGTTTTATCGTAAATTGGAAAAATCCCGAGATTGATTTTGCTACCAGAGTTTGTGGTGGCAAATTAAAGACAACTGATCCCTTATGCAGAAAAGATATCCGTTCGAAGTGCAGTTAACGCGACTGTGTCTGGCTACCTCTGTTCCTTTGCTGATATTGCTTATCTGGGTGATGGTGTATGCGTCTATTGATATTGCCCTTATCCTTCTCACCGGGTTTATTGGTGGTATCGCTATCATGTATAGCTACTACCAGATTAAGCACAAGTCAGATTATCAATTTCGAAGTATCTCCAATATTCTGGGTGCCATGTCACAGGGCGAGTACAGTCTGCGCGCACGCTCAGATAAAAAAGAAAGTGCACTTGATGAACTAGTGAACGCGATTAACGGCCTGGCAGAAAGACTCAGTGAACAGCGTCGCGTATCCGCAGAAAGCCAACGACTGTTGCATACCGTGATTGAACACATCGATGTGGCAATTATGGCATTGGATGATACAAATCAGGTCAGTTTTTACAATCCGGCTGCCAACAGATTGTTGCTGCTGGATGACCATGAAGGGTCAGATCGACTGCTCAGTCAGCTGTCTTTCCATCAGACATTTTCCCCGGGTACCCATCAGGTTATTGATCTTATGTTGGGCCAGCAGCAAGGCCGCTTTAATGTGCACGTGGAAGCCTTTCGCGATGCCGGCAAACAACATAAGCTGCTGTTTATCACAGATGTTCGCACCTTGCTCCGTTCTGAGGAACGAAAAGCCTGGAAGAGCCTGGTTAGAGTCATCAGCCATGAGATTAATAATTCCCTGTCACCCATCGCTTCAGTCAGCCAGACGCTGAAACGACAGGTGAGTAAAGAAAACTCAGATTCAGAATTGTTTCAAGATCTCGCTACCGGACTGACGCTGATTTCAGAGCGCACCCGAGGTCTCAGTGAATTTATTGACAGTTACAAACAACTGGCCAAATTACCTGAACCGGATAAACAGCCTACCCATTTGTTGCCGCTGATTAAAAAAACCTGCCACCTGTTGGATGCAGACAGGATCCGCATAGACTCAGATGGGGATGTTAGCATTCTGGTAGACCCCGTGCAGATAGAACAGGTTTTGATTAACTTGTGCAAAAACGCACTGGAAGCCATGCAGAATACTAGCCCTGATGGAGAGGTGTTAGTGAGTTGGACGCTGGAACAGACGCAACTGACGATTTCAGTCAAGGACCTGGGAGTAGGGATAAGCAATCTGGAGAACTTGTTTGTGCCCTTTTACAGCACCAAAAAACAGGGCTCGGGTATCGGCCTGGTGTTATGTCGACAAATTGTCGAAGCCCACGGCGGCAGGCTCAATCTGGACAACAATCCGGATGGGCCGGGTTGTTGTGCCAAAGTAGAGCTGCCAATAGCTATTTAGGGTGATTACCCGTAACTCCACCGGTACGTAGGTTTTACTCTGAACGCGTGTCGCGAATGGGTTGAACCCCTAGTTGCCGTTACTCGTAGTACTAATAAAGGTTTTGAATTTACAGGCATGTTGATAGATGCTTATTTCGTTGATTTCACCAATAAGGCAGTGGTAATACATGGATTCAGTTACGCAAATAGCGTTGGGTAGTGCAGTAGGTTATGCGGTACTAGGTAACAAAGTTGGCAAAAAAGCAGCACTTTATGGTGCGATATTCGGCACCTTACCAGACCTGGATGTGTTTATTTCCTTCGGAGGGCCGGTTGAGGATTTCACCTACCACAGGAGTTTCAGCCATTCGTTTTTGATGCAGTTGCTTATCAGTCCGGTTATTGCCTGGCTGCTTTGCAAATTTCACCCTGCTACCAAAGTTCATAGAACTGGCTGGTTTTGGCTGGTGTTTTTAACCTTGTCGACTCACGCATTGCTGGATAGCTTTACCGTTTACGGCA
This sequence comes from uncultured Alteromonadaceae bacterium, assembly GCA_947494925.1. GTDB lineage: Bacteria > Pseudomonadota > Gammaproteobacteria > Enterobacterales > Alteromonadaceae > Aliiglaciecola. The sequence goes on from CANLWS010000011.1 coordinate 36,760, forward strand.
CTCAATTACTCTGGCCTTTAACAGAGTATCCCTTTGGCTTTTCCAGTTTGTTTATCATCGACCCACTCTACACTTTACCTCTGTTAGTGGGCTTGCTCGCTTTCTGCGTTCCGGGGATCAGCCAGGGGCGCTTGCATCGTATCAATTCAGTGGCGCTGACCCTAAGCTCTGTGTATATCGCCTGGAGCCTCGCAGCAAAGTGGCATATTGACGCTAAGATTGATAAGGCGCTCAGTGCCAGAGGGATAGAGAAAAACCTCTACGAAAGCACTCCGGCACCTTTTACAACACTGCTGTGGCGAGCGGTGGTGGTTAATAACGATCAATACTACGAAATCTTTACCTCTGTTTTCGACGCGCCTTCAGAAGTGAGTGTTGATAGTTATCCCACCTCGCCGCAGTTATTGAACACGGTGAGCAACGAATGGAATGTTCAACGGTTGCAATGGTTTACCAAAGGTCTTTACTCGGTCAGGCAAGACGAAGACCGGATCATATTGTCTGATTTACGTATGGGCATCGAAGGCAGTTATGTTTTCACCTTTGAAGTGGGAAGACACACAGATTCGGGTATTCAGGTATCTGACTTTAATCATATCGAAAATCGCCCGGATCTAGGCCAGGCCAGCGCTTTGTGGGACCGGATCTGGGATGCAGAGGTGTCTTTATCTCCCACAGGACGCGGAAGTCTGGAAGACTAGCAAACATATCCCTTAAATAACTATTTTCAGACTACCTGATCATCAATATCCAGTTCGGTATTATTTCCATGTCACAGCAAAAGACGGTTGAAAAGCGGGGACAAAGTATTGATTGGAAAAAGATCTCCGTTTTGTCATACAGGGCATTTGGGAATGGCACTCATTAGTGTATATTTCGTTGTTTGACGTTCACAACAATATGCATCAGGCCTGATGCGCAATGCAGGGAAATTTGCACATGAATCAGCAATCCATTGTTGACTGTTTATCTCAGGTAGAACTGTTTACAGGTGTTAGCTCCGACGACATCAGGTTATTTGCAGAGTTGGCAGAAGAAATACAGTTATTGGCGGGGGATATCCTTTTTCATGCCAGTCACAACACGGATGCGCTGTATGTGATTGCAAAGGGAAGTATCCAGCTGGTTGATTCGGAGCAGGGTTCAGAACAAAGCTTAACGGTATTTTCTCGGCATGAATTTATCGGCGAAACTATTCTGGTGGCACCGGTTCACCAACAGAAGATCACGGCCAGAGTGTACTCGGATGCCACGGTATATCGCTTTGACCGAACTTGTTTGCTTGCATTGCTGGAAAGCAGAGGTGACCTGGCGCTTAAACTCTCCGCTGTGATATCGCAAATCATTATCCGCCGTATGGATCACGCCAGTAGCCGCTATGAAAACGTAGCAAAGCTTTATCGTGCCAGCGGTGAACGCATGGAAAAGGACTTATTGGGTGAAAAACAGGTTCCCAATACCGCTTACTATGGAATTCAGACGTTGCGCGCCCTGGAAAATTTCAATATTAGCGGCATCACACTTAACTTTTACCCTAGTTTTATCCGTGGCTTGGCTAAAGTGAAAAAGGCCGCGGCATTGGCTAATCACGACATGGGAAACTTACCGGATACCCTTATCGGGCCCGTTTGCCAGGCCTGTGATGAGATCACCATGGGAATGCTGCACAACCATTTTATTGTGGACATGATCCAGGGCGGCGCGGGCACGTCTACCAATATGAATGCCAATGAGGTCATCGCAAATCGGGCTCTGGAGATCATGGGATACCAGCTGGGTGAATATCAATATTGCCACCCCAATAACCATATTAATTGCTCACAATCCACCAATGATGCCTATCCAACTGCGATTAAAGTGGCGTTGATGGAAGCCAATGATGAGGTTTTGAAAGTGATTTATCGGCTTATCAAAATCATGGATGACAAAGCTCTGGCATTTGCAGATGTGTTGAAAATGGGACGAACCCAGTTGCAGGATGCTGTGCCAATGACTCTAGGGCAGAGTTTCAGGGCATTTGCCACCAGCTTGCGCAATGAAGTGGAACGCCTCAAGGTCTGCAGTGTGCCTTTTTTGACTGTTAATATGGGCGGTACAGCCATAGGTACCGGGTTGAATGCAGACGCTCGTTACCGGGACCGCGTTGTGCAGCACCTTTGCCGTATCACCCAACGGGACATAGTGCTGGCCGACGATCTGATTGAAGCGACCCACGATACAGGCTCTTTGGTGATGTATTCGTCCGCTCTGAAGCAATTGGCGGTGAAGCTCTCCAAGATATGCAATGACCTGCGTTTGCTTTCGTCGGGCCCCAGAGCTGGATTAAACGAAATTAATCTGCCTGCCATGCAACCGGGTTCTTCGATAATGCCAGGTAAAGTCAACCCGGTTATCCCTGAGGTAGTGAATCAGATTGCCTACAAAGTGATTGGCAATGACTTAACTATCACCATGGCAGCAGAGGCTGGGCAATTAGAGCTTAACGTCATGGAACCTGTGATGGTGGAAAGCCTGTTCGAATCAATTGAAATCCTCAAAAGTGGCATGGAAACACTTGGGCAGAGCTGTATCAAAGGGATCACGGCGAATAAAGAGGTTTGCGCCTCAAACGTGAAGAACTCCATTGGTGTTGTTACAGCATTGAACCCTTATCTGGGTTACGAAACCTGCACTATGCTGGCCAAAGAGGCGCTTGAGCGAAATTGTAGTGTCTATGATTTGGTCCTGGAAAAACAATTATTGCCCAAAGATAAACTCGACTATGTATTTGCACCTGAAAACATGGTGCCATGAGAGAATCAGGCACTTTTATTCACATTCAGGCCATTTACTTAAATCACCTTCCCAGCCTTTTTGTGATTCGCGGATATCCAGGTTTTCGGTGAAGATGAAGTAACTATCTTCATCGCTTGTCTGCATAAATATGTCCACATACAAACTGCCTTCAGGCAGTGTGCCCTGTAAACAGGTGCCATGCAAACCGAGCCCAAAACTGCCCATGCCTTTAATTCCTGCTTTTTTATCTGCTTTCACCTGTGCCTGAATTTTGCGCATACTTTCGGCATCCTGCTCAGTCAGCTGCAAAATGGTAATCGCTTCATCGGCAGCTTTGTCGTCCTTCAATTCAGCGGGCACTGCGGCATTTTGTGTGATCTCAATAAAGTAGATATCTTCGATGATTTTACTCTTATCATGATTTTCGTACTTTACCTCCATTCGGGCGGCACCATGGGGAATGCCAATTGCCTGGTGCGCCCTGATGGCAATTTTAATTTGTGCCGGGTCGGCTTCCATTGGACTAAGACGATAGAGTTTATACATTGATGGGAGTGGCATGCTGGCGCAGCCGGAAAGCATTGAAATTAGGGTAATAACAAATAAATTCTTGAACATAGTCCATCCGTGTTGGTCTGAATACACTGCATTTTCTGATACCAATCAAGCAATTAAGTTCAAATGCAGATTTGAATAAGGTTACAAAGGAGCAGCAGACCTTAGCCGGGCACTTTTTCAAGATACTGCCATTCCACAAAAAAGGTGACACCTGCTTGGTCATTATTGTTTTTAAAGTAAATATCACCGTTCAGGCGCTCTGCTATTGATCTTGCACAAGGAAGACCGATACCAAAACCTTCCTGTTGCGCATCTCCCTGTCCGAACATCTTAAACACAGTGCCTTGTTTCGATGGTTCTATACCTTGACCATTGTCTTTAATCGATAAACAGCACAGTTCATCTTTGACGTCTTCCTTGTAGCTAATTTCAAGAATTAAGGGGCGAGAATTTTCCTGGTATTTTATGGCGTTATCCAGAAGTGTACTAACGATAAATTTGGTCGCAAATTCGTCGCCAATGATTTCTTCAGGAAGGTTTGACAATGAAACCTGGGCATCTTTGAGGCGTGAGCTATTTAACTCTAGCAGTGCCTCAATAATGCTCTTAAATGGTGTTTTTACCAGATTGACTGGACTGTGTACTGTCTTGGAGAATTCCAAGATACCATTGACCAGTTCATCTATTCTGCCAGTGGCCAATTTTACGTGGTGTAAGCAAGCCTCAATGTCCGGCAGTTTCCCCTCGAGGCCAGTAGGGTCTTTGGCAGCTTGGGACAATTTGTCATACATAATTTCTGCATGCCCACCAATATTGATCAGTGGTGATTTGATATCATGAGTGACAATACGTATGACTTCATTAAGGCGTTCGCGCTCACGAATGAATTTTTTGCGCCTACGCAGAATGATTTTCTGCATCTGATTAAATACTTTTGCCAATTCACCCAACTCGTCATCATATACAATCTCTATCATCTTCTGTTTGCCCTGCGCGAGATCTTTGGCTGCGTGCTTAAGTTGCACGATTTGTCTTACCATTCGGCGAGCATTGCCACCTGTTAATACTATGGCAGTGGTCATGGTGACCAGTAGCAGAATAAGAGCAAGATAGAATGAACCTAATGTTGCACTTTCGGCCCATTCAGCGTCGCTTTCCAGATTGCGGATATGAGTGCTCTGGATCTCCAGTAAAATTTGTTTAACCTGTTTGGTCAGGATCTCAGTTTCTTCCGAGATGATGTATAACGCTTGATTCCAATCCGATGCCTGGCGAGTTTCCGTGACATTATTGGCTAGTCTGACGTAATGTTGGTAGCGGAGTTCGATCCAATTGATCAGCCGAGAGATATCTGGATCACTTTTGCGCATTCTTTTAAGCTCGGCAATTTGACCGGCCACCTGCTCTGAACCCAAGCGGAATCGATTTAAATGCCCTTCTTCACCGGTTAAGATCACTTCGGAAATATGGTGAATGGTCTCGGTTAACAGCAAATGAGTGTTGGAAACCGCCAGCTTTAGCTCATCGGTTGGTTCGCCAGCTCCCGAAGAAGATTGGACACCTATCAGGGCGGATTGAATTTGCCCATAGACGGGTAACAAATCACGCTGGTAAATCACAAGGGAGGGTTGATTACCAATATATCTGGACACATCTTCTACCCACCACTGACTGGTATTCAGCTCGTTTAATTTTTGGCTTAATTCGTCCAACTTTCTTCGTTCATTGGCGGTGCCGGAAAGGGCAATGTTGTCACGAATGAGTTGCAAAGAAGGGTGAATTTTTTCGGACCAGATCTCACGGCGTAAGGTTTCGTTTTCCGGGTTGCCAATAAGAACAAAATTGTTCAATGCATCCAGGCTATCTGACACGCTATGGCTTAACGCATTTAACTCAAGTGTGTAAGGCAGTTGAAGTGTGCGTATGTTGGAAGAATGAATATAGAGTATTGCCGTGCTGATAGACATGACAATCAGCGCAACAATGGAAATCCCGGTAATTTTTGCACAGGTTAGGATGTACTGAACTTTTATGGAACGCATTGACTAATTGCCAGCTGCTTTAAATTTATTTACGCGCATCAGTTCGCTAATTTGCTGGTCAAGGATGCTTAATCGTTGGAACACATCAGAAGGTAGCACTTTGCCAGGATAATAACTTTGTTTGGGCGTAGGAGCGTCATGTAACATTGAATGCCAATAACTGAATTGACTCACAAAAAGCACCGCTAAATCATAAACGTCGCTAGGCAATACGTTTTCCCTGCTGATTTCTGACTCATCAAGAATCAAACAGTCTTTGTCAAATGTTCTGAACAATGCTGAAAGTTCCCGATACATGGCAGCAAGCTTCTGATAAACATCCGAAGGCGTTTTCCCACCAATTCGTTCACGAGGATAAAATACCGGGGTTGAGTCTGGGTAGGTTTGCAATACAGCACTGGCCAAAGCAATAGATTCGGTTATCTTCTGGTGCGATTGCGCCGGGCTGAACTTGAAATCCAACAGTTGATTAGTCAGGCGATTAAGCTGCACTATTAACTGAAAGACATCTTTTGGTTGAGCGTTTTGAATGCGCGCTTTCTGTTTGTTTTGGAGTACAATATTCAGCTTTGAAGATATCTTTCCCAAGTGCTTTTCAACTTGATTCATTAATGTCAGTACATCACTGGGTGTTGCATCCCATTTTTGTATTTCAATCAGATTTCCTTCTTTGCCGGTAAATTCAAACATCAAGCGTGCGGTTTTTTCATGCAGGGTTCCGGCCTGGAAATACACTTCCCGTGGCGACACTGACTCCACTTCTATGGGCGCCAAGCTCATGGTTGAAATGCCCATCTCGGCTGCAATTGCAATCAGTTGATCATTTAACTCCATGGCTTTTTGGTAAACATTTGTTGGGCTGGTTGCGGCAGAAGCATTTTGCAAAGCTATTACCAGGCAAATCACAACGCCAGGCAAAAGACGGGTATTTTTCATGTTGAGGTTCCAGATTTATTGATGCCGAGTTTTTTCATTCGAAATCTCAATGTGCTGGGGTTTAGCCCCAGTATTTTCGCTGCGCCATTATCGCCGGAAATTCTCCAACGACAATGGGATAAAACCTGCAGCAAATGTTGTCTTTCAACGCTTTCCAGGGTGCGCAATTGGGAGCTTCCTTCTTCAGTAGCGCTATCCGTTGCGTTTTTCTCAAATTCAGAGTACTGCTCGCTGTCTAACTGGCCCAATACGACAAATCGTTCCATGGTGTTTTGTAACTCACGGATATTTCCAGGCCAATTATGCTCTCTCAAAAAATTCAGGTGTTCGTCCAGCAACACAGGTTTCTCCCGCATGTACAAACTGCAGTATCTGTCGATAAAATGATTAGCCAGCAAGACAATATCATCTGAGCGGCTGCGCAGCGGGGGCACGGTAATAGGAATAACATTAAGCCGATAAAATAAATCAGCTCTGAACTTCCCTTGTTTAACCATGCTCGCCAGATTTCGATTGGTGGCAGCTATTATCCGCACATCCACATTGATGTTTTTATTGCCACCAACCGCTTCAAAACTGCCTTCTTGCAGCACGCGTAATAACTTCGCCTGAACAGACAAACTTAACTCACCAATCTCATCCAGGAATAAGGTACCACTGTCGGCTTGTTGAAACTTTCCTTTGTGATCTCTGATTGCTCCGGTGAATGCGCCTTTAACGTGACCAAAGAGCTCACTCTCCACCAAATTTTCTGGGATTGACGCACAGTTTAGTTTTATTAACGGATTCAGGTTGCGTTGGCTCTGGCAATGGATTTCATTAGCAACCAGCTCTTTGCCCGTACCTGTTTCACCGACCACCAGAATATTAGCGTTAGTATCAGCCACGTTTGTTATTGTTTTCTTTAACGCCAGCATGCTTTTGGTGAACCCAATGATACTGCTGGTTTCTATGTTTGAACGGCTGGCCAATACTCTGTTTTGTACCATCAGATCGGTTTTTTCTTTGCTGATGGTGGCGATGACTTTCTCTGCTCTTTTGATTTCCAGAGCGTCTGAGATATTTTGAAAGATAAACAGGTATTCGTTTTTAATCAGTGGTCTGCAACAAATTTTAAAGGGGATTTGCCGGGCACCAATTGTCAGTTCCAACGAGACGTCTTCCAGTTCACCAAGCAGTAGCGCCATCAACTTTGATTTATCCACCCAGTGGTTCAGGGCATAGCCTCGTTGCAGGAAATGGGCGGCATACATTAGTGCGGCGTTTTTACTAAGCTCCAAAATACTCAGGTCTTTGCTGGTCACAATCATCAAGTCAGATGCGCTGTCAAATACAGTACGTATTCTTTCCCGCGTATCATTCAGCTCACGTTGCAGTTTGGATTGGGCAATTGACTTAGCTATAACGCCTGGTAGTAATTTGAAAAAGGCACCGCTAGCATCTTTGACAACATAGTCTTTTGCACCCTTATGCATGGCTTCTACGACTAGCTTTTCATCCCCCATAGCAGTGACAAGCACGCACGCCACTTTTTCGTGGAAGCGCTCCACTATACAAATTCCGGTTCCGTCAGGGAGCTGATAATCCACCAATGCAAGGTCAAATGATGCATGTAGTAATTTTGAATTTGCTTGATTAGCTGTTGCAGCATAATCTATTTCTAAATGGTAATCGCTCAAGGCCGATGAATAGAGTGGCCACAAACCTTGATCATCTTCGATAATTAATATTTTTGATTTACTCAGACTTTTATCCTCGCCAACAAACAACTTCTGGCCCGTCTAAGCCTAGTCAAAACAGTATTTAAATTCAATTCAAGCTGCTGCGCAATGTCGTCACATTTAGTGCCATTAATAAATAGCCACATGGGATCCCGGTACAACTTGGGTAACAAATTTACCTCAGCCAATAACAGGTTTTTCAGTTCGTCCTGCTCAACAGTATCATCCTCCTTGGTTGGGAAGATGTCTTCTTCAAATTCAACCAACTCGAATTGTTTACGTGCGAACCATCGGGCGCGCTCTCTTCTGAGAATAGTATTGATCCAAGCTTTAAACAGGTCCCAGTCATTTACATCATGAAAAGCCACCCAGGCTTTTAAATAGGTTTCCTGGACCAAATCGTCAGCCAGAGTCGGGTTGCCAGTTGAATTAAACGCGTAACGCACTAAACTCGCATGATGTAAGTTTATCTGTTCTATAAAGTCCGCCTTTGTAGGGTCACTCTTTCCAGTGTTAGGTTTGTGCGAAGCATTTTTTACCGACATGTACAATCCAGATTTTTGCTCAATAGGTGGCCATTGTTTAGATGTCTGAGGAACATCAATTGACATCGTCTTCCGGACCGAACCTTCTGGCCCATAATCCGCAAGCTAAATTGATTTCTACCTGCATTTCAATAGCATCCAAAAGCTTATTTGGTGACTTGCAACATGTGGGATTATTCGCAATATATTGCGAATAAATTCACAGCATATTGTCAAAAATCAATTGAATACGGACCAAGCACTTTGTTTTACTGTGTGGAATGGGGATTGCTATCTGACTACCAAGTAATCTGATTTGATTGGTAAAACCATGTCACATAATGGCCTGCTAGAGGTGATAAATCCAAGTAACGGAGAAGTCATCGATTCTGTGGAATGCGATTCAGCAGAACAAATTGAAAATAAAATACAGACCTGCGCTCAGACTTTTGTATCGCCGGATGTGCCGCTAAATACTTCAGACAGAATTGCTATTCTCGAGCATGTTTATCAACAAATGATTGAGCAAAAAGCATATCTGGCTAAATTGATATCCCAAGAGGGGGGCAAACCCTTTCGCGATGCATTGGTAGAAGCCCAACGAGCAGCTTTTGGCATTAAATTGGCCGTTAGCCACTTGCTGTCGGCAGGAACTCAAACATCGCCACTAAATACTTTTCCTTCAACTTCCCATTTCGAGATGACAGTCACTCACCAGCCAATCGGACCTGTGATCGCAGTCAGTGCGTTTAATCACCCGCTAAATCTGGTTACTCACCAACTGGTATCTGCCTTTGCTGCGGGATGCCCATGCCTGATAAAACCTGCTGGGGATACACCGCTAAGCTGCATCAGGCTGATTAACATGTTTGCAGAGGCAGGCATGCCCAAAGGCTGGATGAACTATGTTATCACCACTGATAATGCTGCAGCGGAAGCGATAGTCACCGACCCCAGATTTGCCTTTTTCAGTTTTATCGGGAGTGCAAAAGTAGGCTGGTATTTGCGTTCAAAGCTACCACCCGGCACTCGTTGCGCACTCGAACATGGTGGTGTCGCACCGGCATTTGTGGATCACACCGCAGATCTGGATTTGGCAGTCGCTAGTTTGGTTAAAGGGGCTTACTACCATGCAGGGCAGGTTTGCGTATCCACTCAACGTATTTATGTATCTGAAAAAATATTTGACCAGTTTGAAGCGCTATTCTGTCGGGCAGTTAACCAGCTAAAGGTTGGCGATGCATGTCTGGATTCCACCGATGTTGGGCCATTGATCAGAATGACCGAAGTAAACAGAGTACATGACTGGGTCGAACAGGCTCAGCTTCTTGGGGGCGTCGTCTGTACAGGTGGTAAGCCGGTAACAGGGCAATTCTACGCACCAACTGTAATAAGTCATGCGCCAGCTCAAGCAATGATTAACAGCTTGGAAGTTTTCGGGCCGGTCTGCAGTCTGATGCCGTATTCTGATCTGGAATCTCAGATCCAACAAATCAACCGCGAAAACGTCAGTTTTCACAGTGCCGTTTTTAGTGATTCAAATCACACAATTCAAACCCTTTATTCGAAATTGCAGACAGGTTGTCTGATGGTGAATGAGCATACTGCCTTTCGCCACGATGCCATGACGTTCGCAGGTTTGAAACATTCTGGACTAGGTTCAGGAGGAATGCCTAATAGCATTCATCACATGCAAGTCGACAAGCTCAAAATCGTCAACTCTCACTGAGGACCAAATTATGAAAGCATCCGACCTACTGGTTAAGTGTCTGGAAACAGAAGGCATTGAGCTGATATTCGGCGTACCTGGAGAAGAAAACGCAGACTTTATGATGTCGTTGGAAAAATCGGAGAAGATCCGATTTATTCTTACGCGCCATGAACAAGGCGCGGCCTTTATGGCAGAGATTTACGGCCGATTAACCGGTAACCCCGCAGCCTGTCTGGCGACGCTGGGACCTGGGGCGACTAATCTCATTACCGGGGTTGCTGATGCCAATATGGACAGAGCGCCAATGCTGGTGCTAACGGGGCAGGGCGCTACCGCGAGATTACATAAAGAATCACACCAAATTATGGACGTAGTGGAGATGTTCAAGCCCGTCACCAAATGGGCAACGACTATCATCAATGCCGATACTATCCCGGAAATCACCCGAAAAGCAGTACGGATAGCACGCAGCGAAAAACCCGGCGCCGTACTTATCGAGTTACCGGAAGATGTGGCAAAACATGAAACCGATCAGCAACCCATGGAACCTCGTCGTTTTCGTCGTTCGGTGGCCAATGATGATGATATTCAACGCTTGGCAAAGCGTATTCAGCAGTCTAAGCGACCCATCATATTAGCCGGTAACGGCTGTGTGCGTAAACGTGCAAGCCAACAGCTAAGTAGGTTGTGCGAGACGACAGGAATTGGCGTGCTAAATACCTTTATGGCCAAAGGGTGCGTGGACTTTATTGAACCTTATTCACTTTTTACCATTGGCCTGGGTACAAAAGACATAGTGACTTGTGCAATTGATGCTGCGGATTTGGTGATCACTATTGGTTTTGACATGGTGGAATACCATCCCAGTTTATGGAATCCGGAAGGGACAAAAAACATCGTACATCTGGATTTTATTGCTGCGGAAATTGACAAAAACTATCACCCCGAAATTGAGGTGGTAGGGGATGTTGCAGATTCGTTGGAAAAGTTGAATCGTGAAGTTAGCGAGATGGATTTTGACTTTGATTTTCAGCAACAACAACGGACTCGTATCCAGATGATGGAAGAGTTGAATGCCTGGCAAAATGACAATGCCACTGGCAAAGTGAAACCGCAAAAAGTGCTGTCAGATCTGCGAGAAGTGCTCCCCGCCGACAGCGTTTTGTTATCTGATGTGGGCGCGCACAAAATGTGGATTGCCCGTCATTTTCAGTGCCATCTTCCTAACACCTGCTTGATCCCAAATGGATTCTGTTCAATGGGCTTTGCTCTGCCCGGTGCAATTGCCGCTGACATGGTATTTCCTGATAAACCCATAGTGGGTATTGCCGGTGATGCTGGGTTTTTAATGAATGTGCAGGAAATGGAAACGGCAAAACGACTCAACAGCGACATAGTGATTATGGTGTGGGAAGACAATGCCTATGGGTTGATTGCATGGAAGCAATGGGCGGAGTTTGGCAAACACACAGATCTCTCTTTCGGCAACCCAGACTGGAGTTCGCTGGCGCTGGCGTTCGGTTGGAGCATTCATAAGGTCAATGACAGCGCTCGTATGAAGAGCGAACTGAAGAAGGCGTTGGGTCACAAAGGACCCAGTCTGGTGGTGGTTAGCATTGACTATGATGAAAATCAGAAGCTTACAGAAAAGTTGGGTCAGCTGACCTGTACTATCTAGCAGAGGGCAAAATTATGGATTCTACTTTCGTATTTACGATTCTGTCCTGGGCTGCCATGTTGTTTATTGCAGTCATAGGTTTGGGGCTACTTTACGTTTTAGCATTGTACATTTCTGACGTTACTCAAACTGAGCAAACCATCAGGCGTAACTTTCCGGTGCTCGGGCGTTTCAGATATTTCTTCGAACACATGGGCGAATTTTTTCGGCAGTATTTTTTTGCTATGGACAGGGAGGAACTACCTTTTAACCGAGCAGATCGATCCTGGGTTTATCGAGCAGCTAAAAATGTCGATTCCACCATTGCATTTGGTTCGACTCGTTCCTTGACCCCAACGGGAGAAATACTTTTCTTGAACTGTCCTTTTCCCACATTAACCGAAGACGCTGCCATGCCCAGCATTGTGGTAATCGGAAATGGTTATGCGAAATTTCCTTACATGACTAACTCCCTGTTTAACATTTCAGGAATGAGTTACGGCGCACTATCGAAACAGGCAGTTCTATCACTGTCTACTGGCGCTAAAGCCGCTGGAGCATGGATGAATACCGGCGAAGGAGGCCTGTCTCCTTATCACCTTGAAGGTGGCGCTGATCTGGTTTTTCAAATCGGCACAGCCAAATACGGGGTGCGTGACAAAGAGGGAAACCTCAGTGATGAAAAACTTAAAACCATTGCTCAGCACAAACAGGTAAAAATGTTTGAAATCAAGATGAGTCAAGGTGCGAAACCGGGGAAGGGGGGCATACTCCCTGGCGTTAAGGTGAGCGAGGAGATCGCAGAGATTCGTGGTATTGAGGCTGGTCAGGATTCAATAAGCCCGAACGGTCATCTGGATATTAAAAATATTGACGACTTGCTTAACATGATTATGCGTGTGCGCGAAGTGACAGGTAAACCTGTGGGGTTTAAGGCTGTAGTGGGCAAGCAGGAATTTTTTGAAATGCTGTTTGAAGCCATCAATGCAAAAGGCCTCGAATTTGCTCCTGACTTTATCACCATCGACAGTGCGGATGGTGGTACGGGTGCTGCGCCGCAAAGCTTAATGGATTATATGGGGTTGACCTTGCGAGAAAGTTTACCTTTTGTGGTGGACAAGTTGGTTGAGCACAATTTGCGAGACCGTATCAAAGTGGTGTGCTCAGGAAAACTGGTAACACCTGCAGGTGTTGCCTGGGCACTGGCCATGGGTGCAGACTTTGTAACATCAGCCCGTGGTTTTTTGTTTTCCCTGGGTTGCATTCAAGCACTGCAGTGCAACAAAAACACTTGTCCAACCGGAATTACGACACAGGATCCTAAACTTCAGAAAGGTCTTAACCCGGCAGAGAAATCGGTGCGGGTTGGGCAGTACATCAAAAATATGGTGTATGAAGTCGGCACCATCACACATTCATGTGGAGTGCGAGAACCTCGTGAACTAAAGCGACATCACGCACATGTGGTGACTGATAATGGCCGTAGCGTGTCATTGCAAACTCTGTACCCCTTACCTCAGCCGAAACCAATTCAGCGCAGTGAAAAAGCGCACATGGAGTAGGGATCACTATGTTGATTTCACTTATTGGTACGGCACTTGTATTTGCGACTATCGGTTTCATAGCGCTGATTGTGGTGCGGATTGTATCCCTGCCTTACACATTGATACTGGTGATTTTGGGCTTTGCCACATCCTTTCTGGTGGAACCTTTGGGCTGGGATACAGGTATCAGGGCCAGTAATTTTCAAGACCTGATGATGTTTGTGTTGTTGCCTGTGCTGATTTTTGAAGCTGCATTTAGCCTTAATACTCAAAAGTTAGTCCAGTTTCTGCCAAATATCATCACAATGGCAACCTTAGGGCTGGTGATATCCACCATAGTCACTGCGGCAGTTTTGTTCCTGGCCATTGATCATGTGGGCTTTCCGATTATTGCTGCTTTGATTGCTGGGGTTGTCATCTCTGCCACTGATCCTGTTGCTGTGGTCAGCCAACTTAAACAACTTAAAGCACCTGAAGACCTCAATGTACTGATTGAAGGTGAAAGTCTGTTTAACGATGCTACCGCAATTGTCTTGTTCAGTATCTTGCTTGCTGTTGCTCTAGGCACTACTGAAGCGTCGTTTGGTGATGGAGTCATTCGCTTTGCTATTGTGTTTATTGGCGGGGTTCTAACCGGAAGTCTCCTGGGCTTTGTTGCAGCAAAGTTGTTGTCACTAATTGAGTGCTCGCTAGCCAATTTGACGTTGACGACTTTGCTACTGGCCTATGGCGGTTTTTATGTTGCCGAACATAGTTTGCATGTGTCAGGAATAGTTGCGGTATTGTGTTCTGCCATCGTTTTCAGACTCTTTGCTCAACCGCTGATTCAAGGTATCGCTCATGGTTTACATGATATCTGGCAATCTTTGGGTGCACTGGCAAATGTTTTTGTATTTGTGCTGCTTGGATTAGTGATCACAATCGACATGTTCAGCGCCATGTGGTTGGCAATGATCTTAGCAATTCTTGCTGCTTTTATTGCCAGAGTGGTGGCTGTTTACAGTTCTGTCTGGCTGAACAAATTGACGCTGGGCCAACCTTTGCCTTCGAGCTACCCTCCAATAATGATTTGGGGAGGCTTACGAGGTGCTGTCACTATTGCATTGGTCCTCTCCTTGCCTACCGAATTACCCTACTGGTGGACGATTCAATCCATCGGTTTCGGCGTTGTGCTTTTTACTCTTTTAGTTCAAGCCACAACCACCCCCCTTTTAATGAAAAAACTAAATCTGTGAGTGGAGAAAACCATGTTTGGAATTGCACAAGTACTTAAAAATATCCTCGATGAAACCAGGCGAGTCGACTTTTTAGCCCCCTTACTATTACGTTTGTATTTAGTCCCCGTTTTCTGGATGGCTGGTACTAAGAAGTGGGAAAATTTTGACAGCACAGTGGAATGGTTTGGCAACAGTGATTGGGGACTCGGTTTACCTTTTCCGCTTGTCTTGGCATTTTTGGCTACCTGGACTGAAATACTTGGTGCCATAGCGTTACTGTTAGGTGTTGGGTTGCGCTGGATGGCAGTTCCTCTAATGGGCACCATGCTCGTTGCTGCCGTCACTGTGCACGGGGAGTTCGGCTGGCAGGCCATCGCTGACCCCGGCGCACCTTTTGCGACCGAGCGAGTCATGGCGGCTGCAGACAAGTTGGCATATGTAAAAGAGGTGGTCAGTGACAATGCTGATTACGATTATCTCACTTCCAGTGGCAGTCTGGTAATGCTCAACAACGGAATCGAATTTGCTGCTACCTATTTCATCATGCTGTTTAGCCTGTTCTTTACCGGAGCGGGACGAATAGTGAGCGTGGATTACTGGTTAGATAAAAAATTTCTTACATCGAAACAATAATGCTGAAGTTGCGCTTAGCACAGCTGCTTGATTCAGCGGAGAAACGTAAATGGAAAACCTAAGAGCTATTCAGCTTACTGGACTAGTCGGCTTGTTAGCTGCCATTTTGGTAGGAATCGGTGAATTTTTGCTGCATTTCGATCCCTTGGCGCGATTTTCTGAAACCAGTTACGAATTCATGTTGGCAAACTCTGACCAACAGCAGACAGTCGGTCATTTCTTTGGTGCCTTGGGTGCACCACTTTATCTGGTGGGGTGCTGGCATATTTATCTGATGCTGAAACCTGCCAATAAAACCATAGCATTTGTTGCTTTCCTGGTCGGTGCATATGGATTTGTGATTGGAGGGCAGTGGATTGCGTCGCGGGCCAGCATTGGCGCTATCACCCACCTGCAGGATACAGGGTTGAAGCTGGATGACCTAGTGCTGTTATACCAATTGCGTTATGAAAATCTGCTAACTGTAATCCGTATTACCACTGTGATTTTATCGGGTATTTTCATTTATATGGTAATGACCGGAAACTCTCTTTATGAGCGATGGCAGGCGATTTTCAGTCCAATCTTTTTGTTGCTGATGTCTTTTGTAATCTATGTCGTCACCCCTGATATTGGGAAGTACCTGATGCCCATCGCCTTAAATGTTGGCTTTGGTCTGTTTTTTATTATGTCCGTAATACAAGCGCGGAATATAGCGCGCGATTATCCCCTTGATTTGGAAAATACATGAAAAAACTTCTAATAATTCCTGTCGCACTAGTCGGGCTGTTAATTGTCGCGATCCTGGTGCGATTTATGCTGGATAAGAACATCGATTACGAAGTATCGACAGACAATATTTCTGTGCCTGAATTCGATACATTTTATCTGGACTTCGAGCAGCGCCTTGACGAAAGCCTATCCTTACCATTTACCGCGAGTGCAATTATCGATATCGATAATGACGGCACTGAGGAGTTGTTTATCGGCGGTGGGCCTGGCCAACATGATGAAGTGTTTCGGTTTTCGGATGGGACGTTTATTAAATTGGAACGGGGAGTCATTGGGAAAGAGGTCTTGTCTGAAGCGACCTTTGGTTCTTCAGTAATTGATGTTGATAACAACGGATTTTCCGACCTCATAGTGTCACGTACCAATGGAATTTGGCTCTATCTGAATCAAGGCGGGAAATTCACTGAACAAAAACTGGATGCACCACTAAGAAAAGATACCTCCCCGTTATCTGTGGCTATCAGTGATATCAACAGAGACGGTCATTTTGATATGTACGTATCAGGGTATATTAAAAAGGAGCTGGTTGAAGGACAGAATATTTTCAATAAAGAAGGGTATGGCGGCACCAGCGCCATGTTATTGAATAATGGAGATAATAGTTTCAAAGATATAACACACGCGTCTGGGTTGGCTTACAAACACAATACCTTTATGGGTATTTTCGTCGATATCGACAATGATAATCTTGAAGATCTGGTAGTGGCACATGACACAGGCCATGTGAAAACCTGGAAAAATCTGGGCAACAATCAATTTTCTGATATAGCCAATCCAAACAGCAAAGAGTATTCGTATCCAATGGGTATTGCGGTTACAGATTATGGCAATGACGGGTTGGCTGATTTCTTTTTCAGTAATGTAGGGACAACCGCTCCGCCATTTCTGGCCAAAGGTGATTTACGGGAGGACCAAATTTATAACCCTAAATGGATCATGTTTGAGAACAAAGGTAGCTTCCAATTTGAAGATGTGGCGGAGCGGGTCAAACTGGCTGACTACGAGTTTTCCTGGGGCGCTATTTTTGAAGATTTTAATCTGGATGGCAGAGATGACCTGGTTGTTTCAGAAAATTACATTGGCTTTCCATTCCACAAATTTGCTTTTCTGAGATTGCCTGGCCGATTCCTGCTGCAGACAGAAAAAGGTGAATTTGCTGAAACAGGTGCGCAAAGCAACGTCAGAAATACCGGTTACAGTATCTCTCCCATCACTGCAGATTTTAATAACGATGGTTATCCTGATTTTGTGCATATCAACATTGCAGGCAAATCCAAAGCGTTTATTAACCGAGGAGGAGACAGTCATTACCTCAAGGTGAAATTACCGGATACTATAGCTTCAATTGCAGCGAAAATTTCCGTAACACTGGATAATGGCAAGGTACTCAGACGGGATTTCGTGTCAGGAGAAGGCTTGAGTTCTGACCAATCTCATATTCAAATATTTGGCCTTCAGGCTGCTATGGCAACAGAAATAAAAGTCGAATACATAGATGGCAGAATTGACCGTATAAGTGGCGAATTTTTCAATACGCTGGTGTCTTTTTGAATTTGGCCAAGCCTGCTGTGCTTCATCTGCTACTCTGGACCTTACTATTACTTGGTTTGTTTGGCGCAATGTCAGTTTCATATGAACATCTATCAGGCCAGGAGGCTTGCCCAAAACTGAGTATCGTTCCTGTGTGTCTGGTGGTGTGTCTAGGTTATTTGCTGATGGTCACCAGCCAGATTAGATTTAATACTGCGATACGGATCGGCTTATTCTATGCTGGTTGGTATCCGGTATTTATTATCGCGACCGTAGGTGCAGCGATGGAGTTGTACTACAGCGATATTTGCCCAAAAGGAACGGGCGGTTTACCTTTGTGTTATGTATCGTTTGCTCTTTGTATGCTAGTGCTGATGTTATCCTTAGCAGCGCGGCGAAACACCTTCCGTCAATAAACTGGTTTGAAATGTCACAATTAAGTCGTTTTAGCTCAATAGCTTTATTGAGCGAAGATAGCAGGTTCGTATAGCAGTAAAATTTACACTTTCGTTCAGGTTAACCAGTCTCTTATAACGCGATATACTTCTTTGCTGGAAAGCAGTTGCATATGATTGATATTTTTTAGTACCGCTTGATGCTGGGGGTCAAAACGCAATGTATGCTCACGGTTTTCGTGTCGTCCCAGCGCACTATCCACAGTAACCAGACCGTCACCAATGAGTTCAATGTTATGCAGCGACGGCGACGTTCCCGCACAGCCAGCAATTGCGTAACATTCCGGTCCTTTTGGCAGGGGGATCACCTGGCGATTGTCCCGAACGAAGTCAAACGGGTTTCTTGGTTGTTCATCTTTATCAGTGATATTGCCATGACGCAAATCTGTTATTCCATTGCTGCGTAGCTGGATTAGTCTGGAGAATGGCGCAGTATATGGATGTTTTCCCAACACAATATTCAACCAGTTTCCTGTTTTCTCCAATGGGGCACCATGATGAGGAGTGCCCAGAAATACAATTTTCTTAACACTGTTAGTCCAATTGTGCTCTGCCTTCTGCGTCGCATGAATCGCACTTCTGGTGACAAGTCCACCCATACTGTGAGCGACAATATGAATTGATAAAGGAGAGCTGGCATGTTTAACAAGGAGATCTAAAGCTTCAGACAATTGTTGACCATTTTGGGAGATGTGCTGACCTGAATTGTAGGTCAAATAGAGTGGTGTCATTCCCAGCACTTCGGCTAAATGCTCACCATGATTATGGCCATCTCTGGACCATTGCAAATCGTTCATGCATAGTCCATGGACCATCAATAGCACTTTACCATCGGTTTCACGAATAGCCTGGTCAATTGTCTTTTTGATCCCTTCTTCAGATAAAGGCTGACCTGCAAAATTAAAATGCATGTGAATTGCCAAAGGGTTTTGCCGACTTTCTAAATAATCACCTAAAATTCCATTCAGTGCAGCTCGCAATGCTCTGATGGAAGGCCCATTGGGTTCGTTTTTAATGACTTTGTTTAACGCGGCAAGCGGTGTATCAATAGCAGAGCCGAATAGTTTAGCCAACCCTCTTACACCCTTGTACACCTTGCCAGGTATGCCTGAAGTGTGCTCTTGTGAGGGGTGTCCGAAAACGCCGGAAACACGATTGATGCGATGATGTAAGGATTCTACTATTTTCGTAATATTGACAATGGCATCGGTGACGAGATAGTTAATACCCTGTAGGTCACTTTTATCCTTCAATTTGGCTTGGTCGAACCTGAATGGATCTGACAAATGATTGGCCTATAGTCTGAAGATAAGCCCACAATAACAGTAATGAGAAGGATTTGTTCGAGTCTTTGGCTTTCTCTATTGCGAAAAGCGATTTTTAAAACAGGCCACTCGACGTGCGAGTGACCATTCTTGAACGCTTGTTAAGCGGATAATGTTCTGGACTGGAGTAGTGTTCAGGAAGCCTCTTCTGGCTCTAACTTATCCTGAGTTCTGGTCTCGAAATCGGTCGCAGAGTGTCTTTCTCGTAGTTGCCCACTTGGCTCTCCCCAGGCACGGTTCACCATTACACCACGTTTTACAGGCTCTCTTGCACCAAGTTCTTCGGTCCAACGCATCACATTTTTATATTCATGGGTCTGCAAAAATTCTGCTGCTTCGTAAACGCGGTTCTTAACCAGAGCTCCGTACCATGGCCAGATTGCCATATCGGCAATAGTGTATTGATCTCCGCTGATGTACTGGTTATCCGCAAGCTGACGGTCTAACACATCAAGTTGTCTTTTGACTTCCATCGCATAGCGATTAATAGGGTATTCATATTTTTCAGGCGCATAGGCATAAAAGTGACCAAATCCACCACCCAACATAGGCGTGCTGCCCATTTGCCAGAACAACCAGGACATGCACTCGGTGCGCTGAACCGTATCTGTCGGTAGAAAGGCGTTAAACTTTTCAGCCAGGTAGAACAAAATGGATCCTGATTCGAACACTCGTGTAGGCTTATCAGTGCTATGGTCAACCAAAGCAGGAATTTTCGAGTTCGGGTTAGCAGCCACGAAACCGGAGCCGAATTGATCACCTTCCATAATATCGATCAAATACGCGTCGTATTCTGCTCCTGTGTGACCGGCGGCCAGCAGCTCTTCCAACATTAAAGTTACTTTCACCCCATTTGGTGTAGCCAGGGAGTATAGTTGCAACGGATGTTTACCAACAGGCAGATCTTTCTCATGAGTTGCGCCTGCGATGGGTCTGTTGATACTGGCAAATCTGCCACCGCTTTCACTGTCCCATGTCCATATTTTGGGTGGGGTATAAGTATTGTCTGTCATTGCACGTTCCTTTAGGAAACCAAAAAGATAAGATGTTATTTGAATACTGTCGCAGAATCCCTACCGATCAGTAAAGTAAAAAACAAGAAAGATGAAAATGCTTTTTCATTTCATTTAAATGCACAGCATTCACTGGGGAACAGAATTAAACGCATGTTGCGGCACATTGACCATAGCGGGCATAAAGGTCTCGGCAGCAGCGATGGCAATGTCATTGATCAGTGCCCGATCGGTGTCATCACCCATTTCATAGGTGATGGCGTGGACCTGGTAGGTATCAGCGATAAATTGTTTAAATACACCCCGACCCGGTGATGTGCCAGGTTGTTGCACAACGTCAAAATCAGCCGTTAGGTTTTGCAACGAATCCAACCAACTTTGCGTTAGTCCTGCAGGTTTAATGGGATAATCTTCCGGCATAGTATAAAACACATCACGTCGGGTAGAATGAAAATCCAAACCATAAACGATTCTCCCTCCCTCCTTAACTATATTGTTCAGAAAGTCGCCAATCAGGCGAGTCTCGGGCTGGACAAACTTGCCCCAGTCTCTATTTAAATCAAACCCATTGGCATTGTGACGCCAATTTCCCAGGTGCACTCCGTCAGGGTTTAGCATAGGAACCACCAGGATATTAAACCTGTTCCGAAAAGCATTGGCTTGCTCGGTATCGGCCATTAGTGTCTGAACAAAAGGAAACAAGGCCATTGCGCCCGTTACCTCAGGGGGATGCTGCCTGCCTATGATGATTATCCATTCGTTTCCGTCTGTGCGATGCACCAATTTTTGGATGGGACGGCCTTGCACTGATTTGCCAAGGAGAGAAAGCGCCAGGGAAGATGCATCGCTAATTGTTTTGTTCCAGTGAACATAGTCTTCGAACAGTATCAGCTCCTGCCCAGCAATATATTTGGGCTGAGCAGTGGCCTTCACGGAAAAATGCAGCACATTGTCGTCAACTTGATGTGTAAGTGCCTGCCAGCTTTTTTCAGCAACACGGATCTTAGGCAAGTAGCGTTGTTTTCCACCGTGGTAATGAATAGCAACCGGTACTGTTTGTGGCGTCTCTGTGCGCAAAGAAAAAGCATACCAAGGGCTGTCGTTGATAGGCTCATTTTCAGGCTCAATAGTAATTTTGACTGATCCAGATTGGGTTATGATACAGTGATCAACTCTTGCTCCTTCAAATCTCGAATTCACTTTTATCCCAAGTGCGGAACAGCCATCTGAGGCCAGCGCCATGTGGTAGTTCAACAACCAGAGAATTAGAGTAACTATTATCAAAAAAGACCAATGTCTGAGTCTTGTTAAGTGAGTAATCATCTGAACTCCTGAACCATAGCGGGAAGTTTTCATTCCTAAAAACATCTTGAAATGCAATTAAATTTCCTAATGTTGGCGAAAACCTGACTTATGTGTTTTGCTTAATTAATAAACAGTTTTCTAAGCTTACTTTAAATCTCAAAAATTGGGTAAACAATCTGTTTGGTCGTTGCAGTAACCAGTAAATAAAAAAATATAAATCTGGAGCACGCTATGAATATTATAAAGCAACAAGGTCCTTTTTCGCCTCAAGGCAAACTATATTCCAAGTCATCGCTTACTATATTGCTTTCTGCACTTTTGAGCGGTAATACACTTGCTCAGGAACAAGAAAGTGATGAAGTCGAGCGCGTTGAAGTGGTGGGCAGTCATATTAAAGGTGGGCAGGTGGCAGAAGCGCTGGCCATCTCTGTACTTGATGCAGATGATATTGCCCGGCTCGGGATTGATTCCGGAGATGACTTGATGTCGCTAATTCCGGAAAACGGTCAGAATTTCTTTAGCGAAGCAGAGAATATCAGTGGCGGTGTAAATGCAGCTAGAGGGGATGTGGGGGCGTTCAATTTACGCAACCTTGGGACAGGGAATACCCTGGTACTGCTCAATGGACGACGATTAGTGAATGCGGCCTCTTACCAAACGGAAGAAGTAGGTGGCAGTTTTGTACCTGTCAATACAGTGAACTCCAATACCATTCCCGTATCTGGCCTGGAACGGGTCGAAGTCCTTCGCGATGGTGCTTCAGCAATTTACGGTGCAGATGCAGTAGCAGGGGTAGTGAACCATGTGCTCAAAAGCGACTTTGTCGGATTTAATATTCGTGGTAAATGGGCGGAGTATGACAACGTGCCACGGGATGAACAAACGCTGACCATTGAGTGGGGCCAGGACTTTAATGAGGGTCGCACCAACGTCAATTTCTTTGCCAACTATTTCGCCAGGGATCGTATTAATTCTCAAGACGATGAACGTTGGTCAAACTCAGACTTTCGCGACCGGTTACCCAGTAATTCCCCCTATGCAGATACAACGGATTTCCGAAACAACAGCGCTAATTCTCTCTACGGCCAGTATGACCTGGTCACCAGTGCGTCAGGAGTAGGGTTATCTGGCAATTTGACTGATAGCAGTGGCGAGTTTGAAACCTATCCAGCCGGTGACCCACGATGTGAGTTTGATATTGGCTATGGTACCTGCGGCGCGATTGACGGACAGGGTACCTACAGATACAACCTCAATGAAAACCGCGATCTGAGCTCAGAATTGAAACGTCTGAATGTGTTTCTGTTTATCAACCATGAATTTGATAACGGCTTGGAAAGTTTCACAGAGCTGTCTTATTACAAATCGGAGACCAATCTGAATCGTCACCCATCCGCGCCTTTCAGCACAGTCAAGCTGCGGGTTGCTGCTGATAATTACTACAACCCTTTCGGTCCCTGTGGGTCACCTAACAGGTTGTCTGACGAGGTGCTCGGCAGCGACGTGCCTTGTGAAGGGCTCGAACTCATCATAGATAATTATCGTTTTGCCGAGCTCCCACGTGTGGTTGATAACGACGGTGATACTTTCCGGTTTTTACAAGGATTTCGCGGCACAGTAGGCGACTGGGACTGGGAGACCGCTATATTGTGGTCAAAGGCGGAAAAAGAAGATATTACTCGTAATCGGGTCTCCAACACGCTTGCTCAGGAAGCACTCAACGATCCCACTGCTGCGGCTTACAATCCATTCAGTGGTGGTGTGAATAACAATATCGAACGGGCGCTGGTGGACGTCAGGCGTGATAACGAAACTGAACTGAAATCCTTTGACGTGAAATTCTCCCACCCTGAAATTTATGCGTTACCTGCGGGGCCGGTGGGATTCGTGCTCGGCCTAGAGTTCCGGGAAGAATCCTTTGTCGATGATAGGGATGATCGACTGGATGGGACCATTATCTTTACTGATTCTGATGGGGACACTTTTCCCTTTGTGTCAGATGTCGTGAATTCCAGCCCCTCTCCAGATAGTCAAGGCGAGCGAGATGTTTCTTCGTTGTTCGCAGAGTTTCAGATCCCTGTTTTGGAAAACCTGAATGTACAGGCGGCGATCCGTTACGAAGATTTCTCCGATGTGGGCGACACGACTGTGGGTAAAGTGGCGTTCGGCTGGCGACCAGCAGAAGAAATTCTGTTCAGAGGTTCATGGTCCGAAGCCTTCCGAGCCCCCAATCTGGTTACGATCAATGAAAGTATTGTGGCCAGGAATAATACGAGAACAGACTACGCCTGTTTGTATGCGGCCGAAAATGGCGGGGACCCAGATCAGGACACCCTGGACTGCCGAAATTCCATTCAGCGAATCGCACAGGGAAGTCAGAATCTTGAACCAGAAGAGTCCACCAATACTTCAATAGGTATTGTCATCACACCTTTTGATGACTTTACTCTGACCCTGGATTTCTGGTCCATCGAAAAAGACAACACTATTGGTCTGTTCGGCGAAGAAAACCATACTTTGCTGGATTTGTTGCTTCGTTTGCAAGCTGGAACTGGTAGCTGTGGTGGGGCAACATTTAACCCTGCTGTGAATCGGGAGGACCCAGGGGAGGACGAATCCGTATTTTATCTGGCTGCGGGGATATGTCCGGCGGGAGATATCGCATTCGTTAATGATGTTTATGCCAATCTGGATACCCGCACGGTAGAAGGTCATGACCTTGGTGTCTATTATGACTGGGACAACAGTCTGGGAAGCTTTTCAGCTAGTTATAACGGTGCCTTTTTAGACACATTTGACCAGGATGCCGGTGGGCAGGCCGCTTTACTGGTGGAAGGTGTTGAAGCAGGTCTGATCCCTGCCAGTTTTCCGGTAGATGGATTCGCTGGTCTGATTGGTCGCGATGGCAATCAAAAAGAACGCCACTCAGCAAGACTGAGCTGGAGCAAAGATGCATTCGGGGCTTCAATCAGTGGATTCAGAGTGGGTAGTTTTTATCAGAGTTCACTCACCTTAGATGATGGTTCCTTGTATAGAATTCCGGCAATGACACGTTTTAACGCCACCTTTGATTACCGTTTTGATTGGGGTGAAAGTGAAACGCGAGTCAGGTTTGGTGTTCGAAATTTGACGGATAGACGTGCGCCACTGGCTGACCGCTTTTTTGGTTACTTTGCTGATGCCCACAGCGACTATGGCCGGAGTTACTATGTGGATGTGAGAGCATCGTTTTAAACTGACATCGGCAGGGTAGTTGAGCTATGGTGGTGATTTGACATTCATAATGAGTCGTTTTCATGCAACAAGATGAGTCACAAGCCACCTATCAAAGAGCCCGTTATCAAGACATTGGTTTGGTAGCTGGCCCCAGTCTGTTTGTCTTGATGTTGTTGGTAGAAAGTTGGCAGAGCGGCATGCCGATTGAGGCATGGAGAACTGCCGCCGTGGGCTTGTGGATGGCGATCTGGTGGTCTACAGAAGCGATTCCAGTGCCGGCGACAGCATTTTTACCAATCATCAGCTTTCCTGTGCTTGGGATTGCAAGCCTCAAGCAAGCCACTTCATCTTACGCCAATCCCATACTTTACCTGTTTCTCGGGGCCTTTATTCTGGCCCTTGCCGTGGAACGTTGGCAACTGCATAAACGAGTCGCGATGGCTATCCTCAGCTACACGGGAACAGACGGTAAACGTCTGATTGCCGGTTTCATGATCGTTGCTGCTTTGCTTTCAATGTGGATGACCAATACGTCCACTACCATGATGTTAATGCCAATAGCCTTGTCAGTGGCCACTGTAGTCACGGATCAGATTGAGGAGTTGTCTTTACAGAGAAAGAAAGACTTCCAGATTGCCATTTTGCTAGGACTGGCGTTTGCGGCAACAATCGGTGGATTGGCGACGCTGGTGGGCACCCCTCCAAACGCTTTATTGGCGGCTTTTATCAGCGAGAATTATGGCATTGAGATTACCTTTGCCAGTTGGATGATGGTTGGGGTTCCGGTCACTGTCATAATGTTGCCTGTGGCCTGGTATGTACTGACGCATATTTCCTTCAAAGTCGATATTCCAGCCAGTGATAAAGTCCAGCAACATATCGAAAGTCTGAAATCTGATTTGGGAAAAATAACCAAGCCAGAAAAACGCGTGGCCATCATCTTTGCGTTAGTGATCCTGTTCTGGATGTTGCGGCGACCTTTATCTGCCTGGTTACAAATCGATTTCCTGAGTGATCCGGGTATCGTCATGTTTGGTGCGTTGTTGCTGTTCCTGTTACCCAGTGGCTCGAAAGAACAAGCTAAACTGATGACCTGGCAGGATACCTCTTCATTGCCCTGGGGAGTGCTGATCCTGTTCGGGGGCGGGTTAAGTCTGGCATCAGCTGTGGCTTCAACCGGTTTAGCAAAATATTTGGGTGAGAGCCTTGTGCCCCTTGGCAGCTTCGGACTTTTCGCGCTAATTATTGCAGCCACTGGCCTGGTAATATTTTTAACTGAATTGACCAGCAATCTGGCCACCACAGCGACCTTTTTGCCTGTTGTGGCAGCTATTGCCTTGCAACTTGATGTGACGCCCCTGATGTTGTGCGTACCTATCACCTTGGCTGCAAGTTGCGCGTTTATGTTACCTGTGGCGACGCCGCCTAATGCTATCGTATTTGCGTCCGGAAAAATTGCTATTCCCCAAATGGTGAAAGCAGGTGTTTTGCTCAACTTTACCGGCTTATTTTTACTCACCGTAGTGTCAATCTGGTGGGCGCCGGCGATTTTGTTATAAATCAGCACGTTATAGAGGCGGAGTTATGAATCAAAGAGTCAGAAAAAACAGATTGTTATACATGATCTTGTTTCTGTTGGTCAGCACAAAAGTGTGTGCTGAGTTGCCAAAACCTGAGGTTAAATTGGACAAGCCTGTGCATCGGGTCTTATTTGTTGGCAACAGTTTCAGTTATTACAACAACGGTGTTCAGAATCACCTTAACTCATTGGTAAAGGCGGCTGGTCTGCGGGAAAAGGGTAAGACCCGCTTTCGCTTAAGCACTTTGTCAGGTGGGGGATTATATGAGCAGCAAATCAGCCATTTATTGAAACCTCAAAATCGCGTCTGGGACATGGTGGTTGTTCAGGGACACAGTCAGGAACCTATCAATCAGCATGCTGCTGCTTTTGCCAGCAATGCAAAAAGGCTGACTAATGATATACGAGAAAGTGGTGCCAAAGCAGCCTTGTTTATGACCTGGGGGTACGAAAACCAACCCGAAATGGGAGAGGCGTTGGCCAAAGCTTACATCGAGCTGGCCAATCAACTGGATGTTCTGGTTGTGCCTGTCGGATTAGCCTTCTCTGCAGCAGAAAATAACTATCCGGATATACGCCTCTTTGTACCCGATATCAAAGCGATAGGCCCTCAGGGTAAGACAACCTTTCTCAAATCCGTTAAACATCCCAGTAAAGCTGGTACCTATCTGGCTGCCTGTGTGTTTTTCAGTACCTTTTATCAACGTTCAGCTGAGGGGCTGCCTTATCATGCGGGTATGGATCCCAAGCAGGCAAATAAATTGCAAAAAACTGCCTGGGACGTGGTGCAAAACTTCTATCAATGACGTTTTTATAAAGACAGCAGCATATCTATCAGATTAGGTTGGGGTGACAAATCAATTTTGTCCAGACGAGTGTTGGTGTGCGTCCACATGCCTTTGATTCTGCCTCTAAAGGCATCTTCGTTAAACTCAAATGCAGCGACGCCGCTTTTTTTAATTTCTGCCACTAAACCATCTCGAACTTCGATGGAATCTCGCTCCGCAATCCATAATATAAAGAGTCTCAAGGTTTCTATTTGCTTATCTGTGTAAGCATGAAACTGCGTATAACCTCTGAAGGGTTGGCTTAGTGTTACGATATCCTCTGTTGCAACGCGTCGGCCAGTGTAGGTCTTACCGTCTTTCAATTGGCCAAAGTTGCAGACTTCTATACCGAGAGAGTGTTTGTGTTTGTATGCGGAACCGCTCTCGCCCAAGTGATAGGCCCATGCGCCTTCCGGCATGCATTGCACCACTTCGCCATCATAACGATCATCATTATCTTTGATTGAACGACCACCCAACAAAAATTCGGTGGCGACGGGGCCGCGGTTATCTTTTGCCCAGCTATCTACCTGTCTATAAGGGTTATTCCACCCCAAAGTATGATGTAAAAACAGGTATTCTTTGCTCGTGGGGCTGTCGAAATATTCGCCATCGGGTAAGAAATATTTGTTAACTGTCAGACCTTCATAGGGCGAGTAGACTTTTTCTGATTGATCTGTAGTGACCGTTGCTGCGCGCAAGGCGCCCAAGGTTTGACTGCCGACAATGCCGTCCACCATCAAGCCGTTTTCTCTCTGATAGGTTTCGACCGCTTCTTTTGTTTCCTGATCGAATACACCGCTGGGCTTTAATCCGAGTGCTGATTGGAGCTCTTTTACATCCTGACCTTTAGATCCTAGTTTAAGTAACATGTCCTGTACCCTTTTTACTTTGAAAGCGTAAGTATAGGAGTGATTTCAAAAGGTGCTTGAAAATTAGAGGTTTGTGCGTCAGAAATAAAATCGCAGACATAAAAAAAGCGGGCAAAGCCCGCTTACTACTCGTTTCTTCGAATTATGCTGCAGAAGCTTGTTGCTCTTCTGTCGCTTGAGATTCGTCAATCAAGTTTAAATCAAAGTCGTACTCGTCGACTCGAACTGCCAACTTACGTTTCTCATTATAATCCAGTGCCAGACGCGCTTCTTCGGCAGTTAATTCACCTTTCTCAGTCAAAACATTCACGATGTTTTCAAATGAAATGTGAGGAACAACCGGGTTAGCTCGTAGGGCTTTTTGTATTTTCTTCAACAACGGCATAGCAGCATGTTTCGCTTTAAATGCCTGTTCGTTGATATCGTTGCCATCACCAGGAATAACTTTAACCAGGTGAGTCAATTGACGCTTGATGCTGCTGTCTTGCATTGCTGCTTCAGACAATTCACGTTTCAACTGGTCAGAAATTCCTGGAACTGAAGTCGTGTATGTATTTGTCAGAACACGCATTAGTCCACGAACTACAGTGTTCGGGAAGTTTGCGACAAATGCATTTAGTGAAGTCTCTGCCTGTTGCAGACACCATTGGATCGCATAGTCAAAATACGGCTTGGCTTCGTGGCGATTTTCCACACGTTGCTCGTAATAACGCACAACAGCCATTGCAGCATAAAGGTAACTCATTACATCACCCAGACGGGCAGACAACATTTCTGCTTTCTTCAAATCACCGCCCAATACAAGCAGAGACAGGTCAGCAAGAGGTGCCATTTTGGCAGAAACAGCGTTCATACGCTTCTCGTACTTTCTTACTTCCGGCAATGCAGACTCAGCACCGCGAGTGAAAGTTAAGTAACTCTTTGAGAAGCTGCGAAGTGCATTCTTGACGCTGAATCCAACTGTTTTACGCAGAACTTTGTTGAACTCCGCATCAGCATCAGAATCGTTGCTGTGGATCAGGTCAACCATTTCTTTCAGGTAAGGGTGACAACGCATTGCGCCCTGACCAAAAATCATCAAACTACGGGTCAGGATATTCGCACCTTCTACCGTGATACCGATAGGTTGTGCAGCATATGCGCTGGACAATGTATTTTGTGGACCACGTTGAATCGCTTTACCTGCCTGTACATCCATAGCTGAGTTAAGCACATCACGGCCTAGCTCAGTCATGTGATACTTAGCCATTGCCGTGACAACGCCAGGCTTAAGTCCCAGGCCCAGACCTTCAGTGGTCAAAATTCGCATAGCTTCGACAACGAATGTTTTACCTGCGATATCTGCAAGTTGTTCCTGAATGCCTTCGAAACGGCCGATTGGCACGCCAAACTGCTCACGAACAAAAGAATATTCTGCAGTAGACTTCAATGAACCTTGTGCAGAAGCCGTACCCATTGCTGGCAGAGAAATACCACGACCTGCACCAAGACAAGCAACCAGCATCTGCCAACCACGACCAATGTTCTTCTGGCCGCCAATGATAAAGTCCATTGGGATGAAAACATCGTTACCACGTGTTGTACCGTTGTAGAAACGTACGCCTAGTGGGTCGTGTCGATTGCCCAGCTCAACACCCGGGTGAGACTTAGGGATCAGCGCACAAGTGATACCCAGTTCAACTTGATCACCAAGAAGACCATCAGTATCGAATACTTTAAATGCCAGACCTAATACGGTCGCAATAGGTGCCAGGGTAATGTAACGCTTGTCCCAGGTGACCTTAAGACCAATAACTTCTTTACCTTCCCACATGCCTTTAGTGACAATGGCAGCGTCAGGAATGGCGCCGGCATCAGAACCAGCTTCCGGGCTGGTTAAGGCAAAACAAGGAATGTCTTTACCAATGGCAAGACGAGGTAACCAGTGATTTTGTTGCTCTTGCGTACCGAAGTGCATTAGTAGCTCACCCGGACCTAAAGAGTTTGGCACCATTACGGTTACAGCCACTGCGCTGCTCACTGTAGACAAGGTAGCTACAATAGTAGAGTTAGCGTAAGGGCTGAATTCCAGACCACCAAATTTCTTTGGAATGATCAGGGCAAAAAATTTGTTAACAGACAAGAAATCCAGAATTTCCTGTGGGATGTGCTTTTCGTTTTGAAGTTCGAAATCGTCGACCATTTCCAAAACTTGCTTTACAGGGCCGTCTAAAAAGGCCTGCTCTTCAGCACTCAATTTGGCTTGTGGAACGTTTCTCAAAGCCTGCATATCAGGTTTACCCTGATAAATCGAAGACTCAAGCCATACGTCACCCGCGTCTAGCGCTTCCTGTTCTGTAATGGAAATAGGTGGTAATACTTTTTTAAGGCTCGTTCTAATACTCATAATTTACTCATCCGCTCATCTGACCAGTTGAAGGTAATACTACATAAATTTCTGTTCAGATCAAAATATTCTGCAAAAAATGTTAACGGCTTGTTGGATCGAAAATGTAAGTTAATTCTTATAAAGCTATTAAAAACAGCGGTTTATAGGGTTTCTAAGGGTATGAAAAAATATCCGTATATATTCAAGCTAATACCTGATGCTGGTGATTGTTAAAGCAGTGTGAATGAAATTTGGACAATGGAAAGTGTACTGGCATCGTTTAAAAACCATACAAATTTAGAGGTTACACTACCAAAATGTGACAGATTTCATGGGGAACTTATAAAATTCAGCCAATCGACGTCATTAGATGCAAGATTGTTCGAGAACCTTTTGGCTTCTTCAATATGAAATGCTTCAGCAACAATGCAGCAAGTTATTTCTCACAGCAGTTGTCGGCAGCTTTGGTGCATTGAGTTGAAAGGTGCGAGACGGGAGAACCAGCTCATTTCGTTAAGGATAACTTTCCTCCGTTAACTAACTCCTGATGCGAAACAAAACCTTGTTTTTTCAATTTGATGTTGTTGAGTGAATTCGATTTGTCAGTTGATTCGATGACCAGCTGTTCCCCTGGGTAATATTGTTGATTCAAGCGAATAGTCACTTGATCAAAAGCTGGGCTGACGACTGCATAGTCCACAATACCGGGTGACGTGGGATAGAGCCCCATCATACTGAACACTAGCCAGGCTGATAATGTCCCGGCATCATCATTACCTGGGATACCCTCAGCCGTATTATGGTAGTGCTCATTGATGAGTTCTTTGACTTTAGTTCGGGCGCTGACTTGTTGACCTGATACAAAGTTAAAGAGATAGGGGTAGGCTATATCTGGTTCATTAGCCATGTCATAGTTGTTGGTGGTGAAGGTTTTATTGAGCTGTTCAATAAAACGTTCATTTCCACCAAGCAGCTCGATGAGTCCCGGGATATCGTGGGGAACGTAAAAACGATAGTTCCATGCGTTGCCTTCAATATAGCCCGGAGCAGGTTCGAAGTTCCGGCCTAGTTCCTGGTCGTAAGGCGTTAACCAGCTCCCATCACGTTGTTTAGGCCGCAACATGCCCGTCGAGGCATCGAACAGTTTCCGATAGCCTTGCGCACGTGTCAGGTATTTAGCGCTGTCCTGTGTGTAACCCAGTGCTTGTGCCAGCTGACCCAGGTTAAAATCTGCCAGGTAATATTCCAGGCTGGTGGACACGCTTCCGTCATAGGGGCCTTCATCATCCACAGGTACATATCCTAGACTCAGATAGTCCTGGTTTTCTGGGCGAATAGGGTTGTTAGAAGCAGTATCAGCGGATTTTTGCATGGCGGTATAGGCCTTGGTGACGTCAAAATCCTTAATACCCCTTAGGTATGTATCCGCAATGACTACGCTAGCAGGATCACCCACCATCACCTGGGTTTCCATTCCCAGTAACTCCCACTTTGGTAACCAGCCGCTTTCTGTGTACATATCCAGCATGGATTTTACCATGTCCGACTGAATCTCAGGATAAACCAGACTCAGTAAAGGGTGTACATTGCGGTTTGTATCCCAAAGAGAATAAACTGAATAGCGGTTTTTAGCCGTCGTTGTTTTGATATTTCCAAACAATGGGCCAGAAGCTTGTCGGTGCATCTTCATCAATGGGTAGTCGCCATTAACATCCTGTATAATGCTGGGGTGGATGAGCGTGTGATAAAGAGCACTGTAAAACAGCGTTTTATTTTTTTCTGAGCCTTTTATTTGGACCCTGCCGAGTAAATCATTCCAAGCGGATTCAGACGCTTTTCGGGTGCCGGAAAAATCAAATCCAGGCTGCTCAGCATTGAGATTTTCTCGCGCATTTTCGATGCTGACAAATGACACGCCAACTTTCACTTGAATTTGTTCAGATGCTTTAGTATCAAATTGAAAATATGCGCCTATGTCGTCACCAGATAGTATTTGTCGGTAAGAAGGGTAGGGTTTGATGGTATCGTTGTAACCAATCCAGTCACCCTCTACACCAGAGTATTCAGGCATTTTCTTAAATCCGCCAAAATTGCTGGCCCCTCGATTGAAACGGATGACAAAATAAACGGGCCTGACGTCCTGCGGGTTGTAGCAGAATGTACCTATTGTGCGACTCCCCTCAATTTCTGAATCAGACACGATCCGTAGCGAGGCGCCTGTCTCGTTCGTCAGACCTTCGCCAAGATTAACAATGACGTTGGCTTTTCCTTTCGGAAAGGTATATCGACTCAATCCGGTTCGTCGGCTACTGGTCACCTCAGCAAGCACGCCGTATCTATCGAGCTCTGAACGGTAATAACCAGGAGTGGCAAGTTCGTTTTTGTATTTTGAACCGTAAGATTCAGCATCCAGATCCAACTCACCACTGGTTGGCATCAGCAGGACAACACCCAAGTCAGGGCAACCCACGCCGCTGAGATTGACGTGGCTGAAACCGGTTAAAAACTGATTTTCTTTTACATAAACACGAGAATTCCACGCTGCGTCTTGTTCAAATTTATTCAAATCCGGACGATGCGCCACATTGTATGGAGCGACTGAGGTAAGGGAATGCGGGAATTGAGCACCTGGGTGGGTTGCACCGAAGTTTGAGGTACCAATAAAAGGGTTCACGTAATCTGTCGGTGATTTTGCCTGCGCAACGAAAGTTACGAGAAGAAGAACGAGCGTGTAACCAAGTGTTAGAGCTTTTATCATTAGTCGGTTCTTAGTGTTGTGGTGTGTCGTCCATGTGGAATTCCAGTATACCGCCTGCCAGAATTTCCTCATGGCTTATATAAATGCGGTCAAGTTCCTTGCCATTTAAGCGCGCACTTTTCACATAAACATTGTCCTTGGATTGGTTCACGGCTTTAATGACGAAGCGATTGCCGTTTTCCAGCTTTATTTCCGCCCGGTTTACTTCCGGGCTACCCAAAACATATTGACCAGAGGATGGATTAACTGGATAAAAACCCAAGGCGCTGAACAAGTACCAGGCAGACATCTGGCCCGCGTCCTCGTTACCAGCAAGACCATCTGTTTTAGTCGTATATAGCTCATGCATTATCTGCCTGACCAGAGACTGTGTTTTATGCCCATGTCCCACGTATTGATATAAGTAAGGAACATGATGACTGGGTTCATTGCCATGCACATATTGGCCAATGTAACCAGAAATCCATTCAGGGAATTCACCGACTGTTTGCTGGGCGTCAAACATTGCATCCAGTTTATTGACAAAGTTGGACTTTCCTCCCATTAGCTCCACCAATCCGTCAACGTCATGAGGAACAAAAAAACTATATTGCCAGGCATTGGCTTCACAATAATCCTCGGGATGGTAGGCATTTTCATCGAATGGCTCGCGAAATTGTCCTTTGTTGTCCAGAGCGCGCATAAAACCGGTATTGACATCGAAATGGCGGCGGTAATTCTGTGCTCGTTCGCGGAATATCTGGTATTGCTTTTCGGCATTTAGTTCTTTCGCCAACTCGGCGATGGCCCAATCATCGAATGCGTACTCTAAAGTAAGAGATACGTTCCAGGGACGCTCATCGAAAGGAACAAAACCAAGCCTCTGATAGCTGGCAAGTCCAAATTCATCTTGTGTAGCGCTTTCTATCGCTGCATTTAAAACTTCGTTGGGGTCTTCTCTTAGCAAGCCTTTTTTATAAGCATCTACCAGAACTGGCACACTGTGATACCCCATCATCATATCAGTTTCGTTTCCCTGGAAATTCCAGACTGGCAATCGTCCGCTTACATTATAATGGTCCATGATTGACGTCATCATTTGCGCACTCCGATGACCATCAATGATAGTTTTCCAGGGGTGTAAAGCTCTGAAAGTATCCCACAGTGAAAAAAATTCATAACGGGGTGTACCGTCTTGCTGAAATCGACTGGCAAGGTGAATTTTTCCATCCGGACCTTTGTATCGGCCATCGGCATCAGAGAATACTCGAGGCGCAAGGGAGGCATGATACATTGCCGTATAAAACTGACGCATGTTGTCAGGCTCCGCCTCGATAAAAACTTTATTCAGCTCATCTCGCCACAACTGCTCGGCCATCTCCATAGTCTGATCAAAATGGGGCATCTCATTTTCAGCCATGTAATTATTTTTGGCGTTTTGGCTACTCACAGAGCTTATCGCTGTGCGGACTTCAATGACGTTGGATTCACTCAGATCAAATTCGAATTCGGCAACAACAGCGACCCCTGAATGGGATTTTCCAGTATTATTCACGCCATCGACACTCCCGTTGACCAACTTGATTTGCTGGGAGAAGTGCGTATAAAAGTAGACTTGTTGCTCCGGTGCCCAGCCTGTCGACTTGCGATACCCAACGATAGTGTGATCATCAACTATTTCTATTTGTGAAGACAGTGTTTTATCCCAGTTTCTTGAGTAACCTAAATCGAGTCTGATAACACCAATTTGTTCGTCTTTTGCGTAGGTGTATCGCTGATGTCCGACTCTGAGACCGGCAGTTAGCTCAACATTGACATTATAGTCGTCAAGTATTACCTGATAATATCCTGGCGACGCAGTCTCATTGTCATGGGAAAAACCAGAGACGATAGCGCCACCTTTTGGCCCACCTTCAACTTCCTCATAACGAAAGGGGCGAGTTAATGGCATAAAGGAAATATCGTATAGATCGCCGGCACCCGTTCCAGAAAGGTGAGTGTGGCTAAATCCGGCAATGATATCGTCCGGGTAAAAATAGCCTGAAATCCAATCCCAACCACCTCGGCCGTTATCCGGACTCAATTGCACCATGCCATGGGGCACTGTTGCACCCGGATAGGTCTTGCCTTTTCCCGCTGTACCGATAAAAGGGTCGACAAAGTCAATTGGATCAAACTCAGGCGCTTGTGTCCTATCGAATTTTGCCGATTCTGGCGAGCAGGAAACCATCAGGATCAGTCCAATGAGCAACACAACATAAATAATTGGCGATTGAGGAAAAGATCGAAATGACTTCATATTGGATTATTGCAGGGCTGGTAAGCCAAGCCCCCTTAAAACTTCGAAACAAGCACCTAGTGTGTGGTAATCGCATTTTGCACCAGCCGCACTTTTTTCATCTGAGTATTTAGTATTATCCCTGCGTAAAACTCTGAACCAGGCACCGTACTTATGATCAACCATATGGTCCCAACTGTATTGCCATAGCGCATGATAAGCGTTGATAAATTGTTGCTCTCCAGTCGCCTCAAAGAGCATGGCTGCAGCAGCAAAACTTTCAGCCTGCACCCAAAAATATTTGTCGTCGTCACACCATTTTCCATCAGGTGAAAAGCCATATATCAGACCACCCTGCTCCTCATCCCAGGCATGTTCATAGGCACGTACAAACAACTGTTTCGCCTGATCAACCCATTTTTGATTTGGAGAATGTCGGTGCAAAGTTAATAGTAGCTTGCTCCATTCAGTCTGGTGACCAGGTTGAAAACCCCATGGACGATAGAGGTTTTTAGGGTCATCTTTGTTGTATTGCCAGTCAGGTTGGAAATCGGTTTGATAATGTTCCCATATCAGGTTGTCCGTGAGTGCGGCCTGTCGGAATGCAATGTTCTGCGCAATTGTTTCTGCTCGTTTAAGATACAATTGATCTTGAGTGGCTTCAAAAGCAGCTAACATTGCTTCACACAAATGCATATTGGCGTTTTGGCCACGATAATCGCTCAATACACCTTCTGGGCTTATTTCGTCAGCATAAAGCCCCTGATCCGCTAGCCAGAAACGTTCTTCCAATTGGTCATATACTTTTTTAAGGGGGGCGGTACTATTTAAAATGCCCGCTTTTTTGCACGCAGCATAAGCCAGAAGTACGAAGGCGTAACCGTATGCTTGTTGTGTCATGTCAGTTGGCGCATCACCGTCTAGTGTCCAGGCATATCCGTTGCTGTCGCTGCGCCAATGAACATTCTCCAGATATGACAAGCCAAGTTTCGCGATCTCAAGATAATCAGGGCGATTGAATACCTGACCTGCAGTGGCGTAATTCACAATAATTCGAGTGCTACTGACGAGTTGCTTAAAATCAGCGGAAAATACACTGCCATCATCCTTGAAATTCTGATTGTAGCCACCTTGTGAATTGAGTACATTAGGTGTGTAAAAATCAATAATCTTCTGACAATGATTAAGCAAAAAATCCTGTGTATAAAAATTCATAAGGTATGTCCACGCACGAATGTGCTCAAAGTATGATTGTCGAACCCCAACTTTTGGTATAACTCTATGGCCGTTTGTTTGTCAGGTAATGCAGGAAAGGCGCCGGGCAGGCTGACAGCAAGTGCTCCGCAACAACTGGCGAAACGAAAAACCACCTCCATCATGTTTACATCCTGCAGTACTTCAAAGGGGTCCTCAATCTGACTGAGCAGGAATAACATCCCTCCCACAAATCCGTCGCCGCCAGCCGTTGTGTCGACGGCTTTGAATGCTGGAGGTGATATACGTCCGTTGTGCCCATTCATGTGAAAATGAATGTCATTTTCCCCATCAGTGACCACAATCAATCGGCATTGATGCCGTAAACACAACGCGATGTATTCCTTGGGTTTTCCGTCAGCCAGGTACAAAAGTTCGTCTTTAGAAAACTTCACCAAATCAGATTTAAGCACTAAGCTGTTTACCAACGATCGGTCTGCCATGCCTTTTTGCCAAAGGTTGTGTCTCAGGTTAACGTCAAAACTGACGAGGCTCTTTTTAGATTTGGCCTGAGCAACGATATGCTTTGTTGTGGTGGCGATATTGTCATTTGTCAATGTATTGCTGCAAAAGTGCAATAAAGGTTGTTGTGAGAACCAGTCGTCACTAATCTGTTCAATAGAAAACACAACATCAGCAGAATTATCCCGATAAAAAGAAAAACTGCGGTCGCCTGAATCGTCAAGCGCTACAAAGGCCAAGGCAGTTTTCGCACTGGGGTGCCGAGCCAACAAACGGGTATCCACACCATATTGTTTGAGCGAGTGTTCGAGGAAGTCCCCAAAGGAATCTCTTCCAACCTGACCTGCAAACCTGGCGTCACCACCAAGTTTAGCTACTGCCACGGCTGTATTAGCAGGGGCTCCACCAGGATATTGCCGAAAGGCAGGCAAGGTCAGTTTGTCCTGCTCAATGTTGTCTTGTTGCAGAAAATCTATCAGGGCTTCACCAAAACATAAAACGGGTTTCATGATTGTGTTACCTCTACAGAATCTAAATCCGTCTTAGAGCCAATCAGTGCGTACCAACTAATATAGATATACGCAAAAGCAGGTACTAGAAAGCTTAACTGCACTGATGTCATATCAGCCACTAAACCCTGTAACAGTGGCAGTAAGGCACCGCCGACAATTCCCTGAACCAACAAGCCTGAGCCGCGACTCGTAAGCTTTCCTAAACCAGTGATCGCCATGGCGAAGATAGTAGGGAACATAATGGAATTGAAAAGTCCGACGGCAAGAATACTCCACATGGCTGTGGGACCTTCAGTGAATACGGACACAAAGATACACACAATTGCTAGTACGCCGTTGACGGCCAGAATGATATTGGGACGAATAAAAAAGGTTAGTGCTGCACCAATAAATCGGCCAATCAGTGCTGCACCCCAGTAGTAGGAAACCATCTTACTCGCCTCGTAATTACTCATCGACATGATGTGCGATTCTGCGAAGTAGTTCACCAGGTAACTACCAACAGATACTTCAGCACCTACATACATGAAAATTGCCAACGCACCCAATACGAGCCGTTTATGTTGCCAAACAGACCCCATAACCGTATCTGATTCGGCAGACGCATCCGAGCTTTCAATCACTGGCAGCTTCAGAAATGCAAATATGCCGGCAGTGGTCAAGGCTACTCCTGCTAAAATTAGATAGGGCAGTTGCACTGCCTCAGCTGTTACTGCAGTGACACCACCCCCGAAAATAAGCGCTGCGCCAAATCGTGGGCCTAATGTATGGCCAAGTGAGTTAATTGCCTGGGCAAGATTCAGACGGCTCGCTGCATGCCTGTCTTCACCAAGAATCGCTACATAGGGATTCGCTGATACTTGCAGTATGGTAATGCCGGAAGCGAGGACAAAAAGTGCTAAAAGAAAAACGGCGTAAACTTCCATCTCTGCTGCAGGGTAAAAAATACTGCAACCTGCTGCTACACCAATTAAACCAACAATGACACCTCTTTTGTAGCCGATTCTCTCCAACAAACGCCCAGCAAAAGGAGATACAACGAAGTAAGCCCCAAAGAAGCAGAATTGAACCAACCCTGCCTGCAGATAACTGAGTTCAAATGCGGCTTTCAGGTGAGGGATCAACACATCATTAAGAGCAGTAATAAAACCCCAAATGAAAAACAGCGAGGTCATTACGCCGAATGCAAACCGTTTGTTTGAACTTGTACCTGAGCTTTTTGGAACAGAGTGACTGACAGGTCCTGCCATGACATTTTCCTTTTAAGTTAATGAGCAGTGTCATGCAATGACAATGAATAAGGGTAAGCAGTGACATCCGTTGCCCACTTTTTATTGGGCATCTCACTCATGTTGAACTGTAGTTTTCCACCCTGCTGTAAGACACTAAACGGGAGCCATGTTTTTTCATATGGTTGGCCATTTAGATAGGTCTTATCTACGTATATATTTGATTTACTATTTTTGTCTGCCTCAATTTTAAAAACATTTCCGTTTTCTAATGCGAGTGTAATTTTGTCAAATAAAGGGCTGCCAAATACATATTGATCTGTGCCAGGAGTGACAGGATAGAATCCCATGGAACTAAAAACATACCATGCTGAGGTTTGACCATTGTCTTCGTCACCACAATAGCCATCAGGAGTGGCAGAATAGAGTACATCCATCACTTCACGCACGCGCTGTTGCGCCTTCCAAGGCTCAGATGCATAGTTGTATAGATAAATCATATGCTGGATAGGTTGATTGCCATGAGCATAATTACCCATATTCACAATCTGCATTTCGCGAATTTCATGGATGGTGAAACCATAGTAGGAGTCATCAAACAAAGGGGGCATTTCGAATACTTCGTCCAGCTTGGCGGTAAATGCATCCGTGCCACCCATTAAGGTTTTCAGCCCTTCGATATCATGAAAAACAGACCAGGTATAATGTAAGCTGTTGCCTTCAGTGAACGCATCCCCCCACTTGAGCGGGTTAAATGGTGTCTGGAAGCTACCGTCGGCATTTTTACCTCTCATCCAGCCAGTTTCCGGGTCAAACAAATTTTTATAATTTAGCGATCTTGCTCTGAATTTGACGGCATCTTCTTCTTTGCCCAATTTTTTAGCTAACTGATACAAATTGAAGTCGGCAAACGCATACTCCAGTGTGCGTGCTGCATTCTCGTGAATACCTACATCGTAAGGTACATAGCCAAGCTCGTTGTAGTAGTCGACGCCCTCTCTGCCAACCGAACCTACTGGACGACCTTCCTCAACCTCAGCGTTTTTCATTACAGCTGCATAAAGAGTCTCGATATCCGAATCAGCGTTACCCTTCAAAAAAGCATCAGTGATGTTGATTGCAGAATTAGAGCCAATCATGACACCTCTGTGGCCCGGACTAGCCCATTCAGGTAACCATCCAGATTCCTTATAGGTGTTAGCCAAGCCTTGCATAATTTGAGAATTAAGCGTTGGGTACATCATATTGAAAAAGGGAAATACAGCACGGAATGTGTCCCAAAAGCCATTGTCTGTATACATGTATCCTGGCAGAACTTGCCCGTTGTATGGGCTGTAGTGGACAATTTCGTTATTGGCATCAAATTCATAGAAGCTTCGGGGGAATTGTAGAACACGGTATAAGGCTGAATAAAAAGTCCGGACGTTGTCGAGATTACTGTCTTCGATACGTATTCTGCTCAGTTCTTGTTGCCAGGTATTGCGAGCCTTCAGACGGGTTGTTTCAAAATCATCACTACCTAACTCGCGCTTGAGGTTCAGTTCAGCTTGTTCTGGACTGATAAAAGAAGATGCAACTTTCACAGTTACCTGCTCCCCCCTTTTTGTTTTGAAACCAATGATGGCACCAACATGATCAGAGGATTGTTCAAGATTATTCTCAACAAGTTCATATTCATCTCGCCAGGTGTGCGTGATTTCAAAGTCTCTATCAAATTCAGCGACAAAATAGTTGTGAAAATTGTCAGGTACGCCACCATGATTATTCCGTGCATATCCCACAATTTTTCGTTGTTCTGGGAGTATCTTGACCATGGAACCTTTTTTAAAGGCATCTAATAAGATGAAAGAGCGCTCTGAATCCGGGAAGGTAAACCGGAATTGGGCTCCTCTGTCACTTGGCGTCAGCTCAGCAACGACGTCATGGTCCGCAAGGTAGACACGATAGTAATCCGGAGAGGCGTGTTCGGCTTTATGGGAAAACCAGGAAGCACGGTCATCCTCACTAAATTTGAGTTCGCCCGTCACTGCCATTAAAGCAAATGCACCATAATCATTGAGCCAGGGACTGGGCTGATGTGTCTGTTTTATGCCTCGAATCTTGTCGTCGTCATACTTGTACGTCCAGCCATCACCAATAGGTGCAGTCATTGGTGTCCAGGAATTCATTGCCCAAGGTTTAGTGATTGATGGATAAGTATTGCCATTGGATAAACTAAACTTAGAATCGGTGCCCATGAGTGGATTAACATATTGCACCAGGTCTTCTTCAACCATATTGATTTTGGCCGGCTTGGAGAGTGACCGATCTGATAGGCCTGGAACCCCTTTGTCGGAGCTGGAGTCTGAGCAAGCTGACAAAAGCAGAGTTAAGAGAAAAGTTACACTCGTTTTTATTTTCATTTTCACCCAATCCCGCGTAAAGCGACCAACTCCAAATGAAGTGAGTTGGTGATCTGTAAATAATGGACAATGAATTGTCAGCTAGTTTGTCAGAAATTGCCAAAAAAACTGCAATCGATTACATTTCAGCAAGCTTACATTAACGAAATCGATTATTCAACAAGTTCTTAATAAATCAAGGTTTTGTGGCTAAGTTTATGAATTATAAGAATATAGTTTGTTGATATATACATAAACATAAAGCAATTACTTGCTAGATCGGAGAATCACTACTTAAATTATATTGATTATTATCTTGTT
Organism: uncultured Alteromonadaceae bacterium; assembly: GCA_947494925.1. GTDB lineage: Bacteria > Pseudomonadota > Gammaproteobacteria > Enterobacterales > Alteromonadaceae > Aliiglaciecola. Next base: position 78,513 of record CANLWS010000011.1, read on the forward strand.
GTATTGAATGTACTTCGTTACATTTGTGCTAACGTTAAAGGTGAAAATCAGGTTTTAAGGGCCAAAATAAACGTATGTCAACGGTAAAAGAAGTATGCAAATTAGCTGGTGTGTCTACTGCCACAGTTTCGCGTACACTTAAAAACCCGGAGCGGGTGTCAGAAAAAACCCGTGAACGTGTCTTTAAGGCAATGCAAGAATCAGGGTATCGCCCAAATATGCTGGCATCCAGTGTTAAAACTGGTAAATCCAATGCATTGGTTGTTTTGGTGCCCAACTTGACCAACCCTTTTTTCCTGAAAATTATCCAGGGTATAGAACAGGCGGCACAGGAGAAAGGTTACTCTGTGCTACTTGGCGATACCCAAGGTGAGCCAGAACGTGAAAACGAAATTGCCAGCATGGTGTTGTCAAACAGGGCTGATGGTTTGATTCATTTAGATCACTCATTCCCATTTTCGAAAAGTGATGCACACCTTGCCGACCGTGTGCCGGTTGTCAGTGTTTGTGAACGTATTAAAGGTGATAAGGAATTCCCGGTTATTGAACTGGACAATTATGCTGCGACACGATCCCTGGCAAAACACTTGGTGAATTACGGTCATCGGAAGTTTGGTATTATCGCCGGGCAAGAGGAGAGTCGAATTCATCATGACCGGCTTGCTGGCATCAAAGGTGTCTTTGCAGATGAAGAAATTCCATTCGATGACAATATGATTGTTGGTGGTGCTTATTCAATAGAGGTGGGCCAGGAAGGTGCAAGGGAGCTAATGGCCAAACCTGAGCGCCCAACCGCAATATTTTGTTTTAACGATGATATTGCAATTGGTGCAATCTTTGAGCTCAAAAAATTAGGCTTAAGAGTGCCAGAGGACGTGTCAGTCGTGGGGTTTGATAACATCAAGGTCACGGCATTCATGGATCCTCCACTAACTACAATAGATCAGCCTGCCCACGAAATGGGGCGCAAAGCGGTGGAGGTTGTACTACAGATAATCAACAATGTACCACTAAGGCGAAATCGCGAAATCTTTCCGTTTAATATCCTCGAAAGGGAAAGCAGTGGGCCGGTCAATCCGAACTTTTAACAGAACACTGCTTCCTTTACTTCCAGGGCTTAATAACCCAGCGCTTTCTTGGCTTTTTTCGGATCAAAAGAGTCTTTCCTGAAGGTATGAGCTTCAGTATTAAAAACATGCTTATTGAAGTCAAAGACGTCTGGACCTGCGAAAGCGATATAAAAATACTTTAAGGTTTCTGCATAAAAGTATGTGGCCAGGTAGTCTCGTTTCTCTTTGTTCACAACGTCTTTAACTGCATGGTAAGCCAGTTCATTGCGACAACAATTTCTTATATCCTGCCAATAACCTTTTATCATTTCCAGGTACTCTTGCTTACCGGTTATTTGATGCAAGTAGTAAGCTGACTCAATTATTTCTGGGTTTAATTCAGAGTTAGAAAATTCAATTCTATTCTCGCCATAATGGTATCGAGTGGGCAGAAGTCCGTATTTATTCCATAACCAATCCCAGGTTTTCTGGTTTTCTTCAGCTGCTTTAATATTGCCAGATATTGCTTGAATAGCGGGATAAAATGCGTCATACAACGAAACTGAACGTTTAAGTAACTTGCCTGTATGCATGTCGACGATGGCATAAAATCGTTTGCCCTGATAGTCATCATATAAATACTTTTCGATGTTACTAACGCTCTCATCCCACATTGCTTTTACTTCAGGATCCGGAAAGATCATCCAGCTTTTGTACATGTATTCGTAATAGGCATCGACACCCGCCTGGAGGTGATGCCATTGTGTACCAACCCATTTGCCTGTTTCAACGTCGATGTGTTCACCAGGTAATCCGATGCTGGATCGTCGATTAAAGATTGCTTTTGTAGCGCGCTTTGCCGCTTGATAGTACTTGGGGTCACCGGTGTAATAGCTCAATATTCCGAATTCAAACAGGTAAGTCGCTGCCTGAGCAATATTGATCACCGTCCCTTTTCCTTTTCCTTGATCGCCCGCAGTTTTACCTGAACGCAGGTTTATCGAGTGATAGGGCAGGCCAGTAGGTGAATCAAATGCGGGCAAAATTCTATCGGCAAAATCTGTGACTTTTGCCAGTATTTTGGGGTTATTTGTGTACTCATAAATCGCAAGTAGGCCACCCAGAATTCGAATGTTGACTTCAAATACCTGTACATACACGTCTTTGTTCCAGTCTTTAGTTAATGCGTACCTTTCTATTTCTTTCGCCTCCTTGTCAAAACCCATTACCGCCAGTGTACTGTATGCGTCATAGGGTGATATTCCCAAAGAATGTTCGTACCAGTTGAACCCTTGTTTGGACAGTGGCAGTAAAACATCATAACCCCAGGCGTATTTACGGTAACTCTGCCAGGAACGCTGCATTTCCTGTTTTACCTGCTGAGCCAGTTCCGGCGCGTACTGCGCGGCAAAGGTTTTTCCTTGTACTGTTAAGGAAAACAGAGATATCAAAATACCCCGTAGCAGAATTCGACTGAATTTTTTCAAAACTGACTCCTTTTATTTTCCAGGTCAAATTGGGAAACATGTCTGATTACGCTGAGCTCTTAGCTAGCAATGCATTGAATCAATTGGGTTCGTCTACTGATGTTAAAAAATTGTACGATTATGTTTAAATCCGGTTGACAACAAAATATAGCATGGCTATGCTTTATTGTGCAATCGATTACAAGTGGATGTTAACATTAATGAATCCGACAGAATTAGCTCAACATGTTGAATTGTAAGTAAAATATATTTTATTATATTTATTGATGTAATCGATTGCATAGTTTACACAAGGGAAATAAATACATAATCAGCCTTGAATTCAGTCAATATAGTGCAAAAAAATAAAAAAGACGTGGTTGTGCGCAAGGCGAGTAGAAACCTTTAATGAGGATAGATCATGAGAACCAATAACAAGGGTAGGTTGGAAGCGCATCGCTTATCAACGCTATTTAAAAGATCTCTTGTATGCGCCGCAATTCTTGGCGTCACAGGAACAGGCTACGCACAACAAAGCCCTGATGAAGAGAATAGCGATGTTGATGAGGTGATTGAAATACGGGGTATTCGCGCCAGTTCAGCAGAAAACTTGTCTATTAAAAGACTATCGAATGCAGTTGTTGATGCAATTACGGCAGAAGACATTGGTAAATTTCCTGACAAAAATGTTGCTGACTCCTTGCAACGTGTGCCCGGCGTAGTAATACAACGTAACGGCGGTGAAGGATCAACAGTTAGCATTCGGGGTTTATCGCCCAACCTGACATTTACCCAGCTAAACGGTAACTTTATCGCTGCATCCTCTGGTAATCCCTCTCGTTCGTTCTCCTATGAATTACTTCCTTCCAATCTGGTTGGCAAAGTTGAGCTATTTAAGTCGTCAGAAGCTCGATTGGACGAAGGTGGTATTGGCGGTACTGTATTGGTTCATAGCCGCAAACCACTCGACATGGAAAAGAATTCCGGCGCAGTGAATCTAGAATACACATATGCGGATGTAACTGATAAGTGGGAGCCCCAGTTTAGTGGTATTTACTCTTGGAAAAACGATGATGAGGATTTGGGACTTCTCCTTGCGTACACGCAACAGGACAGAACGAATCGTTCGCAAACTTCACGAGTCAACATTATCAATCAGAATTTCCGCTATACCGAGCGTAGAAATGGCCAAGAAGTAGAGGGAGGCGCCCAGGGGTTTGCGAGGCAAAGCTTTGTACAGGAAGTTTTGGAAGAAGACCGTGAACGGACCGGCATTCAGATTACTGGTCAGTGGCGACCTACAGATAACCTGGAGGTGGGATTCAATTATTTTCAATTCACCTTGGGTTTAGACTCAATATTGCATCAGCTTGAATATCCCGAATGGCACGATACCAATAATTATTGGACTGACATTACAGTTGATGCTGATGCCGAATATGTCACGGGCATAGATTATAGTCGGGCAGTTTCAGGCCAAGCGCTTGATACACAGATCCCGCGGCTTAATGGTGAGTATGTTGTTGAAGAGTCAACCTCAGACACCTTTGATTTCTTTCTTGAGTATGAAGGAGACGATTACAACTTGCGATTTGTCGCCGGACACACTGAAGCGGAAGGTGGACCCACACAAAAGTATCGGGCTGCTTACTATTCAGGTGGAACTGCAGACTACTGGGGCTGGCGCTTTGAAGATAAAAACTTAATTACCAATATCGATCCTGAAATGTTCAACAGGCTTCAAGCTGGCGAAGGCGGGCAAGCGGATGTGGGTGCCACCGACTCAAGCTTTGTAGGCGGGACGCAAGAAGAGGACTATGCACAAATCGATTTTGATTGGTTTGTTGATTGGAACATCGTAGAAACGCTGCGATTTGGGATGAAGTATCGCAAAGGGTCAATATTCAGGGATACACGCAATACTTTTTATCTGGCAAAAGACTTTGATGTCGCCGCAGGCGAAGCAAGGCCTGGGGGGATAACTTTAGATGACGACTATTCCAGAAATGGCGGCATTCCTATACTGACAAACGTCCTGGCTGACCAACCACTGGGTAATCTCGGCGGCTCAATCAATACTAACTTGTTCCCTGCCGTTGACTGGTTTAAATATCAGCAGGAATTGGAAAACAACTTCCAAAGATACACACGTTTTGAACCTGATTTCAGATATGAAGTGGAGGAAGAAATTGTTGTCGCTTATGTTCAGGCGGATTACAAGTGGCAGGATTTACGCGGTAACTTTGGTGTCAGATTCATTGATACTAAAAACACCAACACAGCCAGTGACCGATTAGTATTTGCGTTGGATAGAGTGAACCTGAATGGTGAAGATGTTGCACAGGCTAATGGTATCGTGCGTGATATAGTCGTTAACCCCAAAGAAAACGACTATGACCACGTATTGCCAAGTTTCAATATCGCTTGGGATATCAATGATGACTGGGTTCTACGTGGGGCGGCGGCGAAAGTGATTTCTCGTCCTAACTACGCAGAACTTGGTCAATTCCAAACTTTGATTTACCGCTCAAGCGAATGGGAAGCGGATTCCAGTGACCGACCTGATTTCGACCCAGAACGGGACAGAGAAGGTTGGACCGGAAGTGGTGGTAATGCATCTTTGGAACCACTTGAATCAACCCAGTTTGATCTGTCACTAGAATACTACTATGGAGAAGGTTCTGGTGTCAGTTTCGCTCTTTTCCTCAAAGATATAGACAACTTTGTTGTGCCATTCGTGCTGGATGTCAATTCCAGCGTACCAGAACGCAGCTTTACGCTCGTAGAGTCGGGTGGCGGCACAGTCAGCGTTGGGGGCGACATTGTTGCGCGGAATTTCAACACTTCTGCCAATGGCACTGATGCGGAATCCAAAGGTTTGGAGTTTTCTTTCCAACATTTCTTTGATAACGGCTTTGGTGTAACCGGGAATTTCACTCGAAATATAACCAGTTCGGCCAATGTTGAAGCAGACGGTTCCGTTGTTGGCGAATCACAGTTGACTGGCAGCTCCAGATATCAAGGCAACTTCTCGGTTTTCTATGAGGATGAATTGTTTAGCGTCAGAGCTTCCTACAATCAGCGTGGTCCGACAATTGGTGGGCTTGCGGAAGATTGGGACATAAATCGCTACTCCGACACTTATGAACAAATCGACGTTAACGCCAGCTATAACATTAATGAAGATATCACCTTAACCGCTTCAGTTATCAATCTGACTAAATCTGAAGACTACGTCCATCTTGGCAATGATACAAAAACTCGATTCCTGACTAATTCATACAGCGGACGCAGAGTGTTCGCGGGAATTAATTACAGATTTTGATGTTTGAGCGGGCCAATAAGAGACCTGAAGATACCAAGAAAAGATTGAATAGAGGAATAACAATGAACAAGCTCACAGTAAATAAAACCTCAGCTGCTATGCTGGTGGCATTGAGCACATTATACGGTTGCGGCGGCAGTGCAGATGATCCTGCGCCCACCGATGTTGTAGATACACGTTTAACGACTTCAACTATCATAACGGGCGCAGCGGTTAAGGGGAGCGTCGATGCTGGCCAAATCTCTGTTGAACAAATGAATAATTCACCAATAACAATTACTGGTGGTGAAACTACGGATGTATCCGGTTCAGCAAGTGTGACCGTTCAGGGAGAGCTGGGGTTCGGAATCAATAGCCCCTTCAGAGTATCTGTAACAGCAACTTCTGCCACTAGCATGACTTGTGATGCGATGAATTGTGCTGGCGTTACTATGGGAGAATCACTGAGTGGCGAACCTCTCACCGGTACAGTGTTAAAGTCGCTGGCATTCGTAAACGTGCCCTATGGCACTTCTGCGGGTAGTAATGATGGAGCCAGTTTTCAAGCAAATGCGCTTACAACTATAGCGACACCAATTGTTGAACAGGCCGTAGTAGACGGTGCAAACATAACCCAAGGCGTTTTGTTTGAGTTACAGACGCAAATTGCCTCAGATATTACGCTCAAAGCGATGGGGGTGCCGATTGAAGGAGTCAACCTGTTTGAAACAGAACTGATCAGTGCAGAGTCTTATCAGAACTTTGTTACAGGTGAGAATTGTGAAATAGTGACAACTACCGATGCTGATGGAAATGACGTTGAGACGGAGCAGTGCACAGATGTTCTGGCTTCACCCACCGTTATTACTTTGTCACTAGCTAACGCAGCATTTGCCAACATAACAGCAGATGAAAATTACAATACGTTGTTTGAACAGATGTCTATGGCTGTTACTGCTGCAATTGATGGAGACACCCTTGCTCTTGACCCAATGCGGGAAAGACTATTCTCTGCAGTCAGTGCGGTGCCTTTTCTAAGTGAACTTGGCATTTCTGCTGACAGTGTTATTGATCTTGGGCTGTCTTTCGTCGCGGGTGGCGGTGCGAGCGGTCCCGTACAGGAGGTCACGACTTCTGTAAATATAGCTAGCGCAACTATCACTGGCAGGGCACGAATTAGTGACGGGGAAGCTGAAACCATGGCGTTTGACGGCGACTCGTCAACAAAATGGCTTGATAATGCCAGTGTTCCATCGGTCGAAGATCCAGCCTGGATTCAAATTGAATTTGCTGAAGCGCAGGCAGTTAACAGCCTATTTATCACAAGTGCAAACGATGCTCCAGAGCGTGATCCAGAGAACTTTGATCTTCTGGGTTCTAACGATGGTACGAACTTTGTCACACTGGCCAGTTTCCTGGGTGAAACCTTTGATGAACGTTTTGAACGGAAAGAGTTTGCCTTTTCCAACGGGCTGGAATACAGGTTCTATCGCCTGAATATCAACAAAAACAAAGGTGATAGCAATCTGATGCAACTGGCTGAAATTCAGTTAGTTGGTCCAATTTATACCAGTGTCGACCACACTGATCCCGTAGGTACCGGGACAATTACCGGACGCGCCCGCATCAGCGATGGTGAAGCAGAAACTATGGTGTTTGATAATGATGCCAATACCAAGTGGTTGGACAATGCTAGCGTTCCAAGTGCAGACGACCCTGCATGGGTACAGATCGATTTTCCAGAAGGGGTGGCTGTTAATGTACTGGCTATTACCAGCGCGAATGACGCACCAGAACGAGATCCTGAAAACTTCACATTATTAGGATCAAACGACGACGGAGCAACATGGGTAGTCATTGGTGATTGGTTAGGTGAAACATTTGACGAACGTTTTGAACGTAAGTTGTTTAGCGCAGACAATACTTTGGCCTATGCCACTTATCGTCTGAATATCAGCAAAAATCGTGGCGATAGTAATTTGATGCAAATCGCTGAGATTGAACTGATAGGGCCCAAGTTGCCAAGTCTACAACACAGTCATTCTGCTGATGCCACTTATGAAGGGAGAGCGAGGATCAGTGATGGCGAAGCGGAAGCCATGGCTTTTGACAATGATGCCAACACCAAATGGTTAGACAATGGTGGTGTACCATCAGTTGAAGAACCTTCCTGGGTTGTTGTTTCATTAGCAGAGCCTGCTACGGTTAACACACTTGCATTGATCAGCGCCAATGACGCACCAGAGCGTGACCCCGAAAACTTTGAAGTCTGGGCTACCAATGATGGCACTAACTGGCTTGTATTAGGTAGTTGGCTAGGAGAAAGCTTCGACCAACGTTTTGAACGCAAACAATTTGGTTTTGCAAATGATCTGGCATTCGAGTTCTATCGCTTCAATATCACCAAAAATAAAGGTGACAGCAATCTGATGCAGATAGCTGAAATCGAACTAATAGGTCCACAGTTTGCCTCTGTCGATATTTCCTCTGCACCTGGGACTTCAATCTCTGCCCGTGCAAGAATCAGCGATGGTGAGGCTGAAACCATGGCGTTTGACGATGATACTTCCACTAAGTGGCTGGACAATGGTGGTGTCCCAAGCGCTGAAGACCCTGCTTGGGTGCAGCTTGATTTTGTTGAACCACGTATTGTTAACAGTATCGCTATAACCAGTGCGAATGATGCGCCGGAACGTGATGCTGAGAACTTTGAGCTTATGGGGTCAAACGACGGCGGTGCGACCTGGGAATTGGTTGAAGCATGGATTGGTGAGACTTTTGACAACCGATTCGAACGCAGATTGTTTGAAATGAACAACGGTTTTGCCTATGCAACCTATCGCCTGAACATTTCGAAAAACAGGGGCGACAGTAACTTGATGCAGATTGCTGAAATTGAACTGATTGGACCGCAAAGCGAATAGTTACCGGTGTGGATAGCTGCCAATGGCTTAACCTGCCATTGGCCAGCTTGTAAAAAACGACATACTTTTTGTCTTTATTACCGATGTGACAGTGAGCCGAATACACACTATTTCGTCCACAGAAGCGTTATTTCCTGAGACTAATAAAGTATAGAGAAATTTATGACTGAACAATCACTAGCAGGTCAGTACCCGCTGTGGGTCGGGTTGGACGGCGGGGGAACCCAATGTCGCGCCACCATCTATGGACCAGATGGCGAATCAATAGGAAGGGGAAAGAGTGGCCCGGCCAATCCAGTCAATGGATACGAAGAAGCTAAGCAATCGATTGTGATGGCGGTTGAGAATGCCAAAAAAGCAGCAAACTTAGTCGTCCCTCTCAGCCAATTTATTGTGGGAGCCGGATTGGCTGGTCTTCATCTGTCTGTGATGCAAGACAAAGTGAATTCCTGGCAGCACCCTTTCGCACAATGGCACCCCACAACGGACTTACATGCCGCAGTTTTGGGAGCTCATCATGAAGAGAATGGTGCAGTTATCATTATTGGTACCGGCTTCAGCGCTTTGGGTATGGTTGATGGAAAGTCAATTCCTATCGGTGGGTTTGGATTCCCGATTAACGCATTGTTCAGTGGCAGTTGGCTTGGCCTAGAGTTAGTCAAAGCGGTGATGCTGGATAATGACGGAGTGGGACCTCGCACCTCTATGACTTCAGCCGTATTGGCTAAGGAGACGATAGAGCATCTGGCGACCCGAACCAACAACGGCGCATCTAATGTGTTCAGTGAATTTGCTCCACTGGCGCTAGAGCATGCAAATCAAGGGGATCAAGTCGCTGTCGAGCTGGTGTCTCAGGGAGCTGGATTCATCGATAGGGTTATTGAAAAACTAGTACAGAACAATGCGACAAAGATTGTATTGGTTGGTGGTGTCGCACCGCATATTGTCAGTTGGTTGAGCGAATCAAATCGAGCCTATTTGTGCCATCCAAAATCAACGCCAGAATTTGGGGCAATGATGTTTGCCCGACAACAATCAAGATCTATATCACTTATTGGGAATGTATGAGAAACCGTAGAGACTTTTTAAAATTATCCCTACTGGGGAGTGCGTTGACATCCTGTTTTACTAGCAGGACAGTACTTGCAGCAGGACAACCGAAATCTCAGCGTCCCATAGTTGTTTCCACCTGGGAACACGGAATGCCAGCTAATCTTGCTGCATGGAAAGTGCTGACTGAAAATGGCAAATCAATAGATGCGGTTGAAGCAGGAGTTCGCGTACCTGAAGCGGATCCTGATGTCAGAACAGTAGGGATAGGTGGATATCCGGACCGCGACGGAAATGTCACTCTCGATGCCTGCATTATGGACAGCAATATGAATTGTGGCTCAGTTGCCTATCTGCAAAACATCAAACACCCAATTTCAGTGGCAAGAAAAGTGATGGATGAAACACCACATGTGATGCTTGTGGGAAAAGGAGCACAAGAATTTGCACTTCAGAAAGGATATCAGACAGAGAATCTACTGACAGAAAAGTCCAGACTCGAATGGCAAGAATGGCTGAAAAACGGACAGGCCAGACAACAGATCAACATCGAAAATCACGACACCATTGGCATGCTGGCCCTTGATACGTTTGGCAATCTGTCTGGTGCCTGCACTACTAGTGGAGCAGCGTACAAACTGCCGGGAAGGGTCGGAGATTCACCTATCATCGGAGCCGGACTTTATGTCGACAACGAGATTGGCGCTGCCACCGCCACTGGGATGGGTGAGTTAATGATGAAAACCGTTGGCTGTCATCTGGTCGTGGAACTCATGCGACAAGGTGCTTCACCCCAGCAGGCTTGTGAACAAGCCGTGCAACGAATCGCCCGCAAACTGGATGGCTATGCAGACTACCAGGTAGGTTTTTTAGCACTCAATAAGCAAGGCGATTACGGCGCTTATTGTATTCAACCTGGCTTTAACTATGCGGTAAAAAGTGTGCAAACAGAACGCTTGATTAATTCGGATAACCTGATGGAGACTCTCAGATGAAAAGGATCAGCGTTCTATACACTGTTTTATTCTGTGTAGGTTTTGGTGCATTTGCACAAACGAAACCCAATGAGCCGCCTTTTGCGTTAACGTTAGAACAAGCCCGGTACTGGAAGCCAGGCAGTGAATTTGCTTTCGAAAAAAATGTTTCTACTGTGCCGGTAGCAAGGCGAGTTGATGCGATTCTCGATGCTCAATCTCCCAAGTTGGATACCTCGGCAAAGGTCTTGTATGCACCTGATGGAATGAATAACTTTGCTAATTATCTCGAAACGCAGAATCGGTTCAATCTCTATAACTTTACCCACTGGGCTCAAATAGACGTTCTCAATTGGTTCGCTGGCACCGCTGATCATACTGTCCAGATCCCCTCTAAACCCTGGGTGGATGTGGCGCACAAAAATGGCGTTAAAGTTATTGGTTCAGTGTTTTTGGCGATAGCCCGATGGGGGGGTAACCCAGACACTGTAGAGGCCTTTCTGGAGCAAGATGAAGAGGGACGCTTTATCTTTGCGCATCGACTGGTAGAGATTGCAAGTTACTACGGGTTTGATGGTTGGTTGATGAACCAGGAAACCGACTTGCGTGCGGTCAAGGATGCAAGTAATGCATTGGTTGTCGGCGAATCGGATCCGGAAAGGGCTGCCAGACTTGGAGAGCTGATGTTGGAGTTTATGCAATATTTCACAGCTATTGCGCCAGCGCATATGGAGATTCACTGGTATGACTCCATGTTGCGAAACGGTGCAGTGAAATGGCAAAACGAACTCAATCAATACAATGCGGTTTTTTTACAGGATAAAGTGCGTACCGCTGATGCCATGTTTATCAACTATTGGTGGAATGAATCGATGGTTAAAGCGTCGCTTGAACAAGTAAACAAGCTGAATCGGTCTCCTTTTGATGTGTATTTCGGAGTTGATTTATGGCCTAGCAGAAACGCCCAACGGGCCTTTAGCAAAACGGATTGGCTCAGTTGGTTGGTGGATGCTGAATCAAGGAAAGCGCGCTTTTCAATCGCGCTATTTGCACCCAATTTTAACTACAACTTTACCGGTGAATCGCACACACCAGCTTTCAGTCTGTTTGCTCAAAATCCAGAAGACTACCAAGGCTTTTATGATGCTGAGCAGCGTCTTTTCTCTGGTGATGATTTGAATTCGGCCCGCACGGACATAACGGCCTGGGCGGGGCTGGACGGATACCTGGCAGCAAAATCTGTAATCAACATATTGCCTTTGAAAACACATTTTAATACTGGCCAGGGGAAAGCTTGGTTTAAACAGGGGCAACGTGAGTCAGGTGAATGGACCAATATGAGTAAGCAGGATTTATTGCCCACCTGGCAGTTTGCAGTGATGGATGAAGATAATAATTCTACTGTCAGGGCGAAATATGATTTTGAACAATCTTATGAGGGCGGAAGCTCATTGCATATTGGCGGCGATTCAACATCTTCCGAGATAAGAATCCCTTTGTTTCACACTGAACTTGCCAGTGGAGCTGTGCGCCGATTGGAAGTGGTTGCTAAGGGCAATGTCAAGCAACTATCAATCTATTTACACACTGCTTCGGGCCAGCAGTATGTGTTTGATTTAGCTGACCTGAAGCCTACTGATGAGAGTGGGCTATGGCAGCATTTTCAACAAGATATCGAGCTGGCTAGTGACCAGCTTGTGACGCAAATAGGGCTCACTATTAGGCCTGGCAAAGCCGAGTTACTGGATTTAAATCTTGGCAAAATGGCTGTTTTTCCATGATACCCGATGTGGAAATTTGTATTGCCAGTGACAGTGAGCAGATGTTGAGTTGTCAATTGGGGGCGGTAAAAGAAGGTGGAGCATCCCGTGTGGAACTTTGCAGCAACATGCACATGGATGGTCTTTCTCCATCTGTTGAATCCATCAGACATGCGGCTGAGATTCTAGGCGGCAATATCGAGCTGCTGGTAATGAATCGACCACGTGGTCCGGAATTTTGCCTGGCTGCCGCGGATATTGACCAGATGCAGCAATTTATTGTGTCGTCATCCGAAGCTGGTGCCCAGGGTACTGTGATAGGCGTGTTAGATAAAAATCAACGTACTTTTGAGTATTCAGCAATGAAAGCGCTGGTTGATACGGCAAAAGAAATGCGAATGACGGTTACCTGTCATCGAGCGTTTGATGCGTTGGATAATACAACTCTTGGCCTGGAAAATCTGAAAAAGATGAATGTAGATCGTGTATTAACTGCAGGCTCTGCTTGGGGGGCACCAGTGCTGGCACATCTGCATACGTCGCAGTTTAAGCACTACATGGAGGTGGCAGAAGGTGAAATTGAAATCGTGATCGCAGGTGGCATTAATGCCAGCAATGCGGGCGTTATTTGCAAAGCGTTGAGAAACCCCTTGGCGACACCTATTCCAACACTTTCTTTACACGCTTATTCCGGCGCGAAAATGTCTGGAAAAGTACACAAAGATAAAGTCAGTAGTCTTGTAGAAGCAGTAACGCATACTTTTTAACTAATAGCTCAAGACATTAACCTTAATTCCTGGAAACACTGAGACAAAATTGAATTTAATAGCCAACAATAACGGAGTAGAAGCGTTGTCGGATGATACATCTCAAACGCTGTGCGGAGCCTGGTTTTTTAGTCAGGTTGGTCAGGATAATTGGATGCCTGCCACAGTGCCAGGATGCAACTTTACTGACTTAATGGCGAATGACTGCATTGACGATCCCTTTTTTCGTGACAATGAGTCATCACTTCAGTGGATTGAAAAAGAAGATTGGCATTACTATCGGCTTTTTGACGTTAACAGTGGGCTGTTAGAAAACGAAGAAATAGAGCTGGTGGCTGAAGGGCTGGATACCTTTAGTGAGATATACATCAATGGAGAGAGGTTGGCGTCAACAGACAATATGTTCATTGGTTATCGATTTGCGTGTAAAGCACTGCTCCGTCAGGGGCAAAACCGTATTGATATTCGATTCCATTCACCAATCAATAAAACAATTGAACGCCATACTCAGGCTGGCTTTGCTTACCCGGCAGAAAATGACAAGTCAGAAGAGAAGCTCAGTGTCTATTGCCGTAAAGCGCCTTGTCACTTCGGCTGGGATTGGGGGCCGAGATTTGTCACCAGCGGGATTTGGCGAGACATTTATTTGCAACCTGTTGAGCCAGTCAAAATTGAGAATGTCTATTTTGTCATGTCAGCGTTGGAAGAAAAGCGGGCATCTTTTGCTTTTCAAGTTTCGGTAGCGTCGCATCATGATTTTTCTGGTCAAATACGTATTCGGTGCGCCCAAGCGCCTGAACTTAATCGGGTCGAGAAAATCAGGTTTGTAGATGAAGCCGAAGGAACAAGAACTATCGAACTGGACTTCTTACTTCAGGATCCTCAGTTGTGGTGGCCAAACGGATTGGGCGAACCATTCCTTTACGATTTTTGCTTCGAGCTCGTTATCGACCATCAAGTTGTTCACACTACCAATCAAAAAGTTGGGTTACGGACGATAGAAGTTGTGAACGAAAAAGACCCTTATGGCGAATCATTCTATCTGGTTGTCAATGGCCAAAACGTCTTTATGAAAGGTGCAAACTACATCCCGGATGACAGTTTTCTCCATCGCGTGACAAAGCAGCGACATGTGACACTTTTTGACGCATGCAAAGATGCCAATATGAACATGATTCGGGTGTGGGGAGGAGGCGTTTATCAGGATGATGACTTTTACCAGTTGGCCGATGAATATGGCATGTTGGTTTGGCAGGATTTCATGTTTGCTTGTTCACTTTATCCCGCAGACGAAGCATTTATGCAAAATGTGAAGAAAGAAGCTGAGTACAACATTCGGCGGCTCCGCAACCACCCATGCCTTGCGTTGTGGTGTGGTAACAATGAAGTAGATATGGCAATTAAGCACTGGCAGTGGCCTGAAAAGTTTGGCTATTCTGACAGTCTGTTTACGCGCTTGAAAGCAGACTACATGCGCTTATTTGATCAATGTCTTCGAGAGGCTGTAAAGGTACATGACCCTGCGCGTTTTTATCTGCGTTCATCGCCAATAGGGTCGTGGGAGTCTGATGAAGATCATATCGGCAATCATCATTATTGGGGAGTTTGGCATGGAGAAGAGCCGTTCAGCGAATACCAAAAACGTGTCCCCAGATTTATGAGCGAATTTGGATTCCAGTCTTTTCCTGTCAAATCGTCAATCCAACGTTTTACCGAAACGGAAGATCAGACATTGGACTCTGTGGTTATGCAGACCCATCAAAAGCACCCTCGGGGAAACAGACTAATCCAGCAATACTTTGATAAAGAGTATCTGCCACCCAAGGATTTCGACAGCCTCTTATATCTAAGTCAGGTGCAGCAGTCATTGGGCCTCAAGCTTGCCTTCGAAGCCCATCGTAAAGCAATGCCATTTTGTATGGGGACGCTTTACTGGCAGTTGAATGATACCTGGCCTGCTGCTTCCTGGTCCGGTATAGATTATTACGGCAAGTGGAAAGCTCTGCATTATCAAGCTAAACGCAGCTTTTCCTCGCAATTGTTAGTGATCGAGCAAGTTCAAGAGAGCATTCAAGTTCATTTGGTGTCTGACAGCCTGAATGAATTTGATGCACAATTGAGTATTGTGTTAATCGACTTCTCTGGCAAATTAGTTTGGCAAAATCAGCAACTTACTCCTGTGGATGCAAATTCAAGCAAGCAAATATTTTCAATCACAACTAAGGAGATTGGCGCTACGATTGATTTTACGGAAGTCGTATTGAGGGCGACATTGACTTCAGAATCGACAAGTCGAGTATTGGCGGAAAATCTGTTTTATTTCGCCCCTAACTATCTACTTGCTTTACCAGATGCGGACGTTGAGGTTACACATAAAATTAAGGAAGATGTTCTATCTGTCACACTAAGTGCTCATGGTTTGCTTCGTCAGGTATATGTGGATTCGCCAGGTTTATCAGGAAATTTTGATGACAATTTTTTCGACCTATTACCGGGACAGTTAAAGACGATATCTATAGCATTAACAGATGCAGAGTTACTTTTGTTAGACGATATCATTGAGCAACTCAGTTGGTTTTCGTTGTATGACAGCCATGCGCAATCAAGCGGAAACCGTCAGATAAAATATCAACTTAAGCAGGCTGAGTAACGGATGAATTTAAGCTGGATCGATATTGTTATTATTGTGCTTTATCTCGGGGGGGTATTGGCTCTTGGGCTATACATTTCGAAAAAGGCCAGTAAAGACCTAAATAGCTATTTTTTGGCTGGCAAGCGCATACCATGGTGGGCGCTGGGTGTTTCAAACGCCTCTGGGATGTTTGACATTGCTGGTACCATGTGGCTGGTTTCAATGTGTTTTGTGTATGGTCTCAAAGGCGCCTGGCTTCCATGGATCTGGCCTATTTTCAATCAGATTTTTCTGATGGTTTATTTGTCGATCTGGTTGCGGCGTTCCAATGTGCTGACGGGCGCAGAATGGCTGAAAACCCGTTTTGGGGCAGGTAAAGGCGCCGAACTTTGCCATCTAATTGTGGTTATTTTCGCTATTGTCAGTGCCATTGGTTTTATTGCATACGCATTTAAAGGTATTGGTAAATTTGCTGATATTTTCTTTCCCTGGGATCTATCCCCGGATATGTATGCTTTTATCATTTTTTCCATCACCACTTTGTATGTCGTCAAAGGCGGGATGTACAGTGTCGTGTTCACCGAGGTTCTGCAATTTGTGATTATGACTATTGCTGCTGTAGCGGTAGGAGTGATTGCTATTTATACCGTGTCTCCCGGGCAAATTGAGGCTGCGACACCAGAAGGTTGGGGTGATTTGTTTTTTGGTTGGCATCTTGATTTGGACTGGACCGGGGTTATCGACAGCGTTAACAGCAAAATCCAAAGCGATGGAATGGAATTGTTTGGCTTAATGATCATGATGATGTTGTTTAAGGGCGTGTTGTCAAGTATGGCTGGACCCGTCCCAAATTATGACATGCAGCGTATACTTGCGACGAAAACGCCGAAAGATGCGGCAAAAATGAGTGGACTCGTGTCACTGGTGATGTTTATTCCCCGATACATGATGGTTGCGGGTTTGACAGTTTTGGCGCTGGTTTACATGGGACCAGATATTCAGGCAAAAGGTGAACATTTCGATTTCGAACAAATCCTGCCCTACGCTATCAACAACTTTGTACCTGTTGGTTTAACCGGGCTGCTAATCGCTGGGTTGTTAGCTGCTTTCATGTCGACTTTTGCTGCGTCAGTCAATGCCGCACCCGTCTATATTGTGAATGATATCTACAAGCGTTATTTCAAACCAGACGCACAAAACCAGACCCTGGTCAGAGCCAGTTATCTGGTGTCTTTTGTCCTTGTTGCTGTGGGCATCGGGCTGGGGTTAATGCTTGATAGTATTAACGACATCATGCAATGGATTTTTGCTGCTTTGTTTGGAGGGTATGCGGCAGCTAATTTGCTGAAATGGCACTGGTGGCGATTCAATGCTTACGGTTATTTTTGGGGTATGTTGGCCGGACTCATCGGTTCTTTGTTCCTGCCTCTCGTATTCCCTGATGTACACCCACTTATGGCATTTCCGCTCCTGCTTCTGGCCGGCTTGCTGGGATCAATAGTGGGTACCTTGGCAACACCGCCTGAGACTGACGAGATTTTGTGTCAGTTTTATCGTCAGGTTCGCCCATGGGGCTTCTGGGGGCCAATCCGGGCAAAGGTGATGCAGCTTGACGCAGAATTTATAGATGACAGCCATTTCTCCAGAGACAGTATCAATGTAGTGATAGGTACAATCTGGCAATTGACACTGGTTGTTTTACCTATCTATTTGGTCGTTCAACAATGGTGGTCAATGTTGTTGACACTAGCAGTCATGCTACTTACCAGTTGGTTCTTAAAGAAAAACTGGTTTGATAAACTCAAAGAGTCCTAATCGAATGAATATAAAAACCTTTTCTGCAAGTCTTTTACTCCCTTTGTTAATTAGCACATCGGGCTGCGCTCAGCAGTCAGCAAAAAAATTCGATGTAAATGAATCCGTAAAACCGGTCATTAAAAATACGCAAACTGTGTTGCAATATGTGGATCCCTTCATCGGCACAGGTGGTCATGGACATACTTTTCCTGGCGCAGTGGTTCCTTTTGGCATGGTGCAGTTAAGTCCGGACAATCCATCCAAAGGGTGGGACTGGACATCGGGTTATCACTATTCGGATGACCAATTGCTGGGTTTCAGCCATACACACCTTTCGGGCACCGGCGTAGGTGATTTACTGGATATTCTGGTGATGCCGTTCCGCGGCGACTACCAGAAAAGACGGCAAAACGAACTTAAACGTGTTGTCTCAACTTACAGTCATGATCAGGAAACTGCGAGCCCCGGTTATTATTCCTTGGTATTGCCAGAAGAAAAAGTCAAAGCTGAACTGACTGCAACCGAGCGAACTGGTGTGCACCGTTATCACTTCGAAGGTGCTGAGCCTGCCAAAGTGCTGATTGATCTTGGGTATGCTCAGAATTACGACAAAGCTGTAGCAACCTTTATGCGCGTTGTTGATGAAAATACCTTGGTGGGGTATCGAGTATCTACCGGTTGGACCGACTACCAGCCAACCTATTTTGTGGCTAAATTCAACCAACCTTTTACTCATCAATACTACCTGGAGGGCGAACCTTTTTTCGGTACGGCGCCCATTAAAGGTGACACGATCAATCGTCCAAAAACTGAGGTGGTATTAAATTTTGGTGATTTGTCAGATAAACCTTTAGTGGTCAAAGTCGGTCTTTCCTATACCAGCATAAAAGGGGCGCAAAAGAACCTTGAAGCCGAAGTGAGCGATTTTAACTTCGATAACGTAAAGTCTGCGGCTGCTTCGATGTGGTCTGAACAACTCAGCAAGTTCAAAGTAAGTGATAGAGATCAAGACGCCAAAACCAAGTTTTACACTGCACTCTACCATTCGTTTATTGCGCCGCAGATATTCCATGATGTGGATGGCCGATATTTCGGGGCTGATGGTGCTGTGCATCAAAGTGACGACTTTAGCCGTTATACATTGTTTTCATTGTGGGATACCTTCCGTGCACTTCATCCTTTATTAACCATCAGTGATCCCGCCAGGATAGACGATATGGTGGAATCCATGCTGGCTTTTTATGATGAGACTGGTTTATTGCCGACTTGGGATCTCATGTCTAATGATACGGACGTGATGATTGGCTATCACGCTGTCCCAGTGCTGGTAGATGCTTACTTAAAAGGTTTGACTGATGCAGATCCGGAACGACTGTTCGAAGCGGTTAAGGCCTCGGCAATGCAGGACAATTTTGGCATCGATTATTTTAAGCAGTATGGCTACATTCCATCTGAGTTAGAGGTTGAAGCAGTGTCAAAAACGCTGGAATACGCCTTTGATGACGCCGCAATTGCTGCTTTGGCCAGGGAGTTGGGTAAAAAAGAAGAAGCTGATTATTTCGAAAAGCGGGCGAATGCGTTTCGGACCTTGTTTGACAAAAAGACCGGGTTTATGCGCGGTAAGGATCAGTATGGCGATTGGGTGAAAAACTTCCGGCCCACTCATGTGGATCACCGGAAAACAGATTATACCGAGGCTAATGCATGGCAATACACCTGGTTTGTTCCCCATGATGTGCCTGCGCTTATAGACTTGTTTGGTGGCAATGATGCTTTCGTCAAAAAACTGGACACCCTGTTCAGTATGAGCTCAGAAATGGAAGGTTCAGAAGTCTCTCCGGATATTTCGGGGCTGATTGGTCAATATGCCCATGGTAATGAACCAGTGCATCACGTTCCCTATCTATACGCCTATACGGATCAAAAATGGAAGGGTGAAAACCGGATTATTGAAATCAGAGATACTATGTACCGAAACCATGTAGATGGCCTGGCAGGCAATGACGACCTGGGGCAGATGTCGGCATGGTATATTTTGAGCGCCATTGGTTTCTATCCCCTTAATCCCTTTTCCGGCGAGTATGTGTATGGTACGCCTGAGTTTGATCAGGTTGATATCAAGTTGGCAAATGGCAAGGTATTCAGCGTGAAAAAACGGGGACAGACCAGTCAAAACAAATACGTAAAACGCATATTGTTAAATGGACAGGAAGTTACTTCTCGCAGCTTGAACCATCAAACGCTTATGTCCGGTGGCGAGCTGGTATTCGAATTCTGAGTAGATGATGAATGTTGATAGTTCTTCATCAAGAGTTTGTTCAAAAGCCAGAATATCAGCAGATATACTGACTGTATTTGCGCACAAAATACCCGCCATCAACTCTGGTTTTCTAAGACCAGTTCGGTGGGTAATTCTTTTGCTGAGCCTGTCTATCATTGGGTGTTTGAAGACGCAAAATAGTTTCCATGTGAGTTCCCCAGATGGATCAATTAGGCTGCAGTTTGCTCTGATGGAAGGTGTGCCTGAGTATTTGGTGAGTGGGGAAGGACGGGAAATTATCACACCTTCTACACTGGGATTCAGTTTCAAAAACCAACCCGACATAGGTCGTGAACTGCGGGTGATATCTCATCAGATAACAGAAGTAAAAGAAAACTGGGAGCGGGTTTGGGGTCAATCCAAACAAGCAGTTAATCATTACAAGCAGTTAAAACTGAGTTTACGAGAGCGAAGTGGTCTTGAGCGTCGGATGGTTATTCTGTTTCGAGTTTTTGATGATGGAGTCGCCTTTCGCTATCACTTTCCACAGCAGGAAAACTTCAATGAATTTGAGATGACGGAGGAGTTATCCCAGTTTAATTTCCCCGGCGACCCAATAAGTTGGTGGACACCGCAGGATTTTGATAGTTACGAATCGCTTTATCAGCGTACTCCTCTTTCTCAGGTCATGGCTGTCAATACACCGATTACGTTGAAACTAGACAATGATATCTATGTGAGTCTGCACGAAGCTGCTCTTACCAATTACGGAGGGATGACGTTAGAGAAGCAGACACGTGGAAACGTGCTGCAAAGTGCTTTGGTGCCTTGGGAAGATGGCGTGAAAGTCAGGGGAGAAGCGCCATTTTCGAGTCCCTGGCGAACCATTCAAATAGCGCCATCCGCTGCCGATTTGATTAACTCTCCGTTGATAGAAAACCTGAATGAACCCAACATGCTTGCCGATACGTCCTGGATAAAGCCAATGAAATACATCGGGATATGGTGGGGAATGCATATGCGTAAATACACCTGGGTTCCCGGTCCTGACCACGGAGCGACGACTGAGAACACCCAAAGGTACATCGACTTTGCTCACCACAACGGCTTGGGTGGTGTGCTGGTCGAGGGCTGGAACAAAGGCTGGGAGACCTGGCACACAGGCCTAAATTTGCAGGATTTTACCAGTGCCTACGATGATTTTGATTTGCCAAAACTGGCGGCCTATGCGAAAGAAAAGGGGCTGACTTTGGTAGGACATCATGAGACCGGTGGTAATATTCCAGACTATGAACGCCAAGTGCGGGCAGCATTTTCTCTTTATCAAGAACTAGGGGTGAGTGCGTTAAAAACGGGTTATGCAGGCAAGATGATACCTGAGCGAACTTTTCATCACGGTCAGAAAATGGTGAATCATTATCGTCAGGTGCTTGAGCTAGCTGCCGAACATAAAATTATGCTTAATGTCCATGAGCCGATAAAACCCACAGGTATCCGCCGTACTTTCCCAAACATGATGACACGTGAAGGTGGAAGGGGCATGGAGTGGAATGGTTGGAGTGTGGGAAACCCTCCAAGCCATACGTTAATTCTACCCTTTACCCGTTTACTGGCCGGCCCAATGGATTACACGCCTGGAATCTTTGACCTTAAATTCGATCCTCAGGACCAATATCGCGTTCACACAACCTTGGCGCGCCAGTTAGCCCACTACGTTATCTTGTATAGCCCAATGCAGATGGCGGCGGATATGATTGAAAATTATCAGGACCAGCCCGCTTTTGCTTTTGTCAGAGATGTGCCTGCTGATTGGGATGAAACTAAGGTACTACACGGCGAAATTGGTAAATTTATATCCACTGCCAGACGACGAGGTGACGGTTGGTTTGTCGGAAGTGCGACTGATGCTGAACCCAGAGCATTATCTCTTAGCCTTGATTTTCTGGATCCTGAACGAGTTTATCTGGCCACCCTATACACTGACGCGAGCAATACAGACTTTGCGCTGCGGCCAGGGAACATTGATATTCTCAATGTCGTTGTTAAAAAGGGAGACAGGTTAACAGCAGTGATGGCAAGCGGAGGAGGCCATGCAATGAAATTAGTTCCAATCCCCAACGGATTTGCTGTACCAGCGGGAACCTTAACCCTTACTCAATATGAAGACTCGTTGGTTGACCGTTTGACTAGTTTTCAGCGTGGCAGCCGTTATGGTGACATCACCAAAGTATCGCATTTGGCAGTAGGCGACAGTATTATTCTGGGAACTGAATTTGATCCCGGATATAGCGGCGGTGGTTTAGGTGCCCTGGTCGATGGAGTTCGTGGTATGCCCGACTACAATTCAGGATGGCAGGGCTATAGGAAAGAAAATCTGGATGCCGTGATCGACTTAGGTAACCAGACTGAAGTGAATGGAATTACAGTTGGCTTTTTGCAAAGTATTCTGCATTCCATCTTGTTACCAACTAGTATCGAATTTTCCGTTTCCACTGATGGCCTATTATTCTCTGAAGTTGGTTATGCTGCCTACACCACTGTGGAAGGTGAACCAGACTATCAACGAAAAGACTTCTCAGTAACCTTCGATGCTCAGCGAATCAGATATGTGCGAGTTCGCGCGAAAAACCTAAAGGCATTACCGTCCTGGCATATTCGAGCCGGGCAAGAAACTTTTATTTTTGCCGACGAAATACAGGTGTTCTAATTTAAAGGAGCAGCATTAAATTGTTTATTGTCTTATTTAATGATAATTCAGCATGGTTCAAACACTAGTACCAGTATTGTGGTGGCTTAGCCAAAAAATGATAACAGCAATTTTGCTCTCGCTGGTTTATCTATGCCTAGTAGGACCGTATGAACTTCATGCGGTGGAGCAGGAAAATACGTTACCAACGAAAGCGGAAATTGACTTCACACTGATCCGTGGAAAGCAACTGAATCATTTCTTTCGAAATGAACAGGTGGCCGTTCATAGTGTCTTTTCCACGGGCGATAAGATCCGTGCAATTTTTTCTTTTCCAGCGGGCAACAGCGGGCTTGGATTGTGGTTTGATAGCGATGATGAAAACGTCAGGTGGGGAGAACCGGAGTCAACTATTGCGCTTGAACGAAGCAGTTCAACCAATCAATCCCTTTGGGGGATCCAGGGTGAAATTACCTTGCACGCCAGAAAAGTTGCAATCAGGCAGGTTTTGTTAAGTAGCAATAGAGTGCTTAGAGATTACGGCTACTCAGATGTGCCCCGTAAAGAGATGGAGCACAAACGAAATATGAACGGCGCAGAAGTCAGCTGGTTTCGACAACGATTGGATGGGAAAAGTGCCTACCAATTGTCAGTTCAGGTCTTAGCCGGTAAATGGCTTGAGAATGCTAAAAACGAGTTAGTGTTAATGGCCGCCACCGATGGACCTATCCGCCTGAAATATACAGCGTTGTCCGGTGACCCGCCCCTAACTCCTATGCAGGCCTCTAAGCTTTTTGCTGTGGCACCTCAACATCCTTCTCTGGCCGATAATATACTGACGTTCCTCAGCTATGAGGAAAAATTTCTGGCTGGGTCATGGCGTTTTGCAACCTATTTTGGACGAGACACTTTGTTGTCTTTACGTATGTTGCTGCCAAGATTATCTGCCGATGCCATCGAGTCCGCATTCGGGTCTGTTATTACACGAATGCATCCGAATGGCAGTGTTGCACATGAAGAAGATATAGGTGAGTTTGCTGTACTTAGACACAAACTCGAGCAAAATCAGAACAGCGATCGCCCGATATACGATTATAAAATGATAGACGATGACTATCTTCTTACAATTGTCTTTGCCCATTATGTAACCCTTATCAAAAAGCGTGGGAATTCTGCTTCCTGGGCCAGATTGAAACAATTTTTATCGCGAAGAACCATGAGTGGTCGAAGCTATGCGCAACAACTCAGAGCAAATGCTGAATGGGTGGTTGCATCAGCAAAACCTTATGCGAGAAGTCAGAAGGCAAGAGATCTGATTCACCTTAAAAAACATGAAAAGGTCGGGCAGTGGCGTGACAGTGAGGAAGGTCTGGCAGGTGGCAGGGTGCCTTACGACGTCAATGTAGTCTTGCTGCCAGCCGCTCTAGAGGCGATTGAAGTCTTGCTTAGGTCAGGTGTTTTCGATGGCCATACTCTGTTGGCGTTTCCAGAACTGAAGTACTTACAGCAGCGTTGGGTGGATACGGGAAAGTACTTCCGCATCAGTGTCAGTCAAACACATGCGGAGCACGCTCAACAGCGCTATCGCCAATCAATTGGTTGGCCGAAAGTATCCTCGGGGGAAACTCTGTCTGGTAGTCTGGTAGTCTGGTATTTATGGGTATTGCATTAGATGAAAACTATAAAGCCATTCCAGTTATTCACTCTGACATTGGTTACGCTTTACTGTTTACTAAGCCTGAAAGCTCAGAGCTCAAGCGAATGTTAGCACAGGTTATACGCCCATTCCCTCAGGGATTATTTAGTCCCGTTGGATTGATAGTAGCTAACCCGGTGTATGCTTCTCAGCCCATCCAACAATCTCTGAACAAGTTTAGTTACCACGGAACGGTCATCTGGTCATGGCAACAGGCATTATTAAACATGGGTTTGATGAGCCAGTTGGAAAGAGCCGATTTGAATGATTCAACCCTCTCTTTTCTTCACAAAGCCAAAACAACGCTCGATTCTATTTCAAACCAACAAACACAGATTAAAGCCTCGGAACTATGGTCCTGGGCCTGGCAGGATGGTCAACTGGTCCCCACTGCTTTTGGCCAAAGGGTAGGTGACAAAACCGAATCTAACGCTGCGCAACTCTGGAGTGCAGTTCCGTGAATATAAGTGGACTGAGTTTTGGAACCCACCTTTGGCATCTCACATCTCCGCATTGATCAGATAAACTGCCAGACGTTTTAGCTCATTGTCGGTAAAGGATCGTCGTTTTAATGATGTCAGACTTTCTTTGAGAATCGCGGTGCCAGAAAGCGTTGCCCTCAGTTTTTCTGCCTCGTGACGATAGTTTTCCACTCTTTCTCGCCATTGTTTTTGCCAGGTTTGCGTGTCAATGAGACGTTGTGCAGCATCTTGCCCGAATTCGGCTGCCAACTGATTGAAAGTGTGACTGCTTGAGGGCTCACCCTCAGTCAACAAGGTGCTTATTAGCCTCAGTTGTTGTGTAGGTCCGACTGCTATGCGCATCTCTTCCGGGAGTTGCATTAACTGACGAGTAATCAAATCCGATTTTTGCTGCTGACTTATTGTTTCATCTTGCTGGATCGCTAAACGTTCAATTGCATATCTATCCCACTGATTGCTGTTGGCAAATAACGCTTCGATCTCTTCATGAGTGAACATTTGTCCCTGCAATGATTCGATGTTCTCCAATCTGATTGAAAAAGAATCGGCAACTTGCAAAGGCCCTGCCTCGAACTCGACCAAACGTTTCTTGTAGTCAACATAGCGACTAAATAGTTCAGTCAGCGATGCGCAGTATGGCAGGGGATCGCAATACTGATTGAACGCTTGCCACATTTCGTTTTCACCCTGCTCGTAGTAACTGATATAAAAATCAAATAAAGCACCAAGGCTGTCATTTAACCAGTTTTGCAAATTGCCATTCCCTTGATCACTGTCAATGTTGACCTTTACCGAAGCCGCATTTAATGCGTCAGTATTATCTATAACACTTGGCAAACCTTGGTGACCAGACCGAGTAGCAAAGTACGGTTGCAGTAATAATGCAGCGACACACAACAGTGAAACTATCACCAACAACCGTTTCACGCTTTAAAGCCCTCTGTTTTTAAGACGATTGGCATGTTGTCTGTAAAGTGTGACCGGATCGGTTTCAAATAAGTGATGAATACCAAAGGTATGATTAATTTCGTCAACGTGATTCATTCGATAGTCGTTTTTCAGGACATAACCCAAATGGCTACTGCAGGACGCTACTAACCCATCATTTGGCTCATCAAAAGCAAGGCTGGCTGTCAGGATCGGTGCATCTAAAATATCAAAGACGTTAGTAAAAGCTTTTCCACCGCTCCAGGAGAAATAGGTTACACCATTTGGCGCGATTAAATCTCCTTGCCCGCAGTACTGAGAAGGAATGCCTTCTGGATATTTCTGGTTAAATGCCAGGCTACCTTGAGTGGTTAATACCTCAGTGGCGGCGAGAGCATCTTGCGGCAATCCGCCATTACCAGAAAACCACTCCAATATTGTGCCAAAACTATTTGCAATTGAGGCAATTATAGATTCTGTCAGTGAACCTGGAGGAAGAGCCCCGCGCACCACATCTGCCACCTTGGAGCCCCAATTCACACCGCCAATGCTGGTGGCAGAGGCGACGAGATCGGGTCTGACCGAGGCAACATACCGGATAGTCTGCGCACCTTGGCTATGACCAAACAGATTCACTTTTTCTGCGCCGGTCAAGGCCAGTATCTGTTCAACTTCTGTGAGCAACTGCTCGCCACGCACTTCCGAGCTATTCGCTGCTGATACCGCTGCAACGAACACTGTCGCACCGCTGCGGCTCAGTGCATAGGGCACCTTGTAGAAATAATCAATGCCAAGGACATCGTCAAAACCAAAGATTCCGTGCACCAGAACGATTGGGTACTTCGTCTGAGTGTAGCCACTAGCATAGCTATTTAGACTCAGACATAAACAGCAAAACACCAGGACAAACTTAGAGATTTTTTTCATTTTATTAACTCTCATTATTATTAACGTGTACGTAACAATTGATTAACAAGGTTAACGTATAAAAATATGAGGTCAAACCAGTTGGGTAAATATTTTTCTATGTTCAATATTCATCCAATGAATGAATCGACATCAGTTACTTAACTTGCATTATTTGCAGTATCAGATTGAATACTGTCGATGTGTTTAGATGTGAATGAAAATCTGAATCTGATTATTTTCGTTCAGTTCGCAAACTGTTGTTCAGAGCGCGTTTTCCTGAAAAAAACGAAAAGACACCCTTGCGGGTCACCGGGATACTTCCCCATAAACCTTTACTGGTAAAGATTTTGGCGTTGATTTCATACTCAAGCTCGTTTGGTTTTGATTGAATGATATCCAACAACACCCTGCCTGAACCAAACAGGCTGGCACTCACGTCCACGTCAAATGTACTTTCGCTTAGCGGTTGCAGGTTGAAGTTTTCATCCGTTACCCCAGTGGCAACTTTAATCCCGCGTAAGTTAAGTTTGAAACTGATCCCGTCTACGGGAAATTCGGTGTTGTTGGGGTTGGTTAAGCGAAAGCTTAGTCGAAAACGCTGCTCCAGACCTTGCAGAGGAAGTAGCTTTAAGTTGGTCAATTCCAAATCAAGCTCATCGTAGTCAGGGTTCATTGAGGCACAGGATGTCATTAACAGCATCATAAAAAGTAGCGCTATTGTGTTGAGTTTTTGCATTGTTAATCCTTTATTGTGCGTTTATGTTTTAGACGAGCTTACGGCAGATTCCATCAGCTATATAGCTACCTAGCTGGTATATCAGTTAGACAGGGGGTGAAATTATCAATACCAAACCTAGGCAATCATTTAATCAGACCTGACTCACATTTACCAGGTAACGACCGACTACCTGACCTTGCATAAATCGTTTTAAGTATTCGGGTACCTGTGCCAGGGAAATCTCTTCACACATAGAGGACATATTCGGTAACTTCATATCTGTCGCCACGCGATGCCATATGTGTTGTTTGTCCTTAAGAGGTATATAAACCGAATCTACCCCCAACAGTGACACGCCGCGAATGATAAAGGGAAAAACGGTGGACGAAAATTCCCCAGACGCTGCCAACCCGCATGCTGATATACCACCACCTGACTTTATCTGTTTTAACAGATTTGATAAATAGTCGCCGCCAAGTGTATCAATGCCATGGGCCCAGGTTTCTCTACCCATGGGCAATCCACCTACTTCATTGATCACATCCCGATGTAGGACCTGCTCAGCCCCAAGAGCTAATAAACTTTCTGACTGTTCGGGCTTTCCTGAAAATGCGACCACTGAATAACCAAGCTGCTTGAGTATTGCAATGCTGACACTACCAACGCCTCCGGTTGCTCCGGTCACTGCTACAGGGCCGTCGTCAGGAGTCGCACCCATGTGTTCGAGCTTCTGCACACACAATGCCGCAGTGACACCACCCGTTCCGTACATCATTGCTTCTTTCAGTGATAAGGTATCTGGCCGCTTGACTGCCCAGGTAGAAGGAATGGAAACATACTGTCCAAGTCCGCCGGGGGTATTCATTCCCAAGTCGTAACCGAATACCAGCACCTCATCACCCGCAGCAAATGTCCCTGATTTGTCCTCAACGACCACCCCTGCTGCATCTATCCCAGGCGTATGGGGAAAGCTGCTTGTTACCCGCTTGTTGCCGCTGGCTGACAATGCATCTTTGTAATTCAGCGAAGAATAATGCACGTTAATAAGTAAATCATTGTCAGGTAAATCAGACACAGTACGGGTGACAAGGCTTGAAACGAATTGTTTTTCAGACGTTTCGTTAACCTGAACGGCGTTAAAAGAGATTGATTGGGTCATTGTGTGTGAAACCGGTTGATTTTGAATATCAAAAACTCTAGCAGACATCCTATTTCAACGCTAAGTTTCATAACACGAGATTGGGGAGATTCTGCACCTGGGGTAAATCTCTCCAAACAAGCTTAGATGAGCCGCAAATGAATAGGGCAGACTACTGATGCAAAAATAGTTTGTAAAAGCGCTTATGCCTGCTGGATATCAGAAAGGTAAATTAACGCACAAAAATTAAAATTATTTTGTTAGCATTGACCTTATCAGCGTTATTTAATTGATTGTTCTTTGTTGAAGGTTGTAAACAATGAAATTTAATTCAAATGGCTTTACGCTAATTGAACTCATCATCGTTATTGTTATATTAGGTATTCTCGCTGTTGCTGCAGCACCCAGGTTTTTAGATTTAGGCACCGATGCCAGGGTTGCTGCGCTTAAATCTCTTGAAGGTAGCATGCGCACCGCAACCGACCTGGTCAATTACAAAGCGAGAATTGAAAAAAAGACTGATTGTGCAACTGATCCGACAATTGATATGGAAGGCGAGACTGTTACCTTGCGCTGCGGATATCCTTGCCCTCATCCCAGTGGAATTGCCGTGGCTGTTAAGGCCGAAGAACCGTTCACCTGGGTAGGTGGTAATTGTGGTGGTCAATTGGGCGCAATAGAAGTAAGGATCAGTGACGCCCCTGATCCGAACACCTGTAAAATTCGCTATACGTCGGCCCGTTCTGATCGTCGACCAGCCTTCACTGCCACAACCGATGGCTGTTAACCTAATCACCTCAGGATTATTACTAAATTACTGGGTTTAGTGCGAGAAGACTATGCTGCGAACCAGTTACTTATTATGCCTGGCCAATTAAACCATGGCCATTAAACCCAAGCGCCGATTAACAAAACTGGGGTACCCAGATAAAATCCGCAAGTCAGCTGCAGATGAGGGCCTCCGGGCTAAAACGCGTTTTCGCTTTTCAGCTATACTGGAAATTCAATTCTTATAAGCTCTTTGGCGGGATTTTGTTTTTATGCAGGCTAAATATGCGCAGGACAAGTATTTCTTCCCATTGTCTGCGATTGTTTTTCTATTAATTGGTGTACTGGGTTTTTGGTCTTCCTTTGTAAGCGGCTTACCAGACGTTGCGCGTTTCGATGGCTGGGTTTTGTTTCATGGATTTATTTCGTTTTCCTGGCTGTTAGTATACTTGGTGCAAAGTGTGTTACCCAGCCGGGGACTTTTAGCACTGCATAAAGGACTGGGCTTTTTTTCCGTATTGTTATTTTTGCTTCTATACGTCTCTTCTATACAAGTATCCGTTAGCGCATTTCTGCAAGACTATCCGCCACCGTTAAGGCAGCTCATCTCAAATCTGTTTTTCTTACAGTTGGTCGCTTTTCTGTTGAACCCGGTGTTTTTTTGGCTGGCTTACAAAAATCGTATTGCATGCCCGGTGGACCACAAAAGATACATGTTCCTGTTAGCATTCTTTCTGATAGAAGCGGCTGCCAGCAGGATCAGGTGGCTTCCTGGTATGCAAAGCGAGGAGTATTGGTTATTAATTCAATACTTATACCTCGACACAATATTAGTCGTTCTGGTGTTTTACGATTATAAGACTATTAAACGGCTCTCATCGGCAACAAAAAATGGCCTCGTTATCCTGCTGGTGTATCAGGCTATCGCCGTATTGGCCTGGAATAGCAACATCTGGATTAATATTTCCAATCAGCTCCTTGAGATTGGAAAGTAAAGTTAAGCCCATTTGGTAGGCTAGCGAGGTCGATCAGAATAGTTCAGAAACAGGGTAGATATGCACGATAAATACAGCATGACAAGCCAAGTATAAAGCTCGATTTAATACAAAATAGATGTCGGTTGAATAGAACTGGGTTGTCGTCTACTGTTGTATTCTCATAATACGAAATCGGGAGTTATATATGTCTGTTTCAGTGACTGATTTATGGCTGGCTATATTGTTGGCAGGATTGCTATGTTGGGTCGCCAGTGCGTTGATCCACATGCTCATTAAATATCACAACGCTGACTATAAGCAGTTATCTAATGAGGAGGAGGTGTCTGCGGCATTGTCAGACAAATCACTCACACCTGCGCTTTATACTTTGCCCCATTGTATCGATATGAAAGCAATGGGCGACGAGTCCATGCAAAAGAAGTTTAATGACGGCCCCGTAGCTATGATCACCATTTTGCCCAATGGCCTGCCTCCAATGGGCAAACTATTATTTCAGCAGATACTTTTTTTCATCTTTGGATCGCTGTTGATTGGCTATTTAGCCACCATTTCAATCGCCGGCACCGCTGATTTTATGACGGTGTTCAGGCAGGTCTTCGTTGCATCTTTCCTGACATACGGCTGGGCACAAATCCCTTACAGTATCTGGATGGGGCAACCCTGGTCAAACTGTGTTCGCTATCTGATTGATGCTTTGATTTATGCAGCAGTGACGGCAGGTGCCTTTGCTTTTTTATGGCCAAGTTTAATCTAGAGCAGGCAGGTTCCGACTGGAGATCCCACTCTGGTCGCACATTACCTGCATGGCGAAAAAGTGCGGAGGCATTTTCTACCTGGAAAATGGCTCCTTCCTTTTTGAGGCGTGCAAAAGTTTAATCTGGCTAATCAATAGATCTAAACCCTGTAGCACGAAGTAATAACTACATACCCTTCCTGCTTGAGCCATATCTACTTGGAAACCATCTTAAATATAGTGCATGACTGCGGCGTGTTAAGTTATGTCATTCTTTTCCTGTATTGTGCACTTAAGAGTGGCTCTTTGCCCTTGTTCG
Source organism: uncultured Alteromonadaceae bacterium (assembly GCA_947494925.1). Taxonomy (GTDB): domain Bacteria; phylum Pseudomonadota; class Gammaproteobacteria; order Enterobacterales; family Alteromonadaceae; genus Aliiglaciecola. The sequence continues at coordinate 109,870 of CANLWS010000011.1, forward strand.
CCGGAATAGCTGCTCATTTTGGCGCTCTGAATGTATTTTTTGTGGCATTGGCAGCGTTTTCAGGTGGCTATTTAGGGGATGAGCTGCGTTTTTACCTGGGCAGGAAATACGGCGTCGCTAACTTATCTTCAAAGCCTTGGTATCAGCGCTCGCTGAGAACTGCCAAAAAGTTATTGGACCATCATGGTAAAGCTTACATCTTCTTGTACCGCTACCCTAAAGGCCTACGCACCATAGGCTCGTTACCAGTCGCATTAACAGAGATGAAATGGCCGCAATTCTCTCTGATTAATTTTGCGTCTGCAATCACTTGGACTATTGCCCTTGTGGGTGCAGGCTATTTTTTCGGGGCAGCCCTTGAACATTCCGTTGGCAACAACTGGGGGTTATTCAGTGTTGCATTGCTGATGTTATTTACCCTTATGACTTATCTGGCCTGGCGGAAAGTGAGCTTAGCCGACAGCGAGAAAATGAGTTAGAAATGTGCAGGTCGATGGGCTCTTATTTGTAGTTCAAGGGATCTGGCGTCATGGAATACTAGTACAGTTCCATTTTTGTCAGAAGAGCGAAATATCTTTTCGGGAGGTGATTAATTTCGTTACCATTGCGGCACTTTTGTCTTTGTAATCTTTTTATTGGCTAGTATGCGACTCATTAAAATTAATAAGGAACGTTATCGTCGGCACCTAAACCGTGTGATAGCCGGATGTATAGGGGGTCTGGTGATAGGTAGCCTGGCCGTCTCCCAAACACTTATTGCTGTGTTTCCTGATGATAGTGGTAGTCATTTTCATTGGAACGCACTTGGAGTTGTTGTTACATGTGTGGCTATTGGCTGGTTACTTGATAAATACCGTACGCATGATTTTATGACGGAAGTCGTGTACGTCTGGGAGCTTAAACAAGCACTGAATAAAATAAACCGGAAAATGCCTAAACTTAAGGCCGCCGCGAGTGAAGGTAGTATCGATGCTTTGTTAGCTATTCAATACAGTTATGCGGGCTCACGCATGTTATGGCAATTGGACGATAACACTATCATCATGGAGGACTTGGCCATTCAACAAGCCAAGCTTGATAGCTTAGCGGCAAAATATCATTTAACCCTAAATGCAGATGATTATGATGAAGGTATGTTGAAAGGTTTTTAAGCTGTGAATGAAAGCAATAATACTTGATTAGACCTAAGGTTTCAGATTGCCAGCGAACTGTATCCGCATCAGTTGTTCTATAAACGTTTAGGTTATTCAGCGGTAGACATCGCAACTTGATTGGCACTGTTTGGTTTGAGTAAATGATAGCCACCCCATTTTGCGATGGCCATTCACTCTTCAGTTAATTCCAGGTCAATTACCTAAAACATCGGTTTTGTTCTTTTTGGCTGCCTTCGCCGCTTTCTTTTCTTTAGCTGTTAGAAGCGGTTTCTTTTTGTCGTTTTTTTTACTGTCTTTTCCTTTGCTCATAATACTTTCCTCTCATGTAACTTAATAAACCTAAAATCAGTTTGAGCCAACCTAAGGATCGTAGCTATGCAGGATCTCGATTCAAACGGTCAAATCGATGCGTAACAATGTCAGTATGGCTCTATAGGAGTGCAATAGATAGGAATAGCTCAGATTCTTTGGTTTATTGTCTATGCGACTATGAATTTAGCCAATTGAAGAGGGCAGGATAGAAGTGAGTGATGGAATTGCTGCACAAAGTCAGTTTCGAAAAAACGACTCCGTGCAGCACTAGGTGGTGAAAATCACCGAATGAAATTAGTTACTGTGTGTCACACTTAACTCAGTAAAACGAACTTCAAAATTGCCACCTGAATCTTTGTCCGCCTGGGCATAATTTCCTGCTTTAAAGTAGTAAACATGATTTAACCAATCGCTGCTCATGTCACCCTCGCCAAACCGGACAGAACGTGTTTCAGTTTGATTGCCTAAGGTAACTGAAATGGTGACAGTATCATCATCAAGTTCGATAATGTAACTCCACTCATCTGTTCCAGGAATGAGGTCAAAATCTAAGCTGAAAGAACCACCGCTGCTAGCGCTTTTATTGATGATCGCACGAACATCTTTGTCCGGACCGTCCCATTGCAACTTGACCAAGGCATAAGAGGATTCCTTTGCATGGATCTGGCCTACCACAGTTTGCGGGTCGCTGGCTTCATAATCGGTCACTCTGAGGGTACCCTTCAATACGTGTTTTCCGCTTGGGCTCCAGTTTGCAGCAGAATCGTCGCCGCATGGACTCCAATTATAAAGCTCTCGTAATTCTGAGCGCACATAACTGGTGTTAGTTGTTACGGCACCCCCAGTCAAAGGCGTCACAAATACCATTGCACCATCTGAGCCAGTATAAAAGTAGTCGTAGTCAACGAATCCTTCGTCTAGTCCGTTGCCGGTATACAAGCTGTTGGAACAGTCGTCCGGCTGAATTTCGGCGGCTGCAGACCCACCACTGCCAAAGTAGTCGTTTTTGCTGGTAGGCAACGTGATTTTCCATTGGCTTAAATCGAAGTTACCTGAAGGCGGTAAACTTGGGTCCAAATTTCCACCACTAGCAGATTGCACATCAATCCAGTTGATATTGATTCTTCCGTCAACGGCGGAGAATCGCAACGTATGGTTGCCTGCACTCAGGTTCCCAAGCGAAACGGTTTCGGTGTAGTACAATTGCCAGTCCGAGGTGTTATCGACCGTAATATTTCCAGTGACGTTATTGCCGTCAACTGAGAGTGAAAAGCGCCTACCGGAATCTGGCGTTGCTAAACGAACCTTGGCCTCGTAGGTGCCTGCTGTAGCGACGCTGATATCATATTCCAGCCATTCACCGGCGGCGGTCCAACCAACGTTATATCCACAATTACTGTCTTGGCACGATTGAATATCAACGTCTTCGTTTGTTCGATATGCGCCTCCGGTGTTTCCGTTACTTGTGTCGTAGTAACGGTCAAAGTCTTCTGCTTCTATACGACCAGGTACGGCAACACCGTTGCTGGCACCATAGATTTTTACTTCGGTGATGTTTGTCCAAGCGGAACCAGAATCATTTTCGAATACTTTTACGCGTATCTGCTGAGCGCTGATGTCGGTGACATCATAGGTTTCAATGCCAGCGGAGTTACCGGAACTCCATCCGCTGTAGACTTTGGTCCAACTGCTGTTAGTAGTATTCGGACGCGTTCGTATTTCAAAACGGTGTGATCTGCTGTCCCCAACTCCCCAAGCAATTCCTACCTCAGTGATAGCTTTAGTAGTACCTAAATCTGCGATTAGGTTAGAAGTACCATCACTGCTCGAATTATTGTTTGCCGCCCAACGCGACGCCCAAGCAGTGCTGCCATCAAAGGCTTTTGAAGGAGGAAAACTACTGTGAGAATTACCGTAGTCACTTGAAGAAATGACATTATACTCAATGGCTTTGGCTGAAAAGGCCGCCAGAAAACATGTACTGATACCGGCAATCGCTCTCCAATATTTGATCTTATTCATAAAATTCCTAAGGTTTTAATTGTGTGTGAATTTTGTTGTCTGAATCATTGCGCATGTCAAAGACACTTTGAAACAACCCCACAGATCAAATATTTTGGTTAACCAATTTAAACCTAAATATTTATACAAATTACTGATCTTTGAGTAACTCTCAAATCCAAAATCTTTTTATTAGCGAAATAACCCAATAAATGCCAATTAAATTTACCCGTGTTAACAATCGGCCAAAACAATTTACACAATTTGGTAACAATTACAAATATTATTTTACTTACCAAATGAGTGGTTTTCGTTTCTTTAAATAAATTTAATGTGACTTTATTGGTTAACCAATTTGACCTGTGTATGAATTTGAGCAACCTGTGAAGCGATATGTTTGGCCAAAAGGAGCTAGGATCCATGTGGTATCGGGGCGGGAATTTTTTTAAGCAACAAGTAATAGATTTATAACTAGCTCACCTTGCGCGCCTTGCTGGATCAAAACATTCACAACTTGCCTGAACACCGAAATGTCTTTCTCAGACAAAATCTTTTGAAGATAAATTTGATCCGGATCATCTCGCTACGTGGGAATAACGATAAAGTGAGTACTCAATTTAATAAGTCTGAGCAGGTTGAGCGACTCGTCTCTTCAAAGTCATTCTTATGGTAACCACTCATGCCCTGCGAGGCTGACGAATACTTAACTCATTTGGGAAGGTGCGGCACAATGAAAGCAGCGATTATTGACAAGTTTAAAGAGAAACTAGAAATCAAAAACGTCCCTGTTCCGGAAGTCGGCGCTAAGGATGTACTGGTCAAAATACATGCCTGTGGGGTTTGCCATACAGACTTACACGCATGCCATGGTGATTGGCCCGTAAAGCCCAAACTCCCGCTCATACCAGGGCATGAAGGGGTTGGGGAAATTGTTAAGCTTGGCAGTGAAATCCGCTATTTGGAAGTCGGTGACAGAGTCGGTATTCCCTGGTTGTTTTCAGCGTGCGGTCACTGCGATTATTGCCTGGACGGAAAAGAAACCCTGTGCCTGGAGCAACAGAATGCGGGTTACTCAGTGGATGGTTCCTACGCAGAATACTGCGTGGCAAACGGCGAATATGTGGTAAAAATTCCAGATGAGGTGAGCTACGTTGAGGCTGCTCCTTTATTTTGTGCCGGTGTGACCACCTACAAAGCGCTTAAAGTGGCGAAAGTAAAGCCTGGGCAATGGGTGGCTATTTTTGGCGCTGGTGGATTAGGTCATTTGGCCATTCAATATGCAGTGGCTATGGGAATGAAAGTGATAGCAGTTGATACCGGAGCCGAGAAAATGGCGCTGGCAAGAGAGCTGGGCGCAACACATTGCATCGATTTTAAACAGGATAATCCATCAGAAAAAATCCAAAGCGTGGCAGGTGGAGTACACGGAGTAGTGTGCACCGCAGTTTCTAAAGTCGCATTTGAAGACTCTTATAAGGCATTGCGTCGCGGTGGCACCTTGGTTCTGGTCGGTCTGCCACCAGAAGAAATGCCAATCCCCATTTTTGATACTGTGCTAAACGGGGTAGAAGTGGTGGGCTCCATAGTCGGCACCCGCAAAGACCTCAAAGAATGCCTGCAATTTGCCGCCGATGGCAAAGTAAAAGCAAATATTCAGGTCAAACCCTTAGAGCAAATAAATGAAATATTCGACGAGATGCTAAAAGGTGAAATCAATGGCCGTATTGTGATGGAAATGGCTGACAAAGATTAGGCTCCAAAGAAAGGTGGAATGCGCTGTCCCAGACTTTTGAAGTCGCATTCAGTGCTGAAGCTGGGCCAGCGCAGACCTTAAAGCGCATCAATCGAAGAGTGCTGAAACAGCCATCTGGCTTAGTTGTTTGTGTAAGTGTTTTTAATTATTTAATTTTATGCAATAGAGCTAGCTGGCTCATTTAATATTTTTTGTAGTTCTTCGACCAGGATCCGAACGCTCAAAGGAGGTACATTTCCGTATGGATGAACAGCATAGAGGGCACTTTTCCGAGACTCATATTCTGGAAGAACGGCAACCAGCTCCCGAGATTTCAGTCTATCTCCCAAAATAAAGTTAGGTAATGCACCAAACCCTAACCCATTTACAATTAGTGACAGTGCCGCGTCGACTGAATTTACACTTGCAACTCGACGAAATCGAAATTGCATCGATTTACCAGTGTCTAGATGTGTTAAACAAGTCGTTGGTTCTGCTCCTTCCCAGTGATTTGCTACATAGGGTAAGGTCTGAATCGACTTTTCGCTGGAGCGACTCTTAAGGTCAAGGTTAAATTTCTTGATGAGTGCCGGCGAAGCGCAAAGTACATCTTGCACATAGCCTATTCGACGCGATTTGAATTCGCTATCCGGCATTTCTCCGACTGTGAGCGCCAAGCTTATTTGATGTTTAATTAAATCTATTCGTTTATCATCAACGAGGACATCAGGTTCAACCTTGGGGTATCGCTCAACCAGCGCTGCCAAAGCTGGAGCAACGGCAAAATCGATAATCGCATGCGGTGCAGTAATGCGTATTGGACCGCTCGGCTCGGCCAAATATTCGTTCACCTCTTCCAGAGCCACAGTAGCAAGATCATTCATTGACTTGCAGCGGCGATAAAAGGTTTCTCCTATTGCTGTGAGACTTTGTCTGCGCGTTGTTCTCATCAATAACTGAGCGCCCAGCATAGACTCTAGCTGTTTTAGTGCATCACTTACGCCCGATTTCCCCATTTCGAGTCTGTATGCCGCAGCTGTTACGGATCCGGTTTCAACGACTGCAATGAATATTCTTGTTTGATTAGAAAGTAAGTGTTTCACAGGTTTCGTTTCTATAAATACTAATGATTGTCCAGAGCGATGAAATAAAAACGCGTAACTGTCTTATTGGAAAACATTCATCTCATTTCTCTATCTATTTTGGAATTAACATATTGTACGAATATATCGAACAATGCTTTCGTGAGCCACCTGTTTATCGGATTAAATATCAGGCCTACAATTCTTTCGACATTCACATTTAACGGAGACAATCATGTCCCCCACCTACAAACTTTTACTCCCTTTTAGTGGAGAACTGATTTCAATTGATTCTGCCGCGGGTGTACGGGCCGAGATTCAGATACAAAGCGAAGAGTTGGTTAAATTGGGGTTCATTGCGGCCAACGAAAGCGGCAAGCTTTTAAAAACTAAATAAGGTGGTGTAGGGGAAATGCAGGCTTTGGAACTCCACAAAAACCTTTGTTCGGATCCCTGATATCTCCGTCACCAGACATCAAACTAAACTGTAACTTACAATGGAAATTCAACATGCAAAATTTATCTAAAGTTAACTCTGCCAATCAAGCGGCTTCTGCAGAGCACGAAGCGCTCATCGCAGTTGCTAAGGCAAGCAAAGCCTGGAAAGATGCGTTCAACAGTGGCGATGCGATTGGCGCTGCAAACCAATATGAAAATGACGCTATTTTGGTAGCAAAACCATTGGGAACGTTCAGAGGCAAAGAAGAAATTCAGGAGTTTTGGACAAACTTAATCAATCAAGGGTTTAAGGATGTAGTGTATCTCAACACCAAAACCGAAATTCTCGACGAGCAAACAACCCGAATATCAGCTAATTGGAAAATGAACCAAGCTCATGGTGTCATCACTAATGAAACTTGGGTTATTCAACCAGACGGTCGAGCACTACTAAGAGAAGACCACTTTGAAGTCGCAGAATAAATACCGTTAGCAAATGGTAATATCCATCTCATGTCCAACATTTATGCAATTCGTCTATAACGTCACCTAAATAAATAGGGAAATAAAAGGGGTCAGAGCCGGTTTATTTGCTGAATAGATTTAAAAGGGCTCTGACCTCTTTTATTGTTTCGATTGCGAAGAAAGGCAGCAAAATTAGGATGGGTGTCTTTGTATATCCTCTTATATTTCCTTTCCATAACCCAACAAAGTGCGATTGGTCGCTTTTTTATATCGCTTCGTCGGAATGACGTTTATGTCAATAACCTGGATTCCTAAAATGATTGTTGCTTTTAAGACGTGTAGCTCTCCCTAATAAAAACGTAAGTCAATTGTGGTGAAGTTCTTTGCTACATTGACGGAGTGATATCATGCGGAAAATATTTCAAAAACTGAACGTAAAAAACATCAGATCTGACCGAATGAGGTTTTTTGTTGCCGTTCTTCTTGTTGTTCCTTTTGGCTTAGCGGCCAATATTCAGAAATCCGCTCATCAGCCTTTCAAGACAATGACGGGAACACAGGGGTGTGTGATCGAGCGGATAACCAGCGAAGCCTATGATGAATTCCAGCACCAAGGCGTCAGTGCAGACGGCCAATGGCTCGCTGTTGGCTGGAACAAAGGCAAAGACAAGGACGGGGATCCCGTGCGAGGTTCTTATTTGTTGAACCTGGATACGGGTGAAAAAAAACATTTGGCAGAACCAATTAACCACAACTCCAGTTTTTCACCCGACGGTAAATTTCTTATCGGGGCGCAATATACTCCTGATGGTAAGACAGAACTTTATGAGTATGACCTCAATACGGACCAGGCAAAGGTCATCGCGGCTGATCCCAATTGGGACTTCTTACCCAGTTATTCTCCTGATGGACAATCCATCGTATTCAATTCCTATCGCTCGGGGAATTCGGAAATCTACCTATACAATCGTGTCGAAAAAAAACTGACACAATTGACCCATCATGAAAACTACGATGCCCACGGTGAGATTTCACCTGACGGCAGCAAAGTGTTATACAACCGACAAGTAGAAAAAATTGCCGACGGCCTTTATGATTTTGACCTTTATTCTTATGATTTAACCACAGGAATAGAAACCCGAATGACATCGAAACCGTTAGAAGAAGGTTACGGTGCCTGGGCTCCGGACAGTGAAAGGGTGGTGTTTAGTTTTAACCCTGATGCGAAGCCTGGGGTTATTGGTCTTTACATCATGGAACCAGACGGTTCGTTGAATCAGCTTACTGGTGGCAACTGGAAAGACAGTTATGCCTACTGGATGCGCGACGGAAGCCACATCTATTTTAATTCTGACCGCAGCGGCGCCTCGCAAATCTATCGCATCAAAATGGATGGATTTGATTGTGTGAAATCCAATTAGATGGATAGTGAACCAAACAGCTTAATTTTTTAAATGTCTAAGTTATTTATTTTGTTAGCGATTTGCTTAGGGCGCTATCAAGGTGAATAATCAGGTCTTACTGAATCATGCTTGGCGCTGAACATTATGCACATTGAGCAAATCAGCAGAGACTGCTCGGCATTTCAACAACCCGTTAATGAACACGCATTAAGTCAAGCTCTGGCAGAGCACTTACCTGGCGAAACAATCCTTGCGGTAAAGGAGTTACGCGCAGGTTTGTTTAATAACACTTACCATGTGCAAACAGAACGCAACCAGTATGTCCTTAAAATTGCACCATCAAAGCAACAGCTGATATTTTACAACGAGCTTAACTTAATGGGCCGAGAGCGGACGTTGGTCAAAACATTGCAATCTGCTAGCCCGCTTATTCCGCATTACTTTGCCTTTTTTCGTGTTGATGAACGAGATGCGTTCATACAAGCATATGTCCACGGCAGAACGTGGCAAGATGAGATTGAAAGCCTGAGCGAATCCGAAAATAATCAGCTGTGGTCTCAACTGGGAGACTTTGCTAACACCATCCACAGTGTTGAAAGTGAGCGCTTTGGTTTTCCAACGCCAGGTAAGCGCTTCACGAGTTGGTATGAATTTATCTTGGATACGGTGGAAGGCAATGTAAAAGATTGCCAGGCGCTTACCATTGATATGCGGCACATAAACGTCTTTCTGGAACGACTCCCTCACTTTCAGCAAACGCTAAACAATATTGAGCGACCCAGGCTTTTACATGGCGATATTTGGCCGCGAAATGTCATTATTGATGGCACCGGTGAGCGTATCAAAATTAATGCTGTTATCGACGCGGAAAGAGCGTTCTGGGGTGATCCTATTTGTGATTGGGTGTTATTGCTATTCGATTTACCCGATGCTTTTTGGCAAGGTTATGGTAGTGATTTATTGGCGCAAACCGATCCGGTGCTGGTATCTCTTTACAAGGGAATGTATTTTATTCAGAACTGCCTGGGAAAAAACCGCGACCATAAATCCGACCAGCTATATCAGCAATTATTGAGTGATATTAACGTCAATCTTACGCAATATCTAAACAGCCAATAGGGTCAGAACGGTTTTATATGCGGTATAGGTTTAAAACGACTTCGCCCTCTTTTTTCTTTTTTTCATAAATGACCCGGTAAAGTTGTTGGCTACTGATGTGTTGATTTTGTAATGCCGTATTGGTCTTCATAACGTGGCAAAGTAACGTATTCAAAAATCGGCATAAATGCGATGTCAGTGCCCAATTTTCTTTCTGCCAATTTATATAATTTCGCGACTACTCTATCAGTATGCAATAACAAATTTGGTCCAGAGGTTAAACGCTTTGTTAGAGGCTTATAAAAGTTATCCCAGTGAATCGGAATGACTAACTTTGCATTCACTACTTTTACAGTATTGTCCCAATAATCTTGAACATCCTCAGGTTTTAGTAAGCCTATACCTAAAAAAACAACGTCTGCATTTACACCTTCCAGGTCGCCTTTTCGGATATTTGCACTAGGTATTACTAGTATTTTGGGTTGGCGTAACGATTGGTTTGTATCGTTGTTGAATTTGTTCTGACTTTTCGTCGAAATTAAAAAGCTGAAATTAGGAGTTTCCTTTTTAAAATTTCCACCTCTGAAGCAGGTAAAAAGATTTTCACCAAACATTTTCGCGCCGTTTTTTCTGACGTGTGGGGTTTCTAATGCTTGTATCTGAAAGTTACCAACCGTATACCTGTTGCCGTTTTTCAGTTTTTCGAATAATGGCGTAACCAAATTTGTGTCACTTTTTATTGCGTTTTCTTCCCACTGATTCCGAATGAACGATATGCTTTCTTCACTGCCATACACTGTGGTTGGTACTCTGTGTTTGAGTCTATCTTGAGTGTTAAAAATTTTTAGTACGGTACTTGAATCTAAAATGTGATCGAAATGAGCATGAGAAGTGAGTAAAGCATCGATGTGAGGTATTTGAGTTTTCTCAATATAATGCCCAACAGCAGACTCATCTGAGTTCATACCATGCTTGCAGTAACTAAATAGGGCAGAGCGACGGGTAAAAAATCCATCTAAGAGAATAGTCGAGTCACCATCAGTAATAGAAAGATTGGAGACGCCCATAAATTGCACGCTGATATCACTATTTGTGCGAGTAACGTCTGTTTGTAAATAATCACCCTTATCAGGTGAAAAAACAGCGCATCCACTGTTAATCAAGATTAGCAAAACTATACTGAGTATTTTTATCAAACCGTATACTCCCAGAGGGATAGTGGTAATTGAGTTCGAACAACTGTGTTAAATAGTCAAATTGCCCTTATTCAATATCGCCTAGGCTCTATGCAACTTTGACCCACAATAACCCTTTTGTCAGGTTTAGCATAAAGATTCATCAAAAACGCAGCAAAGATTCAAATCTGAATGACGAATGACTGATTTTAGGCTCCAAATCTGTCGTTCAAAACTCGGCCAAAAGGGGACCGTATTTTCAATATTGTTCACAGGTTCAATTAGGCGCTCTACCTGGACAAATTAGTGTCAACTATGTGTAGTTAATACTTCTTTGTCCCTATCAAGAAAAACGGGCTTTTCACCTTGAAGTAACATTAGTACAGCAAGAAATTCTTCGTGATTGCTGACAGGTACTTTGCTGAATTTACTTGCCCCCTCAAATTTAGTGTATATGGCACCGGTGTTTCGTTTGTATTTCCAGGCAACTTTATAATCCACAATAAGTCTTGAAGCCATAGTATTTCCTCCTCGTAAGGACTTGCAAAAAGTGTTCTATCAATCTTACCGTGCTGCGAACATGACGAACCTCTCAGCTGTCTAGGTAAGTGCTGGCTTCATGATTTAATAGGGGCTTAAATAGCGTCAGAGCCGATTTATTCGCTGAATAGATTTAAATGGGCTCTGACCCTTTTTATTTTTCCCCTATTGGTAAAGTTTGCTCTTTTAACGGGATTCCATTTGGTTCTTAAGTCTTTGAAGCCACCTTTGAGCAAGTGAAAAATCTGGATCTATTGTCAGTGATTTTTCGAACATGACCTCAGCACTTTCAAGCTGACCTTGAGCTCTGCGTACAAGACCCATTCCGAGATAAGATTCCTTCCCTTCAGGGTAGACTTCTAAGGAATATTGAAAGATTTCTTCTGCGGCAATTAAATTCTTACTTAGTATCGTGTGAAAACCAAGGTTAAATATGACCCCGATAGGAGTCTTGATTTCATACCCGTATCGTTTTGATAAGCTATCGAAATGTTGTGTCACTTTATCCAACGACTCCAGGTTTTCACCGGGATTAAAGGGATTGAAGTCAGGATATAACGCAAGAAGAAACAGTGTAAAATCCATCGCTGGTACATGACCCTGGTTCACTAATTCATCCACTTTATAGCTAAAACTCTTTGGTTTATGGTCCGCTAAAACACCAGTGAATTCAGAAACATGATTTGTTAATCCCTCATCATCGCTGTAAATGATGTGTAGAAATCTGTTTTCCGAAAGCGTTTTTAACGGACCTGATTTTATTTTTTGTTGAAGCACTTCCGGTATAACCATAAGGGATGGGCTACTTGCAAAGTAGCCATTAAACAGAAGGGGGTTGTTGAGTAGGGTGTAAACAGTGAAAAAGCCACTGTTAGAACCGCCATAAAGGACGTTGAACGGGGCAGTCCGATAGTTATTATCAACGTGCGGGATCAGCTCTGTCTCAAAAAAGTTAATATAATTATCCGGAATTGTTGTGTCTTGATTTCCCCTGGCTGGTAACAAAATACGATTTCCTTCGGGTAAGTCAATTCCAACAAGTATCATCTCAGGAATTTGTCCCTCGCCCATGTAGTCTAGTGTAGAAGCTAACATGGCGAACCGGGCCCGGTAATCTGAACCCAACATATAAATCACAGGATAGGTTTTGCTGGCACTATCGTAGTTAGCGGGTAAATGGATTGATAGCGGGATAGCTTTGTTTAACACTTTTGACTGAAGTGAAGATATTTCGCCTAAGGTAACTGCTGGGCTTTTTTTGCCAGCAAACGCTTCAAAACAGCTTGAGAGTGCAACTATAAAAATAAAAATCGTTTTATATGACGTAACCATCAACAAACCCTTGATTGTAAAATAAATATTGGTTTATTCAGCTCGGGGAATTTTGTTACTTCGCATTTTTGATTTACATAACCCCACACTCATTATTCATAGTCCCTTTTAAAGTCTGGGAACAAGGCGAATGTAAAGAAGTTGAAGTGAAAAACATGACGTCATACTGACTTCTTGCTGATTTTTTGATGATTCTTAGCCACTGATAATTAATTCTTAATTATCAGTGTGTTAAAGCTGCTCATTTCATTTAGGTCAATCTTTATGAGCGCACAATTTTTGGTTATTGAATGTGGCTAGGTACAACTTTAGTTTCGCAGCACCCTAGCAAATTGAAGAGTGCGGTTAACTAGTTCTGTTATTGTCACAAACTGCCACTTCAAGCTTCCGACAGGAGCGTGTGCAGGGTCTATGTGAATTTCAGTGCATAGTTCATAGAATGAAAATAACATGTTTACTCTGCCCCTAGATATTTGAAAATTTTCGTGCGAACTTTCTACTCAAAATAAAATTTATTAGTGTGTATTTAATGCTATTTACAATTCTCAATAATTTGTTGCTTGATTGTTTATTCCTGACCTCAAGCTTATTAATTTCACTTTCAAGTGTAGTATCAATGTCTACAGGATAAGGTTTTAACCCATAAACATTTATTTCATATTCCCACCAATATTGAATATCTATGTCTACAGGTCTAGCAATTCTCTTTGACCCTGCCAGCAACTTACGAACTCCATTCTTTGATACCAATTGCGCTGTCGTACCAGCGGGGATTTTGTTATAAACAACCAGATGATGCTCTCCTACCTTTTTTTTAGCTAAGGCTTTTCTTTTTTCTGGTTTTTCACATAGTTTTATGTAGTCCCATCGAACATCTCGGCAAACAATGTCTTCAATGGCTTGGAAAAAATTTTCCTTAATTTCTGCGTCATCTTCCAAAATGACAGCAAAATCAAGATCTTCTTCTAAAGTCCTCTCCCAGACTTTTATATGACTTTGAAAACATGCTATTTCTCCAGGGCCCAATTGCTTAGGGTACCGTTTCATATTTAATGCATGATCGTAACCTTCGATATTATCAGTCTCAGAAAAACCTTTACCGTCTATCGCACTTATCCTTTCGAAGTTAAGGCCTCTTTTCTTGGCATTTTCAGTAAACTTTACTAGCCTCTCATTTGACCGATCTAGGTTTATTAAAAACACTTTTATTTTCTTATCCATTCAGTGGTTCCACAGTAAATTAGCCATAATTCGTGCAATCAAAATTCAGATAGATTTGAAGTGTGATGAGTTAAAGTTGAGAATTGGACTTTTCTATTTTCGCTAGGTTAGCTATTGGAGTTTCGGGTACAAAAAAGCATCTGTGTTGCTTCCATCACCATTTATTGTCAAAACCTTAAAAATAATAATACGCTAGACTCACTTCAGTCATAGGTAACTAAACCTACCGATATCTGAAGTTATCACCTCGCGGGTTTTGTATGAATTGCTATGCAATTCAATCTTGTGTTATTTGGATTCTAGTTAACTGGTAAATCGCTTCACTAAACTGCTAAAGAAACGGGTTGGCTGGTACCCCAAATTTTCAGAACATTCCTTGTATATCATGTTAGGTGTTGTTCAGGATTGTCACAGATTTGTCGATATCACTGACATTTTGCGCTTTACCGGCGTTACACCATTCCCTGACCTTGTTGCTGAAAAGGGATTTAAAAGGGCTCTGACCCCTTTTATTTAATGTGATACTCAATAGTGGTTACTTGTCCCGATAGATACGGCGTTAGTCGTTGATAGCTAACATTCTTTTGTTGAGCACATATACTTATTTTCAACGAGAACAGTTGGATAAATAATGAAGTATACAAGCATGATTCTGTGTGTGGCCTATTGCTTGATTGCTAGCCAAACGGTCAGGGCGATAGAAAGCGATATTCACGAGAACTTCGAGAATGGATTGTCAAATTGGGTGACGAAGTCACAAGCGCATGTGGAAATTGTCAAAGAGCAGGGCAAAGACAACCAAGTGCTGCAGCTGACTCCGAGAAACGAACGAGGGAAGCGCACGGATACTGTTTACACACCTTCTTATCACTGGAAGAACTTCAGTATGACAGGGCGATTTCTGTTTCCTGATGAAGGAGATGGATATCTCGGCTTCATTTATCACTATAGAACAGGGGACCAACGCACTGACTACGGTGTTCTTTACGTTAAATCGAATGGTAGTTATGTCCGGGCGAGCCCGCACTATGATGGCAATCCGTCATGGCGGTTGTATGAAGAGTTGCGTCAGGACCTCACAGGCCAGCGAAAAATTCGTGTTGGAAAATGGCATCAGTTTAAGTTGGACGTGGTAGCTGGTACAGCTAGTCTGTTTATCGATGATATGCAACACGCTGTTCTGGACTTTGATATGTTCAACAATGAATTTGGTGCGATTGGCTTTGAAGCGCGTCCCGGACGAGGAGAGCGAGTTTGGGTCGATGATTTACACATTCAACCTCTGGACACTTCGCCGCCAACTATTGATCTTACATCCATCACTCATGATTCTAATTTAATCTGGCAAGTTCAAGGACCGTTCAGTGCAAGTCAGAATAAAGGTAACCGTGCACCTGAGCTAAAGGAAGAAGACTGGCGACGTATCGATCCTGATAAAAGAGGGTTGATCAATACAGGGCGATTGACACAGTCCGATTCTGGAAAGCGTCACATCCTGTATTTACGCACGCAGTTTCTGATCGACGACGAGTCAGCACCAAAACCGAGCTGGGTTGCGTTTAGCTCTGCTAACAACCTTGATGTTTGGTTCCGCGGTTTTTATCGGGGTACAGTGGGCAGTGAACGATTTGTTTGGTCTGACTTTTTATCCAATCCAGATTATCCAGGCGCAAGATTGTCACTCATACCAGCGAAAGGTCAAAACGAAATAATCCTGAAAGTGTATGGCAATAAATTTGCCGCAGGCGGTTTTTTCGCAGCCTTAGAAAACCCTTATCAGGAGCAGAAATAAAATGCGCTTATCAAGTCCGTTTTAGCATTAAGCTTTAGGGGACGAGGAAAAAAATACGGCTCTGACCCGTTTATTCTGAGCTTATTTTTATTCGATGGTTCATTTGGAACATAGATGATTAAGGCATACATATTCATTCTCCATTGTTGATGGAGATTTAATTATGGACGAAGAACTTCTTAACTGTTTTCAGCTAATAGCGGAGGAAAACCCTACTTGAAATACTTCTGATCAAAGAGCACCAAAACTTCATTCATTTGATCATTATGCGCTTTCGAATATGTTTGTTTCCAAAGCTTTGAAGCCGTTTGATTTGAGTCCTTTCTCAGAAATTCCAAAGCCTTCAAAGTGGACTAAGTAGTGCAATTAAATAGGGTCAGAGCCGGTTTATTTGCTGAATAGATTTAAAAGGGCTCTGGCCCCTTTTATTTGCTGTTTAGTAGGTTTCTGCCTCCTCAGCAATCGCCTAGGTTGTCTCTAACTCAGCCTGTTAATCTGTCAGTAATCTTGGGCACAAAAGTCAGTCGATTCAACCGTAAATCATGATATTTTTTGAACTCAATTGTTCAAGTCGCTTTCCGCCGGTACTTGCGTAAACAATTACTAAAGTTTGCTAGTCAAAACGGAAGAGAAACAGGTGTGCAGAATGCCGATGTTGGTAGCGCGAGAGAATTTGAAAGCCCAAAGCATAAACCCTTTTACACTTCAGGCGTTCGCTGAAATTGTCTGTGTATCAACAATACGCTTTTTTAACCGATGCTTTCCTTTTGCGTGCAACAAGAGCTCCTAGTAAACATAGAGGCAGTAATGAAAATGCAGGTGGCTCTGATACTTCAACAGCAATAGGTTCGCCAAATATAAAGTCATCGAATGCGAAACCGTCACCCGAACCACCTCCAAAATTGCCATTGCTTTCTAAAAATCGGTTTCCACCCAAAATTCTGACTGTGGCTATTTCAGCACTATCAAAAATTGCGCCGGCAAAATTCAGATCAAATTCACTCGTACCCAGTGGATTGATTGAACCAATTAGCTCATCAGCTATGTTTAAAAACTGCATTTGGACAGTATCAGCAAAGTCTAGTCCAGAAAAAACCGCACCAAAGCCTCGAACCGTTGCTTGTGTTGTTTGATCGCTTGAATCGAAAAAATTAATATCAAATGAACTGCCACCAATAGAGGTAAATAGTCTTTCATCGCTGAATCTAGGTAAAAATTGGTCGAAACCAAATGCAACTGGAACCCCTGACGCCTCAGTAGATGAGACTAGAAAACCAGTCGTTGTGCCTGTGGGGGTGAACTCAATGCCCCTTGCGCGAGGAGCCGAATCTCCGTTAAAAAAATCTCCGGGAAAAAGCGTCGGGTCTGAAAGAGCGTCAGGTAAAGCATCCCAATTAATTTGACGACGGCCAAGTGGGTCACCATTTACGGGGGCATTGCCATTGTTTGGCCCTAAAGCATTTCGAAAATTATCTACGGTATCTTGTATATCAGCAGCGACGAGGCCAGCGTCTTCAAACGTGCTAATAAGTTCTGCGTTAGCCGAACTAGCACAAAAGCTGAGTATTAACCCACTTATAAGCACTCTAAATTTGGTCATTATCCATTCCTTTTTAATAAATAAAGTTTAAGCATGGAGTTTTAACTAACTTCCACAAATAGCCTTACGTCAAAGGAATAGCCAAAGTTGCAGCCTGACGAAAAAAATTAATATATTCCCTGTGCATCGAAAAGTCGCAAACAGAACTACCAGCAAACCTGGACTTTAAAGTCGTTCAGCTAAGGCACTTCGGGTTACCACTTATCGCTCGAAGCGACTAAAAAGATGACGTACTTGCTGACACTATCAGTCATCACATGACTGACCGGAATGGAAGGAAACACGCGCGCTAAAGGCAGTTTTTCGAGCCAGGGCGCGGGCGGCTAGTGGCACAAACATGGCGGTCAGGAACCGGCCAATTAGCAGACACAAAGAAACTGTCGACTTGAGCGGCAAAAAAGAGCGATAGGTAGACCTTGATTGTTTCTTTTGGTTGACCCGGCCTAGTCTTTTAAGGAGACTTTCGCCATGTGAGCTTTGGTGGCTGCAAACTGCTCCAGCATGGATTTTAAATCGCACTCGCCAGTAATTAAGACTTATTACATGAATGAAGACAATATCAATTCAATGCTTGATAGCATTCGTAAACGTTATTTAGAATGGTCAATGAAATCACTTCAAACTGAGTTAGATGGTGAAAAATTTGAACCAATTTGTATCGATGGAAAGAATTTCGAATCAAGCGTTTGGCTTGATCCGGTAGGTGGTGAAAAATTACTAATTGTTCAACTTGAGCATAAAGGAGCTGTGATCAATACAACTTACTGCTGCGGAGCAAGAATGTTAGGAAACGGAAAATTTGAAAATTTGTCAAACGATCAACTTTGGGAAATGGGCATTCCATAGCTACTGACACAAAGCTCTAGAGACCGGCAAGAAGCAGACATAGTAACGGTATTTATAATGATATCTGATTAAATAGGGTCAGAGCCGCTAGATTTAAAACGGCTCTGACCCTTTTTATTCCATACAAACAAAACAGTACCTAAAAATTAGATGCCCCAAAAGCTAGCTGACTCCATGCCTGTCCAGTTAAATCACTCAGTGAGTAAGGCCTTATCATCTGACCTTGGCCTTTCTTGCATCTGGGATATAGCGTTTTGGATCCTTCGCCGTCATTGCAAACATTTTTGCTAGCAAGTGAATGTGTAATCCTTGAACGTGTCTTTTTCTCGTCTTTCCTTTGACTTCATGCGTGTGGACAGAATCAACAATAGACCTAGAAGCAACAAAAAATAGCCTGGAGGACTCGAAACCGAATTTGGAGGTAGGTCAATTTTTGTTGCTAGCGCAAATGTGTTGATATCGTTGGTAAAGTAATCGGGGTCAAAACTTTGTCTGTTAAATGCACCAAATTGCTTAAATTCAGCACCTATTCGTCTGTAGTACCCAACACCGGTTTGTTCTATACCAATTTTGGAAAAATCTTCGAATGCGAATAATGTTGAACTAGAAAATGACATAACTTGCTCCAGAATTTGGTCCAGAAACGTTGTTGCAAGGTCCGCGGAGGAGAACCAGGGGTTTGCAGCTAGCATCGGTCTTAGATCGTTATAAATGCCAGTAGCTGAAGACAATTCATAGTCACTGCCATTGACAGTAATGATTGTCGCATCAGCTGAACGAACAAAAAACATGTTTATAGTAAGCGATAGGGTAAGCAAGAGTAAAATACGCGTTAACATAATGTATCCTTTCAGTTAGTTAGGTGAAAAGGGTTTTAAAATAGTTGATACCAACCGCACTTATGAGCCCATATCTCTAGGAGACTCATATTGGAAACTATTTTCGTTTGTTGACGGTTTAACATTCATCTTCGACAACACGTGTTAGATTATTTGTTCTTGCGCTTAACTGTTTGCACTATCCGTTCAACTATTTGCACAATCGAATCAAATAGACTGGGTTTGGCTATGTTTACGCTACTAAATAGTCTGAATTTTATTGAGGAACGAAACTGCATATTCTATTGAATGAAAAATAACTAGGTAGTAGATAAACGAAGATGCAAGCAATACCGTGTGGTGAGGATAGACCGAGACCGCCTGACAATCTAAAGGAGAGCGATAAACCTAACTATTAGACTGGTTAAAAACGGATAAGAGTGCGACAAATCTTTACAAATTTGCGAAAGTTCGGCTCTTTTAAGGCTAAATAGATGAAAACACTACTTTTACACAGGGCAGTCAATAGCCTTTATTCTTCTTATACTTCAACAAAATTGTAAATTAGCATAGTTGTGGATTATGCTCTAGTTGCTGTAAAACTAATAAAATACCTCTTATCAATACTAATTTATCTTGATAGGTGATCACTCATAGAGAGTTAAAGATTTAGCCTATATGAAATACTTGCCCATCTGGGGATTTTTGTTTGCTTGCCAATTATTAACGCAAGGTAGTCTTGCGAATGAATACGCAGATATAGGGCTGCCCGTCACTAAAGTGTTTGACATAGATGAACATGGTGGTGGTACACAAAATTGGTGGCTTACTCAGACTGATAATGGACTCATTTATGTGGGTACTAATCGTGGCTTGAATGAGTGGGATGGTGAACAATGGCGTTTTTACACTACACCAGGTAAGACTCGAATTCGTGCAATAAAAAAGTGGACAGATGGGCGCTTGTACGTGGGAACTCAAAACGACATCGGATACTACCAAGCAGACCGTACAGGCGTATTAAAATATCATTCTTTATTGGAAAACTGGTCAATTGAACAACGCCAATTTGGTGAAGTTTGGTCGGTTGCAGCAAACAAACACGGTGTTATGTTTGCGGCGTCCAAAGCCTTGTTGTATTGGGATGGCCAGCAAGTCAGTATTGTGGAGAATACGGGACCGAGCATTCCGCGTATTTTTGCCCTAACCGACCGCTTTATTTTTAAACGCAGCGGCGACAACTTTCTGACAGAAATACAACTTGAATCAGGCGGGGCTCAGCAAACTCCCCGTATCGTGAAAACCAACCTGTTTATGCCTGAAAAGGCGGCTGTGCGTAATATTTTCCTGAACGGCCAGCAACAGTTGGTTGTTTTCACCAGTACACATGGTATCTATCAACGTTATGATGATGTGTTAGAACAACAAATTCCTCCTAACGTGTTGGGTTCACAAACCAATATCTATAACGCGATTCAATCGAGTGATGGATACTATTATGTGGTTACACTACATGATGGTGTTTTCATTTTAGATGAGAGGTTACAGCCTATAAGACAATATACTGAGCAGCATAACATAGGCTCTCAAAGGCTTTATCATGTCATGGAGGATCATCAGGGAAATATATGGTTATCTGGCAGGTTGACTGTTACCAAAATGGTTCCCCCGCATGTCTATAGTGTCTATCAAACCGATATTCGCTCGACAGGTTCACAGCATATTGGCTTATTGAAAAACCGCGTAGCCGTTGCAGGGGACGGTCTTTTTCAACTTACTTACCCGACATTAACCTTGGCACCCGCTTATTTTAAAAACATAAAGTCTGATAAGGCATTCAGTTGGCATTTTATTGAATACAAAAACCACCTATTCTATTCCGCCGCTGAAGGCGTGTTAGTCGCTCGGATTACCCCCTCGTCTCAGAATACCAACATAAAACTGGCTGATACACGGTTGCTGATAGACGCAAGTGCAGGACGAAGGTTTGTTGTTGAGCCTATTACCAACACACTATTTGCTGCCACCAATAATGGCTTATACCGCATTGTTTATGACAAAGAGATATTGGATTGGCACGTTGGTTTAATCGAACAAACACAGGATGAACTAGACTGGCTGGCTATTGATGACGAAGGCATTATTTGGGCAGGGACTGCAGCCCAAACCCTGTATAAAGTAGCGCAAGCGCAGTACCCTGACATCCCCGCGAAGGTTGAAAAATTTACCGCGGATGATGGCCTGGCAGCCAACAACGTGATCCCGTTTAATTTATCGTCAGGAATGGTGATTGGTACAGGTGATGGGTTAATGGATTATCAATCAGGGCGACATCCGCAATTGGATTTTGTTAAAGGGTGGCCGAGTATATTTTCGCAAAAAGGCAAGGACGTTTTTGTGGTATATGAGGACCCTCAAGGTCGTATTTGGTATCGAATTGGACAACATTCGGGCTACATAGTTAAAAATGAAAATGGCCAATGGTTGACGCGAGAAGATATTTTTAGCCCTTTCCAGAACGTCAGCTTCAAAGGGTATGTGTCCACTTCAGATAATATTATTTGGTTCACTCTCGCAACAGGTGCCATACATAGACTTGACGCAGACGCGCTGCGTGATTTGCCGGATAAAGGAACACTTAACATTCGTCAAGTAACACTTTTACAGGATGGCAGCACTGTATACGGAGGGTTGAATCGTCCCTTATTGCCGGAGTTAGACCAACAGCACAATGCGCTTCGCATCCATTATGCCTTGGCAGACAATACAATTGAAGGAACGACCCAATACAGGCATCGATTACTGGGCAGTAGTCATGAGGCTTGGACCGATTGGTCTTTCGAACACTATCGCGATTTTACTGAACTGGGTGGTGCCGATTACCAGTTTGAAGTTCAAGCGAGAGATGGCTGGGGGCGCACCCAATCAGTGACCTTACCCTTCATCGTTTTGCCGCCCTGGTATTTATCCACATGGGCATGGATAGCCTATGGAATTTCGGCTCTTCTATTATTAATACTAAGCGGCTGGTTAACCCAGCGTTGGCGCACTGCCAAACTCGTACAACAGAATGCAGAGCTGGAGCAGCAAGTCGCACTTCGTACCCAAGAAGTGCAAAACAAAGTCACAGAGTTGCAACAACAGCAAACCCTGAAAGACCGTTTTTTTAGTAATGTTTCTCATGAGTTTCGCACTCCGTTAACTTTAATTATTGAGCCGCTAAATGAGATGCTCAAAACTAAAACTGGACTTGAACACGATATTGCTTTACCCGTAGAAACAGCGCTAAGAAACTCAAAAAAAATGTTGGGGTTAGTTGGGCAAGTACTGGACATTAACAGGCTTGAGTCAGGTCAATTTCCATTACACGTTGCACAGTACGACATCGCTAACTTGATCAATCACATTGTTCAACAACACGCATATTGGGCAGAGCAGCATCAACAGCGCATTATTACTCGGCATACAGAAAACCCATATATGCTTTATTATGATCAGGATCAAATAGAAAAATGCATCAGCAATCTCATTTCGAATGCAATTAAATATGGTGGGGTTAATTGTCAGATCTCCGTTTCTTTGCTCACCAACCATCTGGATAAAAAGCGGAAGAGTTATGCGGGCATCGAAGTGTGCGATACGGGCCCTGGGATCAATGCTGATGCACAAGAAAAGGTATTTGAACGGTTTTATCAAGGTGAACAATCAGAAAAAATCACCGAGCCAGGTACTGGGATCGGTCTGGCCTTGGTCAAAGAGTTCATTGAATTACATCAGGGTGACATTGAGCTGGTCAATACAGCAGGATCAGGCTGTCGTTTTATCTTATGGTTACGACAAGGTTATACGCATTTTGAAGCTTCACAACTGTTAGATGCCGAATCGACTTTTTCATCTGAATTAACTCAAGAAGACGTAAAGCACCCAATTGAAGCCACAGCCACATTACCCGTAAATCAACAAAGTGAAGACATCACGACAGTATTGGTGGTAGACGATAACGCAGAACTGCGCCAGTTTATATCCCATCGACTAACAGGCTACTATCAGGTTATTCAGGCGACCAATGGTGAGGAAGGATTAGCGCTAGCGAAAAGTCATTTGCCTGATTTAATTATATCGGATGTCATGATGCCGATAATGGATGGTCTACAAATGACCCAGAGCATCAAACGTGACAGTGAAACATGCACCATTCCTATTATTTTGCTCACGGCTAAATCAACTAAACGTGAAACTGTAGAAGGCATACAATCAGGCGCTGATGATTATATTAGCAAACCCTTTGATACATCAGAGCTTATTGTCAGAGTCGCGAGGCTCATTAGTGCACAAAAAATATTGCGCAAAATCATTCTGGAGGAAATAGCAGCTAAAGAGACATATGATCCTCAGGCTAACGAAAAAGAGCCTTCTTTTAAGGACAAACTTCGAGCCGAAATTCAGGCTCATCTATCTCAGCCTGACTTTGATATTAAACAACTTTGCGACACCTTTTTTATGAGCCGAAGCTCATTGAATCGAAAATGCCAAGAGGTGTTAAATAAATCAATTGGGCAATATATTATCGAGCTTCGTATGCAAATGGCTCTCTCCTTGTTAAAAGACGGCAAACATAGCGTCAGTGAAATAGCCTATGGTACAGGCCATGAAAGCCTGGCTTATTTTTCTCGGGCATTTAAGAAGCATTTCGGTCAAAGCCCAACAATGTTCAAGAATCAAAAGCACGATTAATATCAATGTATCTAATAACGTAATCAGGTCATTAGATACATTGTTATCCGCTCTGTTGACTCGATAATGCAAACCTTTGAACAGATAGTACAAACTTTATTTTCTTCTGCATTTTAAGATGTGTAGGGGTAGCAGGCCGCCTAATGCTTGGCTTCTACCCCTGACAATTTCTAGAAGACAATAAGGATGAAAATCATGAAAAATAGATGGCTGCTCTCTGCCTTTTTTACCGTTGCATTACTGGCTTCACAGCTTACTCATGCCGCGCTCATACGCACCAGTGACGGCAACACAGTCTCCAATTTGGCGTCAGAAACAACAACAGTGTGGAATATTGGCGAAGGCCTGTTCGCTGGACAGCTATTGGGCGCATTTAATGTCAACGTTGAGGGCACATTATGGGATGTTGTGTTCGAGGAAGGGACAATAGCAAACATTTTTACCAACGCCGACGGCTTTGACGCGCCAGATAATTCAGCCGCAGTCGCATTTTCTAGGGCATTAGGGAATAGCGTGTTCCTCGACCTTTTCGGCTTTGAGTTTGATAATGATCCTACTGCCATTTCAGGCTGTGAGGTTATAAGGCTTTGCAGTATTATTACTCCCTATCAAAATAACTTCGGAGCATCGTTAGTAAATGCAAGTGGTTCTGTAAACGCTGTTGCTGTGTTTACTGCATTCGCTTCTAGTACCGATACCAGCCAGGTTCCGGACACTACCTGGGCCAATTGGAGTTTGGCGTCAGACCGAGCTTCCGTTGTCACTGAACCTTCAGGTGTTGCACTTATTTTGCTTGGGGTTGCGGGGCTTGCAATTCGCCGCCGTAAAACTTTGTGATTTCATCTACGCAATCATTGTGTGAATACTTTGCCTGCAATGTGATGGTATTTAATGTAACGGTCTAATTATCCAAGATACTTTGTTAGCGTTATTTGCACTGAAGAGTAATAGTATTCTCAATTCGTCGTTCGATATGAGTTAAATGGGCGGCCCTTTCTAATTGTAGTGCCTTTCAATAGAATCACTAGCAAGTGAACTTTCGGCCAGGAGCGGACATAAACACGATAGGCGGCTAGTAGCGATTAGGTGGCAGTCGTTGAATCGCCACTGAACTGCCGCTTGAGACAATTTGCGGACGGTAACGCCTCAATAATGGGCCGGAGCACGCAGTGCGGAGGTCCAGCCTTTCAGGGGCACCATTGATTGATTTTTTATGCATTTTTTCGCCTATTCCAAAATTCTCTCATGCTCCCAATATACTCTTTGGTTGCTGAGGAAATTTTCTTTCTTCCAACTCCATCTTTCTTGAACCTCTTTTTTACTGTTTTGGTTAATATTTTTTCCCATGTGGTTTCAAATCCAGTTTCCCCAACTTCGACCACGATCTTCCCATCATCTATAAGTGAGCTAACTTTGTCGCCCACATTTCCAGCCTGAAGATAGAAGCCATTGGTGCAGAGTATTCCATCAATAAGAGAGTGGTGCTTTTCTGCATTGAATACAATTGCGAAGTCTATCTTTGCAGGACGATGGCTTTTCAACATTAGCGACACAGTTTTCTTTGAAGTTAGTGGGGTACCCCATTGTATAGTTACGTCGCCAGGAGGCTGCGTTCTGTGCGCTTCAATATACTCAACAATATCTGGCCTACTAGAAGCATCAACAATGACAACTGGTATAGGCCTCCCATCTCCAAAGCCAGGTGAGATTATGACCCCGTCGTCGATTATTTTGACAGGGTTTATATTCACCACGCGATCAAACAATTCGGTACTCCTTAATCAAATAGGAATCAACTTCTGTTATTTCACCGGCAATATCTGTTATGCGAAGCGTATACTTATCGATACGGCCGAATTTTTTGGCTTTATCACTATGAGAAAACAGACACCAACTAGTACTAGCCGATTTCTCAGATATCTCAAATGATTGCGAAAACGGAGTTACATTATGGCCTGTTATAGATTGATTTAGAGTTTCATCATGTTGAAGGATTATATTTCCGTATGTATCGTCGCTGCGGATATACGTGATTATAAGCTCGATTCTTTGTAGTGAATTTGAAATTGATGCACCATTTGTAACCGATACGTTGAAGGCAAAAATATAACTATCTTCTTTAGTAATGTAATTTACCCCCTCGATTAAATACAATTTCAAACTCTCTTTTTTAGATTGGTGATCTTCTTCGGCTATAGCCAATGCTCGCTTGGCTATAGCTGTACTTCTCATGGCATATATAGCTGATAATATGGCTATAAATGCAGATAGAAGAGAGATTAATTGTTCTGTGGGCACCTATTGATTTCCTTATGTTGGTAGGGCATAGCGCTAAAATAAGGGGAACACGTAGTTTGTGTTTCCCAGTGGGTTAATGAACTTGAGTAACTTGTTATATGCCACTTGCTAGAACGTAATGTTTAATAAAATAAAAAGCTCCGTAAGGATAAAAAATAATTTGAACCCAAAACATAGACCATGTGACTTTACCTAGGTGTGCAGCTAAGAACTTATTACAAGAATTAGGGGAACGAAGTTTTAATGCTGTATATCTAAAATCGAGAAGTCGGCTAATTGTAGCAACACAACCAGCACCTGCACTAAAAGCCCAAATAATTAAGACACACTCTAATACGGCATTACCTTTCGCTGAAGTAAGTAATAAATTAATGACGTATGCTAACGAGGCAACAGAGAAGCCAAGAAATAAATTGATTGAAAATGATAACTGGCTAACTCGATGATTTTGCCAGCGAGCATAACGCTCTCTTTGCTCAGGTGTCACGGTGCATCCTTTCTCTGTGGATATAACGCCTCAAGAAGGGGCGCCGGTTACGGCGTTCCCCTCGCTTGATTTGTTAGGTTTCCTTTCTCGTTTTTTCGAATATTCCCATCAATATAGAATGGCTACTTTCAGAAAGCTCGACCCCTTTATTTAGTCGATTTAAAGCTGAGTCACGATCTCCAGTTTGTACCGATTTTAAATAGACACTGTAAAGAGTACCTAAATGTTTACGATATGAATCGGCAAACCCAATTTTAATAAGAAGCTTAAGGTCAGGTGACGTTTTACTTAGCTGTTGTTCAGTATTACTAGCCTTGAGATTTTTTTCTATGTTTTCTTCAATAATTATTCGCAACAGTCTCTTTGCCCTAAGAATCGCCTCATCCTCTTCTGATTTATCATTTTCCGCCAACAACAAGCTTTGGCGAAAGGAATCAGCACCTTTACTTGCTGCGTATGAGATCGGATTGGAAGTGTCGTCCAAGAAATTTTTCCCAGTTTTTAGCAATGAAGGCAAGCGAAAAGAGAGAAAGTCTTTATTTAGGTCATCAGGAATAGGCACAGAAGAGTGTTTATTGATTACTGAAATTGCCCATTTTCTCATATTTTCTTTTTCAGGTTCCGGATTTGACTCAAGTATTGCAGACGCAATTTCTATCATTTTAATCCCATTTTCTTTATCTTTTATGGATAACGAAATCCAATTGCCAATGAGGGCAATTGCTAAGGGAATCAACACTGATGCAATAAAAGGGCTTAGTTTCGCCAAGTTATCGATCAAACCCTTATTTATTTTATCCATCGGAGCTCCTTTTTTTCATAAGAAAATGGGGATAACCATTCTGACAGCATATTACTGAGACTTCATAGTAACACTCGTTTCCACTGAAAAACCATTTTCTGTGTTTTCATGGGAAATATAATTAGATGTCCGCTTCACGCCCTGAGTCTTTCGACAACCCTTTTATATATTTAATAACGAAGAATTTCTCTCTTTTAACGCCTTAAGATATTTTGCTTCACTGTAGGGTGTTTTTGTTTGCCAACACCTAAACACGATCCTAGCCCATTTAAACGCTAATGCTCTAACTGCTGTTTGATGGGCTTTTCCTTTTGCTCGTTGTTTTTCGTAATACAAGCCTGCCCAGTAGGATTGATGCACACTCTTGGCTGACCACTCAATGAAGGTCTGCCTGATAAATTTTGAACATTGCCATCGCCAGTGAATCCACTCTTTGTTGCCACTTCTCTCCGTCACGGGAGATAAACCTGCATAGTTTTGAATTTCTTGAGCAGTAGAGAATCGGTTTCTATCTTCACCAAAGGCAGCCATCAAGCGGGGAGCTAGACAAGGCCCGGTGCCAGGCAGCGATGAAAAAATGTCAGCGTCAGGCATTTGATTGAATAATGCTTCAATCGCTTGGTCGAAAGCTTTTATACTCTTGTTTAAAAGAAGAATTTGGTTGCATAACGAGACAACCAATAGGCTGTAAGGCTCAATAATACTGCTGTCTTCAGTTAGCGCCATGGCAGTGTCGATTGCTTTTATTCTCTTGTCTGTGTTGGTAACAGCATTACCGCCGCGTTGACTGAAGAACGCCCGAATTGTTTTTTCTCTTGCGCGTTTTAACTGCTTGAATGACGGCCACTTGATCAGAAAATCACAAAACAAATCGTTTCCTCTATGAGAAAACATCGTAAGTGGCAGCGGATAATATTGTTTTAGAGCATTTATCAACCTGTTCACTTCTCGCCTTTTATCTTCAACCAGCATGCGACGTTGTTCGACTAGTAAGTTGAGTGCTCTGGAAGCGTCACTACTCGGTTTCAGTGGTTGTACCTTTTCTGGGTATTTCAGCATGAGGTCCAAGGCTAGCTCAGCATCAGATGGGTCATCTTTAGCGCCACTTGGGAACATTGCTTGTCTATATCTGGCTAACGTAGCAGCGTGGATGGGAAACACAGTAACGTAAGAATACTTTTGCAAAGCATAGACAATCGGGCCGTTAGACAACTCTACAGCAATGGCAATTGGCCCTTTAACCTCATTGTGCAAAGTGGTTAGCCACTCATCGATTGATTCTGGTGAATGCTTTATAACTTCAAACTTTCGTGCGCTAGCTTTCTTTTTTTGGATGCAGACATCATGCTTTTTCGATGCCCAGTCTAAGCCAATAAAAGCAGAGAACTTTTTTAACGAGTCAGTCATCACAACCTCCTGAACATGAAGTGTGTTATGTATCCTTCACTCGTCGAAAATAATATGGATGGCGTTCGTTGCAGGCCCTGAGTATTCGTTGTGAGCAAAGTAACTCATTGCATCGAAAGTAAAGCGGTAATCATCAAATGACTTACGTACAATGTTCGTATGCAACGAGCACATAACCTAGATCATCTTAGTCCAGATCAAGTAGGTCGAAAGACCATAATACGTACTAAACAGTGATCAATCTGGTCCAAACTTAACTGCAACAGTTTGCACATCGTTGACTGTCCAGCTTCGGCCAATAGCGGACATGGCGTCAGAATGACTTCACTGATCTGCTCATTGAATAAAAAAGTTTACTCTGACACTAGATATTAGGATTATTCAGTCTTTTATTTATGTGTTGCATACACCATGCAATTTTGAAATAAACTCAACTCCACCGATTCGATTCCCATCCAGAACATCCAAAGCTACCTCACCGAAAGGCGTATCTTCGATTATTATATTTTCGTCAAACTGCCATTCTGAGCCAGGTTTGTTTGGATTTTTTGAATCTACGAAATATAGATAGTATTCGCTAGAGGCTAGGGCTTTGGTGCATTTAGATAACGCATCAGGTAACCAAGGATATTCATCCACGCGCTCTTCGGATGCTTTAACGAGCCATTCAGGATCATACTTTTGCCAATCTAACTTCATAACTTTCATCTATAGAATTATTGTTTCTTCCACATCCGAATGATGTCATTTCATAAGTTTGGCAGTCAACGGCCAATAGCGGACTTCCAGCTCGACCGGCAGCTTTGAGCGTTGACCAGTAACTTAGCGAAGTTTGCTTGACGGTCTGCTGAAGACAAAAAGCGGAAGGTTACTCACTTCGATTTATGATCATTTATATGATCCCAATGTGCCAAAAGCAGATGTTAAATATTAGCTCTAAATCTGTATTTTATACCATTCCATCAAAATTTCTTCATGCTCAGTATGCTCGCATAGTTGACGACCTGAGTCATTAAAGCCTTGAGCATGATAAAAACGGTGTGCCCTGTGATTTTGGACATACACAGCAAGCTGCAATTCATCGTATTGCTGTTTAATAAAGTCTAGTAACTTACTGCCAATGCCTTGAGACTGTGCACTTGGAGATACAAATAGCGCAGGTATAAAACCTTGATGATAGGAAATAAAACCTAGAATATGATTATCTTCTTCGTATATATAGGTATCACTGTTTGGTAGATAAGTTTCTTTCATCGCCAACATTTGGCTTTGCCAAAAATCTTCAGGGATAAAACTATGTGCCTTAACAGACGCTTTAAACCAAAGAGATACAAGGGTATCTACCTCTACTTCATTCATTTTTCTAATCATAATCTTTCATTTCATTGTGAACTACGATGAGCTTACGCCACCATAAATATCAATGGTAAAACCTCGTTCTAAAAGGTACTTGTTTGGTGTTGTACCTATTTGCTGTTTTAAATAACGGATCAAATGGGGTTGGTCACTGAAGCCAAATTGAAATGCGATATCTACCCAGTCAATTTGCGAGGTTTGTTTTTGGTTTAGGTATTCCAACATTAATTCTAGCTTGGTCATCGCTTGATATTGCTTCAATGTCAGTCCTGTAACACGGCGAAAGCTACGTTCAATAGTGCGCTTAGAGCAATGTAACTTATCGGCCAACACCGAAATACTTGTCTCTTGTAATGCTTCAACTACCCTAAATGTTAATTGGCTGTGCTGGTCATGTTGAGTTTGTTCCATCCAAGGAGTGAGTATTGCTTCTAGCTTGGCAATGCAACCATCAGGGTTTTGCTTGGCCAATTCAAACAATTCACCAAGTGCAGTCTCATTTACTGACAATAACTCATTGGTGTCTACTTGCTTAACAACATCTAGTTGCCCCTTATCGTTTGTTGTTAGTGACATCATATAGGGCACACCCACTTTAAACTTAACCCCAAGATGGGTGAACGACTTTGAATGGTTTAATTCAAACGTATTTTGGTGCGCTAACAGAAAATGACTGCCTTGCCCTAAGTCCTGTTGTTTTTCAAAACTATAGCTATAAGGCTCTGAGCGAGGTGCCAAAATTAGATGCGCACTAGGGTCAGGGTTAAGTTTTGGAAAACTGTCACCACATCCTGAGTTTTTTTCAATAAACCAATAACATTCGATAAGGTCACTGAGTTTACTGGTTGATGAAATAATCCAATGCAGCATAACTTTTCCGATTAATAGCCCTTATGACACATTAACAAAATTAAAGACTAAATTGACCAAGCTATAGGGGAAAATATCTACCCTCATTTATGCAAATGCTACTTGCAGCAAACGGTGATTTGTCACTAACCCTGCCTTTGCAATGGCCTTTTGTGCTCCTAAGTTTGCTTTCTCTGTTGAACACATTGGGATTAACTCTTGAGATTTTGCCAACGCAATAAGTGCTCGTAATACATCGGTGGCAATTCCTTGCCCACGAAAATCTGGCGACACTATCATACCAAGGTCGGCATAGTCAGTTTGGTGCTCAGCAAATTTTCGACACTCGCCAGTTGCAATAAGCTGATCGTCTTTCCAATAGCCAAACAACTCTTGTTTTGCTATTAAGTCTCCAAAGTAGCCTTTTAACCACTCTTTAGGTGCTCCAATTGCGTTTACGGCAAAGTCAACAAAGCGTACAAGTTGATCTTGGCTCGCTTGTATTAGCCCAACACTAATATCTTGGGTTGTATTATCCTGAATACCACAGTACAGCAAAGCGTTAACAGTCGTTGATGAGTGGTGGTCTAAACACATCGCTAGGAATGTAGGATCACAGGTGCTTACAAATGCCCCAGCTACCTTTCCAATTACATTACTATTATTTTGTATTATAAGAGAAAATAATTCATCGGCTGACGTAATGGCTTGTTGAGAAACATAAAATTGCAGTAAATAGCCGTCTGTATTTAAACAACAAAAACCAATTAACTGCTCACCTTCATAAAAACCAAAGTGCTGTGCCATTGGAACAAAGCCAAAGTGCCACATACCGTCTAACGGTGCCGTAGTTTGATTAAAGTACTCTGCCTTTAATATGCTAAGCGTGTTGCTTGTTTCTATCTTTCTAATTTCTAACATGATTTAAATACTCAAAAAATATTGGTTGCTTGGAAAAGCCAAGCCTAACCTTATGGAGAGATGATAGAGCAACGCTTTGAAGTAGTATTGAACAAAAGCGACAACGTTAAGAATATTGAGAATTAAACTGATACTACCCCAAAAAAGTGGACAGTTAATTAACACTCAGAAGCCGTTGTTCGTATTCCACCGGACTAACGAATCCTAAGTACCCATGCTGCCGCTTTCTGTTGTGAAAGCATTCTATGTAATCGAAGATATCAAGCCGCGCTTCAAGTAAGGTTTTCAAATCGCCGTCAGTACAAAAATCATCTAAAAGTCATGGAGACGTCAGATATTTTGAAGAAGGTTGAGTTAAATTGACCCTGTACTCAATTAAATTTAAGCAGTGTCAACTAATTAGTTGATTTCAAAATAAGGAAAAGTCATGAAATGTATTTACCCTTCAATACCTCTGTTGCTTTCTATGTCGGTAATAAGTTGCGCAAGTCATACCCAAGATGACTCTCTGGTGCACGATAGCTCTCACACAATTGCTGTTAGTGCGGCGGGAGCAAAGATTTATTTAACAGATAGAGAAGGTCAATCAAGTACTAAAATTCCAAATGTGACAGGTGATTATTTAGCGTGGTCGCCTGACGGAAAAAAAATTGCTTTTCGTGAAAAATATGATGACAGAAAGACCTGGTCTATCCATACAATGAATAGTGATGGTACCAATTGGAAACGATTAACTCATGAAAAAAATAAATGGGATAGTGTTCCCGCTTGGTCTCCAGATGGAAAAAGACTTGCTTTTGCAAGGGAATATAAGGATTCCGAAGGTGTTTTTCAGGCAGAAATTTGGATGATGAATTCTGATGGTAGCGAAAAAACTCAAATAGAATCACTGAAAGGGAGCAACCCTCATTTTACCCCAGATGGGAGAATAGTCTTTTCTTCGGAATACAAAGATAAAAAAAGTGAAATAAGCATAGCTGATATTGATGGTAACAACGTTACCCACTTGACAGATAATGAAGCTGAAGAATGGCATCCTGAGGTTTCTCCTGATGGCAATCAAATCGCTTTTATGTCTAATAGAGATGGAAATTATGAAATTTATGTGATGGATATAGATGGTTCTAATCAAAAACGATTAACATCTAATAATATAGATGATTGGCTGCCATCCTGGTCCCCTGACAGTTCCGAAATCTTATTTTCACATCACGCGGATACAGGATGGGATATCTATTTAATGAATAAAGATGGTTCTTCACTAAGCAAAGTTATCTCTGGTAGAGATGCGATGTTCAAGCCTTAACCAGATCCAAATAGTGAAGCGTATAACAAGCGCGACGCTAAAAAACGGGGTACCTTCTGCGGGCGTTCCTGAAGGCCCGCTTGACATGATTTCGCATCATCGTCACCGGCGGCTTTGGAGCGTTAAACACAATTCAGAGTCCAATCCACCAAGGGCTTTTGCTCGCTCACAGTTATCATTCTGGACCACCTATCTGACGGACGGCTATACGTTGTGAGATCAATCTGGTTCAAACTTAACTGCAACAGTTTGCACATCGTTGACTGTCCAGCTTCGGCCAGAAGCGGACATCGTCAATTTGAATTCTATTAAATAACTCCCCCTCTTTTAGTAACTAGAGCCTAAATCTGTTTCTAAGGCCTAGTCCAATTAAAAAAATAAAAGTGAAAGAAACCACAGTGTGCAAGACAATAATTAAGTACAATGGATAAACTAGATCACCTAATTCACCGAATACATCCATTAGTTTTTCTCTAGTTTTGAACGAGCCCGGTAGCACTGAGAAGCTGTTAACAAATGAGAAGTAAAGCATTTTAACACTATGAGATAGTCCAAAATCCTTCGTGAAAAAGAATACATATAAGAAACTAAAAGTAACGTTTGAAATAAACCAAGAAATAGTAGGGCGAGAAATTGATTGGCCGTAATTAGAAGTCAGCCAATAGAAGTAGTCCGCAAAAGAAGAAATCGGAGAATCTGATAGCCATCTGTTAATTTTCATTTCGAACGCATGAAGCCTAAGCGAGAAATCATGATTTTTAGCAGATTCAGACAATTCTTTTAGTCTCTGAATTTTGGATATAGTTACCCTTGCCTCACGCTTGCTTTTTATTTTTGAAGGGTCGAACGAAAGTTCTATTCCATTTAGTGAAATGTGCTTCTTTAGTTCGGTAAGCCGAAAATCCGGTACAATTTTAAAAATTGTGTCGACTATATTAATGGGGCCAGAGAACGTCGCTCCTCTAAATAAAAACTCCCTCTCCCATTTTTTCCCATATGAAGAAATATCAATATCTCCGTCGAAAACGGCATCATTAAAAGTTACGCTTCCTTCTCCTAATTTGCCAAAAGAGAAATCACAATTTCCTTTACCAAACAGAGCCCTGCGAAATACCATGTGCCCAACTCCGGCTTCTGCACCGGTAAAGTTGACGTCACCATTACCAAATTCAGCACCTCTAAAGATGACATCACCGTTGCCAAACCTTGTTCTCACGAACCCAACAAATCCAGCTCCAAATTTGGCGTTCTCAAAATTTATTTTTCCATCTGGAAAACTAAACCCGCTAAAAGATATTACTTCAGTATTAATCCTATCCCTTAGTAGTCCAAAGTTAACTTCACTAAAATCCACATTTGCACTTGGATTCTCTTCTACCCATGAGTTCCAATGTCCTTTTCCTTGATTACATGCTTTAATCCAAAGATTTACGGCTTCCAAGTTACTTAACGTTCGAACTGAGATTTCCTTTCCATCATCCATAGCGATATCTATCTCCTTGTAATGAATTTGCATCTCAATTCTAGACACTCCTTATCATTTTTGCTGAATGAACTGAATATCATTGAAAACAACAACCCAAAATAGACGAAAGAAAAGTCTACGCATATAGTGAATGGCGACATAATTGCACGTTATAAAGTTACGTCAACGGCCAATAGCGGACTAAATATTAAGAGGTTTAACAAGTGTTGCGACCCCTTGATTTAATCGACAGCGAAAAGGGACGAACACCTGTAAAAGGCTTTTCGATAATGAGATATTGATTAACTCCGCCCCTTTATCCCATTTACCCCCAATGTCATTAAATGACGATTTCTAAGCTATATGGCATGCTCTTGGTATATTCTCTCAAGCTCCGCTTTTAACGCTCCAAAATGAGCTCGTAGTTGACGGTTCCACTCTTCTACTTGTTCCACAGGTGGATGATCACCCGGTCGCGAGATATCTATCAAAATATGCTCTTTCCCATTCCAATGGCGACGAACATTAACAAATTTTTTGTCTGTGTGATTTCTTGCTAAGTTAACAATTCTTCGAAGTTCGACAAAATTAGAACTGTCAAAATCCATAGATTTTTCGATTCCCACTTGGAGTTGATCTAGGTTTCTTATAGCCTCTCTCTGAACTCTTTCCCACTTAGATTTTGTTGGGCGATTAAGAAACTCTTGGATCGCGGGAAAGAGAAACTCTGAACGAGCAGCTAGTGAAAACTCTATCTCCTTGAGAACTGATCTGAATGCAGTCTCATCGTATATCAAGGGATTTGAAGAAATGCTAAGTAACTTCTGACGCACCAATCTAAAGCTTAGATGGTCAGAACTTGTAGGTTTAACCATTGAGGTATGGTCACCGTCCGTGGTTGCATGATCAGGAAAGAAAGAGGAAACGCTAGTAGCAGGTACGAACCGATCTTCTAGACCAACGACGGTTGTCGTAGGTATATCAAAATGATAATTGTCATCTTGTGAATTGGCTCGGTACACGCGATTTATCCATTCGTTTCTCAATTCAATTACAAAATCACTAGTTGGTTTCATATCAGAAACTTGTCTGTTGATAAAATTCGGAATGTAGTTTGCTTGCGCAAGACCTTCATTGGGAACGCCAAATAAAACAATATGCTTTATCTTTTCAAGGTCTTCACGTTTACCATCAGCTAGAGCAGATACTACAGATGCTCTTACTACTAGTCCGCCCATAGAATGAGCCACAAGTACTACGTGTCGATATCTCTTTTCTAGTAAATCTAGTTCAGTTTTTAAATGTTGGCCTACCTGACTTATCTTTGGATTTGGAGCTAGCTTATTAGAAGGATATCCCCACATCAGTATATCAAAATGATTTAGATCATTATCCTCAACTATTAAATTTGGAAACTCACTCCATGTGGATAAATAGTCTCCGGTGAAACCATGAACGAAAATGACAATCTTTGTATTTGTAGGGACTTTCCTTATGTACTCTCGATCTGCAGCATGTGCGGTATTAACGAAAAAACACACTAAAACTAGAACAAAGTAGACATTTTTCATTTTAATCACCTAGTTAGTTTTGTAATGATAAAATAGGGTAACAGCCCTTAAATATATATTTGTATTTCCTAATTCTATACACGTCATTTTGCCCGTTTCCGGCCAATTGATACTACCCCAAAAAAGTGAACGGCAAAAAAGAGCGAGGAGCAGATCATCGCTATTTGGTTGTCGGAGGACTGCTCAGACAAACAAACGGGCATTACTGTTGAACGACTTATTAGTTAATTTTCGAACATAATGTGCCTTTTAAATCTCTAATAAGCCTGATCCTTGAGATAGAAAAAGTTACACTTGGAAAAGAACTATAATCGAGAATAATTAATGTTCGAAGAATTTTTCACCCGACTTCAGATCAACATGTCAATAACAGCCAACAATAAGTATGGTTGCAATATTGGCTTTCCGCATTCTAATGAAATTTATATACGTAAAGACTATGTTTCACATAGACTTGGTGCAGTAAATCAACAGCTATATTTTTTGCAATTGCTAGTTGATAAAAACAAGCAAAGCTACAGCTCATTAAACGCAGACGCTATAGAAAAAATTGATTTCACGAGGTCGAGTATTGAACAACTAACCTATTGTTTTGAAAATTTGGTATTTAACTTAGCATCAATGACTGATTATTTTGGTAATTATTTGGGGTTTTTTATTTACGGGCCAAAACATCAATCAATTAAATGGAACGGTTTTGTCAATAAGACTAAAAGTGAATATTCTGAAACAGATTTCGGACTATTAGTTTCAGCTGAGCACAAAGGTTGGTTTAACAGACTTCATAACTTTCGCGGCGATATCATACATAAAAAAGCAATACTTATTGAAGTTGAAGGTTTCAACAATTCAGCATCAGTATTGAGGCAAGTGAATGAACTAAATTTCAAAATCAATGACGCATTGAACACCTACTTTCATCTTATTAGATCCAGTAAAAACAGAGATTTATACTATTGCGCAGAAAAAATGTGCAAACGCACATTTGAAGGGTTCTACAAAATTATGGCTCAAGTTGAGGCAATTGATTTTGACTCTTCATTTAAAGGAGCGTTTTAACATAAAGTGGACATTAGCATTAAGCGTTGATTCCATTAGGTTAGTGTTCGGCCAGAAGCGGACTAAATGAGTAAACTGGTCAAACGGTAAACTTGTTGGCATATTATAAGTTTCAGCAACCTGACACCGCAGGTTCGACCAATAGCATGATATGTTCTGATTACGTTATATCGCATTATCTAATCATCCTTTTGTAGTGGTCTTCGTAATCAGTCCTTATAAATACTTGCTTAAATATACTAAGGAATCTAACGACATCAATATCACCAAAATCAGTTAAGCTTACCAAATCAGAGTGAGAACCCTTGCTGATATATCTAAGTAGTGGTCTAAAGTTATTATATTCATCACCTAAATTTGTTAACACATCTGAAAGCCTATCCCTCTTATGAACGAAGGCAAAGAAATGTTCTAGAACATTACGCATGGCGTTAGGTAAGCTGGGACTCCATGCCTTATCTTTTTCAGCATCTCGAATAACTTGCCAAAAACCGTCATAGTCATTTCTAATGTCATTTCTCTTCAAGGTTGATATTTTGCTGTGATCATTTTTGCTTACTCGATATAGACTGTAAGCCTCTTCGAACTCATCCTGTTTGAGACCAGCTTGATTCATCATTTCGTGGAAAAAAAATAAGTTGTGGGTGAATAAGAAAACTTGTTTAAAAGATTTTTTGATAATTTCTTTTTGTATAAGTGTCGCAATCTCATAAACAAAGTTGTGGGATAAGCTAGATACAGGATCATCGATAACAATAATTTTATCGGTTATTCCTAAAGCGGAATCTGGATCGAGTAAACCTTTGCATTGTTCCAAAAAGTATAGAAAAGTGATTAGCGTTTTTTCACCTTCACTCAGAGTGTCATATACATTATCAGCCGCACTACTTTTTCTGACTATTCTATATAGAGCCTCAGAGCCATCTACTTTATCAATATGAAAATCGTCAACTCCAACGCTAGTAAGAGTGTTCTTAATATTTTGAATAGCGGTGTCAATATTGGTTGTATGCTTTCTTTGCTCAACGACAATATTTTGTTGCTCTACAATATCATCGGTCTTTTGCTTATATTGTTCTCTAAGATTATCTAATTCAGTATCAAGTCCCTTTATATTGTTTTCGGTCACTTCAATTTTGGTTTTGTAAGTTCTTTTATGTATTTGCCAAAATTGCGTTTTAATCCTTGCTTTGATTTGTGGCTTACTACTTAATCTGCTGTTGAAATCAGCTACTTTGCTATTAATAACTTCAATGCAGTCATTTAGCTTTTGTACATAAGCCTCAGTGGAATTTAACTCAACAATATTACTGGGCTTAGATTCTTTCTCTTTGAGCAAAGCTAAGTTGGTTTTGCAGCATTCAATTAATTCCGCCTTGGCAACGGCAAAATCTGCACTTTCGATTACATACGGATCTTTAAAAAATTCTGAAGATAACGATGCTTCAAGGCTATCAATTGCTTGTTCATAGGCATTACTATTGTTTTCTACCTGACTGCATTTTTGTCTGTAGGTTTGGTCAAATAGTGCTTTTAAATTTGATTCGAAATCATCAATGGGCGTTTCTTGGCAAAATGGGCAGACTCCTTCTGAATGTTGGTAGTGTTCAACACCGTCTCGAACCCAATCTGAATGTCCAATTTTTTCAATCAAACTTGATAGGTATGACTCAGAAGAACCAACAATAATTTCTGTATTAACGGTGTCTCTTTCTATCGGAGTACCTGAAAAAGCAAGTATTGGAACAGGTTGCTTTGGTTTTATATCCGGCTTCTCTAATTCAATAGCCTGCTCGAAAAGGTTTTCAATTGTAATTTCAGGAGCTGCTTCATCTGCATTTTTTACCGCATCGAGAAATAGATTCTTGCGCTGCTTCCCCTCTAAGCAAAAAGCTAGTGGTGTTTTTATGAAATTATCTTTTTCCTTCCAAACTTCGTTCTCCAATTCTACATGAAGAGATTCTTTTTGTTTTTTTACATCATTAGCTTTTTCTTTTAGGCGTTCCTGTTCATCTTTGAGTACAGAGATTTTTTGCTCGGCCCCTTCAATGGCTTTTTCTGCTTCAACGTTTCCTTCATTAACTGTGAATACTCCAACTTGCTCCTTACTATCCCAAAAATTATCTTTTACAAACTTTTGGTTATAGACAAAAATCCCTTCGCTATGCATTGGAATCATTGAGCAAAATGCGTAATCCAATTCGTTGGGTTCTTGTAAATACTTAGCGATAGAAGATTTACCTGATCCATTTAAACCGTAAAAACAGTTAATCCTTTTTAAATTTATAATTTCTTGAGCCAATTCGTTTGAGTAACTTGCGACTCCTTTTATCGATATACGGTTTATCATTTTGAATTCCTTTTAACTAACGGTAACTCTGCGTTTACCAGTTAACAGTTGTTCTATCAGTGTTTTTTCTCTTGTTTTAACTCGGTAAGATTTTGTGGCAATGCATCGATTTCACTGTCAGCATTCAGTAATACTGCCGCGATCTTTCAACCTGCGGATCAGGTTCGCTGAAACGTATCATAAATCGATGGAGTCAGGTTGTTTGAAATTCTGCTTTCGCTTCATATAGGTTAATAGTCTGAATTCTCTTATGTCCGCTTTGGGTCGTTACCAGACCAAACCAGAAACGCCCAAATATTTACCCTACACCTAGTCGCATAAAAGGTACAGTTTCCAATTTCTGTTTTTTTGTGGCCTTGTCTTAAATTCAATGTCTGGATCGTTAGATAGTGGGGGAGGGGTGTTATGTCGCAATTAATTCATCCGTTTATGTGTGTTTTTTCATCGGCTGCCTTGTTTTATTTTCATAATTCACTATTATTTGACGAATCGTCAAAAAATGACGCTTCGTCAAAAGTGACGAATATTTCCTCACAATATGAGAGTGTTGATGGCAGAACAATCAGTTGATATGACTTCCCAACAGGATAGTCGACGGGCAATGGTTTGGCAGGAGCGCGAGCAGGCGTTGCTGAAATTTGCCGAGGACATCATGTTGGTTGAGGGGTTCAGTGGCCTGACAATGGATAAGCTTGTGGCTGCCTGCCCCTATTCTAAAGGGACTGTTTACAATCACTTTAACAGTAAAGAAGATTTGCTCTGTGCTTTGTGTATAAAAGGCATGCTGATCACTCTTGAGTTATTCAAAAAAGCGGCGGTTTTTGAAGGTAACAGCCGCGAGAGAATTCTGGCCATTCATTTCGCTTATCGTTTGCACTCACTGGCTTACCCCACCTTGTTTTTGTGTGTGCTGACTTCTCAGACTCCGGCGGTTAAAGAAAAAGCCGATCCTAAACGTTTGCTCATGCAGGAGCAATTGGATAAAGAGTTAACGGGCTACTGCGACAAATTATTTGAGCTGGGTATCGAGCAAGGCGACATAGATTCGGGTATCAGCGTCAGTCAACTGACCTTCAGTTCCTGGGCGTTATCTTTTGGCAGCAACGCTTTGCTGACCATGGCGGGTAGCGTCGAAGGTGTGCAGCGGCTCGACCAGGATCAGGCATTGCTGATCGGGATCAATTTGCTGATGGATGGCATGAACTGGCGACCGCTTAGTAACGAGTGGGATTATGTCAGCTCCTGGCAGCGCATCGGTTGTGAAATATTTTCTGAAGAAATGAACGAATTGTCCGCAAGGGCGTAATATTAATGCACGTTTTTATTGGGTAGAAAAAGGATGAAGCAAGACTGGTTTTCTCTTACCGTTCAGCGCCCGTGGTGGGTGCTGCTAGCAGGCATAGTTCTGATCGTTGGCGCATCTTTCGGGGCTAAAAACCTCTATTTCAGAGGCGACTACAAGGTGTTCTTCGAAGAAAAGAATGTCCAACGTATGGCCTTTGAAGAAATGCAGGATGTATTTAATAAAAACGAGACTGCCAACATCATTGTTGCGCCTGCATCCGGTAATGTCTTTACCGAACGCACGCTGACGTTGCTCAAAGAACTCACTGATGAAGCCTGGCAGACACCCTTGTCAACCCGGGTAGATTCGGTCGCAAATTATCAGCATACCTGGGCGGAAGAAGATGATCTGATTGTTGAAGACTTGATCCTGGAAGTCGAATACATAGACGAAGAAACCATAAAAAGGGCAAAAGAAGTCGCACTGACCGAGCCCAATCTGGTCAATCGTATGGTATCGGCAAGTGGCGATGTGGCTGTGGTGGCAGTGACGGTTAACCTGCCCGACGACAATTTAGTCGGACCTGCCGATGGGCCTCACGCGCTGACCCGCGATGAAGGTGTTGAGCAGGTGGCGAAATACACAGTAGAACTGGCAGAGCAATTCAAACAACGTTACCCCGACCATGAGTTTTACCACACCGGCATGGTCTTTATGAACAACGCCTTTGCGGTTGAATCTAAAGAAGATTTTGCTACCTTGGTGCCTATGATGTTCCTGGTGATCATTTTGGTTTTGTGGTTCTTGCTGCGCTCCTTTACCGGTACTCTGGCTACGGTCATTATCATTATCACTGCTATTAGTTCAACTATGGGACTGGCGGGCTGGATGGGCTTTTTCATGAGTACAGCGACTGTGAATGTTCCCACTCTGGTGATGACCCTTGCAGTTGCTGATTGCGTGCATGTGATTTCTTCCATGCTGTACGGATTACGTGAAGGTAAGACGAAAAACGAAGCGATTATTTATAGTCTGCAACTTAACCTGATGCCTATTCTGATCACCAGTGTGACCACCGCAATCGGCTTCCTGACGTTGAATTTTGCCAACGTGCCTGTGCTGGCTGACCTGGGTAATCTGACGGCTATCGGTGTGATCCTGGCCTTTATTTTCTCGGTGACCTTGTTACCTGCATTGTTGGCCGTGCTGCCGATGAAAGTGACCAAGTTCAAAGAGAACAAAAGTGATCGCATTGAGCGGTTGGGAGAATGGGTGATCACTCACCATAAAAGAATTCTGCCTTTTACCCTGATTTTTGTGGTTGGTTCAATTGCCGCTTCATTCTTGAATCAGATCAATGATGTAGCCACTGAATACTTTGATGACACCACTGCATTTCGTCAGTCAACAAACTTCCAGCAAGAGCACATCAGTGGAATGGCAACCATAGATTTTGCTTTGTATACAGGCCGTGAATCGGGGTTAAATGATCCCAAGGTGATCCGCACCGTGGGTGGATTCACTGACTGGCTTCGCACACAACCTGAAGTAGACCATGTGTCTACAATAAGCGACACCTTCCTGCGCCTGAATAAAAATATGCATGCGGACGACCCCGAGTACTATCGACTGCCCGATCAGCAGGAAATGGCGGCGCAGTACCTGCTGCTTTATGAGATGTCATTGCCCTACGGACTGGACCTGAACAATCAAATCAATATCGATAAATCGGCGACTCGAATCACAGTGACCCTGCAGAATCTGGGCAGCAAAGAGTTCACCGGATTTGAACAGCGGGCATTCGACTGGATGGCTGACAATGCGCCAGATATTAAGCTGACCGCCGGAAGTCCCACACTGATGTTCGCACACATCGGTGAACTGAATATGAGCAGTATGTTGCGCGGTACGCTTATTGCACTGCTGCTTATCAGTGGTTTGCTGGTGTTCGCCCTGCGTTCATGGAGAATGGGCGCAATCAGTTTGATCCCCAATATGCTTCCTGCTGGAATTGGTTTCGGGATCTGGGGATTGTATTCCGGTGACATCAACCTGGGACTGTCGATTGTGTTGAGTATGGCACTGGGGATCATAGTGGATGACACTGTGCATTTTCTGAGTAAATACCGCCATGCCAGAGTCAATGGAGACAATGCTGAACAGGCCGTAAGGTATGCCTTTACCAGTGTGGGAAGGGCGCTGTGGATCACAACCATTGTACTGACACTAGGATTTTCTGTGCTGGCTATGTCATCTTTTGCACTAAACTCTGACATGGGACTGTTAACCGGGATTATAATTGTAGTGGCGTTGGCGGTGGATTTTCTGTTTTTACCCGCATTCCTAATTGTATTTGATAACAAAGATTCTACTGAGGACGATAAACATGAAACTGGCGAAAACGTTCAGACTGCTTAATTGCTTGTTGCTGGCAGGCGGACTGCTTGCGGCAACGAGCTACGCGCAAACAGCTCAGGAAAAAGGGCTGGAAATTGCCAAGGAACGCAAAGCCCGTGATTTGGGCTGGGGAGATTCCACTGC
Organism: uncultured Alteromonadaceae bacterium; assembly: GCA_947494925.1. GTDB lineage: Bacteria > Pseudomonadota > Gammaproteobacteria > Enterobacterales > Alteromonadaceae > Aliiglaciecola. The sequence continues at coordinate 153,310 of CANLWS010000011.1, forward strand.
GGAAATCACTATGATCCTGCGCAATGCACAGGGCCAGGAAAGTGAGCGCAAAATGCGCACTAAAACCCTTGAAATCGATAATGATGGTGATAAAGGCCTGACTATTTTTGATCAGCCAAGAGATGTGAACGGAACGGCATTTCTCAACTTTTCACATGCCACTGTCCCTGATGATCAATGGCTTTATCTGCCTGCGCTTAAACGGGTTAAACGTATCTCATCACGAAACAAGTCCGGTCCTTTTATGGGCAGCGAATTTTCCTTCGAAGACATGAGCTCCTTTGAACTGGAAAAATATGAATTTACTTACCTGCGTGACGAAACCATGAACAACATGGATATGTTTGTGCTGGAACAGAAGCCAGTTGATAAGTATTCAGGCTACACAAAACAAGTGGTATGGATAGACAAAGAGCATTATCGCCCGCACAAAATCGAATTTTATGACAGAAAAAACAGCTTGTTGAAGACTTTAGCCATCAGTGAATATAAACTGTACCTGGACAAATTCTGGCGGCCGCTAAGGGCCGAAATGTACAATGAACAAAATGGCAAAAGCACAGAATTAATCACGCACAATTTCGAATTCAGAACCGGTTTGAAAGATACAGATTTTAATAAAAATACCCTTAAACGGGCTCGATAAGAGAAACCATTACCTGTGAAAAAAGCTCTTTTAGCATTACTACCGCTGTCGTTTTATGTCTCCGCTGAAATTGAAATTTCAGGTAGCGCTGGCGTCGAGCAGCGTTACTTTCTGCAAGACCCCTTGGATGAACGTCAAGACCGTTCGCAGATATCAGCGTTCCTGCAACCGGAAATCTACACTGATTTTAATGACGGATTGGATAGCATATTGTTCTCACCATTCGTGCGTGTAGACCAGCATGATGACGAACGTACCCACGCCGATATACGCGAACTTTTATGGCTGAGAGTCGGTGATGACTGGGAACTGAGAACAGGTATTACTAAGGTATTCTGGGGGCAGACAGAGTCAGTGCATCTGGTGGATGTGATCAATCAGACAGATTCTGTGGAAGCCATTGATGGAGAAGATAAGCTCGGCCAGCCTATGGTCAATTTATCCATTATTCGTGACTGGGGAACAACGTCGTTTTTCCTGTTGCCTTACTTCAGAGAACGAACGTTTCCGGGTATGGACGGCCGCTTGAGACCTGGTTTAACTATCGATATTGATAACCCTGTTTATGAATCCAGCGACGAAGAAAACAACGTTGATTGGGCGGTTCGCTGGCAACATAGTATTGGTGATTGGGAAGTTGGGCTGTCCTATTTTGACGGCACCTCTCGCGAGCCTGATCTGGTCCCAGTGACTCAGGATGAGCAAACTTTGCTAAGACCATTCTATCCGCAAATGCGGCAGACAGGTGTAGACATATTAGCAGTGGTGGACTCCTGGCTTTTCAAATTCGAAGGCATCCATAGGGAAGTTAACGGAGATGATTTTGTTGCGGCAGTCGGGGGATTTGAATACACCCTGGTTGGGGTCATGGATTCTATTTACGACATTGGCTGGTTGATGGAATACCAGTATGACGAGCGTGATGAATTATCACCGACACCAGCACAAAATGATTTGATGGTGGGGTCCAGAATTGTTTTTAATGACGTAGATGGCACAGAAATCTTGATTGGCTATGTACAGGATCTGGACGAAGCTGATAGCCGCTCTGGTTTCATAGAAGCATCAAGTCGTATCAGTGATAACTGGAAATGGCGATTTGACGCCTGGTTTTTCTCGGGCGCAGAAGACCAGCCCTTTGATCCGCTTTATCAGATCCGCCGGGATGATTTTGCTGAACTGACGCTGGAATATTATTTCTAGAACGCCACCTGATAAAAAACCAGTAACATTAATGCCGGACAGATAAAGCGCAGGTGAACCTTCAGGAGTTTGCCCGCAAGTCCGGCTTCCGCATTTGTTGGTTGAGGTCGCAACCATCCGGTCACGATAAAATACACCAGTCCCATCAAAGGCAGCATATAGTGAGTAAGTAGCCCAATCACAGCGCGGAACAGCAGCTCAAAGTTAAAAACTATGGTGGCACAAATCAGGCTCACCACAAGTGTCACCAACAACGTTGAAAATTGTCTGGAGTATTGGTGATTTTCGGTCAGGTAGCTGACAGGTACTTCGGTACTGGCAATAGTACTGGTGAGCGAGGCAATGGCCAATAAAGTAAAAAAGCTAAATCCAATTAACGTGCCCGTTGTGCCGAGGTTGTTAAACAACTTGGGTAGCACATCAAATATCAGTTCACTTCGGCCAACCAGCTCGCCATTGCTCATTATGGTATAACCATAGGTCTGGGCAACAAACAGGGCAGGGATGACCAGCATTCCGGCTAAAAAAGCGATTAGTGTGTCCAGGCCTGCAATTGACAGGCTTAGCTTTCCGAGGTTTTCACCTTGTTTCAGGTAGCTACCATAAACCAGCATGCCTCCGACACCAATAGACAAAGAGAAAAACGCCTGTCCCATTGCTGCCAGCACCAGTTGCGGATCTGACAGGGCAGCAAAATCGGGTTTAAGAAACTTGGTCAGGCCATCATAGGCACCAGGCAACTGCAGAATATAGATTATCAGACCCACAAGGAGTAGCAGGAGTAACGGCATTAACCGTTTGGACCAGCGTTCTATTCCTTGTTGAACACCACCCAGAATAATGAGCGCTGTTAGCATTATAACCAGGGCAGCAAACAACAAATTTCTGGTGATGCCTGATTGAGTAACAAAACCGGCCAGCGTTTCCCATCCAAGTGCTGTAAACAAACTGCCAAAACTATGAGCGAACATCCAGCCTGCAATGATGGAATAAAAACTCAACATCAAAATGGCACCAACAATGTTCGAGTATCCTGCGAATAAACCAAACAAAGGTATGCGCTGGCAACTTGCTTTCATCGCTTTAACAGGGTTGGCACGCTGCTGAAATCCGATGGACATTTCAGCATAAAGAGCGGGAATGGCTAACAAGAGTAGAACAAGTATATAAACCAGAATAAAGGCGCCACCACCATGGTTGGCAACCTGAGTGGGAAATCCCCAAATATTCCCCAACCCGACAGCTGAGCCTGCGGCAGCGAGAATAAATCCGATCCGAGAAGAGAACCCTTGTCTGTTTGTCATGGAGCCGTTCGAAAAACTGCGAGATACCTCAGAGTAACCCGCAGTTGTCATTTTTTCTATAGGTTTTTCAGGTGCTTGGCGTGGAAGCGAATATGATCTTCAATAAAGGATGCAATAAAAAAGTAGCTGTGGTCATAGCCGGGATGATAATAAAACTCACCAGGGTAACCGAGTTCAGTGGCGACCACTTCCAACGGCATAGTTAGTTTTTGCGACATTAAAAAATCATCATCCATGCCTTGATCAACACGCAACGGTAGCTGTAAATACTTGCCTTGTTCCGTCATTAAATGGCAGGCATCGTATTGAGACCACAAGGCTTTGTCGTCACCCAGATAGTGGGAAAAGGCTTTTTGGCCCCAGTCACACTCGGATGGATTCACTATGGGCGCGAATGCAGAAATGGACGTATATTGCTGCATGTTGGACAAGCCGATAATCAGCGCCCCGTGACCACCCATTGAATGCCCTGAAATGGCCGCTTTTTGTTTCACATTAAAGTGTTGTCTGATGAGCGCCGGTAACTCATCAACTATGTAGTCATACATGTGATAATGCTCAGACCAGGGTGACTGAGTGGCGTTGAGGTAAAACCCTGCGCCCAGTCCCAGATCATAAGCCTGATCTTCGGCATCGGCGACGGCATCACCCCTCGGGCTGGTATCGGGCATTACCAGTACGATACCCAATTCTGCAGCAATGCGTTGTGCACCCGCTTTGATGACAAAATTTTCATCTGTGCAAGTCAGTCCACTCAGCCAATACAACACGGGCAGGGCGCTGGGTTGTTCGGCTTGAGAAGGCAGAAAAATACTGAAATGCATGTCGCAGTTCAGGCTTTCAGAATGGTGTTTAAAACGTTTTTGCCAGCCGCCAAAACATTTATTGGCGGCAACCTGTTCTAGCTTGCTCATCAGAAGTGCACCACAGTACGAATGGATTTCCCTTCATGCATAAGGTCAAACGCCTTGTTGATGTCTTCAAGTGGCATGGTATGGGTGATGAAAGTGTCCAGTTCAAATTCGCCATCCAGATAACGTTGTACATATTCAGGCAATTGGCTTCTTCCTTTTACACCACCAAATGCGGTGCCGCGCCAGACACGACCAGTGACCAGTTGGAAAGGACGTGTTGATATTTCCTGACCTGCACCGGCAACCCCTATGATGACTGATTCTCCCCAGCCTTTATGACAGCATTCCAATGCTGAGCGCATTACGTTCACGTTACCGATACACTCAAACGAATAATCTACGCCACCATCGGTTAACTCTACGATGACATCCTGAATGGGCTTGTCATAATCTTTCGGATTGATGCAGTCAGTTGCGCCAAGTTGCCTGGCGATTTCAAATTTGCTTTCGTTAACGTCTATGGCAATGATTCTGCCCGCTTTAGCCATTTGCGCACCAATTAAGACTGACAGGCCAATGCCACCCAGGCCGAATACGGCGACAGTATCGCCTTCCACAACCTTGGCGGTATTGGTTACAGCTCCCATACCCGTGGTCACGCCACAACCCAACAAACAGACTTTCTCCAGCGGCGCGGATTTAGGAATTTTGGCCAAGGCAATCTCTGGTACAACAGTATGTTCTGCAAAGGTTGATGTACCCATGTAATGGAATATGGGTTGACCGTTTATGGAAAATCGGCTGGTGCCATCAGGCATTAAGCCTTGTCCCTGCGTGGTTCTGATAGCCTGACACAAGTTGGTTTTGCCGGACTGACAGAATTTACATTCGCCACATTCAGGTGTGTACAGCGGGATCACGTGATCACCCACTTCCACTGAACTGACGCCTTCTCCCACTGCTTGCACAATGCCTGCACCTTCGTGACCCAAAATGGCAGGGAACAATCCTTCTGGATCATCGCCGGAGAGTGTGTAGGCATCTGTATGACAAACGCCGGTGGCAATGATTTTAACCAGGACTTCACCTTTCTGCGGTGGCATCAGGTCCACTTCTTCAATACTTAAAGGTTTACCTGCTTCCCAAGCAACGGCGGCTCGTGTTTTTATTGGTTGCATAGCCCAAATTTCCTACTAAATGAATTACTTTTATTGCGATTGTAACGTTGTAGTTAAGCAAAACTACCAACATTTCCCGGTTAATTGGATCGATCTGTCGAACCATAGGGTACTTTCTATTTCATGACCCTTAGAACAACGTCCGTTTTCTTTCAATTTGTTAGTTAGCTTTCTGACAGCCAAATCTTCCAGCTTCAGTTTATTCTCGTTATCGACGGCGACAGGTTGTCTGTTCCCAATGCCAATTATGGCCAGCAGACTTTGATCTCGACGATATCGTTGGGAAGAGAGTGGCACGTACCAATACATATTGTAGATAAAGCTTTGCTGTTCGTTTGAAATTGTCTCGAAATCAATCTCGTCACGTGTCTCCAGCGAATTGTTATTTGACGAACAGGCACTCATAAAGATAATCAGGCATAGTGCCGCGCCAACCCTTTTTATCATGCTAAGTCCTTACAAATCTTAGATTTTTATTGGTAATCGTCGAAGGTATAAACGATGATTTGAACACAGGATACTGCAAAACGGATAATCAGCGCCAATGCTAATCCGTTTAATCAGCAGCCGAGATCAAAATTAATTCAATATCATGCGTAAAAAACCTGCATTGAAGGTTTGATTTGGGTAACATCATTACCGATGACAATGTTTACAGTTTCAAAAGGAAAGTCTGTGTTTAAACGATTTACTTTGTTCATATTACTCGCGTTCGGAATTTGTAGTCAGGTGCTGGCGACAGATAAAATGTATGGTGTGATTAGCGGTGGTTATACCGAATCAGAATTTGACCTGACCAAAGCTGATACTGCCTCATACAAGTTTGCTGTTGGGTATCAATTCCACAGGCAGTGGTATCTGGAATTAGGTTACCAACAACTTGCTGATGAAGACCTGGCGTCTGTTTTACCGACTACCTTGGAAGAAGTTGACAGTTTTGAACCCGGACTTCAGGGCGATGCTTTGTTTGCCGCGTTTCTGGGCAAAGCCGGTAACAATATGGGCGAGTTATTCTATCGGGTTGGTATTCTCAAAGCTGATATGAAAGGGCAAAGTCTTATCCCTCAAGGATCCTGTGAAGTTGGAGAGGGTAGCGATTTTGCGTTAGGGACTGGCGAGAACTATACCCTGTGTCGCTACGATGATAGTAACGTTGCAGCGGTGTTGGGGATAGGTTTCGATTTCTATGTAGGTGCGAGGAGTATGGTCAGATTTGAAGTTGAACATATTCGTGGCGAAAATGATTTGGCCATTAATGCTGCCTACCTGGGTGTTCGATACAACTTCTAAGCCGCTATCCTGAGTGATCTTAGTTGCTTAATTGGCGGTATTATATTTATCTGAATAAATTAGCAGGCGCGGATGAAAAACGAACTGGATAGCCACTTTGTGCTCTCATTGTTTGATAAGTTAAGCAAGCATGGTGAGAACAAAGACGGTGTGTATTTTCTGCAGGGCATTAAAGCCTATACAGATCACGATGGTTATACCTTGTTTATCGAAGATGCCTTAGTTCAGCTGCGTTTCGGTTTTCACAATCAATATCATTTTGAGTATGAAAAAGCGGAGCATTTGGAGCAGTTCAAGAAAAAACTTGAAGCGATAGATAAAACCTTCTGACGATGCCTCAGGCTAGCTAGGAACAATCCAGGGGCGTGCCGTCATTTTTCTCGTAAATATTGTCGCCGTTTGAATCCCGGCTCATTCGAACGCGACCCTGTAAGCTCAATGTGAGTGCACGGGCGTATTTATCTTCCCTGTCTTTATGGCAAAGAAGCAAGGTTGCTGGTGAGCTGACCGAGCCATTGCCCTGGAATATAATCACTGCGTTGGGTCCACTCAGAATGTTTGCAGAAGAAGTTGATTCTGTGCCCACCAACAGCTCTTCGGCATCGCCGCGCGCTCTGTCACCATCCAGATCTGCGAAAACCATTTTGGGGTCACCCCAATCTGCACTGCAGCTACTGAAATTTGTGGTCGGACATAGAACAGTATCGGCTTGTTCGTCTATTGCGTTGTTTCGGGCAAATTGCATAATACCGCTAAGTTCGTTTATTTCACCAACGATACGATTCTGAATCAAAATGCTCTGTGCGCTTGGCACCACAATAGTCATGACGATCCCCAGAATAGCGAGTGTAATCATCATTTCTAAGAGTGTTAAGCCTGTTTGTTTTGATACCGGTAGCAAATTTTTCTCCTACTTCTATGGATATCAAAGATACACGTATTTCAGAAAGTTTGGGTATAGGAATTGAGTTTTTGTTAGTACTGTTCATACGCCTTATTTTTGTTCAGAATAAATAAACTATCCCAAGACTCAAATTTTAGCAGTATTACACGTGATTTTTTTTTATGATTGTCGAATAGTGATAGATGAGAGAAAACAATGCTCAAACAAGCCGTTATTGACGAAATGAAAGTTCAGCCACAAATCAATGTGGACTATGAAGTCACCAGAAGAGTGAATTTTATTAAGACTCAACTGAAAAGTTCGGGGCTCAATTCTCTGGTGCTGGGGATCAGTGGCGGGATAGATTCCTGTACACTGGGCAGATTGGCTCAGTTGGCGGTTAATGAATTGAATCAGGAGCAACATGAAACCTATCAATTCGTCGCTGTCAGATTGCCATACAATGTTCAGGCTGATGAAGATGATGCGCAAGCCTCTATTGATTTTATTCAGCCAAGTCAGTCAGTTACGGTCAATGTGCAATTGGGAGCTGATGCCATACATGCAGAAACCTGTGCCGCATTAGCTGACAATGGTCTACTACCGTCTGACGAGAAGAAGCAGGATTTTGTAAAAGGAAACGTCAAAGCTCGCGCGCGAATGGTCATTCAGTATGAAATCGCAGGTATGTTAGATGGCTTGGTTTTAGGCACAGATCACTCGGCAGAAAATATTACCGGTTTTTACACAAAATACGGAGATGGAGCCTGTGATCTTGCTCCACTTTTTGGACTCAACAAACGGCAGGTTCGCCAACTGGCAGAACATATGGGGGCACCTTCCCATATCATTCATAAAGCGCCTACAGCCGATCTTGAGACACTGACACCACAAAAAGCCGATGAACAGGCCTTAGGCCTGAGTTACGAACAAATAGATGATTTCCTTGAAGGAAAAGAGGTTGGTCAGGATGTGGAGGAGAAATTGTTATATATTTATAGCTCTACGCAACATAAGCGGATCCCAATTCCTACTATTTATGATCAAGAATAAGCGAAGGAGCTTAGGCAATGAAAAAAATTGAAGCTATCGTTAAACCCTTTAAGTTGGATGATGTGCGGGAAGCGCTAGCTGATGTAGGCGTTTCCGGAATGACAGTGACAGAAGTCAAAGGGTTTGGACGTCAGAAAGGACATACAGAAATGTATCGCGGTGCAGAATACAATGTGGATTTTCTGCCCAAAGTGAAGCTAGAAATTGTCGTACCAAGTGATCAGGCTGAACGTGCCATAGAGGCTATTATGTCAACAGCCCAGACTGGCAAAATAGGCGACGGTAAAATCTTTGTGTACGATGTTGAACGAGTGATCAGAATTCGCACTGGCGAAGAAAATGAAGATGCTGTGTAGTTTCCGCCCCAGAACCTGAATTTTAAAAGGCGTTTCAGATTGGCTGAGAATAGCAAGGAAGTTGAAGATAAAGACGAAGTGCAGTTTAAGCCCTGGGTTCGTTGGCTTTTGATAGCAATTGGCTTTTCGGGTGCTTTTCTAATCGCGTCTGGACAGGGTTACGCCGTTGCCCAAGAGTTCAGGGAGATAATCGATAGCATTTTTGGTTAATAATACCAAATAGTATGTTTGAGGAGATGAGCCGTTGAGACATGCGTTACTTGCCGGGCTGCTAGTGCTTATTACTGCCTGCTCAAATAACAATTGGCGCACCGCAACGCGAGTGCCTGCAGGTATTGCTCCTAACCCTGAAGAATTTACCAGTGCCGTGATCGAAGTGTATGCCGCTGATGCCTTTAGTTGGCGAGGCTGGTTTGCTGTGCATACCTGGATTGCTTTGAAGCAGGAAAATGATCCTGAATATACCGTATATGAGGTGGTAGGCTGGCGCGTCAGAAGTGGTTTGCCCGCGCTGAGAAAATATCACACCTCCACTCCAGACCGCTATTGGTATGGTGCTAAACCAGAGAAAGTGCTGTCTATTCAAGGTGAAAGGGCATCGTCTCTGATACCTAAAATTTCAGTTGCGGTCAGCCGTTACCCCTGGGCTGATGAATATACGGTGTTTCCTGGACCTAACAGTAATACCTTTCCGGCCTGGGTAGGTCTTCAGGTACCCGAATTGGGGCTTGAGATGCCATTTCGTGCCATTGGCAGTGGTTATGCCAACTAATAATCGTTGCCTCTCTTAATTAACCTGAGGTTAAGTAAGAGAGCAGCTTTTACGGGCCGCAATGCTACCAGGCATATTGGCCCTGAAGTTACGCTAGTCAGCGTTAGTGAGCATGTCCGCAACCTTCCGGACCATGTGGGTGACCATGGGCAATTTCCTCTTCGCTGGCTTCTCTGACATGCAACACTTCCACGTCAAAATTCAAGGTCACACCCGATAATGGATGGTTGCCATCAACCACTACGTCGTCATCGGTTTCATCTATGATCATGACCGATTGCTCACCATCATCAGTGGTGGCTCTGAACGTCATGCCCACTTCGATTTCCATGCCTTCGAACATTGATTTGGGCACCATTTGCACTAATTCATCGTGCCTTTCACCGTAAGCCAGAGGAGGCTCAACCGTGATGTCAAATTTGTCACCGGCTTGTTTGCCTTCGAGCTCATCTTCCAGCCCTTTTATCAGATACTGACTTCCCTGAAGATGCTCCATGGGAGCTCCATCTCTGGAACTGTCAATTTGTGTCCCGTCTGTGGTACTGACGGTGAAGTGGAGGGTAACCACAGTATTTTCGGTAATTTTCATATTATGCCCAGCTAAAACGGTAAAAATTATTGATGTTATTCAAGTGTATAAGGCAGCGAATCCACTGATAACATCAGATCAGGCGACTCTTTTGACCGCAGAACAGCGCCTTGCACTGTGTCGTTAGGCAGCACAGCCAAAACCCAAGTTTGCTGTGATAGCATCGCACTGCGAATGATAACACCACCTCGACGCCAATTCTCGCCCAGCTGCATTTCCAATTGATCGCCTGCTTTTAGTTCAGCAGCTTGATCACTATGAAGGATGAAAGTTGCTCTCTTGTTTTTGCCCAGGTATTTTGTCCGGGCAACCACCTCTTGTCCCATGTAACAACCTTTTTGAAAATCTATCGCTTGCAGAGATTGCATATTCAGCATCTGCGGAACAAATTCATTGGATGTGGCTTCCTGAATGTTGGCTAAGCCAGATTTTATGTCCAATAAATCCCACAGATCAGGCGCGAAAGTTGTTTCAGACAGCGATGACTGAATGTTTTCCTGATGTTCTTTCGAAGCAATCAGTAAATAACGTTCCTCGGGCTGTGCAAGGTGCGCAACGAATGCAGAGTCTGATGCACTAAGGTTATTCTCTGACGTCGGGAGTGTTGCTACCAAATTCTGGCAGGTTGTTTCAAAAGTATTGCCTTTACCACCCCAGATACACCAGTTTTCTGAATCATCTGCTATATCGGCCTTTGAAAATACGGCGTATTTCTTCAATTCGGCCATGGACGCCGGGATGCTCTGGCGATGACAAAGCAAGTATATTTCTTCGGCCCGACCAAAGGCATAAAATACATTCCAGGTTTTGCCTTTGAAATCGCAATGGCAACCAAGCATGAAGTCGCTTTCTGTGAGTTTGTCCACATCAATGGTGACCTGCCCCTGAAGGTACTTGTGAGCTTCCTCACCGGAAATTTTAATTATGCCAAGATCTTCTAACTGACAGGAAAACGCGTCAGGTAATTCATTGGCTGAGTCGAGTTTGTGCATAATAGAAGGTTCGCTTTTTTTAACTTATTGAAATTATGGGGGCAAGGCCAGTAGATACAAGTAAGGGCAGAGTGATAATATAGAAATTCAAACTACTCACTTTATGTCTGCATGGCTAACAAATTCAGATAGCAACCCGAATTTCGAAGTGTTTGCAACGAGGAATTTAGATGTTTACAAAACAAAGATTGTCGCGTCTCAAGTGGGCTTGCCGCCGAGGCATGCTGGAGCTAGATGTGTTGTTTATGCCTTTTGTGGATGAAGCTTTTAACGATCTGGAGGAGGATAAAAAATTAATCTTCGAACGATTGTTAACCTGCGATGACCCGGATTTGTTCGCCTGGTTTATGGGGCATCAGAAGTGTGATGATCCTGAACTGGCTGCAATGGTTGACCATATTCTAAGCCGTGTCAAAGTATAGAATTATTATCCGTCCTTCTGTCCATAAACAGGTCAGCGTCGCTGCGTTGTATATTGCTTTACTGTCTTCTGTTTTTTTGTGGCAACCTAACCTATTTGCATTGCAAGTAGAGGTACAACTGCTGCTGTTCTTTTTGTTGGTAGGGCAGGGCTGGTATCAATTCAAACGAGATAAAGAAGAGATACAACCACAGATTGTGTCTCTTTGTGAACAGGGAAGCTGGTTACAAATTGAACCAGAATCCAGTTTATCGTGGCAAATTGACGGGCGTTCATTGGTTACTTCATGGTTTGTGTGGCTGTGTCTCTCACCACCCTTTTCTCCCAAGGTCGCCAATTGGCAAATCGTTTTTCGGGATCAGGTGTCTGAACGCGACTTCCGCTGTTTATGCCGTACTTCGCTGCGTCAGAAAAAAGCGGCGGAGAAGGAAGATTAATTTGCGTGAATTTGTTTTATCCAGCGCTCCAAACCCACTAGGCCTGCTTTTATCGGCAGGTTTTAAACGCGCATACACGACGAGCGCGGACAAACCTGCTTTACCGGCAATTAAATACACACTGGATAAGGTGACCATTGACCTAACAAGATTGGAGCGGTTTCATCAAACCGTCGACTGGCAGCAATCAAAAAAGAATATGCATCCATGTTTTCCGCACATCGTCGCGTTTCCGTTGCATTTGAAGTTGATGCTGGACAAGGCATTTCCGTTTGCTCTGCTGGGTTTGGTTCACATCGAAAACACTATTGAACAAGTTCGACCGTTACACGCCAGCGAAGTCCTGAAAGTGAGTTGTCAGTTTGGCTCAGTAGAAAAGCATAGCAAAGGGTGGGCCTTTACCATACTCACAGAGGTCAGCGTGGGGAGTGAACCTGTATGGTTTGCGACAAGTCGCAATCTATACCGGGTACCAGACGTCAATGAGAAAAATGACAAACCCAAGCAGAGTCTCCCTGTGTTGGAAACGGCCGAATTCTGGTCACTTGAAAAAGATCTGGGACGCAGGTATTCAAGAGTGTCTGGTGATTACAATCCCATTCATCTCTATCGAATTATGGCTAAAGCAATGGGCTTTAAACAGCCCATAGTACACGGTATGTGGAGCCAGGCTAGATGCCTGTCTGCCTTGCATGAACAAACGGACGAGCCATTCAGCTGTGCTTGTAAATTTGTAAAACCCGCTTTTTTACCGGGAAAGGTGAATTTCAACGTAGACAAGGTAAGAGGTACCCAGGCATTCTCACTAACCAGCCAATCTAAACCAGCAACCGAGAAGGGGATTATTCACCTGTCGGGTAAAATTTGCCCTTTAAAAGGCAGTGCCACGTAAAGAGAGTCGCCGCAACGCTAGTTGTTAATGAGTGGAAAGTGAAAAAACTCAGAATTCTTTGAAGTCCCAGTAGGCAAAAAAAAGCAAACCAGCTGGTTTGCTTTTTCAAGAATTACTGCCGCTGTATAGCGATCCTGTCGCCGGTATTTATGTCAACAGCAAACAAAATCTCGTTTGCACCATCGACCGCAAATACACGAGAGGTTGAAAAATCAACTGCAATGTTTCCAAATTGTACTTTGCGGCCTCTACCAATCTTTAGATCGTTACTGTGAAACGACAACGTTTCGACTTCCCCAGTTTCAATATCGATCAATCTCATATTTCCCGATTCCGCTACCAGCAATCTATTTAGCTCAGCCATCGGTTCAATATATATCGAAGAGTTTATCGCGCCTTGGGAAACAATTCTCGTGTTGCCCGTTTCGATATCGACTTCTTGAATGGTGACACTCGATGTTCCACCCGCGCCATGGTCAGCGACATAAATGACGCCATCATTGACGGAGATAGAAAAAGGTTGAATGAAACGACTATTGGTCCCCACTTGATTATTTGTCACAAGTGCTATTTCGCCGCCTGCTATAGCGTATGAAACAAGCGAAAATTGCTGATTTTCATCTCGAAGCAGAACATAGAGTGACTCTCCGTCTTCGCTGAAATCAATATCTACTGCATTGCTGGTTTGGTATTCGTCTGATTGAGCCAGGTCCAAAGCCACAGCTTTTTGTCCCGTTTCAGGGTCAATAGAAACGATGGTTTGAGTAGACCATTCAGTTACATAAAGACCACCAGATTGTGGGTTAAGGGCAATTCTGGACAAAGACTCAAATTCAATCACATCACCTGGGTTATTCTGTGAGACGATCTGAGTAGACAAGGTTTCAGGATCGAAGCTGTGTACAACGTCTTGATTGGAAATACCGAAAAGACGCTTGCTTTGCTGATCAAACACTATATCGCCATTGATCTTTACATTATTCCTTTGTCCCACATAATCGTTGAACAATACTTCACTAGCAAGTGAGTCGGGATCGATACTAATGATGTTGTCTATATCGTCTTGTCTGGTATTTTCACCATACTGCATCACGATATAACGGTCCTCAAGCACATCATATAACAGCTGCCAAGGAGATGTTGCATCAAATCTATCATTCAAATTCAACAGTGTTTCAACCTCACCGGTTTGAATATCCAGGATACGTACTCGAGGATCAAAAACATGAACTGAAATTATTTTCTGACGGGATTCATCTAATACTTTACTGCCAACGGACAATCCATTTCCAATTTCACCAATAATCGAGCGATTCCCCGTTTCAGGATCAATCGAAAAGGAAGTTTTCAGGGTGCTATCTAATACGATCCAGTCACCTGATTCTGTTACAAACGGTGTGATGTCTTCACTAAAGGAAAGGCCGGTACCCACCTCGGGTCCAGAAATAATCTCGCGATTGCCCGAAGCCAAATTAGCTTTTATCAATACTCCATTTTCAGTATCTGCGATTAATACATCGTCACCGCCTGGTATAAGGGCAAAATCGCGGCCATATCCAATCGTAATTTGACCATCCAGCTCACTGGGTACTAATTTCGTAAAGCTATAATCCTCAAGGTCAATTGCAGTGAAGGAATAGTCTCCAGAAAACGCTTTGATTAGCAAACGGTTGTTTGCTAAATCAACCTTCAAGTCTAAGACTTGGCCAAAGATTGATTCTTGCTCTTCAAAAACCGTTCTGGTGGTGCCAGATCCCAGGTTAATTTCGTAAACCCGGTTTTGTCCGTAGGTATCTTCAACGAAAAGTGCAGTGTTTGCTTTGGTGGGATGCATCGCCATCCGGCCTTTGGTAATCAAAGGTTCGTTACGCAAATTTATGTTTTCTGTCAGTGAGCTTTCATTAATATTGTCCTCAGCAGTTACCGAAATGATGGTATCCGCTACTGAACTATCCAACGACAAATCAATACTAAAGTGTCCACTTTCATCTACAGTTGTCGTCAAGTCTGTTTGGCTGGTCGAAATTGTTACTGTGTTTTGAGACAGATCTCTATCATCAGACACTTTTCCCGATACGCTAATTACATTTCCTTCAAAGCGACCTCCATTGAGAGGAAATGCCATCTCGACAATAGGTGCTTGATTGGCAAGTACTAATAGCGTCACTGTGTCATTGCTTGAGGTTTCGAATTCATCTGCAACCGTTAGTTCAAACACCAGTTCTGTGTCCACGTCGACAACAGGTGCAACCACGTTGGTTGTCACTTCAAAAGGCGAATCAATGGATGCAAGTGGACCAGAGAGTTGTCGCCAGCTGTAAGATGCTACATTTTCATCTACATCAGATGACAGTACGCCTGTAAGTTCCGCACTCTGCGTCTCAATAATTTGCTTATCGACACCAGCATCAGCCAAGGGGGGAGCGTTGGTTGTGACAGTCACCGTCGAATTACTTGTTGCGCCATCATCGTCGGTTAGGGTAACGCGAAACTGCATTTGGGCAGATGCTTCGGCTGGTGCTTCAAATGTCACAACCGCCTGGTTTGTGTCTGATAGCATCACGTCTATACCTGACACTTGTTCCCATTCGTACTCTGTAATGTTGCCATCCTGATCATTTGACGCGCTCGCATCAAGCGTCACTTCTGCGGATTGCCCGACTAAATCGGGAACAGATATTCTGACGATTGGTGATTGATTGGAGGGTACTGCCGGTGCATCACTACCGCCTCCACCGCATGCTGATATCAGCATTGAGCCGCTTAGAAGTGCAAACCAAAAGGGGATCTTATTGCGTGAATCCATAATACTGCTTCCTGTTCCATTTTATTTTTTTAGTACCGAATGTAGTGTCAAACGGTTTATTCCAAATATAGCCGGCTCAGAATTCTACCTGCATATCTTCAAAATAGTAGTTGTTTTGTAGCCAACTCTAATAAGCTATCGAAAAACCTACTATATTTTTTAAAAAAGGGGCCAGTAGCTGATTTTGAATCAATGACTACTCCCGTGAAAGCAGGGTTGGGGTTGGGGAGTCTAATTGCTCAGGATAATCCAGATTGTAATGTAGTCCGCGACTTTCTTTTCTCGACATGGCACAGCGGACGATTAGTTCGGCGACAGTGACCAAGTTTCGCAATTCGAGTAAATTGTTGCTGACTCTAAAATTTGAATAGTACTCGTGTATTTCCTGTTGAAGCAGCTCTATGCGTCGCAGTGCACGTTCCAATCGTTTATTTGTGCGCACAATTCCCACGTAATCCCACATGAAAAGACGCAGTTCGTGCCAGTTATGCTGAATGATAACTTCTTCATCGGAACTGCCAACCTGGCTTTCATCCCAAGCTGCAACGTGTTCCTCAGACATGGATTCATCTTTGCGGCTTATAATGTGCTGCGCTGCTGCATGAGCAAAAACCACACATTCAAGCAACGAGTTACTCGCCATCCGATTTGCTCCGTGCAATCCTGTGTATGCTACTTCCCCCACAGCATAGAGGTTGTCTAAATCCGTTTTTGCGTTGAAGTCTGTCACGACGCCGCCACAACTATAATGTGCTGCGGGTACGACTGGAATAGGTTGACGGGTAATATCAATGCCTAGTGCCCGACATTTCCGGTAGATGTTTGGAAAGTGTTTGACAATAAAATCAGTAGGTTTGTGGCTGATGTCCAGATACATACAATCTGCACCAACACGTTTCATTTCGAAATCGATAACCCGGGCTACTATATCCCTGGGAGCCAAATCAGCCCTGTCGTCAAATTTATGCATAAACTTGCTGCCATCAGCATGACACAGGAATGCACCTTCACCTCGTAAAGCTTCGGTTATCAGAAAGTTTCGCGCTTCCGGGTGATAAAGGCAGGTTGGGTGAAACTGGTTGAATTCCATGTTAGCGACTGAACAACCTGCGCGCCAGGCCATTGCTATGCCATCACCACTGGAAACATCCGGATTGGAGGTGTACTGATAGACTTTACTTGCGCCACCGCTTGCCAGAGTGGTGAAGCGGCTGCGTATCACTTCTACATGTTCTTGTTTACGGTTCCATACATATGCGCCGAGGCAAAGCTTCTTATCTGATTGACTGCGGATCAGGTCGATGGCGTTATAGCGCTCGAACAAATGAATGTTGGGGTGCTGCTGGACTGCTTCTGTCAGAGTGAGTTGAACAGCCTGACCTGTGGCGTCGGCAGCATGTAAAATCCGTCGATGACTATGGCCACCTTCTCTGGTCAGGTGATAGCGGGTATTGCCCTGGCTATCGCGCTCCTGATCGAAAGGTACACCGAAATTGATCAGCCATTGCATACATTCTTTGGCGCGGGACGCGGTGAATTTAACTGCCTCCGGATCACAAAGCCCTGCTCCGGCCCGCAAGGTATCCTGAACATGTGACTCAATAGTATCGTCTTCGTCAAAAACAGCGGCAATACCACCTTGAGCATATCGGGTAGAACCTTCTGACAGGTTACTTTTACTCAGTACAATAACGTTGTAAAAATCAGCAAGTTTTAAAGCCAGGCTTAAGCCAGCAGCGCCGCTGCCTACAATTAGGACGTCACAGCGATGTTCAACGGTAGTGCTCATGGAGTAGAATCACCCGGGGATCGTGGAGTATTGTCGGCATATTAATACCAAACAAGGCAAATAACTAGTCAGGCAGTCTGGTTGAAGCCTGAGGGTAAAAAATTACCGAACTGATTTTTTTAGTTGTTGTAAAACAAAGAGTTGAATCTGTTGATTTTACAGCTTCCTGACCCAATGTTGTGGGTTAGACTTAATGAATTCATGCTTTTTTAGCAGTAAATTGGTTAATAATTAAAAAAAGATCGAACTTTTTATTATTACCGCAGTCTATTTTGGTGCTTGCATGAGCCAGAGTAGTATTTTTTAAAGGAGTATCGGCTCGAATGAGCGAGCAGTTTACAGATCAACAAATTGTGGAAAAAGTGCAGCGAGGCGATAAAAATGCCTTCGGGTTGTTGGTAACAAAATACCAGCACAAAGTTGGGCACCTTGTTTCACGATATGTAAAGAATTCAGGAGATGTGGCAGACGTTACGCAGGAAGCCTTTATTAAAGCTTACCGGGCGTTGCCAAATTTCAGAGGTGATAGTGCGTTTTATACCTGGCTATATCGAATAGCGGTAAACAGCGCGAAAAATTATCTGGTTGCTCAGGGGCGTAAGCCACCTGCCAACGATGTGGATGCCGATGAAGCAGATTTTTATGATGGAAGTGATGCTTTAAAGGAACAAAATTCACCAGAACGTAGTCTGATGTCTGAACAACTTGAAAAAGTCTTGTTCGACACAGTAGAACAGTTACCCGAAGATTTGCGAATGGCTATTACATTACGTGAGTTGGAGGGGCTAAGTTACGAAGATATTGCGAATGTTATGGATTGTCCCGTTGGTACCGTCAGGTCGAGGATATTCAGGGCGCGAGAGGCGATTGATAAAGTCCTTAACCCCATGCTGCAAAGCTAGGTGACATTGCAATGACTTTAGTACAGAATAGGGCGTTAATTCAGGAACCGATATATGACGCAAAAGCATGAAAACTTGTCCGCTATCGTTGATGGTGAGTTACAAGACGACAATTTAATCAGTGAGCTACATAGCGATGCTGAATTGTCCGCAAAGTGGCAACGATATCATTTGATCCGTCACGGGCTACGCAAAGAGATGCCGTTACATGCTGATTTCGATATCAGCGCGCAAGTAGCAGCAGCGCTTGAGCATGAGCCTGCCATTGTTGCGCCAAAACGCACTTGGAAGGACTTGCCTGTTGTCGCATCGGTTATTCCTTTTGCGCGCCAAAGTGGTCAGTTGGCCATCGCCGCGTCAGTTGCCGTAGCCATGGTTATCGGGGTTCAGCAATTTAACCAGCCAGAAGAACTGCAGGATTTTTATACTGCACCAGCTACTATTCCAGGTATTCAGGGTGGTTTGTCTCCTGTTAGTCTTGAGCAGTCGCAACCTGTTAACAGGGATGATGTGATGGAGCAGCGTCGCAGAATTCAGGCTTACCTGACAGATCATAAACAACAGTTGAGATTCAAAACCTCTGTTGTTGATGCAGCTGAGAAACCTGTCGAAGAGATAGAAGATAAACAGAATCAAGAAAGTGAAACACAGCCTGAGTAAATATTATCGTCTACTACTCAGTTGGTTTCTGATTTCGGCTTGTGCGTTACTTGTAACAGTTAACGCACAAACAACCCCAACTAATAATTCGCAAAACAATCCCTATTCATCTGGCAGTGCTCAGGCATGGATGAAAAAAATGGTGTATGCGATAACGCACCTTAACTACCAGATCTCCTTTGTTGTATTAAAACCCGGTGTGGATGCACAGCCCTACTTGTGGCGACATGGTGTCAATGAGCAGGGAGTTGAGCTTGAACAGCTGAGTTTACTTAATGGTCCTGGAATTGAAATGATCCGAATTGGCGATCAGGTCAGTTACTTTGAACCCAATGTTCCTCCCTACAGTTTGAGATCATCAATTATTAACGGCCCTTTTCCCCTGGCTTTTTTCAATGATCCCGCGAGATTAGCCGCGAGTTATGAATTTATTGCTGTTGCTCGGAGCAGAATCTCCGGCAGGGCAGCACAGCAAATCAGGATAGTGAGTAGAGACCGCAGCCGATACAGCTTCAATCTGTGGCTCGATCAAGAAACTGGATTATTGCTTAAACTCAATATGGTCAACCTTAAAGGTCAATTACTGGAGCAAATTCAAGTCACTGAATTTGAAGTTACCGCTACGGTTCATCCGTATTTAGAACGTGTGGAACTAGCTAAAATGCCACCTGTTGTATCCTTGGCTCAAACAGCAGAAAGTGAGAAAAATTGGCAAATCAATGCGTTGCCGGTGGGAATGGAAATTATCAAATGGGATGTTCACCGATTACCTACCAATGGAGAAGTAGTGGACTATGTCATGCTCAGTGATGGGCTGGTGGACGTATCGGTTTATCTGCAGCGTGCTGGTTTACAAGCGGGTGAGGAAGGCTTTGTTTATCACAATGAGTCAAATACCTTGCTAACCAGAAACCTCGGGCAGTTGCAAGTGACTGTCATAGGTAAGTTGCCCGCACAAACTGCGAATGCCATTGTCTCTTCTATTACGCTTGTGAATTAATTAGCATGATTGAAGAAATCGGCACCATTACTGCGGTGGATAGTGATCACATATGGGTCGAAACCGAAATAAAGTCAACCTGTGGCGCTTGTGTAGCAAAAGATAATTGCGGAACCGGGGTGGTGGCCAAGGCGTTTGCCCCTAAAAAAGAGTTGCTTGTACTGCGTTGCACCAAAAAAGCGATTGTCGGTCAGCAGGTCAGGCTGGGCATTCCTGAAAATCACCTTTTAAGCGCGTCTGCATTGGTCTATCTGCTTCCATTGGTGGTGCTTGTGATAAGCGCTGTGTCTGGGCAGTGGTTGCTTTCTCAACTATCTATATCAAGTGAACTGTGGATCATCGGCTTTTCGGCCTTGTGTACTTTCTTTTGCTTCAGGTGGGTCAAACATAGATTGGATGGAGAGAACGCCCATCGATATCAACCAAGACTACTTGCACTCATCCCGGAAAAAGCCAGTCAAATCAATATTCAATCATTGTCGCCTGATTCTTAACTCCAGCCATCCATTTCTATCGCGTTTAGAGCAAAGCGCAAACCATCTGAATTGCAATGCAGGCAATGGAATTGGGATTATTCGTAAGGGAATGCAACAATTAGCAGAACGTTATCGCAAAGTGGCCGATAAAACTGTAAAATCCTCGCCTATTTTTATTATTCGAGACCTTGGGCTGCCAGAATGAGCTGAGCAGCAAACCAGCGGTTCGACGCTTTAGGTATTAATCAAAACGCTATGCAACACAAGCACATTCGGAATTTCTCTATCATCGCCCACATCGATCATGGTAAATCGACCTTGTCTGATCGACTTATTCAGCATTGCGGGGGTCTGCAAGATCGCGAAATGGCAGAGCAGGTTCTTGATTCGATGGATATCGAGCGAGAGCGCGGAATCACGATTAAAGCGCAGAGTGTCACCCTGAATTATACAGCTAAAGACGGTGAAACTTACCAGCTGAATTTCATAGATACTCCCGGGCACGTTGACTTTACGTATGAAGTTTCCCGTTCATTGGCGGCCTGTGAAGGTGCATTGTTGGTTGTGGATGCAGGGCAGGGAGTTGAAGCACAGACTTTAGCAAATTGTTACACCGCCATTGAAATGGACATGGAAGTTGTCCCCATTCTGAATAAAATTGACCTGCCACAGGCTGAACCAGAGCGGGTTGCTGAGGAAATTGAAGATATTGTTGGCATCGATGCCCTCGACGCGGTTTGTTGTTCTGCGAAAACCGGTGTGGGTATTGAGGATGTTCTGGAAGTCATCGTTAATCAAATTCCGCCACCGGAAGGTGAAATTGATGCACCATTGAAAGCGCTGATTGTTGATTCGTGGTTTGACAACTATCAAGGGGTCGTGTCGCTGGTACGGGTTATTCAGGGCCAGCTAAACGTTAAAGATAAAATAAAAATTGTATCAAAGGGGCAGATTCATCAGACAGATAAAGTCGGTATTTTTACTCCTAAGCAAACGGATACAGGTGTACTTAGAGCCGGTGAAGTGGGTTATATCATCGCTGGCATTAAAGATATTCACGGTGCCCCTGTTGGCGATACCATTACCCTTGCTAAAGATAGCGACGTTGAACCTTTACCCGGGTTTCAAAAAGTAAAACCCCAGGTTTATGCCGGTTTGTTTCCGGTGAGTTCGGATGATTATGAAGATTTTCGTGATGCCCTTGCCAAATTGAGTCTGAACGACGCTTCGCTATTTTATGAGCCGGAAAGTTCAGCTGCATTAGGGTTTGGCTTCCGCATCGGGTTTCTCGGCATGCTGCACATGGAAATTATTCAGGAGCGCCTTGAACGAGAATACGATCTGGATTTAATAACGTCTGCGCCGACGGTAGTTTATCAAGTGGAAAAAACCAATGGCGAAGTCGTCACTGTAGACAACCCGTCAAATCTTCCACCCTTAAACGACGTTGCTGAAATTCGCGAGCCATTAGTCGAAGCACACATTTTGGTGCCGTCTACCTATTTGGGTAATGTCATTACTTTGTGTATTGAGAAACGTGGTGTTCAGACGCATATGCAGTATCACGGCAAGCAGGTAGCTGTAACTTATGAACTACCCATGGCTGAGGTAGTATTGGATTTCTTTGACCGCTTGAAATCTACCAGCCGTGGATTTGCATCACTGGATTACAATTTTAAACGCTTTAGTTCTGCAGATATGGTCAGATTGGATATTCTGATAAATGGCGAGAGGGTAGATGCGTTAGCTGTAATCACCCACAGAGATAACTCACAGTCCCGCGGTCGGGATTTAGTGGAAAAGCTTAAAGAACTGATCCCGAGACAGATGTTTGATATCGCTATTCAAGCTGCTATCGGGAATCATGTGATCGCTCGTAGTACGGTAAAACAATTGCGCAAAAACGTTATTGCCAAATGTTATGGTGGTGATGTCAGCAGGAAGAAAAAACTGTTGCAGAAGCAAAAAGAAGGTAAAAAACGCATGAAGCAAGTTGGAAATGTTGAATTGCCACAGGAAGCCTTCCTGGCAGTATTAAAGGTAAGTAAGTAATGGCTAACTATTTTTCAATCGGTCTGGTTATTGTCACTGTAGCGTCGGGTCTTATCTGGCTATTTGATGCTTTGTTCTTTGCTCCCAAGCGCAAGGAACGATTTTCTAACACAGCAACCGAAGGCGGTTCAGGACAAGTTCAAACTGGCACTATCGCTGGTGAACCTCAACTACCCTATATAGTTGATACAGCGCAACAGATTTTCCCGGTTATCGCTTTCGTATTGGTGTTACGTTCATTTTTATATGAACCTTTTCAGATCCCTTCAGGCTCTATGATGCCAACCCTACTTGTAGGCGATTTCATTCTGGTGGAGAAGTTTACTTATGGATTAAAAGATCCTGTCGCCAGGAAAAAATTCTTTGAAACCGGCGAACCCCAGCGTGGTGACGTAGTTGTGTTTAAATATCCTGAGAACACAAACGTCGACTATATTAAACGTGTGGTTGGCTTGCCAGGTGACACAGTGCTGTATAAAAATAAGCAAATATTCGTCAAGCCGGCCTGCGATAATGCTGCCAGCTGCGAGCCAATGACGCAGGTGCAACAAGACTTTCAAAAGCGCGGTGAATTCATACAAGGGCTGACTCCTTTGGCCCGCTATACAGAACAGTTAGGCGAATTGAGCCACGATATTTTAAGAAATCCTGGCGTGATTAATAATGCTTCAATGTATAAGCAGCAACCAGGAACGGCCTCCAACGAATGGATAGTGCCAGAAGGTGAGTATTTCGTGATGGGTGACAACCGAGACAATAGTCAGGACAGTCGCTATTGGGGATTTGTACCGGAAGCCAATATGGTTGGAAAAGCCGTGGCCATCTGGATCAGTTTTGAATTTGAACGTTCGCCTGATAGTTGGGTACCAGGTTGGGTCCCTACTGGTGTGAGATTTGATCGGGTAGGTGGCATACAATAGATGCATGGCATTGAGCTCTATTCTTCACTGTATAAAAAATTGGGTTATCAATTTAAAAATGAAGATAACCTTGCTCTAGCGCTGACTCACAGAAGCGCCAGTAAAACTCACAACGAACGTCTTGAATTTTTAGGCGATGCCATACTGGGTATGGTCATTGCCAATGCCCTCTTTGCTCGATTTCCGGAACAACCCGAAGGAAATTTGACTCGTATGCGAGCCAGTCTGGTGAAAGGTGATACATTGGCCAAACTGGCTGTGGAATTTGAGCTCGGTGAATCTCTGAAACTTGGACCCGGTGAGTTAAAAAGTGGAGGACATAGGCGGTCGTCCATATTGGCTGACACGGTTGAGGCCATTATTGGTGCAATTTACCTTGAAGCTGGCTTGCCTAAGTGCGAAGAGCTAGTGCTTAAATGGTACGAAACCCGCCTGAACGCGCTGGATCCGAATATTCATCTTAAAGACGGCAAAACCCGATTGCAGGAATATCTTCAAGGGCGTGGAAAAGCGTTGCCTGAGTACTCAGTAACCGAGATTAAAGGCAAATCACATGAACAGGTTTTTTCTGTTGAATGTCGGATTGAAGGGCTAGCTGACTTATTTATAGGTAGAGGTAGCTCACGCAGAAAAGCAGAGCAAAAAGCAGCCAGTCTGGCTTTGGAGAATCTGACCAATGGAAATTGAAACGTTTTGCGGCATGGTAGCTATTGTTGGCCGGCCCAATGTAGGTAAGTCGACCTTACTCAATAAGTTGCTAGGTCAGAAAGTCAGCATTACCTCCCGTAAACCCCAGACGACCCGTCATCGAATCATGGGTATTGATACAGAGGGACAGCATCAGGCTATTTTTGTTGATACGCCGGGTTTGCATGTGGAAGAAAAAAAGGCCATTAACAAGTTGATGAACAGGGCGGCGTCCAGTTCTCTGGCGGAAGTGGGTTTGGTTCTGTTTTTGGTGGAAGGTACCAAATGGACAGAAGACGACCAGATGGTGCTCTCGAAAATAAAAGCGAGCGGCTTACCCTGTTGGATGGTGGTGAACAAAGCCGACAACGTAAAAGACAAAACCGAGTTGATGACCCATCTGCAATGGCTGTCAGAACAGCATAAATTCGAACATATTATGCCTGTGTCTGCGAAGTTGGGGAAAAATGTCGAGGAACTCAGAGGCATGGTTCATGAACAATTGCCTGAAAGCGAGTTCTATTTCCCTGAAGACCATATTACTGATCGCAGTAGCCGGTTTATGGCATCGGAAATTATTCGCGAGAAGTTGATGCGATTTACTGGTGATGAATTACCTTATTCAGTGAGTGTTGAGATCGAACAATTTCTGCTTGCCGATAATGGAGTCTACCGGATTAACGGCCTTATTTTAGTTGAGCGTGAGACACAAAAGCGTATGGTGATCGGAAAGGGTGGCCAACGTTTGAAAACAATAGGTGCGGAAGCCCGTAAAGATATGGAAAACTTGTTTGATAACAAGGTTTTTCTGGAACTATGGGTTAAAGTTAAATCCGGCTGGGCCGACGATGAGCGGGCGTTGCGTAGTTTAGGATACGGCGAAAATCAGTAGAGAGTAAGAGAGAGTTTTGATGGATTCATTGCAGGACATCAGGCGAGAGTATTGTCAGGGCGAATTAAGCAGAAACGATCTTGAAAAAGATCCGATTGTCCAGTTCAATCGCTGGCTGCAGAATGTGGTGGACGCAAAACTGCCTGACCCCACTGCAATGACAATTGCCACGGTATCACCAGATGGACAACCTTCTCAAAGGATAGTGTTGCTCAAAGATGTCAGCGAAAACGGTTTCGTTTTCTATACGAATCTTGGCAGCCGAAAAGCTCAAGAGCTTGAGCAAAACAGCAAAATATCATTGCATTTCCCCTGGCATATTTTGGAACGACAAGTGAAAGTGTGCGGAACTACCGTCCCTTTATCAAAAGCAGAAGTTGCCAGCTATTTTTTCTCCCGCCCCCGGGACAGTCAGCTTGCCGCCTGGGCGTCCAGACAAAGTAAGCCAATATCAACGCGACAAGCATTGCTTGGTAAATTCGAAGAAATAAAACAAAAGTTCGCCCAAGGTGACATTTCCCTTCCATCCTTTTGGGGAGGCTACCGAGTCATTCCACACGAAATAGAATTTTGGCAAGGCGGTGAACACAGATTGCACAATCGTTTTGTTTATTCGAAACAAGAAAGTGGAGAGTGGGAAATAAACCGACTGATGCCATAGGTAAAACAGGCCCCCTTTATCATGATAGATAGTCATTGCCATTTGGATTTTCCACAGTTTGATGAAGATCGTGTAAGTGTTATCGAAAATGCCAGAGGTAAAGGAGTAACACATTTTCTGATTCCGGGAACTCAGGCCAAATACTGGCAAAAACAATGTCAGTTGGCACAGCGCCATCCTCAGTTATATTTTGCTTTAGGAATTCATCCATACTTTCTGGATGGTGCAAAGGAAGCTGACCTCGACACATTGAATGAATATTTGACCGAGTGTCGTTCATCAGTGGTTGCCGTGGGGGAAATCGGCTTAGATTTTGTCGTTGGGATCAGTCAGAAAGAACAACAATATTTTTTTGATGCTCAGCTGGAGCTAGCGGTAAGCCACAAACTCCCGGTGATTATTCATCACAGACGCTCTCACAATCAGATCATTCGTTCGCTGAAAAACAAGAAAATACCTAGAGGGGGCGTCATTCACGCATTTTCAGGTAGCGAGCAAGAAGCATCGAGTTATATTGAGCTTGGTTTTTTATTGGGCGCTGGCGGAACCCTGACCTATCCAAGGGCATCCAAAACCAGAAATACCTTAAGGCAGGTACCACTGGAAAATCTGCTGCTGGAAACAGATTCGCCTGATATGCCTATTTATGGACGTCAGGGAAATCGAAATAGCCCTGAGTATTTGCCCGAAATTCTGGCTTCTTTAAGCCAATTACGGGAAGAGTCTCAAGAGCAAATTGAAAAACAGACGGATATCAATTTTTCCAATTTATTTATGTCGGATTCTTAGGTTGGTAGTGGCGGTAGCGGAACTTGTAAAAAGCACGGGTGATAAGAAGTCCTGCGACTCCAGCAAGTAACATTAGCACTATTGTCTGTTCAAATAGCTGCGCCTGGTATTCGTCATGGAACTGCATCACTTTATCTTCGTTAAGCAGGATGCGCAGGTAACCCGCTACCTGATCTTCAAAAATCACTTCCTGCACGAATACCATAGGCATCTTTTCACGCATCTGATAGTTCGTTAGCAGTGACAGATTGGCTTTAGTGCTATTGATTATTTGTCCGCGCTTACCAAAAACTGCCGCGCTACTGACATGCTCATCAGTGATCAAGTTATCCAGATAAGCTGTAATTCTTTGCTCATCTCTTTGTGCTACGACAGGCGCAAGGGCTAACGCGCCCTGATTGCTAAGACTTCGCCCCAGTTGATTCGCTTGCTTGGCATGCCAATTTTGCGCTTGCTCAGTACTCAATAGCCATAGATTGACGCAAATAGATACGGCAGCAATAACAAGCGCCAGATTAACGATTCGCTTGAATATGGAGTAGGTGCTGGGCTGAGCCGACTGCACTGAGGCGATGGCATTTTTTGCTAAATTCATAGGCAAAGACAATAGGGGATCTCGTATCATTTGCCAAGCAGATCTTTCTTGAAATGTTATATGAAAGTTTGATAAAGCCTATAGGTATTCTTGTTTGTATTGGGTAGAATCTCTGGCCTTGATTTCCGATTGGTAGTTGCCGTGTTTCAGTTAAAACTTAGTCCTTCACAACTTCTGTCCCACCAATTTGCGTCTGAACTAGCGGGCATTAAAAGCTTAGGTTTCAGTGTAACCGAATACAACCATCTGTTAACCAGTGAGGCGGTCCTGCAAGGGCAGGAGCCGGTGCAGAGTCTGGAAAAAATCACAGCAACTGGAACCCTGATTTTGTTTGCTGAAGGACTTAATCTTGAGAAAATCAGTCTTGTATCAGCAGGAATTGCAGAACTGATGCAATTAGGTGAATTTTCTTTTGTTCAGCAGGATACTCCGACCAACATGCTGGCTGTCAAAGCGCAGGTTAATTTACTTAATGAATCTGAGCTACCTTCAACAATTGAAGCGATCGCACTGGCACATCAGGTGGAAATTGCCTACCTGACTGCGGCGCCAACCTTGGCTGAACCTGGCCTGCTGCTTATGGACATGGATAGCACTGTCATTAATGTGGAATGCATCGATGAAATCGCCAAATTGGCAGGGGTCGGGGAGCAGGTGTCTGCGGTTACCGAGCTGGCCATGCAAGGCAAACTGGATTTTGCCCAAAGCCTGGAAAGCCGCGTTGCCTGTTTGACCGACACTCCGGAAGCGGTGTTACAAACTGTTCGCAATGCCTTACCTTTAATGCCCGGAATCGCTACTTTGGTCGATACGTTAAAAGCGCAAGGGTGGAAAGTAGCGATAGCATCGGGTGGGTTTACATTCTTCGCTAACTATCTCAAAGAGCGTTTGGGGCTGGACGAAGCAGTGGCAAATAACCTTGAGATTATTCAAGGCAAACTGACGGGTAAAGTTACAGGTGGAATTGTTGATGCTAAGGTCAAGGCCGAGACCTTGGTTGCATTGGCAGAAAAATGGAATATACCCAAAAGTCAGACAATCGCACTAGGTGATGGAGCAAACGATTTGGTTATGATGTCTGAGGCCGGCTTAGGCGTGGCTTATCATGCAAAACCTATCGTAAGACAAAAGGCAGATGCTGGTATCAGGTTTTCATCTACAGATTCGTTACTTTTATTGCTTTCCTAAAGCCGACCTGCCCGGTGACATAATTTTTTAATTTGCAAAGGCCAATATTTTCGTCTAACTTGTTATTACGATAAGTATCGTAGAAAGTGTATGAAAGTAATATGAGTGTTCTGCCTATTTTGCTTTTATCGCGCATCAAGGAAAAATACAAGGAATGGACATGAGTAAATTTGTTCTTTTAGCCCTTTTACTATTGAGTTTAGCAGGATGTGGTTCCGGTGGCTCGAATGACGTTGACGCTGCACCAACGCCAGCAGAACCCTCGCCACCTACCGACACTCCAACCACAAAAGAAACATTGCCTCTTCTGCCGTTAGAATCCAAGATGACGCAGGTAGCAACCTTTATACAACTTGCCAATCAGGTAAGGTATTTTCACCCCAGTGATGGAGCAATAGGCACCAACTGGGATGAATTTACCGCCTTCGGTATTTTTCAAATTGCACAGACTGAAAGCCATGAGGAATACGTCGACATATTACGAACTTTATTTGCCCACATGGCGCCGGATCTGGTCATTAATGGTGAGTCTGCAGTTGAATATGTCGAACCGGATTCTTCCGACTCCGTTCGATTCTGGCTGCAGGACGGCTATGTTGAAGGACCAGCAACTCAATCGACAGTATATTCCAGACGTGCGATAGCAGAGCGTTTTATTAATCTGAAAAATAACTACAATCTGGAAGCTTTGTACAAGGAATCGTTGCCCGCTGGTATTGAGGTTGAGTTGCCTGTCGTTATTAAAGAATCATCCGGCATAACGACGCCTGAAAGCTCCGAGACTGTTACAGGCATTGATCAGTATGACATAGATAACAAATTCAGCGATCCCTACGCCAGATTGGTAGCAGCAGGCCAACTGTGGGCAGTAATACAGCATTTCTACCCCTATCTTGATGAACTTGACCTGCGTTGGAATGAGGAATTGGAGCCCCTCTTGATTCGTTGCCTGGAAAGTGTTTCTGAATGCGGTCTTGCCATGCGCAGTTTGCTGACTAAAACCGGAGACAATCATAACGGCCTGTATTCGGAGTATACAGCTTTGGGCGATTATTCTCCCGCTCTTGGCTTTGGTTGGTTCAATGACAAAGCCGTGGTGATTGTTAACGATGGAACTGATGTACCTCTGGGGGATGAGTTAATTGAAATAAACGGTCAGAGTATTGATGCTCTGATTGAACAAAAGAGAGAATTCTCCCTGCGTGCACCCAATCGACAAGCTGAGCAAATAGTCAATTTTGATTTGCTCAGAGGTGAGCAGGGGACAGCTGTTACCTTGGGGTTACGAAAATCCTCGGGGGAGCAGTATGAGGTCACAATGCAAAGATCAGAGTTTGCCTATGATCTCAACCGAGCTATTCAGAATAAAATCACCCATGCCAACGAGAATAAGGTCATAGAGTTAGAAGACAAGGTATTTTATGTCAACCTGAGTATTGTGGATGGCCCGGATGTGGCACCGATTTTGGCTGAACTTGAAGGCGCGAGCGCGGTTGTGCTCGATATGCGAAATTACCCTATTTGGGCAGGTTGGACGAACTTCCTTCCGCATTTCACCGACATCGGACTGCGTACTTTGCCTCTTTATCAATATTTCTATCTTCATCCAAATCAGGTTAACGCAGTATTGGATGAGCAAAGACAAGGTTTTACAACGAGACAACCTTTTTATGATATTCCCGTTGTATTGCTTTCTTCGCGTTACAGCATTAGCCAAAACGAACATGCTTTCGGCCACGCGCAACATGGCGGAATTCCAATACTGGGAGATATTACCTATGGGATCAATGGAAACATACAGGAAATCAATCTGCTTGGTGGTTCACAGCAGGGTGGTTTAACGGCAATATTTACAGGCATGAAAGTCACTCAACATGACGGCAGCAGGTTAAGAGGAGTGGGGATCCAGCCTGATATGCTTGTTCCTGTTACGCTTGATAGTTTGCAACAAAACAAAGACATTCAGTTGGAGCAGGCTGTTGACTATCTCAGACAACAGATAAACCTGGCTCCCGTCGACAATTAGATGGAGGTGGGGGTATTTAACTCACCCTTGCCATTATTATTCTCGGGTGATGATTGTCAGAAGTGGAAATTTGTAGCGTCCAAAAAAAACTGTTGTCGACAAGATTTCTTTGGCTGACAAATTGACGGTGAACGATTCTGGCGAGACTCGTTCACCGTTTCCAAGTAATCCCATCAAATGTTTTTCCTGTAGTGCGCGGCTGCCAGATGCATTATTCCTGACAGTGACAACAGCCCATCTGTCGCCCACTTCATTACTCATCAAAACGCTGTTTATCAGCTCAAAATCGCTTTGAATTGGTCGAACATTTCTAGGATTTGGAAAAGCGAGTTCTGCCCCGATTACAAGAGTAGCGTCAATGGTGATCACATCGTTGATCACATCTTCAGGGACAGCATTAACCTTAAATACAAAGAGTAAACTGACAATAAGAACGTATTTCACCCGAATGCCTTGCTGTAGAGTTTATGAGGTAAAATAATGCCGTGCCGAAACTGAATCAGGCCTTAAGCAATTGCTCTATTTTTGCAGATTTTACTTTATGTTCAGCTGGTCGTTCCTGGTTGGCCAGCACATGCTGAGGACTAAAGTGATAGCGCTGCATAACTTCATCGGTCACATCCAGTAAATCACCTACGCCGATGATGCTCCACAGATGTTCTTCCAGCAGCTTGGCACGGTGGATAGCGTAGCTTCCCACATAACTTATTTCGGACTGTAATCTTTCCGCGTCAGGTCTGCCTGTGCGTGCAAGAAATACTTTCACTGCGATAAACTGACCTGCTCCCATGGCATTTTTAACAAATTCTATCCGCTCCTTGTCATCATGAAATTGGTCGGCATAACGACTGCGAATTGCATCATCAATCTTTGCCTGACTAGGATCAAAGGCGACAAAAACTTCTCGCATAATAGGTTTTTTGTTGGTTTTGATTTTCTTCAGGGTGTATTGAATGAAGTCCAACGCCACGCCGTTTGAAGAATACAAAAAATGAAGATTCAGATTTCCCGGCTCAGCTTCGTGGGCCAACATGCGATTTAGTCGGCTGTCAGGATTGGAAGTGGCAATAGCTTCAGGATAAAACTCAATGCCTTCTTTTTTGACAAAAAACGCAGTATTGATGACGTTTCGCGCGTAAAGGTTTCTTAGCGCTAAACCTATGCCCGGTATCTCTTCCTCTTCTTTGTATGCCTTTAATCGTGAACGGTTGTTACGGATCAATTCATCAAAAAATTGCTGCGCAGTGGTATTCAATTCGTCTGAGACAGCCTGCAAATGGATCACATTCCTGTCGTTTGAAATGCCTTTTACTCGATAGGCCAGATTGGTTAAATCATATTTTTGCGTAACTTTTTGTAGTTGCGGAAAAGTTAGCTTAACCAGGGTTTCTTCAACATCATGGAAAAAGCTGTGTAATTCTATCTTAAGACCCCTGACTGACACATCTTCGCTCACGCCCTCCAATACTATGTCACCAATTCGAACCTGCACTTTTGAACGCAGTTGGAAACGGGATTCCTTGCGTTGATTATGATACTTAAAACGAAACATATTGACGCCCACAGGAGGTTTATTGCGAGGGTGTCCAAAGTGCTTTAATTCAGCAATTTCATCTCGTTTTAAGCTAATTTTTTCATAGCTTTGTGTACCTACGTCATCAGTGATATCAGTGAGAAGTGCAATGTGTTTGAGGTGTTTCAGGCGGGCCATCAGCCTGGGCGTAGGCGGATGGTTCTGGCGCTTGACGATATCACTAACCGTATCAGGCAATGATAAAGGCATGTGTACCTGATCCTGCTGCATCTCTGTGAGTTGCAGTTTATACACTCGCCAGCTTGCTTTTCTTGCCCCATACCCCAGAAAAACTGACATCAGTTTCGGTTGGCTGCGCAGTTCCTCCAGCGACGCCGAATAAAAATAGACCTTCTCTCCCTTGACATGATTGAACACGTAAACAAAGGTTTCACGCATCTCAGGTGGCAAGGTCAATAAATATGAGATCCTCTCGTGGCTTGTCAGATAGCCCAATTTCAAATCAAATTGTTCGTCACTCCAATAATACATGGGTTCTTTGTTGCAATCGTTGGCCAGCGCATATTTGGGCTGGTAGCGGCCATCGATAAATTCAATATAAATGGGCACAGAGGTGAAATTTGGCGTGTAGTATTGCTCAAACGTTTTGTTATTAATGGCTTCAAGGGTATTTTCCATATTCACTTTATAACGACGCTTGTTGCCATGAATGAATCGTTCCAGGAATCCTTCAAATGACGGCATTGGAATATCGTAAACCCGATTCAGGTGCAATCTCTGTTCTTTGTGGCTGCGGTTTATTCCGACAATCTGATAAGGCACGCCGTTTTTCTTATCAAGTGTGTATTCTCCCTCTAAGCCCCGGAACTGAACTACAAGCCTTTCACCTGGTTTAAACATTTGCTCTTTATTGACTTTGACTTTAAGCCCGCTGACAGAAATGTCGATAGTGGAGGCTTGCAAGCTTTTGTTTAGTTCAGTAAATAGCTCGATGCTGACTGCATAGTTCATTCTTTCTTCGTTGCGATGAGCGTACTGGCCGAATTCAATCAGCTTGGCTTCGTGAGGTTTTACATTCTTTTCCTGTTCGACGCTCTGTTCAGCATCTTTGTTTCCGGTCAACGCTTCCTGTTGCTTCTTTTTATGCATTACCCGGAAGTTATTTTCAGTATTTTTGACCGCCTCATAAACGCCTATTGTGTATTCACCGAACGAACGAACCTGTCGTTCAAACACTTCTATTGCAGTGTCATCCAAATAATGTGTTTTCCCTTCGTGTTCGAATTCCCGACATTCACCTGAAACCTGACCGCGAAGATCAATAAGTCGTATGCAGGGGCGTGCAAGGCGTTTTAACTCCATTTTAATCAGAAATCGTTTATGCCTGGGCACGGAGGATGCGACCTGTGACAGGACCTGATTAAACTCAGGCTCGTTAATCAAAGGTTTCAATTGTTCGATGATGTCTTGGTATTGTTCTAAGTCTTGACTCATGCAATAAATTGTTTAGCTAGGGTTAGAATGCTATTGTATCAATAAGTTATCGGCCGATGTGCAGGATACTGTGATGCTTTATGTCAGTCATCCTACTTCCGTGCAAATACCGCTTCATTTTAACTCAAATATACCCTAATTTAAGAATTTATGGCAAAACGCAAAACCGCATTTGTATGCTCCGACTGTGGCAGTGAATATCCAAGATGGCAAGGACAATGTAATGATTGCCAGGCTTGGAATACCATCTCCGAATTTGTAGTAAGTCCTGCCAAGTCTGGCGCTGAGAGAAATTTACGAGGATTTGCCGGGCAGACACTGGCCAAAGTAGAAACCCTGGACAGCATAGATTTACAGGCTCTACCTCGCTTTAGCGCAGGTTTCAAAGAGCTTGATCGCGTACTTGGGGGCGGCATAGTGCCCGGGTCAGCAATTTTAATAGGCGGTTCACCTGGGGCTGGGAAAAGTACCTTGTTACTTCAGGTAATGTGTCTGCTGGCGCAAAAACGCAGCACCTTGTATGTAACGGGTGAAGAATCCTTGCAGCAGGTAGCTATGCGTGCTCAACGATTAGCCCTACCTAATGATAAATTGAAATTACTGGCTGAAACCAATGTAGAAACCATTTGTGAACTGGCGCTAGAGCACAAGCCTGACATTATGGTCATTGACTCCATTCAGGTGATGCACCTGGCGGATGTGCAGTCTGCACCGGGCAGTGTTTCTCAGGTAAGGGAAAGCGCCGCATTTCTCACAAGATTTGCAAAACAACATCATATCGCCATGTTTATCGTCGGTCATGTGACGAAAGAAGGCAGCCTGGCAGGACCAAAAGTATTAGAACATTGTATTGACTGTTCAATGATGCTTGAAGGGGAGAGCGACAGTCGATATAGAACATTGCGTGGCAATAAAAATCGATTCGGTGCCGTCAATGAACTTGGTGTTTTTGCCATGACAGATAAGGGATTGCGCGAAGTGAGCAACCCATCCGCGATATTTCTGAGTCAAAGCGAAACGCAATCACCCGGCAGCATAGTCATGGTTGTTTGGGAAGGCACACGTCCACTGCTGGTGGAAATTCAGGCCCTTGTGGATTATTCCCAAATGGCTAACCCCAGACGAGTAGCAGTAGGATTAGAACAAAACAGACTGGCTATGCTGCTGGCAATTCTGCACCGCCATGGCAATGTGCAGATGAATGACCAGGATGTTTTTGTAAATGTTGTTGGTGGCGTTAAAATTTCCGAAACCAGTGCAGATTTAGCCTTGTTGCTGGCAATGATTTCCAGCTTCAGGGATGCACTATTAGAAAAAGAGCTGATCGCGTTTGGAGAAGTTGGCCTTGCTGGTGAGATTCGGCCAGTTCCTAATGGAATGGAACGTATTCAGGAAGCCGCCAAACATGGATTTAAGAAGGCGATTGTACCAAAAGCGAATATGCCTAAGCAGCCTATAAATGGTATTGAAGTGATTGGAGTTGCCAGATTATCTGACGCGCTGGAAGCACTGTAATGTGGGAGTTGTGTTGGAATATTGGGTAGTTCTGATAGCAGCGCTATTTCATGCAATCTGGAACGGCATGATAAAGTCCAGCCAGGACAAGCTGATGGCATTGACCATGATTCGAATAGTAGGATTTGTGTTTGGTGCTGTGCTGGTTTTTACTCAACCACCCCTTGAAACTAAACTTTTCCCACTAGTTTTAGCCGCCGTCTCTATTCATTTTATTTATTTTTATTGCCTGATCAATGCCTACAAATTTGGTGATTTTTCGCAGGTTTATCCTATTTCACGAGGAGCAGCTCCATTACTGGTGCTGCTGGTGGGGGTTATCTGGCTCAATGATCGCCTAACCATCTTTGAATTAGCTGGAACGCTGATGATTTCAATTGGCGTACTCACGCTGGCGTTCTTTGCTGGAAAGCCCCAGGCCAAACCATTGATGTTTGCTTTTACCACTGCTGTGTGTATTGCATCCTATACTTTGGTAAGCGGAATTGCAGTGCGTGCGAGTGAATCAATATGGAGTTACATTGGCTGGTTGGAGATGGTGACCGGGTTCAGTGTCATTACGTTTAGTCTCATGCGCCGTAAACGTGCAATGCTAGAGCATCTCAGTGCAAACGTTCTCACGGGTTTGCTAGCCGGCGTGCTATCTATCTCGGCATTTGTTGCTTCCCTTTGGGCAATTTCCAGAGTACCTATGGCACCTATAGCCGCACTCCGCGAAACCAGTATTATTTTTGCAGTTCTGATTGGTGTCTTTGTATTTAGAGAAAGGTTTGCTCTGAACAGAATAATTGCTTCTGTCGTTGTGATAGTAGGGGTAGGCTGCTTAGTTATCGCCTGATGAATGGTTTTTTATTCCCTCAATATAATGCTGCCCAGCCACAGATAGCCGCTATTGCCCAAAACACAATCCATGAAAGATGCTTGCCCTTTGAGAATACAAATGCCACTAATCCCGTCAGAAAGAAGGTCGCAAAAGTGACCAATAATATTTTCTGTTCAGGGTTACTGAGGTTCATCTCGTATGTTACCAACACCGCGGCAAAACCAACCCAGGCAAATGAAGTCACATGCCATGCAAAGCGTAAAGTGTTTTCTGTGAACCAGGTCCCACCGAATAGCTTAGGTAAGTTATTGCGCTTAAATAATCTGATCAGAATGTACTTTTCGCCGAGAATCGAGTGAACAAGCGCTATAAAAATAAGTAAGAAAGCGGCTATAAATAACATGCTGTGGCCCTATGCTTGACATAGCGCTTTTATATCGCGCTCTAGTAATTCATGATCACCTAGATTTAATTCCATCAGGGTTCGTAGTTCAGTCGCACTGTCTATATCGATGTTACGTGTTTCCAATCCGATAAAATCTTTGCCACTGTGGGAAACAATCATTTTCATATTGATGGGGTGGTTGGAACCTTCAAGATTGAGCCTAAGGTTCAGATACTCGTCAAGATTGTAATTGAAATGCTCAGGCTTACCGATTAGCGCACCTTTAAGGCTTAAATCATGCAATGCTACAGGCCATTGACGGTCGCTCTGGCCAAGTTGAGCATCGGCTTCAAATATGATTCGATTGAATTGTCTGCGTTCCATTATTTACTTTCGAACTACATCTATTTTCCTAGATTAATTAAAGCACAAAAAAGGCGCCGCAGCGCCTTAAATTAGATTTGATTACTCTATTTGCTAATGCGTTTGTACTTAAGACGATGAGGCTCAACAACATCCTGTCCGTAGGTTTCTTTCAGCCAGGTCTCATAATCAGAATAGTTGCCTTCGTAGAAGTTGATTTTACCTTCATCCCGATAATCCATGATATGAGTTGCAACCCTATCCAGGAACCAACGGTCATGGGAAATAACCATGGCGCAACCAGGAAACTCGAGTATGGCGTTCTCCAGCGCACGCAAGGTTTCAACGTCCAAATCATTGGTTGGTTCATCCAACAGCAACACGTTGCCTCCTGCTTTGAGCAACTTGGCTAGATGCAGCCTGTTTCGTTCACCGCCTGAGAGATCTTTGACAAACTTTTGCTGGTCCGTTCCTTTGAAATTAAACCGGCTGCAATAAGCTCGACTATTTAACTCAAAATTGCCAATCCGTATAATGTCAGAATCGTCAGAGATTTCCTTGTAGACAGTATTCTTGCCGTCCATGTGGTCGCGGAACTGATCAACGCTGGCTAGTTCCACTGTGTCACCAAGATCGATCTGGCCGGCATCAGGCTCTTCCTGACCGTTTAACATGCGAAATAGCGTGGATTTACCCGCACCGTTAGGACCTATTATGCCAACGATGGCACCCTTAGGGACTTTAAAATTAAGGTCATCAATTAGTAGCCGTTCGCCATAGGATTTTTTCAGGCCAGATACTTCGATGACTTTGTCGCCTAGTCTCTCTCCGGGTGGAATAAACAGCTCATTAGTCTCGTTGCGTTTTTGATAATCGCCCGTGGTCAGTTCGTCAAAGCGCGCCATTCTTGCTTTGCTTTTGGCATGACGACCTTTGGGGTTGGTGCGCACCCATTCCAATTCCTGCTTAATGGATTTCTGACGTGCGCTTTCGGTGCGTTCTTCTTGTTCAAGACGTTGATCTTTTTGCTCGAGCCAGGATGAATAATTACCTTCCCATGGAATACCATGACCACGGTCTAATTCAAGGATCCAGCCAGCTACATTATCGAGGAAATATCGATCGTGGGTAATAGCCACTACCGTTCCTTCATAATCATGCAGGAATCGTTCTAACCAGGCCACAGACTCCGCGTCAAGGTGGTTGGTGGGTTCGTCCAGCAACAGCATGTCCGGTTTTTCCAGAAGCAAACGACAAAGAGCCACCCGACGACGCTCACCACCGGAAAGCTTGCTGACGTCTGCATCCCAAGGAGGCAATCGCAGCGCGTCTGCTGCACGTTCTAGTGTGTTGTCGAGGTTATGTCCGTCTTTAGCCTGAATAATCGCTTCCAGTTCACCTTGCTCTTTGGCCAGGGCGTCAAAATCCGCTCCTTCTTCAGCATAGGCAGCATAGACTTCGTCCAGCCGTTTCATTGCATGGACGACGTCAGCAACCGCTTCTTCAATATTGCCCCGTACATCTTTCGATTCATCCAGCTGTGGTTCCTGTGGCAAATAACCAATGTTGATACCTGGCTGAGGTCTTGCTTCACCCTCGATGTCGGTATCCACACCTGCCATTATGCGCAATAAGGTGGATTTACCGGCACCATTTAGACCCAGAACACCTATTTTGGCACCAGGGAAAAAACTGAGGGAAATATCTTTTAGGATCTGTTTATTTGGTGGGACGATTTTACCCACGCGATGCATACTATATACGTATTGAGCCATTATATTTTTTATCTGGTAAAAAAGTGACACTATTGTAGAACAGTGCCGGATGGTTAGACAAAGGTTTTCATAGCGGAAATACTTGTTATGCTCGTTTTATAAGTGAATTTAGTTGAATCCGGACGCATCACAGATATGGGATTTTTATGCAGAAAATGAAATGGGGAATTATTGGGCCAGGCAGCATAGCACAGCAATTTGCAGCGGCTTTGGCAACTTCTGACAAGGGTGAGCTTTATGCTGTGGCAAGCCGAAATAGTGCACGTGGTAAGGCATTTGCAGAAAAGTTTGGCGCACCAGTGCAGCATAATGATTATCAGGCGCTGGCCAATGACCCGAATGTGGATATTATTTATATCGCTACGCCACATAGCCATCATTTTAGTGCGGCTAAGATGTGTCTGGAGTCGGGTAAACATGTTTTGATGGAAAAACCATTGACCGTCAATGCGAAACAAACGCAGGTTCTGATTGAATTATCGGAGCAAAACCAATGCGTGTTTCAGGAAGCCTTATGGAGTCGTTTTATGCCATGTTTTGCGAAAGTCAAAGAGTGGCTGAAACAAAATGAAATTGGTGAATTGCAGTACATTACGTCGCAAATAGGATTTATGTTTCTTGAACGACAAGGCCACAGGTTGCTTGATCCGGCTTTGGCTGGAGGTGCTATTCTTGATCTCGGTGTCTACAGTATCAGCCTGAGTCAGTTTCTGCTGGAAGAAAATCCCATGCATATTCAGGCAACCAGTCAGCTTCATCACGCCAATGTCGATCAAAATACTTTTGTTAATCTCACCTATCCCTCTGGGATTACGAGTCAGTTTACCTGCACTATTGCCGCGCAGT
This sequence comes from uncultured Alteromonadaceae bacterium, assembly GCA_947494925.1. Lineage (GTDB taxonomy): Bacteria > Pseudomonadota > Gammaproteobacteria > Enterobacterales > Alteromonadaceae > Aliiglaciecola. The sequence continues at coordinate 192,358 of CANLWS010000011.1, forward strand.
GCAGCAACGAGATGTCATTACATGGCACACAAGGCAGCATTCATATTCCGTCATGTTTCTGGAACGGCCAGCAAGCCATTCTTAAAAAAGGAGAAGAGGTAGTTGAAGTCTGCGACTTTACTCATCCTGAAAACGGCTTTGAATACCAGATTGAAGCCAGTATGGAATGCATCAAAAATGGACGCTTATCTGCTGAGGTGATGAATCATCAGGATAGTATTAATGTGATGCAAACCATGGATGAAATACGCAGACAAATTGGATTGGTTTACGATGGGGCCATTGAATCCCTGTAAGCTCAGTTGAATCTCAGTAAGGTCCGATGAGCTTTAGTCCTTTTCGCTATAAATCAGTGTGTAATTGCTATGTACTTATGGCGCAAAATGACTAGAATAGGCGCTCATTTTTCATCCCCCTGCCGTTGAGGAGTAACGATGCTAACTCGTGACATGAACATTGCCGATTTTGACCCAGAATTATTTGCCGCCATTGAAGCGGAAACCCAACGTCAGGAGCATCATATTGAGTTGATCGCATCTGAAAATTATTGCAGCCCACGTGTACTTGAAGCCCAAGGTTCACAACTGACCAACAAATATGCAGAAGGCTATCCGCACAAACGTTATTACGGTGGTTGTGAGTATGTTGATATTGCTGAAGATTTGGCAATAGAACGTGCTAAAACCTTGTTTGGAGCAGATTACGCCAATGTTCAGCCCCATTCTGGTTCCCAGGCAAACTCTGCGGTTTTCATGGCGCTTCTTAATGCGGGTGACACAGTGCTAGGGATGAGCTTGTCCGACGGTGGGCATTTGACCCATGGTTCACATGTGAATTTCTCAGGGAAAACCTATAACGCCGTTCAGTACGGTCTGCATTCTGAAACGGGTGAGATTGATATGGAGCAGGTTGCTGCTCTTGCCGAAGAACACAAACCTAAAATGATTATAGGAGGCTTCTCAGCCTATTCTGGTATTGTCGACTGGCAGAAATTCCGAGAAATTGCTGACAGCGTTGGTGCGTTTTTATTGGTGGACATGGCTCATGTTGCCGGTTTGGTTGCTGCGGGTATTTACCCAAACCCGCTACCTCATGCTCACGTTGTGACAACAACTACTCACAAAACCCTTGCAGGTCCACGTGGTGGTTTGATTTTATCCTCCTGCGGCGATGAAACCATCTACAAAAAATTAAATAGTTCTGTTTTTCCTGGCAATCAAGGTGGTCCTTTGTGTCATGTTATCGCTGCTAAAGCGGTAGCCTTTAAAGAAGCCCTCGAGCCAGAATTTAAAGTCTATCAACAACAGGTCGTCACTAATGCTAAGGCAATGGTGTCTGTCATGCAGGAGCGTGGATATAAAATTGTTTCTGACGGCACTGATAATCACTTGTTTTTGCTGGACCTGATCGACAAGGACATTACCGGTAAAGATGCCGACGCAGCACTAGGCAACGCAAACATCACTGTGAACAAAAACTCGGTACCTAATGACCCACGTTCTCCATTTGTGACCAGTGGTTTACGAATCGGTTCTCCTGCAATAACCCGTCGCGGGTTTAAAGAAGAGCAGGCCAAGCAGGTTGCCAGTTGGATGTGTGACGTGCTGGACAATATCGAAGATCTGGCGACTATCGAGCGGGTTAAAGGCGAAGTTGTCACTTTGTGCGAACAATTCCCGGTTTACGCTTAAGTAAAGTGATGTGAAAATAAGCCGACCACAGGTCGGCTTTTTTAGTCTGTAAGCATCACAAAGGACAAACATGGCAGTGAATATTCAAATTAATCCGCAACATGACCCTGTCGAATTGGGTAACATTTTGCGCGAAAAAAGCAGACTGCAAGTGCCTGACTTTTTTACTGCTGAGACTGCTGACTATCTACATAAGTTGTTAATGACCAACGAGGATTGGTTTCTCGCTTACAATGCAGGTAATAACTTCTATGAAAGTACACTTGCTGAGTTTCAGGCGCTACCGGCGCAGCAGAAACAGCAATTTATGAACAACATTTTTGCTCGTGCAAAAACCCAGTTTCAATATGTATTTATTCAATATTATATTACTCAGGCCATTAAACTGAATGAGCAGCCTGGCCACCCTATGCATGACATGCATCATTTTATGAATCAACAGAATACCTTGGATTTTATGCGCACGCTAACCGGTGAATCTGCCATTTCCAAAGCAGATTCCTATGCTTCCTGTTATTCTCCTGGACACTTTCTGACCGAGCATGATGACAGGCACGACAAACACGATAGAGTAGCCGCATATGTGGTGAGTATGACCAAGGGATGGGATAGAAATTGGGGCGGACACCTGGCGTTTTATGACGCCAAAGGAAATATCGAAGAGGCTTTCATCCCCAGTTTCAATACGTTGAATATTTTCATGATCCCTCAGTTGCACGCAGTACAACAAGTATCACCTTATGCTGGCGTAGGCCGCACCAGCTATCTTGGCTGGCTACATCGCTAAACTTCGCCCGTTGAAGTGCCAAGGAGCTGAAACGTGAATTCATACAAGTCATTGGACTTTGGCAAATCCAAACCTGTTGTAATTATCCCTTACGAACGCCGCTGGCAGACGGAATTCCTGGATATAGGTAAGAAGCTGCGCAGCGTAGTTGGTGACACAGCAATCAGGATTGATCATATTGGCTCTACCTCAGTACAAAGCCTGTCTGCTAAAGACATTATTGATGTGCAAATTTCCGTGGCAGAATTGGACGACGCAGAAAATTTTATCGAATTGATGGTAAAAGCAGGGTACAGAGAGCGGGGTGGGATCCGTTTTGACGAACTAACCGGCTATGCTGACTTGCCACCTTCGCAGATGAAAAAGCGGTATTTCCGCGAGCCTGATGGTGCAAGGCGCACTCACATTCACGTCAGAAAAATAGGCAATATCAATCAGGAATATGCGCTGCTTTTTCGAGACTATCTGCGCGAAAACTCAGCAGCATTAAAAAGCTACCAACTGATTAAACAGCGGCTGGCAACATTATTTCCTGAGCAGATCGAAGGCTATTTGTTCATCAAAGACCCTGTGATGGACTTGATTTACCAAAGCGCAAAAATCTGGGCCGCTAACACGCCCTGGTCACCGGGATCGGATTTTTTATGATGTGTTTTCATAGTGCGGACTGGTACTAGTTCGATCCTATCGATTTCTTTTGTTCCAATCGCCAACGTCCCGGACTCACCTGATAATTTAGTTTAAAGCGGTGGGCAAAGCTTGCGCTATCTGCATAGCCAACAGTATCAGCAATTTGTTCGAGACTATAATGGGTGTAACGGAGCAGATAGCAGGCATACTCTAGACGTGAGTGGGTGAGCAATTTCATTGGCGTTTTGCCGGTTTCCTTTTTACAAAGTCGATAAAACTGAGGTTCCGACATGTGCATTTGGGAAGCCATTTCGTTCACCGTCCAGGGCAGTTGTAATTGTTTTGTAACGGTTCGAATCAATCCCTGAAAACGTTGTTGCTGATCACTTAGCGGAACGGGCTTTTTCAATGTTTGCTCAATCTGGTAGAGCAATACTTCGATTAGTCGTAACTGAATATCAGGCTGATAGCGATCTTCATTGTGGCTGAAGTCCCTCAGCAGTGACATGGTCTGGTAAAGTAGCAAAGCATGTTCACTTTGCCATACACCCGGTTTAAGCTTGTGAATAAACTGATACTCACTGCAATCATGCAGTAACAACCAGCACATATCCCAATGTTCATCTGCCAGTTCATACAAAAAAGGTGTGCCCGCAGGCAATAACAAAACACTTCCAGGAACTACAGAATGTTGACCATTTCCAAGGGTTAGCCGACCGGCACCCGAATGGGTGGAAATTAAGTAATGGACATGTGTGCGATCTCTGTTCTGATTGTTGAAGAATTCCCCTTTTCCGGTTTTTCCTATTTGATAGCGAGTTTGTAAGTGCGATACGCCTGCACAGGCTATAAAGGACTTTCCATTGCCTGGAAGTGTTTCAAAATCAAAGAATTCTTCTTTACACTGGGGGCTGATATCAAGAATGTCTTGCCACATTGCATTTCTCTTCATGATAGTTTCAGACAATATATCTGATATTCCTAACGATGTTTATTCTTATCTTTTCCCTTAAAATTTGTTTTTTAATTAACCTTACACCCATCCAGTCAATATTATGCAGAACGAGCGCATTTCCATCATGAAACAGAGTGTAAAACTGGCATGGCCAATTTCGCTGCAGAGCATTCTGGTAACCATGCTAGGCATGAGCGATATCATGATGGTGGGGCACTTGGGCGACCAGGCAGTTGCATCTGTTGGTTTAGGTAACCGCATTCAATTTGTAGTGTTGATCATACTCACGGGCCTGGCTTCCGGCGTTGGCGTGTTATCTGCTCAGTACTTTGGTGCCGGCAGGGTCAACTCGATCAAGTCAATCATTGTGAAATCGCTGATCATCGGCACAGTCAGTTTACTCCCGGTAGTATTATTGACTTTTGTGTACGGAGACCGGGTGGTCGGCCTTGGCACGCAGGACTCTTCTGTTATCAAGGCCAGCACTGAATATCTCTGGGTGACCATGCCTAGCCTATTATTCGTTCTGGTGGTGATAATTTTTGAAAATGCGCTGCGTGGATTGGGACAGGTAAAGTTGCCGATGCTGCTAAGCACCGCGGCCATACTCATTAACATTGCGCTAAATTATTGGCTGATCAATGGTGGTTTGGGTGTTGACGCGATGGGTGTGCTAGGTGCTGCCTGGGCGACATTCATCGCCAGGTCGCTGCATGCCGTATTGATTATTTATTGTCTGGCTAAGGTAGACCACGAGGTGTTCCCGAACCGATTTATCAATGACGATTTATTCAAAAAGCAACAGTGGATACAACTTATCAAACTTGTCTGGCCCATGATGATCAGTTTTGGCGTCTGGTCTCTGGGGACGTTTGCTTATCAGCTGATTTTCGGAAGAATGGGTACGCAAGAGTTGGCTGTGATGAGTTTGATGGCGCCTTTGGAAGGCCTGTTGATCTCCTTCTACTTTGGGTTTGCATCGGCCTGTTCAATACTGGTTGGTCAACGTCTGGGACGGGAGGATTTCTTCGAAGCCTGGTCAATTGCTAAAGGGTTTGCGGTCATTGGGCCAGCTTTCACCTTGGTATTGGCTGCAATAATGTTAAGCCTGCAATCCTTAGTATTCATGCCCTATGCAAATTGGGATCCGGCTACATTGGATGTTGCTCAGCAGGTCTTTGTACTTATTGCGCTTGGAACCTGCATTAAAGTTTTCAACATGACAGTGTCGGTAGGCGTTCTGCGTGCTGGAGGTGACAACAAGTATTGTATGCTGATTGATGTATCCGGCATGTGGCTGTTAGGGATCCCGCTCACTTTTGTGGCAGCATTCTACTGGCAGTTTGCTCTCTACTGGGTTGTGCTTATTACCTATTCTGAGGAAGTGACCAAATCCATCCTGTTTTTCTACCGCATGCGCGCCAGACATTGGTTACGAAACCTGACGGTTAAAGAACCAGTTGAGATCGCGGGCCAGGACAAGTGGGGGCAGGTACATTAAAATTGAACCGCATAAAGTCAGTGTCTACTCAGCGAGTGCACTTTTTTTTCAGGATTGATATAAGTTACTGCTCCTTATGGCGTTTAAAAATCAAGGTAAATCCATCACCATCTTTGCCTTTAACAGTAACATGCAGTTGATTCGTTTTTAGTGAATAAGTCAGAGTATTCGGAAAGTCATGTTCGGCGTTTTCGAATGTGACAGCGGATGAAGAACATCGTGTCGCCTTAAAAGCGATAGGGAAGGCATTGTGTTTTACTTTGGCCAAGTAGAAGATGTTGCCCCCCATTTGCACCAGCCGAAGACTTTCCTGGCTCGTCAACTGACCCTGTTTATTGAGGACTTTGCCGACTCCTTCAAATGTGTCGTCACTGATTTTCTGCCAGAATTCCAGGGTGTCTCTTTTTTCACCTTCGCTGACCCAATGACCTCCAAGCCATGCCAGTTCAGCCAATTCAGCACAATTTTCTTTTGTCTGGCTGTAAGAGGTAAATGACAGTACTAAACAGAGGTAAAATACGCGACACATGTATAACTCTCTTGTGTTTTTTGCTAATTTAGCCCCCATTCTGAGTTATCCAGGTAAAAAACGCATCTATGTTTTGCCCTTTTTGTTCTGAACATGAAACCAAAGTGATTGATTCCCGTTTGGTTGCCGAAGGCCATCAGGTCAGACGTCGTCGCGAATGCACCATTTGTCACGAGCGGTTCACAACTTTCGAATTGGCTGAGTTAGTCATGCCCAGAGTGGTGAAGCGGGACGGCTCCAGAGAACCTTTTAACGAAGAGAAGCTACGCGCAGGTTTGCAACGGGCACTGGAAAAACGCCCGGTAAGTACTGAGGATGTTGAAGACTGCATTAGTAAGTTGATGTCTGCTCTGCGTGCCACTGGTGAACGGGAAGTCAGTAGCGAATATGTCGGCGAGCTCATAATGGATGCCCTCAAAGAGCTGGATAAAGTCGCCTACGTGCGCTTTGCCTCCGTATATCGATCATTCGAAGATATTCGCGAATTTGGCGAAGAAATTGCGAAACTTGGAGACTAGTTTGAGTTCTTTCACTGCCTTTGATGGACAAATGATGTCGCGGGCATTGCATTTGGCAAAGCGCGGTATTTATACCTCAACCCCTAACCCAAATGTTGGGTGTGTCATTGTGAGTGATAGCGGGCAAATTGTGGGAGAAGGATGGCACGTCAAAGCGGGTAGTGCGCATGCAGAGGTCAATGCATTACAAGATGCCGGTGAACTTGCTAAAGCCGCTACAGCTTACGTTACGCTAGAACCTTGCAGTCATTATGGTCGCACACCACCATGTTGCCATGCACTGGCTGAAGCCGGAGTAAAGCGCGTAGTTGCTGCCATGGTTGACCCTAATCCTTTGGTGGCAGGGCAGGGACTTGATTATCTGGAAAAAAAAGGTGTAATTGTCAGTAGTGGACTAATGGCTGCGGAGTCAGAAACTCTCAACCCGGGATACTGCAAACGCATGCGGACTGGTTTGCCCAGAGTGACAGTTAAATTAGCTGCGAGTCTGGACGGAAAAACCGCTTTGCAAAACGGCAAAAGTCAGTGGATTACCTCGCCTCTTGCCCGCAGAGACGTTCAGCGACATAGAGCACGTAGTTGTGCGATATTATCAGGGTCCGGCACAGTTATGGCGGATAACCCTTCGCTTAACGTTCGTTACAATGAATTGCAGGGTGTCAACAATATCCCTGAACCTGATCAGCAAAGGCAACCTCTGCGAGTGCTGCTAGATGGTCGAAATCAGTTGCCTAACGATTTGCACTTGTTAAATCTTGCCGGACAAATATTGTTAATTAACCGTCAACCAAGCGGATTAAGTTTTCCGGCAAATGTCTCTCAGTGGCAAGCCCCGAGTTTGGATAAAAAGTTAGATTTGCACGCAGTGATGCAGCATCTCGGTAGTCTTGGTATGAATGAAATCTGGGTGGAGGCCGGTGCCAAGCTGGCTGGCGCTTTGTTGCAGGAAAAACTCATAGATCAATTGATTTTGTATCAAGCGCCCAAATTAATAGGGGACAAAGGACAAAGTTTGTTTTCTACCCTCGCTCTGGAAGAGATGTCTCAGGTTAATAAGCTTAAGTGGCAGGACATCAGACAGGTTGGTGAAGACCTTAAATTAACGGCAGATCTGCAATATTCAGAATAGCCATAGTGAGAATGTATGTTTACTGGAATTATAGAAGCGGTTGGGCAGGTACAGAGCTTACAACCCAAGGGAGATGACATTCGTTTAACCGTATCAGTGGGGAAACTGGATATGGGAGACGTTAAACTAGGTGACAGTATTGCCACCAACGGTGTCTGTCTGACTGTGGTGGACTTCTCTGACACTTATTTCAGCGTCGATGTGTCCCCTGAAACGATTAAACGATCTGGCTTTGCAGACTATGATGTTGGCGGCAAGGTCAATCTTGAAAAAGCCATGCAGGCGAATGCCAGGCTCGGAGGACATATTGTCAGCGGCCACGTTGACGGAGTGGGGGAAGTGGTATCTATGCAACCCATTGACCGTTGGTTGGAAATATGGATTAAAGCCCCGGATAGTCTGGCCAAATACCTGGCAGAAAAGGGCTCTATTACTGTTGATGGTGTGAGTCTGACGGTTAACGAAGTGGACGGTGCCAAATTTATGCTGACACTGATCCCTCATACTTTGCAGGAAACTATTATTGGCACCTACAAAGTTGGTAGCAAGATTAATTTGGAAGTGGACCTGATTGCCCGCTATCTTGAGCGCCTTATGTTAGGAGACCGGGCTGCTGAGTCTGTTACCAAACAAGATATCAGTATGGAATTTCTGGCTAAGCATGGCTATATCAAATAGAAACCTGAACCAATCCAAATAACAATAATAAAAATTACCCTGAAGAGTGTTAAAACCTTATGTCATTGAATACTAGTGCAGAAATAATCGACGATATCCGTCAAGGAAAAATGGTTATCCTGATGGATGATGAAGATCGCGAAAACGAAGGTGATCTGATTATGGCTGCTGAACATGTTACACCTGAAGCCATTAATTTTATGGTCACCCATGCTCGCGGATTGGTGTGTCTGCCGATGACTGCAGAACGTTGTCAACGCTTAAACCTTCCTCTGATGGTGGACAATAATGGTGCGCAGTTTTCCACCAATTTCACCGTATCTATTGAGGCAGCGCAAGGAGTGACAACCGGTATTTCAGCTGCTGACAGAGCCAAAACAGTGTTGGCCGCCGCTGCTGTAGATGCTCAGGCCGCCGATATCGTCCAGCCTGGACACATCTTCCCGCTGATAGCCAAGGAGGGGGGAGTTCTCAATCGGGCAGGCCATACAGAAGCAGGCGTTGATCTGGCGCGCTTGGCCGGAACTGAACCTGCCGCCGTGATAGTTGAAATACTGAATGAAGATGGCAGCATGGCGCGGCGTCCTGAATTGGAACTTTTTGCAGAAAAACACGGTTTAAAAATTGGCACTATCGCCGATTTGATCGAGTACCGTAACCTGAACGAAACGACTATTGAAAAAGTGGCCGAGTGCAAGTTGCCTACTCAGTACGGCGAATTTGACTTGGTTACTTTCAAAGATGTCATTGACAATCAGGTTCACTTTGCTATCTGCAAAGGTGAAATAAAAGGTGATACACCGACTTTGGTCAGGGTTCACCTGCAAAATACGCTCAGCGATTTGTTAGGTTCAGACCGCTCAATAGAACGCAGCATGACCTTGCCCGAGGCGATGACACAGATCGCTTCTGAAGGCGGGGTTTTGGTGTTATTGGGTAAACAGGAAGACCTGGAAAATCAGGTTAAACAATTTGAAGCTGAAGACAAAGGTGAGTCGCCAGCCCAGGCCAAATGGCAAGGGACGTCCAGAACTGTGGGGGTGGGTAGCCAGATTCTGGCAACTCTCGGTGTTCGTAAAATGCGTTTGTTAAGTCGCCCCAAAAAGTATCATGCTTTGTCAGGTTATGGACTTGAAGTCGTGGAATACGTTCACAACTAACCTTTGTTACAGTGCCACTTGGCAGGAATACGGAAAAGTAAAATCTTGCTGACCGGTATAAAGAATAAAAATGTCATTAATCTGGCTGTTGTATGTGCTACAATGCGCGCCGTTTTTAAAGATAGGGCTCACGCGGTATGAATATCATCGAAGGTAATTTACGTGCAACCGGCAAAAAATTTGCAGTGGTTGTGTCTCGTTTTAACAGCTTTGTGGTTGAAAGCTTGGTAGATGGTGCCTTGGATACGCTCGACCGCGTAGGTGAAGTTAACGAACAAGATATTACTTTGGTCAGGGTACCCGGTGCCTACGAACTACCTGTAGTGGCTAAAAAATTGGCTGAGCAGAAGAAGTTCGATGCCATCATTGCTCTGGGTGCAGTCATTCGTGGCGGAACACCCCATTTTGATTTTGTTGCAGGCGAATGTAATAAGGGACTGGCTCAGGTATCACTTGAATATGGTATCCCGGTCGCATTTGGCGTGATTACCACTGACAGTATTGAACAGGCTATTGAGCGCTCTGGAACCAAGGCTGGCAACAAAGGCTCTGAAGCCACAATGGGCGCGCTGGAAATGGTGAACGTTATTGCTCAAATTGAAGGGGCAGAATAAGTGAAACCTGCTCTTCGACGCAAAGCCAGAGAAATGGCAGTGCAGGCAATTTATTCCTGGCAAATGACCGACAATGCTGTTGAACAGGTGGAGCTCAATATTGCATCTGGCGCAGATATGAAAAAAGTCGATATGGGCTATTTTCAGGAATTGCTACGAGCTGTGGTCAAAGATCATGAAGAGCTGGATAAAAAAATCAAACCTTACCTTGGGCGTTTGCCTGAAGAACTGGATTTGGTGGAAAAAGCCATCCTTCGTCTCTCAACATATGAACTTACAACGCGAATAGATGTCCCTTACAAAGTGGTCATTAATGAAGCCATTGAACTGGCCAAATCATTTGGCGCTGAAGAAAGTCACAAGTTTATTAATGGTGTGCTAGACAAAGCCATTAAAACGCTTCGTAAACACGAGTTATCCTAAAAAAACAACGTGAAAGAATTTGCAATAATTGAGAACTTCTTCCGTTCGAGAAGTTATCAGCGTAAAGATGTTGTGCTGGGTATTGGTGATGATTGTGCCATTACTCAGGTACCCCAAGGACAGTCTCTGGTTGTCACCACTGATACATTGGTAAAGGGTGTTCATTTCTTACCTGGTACTCCCGCAGCGGCTATTGCCCATAAAGCTGTATCGGTAAATTTAAGCGATCTGGCTGCCATGGGTGCAGAGCCCGCCTGGATCAGTTTGTCCTTGTCAATCCCTTCCGCGGATGAAGAGTGGTTAACTGAATTTTCTGCCTCATTGACTGAATTGACAGAATATTATTCAGTTCAATTGATCGGTGGAGATACAGTCCAAGGCCCGTTATCAGTCACTATTACTGCCCATGGTTTTGTGCCTCAGGAGCAGGGATTGACTCGCAGTAACGCCAAACCTGGCGATTTAGTTTATGTAACTGGTACGCTCGGCGACGCAGGTGTGGGCCTGGAAATAGCCCAGGGGAAACGTGCTGTCACTCAGACTTGCGAAGATTTTCTGGTTAACAGACTCAATTACCCAACCCCCAGATTATTGGCAGGTACGGCGGTCCGTCGCATTGCTAATGCCTGCATCGATATTTCAGATGGGCTGGTGGCGGACCTGCAACATATTTTGGATGGTTCCAAATGTGGTGCACAGATTCAAGTTGATAGAATCCCTTTGTCAGTTGCAATGAAAGAATCACTCGATATCGAAGAAGCAATTCGTTTTGCACTTAGTGCTGGAGATGACTACGAGTTGCTCTTCACTGTTAGCGAAGAACAAAGGGGCAATCTGGATATTGCATTGGCAAACTATAACGTTGCTGCAACCTGTATTGGTCAACTGAATGGTAAAGACGGCAAGTTGGAATTGCGCCAGAATGATGAACCCTATGTGCTGCAGCAAGCAGGGTTTGAGCACTTCAAATAATGTCTCCAGAGTTGCGTCAGAAAGTTCGGCTAGCTAACCCTGTACACTTCCTTGCACTGGGTTTTGGCTCAGGACTGGCGCCAAAAATGCCAGGTACATTTGGTACGCTGGCTGCGCTTCCCATAGTCTGGGGAATTTCTTCCTACCTATCTTTGGAATGGTATTTAGCCATTACAATACTAGTGTGTCTTTCGGGTATCTGGATTTGTCATAAAACGGCGCAAGACATGCAGGTGCATGATGATTCGTCTATCGTATGGGATGAAGTGGCAGGCATGTTGATTACCATGATTGCTGTGCCAATGAGTTGGCAAAACCTGCTGTTAGGATTCGTCTTGTTCCGCCTTTTTGATATCGTTAAACCTTGGCCGATAAGTTTGTTGGACAAACATGTGCATGGCGGTTTTGGCATCATGATTGACGATGTTGTGGCCGGAATTTTCGCCTTAGGGTGTTTACACTTGGTGCTATATCTGGGTTGGCTGTCGATTTAACATTTTACAGTGTAAAGCCTTAGTATCGCTATTTTTGTGGACGCTGTCCGGTAATCAAATCTCGCTTACTTTCAAATACTTCTAATAAAAACTGCATAAGCACTTTAACCCGAGGCGTGTGACGCAGATCTGGGTGAGTTAGAAGCCATAGGTCTACCGCTGGGGTTAAAGGGGAGCCAGGTAGCCTCATCAATTCAGGCTCTTGATCTGCCATAAAACAAGCTCCCCTGCCTAAACCGTAACCCGCGACCAATGCCTTATGCCTTGAAATGACTTCGTTAATGCTAACCGCGATTGGCGCATCGGGGAAAGGCGAGGCGGCTAACCATTCGGGCCAGGTGCCACTATTGCCAGGTGCAATCCAGCGAAATAACTTATTGTCGGTATTATTGAAGTATTCCCGGTTGGCATAATAGGACAAATAATACGGAAACAGCTTACGCCCAACCAGATGCTCAGAGGGCTGGTTAGTACCCCTTACCACCACATCTGCTTCAGAACGATCAAGGTTGGCCAACTGTTCAGAGCATTCAATCCTCAACTCAATATCTGGGTAGGTGGCAACAAATCGCATCAGATCTTCGATGAGAAGGAACTGTGCTATGGGTTCAGATAGTGACAAGGTTAAAGGTCCTGCAAGACTTTCTCCAACTGAACGTTGGTATCTGTCGCTCACGATAGTGACCTGTTCGATACGTTTGGCCACTTCGATCAGATGTTCTCCGAGGGAGGTCGCTCGGTACCCTCCTGAAATTTTTTCAAAAACACATGCATTTCTGCGTTTGTGCATCAGTTCAAGACGACGTGCTACGGTTGTATGGGTCGTACTGAGCATCACAGCAGCACCGCGCAATGTGCCTGCGCGATGTAAGGCCAGAATAAGCAGATAATCGTTCCAATCTTCCATTGGAATGATTTTGCACCATCGAAAACAAAAATCAATCCTTAAATTCCCTGATTGTTTCGTAATAAGCTAATTAACAGCCAAATTTCGAGGTATATCGACCAATGTATAAGTATCTATCTGTAACATATTTAAACCAATGCGTAGCAAAAATATTCTTTTTTGTCCTTTTATGTAGTGCAGGGGCGGTGCAGGCCAACAAGTCAGTTGATACATTGACCCTAAGCTTTAAGAAAGGACAAGTGTTACAGCTTATCGCACCTGTCAATTTGGAAGGTAAAGAGTCGGTGCGGCGTCATTATTATCAGACAGCCATTCCGTTGGCTGAATCTTATGGATTTGCCAATTTGGGACAGCTCTCGGTCACGCAGAAAATTGTTGGTGATTTTGAACCAGGCGCTTTTGTTATCGGTAGCTGGCCATCGGTGAAGTCTTTTGATGACTTTGCTGCCTTACCTGAGTGGCCAGAACTCAAACAGCAAAGAGCTCAAGGGTGGGAAGAGCTAAAGCTTTACAATGACCAGGTAGAAAAAGATTTAGAGCTGGTATTCCGTCAATCCAAATTTTATACAGTGGCGTTTGCCTGGTTTAACCCTGAAAACCCAAACGATTATCTGAAATATCTGAAGAGTATCGAAGGTATCGTTAACCAGATGGGGGGGAAATTTATTCATAAAATGCGCTCTCCTACGCTTGAAGCACATAATTCGCCTAAGATTGCGCCTGACCAAATTACGTTTGTGGAGTGGGACAGTGAAGACGGGCTGAAAAATTTACTCGCACATCCTGAGTATGAGTTGTTCTCTGGTTTCTTTAAGTCCGGTATCAGTAAATTTGAAATGTTTCGTATTGCTCCTAATGTATGAGCATTATTTTTATGTGGTTTGGTGAGAAAACCAGCCGCAGGGACCAAAACTAAAATTATAAAAACGAGCATTAAATGAGGAATTATTTGGGCTACAGGCATACAGACCAAATTTAACTGGAACAGAATTGACGCGGCTCCCCGCGTCTTTTTCTTGTGTTTCATCCGTATCTCCGAGGCGATGCAAGTGGCAAATTCGCATTTGTTTGTAATCTTTGCCGTCGGCGGAACCTTCTATCAGAAAATCCGGGCCTCTGCGACTGACACGATACGAGAAGCGATTAACAAGTTCGATGTCAGTAGTGGCCCAGTCTGAATAACCCAAATTAGTGACAACACTGCCCAAGCGGCTGAATGATGAGTTTTCATACTCTATAGAGGCTTTACACCAATTCTGCTCGTCGATGTAAATGAATATACCGCTTTGATCAAATTGTGTGTTGCCATCAAATTCGGTGGTCAGACTAAAACTAAAGTTCTTATGCTCTTGCAATAACAATGCAGGGGCATTGTTGTTTTGAAAACCATAATAGCTTCGTTGCCAGAAATCAGTGCCAGGCTGTGTTTTGATTTCAACACTATCAGGGCCAATTTCGAATTTTTGTGGCAGGTTTAGCCAATCCGCTTTTTGAAAATCGACCGTCATTCTGACCCCTTCAATATTGTCTCTAGTTAATCTGGATAGATATATCAACAGTCATTATTGTCTATTATAATCACTGAATTCCTGCTCCATCTCGTGATAATTATCAATTGCTCGCTGAGCGTTTTGACGCAAAATGGGCAATTGTTCATGCAATCCAATTTGTTCGAATCTTAGATCTTCTATTTCTCTTCTCAGTGCCGCACGTTCCTCGCGCACCAGGCCGTCAGCAATCATTAGCTCGCTTTTTTCAGCACTGACATCTTCAATCCAGTTAATGCGCTTTTCGGTGCGATTTACGTCATTAATTGCGCCATTCATTATGCTGCGGAGAGAATATAGTTCCTGTCCATCCCTAAATCCTGCAAGAAATGCGTCTTCGAGAGCTTCCGGGCAATTGCGATTATAACTGTTACCGTTATTTCCCTGCTCAAAGCCGTTACGTAAAGTGCAAAAGAGTTTGGAGCCCTGGAGATGTCCTGCCCGATATTCTGCTAGGTCCGGGCTAACACCATGCTTTGCGCAGTCCTTTCGATACTCGGATATATTGCTGACATTTTTACCTGCCGTTCCATCTTCAAAACCGATTGTCTGCCAGTTCGCAGTCAGGCATTCAGACTTATCCATGCTGGCACATCCAGACAAAAAGAGGAGAAAAAACATTATGATAGGCAAAGTTGAGCGCATGATTATCCTTATTGGTTGCGATAGATTCTTTTTATATCTTGCGCGATTAACCTTTGCTGAACAAGGATGAATGTGTACGTGATGCAAGTCTTTGAAACTCTCACCAGGGAAGGCTGAAAATTTTAACAGGTTTGGCAGGCAATGCTTCTCCAAATTGCATAAATGCAAAGTGCTCAGAGGTTGTCATACCCTCTTCCTGCATGAAACTGACAGGGGCTTTCAACGTCTGATATCCCGCTTGTTGATAATAGCTTTCCAGACGAAAGGGACAAAATAAGGCAAAAGTCTGAGAAATTGAAAGAGCCAACTCGGATTGATGTAATTTTTCAAACAATGTCATAGGCAAGTGCTGACCACGATACTCAGGTTTCACAACCACTCCGCCTATTCCATTGATGTGATACTCCTGTTCTTCAATCTGAACATTGACACCAACAAATCCAATGTTTGCAATGGGCAGCTGATGATCATCGTATGCAACAATATGCCACTGAGATTGCTGCCACTGCATTTGATGGCCTTCTTCAGGAAAAGCGTGAGGATTATTGTCTGTCAAGACGTCCCAATCAGCTTGGGAAAGCGCAGTAACGATTTTAATTTCCAATGGTTAAACCTGTCTTATCGATAAAAAGCGGATCATTATTGATTAACCATAACATAGGCCAGTTCTTATTTTTAAGTTCTGAAATCAGTGCAATTGATTCAGCTTCTTTGCCCTCAAGCATGCTTAACTTAGCTTTGATTAATGCTATGCCAGGGACATACTTTTTCTGAAGACTGTAATCAGCCAAATCTTGCTTCAATTTCGCGATCATTTGCTGGGCATTCTCAACGTCTTCCAGTATCAGATAGCAGGTAGCCATATTGGCCGCGTTCGACATACCATTGGCCATCTGGTCGAAATCACTGTGTAAGTAAGGATGCTTTTTTAATACCCTGGTGTAGATGGCCAATGCAGACTGGCAATCACTTTCGTAGTAAGCAGCTAGCGCCGCACTCATGGAAATATAGAAATTTTCAGGGTACCGCTTCATACCTTCTTCTAACACACTGCGCCACTGCGCTATTTTGTCATTGTGGAGTTTTGCCAGGGTTAAGGTCTGAATGGCCTCCAGGTCATATTGGTATTGCTTGAACATACCATTCAACAGATCTTCTGATAGTTCATACTGCTGCGCCCATAGTAAGTGAAATCCATTTGCCATTTGGGCGTAGTAATCAGTTGGCGATGCTTTCTCCAATACTTTTGCAATGCTTTGCTGCGCCTTTTCATCTTGCCCCATTAATCGTTGCACATAGGCAAGCCCCATGGCACATGGCATATAATCCGGCAGTAGACCTGTGCAGCGGATATATTGTCGCCAGGCATCGTCAAACCGGCCCAAACCTATGTAAATATTGCCTACCCCCCAATTTGCCACAGCAGACAAAGGGTGGATTTCCAATGCTTTGAGGTAATGGGGTAGAGCTTCGGCTTTTCGATATTGTGAAAAAAACAGATACCCATAATTGATTTGCGCAACGTACATGTCGGGATTAATTTCTAGCGCAGACTTAAACCATTTTTCGGCTTCCTGGGGACGTTGATTATAAACATGCAATAAACCCATTGCGGCCTGGGCTTCTGCCAATTCAGGTTGTAGTCTCAAGGCTGTATCGATGGCGTCCTGAGCTTTTTGACTAGCTAACTCCAGCGGTAACTTACGGTGTTGATACAAAAGCAGGTAATTAATGGCAGTGTCTACATAAGCAATGGCGTAGTCAGGCTCAAGTTGCGTTGCCATACCGAATTCAGAAAGCGCTAATTGATAGGATTCCGCAGTCGCTTTGGCATTGAGCCCTCTGCCTTTCAACAAGTGCATATAAGCTTGCCCTGAATTAGGATGAATACGGACCTGACTCGGTGAAAGCGCTACGAAATCAGTGTCTATGGAGCGCGCCACATCATTACTAATCAATTCTTGCAGCATAAATACTTCATCATTTTCTGCGGAGAATACTTTGGACCAGACATGGCTTCCATCAGCACCTTTAATTAATTGGAGAGTGATGCGAAATACACTACCTTCCCGTCTGATAGAGCCTTCTAAAAGGTATCCAACCTGAAGTTGCCTGGCTATTTCAGTAATAGCTTGTTGTTTTCCACGAAATGAAAAAGAGGAGGTTCTGGAGACAACAGAGAGTTCAGGAAGGACGGTCAACTGGTGAATGATTTCTTCTGCCAGACCATCGGCAAAGAATCCAATCTCTTCTTCGTCATCGAATACGTCAAAAGGTAACACCGCGATGGATTGATCAGCTCGCGGTTCCTGTGTCAGATTTTGAGACGATAACCAGTATGTTCCAAGCACCAACAACAGGCTGAAAACACCTATTCCGCTAAACCAGAAGAACCAAGGGAGCTTTTTTTTCTGTCTTCTATCACCTCGACGTTTAACATGTTCGCTACTTGTTGAGTTTGTCTTGCTAAGTCGTTCAACTGAAACACAGAGTTGATACCCTTTCTTGGGTCTCGTTTTAATATATTCGTCTGTTTCCTGGTCCGCAGCCAGGTGTTTTCGCAAGCTGGCTACCAGGTTATTGAGAGCATAATCGGTGACATATCTTCCGTCCCAGAGTAACTCCATCAGATCTGCACGTGTGACCAGTTCGCCCTTGGCTTCTGCAAGGATAACAAGTAGCTCCATAGCCTTAGGTTCGATGGGTCTGGTTGCATCCCCAAGGGTTAAAATACTTTCCGCAGGACTAACCAGCCAACGACCGATTTTGAATTCAGCTGACATTGAATTCCATATTTAGTTGTTGAGATTTTAAGGTAATGCATTAACTAATATGGTAACTGTCGAATTTTACGTCAAGTTTAAATTTTATGAAAAACGATCGGTGTCCATTAAAAAGCCCCGACTAATCGGGGCTTTTTTTTACCGCTTTTACCGTCAAGGAGTAACCGTAGCGGTAATGCTTTGGAAATTACTAGGTGTGCTAAATCCAGAAGGTGGAACCACCGTAATTTGAGATGTACCTGCAGCAATAGGATCAAACTGTGTGTTTTGCAGACTGTTGTTGCCAGGGAACGTCAGCGGCGATGTTGTTATCACACCTACTGCGGGTGCTGAACTAGTCACTTCAACATCAACACTTAATCCTCCCCGAACTGCCTGGATTTGCACAATATTCAAAGTAGTAGGGTTGAGGCGATAAGGCCTGATTTGAATATTCCGGTTTGCGTCACCTGCGCCAACACTAAAATTACTTGGCGAGTTAACGATAAACCCGGCAGGTGTCACTGTCACAGTGCTGTTGCCGTCATTGTAACCCGCAGCACTGGCAACAACACTTGTGCCTCCTGTAGCCAATCCTTGCACATATACAGTGGCGACAAAGGTATTTGTCACACCACTAATAGTAATTTGATTGGCACCAACGCTGGTTGCATTGTCACTAATTATAGCGATGCCCGGTGCAGTTGAACTGATAATGACGTCAACCGGACTAGGTGGCGCAGCTTGAAGCGAGATATTTACCGCAACCTGCAGATCTTTACCTACGGTAACATTGCCAATATTCACATTTGGTGCATTTACTGTCGCGGTAATAGACTGGAAGGCACTCGGCGTAGCAAACCCTGCAGGTTGTGTGACTGCAATGGTCGAGGTACCGGCTGCAACAGGATCGAATGACGTGTTTACTGCGCTCACGTTTGCCGCAAAGTTCACGGGAGAGGTGGTAATAACACCGACATTTGTATCCGAACTTGTCACTGGGACATCTACACTTAATCCCGCTCTTACAGCCTGTATTTGCTGAATAGCCAAGGTGGTCGGATTTAACCTGTAAGGTCTTATCTGAACATTGGTGTTGTTGGAGAATGACGTAGTTGAAAAGCTACCCGGTGAGTTGATTATGAAACCACTTGGAGTAACGGTCACTGTGCTGGTGTCAGTATTATAGCCTGCTGCGGTTGCTGTCAGTGTCGCGACTCCCTGACTCAGGCCTTGAACAGTAATAGTGCCAACAAATGTGCCAGTTACACCACTGAAAGTGATGCTATTGGTTCCTACTGTAGTTGCGTTGTCGCTCATTATTGCTACCGTTGGATCATCTGTCGTAATAGTGACATCAACAGGCCCTGGTGGTGTGCTTTGTAAACTAACACTGATTGCTGTTTGTAAATGCTCACCCACATTCACATTATTCATATTGATATTTGGTGCAGTTACTGTGACATCAATCGACTGGAAGTTGTTGGGTGTATCAAACCCTGTCGGCGTTACAATAGTCAGTTGCGTGCTACCGGCATTGATAGGATCAAATTGGGTACTCACCGCACTGGTATTTTCAGCCATGTTGACTGGTGCAACGGTTATTACCCCAGTATTAGTATCCGAACTGCTGACGGTCAAGTCCACGTTTACTCCGGCACGCAGGTTCTGTATCTGCTGTATTGCCAAGGTCGTCGGGTTCAGGCGGTATGGGCGCAATTGGATATTGGTGTTATTTGCAAAGGTGGTCGTACTAAAGTTACCAGGGCTATTAATAATAAAACCACTTGGCGTCACAGTGACGTTTGACGATCCGTTACTGTATCCATTGGCACTGGCGCTAAGCGTTGTATCTCCGACCGCTATCCCCTGGACGATCAGTGAGCCTACAAAAGTACCCGTTACGCCAGTGAAGGTGACAGTGTTAGTGCCCACAGTAGTGGCGCTGTTACTGATAATTGCGTTTGCAGCATTAGCTACAGTGATAGTGACATCAGTTGGCACCGGCGGCGCACTTTGTAGCGAAATATTCACCGTTGCTTGCAGATCTTCCCCTACGGTCACGTTAGCAATATTAATGTTGGGTGCAGTCACTGTCGCCTCAATAGACTGGAAATTGTTTGGTGTACTAAACCCGCTTGGTTGCGCTACTGCAATAGTCGTTGTACCAGCTGTCAGCGGATCAAAAGAACCGTTGAGGGCGCTGATATTCCCGGTAAATGTTAACGGTGAATTTGTAACCGTTCCCACAGCGGTGTCAGAGCTTGTGACTGGCACATCGACAGACAACCCGCCGCGAACGCTTTGGATTTGTTGAATTGCCAAGGTAGTTGGATTCAATCGATACGGCCGAATCTGAATGTTTGTATTGTTGGCAAAAACCGTAGTTGAGAAGTTCCCGGGCGAATTGATGATAAAGCCTGAAGGTACCAGATTCACTGTTAACGAGCCGTTTGCATAGCCCGGAGCAGTAGCGGTTATGACTTCACTTCCGGTACCCTCTAACGCATGTATAAAGAAGGATGGAATACCAATACCGCCAGCATTCACCTGAACTTGAACACTGGCTGTGCCCGCATCGGTTGAGTTATTTGCCAACAGAAGTCTGCTAGGATCACTGCTGGTAAGAGTGACTTGCAGATTGCCAGCTGGCGCTGCCTGCCCAACAGTACCAGCCCTAGCAGTTTGAAGATCGCGACCAACGGTAATCGCAGACCCCAAGTTGATTGGTGGTGCAGTCGAAACATCTACAGTTAGTTGTGAGTCTGGAATCCCATTTGAGCTGGCTGTTATTGTAGTTGAGCCTATCGCAATGCCGGTGACATCCAAAGGCGAGGACAGTTGTCCTTGCGGGATGACGACTGATGCAGGCACTGTAGCTATTCCTGTGTCTGCGCTCACCAGCGTCAGTGTTAGGCCGCCTGTAGGGGCAGGTGCACTCAAATTGACTGTAACAGGGACAGTACTGTTCTCAGGCAATGACAGTGGATTTGGATTAAAGCTAACGGTTAATGTGACGTCAATATCGCGAGTATCCGGTGCAAAGAGATCACTAGTTGCCGTTATAGTCGCTGTACCTATCTGATCACCAGTGACTTGCGGATTTGCCGCGGGTACCTGTAATCCTTCAGGAATAAACACACTGGGTGTAACGCTGACTATAGAAGGTGCACTGCTGGCCAGATTGACTGTTAAGCCACCAGCAGGGGCTGGGGTTGATATGCTCACAGCAATCGAAACTGTCTGATCAGGGGCAATATCACCGGGATCACCAAGCGTTATTAACGCCGACGTCACCAAGATATTAGCCGTATCATCTGCGTATCCTGTGGCTGACGCGGTAATTACTGAAGTCCCTTCCGCCACACCATTAATATCAAAGGTGCCATTGGTAACTGCTTCAGGAATAAAGATGCTGGCAGGATTTACCGTTGCAATACCAGTCTGGCTGCTGGTCAAATTGACCGTTACGCCACCAGCTGGAGCAGGTAAACCAAGGGTGACAGTACCGCTGATGGTTCTTGCAACACCTACTCTTGGACTATCTAAGGCGACGGTAAGGGTTTGCAATGCAGCGGTTGCCGTAAGATCGACAGTGTCTGGTGCACTATCAACATTGCCGTCGTTGACAATCAATTGCAAAGTGTAACTTCCTTCCAGATCCGGAGTAAGATCAGGAGTTGGGGAAGTGGTGCTGCTCAGAGCTGCGGTGCTGCCAGCCGGTGCAGAGGTGATTAACCAGGCATAAGTCAATGGATTGCCATCAGGGTCGCTGCTGGCAGTACCGTCAAAGGTTGCTGCCTGGCCAACAGACACACTTTGATCCGTCCCTGCATCTGCAACAGGTGGGCGGTTCACAGTGATTAACGTTACTGTATCTGCGAAGCTGTCTATGGTGCCGTCATTCACAATTAACTGAACAACATAAGTGCCCGGTAAATCGATATTGATATCGGTTGACACTGCAGTTGGTGCGCTAAGCGCTGCAGCAGACCCTGCCGGCGCAGATATTAGCGACCAGCTATAGGTAATTGGATCAGAATCCGCATCGCTTGATGCACTGCCATCCAAGGTCGCAGTGCTACCAACATCTGGTGTCTGATCAGGACCGGCATCAGCAACAGGGCGGGTATTGGTCGTACTGACTACTATGGTATCCGGTGCACTGTCTACCGTGCCATCATTAACAATCAACTGTGCTGTGTATGAACCAGCCTGGTCTACGTCAAAGGTTGGATCCACAACATTAGGATCGCTCAGCGCGGCGACGCTGCCAGCAGGTCTGTCGGTAAGCGACCAGACATATGTCAGTGGGTTACCGTCGACATCAGAAGAAGCGGACCCATCCAGTGTGACGGTATCATTAAGCGCTACTGCCTGATCTGGCCCGGCGTCTGAAACTGGTGCACTGTTTTGTGTGTTGACTGATACAGTATCAGGCGCGCTGTCCACTGTTCCGTCGTTGACTGTCAGCTGCGCAACATAATTACCCGGCAAATCAACGGTGAACTGCGGCATGACTGCAGTATTGTCATTTAATGAGGCGCTGCTGCCAGCCGGCTGGCTTGTTAAGGCCCAAACATAGGTGAGTGGATTACCATCTACGTCGGATGAAGCAGAGCCGTCCAGGGTCACAATATCATTCACAAACGGTGTCTGATCAGGTCCGGCATCCGCTACCGGTGGCGTATTGCTGGTGCTGATCACTGTGCTGTCTGGCGCACTATCAAGCGTACCATCGTTAACAATCAACTGAACCTGATAAGTGCCCGCAACATCGATTAATAAGGTCGGCATACTTGCGGTTGGGTCAGATAGAGAACTTGTGCTGCCCGCAGGTTGCGATGAAATGCTCCAGGCATAAGATAGTGGGTCACCGTCAACGTCTGTTGAAGCGGTTCCATCCAGGGTGACTGTTTGTCCGACTAAGGCTGATTGATCGGCACCGGCATCGGCCACAGGGGCTGAATTGGCAGTGATTAGCATGACGGTGTCTGCAGCACTATCCGTCTGTCCATCATTCACCACTAGTTCAAGTTCGTAAGTTCCTGCCTCATCAATGTCCAGGGTAGGACTGACTGCAGTTGAATCCGATAACGAAGCTGAGCTACCGGCAGGGCTATTAATCAGCGACCAGGCAAAGCTCAGTGGGTCGCCATTTGCATCACTGGAGCCCGAGCCATCAAGGGTTGCAGTATCTCCAACAAAAGGTGTCTGATCCGGCCCAGCATCAGCTACAGGTGCCGTATTATCAGTGCTGATAGTCACTGTATCTGCAGCACTATCGGTAATGCCATCATTGACAACGAGCTGGAAGGTATAATCACCAGTGACGTCTAACACAAATGTTGGCATCACAGCACTGTTGTCTGACAGACTTGCAGTTGATCCTGCTGGTTGGGAAACGATTGACCAATCGAAGGTTAAAGGATCGCCATCGATATCACTGCTTGCGCTGCCATCCAGGGTCACTGTGTCGCTGATCTGTGCGGATGCATCAGGACCTGCATCGGCAACAGGTGCCGTGTTGTCGGTACTGATAGTGACTGTATCGGCGAGACTGTCTACTGAGCCATCGTTGACGATCAGCTGTGCGACATAAGTGCCCGCAACATCAACATCAAATGTTGGATTGATCGCGCTGTTATCGGAAAGGGAAGCTGTGCTTCCGGCCGGCACATTCAGTAAGCTCCAGGCGTAGGTTAAAGGATCGCCATTTACGTCACTGGAACCGCTGCCGTCAAGAGTAACGGTATCGTTCACTCTGGCAGACTGGTCGGGACCTGCATCAGCCACCGGCACACTATTATCTGTGGTCACCATTACCGTATCAGCTGCGCTATCTGCGACGCCATCATTAACGATAAGTTGCAAGCTATAGTCACCGCTAACGTCAATGGAGAAACTAGGCATGATTGCACTGTTGTCATCCAGTGTTGCTGAGCTGCCAGCTGGCATGGAAACAAAAGACCACGCGAAGGTTAGCGCATCGTTATTGGCGTCACTTGAACCGCTGCCATCCAGAGTAATAGAGTCAAACACTTCGCCTGATTGGTCAGGGCCAGCATCAGCAATGGGTGGTGTATTGGCGGTCGTTATCAGAACAGTGTCTGCGACACTGTCTATTGTGCCGTCGTTTACTGTGAGTTCAGCTGTATAATCGCCGGTAAGATCCATGGAAAATGTAGGCATGACGGCCGCTGGGTCATCCAGAGTCGCTGAGCTTCCCGCCGGAACTGAAGTCAGTGACCAACTATAGGTCAAGGGATCCCCATCAGCATCTGAGCTTCCGCTACCATCTAACGTAACCAGACTGCCAACAGGTTGGTTCTGATCGGGTCCTGCATCTGCCACCGGTGTTTGGTTTGCCGCCGGGCTGACGCAGCGAGGGAGGGTACATTGACGTTGACACAGGCGACCGTCACGGACCGATACGAAACCATTGTTGTCAACATCTCTGGGGTCATCCGGGCCAGTTGCGGCTTCCCCTCTGTCTGCAAAAATCAGATTAATATCAACCAGATCGATATCACCATCATCATCCACATCACATTTGACTGCCAATGCATTGGTTGAGAACAGGGATAGGGCCAGCCAAGTGGCGGCCCACAGTAATTTGGATTTCATGTTAAGCGCTCCTTGCTTGTTGTCTGGATAAAGTAATAACGCAGATTAAGCTGCAGATAAGGCCAAATAAATTAGGCTCTGGTACAGGTGTAGTGGATTGCGTGATATTGACTAACAATGGATTTTGCGGAAGGGTAAAGGTAACAGGATCCGCCAATTCACCAAAAATACCACCGAAGAAAGGGTCAAAACTGATGTTAAAACCAGCTACCCCCACTTGCTCTGCCGAGAATTGAATTGAGGCCAGGACAAAATCTATCCTGTTCACCGGGTCTCGTTGTAAATCATCAAGTTCAGCGTCAAACAAAAAAGAAAGTTCAGCGATATTTATTGAACTGCCACCGGCAATCACACCTTGAACGGAATCAACGTTATTGCCCAGAAAAGGGCCAAACATCGTATTTGTATATTGCACCAGCGTATTGTCGAAGGACAGGTCCAGATCAAATGCAGAAACAAACTCGGCTCCCAAATCTCTAATCCACACGTCGACATTTATGTTGTCACCTACTTCGACGTTGGCATTGTTAGTTTCGAGGCTTATAAAGGCAGCATTACCGGCGAAACTTGCCGTCAGTAATAGTGTGCATATAAGAAGTTTAGTTTTGGTTACGAGTGCTAGTCGGTTCATCTGCATATCCTTGTTCCGTCATTCTAAAAAACGTTACTGTGCATTTGCGACACAATATCTTTTTGTTGATGCGACCTTGGCAGAGAACAAAGGTATAGGGACAGGTTCGCCTGCAGGTCGCTCAGAAATTAATAGCAGGCTGGTTAAAAAAACATCTGTGAAACTTATATAGAAAATATATAAAAAATATAATTACCCTTAAGCTTTTGAAATGTATAAGGAAAATAATTTACCAAGTGAGATTTAATTAGTTGGCAATAGAAGGGAAATTGGCAGTGTTAAACAAAAAAACAGAGGAAATAACCTTACGGAAAAGGTTATTTCAACAGCTCAAAACAAAAGATATTGGTATTTTTACTGGATTTTGGAAATCGCAGAAAGTATTCCTGCTGCATCAAGCCCTAGCTCCTGATACATTTCCTGTTGGGTACCTTGCATAATAAATTCATCAGGCAATCCCAATTGAAGCAATCTGATCATGCGACCCTGTGCCATCAGATATTCTCCCACAGCACTGCCCGCGCCGCCGGCAATCGCACCATCTTCGAGAGTGACCAATAAAGTGTGTTTTTTTACAAGTTCATCAATTATTTCGGTATCCAGTGGCTTAACGAAACGCATGTCAATTACGCTGGCATTGATTTGTTCAGCTGCCTCTATTGCATAGGGCAACAAAGTACCAAAGTTAAGAATAGCTATATCGCTCCCTTGCTTGATTGTTCGTGATTGGCCAATCTGCATGGATTGCATATCTTGCTTGATTTCAGCACCACAACCGGTACCTCTTGGGTATCTTACAATTGCCGGCTTGTTGAGTTTATGACCTGTATACAACATCTGACGGCATTCATTTTCATCTGACGGCGCCATAATTACCATGTTAGGAATACAGCGAGCAAAGGGAATATCAAAAGCACCTTGATGGGTTGGGCCATCCGCGCCAACAATTCCTGCGCGGTCAACCGCAAACAAGACTGGCAGATTTTGTAGTGCCACATCATGTATTAATTGATCGTATGCACGCTGTAGGAAGGTAGAGTATATCGCTACAACTGCGTTTTGACCTTCTTTCGCTAACCCAGCGGCGAACGTAACAGAATGTTGCTCTGCAATGGCAACATCAAAATATTGAGAAGGATGCTCCTGGGAGAATCTGACCATCCCAGATCCTTCACGCATAGCGGGTGTTACCGCCATCAGTTTTGGATCCTGTTTTGCCATATCACATAACCAATCGCCAAATATCTTGGAAAATGTGGGTCCACTTGGTGCAGATTTGGGTAATGCATCATCTTTGGGGTTAAATTTGGGTACAGCGTGAAATTTGATGGGATCTTTTTCGGCGGACTCATACCCTTTGCCTTTGCGAGTGACCACATGCAATATTTGCGGACCTTTGATGTTACGCATATTGCGCAGGGTATCCACTACGCCATTCACATCATGACCATCTATTGGGCCGATATAATTGAATCCCAGTTCTTCAAATATGGTTCCGGGGACGACCATCCCTTTAATATGTTCCTCGGCGCGACTAGCAAACTCCTTTATTGGGGGAACGTTGCTGAGTAATTTTTTGCCGCCATCACGAATAGAATTGAAAAAACTGCCGGTTAATAATCTGGCCAGGTGACTATTTAACGCCCCAACGTTTTCAGAAATTGACATTTCGTTGTCATTCAGCACGACAACCATGTCTTCGTCCATATCCCCACCATGATTGAGTGCCTCAAACGCCATTCCTGCGGTCATTGCACCATCACCGATGACTGCGACTACTTTTCGACCTGCCCCTTCCTTGTGCGCCGCGACAGCCATGCCGAGTGCCGCACTGATAGAAGTGGATGAATGGCCTACGGCAAAAGTGTCATAGTCGCTTTCAGCGGGCCAAGGGAAGGGGTGGAGGCCATTTTTTTGTCGGATGGTTGGCATACGGTCACGACGACCCGTTAGTATTTTGTGAGGGTAAGCCTGGTGACCAACATCCCAGATAACACGATCATAAGGCGTGTTGTAGACGTAGTGTAAGGCGACAGTCAATTCAACTGTGCCTAACCCAGATGCAAAATGCCCACTACTTTGACTCACAGAAGCAAGCAGGTATTGACGCAACTCATCTGCACATTGTCTGAGTTTGTCCTGTGGCAATTCTCTTAACCCTTCAGGGGTGTTTGCCAGTGCCAATACGGGGTAATTTGCTAAATCCAGAGTCATGTGTTGCCTAATTCTTAAGTTATTGCTGGTGTTGCTTAATGGTTTCGTCTTACATTGAAGTCAGCGAATGACTCCAGAACCTGCGTATTGTAGGGCAAAGCGCTCAAAGCTTGAAGCGCTTGTTTGTGTAGTTCGTCAAGAAATGCTTTTGCACCCTCCAGTCCCAGCAGTGCAGGATAGGTGCTTTTTTGTAATTCCATGTCCGATCCCTGAGGCTTCCCCAGGGTGTCAGAATCCCCAATTACATCCAGAATATCGTCCTGGACCTGAAATGCCAGACCAATTCGAAGAGCAAATATTGACAAGGCTTCGCGATGTTCAAGGGGCAGGTTTTCTGCCAGGCAGCAGGCCATATCAACTGAAGCTTTGATCAGTGCACCAGTCTTCTTACTGTGTAGTAATTGTAACTCAGATTGTGTTATCTGTTTGCCAGTGGCGGACAAATCCATTGCTTGCCCGCCGCACATACCCGAGTATCCTGATGCTTGCGCCAGAATTTTCACCAACTCAATATGTTTGTATTCAGCCCCAGAAGACAAGGTGCTTTGAGCAAGAATATCAAATGCCATAGTCTGCAACGCATCACCCGCTAAAATTGCCGTCGCCTCGTCAAAAGCAATATGGCAGGTGGGTTTTCCACGTCTCAGTTCATCATCATCCATGGCCGGCAAATCATCGTGCACCAAGGAGTAAGAATGAATACATTCTATCGCTTGAGCGGGCGCATCCAGATCGGTTTCAGGAACACCTAACAATTCACCTGTCGCATAAACCAAAAAGGGGCGCATGCGCTTCCCACCGTTCAGCAGTGCGTAATTCATCGCTTCTTTTAAGCCCTGAGAGTGGTTGTCCAATTTTTCAAATTGGCTGTTGAGCAGAAGATTAACCCTGTCCTGCCAGTAATTTTGCCGGTTTTGAAAGCTCATTGTTGAGGATCGTCTTCCTCATGAAAATCGCCTAGCTGCTGTTGTCCATTCTGGCTCATCAAAATCTGAACCTTCTGTTCAGCTTGTTCCAGTGTCTGCTGACTTTGCCTGGCAAGGAGGATGCCGCGCTCAAATTTCTGCAAGGCTTGCTCCAGCGGTAATTCTCCTTGTTCCATCTGCTTTACGATGGACTCTAATTCCTGCATTGATTGTTCAAATGATAATGGCGTGGCTTCTTTGCTGCTCATTGTCTCTCTCTGGCGCGATTTCTGGGATGACGGTAATACGTATCGATCAGGATAGGTATAGGCTGAGCGCACATTACATGAGGCGATAAATGTGGTCAAACACTTTTCTGTGTGACAAAAATGTCTGATGTGGCAACCAAAATTGTGGATATCCACAAATATAAAACAATAACAATAGATGATCACTCAGCGCAGCCTCAGTGCCACGAGTTAGCGGCGCACGAATGCAGGAATACTGGTGGTCTTTCAAACATCGTGCAACAAAGAAATCGTGTTTCTGACGCGCGTCTACGATGGGTTTAAATGGCTTTTGCGCTGTGTTAGCTATTTTTGATTTAATTAGCGCCAGGCACTGGCACTAGATCTGCAAATAGTTGCCTTGCCTAAAAACCTTTCAATTCCCACTGAGCTGATCATATATTATTACTGTTTGGTATAGTATCCAAAGCAGAGTAAAACAAATCTATAGAAATAAGCCATACTGTCGATAAAATGGTGAACTAACTCAGGCAGTTATGCGACTGAAATCATTCAGTTGGGTAAAGGGTCTTTAGAATTACTGGTGAGTCTGATTTGGTTTCGGACACCAAATCAAGAACATTAATTGGGAGAGCAAGGTGGATTTAGCAACCCTTATAGGTATGCTCGGTGCCATAGGATTCGTCGTTATGGCTATGGTCATGGGCGGCGACATAAGTATGTTTATCAATGTGCCTTCCATCCTTATTGTTTTCGGCGGAACGCTTTTTGTTGTCTTATCACAATTTTCTTTGGGGCAATTTTTTGGTGCAGGTAAAATCGCGGCCAAAGCCTTTATGTTCAAGATTGAGGCGCCTGAAGATCTTATCCAGAAAATAGTTGAAATGGCTGATGCTGCACGTAAGGGCGGTTTCCTTGCCCTGGAAGAAGCCGAAATAGAAAACGAATTTATGCAAAAGGGCGTAGACATGCTGGTGGATGGCCATGATGTTGAAGTGGTCCGGGATACCCTTGCAAAAGATATATCAATGACAACCGAACGTCACGAGTTTGGTGCAACCATCTACAAAGGAATGGGCGATGTGGCGCCCGCTATGGGCATGATCGGGACCTTAATTGGCTTAGTTGCCATGTTGTCCAATATGGATGATCCCAAGGCAATTGGTCCGGCAATGGCTGTTGCCTTATTGACTACCTTATATGGTGCGTTTTTCGCGAATGTAATTTGTCTGCCTGTTGCCGTGAAACTCGGTAACCGGGCAGTGGAAGAAAAACTTAATCAAAGTTTGGTGTTAGATGGAATTGTCGGCATTGCCGATGGTCAAAACCCAAGAGTTATAGAAGGTATTCTGAAAAACTATCTGGCAGCAAGTAAACGTGGTACCCCCACAGAAGAAGAGTAATTATGGCTGAATTAGAGTGTCCCAAATGTCCCCCGGAGGGACTACCCGCCTGGATGGGAACCTTTGCTGATTTGATGTCACTGTTAATGTGCTTCTTCGTTTTGTTGTTAGCCTTTTCCGAGATGGATGTACTCAAATTCAAACAGATAGCAGGCTCAATGAAATTTGCTTTTGGTGTGCAGAATAAAATTGAAGTAAAAGATATTCCCAAAGGAACCAGTGTTATCGCCATGGAATTCCGCCCCGGCCGTCCTGATCCTACTCCTATTGAAAATATTCAGCAGCAGACTATTGATATGACTCAGCAAATGCTTGAGTTTCAGGCTGGTGACGAAGATTCCGCCGGTGGACGTCAGAAACAGCGTGGTGAACAACGAGGAGGCTCGGCGCAGCAGACCTCTACTGATCAATCTTCTTCACAATCCACGACTCAGGCAAGCCAGCAAGAAACCAATGAATTAATGAAAAAGGTAGCCCAGCAGTTACAAAAACAGATCCTCGACGGTTCCATTGAAATGGAATCCCTTGGCCAGCAAATCACCATACGGATCAGAGAAAATGGATCATTTTCTGCCGGTTCCGCTTTCCTGCAGCCACAATTCAGGCCCATACTGCGTTCCATAGGCGAGTTACTGGCTGACGTGCCAGGTGAAATTGAAGTCTCAGGTCACAGTGACAGTCAACAAATTTCCAATGAACTCTATCGTTCTAACTGGGACCTTTCAGCACAGCGCGCAGTAGCAGTTGCAGAAGAGCTGGTTAGGGCACCAGGATTTGACCAAAGCAGAATGGAGGTAGTCGGAAGGGCATCTAACGCTCCGCTATCCACTAATAGCAATGCTGCAGATCGGAGCCGAAACAGACGAGTTGAAATATCAATCAATCAGGGCAAACCCATGTTCTCCAAACCTATCTCTGTCGTTGAGTAGGAAAAGCCTGACGTAAGGAATTTTGAAAGTCTGCATTGCTGGCGCTATAATTCGCCGCAAATTTTTCATCCGGCTGTTACATGACCTTCATTATTAAGCTGCATCCCGAGATTACGATTAAAAGTAAATCGGTGCGCAAGCGTTTTACCCGCCTGTTAGAAACCAATATCCGTTCTGTTTTTAAACAACAGGAGCTGTCGGTTCAGGTCAGGAATTTGTGGGATAAATTAATTCTTATCGTGAATCCTGGTTCAGAGGATAGGGTCGACGAAGTGGTTCAAATCCTGTCGACCATACCTGGAATCGATCAGGTTCACAAAGTGAATGAAAGCCAATTCAGCGACCTCGAAGATATCTTCCAGCAGGTTAAAGCTGTCTGGCATGACCAACTTGCCGGCAAAACATTTTGTGTCAGAGTGAAGCGCAGAGGCAGTCACGAGTATTCATCCACAGATATTGCCAGATATGTAGGTGGAGGCTTGAATCAGCAGTGCGAAACTGGCGGTGTAAAGCTCAAAAAACCTGATGTAACCATACAGTTTGAAGTTGAAGACGACAAACTCATTATGATCAACCAGAAAATACGTTGTTTGGGTGGAATGCCTTTACCCACTCAGGAAGATGTCTTATCACTTATGTCCGGCGGTTTTGATTCGGGTGTCGCCAGCTTTCTGACTATTAAACGCGGCGCGCGCACGCACTTCTGTTTCTTCAATCTTGGTGGACGAGACCATGAAATTGGTGTCAAACAGGTCTGCTATTATCTTTGGAAGAAATACAGCTCATCCCATCGTGTGAAATTTATCGCTGTGGATTTTGAGCCGGTTGTGACTGAGATCCTTGAGAAAGTTGATAACAGTCAGATGGGGGTAGTGTTAAAAAGGATGATGTTCCGGGCCGCCTCCAAGGTTGCAGATAATCTAGCGATTGATACCTTGGTAACGGGGGAAAGTATGGGGCAGGTGTCAAGTCAGACTCTGGCCAATCTTCATGTGATAGATCAAGTCACTTCTAAACTCGTGCTGCGACCACTTATCTGCATGGATAAATCAGAGATTATTGATATCGCAAGGAAGATCGGCACGGAAGATTTTGCCAAAACCATGCCTGAATATTGCGGGGTCATATCACGAAAACCCACTGTCAAAGCAGTGATGGAAAAAATTGAACTGGAAGAAGCCAATTTCGATTTATCGATAGTCGATAGGGTAGTTTTGAGCAGTGATACTTTGGATATACGACGTATTGCCGAAGAAACTGAAAAAGAGGTTGCCGCCGCAGAATCTACCGATGAATTGAAAGAGGGGGCTGTCGTGATTGATATTCGCGCTCCGGAGGAAGAAGAGCACAATCCGTTAGAGTTAGATTCAACCCAAGTTATGCACATTCCATTTTT
Organism: uncultured Alteromonadaceae bacterium; assembly: GCA_947494925.1. Classification (GTDB taxonomy): domain Bacteria; phylum Pseudomonadota; class Gammaproteobacteria; order Enterobacterales; family Alteromonadaceae; genus Aliiglaciecola. The sequence continues at coordinate 224,653 of CANLWS010000011.1, forward strand.
CAGACTTGCCAGCAGGTTTGCGGAATTGGATAAGGAAAAAGAATACTACCTGTATTGTGAAAAGGGTGTCATGAGTAACCTACAAACTTTGTTGCTTCACGAGCATGGATACTCTAATGTGAAAGTCTATCGTCCATAGAGTAGTAGTAACGATGCAACAAATTGCTTACTTGAGCACAGCAACACACCTGATGAAACCCGATCAACTTTCTGAGTTGCTAAACCAATGCAGAGTAAGCAATATTGAAAACAAAATAAGCGGTATTTTGTTACATCACGGAGGCAACTTTTTACAGGTTCTGGAAGGTCCATCCGACAATGTATCCGCCCTCTATAAAAAAATTACGCAAGACCCGAGACATACCTACTGCCTGGAAGTAGTAAACAGGAAAATTGACGAACGCATGTTTGGCGATTGGAGCATGGGATTTAAAAAATTAAGTGATGAACAATCTGCAGATTTGCCTGGTTTTAATTCGTTTTTACAGCAGCCACTAGATGAAGATACGGTGTCTAGTCATAGAGACCAGATTTTCGACCTGCTGATTCAGTTTAAAACCATTCACCTTGCCGGATAAATAGCCTGAACTACTCAGGTGATTGTGAGCTTTAACACGCTCAGAGCAAAACATAGTGTGGCCACAAATATCCCCCAAAAAGGCAGGTTGAACCAATATTTATTTGCCAGATACAAGTAGCTCACTCCTATAAACACCGGTAAAAGTGTGAACCATAAAGATTGCTGGATGATATTAAAATGAAAAGAAGTCAATGGGATGTAAAATGCTGCGACAAGAATAGCGCCCAGGCTATGGCTGGCATTGAACCCCACCCAGGCTCTCCACATGGAGGTCTGCTTGGTTAGTGCCAAAGTCGCATCTTTCATTCTTTGCGTGACTTCTGGATCGTAGCTATCAAATTTGTCAGTAAAAAATGTCAAAAGCAGATGTAAAAATCCTAGAATGCCGAAGATTCCGGCACCAGAAATCAAAAATATTTGTTCCAGCAACATTGTGTAATCCCTTACGTTTACTCTTTTACTTTATGACAATACCGCACTTTAATGCTGGATACAAAATTTACCTGGCAAGGTGTTTTATCTCGGTCTAAGGTGCAACAATTATTTAAACATGAGGTCAGTGATTTCAACCACTACACTTTCTGACAGGTGGGGTTTTATCAAAGAAAATTGAAATTTCCGCCACATTAATTCCCAGTTTAGACATATAAGATCGATTCATCATGCGATGTTCATCCATCATGTACATCCAATCATCAATAGCAAACTCGTAAGTGCTTTCGCCAATGGGAACCTGCAGTGTATATTGCCAGTTGTAGCTTGTCCCGGACGCGCCCCCTGAGGCGACTCCGATCACATCACCGGCCGTTCCGGTGACGCTGCCATCGGCGGCAATTTCAAGATCCCAGATTCGTATCTGCTCTTCTCCGTCATTGTAGTAAAATGTTTCGTGCAATCGGCCAGTATTGCCTTCCCAGGTTCCTATAATATCGACGCAAAATCGTCTGGTGAGTTTTGTGGAATAATCCTGAACAATTCCCCATGCAGTCACATCACCGGTAAAGTAAGTTTGTAAATCAAATTTGGGTCCGGTGTCTGCGTAGTCATCCAGAGTTGCAGAACATGCCGTCAGCAAAAATATCAGTGCGAATATTGTGATTCTCATGAACCTTTTCCAATGAGTTTTTTACGTAGCTTTGGAAAGCTGCAGTTTTCATCAAGCCAAATTGCGAGAAAGCTAGGGCCAAATGTCTCATCCTGCATATCACCTATGAGCGTCTGATTGTGATAAAAGCGACTGCGCTTATCTGCTTCGACAATAAGTAGCAATTCGTCACCCTTTTCTATATCGGGCCAAATTGTTGCTATTTTTTCCAACCAGGGAGATATCTGCTCTTGTGTAAAACCAAGTTTCTCCCATTCTTCAGCGGTTTTATCCACCAGATCCTGAGCTTCAATGTCACGTAGATATTGTATATTCAGCGCGATAGGGTATTCGTCTTTAGCGAATACACCAGAAGGAGAATACAGCGATGAGTTGTATATATCCCAGAACAAAAATTCCAGTTTTGCTTCACCTATTTTTTGCATATCCTGAACAGGACTTGCCATAACGACTCCCGGAAAATACAGCAGAAAGAAAAATAAAGTACGCTTAAGCATGACTGATTACCTGACCAGAGCGCCGGAAAATCCAGGTTTGCTCATCACAAGTTGAACCGTACTGATAGTGCGTTCCAGAAAGCCTCCTTCACAGTAACTGAAGTAATACCGCCACATACGCATAAATCTGTCGTCATAGCCGTCTTTCATCAAGGCATCTTTGCTTTCCATCAGTGATTTATGCCAATCTTGCAGCGTTCGCGCATAATCGATACCAATGTCATGTAAATCCCGGATCATCAGATCGGTATATTTTTTGAGGTGTTTGTTGATTTCCATCTGAGAAGGCAGGAATCCACCAGGAAAAATATGTTTCTGGATAAAGTCCACGTCCTTGCTGTAGCTATCGAAACGCCTGTCATCTATGGTGATAGACTGGAGCAGCATTAAACCATCACGTCTGAGTAGATTCGCACATTTATCAAAGAAATTAGGCAAGTAGGATTTTCCTACCGCTTCAATCATTTCAATGGAAACCAATTTATCATACTGCCCTTCGAGCAAGCGGTAATCCTTTTTCAGCAGGGTGATTTTCTCACCGAGACCTTCCCGTTCGATCCATTCAGCAGCATAAGCATGTTGTTCATCTGAAATCGTGGTAGTTGTGACTCGGCAACCATAGTTTTTAGCTGCAAAGATTGCCAAACCACCCCAACCTGTACCTATTTCAAGAAGGTGGTCTTGTTCATTCAACTGCAATTTTTCACAAATGGCCCTGAGCTTATATTGTTGTGCACTGACAAGATCGGTGGACTCGTCTGGATAAATTGCCGCAGAATACATCATGCTGTCATCAAGAAAGCGCGTATACAGCTTGTTACCCAAGTCGTAATGAGCTGAAATGTTTTTCTTTGCCTGCTGCTTGGAGTTTCTGTTTCGCAGATGGCTAAGCTGCCGGAGTGGGGTACTTAGCCACCTCATTTTGGCTTCCCAACTATCCAGCATCGGCAAGTTTCGGGCAAAAATTCTTATCACGTTTGTGAGGTTAGGTGTCTCCCACATGTTGTCCGTGTAGGTCTCCCCTGAGGCAACACTTCCTCCAAACAAAAGTTGACGATAAGCACGTAAATCCAGGAAATTTATTTCCGCGTGCAGATCCGAGTCATTATCTCCAAAACTATCAACCAGCACACCATGCTCTTTAATGATCATGTGGCCTTCTGGTAAGGTCGAGAATACCTTGTGTAAAATGGTGCGCGAAATCTTGTCCAACCAGGAAAGTGAATCAGAAGAAGTCATCGTTTGTTCAGCATTTAACATTGTTTTTCCTTACCTTTACTATCTGGGTGCGAATATACGGGTATACCTTTGACAAATAATTTCAGTGCCTGCCAGTAAATCCCAAAAACGGTTTTCAACGTCATACTCGGAATACTTAACATTACGTTGAATAAGCTTTTTGAGTTCAGTTCTTGACGAATTAATTGTAAATTTGCGTCGAAATGACGGGTTTCCTTTTTACAGCTCAAATTCAGCGCAAGCTTTTGATTAGGTTGCAAAATCTTCCATTGGTACTGCATATCCATCGGATTGAACGGAGACACATGAAAGGCTTTTTGATCATCTTTTTGTTCGCGAAGGTCCACCAGGTAATGATGTTTGTCGTTCCAGGGCGTATTGCTTACTTCTGCCAGTACATGACTATAAAAACCGCTGTCATCACGTAAGTAATAGAAATTAACCGGGCTGAAATACAGACCAAATACCCGAACTTGTCCGAGCAGAAACACCTTACCGTCTAATGTTTTTCCAGCTAATTCCGACATGCGCTCAAGGACACTTTTTTTAAGAGGCTCATGCTCTGCTCCTAAATAATCCTTTCTTTTGAACTGTGCCGGAGCAAATTTACGTAGCGAAAAACCACTGACTTCCTGTTCGATTTGCGACAACTCATCCAAATCCAGCCAGAACAGAAAAATGCGATAATTAAAATGGTGTTTTTTGGGGACGTGTCGAGCGTGGAACACCTTACCCTTGTAAATAGCACTTTCCATCAGAGATTCTCCCCGAATCGAGCACACACATCTAAGGCACTTCTGACGCCATCTTCATGAAATCCGTTGTACCAGTAGGCTCCGCAAAAGTGCAGGCCGTTTACACCACATATTTCTGGACGCCTTTTTTGCGCATCTATGGTTTGCTGGCTGAATTGTGGATGACTGTAATTGAAGGTTCGCAGAATTTTCTCTGGCGCTATGTCTGCAGTATTGTTTAAGGTCACGCAGAAGGTGTGTTTTGATGAAATACATTGCAGAATGTTCATATTGTAGGTCAAAGATGTAGGAGCCAGGTTTTCGTCTTTGTATCCCTTCAACAAGTAATTCCAACTTGCCCAGGCTAGTTTTCGTTTGGGTAATATTGATGTATCAGTGTGTAATACCACTTCATTATTCGCGTAAGGTATTGCGGACAAGACATCTTGCTGAGCATCGCTGGCTTGTTCGAGCATGGATAACGCCTGATCACTGTGACAGGCAAAAATCACTTCATCGAAAGTGCGTTCCTCTCCGTGGGCAAATTTGACCTTATAAGCCCCATTGACGGGTGAGACAGCGGAAACTGGCATGTTGAGTTCGATATTTTCCTCAAACCCTTTTATCAAAGGTGCAATATATTGTTTTGATCCTCCCACTATCGTGCGCCACTGTGGTCGATCTGTCACATTCAACAAACCATGGTTATTAAAAAACTGTAAAAAGAATGCCAGTGGGAAAGCTTTGATATCCTCCAGGCTACTCGACCAGATTGCAGCGCACATGGGCAGAATATAGTTTTCGTTAAACTCTTCTGAAAAATCGTGCTTATCCAGAAAGGTGCCTAACGTATCGTCACCGATTTGTTCGGTATTTTTGTCTGCATACAGCGCCTTACATAATTTGTTAAAGCGTAAAATGTCTTTAACTATTCGGTGAAACCTGGGGCGGAAAATATTTCTTCGTTGGGCAAACAAACTATTCAAATTGTTGCCATTATATTCCAGGTTTTGCGCGAGGTTTTTAACGCTGAAACTCATCTCAGTGGGTTGGCTGACCACACCAAGTTTATTCATTAGTTTGATAAAGTTTGGGTAAGTCCAGTCATTAAAAACAATAAATCCTGTATCAATAGAGTAGGTTTCACCATCCAACTCAACTTCCTTAGTCGCAGTATGTCCACCAATATAGTCATTAGCTTCAAATAGACTGATATTGTTGTTTTTATGCAATAGGTGAGCGCAGGTTAGCCCTGATATTCCACTACCGATTATGGCTATTTTTCTACTCATTTAGATCGATTCCTGGTTATTGATACTGCTTTTCATCCGTTGACTCAAAGCGACTTTTACACGGTTAGGTAAGTGGGAAAGGCTCCGCAGAATTAAGCTGAATAGAGTCGGGAAGTAAATACTTTTGGAACGTTTTTCTATACCGTCTAACATGTCCTTTACAGCATCTTCCACGGGAATGCGCATTGGCATATCAAAGTCATTTTTATTTGTCAGGGGCGTTTCTACAAATCCTGGTGAAACACTTTGGACTAAAATCTGCTTTGTCGACAGATCTACTTCCAGGCTTTTACAAAAGTAATGTAAGGCAGCTTTGCTGGCACCGTACGCCTGACTGCGAGTAAAAGGTAACAATCTTGCCAAACTATCCACCAGCACCAATTGGCTGCCTGGTTTTAAGTTGGGAACTAACGCTGCCACTGAATTGACGACACCGAAAAAATTGGCTGCGAAAACCCGCTCGAACATTTTTGGCTCAATCTGATTGATATCAACGTATTCACACACACCTGCATTCAGCACTGATATATCTGGAGACAGATTAGCCAGGGCCTCCTGCGTGGCAGTTTCGTCAGTAATGTCGAATTGTAATATTTCAATATTTTGGTGTTTTTCGAGTTCATTCAGAACTGCTCGATTTCTGCCGCAGGCAATGACGCCGTAGCCTTTATCCGCAGCTAACTTTGCCAGAGCAAGACCAATACCGGACGTTGCGCCAGTAATCAATATACTGGTCATTGGGCCAGTCTCCGCTTTAAACTATTCACCACGTTTTTAAGCAAAGGAACCTGCTCGTAAATCATTTGTCCCATGTCATAGTAGTCTCTGTGATATACAATTCTGTCTTCTGAAGTTCGCAGTTCAGTTACCCCTTCGACTCGTACATTACGTCCTGAGTTTAACCTTGGATGCGTAAAATTCATTTCCCAGGTAACCATGTGCTTGTCTTTTTGTGTGACAATATTCTGAATGTCACAGCGACAACTTGTGGTGTTTTCCATCAGATTTTTGAAATAGGTATCGAGCGCAGCCAATCCTTGGTGCTCAGCAACGGGATCGACAAACAAAATCTGCTCAGCGTATATATGCCCCAGTTGTTTCAGGGACTCATTATTCACGTTTTGGTAAAAATCAGTAAAGCGGTCTATGACATTCATAATGTGCTAATTGAATTGGTTTGATATCAAGTACCTGCAATACCCCCATTGAGATCAAGTTTATTTTTTTGAAATTAAACTGCTCTTTTAGATCTAAAATTGGGCACGGCCCGTAATGCCTAGTGACCTAAGCTAAAACGAGAATATTTTGAAAGAGTCGTTATTTACATTACCTTTGTTTCCATTATCGGCGCACATATTACCCGGAGGGCGTTTGTCCTTGAGAATATTTGAGCCGCGATATGTGAGAATGGTGAAAGAAGCCTGTAGCGACGAACAAGGATTCATAATATGTATGCTTAATTCGCTAGGCGACAAAGAAACAAATCAGCATATATATCCTGTCGGTACCTATGTGACTGTGGAAGATTTTGACTTACTTGATGATGGTTTGCTTGGCATCACAGTACAAGGCCACAGGTGCGTAAAGATACATTCAATAGAAACCGAAAAGGATGACCTTAGAATAGGACAGTGTGAATGGCTCGAAAACTGGTCGGTCAGGCAAGATAAATCAACTATCACGCCCATGGATGAAAGACTAAAGGAAATTTTTGATAAATATCCGGAAGTCAGAACGCTATATCAAAAACCTGAATTCGATAACCCGGTTTGGGTGATATATCGATGGCTTGAATTACTCCCTGTTAACGCAGAACAGAAACAACAATTCCTACAACATAAAGATTACAGCAAAGCATTTAATTATCTGGCACAATTAGTGGAGTGATCCTTTTTTCTAAACCCTGCGTAGTAATGTTAGTGTTAATATTCAGGTGATGGAAATGCTAGTCGGAATTCCTTTGGAAACCAAGCAAAATCAAGCGATTAAACCTAAAGACTGTGCTGAAGAAATGTCTTCCTACTTGGCGCTTGTAGCAGAAGCGAGGTGTAAAATTTCATTCGCGAAGGTGTTTGGATTTTTTGCACCGAGACTTCGCTCGTATGCGTTGAAACAGATCGGGAACGAAGCTTTGGCAATGGAATTAGTGCAAGACACTATGTCAAACGTGTGGCAAAAAGCGCACCTCTTCAACGCAGAGAAAGGGTCCCCCTCCACCTGGATTTTTACTATCGCACGAAATATTCGATTCGATATGCTGCGCAAACAGCAAAATCGGAAGGAAGATATTTGTTCTGACGACCTTTGGCCTGTTTTGTGTGAACAGACAGCAGATGCCAATGAAGTATCGTTAGATGAACAAATTACACTTGAACAGGTCGGTAACCTGTTTGATGAATTGCCTCAAAAGCAACGCGTTGTAATAGAGGCAATTTATGTAGAAGGAAAGTCACAACAGGAAGTTGCTGACGAATTGGAAATACCGTTGGGAACCGTCAAGTCTCGAACCAGGCTTGCCCTCCAACGTTTAAAAGAGATGTTGAAAGACCATGATTAGCTTACATCCTACTCAACAACAGCTGCACGACTTTGTTGAAGGAAACAGTGCCCCAGCGATGGCATTAGTCATTTCTGCCCACGTGGACATGTGTACACAATGCCAAATGCAAGTTGCTGCTATGCAGGAGCAAGCTAGTGAACTTGCGTTTAAAGGCGAAGACGATAGCCCAGATTTTTCTTCCATGCTTGCAGGTATTACGCAACTGCCAGCAGCAGAGCGAATAATCAGTGAACCTGTCAAAGCTGAAATAGAGCTGGACGGGCGATCTTTTAGTTTACCCAGACCACTTAGACGTTATGTGAGCAAAACGGGTAATTGGTCTCATTTGCTTGGAAAACTTTGGCAGGCACCGGTAGATCTTGGTCCTATTGGCAAAGCGAATTTTATATATATGGAAAAAGGCGGAAAAGTGCCTGAGCATACTCATCGTGGTAATGAATTGACCTTAGTCGTCGATGGTGAGTTCAGTGATGGGATTGCTAATTACGACTCTGGTGATTTTATTACAATGGACGGTAGCAATAAACATACGCCTTATTCAGAAGCAGACGAAGGTTGTCTGGTTTTCACAATAGTCGACCAGCCTTTACATTTTACATCGGGTGTCGCCAGATTGTTGAACCCCTTCAGTCATCTATTTTTTAAATAATTGGCAAGAATAAAAAACGCGCTATAAGCGCGTTTTTTAATGTCTGAATTACCTGAGATTAACTTGCATAGTTGCTGTCAGGATAATTTAACTTCAGAGTTTTCAAGGCGTTGTTCTTTAAATCGTCCAGTTCTAACTGGTCATAGCATTCAACCATGATTTCAAGTGCAGCCTGAATCTGAGAAGAGTCTGGATAATATTCAAGAACATATCGGCCACGATTTGCTGCAGCGACAAATGCCTGACGACGCATATAAAATCTGGCTACGGCAATTTCATATTTGGCCAGTCGGTTTTTAATGTAAACCATTCGTTTTCTAGCATCAGCAGCATATTTACTGTTTGGGTATTTTTCCAGCAGACGTCTAAAGTCAGAAAATGCTTCTCTTGATTTAGACGGGTCTCGGTCAGAACGGTCTATACCTGCAAGTTCCTGAAACAAATTACTATCGGAATCCATGTTTGTCAGGCCGCGCATGTAAATTGCGTAGTCTACATCTGAATGGTTTGGATTCAGACGAATAAAACGATCGATGGTGGCAAGCGTTTGGTCAGGTTTGCCCGTTTTATAATAGGAATAAATGAGATCCAACTGGACCTGATGAGACAATGGTCCAAATGGGTAGCGTGAGTCCAGCGCACTTAAAATGGTAGCAGCACCATTAAAGTTGCCGATTTCCATGCTCGTTTTAGCATCTTCGTATAGTGCTTGTGCGCCACGATTCGCTAACACAATTTCTTCATCGTCCGGTGAACTGGAACAACCACCAAGCAGCACCGCCGCTACAACAAACACCCAATTTTTTACAGATTTTTTAATTATCATATTGCTCTTATTTACTAACTAGATTCAGCACGCTTGAATAATGCGATAGAATAGCATCAAAACTGAATCAAAAAACGCAACGCATTCTACCTCAGTGACCCGGGTGATGCACTCAAAATTCAATGTTGAAGGCAATGATGAGAAACATTTATTACAGGTTATACTCAATTTGCATTCACACCAGTAGGACTCTCTGACACATGTCAAACGCTTTCGAGAAAATCCAGCTTCAGGCAATAGTGCCTGAATATTTGTTTGGTAAACGATTAGATCAGGCTTTAGCCGAAATGTTCCCTGATTATTCCCGTTCCCGGATAAAAGACTGGATTTTAGCTGATCAAGTTCAAATTGACGGCAAAATAGTGAACAAACCGCGAGAAAAATTGCTTGGCAATGAAAATATCGAAATTGAAGCAAGTGTTGAAGCGCAGGAACAACATGTTGCACAAGATATCGATCTGAATATTGTTTATGAAGACGATGATATTCTGGTAATTAATAAGCCTATTAATCTGGTAGTGCATCCAGGTGCCGGTAACAGCGATGGAACTGTACTGAACGCGCTGTTAAATCATGTACCTGACATTGCCACAGTGCCGCGAGCCGGAATTGTACATCGTCTTGACAAAGATACTTCTGGGCTTATGGTTGTAGCGAAAACCATACCGGCTCAGACGCACCTGGTGGAGCAACTGCAAGCTCGCGAAATTAGCCGGGAGTATGAAGCCGTAGTTATCGGCACTATGGTTGCTGGTGGTTTGGTGGACGCTCCAATCGGCCGACATCCCACTAAACGAACAAGTATGGCAGTGAGGGAATCAGGTAAACCCGCAGTAACTCATTATCGGGTGAAAGAGAAGTTTCGTGCTCATACTCATGTGCGCCTGAAACTCGAAACAGGCAGAACCCATCAAATTCGCGTTCACATGGCTCATTTGCGCTATCCCTTGGTGGGAGATCAACTATATGCTGGACGCCCAATATTGCCTAAATCCTCTGAACAACCCATGATCGATATGTTGCGAGGGTTTAAACGACAAGCTTTGCATGCAGCTCAACTGGAATTGAGTCATCCGATAACCGGAGAATGGATGAGTTGGCAGGCAGAGCTGCCGGAGGATATTCAAGCCCTGTTAAGCGTGCTCAAAGAAGATACTAAAATCCACGGGAAACCCGAATAATTGGCAGTATTATGTTGGAGCTAATAGTACCTGACTGGCCATTAAAAAATATTGTCTCTGCTTTTTCCACCACACGCACTGGTGGGTTTAGCCCAACCCCTTATGACTCATTGAATTTGGGGGCCCACGTGGGAGACGATATTCAGTTGGTGAACGACAACCGAGCCTTATTACCTCTTGCAGAATCAACTATCTGGTTGAATCAGGTGCATGGCTCTCATTGTATTGAAGTCCAAGGAACAACCGAGCAATGTTTGGTCGCTGACGCCGCATTTACCACCGAATCTGGCTTGGTTTGTGGTGTGATGACAGCAGATTGTGTACCTGTTTTGTTGGCCAGTCCTGCAGTTGAATTTGTAGCTGCTATTCATGCAGGATGGCGAGGGTTGTCAGAAGGCGTTATACAAAACAGCATTAATAAGATCCCTTGTTCAGCGGAAAAGGTCGTCGCCTGGATTGGACCCTGCATCGGAAAAGCACATTTTGAAGTTGGTGAAGACGTGAAAGGAGCATTTGGTGAGCGACCTGACTGTTTCAAACCTTCACCCAACCCAAAACGTTATATGGCTGATATTAAATCTCTCTGTGCGCATCAACTTGAAAGAGCCGGTGTTCAGAGCATTTATGTTGACCCTAGCTGCACCTATTCACAACCTGAGCGTTTTTTCTCTCACCGATACTCGACACACCATGGAAAAGGTATCACGGGCAGAATGTTTACCGGTATAGCATTAACATCTTAACTATCAGAAAGTTGGCTATGCTTTAAGACATTGATCTGGCTCAACGATTGGTTAAGTGTACTTTCTTCGATACTTGAATACGTTGCTACCTGTACCCATAAATTAAAACATTATGATTTTATAAGAGAGTTGTTATGCGTCTAGATAGATTTACCAGCAAGTTTCAAATGGCTATTTCTGATGCGCAATCAATCGCTTTGGGAAGAGACCATCAGTACATTGAGCCCGTTCACCTCATGACTTCGTTGCTTAATCAGGAGGGAGGTTCTGTGCGACCACTTTTGGATGCCGCCAACGTGAATGTTAATGGGCTGCGTTCATCTCTGGCGGAAGCCATTGAACGGTTACCACGAGTAGATGGTATAGGTGGTGACGTTCAGCTCGGCAAAGATACTGTTGTACTGTTAAACCTGAGCGACAAAATTGCACAAAAGCGTAAGGATGATTACATCACGTCGGAGATTTTTGTACTGTCTGCCCTCAATGACAAAGGGAAGTTAGGTGAAATTCTCAAACAAAATGGTGTGACTGAGCAAAATGTTGAACAAGCAATTGAAAAAATGCGCGGAGGTCAAAAAGTCACAGATCCAAATGCGGAAGATGTCAGGCAGGCACTGGAAAAATTTACCACAGATCTGACCGAGCGAGCCGAACAAGGCAAACTCGATCCTGTTATTGGGCGGGATGACGAAATCAGACGAACTATTCAGGTATTGCAGCGCAGGACCAAGAATAATCCAGTATTAATTGGCGAACCTGGCGTTGGTAAAACTGCAATTGTTGAAGGCTTGGCGCAGCGTATCATTAATTCAGAAGTGCCCGAAGGCTTGAAGAATAAACGGGTTCTTGCTTTGGATATGGGGTCTTTAGTTGCTGGTGCGAAATACCGTGGAGAGTTTGAAGAGCGTCTAAAAGCGGTGCTTAACGAATTGTCTAAGGAAGAGGGCAGAGTAATACTCTTTATCGATGAATTACACACTATGGTGGGAGCCGGCAAAGGCGAAGGAGCGATGGATGCAGGTAATATGCTGAAACCAGCCCTGGCAAGAGGCGAGCTGCACTGTGTCGGTGCCACGACGTTAGATGAATACCGTCAATATATAGAAAAGGACGCAGCACTGGAAAGGCGTTTCCAAAAAGTCCAGGTTGACCAGCCTAGTGTGGAAGATACTATAGCTATCTTAAGAGGGCTGAAAGAACGCTACGAATTGCACCATTCCGTGGATATTACCGACCCGGCAATTGTCGCAGCAGCCTCTTTATCACACCGTTATATCAGTGACAGACAGTTACCAGATAAAGCCATCGATCTGATCGATGAAGCGGCTTCCAGCATACGTTTGCAGATGGATTCTAAGCCGGAAGACATGGACAGGCTAGAGCGTCGTATTATTCAGCTCAAACTAGAAGAGCAGGCCTTAGCTAAGGAAAAGGATGAAGCCAGTACCAAACGTTTGGAAGCCATTGAGATTGAGCGAGAAACTGCTGAGCTTAAATACGCTGATTTTGAGAAAATCTGGCTGGCTGAGAAAAGCGCTATGCAGGGAACGCAGAACATTAAGTCTGAGTTGGAACAGGCCAAATTGGACATGGAGATTGCCAGACGAGCATCAGATTTAAGCCGCATGTCTGAATTGCAGTATGGCAGGATCCCTGAGCTGGAACAGCGACTTGAATTGGCAACAGAAAGTGAAACGCTGGAAACCCAGCTACTCAAAAATAAAGTTACTGAAAATGAAATTGCGGATGTCTTGTCTCGTTGGACAGGCATTCCAGTATCCAAAATGCTCGAAGGCGAAAAAGATAAGCTGCTGCGAATGGAAGAGTCACTTCACAAACGTGTGATAGGGCAATCAGAGGCGGTAACCGCTGTGTCTAACGCCATTCGGCGTTCCCGAGCAGGTCTTTCTGACCCAGAGCGACCAATCGGCTCGTTTTTATTCCTTGGTCCTACTGGCGTGGGTAAAACAGAATTATGTAAGGCACTGGCAGGCTTTTTGTTTGACTCTGAGCAGGCTATGGTGCGAATAGATATGTCTGAGTTTATGGAAAAACACTCGGTTGCTCGCTTAGTAGGGGCACCACCTGGTTATGTGGGATATGAAGAAGGGGGATATTTGACTGAAGCTATAAGGCGTAAACCTTATTCAGTCATTTTGTTAGATGAAATAGAAAAAGCTCATCCTGACGTATTCAACATTTTGCTTCAGGTGCTAGATGATGGTCGATTAACTGACGGTCAGGGGCGTACTGTTGACTTTAAGAATTCGGTTGTAATTATGACGTCTAACCTGGGGTCCGACATCATTCAGGATAAATATCTTGAAAGCCAGTATAACGAGATGAAATCCATGGTTATGAATGTGGTTGCGCAACAGTTCCGTCCAGAATTCATAAATCGGATAGACGATACAGTTGTTTTTCATCCTTTGGGTAAGGAAGAAATTGCGTCGATTGCGAAAATCCAACTATTGTCCCTTCGTCAGCGTCTAAATGAAATGGGCTACAAGTTGGAATTGTCACATGCTGCGCTTGATAAGTTAGCTGAAGCTGGGTTTGATCCGGTATTCGGTGCAAGACCACTCAAGCGTGCTATTCAAACTGAAATCGAAAACCCGCTGGCACAACGAATACTCGCAGGGGTTTCAGATTCGCAAAACACTATTCGCATTGATGCTGATGAGGCTGGTTTGATCATCACCTAGAGTTAACGATTTGAGTAACAAAATGGCGCCAGATTTGGCGCCTTTTTTATATCAGTTTGGCCGCCAATTAAATTGAGTTCAGCAATGCCTCAGCGTCTTTACGCTCACTGAAATCAATTGTCGAATCCAACGCTGCCAGAAGCTCATTTTTAGCCTCTGAACTGCGGCCTAATTTTATAAGGGTGTATGCTAAATGATATTGAATGGCGGGATCGCGCGAATTCATTGCATAGGCGCGCCGTAAGATATCCAACGCATCTTTGTAGTTGCCCAGAAGCGCTTTAATCCATCCATAGGTGTCCACAATAGCTGGGCTATTTCCTGCTAGTTGCATGGCCTCGGTAATATAGGTTTGTGCCTTACCTAAATCTGTTTTCAGGTATATGTTAGCCAGATTATTCAACACAAAAGCCCGATTCGGGAAGTTCTGAGTTTGAAGAAGCTTTTCGTATTGTTCACGCGCGAGCTCCTGCTTGCCATGATTTAAATAAAAGTCTGCCAACAGGTTACGTTGAAAATAATTGTCAGGATATTTTTCAACCAAAGGAGGGATTGATTGCTCGAATAATTCAGTTGCTTTGTTTTCCACGGTTAATTGATAGAATTTGGCAAGAGCAATTCGGTTGCCAGGCACTTTTTCAACTGCCGCCAGATAAGATTGTGCCGCTCCCGCTGTTTCGCCTTTGGCATTTTGTAAATCGCCCTCTGCGATTATCAAACGTGTATTTCCTGCAAAACGCGACTTTAAAAACTTAAGCTTTATTGATGCTGCTGCATAATCTTTGTTTGCGATATTGGTCCAGATATAATCCAGCCCAACAGGTAAATCATTTGGGGCAAGTTTTTCAGCTTGTTTAATATTGTCCAAAGCACCACTTAGATCGCCAGCATCCAATCTGATTTTCGCCAGGTTTCGCATTACGTAAGGATCTTCTGCGGCAATTTCTTCAATATTTCTGTATTGCCGTTCAGCATTCACCAAATCTTTTTTACGAAGGTACAACACTGTTTTTTGTAACAGATACCTAGGTTTAACGTCGTCATGTTTAATAAGGTTATTGAGCTGTCGTAGTGCGCGGTCAAATTCGTTGCGTGCTGCATAAATGTCGGCCAGAATCTGGAATGCCTGTAAATTATCAATGTCCAGTTCCAAGGCCCGCTCGAGGTTTTCTATGGCTTCATCATACTGTCCTGTATTCGCCTGGCTTCTCGCATGTAGTACTAGTGCAGAAACATTGTCTGGTTGTTGTTCAATTAGATCAGCCAGTAAATCATCTGCCTGTTGGAATTGTCCGTTAGCGACAAAAATGGAAGCGCGATTGTAACGTGCTGAAAAATGAGATGGATTTATTTTCAGTGTCTGTTCAACCAGCACAAGGGCAGCATCCCATTGTCGTTTTCTGATTAATACTGCCGCCTTAAAGTTAATCAGATCAGGATTGTCCGGCGCGATTTCCAATAATTTGTCTGCTACATAGTCGGCCTCGTCAATTTTACCGATCTCCAGCAAGAGCAAACTTTTGGTCAGGATAAAGGCGATATCCGAGCTTTTGTATTTAGATTTATCAATTGCATTAATTGCCTCTTGAAATTTGCCTCGTGCTGCCATTATTTTAATGTCGAGCAAGTCGACCAACTTGTTGCCTGGATAAGCCCTTTCCAACATGGCATGAATTTCCAGGGCTTTAAATGCTTTATTTTGTCTCAGGTATAATTCGCTTAGCATAATAGCGGCATCGAGATTGCCAGCGATATTTTTTGCATGTGGCTCAAGCGCATCTGCAGCCATTTTGGGCTTACCCAACTTTAAGTACGTTCTGGCTAGCATTAACGACGCCACCATATGACCTGGTTGCTTAGCTAAATACTGCTCCAAAAGACTACGGGCTTGTTCAAGTTTGTTTTGTGCAAATGCGGACAATGCACTGATATAGAGTAGCATTGGCTCTTTTGACAGGGCACCTTCGTCAAGAGTAGAGAGAGTTGCACTTAGTTTTTCAAGTTCCTGAGACGCATCAGCACTATTATTTTGTTCAGTCTTCAACCAGCTATTTAGAAGTAATGCCATAGGATCGTCTGGCGTTTGATCAAGAATTGTTGAAACTAGTCTGGCGGCCGCATCATAATTCTTGGTGTTAATATATATATCAGCGAGGCTTCTGAGAATAAGTGGATCATCAGGGGCTAATTCGGAAGCATATTCCATTGCACTTTGTGATTCTGAGATATTATCCTGTTCACGTAATAACCGACCTTTTAATTGCCAAAGCCTGGGATTATTGTTATCTAACTTCATTGCCTGATTAATCAAACTTTCAGCAGCGGCGAAATTTTCTTGCGCCAATTCCAGCGAAACCAGACTGTTAAGGGCTTCAATATTGGCAGGGAACAACGAAATTGCAGATTGATATTCTTGACGCGCCTCAGTGACATTATCCAGTTTGAATTTTGCAGCGGCGTGCAATAAATGGCGCTCGAAGCGTGATTGTCTGGTTAGTCTTCCTTCAAAACCAAATGCTAGTAATTCATCGTATTTTCTTAGCAACAGAAGAGTGTCACCGAGTGGTTTGAGTACAAGGTTGATATCCGCACCCATTTGCAATGCTTCAAAAAGCTCTGCTTCTGCTTCTCCCAGATATCCATTCCTGAGCAGTAACTTGCCCATTAGGATTTTCGCTGCCAGATTATTGGGGTCATCCTGCAGGCTGTTTTTAAGGTGAATGTAAGCTTCTTCGTAATTTTCTTCGGAATACGCTGTTAATGCAGCTTCGTAATCCTGACTTGAATCAGCCCAGACTGTCAGCGCAATCAGTGAACACAATAGTAGGGTAGCAATCTTTCTCATACTAAAATCAGCTCATCTTTAAGTGAAGGTGCGGAACATCGCCCAACTGTCTATGCCTCTATGTTACATCGGATCAATCTTAATACCAATTGGATACAAAAATCGTCCTTTGCCAAATTTAGCTGGCATATATTCAGACCAAAAAAAAACGTGGCAGAACCACGTTTTTTTGATTTGAATATATTTACTTTTTTCTGCGACGAGACCGCAGTGCTAATCCTGACAGTCCGAGTAGAACTAGTATTGCAGAATGTGGCTCCGAGATTTCTGTTGTTGTAGAGGGACGCTTATCGAAGCTGATTGACGACAATTTTAAACCGTCGTCCCCTGTAGTACCGCCACTCACCGTTCCAAACGCTGAGTTGTATGCACCGATAAGCCAGAATTGAGATGTTGTCTGGCCAGCGCTGACACTCGCCTCGTATGTGGAAGAATCTACGTTTGAAGAGCCAGACCAAAGTGTTCCGGCATCAGAAAGCACATCAGCCCAGGTACTGCCACTCAAAGTTGCTGCGGCATTGCTACCAATTGCAGCGGCTGAAATCTGACTATTACTACTATTATATAGCCAGCTGAAATCTGCACCAGTCAGGGTTACTTCGGTATTGAATTCGAGCAGGAACATGTCGTAATCCACCCAGCCATTGCTTCCAATACTGTCGGCGCTATGCCCCGGTGAACTGCCACCTTCGTCTTGATTCCTAATGCCCCACCCACTTCCATATTTTTCCAAATCAGCTGATTGGATTTCCGTGTCAGAATTACTTAGGTTGTTATATGTATCAGACCATGCTGACACAGTAATGTTAAATCCATCAACAGAATAATTGAAGCTTGCGCCTGTTCCACCTGGGTCACTAACACCAGAAAAATCAGCTGTGTGGCTACCTGCTAAGGCAGTGCCAGTAAAAACGAGCGATGCTAATGCTAGAACATGTCTTTTTAAAAACGGCATCTCAGTTCCTATATATTGTTTCTTCATCCATTGGATGAAGGCCAACGCTGTATTTTATTTAACCAAGCAATTTGTCTGCCAGAAATTAATGTTTATAAAAAACAACGAGTTAGTATCTCTTTCGTTATGTTGTTAATAAAATGTGTAAAAAAATCAGACAAACTATAACAATATTGTATTTATTTGGTGACTAAATGAACAGGACATTTTTTAATTTTGTGGGAAAAATACAGAATTGTAGGAGATGTATAGTCTATTAGACTGAAACTTAACACTATGACCTGACAAAATTCATGACATTAATGCTTAGGATAGCTAGACAAGAATATTGAACGGTTTAAATCGCCTGATATTTTCGCAGTCAGTTTGTAGTAAATTGTTTATGTAGAATTGAGTTTTTAAAATTGGAATATCTGAGTCAAATTCTGAATTTTCCTCATTAATTTGGATGATAAAAATAAGTATCAGAACAGGAGACATCAGTCCTTAATCCTGTGCTTAGTAAGTATCACTAAACTAAACAAATACAGCAATAAAGTTGATGGCTCTGGGATATCTTTTTTTGTAGGAACTACTATATTGAAGCCTATCGAATTCAATTTAACACCATCGTTGTAATTAGTGGCGAGGCTGTTATCAAAGTTTGTACTAAATACAGAGTTGTAAGCGCCGAGTAACCAGTATTGGGAGACTGTTTGTCCAGCATTGATTCCAGCGTCATAACTTGCGGCATCTACACTTGATGAGTCTGACCACAACATACCTGCGTCGGCCATAACATTGTCCCAGGTATTTCCATCCAGATTATTCGCCAAATCTGAAGAAATAGCTGCACTGGAGATTTCCGTATTATTTTCATCAAACAACCAGCCGAAGCCTGCCTCAGTCAAGGTGACTTCTTCGCTAAACTCGATTAAAAATGTATCAAAATCATGCCAGGGCCCCCAAAAGCGGCTGAAGTTGTCAGCACTGTGCTCTGAGGCACAGGTCCCCGAACTACTTAGGTTGCATTGTTCATCCTGATTGTCAATTCCCCATCCCTGGTTATCGAATTTATCTAAATCTGCGTAGCGAATTATGGGATCATCATTTGCATTGTTTGCTGTATCAGACCAGGCAGAAACGGTTACTGTAACATCGTCAACTAACAGGCTAAACGTTCTGCCTTCACCATTGGTGTTGCTGTTAAGATCGGTAACACTAGAAAAATCTGCTGTGTAGGTGCCAGCATATGCAACGTTGCAAGAGAAAAATATTATGATCGATAAGGGAAGAAATTTATTAAGCAACATACATACTCCGGCACATTATTAGTGAGACTAACAAAATTGCGGTTTGCTATAGCTGCATTGGGCGTTTGCATTTGATACGTGATCAACACGTAGATTTTTTGTACTACAAATAGCCGGGAAGTGCAATTTAAAACGATAAGATTGCTGGTAAATAAAATTATCTAAATCAGTTTTGTCGTATTTTTGAAAGCTTTTTGTAATTGAGACAAAGGCAGTGAGATCAGGAGCCATGTTTTAAACAATTTTCATCTTGCATGAGTGAGAATAAGTGGTTCAGTTACTAAGATTTTTTGCTCTCTAAATGTTAACGGGGCTTAACCCCATATGCTGACCTATGCTATCTTGGCATTTCAGATAAGGAGTAATAATGACTGAAACCAAACGCAAGGGGATTTACCTGTTGCCTAACCTGCTGACCACAGCAGGGCTTTTTTCCGGCTTTTTCGCTGTAGTATCTTCTATGAATGGGAGATTTGAAGCAGCAGCTGTGGCTATTTTTATTGCCATGATCTTTGATGCACTGGATGGTCGTGTTGCTCGAATGACTAATACACAGAGTGAATTTGGGGCTGAATATGACTCAATGGCTGATATGGTTTCTTTTGGCATTGCTCCTGCACTTGTCGCCTACAATTGGGGGCTGACAGAGTTAGGGAAAATTGGATGGTTGGCAGCCTTTATTTATGTGGCAGCTGCGGCCCTCAGACTGGCGCGTTTTAATACGCAAGTTGGTATAGCGGACAAGCGTTTCTTTCAGGGATTACCGAGTCCAGCAGCCGCTGCTGTCGTCGCCGGGTTGGTTTGGGTAGGAGTGGAATATCAGGTGGATGGAAATAACTACAGCTTCCTTGTTGCCATTCTGACGGGATTTGCTGGCTTGTTGATGGTCAGCAACTTTAAGTATAACTCATTTAAAGAAGTCGACTGGCATGGCAAGGTCCCCTTTGTTGCGCTGCTCATAATTATGTTGGGCTTCGTAGTTGTTGCCACTGAACCAGCACTGGTTCTGTTTGTGGTGTTTGTACTATACGCACTAGCGGGACCAATCAATACGTTTAGAAGTGTACATAAAGTGCGATTGGAAGATGTCGTTGGTGACGCCAATGAAGAAGATGCGGATTTTGTTGAAATAGACAAACCGACTGATAAAGAAAAAAGCAAACCTTAGCTTTATGATTGGCGCACAGTAAGCTCTGGGCGCCAATACTTATGCTTTTACCAGCCCCTTCCTGGCGAAATAAAGATTTACAGGCCGTATATTAATTCACCATAAATTAACCACTACTACCCATTCATTTTATTCGATTTAGCGCAAAACTTTAGTTGTTAATTTTTTTGGCTCGGTTGTTGCAGTTCCTACCTACATTCTAAAAAGCGTCAAAATCTTGTTGTATGGAACTTGCCGGTTATCTAAATCGATTCGACAAAAACAGTGTTAAACATTTAACCTCTGGAGTAGGGGCACCTCTGGTGTTGCTTGCCATCATGGGGATGGTTATTTTGCCTATGCCAGCATTTCTGCTGGATATACTGTTTAGTTTTAATATTGCCCTTTCTCTTGTCATCATTCTCGTATCAGTATTTACCAAAAGACCTATCGATTTCGGCATTTTCCCCTTGGTATTGTTAATTGCAACCGTACTGCGTCTCGCACTGAATGTAGCATCAACTCGTGTTGTTCTACTTGAGGGACATGAAGGGGGAGATTCGGCCGGAAAAGTTATTCAGGCCTTCGGCGAGGTAGTAATTGGTGGCAACTATGCGGTAGGTATAGTGGTATTTGCCATTTTGCTGATTATCAATTTTAAAGTGGTGACAGCGGGGGCTGGCAGAATTTCAGAAGTGAGTGCAAGGTTTACGCTCGATGCCATGCCCGGTAAGCAAATGGCGATTGATGCGGATCTGAATGCGGGTTATATCGACCAGGATCAAGCTCGTGCGCGCCGGGAAGAGATCACCAGTGAAGCAGACTTTTACGGATCTATGGATGGTGCATCCAAATTTGTGAAGGGGGATGCGGTAGCCGGTTTGTTTATTATGTTGATTAATATAGTGGGTGGATTATTCATTGGTATTATTCAACATGATTTGGCCTTTGGCGAGGCAATAGAAATATACACTATCCTGACCATAGGTGACGGTTTAGTGGCGCAAATACCCTCTTTGCTGTTGTCAGTAGCTACGGCAATTATCGTTACACGTGAAAACGATACTCAGGAAATGGGTGGCGAAATGACTCGCCAGTTGGGTAATCAGCGCGCTTTATTTGTCACCGCCGGGATCTTGTTTGTTATGGGAATTGTGCCAGGTATGCCGCATCTGGCATTTCTGGGTTTCAGCGCCATAGTCGGGGGCAGCGCCTACTACAATCACTGGCAAGCGCAAAAGTTAGCTCAGCAACCTGATGTGTTGGAAGCTTTGCCGGAACAGTCTGATCAACCAGCCGAAATAAAAGAGCTGGGATGGGATGATGTTCAGCATGTCGACACCATCGGGTTGGAAGTTGGCTATCGACTGATCCCTTTAGTTGATAAAACTCAGGGCGGAGAACTACTCACACGAATTAAGGGTGTGCGTAAGAAGTTGTCTCAGGAGCTGGGCTTTCTAATTCCTCCCGTACATATACGTGACAACCTGGACTTGAGCCCAAACAATTACACCATCGCCATGTTAGGTGTGACTGTGGGTGAAGCAGAACTAAGTCACGATGATGAATTGGCTATTAACCCAGGACAGGTATTCGGAAAACTGGAGGGGACGGTAACAAAAGACCCTGCTTTTGGTCTTGATGCTGTATGGATAAGACCTCAGCAACGAGAACATGCTCAGACTTTGGGGTACACGGTTGTTGACGCGGCCACAGTCGTCGCTACGCATTTAAGTCAACTTTTAACAAATAATGCTTATCAGTTGCTAGGACATGAAGAAGTTCAGCAATTGCTTGATATGCTCGGAAAACAAAGCCCGAAATTGGTGGAGGGCCTGGTTCCCGACCTCTTACCTTTAAGTACAGTAGTGAAAGTGTTGCAAACGCTGCTTTATGAAGGTGTGCCTATTCGGGACATGCGAACGATTGTGCAGACATTGTGTGAATACGCGCCGAAGAGCCAGGATCCAGACGTGTTGGTCTCAGCGGTTCGCATTGCGCTGAAACGCTTGATTGTACAAGAAATTAACGGCGGTGAGGCTGAGCTGCCAGTGATTACTCTGGCGCCAGAACTGGAACAAATGTTGCACCAGTCATTGCAAGCTGGTGGAGGAGATGGTGCAGGGATAGAACCAGGTTTGGCTGAGCGCTTACAGCAGTCATTAAGTGAGGCGTCTCAACAACGCGAATTAGAAGGGGAGCCGGCAGTACTGCTCACTTCTGGCTTGTTGAGACCTGTGCTATCTAAGTTCCTGAAACATTCAGTTTCCGGATTACATGTGTTGTCTTACCAAGAAATACCGGACGACAAACAAATACGAATTGTAAGTGCAGTGGGTCAATAATCTGACGCTCTGCGCAAGTTGAACACCGCGCAAATGAGGTGAAAAGTGAAAATTAGACGCTTTTTTGGCAAAGATATGCGAGACGCACTAAAACAGGTAAAAGACGAGCTCGGTGGTGATGCGGTTATCATGTCGAACAAAAAATTATCTGACGGTGTTGAAATCGTAGCCGCGTATGACAAAGTGCCTGTCCAAGACAAGGTTGATTCTGTATCCAAGCCCATCCCCGCGGTTAAAAATACGCCGACATTAAGCGAAATTATAGGTGATTCCGGTCCGGATTCACTACGGGCTTTGTTAGAGAAACAATCCAAATCTGTACAAGGTAAAGAGGCACAGGTTGCACAACCTGACACCATCAGTGCCAAACCCAAGCAAGAGATGGCAAAGTCTGACGATTACTCTGATGCAACCTCAATGGAAGAAATTCGTCAGGAATTAAAATCCCTCAGAAATGTGTTGGAATTTCAGGTTTCAGGTTTGTTGAAGCAGGAAAGCAGGCGCACGCATCCATTGCACAATTATTTGATCACACGCCTTGAAGAAATGGGAATAAAAACGGAACTGGCTGAGGAAGTTGTGTCATATGCGCCCGAAGACAGTGATGAACGTCAGGCTTGGCTTTTCCTTCTTAAACTATTGGCTAATAGATTACATACCACAGGAAATGCAATATTAAATCAAACCGGTGTCGTTGCGCTGGTAGGACCGACAGGAACTGGTAAAACAACGACAATTGCCAAGTTGGCGGCAAGATATGCACAAAAATATGGTGCAGAGCAGGTTGCATTGGTCACCATAGACACATATCGAATAGCTGCATTTGAACAACTTTCGACCTATGGGAAAATTATTGGCTGCACCGTGAAAAAAGCACAAAATGAAAGTGACTTAGGTGATATCCTTTACCAATTGCGTAACAAAAGACTGGTACTCATTGACTCTGCAGGTTTTGGACAAAGAGATTCGAGACTTATCAACCAGTTAGATGCATTAAATCACCATTCTTGTGCTAATATCAAAAAGTATCTGGTGATGCAGGCAAATGCGCAATATCAGGTTATGGAACGAACAATCAGGACATATAAATCGATTTCTTTGGAAGGATGTATTTTCACAAAATTAGATGAATGTTACAGTCTTGGTGAAGCGATAAGTGCAGCAATTGTGCACGGCCTCGCGGTAAGTTATCTGACTGATGGTCAGAAAGTACCAGAAGATATTAAAGTAGCAGATGCGAAATACTTGATTTCTACTGCTGCAAAACTTTATAAAAAATATGCATTGCCTCATACTACGACAAAACAAGCAGAAAGATCGGCTTTAGCAGTATGATTGAGGACCAAGCGAGTAGCTTAAGAAGAATGAATCAGTCTCGATTAATAAAAGTAATTGCAGTAACCGGCGGTAAAGGTGGCGTAGGTAAAACAAACGTCACGTTAAATACTGCGATTGCAATGGCTAAACAAGGCAAACGGGTAATGGTGTTGGACGCCGACCTGGGTTTGGCTAATGTTGACGTTATGCTTGGATTGCGTGTAGAGAAAAATCTTTCCCATGTCCTCTCCGGCGAATGTACCCTGGACGATGTGCTCGTTGAAGGACCGCACGGTGTGTTAATTGCTCCTGCGACCTCAGGCACGCAATCAATGACAGAGTTAACGCCCACAGAACATGCGGGGTTAATTAGAGCTTTCAGTGAATTGCGTTCGCAAATTGATGTATTGATAGTAGATACCGCTGCTGGCATTTCTGACATGGTGCTCAGTTTCTCCCGTGCAGCCCAGGATATCATGGTAGTGGTTTGTGATGAGCCAACATCCCTGACAGATGCATACGCATTGATCAAAATTCTGAATCGCGAACATGGAGTGTTTAAATTTAAGATAATTGCCAATATGGTTCGGAACATGCGCGAAGGTCAGGAATTATTTGCTAAGTTATCCAAAGTCACCGGTCGTTTTCTTGACGTAGCATTAGAACTTGTTGCAACAATCCCATACGATGAGAATATTCGTAATTCAGTAAGGAAACAACGGGCCATTGTTGATGCCTATCCCGCATCTCCCGCAGCGGTGGCAATTAAACATTTATCTCAACAGGCATTGAGTTGGCCAATTCCATCACAACCTGGCGGTCATCTTGAGTTTTTTCTTGAGCAACTTATCACTGACAAAGCGGCTGGTGGCTAACATTGAATAACAAAGCAGCGGCCTACCAACAACAAACTGACAAAACTCAGTTGGTTGAAAGGCATGCTCCATTGGTAAAACGCATCGCACATCATTTGATGGCGCGTCTACCAGCCAGTGTCTTGGTTGACGATTTGATTCAGGCTGGGATGATCGGTTTATTGGAAGCAGCAAGAAATTTTGATGGTAGCAAAGGAGCCAGTTTCGAAACCTTTGCAGGGATCAGAATTCGTGGCTCAATGCTGGATGAAATCAGAAAAGGCGATTGGACACCGCGGTCGGTGCATAAAAATGGCCGGGCGATAATGGAAGCGATTTCTCAAGTGGAAAGAGAAACGGGTAGAGATGCCCGTGATGTAGATGTCGCGGAAAAAATGCAAGTAAGCCTCACTGATTATCATCAAATGCTAAATGAGGTGAATGCCGGCAAAATTATTGGTATTGAAGATCTGGGCGTTACGGAGGACGTAATTACCACTGAACAAACCAAAGGTAACGACACGCCATTTGAGGATTTATTACAGGGATCATTTCAAAAAGCGTTAGCACATGCTATTACTACCTTACCGGAACGTGAAGCTATTGTATTATCGCTGTATTATGATGAAGAATTGAACCTGAGAGAAATTGGTGAAGTACTCGAAGTAAGCGAATCTCGAGTCAGCCAAATCCATAGTCAGGCTATGTTGAAACTGAAAGGTAAAATGCAATCCTGGCGTGCGACAGAATAACGAATTTAAAATAATAATAGTTAGTTGGATCCTCACTGGAGGTAGTTTTGGATAAAAATATGAAAATTCTCGTTGTTGATGATTTTTCAACAATGAGGCGCATTATCAAGAATCTGTTAAAGGATCTTGGGTTTACTAACGTCCAGGAAGCGGACGATGGCAGCACAGCATTACCAATGTTGCAACAGGGAGATTTCGATTTCGTTGTGACAGACTGGAATATGCCAGGTATGCAAGGTATCGATTTGCTTCGTGCAATTCGCGCTGATGACAGCCTGAAACATCTTCCTGTTTTAATGGTGACAGCTGAAGCGAAAAAAGAACAGATCGTTGCAGCAGCGCAAGCTGGAGTGAATGGTTATGTTGTTAAGCCTTTCACTGCTGCAACCTTAAAAGAGAAGCTCGATAAGATTTTTGAGCGTCTGGGTTAGATTCGGTTGATCCTTACAATGGGGAGAGGCTGAATGAGTACCTCAGATAAAGCACCAATTTCTCTTGAAGATGCCAAACAACTTGTTGCGCATCTGGAAGAAGGAAACAATCAGGCGGCCTCAGAGCTGCTTGAAGCCGCTTCGTTAAATGATTCGTCTGAATTGTTTGCGGAAGTGGGTAAGTTGACACGTCAGTTACACGATTCATTAAATAGTTTTCAGTTGGATGGTCGCTTGGCTAATTTAGCCATGTCGGACATCCCTGATGCGCAAAGTCGTCTTAACTATGTAATGGAAACCACGGAGCAAGCCGCCAATACTACTATGGATGCTGTAGAGACAAGCATGCCGATTGCAGAAAAAATCTGCTCGGACATTGAAGGTATCCTGCCTGAGTGGAAAAAGTTGATGAGTCGGCAGATCGAACTAGGGGAATTTAAGTCACTTTGTTACGACTTGGATAAATTCCTTGAAGGCTCTGCTGAAGAATCAGCTAAGCTTACTACATTGCTCACAGAAGTATTAATGGCGCAGGGTTATCAAGATCTAACAGGCCAGGTTATACGTAGAGTAATTGAGCTAGTGAAAGAAGTTGAAGACAGTCTCGTTCAGATGCTGACGATGTTCAGTACACCAGAAGCTGATGAAAAGACTAAGATTTCTGACACTGAGTCCGATAAAGTGAAAGCAGAGGGACCAATTATTGACGCCGATGCACGCGATGACGTCGTATCTGGTCAGGATGACGTTGACGACCTTCTTTCAAGTTTAGGATTTTAAGGGGAGCTGATTCATGTCTTTTGAAGTTGACGAGGATATCCTCCAGGACTTTCTGGTAGAAGCCGGAGAGATACTGGAACAATTACAAGAACAACTCGTCGATTTGGAAAACAATCCGGAAGATTCGGATTTGCTCAATGCTATTTTCCGTGGTTACCACACGGTGAAAGGCGGAGCGGGTTTCCTGTCGCTAACTGAATTGGTCGATATATGTCATGGTGCCGAAAACGTTTTCGATATCATGCGTAATGGGCAACGAACCCTGACACCTGAACTTATGGACGTTATCTTACAAGCTACCGATGTTGTGGTAGAAATGTTTGAAAACGTCAAACTCAGGGAGCCCCTCGAAGCTGCTGACCAAGAATTGTTGGACACGCTTCACCGTTTGAGCAAACCAGAATCTGAAGATGAGGCATCGGCAGCTCCTGAAACACAAGCTGAGACTGAAAGTGCGCCTGAAGTATCAGCGGAACAACCAGCTGAAGTTACATCTGAAGGCGGAATTGATGAAATTAGCGAAGATGAATTCGAAGCGTTATTAGATGAGCTTCATGGTGATAGTGCGCCAGGTAAAAAATCAAAACCTAGTGAGCCAGTAGCCGCATCCGCAGCCAGTGATGACGATATTACGGATGATGAATTCGAAGCCCTACTTGATCAACTGCATGGGGAAGGGCAATTTAAGAAGGAAGGTGGTGATACACCTGCTTCTGCGCCGGCTCCAGCACCCGCACCCGCTCCCGCAGCTTCCAGTGGAGGTGGTGACGACGATATTACAGATGATGAGTTTGAGGCGTTGTTAGATCAATTGCATGGTTCGGGCAAAGCTCCTACAGTGGATGCAAAACCAGCGACGCCAAAAGAAGAAAAACCCAAGGCGACACCAGCGCCCAAAGTCGCGGCACCGGCGCCAGCTCCCAAAGCATCACCTGCACCTGCTGCTAAAGCTTCGCCAGCTCCTAAAGCAGCAGCTAAACCAGCGGCTAAAAAGGAAGAAAAGAAGGCAGCTCCTGCGGCAGCTCAAGGGGAGACTACAGTTCGGGTCGATACCAAGCGTCTTGATCAAATCATGAATATGGTGGGAGAGCTGGTACTGGTTCGAAACAGACTACTAAGTCTGGGCACAAATCTTAATGACGAAAGTATGTCAAAAGCGATTGCCAACTTAGACGTGGTGACAGGCGACTTGCAAGGTGCGGTGATGAAAACGCGCATGCAGCCAATTAAAAAGGTATTTGGTCGCTTCCCTCGAGTGGTGCGAGACCTGGCAAGAACGCTTAAGAAAGAAATCACCTTGGAATTGGAAGGTGAAGAGACAGATTTAGATAAGAATCTGGTGGAAGCTTTAGCAGATCCGCTAGTTCACTTGGTAAGAAATTCTGTGGATCACGGAATCGAAATGCCCGCTGATCGTGTGGCTGCTGGTAAACCCAGTATGGGCACAGTGAAATTGGCTGCTTCTCAGGAAGGTGATCACATTCTGCTTACTATCGATGACGATGGTAAAGGTATGGACGCCGATAAATTAAAAGACATCGCGATTAGCCGTGGTGTTCTTGACGCTGATGCAGCAGCACGTATGTCTGATGTAGAAGCGTTCAACCTGATTTTTGCTCCAGGTTTTTCTACTAAAACAGAAATCTCTGACATCTCTGGACGAGGTGTTGGAATGGACGTAGTTAAGACCAAAATCAATCAGCTAAATGGCACTGTGAGCATTGATTCACAACTGGGTAAAGGCACCCGGTTAGAAATTAAGGTGCCATTGACTCTGGCTATTTTACCGACGTTAATGATAGTGGTTGGAGAACAGACTTTTGCCCTGCCACTTGGTTCGGTGAACGAAATTATCAATATGGACATGAGCAAAACCAACACGGTTGATAGCCAACTGACCATGATTGTTCGTTCCAAAGCAATTCCTCTGTTTTATTTACGTGAATGGTTAAAACGTAGTCATTCCGACTCCATTGACAGAGCCAAAGGGCACGTCGTTGTAGTTCAAATTGGAACGCAGCAGGTTGGCTTTGTGGTCGACGCATTAATAGGCCAGGAAGAAGTTGTGATTAAACCCCTGGATGCAATGCTACAGGGAACGCCAGGCATGGCAGGTGCAACTATCACCAGCGATGGTGGCATTGCCCTGATCATAGATATTCCTAGCCTGTTGAAACGCTACGCCAAAAAAACTCTAAAATAACCTGCTAAACCAGAGGATGTAATACAGCGATGGCCTACAGAGTACTTGTAGTTGATGACTCGACATTTTTTCGCCGTCGCGTAAAAGAAATCCTTGATCAAGACCCATTCCTGGAAGTAGTTGGCGATGCACGTAATGGTGAAGATGCGGTCAGAATGGTGTCTGAACTCAAGCCAGATGTGATTACTATGGACGTAGAAATGCCAGTGATGGATGGGATCACTGCCGTTCGCCAAATAATGTCGAAAAATCCGGTCCCTATTTTGATGTTTTCGTCTCTGACCCATGATGGCGCTGAGGCGACTCTGGATGCATTGGAAGCTGGGGCATTAGACTTTCTGCCCAAAAAATTTGAGGATATCGCTCAAAATAGAGCAGATGCAGTGGCGCTTCTGCAAGACAGAGTGAAAGCGTTAGGTAGGCGAAAATCACACGTTAAACTCAAGCCTCTGGCCAGTAAACCAGCATCGCCGGGCACTACACGATCGACTAAAATGTTTATGCGAACCTCCAGCAGCCTGGATTTGTCTAAGCCAGATACTGTAGGTCGTACCGCAATATCGGCTTCCGGCAAACATTATAAAGTGCTCGCCGTTGGTACTTCCACAGGTGGGCCTGTGGCGCTGCAAACAATACTCACGGCATTGCCAGCACATTTTCCGTACCCAATCTTGTTGGTTCAGCATATGCCGGGTACGTTTACGTCCGCATTCGCTGAGCGTCTAAATTCACTCTGTGCAATAAGTGTTAAAGAAGCGAGTCAGGGGGATAGACTGGCCGCTGGCTCAGCATATCTTGCACCTGGTGGGAAACAAATGCTGATTGAAGGTACCAGTCGTTCTCCGCAGATCAAAATCTCTGATGCCCAGGGCATGGACCAAATAACCTATAAACCAAGTGTGGATCTCACTTTCGCTTCAGCCGCCCGTGTATTTGGAGGCGATGTGCTGGGCTTAATTCTGACCGGGATGGGTGCCGATGGTCGTGAAGGTTGCCGTGCACTAAAATCGAATGGCGCTAAAATTTGGGCTCAGGATGAACAAAGCAGTGTGGTCTATGGAATGCCACAAGCTGTGACCTCCGCGAACATTGCAGAAAAAAATATCCCGTTAAATATGATTGCAAATCACATAACAACTGAAATGAATGTGAGTTAAAGTTACTATCCCGCAGGGATTGATGATTTGTCACACCAAAATTAGACGTTAATGAACTATAGGATTCGACCTTGATTGTTTGGACAATTGCCAATCAAAAAGGAGGAGTGGGTAAAACTACTACTACCGTGACGCTGGGTGGCTTGTTGGCACAAAGCGGTAAACGTGTGTTATTGGTTGATA
Organism: uncultured Alteromonadaceae bacterium; assembly: GCA_947494925.1. Taxonomy (GTDB): domain Bacteria; phylum Pseudomonadota; class Gammaproteobacteria; order Enterobacterales; family Alteromonadaceae; genus Aliiglaciecola. The sequence continues at coordinate 255,025 of CANLWS010000011.1, forward strand.
CAGATCCCCATGCGTCACTTAGTTACTACTTTGGTGTCGATTCTGAAGCCTTGTCTGTGAGCGTTTACGATGTTTTTGTCGCAGGTAAAAAACTGAATAAAGATTTTGTTATGGATTGTCTTTGTCCTAGCAAATTGGATTCACTTTTCATATTACCTGCGACCATGACGTTGGCTACCCTTGATCGCCAAATGGGCACGCAAAGCGGGATGGGACTGATCCTTAAAAAAGCATTAGCATTGGTCAAAGATGAATTTGATTATGTACTGTTGGATTGTCCGCCGGTTCTCGGAGTCCTTATGGTCAACGCTCTGGCTGCATGCAACAGAATACTGGTACCAGTACAAACAGAATTTTTGGCACTGAAAGGGTTGGACAGAATGATGCATACTTTGGAAATAATGGCTAAGTCCAAAGATCACAACTATGCGTATACCATTATTCCAACTATGTATGATAAGCGCGTGAATGCAGCTGCAGAAGCCTACAAGACGTTAAGGAGTGATTATGGGGACAAGGTCTGGTCAGGTGTTATTCCAGTGGATACGCGGTTCAGGGACGCTAGCCAGGCGCAAACGCCACCATCAGTATTTTGTCCTAAGTCCCGTGGTGTCTACGCATATGAAAGTCTTTTAAATCATTTACACAATTCGGAGCAATAGTAATGAGTGGTGGCAGCTTTGCCAAAGAAGAATTAGTTGAGGACTTTTTGACGTCGCTACTGACTGATGTCGTGGACGATGACCCTCTTCAGCGGGAAAATGTCGCCAAGTTGCTTGAATCTGCCAATCCAGAGACATTAAAAAGTGAGCAAGTTCAAAGTCTTAGTTCTGAGCAGACAACGCCAATTGATGCTAAAGTTATTACACAAGAGGTCGAAAAGGTAGAACAGCCCGAAATAGTTCAACAGGCTGTGTCTGAGACGGATTATTCTGAGAATGAATTTCAGGCATTATTCTTTGAGGTTTCTGGATTAAAACTGGCTGTTCCGCTTACTGAACTAGGTGGGATCCATAAAATTGAAAAAATCGGTCCGCTGTTCGGCAAGCCGGATTGGTTTAAAGGAGTTATGCTCCACCGTGATGAGAAGCTCAGTGTGGTGGACACCGCTAAATGGGTAATGCCAGAAAAATATAACGAAAAACTGGCAGAAAGCTTAAATTATCAATATCTTATTATGTTAGATGAAAGTGGTTGGGGATTAGCTTGTGAAAATTTGGTTAATACTGAAACCCTCCAACCAGAAGACGTAAAATGGCGTGAAGCTCATGGAAAAAGACCATGGCTAGCCGGAATGGTAAAACAAAAAATGTGCGCTTTGATTAATGTCAGCCAATTAGTGGCCTTACTTAATCAAGGTCTTGACAGCAATGATCAATAGACACAGCTTGCTAGGGAGCAGGTCATATGACTGAAGATAGAAGTACAAACAACGCAGCAGTAGATGCTAATGATGAGGTCTTACAATGGGTGACATACCGCCTTGGCGAAGAAACATACGGCATCAATGTTATGCAAGTTCAAGAAGTATTGCGACATACCGAAATTGCTCCTGTGCCAGGTGCTCCTGATTATGTATTAGGCATTATCAACCTGCGCGGAAACGTTGTCACTGTCATCGATACCCGCGCAAGATTCGGGCTTCCTCCAACGGATATTACCGATAACACCCGAATAGTCATTATCGAGTCCGATGAGCAGGTAGTCGGGATTTTGGTAGATAGTGTCGCGGAAGTTGTTTATTTGCGGTCATCAGAGATAGACAGCGCACCTAATGTAGGTACAGAGGAAAGCGCCAAATTTATCCAAGGTGTCAGTAATCGTGATGGTGAGCTACTTATCCTTGTTGATTTAAATAAATTGCTAAGTGATGAAGAGTGGGACGAAATCAGTAGTATTTGATTTCTTGTCATGCTTCAACAAGCCCTGACAATGCCTTCAGGGCTTTTTCGTTTTTACCCGACTAGCACATATTATTAAATACGAAATAGGGTAACGATTCAGGTGAATAAGTTTGATGAATGATATTTTAATATTGTTAGTGGTCAGCTTCAGTGTTCTTCTTATTCTGATGTTCATTCTGATCTTCACATTGCACGCCCGGAATTCCAAGAAAATACAGTCACTTCTGACAGAACATCAGAAGTTGGAGCAGCAATCTGTCCTTTTTAAGCAGCATTTGATGCAGATAGAAGAGAACTTGAACGAATTGCGAGCAGGTAACCGTGGGGTGAGTGAGAGAGTCAATACTGTTGCAGAACAGGTTAAGGATATTGCTGAAAGACAGGAACAAATTATCAATAGCGAACCCGAAAGTCGACTTTATAGTAAGGCCAGTAAAATGGCCGCCCAAGGTGCTTCTGTTGAAGAATTAATGCAAGATTGTGAACTCCCCAAGGCGGAAGCGGAATTGTTGGTTTCCCTCCACAACCCCGTTTAGCCAAAGAGTTACCAAGCGCTTACCTTTGATAGTTCAAGGACCTATATTTACCCGAATAAGCAATCATCAACAACGCCGCCAGGATCACGGGTCCTTCTTGCCACATACTATCTTGTATCATAAACAAAGTGATGACTTCAGTAAGCAAAATGCCACTGAGAATGGTCACCGCCAACCAGCGATAACTAAACCGTATCGAAAGTAACAAGCCTATACTGGTAAGTATGGTAGGCACGGGAAGCAGTCCAACACCACTTGGTTGTAACCCATATCCCAGCGTTTTTAAAAGCAAAGGTCTGACTAATACAATATAAACTATGGTTGAACTTAATAACGCTAACTCTATAGCATCAAACTGTGATTTAGCGCGAATTGCCAATGCAATAAAAACCGGTGTGAGAAGCAGGCAAAAAGCGCCTATGTAGCGTGCGAACCAATTGATGCTGCCATATTCAATAATGTAGTATCGCCACGCCAGCCAAGTCCAACAAAGTGCCAAGGTCCATAATAAAACCCGACTGGCGTACCTGTTTTTGAATGCCGTTAAGGTGCCGATTAAGATCACATTGACTAGGGCAGCTAACCAGAGAAAGTCTGATGAGTAGGTAAATACCATTCGCCAATATACTTCGGAAGAAAACAGCAAATAGTCATACATTGAGTAATCCATTAAATTCCTTGCAGATAGTTAAGCATTTTTTTTCGTTGTTTTTCGTTTGGGAGTTCCATATTTAATGCCGCCTGCATGTTTTGCTGCATGTGATTCGTTTTTGATGTGGCGGGAATAGCACAGGTAACTGCAGGGTGAGAAATAATAAAACGTAAAAAGTACTGAGCCCAATTCTCACATCCTAATTCTGCACTCCACCGTGGCAAGGGCTTGTTGCTGACCCTTTGAAACAACCTGCCACCCTGGAACGGTCGGTTTGCAATGACTGCTATGCCCTTATCTCTTGCGAGTGGCAACAATTCAGTTTCAACTTCTCGGTCGAGTACGTTATAGGTCACTTGAACAAAATCGATATTTTGGGATTCTATAATTTTGCGCAGTTCTCCATGTCTTCTTCCATGTGATGTGGTAACACCTACATAGCGAATTAACTTTTGTTGTTTCAGCTCAGATAACATGGCAAGTTGATCCTGCCAGGCGACCAAATTATGAACCTGAACCAGATCTAGTTGGCGTCGTTCCCACAACATCTGTGAATCTTCAAACTGACGTTTTCCTTCAGTTACCGAGTTGCTCCAGGTTTTGGTGGCCGAGAAAAGGTTTTGTGCATGTGTAAGGTGGCCTAAAGCATGACCAATGACTCGTTCGGATGATCCGTACATAGGTGATGAGTCGATTAACTGACCGCCGAGAGAAAAGAAAGTGGAGAGAACTTTGGTTCGTTCATATAAAAGGTGCTTGTCCCTACCAACGTTAAAGGTGATCCAGGTTCCCATTCCAATAGGGTTTATCAGTTCCAGTGTACTGGGAATTGTTTTTTGTAAGTGACGTGTTCGCTTGCCCGCCCATACATCGGGTGTGGCAAGCAAGCTCGCACTAGCCATACTACCTAGTAAAAAAGACCTGCGATCAAGGTGATCATGCATATACGCTGACTTTCGTTCATTTTCTTCAGCCTAAGAGATTGTCAGGTCTGGCTGTAAAGGCAACCTTATTAGGACCAACGATCAATTTTTTCCGATAAAAGTACTTTTTCGGGCTGCTTCGAATTTTTCAAGGATCTGATCAATTCGCTTGGGGTTTGCGACGAATTCCTGGAACAAAAGGAGTGCCTTGTCTGAAAATCCTTTGGGAGTATCCCGATCGAAAAACTGAGCAAATCCGGCGGCACGTTCAATTTGATGTTTTCCCTGTTCAGTAAAATAAAGTGCCCGGCTTTTAGAAAGTTTATTGGCTGAAATTTTTCCCACGTAATTGCTCAATATGGTTTGCGTCTCAGCTTGTGCGAGGTAGACGAGAAAACGCTGTGCAGCCTCTTTTTTAGCTGATGTCTCATTGAGCACTGCAACATCTAACGGCACGTCCTCGTATACAGGCATATCTTGTCGAATTGATGGAAACGGAAAATAACCCAACGAATCAACAACTGGTTCGGGAACCTGGGCAATAAAAAAGTTGCCCATCAGAGACATGGCGACATAGTCACGATAGAGGTAAGGCAAGCCTTGCGTCCAGGATAAATTCAACTGTTCCGGATTGAACGCACCTGCCTCTATGACTTCCGCCCAATAGGTAAATATTTCTTTCACTCTGGGATCGGTGAAAGGGATCTGACCCGAGAGTAATTCCAAGTGAAATGACAAGCCATTTATCCGTAAATTGATGTAGTCAAACCAGGCTGCCAATGTCCAGCTTGTTTCACCCGTTAACAGTAAGGGTGTAATATTCTTTTCTTTTAACTCTCTGATCAATTGTAAAAACTCAGCCCAGGTTTGAGGTGCTGTTAATCCTAGTTTTCTGAACAGGGGCTTCTTGTAATAAAAACCCCATTGATAGTAATTAAGTGGTACTGCAAAAGGCTTTTTGTTGAAGGATACAGATTGACGAATCTGCGGTGTAAATACCTGATCCAGGTTTTGCTGATGCCAGATTTCAGACAAGTTACTAATCCGTTCAGTTTTTATCAGAGACATCAATTGTTCACCGGCATAACATAGGATAACGTCAGCGTTGGTGGATTCTCCGTGCAACAGTCCAGTAATCATTTGTTTATGTTCGCTGAACACGCGGGTAGAGACTTTAACAGCAATATCAGGATTCTGAGCCTCAAAATTTCGAGCCAGCAGGTGATAGACCTCTTGCTGAGTCACGGAAGAGGGGTTAACCGCAAACTCTAGAGTTGTGACTTGGGCAAAAGCATGCCCTACCAATGCTAAATAGAAAACAAGCAAACAGCGCGCGCTGAATCCAAAATATCTCTCAATTAATGTTTTAGCCGCATAAGTTGTAGTCACTAATGTTGTCTGCTTTATGTACATAAAAACTGATTTTTCATCCATTCAGATTCGATTTTCTCTTAGGTATTAAAAGCTGACGACATTTATCTCAGGTAAAAAAATCAATGCTCAAATAGATCTACAATCACTAATATGACAGATTTACCTAAAATATCCACAAACGTTTAGACGTCTAGACGTAAAGATGTTGACATTTGCATTGCTTTGTAAGAGATTGTCCGCAATATTTGAGAATAAAGGGAGCGCTGATGCCAATACGTATTCCAAGTGAATTACCTGCCCAGGGAATTCTCCATGAAGAGAATATATTTGTCATGGAAACTGAACGCGCTTCAAGCCAGGATATTCGTCCGCTGGAAGTGGGTATACTTAATCTGATGCCCAACAAAATCGAAACAGAAGTTCAGATTTTGCGACTTCTTTCCAATACGCCTCTGCAAATCAATATTGATCTAATTCGTATTGACAATCAGGCGCCAAAAAACACACCTAAAGCGCACATGGACAATTTTTATCGAACCTTTGATGAAGTGGCAACAAAACGATATGACGGATTGATAGTGACTGGTGCACCACTTGCGTTGTTGGAATATGAGCAGGTGAAATATTGGGATAAGATGACAGTTGTGATGGATTGGGCCAGGCGCCATGTCCAATCTACCATGTTTTTATGTTGGGCCGCCCATGCCGCTATTTATCACTTCTATGGCAAAAACAGACTGTTGAGGGAAAATAAAATTGTGGGTGTGTTTCCCCATTTAGTACAAGATGAAAAAAATGAGCTGATGCGTGGTTTTGATCCTACATTCAATGCACCCCATTCTCGCTACGGTGAAATTCCTTTGGTTGATTACCAATCTATAGATGAGTTGAACGTATTGGCAAGCTCCGAGAAGACCGGCGCTTATTTGGTTTCGTCAAAGGATAAACGCCTGGTATTTATTACCGGGCATCCTGAATATGACCCCGACACCCTGGAACAGGAGTACATTCGAGACTCCAAGGCGGGATTGAATCCAGCCGTTCCAGAGAATTATTACCCCGAAGATGACGTGGAAAAGCCTGCAATGGTAACTTGGCGTTCTCATGGTAATCTTCTGTTTAACAATTGGTTGAATTATTATGTTTATCAGACCACCCCATTTGATCTGACAAATCTGACTACACAAGATACAGCAAGGACCCAGCGTGACAAAAACTGAACAATCACAGTTTCGACAACAAGCAAATCAACGAATATTAGTCCTGGATGGTGCGATGGGTACCATGATTCAGCGCCATAAACTTGAAGAGCAGGATTACCGTGGAGAACGTTTTTCTGATTGGGCTTCAGACATAAAAGGCAATAACGATTTATTGGTCCTGACGCAACCTGACATTATCTTTGATATTCATTGTCAATACCTGGAGGCTGGTGCTGACATAATCGAAACCAACACCTTTAACGCCACCACTATTTCGATGGCCGACTACAACATGCAGTCGCTGGCGAAAGAAATTAACATTGAAGCGGCTAAACTGGCCCGTAAAGCAGCAGACAAATTTACCAGCCTTACGCCCCAAAAACCCAGATTTGTTGCCGGTGTTCTTGGGCCTACAAGTAAGACTGCATCTATCTCTCCTGATGTTAATGATCCCGGGATGCGTAATGTGACTTTCGATGAACTGGTTGCAGCCTACGTTGAAGCTACTGAAGGTCTAATCGAAGGAGGGGCAGACCTTATCTTAATAGAGACTATTTTTGATACTTTGAATGCCAAAGCTGCTGCATTTGCAGTTGAACAAGTATTTGAATCCTTGGCAATGCGCCTGCCTGTAATGATTTCAGGCACGATCACTGATGCATCGGGTCGTACTTTATCCGGCCAGACGGCTGAGGCTTTCTATTATTCTCTGCGTCACGTGTCGCCAGTTTCTTTTGGTCTCAACTGCGCATTGGGACCTGATTTGTTACGTCAATATGTAGAAGAAATTTCAGATGTGGCAACTTGCCTTGTCTCTGCTCACCCTAATGCCGGGCTGCCTAATGAGTTTGGCGAATATGATATGGAGGGAGATGAAATGGCAGCACATATCAGAGAATGGGCTGAATCGGGACTAGTGAATATTGTAGGTGGATGTTGCGGCAGTTCGCCGGATCATATTTCAGCAATAGCAAAATCCATTGAGGGTCTTGTGCCGCGCACACCAGTGGAAGAAAGCGCCAAAATGCGTTTATCCGGCCTTGAACCTTTCGTTCATTAATCAGAATTGGGATAACAATATAATGCAACAAGCCAGTTCTACATTTATTAATGTTGGCGAACGTACAAACGTCACAGGTAGTGCAAAATTCAAGCGACTTATTCTGGAAGGTGACTACGAAACAGCCTTGGATGTGGCCAGAGAGCAAGTGGAAAACGGTGCGCAGATCATTGATATCAACATGGATGAAGCAATGCTGGATTCCGAAGCTGCGATGGCGCGCTTTCTGAATTTAATTGCCTCCGAACCGGATATTTCTCGCGTTCCGATAATGATTGACTCGTCCAAATGGAGCGTTATTGAAACGGGGTTGAAATGTGTACAGGGTAAAGCTGTCGTAAATTCCATTAGCCTTAAAGAGGGCGAAGAACCTTTTTTACATCAGGCCAAACTAATTAAACGTTATGGTGCCGCTACTGTAGTAATGGCATTTGACGAAAAAGGGCAGGCTGATACGCAGGAACGTAAATTCGAGATTTGTGAACGTAGTTATCGACTGCTCACCGAAAAAGTAGGATTCCCTGCCGAAGATATTATCTTTGACCCGAACATCTTTGCAGTGGCAACAGGTATCGAAGAACACAACAATTACGCTGTCGACTTCATTGAAGCAACAAGGAAAATACGCACTGAATTACCTCATTGCCATGTGTCAGGTGGGTTATCGAATATTTCCTTCTCATTTCGTGGAAATAATCCGGTGCGTGAGGCCATGCATTCGGTGTTTCTCTACTACGCCATACAAGCTGGCATGGATATGGGGATAGTGAATGCTGGGCAATTGGCTGTCTATGATGACATTCCCAAAGAGCTGAAAGATGCTGTGGAAGACGTCATTCTCAACCGACATCCTGACGCCACTGACAAACTGTTGGAAATTGCGCCAAAGTATCAAGGCGACGGCAAAGCAGTTGTTAAAGAAACGCTGGAATGGCGAAGTTGGTCGGTCAACAAGCGACTTGAATACGCACTGGTAAAAGGCAACACAGACTTTATTGTTGAAGATACCGAAGAAGCCCGCTTACAAGCTGAAAAACCCTTGCACGTCATTGAAGGGCCATTAATGGATGGCATGAATGTAGTGGGGGACCTGTTTGGTGAAGGTAAGATGTTTTTGCCCCAAGTAGTTAAATCGGCGAGGGTGATGAAGAAGGCTGTTGCTCACTTGGAACCTTTTATTGAACTTGAAAAAGACGCAAGTAGCAGCAATGGCAAAATCTTGCTCGCAACAGTAAAAGGCGATGTACACGATATAGGTAAAAACATAGTGGGTGTAGTGCTGCAATGTAACAATTTCGAGATTATCGATATGGGTGTAATGGTGCCTGCAGCCAAAATATTGCAGGAGGCGAAAGAACAACAGGTAGACATGATAGGCTTGTCTGGCTTGATTACCCCTTCTCTTGATGAAATGGTCCATGTTGCCAAGGAAATGCAAAGACTGGACTTTGACTTACCGCTTCTAATCGGCGGTGCAACAACTTCAAAAGCCCATACTGCGGTTAAGATAGAGCAAAACTACGATCATCCTGTTGTTTATGTACCCAATGCAAGTCGTGCTGTCGGTGTTTGTCAAAAGCTTATATCTGCTGAGCATAGACCGGTATTTGCCGCTCAACTAGCCAAAGAGTACGACACCGTCAGAGATCAGCATGCGCGCAAAAAGCCACGCAGCAAACCCATCAGTCTGGAAGCAGCAAGAGCAAATAAAGTCGACATCGACTGGCCTTCCTACGTGCCACCTAAACCCCTGAAAATTGGTGTCACAGAAGTGGAAGTCGACTTGCAATCTCTCAGAGCTTACATTGATTGGACACCATTCTTCCTGACCTGGTCACTGGCAGGCAAATACCCGCGCATTTTGGATGACGAAATTGTTGGAGCGGAAGCGCAGAAACTATTTGCAGATGCGAATTCCATGCTTGATAAATTGTGTCAAACCGGCGAGCTGAAAGCCAAAGGAGTCGCTGGCATTTTCCCGGCTAACAGCATTGGAGATGACATAGCGATTTATTCAACAGACGAACGCAAACAAGTCACCTGTGTATCCCATCACTTGCGTCAGCAGACAGAAAAACCCAAAGGGGCAAATTACTGCATAAGTGATTATGTCGCGCCGAAATCAAGTGCAATTGACGACTATATCGGTGCATTTGCTGTGACAGCCGGGATAGGCGAAGACGAGTTAGCAGAAGCTTACAAAAAAGATGACGATGACTATCATGCCATTATGATTAAAGCAGTCGCGGACCGTTTAGCTGAAGCTTTTGCTGAGTATTTACATGAAAAAGTTCGACAAGAAATCTGGGGTTTTGGCGCAGATGAGAATTTGACCAACGATGATTTGATCCGTGAAAAATACCAAGGGATCAGGCCGGCTCCTGGATATGCCGCGTGTCCGGAACATAGCGAAAAACAAGCTATATGGGACTTGCTCGATGTGGAGAACCGCATAGGTATGAAACTGACGGAAAGTTACGCCATGTGGCCTGGAGCCTCAGTGTCAGGATGGTATTTCTCTCATCCAGATTCCCGTTATTTTGCCGTTGCTCAGATTCAAAGAGACCAACTGGAAGATTATGCTTCTCGCAAGAATTGGCAAATAGAAGAGGCTGAACGTTGGTTAGGTCCAAACCTAGGATGATGATTTCAGATGCAAGTTGAAAAACGGTTTAGCCAATCCTGCGAGAACAATAAAGTGCCCATTCTACGTGAACTCGAGACACATTTTGTCGGAAGCAGTCAGGTGCTGGAAATTGGCTCTGGAACAGGTCAACATGCAGCTTTTTTTGCCACTAACTTACCCCACGTAACCTGGCACACCAGCGATATGCCAGTTAACCATGGTTCAATAAAAGCCTGGCTTGCAGAATGTTCAGCCAGCAATCTACATGCCCCAATTCAATTCACTATAGGCGTTGATGACTGGCCAGAATTAAATATTGATGCAGTTTTTAGTGCTAACACTGCTCATATCATGCAGCCAGAAGAGACTCGTTTGATGATGGAGCTGATCGGCCGACAATTGCCCGATTCAGGAGTGTTTTGTCAGTATGGCCCCTTCAACGTAGAAGGACAGTATACCAGTCAGGGAAATGCCAACTTTGATCGCCACCTTGCTGCAGAAGGTTGTGGTGGCATAAGAGACATTCAGGAGCTACAGAATTGGGCGCCAGAATTGAAATTGATTGAGAGAATCCCGATGCCCGCAAACAATTTTTTACTGGTGTGGCACAAGTAAAGAGAGATAAGCTTGGTTTAACTAACCTGAGGTTTATTAATCAAGCTGTTTAAACGGTAATAACTCAGCTGCCTGCTCTTTATAGCGGGTAATCTCCGGGCTTTCTTGCTCAACAAACTTTGTTATCGCGTGATGAAACGCTGGTTCTTTTAACCAGTGATTCGAATAGCAATAAATGGGCTCGAATCCGCGCAGAATCTTATGTTCTCCCTGCGTACCTGGGTTGAAGCTGGCAATATTCTTTTCAATACAAAACTCTATTCCCTGATAATAACAACATTCAAAATGCAGTCCGTCTACGTCTCGCAACGCACCCCAGTATCGTCCACACAATTGGTTTTTATTGTAGATATACAGAGCAGCAGCAACTGGTTCTTGTCCAATTTGCGCTATGACAAGCATTAAATTAGCCGCCATATTCTGCAAAATTTGGTCAAAAAAAGCTTTGGTCAAATAACCTTCATGGCCGCTGCGTTTCAGATAGGTCTGACGATAACACTGGTAAAAAAAGTCCATATGTTCGGCATTCATCTGATCTCCGCAAATTCTGGATACCTGGACGTTTGCATTCCCGACTTTTTGCCTTTCCTTTCTGATGCTTTTTCTGCGTCTGGCAGTAAGACTGAGCAGAAAGGCATTAAAGTCCGAATATTCTCTGTTAAACCACTGGAACTGCACGGATCTGCGCTGTACTAATTTATTGGTTTCAAGGGTTTTGCTCATCTCCATCGGCAGGAATAAGCAGTGCAGTGACGAGTATCCCTTTTCTTCGACAAATAGTCTCAGCTCCTGCAAAATATCAGGGATGAGTTCTTCACTGGATAGGCGCTCATCCAATATGAGGCGCTCACTGGTAACGGGTGTAAAAGGGATCGCGGAAACTAATTTCGGATAGTAGGCTAATCCATGTTGGTGATATGCATTGGCCCAGGCAAAATCGAACACATATTCGCCGTAACTATGGGTTTTACTATACAAAGGTAGCATGCCAACCAATCGTTCGTTTTGGTAAATTAGCAAGTGTTGTGGCTGCCAACCTGTTTCGAAGCCAACAGAGCGTGACGATTCAAGTGCACTAAGAAAAGCATAGCTTATGAAAGGGGGGAGATCCCCTGCTAACCTGTCCCAATCTGCTGCGTTAACTTTGCTGATGCTTTGTATAAACTCAAATTGAAAGGCAGAATTTTCCATTGATGCGCAAATTTTCTATCATGTTGGATTGTCGTTATCAGAGGTTAATATGACAGACGAACAGGTTAAGATCATCAACAATGCTATCACGCAAATGTTATCGAGGCGTGAACACAGCCAAAAAGAATTGCGCAAGAAGTTACAAAAGAAGGGACTAGATCCGGAGCTGAGTGAAATACAACTCAAGAAATTCGTCGCTAACAATGTTCAAAGTGATGCAAGATTCGCCGAAATGTTAATCCGAAGCAGAGCCAATAAAGGCCAGGGGCTGAACAGGATTAAACTGGAGTTGAACGAACACCAGATTGATAGCAATTTCATTCACGAAACTCTGCAGGAACTGGACATTGACTGGTTTGATCTGGCACGGAAGGTGGCATTAAAAAAATACTCCGGGAGTGCGGCTAAAGATTGGGCTGAGAAACAGAAACGGCAACGATTTATGCAATATCGAGGGTTCACGCAGGAGCAAATCAAATATGCGTTGGAAAATGAGTGAAATGGGCGAAATCAAAGGGGGGGATAACTTAACAAGCGCCTAATGTTTATGCTATCTTTCCGCGCTTACTTTACTGATTAATTGCTCACACGAAAATACCGTTACTTAGGGCCTTAGTTTACCAGGATGTTAAATGTACAAAACTACCGCTGAAATTCGTCGTGCTTTTCTGGATTATTTTGCCAGAAACGGACATCAATCTGTCTCAAGTTCTTCCTTGGTGCCGTCTGATGATCCCACCTTGCTATTTACCAATGCAGGCATGAATCAGTTTAAAGATGTTTTTCTGGGCACAGATGCTCGATCATATTCGAGAGCCGCGTCCTCTCAACGTTGTGTAAGGGCAGGCGGCAAGCACAATGACTTGGAAAACGTTGGTTACACCGCCAGACACCATACTTTTTTTGAAATGTTAGGAAATTTCAGTTTTGGAGACTATTTCAAAACGGAGGCAATTAAATTTGCATGGGAATTTCTGACCGTAGAATTGCAGTTGCCCAAGGAAAAATTGTTAGTCACCGTCTACTCCGAAGATGATGAAGCCTATGATATCTGGGCCAAGGAAATTGGTGTCCCTGAAGACAAAATTATACGTATTGCCACATCTGACAACTTCTGGTCCATGGGCGATACTGGTCCATGCGGACCCTGCTCTGAAATATTTTACGACCATGGCGAACATATCTGGGGAGGCGTTCCTGGCTCTCCAGAAGAAGATGGTGACAGATTCATTGAAATCTGGAATCTCGTATTCATGCAGTTCAATAAAACCTCTGACGGCGTGATGAACCCGCTTCCAAAGCCATCCATTGATACTGGAATGGGGTTAGAACGAATTTCTGCCATTATGCAGGATGTTCACAGTAACTACGAAATTGATATTTTTAATGCGCTGATAAAATCAGCAGCAAGCATTGTTGGCACAACTGATCTTGATGACAAATCACTACGCGTAATCGCAGATCATATTCGTTCGTGCAGCTTCTTAATCTGCGATGGTGTGATGCCGTCTAATGAAGGTCGGGGATATGTTCTGCGTCGTATCATCCGTCGAGCTGTACGACATGGTTACAAACTGGGTGCGTCAGACATCTTTTTCTACAAGTTAGTTAAAGAATTGAGTATTCAGATGGGAGAAGCTTACCCCGAATTAACAGAACAACTGCCCGTTATTGAAAAAGTCCTCAGAGTTGAAGAAGAGCAGTTTTCTCGCACGCTGGAACGGGGCATGCAAATTCTTAATGAAGCTTTGTCCGACCTGGATGGTGATACAGTTCCGGGAGACCTGGTATTCAAACTCTATGATACATACGGATTCCCTGCTGATTTAACAAATGACGTTGCCAGAGAAAAAGACTTGAGTATTGATCAAGCTGGATTTGACGCAGCGATGGATCAGCAACGTAAACGGGCACAGCAGGCCAGCCAGTTTGATACCGATTACAACGATTTGCTGAGTGCACAGTCAAACAGTGAGTTTACCGGTTACGAACTGGAAAAAAGTAACGGAAAAATTGTCGAGCTGTTTAATCAGAAAAATGCCACTGACAACCTGTTACCTGGTGAACAAGGCATAGTGGTGTTAGATAGCACTCCATTTTACGCCGAGGCTGGTGGTCAGGTTGGTGATACCGGGGTGTTGAAAGTTGGCAATGGTGAGTTCATTGTGACCGACACTGTAAAAATGGGCGAAGCCATAGCGCACCGAGGGCACTCCAATACCGCTATTAAGGTTGGTGACCTGGTAGATGCTACAATAGATTACAAGCGACGAGATGCGATACGTCTGAATCACAGTGCTACTCATTTAATGCATTCAGCTCTAAAGAAAGTGCTGGGTGAACACGTAAACCAAAAAGGGTCCTTAGTTGATGCCGACAGGTTACGTTTTGACTTTTCTCATTTCGAATCTGTCTCTGCTGAGCAATTAACCGAGATTGAGAACCTGGTTAATGAACAAATCCGGGCGAATCATTCGTTAGAAACCAAATTAATGGAGCTGGAAGAAGCGAAAGCTTCTGGCGCGATGGCTTTATTCGGTGAAAAGTATGATGAAAAAGTCAGGGTTGTGTCTCTGGGCGAATTTTCTGTTGAGTTGTGTGGCGGAACCCATGTGTCACGTTCAGGTGATATTGGCTTATTCAAGATTATTTCAGAAGGTGGTATTGCATCGGGTGTACGTCGAATCGAAGCAGTAACAGGTACTGGAGCTTTGGATTACATCCAGAGACAGGCAAATGAAATCAATGTGTTATCTGCTTTACTGAAGACGGACAGTAATAAGATTCAAGAACGGGTTTTGACTCTATTGGATCATTCCAAAGCGCTGGAAAAAGAAGTAGACAAGCTTAAACAAAGCCTGGCCAGTCAAGCCGGATCCGATTTACTTTCTAGCACGTATGAAATAAACGGCATCAAAGTCCTGTCCGCTAACTTAGAGGGCGTGGAAGCAAAGTCGTTGCGCACTATGGTAGATGACTTGAAAAATCAGTTAGGTTCAGCCGTGATCATGCTAGGCGTAGGTTCGGAAGGCAAAGTCAGCCTTATCGCTGGCGTAACAAAAGACCTGACACAAAAGGTCAAAGCCGGGGAACTGGTCAATTTTGTTGCCAATCAAGTTGGTGGCAAAGGTGGTGGCAGACCCGACATGGCGCAAGCTGGTGGCACTCAGCCAGAGAATCTAGATAGAGCTTTGAGCTCTGTTAAAGGCTGGTTGCAAGAAAAGCTTTAGCGCATCAGGCGTTGAAACGAATTTGGTTAGTTTTTGTAAGTGACGACAACAACACGGAATAACTGAATGTGTAATTTTCTGGTCTTAACAGAGAAATACGCTAATTTTAATGAGGGACCTTATTGGAATAACGGAAAAGGAGCAATGAAATGCTTATATTGACCCGTCGTGTAGGCGAAACCCTGATGGTTGGTGACGATGTGACCGTTACCGTCTTAGGAGTTAAAGGAAATCAGGTAAGAATAGGTGTTAATGCACCTAAAGAAGTATCTGTTCACCGAGAAGAAATATATATGCGAATTCAAGCCGAAAAAAATGTGCAGCTTGCTGCTCACGAACAGGCTGCAAAACAGAACGACGAAGACGCATAAAAGAAGAGGCTGGTTGTCCAGCCTTTTTTATTTCTGCCAGTATAAAGCTGTAATTTAAAACCTGTAATACCAGCATTTTTGATTATAGCTTTAGCTTGTGTACTGCTTAAAAATTACCAATTTATATCAATATTTAAGCGAATCGTGCAAAATGACATCAGGTGATGGAACTTGGCTCAAAAAAGGTTTGACTTCCTTTTATGAATCAGTAAACTTCGCCTCCACATTTAGGAGAGGTGGCCGAGTGGCTGAAGGCGCTCCCCTGCTAAGGGAGTATAGGGTTTGTAGCCCTATCGAGGGTTCGAATCCCTCCTTCTCCGCCATTAATTTGACGAGAACCTGTGAAATAAGGTTCGACATAGTGTTTTAAAATCGACGCGCGTGTAGCTCAGCTGGATAGAGTACCTGGCTACGAACCAGGCGGTCGGAGGTTCGAATCCTTCCACGCGCGCCATTTTGATTTATCAAAATGCGCAAGTCGAAATTTAAAACCCTATGAAGTAAGTTGTGTAATAGTTTCCAAGCGCGTGTAGCTCAGCTGGATAGAGTACCTGGCTACGAACCAGGCGGTCGGAGGTTCGAATCCTTCCACGCGCGCCA
>CANLWS010000012.1 GCA_947494925.1 uncultured Alteromonadaceae bacterium
CGCGTGTAGCTCAGCTGGATAGAGTACCTGGCTACGAACCAGGCGGTCGGAGGTTCGAATCCTTCCACGCGCGCCATATATAAAAAGCCACCAATTTTTGGTGGCTTTTTTTTCTGCACCTTGTACCTCAAAATACACCGAACGCACTCGTCTTCCTCGAAGGCATCAACCACAGCCGTATCTTCGAATGAAGCACCAATTATCAGGATCTTCGAGCACCCAATATACGCCACTTGCTAACGCTCAATAGACGTCATCTTCTAACGCCCAATAAACGCCATCTTCCAACGCCTGGAAAGCGTCATCCTAGAAACGCACCACTAACAGTCGTCATCTTCGAAACGCTTTTGATCGAAGATCCAGGCTTTTAATACCCAGCTTGTACACACATTGCTTACTAAATATCTTTAATAAAAAATGATGTAAACATACCCTTGATAAAAATTACCCAGCGATCGTTTTCACGTCATGTCCTGAGTCAATACTTCGATTCACTATTCATTCGCTTTAAGCTATTTTCTAAACGGAGTACTAAGAATCTTGGCTGTCATAATTGATAGGTGAGATGTAAACTTAATGTTAAGAAATGGGGGGTGCTGGGTAAAAATTCACATAAACCGAATATTATTGTTATTTTATGCACTTTTTGTATGGTTTTCCGGTTGAGTTTTGCATACTGCCATGATACTTATTCCTGTCCTCAAGAATGCGCTGAAAATGAAGAGAAAACATGCAAGAAAATGTACCCGAATTATTGATGGAAGCTGCAAACCTGCTGCTGGTAGGAATGTCCGTCGTTTTCATCTTCCTGACCCTGCTAATCGGGGCTGTGCAGCTCATTGCGTATGTTAATTCGATTTTACCTGATGAGGTTGTTGAAACACCTTCTTCGAAACCTCCAGTAAGACGACAGACCGCAAACTCAGACGCGGTTGGCGGTTCAACCATAGCGGCAATTTCTGCCGCCATTCATCAATACAGACAATCGCGTTAATTCGTGTCAGAAAAATTATTCATCAGGAGCCATTGATGTCCAAACCTCTTGCTATTACAGAACTCGTCTTGCGTGATGCCCACCAATCGTTGCTTGCCACCAGAATGCGCATTGAAGATATGCTGCCTATCGCGGAAAAGCTCGACAAAGTTGGCTATTGGTCAATGGAGTCTTGGGGAGGAGCTACGTTTGACTCCTGTATTCGCTATCTTGGCGAAGACCCGTGGGAAAGGATCAGACTGCTGAAACAGGCAATGCCCAATACCAAGCAACAAATGTTGCTGCGTGGACAAAATTTGCTGGGTTATCGTCATTATGCTGATGATGTGGTGGAAAAGTTCGTTGAACGAGCTCACACAAACGGCGTTGACGTATTCCGCATATTTGATGCTATGAACGACATTCGCAACCTGCGAACTGCAATCAAATCTGCCATTAAGGTGGGCGCGCATGCACAGGGTACAATGTCTTATACCGTCAGCCCTGTACACTCGTTGCAACTTTGGTTGGACATGGCAAAAGAACTTGAGGATATGGGTGTACATTCCATCTGCATAAAGGATATGGCTGGCTTGTTAAAGCCTTACGATTGTGAGGAGTTGGTTGGCCGTTTGAAAGAAACGGTTCAGGTTCCGATCGCGATGCAATGTCATGCCACGACCGGGTTGAGTACTGCGACATACCAGAAGGCCATAGATGCGGGAATCGATATGCTCGATGCGGCCATCTCTTCAATGAGTATGACGTACGGGCATAGTGCCACAGAAACCATGGTATCTATCGTTGAAGGAACTGATAGGGATACTGGGCTCGACTTGCTGTTGCTGGAAGAAATTGCAGCCTATTTCCGGGAAGTACGTAAAAAATATGCCAAATTCGAAGGTAGCCTTAAAGGAGTAGATTCCAGGATTCTGATTGCACAGGTGCCCGGAGGCATGTTGACCAACATGGAAAATCAATTACGCGAGCAGGGAGCTGAAGACAAATTAGATGAAGTGCTGAAAGAAATTCCAAAAGTACGGGAAGATCTTGGTTTCATTCCGTTAGTCACGCCGACGTCACAGATAGTTGGAAGTCAGGCCGTGCTGAATGTTTTAACACAAGAACGCTACAAAAGTATCACCAAAGAGACCGCAGGTGTGCTTAAAGGTGAATATGGTGCAACCGCAGCACCGGTTAACGCTGAGCTGCAGCAAAGGGTACTGGATGGAAAGGAAGCTATCACATGTCGCCCTGCTGACGTTCTGGATCCTGAAATTGATAGCCTTGAAGCTGAACTGCATCAATTGGCGGAAGAACAAAACATAACTCTTGCCGATGATAAGATTGATGACGTTCTAACCTACGCCTTGTTCCCACAGATTGGTCTTAAATTTTTACAAAACCGTGGAAATCCTGATGCCTTCGAACCAGCCCCGGGAACTGAATCACAGCCAGCTGCGGCACCACAAGTGTCAGCGATTGCTTCCGGCAACTCGACGGAACGTTATTCAGTGCGGGTAGATGGAAAAGCATACGATGTTGAAGTGGCGCCAGGCGGAGAACTGACTTCTGTTGTTGCTGCCGCTCCATCCCAGCAATCTGCGGCCCCAGCATCGGAATCTGAAGCGTTGAAAGCGCCACTTGCCGGCAATATCTTCAAAGTGTTAGTGCGCCCTGGAGACGTCATTGCAAAGGGGGATGTTGTACTTATTCTAGAAGCGATGAAGATGGAAACCGAGGTGAGGGCTACCTCTGATGGTACCGTGTCTGACGTGCTGGTGAATGAAGGTGACGCCGTTCAGTCTGGTCAACCTGTCATAATGTTGGGATAAGCCAATGGAGAAGTTGAATATACTTTGGCAAAGCACGGCTCTGGCACATTTTGAGCTAGGTCAAATCGTTATGATGGTGGTTGGTTTAGGCCTACTTTATCTGGCAATAGTTAAGAAGTTTGAACCATTATTATTATTACCTATTGGGTTTGGAGCTTTACTCACCAATATACCCTTAGCCGGATTCAGTGAAGCAGGTGGTGTCCTGTATTACATTTATAAAGTGGGTATCGATACCGGTGTATTCCCGCTGCTGATATTCATGGGTGTAGGGGCCATGACTGATTTTGGGGCGTTGATCGCAAACCCCAGGATGTTATTGCTAGGTGCTGCGGCGCAGTTTGGTATCTTTGCCACATTGTTTGGGGCCATAGCGCTAAATTTTGTACCCGGATTCGAGTTTACTCTAGCGGATGCCTCGGCCATTGCCATTATTGGGGGAGCCGATGGACCGACAGCCATTTTCCTGGCTTCAAAACTGGCCCCTGATTTATTGGGGGCGATAGCGGTTGCAGCCTATTCTTACATGGCGCTAGTCCCTATCATCCAGCCTCCTATCATGAAGTTGCTGACCACTGAAAAAGAGCGTCAGATAGAAATGGAACAGCTCAGAGTCGTATCAAAAAGGGAAAAAATCATTTTCCCATTGGCCGTACTTCTGATGACTATTTTGTTTTTACCAACAGCAACCCCGTTGGTGGGGATGTTTTGTCTGGGCAACCTGATGCGTGAAAGTGGGGTGGTTGATCGTCTTAGTAACACAGCACAGAATGAATTAATCAATGTAGTCACCATTTTTCTCGGGTTGGCGGTTGGTTCCAAATTATCGGCTGAAGAATTCTTGACGGTTGAAACCCTGGGGATTCTTGGATTAGGCGCAGTAGCATTCTCTATAGGAACCGCTGCAGGCGTATTAATGGCTAAACTGATGGCCAGGCTTAGTTCAACACCAATTAATCCTCTGGTGGGCGCTGCAGGCGTTTCAGCGGTGCCTATGGCCGCCAGGGTAGTGAACAAAGTAGGCCTTGAAGCCAACCCTCATAACTTCCTGCTAATGCATGCAATGGGCCCCAATGTTGCGGGTGTACTTGGTTCTGCTGTTGCAGCAGGGATATTGCTGGCGCTGGTGGGCTAAGGGCCTTAGAAACAAACGTCAGAGGACCGTCTGGTCCCTGACGTCGAATTTTTACTACGTATTACGTAGTGAGTTACTACTTATTACGCAGCAGATCCCCACAGTACCATTCTCTAATATGTAGATTCCGAATCAGTCGGGAAACACTAAAGGAGAATTTAAATGCCAATTGTCAACGTTAAGTTAATAGAAAACGTATTCACTGAAGAACAGAAAAAACAAATCATCAGTCGTCTTACCGATACCATGGTGGAGATTGAAGGTGAGAATATGCGAAGCGTAACCTGGGTATATATCGAAGAAATCAAAGAAGGCGACTTGGGAATTGGAGGGAAGTCCTTGTACGCCGAGGATGTTCATCAGATGCAACGAGATGGTTGATCAGATTTTGGGGTGCATTGCACCCCAATCATATTTTAGCCAGCAGCTTGGACATCGACGTATCGTGAAAATGGAAACCATTTATCCGGGCGAGTATGCAAATACCGTTCACCTGTAATGAGAATCTTTTTGTTTTTCAATAAAACCTCTAGTTTTGTATCTCCCATCCAGGCTTCAGCAAGGTCAGCCAAAGTCGTACTGATATAAACAGAAACATCGTGGCCAGGATCGGCATTACATAAATCCACCGTTGCATTGTTGGCAATTAACCACCATTTGCTGGCTTCTTTTTGATCATTCAGAATAATACAAAATACGTGTTCGCCATCAGGAAGTTCATCTGTTCTTAATGTTCTGTGGAAGTCCCACATAAATGTTCCCGCATCAATGTCGATATCACAAAGCTGATCCCTTGCCCAGCGCAAACCCCATCGAGCAAGCTGGTCCATTATAGGCGCCAATTCCTTGCTACTCTGTGTCAGATAATAATTACCCCTGTTTTTACCCGTTTCTTTCTTGTGTATAAGCAATCCATTTCTTTCCATGCTTTTAAGTCGGTTGCTTAGCACTGTGGGGGAAATTCTGGGTAAAGCCGCTTGAAATTCACTGTATCTGTGCGACCCCATAAATAGCTCGCGAAGGATCAGAAGCGTCCATTTATCACCCAAAATGTCAGACGCTTTAAGGGTCGGACAAAGGCTGCCGATTTTATTCATCAAATTTCCTGTCAATCTGCACAAATGCACATAACTACTGTAGCAATAGCAGATTATTTGTACAGATCCCCATGGTAACAAGCAAAAGGATTTGCTATTTCCGTTTCTTCCAAACCTTGAATTAGTCCTTATTGATTACGATTTTTGTTTTGTTACCTTGCATAACATAGTAATTATGTTATACATATATACTATGTTATGCATAGTTTAGATGACTAACTCTTAAAGGTCTCCAATAAATGGAAAAAAATGACACCAGCCATGCAAAGTGGGACGCGCAATTGCGAAAAGGAACACTTGAACTTGTGATCATGGCAGCCTTGCAAAAAGGCGCAAAATTCGGTCTGGAGTTACTCGGCTTTTTGCGCGATTACGAAACCATGATTATTTCAGAAGGGACCTTGTATCCGCTTTTGGACAGGCTAAAAAGGGAAGGGTTGATCGATGCGAATTGGCAGCAGGAAGATAACACCCGGCCGAGAAAATACTACGAACTGACATCAGAAGGTAAAAATCGCCTCACGGAGTTAACATCCAGATGGCGACAGTCTGTCAGGGATATTGAAACACTATTGAATGCTAAGTAGAGGAAAATGTTATGTCTGAACGTGAACAGATCCATAATTACCTTGTGGCTCTAAATCGTTACCTGTCCCGGTTACAGAAACACGAGGCAGATGACGTCCTGCGGGAAATTGAATCTCATATTTATGATGCAATAGATGAACAGGAAAAAAGAGGGGGAAAGGCAGATCCAGCCTCTGTTCTGGAAGGTTTTGGTCGTCCCAGAGAATTAGCCGATAGTTATATTAATCATATTCAACTTGGCGCTCCACCACCGCAGGGTTTTGCAGCAATTAAGTCAGTCAAAAGAGGCGTTAGCAAAGCGCTGTATTACGGGATGGCGATATTTGGCTATGCTTTTGCAATAACACTGATTTTCACAGCGATGGCGAATTTAGTGTATCCGGAATCTGTTGGTATCTGGTCTTATTCAGGTGGTAATTCCATCGTGATTGGATTCTTTGAAAATGCTTTACCTGAGAGTGATGAATTGATGGGGTTCTGGTATACACCCTTCGCCCTCGTCGCGGGATATTGTCTGGTTCGACTAACGAAAGGGATTATGGATGTTTTAAAGCCGAATCTTCAGGTTAATCAATGAACAAGTGAATATAAAAAACTGTTAGGAATGACCTACTTTGGAATAAATTGTGAGGATCATCATGAGTCAAACTAATCCAATGCCAATTATTTGCGATTGCGACCCAGGTCATGACGATGCGATATCTCTTATCCTCGCTTGCAGCCGACCTGAATTAAACATTCTCGCGGTAACCACCAGTGCTGGTAATCAAACGCCAGACAAAACGCTCAACAATGCATTGCGCATTTTGACGCTCTTGGGGCGAACGGATCTAGATGTTGCTGGTGGTACCCTTAAACCCTTGGCCCGCGATTTGATCATCGCTGACAACGTTCACGGTGAGTCGGGGATAGACGGTCCAACCTTACCCAAAGCAACATTTTCTGCCGTAAGTCTGAGTGCAATAGAGCTGATTGCGCAGAAAGTCAGACAAAGTCCTCAGCCGGTCATTCTCAATCCAACTGGACCACTGACTAATATTGCACTTTTTCTCACTTGCTACCCTGAGCTACACAACAATGTTGATAGTATTGTTTTGATGGGTGGGGCTGCCAGTGCAGGAAATTGGACAGCTGCTGCCGAATTTAACATATTTGTTGATCCTGAGGCCGCTGACATAGTTTTTAAATCAGGCATTCCCATAGTGATGTGTGGATTGGACGTGACTCATCAGGCGTATATTCTCGAAAGTGATATTCAACGCATACGTTCTATTTCAAATCCCGTTTCAAATTGTGTCGCTGATCTTTTGGATTTCTTTGCCCAATATCACAAAGATCCCAAATGGGAATTGAAAGGAGCTCCTTTGCATGACCCTTGCACCATAGCGTGGCTGCTGCAACCTGACTTGTTTCGAACACTTGATTGCTGGGTTGGGATAGAGACGAAAGGTGAGTTAACTCAAGGCATGACTGTGGTAGACCGTTATCACTTATCAGGTAATCCAACCAACGCCAAGGTCCTCCTTGATGTTGACAGAGAAGGCTTTGTTGAACTGCTTATTGGTAGTCTTGAACGCTATTCCTGAGTGACAGACCGGTTAATACTGGTTCGACGCTGTTAAGAACCTTTCATAGCTTGTTACAACTGCGATTTTGAGCATGTGTCCAATCAGTGTTATCTAATTATCATGGAATGTTCTAACTAGACTGGCGCGGGAATATTGGTGGTAGTGGCAAAACGAATTTTTAATTTTTTTGAAAATACAAAATGGACGAGCAGGACAATCTTCGTCGTATTCACGGCACTTTTGCTGAGTAGCTGTCAATCGCGCGCACCTATGCCGGCTTTCGATGAGCAAGTTAATCTGAATGGTAATCAGGAAACAGTGGTGTTGCTGCATGGAATGTGGCGAGATTCCAGCGCTATGGATGAACTTGAATCATTTTTTAGCGAAAACGGCTATGAAGTGTTAAGTCTGAGTTACCCATCGAATGATCACGATGTACAAACTCTGGTGGAGCAATATCTTCATCCACAAATTGACCGATTGCAGCGAAAGCATCTTGGGAGAATACATTTTGTAACCCATTCAATGGGCGGAATTTTAGTGCGCTACTACTTGAAGCACTATGATGTGCCAGATTTGGGGAGAGTTGTCATGATTGCACCTCCAAATCATGGTAGTGAATTGACTGAAGTGTTTGAAGATGCTGAATGGTTTGCGAAATGGAGCGGACCTGCTGCAAAACAGCTCAATACTAAAGAAAACAGTTGGGTCAACGAACTGGGAGGCGTTGGCTTTGAACTTGGTGTAGTCGCCGGGAATTATAATGCAAACTGGATAACTTCCTGGATATTACCCGGTCAGGATGATGGTGTTGTGACAACAGAAAACACCAAAGTAGAGGGAATGAAAGACTTTTTACTTGTACCGGAAAAACACTATAAACTCAGGCGCACCAAAGTGGTAATGCAACAGGCAGCGTTCTTTTTAAAAAACGGCATGTTTTACCAGTCTGACGCGCCGACAGACTGATGGATTTTTAGTTTAATGGCTTGTTTAAAAGCCGTGGTAGCGCACGAATTCTTCGTTGTCGGCTCTCACTGAGCGAACGTTATTTGCTTCAAAATTTTCGTCCGGGTAACCCATCGCAATGCAAATCATGATGGCTTCATTGTCAGGTATTTGAGCATGCTGGTGAACAACGTCTGATTGCATTATTCCTTGCCCATTGATGACACAACCTAACCCCAGATCCCAGGCGGCCAGAACGATTCCATACGCCAAAGCACCCAATCCAAACTGCGTGATCCCAGCTGGCTCCAATGATTTATCATAGGTCAGCACCAAGGAAACCGGAGCATCGAATTGTCGGAAACCTCTCATCATCCACTCCATGCGTTTTTCTTTATCTTCTCTTGCAATTCCCATAACTTCGAAGAGTTGAATA
The DNA here is from genome assembly GCA_947494925.1 of uncultured Alteromonadaceae bacterium. GTDB lineage: Bacteria > Pseudomonadota > Gammaproteobacteria > Enterobacterales > Alteromonadaceae > Aliiglaciecola. The sequence goes on from CANLWS010000012.1 coordinate 8,581, forward strand.
GCAACGTCTATCTGTCGTTGCCTGTGAATACCTTCATAATCTTCTTTGTAAGGGAAATCACGTACATGAGGTTTACCTTCTAGGGTGTTTTTTGTGTTGCCTTCGCGAATTTTATCTAGCACATCACCTGTTACTGCGTGAACTTTCCAGGTTTGGGTGTTGTAGGAAGAGGGCGCCCATTTTGCGGCGCTAATGACTTTGTCAACGAGCTCTTTGGGAACGGGAGTGTTTTTAAATCCCCGCACACTTTTCCTGGATGCCGCAAATTCTGCAAAGTTCATAATCGCCTTAATTGATAATAAAAATAAAACAAAATTAAACACTAAAATTTGCTGATGAAAAAGAGGAGTTTACATTCATTTTATTTATAGACTTGCATGTTCTCCTTTGATAAACAGCTCGTTTACTGGGAGCTTTTTCCGGAAGTCATCTTAAGGCTATTTTTTTACTGACATCGGAATAGCTTAATTATGTGCTAGAGTGTCTAGATTGTTAAATTTTTAGGACTGTTATGATGAAAAAAGGATTAGTGATTTTTGCACTTGCGATACTACTTATTGTTGGTGGGGCAATGTATTTCTTAAGTGGTGCGGGAGATTTTATTCGGGCACAAATCGAGCAACAGGGCAGTAAATTTCTTGGTACGCAGGTATCTGTCGCCAATGTTGATCTCGCACTGACGGATGGCCGTTTGACGATCAACGGTTTGGATGTTGAGAACCCCAGCGGCTTCAGCAAATCAGATGCCTTTAGCTTCGATTCGGTCACCTTGGATTTAGGCGATGTAGTTAAAGAGCCCTACGTTATTCAGAATGTAACTGTAAATGCCCCGGAAATTCTTTACGAATTTGATGACGGCGGTCAGGGAAATCTGATTGCTCTGAAAAATAACCTCATGGCTAATCTGCCTGAATCTGACAGTGCACCGGTAGAGGAATCGACAGAAGGACCAATCCCTTTGGTAACTGTCGAGAACGTCACCGTTAGTAACGTTCGTCTAAAGCTTAATTTTGAGAATTTGCCTACAGGCGATTTGAAAATAGATACTAAGGCTTATGAAATCACCCTGCCTACTTTTAATGCTGGGCCTATAGGTAAGCCAGATGGTATGCCTGCAGACCAGGTTGGTGCAGCGATTGTTAATGCAATGCTGGATAATGTGATTTCGCAAGCGAAAGCTGAAGCTAAGAGAAGATTGGCAGATGAAGCCAAGAAGTTGGCTAAAGAAAAGCTGGATGAGCAAAAAGACAAAGTAGTGGACAAGGCAAAAGACAAACTAAAAGGATTGTTAGACAGAGATTAGCGTGCACCAGGGAGGGGAATGTTTAGACCACCGTAATAACCCCTCTCTGGATTTCCTAAGAGCGAATTATTTTGCTAGAGAAATACGATGAATACCGATGAAGTCCAAATTGGACTGCCTTGTGTCTATGAGGAGCTTTGCTTTTGGGCGGGTGTTGGATTTGCACTGCTAGTTTTAGGTCTTGTCAGCTCGGTTGTGATATCGGTCATCCGAGAAAAAAAACGTCAACAACGAAAACGCTTAAAAAGGAACAAGCATGTTAAAAGGCAGTGAATAACAGCGTCGTTTTGAAGACCGTCAACCGTGAGGTTTTTCATTTTTTATCCTCGTTTTGGTGATAATTATCTATCACGCAAATAATACTTTATTTATCAGGCGTTAACGTAATTCAGTGTTAAAGTTTAGTGCTACATAGCGTTCAAAAATGACACAAAAAGATATTGATAGTTTGAGGAAAAAGTAATGTTCCGAGTCCATATTCTACTAAGCCTGCTAGTCACCGCATTACTCTTGGTGACAATCCCCAATGAAGTTGGAGCTAGCCAGGAAAGCAAAGTCAAATCAGTTCTGGTTACCGGAGCAACAACCGGACTGGGGCGAAATTTGGCTGAAACCCTTGCAGCTAAAGGCTACCACGTTTACGCAGGAGCCCGGACAGATGCTGAGATGGCAGAGCTGAATGCAATTAACAACATTACTGCGGTGAGATTGGATGTCACTAAGCAGGATCAAATTGACGCAACTGTTGCCCTGATCAAGAAAATGGGTACAGGCTTGTACGGCCTGGTAAATAATGCCGGCGTTGGTGGCGGTGGACCTGTTTTAGATACACCTATAGATGATCAGACATTTGTATATAAAATTAATGTTGAAGGTGTATATCGGGTGACCAAAGCACTTGCCCCTTTAGTGATTGAATCTAAGGGGCGCATTGCTACAACAGGATCAATTGCCGGAACGGTATCAAACAGTAGGCTTAATGCCTACAGTGGCAGTAAACACTGGATAGAAGCCTTTACGGATGGTCTGGCGGACGAAATGGCGACAAAGGGCGTTTCAGTTAGCGTGATCGAACCAGGAAATTATCAGTCGCATATTCGCCGCAGTACAGTGTTACGTGGGTTTGATAAAATCAAAGCTGCTGGCGGTGAAATAACGGACGAAATGCAGAAGCAATATGAGCAGACTGCAGCCTATGAATTGACGCTCAAAAAACCTGATGCTGTTTCTGCGGCCTTTATGCACGCCTTGTTTGATGAAAAGCCTCTGCGTAGATACGTTGTAACGCCGAATCAGCAAGAACAAGATTATACAATCAAGACCAAGGTGAGACAGTTAGTGGAGCTGAATCAATGGGGACCCCATCGATTTAATCGCGACCAATTGGTAAAGATGTTAGACGAAGCGCTAGCGGAAAAAGCCAAATAGTTAATGTAGAGTGATGGCTTGCGTAAAGCGCTGCAGCTATACGTTGGTTACCCAATCAATATTCTGTAAAAACGCTATCGATGAAAGTTTGCCAGGTTTCATTGGGTTGCCAGATTGCCAACATATCTTGTTTTGCCAGGTTTGCAGATTCACCTAATTGTGTCACCCGATATAAGTAGGTAAATACTGCTCCTCGCCAATTTAATTTGCAGTGGGTCAGCGTGATCCCCTCACGCTTTTCGAAGCGCTTCATTGTGGTTACATACTGATCAAAGTCCTGGATAGTTGGATTTTCCCAATCAACAGGAATGTTATGATAGGTCAATTCAAGCTTATCCATTAATTTCGAATGGGCGCTTCTGTCTCCGGGAATAAGATCAACAACCTTTGTGACACCTCTGGCTTTCAGTGCTTCTAAATGGCCTAAATTCGGTAATCCAGCGCTGACCATTTGAGAAGTGTTCATCTGATAATTTTTTAGCCCGCGAAGCGCAATTTTCGGATCCTGATTAGACGCCACGGCTCCATTAAGAACTACGCAAACCAAGAACACGCTGATTAGGCACCTTTTCACACTTAATACTCCTGTATAGCTAAAATTAAATACGAGCTGACTATGGATGGGAAGTATATGCCAAAAAGCCGATATCACTAAAGTGCGAATTTTATGTTGACTCAGCTAGTTCATTTGTTGACAAAACTCTGTTTATTTCCTAATGTCACCATATGGTGACATATAAAGAAACGTCTAACGACCAGATCTGGAAAGCAATTTCAGACGGAAAGCGGCGGACAATTCTGGACGCTTTATCTGTGGGGCCTAAATCAACCGGAGAGTTGGTGGATCTGTTTCCACAAATTGGTAGGACCGCGGTCCTTAAACACATAGATATTTTGCAAAGTGCGGATTTGATCTTGGTAAAGCGTGAAGGTCGGGTCAGATGGAATTACATCAATATCCAACCATTGCAGGCTGCCTGCAGTGGATGGATGCTACGTCATATTGAAGGTGTTGTTTCTTCAATTGAAGATTTAAAAACTCTGGCAGAACACAAAGAGTAGGAATTCCAAAATGAAAATCGAACAGAAAGCAGCCAGTATCTTTGAATATAGTTTTGACATTGAGATTGAGAGATCTGTCGAACATGTCTGGCAAGTCATATTCAAACAGATAAATAACTGGTGGATGAAAGACTACAGGGCATTGGGTGAAAACTCGGAAATTTCTTTAACTCCCGAAACAGGCGCGGCGCTGTTGGAAAGCACGGAAACAGGTGAGAGTCTGGAATGGTACAGGGTACAAATGTGTGTGCCACTAAATTCGCTTTACCTGGTGGGAAACTTAGCAGCCGATTGGGGCGGACCAACAGTCTCAATGCTGAAGCTAGGACTAACACGACAAGAAAGCAATACACTGCTAACGATCTCCGATTCACTGTTGGGCAATGTGTCAGCAAAAGCGGCAGAGAATGCCAGGAGTGGATGGATGGAAATGTTTACTAAGGGACTGAAAGAGTTTGCGGAAAATACACAGAGCTAGGCGACTAACTACATTAGGGAGTTCAGCTGGCTTGAGCTGAGCTCCAGAAAGCCCCAGCTTCACCCACAGAATTCAGGAAATCCCAGACTATAGTAAATAGCCATAGTCAACTTACGCAGAAGAACTTTTTTCTTTGTCTCGTCATCCCCGAATGCTTTTGTCGGGGAACTAATTTGTGTTTTCCTAAACGACGTCAGGTAATAATGATCACCTTGCGCAGAAGAATTTTTTTGTTTTATCTCGTCATCCCCGAATGTTATTGTCGGGGATCTAATTTGGGTTTTCCTAAGCGACGTCAGGTAATAATGATCACCTTGCGCAGAAGAATTTCCAGTTCTAACTACAGTTGCATGAACTAGCAATGTCAGCTGGAAAGTTTTCTGCACGTATTTGCACCTACGCATTCACCATGGTTTGGTAGGCATTTACCAGCTTTTGGGTGTATTCATTTTTTGGCCAGTTAAAAATGACGTCAGTTTTGCCCGTTTCGATCGCCATACCATCTTGCATGATCAAGGTTCTGTCGCTGACGTGTCTGACTATCCCGAGGTTGTGTGAAATAAAGATAAATCCAAGTCCCAGCTCACGTTGTAACTTCATGATCAGGTTAACTGTCTGAGAGCGAACAGATGGATCAAGTGCGGCGAAAGGTTCGTCGGCAACAATTATTTGCGGATCCAGTACCAATGCCCGGGCGAGTCCGATACGTTGACGTTGTCCATCGGATAACATATGCCGATAAAAAAATCGGTGTTCTGGCATGAGGCCAACCTGGCTTAGAGTTTGTTTAACTTTTTCTTCTCTGGCTTCGGGCTCCAAATCGGTATTGAGCTTCAGTGGTTCTTCAATAATTGAACCAAGGGTGATGGAAGGATTGAGCGATTCGTTGCTATGCTGAAACACCATTCTGATATTCAAACATCGCTGTTTGATATTATTGTAATGCAGCTTCTGGCCATTCAACAATATTGTTCCTCCAGAAGGTTTTTCAGCCCCAACCAGTAGTTTGGCCAATAGTGATTTTCCTGAGCCATTGTCGCCTATGATGGCTAATGTTTCACCTGCGTTGATGGAAAAATTGATCGGACCAAGATTAAATTTTTCTGGCCGCTTAAACCAACCCTGGGTTTTCACATCGGTGAATGTAAGATCTTCTACGGCTAACAAAGCAGTCATTGTTGATCTCTGTGTAAGGGGAAGTGGCAGCTATAATAATGCTCATGAATTCGACGAACATTTGGTACTTTCACACATTCTTTTTGTGCCCTTGGACAACGTGGTCCTAATCGACAACCAATGGGCAAATGTTGAAAAGTGGGTATCGAACCATTCAAAGACGTTAGAGTTGATTTGGGAGGTAAGTCCTTCCTGAAACTTGGTGCGCTATCTAGCAATGCCTTGGTATAAGGGTGAAGTGGACGTTTTCGTAACTGTGTCATTTTGCCACTTTCAACTGTCTGACCACAATATAGCACTGTCATGGTGTCTGCCATGCTTGAGATTGCTAACAAATCGTGACTCACAAATAGGATACTTAAATCTCGAGTTTTGTTTAACTGGGTCATTAGTTTTAGTATTTGAGTTTTGGTGGTTATTTCCATGCCCCTGGTAGGATCGTCTGCAATAAGCAGGCGGGGCGCAGACACCAAGGCCGTCGCGATCATGAATTTCTGACATATATCGTCAGCTATCTCATGCGGATAACTGCGCAAGCATAGCTCAGCTTCTCTTATGCCGACTTTGTGTAATAATTTAGTGGCGATCTGCCTGCGTTGTTGATTGCGATTCCAAATCCAACCTTTTTCCAGTAGCTGATTAGGAATGCTTTCCATAAGTTGTTGGCCCAGGGAGGCTGATGGATCAAGTGAATTGATGGGGTCCTGAAACACTACTGCAATATCGTTGCGCATAATGATGCGTCGCTCTGCAACTGACATGGTAAGTAGATCCCGTCCCTTCCAAGTCATTCGATCTGCTCTGATCCGCCAATGTTCTGGAATTGCACCGACAATTGCTTTGACGATTAAACTCTTCCCTGAGCCAGACTCGCCAACCAACGCCCGAATTTCGCCGCTGTCGATGGTTAAATTAACCATATCAAGCGCCTTGATCCAGCCGCCAGCAGCATCAATCTCTAAAGTCAGATTTTTGATATCGAGCAGTGGCATTAATGTCTCATCCTGTTTCTAAGTGCTGATCGCAAGCCGTCACCCACCACATTTACTGATAGCACCATAATAAAAATAGCACTGCCGGGCAACGCAATACTCCAGGGCGATTTATAGGCAACCTGCAACCCCTCGGAAAGCATGACGCCCAGCTCAGGAGACGGAGCTTGTGCACCCAGACTAAGAAATCCGAGGGCACTGATATCCAGTATCGCGATAGACAATGCCATTGTGCCTTGTACCACCAACATTTCGAACATATTGGGTAACACTGAATAGAAAAACAGGTGGATTTTGCTTGCACCATCTAGCCTGGCAGCCAACACGTAATCTTTTTTCACTTCCTGGCGAACAAATTCTCGCGTGTTGTGGATAAACTGGGGGATGAGTGCCAGCGCTATGGCCCACATGCTATTGACCAACCCTACGCCCAGAATAGCAACGATAATAATAGCAATAAGCAGGGTGGGTATCGCCATTACTGAATCCAGCAAGTGATTCAGTATGCTGGACCGTACACCTCGACTCATGCCCGCAACTGCGCCAAGAGCAACCCCAACCAGCATGGCAACCAGGACGAGTAGAAGACTGATCCCCAACGTCATTCTACAGCCATGTATCAGTCGTGAAAGCAGATCTCGTCCTAATGCGTCCGTGCCGAACAGGTTTCTGATCCCACCATTGGCCTCCCATGCAGGAGGAACCAGTAAGGCATCAATATTTTGTGTTAACGGATCGAAAGGGGCGATAAGCGGGCCCACAAGGACCAGTATAATAAAAAAGGTCAGGAACCATAATCCGAGCACTGCGATATGGCTTTGTTTGAATTCATTCCAGGTATTTTGTAGCGGAGAGGGATAATATTCCTCCTGATATAAACTAAATCGTGACATGAGCACTTTTATCCCTGGTTGGATCGATTAATTTGGCAAATAGATCGATAGAAACGGTGAGCAATACTACCAGTGCTGATACTGCAAGCATTCCCGCTCTTATTGCTGGAAAATCCCGTTGATAAATGGCCTGAATTAGCCAGTCACCTATGCCAGGCCAGGAATAGATAACTTCAACAATCATGGCGTTGGTAAACAAGGTCGTCGATTGCATCGCCAACAAAGGAATGATGGGCAGAAGGCTATTGCGCATTCCATGGCGCATAAATACCTGATAATCACTTAAACCTCTTGTATAAGCAGCCTGTATAAATCCTTTAGGCATCACTTCGATAACAGAGCGTCGGGTGAGACGCAGGATAATCGCACTCGTAACTATAGTAATTGACAGTACAGGCATAACCATATGCTGCAGTGCATTAACAATAGCCGTCTCTTTGTTTTTAATATCAGACAGCATTATATCCAATAAAATGAATCCACTTGTGTGAGGCACATCAAACAGTAAGCTGATCCTGCCTGATAATGGTAGCCAGCCTAACTGTAATGAAAATACCAATATCATCAGCAGAGCCATCCAAAAAACAGGCACAGAGTAACCCATTACACTGATTGCCAGCAGGCTATAATCCGTGGCTTTATGGTGTTTCAATCCTGCCAGAAAGCCCAGTGGAATTCCGATTATCAAAGAAAGAAGCAACGCATAGGTTGCAAGCTCTATACTCGCCGGCAAGGAGTGCATTATTTCATCGTACAAGGGTAGACCGGAACTCTTGCTTAAGCCCCAATCTCCTTCAAACAATAAGCCAATATAGCGTGTGTACTGCAACACAACCGACTCATTGAATCGGTATTTCTCTATTAGTACTTCACGATGTTGTTCACTCTGAATGGTTTCACCTGATAAATTGACCAGAGGATCACCAGGAAATAGATAGGCAAGGGAAAAGGAAAAAAGACTCAGAACGAAAAGTGTGACAACCAATAAATTGAAGTGTCTTACGATATAACGAAACATCAACGTTTCTCCACATCGCCGAATCTGATCCCGCCAAAGGGGTTGATGGTGACCCCCTTAAGCTCAGTCCGATACGCTTGATAACGATTGGCGTGTGCCAGTGGAAAAAGAGGCATTTGATCTTTAAGGAGCTTATTTGCCATATGATAATATTCTGAGCGACCTTCCACGTCTGAGATCCTCAACGCTTTATTGATGTACTCATCATATTCAGGTGAACACCACATGGCGCGATTGGTGCCTGACTCAATTGCTGAGCAGGTCAAAAGAGGCCGATAAAAGTTGTCTGGATCGCCATTGTCTGCAGACCATCCAATCAATACTGAATCATGCAAGCCCTGCTTCAATCTTTGCCTGAACGTACCCCATTCATAGCTGACGATATTGGCATCAATATCTACTTGCTTAAGGTAATTTTGAATTAGCCCGGCCATTTTCCGGGCATTCGGGTTGTAAGCCCGTTCAACCGGCATGGCCCAAATATTCATGGTGAACCCAGCAGGGATATCATTTTCTTCAAGTAGTTTTTTTGCACGTACTGGATTGTAATTGGTATCACTCAAATCATCCTGATAAGCCCAGGACGAAGGCGGCAAAATTCCCTTGGCCGCCACTGCGCTGCCAAAGTATACGGCCTCCAAAAGTGTATTTTTATCAATGGACATGGCCAAAGCTTTACGGACCTCGGGATTGTCAAAGGGAGGCTTTGATGTATTAAACGCCCAAAATCCAACGTTCAACCCTGGTTTGTCGTCCAGGCGCAAATCTGGACGTTGTTGTATCATACTGATTTCACTTTGCGCAGGGAAAGCGATGGCGTCACATTCACCTGTCATCAGTTTCGCTAATCTTAATGAGCTGGTCTGAGTGATATCATAGATCAGGTTTTCTGGTGCGTTTTCATGCTTCCAGTAATCTTGATGACGTTTGTAACGAATGAATCGATCTTTTCTGAAACTGACAAATTTAAATGGGCCTGTTCCAACAGGAAACTTATCCAGCCGTTGTTTTATGTCGAGTTGTTGCAACTGATAAGCGTATTCAGCTGACAAAACAACAGCGAAATCAGTGGCAAGATTGGCAAGAAAAGAACTATCAGGTCGATTTAATTCAATCACCACCCGATAACCATTGATTCGCTTTACGTCTTTAATGATGTCATTAAGCCCAAGGCTGGTGAAGTACGGGTAATTACCACCTGATACCTGATGATACGGGTGCTCAGCGACGCGCCAACGATTGATGCTAAACATGACATCATCCGCATTGAAAAAACGGGAGGGGGTAAAATAGTCCGTTTGATGAAAAGCGACACGTTTACGAAGTTGGAATGTATACGAAAGTCCGTCCGAGCTGATCAGCCAACTACTTGCCAATCCCGGGACTATCGTGCCTGTTTCAGGATCAAAGTCTAACAATCGGTCGTACAATTGGTGGGCAGTAGCGTCAGAGGTGGTTCCTGACGTATCCAATTGAGGGTTAAAACTCGACGGGCTGGCTTCTGAGCAGTAAATGACACCTGTTCCAAGCTCGCTTGATTTTGCGATATCCTGGCATGCACTAAGAAAAGCTGCACAGACAACCAGAGTTATAGTGCGCTTTATTACCTGATGCCAATAGGAGTTGATTGTCATTTTACTGCTGTTCCGCTTCCTCGGCTGTGCTGTCGAGTAGATTATATTTCTTTAAATATCCTCTTAATTGATGGTAGGTCAAGGACAACTTGTCTGCTGTTTTCTTTTGATTGAACTGACTATCAGCCAAGGCCTGCTTAATCAGATCAATTTCAAACTCTTGAGACAGGTTTTTTAGGTCAACAGGAAACGCAAACGTTTGCTTGTGTTGTGGTACTGGAATGTCGGAATTAGCAGATTCAACGCTTGTTGGTTCAGAAGAAATGGGTGCTGGAGCTGGAGTCGAAATCCTGTCTTGAGTTTTTATTCTGCCTTTGGGTCTGAATGAAGATTCGAATGGATCCAGGACGATCTGATGCACGGGAAGATTTGGGTTATTGCTTCTGTATACGGCTCGCTCAACCACGTTTTTAAGCTCACGTATATTCCCGGGCCATTCATAATCAAGCAGTGTACGTTTGGCTTTTTCGGTAAAGCCACTGAACAATTCCATATCTAATTCACGTGCCATATTAATAGCAAAGTGTTCGGCCAGCATCATTATATCTTCCTGGCGCTCCCTTAAAGGTGGCAAGGTGATGACATCAAATGCAAGGCGATCTAACAAATCAGCCCGAAACTCTCCTCTGTCTGCCAGGCTTGGCAGGTCTTCGTTAGTTGCCGCTACCAGTCTAACGTCAACCTTCACACTTCTTGAACCGCCAACACGCTCAAATTCACCATACTCAATTACTCGAAGTAGCTTTTCCTGAATAAGTCCTGAGGTGTTTGCCAGTTCATCCAGAAACATAGTGCCGTTATGGGCGACTTCGAATCGTCCTTCCCGGCGTTTCTGAGCACCGGTAAAAGCACCAGCTTCATAGCCAAACAATTCGCTTTCCAGTAAATTTTCACTCAAGGCAGCGCAATTAAGCTTCAAGTAAGTTTGTTCCCAACGCTTTGAAAGGTAGTGTAAACGCGCTGCGACAAGCTCTTTTCCCGTGCCGCGTTCACCGATAATCAGTACAGGCTTGTTCAATGGTGCGATTTGAGAGATTTGCTCCAGGACCTCTAGAAAACTATTAGATTGTCCGAGCAAATTGTCCTGTTGGCGGAAACGACTCATTGGGATCCTTAAAAAGTGGTCTAAAAGACCAATTAGTGGTTTAGATAAATATTATTGTAGTTGGCGTGCATAACCAAGTAAATTATTATTTCTTATAAATCAGTAATTTAGTGTCTTTGCTCGATTGGCCTGCAAATTGAATAGTAGATTACAGCAAATGTAATCGTACATTTATCAATAACCAACTCGAGATTAGAGGAAAAGATTATGGGTATTTTCTCGCGTTTCACTGACATAGTGAACTCAAATATCAATTCGTTATTGGATAAAGCGGAAGATCCAGAAAAAATGGTTCGACTGATTATTCAAGAAATGGAAGACACCTTAGTTGAAGTGCGTTCTGCCTCTGCTAAGACACTAGCTAATAAAAAAGACGTATCTTCACAAATTAACAAACTGGAAGCGGAAGCCGGTGATTGGCAAGCTAAAGCAGAGCTTGCTCTTAGTAAAGACAGAGAAGATCTTGCCCGTTCAGCGTTACAGGAAAAGAAAAAATGTTCAGAACATGCTGAGGCCTTAAGCAAGGAACTCGCAGTCATTGATGAACAGATTGGTAAATTGCAGAATGAAATCGGTCAGTTACAAGAAAAGCTGGCAGACGCCAAGGCTCGTCAGAAAACCATTATTATGCGCCAGAAAACAGTGAGTTCTCGTCTTGAAGTCAAGAAAACACTGGATAGCAGTAAGGTTGACTCTGCGATGGGACGTTTTGAGCAGTACGAACGTAAAATCGATGATCTTGAATCTCAGGTAGATGCATACGACTTGGGTAAAAAGACGCTTGCAGACGAGTTTGCCGATTTGGAATCAGACGATAAAATTGATGACGAATTAGCTGCACTAAAGAAAAAAGTGCAAGGTAGCGCACCTAAAGCAGTTAAATCAGTGAAATCTGTAAAAACCAAGAAGTAATTTTGATTCCTTGTGATGGAGTAATATTGTGGAAGATTTATTAATAGTTACAGTCGGAGTTCCCACTATTATTTTTATGGTGATTGTCGCTCCTATATGGCTGATTCTGCACTATCGCAGTAAAAAACAAGTGAATCAGGGATTGACTGAAGACGAATATATGACCCTTCAGGAACTTGCCGATAAAGCTGAGAAAATGGGCGATCGTATCCAGACGCTGGAAGCCATTCTGGATGCTGAAGCGCCAGAGTGGAGGAACAAAGTATGAGGATAAGAAAGGAGCTACACCGTGACCCTGAAAGAGGACGTATCGCTGGTGTGTGCGCAGGTTTGGCAGAGTACTTTGGTCTCGAAACCTGGCTGGTAAGAATACTGGCAGTCACAGGCTTCTTCCTCTTGGCTGGTCCTTTTATGATTGTCGCCTATATCGCAGCTTGGTTTATCCTTGATAAAAAACCAGGAACTAAAGACAAAGGTGCGATTCTAAAGAATCAGTTTGTTGGCAAAGTACATCGAGGTAAAGGCTGGCACAACGTATCGGCCGAGACCGATGAAGAAAGAAAGGTCGCTGTAAAAGCCCATGTCTGGCAGGCGGGTGAACCACCCAGACAAGCTTATTTCGACATCAAGCAAAGGTTTAAGCGAATTGAAGGAAGACTACGTAAAGTTGAAACCTACGTAACCTCGTCAGAGTATCAACTTAACCGGGAAATCAATAAGCTATAGACTGCCCCAATTTCCATTAGCGTGGAGGTCACCGCAACAAGCGGTTAATATAAATAAGCGGCTATCCAGCCGCTTTATTTTTGTGGAAAACCTTGATGTTAGAAAAGTTAAAGAATAGCTCCCAATTTAAACAGGTTAAGCAGCAAGCTAAAATAGTCGGCAGCCGACTCGCTGATCATCATGTCAGTCTGGCTATCACCGGCTTGAGCAGGAGTGGTAAAACAGCATTTATCACATCGCTGGTCAATCAATTACTTGAAGCTCGTGACTCTGCTTCATTGCCATTTTTCAGTGTCACTACAGAGGCACGATTAATAGGTGTAAAGCGGGAACTGCAACCTGACGTTACTATTGCTCGGTTTACTTATGAAGAAGGTATTGACAGCCTGAATAGTCATCCCCCTGAGTGGCCTGCTTCAACAAATGGTGTGAGTCAGGTTCGCCTTCTTATTCGCTACCAGAATAAGTCGGGGATCAGAAAGTTATTATCTGAACAGACTACGCTCACATTGGATATCACAGATTATCCCGGTGAATGGCTTCTGGATTTGCCATTACTTGAGCTTAGTTTCGAACAGTGGTGTCAGCATTTCTGGGAAGATTTGGAAAATCCGGAGAAAAGAGAGCTCGCCAAAGAATTTATCGCGGCATTGAACAGCTATGACTTTTCTGGTTCAGTGGACGAAATGGCTATTCAACAAATCGCCACCGTGTTTACCGACTATCTGCACTCTGCCAAAGACGCTGGCTACCAGTTAATCCAGCCTGGCAGATTCGTGCTACCGGGGGAGTATCAGGGTGCACCCGTTTTACACTTTTTTCCCCTTCCCCTCGAGACATTGAATCACAACGTCAACAATTCAAGTGAGTCGGATGTGGAGACTAGCTGTCGGCTTATGATTAATCGCTACGACCAGTACAAAGAACAAGTAGTAAAACCCTTTTACAAAAGGCATTTCCGTCGCTTTGACCGGCAAATCATTCTGGTAGATTGCCTGAGTGCTTTGAATATGGGTCCCCACAGCTTTAATGATTTAAAAAAGGCCATTCATTGGTTGTTGAGCAGTTTTCACTATGGTCGATCAAGCATTTTAAAAAGAGTGTTTTCACCACGCATTGATCGACTGCTATTTGCCGCCAGTAAAGCTGATCACATTACCCCTGATCAACAGGAGAATCTGGTTAAATTATTAGAATCAGTAGTGCATGAAGCACGTCAACAAATTCAATTTGAGGGCGTACAAACCGAGTCTACTGCAATTTCTGCTATCCGAGCTTCCGTCGCAGGCGCAACAGAGCATAATGGTGAGCAAATTCAGGTTCTGAAAGGTCAAGAAATGTCAGGAGAACAGGTAACACTATTTCCAGGAGAAGTGCCCTCAGAATGCCCACCTGATAATTTTTGGCAACAGCAAGGGTTTTCGTTTCCGAAATTCGCACCTCCCTCAAGAGAAAAAGGGGCACCTTTACCGCATATCCGGATGGACCAGATCTTGGAATTTGTGCTAGGAGATAAATTGCAATGAAAACGGACACACAGGAACATAATCCGACGTCTCCCGATCTGAAAAGCAGACTCGATTTAAACGTAAAAAATGCAGATGAAAAACAGAATGTTAAGCTCAAAAGTGCAACAATGTTGCCTGACGATATCGCTATTCAGGATGTTGAACTTTCACAACTAGCTGTAGTGACCACTACGGAGGAAACTGACACTAGCCCAAAATCGAAATCATCGGGAAAATTATGGTTTTTCGGGATGCTGGCGATACTGGGGTTGAGCGTATTTGAACTGGTACTGTTTACGCGCCACTTGATTCAACAGCAAGATTTGCTGGGGGGACTTTGGCTAATAGTACTTTGCCTGTGTGTGACACTAGCAGTCGTTGAAGTGATTAAACAATGGTTGGGATTGAAACGACTCAGACAGCAAGAAGCTGATAAAATGAAAGCTGAGCAGATTTATAACAGTCCGGCAATAGGGCTTGGAGAATCCTTCTGTTTACATCTCGCAAAAGGTTTACCAGAGCAGCGCAAAACAGACATTGCGATCTGGAAAGACAGTCTGGAATCTCATCATAACGATAGGGAAATACTCGCCCTTTTTGAACACAAGGTGCTAGTTCCCGCTGACAACGCGGCGATTAAGAAAATTACTCAACATGCAGGTGCGGCGGGCGCTATGATTGCGGTTAGCCCCTTTGCTCTATTAGACATGGCAATTGTGTTGTGGCGAAATTTTAAAATGATGAATCAAATCAGTCAGGATTATGGTGTTAACCTGAGTTATTGGGGAAGAGTATCCTTAGTTCGAAACGTCTTTAAAACCATGCTTTATGCGGGAGCATCAGAAATAATTGCTGATGCAGGGAATTATGCGATGGGAGCAGGTCTGGCGGGTAAGCTTTCAACCCGATTAGCGCAGGGGATGAGTGCGGGAGTGTTAACGGCCCGAATCGGTGTTAAGACGATGCAAGCATGCCGGCCAGTCCCATGGCTTAGTGCTAAGAAGCCTGGTATCTCCGGTATATCCTCCCAATTACTTGAAGACCTAAAAAAGATAGTTGGCTAACACTTTGATTTATATGAAAATTAATGTATTTTTGTAAATCAGATGTTACGGATTTTCCATTCGTTATCCTCCTCTAAACTCTTTCGCTTTGGTGCTTTTTGAGTAGACTCGCCAGCATATTATCTCACTTTTACTACAGTCATTTTGACTGACGAGAGACACATGGCAAAGGCAACAAAATACATATCACACCCGGCTGGGCCTGACGGCAAAGTTGCGTGGTCTGAAGACGAAAACAACATCTGGAAAGAGTTAGTGCGTCGACAGTTAGAAATTATTGAAGGACGAGCTTGCGACGAATTTTTACAAGGTTTGGAACTACTTGATTTGCCTCACGACAGGATCCCTCAGCTGGACGAAGTCAATGAGGTTTTGAAGGTCGCTACAGGTTGGCAAGTTCACCAGGTACCTGCACTGATAAACTTTGATGAGTTTTTTAATTTGTTAGCAAATAAAAAATTCCCTGTTGCAACTTTTATCCGTAATGCTGACGAATTCGACTACCTTCAGGAGCCAGATGTTTTCCATGAAATTTTTGGTCACTGTCCGCTGCTAACCAATCCGTCTTTTGCGCACTTCACCCATACTTATGGCAAGTTAGGCCTCAAAGCAAGTAAAGAAGACCGAGCCTATCTGGCCCGTCTATATTGGTTCACGGTTGAATTTGGGCTGATGAAAACCGACAAGGGTGAGAGGATATACGGTGGTGGAATATTGTCGTCACCTGGTGAAACCTTGTACGCCTTGGAAAGCAGCAAAGCTGAACACAAAACGCTCGAGCCTTTGGATGTGTTGCGAACACCCTACAGAATAGACATTATGCAGCCTGTATATTTTCTGATCAGCGGTTTTGAACAACTATTCGATATTGCCGAAATGGACATAATGTCTTTGGTAGAAAAAGCGAAATTACTGGGTCTGCATGAACCTAAATTTCCCCCGAAAGAAAAACTAGCCAGCTAAGGTCTACTAATCTAGATCGGCAGTTGAAACCTTTAAAAGGCCCTCATTTGGGCCTTTTAACATTTTAGCGCCTGATGTTGGTCTCAAAAATTTGTTGCCTTAACATCTTGATGTTGCTGTTTTTAACCCAATATTGTAATAATATCTTTACAAAATTCACCTCGGATCTCTCAATGCGATTGGAAATTATCTGTCAGGACAGGCTAGGCATTGCCCAAGATGTGCTGGACATACTGGTTAACTACGAAATAGATTTGCGTGGCATCGAAATTGATATCACAGGTAAAATATTCCTGAATTTTCCGAATATTGAGTTTAAAGATTTCCAGCATTTGATGCCCGAAATCAGGCGCATCGAGGGAATAGAAGACGTAAAAACGACGCCATTCATGCCCATGGAACGGGAGCAAAACCAATTGAGAGCTTTGCTGCAGACGCTCCCTGACCCAGTATTTTCCCTGGATACAAAAGGAAGAGTATTGATGGTCAATGAGGCCGTTTCCACAAGCCTGGAAGAATCACCTGAATCGGTTTTGGGTTCAGATATCAGTGACTATGTGCGCGGGTTTAACTTCAATCGCTGGCTGGACGGGAAAAGCCCTACTGCTCAGACTCAAAAAATAAAGTTTATTGAGCAAGACTTCTTAGCTGATATTTCTCCTGTGATGGTACCTGATGGAGATGGTGAATCAATTCTAGCGGGCGCCTTGTTAATGTTGAAATCTGAGTTCCGGTTGGGACAACAGCTGACCGTATTTCATCAAGCCAACGCGGATAGCTTTGCTTCAGTTCAGGCCAATAGTAATGTCATGAAAAAAGTGGTGAGAGAAGCCACAAGAATGGCAGAGCTGGATGGCTCAATTTTAATTTTTGGCGAGACAGGAACAGGAAAAGAACTGCTGGCAAGGGCATGTCATGAGGCAAGCCGACGGGCAAGTGGGAATTTTCTGGTACTTAATTGCGCATCGCTGCCTGACAGCGTTGCAGAAACTGAGTTGTTTGGTTATGCCGCTGGTGCCTTCGGACAAACAGAGGGTAAGGCAGGCTTGTTGGAGCAAGCACAGGGTGGAACATTATTTCTCGATGAAGTCGGGGACATGTCCACTCAGCTACAGGCCAAATTACTACGAGTGCTGCAGGATGGTTCATTCAGACGAGTGGGCGATACCAGTGAAGTGAAAGTTGATGTGCGAATTGTGTGTACAACCCAAAAGGATCTGGGGCAATTAGTTCAGGATGGACAGTTCAGAGAGGATTTGTATTATCGTCTTAATGTCCTCAGTCTGGTGGTTCCGCCCTTAAGAGAACGGAAATCTGACATCATTTCTTTGGCTGAACGATTTTTAAAACAACACAGTGTCAAACTTGGGCGACGGGCACCTAAACTCAATAAAACCTGTGTCGATTACCTGCAAACATACCCTTGGCCGGGCAATGTACGACAACTTGAAAATGCCCTGTATCGCGCTTTGTCTTTGCTGGAAGGGAACGAATTGGGCAAAGAGCATATTCAATTGCCATCGGCTGCCACCAGTATCAGTTTTGTACCAGAAGATTTTGAAGGATCTCTGGAAGAGGAAGTCAAACGCTTTGAAAAAGATCTGCTAAAACGACTTTATCCGTTCTACCCAAGTACAAGACAACTTGCTAAAAAGTTGGGGCTTTCTCATACCGCAATCGCCAATAAATTGCGTGAATATGGAATCAATAAGAAGACTGTAAAAATTTAGTTACAGCTTTGTTGCGAAATGTTGACATATTCGATCAAAAGTAGCCCCGTTTCAGGGGCTTTAAAATCATTGTTCATCAGTGTAAATATTTAGGTACAGCATAATGTTGTCCTGCTCAGAAAAGCATCGTATCCGGTAAGCTTCTAATCAGGCTAGGATTGTAGTCTAGTAGCGATAATTTAATCGCTACGAGAATACCCAAATGACTACAGATTTTAACTATAACCCACTTGATTGTGACGGCTTCGAATTCGTTGAATATACCGCTGCTGATGAGAATGGTATTCAAGCGCTTAAGGATTTATTTATTTCTCTTGGTTTTGCTGAAGTTGCAGAACACCGTTCAAAGCGCGTTTGGTTGTTCAAACAAGGTGACGTGAATTTTATCGTCAACGCTGAGCCAGCTTCTCAAGCAGAAGAATTTGCCCGTTTGCGCGGCCCCAGCGTGTGTGGCATGGCATTTAGAGTAAAAGATGCCGGCAAAGCCTTGCAGCATGCTGTTAAAAACGGTGCTAAACAATTTGTTGGCAACCTGGGTGCAATGGAACTGAACTTGCCAGCTGTTTATGGCATAGGTGAAAGCACGCTTTATTTCATTGACCGTTACGGTGATGAATCTATCTATGATATCGACTTCAAGTTTTATTCAGACTGGAAAGAGAGAATGGCGAAAGCAGATGCTGGGCTGGCTGTTCTTGATCACCTAACACACAACGTCAAGCGCGGAAATATGGCTGTTTGGGCTGATTTTTATGAGCGTATTGGTAACTTCAGGGAAATCCGTTACTTCGATATCGAAGGTAAATTGACTGGATTGGTTAGTAAAGCAATGACTTCGCCCTGTGGGAAAATTCGTATTCCCATTAATGAATCCTCCGATGACAAATCTCAGATCGAAGAATTTATCCGTGAGTACAACGGCGAAGGTATTCAGCACATCGCCCTGTCTACCGACGATATTTACAAGACAGTTGCCGAATTGAAGTCACGGGGATTGAAGTTTATGGATACACCTGACACTTACTATGCGAATGTCGACAAACGCGTTGCAGGTCACGGCGAAGATTTGCAGCAACTGAAGGATCTCCGGGTACTGATCGATGGTGCACCAATGAAAGATGGTATATTGCTGCAAATATTTACGGATACTGTTATCGGGCCCGTGTTCTTCGAAATTATTCAGCGTAAAGGCAATGAAGGTTTCGGCGAAGGAAACTTCAAGGCTTTGTTTGAATCAATAGAGCAGGATCAAATCAATCGCGGCGTGATTGATGGAGAGAAAACCAATGCGTAGATGGATAAATTTCCCACGCCAGGAAGGTATTTCTTCCAGGCAAGCTCATGCAGATTTCCCTGAACAGGGTATTTATGAGCGGGAAATTGGTCGCAGTGGGTTTTTCGGGCCAGCAACTCATTTGCATCACAAACATGCTCCAACGGGTTGGGTTGATTGGCAAGGGCCCCTGCGGCCGCGAGCGTTTGATCTCAACGAGTTGAATAACACACAATTCAGCACGTCAACAACCTCACCATGGGCCGCACCTGTAATTCTGTACAATGCCCACTGCCAATATAGACTTTGGCAGTGCAGCTCCAAGATGCAGAAACTGGCCCGCAATGCGGACGGTGATGAGCTGTTGTTCATCCACGAAGGGGCGGGTGAACTCTATTGTGACTACGGCCACTTGCGTGTTGAACAAGGTGACTATGTCGTCTTGCCCAGAGCAACAATGTGGCGGATAGAACCCGATTCGACTATGCAAATCCTGATGATTGAAGCCACAAATGATAGCTATCAACTTCCCGAAAAAGGAATGGTTGGTCCTCATGCTGTGTTTGATGCAGGTATGCTGGATACACCAAAAATCGACCAGCGCTTTCTCGACCAACAGGATGAGAATACCTGGCAGGTTGAGGTGAAACGCCATAATCAATTGTCGGTCATCACTTATCCATTTAATCCGCTGGATGCGATAGGCTGGCATGGTGATCTGACTGTTGTGCGCATAAACTGGCGAGATATTCGGCCTCTTATGAGTCACCGTTATCATTTGCCGCCTTCTGCCCACACAACCTTTGTTGCAAGCCGCTTTGTGATTTGTACTTTTGTCCCCAGACCGATAGAAAGCGATCCTGGGGCATTGAAAGTGCCCTTTTATCACAACAATGATGATTATGACGAGGTTTTGTTCTATCACGAAGGTGACTTTTTCAGCCGGGACAATATCGAAAAAGGCATGGTGACTTTTCACCCTGCAGGATTTACCCATGGGCCACATCCAAAAGCGTTTCAGGCTGGATTGGAATACAAAAAGAAATTCACTGATGAAGTAGCGGTTATGTTAGATACCCGTGATGCACTGCACATTGGTGAAGCGGCTGAGTCCGTTGAAAACCCAGAATATGTTAATAGCTGGCAAGTTAAGCCGTAAGCCTTACATTCAGGAATAAGAATCAGAATTTATGAAACTAGCAAGCATTAAAAATCAAACCAGAGATGGGAAACTCGTAGTCGTGAGCAAAGATCTGTCACGTTACATTCCAGTACCGCATATTGCTGAAACAATGCAACAGGCATTGGACAACTGGGCGGTCGTTGAAGGTCAGCTTCAGGAAGTTTATCTTGCTTTGACTCAGGGGGAGCTGGCTGACGCTCTGGCGTTTGAGGCAGGGCAATGTGAATCTCCTCTTCCACGCGCTTATCAATGGGCCGATGGAAGTGCTTACGTTAATCACGTAGAACTAGTTCGCAAAGCCAGGAGTGCAGAAATTCCGGAAAGCTTCTGGACTGATCCACTGATGTACCAGGGTGGGTCCGATGATTTTATTGGCCCTGAGGACGATGTGTTGTTGCCTAGCGACGAGTGGGGCGTTGATTTTGAGGCTGAGGTCGCTGTTATTACTGATGACGTGCCAATGGGCGTAAGCAGCGACAATGCTGGTGATTATGTGCGCCTTGTCATGCTGGTTAATGATGTGTCATTGCGTGGCTTGATCCCTGGCGAGTTGGCTAAAGGATTTGGTTTCTTTCAGTCAAAGCCAGCTTCTGCTTTTACACCAGTGGCGGTTACACCGGATGAACTTGGCAGTCATTGGCGCGACAGTAAGTTACACTTGCCGTTGTTATCTGAATATAACGGCAAAGCCTTTGGCAAACCCCAGGCTGGCGAAGATATGACCTTTAACTTTGCCCAGTTAATTGCCCATGCTGCAAAAACGCGGAATCTGGGCGCTGGCGCAGTAATTGGCTCCGGAACAGTTTCTAATAAGCAAGGTACACAATGGGGTACATCGATTGAAGAGGGCGGTGTAGGATATTCCTGTATTGCTGAAGTTCGGATGATTGAAACAATTCGGGATGGAAAGCCGTCAACGTCTTTTATGAAGTTCGGGGATTCCATTAAAATCGAAATGTTTGATGAAGATGGAAATAACCTGTTTGGTAGCATTGAACAGAAAATTAAAAAGGCCTAAAGTTAAAACTAACTAGTAGTCTTTCAGAGTTTAAAAATATGAGTTTAAAGCTATACGGTTATTGGCGTTCTTCAGCGACCTATCGCGTTCGGATAGCGCTGAATCTAAAGCAGCTCGATTACGAATATATACCGGTTAACCTGGCCAAGGATGGTGGTGAGCAGTTTGCAGCAGACTATGCTGGATTAAATCCTGCTCATCTGGTTCCAACCTATGTGGATGACGATGAGGATATAATTCTGACTCAGTCATTGGCAATTATTGAATATGTCGATGAAAAATATGATTCTGGTTTCAGGCTGATCCCATCTCACAAACTTGATCGGGCCAGAGTCAGAATGGTTTCACAGGATGTCGCCTGTGACATACAGCCTGTGGCTAACTTGCGGGTATTAAATAAACTGAGCAATCAGTTTGATGCTTCTGCAGAATTGCGCGGAGCTTGGTGCAATGATTGGATTGAAACGGGCTTCAGGGCCATTGAAAAACGTCTGGAGACCACGGCAGGTAAATTCTGTTTTGGATTCGACTTGAGTATGGCGGATGTGTGTCTGGTACCTCAGGTTTACAACGCCGAACGGTTTGACGTTGATATGAATGCCTTTCCGATAATCCAACGAGTTGCTGAGAATTGCAACGAGCTTGAAGAGTTTGTTAAAGCATTGCCAGAAAACCAAATGGACGCAGTAAAGTAGAGTTATACCAATCCGCATTAAATGGAAGCGATCAGGCGATCGCTTCCAAACTGACAATCTGATTCCGACCTTTGTTTTTGGCCATGTACATAGCTTTGTCTATACGGTCAAACAAAGTATCCACAGTATCAAATGGGGAAATCACAGACACCCCAAACGAAGCCGAAATTCTTTCAATATTTTCTATTTGTAGAGAATAAATTGCAGTTTTGAGACGTTGGGCTATTGCTTCAAGAGCGGATAAGTCGACATTTTCAACGATTAACAAAAATTCCTCACCACCCCATCGAATCAATTGGTTTTCACTTTTCAATATATTGTTGCAGCAGTCTACTATGCTGCATAGAACTATGTCTCCAGTGGCATGTCCGAATACATCATTGATCTTTTTGAAATTATCTATGTCGAATAGAATCGCCCCGGCATTGTTGTTATGACGCTTTGCAATTTGACGAAGAACTGATTCACCCGCCCGTCGATTAAGACATCCTGTGAGACCGTCTATTTCAGACAGCTTCCTCATCTCATTTTGGCTTTGGCGCATATCGCTAAGTGTTCTCTTCGCCTGGCTAACTAGCGGGATAAGAGTAAAAGTGACAAGACATACCGGGCCAAGCAGCACAATAAAATCCATGCCTCTGGGTTCTAAAATCTCTGCAGGATTTAAAACAAGATACAAGGCCACCGGGAATGAAAACATCAGCCAGGTAAACACAGTTGCCTTTAGTATCTGTTTTGGCCTGATTATCAGGATTAACGCGATCACCATGGGAATGACGAGAGGTAGAACCGGAGGCAGCTGATCAATCAGCCGCAGAGCGGGATCTGAATGAGTAACATAGCTAAAATACCAAATAGGTGTAGCCATGCAAATCACGGCGCCAATAAAACTAGAGAACAAAACGGTTTTCACCGCAAACCATCGGAGTTTCAAGACTAGGTAGGCCATGATAAAGCCCACAAAAGCAAAAGGTGGTACTATTAAATTGAGTATATGAGGATCTGTTTCCAGTTGGTGAATTAGCGTCGCGAAAAACGTCGCAAATAAGCCCGAAATCAATACTATTTTGGTAAGTTTTTCAGTGAATTGATCTAATTCATCGACATTTTGGTCTGTGGTGGACTGCAAGTTCTTACTCATAATATCGATTCAACCAGTTGATAAATTCGGCGCGCAAAGTGATGGATTCATTACTGATTTTTAATTGGTAGTTCTGTGGTGTTTTTTACCTGCTTAAGAGCAAAAGTCGAACTGAGGTGATCAACAAGCGGTAAATGCGTGAGTTTACTCTTCAGCAGGTGTTCGTATTCCTCAATACTTTCCACTATGACTTTAAGCAAATAATCTTTATCTCCACTTGTGGTATGACACTCAACAATTTCGTCGATACTCTGGACTGCATCTTCAAAATCATTAAGCGAATCACCATCATGGTTTTTCAATGTCACGTAAATAAAAACAGATACTCCAAGATTTAGCTTTTTGTTGTCTAGCAAGGTGACTTTTTGTTTGATAATCCCATCAGCTTCCATCCTTTTGACCCTTCTCCAGCAGGGGGTGTGGGATAGCCCTACTTGCTGACTGAGTTCTGCCATCGAGACGGTGGCATCTTTTTGCAGTACACGTAATATTTCGCGATCAAACTTATCGAGTTTCATTATTTGTGAGTAAACAGAAAATTTGCGGACTAGCATGCGCAAAAAGTTTATCTTTTTCAATAGTGATTATTAGGATATTCATCCTAGAGGGTGGAAGGCAAAAGTTACAACGTTTCGGTTTGTTCTAAAGGCCCAAAAACATCGCAACGATTATCCTCATAGACATGGGGTAATATGGTCTCTTGGGCCCTACTTAACAATAATAATAGAGATTCAATATGTCAGTGTTCGACCACAAAGAATTTGATGACCATGAGCATGTCGCGTTTTTTAATGATAAGGCTTCTGGTTTGCAGGCCATTATTGCCGTGCATAACACCAATCTCGGGCCATCACTGGGTGGTTGCAGGATGTGGGCCTACCAAAATAGTGATGAAGCACTAAATGATGTGTTGAGATTGTCCCGAGGTATGACCTACAAAGCTGCCATGGCAGATTTAAAGTTAGGGGGAGGCAAGTCAGTGATTATCGGTAATCCGCGCAAAGATAAATCTGCCGAGAAAATGCGTGCCATGGGGCAATTTGTAGATAGCCTCGGCGGCAAATATATCACAGCAGAAGATTCCGGAATTGCCGTAGCTGATATACAACTGATGGCTGAAAATACTGCGTATGTTGGCGGTGTAGAGGCTAAATATCGTTATGATGGTGGCCCCGCAGACGGTAACCCTGCTCCATCAACGGCATACGGTGTTTTTGTTGGTTTAGAGGCTAGTGTCAGACACAAATTTGGCTCAGACCTGCGAGGGGTGCGTGTCGCAATTCAAGGGCTGGGTCACGTGGGATATAGGCTTGCAGAGCATTTGCATCAGCAGGGAGCAAAATTATATGTGACAGATATTTTCCCTGAGAGTCTTGAAAAAGCTTCACAGAATCTCGGTGCTAACGTGGTTGCACCTGATGAAATTTTTGCTCTTGATGTGGACGTGTTCTCTCCTTGTGCGTTAGGGGCTGCTGTTAATACATCGAGCCTGATGCAATTAAAAGCTGGTGTTATTGCAGGCGCAGCGAATAATCAACTGGCAGAAGAGGCATATGGTGAGATCTTGCGCGATAAGGGTATTCTCTATGCACCCGACTATGTTATCAACGCAGGCGGTGTCATCGATATCTATCACCAGAGAATGTTGAGCACAGCAGATGCCATGCGTGCCCACATAGAAAAGATAGGGGATACACTGGAACAAATTTTTGTCAGGTCTGAATCAGACAGGTTGGCGACCAATCTGGTTGCAAACAAAATGGCAGAAGAAAGATTTAATCGATAAGCGACTGAATTACAGATTAGCGGTTGCATATTTATCGGCGTTTGGTCATAATGCGCGCCGCTTTGCAGTTGTGTTAACACTATTGTGAAGTTCTTCTATGGTGGTCCTTTGGTCCTTCCGCAATGATACTCTGTGAACCCGGTCAGGCCTGGAAGGGAGCAGCCGCAGCAGACGACTCATGTGCCGGAATGTGGCTGGGGGATCGCCACCCAACACTCAAATCTACCTTATGTTATTAGCCAGGCTTATGGGTTAACCTGTTTTGGCTTTCTCATCCAAAAAAGCAATACCTTTAGATACCGCGTTTACCACGTTCATTTCCATTTGCTGACGCTCGTTCTGTGGTAAATAAAACGCCATATCAACTTCATAACGAATATAGCGTGGCGGAACCTGGTTCAGTGCCAGACAACAGAGATCGGCAACATAATTGCTATCTTTTGACTTGTTAATACCCAGCATCTCAATTCGTTCCAGAATTAAATGTTCATAATAGTTATGAATATCATCATCTAACTTCATCTATTGCCTCACTCGTTAAGGTAAACCCTTGTTTTTGAGCACTGATTCTCAGATCAACACTTTTCAATTGATAAGTATTAATCTGTATCCGAAGAATAAGCAACCAGTTTACGTAAAGATTTTTTTGCACCTAGGCGGCTAAACTGGCCTTTATCCTGTTTGCTTTTTTATGAAAAGGCTTGTAATCACCGTTGTTTCATCCCTATTATTGTGCGGTTCAAAGCCGATTTTTGACCTTTTAGCCCGGTGAGAGATTGATAATTTTAGGAAAAATGCTGCATTTTTTGCCGTTTACCCCTAAAAACGATCATTTCGTCCCACCATGCTTCAAAAACGGTGAAATTTCTTTCAATGATCACGGGTTCGGGAAATCTCCGGATTTCGAAAAATTGAAGAAAAATGTAACAAACGAACTATCTAAATTAACGTTAAATTGGATATTTCGAGTAACAAGCTGTGAAAAAAAAATATAACGGCCTTTAAAAGGTCAAGGGAGACAATACATGTTTAAAAGCACACAGGTGGCGAAGTCCATTCGCCTAGCCATGGCTTTTGGTGCGGCCGCATCATTATCCTTGAGCACCAATCTTCACGCACAAGAAGCAGACGCAGACGACGCTTCGGTTGAAAAAATCGAAGTAACGGGTTCTCGTATTGCTCGTGCAGAACTTTCCACACCAGCTCCAGTTATCACTGTTAGCGCTGAAGAAATCGCACGTTTCGGTACGCCTGACCTTGGTAGTATTCTTGCAGAATTGCCTGCAATCGCTGCTGGTTCAACACTTATCGGTAACAATAATAGCAACGCAAACGCGGGCTTAAGTTCTCCAGATCTTCGTTCATTAGGTGAAGAGAGAACACTTACCTTGGTAAACGGTAAGCGTCACGTTGCCGGTTCACCTACTTCAAGTGCTATCGATACAGGCGCTATCCCTGCAGCCATGATCGAGCGTATCGAAGTTATTACAGGTGGCGCATCAGCAATCTATGGTTCTGACGCGGTATCAGGTGTAATTAATATCATTCTTAAAGATGATTATGAGGGCACTGAAGTTCGTATCGCTGGCGCTACTGACACAGAAAGTGTTGGCGCCAAGTCACATAACTTCAGCGTATTGACAGGTGCTACTTCTGCAGACGGACGTGGTAATGTGACTTTCTTCGCTGAGTTGACTCGCATTGCAGAAGTTATTGAGACAGACCTGCAACAAGCAGCAGCTTGGGGTACAATAGCGAATCCACTTGATGCAGCCGGTGTGCGGCCTGACGGTGAAGATCGAGAGAATAATGGCATTCCTGATCGACTTCGTGTTCCATTTGTTGGGTCAGAAATGATCAATGATTTTGGTGTAATTAACCCGTTTGGTGGTGACCGTTTTACTTTCTCTCCAACAGGCCAGATGATTGAACAGCAGAATCGTATCGATACTAACAGTTTTGCGTTTGGTAACTTTGACCAACGTTATGAAACAGTTTTCTACACAGATGAACCACGTAACTACTCACCCCATCAGGAAACACTGACGCTTGCAAGTACGTTCCGTTACGACATCACTGATGATGTAAGATTCTATGGTGATCTTAAATACGTAGATAAAGACATCAGACAGCAATTCCAGCCTTCATTCCGTTTCGGTAACATCACTATCAATGTTGAAGACAATGCCTTCTTGCCTGACGATGCACGTCAGCGTTTGCTAGATGGCGGTCAGACAACTGCACCAATGGCTCGTTTCTTTGGTGATATTGGTAACCGTTCTGCACAAAACGACCGAAAACTATGGCGAGTTGTTGCAGGTGTTGAAGGAGCGTTCACGCTAAGCGAAACAGATTTTGACTGGGATGTATTTTATACCCGTGGCGAAACCTCTAACGATCGTCTAACGCTGAATGACCTTATTCCAAATAACCTTACAGCAGCCATCGACTCAGTTATTGATCCAGAAACTGGCGAAGCTGCTTGTCGTAGTGCTGTAGCAAGTGCACAGCCAGAAGGCTACACTGACCCATCTGTTGCTGGTACTTGTGCACCGTTCAATCCATTTGGATTCAACCAAGCGTCTGCTGAAGCACAAGATTTCGTATCTGGTACAGTATCTCGTTTCGACGAAATCACACAGGAAGTTTATGGTGCAACTCTTGCGTTCGATACTTCTGAGTTTTTTGAACTGCCAGGCGGCGCAATCGGTATCGCATTGGGTTACGAGTATCGTGAAGAAACAGCTGAAACCATTACAGATGAGTTCACTAAAGCAGGATTCTTTACTAATGCTGCGACACCTGATTCATCAGGCGGTTATGACGTAGAAGAATTCTTCGCAGAAGTTCGTCTTCCAATTCTTGCCGATGTCGCATTTGCACATGAATTGTCCATAGATATGGCATTCCGTGGCGCTGAATACTCTCATGCCGGTGATGCTGATGCATGGCAGGTAGGCTTTATGTGGGCACCAATTGAAGATTTGCGGATTCGTGGTACCTTCGGTGAAGCGGTACGTGCACCAAACGTAAACGAAGCATTCAGCCCGTTATCTCCTGGCTTTGGTCGTGTTGCAGATCCTTGTGATGCGGATAACATTCCAAACGATCCGGATCGTGCAGCAAACTGTGCGGCTTTGGGTATTCCTGCTGGATTCCAGGCTAACGATAACGTAAGTATTCAGACATTCTCTGGTGGTAATCCGAATCTTTCCTCAGAGGAAGCTGAATCCAAAACCGTGGGTATTGTTTGGACCCCGTCCTTCATTGAGAACTTCTCCATCACGACTGATTTGTATGACATCGAAATTGAAGATGCAATTACGCTGGTATTGTCTCAGGATATTGCTGATAACTGCGTAGATGCAACTGGTGGTCCAGATTTCAATTTCTGTAACCAGATAGATCGTGGTGCAGATTTCGATATCGATGTTGTTCGTTCTGGTTTCGTTAACGCTTCTAAAATTGAAACCAAAGGTATCGAAATGCAGGTCTTGTACAGAACAGACCTAGCTGATTTCGACCTACCAGGTGAATTGCGTTTTAACATCTCTGCGAACCAGGTACTTGAACTCAACGTATTTGAATTCCAAGAGCGTCCTGACGAAATCAACGTTGAAGAAGGCGAGGTGGGTGACCCTGAGTTCCAACTTCGTTCTACTATTGACTATCGTTTAGACGATATCAGCTTCAACTGGACTAGTCGTCTGATTGACCGTTCATTCACTCTGGATCTTTCTCCAGGTGGTGACATTGCAGAAGATATCAGTCCTGCCTATGTGCCATCAATTTGGACACACGATTTGGCAGTTAACTATCACTTGAGCGACAATGCTGAGTTCAACTTCGGTATCCGTAATATATTCAACAAAGTACCACCGGGCTACACAATGGATCCATTGTATGACCTGATTGGTCGTCGCGTGAATGCAAGTCTAATCTATCGTTTCGAGTAAGCTGATCCGCCAGTATTAACTGGCGCTGCTTAGAAAAACAAAGTTAAAAATCCGGGTTCGCAAGACCCCGGATTTTTTTATTTTGACCTTGTCAGGTTAAAAAATGAACAGTTGGCCAAGTTTACAAAAAATAATTTTTTTAACTTTCAGATATAAGTTATGCCTTTGTTCACCTGACAATAAAATAATTGCTCTATGACCCTACCCCCCGTAAGCACTGGAAAACAGTAAGAAAAATTTCAACTTCAATAAAAATTTTTACGCAACAAGTGTAAACATTTGCTTACTTTTTATCACGATTGTGTCACAAAATTGTTGTGAACTTTTCTCAGAAGGGCTGATACAACCAGTTGACCCGGTAGGGAGGTTGTGTTTATTATCGTCGGCGAGGTTCACTACCTTACTAATAAAAAACCGCAAAAGCGGTAAACACACACACTAATAAAATAGTGGTCCAGGGAGACAATACATGTTTACTAACTCAAAGTTGGCGAAGTCCGTTCGCCTGGCTATGGCGTTTGGTGCCGTTTCGGCACTTTCCTCAAACGCTGTTGTAGCGCAAGAAGCAGATGAAGCTGCCGATGAAGCAGTTGAAAAAATTTCCGTAACAGGTTCTCGTATCAAATCTCAAAACTTTGAGAGTGCAAGTCCTGTATCAATTACCTCTGCTGAAGAAATCAAGTTATCAGGTTTCACTCGTATCGAAGATTTGTTGAATACACTTCCTCAAATCGAAGCCGGCCAGACTTCTTTCATCTCTAACGGTGCATCTGGTACAGCTAACCTTGACCTTCGTGGTCTTGGCCCAACTCGTACATTGGTTCTTATCAATGGTCGTCGTCTTCAGCCAGGTGGTGTTTATTCGCAGTCTCCTGACATTAACCAAATTCCAGCTGCGCTAGTTAAGCGTGTTGAAGTACTTACCGGTGGTGGTTCTTCTACTTACGGTGCTGACGCAGTAGCGGGTGTTGTTAACTTCGTAATGGATGATGATTTCGAAGGTTTCGAAATGACATTCGGTGCAGCAGGTTACCAACACAATAATGACAACGAGTACATCCAGGGTCTGATGGATGCGCGTAACTTCGACTATCCTGACGGAAGCGATGGTATCGACGGTCGTTCTTATAACTTCGACGTAACCGTTGGTGGTTCTTTTGCCGATGGCAAAGGTCATGCCGTTGCATATGCAACCTGGAGACGTAACGACGAACTTCGTCAAGGCGCTCGTGACTACTCTTCTTGTGCACTGAACAACGCAGGTAACGCTTGTGGTGGTTCATTGAATACAATCATTCCATCGTTCTTCATCGGTGATATCGATCCAGAGACGGGTATCCAGGATGATTACGAATTGTGGTCTATCAACTCTAACAGTGAGTTCATCCCACAAGACGGAACACGTTATAACTACGCACCTGTTAACCACTTCATGCGTCCGGATGAGCGTTTCTCATTGGGTGCATTTGTTGACTATGAAGTTAACGAACACTTCAATCCTTACCTTGAAGTCAGCTACATGAACGACCGTACTGTCGCTCAGATTGCTGAATCAGGTACGTTCTTCGCGGAACAGTACAACTTAGACGTATCTAACACTTTGTTGAATGACACACAGCGTCAACAACTAATGGATCGTTTCAACCTAGGATTGGATGATCAGTTCTCAGTTTACATCGGTAAACGTAACGTGGAAGGTGGTCCTCGTGCCTCTAGCCTTGAGCACAATGCGTTCCGCATCGTGTTAGGTTCTGAAGGTGACATTAACGATAACTGGTCTTATGATACTTCATTCCAGTATGGTAGCTCTTCTTCTTCAGCTGCTTACCTGAATGACTTCTTCGCACCACGTATCGCGACCGCACTTGACCCAGATGAGTGTGCATCAACAGCTGGTTGTATTCCTTATGATGTTTTCCAATTCAATGGTGTAACATCTGAAGCAGCTTCAACCTTGACTGGTGTTGCAATCCTAAACGGTGTAACGACTAACACTATCCTAAACGGTTATGTAACTGGCGATACTGGTTTCGCATTGCCAGGCGCAGAAGACACAGTAGCTGTTGTATTGGGTCTTGAATACCGTAAAGAAGAATTCGAGCGTCTTTCTGATGAAGTATTTGAGCGTGGTCTGTTGCTTGGTCAAGGTGGTTCTACTGCCAGTATCAAAGGTGATTACAGCGTTAAAGAATTCTTTGCAGAAGCACAGGTTCCGATTATCCAAGGCGCTTCAGGTGCTGAAGACCTGACATTAGACCTAGGCTATCGTTATTCTGACTACGACACTTCTGGTGGTGTATCTACGTATAAAGCGGGTATCAACTACACGCCTATCGAAGATATTAAAGTTCGTGCAAGTTATAACCGTGCAGTTCGTGCTCCCAACGTTGCTGAATTGTTCAGCCCACAAAGCACAGGCTTGTGGAATGGTACTGATCCATGTGCTGGTATCATTGCCGACGGTGAAACACCAACTCAAACAGCTGCACAATGTGCTAACTCAGGTGTAACTGCTGCTCAGTACGGTACTATCGCACGAAGCCCAGCTAGCCAATATAACGGTTTGTTCGGCGGTAACCCTAATCTTGAGCCAGAAGAAGCTGATACATATACATTTGGTATAGCTGCTAACCCAATCGAAAATCTAGCTGTTTCTATTGACTGGTGGGATATCAAGCTTGAAGAAGTTATCGGTTCTGTTGGGTCTCAGCTAACTGTAGAACAATGTGGTCTTACAGGTTCCGCTGCTTACTGTGACAACGTAACACGTGCCGGTTCTGGTAGCTTGTGGCGTGGTACTGCTGGTTTCGTAACTTCCACTAACGTTAACCTGGCCGGTCGTCGCTGGCAGGGTGTTGATGTGACTGGTAACTACGAAATGGAAATTGGTGAAGGTACTGTAACGGCTAAGTTCGTTGGTACGTACATGAGCAAGAAAGAATACGACCCGATTCCTGGTGATGATTCAGCCAAGTACGATTGTGCCGGTGAAGTAAGTGTTGACTGTTTTGCTCAGCCTAACTGGCGTCACAGTTTCAACGTTTCATACACCACGGGTGATTGGTGGACAGTAGATGCGAAATGGCGCTTCTATGGTTCTGTAGACTATACACTTGATACTACTGATACATTGACAATCGAAAACGGTGGTATTGATTCACAAAGCTATCTTGACCTTAAAGCATCATTTGATGTTACGGATAACTTGAGTGTTCTTGTAGGTGTTAACAATGCCCTTGATAAAGAGCCGCCAATGGTTGGTGGTACTCTGTCAAGCAACGCGAACACTGTTGCTGGTTTCTACGACACATTGGGTCGTTACTTGCACGCAAGCGCCACGCTTAGATTCTAAAATTCGTTTTAGAACGTAAAAACAGAAACAGCGGGCTTGCCCGCTGTTTTTTTGTCTGCAGTTTAAGATAAACTTCATTGTAGAATACATCACCCGAGTCACCATTTTTGCATCCTCTTAAAAATATCGAAGCCCTAGTCAATGCAGGACGTTTTGCTGAAGCAGAGCAAGCCTGTCATGGAATGTTGCCTTCAGCTGAATTTGAGAGTCATATTCAACAGGCTCTCGTTTACATCTATCAGCACACTGATCGAAATGCACAAGCTTGTGCATTACTACAAACCCTTTGCGAAAAACATCCACAAAGTCGGCCACTATGTGATCAACTAGCGAATGCCTTGTCTGCAATGGGGGAGCACGAGAAAGCAGCTAATTGTTATCAGAGTTATTTAAAGTACGTTCCATCTGATGCAGATGGGCAATTCAATTGCGCTTACCAGCTGAAAAAGGCAGGGCAGTATGAACAAGCACTTAAAAGTTACGAAATTGCGCTGTCACACAAGATTACTCAGCCGGAAGAGGTATTGGTGAATATTGCGCTGATATATTCTGATTTTTTGCGTCAGGAAATCCTGGCAGAAACCTACCTTCGTCGCGCATTGGCGATCAATCCAGACTATGTTCCTGCTTTGTATAACCTAGGCAATTTACTTGAGCAACAAGGCAATAAGGTAGCAGCGTTTAGTAGCTTTCAACAGGTGTTGGTGTTGCAACCTGGATATTATGCGGCGTTGGCAAGATTGGCAGATGTGCATAAATTTGACGACGCCAACGATCCTCAAATAGTGGCTATGAAAAAGGCGCTTGAGGATAAACAACTCGATTCTGATACAAAAACAGATCTGTTGTTTGCTTTAGGGAAAGCCCTTAACGATTGTGGTGTTTATGATTTGGCATTTGACTACTATAAACAGGCAAATGCCCTAAATAAGAGCAGGCAGCCTGAATACGTTCCCGCTCACTTCTCCACAAAAGTGGATCAGATAATTCAACAATTTGGTGTCGATTGGCTTCGAAATAATTCCTTGGACAACGATTTCTCTCCCATCTTTATTTGTGGCATGTTTCGCTCCGGATCTACGCTGTGCGAGCAGATTTTAGCCGCTCACCCTAACATCCTGGCTGGAGGAGAGCTTGAATTTTTTGTTCGACAGATAGATACAAATCTAGCGCCATTTCCTGAATCAATGCAGACAGTATCACCTAAAAGCCTGTCAGACACCGCCAATTCGTATGAGCGTTATTTATCTGGACTTTTTCCTGAGGGTTCCAGAATTACCGACAAACGACCCGATAACTTCTTATATGTAGGATTGATAAAAACGCTGTTTCCAAAGGCCAAAGTGATCTTTACTTTACGGCAACCGTTGGACAACTGTTTATCTGTTTTTTTCCAGCGCTTGGGCAGTCGAATGAATTATGCCAACGATCTTGCTCACATTGGGCATTATTATCAGCAACAACAAAAATTAATGTCGTATTGGCAAACACAGTTCCCTGACAGTATTTACACTTTTGATTATGACAATTTGATCAGAAACCCTGAACAGGCAGTACGCGGTTTATTGTCGTTTCTGGAAGTCGATTGGTCAGACAGTTGTCTTCAATTTCATCAACTGGATAACCTGGTTAAAACAGCCAGTGTTTGGCAGGTGCGTCAACCCCTTTATAAGTCATCTTCGGGACGTTGGAAGAATTACGAGGAGCAGATAGCTGACTTACAAACTGCCTTGGGTTAATGCTCATTCTGCTGCGGCATCACTTCGTCGTTAAGTTCTTCTCTTAACCGGCTGAGAAATGGGGCAAAATTGCGCCAGTGATCCAGCGCTTTGTTATAAATAGGCTGGCGAACCTGCTGAGCACTCGGTGTCGCCACAGGTCGCTTATTATGATGGAAATCAAAACAGCTTCGCTCAATTGGAAGTTGGCAGTAATCGAGCAGCCCCCTGATGGTGTTCTCAAAATCAAGAATCAGGGATTCGTAATCTACCGTATAAATTAGGCCTGGTAAAACTTTGTGCCAGTGCTGCATTAATTGATTGTAATTATTGATGTGTTGACCAATTTTTTTCAAGTCATAAGCATACTGCACACCTCCCGCAAAAAATTGCGTGTAGATACTCCAGCCACAGGCCATTGGGTGCCTTCTGACATCAATGATACGAGCATTTGGAAAAAGTGTTTTGATTAAGCCTACATGTTGAAAATTAGCTGGTAATTTGTCGACAAAATACTTACCCCCGCCTCTAAATGTTTCGGCAAAGCTCAGATACTGTTCTGCCAACTTCATAGCATGATCTTTGGTTAACAGAGACAAAGAAGAAGGATAACCGCTGACATAAGGTTTAGTGAGCCGGTTTAATTGTCCGGCAATTGAGGGTATTTCAGACAGCTCCATTGTGCCATCCACCAACGAATGGCTGCTCAGTATCTGCTCTACAAGTGTCGAACCGCTGCGGGGCAATCCAATTACAAAAATAGGGGCTTCTGAATCATGACCTGTCCAATCGCGCCGCGTAAAATAGTCCCTATGAAAAAAATCCATAAACGATTTGGTGGAGGAGGGGGTAGATTTAACCTGCTTCTGGTCATTTAACTGATTTGCCTCTGTGTAAAACCTGAAACTCTCTTCATAAGCTTGTTTGTCTTCAAAGGCTTTCCCCAAAGTAAAATTGAAGTAGACACGCTGAGGATCGGTTAAGTCAGCCGAATCAAGCTGCATTTTCATCGCACTGATGTCGTCGTCGTCAAATTGATGTGTTTTCAGATTTGCCAGCGCCCAGTATGCTTCACCTGATTCTGGTAACTGTTCTATTGCCTGCCTGAAGGCGTTTTTTGCTTTGTCTGTTTCTCCGATAATTTTGTACACTGCACCGATTCTGATATGACAGGTTGATTTGTCCGTGTGGTGCTTCAATAAGTGTTGATAGTGGGTCAATGCATTTTCAAAGCTACCGGTCTTAATACAGGCTTCGGCGGCAACTTCCCGCAACTCAATTTGATCAGGGAAGGTAACAAGGCTGGCTGAAACTAACGTTAAAACTTGATGAGGTTGTTTTAATGCCATCAGGGTTTGAGCCAGAAAAACACGAATATTCAGATCATCTGGTCGGGATTGATAACATTGCTTGAGAATATTCAGCGCAATATCCAGACGTTTGTGCTGGAAGGCAAGTTTTGCCATGAGTTGAAGTGCACGGACTTCTCCAGGCACTTTTGTGAGCAAATCGCGACACAGTGATTCGGCTCGGCCATACTCCCGTTGATTAAAGGCAAGATTGGCAGCATTCAGGTCACTGTTGAATTGACTAATCAGTGCAAATTGCTGGCCGGCATATTCTCCCGCCTGCAGCATGTCTTGCTGTCGATAAACTTCCGCCAGTTCTTTCCATAAATTTTCTATATCAGGTCGCACCTGGGTAAGTTTTTCGAGGACATCTGTTTTAGTTTGAGCATTGAGACCAGACCTCAATTCCAAATACTGACTTGCAACATCAGAACTTCCTTGCTTTGCAGATGTAATTAACCGGGCAATTTTCTCAGGTAAATTCACTACTTCAAAGACCTGAGTATGGGGGATATATCACAAGGTATCGTCATCCGATATTGATCGGAAGAAAACAGATTAGTGCCGTGCCACATAAAACTAGGAAATAACACACTCAGCCCTTCCTGAGGACAAATGCTTTTACCAATTTTCTCTCGTATTCCTAGTCCCAGCGACGTTTCTCCAAACTTTATCCAGCCAGCTTGATTCGGATCAGCAGCTGAGATTTGTTTGGGGACGGTTATGTAGTTACAGCAGGATAACCAACCAAGAGGATGCACGTGGTTCGTATGAAATCCCCCTTCCTTTAGCCTTACCGACCAGCTACCAGTTACTCTGAACTCTCTGCTATTTCGACTCAGAAAAGGGTGGCTTGGATCGTCCGGTAACTGCTCAATGTAGCGTTGAATCCTCTCAAACAACACTCTTCTGAACTCCTGAATCACCTGCCTTGGATCGTTTAATAGGCGGCCTACGGTTTGAGTGCCCCCTTTTACGCTCTGATCAAGTGGTTGATTAACTGTTTTATGCATACTGTTTAGAGCGCTTCGCAATTCCGCCATAAACTGGGTTAAGTCTGAATAACCTGGCGGTACATCCAGGTATTCTGCGGAGACTAACTGTTGATAGTTATTCAACCATTCTTCTTTTGGGTCTCCAGTTAACCGCCAACATACTCCCTGATAAGCCAGAATCTCCTGATTTAAAGGGGCTGCTTTCTGAGCGATGTTAAGATGTTGTAATGCCAGGGAGTAACTTTCCTGTTCTATATAGGAGTTTGCTACATCTATTTGATATCGACTATTGGTTGGTTGCTGCTGGACAGCTTGTTGCAAAAGAGACATCACCTCGTTAGTTTCACCATTTTTTTCCTTTAGTACTGCAAGTGCATGCAAAAACCTGTGCTCTCCATTAAATCGTTCGACTGCATGCTCCAGCGCCTGTATCGCTTTTTGATTCTGTTCCGCCATCATAAGCAGGGCAATATAGGAATAGTGTAAAACGATTGAATCCGGATAAGCCGACAAACTCGTATCGTAAACCTTCAGGAACTCATCTGTATGATCGTTTTCCCAATATAGCTTACTCAAAGCTTCAAGTGCTGCAACGTAATCTGGCCTCAGCTCAATTGCTTGTTTCAAATTCCGAATAGCCATATCCATGTCATGGAGATCGTAGTAGACGCAACCTATATTAAAGAACAATTCAGGGTAACTGTGTCCCATGTTTAATAGTTTCTGAAATTCCTGCAGCGCTTTTTGAGGGTTTAGCATCATCCGATATGTCGATGCTTTGTGATGCAATATGTTGTGGTCATTTGGCTGCATTGCTAAAGCTTGCTCAAAAGAGCTTAGCGCTTGCTCAAATTCCTCAATATTCTGATATGCTGAGCCTTGAACTATGAGTAACTTAGGTGATTTCGCTCCTGCCGTAATGGCCCGGTTAATGATGTCGAGCGCCATATCAAAACTCTGATATTTGTTTAGCCATACCGCCCAGTTATACCAAGCTTCAGTATTGTTACCAGGTAAAGAAGTTGATTTTTCGAAGTAGGACGATGCTTCTGGCACTCGCCCCTGATTCATAAGCAAATTTGCAAGGTTAGATAATACTGCCGGCTGATTAGGTAAAAGTTGCAGGGAGCGGATAAAGCATTTTTCCGCATCAGCCAGTTGGCCTATATTCTTTAGAGCAAGGGCATTTATGTGAAAGGCATCAGCATTGTCCGGAGCAATTGATATGATTTGCTCACAAAGCGCAATCGCTATCTTAAGATCTTGTTTCTGAAGTGCCGAAATCGCTGCCTGCAGTTGCCTGGTTACATCAGCCATTTTGATCCCTTATAGAACTCGAGTGCATAGAAGAATGTTTTTAATGCTTATTAAGTATTGCCAATCAATTTATCACAGCCGCTTCACTGAAAATAATGAAAATTAACAGATATTGATAAAATTCCTGAGGTTGCGTAGATAGTAGTCATTTAGCGTGATTATTAACCTATCTGCTACTCGTCAGAGCAGTCAATTAATAATATTTATTCACCTTCTAAATTCTTTTTGCTAGTTTATATAGCGTAACTGCAATTGGGCTTCTTATTTAGGAGGTTTACCGATTGTAACTACAACATCCCTTTAAGCCTTGCTAAATAAGGTTTTTGGATAAAAATTAACATATAGTGAATGGCCTCACGTTAGGGTTGTATCGTGCCGTTAGGGTGCAGAACAATGCGCAAGTTTAAGCGTGTGTGATTGTTGTGCATAAGCATTACCGAACCTTGACAATTTGATAACATCCATGTGACCATTCGGCGTTAGTGGCTTTGACCTAATTGGTTTCAAAGCTAAACTCCTATAACTATACAGTTTTATAGCCCCTCGCATGGGAACTAATCCCAGGGCGAGGATTCAAAACATAATAATTGGTTGGGAACTATGTCCAAAATGAGCAAGAGAACCCTTATT
The DNA here is from genome assembly GCA_947494925.1 of uncultured Alteromonadaceae bacterium. Classification (GTDB taxonomy): domain Bacteria; phylum Pseudomonadota; class Gammaproteobacteria; order Enterobacterales; family Alteromonadaceae; genus Aliiglaciecola. The sequence goes on from CANLWS010000012.1 coordinate 46,986, forward strand.
GCTTCTGCCGTTGTTGGTGCCTTCGTACTGGGTAGTAGCGCTGTCTCTGCAGATCCTCTTAACAATCTTCACGCGGAAGAGGCCAAGATCCATAAATCTGCAGCTAAATCCCAAGAGAAAATCAATAACCTTTATGAGCAAGCTCAGGAATTACTCGGTGAATATCGCCAAGTAGTTGATGAAACTGAAAACTTGAAGGTTTATAACGATTATCTGGCGACACTGGTTGCTGACCAGCAACGTGGTATTGATTCTTTACAACGACAAATTGATGAAATTGAAGATACCAAACGCGGTATTGTTCCATTGATGTTCAGAATGATTGATAGTCTGGAACAATTTATCAAACTTGATGTACCTATCAACTACGAAGAGCGTATTGCTCGTGTTGAGCGTCTTCGTGACATTATGGGTAATTCAAATGTGACAGTATCTGAACGATTCCGTCAGGTAGTTGAAGCTTATCAAATCGAAAATGAGTACGGTTCTAAAATCAGTGCTAATCAGGGAACGCTAGAATACGGCGGTACCGAAATCACTGTTGATTTCTTTAACCTAGGAAGAACAGCTGTTGTAGCAACTTCTTTGGATAATAAGAATGCATGGATTTGGAACAATGACACTCGGGCTTGGGATGAACTAGGTGATGAGTACCTCGACTCAGTTGTTTCAGCCGTACGTATGGCACGTAAATTGTTGCCTATGGACCTAATCAAGCTACCTATTAAAGCTGCGGAGTAATTGTCGATGAATAAAATTATTAAATCCGTATTGACAGCTGGCTCTTTGGCTTTGATGGCTTCCACCGTTCAGGCTCAATCAGCTGCGACACTTGACCAATTATTGGACGACGTGAAGAAAAACCGTGTTTCCGAAGCACGCATTAATTCTCAGCGTGAAGCTGAATTCCAATCAGCACGTGCAGACAAGCAAGCATTGTTGCGCAAGGCTCAAGCAGATTTACGTGCAGAACGTGCTCGTGGTGACCGCTTGGCGAAAAGCTTTTCTGACAATGAAGTTACCTTGACTGAAAAGTCTGCCGAACTAGATCAAGCCACTGGTGATCTAGGTGAGATGTTTGGTGTTGTTCGCCAAGCAGCTGCGGAAGCTTATGGTCGAATCTCTACTTCAATCGTAAGCGCTGAATTTCCTGGCCGTGCTGCATTCCTGCAAAGAATGTCTGAAGAAGCCAAGGGTCTTCCAAACATCAAAGAACTGGAAGATATGTGGTTTGCACTTCAAACTGAAATGACTGAGTCTGGAAAAGTATCTCGTTTCCAAACTGAAGTTGTTTTGCTTGACGGCGGTACTGCTCAGCAGAGCGTTGTTCGTGTAGGTACTTTCAACCTGGTAGGCGAACAAGGCTACCTTGAGTACGATACAAATAATGAACAGGTGCAACCATTAGGTCGTCAACCAGATGCTTACCAGGCTGATTCAGCTACGAATCTTCTAGATTCTACTTCTGGTCTACAACCTTTTTATGTTGATCCCTCTCGTGGTGTAATCCTTGGTCTGTTGAAAGGCAAAGCAACCATGTCAGAGCGTTATCACGCTGGTGGTGTGGTAGGTTATGTCATTACAGCTATGTTGGCTTTAGGTCTACTGATCGGTCTATATAAAGTTGTTACTTTGACACTCGTTAGTGGCAAGATCCGTTCTCAGCTAAATAATACTGCTAACCCCTCTGATTCGAACCCTCTTGGTCGTATCCTTAAGGTTTACCATGACAACAAAACTGCTGATGCTGAAAATCTTGAACTCAAGTTGGATGAAGCAATTTTGCGTGAATTACCGCGTATAGAAAGCGGAATTAACATCATCAAAATCTTTGCTGCGATCGCACCGTTACTAGGTCTACTTGGTACAGTATTAGGTATGATTGCTACGTTCCAACAAATTACTTTGTTTGGTACCGGCGACCCTCGTTTGATGGCAGGTAGTATCTCAATGGCCTTGGTAACTACGGCACAGGGTATTATTGCAGCATTACCTTTGATTCTGACGCACAGTATTGTTGCTGGCCGCAGTAAATCAATCATTCACATTCTTGATGAGCAAACAGCGGGAATTGTGGCCTCTCACGCAGAGTCGGAGAACGCATAATATGCTATTCCTGATCGGATTATGGGAATCTGTCAGGGGTTTTATCGCTACCGGCGGTAACGTCTTGTACGTTGTCGCCTTCGCGCTCTTCCTCATGTGGGTATTAATGATTGAGCGCTATTGGTTTCTTACTTCTACTTATCCTAAATTGCGTGACAAGATTATCAGCGAATGGGATGCACGAAGTGACACAACCTCATGGTATGCGCATAGAATCCGTGATGCATGGATTTCACAAGCGTCGGACAAGTTAGGCGCCAGAATGTTATTAATCAAAACTCTGGTAGCCATGTGTCCACTTATAGGTCTTCTAGGGACTGTTACCGGCATGATCACTGTTTTCGAAACAATGGCTGAGCAAGGTACAGGTAACCCCCGTCTGATGGCTGGTGGTATATCAATGGCAACAATTCCGACTATGGCTGGAATGGTTGCGGCTTTATCAGGTGTATTCTTTAGCTCCCGTTTGGAAGCAAAAGTCAAAATTGCACGTGAAAAGCTGGTTGACAGCTTGCCTCATCACTAGAGAGAGAAGTTTATGGCTCGTAAAGTTCGCGAAGAAGGAGAAGAGGCATCGATTGATATGACACCCATGTTGGATATCGTATTTATCATGCTAATTTTCTTCATCGTAACCACCGTTTTCGTTAAAGAAGCGGGGATACAGGTGAACATGCCTGAAGCAGATCAGGCGATTAAACCCAAAAATGCCAATATTTTTATTGCGATTACCGAAGACGGTGATGTCTGGATGGATAAACGAGAAATCAAAGTTGATGCGGTTCGTGCCAACATTGAACGTCTGATAGCTGAACAGCCGACAGACATCGTTATCATTCAAGCGGATGAAGAAGCCGAACACGGAGTCGTAATCAAAGTAATGGACCAAGTTAAACTGGCCGGGATTGATAGGATCTCAGTCGCAGCGAAGGGAGCATAGGCATGTTACGTTTAATAGTTTCTATACTCGTGGGCGCTGCGATAGCATTTGGTCTTTTTGTTGTGATGGCGAAGTTGATTGAAAACTCTTCACGTCCCGCAGAAGAAGTTCCACCATTGCCGGTTATTGATATCGTGATGGATGCACCGGATGACACCACACAAACTCGTGTGCGCGTGCCACCTCCGCCTCCACCTCCACCATCGCAACCACCTAAGATACAACCTGTGGAGCCTGATACTCAGGATGCAGACGCTAGCGGAGTAGCATTTAATATGCCTTCAATTGATACTGGCGGAGCTCAGATTGATATTGGCGGTGTTGGCGCTATGCAGCGCGATGGTGAGGCACAACCTATTGTTAGGATTGAACCTAAATATCCTGTTCAGGCTGCCCGAGATGGCAAAGAGGGTTGGGTAAGGTTGTCTTTCACGATTAACGAAGTAGGCGGCGTCGAAGACGTAAAAGTTATCGAAGCTGATCCCAAACGTGTATTCGACCGAGAAGCCAGAAGGGCACTCCAGAAATGGAAGTACCGTCCTAAGATCGTGGATGGTAAACCTGAGAAGCAATTCGGTATGAAAGTACAGCTGGACTTTAAATTGGATCAAGGCTAATGAGTAAATTAATCAAAAAGGTATATACAGTAGCAGCAATTACCACTGCGTCTTTGTTGTCTACCCACGTATTCGCTCAATCGGCACCCGTAATTTGTCCTGGTTACAAAAAGAGCTCAACCAACATAGTTGGCGAGCGTGCGGGTAAGAAAATTCAGAAAGCACTCGAATCGTATAATAATGATTTGGTTGATGAAGCTCTGGAGATTCTGTACGAGATTAATGCTAAAGATGGCTATGACAGGGCGTTTACCGATAATTTCATTGGTAAAATGCTAGCCGGTAAAGATAACCAGGGCCCAAAGGCCTTGGAGTATCTTGAAGGGTCTGTCAAAAACAAAGAGCTGAACGATAGTGAGCACGCGAACACTATGCGTCTGGTTGCCGATTTAAGCATGCAGGAGAAGAAATACGAAAATGCCATTAAGTGGTATAACAATTGGATGGAATTCACCTGTAAGAAAGATGCGGACGTTTATACTCGTATTGCTCAGGCGTATTACGAAACCAAGCAACTGCCCAAGATGATTGAACCGGCAGACAAAGCTATTGCTTTGTATGAAAAACCAAATAAAAACCCCTACGTACTCAAATTGACGTCCTACTACGAACGTAAGATGTACAAAGAGACAGTTGACGTTTCAGAGGTTTTGGTGAAAACCTTTCCTGAAACTGGAGAATGGTGGGTTCGTTTAGGTTTCTTCTACATGTTGGTGGAAAATTACCCAAAAGCGTTGTCTACATTCGAAATCGCCTACAACCAAGGTTATTTATCTAAGAAGTCTGAAATCAAGGCGCTTGTTCAGCTTTACGCAACGAATGAGATCCCTTATAAAGCTGCGAAGATTCTTGATAAGTACATGGGTACAGGTCTGATCGATAAAGATGAAAAGACCCTGGCTAACCTGGCGAATTCCTATCACCAGGCTCGCGAATATAAAACTGCTGCATCGTTCTACGAGCAAGCCGCAAAGCTTGCGAATGGCAAAGATGCTGCTGACTTATATCGTAAGCAAGGGATCTTGTTGTTATCCGCTGAAGACTATAAAGGTGCAGTAAAAGCACTTGAAACAGCCTTGGAACGCGGTGCTGATCAGCAAGGTCGCATTTATATCGCTTTAATGGAATCCAACATTTATCTGGGTAACTTCCGCACTGCGTATGCACATGCAGAAAAAGCCAAGAAATTTAAAAATGTAGCGCGTAATGCGCGTGCATGGGCTCCATACATTAAAGAGAAAGCCAAGAATCGTGGAATTAAAATCTAAGATTCTCTGACTTACTATGTTGAAGTCAAAAGCGCCTTAGGGCGCTTTTTTATTACCTGGAAATTATTCTCCGATCTTTACTCGAACTAATATGTGATTCAGATTGGTATTAATCGTTTTAAGATGGTTTTCCCTTGGGGTAAACTGCATACCCAGATGTTTTAACAGACTTTATAAATATGCTTTCGGATGCGCGACAAAGACTTTCGTCGATTTTAAATCCCATTTCCTATGATCAGTTTTTTGAAGAATTTGTTGGGCAAAAGCCTTTAATTTCTTTAGGAGACGAATCCGGTTTGAGAGCCGCGTTAGCCGGTACTGATCCGAGGAATGGTCTGCTCGATGGTTTCGAAAAATATGCGCCAACTTTAACTTGTCATTCCCATTCACCAAAAACTCCTCCGCCAGAAGCGAGACCTGTTGAAAGCCCGGAAGGTTTTTATTCGCTAATGCAGGAATACTTCCGCCTTGGTTATACGGTTCGTTTTCCTGAAGTTACGGATTTATCTGATGATCTATCTCTTTTCACCCGGTCGTTAGAAAAACTGTTACTGACGCCAGTTGGCGTGGTCGTTTTTTGGAGTGCCCCCGGCGCTGCAGCGCCGATCCATCACGATGAAGTAGATGTGATAGTCATCCAACTTGTGGGCACTAAAAAGTGGTTTATTTCCGAGCAGCCGCCAGCCTTTCCAAACAAATGGAAACAAGCTGGAGAGGGTCCACCAGCCATGACTCAGTATAAAACCGTTGATGTTGGTCCGGGTGATCTACTTTATTTGCCGAGGGGCACTGCTCACACAGTGCAGTCCACCAGTGAATCTATTCATTTGTCCATCGGTTTTGTACCAATTACCGTGAGAGATGCGCTGAATTCGGTCCTGGATCACTATTCAGACTTAAATAGGCCGGTTCGCATGGATGTCGGGAATAGGGCAGACAGCATAGCTCAGGGGGCCGATTGGGAAACGGTGACAAAGCAGATAAAGGTTCATTTAAACCAATTACAATCCAGCTGCTCTCAAGAACAATTTATTAAGACGGCATTGCAGCGTCAAAAGACGCGTATGATTGTTGACCTGCCGAAACTTAGACCGAACGGCGACCCTAATAACCTGTCTTTGCAAACTCTTGTTGAGCATAACCCACTAGCAATTGCCGACCTTATTGCTACGGAAAATATTGTTGACTTCAGCCAACCTGGAGAACAAATTCTGGTGCACCTTGGCGCAGAGGAGTGCATGCAGTTTATTTTGCTAAATAAGCAATTCAAAATAGCTGACATCCCAGGGGAAATTGCCGATGAGGTGAGAATTGCGCTTGTCAGCCGCTTGGTTGCAAGTGGCTTTTTGCAGCAAACCAAGCAATAGTAGCAGCATTTTACCTCTTATCTTCTGCCATCAATAAACTCAGGCACTCACGAGCTCTTGCGACCACCTGCTTTTTACCTGTCAAGCGGTAGTGTTGACTAAGCCAGTTTATCCTTTTACCCAGGGTGACTCGTTGATGTAAAAACTGATATGCGTCCAATAGTTTGCTATCTGTTTGTGGGGACATTTTTTCAATGTATTCATGTATCAGGCGTTCGCAGCTATCAAGCGGCCTGGAACCATTGCAGAACAGGCGCAGGACAGTCATTAGCTGGGGACTCTGACTAATTTCCAATGCTTTGTGGGTTAGTTTTTGCACAAGTTCTGGTTGCAACTCAAACTTTTTTACCTTCAGTTGATAGCTCAACTCCTTTTGAAATTCATTTCTCGTAAGTTCAAGCAAGGGTTGTGTTTGCTCATCAAGGGCGTGCAGCATCATCAAACTATACTCACCACTGGATGCATCTTTTCTCGTTCCAAGTTTCACAGGCGTAAAGTTGTTTTCTTCCCAGAATCTAAGTAACGGGCTATTTAGGCCGAATGACGTGCTCAGAAAATTGACATTATTGTTTCTGGCATATTCAGCGGCAGAGGAAATTAAGTTGCTTGCTATACCTTGTCGTTGCTGGTTTTTGGTCACCGCTATTCTGGTTACGCGCAAATAGGTTGCAATAGCAATGGCACTATTTGCCATACTGTAAGCGAGATTTTGCGCTACCAAGTGTCCACTTGGGCGCCTTAGGCCGGCACTAATATCCTCTGAGATATCTTTTAATACTTCGCCACCCTCAATATTGAGTAGCATGACACCCACTACCAAATCTCCTTTCCTTGCAATAAAAATACGTTGGTCAGGCGCATCTAACAGGCGGACCAAGTCATCAGGTACAGTTTGATAATGAGCATTCACCATCAATTGAAATACCTGGGAGAGAAGTGCAGGAGAGTTTTTGAGTTCCCTTTGAGTTAGCGTATAACAGCCGAAAACTGATTCATTTTCTATTTCTGGCCTGACATAGGTGTATTTGTCATTCATTAGCATTGCATCAAACCAAAATCTCTCCAGAGAATCTCCCCATGACCATCGCATGGGTAAGTTTAGGTGTAACGATTGCCAACCCTTTTCGAGGCCATCAAGATACTGTCTGAAGCGGATTTCAAACCCTCTGCCGCTACCTTCATAACCATGAACCGTGGTGCTAAATACAATTTTGGGATAGTGCCGCTGCAGTTTTTTTAATTGTTCATTAGGAATTGCGGCCGCTTCATCGATTAGCAGTAAATCGGCTGCAGGCAAGGATGCGAGGAGCATATCTATCGCCATATACTTCAGCTTCGATTTCTCATAAGTGATCAGGTTTTTGCTTATAATCGCGTTTGATAAAGACTGACTGGCATGCTCAAACACTTTGGTTACCGCTCGGGGAGCTGGTGCTGTTACTACAATATTAATTCTACGTTGAATCATTAATCTGGCAGCCGCCAGACCCAGCGTGCTGGATTTTCCTCTGCCTCTGTCTGCCGTGATCACCAAAGGCCGCTCTTGCAAATTGACTATAGCTTCAACAGCATCCGACTGATGGACATCAAATTGAGTTTGCGTCTTATTGTCGATAGTGCTTTGCTGGCCAATAAAGGTTTTCTGGTTCAGACGGGCGACTGAAACATCCGCTTCTATGCATGTAATCAACCATTCAATAAATAGGCTGTGAGACTTTTCCTGCTCAAAACCATAGCTTGTTCTCTTTAGCTTTTCCGGGTCTGGAGCGGCTGGCCAGTCGCTAAGCTCGGGACAGAGAAGTAGCATCAGACCCTTGGACTTGACTGTACCGCTCAAGGACATCATGGCGTTGGCTCTCACACCGCTGTGTGCATTGTAGACCACCGCATCAAACTCCATTCCGAGATACTGACGATATTGTTGATGGCGAACATTGCCGGCTTGTTTCCGTTCACCTGACCAAAGAATTTGATTGCACGTTAAATGTGCCAGGATTTTTTCAGCGGATTCAATTCCCCAGTTCTCCTGACCATCAATGACGATAAGCTGCCTGTGAACGTCAGATGCTTTACGTGCATCGAGCCAGCTTTTCAGGGATTCAGGTAATTCAAGTTGCATGTAGGTATTATTGATATAATGATTAAACACAGTTTATTGAATTTACAACAGGAATACGAATGCGCTTTTTATCACGCCGATTAGTCATGCCAAACGATTTGAATTATGCAAACTCATTATTTGGTGGTCGGGCATTGGAATGGATTGACGAAGAAGCCGCCATTTATGCCATCTGCCAATTGGAAACCAATGTTCTGGTGACCAAACATATTGGTGAAATCAGCTTCGAATCTCCTGCGATGCAAGGTGACATTGTAGAGTTTGGACTGGCAACAAAAAAGGTCGGACGCACCTCTATCACTGTTACCTGTCTAGTGCGTAATAAAGCCACAAAAAAAACCATTTGTTTAGCCGATGATATTGTTTTTGTCAGCGTAGATTCAGAAACACGTTTACCAAAAGCCCATGGTAAAACATTAGAAGAGATGGAGTCTCAGACCGTTGAAGAACTTAAAACGCTGAATATGCTTTAGTTGGTCATCCGACTTCTTTCATCTCTGTCCTCGATTCAGATCAACTTAGAATCCGGGTGTCGGAGGTCTAAAGAAAATCAGAAAATAGATTCCGGCCCAAAAGCATTACCGGAATGACGGAGTGATTTGGCTACCAGCGTCAGGCAGCCAAGTTCACCTTGCGCAAAAGAACTTTTTCGTTAGTGCTTCAAATTTTTGTTTGCAACGAGGCAGCTTGGCGCTCTTGGCTGTCTCAATTGCGGAGTATGAAAAAGGTTTTTTGCACCTACTACATACTTCCCATAACAATCTCTCTGGCGTGTTTTGGTGTGATATCCTGGTGTTCACCCATTTTCATAAAGCCGTTATCTTCGAGTTTGCCTTGGACTTTCTCTGCAACGGATTCATCTATACCGTGCTCGGACAATTTCGTGTTGATACCCATGTCACGGAAAAATAATTCGGTCTTCTCTATGGCAAGGTCAATGGCGCTGTCTTCATCATAACGACTTAAACCCCATACTCGTTCTGCATACTGCAACAATTTTTCCCGTTTTTGTTCACGTTGATGATGCATCAACCGAGGTAAGATAATCGCCAAAGTTACAGCGTGGTCAAGTCCATAAAGAGCCGTCAGTTCATGACCGATTGTGTGGGTAGACCAATCTTGCGGCACGCCAACTCCTATTAAACCACTGAGAGCCTGGGTGGCATTCCACATCAGATTTGCTCTGACTTCATAGTCTTTGTTACTTAAAACCTGGGGGCCGATGTCTATCAGATTAAGTAAAATACCTTCTGCAAATCTGTCCTGAACTGTGGCATTCACAGGGTAAGTGAGATACTGCTCAATGACATGGACAAACGCATCGACTATGCCATTAGAAAGTTGTCTGTCAGGAAGGGAGTAGGTAACTTCCGGGTCGAGGATGGCAAACTGTGGACGAACATGCTCAGAAGCGAAGGCGAGTTTTTTCCCTTTTTCGCTATGATTAACCACTGAATTTGCATTAGTTTCAGTGCCTGTCGCAGGCAGTGTTAAAATGCAGCCCAATGGAATTGCAGACTTAACCCGAGCACCCTTCGCCAAAATATCCCAGGGGTCACCTTCAAACTCGACACTTGCCGCAACAAACTTGGCACCATCCACAACAGAACCGCCACCTACAGCAAGGATAAAGTTTACTTTCTCATCTTTAGCCAGCTCAATGGCTTTGCATAATGTGTTGAATTCGGGGTTCGCTTCGACACCGGAAAACTCGCAGTACTCGTAATCTCTAAGCTGTTCAATAACCTGGTCGTAAATGCCGTTCTTTTTGATGCTCCCGCCGCCATACATGAGCATGACTTTAGATTTGGGCATAAGCTTAGGTATTTTGGCAATGCTGCCTTTTCCGAACGCGACTTTTGTTGGATTATGAAAAACAAAATTTTGCATGAATTGACAATTCTCCAGGTTAGTTACTTTCAGTATTGTGATTAAACCGCTGAATTCAAGTGAAACTCTTTAAGAAAGCACCTAAGCCGTCACTTTAAAAATATTTTTGCACCTGCGTAATAAATTCTGTTTCTGCGATCACTAATTGGCTAAATTGGAGTGAATTATGGAAATGGTAAAACCAGTCGTTGAGGGTATGCAGGAAGTTCAGCAACAAACATTGTTTAAAGAGTTAATGACTATGCACAAAGGATTACTGTTTAAGGTGATCCGTTCTTTTGCGTCGGAGCCCAGCGATCAGGACGATCTACTTCAGGAGATCTCTGTGCAGCTTTGGCATGCATTGCCTTCATTCAGGGGGGAATCAAAAGTCACTACCTGGATGTACAAAATAGCCTTATTTGCTGCCATATCCTGGCGTAAAAAGGAACAAAAGCACAGCGATACACAGACCCTCTTTATTCAATCTGGAGACTTTCAGGACGAAACACAAAGTCCACCAACAGAAGAGTTGGAGCAAATGTTCAGCATGATCAGGCAGCTAAACGACATTGACCGTTCAATCACCCTGTTGATGCTGGAAGGGTATAGTTATGAAGACGTTGGTAAGGTGCTGGGGATCAGCACTTCCAATGTGGGGGTAAAAATTAATCGCATCAAGAAAAAGTTATCAAGTATGAGTCAGGAGAACAATGATGGAGTTTGAACACATGCAGAAAATCTGGGATCAGCAGTCTAATCAGATTGTTTACGGAATAGATGAAAACAAACTATTCGAATCGGTAATAAAAAAACAGCAAAAGATTAAAAAGTTGGTGAGTTGTTTTGAGTGGACAGCTATTTTCACCTTTTTCGGACTGGCTGGACTTGCCGTGATTGAGGGGATCATAAAAGCTGAATATTACCAATTACCTTTGGGGATTTTGTTTGTAGGCCTTGCTGTTTATATGTTGAAAGACCGTCAAAAGCGTCTGAACAAGGACAACCTGGCGGTTAAAAACATTAAAACATCGCTGGAAAACAGCATTAGATCTTTGAGTCATCAGATTAACAGGCAACGTAATATTGTCTGGTGGTTTTTTGGTCCTCTGTGTCTGGTGGCTGTTTACCAAGGTGTTTTTGGTGATAAAGCGTGGTGGGCAATCGGTGTGGCAATTCTAGCCATGCTGGCAATTTACTGGCTGATGCAAAAGGAAATTCGTTGCAAGCTCGCGCCTAAATTAAAGGAACTGGAAGCATTAAAGCGACTTATCGAAAAACAAGATTAACACAAACACTCAAAGTATTATTGCACTTTGTCTGAGAGTTGTTAGAATCCGCCGCGTTCACAGACATATATTCTTCTGTGATTGACCAAGGGGTGCCGCAAGGCTGAGATTTGCGCAGAACACATCTGCAAAAGAACCCTAATACCTGATCCGGATAATACCGGCGTAGGAATGGTAGCGCACTAAGTGCATGATTTTCCCCATTGACCTGCCGTAAAGCCGGATCTTTTCACGATGTAGACGAAGAGATCCTAATGATATACAAATTACAATTACTAGCCCTTAGCATTGCAATTGCCACACCCGCTATGGCGTCAGAAACTGACGATATTGAACGCATTACCGTAAATTCCGGGTTCCGCACCCAGGGCATTCAGCAACTGTCTTCCAGCGTCAGCGTTATTCCAGAATTAGCCATTCAGAACCGTCAGGCTCAGCATGTTGAAGAAATTCTGAACATGGCTGCTAACCTAAACTTTGCCAGCGGCGCCTCCAGAGGACGCTTTATCCAGATACGGGGAATAGGTGAACGCAGCCAGTTTTCTGAACCCGTTAACCCTTCTGTAGGTTTTATCATTGATGACTTCGATTTCTCCGGAATTGCTGGGGTAGGGACATTATTTGATGTGGACCAGGTCGAAATTTTCCGCGGCCCTCAGGCCACCGCATTTGGCGCATCTGCCATGGCTGGATTAGTGAGTATTAAGACAGTCGAAGCAGATGACAACCAGCAAACACGCTTGCACGCTAGTATCGCTCAGCAAAACACCTGGAGTCTTGGTGCGGCCCACGGCGGTGCGTTGAGCGATTCTGTTTATTATCGTGTCGCAGTGCAGCAGTATAAAAGTGATGGCTTTATTAAAAATGCCTTTCTGGACCGTGAAGACACAGATAATCTGGATGAATTTACCAGTCGCCTGAAACTTAAATATATTGTCTCTGAGGACCTGACGCTGGATTTGAATTATCAGTATTTCGATATTGATAATGGTTATGATGCATTTTCACTCGATAACGATGGCATTACTCAATCGGATGAGCCGGGATTTGACCGCCAGGAGACTCATGCACTAGGTTTGAAGGGGTCGTACAACACAAGTTGGGGTCAGTTGTTAGTTATCGCAAGTCATTCTACCTCTGAATTGGGTTACGGATATGATGAAGACTGGACCTTCGATGGTTTCCATCCGGACGGTTACAGTTCCACTGACCATTATTTTCGCGACCTGGATACCACCAGTATCGATATTCGCGCGGTTTCCAATGAAAGCTCAGCGCTGTTCGACGGGAAAACCCAATGGGTAGCGGGCGTTTACGCCAAATCATCTGAACAATCTCTGATGCGTGAATATACCTTTGCAGCGAGTGACTTCAGTAGCGAATATGAGCCGACTAGCAAGGCCATTTACGTGCAGACAGATACCCGTCTGTCAGATTCGTTCATACTGCACGCTGGTTTACGTCTGGACAGTTTCGAGATTGACTATACAGACAGCAGCGGATTCACTTCGACAAATGATGACACAATGTTAGGCGGTAAACTGGTGCTGGATTACGTCATCAACGGCACAACCCTTTATGCGGGCGTGTCGCGGGGTTACAAGGCAGGTGGCTTCAATCCGGATGAAAGAGTCAGTCAGCAAAACAGAATATTCGAGCCGGAGTTCAACTGGAACTATGAATTCGGTGTTAAAGGCCGCTTTGCTGATGATGATGCCTTTATTCGTATGGCCGTGTTTTACATGGACAGAGAAGACACCCAGGTGAGCGATTTTGATGTTCAGACCCGCGACGATGGCAGCGCAACTTTTATTGATGTGATTGGAAATGCTGATACAGGAACTAACTGGGGGATTGAGTTTGAATCCTCATGGCAGGCGAATGACGCATTGTTGCTCACTGCGAACTTTGGTTATCTGGACGCTACATTTTCCGATTATGTGCTGGCCAATGGCGATCTTGTTGCCAAGCAGGAACAGGCGCAATCTCCTAAACGCACCTTCAACATTGCCGCGCAACTTATGTTGACCGAGCAGTTAATCTGGCGGGTGGAAGTGGATGGGAAAGATGATTTCAGGTTCTCCGATGGTCATGATGAGCGTTCACCATCCTTTGAATTGGTCAATACGCGACTGAGCTACGAGTTGGAAAACTGGACCGCCTCTGTATGGGTTAAAAACCTGCTGGATGAGACCTATTTTGTGCGTGGGTTTGGCGGATTCAGCAATGATCCAAGAGATGGTTATTTCCCGGCTGAACCATACTTTCAATTGGGCGACGGTCGACAAGCAGGCGTTAGTCTGGACTACAGATTCTAAGGAGAACCTATGAGATTGGCAGTAGAAATATCATTGTATCCATTACAAAATGACTATATCCCGGCGATAAAAGATTTTATTGACCGCCTGAATGCTTATGCAGATTTGCAGGTTAGAACCAGTGAAACCAGTACCCTGGTGGTTGGTGATTATGAGATAGTCACTCACATACTGGCTCAGGAGATGCGTCAGACTCATGAAGAGGTGGGGCAGGCTATTTTTGTCTGCAAGTACCTTAACGCAGACCAAGCAAATATTGATTTGTCATGAGTGAATGGATTGCACAGTTAACTGGGCAGTTTGCTGCCCAGTCTGGATTGGAGCTGATAGCCGTGTTATTAGCATTGGCCTATGTATGGCTTGCTGCTCGGCAGAACATCTGGTGCTGGCCTTGTGCCTTGCTCAGCACAGGCATTTACGTTTGGTTATTCTGGGAAGTGGCATTGCCATTTCATACCTTCCTGAATGGCTATTATTTATTGATGGCTGTGTATGGCTGGACTCAATGGCGTAAGGTGGATCAAAATAATCGCCCAGTCATCAGCAAGTCACTCAACTGGCATCTTGCCTGGCTATCTGGACTAACCTTGTTGGGCTTTGTTTTGGTGTTTGCCCTATCTGGGCAGCTTGATCAGGAATACCTGTATCTGGATGCGTTTATTACCATTTTTAGTTTGTTTACTACAGCTCTGGTGGCACACAAAGTCCTGGAAAACTGGATCTATTGGATGTTTATCAATAGTTTTGCCGCCTACCTGTATTTTTCAAAATCCTTACTGTTAACCGGTTTGCTATTCGTTTTTTATGTAGGTTTTTCCATCTATGGGTATCTCTCCTGGCAGCGCTCCCAACGTATAGGATTACAAGCGGGTTAATAAATTTTCCAAACGGTAACCTAAACGGCAAAATTCTCTGTCTAAATGCGGTTTAATCGTGATCCTTGAAAGTAATACAACTATGCTTACTATCAAGTAAAACCAAAGCTGTTGTCATTGGTGAGCAAAGGAATAATACGGTGAAGCAGACGAAAATACTGGAAGAGTTGAATCAATCCAAACGATTTGAAGGTGGGCTGGTGTTAAAGCCAGTGGAAAGTGGCGCAATCAACAAGAGCTATCTGCTTGAGAATCAGGAAAAGCTTTTTTTCTTAAAAACCTTTGAAATGAATCACTACACGCCAGTGGATCGGGAGGCGTTGTTTTTCATGCAGCGCAGGCTAGCCGAGTTTAATAAAGCCCCCAGACCCAGTTATCTCTCCTATCGCCATGATTTTCAGGTTGAACAGTGGATCGAGCATAAATCATTGGCAGATGCAGACATGGACAGGCAGGAGAAAATAAGGTTCCTTGCTAAAACCTTGCATGAAATTCATCAGCTCCCGGTGTATGCCATTACCATAGATTTGCCCGCAGACTGGCGCGCGTACATCACAATGGCAGATATTATCCCTGATCAGGAACTACAGGATAAACTGACCAGGTATGGCGAGATTTGGCGTGCAAGTCATCAGCATGATCAGGTGTTATGTCATAACGACCTTGCCATGGAACATATCAGTGTGACTGAGCCAGCGGTGGTGTTTGACTGGGAATATGCAGCCTGTGGCAGTCGATATTTTGATATTGCGGCTTGTGCGGAGATTAATAAATTGTCTGAGCAGGAAATTCTCGATCTTCAGCGAAACTATGCTGAGATAAGCCAGATCCCGTTACAGGAGGTAATTGACCAGACTACTGAGCAAATCCCACTGGTAAAATTAACCAACGAACTCTGGTATCTGGCCGCACATATCGAGCGACCTGAAGCCTGAGCGCTTATTTCGTGGAGGGCTATCCGAAAAAACGCCAACAAAACAGGTTTGTATTTCGAATCGATATAAATCCCTTTACCTTTTTTTCGGCATAAGTATAATGCTGCCTTCTTCTGCAGGGGTGTAGTTCCAATTGGTAGAACAGCGGTCTCCAAAACCGATGGCTGGGGGTTCGAGTCCCTCCACCCCTGCCACTTTTCTTATTTCGTGTTAGGCTAGATCAATGACTAGCAAAAAAACCTTTACACTCTCAGATTATCAACGTGCAGCTTTGACGCAAATGGGCGTTGTGCAGTGGCGTGAACAAGATAATCAAATTCTTGATAACACCCAGGCTGAGCCCGTTTTGACAGAGAAAAATGTTGAAACCAGGCCGCAAACTCTGCCTGACGCCATAGCCCGTTTCAAAACTTCTGAGAAATCATCCGAAACCCAGGCACCGGCGAAAATATCCGAGATCAAAGCACTACCGGATGCAGTCGTTGTTACCCATAGTGGGCTTGAGAACACAACCTTGTTCAAAGATGTATTGTTGGCGCTGGATTTAGAAGAAGCGCCACTCGAATTCCAGGTTTCAAAGCCCTTGTCCACTTTTAGCCAATATCGTTTTGCCTGGCAACAGTGTGATGAAGTTTTGTTGAAGGATAACGTCCTTGGGACACCGTCTCGTATGGATCCTCAGTGTAAAAAAATGCTCTGGGCACAGATCGCAAAAAATGGACATTAAGCTTAGTCCGATCACTCAGTCGAACTACCTTGCCGCTTTTAGTGTCCAGCAAAATTGCCACCTCTATCCCTGGTCTCAGGACGTATTTGCAGACTGCCTTGATGGGCAATATTTTGCTTTTCAGATGGAGCAGCTGACAGAAGTCATGGGCTATTACATCGGATTGCAGGTACTTGATGAAGTCACCCTGATGGATATAGGGGTAAAGCAATCCTGCCGAGGTAAAGGTTATGCCAGGACTTTGATGACACATTTTATACAGCAATGCAGACAGAGAAGCATTAAAGATATCTGGCTGGAAGTGCGACGTAGCAACCTGATTGCTGAGCGTTTATACCTTCAGTTTGGCTTTGAATTAATAGAAGAAAGAAAAAACTACTATCCCACTCAAGAAGGCAGGGAAAACGCGTTAATCATGAAAAAACACATGTAAACCACCGGCGCCCAGCGTTGACCGGACACCAGCACATGTGGAAATAACCAGTTTTAAGTGATTACCTTCTTGCCGCTTTTGCAAGGTTGATCTGTTGGCTGAGATCGGCTCTTTCCATTGCCATTTTAACGATGGCGGAAGAATTGAAATTGCAGCCGGTACACATTGAAATAAACTGATTCATACTGGGGCTACCCACATTCTTTTCCCAGTTCTCATAGGTTTTGCGAGTTTTTACCTCTGCCAGCTTTGCCATCTGTACCGTGGTTAAGCCCGCTTCAAGTCTCATTTTACGAAGATCTGCACCTGTAATATACATATTAATCCCTCTTTCTCATTATTGTTGAAACATCAGCAGGGGATAACTCTGGGTGTTATTTATCCTGCTTTCTTTATGTGCTGTTAGTCTATGTGAGTTGATGTGGATTCGATTCCACATAGTGAAAAAAACTCACCTGGAATAGATAAGTTATTGTTTTTTAAGGGTAAATAAATTTCACTAAAAGAGATAAAGATATAACATAAACACAGCAGCGATTGGACGTTACCTGATTAATAACGTCCAGAGGGAAAGGTAGTCACAGTCGACTCCGTTAATGGCTAGATTATTGTTTCCTGGATGATTTCTCACGAGCTTTTCCATTAGCTCATTCCGGTTTAGTTATTCAGAAGCCAAAGTAATCCATCACCGATTGATACCAGGATACTGAAATAGATGATTGTTTATCTGGCGGAAGTTTTCCACCGACAGTAGCAGAGGCTGTGCCGGAAATGAGAGCGCTACACACAAGACATATAACTAGAGATTTTTTGATTTTCATAATAATGACCTTTGAATTAATAAATAGAGAGCCAGTCGACCACAACCGAGTACCAGGACTTGGAAATTGACGACTGTCCATCAGGAGGCAGTTTTCCACCGACAGTAGCAGAGGCTGTGCCGGAAATGAGAGCGCTAGAAACAAGACAGATAGCTAGAGATTTTTTGATTTTCATAATAATGACCTTTTAATTAATAAGTAGAGAACCAGTCGACCACAACCGAGTACCAGGATTTGGAAATTGACGATTGTCCATCAGGAGGCAATTTTCCACCGACAGTAGCAGAGGCTGTGCCGGAAATGAGAGCGCTACAAACAAGACATATAACTAGAGATTTTTTGATTTTCATAATAATGACCTTTGAATTAATAAATAGAGAGCCAGTCGACCACAACCGAGTACCAGGACTTGGAAATTGACGACTGTCCATCAGGAGGCAATTTTCCACCGACAGTAGCAGAGGCTGTGCCGGAAATGAGAGCGCTACAAACAAGACAGATAGCCAGAGATTTTTTGATTTTCATAATAATGACCTTTTAATTAATAAGTAGAGAACCAGTCGACCACAACCGAGTACCAGGATTTGGAAATTGACGACTGTCCATCAGGAGGCAATTTTCCGCCGACAGTAGCAGAGGCTGTGCCGGAAATGAGAGCGCTACAAACAAGACAGATAGCTAAAGATTTTTTGATTTTCATAACAATATCCTTTGATTCAAACTTGATCTGATGTGGATTTAAATCCACATGAAAGGACATTATGCTGTCTTTTTGCGCAAATGTGCAGTATTAGGCTCTAAGTAGTTTGGGGATAAGTAGTTTATAGCTTTCGTGGAATATTACCCATATTGCATATGTAGCTATTGCATGCATTACATACGGTGTAATTGAATAGAAAAATTTGACAGTAAAAAATGACAGTAAATTTCTAAGAAGATATTCAAGCATTACTATCGATTGAACGGCAGCCGCTACGCCATTAAGTTTATATATTTGCCAATCAAGATTTATTGACTCGCCTTTATTAGGGAAATAGTCTTCGGTTAAGCTCACACGTAAAAATATCATGTGTCGAGCAAGCAAAGTGAGCACTACAGTAAAGACAAACCAATGTACCAATGGAGGTTTAATATCATAAATGAACCAATATAGTTCACTTCCCATCGCTGCAATTAAGCACAATAACAGCATTTTAGAAATAAGGTCGTAATGCATTTTGTAGCAGAGCCAAGCAGCTATTAAGTAGAACATAACTTTTACGAAATAGAGGTATTCGCTTCCAATTACGACCCATCCAAATTCTTCCAATACTCGTTGAATTACAAGAATTACAAGAACACCAAGAACATTGACATTTTTACGGCAGACAATTGCCGTGAAGATAAGGACACCGATAAAGATCCGGTCGAAGATAAGCGCATTACCGAATGTATAGACACCCGCAAAGATAAAAAGCCCTCCAAAGAGGGCTGTTATTATCTTAGGCAGGTAATGAGCCAGTAACATTACGAATGGCTAAAACCGAAATAATCCATAACCGTTGAAAAAAATGATTCGCGGGTTTGTTCTGACGCTTTTTGCCGACAGACCGACCACCATTTACTGATAACTTCAACGCCAATGCTATTTATAGTTTCTGGCTTCTCATTTTCTATGGCTGACACAGTTTCCCTGCTGATACCCACTCGATAGCCGAGGTCCTCTTGGGTGTAACCAGCCTCTTTTCTCAAGGCTCGTAGTTGTGCGCCACTAAACTTCTTTCTACGTGACATAGCAATACCATTCCAGTTGTTATGCTTAGACCATATGCAGGTAAAAAAATTACCTTGCATAAAATATAAGCGAAAGCGAGCCCGGAGTAAATCAAAAAGTTGCAAAAAGATAACATTTTTTTTAAATAGAACCTTCACATGTTGCGGGACTTTTGGTCGTCGCTCGTATACAATTCGCGGCCAAATTTGCCATAGATTTACCCTTAACCAACGAGTCATACAGAGACAAACATGTCATTCCAGCAAGAAGTTGAAAAACGCCGTACCTTCGCCATTATCTCGCACCCTGATGCGGGTAAGACAACAATTACCGAAAAAGTGTTGCTTTTTGGTAACGCTTTGCAGACGGCTGGCACAGTCAAAGGCAAGAAATCGGGTCAACACGCTAAGTCAGACTGGATGGAAATGGAGAAAGAACGGGGTATCTCTGTGACCACCTCGGTGATGCAATTTCCCTATGCAGACAATCTGGTCAATCTGCTAGATACGCCAGGACACGAAGACTTTTCAGAAGACACCTACCGAACTTTGACTGCTGTGGATTCTTGCCTGATGGTCATCGATGCGGCTAAAGGGGTAGAAGCGCGGACCATCAAACTGATGGAAGTCACCCGATTGCGGGATACGCCTATCATCACCTTTATGAATAAACTTGACCGCGATACCCGCGACCCCATTGACCTGCTTGATGAAGTGGAAGACATACTCAAAATTAAATGTGCGCCTATCACCTGGCCAATTGGTATGGGTAAAGAATTCAAAGGTGTCTATCACTTGTTAAAGGACGAGACCATTTTGTATGCAACCGGACAAGGGCATACTATTCAGGATAAAAGGGTGATCGCTGGTCTTAACAATCCCGAACTGGACGAAGCTATAGGTCATTACGCCGAAGAATTGCGTGAAATGCTTGAGCTGGTGCAGGGAGCGTCGCACGAATTTAATCTTGAAGAGTTCCTGGCTGGTGAACTGACACCTGTTTATTTTGGTACTGCCTTGGGTAACTTCGGGGTTGACCATATGCTGGACGGCTTGGTTGAGTGGGCACCTCAACCGCAGGGCAGAGCAACAGATGCTCGCAATGTTGAGCCAATGGAACAAAAATTCAGTGGGTTTGTGTTTAAAATACAAGCCAACATGGATCCCAAACACCGGGATCGCATTGCATTTTGTCGGATAGTGTCAGGCAGGTATGAAAAAGGCATGAAGATGAAACATACGCGGATCGGAAAAGATGTGCGTATATCTGATGCCTTGACCTTTCTTGCTGGCGACCGCGCATTGCTTGAAGAGGCTTATGCCGGCGATATTATCGGTTTGCATAATCATGGTTCGATTCGAATCGGTGATACTTTCACTGCCGGCGAAAACTTTCGCTTTTCAGGGATACCGAACTTTGCGCCAGAATTGTTCAAACGCATTCGCCTGAAGGATCCCCTTAAACAGAAGCAACTGCAAAAAGGGCTGATCCAGTTATCTGAAGAAGGTGCAGTGCAGGTATTCAGACCATTGATCAACAATGATTTAATTGTTGGTGCCGTTGGGGTGCTGCAATTTGACGTGGTCGTGGCAAGATTAAAAGCCGAGTACAATGTTGATGCAATTTATGAGCACATTAATGTTGCCACAGCGCGCTGGGTCTATGCCGAGGATGATAAGAAACTGGATGAGTTCAGACGTAAAGGTGAAGCTAACCTGGCATTGGATGGTGGAGACAATCTAACCTACATTGCGCCAACTATGGTTAACTTGTCTTTAGCACAGGAACGCCATCCGGATATCAAATTCCACACAACCCGTGAACATTAATCAGCTTGTGCAATTGCTCAACGAACAGAAATAAGTCAGAACAAAGATGAATTTACATACTTTACTACTGGAAAGATTTAAAGCCGCGATAGTGGCCATAGGCGCTCCCGCTGATTCACCTGCACCTTTAAGCCGCAGCACTCGCCCTGAGTTTGGCGAATATCAGTTTAACGGTGCAATGGCGTTAGCAAAAGTACTGCGCCAGAAGCCCAGAGATATCGCACAAAAAATTGTCGACGCGGTGGAGTTGAGCGACGTTGCGCAAAAACTTGAGATTGCCGGTCCGGGGTTTATCAATATTCACCTGAGTGCCGATTGGATGGCAAGGCAGCTGGAAAACGCAGCTACAGATCCTCGTCTTGGCGTGGACACTGAATCCCAGCAAACCGTTGTTGTAGATTATTCCTCACCAAACCTAGCAAAAGAGATGCATGTCGGGCACCTGCGCAGCACTATTATCGGTGATGCTGTAGCCAAAGCCATTGAGTTTATGGGCCATAAAGTGATCCGCCAGAACCACATGGGAGACTGGGGAACACAATTTGGTATGTTGCTGGCACATCTGAATGACAAGCTGGCTGCGAATCAGGTGGCGGAAACAGCATTGTCTGATCTGGAAGATTTCTACCGGGAAGCCAAAGTCCGTTTCGACAATGAAGAGGGCTTTGCGGACAGGGCACGGGAATACGTTGTTAAACTGCAAAGTGGTGATGAGCAGTGTATGGGACTGTGGCAGCAGTTTATTGATGTGTCGGTTGCACACAGTGAAGAAGTTTATGAAAAACTGAATGTCAGCCTGGGTCGCGAGCACATCATGGGCGAGAGTGCCTACAATGATGATCTGGCCAATGTTTTGAATGCCTTGAAAGAACAACAAATAGTGGTGGAAGATCAGGGTGCTCAAGTGGTGTTTCTAGAGGAACTGGCAGACAAGGAAGGTAATCCAGCTGCTTACATCATGCAGAAATCTGGTGGAGGGTATCTTTATTCCACTACTGATCAGGCGGCGATCCGTTATCGTTGCGGTCAGCTTGGCGCAGACAGGACGCTGATATTTACTGACGCCAGACAAGCACTGCATTTTAAACAGACTGAAATCGTGGCTCGCAAAGCCGGCTTTATTGCCGATGAGCAAACCTACGAACATTGTCCATTTGGCATGATGTTAGGCAAAGATGGCAAACCCTTTAAAACCCGTAGCGGTGCTACCGTAAAATTAGCAGATCTGCTGGATGAAGCGGTTGAACGTGCTGAGACATTGATAAGCAAGCGCGATTCTGACTGGTCAGAAGAAGAGAAAAAGGACATTGCCCGTAAGGTGGGTATTGGTGCAGTTAAGTATTCTGATCTGAGCAAGAACCGCACAACTGACTATATCTTTGACTGGGACACTATGCTGAGCTTCGAGGGAAATACGGCACCCTATCTACAGTATGCCTATACTCGCGCTAAAAAAGTGCTTAGCAATGGCAATGTGGACGCGAACACGCTGAAGTCTTCCATTGCCCTTGAGGAACCGCAGGAAAAGCTACTGGCCGTCAAGCTATTGCAATATGTGGAGTCAATTAATCAGGTCACATCTGAAGCGACCCCACATGTGATGTGTACATACATCTATGAGCTTGCCAGTATATTTAGTACTTTTTATGAGGCTTGTCCGATATTAAAAGAAGATGTACCAGAACAGGCCAAGCAAAGTCGATTGATGCTCACTGCATTAACTGCCAGAACTTTAAAGTCAGCTATGGACTTGCTGGGCATTGAAACCATGGAAAAGATGTAAGTCAATCTCAACTCGGGGTTAGTCAGGTATTTCCAATACTCAAGCCGCCGTTTGGGCGGCTTTTTGGTTTTAAGTACCACCCAATCAAGTATCCGGCATGGTTCATATTCAATTTTATGCAATGTAATAAAATAAACCCGCCTAAGATAGGCGGGTTTTAGAAGTGTCGTGCTAGCTTCAAAAGCCAATGGGAGATTGGCGTTCATGCTTAGAATAAACCTACCAGTGAGTTTTGCTATTAGTCATTAGTCTAATCGACTCAGGGGTATGCGCTCGCAAAGCTTCTATAATAGATAGTGTCGAACCCTTTCAATTATTGTGGGAACCAAGATGACGCAGCCAGAGCAAGCCAAATCAAATCGTCCTGTGACACAGAAAAGTCGTGTTCGTTACCTCATCCCAATCATTTTGCTTTTTGTTGTACCTGTAATGGGTTTTCTCGTTTACGATTTGGTTAAGCCAATGGTGAACCCCTGTGAAGGGCTCTTCCGGCAAACCCAAAACAGTCTGGATACCAAGATAGAGTTGCTGAACATTAAAGGGGAAGTCAGTATTCAGCCGCACAAAATCCAGGAGTTGACAGAACGCGCTCAGATAGTCGCCAGCAATCTACAATACTGCTGCACAACGCTCAGTGGCGGTGAGCGGCAACCGGAAGATTTTATTCAATGTAAGACGGCAAGTTCGGAGTTTGAACGTGGGCTGGATAAAATTATTGAGCTCAAATCTGAAGCTGAGTCAAAACCTGCAGGGGAAGCCGCGAGGAACGACGCATTAAATCAACAACTTGAAACGGTGATAGAGCAGACCAAGTCTATTTCTGTCGCCTTCAATCGAAAAATAAGCAAGCTTCAAGAATCGGGTCATTTAGTCGCATTGGAAGGACTACAGCACGAGAATTTGCAGATCACCAGCCGTGAAGCAGAGCCCAACAATTCACTGTTGGTGCCCAATAGCATGCAATTGGGAAACTGGATTGAGGGTGAAATCAGTGAGCTTGGTGAAAGCGACTTTTTCGTGATCAGAACGCCTGAAATACACCGAGATTTTGTGTTGTTGGAGTTACAAAACAAGTCTACGACATTGGCACCACAGGCAATCATTTATAGTTCGGATAAAAACCAGATAACCAGAACTTATAATGGGACGCACGGTGGAAACCTTAATTACCGCTTTCTGGTGGCTCCTGCACAAACCTATTATGTGCAAGTGCACGAATTCAGACAAAATAGGAAAGGAAAGTATCTGCTTAGGCTATCTGCACTCAAACTATACGATGCGCATGAACCAAACCAGACCTTGTTGGAGGCAAAAACGGTCTCTACTGATGACGTTGTTGAGGCAAATCTAATGGATGGTCATGACTACGATTTTTATCAGTTTGAGAGTCAACAGACGGGGGTAATCGAAATTCAATTCAACAATCGCTCCAGCACTATTGCACCGCACCTGCAATTATTTAATGCCAACAAATCTTCATTGCTGGCGGTTTACGACGGTTCTAACGGAGCAAATAAGGCACTGCAGTATGCTGTTGAACAAGGTCAACTCTATTATGTACGTGTGATGGAATACAGGGAAAATCGGTCCGGCGAATATCGTCTGCGATTTCGCTATCTGACAGAATAATGTGGATTGGTATTATTAACCCATGTTCATTTCTTCCAGAATGGGTAAGGCTTCGTTCAACACTTTCTGATAAGAAGCGCGTTGTTTGGCATCTTCATAGTACCGTCGGATATTCGGAAAATCCGTGAAGGGGAACACCTTTTGTGCATAAAACAGCGGTGGTATCGCAGCACAATCAGCTAAGGTAAAAGAGTCGCCAAAAAACCATTTATTGTCAGCCAGTGTGTCATTCATGTAAGCAAAACTGCAGGCCAGGTATTTTCTGGATTTGGCGATAAGTTCCTGATTTTGCTCTGCTTCAGGCTTCATTCCCTGAAATAGAAGGTTGACCACCGGGTCATTCAGATAAAAGTCATTCATGCGATCCATAAATCTCACTTTACGAGACGCAGTGGGGTCGGTTGGAATAAGTTGTGGTCCGGCGGAGTAGTTTTGATCAAGGTATTCAATGATGATGCTTGCTTCCGGGATCATGTGGTCTCCTTCTGCGACCAATAAAGGAATTTTTCCTATGGGATAAACCTCTTCATACAAAGAACGTACATCTGGGTCTAACACACGAACCAACTCTCTCTCAAAAGTCACTTCTTTTTCGTAAAAGCCGATTAGTGCTTTTTGAGAATAGGTTGAAATTGGAAAGTAGTAGAGTTTCACAAACTATTCCTAAAACAAACATACTTTAAGGAAAAGCATAGTCGGAATTGACAAGAAATGAGACAGAAAAGGGTGATTTTAATCACCCTTTAATTTCGTAATCTAACTGTCGCTGTCACTCATATAAGCAGATAATTGATCAACATGCCCTTTGGTTTCATCGATCAACGAGCTGATTTCCCGTGCAGATTCAGTGGTACTTTGCGCCAGGTTTCTGACTTCTTCGGCAACAACTGCAAATCCGCGGCCGGCTTCGCCTGCGCGAGCTGACTCTATCGCAGCATTGAGCGCTAACAGATTGGTCTGGTCGGAAATGCCATTGATGGTCTGGATGATACTGCCAATCCGGTCCAGAACCTGTGACATGGCGCCGTGTGTTTGTGCGATCACTGCATTTCGTTCAGATACATCTGCACCGAAGATCAGGATTTTGTTGATGACCCCTTCTGCATCCATTACTGGTGAGATAGCAACAGCCAGTCGCACTTTCTCATCTGTATTTTTAATGTTAAAGCTCAGCTCTGTGCTGACGATATCACCCGATTGAATCTTGCTCCATTGGTCACTGTTTAACAGGCTTTTCAGGTTCTCAATTTGCATCTGTAATTGAGAGAAGTCACTGGCTTTGAAGGTTTTCATTCCCAGTGGGTTACACAAGGTCAAATCACCCTTAGGATTGAACTCCATCACAATGTTGCTTTGACTGATGGCATCCAAGCGCACATCATTCTCCAGCGCGCGCTTTTTGGTTTCGTCAACGTTGGCCTGAATGGATATGAATTTCACCAGTTGTCCAGACTGGTCAAACACAGGGTTGATCGCCAGGCTAATCCAGTATGCATTGCCCCGATTGTCATAGTTAAGAATTTCGTCGTAAAACGCAGTACGGTTTTGCAGGTTTTCACGAATTCTGGCCTTGGTGGAAGCATCAGTGTGTTTGCCCTGCAATACATCACCCGGTTTGCGTCCACGAACTTCTTCAAAATTGTAACCTGTCAGTTTGCTGAATCCAGGATTCACATATTCAATCAATCCGTTGGCGTCAGTAATAATGACCGAGTTATCCGTTTCATTGGCCACCAGAGATAACATGGCAAATTCTTCGTTTTTGAGTTTTGCTTCAGTTATGTCTTTGACAAAAGCAGTGTAGAGAATTTTCTCACCAATCTGAACTTTGGATAACGACAAGTTCGCCCAGATGTTACCGCGATCAAAGGTTTCGATTTGCACATCCCGGGATGTTCCCACGATTTTGTCCACACCTGTTGTGCGATTGGCATTCACTAGGTTGTCGTGATTGGATTGGATAACTTGTGGCACCAGCATTTTGACATTGTTACCCAATACCTTCTCGCGAGTAGTACCCCATAATTTTTCGGCGGCTTTGTTGAAAAATATAACTTCATTGTTTTCATCAATAGTTACCACTGCATCGATACATTGCTCCAGCGTCTGATCGATTCGGTCTATCGCTTCTTTTTGCTTGGTAATGTCTTTAATGAAAGCAGTATAGGTAATTTTTCCACCAACAATCACTTTTGATAAGGCAAGATTGCACCAGACTGTAGAGCCGTCCTTTCTAGGCAATTCCACGTCCCGTGAGGTACCAACAATTTTATTCTGTCCTGTTCGTCGGTTGGCATTAACCAGATTATCGTGGTTGCTCTGAATCTCTCTTGGCACCAACATTCTTACGTTTTTACCAATGACTTCAGCTTTGGAGTAACCCCAAAGTTGTTCTGCCGCATGATTAAACAAAGTCACATTGTTGTTTTCATCAATGCTGACCACTGCATCTATTGCTTGCTCAAGAATCGGGTTTTCTGAATTGTTTTTTGCCTGAAAAAAACCTTTCAACATAGAAAATTACCTTATTTTTCAGTTTATTATTAGCCTAAAAGTGTGTGATTGACGTACAGTAAAATAATCAATCTTAAAGCCTAGTACAGATTTGTATCGGCAGCGTTATCAATTAGTCTAATTTTTTGAGGAATAACAATGGTTAAGGTATTAGCTTTCTCTGGCAGTGGCCGCAAAGATTCAGTGAATAAAAAGGTAGTAGCAGTGGCTGCCAGGGGCGCAGAAGAAGCAGGTGCTCAGGTGACAATCGTTAACCTGGAGGATTTTGACATGCCGGTATTTACTGAAGATCTGGAGGCAGAAATAGGCATGCATGAAGGAGGTCAACGTTTTAAAGAGTTGCTGATGGAACATGATGGATTCTTGATTTCCTCACCAGAATACAACAGTTCGTACAGCGCGCTGTTTAAGAATGCTATTGACTGGGCATCGCGAAAAGTAGGGGACGAAAAAGTGTTGGAAGCCTATAAAGGTAAAGTCGCCGGTATTATGGCTGCCTCTCCTGGTGGACTGGGAGGCATGCGTGTCTTGGTTACCTTAAGGATGTTAATGGAAAACCTCGGCACTATGGTATTACCTACCCAAAAGGCTGTAGGAGGGGCGTTTAAACTTTTCGACGAAAACGGTCAGATCAATGATGAAAAGACTGAAAAGGCCTTGAAAGCTATAGGTGCCCAGCTAGTAGATACACTGCAGAAACTTAAATCCTGATAGCGTGAAAAAGAGGCCTGATTCCATTCAGAAATGGTTGTTGCAGAACCGAACCCGGCCTCTTTTGCTTTTTGTAGCAAAATCCCACTAGTATTCGCATAAGATATGATGCACTAGCGCTGTCAATACGGAACAAAGTTGGTTAAAATTCGCCGCCCTAATTTGATAAAGACCCAAATGATTTATGTTTGAAATCAATCCAGTACAAAATACCATCGCAGACGTCCGCCAGCGGGCTGAACTGCTTAGGGGGTATCTTTGACTATGATCATAAGAAAGAACGCTTAGAAGAAGTCAGCCGAGAGCTGGAAAGTCCTGATGTCTGGAATGAACCAGACAGAGCACAGGCCCTTGGCAAAGAAAAAGTCGCCCTTGAAAATGTAGTGAACACCATTGATCGGATGGAGCAGGGGACTGAAGACGTTGAAGGTTTACTTGAACTGGCCGTGGAAGCTGAAGATCAGGACACCTTTGACGAAGCCCAGGCTGAGCTGGCTGATCTGGTGAGCAAGCTGGAAGAATTGGAATTCAGACGCATGTTCTCCGGTCCCAATGATAGCAACGATTGCTATCTGGACATTCAGTCCGGTTCCGGCGGCACCGAAGCCCAGGATTGGGCAAACATGTTACTTCGAATGTATTTGCGTTGGGGTGAAGACAATGGTTTTAAAACCGAACTGATTGAAGTGTCAGACGGTGATGTAGCAGGCATTAAAAGTGCCACTATTCGTTTCAGCGGAGAATACGCCTTTGGTTGGATGCGCACCGAAACAGGTGTTCACCGATTAGTCAGGAAATCTCCCTTTGATTCTGGCAATCGTCGCCACACTTCTTTTGCATCAGCATTTGCCTACCCGGAAATAGATGACGATATTGACATCGATATTAACCCATCGGATTTGCGAATCGATACTTACCGTGCATCGGGAGCTGGTGGTCAGCACGTTAACCGTACTGATTCTGCGGTAAGGATAACGCATTTGCCTACCAACATAGTGGTGCAGTGCCAGAATGATCGCTCTCAGCACAAGAATAAAGATCAGGCTTTTAAACAGTTGAAAGCCAAGCTTTACGAATACGAAATGCAGAAGCAGAACGAAGAAAAACAGGCAATGGAAGACAGTAAGTCTGACATTGGTTGGGGTAGCCAGATACGCTCATATGTACTGGACGATTCCCGTATAAAAGATTTGCGCACTGGTGTTGAAACCCGCAATACACAAGCCGTTCTGGACGGTGGACTTAATAATTTTATACAGGCCAGCTTAAAATCTGGTCTTTAGCAAACGAATTAACTTTCAGGAAAGTCGATGACTGACACTCAACAAGATGAAAATAAACTCATAGCGGAACGCCGCGCCAAACTCGCTCAAATTCGCGAAAATTGTGCGTCAAAAGGCTACCCCAATGGTTTTCGACGTGAATTTTACAGTGCTGATTTACAGGCTGAATTTGGTGAATATGAAAAACCTGCACTGGAAGAACTTGGTAAAGTCGTCAGCATAGCAGGCCGTATTCTGGCTAAACGTGGCCCGTTTCTGTTGCTCCAGGATATGACCGGACGTATTCAGTCCTATGCGGCGAAAGATACCCAAAAAGACATTAAAGAGCGCTACGGTAGTCTGGATATCGGTGACATTATTGGCGTTAAAGGCGAGTTGCATAAGTCAGGCAAGGGTGACCTTTACGTCAACATGAGCGAATATCAACTGTTGACTAAATCGCTGCGCCCATTGCCAGAGAAGTTTCACGGCCTTGCGGATCAGGAAATCAAATACCGTCAGCGTTATGTGGATTTGATTACTAATCCAGACACCCGTGAAACTTTTATGATCCGAAGCAAAATAGTCAACGCCATTCGTCAATTTTTGACTGAGCGCAACTATATGGAAGTGGAAACCCCGATGCTTCAGGTTATCCCGGGCGGAGCGGTAGCAAAGCCGTTTATCACTCATCACAATGCGATGGACATTGACATGTACCTGCGTATTGCGCCGGAACTTTATTTGAAGCGTCTGGTAGTAGGTGGTTTTGAAAGAGTATTTGAAATTAACCGTAATTTCCGAAATGAAGGATTATCCACCCGTCATAACCCGGAATTCACCATGCTTGAATTCTATCAGGCATACGCCGACTTTAATGATCTGATGAACTTAACTGAAGAGATGCTCAGGAAAGTTGCTCAGGATGTGCTTGGTACGACTGTTATCAAAAATACGGTCAAAGACAGTGAGGGTAATATCACCTCTGAAGTTGACTACGATTTTGGTCAGCCTTTCCAGCGCCTTACCATGAACGAAGCGATTCTGAAGTATTGGCCAGAAGCGAATGCAGACGCCATTAACGATCCGGAAAATAATTTGGATGCATTAAAAGCAATGGCGAAGCAACTTCATATTAAAGAACCTGAAGTTGATGGTATCTGGGGTGCTGGTAAATATTTGTGTGAAATCTTTGAAGCAACAGCTGAAGAGCAGTTGGATCAACCGACTTTTATCACCGCTTACCCTTGGGAAGTTTCACCGCTGGCCAGACGTAATGATGAAAATGCCTTTATTACGGACCGCTTTGAGTTTTTTGTGGGTGGACGCGAGCTAGCCAATGGTTTCTCAGAGCTGAACGATTCTGAAGATCAAGCTGGTCGTTTTGCTAAGCAAGTTGAAGAAAAAGACGCTGGTGATGATGAAGCCATGCATTTTGATGACGACTATATCCGAGCGCTGGAATACGGCTTGCCACCGACTGCCGGAGAAGGAATAGGGATCGATAGGTTAGTTATGTTGTTTACCGACAGCCCAACCATCAAAGATGTCATTTTATTCCCGCATATGAAGCCAGAATCTCCTGCTCAATAAGGCAAGGTTAGTCTTGTATAGTTAAAGAACCGCCAACAGGCGGTTTTTTTATGGGTCTTTGCTTTCACACGACTTGAAACCTTCTACACTTATTGACGTAAATGGGGGAGTGCCATGTCCAATGCAATTCATGAAGTATTCGTATATTTGTGTGTCAAAGACGCTGATGCAGCCGTAGATTTTTATTCTGAGGCGTTTGGTGCGACTGAAATTTTCAGACTGACAGAGCCGAGCGGTCGTATAGGTCATATAGAGCTTAATTTTGGTGAGACCATAGTGATGTTGTCTGAGGAGTTTCCGGAGCTGGAAGTGTTAGCGCCTAAATCGTCCGATAACCATGCAAGCCAGGTTCATTTGCATGTAGAAAACTGCGATAAAATGGCCGAGAGTGCGATCAGTAACGGGGCAAGAATGATCAATGAACCTCAGGATCATTTCTATGGAGAAAGGTCTTGTAAGCTTGAAGATCCTTTCGGTCATCTATGGTTAATAGGCCATACGATTGAAAAAGTCACGCCGGAAGAAATGCAGTGTCGTTATACTGCACTTTTTACACAGTAAGCTAAGGTATCGGAATACCCCACTTTGAAAAGAAGGGCCAATTTGGCCCTTATCTATTTTGTGGTTACCCAGATTGCGTGAATGATCCCCGGAACGTAAAACAGCAAGCATAGCAGGATATTAATTAGTAAATCTTTACCTACGCCGCTTTTCAGAAAAACCGCGATGGGTGGTAAAAAGATAGCAAGAATGATTAGGATGACTTTGTTCATATTGTTTTTTCTCCTGTGATTATTATCCATCAGTATAGCGATTTCGCGAAGGGGATAAAGGGCTGAATTGCCTTACCGACACTCAAAAAAGAACATATTGCAACAATTTAGAACAGAAGGGTTATTGCAAAGCCTGGAATGTGCAACCAGACTGAAATCAGAAGTTTCAGCGCTCACCTTGTATTGCAGTGCATAATCTAACAATTTGAAAAAACGGAATGACCATGACTACGCTTTCAAAAAGACTCTTGCTCGTTGCCTTTATCTGTCTTGCCATATTGTTCTATACCATTGGGAGCAAAACAGGCGCATTGGCCTTTATTATCATGGGATGTGTGCTGGAAATAGCCTTCTGGATAGGCATCTTTGGGAGAAGCAGTAAAGATGACCCAGCGGCTTGAAGACTGCCCGATATTCACTTTTCCAAACAAAGTTTGTGTGCCGGGGAAACGACATGAAAAACAAGATTAGTCAAAAAACGACAGGATATCTTTTTATCCTAAGTGGACTCATGTTCGCGCTAGCCGGTTTTATGGATGCCAGAGTTGCTTTTGGTGGCGTGTCCCTGATGTTCGTCATCCTCGGTATGGTATACATCAGAAAAGGAAATAAACAGGATTCTGAAGAATAAAATTTGGGAAAATTTAGCACTTACTCACCTCGCTTTAACTACCTGCTACTACACTTACAGGAGGTAATTCTGCAAATGGTAAAATGACCCTGACTTTTGCCAGGCGTCTGGCTCAAACTTTGTTTAATCAGGAGAGTATAATGTTAAAAATGACCGGAACGATTTGCATCGAAGCATCAGCCACTCGATCCTGGGAGGTGCTGTCTGATATAGAGTCAATTGCGCATTGGTCGGAAGCTGTGCAGACTGCCAGGAGTGTCGGGAAAGTATCGAAAGGTGTTGGTGCACACCGCGTATGCAAATTGAGCAATAAAATGAGTATCAATGAAGAATGGATCGATTGGCAGGAAGGCCAGTCCTATACCTACGTTGCCTATGATCTGCCTCTGGTTAAGTGTGCGAAAAACACCTGGTCGATACGTGAGGAGGAAGGGAAAACCTACCTGACAACTGATTCAGAAGTGGTGATAAAAGGTGGCTTGTTTGGGCGCTTATTGGAACCACTGATGCGACTGGCTACAGCAAAAATGGGCGCCGATGCAATGGCGGCCCTAAAATATTTGATTGAAAATGGGGCGCCTTACCAAGGTAAACATTCATCACTACCAAGACCAATGGCTGTGTGTTAGGGAATATAGTTATAGAGTCAAGCCGTTGGCCCGCAGAAATTTTGTAAACAGGGCTAACTAAGGTTAGCCCTGAAATTTGATCAGTTTAGTTCCATACCCTGAATAATTTCGTGTGCAATTTCAGGGCTAGTGGTAATGGGCTTCTTGTGCAAATCGTCTTTCAACTGTCCCTTGCGATGTTTAAGCGCCGCGTCCAGTTTTTTACCTGCCTTTGCGATTGCCGGATACATAACGGAATCACTGGCTTTGGTGGCGATCCTGCTACCTTCGTAGTTGGTGATAACCTCAGCATGAAATTCACCATGTTCTTTTCGTATGATGACATCAAGGGCTATGAGAGTAGGGAAGTGGCTTGCGATTTTAAGGAATTTTTCATTTACGTGATCTTTAACAGCATCAGTCACATCGACATGGTGACCAGAAAGCTTTATTTTCATAGGATTTCCTTTTTTTTGCATTACTATTTTCTTGTTTCAATAACAAACCTTGGGGCGGTTGAATTGAATTACAAGTAACGAATGGAAAAAGCCCATTCGATACTGATAGTTGACGGGACGACTAACGTGAGTTCTGAGTCTGAAGGATTTTTTATTTACCGACTGTCGCGAGCACATCCAATTTAAGTGTAGACTAATGCCGGCATGCGCAGCGATTATTTTGATACCTTATCCAGCAAATAGATTAGTGATCGATATTCAATGCCGCTGTGCTGAGAAAGTCCGATTTCACAGGTCCGACTATTGCTATAACCCTGTTGACAGCTCGATGGGATCTGCGATCTCAAGTTTTTCAGCGCAGATTGATTCAGTTCTGGTGTAAACATACCTTTGTCGCCCGCAAAACCACAGCAGGCAATATTTTCTGGCTCTATGACTCGTTGACTGCAGGCGCTGGCAATCTGTCTTAAAAATCCCGAGAGCTGCATCTTTTGACTACTACAGGTGATATGCAATGCGACTGGCTCTGCCATTTTTTCAATGGACAACTTATGCAGGACAAATTTAGCGAGGAACTCACAGCTTTCGTAGATACTGAGTTCATCTGAAAATTCTGAAAACTGCAATTTGCAGGGACTGGTATCAAAAATAATAGGGACTCTGCCGTTGTCGCTGACACTCAGCAATTGATTGCGTAATTCCAGCCCCTTCGTTTTTGCCTGAGTCGGAAAACCCTTGCTGTTAAATGGCATGCCGCAGCATAGTGCCTTGAGGTTCTCGGGCAGCACAATGGTATAACCTGCCTTGCTCAGAACCGATTGCATTACCTGCATTTGATTGCGTTTGTCTTTGCTAAATGGGGCTGGCCCCATGGTTCGACTGGCGCAACTGGGAAAATAAATCACAGTCTTTTCATCCATTAATGCAGCACCTGTTGGCGCATCGCTTACAGATGTTGGCCAATCGCTGTGCCAGGAAGGAAGGATACCAGGCGCTATATTGCGCGCCGCCCGACCTAGTTTGTCTGTTCCTACCTTACCTATTAAATGCGTCGCGCTCCCCGATAACGCCAAGCCCATGGAGGTGGTTTTAGTGATAGCTGAGAAATTTGCAGCGCTCCATGTCGCAATAGTCTGCCCAAGTCTACCCCGGGATTGTGCTCGTAAATTGAGAATTAACTCGCCGGTATTGATATCCACCGGGCATTTTTCCGCACACAAGCCTGTCGCAGCACAGGTATCTATTCCCAGATAAGCAAATTGTTCCGTCAGTTCTTTTAATTCGCGGGCATCCACAGCCGTTAATGTATCTGTGTTTGCCCGGAGATGTTGAATATGACGCCAGATAGCGATGCGTTGACGCGGGGTTAAGCTCAATTCTTTTGACGGACAAACTGGCTCACAAAATCCACATTCAATACATTTGTCCACTAGGGGATCTGCTTTGGGTAGGTGTTTCAAATTGGTGATATGAGCGTTGCTATCATTGTTGAGAATGACACCTGGGTTGAGAATGTTTTTTGGGTCTAGCAATACCTTGATTCGCCACATTATCTGATAGGCTTTCTGCCCCCATTCCAGTTCTACAAAGGGCGCCATATTTCGCCCAGTTCCATGCTCGGCTTTAAGTGAACCTTTGAATTCAATCGCTACCACATCAGCAACGGCATGCATGAAATTGTGATATCGCTCAACTTCGCATTTCTGCTCAAAGGATTGGGTAAATACAAAATGCAGATTTCCGGCTAGGGCATGGCCAAAAATAATCGCTTCGTGATAACCAAACTGCTCAAATAACTGATGTAATCGGTTGAGACCTTCTGCCAATGAATCCATTGGAAGGGCAACATCTTCAATGATAACGGTGGTACCTGTGCTTCTGACGGCACCTACTGCCGGGAATGTTGCCTTGCGGATGGCCCAAAGTTGGTCAATCAAGGTCGCATCGGTAGTCATGCTGATTTTCTGCAGTGGAGAAGCGTTATCCAGAAGATCACTGATGCTGTGCATCTGAGTTTCAAGCGTGTCTTGATCATTGGCACGAGTTTCAATTAACAATGCTGTAGAGTTGCTAGCGTTGCCACAAAAACGATCTGGCAACCCCGGCTTCCCCTTTACCGAGTTTATGGCCCGCTGGTCCATTAGCTCCACTGCTTCAACAGGCATAGTGCTTAAGGCTTGAACCAGGTTGCAGGCTTTTTCAGCGCAATCGAACAGGTATAAGCAGCTGGCTTTGTGCACATGCTCTTCCACAGTTTTAAAGGTGATATTGGCAATAAATCCCAGGGTTCCTTCGGAGCCGATCATCAAATGCATCAGCATATCCAAAGGATCGGTGAAATCGGTGAGTGAATTGATTGCGTAACCTGTGGTGTTTTTGAGCCGGTATTTATGCTGTATTAGTGTTTTTAATTCAGGGTCGCGGTTGATGTCGCCCGCGATGCGCTTCAATTGTTCAAGTAAACTGGCATGAGAGGTGCGAAATGCGGTAACGGACACATCATCATCGCTGTTTAATCGACTGCCATCTGCCAGAATGAGTTCCATGGCATCTAGGCTGTGATAACTGTTCTTAGCAACCCCACAGCACATTCCCGACGCATTATTGGCGGCAATCCCCCCGATTTTACAGACGTTTAGAGATGCAGGGTCTGGCCCGATTTTTCTACTGTAGGGGGCCAGGTAACGGTTGGCATCAGCTCCGATAACACCTGGTTGCAATTGAATGCGTTTGCCGTCATCCAGAATTTTATGGCCTCGCCAGTTATCCGATAAAGTCATCAACACAGAATCACTGATCGACTGGCCAGACAGGCTTGTGCCCGCTGCACGGAAAGTCACCGCAATCTGAAATTGATTGCATAATAATATTACATAGCGAACTTGGTCTGCGTTATCCAGACGCAGTACAAGTTTTGGCACCAAAGTATAGAAACTGGCGTCGACACCCATTGCACGGCGACGGGTAATATCATCAATAATCTGATGTTTTTCCAGTCTGTGTGATAGTGCCGTTAGAAAATGCTGCCAGTTGTTTTCATATTGACTGATACTAAATGCCTATAGGATTTATATTGTCGATTTTTTATTTACACAGATTTTTCTTTAGAAAACCAGTAAAAAGTGGATATGAGTGAGATGAAAATTTGCAGCTAACCTGCTCGTGTCTGCGACTTTATTCGCTCCACTAGATCTTTGTGGATGGGAACATCCAGACCGAATTTTTCCGCCTGACTGACAATGTAGCCATTAATAAAATCAATTTCCGTTGGCTTACCCAATGCCACATCTCTGTTCATGGAAGAGAAATTGCGTGCTGTATTTTCTGCAACAGTCAGGCAGTTTCGCACTAATGTGATGCTATCGACTCTATATCCACATGCTGTCATGACTTGAGCGGTTTCCTGGCATATTTTTTCGATATCTTTGGCGTAACCCTGCTCAAGTAGTTGACCATTGTTAATCTGGTGCAGAGTGGTTAGTGGATTGATGACTGCGTTAATTGCCACTTTATGCCATACCGCATGCAGAATGTCTTGTTGCCAGCTTAGGGGGGGCAAGAGGCTATCTAACAGGCTTCTGATGGATTGTTCTGCCTGTGGTTTAGGATGTTGTGCCCACCCTGCCTGAGTCGTGCCAGTCCCTGTTGCGCGAAACAAGTTATCACTGGTTTTTAATCCGGCATAACTGGTGGTGGCCATAATAGTGGACGCATCAGGAACCTGCAGCCCCGCAGACTCAAGTGTGCCCATCCCATTGTGCAGGAAAACGAGAATTTGTGATGGCCGCAGATAAGGTTTTATTTGTACAAGTGCCGGTAAAATCTGATAGGCCTTCAAGGGAAAAATGATGATATCTGCGTCAGTTCTGCTCTCGATATTACTGACTTCCGGTTTGAGGATTACGCTTTGCTGGTCTGTGTCTGTTGCTTCTACTTGCAGGCTTTGCCCATCGCGAGTTAGCAGACAATACGGCTGGTTTATTTTGCTACATTGAAGCGCCAGCAAATTACCTATGGCACCATTGCCCACTATGGCAACTTTAAGATCATGGCTTTTTGGTTTTAACTCACTCATCTTGCTCAGACTTTTTGCCGATTGTTTTCAATAGAGCAGGCTTGAGAGCTGGCCAGGTTAAAGCTTCCGGGACACCAATTGACTCGATTTTGTCTTTGAATCCCGGCTCAGTAAACTTACCCCCGGTTTGGGGCAAACAGGAAACATTGATTGACTCACCTTGATAGTTAAACGTGAGTTTAAAAGCATGCAGGTAAACTCTGTCAGCATCTTCTCCTTTGTAACTTTTGTCACCCAATATAGGACAGCCCAGGCTTTTCATCATTACTCTGATCTGGTGGGTTTTTCCTGTATAGGGTTTTACCATAAACAAACGTGCACCTTTGTCTTGCCCAAAGCTAAAAAATTGACTGACCGCAGGCGCCTGCATACTTTTTTCCAACATCCAGACTCCATCCCTGACTTTTCGCATGTCGCCAGAAACCGTTCCCTGTTTCTTTTTGGGCCTTTTATTCGATAGTGCAATGTAAAATTTATTAATCATCCGTTGCGAGAACAATTGAGATAGCCTGGAGGCAGCAGCTTGGTTTTTAGCTAGAATCAGTAATCCGGATGTGACTTTATCTAATCTGTGTATGAGCCAAAGTTTATCGATGCCTGTTTGGGTTCTCAAATAAGGCAAAACACCTTGTGCTGATTCCTGGTCTTGTACAGCAATGTGGTCGGGTTTATTGATGATCAGAAAATCCTGATGGTCATAAACCACGGAAATTGGATTCATATCAGTTTGCCATAGCGGTTGATGTGCGCTTAGTGTTATCTGGGTATTCAGGAACTCAGTATTTCAAGTGCGGAGGCATAGTCAAGATCATTGATCGCATCGACCAGCGCATCTTTTTTGTCTGCCGGCAGATTCACATTTTCCAACATCGCGTCGAGTTTATCGCCAGGAATAAATTCGTTTTTTTGCAGCGCTTTTAGTAACGCATTTTTTTGCAGCTGAGCAGACTGCTCTGACGGGGCAGGTGAATTCGAACCTACTTCAAGTTCATTGATTTTTTCGAAGGATTCAGCCAATACCTCACAGAATGCGTCTATGTGCACAGAGGTGATATTATCGGTCTGCAGGTTTTGCTCGAGTTCCTTGCACAATGCATGGAGTTTATTCATGCCCAGATTACCGGCCACACCTTTAATAGTGTGAACCATGTTTTTTGCTTGTTTTACATTGTTGTCTGTTACGTATTGGGCCAGTGTGTTTTGCGCATTCAGGTACTCGGCTTTGAATTTCCCTAACAACTTAACAAACAAGTCGCGATTTCCACTCAATTGTGAAATGCCAAATTCTAAATCCAGTACAGACAGTTCCTGTTGCATAATAATCTCAATTTCTCGAAGGCGTTTGTTTCTTCAGGTAACTGTCTTGTTTCATAAACCTATAATCGCAGACTGTATACCTTTATCTTGAGCAACAGGGTAGACTAATTGTCTAATAGAGATCAATGTAAGTAACTAAAGTGATAAAAAGAAAATTGTTGCTTGGCATTCTTGTCAGCACTCTGCTTGGCTGCAGTACAGTTCAAAAAAATGAATCATCCCAGCAAACGATTAAATTGCCAACCGGCGTAAAGCTGGTTGAACAAAAACAGTCAGACCCTGAAAACATTTCAATTCCTTACCGCAAATACCAGTTGGCCAATGGTTTAACCCTAGTGCTACATCAGGATAACTCCGATCCACTGGTGCATGTAGATATGACCTATCACGTGGGTTCGGCTAGAGAAGAAGCTGGTAAATCGGGCTTCGCACATTTTTTTGAACATATGATGTTTCAAGGGTCGAAACACGTTGCAGACGAAGAACACTTCAAAATTGTGACTGAGGCGGGAGGCGATCTCAATGGCTCCACGTCCTCAGACACTACCAATTATTATCAGACAGTACCCGCCAACCAACTTGAGAAAATTCTTTGGTTGGAGGCGGATCGCATGGGTTTTTTGTTGGAAGCAGTTACCCAGGAAAAATTCGAAGTTCAGCGCGATACCGTAAAAAATGAGCGGGGCCAGAATTATGATAATGCACCCTATGGCTTGCGATCTGAGAAAAATGCAGAGGCATTGTACCCTGTAGGCCACCCCTACTCTTGGTCTACCATAGGCTATATAGAAGATCTTGACAGAGTATCAGTTGATGATCTCAAAGCGTTTTTTCAGCGTTGGTATGGACCTAATAATGCCGTTTTGACCATAGGTGGAAATATTGATGTTGAACAAGTTGTTGATTGGGTAAACAAGTATTTCGGAACGATCCCAAAAGGCCCGGAAGTTAAGCCTGCAGATAAAACACCTGTGACATTGACGCAGGATAAGTACGTCACCTTAGAAGATCAGATTTACCTGCCCTTGGTACAACTAACTTTTCCTACTGTTCACGCTCGACATGCGGATGAAGCTCCCTTGGATGTGTTGTCTGACATTCTGGGGCGAGGCAAAACCTCCTTATTTTATAAAAACCTTGTGAAAGACAATCACGCCGTACAGACCTTGGTCTCGCATCCATGCCGGGAACTAGCATGCGAATTTCAGTTGCTCGCGTTGGCAAATCCTGCCAAATCGTCTCAGCTTGCCGAATTAAAAAAACGCATGGAGGACACATTACAGGAATTTGAACAGCGTGGAGTGAGCGAAGACGATCTTAACCGCACTAAAGCAAGCATTGAGTCCTCAACAATATTTGGATTACAGAGTGTTTCCGGAAAGGTTTCCACCCTGGCGAGCAACCAGGTGTTTGAAAGACAACCAGATTTGGTTCAATACGATATCGACCGGTATAACAATGTCACCGCTGCGGATGTCATGCGAGTTTACCAGAAATATGTGAAAGGCAAGGCTAAGGTAGTGTTAAGTATAGTACCGGCCGGTCAGGTGCAGCTTGCGGCAAAGTCTGCCGATTACAACGCACCGCCTCGGGAATTTACTCAGCAAGCAGCTCCTCCAGCGATAAAAAATATCAGCATAAAAGACGATTTTGATCGCAGCGTACAGCCACAAGCGGGTGTCAATCCTGTGGTAAAAGTGCCGGGCTTCTGGAAAAAAGAGTTTGATAATGGATTGAAATTACTCGGGCATACTACCAGTGAAACCCCCACAGTAACTTTGACCTTGAGCATGGAGGGCGGTCCGATACTAGAGTCTCTGGATAAGGCGGGGCTGGCATCAATCACTGCGCAAATGATGAATGAATCCACCCTGAGCATGAGCAATGAAGAGATCTCAAATCAACTAGCGCTGCTTGGTAGTCGAATCAGCTTTAGCGCTGGTGGACGTTTTACCGAAGTGCGTGTGACCAGTTTGGCTAAAAACCTGGACAAAACACTCGCATTGTTAGAGCTCAAACTCTTTTCTCCTGCGTTTCTTGATGAAGATCTGGAGCGATTAAAGCAGCGATTGAGTCAATCTATACAACAACAATCGAAAAACCCCTCTGCATTGGCTAGCCGGGCTGTAAACAATATTTTATATGGCGACATCAACAGACTTTCTTTACCAGATATAGGTTCACTGGAAACCATCAGCAATATTTCCCTGCAAGACGTCAAGTCATTTTATCAAGGTTTTTATTCACCCTCTCTGGCTAACCTCGTCGTTGTGGGCGATATAGATTTGCAGCAAGCCGAAGAAAAATTGTCCTTTATTACCCAGTGGCAGGGACCTGAATATGAACTTGTCAAAATAGACGCCCCTAAAGGATTCGATAAGCCAGTCATATATCTTGTGGACAAACCTGATGCCGCCCAGTCCGTTGTGCGGATTTTCAAACCATTTCTACCCTATGATGCGACAGGGACACAATTTAAGAGCAAGTTGATGAACTTTCCTTTTGGAGGCAATTTTAACAGCCGTATTAATTTGAACCTGCGTGAAGACAAAGGTTATACCTATGGTGCTTCCTCAGGGTTTTCCGGGGGCAAAACCCAAGGCCGATTCCAGATTCAGACGGACCTGAAAAAAGAGTTTACAGCAGAGGGGATTTCAGAATTATTGGCTGAACTTGAGCACTATCAATCAAATGGTGTGACTGCTGATGAAATGGCCTTTATGCGCAACGCATATACCCAATCTGAAGCTCTAAATTATGAGACACCCTATAGTAAGCTGATTTTTTTGAGACGTTTAATCACCTTTGGACTTGATAGTGAATATCGTGACAGACAATTGGACATCATTAATAGCATTGAGAGCGCCGAGGTTTCCCGACTGGCGGAAGAGGCGCTGGATAGCAGTACAATGCAAATCCTGGTGGTTGGTGATGCAAAAGTTATAGGACCGAAATTGCAAAAGATTGGTCGTCCTATTGTGCCAGTGGAAGTGACTTTCTGAGGCTGAAAGGATAATTGCTCAAAAGAAGAAATTTTTGTGAAGAGGTGCCTGTCTGTTTGGGTCTGACGGGTTCACAATGTTCATAGAAACAAATTAGGTAACAATTAGTTGGGCCAATAAAACTTGATTTTCAAGCTATCTTCCCCACTAATTGTCAATGTATAACATTTAGGATTGATTTTGACGTCTACTACTTCGCAATACTCAGAACGCTTAGCGATCTTGGCTCAGAAACCGCTTAAAGCATCGCTACGTGACATCAAACATGGCGTCGAACGGGAAGCACTCAGGATAAACAGTGATGGGAGCCTGGCTTTGACCGGCCACCCCAAATCCCTTGGATCCGCCCTCACTCACGAATATATCACCACCGACTTTTCCGAATCTTTACTGGAATTTATAACACCACCGGAATCTAATCCAGATACCACAGTTGCCCAACTTAAAGACATCCATAAATTTGTGTTGGCTAATATTGGTGAAGAAAGACTATGGCCGATGAGCATGCCTTGCTACGTGCAAAGCAGCGATCAAATCCCTATTGCGGAATATGGCAGCTCGAATGTGGGGAAAATGAAAACCCTTTATCGTGTCGGCTTAAAAAATCGCTATGGCAGCATGATGCAAGCTATTTCAGGCGTACATTTTAATTTTTCTCTATCTGACGAATTCTGGCAGCTGTGGATAAAAAACACTGAAGGACAGGACGCGGACAAGGATAATATTTCTGCTGCCTACTTTGGATTGATCAGAAATTATCGTCGATTATGTTGGCTGATCCCTTATTTGTTTGGTGCTTCCCCTGCGTTATGCGGTTCCTTTATCAAAGGCAATGAAAGTAAATTACCGTTCAAGAAGCTTGGTAATGGAAGTTATTATTTACCCTATGCGACGTCACTGAGAATGAGTGATCTCGGGTACACCAATTCAGAACAATCTGGTTTGTCTATTTGTTACAACCGCGTAGACACTTATATCGCCTCTCTGAGAAAGGCGATAAACACGCCTTCTGCAAAGTATTCGCAGTATTCGGCTAAAGTAAATGGGAAATTACAACAGCTTAATGCCAATGTGTTGCAGATCGAAAACGAACTCTATTCTCCGATAAGACCAAAACAACCAACACATTCGATGGAAAAGCCGACCGACGCCCTGGCAGAAAGAGGGGTAAGCTATATCGAAGTCAGGGCCTTGGATGTCAATCCATTTAGTGACATCGGCATTGAATTGGAGCAATTTTATTTCCTTGATGTGTTTTTGCTTTACTGTCTGGTTGCGCCGAGTGATTTCATGAATGATGCGCAATATCATCAAACCGAAGACAACTTAAGTGCAGTAGTGACTGACGGGCGAAACCCTGAACTGCGACTACAAAATGGTGATGTTGCAGTATCTATCCCTGAATGGTCTGAGGAGTTATTTGCGGGTATGGCAGAAGTTGCAGCAGTTCTTGACCAATCAAATCAGTGTAGCCACTACTCACAAGCACTGGAGGCGCAAAAGGAGAAAATCGCTGACCCGGATAAAACCCTGTCGGGACGAATTCTGAAACACCTGCTTGAGAACAATTTGGATAATGGGTATTTGGGCGTCTCTCTGGCAGAGCAGTATAAACAGGCTATGGCGCAAACTCCTTACACCACTTTGGATGATGCTACCTTTGTTCAGCAGGCCAAAGAGTCTTTGCAGCAACAAGCTGAACAGGAAGCCGCTGACTCAGAAGATTTTGAAACGTTTTTGAATAATTATTTCGACGATTCTGGTGTCAGTAGTTAAATAACAGACAAAAAAATGCCTGACAATTGTCAGGCATCAAATTACTACCAGGGAAAACACACAATAACTAGAACACGCTAATTATGAGTACCAGATGAAAGTAAAGTTCACAAAAAAGTTTAATTTTTTTAAATTAATTTTAGCTTTCATGCTTTTCCCCTTATTTTTACTGGGCTGCACCACAACGCCACCTAAAAATGCCAGCAACCTTTGTGAGATTTTTTTCGAAAAATCTGACTGGTTTGATGCAGCATCCGATATGAAGGACAAATATGGGGTGCCTATTCACGTTCCGATGGCCATGATGTACCAGGAAAGTTCATT
Source organism: uncultured Alteromonadaceae bacterium (assembly GCA_947494925.1). GTDB lineage: Bacteria > Pseudomonadota > Gammaproteobacteria > Enterobacterales > Alteromonadaceae > Aliiglaciecola. The sequence goes on from CANLWS010000012.1 coordinate 90,708, forward strand.
TCGCTCTGACGCACTGCCACCAAGAGACTATATATTTTTTGGCTTGATCCCCTGGGGGAGAATTAGCTCTGCTTACGGGTATTCTCAGGCCAAAACACCAACCTGGTCAGACTACATTCGGGAAACAGGAAATAGAGGGGCTGATAGAGATGATTTTGATGATGCCATTGATTTTATGGGTTGGTTTATTTCAAAAACCTATAAGATAAACGGTATTTCCAAGTGGGATGCATACACTCAATACCTGAATTACCATGAAGGGTGGGGCGGTTATAAACGCCGCACCTACGACAAAAAAAAGTGGCTGGTGAAAGTTGCTAAAAAGGTCAATGAGCGAGCCTATACATATGCCAAGCAACTGAAAACCTGTGAATCAGATCTGGACAAAAACTGGTTCCAGCGACTCTTTTCCTAGTTAACCTGTTGCTCACGCCGTGTCCAGGCGCACTGTGCGCAAACCAATGTCCAACGACATAAAAAGCTTGGTCGCCAACTTTGCACTTTTTGTATCATAAGCTCCGTGTAATATGCTCTCCACAAAGCTGGAAGATTCGTGGTTGCTGTTGTGTGTCACGTACAAAGGTAAATAACACATCCCAAATTCCCTACCGCAGTCTAAATTTGACCAGTGCTCTATTGTGGGGACTAATTGCTGACTGCACATGTCCGGACGTAATCCACAATGCACTATTATCAAATGGTACCCATCTTTTTTGGTAAGGCTGGCACCAATTTGCTGACACACCGCCATTATATTTGAGGTGACGCGATCTTCAGACGCGCGTTGTGGATTGCCCACGCACACCAAACTGACATCTGTATTTAATATGGCATTGTGCAGGTCACTAGTAGCCACTAATTTGTTTTTGTTCTTAGCGTTGCTGACAGCACGTTGGATTTCTTTATCCTGAATAGGAGAGAAACCCCTGTTAATACTGTTAACTTTGCGAATGTCCATATCCACTGCAATCACTTTATGGCCTTTGTTCGCGAAACCTGCTGACAGTAAGGTCCCTGTCAGTCCGAGGCCAATCACACTAAGTTTACTGTCTATTGATATTGATTTATTCATTCTTCCCGGTTTTGACTGTTGTTTTAGCAAAGAAGCAACCAGTGGTGAACCAGAGTGAGTCTGATCAGAAAAACCGGAAACCAGGTGCAGTTTTGGGCCTTGTTCAAACATAATGCATTTACTCCTTTTCAAGCTGTAATTATCCAGTGCGCAAAGTGCTATCGCACAAACCGTTCCAGATCTATAAAGTCCAATAAATACAAAAGGATAGTGATTTCTGTAATTGAGGTTCAGGGCAGAGATTGACGCAAATGAACGACAGTTTTTCTGATCCTGCCATTAGCTTGATCTGGATCATGACAAATAAATGTTTGAGCAACTAGACTGAAATCAGACTAATTAAACGCGAGGAAATAATCATGTTAGATATGTTGATTAATGATCCAATTGTGTGGGGATCTTTGTTAGGTTTAAGCGTTGTAGTTGGAATTTGCGCTTATTATCTTTACCTTTTTATCTACAATACAAACCACGACTTGTAAGTCAGCAAGTTACTTCATTTAGGGACATCTCTTCTGACGTGTCCCTGACTATTCCACTACAATACTCTTGCCAATCAGAGACTTAATTAATAGCCCTTTGTTCGATTTTCGATAATACTGTGTACTATAAATGTTCACATTATGAGATTTCAAAGGCTGGCATTATGAAAGGTATCGTTTTCGTTGAATTTAATAATTTTATTGAAGAGCTGTTTGGGGACGAGTTTTGGGATGAGTTAATCGGAGAAGCAGATTTACCCAGTGAAGGCATATATACAACTGTTGGTACATACGATGATCAGGAGTTGTTCAGTCTGGTCGGGCTTGTCTGTGAAAAGAAAGGTCTAACAGGGCAACAAGCCCAGCATTCATTTGGACACTGGGTGTTCAAGAAATTATATCAAGCTGCGCCTGCTGAAGCTCATGACTTTAAAGATGTTTTTGAATTTCTGCATGCGGTGGAAAATGTCATACATGTGGAAGTCAAAAAACTAAACCCGGATGCTATATTGCCCGAGTTCGAGTTCCTGTCAGAAACTGACCGTACCCTCACGCTACTTTACAAATCTCCAAGGCACATGTGCTATTTCTGCGAAGGGCTTATAAAAGGATTGTCTGAGCATACAGGGCAACCAGTAGAAGTGTGTCAAAGTGAGTGTGTACACGAACAAGGCCAACGATGCGTGATCGAGGTGACTAAAAAGTGAGTGATGAACTCGCCCAGGCAGAAAAACGCATTGCAATTCTTGAACGAAAGGTTGAACGTGAGAAAAGGGCCAGAGGCATGGCTGAACGTCAACTTGAAGATTATTCAAGGGAGATTTACCAGACCAACTTGTCTCTTCAACGTTCCCTGAGTAACGCCAAAAAGAGGCAGGCTGAGCTGGCATTCTTAGGGGAAGCATCTGCAGATGTTTCATCTGAAATCTCACTGAAGGATTTGTTAGAAAACACCATATCGCTTACCGGTCAATTCCTGGAAGCGGATATTGGGCTCTACATTAAGCATGGGCAAGATGGAAAGCGCGTTGAACGGGCTGATTTCTGGTCAAGAAACAAGAAAGAGATTAACAAAGAATTAATGCTGAGCGAGGTGCTTAAGTTACTGCCAGAGTCTGAACCTGAATATATGCCATCCTGGTTGGTCAGCGAATTTGAATCACATGAGTTTAACGATGCAAATTGGATTGTATTCACCAAGTTTGCATTGAGAGGTGGCAGTGCAGTTTGGATAGCTTTTATCAGCCAATCTGAATTTCTCGACGAAGAATCTTTGTATGTGCTGGACACTGCACGCAGTCACTTGTTAAGTGGAATAAAAAGGCGCTTAAATGAGGTCAGGATCCTGAAACGAAACGTTGCGCTTCAAGAAACCGTCGAGAATCTGGAAAAAACTAAACGCCAGTTAGTCCAGTCTGAAAAAATGGCTTCGCTGGGGCAGTTAGCTGCTGGCGTTGCACATGAAATTAATAATCCTATAGGGTTTATTCGTTCTAATTCTGAAATATTACACGATTACGTCAGTGATTTTAAAAGTGTCATTGACGAAGTTAGCAAGGCTCTCAATGAAAAGGGCACATTGTCTCCGTCTGATTACGGAAAAATTATAGCTAATATAGACGTAGACTATTTGGCTTCAGATTCTGAGGAACTTATACAAAGCAATTTGGACGGGTTAGACAGGGTTAAGGAAATAGTCGATAACCTTAAGTCTTTTTCTCATACTGGGGACGAAAAATTCGAGAAAATGGATGTTGTTAGTTGTTTGAAAGGCGCGCTAAAAATCACCAACAATGCACTTAAATACCAGCATAAAGTAGAAATTGACGTTCCAGTTGGTTTACCTCTCATACAAGGCAATAAAGGAAAACTTCAGCAAGTATTCGTTAATCTCATTGTGAATGCCGTACAGGCTATGGAGAAGGGGGGAACACTGCGTATTGGCTTTTCATTCAATAATGATCTGCTTGAAGTAAGCATTGCTGATACAGGGATTGGCATGGATGAAGAAACAAAAAACAAATTGTTTACACCATTTTTCACGACAAAAGAGGTGGGGGTCGGCACCGGGCTTGGCTTGTCAGTGTCTTACGCCATATTGGAGTCTCACAATGTAGACGTATCAGTCGACTCGGAATTGGGTAAAGGAACATGCTTTACCCTTAAGTTTCCGGCCAGCTTTTAATCCTTTTCTACCACAATACTGAGGGCCTTTTCCTGTGTACGTTCGAACACCTGGAGTTTTTTAATGGAGTCCTCGGTGAACTCATGACCTTTCGGCAGTATAAGAATATGTGCGGAGTTGAGAATGTTTTTTTTAAGCGTCATGCCAGGCTCAAGAGCAGACGTAGGTACTGATTTATTCAGATGGTCGTCAGAGACAATTTCTCTATTTTTAATCAGAAGCTCTATAATTTGAGGATCATAACGCGTCCCTGAATATTGCTTGAGTTTGGTTCTGACGTCGATATCAGTCACTTCTTCTGCACAGATCCTTTGTTGCTTATACCGCCAGAAATCTCGAGCGACGGCTAAAATTCGAGCGCCTAAAGGTATCTCTTCAGAGGACAGTTTATTGGGGGACCCTGTGCCGTTGAAATACTCATATTGGCAAGTCAGAATTTCAGTTACAGGTTGCAAATGGGAAGCGGGCCCTAGTATTAGTCCGGCCTTTTCTGTCTGTGACAGGAATTCTGTTTGTTGCGCATAGTTTAATTCAGAAAATGGCTTATCCAATAGCTCCTTAGGTAATCCCAACAAGCCCACCTCATTTAACAGACCTGCATAACTAATTTGCTCGATTTGTTTTTGCGGCAACCCCATTAACATGCCAATGCGCCCCGCCAACTGACTGACGCTTATCGCAAAGCTGCCGCTTAATTCTGGGTTAATACTGATAAAATTAAACAGCATCTGTTGAGTGGCTTCGCTGCGCTTCTCTATTGTTTTCAAAGTTGCTCGAATTTGTTTGGTACGCAATTCAACCTTATCTTCCAGATTGTGATTCAATTTCTTGAGTAGTGTATTTTGCTGCAAGACGACCGCTTGCAACTTATTGTTTTCTTGTTTTAACTTAACCTGTTCCAAGCCCGCTTCTATGGTTTCAACTAGTGCTTGATTATCCCAAGGCTTTTGCATGAAACGATGGACTTTGCCCAAATTGATTGCTGCAACGGTGGACTCCATATCAGAGTAACCAGTCAGTATTATCCTATGCGCATCCGGCCTAACAACTGCCGCCTTCTCAAGCAATTCAGCGCCCGACATCCCCGGCATTCTCATGTCTGACATGATTAAATCGACATTATGCTCTTGTAGCAAAGACAATGCTTGTTCACCACTTTCAGCCAGCAAAAGCGTATATTCACATTTGCGGAGTATCCGTTTAATCGAGTTTAGAATGTCTTTTTCATCGTCAACAATGAGTACACAAGGACGATTTGGCTCTTCATTAAGGTTGGTGGGCAAAGGCATATTGTTGGTTTTAAGAAAAGAAATAAAATCTTCTTTTTTAACTCTGTTATTGCCTCTGCCAGGCAGCTTATAACCCTTTAAAGCGCCACGCTCTATCCATCTAATGACAGTGCGTAAGTTAACATCACAGTGCTTAGCTATCTCACCTGTGCTTAATGAACTGGAAATCGTCATAGGTAGCTCCTTTTTCATCACTAGTTATAGCACCATTGACACAAAAGACACATGAGACTTAAGTGTAAGATGTGACTAAATAGATAAATATGACTAATGTGTAAAAAATGACTATTGTTAAATATACGACATTAGTGACAAATGTGTATTGTATGAATTACTATCTTGCAGAGTGCTTTCAAGAGATTAGGCGAGTGAAATACCGACAATTAACCTTCTCTCAACTATTGAGGCAGTCTTGAATTATCGGTATTTCCTACTCTCTTTACCTATTATTACTCAGCTGAAAATACATATTGCAGATGCAACGATTCATCCAGTTCAACAATCACTTTATTGTTTTCCTGGTGCATATCTAGCTCCAACAGTACTTTGAGAATCGAATTCGATAATTCCAAATTCTGATAAAATCGCCCAAATTGATCAGTGCGGGCGATTTTGATTAAGGATTTATCACTTAATCGTTCATCCGTCAGCGCTACGATATCTGGATCAATTACTGATACTCGCAATAATGCGCCGCTAACCGGGTTTCCTGCTAAGTCGACAACAGATAGGTCTAGTACCACGCGTTTGTATGTTTCAAAATTGAACTCCTTTTCTACGTAGAGCTCTGCAGAGGAGCCCGCTTTGCTATCCAATTTAGTGGTGTCGGGCTGATAGTCCTGCTGTGCAAGCGCCATCGTTGATACAACAGAAAGCACAATGACCAGCATCAACATAGTCTTAATACTTAGAAACACTGCTGCGGTGGCTAACTTTGAGACATGTTGTAAGGTATTTAAGTTAGGCATAATGTCCTCCAATCCTATTCAACCGAGTAAAAGTGAAATTTACGTTCATCTGACTTGTACCACTGATCAGCGGCTTGTCCTGAGCTCTCCACCCATTGTTCATATTCTGGGTAAGCCCAAAGAATATCGATATACTCCCTTGGGTAATTCCAATCGTCACTGATCTGAATAGCCCAGGGTAAATTGTTTTCAGTTCTGAAATACCGTCCTTGGGCGGGATCTGATGTGTCATCTTGTCTACCAAACCGGCTTTCATTAAACCAATCCGTAGGCGCAAAGCCTGGTAAATGAATTTCTAATGATCTGTCACCGGTACGATAGATAAAAAAGTCAAACGCGGAGTGATTTAAATTCGTTTTACCAGCGGTAAACATTACATCAAAGGTGAATGGGACGGGCGCAAAATAGTCGCATTGTTTGTTGGTATTAAAATGCGAGCATTTTCCTGATTGACCCGTCTGGGTATAGGTTTTGCTGTTTTGCCAAAGCGTTATGACAGCATCTGTTTGACTATTCTCTGTATATTTTTCATACACATTGCCATTAATACTTAGATTTGCTGATTCAATGTCTGACGGCAGCATATCCACAAGCCTTAATGCGAATCCATTTGATTTAGAGGCACCTCTTGCGGTGATAAGTCCATGAACAATAAATCCACTTATCAAACCGTCTGCATCATAGGTTGTTTGTAGTCGTTCTTTGACCACCAAGTCATTGAAATCGAAGTCTCCCATCTTAGGCCAGTTGTCTTCATATGCCAGGGTCACATAGCTATCTTGCGTAGGAAAATAACTGCTATAAGCGCGGCGGTAATCGTTGGGGAATTCATCTTGGTCATCACTCAAACCGTCTGCATCGCTGTCATCTGCATTGGGAACTTTAACAAGTGGTTCTTTATCAATAGCGGTTTCGGGCGTTGATTTAACGCTAAATACTGCGTCATTAAAGTCATTATCACCCCATGTTCTTGGCAGATCTTCAAAGCCGATAATAACCTCAGAGACTTCCTCATCGTATAGTAGTACGGCATGTTGACGAAGTGCCGGATCGCTTTCAGGGTTAAGATCTTGAAGTGAATAGTAGTAAGGCACTTTGTTGGCCTTTACACCGTTGTAATAATCAAACCCGTTAGCGGCGATAAAAAAACCAATGCTGGTGTTTGCCGGGAATACACCCAGGCTCAATCGGTGTCCATTGGCCATATGTGGATAAGATAGATTGGGGAATACAATAGTTTCTTGTACTTCTGAAGGTGACTGAGGGGGATTGTTCCTATCAAATGTAAAGAAACCAAAGGAGTTTCTATAGCCAGCGCCTTCATGAATAAAAGTGACAAAAACCTCTGCCGTTTCGGTTAGGTAAATGGTTGAACCGCTGTCATCAGTGATAAAAGCTTCATTCAATTCACTTTCTGGTAGAGCATTATTGATCCGCTGGAAGAAATCGTCGCTGTATTCATTTCGACTCCAGGACATATTGTTGGGTTTACCGATATTACGATTATATCCTTGAGGCCAGGGTTGGCCCGACAGGAATTGCCAGACATACTGGCCATTGTCCTGTTCCGTTGCTGGCGCTATATTGCTCGCGGCAGCAAATATTAGCATTGCCGCGACTCGTAGTGAGAATTTCATAAATCATCTCCTGTTGTTGCACTTTGTCACGGGAAGAGTGTGACTGACGTTCTATTGCCAGCATCAGGCCAACTATTAATTATTCAATAAAAACAAAGGGTTGAGATTTTTTCTGTGGAAAAGTTAAGTCTCTAAATAGGTTTTTTTGCATATTGCATTGCAATAGGAGAGGTTTTTCTCAAATCGCTCAGTTAACAGCGATTTGTACCTCAAACTTGGGCATTTAAAGGTGGATTGATTTTTGCAGAGGCAATCATAAAGCGTGTAATCAGGAGTAAAACGAATGGCAAAAACCACCTTGGTATTTAGCATTGCGTTAAACGGCTATCAGTGGCTTTACAAAGACTATCTCCGTTCCCATGCGCAGTTTGCTAGCAAACACAACTATGCCTATCAGGCCGTGACCAGACCTTTTATTACCTCAAAGGGGGTAGAATGTTGCTGGTTAAAACTTACGCTGCTTCAGGAAGCGTTGAAAGCGGGATATGACAACGTACTCTTTGTTGATGCCGACGCCTACATCCAAGATAATGCCCCTGATCTAGAGAGCAATTTTCATATTGGTAAATACCTTTATCTGGCACGCAGTTACAGCGGCCGGTTTAATTCAGGTGTGATACTGATAAAGAATAGCCAGGTTATCCGAACGTGGCTGCGCAATCTGCTAGCGGATCGCCATCAGCCTATATCAGCTGCCAACAGTGTGGGTTGGGGAGAGAACGGCCACGTTATCGAACACTGTAAAAACCGTGACTTTGTTTCAACACTTGATAACCGATGGAACAATACACACGACCCTGCCCTCAAAGACTACATTCGCCATTTTAGCTTTGGCCCTCTTAGACAAAGCTTAATGTTGAATCTTATCCACAAATGTTTTTCAAGATTGACCTCTTTGTTCTCAAAGACAACACGAGTGTTGCAGAAAGCTGGGCTGATAAACATACTAGATGATGGACTCGTTTCGCTGACCCAACGGGTTTTGCGATTGTATCCAATTTTCACCTCTGTAGACGAACTTTCTGCTGGCCACGACTGTCATGTGAACTGCGCTGACACACCTGATATTCGTTGTTCAAAATCATTGCATTTTCAACAAGGGAAATAGCATTTCTAGTATGCCAACGAGTGGAATGGTGCACACTGAATTTTAAGTGCACACCATCAAGTCTTCGGGCTATCTGGTGGTGTTGAAATCGACAATGATGCGTATTCTTTGTTGGGGTTTATGGACCGGAAATACCTCTCAATTCCTATAATGCTGACTCTTCAACAGCAAACTTAGATTACCCATTCTCAAAATCAAAAAATTTTTTCAAAACGCATTTTCAAAACGCAAAAATCTACTCAAACCAAAAAAGTAAATTTATAAATAAACCAATTAAAACAATACGTTATGTGAATATTTAAAGTTGGCACGGACTCCGCAATAGAAATATCAAACAAGACGTTGAAGCGAGAAGCTTTATATTTCTTAAAGATTAGATTGATGGAGAAGATTATGCATAGCAGTACAGTATCTTTAAATCAGAGAAGAAGAGTCACTGACAGAAAACCAATTAAAGGTCTTGTCCTTTTCAACCTGGAGCGCACCTTTGCTTTTATGCTGATTGTTCTAATGAGTCCGCTTTACGTGTTTAATATGCTGATGGCTACTGCGCAAGGGAAGTCATTGCTGGAAAGCAAATCTGGAAAGGATTGCATGGGAAATACATTTACTCTGCACCGCTTCAGTACTGGTTTCCTGCGTGAGTTCGCTTTGACCTGGTCAGTATTATGCGGCCAATTAAAGTTTTGCGGTATGCCAATGTCGCTTGATTTGGAGGATAGCCAAAAAAGAAACTTGCAAACATATCGCCATATTCGGACCGGGTATTTTAATCTGGTCCAAATTCAAAGAGCCAGTGGCTTAGCATCTATGTCAGTCGACCAGACTCTGATAACGCAATTTAATGGTGGAGCTTTCTATCAATTTTCTCTTCTGTTGCGTGCTTTGTTTAACCGCTTCTTCTATAGCAGGGCAGGCGATCAGCTTAACACTCCAGAAGAATTTGATTTATTCGGACTAAAGATCCATAACCACAGCCTGAACGAAGCAGTTGAATGGGCACTTTCCAGAAATTATTCAGCAAGTCCTGCGATGCCTTGTCAAACAGGCTGTTTTATTAATGTGAATTCGATAAACCTGATAGCAGAACATAAAGACCTTAAAACAGCGATAAAGCAAACCAATCGGTGTTTTGCTGACGGCGCGGGCATTCGCCTTGCTGCCAAAACTGTGGGTATCAACGTCAAAGAAAACGTTAACGGTACCGACATGTTAATGCCGCTATGCGCATCTGCTCTTGAAAAAGGTCATTCAATCTATTTTATGGGATCAAAACCAGGCGTAGCAAAAAGTGCCGCTGATAACTTGCTAAAACAGTTTCCAGAATTGAAGGTCGCTGGCGAGCAGCATGGTTACTTTGACGAGTCTGAATCTCAAGAAATTATAGACGCAATTAACGCATCCAAAGCCGACATTTTGCTCATTGCAATGGGTTCTCCCATGCAGGAAAAATGGTTGGTGGCAAACGCCAGCAAACTGAACTGCGGAACGGCAATGGCTGTGGGCGGACTATTCGATTTCTACTCTGGCAACATTCCACGAGCACCATTGTGGATGCGAGAGATTGGCATGGAGTGGGTATGGCGCCTGCTGCAGGAACCCAAGACTAAATTCCGTCGATATGTTATCGGCAACCCTTTGTTCCTTATACAAATTTATCTATTTAATCGTGCAAGAAAAGGATGGTAATTATGACTACCTCAACATTAACTCACACTAGAATTCCAAACGCCGCCTTGTCAAACAGAGCTGCACAGTCCACATCAGAGCAGGCTGTTAACGGTTCACATAAAGGGTTGCCTATGTTCTTGCAAAGAGGAGTGGCTATGTTGGCTATTCTGGCTTTGTCGCCGGTTTTCCTTCTGACAATCTTACTCATACGACTGGAGAGTCGGGGCAACTGCTTCTTTAGTCAGGATCGTATCGGTAAATATGGCCGCCACTTTAAGATGTATAAATTTCGTTCTATGTATCTGAAAACGGATCCGAACTATCGTGAGCCGGATCCGAGCCAAAGTGACCGCGATGGCATTTGTAAAAAGTACAAGCAGGATCCTCGCATCACCAAAGTAGGAGCATTTATCCGCAAATTCTCCATTGACGAACTACCTCAACTAATCAATATTGCCCGGGGTGATATGGCACTGATTGGTCCTCGCCCAGCCCTTTCTATAGAGGTTAACGAATACCCAAGCTCAGCGTTAGTGAGATTAAATGGTGTTCCCGGGTTATCCGGCTTATGGCAAGTATCTGGTCGCGCTGATACTGATTTTAAGACTCAGGTTAATCTGGACGACGAATACCTCAAGAAACAGAGTATTTGGTTGGATGTGAAGATTCTCTTTGCAACTATCCCTTGTGTTATAAGTGCTAAAGGCGCGTATTAACAACAAAGATCCAGCCACAAAAACAGCGATGCTTGCGTCGCTGTTTTTTTACGTATACAAAACCACCAATAACACACCTGATTATTCGCATTTTGCGTTTTGCAAATGAAAAAAAGTCATTGGGAAATTCAGGCAAAATGCGAATCTGGTTTTTACCATTAAAAAAATAACCATAAAAAACAAATAGATAGGATTTTTACTAAGTTGGCCCACTTGCTGCAATTTATATGTATTAATGCAGTAGTGGCGAAATGCCAACAAGGGTAAAAACATGAAGATTAATGGGTTATTCAATCTTAAACAGCAGTACAAATTCAAGCCTTTGCTTGCATTGTTTTGTTCAGCGATTTTATCTGGTTGCGCGCAACATCATAGTTTGCAGAGCATAGAAAATACTCATTCGGGTTTTTATGGCACTATCAATGAGAATGGCGAATTGTTTCGCCAGCAAAGCGTGCCGTCTAAAGTGTTTTCCGCACAATTAGATTGCACAAACAACCATCAGTTTGGCGCACCGTTAAATTATCGTGTAGACAAACCTATTTTGTCATCTGCGCCGAGTCAGACACCTTTGCCCTCTGCAGTGAACCCTGCGAAAAATACTTTGCCTTTAAGTCCAGGAGACATGATTGAAATCATGATTGAGTTTGGCGAAGGATTTAATGGCAGCTACATTTTGGATAACCTCGGTCTACTGACCTTACCTATACTTAGTCCCATAAGCGCCTCTGGTATATCACCCAGAGAGCTATCAGCCAAAATTGAACTGGCATTGATAAAAGCCAATGTTTTCCGTCCTGCGATGGCAACCGTAAATGTCAAAGTACTGCATCTTGCTGCCATTGAAGTGCCTGTTACTGGTGCTGTATTTCAACCAGGGAGAGTGGTGATTAATGCTAAACACGCGAATGCTGAGATGGACCAAAGAGTTGTTGCCGCTGGTGACTACAGCAATAAACGACTTCTGTCTGAAGCAATCAGGGCGGCCTATGGTGCCAGACCGGATGCCAAGTTGGACCAGATCATTCTTATTCGGCAGGGGTGGCAAATAGAAGTCGATCTGACAGGTATACTCTCAGGGCTACCCGTTAATGACTACCCATTGATTAGTGGTGATCAGGTGATCGTTCCCAGCACTGGATGTTTTCAGTCACACCTGGTCAGGCCCAGCCAGATAACACCCAAGGGTTTTCGGGTGTTTATGTCTAACCTGATTGATTCGGCACAAAGCAACTCAAGCGCAGCAGTAGGTAGATATTCAACAAACTTGCCTTATGGCACACGTCTCTTGCAGGCAGCTGTATCTGCAAACTGTGTCGGCGGTAAAGAGTGGACCAACGCACCGCGTAAGGTGATGTTAGCTAGCGTTAATCCTTTGACGAATCAGACTCAGGTCGTTGAGCGTTCAGTCGAGCAATTGATGAGGATGCCGAATCGTGACGATATTAATCCTTACGTGATGCCTAATGACGCCATCGCTTGTTACGACTCTGGTGTTACGAATTTGCGAGATGTAGCCCGTTCAGTGTTTGACGTGCTTGTTCCGTTCACATTGTTTTAAGAGGAAAGGTTATGCAGTATCCAATAGCAATTCCTACCGCATATGATCGCTTCAGAGCATCAGTGTACCGTTTTGTGAAGTGGCCGTATTTGACTCTGACATTGTGTGGCTATCTGTTTATCGCAATCATTGTCGGTTTATATCTGAATAAATCCCCGATCTATAAAAGCGAACTTGAGCTTGTTTTACCCGGTACAGGAGCCTCGGCAAGCGTGGCCATCGACGATGTCGGTCAGGTTGTTTCCCAAACTAGTGCGCCATTCTCAGCAGGTGGCTTCAACCCAAGGGTTAATTATAAAGAGATGCTGCTAAGTCGCGGTGTGTTGAACCTAGCTAGTGAAAAAACGGACTTGAGCAAAGCTCAGTTTGGACAACCCAAAATCAAGTTGACTGAGCAAACATCGATACTGGCGATTAGCATTACTGGTAGCAGCGCGATCCAGGCGCAACACAAGGCACAATCTTTATATGAAAGCCTTCAGGCTGAATTGGATCGATTAAGAGCTGATGAGGTCACACGTCGTGATATGAGTATCCAAGGTGTGCTTGATGAGTACAGAGTAAGGCTCAATAGTGCCAGAGCGAATGTATTGGAGTTTCAAGAAGGTGCGTTTCTGGTTTCCCAGGCACAGTTTGATTTGCTGGTAAATAGCCTTCAATCAATAAAAGAAAAGCAGGTTTACCTGCACGCAGAAGCTAAAAACCTGCGCGACTATAGCTTTGGTTTAAGTAAAAATCTGGGTGTTTCAGCAGGTCTGGCGGGTAAAGCCTTTGTTTTGCAATCCGATACCGAATTTCGCGGACTGCTTAATGAGTTAAACGCCAGCACTTCTTTACTCTCAGAATATAAATCTCGCTGGGGGAGCGGCCATCCAAAGGTAATTGCCGAGCAACTCAGATTTGACGCGTCGAAAAAAGCATTATTAGCGCGTAGCAATGAAATTGCAGGTCCCCACGCAGCTAATACATTCAGTAGTTTGGATTTAGAAATGAATCCTAAACGCGCGCAGATGTTTGCGGACCTGATTGAGGCAGTGTCACGGGCAGAGGGGATTGAAGCTGAGTTAGCTGATCTTTCGCGCTCAGAATTATTATTCAATGATCAGCTGAAAATCTATGCACGTGAATCAGCGGTGCTGGATAAATTGCAAAGAGAATTCGATTTGGCCGAAGCCATTTTTACATCCGCTGCAGCTAGGTTAGAGGCGAGTAAAGCGGATGTTTTTGCTTCTTACCCTGTCGTCCAATTACTCACTGCTCCTTCGTTACCGACCGAGATACACAGCCCTATAACGGCCTTAGGTTTAGCTGCTGGGTTAGTTGGCATCATCTTTATTACTTCAGGAGTGACTGTGTTATGCAATCGTCGTCGCATTATCAAAGTACTATTGAAGAGAAGCTAATCATTGGTGCCATATTGTTTACCTATCCGGTGTACGCGGTAGGTGGGCTATATATTACAGGGTCTGCGCTTGGTTATCTGGTGTTTGGTTTAGTAATTTTGCGCGCTTTTGTTGAAGGCAAACACATCTTCAAATCTGTTCCGGTTATCGTCTGGGTTTGGGTATTGGGCATGTTTATGATGTTGGTGAGTCTCTTGGTGGCGCATGGAAACTGGTCGCTGGGAGCTACGCAAACAATTAAAAGTGCTGTTGGCTGGGCTAAAGGTTGGGCATTGTTGGGCTTGTTCCCGCTGTTAGGGGCACTCGTCGAGATCAGACCTGAACGAATAGTCCGTGCTATTTGTCATGTGGGTAAGCATACGGCCATTTTCGGAATAATCACGTTCGTGCTTTATCTGGCGAGGTTTCCAGGAGAGTTGTTTGTCTCACCACTGCAGATCCTGGGTGGGGCAGGAGATAACTTTTTCATGGTCAGTCTTTACGGGAGCAACCCTGAAACGGGGGCTGGACGTTGGCAATTCTTCGCTCCCTGGGCTCCCGCTGCTGGCTTCTTGAGTTGCATTTTCATCGTTTTTAGTCTGATGGAAAAAGATGCTACGTGGCGAAAGTGGGGCATCGCTGGCAGCATAACCATGGCTTTACTTTCCCAATCACGGGCAGGCTGGGCTATCTTCATTTTTATTGTGCCTTTGTTTTTATTTTCCAGGCAGATAGGTAACCCTCGGATCCTCCTGTTAGCAGGGGTTCTTTTACCGGTAATGCTTGTTTTAGGTGAGCCAGTGTATGAGTGGGTCATGGATACCTTTCAGCAAATTAAGGAAGCACGTCCAGCTTCCACCCGAGTTCGGGCAGCCTTAGAAAACCTAGCGCTTCAACGCTGGCAGGCAGAAGCACCTATTTGGGGACATGGCATCGTTGAATCAGGACCTAAACTTGTCGAATTTATGCCTATTGGCTCGCATCATAGCTGGTACGGGCTCTTGTTTGTAAAGGGGATAGTAGGTTTGATATCACTCGCGATCCCGATGGCAATCAGTTTGATTTATTTCGCCTGTTTTATGCACGTTAACCAAAAAGCACGTGCTGCATTGTGTATGCTAACGGTGTTTGCCTGCTATAGCTTTTTTGAAAATCTTGAAATTCTCGCTTATCTATACTGGCCAGCTTTGTTCTGGTTGGGATTAACCTTTAAAAATATTCAGCGCAGAGGTGCATATGTTTAAGACGTTTAATAGCTACATAACCGGATACTATGGAATGTTAAATACGGGCGATGACGTATTGCTGAATTGCACACGTTGGGCTGCGAAGTATTTACTGAATGACACCAATCATTGTGTCAGTAGCACAAGCTCTATTAAAAATGAGGAGTTTGGCGATATCGAACCAATACCAAGTTCGGGATACCGCGGTCAGCTGCGTCTGGCACACTATAAAAATGCATTCCTTAGTGAAAAAGTGATTTTTGGCGGTGGCTCGGTTTTGCATAGTGAAAAAGATATTCAGCTCAAACGCCATTTGATAGCGCTGGCAGGTAAAAAAAATAGTCGATGTGCTGGTGTTGGTGTTGGTCCTTTTGAATCGGTCGCAGCAGAACGTGCTTGTGCAAAGTTTCTGAATGAATGCGGGCATGTCGGCATACGGGATGAAGAGAGCTTTCAAATCGCTACGGCACTAGCACCTAAAGCAAACATTAAACTGACGTTTGATCTGGCACCACTGATGTTGTGTCATCAGAATCAAAGGCCAGTGGAAATAGAACGCAAAGGAATTATGTTTAATTTTTGCCAACAAGCAATTGACCCATTTGGAAACGTAAACTCAGAAAATGAGAGAAATCGTATTGAGAGTGCGGTTAGAGCAATTGAAAAAACCTGGCAAGAAACTCACGAGCCAATCACTTTACTTGATTTCAATGGCCATCCCGTCTTCGGCGACTTTCATCTGCATAAAAAAATAATGGTCAGATTGGCGGGAAATATCCCCGTTTCGCATATTGAATATGATCCTAACCCTTTTCGCGTTTTGCAACGCATCGCTGGATTTAAGGCGTCAGTATCCATGCGATTACATGCAGCGATTTTAAGCTTCATGGCAAACACGCCCGCCCTATCGATTAATTACCACAACAAGTGCTACGCCTGGTGTAGACAGGTAGGTGTGCCTCAGGACTATCAGTTTGACGCAGTGGATTTTTGCCCTGAAACGCTTGCTTTGACGCTTCAGAAAGGGATTGGCATAGGCTTTGCTCTTCCTACTATGAAGACAGAAGAAGCCGTTAAGGCAACATTACTCAATTGGAGGCCAAGCGATGAAAGCAACGCAATTTACAGTCGTTATACCACTTTACAACAAGGCCAATAGTATACGGAGAACGCTTAAATCAATCAGTAACCAAAGATTACAGCCAAGTGAAATAATTGTGGTTGATGACGGTTCAACGGATGAAAGTGCTATGCGGGTTGCTACATTGGATATGCCGAATCTGAAGTTGTACAGACAAAAAAATCGCGGGGTTTCAGCCGCGAGAAACATCGGTGTTAAATTGGCTGCACACAACCATATTGCCTTTTTAGATGCCGATGACCAATGGTCGCCATTCTATTTGGAAGAGATGGATAAGTTAATTAAACGATTTCCCAAAGGTGAATTTTTTGCAGCTAACTACCAAAAAATCGTTGCCGAAGGTACTTATCTGGATCCGAAGGTGGCGTTAGGTGATATCGCACCAAATGGCTGTGTAATGAACAATTATTTTGATGTTGCATCTCGTGGTGATTTGCCTTTCATGCCATCAAGTTCGGTCATAACGCGCAGTTTATTTCAAAGCCTCAATGGTTTCCCTGAAGGTGAGGCGATGGGGGAGGATCAGGCGCTGTTTAGCAAGGTTGCGTTAAAAAGCAGGATTATCTATACACCCCTGGTCCTTATGTTCTATCACACTGATGCTGAGAATCGCGCGTGTGACAGAAATCTGCCGACAGAACTATTACCATTCGCAAAACGTTTATTAATTCGGGTTCAGAACAGTTCGATGAAGTCTGGCCTCAAAGTGGCTATCGCGCGTTATTGCGCAGCTCACGCCTGTCATCTGGCCAAAGTCAATATTCAGGCTGGAAATGTCGCTGTGGCCCGCAAACTGCTCAGACTAAACGTCTGTCGTCATAAGCCCCTACATCGATTTAGTTTTTTGCTTTGGGCATTTGTTAAATCAGCTCAAAACAAACTAACAGATGTGTTCCTGGTGCCCCGTCAACCCATCAAACCAAATTCAATGCAGTAAGAGGTAACATGATGAAACTTAACGCTATTTGTATCATTAAAAATGAAGCTGATATTATTCTCGAAACGCTCAACAATGCGCTTCGATTCTGTGACAATATTTATGTTTTTGACAACGGCTCCACTGATGGGAGCTGGGAGTTAATTTGTAAAAAGGCTGCGCAGGACCCGAGAGTTGTTATTGCTGCGCATACAGACGAAACCTACCGAAATCAGTTTCGAAACCGTGTATATAACATGTTCAACCACAAATTCGGCGCGTCTGATTGGTGGTATATTCTTGATGCGGATGAACTGTTAACCGAAGACCCGCGGCCGATGCTAGTTAAGGCCATGCAGTTCGACAGAAACCAGATGCGAGTCTGGCAAGCACAGTTTTATTTTACTGATAAGGATTTGGCTGTATATGACAAGGAAGACAAATCAGAGTTGGTCTCTCAAAGACGCCGATATTATCGGATCAACTGGCGTGAGCCTCGTTTTTTCAGAAACTCGCCCGACCATAAATGGCCAGAAGACATCAGTGGCAAAGTGCCCCCATTCTGCAATCGGCTTTACCGTCCGTCTCCTGTTTGTCGACACTATGCGGAACGTACACCAGAACAAATCAAGGCACGCAGAGAAATTCGTCTAAGCAATCCGTACAGCTTTTTGCATGTAAAAAACAAATCAGACGATGATTGGCTGAAAAAATCTGCAGATTGTTTTTACTACGAAGAAGGCAAAAAAATGCGCTTTCCGCTCCTGGATAGAGTTACCTATTACGCCAGTCAAACCCGGTATTGGTTAATCTGGCGATTCAAAAATGTAATGTCACTTAAAACCACCTTATTCAACAAAATGATGAAGGTAGCATAGGGACTCAATGGGCAAGAAGAGGCAGTTGACGCTGCCTTTTTTTGCGTTTATTTAATCCGACCAGAGTAAGCCTGAGAGGCGGTGCGTATTCCAAATCCATCCGACGCATCTTATCGTTGCTTTGCACTGGTAACGAAGGGCCAAGCCACACACACTTTTTTCAAAATAAACCTGCGGATGTTTGCACCGATATCCACGTAAGATAGCCCTTAATCCTCCAAATCCAGAACATAAGCAGTGCCAGATCCATTGCCTTTGTCATCGCGATGAGGAGTCGCGATTAGCGCAGTGTTGTTTGAAAGAGCTAGATTCCAACCAAACCTGTCTTCTGGCATACCATCATGGGCTACCATTTTGGAGGTATAACGCCATTGGCCCTGTTGTTTTTTGAAAACATACAGAGCCCCTGCATTTTTACCAATAGCGTCATGGTGCATTGCACTGATTAAGGCTGTCTCTTTGTTTAGCGCCACACCACGACCGAATCTGTCATCAGCTTCACCATCAGGAGCCACCAATTTTTGCGCCTGAACCCATTTACCTTTTGTTCGTTCAAATATATAAGCTGAACCTGCATCCTTGCCAACGCCCACTATGTCATCTCTTCTGGCAGAAATTAGTGCGGTATCGCCAAATAACGCCACTCTTACGCCAAAAATATCAGTTTTATCGCCATCGTTAGCCATAAGCTTTGCTTGATGGTTCCATTCTTTTCCGTCATAGGTGTAGGCATATACGGCACCGGCTTCTTCTGCTTGTTCATCATTCAAGTCAGCGCCAACAAGAACAGTATCACCATCAATTGCTACACTGATACCGAACAGATCACCCGAAGCTCCGTCTTTAGCCGTTAGTTTGGATTGAAATTGCCATGCGTCTTTTTCTCGTTCGTAAACGTATGCGGCACCTGAGTCTTTGTGCGGTGCATCACTGTGAGGTGCGCCGATAATTAGGAATCGGGATGTAAGAGCGATGCTTTGACCAAAAGCGTCGCCAGCTTTTGCATCAATTGCAGTTAAAATTTGTTTCTGCAACCAGGTATTAGCCTCTCTCTCAAAAGCAAACACCGCACCAGCATCTTCACCTCTATCATCTCTTCTTATTACACCTAATATTGCGATGTGGTTTTTCAATGCTACATTGCCACCGAGAGTGTCATCTGCATATGCAGGTTCTGCGATTAATTTTGCTTGCTGTTGCCAACCTGTGGGGCCAAGGGAATAAACGTAGGCTGCCCCCGAGTTTTGGATATTTTTCGCATCAGCTTTGTGAGCACCGATTAGCGCAGTTGTCCCATCTATAGCTACACTGTAGCCGAAACTATCTTCTGCTTTGCCATCATGAGGTACCAACTTATGCAGCTTTGCATAACTTTGGCTAGATACTATCAAGGTCATACAAGATAAGAATTTGAGAATTGAGTTCGGCTTCATAAATACTTTATGTTCGATATTTACGTGAGATCAAACTATGCGATTCTTAGTGCTTCAACAAGGGGAAATCGACGAAGTGAAAAATATCAGAGATATACGTAGCCTCGGCTAATACTACTGGTACGGATTTGCTTCATTATGGTAAGCACTGCAATTGCTGTCATTGATTCAAGGTTCAAACAGTATTCAAGTTGTGAACTGCGGCTAGGCCAAAAAAAGGCGAAAGGAGAGTGACTCTCCTTCTTTGAAACGGGTATCTGTGTGCGACGTATGAATCATTCATAGTACAGTATTGACAATCCAGTCCCACAGCCCCAGCGAAAACCCCTCAATCAGATTGATGCCAGCAAACGATTTTAGGATGTAGACTATTGTCAGACCTAACATGGTGCTAAACAGCAGGAAAAGTGTACAAAGCGTCAGTACGGCAAACATAGCAATATTAATTTCTTGCCGAGACAGGTCACGCAAATTTTTACCCATTAGGAACACAAAATAGATACGATACGCGAAGAAAGGGACGGGAAATGTGCCACGAACATCTACTTTGTGATTGCGGTATTGACCGCTTCCCACCGCAATTTTTAAGTGTTTTAGTTGTGTGTCACTGAAGGTAGTAGCCGTTTCCTTGGGTAAACGACTCAACAAATTCAGAATATCTGGATCTTTACGTATGGAGTATGGACTAGTCATATTACTTCCTTTTTATGATGCTGTTTGTTGGTGACGAGACAGAAAAGCAACAGCTTTATTTTCGAGCAGCTTGAAAAGTCGTTTGGGCAGCACTGACGCCAGGGCACAGCCGTAGGTAAACAGGGTACGTTTGGGCTCTTCGAACAGGATTTTTGGCTGAGTAAACAGCGCCTGATTTACCAGTTTAAGCGCTTTCCAGGTGTCGCCAGATCGTATGGCCCTACGAGATAGATAACGAAGCTGATAGGCTCGAGCCAAGGATAAATACTGACGGAAGAAAAATACGTTGCCTGGCTGGTTTTTACTCATGGCCAATTGCCAGCTGGAATATTGTTTAGTCAGGTTTGCCGACAGTCCAGTGTCATTAACTCGGTAATAGGTTACGGGAGTATCAATACCTTCGAATTTCCACTTTTTCTTTAATGCGATACGGATCCACAACTCGATATCTTCAGATTGTCTCAATTCTTCATCAAACGCACAGACTCTGTCGAACTCAGGGCTGTCCAGGCTGACTTCACTAAACAACCTTCTGCGTATTACAGGTGCAGAACCATTACCTACCGGGTTACGGCATAAGATATCCTTCGCAGATATATCTTTGAGTTTGGGGTATTGACCAAATCCCATTTGTTCTCCTTGTTCGTTGACAAAAAGAGAAGGGCAATAGCTCACACCAACTTCAGGATTTCGATTGAGGTGGCTAACATGCAGCGCGAGTTTATCTCTTGCCCAGAAGTCGTCTGCATCAAGCAGGGCAACATAAATTCCTTTTGCAAAGGTGATCCCTGTGTTTCTTGCACCAGATAACCCCCTGTTTTGTTGTCTGATAATCCGGATTCTTTTATCGTTAAACTGGTTAAGTTTGGATAGCGTATCGTCGGTACAGCCGTCATCCACGCAAATGACCTCGAAGTTTTTGAAGGACTGCGCCAAAACTGAATTGATGCATTGCTCAATGTATTTTCCGACGTTAAACATGGGGACAATTACAGACACAATTGGTAAAGGTGAATTATTCATGGGTCTGACTCCTGATTGAAGTGAATGGGGTTAAAGCGCGGAGTCGTTTTATGTTGTGTGAAATAATCACAACTAAAAGCCAAACCGAGCTGATAAGTAAAATGTTTGAAGCGAACTCTTTTGGATCGGCAGCAGGCAATAACATCAGTCCAACTGCAGCAATAGTGAGGCAGAACAAGCGTACGGTTAACTCTGTTTTGTACGAGGCTTTTGCTCTAAGCAGGTTACAATGTGTATCAACAAAGAGCGCTGGCAACGCTGCGAAACACAACAGGGTGATAACGTTGTGATTTTGCTGCCATTGTTGGTCAAACAAAATAGGAACATAAATAGGTACAGCTAACGCCTGAACAACAAATACACAAGCCACTAGTGCTGTAAGGAGGTAAACCTGCTGGGTTTCCTTGTCCAGCTGGTTGTTTCGAAACTTATCGCATAAGTAAGGATAAAGAGCGGCATTAAAGGCATTGTTGATTGACTGACTTAAGCCAACGCCTGCACTTTTGGCGAAACTGTATAAGCCAAACAATTCCGGACTTAACAGACGGGCGCCAATAAGCATATCCAATTGACTACGCAACGCCCGCACAAATTCCGTTGAAAACAACTGACCGGATGTTTTTGTGAGTTTCAGCAACACGGCGGATGAAAAGCCAAAGCCAAATGATTTGGTTGGCGAGAAATAGAACAGAGTGACCCAAAGTATGGCAAATACCCATTTGCCGTAAACAACCGACATGATGCCAAAATCCATGAGGGCGAACAGGGCAATGCTCAGATTCTCTGCAATGATACAGCTTGCATTACGGATACTGAAAAAACGCATGTTTCCATCACGTTGTAACAAAAAAACGCGGATACTGACGAGAGGATACAGGCAGTAGACACCTGCCATGCAAAACAACAATTCGGTTACCTGAGAGTTACCGTAAAAATCCCCGATGGGAAAGGCAAGCGCCGCCTGCATGAGCATTAAAAATAAGCAAACAACCCACTGCAATATCAAGCCATTTTGAGCGTACATGGGTAACAGCGAATCTTTGCACTGGACGATTTGGGCACCGGCGCCAGAACGCAGGGTCAATTTAAACACTTCATGACATGCTAGGGCCAGCATGACAGTACCGTATTGCTCTGCGTCCAATGCAGCAGCTAGGGCGACAATGACTAACAGTCTAGACGCTTTTGCGACTATCTCTGACAACAATAACCAAGAGGTATTGTGAAACAGATGAGACAGGTCAAATAATTTTTTGGCTGGCATCTAAGTGTATCCAAAAGCTGCGAATAACTTAGTGTTTCAATTATTGTTCCAATACGTGAAAAATATTAAGTGACTGAATTTTAATGATTTAATAACAAGGTTAAAAAAATGTTCTAGTGGTTTTCGCATAGTGCGAATAGCGATTTTTCCCACTTTGCAAAAAAAATTGCATAACAGGAATCAGAAAAATCGCATTCTCAGGGTAAAAAAAGTGGCCTATGTAGCGCTTAATCTTGCCATTGCTGCATCTTTCGATAAAGCGTAGAGGGACTGACTTCCAACAAGCTGGCAGCCTTGACCACATTATCATTGCATGCGGCGATCGCATGTTCGATGGCCGCCCGTTCAACTTCAGCAAGACTTCTCACTCCCTCGGTGCCATTCACTGAGGCTGAGTCCAGTGAAATATCATTCGATTCGGTAACGGGCTGTTGGGGCTGCGCAAGGTAGTCTGGAATTGTCGTTTTTGTGCTTAGCAGTTCGTTAATTTTCTGTTCCGGCAGTTGTAACTGGCGAGCGATATTATGTTCGGTAAGTAATGGACCCTCTGACATGACGACGGCGCTGTGTATGGTATTTTGAAGCTGCCTGACATTGCCTGGCCAGTCATAATTGTTGATAAGCTTTTCTGCTTCTGATGACAATCCAACAAATACCTTCTGTTCGAGATCGCTAAACCGGTTAAGGAAGTACTGCGCCATCTGACTGGCGTCACCATCTCTTTCTTTTAAAGGAGGTAAGTTAAGGGAAATAACATTTAAACGATAATACAAGTCTTCCCTAAGACGGCCCTCAGAGATGGCGTCAAATGGGTTACGATTGGTTGCGCTCACAAAGCGAATATCCACCTTTTCTACTTTGTTGCTGCCCACTTTTTGAAACGTCCCTGTCTGGATAAATCGTAGAATTTTTGCCTGTAAGCCAATGTCCATCTCACCAAGCTCATCCAGGAAGAGAGTGCCCTCATTAGCCTCAGAAGCAGCACCATCGCGATTAGACACCGCACCAGAAAATGCCCCTTTGACATGCCCAAATATTTCAGACTCCATTAGTTCAGACGGGATAGCGGCGCAATTAAGGCATATAAACGGTTTTTCTTTTCGAGGGCTGAGTTTATGTAGGGCTTCGGCAGCAAGCTCCTTTCCCGAGCCGCTAGGTCCAGTAATAAACACAGATGCATGGCTTGGCGCACAGTTTTCGATGGCATCGTAGACAAATTGCATTGGCGTTGATTGACCGATGAAGCGCATAAAGTTGCGTTTACGTTTTGATTCAACTTGTTGCAATGTATGCCGTAACAAGCTTCGTTCTGCCAATATTTCACTGAATTGCAAAGCCTGCTGAATACAAAGTTTCAATTCTTTGTTTTCCCAAGGCTTCCTCATGTAGCTCCAGATTTTACCAGAATTGATTGCGGTGATGACATCGTCGACTTCGGTATATGCGGTCAGCATCATTCTGACCGTCTCTGGCCAGGAGTCTGCGACTTTCTGCAGGAATTCCAAACCATTCATTCCTGGCATGTTTTTATCAGATACCACAACATCGATCGTGTTTTCAGCAAGTATCCTTAGGCCTTCTTCTGCATTGTCAGCAGTATAGACATTGAGATTCATGTCCCTGACAACGCGGGAAAGAGAACTTAAGATATTTTTTTCGTCATCAACAAATAAGATGCTGGCTTTTATTCCATCTGTCATAGCGAGGTGCAATTCCGATTAACATTTAGTGTGCAGCATGGCACATTTTTTAGGCCTTTTCACTTAATCGCACAAATAAGAATCAGAAAATTAGTGTTAGAAATCAACGTGCTTGGGGTAGTTTAACGCGTGCGGCTTTGGCTTTCTATTAGCACGAGCAACGCCCCTTGTCCTCCCCATTCGAGGGGAGCCTGGTGGAATCCCTCAATAGCAGGATGCTGAACCAACCAGCTTGGAATGGACTTTTTTAGAACATGGGAACCCAAACCATGCACAACACATACGCAGTGCACATGCTGTTTTTGCGCCGCTTCAATCAGAGCGATAATTTCGAGCTTCGCCTCTTCCTTCTTGAATCCATGCAGGTCCAAAATTAAATCGGGAGGGTAATCACCTCTACGCAGTCGCTTGACTTCGTGACTGTCAACCCCGGGCTTGACATATTTAGTTGGCCCTTGCCCATCAAAATGCGCTTCATATCCATCTGAAAAGTGAAATGACGCAGCAGCCTGCTTCATCTGAGCAGCGGCTTGCCGATTTTTAACAGCGAGAGAGGATTTTTCCTTGCTGGAAAAAGCCTGAGGAGGTATTTTGTCCTGCTTAATCGGCGCAATATCATCGAATTCACCACGGAAGAGGTCAATATCGTTCGGGTCAAGTTCAGACGATTTTTTCATATACTCAAAATGTCGGGTGAAATTGCGCGTATCATAGCAAAATGGCACTCGCTAAAAAATCGCTAAGATAAAAATGTACCAATAATTGGCTGGCAGACAAAGACAAGGCATAACTGATTCTCTATGACAGAACAACATCAATCGTATACAGACCTCTCTGAATTATCCTCCATGCTGGATATGGTCAGATGGGCGGTAAGCCAGTTTAATCAGGCCGGACTTTTTTATGGTCATGGAACCGATAATCCCTGGGATGAAGCTGTAAGTCTGGTATTGCAGAAATTACATCTCCCGCAGACTTTGCCGCAACAAACGGGGGACCAACTGTTTCATGCTCGTTTAACGACAGCTGAGAAGCAAGGGATCGCAGACTTGGTTTATGAGCGGATTGAAAAACGAATCCCTCTTGCGTACCTGACGAACCAAGCGTGGTTTTGCGGACTACCTTTCTATGTGGATGAGCGGGTTCTTGTGCCTCGTTCGCCCATTGCTGAACTTATTCAACAGCGTTTTGCTGATTGGTATGATGAGGACCCAGGATATATTCTGGACATGTGTACAGGAAGTGGCTGTATCGCCATTGCACTAGCGTACGAATTCACAAACGCTCAGGTAGATGCCATTGATATCAGTGAAGACGCTTTGGCGGTAGCTGAAGTTAATATTGGTGAACATGCCCTCGAGCACAGAGTTGTACCGATAATATCCGACCTTTACAGTGGCGTGAAGGGGCAAAAATATGATCTGATTGTCAGCAATCCTCCCTATGTTGACGCAGAAGACATGAGTGATCTTCCCGATGAGTTTCATCACGAGCCAGAACTTGGTCTGGCAGCTGGCCATGATGGTCTTGATCTGGTAGACGTCATTCTCCGGGAAGCACCACATCAGTTGACTGATGATGGTTGGTTATTTGTGGAGGTTGGCAATAGTCTGGTGTATATGGAAGACAAATACCCAGGTCTCAATCTGCAGTGGGTTGAATTTGAACAGGGTGGAATAGGCGTTTTTGCCATCAGTCGCGCGAGCTTAACAGCGTATTTTTCGAACTAAGACCGGTAAGTATAGGAAAGAATAAAATATGGCAGGTAATACATTTGGTAAGGCATTTACAGTTACCACATTTGGCGAGAGCCACGGTCTTGCGATTGGCGGTGTAGTGGATGGCTGCCCACCGGGGTTGTCTTTGAGTGAAGAGGATTTACAAGGTGATTTGGATCGCAGAAAACCTGGTACTTCGCGGTATACTACTGCCCGCAGAGAAGAGGACGAAGTAAAAATACTCGGCGGCGTATTCGAAGGACAGACCACAGGAACCAGTATCGGTCTTGTGATCAATAACACCGATCAACGCAGTAAAGATTATTCCAAAATTAAAGATACCTTTCGTCCTGGACATGCGGATTATACTTACCAGCAAAAATATGGTCTGCGGGATTACCGTGGTGGTGGACGATCATCCGCCCGTGAAACGGCTATCCGTGTCGCCGCCGGTGGGATTGCGAAAAAGTACCTTAAAGAAACCCATGGCATTGAGATTCACGGTTACTTATCACAACTTGGTCCAATCAAAATCGAGACAGTTGACCATGGTGTAACGAACACCAACCCATTTTTTTGCCCCGATGAAAGTAAGCTGGAAGCACTCGACCAGTATATGCGAGACCTGAAAAAAGAAGGGAACTCCATAGGTGCCAAAGTATCGGTTGTAGCGAAAAACATGCCTGTGGGTTTGGGCGAACCTATTTTCGATCGCCTTGATGCTGACCTGGCTCATGCCATGATGGGCATTAATGCTGTTAAAGGTGTGGAGGTCGGTGATGGGTTTGCAGTGGTTGAGCAAAAAGGCAGTGAACACCGCGATGAGTTAACACCTGAAGGGTTCAAATCAAACAATTCTGGTGGTGTGTTAGGTGGTATTTCTACCGGGCAGGATCTTGTTGTGCATATGGCACTTAAACCGACTTCAAGCATAACCGTCCCTGGCGAAACTATTGATATACACGGAGCAAGTGCTGAGGTGATTACCAAGGGACGCCACGATCCTTGTGTGGGTATCCGTGCCGTACCAATTGCTGAGGCGATGATGGCGCTGGTGATCATGGATCACCTGTTACGTCATAGGGGGCAAAATGCAGATGTCACCTCAATGACCCCCAATATTCCCGGGCAGCGTTAATGCTGCCTGCTTCCCTGCAACCTGTTGAAAAAATGTGAACAATGGGAGCAGCACTCAAGCTGCTTTTGGTAAAACCAACCTGGTGTTGTTGTCCCTGACCTATTTACTTTATTTCGGTCAGTTAGGTGTACTTGTGCCTTATCTGGGAGTCTTTCTTGACGGCAGGGGATTTAGCTCTGAGGAAATAGGCGAGCTTTTTGCGCTAATCACTTTTGCCCGAATTCTGGGCCCTAATCTCTGGGCGTCAATGGCGGACAAATCAGGAAAAGGACTAGGGATACTGCAGATAGGTAGCTTCCTGACGGTAAGCACCTTTAGTCTGGTGTTTTTTGTTGACGGATTTTGGGGATTGACCCTGAGTTTCGCGTTAATGATGATGTTCTGGACGGCAATATTACCGCAACTCGAGGTCATTACACTTAATTGTGTTGCCAGTGATGCCAACAAGTATAGCCGTATCCGCCTGTGGGGCAGTATTGGATTTATTTTACTTACTGTAATCGCGGGCAAAGCAATTGATGTGTTTAGCTCTGAGGCGCCCGTTTATGCCAGCATTATTGTTTTGCTTTTGCTATTTATCTCCAGCCTTTTGCTTCGGGAGCCTGCAGTTGACAAAAAGACCAGTGCGGATGGCGAATCCATTTTTAGCAAAGCGCTGACCTGGGTATTTATCTGTTTCATTCTTTCAGCTTTACTCTTGCAGGTCAGTTTCGGTCCTTATTACGGCTTCTTTGCCCTTTATTTACGAGATTTAGGGTACAGCGGGCAGGCCACCGGTGGATTCATTGCGCTGGGAGTGGTTGCTGAGGTGTTTATCTTTATGCAGGCCGGCAGGTTGATCAAACTCTGTGGTGTCAAAGGTATTCTTATCATCAGTACTGTGCTCACTGCTATTCGTTGGTTCGTGTTAGGGGCATTCCCTGACTACAGTTTTGCAATTTTCTCAAGTCAGATTTTACACGCATTCAGCTTTGGCATGACCCATGCTGCCTCTGTACATTTCATTCATCACTACTTTGGCTTAAACTTCCAGGCCAGGGGGCAGGCCCTTTATGTCAGCATCGGATTTGGAGTTGGCGGCGCCATAGGAAACTATGTTGCTGGGCTACTGTGGCAGCAAGGAATAGGTGCCTGGTCTGCGTTTATGTTTGCGACTGCAGCTGCGGTAGCCTCTGCAGTGTTTTTAATGTTGATCCCTTCGGCTAGAATGGAAAGTCCGAACCACACCCAAGCTTAATTGAGATTGTTAGTCGACAATGAGCAATACCAGCTATAAAGGTAGTTACAAAATTACGGTTCAAAACAACCTTCTGTCGGTCGTCGCATCCGGTGCCTGGAATAAAAAAACGGCAATTAAGTATGTGGCCGAATTCAAATCTCAGGTTGAAACCTTCCAAGGTAAAAAGTGGGGGCAAATTGTTTATCTGGATAACTGGATCTTAGGCACGCCGGAAATTGAGCCCATCATTGAAGCATTGGCGGAGTGGAACCTGACCACTAATCTTGGTGCAACAGCCTTCGTCACGAACGAAAATTCACTTAAGCAGTATCAATTGGAAAATATGTTAGCTGACAAACCTGATGGTTATCAGAGAAGGTATTTTAGCGATAAAGAAGAGGCGATTACTTGGTTGGAACAGCTCGGATTTAGAGCTTAATCAATTTGTGGAAGCGGTGAAAAACCGTTGCGCTAGAGTAATATGTCCTGGTTTATTGCGGGAAACCAAAAATTAATCACACCACTCATCCGGGAGCATGCCAGGTTAATTATTTTAACGCGGGATGATAAATAATGGTTCTGTTACGTCCTTGATTTTTAGCTTCATAGAGTGCTTTGTCAGCCTGAACAAATAACTCGTCAGTACCTTTGGCCATCTTACTGTCTGATACGCCGATGCTGACAGTAATTGAGCGGTCTGAAACCAAAATGAGGGTAATTTCGTGCTGTAAACGCTCACACAATATCAGCGCATCGGGTGTTGGTGTATCAGGTAATAAAAGTACGAATTCTTCTCCTCCAAATCTGGCGGCCAAATCGGTCTGTCTGGCGACCTTTTTCAGCACAGCGCCCAATTCTTTTAGCACGCGGTCACCTTCTTTATGCCCGTGCACATCATTGACTTTTTTAAAAAAATCAACGTCGATAAGTAAGCAACTTAGAACGCTGTTAGTGCGATTTGCTGCTAAATACATTTGTGAGGCACGGGCATTAAGTTCTCTTCGATTGAATAGTCCTGTAAGTTCATCCGTCGATGAAATTGCCTTAAGTTCCTCAGAATAAAGTTCTAACTTTTCCCTTGCAGCCAGCAATTCATCATAGAGCTTGTCTCGCTTGGTGGCATTAAAAAAACTCCAATACACCAATCCACTATCGTCTACCCTCGCGTTAACCACTATCGGGACTCTGGCTCCTGTACCATCCAAAACTGCGAGTTGGATCTCTTTGCAACTACCTTCATGGATGAGGATTGGCATCAGGTAACTTTCATTAAATATCTTCGAAGACCGGGTAAACAAATCATCTGAACTCATTCCAACCAAATCAGATAACGGCCAGTTCAATTGATCCTCAAAATATGAATTTGCATAAATTATTGTCCGATTTTTATCTGTGACAAGTGCTCCAGATAAAAAGAGGTCCGGACTAATAGTAAGTTCTGGCAACTCGGATTCCCTGCTATCGGACATAATTCAGAATATGCGGTGTTATCAAGTCGGGGTGTGTCATGTGCAGACAGTGTCCTTTGGCCTGAAAAATTTCTAAATCTGAACTGGGAATGCTTTTGTGCATGTATTTCCCTATGTCCACTGAGGCAAGTGAATCTTCCGCACTTTGCAGAATAAGTGTTGGGTGCCTTACTTTTTGTAATTGCTGTCGGTAGTCGGAAAAAAATGTCGCTTTGGCAAACGTCTTTGCCGTAGAGGGGTCAGTAGTACAAAAGCTTTCGGTAAGTTCGTCAATCAAATTAGCATCATTTTGCGTACCCATTACCAGCGGAGCCAGATAGTTTGCCCAGCCAATATAGTTTTTATCCATTAACTTAATCAGTTCCTCAAGATCTTCAGGTTCAAACCCTCCCATATAATCCGGTGGATCATTTAAAAAACAGGGAGATGGGCACACCATAATTAATTGTTTGAACAGTTTGGGCTTTTCAAGCGACGCCAGAACTCCAATCATACTGCTCACAGAATGGCCGATAAAAATCACTTCATACAATGCAAGGGATTCACAAATTTCAATAATATCCCCAGCGTAACCATCCAGGGTTGAATAGCGAGCCTTATCGAATTGGGATAAGTCGGACTTCCCGGAACCTACATAATCAAAAAGTACCAGCTTATAGTCATTTACCAGGTTTTTACTTAGAAACCGCCACATACGTTGGTCGCAGCCAAATCCATGGGCAAGCATTATGGTTTGCTCACCACTCCCAAGCACTTGTACATTGTTTCTGGTGCAAATCTCGTTTTTAAACATTCTTCACCCTGTATCTGATCCACCTAGCCGAAATATCAGATTTATGAACAAAAACAGTCGGTAAAGTTATTGTGCAGTAATTATCAGTATGTAACAACGAAGATCGCGTAATAGACGTGAGAAGGTTTTTAAATCGTTTTCAAAGAATAAAAATAGTGACTACATTGTTAAGTAGTTACTTAATTACGAACAAAGAATAGTTTCATCAAAGGGAAGATAACTGACTATGCTGACACAGTTTTTTGCCGATACTTTTGCCTCTCAGCAAGAACTGTTGTGGTTGCTGACCATTGCCATTGATCTCGGTTTCGCAGTGCTATTATTCCGTTTATTCGGACGACAAGGTTTATATGCCTGTATTATTATCAGTCTGGTGCTGGCAAATCTTCAGGGGCCGAAGTTGACAGAAATATTCGGTTTGCAGACAAGTATGGGGGTGATTCTCTACTCCAGTATTTATTTTGCTACCGATTTGCTCAGTGAGCGTTACGGTCGGGCAGAAGCAAACCGAGCAGTCATGATTGGTTTGGTCGTCAGCGTGATTTTTATTGTGATGACCAGTATCAGTTTAATGTACCTTCCCTCCTCGAACCCCAAAACGACGGAATTTGCCCAGACTATTCATCAGGCAACGGCTAGCCTGTTTAATTTTAGCCCACGCTTTGTACTCGGATCTCTGCTGGCCTATTACATCAGCCAACGGTTTGATGTGTGGATCTATCATGTCATCCGGGAAAAAACCCAGGGACGGCACCTCTGGTTGCGTAACAACCTTTCCACACTGCTCTCCCAGGCACTTGACACTCTGATATACGGCATAGTGGTATGGTGGGGTGTCGTCGATTTTGTAACAGCAATGCAGTTAGCGCTGGCAAAATATTTGTTTAAAGTCATTATCGCGCTTGTTGATACGCCATTTCTCTATTGGGCTAGCAGTTGGAAAATTGCGCATCAGGACTGGGTTGGCTCCAAGCAAAGTTTTTAGCGAAACTATTAACTTGATCTAGGCCAAGACTTTTAACGTTTCTTACTCAGAGGACGTGAATATTCAGTGTCCAAGTGATCAAATATTTAGCGAGATTGTTATAATTCGCTATAGCGTACTAAATAGCTTATTGTGGATTGTCTGCATCCTATTTTGAGGTAAACCTAGAAGTGATAAAAGACGTAAGAGTGATACTGGTGTTTATCGCCATGAGTTTTTCAGTGGTTTTTTCAGCTGAGGCGACACTGACGGATTTGCAGGCGCTACCCGGACTTAAACGCTTTAATCCGGATAGTCAGTTGGGGCTCTTTTCTGATAAAGATATTAAGTCAGTCAGGGTTGGTCAAAACATTCTTAATGCTGCCGCGCAATTGCAACAACAAGGCGGTGAAGTTCATTATATCTCCAGAGGAAGCCGCAGCAGAAACGTCAAAATCAGTTTTTACCAACCTTATCAGGATTCAAGGCTGGATCAGAGGTTTACCCTCAAATTCAATAAAGATAACGGCTTTATACATTTGATAGAAGTGAATTATAAGCTCGATAGTGCCTATCTGGATATGCAACCTGTCTATCAGAAAATTGTTGAAAATGCGGTCCTGAAATATGGAGAGCCTTTGCTGATGGAGGCGGTCAGGGCGAGTGTCACTCAACCTGCAGCAGAGGTGCTTGCCAGACAATACATTGATTCTTTAAAAGTCGATCCCACAATAAAAGCCAAAGTCAGCGCATTTTTCGACGATAAGATAATTACTTCCAGAACACGTTTTGTTGAGTCTGAAAACGGCCGAGCTATGTTAATCAGCGGTTTTAATGAGTGTTACCTTTGGCTTGGTGAAGGCTATGCAGAAATCTTAAGCTTGTGCGCGCTGCGAAAAAGCAAAGTTAATATGAAAGGACAAACGGTAACAATGGATTTGTACAATTTTAACATTGAAATTGAGGTTGAAAACTATCGAGCTCCTACAGCCGAACAGTTGGATATCATCCTCTAAGGGGGTTATCTGCCCCCAGCTACATCGATAAATGTGCCTGTTACATAGGACGCGGAATCAGACAACAGCCAACAAATTGGTTCGGCCACTTCTTCAACAGATCCACCTCGTTGCATGGGAATAGCTGACTTTATGCGATCCACCCGCCCGGGCTCTCCGCCGTCAGCGTGCATGTCAGTGTAGATAAATCCTGGTCTGACACAGTTAACTCTGATCCCTTGATCGGCCAGTTCCAATGACAAGCCCCGCGTCAATGTATCGATTGCCCCTTTGCTGGCAGCGTAATCAATATATTCTCCTGGTGCGCCAATTCTGGAAGCCGCTGAAGATACATTCACTATTGCGCCACCTTGTCCGCTAAAATCAGTGGACATGCGTTTAACCGCTTCCTTGCTACATAAAAAACTGCTGGTCACATTGGTTGATAAAATCCGGTTGACTCTATCGGCATCCATCTCCACAAGTGGCATTTGTGGCATCAGTATGGCCGCGTTGTTGACCAGGCCAGTCAAATTGCCAAGTTGCACGTCAATTTCGTCAAACATCCTCAATACCTGTGATTCAACAGACACATCTGCCTGCACAGCAATCGCATTTCTGCCCAAGGCCCTTGCTTGTTCGCAAATATCATCTGCCCTGGTTTGGTTAGAGCAATAATTCACACAAATATCGTGCCCCTGTCTTGCCAACATTAATGCTGTAGCAGCGCCGATACCGCGACTACCCCCGGTGATTAGTGTGGTTTTTTGCAATTCACTAACTCCTCAAGTCCTGAATTAATTTGCAAAATTAACTCAGAAGCCTCAGTTCCCAAGGCGATATTTTTTGCCGAACCTTTGATCGCTTTTCGGGTATCCTCAGCCAACACATCAACACGCTCAGCTATTGTTGCCAGTCTGGTTTTCTCATCCTGTAGCTGACTTTCAACCTGTTCCAGACTGGATCGAACTACAATAGATGCATCAGATACTTGCTGAGTAGAAAGATGTATGGAATTTTCACCGCTGGCCGTCGCCAACTGAGCCTTGCTCATTGAGGATGTTAATGATGACAGTGCGGAGTCCAGGCTTTGCTGATGCCTATTCAAGGTGCTCAGGTGAGAATCAATTTTGATTGCATTTTGTTTGGTTTGGGCTGCCAGGTTTTTTACTTCGTCTGCGACCACAGCAAAACCTCTGCCAGCTTCACCAGCACGGGCTGCTTCGATGGCGGCGTTTAGCGCTAATAAATTGGTCTGATCGGAAATAGTAGTGATGCCGCTGGCAAGTTCAGCAATACTTTCAAACTCGTTCAGAAATTGTTGTATTTCCGTCGACAGTCCCTGTGTCGCTTCAAAAGAAACCTTCACATCATCGCCCAAATCAGCAATGTGCTCACACACAGATTGAAAGGCGCTGTCAACACTGTTCAAAGAATCCTGACTATTGGCTGCTTGTAAGGCAAGTTGTTCACTTGTTTGTTCTGCATGCCTGGCTGTCTCGGCTACATCCTCCACAAAAGTGACCCGCTTACTTGAGGCTGCATTGACGTTGCGTGCGTTTTGCGTGATATCAGCCGTCAATATACTGAGCTGCTCGGTCACTTTTTGAATGGGCTTTTCAGCTTCTACCAGGTCCTGAGTAGGAATATCCAAAGCATGTTGTTGTTGGTGCAAGACAGACAATGCACCTGAATAGGTTGAAACGAAGTAGGGTACCAGATATGTTAACAACAGGCTTCCCCAGACAATGTCGGCATCGCCCCATATGACCTGTCCCTGATTAATCAGGTTCAGAATACTGCCCACCACCAGAGAGGTGTTCAGAGATCGTTTCACAAGTGAGCCTGAAAAAGCGACTTCTACCCAGGTATCTTGTTTTTGCAGCACTGCTGTTGTCATCTTGCCTCCGGTGTATCTCGCTTTTTATCATTTATTTTGTGGGTAAATGACCCTGTTTATTAGCAGCAAATTTCACGCTCGTTATTCTTTTAAAAACAACTGTGCCTCTCGTTGATCTATCCAAAAATCAAATTCACGCAAATAATTCATGCCTAACAACCCATCAGCTTCGCTGAATGATTCCATTGGTAACACTACAATGGCTATATCGTTTACCTGATAGTCTGCTATGGATAAATTCCGGATCCGATAAATAGGTGCGGTAATGAGTCCGCCCGCAGTGTTAACCCGATAGTTCCCGACAAATTCAGAGAAAGAAGAGCTGGATAACCTGGCAAAAGCATTGTCGGTTAACACTGTCGTAGAGGCGCCCGTATCTATCATCAGCCGCATTTTTTTGCTACCCATCCTGGCGTCTACCAAAAAATGATCTCCCCGCCTGACCAAGCCAATCCCTCTGTCGAAGTTTTGTTCCTGAGGGGCTGAATCTTGCTGTGCTACTGGTGTTTCATAATTATCTCTTAACAGTGCACGGATACGAATCACATCGGGGTCATCCGGCAGCAAAGAAGCCAACACATATTCCATAAGTGATTCTGATTCAAGTCTGGCATAAGCTTCTGCCAACACGACAATAATACTCTTATTGGTGGGGTCAAATTGCCACAGTGGCTCTAAAAATGTAGCAAGAATATCCCAGGCATTTATCCCTCTGAGTTTTCTGACATTTTCACCTGTTAAGGATTCAATTCGTTGTAAAACCCAAACTCTCTGTGCATCTTCCAGCGGTACATCCAATAAACTATAGTAGTGAGCCAACACTTCAGCGATATCAGCGGTAAGGTCAATCAATTGTGCTTCAAGCATCAGAAATTCAAGATCTTGCGGTGATTCTTGTAAATACCGCTGGATAACGTCCCGCGCCACGGAATATTGACCAGATTCTAACCAAAGTTCTATCTGTTCTATTTGCGCTGCTTTGTTAAGTGCGCCGTTGGAGCCAACTGTGTTTCTTTCCCTTTGTAATGCTGATGCTTCGTCTGTAACAGGCGACTCTGAACCCTGTGCCGCCAACTGAGCAGCAATGTCACTCGTGCCGGAGTTACTTAATTGCTTGGACGCTGACATATTGGTAAAAAAATAGATGTTCAGAGCAATGGAAATACCAAGGCAGGCGACTAAAAAGAGAAGCAAACCAGATTTCATATTACTTTCGCAGCGCCATAAATTTCTGAGAACGGTTTAGGCATACGTTTGGGTTTACCATCAGATAAACCGATACAGACGAATTCAGTTTTTGCCTGCAACATGGTTTTTCCATCATTTTCGCGAATAAACTGAAAACGCCTCGCTAATTTTAGTCGCTTGTCACATTCCACGATCCAGGTTGCGCAGAGCAGTGTGTCACCCATTAATGCTGCGGCCAGATAATCTATTTCGTGGCGGCTAATAGCCATACCACGATCCAAATGTTGATATTGTTCGATAGTGAGTCCAAGTTTATTGGAATGAGACCAGGCTACTTGTTCCAACTTACTCACATAGGCGACATTGTTGACATGATTGTAGTGATCTATCTGGGTTTTCTCTACGTGCCAGGTCAAGATGTGAGGTGCAGGAAGGTGCCAGTCGTAGTTAAGATGTTCTGAAGACAAAACTAGTCTACCTCCGGAAGTGGATTAGGGCTATTTGGGTCAAATAGTGCCTTCATTATCTGCTTTTCGAGCTGCACTATCGGTAGAATGAAGTCTTCAACCTGACCGAGCTTTTTGAAGGCGTTGTATCCACTTTCTAAAAACTCATGCAGCGAAATAACGCCGGCCAGTTTAGCTGGCTTTCTGGATAACATCAGCAGTGTCGAGATCCCTTTTATTTTCACCACGTCAGCTAGATCCTCGCCGAGGGCTTCAATAAAATTGATTTGCTGTTCACGTTGTTGCTGATTTTGACATTGCCAATAGGCGGCCGCATAGGTCTCACGATTGATGGGATTCGATTCCAACACTTTGGCCAGATCGAAATCCAGTTCAAAGGATAATCGGTTTAAATGCAGTGCAGACTCTAGGGAAACCAATGCTTTTTCAGGCAACAACTTTGCCATTTTAGGTACTACTTTGGCGATATCCTGGTCTCGCTGGGTAAAATCTTTTGGGCCATAAAGTTCTTGAATAAAAAACTGCATAGCCGGATTAAAGCGCTTCTGGGTCCATAAATTCTTGTGGCTAGCTAGCAGCCGTTTACATTGCCACGCTTGAAGTTCGCGGATTTTAATTAACATTCCACTGGATTGAGCCAGGTTATGTAAAGTTGCGACCTGGGATAGGTGTTGAATTATCAGACTAATATTATCGCTCATTACCACCCACTAACGTTATCTTGCCGAACACACTTGCATCTATCCAACCCCGATTTTTATCTCCATCTAGGGGTTTAACGTCAACCGACGCCATAAAGTGTTCCCTGTTCTCGCTGCTGTCATTGTCACAGTAAGCCAACATAAATCCGATTGTTTTGTCAGCGCTTAGCTTGACCGGCGGTACGGGCTTGTCATCACGATAGGTACCTGGGTAAAGACTCATTGATACTTCCCAGATAATTTTATGTGGAGCCTCTGGGCTGCGCTGCCAGCGGCTTGTCAGATGCTCGTTATACAAATGTGGCGTTTTATCATCGCCTATGTCAACGGCCTGGTTGTCCAGTGCAATGTGGTAAGCAAAGGCGTTGTGATTATATTGATGGATCCCGCCAGACCCATCTTCATCCACAAAAATCTCCAGACAGTCATCATCCCAATAACTTTCCAGCGGATCTGGATGAATGTCTAACAAAACATCATCAGTAATTTCCGCCTGCAGATAGAGGTGGTCATTATCCCAAAGTAGCCTGAACCGCCCGGAAAAGTCGGACTGGTCTGGCAAAGTGCCGACATTCAGGTACTTCAAAGACTGCCACTTGCTTTGTTGCCATTGTGTATCATTATTTAAGCCGTCTATTACAGGTGGCTGAGGAGTGAAAGGAACATCCATACCCGTGGCAAAGAAACTCATTGATAACGCGATTGCTGAAAAAGTTTTTAACATACAGATAAATTATTTGGGTTAGCTGTTTCGATAGCTTGTCGTAACTGAGACTATTTCACAACAGTATTATGCAGGTATTGTCTTGAGTTTTGCTTTGGAAGCCCGGTAAAATGCGCGGCCTTATTGTAATCTGGAGCATTGGCCACTTGTCAGAACATTGTAGTCAGGACTTAATCGTACTGTTCAATCAGACGTTTTTGAAATCATACAATACTTTATTGGTTAAAGGAGATAGCGAACCTGTTTATCTGCCTTCTGATTCGACAAGAAAAAACAGCCACGTTGTATTTGCTCATGGCTACTTTGCCAGTGCATTGCATGAAATAGCGCATTGGTGCATCGCTGGTCGCGAGCGGAGATTGCTCGAAGATTATGGCTATTGGTATTGTGCTGATGGCAGAGATGCAGAACAACAGGCTCAATTCGAAAAAGTGGAAATAAAACCGCAGGCTATCGAATGGGCATTTTCCGTTGCCGCCGGGAAACGCTTTCAGGTCAGTACCGACAATTTGTCTGGCGTTGAGCCTGACAGAGCGGCGTTCGAAAAAAATGTACACTCTCAAGTGTTGCAGTATCTGGCTGAAGGGTTTCCACCTCGGGCTGCGCAGTTTATTCAAGTGCTACGTAAGTTTTACAACACTTCTCCACTTAGTACTGCCGATTTTAATGTATTCCGCCAGGAGGTGAAAGCTGTTGCCTAAATTCAAACTCGGACTGATTATCAATCCCTTTGCCGGTATTGGCGGTGAAGTTGCACTTAAAGGAAGCGATGGAGCTGAGGTCCGGGCAAAAGCCTTGGCCATGGGGGCGCAAAAAAAAGCCAATTTTAAAACCCGTCAGGCGTTAGAGCACTTGGCACAGCATCGGGATGATATTCAGGTTTTCACCGCATCGGGTGAAATGGGCGAAGAAGTGTCAAAGTCGTTGCAATTCGACACTCAGGTAATCTACACACCCGACAGTGAGCAAACCGAAGCTGCGGATACACAAGAACTCGCCGGGCGACTTCTGGAGCATAAAGTTGACCTTATTCTTTTTGCAGGCGGCGATGGAACGGCTCGTAATATCTGTGATGTGGTGACAGACAAATCCCCTGTAATCGGTATTCCTGCCGGATGCAAAATTCATTCTGGTGTCTATGCGATCACGCCAGCAGCTGCCGGCAGAGTCGTGGAAAAGGTAGTCACCGGGCAATTGGTCAGTGTTAACGAGTCGGAAGTTAAAGATATTGATGAACAGCTATTCAGGCAGGGGAAAGTGCAGGCCAAGCATTACGGAGAGATGTTAGTAGCAGGGGACTTACATTATGTACAAGCCGTAAAATCAGGTGGCAAAGAATCGCAGGAGCTGGTTCTGGATGATATCGCAGCACAGGTTATTGAAGACATGGAGGAGAACCCCTCACATCTGTATGTTATGGGGTCGGGTTCAACTGTTGCCGCAATAATGGATCATTTGGGTTTGGATAACACGCTCCTGGGAGTCGATCTCATTCAGGGAAAGCAACTCCTAGCAAAGGATCTGACAGCTCAGGAGTTGGTGGAAATAACAATTGGCAAACCTACCAAACTGGTGCTCACACTTATTGGCGGGCAAGGACATATATTCGGGCGTGGAAATCAGCAACTTACTCCGGATTTCCTGGAGCAGATAGGGCGCGAAAATATAATAGTTGTGGCGACAAAAACCAAGCTTGAATCACTCGCTGGCCGACCGCTTTTAGTGGATTTCGGCGATCCACTAAAAGAATCTGGGTTTAATGGCCTTATCAAGGTAACAACCGGCTATCGGGACCAGGTGTTGTACCCAGTGACAAATCAACCTTCTGAATCGGAGTTACGAAAGTAATAATGGAAACGGAAACCCCCTTATCTAAATTTATCGAAAATGCTGAATCCTTTCTCGATGATATTGTTGATTGTGGCACTGATCAGGAACTCTTTGTTGCCGGTTACTTACACGGACATTTTTCACTTGTCATCAGTCAACTGGATACAGACAATTTCCAATTTAAACAAGTACTTAATGACGCAATGTACGAAAGCCTGCAACGGGCGTTTGAGCAGGGAGAACTTGAGCCAGACGATCAGGCAGAGGTATTTTCATTGTGGCAGAAGATCTTTGCAATGGACCTATCCTAGTTGTTGTTGAATTCGGGCTAGCTCGGCCATCATGCTATCGTCGCTGACGAATTTATTCTACGAGCTCGACCTTTTGAAAATTTCGTCTAATCTTAGATGTTAACCCCGAATAACAAAATACATACAAGGCACAACATAGGACCATATTGCTGTGCCAGGATTCAGAATGAAAATGGACGCTAAC
Organism: uncultured Alteromonadaceae bacterium; assembly: GCA_947494925.1. Lineage (GTDB taxonomy): Bacteria > Pseudomonadota > Gammaproteobacteria > Enterobacterales > Alteromonadaceae > Aliiglaciecola. Next base: position 130,654 of record CANLWS010000012.1, read on the forward strand.
GGATTACTCAAGAAGCACTCAGAAACCCAATTCGAACCATGCGGAAAAGATGATTATGGCGCCTATATGATCATCGAAGATTACGTGATCCATGTACGGTCAGATGATCTTCCTATTACTCAAGGTCAGGCATTGAGTGAAATTTGGCCACTGGTCAACAAATTCCAGCGGATTTAGTCATCATCAATTCCGCTCCCTGAACGCTAAGTACTGCACAATGCTTGCCGTCAAAAAGGACAAATATTGCCGCTTTAACCCGCAAAAGTATTCAGACGTTAGTCTTCAACCCTTTCAAATGGCCCAAGATCAAATAATAATAATTGGCGCACTTATTGCTGAACAACAGCACTATTATTTTCGATCTCGAAGCACGCAGGTATTTGGTGCAGCGAAAAGGAACAGCACTGATGAGCAAGTTGAAAAGTTTGAGTGCGGCAGTATTTGTTACATTTGCGCTATCAGGTTGCGCGAGTGTTGAAGAGCCTGTTGCGGATAACGAATTTTTGCATACTGAACCCGCTATGCCGCTGGGTAACGTCGAATATCATACGGCGATACTGGCTGAAGAGTTGTTTACTAACCTTCCGTTGAACAGACAGCACCGTTATGCTGTTGCAACTTTTGTCCCAATTCAAAGCATGCGCTTCAACGCAAAAATGCAGAGTCCTTTAATGTTACTCGGCCATCAGCTTGAGCAAGGACTGATGACCGAAGCCAGCAGAAGGGGCTTTATTACTCAAGACTATAAAACTTCGAACGATATAGTAGTTATGGACGATTCGGAAACCGTGTTTTCCCGAGATATAGCAAAACTATCTGCCACTCAAAGTGCTGACTTTTTTATTTCCGGCACTATTACTGAACAACAGGAAGGGGCTATTGTGAATGCCCGTATTATTCACGTGCAGACGAAAGATGTGGTTGCCGCGGCGACTAAGTTTTTTCCCGCCGAGTTGTTCTGGCAGCGCGAAAAAGTCACTAGCCGGAATGGTATGATATACAGAACCGGTTCATAAGCAGCGAGGTAACAAGGTGAAGCATTTAGGTGTAATTGTAATTGGGTGTGGCTTGCTTAGTGGTTGCGCCAGCTGGTTTGGTAGCGATGACCAACAAGCAGGGGAAGCCATGGATAACGCTGCTGCTCCGGAAATGCAAGTGGTCAATATCAGGTCAAAGCAAATAGACAATGAAGATGCGCGCGAGATGGCCCTTGAGCAATTCTATAAAGGGCAATCTGGAGTCAGCGATAGCTATGGTTCGCTTGCCGGACAACCCCACTATGCGAATGGGAAGAGCGCTTACAATGGCAGGATGTTGACTAAACATGTTGGGGACTATGTGCAGAATATGGCACAGGATCTGGTCTCAAATATGGAATACGTGACAGACAAGACACCCATAGGGATAACGACCTTTGCTCTCATAGACAGTGACCTGCAGCAAACCAACCTTCTCGGTTATCAGCTGGCAGAGTCCTTTGTGCACGAGCTGCATAAATTTCGTATTCCGGTCATTGATTTTAAGGCCACTGACTATATTCGGGTAACGGATGCGGGAGACTTTATTTTAACCAGAGATTTTCTGGAATTAAGCAGTAGCGCCAAGATAGATTATATTTTGACCGGGACCATGACTAAACACCAAGGTGGTTACCTGGTTAACGCAAGAATCTTAGGACTTGAAACTAAAGCCGTTGTCGCCACATCTCAAATGCTACTGCCATTTTATGTTGTCGATGCCTTGTTACCCAGTGACCAGAGCATGATGGACGGCGTTACTCTGACGCAGGGCGAATAATGATGTTGCCAAATATGACCGCGATAAAATTATGTGTTTTGATTGTGGGTGCAGTGTCATTGTCGGCCTGTGAATTGACAAATGTAAGCATGCCTGACTGGTTTAGCTCTAACCAGAAATCAGACTCAGCAGACCCTCAGGTTATGGAGCCAGCCCCATCTATTCCCAGCGATGGGATCGTTTATCGTCCTTCTCCAAGTACAGACTCTGAACTGAGTGAAAATGATCAACGGCAAGCGGTCTGGTTAACGCCGAAAACCCTTTACCGACCAGGTTTCACCCATAAAACACTCTCTGACTATGCTGAACAACTGGCCATGAAACTGGTGTCAAATGCACGTCATTTGAGCGCTGACAGTCTGATTGGGGTAGCGTCTTTTGTTGAATTAAACCACAACCTCAATTCCACTTCTGTAGCAGGAAATCAACTGGCTGAAATGTTTATTACAGAAATGCAGGAATTTGGTGTATCGGTTGTTGATTTTAAACTGACAAATGGCATCAACGTATTGCCACAAGGTGATTTAGTGTTTAGTCGCGATGCGGATGATTTGGCAGATGATCTGGCATTAGATTACATGCTTGCCGGTACTCTGATCAGAAGTGAAAAAGGGATCCGGGTTAATGCACGAATTATCTCGGTCAGAAACAGAAAAATTGCCTCGTCAGCCACATTATTGATCCCTCATTTTGTTATTGATGAACTAGCTCCCAGATATCTGACTACTGTCACTGCGTCGGATTAAATCCCTGATCAGATAACGATTTGGATTCAGCGCATTCAGCAGCGTGTGAGAAAATGGCAGTGGTTGTCTGGTAATCTGACTGGCAAGGATTTCCGCCATAAGCGGCGCCGTAGTTAATCCGCGAGAGCCCAGGCCAGTAAGAATAAACAGGTTTTCATTGTCTTTGGGAAATTCATAGGTTTCTCTAGGAAGCGCTTTGTACAACGTCTGGTATTGAACTCTTTGTTTATCAAAATCCGGAACCGCGCCACAAAATGGTAAGTGGTCTGGTGAACTACAACGAATTGCTGCTCGGCCCGTTCCATTGATGTTTAGTTGATTAGGCCAGTCACAGTTTTCCAGCGCTTTTGCATTCATTTGCAGATTTTGTGCTTGTTCCAGTTCCCGGTATTCACAGGACAAATCATCTTTAATATAGGTTGACCCTAAAGCGTGATGCCCCTGGAATTCTGGCGTAATGTATCCTTTATGACAAATAACTGTGGTTAGATCCTGAAGCGGGGGCTGGGAAGGGATTGCTTCTACTTGTCCTCTTACCAGACGAAACGGTAGTTCAGACACTGGCGCAAAGGCAGCGGTTTGCGCACCAGTAGCCAAAATCACAATGGGGTGCTCAGAGTAAGTTCCATTTGCATGCTGTAACTGCCAATTCTTGCTACGTTCAAGACCCACCACAGGCAAGTCAGTCACCAATTTTAAACGGCCGGTTTGCGTTGCTGCCGCAATCAGGGCGTCGACCAATTCAGGTGGGTTTATCCAACCACCCAAAGGGATATGTAAGGAGGGATAGGGTAGGTCGATGTTTGCGATTTTACTGCTTTGCATTGCATCAAGTTGTTCCACAAGCTCAGCAGGCCAAATGCTGTTTTTGACCAGTTTTTGCTGCCGGATTGCCACCTTCTGATTAAAAGCCAATTGCAATACGCCACACCATTGGTGTGCGAAGCTGTGACCCTGGGTCACCAGCTGTCGGTAGCGATGAGAGGCAAATTCAAATGCCAGTGCCTGTATCTGGCTCGCAATATTAAACTCCGCATTGAGCTGAGGATAGAAACCCCCTTGCGGGTTACCTGAAGCGCCTGTGGCCGGCCGGTCGGCTTGCTCAACTAATGTGACCTGGACTCCCTTTCGGGTCAAGGCAAATGCGAGGTTTGCGCCAGCCAGGCCGGCACCAACTATAGCCACTTGATAAGGCATTTTTTCAGAGGTGGCTGGTTGCCGGTAATAGACTTTGTTATTCACACGTTGTTGTTTAGCGTCACCTAAAAAGCCTGCCAACATGTCTCGTTTTCGTCCAAAGCCTTTGCGCTTTTCGACTGTAAAGCCGACTTCCCGTAACCCTCTTTTAACCTGGCCAGCGGCAGTAAAAGTCGCGAAAGTCGCATTAGTCCGAGCCAACCTAGCCATTTGCAGATACAAGGCGGGTGACCACATATCCGGATTTTTACTTGGTGCAAATCCATCCAGAAACCAGCAATCCACTAGCCCCTCCGGCGGACAACTTATTTGTGGCAGTTGGATTTGGCTGTCGCCCAGCCAAAGGTCCAGTGTGATTGCACCTTGATCAAACGACAGGCGGTGGCAACCTTCAATATTGAACGGATAATGCTCGATGAGCTGCTGACTTAACTCTGTCAGTTCGGGCCATTTACTTAGTGCCTGTCGCAGATCCTTTGGTTGAATAGGGTATTTTTCAGTACTGATAAAAAACAATTGTTGCAAAGGTGAATCAGGGTTACGCTGTTTGAATTGTCTGAAGGCTTCCCAAGTGACAAGAAAGTTTAACCCGGTTCCGAACCCTGTTTCTGCAACGACAAATGTGTGTTCTGTCCAAGTCGACCAGCGTTCAGGTAATTGATTATTCTGAAGAAATACATAGTTGGATTCCTGCAACCCGCTGGCATTAGAAAAATACACGTCGTCAAAGCGACTTGCTACAGGTGTACCCTCTTGATTGAATTCGATGTTGGCGCTGGATATGGTCAAAAATAAATTCCGGATATAGGCACTGTCGTCATGTACGAACAGCGGTGGTTGTTAAAAGTAACGACAGTTTAAGCGAACAAGTGTATTTTAAACCCAGTCCTGTTTTACTCGGGCTAATAATAGCGTAAGTACATGCAAATCGAGTAATCTGAAATTTGAGTGAACAAGTGTTCGCTAAAGAGCAGACCACTTTGTCGCTAAAAATAGTTAGACTATGCGGCAATTTTACGCATCAATTGGATAATTTGAAGGTTATTTTATGAGAAGAGCTGTCATTACTGGCATGGGTATCGTATCCAGCATCGGAAACAATCAGCAGGAAGTACTGGATTCACTCAAATCGGGACGTTCTGGTATAACTCGTTCAGAACAGTTTGCTGAAGTTGGCATGCGCAGCCAGGTGTGGGGGGACATGAACATTGACCTTAAAGAGCACATCGATAGAAAAATTATACGTTTTATGGGTGATGCCGCGGGTTATGCCTATGTTGCAATGCAAGAAGCGATAGCCGACTCCAAGCTGACTGACGAGATGATTTCAAATTTGCGCACAGGTATTATCGCAGGTTCTGGTGGCGCTTCCTCGATGAACCAGGTGGAAGCTGCAGATATTTTGCGTGCTAAAGGTGTGAAGCGAGTCGGGCCTTACATGGTGACACGTTGCATGGGAAGCACAGTATCGGCTTGTCTGGCGACACCATTCAAAATCAAAGGTGTGAATTATTCCATTAGTTCTGCCTGTTCAACCAGTGCCCATTGTATTGGAAATGCAGTTGAGCAAATTCAGTTAGGTAAACAGGATATTGTGTTTGCTGGTGGTGGTGAAGAATTACACTGGGCTCTTTCAATGGAATTTGATGCCATGGGCGCCTTGTCGACCAAATTTAACGACACGCCCGAGAAAGCTTCCCGGACTTATGATGCTGACCGTGACGGTTTTGTCAGCTCAGGTGGTGGCGGTATGGTTGTGGTTGAAGAACTTGAACATGCCCTTGCTCGCGGTGCCAAAATCTATGCGGAAATTGTTGGTTATGGTGCCACCTCTGATGGTGCAGACATGGTAGCACCCTCTGGTGAAGGGGCTGTTCGCTGTATGCAACAGGCAATGGAAGGGGTTGAAGGAAAAATCGACTATCTTAATACCCACGGCACATCAACGCCGGTAGGTGACGTAAAAGAACTTTGGGCAATACGTGAAGTATTTGGCGAACAAACTCCGCCTTTAAGTGCCACCAAAGCGTTGACAGGCCATGCATTAGGAGCTGCAGGCGTGAATGAAGCCATATACAGTTTGTTAATGATGGAACATGGCTTTATCGCTCCGTCTGTGAACGTGGATACGCTTGATCCGCAAGCAGAAGGTATGGATGTCGTCACAGAAACCCGTGAAGCAGAGTTGAATACCATCATGTCTAACAGTTTTGGATTTGGTGGGACTAACGCGACATTGGTGATGCAAAAATACAAAGCCTAGCTGAGATAAGTAACCCTAATTGGGGTTAAGTATTATCTCGTTAGATGCAAAGGCGAACATTTAATATGTTCGCCTTTTTTGTTGGTTAAAGCTGAGTCAGCGCAGTCAGACGGTCAACATCAAGTAGTGAAATTTTGCCGTAATTTACCTTCAGCAATTGTTCTTTTTGCAATTCCTGCAACAACTTATTCACTGTCTGTCTTGAGCTGTTAAGCATATGCGCCAGAGACTCCTGAGATACACTGATTGATTTGTTAACTGGCCCTTTACCTTGTTGATCAAGACCACTGGACAGCAACAAAAGCCTTCTGGCCAGCTGCCCCTTAAGCGACAAACCACCCGTTTCGTCTATGAGTGAAAACGTAGCCCTGACCCGCTGACAAAGTAGTTTCATGAAGTGCGGGTAAATTTCTGGATGAGTGGCGAGTAGTTCGTGAAACGCGGCGATAGGCAATAACAAAACACAGGCATCAGATTCTGCATGAGAATCATGGGTTCTCGGTAAACCATCAAATAAAGATATTTCACCAAACCATGTGCCGGGTTCCAACCAGGTCAGCACCATTTCCTTACCTTCGTGATTCACATTGCTTACCCTCATCCGCCCGGATAACAGACAGTACAAGCCTTCGGGAGAGTCATTCTTAGCGAACAGGAGTTGCCCTTTGACAAGATGCTTTTGCCTGCATAACAAAACCAGTTTTTCGATGATGTGATCGGGTAACTGCTTGAACCAGGCGTTCTGGCTCAGGAAAGGTTTAAGTTGGGTCGTGTCCATGTTGTACTTATTTTGAAGTGTCAAATAGGCGACAGTTTCTTGATAACCTCTAGGTTACCTTGTTTTAACTTATTCTCAACATCAGTAGGTCGATTATGCAAAACTCAGTAAAAGCGTCGGTTAGTGCCGAAGAATGGCAAACAAGGGTTGATCTTGCTGCCGCGTATCGAATTGTCGCCCACTATGGGTGGGATGATTTGGTTTTTACACACATCTCTGCGCGAATTCCAGGCCCGGAACACCATTTTCTGATAAACCCCTATGGCATGATGTTCGATGAAGTCACTGCATCGAGCCTGGTCAAGGTCGATCTGAATGGGAATAAGGTTATGGAGTCTGAGTTTGATATAAACCCTGCTGGTTTTATTATCCATAGCGCAGTGCATGAAGCCCGTGAAGACGCAAAATGTGTGATGCATTTACACACTAACGCCGGAATTGCTGTATCGACCCTGGAAAATGGTCTGCAACCATATAGTCAGCAGTCTTTGTTTGCATTGTCTTCGTTGTCATACCACGCGTACGAAGGTGTTGCGCTTAACCCGGATGAAAAGAAGCGTCTTGTCGCTGACATGGGAGACACCATGTTTATGATCCTTCGTAACCATGGCTTGTTGACCTGCGGCGCAACCATAGCTGATGCCTTTACCTACATGTTTCTGCTACAGCGCTCCTGCGAAATTCAGCTGATGGCGCAGGCTAGTGGGCAACCTATGATTGAAATTCCAGCTCAGATTTTGGCTGGAATTCAGGCCCAGGCCAAAGAAGTCACTCGTTCGGCTGGTGGTTCATTGTCATGGCCCGGAATATTACGAAAACTTGATCGGGTCAATCCAGGGTATGCAGATTAATCATGCCATATGTGGATCTGGCCCAGTACAAATCTGAAGCAATCTACTCGGAGTTGTGTCAGCACCGAATCGCACACTGGGAAGCCGGGCGAGGAGAGGTGGTCTTGTTCGTCCACGGGTTCCCAAGTGCGGCCTGGGATTGGCACTATCAATGGCAGGCATTGAGCCGGTCGTACCGGGTTATAGCTCTGGACCTGCTTGGTTACGGCTTATCCGACAAACCCCACCCTTATGCTTACACATTGGCGGAGCAGACTCGGATCATCGAAGCCTTGTTGCAACAATTGAATATAAGTCAATGCCATGTGATCGCCCACGACTATGGTAATTCAGTGACTCAGGAATTGCTCAGTCGGAGTCATGTGGGCAGCAACAGTCTGACCCTGTCCAGCGTCACTTTTTTGAATGGCGGCTTATTTTCAGAAAGCCATCGCCCATTGTTAATGCAAAAATTGTTGAAAAGCTGGGTGGGCCCTGCGATCCGACGGTTTATGAGCCAAAAAGGTTTACACAAAAGTTTCAGCAAAATATTCGGCGCACAGACACCACCTAAAAATGCGGAGGTTGATGCAATCTGGGCTTTGCTCGAGCACAATCAAGGTGTCCGGGTTTTGCCTGCAATGCTAAAGTACATTGATGAACGACGCCGACACAGAGATCGCTGGTTGCTTGCTATGCAACAGACATCAACACCCATGCAATTTATCAATGGTGTTCAGGACCCTATCTCCGGGAAGCATATGATGGAGCGATACAAAGAGTTAATTCCACAACCTCAGACGCACCCATTGCCCGTCGGGCATTATCCTCAGCTAGAAGCCCCTCAGGAAGTATTAAGCTTGGTTGAAGACTTTCTTATTAAGAGTCAGTCAGCTGCTTAACAATTTTTTATGCAGCACTATGTGTGATTCCACTGACATCAGATCTGCTGCGTTAAGTTTATGCAATGTCGCCTTATTGATATTGTGCTTCTTCAGCAATACTGCCGTTTCGTGAGTATGAATACGGCCTGTTTTATATAATTGACGATACAAAGCGTAGGCTCTGGCCTGGAAGAACATTGTGGAAATATTTGCATCATCCCCTGCGTAGCCTAACAAGTAAGGACAGGGGTCAAAATGCTTCAGTTCAAGACTTTCCAGTAAATGTGGTTTAATAAACTCTTCCAGGCTGAGCAGTTCTCGCATGTTATCCCCTGAAAAGTCATAGTTATTTAACACCTGCAGTTTGGCGTCTGGATTGGGCAGGTTATCAAGGGATTTTCGTTGTTGTGCGATAAGTTTAAGCATCTCAGTATTAATCAGATTGATCAGCATAATGGCAGGAAGCACGTTAATCACACCTAGCATATAAATCATCCACTTGTTTTTGCGATCGATAGACTCTGTCATGGCCAGCGTACCGATAGCGCCAGACACAAAACGGCTGAACTTGCGCATTCGGATAAATATGTTGCGAAGGGATGGATGCAGCCGCTCGAAAATTAGATCGCCACAGAATCGCGGCAACATCCAGATAAACAGTGGATATCCAATTGTTTTGAGTTTATTAGCAAGGGCTTGTTTAGGATCCAAATTAAGTAAAGAAATGAGCTGAGGGTCTCTAAGGGCACTGTCTATTTTTTCACTTAACCAGGGATATTCTTCGAGCAAGGAAAATACTTTGTCATCAAACAGGGTTTGATTACCAAATTCCTGCCAGATGGGTTTCAAGGTGGTGACCTCCCGACAGGAATGCAAAAACGAATCGCTTTCGATTTTAGTATTAATTCTGTGTTTCAACATGTAGTCCAGCATGGACTTATAGTCAGGATCGCCAAAGGCACGCTGAGACTGACGCTTGCGTTCAGCTTCCGTCACTTCGACCTCAAGTTTGATCCTGGTCATGCGCTGAAACAGCTGACCTTTGGAATTTTCGTCATTGGACTCATCGAAGGTATAAAACATTTTTTCATACTCACCTCCGACTACGTACAGAAAATAACGGCGCTCAAGCTCAGAAACGATAAGGGCTTCATCATACCGTTCCTGGACCTGTCTATTGCCCACTCCATGTTGCGGCATTTTGCTCACTCCGTTTGCATAAAAAATTAGTAACAAAACGCGCAATTATGGCGCGATGATTCATTGAATAAATATCTGGAAAACAATACTCTGATTTAATGAATAATCGTTTTTATCCAATTACTGCCAAGTAATGCAAAGGACATGCTTATGTTTCACCTTGCACAACTAAATATAGCAAAAACCCTCGCACCTATGGAAAGTGAGCAGTTAAAAGATTTTGTCGATGGACTCGACCCGGTAAATGAGAAGGCTGAAACGACACCTGGTTTTGTCTGGAGGTTGAAAGACGTATCAGGTAATGCCACTAATATTGTTGCATTTGATGATCCGGACATACTGATTAATATGTCGGTTTGGGAAACGCTGGAAAGTCTGAAACAATTTATGTTTAATACCCACCACATCGATTTTTTAAAACGCAAGAAAGAATGGTTTAAGCCAATGGAGCAAGCCAATTATGTACTCTGGTGGGTACCGATTGGGCATGAACCTACGATACTGGAAGCAATGGCGCGGCTGGAATATTTGCGCCAACATGGTGAAACGTCCCATGCGTTCAGTTTCAAAAAAACCTTCGCAGCAGAGGACCACTAAATTATTTGATTCGTTCCTCGCTTTTAAGGACCAATTGGCGTGACGACCTTCCTGCGCTTGTGACATAATTCGTTTTTTATGTTTTTGACGTACCAACGCCTGAATGAACATTTTGTATGAAGATAGTATGCCCTATGCCGACGCATTTTTTGCTGGCTTGGGTAGTTGCCGCAGTTTTTCTCATCGTACTCTTTGTCCCGAAGATCTGATAGATACAGATTTTTTGCTGGTTCGCTCCACCACCAAGGTTAATCAAACCCTTTTGGCCAAAGCCGAACGCCTTAAATTCGTATCAACGGCGACATCCGGTACCAACCATATGGATCTGAGTCTGCTGAAGTCCAGGGGAATTGATTACAACTCTGCTGCCGGATGCAACGCTACCGCAGTGGCTGAATATATACTGAGCGTGTTGTTTGCAACCAACAAGGATTTGCCTGGTGCGCTGCTTGATAAAACTGTAGGTATTGTTGGTGCGGGTCACGTTGGTAGCATGTTGGCGAAAAAACTGGATGTACTGGGTATCCGATACAAACTTTGTGATCCACCTTTAAAGATGGCAGGAGATAAACGTTCATTGGTGTCCTTGGATGAAGTATTCAATTGCGAAGTCGTGACATTTCATACGCCTTTGGTAGACGCAGGAGACTTCCCCACACGGCATCTGGTTGGACGTGACAGACTTGAAGGGCTGCGCGAGGAGCAACTTCTGATAAATGCCAGTCGAGGTGAAGTTGTGGATAATCAGGCAGCGCTGGCACTGTTTGAGCAAGGTAAAAAAATGAATCTTGTGCTTGATGTCTGGGAGAATGAACCACACATCAACCTGGCTCTGGTTCCCTATGTCTTGCTTGGAACCGCACATATTGCCGGTCACACCATTGAAGGTAAAGTGCGAGGGACAGAAATGCTCTATCAACAGGTCAGTTCTCGAATTGGCATATCGCCCACCCGAACCTTGGAAGATTTTGTCGCACCTCCTGGGCAACCGGTTTTGAAGTTAAATTCAGATTTATCCCCGACTGAGCAAATTGCTAATCTGGTTCATCAGGTTTATGACGTGCGAAAAGATGACAAGGAGTTTAAAGCCAGGGTAATGGAAGCCGGGCAATTTGAATATATCCGAAAACACTATGCTATAAGAAGAGAATTTACTGCGCTGCAAGTTAAGGCTGGCAATTCTGCTGTAACCGAGGCAATCTACGGCCTTGGCTTCAATTCATAAAGTAGATTACACAAGCCATATTCATTTTTTCTGTTAAATTATTACCCGAGGAGTTGTAAGTAAATGTCCCGCGCCTTTGATGTTGCTGTTTTAGGAGCCACTGGATTAGTTGGCCAAAATATGATTGAAATTCTTGAGCAACGAGATTTTCCTGTCAATAACCTATATCCACTTGCAAGCGCAAGGTCAGCCGGGGGCACGATAACCTTTAAGGGTAAGACCATTACGGTACTGGATGCCGATGAGTTTGACTGGAGCCAGGTGCAAATCGGATTTTTCTCAGCTGGCGGAAGTGTATCCGAAAAGTTTGCGCCTCTTGCTGCTGATGCAGGCTGCGTTGTTATCGACAATACTTCCCACTATCGCTATGAACCTGATATACCCTTAGTTGTACCAGAAGTTAATTCTCAGGCATTGGCGGATTTCAGAAACCGTAACATTATTGCCAATCCAAATTGCTCCACTATTCAGATGTTGGTGGCGCTCAAGCCGATTCAGGATGCTGTAGGCATAGACAGAATTAACGTCTCTACTTACCAGTCTGTATCTGGTGCGGGTAAATCAGCGATGGATGAACTGGCAAAACAAACGGCAGCAATGTTGAGTGGACGAGAATTAAAGAATGAGGCGTTCTCAAGACAGATTGCCTTTAATGCCATTCCGCAAATTGATGTATTTATGGACAACGATTACACCAAAGAAGAAATGAAAATGGTTTGGGAAACCCAGAAAATCATGGGTGATGAAAGTATCCTGGTCAATGCAACAGCCGTTCGTGTTCCGGTCTTCTATGGGCACGGCGAAGCCATTCATCTGGAAACCCGTTCGCCAATAGACGCAGAAGCGGTAAAAGAGCTGTTGGAAGACGCACCAGGCGTTACTTTAATACGCGACCGCGAAGAATTTCCTACTCAGGTTGGCAATGCAAGTGGCAAGGACGATGTGTTTGTCGGGCGCGTGCGCAATGATATCTCCCATCCAAATGGAATAAATTTGTGGGTTGTTTCTGACAACGTACGAAAGGGCGCAGCAACAAATAGTATCCAGATTGCCGAGACATTGATCCGCGACTATATGTAGTCGCTAGAACGTATGGAATAAGTTACACAGCTGCTGGTGGTTAGCACCAGCGCTTCAAATCTATTAGCCATAAAGCTGACTCAACTCAACACCTTTGCTGCCGATAACAAGATACCGTTGTGTCTTGTTGGTCGGTGTAAAATACCAGCATGGAGATTGCGTCGCTTTGTGACTACAATCTCTGCAGGTACTAAACGCTACTTTAGTATTCTAGATCATCGCAACAGTGTGGTTTATAGTTAGTATAACTATCTGGTTTATAATCACATTTTGGAATGTGTTTTGCTTAGATCCTGGGTTGCCAGTATTTTGACGGGCAGGACAGACTAAAGAATAATAAAACATCACAGGTAACTGGATGACTAATAAACGAATCGATTGCGTTGTATCGTTAAATGAATACATCTCGACGGCAAGCGATGATAATTTTGGGGCGATGTAGAATAAATATGAATTTGCGACAGGTAGTGTTTTGGCTGGTTATGAGCATCGGCATTGTCCACATGGGCTCCGTACATGCTCAACAGGTCCAAATCAAAGGTCCAAAATCTGCTACTCCTCAATTTTCAGGTTCAACTTATGGCCCCATAACCTCAAGTGATACTCTTTGGCGGATCGCAAATCGATATCGCCAAAACCAGGACCTGACTGTCTATCAGGTGATGCAAGCAATTTACGAACTTAACCCTGACGCCTTTGAACAGGGCAACGTTAATTTACTCAGAAATGGCGCAATCCTCAATCTTCCTTCTGCTCGTTACGTCGCACGTATTGATCCTGCTCAGGCCCAGCAGCGTGCTGAAAGGGATGAATCTAATTTTCAACCTGGTACCGGTGGTGCGGGAGGAACAGCACCTGTCGTTGTTCCACCGGAATCGGCCGTAAGCAAAGAAGATTTATCTGCCACCAAAGAAGTATTAGAGCTAAAACTGACGGCAATAGATGAAGAACAAAACCGTCAATTTATGGCCATCCGGCAACAATTTGCCGAGTCAATAAATAGCGTTCAGTCGTTGCTCGACGAAAACAAAAAAATATATGACAGTCTCGACAATGTGAATACGGAAATTGATAGCTTGAGAAATCGAGTGGACGTTGAGATTCAGGATCAAATGGATGAAATTCTGGGACTGCAGCGCACAATGTTGCAATTGTCTCAGGAAGAAGAGGCGCGACGCAAAGCCGCGCTGGAAGAATCCAGTTTTGCCTGGTTATCTGATCCTATGACCATGGCCATCGCCTTTAGTGTGCTGACGTTAAGTTTGCTGGTGGGATTTGGTGTCTGGATGATGGGCCGCAACAAATCTGTTGTCAGTACTGAAGAACCTATTCTTGAAGGCACGATCGCGCCAATAGTGGAACAAAATTCAGAAATGGATGACCTGTCTGACGCTCTGGCAGATGAACTGTCCGGTGAGCTCGGCGATGAAGACGATGATCTGTTTGGTGAAGATGACCTGTTAGATGACGTGCTCTCTGAAGAATTACAGGAATCCCTGGATGAGGCTTTGGACGAAGAACTTGAATCCTTTGATGATCTTGGCGACGAAATGCTGGTTCAGGATTCAGAGCAGGCAGAAAGTGCCAGTGATGACTTGTTTGAAGATGGAGAATCTGTACTTGCGCAAGATGATCTGGATAACTTGTTTGACGAAGATGATGATGATCTGCTTGCTGAAATTGATGAAGAATCAATTGATCTTGCTGACACGGATGAATTGGATGACGATACCCTCGGTGAAGCAGACGCAGAACTTGATCAGTTGCTGGATGAAGATGAACTTGACGAGCTACTGGAGCAATCCGTTGATAGCGAACAATCAGACGAAGACGTACCTGAGCCTGAAGTCGTTGACCTTGAAGATGAAATCGAAGAGGAAGTCCCCGAATCTGCAGAGGAAGACAGAGTCTCTGCTTTGGTGGATGATGACCAGGAAAAACCTGAAATAAGCATAGATGAACTGCTGGAAGAACCTCAGGCCGTCGTGCCTGAATCCATTGAGATTGATGAATCTGAAGGTCTGAACGAAGAAACACTGCAACAACTAGACAAAGAGATAGCCAGTCAAAATCAGGAAATTGATAAAGTTACTGATGAATTGCTCAACGAAATCGAGCAGCTTGAACAAATGGGCGACTTCCTTGACGATGATGAGGAAGAGATAGAAGAAAGTGCCGGATCAGGCACAGCGGAAACTCAGATGGGCATCCAGCAGTTGGATGATTTATCTGAGGACCTGGACGATGTGGGCGAAAGCGACGATTTGTCCGATGAACTTTTGGCCGAAATGGGAGTAGATCTCGATTCAATAGAAACAGATCCAGCTCCTGAGCCTGACACCCAGGCCGAATTGGAAGAGCCAGCAGCAGAAGCTGCTTCGGATATGGCTGATGAATTATTGGCTGAGATGGGCATCGAAGATACGCCTGTTGAAGAAAATATAAGCGAACCAGAACCTGAGTCAGACGCCGAGCCAGAACCCGCTTCGGATATGGCTGACGAATTACTGGCTGAGATGGGTATCGAAGAAACACCAGCTGATGAGGAGACTAGCGACGCTGTCCGTGAGCCTGAAGCTGAACCTGAAGCTGAATCAGACCCCGAGTCAGAACCCGAAGCCACTTCGGATATGGCTGACGAATTACTGGCTGAGATGGGTATCGAAGAAACACCGGTTGAAGAGGAGACTAGCGAAGCCGTCCCTGAGCCAGAAGCAGAACTTGAAGCGGAATCAGACCCTGAGTCAGAACCCGAAGCCGCTTCGGACATGGCTGAAGAATTATTGGCAGAGATGGGCATTGAAGCAACGCCTGAAGACGCAGTTGCTGATGATGCTTTGGCAGAAGTAACAGATCAGTCAACAGCTACTGAAACAGATGAAAACGTACAAGCTGATTCGAGCGTTGAGATCGACGTTGCAGAGGAATTAGCATCTGAAGCGGAAGCCCCGGCTGACTCTGAGTTGGAAGCTGAACTTAATGAAGAAGTTGAATCGGACATTGATACCTCTTTGACAGGTGAATCTGTCGATGAACTGTTGGCCGAACTAGACGAATCAGCGCCACAATCGGATGCGCCAGATAAAGAACCGCAACCTGAAATCGATGAAGCTATGCTTGCGGGTGAGTTGGATGCTACGGATGCGAATGACGAATTACCTGAACCTCAAATTCAAGACGCTACAAAAGACAACCTGAACGAAGATACGCTTGAAGAAAGCCTGGAAATTCCGGCCATTGGTGATGAACAATTCGAACAGGCTCTGGAAGAATTTGAAAGTGAAGACGGCGCCCAATCTGATCAAAAGTCCAGTCTATCAAACGACGCTGATGCGAACGAAGAGCGAGCACTAAACCTTGAGGAGCTGGATGAAATAATCCCCAGTCTCGATGACATCGAGTCAATGGGAGATATCGATGACTCAGAATTGGAAGCTGCACTTGAATCTTTTGACATTGAAGGGGACGAGGATGATTTAGAAGAAGCCTCTCCCGCAGCGACACAAACAGGTACCTCGCAGTCTGATGAACTTGATGATCTTCCTGGTTTGGGTGATTGGTTGTCCGACGATGAAGAAAGTGAAGATCTGAAGGAAATCGAAGCAGCGAGTTTTGACGAGTTATTACAAAGTATTGACGAAGAAGTAGAGGCACCGAAGGAAACTCCTGAGCAAGATGTTGTATTGGACAATCCTGATCTTGACTTGGAAGCCTTGCTTACTGAAGGAGAAGCTGGCGATGAGCTTGCGCCTGAATTGGTCGACGAATTAAATGAAAGTCCCGATGACTTCCTTGATGTTGACGCTTTGCTCAACGAAAGTATTGAAGCGGAATCAGATCCTCTGGCTGAGAAAGAACTGAATTTAGACGTCGCGCTTGGCGACTACACGGGTGCAGCAGGCGACGCAGATTTAATTGATGTCGATAGTGACAAAGGAATGGGGGCTAAGCTGGATCTGGCCAGAGCATATATTGAAATTGACGACAATAGCGCAGCTAAGTCGGTATTGGAAGACGTTATCGCAAAAGGTGATGAGGAGCAGTCCGCAGAGGCCAAAACCCTCCTTGAGAACTTGGGTAAGGCTTGATTTTAGTTGTTTAAATAAATGCTCAGCCACACAAATTCAGTGAGTCGAATACCTTTGCCCGACTAGAAAGATTTGTGCTTTTGTATTTGATTTTAATAGCCCTCATTGCTGTAACGTCACGTAGTTAATTTCTAAGGTATTTTCGGTCCACAGTGCTTACCAACTTCTTTCCATTTAGCTTTTGACGGGTTAAAGGATAGTATTAAAAACAACCCGCAGAAACTTCAGTCCCCCCATCAGAATTTGCTTCGTGAACAGTGTGACAATGAGACATTGGAATTTTGGTGGGGATTATTATCGGTGATAAGTAAAAAATATGAAAAACGTATAACTCCTGAAGCTTCTTTCAATGCCATGTAAGCAAAGTAAATAAACAATAGTATTAATATAATACTATGTAATAAAAAACTGCCTTCTTGTTATTTTATACTATCGCTCTATCATACCTAGATTGACTTTTCAGAACGGAAATAGGTTATGACTGATAAGAGCTATCAACAAAAAATCACTGTTTATGCATCGCCTTCTCAGGTATATGAGGCATTAACGACAGGTTATGATCACTGGTGGACGACAACTAAGGGTAAGTCCTTTATCAATGAGGGGGACCGAATCAAGTTCACTTTTGCACCTAATGTATCCTATTGGACGATGCAAGCGAAAACGCTAACACCTAACAAACGAGTGGAATTAGAGTGTGTCGACGCTAACCATATTATGGTGGACAAACCGAACTCCTCATCAATTGAATGGCTAGGTACAACCATGATTTGGAATATCGAACCTGATGGAGATAGAACGAACATTCACTTTGTCCATAATGGCCTGACCCCAGAGCTTCATTGCTATGAGGTCTGCGAAGCAGGTTGGGATATGTTTTTTGTAGCAAGTCTCAAAGCCTATCTTGATACCGGTGTTGGCACACCACATACTGAGTCGAATCAGCCATGAAGATTCGATATAAAAAGGCATTAGTCGTCGGTGGCAGCTCCGGCTCTGGAAAAGAAATTGCGCTGCGTTTGGCTGAACTTGGCGTTGATACTACTGTGGTTGCCCGTGGATTGTCTAATCTGGAAGCACTTAAATCAATTGACGCAAACATTACCATAGTTTCTGAAAATGCCGCAAAGGAAGGTTCGGCATTGCGTTTACTCTCAGAACATCGGCCTGACTTGTTAGTGATTACAGCCGGACACGCCCAGCCCATGTCACCCTTCTTTGAGCAAAGTTGGGAAGAGTTCAGCGGTGCCTGGAATGTTGATACAAAGATTGCACACGGGCTTTTGTCCGCGGCGATTAATCTCCCTATGCCGCCGGGCAGCTCTATTGTGAGCTTTTCAAGCGGGGCCGGATTATCAGGTTCAAGATTGTCAGGAGGATATGCAGGTGCCAAACGCATGCAGCACTTTTTAACTGAATATGCTCAACGTGAAGCTGAGTTGCGTAGACTGGACTTGAACATTTACTCAATTATCCCTAAGCAACTTATTGCTGAAACTGAACTCGGTGTCGCTGCAGGGCAAGCTTATGCCACCGCCAGTGGAAAATCGCTGGATGAGTTCATGCGCCAGTGGGAAGAGCCTCTGACACCAAAAAAAATAAGCCAGTCTATTGTTGAACTGCTCAGCAAAGACGAACCTACAACGGACCGCTCGTTTTTAGTAACGGGAAAAGGCATGCGGCCAGTTGGGTAGTTAGTTTTTAAAATTACGATAGTGAAAAAATGTCATAAAAAGAGGGCAAAGTGAAACGTCACAACGCGCAGGCAGGCATTGTAAAACGAGTACAGATTTTTATCTGTGGAACATGGAAATAATATCTCTCGCGAAGTGCTAGAGCAGGGCTGCGATAATCATTCCGAAGCATTCCTCAAAATTAACTCAATTATTGAGGTACCTGCTTTTTACTTTGGTACGCTTTGGATTAATTTGCGACACCCGATGCGATGGCAGTCAATCCTGCCATGAAGCTTCTTTTTGTCTTATTCAGACAAACCTCTTTTTATCAGCAGTCAAATGTAAGCAATCAATATTCGTGGAAATACGTTATATCGTTTCAATTTTTGGCTATTTGGATTCAACATTACTTACTGGTGTTTATTTGTAATATGTGAAGCAATATGCTCGTAGGGTGAGTTAATTCCGCATAACCTCAAAATCCGCGGAGTGCCGCCCCTGATGAAGTTTGCAATCTATTTTTCAATAAGGGCTGCGCCCAGAGCAGGATTAATCAAAAGGACGTTATGATTACAAAAAATACGCCAATAGGAGGACATTGTGAAACTCTATGACGCCAAATCAGGTAATGCAAAACGCGTACGGATTTATATTGCAGAGAAAGGAATTAATGTTCCTCGCGAAGAGATTGAGCTCGGTAGCGATACTCGTTCCGAAAAATTCCTCAGGATTAACTCACTTGGTGAGGTACCTGCCTTGGAATTAGATAATGGCCAAATCATTACCGAGAGTAATGCCATCTGTAATTATCTTGAGGCACGTTATCCTGAGAATCCTTTAATGGGAACTGCTGCTGAGGAAGCAGGTTGTATCGACATGTGGTCATGGCGAATTTATTCGCAACTTTTTTTAACTGTAGGTTTAATGGTGCGGCACCAAATTCCCTTATTTGCTGACGTTTTAGAGCAGATACCTGCTTTTGCCGAGTCACAACGTAAATCAATACCCGATAAATGGCGCTGGCTGGATCGGGAAATGGCAGACGGTAGACCATTTATTGCGGGGAAATCATTTTCTTTTGCTGATGTGCAAGGTATGACCGTCCTGGCGATTACGGATATTTTTGATTTAAGCTCGCCAGATGATTGCCTTAACGTTCGTCGCTGGGAGAAAACTATGCGGGAGCGGCCAAGTTGGCAGGCCTGAACGGTATTAAAAGCAAAAACAAGGGAGAAGACATGGATCCAGAAGAATTTATAAAAAGCTACGAAACGGCGTTAGGAACACAAGATTGGGAATTAGTTGAACCCTTGGTCACTGAAGATGTGAGTGTTACTTTTTCTAATGGCAGTGTGCATATAGGCAAAGAGAAAGTGAGAGAAGCCTTTGAGAAAAATTTTGCACTTATCAAAAATGAAAAATATGCGATGAGAAATATTAAATGGCTATTAAAAGATGAAGAATGTGCGGTCTATTTGTTCGAGTTCGGATGGACAGGGATAGTTGAAGGAAAATCTGCATCTGGAAGTGGAATTGGAACATCTGTTTTGATAAAGGAAGGCTCAAAATGGAAACTATTGACTGAGCATTTGGGAACAAAGGCTGGTTGAGTTTTGAGTCAAAGTAGACAACTATTTTAATTACATTGTTTAGAGCGTGAATGCATTGATTAGCGGCGCCCTAAATTGCAGCTTTCTTAACCTCTGTGAATGTTGTATTGGCCTGGGGCAAACTGACACTTTTGATGAAAAATTTAAAGAGATATTTGAAGTTTGATTACCAGTAGCTACATGTAATCAATCCGTTTTAATCTTTTTGTGTGTTCTCAGCAATGAAGGCATACAAAAAATCCAACTAGCTTTGAGGTTATTATTCATGAAATTCTACAGAGCAGCCATAATTGTTTCTATACTCTTTACCGGACTCGCATCTGCTAGCGAGCTTTCAAACATAACTGGAGGTGGCCCGGCTACTGAACGGCGCGCTGTATTAGAGGTGTTGGAGACTTACCTCACTGTGACCGATAACAAATACCGGGAGGCTATACAAAAATCTTTTCACCCTAAAGCGTACCTAATGTCGGTCAGTCGTAAAGGCGCGTTGCGGGCACTGACTCAGGATTTTTGGTGGGAACGTGTATCTCAAATTCCCGCCGACCAGAAGCCACGTACGAGCTCTGTTATGATCATTGACGTTTCGGGTCATGCGGCTATTGCGCGCATAGATATAACCAATGGTGGAGACGGTTCCGTAAGCACGGACTATTTTAATTTACTTAAAGTTGCCAATGAGTGGAAGATAATCAATAAGACGTTATCTACTCCGATTTAGTTATCACGTTTCTTCTCATCTGGTAACTCTGTCTAATCGTCAACGAACCTCTTGAAAAAGGGGCAATGATGACTGCCCCGCAACGAATGGTCTCACGGTTTTTCCGCAAAATTGCTGTAAATAATCCGGTTAAAAAAAGTTAAACTTTGGCTGTTATTTTACCTAAGTGTTTAAAAAAGACAGCCAGCGCATTAGTGAGTTCATTTTCAGGAACAAGTGCAGCAGTTTCGTTGATTGCTATTTCCATGGCACACTCATTGGGATCTTCATAGTTCCAGAAAGCATTGGTCAACCATATGCCTGTCTCTTGGGCTGCATACAAATGCGCTTGCTTTGCTTGATCTGGCGGATAAGGCAATAAAACATGAAATAAATTCACTTGCGGTACCTTGGGAAACACCTCCAGATCAGTGAATTCTGATACGTATTGCGCGTAATTTTTGGCTAAACGGACATTGTTTTCAACCTGTTCCAACTTTTTATCCAACAATCTTAGGGTATCGCATACTTGCGGCCAATGTTCTGACACTAACCCGCCAAGCCTTTCTCGCCAAGCTTTTGCTTCCCTAATAAATTCAGCATCGCCAATGAGCGCCGCGCCGCCTATTGCGCCGATATCTTTATAAAATGATACGTAAACTGATGAGAAACCATCTGAAATCTCTGCAAGCGAACGGTTATTGTAATGCTGGCGTGTTGACCATATTCTTGCACCATCCATATGCAAAGGCACTTTTAGTTCTTTTGCTCTTTGCTTGAGAGCTTGTAAATCGTCCCAATCAGGTAACAAGCCCCCGCTGTGTCGTTGCCCCATTTCCACGACCATACATGCCGCAGAAGGGTCTACCTGGTCAGCTCGCAATGTTTCACGCCATTTACCTGCGACTATTTCAGTAAAACCATGAGCGTGTTCAAACCCTCTATTCTCATGGATAAGAATGTGACAACTAGGATGCATCTGAAGTTTATTGCGACCCGTTTTTTCACCATAAATTCGAATAGCAATTGATTGAGCCAATGTGCCGGTTGGACACCAAAGCGCCGCTTCTCTGTCAAACAAATTAGCTATCTTGTTTTCCAATCGCGTGACTGCTTCGCCTCGACAATATTGTTCTTCTTTGAGGCCTTCGACATGCATGAATTTTCGTATGTTGGCAAGCTTCTGTATATAAGAAGAATCTTGGTGGTGAGAGGGAAAAGCTATATCATGCTTGAGCTTCAACATGCTTTTTTCCAATATAACCTTCCTCTGACCTTCACTGTTGTTAGCGTTTCTCGACTTCCCGCCGCCAGTTTTTTTACCTTGGTACGCTATGGTTTCAGTTGCAACGCCAGACGCAACGGCAGCCAACCCTACCATGAAGTTTCTCCTGGTCTTATTCATACATACCTCTTTTTTATCAGCAGTTAAATGTAAGCAATCAACACTACTGGGGATATGTTATATCGTTTCAATTAATGGTTATTTGGACTCAATGTCGCTTGTTAGAGTTTATTTGTAATATGTGAAGCAATAGGCTTATAGGTTGAGTCAATTCAGCCTAACCTCAAAAACCTCGGAGTACCGTCCCTGATGAAGTCTAAAATCTATTTTCTGATTATTTTTTGTGTTGCTTTAAGTTTATTTTTCATTAGGAGTTACGCTCAGGGCAGGGTCAATCAAAATAACGTACAGATTACGTTAAATTCAAAAATTCCCCTCAATGAGAATACTTCTGCAGGGGCGACAATTTGGAAACCAAGCATCAAAGGGAGAACTTTCCCCACCGTACTAGTATCAACTCCCTACGTATCAAATGAGTCCCATAGCAGAGGTCTACTATATGCTGAGAACGGTTATGCTTTTGTGAGTATTGATCTCGAAGGTCGTGGGGCTTCTGATGGCACATTTTCGCCCTTTTCTGATCACGGTCCTACTATTTGCAATGCAATCAAATGGGTGAAAAAACAAAAGTGGTCTGATGGCACGGTGATGATGCGGGGAGGTTCGTATCGAGGCATGGCGCAGTGGATGGCAGCTCGATCTTGCCCCGAGGAAATACTTACCATGATACCTACTGCGTCTGTTTACCCGGGACACGACTTTCCAATTGTTGACGGCCATAGGATGCAGAAATATGTTGCAGGTTGGTTCGGGTTCGTGTCTGGCGCTGGATCTAACTTAAACTTTTTTACTGATTCGGATTACTGGAAAGATAAAGAAACTCAATCGTTTTTAGAACACATTCCAATGAATGAATACGATGTTTTTGTAGGTGCTCCCAGCGAACATTTTCAAAAATGGGTCCGCAGCTTATCTGAGCCAGAATGGTGGTACAGCAATCGTTGGACTGGTCTGGACTATGCCAAAATGGATATGCCAATCATGACAATCACGGGATTTTATGACGGCGATCAACCAGGTTCCCTGCGTTACTATAATGAGCATAAACAAGCTAACAAAGATCATACACATTTTCTGGTCATAGGGCCGTGGGATCACGGTGGAACTCGCAGACCAAGAAGTAAATTGTCTGAGCAAGTAAGTTTTGGCCTTGATGCAGTCATTGATATGGATAAATTAAATATTGATTGGTTTAACTGGATTTTAGGCAAGGCTCCCAAGCCAGATTTTTTAATGGACAAAGTCGCTTTTTATGTTGGAGGAGAAGACAAATGGTTTTATGCAAGTTCTTTAGAATCTATATCAGATAAGACAGTGAGCTTTTACCTATCGGCTAACAGCGATGAAGCTTATGACGTTTTTAATTCAGGCAAGTTAATTGGGACTCCAGATGATTCAGCTATTACTCATGATTTTTTCAGCGATCCACTTGATACTCGGATTTTAGAGATAACCGATTCAAATTGGAACAAAATACGTGATGGACATTTACTGACTCAATACCCAGCCTTTTTGCCTGAAACCCTGGTATTCCATTCTACGACCTTTAAGGAACAATTAACCCTGGCAGGCCAAATAAAATCAACTTTATACCTGGAGGTGGATACGCCTGATGTAGACATTTTTGTGACTGTCTATGCTATATTTCCAGATGGTGACGCCCTATATCTGGGCGGTGACGTTGTGCGAGGGAGATTCCGTAATGGGTCTAAGGCACAGATGCTCGAAAAAGGGAAAGTAGAAGAGTTTAATTTTAACAACTTTCTGTGGAATGCCTGGACTTTACCCGAAGGGAGCAGGTTGCGATTCACAGTAGGCCCTTACAATGATCCTTCTGCCCAGAAAAACTATAACTCTGGTGGAAGACTGGGATTTGAAACTAAAGAAGATGCTATAAGAGCAAAGATTAAGCTACACCACAATAGGGAATTCCCTAGCCGCATAGAGCTCCCACTAATGAGTCGTTGATTACTTCGCTGGAGGAAATAGTGATAGCACCAATAAGATCTGTTCCTGCATTATCAGTAAAAGAGCTAACTGATGTCATCATTTCTGAAGACTTAGCCAGCAGAGAAGAACTGGAAAGTCTACAACTCAGCTTTCATCAACTTGGTGCCGATGCACTGAATTTCAGCGCTTTGGCTAACGAACGAGTTCCTGAATTTGAGCTAGTTATGGTTTGGGATCATGTCGTCAATACTTTGAGGCGCCCTGATATAGGATTATTCATAAGTATGAATATAAAATCAGAGCATAGGGGCCCGTTAGCCAAACTGATCTTACACAGTAAATCTGTTGCCCAGGCCTTAGAGCTTTTTGTTTCCAGAAATAAATGGGTTAACCCAAGCGACAACTGGATCATTTGCGATAACGAAGAGGACAGCAACGTTTTTTCTTTACGCTATCAAATAGACAAAACGATGAATTACCCAGACGCATTTGTTGAACGCAACATGTCGATGTTGATAGCCTGGATAAGAACATTGACAGGGCAAACCATTTATCCGTTGAGGTCGAGTTTTAGTTTTCCGCGCCCGACATACCACATGCAATATTTACCGATATTTGGTGATCGTTGTCAGTTCAACTCAGGTGAAAACTCCCTCACGTTTGCAAGCGAAATTCTCACACATAAAAACGTCAATTCAGATCCGTATTTATTTAAGTTATTGCTCAACAATCATGATGGTCTGATGAATAACTACTATTCACAGTTTCAGATTGTTTCAAGAGTGAAACAGGAAATCCTCTCCGCATTGCCCGTCATTATGACCATTGATGAATTGAGCGTAAAGTTGAATATGAGTCGTTCGTCGCTCTATCGAAGATTAAAGGAAAATGGCACCAATTATTCAGAGATTTTAAAAGAGGTGCGCATGCAACTGGCGCAGTCCCAATTTCAAGGTGGTAGCACGATAACCCAAGTAGCCTATTCGCTTGGTTTTACCGACACGAGTGCTTTCCAAAAGTGGTTTAAGTTCTGGTTTACGCAACCTCCCAGCATTCTGAGAAAAAAGTGGGTAGACTCGAAAATTAATTAGTCCACTATTCATTCAAACGTCATTTGACTTCAGTCTGCTATTTTCAATTTCAACACGGGCAAACCAAAATTTGTAGTCATTGTCTAGCCGAATCAAGTAATCCTCAGCCTTCCACACTCATCAATAGTATTAAAATGATACTATGTACATAATTCCTGCCTACTTGTTAAATAATCCTAACGTTTCATAATAACCTAATAATACTGACTATATATCAGTTCGGATTATTTTTAACGATGAGCAAATTTAACAATGAAATCAACCGAATCTAATATCAAAAATTCAACTGGCTACAGGTTTGCAAAACTGCTTTATCAATGGCGCTGGTTGGCTGCCACGGTCGTTCTGGCAAGTGTCACCGTCACCTTTATGTCCGGTATGGGGAATATTAGCCGCATTACTCAGTCCGTTTTGTCAATCAGTGATATTTCCCATGGATCAGGTCAAATCGCTCCGCAGGTTTTTGATCCAAGTTTAAATGTCTGGTTCGACACAGGGGATGCCACTGTTAAGGCTTACTTTGACATTGAAGAGCGTTTTATAGCCGAAGACACTATTTTAGTGACCTTTGAAAATACCCGTGATCCTATGGGTGTTTTTAGCCAGGATTCGCTGGCAACGATTCAACGGCTAACAAAAAACTTTTTAACAGTTCCTGGTGTCAGGCACGTACGTAGCCTGACATATAGCCCCTGGATTCGCTGGGGTGAAATTAATGATGGTATTGCAGCAGAGCGTGGGCTAATCATAAGCGATTTAGTGGAAAACCCGGCCACGGATCTCAGTGAAGAAGATATTGTTGAGCGAATGGTAGCAGTATTAGGTGCAAGCCAAACTGCTAAGAAAATAGGTGAACAACGGGTACGTGATTATCTAGGTCAAGATGCCGACTTCAAGCAATTTCAAGGAGAGCCTTTACTGCTAGATGCGATTGTCAATCGAGAGGCGACTGCAACAGCTATTCAAATACAGATTACTCGACCAAATATTGAGAGCGAACATACTGAACTTATAAAAAAACTATATGCTGTTCAGTATCAACGGGCAGCTTTGAGAGGAGTAGAGCACTTTCTCAATATTGAAAGTGGACTTTCAGTCAAGACAAATGCCTTTCGTAAGCTGGAGCAGAGCGTGGCTGCACTGCCCAGTAGCGATAAAAAAAGCAAACTTGAGCGTTCATTGTTAGACCCTACAAAGAATTTTATTCAGGATCTCAATGGACTACAGGTCAAAAAATATCACGTTTACCATCAATCTGAAGAGGGGAGTTATATTGATGTTGCCGATGCGAATAATCCAATTAACGCGCCGGACAACTTCTCTCCGTCTGCGTTAAGTTCTTATCAGTTTAAGCTAGGCGGTGTTCCGGTATTGGAGCGAAACTTTGAAGTAGTCGGTTCTGCAGACTCGAAATACTTGCCGCTCATGTTTGTGGTAATTGCTGTCTTATTGGTCATTTTGACCCGTAGTTTTGCTGGAGTACTTATTCCTCTGGTAGTCGTAATCGCATCCATCTTGGGTACAGTGGGAACAATTTTTGCGACGGGCACCTTGTTTAATAACCTAACTGCGATGATCCCCAACATGATGACAGCCATTGGCGTTGCTGACTCGATTCATTTGGTGGCAGCTTGGTTGTTGATGCGAGGAAAATTTCAGAGTAAAGCTGAGCTAATCATGGAGGTCATCAGAAAAAACGCAGCTCCCGTGTTACTTACTACACTCACCACGGCCATCGGTTTTTATTCACTGGTGTTAAATGATTTGGCCCCCGTTAAGCAACTCGCTTGGAGCATGGCGACTGGTACCGCAATCGCCTATTTGTTAACCATGACAGTTGTTCCCTTGCTATTGTCATTCTTCCCCAACAAAGCCAGAAAAAACGTTAGTAAAACGGGCATTATTTCCCGATATCTTGCTACGAAGTGGGCACCATTTGTCATTCGTCATCGAATCAAGACCGTTATTTACGCCAGTATAATTACAGTGATTTCCTGTATGGGATTATTTTTTGTTCAGATCGATGCCGACCAGCGAAAAATGTTTTCAGCCAATAATCCAGTTATCCTCGATTTAATCTGGATTGAAGAGAATTTAGGTGGGACAGGTGATCTGGAAATTATTTTCAACAGCGTCGTTGGAGATAATATTCAGGAGTTGACCCAGCAAGAGTTAGACATACTGGATGAATTGAATACAAGAAAAACAGCTGCCTCTTTGAGCATCACAGATATTTCCCCGCCCACAACTTCAGAACTTAGCCAGTTAAGAACACTTCAGCAGCGTTATCAGGACTGGACCCAAGCCCGCATTGGCGTATCGCCGGAATTTCTTCAGCAAGTAGAAGCGTTTGAATACCGTTTACGTGAAGAAATGGCAAAACCTGACTCAGCGCTATCAATTATTACGGATTTAACCTCTCCACTCGATATTTTGAAGAAAATGCATCAGGTGCAAAACAATGAAAATCCAGCATTCTATCGTGCGGTGAACAATAGTGATGTGGCTGTGTCCCTGCGACAACCCTCACTTGATTTTGATGAGATAACTGAAGAATACAGCTACACCCCACCGCAAACGGCATCTACCTTAGCGTCACAGTATTACCTCCAGTATGAAAACGGCGCACGTCCTGGTGAAACGCTTTCTACTCAGCTCAGTATTGACCGCCGGCATTTCAGGATGCAGGGTCGAGGGTTGCTTTGTACCACACAAGAAAAGCTAGCGGCTATTGCTAAAATCCGAAGCATTGCAGAACATGAGTTTCCAGATCTTATTGTTACTTCTAACTCCCCTGAAGCGATCGCTGATTTAACAATTTCAGGAAAGAAAACATTGATGGATCGTACGGGGGTTATTGTCGCTGAAAGCTTTTCTAAATCTATTGTTGTTGCACTCATTGTTATATTGATTGTTATCAGCCTCTTTTTCCGTTCCTGGAAGCTGGGCTTAGTCAGCATCTTGCCAAACGTGCTGCCTATTGCCATTCCACTGGGGTTCTTTGGTTGGCTTGGCATCATGATTGATGGCCCCGCTATCGCCGTTGCTGTCGTTGCTCTAGGCGTCTGTGTGGATGACACCATCCACTTCTTCACTAAATACAGTCGCGCTATTAACTCAGGGAAAACAGTCGATCACGCTATTGCTGAAACAATACTTGAGTGCGGTGATGCCTTAACACTAACAACGATTGTATTAATCGTTGGCTTTAGCACGATGTTGCTAAGTTCGTTTTCACCGAATTATTTAATGGGCATATTAGCGGTTTCCATGATTGCCTTAGCTTGGCTCGCTGATTTTATTGTCACGCCAGCGGTATTGGCCACCATGAATATGAAATCGAATGATGCAATTCAATCCATTTCTGGCTCGATAACCGATGACAACATTTCACACTTAGCTAGTCGCTAATTTGGAGACTGCAATGAAAAACACAAAATTACTCACCTACACGCTCGGTATTACTGCGGCACTTTTATTTTCAAGCCCTATTATTGCAAGTGAATCGCATCCAAAATTCAACACCGAAAATGCAGCCCTGTATGGCAAACAATTGGTTGAATATTCCGATAAAGTCCTGCATGGCTGGAAAGATGAAGTCGTTGCGGGAAAGATGTACCTGTATGACCAACAAGGGCAATCAGTGCTCCGCTCGTTTAGACGGGTTGGTTTAGAACGATTTGGTAAAGGCGATAAATCCATCATTAAATTCACCTCTCCAGCCGATATTAAAGGCGTTTCTGCATTGAATTATGAGAATTCAGGTAGCTCAGACGATAACTGGCTTTACCTGCCTTCAACAAAGAAAGTACGCCGTATATCAGGCGCAAATAATACCGCCAGCTTCCAAGGTTCAGAGTTCACTTATGAAGACCTGAATGATTTAGACCCCAATGAATACGAATGGGAATACATAGAAGAATCGCAGTTAGAGATTGATGGCCAGATGGTGACCGTCTTTAAGATTACTGGTTGGCCCACGTATCGAGATACTGCTTATTCTCGCCTGACACTTTATTTGTCAAAGGAACACTGGTACCAAACTAAAGTTGAATATTTTGATAAATCAGGAATACATCTAAAAACGAAAACATCCAGTCAATGGCTGTCATTCCATAATAACTACTGGCGTTCACTCAATGTGGAAATGCACAACCATCAGACCGGCAAAAAAACGGTATTGGCGTTTAGTGATTATCTGGTCGATTTATCTCAGTACAGGAGTAAAAGGACCGGTAAAATCAGAGATAATTTAACGGAAGCATTTTTTACCAAGCGCGCCTTGACTAAATAGGAATTGCCATTGATGTTAAAATCACTTGGCCTGCTATTCGTTTTGCTAGTCCTGCTATGGTTTGCTCAGGCGAGTGCCCAAGACTCAAACGCTGGATTAGAAGAGCTATGGAGCGATGTTACCGAAGAGGATTCCAGTAACTCAACCTGGCTGTTAATTGATGGGTTTTCTGGCTACACCGAATTGGCCCCTCGTGTTTATCTTAAAGACCGAAACAGCTTTGCCAATGATGAGCAGCTCTTATCTACGACTGAAATAGAAATTGATGCCACTTTTACTAGTAACATTACAGGTTATTTGCGACCCAGATTATTCTTTGATTTGGCCGACAGTAAATTTCAACGGCTTGAGTTATTTGAAATGTACATCACTTATGTACAAGAAAACTGGGACCTTCGAGTTGGTCAATTTGTTGAAAACTGGGGGATTACCGATACCTTTAACCCCGTTGATGTGTTAAATCGTCGTGACCTGAGTACACAACTATTGGATACCACACGACTCGGTGAAGCTGGTGTACGTGCACGCTGGTTATTCAAAGGCAACGATTTGTTGGGAGAACCTACACTCTCGTTTTATTTTCTCCCTTGGTTTCAAAGAGCACGCTTTGCTCCTGATAAGCAGCGATTGGGTCTGGGCAGTGAAGCAGTGTCTTTTGAAGAAAAACAAGAATTCGAGCCAGATAGCAACGAAGCGTATTTTTATGCATTACGCTATCAAAGCACACTGAATACGACTTTATTTAATGCTGACATACAACTTATTGCCAGCAAAGGTGCTGATAAATATCCCTTAATTCGACCTTTAAATTCAGCGACGTCGGCGCCCATTTACTACGGCAAACGTATTATCGGAGCGGGTGTTCGCGCTGTTCCCAACAGCAGCAACCTTGCTAGATTCACTTTTAAATTGGAAGTTGTGCAAAATAATCCCTATGCCTTTGACAATACTCCTACAGCTATCCCCAATGCATATCGGGCACAGGTTATAGGGTTTGACTGGGATAGTTACAACATGTTGAAAAAACAAGATCAACTGACCCTGACACTGGAATATGCAAATGAATCCGGTGTTAGCCGGGCAGAAAGTGATACATTTTCCAGGGCTTTTAGTGACGATTTGATTATGCGCCTTTATTGGCAGGCCGGTGACTTTGACCGCACCTCCATTGAGCTAAGAGGAATTTATGATTTGGATAATAATGAGCATGTTGCAGAGGTTACCTACGCAACGTCACTACTAAAACTACATGAAGATCTAAAAATTGAGCTAAGCGCCATATATGTAAAACCTTCATCCGATCCTTCTGCAACCTACAGCCAGTTACCAGACTACACATCAGCAGCGATGGCATTGCGATTTGATTTCTAGACTATTCTATCTACTCTTCATATTGTCAGCGCAATCAAACGATAGTCATTTCTCTATACTTGCATATGAGCATCTCAAATTATTGTCTGTTTAAATGAAACGTTGTTCTCTTCTATATCTATCTATGGTTTTAAGTAGTGAATCCAATCCGTATTCGGCTTGATATAAAACAATGACTAAAACTGGAAATTATTAGCAAACGGAAGAGCCAGATAAAAGCTGTTTTTTACGCCTTAGTTGTCGACATTTGATACAGCCCATTTATGCATCTCGTTAAAAAATTTGCTTAATGCCTCTGCCTTTGGTGTAGCACTATACTCAACCCGTGGTGGCACTTCAGCGAAGATTTCTCGCGTTACCAAACCGTCCTTTTCTAAAGCACGAAGTTGACTAGTCAACATGGTTTGGGTTATCCCGGTAATTTCGCGCCGCAATTCATTGAATCGTTTAGTACCACCAAATATTAGGATCCTCAGAATCCATAGTTTCCATTTTCCGCCAATCATTGAGATGACTTTATCAAAGCCATCGCAGGAGGCCATTTCTTTCTGTGTTGGCATATCGCTAACCTTTATCAATTTTCTTGTTAGGTATCAAAATAATACTATGTAGTATTTTTCTGCCTTCTTGTATAAAGATACTATTGCATGTCTAATCTATTATCAACTGCAAAAAATGGAGACTTAATGTGTCTATAAAACTTTATGCTATCAGTGGTGCCCCGAGCGCATGGCGAGTGCTTTTAGGATTAACGTTTAAACAACTTCCCTACGAAGTGCATTACCTTAACTTTTCTGAGCAAGAAAATAAGTCTGATAACTACCTAGAACTTAACCCACGAGGAACCGTGCCCACGTTAGTGACCAGAAGCGCGATTATTCGTGACTCCATCGCCATTCTCGCCTGGCTAGATAGAGCCTACCCTGGAAAACCACTATTTGGCCGTTCCGCGGAACAGGCAGCCCATATTTGGCAGGTAACGATGGAAGCCAGCGAGCATCTACGAAACGCCAATAAAGGGCTTTTACTACCCATCTTTTTTCAAGGCGTTGAAAACAAAACCGAAGTGTTGGAACAAGCTGCTGTTATCCAACGAGCTGAATTGAAAACGTTAGACATCTCTCTAGGTGGACATGACTTTTTTGGTGAAGACATTCCCTGCGCTGCAGATGCCGTCTGTTTTCCTGAAGTTCGCATGCTGAAAAGAGCGTTGGAAACGAAACCGTCATTAATGACTGACTTGGGCTATCAAACCGATTTATCTGATTTTCCAAATCTTGCTGATTGGTTAGCTCGGATAGAAGAGTGGCGAGATGTGAAAAAGACAATGCCACCTCACTGGCTGCAACAGTAAGCGCGAAAATTGGGTTTCAAATGTACTAGGTGGCTAAAGGGTAAAGCGATACTATTTGGCAGTAAGATCAACACTACTTTACCCACACTGATCTCCCAGCCTTGCTATCGAATCTGCTCCGTGTTGTCAATCCAACCTTCAACATGCGAGAACCCAGTGTAACTTCTACCATGTTGCTGCTCGCATATTCGCGTTAATGATTGGTCATAAAATTTTACCGTTGAAAAATCTTCAAAGAAAGTGACGTAGTAAGGCTCACATTCTTTGCTTTGAAACTGTTGCCCGGTTAACTTTGAACGATGTTTTACTGAAAAATCATCAACTGTTTTTCCGATTACAACTCCGACATGTTCGAGCCCCATAGGATAGACGCGCCGGTGAACGGGGCCAATCAATTCAATCGTATTTAACGTATGACCATTGCTGAGGGCTCTGGGAGACTTCAGTTGCATTATTGATATAGGGCGGCCATTCCAAACATTCTCTATATTTGATTTGCAATGACTTTCTATTTCGTCGCGCTTTGCCAGATACTCTTTATACGTTGCTGTTCGGTAAGCAAAGTGACTAATTTCACACCCTTTTATATCTATATCAAGTTTAGATAATCTATCTACTTGACGGTCAAAAAATTGATTGTAATCACCAATAACTGAATGTAATTTGTTCATGTTTGATATCCGTCTTAGTATTTCACCTGTCAATCGAGCTAATAACCTTAAGCGAATTAAATATATAGGATTAAGAGGGAGTAAGCCAAAACGAAATGGACTTGTTTGGGTCCAAATGAACGGTAAAAATACACTCTTGTCAAACCCGGAGTACAAAGCCCCACTAAGTGGTAAACCTAATTCTGTTGCGTACTGTTCATCCACACAATCTGAATTGCAGGTTATAGATATAGTCAGAACAATATCCAGACAACTCGTCTACTAGTTTCCCACATTTAATAAGCTCAGAACCAATTTAGATAAGGATTGGAAGTTGTTAACCATGCTGGTTTGATTTATTCTCTAATGAAAACGTTTACATTGGGTTTTGTTATGCGCATACAAGTCTTTATATTGACGCCGGTTTTGTTGGTTTTAAATGGCTGTGGTGGCAGTGGCTCTGCTCTGAATACGGCAGCACCCACTCAACCTGAGCCGCCGCCTGCGCCTGTCACACCTGATCCACCAGTTCAAGAAGGTTTGATCAAATTGAATCAGGTGGGTTTTTTACCAAATGCGAAAAAAGTGGCCATAATTCCTGGTGAAGGAGAGCGGGAATTTATTGTTGTTAATACGATGGACAATAGTCAGGTTATGGCGGGTTCTTTAAGTAGCCATGCTGTCTGGGCACCTTCCCAGGAACAAGTAAGCCAGGCAGATTTTAGTCAAGTGACATCTGAAGGTAGCTATCGGTTAGACATAATGGGTAGCGACTTATCTGCAGAATTTGTGATTGATGATAATGCCTTAGGTGATGTGCACGATGCGGCATTGAAATCTTACTATTTTAATCGCGCCACTGCGGCGCTAGAAGCGGAATATGCAGATAAGTGGTCCAGACCAATGGGTCATCCTGATGAACAGGTTCTTGTTCATGCGTCAGCGAGTTCAACCGAGCGACCAGCCGGTTTTCAGGTATCCGCACCAAAAGGTTGGTATGACGCCGGCGATTACAACAAATACATAGTTAATTCGGGTATTTCTACTTACACCTTGATGATTTCCTACCTTCATCACTCAGCGTTTTATCAACAACGGGATATTGGCATTCCTGAATCAAACGACGCTATCCCCGATATTCTGAATGAAGTGAAGTGGAATCTGGACTGGATGCAGGCAATGCAGGACCCCAATGATGGCGGGGTTTATCATAAACTTACCACGTTAAATTTCTCCGGCGAGTTGATGCCTCACGAGGCCAACGCGCAACGCTATGTAGTGCAAAAAAGTACAGCTGCAACTTTGAATTTTAGCGCTGTAATGGCAGTGGCTAGCAGAGTCTACTCTCCGTATTTTCCAGAACTGGCACAAGAATACGCTCGTCAGGCAGAGCTCGCCTGGGAATGGGCGCAAGAAAATGAAAATGTGCCTTATGTTCAACCTGATGATGTGTCCACAGGTCAATATGGCGACACGAATTTCAACGATGAATTCGCATGGGCTGCCGCTGAACTCTATCTTATGACGGAAAAAGAAGAATATCTGCAACGATTTAATCAGCTTGATATACAACCAACAGTACCGGGCTGGCCTGATACTTCCTCACTTGGCTATATTTCACTGCTAACAAACAACAAAGGATTATTGTCTGACGAACAGCTATCTCAATACCAAAATCGTTTACTTGATCTGGCTTCCGGTATTGTTGCCATGGATCAGGAATCAGCTTACCAGGTAGCAATGCAGAACAATGATTTTGTGTGGGGTAGTAATTCCGTCGCATTGAATAAGGCACTCATTTTATTGCAAGCCTTCCGACTGACTGAAAACACGGATTTTAAACATGCTGCCAATGGATTACTGGACTATGTGCTGGGACGCAACCCGACAGATTATTCTTACGTTACCGGCTTTGGAACAAAATCACCTATGGATATCCACCACAGGCAGTCCAGAGCTGATGAAATTACTGAGCCTGTTCCTGGTTTTGTAGCGGGTGGCGCGCAAAATGGACAACAAGACGGGTGTAGCTACCCATCTGGTTTACCTGCAACGTCATATGTGGATGATTGGTGCAGCTACTCCACAAACGAAATTGCTATCAACTGGAATGCACCCTTGGTTTATGTGTTGGCTGGAATGCAGGCGGAAAATTGATCCCTATTGCTTAGAAGCCCAATCGCTGTGCAGGGCTAAAAACTAGTTTGGCCCAATCAAAGCGGTTTGGGCTGAGTATTTTTCAGCGTAATTCTTTCAATGATGTCTAAGTACTAACTGTTTTCGAGCCACGGAAGGCATCAGTAAAACATCCCCAATCTTAAACTTGTTCGTGGGTTGCCCCAAAATATTATGAGGGCTAGACTGAGATGACATTCATCTCACTATTTGGCGCTTATATGGATATTTCTCGCTCTTTTGGGCCCCTTTGGCATACATCTACATCCAGTACCCTTCAAGTAAATTCAGTGGCTATCAGCGGGGACGGGCAGCGCTGTTTTTTTGGCACATCCAGTGAATATGGGGATGGCCAGTTTAGTGTGCAGTGTTATTCAGGTGATGGACAACGTCTGTGGCAACAAACTGTGACACCACCTGATGCACAACAAGGTGTTTTCTGGGTGGCGATAAGTGCAAATGGTGCTTATTCGGCAGCTGGTGGAGAAACGGCCAAAGATAGTGGCTTTCTGACGGCGTTTAACGCTGCCTGTGGTACCAAATTACTCGATACGACTTTACCCGCAAGAGTCAATCAGGTCTCCTTGTCAGCCAGTGGAGATAGCCTGTTGGTGGTGTTTGCTAATTCAGTTCAACTTTATAAACTTAACGCCGTTGGTGCTGCCTTTGAACTGGTTAGTCAGCAGGACTTATCTCCTTATTACCTGAACAGCGCTGTAATATCTGAAAATGGACAAACCGCAATAGTGTCGGCCATGCTCTATTCGGATGATGGCAGCAGTACGCAAGGTGCAGTATTTAATTTTGCAGTCGCAGATGAGTATTTATCCCTGGTTCAAAAATATCCCCTGGACGCTGCGGGACCAATGCGCGTGGCTGTCACTGCGGCCGGGGAAGCATTTGGCGCATCCTTGCATGATGGTAGCTGCGTTGTATACAAAGCATCTGCAGACGCCCAGCCACTTTGGACGTACATGCCCGACAAACCCAATCTGAGCGTAGCTTACGCATTTGATTTGACCTTAAATTCCAAAGGGCAATTGATCGTTGCCTGTGGTGCAAACCTCTATGATTCGGTAAATGGCGGCTATTTGTATTTACTGCAGACTGAATGGACGGAGGAAAGTGACCAACCCGAACTGTTATGGGATACAGAATTGGACTACGCAGCGAATCCCGGTGTTAGTCTGGATCTAAATGCCTGCTACGTGACGGCAACGGATGGAAAACCCAGTGACCCGCCCAAAGAATCACCGGGCAATTTCTACCTGTTCGATGTAGCCAGCGGCAATCAACTTTGGCAATTTCCTACCTCACAAATGAACTGGCCTATGGTCTTAGCCGCCAATGGCAGTGCAGCCTTTGGCGGCAGTGATAATGGCGCAGTGTACTACTGGAATCTATAGACTGGCTGCAGCAATGAGCCATTTGACACTTCCTGTTACGTATTTAGATCTAATAACTGACGGTTTGCACTTGTGCGATTTTTGTTCTTTGAAATACACTGAAGCGCGAGAAATTTTTAACACTAAAAAACGACAATAAATAATAAGAAACTTCTATACAGGCAGAGGAAAAGCAGATGGAAAGACGAGAATTCATCAAACTGGGTGGGGTTGGCGCGAGCGCGTTAATGCTGCCTGTAAGTGGTATTGCAGTGTCGGCAGATCAATTGCTCGACAAGCCAATGGATGTAGCCTACAAGAAAAAACTGGCTGATATCGCGCTTAACGCGGCTAAAGCTAAAGGGGCAACTTATGCCGATGCTCGTATTGGTCGTTATCTCAATCAATTTGTAACTACCCGGGAAACGCGGGTGGATAATATTGTCAATACTGAGTCTGCTGGTATAGGCGTGCGTGTCATCGCTAATGGCACCTGGGGATTTGCCTCCACATCCAATATGACACCAGACAGTGTGGCAAAAACCGCAGAAAGAGCCGTTGCGGTGGCAATGGCAAACTCCAAATTTCAGACCTCGCCGGTAAAACTGGCACCAGTCAAGGGAGTAGGTGAGGTCAGTTGGCAAACTCCACATACTAAAAATGCACTGGAAATTCCCATCAAAGACAAAGTCGATTTGTTGCTTACCGCAAATGATGCAGCCATGAAAAACGGTGCCAACTACATTACGTCCATTCTGTTCCTTGTGAATGAACAGAAGTACTTTGCCTCCACAGATGGCTCCTACATTGACCAAGACGTACATCGTTTATGGGCACCGTTCTTTGCGACAGCAATTGGTGAAAGTGGCTTTAAACAGCGCAATGGCCTGGGTAATCCAGTCGGCATGGGTTTTGAATACCTGGATGGTCGTAAAGAAGATAAAATTCAAGTCAGCGGTGCGAGCGTAGGCTACAAAAATTCCTATGATATTGTTGAAGACGCCGCTGCAGCGGGCAAACAGCTCAAAGCTAAGTTGAAGGCCAGGTCGGTTGAGCCTGGTAAATACGATTTGGTATTGGATCCTGCTCACCTTATGCTCACTATCCATGAATCTGTTGGACACCCTCTGGAGCTTGATCGTGTGCTTGGTTATGAAGCTAACTTCGCTGGAACCAGTTTCGCGACTTTGGATAAATGGCGCAGCAAAAATTTCCAGTATGGTTCAAAAATGGTCAATCTGTTCGCCGATAAAACCCAGGATTATTCCTTGGGCAATGTTGGCTATGACGATGAGGGTGTGAAAACCAAACAATGGGATCTGGTTAAGGATGGCATACTGGTTAACTATCAGGCCACCCGTGATCAGGTGCACATGATTGATCAGAACGAATCACATGGCTGTTGTTATTCACAGAGCTGGCGAGATGTGCAATTCCAACGCATGCCAAACGTGTCTTTGAAGCCGAATGAAAAAGACGTTTCTGCCGAGGACGTTATTAAAGATGTGGAAAACGGCATCTATATCGCAGGTAGAGGCTCATTCTCGATTGATCAACAACGTTATAACTTCCAGTTTGGTGGTCAACTATTTTACGAAATTAAAAACGGGAAAATAACAGAACAGATTGAAGACGTTGCTTATCAGTCTAATACCCAACAATTCTGGAACAGCTGCACAGCTATGGCTGGAAAGTCTGACTACCGCTTAGGCGGGTCTTTCTTTGATGGAAAAGGCCAGCCTTCACAAGTCAGCGCGGTTTCTCATGGTTGCCCAACCACGAGATTCAACAATATTAATGTCATTAATACTGCGCGCAATGTGTAAGCCAGCAACGAATTGAAGGAAGAATAGAATTATGACTATTATCACAGAAAAACATGCTAAAGAACTGCTAAGCAAAGTATTGAAATACTCAAAAGCGGATGAGATTGAGTGCAATTTAAACGGACAGGTGGGTGGCAATATCCGTTATGCCAGAAACACAGTGTCCACCGCAGGGGAAGAGAGTGACATGATCCTAGCGGTGCAATCTACTTTCGGTAAACGAATGGGCGTGGCAACCATCAATGAGTTTGATGATGCCTCTTTGGAAAAAGTGGTGCGCCGCTCAGAAGAACTGGCAAAGCTAGCTCCTGAAAACCCTGAGCATATGCCAGTATTAGGCAAGCAAAAATACCTTGAATCAAAAACCTATTTTGAATCTACTGCCAAGGTTTCTCCGGCAGATCGTGCTGAAGCAGCGGATGCCAGTATTAAACCGTCGAAAAAGAACAAGTTAGTGTCTTCCGGCTTCCTGGAGGAAACAGTTACCTTTGCCGCTATCATGAACAACAAAGGTCTGTTTGCTTACAATACTGCAACCAATGTGGATTTCTCAGTTACCATTCGAACCGAAGACGGTCGGGGATCTGGTTGGTCTACACGTAATTTCAGTGATTACAAATTGTTGGATACAGCAGAAGCATCCAGTGTGGCCATACAGAAATCCATGGGCTCAGTGGATGCAAAAGAAATGGAGCCCGGCAAATACACCGTTATTCTGGAGCCAGCAGCCAGTGTTGGATTGCTGAATAATATGGTAAATAATTTCGGGCAACGTCCTGCTGATGAAGGTCGGAGTTTCCTGAGCAATAAGCTCAAAGAGGGTGAAGAAGGGCCTAAGAATAAGTTAGGTCAGAAGATGTTTGATGAGCGCGTAACTATTTACAGCGATCCACAACATCCAATAGCGCCTACTGCACCTTTTGCAAATGATGGCTACCCACTCAAGCGGGTAGACTGGATTAAAAATGGTGTTGTCACCAACATGCCAAATTCACAATTCTGGGCTAAGAAAACCGGCACCGAATATATGCCTGCAGGTACAAATATCATTATGCAAGGTGGCGATGAGTCACTGGAAGACATGATTAAGAATACCCGCCGTGGTGTGCTGGTTACCCGGCTTTGGTATATCAGAACCCTGGACCCTCAAACCTTGTTGTATACCGGATTGACCCGGGATGGGACCTTTTACATCGAAAACGGCAAAATCAAGCATCCCATTAAAAACTTCCGCTTTAACGAAAGTCCGATAGTGATGCTGAATAATATCGAAGCACTAGGAAAACCTGTTCGTATCAATGGCAACATGATCCCGCCAATGAAAATACGCGACTTTACGTTCAGCAGTTTGTCTGACGCCGTTTAACGCTACAATGAGCCGGTTTGCTATTGGCGAACCGGCTCAATATTCAAACTGATATGAGCTACTCGAGACGAAAATTTTTATCTTCTTCTGGTGCGTTCGCGCTGGG
Organism: uncultured Alteromonadaceae bacterium; assembly: GCA_947494925.1. Lineage (GTDB taxonomy): Bacteria > Pseudomonadota > Gammaproteobacteria > Enterobacterales > Alteromonadaceae > Aliiglaciecola. Next base: position 170,298 of record CANLWS010000012.1, read on the forward strand.
TTTTGCTTTGTCTGCTTATACCATGGCGGAGCCCTCTCCAGAGTACGATTTTTACTTTACCCGTCTTAGTTATGAGTCGGGTAACTGGGAAGTGGATGAGCGCATGCCCGCCAATGTACTCAATTCACTTATTGAGTACACCAGCCTGCGGGTAGATCTTAAGGAACGCATTATTCCGCTTTCGGATCCTGCGATGCTGAATTCGCCATTCTGTTACATGGCTGGGCACAGGCTGGTGCAATTTACCCATCAGGAAAGAGAAAACTTCAAACGCTACGTTGAAAGCGGTGGATTTGTTTTCGTGGACGATTGTAATCATGACATTGACGGCATGTTTGCACGAACGTTCGAGGCTCAGATGGCTGAAATATTTGGTACTGAAGCACTACAAAAGATCCCCAATGACCACCAAATCTACAACACTTTTTTCGAGTTTGACGGGCCACCGCGCACCTCTATTGAATTAAATGGTTGGGGGGATGATCTGGTGCATAACTATTTAAAAGCCATCCAGGTTAATGGCCGTATTGGCGTGTTGTATAGCAACAAAGATCTGGGCTGTGAGTGGGATTACGACTTTCGCAATAAGCGATGGCTCAAAATTGATAACACAAAATTTGCGGTGAATATCGTGATCTACGCCATGACGGCATAACGCAAAAATTGAATTCAGTCTGTCGAACCGCATGGGCTGTTAGGAATCGGATAGATGCAAGAACAAAATATCGATGCAGAGGAGCTGACGGCTATTCTGGCAAAACTGAGCCAGGTAAGTCAGGAAGTTAGTAAGGTAATAGTCGGGCAGGAACAGATCGTTAAGCAACTTCTTGTGAGCATCCTGGCAGGCGGCCATTGTTTGTTGGAAGGCGTACCTGGTCTGGCCAAGACATTGATGGTCAGCGCATTGGCTAAAACCCTGGAACTGGAATTCAACAGGGTCCAGTTTACACCTGACCTGATGCCAAGTGATATTATAGGTACCGAGATATTAGAGACAGATCACAATACTGGTGATCGGTTTTTTAAATTTCAAAAGGGACCGGTGTTTACAAACATCTTATTAGCAGACGAAATTAATCGAACTCCTCCCAAAACCCAGGCAGCGCTGCTTGAGGCAATGCAGGAAAGAACCATTAGTTATGCAGGGCAAGATTATCCTTTGCCTGAACCTTTTTTCGTACTGGCAACCCAAAACCCGGTGGAGCAAGCGGGTACCTATCCGTTACCAGAAGCACAACTTGACCGTTTTCTGATGTTTGTTCGTGTTGGGTATCCTAGTGAGTCGGAGGAAGTTGAAATTCTGCGTCGCACCACAGGGAATTTTACTGCAGAGTTGAATAAAATTCTGCAAGGGACAGAGCTGATTAAACTGCAGAAACTGGTTCGCTCCGTGGAGGTTTCCGAGGCACTGCTCGACTACATAAACCGACTGGTGAGACACACTCGTCCTGATAACTCCGGCTCTGAAATGGTTAAAGAGTTTTCCCGTTGGGGAGCAGGGCCAAGAGCTGGGCAAGCACTTGTTTTATGCGCTAAAGCCAATGCCTTGTTATCAGGACGCTACGCTATGACGCTAGATGATATAAAGTTCGTCGCACATGCCGTGCTGCGCCATCGAATCCTGCTGAATTTTCAAGCAGAAGCTCAGGGGGTTAGTACGGATACAGTAATCGACTCTTTGTTAATCGATATTAAGCCGCCTGCCAGTCCAATATCCTGAGTCGACTAATACATGCAGCAATTCATTGATCCGCTGACGTTATCCAGAGTGAAAGACTTGCCACTTGTGGCCAAAATAGTCGCACAAGGATTTTTGCATGGGTTGCATACCAGTATGCAGCGTGGGTCAGGTATAGAGTTCAGTCAGTATCGGGTTTATGAGCCTGGTGATGACTTAGCCAAAATTGACTGGAAACTGTTTGCCCGCTCTGATCGGTACTTCGTCCGTGAAGCCGAGCGTGAAAGTAATTTGAATGTCTGGTTGGTGATGGATGCCAGCGAGTCCATGTTACATCGTTCTGACGCGGAGGAAAGCAAACAAGGTTGGACTAAGTTTGAATATGCCAGGCACTTGCTTGCAACAGTAGGTTACATCGCTCAGAAGCAAGGTGATGGTGTTGGATTTTTAGGCGTTTCCAGTGAACAAGCTACCTTGGTGCCAGCCAATAACGGGCAAAGACATTGGCAAAAAGTGCAATTGGAGCTTGCACGGATAAAACCAGGAGGTAAGTTTCCAAGGTTGAAAGCGTTGCAAAACCAGTTGGCAGGACTGCGCAGAAATTCACTGGTGTTTTTGGTCAGTGATTTCTACCAGCATGACAGTGAACTGGTGGATTTTGTCAGCAACCTGACCAATCCAAATGTGGAAGTGGTTGCCGTGCAATTGACCAGTGATGATGAAATCATTTTTCCGTATCGGGGCACGATTAGATTTAAAGACAGGGAAACTCGTCAGCAAATACAGGTATCAGCCACTCAGATAAGAGACAACTACCTGAAAACGCGTCAACAATTTCAGAGTGATTTGAATACCCAGTTGTCCGCTGCTCAAATGCAGCATCTGGTGACAAGCATCGAGAAACCGCTGGATCAGGTTTTATACGATTTTCTGCTCACTCGTCAAAAGCTGGGATAAGTATTCTGAATGACTGACTGGCTGGGATTCGCCCAAAACCCATGGATGTTAATTACTGCATCAGCAGTACTGATCCCTCTGATTATTCACCTTATTAGTAAAAGTCAGGGGCGACAGGTTCTTTTTCCTCATATCGCCCTGATCCAACACATTAAGCAAAAGCCCAGCAGCAGAATTCATTTAGTTGAACGATTGTTGTTGTTTCTGCGCATGCTTATTTTGTTGATTGCCAGCCTCTTACTGGCAGGAATAATCTGGTCTCCACAAGGGAACTCAGTCCAAGAACATGTTCTGGTCACAACGGATTGGCTAAATCATTCATCGCAGCAGGATAAAGTGAAATTGGCGGAATCTCTGGTAATTGATGCCTCCAATAACGTGGCAATCATGCTCGATCAATCTAACCGTGAACTTGACGGTGCAGCCATACTTGATTGGCAGTTTTCCGATCCGAAAATTAAACAACCTGTTATCTGGCAACGCCTCAATTTGGCTGCTCAATCTTTTTCGCCAGATAGCACTTTGCATGTTTATACAACCAACCGCCTGGCAGAATTCTACGGCAGTAAAACAGCAATTAATTACCCGATTGAATGGCATATATTGCCCTTAGCGGTTGACGAAACGGAAAAGCAGCCTGTTGCTGCAAACAGAGTGAATGCCCTGTTGTTGTATAGCGTAGACTTCGTCAGCGACATGGAATATGTCAAGGCTGCATTACTGTCGCTGCATGCAGAATCCACAATCGATATTGGCGTTGAAACCCAGCAACTGAGAATGGATTACAACCTGCAAACGGATCCGACACTTATTTTTTATCTGGCTGCTCAGCCAATGCCAGATTGGCTGAAGAGCTATGCTGAATCGGGAGGCATGGTTTTTAATTCGATGGAAATTCAAGGCTCTCCCAACTTGATGTGGCGACAGGAAAGCCCGGGCCAAGGCACAATAACCAGCCTGGCAGGGCGTTATCATCCTATTGAAAATCAACAAGTTGCCAGTCCTGCCTTCCCATTGAAACTAGCACATATTATTTTTGCAAAGCACAGTGATAACTGGCACAGATTAGAGGGGCGACTGAATGAATCTCAGATTACCCAATTACCTGGCACTAACGTTAAAGTTAATAAACTCAAACCGGTTAACCCGATCCTGAAATCTTGGTTGATGATATTGCTGGTGATACTCTTTTGCGCTGAAAGGCTAGTTAGCGAGCGCATATGGAAGCCAATTAGATCTTCACGAGGCGTGCAATGAAATCTGCGCACAAGGATGTATTAAAGCAACTGGAAGTACTGTTAAAACACGGTAAAATACGCAAGTTGTTTAACTACAACCTGATTTTTTTGCCCTGGCTAATCTTGTTCATCCTGTGTTGCCTGCACTTTTTATCTGCACTTTGGACCACATTCGTTATCGCGCTGCTGTTGTTAATTATTGCCCAGTTGATCTTTCGCAGGCTCGCTGGATATCAAGCGTTGACCGTGGCTAATTTGGTAGCACACTTAAATTCTCAGTTTCCGGAATTAGAAAACAGTGCGCAGCTTTTATTACCGCCTTCCAAACCCTGGGAACTGCTCCAGGTACTGCAAAAAAAGAAAGTTGTTGGCGTTCTTAAACCTATTCTGCAAAGGCCAGCCGGCCAGTTACTACCTGGTCTGAACCTACGTTGGGTTGCAATACATTCTTTGCTGGTTGCAACTCTGGGACTCACAGGGTTGTTTTTGGTTCAAATGCCAGTCATAACACCAGCTACTCAGAAAACAATTTTAGACAGAAGTGGAGAAATCCGGTTACTGAGTTCGTCAGTAACTGTGATACCACCCCAATACACAAAGAATCCAGAGACCGAATCCGAGGGATTAGATATCTCCTTGATAGCAGGGTCCAAAGTGGAGTGGTTAATAACCTTTTCCGACCAACAATCCGATTATTACTTGCAGCTTGCAGATGGTTCTAAACATGAATTTGTCAGAAGTAATTCTGGCGAATATTCCCTAAGCAAAACAATAGACTATTCTGGTGTTTATCATCTTGGCACAAATTCAGGGAAGTTAGATGGGCTTTACACGTTATCTGTCACGCCCGATCGACCACCATCTATCTCTATCCAGCAGCCGCAAAGGACTATCACTGAAATTCCCAAAAATGGCCAACCAGTTCTCTTAACCAAGGTCAAGATTGAAGATGATTTTGCCGTGAACAAAGTGGATATTCAGGCGTCAGTTGCCAAAGGCTCAGGTGAAGCGGTTAAATTCAGGGATCAGGTATTTTCCTTTGACCAGAGTCAACAAGATGGAAAAGCTGCGATTCATTCGAAAACCTGGGACCTTGCCAAACTTGGAATGGAACCGGGTGATGAGCTGTATTTTACCGTCAGAGCCTGGGACAATCGCCAGCCTGAACAACAGCTAACACGTTCCCAAACCAAAATAGTGCGCTGGTTGGAAGAAGAGCAGGAAGGCATATTGAGTGACGGGCTACTTATCGACTTTATGCCTGAGTACTTCAAAAGCCAACGACAAATCATTATAGAAACTATCGAGCTAATAGAAGCGCGCCCAACCTTGGACAAAGTTGATTTTGACAAAACGTCCCGTGGACTGGGGATAGCGCAAAGTGATTTGAAACAAAAGTATGGGCAATATCTGGGGGATGAGTTTGACCATGGAGTTGTTCAGCAAATGGAAGATGGATTGGGTCTTCCGGAAATCGAGATCCATGACAGTGAACATGGCGATACAGGTCACGGTGAGGAAGCGCATTCAGGCGACGATCATGACGAACATGATGAGCACAAAAACGAGGAACATGAATCAATCGAAAGCGGTGGGCATGAGCCCCATGCACATCATCATGAAGAAGAAAACAGCGCAGTAGAAGACAAATCCGGCGCTGCCCAGATGATCGCCAAATTTGGCCATGCACATGGTGATACGGACATTGGTATTATCAGCCAATACAATCCCAAAGCCATGATGAAGCGTTCGATCGCCAATATGTGGCAAGCAGAACTGCACCTGATGTTATCTGAACCTGAATTAGCATTACCTTATGAAAATGAGGCACTCAAATATCTGAATCTGGCTAAGAAGGCCGAACGTATTTACGTAAAACGTTTGGGTTTTGAACCACCTCCTGTGACCGAACAAAGGCGTTATCAGGGAGACTTGAGCGAGATATTAAGTTACCAGCAACGGCAATCTGTGGCCCTCACAATAAATGAACAGGATTCTGCTCTGTTTGTACTGAATTTGCTCAAGACGCAATCTGACGCTGAACAGCTGAATGAAAAACAGTTACAACATATCCAGCAAGTCAAACGACAGCTAATGGCTAAGGTGCAAAAGGAACAAAACATTATCAGGCAGGTTGCTACCCTGGAACGTATTCAACTGGCGCAATCTCTCCAGCTGGATAATTGTGAACGGTGCGTTGATGAACTCTATAATGTGCTTTGGCGGACATTGCCCGATCCCGTAGCTTTGCCTGTCCAGAGACAAGAAGATTATTCTGATGTGCAGCCTAGTGTGATCCAGTTCAGTCAGCGGGTCGAAGCCATTAAACAGAATAGGATGAGCAAAGAACGGGTGGGAGAGACACCTTGATAACCCTGCAGGCGCCTCTACTCAGTTTACCTACACCCATTATAACCTTATTGGTGTTTTTGCTGCTGAGTTGCATCACCACTGTCTGGCTATCCTTGACGAGATTGCAGGGTAAGTCAGTTATACACAAAGGTCTGGTCACGTCTTTCAATGTATTGGCCTTCGCCAGTGTGGCAGCCTGGCTTATTGGTTTTAATATTTCACAGGAAAAGGTGGTTTCAGCAGTCTTGTTAACCGAAGGCGCTTCTGAATCACGGGATATTGAACCCTCACAGGGAAAGGTCTTTGAACTCAGAACCCTGTCAGATAATAGTGAACTCTTCCCTGACGCCAGTCAAATAGGCAGTATCATGGAGCTGCACAACAAGCTTCCTGACCTACAATCTCTGCATGTAATTGGAAACGGGCTAAGTCAGAAGCAATGGGCTGTTTTCGATCAGCTTTACCAAGGAGCAGAAACCCTAAATATTGCTTATACACCAGGGAAATTGGAAACAGGCATGGTAAATCTCGTCTGGGACCAACAACTCAAGGTCGGCCAATTCCAGCTGGTGAGTGGCCTATTGCAGGCACAAAGCCCACAAAGCTTATATACAATTTCTTTATTTGATCCTACAGACAGGGTTATCGAAACGGTAAATCTACGTGCTGGCGAGTCTTTTTCTTTTTCATTTGTACCCAAAGGGGTAGGGGAATGGCGCTATCCCATCAGAGTTCAGGAGAGGGGAGCTGAAGAGACTATCGCCGATGAATCCGTGGCATTTGCGGTTGCGTATTCCCCCAAGCCCAGCATTTTAGTGAACCAATCAGCACCTTTGTTCGAAACTCGCCACTTGAAAAACTGGGCGACTGAACATGGCGTGAGAATGACAATAACCAGCCAGATAAGTCAAAGCAAATCCATTAGCCAACACTTGAATTATTCGTCTGAAAATCAGCATTTTATTAAGGATCCTTTGGCTCAGGGTAAACTTGATCTGTATGATTTTATGGTTATCGATGGTCGCGCATTTATGGCTTTGAGCGAAGACGCGAAGCGTTATCTTAACACTGCTGTCAATGAAGGGTTAGGACTGTTGATTCTGGCTGACGCAGATTTAATGGAAGCAGTGAGAAGCAAAAAAATGCCAACCACAGCGGGATTCAATTTGCGTCTGTCAAATCAGAAAATAGATAGAATCGCAGTGCCGATGTGGCCAAATAGTATCATTCAACAGCCAATCAAGGTGTTTAACGCAAATTTCTCGGAGCAGGATTCAGCACCTTTAATAACTGATGAAAATGGTAGGGCGTTGGTAATGAGCAAAGATGTCGGATTGGGAAAGCTCGCCTTGTCTTTAATGCCTAACACCTATCAGTGGAAAACGGCAGGTATGGCACAGACATACAGTCACTATTGGCAGTTTATGTTGTCTCGTTTAGGGCGAAATAATGACAAACAGCAATGGCAGCACACTGATAAAGTCGCATATCCGCTTGATCAACAACAACTTTGTTTCCGCGGTGTTAACCCGGTTGAAGGCCAGTTAATTCACACCTCCATGAAGCAGGTTCAAAACCTGACGTTTACACCGCAATGGCTGGAACAAGATAAGTATTGCGCTGCCTATTGGGGGCTAACATCTGGTTGGTATCAAATTAACCCAAATGACAGCGAACTCCCGGGATTCCGACAGTATATTTATCCAGCGTCCAATTGGAAGGCATGGCAGCAACAGGACAAAATGACAGCCACAAAGGCGAAAGTAGGTAACTTTGATTTGAACCCCGTCGTCATTGAGAGACCTGTTGCAACCATCTGGTATTGGCTGGTCCTGATATTGTCCTTAACTTGCTTGTGGATAGAGCGACGATTTTTCAGCTGACAAGAGTAGATAGTTTTGGCCATCGGGACAGCCATTGCTTATTGCTTACACGTTTAAAAAACAAAGGTAAATTTGCACGTCTTTGATTGTAGGTGATTGTGCTGCTGAAAAGTGACTCCAGTCCCAAAGGCGCAACAAGTTTTACTTCGCCATCAGTGTTTTTAAATGCGCCTATTACTGTTTCAATTTCAACCCAGTGGCTGATGGCATGAGCACAATCAAGGTAGGGGGAATCTCCATTTCTAAGGTGCATTCTTGCCTGATTTTTGACTGACCATGGAAGATCGCACCTTTTCTTTAAAACCCGTTCGTAATTCTGATCAAGGGACTTATCAGTATTAGCAGGATCGAAATAAACTAAATCCAGATCATTTAACGGTGTGGGGTCATGGTACCCATGTAACTTGTCCCACACCAGGTTTCGGACAAACCCTGCGGCGATACACCAGTCAGCTAGTCCCAATTCGGCGGCTGTTTCAAGTGCCTTCGTTCTGAGTTTGTCCTCGGCCAACCAGGCAATAATCTGTGTTTCGCCCAATGTCATCAAAGACTGTCCAGAACCAGTTCCATCATTTGTCCAATCTGCCTGGGTTCGAGCCAACGGGTAACGACCATCAATTGCCTTTTCTGATCAATAACAACAAAATTTCCACCAAATCCAGCAGCATAAAACAGATGGGGTTCATCAACATTCTTCCAGGCTCTCGGTCCTTGATTTAACCACCACATAAATCCGTAACTTGGGTTAGGTTTAGATGCAGTCGTAGCACTTTTAACCCAGTCTTTTGAAATCAATTGCTGATCTTTCCATTTACCATTATTCAGAAACAGCAGGCCGAATCTGGCCTGATCCAGGGTTGAAACAAAAACACCGCCACCAGAATGGCCACCACCTGTTACAGACTGCATTTTAATCCCATCTACGTTGGTCCATGCATGGTCATAACCAAACCATCGCCAGCTGGTAGAAGCACCAACAGGATCCATAATGCGTTGTTTGAGTACCTGAGGTAAAGGTTGTCGCCAGACCTGTAATAATGAATAGGCCAGGACATTGACGCGAACGTCGTTGTATTCCATTACTGTGCCAGGCTCCTGCAATTGACGATATTTCCACTCATCCAATCCGCCCTCTGACGGAGGACGATCAGCCCAGTCTTTAATGCCAAAAAGTTCGCCGGACCAATCGGATGACTGATCGAGTAAGTGTCGCCAGGTAATTTTGCCGTTGTGCTGGCCATCAAATGTGCCGTCCCAGACATATTGATTGACCGGATCATCCACTGAATTTAGCAGTTTTGCGTCCTTCGCCAATCCGGCCATAGTGGATAAGTAACTCTTGGTCACGCTAAAGGTCATTTCTACCCGTTCCAGATCGCCCCAATGTGCTGCGATGTAACCATCTTTTATGATCAGGCCAGCAGGGCCACCGCGTTTTTTGGTAGGACCAAGGATCTCGTGAAAGGGTTCTTTGGCAAATCCTTTCAGAATCGCAATACGCAGGTCTTTGTCGCCTGAATACTCATTGTCTTTGGCAAATTGCACGGCTTTTTTTAACTTGTCTGAATCAAAACCAAGCGCGCTGGGTGCTTGACTTTGCCAGTTATCCTTTTCTGGAAAATAGGGTTGCTGAGCCTCTACATTAAACATCAAAGTGATGGCAGTTAGCAGTAATATTGTTCGGAAGGAGGTCATTGATCTGGCTCTTATTGTTATGAATGATAAACAGTATGCGCACAGACGCACACAGTGCAACTTTTTGCGTTACAATGTCGGTTTTTTAACAGTGAGCAGTAACGATTTTATGCGGATCGCGTTAGGCATTGAATATAACGGTGCGGATTTTTATGGTTGGCAACGGCAGAAAGTTGTTCTTGGTGTGCAGCAGTGTTTGGAAGAAGCGCTATCTAAAGTAGCTAATGAGCCAATTGAAGTTATTTGCGCAGGCAGAACGGACGCAGGGGTGCATGCTACTGGACAGGTAGTTCATTTTGATACCAATGCGTCACGTCCCGAACGCTCCTGGACATTAGGTATCAATGCGAATTTACCGGACAGTGTGGCGGTAAAATGGGCTAGGGAAGTGGACAAAGATTTCCATGCTCGTTATTCGGCGACTGCCAGACGCTATCGATATATTATCTACAATAACCCGTTGCGTAGTGGCATTTTGACTAAAGGTGTCACGCATATTTATTACGATCTTGATGTGGCGCCTATGGCCGAAGCTGCAAAATGTCTGGTTGGGGAACATGATTTTAGTGCTTTCAGAGCAGCAAATTGCCAATCTCGCACGCCATATCGCTGCATTACAGATATAAGTGTAGAGCGTCGCGGGCAGTATATTATTATTGACGTTCAGGCCAATGCGTTTCTGCACCATATGGTTCGCAATATTGCCGGATCGCTGATTGAAGTGGGTAGACGGGAGCAAAGCGTTGAGTGGATGTCTGACATTCTTGCTGCCAAAGACCGGACCAAAGCCGCGGCTACGGCAAAACCCCATGGGTTGTATATGGTAAAAGTCACCTATCCGGAAGAATTTGCTATACCTGACAATCATTTGGGTCCATTGTTTTTGTTTTAGACCTTGTTGACACAATTGGTAACCTTATATAGTTGGCATACGAACACTTAATCACCGCATAGTGACTTCTTAGACCAGTTTTTGTTTTCTAAGGTCAGGCAAACTATGCTTTAATGTCGCCATTTTTTAGCACTTTAATTACGTGGGCGCGAATTTCGCAGCGCCATACAGGAAAGGTTAGATGAGTTGGATTCAAAAGATATTACCTCGTACACAGTCTTCTATTAAAAGTAATGTACCTGAGGGGATCTGGACCAAGTGCCCTGAATGCGGGGCGGTATTGTATAAAACCGAGTTGGAAAAACAGCTGGAAGTGTGCCCGAAATGTGACCACCACATGCGAGTTTCCGCCCGAGCCAGGTTGAATCATTTCCTTGACCAAGCTGATCGTCAGGAGCTGGGGGCGGACCTTGAACCTCAGGATTTGCTGAAATTTAAAGATTCCAAAAAATACAAAGACAGGATAACGGCGGCACAAAAGGCGACTAACGAAAAGGATGCTTTGGTGGCAATGCAGGGCAAGCTCAAAGGCATGCCAATTGTCGTTGCAGCCTTCGAGTTTTCCTTTATGGGTGGGTCGATGGCGTCAGTCGTGGGTGCGAGATTCGTCAAGGCTGTGGAATCTTGCCTGGAGAACAATACACCCTTGGTGTGCTTCTCAACCAGTGGTGGTGCGAGAATGCAGGAAGCCCTTATGTCGCTGATGCAAATGGCCAAGACTAGTGCAGCTTTAGCCAAAATGAGTGAAAAAGGATTGCCTTTTATTTCCGTTTTGACTGACCCGACTATGGGAGGCGTATCTGCAAGTCTCGCCATGTTGGGTGATATTAACGTGGCTGAACCCAAGGCTCTAATTGGATTTGCCGGACCAAGGGTAATTGAACAGACGGTGAGAGAAACCCTGCCTAAAGGATTTCAGCGAAGTGAATTTTTGCTGGAAAAAGGGGCCATCGATATGATTGTTGATCGCAGGGAAATGCGCGACAAAATTTACAGTTTGCTGAGTAAACTGCATCACCAAAACACCTAAATTGCATGGAACATCCCACATCTAGCCAGGCTCTCGACGAGAAGCAAGCCTGGCCACTCCATCAGTGGCTGAGTTATCTCGAATCCATTCACAGTAAAGACATCGATATGGGCCTAGAAAGGGTCCGAATTGTTTTTGAGCAATTAGGGTTAGACTTTTCTGATAAAACAGTTGTCACTGTTGCAGGAACAAACGGCAAAGGCACCACCTGTGTCGTGCTAGAACAGACAGCAATGCAATTGAATAAATCCGTTGGCGTTTATAGTTCTCCGCATATTCTGGATTATCGGGAACGTGTACGAATTAACGGGTCAATGTTGGATGAACGGGAACATTGCCGTGCTTTTTTAGCTATTGAGCAGGCCCGTCAGGATACCCCATTAACCTATTTTGAGTTTGGTACTCTGGCCGGACTTTACTTGATCGCCAATTCGAAAATCGAGCTGGCGTTGTTGGAAGTGGGATTAGGTGGCAGGTTGGATGCCGTTAATGTGGTTGATCCTGATATCGCTGTTATTACAGGAATTGCGCTGGATCACCAGGATTGGTTAGGCGACACTCGCGAAGCTATTGCGACTGAAAAAGCCGGAATTTTCAGACCGGCGATTAAGGCTGTTGTCGGTGATCAAAAGCCACCAACTACGTTAACAGAAGCTGTAGATAAGGCTCAGCTTGACGTGATCTTTCAAGATAGAGATTTTATTTATTCGCAGGGCGCAAACAATTTGTGGGAGTGGAAGTGTGGCGATACTTTCTATAGTAATTTACCGATGCCACACATTCCTATCCAGAATGCTTCCACCGCTTTTGCGGTTATCAAACAACTAAATTGGCCAGTATCATCTTCGTTACTTGGTCAGGTGCTAAAGGCCAGTCATTTGCCGGGCCGGCACCAAATTATCAGTCAAGTCCCACTCACTATTGTTGATGTTGCGCATAACCCGCAGGCGACCGTTCATCTGGTGGAAAGAATAGCATCCTACCATTACGACCAGCTATATCTGGTTGTGGCGATGTTGAGTGATAAAGACATTGAAAAAAGTTTGGAACCCTTTGAAAATTTATCTGCCAAATGGTTTGTTGCAAGTCTGGATGTTCCCAGAGGTGCAAATAGTAGTAGACTTAAACAAGTGCTTGGAGATAATCAGGAAGTGACAGAATGCGATTCTGTTTCAACTGGATTAAATCAGGCCCGGCAGCTTGCCACTTCAGGGGATCTGGTAGTGGTTTTTGGTTCATTTTATACCGTAGCAGCGGTTCTACAAGGAGAAAGATAATTGTCCTCTGCATTACAAAATAGGCTGGTAGGCACCATTATTCTTGTTGCACTGGCAGTAATATTTTTGCCGGATGTGTTGGATGGTCGCAAAGAGTCTAACAAGGAAATGTTTGTTGAAACCTCAAAACGACCAGAAATGAAGCCAGTAGCAAATGCAAATGAGTTTCCAATTGAGGAAGTGACTGAACAACTATCCCGCGCAGTAGAAGTGGTTGATGATAAGGCAGTAGATGATGAGCCTGAGGCCTCTGACGAAAGTTCAGTAGAAACAGACAATAACAGTGCTGTTGATGAATCATTGCAGCAAGCGACAGTCGTAGAAAACGACGATCAGAGATTATTAGCCCAAGCTGGCTGGGTGGTTCAACTTGGTGTTTTCAGGCATGAAAAGAACGTCAAGGAGCTGCTCGATAAATTAAAAGCTGCGGGATATCGTGCGTTTAGTCGGCCGGTTAAAACCAGTTCTGGCGAATTAACTAAGGTGTTTGTTGGTCCTGATCTGCAAAAAGAAAAACTGGAAAAGGCAATTCCTCATTTGAGAGAGCTCACACAACTTCAAGGGCGAATTACTCCTTTTACGGTAAAATGAACAGTGGAAATCGTGTCAGCATTTGGTAGAATGCGCGCGTTTTCTCGTTGCCTGTGTTTTCTTGGCACAAGCACAGCCTGAAGGATGTTTAACGTCTTATTATGAACTGGATAGACTTCACCATCATCGGTGTGATTTTGCTTTCCACCGTTATCAGTTTGATACGCGGGTTTGTAAAGGAAGCTATATCTTTGGCTGTCTGGTTCGCCGCCTTCTTCATTGCCAGTCAGTTTTATGCCGACCTGGCCACCTACATGACAAAGTTTGACGATCAAATTATTCGAAATGGTGTAGCCATCGCGATCTTGTTTGCTTCTACTTTAATTCTAGGCGGACTGGTCAATTATCTGATTTCTCAACTCGTACAATTTACCGGTTTATCCGGCACAGATCGTGCGCTTGGTTCCGTCTTTGGTTTGTTGAGAGGTGCGTTAATTGTTAGCGCATTATTATTCTTTCTGGATACATTCACCGCCTCAGACAGCTCTATCTGGTGGCAAGAGTCGGTCTTGATCCCTGAGTTTAAACCCATTATTGAATTGTTTTTTGAGTATATTCAGGACAATTCGAGTTTTATAAAACCCGTTTAACATAGGTAACTTGCATGTGTGGTATTGTCGGAATTGTAGGTAAAAGTCCAGTCAACCAGTCGATTTACGACGCGCTGACGGTGTTGCAGCATCGAGGACAGGACGCCGCAGGAATAGTCACAATTGACGACGGAATGTTTCATTTGCGAAAGGCTAACGGACTCGTTCGAGATGTTTTTCACAACAGGCATATGCAGAGATTGACTGGCCAGTTTGGTATCGGTCATGTGCGTTACCCAACAGCTGGCTCATCCAGTTCAGCTGAAGCGCAACCCTTTTACGTGAACTCGCCTTTTGGTATCGCTTTTGCGCATAACGGTAATCTGACCAATGCCCATGAACTGCAGGATGAGGTTTTCAGAATTGCTCGCAGGCATATCAACACTACTTCTGATTCGGAATTATTGCTCAATATTTTCGCCCACGAATTGCAGAATTGTTCTGGACTGTCCTTAAGCCCGGACGATGTATTTAAGGCTGTGTCCACAGTGCATCAGAAAATCAGCGGCGCTTACGCAGTAGTCGCCGCCATCATTGGCATTGGTATGGTTGCCTTCAGAGACCCCTTTGGTATTCGTCCTTTGGCGTTGGGTAAGCGCAAAACTGAACACGGTGATGAATATATGGTCGCCTCAGAAAGTGTCGCGCTTGATGCCGTAGGTTTTACTTTTATCCGCGATGTTGCGCCGGGTGAAGCCGTATTTATCACTGAGTCCGGTCAGCTTTATACGCAGCAATGTGCTCAGTCGCCAAGCCATTCTCCGTGCATCTTTGAATTCGTGTATTTCGCTCGTCCGGATTCATTTATCGATGGGATTTCCGTCTATGCGTCCAGAGTCAATATGGGGCGTAAATTGGGACAAAAAATCGCCAGAGAGTGGGCTAATAAAGACATCGACGTTGTGATCCCTATTCCAGAAACTTCCATGGATGTTGCCCTGCAAATTGCCAATGAACTTCAACTGCCTTATCGCCAGGGGTATGTAAAAAATCGCTATATCGGCAGAACCTTTATCATGCCGGGACAAACGATGCGCAGAAAATCTGTACGTCGGAAGCTGAATGCCATCAAGTCTGAATTCAAGGGCAAAAATGTGTTGCTGGTGGATGATTCCATAGTACGCGGAACCACATCAGAGCAAATTATTGAGATGGCCAGGGAGTCCGGAGCCAAGAAAGTCTACTTCGCCTCTGCGGCACCAGAGATTCGCTTCCCCAACGTGTATGGCATAGACATGCCTTCTGCGAATGAACTCATCGCATACGGCCGTGAAATTGAAGAAATCAGTGAATTGATCAAAGCAGACGGTTTGATTTTTCAGGACATTGAAGATTTAGTGGAAGCCGTATCAGAAGAAAATAATGATATTGCCCGATTTGAAACGTCGGTGTTTGATGGAAACTACATCACTGGTGATGTTGACCAGAGTTATCTGGAGCGTATTGATACTGCCAGGGGAGAAAGCGCCAAGAGCTCATCGATTCAGACTGAATTGAGCAATCTTGAAATGCATAACCTAGACTCCGATATGGAGTAATAGAGCACCAACCAAATACTCGAATCAGGCGGCTGGCCAGCCGCCTAACACCTGCCACTTATTAACGATATGACAAAATAATTCAGCCGTTTTCTGGGTGTCATACAAGGCAGAGTGGGCTTCATTCTGATCAAAATCAATACCAGCCGCCTGGCAAGCCCTGACTAGAACCGTCTGACCCAAGGCAACTCCTGCCAGACTAGTGGTGTCGAATGAAACAAATGGATGAAAAGGTGTCCGTTTTACATTACTGCGCTGAATGGCTGCGTTGACAAACCCCATATCAAAGGCGGCATTGTGAGCCACGATGACCGAGCGCTGACAATCCGCTTCTTTTTGCGCTTTTCTTACTTGCTTACACAGGTCTTTCATCACTTCAGTTTCGTCCAATGCACCGCGTAGCGCACAGAATGGATCAATACCGTTAAAATCCAGAGCTGCCCGCTCCAGATTCGCTCCTTCAAAGGGAACCACATGGTAATGGAAGGTTTTGTCCGGGTGGAGCAAACCTTTGTCATCCATTCGGGTTGTCACAGCAGCGAGTTCCAGTAATGCATCGGTTTGTGCGTTGAAACCGGCTGTTTCTACATCAACTATTACAGGAAAGTAGCCCCTAAACCTTTGGTTTAACGGGAATTCAGATTCGGGCATTGTGTTCCGGGAAGGTGGTAAAATTCAAAGGCCAATTATGGCAATAATTTTGTTTTATCGCCAGCAACGATTTTGATTAGGATTAACTGGCGCTGGTATTTACTGCCATGCCTGATAACATCATTGGTATTAAACCTTTCGCCGACAGCGCCGATACAGGATGCGTGGAACAACACACATAGTATTAGGCGCAATTTGGGGGCATCTGACATTCTATGAAAAAACTTATTACCTGTATGTTGCTGGTGCTGCCAATGTCTGTCACTGCCAGTCTTCGTCATTATGCGGCGAAGGTGGAAACCTCTGATTGGCAACTCAGTGACGCGACACGTCTTCAATGTGAACTTCGACACAGCATTCCGGGCTATGGCGCTGCTTTGTTCACCAGCATGGCGTCAAAGCAGCTCAATATGGAATTTGAGTTGGATATGTTGCGACTACCTAAAACCTATTCGGTTGCGACGGTTTTTTCCGTGCCACCCAAATGGATGCCCGGTGAAATGCAGCGTGTCATCGCAGACATGCCAATTCGAAAACAATATAACGGTGATTTACCGGAGCAAGCGGCTTGGACAATGTTGTCAGAGTTGGAAAAAGGGTTCTGGCCTACTTTGTACTATCAGGATTGGTACAATCAATATGATCGAATCGCAGTTGGGTTAAATGCAAGTAATTTCGCCGAACCTTATATGAAATTCGCCGAATGTGTTGCTAACCTGTTACCTTATAATTTTGACGATATTGCTTACTCAGTGCTTAGTTATAAGAAAAATAGCGTTGAACTCACCAAATACTCGCAAAAACGACTGGCGATGATTGGGGAGTATCTGAAAGAAGATACAGATATGGAACTGGTTTTACTGGACGGTTACACAGATAGCTATGGTGGTCGTTGGAATAACCAGCAGTTATCCGTCAGGCGTGCAGTAGAAATTAAAGACTATTTCCGTCAAATGGGGGTAGAGCCAACCCGTATTCAAGTGACCGGGCATGGTGAGAAAAGGCATATTTCTCCCAATAGTCACGACGAAAGAGGCAAAAACCGTCGGGTCGTTGTCAGAATGGCGAAACCTTAATTTTATATTCTGAGAGCCAGAACTTAATTCTGGCTTTTTCTATCTTCAATCGATACTAATTCCAGGTGCTTGACAACAGTATCGGTAAAATCAGTAAATACACCATCAACTTGCAGGACTGAAAACAACAAATCCAATGATTGTTTAGCTGTCATGCCTTCAGGCAATTGGTCTTTTCTGAAGGTATAGGGGTGGATTGCAAGCCCGGCATTTTTCGCATCAACGGTCAGGGAAGTTGGTTTCATACCGTTTAGGTCAATAAGCTGCGGGATCCATGGGCCAATGCCATCAGCTACTTGAGCGATTTTTTTCAATCCCATTGGGCTGCGCAGAATATCATAATCAGTAGAAGACTCCGCCCAGTCGTTTTCTCCAATAAGCTGAACCAACTTAACCTTAGCACCAAGTTCATTGCGCAGTCGTTTGGTTTCATCAAAGTCGAAACACTGAACATAAACAGGCTTTTCGTGATCATCCAAATTATATTTGCGTAGAATGGACAACACTATTTTACTGATATCACGGCCTTGTTTCTTATGCCAGGCAGGGGATTTTATTTCCGGGTAAATCCCGACTTTCTTGCCAAACTGGCGGTTCAGCTGTTTCATCAAATCCAATTGTTCTTCGAAGGAGGCAATTCTGAAATCAGATTGCCCGCTAAACCTGCCAGGGAATACCTGCTTACCATTTTTGTCCTGTCGCTCATGAACCCGCAGCGTCTTTAATTCAGCAAGGGTAAAATCCAATGCATAGAATCGACCGTCATCTCGCCCGCGAGAAGGAAAAACCTGTTCAACATCGGTCGCAGTTTCAAGGTGAATATCATGCAAAACAATGGGCACATTATCTTTACTCAGAACCAGATCCTGCTCAATAAAATCTGCTCCCTGGCTATAAGCAAGTATAAAGGCTTCGAGCGTATGCTCAGGTAGATAACCTGAAGCTCCTCTGTGAGCAATGACCAGTGGCTTGGCAATGCACACAAATGACAAACTGAAACAGACCAAGGCTGCAAGTGTACGAAACATAAAGTAATAATCCTGCGTTTAATTGGAAAATGCATATTAATTCAATAATGTGTACGTTATTTTAAATTACTTCAAAATCATAGTGCTGATTTTCAAGTATCGAATTTGGCAAGAATCATCGTTTATTTGACATCAGACAGCCGAGCACAAAGTATAAAATTTACACTCCCAAAATTTTCACTCTTGATATTTTAACTAAGGACATCAAATGGCGGATTCTCGATATTTAACCGTGGCACTAGGTCAACTGGCGCCTGTATGGCTCAATAAAGCGCAGACTATCGAAAAAATATTGGCTGCAATTCATCAGGCAGCCGATCAGGGAGCAAAGTTGGTTGCCTTTGGTGAAACACTTTTGCCTGGTTACCCATTTTGGCTGGAACCTACAGGTGGGGCGGTATTTAATTCAGAAAAACAAAAACGTATTCACAGCCACTATTTACAGCAGGCGGTGAACATAGAGAACGGTGATTTGGATGAGATTTGTACCTTAGCTGGTCAACGGGGCATTGCTGTTATTGTCGGAACAGCAGAGCGGGCTTCTGACAGGGGAGGGCATAGTATCTATTGCTCTTTGGTGTATGTCAGTGAGTCGGGTCAGATTAAAAATGTACACCGAAAACTCATGCCTACCTACGAGGAACGTTTGACCTGGTCACCAGGAGATGGGCACGGACTTAGGACACAGGCCCTTGGGGATTTCACCGTTGGAGCGCTCAATTGTTGGGAAAACTGGATGCCTTTGCCCAGAGCAGCATTGTACGCACAAGGTGAGGATCTTCATGTGGCGATCTGGCCAGGTGGACTACACAACACCAATGACATTACCCGATTTATAGCCAAAGAAGGACGGTCATTTGTGATGTCTGCATCCAGCCTAATGCGAGCGTCCGATTTCCCGGCGGATACACCTTATCTTGATGAAATCATTGCAGATGCTCCGGAGTATTTTGCTAATGGCGGGTCCTGCATTGCTGCACCCAACGGTGAATGGGTGATTGAACCTCAGGTCGGTGAAGAAGGTGTGTACGTGGCGACAATAGATCAACATCAAGTTTTAGAAGAAAGACAAAATTTTGATCCTGTGGGTCATTATTCACGACCTGATGTCACCCAGCTTCACGTTAACAGAGAGCGACAATCAACGGTCAAATTACTTGATTAAAAAAAGCGATTCACCCTTTCCACCTCCTCCAATTTAGAGGAGGTTTTCAGGAGCCGAAGCGTGAAAATTTGTTTGCAGATAACACTATTGCCAACCACACAAACATAGCGATAATCACGGCATTCTCAGGCACAGAAAGCATCCAATTCCCCTGGAATGACTGAGGAAACATCTGCGCGCCGGGTCCGGTAAATAGGGAGCCCATTGCAATGTACAAGGCGAAGCACATGCGCCACAAATGCCGCGCTATTCTGTGTTTACCTTTGGGCCCACCACGGAACAAATGAATAGCATCAAAAAAAGCCGCAAACAAAGCCAGAGCTCCGAAAAAGAAATATGGCTGTGGACCAAAATTCTGAAGTGTTGCATCGGGTTGCATATAGACATGATAGCCAAAGTAAAAAGCCAGACCAGTGATAAACATTGCAACTAACGTTGTCACTGCCATTGTCATCCTATAGGTAGTAAGCGAACCCTCAGGGTTTGATTTAATTGTTAACCATCCAGTAATAACCAGGTAGCAGGTAAACAACCCTGCTATAAAGGTTATCATCTGTGGAATATGAAAAGCGATAGCACTACCCGCACCCGCCATAATTAACATACTGATCAGAAATAAATTACCTGCGGCGCGATGTGTCACTGAACCTTTTTCAGTTAGCAAGGCAGTTGACCCGGCTAAAACAGACAATGTGCCTGCAAGGACATGAAAAAACATCAGTATGGTCATTTTGGGTTCCGTGAGAAAAGGCAAAGCGAATAGTTGCAAAGTTAAATGCTTGAATCCAGCACCCTTAATACTTTCTAACAATTGTCACTATATCTGTATCAAGTTTGTTGTAATCTGTAATAAATTGTGTCAATTAATTGCAAAACAGTCTTTGGAACTAGGCTCAGTCACACATTAGTAGTGAGGAGTGCACAAACTGCTAGTTGCCAGATGGGTAACAAGAATAACAATAAGGTAGTAGGCTAGATGACCGTGAATTTGTCATTAACAAACAATGACACAATTTTAAGACAATCTCCCTATGCCTCTATTTATAGGCTGCATTTATTGGCAGTGAACCCGCCACTAATTAGTTGGTCAGCTTATGTCTGTACTCGTGTTTTACTCAGTTGCGAACCGCAAAGGTTTCACCTCCTTAACACATTGAGTATTCAACTGAAGTTTGGAACCATTCAGAAATTCTTCAACTAACAGCCAGCTACAGTTTTCTCCGCTATTCAGCGCTGTATATGATGGCGTGCCGTGCCCAGCAGTAGGAAACAGAATTGCATGCTGCATGGATGAAATGAATTGGCTAGTCAAATCGTCAAACCATTCGACACTGGCTTGTATATCCAATCCACCGTGCAATGCCAGAATTGGTATTTCAGTTGATAATTGATTAGGTAGCTCCAAAGGTGGGGTTCTGCTAAGCCAGTCTTTTCTTAAACTAACATAGGTTGATGCGGGTTTGCCCAGTAACGCTTTCTCAGGGAAATCAAATGGGGTAGGGATTTCCTGTTCCGGACTGAGCAGCTCCGTAAAAATCTGATGATGGTTCATCAGTGGGTTGAATTGGAATAATTGCTGTCGTTTACGACTTTCCAGTTCGTTCAATTCCAACAGTTGTGCAGCTAGCCATTCAGCATCCTGCCGATTACAGCGAGTTAACTTTTTAATCGTTAGTGGCAGTTTCTCCCTTAGTTGTGAGGCAGCTAAATTCCTGAACCATATCGATACTTCTTGCGGATTAGAGACAATTTGACTGCAGGATTGCCATCCGTCTTCCAGAATAAGAGTTTGGGCTGCTTCATAGGCTGTAGACTCGAACATAGCAGCACATTCAGACTGATCATTACATAGGGTTAGTAAACGTCGGAATGTCTGCTCTTCCTGATGGGAGACAAATTCGAAACGGGGAGCCAGATTTGTGCCACTGAGCAAAATAGCTGCGTCTATGTTGCTGTCAAAAAGTTGCAAGAAACGTTGGGTTAAATACGTGCCATAGGAGGTTCCCATCATAACAACCGGAAGATTGCCGGGGTTATTGTGCTGAATCAGATAATTTAAATCGTGAGCCGCACCGATAGCACTGAACCAATTGATTTTGTCAGCATATTTTTTACGCAATACATCAGAACAAACAGAAACGTAGTTTTCATCCAAAGGCAACTGATTTATGCCGCAATCTAAATATGAAGAAAAGCCAATACCACGATGCATTGGCAGGTAAAGATCCCATCCCATCTGGTGGATTAAGGCAACAAACCCAGGATCGGAAAATGTGGCGCCACTTGCCCCCGGACCGCCATCAATAACCCACAACTGCCCGCGGCTTGAGGTGTTTCTTGGAAAGCTTCTGAGAAACACATCAATTGTTTGCGCTTCTGTTGAGGTCCAGTCTAACGGCACCTGGTAAAGCCCGCATAAGTCGCCACCTACATTTGGCAACACGTCTGGACAATCGCTACCAATTGGCTGGGCTGATCCAAATGCACCTGGTTTTAGCGCTGACTCTTCACTGCATCCTGCCAGACCTGTATATGCGATGATACAAAGCAGAATCTGTACTAGATGTTTCATATCAATCCTTTCCCTTTGTTTTGCAGCCGCCAACCTTTTGTAAATATTCAACGACAGGCAGAACCGCATTTTTATCCTGCCATTTTTCTTCCAGGCTCAGGATATTTGATTTGATTTTTGAGAACTCAAAAATGGCTGTTTCGTGCAGGCAATACAAAGGAGTACCCTGAGATCTGGCACGATCATTCATCACTGCTATAGCGTCCAAAGCACCACCTATATAGGTGTTGCAAAACTGCTGTTGTGCGTATTCTGAAGAGCGACATAAAGATGAAAGTTGAGCGACGTCAATGCCCCAGACATTAGAAATCAGCATAGAACCCATCAAAAACACAAGCGGTTTCATCTTCATTTTTTGTTCTCCCAAATGAATAAAATTATCGTAAAACAATAATAAAATATTCTTTTGCAATAAAATGTCAAGATCTTTATGATTATGAACACAGTGCTTGAGTATGCATTAACCGCAACAAATTTGATGTGATTGGAAAGCAGATAGGGCTTGTGTGGTGTGGTAAGTCTGCACTTTGCAAATCCACACCTGACTATGGCGGTTGCGGTTTTAGGATAAGGCTATGTTGACGATAGTTTTCATCACCTTTTGGCGAAATAAAGAACAAGGTTTAATTAAATGTCAGTGAACACAACAAGTCATTTTCTCTATTGGTTGTTATTAGCGCCACTTTTGCTGATACCCGCAATGTGGGGGTACTTTTTGATTAGCATAGAGGACTTCGCCCAATTGGCGAAAATGAACCTCCCTTTAGCGATTAAATGGAATACTGTCGCTTCTTGGCAATACTATCTGGTTTGGTCTATCACTTTAGTGCCGGCGCTAATCATACTTTGGGGTCTGTTCAATTTAAGGCGAGCGTTCCATGCTTTTTCCAGAAACGATGTGTTTAACATGCAAAATGTCACCTATATCAAACGGTTTGCGCTTGCGCTTATCGCTGGCGCGGTGCTTAAAACTTGTATAATTCCCATGATAAGTGTGGTGTTTTCTCTCAATCACCCACCTGGAGAAAAAATACTCTCCATTCAGTTTAGTTCCAACGATTTCGCGATGTTTGCCATTGGCATGGTGTTTTGGGTGATTGCCAAAATACTCATACAGGCCAACGAGCTTTCCACTGAAAATCAGCAATTTGTATAGGCGAAGGTAAGGATGCGAATAATAGTCAACTTAGACGTCGTAATGTCACAGAGAAAAATAAAATCAAAAGATCTCGCGGCGCGAATTGGTATTACTGAGCCCAATCTGTCTCTCTTGAAATCAGGTAAAGTGAAAGGGATCCGTTTCAATACGCTGGAGAAAATATGTAAAGAACTGGAGTGTCAGCCAGGCGATATCCTAGCTTATGAATAAGTCGTTTTACACATTAACCTTACCCCTTTGGCAACACTTTTGCTGTTGAACAAGGAGAAAACGTAGGAAATTGCTCCAATAATGGAGCACAGCATAAATAGGAAACTGGCAATTTAGCTACGTTTGAAGCTTTTTATCAATAGTTAAGTGAGCCCAATAACTTCTCTGATTTGATTGGCGATAAACTCGCTACGCTTTGTAATGTAAGCTTGTCTGTTCCTGCAAAGGTACAGAGATTCTTTGACGTAGTGTGTTAGCGGGTGGATTTTGATCAATGCTTGTTTTGCAAAAGCACTTACCGCGAATTGAGGCAATACTGTAAACCCTATTCCCCGGCTAATAGGTTCTAAAATGAGTCCAATTTGATTTGAAAATCCCACCTTCCGAAACTGCTTAACGCTATGATATTGTTTGAAATTGCTACCAAGTAACAGATTGGCATGATGCGCTGCGTCTGGGTGGGAAACAAAGCCCAGAGATACCAATGTTTTCCAGTCCACGGAATGATTGGTATGATGAGTTACCAGGACCAATTGCTCATATCCAATATGTTCAGAAATAACAGATTCTTCTTTACATAATTCGGTGGTCAATCCGATATCAATGACTTTGTTTTTTAGTTTATGCTCTACGTCTTCATTTGGAGCAAAGCGATAATCAATGGCTAACTCATTGTACAATGTTTGAACATCCAACAAAGCGTCATACAGTTTAATTCCGATACTGCCAGGAGAGGCGAGTTTAACTTCGCCGACATGTGGCTCGTCTATCAACAGCGAGTGCGCAAGTAACTCGTTTGCGTTAAGAATTTCCTTACCTTGTTGGTATAATCTCTGTCCGACTTCTGTTAAAGAGAAGGATTTACCTGTTCTAACTAACAGTGCGCTCCCTACATAGTTTTCCAGCTTCCTTATATGTTGACTGACACCCGATTGTGTCATGAAAAGTTTATCTGCTGTTTTTGTGAAGTGCTTCACTTCTACCAGAGTGCAAAAAGTCTTTAGCCAAATCGGATTAATCATTACAGAATGTACTCATTTATATTAATAATGATAATTTTTAATAAAATAACATTTTGTTTATCTTATGCCTATTGATAAGAGCAGGAGATAAGATTGATGAGTAATACCTACCCCAGAGCGTTTTCACATATAGGTATATCAGTGCCAGACTTAGATGCAGCGGTGAAGTTTTACACTGAGGTTCTAGGATGGTATTTGATTATGCCTCCTACCCAAATTACTGAAGATAAATCAGCGATCGGCGAAATGTGCACTGATGTTTTTGGTCCCGGTTGGGATAAATTTCGTATCGCACATTTATCCACATCCGATAAAGTGGGCATTGAGTTGTTTGAATTTAAGAATCAACAGAACCCGGATAACAATTTTGAATATTGGAAAACCGGAATATTTCATTTTTGCGTTCAGGATCCCGACGTGGAAGGGTTGGCTGAAAGAATTGTCGCCGCGGGCGGTAAAAAGCGAATGAAAGCACCTCGTTACTATTACCCCGGCGAAAAGCCTTATCGAATGATTTATATGGAAGACCCATTCGGAAACATTCTGGAAATCTACTCCCATAGTTACGAATTGCATTACGCTGCTGGTGCTTATCAGTAATTATTAAGACTTATTACTTAACAGAGCGAGTTTTACGACTCGCTTTGTTGGCGTTTATTCGAAAAGAATAAGTAGAGATTTACCAAGAAAACAAAGAAAGCACCGATTGCAACGACAATACAGGGTACCATCATTAAAAGCATCCCTGTTGTATAGCCGAAATATGCCATCACACTAGCGATCAGCGCGATAGCATATTCGGCAATTAGCATCCCATTTCGCTCTTAGCCGTGGCATTTACGGGTTGTGCATAGTGTCTAAATTTATAACTCATCCTGACCGTACTCGCGCAGTATTAACTTAATCCCTGCGCAGGGAGTTTTCCTTCCGGTGACACATTTATTGCTTCAACTTAACGTCTGAATCTGCAATCAGGTAAATACTTGCGGCATAGGCTGCAATGTTTTGCGCCAATTGAGCAGGATCAATTTTATCCAGTGTATCGTCAGGTGTATGGTGTAAATCAAAATAGTCACGTCCATTTTGATTTAAACGAATAGTGGGAACACCTTTTTTAGCAAGGGGGATAATATCAGGACCTCCACCAGGTATATCTGAACCACCTCTGACGATACCGAGTGGAGATAGGATTTTGCCAATTTCATCGATCAACAAAGTGGCTTGCGGATTAACGTTAGAGACTAATTGCCAAATAGTTTGTGCGCCAAAATCAGATTCTGTGGCCAGCACATGATTTTTTAAATTTGCTTCGTGCTTTTTCGCGTAAGCAAAAGCCCCCAATAAACCAACTTCCTCAGCACCAAACATGACAACGCGGATCGTGCGCTTAGGGCGCTTTGGCAACTCAGCAATGAGCGCAGCGGCAGCAGTGGTAATTGCAATACCTGCTCCATCATCTACTGCACCGGTTCCCAGATCCCAGCTGTCTAAATGCCCACCAATAAGGACGATTTCTTCGGGCTTTTCACTGCCGATAAGATCTAAAACAACGTTTCCACTGCTAACCTCGCCCTTCCATTCAGAACCTGAATGAAGCGATATGGAGAGCGGTTTCCCCAGGTTATGTAGGCGGCGAAGGTGATCGGCATCAGGGTTGGATATAGCGATAACTGGAATGTTTGCCCACTTGTCCCCATCTTTGCTCATCATTCCTGTATGTGGAAATCGATGAGAATCCGACCCGACCGAACGCACCACTAACGCACTGGCACCACCCCGTTCTGCATGTTGCCAGCCAATTCTGCGACGCTGATTAGCATGGCTGTAACCTGCTCCTGTTTGGCTTTTTACCATCAAATCGCCATCGACAAAGGCGATCTTACCTGCAAGGACACCATTTTTGACATCCGTTAGTGCGTGAATGTCTCTAAAGTACACAACGTCAGCATCGATACTTTCTTTTGACGGCGCTGCACCACCTAAAGCTGTACCATATAGTTCCTGTTGATAAGGAGACGTAAGTGAGATGTGCAGATGCCCGCGATCCCAAAATGGCATAGTGAATTCTTCAATGGATACTTTATCAAACCCTAAGTTTTTCCCCAGTTTTTGCCCCCACACTCGGGCTCGTTCTTCAGCTTCAGAACCGCCCAGGCGCGGGCCTATTTCAGTTGTCAAGGATGTCACTATTTCCATGCCTAAATCGCTCTCAAGAGCTTTCTGCATGAGTTGCGTAGCGGTTTGTTTTTGTTCATTTGTTATAGGCGATTGGGCCGCCAGTAACTGAACACTAAAAATACTTAACACTGCGCCAAGAACAAGGCATTTCCGTAGTTGCATGGTATCTCCATTAGCCAAAGGAATTTAATAACAGGATATAGATTGGTGGGTGTTTAAGGTCGAACGTTATGCAAATTTGCTCGAATATCATAGCGAAAAGATCGTATTAATTCGATACGTTAATCAAAACCAATTGTAAAAAACTTATTTAGTTAAGATGTACCTTTGATGGTTATTCTAAAACTTGCAAGTATTTTCAATTAGACACAGTAAATTTTAGGTTTGTTAGTTCTGCAGATATAGCTTGCATCTAGAATAGACAAATGATTCAAGGCTAGTTTGAATTTCTTGGGCGCTATTTTCACTCAACTTTTTAATACATGATTTCCATAATCAGAATTTAACACGAATAATGTACTACTCATTTTGCTAAAGTGTTCCACTGCTGTTTATGGTTTCTAACTAAGCAAAGATGGTAGCTATCAATATGTGTTAGCTACTCCGAATCTTAGTCGCTAACTATTAACCCTTCGACGCGCAAATAAAATGCTTGCACTTAATAGCATCATAGTAAGCGTCCCAGGCTAATTAATTGTTACAATATTTCCCCGCTAAACATTGGCTGATGCAACAGCAGTAACTGTCAACGTTTCAAGTGGCAACTAATGCCCGAACAACATCGACTCTGCTATTTTTACGTGCAATACCGTATTAGTATGTCGTTTGGTTAAAAGAATAACTATTGGCGCCTAAGGGACAACTACCTCATCTGACTAGCGACTTAATTCCCGGTCTTTGTTTACATTAATAACACTCAGATCAAGCTCCAACGCCTTTATTGTATCCACGAAATCAAATTGTATATGGCACTCAGCTTCGATCATTTTAAGCCACACATATCTCAGACTGTCGGGACGCCTGCCGGTCCAGAATTCTTCAGTTTTGTTGAGATAAGCAAGGACGGGGGCAACGTGCCCATCACGATAGATTCTGCGAATCAGTTCAATATCAGGTCCAAAAGCACTTAAGACGGCAGAATTGCTTACTTCAATAGACTTCAACAACTCGCCAAAGGCTACTTGAAGATTTCCTTGTCTGTAGGCAATCCACGCCCGCGCAATACCAACGGCATGTGTTTCAACGCTAAATCGGTCAAACACATCACCGGCTATTTGCTGCGCAACACTTAGGGCATTTGCATGTTCAAAAATGCGGTCTATTTTGGCATTGACCTTACTAACAGGGTCAAATTGTGCGCTGTATTTAAGATGCCTGCCTAAATCGCCTATTACTTGGTATGGGTTGTTGCTTGCTGCCAGGCTGCGTTCATAGTCGCGCAACGTTTCAGTATATAAACGTCGATTTTTCGCATCGAAATGAGCGAACCTCCCCTTTATGTATTGATGATATTTTGGGTCGTCACACCCGAGAGCATAGTCAGCAAGGGCTGCTGAGCTCCATATCGTAATCATGTACACAAGTATTGTGAATAAGGTTTTTATCATCTGATACACCTTACACTCAGGGGATAACTCTTGTACTCAAAAATCTCGCAGAATGATCGCTAAATAGTTTACTAATGATTGTATAGACTCGATTTGCATGCAGCCGCACATGAAGCCCTGAACATCCTAATAGTTGGTAAAACGGACCTCGACTGATGGCTTTTATTTTGTGTTATTCTAAAGCGTCTAATTCTGATCTTTCAAGGCAGTCTTTTGAATGGATGTTGTTGCGACCGTTATATATTCAAGCATGCTCGGCATGACGGTATTAGCGTTACTTGAGAACCTAAATAGACCAAAGCAAAGACAAACACAGTTTTTGTCTGGTTTATTTGTGTTGTTGCTAATTCATGTACTTGGCGAGCTCTACATATTTACCGGGTTTTACCAATACGCGCCAATATTGGCAGGGCTGCAAATTCCATTACGCATGTTGTTGGGGCCGGCATTATATTTTTTCGCCTACGCAACGATGTCGCCTGAGAAATCACTACCAAAAAGAGCTTATTGGCTCGCGCTGCTCGGCCCGGTATTAGTGACTGCAGCGATCTCCCCGTTTTTGTTTGGCATTTCGTCAAAAGAAAAATTGGCTTTGGCATCACCAGCGACTCGCGATCCAGAGCTGTGGAAGATAGCCGTCTTTGCTTGTAGTTTCGGGATGCTGATTTTTATCGTCTTTACTGGCGTTTATCTGCTTGCGACTCTGAGAATGCACAGCAAACATCGAGCACAGTTACTGGAGCGTTTTTCTTCAATTGAAAAACGCTCGATGGATTGGTTTAGAGGCGCTTTGTTCCTGTGGGGAGGAGCATGGTTGTTGTATGCAACCGAGTATCTGCTTGGTTTTATGGGATTGCGTTGGTTCGGTACCGGTATTGTGCTGCCCACCGTCGAAGCACTGGTGTTATTGGTCTTTGCTCATATGGCCATAAGGCAACCCGTTTTAAAAGAATCGGAGAGGGGTCCAGCACAGGCAGAGCCACCTAAAACCTACAGTTTGACCGAAAGCCGGATGCAGGAAAATGCAAACGCATTGAACATGGCAATGGAGCAAGACAAATTATTCCTGGAAGATGATTTATCATTAAAACGACTCTCTGAGGTAACAAATGTCACTGAAAACCACATTTCTGAAACGTTGTCGCAGTTTTTAAACAGCAACTTTTTCCTATTCGTAAATGGTTATCGTGTCGAAGCGGCTAAACAATTACTGCAAAGTACCGACAAGCAGGTCGCTACTGTGGCATATGAGTCTGGCTTTAACTCTAAATCGACGTTCAATAATGTGTTTAAAAAGACAGTTGGCACCACCCCTACGACGTTCCGAAAACAACAAGAAGCACAGTAAATCCTCAATAAACCCACTTAAATACATACTAATACGTCCAAATGGGCCGGTTTGGACGATTCTTAGGGGTATTTGCGCAAATCTAAACCCCAACATTCATTGATTAATAAGAGGGTTTATGTCGAATAGCATGTTGGAGCGCTTATTTTTTGTTGCTAAATCTGGAACACAAGGGTCTCGTCCAGCTAATAAAAGCCGTGCATTAAAAGCATCATCAATTTTTTGGTTTAGCATGATACTGGTGGGTCAATGGATATTCTTCTATTACATTCTGGCGTTTTACGGATACTCCGTTATGAGCGGTAACTTAGAAATGTGGAACGTATTTGAGCAGTTTGGCAGCAAGCCATATGTTGCGGGGGATTCAGGAGGTAATACTGCGTTTGCGGCCCATGCGTTAGGAGCAGGCATTGTTGCCTTTGGCGGTGCCTTGCAGCTTATCCCTCAAATTAGAGCTCGATTCCCTAAATTTCATCGCATCAATGGTTATCTGTACTTATGTACCGTGTTTTTACTCGCACTGTCCGGCTTCTATCTGGTGCTAATACGCGGTTCAAGTCCAGACACGCTATCTGCTATCGGCACTTGTATTAATGGCGTGTTTATTTTGTGGTTCGCCTACATGACAGTAACTACGGCAAGAAACCGTGATATCAAAAGTCACCGAAAATGGGCGTTACGTTTGTTTTTAGTGTCAAACGCACAATGGATATTGAGAGTAGGTACTTTTAGCTACTTGATTAGCGGCAAAATGATAGGCATGCAACCGGCGTTTGGCGATCCCTTCTTCAAAATGTGGACCTTCGGTTGTTACCTGGTGCCATTATTGGCATTACAGCTGTACTTTTTCGCCTCTGAACGCGGCAATACAGCGATTCAATATTTCACTGCTGGTGTCGTGGCAGTTCTGACTATCGCAATGATGATTGGTGTGGTCGGGTATACTCCCTTTATGCAGATGATAATATCGGGTGAGCCAATCGTATTTTAATATTCCAAAAAGGCCGCGATTGCGGCCGTTCTTAAAAAGCAGCGTGACTTAGGATAACTTACTTTTATGTCGTTACCCAAAACTCACATTATTCGTCAATCAGGCAAGATCCAATACACGCTTTGCAGGGCATTCATGTAGGGGGCACTACACGATTACATCTATATTAAATTCAGCGGGAACGACTTTAAGTAGCTTCTGTTCAACCTGAACAAAGTTTCTATGCATTGCCAGTATGGTGCGATTAGATACTGCGAAAAATGTGAATAGCCACGACTATTGGGCCGCCAAATGACAATCAGGGTAGATATCTGATGTCATATCAAATAGAGCTTTGTGTTTCCCTGGTATTGCGCAAACAGACGCTCTCTTAGTTGGCATAGGGAAGCGATAAATTAATACCTTTGCTCATGTAGATATTGTCGTACATGAGACCACCGTTACCATATGGGGACTTATGCGGACCGGTATTGCAAGTAGCAAAAAAGTAGGTAAGTGGCAGTTCTCGTTTCATGCGGAAGTTTGCATTTTTGAACACCATAGTTTGTTCAGGAAATTCGCCACCTTGCATAAAAACGTCGTAAGTTTGCCCGCCATCAACGACCAGACTGTTATTTACAACATACCAAATCTTATACCAATGGGATGGTTGCAATGGCGCAGCTGATTTGCCAGAAAGATAATGTTGAACCTTGCTGTACTGTCTGTATTTATCATCGCTGTCTATCTTGACCATTAATGTTCCATCATTTTTAAACCCGTTGGATTCATTCTTGTCGGTGACTCTTAACATGGGCTCAAATGCGTTATAGGCGTGTTCTATGATGCCGTCGGCGTCCATATTGCTCAATCCAAACACGTGGTTATTGGGAAAACGCTCAACTAAAATTTCGGTGTAAAAGGTATAAACCTCTCCGATGGCGACCGCCTGTGGAAGCTGAACAAAGCTTAATGCTTTGCGGTTACCAACGAGACCATCTTTCGCTGGTTTTTTGACGAGGAAATGATTGTCACCTTCTTTTAGAATTTCAGTAATTTGAGGGTTGGCAACAAAAGGTGTAGTGTTATTTTGAGTGTCTATTATCGTCCAGTTTGTTAATTTTTTTTGTTCGAAATTATCGACTAACAACCACTGAATTTTAGGCCTGGAATGAGTTAGAGAGGGTGATGAAAAGCACGCTAATACAGTCGAAGTAAACAATAGAATAATTAATAGTTTCATTTGAGTTGTTACTCCTTGTTGTCCTTGTACTCACAAAGATCTTCGACTAAACAAACGCCACAGCGAGGTTTGCGAGCTACGCAGAAGTATCGGCCATGCAGAATCAACAAGTGATGCACATTTACTTTTAATTCCTTGGGCGCCGCTTTGAGCAATATTTCTTCGACTTTATCAACGTTTTTTTACCCATCGCCAGTTTGGTGCGGTTTGGTACACGGATAATGTGCGTATCGACAGCGATTGTAAGCCAAACAAAGGATAATGTTGGTAGATAAAAAGCACGCTAAAAACCTAATTTAAACCACACTTCAAAACAGCCGAAAATCAGATAATCGCATAATAACGCAGTTCCGACGTTGGCACATTGAGAAAAAACTTTACGTGTGACAGTATCTGATTGTCTAGGGGGTTTAGCATAGAGAAAAAAAAATAGATTGTTTTGGTGAATGGCTTACTAACGTTGTTAAAAGGGATTAGCTTAATGAAGTTAACAAACATTCTGAGAGATAATTTGTCGCAGAGAGAATTGACGGAAAAATTCGTCAGTTTGCTGAGACCCTTTTTTCGTTGGCGACTGTTTGCCAACTATCTCTTAGCAGTAGCTTGTGCCTTTATTGCTTTGACGCTTTACTGCACGATGCATAACCTAGTTTCTAAAGGCAGTGATTCAGGACTACTGATATCCCTAAGCTGGTCTTTTGATGTGCTGATTTTTTGGATTTTAGCGATACCCGTTGTTTCCCGCGGGATAAACAAAATCAAACTATTCCCTAATGTAAAATTGAAAACTATGGGGTTTTGCATTTTTGGAGGTTGTACTGCTGTTTTAGGGTTAATAACACAATCGCTTATTTGGGACCTGGATTTCCATGATAGTTTAAAACTGGCTTTTCATTACGTGCCTGTCGCTTTGTTGATCTTTACAACTCTATTGTCCCTACAGTTTTTAAAGGCCAATCGTGAGAAAACGTTACTTAGGCTCAAAATCAGCGAACAAAGGAAACCTATTGCGGCGAGTTCCAAAGAAGCATTGCTAGTCAACAAAGGCGACCGAGAGAAACTGGTGCGAATTGAAGATATTTCAATGTTAAGCGGTGCTGGCAATTATGTTGAGTTATTCGTTGGAGGTGAAACGTATCTTTATCGCAGCACCTTAAAATCGATATTCCTAGAGTTGCGAGACATTGGGTTCATCCAAATTCATAGGAAATATATCGTTCAGGTAAAACGTATCGATAGTGTCAGAAATTTAGGCAGCCAAAGCCCGAGTCTCATTCTCGACGACGGTATGTCTTTGCCTGTGGGGAAGCGTTATAAGCAGTCTTTAATGAGTATGAGAAAAGTTCATATGTCGCTATAGCAATGAGTTAGGATAATTTCATCACGCTCAGCTATAAGTTAGTCACAAAAGCCTTCATCGCGCTGATTTTTCTAAGTTAGATTGGTATTTCATCTAGCCCGGAGACAATCTATGAGAATTTTTACTTTCCTGTTTATTTTTTTAAGTTCATTAAGTGCACATGCAAGTTCGGAAAAGACAATGCAAGATAGTGATATAAAGTATCTGACCCATTTGAAGCAGAATGTGTGGCCCACTATTTACAAAAAATCAGATGTGGCAGGACTTGATGAGTTAACGCACCCCAATTTTGTTATTGTCGATAACCAAGGAAATACCACATCAAAAACAGAGGAATTGTCGTTTTTAAAAACGTATACCTGGCCTCATGATGAGTTTGAGTATGATATTCAACGATTGAATATTTTTGAAAACAAAACTGCTATCGTTGCTGGGCAAGGAAAGGCTTCTGGAAAGAATGAAAAAGGTGACTACTGCTTTACGTATATTTCGACAAATGTGTTAATAAAAATTAAAGGTAGGTGGAAAGCCATTCAGTCCCATGTTTCTGGCTATCAACCAAGTTGCAAGTAGCACGACCACTCCCACTTGGCGAGATTTCAAAGAAGGGCTGAACATTACCTAGCGTCAACAACAATTTGTCTTTGTTAAATAGGTAAATACAATCAATATTCTGTTTTGTCTTTAAACTCACACAAGTCTTCAATCAGACATGCACCACAGCGAGGCTTGCGGGCTAGGCAGATGTAACGACCTTGCAAGGTCAGCCAATGATACACCTCAACTTTGAATTCTTCTGGCACCACTTTAAGTAGCTTCTGTTCTACCTGATCAACATTTTTGCCCATTGCTAATTTATTGCAATTGGATACACGGAAGATGGGGGTATCTACCGCTATGGTGGCCCAGCCGAAAGATAACTGAAGTAGATCTTAAAATTATTGAGTTATTTGATGAACGGCTCCAGAATCTTAATCAGTTTCTGCCGTTCTTTCTGTAATTTTGATAAAGTATCAATTTGAATGCGTTGAAGTACAGCCTTATCGCGCACAACGCCGCGAAGTCTTTGATTATCAAGCAACTCTTTATCTGTACTAACAATATTCATTCCATCAAATATTATGGATGCAGTGATTTGGGGCGTGACAACCATCGATCCTCCATATGAGTATTTCGTTTGCTCGATAGCTTCTAGATAAGCATTTTCAAATTGGAGAATGGCATTTTGTAATGGTTTTGATTTGATTAGATCTAATTTACCACCATCGATTAATCGCCTTAGTGATACTGGGCGAAAAGATGCCCCCCAGAAACTAAAAAGTGAAAATATATTTTGTTCAAAAATTTTTCGCTGATTAGGTTGCCAGCTGTCTTTGGTCAATAACATGCTGGCGACAAAACTTTTTTCTAATATGTCCTGACGTTCTTTAATTTCTACTTGGAAGGTATTTTCTTTATTGACGAGTTCTTCATACAAAAATTGTAACTGATAACTTTCTTCTTCACGGTCAAGACGCGATTGATTCCAGTCTGCCGCTTGCAGGGCTACAAATATTCCTATTACTACCACTAAAAAATCTAATATCACACCAAGCCAGTTTTGTGACTGTAGGTGTCTGTTAAACCTAGATAAGATCACTTAACATCATCCTTTTTGAATAAGTTTCATCGATAGAGCTTATCAATAAAGACGATATAAAAGAACCAATCTTAAACTGAAGTCAAATTAGAAGTATCTGGACGAGGGAATTTTTGTCTTCTGCTGAATTGGCTTTCCAGATTTCATTAGACAGTTTCTAACTTATTCCGTCTTATCTTTAAATTCACACAAGTCTTCAATAAGACAAGCTCCACAACGTGGCTTGCGGGCTACGCAGATGTATCGACCATGCAAAATTAGCCAATGATGCACGTCGACTTTGAACTCGGCAGGAACAACTTTGAGCAGCTTTTCTTCGACTTTATCAACGTTTTTGCCCATGGCCAGTTTGGTGCGATTGGAGACGCGAAATATGTGGGTGTCCACGGCGATCGTGGGCCAGCCAAATGCCGTATTAAGCACAACGTTTGCCGTTTTTCTGCCGACTCCAGGGAGCGCTTCTAACGCTTCTCTGTTTTCAGGTACTTCAGAATTATGTTGCTCTACAAGTATGCGGCAGGTTTTGATCACATTTTCTGCTTTTGCATTGAATAAACCAATGGTTTTGATGAATTCCTTCAAACCATCAACACCCAGATCAAGAATACTCTTGGGTGTATTGGCTACAGGGTACAGTTTAGCCGTTGCTTTGTTGACCCCAACGTCCGTTGCCTGCGCCGATAATATGACGGCGATGAGCAGTTCGAATGGATTTGAGTAATTCAATTCAGTCGTTGGGTGAGGGTTGTCATCCCGCAACCGACTGAGCATTTCAAAACGTTTTTGCTTGTTCATGAGCCTTCCGCAGTGACCCGCGCCCGCATTACCGATTTTTGTTCTGTATCAGAAGCCATCATTGTTTCAATTCGCTTGTCCAGTACATTTTTTAACGCGATCAAAAAGCCCATACCTAAAAACGCGCCGGGTGGCAGGATAGCCAAAAGAAACGGAGATTCTGTTTCAAATACTGTGATTTGTAACGAAGCCGCCCATTCACCAAACAATAAATCTGCACCCGAAAATAAGGTGCCGTAGCCTAACAACTCGCGCATTGCTCCCAACAGAACGAGTATGACGGTGAACCCCAGACCCATCATAAAGCCGTCAAAAGCCGCATATTGGATGGGGTTTTTAGAGGCATAAGCTTCAGCTCTGCCGATAATGGCGCAATTGGTAACGATTAAAGGAATAAAAATGCCCAAGGCTTCATAAAGTTGGAATGTGTAGGCATTCATCAGCAATTGAATAATAGTCACAAATGCGGCTATCACCATCACAAAAATCGGTATGCGAATTTCATTTGGTACGAAATTTCTCACCAGCGACACAGTGCAGTTAGAGCCGATTAATACAAGCATGGTAGCCAGCCCCAAGCCAAGACCGTTGATAACAGTCATAGTGACTGCGAGCAGTGGACAGAGTCCGAGTAATTGCACTAGCGCAGGGTTATTCTTCCAAAGACCTTGCCAGGTGAGTTCTCTATATTCATTCATGCTGGTCATTCTCGCTCAGATTATCTTCGGGTTCACACTGATTATCTAGTTGAAACATGCCTGCACCATGTTGCTGATAATAGGTAACAGTGTTTTTGACAGCATTGACTACAGCTCTGGGGGTGATAGTGGCACCGGTAAATTGATCAAACTTACCACCGTCCTTCTGTACTGCCCATGAGCGTTCAGATTCATTATTTAACACCTGACCATCAAAAGACAATATCCAGTCGCTGATACGTAAGTCAATCTTGTCCCCTAAGCCCGGTGTTTCCTTGTGATTTAACACTCGTACACCTGTGACTTCTCCCTGACCCTTAACGCCGACCACTAGTTCTATCTTACCGCTGTAGCCATCAGGCGCGATAGTTTCGATGGCAGCGGCGATGGGGTGACCTTCAAAACGAGCCAGATAGGCGCGCTGGGGTTCAGTTGAACCCAACAATTCTGTGTTCTGAACTAAAACACAGTCCTGATGAATACTATTATCATAAGTGGATTGATCGATAATGGCATTAAGAATGGACATGAGTTTCTGTTGTTGCTGATCGGCAATAGTCTCACTGGTGCCGCGATAGGTCAGCGAGATCAACGCAGTGGTGACCAGAGCAAATGCGCTCAGTACCAAACCATTCTTGATAATACTCTTGTCGATTTGGATCATGGTTGTTTGTCCGATTTGGCCACTTTCATTGATTTTTTGTGCTCAGAATAGTGTCCATAGGTTCTTGGTCGTGTGTAATAGTCAATAAGAGGAACAGCCATATTCATTACCAAAACTGCAAATGCGATGGCATCGGGGTAGCCTCCCCATGTTCTGATAATGTAAACCCAGGCTCCAATGCCAGCCCCAAATATCAGTCGGCCTCTATTGGTGGTGGATGCTGAAACCGGGTCAGTTGCAATAAAAAATGCCCCTAGCATAAAACCACCGTTGAACAGGTGGAAAAGAGGGGAAGAATAAACATCTGAATCAACGCCGTACATGATCAGGGACAAGGCTAACATGCCCAGAATCATCCCACCCGGTATGTGCCAGTTAATAACGCGTGTTCTTATTAGCACCAAACCGCCCAATAAATAGGCACAATTGATCCAGAACCAGCCAATGCTGAGCCCATCTGAAAAAACCGAAGATTGCAGGCTTTCCGTTAAGGTTTTACCCATAGTCAGCTCTGTTTTAACTGAATCCAATGGCGTTGCCAGCGTGAAGCCATCTATATCCGTTTTAAGCTGCGCAAGGCTATAACCTTCTGCACTGAAGCCAGTGAATATGATGTAAACAGCATCCACAAACCCGTGTGAGTATTGGGCCAGCTCAAGCGGGGGAGTCCAATTGGTCATTTGCACCGGAAAAGATATCAATAACATGACATAAGCCGCCATGGCCGGATTAAACAGGTTGAAACCCAATCCGCCATAGAGTTGTTTGACTATTGCAATCGCAAAAAAGGTTCCAAGCACTGATATCCACCATGGCGCGAAGGGTGGAATACTGATCGCCAATAAAAGCGCTGTCAGAATTGCACTAAAATCTTTAATGGCTTTTTCAAAATCCTTTTTACGCAACTCCAGAAAAAGAGCCTCGGTTGCTACTGCAGTTGTGACTGCAAGCAGCAAATGAACAATGGCGCCCCAACCAAAAAACCAGGTTTGTAGCATTAGTCCTGGTACCGCCGCATAGATAACCATGCGCATCACTTCACTGGTCTTGCGACGAATATGATGGTGAGGAGAGCTGCTACGTGTGAAATTCATTGAAAACTATTTCTCATCCTGTTCTTGTTGCTGCGCTTTAGCTGCGTCGCGCTTAGCTTTTGCTTTTGCAATAGCCTGGGCAATTTTATCTTGTTTACTCATTGGTTGGGTTGGCTCAGCTTGCACCGACGTATCAGTGTCTGTTTGCTGCATGTCATTTGTGGTTGCATCCGCTTGATGAGCAGTCGATTGCTTCGCCGCTTCTCTTTTGGCTTTGGCCCTGGCCACAGCAGCTGCTACTTTGTCTTTTTTGTCTTGTGGTTGCTCACCAGTATCGGTCGTTGCTTCAGCGTCCGTGATTTGTTTTGCCGCTTCTCTTTTGGCTTTAGCCCTGGCCACAGCGGCTGCTACTTTGTCTTTTTTATCTACTGGTTGCTCGGCGGTATCGGTCGTTGCTTCAGAATCAGTGCTTTGTTTTGCCGCTTCTCGTTTTGCTTTGGCCCTGGCAACAGCAGCGGCTACCTTATCTTGTTTACCCGTAACTTCAGGGGACGCGTCAGCAGCTTCATCAGACGCAGCAGCCTTTTTGGCTTTAGCACGGGCAAGTGCGGCAGCAATTTTATCTTTTGCATCACCTTTATCACTGCTCATCGCCTGTTTGCGCGCTTCTGCAGCCTTGCGGTGTTTTTCTTCCCGCTCTTGCTGTTCTCTGACTAAGCGCAGCTTTCTGGCTTCAAACCGCTCTCGGGCTTTGTCAGCTTGGTCTTTTTCAAGCTCCTGATTATGAATTTCGGATTTCGCAATGCGATAATAGTGGACCAGTGGTATTTCTGAAGGACAGACAAAGGCACAAGCACCGCACTCAATACAGTCAAATAAATTGTAATCCTGAGCCTTGTCCAATTCCTTTGCTTTGCTGTGCCAGAACAGCTGCTGAGGTAACAGGCTTGCCGGGCATGCATCGGCACAAGCGCCACAACGTATGCAAGGTTGTTCATCACCAATTTCAGGCAATTCTTTATCGGCAGGGACCAAAATACAGTTGGTTGTTTTTATCACCGGCACCTGTTCTGACGCCACCGCAAAGCCCATCATAGGTCCGCCCATAATGACTTTGCTGTTGCGTTGGCGTTTTTCCTGATAATCCGCTTGTTTTAATAGATGCTCTATGGGGGTGCCAATTAAAGCCCATACATTGCGAGGTGCATTAAGTGCTTCACCCGTTAAGGTTACCACTCGCTCAACTAGAGGTTTTCCAGTGTATACAGCGTCAGCAATAGCAAAACAGGTTCCGACGTTTTGCATTATTACGCCAACATCCACAGGAAGCCCTTGTTTAGGTACTTCTCTACTGGTCAGTACCTGAATAAGTTGCTTTTCTCCCCCTGCAGGGTATTTGGTCGGAATAGGGGAGACAATGTAGTTGTCTTGTTCCTGACAGGTTACCTGCATCGCCTTAATCGCTTCAGGCTTGTTGTCTTCGATAGCGATAATCACTTTCTTTGGTGTCAGAAGGTGACTCAATACATCAATCCCCTGGCGTATCTGCCAGGCATGTTCGCGCATCAACCGGTCATCCGAACTGATGTAGGGTTCGCATTCAACCCCATTGATGATTAAAAACTCAACGTCTTTTTTGGGAGAAGCTTTGATGTGTGTCGGGAACCCAGCGCCGCCCATGCCGCTAATTCCTGCACTGCAAATAGCTTCCACCGTCTTAATCTTTGGCAGCTCAGTGTAATTGGATAAGGGCGTCATTTCAGTCCACTTATCCAGACCGTCTGGTTCGATGGTGATTGTCAGTTTTGGCAACCCTGACGGGTGTGCCGATACATGCGGGGAAATACTTTTTATTTTTCCCGAGGTCGGGGCGTGCACCGGCACAGCAAAGGGATTCATGCTCTTTGTCAGCAACTGGCCTTTAAGCACTTGCTGACCTTCTTCCACTTCGACATGGCCTTCAACGCCGATATGCTGCTTAACGGTTACATACAGCTCTTTGGGAAGGGGGAGTCTGTCAATGTCTGTGGTGTTGGATAACTCTTTCTTACCTTGGGGCGATACGCCGCCTGGAAAGTCCCATAACTTTCCATCGTTAATCCGTGTCAGAATTTCATCAAACTGCTTGTACAAACCAGATAACCTTCTCAGACTTGTTTTATGGGAATATTGTCGAGCTGCCAACGCCATGATGCAGGCGTATCAGCCACCGGCACCATGTCAATACAATCAACGGGGCAGGGTTCAACACACAAATCGCAGCCAGTGCATTCTTCCGATAATACGGTATGCATTTGTTTTGCTGCACCCAGTATCGCATCTACCGGGCAAGCCTGGATACACTTGGTGCAACCTATACATTCGTCCTCCCGGATAAAGGCGACTTTTTTAACGTCTTCTTCGCCGTGGGCGGCATCCAGAGGCTTGGCTTCCACTCCCATGAGATCAGCCAGCTTTTTAATTGTTGCGTCGCCGCCAGGCGGGCATTTGTTTATGT
Organism: uncultured Alteromonadaceae bacterium; assembly: GCA_947494925.1. Lineage (GTDB taxonomy): Bacteria > Pseudomonadota > Gammaproteobacteria > Enterobacterales > Alteromonadaceae > Aliiglaciecola. Next base: position 210,935 of record CANLWS010000012.1, read on the forward strand.
CATCACCATTCGCGATAGCATCAGCGTAAGGTCGGCAACCAGGATATCCGCATTGTCCACATTGGGTTTGTGGAAGGATCTCATCAATTTGTTCCACCAGTGGATCACTTTCGACTTTAAAACGGATCGCAGCGTACCCCAGGATAAGTCCGAAAATCAGTGCCAATACACTAAGTGCAACCAGAGCCCAGAATATGGTCATCAGAACTTCACCAGCCCGGTGAAACCCATAAATGCCAATGACATCAAGCCTGCTGTGATCATTGCAATGGAAGCACCTTTAAACGCCGTTGGAACATCTGCCACAGCCAATCTTTCACGCATTGCTGAAAATAAAATAAGCACCAGCGAGAAACCTGCAGCAGCACCGAAGCCATATATGACGGATTCAACGAAATTATGCTGCTCGTTGATGTTGAGAAGAGCAACGCCCAATACTGCACAATTTGTGGTGATCAATGGTAAAAATATACCTAGAAGGCGATACAGGGTAGGGCTGGTTTTATGCACAACCATTTCGGTAAATTGCACAACTACTGCAATAACAAGGATAAAGCTGAGTGTGCGCAGGTAACCGATGCCAAGTGGCAAGAGTACATAATGCTCTACCAGGTAGCTGCACAATGAGGCAAGCGTCAATACAAAGGTCGTTGCCATAGACATGCCGATAGCTGTCTCTAACTTACTTGAGACACCCATAAATGGACACAGACCCAGAAATTGAACCAGTACAAAATTGTTCACCAGTACTGTGCCAATCAATAAAAGTAAAAATTCTGTCATGAATAAATAAACTAGAAACCAGACTTTGAAAGGAACCGGAGTATTATCCTAGTTTATGCAGTGATTAACAACTTGATAATAATAGGGTTATTAAAATAAATAATAGTGATGGTGTTGTTGAGGCATAATGGTGTGAGGCCAAAGTGGCTCCCCCTCCCCGACTCGAACGGGGGACCTGCGGATTAACAGTCCGTCGCTCTAACCAACTGAGCTAAGGGGGAATTGAATCACTTTAGACCACTGAAAATTGGCTCCCCCTCCCCGACTCGAACGGGGGACCTGCGGATTAACAGTCCGTCGCTCTAACCAACTGAGCTAAGGGGGACCAGATTTTCAAGCGGGGCGAATATTAATTAGCATGCCGACTGGTGTCAACCATAACTGTAATATATTTTAAAATAAGTGTGCTTTTGTCCAAAACACACCCATTTTGTACAACAATTAAGCACGGTCCTTCTGGATAACACGGCAAATGTCTACGCAGAAAAATCAGCAAGCACTATTGGTTAGAATGCAAGTAAAATAAAAGGTATAAAAAAAAATTATTAAGTCTTAAAAGGTATATAGGTCGAAACAAATACTGTTCGTTAGTACAGTGTTTAATAAAAATGTAACCTTTCAATCCTGTCCTTAAGGTTAGTACTGACTCACCTTTATTTTTATCCCAAAGTGCTAACTTGGCGAAACTATTGAGCTTGTAACACTTATCCACTAGATCTGTGGATAACTATGTTGATTAAATTTGATCAAGCATAAGCAGACCAATAAAAACGTTGTCAATAAATTTTTCCATATCTTCAATGAAAATCAATATAACCTTTATAAAACAATAGCTTATGAGTTATTTGGGTTTTAAATCTGACCAATTGGTTGATTTGTAGTCAACAGAATTTTTGCTTGTGTGTTAATTCTCAGGGAGACAGGAATATTTTGAAAAATAACTTGATCTTTAGTGAAATCTGAGAAATGTATAAAACCACTGTGAATTTAGTCGCTTAGGTTAAAAGCTGGTTTAAAGAGATGTTGAAGTCTCCAATTAGAGACAGTTATTCGTCACTTAATTGCAACAAAAATATTTGTGCGCAAGAAGCCAGATTGTTTCGGAATTTCATGCAGGAATGAATAGGCTGCAATGAAATAAACTCCCTGTACAAGCCAAGAAACAATTTTACACATACTTATATCACTTAAATCATAGCGCTGGATTTGCCATTAGCATAAACTTGCCGGCTAACCTTTAACGAGACCTAAGTTGTGAGTCAGGATAAACCTTCATCGAGACAAGCGGATCTGCTCAATGGTTCGATTCCGGAAACACTAAAACGAATGACGCTTCCCATGATCCTGGGCATGATCATGTTGATGACTTTCGGCCTCGTAGATACCTTTTTTGTCAGCTTGTTGGGCACGGAGCAACTTGCAGCGATCAGTTTTACATTCCCGGTAACCTTTACATTAATCAGCTTGAATATCGGATTAGGGATTGGCACCTCGGCCATTATCGGTCGATACATGGGCTCCGGAGAGTCACATCTTGCCAAGGAGTTTGCCACTGGTGCTTTGTTACTTTCTACTATTCTGGTGGGAGGGCTGGCCCTTGTTGGGGTATTCACCATTGACCCAATTTTTAAGGCGCTCGGTGCAACCGATGAGCATTTGCCCTACATACACGACTATATGGTGGTCTGGTACGCAGCAGGTGTGTTCCTTGCGCTTCCAATGGTGGGTAACAGCGTATTGCGGGCGTCTGGAGACACTAAAACACCTAGCATAGTGATGGCCATGGGCGGCTTTATTAATGCCGTGCTCGATCCTATTTTAATATTCGGTTGGGGCCCTATTCCTGCCATGGGAATTCAGGGCGCAGCAATTGCCACTATGATCGCATGGGGAGTGGGTGTCTTTTACATACTGTATCTGTTGGCAATAAAACGCAGGTTAATGTTGACCCGTTTACTGACCTGGGATGAAATGAAATTGACCAGCGCGGGTATTCTCAAGATAGGTTTGCCTGCCGCTGGTGCAAATATGTTAACGCCAATTGCCGGAGGTGTTTTGACTGCAGTTGTTGCTGGGTATGGCTCTGAAGCGGTAGCAGCTTGGGGTGTTGGAAGCCGGCTAGAGTCTATTGCCAGTATTATTGTGCTGGCCTTGTCTATGTCGCTTCCGCCATTTATCAGCCAGAATTATGGCGCCGGAAAAATCCAACGTGTCAAAGATGCTTATATTATCACCTTGCGTTTTATTCTGGTGTGGCAGTTGGTTGTTTATGCCATTTTATGGGTGCTCTCGGCATATATCGCGGCGGCATTTGCAGAAGAGCCAGAAGTGGCTGAACTGATTCAGCTATTCCTTTGGATTGTTCCTTTAGGATATGGCATGCAAGGGGTTATAATACTGACCAATTCTTCATTCAATGCTATGCACAAACCTATGTCAGCCTTGACCCTTAGTGTATTGCGGTTGTTCGTGTTCTTTGTGCCTATTTCAATGTTGGGCAGTTATTATTATGGCCTGCAAGGGATGTTTTGGGGAGGGATTATTGCGAACATACTGACTGCTATTGCAGCCTTTGTGTGGTTTAAACGGGCAATGAATTCGGAGCATTTTAATCATCCTTCAGAACAGTTGGAAGAGGAGAGTCATTAGTGGCAAGAGGGTTTGACTTAGTATCTGAATATTCACCAGCCGGTGACCAGCCTACGGCGATTGCCAAGTTGCTGGACGGGTTGGAAAATGGCCTGGCGAGCCAGACTCTGCTTGGAGTTACAGGGTCAGGTAAAACTTTTACTATGGCCAATGTGATTGCGAAAATGCAACGGCCCACATTGATTCTAGCCCACAATAAGACGTTGGCAGCGCAGTTGTATGGAGAAATGAAAGAGTTTTTTCCTAACAATGCAGTGGAATATTTTGTCTCCTATTATGATTATTATCAGCCCGAAGCCTATGTGCCCAGCACTGATACTTTTATCGAAAAAGATGCCTCTATTAACGACCACATAGAGCAAATGCGCCTTTCCGCTACCAAGGCTTTGATGGAAAGAAAAGACGTTATTATCGTTTCCAGTGTGTCGGCGATTTACGGACTAGGCGATCCAGAATCCTATATGAAAATGCTGCTGCATTTGCGTCAGGGTGACCTGATGGATCAGCGCGACATTCTTCGTCGTTTAGCGGAGCTTCAATATACACGTAATGATGTGGCATTTGAGCGCGGTACTTTCCGCGTTAGAGGTGACGTGATTGATATTTTTCCGGCTGATTCAGAAAAGCACGGCATTCGTGTTGAGCTGTTTGATGAGGAAATTGAACGGATAAGCATTTTTGACCCTCTGACGGGAGTTGTGGACAAAACGGTGGCCCGCGCCACCGTTTTCCCTAAGACGCACTACGTCACACCCAGAGAAAAAATACTGGAAGCGATAGAGCATATCAAAGTTGAACTTAAAGAACGCCAGGCGCAACTTAAATCTGTTAACAAACTTGTTGAAGAACAACGTATTACTCAGCGTTGCCAGTTTGATATCGAGATGATGAGTGAGCTGGGTTATTGCTCGGGTATAGAAAACTACTCTCGTTATTTGTCCGGACGTGATCCTGGCGAACCACCACCGACATTGTTGGATTACTTTCCAACTGATGGGCTTTTGTTTATTGATGAATCTCATGTAATGGTTTCTCAGGTGGGCGCGATGTACAAAGGTGACAGATCGCGCAAAGAGACGTTGGTGGAATTCGGGTTTCGTTTACCCTCTGCACTCGATAATCGCCCGCTAAAATTTGAAGAGTTTGAGCAAATTTCTCCACAGACAATTTATATCTCGGCTACTCCAGGCAAATATGAACTTGAAAAAACGGCTGGTGATATTGTCGAGCAAGTTGTCAGACCCACTGGCTTGGTTGACCCGCAAATCGAAGTTCGACCTGTTGCCACTCAAGTTGATGACGTTATGTCCGAGATCAACAAACGGACTGCCGTGGGTGAAAGGGTTCTGGTCACCACGTTGACCAAGCGGATGTCAGAAGATTTAAGCGATTACCTGGATGAGCATGGGATCAAAGTCCGTTATTTGCATTCAGATATCGATACGGTGGAGCGGATTGAAATAATTCGGGATTTGCGCCTGGGTAAGTTTGATGTCCTAGTGGGGATTAACCTGCTGCGAGAAGGGCTGGACATGCCGGAAGTCTCGCTGGTGGCGATTTTAGATGCTGATAAAGAAGGTTTCCTCCGGTCTGATCGTTCGTTGATCCAGACGATTGGACGTGCTGCTCGTAATTTGAACGGTAAAGCAATACTTTATGCAGACAGGATCACAGGTTCCATGCAACGGGCAATGGAAGAAACTGATCGTCGTCGTGAAAAGCAAATAGAACACAATATAAAACACCAGATAACACCGAAACAGGTGAGCAAAGCTATTACAGATATCATGGATGTGGGCGGCGGCAATCCGAGTAATGACGGGAAGGTCAGGCTGCGCAAAGTAGCTGAAGCTGAAAAAACCTATAAAGCGCTCACCGCGACGCAAATCATGGCAAAAATTACCGAACTCGAGAAGCAAATGTTTGTGCATGCTCGTGAGCTGGAATTTGAACAGGCTGCGGCATTGCGTGATGATATAGAGGCATTACGAGCAGAAAGCGTGAAATTGTCCTGATCTGAGAATTAGGCAGGTTCGTCATTAGCACTCGGTGTTTTTATACTGCTGGTTGTTGCTGATGAACCTGCAGGCCTGTTTGCCTGCGCTGCGTTCGGGATTTGATTCGATGGAATTTAAACTGCCCGGGAAAGATCGACAAGCACTCGTTATTTAATCGTTGTAATACGCGCCATGGTTGCCTAATATAGCCAGAAGAGTATCGAAAACTATACCTATAACTGGTGCTGCTATGTTAAATCGTTTACAAGAATCCGACATTAAATTGCTCAGGGTATTTTATGCTGTTGCCTCCTGTAATGGCTTTACCGCTGCTGAGCCTGTGTTGCGAATGCAACGTCCAAATATTAGTGCTGCAATAAAGAAGCTTGAAGAAAGACTCGATTTGGTGCTTTGTCATCGAGGTCGAGGTGGGTTCCAGATGACCAAAGAAGGTGAGGTGGTTTTTCAGGAAACCAAACGCATCTTCAACGCTTTCGATAACTTCGTTTTTAACCTCAAAAGTTTGCACGACGATTATTCTGGCCACATTACTTTGGTTCTGATGGCAGGCTTACCGCTTTCTATGCACCTGGCGGTGAGTAAAGCGGTGAAAAGTACGATGAAGAAGTTTGACGATATCCACGTCAACATTCAGACCCGGCTATACAATGAAGTCGAGCATGTCGCGCTGTCCGGAGAGTGTCACTTGGTCGTTTCAACCTATGACATGGTTAAACCTGAATCGGTGACATTCCATCCAGTAGAGCTCACCACTGAAGGCAGGTTATATTGTGCACCTAGCCATCCCCTGGCGAAGTACCGTGAAGGATTACCTGCTAATGTGAATGTTGAAGAGTTTCCGGCTATTGGCATTTCAGGTTTATCTTCAGCAAATTATATTCAGGATGAAAAGCGTTTATCCATTCAGACATTTTCAGATTCCTTCGATGGTTGTATGTCAGCCATTATGACGGGGGAGTATGTTGGTTTGCTTCCTGATTACATGACCAAAGAGCAGGGGGCAGGGCTGGGGTTAGTGCCAGTTGGTGGTGGAGAGCTATTCACTTTCAAGCATGACTTATTCGTGATGAATGGTAAAAATACCCGATTGAACCCGGTGCTTCGACACTGTATCAAAGAGTTATGTTACTTCATCAAAGAGAGCCAGAAGTAGCACAAACTAATTGAATAAGTGGGGGCGAAGTTAGCCCCCTTTTCACATGTTGATTACTCATATTCAAGCGGATCAACGCTGTTGTTCAATTTGAATGCTTCGAGTCTCTCCTGGCATGCACCACATTTTCCACAGGACTTTTCGCGTCCGTTATAACAGGTCCAGGTTTGGCTATAATCCAGTCCCATCTTCAACCCGTCAGTTAAAATCGCTATTTTAGAATCATTCAGATAGGGGGAGATGATTTCCACTGGTTCATAGTTGGCTATCTTGCTCACATCATTCATTTTTTGTACGAACTCAGGACGACAATCCGGGTAGATAGCGTGGTCGCCAGAATGAGCACCGTAAAACACTTTATTGGCTTCCAGCGAAACTGCATAGCCCACCGCCATTGACAGCAAAATCATATTTCGGTTGGGGACGACTGTAGATTTCATGCTATCTTCTTCGTAATGACCCTCAGGGATATCAATATCCGAGGTCAGTGACGAACCGCCCACCAGTTGATTAATCGCTGAAATGTCCACAATTTTGTGGTGCACACCCAGGTTGGCACAGGCAGAGGCGGCGAATTCAAGTTCTTTTTTATGCCGTTGTCCATAATCAAAAGACAAGGCAAATACCTCATATCCTTGTCTGACGACTTTGTTTAACACGGTAAATGAATCCATTCCGCCAGAAAAAATAACAACGACCTTTTGTGCCATGGGTTTTGCTTCTTTATAATCATTAAGTTTTGAGATGTGTAATGGTATTTTATTCCGGCGCAAAAACCTATAGGACGGCGACTTGGACAAGCAAATAAGCTATAAAATTAACGAAATCTTTGAGTCTATTCAGGGCGAAGGTGCGCATACCGGTGTTCCTTCCATTTTTGTCAGACTGCAAGGATGCCCAGTCGGTTGCTCCTGGTGTGATACCAAACATACCTGGGAAGTGGACGTGAATTTATTGAAATCACGGGAGCAGGTCATGGCTGAATCCTCGGAGTCAGCTAATTGGTTTGAAATAACCCTCGCTGGCCTGTTGGATTTGTTCAGGGAGCAGGGGTATGCTGCCAAGCATGTGATCCTCACAGGTGGAGAACCTTGTATGTACGATCTCACTGAACTGACATCGGGACTCATTGAGCAGGATTTTACTGTTCAGATAGAAACAAGTGGGACCTTTGACATCAAAGCACACAAAGAAACCTGGATAACCGTATCGCCAAAGGTCGATATGAAAGGGGGATACGAAGTGTTGCAAAGTGCTATGCTCAGAGCGAACGAAATTAAACACCCGGTCGCCATGCAGAAACATGTGGATGACCTGGATGAATTGCTTAAGCAAGTTGAAGGTAACACTCAACCCTTGATCTATCTTCAACCTATAAGCCAGCAGAAAAGAGCAACAGAGCTGGCAGTGAAAACCTGTATAGCACGAAATTGGCGGTTATCATTGCAGACGCATAAATTTATTGGGATCGAATAATACATGGCGAGTCAATCTGAAACGTTTTTTACTGAATATGCAGACGCACTTAACAGTAACGACCCAATACTTATCACTGAATTTCATGTAATGCCGAGCGTTTTCGTGACTGATAGCGCCAAAATTGTCTGCAATGATCAGGCAAAAGTTGTTGAAGTTTATCAGCGAATGTTGGAAAGCCTAAACAATAATGGTGAACTTACCCACATGCCTCAAGTCAATCAGGCAATGCGATTGTCCGAATCGGTAATTTTCTGTAATGTTAGGTGGCAATGCATGGATAAGGACGACAAACTGGTTTTTTCGTCAACCTGCTCGTATACATTGCAAAATGATTCGGCTGGAAAGCTTAAAATTATTGTCGTGGTGTTGGATGGAGAGGAAAAGTTTCTGAGTAAAGTGGCTAATTTGGATGATTAAAGGAAGGATAAGATGAAATGGTTGTTAGGCCTGGTTGCATTGTTGATACCCTTGGTATCCCAAGGCGCTACCTGGAATATTACCTACCCCAGACCGCTGACAGGCTTTGACCAACGCACCAATTACCCGGTTCAACTACTAGCGCTGGCTTTTGACCAGACAGGTGTTCGGTACAAACTCACTCCCTCTGACAGAATTTTTGTGCAGAGCAAAGCACTTAAGCAGTTAGCCGAAAACCGAGAACTCAATGTGGTTTGGACATCTACTGATACCACCAGAGAGAAAGAGTTTCTTCCAGTCAGGATCCCGTTATTTAAAGGGCTAATAGGTTGGCGTATCTTTCTCATTCACGAAAACAGACAAAGGCAATTTGGCAATATCAGTCAGCTTGATCAACTCAGGGCCTTTTCGCCGGTACAAGGACATGACTGGCCAGACACTAAGATTTTGCAAGCCAATGGCTTCAGCGTAGTGACAAATACCAGCTATACGGAGTTGTTTAGCTCTTTGCTGCGTTTCCAATCTGATTTTTTCCCTCGCTCGGTTGTTGAAGCCTGGGCGGAAGTCGATAATCTTGATATGACAGACAAGATCATGGTGGAAACTGGCTTGGGTGTCAGATACCCGGTGGCAATGTATTTCTTCGTGAATAAAAACAACACAATACTGGCTAAGCTACTTGAAGATGGTCTGGAAAAAGCGGTTGCAAACGGCAAGTTTGACGAGCTGTTTATGCAGGTTCATGCTGAATACCTGGAGAAATCCAAGTTAGATGAGCGCAACTTTTTTACACTGGATAACCCTTTGTTACCAGAATCTACTCCCCTCAACAGACCGGAGCTCTGGTATCAACCTAAATCTTCGGCTAACTAATCCAAGGTTGATTAAACTGACATAAAAAAACCGCCTGTTTAGGCGGTTTTTTGTATGGTTCCGGATTAAGCTTTGCCGTGAACACTTACTACTGAGCGACCTGAAGGGTCTGCCATATTTTTAAAGCTCTCGTCCCATTCCAGCGCTTCAACCGTTGAACAGGCGATAGATTTTCCACCTGGAACACAATTGGCTGCACTTTCCTGCGGGAAATACCCTTCGAAAATTGTGCGATAAAAGTATGCTTCTTTAGTATCGGGCGTGTTGATAGGGAATCGGAACTCGGCAGTGGCCAGTTGCTGATCACTGACTTCCTGATCCACATATTCTTTGATGGAATCAATCCACGAATACCCTACGCCATCGCCAAATTGTTCCTTCTGACGCCACAACACTTCAGCGGGCAAATAATCACCATTGTCAAAAGCTTTGCGCAGGATCCATTTTTCCATCTTGCCATCAAGACACATTTTATCCTGTGGATTCAGCCGCATCGCCACATCCATAAATTCTTTATCCAAAAACGGGACACGCGCTTCCACGCCCCATGCTGACGTTGCTTTGTTGGCTCTGGCACAGTCAAACATATGCAGGCGTTCCAGTTTACGAACCGTTTCTTCATGAAACTCTTTCGCATTTGGTGCTTTGTGGAAATACAGATAACCGCCAAAAATTTCGTCAGCACCTTCTCCAGATAAGACCATTTTGATACCCATTGCTTTGATTTTACGACTCATCAGGTACATTGGCGTCGCTGCGCGAATGGTAGTGGTATCGTAGGTTTCAAGGTAATAGATTACATCGCGGATGGCATCAATACCTTCCTGAATGGTGAAATGTACTTCGTGGTGCACTGTACCGATCATATCAGCGACTTTTTGTGCTGCTACCAGATCCGGCGCACCTTTCAGACCCACTGAGAAGGAGTGAAGGCGAGGCCACCAGGCATCTGACTGGTCGTCATCTTCAACCCGCTTTGCCACATATTTGGCCGCAATTGCAGATACAAGGGATGAATCCAGTCCACCCGATAATAGTACGGCGTATGGAACATCTGACATTAAATGTGATTTGACGGATCGCTCAAATGACTCTTTCAGATCTTCCAGGCTTGTTTCATTGTCTTTGACCGCATCAAAACTCATCCAGTCACGCTTGTAATATTTTTTCAGTTCACCGGTTTTGCTCCACAAGTAATGTCCTGGTGGAAACTCCTGAACTGTCTTACACACCGGAACCAGGGCTTTCATTTCCGATGCGACATAGAAGTTGCCGTTTTCATCAAAGCCTGTGTAAAGTGGAATAATACCGATGTGATCACGTGCTATCAGGTAAGCATCTTGCTCTTCATCATATAAAATAAAGGCAAACATACCTTCCAATTCATCAATAAACTCCAAACCTTTCTGTTGATAAAGGGGTAAAATAACTTCGCAGTCTGATTTGGTTTTGAAATCGTACGCTTGGTCTAATTCTTGTTCGAGCGCCTTATGATTATAAATTTCACCATTAACGGCTAACACTTGATTATTATTTCGGCTGATTAGGGGTTGTGCACCATTGTCCACGTCAACGATCGCTAAGCGTTCGTGACTTAAGATTGCGCTATTATTATTCCAAATACCCGACCAATCAGGGCCGCGATGTCGCAGCAATTTGGAAAGCTCTAACGCCTGTGTCCTAAGTTCTGATACATCGGATTTGATGTCCAGAATGCCGAAAATCCCACACATAAAAATGCTTCTCTCTTATTGCAGTTATTTGAATTGTAAAAAGGCTCGAAAAATCAATTAGTAATGACGTATTTCGAAATACTTGTTGCGGAAAGTTAGATTTATTATGACAAGTCTTTCTCTCACGCCCTTGAATTTGCCAGTCTGAGGAAAAAAAGCAAGGAGAAACTGTAAGTTTTTTACATTTGTTCTGCATAACCAATAATAAAATGTAAATTCCGTTGCTTAAAGTGCTATTGAAGGGGATATCTGAGTGTGTATCGGAATTGAGACGCTTTTTATTTCTACGTAAGTCATCTACTCTAAGCACAAATTAAATAAACTGTGAATTGAAATTGAATTCATTTCGACTTTTTGGACTGGGAGTGTAAGAAGCGTGTCTGCGTTTTTTGATAAGGATGACTTTTTCACCAATCGTAGGTTGCGGCATTTATTGAACACGCTGGGGGAAAATCCCAGAGACTTGAATGATGCTGAGGTCCTTAAGAAAGTTAACGCCCACATCGCGAAGGGCAATGTCAAAGTGTCGGCTCGCAGCAAGGCATCACTGACGCAGCGTATTCATCCTAACGATATCAGCGCCTTTGAAGAGCCCAGTAAAAAAGGGAAGCATTCAGGCATCAATTTTTTTCGGGAAAAACCTCAGGAAGAAGAATCACTTGATAAGTCAGCTTTGAAAAAGCAGGACGAAAAGAAAATTGAAGTTCTTAGCATCAAGGTAGAGCTCGATTTGGACAAAGGCGTTGTCCACATGAATGATCCTGATGAGAAAGTTCTGGCGACAGCAACCATTATTTACAGAGATGATTCGACTAAGGCTGATGGCTTGGATAAGTTACCGGATGTGACTTTTTCATACGATGATCCAAAGGCTAGAAACACGACGAAATTGAATTCGTTTAAATACGGCAGTAAATATCTCGGCAAGCGTGATGATGCCAAAGCCGAGTATTGGGAAGCTCACGCAGAACATAAAGCCTCCAGTGCTGATAAGTTCAATTTGACTGCCAAGAGTGTGGTTGTCGAAGAAAAACCAGGCAATGGACCTAAAAAAGCAGTCGCAAAGATATGGTTTAAGCCATCAGGAGTCGGTGGAGACAACTTTAAGGTTAAGGCTGAAGTGTTCAAGCCCGATGACAAGACGAAACTATGTTCCGACCAGACCAACGAGTTTACAGTCTGGCGTAAAATTCATTTCGAAAAAATTTACACCATGGCGTCAGAATCCTATATTGACGGCGGAACCAGTGTTGCCAATATCGAACCGGCATTTAAATCTAAGGCGTATGTGAACTACACCAGAGGGGCTGTGAATAAATTGGCGGCATCCCTGGATGTCAAATATCTGGGATTGTACAAAGCGGGTGGTGGAGTTAAGTCATGGCCAGCCGATTATGCGCCGTCCAAGCTGGAAAAGAGCAAAAATCAGATAGAACCTACCGCGGCAGAATTGGCGGATTACGCTGGCAAAGATAACGGCAAAAAAGCCACAGCAAAAGCAGCTATTGAAGCAAAGGCAGCACTGTGGTTTAGTGCAGTGGTGTCGGAATATCGTAAATCAGTCAACGCGTGGTTTAAAGACGCAGCTGTGCCTGAAGGTGAAAACACGTTACTTGCAGTGCAGTATTATCATCCAAAGTTGTCAGGATTGGCTGATGGCACAACCAGCTTCTGGCCCACTGGTATCAGCATTAATATGGCAAATCCAGGTTCAGGTCTAAACAAACCTGGTCATCCAGACAAGGCAACATGGCGGGAAGTGCAAGGATTCAACCGAGGTAAAATCGTCGTTATTTTTAAAAATTACGGTACCTCTGCAAGACTGAAGATAATTTGTCGACATGAGATAGGTCATGCGACTAAAAGTGAGTTTAAGCGGGATAAATTTGGTACCGGTGATCATTCAAGCTCTGGCTTGATGACACCTTATGGAAGCTCGTCTTCTTTTAGTGCCAAAGATATCAAAATCCTTCGTGGAATGAGTTGACGATAATTAGATGATTAGATGGATAGTCATTTGCCTGGTTCTATTAGCAGCCAGTGCAACATCAAATGCAGGGTCAAGTATGAATCTTGAAATACGTTTAGCAATGCAAAGTAGTATACATTCAGGTGGCCAGGACGATACTGGGCCTATTTACGCGATGGGGAATAAACTTGTTCTGGATGCACAATTCAAAAATTGTGACGAAAAACCTGTCACGCTCGACAATCCAAAAACTTCGCAAAGTACTTTGCTGTTGTTTACCAATCTTGCAGACGAAGAACTCAATGAAATAGAACTGAATCCGGGATTTGTTGATATCACAGGGGAAATGACAGCGCCAGAATCTTCCGATGTCACACTAGCACCAGGGGAAGATGTCATACTTGAAATAGACCTTCACAAACATGTGGTCGACTATTCATTACTACCGGGTCAATATCTGGTGCAGGTTGAATATGACGGAATGCGTTCGCAGGAATTTTTCTATTCGATAAAATTTTTAGCTGAATCAAAACAACTGCTTATGAAACTTGCTGTGGATGAAAGTGAGGAGTACTGGATCAGGCGTCAGGCTGTGGATTACCTCAAGGAGCATCATCAAGGACCTAATATCTTGTTGCCTGCAGATGTGGAAACAGAGGTAAACAAAGCGACCAGAATAGAAATAAATCAAAAATTGGCGGCTAAATATAATTCGTAGTTAACCTGAGGTTAGTTACTATATGAAAATCCAACCGGGTCCTTTGATGGCACCCGGTTGGACCCTTCCTATTTATTTACGCTGAAATTCGCTGGTCTCATTCCAGGCAGGCCAATCAGCTGACGTTGCAATGTCGTAACCTACTTCAAACAGCAATTGGGTGTCTTCTTTGATGCCAGAAAAATCCCAATTTTCACGGAACTGGTCACACACCTGATGGTAACAACCGCGCTGAATAAGACTCATACGCTTGCGGTACTTGGCTGTTTCGTCGTCAACTGGCTGATTGCCACCTTTGGCATACAAGGCTGGTACACCTTGTTTAGCGAAACTGAAATGATCGGAGCGGTAATAGTAACCCGCTTCTGGGCGGTCTTCCTGGGTCAAAACGCGGCCCTGTCGTGTAGCGGCTTTGCTCAGGTAGTTTTCTAGTTCAGACTTACCCATTCCAACAACCGATACGTCTTTCGTTTTGCCCAAAATGTTCATGGCATCCATGTTGATATTGGCTACCGTTTTATCCAGGGCAATTATTGGGTGCTCTGAATAGTACTTGGAACCCAACAGACCTTGTTCTTCTGCTGTTACGACTAAGAAAGTAACCGAACGCGCGGGTCTGACCGACAAATCAGCGAAAGCTTTTGCCATAGACAAACTGGCAGCTGTTCCTGTCGCATTGTCGTGCGCACCATTGTATATTTGGTCACCTTCTTTTGTTTCATCTTTGCCAAGGTGATCCCAATGAGCGGTATAAATTATATGCTCGTCTGGACTTTGTGAACCCGGTAATGTAGCGATGACATTATTGCTAACTGATTTTTTCATACTACTGTTAACAGTAACGCTGGCGTTTAGCGAAAGTGATTGAGAATAGGGACCCTGCATTGCTTTGGATTTCTCTGCCACATAGTCCAACCCGGCTTCCGTAAACACCTGTTTCGCCGCAGCCAAGGTTATCCAGCCTTCGACTGCGACTCTGTCGGCATTACCATTGCTGGTGACCAGTCCGTATTGTGGACCACTCCAGCTGTTTGCAACTACTGACCATCCATAAGACGCAGGAGCCGTTTCATGCACTATTATGGCAGCCTCAGCACCCTGACGACTGGCTTCTTCATACTTGTAGCTCCAGCGACCATAATAGGTCATGGTTTTACCTTGGAATTTACCGCTCTCAGGGTTTTCAAACCCAGGATCATTCACTAGTATGACAACGGTTTTGCCTTTTACATCCAGTCCGGCGTAATCGTTCCAATTGTATTCAGGCGCATTAACACCATATCCGACAAACACGATTTCGGAATCTTTCAACTCTACTTTCGTTTGTTCTCGTTTGGTTGATGCGACCATGTTTTCTTTGTAGGCAAAGCTGCTGTTACCCATGGTCAACGTCATTTCAGGATCAGCAGTGATTTCCATTAACTCAACTGGTTGCAGAAAGCTGTCGCCATTACCAGGCTGCAGGCCCATTTTTTTAAAATTATCTAACAGATAAGCTAAGGTTTTTTCTTCACCAACGGTAGTTGGCAAGCGACCTTCAAACTCATCTGAAGACAATATTTTAATGTGATCTTTCAGGTCTGTTTCGCTGATACCTTGATAAATTTCATCGAAGTTATCCGTTACCTGAGGAGGTGCAGAGGTGCCGCACCCTGCTACCAGGATCGTTAGTCCTGCGAGGGAAGAGAAAAGAATTTTTCGCATATTTGTGCTCTTATTATTTTATAATCACCTCAGTATAAAAAAAGCCACCAACTATCACTAGTGAATAATCCAAAAATAGATAAATCAGAAATGTCAGGAAATTGGGACAAGGAACTGGGCCTGACCAGCGATCTGCCACCCTTTAGTTTACTGGAAGAGTTGTTTACGCTTTCTCAGTTTGAACATTGGCCAAATGCGGCGGGTTTAAACTTGCTACATAAACAATGTGGATCTGACTCAGATATTAGTTTCGTCTGTCAATCTGATTTGCCCGAAAACCATTTATATTACGAAGAATACATTTATCAACATAAGACAATTCCCACACGTCCCGACAATTGGCACGATCTGTTTAACGGGTTGATCTGGCTGCTTTTCCCGAAAACCAAAGCATTGCTCAATCGTTGGCACATTGAAGATATACGCGAGGTTGGCTTGTCCCCCAGAACAGCGCGTCGAAATCGAATAACCCATTTTGACGAGTGCGGCGTGATATTGGTGTGTGAAAACACCCATGTACCTGGTTTGCTGCTTCAACACCAGTGGCAGGAGGCCTTTGTAACGCAGAGAAATAGCTGGGGAGCCCAGGTACTGCCAGTTGTATTTGGGCATGCCAATCTGGAGATGTTGCTGAACCCTTTCATCGGATTGACGGGTAAATGGCTATCAATAGATGTTGAATATGGGTTCAGTGAGTTGCCAAAGTGGAAGCAATTTGCTGTGCTGGATGACAGGCTGTTCGAAAAGCTGACATCCCAACAATTATTTAGCCAGTCACGCCCGCTTAGACCGATTCCATTGCTGGGGATACCAGGATGGTGGAGAGCGAATCTAAACGAGGCGTTTTATCACAATACTGATTATTTCAGACCGCTACGCAGTTAGATAATGATAAAAAATGCCCATATCCCCCATATGGCCAGGTAGGGTGCCAGTGCTATTTTTACTGCGGTTTTAGATGATAAGGCTGTCCATTGAACTAATCCCACTATGGTCAGATAAATTGTCCAGACCGACTCAAGGCGTATCACCTGCAGCAGCGAAAACCAGTCATTCTGCATATCGATGTTAAATAAGTAGGCCAGGGTGGTAGGGGCCATTACTAATGGTGGCAATTCGTGACTATCCGCCATCACTATCAGTCCAACGCTGATCAGACTACCAATGATCCCCGGCATCGAAATCCACCATACAAAACCATACCAATCTGTAAAGCCAAGTACATTCTCTTCGTCAATTTTGCTGGTCAGGTTGAGGTAAATAGCAAAGACTGCGGACATAATCGGAATACCGATAAATACCATTGCTATGCCACCATAGAGAGCCATTGATTGCGATACAGTATTGCGCATTGCATCTTGTTCAGCAGGACTCACATCTCCCATGGACGCCACCATAACGGTTTCAACATACCAACTAAAGTCGACGAAATTAAAATACAAATAGGTTGGCAAGGCGGTTAGTGATACTAAAATGAGAAAAGGTAACCAGGACCAGTTGTGCTTGTCTTTAATAGTCGCGAACACCCGCCTTGGCTTAAAAAATATGTCGTTGCACGCTTGAAATGGGTTACTCACCTGTTCCATTTAAGATTCCTTATTTTATTGGCGTAGAAGTCATTTTTTTACTAGTCAATTATTACAAATAATTCTTACAGGAAAAAAATAAATAATTAAATCATGTAATAAAATATTATGCCTTTGCACTAATGTCATTGGCTGGAACAAACACAGTGAGAAAACGGAATGATAGAAATAAAAAATCTGGCGAAAAAGTTCGCCGTGGAGAACCCTAAAAAGCTCAGTGAACAGGAAAAGAAGGATCCCCGATTAAAAGGGCGGTTTTTCCACTCAGTACAGGATGTATCATTTTCCTGTGAGCAAGGTGAGGTGCTGGGACTGTTAGGGCCAAATGGCGCAGGAAAAACCACTACCTTGCGAATGCTGTCTACAGCGTTACAACCTAACGGTGGTAGTGTGGAAATAAATGGCGTTAATGTGTTGGAAAATCCATTAATTGCCCGCAAGAAAATTGGCTTTTTGTCAGGTTCAACAGGACTCTATGGCCGATTGACAGGTCGAGAGAATATTGAGTATTTTGCTGCATTACACGGCATCGAAAAAAACCTGACAGCTCAACGAATTGAAGAACTGGCAAATGTACTGGACATGCAGAATTTTCTGGACAGGCGTTGCGAGAACTTTTCAACTGGGATGAAACAGAAGACGGCCATTGCCCGTGCAGTGATCCATCAACCTGAAGTGGTGATTTTGGATGAACCGACTACTGGTCTTGACATCATGGCCACTCAGACAGTGTTGGATTTCATTAAGCGCTTGAAAGCACAAAAGGTTCCTGTGATTTTCTCCACTCACCACCTGGATGAAGTAGAGGAACTCTGTGATGCCGTAACTGTAATTGACCAAGGTGTCACGAAGTTCAACGGCGATATCAACGCATTTAAGAGTCTAGCGAACGACTCCTTGCATCAGGCGTTTTTGAACAGTATTCGGACTTCTTCAGAGGTTACTAATGCCCCACATCAAGAATTGGCAAAGGAAGGAATGTAATTATGTGGCTAGTGTTTTTTAAAGAAATCAAAGAACTATTACGTGATAGAAAAACCATGTTTTTTATGGTGGCATTGCCTATCTTGATCTTTCCATTGATTATCGGTGGTGCAGTTTATGTGGGAGACAAAGCGGTTAAAGACGCCGAGAGTAAAATTCTTAAATATGCGTTGGTCGGAGGTGAGTTAGCCCCTATTATCGCTACTGAACTATCTGAAACAGATGTGTTTGAGCGGGTGGATATAGGTGAAGAAACTGATTACAAACAGCTGATTGACAATGAAACAGTAGATTTCGTCCTCGTTGTATCATCAAATTATTCTGACGATGTGCTGCAAAATGGCCAAGCTGGCTTACAACTTTATCTCAACGATGCTGGGATGAATTTGGTGCACAAACGTGTGGAAGAAATCACATCAGGTGAATCAGATAAATTGCAGCAACGGATTTTTGAAGCTTTAGGACTGGACGAGACTGCACAGGCAGCTTTGCTCGAGCCGATAAACCTCGAGAAAATTAATGTAGCAGATGATCGTGAAAACCTCGGCGAAGCACTGGGTGGAATGGTCGCCTATATTGTGTTTATTTTGTGTCTGCAGGGGGCGATGATGCCAGCAGCTGATCTGGGCGCAGGTGAAAAAGAAAGGGGCACATTGGAAACATTGCTTATCTCTCCCATTGAACGACACAAGTTGGTGCTTGGGAAATTTCTTACTATCGCGTTTGCCGGAGTGACAACAGCGTTACTTACTGTCGGTAGCATGGCCATATGGGGCATAGTGCTGAGCCAGGGCATGGCAGTGGAATTTGTAATGAAATTTATGTCTGCAATCAGTTTGCTTGATTTCCTGCTAATTTTCTTAATGCTGATCCCCGTAGTGGCTATTTTTGCTGCATTGCTTTTTTCTCTGTCTATCTATGGGCGCAGTTTCAAAGAAGCGCAAAGCTATATGGGGTTCCTGATGGTAGTCGCCATTATTCCAATTGTGTTCTCAATTCTTCCAGGGGTGGAGCTTAAAGGTGGTTGGGCGTGGGTACCGCTAACTAACATTGCTTTAGCCATCAAGGAGTTGATTAAGGGAACGATGGATTACGTTCAACTAATTGCAATATTTGGTTCCACGGCGGCGATAGCAGGGGCTTTAATCGCGTTTTGCATATACTGGTTTAATCAAGAAAAAGTGTTATTCAGATAAACTGAAAACCCACGATTTAAAAAAAGCCCTGGTCAATTTCCAGGGCTTTTTTATTACAGCTGATAGGTTACCTTCAACAATACTAACACTATGCTTGAATACAGAATGGAAACCGGTAATCCGATTTTAACAAAGTGCTTGTAACGATAGTTAGTCGCGCTAAATACAAGCAAATTGGTTTGATAACCGTATGGAGAAATAAAACTGGCGCTGGCGGCAAACGCGACCGCCAATGCAAATGGCATAATCGGCACTCCCAGAATTTGAACCAAACCATAAGCAAAGGGAAACATCAGTGCCGCTGCTGCATTATTAGTTACCAACTCTGTCAGTACTAGTGTTGCCAGGTAGACAACGACTAGTGCAATAAACGGACTGGTACCGGACAAGTAGGGAAACAAGAGCTCTGTAACGGCAGCTATCACGCCGGAGGTTTCCAATGCAGTTGCCAGACTGAGGGCTCCCACAATCACCACGATCAAATTTAACGGCAAATTGCGCTTTATTTCGGTGTTGCTTGTCACACCTGAAATGATCAGAATAGCCAGGAAAAAGAGTAATCCGGTAGCGAGCGGAATTATGTCTAACGCGGCTAAACCAATCGTTGTCAAAAAGCCAAACAGCGTGACAACTTCAAGTTTGAGTTCGAGTTTTCTGGCAATCTTTTGCTCGGAAAGAATAAAAAAGTTTTTTGATAAATTATGCCGCTTAACGAAATCTTGCCCCGTAGCCAGAAGTAAGAAATCACCAGCCTGTAATTTTATCTCCCCTAATTTGCCAGAGAGTTGCTCTCCATCACGCCTGATTGCCACTACAGCGGCGTCAAAAAGTGCCCTAAAGCCCAGTGCTTTAATAGTTTGACCAATAATTTGTGCGCGATTGGATATAATCACTTCAGTCAGGTTTTCCCGCAAAAGGCCATTGGTTTCTGCAAACAGATTTAACCCTTTGATATGACTCAGGCTATCCACCTTTTTTACATTGCCAGAAAAAATCAGTTTATCATCTGCCTGGATTACGATTTCCGGTGTGACAGGGCTAATCAGCTTGCCTTTGCGGATAATCTCTACCAGAAACAATTCGGGTAAATTTCGAAGATGATTTTGTTCGACAGTATTGCCCACTAATTCAGATGATTCATCAACTTCTGCTTCGATGAAGTACTCTTTGTATTGTCCCGACTTTGATTCGATAGATGGAAGTAGTGGCGTCAATGCGAACAGCAACAATCCGCAGGATAGTCCTGCGACTAAACCGTATAGCGTGAAGTCCCAGAAATTAAAGCCGGGATGGCCATGTTCCAATAGAAAACTGTCGACAATCAGGTTGGTAGAGGTGCCAATTAGTGTCACCGTACCTCCCAGAATTGCCGCATAGGATAGCGGTATGAGCAGGCGTGAGGCTGGGTGATACTGGTTTTGTTTTATCGGCCCAATCATACTGGCAACAATAGCCGTATTGTTGAGTAAGGCGGAGGACGTAAAAGTCATCAAGAACATTCGCCAGAAACTCGACTTGAAATTCGCCGTGACCAACTTACGGCCCATGCGTTTTATAAAGGCTGTTTTATCCACTGCGTTACTTACCAAAAGAAGCAGTATAAGTGTCAGCAAGCCTTGATTAGTCAGGTTGTGTGCAACCTCTTGTACTGTGATTTGCTGAGTCGCAACCAGTGCCAGCAAAGCAGCAGAGAATATATAGGAAGGACGCTTGTTACTTAAAACAAGCGCCCCTATAGTGGATATAAATATCCCTATTACCAATAGTTGGTTAACTGCCATGTCAGTGTGTTCAACTACATCTTAGTCAGGTCTAGAGCATTCCAATGAGGAAAGTGTTTTCTCACTAATGCATTCAACTCGACTTCAAATTCCGAGTAATTACTGCTGGCATCAATTTCTTCAACTTTATCTATGACCATACCTGCTCCAACTGTGCTATTGGTCAGCCTATCAATAATGATAAACGCACCTGTTGACCGGTTTTTGGTATAAGCATCACATGCGACCGGTTGCGTCAGTTTTATGTTGCCTACTGCGATCTCGTTCAGATTAAGATGCACAGCATCTTTGTGCTCAAGGGTATTAACATCTATCTGATAGTCAATTTTTGACACAGAACCCGGTACAAACTTAGTGGCGAATTTTATTCCATATTGTTTGTTAGGAATTAGCGGGTCTTCAGCCATCCATACCAGGTGCGTTTTGTATGTACTGCTATGCAATGGCAGATTGTCTGATTTCACTATCATGTCACCACGGGAAATGTCTATTTCATCTTCCAGGGTAATAGTAGTCGCAAGCGGAACATGAGCAGACTCTTGCTCACCGTCAAAGTTGACGATTGATTTAACTTTACTTTGCTTTCCAGAAGGTAAGGTAGTCACCTTGTCTCCCTTCTGAATTTGTCCCGACACTACCGTCCCGGCAAAGCCTCGGAAGTTAAGGTTTGGTCGCGTTACATACTGCACGGGAAAGCGGAAGTCATCCACATTGCTATCATCCGCAATCTTGATATTTTCCAGCATATTCATCAATGTTTCACCCTGATACCAAGGTGTGTGATCGCTGCGATTGACCACATTGTCGCCGTCTAATGCTGAGATTGGAACAAAACTGATATGTTGTATTGAAAGCTGTTTAGAAAATTCCAGAAAGTCTTCTCTGATATCGTTATAAACTTTTTGGTCGAAACCCATCAGGTCCATCTTGTTAACCGCAACGATGACATTTTTGATGCCAAGCAGCGATACCAGAAATGAGTGACGACGAGTTTGGGTTTTAACCCCTTCTCGTGCATCAACCATCAAGATGGCAAGATCACAGGTCGACGCTCCCGTCACCATATTCCTTGTATATTGCTCATGTCCCGGCGTGTCAGCAATAATAAATTTACGCTTGTCCGTTGAGAAATACCGGTATGCGACATCGATCGTAATGCCTTGCTCACGCTCAGATTGAAGACCATCAACAAGTAATGCTAAATCGACTTTTTCACCGGTTGTACCGACTTTTTTGGAATCTTTGGTAATGGCTGCAAGCTGATCTTCATAGATCATTTTGGAGTCGTGCAACAGTCGTCCAATCAAGGTGCTTTTACCATCGTCCACGCTTCCACAGGTTAAGAAGCGTAAAAGATCTTTTTGTTCGTGTTGATCAAGATACGACAATATGTCGCTCTGTAATAATTCGTTTTCGCTATTCATGTGTTAGCAACTCACCAGGAAATAAGGGTTTAATACGGATTCTTTTTGGTTGTATCGCAATGCAGGAGCATCGCTAGCCAGCGGTTCAGATTCGTCGATAATGGTTACTTTTCCGCCCGCCGCTTCAACGACTGCCTGAGCAGCTGCAGTGTCCCACTCTGAGGTGGGCCCCAATCTTGGGTACAAATGCGCTTTTCCTTCTGCGACCAGGCAGAGCTTAAGTGAACTACCCATGGCGACCAATTCTGTTTTTCCTGGCAAGCTTTCCAACAAAGACTGAATCGCCGGGCTTTGGTGTGAACGACTGCCAACCACGCGCCAGGTTTCACCGGTCTGAAAAGCCTTTGGGGTAATGGTTTCACGCTCACTACCTACTAGTTTGTATGCACCCTGGTCAGCAATACCGACATAAGTGGTATTTAAAACCGGGGCAAACACAATACCCAGCACAGGTACGCCCGACACAATTAAGGCTATATTGACAGTGAATTCACCATTTTTTTTGATGAATTCTTTGGTGCCGTCTAATGGGTCGACCAACCAATAGGTCTGCCATGTTTTGCGGGTATCCCAATCAATGCTGGCTGATTCTTCCGATAGAATAGGGAAGTTGGAAATTTTTTCCAGACCAGCAACAATGCAATGATGAGCTGCCAAATCTGCTTCAGTTAAGGGGCTTTCATCAGATTTTTCATAAATGGCAAAATCTTTCTCATAAATTTCCATTATCGCCTCACCTGCCTGGTGTGCGATAACGGTTGCCTGTTCGGCTAAGGATGCATATTCCATTAATCCAGATATCCCTTTTGTTTTAACAAAGCAAACAGCTTTTCCGCCGAGGCTTGTTCATCTTCCCCTTCAAAGGTTAAATGAACTTCCGGTACTTCTGGAGCTTCGTACGCAGAGTCGATACCGGTGAAATCTTTAATATCACCTTGACGAGCCTTTTGGTAAAGACCCTTAGGATCGCGTTTTTCGCACTCTTCTATAGGGGTGTCTACGAACACTTCAACAAATTCACTCTCATCCAGCAATGAGCGGCAATAGTCGCGGTCGGTTTTGAAAGGAGAGATAAAAGCGGTGAGAACAATCAAGCCAGAATCAACAAACAGCTTTGCCACTTCGCTGATGCGCCGAATGTTTTCCACCCTGTCCGTATTGCTGAATCCAAGATCACCACAAAGGCCATGACGTATGTTGTCTCCGTCTAGCAGATAAGTGTGTTTATTTTGTTCAGTTAGCTTTTTTTCCAACAAATTGGCAATAGTGGATTTGCCTGAGCCACTCAGACCGGTCAACCAGATCACACAGGGTTTTTGCGATTTAGCTTCGGCTCTGCGCGCCTTATCTACGTCATGCTGATGCCATACAATATTGGTTGTCATTAGAAGTATCCTTCCATTTTTTTCTTTTCCATTGAGCCCGATGAATCATGGTCGATTACACGACCTTGGCGCTCAGAAGTTTTAGTCAACAACATTTCCTGAATTACCTCAGGCAATGTGTTAGCGGTGGACTCTACTGCACCTGTCAGAGGGTAACAACCCAACGTCCTGAATCTCACAGAACGCATTTCCGGTTCTTCACCTTCTTCCAGAGGCATGCGCTCATCGTCAACCATAATGAGGACACCATCGCGCTCAACCACCGGTCTTGGTTTGGCTAAATAAAGAGAAGGTATATCAATGTTTTCCAGGTAGATGTATTGCCAGATATCTAACTCGGTCCAGTTAGACATAGGAAATACACGGATACTCTCGCCTTTGTTTATTTGAGAATTATATATATTCCACAATTCCGGGCGCTGATTCTTAGGATCCCAGCGATGGTTTTCATCACGGAATGAATAAACCCGCTCTTTCGCTCTTGATTTCTCTTCATCGCGACGTGCACCGCCAAATGCCGCATCAAATTTATAATGATTCAGCGCCTGTTTTAGTGATGCAGTCTTCATTATATCGGTATGCTTAGCACTGCCATGGCTAAAGGGGCCAACACCCATTTCCACGCCTTCCTGATTAATGTGAACAAGCAAATCGAAGTCGTATTTTTCCGCAACCTTGTCACGAAATTCAATCATTTCGCGGAATTTCCAGGTGGTGTCTACGTGGAGTAACGGAAAAGGAATTTTACCAGGAGCGAAGGCTTTTCTGGCTAGGTGCAATAACACTGAAGAATCTTTACCAACAGAATAAAGCATAACTGGATTTTCAAATTCAGCAGCCACTTCCCTGAAGATATGAATGCTCTCAGCCTCAAGTTGTTTCAAATGCGTGATAGAGGGGATTTCGGATGACATTGGTATTCCAAGTTGTTAAAGGGTTATATATAAAAGAATTATATACTTAGAACTTTATCACAACTGTGAACTTTTTATGTATGACGTTTTGCTATAGTTAAAAGCGAAAAGTAGTAATAAATGATATGAATAAGCCGAATTTAGTTGGTAATTGTTTGGCCCGACGCACTACTTTTGGTTTCTGATGACAAAATTGGGGTTTTCAAAAGAGTATCTCAGCAAAAACTTCTGCAATGAATAGGTAAGAAAAAGGGGGGGAGCATTCTTTAATTGAGGAAAAATTGAGCTGGAGGGCGGGAAGAGCTATATGTGTACTCTCCATCTTATCCAATAAAACTCCTTCGCCCCCCAATTCCTTCAAAGTTCCAGATTGTGTGTGCCTATATGACGAAAGAACCTGAGTTCGCCATTGTCTAAACGTTTTCTCAAGGAAATTCCCTTGCCATTGGATTGACCAGGCATTTCATTGTAACGCCAGGCCACAGCAAACTTAGCAAATTCCAGAATAAAGTTTTGCAGATAAATTACTTCGTGGGTATGGGTTTGCACAGAATCAATAATCGCACCATGGGAAGAGTATTTGATTAGATAAGGCTTGAGAACTTCAATTCCTTGTTTTGGGGTATCCGCAAAGGGATAAAAAATGGCATCCTGTGCATATAATTTTGCTCTCAATGCACCATTACGTTCCTTCACGCCCTGTTGACCAATCGCATGGTAAGCTTTTAGCTCAATACTTGCCTGGTGCGGCTCAAAACCGCTGGGGGAGGGGTCTTTACGAGTCGCCATATCAGTCACCCAGAGTTCAGGATGGTCCAAGCGTTTGTAAAAACCAAATGCTTCGCCAACAACGCTTAACTCATCAGCACCTCCTCGTTTCCAGATTCTCCAGTATTTTCCGGTGAAATTCTGCTCTGCATCAGATTTTATTGCACGCCATTCCACATCCATTTCAAACATCCCTATCTGCAAAATATACTCTTCAAGTTTAAGTAGTTCTTCAGTGCGCATATCGACCCGAAGCACTTTTCGTCTTTTGTTCATCGCGTCAAAATAGTCTCGGATTTTTGTGCTGCCATTTAAAGTCGGTTGGTATTCGGGCATATAAATTGCGCCTTGATCGTAGATAGACATAAGGTCATCAGTGGTCCCATCTACCAAGTCCTTGCTCCATTTACTGCTCAGCAAATTGATCCTTTCAACCATACTTGTAGCAGGTTGGGTTTGAGCCATCGTTTTTCCACAGCAGAAAAACACATAACAGGCAGCGATTAAAAGAATTCTTAAAGATGTATAGGGTTTCACAATTGTATCCTCATTTTGATTTACTCTGTCCGGCGCTCCGTAGAAGCGGGTGCGCAATATCCGAAGTGAAGTTATCAAATGTGCATAATCGTGGGGTTCGACTTAAGTGGGGCGAACGTTCAGAATCAATTTAGCAGGGTGGGCGGCGCTTCTGATTTTTGCCTGCGGAATACAGAAGGTGTCAGGCCTGTACGTTTTTTAAAAGCAGTATTAAATGTGGATTTTGAGTTAAAACCAGCGGCAAGAGCGATTTCCAAAATAGTCTGTTCAGAAGGAACGGTCAGTTTCACCATCACTTCCTCAATTCGCCGTTCTGTTATGTATTCATAGAAGTTAGTGTTCAAATCCTGACTAAGTACTTGCGAAATATAGTTTGGTTTTTCTCCCAATGCCCCGGCAAATTTACTCAGTGATACAGTGCAATCCAATATCAGATGTGTCGTAAGTGGACGACTTTCCAGCTTGTTTCTGATCCTTTCCCTGAATTCAAAAGAGAGCGAAGAGTTTGAGTATTTTGGTGCCCCATGAGAACTCAAATTCTGCTGCCCATGTTGGCTTCCTGGTTTATTTTGAGTATCGATTTGCTGCCGCTTTGAAGCATAAAGCGGCAAGGAATAATGAAACATTAAAAACAGGCAACCAAGTAGGATAAGATATTCCAATACATTTGCCGTATACACAATTTCAGCCTGGCTTTGTAAAAACCATACATTTAAAGTTCGTATCAGGCTGAATATCAAATTGGCAAAAACCATTACAAGCAGAAGCTTTAGCGTAACGAGCGAGGTTTGTTGTAAGTCTGAAAAGAGATTTTTTATGCTTCCTAGTTCTTGCAAGTAAATCTGATAGGCGCGTTTCAGATAAATGCTTACCTGTGCAACAAACAGCAGAATGCACACAGACATAGTAATATGAATTAGCCGACCAAAAAATGAACTGACCTCGAATTCAAACAGCATTTGAGACGCGCAAAAAAGTGGGATCATTAGCATCAAACTAACGAGTGGAAACCCCCATTCCCAGTTCTTCATAGACATCACTGAGCTATTGTGACTATTGGATGAAATTCCTTGAGCGAACCTAAGCAACAAAGGAGCTGTGCCAAAGGACAGCACTATCAGCAAAGCCAACCAGAAATAGTTGTGCGGTGAAGACGAATGGATGAGCAGCCATTCGCTCATAACTATTAACGCCTTCACTGTCAGGAACAATACAATATAGGTTTTATGAGGAAGTCGACTTCGGCCCAGTAAGGATGCGAATAGCACACAGATGAATAAGGCAGCGACATATACGCCACCCCGAACAGGCTGAGCTAAATCCAGTATGTCCAAATCTGTTCCTTGAATAGATGCAGTTGGCCTAAACTATATTGATTATGATGCGGATGTATAAGTTGTAAATCAATCATAACCAGTCAAACAATTGAGAAAGAGGTCGAGATTCTTTACGAAATACGTAAGGGCAAAATTATCTATGTCAAGGTAGCGATCAGGTCTCTGTCTGCATATGTTCAGCGGATAGTCTGATAGCTTTGATGTAACACTCATTAGCTTGTTGCATTGTGATATTTAGCTTGTCCGCGGCTTTCTTAGCTTCTGTCCAGTTTCCTTGTTCAAATTGCACGCACAAATGCAGTTGGATCGATAATGGACCGCCGTCATTGAGCAATGCACCTTTGATTTTGTCTGACAGCGCAAGTTCAGCCATCAACTCTTCAATGTCAGCGTCAAGCATGGCACCTAGTAGTGATAGCATACCTACCAGGAACGCTGAGGCTTTTAGTTCAGAAAACTCAGTCAGGCAACAAACCTGCTCACAAAAATAGGCTCGGTTGTTGGCCAGCAAAGTCAGTTCTGCCGGTTTTGTATCACTGACCTGTGCAGTCAGTAACATCAGCACGAAGCGCTGAAGCTGACTCCCATCTATCACTTTCAGGGTTTGTTCTATGTCGGTAATTGTTTGATGGTTCGTTTCCATCATGGAGCGACTAAAGTGCAATAATTTATAGGAAAGATTGATATCTGACTTGATTGCATTCAGCATTCTGACGGGATCCGGGGTCGGTTGTGAGACCAACGAAATCAGATTAGCCAGGGCAAGTTGCGAAGGAGCGAAAGACTTTCGAGTGATAACTTCAGGTTTACTGAAAAAATACCCCTGAAAATAGCAAAACCCCAAGTCGGTTGCGCATCGGAATTCTTCGTAAGATTCTATTTTTTCTGCCAGCAATGAAATGCTTGGAAAATTTTGACAAATTTTAGAAATTTCAGCTACTTGAGTCGGAGTGGATAATTGAAAATCCACTTTGACGATGTCCACAATCGACAGGAAAGGCAGCCATTTTTCGTGATGCTGGTAGTCATCTAAAGCAATTCTGTAACCTTGTTCTTTCAAATTGACACAAATTGCCAACAGCTGCTCATCGGGCAGGGCAGTTTCCAGAATTTCCACCACTACCTGTTCCTTAGGCAATAGAAAAGGAAATCCCTGAGCCAAAGAACTGTAAGTGAAGTTGACGAAGGCCAGTTTATTTTTAGCCAGATTTGTCAGCCCCAGATTATGCTGAAGCTCATCGATCATTTTAGCCGTGGCAGCATCTTGGTCCGTATCCGGAAAAACATTTTCCATACTGTCTCGAAAGAGCAGCTCGTAAGCGAATACGTTACGATCCAAATCCAGTATTGGCTGTCTTGCTGCAAAAAATGTCACGCATAATCCTCATGCAAAATGCTGAAGCACCAACGCCGAAGTCTAAGAATGAGTTTTTTATAGAGGGAATACAGGCTGAAAAGCAGGCTAATTCCCTTTATTACCAGACAAACGGCTCCATTAAACCTTTGATAATGTTTTATCGACTTCGTCAAAGGTCGACAGAATTGATTCACTAGGCCTATCAGTTAATAACGTTATTAGAACTATGACTAAACTGCAAACAATAAATCCAGGGACAATTTCATAGATAAGCGAACCAAGTGTGTAGCCACTAATTGTGACTGGGGCATAAATCCAGAATAATACTGTCAACGCTCCTGAGATCATGCCTGCAATTGCAGACACGCGCGTCATTTTCTTCCAGTACAGGCTGAATAAAATTACCGGGCCAAATGCTGCCCCGAATCCTGCCCAGGCATTGCTCACCAAAGACAGAATGGTACTGTCACGATTATAAGCCAACATGACTGCCAATACGGCCACAGCCGCCACGGATATGCGACCCACTGTCACTAACTCGGTTTGTGATGCATCTCTTCTTACAAATGCCTGGTAAAAATCGCTGGTGAGGGAACTGGAAGTGACCAACAGCTGCGATGAGATTGTACTCATTATGGCTGCCAGAATTGCGGCTAATAAGAAGCCGGTTACCAATGGATGAAACAAGACTTGTGACAGATAGATAAAAATGGTTTCAGGATCGCCCAATTGCACACCATTTTGAGCTACATAGGCCATTCCCAGCAGGCCCGTCGCCATTGCACCAGCAAGAGATACTATCATCCAACTCATGCCAATTCTGCGGGCTGTTTTCATTTCTGACACATGTCTGATTGCCATAAAGCGCACTATAATGTGAGGTTGTCCAAAATACCCCAGACCCCAGGCCATCAGTGACACAACACCTAAAAAGGTCACACTTGATGCACTCGACGCATCCACAAACAGATTTAACATGTCAGGGTTAATATCCGTGATTTTTTGCTGTGCTGCTGCTAATCCTTCTAACTCAAAAAGCACCACAACAGGCACCAGAACAAGGGATAAAAACATAATACAGCCCTGTACGAAATCTGTCAGACTCACAGCCAGAAAACCGCCGAATAATGTGTAAGCCACCACGACACCTGCGGTAATATAAAGCCCAGCTTCGTAACTTAGTCCAAAGGACGACTCAAACAACTTTCCTCCCGCGACAACACCGGACGAAGTATAAAGTGTGAAAAACAGGATGATCACAATTGAAGAAACGACCCTAAGCAGCCGCGAATTGTCTTCGAATCGATTCTCGAAATAATCCGGAATGGTAATGGCGTTTTTTGCCTTTTCGGTGTAAACCCGCAATCGGGGAGCAACAAACAGATAATTGAGATAAGCACCGATAACCAGGCCGATGGCTATCCAGGCACTTGAAAATCCTGACACATACATCGCCCCCGGCACACCCATCAGCATCCAGCCACTCATGTCTGACGCGCCAGCCGACAATGCAGTGACTTTAGGGCTCAAACTACGACCACCGAGCATGTAGGCCTGCACATCGCTGGTGGATTTCCGGTATGCAAAAAGGCCTATGCCAAGCATAATAATAAAATAAAGCCCCAGTGTGAGCAGCGTACCGGTTTCCATGGTGAATTCCTGTATTGTTATTGTTTTTCCGTCGGCTATGCTAACAATCAAACCCCTTCTAATCTAGTGGAGTCCGTGTGCAAGTCACCCCTTTAACCTTTGATCAACTTACCGCCACTCAGCTCTATGGCATACTGCAATTGCGTCAGGTCGTTTTTATTGAAGAGCAGCAAAGTATTTACAATGACATTGATGGACTGGACCAGAGCGCAATCCACTGGTGTGTCTTTGAAGACAACCAACTTGCAGGCTATGCCAGAAGCAGATGTCTGCTGGACAGCAGAAAATTCAAGATTGAACGGGTGGTCAACCATGCCCAATGGCGTGGGAAGGGCATAGGAAAACTACTTATCAATGCAATCTTGTCTCACGCCAGCACTCAGCGAGCTGCCTATGATGTTGAACTTTCCGCCCAGCTTGATGTGTTGACGTTCTACCGCAGTTTTGGATTTCAGGAATTCGGAGAGCCCTATGATGACGGTGGCATTTTACATAAATCCATGCGCTTAACAGCTGGTGAAGCGGCGACGGACTAAGCAGGATTTCCCTGATCCCCTGTGTTATTGATTTGTCACCCAGAATATATCTGGTCGCTTAAACACTTAATTTCGGGTTTCGTCATTTGAATCAATCACTTAGATGTAAGGCGTGAAAAACAACCGAAAAGAGTATAAAAAACATACCCATGATGGTAAGAATAAGCTGCAAATGAAGTATTTGAAGCCAGCGCAAAACTAAGCACATAATCAAACTGTCAGATATATTTACAGCAGCGTTAATTTTAAAAAAGTTAATTATTTAACTATATGATAAATATAATGATTTTAGTTGTGGTTTGATAATTGCAGTCATAATAAGCATAAGTTCAAAGAAGCTTATATAACAATAAATAAACAAGGTAGGAAAACATGAAGTATTTAAAGAAAATCCTATTCGCAGCGTCACTCGCTGTTGCAAGTCTCGGATTTACATCATTCTCAGCAAACGCGGTTCTAATTACACAAAATATTGATTCAGCTATTTTAGGTACTGTTGCCCAAGTTACCGTTGACGTAGACGATGCATTTTTAGGTAATGGAGTTCTGGATTCTGCATTTTCTCCTGATGCCTTTACATTAGTGGACATCAGCATTATTGGTTTACCTTCATTTTTACTGAATGTAATTGACTTACAATTCATAGTAGATGGAGACAATATCTTTGCAGGTTTGGAGTTCTTCTTTATCGATGCTGACGATCTTTTCCCTGACGCTTGGGCATACCAAATTCAGGTTGATAGCTTCGCGCCAGCTGACAACATCATCGATATCTTCGATCTTAATACCTTTGATCCTGTCTATTTCGAATTTGGCAGTACGTTAAGTTTTGGTGACGCAACATTTGTGCCTGAGCCTTCAACTTTTGCTTTATTCGGTTTGGCTCTAGCTGCTTTGGGATTCCGTCGCCGCGCTAGCTAATAATCAAACAAGCGATTTTAAAAAAGAGCACTTTAGTGCTCTTTTTTTATGAAAATGACCCGTCCTAAATACCGTTGACACTTTCTAGCCTTAAATTGGAGAGTGTAATGCAATCAATAAGTAAGCGTACCCAGCGCGACTATTCCCTCGCTTTTAAGTTGTCAGTTGTTGACCAAGTAGAAAAAGGAGAGTTGACTTACAAACAAGCTCAAGACCGTTATGGCATTCAAGGTTGTTCGACTGTTTTAGTTTGGCTTCGCAAGCATGGTCGACTAGATTGGTCTTATGGAACCCCTAAGTTTCTGAATAGAGGCGTTGTTGTGGATAAATCGAAAACCGAGTTAACACCAGAGCAGAGGATAAAAGAGCTTGAGAAGCAGTTAGCCGATACTAAGATGAAAGCGGATTTTTTCGAAGCGGTCGTGAACGTATTGGAAAAAGACCATGGAGTACGCGTGGTAAAAAAGCGCAAAGGCAAGTCATCCAGGAAAAGGTGATACCGGGGTTGTCTGTCACCCAAGCGTGCAGCTATTTACACATCTCTCGCCAAGCGTACTATCAGCAACGGGTCAGACAATTACGGCGTGATGAACATGAGGCACAAGTCATTGATTTTGTGCGCACAGAGCGCATGGTTCAACCGCGTATCGGTACACGAAAGCTAAAATACCTCATGGCGTTAAAGCAGATATTCATTGGTCGAGACCATTTGTTCCGGCTGCTTGGCGAACAACGTATGCTGGTATCGACCAAGCGTGCTTATCATCGCACTACACAAAGCCACCATCGTTTCCATTGTCATCCTAATCTACTCAAAGCAGTATACACAGCGACACAACCAGAGCAATTGTGGGTAGCCGATATCACTTATTTACCTACGCACCATGGTGAGACTTACGTCAGTCTTGTAACGGATGCATATTCACGCAAGATTGTCGGGCATCAAGTTGATGACAACATGCAAACTCACTCAGTAAAGCAGGCTTTTAGAAGGGCACTTAAGCAACGCCTGAAAAATGGTCAACTCGTTCATCATTCCGACAGAGGTCTTCAGTATTGTTCCAGAGAGTACCAGCAACTCCATTCCAAGCATCAAGTGCAGTGCTCCATGACAGACGGGTATGACTGTGTAGTGGCATAGTTAATTTGGCCACCTGATTAGAGCTGCTATGATTGCAGCCATACACATATTAGGTGACAAAATG
>CANLWS010000013.1 GCA_947494925.1 uncultured Alteromonadaceae bacterium
TGGCCTTTTTTTATGTCCGTTTGAAAGAAACAGCACATTGCAGCTCTTCGGGTTAATTAAGACAAAACTCAAACTGAGCCCATCCCTGGTAACGCACCCAGACGCTACTTCCATGTAGCGTCGTGCAGCCGGGTGAAGCTGCGCTTCAAAGAGCATCTGGCTTTACCCATGCGAGATAGTAATCGAAGAAACGTCATACCTGAGATGCTCTTGAGTGCGTTACGCAGAAACGGGGACCTCTGGGGTTGTTATCGGGCAATTAACCTTTTGTTTAGATTAAGCACAACACTATACGCATATTGAACGTATCACAGTGACAATCCCCTCTGATAGTCTTTCACATTGCAGCAGCTTTAAGCATGTTGAATTTGTTTTTCTCAGTAGTGATATAACTAATCCATTGCCCCGCTAATTTGGTACTTTTGCTGAAGGTTTTAGCTATTTCGCAGGCTTCTACCGCTTTATCAAATTGCTTCATATTGAATCGTGTCATACCAAGCAGCAGCCAGGCTTCGCCTTTAAATTCTTCTTCGAGCCCTTTATCTAAAGATTGTAAAATCGATTTTTCAGCCTCTATCCACTGGGCACCGTCGAAGTGAAGATAGGCCTTTTTGAGGTAGTTTTTCCCATCTGTGCTGTGTTTTGCAGCCTCAGCCAAAGCATCTATTGATTCTTGCTTATGAGCGGCGAGTCGCCATGCTTGCGACAGCATTTCAAAATTACGTTGATTTTTTTCGAGTACGCCCTCTTTTATCGCTTTTTCCAGAATCAAAGCCCCTTTATAAGGGACTTTTTCAGACATGTACAAACTCGCCAGGTTTCGGAGTTGCGAGCCTTCCGTAATGCGGCCATCTTCATACAAAGATTCCATTAACACCGTTTGTTTATTCAATTGGTCAAGTTGTCCGTAAACTGATGCCAAATAAAGAATATAGGTTTGTTTGGGGTAGTGTTTAATAAGGAGTTCTAAAACGCCTGCCATTTCAGATAATTCTTTCATTTCGTAATGAACCGCATTGAGTAATAAAAGTAAATTCTCATCAGGTGTTTTTTGTAATTGGTTAGCTGCTTCCAATCCTGCTAATGCTGCGCGTAAGGCGTTTTGCCATTCTTCAAGTTTATAATAAGCCTGCGCCAGCAGTGCATATTCAAGTTGATCCTTTTCTTCAGATATCTCAATCAATTGTTCACAATACTCTTTTGCCTTTTGATAATCTTCTTTGACCATACTTAGTTGCGCCAATGTCTTAAGAGTTTGCTTGTGCATCATTACCGGCATACCACCGGCGGATTCCAGGACTCGAGCAAAAGACAAGTAGGCTTTTTCTTCCTCAGAGTTTCTGTAATAAATCGAACCTAACAATGTGTGGAGTTGGGCCTTTTCATATTTACTGGATCGCCTTTTCAGTCCTCCATTTATCACTTCTATGGCTTCTGGTGTATTTCCCTCTTCAACTAATTTGTTGGCATGTTCAATGTATTTAAAAACGGCTAAACTCATAGCATAAGTTTTCTTATCTTTGCTATTCACTCCTAAAGACGTTAACAGAGCCAAAAGGAGCAGAATAAGCACTACATTTAGTTTCATTGCTGTTCGCCTCTTTTTTCAAACTCAAACTCAAACTCAAAGCGATTTTTAACGTTAGGGACTTCTATAGCTTCACCATTAATCACCCTTGGCTTGTATTTGAACTTTTTGGCCGCGGCGATTGAAGCGCTGGCAAAAACTCTTGGACATAGCCCCGGCACCATTTTGATATCTTTAGTTGCTCCTGAAGTGGTAACTGTGTATTCCACAGTGCATTCTCCCTCTATTCCCTCCACGGCAGCTTTTATCGGATAAGCTGGTGCAACTTTTACAATAGGTAAATATTCACCATCACCCGTACCGATGCCAATACCACTAATGTCTACGTTCACCTGTTGAGAAGCAGTAGGTAGGGATACAGCCAGAGAAGCATCACTCATGCTCTGCTGATCAGTTTGTGGAGTGGGAGGCGCAGGGGGGGCCTGCTTGGTTTCCGGCCGCTTAGGTTTAGGCTTTTTCCTTTGTGAACTCTCTTCGCGCTTAACTCTTACAAAGTCTAAAAAATTTGCTTTAGCGCTCTCATCCAATTCATGCTGACTGAATTCTATTAGGATGTGCATAAATAGAGTTAGGGCCCCGGCGACTGCAATCCCGGCGACACTGGCCAATGTCATTCTGAGGTAGAATCTATGGTCTGTGATTTGGTTGAGTATGGCGACTGGAGAGCTGTGCATAACTTAACTTTTATCGGCTGCTAGTGCGATATCAAAAACGCCCGCTCTGCGGGATGCATCCATGACTTTTACAAGGGATTCATTGCGTGACATTTTGTCAGCCTGGATCACGACAATTCCCTTTGGATTTTCGGCGTGTAAACGCTCAATGTTTGGCCGTAAGGCCCGAAAATCAACTTCTCGTCGGTTAATCCAGATTTTATTATTCGCATCAATTGCTATCAGGATATTGGCTTTTTCCTGCACAACGGAAGTCGACGCTTTGGGAGCGTCTACTTCGATGCCTGACAACTTGACGAAGGTCGCAGTAACGATAAAGAAAATCAACATGATGAACACTACATCGAGCATGGGCGTTATATCTACACTGGCATCCTGCTCTTGTTGCGACTGGCTAAAGGTAAATTTATGCATGTTTGTTCTCCTCAGCAGATGACTGTGAATACTCAGTATGTTCTTTGTTTATCAGAGGTGAATCGGGCTCCATTTTCAGGTGGTCTTGTAGGGAAAGTTTGAGCATATCCGCTTTGGTTACCAGGAAATTACTGATCATCAGCCCGGATATGGCAACAACCATGCCTGCCATAGTTGATACTGTGGCTTTGGAAACTCCGCCCGCCGTTGAGCGGGCGCTGTTATTACCTGTGATGGCCAGAGCATCAAAAATTTCCAGCATGCCCATTACTGTGCCCAACAATCCAAGCAAGGGACACACTTTTACCATAGTGCGTATGAGTTCCAGATTTTTACTGGTTTCGCGATTAATGCGGCTTATTAGTAATTTGCGAAATTGCCACGCAAACCAGTCGGTTTTTACTTTGCGTTGTGACCAGAGCTTTATTATTACTGTTCTTTTGGCAGGGAATATCCAATACAAAAAAAGCAGCCTCTCCAAAATAAATCCCCACATCAAGGCGGCAATTATGATGATGAGCAACAGAATATCGCCACCCAGCTCTAACATATCGCCAAACCATGGGAACAAGTTGTCAATAAAGGCCAGCATGATCTATTTCACTTCACTTTCAGCTTGAAGGGCGATCAAGGCAACAGCTTCTTGTTCAATGATCTGTGAAATTTTTGTCGCTTTGCTACTTACCATGTTGTGCAGCAAGAGAGTGGGTATGGCCACGGTGAGACCCAGTACAGTGGTCACTAGCGCCTGTGATATCCCGCCTGCCATCAACTTAGGATCACCAGCCCCAAACAAGGTAATAGCCTGAAACGTAATGATCATGCCTGTTACTGTTCCAAGCAATCCAAGTAACGGCGCCACAGCCGCACTGATTTTCAGAAAGGATAATCCTCGATTAATTTTCGGGAGTTCCCGCAATACTGCTTCGCCCAGCTTCAGTTCCAGAGATTCTATATGTTCTGTTTTATGCTCCTGGTAAACCTTAACAACCCTTCCTAGCGCATTGTCCGTAGGTGTATCAAGATGCACCAGTTGCTTACGGATCTTGCGATCTTCCAAAATCAGGTGGACAAACCGACCAAGTGCCAGTAACACAACGATGAATCCTAAGGACACGATAACGTAGCCGATAATGCCGCCTTGTTGAACGCGTTCAAGTAAGTTTGGGGCAGCACCCAAAAGGGATATAAGCTGCCCACGTACAGGATCAATGGTGAAGGGAATAATCTCACCAGATCCGTCTTCAATTGACCTGGCACCCGTCATATACCGGCTGGACGGTTGCCTGGGATACTCCACTATTCTGCCTGTTTCCGTGATCCTCTGAATATATTTTTCATCAGAAACAAGGTTGAAGGTGCCTATGCGTAACAAATCGGAAGCTACTTCCTGGCCGTTTTGCAATAAAACTGTTTGTTTCGACTGAACAACCTTGCCCGATTCGGTAATTTCCCGTTGCAGTTCAAACCACAATGCTTCAATTTCTTCAACGGTCGGCAATTCAGTGGTCTGACCCATTTTCTGGGAAAATGCATTTAAGCGGTCGGAGCGTTGTGGGAAATGAATCTGAATTAGCGAATTATCAAATTGCCCTTGGGCATCGTTAGCAACCAGTTGCAAGACGCCAAACAATTCTTTAAGTGACCCGAGCCGCTCCGTCAGCCGTTCCTCCAACAGGCCAATTTGCTGCTCATTTTCTTCAAATTGATTTTCGTGTTGTAAACTAAGGGCTTCAGCTGCAGCACGTGCTCGTTTGGTTCTCGAAAGTATATTTTGCTGTTCCTGACGATTGCGCTGAAAGTCCTGTATTCGTTGGGCGTTGATTTCCAGGTCTCTACGATGCCCTTGCTTCACTTTCTCCAACAATTCATCTACCGAAATACCAGATTCTTTTCCTTCTTGTGCATGTGCACAAGATGCAAAAGTCAGGAACAAAGCGAGGATGATGTTTGCCGTTATTGACGGGACAAAATGAGTCATTATCTTACCTCTATATTGGCGATTAGTGGCAGGGTGATTAGCTCAGGTGATATCTCTTCCCTGGCTATTTTGAGTCCTTTAGTAATATGCCGTTTGTACTGCCGTTCAGTAAGTGGTTGCCAGTTACGCGATGAATTATTCCAAAACCCTACTTGTTCCCCTGCAAGATCCCGGTACATCAGGCCAATTCTGCCAACTCTCAAAAAGTCTACTGCAAATTGAGTATCTTTGAGGTTGACCCTGCCTTTATATGACTCAATGGTATATCCAAATTCGTTTTCGATTTGATAGGCCTCAAATACTCTGCGGCATTTCTCTGACGTGGTGTATTCGGCTTTTTCTAAAAGGTCTCGAAGGCTGGTTACCCGGCTCATTCTCTCCTCGTAAAGAAAAGGCATATCTATGCTGATAAAGGTTTCCAATGCATCCACCATACGCACCAGTAGTGGCATAATCTGTCTTTCAACCAAGGTGGCATTGTTTATGGACTTATTGATTTTATCGATTTGCAATTGTTGATCATTCAGTTGCTTTTCGAGCATAGCGTTGTACATGTTCAGACCTTCGAGCAACTTCAGTTCATCCTGATATTCTTTTTCAATTTTCTGTATTTGTTCAGATGTATTGTCAACGGTTTGCTGAGCAGATTGGTTGTCCTGCAACCGTTTTAGACCGTCATCAACTAGTTGTTGAGATTTCTGCTGTGCCAACAATGGAAAGTGGAGGGCCATCAATAGACCTAGTAGCAATAGGTAGGTTTTAGTCATTGGTTTTCTGTCTCTATTTGCCAGTCATAATTTAATAAATAGACCAGGAAAGGTATCGAAATCCAGCAATGTCGAACCCATAAGTTGTTTTAGATCAGTAATTTGTTAATTAGGTAAAAAGCCAAGCATGCTTGCTGTAAGTAGGCAAGCAGAACGGAAGAACTGTTTTATTGACCTGCATCAAGCCAATAAAGCTACACAATGACTATTCTGGATTTACAGCCCGCTTTCCTAGTACTCAAATGGGACAATTTTTTGATAAAGACAGCTTTACTGAAGCAGAACTGAGTGAATTTAAAATACGTTTACAACATCAAATTCACAAACTAGGGAAGATTTTATCTCGCCCGGGGTTTTCTGATGGACCAGCTTCCATTGGTGCTGAACTTGAAATGTATTTAATAGATGAAAGCGGCTTACCTGTTTCAAAAAATGCTGAATTAATTGCACTTATGCAAGATCAACAGTTAACCGAAGAGCTCAATCAATTTAACCTCGAATTTAATTTGTCGCCTGTTAAAGCAAAAGGAAAACCCTTTTTAAAGATGGAACAAGAGCTCAAAAATTTGTTGGATAAATTGCAAACAAAAGCAGCGGGTGTTGGTACTCAGATTGTTCCAATCGGTATATTGCCGACCCTGAAAGCCAATCATTTGCAACGCCAGTATATGTCGGATTTACCTCGCTATAGAGCGCTGACCAATCAACTTTCAGTATCAAAAGGAGAACCATTTTATGTGGATATAAATGGACGAGATTCGCTTAGAATGAGCTGTGATGAAGTCACGCTTGAGGGCGCTAATACTTCTTTTCAGGTTCATCTGAAAGTACCAGCGGATCGGTTTGCTGACATGTTTAATGCGGCTCAATTGATCACACCTTTGGTCCTGGCAATATCTGCAAATTCGCCCACTTTTATGGGGCAATGTTTATGGCAGGAAACCCGTATCGCGCTTTTCAAGCAATCCATTGACAATCGAATTCGTTCACTGACCCAGTGGCGCCAGCCTGCCAGAGTCTCTTATGGTCATGGTTGGCTAAGAAATGGTGCTTGGGAACTCTTTGCCGAAAATGTTGCGCTGTACCCACCAATATTACCTTACTTGTTTAAATCCGATGTTAAATTTGGTGAATTGAATCTACACCACGGCACAGTCTGGTCCTGGAACCGTGCCGTGTTTGAGCCAGCAGGAGAAGGGCACTTGCGTATTGAGTTCAGGGCATTTCCAGCAGGGCCCACCATCATTGATATGATGGCGAATGCAGCCCTTGCAATAGGGTGGACCCAAGCGTTGTCGAAAGATATTGAAGGATATCTGGTAAAAATGCCCTTTCAGTATGCCGAATATAATTTCTATCGCGCCGCGCAAAAAGGATTGGATGCTGAAATTCTGTGGCCCAAATCAGCACAGCACAAACTGACAGAATCAACGGCCTATGACGTGATTAAAGAGCTTTTACCCTTAGCAGCAGTTGGGCTTAGGGAGTTGCAGGTAGAAGAAAGTGAGATCAATCGTTTGATGGCTGTGTTACAGGCACGTCTGGCAAGCAGACAGACTGGATCACAATGGCAGCTAAACAGCTTACAAAACTACGAAAACATGCATACGCGAGATGCCTCCTTAGCCTTAATGTTGCGTGACTACGTTGAAAACATGATGTCCGGCATGCCTGTTTCCAGCTGGAAGTAAAGAAGGTGAACGGATTGAAATTAACCCATTATATTAATCCATCGCCAAGCCTGATTGGTCAAAACGCATTTGAATTCTTATCTTTTTTAGGGGGACCCGCTGTTATCCATATTGATGGAAAAGACAATTCTCGCTGCAGAGTAATTGTCACTTTGTTACACGGCAATGAACCTTCTGGTTTGAAAGCCGTGCATACTCTGATTAGTCAATCATTCTTGCCGGAAACTGCGGTTAAAATCATTATTGCCTCTGTTATTGCGGCGCACACAGAGCCAGTTTTCAGTCATCGGATGTTAGCTGGACAACGTGATCTGAATCGGTGCTTTTCAGGCCAGGTTTCAGATTTGCAGGGACAGCTGGCGAAAGCAATCAAAGAGCAAATATTTGCCTTCAAACCAGAAGCAATAATTGACTTGCACAACACCTCTGGAAGTGGCCCCGCATTTTCAGTCAGTGTCGCCGACCACGCTGATAATTTAGCGTTGGCCTCGCATTTTACGCGGCGATTAATACACACTGACATTCGCTTAGGTTCAATCATGGAGCAAGATTTTGGTTGTCCTGTAATCACGGTTGAAGCCGGGGGGGCCCAGGATCAGGAAGCGGACCAGAACGCCCGTCTTGGGTTGCTCTCATTTTTGTCTGCCACTGACCCATTTGTGCTTCAACAAGAACTTGAGGTCTTGAACCATCCGAGACGGCTGGAAATTCGAGCAGACGCAACAATAGGATTTTCAGATAGCCCAGATCTAAGTAAACACATTACAATTTTGCAAGATGTGGAAAAGCTGAATTTTGGCGTTACTGAGGCATCTCAAATGCTCGGCTGGGTAGAACAAAACGGAAGAGGGCTTGAGCATTTTCAATTGGATGATCCAACCCAAAATGTCAGCAGGTATTTTGGCCTGAAAAATGGGCAAATAACCACTAAGCAAGCTCTCAAACTCTTTATGGTTACCACCCGAGCCGACATTGCTAAATCAGACTGTCTTTTTTATTTCGTTGAAGTTTGATTCTTGCACAGCACGAATGTAATTACATTTTGATTAATTTTTCTGACTAGTTATTCTTTGTTGCTTGATTTATGCTCGTCGCCCCAAAACTTTACTAAAAAAAAATAATGAAACGCGCTTTTAACAAAATTTTCAGGTTACATCTCTTTATCATATTTCTTTTCACTGGCCATCTTGCAAATGCAACAGTCGTCGAGTTTCAGACAGTTGCAGGAAATGTTCAGGTGAATTTGTTTGACGAAACAACGCCGGAAACCGTTGCCAACTTTTTACAATATGTGAATTCCGGAGCCTATGCGAACAATGTGGTGCATCGTTCTGAACCTGGTTTTGTGATCCAGGCTGGCGGATTTCAATACAATGGCTTGTTACCTCTGGACAACGTGCCAACTGGTGCTAGCGTGGTCAATGAACCTGTCTTGTCAAACGTGCGCGGAACAATAGCCATGGCTAAACTTGCCAACGACCCCAACAGTGCCACGTCGCAGTGGTTTTTTAATATGGCTGACAATAGTGCGAACCTGGATATCTCCAATGGTGGTTTTACCGTGTTTGGTCAGGTGTTAGGAGATGGTATGGCGGTATTGGATGACATTGCCGGACTAACACGATTTAACATGGGGGGAGCGGCGACATCTATTCCATTGAGAAACTATACGACAGCGGATGCCACTAATGGCGTTGAGATTACCGATGAGCATCTGGTAATAATTTCGGATGTCGTGGTCATAGATTCCGCTGCTAGCACAAATCCTGATATCGTGCCGGTGCGCAATACATTGATTAATAACAATGGTGGTAGCGGCGGTAATGCAGGGAATGGCGGCAACTCCGGCTCTTCAGGTGGTGGCGCAACACTTATACTGTTACTTGCCTTTCCATTGGCTTTTTTACGTCGAAGACTTTTATAGCAATACAATTTGATAGTAAGAAAACCGGCAGGAAGCCGGTTTTCTCGCTGTCCGTGTTCTGAACACAGTGTTTTGACTATATGACCTCAATCATCCCCAAATTTACTCTTCAAACTTACTCTTTAAATTTCTTTGTCAATGTCCATCGACACATAGCATTATCTGAACAGTTTAGTTCTGATTTAAGCTGACTGCAGCTGCATAGAGTCCTGTCCTAACCTGCTATCAGGAAAATTGCCTTTTAGTCGTTCTACCAACATATAGTTGATTGGTACCAAAATAAGGGTGATGAGCGTGGCAAACAAAATTCCAAATCCAAGTGACACCGCCATCGGAATTAAGAATTGAGCTTGAGTCGATTTTTCAAAAAGTAGCGGCATTAGTCCGATAAAAGTCGTTAAACTAGTCAACATAATTGGCCTGAACCTTGATGCTCCGGCCGTCACCACAGCCTCCATTAAAGTGCCTCCGTCCAGACGTTTTTTGTTAATAAAATCAACCAAAACCAGCGAGTCATTAACCACAACGCCAACAAGCGCCAGCATACCCAGTACACTCATAATAGTGAGCTCCATACCCATCAACCAGTGCCCAATCACTGCGCCTATCATGCTAAAAGGAATAACGCTCATAACGATAATAGGTTGTACATAGGATTTGAAAGGTATCGCGAGTAAACCGTAAATTGCAAAGAACACCATCATCAATCCGACACTTAGGGAAGAAAATGATTCTCTTTGTTCCCGTGCTTCACCTTCCATTTTTGAGGTCACCCCGGGGTATTGATTAACCAGTTCGTTAACATAGTCACTGAGATCTGCCTGAAGAACCGTCATATTCGTGTTGCCTTTTTCT
This sequence comes from uncultured Alteromonadaceae bacterium, assembly GCA_947494925.1. GTDB lineage: Bacteria > Pseudomonadota > Gammaproteobacteria > Enterobacterales > Alteromonadaceae > Aliiglaciecola. Next base: position 9,895 of record CANLWS010000013.1, read on the forward strand.
ACGTCCGCGGTCACGTTCACTGTGCGATATCTGTCTATTCTCCGGATTTGTGATGGACTTTTTCCCGGTGTCAGGGTGGCGACATGGGATAAGGGAACGGCGCCACCGGATGGCGTTTTGACTAAAATATTCTGTAAATCAGATAGTGAACGTCTTTCGTCAATAGGCAATCGCACCATGACTCTGATATCGTCGCGGCCACGTTGAATACGTTGTACCTGACTACCAAAAAAGGCGTTACGTACTTGGTTAGAAACATTCACACGGGTGAGGCCAAGGGCCTTACCTTGCTGCGTCAATTCTATTTGCAGCTCTTCTTTTCCATCTGACATGCTGTCTGCGATATCAAATACGGTAGGGTAGGTTAGGAGACGAGATTTTATCTTGTCCGCTATTTCCAGCAAGGTTTCTTGTGAATTCCCACTAAGTTGCACATCTATCGGGTCGGAGGAACGTCCTATTTCCGCTCGGTAGGTAATGCTTTCTGCTCCGGGGATAGCGCCGATGATGCTCCGCCATTCTCTGACCAGTTCAGCAGACGTCACTGTGGATTCACGTTGTTCAGGTGGAATGATTTCAAAACGCACAGAACCGACATTTGAGGTTCCTCCGCGTCCCCCCGTTGACGCTAACACATTGATAATGACACTTTCACCGGTGTTTTCGTCCCTGTACTTTTCTCTGAGTTGTTCGGCTTTATCGGCCATTTTAATAATGTACTGGTTGGTAACCTCAAAAGTGGTACCCGTCGTCATAGTTAAACTGGCTCGAACAGTTTCGCTTGGCACTCTGGGGAAAAAGATAAACTTCGTCCAGCCGCTCATGAGAAGCGCGGCAATGATGGCGAAGGTACCGATAAATAATGACAGTGTGGCCAGTTTATGCCGCAAGCTAAAAGCCAACAAAGGTTGATAGTACTTTAGAATCGCACTTTCAAAACCATCAGCGAAACGTCGTTGCCATTGTTCAAGTTTATTTCCTTGCGGAGATTTCTGATTTCTCAGTTTGATATGTTTTAGGTGGGACGGCAGTACGAATTTTGATTCGATGAGTGAGAACAGTAAGACAGGAATAACGACCACAGGGATTTGCGAAAACAATGCACCTCTCGCACCTTCTATAAACGCAAAAGGCATAAATGCGGCTACTGTAGTGAGAATGCCGAATGTGACCGGTGTTGCGACTTCTTGTGTACCTTTGATTGCAGCTTCTTCACCTGATTCTGCGGTCCGCAGATGTGTGTAAATATTTTCACCAGTGACTATTGCATCATCAACGACTATCCCCAAAACTAATATAAAGCCAAACAAACTCATCACATTTAACGTTACGCCAAAAAACGGCATTGCTAAAAATGCGCCCATGAATGAAACAGGAATGCCAATGAATACCCAAAATGCAATGGCTGGACGGAGGAAGAGTGTTAGTAGTAGCAACACCAGGATACCACCCTGGATCGCGCTTCCAGTCAGTGTAGAAATGCGGTTTTTGACAATTTGTGAGTCGTCATCCCAGTAACTAAGCTCATAACCTTCAGGTAACAAAGGCTGCTTGTCTTCGATATATTGTTTAACTTTGTCAGCAACCTCAACCGCACTTTGCTGACCGATGCGGTACACGTCAATAAAAGCTGCTTGTTTGCCATTAAAACGCGTGCGCACTGGTGTTTCTTCAAAGCCATCGAGAATATTTGCTATGTCTTTCAGACGAAGTATTGAACCATCACTATTAGTTTTAATGGGTATGTCGACGAACTCATGTTTGCGATATGCTTGGCCTTTCGAGCGAATTAAAATGTCACCGCCATCCGTTTTTATGTTTCCTGCAGAAATATCGCTGCTGGAATTCGCCACCGCCGTAGACACTTCAGATAATGTTAAACCGTATTGTCTTAAACGATCCTGGGGGATCTCCAGTGCAATTTCGTAGTCGCGTACGCCCGCCAACTCAAGCTGTGTAACCCCTGGGATGCGTAATAGATCGTCTCGTACCTGCTCAGCAAACTCGTTGATTTCTTTTTCGCCGTAAATACCGGCTATTGAAACAGCAATAACCTCGCGTTTGCGTTGTGCAAGTGAAACAACAGGGTTTTCTGCGTCGGCAGGAAAAGTATTAATCGCATCAACCCTGGATTTTATATCCGCCAGCATTTCCCGCGCGTCATAATCAGAATCCACTTCAATAGAAACGCTCGCCGACCCTTCTGAAGACACACTGGTTATTTTTTCTATTCCTTCCAGATCTTGTACTGCCTCTTCAATCAGTATGGCAACACCAAGTTCAGTATCTTCTGGTGTTGCTCCGCGCAAAGTCACTGATACGTTAATACGGTCAGTTTCAAAAGATGGAAATACTTCGAGAGGAATACGGCTTGCCAGACTATAAAAACCGGCAAATAAAATGGTCACCATCAGTAAATTCGCCGCAACATGATTTCGTGCAAACCAAGCGATCATATCTGTTCTCCATCTCGTATTGAGGCTAAATAGAAGCTGTATCTGGCCATTATTTGCTCCCTTTGGCACCGGTGGCAGGAGATCCTGCTCGTTCGGCTCTGCGCTGTTCCCTTAGCTCATCCACGGTTAACCCTTTTTGCTTTGCTATTTGTTCAAGTCTTGCTTTTCGATCCATTGGGTCAGGTCGTTGCTGTGGCTGCTCACCAGCGATGCTTACTCGCGTACCAGAACTGACTTGGCCTAAAGGAGTGGTAACCAGAAAGTCACCCGGAGATAACCCATACTCGATAATACTTTGTTGGCCATTTTGCCAACGTATGCCGATATCCTGACGCTTGAGTAGTCCATCTACCACTACATACACATAGCTACCTTGATAAATACTGCTGTTTTCAATGACGATAGTGTCATCCAGGGTTTTGCCCTTAACTTCTGCATTAACGTACTGACCAATTTTAATCGAGGCGCCTGGGTGTAATGCAGGGTTATAGGGATCTTCAATTTGTGCAACGATAAACAGCTGTTGGGAATTGCTATCAATCGCGCCTTCAGTGCGAATTATGTTTCCAAGCCAGGTTTGATTGCTGCTTAAGCTAGACGTGAAGCGAGCATCTAAAATCTGTTGTCCGGCATCGGAGGTTCGATACTCTTCTGGGAAATTAACCAACTCAATATCGCTATTGTTGATGGGAAGTCGTATTTCCACCACATCGGTGGAGTAGATCTCGGCGACTTGACTATTAGCCGGTAAGACTTGACCAAAATCCACCAATTGTTCCCGTATTCTACCATCATATGGGGCCCTGACCTCGGTTCGTTCCAGTGCTAGCTGTGCTCGAGTCAGCCCTGCCTCAGCTGACAATAACCGTGCTTTTGCTGAAGCGAGTTGAGGTTTACGCAAAACCAAATCACTGGCCGCTTGGCCATTTCCTAATCTGCTCCAATCTATTTCTGCCTGTTTTGCGTTTGCTTTTTCTTCAAGTAAGGATTGTTCTGCTGACAGCAAATCTGCTTCAGCAATTTTTACATCTGCAAGGTAATCACGCTGATCAACTCTTAAAAGGACATCGCCTTCGGAGAAAAATCCACCATTTCTAAACTGCGGACTCACGTAAATAATTTGACCTGGAACCTGCGCAACTAGCGCATTCTGTGTTTTTGGCTGAACGGTGCCGTAAGTCTCGACTACGACAGTAAATTGTTGGGGGGCGAGCTCAGAGACTTCAACCGTAAGTTGCGATTCACCTGGCGGCCCTCCTCGTCGACTTTCTGGAGGATTATTGAAAATAACGTTTGCGGTAACTAGCGCAACCACCAGTATTGCAAGCGGAAGTAACCATTTTTTAGCTTTATTCATTGATTAACCTTTCCCTTGATCCGTAATTGCCGTTGTCAAAATTTGCGCCCAATGCGGTATGTATATCCACTCTATTAGCGAGGAGTTGATTTTTGATCTGAATCAAAGCACTTTGGGCATCGAACGAACGCCCCTGTGCTTCAAGTACAGTGGTGTAGGTAACCAATCCTCTTTGATATTGCTCAAATGCTAGGGTTTCAGCAGCCTTTGCGTTTTCCTGAGCCGCGAGGGTGGATTGATATTGCGTTGTCAGGCTGTCGCTATTGGTCAGCGCATTTTCGACCTCAGAAAAAGCGGAATACAGAGTATCTAGATAGGATTGCTCCTGCTGTTTTAGTTGCAAGCCTGCAATTTCTTCGTTTGCTTTTAATTCACCCGCTCTGAATAGTGGGGCGGTAATACTGCCCAAAAGTGACCATCCTAGCGAAGAACCAGATAGCAAATCTGACAATTCGTTTTGACTGTCAGAAATAGACGCCCTCATAGTAATGCTGGGAAAACGCTGTTTATGGGTAAACGCCAAAGCTGCATCTAGCGCCAGCACCTGATACCAACTGGCCAGCAATTCGGGTTTCCTGGTGATAATCTCGGAGGGAATACCCGTTGGTATTTGGGTATCCAAAATTGGTAATTCTGACTGATCCGGGGTGAATTCGGCGCCAGGGTATCGTCCAAGCAAGCGCTCGAGAATTCTGCTCGCTTCTATTACATTGGCTTGCTGCGCCGCCAAATTAGAAACTTCACTGTTTAGTTCGTTACGAGAAAGATATACATCCAAGGCCGTTTTGGTGCCTTGTTGATAGCTGGATTCGATAATTGCCAAGTTTTCCGATGCATTATTGACTCTGCTTTTGAACAACGCACTCAGTTGATTGGCGGCAACAAGATTGAACCAGCCTTTGACCACCTCAGCGACCAGCTCCAGCCTGAGTTGTTGGTATTGTGCTTTGCTTGTTAAAAAGTTCAGATTTGCTTGTTTTTGGGCATCAGATAATTTTCCCCATATATCTATTTCATAGTTTGCGTCCAACGAAATGGCACTACTATTGGAAATGGTGCCAGGCTCGGTGCGTTTATTTCGTTCCGTAGATAAATCTAAATCTAGAGTTGGTAACAGATCAGCGTCACTCTGGAGCAATTGTTGTTGCGATATTTCTACGTTGTAGGCAGATTGACGCAAGTTTTGGTTATTACCCAGTGCTTCTTCCACCAGACGGGATAGCTGTGGCTGCCCATATTGGGACAACCAGTTATCGTCAACATTCAGACCTGTTTCATTCACTTGCCAGTGTTCGGGCACGGATGGGAATCGTAAATCTTCATTTACTTGTCTGTGCGCTGCGCAGCTACTAAGCAGCAGGGTGGCGATCACCAATAAAAAATATTTCACGAACTGTAAACCAAACTAATATCCTTAAATTTAAACGTCAGAATAAAGATTTGTATCTTGCTGAAAAAGCGCTTTACCAAATCTTTACATTGAGGGCTGTTTAACGGCGTAAATAGTCATTTCATCGACAATATTTAGCTCAGCACACTCATAGCGGAATATTATTTAAGTTTGCTGTGGATGAGCTGGTGGATAGAATTAGCCTTGAATAGCAAATAATCTCGCTACTGGAATGACAATCACCAGACTTTTGGAATGATAAAAGTGATTAGGGGGTCTTATTCCCTGCAGGGGGCAAATTTAATATCTGGTCATAATGGCCTCCGGCCGAGTACAACACTGTCTATTTCACCTCAGACCAGAGACTGGATTTAAGACCTGATTGCATCGCGGTTTAACATCGAGAGTTTGGTAAGATAAATGTTAAAAAATTGTTGCGATTTAACTTGTGCTGACTGTGAGTGTTATGTAACAGTCTCGCTCGGAACCGAAAAATCTATGATGACGCTCTTTAACTTATTTTTTAGGTTGTTTATCGACAAATTGGATTTCTTGTAAAAATATGTGAAATAAATTCAAAGTCGGTAAGGTCTATTGGCCTGAACGTATTAAATAAGTGTTGTAGACTCCAAATAATATTGAAGGAAATGAATCATGAAACAGGTTAAACAAACAACTATCGCGACTGCAATCGGCGCTGTGGTAATCGGCTCTCTATCTTCAGTGAGTCTTACAGCCAATGCATCACCATTCGGAATTGATGCACTAGAGTCTGGTTACATGCAACTTGCTGCTGAAGGCAAGTGTGGCGAAGGCAAATGTGGTGGCGACAAAGCCAAGAAAGCTGCGAAAGAAGGTAAGTGCGGCGAAGGCAAATGTGGCGGCGACAAAGCCAAAAAAGCTGCAAAAGAAGGTAAATGTGGCGAAGGTAAATGTGGCGGTGATAAAGCCAAGAAAGCTGCTAAAGATATGAAAGAAGGCAAGTGCGGCGAAGGCAAATGCGGCGGCGACAAAGCTAAGAAAGAAGGCAAATGTGGCGAAGGCAAATGCGGCGGCGACAAAGCTAAGAAAGAAGGTAAGTGCGGCGAAGGCAAATGTGGCGGCGACAAAGCTAAGAAAGAAGGCAAGTGTGGCGAAGGCAAATGTGGTGGCCAAGCTTAATTCTTAGAGCTGGATTATAATTTGTTAAAGGCCGGCTTAGCCGGCCTTTTTTGTTTGAAGTAATCTATAGTTTCAACGAACATCAATAGTTTAAGTTCTGGAGCAGATAACATGTCACAAAAAGTTCTCCAAGGTGTGGGGCTAGGCCTGCGGCGGGAAATGACAGAAGAGTTGCTTGAAAATATTCCGTCCCAGGTGGATTTTTGGGAAGTGGCGCCGGAAAACTGGATCCCACTTGGAGGGAAGTATCAAAAGCAACTAAAGCAATTTACCAATGCCAGTAACTTTGTTACCCATGGCTTGTCGTTGTCGATTGGGAGTCCAGAACCCCTGGATGTGAATTTCGTAAAAGATGTGAAAGCCTTTCTGGATCTGCACAATATTCTGTATTACAGCGAACACTTAAGTTACTGCTCTGGCAAAGGCCATTTATACGACTTGATGCCTATTCCATTTACAGAAGAAGCGGTAAAGCATGTGGCTGAAAGAGTTAAAATGGTTCAAGACATTATCGAACGTCCTTTAGTGCTTGAAAACGTATCCTATTATGCTGCGCCGGGTCAGGAAATGACTGAAAAAGAATTCACGCTCTCGGTTCTTGAAGAATCAGGCTGTCTGATGCTATTGGATGTGAATAACATTTATGTTAACTCCATTAACCACCGTTATGATGCAGAAGATTTTCTCCGCGCTATGCCGAGTGGCAAAATCGTATATGGACATATTGCTGGTCACTATGATGAAGCTGATGATCTTAAGGTAGACACTCACGGTGCAGATGTGATCCCACCTGTCTGGAACTTGTTGGAAAAGGCTTATGAAATCCACGGTGTTTTTCCGACATTGTTGGAGAGAGATTTCAACATTCCACCTATAGCTGAACTGCTGAAAGAAGTAGAGCAGATCAGACTAATTCAGAATAAATATCTACCCGAACACGATAGCAAAGTTCAGAGGGCATAATGAAAGCATTTCAGGAAACTCAGCTCGCCTTTATTGACCATCTGAAGAACCCAGAGGCTAATCAATTTGAGCATGGCATCGAAGATCGCAGATTAAAGGTTTATCGTGAACTTTTTTTCAATAATATTAAAGGTTTCCTAAGCACAGGTTTTCCCGTTTTGGAGAGTCTATACTCCGAAACACAATGGCAGGCATTAGCCAGACAGTTTTTTGCTGAGCATGAATGTCGTTCGCCTTTTTTTGTTGATATCAGTAAAGAGTTTGTGGAATACCTTAGTAATACTTACCAGTTAAAAGAAATTGATCCTCCATTTCTTACTGAGTTGGCGCATTATGAATGGCTTGAATTAGCCATGAGCGTGAAGAAACAGACTCGAGATGTTACTTACTGGGATGGTAAGAGTGACATCAACAGTGTCAGCATGTCAGAACTGGCTACCTTAGTCAGTTATCAATTTCCCGTACATCAGATTCGCCCGGATTTTCAACCTCAGGAACCGGCCGAACCAGCATACATAGTGGTGTACAGAGACGCAGATGACGCCGTTAATTTTACATTGGTCAACGCTGTAACCGCTCACCTTTTAAGCCTTGTTCAACAGGAACCTGCAATACAACTTGATGATCTTACTCAGCACATGTGTGATGCGATGCCACAATTGCCTGCAGAACAGATAAAACAAGGTACTTTGGACAGTGTTAGTTTATTATTGCAGCAACAAATCTTAGTGACGCATTAAGTACTATTAATTCAGGCGCCATTGCATTAACATTTGCGACTTATTTTGATCTCGATTAATACGCATATTAATGAGTATTATCATTGTCTGGAGCAAGTAAATGCAAAATGAAGAAGCTGTTCAAGATCCGTTTAACTGGACTTACTTCCTGATAGCCCTTGTGGTTTTAGTTTCCATACCTCTTATGCACGTCATATTGGGCTGGTTCGTTTACTATTTATAATCCAAACAACTGCCAGCCATAAAAGAGGAATTCTGTGTCTGCTGCATATATAAAATCCGTTGTTAAAACCGTCCCTGACTATCCAAAACCAGGGATCATGTTTCGCGATGTCACATCTGTATTGGAAGATCACAAGGCTTATTCGTCAAGTATCAGTTTGTTACTTGACCATTATCGTGAGCTTAATTTTGACAAAGTCGCTGGCACGGAGGCTCGCGGATTTCTGTTTGGAGCGCCTTTAGCGATTGAACTCGGGATTGGATTTGTTCCAGTTCGAAAACCAAACAAATTGCCCCGTAGCACGATCAGTGAAACCTATGAACTGGAATATGGTATGGATGCATTGGAAATCCATGAAGATGCCATTAAACCCGGTGAAAGAGTACTGATGATAGATGATCTGCTTGCCACCGGGGGCACTATGGTTGCTACCGCTAATTTGATTCGCAGACTAGGCGGCATCGCAGAGCACGCAGGCTTTATCATTTCGTTGCCTGAGTTGGGCGGAGAAACCCGACTCGAAAACGCAGGGGTTGTTTGCCACTCTTTGTGTGAATTTGAAGGCGAGTAAAAAAACACATGAGTTATCAGGTTCTGGCGCGTAAATGGCGACCCAATGTATTCTCGGAGTTGGTTGGCCAGGAACATGTCGTTTCAGCCATTTCCAATGCGCTGGACAATAATAGACTGCATCACGCTTACTTATTCACTGGTACTCGAGGCGTCGGCAAAACTACTATCGCCCGAATCTTCTCTAAAAGCCTGAACTGTGAAACCGGCATGAGCTCAAAGCCATGTGGCGTGTGTGCTACCTGTAAAGAGATTGAGCAAGGTAATTACATTGATCTGCTGGAAATTGATGCAGCATCCAGAACCAAGGTGGAAGACACCCGGGAATTGCTTGACAATGTGCAGTACAAGCCAACCAGAGGTGACTTCAAGGTCTATCTGATTGACGAAGTGCATATGCTATCCAAGCACAGTTTTAATGCCCTGCTAAAGACCCTTGAAGAGCCGCCTCCTCACGTCAAGTTTTTGTTGGCTACAACGGATCCACAAAAGCTGCCAGTAACGATTTTATCCCGCTGTTTGCAGTTCAACTTAAAAGCACTATCCAGAACGCAAATTGCCGGACAGTTAGAACATATTCTAAATCAGGAAAATCTGCCGGCTGAAAAGGCGGCGATTGCACAGTTGTCGCGAGCAGCACAAGGCAGTATGCGGGACGCACTCAGCCTGACTGATCAAGCAATTGCCCAAGGCAATGGCCAAGTGACCAATCAGGTCGTCACTGACATGCTTGGTCTGATGGATAAAGGTCAAATACTGAAACTTGTGCATGCTGTGCTAAACAAAGATAGTGATGCAGTCTTTGCGCAGGTGGAGCAACTTTCATATCAGGCCCCTGATTATCTGCAGGTGCTTGCAGAAATTATGAGTTTATTGCATCAGGTTGCACTGACCCAATATGTGCCGGATGCCTGTAAACTTGAGACAGTGTCGGCAAGAGCGATTTACCAACTGGCGAAAACCATGCCTGCAGAACAGGTGCAATTGTTGTATCAGATAGCGCTGCAAGGTAAAAAGGATCTTCCTTACGCGGCCGATGGTCGGTCAGGTTTGGAAATGACGCTGTTGAGAATGCTGGCCTTTACTCCGTCATCGTTGAATCTCGCCCCTGCAGAGTTTGCACAGTTAGACAGCGTTCCGGCCGATATGCCTGATCTATCTGTACAGCCGGAAATTCCAAAGGGAACAGCCGGGAACCCAAGGACCTCTGAATTACATTCTGAACCAGAATCAGCCGTTGTTGACCAAGCTGCACAGGATGTAGATGCCGAATCTGCAGAGCAAACTGTGTTATTGACTCAACAAGAACAAATTATTGAGCAGGCCGCAGAGCTGCATCCTGGAATGAACCATGTGCTGGATGAACCCCAGCCATCAGAAGGTGTTTTGGCTCCTGCCGATTATGAGCAGAACCCGCCTACGGAATTCCATGATATGCCATTTCCGCAAAGCGATTATGCTGAGTCTGCTCCGACTCCGACCCAGGATGATTTTTCGGCAGGCAATGAAAATAATTTGCAGGCGCCACAAGAACAAGTACAGCCACAAGGGAAAAGTACCACCGAGAGTCTGCTTGAACTTAAGTTAAAACTTCAGAATTCTGAATCAGCGCAGCCACAAGAGGAGCCTGTTTCACCTGTAAAAAAGTCTGAACCTCACAATCAAGACAGCATTGGTCAACTGCTCAGTCGGAAAAACAACCTGGAAGCAGCTGAAACCATTGCTGAGTCAGTCACCGAACCAGAAACAGAATTGGCTCAGTCACCAGCCTTACCTGAAGTGACGGAACTAACCCAGCACCTTTATTCTCATACCGATGTTGACGAAAATGTGTCCACCAATCCAGAGCAAGGAAACGAGGCGGCAAACCAGGAATTACCGCCTTGGGATGACACCGACACTGTGCCTGAGTTCGTGGGAAAAAGAGCGATGGAGCTTGAGCCCCAACCAGCGTTTGATCCCAATGCTCATCTGGAAGAAGAGATTGAAGTTGAAGTGGATTTTGAGGTTCCGCCTTTTTTGGAAAGCGGACAAAAGGTGGTGGCTGCCAATCAGCTGGATACCTGGAGCCAGCTAATTGAACAAATGAATGTGACGGCATTAACTAAGCAACTGGCGCTACATTCTGCTTATTCCAAACAAGAAAATCAGGTATTCTTGACCCTATTGGATAGCAAGCAACATTTGGATACGCCGACAGCAAGAGAACAATTGCAAAACGCGTTGTCTGAGTCATTGCAACAAGACATTGAGCTTGTCATTAGATTGGATAAGCCAATAAATACACCCTTTGCAGTGCAACAAACGATTAACCAGGTTAGGCAACAGCACGCACAGAAAATCGTCGAAACCGACGAATCTTTCTCACTGCTACGAAATACTTTTTCTGCTGGAATTGTCGAACAGAGTATTAAACCTAGATAAATCTGCTTATTGAGCAGACGTATACGATTAGAGAGACCAAATTATGTTTAAAGGTGGCATGGGCAATATAATGAAGCAGGCGCAACAAATGCAGGAGCGCATGCAGCAAACACAGGCAGAGCTTGCCAGTATTGAAGTAACAGGCGAAGCTGGCGCAGGCATGGTAAAGGTCACAATGACCTGCAATCATAATGTCAGGCGTGTTGAGATTGATCCTTCCCTAATGGAAGACGACAAAGAATTGATAGAAGATTTGATGGCTGCTGCGACTAATGATGCGGTGCGCCGTGTGCAGGAAACATCAAAAGAGAAAATGGCCGATGTAACGGGCGGTATGCCGTTACCTCCAGGCTTTAAGATGCCGTTTTAGAAAGTCAGATAGAATCAGTGTTTAAAAACGTTTCAGGTGATAGATGCAGTTTAGTCCGCTAATTTCAGAACTCGTAAATGCCTTTAAAGTCCTGCCTGGTGTCGGACCAAAAAGTGCGCAACGAATGGCTTTTCATTTGTTAGAACGAAATAGACAAGGCGCACTTGAGCTAAGCACAGTTTTGCATGATGCAATGGAACACGTTAAACACTGTTCGAAATGCCGGACATTCACAGAATCAGATTTGTGTGAAATTTGTGGAGACTCCAGAAGATTGGAAAGTGGCCAACTTTGCGTCGTAGAGTCTCCTCAGGATGTGCTGGCCATTGAACAAACCTCTGAATTCAAAGGGCGCTATTTTGTGTTGATGGGGCATTTGTCGCCTATTGATGGTATTGGTCCGACTGATTTAGGTTTGGATGAATTTGCAGCACTATTAGCGAGTGGTGATTTTAAGGAAGTGATACTTGCCACTAACCCTACCGTCGAAGGTGAGGCAACAGCGCACTACATTGCCCAATTGTGCAAAGAAAAGGATGTGGCGGCTACCCGAATAGCTCACGGAGTGCCTGTGGGTGGTGAGTTAGAGTACATTGATGGAAATACCATCACCCACGCATTTACCGGCAGAAGAGCAGTCTGAACCTTCGCGATTTCCAAGTCTAAAAAAAATTCCAAAATAACCCTACTAAATTAGCGATTATTGCTTGAAAAGCACTGAATAGACCCTATTTCCTAGTTCGTCATGAAGTAAAACAAATAACTAGGAGAAACTTGTCTATGGCTGAAGCAGCCCATCAAGAAACTCATGGATTTCAAACTGAAGTAAAACAATTACTACAGTTAATGATCCATTCACTTTATTCCAACAAAGAAATCTTCTTACGGGAACTCGTTTCAAACGCAGCAGATGCAGCCGATAAATTGCGCTTCAGAGCGCTGTCAGATGACAGCTTGTATGAAAACGACGGTGACTTGCATGTGAAGCTGAGCGTCGATAAAGAAGCTGGTACAGTCACCATTGCTGATAATGGTATCGGTATGAGCCGAGACGAAGTCATTGAGCACCTTGGTACCATCGCCAAATCGGGTACATCAGAATTTTTTAGCAATCTTTCAGGTGATCAAGCCAAAGATTCTCAGTTGATTGGTCAGTTTGGTGTTGGTTTTTATTCCGCTTTTATCGTTGCAGATAAAGTGACAGTCAGAAGCCGTGCCGCTGGACAAAGTGCTGACAGAGGCGTTGAGTGGGAATCAGAAGGCGAAGGCGAATTCACTGTTGCGGACATTGATAAAGCAGAGCGCGGAACAGAAATCGTTCTTCATTTAAGAGAAGAAGAAAAAGAATTCCTCGATGATTGGCGTTTGCGCTCAATCGTTGGTAAATACTCTGATCACATCAGCATTCCAGTGCAAATGTGGAAAGAAGAAGTACCCGAAAGCGAAGGGCCGGATGGCGAAAAAATTGAAGCCGTGCCTGGTTTGTGGGAATCGGTCAACAAGGCGACAGCACTGTGGACCCGAGACAAATCTGAAATTAGTGAAGATGAATACAAAGAGTTTTATAAGCATGTTTCTCACGACTTCGCCGATCCATTATTATGGGCGCACAACAAGGTAGAAGGTAAAACTGAATATACCAGTATGCTTTTTATTCCTGCCAAAGCGCCGTTTGATATGTGGAACAGAGAGCAGAAACATGGGCTTAAACTTTATGTTCAACGTGTCTTCATTATGGATGACGCTGAACAATTTATGCCCACATACCTGCGTTTCGTTAAAGGTTTGCTGGACTCAAATGATTTACCGTTGAATGTATCTCGCGAAATTCTGCAAGATAATAAAATTACTCAGGCTATTCGTCAGGGGTGCACTAAGCGTGTGCTGCAGATGCTTGAAAAAATGGCCAAGAATGACGCCGAAAAATACCAGTCATTCTGGAGTGAGTTTGGTAACGTGCTGAAAGAAGGCCCGTCTGAAGACTTTGCAAACAAAGAAAAAGTTGCAGGGCTACTTCGTTTTGCTTCTACGCACGATGATAACGAGACTCAGACCGTTTCTCTGGCCGATTACGTCGGTCGGATGAAAGAAGGTCAGGATAAGATTTATTATGTGACTGCAGATAGCTTTAAGGCTGCCAAATCAAGCCCGCATCTTGAGATTTTCCGTAAGAAAGGCATCGAAGTTTTGCTAATGGCTGACCGCATTGACGAATGGTTAATGTCTCACCTGACTGAATTTGATGAGAAGCAATTCCAGTCTGTCACACGTGGTGCTCTTGATCTGGGCGACCTGGATGATGAAGATAGCAAGAAGGCTCAGGAAGAAGCAGAGAAAGAAGTTGAAGGTGTGCTGGAGCGAGTCAAAACTGCACTGGGTGAGAAAGTGGAAGATGTGAAATTTACTCACAGGCTCACTGATTCTCCTGCTTGCATAGTTGCTGACGAAAACGGCATGACTACACAGATGATTAAACTGATGCAGTCTGCCGGTCAACCGGTTCCTGAAGCGAAGTATCATTTTGAACTTAATCCCGAGCATCAGTTAGTCAAAATGTTGGCTGATGTGCAGGACGAAAATCAGTTCAAACAATGGACTGATGTTCTTTATGATCAGGCTGCATTGTCAGAGCAGGGTAGTCTGGCCGATCCTGCCGGCTTCGTTCAGAATTTGAACAAGCTGTTAATGGACTTGGCAAAATAGTGCGACTTTGGTCGTAGATAATCTATAAAAACGGGCGTTACAGCCCGTTTTTGGTGTAAACTGCCAAATAATGGTGATCAGTAGTCATTGAAGGCGTAATCAACTTGTAACCAACAGACGGGTTGTGTAAAGTTGCGCCTTCGATTTAACGTTAATTTTTTACGCGAGAGGAAACAGCATGCGCATCATCCTACTTGGTGCTCCAGGTGCAGGTAAAGGCACTCAGGCTCAGTTTTTAATGGGCAAATACGGCATTCCACAGATCTCTACTGGTGATATGTTGCGTGCTGCGATTAAAGCTGGTACTGAACTTGGTTTAGCTGCCAAAAAAGTCATGGACGAAGGTAAACTAGTTTCCGATGACTTAATAATTGGTTTGGTAAAAGAGCGAATTGCTCAGGCAGATTGTGAAAACGGTTTTTTACTAGACGGTTTCCCAAGAACCATTCCTCAAGCTGATGCAATGAAAGAAGCCGGTATTGACGTCGAACACGTTATTGAGTTTGATGTGGCGGATGAGGTTATAGTAGAGCGCATGGCGGGCCGCCGTGTACATCCTGCCTCAGGTCGTGTTTACCATGTTTCCTACAACCCACCTGCTGTAGAAGGTAAGGACAACGAGACGGGCGAAGACCTCGTTGTCAGACCGGACGATCAGGAAGACACAGTGCGTAATCGTCTCGCAATTTATCATGAGCAGACCAAACCACTGGTGGATTATTACACTGGTGAAGCGAACGCTGGAAACTGTGCTTATCACAAAATTGATGGGACACAGCAAGTAGATGCTGTCAGCCAGCAACTTGGTGCTCTGCTGAGTTAATCAAAGCCAAATTATCAGAAGCCCGCAAATTGCGGGCTTTTTTATTTTTGGAGAGTCGTAAAAATGTTCAGGCGCTAAAAAGGCTTTGTGAAATATTCGGAAACTCAATGAGAAGAATTGCGGAGAAAAGCGAAATCTAATTTCTAATTTGATGTTTGGATCTGAAGATATGGCGCATTTTTTCCAGAAATGGACTTTGACTCATTTCATACTCCAAATATTGATAATGCGTATTACTAAGAACTCTCAGTAACATTCAAAAAATCTGATGGATATTGTGCTGAAATAAACAGTAATCTATTGAAATTGATAAGAGATATGAGGATGGGCCTGATGACGTGCACTGCGTGTTACTTTGATGTCTTCATAATATACTGTTAGGCCACATCGAAGAATTGAAGAATGACCGAGATTCGAGAGTTACTCAAAACCATTGAGCTACATGATTCCACTCTAGATTCATTGAAGATGAACGGCGATGGATCTTTAGAGTTAATCGTCGATATCGATGAAGTCTGGAACAAAGATCTCGATAAAAACATTAGTGGTATTGTGTTTTCGTCAGTCTATGAGATATCCGATTTCAAAGTAGATCGTATGAATATCATTGGTTCCATAGAGATCGAAGATATCGATGACTACGGCACGGATTTTGTAATCCACAATCAAGACAACCTTGATTCAGTGGTAAGGGTATCCATAGAGTTTGTTGCGGGTGGTAGTTTAAATATAATTTGTTCTGGATCAGCGGGCTACTTGCTGTGTCAGGCCTAACAAAAGCAATCAGTCGGAGCGGTTTTAAGCTGCTTTCGCTTCGCTCAATCAACTTAAAACGCGCCCGCTGTTGCTGGCGTTAATGTCTGAATAGTACTTTTTTGAAAATGAATTTATTATCTTCATCGACTGGCTCCATATTGCTCAAAGCAGCCTATTAGCCATTTGCTACAATTGGTTACTCAATGAGTCATCTATTTCATGCAGTATTCATTCTTGTCCGACCTTCATTAACCTTTCCAGAAAATTTTTGTTTATACGATATACCGTTGCCGCCTGGGAACCATTCTCCAGGATTTTCTTAATTGAAGATCCATCCGTGCTCACTTTGTAGATATCATAAAATCCATGCACATTCTGAGATGAAAAAATGACACTGGAACCATCAGTGGTCCAGGCAGGATCCCACTCTTCAACGCGATTTTTGGTGAGACGCGTCTGGTTGGAACCATCAATATTCATTATGTACACTTCTTGATTACCATCTCTATTTGACAAGTACGCGATTTGCGAGCCATCCGGCGAGATCTTTGGTGACATATTGTTTGTATCATCGTTTGTGAGCTGAATTAGGTTGCTACCATCGATATCAGCAATACTGATTTGGCTTGGGCTCGCTTTTGACTGGAAAAGAATTCGCCCATCTTGCATAAATTCAGGTGAACGTCCTTCCAGTGCTTTTACCTGGCGTTGTTCTGAACCATCTGGGTTCATCAACCAGATTTCTTCTTGCCAGTTTTCGTTTTCATCTTTGTACTCTCTGGCAAAAGCAATGGTTTTGCCATCTGGAGACCAGGCAGGCGCACTGTCCCAAACATGCTTTTTGTGGGTTAGGCGACGGACATTGTTGCCGTCCATATCGGCAACGTGAATTGACCAGGTTCTGAATTTATCGTATTTGCCGTAGAAGGCGATCTGCTTGCCTGACGGTGACACCGCCGGATAGCCATCGCTGTCGGTGGCATCGACAAGTTTGATGCGGGTAATCCCTTCTTCATCGCTTAAATAAATAGCTTTGCTCTTTCCTTCCTTATGTCCATAAACAATGGATAAAGGCTGATTGTCCACTTTTTTGATGCTTTGACACCCAGTTGTTAAGCCAAGCGTAAAGCTGGAAAGTAGCAGTATTGTTATTCCGGTAAACCTTTTAGCTTCCATAACGGACAGTCCATATTTAAGGTATTAATTTACCGGCCATTAAACGGGGACTACTCAGAAAAAGCATGACGTTTTATTGATTTTTTCCTGACGTTTGCTTTCTTTGTATGTAAAAAGTGAGTCTTTGGTTCTTATTCCTTGCGCTTGTATTGGAATTTT
This sequence comes from uncultured Alteromonadaceae bacterium, assembly GCA_947494925.1. Lineage (GTDB taxonomy): Bacteria > Pseudomonadota > Gammaproteobacteria > Enterobacterales > Alteromonadaceae > Aliiglaciecola. The sequence continues at coordinate 27,166 of CANLWS010000013.1, forward strand.
CCACCCCCCTGGTTGAGGGTAAACGCATTTAGTTTTCCATCAACCAGGCTGGCTGGGTCAAAGTGAATGACGATACCAGCGGGATCAAATCTAAATTCAGTATCGGAGTATGGAGTTACGGGAAATGCGCCTTGGCCTGTTGCTTGTGTCATCAATTGTTTTCCCTCTATCCTGAAGCTAATATCCAATGGGAGTTGGTCACTGCTATAGGAGCCTACCACTTTGTTCATCACTTGTGTGGAAAGTTCGACAGGCTTAGTGGAAAAGTCAGGGATATCAAAATCTCTTTTATAAATGCTGCTGAGCACAGCAACCAAGACATCATTGAAGTTGTAGTTCACCCCATTACTTAATACTGTGACCGTAACACCGTCCGCTTCGTTATGCCCGGTAGCAGACACAAATCCGTCTATTCTGCCATTGTGGCCCATAAAGGCTTGTCCATAAAAAGGCGCCGCAAACATGCCCAGACCATAGCCGTCTTCAAGTGCCTTCATCGCTGTGAGTGACGTGTCAGATACAAGCTTGCCGGCAAACAGTGCAGATAAAAACTGATTGGTTTCCTTCGCACTAGATACTATGGCTCCCGCAGCGTGTGGCACGCTCATGTGAGAATCTGGTTGACGTTTCCACTCGTCAGCAAAGCGATAGGAAGAGGCTTCATTTTCTTCTATTTCAATGCTGTCTCCAAAATAGGTATTTACCAGGCCAAGTGGCGTGGCGATTTTCTCTGAAATTACTTCTGAGTAGGGTTTTTGGTACAAGGTTTCGATAATGAAGCCCAGCAGCAGGTAGTTAGAGTTCGAATACTGGTGTTTGCTACCCGGCTTAAATAACGATGCTGTAGATCCAACCCGTTGCTCCATTTGTTTACGAGATTGAGGTTTGGTCATGTAACCGAGAAAGTCAGGCGCATCCGTAAAGCTTGCGATCCCACTACGATGACTGAGTAAGTGTTTGATGGTGATGCGCTTTGCGTTGGGAATGTCAGGGTAGTAGGTGTCTAGGGTTGTATCCAGTGACAACTTGTCTTCTTCAATAAGTTGCATTATTAATACTGAGGTAAATATTTTGGTAATGGAGCCAATCCGGAATCGCGTGTTTGCCGATATCGCCACATTCGCCTCGATTGAGGCTTTTCCCGCATAAAACTCATAAAGTGTTTTACCATACTGAGACACATAGACTGCAGTCATAACCTTGCCGTTACCGTCGAGTGTCTTCAGATAGGTATCAAGTTTACTGTGCTGAGGATTCAGGTTTTGCGAATAGGCTGACGCCATCATAGTTAACGATAGCAGAATAATTATTGTGACGAGAGAAGGTAGAAAGAGTGTCCTTGTCATAATGTTTCCCTGTTTTTTAATCCACCTTACCAGAAGTATTTGCGCATCGACAGCGCAGATTATACTGCTGCGCAGCCCATTAAGCTCAATGTTAAACAGAATTAACCTATTGTCCTTGCAGCCACCTTCACAGATGACTAAGGTATTGAATATTTAATATTAACGGACGGCTTGAATGAGTACACCTATTACCGGCTTTTATGCTGGCCTGTTAGCCATCATCTATATTTATTTGTCACTTATCGTGATCCATCACAGGCGTAAAAATAAAATTGGTCTTGGTGATGGCGGTGACAAACACTTTCAACAACTCATCCGGTCCCATGGAAATTTTGCTGAATACGTCCCAATTACTTTGATATTGATGCTTGTCGCCGAAATAAATAGCAGCAATCTAGCAGCACTGCATGCCAGTGGCGTCGCGATACTCTTTGGTCGATTGGCTCATGCATATGGATTGCGCCATCATTATGGAGCAAGCTGGAAAAGAGTGTGGGGAGGTACGTTGACCTTTGCTGCGATTTTTACCTTGGCAGTACTTAATTTGTACGTCCTGTATCACTAATTAACCCCAACTCGGGATAATTGATCTCAGGCTAACCAATTTGCAGGTCGTCTGCATCAGGATCAAAAAAGGCGCCTCACCAGGCGCCTGAAAAAGGGAGAAAACACTTGGTATGAAAGGTTAGCTTTGATTTTCTATCAGGTTACTGCCAATCTCGATTTTACGAGGTTTCTTGGCTTCAGGAATAACTCTCTCAAGGTCAATATGTAAAAGGCCATTTTCCATATCGGCGGCAAGTACTTTTACATGGTCACCAAGTTGGAACTTACGTTCAAAGTTTCGTTCTGAAATGCCTTTGTGAAGAAATTTCTGCTCTTGTTCTTTGGTTTCTTTATTGCCAGAGACTTTCAGGGTATTTTCCTGTACTTCTATTGCGATCTGATCGCGGGAGAAGCCTGCCACTGCCATTGTAATTCGGTATTTGTCCTCGGCTAGCAACTCTATGTTGTAAGGAGGATAACTGGTTTGTTTCTCATTTCGTGAGGCTGCATCTATCATGGTTGCCAGGTGATCGAAACCAATGAAAGAACGGTATAGTGGAGATAGATCGATATTACGCATAGTCATATCCTTTTATTTAAGCAATATGTTGTTTGAGTGTGTCCCGAATATTCGGCGACGGTTTATTTGTGACCCTTTCGGCGTCACAATACAGATGTGTGGACAACAATATTTTTTTCAACAGAATCAACGAAAAAAATTTTAGAAGAAGTGTTTATTTACTTGTAAGTGATTGAAAATATGGAAAATAAAAATTCAAAAAATGTTGCTAAAATTTTAAACTTCTGGTTCGGGGAAATTGAAAATGGCCTATCGGAAGAGGGTAAAAAACAAATTTGGTACCAAGGAAATGAAGATACTGACAACTTTATTTTAGATGAATTTGGTACTTTGTTTCACCTGGCGGCAGATCAAAAACTGAGTACATGGCAAACGTCTCCCGATTCAAGTCTTGCCCTGGTAATTTTATTGGATCAATTTAGTCGGAATATATATAGAGGGAGTGAGAAAGCCTTTGCAACTGACCCTCTGGCTCTCAAGTATTGCCTGCAAGGGTTGGCTGATGGTCACCATTACTCCATGCGACTTATTGAGAAAATATTCTATTACCATCCCTTGATGCATGCTGAATCTTTATCACATCAAAACACCTGTGTTTCGCTTTTTGAAACGCTGTTGTCCGACTGTAATGCCGGCAACATAGCCTATGTCGAAAACTCGCTTAAGTTCGCTTACGAGCATAGAGATATAATTGCTGAATTCGGTCGTTTTCCTCATAGAAATGCAGTTTTAGGAAGGCAATCAACCTCAAGCGAAGAGGGTTATCTAGCAGATGGTGGGAAACGATTCGGACAATAGCCTAATTAACACCAGGCATTGTCTTAAGGACAATGCCTGGTTAAGCGTTTATATCAATGGCAGCAGACTGCGTTCTGTTCTAGGTAAGTAATAATTTTCAGGATCCAGGGAAACCAATACCTTCAGGGCCTTTCCCTGTATTTCGTGAGCGGGAACGAAACCGTAGAATCGGGAATCTACACTGTTGTTTCGGTTGTCGCCCAAGACCAGATAGTGTCCTTCCGGAACAGTTACCTCTGCAAAATTATCAGCGGCATTGCCGACAGGAATAAACTGCACCAGATGATTGATACCTGCTAGTTTTTCTGTAGCTCGAAAGGGGTGATCAGAATCGCCAAGATAGTTTATTCTTTCGCCATTCAATAATAACTGATTATTGTGCATAGCAATTCGATCACCAGGCAGACCAATCAGCCTTTTAACAAGTCTTGTATCCGCTTTTTCAGAATTAAATACGATAATATCACCACGCTGTGGTTCACCGGTTTTGGCAATAACAAGATCCGTGAACGGAAATTCAATGCGATACGCCATTTTATCAACGAAAATTCTGTCACCTTCCACTATAGTAGGTTGCATCGAACCTGTAGGTACAAGGTACCAGTCTGCAAAACTGCTTCGGGATGCGAACAAAAGTATAACGAATAAGGCAAAACCCCAATTTTCTTTGAACAATATTTTGATTTTTCGGTTCATATATTAAGACTCTTTCTGAATGTGCTGTCGTGACTTTTGACTTTTCAGATTGAATTTAGTTCGAAGGCGAATGTAACCTGTTATTTCAAAACAAATTTAGGAGCTTCTTATGTCTGGCGAAACCAATCTGGCTGCACTGTTAGCGAATATGAAACCCGTAATGAACGAGACGGAGTATGTGTTTGTCAGTTTTCCTGAAGGTAAATATGGCGATGGTGACCACCTGAATCCAATTGGCATGTTTATGGAAGAAGAAGGCATGACTATGGTTATCTCAAAGGACTCAGCGGAACATAATAATATGGCATTTGAATCCACGTTTCGCTGCATTAGTTTGCAAGTTCATTCAAGTCTGGAGGCAGTTGGATTGACAGCAGCCATTAGTAAGAAACTGGCTGAACTGGGTATTAGTGCCAATGTCATTGCTGCGTATTACCATGACCATGTATTTGTACCCAGCCCTGATTCTTCTCGTGCCTTTGACGCCTTGAGTCAATACTAGTCAGAACAGTAAACAGTACATCGCGACTTTATTTTACCCAAAAATATCTTGTTGGCATTAATGTTGCTCACAATTCATACAGACGCAAATTGCAGACACTTTTTTGACGGTCGAGGCAATTAATTGCCGAAATGCTGATAAAACACTCTGTATTAACTGTCAGTTAATTTGCCAGTGGCAGACCTTAATTCGTTATTAAGTCGAATTGAGACAGCAAACAGGATATTTTTTTGAATAATATTTTTGGTTACTTATTAAAGCGCTATTCCCAATCAGGAAAGAGAATTTGGGTAGACGCATTTTTATATCTGGTTACTGTGGTTTGTGTGTATTTATTGCTCACAGGTTCGCAGGTGGGAGCTAGCGCAACTCCCATAATCATTGAGCAATTGGGATTAGATGTACACGCCACTTTACTCACATTGACAATCTCAACCTTGATACTAATTATGTACATATTGCGCCGGCTGACGTATCTGAATTTCAAAATTACCCAGGCGAATACAGACTCCTTGGTGGGGGTGTTTAATCGGCGCAAGGGGACAGAGTTGTTGCAGGCTGAGATCTTACGGGCAAATCTGCATCGGATCCCGCTTTCCATTGTTATGTTCGATATTGATAATTTTAAGCTGATCAATGACAAGCACGGACATGAAATGGGTGATGAGGTGCTTAAAGACGTAATAAACGTTGCCCGTCAGCACAGCCGCAATAGCGATATCATGGTTCGCTGGGGAGGAGAAGAGTTTGTTATCGGATGTGTGTCTACGGGTCTGGAAGCGGCAGAAAAATTAGCCGAAAGGATAAGACTCGCGATCTCAGAGCACGTTTTCAGCGTCAATGAAAACGTCACCGCTAGTTTTGGTGCGACTTCTTATCAGCTTTGTGAAGAGCTGGATGATACGCTCAGAAGGGTGGATGAATTGCTTTATCGTAGCAAACGGGGTGGTAAGAATCAGGTTCAATGCGAGTTGGACCTCGATGACCAGGACATCGCACTACAGTAGCCAGTTCCTTTGCGAACTGGCCTGTTCAAATCACTTGTCAAATAGCCAAAACTAGCTTTCAGCTAGCTGAAGATCTGCATTTAGCCACTGTTTTAACATGACAATACTGAAGATTGTTCCTAAGGTGAATATCGCCACAGCATTGTATGTATTCATCAAAAGAAGTAGCCAAACAGCAATGAAAACAATGATATAAAGAAACAAAATAGTATATCTGGTGTTGGCGCTGTAGAGATGATTTTCAGTAACATACAAGGTTAAGGCGAGAACCAGGTACAATGCGCATAACCAAGCCATCGAAATATAATAAATTTCCATATACTTACCGGGTGAACCAGGTAGCAAAGTGACCAAAGCCAAGGCCATAACAGAGTAGATCAATAATGCATTTAGTTGGGTCAGAAACAAGGTTTTAGCTAACGACGCCATGTAGTCTTTCCTGTCCCCACTTCTGTCCAATAACCACAATCTTGCCATAAAACTTTTTTGTGAGATAAATACGAAAGTAGTTGTTAATGTGCTCAGTAACAACATGATTACCAACCCGAAGCTAATCATAAATCTGATGAGTTCGAGATTGAGTTCATCAGGCAAGGCAAAGATAATTAAGCCCACCACAATGCTGGCAAGAAATGCAAACACATTGGGGCATTTTGTCGTAATTTGAGAATAGAACAGGGGTACTGTAAAGGGCTCTTTTCTACACATAAAATAAAAAAGCCTATCTATCTTATTCAGTAAAGAGCTCACAATAGGATTTTGAAAAAAGCTATAACCGGTAACTTTGGCTTTATTCGGATCCAGTGAATCCACTTCGGTTCTTAGTGTGCCCTTTTTCCATTCAAAAGGGGCCAGGAAAATGCGTCCAGGCAACAATAAGTTCAGTAATATAAATACGGAGGCAATTATAAGGAGCAAGGTTGAATCAGATAAAAAACTGTCGACTGGGATCCCCCAACTTGTTAATAAGTCAAAAGCGGAACCCACTCCGGTCATTTCGGCAAACGTATTGAGACCGGCTGCCAGTATAATTAACCCGTAAAAGAATTCTCTGGTGCCTGTATTGATCACCCATAACCAGGCCGTTGAAAGTAGGGCCAGTTCCAGAAATAAATTAGTAAAAGTGTATTCTGAATTTGATTGTGTCCATGCCAATAATAACGACGTAGATAACAATAATGCGCAAGTATAGCGGTACTCAATGCTTTTCAATTCTGGCAACATGAAGTTACTTTCGGCATGTTGAAATTGGATTAGAGATTGAATACGCACTATTACAAGTGGTGCGAGATACAGAATCGCCCATCCTTCATCAGTAAGCAAACCGGATAACATGCCCAACAAAATACCCAGGTAAGGCAAAGTGTATATGGCCGGAAAACGAACTAGATCTCGTTTAATAAGGGCTTTATATTGGCTCATCTGTTCAGCTCCAGGTAAATATCTTCAAGGCTAAGCTGCTCAATCTCCGGGGCTGTTCCTAATTTCTGAGTTAAGGTTAATAACATTGCATGGTCAAAATTTGTTACAGTCATCGAGCAACGTTCACCGAACTGCTTAGTTTGACTAATTTGCAAATTATTCATTTCAGATAACAAGCCTTGATCACCTGTAAAACCAATTCGGACAACCTGTTCCTTAAGCTCGTCCAACCCCCCTTGATATTGAATCTTACCTTCCCTGATAAAAGCGACATCGGCTGCCGCTCTTTCTAAGTCAGACGTAATGTGGGTTGAAAAAATAATACTGGTCTGTTCGTCGCAGTTAAGATCAATCAGTTCCTTGATAAACGCTCTTCTGGCTGCCGGGTCAAGGCTGGCGACAGGCTCATCCAAGATCAGCAATTCAGGTGAATGGCCCATGGCCTGAATAATGGCAAGACGCTGTTGTTGACCTTCTGACAGGGTACTAATTTGTTTAGACGTGTCGATATCCCAATCTGTAACAAGTGTAGCGACTTTGTTTTTGTCCCAAGTCGGATAGAAAGCCGACGTAAAATCTAGCAGTTGCTCTCCGGTGTAATGCAGCATAAACTCCTGACGCTGAGCTACGAACCCTATTCTTTCTTTAGCCTTGGCCGACATATTCCATGCCGCTTCACCAAATACACTTGCCTCACCTTTGTCAGTTTTTAGCAAGCCTATTGCAGTTTTTAACAAGGTTGTTTTGCCCGCGCCATTTGGTCCTAAAAGACCTAACACAGTCCCGCTCTCTAAAGTGAAATTAAGATTTCGCAATACGGCATTCTTCTTGTAACTCTTACTGACACCATTCATTTCTAAAATATTCATGACTGCTCCTTGTTAATATTCTCGGCGATCCACTCGACAGCTTGTTGTTCGGATATATCCAATTGCTGACATTGCTGAATTAGAGTCGCCAACAGAGGTTCTAACAATGCTAAACGTTCTTGCAATGACGATTTTTTTGAGGTTTCCACAATCATCATGCCCCGTCCTCTGACACGTTCAACCTGGCCTTGAGTTTCCAGTAAGCTATAGGCTTTGGAAATTGTCATTGGGTTGACCTCTAGTTGCGCCGCTAATTGACGGACAGAAGGGAGGAAGTCTCCAGATTTCAGATGACCGCTCGCCAGCATTCGATTTATCTGCTCAATTAACTGGCGATATATCGGTTCCCCAGAACTGGGTGAAACCTGAAAATGTAAGTTTTCTGTTTGCACTATTAAAACTCAATGTGTATTGGTGTATTGGTTATATAATACACCAATACACTTGGCAAGTTTTATTTTGACAGCGATAGGTCCTAGTTAAACTAAAGCCGATTTTTCGCATAAAAAAAGCCCGCAGGGTGCGGGCTCAAGAGGTAAACACTATCCGGGAGAGTGTTAACTATTGTTTAATACCTTCAATATGCAATTCCAGATCAACATGGGTAGATGCAGGTCCTAAATTGTAGGTTATTCCGTAGTCTGCCAGGGCAATTCTGGTAGTACCTGAAAAGCCTGCGCGATAACCTCCCCAAGGGTCGTCACCTTCACCAATTTTAACTGCGTCAATAACTATGGGTTTAGTCACCCCGTGCAGGGTAAAATTACCCATTACTTTTAATTTGTCGTTTCCCAAGTCTTCAATCTTAGTGCTCACAAAAGATGAGTTTGGAAACTTGCTGACGTTCAAAAAGTCTTTACCGCGCAAGTGCTTATCTCGTTCTGCATGGTTGGAGTCAATGCTCTTGGTTTCAATATTTACGGTGATTTGTGACGCTGACGGGTTGCTTGGGTCATAGCTGAACTTACCATCAAAATCGTTGAATCGTCCGGTCAGCCAGGAATAGCCCAAATGCTTTATTTTGAAATTGACAAAAGCGTGAGCGCCTTTAATATCCAACACATAGTCGGCTGCATTTGCCAGCGGAGATAACAGAATTGCGAATCCAGCTGCTATTAACGTTTTCTTCATCATTTTTCCTCAATTGGTTTAATCATTCGTTTCAGTGTGTTGTCTTTATCAATCACGTGGTGTTTTAAGGCTGCAAATGCATGCAATATCGCCAGTCCTATCAGGCTATATGCGATCCATTCGTGAATTTGACCAGCTAGATCTTCCTGTTCGGGGAAAAGTTCACCTAATCCCGGAACCGTAAACCAGTTAAAAACATCTATTCCCCGCCCATCAGCTGTGGAAATAAGGTATCCGCTGGTAAATAGGCTAAACATTAATAAATAGATCAGACCGTGAGCAAATTTTGCTGATTTTTTCTCCAATGGTTTACCCAATGACCGGGGGGTGGGTTGCGTCAGTTTCCAGACCAATCTGAAGAGCGTTAACAGCGCCAGTAAAATACCAATACTTTTGTGGTAATGAGGTGCGGTCCGATACCATTCGCTGTAGTAGTTCAGGTCCACCATCCAAAACCCTACGGCAAACAAACCTATAACTGCTAACGCACTGAGCCAATGCATTGAAATGCTGAGCCATCCATAGCTGATAGTTGTATTCTTAATCATATTCACTAAGCCTGTTTCTTGATGAACAAGAGAATAAGGAAACATTAAGCAAAAGAAAATCGCGAAAAATTGCCTCTTTCGTTCGATTTTTTAGAAGGTAGTTGCGCATCTGGTCGTTAACAGACCAGATGCAGCAGTGTATTCCTAGCTTTTATGTCTACTACGTAATACTGATACGACATCGCTCAGGGAAAGGTTGCTTGCTTGTAGCAAAACTATGAGGTGATAAAGCAGATCTGCGGATTCATTTTTAAGTTCGTCCAAATCCTTTACTGTTGCAGCCAAGGCCGTCTCCACACCTTCTTCTCCCACTTTCTGGGCAATACGTTTAATGCCTTTGCTGTACAAACTCGCTGTATAACTGGATTCAGGATCCGCCCCTTTTCTGCCCGCAAGGATGTTTTCCAGCTCGGCTATGAAGGTCATTTCAGGCGAAGATGCTTCAGTCCAGCAAGATTCGGTGCCGGTGTGACAAGTCGGCCCATTTGGATGCGCAAGCACCAAGAGTGAGTCTTGGTCACAGTCTGCACTAATCTCTACCAGGTCGAGCGTGTTTCCAGATGTCTCACCTTTAGTCCAAAGTCGCTGTTTTGAACGACTGAAAAAGGTTACTTTACCTGTCTCCAACGTTTTCCTCAGGGCTTCTTGATCCATAAAACCTTGCATCAATACCTTGCCACTTCTGGCGTTTTGTACAATACAAGGCAGTAAATTATCCATTTTCTCCCAAGCCAGGGTAGGAATGCTGCGTAACGTAATAGTCATAATTATATCCAGTCAATTAATCGCGAATGGCTATATTGGCATCGCGTAAATAGTCTTTCAGTTCAGGGATTGGGATCACACCTTTGTGAAATACAGAGGCCGCTAACGCACCATCAACGTCTGCCTGCTCAAAAACTTCGCTGAAGTGACTTTTTTCACCCGCGCCTCCTGAGGCAATAAGGGGGACCTTGCATAAATCCCGAATCATTTTAAGCTGGGCAATGTCGTAACCCTGTCGCACACCATCCTGATTCATACAATTGAGTACAATTTCGCCGGCACCTCGCTGTTGCACCTCGCTAACCCAATCAGCTGTCTGCCATCCTGTCAGCTGTGTGCGGCTTTCGTCACCGGTAAACTGGTAAACCTGATATTGTCTGTTTTCTTCATTGAAGTAACTATCGATACCTACCACAACACACTGTTGTCCATAGGTATCGTGCAATTGAGTAATTAAGTTGGGGTCAGCCAGGGCAGGGGAGTTGACAGAGATTTTATCCGCACCCATTTCAAGTATTCTTCCGGCATCTTCAACGGTTTTAATTCCGCCAGCCACACAAAAAGGAATGTCGATAACCTGGGCAATTCTGCTCACCCAGCTTTTGTCCACTACACGCTGATCACTCGAGGCAGTAATGTCATAAAAAACCAATTCGTCTGCACCTTGTTGTGCATATTTTTCTGCCAATGGCACTATGTCTCCAATGATTTCGTGGTTACGAAATTTGACGCCTTTGACGACTTTTCCATCGCGAACATCAAGGCAGGGGATTATGCGTCTTGCCAGCATTTTATTGCCTCCTCAACGTTGAATTTTCCTTCCAACAGAGCACGTCCGAGAATTACACCGTCAACCTTAGTGGGCTTTAACGTTGCAATATCACTTAAACAACCGATCCCGCCAGAGGCTTGCCAGATCACATCAGGAAATTGTGATTTCATCTGTTCATACAACTCAGCATTTGCGCCTTGCAATGTGCCGTCTCGGCTAATGTCGGTGCACAATACGTGTTTGGCACCAACAGACATAAAGTCTTTTAGCAGCCCTTCCAACGACACGCCAGAGTCTTCCTGCCATCCATGGGTGGCAATCATTTTGTTACCTAGTGGATCGATGTTGACATCCAGTGCCAGCACTATTGCCTCAGGACCGTATTTAGTCACCCAACTCTTAACCAGTTCAGGTTGCTTGACTGCTAATGAACCAATAACGACGCGTTTCACGCCAATGTCTAAAAGTTGCTTCACATCTTGCTCATTGCGGATGCCACCACCAGCCTGAAAATTCATTCGGCCTGTTGCAACCATTTTTTCAATTAAGGTAAGTTGCCGTTTACTGGTATCTTTTGCGCCGGTTAAATCCACAATGTGTAACCATGTTGCACCTTGATCTGCATAGCTGTGCACTACGTCAACCGGGTCCAACTTGTATTCAGTTTTCTGTTCGTAGTCACCTTGGTATAAACGAACGACAGATCCATCTATTAAGTCGATAGCAGGAATAATCATAAATTTACAAAATTCTCTAGTAGTTTTGCGCCGGCGTCGCCGGAACGTTCAGGGTGAAATTGGACGCCAAAAAAATTGTCTTTATGCAGCGCTGCGGAAAACGGGTAGCCATATTCGCAACTGGCCAATGTGTGTTGGTAAACATCCACCGCATAGCTGTGGACAAAGTAAAAGTATGTCCCTGCAGGGATGCCGCTGAATAATGGCGAGTCACCAACAGGAGTGACGGTGTTCCAACCCATATGTGGCAAACGGAGGTCGCCAACCTGCATGCGTTTAACTGTACCGGGGATTAATCCGAGACAATGGGTGTTGCTGTCCAGGCCTTCTTCAGACTGGTCTACCATTAACTGCATACCCAAACACACACCAATAACCGGTTGCGACAGCGATTGAATGCACTCCTTCAGCTGCTTTTTCTCTATGCTGGCCATTGCGGCATTTGCACTGCCGACACCTGGTAAAAATACTTTGTCAGCTTTTGAAATTGTGTCTAAATCGTCAGATACCGAAACTGATACATTAAGCCTTTCCAACGCAAACTTCACGGACGAAATATTTGCACAACCCGTATTAACCACAACAATGTTCTGACTGGTTTTGTGAATGGTCATCACAGTGCCCCTTTGCTGCTGGGCAGCGTATCGCCTTGTTTGGTGATTGCCTGACGTAGCGCACGGCCAAATACTTTAAATAAACTTTCAACCTGATGATGGGCATTACCTTCAGATGTGGACAAGTGAAGTGACAATCCCATTGCCTGTGCCATGGAGTAGAAAAAATGTGGCACCATTTCTGTTGCCATTTCACCAACATTTTCACGGCTAAATTCGGCATCAAATTTCAGGTGTGGACGGTTTGAAATGTCCATGATGCATTCAGCGCGGCATTCGTCCATGGGCAAGGCGAAGCCAAATCGACCAATTCCCCGTTTATTTCCCAACGCTTTTTTCAATGCTTCGCCTAGAGCAAGTGCTGTATCTTCTACGCTATGATGGTCATCGATGTGCAAGTCACCGTCCACCTTAAGGTTTAATTCAAACCCGCCATGAGTGGCAATTTGGTCCAGCATATGATCAAAAAAGCCAATGCCAGTCTCGATGGTAGATTTTGCCTGTGAATCCAGATCCACTTTCACCCGAATGTCTGTTTCGGAGGTTTTGCGCACCACTTCGGCAATACGGTTTGAGGCAAGTAAGGTTTTTTCGATAGCTAACCAGTTGTTGTCTTTAGGATCGTACTTCAATCCCTCAATTCCCATGTTAGCAGCTAATTGCAAATCAGTATCACGATCGCCAATCACATATGAGCGGGTAAAGTCCACACGACCTAATTGCAGATATTCTTTAACCAGCCCTAATTTGGGCTTTCGACAACTGCAGTTATCTTCATCGAAGTGTGGGCAAATCAATACGTCATCAAAATGCACTCCCTGAGTAGTGAAGACAGACATCATTTTATCGTGCGGTGCGTCAAAATCTGCCTGTGGGAAACTGTCGGTGCCAAGCCCATCCTGATTAGATACCATGACCAGTCTGAAACCGGCTTGTTGAAGACGTGTCAGAACCGGTATTACCATAGGTTCAAATACCAGTTTTTCCAGACTATCCAGCTGCTTGTCAACGGGAGGTTCTTCTACCAGTGTACCGTCTCTGTCTATAAACAAAATTGCCTGCTGGCTCATGCGATTAATTCCTGTTGTTCGAAAAAGCTTGCTATTAGGGCAAGCAGTAAAGAGTTTTCTTGTTCACTACCTAGTGTGATGCGAAGGCAATTGTTCAGGCCAAGCTGCTTTGATTGGTCCCGAATTAGTACGCCTTTTTCTACCAGGTAGTCCATCAATTCTTGTTTTTGCGCAAGACGAAATAAAATAAAGTTCGCCTTGTCGTCTCCGACTAATTCTATCCCGGGAAATGCCGTTAGCGCGTCTTTGAACCTTTGCTTCTGTTCTTCCAGAAAGCTCACTTGTTCCCGCATTTTTGCAACGCCTTTTTTGCTTAAAGCCTGTGCGGCGATTTGTGCTACAGGCTCAGGCACAGGGTAAGGCGCAATGACCTTAAACAAAGCCTGAATAATGTCCTGATTTGCCAGCGTAAAACCGCAACGCAGCCCTGCAAGCGCGAAAGCCTTTGACAAGGTACGTAACACCACCAGGTTTTCGTATTGGTTTATTGATTGCGACCAACTAGTGTCGGGATCAAACTCAATATAAGCTTCATCAACAACCACCAGAGCGGAGTCGGCAAAATGTTCAACAACACGTTGAATCTCTGTAGCATTCACTGAGGTACCCGTAGGATTGTTCGGAGAGCAGATAAATACCAGGTTTACTTTGCCCTTAAAACGGCATACTTCATCTACATCAAGCGAAAAGTCATCATTTAACGGAGCCTTCTCTACGCCTACGTTGCAGGTTTCTGCGCTGATGGCATACATTCCGTAAGTGGGAGGGCAAATCAGAATACGGTCTCGTCCGGGCTGGCAAAATGCCCGAATTAATAGCTCGATCCCTTCATCTGCCCCACGGGTATTAAGCACTTGGTTTTGTTGAACCCCTGCATATTCAGCGTAGCTTTGGATCACCGCTGGTGGTTGGCAGTCGGGATAACGATTAAATTTGCTTGAATCGAGCTCAAAATCATTGGCGAAAGGGGATTCATTGGCATTCAAAAAGACGCGACCACCAGAAAACAATCGCCTGGCTGACTCATAAGGTTTGAGCGATTTCAGGTTTTCAAGTAGCAGCGACTCAACAATCTTGGCCATTAATTGTTCTCCTTATCAAGCCTCAATGCGACAGCCTGTCTGTGTGCATCCAATCCTTCAGCCTCAGCTAGGTCCATTATTGCCGGCCCTATATTTTGCAGTCCCTGATAACTTAATTCTTGCACTGTGTAACGGCGCATAAAATCTGCCAATCCAAGACTGGAGTAATTTCTGGCGTAACCGTAAGTGGGTAATACGTGATTGGTCCCACTGGCATAGTCACCGGCTGATTCAGGAGACCATTGGCCCAGAAATACAGAGCCGGCATTGTTAAGTCGTGGCAATTCTTCCCGGGCATTCGTGATTTGCACAATCAAGTGTTCAGGTGCATATTGATTGCTGACCTGAATTGATTGCTCCAGGCTATCCGTCAAAATATAGCGACTGTGCTGCATAGCGGTCGATGCGATATCTGCGCGGCTTAAATTTGTCAATTGCTTACACACTTCTTCCTTTGCGTCGTCAATCAAAGCTTTGCAGTCACTAACGAGAACAGCCTGTGAATCAGCACCGTGTTCAGCCTGAGATAACAAATCAGCTGCAACAAATACCGGGTTTGCGTCTTTATCCGCAATAACCAGTACTTCCGAGGGACCTGCTGGCATATCAATAGCAGCACCACCGGCGATTCGGCTGACTTGTTGCTTTGCTTCGGTTACAAAGCTGTTGCCAGGGCCAAAGATTTTGTCCACTTTAATGATACTTTCTGTGCCGATTGCCATAGCTGCAATCGCCTGCGCACCACCTACCAGGTAAACTTCATCGATTCCGCAAAGTTTTGCCGCAAATCGAATTTCTGCAGCAATTTTGCCCTCACTGTCTGGCGGAGTGCAAAGCACCTTGCGCTGACAGCCCGCTACCTGAGCAGTGATGCCTAACATCAGTACAGTGGAGGGGAGAGGAGCGGTACCACCTGGAATGTAAAGGCCAACGGAATTCAGTGGTGCATGTTTAAGTTCACATATAACGCCAGGGCTTGTTTCGATTTTTACATCTTCTGGTAGCTGAGCCTGATGGAACCGTTTGATGTTCTTGTACGCCAGTAAAATAGCAGCTTTAACTTGTTCCGATACTTCGTCTTCTGCACTGTTGATACTGTTTTCATCTAGCGCCAATTGAGCCAGATCTGCACCATCAAAGCGTTTTGTCAGAGAGAGCAATGCTTTATCGCCTTGCTCTTCAACCTGTCCGATAATCTCAGCAACTGTTTTGGTCAGGCTGACATTGTCAGACATTGCTGGACGACGCAATAATTCAGCTTGTTCTTTAGCACTAAGCTTCGACCATGTA
Organism: uncultured Alteromonadaceae bacterium; assembly: GCA_947494925.1. GTDB lineage: Bacteria > Pseudomonadota > Gammaproteobacteria > Enterobacterales > Alteromonadaceae > Aliiglaciecola. Next base: position 42,941 of record CANLWS010000013.1, read on the forward strand.
TTCATTCTTAACCCATCATCTTCTCAATTGGCATTACCAGGATAGAGCTACACCCCAGAGCCTTAAGTTTTTCCATCGTTTCCCAGAACAATGTTTCGGAACTGACCACATGTATAGCAACGGTTTCATCATTATTCGCTAGGGGCAGAACAGTAGGGTTTTCAGCTCCGGGTAACAGGCTTTTCACTTGTTCCAGATAGGCCTTAGGTGCGTGGAGCATGATGTATTTGCTTTCTTTGGCCTGCATTACACCATCAATTCTTGGTAGCATCCGATTCACAAGATCTTGTTTGTCTTGAGACAATTCACCACCACGTTGTATCAGTACCGCTTTTGATTTGAAGATAACTTCTTCTTCCTGCAAGCCATTGGCTTCCAACGTGGCACCCGTTGATACCAGGTCACAAATGGCATCCGCAACACCTGCTCGAGGTGCAACTTCAACAGAGCCGGTTAACATTACGGCACTGGCATCAACATTTTTTTCTTTGAAGAATCGTTCCAGCAAGTAAGGGTACGTTGTTGCCACTTTCAAACCAGTCAAGGACTCCACGCCCTGGTAGTCAAACTCGTTTGGCACTGCTATCGACAGACTGCAGCCCCCATAATCCAAACGGCGCAAAGTTTCGAAGTCAAAAACTTTGCCTGTTGCCTGACGTTCCAACATCTTTTCCTCAAGCTCATTTTCACCTATGAACCCCAGATCAACTACCCCGTCCATTACCAATCCTGGAATATCATCGTCACGCACCAACAATAGGTCGATAGGTTGATTGGTTGAGTGAGCAATAAGCAGGCGATCTCTAATCTGAAGCTTGATCCCAATTGCTTTTAGCAATGCAATGCTGTCGTCGCTTAAACGGCCAGATTTCTGCACGGCAATTCTAAGTCTGTTGCTGTCACTCATGTCATATTCCTAATAATGTAAAAATTAAATCCTAGCCATAACGAAAAACCCCCGGAAGTCTCCTTCCGGGGGTTTAGATAATTCTGTGCCTCTGGAAGGAATCAATAGACCTTCCAGCACGAACCTGAAAGGTTATGCTTTATGATGGTGGTGATGGTTCGCTGGGCTGTTGAAATTCATTGTCGTTGTTTCGTTTTCTCGACTAAGTGGCGCAAACATTATCCAATTGGCCTGACTAATGCAAGCCTATTTTTAAATATCAGCGCTTTCAATCTGCTATGAGATAAAACCAAATGGAATAGATTGATCAAGATCACTGAAATCAGCGAATACAGAAGGATTTTTGAACTCCATAGCCTAAAGTAAGTCTATGATAGTACGATACAAATATATGAAGAGGATGTTTTTTAACCAAACAGAGCCAACATGTCGAGTGATTTAATTTTTTCAGTCCTTCCCAGAGAGGGCAAAGAACCCATAGCTAAGGATGAACATAAAGTAGAGCAGGTTTCGAAAGAGGCAAAACTTCGCCGTCTCAACGATGAAGAGAAGGAGCTAAATGCCGAAGAGCGTGAAGCCCGTGAAAAATATCAGTCAAAAGAACAAGCCAAACAAAAAAAAGAATCCGCAAAAAAAGCGAAGCCTGTGGAAGCAACTAAAAACCCCTTGCCAGAAGTGGATGAACATGGTCGCAAACACGTTGACTTCTATATTTAGGTAAGTGTAAAAGCTTTATTTTATTGCAGCTACAATAATGTCACGCCTATTTGTTTGCTTGGAATGAGCAGATGAATCACCTATGGTATTTATAGTACTTTTACGAAAAAACTGTTCCAAATTTTCAGTAGTTAATGCGTCTTATAAGGAAATTATCATGAAATCAACTTTACTATCCGTCGCTTTATTTACCGTCTTTTTGTCCGGTTGCGAAGTGTTACCTATTCAGACAGAAATCAAACAAGATCATTTCAGATTTCAAAACTTTGTTCAGAATGTACAACCAGATCATGAATATATTTTTTTGGCATGTCATCGTCATCAGCCAACCGGCTGGAGCGTGGCGAAACAATATCCTGCTGGAGCGCATAACATCTGGATTAAGGCAGAAAAATTCGATGATGAATTGACTGGCCAACCCAAAGTTGCCTATTTTAATGTCAAAACTACTCTTGAAGCTGGCAAAAGTTATATGCCTATTCGAAAAATTGACGGAAAAAAAATAACGCTATGGATCCAGGAAGTAGATTCAGGAAAGCGAGTCAGTGACAAGCTGGAGTCGGAACTACGATGGCCACTTGCAGAATCCATATCCAACCACGAACAGTGCATAACAAGTACTGTATAACTAATTTCTAAAAGGTTGATTTAGAGCAGCTGTATGGAACTTTTCGGTTCCAAAGCATAGACCTGCTGGCAAGAATTTCAAATTAAATGACATCAAATGTGACTTCGCCTCCTTAACGCAACTGGACTAGTTCTGACCCAATAAAACAAGTACATGACAATGAGTTTTGTGATACCGCTTACTGCAGCCAGCAACAATAAAGGCCAGCCTTTGGCTAATCCAAGGCTTATGGCAAATGCGACTGTGGATATGTCCATCATCAAAATAAATTGGCTCATTCTTAAATCGATTGCACCCGTGTCACCTGCGCTAATTATCAGACGGATTTGGTGATAATACCCTTGAGCAACAAGTAAGGTGATAAACACAATTAGCGTAGTAGAAATGATCTTGTCTTCATCATTTAACGCATGACCGCCGTCAGAAAACCACTGAAGAACTAATCTTGAGATTGCGATACACAGACTGAAGGCTGCGATTGAAAAACAAACTGCAGATATTCGCGAACATCTGTCACGCCAGATTTCAAATAATATCAAGCCCACTATCAAGCTACCTATCAACCTGGGCCAAACGAGAAATTCATTGACAGGATGGATGCTGTAGCCGTAAACGAAAAAGGACAGGTACGCAAAGAAGCTGACCGAAAATTGGTTTAGTGATAGTAGACGGGTGGTTTCACCGGTTTTTCTACCTTCTCGTTTAACCCGTCTTACCTTTCTTAGTTGCAATAAAACGCCAACCAGGCTGACAAAAACGAACAGTGCATTAACTGCTCCAAACAGATTTTGATTATCCAAATTTCATTCCATTTTAGTTAAATTGTCGACAATATAGTTTAAAAATGGTCGAAATTAAAATGAAATATTAGATAAATAGTTGAATATGTCGACAGTATGGCTTGTGTTAGGAATGGATTTGGCTCGTGTAAAGAGCCAAATCGTTTCAAAAGAATCAAATACTAGCAGGCATTCCCATACAGCTGGCATAGTAGCTTGTAGTGCCAGGCCAATCGGAAAATACTCCTATCACGCCCACATCTTTTGCCAGGACATCCAGAAGTTTAAGTTGATCGCTATCTTTTTCAGTTATGTTACTTATGGTCTGATAATACCAACCACCCCCATCTGCCAATGGGCCTGAACGCTCAAGTGTCCAGGTTATAATATCCAGTCCGGCGGCCTTAGCTGCAATGGCGTACTCCGATGGAACAATGTTATTGTCTGCTCCTTCCGCCACCAGCATCCAGGTTGGTGGCGCCAGAATCTTCACGCCATCATTGACCAGATCCTGCATGGAGGGAGACCAGGTTGAGCTGTTTGCAACATCAAATGTCGGATCAGCATAGCGACCATCCAGATAAACGGCTTGAAGAGCAAATTCCGCCTCGTTCGCTATCCAGTACTGCAGATCGTTAAGATTAAAAGACTGAGGCCAAACTTGGTCTGCAGAAATGTTGGCGGCTTTGTATTCGTCAATCATTTTCTGCGCGTAATCCTGCTGTGAGAAACCATCAAAAGGCATGTCTACGCTGGGGGACTTTAGTTCGGGCGTCATTTTGGTGCCAAGAGATTTGAATAATTCAATACTCTCTGCATGGGTCAAGAGCGTACCCCGTGAAGAGTATAGGTCTGTGCGCCATGTTGCGGTTCCGTTCATGTACTCTTCAACACTGGTTCCATTGGGATTTGCCGCGTCCATTTTCCCCTGCAAGGTTTTAAATTCAGCCAAAGTGATATCACTGGTGCAACATTGGGCCTGTGCAGTGATGCCGTTTTGTGGATCAGCTGGCACGAAAGGTACCGAGCACCTGGAAGCTAGGTCTGTAGCGAGTATGTTAGTGGTTGTATGCAAGTCACATTGTGAGTGACGGCAAACCAATTCCTTATCTTTTGTGAATGTGACATCACACTCCAGAATACCCGCACCCATTCTGGCTGCAGCCTGGTAAGATTCTTTGGTGTGCTCAGGATATTGCATTGGTGCGCCGCGGTGGCCGATAGAGAAATCTGTTTTGTAGAATGGCCCTTCAGAGCAAGCCTCTAATGCGGTTTTTAGCACTCCTTCTTCCATATCGTCTATCAAAAAATATGGACGGCTACCCACTTGAATATCGGGCGCTGTTCCCATCGGCACTTGAACCACTACCGGTACTTCAACGCGCTCCACCTGGGTCACTGTATTTTCGACCACAACCTGTTTCTCGACTTCAACTATCTCAACGCTGTCGTCGTCGCAGGCACTTAATCCAATTGCTATAGCGCCTAGGAGTATCGTTCTTATTGTACGTTTCATTTTAAGTATCACCCTTGTTGAAATAGCCAACAAGGGTAGGGGGATTGTATGACGAATAGTTGTACAAACCGTGAAGGCTTCGTGCCACTTTTCTTACATTTATTTAAACCATTTATGACGATTAGATTAGTAAATTGGATAACGAAATAATGACACAGATCAATATGAACGTTTTGGGATCAGGCATTCTATGATTGAAAATCCAGTAACGAAAAAAGGCTTATAATATGAACTTGGAAAAACACACGCTGCTAAATGATTTCCCCGAACATCATCACACCATTCGTCACCTGAAAATGAACGACAATCACTTCGCCAGGTTATTTGAGCAATACCATGAAGTTGAGAGCGAGGTGCATCAGATTGAAGAGAGTAACTCCGCTGTGTCAGATGAATATTTGGAGTCGTTGAAAAGGCAGCGAGTCGTGTTGAAGGATAAATTGTATGCCCTTATTCAAAAAACTGAACTATCTCTCTAGATCTGCAGAGGTTGATAAACAATAAGGAGGTGGCTTGTGACAGCTTCGCATAAAACATTTTTCATGGGGATATCAAGCATTCTGCTTGGATTCTTTTTAGTGGGATGTAGTGCAAAGATAGCTGAAAATGTCCGCAAGGTGACCTACCCACCGGAGTTTCGTTATATAGAGCCGCAGGAACTTCGCTCTGATATGGCCAGACTTGCGCAGCACTTACGCACATTAGAGTTGGCGATGATGCAAAACCCGGAGAAGCAACGAGAAGAGCCTGGTTTGCAACGGCAAAAAGTATTGATGTCACTCAACAATATAGAAAAGGTTGCTTCTCGTCTGCAGGCGGGAGATGCTGGCTCCAGCCACCCTTTTATGCAAGATTACATGCAAGATTTCGTACGAATTGTTGGAGAGGCCAAAATCGCGGCTTCTCTACCACAGCCGCGCTACTATTTTGCGGGGCAGGTTGCAGGTGGTTGCGCTAATTGTCACAAAATTAACCGGTAAGAAGTGACAACTACAAACTGATCAGTTCAATCTGTATTGCAGTTGAGTAAGAAAAATCAAAGGCTGCATCTTCAAAATCGGGCGGGCCAAAACTGCCTTTGGCATTGTTGGAGAACCCCACCTGTTCCTTTGGTATCCCAAAGAAATTGGTGTTCAGTTCATTGTTATTGTCCCGGTCATAATAAGCACTTATGGCGTAAGTGCCAGATTTAAGATTATTAAGTTCAAAAGCAACTTCGGCGCCCATGTTCACTGGTTTGCGTAAAATCAGAAAGGGAGTTTCGAGAAAACTGTCGGCGCTGTCAAATGGTGTCAGCACAACCAGTCCTTGAGAGGGCGAATTAATTTCTACAGTCACCCTGAGCACCGGTCTGGTTTGTGCAACCTGTGCTGATGGCGAATAGAGTAGGAAAACGGCGATGGCCAGGTATACAAGTCTATTCATTATTGTGTAGTGTAATGTTGTTATTAACATAATCTAGCTGAAGACCGATTTCATAGAGACAATTTTGCTGAAATCATTGCCTGAGAGCTTTTGGGATCACAAACTTTAATGCGCTCCAATCTGCACTCACTGAACAGACTTTGATATCCACCAGGTCATACCCCAGAACAAGACGTCTGACGTCCTCCCGATTCAGGTCTGTTTTGATGCCACTGGCTTGTTTGAGCCAACTGCACCAGAGCTGTCCATCTGGCTTAATTAACTGTCTCAGTGACGGAAGCAGATGCTTGAGTTCGTGCTGGTTGTGAAAAAAAGCGTGGATCAGGTCGATTGAGTATGAATCACGCTTGCAATCTATTGTAACCAGATCGGGAAAATCGCTGAATAAGTCCTCGTAATTGGTCGGCTGATTTACCAGCAAGATCCGCATACCTGGTTTTATCCCAAGCTTCCTGGCAAGCGGCGCCTTATTATCTGTACTGCCGCTCAAGGCCAGTTACCTCAACAAACACTGGTGCATACTGTTCTTTATCGTCATCTGTCAGTTGCTCAACTTTCCCGTCGGGGCGTCTGATATATAGCTCATAGCCTGTATGGTTGTTCATCGATGCTTCAAAAATCAGCTCTCCGGTCTCTGACCAATCGTGAAAAACCTGATTATTCTGTTTGGGTGTGAGTGACTGAATCAATTGGCCATCTGGACTGACAGAATAAATATCATAGTTGTTATCTCGTTTTGCGGCAAAGGAAATGCTGTGGCTTACATACCATCTTGGTGCGGCCGCAAAGTATCCGCGCCATGGTTTATCTGGCCTTGCATCTGGATTGGAAGTGATTTTTGTTGGAGACCTTGGTGGTTTTTCAGCTTTCAGATTCAACACATATAGCTCATCAATAAAGCCTAATTCTTGTGGGGATGCTTTTTCTGCACCTCGAAATACAATTGACTGGCCGTCGGGAGAAAAAGCGGGATCGGAACTGTAGGGTAAATCTATCCGAACCTTTTCAATTAAATTGCCTTTAAGATCAATGATGGCGAATCCTGACCAGCCCGGTTCAGCAAATTTAACCACAAACTGGGTGCCATTTCTTCGACTTGAAAACCACGAATCTGCCATCTTTTGTTGGGAGACTTTTCTCACTGATGAACCATCAGCTTCCATTTCGTAAAGATGAAAGCAACGTGAACACTCGTCGCGATCAGATAAAAAGTAGAGCTTGCCGTTTACTGAATAATAAACCCAGTCTACGCCAGGATGATTGGAAATATTCCGACGTGTTTTTCCATCTTTATCCATCACGTAAATTTCATAATTCTGCGTTTCTGGGTCTTCCAATTGATTGTAAGCAATCCATGGGCTTGCCTGAATGGCACTTGAAAGGCATAGTAAAGCTGCGTGTATCAGGTGTTTCATGCTCATCTCCAAACTCCTAAAATGAATCCAATCATACTGAAATACAACACTATGTAGGTTGCGTTTATTGCGATGTAACGCCAGGAGCGTTTTTCAAATAATGCGATGGCAATAAATATCGGTGCGCACCAACCAAACCCAGCCAGAAAACCAGCGGTTAAACCCCATAACCAGTCAGTAGTCTGAGCAGAAAGAAAAAATGCCAGATTGTAAGACATGATTAGCGCCAAACTAAATGATAGGGTGTAGAGTTTAGCGAAATTAACATCTTCAAAATCAATATCGTTCAGGCCATTCTCTTTTTTCCAAGCGTCATAAAACATAACAGGGGAATACCACAGCGCACCAAAAGCGAGATTGAGTGCGGCACAAAGTAATACTGCAAGGTGATTAATGTTAGAAAATTCCATAATAAGCCTCAAAACAAGTGGGTTTGGGAGCACATTACCCAATTACATTTTTTGACGATTGTAAAAAATTTACTTTATGGGGATATAGTTGGCCCATTCACCTTGATCCTGCAAGTAGTGATTTGGATTGAGTCCGGAAAATCGCTGAAAATCCCTTATAAAATGGGCTTGATCATGGTAGCCGCATTCACTGGCGCAGGCTGCCCAGTCAATCCTATGCTTTTTATGGCTTAGCGCGAGGATGTCGTTGAATCGAAGTATACGTTGATGCAATTTGGGAGTAATGCCGACAAAGGTTTTATACAGATGGATGAATTGTTTTTGACTATATCCAGCTTTGCTCGCAAGTTCTTCCACGCTGGTTAGTGGCGCTTCAATAAGCTTTGCCATTGTATTTCTCACAACTTCAAAAGAAAATGAGCGGGGCTGAATTAAATCTTGTAACCAGGCTTGCAAAACCTGGAATTTGGGATCAGTTTCCTCTTTCTCAATAAGCTGTGTTCGCAGGTTGTTGATTGATTCTCCAAACACCTCTGAAGCAGGAACGACTTTATCAATAAATGCATAAAGAGGTTGCCCTAAAATGACATATGCGCCGCCGGGTTTAAAACTTACTACGAGCATTTTTGAATCGGTGCCCGAATCAATGGACAAATACTGACTCATCATCCCGGAAAACCAGCTTTGCCTGCACGCCTGAATTGGCTTTAACGAATTATTATCATAAATGAATTTGGCCTCATCACAGAGATCGATAACCAGATTGGTGGTGCCATCTGGCAAAAAACGTTCAATGCGGTGCTCAGCTAGATAGTCCTGGTAATAAACCATCTGAGCTACATATTGTGATAAATCACCTTCAGGTTCCCGAACTAAGTAAATCACTTTTGACGCCTTGAGCTATAGAGTATGTGAAAGACTAACAAGCCTTATGCATCTGCCTTTAACGGTGAATCATGGAAGGCAGCTCTGCGCCACTGACCTTTTTCGCACAACCAGGTATTGGAAAAACGTAATTTGGATTTGAAAGGTATTTCGTTTCTTTGTCCGGCAGACACCGCCTCACCCACTACAATAGCGACGCGATCCTGAACTACTACACTTAATACGTCCACCTGGTAATGGGTAAATCTATATTTGCCGGTTTGCAGTTCTGATTTTCTGGATCCCAGCCAGTTTAGCCAAGCCTGTTTACGAATAATATTACCAGAACCGCCATTGACGTGAATGTAGTTGTCGGTCAGAAGTAAATCGAGCCGCTGGGTATCTGCCGTTTTAAATGCCTCGCCAAAGCGTGCGACTGCGTTGCGTAATTCAGTTTCGTTACAGGCAGTATCATTTGCAGCCTGAAGGCTAAAGGAAGAGAGTAGTAGTGTACTCAACAAAAGTGGTTTGATTAATTGCATTCTGACGGTTCCCAACAACACAGTAATTATCCAATTCAGTTGAATTAAAATACGATAATACAATAAAACAGTCTTAAAGTGCCGGCTTCTATTCGTGACTATTCTGCATGTCATTTTTAACCTTAACCAGGATTTCGTAAAGTCGCCCATGGGCACTGCCAATAATAGCATCTGTTAACATACCATCAGGGTCACACTTTCTGGCGCCTTCTATCAGGCGGGCATACTGACAAATAAAGTTTTCGGAGTGACGGGCTCTGATTTCAGTGCCGAACAGCAGATCTTGCATATCAGATTCTTCAGACGCATTTAAAAACAAAAAACGACGGGTGAACAATTCAGCATCTCCATTAACCATTGTTCCCCACATTTCTATCATTTCATCTGAATTAATTAATCCTTCACCACGCGGGCCTTGACTGGACATGTACAGCATTCCCACGACGGAACCTAAAGTGACCCTGACCATTTCATATATCCGGATAAAAGACTGCTGCTCAGAATGCTCTGCGCTTGCTTGTATGCTTCTGGCTTGAATGGCAGCGTGTTGTGCACTTTTCTGCATTTCTACATGCTGCTGCTGGATGGCCTTAGTATTTTTGGACAGTTCTTTTTGTTGTAAAAAGAAGCCGACAACCAACCACAGGAATGCAAGTGGAGCAAAGGCTCCTTCCAGAAAACTACCCAAAGACTCCAATGGTTGGTTAAAAAAGGCGTTCCAACCTATGTTGGCACTCAGATAATAAACACCTGAGCCCAACCAGAAAAAAGTGATCGTTAATGCGAGCAACGAGCGCCAATCTAAATCAATTTGTCTTTTTTGAATTAACACATTGTCTCCCTTTACAGGAAAGTGATTCGGGAATTTTCAAAATAGCAGCCCAGGTATCAGACTGCCAGTGTTTAAAAAATCAGACTAATTCAGACGGCCTCGCCAGAGTGGAGGAGCAAGGTTTCACTTAACAGCGTTTTACTGTCAGGCTGGTGACATGTTGAATTTGCTTCGTGATATGACAAATAAGGCACGTACCAGCAATACAATCAATATCAAGGCTGCGGCAGAGCCGACGGATTCGGGCACCAGATGTTGATGTTGTTCAACTTGATTACGAATATCCAATTCCAGGTAATCGAGTATAAAGTCCAATAAAATGCCGAATACCATTGCGGTTGCAATTACGCCGAAAAGATAGGCAGTTAATGCGCGTTTTCCCATTTCTTTGAATACAATACCTAAAGTGGCAACGTTGGTGGCAGGGCCAGCCAGCATAAAGACCAGGATCGAGCCGGGTGATAAACCAGCGAATAGTAACCCTGCGGCTATTGGAGTAGACGCCGTTGCGCAAATATACATTGGGATAGAAATTATCACCATGAGCGTCATGGCAAGTATCCCTTGGCCATAAGCTGCTAAAAAGTCGGTGGCGACAAAGGTCTTGATTAGGGCAGCAAAGAACAGACCGATGATCAACCAGATTGCGGTGTCAGCCACCAGTTTACCCGTGGAAAAACTTAGTGCTACCAGTAGTTTTTGCGAAAAACTCTGGGTTTGAATTTCACTTTTGCTGCAAGCCAATGAGGCAGGAGCGGAGCCAGATTCGCAACAGGTTGATTTTGAGCAAGCATCGGTATTAGCTGGAGAAGCAAAGGAAGTCGTATGTTGCAGTGATTCTTTACCTACCAGAACACCGGCTACAATCGCACTGCAAATGGCTGCAATTGGCCGTATTATCGCCATTATCGGACCGAGCATGGCATAGGATACTGAAACTGAGTCGACGCCGGTTTCCGGCGTAGCAACCAAAAAGGCAACAGTGGCATTTTTTGACGCGCCACTGCGACGCAATCCCAGTGCTGCTGGTATGACTCCGCATGAACACAATGGAAGAGGTGCACCAATGAATGCTGCTTTCACTGTGGTTCCAATTCCTTTACCACCTAAGTGTCGTTGCATGAAGCTGTCGGGTAAAAAAGCATGTAGCACACCAGCAATAAGGAAACCGAATAATAGCCACGGGGCTGCTTCAACAAACAGCTGCCAGAAGTTGTTAACCAATTCCATCAGCTTTCTTCCAGCGCATCGAGAATTGAACACCCTGTAGCGTTTTCTTCACCACCACAGCATTTTTTACTCAAGCTTTTCAGCGACGTCTGAAAGCGTCGCAATTCTGCAATACGTTGTTCAAGTTCGATGATTTTGTCATCTGCTATAGATTTAACTTCCCCACAGGTGTGGTGCTGGGGATCGACCCTTATGGACAGCAATTCAGCAATTTCCAGCAAGGTAAAGCCAGTGCGCTTTGCACGAAGTATGAATTTTACTTTTGCTATATCTGCTTCGATATATAACCGGTAGCCGGATTCGCTTCTTCTTGCCTGGGACAATAGGCCGGATTTCTCATAAAACCGTATTGTGTCGGTCGTCACTTCGCAATGCTTTGCGAGTTCGCCAATTCTGTACATCTGAGTTCTCCTCTTTCACTATTGGGTATAGCATAAACCTTAGAGTAATGACCAAGGTCAATAGGAAAATTCGTCAGTGTGACAGGCCTTCAATCATTTTACGGATAATTGGCGTTAAATCGTCACTCGACACTGTTTTGTCATGCAATTGAATCATAGCCATTTCTGCCACCATTGCATTGATAATCTGTGCTGTTGAACGGGCGGAGAAAACCTTAACTTCACCTTTTTCGATGCATTTCTCGATGGTTTCAATCATTGGAAGTAAACTATAGTTTTCTTCTATGTCCCGACATTTCTTCCAACCTAACACTTTGGGACCTTGCTCTAGCAATATGTTACCAAGGGCTGACTGATTGACCAGTTGCAACCAGGCAACAACAGTTTGTATCAGATATTCCAAGGGAGAGTTTGCATTAACATCTTTTCTAGATTGCTCAAATATGGTCTCGCAATCCTGAATGTAAATCGCTTCCATCAGTTCTTGCTTGCTCGCAAAATGGTGGTAAAGCCCGCCCTTACTGACACCAGATGAAGAGAGGATTTTACTCGTAGTTGTTCGCTCAAACCCAATATCATTAAACAGTTTTCTGGCTGTTGTAAGGAGCAATTCTCGCGTTTTTTCGCGGCGTATTGTCTGAGAAACCATTTTTATTCCATATTGCCATTTACAGACCGTCGGTCTGTAATGTATATTGCCGACTGATGGTCGGTAAACTGGTGAGGAAACGATTATGACACTACCTATAGCACTTGAACAGATGTTAGATGCCTGGAACGAAAATGATTTAAATAAGATCAGAGGACATCTTGAAAAATCACTGGCCGCAGATATTGTGTTTGCTGATCCAAATTATTTAGTCACAGGAATTGATGCTTTCGAGAAAATGGTGATGGAGTTTCGTCAGAAATTCCCAATGGCAGTGTGCTCTCATTCCAGTGGATATGACTCCCATCATGATCGTTTCCGATATCAATGGTGTGTCAAAATAGATGCTGACAATAAGTTGATCGGTTATGACGTGACGACATTAAACTCGGACGGTCTGGTGGAAAGAGTGGATGGCTTTTTCGGTGAACTTCCTGCTAAATGATTGGAACTCCTGAGAGGGCATAGAAATTGTCTATGCCCATTCCCGATCTAAAGTCACATGGATGTCGTTCAGTCTGAGGTTTTAAAATAAAACCCTTCAAACCAGGGCGTCCAGGTTTTGCCTCCGTCAATGGATTCTTCAAAAAACTGACGCACTAAGTCATTTTCAATGGGCGTCCAGGTTCCACGAAAATCTCTTATCGGGTTAGTTTGTGTATTCATATAGAATATTTTCCCAACCAACAGCATTGAACCTTTTGTGAGTCCACCTTCTATAGTGATAACGGTGCCGCCGCCGCTAACCCAATGCTGCACCCATTTGCCCACTGTTCCATCGTAGTAATTCATACTTGTGCCTATTGAGCCACCAGAACCATTCCAGTTTTCCATCATCAGGCAGTGATTTTGTTGTTTTTCTATATGATTTTTGCCGAATAAGGGACCCGTTCTTTCTTTGTTGCCATAGACATCCCAATGTCCAAGCCAAAAATCAAATTCAGCATGCTTTTTATCATAGGCACAAGGACGGGCGGTACGGTCAACTTTGTGAACCACATCTGAGAATTCCTTGTCCTGTCTGACTTCGTCCCAAAATGCATTTTCAGTCAGGTTGGATAAAGAAGCGTAACCAGCGTCCGCTGCGCTATTAAGCCGCTGAAACATCAGTTTTTTGTTGCCAGTCAACTTGTGCACTCGCGCACGCTGGTAAAGGGTAAGGGATGGCGGGATCTGCGGACTTTTACCAGCTATCTCCAGCGCGTCAAGGGCTCGAATACCTTGTTTTGTTTCAATTAGGGCAATGGCCAGGCGGTACCAGGCAGCATAGTTTTGTGGGACCTGCTCCACTATTTTTTCGTAAGCGTCCGCAGCTTTTTTCCAGTCTTGTTGCTGATAAAAACTAGCCGCTTCTTGTTGCAATGCCTGGTTATCCTGATCGCTGTTGCTCTGTGCATGCAGATTTAGTGCGAAGAAACTACAGAAAATGAAAACATTGAGACGACAAAAAGAAGCGCGTAAAAACATAATGAATGACCTTTTTATTTTTCCTCAGCTTAGCAAGACAAAAAGAGCAAGGGTTATCAAAATATTGCGAATTTTAGTGGCGTTTTCAGCTAGATTGGTATTGACTGGGAGGGCTGCCAAAATAGTGTTTAAAGCTGGCACTCAAGTGACTGTGGCTGGCAAATCCATACCGGACAGCTAGGTCAGCCAAATCACCCTTACCTTGTTGGAGACTGAGCATAACTGCCCTTAGTCGCTGCTGGATACGATATTCACTTAAACCATAACCGCAAATCATTTTGAAAATTCGCGACAAATGAAAGGGCGAAGATTGTACCTGAGCTGCAAGTTGTGCCAGCGATATGTTTTCTTCCAACTGCTGTAAAATAGCCTGTTTGGTTTGTTCAACCAATTTCCTGTGATGTTGATGAGTTTTAGTGTTTTCTTGCGAGCGCTTGCTTGGAACTCCTGAACTTATCACCATCTTGAACAAACTGACGCACCATTCTTGTAGAGTTAGTCGATCTGTCTCGTGATCAGATCTAAGGTGTTCAAGGATCCGCAGGTGAAGTAAAAATGCGTGTTTTGAACAACCAAGATTTTGATAGTTGAACGGCGACTCAGGCGACTGCGTTGGTTCCATCAGGTTATCTATAAGGTCAAAAGAAGGGGCAAACCAATGGCAATAGTCTCCGGCCGGATCTATCCCGAATCGTCGATAGTATTGTGACTGATTGTAGAAGTTAACTATTGAGGTATCTGCAACAAAAGACTGTTTGCCTTCATGTTGTATCCAGATGCTGTTTTTGGGAAAGACAAAAATCGGTGTGGCTACATAACCCTGCTGATTAAAGGCGGAGTTGTCCTGACTCAGCTCAAAGGAGCCAATCGACATCAGATCGTCTTGCAGTAACACTTTTTCCATCTTGAAAATGTCGTGCCGTTTCATAAATTAGGTCATGTGTAGATTAATCTAGGAATTACCTTCTTGTACAGTCCATGATTTGCCGTATGCCCACCGAGTATTAAACAAAGCTATGGATATTATTGTGGGGTGAATTCTGATGTTTGACTCTACTCACCAGAAAATCCACCGCAGCTTTCACTTTGGGTACCTGATAGCGCTGTTTCTGATACAACAGGTAGACACCCAGAGCCGGATTTTGAGTGACGTAAAGTGGATAATCAAATTGAAGTTTTATTAACTCTCCTCTGTCAACATAAGGGTTTAGCGCCCATCCTGCCATCATCAGAATTCCTCGATTCTGTAATGCCTTGTCCACCAACCATTTGCCATTATTTGAGATGGCCGCTTTTGGCGCAGACACTTCTTGCCATTGGCCATCTATTTCGCAAATCCAGGGCAATGGGCCGTTGGGTGTTCGGAAATACAATCCTTTGTGTTGGCTAAGCTCTGAAACTCTTGTTGGTATACCCATTTCGTTAAGGTATTGCTGAGAAGCCACTGCGATGAAATGGTTATCCATTAGCTTGATAGCGACCACCCGTTCATTAGGGGCATACCCCCCTCGAATCGCGATATCCACATCATCGCGACTTAACGCAGACAATTCATCACTCAAACTAATGTCCAGTACGATTTCCGGATACATCTCTGAGAATTCATCCATAAGGGGTAACAGGATCCGTTCACCAAAACCCACCATCGAACTAATGTGCAAATGACCCATGGGTGTGGACTGATAATTTCGCACCATTTCGTCACTTAGCTCTAGCTGTTCCAGGATCTGTTTGACTTGGCGGTAGTAGTCCTGGCCAATTTCTGTCAATTTTACGACCCGAGTCGAGCGCTTTAATAAAGTGGCGCCTAAGCTTTGCTCAAGGTCGGCAATACGTCGGGACAAAGAAGAAGGGGGGACTGAAAATGCTCTGGCTGCCAGGGTGAAGCTGCCTGTTTCTACTACCTTGCTGAAATATCTTAGCGCACGAACTTGATCCACTAATCACCTGAATTATTTTATTGTTGTCTTTAAGACAATAAAGAATCTGTATTACTACTATATATCTTTTGATTTTGGTAAGTAATACTCTTTTCACACATTTTCTGAGTCGTTAATCAGTTTCATTTACACAACAACTGGAGATTTTTCATGAGTACTTATACAGAAGTTTTACTGGCCAAACGCCCTGAGCCGGGACAGATCAAAGCAGAGGTGTTTGACGTTGTGCAAAAAGAAATACCGAGCGCAGGTCCAGGTCAGATATTAATCAAACAAACCCACATGTCTATGGATCCAGCAATGATCGGTTGGATGAACCCGGATCCGGAAAGTTACATTCCACCGGTGGCTATTGGCGAGGTCATGCGTTCTTCCGGGTTAGCTGAAGTGGTTGAAAGTAACCATCCAGATTTTGCAGTTGGTGATAAAGTTCGAGGTATGACCGGGTGGGCAGAATATATACTGACTGATGGCCAGGGCCTCAGCAAAGTGCAGCCTGGACTTGACCCCGAAACACTTCTGAGCGTTTTTGCTTTGCCAGGATTAACAGCGACTCAAGGTTTGTATGGATTTGGTGAACCGAAAGCAGGTCAGACAATAGTTGTCAGTGGCGCGGCAGGATCTGTAGGGTCGATTGTTGGCCAGTTAGCAAAAGCTGATGGCTTAAATGTGATCGGTGTTGCTGGTAGCGATGAGAAATGTGATTGGATTAAGAACGAACTTGGTTTTGACGCAGCGATTAACTATAAAACTGATGATATTGCGGCGAAACTGGCTGAATACGCTCCGAAAGGTATCGATATCTACTTTGAAAATACAGGCGGGCCTGTTCAGGATTACGTTTATGAGAAGATGAATGCTCATGGATTAATTATTGTATGCGGCATGATAGCCGATTATGGTAAGGAAATACCTAGTCCAGGTCCAAACTGGATCCCTGTGATCAAAAAGCGATTACGAATTCAAGGATTTGCGATGCCAGATCATTTTGGTGACGTACCGAAACTGTTGGAAAAACTGACACCTTACGTGATGCAGGGAAAAATCAAATATCGCTCACACGTCCTGGAAGGATTGGAGTCGGCTGTGGATGGGATTAACTTGTTCTTCACTGGCGGTAATAAAGGCAAGCTGATCATTAAACTGTAACTTGTTACTGCAAATAAAAAAAGCTCGCTGTTTAGCGAGCTTTTTTAGTGCAATACTATTCTGCGTAGGTGCTGGCCAGCATTTGCTTGGCCTTTTCACGGCCCAGACAAGAAGATAAAGGTGCGGTCTCAAAATCCTGTTTTTTGACCTGCAGGCTATTTGATTTCCACGTAGTACCTTGTAATTCCACCTCAACACGACAATCTACGCTAGCGTCCTTCTCGCTATAGATAATCTTAACTTTGTCAGAACGATTGATGAGGTTTTTGTAAGGGTAGCCCTTCTCCGTATACAACATCTCTGTTTCGGCATAAACAAAACCCGACGTAAGTGTTAGACTTAAAATCAAAGAGATTGCGTATAATAGTTTTATAGTAAGTTTCATGACGACTCCAAAATTTGTTGCTGTTGGTAGAGTTAAAGTAGTCATGAATACAGACCCAGACAAACGATTTAATATTAACCACACTTAAGAAAAACTTAACTAAGTGTCAAAGGTCACTGATGAAATATCTACCCCCATTAAAATGTTTACAGTTTTTTTGTGTAGCAGGGCAGCTGCAAAGTTTCAAAAAAGCGGCAGAGAAACTGAATGTGACCCAAGCTGCAGTGAGTCAACAAATTCGATTGTTAGAAGATCATCTTGGTCTGCAATTGTTTGAGCGCTCGGCAAGACAAACTCGGTTAACCGAAGCGGGAAGGCGAATGTTACCTTTCATTGAAAGTGGATTCGAAGAACTGACAAATGGCGTGATGTCGGTGACTGGTGATCCACGTCCTGATGTCTTGCGCATATCCACATTACATTCTTTTACTTCCTTATGGTTAATCCCTCGCTTACAGGAATTCCAATCCAAATATCCCGACATTATGGTGCAACTTGCCCCCATCAATGAACTGGTGGATTTTAAGCAATCTGATATCGATTTGGCCATTCGTATGGGCAGAGGAGGGTATTCAGGTTTGCAGGAAAAAAAACTGCTAAACGAGTATTTGTCCCTGGTGGCCAGCCCATCTCTGCTTAAAGGGATTGATGTGAAAGATCCCAAACAGGTGTTTAGGCTACCCTGGATTGACGATACAAGCCGTGGAATTCAGGAAGTGTTACTGGCCTGTTGCAAACAGTTTGAAATTGATCGCAAAACACTAGTACCAGTGATGGAGTCGAATAATGCGGTGCCACTTATTGAAAGCGCTGTGGCCGGGCGTGGTTTCATGCTGGCGAACAGCAGCTTGGTGGCCGATCATCTGAGAACCGGACGTTTGGTGAATTTACTTAATTATAAATCCAAAAGTCCCTATTCTTTGTTTTTGGTTGCCCCGGAGTCACACTTTAAGTGGCATAAAGTTCAGATGTTTGAACAGTGGTTTGTACCCAAAGTAAAAGCCTCATTTGCCGACTTGGACAATTGGTAATATTGGCAACTGACAGGTAGTCACAACTTGTCAGTTGCCTGAGATTATTACTCCAGGTTGAATGTCAGTCCGGCGTGGGCCTCCAGACGTTTAATCAATGTTTCGCCAAACACACTGGCAGGAGTCCAGAAGCCACCAGGTTTTTCTTCCTTAGGGATATCTTTTGCCAGACAAACGGCGGCTTGAGCCAGCATTTTTGCAGTGGAGCCGTAACCAGGATCACGATCACCCGTTACTTTTGCGTGCAGTTCACGGCCATCCGAGGTTTTGCCCACAAAGCGCAAATCAAAATGTCCTTCAAGCTGTTCTTTTTCTGATGGGCCTTCACCAGGTTTAGGTAAGATCAGTTTTTCCATAAACCATCTCGTTGGTGGTAAAGCTGCAGCAACCATGAAACCGCCTAATCCCAGAGAAAGCAGGGTGGCGTTAATGCCACCGCGGGTTTCTTTACCTGTCATCATTGCTTCATCATATAAAAAGCTTTCGCCGTACTGGCTGTTCAATAGAGCATTGCTTCTGTGCACAATTCTGGTATTGATTGCTGCCATCACAAAAGGGGCAATCCAGGCCCGCATGTCTTCGTCGTAAGAGGCTGATTTCAAATTTATCTGCCGAGCTTTAAAAGGGTGATCGTCGGGACACAGCGCATAAGGGTTAGCAAGCATTTTGCGTAACGAAGGATCCGATGTGGCTTCCTTGATGAGATTTAGCATACTGGCTATGGTGCCACCTGAAGCACTGCCTTTCATTGCTTTAACGCGCATTTTTACTTTTTCGCAGGATTGGCCAAATTTTTCAGTCGCTTGTTGTTGCAGGAAGTACAATCCCAGATCTGAGGGAATTGAATCAAAGCCGCAGCTATGCACAATGCGAGCACCGGATATCTTCGCAACTGGCTCATAACGTCTGAGCATTTTAGCAATCCATTGGGGTTCGCCTGTCAAATCGCAATAATCGGTTCCCTGTGAAGCGCAAGCTTTCACCACAGGTTCGCCATACAGTGCATAGGGTCCAACTGTTGACACCACTACTTTAGTCGCACCGCACATTGCATTGATACTGTCATCATTATCAGCATCTGCAACTACTATGGGTAAGTCTTTTGCCCCAGGCCCTAACGACGCCTTGAGGGTGGATAGTTTTGACTCCGAGCGGCCTGCTAACGCCCATTTTAAATCACTGTCAAGGGGATAAGTTTCGAGCATGTAACGGCTCATTATCTGACCGACAAAACTTGTCGCGCCGAATAATATAATATCGAATTGTTGCATTAATCAGTCCTCGTTATGCCACGGCATTCAAATATATGATGCTCTGGACAATAGGAAATTGTTGTTAAAATTCTATAATAAGTGACCTTTAATGCAGGCCGAAAATGCGTATTTCTGGTGTACTTTTGCTTCTCTCATCGCAGGAAAATGTTTCAAGCGACTGGTAATTAAACCAAAATTACGTTTAAGCCTAAACCATTTGGCAACAGGAAAATACATGTCTACTACTACAATTTCAGAAATTTGGATCGATAAAAATGATTTGTCGAGTACAAAATTATCCAGAGTTGACGTCGACTTAAATAGGATGGCTGACAACCAGGTAATGTTGGAAGTTGAGTCATTTGGGTTTTCAGCCAATAACATTACCTATGCCGTATTTGGCGATAAAATGGGTTACTGGGGATTTTTTCCTGCTGCTGAAGGTTGGGGGAAAGTGCCCATTTGGGGGTTTGCAAAAGTCACTCACTCCCGGCATCCGGATATTCAGGTGGGTGAAAAAGTGTTTGGTTATTTACCTATGGCATCCCATCTGCTGATTACTGCAGGGAAAGTCACACAGCAAGGCTTCTTTGATGTGGATGAGCGCCGTAAAAGCATTTCACCTGTGTATGATAGTTACGTGCGCTGTGCCACAGATCCCGGATATCATGCTGACAAAGAAGATTGGCAATTAAATTATCGTCCGTTGTTTATGACGTCCTTTGTACTGGACGACTATGTGGGTGACAATCTTTCCAGCGATACCAAGACCGTCATTTTAACCAGTGCATCGAGCAAAACAGCTTACGGTGCTGGATTTTTGCTGAAACATCTTAAGCAAGAACGCGGTGCGAACTACAAGGTAGTTGGAATGACCTCTGCTGCTAACGTGGAGTTTACTGAAAAGTCAGCCTGTTATGATCAGGTGGTCAGTTACGATAGTTTGGAACAGCTCGACCTGAATGGTGAAGTTTGGGTGTTGGATTTCGCAGGTAACAAGGAATTATTACTGAATATCCAGAAAAGCAATCCTGAGCAACCTGCCAAATTAGTATTCATTGGCGCGACGGATGTGGAAGCGCAAACGGATAAACCTGAAGGCAACCTTGACGGAGAATTATTTTTTGCACCGTCCCAAGTTAAGAAACGCACCCAAGAATGGGGACCACAAGGATTTGGTATGAAATACGCACAGGCATGGCAGGCATTTTCCAAACATATTGAAGAGCTGGTCGAAACAAAGGAGTACGAAGGTGCAGAAGCAATCGCCAAATTATACGTAGAAGGATTAAACGGCCACTTCAAAACAGATGAAATGATAGTTGCCCGCTTCTGATTCTTGCAATTGAGGGGAGGCAGTGTAAGTTTGCCTCCCCTTGAAGTCATTATGTTACGCAACAGATCCCCGACAAAAGCGTTTCGGGAATGACGATAATTTTAAAATTTAGCGTGTTTTTCAAATCTTCATCTAATACCAAACAGCAATGATACCTCATCACTTATCGATGCCTCAGGGACATAAGAGTGACAGAACTGTTTACTATTACAATATATCGATACTGTCGTCTTTTAGATGTTCAACAATCGGACTCTGTTCGGCGTCTTTAAATGCTGAATCAATTGCGGCTGAACGGCCTTGAATAGGTTTACGGTAGTTAGGGTGGGTGAAAATATATGTCTGGCCGGATTCCAGCGCTTCACAGACACGTCTGGCCAGGATGTTAGGGTCAATGCCTCCCTCAACTAGCGCTGATGCTTTAAACATGCCTGAGCCAGATTTCCCATCGGGAACTGTCAGTTTCGAGCTTTTATATTTATCCTGAATATTCCGCATGGATTCATGTATACGCGTTTTGACGAATGCAGGGCAAAGTGTTGAAACCGCAATACCATGAGGTTTCAACTCTACAGCCCAACCTTCGGTGAGAGAGACAACAGCGGCTTTAGTCGCACTGTAAGCACCTGAATAAGGAACACCTGCCATGCCAGCCATGGAGGCCACATTGATGATCCAACCACCTTCACCATGCGCTTTGAGTGCAGGCGTTAGTGCTTGGGTGCCGTAAACCACGCCCATCAGATTAACGTCAATCACCCATTGCCAGGTTTTGTGATTGGTGTCTTCGATACTGCCAGGAATACCACCCACACCAGCATTGTTGACAAGCATATGGATTTTACCAAAACGTTCCTTTGCTTGTTCGGCCACCGATTGCCATTGAGCATAATCTGTGACGTCCAGCTGACAAGCCAGTACTTCAATATCTTGTTCCTGTAGGGCTTGTTCAGCGATGGCAAGTTGCTCAGCTTCAATATCAGCAATGACAATACTCATACCACGTCTTCCAAATTCCTCTGCGAGCGCAAAACCGATGCCACCTGCACCGCCTGAAATAACGGCTGTCTTACCTTTAAGCATGTTTGCCACGTTGAGATTCTCCTAATATGAAAAATTACTAGCGCTTAACTATAGTGAAGGGGTCAGGCCAGAGATAATTTATTTATCTGATTGGCATCTCTTATCTGCATGAATGATTGGCTTAGCCGTTGATATTTCTATGTCAGGCAAAAGTGTGAAAGTTTTCTGCGAACATTGATATTCACTTTTCATGCTAACTAAGGTTAGACTAAAATTTCACATCGATTTAATGGATTAATTGAAGTCGGATTGCAGTTCAAAAGGGGTCTTAGTTTGGCTTATAAACGCTTACCGAAAACGCTTAGCAGTCTTGTATTGTTAGTTGCTCTTACGTGCACAAAAAGCTATGCAACTGAGTTTGTTGGCGAACCTGCTCACATGTCTGCCGCTTTGAGTAAGGCGGGTTACTCTGCCAAAGTAGATAACATGGCAATGCTATCTCCCCGCAACGCCAGTGATAGTGGCTACCAATTCAATCTGCCGTTGCAAAATAAAACCGTTAGTATAGATGTCGCGCGGGTGACTAGAAATCCTAATGGTGACCTGTCCTTTAGTCAGTCTTTCCATCTCGATGGTAAGGCCATGCAGGTTTTTTACACTCAGGGAATAGGTGTAGGAATCGGTGAAGTCTATGGAGATGGTACTCATTTTTATTTCGAACAGCGTGGGGCAGATGTTCACGTTGTTGATATAACCCGAGCCGGTTTATTGCCAGGTATTTATGATAATGACACTGTGGGAAAAGCGTCTCTGACTAAAAACCTGCCAGCGCAGAAAGGTGTCAGCAAGATGGACCCTGTAGTCGTTGATATCATGTTGTTGTACACGCAAAACATTCTTGATACTTATCCCGGAGCCTTGACGGATACGCTGCTGAATCAATTGATCCTGAAAGCCAATCAGGCCTTCGTTGATAGCGACGTATCTATGCAACTGAGACTCGTTCGCACCGAGTTTGTGGACTACACAAGGCCTTCTGACTTTAGCGCGCTTAGCGACCTGGATTTGGCATTGTCTGGGACTGACAATATTGGTGTGGACCCGTCACTGCAAACTGTCGCTGAACTGAGGGACCAATTTGGCGCAGATATTGTGTCAATGATCCGAACGCATAATCTGAATGAAAGGGAAGTGTGCGGGGTCGCAAGATTCCCAAGTGATGCGTCGGACGTGCTAATTAACATCAGCAATGTGGGGATCAGCGGTGGGTCAAACTGCATCAATACCTTTACTCATGAAATAGGGCATAACTTTGGCGCTGGACACCAGGCAGTCAATGGGCAAAGTGTGGGCGCAGAGTCGTTCTCCGGCGCCTTGATTCAATCGGATAAATTTAACACGCTAATGAGTTCCATCGGCACGGGCGACATCAACCGGAATTTCAAACTGAATCAATTTTCGAATCCTGACATAGTCTGTGGAGGGTTGCCATGCGGCGACGGACAGGTGGCGGATAATGCCAGAACGATAGATCTGTTTGCCGCGCAAAATTCAGAGCTGCGAACTGCAACTTCAGACGCAGAAATTGTTATTCCTGTCGTTTCAGAACTGGATCGGGATGGCGACACAGTAGCAGACAGTCAGGATGCATTCCCATTTGATGCTAACGAAACTATGGACTCGGATTTGGATGGTGTCGGTGATGCAGCCGATGCGTTTCCCACCGACCCGACAGAAACAATTGATACCGATTTGGATGGGATTGGAAACAACGCTGACCCGGATGATGATAATGATGGGATTGACGATGCTGGTGATGCGTTACCCTTGGACGGGCAAGAATCTGTAGATGCGGATGGTGATGGCGTTGGTGCAAATTCAGATGCTTTGGATAACAATTTTCAGGAATCTGCTGATTCAGATAGTGATCAAATTGGTGACAGAACCGACCTGGACGACGATAACGACGGCGTTCCAGACTTTTTCCTGGCTGACTCTCTTGTGCAAAGTGAAATATGGGTTGCCAGTGCCGGAACTGACCAATTACTTCGATTTGATGGTGAAACAGGCGACTTTATTGAAACGGCGTTTAGTGTTGAATCTGGGGGTATGTCTTTCCGCACAGACATGATTGTCAATGATGCCCAGCAATTATTCTTTATTGCCTTTAGCGATATTTATCAGTTTGATCGGCAAACCAATTCGGTCATCAAAGTATTGGATCGCTCTCAGTTACAATCGAACTTTCCCGTGCATTTGAATTTGGACGACCAGCAAAATTTGTTGGTGAATAATGGTTTAGGTGTCAGTCACCTGGAAGGGTTTGCGTTGACTGAAAGCGGAAACAACTTTGCTTTTTCAACCAATTCCCAACTGGTATTGCGGGATATGCTGGTGGTCGGAAACCGTTTACTTGTGTTGTCCAGAAGTTCAAATCAGCTATTTATCTATGATCTCACCAATCTGACTTTAGCGCCGCAAATACTATCTCCACAGGGGCTTGATAAACCGGAACACATTGTCATGGATGCACAATCGAATATTTATGTATCTAACGCTGGCAGTAAAAACATCACTCAATTCGATGCTCAGGGAAACTTCTTAGGCGAGTGGGTTGCAGCGGGCGCCGGAGGATTAGGAACGCCGAGATGTCTCGCTATTGGTCCTGAAGGAAGTCTGTATGTCTGCAGCACAGAAAATAATCAGATACTGAAATATGATGGGCAAAGTGGCGCATTTTTGGGTATCGCTGTGAACGCTCAGGCTTCCGCTTTGCAGCAGCCTGTAAGTATCGTTTTTGTGGGAAAGGCAGCGGATTCTCAGCGGCTTAGTGGTGGACACGATTCAGACAGTGATGGTGTGAATAACGATCAGGATGATTTTCCACAAGACAGCAGCGAAACTGTTGACACAGATAGTGACGGCATTGGCAATAACACGGACACAGACGATGATAATGATGGTATGCCTGACGTGTTTGAATTGGAGAACAATTTTGATCCTCTTGACGCCGCTGATGCATCACAGGATGCGGATAATGATGGCAGCAGCAATTTCGAGGAGTTCAGCGCAGGCACAGATCCAAACTCCGCCGATTCCGTGCCAGCACCGCCTTCAGAACCTGAACCAACTCCGCCGCCCACCAGTGATTCAGGTGGCGGGAGTTATGGTATTTTTGTGCTGTTGTTATTGCTTGTTCAAAGCTTGTGTCGCAAGTGCAAGGTATTTAAGGGCTAATTGGATTCATAACAAGGGTCGAAAGAAGGGGAGTGCCTTTCTTTTTCGACCCAACTGGCCAGCAGTTCAGCTTTAGTGAGCAACACCTGGTTTTTCGTTCTGACACCGGTGTAAGCCAGCGCTTTAAAGACATCTATTAGCGCAACTTTTTTAGGCCGTCCTATGAAATGTTCGCCGCCTGCGCAGGTACGTGTATTGCCAGAACTATCCAGTCTTCCTGATTGGTCAACTCTTCTTGCCAACCAGGTGGATGCCTGGGTTACCTCTTTTTGAAAGGACGTATCAAATTGCGGGTCGATATGGATTAGTTCTTCCGCAAGCACAATAGCAACAGCCTGATAACTTGTATCGTAGCCGCCTTTTTCTATGAAATACCCTGATTTGCTGATCTTTTTAAAAGCCAGTTCTGAAAAGGTTGAGGCAATCTGACTAAAGTGTTTTTTACGTACCAGATCCTTTTCCAAATGAGAACATGCTGAAAATGTTCTGGCATTAAATAACAACCGATTAGGGGCCTGTACGTCCGCTGATTCAAGCAAAGATGTTCTCTTACTTAACCAATTTGTTGCCGCAGTTAACCTGTTTGATACCCGTGAACTGCGTTTATTCGAAATGTGATGCCAAATTGGGTCGCTACTGAGCAGTGCGCTTATACCTAAGCAGGCATCGCCCAGAAAAAATGCAGCTGCGCTGGCAATATCAGTATCTGAGAGCTCTCGCATTTTCGCAATAGACGCTGGTATAGCAGAGTTTACTCTACCATCTTCATCGATAGCATCAGTCGCTACTTCGATAGCCCGAAACGCCAGTTGGATTGGTTCTTTGCGTTTAGCAAGCAACGAAATACGTAAAGCAAATCCAGCACCCAACTGAAATCGTGGTGAGTACAAAGCCTTCCATTTTTTGTTGCGACCAATAAGCCCTGATTGATTTGTCGGCAAATGAGCTTTGGCGATTGTTTCGGCGTATCCTTTGAAATGAGAATAAAATGCACTGTCCAGAGAAGAGAGATCATTAGCAAAGCAACGGCAACAGAGCAGCAATCCCACAAGACAGAACGATATTTTCAATTTGTAGTCCAAAGCGCGTAAATAGTGTGTTTAGCCTAGCCAATTTTGCACAATAGACCACATAGATAATGTAAGTAAGTATCACAACGATTACTGCTGAGAACGCCACCATTTGTTGCTACAAACTATCAGGCCTGCCTCACTCAACTGTGTTCTGGCTATTTTACAATCTTGCTGGTTTAGGAAGGCACCCAGTTCGAGACTTTTTTTGCGGTCTGTCAGGGTCAGGCGTGCTTTATCCATACTGTGTTCGGGCTCAGTGATGTTAAGGTGTGAATCGTGGCGATTGAAGGCATGTGTTTTGTCTGGCATGTCTACACCGGATTCCACTTTTATTTTGCGTTCGTCTACCGTTACCACTTGCTTTTGATAAGTGTTGCGGCAGACTTTCATCATCAGAAAAGTAAGCAGGCCCACTTCGAATCCTGCAAAAGGCAAAACTATCCAGGCGCCAACAAATGACCAGGCAACAGCGATACTCAAGACGAAGGAGCCAAGTACAATTAGAAACCATTTAGTCTGACGCCAGCTTGCGGATTGGTTGGGAGTCAGGATAATGGTCGTTCTGTCAGGTTCAACCTGTGTTTTTACCATCTATATGTTGTAGCACCATAGTGAAAAAGGTGCCAAATGATCCGAAAATTAAATTGAGCCGATGTATTTTCAGAGTTGTAGCGAATTAAATGATTGACTTTATCAACGCCAGACAGGCGCGAATAACCCTATTGTGTTGCTGGATCGCTTTGTTGGCTATTAGCAGCGAACCGCTAAATCTGGTGTCAGATTATGGTGGCTTTAGTCTGCTTGGCATCATAGGTGCCATTTTCGCTAATGCAACCGGTGCAGGTGGCGGTGTTATTTTCGTGCCGTTTTTTAATCAACTCGCATTCACACCTGGCACCACAGTGGCAACCAGCTTTGCAATTCAATGTTGTGGAATGACGGCTGGTGCCTTGACCTGGTGGGCGTACTATAGTCGTGAACAAAAAGGGGGTTCCGACTGGCATGAGATGGGGGCCGCATTAAAACTCACCATACCATTTTCATTACTTGGGATTTGGCTTGCCCAATTTACCCAGTACCTGAGTGGAGGAGTGACGGATGCGACTTCTCTGCATGTTGGCTTTGGTGTCTTCTCGATACTTTTAGCCATGTCTATTTTTGCCACAATTCCAAAACTTAAAAAACTGGAATTTGAACAGCAGTTCAAGTCTCTGGATAAAGTGTTGTTGCCGACCATCGCCTTTGTCGGTGGCTGGATCACTGCCTGGCTGTCTATTGGTGTAGGTGAATTGGTGGCTGTTTATCTTATCATCAGGGGATTCAATGTTGCTTTTTCAATTGCTATTGCGGTGATTCTTAGTGCCTTTTCGGTCTGGGCTGGCGTTGTTTATCATATTGTAATTACAGGTGATGTTTATTGGCCTGTGGTGATGTTTGCAGGGGCTGGTGCAATTGTGGGGGGCATGCTCGCAAAACACCTGGTACTTTATTTTTCAGCTACAAATTTAAAAATATTTTTTGCAGGCTGGGTGTTACTACTTGGATTAAGCACTTTGCCATACTAAGTGCTTGTTGTTATTCGCTTTAAACCCTACTAGTCTGGACAATGGGCTTTACAGAAATTTACCAACAGACTAATAAATCAGTCAAAAGGGATGAAACATTGAATAACAGTGTAAGGATTTCTATTCAACAGTTCTCCGATCAGCAAACTACCATGGTTAGTGACAGCATAGCGGTGGAAGAACCCCTCGAAATCTGGATAAAAACCTATTCATCAGCCAATCAGTCAGATACTCAGCGCTTAGTGACAACAATGCGCACCCCAATGGATGATGAGGCTCTGGCGCGAGGCTGGATTTTAACGACTGGGTTAGTTGTGGACTCGGATATCCAATCGATTGATGCCACTGGAACAGAAAGATTAAAAGGGCAGGGTAGCAACCAGGTCCTAATCACGCTCCGACCTGGTGTAACCATCAACAGCCGGCTATTGCAGCGGGCAGATTTCGTTAATTCAAGTTGCGGCGTTTGTGGTCAACAAAGTATCGAATTTTTGTTGGACAGCTTGCCAGAAAATCAGGCGAGCCAGCGGGTATCCTTGCCCGTATCACAGCTATACTCCTTAACAGAGCAATTGAATCAGCAACAGTCGTTGTTCTTATTAACAGGTGGCAACCATGGCGCGGGACTCTTTGATGAAACGGCGTTGCTATTGGATGTCAAAGAAGACGTAGGCCGCCACAATGCACTGGATAAATTGATCGGTGCCAACATTGATAGATTTCCGGGAAAGTACGGGGTCGTGCTGAGCGGAAGAGTCAGTTTTGAGCTGGTACAAAAGGCTGCAATGGCAGGCATCAGTATGATTCTGGCTATAGGCGCACCCACTAGCCTTGCTGTTGAGCTCTGCAAGGAGTGTGATATTTGCCTGGTGGGATTTGTGAAAGAAAACAGCTTTAATATTTATAATGAGAACCGTCAACTGGCGCAATATTAGAGTGAGCATCTAACCTGTGATTGACAAAAATAAGTCCCGCATAAGTATTAATGTTACTGAACCAAAAGATTGGGCGGCAGGCGTACCCGCAGTGATGTCGGCTTATAAGAATGTAAGCGCAAAAATAGGCCCAATCAAAGGTAGTAAATTGCTGGGACAGCTAAATCAGATTGAAGGGTTTGACTGTCCTGGTTGTGCCTGGCCCGACCCTCTCAATAAGCGCTCGACTTTTGAATTCTGTGAAAATGGTGCCAAGGCTGTTGCGGATGAAGCCACCCTGAAACGCGCCCAATCAACGTTTTTTAAAAAACACAGCATCAAAGCATTGCGTGAGAAAAGTGATCGTTGGTTGAATGACCAGGGAAGGTTGGTGGAACCGCTGATACTTAACCAAGATCAGGATCATTACCGGCCCATTAGCTGGGATATGGCGTTTCAATTGATAGCAGATCAATTAAATGTGCTTACATCTGCCAATCAGGCGGCATTTTATACTTCTGGCAGAACCAGTAATGAGGCCGCCTTTTTGTACCAGTTGTTTGTCCGCCAGTTCGGTACCAACAATTTACCTGATTGTTCGAACATGTGTCATGAATCCAGTGGTGTCGGGCTCACAGATACAATAGGCATCGGTAAAGGTAGTGTCACGCTGGACGATTTGGAGCAGGCCGAAGCAATCTTTATCTTTGGTCAAAACCCAGGTTCTAACCATCCAAGGATGTTGTCCAGTTTACAGATTGCCAAACGCCAGGGCGCTAAAATTGTGGCAGTGAATCCGCTGGATGAAACCGGACTAAAACGGTTTAAGAACCCTCAGGAAGTGGAAGGTGTGATCGGCAGTGGGACTGCCTTAAGAGATCTGCACCTACCTATTAAAATTAATGGTGATGTAGCCCTATTGAAAGGATTGTGTAAAGTCTTGATTGAACGGGATGAAAATGGCGAGTCAATTCTCGACCATGCTTTCATCAAAGACTACTGCCAGGGTTTTGAGGTCTTTAAACAGGATATTTCCGAGCTTTCCTGGCACGATATTGAAAGCCATTCAGGAATAACTAAGGCACAGATTGAACAGGCTGCAGACTATGCTTGCCAATCGAATAAAACCATAGTGTGTTGGGCAATGGGCATGACACAGCATAAAAATGCCGTTGCTAATGTGCACATGATGACCAATTTCCTGATGTTGCAAGGCAACTTGGGTAAACCAGGTGCCGGTGTCTGCCCGGTCAGAGGCCACAGCAATGTGCAGGGCGACCGCACTATGGGTATCTGGGAAAAGCCCAGCCAGTCGTTTCTCAATGCCTTGCAGAGTGAGTTTGGTTTTACGCCTCCTCAGGATCATGGAACCGATACCATTGAGAGTATTGAGAAAATGCACAGTGGCGAAATCAAAGTACTGTTTGCTTTGGGAGGTAACTTCTTTCGTGCCACACCCGATCACGATTTAACGGCAGAAGCCTTATCAAAGTGCGATTTGACAGTGCAGGTCTCCACTAAGTTGAATCGCTCCCATTTATATACCGGTAGAACAGCCTTGATTCTGCCTGCGCTTGGACGAACTGAAATAGACAGGCAAAGTAGCGGTATTCAGACGGTGACAGTGGAAAATTCCATGGGCATTATTCAGACCTCTCATGGCAAAATTCCCCCTGCATCCAGCCAGTTAAAAAGTGAAGTTGCTATTGTCGCTGAACTAGCGAATAAAACCTTATCTGGGAGCCAGGTAGACTGGTTGGCACTATCATCAGATTATCGTTTGATCCGTGAACATATAAGCAATGTTATACCCGGATTTGAAGACTTCAATGAACGAATGGACAACTTGGGCGAGTTCGTTTTGCCCAATCCCGTGAGGGACGAAAGACTATTTAACACTACAACCCAAAAAGCTAATTTTATCGTCAACGCAATAGAGCCAGTGACTGTGCCAGAAGGTTGCCTGTTGATGATGACCATCCGCAGCCACGATCAATTTAATACAACTGTGTATACCGACAACGATCGATATCGTGGCATTCAAGGCAGCAGACGAGTGGTTTTTGTTAACCCTGATGATATGGTTGCTTTGGGACTGGAGCAGGAGCAATGGGTTGATATTCACAGCCATTGGCCTGATGAAACGCAGAAGCTCCGGATTGCGGAAGGTTTTCAAGTCGTGAGTTATCAAATTCCTAGGGGATGCGCAGCAGCTTATTACCCGGAAACCAACAATCTTATTCCATTATCCAGTGTGGCTAAAAGAAGCAATACACCCGCTTATAAGTCGGTTGTGATCAGTTTGAATGCGCACACTGATATAGTCTGAGAAATCAAGATATGGCTAACCAAACTGATTATTCACCTCAGGATCTGGTCAAAATTAGCACGCCAGATTGGGTCAGAGATGCGGTTATTTATCAGCTCAATACCCGGCAATTCACTGCCGAAGGCACCTTCAACGCGGCCCGGAAGCATTTGCCAAGACTAAAATCTTTGGGGGTCGATGTCTTGTGGCTAATGCCGATCAACAGTATTGGCGAGAAAAATCGAAAAGGGTCACTGGGCAGCCCTTATGCAGTAAAAGACTACTTCGCTGTGAATCCTGAATTTGGCACGCTGGAAGATCTAAAAGTATTTGTTTCTGAATCTCACAATATGGGGGTGCGGGTTATCATTGACTGGGTTGCCAATCACAGTGCGTGGGACAATGTGCTGGTGGAAAAGCACCCTGAATGGTATGCCAGGGATCATCATGGTCAATTCAGGCCCACTCCCTGGTGGGATTGGGACGATATTATTGATTTTGATTATCGCCATAAGCCTCTTCGTGAATACATGGCAAATGCTATGGTGTACTGGGTAAAAGAGGTGGATATTGACGGATTTCGTTGTGATGTGGCTGGGTTTGTTCCTAATGATTTCTGGGCCAATGTGAGGGCCGAGTTAGAAAGTATTAAACCTGTTCTGATGTTAGCAGAGTGGGAATCTCGGGATTTGCACTTTGATTCGTTTGATATGACCTATGCCTGGAGTTGGAACGAAACCATGCATAAGATTGCCATGGGTAAGGAATCTATCGATCGCCTCAGACGGTATTACTCCTGGAATGAAAAATCTTTTCCCAAACAGGCACTTCGCATGACCTTTGTCAGCAATCATGATAAAAATGCCTGGGATGGTACCCAGTTCGAGCAGTTTGGAGATGCATTGGAAGCTGCGATTGTTTTATCCGTTTTAGGTGAAGGGATCCCACTTATTTATAATGGCCAGGAAGCTGGAAACACTAAGCGACTCGCCTTTTTTGAACGGGACCCAATTGATTGGCGAGCTCATGCTATCGGAGATTTTTATCATTCACTTATTCAGATAAAAAAAGCACATTCGTGTTTGCACAATGGACAATGGGGCGCGAGCATGATCCCCATTTCAAATAACAAATCAGCGCAGGTATTCAGCTTTGTCCGCCAGGATAAGAACAGCAAAGTATTTGTGGTGCTGAATTTTTCTGCGAATGCGTGTTATGTGAGATTCAGTGACACTATTCTCAGTGGTTGTTATGCAGATTTGGCAGGCACATCAGAAACATTTTCTGCGCCCTTTACACTAAATATGCCGCCTTGGGGATATCGGGTTTTTATAGAAAACGGAGGAGCAGCATCGGATGAAAGCTGAAAAGCGCGGCGTCATTCTCGATTTGGATACCTTTAAAGCTGACGAACTGAATTTAGACGCGCTGTTATCCTTACCTGTTGACTGGCAAGTCTATGGAATGACAACACCAGCGGAGCTTGAACAGCGTATTCATGGCTGCGAAGTGATACTAACCAATAAAGTGGTGCTGAATCGATCGTCGATAAAAGGAGCATCCTGCTTGGAATACATAGGCGTGCTGGCCACAGGCGTGAATAATATCGATATTCAAACTGCTGCGAGTTCAGGTATAACCTATACCAACGTGGCTGGCTACGGCACACCAAGTGTGGTGCAGCATACGTTGATGTTGATGCTGAACCTGGCTACTAACTTTATAGGTTATCAGAAAAGCGTTGGTCAAGGTGGATGGCAGGCAGCTGATACTTTTTGTCTGTTGGACAAGCCCATCAATGAGTTGGCTGACAAACACCTGCTGATTTTAGGCCATGGTGAATTAGGTAAGGCAGTGGAAAAACTGGCCCTGGCCTTTGGCATGCGAGTGACTGTTGCCACAAGGCCAGGTAGGAAACCTACTGCGCTGAGGCCCGCTTTTGACGAGGTGTTGGCAGAAGCTGATTTTGTTAGTTTGCATTGTCTGTTGTCGGGAGAAACAGAGGGACTGATTAATGAGCAGCGATTGGCAGCGATGAAACCCACCTCTTTTTTAGTTAATACCGCCAGAGGTGCGCTGGTGGATGAATCGGCTTTGTTAGATGCTTTGCAACGAGGCGAAATAGCAGGTGCAGCCATCGATGTCATGGTCACGGAACCACCTTCAAAGGACAATGAACTATTGGCCGCTAAGTTACCCAATCTGATCGTAACACCGCACAACGCATGGGCCAGCATCGAGTCTCGCCAACGACTATTGAATATTGCTGCACGAAATCTGAAAAACTGGTTGGAAGGTTAGTAACCCTAGGTTAAGTAGATGCCCCATCGTTTTGCCGCGACAGGCAGATACATCTGTTTGTGACTTTAGGCAGTTTAGAGATGGGGTGAGTTGAGCAGAAGGGATTTTCAATATGCAATTAAACTCCCCAGCCACAGCACCAGAAAATAGCCTAAGGTATAGGCAAGCAGGACTAAAAAACTGTATTTTGCATATCTGGCAAAGCTCAGCCCCGGTACTTTACTCATTGCTACAATGCCTGCTGCCGAACCGATGACCAGCAAGGAACCTCCGACTCCTACTGCGTAGGTAAGTCCCAACCACGAGGTTAGATTCATTTCAATTCCGGTTTTCAATAGTGCTGCTGTCAACGGAACATTGTCTACTGCCGCTGAGGTGATCCCCATCAGGTAATTAGCAAAAACTGGCGGCATAAATTGGTACAAGCTGACTAGAAAGTCTAAAGCATGGATGTGTTGGAGCATGCCCACCAGCAGAAGAATACCTAAGAAGAAAAGCAAGGTATCAAACTCGATATAGCGGATGTATTCCAATATCGGGTCCTGATCATTATCTTCACTAAAGAGTCTGGCCACTATGAACATAACGGATAGTCCGCTTAGAAAACTCAATACAGGCGGGATATCAAACAACACGTTTGCTGCAATGGTAAAAATAATTGTGATTAAAAATATGGTTGCGATCGCGTAGTCTAATTTTCGAATAGGCCTAGCCTGTTTCTTAATCCGCACTCTACCGTTCATCCCGATGCTTAAGAGTAAGGTTAGTGTGATCACCGCAATAAATGCTGGTAGGGAAAGCCAGAATAAATTGAGAATGCTGACTTTACCTGCCAAAAATATCATTAGCGTCGTCACATCGCCGGTTATCAGGGAAACACCACCAGAATTGACCGAGAACACGACTAGAACGGCGAACCGCATGATTTTATTCGCAGGTAAACCCAGAGATAAAATAAGCGCAATAGAAACCAGGGTTGCAGTAATGTTGTCTGCCAGGGACGAAAACAAAAAACTGAAAATTGCGGTAAAAAACAGTAGCCTCCTTTCGCTGATCGTTTCGGGCATAACGCGATGCAGCAAGCTCTCTATCAAGCCTTTCTTGTTGAGATAAGCGACAAAGGTCATAGCCGCTACCAGAAATAGCCAGAGTGTTGATATCTCTGTCAGGTTTTCTCTCAGGCTGTGATTAATCTCCGCCCGGTAGTCGGGGTTTTCAGGGAAGATAAAAAGTAGCAACCAGGAAAAAGTACCAAACAGAAGTGTTGTTTTGGCTTTGTCGATATGAATCACTTCTTCCAATACGACGCCCAATAAGGCGAGAACAGCCAGAGCGATAAGAATAGTTTCGAGAGACACGGCTAGGACCACAGAGAAAATTTTGGCGCAGATTCTAGCGGTTCTCTAGCATTTTTCAATAATATAAATAGATATAAATCCAAATATATACATTATTAAAGGAGCTATGGATTTGACTCACCTATTTTAATCTATCGATGCGTTCCAATTAGCGCTGTGTTATCAAATACTTTTACCTAAATATGTGACTAGTAGCAATATTGCCAGAACACCTGCCATACGTTTGGTAAGGTTTGCCGCAGAGTAGGTTGACGATTCCTTGATGACAGGAAGGTTGCTTACTACAGTAACGAAACCCGCTTGAACAGCACCATTGGTTCGGCTTGCCAATTGTCTCACCTTGAAGGCCGTCTGAGGCAATAACTTGCGGTAAAACCACTCCATATCCAGATTCACTGAACGCAGTTCTGGCGGATACAACCCTTTCTTGTTGAGCCAAACAAATGCCAATGCAGAAAAGAATAATAGTTGTAACTGGGTCAAAGTATGGGTTATGTCGTAAGGTACATAGCTGTTTTCCCAAGGCAAGAGCGAATACATCAGGTCAGGGTAACTACCTATGAAAATACAAAGAACAGATGCTATAAACATAGCAGCCAGCATATTTGTGGGCGCTTCTTTTGGCCGTAATCCTGAATCGTGGGCAAAAAAGGCGAAGAAAGGTATTTTGATCCCGGCATGATGGAATACACCAGCGGATGCAAATAGCAGCATCAACCACAAATAATCATGACCAGCTTCAATCATGGCTGCCATCACCATACTTTTGCTTACAAAGCCACTAAATAATGGAAATGCTGATATAGATGCAGCGCCCACTATGCAGAACACTGTTGTTTTTGGCATGGTTTTATAAAGGCCGCCAAGGTTTGAACCATTTACGTGCCCGACTCGATGCAGTACTGCGCCCATGGTCATAAACAACAAGCCTTTAAATATGACATCATTGAAAGCATGCGCTACCGCACCGTTTAGTGCTAGTGCCGTACCGATACCAATTCCGCAAACCATGAAGCCAAGTTGGTTGATCAGGCTATAAGCCAGCACCTTGCGTAGATCGTTTTCAATTACAGCATAAAAGATAGGGAAGCAGGTCATTGCTGCACCTATGTAAACAAGTAACTCTGTCCCCGGAAACATTCTGGCCAGGGCAAAAATGGCTATCTTAGTGGTAAATGCTGACAGGAACACTGTGCCGGTAGGAGTCGCCTCGGGGTAGGCATCCGTAAGCCAGGTGTGAAGGAATGGGAAACCACATTTAATTCCCAGAGCAATGAATATTAACCAGGAAGCTGTGCTTTCAAGGCCAATATATTCAAATGCCAGCGAACCGGTCTGATGATAGTGCGCCAAAGTGCCAGCCAGCAGTAAAACCCCGGACAACACCTGAAAAATAAGATAACGCATGCCGGCCTTGGTGGCTTTTTCTGTTCGTCTGGCCCAGATCAGCCATACCGATGTCAGTGCTAGCAACTCCCAGAAGATGAACAGCGTCAGTAAATCACCTGCAAAGGCAGCGCCTAAAGCACTTCCTGCGTAGAGCATGCCTGCCACTTGTTGCAATTTGTCTTTCACATGCAGTGAATAGGTCAGGGCAATCAATGCCGCAATATGAAACAAATACCCAAACATCAGGCTTAAGCGATCAACTTTCATAAGTTGCAGCTCAAACTCCATGACTGAATAGGTGATCCAGCTACCTTCCTGACCGGTAAAGAACAAATTCAATCCGCCCCAGATAGGCACAAGAAGCATAGCGTAACGGGATTTTGATGGCAGTATGGTTACCAGAAAAGCAGCAATAAAAAACGGAATGAAAGGAGGTAATTGAGCAATCCACATATCTAAGCTTTCCCGTCTTCCGATTCTTCAGGATCATAATAGGTTTCATCTCGCATCAATACCTTACGCATTAATTTAGCGAGGACAACTAACACTACACAGGCTACAAACCCGTATATGGCATAGAAAGCCGGAATTTCTTCGAAGCTCACATAAATATGTCGATGCACTACAAAGTCGAAAACAACCAAGAGTGCACAAATCACATAAAATACTTTCAAAATGATATCGACATTTCTGGGCTTATCGAAAAATGTATTCTCGTCAGGTGTTTGGTCGGCAACAGGTTTATTTTCAGACATCAAATTTCTCCATCCTTACTGCCCGCTGCTTACGGCTTGTTGAGCCATACTGAAAAACGGTTCTGGGCTAAAGAACAAATAGATACAAATAAGCGCGGGAACGGCTAATCCAATCAAACAAGGCAGTGGGGCTTCTTTAATTGTTTTGTCACTGCCTTCCGGCAATTTCCCGAAAAATGCTTTCATGGGGATCGCACCCAGATAGGCAATGTTAAGTAGTGAGCTAATCATCAAGGTACCAAGTAATGCCCAGCGGGTGAACTCGGGACCCGAAAATTCCAGGGTTCCCAATGCCAGATACCATTTACTCCACATACCACCAAAAGGTGGCAGCCCGATAATACTCAATGTGCCGATGAGAAATATGGCAAAAGTGAAGGGCATTTTTCGACCCAATCCACTTAACTCGCTGACCTTTGTTTTGTGGGCTGTTACCAATATGGCGCCAGCGGCAAAAAACAAACTAATTTTGGCAAATGCGTGCATCACAATATGCATGGATGCGCCCAGTAATCCCAGCGAGTTGGCAAGCAGTGCACCCAGCACAATGTAACTCAACTGACTAATGGTAGAGTAGGCCAGTCTTTCTTTAATATTATCTTTTGTCATGGCGATAAAAGACGCCAGTAATATTGTCAGCATCGGGAACCAGATAAGCCAGTGATTGGCACCAGACTCTTGCAAAAAGTCAGGTCCAAATATGAACAATGTGACTTTAATAATGGCGAAGACGCCCGCTTTAACTACTGCAACAGCATGCAACAAGGCGCTGACGGGGGTAGGTGCTACCATCGCAGCAGGAAGCCATTTATGCATTGGCATAACAGCGGCTTTACCAATGCCGAAAACAAACAAAGCGTATACCGGCAAGGCAAGATGCTCAGGAAGCTTGCCACTTAAAACACCACCTTGCGCGAAAGTGAGATCACCGGCGTAGAACCACACAAGTAACACACCAAACAGGAACAACCCGAT
Organism: uncultured Alteromonadaceae bacterium; assembly: GCA_947494925.1. Classification (GTDB taxonomy): domain Bacteria; phylum Pseudomonadota; class Gammaproteobacteria; order Enterobacterales; family Alteromonadaceae; genus Aliiglaciecola. The sequence continues at coordinate 80,715 of CANLWS010000013.1, forward strand.
TGAGGAACCCATTAGGATGCCGAGGTAAACCCGACCACTCTTTTTCGCCTTCTCCGTGCCTGCGTGTGTCACCAAAGGGTAAGTTGATAATGTCAGGACTTCATAAAACAAAAACAGAGTCAGTAAATTATTTGAGAAACAAATGGCCATCACTGCTGAAATTGCCACAGCAAACAAGGCGAAAAATCGGGTTTGATGTTTCTCATGATGCGCCCGCATATAACCGATGGCGTATATTGAAGTGACTATCCACAAGCTGCTTGCCACCAGAGCAAACAACATACCCAGTTGCTCTAGAGCAAATGATATGGTCAAACCTGCAAATGGCTCAGCTACTACAAAGGCCTCTGTCTGACCATCCTGCAAACGATTGTACAAGGCTATTACCACAACCAATAAAGACGTCGAAGTGAGCAATGTAAATACTTCTCTGACATTAGGCATGCTATCAAGCCGACTAATGATCAACGCACCTACCAAAGGCAATAAGAGTGCGAATATTATCAGGCTGCTGGTTTCCATTACTTGGTTCCTCCAGCACTGAATAGCAGATCAACGGCAGTACCCGCTGTTCCAAGAGTTAATTCCGTATTAAATCCAAAGTAAATACAGGCCAAGGCCAAAATCCACATTGCTGAGGTCATGCCGAGAGGCGATGACCCAATTCTTTCAGAACCCGACTCGACACCTTGCACTCTTATTTTCTCTGCACTTTGAAAATACAGCACTTCAACTAACTTCCAAACATAAACAATCGCCAATAAAGAGCCTAGTAAGATAATGACCACCATACCCCACTGTTGCTGTTCCAAGGCGGCGTTGATGAGTTGCCATTTACTCACAAAGCCCACTGTGCCTGGAACACCAATAAGACTCAGTGCCGCTATCAACATGGCGAAGAAGGTATAGGGCATTTCCCTTCCCATGCCTTTAAGATTTTCAAAGGTGGCCGTATTTACACGGTAAATATACAAGCCAGCAGCCATGAACAGCGCACCTTTCATTAGCGCGTGATTAAACAAATGGACTATGCTCGCGGTCAGGCCCTGTTGGCTGAGGAACCCAATGCCCATGATCATGTAGCCTATTTGAGCGACACTGGAATAGGCGAGCATTTTTTTCATACCGGTTTGACCAATTGCTCTGACCGAGCCATACAAGATAGCAACGGCCCCAAGTACGGTCATGATTTGAGGTAACCAGGTGGTTAATACGTACTCCAGAGAGAACACATTGAACAGGCAGCGTATTAGTACATAAATGGCCACTTTAGTCGCGGTGGCTGACAAAAATATACTGATGACAGTTGGAGCGTAGCTATAAGCATTGGGCAACCACAAATGTAAAGGGTAGATTGCCGCTTTTAGCGCCAATCCAACAATAATCAGCGCGAACGCGGTGTGAACCATCTGGATGTTTTCAACTAATGGAAGTTTCGCTGCTAAATCATCCATATTCAGTGTGCCAGTTGCTGCATAAGCAAGGCCGACACCAATTAAGAAAAATGTTGCCCCGAGCGTACCTAATACCAGGTAATGAAAGGACGAGGTCAGTGCTTTACGGTTCTTACCCATGGCAATTAGTGCATAGGAAGCCAGTGAAGATATCTCTAAAAATACAAACACATTAAAGATATCGCCTGTCAGCGTAATCCCCAGTAACCCAAGAAAACACAACTGAAACGCGGCATAAAACATACCGTGTTGATAGGGTAAAATTTCCTGTTCCACACTTTTGCGGGAGTAGATAGTGGTGCAAAGTGCAATGATACAAACAATCAGAGCAACCAAGGCATTGAGCGCATCAATTCGATATTCAATACCCCAAGGTGGTGCCCAACCGCCTAACTCATAATGAATAATTTCACCATTAGCAACATCCATTAACAGCCAGGCAGAGAAAAAGCAGCAGCTGGCACAGACCAAAAGCGTAATTAGCCAGGACCAGGATAGCTTGTTAAACATAGCCGTTATGGGAGCGGCTAGGAGTGGGATGACAACTAATAAAACACTTAACTGCTCGTGGATCATGTTTCGTCGTCCATTTTTTCTAGTTCATCTTCTTCAATACTGCCGTAGGCTTCCTGAATTCGTACAATCAGAGCAAACCCCAGTGCAGTAGTTGCGACACCAACAACGATGGCTGTTAGCATCAGTACCTGAGGCAGTGGATTGGAATATGTATCGAATCCTTCAGCAACAATTGGTGCCGTGCCACCCGTTACCTTACCAAAACTGATATAGAGCAAAATTACACCTGTCTGGAATACGCTCAGTCCAGCCATTTTTTTGATCAGGTTGGGTTTGCTCATCATGGTGTAAAGCCCGACCATCATAAGAATAATGATGATCCAGTAATTAATATGGCCAAGAATATAATCCGTCATTAATTGAGTATCCTCCTGGCGAAGGTAAAGAAAATAAGGAGCATGATTGCGGCGACAGTCAGGCCAACGCCAAGCTCTATGATGATAATTCCGATGTGCTGACCTGTAGTGGGCTCATCAGCCAGCAAGCTATAGTTTAGGAACTCACCACCAAAAAATAATGACACTACGCCTGTTCCTGCATATAGCAAAACACCCAAACTGGCGGTCGCGATAAGTGCCTGGTTAGGCACTACTTTGGCTGCTGTATCCAGACCAAAAGCCAGCGCATACAGGAGTATCGCTGAACTGAAAATTACCCCTGCCTGAAATCCTCCTCCAGGACTGTAATCTCCATGAAATTGCACGTACAAAGCGAACAAAATGATAATCGGTATTAAAATGCGGGCGGTTACCCTGAGGATCAGATTATCGCGCACTCTTCACCCCCTTGATCCTGATTTTCTGTGGCCGGACAAGCAGAAGTAACACGCCTATTCCAGCAGTGAATACAACAGTGACTTCACCCAGAGTGTCAAATCCCCGGTAACTTGCAAGTACTGCAGTGACAAGATTGGGTACACCTGTGTCCTTTTGACCATCCTCAATATAACGCTTAGCAACCTGGGTGTGAGGTGGAGCTTCGGGGTCACCTAAATCGGCAATGTTATGGGTGCCATACATCAGCAAACCACCGACTACCAGACAGATAAACAAGGGGGTTTTGGCAACTTTACGTTGAATTTTTTCCTGACTGACTTTAGTACAGGCAATCGTTGCTAACATCAGGACTGTGGCAATGCCGGTTCCTACAGCGGCTTCAGTGAAGGCGACATCTGGCGCATCCAGAACCATAAACAGACCTGCTACCAACAAACTGTAGAGACCAAACAACATGGCAACGGCTAAGAGCTGATGTACCCGCAAAATGAATATTGCCATAATCAGCAAAAACAAAAGCAATACAATATCAATGACCAGGCTAATCATGATGCATCCTTATTGAATGACGAAACGGGTTCTGAATTCGTACCTTTAGGACGTAATCCCCATTGCCAGGCATTGTTGGCCAGGCTAAAAGAGGCAGCTGGGCTGGTAAACAACAGGAAGAGGAAAATCAGCAGCAGCTTTATCGTTACGAAAGATAATCCGGTTTGCAACGCGAGACCAAACAGAATGAAAAAACTGCATAATGTGTCCGTCACACCAACAGCGTGCAATCGGGCGTAAAAATCATCTAAACGGTGCATGCCCAAGCCGCCAATCAAGCCAAGGGTGCAACCTAAAGAAACAAACACACCTGTGAGAATATCGGTGATCATGGATTGCTCCCATCTTTATTTATTTCCGGTTTTTTATGGTCAGCATAATCTTTGCCGCGTTCCACTAAACGTAACGCCGCGACTACTCCGACAAAATTCAATAAGGAATAAAGCAAGGCAATGTCAAGAACATCCGGGCGGCCAGAAACAAACGCAAATACGGCCACCAGCAAAACAGCTTTTGTTCCAAACATGTTTACCGCAAGTATACGGTCAAAAATGGTTGGGCCAAGCAATGCCCTGGCAAGTGCAAGCGCCATAGTGGTCATGATAGCCAGTGATGCAGCAACCAGTAAAAGATTCATTGATTAGCACCTGTATCTGACGACGTTTTGTCATGAGGAATAATGTCGGCAATGTCGCCGTCAAACAAATCTTGCGCGCCTTGTCGACTGATAGTGTGAACATAAAGTTCACCCTCTTCCATATGGATACTTGCAGACCCGGGAGTGAGTGTGATGGAGTTCGCATACATGGCTTTGCCCAGATCGGTGGTTTGATCCATTTTGAGTTTAATCAGTTGGGGCTCAACCGCTTTGAATCCTAAAATCCGCAGTGTGACGTCGATATTGGCCTGAAAAATCTTTTTGCCAAGCACCAACCAGAATTTCAGCAATTTGAACGTCAGATGGATCGGATGACTCTCATGATCGACCACATCCATTCTCCTCGCTATGTAAAGCGAGAAAATGACAGACAAGACACCAAACCCAAGAAGAAGGGGTTCTAAATGGCCTGATAGCAGGACCCATAGGGCAAATAGAAGTGCACCTAAACTTATTGTGTGTTTCACTTTATAAGGCTCCTAAGCACGCGAATTATTCTTTTTCCATCGTCATCGCTTGGCTTTTTTTAACCAGGCAATTATCTAAATACTGTCCGGGTAATTTTTGCGCTTGGGACATACCTTAGATGAATTTTGTTTTAGAAGCCAAGAGTTTAGTAGTCTGATCGCACAAAAAATAAGCATTCGAGTCGTAAGAACAAAAATCCAATTATTACTGGGTAATTTTTGGCATAATCACGCCAAATTTATTTTCATCAAAAAAATAGCATGTCCAATATTTCTGAATTGTTTTCTGCCGATGGTGAAATTTGCCAGGCGATTGATGGATTTTCTCCCCGTGAAGCTCAGATTGAAATGGCGATGGCGGTTGAGCAATCCATCGAAGAGAAGCATTCATTGATCGTTGAAGCTGGCACAGGTACCGGCAAAACATTCGCGTATCTGGCACCGGCATTGGCAAGCAAGCAAAAAGCAATAATATCTACCGGTACCAAAAATTTGCAGGAACAATTGTTTCATCGTGATCTCCCATTATTGAAAAAAGCACTTGGCAGCCACAGTAGAACGGCTTTGCTTAAGGGGAGGGCAAATTACCTGTGCTTGCACCGACTCCGCCAGCATGGTGGAAACAGCACCCTGTTAGAAAAACAAACCTTGAATGAACTGTCACAGGTCCGCAGTTGGTCGACCAGCACTAAATCCGGAGACATAGGTGAATTAAAAACCTTGGCTGAAGATGCCAGAGTACTGCCATTTGTGACTTCTACCCTGGATAATTGCCTGGGTAAGGATTGTCCTGATTATGAAGACTGCTATCTGGTGAAAGCCCGCAGGGAAGCGCTCGAAGCTGATTTGGTGGTGGTCAATCACCATTTGTTTTTCGCGGATATGTCGCTAAAAGATACGGGGTTTGGCGAACTTATTCCTGATGCCGATTTAATCGTTTTTGATGAAGCCCATCAAATTCCGGATATTGCTAGTGAATACTTTGGTGAAGCCCTGTCAACACGTCAAATTCAGGATCTGGCCAAAGATATTGAAGTGTTGTATCGGACTGTTCTAAAAGACGCTCAGCAGATGCATAAGGCCGCTGAAAAATGTCGATTGATTGCAGCAGACTTGAGAATGCTGTTTCCAGAGACGGCTGAAAAAGGCAATTGGCAACGGATGCTGAATCGTCAGGAAGTACAGGTAGAAATTAGTAAACTCAGCGACGCACTGAACGTATTGTATGAAGTGGTTAAAATCCATCTCGGCAGAGATAAGGAAATGGAAACTATTTTTGAACGCGTAACCACTGCCAGAACCCGATTGAAAAACCTCACAGACACCACACAGCAAGGTGTAAGTCTCTGGTATGAAACTACTCAACGTCATTTGGTGATGCATCTGACGCCTCTGAGTATCGCAGACAAATTTTCACAGTTTGTGGAAGAGCCGGAAAGAGGTTGGGTGTTTACCTCGGCTACCTTGATGGTGGATGGTGGTTTTGATCACTTTCAGCGATTAATGGGATTGCAAAAAGCCAAGACTCTGGGTTTGGATAGTCCTTTTGACTACCCAAACCAGGCGATGTTGTGTGTTCCCCGATACCTGCCTGAGCCCAGCAGTCGAGACATGAAGGCAATGCTGCTGGACGTGGCCGAAAAGTTGATTGAGGCTGCCAGAGGACGGTGTTTTTTACTCTTTACCAGTCATGCGATGCTGAGAATTGTTGCGGCTGAACTTGAAGATCGTATCGACAATCCCATATTGGTGCAGGGAACCACGACTAAACGAGCTTTGTTGGATGAATATATTGCCAATGAAAGTGCGGTATTATTAGGCACTGGTGCTTTCTGGGAAGGTGTTGATGTGCGCGGTGATGACCTGATCTGTGTGTTAATTGATAAATTACCCTTTGCCTCCCCTGATGACCCCTTATTGCAGGCACGTATAGAAGATTGCAGAAAAAGCGGGGCTAACCCCTTTGCACAGATTCAGATCCCACAAGCGGTAATATCATTAAAGCAGGGTGCGGGCAGACTAATTCGAGATGAATCGGACAAAGGCGTGTTAGTCATTTGTGATAACCGACTCATTACTAAGGATTATGCCAAGACATTTCTGGCAAGTTTGCCGAATATGCGGCGTACACGTAATTTGCAGGATGCCCTGAATTTTCTGAAAGAAATAAATCCCCTTAAGGAGCAAGCATGAATTTGTTGGTGATTGATACGGCGACTGAAGCCTGTTCTGTAGCGCTCAGCATCGATGGAAAAGTTACATCGCGTTTTGAAATCTGCCCGCAACAGCATAGTCAGCGATTGTTACCCATGATTGACGAAGTCATGACTGAGGCCGGAATAGTTATCAGCGAACTCGATTATCTGGGGTTTGGTCGCGGTCCGGGAAGTTTTACCGGTGTCAGAATTGCAACAGGCATGCTGCAGGGACTGGCACTGGGAACTGGACTAAAGGTGGTTGGAGTATCTACACTGGCGGCGATGGCCCAACAAGCTATGAGCACAGCAGCTAACGATTCGATTGTGGCTGTAGCTATTGATGCGCGGATGGAAGAGGTTTATTTCGCCCAGTACAAACTGGAAAATGGCATCGCTGTGCTGCTGGGTGAGGAAGCCGTTTTGCCACCTGAACAAGCCAGAGCCTTGCTACCCGAAATTACAGACAGTGTCGCGGGAACCGGGTGGGAGGCCTATGCGCCGCTGCAAGATTATCCGGAGAAAGAAATTGAAGTACGTTTCCCTAGTGCGGAATTTATGTTGTCTTTGGCCGAGCAAATGATCAAACAAGGACTAGCAAAGGATGTAGAGGATGTCGAACCTGTGTATCTGCGTGACAAGGTGACCTGGAAAAAATTACCTGGTCGGGGTTAAATTACTTATTGACATTGTTGGAACGATTTTTGCCGTACTGAGGGGTTGATGAGCAACCAATCAGGGGAATAGGTGGAAGTAGAATCTTCGTTAGTGGCAGCACAAAATGCCCTCACGATCACACCTGCATCACGGGAGCCGCAAAAACAAGCGGAGGTGCGTGAGCAACAGGCACAGCGTCAGACAACTGAGTTACCTGCAACTCAGGTGGTTTCTCGGCAACCCTCAGCTGAAACCTTTGAACAGGCGGAAAAGTTCCGTCAGGATCAAGGATTTCAGGAGCGTTCTAATACCCGTGCAAAAGAGGCAATTAATGCCTATCAAAGCCTGGCAAGTGAACAGAAACGCCAGGAAATCCAGCAGATGCTGGGTGTTGACACCTATGCTTGAAAAGGATTCGTTAGTCTCCATTTAGTTCAACTAAGCCGGGAACATTCTGTGGGGAATTCAGGTCTTATTCAGTTAACAGGAACAATAATTGTGGTAACGTACTGATGTTGATTTTTAAATCTGGACATTCTATGAAATTGAAAGCTCTTTTCGCTGTCGCAGTAATAGTATTAAGCGGTTGCGCTGTGGTACCGGACGCTATAGAGGTAGCGGACGAAACCCAATTGATAGGTTACCAGCAAGTCGCCGCTTCACCTGATAACTCGCGGGACAAGATTGCCAGATGGGGTGGAGTAATTGCAGAAATAGAAAACCTGCCAGATGCAACCTTGATAGAACTTGTACATTACCCGCTGAGAGCTTACGGAAAGCCTCTAGTGACTGACAACAGTACCGGCAGGTTTCGCGTATACGTGGATGGATTCTTAGACCCTATGGTATATGAAAAAGGTCGCTCAATTACCTTTACCGGCAAAGTATTAGGCACTGAAGAAGGCTTGGTAGGCGAACACAATTATGTCTTTCCTACACTTAAAGCCGATGGTTATCACCTTTGGCGGAACGTCCAACAGGTAGATGTTACGTCCCTGCATGTATGGCCTTATTACCACCATCCCTATGGATATGGTTGGCCCTATGGCGGACACTACAGGCATCGTGTAATCATAAGAGACGGGCACAAAAGGGGGGCTTCAAGTCCTCCTGCGAATAATTCACCCTCACGGCCACCTAGGTCAGAAGGTAGCTTGAATCCGGAAAAATAGTCTGTTTAAAAACGGACAGTATTTGCCTAAAGCGGCAAAAAGATGTTATCAAAGCGGCAACCTTTTGCCGCTTTTTTACTGTTTGAGAACCCTGAAAAATGCATGAAGTACGATATTCTTTACCTAATTTAACGCTAACTGGTTTATCTTCGGGCGACAATAGTAAGCCATTGATTTTGGCCCTACATGGCTGGCTCGATAATGCTGCCAGTTTTATTCCCCTTTCTCAGCATTTGCGAGACTATCATCTGGTCGCGATAGACTTTGCCGGACATGGTTCTTCTCAGCACAGAAGTAAAGATGCGCATTATCACCAGATGGATTTTGTTCACGACTTACATGAGTTGGTTGTATCCCAAGGATGGGAAAAGTTTATACTGCTGGGGCATTCCATGGGCGGTATAGTTGGATCATTGTATGTCAGCAGTTTTCCCGAGAAAATTTCGCACTATATTTCTATTGAATCATTTGGACCACTGACCAAAACCGCAGAAAGCAGCCCAGCACAATTACGTGAATCCATCGAAAGCCGTTTATCTGTGCAAGCACGTGAGGCCAAACATCCGGACAGTATTGACGCTGTTATTAAAGCCCGTGCAAAGGCTGGAGCCCTGAGCCTTGAGGCAGCTGAATTACTGGTGAACAGAAATGTTTTTGAACAGGATGGTGAGCTTCGTTATCGTACCGATCGTAGGTTACGAACCATTTCTTCTCTGCGGGTGACCGATGATCAGGCTTATTCCTTCATGCAGAATATCAGTTGCCCAACGCTGGCGATAAAAGGCGAGGGGGGGTACACCATGATGCGGGAAAAAATGCAGGAAAGAGAAGCCTGGGTAAAAGATTTGAAAATTGTGGAATGCCCCGGTGGTCACCATTTACACATGGATCAAGCGTCAGATGTTGCTCAGCAAATCATCTGCTTTTTGAAAGCAAATGGTCAGGAGGAGGAGCAAGTTCAGGGGCGTTAATAAAACGAAATGTTAAACAAATGTTTTACTCCTAAACAGCTTTGGTTAATATTGTATGAAAGCCTGCATTCAAATGAAATGAAGGTGAATATAAAATCATTACAATAATAAATATGCCCTGGAGGCCATGTGGAAAAAATCTGGCTTGAGCAATATCACCCTAGTGTTGCTCCAGAAATTGATCCTGACCGTTATTCTTCTGTTGTTGATATCTTTGAGCAATCCGTTTCAACCTACGCTGACAATACTGCCTTTATCAATATGGGGCATAGTATTACATTTAAAGAACTTGATGAATTATCTCGTCAATTTGCAGCGAACTTGCAAAACTCTGGAATGAAAAAAGGCGATCCTGTCGCGATCATGATGCCTAATCTAATACAATATCCGGTCGCGTTGTTTGGGATATTGCGTGCTGGTATGGTGGTAGTGAACGTCAATCCACTCTACACGGCGAGAGAACTCAAGCATCAACTCAACGATGCTGGCGTAAAAGCTATTGTCATAGTCGAGAATTTTGCCTGTACTCTGAGTGAAGTAATTGGTGAGACTGGTGTTGAGCGTGTGTTGCTGACTCAAATTGCCGATATGTTGCCTGCGCCAAAACGTTGGCTAATGAATTTCGCGGTAAAACACATTAAGAAAATGGTACCGGATTATTCTTTGCCTAAGGCAGAGCAGTTTATGGATGCTGTACGAAGTGGTTCTTCAATGACCTATACTAAACCAGACGTTTCTGGTGACGATACAGCATTTTTACAATATACCGGTGGTACCACAGGGGTATCCAAAGGTGCTGTGCTAACGCATCGGAACATGGTGTCAAACCTTGAGCAGGTATCAGGTACTCTGGAAACAGTTATCGAGCCCGGAAAGGAGTTAGTGGTAACAGCCTTGCCGCTTTATCATATTTTTGCATTGCAAGGTAATTGCCTGACCTTTGTTAAATTTGGATGCCCAAGTTTATTGATTACCAACCCCAGAGATATGGCGGGCTTTGTAAAAGAACTGTCAGAACATCCCTTCACAGTTATCACCGGCGTAAATACACTTTTTAATGGATTATTAAATACACCAGGTTTCAACGAACTGGACTTCAAAAAATTCAAATTTGGACTCGGTGGTGGAATGGCGGTTCAACGTCCTGTAGCTGAACGCTGGCAACAGGTTACCGGGAAAGTGCTACTGGAAGGGTATGGTTTGACAGAATGCAGCCCGGTAGTGACAGTAAACCCTCCAACGATCAAAGAATACAAAGGCTCTATCGGGATGCCTTTACCGTCCACTGATGTGAAGTTGTGCGACGACGATGGTAACGAAGTACCAGCAGGTGAAACAGGCGAAATGTATGTAAAAGGTCCTCAGGTAATGAAGGGGTATCTGAATCGACCTGAAGCAACAGCTGAGATCATGCATGACGGTTGGCTTGCTACTGGTGACATAGCCAGAGTCGATGAGCAGGGATATTTCTACATTGTTGACCGTAAAAAGGATATGATCCTGGTTTCTGGTTTCAATGTGTTTCCAAATGAAGTGGAAGAAGTAGCGGCTATGCACGAGGATATTGTGGAGGTTGCTGCGGTCGGGGTTCCACACGATGTGTCCGGTGAAGTAGTGAAGCTGTTTGCTGTGCGGAAAACGGAAGACTTGACTGAAAAAGGCCTGATCGAGCATTGTCGTTTACATTTAACTGGGTATAAAGTTCCTAAAATGGTGGAATTCAGAGAAGAGTTGCCAAAATCTAATGTTGGAAAGATCCTTCGAAAGGAATTACGAAACTGATAAGAGCCGGCATCAGCCGGCTTTTTTAATCTCGGCAAATAAGAAGAATTATGCAATTTGATTTAATTACAGACGATAGGGCTCTAAAGGCGTTTTGTGAGCAAGCTAGCCAGACATCTGCCATTGCGGTGGATACGGAATTTGTACGCACCAGAACCTTGTATCCGATTCTAGGGTTGATTCAACTGTATGATGGTCAGTCTCTGGTGCTGGTAGATCCGCAGAAAATTGACGATTTTGCGCCACTAGTTGCACTGATGGAAAATGAATCTGTCGTTAAAGTTCTGCATTCTTGCTCGGAAGATTTAGAGACCTTCTGGCATAGTCTGAAGGTTGTTCCGCGTCCATTGTTTGACACTCAATTTGCCGCTTGCCTGCTAAACAAAGGGGCAACACTTGGTTACGCGAATCTGGTGGAGCTGATGCTGGGAGTCAAGCTGGACAAAGGAGAATCCCGGACGGATTGGACGGCAAGGCCACTCAGTCCTGAACAGTGTCAGTACGCTGCTAATGACGTACTTTATTTGCTGCAACTTTACCCTCAACTCCATCGGGAAATTGTCGAAGCTGACAGACTCGAGTGGGTGTATGCAGAGATGCACCAGTTGGGTAAAAAGAAACAGACTAAATTACCCTCTGAACTAGCCTATCTGGGAGTCAAAAATAACTGGCAAACTCATGGCCGTTCTTTGTATTTGTTGAAAGAGCTGGCTAAATGGCGAATAGAACAAGCAAGGGAGCGTGATATGGCGCTCAATTTTGTTGTCCGGGAGTCAAACCTGTTGGCAATTGCCAAAAAACGCCCTCAGAATAAAGGTGCTCTATTTAACCTGGATGGAATGACGCCTCAGGAAGCCAGAATCCATGGTTCTGCGCTTTTGTCACTCGTAGATGCATCTGCTGATGTTCCCCCTGAGCTTTATCCACCTGCTGTGGAACGATTGAATGAGTTCCCTGACTATAAAAAATTAGCGGCATCAATTCGGACCTTGTGTTTGCAAGTGTCGGAACAACAGAATATCCCTGTGGAAATTATCGGCTCCAAAAAACAAATTAACCAGTTGTTGAAATGGTTGTGGTTTGACCTGGACGAAACCCGTGAAATGGGTCTGACTCCAGATTTATTGAGCGGATGGCGGAAACCTTTGCTGCAAAAAGGTATCGAAGAACTTACTGGTGTAAAATTGGAGAGCAAAAAATAACATGTTGGTGGCCGTATATAAAAGCTCAAAAAAAGCAGAAACCTATCTCTATGTGCCTAAGCGTGATGACTTTTCTTCTGTGCCTAAAGCCTTGATGGATACCTTTGGGAACGCAATCTTTGTCATGTTGTTCCCCCTGCAAAAGCGAAATAAACTGGCACAGGTCGATATCGAAAAATTGAAATCAGAATTGAATGAAAAGGGGTTTTATCTGCAGATCCCACCTCCTCAGGAAAACTTACTTAAAACCCATTTACGTCAAACAAAATCTTCTTAATCTGCGCATTCTTACAGGTATTTCTATGTTTAGACATCTATTGCTCTGTCTCGCTTTTACTCCTCTTATGACCACGGCTAAACCGACTTTTGATGAGTATGTGTCTGAGTTAAAATTGGAAGCCCACGAAAAGGGTTTCAGCCAGGAAATTATCGAACTCGCTTTTGATAAGGTGACATTTCATAAACGGGCCGTCAAAGCGGATAAAAATCAACCGGAAACGAAACTCACGTTAGATACATACATTCGAACCCGTGTGCCTGACTGGAAAGTTGCACAGGCCCGCTCTCATTTTGTTGAAAATCAAACTTTGTTGAATCAAGTGGCTCAGCAGTTCGGTGTGCAGCCCAGGTTTATCATTGCCTTGTGGGGGAATGAAAGTAATTTTGGGAAAATTCAGGGCAAGTTCCCGGTGATATCGGCGCTTACTACTTTGGCCTATGAAGGCAGACGAGAGACATTGTTTAAAAAAGAGTTGTTTGCAGCCTTAACCATCTTGTCCGAAGGACATATAGATAAAGACAAGTTTTTGGGTTCATGGGCGGGCGCAATGGGGCAAAGCCAATTTATGCCCAGTTCCTTTTTAAACTATGCTGTCGACTTCGATGGTGATGGTAAAAAGGATATCTGGAATAATCAGGCCGACGTGTTCGCTTCCATTGCCAACTACCTTAAATCGGAGGGCTGGGACGATGAGCTCACATGGGGGCGTCAGGTTAGATTGCCAGAGGGGTTTAATGCATCCTTAGCGGGTTTACAGAAGAATAAAATGAAGACGCTTTCCGAGTGGCAGGCGCTGGGTATACGCCGCTTTAACGGGGCAGATTTACCATCCGTGGATATCTCGGCATCCTTGATTATGCCAGACGACGAAAACGGCAGAATTTACCTTGTATACCAAAATTTCCATACTTTGATGAAGTGGAATCGTTCCACCTATTTTGGTGCTGCAGTCAGCTATTTGTCTGAAAAAATTAAAGACGGAGCTTAGTGTATGTATATTCATCGGGACACCAAAAGTAATGCTATTGGTCTGCCATTGGGTAAAATTGTGTGTGTAGGTCGAAATTATGCCGACCATATCGAGGAGCTGAATAATGCAGTGCCCGATGAACCTCTGCTTTTTATCAAGCCCGCTACCGCGTTATGTTCTTTTGCTGAGCCGATTTCAATCGTAGCCGGACAGGGTGAATGCCATAACGAGCTGGAAATCGCAATATTGATAAAATCACCATTAACTAAAGCCAGCGAATCAGACATTTTTCCTGCGATCTGGGGTTACGGACTAGGGCTTGATCTGACTCTGCGGGACGTGCAGAACAGATTAAAAGAGATGGGCTTGCCATGGGAGCGAGCTAAGTCGTTTGACTATAGCTGTCCGATGTCCGACTTTGTGGCTAGGGAACAAATCATCGACGGGGAAAACCTGGCTTTTAGTTTGTCGATTAATGGTGAGCTTCGTCAGCAAGGTAATACCCGGCTTATGTTGAACAATGTCACCAAGCTGCTTGTGGAAATAAGTCAAAGTTTTACTTTGTTGCCCGGAGATATCGTGATGACAGGCACACCGAAAGGTGTGGGACCATTATTGATTGGTGATAAAGTGGAGGCAAAGATGGAGCATTATTTACGTATTTGTTCCACTGTTGTTTAAACTGGATCGATTACCGACTAGAGAAGAAACATGACTGACAAATTTTGGGAAACCAAAAGCCTTGAAGAAATGACGGAAAAGGAGTGGGAGTCCGTCTGTGATGGTTGTGCAAAATGTTGTCTGCATAAATTTATTGATGACGACAGTGCGGAAGAGGCTGCTCCAACAGATAAGATTGAGGCAGGTGAAAAAATCCATTTTACCAATATTGTCTGCACATTGCTGAACACCAAAACGTGCAGTTGTACTCGCTATGCTGAGCGCAGTGAACTTGTTCCAGATTGCGTCAAACTCACAAAAGATAATCTGACAGATATCTTTTTTATGCCGCCAAGCTGCAGTTACAGAAGACTGCATGAGGGCAGAGGATTACCTTCATGGCATCCATTACTCAACAAGGGTAAAAAAGCAGCGATGCACAAGGTTGGCATGTCAGTCAGAGGTAAAACAGTATTTGATCACGATGTCGACCTGACACACTTTGAGGACTATATCGCCATCTGGCCACTGGAAGATATTGATTAATTCTGCTCCCAATGCACCTGGAACGACTCATGCTTACACGTCATTTTGATTTTGTACTGAATAGTTGTAACTAATTGATATATTTAGTTAAGCAATTCAGGTATAGTTTTTTGGCTTAACTCATCTGCCTGAACACAAAAGGGAGAAGCAACCTTAATGTCGGTGCGAAAACTAATTATGTTACTAGTTGCGCATTTTTGTCTGCTTACCACAAGCAGCGTGTCTGCGGCAATGCTCGTTTTGTATCCGAAAGTCCCCGCACCCTACAGCCAAATATTTAGCGAAATTATAGAAGGCATAGAAAACCAATTTAATGGTGATATTGTTCTGCGTTCGATTGCTAAGTCTGAGTCATTGGACGAGCTTGTATCCTGGGTAGACGGTCAAGCACCTGAAATGTTGATTGCACTCGGCAAACGAGGTTATAAGATCGCCAAGGAAGTAGAAAACGATACGCCGGTGGTGATTGGCGCTTTACCCATTAAACCAAATGGTATTTCAGGCATTAGTCTATTGGCAGATCCCAAGATTTTGTTCGATGCATTGCAGCAACTGGCACCTAATATCAAACGAGTTCATGTGGTGTATAGCAAAAACAGCGAATGGCTTATTCAACTGGCAGATTCTCAAATTATCAGCTCTGGATTGGATTTGAACAAAGTTCAGGTATCTGATGTTAAAACTGCTGTTGAAGAATATGACAGGTTATTGGCCAGCATAGATTTCAGGACGGAAGCTGTGTGGCTGCCACTTGATCCGGTAACGGCAAACGAACAAGTTATTTTACCCACACTGCTTGAAAAAAGCTGGGAACAAAATGTTGTATTGTTTTCCAGCAAGCCCGCTCATGCCAAAAGGGGAGCGCTTTTTTCAATGTTCCCAGATCACCGAGCACTGGGAACACAGCTAGCTAACATGGTTGAATCCATGTTTAACACTAAAGAGAAAAAAGGCGTGTTACCACTTCAAGATATGAAACTGGCTGTAAATTTACGTACCGCCGCCCATCTAGGCTTTGATTATAAAAGTCGTCAGAAAGATCAATTCCATTTGACGTTTCCACAATAGTAAATGATCGACAGACAGCATTCTCAGCAATTCCTCAAGCCTCAACCAGTAAACTCCCATGGGCAGAGTATCAGACGCCAGTTGCTGACTTATCTTTTTGTGAGTATTTTTGTGCTCTTGTTGGTGTTCAGCATCGGTGTTATCTGGTTAACGCAGAAAGGTGCAAGTGAGCTTATCGTCAGTAATGCACAGGAAACAACGCGAGTCTTAGCGCAACAATCAACCCTGGCACTACTGACAGAAAGTGTCGAAAATGCTGAAAGTGCTTTGCAGCAAGTACGATCTTTTCCTGATGTAGTTGGTGCCGGTCTGGTAACCGGGCAAGGCGAAATCCTTGATTGGAAAGGGGATGAACAAGGAAGACAGTACTTTTCACAAGTTGACTGGTCCAAAGTTAGTGAGGAAATGCTGACAAGCGAAAGTGAAGATTTCTGGCACATTGCATCTCAAGTAGTACTAACCGGCAATGCAGATGATGAAGGCGAACTGGATCTCTATGAAGCAACTGAGCAGTACCTGGGCTTCGCCATTATTTCCTTCAGCAAACAAAGCTTAAATGATATTAATCAAGACTTGTTTATCACTATATCAATCGCAGGATTGGTCGCGATTTTTGGTCTTCCTCTTATAGTGTCTATAGTGCTCAGACGACTTTTGACTCCGCTACAATCACTCTCTGAAGTCATGTATCACAACCATCGAACTGGCGAGCACAAAGTCGCTGATGTACAAGGTTCAACTGAAGTGAATATGATGGCTGAATCATTTAACAGCATGATGAAGACTCTTGATGATCAGGATGAAAAACTGCGTAGCCATCGTGACCAACTGGAAGCTGAAGTTAATATACGTACGCAGGAGCTAGTTGTCGCAAGAGATGCCGCGCTGACATCTAATCGCTATAAATCTGAATTTCTGGCAAATGTCACGCACGAACTGCGCTCTCCCATACAGTCAATTATCGGTTACGTGGAGCTTGTTAAGGAAGAAGCCGAAAACGAGGGATTATACGACATTCTCGCAGATTTGGAGCGTGTAACCCGAAACGCTGAGAGGTTATTTAACCTCATCAACAGTATCCTGGATTTGTCGAAAATTGAAGCAGGCAGAATGGATGTCAAACTGAAAACCTTTCATCTCCAGGAAGTGCTGACTGAACTTGAAGAAGTAACAGCACCATTGGCACCACAAAATAATAACTCCTTTTCCCTGCAAGTATTGTGTGGAAACCCTGAACTTCATCTTGATCCACAAAAAGTTTTACAAATCCTGATTAATTTGGTCAGTAACGCATGCAAATTTACTCAAGACGGAGAAATTGTGGTGCGTGTTTTTGTGGAGAATAACGACATATATTTCGAAGTGAGAGACAATGGAATTGGTATCCCTGAACGGCAACTGGAACGGATTTTTCAAAAGTTTCAACAGGTTGACGGTAGTGATACCCGTAAGTTTGGTGGAACCGGACTAGGCTTAGCGATCTCCCAACAATTTTGTGAGTTGATGAAAGGACACTTGCAGGTGACCAGTTCAGAAGGTATCGGATCATGTTTTACCCTGAAGTTACCTATGAAGTAACTCAGCAGTACTAAGAAAAGTTGTTTATACTCAAATACTTGGTTAAATTAGTGATAAGTTTTTTACTCGGTAAGTTTGTATTTCTTGGAAAATTACCTCAGGAAAAGATATGAGAAAATTACTATTGGTTTTTATAGTCTGTTTGGCAAGCTTTCACCAGGCATATGCAGAAGATGAATTTGGTGAAGAAGATGATGAATTCGGTGACTTTTATGGAAGTGAAGATTTTGTCAGTATTGCGACGGGAAGTAAAAAGTCGATAAGCAAAGTCCCCGCAATTGCGTCAGTTATAACCTCTCAACAAATTCAGAATATGGGGGCGACGGACCTTGATGAGATACTTGAAACAGTACCAGGACTTCATGTCACGAGACGTTCAAGTAGTAACTCGCCAATATATGTTTTCCGCGGTGTTTTTACGCGATTTAATCCACAAGTTTTAATGTTAATAAACGGTATCCCAGTTACAAATATATTTGTTGGGAACCGCGGGCAAACTTGGGGGGGAATGCCGGTAGACGGGATATCAAGAATAGAAATTATTCGAGGTCCAGGTTCAGCAATTTATGGTGCTGATGCATTTTCTGGCATCATAAATATTATTACGAAAGGCTCAGGCGAACTCGAAGGAACTGAAATTGGGGCTAGAGTTGGAAGCTTCAATACGAAAGATGCGTGGTTTTCTACGACAGGACAATTTGAAGGGGTTAGTGCGTCAGCAATTTACGAGTATCGTAAAACTGATGGACACAATGAGTTGATTCAAGAAGATGCGCAAACAAGATTGGATGGCATATTTGGAACTTCAGCTTCATTAGCGCCTGGTCCGATGGTGAATTTTAGAGAGCAGCATGACCTCAGAATTGAAGTCAAGTCCGATAACATAGTGTTTAGGGCTGGGCTGCAGGAACGCGAAGTTGGCACCGGAGCGGGTATTGTTGAAGCGTTAAGCCCAAGCACAATAGGTGCAAGTACTCGCGTTAATGCGGACATAAGTTATCAAGTTCCGAATTTGAGGGAAGATACAGGATTACAATTCCAAGCAAGCTATTTTAGCTCAACTCAAGAATACAAGAGCGATCTCATTTTATTTCCAGCGGGAGCCGATATTGGTTTTGGAGCGCCTTTTCCAGACGGCGTAATCGGTAACCCCGAAGTTTTTGAGCGTCATTACAAGTCATCTGCTGTATACAGCTATGATGTATTTCAGTCTCATGATATTCGCATCGGTGCAGGTTATAATTTCAGCGAAGTTTACAAGGTTCAGGAAAGCAAAAATTTTGCACTAGGTCCTAATGGGGAATTCCTCACACCAGGAAGTCCAGTAGTAGATGTTTCGGACACACCTTTTGTATTTTTACCTGAACGTTCAAGAGAGAGTTACTTTGTTTATGCTCAGGATATATGGCAGTTGTCTAATGATTGGGAAATTACGGCGGGTGTAAGACATGATGATTACAACGATTTTGGCTCCACTACTAACCCCAGAGTTGCATTAGTCTGGGCGAATTCTTTAAATTCCACCATGAAATTGCTTCATGGTCGGGCTTTCAGAGCGCCTTCGTTTGCTAATTTATTTAATATTAATAATCCCGCAGCCCTTGGTAACCCAAATCTGTCTCCCGAAAAAATTGCTACAACTGAACTTGCTTGGGATTACAGAGTTGTATCTGAAGTACAAGCTGTAATAAGTCTGTTCCATTACGAATGGAAAGACATCATCTTGTTTGTACCAGATGAAAGTTTAACGGCAACAGTTGCTAAAAATACTGGTCAGAACGTTGGGTACGGTTTGGAGTTTGAGTTTAAATGGACAGCAACAGAAAAGTTTAATATTTCTGGTAATTACTCCATTCAAAATAGTAAAAATGATCAAACGGATGAAAGAGTTGCCCAGGTTCCAGAATGGCAGCTCTATTTAGCTGCTGACTATGACTTAACTGATTTTATTCATTTAAACATAAACCTTAATCATGTGGCGAACCGCTCTCGGTCTTCGTCAGACTTACGAAGTAAAATTGACGACTTCAGCTTGGTTAATTTAACGCTAAACTGGCATAGCCCAAATGATAAATGGAAGGCAGGCTTTTCCGTCAGAAATCTTTTCGATGAAGATGCCCGAGAACCAACACCGAACAATGGCGCTTCCGTTAATATACCTCATGACCTTCCTTTGCCTGGCAGAAATGTTTACGGTGAAATTGCTTACAAGTTTTAATTTATGAAACAACAAGATGATAAAAACTTTGTATTTTCCGAAAAGGTAAGCACCTTTATTACCGAAGAAGTTCCCTCGGCAAGCAATCCTTATGTGACAGAATCTCAGCGCATATATGGCTACGATTTAGAACAGTTGTTAAGAAATAAAAGCTTTGTTGATGTCATTTTTTTATTGCTTTGTGGTGAGTTGCCGAGCAGTGAGGATAGCCATTTATTGGATAAACTTGCCGTAGCATTATGTAATCCTGGCCCACGTCACCCAGCTACCCGTTCAACTATGATCGCTGGTGTATCTAAAACACGAGCTGGACATATTTTGCCGCTTGGATTGCTTGGGCTTTCTGGCAGTTCAGATGGCTCCATAGAAGTCGAATCTGCGATGGGCTACATTTCAAAAAATGCGGGTGAAGTTGCAGAGCGTGCTGGTATCAAATTGTGCGGTGCATATGTTAAGTGTGTAGGAGATAGCAATATTGCACCGGGGTTTAGCTCTGCGTTTGGCGCACCAGACCCGCTCGTGCTTTCATTGGCTACTAACCTTAATAACCTGAGTAGCGACAGGTATTTTTTAAGCTGGGCACTGGGTTTGAGTGACGCCTTAACTCCAATCAATATGGGAATAAACCGTGTAGGAATGGCTGCTGCAATTTTTCTCGATTTAAACATTCCTCCAAGAGAAGCAGGGTGTCTATACCAATTATTAATGGCACCAGGTCTGTTGGCGCATGGCTTGGAGCAGACTCATAAGCCGATCACGTCTTTACCTTTCTTGACTGATGAATATTACGATTATGAAAATCAATCCAAATAACACTCAATTTTGGGATAACAAGCGCAATCGAATTACAAGTGGTGTAGGCGTATGGCGCGGTGGGGAAGATGTGTTTTTCCAAGGTTATTCCATGAAAGATGATTTGATTGGTAAAAAATCTTACATGCAAATTATCGTACTTAATGCGACAGGCAGACTTGTTGAAAAGTCGTTTTCAGATTGGTTGGAAGGAAATTTTATAGGACTAAGTTATCCAGATTCCAGAATATGGTGTAATCAAATTGCTGCGTTGCTAGCGACTAACGGAGTAAGCCCCACTGCTGCATCGGCAGCCGCTATTTTAGCCGCTGATTCTAGAGCTTATGGGGGGAGTTATACTTCTCAGATTGGCATTGAGCAACTCTCGGAGATAAAATCGAAATATCAAGGCAATCAATCCTTTGAACAGAGCCTCGCTCACTGCAATAGAAGGAACGGCAAACCAATGATAAATGGATTTGCTCGTCCGGTGGATAAAGATGACGAGAGAATTGCTATCTATGAGTCTCTTAGAAAACAACTTTCAATCGACGTAGGCGAGCACCTAGCCTTTGCACTTCAGTTAAGTGACTATCTACAATCCAAATTTGGATTAGCAGTGAATTCTGGTGGATATGCAAATGCGATGTTTCTAGATCACGGTTTCAGTGGCGAAGAAGCTGCCAGAATTAAAGCCGCAGCAGTGTTAAGTGGTGCGATAGCCTGTTTTAGAGATAACCAAAACAAGCGAGCAGAATTTCTACCAATGAAGTGTAAAGATATTGAATATAGGGGCCCAAAACCTAGACCCCTAGATTGAACTAACCACCCGGTGTGGCAGATTCCCCGTTAATTGAGATCCCTTTCACCCGATCTCCCATAGGAGGAATTTCCTCTTTATCTATTCGGATATCGAGAAGTGTGGGGCCTTTTTTGGAAAAAAGTCGTGCCAAATCGACACGCTTCATATCTTCCATGTTGTTAATAACAATCCCTTCAACACCGACAGACTGAGCCATCATAGCGAAGTCGACCTGGCCCAGTTCAAATCCAACTTCTGCCGCACCACCCATTCGTTGTCCATGCATCACCATGCCCAACACGCTGTCATTCAACACCATGTAAACAACAGGTAGTTCCATTTGTTTAGCAACAGTGAGTTCCTGAGCACTCATCAAGTAACTGCCATCTCCGGTAACGCACACATGGGGTTGCTTTCCGCGGGATGCTGCAGCAGAACCTATGACTGCGCCTATCGCCCAGGCCATTGCGCCCAGTCCCATGGCAATATGGAATTTTCCATCATGCTCAGGTCGTTGATAGTATTGTATTCCCCAGGCCCAGGCGTTGCCTGCGTCGAGGAACATTCTGGTATCAATGGGTAATTCAAGGCTTAGATGAGTAAACAGTTTTTGCGGTTTGATTGGCTCAACACAGGTTTCATCTCTGCATAGATGCTCGTCAAACAAGGATGTTCTGCATCCATTTACATTGACACCTGTTGGTTGCGGCATACCGGCCCATTCTTTGTTCCAGTAGCGCTGCGCACGATGCATTTTGTCATTCAAAATGCGAAATATGGTTGGCAAATGCCCGCAAACATGAAGCTTAGCCATATGCGAACGGGTAAAGTGTTCCACTCTGGAATCAATATGAATGAGTTTTTCATTCATCAATTCATCTGACCATCCTCGGGTACCTAGTTCGCCCAAGGCTGCACCTGTGGCGATGACCAGATCAAGTTCACCTTGCTTATCTTCCAGAAGATGTCTGGCACTTTCATGCCCGGCAAATCCATACACACCACGATACAATGGGTGGGTTTCATCCACCCAGCGCTTTCCCATCGGGCCAGTAACGAACGGTGCATTAATCTGTTCAGCAAAGCGCATGATCTCTACCGACGCGTCCTTGCAGCCATCACCTATATATAACGCGACTCGGTCGACACTTTTTAGCTCGATAACCAATTGGTCAATGGCACCTTGATCGGTCAAGGTGTGGCGACTACCCAGCGAATGTTTTGTCACCGCTGGTTTGCTTGTTGCCATGGTCCGCAATACATCAGATGGGATACTGATATGCACGGGGCCAGCAGGCTCAGTTCTGGCTGTCATTAAGGCTGAAACCAGTTTAGTTTCAAGCTGTTCATGATGGCTCACGAGCGTACTATGCTTGGTACAGTGATTGAACATACTCACTGTATCTATGGCGGCGCAGGATGAGTCCTGTAATGCCTTGCGGCCAAATTTTGGCAGAGGTGTCTGCGCTGTTATGACCAACATAGGCACATTATCTGCGTAAGCAGAGGCAACGCCTGTTATTAGATTTGTGGTTCCCGGTCCGGTTGTGGAACAACAAACGCCAATTTTTTCAGTTTCTCTTGCGTAACCATCAGCCATGAAAGCTGCACCCGACTCATGTCTGGTTACTATTGATTTCAAACCACCGCGCTGTTCGCTGCGATGAAGTGCATTGTAAAATGGTTCTATCGCGCCTCCTGGCACACCAAATACATACTCGACCCCAATTTGCTCTAGATAATCTACAATCAAATCAGCGTACGAAAACTTGTCCATGTCAAACTGCATATCACATATAGGACTAGCCACAGACATCTTATAACCCCCCCAAACAACTCTTATTGGAATACTACTTAGTTTTAAGCGGGCGCTAATGTACACAAATAGTGACCGATTGAACAGATATTAATCAATAAAAGTCCGACCAGTTAAAAAATATTTTTGGCTTGTTGTAAACAATTCTTAACGTATGAGGTTGTTTTGTCAGGGTTTTTTACACTTTTTCAAAAAGAGAAGGCGCAAAGGCTCGTTCTAAGTCTTGTATGTTTTGTGGGCGGCTAATGTGATAACCCTGTAGATAATCAACGCCTAATTTTTGCAGCTCAAGCAGGGTTGCTTCATCTTCAACGAATTCCGCTACAGTGGTTTTATTCAGTGCTCTGGCGACTTCACAAATTGCTCTTACCAAGGCCTTATCGATAGGATTTCTAACCATATCTTTAACAAAGGAACCATCAACTTTTACACTAGTTGCTGGTAGCTGTTTCAGGTAACTAAAAGTGCTGAAGCCTGTTCCGAAGTCGTCGATTGAGAATTCACAACCTAAATCCATTAACTGATTGATCATTTGTTGTGTGGCAGAGAGGTTGGTCAAGCTGGCGCTTTCTGTTACTTCGAAAATAATTTGCTGAGGTTTGACGTTATATTGAGACAATTTTTCTTTAATAAGTGGCAATAACCGTTCGTCACTAAACGCCTGCGCGGAGAGGTTTATGGCTACTTTGCTCAAGGTTTTATGCACACTCATCATATAGAGCGCTTTTGAAATAACCTGATGATCGAGCAAATTAATATCTTCTGCACGTTCGAGAGAAGGAATAAATTCACCTGGCATGATGACTTTTCCGTCTATTTCGAGTCTGACCAAGGCTTCGAAGTAAGCAATTTTTCTGGATTCAGAGTGGATCACCGGTTGAAAGTGCAGGATTAACTGGTCGTTAATAATCGCTCGTTGTAGTGTGTGAACCCAATGAACGGAGACTCTAAAATCCTCGCTTTCTTTATCGTCTTTAGTAAAAGCGTGGACCAGATTACGGCCTCGTTTTTTGGCCACGTACAAGGCGATATCAGCTTGCTGCAGGTAAATTT
The DNA here is from genome assembly GCA_947494925.1 of uncultured Alteromonadaceae bacterium. Classification (GTDB taxonomy): domain Bacteria; phylum Pseudomonadota; class Gammaproteobacteria; order Enterobacterales; family Alteromonadaceae; genus Aliiglaciecola. The sequence goes on from CANLWS010000013.1 coordinate 104,957, forward strand.
CAGGCTGAGGCTCGCAACCATTAATTTCAGCAATACCGATGCTTCCGCTAATTCTGTAAATGCGGTCATCAAATTGATAGTGCCCCTTTTGCAAGGCGTCACAAATGTTCTGTGCAATACGTGTGGCATTTTCTATATCTGTGTGAGGCAGTAATAGCGCAAATTCATCACCACCGATACGGCAGATAATGTCTGAACCTCGTTTCATGCCAGCAATATTTGAAGCAACTTCTTTTAATATCTTGTCGCCTTGGTGATGACCTTGGGTATCATTAATCACTTTGAAGCGATCAAGATCCAAATACAACAGAGCGTGGACAGTCCCTTCCTGCAAAGATGACTGAGCCAACTTTTTGAGTTTTTCATCAAAATAATGGCGGTTATAGAGGTTAGTCAATGTATCGTGAGATGCGAGGTGATTGAGTTTTACCTCTGCTTTCTTGCGATCATCAATATTATCAATTGTCGCAGTAATTCCCACAACTTCATCGTTCTTAGTAATGTCATTGAAGATGACCTCTACCCATATCGGCTCTTTGGTTTTGTGTTGCAACTGTATTTCTAATTCCTGAAAGCGGGCTTTGCCTTCAATAATATTTTGAATATGATAAGAAATAAGGTTGCTGGTTCTGGCTGTTTTACCAAATGCAAAAGGACCCAAAAACTTTCCTCTGGTTTCTTCATCCAGAAAACCTGTTAGTCTTGTCCATGCTTGATTGGTAAAGAGTATTTTTCCATCCAAATCAAGCTCCATAACAACAGTTGATAAGTGATCAAGTAGGCGGGTATGAGTCTCAGATAGCTGTCGGTATTGTTCTTCACGCCGCTGAATTATTTGAACTTTTTCAGCAAATTGGGCGTTGCTGATAAGGTAATTTTCCCGGTGAGCTGCGATGGAAACTACCTTTCGCAATTGTTCTGCCTTGAACGGTTTAGATATAAAATCTACCGCGCCATTCACCATTAATTGTTCCGCTAAATCCGTTCCCCCATGTGCAGTCATTATCACTACTGCTTGCGATGGATTTTTGTGCATTATCTGCTCCAACACTTCAGCACCACTCAATTCTGGCAGCTGAACATCCAACAAAACAATGTCAAAATTGCGGGAGTCGTATGTTTCAAGCGCTGCTTTACCTGTGGCTGCGTGTTCGATGTAATAGTTTTGCTTTAAAATTCGCTTAGCAAGTTCAGCAATGTCCGGATCATCTTCAACAATAAGCACAGTGGAGCGATTTGATTCCAGAGCATCAACGTTCTGAACTTGTTTAACCATCTGGGCCAGGTCAGATAAACTGTCTTCGGCTATCACTTTATCAATAGCAAATGCTGAAGCGGTAGTTTCGGCAATGTGTTCACAGTGAGTGTTGGTGATAAGGATAAAGGGGGTTGATGTAGGGCTATGAAATAGATTTGCTCTTAACATTCTGGCCAGTCGCCAACCATCAAGCTGACCGATGTCAGTGTCAGATATGATAATATCTACGTCACAATCTTTAAGAATAGAAATGGCCGCTGCACTGTCATTGGCACGAGTTATCGAAACCTTTAGCGTGCTCAGTGAACTTTCTATTTGCTGTAGTCGATTCGCATTTTTTGTGATCACCAATACTGACGCAATCGCAGACATTCACTACCCTACTAAAAAAGGTTTACCCTTATTGGAGTAATGATTTTACCCAATATATGGCCTGACAACAATCTTCCAAATGAAAATATACTCAACATCCGAAGCTTAATTATTTCAATTCCTGGTTTTTTAATCGCTTACCCTAACCTAGAAGGTCGAACATCTCGTCAAATATTAGTTATGAATACACTCTAACCCTTATGGTCGCTATGCAACAATCGGTTCTTCAGCACCTGCATAAAGACTATCAGGCGATGAAGGACAGGCTGCTTGGCGATGACATCCATCCCGCACTCAATAACCTTGTTTCAAGTACTAAGTTACAGGCCTTTTTTGGTCACAAGTCGACTAAACAAAATCAAACCAAACAGTACTGAATATATGGAAAAAATAACAATCATCCATTGTGGCATGCTCATATCCATGAAAACCCAGTCAATGTCACCACAGTCCCCGGTCGCTGCAAACATTTTTGGAAACCAATGATGCAAGGGCATAAACGCAGGAAAGTTGGGCACAATCTCGCAAGACGCGAAAAAGGGATTGGAATTGTTTTGTAAATCAACGTGTTCGATGGCGATCAAAAGCCCCCAAATTGCTGAAACGCCCCAAGCCGCAAAACCCACCAATCGAGTCATCACATTGTTGGCAATCAAGGGGAGTAATGCGGCTAACATCACCCCAACAACGGCAGTGCGCTGGTAAATACACATAATACAAGGTTTCAGATCCATACCATATTGAAAGTACAGAGCACTTAACTCAAGTATAAATGCAGAAAGAAATAACAGTCCCCACGCCCATTTTCGTTCAGCCCAGTTTGACAAGGCATTAAATACAAACATATTGATTTCCAGATATATTTTCCACGATTATACGAGGGGATTAAAAAAAAAGCACCGCCAAGGCAGTGCTAATTTGTATGAATTTTTTGCGAGCAATACAGTAATGCTAGTGTGACTCTGGTGTTGCAGCTCCTACGGAGTGGTGCTCTATCCAGTGCATCTCATATAAGAAGTCAGTTGCTTCATATAGTCCAAAGTAAGTGGCTGCAAGACCAACTAAAGTAAGAACAATGGTATATGGGAACGCCATATACACCATAGTTCCATAGGAGAGTCTCAACAATGGTGCTATAGCAGAAGTTAATAAGAACAGAAACGCTGCCTGGCCATTTGGAGTCGCAACGCTTGGTAAGTTAGTTCCTGTGTTAATCGCGACAGCTAACATATCAAATTGGTCGCGGGTAATAGTGCCAGCTTCAAGGGCTGCAGTAACTTCTGTGATGTATACTGATCCTACAAAAACATTGTCGCTCACCATGGATAAAACGCCATTTGCCAGATAAAACATAACCAATTGGGTTTTGCCTTCAAATGTGAGTACCCAGTCAATAACAGGTTTAAACAGCCCCTGGTCAATAATGACGGCAACGATACCAAAAAAGATACAAAGCAATGCTGTGAAAGGTAAGGCTTCTTCAAAGGCTTTACCTAGTGAGTGTTCTTCAATTACGCCACTCATGGTCGTTGCTAAAACGATTACTGACAGTCCTATCAATCCCACTTCACCCAGATGTAACGCTAGCCCCACTATTAGCCAGACACCTATCAATGCCTGCATCAATAGTCTTGCGCTATCGCGTTTTGTTCGCTCTTCATCCATATGAGTATCGTAGTCAGTGAGAATTTCACGTACCACAGGTGGTAATTGAGCACCGTAACTAAACCAGCTAAACCTTTCCAGAACATAGGCTGTCAATAGTCCTGCGAAAAACACCGGAATTGTGATAGGGGACATACGAATAAAGAACTCAGCAAAGTCCCAACTGGCTTTTTCTGCAATGATCAGGTTTTGAGGCTCACCAACCATTGTCATTACGCCACCAAGGGCAGTACCCACCGCCGCATGCATCATTAAGTTACGTAAGAAAGCCCTGAAATTGTCTAGATCATTTCGACTAGGCTGACCCACATCATCATCAGCGGTGTGATCATGATCATGGCTGAAGTCTTTTCCAGATGCGACTTTATGATAAATACTGTAAAAGCCCATACCTACAGCAATGATGACGGCAATTACCGTTAGTGCATCCAAAAAAGCGGATAAAAATGCGGATGCAGCTATAAAGGCCAATGACAAAGCGCGCTTATTTCGCACATTTATCAGCAGCTTAGTAAACAGATACAGCAGCAATTCTTTCATAAAATAAATACCGGCCACCATAAAGACCAGCAGTAACACAACGCTAAGATTGGTTTTTATTTCATGGTACATATGCTCCGGCGAAGTCATTCCTATGAACAATGCTTCGATTAACAACAAGCCCCCAGGTTGTAATGGATAACACTTAAGAGCCATGGCCAGAGTGAATATAAATTCTAATATCAAGACCCATCCCGCCAGATAGGGACTGACAAAATGAAATATAATCGGGTTGATAATAAGAAAGCCAACTATGACTTGCTTGTACCAGTCAGGGGCATGGCCAAGAAAGTTCTTGTAAATGGCCATTGGCATTGTGAGTTGCATCGGTTTTTTCCTTAACTAGGTTAACCTTTATTTTTGTAGGCCTTTTGTAAGATTTCAGCAACATAAATGCAAGGTAAATCTGTCGCTTAGCTCTAGTTTGCTGAAAAAATACGCGTAATTTTCTTAACATCATAAAGGCTAAGCTAAATCACAGTATTTACAAGTTATTAAACTTTCGTTGTTACGATTAAAAATCATCTGGTACAATCAGTTACTGATAACAAAAACTATAACTGAAGTGAGCAGTGCATGATATATAAGGCCCAAAGTCCAGCTGGTTTCGCAGAGGAATACATAGTCGAATCTATCTGGAGTGGACGATTTCCTCCCGGTACCATACTGCCTGCAGAACGTGAGCTATCTGAGCTGATAGGTGTAACAAGAACAACACTAAGAGAAGTGTTGCAACGCTTAGCCAGAGACGGATGGCTGACGATCCAGCATGGAAAACCTACTAAGGTTAATAATTTTTGGGAGACCTCCGGGTTAAACATCCTTGAAACTCTGGCCCGATTGGATCAGGACGGTATCCTCGAATTGGTCGACAATCTGTTAGCGGCCAGAACCAATGTCAGTGCCGTTTTTATCCGTGGCGCTATTCGTAACAATCCTGATCAAGTGATTGAAATACTAAAGAACTTCGAAGACATTGAAGAAGATGGTATGGCATTCGCCAATTACGATTATCATGTCACACATGAGTTGGCCAATGCTTCAGGAAATAAAGTCTTTGTCCTGATGATGAATGGCTTCCGCGGTTTGTATTCCAGAATAGGTGGATTCTTTTTCTCTCATCAAAAAGCCAGAGATATCGCTAGGAACTACTATAAGGCGTTGTTGGAATTGGCTAAGACTGGAGATTTTGAACGTGTTCCGCTGGTGATCCGAGAATATGGTATTGAAAGTGGTAAAGTTTGGATAGAAATACGCGACGATATGCCTAAGGATTTAGTCGACTAGCCCCTTGCACAACAATCATTAAAAAAAGACCAAGCAAATGCTTGGTTTTTTTATCTCAAGATATCAATCACTTAGTTTAAATTCCAAATATCTTAAAATAAAATTGATTAATTAGTATGCGATTTCTAATTTGGATCGCTATTCTTCTCACCATCAACCACACAGAGGAATTAATCATGACTAAATTAGAAGCAATTAAAGGTAAAGTTGGCGAAGCAGAAGAGTTCGCACGTAAGATCTGGTTAGCTGGTCTGGGTGCATACGGTAAGAGCTTCGATGAAGCACAAGGTCAATACGAAAAGCTTAGCGCAGAAGCGACTAAAGTATTCGAAGAGCTAGTGCAAAAAGGTGAAAGCCTTGAAGGTGAAGCTAAAGACAAAATCAAAGCAACAACTAACGTTGAAGAGCGTGTTGCAGAAGTACGTAAAAAGCTTGGCCTTGATAAGCCAAGTGCCGATGAAAAAGTAGAAGAATTATCTGCAAAAATCGACGCACTTACTGATGCTGTTGCAAAACTAGCCGCTAAGTAAATCTATATACGCCCGATTCTTCGGGCGTTTTTAATTTCTATTATTCTAAATTCAGATACTCGCAGAGTGCGGTAATCGAGGGAGTTTATTATGAAAGCAGTAAAAAAACTTGAAAATTTAGGCCGTCAAACCTGGCTTGCCAGTATTGGTGCCTATAATACAAGCTGGGACGCCGCAACTGATAAACTTGACAAGTTCTATGTCGATGGCAATGCATTTGTTCAAGATTTGATGGAAAAAGGCGAGTCTTTGGAATCAAATCTACAAGAAAAATTTAAGGCCAGAACAATGATTGATGAAAAAATCGCAGCACTACGTGCCAAATTAGGTATGAAAAGCGAAAGCCGTGATCTGCAGCTGGAAAAACTATCTGCTAAAGTAGATGACTTAATTGAAGTTGTTGCTAAGTTAGCTGAGCAAAAAGCTGCCGCAAAAACTGCGGAAAAAACAGCAAGCGAAGCCAAGCCAGCAGCTAAAACAGCTCGTAAGCCTGCTGCTAAAGCGACCGCAAAAACAGCTGCTAAGCCAGCTGCAAAAACAGCTGCCAAACCCGCAGCAAAAACGGCTGCAAAAAAGCCTGCAGCAAAAAAGCCAGCAACGGCAACTAAAGCGCCAGCGAAGCCTCGTGCAACTCGTGCGAAGACTGCTACCAAGCCAGCGCCTAAAGCAAACGGCTAATTTAGAAAATCCCTAGAGCTAAGTCGTAATGGGGACCAGGTATAAGAAGTACTGGAAGGATTCCGGATTATTCCTGTTTTCAGGAAAGCTACAAAAGCGCCGAAAGGCGCTTTTTTTATGCCGCTGATTTTGTTTGCAACATCGATTTTAGAGTGTTCAGTACGTCTTCTATGAACCCTTCGGGCAGGTTTGTTCTCGCTAGAGATAAAAGCCCGTTAATCGAACTGATGATTGTGCGCGCGGCTGCCTTGCCGTCAATGGTATTTTCGATGCTTCCTTCCTTTTGACCTTGCGCGATAGCCTCAGTCAAAGCCTGCGTTATTTGTTTTTGATACAACATGATAATGGCAGTGACGTCTTTGTCATTCAATATTGATTGACTGTAGGTATTTTGCATCATACAGCCTTGTTTATCTTTGGACGTAAGCAGGTCGCCCCAGCGCCGAAATACTGCATTGATTTTATCAATTGCCAAACTATCGCTTAAAAGAGTTTGTGTGATTGCAGTATTTGTTCGCTTCCCATAGAGCTCCAATGCACGCAAAAATAATGTTTTTTTATCACCAAAGGTTCGGTACAAGCTTTGTCTGGGGATCTCCATAGCACCCACAAGCTGATCCATTGACGTGGCGTCATAGCCAAACCGCCAGAATAGGTTCATCGCGCGTTCGAGCGCTTCGTTGTCATTAAAAGATTTAGGTCTTCCTCTGGTCATAGTGGTCATCATATTAGATATCGCGATTTATTTATAGACTGTTCAGTCAAATAAAAAATTGACGATATAGAAAAACTACTCTAATTTGTGAACGTTCAGTCTAAAAATGACAGTATCTACAGCAAAGAGGCCACATGTTAAAAATAATAGGAATTATCACTTTAGTTATTATTGTTCTCGCAACCGCGATTGTATTGTCTTCACAAGCGAGCGAAGAATGGACAGTGGGTGAGGTGATACGCACGCCAGAACAACGCTTTGAAAACTTGCCAGACTATCCATTCGCAGCAAATTATGTTGATAGTTTGGGTTACCGGATTCATTATGTTGACGAGGGACCCCGTGATGGTCAGGTCGTTTTGCTATTGCACGGACAACCTTCATGGAGTTACTTGTATCGTCACATGATCCCCTTGTTAACTGACGCGGGATTTAGAGTAATCGCCCCTGACAACGTTGGTTTTGGTAAATCTGATAAGCCTGTGAATCCCGATGATCACACTTATCAAATGCATATTGATGTTATGAGCAATTTTGTTGCACAACTCAATTTGGAGAATGTTACGTTCTTTGGTCAAGACTGGGGAGGCTTGATTGGATTGCGAGTTGTTGCTGAGTTACCTGAACGATTTTCTCGGATAATGTTATCAAATACAGCTCTACCAGCTGCGCCGGGAATTAAAGGCTGGCTGGGTTTTCCACTGTTCAAATTGTCTGTATGGAGAGAAGGCAATGTACAAAAATTGGATGCAGACAGTAAGGAATTCAGTTTTACCCAGTGGGTGGCTTACGCACGACATACAAATGACTTCGATTTTAAGGGACTTTTTCAACGAGCCACTACCAGAAAACTGAGTGATGATGATCTGACAGGATACCAAGCTCCTTTTCCCAGCAATGAATACATCGCTGGTGTGAGAATGTTTCCCACTCTTGTCGCCAGTCAACTACGACAAAATCAAAAAGTAATGGATGAGTTTTACGCAAATTGGGACAAACCCTTACTAACAGCGTATGGCAGTGATGATAATTTGATGAAAGGGCGAGATAAGGTATGGCAGACCAGCGTACCTGGTGCAAAAAATCAATCACATACTCTGGTTAAAGGAGGGCACCACTTTATTCAAGATGATAAGCCTGAAGAAATCACCCAGCTTTTAATAGATTTCGTGAATAATAATTAGAGTTGCCTGTTGGCTGACCCCGATTTTGGGTTAGGCAGGCACAAAGCAGCTTAATGCGTACAAGCAAAATATGAAGATTGGATAACATGGAGCGTTATTTATTGTCTTTAAACTTAAGGGTAAAGAAAAACAACACAAAATAACAACTAAATGCGAACCAGTAAGGCAGGGCACCATCGATGGAATACAAATAGGTGCCTAACAGCGGACCAATGGTGAAACCAAGGGGGGGACATGCACCTGCTAAACCAGCAACTGCGCCTTGTTCATCTGAAGAGACTGCAACAGAGGCACCAGCCATGAACCCCGGGCCAGCAAGTCCGACACCTAGCCCCAGAATACACATGGATATTATGTACATTTGCTGAGACTGTCCCAGTGCCATAATAACAAAGGCAATCATCATCATTGGCATGGAAATTCTGAGCAGTACAAAGGGTCTGACAGTGAGGCGCGGCACTAGAATAAGTTGTGCAAATAATGCCGCCGCCGCAGAAAACATCATACTGATACCAACAATTTTGGCGGTTTGCACACCATCAAGTCCGAGTTCATCCTGAAACCGAAAGGCAATGGTTTGGTGTACTATGGCGAAACCCATAAACAGAAAGACGCCGGCAACAACTAATGGAAATATTCTTGGGTCTGTAAATTTAAGTCTTTCCTGCTTTTTAATGACTTTCGATTTAGGTAGCTCAGGCAACACAAGGAGGGTTAAAACTGCCGCAACCAAGGTTAATAAAATCGAGAAATAAAGCGGTGTGAGCAAGCTTATACTTGCCAATAGGCCACCAATTGCAGGCCCCATGATAGAACCAATATTGCCCGCAGCCCCAAGTGCCCCCATACCCTTTATACGATCTTTGACTGTCGTTATATCCGCCATATAAGCGCTTGCTGATGGTGAAACGGCCCCCATTACAGTCGCATTTGCCACACGCGTAATAATCAGCAAAATCAGTGTGGTGATGGGCACAATCAACCCTAACAAGGCTGCCTGAAATACGCCTGCGAATAACAGGGTACCGAATGAATACCCGAACAAGCCCACCAACAATATCCGCCTTCTGCCCCATGTATCGCTTGCACGCCCCCAAAATGGGCTAATCAGGAATAGGGTTAAGGATGAAGAAGAAATTATCGCGCCAATTTGTACTTCAACCAGACCTACTTCCCGCCCTAGGGGAGCTAATATGGCAAACAACACAGTTTGTGCAAAACCCATAGCCGCAGAGGCTAATAAAAGCGTGCGTTTGGCCAGGGCATTAGGATCAGATGAATTTTTAATAACATTCAGGCTCAGGACAAGGTCGTAAGCGCTTCTCCTGAAAACTGCTCAAGCGCATCAAATTTGCCATCACGGATTTTGTTTGCCCAATCAGGATCCTGCAACAAGGCCCGGCCAACAGCGACTAAATCAAATTCACCCTTGTCCATTCTTTCAATCAGGTCATCGATTGAACGTGTCGTCGAGCCTTTACCCGCAAATGCACTGAAAAAGTCCTCATTGAGTCCGACTGAACCTACTGTGATTGTGGGTTTACCTGTGATTTTTTTCGTCCAACCAGCAAGATTTAGTTCTTCACCTTCAAATTCGTTTTCCCAATAACGTCGGGTTGAGCAATGAAAAACATCTACACCTGCTTCACTGAGTGGCGTTAAAAACTCTTCTAATAAATGAGGTGTCTCTGCTAATCGTGCTGTGTAGTCTTGCTGCTTCCATTGTGAAAAGCGAAACAGGATAGGAAAATCAGGTCCGGTTGCTGCTCGTATCCTCTTGATAATTTCAACAGCAAAACGTCCGCGCTTTTGCATATTGCCACCCCATTCATCAGTCCGTTGATTGGTGCCGCTCCAGAAAAACTGATCCACCAGGTAGCCGTGCGCACCATGGACTTCAATGCCATCGAAGCCAATACGTTTTGCATCTGCGGCGGCGCTGGCAAACCCATCTATTGCCGCTTCAATTTGAGCTGCGGTCATAGGCTCAGAAACTTTTTTCCCAGGTGCGAGTAAGCCAGAAGGTCCGACACTTGGTTGATCAGAATTTGATACTTTTTTGGGGTTACGTGCCATACCTACATGCCACAACTGCGGCATGATTTTTCCTCCAGCCTGGTGAACAGCTTCGACGGTTTTCTGCCAGCCTGCTAGAGCTTGTTCTCCGTGAATTCGAGGTATCCGTTCTCCCATAGTGGCCACTGGATCGTTAATTGTTGTGCCTTCTGTAATGATTAGTCCCGTGCCGCCTTCTGCGCGTCTGCGGTAGTAGTCAGCGACGTCTTCGGTTGGGATGCCATGTGGAGAAAACTCACGAGTCATTGGCGCCATGACTACTCTGTTGGCAACGGACAAACTTTTTAAGTTGAATGGCTTGAATAGCCCAGCTACATTTTTATTCACGTTACTACCTTTACGTATTTTTTAATATTTTGTTGTTGCTCCCACAGAGCAATTTTTTTGATGAGATACTTACTGTCAGCTGAGTGCGCCAAGATCGTTCTGAATAGATTTATTGTTCGTTACGACACTAGAACTTCCCTTTGGCAATCGCACTCTTATCATCATCATCTTAACAAAATAAGTTAAAGGCCGTATGATTCTGTGCAGGGATTGGTCACTTATTTATTTTGATGGACATCGATAATCAACTGTTATTTTTATTTAGCGCTATCGGTGGCTTCAATGGCGTACTACTGAGTATTTATTTTCTTTTCCGCAAGCCCAGTCAATTAAATGACCTGTTATTGGGAGTGCTGTTGATGATGCTCAGTATTCGCATCATCAAATCGGTATTTTTTTATTTCAATCCAGAGTTAACCAGATGGTTCCTGCAAATTGGTTTGACCGCATGTTTTTTCATTGGGCCATTTTGCTATTTCTACGTTCTCAGCAAAATAGATAACCTGCACGCTCAATGGGTGAACTGGAAAAGCCATTTGTTATTTCTGGTGTTGCTCAGTTTGGTGTTTGGCGTTGCTTACCCTTATCAGAGTCACCCTGAAGTCTGGGGAGTTGCCTTCAAGGTAATTTATCTGCAATGGATGGTCTATTTGGTACTGAGTACAATCGCAGCACGACAGGTGCTTGGCGCATTTTTTCGCCGAAATAATAGTGATAAAACGCAGTTTATGTTGATTAATGTGTTAGCCGGATGTTGGGTTATCTGGGCAGCTTTCTTCTTCAGTAGCTACACGTCTTATATTGCAGGCGCACTGTCTTTTACGTTCATAGTGTATTTATCTATTTTTGTCGCTGTTTTGCGATATCGCGCGAGAAACAATGCACCTGTTCTCAAATACGCAGACAAAAAAATTGCGGCAGATGAAGCTATTCAATTAGTTGAAAAACTAGAAGCGCTGATGGCAGAAAAGCAGCTTTTCAGAGATGCTAACCTGACGCTTCCCCAGGTGGCAAAACAACTAGGTATTCTAACTCAGCGTCTCTCACAACTACTTAATGACAACTTGGATAAGTCCTTCCCACTTTTTGTTAACGAATACCGTATTGAAGCGGCCAAAGCTCTGCTATCCGGTGAAAAAGCCATGAAAATCGATGATATAGCTGAACAATGTGGGTTTAACTCTAACTCGACCTTTTATACTGCTTTTAAGCGCTTTGTTGACATGACACCGGCCAAATATCGAGATGAAAGCAAGGCCAAATAAGCTACGGATTTATAAATCCGTAAAACGAATTGATATATTTACAATGTTTACGCTGCAAACCAACCATAGAATCCCTTAAAAATTTTATAAGGGAACACCATGAATAAACATCAAATTCTAGTTTTGCTCAGTATTCTGATCTTTAGTGTTTACGTACAGGCAACAACAGATGAAATACAAATAAGAGAAGCGTTAGATCATTATTTACAAGGCTCTTCGTATAACTATACCGAACGATTGGAAAAAGCGTTTCATTCTGATTCAGAGTTGTTTCTTGATGATAAACAGCAAAATTTATGGGTAGTGCCATCAAAAGAATACATTTCGTGGTTCTCCAGGAAAGCACCAGGTACGTTCAATTTTCGCATTGGAGAAATTCTCTCCATAGACCAATTTGGTAATACTGCGGCTGCAAAAGCAGAAATTATCATGCCTAAGCTCAAAAAGCGTTTCGTAGATTTTTTTATCCTCAAAAAAGTGGATAAGACTTGGCAGATAGTCAGCAAAGCTGCAACAAGCGAAGAATCCAATCGCACTGGGGAGCGAGTCTTGTTTATTCTCTCAAATGCAGATTTTCACGGTAGTTCAGATATTCCTGCCGGGAGCAGTTTCTCTGAAATCATTAAAGCTTACGATTCTTTTACTGAATCAGGCTACACGGTGGACATGATGAGCCCGGAAGGAGGAGAAATTCCCCTAGCATACATAAATACCTCTGATCCGCTTCACAAGGAATTTATTTATGATGCCGATTTCATGTACAAACTTGCCAATACAAAATCACCTGAGCAAGTTGAACCAGCCCACTATCGAGCTGTGTACTATGTTGGAGGAAGCAATGCACTGTATGGTGTTCCGGAAAATAAGGCGATACAACAGATCGTGATGAGCATTTACGAAGAACATAATGGTGTCATTTCTGCGGTATGTCACGGGACTGCTGGCATCGTTAATTTGACCACAGAACAAGGGGGGTTTCTGGTCAAGGGCAGGGTGATTAGTGGTTACCCTGAATCATTTGAAAACAAACAGGCGGAATATTTTAAACAGTTCCCATTTTTAATTCAGAAAACGATTGAAGGAAGAGGCGGACGCTTTAGTACTGGTTCACGAAATAGTGCACATATTGAAATAGACGGGCGTCTGGTTACCGGCCAAAACCACTTGTCTTCCAAAGGGGTAGCAGAAGCAGTGGTGTCCTTGTTGTCGAACAAGGAGTAGATACACAAACGTCAGATACTGTTCAATAATATAAAAAAGGCGACAGATGTCGCCTTTTACTTAATTAGTACTTTGCCGCTAGCGTTGATTAACCAGTTTTAGTCCATTTCTGAAGTTGTGATGGCCAAGAATACGCGCCTCTCTTTCTTTCAATTGTTTGAGATGGCCGCGCAACGTTTTACTGATTTGAGTGTTACGCTTGATGATATCCAGTTGCGACCAGGTTGCCTTCTCAGCGGTGTCAATCAACTGTTTGATACTCTGTTCAGAAGGGTTAGCCAGAATATGCTTAATATTGCCAAGAGTCTTTTCTGGCAAAATATTGATGTCGCCAACATACTGTTGATCAATGACGGAGCGCACTTTGTGGATGGCCAATCGTGCAGCCTTGTTTGAGGTCAAATTCTCCAAAACGTCGAAAGCATAAATACTATTGATTTTGGCTAAATTACCCAGGTGTCGCATGGTAATTGACTTGATACCTTTGGATTCAGATTTGTCTTCTGACAGGAAGGGCACAGCTATGGGGTTTGTCTGACTGACAATACTGTGATTGACACCGTAAAGTCTTGCAAGCCTGTCAAAGGGCAGGTCAGCCATAACAGAACCATCTACAAATCGTCTGTTGGGGATATAGGGCACAATGCTGCCGTCGGCAGCCTTCGCTTTCAATTGCACCGGGCTGAAAACCAGCGGGATGGCACAGGATGCTCTCACCGCCTGGGTGATGATTGCAGTTGGTGAAGTTTTCGCGTTAAGCAACCTTGAAAACTGGTGTAGGTCTGAAGGGGAGACGGTAACTGTCACATGTCGCCCGGTTTTCCTGTAGGCTTCTTCGAATGTCATCAGATCAAACAATTCGATCAGCGCATTTTCCAGGTTGGTGCTGTCCAGCAGACTTTTGTTGCCAAAACCCTGCCAGATTTTCCAGTGGCTGAACTTGTCATAGATGTTGCCGGGTTCGAGAGCTTCAGCCAATTCATCATCGGTTCGGGTAGCAATTAAAGAGGCAATGATTGATCCGGCGCTAGCACCAGAAACCACGTCAGGGAGCAAGTGATGCTCAGCCAAAGATTTCACTACACCCGCGTGGAAAAATCCCAGGCCTGCGCCACCGCTTAACATCAGACAGGTACGTCCAAAAGCGTGGGCTGTTTCGTCAAAAAACCAGAGCTTTTCATAGAAATCGATTTCATTTTCATCGGCATTATAGATGGCATCCAAGGCTGCACACACCTGCTCGATGAATTCAGAGATAAGACTTTTTGTGCCGATCTTGGTGAAATGGTTCAGGTCTGGATTGGATATATTGCCAAGATTACCATGCAGCCCTTCATGAAGAATAGACATCAACCCAGCTACGTCTCCGCGAGATCGCGCCAGCTTTAAACGCTGAACACGTTTTCGAATCAATCGATAATCGTAATCTTTACAAGGATCCTTCGCTTTCCATTCATCCGCACCTGACAATTCATCATGTGCTTCACAGGCTTCACGATATTCCTCGTAACTTGATGCGTGTTTGATCACGTCATCTAAATTTGACAGCTTACTGCGGTCAGTCATAACAACCACTCTTATTTAATTTACTGCATACACTATTGTTAATAATGTAAAAATTTAGAAAACGCTACCAAATATCAGCAAATATGCAAGAACTCGTCGCCTAAATTGATGTTGTCGGTGATAACACCTTGTTATTAAATGAGATTTAATCAGGTACACTAATTAAAAAAATTAGGTATAAAAAAACAGCAAATTAGATTGACCATTCTAATTCCAATGGTTAGCCTGATTGACAGCCTCCTGGCTTGCCAACAAACCTAATAAAACAAAGGCACATTACTCCAAAATGGATTTAGTTTTCGAAATAGCATTTTTGGCCATCATTCCAATATCCAGTGCACTGGTTGGATACGCGACCAATTTTCTCGCTGTCAAAATGATGTTTTACCCCATTGAATTCATAGGAATCCGTCCTATTTTCGGCTGGCAGGGGTTAATCCCCATGAAACGCAAGGAAATGGCTGAAATCGAAGTAGAATTGGTTTTGGGTAAGTTACTCAGCGTGCAAGAACTTGCTGATCGTATTGATCCTGATGAGCTGACCAAATCTATTCAAAGGCGCTTAAAGCAAGTGCTGCGCAGGATTGTCAATGAAGTCATGGAAGAGTCTGCTCCACAGTTGTGGGCGTCGCTTCCTGTGCAAGGCAAAAATCTGGTGTATAAAAGAATCGAAGCCGACATTCCTAATGTCGTGCATAAAATGGTCGACGATTTTAAACACAACATTGATGAGATCCTGAACATCAAAGAGCTGGTCGTTGGTCATTTGGTGGCCGAGCCAGAACTCATCAACGAAATATTCCTCAAAGCTGGCGAGAAAGAGTTTCCCTTTATTGAGCGTTCGGGCCTTTATTTTGGCCTTTTACTTGGTATTCCTACTGCCATCCTATGGCACTTTTTCCAGCTCTGGTGGATTTTACCTTTTGGCGGATTGATTGTTGGCTATCTGACAAATTGGATTGCAATAAAGATTATTTTCGAGCCTCAGGAGCCGATAAAATTTGCCGGTATGACCATTCAAGGGATGTTCCTTAAGCGTCAGGATGAAGTCTCTCGAGTGTACTCAGATATCATCCAGGAAAAGTTGATCAATGCTCAGAATATTACTGACATAGTGCTGAACGGCTCTGGTTCTGGTCAGATTCTTGAGCTTATAGAATTACATGTTAATGATGCTATAGAGCGGTATGTCGCCATTGCTCAGCCATACTTTGCATTGGGTGTGGGTTCTGAAAAGTACTTCAGAATGAAAAAATTGGCTGTGGAACAAATATTCAATAACTCAGATCGCTATCTAATGTACGCCCACGAGTATGCTAACAAGGCATTACGAGTAGGAGACGATTTGTGTGAACGGATGCAGGCACTGTCGCCAGCTGAATTTGAAGGTGTACTGCGCCCCGCCTATGAAGCAGATGAATGGAAGCTGATTCTGGTGGGAGCAATACTGGGAATGATGGCCGGTTTTGGTCAGCTTTACATTATGTTTTTGGGATAAGTCTGCTTCATCTGGTTTCTTTGCACCGTCAATCCAATGTTTCTCTCCAATTTACTGGCGGTCAAATCAATCAGCAAAAAATATACTGTTTATTTGTACAGTTCCCCGTGTATGGTATACAGTTGGTTCCACATCGTTTTAAACATCTATTCTGTGAAGAGAACTTATCCAACTAAGTATAAGAGGGAGAAAAGAGCGTGGAGTTAATAAAATATTTAAACGATAATTTCCTCACCCGTGACGAGCTCCTCCAACAGGCTAAAATTAAGGAGATGGTGTTTCAGGACTATCAATCCAGCGAATTAATGCCTGCGGCTTCGTATCTGTTAAAGCTTGATCTACAAAGCGATTCCTTCTTTGGTGAGCATAAAGAACAAATTCAGGTCGAATACTATGCCAAAGGATATACTTCCTGGCTGGGTATCATCCGTTCTCTAAGTGATAAAGAACGTATATACAATGAATTCTCAACCCGCTATGAAAATGCCGTAAAACGACTTAAGACACTTGGCTTTCGTACCGAGAACCCAAAAATGAATACTGAGCTTCAAGCACACATTTTTGAAGAGTGGGACTACTTTATTCGGGGCGTCTATGGATTGTGTACCAAATCCGGTTTACCTGAGGATATCGCGTCTAAAGAGTTTGCTGTCATCCTGATTAATGAACTTTCAGAAAAGGACTCTCTTGATCTCGATGAGACAAAGTGCCTGATCCGCGCTGTGAATTTGTTAGATGACGCCAGTTCGTTGTTTGCGCCCCACGAAAGGTTGCAGAGTTCCCGGCATCGGCTCGTTGATGAAATTCGTCGCAAATTCAGTTTGCCACTGGCCTAGATTTTCGTTTTAGGCGAGGCAGACAGCGCTTTAAATTGAAACATCAGTTATTTTCCAGGTGCTGATGAATAGCTAGCATGGATTGGGTCAATTTATGTTTTGGCGCTAGCTTGATTAACGGAGATTTTGCCTGATGAGATTCGCGCATCTTGACGGATTGGGATAAGTATTCTGGCAATACCGGGTATCCTTCAGCAATCAATTCATCGACGATTTGTTTCGGCAAATTTGCGTTGCTCATAAATTGATTAGCAATGATCCCTTCTATCTCAAGGTTTTCGTTATGATCTTCTTTTATTTCGGCAATTTTCTGTTGGAGGCTATATAAGCCCTGGCGGGCGAAATCATCGCAATCAATCGGAATTAAACAGCGGTTTGCTGCAATTAGCGCGGACATGCTGTAAAAATTCAATGCGGGAGCCGTGTCGATGTATATGCGATCATACTCTTCTGAGAGAGAATCAAGAGCCTCGCGCAATTTATATATTTTGTGACGGCTATCCAATTCACTTTCAAGCTCACTTAGCCTGGAAGAGCCTGGAATAACAAACAGATTATCGACCTTGGTGGATGAGCAGAACTCTTTTGCAGGACGTCTGTGCAGGTGGAAGGTAATGGTTTGTTCAAATAGATCAGCTATAGTGCTTTCTGCACCCTCCAGAGCATCCAGATATGCTGTACTGTTGCACTGAGTGTCTAAGTCAATGAGCAGTGTTTTCAACCCGTTGTGTGCGGAAATTGCTGCCAGGTTGACTGCCAGACTGGATTTCCCCACACCGCCTTTTTTGTTAAATAACACTCTTATCACTTTCTTATCCCTTATTACTTTCAATAACTTGTACAATGAAGCTGCAATATGAAATGATAAGCTCAATTACGCAAGTGATCGAATGAAAATATGAAAACAGCTGAAAGGATTTTAGTTACATCGTTAGATCTGTTTAATCATCACGGCGAAAATAACGTCAGCAGTGTTGATATAGCCCTCGAACTGGATATAAGTCCGGGCAACCTCTATTACCACTTCAAGGGTAAAGAGGTGATAGTGGCAGCACTGTTCGACCTATACAAATCTCAAATGGACAAAGTTCTCAGCGCGGGCACCAGCAAGCCCTTATCCATTGAAGATTTTTTCTACTTTCTTTATCTGATTATTGAGCAAGGTCAATTATTCCAGTTTTTTTTCCACAACCCATCAGATTTATTCGATAAATACTCAGGTATTGCAAAACCCTTTAAAATTCAACTCATTACACTTGAAAAATGTATTGAGAACCTACTCAATGAATTTAAAACTAAAAAAATCTTTGCCGCCAGTAATGCGCAGATATTGCAAATTGTCGAACTGGTTGGCTTGGTTTTTACCCAATCAGCAAACTATTATTCGATGAAAGGTCAGGCAGTAGATGATGAGAACTACCTGTATAAAAGTCTGGCGAGTGTATTATTTGCAGTATTGCCATATATAAATATTGAGCCAGGTGAATTGCATCAGCTACAAGAAGCGATAGCAACGCAATCACTGGTGGGAGAGCTGGGCGATGTTGCCGAGTAGCTAACTACATGGTGTGACCAAAGGAAGTAGACACTTGACGAAAAAAATAACCTTTCTTGACAAAAGCTTCTGGATTACGGAATCAGAAGACAATCCCAAACATGTCGCCAGCTTACAGCTATTGCAAAAACCTGTTGATGCTCCCGACGACTATGTCGACCAAATGGTTAATGAAGTCAGCAGTTTTTCCAAGGCAGTGTCACCTTTTAATGGCAAAGTAAAAAGTTTTCTTGGTTATCCATTGAGGCTTGAAGAAGTGGAAGAACTGGATATGTCATATCATGTGCAATTGCATGAAATGGAAGATATTCAGGACAAGGAAACCATGCACAAATTCATTGCCAGCTTACATGAAACCTGGCTGGACAGGGATAAACCGTTATGGCAATTCCATTTTATTAAAGATAATAAAAATGATCAGTTTGCAATCTATGCAAAAGTCCATCATATGTACGGAGATGGGGCGACACTCATCCGCTGGTTTCAGGCGGGATACACGGAAGAAAAAGTTACAGAAGGTTTTGTTCCTGTTTGGGCGGCGGTGCGCAAAAAACGCAGAGGACGTAAAATTGGCCTGATTAAGCTGCTATTTGGTGGATTATTCGAATTCGTCATGGTGATGTTCGATATCTTCTACATCTTCATGCGCCTGTTTCTCAAAATTATCAGAGTTAACACCACTTACATGCCCATCCCATTCACTGGAACCAAAACTCTGCTGACCGGCCAGGTCAAAAAGGGCAGGGTGGTATCCACCGTTGATTTGGATTTCGCCAGGGTAAAAGCATTAGGCAAGCGCACCCGAGCTTCAGCCAATGAAATTCTGCTGTGCTGTTTCGATATCGGTGTCCATCAATTTCTGAAAGACTTTGGTCATTCCTTCGACAAAGGGCTGTACACCAACATGCCGATAAACCTGAGAAAACCTGGTGAGCAGACAGCAGGCAATAAAATTGCCATCGTCCCAGTCCGCTTGGCTCATGGTAAAACAGACCCATACCTGCGACTTCGGCAGATAATAGAAAACCACCGGATCGTTAAACGCGCCGCAAAACGCTCGCGGCCTGCTGCGTTTAGCTATTACACCATGATTATCCAAACCTATGCGTTGATTTTTGAGTTACTGAGAGTGTCTGATTGGATGAAGCCAATTGCCAATATACTCATATCCAATGTACCGGGACCAAAAGAGACCCGGTATCTGAAAGACAGTAAGTTGTTGGCCTGCTATCCAATTTCAACCATGACACCAGGTGGTGGTGTCAATATCACGCTCATAACCTATAACGGTATTGCCAATGTGGGCTTGGTTTGCTGCGATAAAAACGTCAAATCGCTAGAGCCATTGTCGCAATATTTTATTGAGGCATTCGACATGCTGGAAAAATGTGTTGAAGACCCCTCGGTCAGTATAGATGACATGGGTGAACAGGTTGTGGACGATGCATTGTCTATTGTAGAAGAAGAAATGTATGACGAAGGGCCTGAGCAACACAAACTTTTTGATCATCATTAGAGGCTGTTAATCGTTAGTAAATACTGGTTTTGTTCCTTCAGAATGGGGCAGTTGCCTGGCAGCTGTCCTTAAAATTTAAAGCGTAACTGGCCTTCTTCCACTACTACTTCTTTTCCATACAGAGAAAACAAGTATTCTTCCCAGTCTGATGTATCCAATGGGTACTGCAGGTCTTCGTCATTTACTAACTCCGCAACCAGCGAAGACAACTGAGGTTTGTGGTATTCAAGGATTTTTTGTTTGCTACCGGTCAGGTACAACTTCAGATAATTGGCTGCTGCATCGGAGCCCCCACCGGTAATGAGACCCAAGGCTGATTTTACTGTTCCTGTGAGCAAATTTTGAAACGGACGAGGAACAAAGGCTGAAAGTATGTGCTGGGTATCTTTTAAAATTGCATATTCGTCATTTATGAGGCGAACATTTTCCATGTCCAGTTGGGCAAGCTTAACCACCTTGGTTTCTGTGTCGTAAAAAGGGGTTGCTTCAAGATTGATAACCACATGGGCACGGTATATCGGGTTACCCATTGATTCTACTAACAAACTGCCTAACAATTGCACTGACACAGTTGAATTTTTGTAACCTATACTCACCTCAGCTTCTAAAAGCGTCAGCTCACCATTACCAGCAGGGACCTCAATGGCAAAGGTACTGGGGAGATGCGGAGATATCAATTCTGAAATCTCTGCAGCGGTATAATCTGCATGGGTAAGTTTACCGAATTTGATCAGCAATTTTGCCATCAGCAGTTTACATTTTAAGCGCCAGTTATTATGCATTATCTTTTAGGTCGTCACCGATTAATGCCATAGTGTCGCGATAAACTATTTTAAGTCAAGAACATAGACATATTCACAAGCAATACCCTCGTGGTTCAATTCAGGCTTAAATAGGCTTTATGCGATTTACCTATACTCTCTGTGCAGTGAGACATAATGCGAAATACGTCTAAAGGTATTGAATAAATTTGGACGCATTAATCTACGCCAACTGAAACCCTCAGGATCTTGAGATAAGCAAATATGCAGGTTGAGTCTCAAGACCCAGGTTTACGTTAAACAAATGTTCACAAAAATTATTTCTTTGAAAAACAAAATACTCGTTCGTGTTTTAAGATCGCTATACAGCTCTTCTGAATTTGTTTATTTTTGAATGGCCTAACAGCAACATTAGCAATAATATACTTATCGAACTAATAGACCCGCCAGAGCTACTACCAGTTGGTTGTGTGGGAGTCGGTTGCGGCGCAGGGGGGGCAGGCGGTGGCGCGGTTGACTGAGTTACCGATATGTTCAACTGATTTGATACCACAGCAATCTGATCATCCAACTTAGCTGTCACTGTATATGTCTGTCCCGCTTCATTGGAGCCGGGCGTGCCGGTTATAGTGTCGACGCTGTCGAACGTTAGCCATTCTGGCAAATTCTCCAGAGTTAATGATAATGGATCATCGTTTGGATCGACAAAAGTGAATTGGAAACTAAGCTCGCTGTCTTCTTCGATGGTAACAGATGAGTCGCTGGTAAAGTAGGGTCTAACTTGGTCTACGGCGGGATCCGCGAATATAATCCGGCGAATATGACTGTCTGTTGCGAAGTAAACCTGTTTCCCATCAGCTGATATTGCCAGTCCGATAGATCTGGCGATTGAAGCAGTTTCTATCGGTCCATCTATCACTCCAGGTTCAGAAGAGCTTATTAATGTTTCAACCGAGCCGTTAGCGCTTATTCTCAAAAGACTGTCATTTGCCACGGCAGCAAAAAAAACGTTCTCATTGGCATCATATTGTAAGAACGTGAGTCCAATGGTATTTGTCGAAGTAAAGAGAGATACCTCTCCAGAGGGGGTCATTCTGTATATATCACCCGAATTGTAACTGGTAACATAAATATCACCAGAAGCATCGAGGCAAAGACTGGAGATGTTATCGAGTTGGGATACACCACCAAGTTGGGTTTGTACACCGTCCTGGTCAATGCGTGTAACTGTATTGGCTCCAGAAAAGCTGCTCACATAGAGATTTTGGTTGTTATCCCAGTCGAGCGCTATAGGAGTGCTTACCCCCGAAGCAAATGTACTTTCATTGCCTTGGCTATCGAGCTTGATTATCGAGTTAATATTGTACATAGCCACATACATATTTCCATCATCATCAAAGCGGATACCTGCGGAGCCTCTTTGGCTTGCTTCGATTACCGTTGAACTAGTTCCATCCTGCTCTATTTTGTAAACTATTCCATTATTGTAGTTAGAGGCATAAATCGTTTGGTCAACAATAGTGAGTGCGTCTCTTGCTGAAAGTTCGGTTATAGTCTCTACGAATTCGTCTGCGCGAACGGTGTGAGCGAGTAAAGCGTGTAATATGAGTAACATGACAATGTATTTCAAAATTGTTTCCTTTGAGTGTTCCTGAGCTAATTACAATTAGTAAAAGTCGAAAAAACGCTCGCCTAGCCTTTAAGAATTGAATCTCTTGGACAAGATGAAAGTGACAAACCCCATGAAATTTGATGACGAAACAACTCATTTGAGGGGATAAAAAGCGGTAACATAGTTAGTGAATTTGTTGGGTGGGATTTGTATTTTTAAATTGGGGAAGTGAATGAAGTTACGCAGTTTCATTGGTGCTTTGATAGCATGGTCTATCATCGGTGTCGTACATGGATTATCTCGCTACGCCGACATGATTAAGTATAACCCCAATGGTGATCCTTCGCTGACAGGTGTCTTTTTATATGTGCTGTCTTATTCTTTTTGGATTGTCCTCACCCTTATCCTGCTCTACGCGCTAAAAAAAATTGCATTTCCATTTGCATTCAAGACGTTAATTGGAATATTTGTAATTGGATTATTTTGCTGGTTGCCACCTTATTTTTCAGTTGAGTATGCCGTCGCAACTATGATTTCAGGTGGCGCCAATTTTGACTTCCTGGCAAATTTAGAAAGTCTCAGCAGCTCAGTGATTTTTTTCTATTCCGTTGTCTATGCCCTCACTTTTGCGGCGTGTTTAGGCATAGTTTTAGCAGAAAAAACGATCCTCTCCAATCGACTTAATGCGTCTTTGAAACAGCGTCGAACTGAAGATGCATTGATGTTGTCGCAGCAGAAAATGCAGTTAATGCAGTCTCAGTTGAGCCCTCATTTTTTGTTTAATTGTTTAGGCGCTATTAGTGGCTTAGCTCGAAATCGAGAAAGGGACACTATTGTTGATGCAACAGCGCGTGTAGGGGATTTATTGCGATTTACAATATCGAACTCAGACGTACACTTAATTACTATTGATGAAGAGCTGAGCTTTGTTGAGGACTATGTAGCGCTTCAAAAGCTTCGGTTTGGCGAGCGGTTCTCATTTAGTTCTACAGTAACACTGCCGAGAAACCAGTTAATGTGCCCCCCGTTTACAATTCAGCCGCTCGTCGAAAATTCTTTTTGTCATGCAGTAGAGATAACGGATGCAACTGTCAGCATTGATTTTTCGGTCAGCTACGATCAAAACTCACTTATCGTATTGCTAACGAATACTTTGGTCTCAGATGCGCCTAAATCGAATGGCAATGGAACGGGCTTGCGTAATCTTCAATCAAGATTGACGCATTTGTTCGGAGATAGATACACATTGTGTTTAAACTCTGATGACTCGGTTTTTAATGTAAAGCTGAGTCTACCTTTAGATACAGAAGAGCAATAATATGTTTAGCGCATTTATAGTTGATGATGAACCTATAGCTAGAGACAACCTAATTGACGCAATAAAAAACCACAAGCAATGGCAAATTGCTCGAACCTATTCATCAGGATCGCAGTTGATTGAAGATGTTGAAAGGGATTCACCGGACGTCGTATTCTTGGACATTAAAATGCCAGGTGATAGTGGGCTAAGTTTGGCTAAAAAACTCTTAGCACAACCTAAGCCACCATTAATTGTTTTTGTGACTGCCTTTTCTGAATACGCAATCCATGCGTTTGAACTGTATGCTGTAGATTATTTGCTTAAGCCCTTTGATGATGCTCGTATCGCGCGTTGTGTTGATAAACTTCAGCAAGCTTTGACAAATCAAACGCTTTTCAATGATAAGGTAGCCGCTCAAGATGCATGGGCAAATACTAAGCCCCTCAAACAACTGGTTATTAAATCAAGTGCTTCCATCCGAATCATTCCCACAGACGATATTGAATGGTTGGCTGCAAACGGTAACTATGTCGACATACATCATCAAGGTACTAAGCATCTATTGCGAGGGTCGCTTAAAACAGTTCTCTCTTATCTGCCAAAGTCCCAGTTTATTCAAGTGCATCGAGGCGTTGCAGTTCGATTCTCCATGATCAGAGAAATAAAAACTCTAGATGACGAGAGGTCTATCCTTACCTTATCAAACAACTTGGAACTTCCCGTTGGAAAATCGTTTAAACAGCGGCTTGTCTCAGAATTGTTTGAGACGCGTGATCGCTAACCCTGATCTGGAGTGATTGACACCTAGCGAAGGCGGTGAGTATTTGCCAAAGTTAAAAGCTTTCCGACCAATATATTGTCAGGCCTCCATTTTAACTGTGAACGTGACCCTTATAGTTAGACAATATGCCACCGCTTGATAGGGAAAGATATTGTTCCTAAAGGAGTTTACAGAAAAGTAACACTTGATCTGCTTTTTTGATACACTCACTGGTATGACATCAGATGAGTTGCTGGGTTTTTAACCGCATCTCATCTGGCTATATTGCCTCGAATTCGTGAGTATTTTGAGGGTAAGAGGACAGATAGGTAGTAAAGAAGACAAAATGCGTGATTTAACCCAATCTCAATTCGACTTCATTATTGTAGGTGCTGGTTCAGCGGGCGCAACACTGGCGGCAAGGCTGACAGAAAATGCCGATTTCAGCGTCTGCCTGATTGAGGCCGGTCGCAAAGACAGCAATCCTTTGATTCATATCCCGTTTGGCTTGTCATTGTTAGCCAGAGTCGATGCTATCGGGTGGGGTTATAACACGGCGCCACAGGCAGAGCTGGAAAATCGAGAGATGTTCTGGCCCAGAGGTAAAACTCTTGGTGGTTCAAGTAGCATTAATGCCATGTGTTATATTCGAGGTGCGAAAGAAGATTATGACAAATGGCGCGAACTCGGTGCTGAAGGTTGGGATTGGGATTCGGTTTCCCCTTATTTTAAAAAATCCGAAAAACAACAACATGGTGCCAGCGAATATCATGGTGACCAAGGCCAATTAGGCGTGGCTGACTTGAGGCACAAAGACAAATTGTCTGAGTCATTCGTGAAAGCCGGTGCAGAAGTCGGTGAGAAAATCGTTGAAGACTTTAACGGCAGCGAACGACAGGGTGTTGGGTTTTATCAGGTCACGCAGCAAGGTGGTCAGCGCTGTTCTGCGGCAAAGGGATATCTCAAACCTGCAATGAGCAGGCCTAATTTAACCGTTATGACAGAGGCACTGGTTGAAAAAGTGCTTGTAGAAGACGGCAAAGCCACTGGCGTTAAGCTTAGTATCGGTGGAAAATTTATCACTCTTAAAGCTCGCAAAGAAGTGATAGTGTCGGGGGGAGCGATCAATTCCCCACAAGTTCTCATGTTGTCGGGAATCGGACCCAAAGAACACTTGCTAGAAAAAGGCATTGAGCCAGTGTTGGACTTACCTGGTGTTGGTCAGAATCTTCAAGATCATCTTGACGCAATTGTTCAACATCGTTGTGACGCCAAGGAAGGGTATGCGGTGGCATTAGGAGCGTTACCAAGATACGTCAAAGGCGCTTTTCAGTATATGTTTAAGCGAAAAGGGCTCTTTTCATCCAATATTGCAGAGGCAGGTGGATTTGCTAAAACCCGCTATGCCAATGGAATAGCGGATATTCAATACCACTTCTTACCTGCCATCTTGCTCGATCATGGGCGCAAAACAGCTTTCGGCTATGGTTATGGTGTGCATGTTTGTTGCCTTTACCCGAAAAGTCGTGGTGAAATCCGTTTGAATTCAGCAGATCCTGCCGAATCGGCGGTCATAGACCCTCGTTATCTAGAACATGAAGACGATCAAAAAGTCATGATTGATGGCGTACGAAAGGCGCGGGAAATTCTGGCAGCCAAAGAGTTTGAGCAATACGGTTCCCGAGAAATAGGTCCTGGACCAGAAGCCCAGTCAGATGAAGAGATTCTGGCGTTTATTCGTAAGAAATCCGAAACAATTTATCACCCAATCGGAACCTGCAAGATAGGGGCAGAGGATGACCCAATGACTGTCGTCGATCCCGAACTTAAGGTGAAAGGCATTAAAGGACTGAGAGTCGTTGATGCCTCAGTTATGCCTAGCCTGATTGGTGGCAATACCAATGCACCAACAATTATGATTGCTGAAAAAGCGGCAGATATGATCAAGCAGGAATATGCGGCTGGCTGATCAGATAGGTTTAACTCAAAATCAGAAATATGTCATTTAATGCCCTTAACGCAAACTTTCTTGTAACGGTCTTAGCCCATCAATAAGAGAGAATGATCCTGTTGAGATTGTTCGAAGAGATTGAAGCGTATTTTAATAGGAAGGATGTTTATGAAAACCAAGGTATTAGTAATTCTTAGTCTGCTTATATTGAGCAAAAGCACTTTTGCCTATCAAGGTGAAATAGATAATTTTTTCAAGCTTTACGAATCAGGGAAGAGTTTGGAAGCAGTTGATTCAATCTATTCAACAAATAAGTGGATTTCACAAAAATCAGACGACGTTCATAACGTGAAAACCCAGTTACAAAATTTGCAAAGTTTGGTGGGCAAGTATCAAGGTAAGGTGCTTCTTGGCGAAGAGGACATCGCAGACAGACTTACTCATGTAACTTACTTAGCTCTCTTTGAGCGTCAACCCGTTAGGCTAGAGTTTGTATTTTACCGGCCCCAGGAAGAATGGATAATATATTCATTCTCGTTTGACGACGATATTGACGATGAACTTGAATCCGTCTCCAGGCGAAAAATTGCAGGCTATTGAGATAGCTGCAAATACACTGCTCATGTACGTTAATTTCATTTGCTCTATGGCGAACTGCTTGGCACTAGGTTGTTATGTTCCAATTGTAAAAAGTGCTTTAGTTGTAAAAAATGTCTGAAATTTCGGAATTTTTTTAGCTACATTTGTTTGACATCCAACACACGTTTTCGCATAGCGTTAAGTTGAATAGGTAAATATATGAAAATCATGGAAGATAATTAATATTAGGGACTCATTGACGGCTCAGCATTTGGTTTTATCGGCTGCCTCCTTGTGACGACTTTGACCAATTCTTTAAAAGATGTACCTATTACAGAAATTCTGATAACTTCCCTGTTGAGTCGGAGGATTAATTGGATTCTTTGGGTGGGTCTTTTTCTTGCTGATTCTCGGTAGCATCGCTAGTGGTGATGGGGTGTCGGAAGTGATGGAAGCCTTTACAATGACATTGGCAACCATGGTGGAGGTGGTGCCGATTGAAGTTTATCAGTCGATTCTGACAAACAGGCAATCTATCATATTTTAAGCTAGAAGCGTTTTTTATAAAGGGCTAAAATATGACAATTGAGTTAGCGTACTTGGGAAAGATTCAATACAAACCTGCATTATAGAAATATCATTACTCATCCACCTCATTCACAAAAAGATTCACAAGGGTTTCACACATTTCGTCGATATGGCTGTTGTCGGCGTAGATACCGTCTATTAGAAGGCGTGCAATGCCATGCATAGTGCCCCAGGTGACCTGAGCCAGACGCAAGGTATCTTCGTCCTTAGACATTAATCCCATTTCCTGCCATTTCCGTGTCATGGTAACCTGATTTTGAAAGCTCGGGTAAGCCACATCTTTTAATGACTGGGTGGCGGCTGCCTGTTTCCAGATTGCCCGTCCAAACATGAGTTCATACATCTCAGGGTTGTCTGCCGCGTAGCCGATGTAACCATGAACAAACTGACGATACTTTTCTCTGGCTGACAACTCCTGTTGTGCCAAAATGCTATCAGCTTGCTGGTGCCAATGGCGGAACCCTTCCTCGGCGATGGCGCAGAGTAGTTCGTTTTTGTCTTTGAAGTGATGATATGGCGCGGTGCGCGAAACACCCACCCGGTCGGCCAGTTTCCGCAGCGACAGGTTTTCTATCCCGGTTTCGGCCAACATGTCAGTTGCAGCCTGCAATAGGCTGGCTCGCAAGTCGCCGTGGTGGTAGGTATTTTTGTTCACGTTCTTTTTCATCCCCCTATAATAAGTCTAATCTTGACAGCGTCAACATAACATTCTATCTTGACATCGTCTAGTTTGGTTATCCGCAGTGATCAGCCAAACAAATAAACCAGAATTGAACCTAACTCCGGAGGATCAGCGTGTCGGATTTAAACCTGGAGGGATATAAGACCCTCAGCGTAACAATTGAGAATCACATCGCTCATGTGCAGCTCAGCAGACCTGAACAACTTAACAGTATGATCCCAGAATTCTGGCACGAATTACCGGAAGCAGTGCGTAAAATTGATGACAGCTCAGCGGCCAGAGTGATCGTCATATCTTCACAAGGTAAACACTTTAGTGCAGGCATGGATTTGTCTGTCTTCACTGCGATGAGTAAAGATTTTGTGGGTGAGCCAGCCAGAAGAGCTGAAAAGTTCAGGCGCTCAGTGCTGGAATTACAAGATTCGTTTAATGCCCTTGAGCAAGTTCGAATGCCGGTGCTTGCTGCAGTGCAAGGCGGCGTCATTGGTGGTGCTGTGGACATGATTTGTGCATGTGACAGCCGTTACTGCACAGAAGATGCTTTTTTTACCATTAAAGAGACAGAAATCGGCATGACGGCAGATGTGGGGACATTGCAACGCTTGCCTCATCTGATCCCGCAAGGGTTGGTGCGTGAATTAGCCTATACCGGGCGAAACTGGAGCAGTGCAGAAGCACAGGCTCAAGGATTCGTAAACCAGGTATTTGCTGATCAGGCAAGTATGCTTGAAGGCGTCATGAAAATTGCCCGGAAAATAGCCATGCATTCACCTATGGCGGTTGCTGGCTGTAAAGAAATGATCAACTACACCCGAGATCATAGTGTGGCTGACAGTCTGAATTATATGGCTACCTGGCAAAGCGGCATGTTTCAGATGCCCGATATTCAGGAAGCCATGACAGCGCAGCAAGAAAAACGTTTACCTGAATATGATGAGCTGCATGACAAACGCAGCATGATGAACGGCAAATAACTGACAGAATTAAGCGAACAAAAAGCAGGACCAAATAATGAACAACGAACAACAAGGCTATGCCAAATATCCCAATTTATTGAAGCCGCTGGATCTGGGATTCACCACACTGAAAAACCGTGTGTTGATGGGCTCGATGCACACCGGATTAGAAGAAGCACCTAGTGGTCATATCAGGCAGGCCGCGTTTTTCTCTGAACGCGCACGGGGTGGCGTAGGTCTTATCGTGACCGGAGGCATTGGCCCTAACGACGAAGGTGCGACCCACCCGGTTACCAAAAGACTGGATACTGACGAACAGGTTGCCGATCATAAGGTTGTGACTGATGCGGTGCATGAGGCTGGCGGTAAAATTTGCATGCAGATTCTGCATACAGGTCGTTATGCGTATAACCAAAACCTGGTCGCACCTTCAGCCGTTCAGGCACCGATTAATCCATTTAAACCTAATGCGCTGGACGAAGCTGGTATTCAAAAGCAAATTGATGATTTCGTCAGAACGGCCAGTCAGGCACAAAAAGCAGGTTATGACGGCGTAGAAATTATGGGTTCTGAAGGCTATTTCCTTAATCAGTTTATCGCCAAACGCACCAATCATCGTGACGATCACTGGGGTGGCGAGTATGAGAATCGTATCCGTTTGCCAATCGAAGTTGTGCGCCGCGTTCGCGAAGTGGTAGGCGAAAAATTTATCATTATTTACCGTTTGTCGATGCTTGATCTGGTGGAAGGCGGTTCAACCTACGACGAAGTGGTGGAGCTGGGGCTGGAAATCGAAAAAGCTGGCGCAACCATTATCAACACAGGTATTGGTTGGCATGAAGCGCGTATTCCGACTATTGCGACTAAAGTTCCTAGAGCCGCGTTTACCTGGGTAACGGCGAAGTTCAGGCAAGCTCTGAACATTCCTGTTATCACCTCTAACCGTATCAATACGCCAGAAGTCGCTGAAGATGTGCTGGCTCGTGGTGACGCAGATATGGTGTCTATGGCCCGTCCATTCCTGGCTGATCCTGAGTTTGTGATAAAAGCGATTGAAGATCGTTCCGATGAGATTAACACTTGTATTGGGTGTAATCAGGCCTGTCTTGACCACACCTTTAACATGAAAATGACAAGTTGCCTGGTAAATCCACGTGCCTGTCACGAAACTGAATTGAATGTCGTTCCCGCTGACAAACTGAAGAAAATGGCCGTTATTGGTGCAGGTCCTGCCGGATTAGCAGCAGCTGTTACCCTTCGCCAAAGAGGCCATGAAGTGACCCTTTTCGAAGCCTCTGGCGAAATAGGTGGGCAGTTTAATATAGCCAAACAAATTCCGGGTAAGGAAGAGTTTTACGAAACCATACGGTATTTCGCCAAGCAGATTGAATTACTGGGCATTGAATTGAAGCTTAACACCCGTGTTAGTGCGACTGACTTAAATGCTGCTGATTTTGACGAAGTTATCCTGGCTACAGGAATTAAACCCAGAACGCCTCAAATCGAAGGTGTCAGTCACCCCAAAGTCATGGGATATCTGGATGTAATACGGGACAAAAAGCCTGTAGGCAATAAAGTGGCGGTTATTGGTGCGGGTGGAATAGGATTTGATGTATCTGAATACCTGTCTCATTCGGGAGAGAGTACGAGTCAGAATATCCCTGCTTTTATGAAAGAGTGGGGGATAGATATGACCTTCTCTTCTCGCGGCGGCATCGAAGGGGTTCAGGCACAACCAGCGCCGTCGCCCAGGCAAATTTTCCTACTACAGCGCAAGACCTCCAAAGTTGGCTCAGGATTGGGTAAAACCACTGGTTGGGCACACCGAATGGGCCTGTTAGCCAAAGGTGTCAAGATGGTTGCAGGTGTAGAGTACCGCAAAATTGATGACGATGGACTGCATATAATGGTGGGTGACGAAGAGCAAATTTTAGATGTTGATAACATCATTATTTGTGCAGGACAGGAGCCGTTAAAGGAGTTGGCCGAAGGCCTGAACAAGCCTTGCCACCTTATTGGTGGTGCAGATCTGGCCGTTGAGCTGGATGCAAAACGTGCCATTGATCAAGGTACAAGGTTGGCGGCAACGCTTTAACAGAAAAAGTGAGCGTCAATTTGACGCTCACACTACTTCTTTAGCCAGATTATCTGCTGCTATTTTAATTGCTTGTCGGATCCTCACGTAGGTACCACAGCGACAGATGTTGGTCATTTGAGAATCAATATCTTTGTCACTTGGCGATGGGTTTTTGGATAACATGGCAGATGCAGCCATGATTTGCCCGGCCTGACAATAACCGCACTGCGGAACGTCAACTTGCATCCATGCTTGCTGCACTGGATGCAATTCGCCGCTTTGTTTCGCCAAACCCTCAATTGTTCTAATATTTGTGTCTTTTACCTGAGCGACTGTAATAGAGCAAGAACGCACTGCTTCACCATTCATATGAACAGTACAGGCACCGCATTGCCCAATACCACAGCCAAATTTCGTGCCTTTAAGGCCGGCGTTTTCGCGAATAAACCATAATAGCGGCATATCTTTTTCTGAGGCTTTCACCCGGACTGACTGTCCGTTTAATTTAAATTCGATGCTCATAATTCGCCTGGTCCTTATATTCGAATACTGTCAGAAAGGGGGAGTTGTCTGATCCGTTGGCCGGATGCAGCATAAATAGCATTG
Organism: uncultured Alteromonadaceae bacterium; assembly: GCA_947494925.1. Lineage (GTDB taxonomy): Bacteria > Pseudomonadota > Gammaproteobacteria > Enterobacterales > Alteromonadaceae > Aliiglaciecola. The sequence goes on from CANLWS010000013.1 coordinate 136,918, forward strand.
GCCAAAGCCGCTGCGGCCGGAGCCGTGGGTGGTTCGCCTACGCCAGTCGGTGGGAAATTGTTCTGGATAATATCCACCTGAATATTGTTAGGTGATTCCTTCATTTTCATCCATCTGAGTGTATGAAAATTGTTGTTTACTGCCTGCCCTTTTTCCACAGTTACCTTGTTAAACAAAGCTGCATTGAGTCCGTCAATAAAGCCACCTTCCATTTGGTTGCGTATATGGTTGGGATTGATGGCAAATCCACAATCTATCGCGCCCCAGGCGTCGAGTAGGGTCAATTCGTTTTGTTCTGAAACAGAAACCTCGATCACAAATGCAGCATAAGACCCGAAAGTGAAATGTCCCGCTATACCCAATCCATGATTTTTCGACAATTTACGCCCCCATTTTGCCATTTTGGCAGCACTTTCGTAACATTTCGCCATTCTGCCGGAATCGATGGATTCTGCGCCCCAACCCTCATAATCATGAGCCTGGTGAGGTTGCATCAATTTAAAGCGGAAGGCTAAGGGGTCTTCGTTGGCCTGATAAGCAAGCTCATCGGTCATGGATTCCACTGCAAATGTCCATTGCAAATGGGCTGGCCCGCGCCAGGGTCCAGTGGGTATTTTGGAGGGGTATTCAAAATGTTCGGTTTTATAGTTCTTAACCAGTTTAGCAGGAAAACAATCATCTCTGGCACCACCCCGAGTTTGAGCTTGTCGGTGGTGCCAGCCTGTTACCTTATTGTTTTCATCAAGTGATGCTTTGACCCGCATTACGTAAGCAGGAGCAAAAAAATCCCGTTCAATTTCGTCTTCCCGTGTCCAGGTGATTTTGACTGGTTGCTTAAGTGTGTGAGACAAATAAATGGCTTCACGCAGAAAATCCCGCTCGAAACGGCGGCCAAAACCACCGCCCATACGTTGGCTGATAACTTCCACCGAAAGGGCATCAATCCCGGTGTTTTTTTCCACTTCTTCTGCAACCATATGGGGGAATTGATGACCCACTATAATAGTTGCATCCTTTTCACGAATATCCGCGATGCAGTTGAATGGTTCCATGCAGGCATGGGCAAAGAGCGGAGTTTCATAGGTCTCATCAATCAATCGGTTCGCCTGGCTGAATGCAGCCTGCACATCACCGTCGTTCTTACGCACTTTGGCTTCGAAATCGCCTGCAACAAGATGGCGAAATTTTGCCTGCTGATGCTCTGAGGATTGATCCTGATGAGCTTTGGACGGTTTCCAGGAAGCACTTAACGCACGCTTTCCTTGCATGGCCGCCCACAAAGACTCGGCTACGACCGCAATTCCTGCAGAGACAATTTGTTTTTCGTCTTTGGTCCAGTATTCCTCATTCTGCGCCTCAATATCCATTAGCTTTATTACTCCGGGAATGGCAAGTGCAGCTTCCTTGTTAGCCTTGTCGACGCTGGCTCCCTGGGCGGGAGCGCGCAGAATCATCACCTGTAATGCGCCCGGATACTCCGCGTCAATACCAAATAAGGGCTTGCCTGTGACAATCTGCTCCAAATCTACGGTATAGGTGTCTCTGCCCATAATGACGTAATCTTTTGTCTGTTTAAGTTTGATCCGACTCTTGTCTACTTTTTTAGTTGCTGCCCCTTTGGCAAGGTATCCATAGCTCAGTTTTTTGCCCGTGGCCGAGTGGACTACATAACTGGCTTTAGTGCTCAGGCTTTCTGGGTTCACCCGCCAGAGCTCGGCTGCTTGGTCTATCATCATTTGACGAGCGGTGGCACCAGCAGTTCGCATGTAGTCCCAGTTTCGCCTCACCGCGTGGCTTCCTCCCGTCCCCATATCAGAATACTGATAGCCAATTTCACCTTCTTCACTTTTATTCAAATAAGCCGGACAATGCTCAGCAAACGATATTTTGTCCCAATCAAGATCCATTTCATCCGCTAACATCATTGGTCCGGTGGTTTTCATATGTTGACCCATGTCCATGACAGGGGAGGCCATCACAACACTGTTGTCCGGCTTGATTTCAACATAGATACACCAATCAGATGACGCTTTTGTATTTGCGTTCGCGATCCGAAACATAGGAAGGTTAATACTTAATAACATACCGCCTGCCAGTGCGGATGATTTGAGGAACTGCCTGCGATCTAAGCCTGTGCTTGCCATCGGTTCTCGTCCTGGGAAAGTTTCACCAAGTTTGAAATAGTTTGGCAAGATTGACCACGCGATTTAACCCGCCCACTGTGGCACTGAACGCATTTTAACCGACATGTTTCTGCTGGGTTGCGACTGGTTGCGGCTTGGCCGGATAAACAGAGGATCAGATAATTGCTGTTCAGATTGCCATTTCAGATTGTTCGTTAGCTGGTGGACAGCTGGCAATTAATGGATTTTTGCCGCTTTCATCCACCTGCTCTAACCTGACGTTAAATCCCCAAAGTCTGTGCAGGTGTTTCATCACTTCACCTTTAGATTCTGCCAGCGGAATACCGTTTTGTGGCACGTAGCGCAGTGTCAGGGATCGGCTACCTCGCACATCCACGCTATATATTTGGATGTTCGGCTCAAGATTACTTAGATTGTATTGAGCCGATAGCTTTTCACGAATGCTTTGGTATCCCTGTTCGTCATGAATGGCCGAGATGTGTAGGAAAGGATCTTTTTCATCGTCCTTAATAGCAAACAGCTTGAAATCACGAATGATTTTAGGTGACAGGAATTGGCTGATGAAACTTTCGTCTTTGAAATTCTGCATCGCAAAATGCACTGTTTCCAGCCAATCTTTTCCGGCAATTTCCGGCAACCAATGCCTGTCCTCCTCTGTTGGGTTCTGGCACACACGTTTAATATCCATAAACATGTTAAACCCCAGTGCATAAGGGTTGATGCCGGAATAATACGGACTATTGTAGTCGGGCTGCGCCACTACATTTGTGTGGCTATGCAGGAATTCCATGATGAATCTATCAGTGACCCTGCCTTCATCATACAAATGGTTGAGAATATGGTAGTGCCAGAAACAGGCCCAGCCTTCATTCATCACCTGTGTTTGTTTTTGCGGATAAAAATATTGAGACACTTTACGTACAATACGCACAAGTTCCCTTTGCCAGGGCTCCAAAAGAGGCGCGTTTTTTTCTATGAAGTACAGAATATTTTCCTGCGGTTCAGATGGAAAGCGGGGGTTTTTTTCTTTATCTAGTGCTTTGATTTTGGGCAGTGTTCGCCAAAGGTCATTCACCTGGGATTGCAGATAAGCCTCTCGTTCTTTTTGTCTTTCCCGTTCAACTTGCATGGATATCTTTTGAGGGCGTTTGTATCTGTCTACGCCATAGTTCATCAATGCATGGCACGAATCCATGATGTTTTCGACTTCTGATACCCCGTATTTAAGCTCGCACTTGGAAACGTAATTTTTGGCAAACACCAGATAGTCAATAATCGAGCTCGCGTCCGTCCAGGTTTTAAATAAGTAGTTGTTCTTAAAAAATGAGTTATGACCGTAGCAAGCATGTGCGATCACCAGTGCTTGCATGGTTATAGTGTTTTCTTCCATAAGGTAAGCGATACAAGGATCGGAATTAATCACGATTTCGTAGGCCAAACCCATTTGACCTCTGCGGTAGTTCTGTTCAGTTTGTATAAACTTTTTACCATAAGACCAATGAGTGTAATTGATGGGCATACCGATACTGGCATAAGCATCCATCATTTGTTCAGCAGTGATAATTTCTATCTGATTCTGGTAAGTGTCGAGGCCATAGTGCTTTGCTACCCGATCAATTTCAGCCTCATATTGCTCGAGTAATTCAAAACTCCAGTCTGGCCCATCGCTGAGTAATTTGGACTTCTTCTTCACCACCACTTATGCGACTCCTTTTTGTGCACCAATACTTTTTTCAAATAACTCTCTGAATACCGGGTAAATATCGTCCACTGTTTTGATATGTTTTATTGCAAAGTGGGGATGAATTTCCGTCAGGTTCTGGTATTCCCGCCATAAACTCTGATGCTGTCTTTCGGTGATCTCGATGTAGGCAAAGTAGCGAACTAATGGGAGCAATTGGTTATGCAGTATTTCGCTGCAGCTTGGGGAGTCATCTGCCCAGTTATCGCCATCAGACGCCTGAGCAGCATAAATATTCCATTCATCGGAAGGAAATCTGTCTGCAATAATTTGCTGCATCAGCTTTAGAGCACTGGACACAATTGTACCGCCGGTTTCCTGGGAGTAGAAAAACTCTTGTTCGTCTACTTCTTTGGCTTGGGTGTGATGACGTATATAGATGACTTCAACGTTCTTATAGGTACGGGTGAGAAATAGGTACAGCAAAATGTAAAATCGCTTTGCCATGTCTTTGGTCGCCTGATCCATTGAACCTGAAACGTCCATCAGACAAAACATCACCGCTTTACTGGTTGGTACCGGGCGCTTTTCATAGTTGCGAAAACGCAGGTCAAAGGTATCGATAAAAGGAACAGCTTTAATTCTGCGTTTCAACTCTGCGATTTGTTCTTCCAACTCGGTTATCTTCAAGTCATGATCATGTTTGTCGGATTTTAATAACTCCAGTTGTCTTTCCAGCTCCTTCAGACGTTTTTTCTTCCCTGATGTGAGTGCAATCCTTCGCGCTACAGAACCTTTAAGCGAACGGACAATATCAAGATTGCTTGGCACGCCATCAGTTTGGAACCCTGCACGATAGGTCTCATATTGAACCAATTTATCAAGCTGGTTTTTCTGTAAGTTAGGTAGGGCGAGATCTTCGAAGAGCAGATCCAGATACTCTTCTTTGGATATCTGAAACACAAAATCATCTTCTCCTTCGCCACTGTCGCTGGCGTCGCCTTCTCCTGAGCCTTGACCCTGACCTCCTCTCGGGCGTTTTATTTTATCGCCTTTGCTGAATTGATCATTACCCGGATGAACGATGTCGCGATTGCCACCTTTTCCGGAATGAAACACAGGCTCAGAAATATCACGTTTAGGAATGCTGACCTGTTCGCCAGTATCAAGATCAGTCACGCTACGTTTGCTTACTGCATCAGAGACCGCTTCCTTTATCTGTGATTTATAACGGCGCAAAAAGCGCTGTCGGTTGACAGTGCTTTTTCCCTTACTATTCAATCTGCGATCAATAAAATGCGCCATATTCTGATTCTTCTCAATGACTGGCTTAAGAAGACTTTCTGACGCGCAAGTACCATTCACATAACAAGCGAACCTGTTTCTGGGTGTAACCTTTTTCCGTCATTCGCTGAACAAAGTCGTCGTGTTTTTTCTGATCATCTGCTGAACCTTTAGCATTAAATGAGATAACTGGTAATAAATCCTCAGTGTTGGAAAACATCTTTTTCTCAATCACAGTTCGCAGTTTTTCATAGCTGGTCCAATTCGGATTTTTACCGCTGTTATTGGCTCTGGCACGCAACACAAAATTGACTATCTCATTGCGAAAATCCTTTGGATTGCTTATACCAGCGGGTTTTTCGATTTTTTCCAATTCTGCGTTGAGCGCTTCACGGTCAAAGAGTTGCCCCGTTTCCGGGTCGCGGTATTCCTGGTCCTGGATCCAAAAATCTGCGTAGGTTACATATCTGTCAAACAGATTCTGTCCATACTCAGAATAAGATTCGAGGTAAGCAGTCTGGATTTCCTTGCCAATAAACTCCACGTATTTGGGGATCAGATATCCTTTCAGGTGCTCCTTATATTTTTCGCCAACTTCACCTGGAAATTGCTCTCTGTCTATTTGTTGTTCCAGAACGTAAAACAGGTGAACTGGGTTGGCGGCAACTTCCTGGTGGTCAAAATTGAACACGCGAGAGAGTATTTTAAATGCGAAACGTGTGGATAGCCCTTGCATACCTTCATCCACACCTGCGTAATCCCGGTACTCTTGATAGGACTTTGCTTTGGGATCAGTATCTTTGAGACTTTCGCCATCATAGACCCGCATCTTCGAATATATACTTGAATTATCGGGGTCAGCCAGCCTCGACAAGACACTAAACTGGGCAAGTGACTCCAAAGTATCCGGTGCACAGGGAGCACCGGATAATTCGCTACTTTGAATTAGTTTCTGGTAAATATTAATTTCTTCGGAAACTCTTAAACAATACGGCACTTTGACTATGTAAACTCTGTCGAGAAAGGCTTCATTGTTTTTGTTATTGCGAAATGACTGCCATTCCGACTCATTGGAATGAGCCAGAATCAGGCCGTCAAAGGGCAGGGCAGAAAACCCTTCTGTGGGATTGTAATTGCCTTCTTGCGTGGCAGTCAGCAATGGGTGCAACACTTTAATTGGCGCTTTAAACATTTCCACAAATTCCATCAGTCCTTGATTGGATTTGCACAATGAGCCTGAGTAGCTGTACGCATCCGGGTCATTCTGGGCGAAATCTTCCAGGCGACGGATATCCACTTTGCCCACTAGTGCAGAAATGTCCTGATTGTTCTCATCACCGGGTTCGGTTTTTGCTATCCCTACCTGGTCGAGTACTGAAGGGTAAACTTTGACGACTTTAAACTGGCTGATATCCCCATTAAATTCGTGCAATCGCTTGCGAGCCCAGGGAGACATGATGGTTTTTAAGTAGCGTTTCGGTACGTTGAACTCTTTTTCAAGAATATCGCCGTCTTCAACAGGATCAAACAGGCAGAAAGGGTGATCGTTAACCGGCGAACCTTTGAGCACATAGATAGGCACTTTCTGCATCAACTCTTTGAGCTTCTCAGCCAATGACGATTTACCACCCCCCACTGGCCCGAGTAAGTAAAGTATTTGCTTTTTCTCTTCAAGTCCTTGAGCGGCATGCCGCAGGTAGGCAACAATTTGCTGGATCGGTTCTTCCATGCCATAAAAGTCGTTGAAGGCGGGATAACGCTTGATCACACGATTAGAAAAAATTCGACTTAATGCCGGGTCTTGAGATGTGTCGACCATTTCCGGTTCGCCTATGGCCAGCAATAATCGTTCAGCAGCACTAGAATAGGCAGCAGGTTCCTGTTTGCAGATTTCCAGGAACTCCTTAATACTGAATTCTTCTTCTTTGTGTGCTTCGTACCTTTCCTGATAATGTTCAAAAATACCCATGGTGCACCCCTGTAGCGTAAAATCTGATGGAGTTATATTAAGGTTAGACCTTAATTAGTACCTGTGTGTTTCAAGATTAGATCGATTGGCGATAAGAAAAGTTGAAATGCATCAAGGTTAAGTAAACAAATAGACAAAGGATAAAAGGACAAATTCGAAACTGTACGTGTGTTTGCGCAGCAGAACTGGGCTAAGAGGAAGTTTTCGAAGATTAGGCAAAAAAAAACCTCGCTATGCGAGGTTTTTTTAAACCAATCGGCCTAGGCGAAATTTGCTGAAGCAAATTCCCAGTTAACTAGCGCCCAGAAACCCTCAAGGTATTTTGGGCGAAGGTTACGGTAGTCGATGTAATAAGCGTGTTCCCACAAATCAACAGTCATCAGTGGCGTAAGACCGTCTTCAGTGAGTGGAGTAGCCGCATTGCTGGTATTAACGATATCCAGGCTACCGTCTGCACTTTTAACTAGCCAGGTCCAGCTTGAACCAAAGTTGTTGACTGCTTTATCATTAAACGCAGCCTGGAAGTCAGCAAAAGAACCCCATTTTGCATTGATTGCGTCAGCAAGCGCACCAGCAGGTTCACCGCCACCATTTGGACTAAGGCTGTTCCAGTAGAACGTGTGGTTCCAGATTTGTGCAGCATTGTTAAATACACCGCCATCAGAGTTTTTAACCACTTCTTCAAGGCTCATGTTAGCCATATCAGTGCCTTCAACCAGGCCATTCAACTTAACTACATAAGTGTTGTGATGTTTGCCATAGTGAAAGTCTAAAGTTTCTGCTGAGATATGTGGTTCAAGTGCATTTTTCTCGTACGGCAGAGGGGGTAATTCAAAAGCCATGTTGGTTCTCCAAAAAGTTAGTAAAAACTTAGAAATGTCGTTTGGAGGACAATCCTAGTCTCTAATTGATAAATGTAAAAGTACAATGTTGATATTTCTTATAGAAAACTTTTCGTATATCAGTGCGTACTGATATGGGATTAGTTAATCGGATCTCAAGCGTGATGAATAAACTTTCATTTGTAGAGTCGCATTCGATATTTGGATCAGTATTGACCCAAGCCATCCCAATTCGATTGTATTGCGCCTTGAAAAAGGTACACTCGTCACCATTACAAGATTCACTATTATTGAAAGAGTATGCTTATGGAAACTGTTGATAAAATTAAGCAGCAAATTGCTGAAAACCCCATCCTTTTGTATATGAAAGGTTCGCCCAAGCTGCCAAGCTGTGGCTTTTCATCTCAAGCATCCCAAGTGTTAATGCAGTGCGGCCAGCCTTTTGCGTACGTTGATATATTACAAAATCCTGATATTCGTGCCGAATTGCCTAAATATGCCGATTGGCCAACCTTTCCACAATTATGGGTGGACGGCGAATTAGTAGGTGGGTGCGACATCATAATGGAAATGTTCCAGCAGGGTGAATTAGCACCACTAATAAAAGAAACTGCTGAGAAATATCCGCAACCGGAAGAGTAACCAGTTGTTAAGAAACAAAAAAAGAGCGTTTACGCTCTTTTTTTTTCGAATTTGGTGATTGAGAGACTAGCAGACTTCTTTGAACAAGCTCTCATCTACAATAGTGCTGTCGATAATTTCCTGAGCCATTTGCACACAACGCCCACATTGTGCACCAACATTCAGACTAGTACGTAGCTCACGCATAGACCCAACACCGTTTTCTATAACGGCTTGTTTAATAGTCTTGTCTGTCACACCGTGGCAGAGGCATACGTACATAAGTCAATCTCCAATCTAAGTGCAAATGATAATAGTTGCTATTTACATGATTGGCAAGCATTTTTTTATTCAGAAATGTCCTACCTAATCCAATCTCAAATTTTTTACTTATTTTTTATTGGGTTAATTAAAATTTTAATTAAAAAAATCTGATAATTTCACTTGGCTTTGATTGAACCATACCCATATCACTTGCGTAACAAATGCATTCCTTTAGATAGCCATATGTTAGGGAAGCAGGTTTTCTAAAGGAATAGGTTTGTTTTTTTAGTCAAATACGCGAGACCACTTGGGTCGCAGCGTACTCTTTATATAATAACGGAGACATCAATGAGTGTATTAGTAGGCCGTCCGGCTCCTGATTTTACTGCAGCAGCAGTGCTTGGAACTGGCGAAATTGTAGACGCCTTTACGTTGAGTGAAACAATTAAAGGTAAAAAGGCTGTAGTCTTTTTCTATCCTTTGGACTTCACTTTTGTTTGTCCTTCTGAGCTGATTGCTTTTGATAAGCGCTACGCAGAATTTCAGAAGCGTGGAGTTGAAGTGATAGGCGTGTCTATCGATTCACAATTCAGCCACAATGCGTGGAGAAATACACCTGTCAACCAAGGTGGGATCGGGCCGGTTAAATATACGCTTGTTGCGGACGTCAAACATGAGATTTGTCAGGCGTACGACGTAGAACATCCCGCCGATGGTGTTGCCTTCCGTGGTTCATTCCTGATCGATGCAGAAGGAATGGTTCGTCACCAGGTTATCAATGACTTACCTCTTGGACGTAACGTTGATGAAATGTTACGTATGGTAGACGCCCTGAACTTCCATGAAGAGCATGGTGAAGTTTGTCCTGCTGGTTGGCAGGAAGGATCAAAAGGTATGGATGCTAGCCCGGACGGCGTTGCAAAGTACCTTGCTGAGAATGCTGACGAACTATAGTTAGTGATACAAAAAAGCCGCTGGGTTGTTTTAACCCAGCGGCTTTTTTTATGGATGCAGGATTAACTCAGGTAGACCGCATCTCCGGTAAAGCTCCATAGAATGATAGAGCCTACCATCAAAATGACCAACAATATCAGCCCGCATGTAACCACTGAACTTGAGTAGATAAACCCCTTGTCCTCAGGTATGTGCATCAATATGGGAACTCCTGAGTAAAGCAGATAGACAGAGTACGCCAGTCCGACAAATCCCACCATCATCACAAACCAAAGGGCAGGATAAAAGGCTGCGAAACCTACCATAAATAATGGCGTTGCAGTGTATGCTGCAAGTTCAAGAGATTGAGTGTAAGTGGGAGAAGAATCAAATATTTTAGCCAGTTCGTGTATCAGTATTGCCAGCGCGACAACACCTGTCATCAAACCAAAGTACATACCTACAGAAAGGACCATCGCACTTTGTTTTGATAATTTAATCAATTCACCTGCACCAATACTCCAGCCAAGATGTGCCGATGCATAATAACAAACGAGCGCAGGTATGAGTGACACAATAGCGATATGACTCAAGCTATAAAAATAGCTTTCATGTCTTTCGTCTATAGCATGCCATTCTTCTTTCGGGTGGGCATAGATCCCCCACAAGTGATTCAATATCATTCAACTTCTCCGTTGATGGCTTTCTAATAATTTGATTACAAACAAGTTACACAATTTTAACACCAGTTTGTTTGACCTTGCTCAATAGGTCAACAGTTTTGTTTAGAATACGTTTTGAACAAGAGTAAGGGAAAGAGTACAAATGCTGATGGAACAATTATTGTAGCGAATGTTAAGCTCAGAAATTAACAAAGTCCTAATGAGTACTTGATGGCAAGGTTCAATGCCTTAAATCATTCCGGAGAATTATGAAAAAAGCCCATGATGGATCCAGTCAATCTATCACCACAGCCAAACCAACGTTATGGCACTGTCATGACTCCCGTTCGCTTCGTGTGTTATGGACGTTGGAAGAAATGGCCATAGATTACGACCTGCATTGTATGCAATTTCCTCCCCGTGTATTTCAGCCAGATTATAAAAAAATGAACATTCTGGGCACTGTTCCATACTTTATTGATGGTGATACGCATATGACTGAATCCAGTGGGATATGTCATTACCTGGTCGAAAAATATGGTGCAGAAAACCTGCGTGTAGATGTTACTCACCCAGAATATGGCGATTACATAAACTGGCTGTTTATGAGTGACGCAACACTTTTGTTTCCGCAAACACTGGTACTCCGATACGGCAAACTTGAGCCACAAGAGCGAAGATCGAAACAGATTGTTGAAGACTATACTACCTGGTTTCTGGCAAGGCTTAAAAAACTGGATGAGCATTTACCTGGTAAGACTTATTTGTGTGATGAGCGCTTTACTATTGCAGATATTGCTGTGGGGTACGCATTGTTTTTTGGTCAGACGCAAGGGTTAGATAAAGGTTACTCACCGCAGGTCACGGACTATCTCGACAGAATTATGCAGCGTCCAGCGTACAAACGCATTATGGATTTAGGTGAAGAGTTGAATCCGTTTAAACATCCTGAATTATTGAATAAGGGAGGATAGACATTTATTAATCGAACTTGATTTTATTCCGAGTGCACCGTTCAATTATGTACTTTTGTGGCTTCCCACAAAAAATTGACTTGCTGTAAATCAGCCTTTTCAGTCACACTATGTCGCAGTCAATCGAGTGGAAATAAAGATGTTAAGTCAGTCACAAAAAGACGCATATAAGAAAGATGGATATTTGGTGCTAGCGGATCTATTTAGTCAGCAACAAATGGATTTGCTCAAGTCAGTGGCATTAAAACTTGTGGATGAGTTTGATCCTGATTCAACGCGCTCTGTTTTTTCCACCGAAAAACAAGATACATCCTCAGATGAATACTTCCTTTCTTCAGGCGACAAAGTCAGATGCTTTTTCGAAGAAGATGCATTTTCTGAAAGTGGGGAATTACAGCAGTCCAAACATTTGAGTATCAACAAAATAGGGCATGCTCTGCATGCCCAAACCCCTGAATTTGTTGAATTTAGCCAATCCAGGATTATCGCTGAAATAGCATTGGATTTAGGTGTTAGTTCACCTGAAATACGTCAGTCCATGTATATTTTTAAGCAGCCCAAAATAGGCGGTGTAATACGTTGGCATCAGGATGCCTCATATTTCATGACTACTCCCATGTCCGTGGTGACATTCTGGTTTGCAATAGAAGATGCGACCATTGAAAATGGGTGTTTACAAGTAGACAACCAAGGAGGTGATTTTCCACTAAAGGAACAGTTTAAGCGTTACCCTGATGACTCTACGGAACTAGTAACTCTGGTTGATCGCGAATGGCCTGGCGACGATAGGGCCACACCACTTGAAGTAAAAGCAGGATCATTAGTGGTATTTAACGGCACATTACCTCACTACAGTGCAGCCAACCGGTCAAAAAAATCCAGACACGCCTTTACGTTGCACATTACTTCTGCCGACGCGGAATATGATGAATTAAACTGGTTACAAGCTGCCCCAGTAAGAATTTAACCTCAAAAACAAAGTTTGCCTTCAACAAGAGCTGAAAAACCTGATCGTGGCTTTCTTGCCTTGCTGCAATTGGTGCTTTTCAGTTTCTTCTGCCCAACTTTAGCACCTGACAATAAGCCAACCATTTAATTACAAATCCACGTTAATTGGTCAACCTTTTTTGTGGTATTTAAACCCGATTAATTATAACTATGTTATTGCCAATTCGTGATAGGTGAGGAACTTTCAGAATAAAATATAAACTGATTAAAGGCATTGTAATTAAAGGATATATTTGAATTTGTCTAATTCGCATTTGTCTCTGGTTAAAACATTGTTTAGATAATGCTGCATCGAAATGAAACAGTCACCTTGATTGTATACAGTAATAAATCAAGTGTTTGGTTGACCAAAAAGAAATCATTGGATACTATTTTGTCATACACTACAACAGCCCATTTTATAGATCCTTCCCGCTGTTAACACGAGACAGTCCCTGTGCTACGTTTGCGAAAACTAATGGGTAGTCGAACAAAGTATTTTGCATCAGAGTCAGTTTACTGTGTTTGTTTGCAATAAATTGAGGAGATAGGCAGTGTCAGACAAGCCTAATAAAAGTGTTTGTTTTAGCAGCTGGAGAGTTTTACTTTTTCCTGCGGTTTTCAGTCTACTCTCAGCATGTGGCGGAGGAGGTAGTGAGAGCACATCTCCACAAGTGACTGAAACACCACCAATTGCTGAGCCTCCGCCAGAACCTGAAGCTCCTGAACCACAAACATGTGACAACGAAATTCACTCAATTCTGTCAGCAACTGACGACGGAAGTTATGACGATGAATATATCCCGGCAAACACCGTCGATCTTGATACCTCAAGTGTCTCAAGGTGGTCTAGCGATGGTATGAATAAAGCCATCACATGGGAGTTGGAAAGTGAGAAAACTGTCCGTGCATTAACCATCAAATGGTTCGAGGGTGCGGAGCGAATCGCAAATTTTTCAATAGAAACTTCTTTGGATAACGAGACCTGGAGCACTGTTTTATTGCAAGGTGAATCAAGTGGCCGGCATAGTGGTTTCGAATTAGTTGAGATAGATGAGTCCCAAGCTCGCTATATTAAGCTGGTTGGGTTGGGAAATAGCAACAATGCCAACAATAGTATTGTCGAAGTTCAGGCGCATAGTTGTGCAAACGCAGATGGAAAATACTTGGATGTGTTTCCAAACGAACTTGGTATTGATTTACTGGATTGGTATTTAAGTGTTCCTACGGACGAGGACAACAATGGCCGCTCAGACTCTATATGGGAAACAGAGCTGGCAAATGGGTACACTAATTCTGAGTATTTTTACGCCTCGGCAGATAATGGCATAGTCATGCGTTCTCCTAGTTATGGGTTTAAAACATCGCAGAATACTAACTATGTGCGCGTTGAATTGCGTGAAATGTTACGTCGCGGAGATACGTCAATCAGCACCCAAGGTGTTAATGCCAATAATTGGGTGTTTGGCAGCGCATCAGCTCAAGGGCAAGCAAACGCAGGTGGCGTGGATGGTGACCTAAAGGTATCCCTTGCCGTCAATCAGGTCACTACAACCGGAGAAAACTACCAAATAGGCCGTGTCGTTATTGGTCAAATTCATGCAAATGATGATGAGCCTATTCGACTCTATTATCGGAAATTGCCTGGCAATAGCCTTGGCTCCATCTATTTTGCTCATGAAAGTCGTGTAGAAGACAGTAGTGGGGACAACATCGAAACCTATGTCGAAATGATTGGCTCCAGAAGCAACAATGCGAGTAATCCTGAAGAAGGCATCGCTCTTGATGAGAAATTCAGCTATCACATCAATGTAAATCTAAATTTGCTTACGGTAACTATTAGCCGTGAGGGTAAAGCAGATATTGTGGCCAATTATGATATGAGTGAAAGTTTGTATGATCAGGATGGCCAGTATCATTACTTTAAAGTTGGCGTTTATCACTTAAACAACTCGAGTGATCCAGCCGAGTACGCTCAAGCAACGTTTTACGAAATAAAGAATAGCCATACTGGTTATAGTGCTAGTGAATAAAATTATTGACCTAATGCGATAGTCTATTTACTTTATTTGTTGATGTTATTTGCATGTCTGTAAGATACGAGTCTAGCATATAGAAAATCGGCTATTGGCATAGTACAAGTTCATTTAATCAACGCACAATATAGTTAGCAACGAGTGGATTTTAGCTAATTCCCATGAGTCAATAGCCGAATTCTCATCGCCAGGCTACGATCAGATGTTTCGAGACATTTTTAACAACAACCGGGCCTGAAGGAAATGTTCTTTACTCGGCATGTCAAGTTGCCTGCATCCTTAATGTTATATCGTTAGTCTTGATTCAGTTTAGTTTTCATTAATTTAGCCTGATAACAACTCAATGCCTAAAAGCAATAAATATTGAGTCTTCGCGTCTGGAATTTGCTGGGAGTTATGTTGAGATAGGTCGATTGAAAACTACCAGGAAAGATGACAATGCGCTCAGATTAAATAACATGTGACTAATCAACTTTCTCGAACCACTCCCTACACTAAAAGTGCAAACCGACACATCCATATTTTTACATCTTGCCTACCGGCAACCAAATTATTAGCAACGTCAGTCAGCGCTTCAGCAACTGGGAAAGTAATATTGGCAAGCGGGTTGGTATTACTATTTACTCAACAGAAAATAAAAAGCCCCGACTCGCGGGGCTTCATTTGATTCAACGCTATTAGTCTCTGCGGAATGTCTTACATTAAAGGACATTCACTGTGATTATTAGCATTTCACAATATTGTCGAAGGGTGTTATTCAACACCCACGACAGCCTCAGATGTTGATGAGTTATAAGGTGAAACAGCATTGTCCGTATCAAGGGAATCACCTTCAGCATAAGACTCAAAGTCATCAGAGAACACAACAGCAGTACCAGCGGGGTCAGAATAGATAGCGACATTGTCTACCGATACAACACCCGTATCTGCTCTCGTACCACTGTTGTCTCCGAACCTAACCGCAATGTGAGTAACACCACCAACTGAATTGTTGTCTGGCGTAAATCCATCAGCGGTAAACCTGAATCCATCAATTTCAACAGTAACCAGTGGATTAACCGCTGTATCACCGCCAGGGTACTCCCACGTAACGACTACATTCATGAACTGGTCGAGCACAACCGTCGCTGCCGAAGTATCAAGATCACTTGGACTGCGAACACCAAAGCTACTATCTCTTACGCGAAGGTCTAAAATTGCGCCATCGTTATTGGTAGCAGAGTTAAAGAGGGTAATAAACGCATCGCCGTCACCCAGGTCGTCATCCAAGCGTTTGATGGCCACTTCAAATCGACCTTGGGCCAAAGGACCTCCGTCACCTAAGGCGTATCTAAGCTCACCTGTATCTGAAGAGTCGGTATCACGAATTTCAGCAAGTTTATTACCGGCTGTACCAGGGCCACCAACTTCACCTGTAGACTCAACAGTTGCTTCAGACGTACTTGAATTGTATGGAGAAGCAGGATTGTCAGTGTCCAAAGAATCACCATCAACATAAGACTCAAAGTCGTCAGAGAATACTTCTGTAGTGCCTGCTGCATCAGAGTAAATGACCAAATCATCTACAGAGACTTTACCTGTTGCTTCCCTAACACCACTGTTATCACCAAACCTAAAGGAAACGTGAGTAACACCACCAACGGAGTTATTGTCAGGTGTAAAACCATCGGTTGTAAACCTAACGCCATCAATTTCAACGCTAACGAGTGGATTAACGGTTAAATCACCACCTGGGTATTCCCAAGTGAGCACTACATTCATAAATTCGTCCAGTAAAACAGTCGCAGCTGAAGTATCTATGTCGCTGGGGCTGCGCACTCCAAAACTACTATCTCTGATGCGAAGGTCTAAAATAGCGCCATCGTTATTAGTAGCTGAGTTGAATAGTGTGATAAAGGCGTCACCATCACCAAGGTCATCGTCAAGGCGCTTTATCTTAGCTTCAACTCTGCCTGCAGCCAATGGACCGTTGTCTCCAAGTGCATAACGTAACTCGCCAGTATCACCGGAATCTGTATCAATGATAACTGCTACGTTGTTAGCACCAGTATTGCCGCCAACACCTGTGATAGTAATCACAAGCTCAGCGGATGTGCCGTCAAAAGACTCAATAGTAATAGTATCGGTTTCACGCTCACCGCTGATAAGGGCAGCAATTGTTTCATTTGTTGTATCAAGAGTGTAAGTCCATGAACCGTCTTCCAATATAGAGAACTCGCCAAATGTACTGGTAACCGAAGATGGGATAATAGACGCTTCACCCTCATCCGGGTCAATTACACTAACTATGCCTGATAACGGCTCAACAGAATCACTTGAAAGTACGCCAGCTAAGTCAAAGAAAACTGCTGGAGTAGGTTCAGCAGTGCCATCGCCCACATCAAATACAACCACTTCGGAGTAGATAGCTAGGCCGTAGAGACTAGAGTCACCATCTAAGGTATCGCCCACATCATAACTTTCAAAGTTGTCTTCAAATACGCCAACTGTGCCAGCAGTATCAGAATACACTGCAATGTTATCGACAAAGTAAGAACCAAATGGAATCGTTCTATCGTTATCACCGAATCTGAATTGAATCGTTCTGACACCATCGGCAAACCATTGATCTAATCCTGTAAAATCAGAATCTACAACAGCGGCGGTAGAGAAGGACCCGCCGCCGATGACTTCGCCATCAATAGTAACGGTTAACTGATCTGTTGCGTCCAGGTCCCAGGTAATTTCCACATCATAGAATTGTTCTTCAACAAATGGTGCAGTAATAATATCGCCTGGGTATGCGTCACTATCAGTATTTCTAACGAAGAAACGTGGATCTATTGTATTGCCTTCAGCATCAGTCTGGGTACCCTGAATTCGTAAATCTATAAGTGACTCACTAGAGCTTCCGGATGTACCATAAAGAGTAATGTAAGCATCTTTGACGTTTCCGTCGCTACCAAGTGCCACTTCTTTAGCAAATGACGCACTGAGTTTGCCCTGACGCAAATTATCCACGCTGAATCTAATCTCGCCTGTGTCATTTCCGGTGTCGGAGATTTTCACGACTTGAGTAAGTGCAGCAACACGAATTTCAATTTCAGCGGTCGTTCCGTCAATTGATGCAATTGTGATTGAATCGTTAACAGAATTACCTACCTCAAGGTTGGCAACTGTTTCATTTGCAACGTCAACAACATACGACCAGTTTCCATCTGCGCTAATGCTAAACGTACCGAAATCAAGTGCTACGTCAGTTTGAACAACAATTGCGTCTTCTTCAAAGTTAGGGTCAGTAACCGTAACGGAACCAGTTAGAGGCTCGGAAACGGTATTTTGCACTGTACCACTTAAAACTCCCTCTATGATTGCTGTCACAGGGTCATTGTTGTAACCAACGGCTGCACCAATAACGTCGAGCAAAGATTCGTTTACATCTGCAGCAACTGTTGAGGTAGTTTGCAAGTTGATTTGTGCCGTTTCAAATGCAGCTAAATTGGCTTCTGAAAACGAGCCATCAGCCAAGTCAGTTGAGACATCGGCTATAACAGCAGCCATGTCTTTGTTCGCATCGCCAGCATCTAGGGAAGACAAAAGGGCTAATACAGAACCATATCTGTCTGCATCTTCAGCACCCTCGGCTCCAAGAGCAACAACACCGACTGGAGTAGGAAGCACCGTTGTCGTATCGAAACGAATCCCAAAGCGACCGCTAATGGCAGCAGCCTGCGTTGCAAAATCATTTAAGTTAGTACCAGCCGCTTGAACTGCCATTTCCGTCAATGGAGAGACTACATAGGATGGTGCTGGCGTATCCGCGTCACCTTCAATAACATTCAGTACAGCTCTCAGCGCTGGCGCATCAAGGGTTTCACCTGTCGATTCATCTGTATAAGTACCGCCAGTACATGAAACCAGACCCGCGCCCTCAAAATGAATATCGGTAAATGTAACGCCGCCTGTGTCGCCAGAAGTCCCTGTTCCTTGGGCAGGAGTGACTGCTGCTCCGTTCTCATCTACAGCGTATAAGTCACAACTTGCGCCGCTAACGGGACCTTTAACAACGTTGGCAGACACATTTAGGGTAGGAAGTACAACAGTAGTAGATGCACCAACTCCTTCGGTGAAACCTGCGTCGTCAGTATACCTTGCTGAAACCGATATTATTGTGCCTTCATCGGCTTCGGTAATAGTGTAGGATGTGCCGGTGGCGCCTGTAGACCAGGCATAGCTGATTGTGTCAGCTCGAATTCCGTCTGCATCAGTAGCCATTGCTGTTAGCGTGGCGCCCGCAATAAATTCACTACCGATTATTTCGATGCTCCCTCGACTGTTGCCTTCCAACTCATCGTTATCGCCACCGCCACAACCGACTAGGGTTGTCGCAATGACGACGGAAATAAGGGATTTCTTAAACATGCTTTCTTCTCCTGAAAGTTTTTCTTTTAATATTCTTGCTCGTTTTAACTAAGTACTTGGCTAGTACTTGAAGCTAATTCCAGCGAATAAACGAGGACCATAGTCACTGACTTGCCCTAAATTACCCTGTACATAAAAGTCATCAGAGCGAGGCGCACTGAACAAATTAATGGCTTCAACTTTCACACGGATGTTTTTATTAATCTTGTACGAAGCACGAGCTTCCCAAACACCCACTTCATCAACATAACGAAGTCGTGTGCCATTACTTGTATAAGGCTGGAAATATTCACTACGGTATTTGTAGATTAGAGCTGTATCAAAGTCGCCAATTTGGTAGTACACCTGACCGCTGAATACATGTTCAGAGAATCCAGGTACTGCTCCTGGTGGAATGATGCCCTCAGTCAGTTGAGTGCTAACACCATCAAGGTCGGTGATGAAGGTGTCGCCATAATTGCTGTCCTCAAACTCGAAATCTGTATCTGCATAGTTATATCCTATCTTAACACCTATACCATTATCCCAACGATACGCTGCAGACATCTCGATCCCCGTTAGCGCGCTCTCTTGATCAGTAGTAACTGAGTTAGTAATAGGGAGTGCAACGTCCACTCCCTCTACATTGAAGTTTTCCAGTACGGTTTGCTGTTGGAATCCACCGTTAAACTGCTTGTGGTATAAGCTCACCGCAAAGATAGAATCTTCATTCGGGTACCACTCAATGGCCACATCGTAATTCCACGACATTAATGGTTGTGTATTTGGGTTACCTGAGCCGTTAACACCAGTCAATAAATCACCTATAGTAACTGGTGCAACTTCGTCATCGGTTTGAAACGTGCGGCTAAAGCCTAAGTCAGATGGGTCGGCCCGAGACATACCGCGATAAATACCGGCTCTTAACAGGATGTCTTCGTCATAATCCACAACCAAGTTGAAGCTTGGTAAGACTTCTGTGTAGTCGCCACCACCCACAATGCGTTCAATGGAATTGTTCGTAACTAGAGAGAGAACACCCAACTCATCAGTAACAACATCAAACCCTTGTCTAAAACCAATTGATGTGACTTCTGTGTCAACCACGCGCAGGCCAAAGTTCCCTCGAATAAACTTACCCCACATTTCGGTATCATAGCTCGCCATCAAGTAAGCAGCGGTAGTTTCTTCAGTAACATCAATTGTGCCGGCGTTCTCGTATTCAACTTCTGGATAAAGGAACTCACCACCTTGAGATGCGACCAAAGCTTGAGAGAAACATACATTGTCGTAAGTTGCCCAAGAAGAACCTGTGCCACTGTCTGACACAGTACCATCACTGTTAACATTGGTGATGATATTGCCATCAGAAACAGTCGATAAGAAATCGGATTCTGGGAAATCAATTTGACAACCTTGGAGTACGTCGATAGCGGAGGTGACACCTTCATCTAAAGTAAACGTATTTCTTGAGCCGTTACCGTTAGTGCCGCCGAATTGCACATAAGTCATTTCAGAAACTCTGACGCCACCTTCAATACTACTGAACGTTTCGCCATCCAATATGTATTCAAAATCAACACGCCCGGACACAATTTCGTTTTCTCTGACGTTTTCACGATCAATACGCGTACGCAAGCTATCAGTAAAATTGGAAATATCGGTGACGTCAAAATCGGTCACTGTCAGGTGAGGAATATGCTCACCCAAATCCCATGAAAAGAATGGGCGACCGCTCGTTCTGCCACGGTTAGTAATTTGTAACTCTTCACGCTTGGTTTGCGAGTAACTGACGTCCGCAGTAATCGACAGAGCATCATTGACGTAGTGTTTAACATTTAAACCATAACCAAGATAATTTTCTTCACGAGAGTACTGCTCACCGGCTGATTCAAAGCGCTCTTCGCCTTCCCAGTGCAAAATTCCGCCAACCGAATTTGTAATCAGGTTTTCACCGGTAACCCCCGGTGTTACGCGTTTTTGCAAGAACAGTAAATCATGCCGCGCTTCGGCTTGAGTACGATCAGAAACTTGCGCGTCAAAGTTGATGTCCCATGCGTCGGATGGACGGAATTGTAAGCCCAAGAAAAATGCATCCCTCTCATCTGAAGTCTCGTTCTGGCGGAAGCTTCGACTGGATCCTGTCCAGGCATAAGGGGTACCAGCACTTTCTGCACTTCCAGTAGCGGGATCGATATCAGTTTCGTAGCCTTGGTTATTACTTCCGTTAACCTGGTCTTCACAATCCCCAGCTGTACTGCGGAAAAAGCCTTCATTGGTATTTGCCGGGTCGTTTAAACAGGCCCACAAAGACGATCCCGTCGGGCTTGAGCTGCGGTATTCTGCTTCGGGTTGGCTGATATCTTGGCGCTGCACGCCGATTGATAAACCCAACGCTTGGCCATTTTCAAATTCAAACTGGTCAACATAACTTAACGTCCCGCGATAGCCTAAATCACTTTGAATGGAGTTATCGACATTCGACTCGTCGGGATTGTAATTTAATTTGAATTCACTTTGAAAACGCTGTTTACCAAAATCTAGTGGTTTGAGGGTCTCAAGAGTAATAACCCCGGCAACCCCGCCTTCAATCATTGATGCATCTTGGGTTTTATAAATGCCGACTTTCTTCATTAACTCCGAGGGGAACTGGGAGAAGTTAACGGAGCGGTCACCACTGCCATTAGTCGCTTCACGGCCGTTGATGTGCGATGCGCTTAAGAAAGGCCCTAAACCACGAATGGTAATTTCAGTGGCACCACCGTTCTCTCTATGCGAGGCGGCGCCGGTAATGGATTCCAGAGCCTCACCTATGGAAAGCGCGGGTAGATCTCCGATATCTTCAGCAGATAAGCCGTCAAGTACCGTTGTGGCTTCGCGTTTAATCGCGATTTGGTCTTGAATCGTTTTGCGGGTACCCACAACGTTAATCACTTCAACATCGTTCTCTACGACGTTTTCATTTTCGGCTTCTTGTGCAGTTGCAGAAAATGCAAATGAGCTAGCTACAGAGACAAAAACTGCAGCCTTGACCAATTTTGCAACAGGAGAAAGCCTGAATAGCCCTTCCTGGTTGATTGAGTTTGTGTGTATCCCTGATATCAGCGACATATCGAGTTCTCCGTTATTTTTGCGAACATTTGGGTGCGAAGCGCTTGTTATATTTACGTTACGCTTTTGTTAATGCCAATATACGCAAGTAATACCAATACATCAACCAATTGTTAGTATTAATATTGCATTTAACATTACCAATATGGTTTACCAATAATCATTTTGGTGAACTTCTTTGGTAATAGGTCGTTTCCGCATGGTCACAAAGAGCGAATTTTTATTTTGGAAGCTATTGAGATTTCCGAATCTGAGGCTAGTCAACCTATTGTAAACTAATGTTTTGCTGCGTTGCCAAGGCCAGATAGGTTGTTGCATAGGCCTGAAGGCAAGTTAGATTTTTAAGTGAGCGAATGGAATTGTGGATGAGGGAGATGTTTACAAAGCCGGGTGTTCGCCAAGCGTTGTTTGGAATGGTTAGCAAGCTTAAGTTGCTTGTTTGTGTGCCGAGTCAAAGTGAACTTGCTCTGAAGTATGTAGTTTATAAATTGATCGTTTGATTAATTGTCAACCACGTCTGAATTGAAATGTTACCAATATTTTTTGTGTTGAAAATATAGACAAGCTTGAATCCTTTGAGAATGTACATGATGTCATGGCGTCTTTTATATAAGCCTATTGATTAGGTTTTGGGTCACATCTAAATACATTACTCTGTCTATTATCGATATATGGCGCTAATTCTTGTATGGTTATTTTTCAGGTTCTGAAAAACTGTTAACGGATTAAAGTGTTCTATCTTTATTTGCTGGGCACGGCTAACGGCCTTGTTTTGGCTTGTTTGCTTTTTTATACATCTAAAGGTGCAGCTGCAAATCGCATTTTGGCGTTTTGGTGTCTGCTATTGTCGCTAAATTTTCTTGGCCGATTCATTTATATGGATACTTCGGTCAACATGGGGTCGTTTTTGATTGGCTGGACTTACTTTCTGCCAGCGGCTTATGGGGGACTATTATTTGTTTACTGCCAAAAGCTATTAAACCACCGGGCGCTCAAACCTTCTGATTGTATGCATTTGGCTCCTCTGATACTTTGTTATGCGTTGAATATTGATATTTTGTTTGCGCCAGTTGAACAGAAACTCTCTTATATCGTTAACTTGCCTCCTCAAACCCCGAGTTTTTTTGTTTCCCAATTTATTCTCTACAGCCAGGCTTTTGTATATGCTGCTCTGAGCATACGTCTGGTAGTGATTTATAGAAAAAAAGTAAAAGAGCAATACTCAACAGTCACCAGGCACGTAACAAATTGGTTGGCTGTTTTGATTGGGCTGACTTCGTTGATTTGGCTAACAAAGCTGGGCGCTTCACTGAGCAACAATATTTTCGGGTTGTCTCAAATCGGTTCAGCTTTAATAGTCACACTGATTTATACAGTTAGCGCGGTGCAGTGGCTGAAACCAGAGTTGTTTGTCACAGAAAAATTGTTGGATTCTTCAGTCAGAGTGACTTCTGAGCCTGAATATACGGTGACATCACAAGTGTCAAAAAAACAGAGTGATGTTAGCGCGGAGCGACTGGCGTTAGATACAGAAAGTCACTTACTATTCGCCAAAGAAATCTGCAAAACAGTCTCAGACAATAAGCTTTACCTGCAGGAAGAGCTCACTTTAAACGACCTGTCATCTGAAACGGGTATTTCCATACATCATATTTCTGAAACTTTAAATAAATATGTCACCAAGAATTTCTATCGGTTTATCAACGAATATCGTATAGAACACTTTTGCCAGCAACTTGCCTTGGATCCTAAGGCAAAAATTACCGAAACCGCGATGAGTTCAGGGTTTGCAAATAAGAGTACCTTCAATAGTGCTTTCAAAGAAATAAAAAATCAGACACCATCAGAATATAGGCGACAATTGTTAGTCGGAAAGAGTCAAAATCGGCCGATTCATTCGTCTGAGTCTATCTAACAGGTCGCACTCATTTATGTGAAATCCTAGCCTTAAGCCAATCTAACTGGCTTGGCGAAAAAACTTGAATCTACTTCACCAACTATTAAGAGCGATTACACAGTATTCATCATTACTGACAGTTCGATCTCTCATATTTATCGTCATTGTTGTGATGGCCTTCGGTATTGCAGGGTATGGGATCCTGCTGCCCCATCTTGGTTTTTCGGGTCCTATTCATTCCAGGCTCCTTAACTTGCCTGGCTATTATTTTTATTTGCATACTCTTGGAGGCGCGGTGGCATTAGTGTTGGCACCATTTCAATTAACTCGAAATTCACAGAGAGTGTGGCATAAGTTTCGAGGTTACATTTATACCCTTTCTGTGATGATTTCATGCATTGGCGGGCTTTACATGGCGCAAAACGCATATGGAGGCTTACCAAGTGTGATTGCACTAAATTTGTTAGCGTTTTTTTGGTTTGGGACCACATGTGCTGGTGTGTGGATGGCAATAAAGAAAAAATTTTCAGCGCACAAAAGGTGGATGATAAGAAGCATTGCACTGACGCTGGCTGCCATTACGCTGCGACTAATATCACCAATTCTGTATGCCAATTTTAGTCTTTATGAGGCACAACAGATCATTTACTGGACTTGCTGGCCAATCAATTTGCTGATCGCTGAATTCTATATAAGAAAGCTTCTGCACAACTAGTAGATATAAAAACTAAACGTTAGATCCGCTCGAACAATAGCGTTTTTAATTCAATAGAAAAGGAACTAACATGAAAATTAGACATGTAATGCTCCTGGGCATAGTGCTTTATGTGAGTGGCTGTGCATTGAATAGTCAATGCCCAATACCCGAAGAAAGTTTTGCTTCAGAGAATGTTGCAGATCTCACAATATCTGACGCTGGAAACATACATTTTCCTGATAATTATTGATATAAAGCGCCTCATTGAAATGATGTTGTGAGAGCTTCTGTTGATACCTGATAATTTACTCACGCCAATAAATTTGTTCCTGCTTTACCCAACCCCCCTGAGTTGGATTGAGGAGGCAATCGAACCAGAGAATCTGCCAGTGTTGCTGATGGAACATGAGAGGTGTCAGCTCCAGTTATATACCTTCACGCTTAAATTTAAGTTAGGAGTTAAACGCTATTATTGGTACGTACTATTTTGAATATCGCGAAATTGAAGTGTCATCTAATCCTATTCTCATAAGTAGGTCGTTATATCTAGGATCCTGTCGAATGGCAGATAGTCTTAAATCATATCGTGTAAATACCAAGCAATTTGAGCGAGAACTGACTGCATCATTGAAAAGTGAAAACGCCTGATCGTAGTCATTGAGCAATATATAGTTAACAGCGGTTTCATAGGGGCACGTATAGGCATTTAGACTTTTCGCTTTTAAGATTAATTCTGGTACTTCTTCCAGTTGACCGGCACTGCCTAAAGCCTGAGCGAGTGCAAGCAGGGCAAAGGGATAATTAGACTCCAATTCCAAACCCTTTTTTGCCAGATAAATAGCGCGCTGATGCTCTCCTCTAAGAGATGCGGTTACACTTGCCCCACTGTGCAATACTCCGATGTCTGGATGCAATTTGATTTTCGCTCTAGCCCATTCATCAGCCGCATCTAGTTCGCCTACCATGACTAATGCCCAATGTCCCCAGTCTGCCAGTTCTGTGTTTAACGGATCAAGCTTATCTGCGCGTGCAAGGGAACGGTGAACTCCCTCTATTTCCCCCAATCCTGCATAATAAATAGCAAATCCCAACTCTGTTTGCGCTAGCCTTGGATTGAGTCGTTTTGCCGCATTCAGTACTTTCCATGCATCCTGCCAGCGCCATGCAAAAACATAGGCTAAACCAAGAGACGATAATGCTTCTGCGGAATCCGGATTTTTTTCCAATGCAGCTTGTACGCTACTTATTACTTTCGGTAGCACATCTGCTGGTTTCTGAAAATAGGACATGATCAAACGCTGCGCGTTAGCTCTTGCCACGTAAGCTAAATCAAATTCAGGATCAAGTAATATTGCCCGGGTAAAAAGCGATACAGCTTGATTTAATGATTGATTGGAAACTTGGCTAAGTTGTTGTTGGCCAGCTACAAACAACTCATAGGCTTTCAAATTGGACGTTGGAAACACGCGTAATGCACGCTTATCATGCTCGCCAACAATCAGTTTGAGTGAATCTACGACGCCTTGTGCAATATCACTTTGTAGAGAAAAAAAGTTTTGTTGATTCACTTTTCCGTCGATTACTTGATCCCAGACCAGCTCACCATTGTCAGAGTTGATCATGTCAGCACTTACTCTAATCCTCTGACCGGTATTTACATTAACAGCCGCTTCTAGTACGTAGTCTATATCAGGAATTTTTTGTTGAATTTCAGCCAGAGTTGGGTGACCTTGCAAAGCAAATGCAGATGCAGGCGGAACGACTTGAAGTCCAGGGAGGCGGCGTAATTTTCTTATCACTTCTCTGGTCATCTGTTCTGCAAAAGGTTGCCATTTTTCTGGCTCGTCACTTGAAACAGTAAATGGTAAAACCAGTACATATGGATGCGCATTCGGTTTTTCCTCAAGCTGAACAGGACGCCAGAGATATACAAAAACGAATGCCACAATGGTTAGTAATAAGAAGGGGATTGAGAATTTGACGAGCCTCGATGGTTTGCTTTTTACGTGTTTATCTATAGGTTTATTGTAGTCTGTGAATTCTTCAACGGCCGCGATAAACTGATAACCTCGCCCCCTGACTGTTGCAATAACTTTTTGCAATTCGCCAGTATCGCCAAACAATTTTCTCGCAGATTTAACATGATTGCTTAGTGTGGTGTCTGAAACGTCTCGACCAGCCCAGATTTCAGCAAATAGTTCATCTCTGCTGATAACACGATGACGCTGATTAATGAGGTAGACAATGAGATCGAATACTTTTGGCTCAACTGCGACTTCTTTACCCTTATTGGTAATTTTAAATAGTGAGGTGTCTATCTCAAAGTTGGCAATGCGGTAATTCACTGCAATGACGCCTTATCCTAAATTGATTATTCATTCTAACCTGGAATCTCAAGGTAAATCTTTCAATTCATTGATTAATTAGCCAAAGATTACCCAATTGTTATCCATCTTTCATGTTCCATTGCTTCATTAAATTCACAATAGGCTTTTGAATCTTATCAGGAGAGCAGGATGCCTTCACCGCTAGAAATATTATTCGATCCCGTATCAATTAGTGTTATCTCAATCTTCATTACACTGATACTAATAGAAAGCTTGTTCCCAGCACGAGCTTTAGCCAAGACAAAAAATTGGAAAACACGGTCACTGTTGGTTTTTGTTATTTATTTTTATTTGGCAACGTATTTACCACTAATTTGGGATAAATACCTCATCCAATACCAGCTTTTTGATCTAACACTATTGGGCACATTTAGCAGTGTTTTTATTGCACTGCTCGTTTTTGAATTACTTATCTATGCCTGGCACAGGGCGATACATGAGAACAGCTGGCTTTGGCGAGTATTTCATCAGATGCACCACAGTGCAGAGCGTGTAGATACTTTGGGTGCATTTTATTTTAGTCCAATGGATATGATTGGATTTACTGCCATCGGAAGTATCAGTCTTGTTCTTGTTGTTGGGCTTACGCCAGAAGCGGCAACCTATTTTTTGTATATTTCAACATTTCTGGCGATTTTTCAGCATACAAATATTCGCACGCCCCAATGGTTGGGTTATCTAATACAGAGACCAGAAAGTCACGCTGTACATCACCAAAAGGGGGTGCATCGATACAATTACTCTGATTTCCCTATATTCGACATAATATTTGGAACTTTCAAGAATCCGAAAAATTTCGATGGCGAAAATGGTTTTTATCAGGGGGCATCTTCCAGAATAATCGATATGCTTTTATGGCGAGATGTTTCAAGTGCGAAAGAAAAGCAATGATTGCCAATGACTTATTCAGGTATAATTGGGCGCAGTATGCATCAAAGTGAACTTTTAATTTGTTGCTAATGGCTACTATACGAACAATTGCCCTTCACACTTAGATAGGTTTCAGTTTTTGGATGAGTTGTTAGGCCCAATAAGGTCTTTTTTAAAATGCCCAACCCCACAGAGTTGGATAGACGAAGCAATTAAGCCGGAAAAATTGCCTGTGTTGCTGGTGGATCACGCGAACTGTGAGTTAAAAGCTGCGCAAACGGCCATGTTGCTATTGCGCCGTTATGCAGTGGACAAAGACAGTGGCGAAGCTTTGTTGGCCTGGCTTAAGCCATTTGAGGATTTTGTTTATCGTAAAATTGGTGACGGTGACTTCAGCCAACATGTGACGTTGTCTAAGAAACTTATTAGTAAATCCAGTTTTGAACATGGTGATGAGTTAATTTCCAAGCTGGTTTTGTTGATTAAAGAGGAGCTTCATCATTTTCAGCAAGTGTTGGAAATCATGCAGAGCAGGGGAGTCGAATACGGTAACCTGACTGCTTCCCGTTATGCTCGGGGCTTAATGAAACATGTGCGTACTCATGAACCAGCCAAGCTCATCGATACTTTAATCTGCGGAGCCTACATTGAAGCGCGGTCTTGTGAGCGATTTGCAAAATTAGCCCCTTACCTGAATGTCGAGCTTGAAAAATTCTATGTTTCGTTGCTTCGCTCTGAGGCCAGGCATTTTGAAGATTATCTGACTATGGCAAGAAAAGTCTCACGTGAAAACCTGGACGAGCGAATTGCATTTTTTGGAAAAGAAGAAACTGATCTGATTCAGAAAGAAGATATGGAATTTCGTTTTCATAGTGGCATGCCTAGTTAATATCGAAAGAGGCATTCTGAAAAGAGCATTGCATTGTTTATCTGGTTTACACAATGCAATGCTGCTAGCCTGACTTATTGTGAAGATTGACTTGAAATCGTGACTGTACTTTGTTGATTCCCCCAACTTTGAACAACAACGTATTGGTTTCCAGCGCCCTCAATATTTAAATCGCCAGGTTGCGTGGAATATTTAATACCGGAAAACCCTTTGAGTGGGTCTTCTTCATCACCTTTAGTCGTAAATGACTTGATAAAGCCGCTCTGGTCGCTACCGTACAAACCATAAACGTTTACGGCTTGTTTTTGAGAAAAGTCGAGTGCTTCGCCGGTGTCTGGCCAAACGTTGTTTTGAGGAACCATCCACAGTAACGTCATTCCGTTTGCAGATCCGACATAGGGTTCGGACCAGCAAATAAAAAGGCTGCCAAAATAAGTATAAGTTTCGTTTGAACCAACAGAAAAAGCGTTGAAACACATATACCCTTGATTTCCACACATAGAATTATCTTGCTTTTGACTATCCCATGCCGTTGCATTGAGAGAGTCATCATTTATATTTTGCTCAATGTTTGCTGGAGAATTCATGAGTTTACCATGGTCCATCTTATTAGCTTGATATTGCCAGCGTGTCGTCGGCGTAGTGTTAATGAGTTCGCATGCCTGAAAATTGCCGTCTCCACCGTTTATCGTCGCCCAATCTGAAAGTACACTTGAAATAGTTTGAATTGTATTCGCTGCACCGGATACAACTACTGAAACTGGAATTGCCATGATTATTTCCTCGTATCTAATAAAAATGTTAAAGGTTTGTGCCAACAACACCGGGATCCGGTAAGGTCATTGGTGGTTAGATACTGGTAAATAAAATCTCCATCAGCTAGACGGAAATTAGTGTGTATATGCTATTAAAATAGCTGTACTTGTTAAAGTCGGAGGGGGGAGAATGTTTACCTATACATACTTTAGTATGTCTGATTACATACTTATTTTCGGCTTGTTTAAGAATCCTCTATCACTATATTAATTGTCCTTATCAATCACTGATAAAGAGTTATTTATGCACATATTTCGTTCTACAAGCCGACACTCACGGTTGGTATATTCACTGTTTTTTTTGATTTCTTGTGTGTTTTCGA
This sequence comes from uncultured Alteromonadaceae bacterium, assembly GCA_947494925.1. GTDB lineage: Bacteria > Pseudomonadota > Gammaproteobacteria > Enterobacterales > Alteromonadaceae > Aliiglaciecola. The sequence continues at coordinate 166,684 of CANLWS010000013.1, forward strand.
ATTTAGCCAGCGCCATTTTAATAGACGCCCGGTTTGGCATAGAAGTGACCGATTTGTCTTCCACAGACAATGTCATATTGGAAGTTGAGGGGACAGGCACAGGACAACGCCTCATGGGAGCTTACAATGTAGAGGTGCTTGGCCAACTTTGGGATGTCAGGTTTGTCGATGGTAAAGCCGGTGACATTTTTAATGATGGCGCAGATCTAGATATTTTCGGGGTCTTTACGGCTCTGACATTCGCTGAAGCAATAGGTGAGCAAGTAATAAGAGACGTAAGCTCCATCTTTAAATTTTTCAATTTATTCCCACAAAACATTAACGGCTGCGGGCCAACGATCAATCCCTTTGCTTCTTTCTGCGATATTCTTGTTCCCTACAGGTATCTTGCATCGAGTGACGCATTCCTTGCTGCGTCTATCCGCAATGATTTTTCGCTCGATATTACCAATACGGACCTGAATACCCTGCTCGATGCTGATGTAAACACATCCAGCGATTCTAGTGTAGTCTTAACTGAATGGGCGAGTGTATTTTCCAGGGAGTTTCGCATGGTATCGAACCCTGTCCCCCCTGGAACCCCGACTGATCCAACGAGCAGTATTCCTGAGCCTTCAGCAGCACTTCTTTTAATTGGTCTAGTTTTATTGGGAAGAAGAAAATCCCAGTGGCTCAAACCGGTAATATAGCTAACAAGAGGGAACAAAATACTAACCACTAGAATGTGCCAATAACACAGACTAATCAAGGCGTTAGCTAGAGAAGGAACAAGCCAGTTTCAATGTTTTTCAGGCTCAGATATGCTTTAATCATTTCTGACCAATGACAATTCAAACTGGTCTTAAGGGTAGGGTGATGGATAGCGAAACCGGGCAACAGGTATATGCGATGCAGGATGGAATTTTCAGAGCGCAGATTAAAGAGTGTTGCCGCCCTCACTATGAAATTTTTTTCTCAGCATTACTTGCAGTTGGGTTTGTTGTTTTTCTTGGAATAGACAAGGGTAACAACCTGTTGTTACTCCTCTGGGTCGCAATAACGCTGGCGGTTCTAAGTGCACGATATGGTTTTATAACATGGTTTAATCGACAGCCCGACACGAACATCGCGTTGGTCCACAGCCGCTTATTCTCGATTATTATGTTGGTATGGGGTTGCTGCTGGGCTGCCTCTACCTTCATCTTCTTTCCTCTGTTGAGCACCCCCCAGCAAGCGGCTTGGTTTGCTATGTTCATGGTAATGGTATCGGCTTCAGCAACATCGCATGCGGTTTATTTGAACGCTTTTTATGCCTTCGCGCTTCCTTATTTTTTCAGTATTGTGTGGATGGTCGCCACACAATACCCTAGCCCGTACCACATTAATGCACTAGTAGTCTCACTGGTTATGATTACGCAGGTCGGTGCTGCTAAAAAGGGAAATCTGGCCATTTTAGAATCGCTGCGACTTCGGTTTGAAAATCTGGATCTAATCGGTAAATTGAAAGCACAAAAGGAAGTAGCAGAACAGGCTAGCCTGTCTAAATCCAAATTCCTGGCAGCTGCTTCTCACGATCTCAGGCAACCATTGCAGGCGTTGGTTCTATTCAGTACAGCATTGCAGGATGCAATTGATGATAAAAAGAAAATCAATCTACTCGCTTCCCAGATAAATGATTCCGTTGGCACTTTACAAGGTTTATTTGATGCTTTGTTGGATATATCTCGGTTGGATGCAGGGATGTTAGAGTGTCAGAATTCCCATTTCAGTGTGCAAAATGTATTTGATAAATTGGAAAACGATTTTGCCCTAATGGCGGAAGCGAAAAAAATCAAACTGCACTTCGACGAACAGAACCATATAGTGAATACGGATCCAACATTATTGTTGTTGGTGCTGCAAAACCTCTTGTCCAATGCGTTGCGATATACTCCTAAAGGTCAGATATGTGTGCTCCTGACAGACTTGGGAGCAAAGCTGAAAATTGATGTTAAAGACACAGGAGTTGGAATAGCCGCTGAGCATCAACAACATATTTTTGACGAATTTGTTCAGTTGCATAATCCTGAGAGAGATCGAACCAAAGGTCTCGGATTGGGTTTATCTATTGTTAAACGTGTGACAAGACTGATGGAAGCTGAGCTGAAGCTGTACTCAGATGAAAAAGGAAGTTGTTTTTCTATAATTGTTGATAAAGGCAATTCTTACAGCACAAACGAAGAAACGTCAGCGCAGGGCATGATTTCTTCACCAAAACAAACAACAGTGGTTGTTATTGATGATGAGGCCGTAATATTAAGCGCTATGCGCGCGCTACTGGAAGGGTGGGGGTATAATGTATTGACTGCCGCGGACTTGGAAAATGCCCAACACCTCATCCAAAGCCAGGCTGCACAAGTCCACTGCATCATAGCTGACTTGCGCTTGCGTGATAATAAATCTGGAGTTGAAGCGATTAGTCAACTACGAAAACAGTATGGCGAGTCTATGCCTGCATTAATCGTGTCTGGTGACATCGCTGTGGAACGACTTCAGGAAGTTAAAGAGCAAGGGTTGGAGATGTTGCACAAGCCTATTCAACCTGCAAAATTACGTAGCTTTTTAAACAACAGAATTCTTTAGTTGGCTCAATGAATATTCGTTGTAAATAGAGCGTAGTGGACAGCTCATGGCACGAAATGAGGTTAGTTAATTTCTGGGATAGATATCTGTTTCTCACGGACTTTGGCAATTGCAGCGCTGCGATTGTGTACGTTTAGTTTTTCAAAAATGGCAGACAAATGCATTTTTACTGTAGGCTCGGCCAAATTAAGTTTGTCTGCAATTATCTTGTTGGGACAACCTTGTATAACCAAGGACATGACTTGAAGCTGTCGTGGGGTTAAGTCTATGCGCTTTTCGCGGTTAACCCTACGTTCTGCATGCATGATCGAGTATGGAACGTATATTTCACCCGACAAAATCAAGTTCATTGCATTGTGCAGTGCAGCGGCAGGAGAATTTTTAGATATGAAGCCTAAAGCCCCTTCTTTAAGTGCTTTGTTCACGTCATTACGTTTTGTGGAGGCCGATAAAATAACGCAGGGCAAGGTCGGATATAAGGTCGTAAAAATATCCAAGGCTTCAAATCCATCATTAACAGGCATTTCTAGATCTATAAGCAACATTGCCAGGTCCAGATGTTCTTCTACGATAATTCTGGCCTGTGCCAGTGAATCTGCCTGAAGCAACTCTATACTGCTATCAATTGCTTTTAACGCGTAGTGTAATCCTTCTCGGAATAACGCATGGTCATCAATGACTAATATTTTCATATCACAATAATTAAGTCTCGGGGCAACGGGTTATCCATTCCCAACCCATTGAGACTAATACATAAAAACAAAACAGACAATTTTCAACGACTTAAATGTCATTTGAGATCATTGTGAAATTGAGAAGGTTGGACTAAAACCCTTTGTTCGCCAAGTACAATGATTAAATTGTGTTGATTTTAGTTTGTGAGTTTTGATGACGATCCATCTGTTTTCTGAATTCGCTAGGTGTAGAACCGGTGACTTTTTTGAACAGTGTATTAAAAGTGGTTTTACTGTTAAAACCAGCATCTTCGAAAATGCGCTGTATTGATTTGTTCAAATTTTTGGGATCGCTTAATTGCTGCTGAGCGTCTTTAACCCGGAACTCATTAATAAAGTCGTAAAAGCTCTTCTGGTAAAATCCATTCAAGAGGCCAGAAACACGCCGAGGTGACATATTCATACTGTCCGCCAACCCGTCAAGGCGAAGTTCTGGATCCTGATAAATTTTGACCCTCTGCATCAGATCTTCTATTTGCAGCTGTAGTTCGGCACTAGGTGTTGACTCACCATTTTTAGTCTCACTAGTTTCTTTCTCATCAGGATCGACCATGTTGCGAGTCAAAGATACTGATTGGCTATAAACCACCATAGCGCTCATTAGCAGAAGTGGCGGCAGATTGGCGAAAGTACCTATACTTTTAGACAAGTGATACAAGCCAAGTAATCCGCATACGCATGCTACAAAAGATAGAACCCAAACAAGCGTAAATCCTACAATGGAATAATTTAACCAGGTTAGCTTGATCGTACCCAGGTTGGAATAATTGTGCCGAATTTTTCGGTCGTATCGCCACAAAATATTTATCGCAATAATGCCCAAGATTACGGATTGTAGTTGAACGAGCGCTATTCCCGGGAAATACATTTTATTAAATGGACCAAACTGAAACAGCAATCCAATACTCAAAGCCGTATTGAATATTCCTAGTCCTAATACTAAACCAGAGCCTTTTATGGTTTTACGTATAGGTTCTCCTGTGATGGCAAGACAATATCCCAAAACCAGAAACCCTTGCAAACCAATGAGCCCTATCTTGGGAATGGTATGATAAGGGTAGAACAAATCATGCATGATAGGCCCGAGCGTTTCATTGTAAATAAGCACTGTAGATAACGCAGCCGCGCCTTGAGTAAATAGAAATCCAGATAACATCCAATCGCTTTTTTTAACGTCATCTTTTAATAACAAGGGTAAAATCAGCAAGACTGCTAACATGGTTATTGTTAACACCAAAAAGTCATATAAATTAAAGATGTAAGAGAACACTATTTCGTCCAACCCGACTGAATGTGACATGTCTACACTAATTGCCTATAACTTACCAAACTAACCATGTTATGCCATGAGACCGCGATAAAGGCCATATTTTTCAGGTTCGCCTACGCGCGCTGCGTCCAAACGAACGTTCGGATGGGCGATTTGCACTTATCGGGGCGTCAACATATCTAACGTCTTCTAATTTAATTCCTGAGTTTTGTCATCAGCCTATCAGGAGTTAACAATGAAAAAGTTTATTAGATTATCCATTATCCCTCTGAGTTTTTTATCGGCTTCAGCGTTTGCCAATTTCGGTTTATCCATCGATGGTATGAATGCAAATATTGAACGTTGCTTTAAGCAAACCCAATTGATTGAACAAGGTATTCCGGCAGAAAAGCTGTCAGCGCGTTCATGCACCAGGGTTATTAACAATACTTGGACATCAAGAAAATCCGAATCAGCCGCACGTGTTAACAGAGGTTTGGTTTACCTGCATAAAGGAAGTAAGGATAGGGCGTTAAAAGACTTTGTCCGGGCTGCCAAAATCTATCCTCAAAGATACGAAGCGCATATTGCCGCTGCCCAATTGCTCTTTGCCAAACAAGCTTTCAGCGAAGCGCTTGCTCATTATGACAAAGCTATCGATATTAAAGGTCAAGATCCCAGTTTATTGAAGAACAGACGTTTGACTGCGTTGTCATTGGAAAATGACAGGTCTCAGCAAGTCAGCATGAAACTTGGCAAGGATCCAATGGAAGAAAGTCTGCAATGAGAATGCGGAGAATGAGGTGAGTCTAGGCCTCACCTCAAATTATTTTGCAGGTTATTTACCCATAAGTTCCATCAACGCCAATACTGTTGTTTGCACGCCGAAAGCTACTGAGCCATCTGGATCGATTTTGAAAAATGGCGAATGATGAGAAGGGACGGCTGGCCCGCCGTTCTTTTCTGCATCAAAGGCCGCTTTTGGCGTGCCCCCTATGACCCAGTAAACACTAGGGATATTTTGTTCGTTGACAAAGTAGGGAAAGTCCTCAGCCCCCATGCCTGAAGAGGGCTTGGCGATTACCATGGATTCACCAATTGCTGTTTGCCAGGTAGTACGCAATTGTGAGGTAAGTTCCTGGTCATTAATTTGAGGCGGTGTGCCTTCTTCCAATGACACGTTAACTTCAGGTAGTTTGTCTTCAGGCAAACCGGCAGCGCGTCCCATGTTTTCAGCGATACGTTTTATGCCCGACAGCAGTTTATCTCGTGTTTCGATGCTGGCGTTACGCACTGTAAGCTGCAAGTGAGCTTTGTCCGGGATGATATTGTGTTTGAAACCGCTGTTAAATGCGCCAACAGTCACTACGCCCGGCTCTTTCGGACCTAGCTCCCTGCTTACAAGCGTTTGCAGGGCCATCACTATTTGTGAACCCAAAACGATAGGGTCTTTTCCTTTGTGGGGTGATGCACCGTGTGCACCCACGCCGTGAATAATGATGTCGACGCTATTTGAACCGGCAGAGACGGGGCCTGAAACCACGTTAATTTTACCGGTTTCAAGCTCTGCCCCAACGTGAAATGCCAGGGCATAATCGGGTTTGCCAAAACGTTGCCAGATGTTGTCTTGCATCATTTTACGTGCCCCCATAATTCTTTCTTCGGCTGGCTGCGCTATTAACATCAGCGTACCTGACCAATCTGAACGATGGCTAGCCATATATCTTGCGGTTCCCACCAAAGAGGTGATGTGAACATCATGACCACAAGCATGCATAGTGGGGCGAAGTTCATTGGTAATGGGATCAACCTGTTCCATCGTCGAAGCATACTCAAGGCCAGAATCTTCCTTCACAGGAAGGCCATCCATGTCAGCACGCATCATTACAAGCGGACCAGGCCCGTTCTTGAGTAATGCAACCAAGCCGGTTTCGCCAATCTTTTCATGCACCGTAAACCCTTGTCCGCGCAATTCCCTTGCAAGGCGCGCCGCCGTTTTGACCTCGCCCATAGATAACTCAGGGTTTTGATGAAAATGAATAAACAAGGGTTTGAGGTAGGATTGGTAGTCTTGCTGGATTTTATCTGAAGAAATTGTTGCGCTGAATGTGTTAAATGTTAGAACGCATGTCAGCAGCATAATCGCAGTTCTGATAGTCATAGTGATCCTTGTTATTGTTCTTGTTAGAGAAATTAGATTAGCAGATCCTGCGCGAAAGTTTTAAATACATAAAAAAGGCGCTCAATTGAGCGCCTTTTATTTACTAATATTAATTACCAAATACGCACGCGTTCTTCTGGTTTCAGGTATAAAGCATCACCTTCTTTCACACCAAAAGCTTCGTACCAGGCATCGTGGTTGCGTGGCGCTAGAGCTCGGTAACGTCCAGGAGCATGCGTACCACCTTTAAGCTGGGAAAGCATACTTTGCTCTGTACGTTTTTCACGCCAAACCTGTGCCCAGGCCAGGAAGAAACGTTGGTCGCCAGTCACGCCGTCAATAACTGGCGCTTCTTCACCATTCAAACTTAGTTTGTAAGCGTGATAGGCCATCGCCAGTCCCCCGACATCCCCAATGTTTTCACCAAGGCTGTTTGCACCATTGACGGAATTGTCAGGAATGGGTTCATAAGCACTATATTGCTCAATCAACATTTGTGTTTTGGCTTCAAAGGCTGCTCTGTCTTCGTCAGTCCACCAGTTCTGCTGGATGCCGTTAGCGTCAGACTTAGAGCCTTGATCGTCAAATCCATGCCCCATTTCGTGGCCGATTACTGCGCCAATTCCGCCATAGTTTACGGCTGGATCAGCATTTGGATCGAAGAAAGGAGGTTGCAGTATTGCTGCAGGAAAGACAATCTCATTGAAAGAGCTGTTGTAGTAGGCGTTAACCTGTTGTGGCGTCATGCCCCAACGTTCACGGTCTGTTTTCTTAAGTTCGTCAGCGACACTTTCTGCTCTGAAGAATTCCCGCACACGACGAACGTTACCCAAGAGATCGTTGTCTTTGATCTCTAGTCCATCAAACGATTGCCATTCATCTGGATAACCAATTTTAGGTCTGAAAGATGCTAATTTGGCCTGGGCGTTTTTCTTCGTTTCTTCACCCATCCAATCCAGGTCGGTAATTCGTTCACCTAGTGCTTTGCGCAGGTTTTCAACCAATTCCGCCATTTGTTGCTTGGAACTTTCAGGGAAATAACGATCCACATACACTTTCCCTATCGCGAAGCCCATAGAGTTAGTACCGGACATATTAGAGATAGCGCGCTTCCATCTTGGACGTGGTTCTTGTTGTCCACGTAGCTTAGTACCGTAAAATTTGAAGTTGGCATTAAAAATATCGTCTGACAACAAAGAAGCGTGGTTGGATATCGCGTGGTAGGACATGTAAGCCTTCCAGTCGTCCAGTGGAACTTCATTAACCAGTGCAATGACGTCCTTGATGGGTTGTGGCTGAGTCATATTAAGCTGTGGGACCTGATAGCCGGTCTCAGCGAAATACATATCCCAGTCAAAGCCAGGGTATTCTGTCGCCAGGTCGGTGCGCGCAATCTGATTTAGGGTCAAATCACGATTACGGCGCTTCTCTCTCGGCCATTGTGCCGTGGCGATTTGGGTTTCAAGCGCTAGAATCGCCACTGCTTTTTCTGCTGCATTAATGACATCTGCAAAGGTCAACATCTCTTCGATGTGCGCGAGGTAAGCTTCACGAATGTCGGTAAAACGTTCGTTATCTGTCAGGTAGTAAGAACGATCAGGTAAGCCTAGGCCGCCCACTCCCATAGACATTTGATATTCATTTGGATCCAAACGGTTAAACCACATGCCACCACCAATTGGACTGGTGGTACCATCTAACCAAGAGCGACCAAATACTTTGGTTAAATCGTCAACGTTGGCGATTTCACTGATATCTTTTAATATTGGTTGGATAGGCGAGATCCCTGCCGCGTTGATCGTTTCAGTGTCCATGTAGGCGCGATAGTAATCGGCAACCATTTTCTCGTCTGGGTTCATATTTGAGGCGGTAGCCAGACTATCGATAATCTCTTTAACACGTTCTTCGCTTCTGTCTGCCAAGGCACTGAAGGCACCGTAGCGAGTTTTATCCGCTGGCATTTCATAGTTGTCGTACCATGTGCCACTGGCGTACATAAAAAAGTCATCGCCAGGCTTAACAGATTCATTCCTGGCAGATAATTCAACTCCAAAACTACCCAACTCTGCTTTTGCTTCTACAGGGGCTTGAGCGATTTCTGCGGGGGCTGCTTCATTAACTTGTTCTGTGGACTGTTTTCCGCACCCACTGATAACCAGGGCGCTAAGGACGCTTGCTGCGACCAGAGTAACTCTCTTCATTTTTTTATAATCCTAGCAGGCGGACACACACTCTCACCTGATGTTTGGTTGTTCACATTTCGGCCTGATAACGGCTCGATCTCCTGTCCCACTTTTCTTATTAAAATTATCGGGAGCAAGCACAATACTAGATTAGCCCAGTAAAGCCAAAGCCAGTTTCCCTATATCGTCTGGAGACATGTAAAGCTAAGGTAACAGAAAGAATGCAGTGCCGTTGTTTGCAAACTTAATAGCTATCTCATATGACAATGCTCGTAGAGTAACTTTTGGTGCAATGAAGGAGTTTCGCGTATTCCTTTGTTAGATTGTTCACGAGTAAGGTTGCCAAGCCCTTCTTTGATGCGTATTTTACATGAATGGAATTGTCTTCTCTTAAAATACTAATTGATGTTGCCAGATTGGGGAGCTTTGCTGAAGCTGCGCGCAAACACGATAAGGATCCCTCCAGCATTTCAAGAACAATCGCTTCGATAGAAAAAAACCTTTCAATAGCTTTGTTTAAACGGTCAACACGTGTATTGTCCCTAACCGAAGCGGGCGCGCAATATGTCAGGGCCATTGAGCCACTTGTAAGTGAGCTTGATCTTGCTGCCGATGTTGCGCAAAGCCATCTGACTTCTCCTCATGGCCTTTTGACCTTAACGGCGTCCAATGCATTTGGTCAACAATGTATATTGCCTTTGATGCCGGAGTTTTGTGCGCGTTACCCTGACATTGATATAGACCTACGTTTTACCGACGCCAATCTGGATTTACTTTCAGAAAACATTGATTTGGCCTGTCGTTTAACCCCGGATTTTACTTCGGATTTAATTGGAGTGAAGTTATTTCCTACGCAGTATCAAATCTGTGCTTCCCCCGGTTTTCTCGCACAGCATGAGCATATTGAGCATCCGAGTGAAATTAGCAAAGCTAACTACATTGCTATCAATCTCCAGCATTACCGCAATCGACTTATTGTTAAGAGCAATTCATCGCAGGAAATCATTGCTACCCAGCCTCACATTATGGTGTCGAGTGCAATAGCCCTTAAAGAATGCCTTTTGCAAGGTCTTGGGTATGGACTTGCCGCCGATTGGCTTGTTAAGGACGATATTGAAGCAGGAAGGTTGGTATCTATATTTCCAACCTTGCAGATTACGGCCACAGATTTTAGCACAGCCGCCTGGTTGCTTTATCCTTCCAGACGTTATTTACCGGCTAAAACACGTGTCCTGATTGAATTTCTTAAGGAACACTTAAGAAATTAACCCAGCCAATTTCCTACCTTCATCAGTTTTGATAGAAAAGTCGGTGCCAGCATGAGTCTTACCATCAGTACTACAAAGATAGGTTACGGCTTTCGCTACCCACTCGGGGCTTATATGTGTTGACCAATCAAGCTGACTGACAGGGTTTATACCAGAATGTTTGATTTTGCTCATCATTTCCGTGGCGACTGTTCCGGGACTCAAACCCATGACATTGATTCCATGTTTACAAAGTTCTTTATGTGCACATTCAGTCAGTTTTTTGGCAGCGGCTTTACTTGCGCAATAATGGCTCCAGCCTTCAAGCGCACTATTTGCTGCACCAGAACTCATATTAATTATCGTTCCACTCCTTTGTTTTTTCATCACCTGAGCAGCTGCATGTATTCCATGATAAATTCCCTTTAGGTTGACGTCGATCGCTTTATCCCATTCGGTCGGTTTAGATTCTGCTAATTGGGAAATTGGTTCAATTGTGCCAGCGTTATTGACAACAATGTCCAATTTTCCATATGTAACCACGGCTAGCTCTACTGCATTTTTAACTTCTTCATACAGACTCACATCGCAGGCAACTGCAGACGCTTTCCCACCAGTTGCCCTGATTTTTTCGACTTCTAAGTTCAGTTGTTCTTTACTACGAGCTGCTAATACAACGTTTGCACCTTTAGTAGCAAAGTGGCGCGCTACTGCCAGGCCAATACCTTTACTTGCGCCAGTGACCAATATCGTTTTGTCTTTTAAGTTCATATTTGAGCTCCTTTGCGTTTTGGGTGCAAACACTATGAATCGGAATAACCTCACTTAAAAGACTGAAACATGCAATGGACTAGTGTATTTGATGCATCAATCGGAACGCTTTTTAAGCCAATAATCCAGCGTGGATTTATCTTTCGACCAACCCGCTAACAGAACAAATATTATCAGTGCAAGCCGGGTAAACGTATGACCGTCAATATCAAACAGAGGTGTTTGCAGTGCATGTCCATAGGTGGTGACAATCAACAGTAACCCCATGATTGTCAAACTCTCTTTGGTTCTTAAGCCCAGGCAGGTCAGTAATCCAACTAATAATTCGAGGTAAGGAATTGTCAGACCTAAGGCCCACAAAAGCCAGACAGGTATCCAGTGATCGTTGAAGCCATCTACAAAAAAATTCTGTGCGTGCACTGAGGCACCCAACTCAAATACCTTCCAGTATCCAGCCATTAAAAAAAGCAAGCCAACTATCCATCTTGCCAGGAAGCTTGCAATGGTTTTGTTATCTGTATCTAACTCCATTTGATGTCCTTAGTTCCCGATATTTTTAAAAAATGATGGGCTAAATTAATAAGTGTAAAAACCTGGATAAACAACAATAAATTTCATTGAGAGAATAAACTCGTTGTCATCCAGGTGACATCACAGTGTCACTATTTGTTAAGAAATACGTCACTTAAGTATCACGCCACTGTCAAAAACTCTGCCCAGACTATCCCGGTCTTTTGGAGAAGCGCCAATTATGTTGTAGGACTTCGACCAAGCATTTCAAACCAACATCATAAAAATATGGGAATCACACATGGCGACACAGTTAAGCAATACTTTCAAATTGTCCGCGTTGGCATTATCAATGGTTTTCGCGCTAAGTGCGTGCAATGGGGACGATGGTGCAACCGGGCCAGCAGGAGCTGCCGGCCAAGATGGTATCGATGGGGTCGATGGCGCTCCGGGAGCTGACGGTGCATCTGGGGCAGATGGTGCATCAGGTGCTGATGGAGCAGACGGCGCAGATGGTAACGATGGTGCTACTGGCCAGGCTACGAAAACTCCAGGGCTAACTCGTATTGCTACAGTGCCAGATGGCGCAGAAGTGACCGGGATATTTTTGAATGATGAAGGGGACTTGTTTTTTAACGTGCAACACCCTTCCGACGCCAATACAGAAGTAGACGGCGTAAATGGCAAACCAATCAACACTGGCACAGTCGGGGTGCTAAGAGGTGTGGACTTCAATAACTTGCCTAAGTCTATTATTGATTCTCCGGTCCCTAAAACAGACCTGGAGCGGCAAACCGTGATGGCGGCTTTAGGGGAATATCAAATTCTCGGTCAAACAGGCGACACATACGATGGCGACCTACCAGAAGGCCTGGGTCTGATTTATACAATCGATGGAACGACTCTGGTGCTCGAAAATGACATGCCTGATTTCAACGGCTACGTGTCCACAGGTGAAGGGCAAGGTTACTTGTTCTCCAACTGGGAAGAACTGCCAGGTGGCATGAGCCGTCTTGCAATTGAAAAAGATGAATTCGGAAGCTGGAGTGTCACGGATTCCATGATGATCAGCTTTAACGACGTTTGGGGCACAGCCGCAAACTGTTTTGGTTCAGTATCTCCATGGGGCACACCATTAACGTCCGAAGAGTGGGTGGTTGATTCAAGCGTAGACACGACCACGGATTCTGATTGGAATGATCCGGCGGAAATAGCTAGCAATGCACGTCTGGGACGCATGTGGGACTTGGTAGCACCTGACGCAGCCAATCCATACAACTACGGCTACATAGTCGAAATCACCGATCCGATTGGTGATGCACCTGAACCCGTCAAACATTTAGCAATGGGTCGTAAAGAAAACGAAAACTCAGTTGTGATGCCTGACAGCAGAACTGTGTATATTTCACAGGATGACACTGGAGGTGTTTTCTTCAAGTTTGTAGCAGACACAGCAGAAGATTTGAGTGCGGGTACATTGTATGGTGCCAAATTGACTCAAGACTCTGGCAGTACCGAGCCAGCAACCACTGGTTTTGACGTGGAGTGGATTGAATTGGCCAATGGTGATAATGCAACAATTCGCGCCTGGATTGATGAGTATAACGGTATCTCCAGTGCAGAATATGTAGAGGGCCAAACCAACTACTTGTCTGTTGCAGATGTAACAGCCTGGGCAAATGGTGATGCAACCTATCCAACCGCAGAAAATGGCGGTGGTCCGGTTACGGCTGGCCAGCCGATGGATGATCGAGTGGCATTCCTGGAGTCTCGTGCTGCTGCTAAAGCAAAAGGTGCGACGGCTGAATGGCGCAAGCTTGAAGGTATCAGCATCAACCATGATCGAGCTCTTGAAGCGGTTGGCGGCGTGGATGTGATCGCTGACGAAGTGGTTGAAAACGCCTATTTATATATTGGCATCGCTGACATCGACAACACCATGACTGATGGTGAAGGTGATGTGCAGTTGTCTGCTCGTGTGAAAGACTGTGGTGGCGTATATCGTGCCAAACTTGAAGCGAACTATGATATTGCCAGAATTGAGCCTGTTTTGATGGGAGGCACATATCGCTCAAGCCTGACTGGCGCAGAGCGTTGTGATGTTAACCAGCTTTCTCAACCAGACAACGTTATCGTTATGAAAGACGGTCGCATACTGATTGGTGAAGATGGGTTCCAGGAAAATAACACGCTTTGGATGTACGACCCTGAAGCTGAGTAATTTTCCCTGAAAGCGGAGCCAAATTGGCTCCGCACTAATCCTGCTGGTAAACAACTATGAACCTTAAAACGCTAATAGCAAGTGTTGCTGTGGTTGGTTTCCTTGTCGGTTGCGACGAGATGAAACAACCGCAACTCATTGAGCAAGCAACCGACACCAATCTAGACACACAATACGTTAATTCAGCCTACCCATACCAGGAAGGCGACGATATTCCCGCACTTGCCTACATTGAACATAATGAAATTTATAACGCAGAGTCGGTTATCCCGCCTCAGTGCTACACCAAAACCAATGGCGATAAAAACCCTTGTTATGCTTGTCATCAGTCTTATGCGCATGATGAACAGCGACCTAACACAATGGGAGACGGAAGCTTGCAAGGCGAATACGAATTTTCTGATCTGGGCGTGACTAATCATTGGAAAAACTTGTTTGTCGATCGTCGTCCATTGATAGAAAAGATTTCAGACGAAGAAATCCAAGCTTGGATCACGCAAGATAACTACGCCGAATTTATAGCGCGACAGAAGGCAGATAAAAACTGGCAAGGTGAACTGACGCCGATCGAAAATTTAGCGTTCCCGGATACGGCATTTGATGAGCAGGGAATTGCCAGAGATAACAGTCATTGGATCGCCTATAGCTACAAACCTTTCCCAAGTACATTTTGGCCGACTAACGGATCGACTGGTGATGCGATGATTCGTCTACCTAAAGCGTTCAGGGAAATAAATGGTGAGTTTTCGCAAGCCGTCTATTTTGTCAACTTGGGCTTGGTTGAGATGGCACTCAAGCAAACCCGCAAGACCACAATCCCAGAGGTGTCAGAAAAGCAGCTAAATCTAGACCTGGATGGAGATGGAAAGCTATCCGATAAAGTGAATGAGCTAGTTCATCGAAGCCATTACGTGGGCGATGCAAAAGATACTGAACTGGCTTATATGTTGTATCCGCAAGACACAGAGTTTTTGCACACCGTGCGTTATGTAGGTGTTGATGAGAATGGTGAGATTTACAATGCGCCACGGATGAAAGAAGTACGTTATATGCGTAAACACGTGTTCAAATCCAAACAACGATTGTCCACCTCTTATTATCGTGAAGCGAAGGAAAAGCATTTTGAAAAACTGCCGCAAACCCGTTTGATGGCCGACAAAGGCTTTAACAATAACTTTGGCTGGACCATTAATGCTTACATTGAAGATGAGCAGGGGGAACTTCGACAACAACATGGCCAGGAATTGGCGTTCTGCAACGGTTGTCATAAGTCTGTTGGCGCAACCTTTGATCAGACATTTTCCTTTCCGCGCAAAGTCGCAGGTGTGGCGGGTTGGGGATACATTGATTTGCGTAAACAATATGACGCACCAAACATTGGCGAACAGCAAGGTGAGTTTTTAACCTACATGCAGCGCGTGGGTGGCGGTGACGAATTTCGTCAAAATGAAGAAATGCTGAGTCGCTGGTTTAATCAAGATGGCAGTGTAAAAGAAGATAAGTTACGCGGTGCACAAAGCCTTTATGACATTATCACGCCGTCGCCAAGAAGGGCGCTGGATTTGAATAAGGCCTATCTGACCATAGTGAAGGAGCAAAGTTATCTGTTTGGTCGCGACGCAACTTTGACAGAAGCTAAAAATGTGCTGCGATTTATAGACGAAGATATTCCGCCGCTAGCACCAGAAAATCGTCATCAATGGGACTTGCGGTTAAATTGGGATGAAAAGCCCGCGCAAAAACTGGTTAATGCGGGTGACAGATAATGACCTATCCACTATTTGATTTTGTGTTGGCAAGTATGCTGATGGGACTGGGTATAGGCGCAGATGTAGCCCTGGCGACATTAGCCCGTGCAGACCAGTTACGCAGTCTTAGGTTAGCCATTACCTGGGTGGTAGGCGTGTCTCTAACGCATACGCTTTTTCCCATGTTGGGGTATTTGTTGACCTATTTCAGCATTCAACTCCAACCGGCCGTGACACCTTTTGTAGGCCTAATAGCGTTTGCCTGTATTTCCATTTATCTGAAAGGGGAGTTCAAGGCGCTGACAGATACCAAATCGGGAACGGATGATAGCCAGTTACTGGTGACCCTAGGGCTGATTTTGGCTGTGAGCTGGGATGCGCTGTGGTCTGGTCCGGCGAAATCCGCTCAAGTGATTGGTTGGCCGGAACTACTAGTCTGGTTGTCTTTTTTCGTCGTAGGTGCACTTGTCTCGGTGCTTGCCATAACCAGCCTAAAATTTGGCCTGAGAGTGAAAAGCTCGTTAAAAACAAGCTATCTGTCTCAATGGATTGGTTATTGGCTGCAATATTCGATTATCAGTTACTTTGGATTATTGGCATTGTTTAGATACACATTTCAGGTTGATATAGCGTGGTGGCACATACTAATTATATCCACACTGATTAACGCTACTATTTTGTATATTGTTGCGTCGCGAAATTACAACTTTGAACCCTACAGTAGAGTGACAGAACGCTGAGAAGTGATATTTGAAACAACAGTTTCGATTGCTACTCAAGCTGTTATAGGAATAACGGGTTTGGGTGCTTTAAAATCCTATGTTCATTCTGTCGTTCGCCTGGTTTTGCCAGAATTGCATGGATCTCAGCATGCTATTGTAACGATAAGCCAGAGAAGAATCGCTGAACTGCAGGCCTTCGTGTTCTGAGAATGTATAATGTTCACGATTTTCGAATAGGAATGCAGCTAACTCTGTTTCGTTCTCTACAGCTTGCTTCACAACATATATCTGAGGCGTAAATGTAGCTATATAGCCGGCAAGAAGATTATTCAGCGATGGCCAGAGTTGTGTTCGTTTTTCTTTGGATAAGCCAGACGCTAACATCTTTTTTCTAACGTTTGCATTGTGCTCTTTTAGAAGTGTTTTAAATTCTTCCATCATGGCATGAAGTTCAATGAGAGAATTTTGATGTAAACGATAATAATCGGGATCTTTGATTTTATTGTATTTATCACCTTGGGCTTTCCAGAGTGGCTCGGCAAGATCATACATTTGTTGATTTCGGATGAACAAGTGTGAAATAGCAAAATCGACGGTGTCGATTAAAGCATTCAGTTCAGATAAGTTGGAATTGGGCTCAAATTCTTTTTTTACTTTTTGCAAATTACTTAACGATGTTTTCTGCTGCTGCAGCATTTGACTCGCGGATTTAGCATTTTTTATTCCAACACTATGCGCCTGCATCACTCTTTCAACATTAAAAAGATAGGTTTGAATCAGTTTATTCTCCTGTTGCGAATTTTCGGAGCAACTTGCTAAAGTTACTGCAAACAACAGAACTAGCGTGAAACTAAAGATCCTTTTCATAAATATTCCCTGTGAGAGTTGTTAAAAAAATAACGTGTTTACTTTGGGGTAATTGGCTCAGAATTGCATGTTGGACAATTCTACACCTTCCGCTGAAACTTTAAGAATGCTGCCTTGCTCGTACCAGTCTCCAAGCACAATGCGCTGTGCAGGGTGGCCATCCACTGTCAGGTCATGTAATGCCGGACGGTGTGTGTGACCATGTATCAGCCTGGAAACTTGGTGTTTGCGTAAGGCCTCAACCACTTCCTCGGGAGTGACATCCATAATGTCATTGCTTAACTTCTGTTGGTTTTGCTTGCTTTTCTTACGTCCATTCTCGGCGATTTTTAATCGGGTTGAGAGTGGCAGACAGAGCATCAATCTAGGCCACCACCATCCACGGGCTTTTTTACGAAACTTCTGATACACCACATCTCGGGTGCAAAGTTCATCACCATGCATGATCAATGTCGGCGTGCCATAAAGGTCCACCACAACGTGCTCAGGCAGCAATGTCATTGCGCTGGCCTTTGCATAACGTTGGCGGATAAGAAAGTCCCGATTACCGTGAATAAAGTAGATAGGCACACCTTGCGCTGCGAGGGTTGTAAACGCGTTAGCTACTTGTGTTGATAGAGGAGTGACATTGTCATCACCGAGCCAGTATTCAAACAGGTCTCCCAAAATATACAGGGCATCTGCTTGCAAGGCGTCTGATGTTAAAAATCGCATCAGACATTCGGTCATTTCGGGCTGTTCTTCGCTAAGGTGCAGGTCTGCGATGAAGTAAGTGTGTGGCATACAGATAGTTGATTCAGCTTGTTTCTGAAGATAAAGGGGCCATAAATAGGCCCCGCATACGAGTAGGTTACTCTGTGACTTCGACTTTTTGGATAACAACGTCTTCCAGCGGAACGTCGTCATGCATGCCATTTCTGCCAGTGGAAACACCTTTGATTTTGTTAACCACATCCATGCCCTCAGACACTTCAGCAAATACGCAATAGCCCCAGCCTTCCATCGACTCACCGCGGAAGTTCAGAAAGTTGTTATCAGCAATATTAATAAAAAATTGAGAAGTTGCTGAATGAGGTTCGTTTGTTCTGGCCATCGCTACTGTTCCAGTTGCATTGGCTACGCCATTGTTGGCCTCATTCTCGATTGCTGCGTTGGGTGTTTTCTGTTCCATTCCTGGTTCGAATCCACCGCCTTGGATCATAAACCCATCGATGACCCGGTGAAAAATGGTGTTGTCATAGTAGCCGGAGTTAACGTACTCCAGAAAGTTCGCCACTGTATTGGGCGCCTTATCAGCCAAGAGTTTTAGGGTAATAGGCCCATAATTTGTGTGCAACGTTACCATGTAGTTGTCCTGAGTGTTGTAAACAAAGTGCTGCATTTTAGCCTATTGAACAGGTATTTACAGCTGTCTTCCCAAGCAAATGTAAAAAAGCTCGAAATTTGAGCCCGATTGCTGGTTTAAGTAGGGGCGAAGCGGTGCTAGAATCGGCGTCCAAAAATTTTCAAATGACACTGTTTACGAGGACTGTTACGCAATGCTGCAAATTTACAACACACTTACCAGAAAAAAAGAGCAATTTAAGCCTTTGCAACCCGGTAAAGTTGGTTTGTATGTTTGTGGTATCACTGTGTACGATGTCTGTCACATGGGTCATGCCCGCACTTATCTCAGTTTTGACCTGATGGTTCGTTATCTAAGACATAAAGGGTTCGAAGTGAACTACGTCAGAAACATTACGGATGTGGATGACAACATCATCAAGCGGGCCAACGAAAATGGCGAGACTTCTGAGCAGCTGACCGAACGTACTATCGCGCTTATGCATGAAGATTTCGCTGCGATAAATTTGCTTGAGCCGGATATTGAACCACGGGTGACTACCCACATTCCTGAAATCATCGACGTAATTCAACGCTTGATTGACAAAGGTCATGCCTATCATGCTGACAATGGTGATGTGTTCTTTGATGTCAGCACTTATGAAAAATATGGTGAACTAGGTCGTCAGGACCTTGAGCAACTTAATGCTGGCGCACGAGTTGATGTGGATACCGGAAAAGACGATCCTCTGGATTTCGTATTGTGGAAATCTGCAAAGCCAAACGAACCGTTTTGGGATTCGCCATGGGGGCAGGGGCGTCCAGGTTGGCATATTGAGTGTTCAGCGATGAACAGCAAACATCTCGGTACTCACTTTGATATTCACGGTGGCGGCTCTGATTTGATATTCCCTCACCACGAAAACGAAGTAGCTCAATCCTGCTGCGCCTTTGATACGCCTTATGTTAACTACTGGATTCATACCGGCATGGTGCAGGTTAACCAGGAGAAGATGTCTAAATCCTTAGGAAATTTCTTTACGTTGCGGGATGTGCTGCAGGAGTACGATGCGGAAACCTTACGTTTCTTTCTGATGTCGGCCCAATACCGTAGCCAGCTAAGTTATTCTGAAGACAATATCAAACAAGCCAGATCCGGACTTGAACGGATTTATACCGCGTTGAGAGATGTTGAGCCCAATCAGCTCATCGATCTCAGTCACGGAGGTTATGTAGAGCGCTTTGATACTGCATTGGATGACGACTTCAATACACCCGAAGCTTTTTCTGTGCTGTTTGATCTGGCCCGTGACCTGAACAAGATGAAATCTGAAAATGCACAGGAAGCTGCCGATCTGGCGGGAGTGTTGGTGAAGCTCGGTGGTATTATGGGGATTTTACAGCTTAACCCTAGCGAGTATTTACAGGGAGCGGTCGGCGAAGAAGACAATGTTGCTGAAATTGAGTCTTTGATTAAGGCGCGAAATGATGCCAGAGCATCAAAAGATTGGGCCGCAGCGGATGCAGCAAGAGATGCGCTGACGGCGCTGAATATCGTCCTGGAAGATGGTCCGGAAGGAACGACCTGGCGACGAGCATAACGGGCATAAAAACTATTCTGATCTGCGCCGCTAAAATTACGCAAGAGGAATAAAGCTAAGTCTCACAGTATTATACATAAGTAGCGTCGAACTGATTCAGTGCGGCGCTTTGTTGATCAGTAAAGCGCTGCCCAGCGGTGCTCAAGCTAGATTTTCAGTAAGCAGATCTTAGACAATCAATCACCAAAAAAACTCTTCCGCTTCTAAAAAAATAATGCGCGTACGGGTTTTCTGGTTTTTCTTTTGGTGCGTTTGTTCGATGACAAAAGCGATTGCTCGACGAGACCTGACGATACCATTTTAACGTCAATAGCCCTCTCCAATCCCCTATTGCCCTGCATACTCAACAACGCGAATTGAATTCATTGGGAATCAGGTGTGATAACACATTAAATTATTGATATTATTAGAAAATGTGAAATCTAATCCTGCCAAGCCTGACAACACCGCCAGTGGAATATTGTTTAGGCACTAAACCATAATGTTAGTTAGGCATTTGGGAAGCTGAGCGATTTCAGATAACAAATTATATCGATTTGCTGTTTTGCCCATGACGCACTTGCCATGCTCGTCGACAGCATGGATACTAAAAACATGTTTGGCCAGATCAATGCTAGGACTTTAATTACACTCATATGGATTCTCCAATGCCTTTTGGTATCTCGCAATTTCACTATGGCGCACCGATGCTGTAAAAGTCGTGAGTCTCTCATATTTGCTACACCAATTAGTTAGATAAATCGTTAAAAGGGATTGAAATGTCTAATACTCAGTTTGCCTTCTTAAACAAAGAAGATGTTCCAAGTAGAAGCGCATGGCAAGAAGCCATCGATAAATTGGATTTTAAAATCAGGCTGGAACTTCACCCAACTTTGTCACCATTTGAAGATGAAGGTTTTTCACCTTGTACCTGGAACGAAACAGACGAAGATGTGGGTTTTGAAATTTTCTACGAACCCTCAGAAGAAATTCATGAAGATGATGACAAACTGATTAAGATTATTGGTGATAAAGATTTCTGTATCAGTATGTGTTGGGGTGGAAGCATGAAAGATTGTGCAGCGGCTATGATAGCTAGCACAGCTCTTGCCAAAAGCTTTGGTGCTGTTGTTTCCTATGAAGGCGAAGAACCAGAAAAAATCGATGCAATGCTTGTGAATACAAGATCTATAATCGATGAAGCTGAACTTGAAGAAGAAGCATTAAATGTCGCGAAAGAAATTGAATCTGCTAAAACATCTGGTCCAGCTTCTGAGCTTATTATCAAGGAATTAACGAAGATAGCAGGCTGCGAGGTTAGCGGAATGGGCATGGGGGGAATGCTCATGATAGGTTTTTCAAATGGCAGTAGTATCACAGCTAAAGCTTTCAGCTGTCGTACTCAAGAAGGTGTGGAACTAAACGTATCTAAATATGCAAAAATAAGATCTCAACAAATGGCTCTAATGGAAGGATGCAGTGGTGAATTTACAGATGCTCTGCGGAGAGAATGGGATAAATTAGAGCCGCTGAAGGATGCCGCTGAACTTAGTGATGAAAAAGTATCAGCGCTTTTCTCTAGTGAAGTTGAATCTTGGCCTGAAAAACTTTATGTGGATAAGGTTGAGATGCCCGAAATAAACATAATAGAAGTATCCTTCTCAAATGTGCCAAATGTTAAACTTGGTTTCTACGCGTTAGATGGAATGTTATTTAATATGTCATTTCAATCTGGAAATTTGCGCTTCACTATTTCTGATGTTGAGTGTGAATTAGCAGGATAAGTGATTAACAAGTGCCTGCTATCCAGGGTGCATGGCTGCCAGCATATGTGGCAGGTGTTTATAACTTACTCAGAGCTATACACCTTCGGGAAATTCAAATGGATGAAAAGCTAGTTCGAAAGATTTATCAGATTTGGGAGATTGCACAGCAAAACACCCCTCTCAACCAAAAAAGTGCAGTATGTGTTTCAACAATAGATAATTCCGGCTACCCACAATCTCGCTTCGTAGATCTCAAAGAAATTGACCATGCTGGATTCACTTTTTGCACTTCTTACGAATCAGAGAAAGGAAAAAACCTTGCAGTAAACTCTAAGGTTTCCCTGACAGCATGGTGGGATCACATCGGATATCAAATTCGTGTTATCGGGAATGCATTAACTATTTCGGATCAACTGGCAGAAAAATATTGGCTAACACGTTCCAAAGAAGCGCAAGTAGCCACAAAGTGTTTTAACCAAAGCGAGGTTTGGGAATCAGAACGCTCATTAGAAAGCCATTTTAGTTCCTCTCTGGAGGCTTCAAAACACTCATTCGCCCGGCCAGAATCGTGGGGTGGTTTCACAATTGCTCCACATTCAATTGAAGTATTAAAATTTAAAACTAACCGCGTACATACACGAGAACATTATTTGAAGGAAGAAACATCGTGGAAAATGCGGTTGTTGCAACCATAGCCACAGGGTATAGCGAGGTTTAGTCCATTGTAATTACCTTAGACTCTGGAAGTGGTGTTGTTGGCTAAATATTGACGTGCCTGGTGGTTAAGCTGGCATCACGAGCCAGAGAACATATTCGCCGTTTCGCAGGCTTTCTTTCTCTTGATGTGACCTTAAGATGAGCAAAGAACAGGGGGTTGGCTGCAAGGGGGAATACTTCTATATCCATCGTCTTACCCGCTTTTTATATTCACGGTACTGATCACCAAATTTTGCTTCAATTGCTTGTTCTTCAGGAATGATCTGAAAACGGGTCAGGTAAATCATAAACATGGGAATACAGAGCAGGGCGAACACATTAACCGTTTTCACTGCGACTGCGCACAAACATAACAACATGCCCAGATACATTGGGTTACGTGTGTAGCTAAATATTCCGCTGGTGACCAGACTTGACGCTTCACTGGGGGTGTGCGGATTAACTGTTGTTCGATGTTTCTGAAAAGCCCAGATCCCCGCACCGATTATCAGAAATGCCAGAGCCGGAAATACCCAATAAAAAGGACTGATAAAAGCTATCCACTCCAGGGTTCCCACTTTCATATAGTGATACCAGATACCGGGCCCTGCAAACAATAACATGACGATGGGGGGAGGGATTTTAGTTTCTAACCAATGCATTATTCACTCACTTCGGGTGTCGCATTTCGCCGTTGATTCAGCGCCTGTTTCCAACGTTTGTCAGACACATGTTCTTTCACCAGTTCCAGGCACTCATTGACGATAAGTAAGACTTCCTGATCCAGCGCATGTTCATGGGCTGAGAATTTATTGACACCATGCTCGACAAACTCATTCACTTTTTCGGGCGTGATATCTTTCAGCAGATTGATTATCGACTGGGTGACGATATCGGTGACAGAATTCTCTAGCGTGCGTTCTATTGTGCCACCCAGAACAGGAACCAGTTTCAGGGTGGAAATGTTTGAATTATTGCGAACCGCTTTCCCGACACTTTGTTGAACATGATTACGCAGTGTTTCACCATTTTCACTGTGTTCAATGGATTCCCCTACATGCACCATCATGGCTGCCAGCCACTCACATAATACATTTTGCCTCGTCGCCAACACCTTGCTGGTAATATCTTCAATCAATGGCGAGCCGGCAGCAATATCTTTTTGCGCATCGCTAAGCACTTTGACAACAATGCGGTCACTGAGCTCTTCTACAAACACATCATAGTAAAATGCAACAAAGCGGAATAAGGCCGTATCCTTCAGATCAATTATTCGATACTTGTGCAGTCGATAGAGGATGGAAAATATCCTCAGAAATCTGAATATCCTTGCTGAGCTGGCTGGTATACAGCCAACCAGATCGTACCAATGAATAAAAGGGAAAAAGTACCAGCGCAGATACTCTTTTCTGTATATGGACACTACCCAACGTAAGCAAAACTCTGACAGGAAAACGGCAATGAAGGCCAGGTCAATTAACAAAAAGTTTTCATGGATAGGGGCATACCCGGTTACCAGATCAGCGGATATGAAATCGAGTGCCTGCTTAAAAAAGGCTGTGGTGTATAAAGTATCGAAGATTATCCAGATAAGATTGATAAATAGCAGACCCAGCATTGCCAGATCAAGCAACAACCAAGTTCCTTCGTGACTGTCTTTAAGGTTTTGCCGGCTAAATTTCAACATCACCAATTCCCGGCGGCAATCAAGTACGAGTTACATCGACAAAGACTTTTATTTTCTGGCCTGGTTGAAGGTATTTTTTGCTAAGTTGGTTCCAGCGTTTTAAGTCCGCAACTTTGACTTTGAACCGATTGGCGATTCTGGACAACGAGTCGCCAGAGCGCACGGTATAGGTCAACGAACGCATGACGGCGTTTTTCCGTTGTTCTTCGCTCAATTGGTCAACCCAAACCACTAACTCTTTGCCGGGACGCAACATGTCAGTTGGTGCCATGCCATTCCATTTGGCCAACTTGCGCACGTTGACTTTAAATTTGCGGCTAAGATCCCACATGGTGTCGCCACTTTTCACTTTGTGAGTCAGCTTGTATCCCTTGCGATTTTTAGATTGAGTCGCCGCTAAACGTTGTTCCTGAGAAAGGGAGTATTGCTCAAGTGATTTAAGTGCGACGGGAACGATTAGATGATCCCCAGCTCGGATCACGTTGCCGCGCATTTCGTTAACTTGCTGAATCACATCAACAGTGGTGTGATATTTCTTGGCCAGTTTCAGTAAACTATCGCCGGATTTCACCTGATGGCGAACCCAATTGAGTCGCTGGTCGTTGTCAGTTTCTTGCAATGCAAGATTAAAAGAATCCACACGATCTATGGGTAACAGCAGTCTGTGAGGGCCATTTGGGTCGGTTGCCCATCTGTTATAACCAGGGTTGAGCGCATGCAGTTCCTTGATGCTTAGCCCGGCCATATCGGCTGCTAACGCAAGATCTATCTGAGAGCCAATATCCACAGCCTGAGTGACTGCGACATTGTCTATCTTTGGCCAATCAAATCCGTGTTTATCGGCGTTACGTAAAATATCGGTCAGAGCCAGTAATTTAGGTACATATGCGCGCGTTTCTTTGGGCAAATCAAGGGACCAGAAGTCAGTATTTTTTCCCGCTTTTTTATTCTTTTTAATAGCGCGAGCCACCCGGCCTTCACCACTGTTGTATGCGGCAAGTGCATGTAACCAGTCGCCATCAAACATTTTCAACAAGTACTGCAGATACTTGATTGCACCTTCTGTGGAGGCAATGACATCCCGTCGTCCGTCATACCACCAGGTTTGCTTCATACCAAAACGTTTCCCTGTGCCTGGAATAAATTGCCACATGCCAGCCGCTCTGCCATGAGAATAGGCAAAAGGATCAAATGCACTCTCCACTATAGGCAGCAATGCCAATTCTAGTGGCATCTCGCTCGCTTCTATTTCTTCAACGATGAGGAACAAGAATGGCCTGGCACGGTTGGCAACGCGTTTCATATAAGAAGGATGCTTTAAGTACCAGTTTTTCTGTACATTGACCCGACGGTTATCAGGTACGTCAAAATACAGTTGTGTTCTTATACGTTGCCACACATCAGTTAATACAACTTCTTGTTCTTCAACCAGAGGGGCAGAGGACTCTTCAACCTGCGGAATAGGAACAAGCACATCTTCTTCAGGATGGGTAACAGGGATAGTGCCGGCAGCGGCTGAATCGCAGTCGAATAAGTTCTGTGCAACTTCACCGTCAGTTTGACATGAAACGTTTATCTGGGCCGCTATCTGATGTTCCTGTGCCTGTTGCTGTGCTATATCACTGATCTGGCTCTCGGTGGACTTGCAGGCTGTCAGGGTGACCAGTAAGGAAATCAGTAGCAATGGTTTCATGCGTGCCTTTAGAATTATTTTTAGGTTAATTTTACATTGTACGGGTTAGAAATTATCTTTCCAGCCCCTGATGACAGCAAATATCTCATCTGAACTTGACAGTTGCCGTCCAAGTCTTTGTTCCATATTGGTTTTCACGGAATATTCGTTCGTTCGCAAGAAAGGATTAATTGCTTTCTCTTTCCCAATGGTAGTGGGCAATGTCGGATTTCCATTCTCTCGTTGCTCAATAGCCCACTGCTGATAGACAGCCAGTTCTTGATTTGCCGGCTCTACCGCCTTAGCAAATGCTAAGTTTGCCAAAGTATATTCGTGGGTACAGTAGACAGATAAATCAGCGGGAAGTTGCATCAACTTGCCCAGCGACTTATTCATTTGAACAGGTGTGCCTTCGAACAAACGTCCACAACCTCCTGAAAACAATGTATCGCCACAAAAGACGCCCGAATCACCTACATAAGCAATATGATCCAGCGTATGCCCTGGCACCTCAAGCACCTTGAGGTTTAAACCTAACTCTGGGATGACAACCTCGTCATCTTCGCGCAAACGAATCGTTAAATGCGCAATATTGCCGTAATCCGGTCCGTACACCGGAATACCGGGATAGGTATCCAGCAATTCTTTAATACCATTGGTGTGATCCCAATGATGGTGGGTGATCAATATGTGGGTTAATTCCAGGTTGTTGGAACGACAAAAGGCCAACACCGGCTCTGCTTCACCAGGATCAACCACTGCACAGCAATTGTTTTGTATAATTGCCCATATGTAATTGTCGGTAAATGCCGGAATGGGCACTATTTTGTGTGAGGACATCAGCATCCCGTCTTGTTAAGCTGTTTGATATTGGTACTATAAGAACTTGCTTCTTACACTGCAACCAAACATTGGAGGCCAATGAAGCCCGCTTTATCCGACAGAAAACCGCGCTACCCCAGAGCATGGCAAGAACTGCCAGCCGGAGACGATCTTAAATACATTGTTGAAAGCGCCCTGGAAGACATCAGTCGAAAGATGTTTGGATACCATTTAATGAAATTGGGTGATCTCAGTTGTCAGGTGGACATGCCACATTGTCCGATTAAGCACATAATAAATGTTACCGATCAGGAAAAGACAACAAGCGGGTTAGCCGCGCTTTCCCATGAACTACCCTTTCTGGAAAACAGTATTGACGCCGTCTTATTGGCACACGAACTGGATTTTGCCCAAGACCCCCATCAAATATTGCGGGAAGTGGATCGCGTATTAATGCCCAACGGTTATGTTGCCATAATAGGCTTTAGTCCAGTAAGTGTGGCGGGTTTTTTAAAATATCTGCCAGTTAATCCTAAACAAATACTTCACGATGCACGCTTTTTCAGCAGCATGAGAATTAAAGATTGGCTCCATTTGCTTGGATTCGAAGTGATAGAACATCACCATTTACTTTTTTCCGAGTTATTTTTCGAACGTCGCGTTAATCCGTTGGGAAGGTGGCAGGTCTGGTGCAAAAAATATCTGCCTATTTTTTCCAGTATGTATTTGATTGTCGGAAAAAAGCGCGTTTTACCTCTATCTTTAATTAAGGCAAGATGGAAGCCAAAGCCCAAGTTCTCTGCGGTTGGAGCGAGTATGAGGACAGGTGAGGTAAATTTAGTGAAAAAAAATTTGCTGTAAATGTAAAAATGGTCGATAAATACTTGTCAGTATTAGACATTATCTTATGTAACACGCTATTGGGGCCAAACAATGTGGTGGAATAAAGTAAACGAAGAAGACCAGCGTAAGATCAGAGAGCTGAATCAAGAGAATCAAGCCCTCAACAGTCGCATCAGCGAACTTGAGAGCCAGCTGAGCGCTGCGCAAGAAGAGGCAACACAACAGAGTTCAGAAAGCTCGGAAGTACAGGTAGTTGGCGAATTAATGCTGGAAGGTCAGCGCTTATTAGGCAACGTAAAAAATGCGTTGAGCGAAACCGCCAGTGCCTTATTGGCTGAAAGTGACAAGGTTGAAGGGGCAGAAGAGCTATTTACAGGCTCGTCTGAGATGCTTGACGAAGCAGTCAGTGGCCTGACACAAATTGATAGCATTGCCGCCAAGGGCGTGACGCATGCGGGTGAATTGTCTGGACTCGCCAGTAGCATCAGTAGTTTTGTGGGCGTGATTAATTCCATTGCCGAACAAACTAACTTACTTGCCTTGAATGCTGCGATTGAGGCTGCTCGCGCAGGTGAAAGCGGACGTGGTTTTGCCGTGGTAGCAGAAGAAGTTCGGAATCTAGCGATGCGTTCGTCTGAATCTACTCAGGAAATCAACAACCTGGTGGAGAAAATTGAAGAAGGAACGCGCAACATTGAATCAAACATCAATGAAGTTTCGACTCAATCACGAGACTTGGTGGAGAAAACCAGCGAAGTAAAAGACAAAGTCAGTCAGGTGTTGGATTTATCTACGTCCATGCGCGGTACCATCAGCAATACGGCTGGAAGAACTGCGTTGGTGAATGCACAGATTGATCATATGGATTTGAAACGCGCAGTTTATAATGGCGTGATAGGCAATGGTGATCGCACAGCAACGGCAATTCAGGATTCTGCTAATTCAGAAATGATCCGCTGGAGCAACAATGAAGGTCGTAAATTGTATGGCGACTCAAGTGAACTGAGAGGTTTGGAAACCGCACAACAAAAAGTTGTTGAAGCTGCTCGTGCTGTTTTATCAAATGTAGGTGATGCCGTTGACAGCAGAACGCTGGAAGCCATTACTCAACTTGAGAAAGCCAGTACTGACTTGATGCAGCGAGTTGACGGTTTGATGAATCGCTAATACAAACTGAGTTTACTACCTAAAAAGCGCCTTGGATATAAAGCTAGTCAGCGAGATTGATTGCGTTATATCCAAGGCGCTTTTTCGTACCTATCTTTATTCTGCTATAGACCCGCTTGGCTGATTCTAATTTGGCACTATAGCCGAATATCTCTCATCCCGACTGTCATTCCCTTGGTATCGCGCAATGTCATTCGAATCAGGGTATCTGCACCTAATACTGACGACGCAATGGATGCTTGTTGCTCATAGGCGGGTATGCTGGTCAGCTGCCGCCAGTGTGACTCCTGTTCATTGAGTGCCCAGATTGTCATGGTTTCTGACATGTATTCCAAAGCGACCTCCCAGGTTAACATCACATCATTCTGCTCAGTAGAAGCACTGCTTGAACGGATAGCCCCGGGATCAATTCTATGCTGCCGAAATAGCCAGTCCATCAGTAGAGGTTCCGTGGCGGCATTGTCCATTCCCGCCCAATGGCAGGCAGCTCCGCCACCGAAGCAAGGTTGTGTTAACTCTGTATTGAAATACCTGAATGGTTGCTTGACGGCCTGCAGAGCTGCTGCTCTGTCGCTGCTTAAGTTCAAGTCGTTAAATACCTGGACGCTGCGGCCCTGCGTCTGCATTTCACTGCGTATTTCCCTTGTTGCTATAATCGGAACATCAATATCGTCGACGTGTCCGAAACTCCAGATGGAGAGTGTCGAATAGGCTAGGTCTATTGTCTCCGGCAAGGTTGCGCTGACGTTATTGGAGTCAAACCAGCCTGACATTGGCATAATGGCTGCGAAACGGCTATTTAAAATAGCCGGTGCAGTCCAGGCTGCCATCCCCCCAACTGAGTGACCCACCAAATATATCCTGTCGGGGTCCACTGGATGAGTGTCCAAAACGCTCTGAATAGCTTGATCAAAAATCCTGGTCAATTCATCGTCATACCATTGTCCATTTGCGTCCAAGGTAATCAGTGGCGCTAGCACGAACGCAGGGTACTGCTCGCGAATTGGTTCCTGCAGCCAGGTTGTTGCAACAGGTCGACCAATGACTTCGCCAAGATTGTCCACTAAGTGAGGGTTTACCTGGCCTTCCTGTGCCGCTGCGCCCTCTGCGGTGCCATGCAAAGCTAAAATTAGCGGGTACCTCTCGCCTTGTTTTACGGGCGGAGAATATAAATGGTAGTTGAGTGTATAGGTGTCGGTTTCCAGTTGCTTGGGAACAAAAAGATTGTCGACGTTTTCCCTGACTACTTGTCGGAATACAAATGCCAATTCACATACTTCTGGCACGCTTTGAACAACATAACGATTGTAGAGCCATTCACCATTACAACCAGAGGCTTGATCTACCATGTAACCTTTATCGGGGAGTAAATTGATGTCCAACCTGTCACCGACATTCGTTTTTGCCTGGCTTCGAATTATTTGCCCGGCGCCTGAGATATTGACCGAAAATATTTGTTTTTTATCAATAACAGTTTCTTTTTTGCTGCTGCCTCCGCCGCACCCAAACAATAGAATCATCAGTGTAAGGGTGGTTCCTATTAGCCAAAGTTGTGGTCTCATCGTGTCCATCACTGTCATTGTTAGATTGAACGAGTCTAATTAGGCGCAGCGTATAAAACTGTGAAGATTTGTTACCTTTTGTAGCCAGGAATTTGAGTGTCCAATGTGTTAGAAATAACGACAAGAACAATTAAGCAGGAGGCTTAGTTCTGTGGGTTACCTGGCTGTTTTCAAAACGACTTGGGTGAGTACAAGAGCTAATAGCGGGGGAGAAGTGCAGTGACTTGCAACAAATCTGCAAGCCACTATTTTTATGGTATTACTTAAGGGGACTCAGCTAGTCGTCAGGTTACTTAACTTTCATCCCAGGTTGTGCACCTTTATGAGGTTCAAGGATCCACAAATCTTCGCCGCCCGGACCTGCTGCTAAAACCATGCCTTCTGATAAACCAAAACGCATCTTACGAGGTGCCAGATTAGCTACCATTACAGTCAGTTTTCCTTCCAGGTCTTCTGGTTGGTAAGCGGATTTAATTCCAGCAAATACCTGGCGTGTTTCGCCGCCGAGATCTAACTCAAGACGCAATAGCTTATCGGCTTTCTCAACATGTTCGGCTTTGGCAATTTTGGCAATTCTCAAATCGATTTTAGCAAAATCGTCGAACTCAATTGTATCCGCGATTGGGTCTTTAGCCACTGGGCTACTTGGGTCAAGCTTTGGTGTTGCTTGCAAATTCTCTTTTGAATCCTCGATCATGGCATTGACTTTGTCCATGTCAACGCGCTGCATCAGCGCTTTGAATTTATTGATTTGGTGACCGCTCAGGTGACGCTTGGCAGAATCCCAATCCAACTGGTCGTTGAGGAACAACTCTGCCTGTTCAGCCAATTTCGGTAGTACAGGTTTGAGGTACACCATCAATATACGGAACAGATTGATACCCAGTGAACAGACATCATGTGTCAACTGCAGCTTGCCTTCTTCTTTAATGGTTACCCAAGGCGCCTGTGCATCGATAAATTGATTGGCTTTATCCGCCAGTGCCATTATGTCCCTGATAGCACGATTGTACTGGCGCTTTTCGAAGGATTCCGCGATACCCTCAGAAGCCTCTTGGAATTCGTTCAACAATGCCTGATCCAACACCGTGTCAGACAAGGTTGCGTCAAATCGCTTGCTGATAAAGCCTGCACAACGACTGGCGATATTCACAACTTTACCCACTAGATCGGAATTCACTTTCTGGGCAAAATCTTCGAAATTCAAATCTATATCAGTGACACCATCATTTAGTTTCGACGCGTAGTAGTAACGCAGGTATTCCGGGTTAAGGTGTTCCAGATAAGTACGGCCCTTAATAAAAGTACCTTTTGATTTGGACATTTTGGCGCCGTTAACTGTAACGAATCCGTGCACATTGACTGCAGTAGGCTTGCGCAGGCCAGCCCCTTCCAGAATGGCGGGCCAGAACAAACAATGGAAATAGGTAATATCTTTGCCGATGAAGTGATAAAGTTCCGCATCAGAATCCGCGTTCCAATAAGCATCGAAATCCACATCGTTTTTATCGCAGAAATTTTTGAAGCTGGCCATGTAACCTACAGGTGCATCTACCCAGACATAGAAGAATTTGCCTGGTGCGTCAGGGATTTCAAACCCAAAATAAGGTGCATCCCGGCTGATGTCCCACTGCTGTAGCCCTTGTTCGAACCACTCTTTAAGCTTATTGGCAATTTCTTCCTGCAAAGCGCCGCTGACCAACCATTGTTCCAACATCTTTTCGAATTTAGGGAGATCAAAGAAGAAATGTTCCGAATCTTTTAAAACCGGTGTCGCGCCAGATACAACCGAACGCGGGTTTTTCATCTCGGTAGGATCATAAGTAGCACTGCACACGTCGCAACTATCGCCATTTTGATCTTCCGCACCGCAATTAGGACAGGTACCTTGTACGAATCTATCCGGCAGGAACATTTCTTTTTCAGGATCATACAGCTGGCTTATGGTGCGCTTACTGATATAGCCAGCATTGTTCAGGCGATGATAAATGTCTTCACAAAGCGCTTTATTTTCGTCGGAGTGCGTGACATGGTAGTTGTCATACTCAACAAAAAATGATTGAAGATCCTGGTGGTGTTCAGCACGGGTTTGCTCAACCATCTGCTCTGGCGTGATGCCAAGCTCCTGAGCTTTAAGCATGACGGGTGTACCGTGAGCGTCGTCGGCACAAACGCTGTAGCATTGATGGCCACGCATGCGTTGGAATCGTGACCAGATATCTGTTTGAATGTGTTCCAAAAGATGCCCCAGATGGATTGAACCATTAGCATAGGGAAGGGCGCTGGTGACGAGAATTTTACGTGGCGTATTTAGCATTTGTGTCTGTTTGTCTTGAATAGTTTAAAAAAGGACGCAAATGGTATCTAAATTGGGGTCAGTTTGCATTATCTAATGCGACAAAACTAACAGGAAATGTAATTGTGTTTTTTAAGTCGAATAATGACGATGAGATTTATATAACGTGTTGCGAAGTCATTTCGGCATTTTTTGGGCTTACGCATGATGATGTTTCAAAATGGTGCAAAGTCAATAAAGGCAAAGTGAATGTCAGTCTGCCGTTTGCTGCGACAAGCCAACATACAGCGCTAAAGGATGACTTGAGCGCTGCCGGTGTTGATGTAGCAAAAACTGTATTTGAGACAGACATTGTTGCTAAATCCGCGAAAGTGGCACGTTTGCCAAAAGTGAAAAATATTATCGCGGTGGCGTCTGGCAAAGGTGGTGTAGGGAAATCCACCACCAGTATCAACCTGGCTTTTGCTTTGCTTCAGGAAGGTGCCAGGGTTGGGGTGTTAGATGCCGATATTTATGGGCCCTCTATTCCTATCATGCTGGGCAACCCTGAACAGCATCCAACCAGTGAAGATCAAAAACACATGTTTCCACTTGAAAGCCATGGTCTTGTGGCAAACTCAATTGGTTATCTGGTACCTGCGGACAATGCCACCATCTGGCGTGGGCCCATGGCAAGCAGGGCGCTGCAGCAGTTGGTGTCTGAGACTTTGTGGCCCGAACTTGACTACCTCATCATCGACATGCCTCCCGGTACGGGAGATATTCAACTCACGCTAGCGCAGCAGGTGCCGGTTACCGCAGCTGTGGTGGTAACTACCCCACAGGATCTTGCCTTGGCTGATGCGATTAAGGGCATTGCGATGTTTAACAAGGTGGACATTCCTGTCCTTGGATTGGTTGAAAATATGAGTTATCACCAATGTGAAAACTGTGGTCACAAAGAACATATTTTTGCTTCAGGCGGGGGACAGAAACTGGCTGAAAAATATGCTACAAACCTGTTGGGTCAATTGCCTCTTGATATCCATATCCGAGAACATGCAGACGGCGGAACTCCCTTGTTGACTAACAATCCCGATAGCCCGCTGTCCGAGGCCTATCGCGCAACTGCACGGAAGATATCCATGAATCTGGCATTAAATGCCGATATTCAACCCGACAGCAGTATTCCGATAATGGTCAATACTTAACTCCATTTGCGTCATTTGGCATTCACTGGATAGGTTATGCTGGATAAGTCTTGAACATCGGGGCGGGGGGCACCATAATTGGCGCCAATTCTGACAACAACAATAATAGAGCGCTCACTCATGCGGTTATGTGACAAAGACATCTATCGTTACATCCAAGAAGGTAAAATTGGTATTACTCCTGAACCTGAATATGCTGAAATCAGCGGTGTGACAGTGGATATCAGGTTAGGCAATAAATTCAGGGTATTTGAAGATCATGCGGCTCCGTTTATAGACCTGAGTGGACCCAAAGCGCAGGTTCAGGAAGCCATGAATTCGGTGATGAGTGACGAAATCATAATGGCTGATGATCAGTCTTTTTTCCTGCATCCGGGCGAATTGGCATTAGCGGTAACCCATGAATCCGTGACATTGCCAGCAGATATAGTGGGCTGGTTGGATGGACGTTCATCCTTGGCTAGACTTGGATTGATGGTGCATGTAACAGCGCATCGAATCGACCCGGGCTGGTCTGGCAATATTGTGCTGGAATTTTTTAACAGCGGAAAATTGCCTCTTGCGCTTAAGCCAAAAATGAAAATCGGTGCGCTAAGTTTCGAAGTGTTGTCCAGCCCCGCAGAAAAACCTTATAGTTCTCGCGCTGATGCCAAGTATCGCGGCCAGGATGGCGCCATAGCTAGCCGAATAAGTGCTGATGACAAATCTTTGGACAAGTGAACTTAAAATAGCGAACTGTTCTACAATTTGCTGACTCCAAAGGCCTTACTCCGGATTGTCTTCGGGCACTAACACGAGGAAAAACAGGACAAGTGTCAATAAGCCAGCAAAAGGTGTAAAAAATATCAGGTAATCAGGCCAAAAGTGTTGAATCAACCCGATTGGGATCAAGGCACCGAACAAAAAGCAGGTTAAAAAACGTAAAGCCAGGCTAAGGGTCAGTTTTTCAATTTTTAAATATTTCATCTGAGCCATAATATCGTAATTCAATTATTCAAATACGCAGAGTCATGTTTTCACATGGCTCCGCATGTCATTATTCCTAGTCAGAGGTGGCCAGGTAATACCCAACACCGACAGCAGCACCAACTAAAAATCCAGCTGCGCCTCCCACTACCAAGCCTCTTAGGCCGTTTCCTACAATAGCTCCGACGGCCCCACCAGAAACAGTCGAAGCCCAGGTAGATGCTATACCAAATGCAACCGAAGCCCCCCCTCCGCTAGATTGATTCAGGCTGTTGTTCGAACTGCTCGCATTGCTGGCACCATTGCCTTTTAGGTGGGAGCCGCCAGCGACTAAATCAATTTCATTCAAAGACAATTCTCTAAACCCACCTTGCTCCATTGTTAAACACGTCATATTTAGATTCCTTCTATTAAACGTTTATTTCATGACAACTGACACATGCAGGCATTGCTAAAACCCGAGATATCAGTCTAAACAGTATTAACCATTTTTCACCAAATTAAACTGACTCAAAGTACAGGTTTGCAGACATTTTACTATTTTCGTTCGAACAACAGCTAAATGCGCCACTTTTTGACCTGAAGGCGTGACAGGAGTAGGGTAGTCAGCACCTGGCCAGCATTGGAGTAGAATTTGCGGCTTCTGCACCTCCTCAGTCTGATAAATTGTTTTTTTTGTTTTAGCTTGATGGCTGACACTGTCAAGGTCTACACCGTTGATTACCCTCCGTTCCAGATTTTTAATGAACATAAGGGACGTACTGGATTCAGTATTGAGTTGCTGGAAACAGCAGCCAGGTTAGCTGATATCAAAGTACAGTATGTAGATTTGCCTTGGGCTCGTGCGCAAAGAGTCGTTGAGAATGAACCTGGTAGCGTTATTTTAACCTTGGCAAAAACCTCCGAGCGTCTGAAGCGATACACCTGGGTTGCCACTATTTACCAGGTTAAAGATGGGCTGTATTCCCTGGCTAACAGAAACGATATTGCCATCGATTCAATCGATGATGTTTATCAATACTCTGTCGCATTGCCTGTTGGCGATGTTTCACTGCAGAAACTGAGCATATCGCCAGACCATAATGATTTACTTTTTATGGTTAATAGCCAAGAAGATGCGATCAATATGCTGGTCAAGGGAAGAGCGGATCTTAATCATAACAATGATATTGGCTTTTTTACTGCAACAGACAGGCTGGGATTGCCCAGAAAAATGTTCAGAGTCGCCTATGTCACTAATCAATCAGATATGGGGATCGCCACCAGTAAAACTACCGATCCTGAATTAGTCAAAAAGTTTCAAGTATCGATAAATGAAATGCGCCGAAATGGTCAGTATGACAGTTTGAGACAAAAGTGGTTTAGTCACTAAATGGCAGGATTACCCTGCTCTTAGTTTTCCCGGAGTAACGCCCATGACCCGCTTAAACGCCTTGGAAAATGAAGATTCATTGTCATACCCTGCTTCCAGCGCAGCATCCAGCGTTGAGACTTTCTCGTCAGCCAATCTGCGATAGGCTAAGGATAAACGCCATTGTGTGACATATTCCATTGGACTTAAGCCAACGACTTCTTTGAACAAATCTGCAAAACCTGCCCGTGAACTAAACGCTAGCCCAGCAAGTGCATCCACTGTCCACTTTTCACCAGGCTTTTCGTGAATGGCCTTGAGTACCGGACTTAATTTAGGGTGAATTGAAGCAGCCAGCACCCCTTGACTTGTTGGTAAATGATCGCGCATGAGAATGGCCAGAATAGTTTCTGACATTTTGGCCATAATCAATTCTGAACCTTTGCCAGGCGTCACAGATTCGTTTAGCAACGCGTTGAGGAGCAGCATCAAACCGGAAGGGGAGGTAGGATCATGTCTGACAATGACATAGTCTGGCAAGTGTTCAGTCAAGCTGGCCATCAAGGGATGCTGATGCTCGAAGTATCCACATACCAGACCTGTTCCATCTGCTCTTAATCCAATAGAAAAACTTTCTGAGTGAGTCTGGTTAACCGGTGTTTCGAATGCATCGTCACTGGTAATGCAATGGCCTAAGTCTCTCGGAAAAAGCACGATATCACCTTGCTCCAGAGTCTCAGTGATGTTTTGCTCTGTGTTGACTGTTAAAAAACAACGTCCATGGCTAACAACATGAAAGCTCATATAGGACGATCCAGATGTATCTACTGCCCACCGACCACAATATTGGCCATTGTGGATCACGTTTGCACTAACTCTAAAGGTAGAAAATAACTGATTTAACACTTCCATAGACGATTGGACATAACCTCTGTTTTGTCGGACATAGTTAAGATACCAGATAGACCTTACTATTGACCTCGTTCTAACAAATTAAATTTTTAACCGAGGAAATAGTTATGAGAAAGTTATTCAATCTTAAAACCCTGCTAGCGATATTTTCTATCAGTTTGTCTTCATTTGTATTTGCAGGCGTAGACACAGAGACAGATGCAAATGGCGTTATCCTGGCTGGACATGATGCTGTAGCATATTTCACACAGAATAAAGCGGTTGAAGGTAGCGCAGAGTATACAGCGGTTCATAATGGTGCGATTTACCGTTTCAGCTCAGCGAAAAACAGAGACACCTTTACTAAAAATCCAGAGAAATATGAACCAATGTACGGTGGTTTTTGTGCTTACGGTGCCACCTTTGGTAAGAAATTTGAAATCGACGGCAAAGCATTTGAAGTTGTAGACGGTAAGCTGTATGTCAACAAAAACCTGCAAGTGTATGAAGCGTGGAGAAAAGACGTGCCTAAGCATATCGGTGAAGCTGATGAGCAATGGCCAGAAATCAAACTAACTGCTGCAAGTGATCTGTAAAACACATTTAAAGTAACCTGAGATTAGTCATAAAACTGCAACTAACCTCGATTATTCTTCACGGGACTTCAATTGTGAGTCTCCCGTTTATTGTTTTACAGCTAGATTTGAGCCCCTTTATAAGGGGCTTTTTTTGCATATAGCCTTTGAGAAAACGGGCTCGGCCTAGCCAGTAAAAAATGCACACAAAGTGCAGGCAAATACTCGGGGGTGAAAACGAATATGTAAGCAAAAAATGCCCAAGATATAACCAATTAAACAACGAAGGTGTATTTCTCATTGCAAAGCGGCCGAAAATAAGTAAACTGCGCAGCTCGGTCGGTGTGTAGCGCAGCTTGGTAGCGCACTGTCATGGGGTGTCAGGGGTCGGAGGTTCAAATCCTCTCACACCGACCAATTATCTTCCTGATATCCTTAGAAAAATCCATTTCTTCACTCTCAAAACCCCAAATTTCCACCTTTTAGTGAAATTTGCAGTGTATGTGATGCCACAAAAGCATCCAGTTTTGCCGACTCATTCTCGGCGTTAGCTTGTTGTATCCACTTCGAATAACGGTTCAATGTCATCGTTGCAGACGCATGTCCTAATTGCTGAGATACCCAGTGTATTTTCGCCCCAGACTGCAAAGCTGTCGTACAAAACGTATGTCTTGTTTGATAGCTATTGCGATGGCGAATTCCACAGGCTTTCAAGCCTTTATTCCACATAAGTCTTGGTGAAGCATTATTAGTAAATGGTTCACCTGTAGAAGGGTGAACAAACACTTCACAATTTCGCAAAAACGTCCATTGTTTTTGCTTCATTAACGCAGCTTGTGACCGAGCATTAAATTCCACGTCCCGGACTTTGTATGTCTTGGTATGGTTACGCACTTTGTTTTTTATTTTGCTTCGTTCAATACGGGCATACCCGCGATTGAAATCCACACTATCCCAAGAAAGAGCTATCTGCTCACTCGGCCGTAGACCTGAAAATAACGCATATTCAAAATAATTGAGCCACATTGGATGCTGCTTTTTCTCTATCCATCTCAGAAATATGTCAATTTCCTCAATGAGCAAAGGGTCAGCTTCAGACTGCTGATGTTTGCCATTTTCAATCCCCTCGCAAGGATTGAATTGAATGGCTCTATCACGCAATGCCAAGCGAAACACACCACGAAGTGGTATCAAAACATTATTGCGGGTTTTATTACTTTGAAAGCCAAAACTCGCCAGTAATGCCAGCAACTCAGAGTGTTTGATTACCTTTATCAGCTTGCCAGCCAACTTCGGGTAATAAAGTCGCTCTAATGCCTGCTCGTATTTTTCTTTAGTATTTTCAGTGCACGTTAACGTGTTTAGGTACAAAGTCGCATAATCCTTAAACGTCTTTGCACCCGATTCCTCATTGGCATACTTCGAGTCAGGGAAAAACTCTTGCCACGTGAAGGTTCCCCATTTAATTGCTTCCTGCGCTTGTTGCCTCAGTTTACCTGCCTTTTTAATGTTGCCCTGAGTAGGGCGCCACGGCAGGGTCACATAATGGCGCTTGTCGTTGTAGTTCAGTCGTATTTCAATTGACTGAACTCGGGGCATTATCCCCTTTGGCCATGTCGAACCCATTTCTCATACTCCTGTATGTCGAAGTGAATTCTTCCGTCAGGCGACTTTTGGAAGTGTACACCTTCTTGGAAAACATGGTCGTGAATTTTTTTCCTAAGTGCAGCTTCAGAATATCCGGATAACCTTGCGAGTTGTTTCACGGTGATGATTGATAATGGATAGTTCATACTTTCCCCTCCTTAGTAAAATAACCATATGAATCAAATGTGAAGTGAGACATATGCGCCTCTGTTAACGAGACTCGATTACCATTCCAGAGTAAGTAGTCTAGTGACGCAACTTTTCTGCGTAGCCTTAGCGCAAGATCGTTTGTAGGACACAAATACAATATGTGCTCCCAATGGTTTTGTTTCCGTGATGCAAGATGTGACGCAATAATTTCACGGTATCGCCTAGCACTTTTAATTTCTCGCTCTACTTCAATGCATACTTTTTTACCATCAGGTGAGAGCGTAATTGCGTCGGGGATTTTCATTTTTCGGAGCCGCATACCGAGTGAACTTCCGTTTTCCCAATTTTTCCATCCAGATTTTAAAGCATTGATATGTGCCAATTGAATGTCTAGTTCATGTTGCAGTGTTGACGGTGAAACTTTAGAAGGTTCAAAATACCTTGTTGTTGTTACTTCTTCGCCTAGATCAAACGCATAAGCGAGTCCGAGTTCAGTAATACCAAATAGTCTGACTCTATTTTGCGCTGGTAATGCAATATCAGCAGATGAGATCAAGCCCTGAGACATCATCCGTTTCATCAGCTGGTATGTGGCTTGCGGACTGTTGTGTTGCAGCTGACGCTGCAACACCGAAACTACCGACCATGTTTGCACTCTCAGAAATCTGAGCGCCTGTCTTTGTGAGGGAGGAAGCTTCATAGTAAATCGTCCTCCTTTTTATCGTATGCGTCTTTTTTGGAGAGTGAAGGAGCCTTGTAAAAAGGAACATCCAGTTTATCGACGAGTAGGGTAGGTATCGTTACCATAGTCGGCCAACGAACTGCGCCTGTGATGATAGCCATGCCTTTGGGTAGAGCCTTAATTATGTTGGGGTGAAAAATAGGCTCTTCACGCAGAGATAACACTCTCTTACCATCAGATGTCTCTGTGGCGAGCTCATTGATCGAAGCTGAACTGGAGCTATAAAGGCTGGCTTTGGTGCCACAATGCTTCGATATTCTCTCAGCAGTTTCATGGTCATGTGTCGAGTGGATAACTTTCAGAGGTGTATCGTCATTAATAATTTGCCGGACAGCACTGGCTGGGAAAGGCATATTTGTTGCCTCACTGTCTGAATCTGACTGAGTAGAAAGTGAATAACGAAAATTGAAACTTCTCGAAGTCCCTAATCCATTAATGACGCTAGGGCACAATACATATTTACTTTCGTCAAGCCAGAAGTTTACTGGAGGCTCTGAATCAAGCCTATTCGATGCTAGTTGAACCGATCGAATGTGCAGCATCTTCATTAGCGTGAGAACCGACTCGTTGTTAGGCGCCCCCTCGATTAAAATGCAACCACCATGTTCGAATACATTAAACAATGCAGATGCATCTTCAGTTTGCGTTGCATTAAGCAACACTAGCTCAGTCAACTTATTCTGAAGATTTGCGGAATCCTTTCCTACCTCTTGAAACACGGGTCCTGCTGCTTCTAAGAACGCTGGTATAGATTGAGGCAAACCTTGCTCGCTAACTTCTCGAATTACCCTGCGGGCAACTGCCGAGTAGAAGCTGGACTCTTGCCTCGTGTCTTCATATCCAAACCCTGAGCAAAGCACCTCGAATACTTCTTCCTTTGAACACCCTGCTATAGGATTTATCGAAGCGCTAGTTTGCGTCAAATCTACTCTGTAAAAGGGAACGCCCGCTTGATCACAAGCTCGGTAAAGTGCTGACCGGCAATAAGCGTCCTTTTTGGGGTTAAAGACAATATTAACATGGCCAAATTTAATCAATTGGGTGAAAAGAAGCTGATTAAACACTCCTTTCCCTGCACCAGGCATGCCGGAGACTTGCCAGCAGTCCGCAAGTGCTTTAGTCAAGGGAATAAAGATTGGTTTGCCGCTGTTTTGGTTTATGCCTATGAATACCTCTTTACGAGCGTGGGCTCTTTTCAACCAACGCTTCAGCCTCCATTGACTGACTTTCCGAACTTTTAACTTCAGAATATCCTTTTCTGTTGGAGGTAAGCCATCTGGCTTATCTGCCGTCCATGTAAGCTTTTCTTCTATATCGCTGAGGAGTTTTGTATATGCCGTTCTGCTGAATATGTAAAACAACGCGCCAATTATTCCGCCGGAGACGACTCCTCCTAGCATATTTTCGTAGAGTGTTTTGAAGACGCTCAGATACAGTCGTGAGTAATACTCATAATTTGTGAGTAAGTCGTCACTGAAGCTGTAAATCAAGCCTGCGGATGCGATGAATGTGGTTGCTATTGAGCCATACCAAATAGTACTGCCGATGCCTCTAGAAATGGAGTTTGCTACAAATTTGTTTTCCTTATCTTGCGTCTTAAGCGCAAGGCCAATTAATGGTGCTGCGAGAACTGCTGCACCAACTGTTTGTGATAGCTCCGTGCTTTGCAACAGGGCGTTTGTTATGGCAAAAACATTTCCATCAATATAGGCTTCAACGTTTTCGAAGGTTCTTTCAATTTTTTCTAAAAGTCTCATTTAAAGACTCCTTTTTATTAAGTTAGAGGTTATTTGACTAACAGGCCTTTCCGCATTGAAAGGCGAGCGAATAACAGATTCTTTGCACCTGCATACCCATAGCCTGTTAAATAATTTTGGGGTGTGGTGGATGCGGCTTAAAAAAACCATCAGAATTATCATGCAGTGGTCTCGATAGGCTCCAGATACATAGAGCAAGGTATTTTGAGACCTCTAAGAAAATAATTTAGTTGGTGGACTTTATGTTTTGCGGAGCTCGCCACTCCCCAGAGTGGTGAGAATGAATAGCGCTGCCCACAGCGCTTAGAATGGTCTGCGTGCCGCCGTCGGAGTGAGTGAAACGAGCGCCAGACCAACCGGGTTTTCGGAGTGAGGGACGAACTGTCGAAGACCAAGGCGAATTCCCCCGTCAGTCTGGAGCGAAGCGACTCGCCGCAGCCGTTAAAATACGGTTGGTCGGTCGGCACGAGCGATGGCGGCATCGGGTGAATGTGATTTGATTAACTCGTCCAGAGATATTCAAATTGGAGAGGGGGCGTGGCTGCAACGCAGGCTACGCGTGTTATCCCCCTTAAAGTCTAAAATGGCGTCCAGCTATTTGAGGCTTTTCTCCGTTGGTTTTGTGTTTAATAAAGATGTTTAAACGGTGTGTTTAATGCGTGAACATGAAGTTTAAACACAAATTTTTCCCTTAGAAATCCGAAACTTCGATGATTGAGATACTGATGATTCGGGTATATGCTGTGTTGTAAGTTTATGTAATATCTAAAGTCACAGAGCAAGGACTAGCAATGAGTGATGTGAAGTTATTTAAAATTGGATCGATAAATCACCAAGTAGAAGAACTGTCTAGTCAGTTCGCAAAGCTAGAAAAAGACCTTCAACGACTTGTTGAGTACAATATGGAAGCGTTGCTTGGTGTCAGGTTTCTAGCATCTGAGTATGCCATTAATGGCGGCAGAATCGACAGCTTGGGAATCGATGAAGATGGTTGTCCAGTCATTGTTGAATACAAGCGTCACTCCAACGAGAACGTGATAAATCAGGGGTTGTTTTATTTAGACTGGTTACTAGACCATATCGCTGACTTTCAACTCTTAGTAATGAAGCAAATCAATCAAAAAGTAGCAGATGAAATCGAATGGAACGGCGCTCGTTTAATTTGTATTGCCAGCGATTTTAATAAATATGATGAACACGCCATTAAGCAGATTGACCGCAACATAGAGTTGATGCGTTATAAGTACTTTGGGGAAGACCTGCTTTTACTTGATTTGGTCAATACGCAGTCAGTCAATCAGTTGAAGCTTGCTCAAAAATCAATTGCCAAGCAGACAACAATATCAATTGATGAAAAAGGTAAATCTAAATCAATTAGTACAAGCGGCCACAACCACTTAGATTCGATTGCCAAGGCAAGCCCCCAATTGTTAGGTTTATACAATTCAACTTGTGACTTTTGTGAATCTCTTGGCGATGATTCACAAAGAAAAGAGCTTAAGCTTTATACGGCTTTCAAGCGCATAAAGAATTTTATAAGTGTTCTAGTGTTACCTCAAAAGAAGGATGAGCGCATACTGCTTTACTTAAAAGTTAACCCGAGCACGATTGAGCTGAGTGAAGGCTTTACACATGACGTAACTAATAAAGGCCATTGGGGGACGGGGGATCTTGAAGTGGTGATTCGTTCGGAAGATGATTTAGAAAAGTCAAAGCCACTGATTCAAATGAGCTTTGATAATAATTAAAACAAAGGATTGTTCTATGGTGTTCACTTCAAATTTCGAGTTCTTAAAAGCCCATGGCGATTGGTTCTATAATCTCGCCGCAAGTGCCGAACGCAACTTTGCCTCTGATCCCAACACCACGCTAATTAAAATGCGCCAGCTCGGCGAGGCCGTTGCCCAGAGTATTGCAGCACGTGTAGGTGTAAATTTCGGTAATGATGTTAAGCAAATCGATTTACTGCGAGATCTCGATTGTACCTTTCGACTGGATGACAATGTTCGAGAAGCATTCCACACCCTCAGAAAGCTAGGTAATACAGCCACACATCAATTTAATAGCAGTAGTCACCGTGACGCGCTGAAATCAATGATGGTCGGTCATGCGCTTTCTATTTGGTTCCACTCGACCTTTGGAGGGGAAAAAGCCAAGGGTTTCAAGGTTAAAAAATTTGTTAAACCTGAAGACCCCTCTGAATACGTGCGACAGATTGAAGAACAGTTAGAACAACTTAAAACGGAGTCGCAACGCACAACTGACCGTATCAAAGTAGCTGAAGAACTGAATAAGATTGAGCAGCAAAAAGCACAAGCTGAGCGTCAACGTGCCGAGCGGATGGCCGAGGAACGGGCGATTTGGGAAGAGCTTGCGAAAGAGCAAGAAGATGCCATCGCAAAATACCAGTCTGAAGTCGAACAAGCCAACAAACAAAACTTTGAACAATTCCAAGCACAGCCTAAAGAACAACAAGCTGCTGAGCTTCTGCGAATCGAAAAGTCTCCATTTGAAATGGATGAAGCTGAAACTCGTGTTGTTATCGATCAACAGCTACTCGACGCTGGCTGGGAGGCCGATACGGAAAATCTGCGCTATTCAAAAGGTGCTCGACCAGAACCGAATAAAAACAAAGCCATTGCGGAATGGCCCACTGAGTCTGGTCCTGCCGATTACGTTTTGTTTATGGGGATGACACCAGTAGCAGTAGTTGAGGCAAAGAAGAACGCGAAGAATGTATATAGTGCTATCGATCAAGCCAAGCGTTATGCCAAAGGCATTAATGCCTTACCTGATGAAGTTGAACTAACCCAATACGGTGAGTATAAGGTGCCATTAACATTTGCCACCAATGGTCGAGCATATCTTAGGCAATTAGAGCAAGAAAGTGGGATATGGTTTTTGGATGTCAGAGAGGCAACTAACCGTCGCAAAGCGTTAAAAGGCTGGTACTCGCCCCATGAAATCAAAACTTACCTACGTCAAACTCCCACCAAGGCAAATGCAGAGTTAGATACAATGGGGTTTGAGTACGAATTGCAACTGCGCGATTATCAGAAAAAAGCCATTCTCACGGTTGAGCAAGCCATAAAAGATAATAAAGAA
Organism: uncultured Alteromonadaceae bacterium; assembly: GCA_947494925.1. Taxonomy (GTDB): domain Bacteria; phylum Pseudomonadota; class Gammaproteobacteria; order Enterobacterales; family Alteromonadaceae; genus Aliiglaciecola. The sequence continues at coordinate 211,486 of CANLWS010000013.1, forward strand.
CGGGCACTTGTTGCGATGGCAACCGGTACAGGTAAAACCAAAACCTGTATTGCCTTAGTGTACCGTCTGCTTAAAGCAGAACGTTTTCGAAGGATCTTATTTTTAGTCGACCGAAGTGCGTTAGGTGTGCAGGCCACGGTTGATTTTGGTGAGGTACGAATGGAAAACCTCAATACCTTTGCCGATACCTTTGAAGTGCTGGGTATGGAACCAGAAAAGATCCCCAAACCTCATCCAGCTGATGACACTAAAGTTCACGTAGCGACAGTTCAAGGTTTAGTTAAGCGTATTATGTATCCGTCAGACGATGGAGCTAAACCTGGGGTAGGGCAATATGATTGTATCGTAGTAGATGAGTGTCACCGAGGGTATTTGCTCGACAGGGAATTAAGTGACACGGAAGTGAAGTTCCGCGATCAACAAGATTATGTATCTAAATACCGAGCGGTCATTGATTACTTTGATGCCTTCAAAGTGGGGCTGACTGCAACACCTGCACTCCACACCACAGACATCTTTGGCGATCCGGTCTTCTCCTACAGTTATACTGAAGCGGTGATCGATGGTTATCTGGTTGATCATCTTCCGCCTGTGCGCATTCACACTAAACTCAATACCGATGGTATTCATTACAAAGTCAATGAAGAGGTTAAAGTGTATGATCCATCTACCAACCAACTTGATCTGATCCATACACCAGATGAACTAGACTTCGACGTCGCCCAGTTTAATCGCAAAGTCATTGCCCCAGGGTTTACCAAGGCCATTGCTCAGTGGCTCATCGAAAGTGATGCCATTAATCCTTACTCGCAAGAGAAGACTCTAATCTTCTGTGTTACGGATAAACACGCTGATGAAATGGTCGAGGCACTCAAAGACGCCTGCGAGAGTTACCATGGTGAAGTAGAAGATGATGCAATTCAGAAGATCACTGGCGCATCAGACAAGCCACTCATGCTAATTAGGCGCTATAAGAACGATAGGTTGCCAAATATCGCGGTGACCGTTGATTTACTAACGACTGGCGTTGATGTGCCTTCAATTTGTAATCTAGTGTTTATGCGCCGTGTAAACAGCCGCATCTTATTCGAGCAGATGCTGGGGCGTGCTACTCGACGTTGCGATGATATCTCTAAAGAACGTTTCCGCATTTTTGATGCTGTCGACATTTACAAACAGCTTGAAAAAGTTAACTCCGTGAAGCCTGTGGTCACCAAGGTGGATATAAGTTTTACTGAATTAGAAAAAGAGATCGCAACTAGTAGTGATAACAAACTACAGCAACTTGCCAAAGACCAGTTCTTAGCCAAACTGCAAAGCAAAAAACGCTATCTTGATGCTAAACAACATAGCGAGTTTGAACGTATAGCGGGTAAACCACCGCAAGAGTTCGCTCAAGAATTAAAAGATTTACCCCTACAAAAAGTTGCTGATTGGTTTGTGAATAACCCAGGGTTAGGGGAATTACTTGATCTGAAGGTGGCTGGCACTGGTGGCATGAATAAAATTGTGGTCTCTGATCACGACGACGAAGTCGACGGTACTTCAACCGGTTATGGTGGTGGTCAAAAGCCTGAAGATTACCTGAGCGCATTCACCGCCTTTGTAAACGCCAATAGCAATCGTATGGTCGCTATTCAAACAGTTATACAACGACCATGGGAACTTACCCGAGAAAGCTTAAAACAACTGGCTTTAGAGCTTGAAAAAAATGAGTTTCGAGAGGAAGATCTCAAAGCAGCTTGGCGCGAAACGAAGAACGAAGATATAGCAGCCCGTATTATCGGCTTTATTCGCCAAGCAGCAATTGGTGAAGCGTTAATGCCTTATGAAGACCGTGTTGACAACGCTCTGGCTAAAATTCTCGCTAGCCAGCCTTGGAAAACGCCCCAGCGAGACTGGTTAGAGGCGATTGCTAAGCAGATGAAAGCCAATATCATTGTTGACGAAGCCAGTCTTAATGAGGGGATCTTCAAACAACGCTTGGGTGGCGTTCAACGAGCGAACAAACTGTTTGACCAGCCCATAACCAGTATACTGGCAAAGTTTAACCGAGAGCTATGGACAGGCGACGATGGTAAAGCTTCAGCCTAGTCACAACGTCAGAATTCTAAACAGAACAACAACAAATTAAGAGCAGTATGAGCACTCAAGACTTAATCAATAAACTATGGAATCTCTGTCATCTATTGCGTGATGACGGCGTGACCTACCACGAATACCTAAACGAACTAACCTATCTGATTTTTCTAAAAATGGTGGAAGAAACCGGACAGCAAGAGTTAATACCTCAGGGATACCGCTGGCCAGATATTGAAAACTTTAATGCGGCCACGCGTCTAGAGGAATACAAGAAGCTACTGATCCATTTAGGCTCCCACGGCTCACAGATCACCAAAGCGATATTTGCTGATGCGGCTACCTGTATTCGCAAGCCCGCTACCCTAAATAAGCTAGTCACCGAAATAGACAAGCTCGACTGGTACTCAGCTAAAGAAGAAGGCTTGGGTGACATGTATGAAGGCTTGCTAGAAATCAACGCCAGTGAGAAAAAGTCCGGTGCAGGCCAATACTTTACGCCACGTGTATTGATTGAAGTCATGGTTGAACTAATGAAGCCCACGTTGGGCGATGTGATTGTTGATCCAACTGCTGGCACAGGAGGCTTCTTGATCTCTGCCCATCAAGAGATTGAAAAACATGTTGATGTGCAAACCCTCGATGAAACGGCTTACAATCAGTATCAGCATCATACTTTCTTTGGGATGGAGTTAGTGCCAGATACCCGCCGCCTAGCAATGATGAATCTAATGCTGCACGACTTAGCGGTGGATGACGACAATGCAGGCGTATTATATGGCGATACCCTTTCTAATGAAGGTAAAGCCTTACCCAAGGCATCACTAATACTCGCCAATCCGCCTTTTGGTACCAAGCAAGGCGGTGGAGTACCCACTCGTGACGATTTAGTGCATTACACCAGTAACAAGCAGTTAGCGTTTTTACATGCCATGTATCACAGCATGCTCAAACCTGGCGGTCGCGTCGCTGTAGTCTTGCCAGACAACGTATTATTCGAAGGATCGACAGGTCGCAAAATACGCAACGACTTAATGGAAAAGTGCAATCTGCACACGATATTGAGGTTACCCACAGGCATCTTCTACGCAGCGGGTGTTAAAACCAATGTTCTGTTCTTTGAAAAGCCTAAGAATATCAATCAAGACAAAGGTAACACTAAAAATGTCTGGGTTTACGACATGCGGGCCAATATGCCGCAGTTTGGTAAACGGACCATGCTCACCAAAGCTCACTTTGACGAATTCTATCAGGCCGTTGGCAGCGACCTTACCAAAATAGACGACAAACACCGCCAAGCCTTTATCGACGACCATGCCAATGGCAGTGAAATTGGTAGTGTGGATACCTGCCGCTTGCGCTGCTTCACCCGAGAAGAAATAGCAGCAAAAGAAGACTCTCTCGATTTAGCCTGGATACGCGATGACAGTATTGAAGATGCCGCCAATCTACCGGAGCCAGATATTCTCATCAACGAAGCGATTGAAGAATTGGCAGGGGCCATCACCGACTTACAATCTATATTGGTAGAGTTAGATGTAGCTGAAGCCTCTGATGAGGTTGTGTTGTGAGTGAATTGCCGAAAGGGTGGAGAAAAGCTTCTTTGGGAGAGTTCGTAAAGCTTAAAAATGGATACGCGTTTAAAAGTAAAGATTTTATTGGCGAATCTGATGAAACAGTCCCCGTGTTACGAATATCAGATCTAAGAAATGGTATCGCCTCTATTAGCAATGCGGCAAATGTTCACAAGAGTAAATCCAATGAAAGGTTTATTATTGAAAAAGGCGATTTGTTAATTGCTATGTCAGGCGCTACAACTGGCAAGATGGGGGTTTATTCTAGCGATGAAGTTGCATACCAGAATCAACGTGTTGGCAACCTCAGGTTAATAGATGAAGACAACTCGTGTCCCATATATCGTAACTATCTCATCGCGTACTTAAAAGATGATATTCTGAAAAAAGCCTATGGTGCAGCCCAGCCCAATATTTCTGCAAAAGAATTAGAGTCGATAGAGGTTGCTTTAGCACCTTTTAATGAACAAATACGTATCGCAGACAAACTCGATAGCGTGCTCGCGAAAGTCGAAGCCGCCCAAGCCCGCCTCGACAAAATCCCCACCATCCTAAAACGCTTCCGCCAATCCGTCCTCGCCGCCGCCACCTCCGGCGAACTCACTAAAGAGTGGCGGGAGGAGAATGTAGTAGGATTAAAAATATCACCAAAAGATGTGGAAAATGATGCCTATGATGTATGGAGTAGTACCACAGAGAAAGATATTCCTTCTTCATGGGGATACTTTAAATTATATGAATTGGGGTCAATTCAAGGTGGCGGAACTCCACGAAAATCTGTAGATGAGTATTGGAACGGAGAGGTTCCATGGGTGACACCTAAAGATATGAAAATTGACTTCATTTCTACCTCTAAACTTAAGGTCACAGATATAGGTGTAACAAAGTCTTCAGCAAAATATATTGAAAAAAATTCATTACTATTTGTAGTGAGAGGAATGATCTTAGCGCATTCGTTTCCAGTTGCTAAAACGTTAGATACGGTAACTATTAATCAGGATATGAAAGCGTTAACGCCTATTTACCAAGTGAATTCAGATTACCTTCTATTCACTCTTAAATCATTAGCAAATGTATTTGTTGAGTTGGCAAGTTCATCAACACACGGGACAAAACGCTTAGAAGCAAAAATGTACAACAATGTGGCTATTCCAGTACCATCACTTGAAGAGCAGATAGAGATAGTAAGAGTTGTTAGCGAGTTAATGACAAAGGCTGCTTTAATAGAAAAGCAATATAAGGCCGCCAAAGCTCGACTAGACAAACTCACCCAATCAATACTAGCAAAAGCCTTTCGAGGTGAGTTGCTTGGTACAGATGAAAGTAACGAAATAGAACAAGTAGTAAAAGCTTCAGAGGCACTTCATGCGTGAGTTAGGTGTTTGCAAATCCTCTGGTCGATTATATGAAGGAAATCGCAACTCTGGCGCTCCAGTTGTACACCAATCTCCAATCTTACCTATTGAGTTTATCGGAACATCTGGGCTACCTACCTTAAAAGAGGTTGATGGTTATAGTGGAATTATCTTCCATGAAGAAAGCTTTGATCCAATAACCAAAATAAGGCGTGGGCGGGTTTACCTATTAAACGAAAGTCAGCCTGTCACTTGGCGAGTGCAAGATTCAAGTAGAAAAGATTTAGATTACGAAGCTTGGGCAAACGGGGCTGCACAAAAGCTTGATACCGTTGGTTACAACATTGACTCTTTAGCCTATCTTCTAGGTCTAAAGCCATTACCTAAGGTGGTGTTAGGACAAGAGCCATTTCAGACCTACTGGAAAATTCTAGCTATCGAAACCCAATATGACGGTAAGCCACTCCTGACACTCAAAGCGCTATCCAGCTTTGGTGCAGTACCAGAATTGATTGAAACTCAAATCCCTGAACAGGCGAGACAGCTTTTAGTTGACGCCGTCGAAAATGTTGAAGCAGTAGCGAATAGATTAGGTCCAATCGAAACGGTGGATGCCTGTCGCAGTGCATTATCAGTCGTGCTTGGTGCGTTAGCAGATGACCTAACATTAGATTTAGGCAAAGGGATTAACAAGCGGATAGCTCACAATAAAGAAGCTAACCCCAATGGCAACGGTCAAGACCTTGTCATTCACAATGCAGAAATCGTTCGCCGTCTACATTCACGTGGCAAGCCGAATGAATCGGTTAAGCTGAAAACTCGTCCAATCTCTGATGAAGACGCAAATCTTGCATTAAATTGCCTATGGTTTGTTTTAGTTGAGCTAGGGTGGGCAAGATGAGCAAAGATAGTAGACAACTTCCTCTCTTCACGTTTGATGAAGCAAATACACAGTTACTTAATCAAAACGATAAGTCTAAAACTACTAAGGAATTTGAATCACCATTCAGCAAATACATAGTCTACGTTGATGAGAGTGGCGATCACAGCTTGCAAAGCATCGATCAGAACTATCCTATTTTTGTACTAGCCTTTTGCGTATTTCATAAACGACACTACAGCGAAGCTATTGTGCCTAGTCTTGAAAAGTTTAAGTTCAATTATTTTGGGCATGATCAGGTTGTTTTGCATGAAAATGAAATCCGGAAGGAAAAAGGTGCATTTAACATCTTTCGGAGCAAAGAAGAGAAGTACCAGTTCCTTGACGAGTTAACCAATATCATCGAGTTTAGTAACTTTATTTTGATAAGTTGCACAATAGACAAACAGTCGCTCACAAAAAAGAGTGATACCGAAACTAATCCTTATCACACTGCTCTAGGCTATTGTATGGAGACCCTATATGAGTTCTTGCGAGAGAAAGGTGAGGATCAAAATAAAACGCACGTAGTAGTCGAATGCAGAGGCTCGAAAGAGGACAAAGAACTAGAGTTAGAGTTTAGGCGAGTCTGCGATGGAAATAATCGACTAGGGATTGAACTACCATTTGAGGTGTTATTTTCCGATAAAAAAGTCATGTCTTCTGGACTTCAATTAGCTGACTTGGTCGCTAGACCAATAGGATTAAACTTGCTTAAACCCGAGCAGCCAAATCGAGCGTTTGACGTTCTAACCAAAAAATTCTTTTGTGATGGTGGAAGAGAAAAAGTAGGTGATGGGTACAAAGGAATCGGGATGAAAATTTATCCTACGCCAGAAAGCGAAAAGCCCCGATGAAACTCACCGAGGCTATAGCGCCGACCGGGCACCCCCAATCCACTTATGTATAGTATGGGTACTTACCTTAACTTCGTCAAGATGATTTGTAACTTTGGCTTATGAACAAACCACATTCCCTATGACTTTTTAGAAAGAAGTGTTTTTCTACTTAGTATTCGTTACTATGAAGATGTCATTGGGTGTGCTGGCGTTCAGCTGGCCACTCTGCTTGTATTGAGAGTGCAACTAATATTGAAGGGCTTGCCCTTAGGTTTTATAGCCTTGTTCCTCACGGAATGTTAACTTGATTACTAACTCATAACACCCATTGACACTTTCATTATAAAAAAGGACTTTTATGGCTTTCAGCGATAATATTTGGTGGACGAGAAAGGCTAGAATACAAACTGAAAAGCGTCTTTTATCAAATTCGCTTCAATCTCAACTTATACTTTTGTGGTATTCAACTGCTGGAGTATCAGCGTCTATTTACTACCTCAAATTTGCGAATGATAATGATCTCGCCGGCGTAACATGGGTGATTTATTCGGTCTTGTCACTAGCGGTTTCAGGTTTTATCGCAGGCTTATCATTTAAAGACAGAGCGGCGCTTGTCAAAGACTGCTATGAAACACTAAAAGTTCTTACCCATAAAGTGAAGTCACTTGAAAACCAACATAAAGAAAACTCTATCGAAATGATTGGACTACAGGAGGAGTACTACCAAATATTGGGGCTTTGCGAAAACCATAACGATATCGACCATATTAGGGCACTTTGTATTGAACATCTAAACACTCATGGGGAGCCGGACCCAAAAACTGGGTTTAAGGGGAAGTTAACAGATGCTCCGAGTAAATATCAGTGGTTTCAATTTTGGGCAGCGTTTGTTTTAAAGTGGGCTGGATTAGCGGCAGTATGGTCACTTCCAATCTTTATATTTTTTGGGATGGAGTCGCTAAATGAATATTCGCGACAAGTTTAAAAAGCATTTTTCTGAAGAAAAATTAACGCAAACATTCAATGAAAATGTTGCCCTTTCTGGGGCCACAGGCATTGATAATTTATCTCCTAGCTCGTTTCTACCTCACCTTGGCGAGCAATGCAAAATTATCAGTCGCAAAGCTCAAATTAGCACTTATTCGTTCACTAAATATAAACTAAAACTAATAGCAAAAGGCAAAGGCAAAGCACCAAGAGAAATATCTATACCAACGGTAAGAGATAGAATCGCTCTTCGAGCATTAAATGACTTTTTGTCGTCAGTATTTGAGCCAGCTATAAACTTCGAGCTACCTCAGAATGTTATCTCACAAGTTAAAAAGACTATCGAGAAAGCCGAATATGATGGTTTCATAAAGTTAGACGTTTCAGAATTTTATCCATCCATTAAACATAGTGAATTAGAGTCGCGACTTAGAAAGCGTATTAGAGATAAAGGAATATTGTCGCTAATAAAGTCTTCAATGACTTCACCTACGGTATTGACTCCGTCCAAACTCGATCCTCTTAATAATAAAGGTATTCCCCAAGGCCTAGCCGTTTCAAATGTTCTTGCAGCTATTTACATGATAAATATTGATAGAGCATTGTCTAAAATGTCCAACCTAAAATACTTCAGGTATGTTGATGATGTTTTGATTTTTTGTAAGTATGAAGAAGCAGAGGCAATCGCAAAAACTATTATTGGGAAGTTCAGTAAAATAGGACTGCAGGTACATAAACCCGCTCCGGATTCAGATAAATCAGTTATTGAGAAGTTAGGCTATCCTTTTAGCTATTTAGGTTATTACTTCAAAGGAGATTTGGTTTCTGCTAGAACGGGCACCGTTGAGAGGTTAAAGAATTCATTGGCTGCCATATTCACGGCCCATAAATATTCTCAGTATAAAAGCGAGGAATTTTTGCTCTGGCGTCTGGATATGCGCATTACTGGTTGTATATTTGAAAACAAAAGTAAAGGTTGGTTGTTTTTCTTTTCAGAGATTAATGATGAAAAGTTACTATACGAACTTGATCACTATGTCGGCAAACTTATTCGTCGTTTTAAAATTTCAAAACAACCAAAGCGATTCTCTAGGGTTTATAAGGAATTGCAGCATAATCGTTATCAAACTCGGTACATCCCCAACTTTGATAAATATGACCAAGCTGAAAAATTAGCACTCCTCAACAAATATTTTCCGCAAGATGTAGACGATAAAAAATTAACTTCGGCGCAAATAGAATATCACTTTAAAAAACGGATCAGGAAACAAACTAAAGATTTGCTAGAAGATATCAAAGATTTTAGATCCTAATTATTTGATAAACTTATTTTGCTAGGAACACGCTAAAATATAAACGCTACGATTTCTTCATTGTCAAATCATGCTATGCGCTTAAAAAGCCAGTTGCTACTAGAAGAAGGACAATTTTCGAAGCAATTAGAAGGTCATTAAGTTAGATGGACGTATATATCAAAACTCAATACTCAGTAGGTTTTGCTGAAATAGAAGTTGGCAAAGAGCTTAGCGGTATTCGGTTCCAACAAGATAATCATGAATTCGAAGCTGAGTTCATAGAAAGAGACCCTGAAAAAAACTATTATAAACAATGTCCAATGGACGTGTCGTTGATATCGTTTCACCAGGATATCCCAAACAAACTTCCTAAGGTTTTCGAAAAACTTGCTGAAGGGTTTGTTCCTGAAGAAGGATGTGTTGCAAAAACATTTGAGGATTTAAAGCACAAAGGAGGGCCTCTATACAATATTGATTTCTACCCAGCAAACCTCCGAAATTTTCTTGATCCTATTCACGATGCTCACGAACAGTCAATGAAAAGAATTCATACTTTTCTGTCATGGCGGTGCAAAAGTGAAAGAGATTTTCATTTTGTCTCAAAGCTTGAACGTCCTAAAGGAAGTTTTGATCGAAATCATTGGTTCAACCTTCCCCCTTGTTATCGAATTACCGGTTCCATACTTCCGGCACCTCCCATGCTAAACGAAGAATTTACATGCGAGTCTGAATTAACTTCCTTTTTAGCTAATCCAGAGTTGAGTCCGATACCTATTGAACTAATTTATGAAGCCAGAAAAATCTTAACCACAGGCAATTCTAGAAGCGCTTTGGTAATTGCGGTATCAGCTCTTGAAGTCAGATTAAAGGTATTTATAACAAACATGTCACCAAGTAGTAAGTGGCTTGTCGACAACCTTCAGACACCTCCAGTAGAAAAGTTGCTAAGAGAGTATGTACCGCTATTGCTTGAAAAGCCTGATAAATACTTAGACAGTGTCAATCCGATTTTAGGTGAAATCAAAAAGGCAATAAAAGTGCGTAATGATGTCACACATAAGGGGCATGGCCCTAATACGCGCAAGGTGGATAAATTTATTAACCAAATTGAAAATACAATTCGGCTTTTAGATGCTGAAGAAGGACACACATGGTCACTTAGTGACCATGTAAAACAAACTTAAATTTAAACTACCTAACATTATATATTGTTTAGAGAGCTCTAACTGAAATGCCATTGTATTATCGACCTATATCAATTAAAAAAAGGGGACATGCATGCACCCTTTTCTGCACCCAAAAGTAACGCTATGTATCACTATATAGTGTCGCTCTGACGGAAGTATCACTATATATTGCTAAGTAGTGTGATCAGGTAAACTTCAATTCCTCTCTAGTCAAAAATATTTCTTTTATAAAACAGATGGTTAAAATTTGGGTGTCGTGCTTTGCACCCTTTTCTCCACCATTCTAGTCATTGGCTAAGGGATGTTTACAATACGCCTTGGTGTTAAGTTAGGGGGTGTAGTGGTCAAGTAATATTGGCCACGGGTTTATAGTTATTCCAGTAACGCTTTTCCGATTCATTTGGTGTTAATCC
>CANLWS010000014.1 GCA_947494925.1 uncultured Alteromonadaceae bacterium
GTGGACGCTACTGGGCTTGAACCAGTGACCCTCGCCTTGTAAGGGCGATGCTCTCCCAACTGAGCTAAGCGTCCATATATAATATCGCCTTGCCGCGTATCTGAATTGATGTGCTAAGCAAGTGGAGCGGTATTATAGGTATGAGCGATTGTGTGTCAACTATAATTTGAGAAAAATTTGGCGAACGGTGAAAAACTGCGCATTATGCTTGATAATTGGTATGTATTCTGGTTTTAGTCAACGTTTCTGAGAGCATTTAGGCCATGAAAAAGTCACTTTTTGCGACTATAGTTTCTTTCACTTTGTTAAGTGGATGTGGAGGTTCAGGAGGTGAGAGCAATACAACTCCAACTCCAACTCCGACTCCATCACCAACTCCGACTCCTGCGCCTACGCCAACTCCGGTTCCTACTCCTGATTTGGATGCCAGAATGTCTGATGCTGCGCGTTTACTGAATCAAGCTTCTTTCGGCGCGGATGAAGAAAGTATTTCTGACGTATTACATCTTGGCATGGAAGGCTGGATAGACTGGCAGATATCGTTACCAGCGTCTAATCATCTTGATTATGTTCGAAGTGTAGAAGGTGCAAGGCCCTCAGATGAACTAAGAGAGTTCAGAATTGAGGCATGGTGGCAAATGTCTGTTTGGGCTGAAGATCAACTGAGACAACGTGTAGCATTTGCCTTAAGTGAAATTTTCGTAATTTCAGAGCGTAGTGACTTTTTTGAAGATACATATGGGATTACGAATTATTACGATATGTTAGCGGAACAAGCGTTTGGCAATTACCGGGATTTATTGGAATCAGTTACGCTTTCGCCAATGATGGGGATGTATCTGAGTATGTTAGGTAATCAAAAGCCTGATTTGGAACGCAACATCAGGCCTGACGAAAACTATGCACGGGAAGTCATGCAATTATTCAGCATTGGCCTGTTAGAACTCAATCAAGACGGGAGTCAAAAGCGAGACAGTGAGGGTAAAACTATTGATACATATGATCAGGAGATTATCGAAGGTTTTGCCCACATCTATACGGGTTGGCATTTTGCCGGTACAACGGAAGATACATGGTGGAATTGGTGGGACAATTATTCGACTCTTGAAGACATGGAGCCTGTCGAAGCGTTTCACGATAAAGGTGAAAAAACTCTCTTGAATGATCAGGTTGTTCATGCAGGACAAACTGCAGAGGAAGATCTAGAACAGGCGTTGGACAATATCTTTTTTCACCAAAATGTCGCGCCATTTATCAGTCACCAATTGATATTAAAATTGGTTACTAGTAATCCGAGCCCCGAATATATTGGACGGGTTGCAGCAGTTTTTAACGACAATGGTGAGCAGGTGAGAGGTGATCTTGGCGCAGTTATAAAGGCAATATTACTCGATGATGAAGCACGAATTGGTCACGCGGAAATGCCAGAACATTTTGGAAAACTGCGTGAACCTATTATTAAAGCGACGCATCTGTGGCGGGCATTTGATGCCTACTCTCCGAATAACCGGCTGCAATTGGGTTACCCTACTTACTTTTTCAATCAAGCCCCATTATCGTCACCTTCAGTGTTCAATTTTTACTCACCATTTTATGCTCCACCGGGCGAAATCAGCAATGCTGGGTTAGTATCGCCAGAATACCAAATAGTCACAGAAAACTATGTGGTTAGAGTAAGTAACTTTCTCGCGTATTCTGCCCTGTATAGCCATGACCCAGACGAGTTGACTGAGGATGAAGGGATAGCAATCGATTTGACTGACGAAGTTTTATTGGTGGATGATCCTGCTTCTTTACTGCAAAGACTTAATATACTGCTGATGGCAGGTAGCATGACAGAAGAGATGAAAGAAATTCTAATTCAGTCACTTGAGGAGAACGAATTTGCCGAACCCAAAGAAAAAGTGGCAAATCTTGTTTTTCTAATTATGAACACTCCGCAATATTCGATTCAGAAGTGAGGCTTTAATTATGAATTACTCCAATGACTCGCTGCCTAGACGACAATTTCTTAAATCCTCACTTCTCTCTGCTGCAGGCTTGACCACAGCCGGTACGGTGGGAATCAACCTTTCCTTAGCAAATTATGCAATGGCGCAATCAAGCTCTCGTTTTGAGGACTATAAGGCGCTGGTATGCGTTTTTTTATATGGAGGAAACGATTCGTTCAACATGCTAGTTCCAACAGATGAACTAGATTATCAACTATACCAATCGGTCCGTCAGAACCTGGCATATTCTCAACAAAACTTGTTACCAATCTCGCCAGTAAATGAACAGCCTTACGCCTTGGGTATGCCGGATGCGATGCAGGAAATACAGACACTTTTTGCTCAGAATAAACTGTCTCTAATTGCAAATACGGGTCCTCTGATTCAACCGGTAAACAAATTAGATATTTTTCAGAATGAATCTCTTTTACCTGGACAGTTATTCTCTCACAATGACCAACAAAACTTATGGCAGATGGGTATGCCTAAAAGTCCTAAGTTAACTGGTTGGGCAGGGCGAATGGCGGATCTTATAATGGATTCTGATGTGAATTTGCCACTAAATTTATCACTAGATGGAACAAATTTATTTCAAACCGGGAACAACAGCCTACCATTTTCGCTAAATTCAAGCGGGCCAGAATCGTTCGAAGGGCTCGACCCCCAGTATGCTTGGAATTTGGCTCGTTCACAGACATTTGAAGAACTCATCCGGCAAAGTACAAACATACTCGAACGTCAGTACACCAATGTGTACCGTTCTGCGGCGATAAATAATAATCTGGTGGCTGAAGCCCTGGAAGGTGTCGAGGACAAGCAAGACGATTATCCTGCTGGGAATTCTTTGGCTGAACAACTCAAAATGGTAGCCAGGCTTATTTCAGTTCAACAGGTTTTACAACACCCGAGACAAATCTTTTATGTTGGATTAGGCGGATGGGATACTCACGATGCACAGGCGGCTTTGCACCCCCAGTTGCTGACCCGGTTGGGCCAGGCATTGGCAGCATTTAACGCCGACATTGAATCCCAGGGTTTATCCAACAGCGTGACTACTTTTACGCTTTCTGATTTTGGTAGGACATTAACAAGTAATGGAGACGGTACAGATCACGGTTGGGGAGGGCATCAACTGGTTATGGGCGGAGCAGTGAAGGGAGGTGATATTTACGGACATTTACCCTCACTACAATTGAACTCAGACGATGATATCGGCGGAGGGAGGATGATACCAGGGAGTTCAGTGGAACAATACGGGGCAACATTAGCCAAATGGTTTGGTCTGAGTGATCAAGAGCTGACTGCGGTGTTCCCCAATTTGGGTAATTTCCCAACGGGAGATTTAGGTTTTTTAAATACTTAACCTGAGCTTACTTAAGCGCCCAGTAAATATTTGCAAAGTGCAAAAACGAACAGCCCGCTCGCAATTGTCACGATTAACCTTTTTTGAATCACGGCAATAAACATCGCTGTTACACTGGCCCATAAGTAAGGGTTAGAAGGTGTTGTATTGAACACGCCTTGTTGAAAGAAAACGGTCTGCGTGATGATTATTGTAAGCACAGCGATTGGAACGTAATTCAATGCCAACTCCACACTTGCAGGTAATCGCACCCGACTTGCCATCAATAGTGGCAACATTCTGGGAACAAAGGTGACAACCATCATGCCAACAATTAACAGTACATCAGTCATTGGTCTCTTTTGCTCCCCTGGCTCGTTTATTTAGCTGAATTTCACTTAACACCCCCACAGAAATAGCCAATACTGAGCAAAACAATAAACCGGTCTGATGGGGCCACTCATAGGTCAGCACTCCACCAACGCCAGCCACCACAGCACATAGCCAGTGACTCGGCATTTTCAGATGGGGGACAACAATGCCAATGAATGCAACAACCATAGCCACATCCAACCCAAATTCAGTTAGCTGGGGAAATTGATTGCCAGTGACAATGCCTATCCATGTGCACAACTGCCAGTTTAAATACATCAGACCCGCAGACCCAAAATAGTAGTAATTTAAACCTGATTGGCCAACTCGTTTAGATGCTTCGTTATACGCGACAGCGAAGGTTTCGTCAGTCAGAAGGAATCCCATCAAAACGCGGATTTTGCTGGAAAAATGTCTGACAAAGGGGATAAGACTCACCGCGTACAAACTATGCCGTAAATTGACCACAAAGACAGTAAGGACGATGACTGGAAGGGTTGCGCCACTTGCCAGTAATGTCACAGCGATAAATTGAGACGCACCGGCAAATACAAAAATAGAAATTGCCATCACCACCCAGTCACTGAGGCCTTGAGCATGCCCCAATGCACCGAACACTATACCAAAAGGCATAGCAGCCAGTATAAGTGGGAGACTGTCTTTAGCACCCTGAATTGAGTGGGACATATTGTTAGTATTTTTCAAAACGTTTTCGTTTCCTTTTCAGTGATCCTGCAGTCGATTTCCTTCAGTTTAGTCAGGATCAATAACTCTTCCTTTTTAACCTAAATACTTGTTAATTGGCAAATAAACTGACATCGGTATTCATGTCCCCATTCAGGCAAGGTTCCATTTTTGATTCTTCTACCTAATATCTTGTTTTCGATTACAAAAATTTACACTACTTAACGAAATGCACAGGATTGCTGGTTAAAAAAAAAGCAGTATTGAGCACGCATCGACATTCAATTCAGGAGCGAACCGTGATCCGTGCGAACACATCCAGGCATTTAATTGAAAAAATCATTTTTTCCCTTTGCGTTGTTTTCTTTTGCTCAGAAATACTGGCGTCTGCCAAAGTGACAAAACCCGTGGTAGCCAGGCTTCAAAGTAACGGCGAAATGCTGTCAAAAAACAAAAATTTACCTAAGAAACAGTCAAAACAGCCTGTGGATCGTTATCTTGTGGTATTGAAAGAGGGCGCTGTGGCGTCGCAGCTACATTTAAAGGCAGTGGCTAAATCACAGAGCGATAAAAAGGGGAGCCCGAACAAGCTATCGCTTACAGGCAGAGAAGCTATTGTTATTAAACAAAACCTTGCACGCACTCAGCAGCAATTTGAACAGTCGCTTAGGGCATCCATGCCCGGTGTGACGATGAAGCGACAATTTCAAACTCTGGTTAATGCAGTAGAGCTTGTAATTCCTAAGAAAGACCTGAAATCGGTGGCGCAACACTCGCAGGTTAAAGGCATTTATCCTGTCAGGATCCGTCACGTCCGGCTGGATAGAAATCATGAAGTGGTTAAATCCGTTGAAGCATGGACGAAACTTGGGGGAATATCCGAAGCTGGTAAAGGCGTTAAAATAGCAGTGATAGACACCGGGATCCGCAATGATAATCCGATGTTTGACGATACGGGATTTGGTCAAGCTGATTTATCAGACAATGATTACCTGATTAACAATCCAGACTATTGTCGTTCGGCCACAGGGATGGCTAACTTTTGTAACAACAAATTGATCGTGGCGCGTTGGATAGACCCAGCCAACCATGATTTTACGGTGTATGAGTATGAGCATTTTAGTCCTTTGGATTTCGATGGGCACGGCAGCCATGTTGCGGGCATAGCTTCGGGTGTGGGAGTTGAAATCACGTATCAAGGTGCGAATGTAGAAATTTCCGGGGTGGCTCCCGCCAGTCATCTCATGGTTTACAAGGCACTTTGGGTCGGTCTTGATGGCTTTGCTTCCGCGCCCGATACTATGTTGCTTGAAGCCCTTGAACATGCGGTCAATGACGGGGCTGATGTGATTAATAATTCCTGGGGAGGCGGCGGGGGCGAAGACCCACAAAACTCTATCTATAAGGAAGTGTTCTCCAATGCTGAAGATTTAGGGATAGTGATCGTTAATGCCGCAGGGAATGACTTGCACGCTGGTCGTGGTCAAAGTATCAATTGCCCAGCTTGTATTCCTTCTGGTATCGCGGTTGCCAATACCACCCATGGCCGCTTTTTTGGTCATACCGCTGAAATTGATGGGCAATCATTCACCTTGTATGGCGGCGAAAATTCAGCCGTCACAACAGACTTAACGCTTACATTGGCATCAATGGACAGCGTTTCACCGCTCTCTAAGGATGGCTGTGAACCCTGGACAGAACCGTTTTTTCAGGGCGCTGTGGTAATGGTGGATTATATCCATACCTGTACGCTTGAAGAGGTCGCCGAAAACGTTAAATCAGCGGGTGGTAGTGTGGCATTGATTTATCAAAGTGGGGCCTTCGGCATGGGAATTTTTGAACCATTTATTCCTTATGATGGGGATTACGTCATTCCTGTCCTGGGTGTTTCAAGGCAAACTGGATTGGCGCTTTTTGAGCTTGCCTACACTCGAAATAGAACGATCCAGATAAGTTCAGATGTATCGCTGACCGTTGAACACCAATATTCTGACATGCAACATCCTTTTAGCTCCACTGGGCCAAATTCTGATACAAGTGTGCTAAAACCAGACATGGCAGCACCAGGAACACACATTTTGTCTGCCTTGTCGCCTGACGAGTTTGTTTTCGGGCCGTTTCCTTTCCCAGCTCCTGGTAAAACCGAACAAGGCAGTGATATTCGTTTTGGTATGTTGACAGGTACAAGCATGGCATCACCTCATGTGGCAGGTGCGGCTGCATTGATGCGTCAACAATATCCTGAATGGACGGCAGGACAAATTAAATCAGCACTCACTTCCACAAGTCATACATCGCTGAGGTTGGGGGCAGGGAAGGCTACACCTTTTGGTGTCGGAGCCGGACGGCTTGATATTGATGAAGCCTTGGATGCACCTTTGACTTTTGATCAAGTTTCCTTTGCCGACCCAGCCTGTATTGGTCGCTGCACGTTTTCTGTCAATGTAGAAAACATGTTAGACGAAGAGATTACCTGGGATCTTGCATTTGAATTTGATGACTCTGGAGCGAAAGTTGAAGTTGATCAGCAGATGCTAACCCTAAGTGCCGCTAATTCAGACACTGCTCAAAAATTGCTAGCCTTTAATGTGAATACCGCAGCGGTGCTTGAAAGTAAGTGGGTTTTTGGTGCGTTGAACCTTACTAAAACAAATGGCGACTCTGCCACGTTACCTATTGCCGTTTTTGCCAACGATGCCAGTGATGCTGGCACACTCACCATCAGTAGCGACTCAGGTAGCATAAATACTGACGATACCTTTGTATTTAATGTAAATGTTCGCAACAAAGCGCTAATTGATAACCCCAGTTTGAGTATTTCCTTGCCTGATAATCTCAACTACATCGAAAATTCAGCAGAGGTAACAGTGAACTATGGCCAATCAACCTCTTTGGAATATGTTCAGGAACAACGAGAAATCTCATGGAAAGGAGAATTGAACCAAGGGCAGATGATGCTGACAGAATCGCAGCCCTGGGGTACGGATACCCTAAGTGAGGCTGAAGTACCTCCAATTTCTTGTTCAGATGGCTGTCTCCACGTAACGGCAGTAGTGGATTTTGATTTTGAATTTAATGGTGAGCAATTTACCAGCCTTACTTTGACTGACAATGGTTTTGTGGTTCCGGGTGAGGTCAGGATCGGCGACTTTGCCGCTTTATTTAATCAAAAATTCCCGCAACCAGGTGTCTTAAATAACGTCATCGCACCCTTTTGGACAGAATTTGATTTGCTGGACGAACTTGATGAATTTGATACCGGGGGAGGTTTTTTGCGCTCAGCGATACAGGTAATCGACGGTAGTCATTATCTGATAGTGGAATGGGACAAAGTAGTGTTGTATGACAACGAGTACGATGAGGTGGAGCATCAACCCTATACCTTTCAACTGATTATTCAGGAGAACACCAGCAATATTTGGTTCAACTACTTAGAAATACCTTCAATGCCTGTATCCGTCAGTATCGGTGCAGAAAATATTGATGGGAGCGTCGGTGTTAATCGGTATTATGACGGCGAGGGTATTGCCTTACCGAATTTGCAGAGCACCCAATCACTGACACTACAACTTACAACACAACCAGAAGGACAAGCCACAGTTTCAGCCAGTTTCAACATGGCAGATAATCAGACTTTCTCCCAAGACGACGAAGCAAGTGTGGAAGAAGATGCAGAATTGGTAATCGATGTTCTTGCCAATGATACTGAAGATTCAATTGTCGTCCTTGCGGCTAAAATAGCCGCAGGGTCAACTTACAAAGCAATTAAAACTATTCAGGTGGAGTCTTCAGAGGGGATAGACGAAACAACTCTGGAAATCACTCAGGCACCAGCAAACGGATCCGCAGAAGTTCTAGACGGCAAGATTAAGTACGTACCAAACGCCGATTTCTTCGGTTCAGACAATTTTCAATATCGGGTGGCTAATAGAGCTCTAAAATATTCAGTGCCAACCCATGTGAAATTAACTGTAGCTAATCTGAATGATCGCCCTTTGTTAAGTGCACCGCCGCAGTTTTCGGCTTCTGAAAGTCAAAGCGTTACTTTAAAGGTGGAAGGAGAGGATAAGGATAATGATTCTCTGACTTATGACTGGGTGCAGATTGCGGGGCCGGTGGTTAGTCGAATAGCTGATTCAAATAGTACGCCTGACACTTTTACTTTTATAACGCCTGCTGTCAGAGAAAACACGCTTATAGCATTTCGCGTGACAGCAAATGATGGAGTTGCATCTAGCCAGTCAGCAGAAGTGTCTGTACAGGTTGAAAGGAAAGGAGGTGGGGGCGCGTTGTCATGGATTCTGCTTTCCCTGTTTATTGTTGCGGTTAGTCGCCGCCTGGTCTTATTGTCACATTAATTGTCTTGTATCAGGCTCTCGATAATAGAGAGCCTGTGTGCTGGTATGATGCTAAACCTGAGAACAAACAAAACAGATCTGAGAATTCCCATCAAATTCCTTTTTATCTATGGCCGATGGCTGATAAAATGCCCGCAATTTTTATGCTAGGAATTTTATTTTAATGACATCAGTTACGCGTTTCGCCCCAAGCCCGACAGGTTATTTGCATGTTGGTGGCGCCAGAACTGCTTTGTACTCTTGGTTGTATGCCAAAAGCACAGGCGGTAAATTTGTATTAAGGATAGAAGATACTGATATCGAACGGTCCACTCAGGAAGCTATTGATGCAATTATCGAGGGGATGAACTGGTTAGGTCTGGATTGGGATGAAGGTCCGTACTATCAGACAAAGCGATTTGACCGTTATAATGATTTGATACAACAATTGTTGGATGAAGGTAAAGCATACAAGTGCTTTATGCCTGCCGACGAGCTGGACGCAATCCGGGAAAAACAGAAAGAAGCTGGGGAAAAACCTCGTTATCCTGGCACCTGGAGGGATAGAACAGACCACCCTGAAGGCCAACCCTTTGTTATTCGTTTTAAAAATCCTTTGGATGGCACTGTAACAATCAAAGATCATGTGCGTGGTACCATTGAAATTGCAAACAGCGAATTAGATGATCTGATAATCCAGCGAAGCGACGGGACACCCACTTACAATTTTTGTGTGGTGGTTGATGACTGGGATATGCAGGTTTCTCATGTGGTGAGGGGAGAAGATCATATTAATAACACCCCAAGACAAATCAATATCCTGAAAGCGTTAAATGCTCCAATTCCAGAATATGCTCATGTCTCTATGATTTTAGGAGATGATGGTAAAAAGCTGTCTAAACGCACTAATGCAGTAGGTGTAATGGAATTCCGTGACCAAGGGTATCTACCCCAGGCATTACTCAATTACCTCGTTCGCCTTGGTTGGTCTCACGGTGATCAGGAGATTTTTTCCATTGACGAAATGATTGAACACTTTTCCCTGGATGCAATAGGACAGTCTGCATCGGCATTTAACACTGAAAAACTCATTTGGTTAAACCAACACTACATTAAAACGATGCCTCAATCGGAAGTCGCAGAACACGCTCGTTGGCACTTCGAGCAGTTGGGCACAGATCTGAGTCAGGGACCTGCACTGGAAAAAATTATCGAAATTCAGGCCGACAGAGTAAAAACGCTTAAAGAGCTTGCGGAAATCAGCCAGTACTTTTACCAGGAGTATGAGAAGTTTGATGAGAAAGCCGCGAAAAAGCATTTGCGAGTGGTAGCTAAAGACGCCTTGTTGCTTGCGAAAGATAAACTATCTGCCATAACTGATTGGAATCCGGAAAATATTCAGGCTGCCATCAATTCAACAGCCGAAGAGTTGGAAGTGGGAATGGGGAAAGTGGGTATGCCATTGAGAGTTGCAGTGACAGGTTCAGGGAATTCACCTTCCTTGGATGTTACGCTTAATTTGTTAAATTCTGAGCAAGTTGCGCAACGAATCGACAAAGCGCTTAAATATATAGCAAACAGAGAAAATTCTTAAAAAAATCGTTGACATAAAAAGGCCAGATGCCTAGAATGCGCCCCGCTGTCAGGGAACAGGACTTAACAAATGCTAAGCACCTGTGACGAAAGCACGGGGCTATAGCTCAGCTGGGAGAGCGCTTGCATGGCATGCAAGAGGTCGGCGGTTCGATCCCGCCTAGCTCCACCAATATCAAGGAACGTCTAACATACACCTGGGCATGTTGGATAAATAGATAAAGACAAAGATTTTAATTTTTGTAAGGACGCCAGAGTAAGTGGTTTGAATGACCAAATAAGGTCGCTCAGTTCGCAGGCTCACTTCGCCTTACAGAAATTTACCAAAGCGGAGCTTTGGTGACAAAATTTCTGTCCCCTTCGTCTAGAGGCCTAGGACACCGCCCTTTCACGGCGGTAACAGGGGTTCGAATCCCCTAGGGGACGCCATTTTAGAGTTAATGGTACACTTGGATTCGAAGTGTTTAACTCAACAGAAAATTCAGGATGAATTTTCTTATAACAAGGAAAGCTCAATTCACATTCCTGGGCGGATTGAGTAGATAGTTAAGAGACACAAATTTTGTTTTGTGGGGTTACTAGAGTAAGTGGTTTGAATGACCAAATAAGGTCGCTCAGTTCGCAGGCTCACTTTGCCTTACAAAAATTTATCGAAGCAGGCTTCGATGAACGAAATTTTTGTCCCCTTCGTCTAGAGGCCTAGGACACCGCCCTTTCACGGCGGTAACAGGGGTTCGAATCCCCTAGGGGACGCCATATAGAGAAAGCCACACAATAGTGTGGCTTTTTTTATGGAGTGCAGAAAACTTTTCGGTTCCGCTAGTTTCGAATCATTCGTGCACTGTGCAATTGGCAAGCTAGTTATTCACATCCAATAACTTATCCCGAAAATTCTTCTGCGCAAGTTGAATTTGACTGTCCGAAGCAAGTAATCAAGTCCTAGATCTCTCAATAACAATTAATAAAACCCTGGAACAAAGAACACCTCGCGTTAGCCCACCATTACGCAGAAACAAAGCTGCTTAATTTACTTGCTGTTTCTAGTAACTGACGACAGCAGCCAACACCTCCCTATTATTGCAATTAATTTGAAATTAGATTCCCGATAAAAGCATACGGGAATGACGTTATCCTGGACTAAGGTTCTTTTGGTCAGGATGAGTTTCCACTCTTGATGGTGTAGAGGCATTCCGGGGAGGTAGATGATCAAACAATTATTCGCAATCAGACACGTTTGAGCGAATATTCTGGTTGTTCTAAAAACTGTACCACACTCCAATTTACAAAGACCATAATGAAGTAGCTGACGCCAGTATGTTTGGACTGGAGAACGCAAGGAAGGTGTTTTATCTGGATATAAAACATCATTTTTTATCTCATGACGTGAAATTTAAGCGTGGTGAATTGAAATTAAGGAAGATTGAAAATGACTGAAATTAGTGAAAGTGAAATTAGTCAAGTGAATGGTGGTAACCGTGTGCGTTTGGCGTGGGCAGTGTTGAGTTATATTGGCAGTAGAATTATTGAGGAGTTACCGTCGCTGGCAGAATCGATGAGCGGAGGTAACGGAAACACCAGTTCAGGTGGTCAAATGAACTCCGAACGTCGGTCTAATATGTTCGGCTAATGCGGATTATTCGGGGGAGCGCTATTTCTCCCCTTATCAGTAGCGTGAGCAGGAGAGAACATGCAGAAATTTTCATGGACGGTTGTAGGGATGAGCTTTCTGATAACTGTAATAATTCAGTCTGTCAGGCAGTATCATTGGGGAATCAGTGAACTACTTGACCTCGTCATTGGGTCCTCACCAAGTTTTTTTTACGTCGTAGGATTGGCTTTTGTTATCCCCATAGTGAAACATAGCTGCGCTATCAGGCAATTCATCAGCACCGTCGTGTTTATTGTGTTAGGTGCGCTGGTCTATGAGTATGAACAACTGCTAACTCACAGACAGTTTGATACAAATGATCTTTACGCCACATTTTCAGGTGGTTTAGTTGCCATATTGTTATTTTTATTGACGCGTTCTCTCATTCAATTGAAACCCATACAGGATTCCAAGCCAGGATCCGGCTTAACCATACAACGATATGTCGTACATTTATTCCGTGACTAATATTTTGAAATCTCCTCAACAACAGTTGGGCAGGCAAATACTAAGATTTGCATTACGATCAAAGAAAGTTGGACTAATTCCATTTGGCGTCATTGCTGGAGCATTGACAACAATTGTTTCATTAACCTTGCTCTATACGCTAACCTTTCTGTTCCCCGCATTATTAGATTATGCACCTGAGCTTGGCATCAACCTTAAAACAGTATTGTTGGTTGTCGTGTTTGCGCCGGTGATTGAAAGTGTTGTGGTGACTTTCTTCCTGTATCTTTTGGCTAAGATTCACCACAATGTGTTTTTTCTCACGATTTCGTCAGGGATCCTTTGGGGGATTCTGCATGGCTTGGATGAATCGGTAAGATTTTTCGGAACGTTTTTTAGTTTTATTATTTTCAGTGCCAGTTACTTGTTATGGCGAAAGAGGTCCTACTGGTTTGGTCTTGCGGCTGCCTCAATTCCACATATGGTGGTCAATGCCTGCGTTGTTGTAATCGTCTTATTATCTGAACCTTTGTGAGCAGATGAGGGCTCCTTCGGTTTGGAAAGGGGAGCTCGCTGGACTCAAATAATTTTGCCTCCAGGCGTTGCTAGCAACTTTCACAGTGTTTACTCTGTTAGCTACCTGGTAAGTAAAAGAGATACTCTAGAAGGACGCAGATGCAAGTAGTAAAAATTGACTCGGTCAATGCTCACGTCATCGCTTTATTAAACGAGCACCACGCACAGATGATGCAGTATTCACCGCCAGAAAGTGTTCACGCACTGGATACAAAGTCATTGCAATCCAGTGATCTAACTTTTTGGCAAGTCACTATGGATGAAAAATTGGCCGGTTGTGGTGCGCTCAAAGTCTTGTCAAAAAAGTCTGGTGAAATCAAATCGATGAAAACAGCACCAGGTTTTGTCAGAAAAGGTGTTGCAGCTTCAATTCTAAAGTCAATTGTGCAAGAAGCTTTAGATCGTGGTTACAATGATCTATTTTTGGAGACTGGCTCAGCACAGGAGTTTGAGCCAGCCAGGAAACTATATATTTCCTTTGGTTTCGAACAGTGTGGACCGTTTGGTGATTACGAGCTTGATCCACATAGTGTCTTTTATCGCTATCAGATTTTGTAAAGGAGAATACAACAGTGGACATAAGACAAGCTATTCTGACTGATGCCGAGAAGATCGCTGTTATATACAATCATTACATTGAACATACTCATGTCACCTTTGAAGAATCACCGGTTTCAACAGAATCTATTCAGGAAAGAATCGCTGAAACCTTCGACCAGCAATTGCCGTATTTGGTTGCAGTGGACGAAGAAGACCAGTTAGTAGGCTATGCCTATGCCAGTAAGTGGAAGGGGCGCTGTGCTTACCGTTTTTCCGTTGAGGTTACTGTGTATCTGGATAAAAACGCTACAGGGAAAGGGTGGGGAAAACGCTTGTACAAAGCGCTTTTTGCGGAGCTGAAAGCACTTTCCTATCATGTGGCTATGGGTGGGATTTCTCTACCCAATCCAGCAAGTGTGGCTTTACATGAATCATTCGGTATGCAAAAAGTTGCGCATTTTAAAGAAGTGGGTTTCAAGTTTGAAAAGTGGGTAGACGTAGGCTATTGGCAGGGAATGTTGAATGAATGAACTGAAAGACCGACTCACTGTCAGTAGTGCTGTGAGTGCTCTGTCAAAAGTGGACAGTCCATTTATCGAATTATTTAAGCATGGCAGTCTGGTTGTCGAGATGTATCAACCTGAGAAAGTGGACTTGCAAACGCCTCATACCCGGGACGAACTTTACGTTGTGGCGTCAGGCCAGGGGTATTTCATCAATGGTGATACGCGGCAGCCATTCGAAGTTGGTGAAGTGTTGTTTGTGCCTGCTGGTGTAGAGCATAGATTCGAAGAATTCTCAGATGACTTTTCAACCTGGGTAATTTTCTATGGGCCAGAAGGGGGAGAAGCTTAGTCGGAAACACTTATTGTTTTTGTAACTGTGAAGAAATCGCTACTGCGCCTATCGGATTGATAAATTCCAGCTGGTATATCGCTGTGGCGAAAGAAACCCGAAATTTTGGTGTACGCTTGTGCATAAAGCTCTTTGATGTTGGCCGAATGTGTGTAGCCTTCGATTTTCACGATCAGCAAGGCACCATTTGTGCCAATCGGGTTGATGTAGCCTCTATAATCTCCATCCACCGAGATAAAGGTTGAAGGTTGTCCGGTTAGGACATTACCAGTGAAATTTTGTTTGATAGTGATTCGGGTTGATGATGTTGAATAAATAGTACCCTCCAAACTCTCACCGATATAAATTCTGGATATGCCATTTGAATAAATCGTAGCGTGTTTCGCGACGTTGCCAGCAATCACTAGTTCACTATGATCGCCAATATAAATATCCGAATTCAGGTTTCCCTTTATGTGAACGGTCCTGTTATTGCTGATTTCTTCATTAAGATCAGACTCTACCAGCAAGTAATCATTTTCTTTCCAAATGCAAACTGGGTTAGCGAAAATACATAGGGTGTGGAAGAAATGCTCATGAAATTCAGCTAGTTCGCCAATATCCAGTTTAACTTGATGCCAGTCTCGAGCTGTTCGCAGAGGCTTATCAGAAAAAAGAGTTGTCTCCTGTCCAAACGCATTTTTAGTCATAAATGCAACAAAGCAAAGTAAAAAGTGAATTTTCAATTTCTTCGACCCACGCTGGAGATTTTAAAGTCTGTCGAAAATTAATGGCCAATGGTTTAAATGCGGGGCTGTTTATTCGGTTAGATTGACAGTTGCCACTATTTTAATTCGGTTGCTTTTTTCTGGTAGGTGATTGCGCAAACCCTTTGATTATAGATACCAGTTGTTCTGACATTATCTTCAATATCTGTTTCCCTTTTTCTGCTGTAGCCAGTGTTGGGTCGCCCGAGTGGCCCGTTTCAGAGTAATTGGGATCCTGCCTGTCCAATGAAAATAATCCGGGTCTGTACCCTGGATAATCTTTTTTAAGGTGCAGGCGGTAGTCTTTGCTTGCTCTGGACATGATAACGTTTTCCGGTTGTAAATAGAGCGCTATTGAAGTCTCGACTTCGTCGCCATGTCCGTCTTTTAGTTGTGAAAATATCTTAGCTACCTGGTCATTTTCCAGGTCTTCCCAATTAACCAGTAAAGTGGGAATACCTAACTCTGTTCTGATTTCCCGAGCCGCAATGGCAAGAGGCAACCCGGTAGCTTTCAGAATGCCCATATTCAGGAATATAACTCTTTGCGCCCCCTGTCGAATAACCGACTCCGCTACCTGTTGTGCGTATCGTCGGAATAGATCCGGGTCTTTCACTTCTGTACCGGGAAAGTCTCTAAAAGCCGGAAACCACCCGTGCAGTATTGGTGGGACAATCAGAACGTCAGTGTGTTTCACAGCTTGTTCTAACAAATACTCCATGGTTTTTTGATCGGCGTTCATGGGTAAGTGTGGGCCATGTTCCTTTGCGCCCGCAGCGAAAGGCACAATAACAATTGGAGAGCTTTTTAAACGCTCCTTAGCATCAACCCAGTTTAAGTCAGCAAAATAACTTCCTTTGTTGGCGATACTGGTTGAACTGACTAACAAAAGGAGCAAGGGAATATAGCGTGCTAATTTCATGGCTGTTCCAGACAATAGACTGCAATAAGGTTGTACGGCTTGATAATAGACCAATTTAACTCGTTTAACTTTCCATCTTCCTGTTATCATTAATGTTGTTTTGCTTTAAATGTGATGATTAACGTGGCACTCAAACCCACCATTTTTAAATTCCGCATAGCCTTGTCTGATATGGACAGGGAAGTATATGCCAATCTTAACCTTACAGTTGCCCAGCATCCGTCTGAAACAGTCGAACGAATGTTGGCGCGCTTGCTTGCATTTTGCCTTAATCAACAAGAATCCTTAGAACTGACTAAAGGCCTGAGTGAGATAGAAGAGCCTGACATCTGGGCGCAGACCATGGATGACAAAATCACTCTTTGGATAGAAGTAGGTGAGCCGGACTATGACCGCGTTAAAAAAGCAACGCGTTTATCTGAGCAGGTTAAAATATACAGTTTTAATTCTAAATCCTCAGTGTGGTGGCAACAAAGTGAAGGGAAATTTTCGCAATTAAATGCCAGCTTTTATCGGTTTGAATGGCAGGATATTGAAAAACTGGCATCCTTGGTAGAGCGCAGTATGGATATATCTGTCACTATTACAGACCAGTCTGCGTATATCGCCATGCCCAATGGAGAATGCGAAGTTCCCTGGCAGGTTTTACTTGACCGTCAATCAAATTGATTGCGTCATTGGCCCAGTTTTGTAAACTGAATTTAACTGTTAAATATGTTGATCGATGATGAACCTTGTTGCCTCACCCTGTATTCGCAATTGTTGCTTAGATAAACAAGATATTTGCCTGGGCTGTCATCGCAGTTTGCAGGAAATATTGGATTGGGGATCTGCCTCAGAACTAAGGCGGATTGAAATTCTGGATGAGGTTAAATCCAGACGCCAGTCAATCTCCGAAAGTTCATTCAAAAGTGTTCAGTAATCGCATAATCTGCTAGACTCGCCGCCCGTTTTTTATCATGTAAAGTTATTGATTCAATGCAAATTATGCTCGCCCCAATGGAAGGCGTTGTTGATCATTTGATGCGTGACATGTTGACGCAGGTCGGAGGTTTTGACTTTTGTGTCACTGAGTTTGTTCGCGTTGTAGACCAACTTTTACCAGCCAGAGTGTTTCACCGGATTTGCCCTGAACTGAGACAGGGGGGCGTGACACCAGCTGGCACGCCTGTGCGTGTCCAATTGTTAGGTCAGGAACCGGGTTGGCTGGCAGAAAATGCTGTCAGGGCGATAGAATTGGGTTCTCCGGGGGTGGATTTAAACTTTGGGTGCCCGGCTAAAACCGTCAATAAGAGCAAAGGCGGGGCAGTGCTTCTTAAAGAAACCAAAGCACTATTTGAAATCGTCTCGGCGGTTCGCAAGGCTGTGCCGGATGAGTTTCCTGTGACGGCTAAGATGCGTTTGGGTTTTGAAGATAAAACATTGGCCGTAGACAATGCCAAAGCCATCGAAGAAGCCGGGGCAGATTCCCTGGCAATTCATGCCAGAACCAAAGTAGAAGGCTACAAACCGCCTGCATACTGGGATTGGATTGCTAAGATTAAACGGCATGTCTCAATACCCATTGTCGCCAATGGGGAAATTTGGTCCCGGCAGGATGCCCGAAATTGTCAATCACAGTCAGATTGTCAGGATATCATGTTGGGTAGAGGTGCATTGGCAATGCCAAATCTTGCACAAGTCATAAAGAATAATGATCAGCCAATGAGCTGGCAAGATGTGAAATCACTCCTTATCCACTATTCCGGCTACGAGTTATACGGAGATAAGGGCAAATATTACCCGAACAGAATAAAGCAATGGTTCAGCTACCTTCGATTACAATACCCTGAAGCTGACGATGTCTTTATGCAGATACGAACCCTAAGGGACCCCTCTGCCATTGTTGAGACTCTGCGTCAGGACTAGTCCCTAAGTCGTCATCGTATGAGTATTGGTTCCGACCCCCTGAGAGCGTATTGTTTGTATTGAAGTCTGTCTATTCAGTGATAAGCTTGAGTAACCCAATACCTGGGTATTGGCATTACTTAAAACAAGAAACGACAGGGAAATTATGACCACACAATTCAAACACAATGGGTTTGTATTGGCTGCACTTAGCTCGCTCGTCATTTTAGGCTGTGGTGAAAAACCAGCTGCCAAAGACCCGCTAGTAGAGATCAACCAAGACCCTTTTCCAAGCACTTATCAGGCGCTGCCTAGTCAGACTACATTAATCAACAATGTGAATATTCTTGACGGCATTGGCGGTTTCATCGAATCAGGTTCGGTTTTGATGCAGGACGGCAAAATAACTGCAATTGGCGCTGATATAGACGCGCCAGCAGATGCCAACGTAATTGATGGCTCTGACAAGTGGGTAACGCCCGGCATTATTGATGTGCATAGCCATCTTGGCGTTTACGCCACCCCCGATGCGCAATCCCATGCAGATGGCAACGAAATGACTAATCCAGTGACTGCACAAGTTTGGGCAGAACACTCAATCTGGCCACAAGATCCTGGCTTTAACCGTGCCCTTGCAGGTGGGGTTACTTCAATGCAAATTCTACCTGGTTCTGCGAATTTGGTGGGCGGGCGAGCGGTGACTGTAAAAAACCTACCCAATCGAGTTGTGCAGGATATGAAATTTCCTGGCGCGCCTTATGGTATGAAAATGGCGTGCGGAGAAAATCCTAAACGTGTCTACGGGCAAAAAGGTGGTCCTGGAACACGTATGGGAAATGTAGCCGGATATCGTCAGGCGTGGGCCGATGCGCAGGATTATCAGCGCAAATGGGATAAATATAAGAAAGATCACGAGGCTGGTAAAAATCCCAATGCACCAAAACGCGACTTAAAACTGGAAACTTTGGCTGGCGTGCTAGAAGGCGAAATCCTGGTTCACATGCATTGTTACCGCGCAGACGATATGGGTACCATGTTGGATGTGATGGAAGAATTTAACTACCAGATCACCTCATTCCATCATGCGGTCGAGTCCTACAAAATTGCCGACCTGTTGGCAGAGAAAAAAGTGTGTTCATCAATGTGGGCCGATTGGTGGGGCTTTAAAATGGAAGCCTACGATGGAATTAAAGAAAACATTCCAATGGTTCATCAAGCGGGGGCCTGCGCCATTGTTCATTCAGACAGTGATCTTGGCATACAACGGCTCAATCAGGAAGCCGCCAAAGCCTGGGGTGATGGGAAACGTGCCGGTTTAGATATCAGTCAGGCAGATGCGTGGCAGTGGCTGTCGGCTAATCCTGCAAAATCATTGGGGATCTTCGAGCAAACCGGTTCTCTTGAAGCTGGTAAGAATGCAGATGTGGTGTTGTGGACAGCGGATCCTTTTTCTACCTATGCTCAAGCAGAACATGTCTATATAGATGGCGCTTTAGTGTATGACCGCAACAGCCCGGACACCTGGCCGGTGAGTGACTTTGAACTCGGGCAACCTGGTGAAGGAGACAGCAAATGAAGAAGTTAATAGGATTATTATCTTTGACTATGGTTGCGGCCAGTGCACTAGCAACTGACTATGCCATTGTCGGGGCAAAGGTTCATACAATGTCCAACCAAGGTACGATGGAAGATGCCACAGTGTTGATAAGTGATGGCAAGATCCAGCAGGTGACAAACTCTGATGTAAACCTGGATGGATACGAAATTATCGATGCAAACGGAAAAGTTGTTACACCAGGACTGTTTGGCGCATTTACGTCTCTGGGATTAGTTGAGGTGGGTTTTTCTGCCGGTACGGTTGATAGCACAGGCAAAGAAACAGCACTTTCTACGACAGGGGCAGCACTTGATGTTTCTTACGGGATAAACCCGGACTCTTCGCTGATAGACATCAGCCGAATTGAAGGGATCACGGCTGCAGCGTCAAGTATGTCCAGAACCGAACAACTGTTTCAGGGAATGGGAGCAATAATTAGTCTGGGTGATAAATCTGAGCCCGTCTTAAAACGTGCAGCATTTACCACCGCAGTGGTCAGTAACGGTGGTGCGGACGATATTGGTGGCAGCAGAGCCAATTTATGGGTCGCATTGGAAACAGCATTGTCAGAAGCTGAATATGCGATAGGAAAATCGCTCAATCCTTCTGTCGACTGGCATGGCATGTTGTCAAAGGCAGATGCTAAGGCATTGTCTGCAGTTGTGAAGGGAGATGCGCCCCTCGTGGTTGACGCGCGCCGTGCAGCAGATATTCGCCAGGTGATTTCGTTGAAAGCACGTTATCCGAAATTGAATATTGTTTTGTTGGAAGCAACAGAAGGCTGGCGTGTTGCCAAAGAATTGGCGGAAGCAGGTATTCCAGTGATTCTTGATCCTGAATCCAATTTGCCTTATCAATTCGATCAATTGGCAGCTACTTTGCACAATGCAGGACGCTTGCACGCAGCCGGAGTAACGATAGCCATTGGTATTAATACTCACAACATTCGTCTGGCAAAACAAAATGCTGGTAACGCGGTGGCCAATGGTTTGCCCTGGGAAGCTGGACTTGCCTCATTGACCATTAATCCAGCCAGAATTTATGGCGTGGATGATATATTAGGTAGCCTTGAACCAGGTAAACAGGCAGATGTGGTTATCTGGACAGGGGATCCTCTCGAAGTAGCTCAAGGTGCTGAACAGGTGTTTATTGGAGGTGAAAAAATAGACATGGTGTCTCGGCAGTCCAAATTGAGAGAGCGCTATTTAAATCAGGTTGAAGGAAAACCTGTGGTGTACTCCAGACCTTAGTCTGTTGCACAAACGAAAAACCGGGCCAATGCCCGGTTTTTATTTTTGAATTCAATGGTTGGTTCTGGTCAAACTTGCGTGTCTATCACAGACCCAACTCTGGCATTGGGATCCGGTGTATTCACATTAGTCTGCTGCACAGCTTCCTGTTCACCTTGCTGTTGCTGCTGATCTTCCTGCCGTATTTCCTGTTGTGGTGTTTGTTGCGCCGGAGTAGGTTGCACTGCCGGGCTATCAGTAATAAGTGGACCTACTGTCATAATTTACGCCTCTCATTTATTAACAAGTCAGGGTTGTTGACAAAGTGTAGACTAAAAACCCCGCACAGGGTAATTCTCTACTCAGAAATCAGCGGCTTCAGTTTTA
The DNA here is from genome assembly GCA_947494925.1 of uncultured Alteromonadaceae bacterium. GTDB lineage: Bacteria > Pseudomonadota > Gammaproteobacteria > Enterobacterales > Alteromonadaceae > Aliiglaciecola. The sequence continues at coordinate 21,154 of CANLWS010000014.1, forward strand.
CTTGCATAAAATCAGCAATTATCGCCTGCGCCTCCAGATTTGGATGAATGCCGTCGTTCTGCATTAATTCCGGTTTAAGCGCGATATCGGTCAAAAAAAATGGTACCAACGGAATATCATGTTGTTCAGCCAGTTCGGCAAAACTACCAACAAACATGCTGTTGTAGCGACGTCCATAATTAGTTGGGATCTGTATTTGCTGCAAGATCACTTTGGTACCGGCTGATTTTCCGATTTCAATCATTTTGTTGATATTATTGCGCATTTTATTAATGGGTAATCCACGAAGTCCGTCATTGCCACCCAGCTCAATTAAAAGGTGGGTGGGTTGGTGTTGTTCCAGCAGCCTAGGCAAACGGGCAAGGCCACCATCAGTTGTTTCCCCGCTAATAGCTCCATTAACTACCAAAATGTCTTTGTCAGACCACGCATTTTGTAACAAACTTACCCAACCTTGCTCTTGCTTCAAACCATAGGCAGCGCTTAGGCTATCACCCAGGATCAATAATTTCGTTTGCTGAGCCTGCAAGTGATCTGAAACCACTAGTAGGGGTATAAGCATCATGAGCAGCCGAATTTGGCTTAACCACTTTGTTTTAAGATGAAAATGCACTATGACAACAACTCCAAATAAGATGATTGAATGTAAAAGTATTACTAAGACTGTTTCTACGTCCGAAGGACAGTTACAGATCCTTCAACCAATTAACTTCGATGTCAAGGCTGGTGAGTCGGTTGCCATTGTCGGTGCGTCAGGATCCGGAAAGTCCACACTGTTAAGCCTGTTAGCCGGCCTGGATCAGGTCAGCGAAGGAGAAATAATGCTCGATGGTGCTCAGCTTCATTCGCTGGACGAAGAACAGCGAGCGCAACTAAGAGGTGAAAAGGTCGGGTTTATATTCCAAAGTTTTATGTTAGTACAGAGTCTGACAGCACTGGAGAACATAATGCTGCCAGCAGAAATTGCCGGTATGGCGGATGCCAGAAAACGTGGTGAAGAAATTCTTGAGTTGGTTGGGTTGGGGCATAGAGGTACGCATTATCCGAATCAACTTTCCGGAGGAGAGCAACAACGGGTGGCAATAGCGCGTGCCTTCATTACCAAGCCTAAAATCTTGTTTGCTGATGAGCCTACCGGAAATCTGGATGCTGCCAACAGTGAAAAAGTGGAAAGTTTATTGTTCGATCTTAATCGGGACTCTGATACTACTCTGGTTTTGGTTACCCATGACATGGATCTGGCCAAGAAGTGTCAACGCCAGTTGCAGATGCATGCTGGTGAATTGGTAGAAGTGACGGAAGCGTCATCACAAACTCAGCAACGACAGGTGGGATAGTTCAATGGATAACACCTTTAGTCTTGCCTGGCGACTTTTCAAACATGAAGCCAGACGGGGCGAACTTACTATTATATTGTTCGCTATCGTACTGTCAGTGGCTGCTGTTTTATCCCTATCTTTATTCAGCGAAAGATTGCAATCTGCGCTGACCGAACGCACTGCTGAATTTATTGCTGCTGACCGTGTTCTGGATTCCAGAAAGCCAGTGGATCAAAGTTGGATAGAAAAAGCAGAAGAATACGACATTGCCACCGCGCATCAGGTTTACACTCGATCCATGGCGTTCGCCAATGAACAAATGACTTTGATTGACCTGCGCGCTGCGACACAAGGCTATCCGTTAAAAGGGGAGCTTAAAGTTGCAGATGAACCTTTTGGTTTAGGCCAGGTAACTGATGAACTGCCTGACGCCGGTGAAGCATGGGTCGAGTCGCTCCTGTTTCAGTCTCTTGGATTGAGCTTGGGCAGCGAGATTGAAATAGGTGATAGCAATTTCACCGTCACCAAAGTACTCAATGAGGTACCAGACTCCGGGTTCAGCATCTTCGGCGGTGACCCTAAGGTGCTGATACGCAATCAGGACCTCGCGGCCACCAACCTGACCGGCCCTGGAAGCCGAGTTACTTATTCTTATTTTTTCGCTGGAAAATCTGAAGCGCTTAACGATTACTATGATTGGTTGGAACCGAAGCTGGATCGTGAAATAAATCGTTGGATGTCAGTGGAAGACGATGATTCGCCGATTGGACGCTCGGTTGGTCGAGCAGAACAGTATTTCTTGTTGGCCAGCTTGTTGGCCATTGTGTTAGCTGCGGTGTCAATTGCTGTGGCTGCCCAGCGTTATAGTCAGCGTCATTATGATCCTGTTGCCATTATGAAAACCCTTGGTGCCAGCAAAAAAATGGTCCAGAGAGTTTACTTACTGCAAATTTCATTCATCACTCTGTTGGGTATTTTTATCGGAACGCTTGCAGGGGTTGCTATTCAACAGGTCGTTGTCAGCGCTATTGCCGACAAGGTTAGTGTTTCCCTGGACCTTTGGCATTGGCGGCCATTATTGATAGCAGTGTTTACTGGAATAGTATGTTCTGTGCTGTTTTCACTCTATCCTTTGCTTAAACTGTTTTCAGTGCCACCACTTCGGGTGCTGCGCCGTGATTTAGGTGCGAGTGTCAGTTCGCGGATCATACAGTTCTTAGCAGCAGGTTGCGCAATACTTTTGCTGATGTGGGCCTATAGCCAGAACATTCTTATCAGTCTTATTTTGTTTGTTTCAGGCGTGGTACTCGTTGCTGCATTATTAGTGATCACATATGGACTAATCTGGGTCGGGCGTAAGCTTGGTCAAGGTAAAATGGGCGCCTGGCAATTGGCTTGGGCTCGAATCAAACGCCGCGCAATGGACAACAGTGTTCAGCTCATCAGTTTTTCAGTAACTATCATGTTATTGCTGGTGGTTTTGGTTATGCGTAACGACATGATACAACAGTGGCGAGACCAGCTACCACAAGGCACACCGAACTATTTCCTGGTGAATATTACGGAACAGCAGAAGCCACAACTGGAAACACATTTTGCGGATAATAATGTCCAAACTGACAACTTTTATCCTATGATTCGAGGGCGTTTTGTCGCTATCAATGATGAAAAAATCCGCACCGCCGTTTCTAAAGAAGACCAGAATGAACAGACCAGAGGTCGTGACGGTTTAGGACGTGAAGCGAACGTCACCTGGGGTTTAAAACTGCAGGAAGAAAACAAAATTATACAAGGTGAGTGGCTGGATACCTGGCAAGAAGGCGAACCTTATGGCGTATCTGTAGAGGCCGAATTGGCAGATCGCCTGAACATCAAAATGGGTGACATGCTGACCTTTAATATCGGCAGTGAAGTGGTTGAAGTCAAGGTCACCAGTTTACGGGAAGTAAATTGGCAAACCATGCAGCCAAACTTTTTCTTTGTGATCCAACCTGAAGCCATGCAGGCGTTTTCACCCACCTTTATCACTAGTTTCCACCTCGACGGCGATCGAAAATCTGAGATTACGGGTTTACTCCAACCATTCTCAAATTTAACCTTGTTTGATGTGGATGCCAGAATTAATCAATTGCGGGAAATTGTCGATCAGGTTTCCCTGGCCGTTGAATTTATCCTGGTTCTGGTATTAGCTGCGGGGTCTTTGGTTTTGATTGCCCAGGTACAGGCAAGTATGGATGAAAGGCAGCAGGAACTGGCAATATTGCGTACTTTAGGTGCCAAAGGGAGTTTAATCCGTTCTTCGGTGATTTTTGAATTCCTGATCATAGGTTCTGTGGCAGGGTTAATGGCTGCGGTGGCAAACGAGCTCACCCTGTATCTGCTGCAAAGTCAGATCTTCCAGATGCAAGGAAGTATTCATTTAGAGTACTGGCTGTTAGCACCTGTTGTCGGTGCTGTGGTGGTTGGGATACTAGGTGCAGCAGGTTGTTGGCGTTTGCTGGCGCTTAACACCAGCCAGCTATTGCGAAAAATGGTCTGAGCCTAAGCCCCAGTTGTTTTAACTCTCGTTCAAGGAGTAGTTACTCTTCTGGGTTGTTATGGGATTCAGGTTCTGAGATGCAGACTATGCAGCGCTGACTTAAGCTCTGCATAGTCAAATGTAAAACCAGCTTCCTTAAGACGGGTCGGAACCACATTTTGTCCATGCAGCAACAGATCAGACATTTCACCCATCATGAGTTGTAAAACAAAGGCTGGGGTCTTGAAAATACAGGGTTTACCTAATGCTTTTGCCAGAGTCTGGGAAAATACCCTGTTAGTGACAGGTTCAGGTGCAGTGAAATTATAGACACCTCTGCACCCTTCGTTATCAAGTAACAATTCAATTGCTGTAACCATGTCTTGGATATGGATCCAGGACATATATTGATTGCCACTTGCAATCGGTCCACCCAGACCAAGCTTAAATGGCAATAACATCTTACCCAGTGCACCGCCGTTCTTGGCTAATACTATTCCCGTGCGTAACAGACAAACTCGAGTTTTATCTGATTCAGCCTGCTGTGCAATCTCTTCCCACTTTTTGCATAACTGATGGCTGAATTCGTCGTGAAACTTGTCAGAATATTCATCAACCGGACAAGCTTCTTGCCTTCCGTAGTAGCCTATTGCAGAGCCACTGAGAAATACCGATGGGGGTTGCTCGCTATTTTTTATCAGCTTTACCAGTTGGGCGGTTGTATCCCACCGACTACTTTCAATTACGCCTTTTTGCGTTTCTGTCCAGCGTTTATTAACGATAGGTTCACCGGCAAGGTTGATCACTGCATCGATGTCATTTAAATCGCTGAAATGATCCATCGAAGAGTGAAATTCAACTTTGTGTCCAAGTTCCCGCTCAGCCATAGATACGTTACGTGTGATCACAACAATATCGTGATTCACTTCCAGTACCGGTACCAGATGAGAGCCAATGAGACCTGTGCCTCCGGTGATTAAGATGCGCATGATGTTTTCTCAGTCCTTTTGCCAGTCAGTCTTTGGTGCAAGATAAACACAAGGACACTGAATCAGCGAATCGCAGTGCATGGGGTTTATCCACTTCGGCTTCAGCGTAACTTACCCAGGGATGTTCAGCAGCAATATCCAGCACATCTGCTGTAAGTTTTTCCAGTAGAGAAAATCGGTTGTCTTCAACCAACTTGATTATGCGTTTGGTGATGGTTTTGTAATTTAGTGCATCATCCATTTGATCTGTGTCTTTTGCCAGACTGGCGTCGTAGTGTATCTTCACATTCACAACGACATCCTGCTTGTTTAATATTTCATCTTCATTAATACCAATGTAGGTGCGTAAACGAAGATTTTTAATTCTTATAGTGGCAGGATTTAAATTCATTTTTAGTAGTGTCCTTTATTCAGTTTGATATATACCATACAGATCTGATAATTTGCGCTCAAGCAAGTTTATTACCGCGGAATGAAAAACAAAAATGGAAATAAAATCAAACACCTCGACCAAAGTTCTGTTAATTATGGCCTGTGTCGTCGTCGTACTTGCGGGCGTTAAAGCTGCAAGCGCGATTGTTGTTCCTTTTTTACTTTCCGTTTTTATTGCCATGGCCTGTAATCCCCTGATCAACTGGTTCAGCCAATACAAGGTGCCCCGCTGGTTATCTGTTACCAGTGTAATACTGATAATAGTGATATTTGGATTTATGCTAGCAGGATTAGTTGGCAATTCCATGAACGATTTCAGCCAGAATATGCCTAAGTATCGTGAACAGCTGGGTGAAGAATTTGCATGGGCAGCGTCGCAGCTAGAACGGTTTAACATCACTATCGACCGGGATGTCCTGCTTTCTTACCTGGATCCGGGCATTGCCATGAATATGGTGACGAATTTATTGTCCAGTCTGGGGGGCGTGCTAACCAATTTCCTACTCATATTACTGACAGTTGTATTCATGCTTTTTGAGGCCGAATCCGTGCCTAAAAAAGTGCACATCGCATTGGATGATCCCACCATGCGTATTCAGCAAATAGATAAATTCCTGGTATCGGTTAAAAACTATCTGGTTATTAAAACCCTGGTAAGTGTCGGCACAGGACTGATTATTGGTCTGTGGTTGTATTTCCTGGGTGTGGATCATTTTATGTTGTGGGCAGTGTTAGCGTTTTTACTTAATTTTATTCCCAACATCGGGTCCTTTATTGCAGCTGTGCCTGCCGTTTTGCTGGCGTTTATACAACTTGGTCCTGGAGTTGCAGGGTTGGCCGCGCTCGGGTTTGTGGTCAGCAATACCTTTATGGGGAATATTATCGAACCCCGATATATGGGCAGGGGACTGGGTTTATCGACTTTAGTTGTGTTCCTGTCATTAATATTTTGGGGGTGGTTGCTGGGCACAGTAGGTATGCTCTTGTCTGTGCCTCTTACCATGATTGTGAAAATTGCCCTTGAGGCCAATAAAGATACCCGCTGGATAGCGTTACTTCTGGATAGTGAAGAACCGGTTAACAAGTCTATTGAGGAAGAAAAAACGGCCTGAGGATGTCAAGTTGGGAAGGATCTAAAGGGGTAGGGTGATCTTAATTGCTGCACCGCCGAATTCGGAGTCTGAAATTTCCAGTTGCCCCTGGTAGGCTGTCAGCAAGTCCGCTACTACTGCCATGCCGATTCCCTGGCCTTCAGAGTAGCTGTCTAATCTGGCTCCCCGATTTAACATCTTCTGTCGGTCTTCCAACTTAATCCCGGGCCCATCATCACTGATGGTTATCTGCAGCTGCTCTCTGAGTTCACTTGCTTCAACTCTAACCTGCTGTTTTGCCGCCTTACAGGCGTTATCCAGCAGATTGCCGAGTAGCTCCAGCAAGTCAGTCTTATCAGTTCGGTAGTGAGTAAGCTCAGCAACCTGAACAGTGATATCCAGGTTTTTATCGGCATACACTTTTTGCATCGCACCAACCAGTTTTTTTAGCAAAGGCGCAAGCGGTTCAACCGTCTCCCAATGACTTCCCGCTCTGGCTGCTGCGCGCTTCAATTGACGTTGGATTATGTTGTTGATTTGCTGTAGCGGTTCCTGGGACTCGTTAGGCATTTTATCTGTACCTGACAATACCGCCAGAGGCGTTTTAAGACTGTGAGCAAGATCGCTTAAACTGTTTTTATAACGACTTCGCTGTTGTTGTTCGGTATCCAGCAAGTGATTGATATTGGATTTGAGCTTTTCAAGTTCAGGGGGATATCGGGCGGAAATGCGTTCAATTTTACCTGCCTCAGCTTGCTTAATCTGCTCGATTAGCTGATTGATAGGTTTTAATGCCGCATTCAGGCTGAACAGCAACAGTGCTATCAGAAGCAGGGCAATTAACCCTAACCAGTTCCACAAGGTATTGGCAAATGTTTGTTGTTCAGATTCAAAGGTTTGCCTGTCCTGTAAAATATAAAAACTCACTGGTCTGAAACCCTCGCTGGTTTCAAATTCAGCGGTATAAGCAAACAGAAAATAGCTGGTTTCCATACTGAACTCAGCATCAAATGCTTCCTGGCCCACTGTTGGCGCTGAAAATTGCGGTACGCGATTCCAGTTTAAGGTTGAAAGGGATTGCCACACCAATTCAGAGTCTTTGTGGATGAACGCATACAGGCCCGAACCTGGTATGTTCAACTTATCATTGAATAACTGCTCAGGCATGCTCGGCTCTCCATCCTCCACCTCAAATTCTGATATCAAGGTCAGACTCTGAATGCGCAGCTGTTCGAGCATTGATTGACTCAGACTATTGGTAAACGCTTGTTCAAGTGTGATTGCGGTTAACGGGATAAAAAACACCAATGCTAACAGTGCCGCAGCAAAACTGCGTAAACGAAGAGATAACCTTGTCATCTAAGGCTGGGCCTGATCATAGGTTACGATTAAATCGGTAACCTCGACCTCGCAAGGTTTCAATAGGTTTTAGAGTACCTTCAGGATCCAGCTTTTTACGGAGTCTACCCACAAATACCTCAATAACATTGCTATCCAGATCAAAATCCTGGTCGTATATATGTTCTGTGAGTTCTGTTTTAGACACAATTTTTTGCGGGTTCAAAATCAGATATTCAAGGACTTTGTATTCGTAGGCCGTCAGTTCTAATGGTTGTTGATTGACTAAGACCTCTTCTGCGACTGTGTCCAGGCTGATAGGTCCTCGTTCGATCATTGGATTGGCCTGACCAGCAGAGCGACGTATCAAGGCCTTGGTTCTGGCCAGTAATTCTTCATTGTGGAAGGGTTTGGTGAGGTAATCATCTGCTCCTGCATCTAATCCTTCTACTTTCTCCTGCCAACGGTCACGGGCCGTAAGGATCAGGATAGGGCACTTAACGTTGTTTTTCCGTGCTCTCTGGATGACTTCAAATCCATCCATTACTGGTAAACCGATATCGATAATTGCCAGGTCGTATGGGTGCTCATTCAACAAAAAGTCAGCTTTGCCACCATCATCTGCCAAATCTACGCTGTATCCATTTTGTTGTAATAACTGATCTAACTGAGTCAATAACCTGGCGTCATCCTCGACAATCAATACACGCATTACTTTTCCTTTTTCTTTTTGGTCTGGCTTACTTTTCCTGAGCGTTTATCCACGTCAACCGATACAACCCGACCTGATTTTTGCAACATTTTAACTCTGTACTTACTTTTGTTCTGATTCTGATCAACTTTAAGAACACGACCTTTCACTTTTTGCTGCGCTTTTTTAGCAGCCTGTGCTTTGTCTATGCTCTGTTTGTCTTTACTTTGGGCACCCGCAACTGGATGCAGACTGACTGCACCCAAAATCATGATAGCGGTGATTAAGTATTTCCATCGTTTTGTCAAAATCTAAACCTGCATTGTTGGCGTTTGCAAATAAGGTTGTGCATTAATATTCGTAATGCGTAGGTGAAACTTTAACACGAACCTTGATTTTGTCACCTGGATGTTTGCGCATAAAAGTGTGATAGGTGTCTCCGTTATAACGATATTTCACTTTATATCCTTTGAGTTTCTTCACCTTACGGGTATTTTCATGCACGATTTCACAACGACGTTCAACCCTATGAGCTCGATGACTGGCAGAGTGCCCCAATGAACCGCCTATAATTGCTCCTGCGACAGTACTGGCTCTGTTATCGCCTATTGCATTGCCTATCACGCCACCGATAATGGCACCCGCTACAGTTGGCGCCCCATCATGGTGTCGGCGCGAGCGGTAACGCACGTTATAACATTGTTCAACAGGTTCACTTATTGTCACATAGTGAAATACCGGGCGTGCTTTTTTCACTTTTGCATAATCATAGTAAGTTTCTGCCATTGCGTTAGCACTGGTCAATGTACCAACTACAGTCAAACTCATTATCAGGCGTTTTATCAGATTTTTCATAAGATTCTCCTTTCGTTATGGAGAATAGTAGGGGCAGTACACTGAATTTTAACTGAATCGAATATTAAGAAAGGATTGGAATTAACTTAAATCATATTGAGCAACCCCAACTCGGGACTAAGTATTAGCAACTAGCTGCGGTGCGGTCTTTGTTTGCCACGGATTTTCACATTTAGCGGACACAGTTTTGTTTTTGTTTGAAGTATAAATGTGGACAGACAAGTTTATATGTCTGAGTTGATTCCACAAGGCAATGTTTTCGGCTTTAGGGCAAATGGCTTCACGGAGGTATTTTTCCTGTATTTCCACCTTCAAATCGAGTTTTTCAGGGATCTGAATATAGGCATTCACACCGTTATGGCCTGCTTTAGCACCTTTGTAATACCAGTCTCCGGCTATAAAGCTGGCATAGAACGCCCGATTGACCGTTTTCAATGTGTCGTCAGACACGCTGATAGCGGATTTATCCGCGTAGCGGGGAATATACATGCGTATATCCTGGACACAGGCAGAAAGTATGGTAAACAAAATCAGGGCGCACGCTATGCGTGTATGCCGATTTGATTTAAACCACTCAATGATTGTCATTCTATTTCCCCTGATACCTCTCTTTCTATCGGCGTTTAAGGGGGAGTCTTTAATGATTTAAGGGTGTGCGGGGCGGGATATCACTCAAGTGACTGATTTAGAAATCAACTTTTTTTCTCAGTGTTTTTCGTTGACCTAGTTTCTTCTTGCCCTCCACCCGCCTTTTTTGCGAAGCTTTAGTGGGCTTGGTGGGGCGTCTGGCTTTTTGCACTACGCCGGCTTGGCGAATTATCTGTACCAATCGTTCCACTGCATCTTGTCTGTTCATGTCCTGTGTCCGGTAAGATTGTGCTTTTAACACCAAAATACCATCCCGGGTGATCCGGCTATCCTGACCAGAGAGCAATCTTTGTTTGTAGAATTCCGGTAGCGATGAGCCTGCAATATTAAAACGTAAATGAATTGCACTTGAGACTTTATTGACATTCTGGCCACCCGCACCCTGGGCACGGATGGCACTGAACTCTAACTCCGATTCGGCAATTGACACATTTGAACTGATTTCAATCATGGTACTAAGGTAAAACCTTTTTGTAGGGTTTTACCACGACCTTTTCATAAACACCTGCTTCTAAATAAGGGTCGCTGTCAGCCCAGGCTTGAGCTGCGGCTAAATCATCAAAATCCGCGACAACCATGGAGCCGGTAAAACCTGCTTCTCCTGGATCTTCACTGTCGATCGCTGGGCAGGGACCTGCAATCAGCAATCTGCCCAAATCTTTTAAGGTCTGCAATCTTTCGATGTGAGCAGGTCTTGCCTGTTTACGTTTAGGTAAACTGTTGGGCACATCTTCGCTGTATATCATATACCACATGGTTTTCTCCTAGCGTTGCGTAGCTTGTTTCATTTGCTGCACGAACTGACCAAGCTGGGCGAGCATCGCCGTGTCATCAGATAAGTTCTCGGCAATAATATTCACAGTCGCTGACCCGGAAATTGCTCCTGCAGCGCCAGCTTTGATTGCTGCCGTAACTTGCTCGGGTTTGGAAATACCAAAGCCAAGCAGGGGAGGTGCAACTTCATATTGAGTGAGCTTGCTAATCAATTCGTCAGCCGGGATGGTCGCCGCGGTTTCCGCGCCTGTCACACCAGCTCTGCCAAGCAGGTAAGTATAGCCTTGTGATTTCTCACCAATTTCTTTAAGGGTGTCATCGTTGGCATTTGGCGGTGCAATCAGTATCTGTTGAATGCCATGTTGGTTAGCCACCTCAATAAATCGGTCGGCTTCGCGCAGCGGTACATCGGCGATTAATATTGAATCCACTCCGGCATCAGCAGCCTTTTGATAAAAGCTGTTAACGCCAGGCGCTAATACCAGATTGCTATACAACAACAAACCGATAGGAATACTGGGGTAAGCTTCACGTATCTGTGCAATTACATCAAAGCAGTCAGTGGGAGTCATGCCATTGTCGAGAGCACGGATACTGGCATGCTGAATGGTTGGACCGTCTGCGATAGGATCGGAAAACGGAAAACCCAGCTCCAGCGCGTCTGCGCCACTTTCAACCAGCGTTTTGATGATTTCAAAAGAAGTTTGTTTGTCCGGGTCGCCAATCATCACGAAAGGAACAAATGCACCTTGGTTTTTTGCGCTTAGTGCGCTGAACATATCTGCATAACGTTGCATTATTTGTCTCCCAGAATACTGTGAACATGGGCAAGGTCTTTGTCACCACGCCCAGAAAGATTTAATACTATGATAGTGCCGTCTTCTGCCTCTTCGGCCATGTTTAACGCATGTGCCAGGGCGTGCGCCGATTCAAGCGCCGGGATAATACCTTCTTTGCGGGCAAGGATCTGAAAGGCATTCAGTGCTTCTTCATCAGTTACTGAAGCATATTCTGCCCGGCCAATATCATGTAAGTAGGCGTGTTGTGGACCCACGGCCGGATAGTCCAATCCGGCAGACACTGAGTAAGATTCTTCAATCTGACCGTCCTTGTCCTGCATGATGTAGCTGAACGCGCCATGCAATATACCTTTGGTTCCTTTGCCTATTGCAGCACCATGTTCATGGGTGTGTATACCTTTACCAGCAGGCTCTACTCCCACTAATCTAACACTGGGTTCATCGATGAAATCTGCAAACATGCCGATTGCATTGGAACCACCGCCCACGCAGGCCACCACTGCATCAGGCAAGCGTCCTTCTTTTTCCATAATCTGTGCCCGTGTTTCTTCGCCTATCATGCGATGGAACTCTCTGACTATGGTGGGGAAGGGGTGAGGTCCAGCTGCTGTACCTAATAAATAGTGGGCTTTGTCATAATTGGCGGACCAGTCACGCATGGCTTCGTTCACGGCATCTTTTAGGGTGCCAGAACCAGAATTAACTGGAATAACTTCGGCGCCCATGAGGCGCATTCTGAATACATTGGGAGCCTGGCGTTCCACATCTTTAGCGCCCATGTAGATGCGGCATTTAAGCCCCATTAGTGCACAGGCCAAAGCCGTGGCGACACCATGTTGACCAGCACCCGTTTCAGCAATGACTTCTGTTTTGCCCATGCGCTTGGTGAGAATAGCCTGACCCAGCACCTGATTGGTTTTATGCGCACCTCCGTGCAGCAAATCTTCTCGCTTCAGATAGAGTTTGACGTTTGGGTTACTCACCAGATTCTGACTCAATGTCATGGAAGTAGGACGTCCGGCGTAGTCTTTTAATAACCCGTGAAACTCTTTTTCGAAGCTTGGGTCTGCCTGTGCATCAATAAATGCCTGCTCCAATTGGTCAAGGGCAGGAATAAGCAATTCTGGCACGTACATGCCGCCAAAATCGCCGAACTTGCTGTCTAAGTTGTTCATCTTGTTCTCTTACTCTGTTAATTTTGTATTCAATAAGTGACTAATAAGTGCGAAGCTGGCGAAACGCCTGTTTTATTTTTTCGGGATCTTTCACTCCCGGAGACGCTTCAACACCTGAATTTAAATCCCATCCGGCAACACCTGTTTTTGCGGCATCCAACAGGTTTTCCGGATTCAGTCCGCCGGCTAATATGACCCTGGTTTTATCCTCAACCTGGTCTAACAATCGCCAATCGAAAACCTTGCCTGTGCCACCAGACTGATCGCCTACCTGACAGTCAAGCAGATCTATATCTGTATTGGTTAAATTCACTTCCGGCAAAACTGTTGTCACACCCTGAGCGTTCCAGACAGCGCATTCTGCGGGCAGCAGTTGTCTTAGCTCAGCAATAGATTGATTATCTTCCTGACCATGCAACTGCACAGCTTTAAGGCCCAAGACCTCAACCTTGTTTAGGACCTCACCGAGGGGCGCGTTAACAAACACACCCACGTAGTTAAAGGGCACCTTGGAAACAATCTCCGCCGACGCCTCGGTTGTGACAAAACGTTTTGATTTCGGATGGAAAATTAAACCGGCATAACTGGCGCCTGATTCTGCCACTTGACGGGCATTATCCTCATTGGTGATGCCACAGATTTTAACTGTACCGTATACCAGTTTTTTAACCGCTTGCTTCACGTCGGCTTCTGCCATGACTGAGCTACCTACCAGAAACCCGTCAACCAAAGGCGCAAGCCTGCGTACGTCTTGATTAGTGTAGATACCGGACTCGGAAATGATCAGACAAGAATGGCCACTGGCTTTAATCATGGGCACCAGCTTTTCTGTCATGGCCAGATCGGTGGATAGGTCACGCAAATTTCGATTGTTAATGCCAATGATCCTGGCCTTTAGCGCCAGCGCACGCTCTACTTCTTCTTCGTTACTGACTTCAGTTAATACATCAAGTTTGTACTTTTCTGCCAGCGCAGCAAGTTCACTGTATTCTTCATCACTAAGCACAGACAGCATTAACAGAATTGCATCCGCATTATGGTGCCTTGCCAGATAGACTTGGTAAGGTTCAACGAAGAAGTCCTTGTTGATCACGGGTTGGGTCACGTGCTCACGAACATATTCCAGGTATTCGAATTTACCCTGAAAGTACTTTTCATCTGTCAGTACGGAGATGCAGGCCGCATAGGGACCATAGGCATCAATGATCTCGTCTAAATCAAAGTTCTCCCGAATAAGTCCTTTAGAGGGAGAGGCTTTTTTGCATTCAAAAATATAACCAGCATTAGGTTTTGCCAATGCATCGTAAAAACTGCGATCTGAGGGGGTCAGTGCATCAACAAACTCGGACAAGGGCAGAGCGGCTTTTCGTTGAACCAATTCAGATCGTTTATCTGCGACGATTTTTTCAAGCACATTTGCCACTAGTTCTGCTCCTGACTGACAAGCGCGGCTTGTTCGATGGTGGATAATGGAAGTCCTTGTTGCATGGCGGAAATAGCCATGTCGGCCCCAGCTTTGAAACTATCCGCTTTGCCACATAGTTTGAGTAACGCGCCAGCATTCATGGCCACAGCCGCCTGATGCGCAGCTTGTCCTTTGCCTGTCAGTACCTGCTCAATCAACGCCTTATTCTCTTCCGGTTCGCCCCCTTTGATGGCGTCTATCGGATATTCTTCCAGACCAAAGTCCTGAGCAGACAAGGTGTATTCCCGAATTGATTGACCTTCTACTTCAACCACCTGAGAGGTGCCGTGCAAAGCAAGTTCATCTAGGCCTGAGCCATGCACAACCAAGGCATGTTCGTAACCCAGCAGTTGTAATGTCTCAGCAAATGGCCTCAGCAAAGCCGGGTCGTAAACACCTATCATCATGTGAGTCGGGCTGGCCGGGTTGGCCAATGGGCCTAACAGATTGAACAGAGTGCGGGTTTTCAGTGTTGTCCGGACCCGCATTGCATGTTTGATCCCTGCATGATAATTGGGGGCAAACAGAAAACATAGGTTCGATTCATCCAGACACTGCCTTGCTGTATCAGCTGACATAGTCAGATTCAACCCAAAGGTTCTAAACAGGTCGGCTGAGCCAGACTTACTGGAAACGCTGCGGTTTCCGTGTTTCGCAACTTTCAATCCACAACTGGCGGCCACTATCGCGGCGGCTGAGGAAATGTTGATGGTATTATGACCATCACCGCCTGTGCCCACTATGTCTGCAAACACGTAATCTGGTCGCGGGAAGGGGGCAGCATTGTCAATTAAGGCTGCAGCGGCGCCAGCTATTTCTTCTGGTGTTTCACCTTTGATTTTCAACGCGGTCAATAAAGAGGACAGAATTATGTCATCTACCTCACCACGGATAACACTGCCAAATAGCGCCTGTACCCGTTTTTTGTCAAGTGACTGTCCATTAAACAGGGTTTCCAGACTGCTCAAAAAATCGATTGGTTGTTTGTCATTACTCACGACTGGAATTTCCTCTTTAATTAGTTGAATCGAGTAAAAAGTCGACGCTTTGGCGTAACAGCTGACTTCCATGGGAGGTCAATATGGATTCAGGATGAAATTGAAATCCGAGCATTTTCCGCTGTCGGTTTAATACTGCCATAGGCACATTTTGGATTTTTGCCAGCACTTCCAGGTCGTCGGATAGTTTACTGCCCATCAACGAGTGATAGCGCGCTACCGGAAGGGGATGACTTAGTCCGGTAAACATGTCTGATTGATTGTGCTCTATCAGAGATGATTTACCGTGCATTACCTGTTCTGCGCGGATAATTTCACCGCCAAAATACTCAACAATTGCCTGATGTCCAAGACATATACCCAGTACCGGAAAGTGTCCTTCTACCAAGCCCACTAAATCCAGCATACAACCTGCTTCAGAAGGCGTTCCAGGACCGGGAGATAACATTAATAACACGTCACTCTGTTTGGACTTTTCCTGCATCTGTGTATATATATGTTGGGCTGAAACTGAATTGCGATAAATAACCAGTTCCAGACCCATACCTCTGAGTTCATCCACCAGGTTGTAAGTAAAGGAGTCGAAATTGTCCACCAGGAAAACGCAAATTTTCTTGTCCACTAGGCTATCCATTACACTGTCTCCTGCTCTTGATGGGCTGACAGAATCGCATTTAAAACTGCTTGCGCCTTACCTCGGGTTTCATCTGCTTCAGATTGCGGGTCGGAATCGTATACCACGCCGGCGCCCGCCTGAACGTAGGCCACACTGTCTTTAACAAAGGCTGAGCGGATAACGATACAGGTATCCATATCGCCAACACCATTGATATAACCAACTGCACCGCCGTAACTGCCACGACGCTGTTTTTCTACCTGCCTGATAAGAGTGGCAGCACTGACTTTAGGGGCGCCAACCAAGGTGCCCATATTCATGCAGGCCTGGTAGGCGTGCAGTGCATCAAGATCATCCCGTAGCTGTCCGACTACCCGTGATACCAGATGCATCACATGTGAATATCTATCCACTTTGAGTAAATCTTTTACATAACGCGTGCCCGGTCTGGATACTTTAGCTACATCATTTCTGGCCAGATCTACTAGCATCAGGTGTTCGGCTTTTTCTTTTTCATCTTCGCGAAGATTAAGTTCAATGCGGCAGTCAAGATCAAGATTAATACTGCCGTCGGCATGTTTGCCTCTAGGCCGTGTACCTGCGATAGGGTAGATTTCTACCTGATTGGTATCGCTTTCATATTTTAATGCAGATTCAGGAGACGCACCGAACATGCAAAAATCATCATCCTGTAAAAAGAACATATACGGACTGGGGTTTTGTTTTTTCAGTTCAAGATAAGCCTTGTGCGGATCAGGGCAGTTTAGGCTGAACGTACGAGAGGGGACCACCTGAAATATGTCACCAGCGAGAATATTCTCTTTCAGCTGAACAACATCCTGTTTATATTCATCGTCTGATTTACTCATCTGAAAATCTGATTTGTAGTCCGCTGTCAGCGGTAGTTCCTTCGCCTCTGACAAGTCACTAAGTTGGGCATTGATCTGTTCGAGTCGCTGGCTCACAGCGAAGTAATTATTCCCCACATTTGCGCCACTAAACACGCTGCCGATTATCTCAGTACTTTGGGCTTGATGGTCTATCAGGAGCAGGCTTTCAGCCAGATAAAATACAAAATCAGGGCAACTGTTTTCACTGTGCTTTACATGGGGCAGGGCTTCAAAGCAGGCCAGTAAATCATAGGCAAAGGCACCGCCCAGGAAGACCGCATGTGGATGTTCCCTCAATGCAATTATTTTGTTGATTAGTAAGCGGATTGCGTCAAAAACAGCGGGGGCTTTGAGTCTGCTGTCTTCGTCAAGGGTATTGTCTGATGTTGGAAAGTTGAGCGTGACAACCCCGGCGGATTCATCAAACTGATAGCTGACGGAAGCGGGGCAATGTTCAACAAACAAGGGCAGCACTGAACGACCATTATTCGACAACGCGGTGCAGGTTACGCTTTGCTCATTACACACAAGCTTAAGCGCTGCATCCAGCAGGATAAGGCTTTTCAAATGATCCTTGCTCTCGATTTCCGCAGATTCCAGTAGCAGGGTATTGGATCTACCTTCACAAAGCTGTTGGTAGGCACTTAATGGATCTGGTATGTAGGGCCCCTGATGGAGTAATGTTTCTACTTTTCCAGGAATATCGCTTAATTCCGCTAAACTCATTCTTATTACTCAGTGTTTAAAGTTGTGTTTTAGTAACCGTGCTGGGGCCAGATATGAAAAAGGCCCGTTTACACGGGCCTCTGAAAATTATTTGCTCAAATACAAACGCTCACAGCCCGTCAAAGAGGGATGTGCCACCACCAGTTAGTGTTCATTGCGTTTAAATTTGATTTCATTGCTTGTTCTTCAATCATTTAACAGTTTTTGCTCGGCGGATGTCATATACTACGCCTTAGATGCGTATAGAAGAAAACAAATTGACGCTTCTGTCAAGATACTATTTGGTAATAATATAAAAAATAATGATTAAAATTGACCTTCATAGTCACACACACTATTCCGATGGCCATCTTTCACCTCAGGAATTGATTGACCGCGCGCACAATATGCAGGTGGATGTACTTGCAATTACAGACCACGACACAGTCGACAGTATTAGTGAAGCGATGGACTATCAGGCCCAGCAAAAAAGACAGTTACAAATTGTACCTGGTGTAGAGATATCTACTTCCTGGCATAATTTTGATATTCATATTCTTGGCTTGAATGTGGACTTTAAAGATGATGTCTTTTTAAAAAGGTTAGGAGAGCAGAGCGCTCGCAGAGAAGACAGAGCACTGCAAATCGACGCTAAACTTTGTAAAGCTGGTGTGGAAGGAATATACGCTCAGGCAAAAATACTGGCTGGCAAGGGACAAATTACCCGCGCGCATTTTGCACGGGCTATGGTCAATAAAGGCGTAGTAAAAGACATGGAATCGGTGTTTAAAAAATATCTGGGTAAAGGTAAACGAGCTCATGTGAAGCCCCAGTGGATAGAAATAGCAGAAGCCATTAGCTGGATACATGACGCAGGAGGCAAGGCGGTATTAGCACACCCTGGTCACTATGATATGACAACTAAATGGCTGCGCCGTTTGTTGCAGGAGTTTGCAGATGCAAAGGGTGATGGGATGGAAGTGATTCACTCTCACTTGTCTCCAGAACGAAAAAAGCTCCTACTCGAACTTGCATTACAACATGATTTAAATGGGTCAGCCGGCTCGGATTTTCACTACCCGAATCGTTGGACAGAATTAGGCAGAAACTTAAAATTGCCTGAAGATCTGAAGCCAATATGGCATGATTGGCACATTGCTGCTGCAGTCTAAACTCAATTAACCAGGAAGAAAGTCGATTAAATGAGTCAGTTTTTTTATGTCCACCCTGACAACCCGCAACAGCGGTTGTTGCGCCAGGCCTGCGAGTTGATTCGCCAGGGCCAGGTCATTGTTTACCCTACAGATTCTGGTTATGCCATAGGGTGCCAGATGGAAGATAAAAATGCCCTGGAGCAGATTTGTCGTATTCGAGAAATCGGCAAAGATCATAATTTTACCTTGATGTGCCGTGATATGTCTGAATTGTCGCTTTATGCCAGAGTTGACAACACGGCGTTCCGGCAAATTAAAAATAATACCCCAGGGCCTTACACTTTTATTTTAAAAGCCACCAAAGAAGTGCCCAAGCGGCTACAAAACCCCAAACGTCGTACAATCGGTATCAGGGTCCCTGACAATATAATCGCCCTTCAGCTGTTGGAAGAGCTGGGTGAACCTTTGATGTCCACAACACTGATATTACCGGGTGAGGAACATGCCGAATTCGATCCCGACGAAATTCGCGAAAAACTGGAAAGGCAGGTGGGCTTGATTATTCACGGTGGATATCTTGGCGAACAACCGACATCCGTTATTGATATGTCGGAAGGAGAAGCTGATGTGATCCGTGAAGGAAGCGGTGATACGAGTGTGTTTGGTTAAACCATGACAGATCAACCGCCAATTATTGACCAAGCCAAAGAACAGTCTGAACCTGTTCAGCAGCCTTTGCCACTGGCCTTTGTCAATGGCGAAGCGGTCATCGATAAACCGGAAGATTTGTACATTCCACCGGATGCGCTGGAAGTCATTCTTGAAACCTTCGAAGGGCCATTGGATTTGCTGCTCTATCTGATCCGCAAACAAAAATTCGATATCGTTAATTTGCCTATTCTGCAAATCACCAAGCAGTACATGGAATATGTTGACTTGATGAAAGATCTGAAACTGGAACTGGCGGCAGAATATCTGCTGATGGCTGCCATTTTAGCGGAAGTGAAATCGCGTCTCCTATTGCCCAAACGACAAGACGCGGAAGAAGACGAAGACGATCCCCGGGCAGAGCTGATCCGGCGTCTGAAAGAATATGAAGCGATTAAAAAAGTGGCGGAAGAACTTGACAATATGCCCCGTCAGGAACGTGATTTGTTTACCGGCCATGCAGCACCTGATGAATCCGTCGAGCCGATTAAAGTATTGCCGGATGTGACGCTTCAGGAATTGGTGCTGAGTTTTCAATCTGCTCTGAAGAAGGCCAAGGCATTTGAGCATCATCATATCGAGCGCGAGGCACTATCAACGCGTGAAAGAATGAGCATGATACTTGAGCGGGTAAGTCGTCATCATTTCACTGGCTTTGACGAGCTTTTTGAGGCAAGTGAGGGCAAGGCTGGAGTAGTGGTGACATTTCTGGCCATACTGGAATTGGTGAAAGAAAACTTACTGGAATTGGTTCAGGGGGAGCCCTATGCCAATATCCATGTAAAAGTCAGTTCGGTACAGGAGTGGTAATGGCAAAAATATCAGCAGCGCAGCTTAAACAACTGGTTGAAGCCGCTATTTTTGTGGCAGACGGTCCGTTGACCAAAGAACAATTACAGAATACGGTTTTACAGGATCTTAAGGTCTCCAAAAAACAACTGGATGAAGCCCTGGTGGAGCTCGAACTGGATTATCGCCCAAGGGGCATTCAGTTAGTGGAAGTGGCCTCGGGATACCGGTTTCAATCCATGGACAGCCTGAGTCCCTGGCTAAGCAAAATGTGGCACGAGCATGTTCCCCGTTATTCCCGCGCAATGATGGAAACCCTGGCCCTGATAGCCTACCGTCAACCTATCACTCGCGGAGAGATAGAGGACGTAAGAGGTGTGTCTGTCAGCAGCCATATTATCAAGACCTTGAGCGAGCGGGACTGGATTAAAATAGTCGGGCACAAAGAGGTTCCAGGTCGACCCGCGCTTTATGCCACCACCCGCCAATTTTTAGATTATTTTTCGTTGAAAAGCCTGGCGGAACTCCCGCCAATAGAAGAGTTTGTGCCACCGGAACAAGATGATGACGAACTGACGCTGCATTTAGCCCAGGAAATTAATCAGACTGTGTCGGCGCCACAGGATACAAGTACAGACGTGAATGAGTCTGAGCAAACTATCAACCAAGAGCAACTACATTAATGAGTGACAAACTTCAGAAAGTTCTGGCGAATGCCGGGTTAGGCTCTCGCAGAGAGATGGAAAAATGGATCGAGCAGGGAAGGGCATCAGTGAACGGCAAAATGGCCACACTGGGCGACCGCGTCGAACCACATGACAAGATCCGGGTAGACGGCAACCTGATTGACCGACAATCATCAGAAAGCGTGTGTCGCGTATTGATGTACAACAAACCGGAAGGAGAGTTGTGTAGTCGCAAAGATCCTGAAGGGCGGGCTACGGTGTTTGACCGACTGCCAAATATCGCCAATGGGCGATGGATTGCGGTGGGTAGGCTGGATATAAACACCAGTGGTCTGCTGCTGTTCACCAACGATGGTGAACTTGCCAATCGTTTAATGCACCCGAAACATGAAGTGGAAAGAGAATACGCCGTGCGTGTTTTCGGTGAAGTCACCAACGACAAACTGAACAAACTTAAGCGAGGTGTTGAGCTGGAGGATGGCATGGCCAAATTTACCTCCATCCGGGCAAAACCAGGTGACGATGAAAGCCTGAACAGCTGGTTTAATGTCACTCTCTCGGAAGGTAGGAATCGCGAAGTCAGACGATTGTGGGAATCACAGGATTTGCAGGTAAGTCGGCTGATCAGAGTCAACTATGGCGGTCTTGAACTAAAAAAACGTTTGCCCCAGGGCGCATGGGTTGAACTGGAGCTACTTGATCTGAATATGTTGCGCAAGTCAGTTCAACTCCCTGCCGAAACAGAGTCACTGATCAACGAACAGAAAAATAAATTGGATCATGCCCGCATCAGCAGAATGCGCCGTTCAGTACAAAAGCATAAATTAGCCAAAAAGAAGATGCACAGACGTTAATAGCGGAAAAAATAACTGTTTTAAAAGTTTAGTCGTGCGTTTTCACCGCACGATT
Source organism: uncultured Alteromonadaceae bacterium (assembly GCA_947494925.1). GTDB lineage: Bacteria > Pseudomonadota > Gammaproteobacteria > Enterobacterales > Alteromonadaceae > Aliiglaciecola. The sequence continues at coordinate 42,704 of CANLWS010000014.1, forward strand.
GCCAAAAATACGGAATCTTTCCGTATTTTAAGCAGGGATAGCTACTTTACCTGATAAAACAGCATAGTATTCAGAGACTTATTGCAAAGTCATATTAAAAGGAAGTAATAATATGGAATTGAAATTTGAGTTAAACACGGAACTAGTCCGTCTATTAAATTGTTAGGTGTACTAAGAGTAAATACGAATTTGTATTGTTCGCGGACTACTATCAGTTTTATATCCAAGATGACAACTGAGCATTGTGTTGCTCTCTATCAAGGTACACCTATCAAGCCATTCAAACAGGACAAATAACAGTTGGCTTTTGCTGCTTCATCTCTTATTTTAGCCATCATATTATTTGCCTGTTAATTAGGCGTTTTGAGACAATGCCAACTAACTCTAGGGACTTATACTCGGCGTTCATCGTGAAGAATAAGTGCAACAACCCCCTACCCAGTAAATATAAGGAAATCTATGTCATTAACAACGCTCCTCGTCCCAACCTATACCCAAATGCTGAAATCGCTCTCAGGCTGGTTGGAAAAGGCACAAGCACAAATGTCAAAAGAAAATGCAGAAACGCTGCTTTCCGTGCGTCTCGCGGCGGACATGTTTCCTCTCTCGACACAAATCCGGTTTGCGTGCTTTCAGGCTCAAGAAGCAGTATTCCGGTTGAAAAGAGAGGTTTTCCCTGAATCGCTCGATATACTGATTAATGAAGGGCGGAATGCTGGCGAGTTACCCGGTTCGCTCTCGGATGCTCAGGCCCGGATTGATCAAGCCGTCGCGTTGCTAGACGGGCTCGCTGCTGACGCGCTGGATATAAACTCGGACAAACCCATCGTACTCGAACTTCCAGATGGCATTATTTTCGACCTGACCGCGGAGCAATATGCCCGTGATTGGGCGCTACCCCAGTTTTATTTCCACCTCATGACCGCCTATGCGATCTTACGTAGCAAGAAGGTCGAGCTAGGTAAAGCTGACTACGTACCACATATGTTTGCGTATCTTCGTTCTGAAACGATGCTTAAAGGCTGAATGTTGGGCAAAAATAACCGTGACCTGAGCCGGAAGTGAACCATAGTAGCGAGTTGTTAGAATGGAGAACTGCCTCCTAATAAGGCAATGAACCAGACAATTTTCAGCATTTATTTTGCGATGGGTTATTGCAACCCGGCGGAATATAAGCGCAGATGCGCATAACTACCCCGTCTACTTTTTGTGGGTTGGGCAAACGTGAAAGTAAGTCTTTTGAAGCCGTTGTAAGATCTTTTACAGCATATGGTTGTAAGGTCTTATAACAAATCACTCGATAGGCCAAATAGCAGTTGCTTTTGGGCATATACCGCTTATTTTAGCCAGATACCACTAGCTCATATTGGGTGTTGTTTGCAGGAGTAGCACATCCCCACTTATGGGTAAGGAGAATTTCAATGAATATTGGTTTGGGTACAGCGAGCTTTGGTACAACAATCCCAGAAGAAGCAGCACATGATATCTTAGACACTTATGCTTCATGGGGTGGCGTTATTGTTGACACCGCAAATAACTATGCCTTTTGGGCTGGTTGCGGCGGAGAAAGTGAAGCAGTCATTGGTAATTGGCTCAAGCTTCAAGAGCGTGATGGTTTTGAAATCCATACTAAAATTGGTGCGCAACCAACAGACGGCATTAACTTTGATACTGCTGAGGGCCTTAGTCACAAGGCTATTTTCGACGCAGTAGAAGCGTCTTTAAACAGACTATCAACAACCTATTTAGATGTACTTTATGCTCACATCGATGACACTTCAACACCCCTTATGGAAACATGGTCGGCCTTCAATGAACTGGTTAAGAAGGGGGTGGTTCGTAAACTTGGGATTTCCAATTACTCACTCAATCGTATAAACGAACTAGCTCAGGTGATTGAAAAAGATAAGCTTGTACCCATCCACTATGCTCAATATCGTCACTCAGTTATTGCACCAAAAAAAAGTGCAGATTTTGGTGTGCAGGTATGTTTTAACAAAGAAATCATTCAGGCGTTAAAAACCATTAACACTCAGATCAAGTTAGTTGCTTATTCGCCCTTACTCGATGGTGGTTTTGAAGCTGGCTACAACCTTCCAGAACCATACGATACGGAATCCAATAGAAGGTCAGTGCAACAAGTTCAATCTGAAGCCAGAACTCTGGGAGTAAGCCCATCAGCATTGGTGTTAAAGAAAATTTCTGAAAGTGGAGTTATCCCGCTAACCATGACAGGTAAGGTTGCGCGACTAACAGGAAACATGGAATTATTCAGAAAGTGATTGTATTTCAACGCAATACAATCTGACATCTTCGCGTTGGTTACGCTAGTTCCTCGTATGTTTAGCCTGCATGTTATCAATCTGTGATAAAGGGTTTTACATTTTTATAGGGGCTACTGTTGTCTTGATAAAAAACTGGCTAACGGTAAAGTCTAAATTCAGGGGGGCAATTTCCTTGCTAAACTGTTGAAAAAGTAAAATGTGTCAATTTTAAGTTTTCTCTGGCTGTCCCTGGTACCTAAGGTATTTTAACCTTCAAACCTCTGCTTTTATGTGCGGCAATTTGCAACTTGGAGATAAAATGAAACTAACTGGTGAGTGTTTTTGCGGTGAAGTCAAATATGAAATAACGGGTAAGCTTCGAGACGCCAGGTCATGCCATTGCTCTCGCTGCAGGAAAGCCTTCAGTTCTCAAGCCTCGTCCTACGCACTAGTCAATTCATCTGAATTTAAGTGGGTTTGTGGTGCTGAATTATTAACATCCTACATTGGTGGGCACGGTTTCGGGCTGCAGTTTTGTCAAAAGTGCGGCTCTACTTTATGCGGGATTTACCAAAACGAGGTCCATGGGGTAACGCTAGGTTGCATCAATGAAGATCCGGAACTTGAAATTGGACGGCACATATTTGTAGGCTCTAAAGCTAACTGGGAAGTCATGCCTGAAGGCGTTACACAGTACAATGAGCATCCACCAGAAAATGCTCAACCAACAGAGTAGTGATAAAACGCGATACAGCAGGATTGTTATAAATTAACGCCCTGAGTTGATTTTACTTACATGGTGCAAATTTACCCTGAGTAAAAAGTCTGGATTGATTGGTTATCACTCTGTAATTTGAGGAGCATAAATACGTATTATGATTGAAATTCGCCAAGTTGACGTAAGTTCGGCGACTGAATTGTCCGAACTTTGTAAAACCAGCTTCTTTGACGCATACAAAGATGTGCACAGTACAGAGGATATTAGCGCTTACTGTGAAGAGAATTATTCAATTCCAAAAATAATCGCTAATCTCTCTGATCCAGATGTCACCTACAAGATGTCATACAGGGAAGGGCTGGTGGTAGGCTTCCTGATGCTTCAGAACCAGGTTTGTCCGGTAAAGTTGGACGGCAATGTTGTTGAACTCAAACAGATATATGTTCGTGCCAGCGAATTCGGAACAGGGTTAGGAGAGCAACTATTAACAGAAGTGCTTCGACATGCACGTCACTACAATAAAAAATGGATCTGGCTGTGTGTTTCTGATCTAAACAAACGGGCTCAATCTTTTTACCTTAAGCATGGATTCAAGCCTGTTGGGGTGGCACCCGTGTTGGAGGTTGGCAATGACCGTCTCCCTGCATCTGTTATGACGTTCAAGATCAAATAGAAAGATTCTTCGCGTAAGCTGCGTTTTAAACTGCCAGGTATAAACAAGTTGAACTTCTGTTTTATAAGTCGCTATTTATGTAAGGTACTTGTTGAATATCAATGTGTTAAAGTGTACTGGTTAGTGCATGATAAAGGTACGCGTAAATAGGATTTAATACTCATCCAATTGAAAAGACACCATGAGAAACAATTAACTATGACGAAACTTCTTTTTGTGTGCAGTGAAAACCGCCTTCGAAGTCCGACGGGGGAAGAGGTTTTTTCCGCCTATCCGGGTGTTGAAGCTATTGGATGTGGCATTAACAGTGATGCAGACACCCCTTTGTCGGGTGACCTGGTTGAATGGGCTGATGTTATTCTTGTTATGGAAAAAACTCACAAAACCAAGGTGTCCAAAAAATACAAAACTCTTCTTAAGAACAAACGAGTGGTTTGTCTGGATATCCCGGACAATTATGCCCGTATGCAACCTGAACTCATCCGTATTTTAGAAAACAGAGTGCCCAAATATGTTCAATTATAAACGTTTACTTGTGAGTCTGGATTTACAGGAGGTTTGCAGTATAAAAAAAGCTGTGCTGATTGTTAGTTTTTTATTTGTATCCACAGCTCACACCGCTTGGGCTGAATCGATATCGGACGCAAAGACTGTGGACCCAGCTAATCAAGCGCAAATTCTGCCTTTTTCAGGTCTGAAAACTGACATTCCAATTGGTGAAGTGGATGGCGTTATGTTGCGAATCAATATTGCACGTCCTGAAGGAAAATCAGATACCGCCCGTCCTGCCATTGTCTTAATCCACGGTGGTGGATTAATTAAAGGCAATAAAAATTTGTTGAATAAACGAATTAAGATGATGGCCAAACGAGGATATGTCGCAGCAAGCGCGATGTACCGTCTTGCGTCAGAGCGTCCCTTTCCGGCAGCAGTGGAAGACGTCAAAACGGCAGTTCGCTTTTTAAAAGCGAATGCAAAATCCCTTAATATTGACCCTGATCGAATCATTGCAAGCGGTTCTTCCGCAGGTGGTTATTTGGCTGTCATGTTAGGTGTCACCGGTAATGCGCAGGGGTTTGCTGATCATGGTCTGTATTCAGGTTTTGATTCGACTGTGCAGGCCGTTGTCACGCATGCGGCGCCAATAGGTGACTACAGGCTGGCCAAATATAAGAAATATGCTGTAGTGAAACGATTTATCAACCGTGATAATCCTGATGAAAATGCAGCCCTTGCGGCTATTTCACCTATCACTTACCTGGATAGCAAAGATCCGCCATTCTTTTTAGATCACGGATCTGCCGATGAAAGAGTACCGGTGAGTATGTCGCGGGAATTTGTGAGTGCACTAAAAGCGATTGCGCATACTTACGAGTATATTGAAGTGGAAGGGGGAAAGCACAGTTTAAATGCCTCTCGACCAGAGAAAGCGTCAGAAGTGTTCAGAGCATCGATGGCTTTTATCGATAAATATGCATATCAGGAAAGCGACTAAAGGGTTGGCTTGTGAAGTGAGTTTAAAATCTTCGTCGAACATTTACTTACTCCTTTTAGTGCTGGTTTTTATGTATAGAATTAATTCAGGAAATAAAATTTGAATATAAATGCGACCCTTTTTGGCCAGGTGATTTTTGTCTTTGCCATTTTCATGGCGGTTCTTTGCTACTTTATCGCCAAGAAAAAAAATGAGCGGCCACTGCTGTCGGCCGTGGTTGGTTTTGTTACCTCGCTGGTGCCTGTCGTTGCAATCATCTATTTGGTTATCTTGATGGCTAAACCAGACCGTCAAGACTAAAGGGGTAACTTCTGTAATTTTCCGTGATAGATGGATACTTCACTTAACACGCTGATTTTAAACAATGTCATTGTTTAAAAAATGTACTATATTTAGCCTGTCAGTAAAGGACTGCTAATTCTGACTTATAGTGTTCTGCCTTCGCTGTCAAACCAAAAACAATGTGTTTAACCCCGTTAGGGAGAAAGGTTATGACTGCCCGCTCGACGTATTTCTTGCCCATAATTTTGCTTTTGGCAACCTTTTCTATTGGCGTATCTGCTCAGGATTCCGAGAAAAAATCGGATATTAAAGCCTGCGTTAATATGGTTAAAGGTGGTTTTCTTCCCATCGGAGATGACAGGCGCTACCGATTTCAGGGCAAAGTAGAAGCCGATACTGCTCAGTGCAGAGGAGGGCAATATGCTCTCAAATATCGCTATACACCTTGGGGTGACTGGGGTAATTATTGGGCAACTGGTGATCAAGGATCGTTAAAAGAAGGTGCAGAAGCCAAAACCATCCTAGGTGAGCATCTAAAACCTAATGGACGAGGTATCGACGGCTCGCTTATGGATCTGGAATACCAACGTATAGAGCTTATCAAGTTTAATCTGTTCGACAACTATACCTACAAAGATTACATAATTGGAGACGGTGATCGTGAAGGTCCCGCGATGAAACGTTGGCCGCAAATGCGTTTGGATGCGACTCACATGAATTTTCGTGATGTGGGTGGTGAAGGTATACAGCGTTGTGACGGTGAATTGATTCGTGGCCGCACATTGACCGGCATTTGCAATGATATAGTTAATCCGAAAATGGGGTCCACCGGCACCTTGTTTAATCGTAATGTGGCGTTCGAGTCAACATTCCCGCACCTTGGTCTTAATTCTCTGACACAGGCCAGGCATAGCGATGCCGACAATGGCATGCGAATAGGACTGCTTACCCCGGATCCGCAATTGATCAGTCGCAAACTTTTTACTCGTCCCCAATCAACCGATACCTGCAACAAGGGCTTAGGTAGAGGACTGAATTCTCTGGAAGACAAATGTGATTATATGAAAGCGCCATTTTTCAATGTGTTGGCGGCATTTTGGATCCAGTTTATGACCCATGACTGGTTCGCTCATTTGGATGAGGGACGTAACCGGAATCAGCTGGAATCAGTCGGTTGTGACACCGCGGAGGCACAAGCTATGGGGTGCCGTCCCGGAGATAGGATGGAGCCGGCCTTTTTTGCCCAACAAGGTGAGCCTGGCACTTTTACTAATGATGGTAAAGAATATCTGGAACGCTCATACGGCACCACCAAAAATCTGGTGACTGCCTGGTGGGACGCGTCGCAGATTTACGGATATGATGAACGTTCCTTGAGAAGAGTCATTATCGATCCTGATGACAAGGCAAAACTGCTGATGAATCAGGGATACTTACCCACTTTCAATGCCTGTGATTTGAAAGCAGATCCAACATGTGTAGTACAACCTCAATGGGCTGGACAGGAAGCCACGGCATTTGCGGATAACTGGAATATCGGACTGAGTTTTTATCATAATTTGTTTGTACGTGAGCATAACAGCTTCGTTGACAGGTTCAGGAGGATGCAAGAAAAAACGCCTGCGGCGGACTCAGGGTTGCGAAACCCGGCTCGTCCCGATCAGGTTATAACCTATCGTGAAGTCACCGATGAAGAGTTATTCAGATCGGCTCGATTAGTCGTTTCTGCGGTAATCGCTAAAATTCACACTATTGAGTGGACAACCCAGTTGCTTTATAACGAACCTCTGTATCGGGGGATGAATTCTAACTGGTTTGGATTGTTCAATCTTGAAGAGCCAAATCGAGTTTCTGCGGCTGTCAGGAAAATAACCGGAAATGAGGAAGGCTTCTTAAGTCGCTTTTCAGACTGGTTTGCCGGTGATCTGGGCGATTCTGAACAGAGTAAAAAAGCCAACTCCTGGTATTCAGTCTTTGCATCAGGAGCAGGCATTTTTGGACTGCAGAATAAACGTGAGGAAGGCATTTTGTGGTGGAAGCATGACGCCTGGGATCTGTCCAACCCTGAACATGTTAATGGTGGTGTGAACCACTTTGGTTCTCCCTTTAATTTCCCTGAAGAATTTACCTCTGTATATCGATTACATCCCCTTGTGCCTGACTTGATTGAAATGCGGGATTGGAAAAACCCCAATCCACTTACCGCAAAAGTACCGGTGTTTAACACGGTGAGGGGGGCAGCAACAGCGGAAATGCAAAAACACGGGATTGAAAATTGGGCACTGAGTATGGGTCGGCAAAGGTTGGGTGCATTACACCTGAAAAATCAGCCGTTATTTTTACAGAACTTACCTATGCCGCACCTGGACTCGCCTTCAAAAAAACTTGATATTGTCGCCTTGGATATCATTCGTGACCGGGAAAGAGGTGTACCTAGATTCAATGAATTCAGAAGACAAATCGGATTACGGACCTTGACCAGTTTTGATGATTTTGTTGACAGACGCCTGCCCAACGATGATGCATCGCGACTCGCTCAGGAACAAGTTGTGGCAGAAATACGCGAAATTTACGGGACCCACAAGTGCGATGCCTCGAAAATTATCTCAGACGTGCAATTAGACAAAGAGGGCCAACCCTTAACGGATTGTTTCGACCAGAAAGATGGTACGGAAGTGGATAACATTGAAGACGTTGATTTATCTGTAGGTTGGCTGGCTGAGTACACCCGTCCACATGGATTCGCCATTTCAGAAACACAATTTCATATTTTTATTATCAATGCCTCCAGAAGACTCTTCAGTGATCGCTTTTTCACATCAAGCTTCAGACCAGAGTTTTATACCAATATGGGTGTCGAGTGGGTAAACAACAATGGATTGCTAGATGAATGTCCCTATGAGTTGGAAACCTTAAGCAATGGCAATAAGGCCTGCAATGAACCGGCCTTGTCTAACGGGCATAAAATTGCTGTTTCTCCTATGAAACGCGTCCTATTGCGCAACATTCCTGAACTTAAACAGGAGCTGATGCCAATGATTAACGCCTTCGACCCTTGGGCGCGGGACAGAGGAGAGTACTATTCTCTTGCCTGGAAACCACGCAAAGGGGCAGAGTCAGATCCAGCGTTTGAGGAGTAACTAAATGATGATAAACAGGAAAACCATTTTGCCCCTACTGCTGGCTTACGCAATTGGTTTTGTCTGTTTATTTTTTGCCACGGAGTTGAAATCACAACAGCTCGGACAGGAAACCTTGCTGGGAAATGAAGATATATTGTCCGCTGAGATGGCCGCCCTGATTAAAAAGGTCAGCCAAAAACGGGCTGGTAACGGAATGGTTAAACGTTTTAATCAGGCTAAGAGCCTTGGCTGCTTTAATGGTGAGTTTACTGTTCTGGATGGCTTGCCTGACAAGTTAAAAAAAGGGCTTTTTGCACAGCCGCAACAGTATCCCGCATTCATGCGTTTCGCCAACGCAAGTACAACTGACGATGGTGACAAAGATCTGCGAGGCTTTTCAGTTCGGGTTATTGATGTGACCGGGGATACCTTGTGGGGAGAGCAGGGTAAACAGGACTTTGTTCTGAATAGTTATCCGGTCTTGTTTGCGTCGTCGCCCGAGGAATTTATGGCATTTATTCAAGCACAATACGACGACAGCATTTTCAGTTTTTTCCTGAACCCTTTTGATTCCCATCTGCGCGCACTCTTTATTTTGCTTAAGGCAAGGGACAGGCATACGAGCCCATTTGATATTCGCTATTGGAGTACAACGGCATTCAAACATGGTAGCGACAACCTAGCCGTGAAATATTCAGTCAAACCATGTTCAACCTACCGCTCTGAGGAGCCAGAAAGCTACTCCCAGAATTATTTACGCTCGGCCATGCAGGAGCATTTGCAAAATTCACCCGTGTGTTTTGACTTTATGGTGCAAAGCCAGACTGATCCAGTTGATATGCCAATTGAAGATCCGTCGAGAGAATGGGACGAAGAGGAATCTCCTTTTATAGTTGTAGCGCGCATTAAAATTGAAGATCAGGAGTTTTTAGGTAAGGACGCATTGGACGCCTGTGAAGTTGCAAGTTTCAATCCCTGGCAGGCGCTAAAAGAACACCAGCCGTTGGGTAGGATGAACTATGTTCGTCGGCAGATATATGCAGAGTTGGCAAGTTATCGCAGCTTTATGAACAACAAACAGATTGATTAACACAGGAGCATACGGAAATGGATGAAAGGATCAGAAAGTGGCTTTCTATGTCACGTGATGAATTGGATGACATTTATTTGGCAGCAGATGCGGGAACTATTCCTAGTGGCGAAAGCCGAGGAACAGCTATTGTTGCCGGGTCGAGCAGAGCCCAGAGTTTTGCCAAATTTGCGCGTATGTTTGCCTGGCAGGGTAAGGTGTTTGACCTATTTCCTCCCACCCATGAACGGGGAATACTCATTAATAAAGTTACACCTTTCAGCATGACTTTTATCGTGGCAAAAGTGTACAAAGATAAAAGCTGGATGGACGACAAAGAAACGATTGTCATCGATTATTCCAGTACTTCTTTTTTTGCCCAGAAAATTCGGGATGAAATTCGTGAAATAGAGGAAGGAATTTATCTGGGTAAAGTCTGGTTCGGTAAAAAACGTATTCTGGATTTTGCCCTGAACAGCAATGAGTAGCGCTTATGTCATCAAGTGAAAACGCGCCACAACCCACCAACAAATGGAAAGTCGCTGTTATCATTGTGGCTATATTGTTGTTGATAATCGCTGCCTATGCAGCAAACCGCTTTTTAACAGATGATGCAGTGGAATACGATGATATCGAGTCTCATTTTAAATATGGCTCGATTGGTGGTGAGCGAAATTTGGGTATACCTTATTGGTTGTGGCAAGTGGCGCCTGAGGTGTGTCCGGAATTTCTACCGGATAAATTGCCCACAGATCGCGGTCTCGAATCCATAGGAATGATTTATGAGGGTGACAACACCTTACCTGTGGGCGTATCGAGTCGCAGACATTTAGGTCTTGATAGGGTTTTTCTCAATTGTGCTGTATGCCATACCAGCACGATCAGAAAAGAAGAAGATGATGAGCCCGAACTGGTTCTTGGCATGCCTGCCAATCGTTTTGATCTGATGGGATTTGAACGCTTTTTCTTCCAGTGTATGGCTAGCCAGAACTTTAACCGCAGTAATTTAATTCCGCGAATTGATGAAATGGGTGCTGACCTTGATCTCATCGACCGCTATCTGGTTTACCCCATAGCAATCTGGCTTACGCAGGAGCGGCTAGCCTTGTTGTCATCACGATTGGCGTTTTATAAATATCAACCTCATTGGGGGCCGGGCAGAGTGGATACCTTCAATGCTGCCAAGGCGATATTTAACTGGAATTGGGAGCTCGCTGATCCTCAAGAAATAATTGGAACAGCGGATTTTCCTTCTATCTGGGAGCAAGCCAAACGTAAAACCCGTGATGATGGACAACCCATGGAACTTCACTGGGATGGCAATAACGACAGGGTGGAAGAGCGTAATTTGTCGGCTGCATTTGGCGGTGGGGCGATACCACCCATTACTGAGCATGAGGCATTGGGCAGAATCGAAGATTGGTTGATGGAATTACCGGCGCCAGGTTTTCCCTTTCCAATTGATAATGCGCTGGCAGAAAAAGGGCGTCCTTTGTATGCACAATATTGTGCTGATTGCCATGGTAAAAGTGGGACAGACTTTTCCGGCAGTCGGGTGGGGCATGTAGAACCACTGGAGAATATTGGCACCGACAGATGGCGATTGGACTCCTACACCAGAGACTTGGCTGTGAACCAAGGAAATCTGTACACCGGTGACGAGCGGTACAGATTCAAACGATTCCGAAAAACCTATGGCTACGCCAATATGCCCCTGGATGGAATTTGGTTGAGAGCGCCATACTTACACAATGGCTCTGTGCCAACACTGCGAGACTTACTTGAACCTTCATCCAACAGGCCTGCACAGTTTTACCGCGGTAACGATCTATACGATCCAAACAAAATGGGATTCGTCACTTCACAATCAATGGCATTGGGGCGGCCACTTTTTTTGTTTGATGTGAATGTTGATGGCAATGGTAATGCCGGGCATGAAGGTTACCAATACGGGACTGAACTGAATAACGACCAGAAGGATGCACTGGTCGAATTCCTGAAAACTTTTTAGGATTTTATCGAGGAGAGCCACATGAACACAGCAGTAAAAAAAAGCAAATCGAGTTGGAAGAAACGCATTTTACTGGGCCTGGTTGTGTTGGCAGTGATCTTTGGTTACACGGGTTGGTATAAATTTTTCAGGGAAGTTGATCAACCTGCCTGGGTATTTGAAACGCCTGAGATGCGATTTAAGTATGGTTCAATTGGAGGAGAGAACGACGCCGGTATACCCTATTGGATATTTGTCGTATTGCCACGCATGTTTCCTGAACATTTACCTGGTAATGGCGGCTATGCATCTCTGGGCGTGCCGTGGGAAGAAGGCCAGGAGTTACCTGTCGGTTTTGTTAAAAAAACTATTGGCTTTCCAAGGGTCGGAAATAATTGTGCTGTATGTCATACAGCCAGCTATCGCCTCTCTGAAAACGAATCTCCACGCCTCGAGATTGCTGGTCCCGGACACACGGCGAATATTGAAGGCTTTTTCACTTTCATCATCGATTGTGCCAAAGATCCCCGGTTCAATGCGGACAATATTCTACAGGAAATCGCTATGGTGCACGATTTGTCCTTCATTGATCGGCTTATCTACCGGTTTGTGTTGATCCCTATAACTAAAAAACGTTTGTTGGAACGTGAAGCCCAATTTGAGTGGGTTTATCGGGAAGATTTTGCGGATTGGGGCAGGGGGCGCGACGATGCCATGAACCTGACCAAGTATTTTATGATTGGTGAACCCATGGATGATACGTTTGGGCCAACTGATATGCCATCAATCTGGAATCTGAAAAAATACGACCAGGAAGACTTGGTAATGAACTGGGACGGTGCGTCACATGATGCTTATTCTGTGATTATGGATTCGGCATTAGGATTACTGGGTGCCGAACCCAAGAGCAATAATGAATTCGTTAAGCAGGTGGAATGGTTGCATGAATATTTGCGTAATCGCTCCTCTCCTGAATATCCCTACGAAATAAATCAAAGCCTCGCTCAGCAAGGCAGCGCTATCTTTTCACAAAACTGTGCCAGATGTCATGATAGCGACAGAACGGGCAAACCTGTGCCCTTAGCTGAAGTGGGTACCAGTGGCGACAGACTGGAAACATGGAACAAAGAAGCCGCAATTGCCGCCAATGATGTAGTGGAAGAAATGGGTCTGGAACGAAAAGGCTTGGTTGAAGAAACCTTGATTGGATATGTTGCAGTTCATTTAGATGGACTATGGCTGCGTGCCCCATACTTGCACAATGGCTCCGTGCCTAGTATTCAGGATCTGCTTAACCCTGTGTCTCAAAGACCCGCCGCATTTTATCGTGGCTATGATGTTTATGATGTAAACAAGCTGGGCTTTGTCACTGAGGGAGCTTCTGCTGAAAAATCGGGGACATTTTATGATACCAGCGTAAAAGGCAATAGAAATGTTGGCCATGAATTTGGCGTTGACCTGCCAGACGATAGTAAAAGGGCACTAAAAGAGTATCTTAAAACCCTATAAGTCTTATCTGATTTCTATCGCAAGAAAGTTTGTGGCTTAGACACGTTTTGTAACATTCTCCCGGCTAATTGCCGTTTAACCCATTAATTCTGCTGCTAAAAGATTTAAACTTTTTTACCTTTTGTTACGACCTATAGTAGAGCAAAACATTCAGAGCACCTGTTCACTATGGACATTACAAGAGTCGCCTTAAAAAACGCATCTGGCGTAAGCATTATTGTCGGGATTATTGTTTTTCTCGGTATATTCAGTTTGTCTAAACTGCCAATCCAATTGTTTCCGGATATAGAACGGCCCACTATTTCTGTGCAGACTTCATGGCGAGCGGCATCCCCCCAGGAAATAGAGTCTGAAATCCTGGAACCTCAGGAAGAAGTGTTACAAGGCTTACCAGGGTTAATCAATATGAATGCCTGGGCTAATCAGGGCAATTCATGGATCAATCTTCAATTTGGATTGGATACAGACATGCAAAAAACCCTGATCGAGGTGATCAGCCGCATGAATCGTATTCCACCCTTACCACGGGATGCACTTTCTCCCAACATTATGTTGGGTGGTTGGGGAGGCGGTACACCTGCACTAACGTATTTCTTCCTGCAAAAATTGCCGGGCAATCCAAATGAGATAAACAGTTATGTGACCTTCTTTGAAGATGTTGTCAGGCCCCAATTAGAATCTATTCCGGGTGTAGCAAGAGTGCGCATGGAAAGTGGCGTTGGCGGCGCAGAAGAATTTCAGATTATCTTTGACCCTTATCGAGCCGCTGAGCTTGGTGTGGATATCACCAATATTTCGCGGCTATTGGGTTCTGCTAACGACGTATCCGGCGGATTTGTGGAAGTGGGCAGGCGTCGCTATACATTAAGATTTCAGGGCAAGTACGCTCCACAAGAAATGGGTGAAATGATCCTTGAGTGGCGTGATGGCAGTCCGATCAAGCTGAGCGATATTGCGCAAATCAAAATTCAACGGGCGGATGGAAACAACTACAGTGTTCAAAACGGTAACCCGGCAATTTCAATACGTGTAGACCGCGAAAACAACGCCAATGTCTTGTCTACCCTCGAAGCGGTTAAAAGCAAAGTAGATGAAATAAATAATACTTTATTGGCACCTGAAAAGCTCACCATGGCACAGTCTTTTGATGCTTCAGTGTTCATTTACCGGGCAATCAATCTGGTGACCAGTAATTTACTGATTGGTGTTTTGCTGGCCGTGGCTATTTTATGGTGGTTTATGCGTCAGGCAAGAGCCACATTAATAGTTGCACTGGCTATTCCGATTTCATTGTTAAGTACCTTTGTAGTGCTGCAACTCACTGGGCGTTCATTAAATGTTATCTCTTTGGCCGGATTGGCGTTCGCTGTGGGTATGGTATTGGATGCTGCCATAGTGGTGCTGGAAAATATTGTGCGGCACAAAAAACACATCGCCAGTAATATTGAGGCGGCACAGGTGGCTACCAGTCAGGTCTTTGGAGCGTTACTCGCCTCAACCGCCACAACAGTCGCAATTTTTATTCCGGTGATCTTTTTAAAGGATGTAGAAGGTCAGTTATTTGCTGATCTTGCTCTGACAATTGCCATTGCAGTATTAATTTCATTTATTGTAGCTGTATCCATACTACCGGTAGCCGCAAGTCGCTGGCTTCAGAAGGATCTCCCCGCTGACCGACTGGAAGGAGTCTGGACTAAAATCGCCGCTAAGATTATGGCCATCAGCGCTACTACTAAAAGGCGGGTTATCGCTGTTTCGGTTCTGATGATTGTACCCTTGGTTAGCACTTATCTGCTAATGCCGAAACTGGACTACCTTCCGCCGGTTAAACGTGACGCTATTGATGCATTCTTTAATTTTCCTGCCGGTGCCAGCGAAGCTTTTATCCAGGAAGAAGTGATGAGTTTGGTGGTGGAACGCCTCAAGCCTTATATGGCCGGTGAAAGGCAACCAGCACTGAAAAATTACTACATCATTACCTGGCCCAATGGTGGCACTATCGGTGTCAGGGCAAAAGATCAAGGCCAAGTAAAGGAGCTTGAAGCTCTGGTCAAAGATGAAATTTTGAAAGACTTGCCCGATACCCAGGCATTTGCCATGCAGGGAAATCTGTTTGGTGGATTCGGTAACGGTAGAAGCATCGATGTGCGTTTGCAGGCTACTGACCAGGCAGGGTTGACAGCTGCTGCTCAGACCGGACTTGAACTGCTCAGAGAAACCTTCCCTGGCGCTAACGTGCGTGCCAACCCGTCACTGGAACAGGCTGAGCCTGAACTGCAGTTGTTTCCCAACGACGCACGTATGATGGAAGTGGGATTTGACCGGCCCAGAGTAGCTAACCTTGTTCGGGCAATGGGGGATGGCATGTATGTCGGTGAATACTTCGATGGCATAAAACGGATGAACATTATCTTCCGATCTGAGCAGTGGGCAGATCCGGAACAGTTATCAGTGACACCTGTTATGACGCCTTCAGGGGAAATGGTGCAATTGGGTGAATTGGTTCAAGTGGAACGTGCGGTCGGACCAAGTCAAATTCAGCGCGTTGACCGTCGCAGAACCCTCAATTTGTCAGTAAATCCACCGGACGGAATGTCGCTGGAAGAAGCCATGACGCTTATCAAGGAAAAAGTTGAACCGCAAATTATGGCCATAATGCCCACCGACGGTGCTATCAACTACGGTGGTAGCGCGGACAGCCTGAATAAAGCCATTGTGACCATGAGCCAGAACTTTATGTTTGCCATGGGGTTATTGTTTGTGTTGATGGCGGGATTATTCAGATCTCTAAAAGACAGTTTGATGGTGATCCTGAGTATACCCCTTGCCACTGTAGGCGGCGTCATTGCTGTGCGTTTGTTAAACCTGGTTAGCTTCCAGCCCATGGATCTGCTCACCATGATTGGCTTCATTATTTTATTAGGTCTGGTGGTAAACAATGCCATTTTGTTAGTGCATCAGACCCGCAACGGTGAAAAACAAGGGTTGTCGCGCGCTGACGCTGTACATCAGGCATTGCTAATGAGACTACGACCTATTTTCATGAGTACGCTCACCTCTATTTTCGGGATGTTGCCTTTGCTGCTTCTTCCTGGGGCTGGGAGTGTTATTTATCGTGGATTAGCCGCCGTTATCGTGGGCGGCATGTGTGTTAGCACTTTATTCACTCTGCTATTGCTTCCAACTTTATTACAAATTGGAGCGCCTAAACTGGCCGTTCCCAGGGTAGGCGCCGGAGCAGGTGTATTAGTTAAAAACCAAAAACAACAAGACAGATTCTGAATCTGCTTTAACCTAGTTTTAAACGGGAAAATAGAATGAAAAATTTCAGCGTTGCAGCACTATTGGTAGCCGTTAGTTGTGTATCCATAGCACAGGAAAAACCACCGGAGCCACCGCCGGCATTAGTAGAAATTGAGGACGTTAGAGCAGAACGTATAGCTGAGCAGATTTGGGTACCAGGTACTGTAGTCAGTCGTACGGATTCTGATATTGCTGCGGAAGTATCGGGCCGGATCACATGGATGGCAGAAGTTGGGGATTCAGTCGAAGCAGGTGATGTCTTAGCTAAACTGGACGATCACATGTTGCAATTAAATTATCAGCAGAACAGTTCAAATATAGCAAAGTGGGAAGCTAGCGTTGATTTGTTGAGCCGCAAACAGGTGCGCTTTAGCAAAATGGCACAACAGAACAACAGCTCAAAAGATCAGCTGGATGAAATAATATCAGATCTCGAAATTGCCAGGCAGGAGTTAGCGCAGGCGAAAATAGCTAAACAATTGACTGAATATCAGATTTCTCAAAGTCAGGTCAAGGCGCCGTTCAAAGCAATGGTCGTTGAGCGTAAACAGAGTCCTGGTGAATATACAGGGGTTGGTCAGGACCTAATGCGCATCGTGGATACCAGTAATATAGAAGCCAGTATCAGAGCGCCTCTTTCGGCCGTGCCATTCATCCGTCAGGGAATGACTGTTCAGGTAAAAGACAAATATCATGAACTGAATGAAACCATTCGGACTATAGTGCCAGTTGGAAATGCATTGTCTCGTATGATGGAAGTCAGGGTTAAGTTAAATTCAGGTGATTTCGCCATTGGCAGCGCTGTACGGGTTGCTTTGCCCCATAGTGAGTTCCATGATGCGTTGACCGTGCCACGAGATGCGCTGGTGTTAAGAAAATCTGGGGCGTTTATTTACCAGGTTGATGCAGACAATGCTGCACAGCAGATCTCGGTAAAAACCGGTATTGGAGCCGGAGAACGTATAGAAGTATTTGGAGATGTTCGTGAGAACGAACCCGTGGTTATCAGGGGAGCTGAGCGATTAAAAGCAGGGCAGAAAGTACGTTTTTTGGAAAAAGATGATCAGTTGGCTCAGTTAAACTGAGCCTCAGGGCATTGATGTTCAGGATCAGGGACGATTCAGTAAATCAAAAAACTCTTGCTGGATTTTTACCAGATAGGGGTCCAGAGGTTTTTGCTGTTGCCAGGCTAGTTCTATAGGGGCGGTGGCTACCTTTTGGTTTCTCTCTACAACCATCACTCTATTTTCACCGGCCAACGCAGCTTCGACTGCGTAGGCACCTAACTTAGTCGCTAAAAGCCGGTCCTGAGAAACCGGGGATCCGCCCCTTTGAACATGGCCTAAAATGACTGGGCGGCACTCAATATTGGTTTTTTTTGACAATATCTCTGACAAATGAGTGACCCCACCTGGCCACAAATTTTCAGTGATGACCACAATATAGCTGGACGCACCTTTACGTTTTTTAACAGCTTCTATGTGGGCCAGAATATTTTCCAGTTCATCATCGGTATTCTTCACCAGTTCTGGCACCAAAATTTGGTCCGACGCCGAGGCCACAGCAGCGCTTAATGCAATAAAACCGGCTTGACGTCCCATTACTTCAACTAAAAATAACCGTTCAAAAGCGTCAGCTGTATCCCGCACTTTATCAATAGAATCCAAGGCTGTTTCGATGGCCGTAAAATAACCAATAGTGGCATCAGTACCATAAATATCATTGTCAATGGTTCCTGGTAAACCTATCACTTGTCCTTCCCAGTGTTTAGCAAGATGCGCCGCGCCCCGGAATGAGCCATCACCACCAATAACCAGCAAAGCCTCTATACCTAAGGTATCGAGGTTTTTAGCGGCGATTTTAGCGGCTTCATCTGATTTGAATTCGTGGCACCTTGCGCTATGTAAAATAGTGCCGCCTCGTTGAATAATGTTCTCAACCTTTTTCGCCCTCAAGGTCAGGTATTCCTGTTGCAACAAACCATTGTAGCCATGACGATAGCCGTACACTTCTAATCCAAAGCGCAAACTGGTTAGAACAATAGAACGTATGCAGGCATTCATTCCCGGTGCATCACCGCCTGAAGTTAGTAAAGCGATCTTACGCATAAGTATCTGGTAGCCTTGATGTTATGGTTAGCTCTAGATTAGCAGCGTCAAACTAAACTGAACACAGTAATTTACCTAAAAATAATGATCTATTAGGGCAAAATGTAAGAAGAAATGAGTGACCTGTAGAATTTCACCTAAAGCTGTTGCACACTTTTTGTTCTTTTATTCAATTTAAGGTAGCGAAATTGAAAAAACGTCTTATTGCCTTCTTGTTTCTTCCTTTTTTGTTGGCGGGGTGCTCATCTACCTACGTGTACAATAATCTTGATTGGTTACTTTATTGGTATCTTGATGACTATGTTGAATTGGATAAGGTCCAGAAAAAGGACTTTGACATAAAGCTTGAGGGTTGGTTGAGCTGGCACAGAAAAGAAGAGTTACTTGAATACAAATCTCAATTGCTGGATCTGAAAAAACGTCTGAACTCGGGCCCTCTCAATGCAGATGAATGGCAACAGGAGTTCAGCAAAGGACGTTCACATTGGGAAAGGTTGCGAATTCGGGTAGGTCCAGAACTTGTGAGTTTCGCACCACGCCTCACTGATAAGCAGGTTGAGCAGCTGTTTGAGGAGCTTGAGAAACAGAACCTTGAGAATGAAGAAGAAAGGGCAGAATCCACTGAAGCTGAAAGGCGTGAAGAGCGACTGGAGGATATCCAGGATCAACTCAAAGGCTATATTGGTAAGTTAACTAAGCATCAGGTTCAACTCATTGAAGATTATGAAGATAAATTCAAAACTAACTTTGACAATTGGATAAGTTATCGACGCAATATTCAGCAGGCCGCAAAGTCGTTAATGGAGTCACGAAATGACAATCCTGAATTTATGACGCAGCTAACCCACTTGATGGAACATCCAGAGAATTTTCAAAGCGATGAGTACAAGTTGATCAGCGAACACAACCGATTGACATCGGCGCAAATGGTTGCCGACCTCAATTTGACCTTCACACCCAAACAAATGCGTAAGTTAAATAATAAAGTCGATGATCTGCTGGAAGACCTGGACGATTTGATCAACGATTAGCGCTTTTTCAAGAGTAGAGGAAGCGCGTTGTCAAATCAGTGGTTAGGTTTCTGGTTGTCTTTATTAACTGCCGCATTGTGGGGTATCCTGCCGGTATTTATAAAACTCTGCTTACAGGTGATGGATAGCAGTACTATCACTTGGTATCGTTTTGCCTTCGCGGGTCTGTTTGTCTTTCTGGTTCTGCTCAGAACAAAAGCATTACCAAACCTTCATCGTATCAGTCGTTTTAATCTGTTTTTGGTTGTCCTTGCTGCAGTTGCGTTGGTTCTTAATTATGTAGCCAACGTAGAAGGCCTGGAATATATTGATGCTGAAACAGTCCAGGTAGTCATGCAACTTGCCCCTTTAATGCTCATGTTCGGGGGTATATTGCTATACAAAGAGCGATTCAGCCGTCTAGAAGGTACGGGGGGCATTGTACTTCTGATCGGTTTGTTATTGTTTTTTAAACAACAATTGGCAGCTCTCTTTGGTGCCATGAATGACTACAATTATGGCGTGTTATTGGTTGTATTTGCTGCAGCGTGTTGGGCCGCATACGCTTTGCTGCAAAAGAAGTCACTGCGGGTTCTGACAGCTAAACAGCTCACCTTTATTATCTATTCATTGGGCGTAGTGATGTTGATACCATTTGTTGAGTTTGGGACGTTGATGCAGATGAACATGCTCCAACTGGGCGCTTTGTTGTTTTGTTGTTTAAACACAGTAGTAGCCTATGGGGCCTTTACCGAAGCGTTGGCAGTTTGGAATGCGTCCAAAGTAAGCGCCGTACTGGCCTTATCGCCTGTGTTTACTTTTCTGAGTATGAAACTGGCATTATTAATCTGGCCTATGCATTTTGTCGCCAGTGAATTATCGTACTGGTCATACATTGGTGCAATATTGGTGGTTTTAGGCTCAATAACTGCTGCTCTGGGTAGAGGTAAACGGGAGTCGTAAATATGCAAAAATTAAAGCCCGGCGACAGCGTAGCGGCTGTTAGTCTTTCATGGGGAGGAGCCGCTGAATTTCCCGAGCGTTACGCAATGGGCATACAAGAACTTGAGCGAACATTCGGGCTCAACGTTGTTCCTATGCCTAATGCACTAAAATCTGCTAGCTGGATTGATGCTAACCCTGAGGCAAGGGCACAGGACCTGAATCAGGCATTTGCTGACGATAAAATTAAAGCTATATTTTCCACTATAGGCGGCGACGATTGTATTCGAATTTTGCCGTTTCTGGATGAACAATTGATCGCTAGCCACCCAAAGATATTCATGGGGTATTCTGATACAACGGTGATTCATCTGGCTTTGAACAAACTGGGTATAAACACTTATTATGGGCCTGCAATTATGGCTGGATTTGCTGAAGCGGGTGGGATGTTTCCCTATACAAAAGCGGCAGTGAAAAAAGCGTTGTTTGATGATATCCGTGGACCAATTGAGTCACCTCAATCATATTGGGTTAATGCCCACCCTGATTTCAGTCAAAATAAAGAACGTCCGCGGCATGATAGTTTACCTCGAGTGGCCCTTCAGGGCGACGCCAAAGCTTCCGGATGTCTCCTGGGTGGTTGCTTCGAAGTATTGGAGTTTTGCCGAGGAACACCCGTTTGGCCAGAATTCGAAAAGTGGAAAGAGAGTATTCTGTTTATTGAGATCGCAGAAGGCGATACCACTACGTCACCAGAACGTGTCAGCTGGTTTTTACGCAGTCTAGGCTGCTCTGGCGAACTTCAATCAATTTCAGGGCTGTTGTTCGGGCGACCGGGCCAGATAGTGCCGGTGGAGCGATATAAAGCTTATGAGCAAGCGATAATTCGTGTGCTGAATGAATATAACCTGCAACATATTCCGGTTATTTCACGTGTCGAATTCGGTCACACAGATCCTATGTGCGTATTGCCTTATGGCGCCTTGACGGATGTTGACCCCCTCACACGCGAAATCACAATAGTTGAAACCTATTAACCGGACATTATTGGTCTGAGTTCTTTTCTTCACCTATTGGTTTTCTATCGCCTTTGCAAATAGTGTCATAGTCGTCGCGGTAATAACGTAGATTGACGCAATTTGCCTCATATTGTTTCTTGGCGGTTAAAGCCTGTTGAGGGTAAGACGTCTTATTCATGGTTTTACGTAATTGTTCACACTCTTGATGTTGTCGGTTTACTTCAACGATTGATTCACAGGGTAGGGGCCCATTGGCGCAACCTCCCAGTATAAATGATAGTGATAATCCAATTGATATTTGAATGTAGTCTGGTCTACGAATGGGCATATTAATTAACATCTCGACTTCAACACGGCCTTTTAAAACATTCCGTTCTAACGTCCATGTAACGACCGAATTTTATTTACCCTAACCCTAGTAGAGCTGGAAGCGTAAAGCTAGATTTATTTTTCCGTTTAATGAGGGTTTAAGCGATTAAATTCATTGAAGATTGCCATTAGGTTGAAAAGTGAACAAATTTGCTTGTTCGGAGAATTCAGGTTGTTGTGGTATTAGTCTTGACTGGATGGAATTGGTCAGATCCGAATGCTATTGTCGGACATCTTTAAAGACTTTAGCAGGAGGGGTGAGGTAACAGCGTCAGATGGTCTGACTCACCTTGCGCAAATGCCAACTCAGAAACCAGAACTCGCCTTGCTCGGCCAAGCGCTTCGTTGAATTTGCACGAAAAATGGTGGAGGGGGCTGGATTCGAACCAGCGAAGGCGGAGCCGTCAGATTTACAGTCTGATCCCTTTGGCCACTCGGGAACCCCTCCAAAAGAGGCGCGTATACTACCAGAAAAAATTGAACTGTAAATAGCATTCAAGATTAACTTTAAAGAAACGATAAACACTGTATGGAAATGAATGAAAAAATGTCCACAACCGCTGTTTCTTTAAACAATTTACCGGATGCAGAGTTATCCGGGGAAATCAATCGGTCAATTGGCCATAGCGCTAAATTTGCCCTAATGCTTGCTATGTTGCAACCAGACGTTTTGGCGCGTCCGCATTTTGACAATAGTGAATCAGACGCTGAAAACGTTCTACCTGAACTCTTGGTCGAATCTCATTACCCCCAACCTCCGCTAAGTACTTCTGAGGATGATATTCGCATATTGTTAACAACCAGCTCTATATTACAATCTAACCCTCAGGATGCGCTTTTATGGCAAACCATGCACCCTGAGCCATTATCACTATTTAACGATGCAAAACGATTAGCTGATGATGTGGTTTACAATTCAAGCTACCACACCCAACAGCAGCTTAAATCGCCAGCGCCCTCTGAGCTGGAAACTGACGCCACTGGCCTCTACGACATCCTCGAATCTCTCCCAGAATTATAAACCCTACTGGAATTGGGGTTAAATAACTGCTATATTTCGCGCCGCAATTTTTGCTCTGGTTTTACGTTCCAATTTGCAAAAGGAAAATAAGTTTATGTCGAAGTATGTAGTTTGTGCTTTATACAAGTTTGTCGCTTTAGACAATTTCAAAGAAATGCGTCAGCCATTAACGGATGTACTTGAACGCAATAATATCAAAGGGACGCTGTTACTTGCCCACGAAGGAATAAATGGGACAGTGTCTGGCTCCCGCCAGGCAATAGACACCTTACTTGAGTACCTTAACCAGGATCGTAGAATGAATCCTATCTCATTTAAGGAATCCCTGGATGACGAACAACCATTCTATCGCACCAAGGTTAAGCTTAAAAAAGAAATAGTAACCATGGGTGTTGAAGGTATTGACCCGCGTCAAACGGTAGGGACGTATGTTCATCCAAAAGACTGGAATGCATTAATTTCCGATCCGGACGTGCTGCTAATTGATACCCGCAACGATTATGAAATTGAAATTGGTACTTTCAAAAACGCAGTGAATCCAAAAACAGATACTTTCAGAGAGTTTCCAGAGTACGTTAAGCAAGAGCTCGATCCAGCCAAAAATAAGAAAGTTGCTATGTTCTGTACTGGTGGGATCCGCTGTGAGAAATCCACTGCTTATCTTAAGGAGCAGGGTTTTGAAGAGGTCTATCATTTAGAAGGAGGTATTCTTAAATATCTCGAAGATATTCCTGAATCAAACTCTATGTGGGAAGGCGACTGCTTTGTCTTTGATAACCGTGTGGCAGTCAATCACGATTTGGAAAAGAGTCATTATCTGCAATGTTATGCCTGTCGTTTACCCATTACCGAAGAGGATAAGCAGAGCGAAAAGTATGAAGCTGGAGTGAGCTGTCCTAAATGTTATGGCACACACAGTGAAGAACAGATCGCCCGCTTCAGAGAGCGTGAAAAGCAGGTAAATCTGGCTAAAGCTCGGAATGAAGAACATGTAGGGACCGAAGCGCGCAAAATTACCAAAGTGCGTCGCCAACAAAAAGCTGCAGATCGTCGGGCCAGACGAGAAGCTGCGGGGAAAACAAACGTTTAGAATGGACAGAGGCAAGGATGCCGCGGTAGACTCTAAACAAATTAACTAGATAATAAGTACTATGTCTGAACAAGCACCAATAGACGAAAGCAAAGTAGCGGAAATAAGAAAAGAATTTGAGTTTTTTGACCGTGATAAAAATGGTCAGATTGACTTGCAGGAATTTATTGAATTACTCACAATTCTGTCTCCAAAAACAAAGGCCAGTCACGTTAAGGAAGGGTTTTCTCTTATTGACAAGAATGACGATGGATTTATCGATTTCGATGAGTTTTTAAAATGGTGGTTGGAAGGCTGGTGGGAATACTAAGTCTTGCTCACAAAAAAACTGGCTTTAATGCCAGTTTTTTTTTGTTAATTTTAGTGCTCTCAGCTAAGCCTACACGTAAAGTTACTCCGCTGCTTGTCTGGGTTTGCGCTTCATAGGTATATGTCCTACTTCTTTACCTTCCATAGTATTGACTCTTTTCCTACCACCTTTTTTGACCGGGTTTTGGGCGGAGTTTTTAGCACTCTTAGTGTTAGGTTTAGCGGACTTTTTATTTGACTTTGGCTTAAGTCCGGAGAATTTGGCAGCTATTCCTTCAATTTCAGAGAATTCTATATCTTGCTGTAAGAAGCTCTTAACGTTAACGAAACTAGGCCAATCTTTTGGACCGACCAATGAGATAGCTTGGCCTTTATTACCTGCTCGACCAGTCCTGCCGACACGGTGAACATACTCGTCTGCAAGTTTAGGTAAGTCAAAGTTTATGACCAGCGAAACATTCAGTAAGTCGAGGCCCCGTGAGGCAACGTCTGTAGTGACCAGAATCTGTTCTTGTCCCCGACTAAACCCATTCATTATATTGCTTCGTTGTGACTGAGTGAGGTCAGCACTCAATGCGACGCTGTGGTAGCCGTTAGACACCAACTTTGCGGACAACCTTTCAGTATCAGCTCTTGTGGCAGTGAAAATAATGAGTTGCTGATAGCTTTCATCTCGCAATAGCCGCTCTAGCAGAGCTTCTTTATGTTCGATGTGATCAGCCAGATAAAAACGCTGTGATATATCCAGGTGTTGCTCATTCGCAGACCCAATACTGATGCGATGCGGTGCGTTGAGCAGTTCTTCCGTCAATTGATGTAACTCTGCACTATCAAGCGTCGCCGAAAACATCATAGTCTGTCGTTTTCTGTGATCCGCTGCTCGATTGATTTGCCTTAGCTCTTTGGCAAATCCTAAATCTAACATCCGATCAGCTTCATCAAGGACTAACAGTTCCAATCCATTCAGAAAAAGTGATTTACCATCCACGTGGTCGGCTACTCGACCGGCTGTTCCTACCACAAATTGTGGATTACGACGAAGAGACTTGACCTGGTCATTAAAATTTTCACCACCTAATATAAGAACAGCGGATAAAGGCTGTCCTGATATGACCCATTTCAACTGTAAAAACACCTGCTTTGCCAATTCGCGTGTGGGAGCAAGAATAAGCACGCGGGGATCTTTTCGACTAATTGCTTTTGTTTTAAGCACTCGATGGACGGCGGGTAACAAAAACGCCAGCGTCTTGCCAGAGCCGGTTTTTGATGAAGCTATAAGATCTTTGCCCAACATCGCATGTGGGATAGCTTGCTGCTGTATCTTAGTCGGCTCGTCAAAATTTTTAAGTGCTAACGTTTTAAGCAGTCTGTGGTCGAGCGGTAAATCGCTAAATTGCAAAGCAAACCTCAATTAATTGATGCATGAACGACTCATTACACATATAAGGTGGTTCTAACATCCGGTATTAAATTTTGCGTAGCATACCCGCATATGACTATTTTTGACATTTTTCTTTTTAATTCAGGTAGTGGGCAGAAATAAAAAAACGCCATCTTCCTTTAGGGAAAATGGCGTTTTTAAAAAGTTCCCTGCGGATGCCCTATAGCACCATTTCAGTCACATTGTCAGGCACGATCAGTTTGCCAGCTGTCTTTTCTTTGATTTCTTCAATGCTGACTCCCGGAGCATGTTCGGTTAGATAGAATGCGCCATCTTTCACTTCCATTACCGCCAAATCGGTGATGATCCGGGTAATACAATTAACGCCGGTTAGTGGCAGGGTACATTTCTGCAGTAATTTTGAATTTCCATGTTTATCTGCATGAGTCATGGTGACTATGATATTTTTAGCTCCTGCCACTAAATCCATTGCCCCACCCATACCTTTGATTAGTTTTCCGGGGATCATCCAGGAGGCGATATTGCCTTCCACGTCCACTTCAAAAGCACCCAGTACTGTAAAGTCAACGTGACCACCTCGGATCATGGCAAAGCTGTCGGCAGAATTAAAAATACTAGCGCCAGTTATTGCGGTGACAGTTTCTTTGCCTGCATTGATCATATCTGCATCTATTTCATCTTCGTACGGGTAACGGCCCATGCCCAACAGCCCATTTTCGGATTGAAGCATGACTGAGATATCTTCGGGGACAAAATTTGCTGCCAGGGTTGGGATACCAATGCCCAGATTCACATAGTCTCCGTCTTTAAACTCTTTCGCCACTCGCATGGCAATTTGATCGCGTGTTAGTGCCATGTGATTCTCCTAATTCTTCGCTAAAACCTGACGTTCTATTCGTTTCTCAAACTGACCCTTAATAACGCGGTCTACGTAAATGCCAGGAGTATGTATCTGACTGGCTTCCAACTCACCAGGCTCGACAATTTCTTCTACTTCAACAACAGTAATCTTGCCTGCCGTGGCAGCCATAGGATTAAAATTCTGAGCTGTATGGCGATATATGCAGTTGCCATATTTGTCTGCCTTCCAGGCTTTAACAATGGCAAAATCACCGGTAATCGACTCTTCCATAATATAGGGCCGCCCATCGAACTCTCTGACTTCTTTCCCTTCGCCTACAGGTGTGCCATAACCCGTAGCTGTAAAAAAGGCTGGAATACCTGCTCCACCAGCTCGCATTTTCTCAGCCAGGGTGCCCTGTGGAGTGAGTTCTACTTCGAGCTCGCCATTGAGCAACTGTTGCTCAAACAAGGCGTTCTCACCCACATAAGACGAAACCATCTTTTTGATTTGTCTGTCTTCCAGTAATATTCCCAGACCAAAACCATCCACACCGCAATTGTTTGACACCACTGTCAGTCCGCTAGTGCCCATTTCTTTTATTTGTGTAATCAACCCTTCGGGAATACCACACAGACCGAACCCGCCGGCAATGACAGTCATATTGTCTTGCAGACCATCCATAGCTTCCCAGTAATTATCAACGACTTTATTAAAACCTGACATATCCCGTAACCTGACTCCAGATAAGATAGGGTTAGTATTAAAGACTATGCTTAAGAAGTAAAATTGATTTAATATCGTAATTAATAAAATAAATTAATGAATATCTTATGTCCGTTACCCATAGACAACTTGTTGCCTTTGTTCAACTTGCACAATCTTCCACCTTTGCGGAAGCAGCAGAAAAAATGCACCTGTCACAACCTGCGCTTTCTCTGGCGATTAAAAAAATGGAACAATCTTTAGGCGGACGACTGCTATCCAGAACCACCAGAAATGTGCGACTGAGTCAGGAAGGAGAGGAGTTTTTACCTGTCGCCCTGCGCTTGTTAAATGACTGGGATGACGCTGTAGATGATGTTAGGAATCTGTTTGCCATGAACAGAGGAAAGTTAACCATAGCTGCCATGCCATCATTTGCTAACAGCTTACTGCCAAAAGTACTAAAATCATTTCACCTAAGCTGGCCGAATATCAATATAAGCGTCCAGGATGTTGTTATGGAATCTACTATTCAACAAGTGCTTAAGGGCAGGGCGGAAGTGGGATTTACCTTTGAGCATGAACAAATGGAAGGACTCGAATTTCAATCCCTGTTTGAAGACAGCTTTGTAGCTTTGTTGCCTCCACAAAACCCGCTAAGCACTAACTCCATAGTGGAGGTGGCGCAACTGGCTCAATTTCCATTTGTGGCGATGAATAGAGGCTCATCCTTCCGTCGGTGGGTCGATCAAGTGTTGGACAAGGAAATTTGCCGATTTAACAATGTGGCTGAGGCTGGTCAACTTGCTACTGTGGGACAAATTGTAAAGCAGGGCATGGGGGTATCGATAGTTCCGGGCATTTGCGAGCCGCAAATGACAATGAACGGTTTGGTTTGTCTCCCTCTGGCAGGCAATGTTCTTAAACGAAACATCGGCATTATTAAATCAAGAAGGGACAATTTGTCTGTTCCGGCCCAGGCAATTTGGGACATAGTAACTGATACATTTCATTTCTAAAAAAACTGCCAGTGGTTACCACTTTTTCTTCGGTGCAAATAGCTCGTCAAGCTCGTCTCTTTCTTCTTCTTTCTTCTTGGCAACTTCCTGGGCATTTGCATTACGCAGATTATCTTGAATAACGCGTAATTGTTCTTCCAGTTCAGCTTTACGCACTTGAACATATTCGGAGGGTTGTGTCTGGCTGCTTAGAGCGGCGATAGCTTTCTCGTAATACTGTCTTGCCGATCCCAACATATTCGATTGCATCGCAGCATTTGCCCGTCTGGCAAGGGTCTCGACATTGACACGAAGCTGGAGAGTAGCCAGTGTTTTTTCTTCGACGGCAAAGACCTGCGTCTCTACTTTTCCTTTGCTATGTTCGGAGCGTAATAACACGCGAAACTTTTTAATTGCTTGTATGTATTGAATTATTAATTTGTCGTTGTCGGGTAATTTGAAGCTCTCCATAGACGGCGTTGGTTGATCAACGTTGATGGATTTGACTTTGCTCTCCGCGTCGCTGATGCGCTGGCGGATATCAGGCATGGCAGGGTTGAGTGCCAGAATGATCTTTAATGCGTTAAATACCCGCTGGTGCAGAATTTGAACTAATTTTTGCGAGACCGGAATGGTTTCAACCGCCATCAATACATTTTCTGTTTCATCTATGATGGATTTTTGCTTCGCTATTTCCGTTCTTTTTTCAGCTTCAACCTTATCCTTGTGTTGCTGCAGTGCATTCACTACGATAGCAACAACAATTAAAAAAACGATCAAAATAATGACTATGGTAAATATCATACTTGTTATTTTTCCAGTTACTTCTTGTCAGTAGCCTTTGCAAGTTAGCCTGCTAGGGTAATTTAAGTGTGAACACACTGCCACCTAAAATTCCCCCGTTTGATAAAGAAATGCTTCCTCGATTATCCCCGTTGGAATGTGCTTCTGCTATTAATCTGGCAAAAAACAATCCAAGTCCAGTACGCCCCTGACTAATATCAAAGTCCTGAATATCGATGACTGTCGCTTTCAACATGCTATCCGGGTAACCTGGTCCATCATCTTCAATTTGAAAAATAAGAAAGCCGCTTTGTTTTCTAACCCTAAGTAAAATTTTACTTTTGCTATAACGTGTTGCATTGACCAACATGTCGTTCAGTAACAAATGAATCAAATCGGAATCAAGGTACCAGTTTATATCGTCTTGCAGCTCCACTTCCAGATGCATTTTCTTATGCAAAATATAGTTTTTGTTGTTGGCTTTCAGTTCCTCAACAATGTCTTCAACAAAGCATTCATCTACGTTTATCGGCAGGTTTTCCATTTCCGCCCTATATAAAGACAAAAGTTGTACTAACCCGGTGTTTAGTCTGGCAGCTTCATAGTGTGCAGTGGCTAAATGTTCGTTCGCTTCTGCGTTACCTGTAGGCATAGCTTTGGTTAAATCTTCTATCGTTTGACGCAACAAACAAAGTGAGTTTTTCATGTCATGCACTGCGGCAGCCAATACGGTCGAGAAATCAATAAGATGACGCTTATCAGTCATAGTTGTTTTATCGCTCAAATAATATTTGTTAGTCGCATATTTCGCACACAGTATCCTTTAATTAACAGGTATTTACCAAAAATTGTCCCTTCTATTGAAAAATATGCCTGTTTTTCGATTTTTTAATGGCATTAATCTCCTCATCAGTATATATATTTTTAGTATATAAAATTAAATCATATGGTCATTTAGGCATTTGCCATGAAATTACAACAGTTGCGTTATATCGTTGAGGTGTTAAACAATAATCTCAATGTCTCGGCCACCGCCGAAAACCTCTATACCTCCCAGCCAGGGATCAGCAAACAAGTACGAATGTTGGAGGATGAGCTCGGAGTTCAGATTTTCGGTCGTAGTGGAAAACATCTCACACATGTAACAGATGCTGGACAGGATGTTATCAACATCTCCCGTGAGATTTTAGCGAAAGTTGAAAGCATTAAGGCAGTGGCTAGGGAACATACCTTGCCTGATCAGGGAAAACTCAATATTGCCACTACTCATACTCAGGCCCGTTACGCCTTGCCAGAGGTTATCAAAGGCTTTATGACCAAATACCCTAAAGTATCTTTACATATGCATCAGGGCACGCCTTCTCAGATCAGTGATTTGGCTGCCAAGGGTGAAGCTGATTTTGCTATCGCGACTGAAGCATTGCATTTATATAATGATTTGGTGATGTTGCCTTGTTATCACTGGAATCGCAGCATTATCGTGAATAAAGATCATGTATTGGCGAAGAAGACATCAATCAGTATTGACGACATTGCGGATTTTCCTCTGGTAACTTATGTGTTTGGTTTTACAGGCCGTTCTGAATTGGACCAAGCCTTTAATCGGGCAGGACTTGAACCGAAAATTGTTTTCACCGCCACTGATGCTGATGTGATAAAAACATACGTGCGGCTGGGTGTTGGCATCGGTGTGATTGCATCTATGGCAATTGATGAGAAACTAGACGGCGATTTGGTTAAAATAGACGCCAGCCACTTATTCGAATACAGCACGACAAAAATCGGGTTTCGTAAAGGATCTTTTCTGCGCAGTTACATGTACGATTTTATTGAGCGTTTTGCACCGCACTTAACGAAAGACGTGGTGGAGCGCGCCATGATGCAGAAGAATAACGACGAAGTGGAGAAGATGTTTAAAGGTCTGACATTGCCGGTAAAATAGAATACAGGCCAAACAATTTTGTTTGACCTGTTGCCTGGTAATTAGCACTCAATAATATTCACTGCCAAACCGCCTCGTGCGGTTTCTTTATATTTAGATTTCATATCATTGCCAGTGTCCCACATTGTTTTAATCACTTTGTCTAAAGACACTTTATGCTGGCCGCTTCCTCGTAAGGCTAAGCGAGAAGCATTGATTGCCTTTATTGCACCCATGGCATTTCGTTCAATACAAGGAACCTGTACCAGTCCACCAACCGGGTCACAAGTTAATCCGAGATTATGTTCCATGCCGATTTCTGCTGCATTTTCGACGGCATCTACGCTGCCTCCGATGATTTCTGTCAGGGCTCCCGCCGCCATTGAACAGGCTACGCCCACTTCTCCCTGGCAACCTACTTCAGCACCGGATATTGAGGCGTTTTTCTTGTATAAAATACCTATAGCTGCAGCCGTAAGAAGGTATCGGCAGACTATGTCCTTATCTACCGGTCGAACAAACTTGTCAAAATAACATAAAACCGCAGGGATAATACCAGCTGCACCATTTGTAGGAGCAGTGACTACTCTGCCACCGGCTGCATTCTCTTCATTAACCGCCAAAGCAAAGAGATTAACCCAGTCCATCGCCTGCATTGGGTCGGCTGTTTGTTCACTTTGCAGTCGTCTGTGCAAACTAGGTGCCCGCCTTGTGACTTTGAGCCCCCCAGGCAGAATTCCTTCACTTTCGATGCCGTTTTGAACGGACTCCAACATGACTTCCCAGATATGCCACAGTTGTTCCCTTACCTCTGATTTGGGAACCAAACTGGATTCATTTTCCATCATTAATGCGCTGATACTGAGGCCGTTGTTTTTGCATTGTTCCAACAAACTTGCAGCGCTTGAAAATGGGAATTTAATTGGGCGTTCTGCTTCAGCGATGGCTTGAATTTGGCTGTCTCCAAACTCCTGTTCTTTGACGATAAACCCACCACCTATAGAATAATAAGATTGGGAAATCTTCGAATTATCAGCCAGCTGAGCATGAAAAGTCATGCCATTTGCATGCAGCGGCAGTGATTTTCGACGGTGGAAAATGATTGCTCCGCCTTTGGGAAATTCAACGTTAAGTTTGCCGTTCAACATCAATGATTCAGACTTTTCTACATCCTGTAGCATTTGGTCAACTTTTCTGACGTCCACGGACTCAGGCTCCTCGCCACATAGCCCGAGTATCACAGCTTTGCCGCTCCCGTGACCTTTACCCGTCTGACCCAGAGAACCGAACAATTCCACCTGGACACCTGAGACCTGATCAAAAATGTTTTCATGTTCCAACATGCGACAAAATTCATTGGCTGCCCGCATTGGACCTACTGTGTGTGAACTAGACGGCCCTATACCAACACTAAACATGTCGAAAACACTGATCATCATATGGAACAACCTCAAAAGCGATAGATTAACGGACTATGCGTAAATGTATTCTGCAGAGCAACTAGATTAAACTAATCTTACGGATTAAATTTGTTAATCCGATGTAAAGAATAGTTGATAGATATATCATTACTTGTCAGATTGTTTAACCTTTACGTCGCGAAATGATTGGAAAGGTGTCGAACAAATGCGGCAGTTGCCCCCCAGATATTCTTGTTTTGCCAGGGAATAAAGTAAATTGGATGTCGCTGCCTTTTGCGCTCCACCCAATGAATAAGATGGTTGTTTTGATCCATTAGATACGAGAGGGGAACTTCAAATACTTCTGCCACTTCATTTTTATCGAGCTTTAGTTCGAAGGTGGGCGAAACAAGGGCTATGTAAGGAACGACCTCAAACTTACTGACTGTTCTGTATATGGGAAGATTACCAACAACCTTTATGTGCCGCGCATCGAGACCAATCTCTTCCTGTGTCTCACGAAGGGCGGTGGCAAGTAAATCATTATCTTCCGATTCCTTTTTACCACCGGGGAAACTCACCTGTCCTGCATGATGTTTTAAGTGTGCAGCCCGCTGCGTGAAAAGTACCGTAAGTTCTTCCTGACGTTCGATTATCGGTAGTAAAACCGCCGCAGGTTTACCAGGTGCTCGCAATGGATAGTCGGCTTCAGGCAAGACCATTTTTGCATGATGGAAGCGATCGAGAAAATCATCCTTAGTCATCAGGCATACTCAATACGGGCAGGATTTTGGACACTTTGTCCAAAGATTCCTGATATTCAGATTCCGCATTTGAATCAACCACAATCCCACCGCCTGCCCAGCAATATACATTATTGTTTTCACATAGAAGTGTGCGAATACAAATGTTGGTGTCCATATTACCGTCTATTCCAATATAACCAATCGAACCGCAATATATATTTCGTTTATCCGGTTCCAATTCGTCGATGATTTGCATTGCCCGTATCTTGGGTGCGCCGGTAATTGAGCCGCCTGGAAACGCATTCCGCAGCAGAGATAACGGACTAGCTACAGGATTAAGCTTTCCCCGAATTGTGGTGACCAGGTGATGTACTGCAGCGAAACTTTCTATATAGAAAAGAGCCGGAACATTAATGCTACCTGGTTCACAGCTTTTACTCATGTCGTTTCGCAACAAATCTGCAATCATCAGGTTTTCAGCTTTATCTTTTTCCGAATTCAACAATTCGTCCTTGAGTGCACTATCAATAATTGCATTGTCACTTCGTGGCCGGGTTCCCTTGATAGGTTTAGACTCCACAATACGTTCTTTCACTGAGACGAAACGCTCAGGTGATATGCTCATATAAGTGCTTTCAGTTAACTGAATAAAGGCAGAAAAAGGAGCCTTGTTTGATTGTCTTAAGCGCAGGTATGCTTGCCAGGGGGAACCTGAAAATTGTGCACTGAACCGTTGTGCAAGATTGACCTGATAACAGTCTCCGGCAACCAGGTAGTCATGAATTTTGGCTACTTTATTGAAATAATCCTGCTGCTTCATATTGGAATGCCAATCCGTTTCAAGCTTGAATGAATGAACATCTTCACTCTCGTCCAGAATAGATAACAACTCAGCCTCCATAGGCGGAGGGTTGTCAACTCCATCCAGATAGCAAAGATAAAACTGGCCTGACTGATTGTCTTTGATTATTGACCACGAATAAAGCCCGACAGCCATATCAGGAGAGGAATAGGAACCCTTTGGAGCCTGTTCAAATTTTTCAAATCTTCTGCAAAGATCATAACCAAAATAGCCGAGTAATCCTGCTTTAAAAGGCAATTCAGCAAACTTTTCATCTACTAGCTGTTCGCCGGAAATAAAATCCGCGTAAAGGTCCTCTAGTACTTTTATGGGATCGTCATCAACTGCTTTTGTACTATTGTTAAGATGATCACGGATGACCGTTATCTCATCCTGACACGTAACTGAGTGGATTGGATTAGCCACAATGATGTCAAATCGTGCATCGGCGTGTTGACTGTTTGCAGAGTCCAGCAACATCGACCAGGGAAATGGGGCGTAATGTCGGAATACCGTCACGATATCTGTGTCAGTCGGGATCGATAATGTGTTTACCCGCAAACGGGTGAGCGCTTTTTGCATTCTGATGTTAAAAATTTATCCGAAAATGAATGTGTTTTGCCGTGGAGCAATTTGCCTGAGCAGGTTATCATATTGTGCATAAGCTAACGACAAGTAAAACAAAAATTCGTTTTTTATCGTCCCTACATAATGAGGCTAATATGGCAATTATCCGACAACAGGATTTCATCGATAGCATAGAAGATTCGCTCCAATTTATTTCTTATTACCACCCTTTGGACTATGTAAAGGCTGTTGAAGAAGCCTACAACAGAGAGCAAAGCCAAGCGGCAAAAGATGCGATGGCGCAAATATTGATTAATTCGCGTATGTCAGCGGAAGGCCACAGACCACTTTGCCAGGATACGGGAATAGTGACCTGTTTTGTTAAAATTGGCATGGGGGTTCAGTGGGACAAAACGGACTTAACTGTGCAGGAAATGGTCGATGAGGGAACGAGAAGAGCATACAACAACAAGGACAATCCTTTACGTGCGTCAATTGTGTCTGACCCAGCCGGCGCGCGAATAAACACTAAAGATAATACTCCCGCAGTAGTTCATATCGATACTGTTGCAGGCGACAAGATAGAGGTGATGATTGCAGCAAAAGGTGGTGGTTCTGAAAACAAATCTAAGATGGTGATGTTGAACCCCAGCGATGATATTGCTGAATGGGTGGTCAAAACCTTGCCCACTATGGGTGCAGGATGGTGTCCACCTGGCATGTTGGGAATAGGGATAGGTGGAACTGCTGAAAAAGCGGCAGTGTTGGCGAAAGAAAGCCTGATGGATCCTGTGGATATACAGGAACTTATGGAAAGAGGTGCTGAGACCACCGAAGAAAAGTTACGTCTGGATATCTTTGAGAAAGTCAACAATCTTGGTATTGGTGCTCAGGGGTTAGGTGGGCTGACCACAGTGGTTGATGTAAAAATCAAATCAGTGCCGACTCATGCTGCATCCAAACCTATCGCCATGATACCTAACTGCGCAGCCACTCGCCACGCGCATTTTTATCTTGATGGAACCGGTCCTGCAGAACTCACTCCGCCTAAACTGGAAGATTGGCCCGAAGTAACCTGGGAAGTAGGCGAGAACACCAGACGGGTGAATTTGAATGAACTGACCAAAGAGAGCATTCAGGATTGGAAAGTGGGCGAGACTGTACTCTTAACCGGTAAAATGCTGACCGGGCGGGATGCTGCTCACAAACGTATTCAAACCATGTTAGATGCGGGTGACGGGCTGCCGGATGGGGTCGATCTGACTAATCGCTTTATATATTATGTCGGCCCAGTAGATGCAGTAGGCGACGAAGTAGTTGGACCTGCTGGACCGACTACCGCAACACGGATGGACAAATTTACCGACATGATGCTGGAGCAGACCGGACTCATTGGAATGATTGGTAAAGCTGAACGGGGCCCGGCAACTGTCGATAGCATTGCCAAGCACAAATCGGTTTATTTGATGGCAGTGGGTGGAGCGGCCTACCTGGTGTCCAAAGCAATTAAGAAATCCAGAGTGGTTGCTTTTGAAGATCTTGGTATGGAAGCTATTTACGAATTTGATGTGGAAGATATGCCAGTCACAGTCGCGGTGGACAGCACTGGCGCAAATGCTCATAAAACTGGCCCTGCCATCTGGAAAGCAAAAATAGAAGAACTTGACAGTATCATGCAAAAATAAACACTGTGACTGCCATTCTCATTGATTGGCGGTCATTTTTGCTATCGCAACCTTTTCAATTAAGACCACTATGCCTTTTGATGATCCCAATTTTATCCTGTTAGTTGCAGCAGCGTCCGTCTGCGCTTTTCTAGTCGGGGCGCTTATCGCTTTCTTTTTAACAAAACAGTCTGCAACTAAAGTGATAGAGCAGCAAAACTTGGCTTTTCAACAAAAAGAACAGTCACTGGGAGAACAGTTGGCTCAATCCGCTGCTCAATTACACCGATTTGAAGACGATTTAAGAGTCATGCGCGAGCATCAGTTGGATTCAGAACGAAGACTAGGAGAATTAAGTCAACAAGCCGCACAACTCATTCCGTTGAAAGAAGAAAAGCAGCAATGGCAGACTCGTTATCAACAAACCTTGGAAGAGGCCTCGTTGCTACGTACTCAATTCGAATCTCAAACCGCTAAATTTGAGCAAGAACAAAAATCTTATCAGGAAAAAATTGCGTTGTTGGAGTCTGCGGAACAACGATTACAGTCTCAATTTGAAAATCTGGCTAATAAAATATTTGAGCAAAAGAACGAAAAATTCAATCAAACCAGTAAAGCTGGATTGGATGCATTGCTATCACCTTTGAAAGAACAAATTGAAGGGTTCAAAAAGCAGGTAACGGATCAATATGTCAAAGAGGGGCAGGAGAGGGCATCGTTAAAAACCGAAATCTTGGGTTTAAAGGAATTGAACCAACAAATAACCAGTGAAGCGGCTGCGTTAACCCGAGCGTTAAAAGGTGACAATAAGCAGCAAGGAAACTGGGGTGAAATTGTTCTGGAAAAAGTGTTGCAGGAATCCGGGTTGCGTGACGGGCACGAATACAATACTCAGGTTTCCTTGAAGAATGACGCCGGAAAACTCTACCAGCCAGACGTAGTCGTTCATTTACCCAATGAAAAAGATATCGTCATTGACTCCAAGATGTCCTTGTCAGCCTATGAGCGTTTTTTCAATGAACAGGAAGACAAAGTACTGGCACAAACTTATCTTCAAGAGCACATTGCCTCTGTTCGGAACCACATAAAGGAGCTAGGAAAGAAAGATTACCACGAACTTAACGGCATACGGACTTTGGACTATATCTTAATGTTTGTGCCAATAGAGTCTGCGTTTTTACTCGCTATTGATTCTGCCCCTGAGTTAGTCAAACTGGCTTTGGACAACAATATAATGATTGTTAGTCCAACTAATCTATTAGTAGCGCTCAGAACTATCAACAATGTCTGGCAGTATGAATATCAGAATCAGAATGCCAAGAAAATTGCGAATAATGCAGGCAAACTCTACGACAAATTTCATGGGTTTATAGTGGATATGGAAAAAATAGGAAAATCCGTAGAAACAACGCAAAAAAATTATGACGCGGCTATGAACAAACTCACCACCGGAAAAGGCAACCTAGTCAGACAAGTTGAGCAGTTCAGAACCCTGGGCGTGCAGACGTCAAAACGAATAGACGATCATCTTATTGAAAAAGAGTGATAATAGGGAGCAGTTGTTCTCCTGATTACAGGTGAAACAGCCCCTTCAACTGTAATGAGCGATATTTGTTCAGTGAAACGGATTAGTGGTGCTAGGATGAAATACTTTTGCTTGCTGAAGACGGTACTTACAGGGTTCACCTCTCTGATTAATTGCCTGTCCGCTCCCTCGGGTATTATTGCACCGGATAAGCAATTGGAAAGCCCGGAGAGTGAGCTTCTGCCCCCTGAGTGATCAGATATCATTACTATTTGGTATACCTCCAAAATTCAGCCGCTTAACAAACTTAGCAGTGATCCTATGTTGTTTTCTCATTGTATTGAATTGATATCAGATAAATTACTACAAGGTTAGTTGATGAAAATTTTGAGTGGGGTTGCATTGTTACTTTTTTCGTCCTGCGCTCTGGCAAAATGGTCAGCTGGGGTCGCAACTATTGTGCCTAGCAGCCCATACAAAGGCGCGGATTCCGAGGTGTTGGTGATCCCAATTGTGACTTATGAGGGGGAAAGGTTGACATGGCGAGGTCCTTCTCTCAGCTACAAGTTAACAGGGCTGCAACGAAACGAGCCTTCTTTCTCACTCACGCTGAATCTGGCACCTAATGAATTGGACACCCAAGATAGCGACAGATTAACCGGCATTGAAGACAGAGATTTTTCATTTATGGCGGGGCTCAGTTATCGCCACCCATTTAAATTCGGCACTTTGGAAAGTACGTTGGAAACGGATATTTCCGGAAAGCATGACGGACAACGATTTGTTCTGTCAATTGAGCGCCCTCTATTCATGCATGCTAAACGCAAGTGGGTAGTCAATCTTGGTGCTGAGGTTGAATATTTATCAGATAACTATGCTGACTATTACTTCGGGGTAAGCACAGCGGAAGAAAATGTCACTGACTTTGCTGCTTATTCAGTCGGTAGTGTTATTCAACCTGCTATCAAATTGGGCGGTTACTATCAATTTAACAAACGTTGGATGATGGTTGCCAATCTGCGTTGGCAAGCGCTAAGTAGCGATATCAAGGACAGTCCAATTGTCGATAGCAACTCGGCTCTCGACGGGTTTTTAGGGGTGATTTACGCTTTCTGATTATACAGGTGCCTGAGTATTCAGACACCTGTATTAACACGTATCAGTTGGTGGGAATACTAACTCCCCATAAGTCATATTCATCAGCATGTTCTATTTTAACTGTGACCATGTCGCCGGGAGACAATTGTACTTCGCCATTTAGGTAGACCTGCCCATCTATTTCAGGCGCATCCGCATAACTCCTGCCTATAGCGCCTTCTTCGTCAACTTCATCGATTAATACCTGTATGGTGGTACCGACACGACTTTGCAATTTGTCAGTGCTTATTTGTTGCTGTTTCTGCATAAATCGTTCGAAGCGTTGTTGCTTGATCTCTTCACTTACGGGATCAGGTAAATCATTTGCCTTAGCGCCGTCAACGTCTGAATATTTAAAACATCCCACGCGATCTAGTTTTGCCTGGTCAAGAAAATCCAGAAGCATCTGAAAATCCTCTTCGGTTTCGCCGGGGAAACCTACAATAAAAGTTGATCTGATGACCAATTCCGGGCACATTTCGCGCCATTTTTTCACCCGCTCTAAGGTTCGTTCTGCAGCCGCAGGTCGTTTCATCAATTTCAGAATGCGAGGACTGGCATGTTGAAAAGGTATATCCAGGTAGGGAAGGATTTTTCCATCTTGCATCAATGGAATAACTTTATCCACCGAAGGGTAGGGGTAGACATAATGAAGCCTGACCCAAATTCCCATATCAGCTAATTTGGTGCATAACTCAGTCATTCCAGTTTTTACAGGCATACCGTTCCAGAAACCAGTTTGGTGCTTTACATCCACGCCATAAGCACTGGTATCTTGCGAAATCACCAACAACTCCTTGACTCCAGCATTTTTGAGTCGTTGCGCTTCGTCCAGGACTTCCCCTATAGGGCGGCTGACAAGGTCTCCTCGCATGGAAGGGATAATGCAAAAGGTACATCTGTGATTGCATCCTTCGGAGATCTTAAGATAGGCATAATGCCTTGGTGTGAGTTTTACACCGTGGTCAGGAACCAAATGCTGATAAGGATTATGCTCAGGTTTGGGTAAATGGTCATGAACTTGTTCTACGACAGTTTCGTAAGCATGCGGCCCTGTTATTGCCAGAACATTAGGATGAACTTCGCGAATTTCATCCTCTTTAACTCCTAAACAACCTGTTACTATAACTTTGCCATTTTCAGACAAGGCCTCACCGATAGTATCCAGTGATTCCTGCACTGCACTATCGATAAATCCACAGGTGTTGACGATAACTAATTGAGCATCTTTATAGGTTGGAACAACATCATAACCTTCGGTTCGCAGTTGCGTCAGAATCCTTTCAGAGTCCACCAGGTTTTTGGGGCATCCTAAACTGACAAAACCAATCTTGGCATTATTGCCTGAATAATTTTGTTTTCCGTCGCCTAAAACTTTGATGGGCGTTTCTAGTGTTGTTGTCCCTTTGGGATCAAATGTCTTAACTGTCATTGCGATTCATTTGTGGTTAATTTTGATCTGAATGGGAGAATTATACCTTAAGTTGCAGTGAAGACACTGGTAAAGCATTTAAATTGCAGTTATTTGAAGATAAAGTTTGCGAATTAGCAGATATTTTCTCTTTTTTGTACAAATTAAAGGCAACCAAACAGCAATCTTTTAGATATTGATGATTATCTGGTGTTAACTCTAGTTGCCCAGCTATATTATTTGTATGATTAAACGCTGGTCCAAAACATCTATGTTGTTCTACGCCGTAGACGGTAAAATAAAAATAAATTTGGAGCTACTTTGAAGTCTTTGAAAACGTTGGTGTTAGTACTGGCAATAAACTTGGTATTTTCTTCCGAGCTACTTGCCAATGAACAAGTTGCAGAGTTTATTAACAAAATTGCGGTAAAAAATTATGATTGTCCAAGTGAAGAATTTATACCGCAGTTAGACAGTTACCTGAATGATCAGAAAATTCAGCAAAACCAACGTTATCGACTCCAAACAGAAAAAACTCATTGGCTGATTTGCATGGGTAAATACACTGAAGCTTTGGGAGTATTGGAATCACTTACTCAGCAACCATCCTATGATAAAAGTTCGTATTCGTTCGCAAGCGCAATTTACCAAATTGGGTTTATTTATGATGTCCAGGAAGATAATAAGCGCTGTGATTATTACGGACAGGCCGCAGCAATTTCTGAAGATAAATACGATGACATTTCATTGAGCGCCCAGCTAAGAATAATTGCAGGTTGTAACCAGACTGATAATAACGATGGTATCAAGCTTGGAAAAATGTATGAGTTGTTGGAGCGCTATTCGCGCAAAGACGATAGAGGCGCTATTGCACACATTCATAATAATATTGGCTTGCTCTATGGTGCTCTCGGTCAGCATGTCCTTGCTGCCGAGCAATATTTGAAATCTTATGAACTTGGCCTTGATGTATATGAAAGCAGCAATCTGTTGGCATCACTAATCAGTGCAATAACATCCCAGATGGCAAGTGGCGATTTTGATGGCGCTAAGCAAACAATTTCTGAACTTAAAAAACAAAATAGTGAGGTGAATACGCCTCTAACAAACGTATGGGTACATTTTTCTGAGGCCGGTTACTACTATCGTACAGAAGATTACGAATCTTTACGGGATAGTCTGTCTAAATGGCGTGTGTTCCTTGACCAGATTAATCATTCTTTTTATGAAGGACTCTTCCGCTGGTATCAAAGCGCATTATGCCTGCATGAAGAAAATAAAGCCTGTTTGCGTTCATTTCTTGAAGAGGAAAGTAAAGCGAGTGAGAGCTATCAGAGAACAGTTGGACGAAACAAAGACTATTTGAAGCTTCAGGTTGAAATTCAGATGTTCCTTGGAAACCAGGAAGAAGCGCTCAAGGTTTTTCGAGCATATAACAATGAAGTTACCCGCCGTTCGAATGTCTGGCAGGCATCTGGCAAAGTACTAGGTGTTGCAAATTTACATAACCAAATAATTGATCTTGAAACCAGCTTGCAGGAAGCTGAAAATCAAAAAGTCTGGTCAATATCCTTGTTAGCCGGTGT
Organism: uncultured Alteromonadaceae bacterium; assembly: GCA_947494925.1. Taxonomy (GTDB): domain Bacteria; phylum Pseudomonadota; class Gammaproteobacteria; order Enterobacterales; family Alteromonadaceae; genus Aliiglaciecola. The sequence continues at coordinate 84,524 of CANLWS010000014.1, forward strand.
TTTCCTGTTTGTTTCTATAACAATAATTTATGTATTGCGCAGGAATTATCTCGCTAAAATATCCACGGATCCCCTGACAGGATTAAACAACACAAGAACAGCGATCAATCAAATTAAAAAGGTCAGTAAACCTGCGGACGGTAAGACCAATGCATTGGCACTTTTTGATCTTGATAACTTTAAAGAAGTGAATTCTCAGTTTGGGCATATTACCGCTGATCTGGCTTTGCAGGGGGTTTCCTCTACACTTAAGAAAGTCACGAGAGAGCAGGATATTCTTGGTAGGCTTGCCTCAGATCAATTTCTGGTCTGTCTTACTAATATTGAAGAGAGCACTGCCAAGACTTTTTTCGAACGAATAAGTAAGGCGTTGCAAAACTTGATCCTAAGCGCTGAAACAGGGGATAAAGTTAATTTGCGATCGAGCATGAGCATTTATGTTTCGACTGACTCATTTGAAGATCTTGACGATGTGTTGGCAGACATGCAAAGAGCCATACAAAAAGATGGTCAGAAAAACTAGAGATCGGGTTAGGTTGGATGGGCATCGAAAGCAAATGTAACAATACTGTCTACCATAGATTTGGGTTACTGTGATCTGTTTTGGCTAATAAACTATTACTACCGCTTAAGTACTACGATAATGCTGGCCGGATAATACCGCCGATAAGCCTTTGGGTTACCATTTTGTACGTGTCTAAGGCACTCTTTGTTTTAATTGCTTCGCTAACCTTTGTTCAAGATAAAAGCGCGCTCTTGGGACTCTTTTATCCTGTTAAATCAAACCTGTATGTGGGTTTGGTGATCAGTCTTGCAGGTCTTTTGGTATTTGTAATCTGCGGCTTCAGAGAAAAAATTTGGAAGAATAAAAAGAACCACTTGTTTGGGCTGATAAAACCAGTGTTGATCTTGGTTTTGATAGTCGACTTTATATTTCAGTTATACATGGCGAACCAGCATCAATGGGCATTTTCATGGACATTGGGTGTGTCCGCCATGTTGGATTTGTTAATTCTTTACTGGGTGGTTACCAGCAAGCATCTGGCTTTTATGCTGCTGGATTGGAAGTTTGAATTAGATTCAAAGGCTCATTGAGCATTATTTCCTAAAGCTTGGTCAAAATAATTTTTAATACTTATCTGGCTATCATTAACTAGGCGTTGGTAGCAAATACCTGCAAATGCATATGATTTTCCGGCGTATTCCAAAACCACATAGGGCGCATCTGGATCGGTTTCATCGTAGTGCCAATTGCCGCCAACTAAATGGCGAAATATTTCTCCAACATAGGCACCATAAATATTGCAAATTGTGAACACAGCATTGTCTTCCAGAGCCTGATCTTTATATTTTTCAATCCAGCTCAGTATTACGTCATCAACCAGCGCAATACTTTCCGGGCTGCCATCCAGTTCTAAATGAAATTCATCTTTAGTAGTTTCGATTGCATTTTCAGCACTGTCAGCCATAAGCTGCGCCAGTTCTTCACGATTCATTTGCATGGAATTTCCTTAATTTATGGACAGACAATTCATATCGTTGATCAAACAACTTGTCGATTACTTAAAATTAGATCATAAAGCAATTTTGTGCCTGGGCCTATATCGTCTGGTTTCGGTTGCACCAGATACGAAATGAGTTTGCGAAAGCTGCTTCCTTTGATATTAAGTTTAACTAGTTCACCTTCACAAGTTAAATTTTTAACCTTATGCTCGGGCAACCAGCAAAACCCTAATCCTTCCGACAAAAGGTCAATTGCAGTATCAAACTGGCTTACAGTCCAGCGCGATTCTGAGCGCAGCCAGCCTTGTTTTTCGTTTGGTGAAGGCGAAGAGTCTTTTATGACAATTTGCAGGTGTTGGGACAACTCATTGGGATCGATCTCACCTGTAATTTGTGCCAACCTATGCTCAGGGTGGCATACTGGAATAAAATTGAACGCGGCAATTGGTTCTCCCAGGTGCCCCTTTGGCAGCGCATGACTAATAACCAGATCTGCTGAACCTTGTGTAATCGCTTCTTCTGTGCCAGTTAGTACTGAATCCAAAATACGTAATCTGCTTCCGCGTGACTCTGGATAAAAGGCTTTTAAGACTGGAAACAACAACTCTCTGGGATAGGCAAGGTCGGCCACCAATGTAATTTCTGGTTCCCAGTCCTGGTTGATATTGAAGGCAAGCTCTTCTAACGCCTGGACGTTTTGCGTCAGGTGTCGAGAGCGCCTTAGCATGACCTCCCCAGGCCCTGTCAAATGCGCTTTTCTACCAACAACTTCAAGCAACTGTACACCTAACTGATTTTGCAACTTTGCAACGGCATGATTAAGCGAAGACTGGCTCTTATTCAATTTTTCTGCGGCATGAGCATAACCACCATGATCCACTACTGCCTGTAGAATTCTCCATTGTTCAAGGGTTGTTTTTGGGCGATACATAAGTGAAAAGATGTCTATTTTTTAGAACAAAGGACCATGCTAGTGCGGCCATCCAAATAAAGCAAATACTGATGGACACAAGAGCACTTCAATCTAATTTCCCACCAGAAATCAGTGAGCTGATCTAGTCCATGCATCCAACAGTATCAATCACAAATACTTATGAACAATTTTTATGAAAAACGCATCAACATTACCTATCACCGCAATTTTAGCTGTAACATTAATGTCGACTTTGACCCACTTCGGACTTATTCCACCTGGGTTGACGCTCCTTGAAGGAATGCGTGAAGATTTCGGTGACTACTTTTATGCGCTGATTTTCTTGATTATTTTTCTGGAATCCATCGTGTATGTAGGGTTCTATTTTCCAGGTCAGTTTTTTGCGGTTGTACTAGTAATATTAGCAAAACCGGATGCGTCGGATATTGCAATGCTGACGATTGCAATGGTCTCTGCCGCGACTTTTGGATCAATACTGAATTATTTTATCGGTCGTCAAACTACTTCTGCACCAAAAGTTAAATCCGGTGTTAAATTCAAACACTTGCTTCTCGCTATGATTCACATGAATTCGCTTGCATTTTTTATGTTTGCCCAAGGTGCAAATCGTCGTCCCATCAAAGTCGTCGCCTTGGCTGGAATACTCAATTTACCTTATTACCTGATACTAATCACTATGACAGCCCTGATGAGTGAGGAGATAATGCAGGTTGCGGAAAGCACCTGGTTGGTACTGTCAATACTTGGTATATGGTTAGGCGTTGCCTTGGTTTATGATTTCCGGAAAAAGTATCAAAAAGCCTTGCCGGTAAATGAGCTAACCTGAGCGGCGTTGAATAAATTTATTAATTGCCCTTGCTGCAGCAACGAAACCGAAGGTGGCTGTGACAGAAACTGAAGCCCCAAACCCATTATTACAATCGAGTTTCACGCTGCCGTCCTGAAGATTCTTTGTGCTGCATACTGACCCGTCTGGCTGTGGATATTTTAGTTGTTCAGTGGAAAATACACACTCAACGCCAAATCTGCGTTTTGGGTTGGTGCTAAAATTGTAAAAACGTCGTAGTTCAGAGCGCAATTTCGCAGCCAGGGGATCCTGTATGGTTTTGCTTAAGTCGCTAATTTGTATTTGAGTAGGATCAATTTGGCCGCCAGCGCCACCTACGGTAATCACCGGTACTTTTTGACGCTTGCAGTGAGCGACGATTGCTGCCTTTGCTTTGACGCTGTCAGTTGCTTCAATAACGTAATCAAATTCATTGGAGATCATGTCTGAAACATTATCTTCAGTAACAAAGTCTTCCACGCAGGTAACCAGACAATCAGGGTTGATTAGTCTGATACGTTCTGACATGGCCTCGACTTTAGCCACCCCGACTGTATTCTGCATAGCATGAATCTGCCGATTAGTATTTGTCACACAAATATCGTCGAGATCGAATAGTGTTATTTTACCCACTGCAGTGCGAGCTAGCGACTCAGCCACCCAGGAACCAACGCCACCAATTCCAATCACACAGAAATGTGCTTCACGCAAAAGCTGCGTCTGCTGGTTACCATATAGTCGGTTGGTCCCGCCAAAGCGTTGTTCAAATTGACTCATTGTCGTCCACAAGGTCTACTGGATAAAACAAAATGCAGTATATCAGGTCAAAACCATTGAATTTCAACTTATGGGGTAAATTAATTGAAAGATGCATATGACATCGTCATTGTAGGAGGCGGAATTGTCGGCGCTGCCACTGCCTGGCAGTCACAATTGATGTTTCCAAATAGAAAGATTATTTTGCTTGAAAAAGGGTCTAAAGCTGCCTTGCATCAAACTGGTCGAAATTCAGGAGTAATTCACGCAGGTGTTTATTACCCTCCAGGAAGCCTCAAGTCTCAATATTGTATTGCTGGTTTAAGGGCAACCATTGACTTCTGCCAGGAGCATGAGTTGCCCTTTCTGCAATGCGGAAAGTTAATTGTTGCCACTAATGCAGACGAGGAAAGGCGACTGCATGATTTATTTATTCGTAGCCAAGAAAATGAACTCGACATCGAACGTGTCAGTGCAGCTGCATTAAAGAAAATTGAACCAAATATTTGTGGTACAGATGCAATGTTAGTTCGGGATACGGGAATAACTAATTACACGAAAATCACTGAAAGAATGCTGGAGATATTTCAGCAACTAGGAGGACAGGTGATTTTTAATCAAGAGGTGAGCGCAATCGAACAATTGTCAAAGGGGCTGAAACTTACGACCCAAAGCACTGAATACGTTACAGGTTTTATGGTTAATTGCGGCGGATTAATGTCCGACAGAATAATTAAAATGATGGGGCTTAAACCCGATTTCCAGATTGTTCCTTTCAAAGGTGAGTATTACCGGCTGGCATCTCATCACAATCACATAGTGAACCACCTTATCTACCCGGTTCCTGATCCCAATATGCCGTTTCTTGGCGTCCATCTTACTCGCATGATTGATGGTTCAGTGACGGTAGGACCCAATGCCGTATTAGCACTGGCCAGAGAAGGTTATCAAAAAATGCAAATGAGCTTGGCGGACACTAAGGAGCTGGTTAAATACAAAGGGTTCTGGAAGGTTATTTGGCAACATAAGAAAAGTGCCTGTTCTGAACTTAAAAATTCACTATCAAAGAGCGGTTATCTTAAATTGGTGAGAAAGTATTGCCCACAAATTAAGCTAGAGGATCTGCAGCCATATCCTTGTGGAATTCGAGCTCAAGCTGTCAGCTCGGATGGTGAACTGATTCACGATTTCAAATTTGTCGATACAGACAATAGTTTGCATGTGGGTAATGCGCCATCGCCTGCCGCCACATCTGCCATTCCTATTGCGAAAGCGATAATAGAAAAATTACAAGCCAAAATCGGTTAGCCTTCGTTAGATTATGCTGTTCATGGGAAAAAGCATAAAAACCAGGGGGAGGTCGTATTTGCCTGGCTCATATAACGTTCGACTAATTAGAACGATTAGCGTGATTTTTTGCAGTTTTATATAGCTCTCTTGGGTGCTTTACTATACTTCTTTAGTTTGGAGGCACTATGGGTTTATTAGTAGACGGCAAGTGGGTGGATCAATGGTATGACACTAAATCCAGTGACGGTAAGTTCAAGCGTCAGGAATCTCAATACCGATCGACCATCAGCTCTGAGCTAGGTGCACGTTTTGCCCCGGAGTCAGGTCGCTATCATCTATATGTTTCACTCGCATGTCCTTGGGCGCACAGGACCCTTATATTCAGAAAATTAAAAGGGCTGGAGAGCCATATAAGCGTGTCTGTCGTATCCCCTGATATGCTGAGCAATGGTTGGGAGTTTGGCCAATACCCTGGGGCTACGGGTGATAATTTGTATGATGCCGAATTTATGCATCAGATCTATACGAAAGACAATAGCCAAGCAAGTACCAGAGTTACAGTACCTGTGCTGTGGGACAAACAAGAGCAAGTCATCGTTAACAATGAATCTGCGGAATTAATACGGACCTTTAATTTTGAATTTAATCAGCTTACCGGGAATCAACAGGATTTTTATCCTGAAGCTATACGCGAAAAAATCGATGAAATTAATGATTTCGTTTATCACAATATAAATAATGGCGTGTATAAAGCAGGTTTTGCCACCCAACAGGAAGCCTACGAAGAGGCAGTCACAAATTTATTTTCAGCTTTAGATAAGGTTGAAACTATTTTATCTCATAATCGCTATCTGGTGGGATCAACACTAACTGAAGCTGACTGGCGATTATTTACCACGCTGATCAGATTTGATGCCGTGTATGTAGGTCACTTTAAATGTAATTTACGCAGAATCGCAGATTATCCAAATATATCCGCTTATGTACGAGAACTATACCAAGTCCCTGGCGTGGCAGAGACGGTAAATATGGACCACATCAAACGACACTATTATTTTAGTCATACTATGATTAACCCTACTCAAGTCATTCCCGCCGGTCCTGATTTAAATTTTAATGAGCCCCATGAACGGGACCACTTGCAGTAAAGTTTGAAGGGTGAGGTTAGTATCAATGCGGGGTTTTTAATCTGAGGTTCCGTATTAAATTTGCAGAATGTCACCCTGATAGATTGAATCTTTCCGCTAGCTTGACTACCATGCCGCATTGCTGCTCAATGAGTCATTACATGACTTTGTAGACATTTGCTTAAATAAGGAAAGAAGTATGAAACCTGTTGTTCTTGCCGGCGGTACCGGTAGTCGTTTATGGCCTAAGTCACGCGCTGCCTTGCCGAAACAGTTTTTGTCGCTCACATCAGAACTTACCATGTTGCAAAACACGATCGGACGTCTGGACGGAGTGGACTCTGAACCTGCCATCGTTATTTGCAATGATGCTCATCGTTTTTTGGTAGCAGAACAATTAAGGCAGCAAGATATTCAGCACGGCGGGATTCTGCTTGAACCAATGGGCAGAAATACTGCACCAGCAATTGCGCTGGCCGCATTGCATGCAACGCAAAATGGTGATGACCCTGTATTACTCGTATTGGCAGCCGACCATCTAATCGCTGACAAGCAAGCATTTCACAAAGCGATTACACATGCACAAATTATGGCTGATGACGGAAAACTGGTGACGTTCGGTATAGTACCGGACAGCCCACATACTGGTTACGGCTATATCCGCAGAGGTGAACAGCTTAATCAGGCGGAAACGGCGTTTTCTGTTTCACAATTTGTTGAAAAACCTAATGAGGAAACAGCTAAACAATATATCGCTAACGGAGAGTACTACTGGAACAGTGGTATGTTTATGTTTAAAGCGAGCCGTTATCTCGAAGAGCTTGAGAAATTTGCACCGGAAATGGTGAAAGTATGTAAAGCCGCTATTGCAACTGAATCGCCTGATTTGGATTTTGTAAGGGTAAGTGGCGAAGTATTTGAGACCTGTCCTGATGACTCGATTGATTATGCCGTTATGGAAAAGACCAGTGATGCGGCAATGGTGCCCCTGGACGCAGGTTGGAATGACGTTGGTAGCTGGTCTTCGTTGTGGGAAACATCAGAAAACAAAGACAAAGACAACAATGTATTAGTTGGCGATACCATGTTGCATGGGGTTAAAAACAGTTATATCAATTCAGAGCAACGGTTAATTGCTGCAGTGGGAATTGAAAACATTGTGGTGGTTGAGACTAAAGATGCAATATTAGTAGCTGACAAAGAAAAAGTTCAGGATATCAAGCATATAGTCAATAAATTAAAAGCCGAACATCGCCCGGAATTTGAATTTCACCGTGAAGTATTCAGGCCTTGGGGCAGTTACGACTCAATCGATAATGGAGAGAGGTTTCAGGTCAAACGCATCACAGTGAAGCCCGGAGAAAAGTTATCCGTGCAAATGCATCACCATAGAGCTGAGCACTGGATAGTCGTTTCAGGTACCGCAAAAGTGACGAATGGTGAGAAGGAATTGTTACTCACCGAGAATGAATCCACTTATATTCCCATCGGTGTTGTGCACGCTCTGGAGAATCCCGGGAAAGTGCCACTCGAGTTAATCGAGGTCCAATCTGGAAGCTATTTGGGTGAAGATGATATTGTCAGATTTTCAGACCGTTATGGTCGTGTAGAAGCGAAATAGGAACAGGATGAAAATTAGTTGTTTTAAGGCCTACGATATTCGGGGCAAGTTAATCGAACAATTGGACGAGCAAGTTGCTTATCGTATAGGTCGTGCTTTTTCTGAATTTTTGCACGCCAAAACTGTGGTAGTTGGAGGTGATGTTCGATTAACTTCCGAGCCGCTAAAGCTAGCACTTGCCGCAGGCCTGATAGATGGTGGTGCCGTGGTTAGTGACTTAGGCATGACAGGTACAGAAGAGATTTACTTTGCGACTAAGTATTTACAGGTAGATGGTGGAATCGAAGTGACCGCCAGTCATAATCCTATTGATTACAATGGTATGAAATTAGTTAAGTCTGATTCTAAACCTATCAGTGGCGATACTGGACTATTTGCGATTCAGGAAATAGCGGAAAGTTACTCTGCTGAACTGGTTTCTGAGCGACTTGCTTTCTACTCAGGGGAGTTAGCAAGCGAAGAAGCGTTTATTGCTGGAAATGGTAGTGTTCAGAAATCACGTCTGAATACGACCGAAAGCTACTTTGAAAAGTCTGTTATGCAAGCTTATGTGGAGCATATGCTTGGTTATATCGAACCTAGTAATATTACTCCCTTGAAGTTGGTAGTTAATGCAGGCAATGGCGCAGCTGGAAAGGCCCTTGACGCCATCGAAAGTGCATTAAAATTGAACAATATTCCGGTTGATTTTATTAAAGTGCATCATCAACCTGACGGCCGTTTTCCAAATGGCATCCCAAACCCCTTGTTACCTGAAAGCAGGGCAGACACCGCAAACGCTGTAAAGGCCAATAAGGCTGATATGGGAATTGCCTGGGATGGTGACTTCGATCGCTGTTTCCTGTTTGACGAAAATGGTGATTTTGTCGAAGGTTATTACATTGTTGGTTTGTTAGCACAGGCATTTCTTGATAAGGATACCGGGGCAAAAATAATTTTTGATCCCAGAGTCTATTGGAACACGGAAGATATTGTAAAAACCGCCGGTGGCGTGCCAATCATGAGTAAAACAGGTCATGCATTCATTAAAGAGAGAATGCGTGCTGACGATGCAGTTTATGGCGGTGAAATGAGTGCGCATCATTATTTCAGGGATTTCGCTTATTGTGATTCGGGCATGATCCCTTGGTTGTTGGTGGCCGAATTACTTTGCACTAAGAACAAACCGCTATCCATGCTTGTGAAGGAGCGCATTGCTGCGTTTCCATCATCCGGCGAAATTAATAGCCTCTTAGAGGACCCCGATGCTGCAATCGAAAGAGTATTGAAAACATACAAGCCTGAAGCCTTAGAAGTGGATTACACTGATGGCATCGGTATTGCGTTTGAAAACTGGCGATTTAATCTCCGAAAATCAAATACTGAACCTGTGATAAGACTGAATGTTGAATCAAGAGGAAATATTTCGTTGATGGAGCAGAAAACCAGTGATTTGTTAGCGTTAATCAGGCAGTAATTGATTAAAGTATGATTTAGGAAGGAGCAGTAATGCTCCTTTTTTATACATATAGAAAATAACTTATTCCATGGCAAATCAGCACTAAAGTGCTCAGTTTTATGCGCAGTTTATTGTAGCCTTCAGGCATATCTAAGTATCTGAGATCGTAGATCAGCATTAATACATAACTGATGGCCAGAATTGTGATTGTCAGTCCGGGTGACAAAAAAGCTAAACAAAACCAAGCAACAATGCTTGGTAACATAGCCACATAAATTTGATGTGAATGACGATTGTTCTGCAAGGCGTCAAACCAGTGTAACCCGCCGAAAAATGATAAAATGATGGCGCTGTATTGACAGAAATATAAGGTTCCCTGGAACACTGTTAAATATTCCATTGAAATTAATAGCGGCATCCCAATAAACGGCAAAAGTCCAGCATATCCAAGCATTTTGGCGTGCAGATTCATAGTAATATCTTCCCTTTTGAACAGACAAAAAAATAGCGCCGTAGTGGCGCTATTTTTATACTGAATAACTCTATTTTTCGATCTTGTTGTAAGGTCTCTGTGCATGTCCAGTGTAGAGTTGACGTGGACGGCCGATTTTCTGACCTTTCTGGCTCAACATTTCGTGCCAATGTGAAACCCAACCTACTGTTCTTGCCAGGGCAAAAATACAGGTAAACATGTTGGTTGGAATACCAATGGCCTTCAAAATGATACCTGAATAGAAATCAACGTTAGGGAATAACTTCTTCTCGGCAAAGTATGGGTCGCTCAAGGCGATTTTTTCCAGTTCCATGGCAACGTTCAGCAAAGGATCATCAATTTTCAATTCAGCAAGCACTTCGTGACAGCTTTCACGCATCACAGTTGCTCGTGGGTCAAAGTTTTTATAAACCCTGTGCCCAAAGCCCATTAAACGGAATGGGTCGTTTTTGTCTTTAGCTTTAGCGATGAATTCTGGTATGCGGTCAACACTCCCGATTTCTTCCAGCATATTCAAACAAGCTTCGTTTGCTCCACCGTGCGCAGGGCCCCACAAAGAGGCAACACCGGCTGCAATACATGCATAAGGGTTTGCGCCAGATGAACCTGCCAGACGAACTGTTGAGGTCGAAGCATTTTGTTCATGGTCAGCATGAAGAATAAAAATTCTATCCATCGCGCGGGCGACTGCTGGACTGATGTAGTAGTCTTCGGCAGGGACAGAAAACATCATATTCAGGAAGTTTTCGGCGTAGCTTAATGAATTTTTAGGGAATACAAAGGGTTGTCCGATATTGTATTTGTAACACATGGCTACCAGAGTCGGCATTTTTGCAACGAGTCGATATGCGCTACGTAGACGTTGATCAGGATCAGTGATGTCCAGATCATCGTGGTAAAAAGAAGCCAACGCACCAACTGTTCCACACAACATTGCCATTGGGTGCGCGTCGCGACGGAAGCCCCGGAAAAAGTTCGGGATTTGGTCGTGCACCAAAGTATGCATGGTAATAGTTTGTTTAAATTCTTTATACTCTTCAGAATTAGGCGTCTTATCATGAAGTAGCATGTACACTACTTCAATGTAGTCAGCGTCACGGGCAAGCTCTTCAATAGAGTAGCCACGGTGAAGAAGAATACCTTTTGCTCCATCGATAAAGGTGATGGATGATTCGCATGAACCAGTAGCCATAAAGCCAGGATCATATGTGAAGTATCCATTTGCACCCAGAGTGCGGATATCAATTACATCGTGTCCTGCCGTACCCGACAATATAGGTAATTCGACTTCTTTATCACCGGCTTTCAAGATGGCTTTCTGATCTGCCATAAGCTGCTCTCCTCAGATTGGTTCCGTAGATGGTAATTTATACAACTATAAATCACTGGGAAAAAAGTGTGCGTATTTGTACTGATAAAGTGACTTCAAGTCAATTTAAATGCATTTATGTCTAATATCTATTCTATTTATAGTTAATTTAATCCAATTTAGTTCAGACGCAAATGAAACAAATATTATTTCATTTTATTCTTAACTCATTAATAAAGAACAAAAATTGTAATTAGGTAAAACGCTGGATATACTTTGCAGCTAATAATGGATGGTGTTTAAGCACTTGTAAAATAATCAACAATTCCTTTACAAAGATTTAACTGCCTAAATTATAAAACACTTAAAAACCAGTTTATTCGTAATACCTTTGTCTAAGTGCAATACTCAGTCAATGACGAATATGATTAAAACCCTACGGTTATTACAGGCAACAAATCGTGAAAAAGCAAAGACCAGTAAATCTACAACTCAATACGATTAGTTTTCCTCCTACTGCAATTGTGTCTATCTTGCACCGAGTTTCTGGTGTGGGCATGTTTGTGGGCATGGTTTTCGTTATCTGGGCGTGGGCAACGGCCCTCCAGTCAGCAGAAGACTTTATGATGGTCCAAGACATCTTGGGAGGCGTTTTCGGAAAAATAATAGCGATAGGAACTGTATCGCTTTTGATCTTTCATATGGTAGTCGGTATACGGCACGTCATCATGGACATGGGCTACTGGGAAGAACTTGACTCAGGCAATGCCAGTGCAAAAGCAAGTATTGTCATTTGGCTGATACTGACGGTTCTGACAGGAGTAGCAATATGGTAACTAATCAAGCAAGCTTGAAACGAGATGGTGTACAAGATTACGTCACACTCAGAGCAACTGCGTTAATCATAACCCTGTTTTCCGTGTATATGACGTGGTTTTTTATATCCACGCCATCCATCACTTTCGAAGTGTGGCGAGAATTGTTTTCTGGTCTGGCGATGAAAGTATTCACTGCTGCAACATTGATCTCCATCATGATGCATGTACGTATAGGTCTTTGGCAGGTGCTTACAGATTACGTTAAACCAGCGGCCTTGCGAGCGACTTTGCAATATTTACTTAACATTGTTGCGTTTGTTTATGCCGCTATCGGCTTGTTTGTTTTGTGGGGTGTTTAAGTGAGTATTCCAGTTCATGAATTTGATGCAGTAGTCATCGGTGCAGGTGGTGCAGGTATGCGAGCTGCGCTACAAATTTCAGAGTCAGGAAAATCCTGCGCTCTTCTATCTAAAGTATTTCCTACCCGCTCTCATACTGTTTCCGCACAAGGTGGTATAACAGTAGCCTTGGGTAATTCCCACGAAGATAACTGGGAATGGCACATGTACGACACTGTTAAAGGGTCAGATTACATCGGCGACCAGGATGCCATTGAGTATATGTGTAAGACAGGTCCTGAAGCCATTATCGAGATGGAGAATATGGGCCTGCCATTTTCGCGTTTTGAAAACGGCAAAATTTACCAGCGCCCATTTGGTGGACAATCCAAGAATTTCGGTGGTGAGCAAGGCGCACGCACAGCGGCGGCGGCTGACCGCACAGGACACGCACTACTGCATTTGCTTTATCAGCAAAACGTGAAAAATAAAACCAAAGTATTCAGCGAATGGTATGCCCTTGATTTAGTCAAAAATCAGGATGGCGATGTAGTGGGTTGTACCGCTATTGATATCGAAAGCGGTGAAGTGGTTTACTTCAAGTCCAAAGCAGTTGTGCTGGCAACCGGCGGAGCGGGGCGGATTTACGCATCCACCACCAATGCACACATTAATACGGGAGACGGCGTTGGAATGGCACTGCGTGCAGGTGTTCCAATGCAGGATATGGAAATGTGGCAATTCCATCCAACTGGTATAGCTGGGGCTGGAACACTGGTTACTGAAGGTTGTCGTGGTGAAGGGGGCTATCTTCTAAATAAAGATGGCGAGCGATTCATGGAACGCTACGCTCCTAACGCCAAAGATCTTGCTGGTCGTGATGTTGTTGCTCGTTCAATGATGACTGAAATACGTGAAGGACGTGGCTGTGATGGCCCTTGGGGTCCACATTGCAAATTGAAGCTGGATCATCTGGGTAAGGAAGTGTTGGAATCACGTCTGCCAGGTATTCTGGAACTGTCTCGCACATTTGCTCACGTTGATCCGGTGAAAGAACCCATTCCTGTTATACCTACCTGTCATTATATGATGGGTGGTGTGCCGACCAATGTAGACGGCCAAGCTCTGCAAGTTGACGCAAACGGAAATGAAAGCCCGATTAAAGGTTTGTTTGCTTGTGGTGAAATTGCTTGCGTATCAGTTCACGGCGCCAACCGACTTGGTGGTAACTCACTGCTTGATTTGGTTGTATTTGGTCGAGCAACCGGTTTACACCTTGGCGAAGCCGTTGACAATATTGAAGCAAGAGATGCATCAGATTCTGATCTTGAGGCATCACTAGCAAGGTTTAACCGCTGGGAAAATTCTGAAGCTGGCAAGGGTGAAGACCCGGTTCAAATCAAGAAAGACCTTCAGCAGTGTATGCAACTCAACTTCTCGGTATTCCGAGAAGGCGATGCTATGGCGACAGGCCTCAAAGAACTTGGCGAAATTCGTGAACGTTTGCAACATGCTCGTCTTGACGACAAAAGCAGCGACTTCAATACCATGCGTATCGAATGCCTCGAATTGGATAACCTTATGGAAACAGCCTACAGTACAGCTGTTGCCGCAAACTTCAGAACCGAGAGTCGCGGTGCACACAGCCGATTCGATTTCCCGGATCGTGATGATGATAACTGGTTATGCCATTCGATTTATCGTCCCGAAGATGAAAGTATGCTCAAGCGTGATGTCAACATGACGCCTAAGCTTCGCGAAGCTTTTCCGCCTAAAGCTCGTACGTATTAATAGGAGTAACGAAAATGCAATTATCTTTTTCAATCTATCGTTACAATCCGGATGTGGACAACGCGCCACGGATGCAAGATTACACGCTTGAAGTGGATGAAGGCCAGGACATGATGGTGCTTGACGCACTCATGACTTTGAAAGAACAGGATCCCACTTTGTCTTTCCGACGTTCATGCCGCGAAGGAGTCTGTGGTTCTGACGGTGTGAATATGAACGGTAAAAATGGATTGGCTTGTATCACGCCGTTATCAGCGCTAGGTAAAGGCAAGATTGTGATTCGTCCCTTACCTGGATTGCCTGTGGTAAGGGATCTGGTGGTCGACATGACCCAGTTCTACACCCAGTATGAAAAAATTAAACCGTTTTTGATCAATGATGATAAACAACCTCCCGCGAGAGAACACCTTCAATCGCCAGAGGAACGGGCTAAGCTTGATGGTTTGTACGAATGCATCTTGTGTGCGTGTTGTTCAACGTCGTGTCCTTCATTTTGGTGGAACCCGGACAAATTTATCGGTCCTGCTGGACTATTACATGCTTATCGATTCTTAATTGATAGTCGTGATACTGCGACAGATGAGCGTTTAAGTGATTTGGATGATGCATTTAGTGTGTTCAGATGCCATGGCATTATGAATTGCGTTAGTGTTTGTCCAAAAGGCTTGAATCCGACCAAAGCAATTGGTCAGATCAAGTCGATGCTGTTACAACGGGCTGTTTAGTTTTAATTCTGCTTGTGTTTAAGTCAGGCAGTTTGAATTCGGCTAAATAGCTACCCAATATTGGGTGGCTATTTTTTTGTTAACAGATAATATATTAACTAAAAATAAATGTGTGTCTTCGGATATTACTAGAATAAATAACGAGATATCGTGAAATTGCCGATATCTGATTGTGAGCCTTTCATTAAACAAGGGACAACAATGCAACAAAGCGTGATGAAAGCATGGTGGGAGTCTTCCCACATGGCTGGTGGCAACGCTGCTTATGTAGAAGAAATCTATGAAGCTTATATTGATGATCCGCAAAGCGTATCGTCAGAATGGCGAGCTATTTTCGATAAACTTCCAAAAGTTGACGGAGTAGAGCTCGAATCCAATCACTCACAAATTCGTGATCAATTCCGAACCCTGGCCGCGCTAGGTCCTGCTGGCAGAGCACCTGCTTCCGTGCCCGCAGCTCAATCTGGTGGCGACGAGAAACAGGTTAAAGTTCTTCAATTGATTAACGCGTATCGCTTCCGTGGACATCAGCATGCCAATCTTGACCCGCTGGGGTTGTGGAAACAGGAAAGAGTGCGTGATTTGGAGTTATCCCATCACACGCTTTCAGAAAGCAATTTTGACACGGTTTATAATGTTGGTTCCTATGCAATAGGTAAAGACAGTATGACATTGGGGGAGTTGTTTAAATCCCTCAACCGTACTTACTGTGGCTCAATTGGCGCAGAGTACATGCACATAACTGATACCGACCAGAAACGTTGGGTTCAGCAACGTTTTGAGTCAGTGCAGGCCAAACCTGAAATTAGTCGTGACGAAAAAGTCGGCATTTTGAAAGGCTTGATTGCCGCTGATGGCATGGAAAAGTATCTTGGGGCCAAATTCCCGGGGGCAAAACGCTTCTCGCTGGAAGGAGGCGACAGCCTGGTTCCAATGCTTAAAGGTTTGATCAGCCATGCCGGTGCAAATGGTACAAAAGAAGTTGTAGTTGGAATGGCTCACCGCGGCCGTCTTAACGTACTGGTAAATGTTTTGGGTAAAAATCCATCGGTTCTGTTTGATGAGTTTTCAGGCAAGCATGATGACAGTCTGGGCGCTGGTGATGTGAAATATCATGCTGGCTATTCATCTGATTTTGCCACACCAGGTGGGAATGTACACTTGGCATTGGCGTTTAACCCATCACATCTAGAAATCGTTAACCCTGTTGTTATTGGTTCAGTGCGTGCACGTCTGGATAGACGAGACTGTTCTGATGGATCCATGGTTCTGCCAATTACTATCCATGGTGATTCGGCCATCGCAGGACAGGGGGTTGTCCAGGAAACCTTCAATATGTCTCAGACACGTGGGTTTCAGGTTGGTGGAACAGTTCGTATTGTGGTTAACAATCAGGTTGGGTTTACCACGTCTAAAACGGAAGATACTCGATCTACACAATATTGTACTGATATCGCCAAAATGGTGCAGGCACCTATCTTCCATGTGAATGCAGATGATCCTGAAGCTGTGATGTTTGTCACTAAATTGGCTTTAGATTACAGAAATAAATTTAAACGTGATGTAGTAATTGACCTGGTATGTTATCGCCGCCACGGCCATAACGAGGCAGATGAGCCAAATGCAACTCAGCCGCTAATGTATCAGAAAATTAAGAAGCACCCTGTTCCAAGGTTGATTTACGCTGACCAATTAGCCGCAGAAGGCATAGTTGACAAGCATGAAGCAGATAAGCTTGTTGCCGACTACCGTGCTGCGCTTGATCATGGCGCTTGTGTTGTTGAAGAGTGGCGTCCAATGACGGAGCATTCCGTTGACTGGACTCCTTATCTCGGCCATGACTGGGATGTTCCTTACGATGCGAGCATCACTGTTGATGCGCTTAAGGCACTGAGTAAAAAACTGTGTGAATATCCAGAGGATCACACACTTCAGTCACGTGTTAAGAAGTTATACCTTGATCGCGAAGTGATGGCGGCAGGCGACAAGCCGCTTGACTGGGGTATGGCAGAAAATCTCGCCTATGCCTCCATCGTTGATTTAGGCACCAATATACGTATTACGGGTCAGGATTCTGGTCGAGGTACATTTTTCCATCGTCATGCTGTCTTGCATAATCAAAAAGATGGCACTGATTATATGCCGTTGCAGAATATTTCAGAGCAACAGGGCGGTATCGAAATCTACGATTCGGTATTGTCGGAAGAGGCTGTTATGGCCTTTGAATTTGGATATGCCACAGCAGAACCCGGAACATTGACTATCTGGGAAGCGCAATTTGGTGACTTTGCAAATGGTGCACAGGTCGTGATTGACCAATTCCTCAGCTCCGGTGAAGCCAAGTGGGGCAGGTTGTGCGGGTTAACTCTGTTGCTTCCACATGGTTATGAAGGTCAGGGACCAGAACATAGTTCGGCCCGTCTTGAACGATTCTTACAACTATGTGCTGATCACAATATGCAGGTTTGTGTTCCATCAACGCCTGCACAGGTGTTCAACATGATCCGTCGTCAGTCTATTCGTCCTATGCGTCGACCACTAATTGTGATGTCACCTAAGTCATTGTTACGTCATCCCTTGGCAACTTCCTCAATGGAAGAACTGGCTGAAGGTGTGTTCCATAACGTTATCGATGAAATAGATGATATTAAACCTGCTCAGGTTAAACGTGTTGTGATGTGTTCAGGCAAGGTTTATTACGATCTTCTTGAGCAGCGCAGAAAAGACGAACAAAAAGATGTGGCGATTATTCGTATCGAACAACTCTATCCATTCCCCCATGCTGAAATTGAAGGCATTATTGCCGCCAAATATAAGCATGTTAAGGATTGGGTCTGGTGTCAGGAAGAGCCGCAGAATCAGGGAGCTTGGTATTGTAGTCAGCATCATTTCTGGACGTCCATTCCAGATGGTGCAAAATTGACTTATACCGGGCGTGAAGCTTCAGCATCACCTGCTGTCGGTTACATATCAGTCCACAACCAACAACAAAAAGCATTGGTTGACGATGCGTTAACTATTTAATTGAAGGAACCAGTATGACAATAGAAATAAAAGTACCTGTGTTACCTGAGTCAGTGGCTGATGCTTCCATCGCGACTTGGCATGTCAAAGTCGGCGACGTTGTAAGTCGTGACCAAAATCTTGTGGATATTGAAACAGACAAAGTCGTTTTGGAAGTTGTTTCCCCCGAGGCAGGCGTAATCAGTGAATTATTTGATGCTGAGGGTGACACAGTACTTGGCGAGCAAGTTATTGCCAAATTAGAAGAAGGTGAAGGCGCCGCTGCACCGGCAGCTCAACCACAAACAAATCAAGAATCCAGTGTTAAGGGTGAATCAGTGGAAATAAAAGTTCCAGTTCTGCCAGAATCAGTGGCAGATGCAACAATTGCAACATGGCATGTTCAACCAGGTGAAGCGGTTTCCCGTGATCAGAATCTGGTTGATATTGAAACAGATAAAGTCGTTCTGGAAGTTGTCGCACCTGCCGATGGCTCATTGAGTGATGTATTAGCGGCTGAAGGTGATACTGTATTGGCTGAACAAGTCATAGCAAACTTTGTCGCCGGAGCGGGTTCAGCGAAGCCAGCTGCCGCAGGCGCCAGCACTGAAGGTGAAGAAAATGATGCGCTGAGTCCTTCGGTTCGTCGTTTGCTTGCTGAAAAAGGTGTTGATCCCGCAAAAGTGAGTGGCACAGGAAAAGGCGGTCGTATTACCAAAGAAGATGTTGAAAAATATCTTAAAGCCGGTGACGCGCCCGCAAAAAGTGCACCAGCAGCTGCGGCTGCACCTCAGGTTGCTATGGGTGAGCGCACTGAAAAACGTGTACCTATGACGCGCCTGCGCAAAACCATTGCCAATCGTTTGCTGGAAGCGAAAAATTCTACTGCCATGTTAACCACATTTAACGAAGTTAACATGAAACCGATTATGGATTTGCGCAAGCAATATCAGGAAAGCTTTGAAAAACGTCATGGCATTCGTTTAGGCTTCATGTCTTTCTACGTGAAAGCGGTGACCGAAGCCCTTAAACGCTATCCGGAAGTGAATGCATCCATTGATGGCGACGACATCGTTTATCACAACTACTTTGATATTTCGATTGCGGTTTCTACTCCTCGTGGTTTGGTTACACCTGTGCTTCGCGATTGCGATTCTTTGGGGATGGCTGGGGTTGAAGGTGGTATTAAAGCCTTAGCGCTTAAAGGTCGTGACGGCAAATTATCTATGGATGAGTTGCAAGGTGGTAACTTCACTATCACTAACGGTGGAGTATTTGGCTCACTAATGTCGACGCCTATAATCAATCCACCACAAAGCGCAATTTTGGGTATGCATAAAATCCAGGATCGGCCTATGGCGGTAAATGGCAAGGTCGAAATTCTGCCAATGATGTATCTGGCCCTGTCTTATGATCACAGGATTGTCGATGGTAAAGAATCTGTTGGCTTCCTTGTGACAGTCAAAGAGATGCTCGAAGATCCAACACGTTTGTTGTTGGATGTTTAAAAGCAAGTCAGATAGGTGAAATTTAGCCATTTCACCTATCGTCATGCCAGTGTTTGTATATATCCGAGAAGATTGTGTATATAATGCTGGCACCTAAAATCAAGCTGCGTTTACCGCGGCTTTTGTCTTAAATAAAACGGATAGAAACACCATGAATTTGCATGAATATCAAGGTAAGCAATTATTCAAAGAATATGGTTTACCTGTTTCTGAGGGGTTTGCTGCTGACACACCTCACGCAGCAGTTGAAGCTGCTGATAGAATCGGCGGTGACGAGTGGGTAGTTAAGTGTCAGGTACATGCTGGCGGTCGCGGAAAAGCTGGCGGTGTTAAGCTGGTTAAAACCAAAGACGAAATTAAACAATTCGCTCAACACTGGTTAGGCAAAAATTTGGTGACCTATCAGACTGACGAAAATGGTCAGCCTGTCAGCCGTATTTTGGTTGAATCCTGCACTGATATCGACCAGGAACTGTACCTTGGTGCGGTAGTCGATCGTGGTTCACGTCGTATCGTGTTCATGGCGTCTACCGAAGGCGGTGTTGAAATAGAAAAAGTAGCAGAAGAGACACCAGAGAAAATCCTTAAGGCAGAAATCGATCCATTAGTTGGCGCTCAACCTTACCAGGCTCGCGAAATCGCATTTAAGCTTGGTCTGACAGCGACACAAACCAGACAATTCACCAAAATCTTCATGGGTCTGGCTAAGATGTTTGAAGATCTTGATGTAGCTTTAATCGAAGTTAACCCTCTGGTTATCAAAGCTGATGGTGATTTGCACTGTCTTGACGCGAAAGTCGCTATCGACAGCAACGCTATTTATCGTCAACCTAAGCTACAGGATATGCACGATCCTTCGCAGGAAGATGCTCGTGAAGCACAGGCAGCTAAATGGGAACTAAACTACGTAGCACTTGATGGCAACATTGGTTGCATGGTTAACGGTGCTGGCTTGGCAATGGGTACCATGGATATCGTTAAATTGCACGGCGGTGACCCTGCAAACTTCCTGGATGTTGGTGGCGGCGCGACGAAAGAGCGTGTTACTGAAGCATTCAAGATTATCCTTTCTGATACGAGTGTTCAGGCAGTTCTGGTTAATATCTTCGGTGGTATTGTCCGTTGTGACATGATTGCTGAAGGCATTATCGGTGCAGTCGAAGAAGTTGGCGTTAACGTGCCAGTAGTTGTTCGCCTGGAAGGTAACAACGCAGAACTTGGTCAAAAAGTATTGGCCGAGTGTGATTTGAATATTATCGCGGCAACAAGCCTGACAGACGCGGCTCAGCAAGTTGTTAAAGCAGCCGGAGGTGCAGCATGAGTGTATTAATTAATAAAGATACTAAGGTTATCTGCCAGGGCTTTACTGGTGGTCAAGGTACTTTCCACTCAGAGCAAGCGATTGAGTACGGTACACAAATGGTTGGTGGCGTTACACCTGGTAAGGGTGGAACAGAGCACTTGGGCTTACCTGTTTTCAATACAGTACGCGAAGCAGTAGAAGCAACTGGTGCAACGGCATCCGTTATCTATGTGCCAGCTCCTTTCTGTAAAGATTCCATTATCGAAGCAGCTGATGCAGGGATCGAATTGATCGTTTGTATTACTGAAGGTATCCCGACTATCGACATGCTTTACGTCAAAGAGTACATCACTCAGAAAGGCGTGAAGATGATTGGTCCAAACTGCCCAGGTGTGATCACGCCTGATGAATGTAAGATTGGTATCATGCCAGGCCACATTCATAAAGCAGGTAAAGTAGGTATCGTATCTCGTTCAGGGACCTTGACTTATGAAGCGGTTAAACAGACTACTGATGAAGGTTTCGGTCAATCTACCTGTGTAGGTATTGGTGGTGATCCAATTCCAGGTTCTAACTTTATCGACGTTTTGGAAATGTTTGAGAAAGATCCTGCTACTGAAGCCATCGTGATGATTGGTGAAATTGGTGGAACTGCAGAAGAAGAAGCTGCTGCCTACATCAAAGACAATGTCAGCAAGCCTGTTGTTTCCTACATTGCCGGTGTGACAGCGCCAGCAGGTAAACGTATGGGACATGCCGGGGCAATCATTGCAGGTGGTAAAGGTACAGCGGATGATAAGTTCAAAGCACTAGAAGCAGCGGGTGTAAAAACGGTGCGTTCTTTGGCTGACATCGGCAAAGGTCTTCGTGAAATTACTGGTTGGTAATCTCACAAGGTAGTATCAATAAACCCGCTTATTAGCGTAATGCCGATCAGTTAAGAAAAATTCTCAGATCGGTTGACTGATCCTGCTGAGTCTTCAAAATCCGATATCAGACTCTGGTATCGGATTTTTTTATGTCTTTATTAACCACTCTCGGCGATACGTTTTCTTTTGCAGAAGAACTCAATTCAACGGATAAACTTCGCTCCTTTCTCGCCCCTAGTGCGTTGATACAAGCTCGTCAACGGTTAGGTGAAGAAGCGGTCGGACATACATTCGGTCTCATGGCACAACGCACTTTTGCGCAGCAGTCATTCGAGCAATGGTGTGGTTTGAATATCTTGGCGGTTGATGGGGTCATGTTTCGGGCTCAAAATACGCCTGAAAACATGCAAGCGTTTGGGTGTGAGCGCAATAACAAAGGCGACAGCCCCTATCCCCAAATCAGAATGTGTAGTCTGATGGAAACCTCCAGTCATCTGTTACTGGCCAGCGAGTTTGATAGCCGGAAAGTCGGTTAAATGTCGTTAGCGCAACGACTTTTAACGTCAGTACCGGATAACTCACTGACCCTGTTTGACAAAGGCTATTATTCACTCGGGTTGCTTCATCGCTGGCAAACCCAGGGACTTAATACACATTGGATGCTACCTGCCCGTAAAGACTTGCAGTTCACCATCAAACATCAACTCAGTGCCCATGACGCGATTATTGTGCTTAGCACAACTCCTCAGGCACGCACTAAGTTCCCCGATTTACCCAACACAATGGAAGCGCGATTAACGCGCTATGAATTAGAAGGCAAGACATGCAGGGTGCTTAGCTCGATGACCGATATACTGCATTATCCTTATGACGACGTGGTTGATGTCTATACGCAGCGCTGGGAGATTGAAATCGGGTTCAGGGAAATGAAACAGTCTCATCAGGCAAAGCATGCCCTTCGCAGTAAACGGCCTGAGATGGTCCGCCAGGAACTATGGGGACTGCTACTGGCTTATAATCTGGTCAGGATGGCAATGGTGGATGCCATCAAAGATACTCCTGACATCTCACCGACGAGACTCAGTTTTAGTCTCTGCATGAGGCAAGTTATCACCTTCTTTATTACAGCGACTATTCGCAGTGCAAGTAAGCTCCCGGAGCACTATGACTATCTGCTGGAAACATTGAGAATGCTACGCTTACCTGATAAAAAGCCAGATAGATACTATCCTAGAGCCATTCGGAAAAAATCAACTAAATACCCTACAAAGAAAAATGCCAGTCAGCTTAACTGACTGGCATAATGTTTTTTAGCGGTTTTTTTAGTGATTAAGTCATTAGTCGGATTGTATATATAATGCACATTTCACTGTCAAAAAAAATTACATCTCCTTTCAATAGTGATTAAAAGATAAAATTATTCATCCTAAATTCAAAGACTTGATTGATTGGCGTATATATTGCTAAAGAGTCTTCTTGGAATAAGTAGTAAAAGGATTTAGCCGTGTCTATCCCCATTGAATTTAATGTATTAAAAAAAATATCAATTTCATTTAAGTCTGCTTGGTTAGCCACTTTTTTATTACTTTTCTATTCTGCTATAGCTCAAGCTGCACCATCAAAACCATCCTGGACAGCGATTCCTTCCAGTATGGTGATGGGAAACACCTATGAATTTGAGTGGCACAATGTATCAGCGGCTAACAAATTTATAGTAAAGTTACACGGTAGTACTAAATACTCGGGTTCGAACAACAAGTTTAATTTTACGCCCACCTATACAGGTTCACATTCTTTTTCTATTTATGCCTGTTTAAATGATGATTGCTCTGATGCGAAGACAGCATCAAGTAAGGTTTCAGGGGTACCGGCACCAATAAAATTAGCGAAACCTGGGACTTCTTTCGATACCGCTAGTGGAGCCAATCGACAAAGTAATGGCGATTGGATTGTTCAAAACAGTGTTTCTTTGTCCCTTTCATCTAATGTTATTGGCGGTGCAACAACGCGTTACAAGATTAATGGCGGGAGTTACCTTGACTATACTGGTGCAATCAACCTTAGTTCTTCTGCTACCGTAACTGCATATAATACTAAATCTGGTTATACAGACAGTGACACGGTATCAATAACTTTTATTGTTAATACTCCCCCAGTTGCAAATTCGGACACTGCGACCGTAAACGAAGGTTTGTCCACAGAAATTTCTGTGTTAGGCAATGATATCGATGCTGATTCGAATCCACTGTCAATTACTGGCAATACCAATGGAACCTATGGTTCTGTTTCCTGTAGTGCTTCTTCCTGCACTTATACAGCGGATACCAGTATAACCAGCAATCAAAATGATTCTTTTACGTACCAAATA
Organism: uncultured Alteromonadaceae bacterium; assembly: GCA_947494925.1. Taxonomy (GTDB): domain Bacteria; phylum Pseudomonadota; class Gammaproteobacteria; order Enterobacterales; family Alteromonadaceae; genus Aliiglaciecola. The sequence goes on from CANLWS010000014.1 coordinate 108,544, forward strand.
TCAGATGGAAGGTATGGAAACTCGACAGGAACCGTTAATGTTTCGGTTAATAATGTGACTCAGGGGGTAGTCGCTCAACCCACTTTTTCCCCAAATGGAGGGGAGTTCACAAATAGCCAATCAATCACTATTACTTCAAATACTGCTGGCTCTTCAATAAAGTATCGAATTGGGGGGAGTGGCGCTTTCAGTACTTACTCTTCTCCTTTTACCATTTCGAGTACTGCTACCATTTATGCATATGCGACTAAGACCGACTATCAGACTAGTAGTACAGTTTCAAAAGTATTTACTAAAAGTATTCCGAAATTATCGACGCCAACCGTGTCTATCAATAGTGCAGGAGGCGCAAATCGTCAAAGTAATGGTGATTGGATTGTTCAGAACAGTGTTTCTGTCGGTTTTGCACCTCGTGATTCAGGGGCATCAATTAAATATAAAATTGGCGCTGGCAGTTACGTTAATTATACAGGTGCTGTAACTTTAAATTCTTCTACTACCATTACTGCTTATGCCAATAAAGCTGGATTTACAGATAGCAACACAGTTTCAAGGACATTTATTGTTAATACTCCCCCAGTTGCAAATTCGGACACTGCTACCGTAAACGAAGGCTTGTCCACAGAAATTTCTGTGTTAAGTAATGATACGGATACTGATTCGAATCCACTGTCAATTACTGGCAATACCAATGGAACCTATGGTTCTGTTTCCTGTAGTGCTTCTTCCTGCACTTATACAGCGGATACCAGTATAACCAGCAATCAAAATGATTCTTTTACGTACCAAATATCAGATGGAAGGTATGGAAGTTCAACGGGAATCGTTAATGTTTCGGTCGCAAACGTTAATCAAGGAACGGTAAGTCAACCCAGTTTCACACCTGATGGTGGACCATTTACCGATAGTCAGACTATTACATTGATTCCAAACACGTCAGGGTCAACTATTCAATATCGAGTAGGTTCAAGTGGCAGTTTTAGTCTTTATTCTGGGCCATTTACGATCAATAGTTCAGCCACTGTATACGCTTATGCAAGCAAACCCGATTATCAGACAAGTAGCACATTATCACGGGCGTTCACTAAACGTCCTCCCATTCCCACTAATTTGAGTTCTGATGAGTACAATAGTAAAGATGGAAAATACCAGATTAGTTGGAGTTCAGTTGGGCCTTCTTTTTATCGCTACCAATTGCGCAGAACACAAACATCAAGTCCTACCAGTTCTATCATATTCGATAAAACGTTCGATGAAAGCGGACTTTATAAAGATGAATCAAAAGAAGATGGTATTTATAAATACGATGTCAGAGTGTGTTCGAGCGATACTTTGTGTAGTGAATACAGCAGTGAAATAACCGTTACTGTAGCTAAAGAAAAGGTTATTTCTCCCACCATATCACTACCCCCGGGCATTTATAACGGCACACAGCAAGTCACACTCTCACCCGTCACTGATGGTTCAAGCATTCGCTGGCGCTTTGGTAGCAGCACAACCTATCTCGAGTATGATGGGACACCTATTGATATCACTCAGTCGGGTGCATTGTGGACCTACGCATACAAAGCTGGCATGGAAAGCAGTGGCGAAAATGCGACAAGTTACACAATCATTCAGGCACCAGCGAACACACCTGTTTTAACAGTTCCTGATTATCAGGAAGCGGGCGATTTTGAAATTAGCTGGACGGAAATCCCCGGCGCGACATACAAACTGGAGGTCAACGGGGCTGAAATCGACAAGGGGACGTCTCGAATTCATACCGATACAGGCTCGGTCAATCAGATTCGTCGCTACCGGGTAACAGCATGTTACAACAGCTGCGCAGATTACCCAGTTACTGAAACAACCGTCGAGATAAAACCTGATACGCCAACTATGGAATCAGATGAATATACCAGTCAAGATGGCGATTATAAACTGACCTGGAACTCGGTAGGTACCGGCGGCTATCGTTATATTGTGACGCGCACTTCAGCTACAGAACCAAGTGGAACGATCATATTTAACCAGACTTTTGCTGACAGTGCACTGAGGGTTAATGAATCTCACGATAACGGAACGTATAATTATGTTGTGCAGGTGTGCTCGAGTGCAACTAACTGCAGCCATGATTCTGCGCCGATCACTGTAATTGTAAACACAGTGCAAGTTTCGGCGCCTACCATATCCTTACCCACAGGCACATACAACGGCACGCAGCAAGTCACACTCTCACCCGTCACTGATGGTTCAAGCATTCGCTGGCGCTTTGGTAGCAGCACAACCTATCTCGAGTATGATGGGACACCTATTGATATCACTCAGTCGGGTGCATTGTGGACCTACGCATACAAAGCTGGCATGGAAAGCAGTGGCGAAAATGCGACAAGTTACACAATCATTCAGGCACCAGCGAACACACCTGTTTTAACAGTTCCTGATTATCAGGAAGCGGGCGATTTTGAAATTAGCTGGACGGAAATCCCCGGCGCGACATACAAACTGGAGGTCAACGGGGCTGAAATCGACAAGGGGACGTCTCGAATTCATACCGATACAGGCTCGGTCAATCAGATTCGTCGCTACCGGGTAACAGCATGTTACAACAGCTGCGCAGATTACCCAGTTACTGAAACAACCGTCGAGATAAAACCTGATACGCCAACCATGGAATCAGATGAATATACCAGTCAAGATGGCGAATATGAACTGACCTGGAACTCGGTAGGTAGCGGTGGCTATCGCTATATAGTGACACGCACTTCTGCGACTGAGCCAAGTGGAACGATTATATTTAACCAGACTTTTGCTGACGGAGCACTGAAGGTGAATGAATCCCACGATAACGGAACGTACGATTATGTTGTTCAGGTGTGCTCTAGCGCAACTAACTGTAGTCAAAATTCCGAAACCATAACTGTTGTTGTTGACTTGGCGATAATTCCAATTAATTCACCCGTTTTAGAAGTGGAAGGTGGTAGTGATAGGTCAATATCCGGTACGTACACGATCCTCTGGGAAGCGGTCGAATTTGCTAACAGATACCAAAAACTCATCGGTGTAGATGAATGGGAAGATATCCCTGGCGAAAACCTAGAATATATTGATAGGCCAAAAGGGTTCACATATACCGATTCAATTCGCGCTTGTACCGCTAATGACTGTGGTCCAGAAAGCGTAATTACAGTCTATGTTCCCCCAGAAACGCCAGTTTTAACCGGAGAGACAGAATCATTGGCCGGGCCTTATATACTCTCATGGAATAAAGTAACGCCAGAGGGGGTGACGTATACATTGCTCAAAAATGATGTAACTGTGGATCCCACACTTTTTGAGTTGTCAGAAACATATATTACCTTTGCAGAAGAGTTAACTGAGGGGCTTTACGAATACTCAGTTTCTGCTTGTGCAGGTGAAATGAATTGCAGTGATTTCAGTACGCCATTGTTTTCAGTCGATATAGGCGCTGCGGGACCTTCTGATGGTTCAATCGACTTTTCGGCAGTCGAGATTAATCCATACGGTGATGACACACAATATACAGGTTCTTCAGAGGTGCTAAACGGTGGTGCAGGCCTTAAGATACAGGGGCAGAACTGGATCCAAATTCCACTTAATTACACAGTAACAGCTAATACTGTTGTGGAGTTTGAATACTCAAGTTCGGTAGAAGGTTTGATCCATGCTTTTGGATTGAATACTTCTGACCTTACCAGCCAGCCTCCATCAGATTCAGAACTTTACGGCAAAGCATTGCAATTGTTCGGCTCTAAAAATGATTGCAGTATCTGCCGACGCCATTATAAGGATTACGTAACAGAAGACGGCAAGAAACTGTATAAGATTCCATTGGGTAAAATATATACGGGCGAGTATTCTCATTTGTTCTTCGGCATTGATACTAATACGTCAAATTCTGAAAGCACTTTCAACAATGTTAAGATTTATGAATCTGAAGCGCCTCCTGTATTACTTATTAGTGATGACGCAGATAGCGGCACTTACCTTTTGGCAACTGGTGGAAAAGAAAGCTTAGTAACGGGATTTGCTTGGAAAAATAGACATACAAAACTATCTGGCTCAATTAAAAGAGCGGTTTTTTACCCAGTCGTGCAGGGGCTAGAAGGTGATTTTATTATCTCTCTTTGGCACTCAGGCGGTTCTGATGAATTTTCTGCAAACGTAGCCGTAACCGCTTTAATTACGAAGCTGGATGGTAGTAGGGAGATTCTGAGATTAGCCTCAAATCACCAGGTCAACAAGTCTCAATGGATCAGCATAGGGGTAGCGGATCTCACTGATGTTGCGAGTTACGTTCTTTCCATTAGTTCATCTACAACTAGCCCAGGTTCCATCTCCGTTGATGCTATCAGGCATACACCTGGTTACAAAGCTCCAAGCGCTCTCGACGTGGTTAAACTCACTTATACAAATAGTGCCGACCAAATTAGCATGGATAATCTTAGTGATTTTGTAGTTAAAGCAGTGGCATTGACGGAAGAACACATAGTATCCGTTGAATTTCAGATCAATGTTGGTGAGTGGCAAACCGCAGAACTAATAAACGGAGAATACACATTCAATTTCTTTGAACAGCCTCTGGGAGCACACAATTTAAATATTCGAGTCACTACTACCAATGAAGTATATACAGATTCAAAAACTTTTTATGTGAGGCAAGGCACGGTAGAAAAACGTGTCATCTTTATTCACACTGATTTATTGGGGTCTCCTGCCGCAGAGACAGATGCTATTGGAGGGCTAAGTCAATGAGGCATTTTATAAAAAGTCAGTTTGCAAAAAGTTTGGCTAAAGTTGGGTTGTTAGCTGTTACAAGTTTTCAATTTGTGTCTGCTCAGGAGTCAACCACCACACAATTTAACTTTAGACACGAACCCTTAACCCATTACGAAAACGTCAGTATGAAAGAAATTGCTGATGATTTTGACCCTGTTTCGGGCAAGATTTCTCTGGCAGTTACTGATATCAGTCTTCCGGGTAACAACGGTTTAAAAGTGGAGCTTCGTCGTAAATATGAGGCGGGGCGTGACTACGGTCACTTGGGTAATTCGACAGGAGAGTTTGGTACGTATTCGCGCGCTCGATTTGACGTTGATACGGATTTGAGTGGATGGTCTTTGGATTTACCCTTTATTCGTGGGTTCTATTTGAAGCCAGCAACGGGGGGCACCCATATTGAGGCTGGAGGTTTCGGTGATGGAGAAATGTGCACAGGTACAACGACCTATGTCTCCATTTCAACTGGCCAGGCTTCTACTGAGGTGCATCCATCTCAATATTGGGATGGTAAGTTGTTGCATATCCCGGGTGAAACTACCGAAAAATTCCTAAGAGCAGTCGACAATATCACTGTTTTTAATGAAGACAGGACTGAAACAACACCACAGGAATTTTGGGGTAAACAGTTTACTAAATCACATCATTATATTTCAGAGTGCACAGACATCGGCGCAGGCAACGAAGGGATTAAAGTCAAAGGGCCGGATGGCAAAACCTATACCTTTAATTTCTTTAAAGATTTTATGGCAGAACGTGATCCGTCCAGATCTCAATATACGCGCAAAATTCGTCGAATGATGATGGTGACTAAAATTGAAGATAAGTTTGGAAATTTTGTTGACTATAATTACGACGCCTTCAAAAACTTGACTTCAATTGTCTCCAACGATGGTCGTAGAATAGATATTGCTTATGAACTGATCCCGGGTAAAAACTATTTTCGCATCGATTTTGCAACAGCAAATGGACGCACATGGGATTACATTTATGACGATGGGCCTGTAATCGGCGACGAAGAAGGGAATACCTTAATCGAAGTGAGGCTGCCCAATGATAAAAAATGGCAATACCCCAACCTAACCCGATTACATGCTGATATACCGATTGAAGACAGTGACCTGCGAAATGGTTGGTGTGGCACTAATTTATTGGATGAAGGGACGTCTGATGTCAGGTTTAACCCCGCTCCGCCAACACATACATTCACTATTATCGACCCAGATGGACTCACTACTGCCTATACCACCGCACCGGTTTATCATGGCCGTTACAATGTGAAAACCCGAATCGATGCGGCTGGCGATATTCGAAATTTATTTTCTTACAATATTATCGGGGTGCAGTACAAATTCAGAACCATGAATTGTAGCGATATGTATTCACTGGTGAAAAAAGAAGTATCAGGCCCAGGTATACCGGATACCTACACCTGGGATTACAGTTATTCCCAAAACTGGGGCCACTACGATATTGATAATTCGAAGCACGGCCAAAGCCAGAATGTCCGAGATAGAGAAACCAGTATTATGACGGGCTTGAATGGTGCCTTTGACATTGGTATTCCAGGTCTGGTGAATTTACCTGCAAATATTGCAAACACGCAAAGCATAAAAACCGCGACCGTTGATGGCCCAGATGGTAAGCAAGTTTTTTATATTGACCGAGACGCCTATTCCATATCGGAAGATAAGGTACTGGCGACCGATTATGTTGACGGTACAACGTTACTAAAACGCCAGGAATTTTACTACCAAGCGGGTACCGATGCCGTGCCAAATGTAGATTATCTCGGTAATGACCAGTTGCGAGGGTTGGGAGGCATAAATCCTTATAACAACGATGCAATCGCCACCAACCATCGTAAACTGGAACACCGTATAAAACAAGCCAATGTCAAAACCTATTTGTACTATGGTGGTAGCGCTGAAACTTATGATATGCAATACAGTCAGTTTGATGTATTCGGCGTACCGCACCTTGAAACAGGCAGTAACGACTTTAATAGTCTTACTCGATACGTAGAAAAAGGTTATCAATCGAATACCGACAGTTGGATATTGAGTCAACCAACCAGAGTTAGGGTTTCGTCTGATGGTACAAACTTCACCAATGTATCGCAGACCTATTACCATTCAACCACGGCACAAAGAGGCAGAGAAGAGCTGGCCGATTTATTGGTTCCATTTGAAGAAACCCGATATGGCCGTTGGGTAAAACGTTATACTGACTATTATATGCCCGACGATTTTAATGCATCGACTTTGGCAGAAAATCGTGCAGCAGGTATGGTAAAAAGCATTGAATATAATGTGAAATTGGGCGCCTATGCTGATGGTGTCGCCACACCAGGAACTGCCAACCGTTTCGTGAATTTTAGTGATTACAAACGCGGTAAGCCACAAAACGTTACCTTTTTAAGACGCTATGCTAATGCTATCGATCCAAATGGAACTATCGTTGATACAAACTTGACGACGCTGTCGAGCGTTGTTGACTTAAATGGTTGGGTAACCAGTATTACCGATTTGGAAGGCAACACTACTGAATTAGGGTACGATTTGAACGGGCGGATTCTGTATGCAGACTTGCCTGATTCATGGTTGGACAGGTCTTATGCTTGGGATGATTGGGATGGTACAGCTAATCATCAACAAACTAGGACTGTCAGTCATTGTCAACTTAATGCCGCTAAAAACGCCTGTATAGGTAATACGCGCTCCTACGCGGAAGCCACTGAATATGATGCGCTCTTAAGGCCAACCAGCATTCAAAAGTCAGATACTTTGGCCACCATCAATCGTAAGCAAAGATTCACTTATGATGCTTACAATCAACTGCTGACCAAATCACACTGGTACACCGGTAGCTCGGTGTTGGACAACATCACCAATACCTATGATGCACTAAGACGCTTGCGCACAGTGACCGAAAACGGTGGCGGAATGACGACCCATACTTATCTACCAGGTAATGTCAAAAACGTTAACAATGCACGTGGTTATGACACCACAACAACTTATCAGGCCTATGGCCAGCCGAGTTACGACAAGGCCACCCAAATCGTTGCTGAGATTGAAGGGGAAAGTGTCGTCACGACAGATATTGATATTGACGTCTTGGGTCTTATCAATACCATCACCCAAACTGGTCCAGATAAAGCCGGAACGGGTACTGTTTCTTTGACAGAATACCGGTTTTATGACGATAGAAAGCGCTTGTGTAAAACCAACCGTGCCGATGTGGGAATGCGCGCTTACGGCTATAACGATATCGGTGAAATGACATGGAGCGCGGAAGGTGCGCTGGGAGGAAGCAATAACACTTGTATTGACAAAAATACACTGTCATCGACAAAAGTCATTGACTACACCTATGATAATTTTGGTGAACAATATACTGTGAAGTACGGGGATGCCAGTCCTGACTTACTTTATCAAATGGATGGTAACGGTAACCTGAAATCTCTGATTGCGGGCAATGTAAAACAGACCTACAACTACAATTCGCTAAACCTGCTCGAAGATGAACGACTGCAAATTGACCTCGACCAGAATGGTGACTTTACTGATGTAGATGATAAAAACTATTTTATCGATTTAAGTTACAACGCTATGGGGAATCTAACTGCAGTTACTTATCCAGATTCCAGTATTGTAGATTACGACCCCAATAGCTTTGGGGAGCCGACGCAGGCGATTCGACGCGCGGTGCAAGATGGCGAACCGGAACAAATTTATGCCAATACAGCGGTTTATCACCCTAATGGCATTATCAGTTCATTTACTTATGGTAACCAGCTGGTTCACACAACGCTGTTGCATCCAACGCGGCAGGTGCCGCAATCTATCAATGATTCTTCAGACAGTGTTGATGCGCTTGAATACACTTATACCTATGACAACAACCTCAATGTCAAAAGTATCACTGATGGTGTCTCAGGTGTCTTTTCATTAACCGACCTTTCTTACGACGGTTTAGACAGGTTGACCTCGACGACGGGGGATGCAGAAGGGCTTGGTAGCACAATCATGAATTATGATGGTCTGGGCAATATTACCGGTTACACGACGCGTCGCAATACCTGGAATTACAACTACAACACGACCAGCAACAGGTTAACCTCGGTATTCGACACCAATGTTGCCAGTGATCATGAGAACAACTATTTGGCGTTTGGGTACGACTTCCGTGGCAACATTGTCAACAACGGCAAACGTACCTTTGATTTCAATCGGGCCAACCAAATGACCGGCTCTGATGGCAATACGTACCTTTACGATGGGCATAACAGACGAGTGATGCAAACCGATGCCAAAGGCACCAGCTACAGCATGTATGGACTCGACGGTACGTTGTTTTTCAGAGAAACCCAGCATGGCGGAATCAACAATATCTATTTGGGAAAAAAGCTCATCGCGCAAGACGGGCATATTCCACAAAACCGCGGCACGCAACACCATTTACCGTTCGGTGAAAGTATTGAAGGAGAAAAGGACGCGATTGGTTATACAGGTCACAAGTTTGATCGGGACCTGGGCCTGAGTTATATGCAGGCACGATATTATGATCCAGTTATCGGGCGGTTCTATTCGAATGATCCGGTTGGTTGGGTCGCTGATAGCCCGATTCATTCTTTTGGTCGATATACTTACGGGAATAATAATCCCTACAAATATACTGATCCAGATGGAAACTTCCCGTTTGATGTTAATTCCGAGTCGAGGTCCAGAAAAGAGCATACTAATGGCAATATTGGTGGTGCAATTGACAATGATGATGCAGGGATGCGAGCAACTGCAGATACGTTGGGAAAAATGACTAAGCAGATAGCAAAACAATATGTTGGTGCTGCGGCGTTGTCGGCTGGAGGGCCAGCTTTAAAGGCAACCCGAGCAGTGGCGGCCCCGGTTGTTAAACAGGCAGTAAAAACTGTACAAAAAATGGAGCTTATAGACAAAGCGGAACTCGCATTGGCCGTTATCGATGGTGTCACAGCATTTGCTACCCCGGACATTCCAAATAATCCTTTAAATGATGGAAGGCTTAATGGGAGGCCGGTTCACCAAGTTTCTAAAGAAGAGGAAGCGGTTAAAGATCACAAAGTAATTGCCCCTAGTGCTAAGAAGAAATGATTCATATTATGAAATATAAAAAGCTGTGGTTCACTTTAATTTTGATAGTTCCCTATCTGGTGGCTATATATTATTTTTCCTCGACGCTGTTTCAGTATGAATTCGCAGTTTGGTCGTCAGTGTTTGTTGCATTCGTTATTTATTTTTATATTTTTATAGCTAGGGTTATTCTTGCAAGAAAAGCAATGATCTATGAAATCAGAAAATTTGGCGAAAAGATTTCAGATACTCCTCTGAAATCCAATGAAGGTTGGATTAAAGGCGTTGGGTATTCTGGGCAGTTATCGCAGCCTTTTGGGGTTAAATATGTCAATTCAGGGATTGCCATATTTTTCTATGCAGATAGAGGAAAGGGGGCAATTCATCTTAATTGGGAAGCAATCGAAAGAATTACACTAGGAAAAGACAACATAGAATATGCCGTGGTCAGTGTAATAGGATTGAAATTTGATTTAGTTATCCCATATGATAGCTCCTATATGTCAATATTTCCTGATACAGTGAAGCTGTTTAGAGTAGAAGGTTAAATATAACCTGATGTAAATTCTAAGAGGCACAAAGCTTAATAGTAAGTAAATACTTTGGAGTGTGAATGAGTTTATATGTCTTGGTGTTTTTTCTAGTTCTACTTGCTTTTATCAATGTTCTAGTCTCCGTTTATCTTTATAGAAGAGATGATCTTGATAATATGCAGAAAACTTTTCAGATATTGATTGTTTGGCTAATCCCATATGCAGGAGCGATTGGACTTTGGTTATTCAACTCTAGCAACGATGAGATTTGCAAAAATAAAAAAGAGTTCGGTGGAGGTGGAAACGATAGTTCAATGGTTTCATCTTCGGGCAGTGATTAGATTGTTTAAAGTATTTTCAAGGCTGCCATCAGTTAATAAATGTATATTTTTAATTATGTTGCTGGTGAGCTTCTCGGGTAGCTCTTTAGGTAGTGAATATTCTATTTATGGGACTTGGTTTTGCAGTTCAAAATGGCAAACAGAAAGTTTTTTTGGATTAGAAGAAGTCACAATTAAAATTGGCCCGAACCAAGTAAAATACAGACAAACTGGAAAATCAACAGTTAAATCTACAGAACCTGGAGAGACGGCTATTTCGATTCTTAGGTATGAATTGACTCTGGACTATGAATTCGAAGAACCTGATATAACATCTACTATTAATAGCTTCAAAATTTTAAGTCTTTCTGATGAATTAAATTTTTTTGATGAAGCGGTTTTAAAATCGTTCAACGCGAAAGGGCGAAAGATGAACACTACTTTGACTTTTGTAGATAACAACAAACTAATTTCAGAATCTGAAACAGGGGCCGTATACGATTGTGCCCGTGAGAAATAGCTCAACGTTATAGTTTGTTAGGCATCTACCTTTTTGAATCCAAAGCCTCGCGCTCGCGGGGCTTTGTTTTTTGTTGCTTAAATCGACTAATCTTGATCCGCTACTGATAGCAAAGTTACAGTCCAATAATTGAAAGCAAAAATAAAAGAACTAGTTGAGTAATGTAGTGGCGAAACATAAACAATTTCAGGGAGCTTTTCTTGCGTTACTCATCTGTGTTGCTGGTTTTAATTTCATTGATGTGTGGTAAGCCCCTAGCTTTCTAGTGGGTGACAAATTCTATTTGAACCCTTTTTATATTATGAGCTTCTTTTTTGCTCTGGTTTTGATTGCTAAATCAATCACCCTCGTTTGTCCAAATTGTTAGAAAAACCAAGTGATAATGCATTCGTATGCACTTCCTTCAACGTTGATTTTCATTTTCAATTGGTTAACAGAACGTTAATATAATTGAAATTAGCGGCAATAAAATTGATGCTGCTCAGTATGGTTTAATAAAGGTTAGTCATTTTGAAACACAACATTTTGGTCGCTTGCATTGCTACAGTGGCAATTTTCCTTGGCGTATACAGCGCAGCAGCTCAATCACAAGAAACGATTTATAACCCGGAGCATTCGGCCGCCAGAAACTGGAATGAAGCACTACTTTTTGCGATCCGCAAAGATTTTGCCCGGCCCACAGTACATGCCCGAAACTTATATCACACCTCAGCTATGATGTATGACCTGTGGTCTGTATTTGATCAGCAGGCCAGTCCGATATTTCTTGGGGACCGCACGGGTTTAGATGCGTGTGTATTTGACACAACACAAAAAGACAGTTTTATCAGTAACAACTCAGACCTGCAATCTGCCCGCGAAACCGCAATTAGTTATGCCATGTATCGCTTGCTTTCACATCGTTTTTCACTACCGCCTGCAGTCGTTCGTGCGCAGACGGAATTCGTCGAAATGGCTAATTTCTATCAGGTTGACAGAGAATTTACTTCAACTGATTTAGGCGGCAATAATCCAGCAGCTTTAGGTAATTACATCGCCCAATGTTTGATTGAATATGGTTTGCAGGATGGTTCTAACGAAGCAGATTTGTACGCTAACAGCTTCTATGAGCCCGTTAATTTGCCCTTGGAACCAGCACTTCCTGGCAATCCCAATATGGCAGATAGTGACAGGTGGCAACCTCTCAAGCTGGATGTATTTATTGATCAGGCGGGTAATGAGACTGATACACCACCATTTTTGGGAGCGGAGTGGGGCGAAGTTCTGCCATTTGCTTTAACCGAAAACGACCTGAGCATCAATGAACGAGATGGACAGCAGTTTTACGTCTACCATGATCCCGGCTTCCCTGCCTATCTTCGAGGTGACGATGCCAAACCAGCAGAATATCAGTGGGGTCATGCATTAGTTGCACTTTGGTCATCTCACCTTGATCCTGCAGACGGTGTCATGTGGGACATATCACCAGCTTCCATCGGTAACACCAGTGATTTGCCAGAGGACATTGAAGGATTGCGCGATTTTTATCAGGGTATGCAGGGGGGATCAACTGATACCGGCTATACTATTAACCCCGCAACCCAAGCACCCTACGAATCTCAAATGGTGCCACGAGGTGACTATGTACGTGTTCTCGCTGAGTTTTGGGCTGACGGGCCTGATTCCGAAACCCCGCCAGGCCACTGGTTTACCATATTAAATGAAGCCGTTTCTGACCACCCTGATTTTACCCGTCAGTATGCGGGGCAGGGAGAAGCTGTTAGTGAACTTGAATGGGATGTTAAAGCCTATTTGGTGTTAGGCGGGGCCGTTCATGATTCAGCAATCACCGCTTGGGGAATTAAAGGCTGGTACGATTACGTCCGGCCTATTTCTGCGATTCGCCATATGACTGAATTTGGGCAAAGTACAGATCCTGCGCTTCCTAATTATCACCAGGATGGACTGCCGTTGACCCAAGGTTTTATTGAACTTGTCGAGGCAGGGGATGTGTTGGCAGGAGACAATTCTGAACATGTGGGCAAGGTAAAACTGTATGCTTGGCGTGGTCCGGATGCCGTAAATGACCCGGAAACTGATACCGCTGGGGTAGGTTGGATCCTCGCTGAAAACTGGTGGCCATACCAACGTCCCAGTTTTGTCACACCACCTTTTGCAGGTTATGTTTCAGGACATTCGACTTTTTCCAGAGCCGCTTCAGAGGTATTAACTTTGTTAACCGGTGATGAATATTTCCCAGGTGGCATGGGTGAATTTATAGCAGAAAGGGATAACTTCCTGGTGTTTGAGCAAGGCCCTAGTGTTGATATCAAGCTGCAATGGGCCAAGTTTAAAGATGCTTCGGATCAAACAAGTTTGTCCCGGATCTGGGGCGGGATTCATCCGCCTGTCGATGACGTTCCTGGGCGCAGAATAGGGATACAGATTGGCCAAAACGCATTTGCCTTGGCCGAGCAGTACTTTTCCGGCCAACTGCAAACTTTACCCACGCCTGAACCAGAGCCGCCGACACCAGTTCCTGCTCCAGAGCCCACCCCAACAACATCTGAGTCATCAGGAGGAGTGGTCAATTTGTTTATCCTGTTTTTGTTATGTGTGTTTTGGGGTTATCGACGAGCTGTGGCCAGCGTTTCATAAGCAAACATTAGATGTGAGCGCTGATGAGTTAACAATCTTTAGCCTGAAACACAGGCCTGAGTCCGGCGGAATACCGAACTCAGGCCTTTAAGTTGATTAATCCCAGACTAATTTAGATAATCTTCAAAGTTACTAGGTGACTATTCAAGTGAGTTTGTCTTATATTAAAGTTCTATCGTAAGAACCCAGCTGAACAATCATCAATCACTTCGTTGTATAGTAATAAATTCATTGCTATTGAGGTCGGTCAAAATGCTTTCCTGACCATCAGGCCATACAATTCGAACTTCATCCAATACATCTGATTGGCCTAAACCAAAGTGCGCTTCGACAGGGTTCTGGGAAACATAATTATTTCCGGACCTTAACTCACGCATTTGAACAGTGTCACCGGAAGTGACATAAATACGCGCGCCCAATGCTTGTGTATTACTCGATTTTTCTTTTAATCTTATGCTCACAAAATGGTTGTTAGTACCATTATTGCAATATAATTTTGGTGGCTGATTGTAGTTTGCAATGTATAAATCTACATCCCCATCTCTATCATAATCAAAACAAACTAGTCCTCGACCCATTGCTTTATCATCTATTCCTGCTTGCAAGGAAGATTCAATAAAAGTTTTATCTCCATTAGACATAAATAACCGGGAAGGGTCATCACGGAAACGCAAATCAATATTTTCTCCTTCCATGCCATTTACATGAAAAATGTCCAGGTTAGCATCATTATCAAAGTCGGCAAAACAGGCAGCCCACCCCCAATAACCGTCTCTTACTCCAGTCGCATCTGTTCTATCGACAAAGGTTCCATCACCTTGATTCTCATAAAGGCGGTTCCCGGGTGTCAAAGAGCCAAAATGAGTGACACCATCTTTGAACGTGATTGCGGAGACGAACCAGTCTAGATCACCATCATTGTCATAATCACCAACTGCTGATCCCATACCAGCGTTATCACTTATTATTTCTCTGTCAGTATTGTCTGAAAAAGTGCCATCTTTGTTGTTATTGAATATGCGTGTTCGGTGGTTATCAGAGACAAGCAAAAGATCTTGCCAACCATCACTATCTATATCAGCAAATGTAGGTGTAAAGGACTTATCCCTTCGCCCAAATTGCTGCATAGCGGTTTTAATACCCGCCTCCTCACTCACATCTGTAAACGTATTGTCACCGTTATTCTTCCAAAAATAGGCGTAATGATCATTTACGACAGCACTCCAATGAGTAATAACAAGATCCATATCACCGTCATTATCATAGTCTCCCCAAGTCGCACCAAAGTTATTGCCAGGCAACACCAGGCCAGAGGAATCGGTAATATCAAGGAATTTATCATTGCCTCTGTTCAAAAATAATTTAGGTTCGGATCCTCCAACACTTCCAACAAAAAGGTCTAAAAAACCATCACCATTTAAATCCCCAAAAGCCGGGCCGCTGCCTCTTGCCAGGAGGTTGGTTTCAGAAAACTCAGCCATATCCACAAATGAGCCATCCCCCGTATTCTTCAGCAAAAGATTTTCGCGCCCATCTCCTCCTACAGCGTATAAGTCAACCCAACCGTCATTATCAAAGTCGCCTGCGGCAACGCCCCCTGACATGGTTAATATGCCGTCGCCATTGGGCATAGAATGAGAAAAATTCAGTCCTGCTAGATCTGTTATGTCTACAAAACTCAAAGCTTCAGATTCTGAATCTGGAGAGTGGCATTGGTGATTTCCATTGCCTAAAGCTTTATCAGAACTGACATTAACGGGTACTCCGGTTCGAGGTTGTGGAACAGGCGGAGGCGCTGGTGAATTGGGCGCTGACGCGTTATCAGCTGCTCCGCCGCCGGAACCGCACCCTACAATAGGAACAGTGACAATGATTGGTAGTAAGAGTTTTAGGGTAAATTTATTCATATCAGGTACTAGTAAAGGTTATCTTCTAAAAATTCACGGTGGTCTTTAAAGTTCAGACCACATCGAATTATGAAATCGTCAATATAATCAAGATCATATTTATGAGCAGGGTTGTTTTCATCGACTTCTATAAGTTGGTTTGGAAATACACCGTATCCGGCTAAAATACAATGCCATGAAAAAGGCGGGTAGCTATTCTTTGCACCGTTTTGGCTTATAGCATCGCTAAGATCTTCACCCGCTACCCAAGCATTGACGATTCTCTTTAGTTGGTCTGATATATTTGGGTTTTCGGAATTCATCTGCCAATACTCGGTATCGTCTCTTGAACTCAATCGGTAATGCGCAACAATATAGTCTCGTATGCCGTCAAATTTATTATTAATTTCAGCGTTAAATTCTTTCCGAGAATTCCATTCGCGAAGACTTGGATCATAATGTTCGAGAAACTTCTCTATCGTCTCTTGAACCAATAGCAATGCTGTGGCTTCCAATGGTTCAATAAAACCCTGAGAAAGACCTACTGCGAGGCAATTCCGATGCCAGTGTTGTTCAACGCGTCCAACTTTCATTTTTAAGTGACGGGCTTCCACTTCAGAATCTAATAAGTTGAGTTTTTCGCGCAATTCAATTTCTGCTTGCTCAGCACTGCAATGTGCCGAACTGTATACGTATCCATTCCCTGTCCGGTTTGTCAGTGGTATGTCCCACGCCCAACCGTACTTAAGTGTAGTGGATATAGTTTGAGAGTTGAGTTTTGTATTGGCAGGAGAGGGGATAGCGACTGCACTATCATTGAACAGATTATTTTTAAAACTGACAAATGGAACTTCGAGTTGCTTTTGAATTAATTCTCCACCAAAGCCTGAACAATCTACAAAGAAATCAGCCGATAATTTTTGTCCGCCGTCTAACACCAAAAATGCGATATCACCATTTGCGTGTTTACCTATGTCAGTGACTTTACCTTCTATATGAGTAACCCCTCTCAGCTTGGCTACACGAGCTAAATATTGCCCCAAAAGAGTGGCGTCGAAGTGGTAGCCATAACCAATAGGGAAAGGAAAGTTGTCTTCCGGAATAGGTGTCTTGTGATTTTCCGCAAGATAGGAGGATAAATAAAACCTGTCTGGGTGGCTATCTACCGCCAAACCTTTTCTTCGATAAATGCTATTGTACGCAAGTGCAGGTGCTGAAAAAGCGTCAATTCTTGATGCGAAGGGATGAAAATAACTTTCAAAACCTACACGCGATGACCAGCCGTTGAATCTGATGCCGTTTTTATAGGTCGCGTTGCAGGAAGGCATCCACTCTTTCTCGCTCACTCCAATTTTTTCAAAAAACTCTTTTAGATGAGGCGTCGATCCTTCTCCTACACCAATTGTTCCGATGGAAGGGGACTCTACCAAAGTGATATTCACGTTTTTGTTACGCCATTTGGCAACCATCAAATTAGCGGTTATCCAGCCAGCAGTGCCACCACCCAAGATGACGATGTTTGTAAGTCTGTCTGAGGTATTATTCATAATGCTCGTCGACGAGCTTTTACAGCTGCATTGTTGATTTAAGTAATTGTCTGCAGCCTGCTCGTCATTTTGCAAGCAACAGACAATTATAAAATCGTCAAAGTGAAAAAGAGCCACACGACTGTGGCTCTAAAGTATTTCTTAGGTTAAATCTACATGTTGTAGTTAACACCGAAGTAGATAGTACGTCCAAAGTATTGAATTGTACCAGTACGGTTTGTATCTCCAAAATATGAGATATTCGCTTCGTCAGTCAAATTATCTACTGATATCACAGCTTGCAAGTTATCAGAGAAATTATAAGACATCTGTGCAGACCAAATGGTTTCCTCTTCGAAGTATGCAGATTGCGCACTACCGATAGCTATTTGTTGACTTAGATAAGCCGCACGGTGACGTGCACTGACACGTGCATTAAACTTTTCTTCGTAATCGTAGAAAAGAGTTGCACTGTAGACACGTGGAGACAAACCTTCTATTGGCGATGGCTCATCAATTTCTCCTGGAACTTGTGACTTCACAGTGATTTCACTTTCAGTATAAGAGAAGTTAATGTTCGCACCTAGACCAGACCAGGCTCCTGGAAGGAAATTAAAGGTTTGTGTATAAGCAAGCTCAACACCACGGATGTAACCGCCTTCTCCATTATTTTCTGCGTGTGTGTAGTCACCATCTTCAAAATTGATAGGTACACCTGTTTGAGGATCAAACAGTTGAGGAATTTCTATTCCAATTTGAGCTAAATCGAAGTTCCGCTCGGTAATACTATCCACAAAGTTTGTTATATCTTTGTTCCAGATGGCAGCTGTAAAAGCACCGTCTGTTTCAGTAAAATAATGCTCATAAGAGAGGTCAAACTGGTTTGCATAGAACGGGCGTAAGAACGGACTCGTCGCACTATTGTAGTCCAGAAACAAAGCGCCTTCACGTTCATTTACACTAACACCACCGGTAAGAGCCAATGTATCCATGTCTGGGCGAGCCAATACTTTTGCTGCTGCAAAACGCAACAATTGACTATCGGACAGGCTGAAGGTCAAGTTAAGTGAAGGCAAGTAATCTGTGTACGTAACACCTTCTACACCGCGAATATAGTTATCAACTACCAATCCATTGTCATCCGCAATTTGCTCACCATTTCCAGGGCCTACATCGATTAAGCCGGTACTCATTTGTTCAGTTTCTACTGCGCGAATACCTATATTACCGCGTACTGGATAGTCACCCAATTCGGTGTCAATATTTGCTTGAATATAAGCCGCTGTTACATTCTCTTCAATGACATTATTTTGAGTAAGTGTCCAAGCATTGTTCCAGTCAGTCCTGGGAGTTTGGTCTACATTAGGGATCCAACTATTTAGTATCTGGTCAACATCCAATGCTAGATATTGAGGAAACGCGTTAAAATCGCCACCAACCGTGGAAACTGTCACTTCATCGGCACTTAATTGGTAGGGCTGGAATCGTTCAACTTCAATAGTATTACCATCAGCATCTTGACCATAGGTAATATATTGGCCGCTTCTTGATGTCTGATCAGAAACCCCGTATACGAAGCGTCCTCGCTCTAAAGAGTACTCTCGCTTAGAAATCCTGAAACCAGCTTCAATACCGCTAATGTGTTCGTTATCCAACTCATAAGTAAAGTCGACTTTAACTGCATCTGAAGAATTAGATTCGATTCGTGGATAAGCTTCAGCTGCGACCACCATCATATGATTCAGGTCAGTGAAATCACGATTGAAGCTAACTGTGGGTGATTCAAGACCATCCAATTGATACTGCACGACAACGCCATCATCAATAATAGGCGTGTCGAGACTGGAATCTTCGAAATAGGCAAGACGCATAACCCGGTCTTTACTGTCTTCATCACCTTCGGAGTGGGCAATATCAACTGTCAGCGTCATCGCATCATTGATATCCCATTCGCCTTTTAAACCAAACGAAGAAACTTTACTGTTAGTCGTTGCATCATCTGCCTGGGTTTGTACTCGAATGCCACCTCGCTGAGAGGTCAAAGCTGGCGGAGCATCGACTGCGTTGTTTGGATCTCGAGAAAATGTACCGCCAATCAACGTATCACCTGCCAGAATGGGGTTGCTGAGTACACCAGCATTCGGACTAAGGCCTAGATTTGCGAGTCTCACCGTAGACAAACCATCGACGCGAATACCGCGGTCAAACTTTTCAGAATCAAATTTTGAATGAAAGCCATCAAACTGAAAGCGCAAATCTTCTCGGGGCTCCCAATTTAGTGCTACAACGAAAGCGTTGCGAGTGTCTTCACCCCCACGGTCATGTAACTCGAAACCATCTGAAACAAATAGTTGCTTCGGCAGACCGTCGTAGATACCGCCGTGATCAGCTGAAAAGGAGTTATCAATTGGTGTTGCTCTGTCTGGATCTTGATTGTACTCATCAAATTGCAAACTAATGAATTGATTGGCTATTGTGGGTTGCTTCATGTGGGCAACACCGACAGATACACCCACAGTGTCATCCATAAATTTTGCTTGATAGGAAGCTGTCAGGCGCTTACCTAATGTTGTCAGATAATCGGCATCAGCGACGGCGTTATTATAATTTCCGTGAGCTGATAAACGAATAGCTTGATCTTCATCATTATCTAAAGCATTGGCTGTTTTTAGTTCTATTGTGCCAGCGACTCCGCCTTCGATTAGCGATGCTTTTTGAGACTTGTATACTTGTGCTTGTTTAATTAACTCAGATGGGAATTGGTCAAATTCTACCGAACGACCACCCGAAGAAGAAACTTGTTCACGACCATTTAACGTAGAGAATACAAAGTTTCCTGATAAACCACGGATATTGAGCTCACTGGATTGTCCATCGCGTCGTACGGATGTAACACCAGGAAGGCGAGTTAGGGCGTCTGCTATCGATACATCTGGCAAGCCACCAATATCGTCAGCAGAGATTGCATCAACGACAGTATCTGCAAATCTCTTTGTATTGAGAGACTTGATTATACTTCCTTTAAATCCTTTTACCTCTATTACTTCTACATCGCTGTCATCACTCACCGCTTCTTGAGCGATACCAGATGCAGAATGCAAAGTTAACCCCGCAGCTAACAGGCTGAGCGTTATCATGCTCGGTTGAAATTTTTTCATTTTGATCGTTCCCAGTGTGTTCTATTAACTTACAGTTCTGGTTTATCTAATGTTTTTACCAGGCTGTAACAAGCTAGATGATCCGTATCTTTTATAGGAAGTTTTTAGCGTAACGTGACGAGCATAATGCTAATAGCTTAAGGGTGAAATACAACCTTTTATTAACACTCTCAAATAACGAAAAATTAACAAAACTGCTCTAAAAACAAATAAAATCCTTTAAAAACAATGATGTGTGTAATAAACCTTGCTATACGTCAAAAATATGAATACGTATTCATAACTACTCTATTTCATTTACATCATATTACATTTAATAAACAATACGTGTGCTTGAGCTACAAACGCTATTTTGTTTGAGATCAAGAAAGATGGTAAGGACTCCAGGAACAGTTTTTGATTACGTGACAGTATCATTTAATAACTAGAGAAAACCATCGAAGTGGCAGCAGGAATAAAGCTAGTCACTCTGAAAAAATTGGAGAATACATTTATGTCCACGTACATGAAAAAACTGATTACACCAATATTGTTTGCGCTTTCCGCAACAGTATTGTCTGGTTGTGGAGGAGGCGACGGACTCACCGGCCCGACTGAAGCACCTCTTATATGTAAAGCACCAGAAACTATTAACGACGCAGGGAATGCTTGTGAACTAGTGATCGTACCTTGTAACTACCCTGAAGTTCCAAATGACTTAGGTCTGTGCGAAATGGATAGGGGCGAATGGCGTGACGGTGCAAACGGAATTACAATGCCAGAGCCGGAGTATATTCCAGGTCCAGGTGAAGTTGTGTTGTATTATGGCTTGAAAAATGCCGATTATACAGGTTGGGGTCTACATGCATTCAACGAAGGAACTTGTACTTCATGGGCAATGTTTGATGCGCCTGGCGGTGAAACAACAGGCACAAGCTGGGGAATTCCAATAGACCCGGTGGGCGTTGATCCAAACTTTGGTGTTTATTGGGTAATGGATATTAATGAAAACCCCAACTGTGGTAACTGGATACCTTACAATTTTGATGCTGGCATTCAGGTTCAGTTCACCGCAATTGCAGAGCTACAAGATGAAATTGCCAATCCAACTAACCGTTTTTTCTTGTTGGAAGGACTGGATATCGTATTCCCACATCCTCGTACATTTGAATCTATCGTAGTACCTGGCGGTTCTACGCTTGTGTGTGAAGAACCTCAAATATTAAATGAAGCTGGTGATGCCTGTATAGATGATCCAACTGAATTGGAAACATTTGTTCCAGGTGAAGCGACCCTTTATCTGAAAGGCACTTTTAACGAATGGGCGACTAACGAAGACTACGTCTTTAGCTATGCTGACAATGTTTATACTATGGTTGCATCATTAACTGCATCCACCGACAACTATAGCTTTAAGATTGCTGATGATCTTTGGTCTGAGCCTACTTCCTTTGGTGCAACTGCAGGTGAAGAACTCGTTACTCTAGGCGAAGGTAAAACGCTAATCGTTGGAGAAGGTGTAGGACAAGACATTCAAATTTCGGTAGCTGCTGACGCTAATTATCAGTTTACATTTGATGCCACTGATCCTGAAGCACCTGTACTAACAATTGTTGAAGTTCCGCTGAAACGTGTTATGTACGTGAAAGGTACGTTGAATGAGTGGAGTAATGACAATGCAATGACGTATCAAGGTGAAAATCTTTACACCGCTGACTTCGTGCTTGAAGCAACAGACTACTCGTTTAAAGTTGCCGATGCTGATTGGACGGACGACACTAATTTCGGTGCGGCTTCCGGCGATGAGATGCTTGAGCTGGACGTAGAAAAAACATTAGTTTTTGGTGAAGGTATAGCTCAGGATATTGCATTAACCATTGAAGCGGCTGGAAACTACAGATTTACGCTAGACGCTACAAACCCGGAAGCTCCAATCATTACCGTTAGTAACGCTGCCCCATTTGGCGCAACGGAAATGTATGTTAAGGGGACAATGAATGAGTGGAGTAACGCTCAGGCCATGGAATATGAGGGAGACAACATATACAGCTCAACTTATTCTTTAGATGCCACTGCTTATGAGTTTAAAGTTGCGGATGCTGACTGGACCGAAGCTACTAACTTTGGTGCAGCAACTGGCGAAGAAGCCTTGGAGTTGGATGTTGCTAAATCTTTGGTGTTTGGTGAGGGGGTCGCGCAAAACATCACATTGAACATTACAAGAGCTGGCAACTACAAATTCACTATGGATGCTACAGATCCTCAAGCACCTGTGATTACAGTAAGTGAAGAATTACCATTCGGTGCTACCGCCATGTATGTAAAAGGTACTATGAACGAATGGAGCAACGCGCAGGAAATGGTATATGACGGAGGAAATCTCTATTCTTCCGAATACATGCTGGAAGCAACTACCTATGAGTTTAAAGTTGCGGATGCTGACTGGACAGAGGCAACCAATTTTGGTGCGGCTACAGGTGATGAAGCACTAGAACTCGATGTTACAAAGAGTCTGGTTTTCGGTGAAGGTATTGCGCAAAACATTACTTTAACGATTGTTACTGAAGGAACCTACAAATTCACTTTGGATGCAACGGATGTTATGGCCCCTACGGTCACCGTGATATCAGTGCCATAGTGAAACTCCACTAACTACAGAAATGCTTTAAAAGACCGCGATGATAGTCGCGGTCTTTTTGTTTGAAACCAATATTGTTAGGTAGTGAATAGAAAATTAATCGCAAACAAACGAATAACTCCCGCTCTTTAACTAACCGATGAGTCTACTTTCTGGAACAAACAGACTAATCAGTTAAATAAGAAGTTTATTTTTCCCAAAAAGAGCATTTTATGGTGGTTGATGTCGTATAGAAGAAGCTCCCCTTAGACAAAGCGCACGAAAAACGTCGCCATATTAACTAATTCATTTATGATCTCAGGTTCACCGCGTTACCTAAAGCTAATAGTTTATGTAGCCTGCCACCCGACAATAAAGCTTCAGAAAATCACTATCCTGTTTTATACATGCATGAGGGCCAGAATCTTTTCGATGGTCCGATATCATTCGTTGGTAAATGTAAAAGCGACTATCCCATTAACAAATTCAATAAAGAAAGTGATTTGGACCTCATTATTGTGGATATCGAGTACAGAAAGAAGAAGGGTATGAATGAACTTTGATCGTGATAAACGGCGACTATGGGCAAGTCGATTGGTATTTAATTTCTCGCTATGCGATTCATCAGAGGCCCTGTGCTTTCCAAAGTGAGTGAATTCCAAGCTTCCTATTGGTTCTCTGAGCAGGTTTTGACTTTGCCAAAGAGATACTTGTCCCAGATAATGTGCGTATGTACTTTCTAATTGGCACCGTTGGCATACAGTGAGAGTTTCAATCAAATACAGGCAGCGAATTGATGATCATTTCTGGAAGATGTAGGTATCATTGACACTAGCCGCAATGGTTGTAGCACCCATGGACACAATTCCGTGTATTCGGATTAATAAAATGTGTTCATTGTAAAATACGATAAGCTAACTAGGCAGTAATAGACGCTCTCAACATTACAATCACTTATAAACGAGAGCATGACGGCCCTATGCTCTTGATTACAAAGCATCAATTCTTAGCTGCCAGTGTTTTGCCAGATTGTTCTGCCCGCTGTTTTTCAGCGCTTTAATAAGAGCTGAGTAATTGGTGCGTTTATGGTCTCCAGCCAGGATCGCGCGTTTATAGTAAGTGGCTGCGAGACCATCCTGTTTGCCCTGACTATAGCCTCTGGCAATTGCCAGATTGATGCGCGGATCATGAGGCAGCGCTTCTGCCATAAGCAACATGGTTTTGTTGGCCATCTGATTGTTTTGCTCGGACTGGTATCGGCGAAGCGATAATTGCATCATTTTCAACCAGTCTATTTTTTTCTCGAAATACTGTTTACCTAACTCTTGTTGCCAGTCCTCGGGCTTTGGCAAAACTAAGCGCCTTGGTTCATCTGTGAAAGGGTAGTCAGCCATGAGTTGTTGCACTTTGGCAAAGCCATTGTATTCCTCGGGAGGTAGAATAGGGCGAAGTTTCCATGCTTGTTGCGTTGGTATATCACGCCATTCTCCGAACGTATTGTAGTTCTTCAGGCTTTGGTAAAATGTGTCGGCCAATAAAAAGTAGCCCTGCACATTTAAATGCAAATGCTCCAGCATAAAATTGCTGCCAATGACCCCATTAGGTGAGCGTTCGCGCAACCGCTTTTCAACATCCACCAGATAAACACCTTTTTCTAAAGATGTTTGTCGAATGACATCGTTAGAGGCAGTTGGCGCTCGAAATCTTAGTAAATCAAGATCTTTGGCTCTGGTGAAAAACTCAAAAGCTTTGTCAGGGATCTGAGACCCAACTGTGAGTTGAGCAACCCGATAATTTAATAACGCACTATCGTTTTCTCTTGCGAGATTATGCAGAGATTCTAACTCTTCAGAATTTTGCTTATTTGCATCTAAAATTGCTAACTGTGCCGCTATTTCCTTTGAAATAGGCTCACTAGAGAAAGGTTTCTGCGAACCTATATTGCTAGCAATAGTGGCTAGAAAGACCGGTACATCGGCTGCTTGATACTTTTTGACCAACAAATTCAAATTGGTACTGAATTGATCAAGTCCAGCTTTATAAATATCAGAATCAAGTGGAATATTTTTATGCTTCGCGACTTTTGCCATAAAAGTGCGGGATGATTGTGACTGTTGATCAGGTGCCTGTTCAGAGGTGCTCAGGCTCTGATACACATTTTGTGCTAGCTGGAACAGACGCAGTCCCTTTAGTTTCAAGAACAGCAGCGTGGTGGCTTGTGAATTGGCTGCAGTATAATTTGACCCGATCCCCAGGATACCCAGGTATTCGTTATGCCCGGCATACACTAGCACTGCGTCGGGCTTTTGCTCGATTATTTCATCAGCCAAATCTAGCATAGTGTAGGAATTTACCGCTGCCATGGCAGTATTCACCACCTCAACATGCTTGTCTGGAAAGGTGAGTTTTAGCCTTTGGTCCAACATGCCTGCTAAAGACCCGCCCAAGCCATAAGGGAAGCCGGCAGCAGATGAGCCTCCCTGAACAAAGAACCGTAATCCGTTTTCTGGTTTTTCTTTTAGTAAAAAGTTGGCTTCCATGGTGACGCCAGGAATTACGCTACCTTCGGGAAAATAACGCTTAACTAGGTCTGGCCGGGGTAAAATATAATGCTTGTTAGCTGGATTTTCGATAAATAGGGGATATTCATATCCGTAGCCTCCAAACCGTAATGCAGCTTCAATCAATGCAAAGAAGAGAAATGGGATCAGTACTGCGATTAATCTGAACAACCAAACGCGCATTATTTATTCCTGCCGGAGATGTAAAGAAAACTAGGTGTAATATGACTTTGCATTGATTCGAAACCTGTGTGATGTGGCGAGTAGGGCAGCTGACCATAAATAGATGCAAGTCAAAGTATAGGAATGTTAAATTAGCTTCAAGTTGCAAACGTATTCAGTTTACAATTTCGTTACTATTCGTTCATGATATCGTGCCCTTTTGGGCTTCAACGCAAGGGTCATCACGCAGTTTTATGACAATTATACTTGGTCTATCAGCCTACTATCATGACAGCGCTGCAAGCATTGTAGCAGACGGCAACATAGTTGCTGCTGTGCAAGAAGAAAGGTTTACCCGTAAAAAACATGATCCTGACTTCCCAAAGTCATCTGTCCTTTATTGCCTTGAACAAGCAAATTGCACACTGGAGGATGTGGATGTGGTTATCTTTTACGATAAACCTATGCTTAAGTTTGAGCGTCTGTTGGAAACCTATCTGGCCACGGCACCAAAAGGGTTTATGTCTTTTCTTCGGGCAATGCCAATCTGGTTGAAAGAAAAACTTTATCTAAAAAGCGTTTTGCGTACCGAGCTAAGAAACATCATTCATGAGCAACGAGCTCTGAAAAATAAAACTGACGTACAGATTGAACGGAAGAAACAAAAAAAGCCGCCGACACCCCAATTATTATTCAGTGAGCATCATCAATCTCATGCTGCCTCCGCATTTTTTCCAAGTCCATTTGAAGAAGCGGTTGTATTGTGCCTTGATGGTGTTGGTGAATGGGCAACATCCTCTGCATGGAAGGGAAAAGGTGCAAGCTTACAACCCTTATGGGAGATTCAGTTTCCTCATTCCTTGGGTTTGCTCTACTCGGCGTTTACCTACTATTGTGGCTTTCGGGTTAATTCTGGCGAATACAAATTAATGGGATTAGCACCTTACGGCGAACCCAAATACTTAGATATTATCTACAAACATCTTATTTCTGTTAACAACGATGGTAGCTTTCAGCTCAATATGCGCTATTTCGATTACCCTGCTGGAAATCGAATGACGAACCAATTGTTTGACGACTTATTTGATGGACCCGCAAAAGCTCCTGATCAACAAGTGACGCAAAAAGAAATGGATTTGGCTCGTTCAATTCAAGTTGTTACTGAAGAAATTGTGTTGAAAATTGCCAACCATGCATACCAACAAACGGGTTGTAAACACTTGTGTCTTGCCGGCGGCGTTGCGCTAAATTGCGTGGCAAATGGCCGAATATTGCGCGAAGGACCTTTTGACGATATCTGGATACAACCCGCGGCAGGCGATGCAGGTGGCTCACTTGGTGCAGCTCTGTTGGCTTGGTATCAATATTTTGAGCAACCAAGAGATTCAGGTAAGGATAAAATGCAGGGTTCTTATCTCGGGCCTGAATATTCGGAAGAGTATATTATCAGCTATTTAGAAAAGCATAAAATTGACTTTTCACTGAAGCAAGACAGCACTTTTTATGACGAAATTGCACAACTAATCGATGATGGAAACGTTATTGGTTGGTTTCAGGGGAAAATGGAGTTCGGTCCACGGGCATTAGGTAATCGTTCGATTATTGGTGATCCGCGTAATCAAGCGATGCAAAGTCAGATGAATCTGAAAATTAAAAATCGCGAATCTTTCAGACCATTTGCACCCGCTGTATTGGCAGAAGATGTGGATTCTTACTTCGAGCTCAGCAATTCAAGTCCTTACATGTTACTGGTAGCGGATATTAAACAGGAATTAAGGACCGAACAAACCAATGATGCTTTGTTTGGTATCGATAAGCTCAATCAGACCAGGTCAAGTTTGCCTGCAATTACGCATGTTGATTATTCTGCCAGAGTACAAACGGTGCATCAGGATACCAACCAGGCTTTTCATAGTTTGCTGGAGGCTTTTAAACAACGTACTGGCACAGGGGTGTTGATCAATACCTCATTTAATGTAAGAGGCGAGCCGCCTGTTTGCTCCCCTGAAGATGCGTTGCGATGTTTTCTGGCAACGGAAATGGACTATCTTGTTTTGGGGAATGTGGTCATCGACAAAACAAAAATGGACAAGGCCAGAATTGACGCTGCCAAAGCTATTGAGTTCGCAAAAGATTGAGGTGTGGATAAGTGATTAAACTTGCAGGGAAAACTGATATTGAGGATTTGAAGGCATTTGCCTTGACGATGGTATGGGCGTTCCCACTATTTTTTATGGGTATCATCCCATGGCTGTTCGAACACAGTATCCACTGGTGGCCTGCCACTGTCAGTGCCGTTTTGTTTGCGCTGTATTTTATCTATCCGCAAGGCATATATTATCCTTATCGCGTGTGGATGGCTATTGCAGGCGTATTGGGCTGGATCAATACTCGAATTGTATTGGGTTTTGCATTTTATTTGCTGATATTTCCTATAGGATTACTTATGCGAAGCCTTGGTAAACTGCAATACAAAACAACTAAAGCGGATGATAAACAGAGCTTTTTTATACCAAGAACAACGCAACTTACTAAAGATAATTTGAAGGATCCATTTTAATGGGCGAATTTATACAAGACTTATGGGCTTTCCTCAGAGTTCGAAAAAAGATCTGGTTGTTACCTATCATCTTAGTGCTCGCTTTACTCGGTGCATTAGTTGTTGCTACGCAGCAGTCGTCTCTTGCGACTTTTATTTATACGCTGTTTTAAAGAGTTTCATTTTTGACTCCGACCCGTTTTTTGTAGGTTTGGTTACTCTAAGAGATTGAATACGTATGCAGCACGTTGCTGCATAGGTCGTCCCTGCGCACTATAAGTGATTAATTTATTCACAATTGATCTGCAGCAATTTTAGAGCTGTTGACTCTATCAACTAGTAGCAGTCTGCTTCAGGTTTGTTAAACAGGATTGTCAGCATGAATAGCAAAATATGGACTTTAGTCACCTTAATACTGTTTGCTATGACAGCGTGTGGTGAGATAGAAGAGGCTCCTCGTCAACCAAGTGCACAAGCGAATGTTGAAGTTTTAACAAAGTCTTTTGTGATCCCAGGATTAGATCGTGAAAGAAAGTTAAGAGTTTATGTGCCACCTGACTATAAAGCCACAGAAAAGCACTATCCCGTTTTATACATGCACGATGGACAAAATCTATTTGATGATCTGACATCATTTGTTGGTGAATGGAAAATCGATGAGTCCCTTAACAAACTTGCAAAGGAAAATGCTTTAGAGCTGATTGTCGTGGGTATCGACAATGGAGGGGATAAGCGGATGAATGAACTTAGCCCCTGGGAAAACAGCGATTTTGGTAAGGCTGAGGGAGAACAATATCTTGCATTTATTACCGACGTGATAAAACCCTTTGTCGACGCTAATTACAGAACCAAACCACAAGCAGAGTTTACTGCGATCATGGGCAGTTCAATGGGTGGATTGATTTCTCACTACGCAATTCATCAGCGACCAGATGTATTCTCCAAAGCGGGGATTTTCTCACCTTCTTATTGGTTTTCTGAGCAGGTTTTTGCCTTTACCAGTGAAAAACCTGTGCCTGATACTGCGCGTTTGTATTTTCTGGTAGGTACCGAAGAAGGTGAAAATATGGTTTCGAACATGGAAAAAATGGTAGCGCTGCAGTTAGGACAAAACCATCCTGAGAGACATCTTAGATCGAAAGTGGTAAAAGGGGCTGAGCACAATGAAGGATTCTGGTCAGAAGAATTTCCTGAAGCAATCTTGTGGTTGTTCAGCAATAAATAGAATCTACTTGTTTGTGGATGTTAAAGATGAATCTAGTTAGGTTAACTGCACTTTTTGCCGGCATACTACTTTGCTTTAACTGCATTGCCGCCGAATATCTAAGTCACAAGGTCGACAACCAATCTCTGGTGATCGCCACTGACACGGGAAAAGTCACACTCACAGCCTTCAGTGACTCAGCAATCGAAGTTTTTTATCAACCAGACCATGTCAAACAACTTCCCTCTTTTGCCATAGATGGGTTACCCGAGAGCACAATTGTTTCAGTCAAAAATGAACTAAATACCCTAGTTTTCAGCACAAGCTCCATATCCGCTGAAATTACCAAGTCACCTTTTTCCATCAGCTACAAACGAGACAATGAGCTGATAGTTGAAGAAGAAATAGGCTTGTTTGTGCAAGACACTGTCAGGGGATTCCGCTTTAAGCTGACAAAACAAGAAAAATTGATGGGGGGAGGGCAACGTGTCCTTGGCATGGACAGGCGTGGTCACCGTATGCCTTTATATAATAAAGCACACTATGGCTATACAACTGAGTCCAACCAGATGTATTACAGTTTGCCGGCTGTCTTGTCGAACAAAAAGTATGCCTTGGTTTTCGATAATTCAGCCCGTGGTAACCTGGATATTGGCTACACTGAAAAAGACATTCTGCAGTTTGATGCGGTTGGCGGAAGAACTTCCTACTTGTTGATTGTAGGAGAGAATTATCCGGATCTACTAGCGAATTTTACCGGGCTAACGGGCAAGCAGCCGTTGCCTCCCAGGTGGGCTCTAGGTAATTTCGCCTCTCGTTTTGGCTACCGCAGCGCTGCGGAAGCGAAAAGCACAGTCAAAGCCTTTCAAGACAATGATTTTCCTCTTGATGCAATTGTTTTCGATTTGTTTTGGTTTGGCCCCGACTTTAAAGGCTATATGGGGAACCTGGATTGGGATCTTAACGCATTTCCGGAACCTGAATCTCTTGTTGATTCTTTTGCTTCCCAAGGTATTCAAACCGTTTTAATTTCCGAACCTTTTGTCTTAACAACGTCGAAAAACTGGCAGTATGCAGATCAAGCCGGGTTGTTAGCTAAGAATAATGCTGGCCAAAGTAGGGTGTTTGACTTTTTCTTCGGTGAAACTGGCTTGATCGATGTATTTAATCAAGAGGCTGAAATTTGGTTTTCAGATGCCTATAAAAGACTTTATAACCAGGGGGTAAGAGGATGGTGGGGAGATCTAGGTGAACCTGAAGTCCATCCGTCGGATGCCTTGCATCAACTTGGTGACCAGACTGCGACAGCTGATGAGGTGCATAATGCTTACGGTCATAAATGGGCTAAATTGGTGTATGAAACACAACGTAATTTAGATAATAGTACCCGACCAATGGTCATGATGCGCTCAGGATTTGTCGGCTCGCAACGTTATGGCATGATCCCATGGACGGGAGATGTGAGTCGATCTTGGGGTGGGTTAAAACCCCAGGTGGAGTTGTCGTTGCAAATGAGTATGTTTGGTCTGGCTTATACACACTCTGATCTTGGAGGATTTGCTGGCGGTGAAGCGTTTGATCGAGAAATGTATATACGTTGGTTGCAGTATGGTGTTTTTCAACCAATTTACCGGCCCCATGCGCAGGAAAATATTGCGCCGGAACCAATTTTTCATGACCAGTTGACCAAAGATATTTTACGCGAATACGTAAAACTGCGATACCGATTGTTACCCTACAACTACTCTCTGGCGTTTCAGAACTCTCAGACAGGGATGCCCCTGATGCGGCCTATGGTTTTTGAAGATGAATCGAACGATGGCTGGTTTGATATTAATGATCAGTACTTATGGGGTGACGCATTTCTGATTAAACCGGTAACTGAACCTGGAGCTGAATCAGTTCAGATGATATTGCCAGAAGGGGTTTGGTTTGATTTTTGGCAAGATACAAAATACGTGGGGACTACAACAGCCAAAATTAAAACCAGACTGGATCATCTTCCCGTTTTAGTCAGAGCGGGTGCGTTTGTGCCCATGGTGGAGCCTGTCTCTTCTACTATGCATTACTCAACTGAAGAGCTCATCTTGCATTACTATCATGACGAATCTGTTAGTTTGAGCAAGTATCAGATGTTTGACGACAATGGCAATGATCCTAATGCGTTGACCGCTCTGCGATATCAAAAACTCGATTTTACTTTTCAGCAAAGCGACGAGATCGTGACTATCAGTTTGGATAAGACCGGCGATTTCCCAGGTGCGCCTGAACGGAGAAATCTCACCTTGGTTGTGCACAACTGGCAATCTCTTCCTTCTCTAGTTCGTCTGGGTAATCAGCGTCTGAGATTGTTATCTAATGACAAAGAACTTTCGCTCCAGGAACAAGGGGCCTGGTACGATAAAAATAGTAAATTGCTTAAGGTCAGAATACCTTGGTCTGAGAACACTTTTGTTCAGATAAAATAGTTGGTTTCGCTAACGCTTTTGTCTATAAGACAGCAAACCAGCTTGTCAATTAATGCTTATTTTCCGAATTAAGAGACAGTTGCGTTTTCCTTAATTTTTCCAGACGAAAAAGTGCTTTATCTATGTCTCTGTCCTGCATAAATTCAGCTAGCACTGTCGGACCATGTTTAGCCAGGTGCGGAAGTGCATCCCTATCAAAATATTGTGAGAAACCAGCTGATTGTTTGATATGTTTTAAGCCTATTTGTGCGAATTTGTCTACTGACACCCGTGCTTTATCATGAGGGGGCAAATAGCCCAACTTGGCCGCTAACCATGATTGATTTTGGGCTGAAGAGGCAAATTTAAGTAATTCTATTGCCGCTTTTTTATTGGCTGACAGGGCATTCAAAATATATACATCTGTTGGTACTTCTTCGTAGATAGGCATACTTGGTTTTATAATTGGAAATCGGAAGAAACCAAAGTCATCTCGCATATTCTGGGGAATAATATTCGCCAGAAAACTACCAGTGAGAATCATTCCACTTAACTCCCGATAAACATAAGGCATTGATTGAAGCCAGTCTATCTCTTCCTTGTTTTCGATGAAGTTGTTGTTATCAAGTAGTTCTTTCCAATACCCCATTACATTTCTGACTTTTGCGTCTTCGAATGGTTGCTCACCTTTTAATAGCGATTTATGAAACTCCAGGCCATTGATCCGTAAGTTCAGATAATCAAACCAGGCAGCGCTCGGCCAATGATTTTTGGTACCTATACTAAAAGGTTTTATTCCCACCTCTTTTAATCTTGAACTAATTTCAAGCAGTTGTTCCCAGGTTTGAGGAGGATCTATATTATATTTTTTGAAAACCGATTTTTTATAGAAAAACCCCCAGTAATAATAGGAAAGAGGAATGCCATAAACCTGCCCACTGCAGCTAACTGCTTGACGAAAACTTCCGGAAAATCGCGAATCCAACTGGTTTGAATGCCAGAATTCATCCAAAGGTGAAATGAGTTGCTCGGCTGCCAGGCTGCAGAGTTGTGTACCCGCTTGCCCATAGCTGATATCCACTCGATGAGAATTCAGCCAGTTTCTGATTTCACTTTTATAGCCCTTATCATCAGCGACCACGTGATCGAAAATAATCCCTGGTTGTGCGGCAGAATGTCGAGAAAGCATTTCGGTATAAACCGACCGGTCAATCGCTCTTCCTGTTAACACACCCAGAGTCACTTTGTTTTCATTGGATACAGCCGGTCCGGTTAATAATAATAGACATGTGAAGATTTTGACTAGGTAAATCAAAATACTTTGCAAAGCACAAAAGTGAATTTTTTGCATGTTAGTTGGTACGCCATTACTGCATGTACTGAGTATAACAAAGGGAATGAATTTCGCGTTTAATAACACTAAAACATGATTGAGCGTCGTGTACATGCATACTTTACGTCTGCTTGTTTGTGAACCAAATTGTGCTGGTGAGCTGAATACGTATGCAGCTGATTGTGTCTGTTCATACCCAAAGGGTAGTATCTACGGGATTTATTTTATTAACCTGTTTGTAACAATTATATATTTAAAAGGGTACACATGCTTAAACGTCTTACGATTTGTTTTTTTGCTGTTTTAGGCATGCTGCTTACCCAGCATGTGTCGGCAAAAATGGAGGTGGTTTTTTCGCCTGATAATGCCATTGAACTTGTAGTAGCTGATGTGGACGGAACACCTAAATATGTAATTGAATATAATGGTAAAACCGTAATTACACCTTCCAGGCTCGGCTTGATGTTTAAAGAACAGCAAGGTTTCAGGCAAGCATTGAAAATTGATAAAGTTGTCAGAAATAGCGTTAACCAGACATGGGAACAACCTTGGGGGGAGCGCAAGTTTGTTAATGATAAGCATAATGAAATACTGGTGAGCTTCATAACAGAAAATGGAAAGACGTTTCCTGTTTCAGTGCGTTTTCGGGTGTTTAATGATGGTGTGGGCTTTCGTTATGAAGGCCATTTTGGTGAGTCTGAACAGATTAGTATTACCAAAGAAATTACCGAATTCTCATTTGAAAAACATCAGGAAACAGAAGCTTGGTGGATACCTTCAAGAGGTTGGAACCGCTACGAATATTTGTACAACAAGACAACATTGGAAAGTATTGACAGGGCTCATACACCCTTGACAATGCGTTTACCATCCGGGATTCATGTGAGCATTCATGAAGCTGCATTAGTTGATTTTGCGGCAATGACACTTGATAGACGCAGAGATGGTATCTTGCGTGCAAATCTAACTCCCCGGTCTGATGGATTAAAAGTCAAAACTCACGGTCAATTTGTTAGTCCTTGGCGCACTATACAAATGAGCGATAAAGCCACCGGCTTATTAAACTCTTCATTGATTCTGAATTTGAATGAGCCAAACAAACTTGGCGATGTCAGCTGGGTAAAACCAGGCAAATATATTGGCATCTGGTGGGGTATGCATCTGAATGTCAATACCTGGGGCAGCGGTGAAAAACACGGTGCGACAACAGAAAGAACCATGGAGTACATGGATTTTGCAGCAAAATATGGGTTTGATGGTGTGCTTGTTGAAGGTTGGAATACTGGGTGGGATGGGAGTTGGTTTCATAACGGAGATGTGTTCAGCTTTACTGAGTCTTACCCAGATTTTGATATCTCAAAGGTCAGCCAGTATGGCGAGAAACTTGGCGTTCGATTAATTGGTCATCATGAAACTTCAGGAAGCGTAACCAATTACGAGGATCAGATGCAAGATGCTTACGATCTGTATCAAAAACACGGGGTCACACAAATCAAAACAGGTTATGTGGCTGATGGCGGAGACATAAAGAGAATTGATGAACAAGGGATCGTCAGACACGAATGGCATGATAGCCAGTTTATGGTGAAACATTATCTGCATAGTGTGAAAGAAGCAGCTAAATTCCAAATCAGTATCAATACACATGAACCCATTAAAGATACCGGGTTACGCAGAACCTATCCTAATTGGCTCAGTCGCGAAGGTGCCAGGGGGCAAGAGTTTAATGCCTGGGGTTCACCACCTAATTCGCCTGTACATACAATTGACTTGACCTATACGCGCATGTTGTCCGGTCCCATGGACTTCACACCGGGCATTTTCAATCTTGCGTTCGATGGTCTTGATGCTGAAAACAGAGTTCAAACCACACTGGCCAAGCAGTTGGCACTCTATGTAGTGTTGTACAGTCCTATCCAGATGGCGGCCGATCTCATTGAGCACTACGAACAAAATTTAGCTGCATTTCAGTTTATCCGGGACGTTCCTGCAGACTGGCAGGACAGTATTGCAATTGCTGGTGAAGTAGGTGAGTTTGCTGTATTTGCCCGCCAGCAACGAGAACATCAGGATTGGTTCTTAGGTGCCATTACCAACGATGACAGACGGACCATTGATATAGCACTTTCTTTTCTTAAAGAGGGTAAATCTTATGAAGCTCAAATATATCAGGACGGTGAAAATGCTGATTGGAAAACGAAGCCCTACGATCTGGATATTCTTAAGCGTATCGTGAAAAAAAATGACACTATGAAGTTAAAACTTGCCACCAGTGGTGGTGTTGCAATCCGATTCAAAGCCCTGTGAAAACAAAGATTATTGGAAATAGTGGCCAAAATAACAATTTAAAAGTAGGTAGCATGCATAAGACAAAACCGGAGTTAAATTTTTGGAATATCTGGAACATGTGTTTCGGATTTCTTGGTATTCAATTTGGTTTTGCCTTGCAAAATGCCAACGTCAGCCGGATCTTTGAGACCCTTGGGGCCGACTACAATAATCTCGCCATATTATGGGTAGCAGCGCCCATTACCGGTCTGATAGTTCAACCTATAATTGGCTATTTAAGCGACAATACCTGGAATCGACTGGGGCGCAGACGTCCTTATTTTCTGTGGGGTGCGATAGCTGCCAGCCTTGCACTTTTTATCATGCCTAATTCACCAACGCTTTGGATAGCTGCGGGGATGTTATGGATTATGGATGCGTCTATTAACGTATCAATGGAACCTTTTCGTGCGTTCGTTGGCGATATGCTGCCCAAGAAACAGCGAGGAATGGGTTATGCAATGCAAACCTTTTTTATTGGTGTTGGTGCAGTTGTGGCTTCTGCTTTACCCTGGATGATGACCAATTGGTTTGATGTGTCAAATACCGCTGAAGCAGGTGTACTACCGGACTCCGTTAAATATGCCTTCTATGCGGGCGGAACCATCTTCTTCCTGGCCGTTGGCTGGACCGTTTATTCTACTCGTGAGTATTCTCCTGAGCAGCTAAAAGCCTTTGAGGAAGCTGAAAAAGAACAGGAAACCCAGACCAACTCCACTCCTATTGCAAGGACCGGTTCGCAGTATCTGAAAGGTGGAAGCATTTTTACAGTGATTGGCGTGGTCATTGCCATTGCAATCACTATGAACATGGAATTGCTGGATAAAAACCTGTTCATTATGGCGGGCATGTTTGTGGCTTTCGGTCTCTGCCAACTGCTCGCGGGCTTTATGGCTTCTAACAACAAAACGGAAAATGGATTTTATGAAGTGATCGGAGATTTATTCACCATGCCCACGGCAATGAGGCAGTTGGCTGTGGTGCAATTTTTCTCCTGGTTTCCATTTTTTGCCATGTGGATATATATGACATCTGGGGTGACGTCCCATCATTTTAATGCAACAGACACCACCAGTCTTGCCTATAACGAAGGTGCAGACTGGGTTGGCATTTTATACGCCGTATATAACGGCACCACAGTGTTTGCTGCCATGTTGATCCCCATTCTGGTGAGAAAGACTAATCTGCGGGTGACTCATCTGATCAATCTGAGTTTGGGCGGTTTAGGTTATCTTTCCTTCATTCTCATAGATGATCCTGATTTGTTGGTCATTCCTATGATTGGAGTAGGTTTCGCCTGGGCATCCGTTCTTTCAGTACCTTATGCAATCTTATCAAATTCTTTGCCCGCTGCGAAGATGGGGGTTTACATGGGAATATTTAACTTCTTCATCGTCATTCCCCAGATATTGGCTGCAAGTATTCTTGGTTTTATTGTCACCAAAATATTCGAAGGCCAACCCATTTACGCATTGATTGTCGGTGGTGTCAGCATGCTTGTTGCCGGTCTTCTTACCTTGCGTGTAAAAGAACCCACTTATCAGTAAAAAAGGGAATTGCAATGTTCAGAACCAGACTTTCGACCTTATCAGCTGTAATAGGTAGTTTGTGTTTAATAAGCTGCCAATCAATTCAGCAATCGAGCAAACCTGAATTTAGTAAAGCCTACTATGGAACAAACCACGCATTTGCTTCTGAAGCTGTTTATTTTGTCATGACAGATCGATTTGTAGATGGCGATCCGTCAAATAATTATCCCGAACAAGGTGGTCAGTTTCCGACTTTTGATATCCCCTTGGTATTCGAAGACGGACGGCAAGCGAATGTCGGCTATCTTGGTGGTGATCTCCAGGGTGTGCTTAACAATGGACAGTATATTGCCGATATGGGTTTTACAGCGGTCTGGTTAACACCCATTATTGACAATCCAGACCAGGCATTTTCTGGTGGCGAGCCGATAACCTTCGGTGGAAAATTCAAAGATGGTGGCAAAACGGGCTACCATGGGTATTGGGCAAATAACTTTTATCAGATTGACGAACATTACCCCTCAGAAGGACTTGATTACAAAGCTTATACAACTAAAATGCGCAACCAATTTGGTCTGAAGTCAGTTTTTGACATAGTCGGAAACCATGGTTCACCGTCGTTCTCTATGCCGGAAGATCAACCTAAGTTTGGTGAGTTATATGACTTAGACGGAAACCTGGTGGCTGATCATCATAACCTTGCCCCACAGGAGTTGGATCCAAACAACCCCTTACATAAATTTTTCCACAATCAACCTGATATCATGCAGTTGTCTAACCTTAACGATGAGAATCCGGCTGTGCAGGACTATCTGATCAACTCCTATCTATATTGGATAGAGCAGGGGGCAGATGCTTTTCGTATCGACACCATAAAACACGTACCCCATCATTTCTGGAAAAAGGTGGCTGATAGAATACGTGAAAAACACCCGGACTATTTCATGTTTTCCGAAAGCTTTAACTATGATGCCAATTTCATTGCGCAACACACATTGCCAAAAAATGGTGAGATCAGTGTATTGGATTTTCCGGGCCAAAAAGCAATGGTGTCGGTTTTTGAAAACGAAGATTCTGATTTTGCCTCGCTCGTGGATTATCTGCATCTGACCCATGGTCCTTATGCAAACCCCTATGAGTTGACAACGTTCTACGATAACCACGATATGGCAAGAATGAATGCATCAGATCAAGGATTTATTAATGCCAACAACTGGTTGTTTACCAGTCGCGGTATCCCCGTGGTATATCAGGGATCTGAAATAGGATTTATGCGTGGTGCAGTAGAGCATGAAGGGAACAGAAACTATTTTGGTCAAACAAGAATTGAAGAGGCAAAAAAACATGATATTCATCATCATCTGACACGCATCGCAAATGTGCGTAAAGTTACGCCTGCCTTGCAAAAGGGTTTGCAATTGAATGTTAGCTTAGAGGGAAATATTGCTGTTTTTTATCGAATTCTACAATTGGATGACGTTGCTCAAACTGCATTGGTTGTGTTGAATAAAGGTCAGCAGGCAACCTCAGTGCATGTTTCAGAGTATCTCCAGGAAGGGGAATGGTCGAGTAGAATATCCGATAAGAATTTTGACGTTACTGCGCAGCAAGTTTCAATTGAGGTAGAGGTTCCGGCCAACGGCGTGGAAGTATTTGTCAGAGAGGGGCAGATCGCGAATAAGAAATTGGAAGCCAGGTTATCCGAATTGATGACAAATATGTAACAGGAACAGTAAACTAAGTGTGGTCGAATTAGGTTCGACCACAGGATTTTCTAAGCACTAAATTTACTGGCATCAATTGGGCAGGAGGCTTCTCACCATTGATCTGCAGTAGCAAGTTTTTAACCAGTGCTTCTCCAGCCAGCATAGTATCTTGAGCGACGGTGGTAAGCGCAGGATCGGTAAATCTGGAAACTGGAATATTATCATAACCAACCACTGCAACATCATCAGGGACTTTAACATTATTGTCCCGTAAAGCCTGCATGGCGCCTACCGCAATAAGATCGCTTGCACAAAAGAAAGCGTTTATCGATTCAATATCCGGCAACAAACTTTCCACAGCACTATACCCCGACTCTTCGGTGGAGATGGCGTCTACATGACGTGTACTATCCAGCGGTAACCCTTCCGATTTTATCGCCTTGCAATGGCCTTGGTAGCGCGCCATAAACTCTGGTGCATGTTTATCTGCACCACCCAAAAAGGCAAAGGTTTTATGACCTATAGAAATAAGGTGGCGAGTAATATCAAAACCACCTTGAAAGTTATCACAACCTATTGAGACTCCGGGGTGTTCTTCGTCTGGTGCCCCCCAGCGAATAAAATGGGTTTCTTGTTCTTCCAGTTTACTTAGCTTATCGCGGTAATCTACATAATCACCATATCCCAGCAGAATAATACCGTCAGCTTTATTGGTATCTTCATAGTCAGCGTGCCAGTCGTCACTAAGATTCTGGAAAGAGACAAGTAAATCATATCCAGCCTGCGCAGAAGCACGGGTAATACTGCCCAACATTGACAGAAAAAATGGATTAATGAGTGAATCGTCTGTGGTTGGATCTTCGAACAACAAAAGAGCGAGTGTCCGACTTTGTTGTTGACGCAGGTTACTGGCGTTCTTATCTACTTTGTAGTTAAGTTCCTGCGCGATTGCTTTGATTTTATCCCGCGTTTCCTGGTTAACCAGAGGACTATCCCGCAGTGCTCTTGAAACTGTGGACTGCGAAACACCTGCGCGATGCGCAATGTCAAACGACGTGGCTTTAACTTTCATAAATCAGGATCTTAATATGTTACGTCTAAGTTTGAATTATTATTATGGACCAAGGTTATACACCAGCTGTTTCAGTAAATCTTGTATTAATTTTGTAATAATAATAAATTCTAAATCGTTTAGGTATGTTTAACCCGTTGTTTTTTATTTATTAATTAAACTATTACTGTTTAATATTAAGCACATTTAAAACTCACGGATAAACAATAAAAAACGTTTTGCAGGACTTGCATAATGTTATAATCGCCCCCAAATTATCAGACCAATTAAGCACAGGGGTAAATTTAATGGCCGAGACTGACATTCGTCCGACCAATTTCATTCGTCAAATTATTGATCAGGATCTAGATAGTGGTCTTCACACTCAAGTACATACTCGTTTCCCGCCAGAACCGAATGGGTATTTACACATAGGTCATGCGAAAGCTATATGTCTTAACTTCGGCATTGCTCAAGACTATCAAGGGCAATGTAATCTTCGATTTGATGACACAAACCCTGAAAAAGAAGATATCGATTTCGTCAATTCAATTCAAAGTGATGTCCATTGGCTAGGCTTTGAATGGGCTGGTGACGTCTGTTATTCATCTAATTATTTTGACCAGTTACACGGCTATGCCGTTGAGTTGATTGAAAAAGGTCTGGCTTACGTTGATTTTTCCAATCAGGAAAAAATGCGGGAAATGCGCGGAACGTTAACCGCACCAGGGCAGAATAGTCCCTACCGTGATACCAGTGTTGAAGAGAACCTTAGTCAATTTAAAAAAATGACGGCAGGTGAATATCAGGAAGGTGAGTGCAGTCTTCGTGCAAAAATCGACATGTCTTCTGCATTTATGTGTATGCGTGATCCGGTTATCTATCGGGTTAAGTTTGCCCATCATCACCAAACGGGTGATAAATGGTGTGTTTATCCAATGTATGATTTCACTCATTGTATTTCAGATGCCATTGAAGGGATTACGCATTCTCTTTGTACCCTTGAGTTTCAGGACAACCGCCGTCTCTATGACTGGGTAATTGAAAATATCAGTATTGATGTTACTCCACGTCAATACGAATTTTCACGCCTCAATCTTGAATATACAGTGTTAAGTAAGCGTAAATTAATTCAACTTGTAGAAGAAAAGCATGTATTGGGTTGGGATGATCCCCGCATGCCGACCATTGCCGGATTAAAAAGAAGAGGATACACACCAGCCTCTATCCGCGAATTCTGCAAACGTATTGGCGTGACCAAAATGGATAACATCATTGAGATGGGAATGTTGGAAGCCTGTATTCGTGACGACCTAAATGAACACGCACCGCGAGCTATGGCTGTTCTCGACCCAGTAAAAGTCGTCATCGAAAATTATGCTGAAGACAAAATAGAATCTCTAATTGCAGCAAACCATCCGAATGATGAGTCAATGGGACAACGTGAAGTGCCATTTAGCAGAGAAGTCTATATTGAACGGGAAGATTTTCGCGAAGAGGCCAATAAGAAATTTAAACGCCTTGTTTTGGGTAAAGAAGTCAGGTTACGAAATGCTTATGTTATTAAGGCTGAGCGTGTGGACAAAGACCAAGATGGTAATATTTTAACCATTTACTGTACTTATGACCCCGAAACGCTTGGTAAAGACCCGGCTGATGGACGTAAGGTTAAAGGTGTAATTCATTGGGTTTCTGCATCTAAAGGCATTCCTGCCGAAATCAGGTTATACGATAGATTATTTTCTGAGCCTAATCCCGCTGCAGAAGAAGATTTTACAGCAAGCATTAACTCGGAATCATTATCCATTAGAAAAGGCGTGGTGGAACCCGGTTTAGTCTCTGCAGAACCGCAGCGGGCTATACAGTTTGAGCGCACCGGATATTTTTGCAAAGATAGCGACAGTACAGATGATTTACTGGTTTTTAATCGTACAGTCGGTCTGAGAGACACTTGGGCTAAAATTGCAAACTAGTCATCTGAACAAATAACAAAGGCCGGGAAACCGGCCTTTTTTGTAGACTAAAACAGGTTATTTGGGCTGTGCAACAAATGTTTTGCCATTTTGGTCCTGGCTGTCTGAGCCAAATAAGTATAAGTAAGCTGGCATCAAATCCTGAGCAGTTTTCAACGTATTTGGATCTTCACCAGGGAAAGCTTTAGCACGCATGCTTGTACGTGTTGCGCCTGGATTGATGCAATTAAATCGAATAGTGGATTTTTCGTACTCGTCTGCCAACACCTGCATCATACCCTCGGTAGCAAATTTGGATATACTATAGGTCCCCCAATAAGCCCTACCTCGACTACCCACACTCGAAGACGTAAACAGAACAGAAGCGCTGGCGGACTTTCCTAACACCGGCAACAAAGCTTGTGTCATGTA
Organism: uncultured Alteromonadaceae bacterium; assembly: GCA_947494925.1. Taxonomy (GTDB): domain Bacteria; phylum Pseudomonadota; class Gammaproteobacteria; order Enterobacterales; family Alteromonadaceae; genus Aliiglaciecola. Next base: position 150,860 of record CANLWS010000014.1, read on the forward strand.
AAACTGGCTATTGAGATTAATTTGCATTACTTCATTAAAGTCGTTTTCGCTGATTTGGCGAAAAGGTTCTATGTGGCCTAGTACACTTGCGTTATGAAGCAAACCATCTAGACAGCCAAACTGACTCTCAATAGTCGTAGCCATATCTTTATAGTTTTGCGGAGTTGCTCCCAATAAATCAAGTGGCACAATAGCCGGTTCAGGGCTTCCTTGCTCTACTATTTCGTCATACACCTGCTCGAGTTTTTTAACTGTACGGCCAAGTAAAATTATTGTGGCACCGTGTCTTGCAAAAGATAAAGCTGCTGCTTTTCCTATTCCATCGCCTGCACCGGTAATCAGTATTGTTTTGTCTTTTAACAGAAGAGAAGGGGCTGTATAGCTGAGCATAAAGTTTCGAACATTCAAAAAAAAGAAGAAGGATTCTATCACCTGTGTTTGAAAATGGGCTAATTATTTCGCCTATTTCAAATGATGTACTATGGTCTAACAAATACTTAACAAACCTTTGCAAATAGGTAACAAAGTCAATACTATTGCGATAACTTTAACTGGTCATACTTGTTGAAAAAGCGGTTGTTCGAAGTTTGCACGAATGATGCTTAATAAATGTTCAAAAACAAGTAGATACAAGAAAAACGATAGGATTGCGGGGAGAAAGAATGAAAAAACTGGTAATCAGTACAAGTGTTGCTGCGGTATTTCTGCTAGCCGGTTGCGGCGGGGGCGACGATCTTGAACAGATTCAAGCGGAGGCACCGAAACAAAGACCTGCATCACGCATCGTGTTTGATCCTACGGCTGGTGACTTACCATTGCCTACGGATCTATTGTTTGCTCTGGCTGAGCAAACGGATGATGGTACGCTTGAAGTTCCAGATGAGATAGCGGGTCAGGCGAATGGCGGCACACCAGATTTTGGCAACCCCTCCGTTGCTTTGGGTGCATTAGATGGCTGGTCTACTCAACACCCATTTAGTGTCAGCATTAATCACCCAGAAGGTATTACTTTAGATGCTACCTCTGCAGGAGCTCCAGGTGCAGTAAGGATCTATGAAGGTGCTATTGGTGGTGACCTTAACGACCCTGATTGTCGTGTTGCGCCTCCTTTGACTGGCTGCAAAGTTGGCGAAGAACTGACCTTTGGCGTTGATTTCGTGACTCAGGCGTCTGGAGACAATATTGCAATAATTCCTCTAAAACCCTTTAAGGGGGCAACCAGTTATTATGTGGTTATCACTGACCAGTTAAAAGCAAGTGACGGCCAGGCTGTGCAAGCGTCAAGTACGTATGGCTTAGTTAGACAACCTTTGGCAACTCAACCTCTTGCTACTGATTCACAACGAGCCTTGCAGGGGCTGGTTAATTCCTATGAAGCAGTTCTGACTCAGCAGGCTGGTTTGAGCCAAGAATCAATTATTTTTAGTTATACATTTACGACTCAGACTACAACGGACATCATCGCTACTGCCAAACAGCTGCAAATTGCTACCTTTGCTGGTGCAGTAGCTCAAGGTATGGATCCAGCTACAGCCGCTCAGTTTTTACCTGTTATTCCAGTGTCTGAATCTCCGATAGACAACGCTTTTAACGCACTTGCACCTGTTTTATTGGGAGCAGAGCAATTTGCCGCACTAGGTCAAGTGGGCTTGGGAAGCTGTGAAGGCATGATAGCTGCTGTAACAAACCCAGCCTCTCCACTGTTTGCAACTGCTGCTGGTGTATTCCCGCTAGTAGGCGCATTCTGTGCAGCAGATATAAAGCAGGGAACAATCGATTTACCTTATTACCTGAGCACGACAGAACCTCTATCAGATCGCTGGACAGCGGCGTGTACTAATGGATTAGCATTGCAGACTATAGGTGCAGAACAAATTGGCGCCTTGTTGGCTTCTGGTACTATCACAGCTGGACCTAACAACGATCTTTGCCAGGCGGCAAGTGGTGGTACATTGCTAGACCTCGACCTGACTAATCTTGGTATTACTGATCTGCGTCATCTGACTCGATACAGCCCGATCCCTGCCCGCAAAGGACGAAATGCGGATGGAACTGAAACCATTGATGTTCAGGTCACCGTCCCGGATCCTGCTGTAGTAGCAGTATTAGCAGCAATTCCAGACTCAGGTGTACAGGCAATAAGCAAACCTGAGAGTGGTTGGCCAGTAGTTATTCTTCAACATGGTATCACCTCTAAAAAAGAAGACTTTCTTGGAATTACAGGTGCGCTTTCAGTTGCTGGTTACGCCACCGTCGCCATTGACCACCCACTGCACGGAAGTCGTGGTTTTGAAATTGATGGTCAGATCGTTAACACTTCCGGTGGATTTGGCGGTAGCGTAACAGATTATTTCAATCTTGCTTCGTTGCTCACAACCCGCGATAACTCCCGTCAAAGTACTGTGGATACGATGGGTCTTCGTCTAGGATTAAATGCTGTAGTTGACCTCACAGGCGGTAGCGTAGATCTTGACGGCAGCAATGTGTCTTTTGTTGGTCAAAGTCTGGGTTCAATCACTGGAATTAGCACAGTCGCAATGTCAAACGCGTCCTTGGGTGGGCAACTCGCTGCCTTTGATGGCATGTTCGCATTTAATAGTGCTGTATTTTCGGTACCTGGTGGCGGTACAGCGGGTATGTTGATGGAATCCCCAGGATTCGGTCCATTGATTAAAGGATCGTTGCTAGCTGCATCATCCGCAGACTTTCAGGCCTTCCTGGCGCAATATGCCGCTACCAATGAAGTTCCGGTAGAAGATGCTCTAGTTCCTGCTTATCTGGCCTTTGAACAAGTGTTAACCGCTGACCAAGCAGCCGAAGTAAATGCGACATTTGCGCAATTTGTTTTTGCTGCGCAAACAGTATCAGACAGTTCTGATCCCAATAATTTTGCTGCGCTTTTGGGAAGTAATACCAGAGTGTTAATGCATGAAGTTGTTGGGGGAGGCCAGAATGATGATGGCAGTGTTGCGTTGCCAGATCAGACAATCCCTAATAATACGGTCAATTCCCCTACCTTTGCCGGAACCGATCCATTGGCACGCTTTATCGGTCTGGAAAAAGTTTCCACCACAACACAGGGGAATGGTTTAGTTAGATTTATTTCTGGCGGACATTCCTCATTGCTTAACCCTGGGATTAGCGCAGCAACCACAGCTGAAATGCAGCGTCAGGCGGCAGCATTTATCGCAACGGGTGGGACTACTATTGTAATTACTGACCCATCAGTTGTAGAGAATTAAGTTTTTTAGTCTTTAATATCGAAGCCAAGTCACAGACTTGGCTTTTTTTTTGGTATTTTGTCCCCACATAAACACAAATCTAGGTTGTTGGAGTTTGTATCTTGGAATTTTTATATGAATATGGTTTGTTCTTGGCTAAGGCCGCAACCATATTAGTCACAATTTTACTGGCAGTTGGAGGCGTCATTGCTTTGGCCTCAAAACAAAAGCCGGGCAAAGGTCATCTTGATATTGCATCCATTTCTGATCGTATTGATGATTTAACATCCCATGCTCAGGAGTTGTTGCTCGACAAAGACGAGCTTAAAAAACTCAATAAGCAGAAGAAGCAGTCAGAAAAGCAAAAGAAAAAGGCTGAAAAGGGTGAAACTAACAAGAAACCTAATTTGTTCGTTATTGATTTCAAAGGTTCAATGGATGCCCATGAGGTCGATAGTTTACGGGAAGAGGTGACGGCAACCCTTTGCGCTGCTCAGGATGAAGATGAAGTGTTGGTGCGCCTGGAGAGCGGTGGTGGCGTTGTACATGGTTATGGATTGGCTGCATCGCAACTACAACGATTCAAAGAGAAAAATATTAAATTGACTGTGGCAGTTGATAAAGTAGCGGCCAGTGGTGGGTACATGATGGCTTGTGTCGCGGACAAGGTTCTGTCGGCAAATTTTGCAATTATCGGCTCCATTGGTGTTATCGCCCAACTACCAAACTTCAATAAGTTGTTAAAGAAGAACGATATTGAGTTTGAACAACATACTGCTGGTGAATTTAAGCGGACATTGACTATGTTTGGTGAGAATAGCGAATTGGGCAGAGAAAAATTCCGCGAAGAGCTTGAAGATGTTCATCAAATGTTCAAAGGCTTTGTATCAGAAAATCGACCTGAGCTGGATATCAGCAAAGTGGCTACCGGTGAATACTGGTATGGAAGCAAGGCCCTAACGCTGGGACTGGTAGACAAGATCCAAACGTCTGATGATTTTCTGTTGCAGGAAAATAAAGAAAAAAACATTTATTCAGTTAAATACAGTCTTAAGAAAAGTGTTGCTGAACGTCTGGGGATGGCTGCAATGACATCGATAGAATCAGTGATAGTTGGATTGTGGAGTAAGAGTCAGACATTGTTCAAATAATGTAAGTGACTAAAGATAAAAAATCGGATTTTAGTATAAGCCAGTAGCGTTTTAGCACTGGCTTTTTTATGTTTGTTAGTTTGAATGGAAGTTGAAAAAAGTCATCCGATTGGCATATAAATCAGGAATTAATGGCGTGCACATCGCCAGTTAAACTCTTAATAGACAAAGCAAAAATAAAAATCCTCTATCAAAAAAAATATATTTTTTATTTGTCTCTATTTGTTTGTTTTTTGCATTTTCAGTGTTTATAAATTAGATGCGTCATGAGTTTAAATGGCGTACATAATTATTAAAAAAGCGCTAGTTGACACAAACTGTTCCAAGAGCAAGCCTACATGGCTGGTTAACTAGCAACAACAAATACTATGCTGGAAAACAAGTATGAAAACTCCAATCTCTCGACTATCGAATTCGATTCGATACGTTATAGCTGCATCAGCAGCTGCAAGCGTTGTGTCAGTTTCACCTGTGCTCGCGCAAGAAGCGGCTGATGATTCTGCCGACGTTGAAAAAATTGCAATTGTAGGTACTCGCTCTGCACCTCGTTCCATAGGTGACTCAGCAGTTCCTATTGATGTTATTTCCGGGGACGAATTTAAGAATCAGGGATCAACCGATATGGTTTCCATGATGCAAAACATCGTTCCGTCATTTAACGTCAATGATCAACCTATTAATGATGCGTCCACGCTGGTTCGCCCAGCGAACTTACGTGGCATGGCATCTGACCACACTTTGGTGTTGGTAAACGGTAAACGTCGTCACCGTTCGGCTGTTATTACCTTTTTAGGCGGTGGTTTATCTGACGGAGCTCAAGGTCCGGATATTTCAACCATTCCTGCTGCAGCGTTAAAACAAATTGAGGTACTGCGTGACGGTGCCGCTGCACAGTATGGTTCTGATGCAATTGCCGGTGTAGTCAACTTTGTCCTGAAAGATGATTCAGAAGGTGGCGTAATTGATGTGCACGCGGGTTCTTATTTCGAAGGTGATGGGGATGCAGTACAGGTTTCTGCTAACATTGGCTTGCCCCTTACAGACAAAGGCTTTGTCAACATTTCTGCTGAGTATCGCCAATCTGATCCTACGTCACGTAGCGTTCAGCGTGACGATGCTGCGGCCCTGATTGCAGCTGGCAATACTTCTGTTGCAGATCCCGCACAAATCTGGGGTAACCCTGAAATCAAAGATGATATTAAATTCTTTGCAAATCTAGGTCTTGAACTAAGTGATTCTAGTGAAGCCTATATGTTTGGTAACTACGCTGAACGTGAAGTTGACGGTGGCTTTTACTTCCGTAATCCACATAACCGTGGCGGCGTAAATGACGGCGGCACTAACGATGATGGTGAGCAACTATTACTAGTAGGTGATTTGACTGGTGACATGAGCGGAAACTGTCCTACAGATATTGTTGTAGGTGATAATGTCCTGACAAACCCGCGTTACATCGATGAAGTAGCAAATAACCCAGACTGTTTCGCTTTTAACGAGTTATTGCCAGGTGGTTTTACTCCGCGTTTCGGCGGCACAATCCGTGATACGTCACTTATCTTTGGAACCAAAGGTGAACTCGATAACGAAGTGACTTATGACGTCAGTTTCAACTTCGGTGAAAATGAAGTTGATTTTGCAATAAGAAATACTATCAACCCTTCATTAGGTCCAAATACACCTCGAGAGTTTAAGCCAGGTAGATATACCCAGACAGAAAAGACGGTTGATATTGATTTAACCAAGCCATTTGATGTTGGTTTGACTGAACCGCTATTCCTGGCAGGTGGTTTCCAATATCGTCATGAGACTTATGAAAGTCTTGCTGGTGACCCTGCATCCTATGAAATAGGTCCACTGGCATCACAAGGTTTCGGTATCGGTTCCAATGGTTTCCCAGGTTTGTCTGCGCGCAGCCAGAACGAGGCATCCAGACACAATATCGCATTCTATTTAGATGCTGAGGCTTATCTGACCGATGACTTCCTGGTTACTGCAGCCTTACGTTACGAAGATTTCTCTGATTTCGGTAACACCAGCAAAGGAAAAGTGGCGGCGCGTTGGCAGGTGTCTGAAGACATAGCTTTGCGTGGTGCATACAGTACAGGGTTTAAAGCACCGACTATTGGCCAGACTAATGTCCGTAACGTGACTACGGCTTTTGGTACTGATGGTCGTTTGATTGACCGTGCTACTTTGCCTCCAACCGATCCAATCGCGGTACAAAAAGGTGGTACAGAGTTAACTCCTGAAGAATCTGAAAGTTTAACTTTTGGTGTAGTTGCTGAGTTTGATAACGGATTGTTCGTAACAGTAGATTACTACAATATTGAATTAACAGACCGTATTTCAACGACTTCAGGTATTGCTCTTACGCCAGAAGATATAGCCGCTTTGTTGGCGCAAGGTGTCAGCGATGCGTCGAGCTTCACTGAAGTTAGCTTCTTTACCAATGACTTTGATACTACTACCGAAGGTGTTGATGTAGTGGCAAACTACAGTATGGATATGTTTGAAGGTGAGACTAAGTTCTCTTTGGCATATAACTGGACGTCAACGACTGTAGACGAAGCGTCAGATAACATTTCTGCGGATCGTGTAAGAATGCTTGAAGACAACTTACCAGCAGTTCGTTACAGCTTAACTGCCAACCATACTAATGGTGACTGGCGTGTTCTGGGCCGCGTAAATTACGCAGGCAGTATTTTCGAAGATCATCTTGACTCAGGCTTACCAATTGAAAAAGTAGGTTCTGAGTTCACTTTTGATTTGGAAGTTGGTTATAGCTTTAACGATAGTTTCAGTTTGATTGCTGGCGCGAAGAATATTCTGGATGAAACACCAGATGAAAACGTGCTGTATGACAATGAAATTGCCGGGTCTCAATATCCAACCACATCGCCTATCGGTATTAATGGTGGTTATTACTACCTAAGAGGGATTTACACTTTCTAAGTGTATTGTCAGAGGGGCTCTCAATGAGCCCCTTTTTTAAGTAAATTTTATGATAATGTTTTGTCGTAATCCGTGTTGTGTTATTAATAGCGCCGCAGAATGACTTCTGTGATATTAAAATGTAGTTATAGGTACATATTAAATAGGGCAGAAATGACAAAGTACATGAGGAAATTCACTAAATATGCCTAAGCAATCGTCGATTGAAAGAACTTTCATCCATTATCGCCAGCAATTAGTTAGTGCGATAAAAGGGATTGTGGGTTCTTCAGATGATATCGAAGACATCGTTCAGGAAACCTTTGTAAAAAGTTATGAAGCGGAATTAAAGCAAGAAATTCGCTATGAGCGAACTTACATGTTGAAAACTGCAAGACACCTTGCATTAAATCATGTATCCAGTGCCAGAGAGCGACAGAATCAATCTCTTGATGATATGGAAGTCTTACCCAACAACTTGACCAGCGTAGATCTGGAAAAACAAGTTGAGAGTAAAGAGCGTTTTTTGAACTTTTGCCGGGCAACAGACACATTGTCTGTTGAGGTGAAACGCGTTTTTTTATTAAAAAAAGTTTACGGAATGAGCCAGCGGGATATTGCTCAGTACATTGGTTTAAGCGAGAGTACGGTTGAAAAGCATGTTGCTAAAGGATTGTTACAGTGCTCTTTGTACCTTAAACAGTTATCACAACAAAACGATCTTAATGAGAAGCGTGCAAGCAAGCAGCGTATCTCGAATGGTGCGTTTGAAATGCGTAAGAAGTAGTAAATGAGTAATATCAAACCATTTTATAGCAAAGATACTATCCTGCAGCAATCTAGCGAATGGATAAGTAAATTAGACCGTGGTTTGTGTGAAGCTGAAAAACAGGAGCTACAGTCCTGGGTAAATTTAAGTGAAGCACATCAGGAAAGTCTTTTTGAGATGGCCAATTTATTTGACGAGTTAACTGTGTTGAATGAATTGAGTGGTCTGTTCCCATTGCGTGCAAAAGATTTTAACCCAACCAGACGAGTATTTAGCGAAAAAGTACGCATCGGTATTGCTGCCAGCTTAACCTTTGTTATGGTTACGTCCTTCACATGGCTTTTTAACAGTCAGTTGGATTCGGAAAACAACGGCGTCGTAGCATTGCAAAGCCGAGTCGCAGAGACGCAGATTGGTGAACAAAAACCTATTTCTCTCAACGATGGTTCTGTTATTCATCTCAATACCAATTCCCAGGTAGAGGTGAGCTACTCCAATTTACAAAGGAAGATTACCTTGGTAAGAGGAGAAGCGCATTTTGATGTTGCTCATGATCCCTCACGTCCGTTTGTTGTAGTTGCAGGTGAAAATACTGTTACTGCGGTAGGGACTGCGTTCAACGTAGAATTGTTAAATCAGGAACACTTTGAGCTGTTAGTGACTGAAGGTAAGGTGTTGGTTAAGGAAGGAGCACTTAAATCAAGTTCACCTGGAGAATTGTTAGCGCCTTCTCATCCGATGAATGGGGAAGGGATGCTGGTTAAATCCGGTGAAAAAGTATTTTTCAACGGTGAAAATTCTCCATTAAGAGTTCTTTCCTTAGACCAGGTTCAACGTGATCTAGCCTGGCAGCAAGGTATGGTTGTATTTCAAGGGGAGCCTTTGGAACAGGCCTTGTTTGAGGTGAGTCGTTATACATCTATACAATTTGAAGTTGATGATCCAGAACTTAAGCAAACACGAGTGGCTGGCTACTTTAAGGCTGGTGACATCGATGGATTATTGTTTGCGCTCAAAAATAACTTCGATATTCAGAGTAAAAAGGTAGGTGAGCGCAGGATACTTTTATCGTCTGATTTGTAGTACCGGATAAAAGACGTTTTCTTACATTCAATATTAGTTTATGGCAAATGTCTTGTTGCTATTGACCCGGTGCATTGTGTATAAACAACACTAGTCATAATAGATCATTGAATTCATTGCAGATTATAACAAAACTGCGTTTTCTTTTTGTAAAACAGCAGTATAGCTTATTTCGTCATTCTAATCGGGCAGTCAGCTGTAAGATCGTTGAATGGATCTGTTCAGCTTTAACAATATTCACACTGTCTATTGTCCTTGTTGGTGTTGCAGTAGCCCAAACCAAAATAGACTTTCAAATCGACAAACAACGAGCAGATCTAGCTTTGACTCAGTTTGCTCAGCAGTCTAATACCACCTTAATATTCCCTTTTGATCTGGCTGAAAAAGAAACGGCAAATGCCCTTAACGGCCCTTATTCTATTGAATTGGGTATAGTCAAATTGCTCGAAGGTACCGGACTTTATCCAGCTTCAGATGAGTCTGGAATGATCAGTATACGACCTGTTTCAGAGCAAACTGAAAAATTACAAATAGCAAGTGAGTTCTCCGCAGAAAGGGTTCCTCAAGCCGTTCGGATTACAGATGATTCTGTGATAGAACGGATAGCTATTGTTGGCACCCGTGCTTCACCTAGGTCAGTAATTGAATCATCTGTTCCGCTGGATATTATTGGATCACAGGAATTTGCAGAGCAGGGAGCAACAGATATTACGTCCATGTTAAGCGCACTTGTCCCGTCTTTTAATGTTAATGACCAGCCTATTAATGACGCGTCTAGCCTGGTTCGGCCTGCAAATTTAAGAGGTATGGCTTCGGACCATACTCTGGTGCTTCTAAATGGAAAAAGACGTCATCGCTCAGCCGTTATTACGTTTTTAGGAGGTGGTCTGTCAGATGGCGCTCAAGGGCCTGATATATCAACTATTCCAGCATCTTCTTTGAAACAAATTGAAGTACTAAGAGATGGCGCAGCAGCTCAATACGGTTCAGATGCTATCGCTGGTGTGATCAATTTTGTTCTAAAAGATGACAATAATGGAGGTATGTTAGAAAGTCGCTATGGTTCCTACTTTGAAGGGGATGGGGAAATGTTCCAGCTACAAGGGAATATCGGACTACCCTTAACAGACAGTGGCTTTTTAAACTTGAGTACTGAATACCGCCAACAAAATCCAACCAACCGGAGTGTTCAAAGAGAAGACGCAGCCAGATTAATGGCTTCTGGGAACAGCTTTATCTCCGATCCCGCTCAAATATGGGGAACACCTGAACTTAAACATGATCTTAAATTTTCGGCGAATGCAGGTTATTCTGTTGATGAGGATATGGAATCCTATTTATTCATGAGTCTGGCACAAAGAGAAGTCGAAGGGGGCTTTTACTTTCGAAACCCACACACTCGCAGCGGTGTCAATGATGGAGGGGTTGATGCTGATGGTACACCCTTATTGTTAGTTGGTGACTTGGATGGTGTAGGACAGGGGATTAGTTGCCCAAATGTCAGGATCACAGACGACAATATTTTGGATAATCCTGATTTTGCCATAATTGCAGACAATTCGACTCAACTAGGTGCTAACTGTTTCGCGTTTAACGAATTGTTTCCTGGTGGATTCACCCCTAAGTTCGGCGGTGAATTAGAGGACTATTCAATTTTTATGGGGGTAAAAGGCGAAACCGCAAAAAATTGGTTGTATGACTTCAGTGTAAGCATTGGTTTTTCAAAAATTGATTATGCCATTAGCGACACAATTAACCCATCGTTAGGCCCTTCTTCCCCAACCGAATTTTCACCTGGCAGTGCAAGTCAATTGGAAAAAAATGTCAATTTAGATGTCTCTAAACAGTTTCAGCTAGGTTTGACCGAACCAGCAAATTTCGCTGCAGGTCTTGAGTGGAGGCGAGAAAATTTTAAGCAAACAGCTGGCGACCCTGCTTCGTTTGCAGTCGGACCTCTTGGGTTTGACGATAGCACAGAGACATCACAAGGTTTTGGCATAGGTTCAAATGGTTTTCCCGGTTATAAACCAGAAGCAGCAGGTGATTGGGGGAGAGGGAATTGGGCGTTGTATGGCGATCTTGAGCTGACGCCTATGCAAGGTTTATTCATAGGGATGGCAGCAAGATACGAGAATTTCACTGATTTTGGCAGCACATTTGATGGAAAGTTGTCGGCCAGACTACAATTAAATGAAGCGTTTGCACTACGCGGTTCTGTTAGTACCGGATTCAAGGCACCTACAGTAGGGCAAAGCAATGTAATTAATGTAACCACCGCCTTTGCATCAAATGGGCTGGAAGATCAGGCTACCCTTCCTCCCACAAATCCAATTTCATTGCAATTGGGCGCGACACCGCTTCAACCAGAAGAGTCAACAAATACGAGCTTTGGATTGGTAGGGAACCCCTCTAAAGAATTGTTCGTTACACTGGATTATTTTCGGATTCAGCTTGAAGACAGGATAAGTACAACCTCGGCCTTGCCTCTTAGTCAGACGGATATAAATACTTTACTGACACAAGGGGTTCTGGATGCAAGTAGTTTTAGCAGTGCTAAATATTTTACTAACGACTTTGATACGACTACCCAAGGTGTTGACCTTGTCTTGAATTATGAAACTGTGCTTTGGAAAGCAGCGACAAAATTCCTGTTGGCCTATAACTGGACAGATACGACTGTGGACAGAGTGACCGTTTATACGCGTGTTGATGAAAATGGGCTCCCATTTGAAGAGCAAAATTTGACTGAACAGCGGATCAGAATGATTGAACAAAATTTGCCTGAACACCGTTTTAGCGCGACAATTAAGCAGCAGTATTCAGATTGGCAAATCCTCTATCGATTGAATTATTTTGGTGAGTTTTACGAAGACCATTTAGATGCATCAGCCGGATTGGATATTGAGTCAGGTGCAGAAGTTACTTTTGATTTTGAAGTCGGCTATAACCTGAATGCTCATACCCAGTTGGCTGCCGGTGTGAAAAACTTGTTTGATAATAATCCTGATCAGAATCCATTTAAAGATCTAGTCGGCTCACTGTATCCTCCTACTTCGCCAATTGGTATTAATGGAGGTTTTTATTATGCCAGGGCAATTTATTTCTTCTAAAAAATCTGAGGTTTAGATAAGAAATGTCGTCCATATAAAAATTGACGTTTTATTTCAAAGCTTTAAGTTTATATAGTCTAACTCGCCCTGTTTTTTTAGGCTTAGCTCATCCGGACACCAGGTTAAATTAAGTCTGCTACTCTTGATTTAACGTTTGAGACTATAAATGGCCATCAATGAAGACCTTAACAATTTTCCGTCATGCAAAATCTAGTTGGAAATTACCACTTAGTGACAGAGATCGGCCGCTTAATCAACGTGGTTATCGTCAAGCCAGGGCTGTGGCTGAGGTTTTAGCACTCGAACCACCTGATGCCATAATAAGCTCACCGGCAATAAGAGCAGTCTCTACGGCATTAATTTATGCGCATGTATTGAAGATCCCAGCATCTAAATTGTCAGTAAATGACAACTTGTATGTTTTATCCGCTGTACAAGTCTGTAATTGGATCCGCGAATTTGACGATGATACTGAGAATGTGTGGTTGTTTAGTCACAACCCAACTTGTAACAGTCTTGCTGCTATCTTGCTGGGTTATGAACTAGATAATATAGTGACAAGTGGGTATCTTTCAGTGCAATTTGGTGTGGACCGATGGAGTCTTATAAGTAAACAACACGTGAAACTAGTTACTTTTAACAATAGGGAGGGGAGCGAGTGAATTTCTGCTGTTCCCCCGATCACACCTAAACATAAGTCGAGTATGATGTAACAGTATCTGGATTAAACCCATCCGTGGAAACGCACCCAGCCGATACATCCTTGTAGCTTAGCTCGGCAGGGTATAATAGGTTCTTAGATAGGACTTCATAAACACATCCCTGATGAGATGCGCGTACTAAACTTCAATCGTGCTTTGAATAATATTTTACAAAACGTAGATTAAACCCATCCGAGGTAACGCACCCAGCCGCTACATCCTTGTAGCGTCGTTCAGTCGGGCGCTGAAAAGGTACTGGTAGCTTGGTCATAAACACATCCCTGATGAGATGCACCCAGCCTCGCCGTCCTTGGCGAGTCGTTCACTGATGCGGAGCTTCGCTCCTAAAGAAAATCAGTTTACCCAGCCGCATTGGCGGCCTTGGTTTTGTTGATCAAGCCAGGATTTCAGTGGCGCAAAATAGTCTAGAATAGCCGTTGCATCCATTTGTTCGCTTCCCGTTAGAGTGCCAAGCGCCTTTTGCCAGGTCTGGCTCTTACCCAGTTCAAGCATCTCATTAAGAGCTTTACCTGCTTCTTTACTGTTGTATATTGAACAACGGTGAACGGGCCCTTGATCACCTGCGATCTTGCATAATTCTCGATGGAACTGGAACTGCAATATATGGGCTAGGAAGTAACGAGTATAAGGTGTATTGGCCGGCACATGATACTTTGCCCCAGGATCAAAGGCATCTTTATCTCTGGGTACAGGCGCCATTAACCCCTGGTATTTTTCTCTTAGTTCCCACCAGGAGGTGTTATAGTCTTCGGGCTTAATCTCCCCTGAGAATACTTTCCAGCGCCACTGGTCAACCATCAGTCCAAATGGCACAAAGGCAATTTTGTCTAAAGCCAACTTTAACAGCATTCCAATGTCATTTGATGCGTCAGGGATTTCATCAACCAGGCCTATTTGTTTTAAATATTTAGGAGTGATGGAAAGAGCAATTGTATCCCCTATAGCTTCGTGAAAACCATCATTGGCTGAGCTGCGATATACCAGAGGAAGCTGGTTGTAAGCCCGTTGATAATAGTTGTGTCCCAGTTCATGGTGAATGACGGCGAATTCTTCACCCGTTTTCTGGATACACATCTTAATGCGCAAATCGTCCTTGTCATCCAGATTCCATGCTGACGCATGACAAACTACGTCTCGATCAGCAGGTTGCTGGAATTGTGACCTTTGCCAAAACGTATCAGGTAACGGTTCAAACCCAAGCGAAGAGAAAAACGACTCGGCTTGCTTGACCATTTTAATCTCGTCATAGTTATGTTGTGCAAGCGCTTCTGTCACGTCAATGACGTTTAATTCTTCTTCTGGTTTCACCAAATCGTAAATGTTACCCCAGCTTTGCCCCCACATGTTGCCGAGAAGGTGAGCAGGTATGGGTTTATCCTGAGGCACAACCTCTGTACCATATTGTTCTCCCAACTCAGCGCGAACATGACAATGCAAGGCATCATAAAAAGGTTTAACTTGGTCCCAGAGCCTATCTAATTCCTGACCAAAGTCTTCGGCGGGCATATCATAGCTGCCGCGCCACAGGTCACTGATGTCTTTAAAACCAAGTTCCTGCGCACCTTGATTGGCAATTTCTGCCTGCTCTTCGTAAAGGGCTTTCATAGGCGGAGAAACTTCGCGCCAGCCTTCCCACATTTCCAGCAGAAGCTCAGGGTTACGCTCACTTGCCATAATGCTCGACATCTCTGTCAATCTGAAACATTCCTGTTCAGAACGACAGTATTTTCCTGCGCCGTACATGCCGTTTAACTCGGAACCAAGTTGCGATAGCCTTTCAGATAGTTTCGCATCAGAAGGAGAGGGCATCACGAGGCTATAACGCATCAGATCGAGTTGACGACGGGTGTCCGGATCAACTTCAACTGTATTAAATTGGGCAGCTTCTTTGGCTAATTGTGTGGCTTTACTTGACAGTTTTTCGGACAGGTATGCCGTCACAGCAGCAGTATCTTGGTTAATGTATGTCTGGTAGGCCCATTCTGCCTGGTAAGCAGGTAATTGTAGTTTTTCGATTTCGCTTTGTGCCTCTGCCACAAAGCTTTTTGCATCTAATGCAGTCAGTGCCTTAGTTGGCTGGCTGTTTTCTTCGGCTTGTTTATTGTCCGTTCCACATCCGTAAAGTGCTAATGTGACACCAAGAACCAATGCACAGAGTTGCGGTTTATTTCCCATGATAATCCCCGTTTTTATTATTCTAATCGATGTTCTAAAGGTTTATGAATTGTACGAATAAGAAGGATTAGTATAACAATAGCCGGGTGGAATATTCATCTGTTCGTCGTGTATATTTATCGATTGGCATAAAAAAGCCCGGTTTCGGAAGCGCTAGTGAAATCGGGCATCAGGGAGAGAACTTACATTTACACACATAGTTGAGACTAATAGGTGAGTTAAAAGTTCAGATTAATTTAAAGGAAATTACTATAGTACTAACTAATATAATTTTTGGTCAGAATTTACTTGCATGGAAATGCAAAAAAAAAAGCGACCCTAAAGTCGCTTTTTATATTTTTTAGTAGATTAACGCGGAAGTTTTGATCCCGCATTTTTAGCAAGAATTTGTTCAGACCAGTATGCTTTAACTGAGAAGCCTGACGCTTTTTTGGCTTTCGCAGGTTTCTTGGCAGCTGCTTTTTTTGCCGGTTTGGAAGCCGCTTTTGGTGCGACTTTTTCTTCAACCGCTGCAGCAGGCTCAGACCCACCTAACTCGCTTGTCATTTCTACAAGGGCTGCTAATCGTATATTTTTACCGCCATCTACACTAAACCAACCACCTTTTGCTTCAATTGTTGGTTCTTTGCCGTTTGCCGCTTTGTAGGCTTCAGTAAAATCTGCAATGACTTGCTCTTTGTCCAATTTACTCATAATTCGGTTTTTACCTTGTTTTCATTTATTGGGTAATTGAAAAAATATGGTCGGCTTTTATAACCTGTTTTTATTATAATGTCTAATTTTCGCCACTTTATGTAACAAACATGTGGTAAAAGTGTTAATCAGGGAAATTCATGGCAATCACGAACAAAGCGTTATTAAATTATTTAAACAAGACCCTAAAACCCGAAGCAATCAGAGATTACTGTCCAAACGGTTTGCAGGTAGAAGGAAAACAGGAAATTGAACGTCTGGTAACCGGGGTCACTGCGTCTGAATTACTAATTGACTCAGCCATTGAGCTCAATGCTGATGCCATACTTGTTCACCACGGTTATTTTTGGAAAGGCGAAGACCCTTGCGTTATGGGTATGAAACGAAACCGCCTAAAAAAGTTAATGAACAACGATATTAATTTGTATGCTTATCACCTTCCTTTAGACATTCATCCTGAGTTTGGTAACAATGCCCAATTGGCAACACTTTTGGGTATTGAATCCATTGAAGGGTTAGAACGGGATGATGCACTAAGCGTAGCTAAACGCGGACAATTTCCGCAATCTTTAAGTTTGGTCGAAGTCGAAAAAAGAATAGCCAAAAAGCTCCTTAGAGCACCGTTAGTTGAAGACGCAGGACCCTCTCGGATAAAGACAGTAGCTTGGTGCACAGGGGGAGGGCAGAACTATATTGAAGAGGCTGCCGAGCAGGGCATCGATCTTTTTATTACAGGTGAAGTATCCGAAAAAACAATTCACACTGCTCGTGAAATGAACATCAACTTTATCGCTGCCGGTCATCATGCAACCGAACGCTACGGTGCTAAGGCACTGGGAGAACACCTGGCTGAAAAATTTTTACTCGAAGTCAATTTTGTAGATATTGATAATCCGGCCTAATACTAAAACTTCTCAATTCAACTTAGTATTATTTGAACCAAGATTTGATGGTTAGCCAGCTTTGTCCAAGGGTTTCATACCACCATCGTTCGGCTTTATGGATGTTTTTTGAGTTTGGAAGGAAGTTAACAACTGGACGGGTTCCATTGTATCTTACTAAATGCTCGGTGGGAGCTGCGATGGGGTTGAGGCCGTATTGTTTAAATAATCTCATCGAACGAGGCATATGGCTTGCTGAAGTCACCAACGCAAAAGTTTGGTCGGATAACATCTCAGATAAATTTTGCGCTTCTTCTTCGGTATCCCGAGAATCTGTTGAAATAATTATCCTTTCGCCTGGCACGCCCAATGATATGAGCAATTGTTTGTTCATTTCAGCATTACTAAATTCTTGAGCAAAAGCCGCACCAGAGACAATAATTGTTGCATCAGGATTAAATTTAAACAAACGTAAAGCTTCGGTAGCTCTGATCAAAGAACAAGGATAGAGCTGAGAAGTGATTGGCAACGATGCAATATTTGTATGTGCACAACCTAATACAACTATGTGATCGACGGCTACGCTCAGATCGTACTGCGGATATTTGCTTTCGATTTTTTTAAGTGCGTAGTCTGGGAAAAACGGCGTCGAACTTATTAAAAAAATCAGAAGTGAGAAACTTCCAGCGATGGTCGCAATTCTTGACCTTTTATTCATCATGGCGATAAGCGCTATTAACAACAGTATTGCACAAAGGGGTAAAGGCATTAGAATTGCGCCAAGATATTTTTTGAGCTGAAAAAAGTCCATATATTACTCTGGAAGTTAAATGAAGCAGAATGATAAACCAGATCAGAGCTTTGATTCGATAGCTAAAAAGTTTGAATCGAATATTTATGGTTCTACTAAAGGAAAATTGCGCCACGAATTGTTGCTTTATTACATTTCAAACAATATTGATCTGAATAGCGCAAAATTGTCTATTCTGGACGCAGGTGGCGGCACTGGGGTGATGTCAGATGAATTTCTGAAACTAGGCCATGAAGTGTTATTAAATGACATTTCACCCGAAAGTCTCGAAATTGCTAAATCGAAAATTGGCGAAAATCCGAATATCGACTATTCCCTTTCAGAAATTCGGTCTCTTGACTGTGAGAAGAAGTTCGATTTTGTCATATGTCATGCAGTTCTTGAATGGTTAAATAAACCTTTGGATACCATCGATCATTTATTGGAACTGATTGAGCCAGGAGGGCACCTTTCACTCAGTTTTTTCAACAGAGATGCCAAACTTTTTGGAAATTTATTGTATGGCAATTTTGATTATGTATCTTCGGGAATGGTCAATAAAAATACGGTTCGTCTAAATCCTGATATGTTGTTTACCCCGAAAGATATTTTACGCCATCTGGAAAGTAAATCTGTTTCAATTATTCATCGAGCAGGGATCAGGTGTATACATGATTATCTGCAAGACAGAAGCATGCAGACTGCACGATATGACGAGTTAAAAGAGATGGAAATAACCTTTGGCAAGCAGCATCCTTATTGTTGGTTAGGTAAGTATTTCCATCTAATTATTGTGAAAAACTAAATTCCCCGAGTGTCGAAATGGCAACAATTTCAAGGACCGAAAACCGTCGTTTAGAGCAGTTTTTCAATGTCCTTCGCGATGTTTTCTGGTTTTGCGTTAGAACCGTAACGTTTAACAACTTCACCATCGCGATTAACTAAAAATTTAGTGAAATTCCATTTGATGCTTTTGCTGCCCAATAGGCCAGGGGCACTCTCTTTTAAAAATTTAAATAAAGGAGATGCATCGGTCCCATTAACATCAGACTTTTTAAACAAGGGAAAATTGACATTGAAGTTTAATGAGCAGAATTGTTCTATTTGAGTGTCATCGCCTGGTTCCTGATGACCAAATTGATCACAAGGGAATCCAAGTACCTGAAAACCTTTTTCTTTGTATTTGTCGTACAGGTTTTGTAACCCATCATACTGAGGCGTAAACCCACATTTACTAGCAGTGTTAACTATCAGTAAAACTTGATCTTTATAGTCTTCGAATTGCTTGCTTTCACCGTTATTAAGCGGCATATCAAATTGATAAACAGTGTTTGTCATTATGGGTCCCGAGAATTTAATGTAATGTCAATATTGTCATTGATATCGCAGATATCAAGAGCCAAGGCATAATTTGCTACTCTTTGTTTCTCTTTATTGCCAGATTACATAAGGGGTTCGTATTGCCACTGATGACCCTCATAAACAACTTTTGCTTTGCCATATTCACGCTCCGCACGCCATGTACGGTTATTTAGTTTAACGATAACACCGGGATATAGACGCTTATTAGCTATAAGTTTAATGTCTTCCTGATAATTCTCCTTTGACTCTTTCATCATCTCGGCTTTCATTTGCAACCATTGCAACAACTGTATTTCGTTACGGACCAACTCTTCGGCTTCTTTAAATTTTTGTTTGAGATCAGCATGAATTCTCTTAGAACGGATGATTTCCATTTTATCCATGTGGCGCTCATTGTTTTCTTTTATCTGTTTGAGCAATTCATCCAAGGTATCTTTTCTTTCCAGAAGGGAATTGAAGCCATTGCTAAAATCAATACTCAGGTTACTCCCTGAAACAGCCCCCAGCGTGCCAGCTACAACGGCATCATGACTTTGAATTTCACATGCGAACAAGTTTCCATTGGGATTATCGATAGGACCAACAGTAACACTGCCTCCACAAACAATGCGGCTATAGGCAAGTTGCCTGCCTACGGTAACACTGCCGCTACAGTTAATATCCAGGCCCTGACCGTGCTGGATATGAATACTGCCTTTGGAAACAAGTTTAGTACTGTATTCGGTGCTGGAGTCGTTTACCTTACCCATAGCACCTTCAGTAATAATAATATCGCCACCAGCCTGTATATATGCAGACTCCACAAAGCCATTAATGGTAACGTCACCTTCTGCGATGATGCTCATTTTCTCAGTAACATCGCCATTAACTAAAACAGCACCGTCATACTTAATGTTACCTGAACCAACGTTTACTCCAGTGCAGATAAAGGTATCGTCAACCCACATTTTCTCGTTCTTGAACTTGGGCATGCCCGTGATAGCCGCTACCATCAGGTTTTCATCACTATCACTCAAGGCAGTGCCATCGCCTGGACGGAATTTAATCCAATCCCCTTCTTTTGCATCGATTTTAGTGCCGGTAACGCTAAACCCTGCGCGCCCTCTGGTCGGAGGAAGACGTCTCAACAAATCTGTGCCGATTTTCACGCAGATTACGTCACCTAAGTTGCGCATATCAACGCGACTTCCACCCGAGGTTTGGGGACGCAAAATACGTTCTAACGCATTAGGGACCAAAGGCTTTAATTTTGAATGACGGCCGTTTTTTGGGGGTAAACCTTTGGCCACAAAATCTTCTACTACTTCGCCTGGAGCTGCACGTTTCGCCTGTCGCGACATGTTGGTAAGCTTTTTTACACTTAATCCGCGAACAATGCCCAGTTTTTTTGCTTCATTTTGGAGAAGTTTTAATGAAGGGGATTTTCCACCATAAGCAGCTGTTATCGCGAGGCTGGCTGTCATTTCGTCATCATCGATACGATATTTTATGGTAGCGTCTTTTCGTTCTGCCACACGTTGTATGATGGAGCTGCTGCTATTGTTTTTATTGGCTTCGCGATAACTTTCAAATGCACTTTGTACGTTTTCTTCAAACAGAAAAAAAGTATTATAAGGGCTATCAGAAATGAATTTAATTAGTGATTTGATATCAAGCTTGCCCGAAATTGATGTTGGTTCTATCACCAGATCCAAATACTGATTACCTTCATCAAGTTGTAATTCTATCCCTTTCATTTCGACCACCTGAAAATCTTGGTTAAAGCCTTTCGTCACTGTTGTGAGATTGGCTGGATATTTTGATATCGACTTTATACGTCAAAATATTATTAATAAGTTTATAAAACCTATAAATTTTCTGCATATTTTATCAGAGCCAACAATATAGCTTGTTTATTAGGGTCATTGGCGTTCTCCTGCATGAGTATGTCTATTTGATGCATATACTCCGTCATCTTGATACTCGCATGAGATGCAGGATCTAACAATACAAATTGTCGGTGTCGTTGCCAGCGTTCTATTTCATTTTCATCTAAGGTGGCTGGATAATTTCGTGCGCGGTATCGGAAAAGTAAGGTTTTCAAGCGAGCATCTTCAAATGGCCATTCTTTGCTGCCTATTGCCATGGCATCAGCAGATTTTATTTGTTCCATCAATGCTCTGTCATGATCAGAGAAAAACCCTCCGGTATACAAAGCGTGATCTGCGTCAACCTCAGTCTCTTCTCGCGGAACATCATAAATGCTCTGTAGTTTTTGTTGCAATCCCTGGCATGATTGCAATTTGTTGAGGTTTTCAAGGCAGGCACGCCTGTCAATTCCTAAACGTAAAGCATTGTCTTCAGAGAGGGACTTTGCTGGCGCAATGACGGGGCACTTGTTGACATGGATGAGTTTAATGGGTACTCGCTTTTCTCCTGGCGCCAACTCTTCCGTCTTGGCGTACAACTTGTCACGTAATTGGTCTACATCGAGTTCAAATAGAGCGCTTGGTTCCTGAGCAAGGTTAACAGCAATAATTGCATTTTTATTTAACGGATGTTGCGCTATTGGAACAAACCAACTGCAACAGCCATTGATAGAAGGCAATCTGGACGTTACATGGACAAAAGGCGTCATTTTGAACCAGTTTAATTGCTCTGCTACTTTCTTTTTGTTACGTAATTCAAATAAGTAGTGATATAACTTCGGTTGTTTATGCTTAATCAATTTTGCCAGGGCGATCGTTGCGTACACATCTGACATGGCATCATGAGCATCTTCATGCTCAATGCCATTGGCCTTACATAAATCCTCTAGTTTAAAGCTTGGACTCCCATCTTCCTTATTTGGCCAGACAATACCTTCGGGTCGCAAAGCATAACAGGCCCTGACCATATCGATGATATCCCAACGGCTATTGCCGTTCTGCCATTCTCTGGCATAGGGATCGTAAAAGTTTCGATAAAGGGTATAACGAGTAATTTCGTCATCAAATCGCAGACTGTTATAACCGGCAACACATGTCTGAGGCTGACTGAATTCCTGCATCACTTTTTCAATAAATTCAGCTTCAATTAGCCCGTCTCTAAGACTTTGTTGTGGGGTAATTCCTGTAATTAGGCAGGCTTGAGGTTGCGGAAGCTGGTCGTTTGCAATCTGACAGAAAAGGTTTACCGGCTTGCCGATAATATTTAATTCTAAATCTGTGCGAATACCCGCAAATTGCGACGGCCGGTCTTTTTGTGGGTTAGCCCCCCAGGTTTCGTAATCGTGCCAGAAAATTGTGGGTGAAGACAAAATAAAAATCTTACTAAAGTATCCATGAGACGATCTGAGCAGAATTAGAAGGTAAACACAACGTCAAACCAAGGAAAAAATTTGAACTATAGTGTGATAAACAACCATAAGGAATAATCTGATGTCTTCACATACATATAAATTAATTGAACTGACGGGGTCTTCGCCAGATGGGATAGAACAAGCGGTGGAAAATGCCATCGGTAAAGCGAGCCAATCGGTGCACAACTTACGCTGGTTCGAAGTCACCGACACACGCGGCCATATTGAAAACGGTAAAGTGGCCCATTGGCAGGTTACTATAAAAGTCGGTTTTACTCTGGACTAAGTGATATCTCATAACGCAAAGCAGATTTTTTACAAAATTGTTAGGAATTTGATGTGGTTAGGTCTATCTTTACAATGCACTAAAATGTAAACCTAACGATAATAAACCAAGTGCGAGGGAGGCAAGGTGGAGTCATTACGAATAAATGATTACATGAATAAACACCCAGTTACGTTCACAGTAGAGATGCCCGTGGCAGAAGCTGTGGAACGGCTTATCAATAATCATCAGACGGGGGGACCCGTTATGGATGAAAACCGCAAAGTAGTGGGGTTTTTATCTGAAAAAGATTGTCTGGCTCAAATGATTGAATCCAGCTATTACCGCGAGCAGATATGTCGTGTTAAAGATATAATGCACAGCGATGTTTTGACTATTAAATCATACGACTCTGTGCTGGAACTGGCTCAACAAATGCTAGGTCCGAAACCAAAAATTTATCCTGTTGTAGATGACGATGGCTACCTTATGGGTACGATAGATCGCTCAGCAGTGTTAAAAGCGATTGACGTTCAATTTATTGACGGATTTAAACACGATTAGTTGACGTGTACGATAATCAGGGAAAGTCTGGAAATTACGTTGACATTCTTCTAGGATCTGCGGCCAAAAGCGACGCTAACTAATTTAAGAGCAGATCCTTGTCAATTCCAAATCCCGGATTAGAATCCGAAATCGCAAATCTGAAGAAACAAATTGCTGTCTGCATGCTAGTAGACCGGTATCATTTTATACGACGTTTAAACGCAATCAGACGTCATTCTAATCCTCAAATATTATTAGAAAAACTCTGTGAAGATGTTGAGTTATCTATTACTCAGAAACAAATTCGTGAAAAGAATCTACCTTCGATTGAATACCCTGATTTACCGGTAAGTGAATTCAGAGACAAAATATCTGAGGCTATCAATACTAACCAGGTTGTTATCGTTGCCGGAGAAACAGGATCCGGAAAAACCACTCAAATACCCAAAATTTGTCTTGAACTTGGAAGAGGTGTGGCAGGACTTATTGGTCATACACAACCTAGACGACTAGCAGCAAGAACGGTTGCTACAAGGATCGCAGAGGAACTAAACAGCAAGCTAGGTGAGAAAGTCGGGTTCAAAATTCGTTTTTCTGATCAGGTGAGTGACCTGAGTTATGTAAAACTCATGACAGACGGAATTTTGCTGGCAGAAATTCAAAAAGATCGGTTCCTCAACCAATACGACACCATCATTATTGACGAGGCGCACGAACGTAGCCTGAACATTGATTTTATTCTTGGTTATTTTAAACAGCTACTGCCAAAACGCCCGGATTTGAAATTAATTATTACTTCCGCAACCATCGATCCTGAGCGGTTTTCTAAGCATTTCGACAATGCACCAATCATTCAGGTAAGTGGCAGAACTTACCCTGTAGAGGTTCGCTATCGTCCTTTTGATGCTGCTGAACAGGATCTTGACCAGACCCAGGCAATTATCGAAGCCGTCAATGAATTGGGTCGTGAAAGCCAGGGTGATATTTTGGTTTTCCTCAGTGGTGAAAGAGATATCCGTGACACTGCGGATGCATTAATAAAACAAAAATTTAAACACACTGAGGTATTACCGCTCTACGCAAGACTGTCGAGTACAGAACAGAATAGAATTTTTCAGTCTCATAGTGGACGCCGTATCGTGTTGGCGACCAACGTTGCAGAAACGTCATTAACGGTGCCTGGCATCAAGTACGTCATCGACCCTGGAACCGCCAGAATTTCGCGCTACAGTATCAGGAGCAAGGTGCAGCGCTTACCGATTGAGCCAGTGTCACAGGCATCCGCAAATCAGCGAGCGGGTCGATGTGGTCGGGTATCAGAAGGTATCTGTATTCGGCTTTACTCAGAAGAAGATTACCTGAGCAGACCTGAATTCACCGATCCCGAAATCCTAAGGACTAATTTAGCATCAGTAATATTGCAAATGTTAAACCTGGGTTTAGGGAAAATAGACGCATTTCCATTTGTCGAAGCACCGGATCAGCGCAACATAAATGATGGTTTCCGTTTGCTTGAAGAGTTGCAAGCAACGCACAAAAGCAACGGTAAAATGTCGCTTACAAAAACAGGCAGGCAAATAGCCCGGCTTCCTATTGATCCAAGATACGCAAGGATGGTTGTGGAAGCAGCAAACCAGGAATGTCTTCAAGAGGTTATTGTGATTGCCGCAGGACTTTCTATTCAGGATCCGAGAGAAAGGCCGCAGGATAAACGTCAGCATGCAGATGAAAAGCACGCAGAATACAAACATGAGGATTCTGATTTTTTAACCTTCCTCAACTTGTGGCATACATTTAAACATCAGCAGAAAGAATTGAGCGCCAACCAGGTTCGTAAATGGTGCAAACAAAATTTCATCAATTATCTGCGTATGCGGGAATGGCAGGATATTGTCAGTCAATTAAAACAGGGAATAGTAGATCTTGGCTTCAGGCTCAATACACAGGAAGCAGATTATCAGGCAATGCACATCGCTCTCGCTTCAGGGTTATTATCCCATTTAGGTTTTAAAGATAAGGATAAAGAGTATCTTGGTGCCCGCAACAGTCGATTTATGATATTTCCAGGGTCCGGCCTCGCAAAGCGTCAACCTAAGTGGTGTATGGTGGCTGAGTTGGTTGAAACGTCTCGTTTATTTGGTCGAATTGGCGCAAAAATCGATCCTGTATGGATTGAATCACTCGCGGCACATTTGATCAATTGTCAACACTCCGAACCTCACTGGTCTAAAAGAAAAGGAGTGGTTCAGGCTTTTGAAAAAGTCCTTTTGTTTGGTCAGACTTTGGTCCATCAGAGACGGGTCAATTTCAGCCACATTGATCCAGTCGTTAGTCGGGAAATTTTTATCAGAGAGGCGCTGATAAATGGGGAGACCAAACTAAATTACGCATTTCTGACACATAACCAGCAAGCAATTGAAGATGTAGAAACGAAAGAGGACAAATCCAGGCGCCGTGATATTCTGGTGGATGAAGAAGAACTCATTGGGTTCTATCAAGAGCGCATCCCAAAAGAAGTTTGTACTGAGTCCGGTCTGAAAAAGTGGTGGCAGAAAGCATCTCAACAAAGTCCTGATTTGCTCCATTTTGACCCGGATAATCTGCAAAAACATCAAGCGCAACATATCAACACGTTGAACTATCCAGATTCCTGGAAACAGGGGAATCTGACACTCTCCTTGGAGTATCTTTTTGACCCAAAAAACCAGGATGACGGTGTAACCCTGATGATCCCGCTGCCATTACTCAATCAATTACAAGATAAGGGGTTTGATTGGTTGGTGCCTGGCATGCGGCATGAGCTTCTGGTGGCATTAATAAAATCGCTACCAAAAAAATTACGCAAAAACTTTGTACCTGCACCCAATTATGCTGATGCCTGTCTGTCTGAAATGTCAGAAGTTGACAAAAAGGGCAATCCTATAACGCTGATAGAAGCATTTAGTACAAAGTTATTCCGTATGACAGGTGTGAAAGTTGAAGTCAATGATTGGCTTGTAGAAGGAGTTCCAGATCACCTTCGATTTAATTTCAAAGTATTGGATGAGAAAGGTGAGGTGACTGCCAGAGGACGAGACCTGACAGCATTGCAATTGCATTTACAAGGTAAAGTCAAAAAAACCTTACAAAAAGCAGCGACACCTGAATTGGAAAGGTCGAATATTACACATTGGGACTTCGACAGGCTGCAAGAAGAGTTTGTAAACAAATCCAGTGGCTTTGAAGTTAAAGCATTCCCAGCGCTGCAGGCGGATAAAAACTCTGTTTCAATCAAATTGTTTGAACACAAGTCAGCGGCACAGCAAGCTCACAGGCTTGGCTTGAGAAAACTGATACGTATAAACATACCTTCACCGGTAAAATACCTTCAGGATAAATTGCCTAACAAAGCAAAATTGGGGTTGTACTTTAATCCTTTTGGGCAGATAAGTGCTTTGATTGACGACTGTATCGATGCCGGGATTGATAATTTAATTGAACAATACAAGATGCAACATCAAGTGGATATTCGGGATAAATCTCATTTCGTGACATTGACTGATTGGGTAAAAGCAGAAATTAACGATCAAGTTTTAGAAATCGCAAAAAAAGTAGAAAAGGCACTGACAACTGCGCACGGAATTCAGAAAAAAATGAAAGGCAATGTGCCTTTAAACATGATTTCTGCAGTAGGGGACATCAAACAGCATTTAAATACACTTATATTTCCAGGTTTTGTGTCCGCCATAGGCGCGACAAAATTGGACGATTTATGTCGCTACGTGACCGGAATAGAGCGACGACAGGAAAAGTTGTCTATTGACCCGAGCAAGGACAGAATGCATCAGTTAAATTTAGAGAAAATTCAGCTAACCTATCAATCCATTTTAAACAAAATACCCAAAGGTAGTGCAATTCCTGAGGGCCTTAAAGAAGTCAGATGGATGTTGGAAGAATTAAGAATTTCCTTTTTTGCTCAACAACTTGGCACTGCTTATCCGATTTCAGCCAAGAGAATAGAAAATCACTTAACATCATTTTGACATTAGGGCGTTGACATTATTCCACTAGCACCCTATAAAGTTATTGCAATGCCATTAGCAGAGTCAGTTAGGAAGAGGTAAATAATGCTGGGATACGACGATAAGCGCAATTTTTTCCGGATGCTTTTAAATTCACCCTGTGAACTTAAAGTAAGCGATGATGAGTCAACGCGAAGCATTCAAGCAGTATGTAAAGACATCAGTGCTACTGGAATGTCGTTTGAAGTAGAAGAACAGTCCATTGAATTAGGTACAAAAGTGTTTGTCTCCATTGAGTCGACGAGCAGCCAGATACCTTCTTTAACTGCGACAGCAAAAGTAGTTAGAAGTGAGTCTGCTTCGGATACTAGTTGCACTATCGGGGTAGAAATACTCGAAATGAAATAGTTTTCGCCCCGAGGTCTGGTCACAACACACGGCAAACCAGACCTTTTAAGTAGTAGCCTTCTGGGTAATTGGATGAAACCGGATGATCAGGGGCTTGATGCATTCTTTCTATAAATTGTACTTCTCTGCCAGCATCTAGAGCCGCGTCAGCCACGACCTTTTGAAAAAGATCTGAAGGCATAAGGCCTGAACAACTAAAAGTACAAAGGGTCCCGCCAGGTTCCAAAATTTGCATTGCTTGCATATTAATGTCTTTGTATCCGCGACAGGCTCTGTTTAATGAAGCTCTTGAGTCAACAAATTTGGGGGGATCCAATATTATTTGGTCGAAAGTTGTACCTTCCGTTTTGTAGTCCCTGAGAGCCTGAAAGACATCCCTATTAATAAAGTCACATCTGCCGATATCCAGGTTATTAATTTGAACATTTCGTTTAGCTGTCTCTAAGGCAAGATCAGAAACATCTATATTGGTTACTTTTGTTGCGCCAGCATTAAGCGCATAACTGCCAAAGGTTCCTGTGTAGCAGAAGCAGTTGAGTACACTTTTATTGGAAGCATAGCTTGCAGCTATAGCCCTGTTGTCGCGCTGATCCAGGTAAAATCCAGTTTTATGACCCGATTTAAAGTTAACAATTATTTTGACGTCATTTTCTTCGATGACAACTTCTTCCGGAACCTCACCATAAAGTGTTTGGGTAATCTCTTGAAGACCTTCCTTTTTTCTTACCGCCACATCACTTCTTTCGTAGATACTGCAATCTGGAAATTGCTTTTTAAGGGCCCAGACGATTTTATCCCGATGTTTATCAGCACCTGCAGACAGTAACTGACACACCAATACGTCTGCGTAGCGGTCGATAGTCACGCCAGGCAACCCATCAGATTCTGCAGCAATCAGTCGATAGCCAGTCAGTCTGTGTTTATTGATCAGAGTTTGTCGTGAAGTAAACGCGCGCAGTATTTTACGTTGAAAAAAACCATTATCGATTATTTCATTCTCGGCAAAGCTCCAGACTCTGGCTTGTATTTGAGAAGCTGGAGACCATGCCGCTCGCGCCAACCAGGTACCTTCCGAACTCATTACATCCACAGTATCGCCGCTTTTTATCTGGCGTTTAGGTGGAACGATTGCACTAGCAAATATCCAGGGATGTTTCCTTAGAAGTGATTTTTCTCGATCTGGCTGCAAAAAGACTTGAATTGGCATAGGATACTTGTTTGAAATTTCGAATTTGCGAATTGTACAGAAGGAATGCGCATATGGCGAAAGTTTGCAAAAAAGCTATCGTAACCGGGTTGGTGCAAGGAGTATTTTTTCGCGTGTCTACACAACAACAGGCTAACTTCCTTGGTGTTTCAGGTTATGTGAAAAATACAACAAATGGCAGCGTCGAAGTATTAGCTTGTGGTGAAGTGGATGCAGTGAACAAATTGCTTGCCTGGTTACATATAGGCTCGCAACACAGCCGGGTAGATGATGTGAAAAAAGAATCAGTGCCTTATATAGAAGTTTCGGACTTTGAGGTGCGTAGATGAAGTTTGTGGATTTTGTCACTGGTGGCTCTCCTGAGCAAATGTCGATTTCGGAGACCTCGCGACCAGCTCCTGAGCCACACCAGGTTTTGGTCAAAGTCATTGCTTTCGGCATTAATCGTGCAGATACGTTGCAGCGACAAGGCAAATACCCACCCCCCAAGGGCGAAAGCGAAATACTTGGATTAGAAATGTCGGGTGAAATTATACAACTGGGGTCAAATGTTAATAAATGGAGCATTGGTCAGCATGTATTCGGATTGGTAGCAGGTGGCGGTTACGCAGAGTATGTCGCCGTTGATGATTCTCATATCATGCCCGTGCCCGCAACTATGACCATGCAGGAAGCAGCCGGTGTTGCGGAAGTATTCCTGACTGCTTATCAGAGCCTTTTTAGTTTGGCTGATCTGCAAAAAGGTCAAAAAGTCCTGATTCATGCTGGCGCAAGTGGCGTTGGACTTGCTGCAATTCAACTTGCTAAAGCACAAAATTGCATGGTAGCGGTTACGGCATCTTCTGATCAAAAATTAGCAATGTGTAACCGCTTCGGATCAGACCTTTTAGTGAACTATCATGAGCAAAATTTCGTTGATGTCATTGTGCCAAACTGGCGAGGGGTTGATGTGATTATTGACTTCGTCGCAGGGGATTATCTCAATCGAAACCTTAAAGTTCTCAATAAAGATGGTCACATCATTTATTTAGCGATGTTGGCCGGAAGATATGCAGATCGTTTGGATATGGCGCTTCTTTTGGGAAAACGCGTAAATATTTCTGGTTCAACTTTGCGGAATCGCAGCGACAGCTATAAATCCAGCTTGATGGCCGACTTTTATAATAGTTGGTACGATTCACTGGAGAGTGGAGCATTAAAACCAAATATTGACAGCTATTATGCAGCACGAGATATGACGATTGCCCACAAGCGAATTGAAGAAAATCAGACTATGGGCAAACTGATAGGCATTTGGGAATAGCGCCTAAACGCCAGGGTCATCCAACAACTTATTCCCTTCTGCAGCGGTGCGCGCCAACTCATCACAACGTTCGTTTTCCGGGTGGCCTGAATGGCCTTTAACCCAATGCCACTGCACCTTGTGTTTGTCAACTAACGCGTCCAATTGCTTCCACAAATCCGCGTTTTTTACTGCTTTTTTGTTGGAAGTGCGCCACCCATTTTTGCGCCAGTTGTGTATCCATTGATTTATGCCGTTTTTAACGTACTGGCTGTCTGTTGTTAAATCTACGCTACAAGATTCGGTCAAGGTTTCTAAAGCAGCAATGGTGGCCAGCATTTCCATTCTGTTATTGGTGGTGTGTTTGTAACCCTGACTAATTTCTTTTTTATGTCCGTTGAAAACCAGCACGGCCCCGTATCCACCCGGTCCTGGATTACCCAGACACGATCCATCAGTATAAATATGTACTTTTTTCATTAATTTCGACAACCGTCATTGGCAATTTTTATTTGTCGGGCAGTATAATGTCGCTAACGTTAAGAAGCACTCAAATTAGGTAAATAATGCGACAAGTCGTACTGGATACAGAAACTACAGGTATCAACCCTCGAGAAGGGCATCGGATTATAGAAATAGGTTGCGTTGAACTGATTAATAGAAAACTCACAGGTAACCATTTTCATGTTTATGTTAATCCAGAGCGTATTGTTGAACAGGAAGCCATCGAGGTTCACGGCATAACCAATGAATTCTTAGCTGACAAACCCTTGTTTAAGGAAGTTGTAAGCGGTTTTGTTGATTTTATTCGTGGTGCACAATTGGTGATACACAATGCGCCATTTGATACTGGGTTCATGGATCACGAATTCAACAAAGTAGCGGGGTTGAATCTGGCGACCGCAGATATTTGTACTGTGCTGGACACCTTGGTTCTTGCCAGACAAATGCATCCAGGTCAAAAAAATAATTTGGATGCTCTGTGTAAACGCTACGGCATCGACAACTCGCATCGCGAACTTCACGGCGCGCTGTTGGATTCAGAAATATTAGCCGATGTTTACCTGATGATGACCGGGGGGCAGACTGACCTTAACCTCGGTGGCAAGTCAAATACCGCGAATTCTATGCAAGGTGAACAAATCAGACGACTAGGCAGCGAACGAAAACCATTAAAGATAATTCGTGCTTCTGCCGATGAATTAGCACAACATGAAAGTCGATTGGATTTGGTTCAGGATAAAGGTGGAAGCTGTTTATGGCGTCAAGATTAGCGTGGTTATGAAGCGATTCATACTGGCGTTTTGTATATTATTACCTTTAACATTGGCTGCTCAACAGCCCGATAGACCGACCGAGGGACAAGTAGACACATCTCCGTTGTTGGAGCTTGGCGACGAATATCAAAACAGCATAAAATTACTGCAGAACCGATTTCGTATTGATTACGAAGTGGAAGAAATTACTATGGTATTTTTCCGCAAATTCGGCAGTGCTCCGGTGGTTTTGGTCAGGCCCGATGGATCAAAGATATTTCAGATTCAGGCTGATGGAGAAGATATTTCCTGGTATGACGCGACCACGTACGATCTGATTTACATCAAAAATCCAACCCCTGGCCCCTGGCAGGCTGTTGGAGAAATTTTGCCACAAAGCCGCGTGATGGTATTAAGCGATGTGCAGCTTCACGCAGATCCACTTCCTGACGTGATTTTTTCAGGAGAAATCCTAAAACAGACCGCTTATCTAACTAATGGCGGAGATAAAATAAATTATCCGGAATTCAGAGATGTTGTTTCTTTGGATATCAGACTGGTTAGTACAAATAATCCAAATTACAATAATTTTGGCGCCGACGTTCAGACCATTGCGACATTTGAAGACAATGGCCGAGGGATGGACGAAAAACCACTTGATGGAACCTTTACAGGGCAGTTCAACTTGGCGGTCGCTGATGGAGAGTGGACACCTGTTTTCGTCGTAAGTACACCCATGTTCACCAGAGAACAAGTGGATCCGCCTTTGATGCTCTACCCAAACCCAATAAAGATATCCATGGTGCCAGATGGAGGAGGGGATGGTTATCACAAACTCGTCATTGATGCGGAGCGAGAGTTTGTCGATATGTCCACACTGCTGATAGACGGAAAAGTTCGCTTTCCTAACGGAGATGTACAGAATTTTTCGTTGACGGAGTTAACTTCAGAAGCTCGTGAACACTTGATCGTTAATTATGAATTTGGCGTCTATAGAATCAAATTAACTGCATTTGGCAGCACTAAAGATGGTCGGGATTTTATTCTGGATGTTCCGGAATATACTTTTCTGGCCGAAACACCTGAAGTGGAAGTAGCAGAAACGACTATTCAGGCAGAGGCGTTGTTAGATACGACAGAAAATGTGGAAACCCTACCTGATCCTGCAATCGATATGATGGCAGAAGTCACGCTGGAAGATGAACCAGAAGATAATTCTATGGTGTGGTGGATCATAGGGGCGAACCTTATGCTGCTTGTAGTAGGCTGCGTAGTGATCTGGTTTTTTACCAGACCTAAAAAAGCCAAAGTAGTTTCACCACAACCACCTTCAGATCAGCCTGTGAAGGAATCCGCCTTCGCTTCTATGGGTAAAAGTGTAGGCAATATGTTCAGCAAGAATAAAAAGGGCAAAGCAGGTGCATCTGACGATAGTGGGATCATCGATTTAACCATTCCCGAGGATTGATTGCTGTTTATTCAAACAAATTGCACGAATAAAAAGCAATGTCAGTAAAAATCATGTCTGTAGACCAAAAAAGCCTGAAAAACTGGTTGACTCATGATGGGGTAACCCGTATCATCTGCGCCGCAGTTGAGAGAGAGGATTCTATCTTTATCGCTTAACTGCTTGATATTATTGAAGATTGTGGAGTGGTAGTTCAGTTGGTTAGAATACCGGCCTGTCACGCCGGGGGTCGCGGGTTCGAGTCCCGTCCACTCCGCCAACTTCAACAATATTAGTTTTGCTTTATGCGGAGTGGTAGTTCAGTTGGTTAGAATACCGGCCTGTCACGCCGGGGGTCGCGGGTTCGAGTCCCGTCCACTCCG
>CANLWS010000015.1 GCA_947494925.1 uncultured Alteromonadaceae bacterium
CCTGTGTCTGCATCCTCTAAAGCCGGCTCTTTGAGCCGGCTTTTTCATTTGTGCAGAGTGCAAATTCACCGAAGCGAATTACCGAGCGAAGCGAGAGCTGATGTCTGAGGCGGTATTTGCGCAAGGTGAGTATGAATGTCTGACGACAGTATGCAAGTCATCCAAACTATTTATCTAGTTAGTCAAGCGAATTGCGGAACGCAGTGACATCTGGTCTCTGATTAAACGATTGCGCAAGGTGAGTTTGGCCACCTCCCACCAAGAATGTCTTGAAATAGTAATGACAATTGAATTGAAAAGTGAACGCTTTATGGTTTTGAAGAGATCAGGAAGGGTCAGAGCTCTCAATCGCTTGGGTGACTTTTTGAATGTGCGCTTTTGCACTACTTTTTGCTTTTACGTGAAGCCTTGGAAACTCTTCTTCCAACATAGCCAGAACAGAAAGAGTTCCCCAATGATAACCTGAAGCCAGCACCAGATAAGCAAAATCGGCATGAGGAATTTCTTGTTGTTGCGATCTGTTTACTTCGATACCACTTAAATCATCCACACCCGCCTGATACGACTCGACATTTTGATAACCATTAACAGTAAAAAACAGTGTGTCGTAGGCATCTGGATTCTGATACGCATGGCTGTATACCAAAGCATCAAAACTGTCGTATTGCTGCTGCAAAAGCGTGCTAAAGGATCGATAACCATGTCTAGCATGTTGCTCTACTGCAACTTTTCCAGCAATTAACCCTTCGTGACCTGTCAAATTTGATTCAGATAACTGCCATTCAATCGATTCGGAATATTCGACGGAACCAGGCATTGAGACTTTATCAGCAGCGCCACATAATTCTTGTTGAATTCCTTCATCAATATTTTCCAGCCGCTGGACCTGGCGAGCGTAACCATGGGCATAACTGGCGCTAAATAGTCGATAGGCTAATTGGGACACGTCATTTAAAACCGCTTGCTCACTTTGTAGACTAAACTGTTTCTGACTTTCAGCAAGGTTGAGCATGGATTGTCGGAAGAGCGATTCTCCAGCAGCATAGGAACCGGCTAATTTTTCTTGCTGTGAATTGCCACCGCACGCATGCACACTCAGCAATTGATTCCAGGAACGCCTGTCCACAGCCCAAACTTGCAACATGCCATCATACAGATGTCCATGTACAAACTGTTCAGCCTTGGCAAAGCCATTCAAATCACTGGAGTTCTGATCGGACGCGACTGCACCTGTCAACAGACAGAAAGCGAGCAGTATAGCGGTGTAGATGCGAGACATAAGCGACCCGTTCAGAGAAAATGGCCGCTTAGTCTAGAGTGAAATTTAACGCGATTCAAGCATTCTGACGTGCTTAAAAATACAATCTCTTTAACATTATGGTTTTAAGGCCATTTTTCCTTTAACTTCTCGTCCCATCACTTTATTCAAGGCATCTTTAGCCTGTGTAAGGGGGAATACCTGATCAACCACAACTTTAACTTTTCCTTGAACATACCATGTTAGTAGTTCATGCATATTGGATGCAAAATCTTTAGGTTGGTGTTGAGTAAAAGATCCCCAGAAAACGCCCATCACCGAGTATCCTTTTACCAACGCGAGATTAACCGGAAACTCAGGAATAGTACCACCGGCAAATCCAATCACTAGCAGTCGACCATTCCATCCCATGCTGCGGGAGCAGGCATGAAATGTATCG
The DNA here is from genome assembly GCA_947494925.1 of uncultured Alteromonadaceae bacterium. GTDB lineage: Bacteria > Pseudomonadota > Gammaproteobacteria > Enterobacterales > Alteromonadaceae > Aliiglaciecola. The sequence continues at coordinate 1,698 of CANLWS010000015.1, forward strand.
CCACCAACACACTCATAGATCACATCAGCTCCCTTGCCTTCTGTTGCTTCTTTCAGGGCTGTTTTGAGATCTTTTTCGGTATAGTTGATCAGAATGTCCGCGCCATTGGCTTTGGCTACATCCAACTTTTCCTGGGTTGAGCACACTGCGATGACCTTTGCCCCCATCGCTTTGCCTATTTGAACGGCAGCAAGTCCTGTACCGCCCGCTGCCCCTGTTACTACTAATGTTTCCCCAGGTTGTATCTGAGCACGCTGTTTTAAGGCGTGGTGGGCAGTTGCATGGGCCGTGACCAATGCTGCGGCTTCATCATCAGCAATAGCGTCAGGAATAGGTAATACATGTGTTGCTGGCACAGCCACTTTCTCTGCATAGCCACCGAGCATACACAGAGCGATTACCCGCTGCCCGATTTGCAGGTGTGAAACACCCTCTCCTAATTCTGTTATCACACCTGCAACTTCACTGCCGGGAATAAAAGGAAAATCCGGTTTCATTTGATACAACCCCTGAACCAGCAATCCATCGGGGAAATTCACACCACTGGCTTTTATGTCTACAACAATTTGTCCTTTGCCAGCAACGGGATCAGGCACATCTTCGTATGACAATTTTTCGACAGACGCAAATTCTTTACAAACTACAGCTTTCATTCTTTTCTCCTAGATCCCAAGTATCAATCAATTAGCTTAATGGCGTATCTGGCCAAAGGTTGCACCATGGCACCTACTTTATCCGCTTGCGCACTGGAGGCATTGCCATCCAGCGCTCGTTTCGCAACACCTTGTGCAATTGCTCCAAGTCTGAAGAAGCTAAACGCCAGGTAAAATTGCCAGTGTGTAATACCCTCTATACCCATGCGTTGACAATACTGTTCTATGTACTCCTCTTCAGAAGGAATCCCAAGAGCAGATCTGTCTACCCCGCCTAACCCAGCGGAGTGACCAACTTCTGCTGGCAATCTCAACTGCATGCACTGATAGGCAAGATCAGCAAATGGATGTCCAAGTGTCGATAACTCCCAGTCAAGAACAGCAACAATTCTTGGTTCGTCAGGATGGAACATCACGTTATCCAACCGGTAGTCTCCATGCACCAATGAAACACGCCCATCATCTGCAGGAAGATGAGATTCCAGCCAATCAATGAGTCGGTCCATTTCAGGGATCTTGTTGATTTCAGATAACCTGTATTGCTTGCTCCAACGACTCAACTGTCTTTCAAAATAATTACCTGGTTTGCCGTAATCTTGCAGTCCTACAGCTTCAACTTCCACTGAGTGCAAAGACGTCATCACCTGGTTCATCTGATTGTACATAGTGGCGCGAATGCTGTTTTTATCAATTTCTGGTAATGAACTGTCCCAAAAAACACGCCCTTCAACACATTCCATAATGTAAAACATACTGCCAATGACATCAGTATCTTCGCAGAGGTGGTAAGTCTTGGCGACAGGCACAGATGTGTCAGCCAAAGCAGTCAAAACTCGAAACTCCCGGTCAACTGCATGGGCCGATTTAAGTAGCTTCCCTGGAGGTTGCCGTCGCAGAACATAATTGCCTGCCGGCGTTTCCAGTTTGAACGTTGGATTAGATTGACCACCTGCAAATTTCGACGCCTTTATCGGCCCTGAAAACCCGGCAACTTTATCAGTCAGATAATCTGCCAATAGGGCCTCATCTAATTTATCTACCGAGCTTTTAACATCACCCACGTCAGTCTCCTGCACCTATCTTAAGCATTCTTATCTTTGATCAGGTTGCGTCCAAGCTGCATCATATGAACCTGATCCGGACCATCCGCCAACTTGACCGTACGGGCATAAGCATAGCTAGCTGAAAGAATAAAATCCTGGCTCGTTCCAGCAGCACCATGCATCTGAATAGCCTGATCAATGACGTTGCATGCCATATTTGGTGCAACAATTTTAATAGCTGCAATAAGGTCACGGGAAACCTTGTTACCGTAACGGTCCATCTTGTCAGCAGCTTTGAGTGTTAATAGTCTGGCTTGTTCGATATCGCAATGCATTTGCGCGATAGATTCCCGGACTGACTGCTGTTTACTCAAAGGGCTACCAAAGGCAACGCGCGACTCTACACGCCCGCATGCCAGGTCCAATGCTCTTTGCGCACAACCAATCAAGCGCATGCAATGGTGGATACGGCCTGGACCAAGACGCCCTTGGGCAATAGCAAACCCTTCGCCTTCACCAACAAGCAAGTTATCAGCAGGTACTCTGACGTTGTCGAAGTTTACTTCAGCATGGCCAACTGGTTCGTCGTAATAACCCATAGCTGACATTGGACGAACAATAGTTACCCCTGGCGTATTCATTGGCACAAGAATCTGCGACTGTTGACGATGGCGTTCTGCACTTGGGTCTGTCTTGCCCATGACTACCATGATTTTGCAATTGGTGTTCATGGCACCACTGGTATACCACTTACGACCATTAATCACGTATTCGTCACCGTCCCGCACAATTGAGGTCGATATATTGGTTGCATCTGAAGACGCAACTGCTGGTTCAGTCATAGCAAAAGCAGAACGGATTTCGCCATTCAGTAGTGGCTCAAGATAGTCTTTCTTATTTTGTTCAGAACCATACCTCGCCAGTACTTCCATATTACCGGTGTCAGGAGCACTGCAGTTGAATACTTCCGAACTCCAGATCACTCGCCCCATGATTTCACACAGAGGTGCATATTCCAGATTCGATAATCCTGCGCCATATGGCAGATATTCCTCTGGAAGAAACAGATTCCAAAGTCCTGCAGCTTTCGCCTTTTCTTTTAGTTCGTGCATTAAAGGTAAAGTAGTCCAGCGATCCGTGTTGCTATGTACAGCTTCTATGTACTCTTGTTCTATAGGGTAAATATGCTCATCCATGAATGCCTGTAAGCGATCAATCAAAGCATTGGTTTTATCAGAATAATCAAAATTCATAGTAGTACTCCGGTTTCCATCAACTATAGGTGATGGCGTCCTCTCGATTTGCGAGTTCGAGATGTGGGACATTATTAAAATTGCTCAACCGAACATTTTTCGGATTGAAATAAAACTGACTAAATGCGGTATTTTTAATTTGTAGGTTAAGATTAATTACCTGTTTTGCACCAAATTCTAAAACCAGGCTCATAAACATAGCAATTGCACCACCCGAACTTACGACCAGTAAGCGCTTTTCGTGAAATTGTTCGCTAACATGTTTTAACGCCCAAGCTATTCGTCGTCTGAAATCTTCCCAGCTTTCTTCTAACAGGTCGGCGGGCAAACTGCCATCTGACCATGCCAACATCGCTTTTTTTAAAAGTCGGTAAAAATCAGCCCTAGGAGCATTCTCATCTGGCCGTGCCTCTGGGTGCAGAGACAAATATGCTTTTGCCAGATGATCGAAATTAAACTCATTAAGCTGGGCCAGTTCTGTCAAAGGAGCTTTGTTTTCCAAGCCGTTGAGAATTCCTTTTGCTGTTTCCTGATGCCTGACCAAGGTGCCACTCAGTACATGATCAAATTTTATCTGACGTTGCTTAAAATATTCGCCCAACCACACTGACTGTTGATGCCCCAATTTGCTCAACTTGTCATAGTTCTGAGCACCAAAAGATGCCTGACCATGTCGGACCAGATACAACTCTGACATTGACTATTTGCCTCTGCTTATCAACTAACTAACTGCAGGCAAAATCTTAGAGAGAATCTATCTATAAGTTTAATTAATTGTACTGATGCAATTATATTCAAATTATAAATACAACAAGGATTTTTATACCGCCTCGCACTACATATCCCGTAATCACTACATTGGCTCAAAGTCAGAGCACGCATGTTTTCAGTGCATACATTTAACGCCACCGTAACATTAATTTTACTTTTTAACGTAAAACTTGTTAATTTGGTCAAAGGTACGATGAGTATAAGAATAAGAAAAAATTTGTAGTACCAGGCACTCCCTAGAGGCCAGATAACAAGAATAACGCTAACAGCTCTCCCAAGAGCTGAATAATTAGAATAAACCCTAAATCATGACACACGTTAGAGAACAAATTATGAGTAGCAAATCGTCCTTTTCGTTTAGAAAAAAACCTTTAGCGGCACTTGTCGCTTTATCCTTGGGATTAACAGCTAATGCCGCTTTTGCGCAAGAGCAAGCAGCAGATGAACAAGCTTCGGAAGAAGAATTCGAAATGATAATGGTGACAGCCTCTAAGCGCCAGACAGGGCTTCAGGCAACACCTATCGCAGTAAGCGTGACAAGTGCAGAAGATATCGAGCAAACCAAGGTCCTCGATATCCAAGATCTACAATCATTGGTTCCAACGCTACGGGTAACACCTTTGCAGCGTTCAACCAATACCAACTTTTCAATTCGTGGCTTTGGTAACGGTACAAACAATACTGGTATCGAACCTTCCGTTGGTGTTTTCATTGATGGTGTATATCGCTCTCGTGCGGCAGCTCAAATTGGTGATTTACCCAGACTTCAACAAGTTGAAGTCCTCAGCGGTCCGCAAAGTACGTTATTTGGTAAAAACGCTTCAGCCGGTGTTATTAGTGTGCGCACTGAAGCTCCTTCATTTATTGAAGAGGGCAGAATTGAAGTCGGGGCAGGAACATACAATCAGCGCCTCGTAAAAGGTTATTACACAAACGGAATCAACGATAACTTAGCTTTTGCAGTATCGGGCGGGATCAACAAACGGGATGGCTATACTGAAAGTGTTGTTGGTCTTGGAGAAATTAACAACCGCGACAGATGGAATATCCGTGGCCAGGCGTTATATGAACCAACTGATTCGACAACAATCCGCTTCATCGCTGACTATAGCGAGATTGATGAAGCTTGTTGTACTGTTGCAGATGTCATTAACGGCCCATCAACAGCTGCTGTAAGAGCACTGGGCGGTGTGGTACTGAGTGAGACCGACCCATTCTCATATGAATCAGCTCTCAATATTGACCCAAATAACAGTGTTGAAGATGGCGGTTTCTCGTTACAGGTTGATATTGATTATGACACCTTTGCATTCACATCAATCACAGCACTGAGAAATAACAAATCTAATTATTTTGTCGATGTTGACTATACGTCTCTGGATATTCTTACTGAAGAAGGTCACACTGATATTGATACCTTCACACAGGAGTTTCGTCTGACGTCTACCGACGATGGTGACTTCAGCTGGATGGTTGGCGCATTTTATTTCACTGAGGAAGTGGATACAGGTGATACCTTATTCTATGGCTCCGATGTCAGAAATTACTTTGATGCCTTAGGGCTTGCAGCTCTTCTCGGTGGGCTAGAGAGCATTTATGGTTTTGCCCCGCGAACTTTCTTCGCACCGGGTCCAACTATTAATTCGGAGTTTTTGCAGGAAAACGACGCCTTATCTCTGTTTGTTAACCTTGACTACGAGTTAACGGACAATCTTACTGCCACTGTTGGTGTCAGCTATACAGATGATGAAAAAGACGTTTCTATAGTTACAGATAACGTTGAGACTTTATCCAGCATTGATTTCGATACTGCCCCTACTGTGTTTGGTATACCACTTCTTTCCATTCCGAACCCGACTAATGATCCTGGACTTGCTGCATTGCAAGGTGCGGTTGCTTTCGGGGTAGCACAGCAGTTCCAATTCTTGCCTCCCCAGCTAGATTTCCCCAACGCAGTTGAAAGTGGTAACACGAATGACAGCAAAACAACCTGGAGCGTTCGACTGGCATATGAGTTGAATAAGAACTTCAACTTCTTTGCTACAGCAGCGACTGGTTTTAAGGCAAGTTCATGGAACCTTTCCCGTGACACCCGTCCGTTCCCAGGTGACCAAGCGGCATTGGAAGCAGCCAACTTGCTCCAGCCGAACCAAGGTTACGGTACGCGTTTTGCGGGTCCTGAAGAGTCAACGGTTTACGAATTGGGCATGAAGACTCGCTTTAAAGATGGTGCATTCAACATTACTCTATTTGACCAGACAATCGAAGGCTTCCAGTCTAGTACCTTTGTAGGTACCGGGTTCGTATTGGCAAATGCTGGTCAGCAGTCAACACAAGGGATAGAGTTTGATTCAATCTATCGCCCCACTGATAACATTACGTTGTCATTGGCCGGTACCATACTCGATCCGGTATATGATTCATTTGTTGGTGCATCAGGTGTAGATGGTCCAATTGATTTGACCGGCGCAACACCTGCAGGTATCCATGAGCGTAGCTTCACAGCTGGGATCAAGTTTGATTTCGAAGTAGCTGATGACATGTTTGGCTATTGGCGTTTGGATTATCTCTATGAAAGTGAAGCAAGACTGGTTGCCAATGTTCCTGAAAGTTTGTCTCGTGAAGTTAATACCTTTAATGGTAGTGCGGGTCTGGAAATGGATAATGGTTTGAGCATACAGGTCTGGGTGCGCAACATATTTAACGACGAGTACTTCATGTCTGCATTCCCACCTCCAATTCAAGCAGGAAGTTTCAGTGCTTATCCAAATCAACCAAGAACATTTGGGGCCAGTGTGGCTTACCAATTCTAAGTTGAACCGAGTTATCGAAAGCTAACTTTCGATAAAAACGATAAAAAAGCCGACTAACGTCGGCTTTTTTGTGAGTATTTATTTTACCATTCAGCGTTTGTGATATATGCTTATGTCGTGTTCCCATAGCGTGCCTTATGGCACCTTGTACCTAAATGGTATTAACAAGGATGTTTTCTTTTTTATATTGGCGAGCCTGGAGGCAATGTCATTGGTTTAAAGCTTCCCTTCCATTCACCCGTTTGCATGAACCAATCCAATTGTTTTGCCATCACAACAGAATGCGTATTTCGGCTATTATTTTTAAGCCACTTGTGCAAGTTTATCACTTCAAACAGCACTCCACCCTTAGCGTCAGGCGAAAGTAACTCACTTTCGAGCGACTGCATAACAGCATTAAGCGTTAAATAAGCTAGTCTAGGTTGCAATTCATGAATATTTTTGGATTTCAGCGGCTTTATATTCTGCGAAATTATCCTATCCACCACTCCATTTACACCAAGCTGGTCTTTATTAACCAGTTTTTGCATCGCAATTCGATTGAGTCGTTCTGGGCGAAGCATCAACCTCAATGAAAAAGCGGCAGCAGACTCAGCGGCGCTATGAGAATCAAACACTACTCCCATTCGCCCCTTGAAACTCTCCCGGGTATTTCTCTCACCATAGGCTTTGGGGGTAATAAGTCTGAGAAGCGGTTTCGGCAAGGTTAAAAATTCGGCAGAGGTTGACGTCATTATTGCATCCAAGGCCTGAGATTGCCTCTCCGCTGAAACTGGCACGATACCTTTTGGTTCGGCGTAATCCCCTTTGGTTTCGTACTCGTATTCAGTACCACCTAACAATTTTGAAGCTGCTTCAAGTTGATATCGGTGGAACAAATAAATCGGTACAAGTGCCTCTTGAATTGAAGATAAGCTTGCTCCTTCAGGTATACTATTGAGGCCAAATTTTTGTAGGGCAAATTCCCTAATCTGATAAACCCGATTCAGTTCAGCCACAGGATCCTTGCCGTTATCCCATAGGTGTCCACGTTGATTTGCCGAATGCATTGCCCTGGAGTCAGGGTCGGATTGGTACAGCAAACCCAGCTCACGAGATTTATTGACAATATCAAGCAACCTGGCTGACTCATCATTAAGCAAAGACAAATCCTGATAACCGTATTCGATGACCTGCTTATCCCAAGCGCCAATTCCGGTATCGTAGGCTTCATCCAGGGATATTTTGCCACCTTCCAATTTCACGTAAGGATGAGGGTAATCCATAACGGATGCTCGGTTGTTTTCGCTGGCCGCAAAATTGTGTGCAATGCCTAATGTATGTCCCACTTCGTGCGCTGATAATTGACGTATTCTTGCCAAGGCCATATCTTTTTGTGCTTGAGTGTCGGCATTTTCAACACTAAATGGGCTGGTTAACCCTAACGCTATTAAATAGTCCTGGCGTACTCTCAAAGAACCTAAGGTTACATGTCCTTTAATTATTTCGCCGGTTCTTGGGTCAATTACGGAGCTACCATAAGACCATCCCCTTGTCGCCCTGTGTACCCACTGAATGACGTTGTAGCGCACATCCATGGGATCTGCATCTTCCGGCAAAACCTTAACCTGAAAAGCATCTTTATATCCAATATGACTAAAGGCCTGATCCCACCACATTGCACCATCATAGAGTGCACTTTTGATTGGCTCTGGGATCCCCGGATCAAGGTAATAGACTATTGGCTCAATCGCTTCACTCACATCTGCAGCAGGATTGCGTTTGTTTAGTCGATGCCTTGGGATGAAGCGTTGCGTCATATTTTGCTCAATGGGAACAGAGTAATCTTGGTAGCCGACACTCCAAAATCCTGAGTAGGGATGGAATTGCCTGGTGTTATATTGGTCATCAGGCAGTTTGATCAAGGAGTGATGTAAATGCACTGAAATACTTTCTGGCGCCGGGGTGACCTGCTCGACGTATTGTCCAGGTTTAGTACCTGCAAAGGTCACTAGTGCTTCGAGTTCGGTATTGTTGGGAAAAGATTTGGTTCTTGGCATATAAACGCCGCTGCGCTTAGCATCCGCTGAGTAGCTGCCTTGCCCTCTGTTTTTCAATCGTGCACCAATTTGATGAATATCAGAAAACAAAAACGCCGTATAGTCTACAACTACTGTCGTTTCATCTGAGGCAACAACCGGCAAGCCCACAATTACCGAATCGGCAAATGCTTCATCAATACTCGCTTGTTCTGCCGTGTTAGGAGATGAAGCTCTAAAAGCAGTGTTCAACTGTTTCAGTAATACTTTGTCACCATATCGTTCAAACTGAACCAAACGGGTGTCACCTAGCTGCCCTCTATCGAGCCCAATATCATTTGACCCTACGCCTTGAGGAAGGCTACTTTGGAATAAAAACTGCTCATTGAAGCGATCTATTTTAAGGTATATTTTGCCTTTATCATTTTGATAATAAAGGGTAAATAATCCCGTTTTCTCTTCCATTGATTCAGTAAATTCTGAAACTGACTTTTGCTCCGCATAAAGAAACGGAAAATAAAACAGCATACATAACAGGACTAATTTGCGCACATTTGTCTCCCAAGATTATTTCGAACATTATTTTAAAATACAGACAGACTTTATCAGGAATTAACCTAAATAGAAGGACTTACAATGCATCCGCTAATTCTCCGAAATCGGAAAAAACAAAATCGGCACGGCCTGCATAGCTGGGTATTTCTTCAGGTGCATATAAACAGGCTATCATCCCTGCACTAATAGCTGCCTCTACGTCATAAAGGTAGTCGCCAACGTAAGCTAGTTGAGATGCAGGTATCTGCCATCGCCGTTGGATCATATTGAGAGTAGTCGGATTAGGTTTAGCCGGGCCATCTTCACGGGTTAATACATACTCTATCGGCACCTGATTGTTTTTAAGCTTAATGTTTGTCGCCTGACGACAATTTCGCGTAACAATAGCCATCGGAAAGTTTGCTTGCTTCAATGTCTTCACGAAAGGCTCGGCGCCGTCTATCCATATGGCTGTGCGGGCGTCAGATATTTCATGGTCCTTGACTATTTGATGTGCTTTCTCGCGACTTTCCTGCCCAAGGGTATCAATGTGGTACAGGATATCCGTTCCCTGAGGACAACCTACCTGCCCCCTCAACCAATAAAAATCGAGATTCGATTGCACCAGCGTCCCGTCCAAATCGAATATTATTCCCTTTAGCGCTTTTAATTTTTCCATATCTAATTCAAAACTTTAAGGTATGATACCGGTTCTACGCTGTAGATTAATAAATGGATGTGCCGATTGACAGTTTGTCTTTAAAATATCGCAAAATATTTGCGATATAAGCGTGAGTCAATCGTCTGGTTTCTCATAAATCTATGCTATATTCTTAGATCAGAAAAAGTGTCTGAAGACTTATAGTCTTCTAAAAATGTATGTAACAGGTGATGTAAATGATCAATATCAGGGACTCTAAAGTGAAATATTGTATTGTTATAGCAGCAGTGTTTTCGCTTTCCGGTTGTAAACTTACGGAAAACTTTACGTCGTCTGAAAAGCCGGAAACAAATGGAGAGCAGGCTGAAGTACGTAAGGTGCCAAAAGAACTTTCAACCAAACAACGTTTTGTAAAAGCAATTGAACACCTGGAGTTTGGGCGAGAGCAAGAAGCCATAGTTCAGTTGCAAGCCTATCTGACTAAAGTTCCGAAAAGCAGAAATGCTAAAGAGCTGATGGCTCAGATAAAAACAGATTCTGCAGATTACTTCCCGAATGAATCCTTCTCTGTCAATTTAGAATCAGGTGAGAGTTTATCTACTTTATCCAGAAAATACCTGGGTTCTGCCCTGAAGTTTTATGCATTGGCAAAGTACAACGATATTAAAAATCCTAGTCGCGTGAATGTAGGCCAGGAAATTAAAATTCCGTTAACTGATAAAGCCGTCGCGGTTAGAACAGCTGAGCAAAATCCACAGCCACAGGAAGTGGTGGTTGAGCAGGAAGCAATGGAAGAGAAAAAGGTAGAAAGCTCAACTGTTGCCGATAGTGCAGTATCAGAAATGATGACACAGGAAATTGCGGAAGAAATTGATTCGCTACCTAGTGAAGAAATGGTTGCACAAGAGACTCAGGAAGTCGTGACTGCAGACAGTTTGATAAATGAAATTGTCACGGCTATTGAACAAAATGACTATCAAACAGCTGCGCAGAAAGTCAGGCAACTTGAGGGTTTTGGTGCATTAACCAGTGAGACCCGTAGCCTGGCAATTACGGCGCTGACAGGTTATGCAAAGGAATTAGCGGAAACGGACACTAAACAAGCTTCTGCCAGGTACTCAGAAGCTGGTGATATGAATCTTATGAACGGTGAGTCAATGGCAGCGCTAAGTAACTTTAAAATTGCCGCTGATCTTGACCCAGAGAATGCAATCGCAATTGAAAATCGTGACGTGTTGCAAAAAGATATGGCTGACAAATTTCACCGTGAAGCATCCTCGGCCTTTCGTCGGCAGGACCTTGATGTCGCCATTAAAAACTGGAACAAAGTACTCGAAATTGATCCACAACATTCCAGCGCCAGAGTATATCTTGAACAGGCTAAAGAATTGAAAACGAGACTTGAAAACTTAAACAACTAAATCTTGTACCAAACAGTATTGTTCTTTTAAGTCTCTCATTAAACGGCTACCTTAGTAGCCGTTTTTTTTTGGAAAATGGCTGGCGCAGATTATACTTGTTTCTGATGATTCAAGAGCAATAGCCATGCATGAAGCCCTCGCTAAGACATAGTTTGTCCATTGATATTGCTCATGACTCCAAAAGTATTGTTTAACTCGCCTGTTTTATCTTTTGCAGATTTTTTTGGATTTTGGTTGCGCGGGTAAGTTGTTGCTTAGCTTTAAAATTGGAAGGATTAACTTCAACGCTCTTTTTCAGCAAGTCTACGGCTTTATCGATATTGGATTTAAATGCTTTCATCCCACGTAAATAAAAGTCGTTAGAAACCTGCTCTTTTAATTCATTAATTTTCCCATCCAGAGAGTCTGAGTTAATATCATTCACCGACTGAGCTTGTTCGTAATAATTGATAGCGTCTTCTTTGCGTCCCCCCTTTAAATGATTATTCGCTATTCCAACCAAGGCATTGTACTTGATCTGGTAAGCAGGCTGATAATCCGGGAAGTCCAAAAGAAATTTATCTGTCAGCTTAATCAGCGACACATACTTTTCTGATTGCAGCAATTCCTTCACTTCTTGTTTAAACCGAGCCAATCCAATTTCTTTTTGGGCCTTCTCTTGGTTTTCTTCAAAAAGCTGATGAATTTTTTCCGTTTTCTTAGTAGCGGCCAATTCAACTTTATTCCATTCTTCTTTTTGCAAAGCTCGACGGGCTTCAAGGTTTTGTGGTTGCAAGGACAAAATTTTGAGATAAGTATTTTTATCCTTGTCAGAAACGATATCACTCTGCTGATTACTTAACCGCGAGCGGAGCTGCTGTACCCGATTGTCGATTCGCAGCTTCAGTTGTTGCATCTGCTGGGTAACATATTCATTGCCCGGGTACATCCGATGCACGATTTTCCATTGAACCATGGCATCTGCAAGGCGCTTTTGATTTTCCAGATGTTTAGCCAACATTACTCTTTCATCGAGAAACGCGTCCGGCTTAGACATAGTGAGCTCACATCCTGCCATAACCAGGACAAGAAACAGAAAAATTGGGCCGTTACAGACGGCGCGTAAACTCATCTCAAGTCCATAGATTTGAACACGTCCAAATGTTTTTCAAAGGTTTTCATTGAGGTTTTTCCATAGACCATGGTTCGACGCACGAGATAGGGATAAGCGAAGGTAGCATTTCCCCCTTTTTTAACTGTGACAGCGAGGTCATAATCCCGTTGTTCAAGTAGATCAATCAACTGCTTGCTACTGTTACCATACGGATAAGCAAACAAGCTAGCCCGACGCCCTATTCTCCGTTTCAGTATTTTATCTGTATCCACGACCTCAGTTTCAAGTCTGGCCAGGTAATCCTGTTCATATTCGCCACCAGGTCTCAAGGCGAGGCTTTCGTGAGTTTTAGAATGAGATTGGATATCAACCAAGGGGTCTTGGTCGAGAATTTTGACCTGATCCCAGTTTAGTGATACTCCGGCATTAATAAACGCAGGGTAAACAAACATGGTTGAATGAAAACCATATTTTTTTAAAATCGGATAAGCAACGTCATAATAGCTCTCATACCCGTCATCAATTGTAATGACCACCGATTTCTTAGGTAAGGTCTTTTTTCCTTCCAGAAAGGGCCGAATATCCGACAACGGCACAACGTTATATCCTTCGTTATGCAAAAAAGCCATCTGTCGTTCAAATTCGTTTTTAGATACCACCATTCCACCAGATTTTTTATCGCTCATGTGGAATTGGTGATAACACAAAATTGGAACGCGTTGATAACCGTCACTAAACACAGCTGAGGGGTTAAAGTTTGCAAACGGGATAACCAGATTTGTGCCGGCATTCACTTGAATTCCCGGGTTGTACCGCTGCAATACTTCTGCGTAATTTGCTTTCCCTAAATACGTCTCAGCCAGAGAACTATAAGTATCTTCCGGACCTGCCTGCACCACCATAAACTGTTCATTTTTTTCAATCACTGATTGCTGGTGCGTGGCGCAGCCAGACAGCAACAAAAATGTGATGGAAAGTGCGACTAAAGATTTCACGACTTTGACGTCTTCTCTTTGTCGCTGATAGCGATCATGGTGGCATCATGGTCAGGCACTTCGATACTTTCTTCATCAGGCTTTTCCACAAAACTACTGGCAACTATTGTCTGGTCTATCGCTTCAACATCTTGAACAGCTGGTTTTTTAGTCGTTTTTCGAGCCCGTTTTGGTGTCTTTTTGGGTTCAGCTTGTACTTCAGGTTCTTCCTTGTTCTCTGTTGGCGCCGCTTCTTCGTCTTTAAGCTCAACCCCTTTATCAGCCTCATCTGCTTTTTCTGGTTCAGAAGGCTGACTTTCATCTTTTTCGACCTCCTCCACCACTGGAATATCAACAGCTGGCGCTTCTACCGTAGTATCAAAATCATGAGTTGACTGTTCAAGTTCATCAGCCGCTGCATGCTCAGGAGACAAATCCGCTTGAATTTTCGCTGCCATATTGTTGAAACTAATAAACACTTCACCAATCTCATCATTTCGCGTTTGAGAGATACGTGTATCGTGATTTCCGTCCTTAAATGCATCCAACGACTTGCTCAAGGTTTTTAACGGCTTAGCCAACATAGCCCCAAAGATAAACAACATTAATACTACGGAAGAAATGGTGACGACTGCCAATGCGAACATTAGCCACCCCGTCACGCTTTTGACCTGATTAAGTCCATTCTGAGAGAGGCCCAGAATGATCTGTCCGACCTCAGTATTCTGAAACAAAACAGGAGCTTGAATATTGAACACATGCTCACCATTTTCGATTTCAAGAGTAGTTGTTTTTACGTTATCTTTCTCAAGCACTAATTCTTCAGCTTCCCTGGCAGCATATTTTTGTCCAACGAGTTGTGTATCACTGGCTCCGCGCACAATGCCAACTCTGTCTGTTACCACCAGATATCTGAATGTTTCATGACTGGCAGCTTCACTGATAAAAGTTTCTAAGGTAATCCAGTCTTCACTTAGAAGCGGTACTGCTGTTTCCATCGCAATAAATTTGGCAAAAGATGTCCCGGAATCCACAACTTGCGCGGTCATGGCCCTTGATTGAAGGGTGAACACGACTGTCATACTGATAAGTAAAACCGCGGTTACTATAGACCCCATGTAGATCGCCCAGCGGATCTTTAGCGGAACATATTTATGTTTGCTCTGCTCTTCACGTTGCTCTCTTGCCGCTGCCAGCTCTTTACCCAACGCCTTGGCTAATTCATCCCCTGTCTGAAAGCGCCTTTCTGGCTTTTTATGCAAAAGTTTTTGGATAATTTGGCGCAGACCTGCTGGAACTTCAGGACACAGAGTACCTATAGGTGTAGGTTGCTTCTGTGTGATTTGTGTCATCAAGGTACCAATGTTTTCACCATCAAAGGCTTTCTTACCGGTCAACATTTCATACATGATCACGCCAACCGCAAACAAATCAGAGCGACCGTCAGCACTGCTACCTAGCGCTTGCTCAGGAGACATGTATCTGGGTGTCCCCAGCACAGATCCCACCTGAGTTTTCTGCATTTCGCTTTGTTGGTCCATCCTTGCTATACCGAAATCAGCAACTTTGATGGATTCGCCGTCTGGCAGCACAATGATATTGTCTGGTTTGATATCGCGATGAACAATACCCGCGTTGTGTGCGTAGTGGAGCGCTTTGGCAAGCTGCAAGGCAATCACCAATACATCTGAAATAGGAAGTTTGGTGCGTTCCTTTAGCACTTCAGCAAGATCTTTACCCTCAAGCAGCTCCATCATGATATACGGAGAGCTGTCGATTTTACCTACATCAAAAACAGTCACAATGTTTGAGTGGGATAAAGCGCCAGCCGCTTTTGCCTCACGAAGAAAACGGGACAGGTACTCCTCGTCCACACAAAAGTCACTTTTTAGAACTTTAAAAGCGACGGAGCGGTTAATGTCAGGATCATATGCCCGATAAACCTTGGCCATCGCTCCTTCGCCAATTTTTTCCTGTATTTCATAGCGACCGATGGTCTGATTCAAAATATCCGTCACCGAATACTCCTTCCTATTTCAAGTGATATGGCGATATCAGATTTGGACAATATGCTGTATACAGCAATGATTACCAAAAAATGATTTAAAAAACTCCAATGTTGCGGGAGTCATTAAGTAGTCTGTCTACAATAATACTTTTTAGCAAAAAAACAATTATACTGAGTAAAATACAAATCTAATTTAAATTTAGTCTGTCCATTCGAATAAACTATCGCAATTTACCCAGTTCTGGCTAGAATAAACAGACAAACGCAAAAAAGTCCTTTCCTTATTAAAAAGGCAGTAAAGGTGGTGTGGATTTATGGATAGAAGTGATTGGGTTTCAGCGGCAACAACCGATATTGGTACGGTACGCAAAGTCAATGAAGACGACTGCCTTGAAGCGCCTGAAGTCGGCATGTGGTGTGTCGCTGATGGAATGGGTGGGCATGAAAAAGGTGACGTTGCCAGTCGTATGATTGTTGACTATCTCAATTGCCTCAACAGTCCTGAATTTTATCCTTTAACGACACTTCAAATTACTGAAAGGCTACGCTCAGTCAACACACGACTAGTTGAAATGGGCCGCATGTTACCTGAATCATCGGTAATAGGCAGTACAGTTGTGGTTTTGTTGTTTGACGATGAACAAGCCCATTGTATTTGGGCTGGTGACAGCCGAATTTACAGACTCCGTGATGGCAGCTTCAAGCAACTGACACGCGACCATAGTCAGGTTGAAGAAATGGTAGAAGCTGGCCTGTTGACTCCGGAAGAAGCTGAGGTTCATCCTTCTGCAAACGTAATTACCAGAGCAGTGGGTGCTAATGCGCATTTAGAGTTGGACGTAGTTAGCGCAGACCTGAAGCCCGGTGACCAATTTTTATTGTGTAGTGACGGACTGAACAAAGTTTTAACGGACAATGAGATCGCCGAAATGATTCGTGTTTGTGCGCTAAATTCCACCACTGACAATCTTATTGAACGCGCCCTTGAAAGACAGGCCAGAGACAATGTAACCGCTATTTTGGTGCAGTTTAAAGGGGGAATCAGTGATCATCAGTCAAACACAGATCCGTTGCATTCGACCCAACCTCTAGATGACACGCTTCCCTTGCGGCGTTAATAATAGAGCGAAAAAGCTAGGTCAAATCGATTAGATTCACTTCAG
Organism: uncultured Alteromonadaceae bacterium; assembly: GCA_947494925.1. Lineage (GTDB taxonomy): Bacteria > Pseudomonadota > Gammaproteobacteria > Enterobacterales > Alteromonadaceae > Aliiglaciecola. The sequence goes on from CANLWS010000015.1 coordinate 18,103, forward strand.
CCTGATCCTGGCCAGGATGGCCGCCAAACATGATTTTGTCTGGTGCGCCTTTAACTTTAATGAAGTAAGCGTCTTCGTCTGAAATCAGGTTTTGTAAAGCGCAGGCGGTGAAATTGACGCCACCAATCTCAGCTTCAATACCATTTTGAGCATATTCGTTAACCGATTTTTCAGGTAACTGCCCTCTTTTCCCCACAGCCTGAAATGCGATTTCTGCCCCCTCTCCTGCCAAACCAAACATCGCCCCTTTCCACGCTTCTTGGCCTTTTGCCGGACCCACTTCATACCATTGGCCGATATGAGAATGGGCAATCACGGTAAAATGAAAATCTTGTTTCGGTTTTGCCACAGCCGGAGAAAAAGCAGCGGCAACCATTTTGGCATTCCAACCAGGGCCAGTATCCATAGTCTGCCAATGACTACTCAACATAGGCATTTCTGCAGCGCTGACTGAATCGATACATTGTACGAACACTTTTGCCTGGGCGTTCCGTTCAAGCATATTGCTTGCAATCATTGACAATGCGTAACGAATTCGTTTACTGGCAAAATCTTCGGCCCGTCCAGACAATAACCACAAGTCGGGGGCTTCATCACAGCACAACATGTCCGCTAGTTCTGTCCATACAGATTTTTCCAGATCGTCTATCCAGGGTGAACCGTTGACTTGCAATCCGACGGCCTGTAAGTCACCAATTGTGGCATGCAGCTCTTTTTGGTTGTTATCACCCGGCAACCAGGTTACCCAAATTTTTTTAGCAGACATTCTAGCGATTCCTTTGTTGGTTATGTTTGTTTTGGCTGAAACTTCAAGCGTGAAAGCGTTTTAGCTTAATACGCCAACTTTTTCCCTGATCACTTTGTCAAATGCCCGATATCCATGCGTACTTTTGTGCACTGCGTAAATTCGTTTGCCATTTTTATCGAGCAGATAGATAACCCCCATCATCGCATGATGATTTGTGGATGAAACCTCATCCCAGCTGTAATGGCTGGCTTTATTATCCTCTCCTACCGTCATTCCTTCTTCACTAAATGTGACTGGGTCAGAAACATATTTTGCGACGGGTATACAAACAAAAGTAGTATAAAGACTGATGGCTGCAAAAAAGAATATTGGTGTAGCAGTTGCTAAACTTTCCGTCATAACCACTTTTGATCCCCAAATCCCTAAGCCAAGCGTTAGCAAAGGTAATAAAAGCAATACAATGAAGTATTGAATAAATTGAAGCCAAATGGGGTTTTTAATCATCATATAATCCTTTAGTTAAATAGATTTAATCAGTTTAGCAATTCGTTTTAAATGCAGCTTAGCATGCTTAGACTGATAATTTTTCAATTGCTACTGATACTTTTAATTTCTGCTGCGGCGTTGTTGCCAACGCTCCGCTTAGAGGAACAACATCAACATAATCTCGCCCGATGGCCATTTTTATATAGCGTTCATCAGTCCAACAGTTATTGGTTGGGTCTATGTCTCGCCAACCCAAGCCGGGAAAATAGACTGACACCCAAGCATGTGACGCCCCCTGGTATTCAACCTTGTGTTTGTACTTCTCAGTAAAGACATAACCGCTAACATAACATGCCAGAACATTGTTCATATTAAGAAGCGCGACCATCGACCTTGCAAAATCCTGACACACTCCTTTTTTGGTTTCCAGAACTTCGATTAGAGGTGTATTAATATCGGTGGCAAGTTGGTTATATTCGAAATTGTCAAAAATATATGCCGACAGATTTTCAGCAATCTGTTTTGTTTCATCTTCTTCCGGGTAAAAACAGTTCCAGAATTGTTTCCCGAAACGGTTTAGCTCAGATAATTCTTCTTCACGAAATAGTGAAGACCAATCCAATGCCTGCTCTAAACCCGCATGGTCGACGCAACGATTGCCACCTGACACTTCAACATTGGAAATGGATGAAACTTCCACTTTTTCCAGCATCTTGTCGAAAATCAAGCAGTGCTTTGTATTACCAAACTTGTCGCTACTAGTGACACTTCGGTTCGGCAAAGGCATGCTGATCAATTTGTGATAAGTCAGTGATTGAATATCGTCTGAACGGGGTTCAAGGCAACACTCCAGTTCAAGATAAGGCACTGCATCTTTGAAAAAGTACGCAGTCTTGTGAGTAATTTGATACTGAGTCATTCCGGCAGGTCTACGGAGCAACCAGGACCTTCATTTGAGATGGAACAGATTGTACAGCAGGTGGTGTATTTTTAGCGTTGTGTAATAGCTGGCAAGTATGATAAACCACGTTTTTACCCTCGGCTTTTACTTTGCTGCTCTGGGTTATAAATTCCGCTTCACCTTTAATTTTACCTGACACTACCCCGCCTGCAGAGCCTGCTTCATCACCGGAGGTCATAGTGGTTTTGGCGCCTTTAAGCGCAACAGGTTGGTTAACGACTTTTACCTTCTTACTAAAAGTACTGGGATTTCCCTGGGCCACCATCGCAATATTTGGATAGGGAATGGGAATAGGACCAGCAGGCGATGGTGTTTTACATACATCGGGCATTGCTGTGCTCATTCCACCCGCTTTAGTCGTTACAGGGAACATTTATTTGCCTTTATCCAAGATTAATTTTTTCACCGTCAATACGCACTTCTTTACGGGCTTTTTCAACAATTCTCTCACCTTTGACATGATAAGAACCATCTACCAAGGTGCGCATTCGTCCCGCTTTTACCTGATTAAGATTTTCTACATCACGATACACATTTTTGGCCTTTTCAACCAGTCTTCCAACAGTGCTATTCACTTTACCTATTAACATTTTGGTGCGCTCAACCGTCATTCCCAGAATACGTCCTTGGTAGGTCGCTTCTGTAATCTTTATATCACCTTTTGCGCTATCCAGATCTAACTCATGACAGTTCAGATTGATATTTTGAGACGCTTCCAGATTAATGCTTCCTTTTTCAGCACGAAAATCAAGGTCGCCCAGGGGCACACTGACAATGACCTTGCCGGAATCATCATCTTCTTCAATCGTAAATCGTGCTGCATGCACCGCATCCTTCGCAGGAAGTACACCAATAACGTAGCCCGATGACAAATCTTCTCCGGCAACTAACACATTGTCGCCGACTTTAGGCAAAGGTAATTGTCCCATAGCAAAACACGTCCAAAGCTCTACTTTTCGATCTTCTGTAGACAATGTAACACGTATTTTTTCTGCACTTTTTACTTCCTCAACTGCACAGATGCGTACAAAGTTTTGGACTTGATTTATTTTGTCTGGAACAATGGAATTAAGCATTTTGTTCACTCCAGTAATTTTTTAATGCGGCTGCCACAATTCTGCCTCAGCAAGCTGTTTATCTGTCTTACGTACGTTTTTAAGATTGGCGCCTCGCCACTTTGTTCCGTTGCTATCTATTCGATGTTGGTTCATACCCAACATATCCGCATCACTGAAATCTGCATTCAATAATCGACTGCGGGAAAAGTCTGCATAGTGACCTTTCACTTTACAAAATGAAGCACCTGCGCACTCTGAATCAGAGATCATGGCTTCAGATATATCTGCCCCTACCCAATCAGTCAAAGCAAGTTTACACTCAATGAAACAACCTTGCGAAAAATCACCAGCGGTTAACACCGCATGAGTCAGGTCGGCTCCATTAAAACTGGCAACCCTTGCCTTTACGTTTCGCAGAGCAGCCCCTTGAAGTTTAGCATTTGTAAAATCGCTACCTGTTAATTCTGAACCATCAAATCTAACCTGAGTCAGGGTACTCTCGGTAAAATTACATTCAGACAAGTCACAGGAGTGAAAATCAAACCCACTCAAATCAAGCTTCGAAAAATTACATCGAGGAAAATGCCCATTAGACACAATGACGTTTTCAAATTTTGTATCAGTAAAATTTATCCCATCACACTTGCTTTTACTTAAGTTACTTTGACTAATTTGCGAATCGATGAATTCTGTCTCACGCATTTCAGCATGTTCAAAATTTACCAACTCTATTACAGCACCGGTAAATTCAGTAAAATTGAGTGTTGCGCTGTTAAAATCGATGTCATGCAATTGCGCTTTTTGCAATTTCGCTTCAGACATATCGGCCTTAATCAGTTTTACACCAGTCAATTTGGCCTCACTCATATCCGACTGACAGAAAGAAGATCCTGAAATGTCTGCATTGCTGAGATTGATTTGGCTCATATCCGATGCGTTAAAATTACACGCTTCTACGATTAAACCTTCACATTCGGTGGCTACAAACAATGCATTTTCGGCATCAATGTTTTTGAGACTGGCACCGTTAAGATTAGCTTGGGAAAAGTCAGCCGAATGACAGCTGCTCTCTGACAAATTCACTCCGGCTAAGTTCGCACGGGATAAGTTTGCGTCATCTAACCTGGTCGCTTGTAAATTGACTCTCGTCAGGTCCAGGCCAGAAAAATTAGCGCCCTCAAGATCCGCGCCGCTAAAGTTAGTGTCACCGATTTCAGACTCGGAGAAGTCAACGTTTTTGAGAACCGCATCTGCCAAAACCATACGACTAATTTGCTGAACATTTAGATATGCATTCGATAGATTTGCACCGCTGAAATCTGCATTGTCAACGATGCAGTCAGTCAAACTAGCAAAAGATAGATCAACGCCAGAAAAATTAGCGCCATGAAGATCACAATCGATAAAACTAGTATGCGCAAAATTGCAGCTACGAAGGTCCATCTTCGATAAATTCAGTCCTCTTAATTCCTGCTGCGCATAATTGCCAGCCATTTTTCCGGCTGTCGATAAGTCAAGAGCTTTGCCGAACAGGCCTTCAATGATTGCGCCTGTAAATTCCGGTTTTACTGGAGAAACACGGTCAAGAGAGATTTCTTGCAAGTGACATCCGGCAAAGGACGCCCCTGAAATGTCAACATCTGTCATTGAGGTCCCAATGATTTCCGATCTGTTGAAATTTGCCAGCGTCATGGTGCAAGAAGTAAACTGGCAGTTGCGTAATACCGTTTCCTGAAATTCCGATTCCTCAAATTTGCAATTATCAAATCCAGTATTATCTATTGATGCCTGGCTAAATGTTGCTGAGTTGAAAATAACGGATTCGAAAATGACATCTTTCAGAATTGCATTGCTAAAATTGGAGTTGGATGCAAGGACTAATGGTGTTGTGGGCTGTTCGCCTGCCAAGGTCAAATCAGGGCTGCCAGAAACCCGTTGGTTACTTACCAATGCATACTGCATATTCGATTCACTGAAATCTGCTCGTTCCAATTGACAGCCGAAGAATAGAGCTGAACTGAGGTTTGATCCGATAAATTTCGCACCAATCAAATTCACATTCAGAAACATCATTGCTGATAAGTTCAGATTACTTAAATCTGCACCAACTAAATCCACATCTGCAATAACGTTCTGCTCTGGTCTTGAGCCATTGTGCAGTAGCCTGAGGATTGATTCTGCGGACATGGTCATAATTTAACCAACCCGAGTTCTATTTCAGTACGATGAATATTGGCGTTTTTCAAATTAAGGTTATTTAACTTTGCCTGACGAAATTCCGCACCAAATAGATTAGACGCACTCAGGTCGGTTCTGAGTAGGTTAGACTTAGCAAAACTTGCCTGAAACAAATTAAGACCGGACAACTTAGTATCGATCACATCTGCTTTTTTGAAGTTCGCTAATTTCATGTCACATTGATCAAATACTGCCCCAGACAGATTAGTACTTGAGAAATCAGAAGACTGTAATGAGATTTGACTGAACATAGCGTCTTGTAAATTATTCCCTTCAAAAATAATGCCTACCGCACTGCCGCCTGTTACTTTTGCACCGAGGAAATTGCTTTCCTCACCCGCTCTGGTTTGATTCATCGTGCATTCCGTAAACATCACTTTAGGCGCTTCCACTGTCTCGAAAATTGCTTCAGAAAGCTCGCAATATTCGAATATAGCCAAGCTTAGCCTTGAGCTTGCAAAATTTGCCTGGCGAAGATTACTTTTACTCACAAATACTTCACGAAGGTTAGCATCGCTGAAATCACAACCCACGGCATCTATTTGTTCAAATTGACTTTGAGACAAATCCGCACCTTCAAATATCGATTCCAACAAAGATGCATTTAAAAAATTCCCGCCAGGAAGGGTACCATGGCTAAAGTCAGCGTAGGAAAGCGCAGCATCCGAAAAATTTGCTTTAATCATCACCACGCGTTGGCATTGGGAGCTAATAAAAGAACTATTGGAAAAGTCTGCAAAGGAAGCATCAACCTGATCCAATATCGCATTATTAAATATTGTCTTTTGGGCAATCACATACTGCAATTTCGCATTGCTAAGATCAGCATCGGTAAAATCAGCGCCACACAAATTGGCACCGGATAGATTTGCCTTAGTAAGGTCAGCTTGTCTGAAGTTAACGCCTGACAGGTCGCGATTAGATAAATCCACCCCGACTAAATCCATTTCTTCAAAACTAGCATTTTCAGCTAACATCTTATCTATTTTGTCTGACTTACTGGTAATTTCAACTACGTTATCTGGAGCTTCTACACCTTGGCTTTCAGTTGCTTTAGTTAATTCAGTTAAGTCATGACCTTGTTCCGCCATAAACGCTGCTGCATCTTGATGGCTTTTTGCAATCAGATTTTCACCGTCCTCAGGAGAGACAGAATAATTCTCGAAAACCTTATGGCTAAATACATCTTCATTCATATCCAGCGACAATAGATCGAGTATTTCCGCTGATGTGCCCGACTCTTTTAGCTTCTGTTTCAGTTGCGCCATTTCCTGACTGAAAATGTGTTCAATTGAGTCACTAGAGACCTCTTCAGTGGCATCAGCCTCATCGGCCAGTTCTGACGCTACTTCTGGGATTGCTAATTCTTCCCCCTGTTCATCTTCAAACTCTTCGATCTCAAAAGGTTCATCAGTAGCGGCCAAAGAAGCCTGGAACTGTGCATGATAATGCTCATGAGGCAGCATTTGCTCAGCCATGTTTTCATGAAACAGACAAGCATGGCTAAGCTCTTCATATTCGTCAGACTGCACACCAACTAACCCGCGCCATAGAAGATAAACTTTCTGAGATTCCATATCCACATGCAAGGTATCCAGACGAAGCGTAATTTCGCTGAATATCTCTTGCTTATTCACGTTTCCAGTAACGAAAAGCCGTGGTCTAATTGCCGGAAGTTTGCTGGATAAGCTCGGAGTTTCTGGTCGCAGATTTTCAAAATAGAGTGTTTCATCACCGGACAAATAGTCTACTTGTTGATCTTGAGGGGCGGTGTTGAAATATCCCCAATTAAAATCCTTAGGAAAGCCCGGGAACTCCTCCTTCAACCATTTGTCGCCGTAAGTACCAGTTAAGGCAGTGCGATCTCCCCACCCCGTCTTCAATGGAGCAAATCCGGCAGGATCGGTTTTTTGTGAAGGAGACGTTAGATAATAATCTACATTTTCGATGTTGGGTAATGGCTGCGAATTGTCGTCCGCATCACCCCGAGAATGCTTAGCACCTTTTCCTACAGGGTTTTTCAGAAATGAATCTCCACCATAGGCATTTTCGTATGTCAGTGGAATTTCTCTGGATTCAGCGGAAAAAGGTTCAGGTTGTGAAGCACTGCCCCAATGCCAGAAACGGTCATTAAATATGGCCAGAGATTTTTTCCATTCTCCAACAGCAAAGGTGACTTTACATCCGCCTTTGCCAGCTTGAGGGTAAGCGACACCTGACAGAGTGAGGTCGGCTTTTGGCTTATAAACTACAAAATCATTCGCATAATGCAGACTGGCATCTGGATTGTCGGCTACAAACACATCACCCATGACTGTCGCAGCATCTTCGTCCTCAGAAAAACAAGCTCTATCGTTTTCAACCAAGTCAAAACAACCTTTAACCATTAAGGTCAAACTATTATTTGGCGGCTGCAACATGCCTGGCATCCAAGCCATTTTTAATTTGGTCTGATTAAACTGTTCCAAAATAATGTCCTTTTGCAATAGCGCTTGTGTGTTCCACTGCGAGACAATAATTGAGCTTTTTGATAAGGGAATTCAACACAGTAACGCCTAGTTTCCGCTATCTGCGTTGTTGCCTTTAATCTGCCCTTTGGCTGTTATTTTGCCACTGTATTTAGCTTCTTTGGTTTTGACATCGAGCATATCATCGGACATATCGGCTGATGTCTTATTGCCAACAATTGTATTCTTTTTACCTGCCACCGAAGATACTTCACCTGTTTTGGATATTCTGATTAAACCTTTGTCATTGCCTGCTCGGGGTGGAACAGGAGGCGGAATTGCTTTGGCTTTCATTTTAGACGCATCAAGATTTGGAACAAGTTTGTCCTTCATTTCCTGTTTTTCATCCACACTCAGAAATATCGCTTCCTGAGATCGCACATCAACCCGTTTCGTAGCATTTAAGTTAATAAATTCAGGATAAATACGACCAACTTTTGCATCTTCAAGATCTTTTTCTTTTGATACAAACGTATCTTTTCCTTTTGGTAATTGGCCTGCTGCTAAGGTTTTACCATTGATAAATACACCTTCACCGTTTATCACAATTGAACTGCCGTCACAGCTGAGAATGATGGAATCGTTATCCATAGCAATAAATGACTCAGTCCCGGCGCTTTTTTTGAGTTCGGCTTTTTCGTGTGACATTTTTCTCAACGCGTATGCAATCGAACCGGCTACAGTAGCCGCTGAGCTTATTCCGGATGCGGTCAGCAAGCCTTCATTGATTGACGAATCGCTCCAGGTCCCAGATTCTATCGGCACCGCTGCAATGGTAGTGCCAGCAGATGCAACCCCAGCCACAAGAGTTGCTCCTCCGATCACCTTATCAACTGCTTTGGTTTTTCCGTCATAATTAGAGGCCCTAAGCAGTAAATTTCCGGCCTGCATTGTGGTATTGCCTGAAACGTTTTTATACTCTTTTGTCGCCCCAGAACTGAATTTAATTCCGAAATTGATGGCTACATCAGTACCCACAGTGAGTTTGGTGTTCAATCCCAGTCCCATGGTGAGGCCATATGTCGCTTCAATACTGGTTGCTCCCGCTACTTTTACACCTGCGCTATAACCTCGCGCATAGGTACCACTTGAATTAAGCGATTGGGTGAACTTAATCCCTTTAGTCTGTGAGAAAAAGTTTTTAAAAGACTTTTGCTTAATACTGCCTGTTGTGGCTAGCAAAATGCCTGCACCATTATCGTCACCAGCGGTCCCGGCTTCTACCTCCCAGACTGAGCTATCTGGATAACCCATCCTAAAATAACAGTCGTCTCTCTCTGCGTTATAGTCTTCCACATAAACGCTATACAGTGTTTTTCCTTGCCCTACGCTAGTTGCGCCAGAAGCTGGATTAGGTGGCGCCGGAGCGGGTGCTGGTGCCGGAGCAGGTGCTGGGGCCGGAGCAGGCGCTGGTGCCGGAGCAGGCGCTGGTGCTGGGGCCGGAGCAGGCGATGGTGCTGGGGCCGGAGCAGGCGCAGGCGCAGGCGCTGGTGCAGGCGCTGGTGCAGGTGCCGGAGCAGGCGCTGGTGCCGGAGCAGGCGCTGGTGCTGGGGCCGGAGCAGGCGCTGGTGCCGGTGCAGGTGACGGAGAAGTGGCACCAGGTGATGGAGTTGGAGACGGTGTTGGTGTCGGCGGCGTATGTTGCTGCTGCTGCATTAATGGCAGGCCCGCATTCTGGTGCAAAACATTTTCTACGTAGCGGGTATGTTGTTGTTCGGAGCCTGATGACGCGCCATCACCTGCTGATGTTATTCCGTCATCCATAATCATAGTGATGCCACTTGGCGTTTTAATTACGTTTCGTGTGTAATTGCCAGAATTCACCACACTCTTATTCTGCGGATTGGGCACCACACCGGTAATTATCGGCCGGTCAACATCTCCGTCAATACAGGACCAAATAACTTCAGTTCCTTTTAACAGCGGAAAATGCATCCCCGTTCCCTGGCCACCATAAGATTCAGCTTTTCTGACCCAACGTGTGGCTTTGCCTTCGCCGGCACCACTTAGGTCAAACGGCATAATTAACTTGTAACGGCCCTGATCATCAATTTGCGCTCTATTGTTATCTACAGGTCCATCGACAATTGCATTTAAGGTGCCGAATAATTTGGGTTTTACGGCAGTAAGAGCCGGTCTGAACTCGATATCAGACGACAAGGCTTCAAATTCGTTCATGTAAGCTATGGCTTCATCATTTTCGGATGAAGCCGCGATGCCTGGCATGGATTGCCCCGCTCTATGAACAATTCGGGTAACAAGATATTCACCATTGTAGTCATCTCTAAAATGGTCAATTTGCTCAAATAGCTTGCCAGCTTCGAGCATCAATGCGTCAGATTGCCCTACCGCGATTTTTTGTTTGCATAGATGCATTTGGGCCCTGATTTTAGCCAGGTAGTCAGCTTCTTGAGGGTGTTTTGCATGGTCCCCGTATTCACATAATCGACCAACTGCAGTGTCTGTAGTTTCAGCTTCCCCCTGCAGCGGCAGGTGGGGTTTGCGATAATTAAAATCCTTGAGGATAAGTTGTTTGGAAATTTGCGCTTGTTTCATCCTAAATGAGTGTATAGCCTCATCTTCGAAACTGGCTAATCCCGATGCAGTGACATAGGGAAGACGGCAAGCATCGTCGACCGGATCAAGTTTGCTTTTATCATCACAAAACACCAGGCAGTCCCGGCCACTCAGGTGGTCAAAATAAAAGTAAATTCCTTCGTGCTCCAACAATCGGGACACGAAATTAAGATCAGTTTCTTTATATTGAACCACGTACTCTTTGGGTTCATACGTTTCTGATAGGCGAAATTCAAGATCGTCTTCCAGAAGAGCATCCAGTCCATCACCGTCAAGCAACTCCTGCTTTACAATGTCTGGTACATTTTGCTCCTGATAAATCTGATTCTGACGGCTTAAGTGATTAAGCCACATTCTAGGAACAAGAACGGCTTTATAGCTGTAATAATCAAACTGGGTTTCTTCTGCTTGAGAAAGCTCAGAAATAACACCATAAATTGTACGCTCATGGTCGTCACGGCGAATGCTCAAGTTCGCCTTTTGGCCAACAAGTGCTTCCATATCGATATTTGGATCATCTGAGACCAGATTGATTTCAAACCTGAAGGGTTGCGATATTTCTTCAACGCCCTCAAAACCTGTCACATGAAAAAGTTCGTCAGAATAACCTAGCTCTTCATCGACGCAGAATTCGATATATACTCGTTGCTCACTGGACATAGCACTGTTCCAACCATAGCGTATTAACTGGAAAAAAGGAGGCTGGCGTTACAGCGGCCAGCCAATTTGGGAGATTCTTAGTTATTCCAGTTGTCAGTTCCTGATGTACCTGCAACTTCATGTGTCCAGGTAATGCCTTTATAAGAGAAAGACACTTCTTCCATATGAGTGAAGCTGTTGTTAGCAGGATCAAGGCAGTTCGGCATATGTGATTTAATAGCTGTAATCGTTGCTTCAGTTGCCTCAATTGTGAAGTAATGCTCCTGTTCGCCGCTTGGTGCTGTGCGGAACCATTTAAGTACAACGGTATTCAACTGCTCACCAGTTGAAAGTGCTTGATAAAGTAACGGCGAGCTTTTGTCGAAAATCTTAGTGATTTTAAATCCTTCGTGCACACGTTGCCCTGAAGGCTGGCCGCTTTGAGGATCTTTTGGAACGATAATATCGCCCATGAAAGCTTGAACCATAATCTCATCTTCATGTGATGATTTGGACAGTGTTCCGACGCTATCAGAGGAACCTGCGCCACCGGAAATATCGCCTTGGTTGGCGCCTTCAATAGTCATATAAGCTGGTACTGGCATTTTCTTTCTCCGTAATAATGTAAATGGGTTTGCGACTACGGTATAACTAATCCAATTAACGGGCCAACTTTTTAACCATCAACAATTTACCGTTAACCTTCTGTTTATAAAGGATTAAATCGCTTTTTCTTTGTTTAGTACCGGTTGTTCGGACTGTGCATTTTTCTGTACTGTCTAAGAGGAACTGTGCAGTTTTCTGCACAGTTTTACTGTTCGATTTGCAGGGGAGAAGTATTAATTGCCAGGTCTTAGCAAGTTTTACGAAGAATATTCAGGACCTTGTGCATCCTTTTGCACAATTCTTTCAGTTTGTTTGCCTATTTCATGTTTGTTGAGCTTATCGATCAATGCTCGCCTGGAAATGTTCAGGCTTTTAGCCGTCTGCGTTTGGTTTCCAGAATGTTCGCTAAGACGCCTTTTAATGACAAAAGCTTCGTAGCGCCCCACTACATCTTTCAGATCACCACTTTCACCCAGTGACAAGGCCTTGTTGTCAAAATTGATCTGCGCAGCCTGAATTTCTGGTGGTAGGTGATCAGGCGTAATTGTCCCGTGGTCCTCACAAATAAGCACAGCCCGCTCCAACATATTGCGCATCTCCCTGATGTTTCCTGGGAAATCGTAGTGCATGATTTGTTCGACTGCTGCAGGTGACATTCTGACCACATCTTTACCATGTTGCTTCGCATAAATTCCAAGAAAATAATTGAGTAAAGCCGGAATATCTTCCGTCCGTTCTCGCAATGGTGGTATTACGATTGGGAAAACACTCAACCTGTAATAGAGATCTTCGCGAAAATCGCCATTTTTAACACTTTGCATCAGACTTTTGTGAGAAGCCGCGACTACGCGGATATCCACAGACACTTCCTTCAAGGCTCCAAGGGGTCTTATTTCCCTTTCCTGCAACACCCTGAGTAGCTTTGCTTGCAAACTTAACGGCATGTCACCAATCTCGTCGAGAAACAAGGTGCCTCCATTGGCGTGTTCAATCAGGCCTATTTTATCCTGGTCAGCGCCGCTAAACGCCCCTTTTTTGTATCCAAACAGTTCCGCCTCTAACAAGTTTTCCGGCAAAGCCGCACAATTCTGAGCGACAAAATTGGCTTTTTTTCTGGGACTATTAAAGTGAATCGATTGAGCAATGAGCTCTTTACCTGTGCCAGTCTCTCCACCGATCAATACTGTGGCAGTGGTATTGACAACTTTTTCCATTAAATCAAATACTTTGCGCATTGATTTCGAATTACCAATGATTTCAGAGAAGTGATGCGATGCGGTTATCTGCTCTCTAAGCTGGGTGTTTTCTTCTTTTAAACGGCGGTTAGTGTCATCCATCATCTGTATTAATCGGGTATTTTGTTCGATCAATTGGGCATTATTCAGGGTAACTGCGGCCTGAGACGCAAAGGCAGCAACTATATTCTCCATATGTTTGGGGAATGCCACCAAAGTGTCTTCTCGCCTGAGATTTGTTAACTGCAACACACCAATCGTTTGCTCGGTATGATTTCTAAATGGAGCAGCAAGCATTGAATAGGTTTTATAGCGATTGATTTTGTCGTATTCGTAATAACATTGAAAATCGAATCCGGAGTACTGATACACATCTTCGATATTGAGCACTTTGCCGGTAAAGGCGCAGTAAGACAACACGTCTTGAATGTTGCGCCGACCTTCGACAAACAAATCTACTGCCGGTAATCCTCTGACCTCTTTAAACACGTCAGCGTTCTGGCTAATAGCCGGATAGAGATAACGCTTAGTATTATCCAGAATAAAAATACGCCCAACTTCTGCCCCCGTTAACTTGCAGGCAAACTCAACAATTTTGCTAAACAAACTGTCAATGTCCCGCTCAGTGTTGAGCAAAGTCGTAAGCTTCAGCAGGTCTTCAAGTACCTGACTACTATCATGTTTTTGCTTAGAAAGCATTGTTTAACCCATCAGCTCAGGAAAACTGATAACTGAAGGTGCCGTCTTCGGCAAGGCCAACTGTCAACTTTTCAGGTTGCTCTTCATCCCCCATCATTTCCAGAATTTTGGTGGAAATTTCCGGCAATAACGTACGATTAATTATATGGTCGATGTTCCGCGCACCAGTTTCCACTTCCTTACAGCGATCAGCAATCTGAGAGATAACCTCATCTCCGTATACCAGTTCCATTTGCTGGCTACTGGCCAGACGCCTGGTCACTTTTGCCAACTTCAGGCGAACTATGTCCTTGAGGACATCACCAACCAAAGGAAAGAATGGAACAATTTGCATACGTGCCAGTAATGCCGGTTTAAAATGGTTGCTGAGAATGGGCCGGATTGCCTGGGTCAGCACATCCACTGAAGGCCTTTCCTCGGCCACCCCCATTTGTGTTATCACATCGGTTGCCAGGTTGCTGGTCAAAATAACTATGGTATTCTTGAAATCAACTAAGCGCCCTTCACTGTCTGACAACATGCCTTTGTCAAACACCTGATAAAACAGGTTCATTACTTCGAGATCGGCCTTTTCTACTTCGTCCAATAACACCACAGAATAAGGCCGCTGACGCACAGCTTCAGTTAGCATGCCGCCTTCGCCAAATCCAACATATCCAGGAGGCGATCCTATCAAGCGTGAAACACTGTGTTTTTCCTGAAATTCAGACATGTTGATAGTAGTCATAAATCGCTCACCACCAAACAATTGGTCTGCAATAGCCAAGGCCATTTCAGTTTTACCAACGCCACTTGGTCCCACAAACAAAAATACGCCTAAGGGAGCATCTGGATTCTGCAAACCGGTTTTCGCAGCTCTGACACCTTCATCCAAGGAATCTACGGCATGATCCTGACCTTTTACCCGCTTTTTCATCTGAGCGCCAAATTCAAGAACGCTTTTGGACTCATCCTTCACCATGTTGCCCAAAGGCACACCTGTCCAGTCTGATATAACTTGTGCAACTGTTTCCGGGCTGGTCTCATAATGCACCAGCTTCTGACCATCCTGCAGCGCCTCTAATTCAGCAACTGTTTCGTCCAATGAAGTTTGAATAGCACTGTCGTCCTGACCTTCATCTCTGGCTTCTTTTAAATCGGAACGAAGGGTTAAGACTTTGACAGCCAGGCTCTGTTCAAGTTGCCATTGCTCGATGGCAACTTTTAAATCATCCTGGATGCCAAGGATTTGTTCATCCAATTGCTCAACGACAGAGGCATCTTCAATAATGCCACTGACGACATCCCGATGCAGCGCGTCACGTTGACGTTGCAACATCGCAATATTTTGTTCCATGCTTTCGATTTCAGCAGGTTTCGATGACAAGCTTAGCTTGACTCGTGCACTGGCTGTATCCAATACATCAACAGCTTTATCCGGCAATTGTCTGCCTGACAGATACCGAGCCGACATATGGGCTGCAGCTTCAATAGCATCATCGCGCACATAAACATCGTGGGTTTCTTCATAGATACCTTTCAGTCCACGCAAAATGGTGATCGCCTGGTCTGCCGAAGGCTCGTCCAGCTTCACCATCTGGAATCGTCTTGCCAAAGCCGGGTCTTTATCAATGTATTTTTTGTATTCTGAATAGGTAGTCGCGGCTATGGTGCGCATCTCACCTCTGGCTAAAGCAGGCTTGAGAATATTGGCGGCATCACCAGTGCCGGCAGCCCCGCCAGCACCTATTAAGGTATGTACCTCATCGATGAACAAGATAATAGGTTTGGGTGAAGATTTCACTTCGTCCATTACCTGTTTTAGGCGGTTTTCGAACTCACCTTTAACGCTTGCCCCGGCTTGAAGCAGTTGCAAGTCCAACGCAAACAACTCCACTTCTTTAAGAAAATCCGGTACATCCTGATTAGCAATTTTTAGTGCAAGCCCCTCAACTACCGCACTTTTACCTACGCCGGCTTCGCCCACGACTATCGGGTTGTTCTTGCGCCTACGGCCAAGTATATCAACCATCTGACGGATCTCATTGTCTCGACAAAATACCGGATCGATATCCCCATTACGGGCGCTCGCGGTCAGGTTGTGTGCAAAACGTCCTAAAGCCGATTCGTCACCACCGGGCATCGCTTGCTCAGCTCCTGCACCACCTGCGGCGTGACTATCGCGAATGGTTTCCTGCTCGGAAGAAGACTGCACTATATCGCGGAAATTATGACGCAAATCATCACTTGGGATACTTTCAAGCAAGGTCATATAGTCGCCGAAACCGTAACGGCGCATGTTGGCCATTAAGGTAGCCACCATAACACCAGAGCGGATATTACCTAATCCAAACTCCACCGACGCCAATAACCAGGCCTCTTGGATCCACTCAATTAACAATGACGAAAAGACTGGTTTACCGGGGTTTCCACCTTTGATGTCTTCTACGGATCGTTGAAGTGCCTTTTGCAAATGGGGAATGCTGATTTCGTAATGGTTTAATATGCTCTGAAAATCACGTTGCGGATCTTCTATTAAAATCAGCAAAAGATGCTCTATTGAGACTTCATAGTGCCCTCTGGACACGCAAATTCCTGCCGCAGCTTCAAGGCTTCGCTCTGTATATTGATTCAGTGTTTTAAAGAGCGGTTTTAATTCTACGCTTAGCATGACGAACCCCTTGTATATGCTTATTTTGTCAAAATGTCTTGTCAGCTCGAACTGCGGCTAATAATTATGTGTTTGTCTTGTGAATCTGTGTTACCCAACCAACTGGACCAGCCTAGCTGGCACTCATTTTTGTTACCTAAGGCTAACTTAGGTACTTTTTTTTGTTTTACTATTAATCCTAAATCAAAATCCAGCGGGTCCTGCAGCAGATATCTGACCAAGGCGACTAACTCTTCGTACTCAGAACCACTGGGTAAAAAATCTCGGAAACGGTCAAAGTCCAACGGGCCTATCCACACCCTGAATTTTCCTGCGCAATCCCTTACCTGCTGCCCGAGACTCATGTCTTCGCCCAGCGTCGTTTGCGTTTGGCCAAGCCTAATTCGTTGAGATTGGTCAATTGTTACATTGCGCTCGACAAACTCCTGTATACGCACGGGAACGTCGAAGAAATAATGAGAAACAATTCGGCCGACTATGGCGCCAGAACGATTTTGTGTTGCCAACAAACCAAGATTTGCCAACAAGCGCTCTAATCGTTTGAGAGGTGGTTTTTCAAGTTTTTTTACACCGTGCAGGCCAATAAGCGCAAACAACCAATTGGAAACTTCGTCTTCTAAGCCGGGCTTAAGGCGATTGAACAACTTGTATTTGGTTAATGACCGATAATGCAGTGAAATCGCGCGATGATGAAAGAGGTCCAGAAAGTCTCTGCGATTGCTTTCACTGTCAGTGTCACGAATTATAGATTCGGTGTAAAATGCAGGAAGTGGTGAGACGGTGCCGTAAAGGCCCATGAAAGTGACTTCCAAGCGAAATCTATTTTCGTTTTCCCCTTCCAGGCGTTCAACCCGCTTTACATCAGCACTAGAAAATCCAAGACTGGCATAAGGTCTTATCCTGACCGTTTCTAATTCAGTTGGTCCACGATAACCAATAGACACCGAGTTTTCATTGGCGCAATACTTCTCCAACAAACTGACTGTCTGAAAAAAACTGAATCGTTGTGGGAAATCGAGCAAATCCCTTATTACAGGATATTCTGCTGACCCATCTTCAACGGCCATTGATAGTTCTCTCCTTTTTCTTCGCCGATAACGGTTAATTGATGGTAAGAGTTGATACTGGCATACAGGCTGAAAAACTGATTCAACATAGATGCAAACAGGTACATGTCACCTTCTGAAGTGAAATTACTTTCCCGTAACTTCACCATAATATTCAACCCTCTGACTGGCAGACCTTTTACCATCCTGTCGCTCTTATCCACCTGAATGTCTAAAATGCCTGAGAGTTTCAGTTCTAATTGGCGCTCAGCCTGCCTGTCATTCAGAGCTCTGAAATCATAAGCCCTCAGCACCACACGCAACATTTCGGGATCGGTCAAAGTGCTGTAATTCAGCGCCATGTTAGAAATGAGTTGCCATTGCAACCCTTCCTCAATCGAAGGATAAAGTGAACTTGTCGGCGCAGTAATATTGCTAAAAGTAACGAACTCAGGTGACGAGGCCGTTGGCACTTTGATATCACCTACTTTAAGTTTATCCGGTAATTGCCTGTTTGTGCATGTCAGTTCCAGAGATATGGTCTCTTTACTTAGCTGATCTGTTCGCGACTTCTGACCGGCAAGGCTAATGTATGTTTCGAACCCCTTGCCTGTGGAGGAAGGTTTCAGCTTTTTATGGTAGAAACCCACAATTTCAGAATCGGTCTGCTCGTGTTCGAAGGTCGCAAGGGGTGAGTATATTCGCTTGTCCGTGGCACCCTGAAGGCGGCTTTGTACGCTATCTATTGAATAAACTTCGTAATGACTGGATACCCTGCCTGAAGGCCTGACCCGATATTCCATACTGGTTAAATCGATTCGCAAAGGATCGCCGTCTCGCTTAAACAGATTCGCTACGGGCGTAGCATGCAACCTGAACATCTTCGGGCTGACACGAATATGTTCTTCCAATGGCCGTTCAAAGGATAGATTGACGGTAAACTCGTCGTTGACCTCGCTCAATGAAGAGAGATTTAACAGGTCGATAAACATAAACTTTTCTTGCAGAACAAAATAGTCCTGCAATAAACGATAACCAGAAAACACGCTCGCAGAATAGTCAAACAGCGACTCGTCTGCACTGAAACCGACAGGTTGAATCGAATTGTCAGGTAGCCTGATCCCTCTTTCGAGATTCTGATTGTCAGGCGCAACCAGTTCAATTTTCTTAAGGTAGCGCCGTATCCACAGATACAAGGTTTGGCTGACAACTGGATCGGCATTGAGGTAAAATCTGATCCGAGACAAATTCAGAACTGAAAACGACACCCCTGGCGTGGTTTTAAAGGTCAAGGATAGTCGCGAAGACTTTGCGTCTTGCTTAATACTGGCCGCCGACACAGTCACAGGCATCACATCGACATCGTAGCAGGTTTTATAACGGCAAGCAGTGCCTTCAACCGGGATACTGTCAACTTCAGTACCACGTTTTATTCTTCTTACTTCGGTCAGCGAATTTGGTAAGGGTTTAAATTCAACAATTGACATGCTGGGCAAAGGACGAAGGTAATGAGGCCACATCATCTCTATCATGCCATGAGTCATTTCCGGCAATTGATCATTAAGCCTCTGACTTAAGCGACCGCTTAAAAACGCGAAGCCTTCCAATAACCTTTCAACATCCGGATCGGAGCCGCGCTCTGCCAAAAATGGCGCAAGCTGCGGATTGGCGTGACTGAACTCAGCGCCCAGCTCGCGTAAATATGTTAATTCGTCCTGAAAATACTTGTTAAAACTCAAGTTTATCCCCTGATTTTCACCGAGCCGCTATCGCCTACCACTGTTTCAAACAATATAGGAACTTTCTGACCTTCTAACTGAAGCTCGGCTTTTACCTGAAAAAACAGATCCAACGGTTTGTCGTCCACCTTAACGTGGCTCACAGATACCTGTTTTAACCTTGGTTCATATTTGCGAATTGAATCCCGGATAATAGTACGTATCACCTTTATGGCGTTGGGGAAATCATTCACCATGTCGTTAAAGTCGGGCATGCCATAGTCATCAATGGTCATGACGCTGCCCCGACGCACATTAAACATATTTCGCAGATGCATCAGCACCGACTCTGACAACTTGCCAGGGTCGATGTCCAATGATCTTGAATAGGCTGTGTCGGGATCGTCAATTCGTTCCAGGAGGCTCTTTTCAAACATTGTCCAGAAACCTCCCGACAAAACCTGTTATCACTTAGGTTTTATCCAGTTTGCCCACTAGGGATAAGTCAAAACTTGCGCCCATATATTTAAAGTGAGGCCTGACAGACATGGACACCTTGTACCAACCCGGGTCGCCATCTACGTCAGAAACTTCAATGCTGGCAGCGCGCAATGGTCTACGACCACGGACCTCCGCCGACGGATTGTCCTGATCTGACACAAATTGCTTGATCCAGGTATTCAGTTCTCGGTTAAGATCTGATTTTTCCTTCCAACTACCAATCTGTTCACGTTGCAGAACTTTGATGTAGTGGGCTAAACGACAGGTAATAAACATATAAGGTAGCTGAGTACCCAACTTATAATTTGTTTCAGCCGCTTTACCTTCTTCACTGTTACCGAAGAACTTCGGCTTCTGTGCAGAGTTAGCTGCGAAGAATGCAGCATTATCACTACCTTTACGCATGGTCAGCGAAATGAAACCCTGTTCGGACATTTCATATTCACGGCGATCTGATACCAAAACTTCTGTTGGTATTTTAGTCTCAATGTCACCCATTGATTCGTAGTTATGCAAAGGTAAGTCTTCAACCGCACCACCACTTTGTGGCCCAATGATATTAGGGCACCAACGGTATTTGGCGAAACTGTCAGACAAACGAGTAGCAAAAGCGAAGGCCGCATTACCCCACAAATAAGAACTGTGGCTATCCCGCACATTTTCATTGTAATTAAAGGCTTTAACCGGATTCGCTTCTTCTTCATAAGGCAAACGCAATAAGAACCTTGGTGCAGTCAACCCAACATAACGGGCATCTTCACTTTCTCTGAAGCTACGCCATTTGGTGTAGGTCGGACCTTCGAACAAGCTGTCGAGATCTTTTAACCCAGGTAAATCCTGATAATCATCAATGCCAAAGAACTGTGAACCGGCGGCCGCGATAAACGGAGCATGAGCCATAGCAGCTACACTAGCTGTATATTGCAATAGCTTAATATCTTGTGGACCTGGTCCGAAGTCATAGTTAGCAATCATGGCACCAATTGGGTTACCACCAAATTGACCATATTCCGCTACGTAACAATGTTGATAGAGGCCTGATTTAACCACTTCCGGGCTATCTTCAAAGTCTTCCAGCAAATCTTCTTTACTAACACTGATCATTTCCAGCTTGATGTTTTCGCGGAAATTGGTTTTATCAACCACATACTTTAAACCACGCCAAGCAGATTCTAGTTTTTGTACATCTTTGTGGTGTAAAATTTCATCTACCTGAACACTTAATTTTTCGTCGATTGCGGCAATCATTTGATCAACGCTGGCTTTATTAACTTTCTCGCCTTTGTTTTGGGGTGCGAGCATTTCGCCGATAAGCGCCTCTACCCCTTTTTTCGCGATTGAAAACCCTTCGTCAGAGGGTTTAATCCGCGTTTCAGTCATAATCTGGTCTAGTAAACCAGCTTCTCCTTCGAGAACTTCAGACCCTTGTTCTGTTTGTTTTGCGTCAGACATCTCACTCTCCTGATAAAGACAATAATGAATAGGAACGGTGCCTATTCGCCTTCGTTTCCGTCATTTAATTTCAATTCATCAAGCAGTTTTTGGCGAGCATCTTCATCAGTGAGCGCCTGCTCTAACATTTTCCGGAATGCCGGTACATTGCCAAGTGGTCCCTTGAGGGCTGTCAACGCATCCCGCATGTCCAGCAATTGATTTAACTCTGGAACTTGTCGGACAATGTTCTCCGGTTCAAAATCTTTCAAGCTGTTAAACTTGAGGCTGGCAGACATTTCAGCGTCTTCTTCATCTACCAATTTATTGTCAACCAGAACATCCAAAGAAAGGTTTTGTCCTTCCATCACTTTGTTGAAGTTGTCCTTGTCGATATTGATGGGCGTGCGGTCTTCTACCGGACGATCATCTTGTTGTAATGTGTAATCACCCATCATCAACATTTTGAGTGGTAACTCGACTTCTTCCTGAGCATCACCTGTTGCCGGTGAATACTTGATGTTTACCCGTTCTTTCGGGGCAACGGATCCTTCTTTAGACATGGTGTTTCCCTCGTTCTCTTTTGATTAATAATTACGTAACTTTAACTACACTAAAAAAGCGTAGATCACTCCTTTCGTAGGCGCCAATCTATTGCTTTTATACTAATGACACCCGGCATGATTCAACATTCCTATTGTGCGCCTAAAACGGCTTCCACATCAATACGATACACAATGGATTTTAGCTCCGGAATCAATGCAACACGTTGAGCGGAAAGATCCTTTTTCAGATCCTTATGTTCATAGCAAGCCAGCAGCTCTTTACCAATCTTGGCAGCTGCCGCAGACTCCCATTCACACAAAGCCAGGCTTTCCAATTTTTGCCACAAATATTCCAAATGAAAAACCGCCAGTTCGACTTTTCCAGTCTTTGACAAAAACTGCGCACAACTAAGCTGCCACATGAACCGCTCTCTTTCATTCTGCGCTTCACGTTCACCCGCTTTGAGCAATTTAAGTCCTTCCGCCGCATTTCCTTTTCCTGCAGCAGCAAGTGCATCATCAAGCCCTTGTTGCCATCCTGAATTTTCCCCTGACCCACCGCCACCTGGCCCGCTGGCGAGTACCTGCTGATCAATCCAAACTTGGGTCATTTCGTCGGCAAAGGGTGAACCGGATACAAATTTGAGGTTGCGGATACCAGGAAAACGTTGAATAAAACCCGCTACATTATGTGCCATCGCTTCAGCGGCTTTTTGATGACCCATTGCTTGCAAGGCAGTAAAAACATATCGATGGGCTGTGAGCCAGAAAAATGAATCACAAAAAGCACTTTCCGCACCTTTAATCAAATCGGCCCAAGATTGCTCATCACATAAGTTCTGCAACAACTTTTGTCTGTCCGGATCAAGCTCTGGCAATTGCGTGACGTTGTCGTCATTGGGAGGCATCCGTTCTATCTGCATCCACACACAGGTACGAAGAAGCGTGTAAGCAACTGGGTCAGCGGGATTGGACTCCCTCTTGTACATAGCGATTTTACGCCCCACATCCTGAACCGACTTGATGGCGGCTTTCACGTCTTTATCATCATTAACAGCAGCACTGGCATCAGCTTGCACCAAAGGGGGCGTTGACTTTTTAACGGCTGGAGCTGTTGAGGATGGTGTGGCTGGGGTGGTGGCTTTTACTTCCGGGGCTTCAGTTTGACTCTGTTCGGCTTTTTCTGCCGCTTTTTGCTGTTTATCATGTTCAACTTTAAGATGATCGCGCCAATTCTTCAGCGCTTTTTTAAGCGCTCCTATTCCTGGCCCCTGATCACCCATTTTTTCATCACACACATTCTGAACATCCTGTAAATGAGCCAGGCACTGTTCAAATTGTTCGAAGTCTTTAACGTTAGGGTTCATTGCCGACACCATAGGCTCGGCTTTTTCCGCTAGCCAGGTGATGGCGTTTGATCTTGCTTTCACGCGCTTAAGTGGAGGAAATAAATCGTCATAGTAGGTATTCAACATCTCTGCCATGACGGCGAGACCGCTACTCAACCCGATTAACCCTTGTTTAACAAAAAGGCTTTGAGCAAGGTAGGAAGCCGCCAATAAATCTTTCGATTTGGTTCGCAGAACCTCTATCGACAAATCCGTTACTTTAATCCAATCGATAGGGTTTTCGCCGCTTACAGACTCCAGCTTCGCCATTTCATCGGTCAACTGTTCATAGAGTTCATCGTACTTGGCATTTTCTCCGGTTGGCGCATCATCACTGATTGGAAGCGACCCAAGTCCTTGTAAACGTTCATCCATTTGACCAGTCTCCATTTAGAAATTTTCGATATTCCTGCTGAGGCGGCAATCCGGGATAAAACATGGAAGCAGGCGCAATATTGTCAGAACCACAGGTCCACCATAAACTGTATCCTACCAACCGGGATAAAACGGTTTGGGAAAAATGTTGCTCCAATCCTGCAGTGAGCAAATCCCTGCCGTTATGCAAGTCTGTTGACCAACCGATTCGCCCTTCTGAATTTGAGTTGGATTGAACTCCGGCTTCGGAAAACGTCATTTTAAGATCAGACAATTCCTGTTCGAATGCGCCAAAGTCAAAGTCCGCACTCAAGCTGGAAAGCAAAATATCTTCTGCAGATTCGTACCATTGGTCAGCCCGAATTGCGAGTTCTAAAAGTGAGGTTGTAGGTGGAAGTTCGAGGGCAAGGGTCAATGGGAAGTATCGCCCAACACTATCAACACTTGGCATCATCACACCGGTAACAGCATTGGGAGACAACAAATTGGGGGACAAAACAAACCGCCAGAGAGGACTGACTAAATAGGTATTTAACCAGTTCTCCCCTAAATCCGCTTTGCTGGATTCCATACCCCCTTGCAACCAGTTATCCCACGCACCAGTAAAACCAGGCTGAAGATTACGCTGTATGAAATCCCCTTTACTCGGAATTTTGCCGTAGAAACCAGCCGCCATTACAAATTCACCGCATTTGTCATCATAAGGTCTCCGGACACCGCATTGATTGCAGCTCTCTGGTCATAAACGGATTAATGACACTGTCAGCACGGATTTCGTATGTTGATTCCAACCCCTCAGCAGTAAAGGAAATCCTGAACCTGTCGGAGGTAGAAGTCTGACTGGTACGTCCTTTATCAATTAACCTAAACCATGCCCAGGGACCGTCTGTCGCAATACTTGCGAAGCTGCCTGTTGTTAAACTTCTCACCGAAAAGCGAGCACGCTCAGACATGCCTGTTGCAGGCCAGTTCATACGGGATAAACGTAAAGGCCCATGTTGATAAACAACTCTTTGATCGCCTAGCTCCAACAAGCTCTGGCTAGCGGCAGCATCCAACTGAAGTGGCATCAACTGAAAAGACAGATTTGGTTGCCCACTTCCACCTTTAAAGAAGGTCTGCTTGATATCATTAGCTCGCTCAAAGTAACTCAATACGTCGTTTGAAAATTCCAGTCTGGCTCCGGCGTTATCAACCAATTTCCATGGTTTTACTGAGGTATCAATAAAACTGGCCAGATAGTTGTTGAAGAATTCTTCCAACAATCCCGAAGGCCCGAAATAGCGGCTGAAATCACTTAAATTAATGTCATTGGGACTATTGGCAGAAATAGGATAACGGTTGCCTATGGCTTGTCGGCAGAAATTGGCCACCGAGGACTGCCATACCTGATTAAAACGCTCCCGAGAATCTCGCAAAAAGACCATATTGCTTTCCCGTACCAAGCTATATAACCATTGTTTCAATGGTTCAGGTTGACGGTTCGCTTCGAGTTGTATTCGCCTCATTACACCCTGCATGGCAGAATTTGCGCTGGCACTTTCACCTCCCATTCCACCTGCATTGATGGTGGCCTCTACTGTGCTAAGAGCAACAAACAATTCATTGAGGTTTAACAAGGTAGCGCGAATGGGTGCAGGAACATCTGCACGTTCATTGAGAATTTCATGTAATCTGGCAAAGTTTCTGTCGACAACTGCAGCAGGATCGTTATTTTTGTTTAAAATTGCAGCATCTGAAGCTTTGCTCAGCAGCGCTTCAACCTGACTGCGCAACTCGCTGACACCACTCTCGCCATCAGCATCTATCAAATCAGCGCTGGATGACGCCAATAAAGTTTCCCTTCCCACCTGAGCCAACAAACTCTTAATTGGCGACATGTCATCTGAAAGATCTTTCAACTTCTGAGCACCATCCGAGAATGAGTCGAACGCGGCAATATCCAAGTCTCTTAAGTATGCCTGCCAGGTGCGGATATATTCAGCAAAATACAATTTGGTGACGTCTTGTAGTAACCCATCAATTTCACTTTCTGTCATCTCTTCACGATCAGTTTCCTTTAAAACCCAGGTTTCTTTAGCAGCCACTTCAGCCATGATTGGGCCGTTTTTGAGGAACACATCATTGAAACCTTCTTTGGTGAATAATCCAGGCAACCCTTTGTTTAAATTTGCACCACTGCGGAATTTAAAATACCTCGATGCATCGGCACCAATTTTGTCTACAACCCGCCATTCTTTAAGTTTTCTGGCTAAGTTACTTCGCTTAATTTGTCCGTAAACTCTCTCTGCAAGGCTCCTTTTTGACAACGTTAGTCTTACACTTTCCACTAAACCAGCCTGCAAGGGCACCAACTCAATTTCGTCATTTAACAGAGCCTGAAGATGACCAACGATTTGTTCCCTGACCTGTCTATTATTAATTCCCGGATACAGACTTGCCCAATCAGTTGTCACCCACAAAGCTACATCATCACCGTTATAGCGACCTGGATGGCCAATCATCAGATACACTTTCAATGCCGCATATAAGAATTCACCTCTTTCCATGCGGTTATTTTCAGCCAATTGAATTTCAAGTCGCTCAATAACCCTTGGCAATAAAACAGTATTGAGCGCGCGCTGGTATGCGCCAATGGCAACCGGGCCGATTTTGTCGCCTTGATACAGACCCATACCCATAAGCAATGGAACGTCTTTGTCCTGATCGGAAAATCCGCCTTGTATGTTGCGAAGTAAATTCAGGTATGGCAGTACCTCAGTAATTTCACCACGGCTATCCACCAGATTCTGAGCCACTGTTTCATATTCCCGCACATCCTGTTCCACGTCGGCAATATAATCGAGGTTATTATTGTAACTGGTCACCCAACTAATAATGATAAAGAAGGTAACAATGGCTGCACCGGCGTATCCTATTTTCTCTATCCAGGGGCGATATTTAGCGAAAGCACTGGTATCGGTCACCAGGCCTGCCTCCTGAAAAATCACGTTTCGCATCAACTTGGTCAGGAAAAAACTCTTACCTTGACCACTGTACGCCGGCATCGCCTGACGACTGAGGCCAAATGCCCGGGAAACGGTACCTATCAACCGATCAATAGGCGTGCCTTCTTGGGTTCCACTGGTAAAATAGACGCCACGTAGCAGATGGCTTTCGTCGTACATACTCGGCGAAAATGCCTCACCCACAAAATCATGGATAGCTTTTTTGAGAGAGGCAATTTGTTCAGGAAAACCCTGTAAAAATGCGCGGCGCTGCAAATCATATTCAGCTTGCATACGTCCTAACAAACGGGCATCAAGCCTGGCAATCAAACTGTCAAATTCCTGGTCAAAAACATCAACAATTTTGTCGCCTGTGTCAGACACAGCAAGGGGAAAGGTCATTCCCCAAACTTGTTCACGTTCCTGTTTGCCCAAGTCATCAAAAAATTCATTAAAACCTTCAATCAAATCGGTTTTAGTGAACAGCAGGTAGACCGGAACTTGCACTTTGAGCATGTCGTTTAGCTCTTTGAGCCTCTTACGCACAGCTAAAGCATGGATTTTTCTGGATTCCGCTGACTGACCAATTAAATCTGTCACACTGAACGCAACTATGACCCCATCAAGAGGTCGTCTGCCTCGATATTTTTTCAGCAGCTTTAAAAACCCGGTCCAGGCTTCACTATCAGCAGCTTTATCGCTGTCCTGGGTAGTATATCTGCCAGCGGTATCCAACATGACGGCTTCATCAGTAAACCACCAGTCACAATTTCGCGTGCCGCCCACTCCTTTTACCGGCTCGGAGCCAAAACCTTCCTGAAGAGGAAAATTCACCCCTGAGTTTTGCAATGCTGTGGTTTTTCCTGCGCCGGGCGGTCCAATTATCACGTACCAAGGGAGTTGATATAGGTACCTGGGGCCACCTTTACCACCCAATTTAGATTTTTTCAGCGTCTGCAACGCTTGTTTGAATCGGTCCTGTAGAACAGTCACTTCCTGTTCTGACACAGCACTATCATAGTCGTTGGGCGAACTTGCGCCTGCCAGATTGTCGATAATATTCTGATTTGTACGTTTTTGTTTAATCGCTTTATGGATGCTCAATCCGGCCCATAACAGGATGACAAATAAGATGAAGCAGCCGCGAACATAGTCATTTCCCAACGGCACCCAAGTCCCAAACGCCAGTAATTGTCCGATATACCAGATAAACAGGCTCAGAAACAACATACCCAAAGCTGACAAAAACCAGCGATTGGTTAAAAATCCCAGAATACGTTTCATTATTTTAATTTACTCGTGAATCTTGTTGACCGTATTTTTAAAAAGAGCGAATTAATACTTCCACTCGCCTATTTTGCTCTCGTCCTGCAGCCGTCCCATTAGAGGCTACAGGCTCAGTGTCAGCCTTACCTTGGGCGACCAATTTGTCTTTATCCATACCTGCTTCAACCAACAATTCAACCACTGAACGTGCCCGCTCATCAGATAAATGCCAATTGGATGGAAATCGAAGAGTACGAATCTTTTGACTATCCGAATGTCCCGAAACCACTATGGGTCCGGGCAAATCAATCAACGCCGTCGCTAATTTATCCAACATCAGAATGTGACTTGACGACACATCTGCGCTTCCACTGGCAAACAACCCTTTGTTGTGGATGATAATCTTTAACCCGAAAGGTTGTTTAGTCAGTGTCAGCTTGTTTTCAGCAATTTCCTGCTGCAGATTTCCTTGCAGATTGCTCATCAATAATTCGGTATCAACACCACTTTCCACCGGATCAACCAAAGCAGTCATAGCAGTTCTGGCCTTCACCATTTGTGGTACTTCTCTACCCAGTTTGCCAATATCGCTGAACACTGAATCTGATTCATCGTTCAATGCAAAAAAGAATCCCGTGTAGGTCAACACAAGTACGCCGCCAAATACCGCTCCGACCACCCACCATGGTATTAATTTGGCCACCATGGGCCGGCCGTCCGAAACACCTTCCCACTTTGGCGACAGTTCAAGCTCGGGATCGCCGCGCAAGTTACGAATAGTCTGATATAAGCCGTTACTAATCTGTTCCAGCGCAGCCTGTCCACCATCCTGAATCGCAAACTTTCCCTGAAAACCGAGTCGCAAGCAGTGATACATGAGTTCAAGTAAATCAATATTCTGGCCAGGTGAGTCGGATTTACGTGCAAGAACCTGGAAGAAACGCTCACCACCGCTGGTATTGTCATGCAGCGTACTCAACAGGCTTTGTTGGCTCCAGACGCTACCATTTCCCCACGGAGTATTGAGTACTATTTCATCCAAAAAGGCACATAGGATGTAGCGTGCTTCATAGGCAACGTCCGGTCCAATCCCATGTAAAACGCAATTCTTCTCAAATTGTTGCACCAAAGACGTGACATGTTGCAACAGCCCAGGCACGTCCTTATGTTCCGCTGTATTTCTCAATTGTCTTGCCAACGAGAAGACCATAGTAGCGGAGTTGACTAAATGGTTCTGCCCGGAGCTACCAATCATTTGTAGCGATATTCCTTCGCCATCATCAGATTGTGCCATGGGCTGTGGAACTGGTTGAGTAGGCGCAGGTTGCGGCACGGGCGCACCTGGCGATGCGGGCTCAGCTCCGCGACGCCGTCCCGGCGTTGGCATAATGACTGTGCGATCTAAGTCGTCGTTCACCATAATTACTGCCTCACTGCCCAAAAGCTTACATCAAGCCCGGGATAATGTCCGGCAACATGCATTGCAATGCCACCGGATCCTAGTATATCGGCCCAGGCAGAACTGGTTGTATCAAGCTGGAAATAGGTTGTCCCGGCATGAAATGGAATCTGCCGGGGTGCTGCGGGCAAGGCCGCCAGATTCACGCCAGGTAGAGATTTGTTTATTAAGGTCGCAATTTTTTCGACGGCCCCAATTTTCATCTGGCCAGGTAATGTCTGGCGTAACTTATCGTCTGGAGTGTCGGCCTTAACAGCCAGTACAAACATTGCCTTTTGCAACATATCCTTGTTACCAACAACCGCGGTTCTGATCCCATACTGATTAGGTGCTGATAAATCTATTTGCGTCGCAGCCTGCTCCAGAACCATGGTTAGCGATTGTCGAAGTTCATTCATGACCTGATAAAAAGTATTTTGCAAATCGTCGTGCTTATATTCTTCCAGAGCAGCGGGGCGACGTTCTTTTTTAGTAAAGGTGGCAAGTTCACCAGCGATACTCGCCATGCTCCGGTATAGTGATTCAGGGTGTAGATCGGCTAAGTTGCTTATGTGGTTTATTTCCGGCTCCATGCGGTTCAAAGCCTGAAGCAGCAGAAAGTCTGATATTTCCGTGCTGTTTTTACCCGTTCCTGACACTCTACCGGCAATACTTTCGGCACGTTGATGCAGCATACCCTGCAATTCGATTAGGTAACCTCTTAAGACAGATTGTTTATTCACGTCCAAGCAAGATGCAATAAAGTTTTCATCCAAAATGACATTTCTATCCGCACCCACCTGAACAACTTTTGCAATGGCTAACGTATGAAAAGCTTCGAGATCTTGTTGTGCTGAGAGCAATTGAAAACGGGGACTGGCAATTTCCAATTCTACCTGCTCACCTGAATTTTCTGCATTATTGGACGTCGCCTGATGTTGTATTCTGCAACGCACATGTTTGTCTTCTTCCTGGTCACTGAACTCAAGCATATTTGCCAACGCAATCGGCAGGCAAAGGTAGAGTACTAAATCCTGAGATTGCTCCGATAAATCAATTACCAAATTAGCATCTTCACGACATTCAAAAGGTGTCCCGTCGGGCAAAATACCCTCGCAGTGACTAATGGCAACCTTGCCAACCTTCAATAAATCCTGGTCGAGCTCCAGTGTTCGAAACCCCCAGTTAAAATATTGTAACCCCGCGCAACTTGCGGCGATATGCGACAATATAAAACGATCTTGTTGTTGGAAATGCTGCGGACGCAGAAACATTCCTTCTTTCCAAACTATTCTGTCATTACTGGCCATATCGCCCTGCTCATTGTTTTATCCATGCGAGTTATTGCTTTTTGACGTTGACACCGGAATCGGTGAGTTCAATCAGAATGTCAGAATTTGAATCTGACTCAATTTCAATCACACGCTTCCAGGTTGAAGTATCGATATTCCGGTAAGCGGCAATGATCCCTAAAAAGCGGGTCTCTGCACCAAATTCACGAGAAATTTCACGAGTTTCACCGGGTTTAAGTTCTAAATCTTCTCTGTTAACCAATTCTGTGCCCAAGGCTGCAATACTGGAGTCATATAGGGAGAAAAAGTCAGCATTGTTAAATGCCGTAGTTGACTTTAACTCATAGATAAAAAGTCTCACTGGTGAAGGCCGACCGTTCATATCCGGATTTACATTTTCACTGGTCGACAAAGTAATATCTGCCTTGGTTATTGTGGTGAAAACATCTTTCACTACGCCTGTCGCTCCACAACCTACCAACAACAATAAGAACCCTGAAATAATAGACAGTTTGACAATTTGTCTAGTGCTAATCGATATCGACATACTTATTACCTATATTGGCGTTAATATTCAGTACACACAACTTAGTACTAAATTACTACAAAGGCTTAATTTTTATATACATTTTTTTAATTGAATCAAATAAAGATCCAAAACTTAAGAATGTTTCTGCTTTTGAATTTGCTGCTCGTATGCTTTGGAAAATTCATGATTAAAAAGCGTCTGAAAGTCATCTTCCGACTGCTGAAACAAGGTTTTATATAACAGCTCAAATTCGTCCCAGTATTTAGACTTTTGACCACCTAACAGTTTTTGCATGCCTTTCTTGTCTTCATCACGGCCTTTAATACGCTCGGGTTCAAGTCGCGCTAAAAGATTTTTCATTGCACTTTGCATTCCGGTCAATACAGCCAGTTGATGAGACTTGATATCATCAAAAGCTTCATCAAATGCGGCCTCAGCAGACATGTAGCCCTGTCCTCGTTTATTGATCAAAGCCACCAGGGCTTCCTCAATATTCAGTGAAAACTTAAGTGGATTGTTCTCTGTAGGACGGATCATGGTCTGGGATAATCGGAATTCGCTCTTGATATCACCTCGGGCCGCCAACACCCCCATCAGGCCCATAGTAACCTGCCTGAACAAGCTGCCGATTTCCTGCATGAACTCAGTATCATTGACTGGCAATCGAGTTGCAGAATCAACGCCTGCCCCGCGTAAAAAAGCTGATATCAAATCGTTTGAACTCGAAGAAGTTGCAACGGGCGAGGCAACTGGCGCCGCAGGTGGTGGCGTTTGTTGAACAGGTTGAGATTCTGTAACAGGACTAACAGGTGCAGCAGGGCTCACCGGTGTTGAAATGGGCTGCTCAGGAACTTGGGGAGTATGTTGAGGCTCCATCTGAGGAACAGCTTCCGTTGAATCAGCACTCCCCCAATCTTCAGGTATGCTCATCCCAACACTGGGGGCATCATAATGGGTCTGGGTCAGTTCAGGCACATCCACAGCCAAGTCCTGGGTCGGTTGCTCTGCTGGTGGCTGACTCTGAGGTTCTAGAATTGCTTTCCAGTCTCCCCCGTCTGCCGGAACATTTGACGGTGGAGGTGGAGGGGGAGCGTAAACGGGAACATCGATAGGAGGCGTCGGTGATGCGGGAGGCACTACAGGTTGCGCAACTTGCGGTTCACCACTTTGCACAGCAATCTTGACCTGTATTTCGTAGTCACTGATGCGGATCTTGTCCCCATCGGCTAATTTGCTTTGGTTGCCTCGTCCCAGCGGTTCAGCAGATGTATTTATAAACACACCGTTTGTACTGGTATCCGTGACAAAATAATCATTTCCCAGACGTTCTATGCTGCAGTGATGCTTCGACAATACTCGGGCAGGATCAGGCAAACTCCAGTCATTGCTGGCATCTCTGCCAATACGCATCGAGCCCTGTTCGAGTTGCATACTCACAGTTTGTTCAGAACTGGCTTTCTGGTAGCTGCCTATTTCAAGAGTCAACACCGCTTTTTGTACTCCGTCACTTAACGATTATTAGAATAGTATTTCAAACACTTAACTTTCTTCGTGTATAAAAAATGAATCCTTATTAGCTTCTGATTTATTGGCTCAATGATCAAGTTTATTTAAGCAGAAATTCAAGGTATTTTGCGCGGCATTGGAGTATTTTCTCTTTTCAATCATAAACGATGCTCTGACTCTGTTGCGCTCACCGATTTGTTCCACTACCCTGTGCGCCAATTTTTAAATTTTATTTTGACCGCGAGGCTCTACAAAATGTTATCCCCTACCCAACTTTTCACAATGTTGTCGTTGCAGGACAAGATGAATAAAAAGGTCAATCCGGAATGGTTAACCGCGGGTTATCAATATCTCAGGGCGGCAATGATTGAGTCGGTAGAGGGGATCGAACATCATGGTTGGAAATGGTGGAAAGCCCAGGAAAAAGACCTGCCGCAATTGCAAATGGAGTTGGTGGATATCTGGCACTTTGCTTTGTCGGCAATCATAATCGAGTTTGATGGTGATTTGGATAAATCAGCCTCGACAATCGCCAACCAGCTGAACTCTCAATGTCATTCAGTCAATTTTGACGGTAAAACCTACGATTTTAGTCAACAGTCTATCCTGGATAATCTGGAACTTATGGCGGGGCTGTGCGCTGCAAAACGCTTCGATGTTCCATTATTCATGACAATTGTTGAACAAGCCGATATGGACGCGAATGAATTGTATCGGCAGTACGTGGGTAAAAATGTCTTAAACTTTTTTCGTCAGGACAAAGGGTACAAACAAGGTAGCTACATCAAAATTTGGCAAGGTCGCGAAGACAATGAACATCTTGTTGAAGTATTGGAAAGCCTTGATATTTCTGCATCTGACTACAGTGAGCAGGTTTACGCCGGATTACTCGCAAGATATCCGGCTTAAGCACTGCCAAATTCCGCTGCGTAAAATGTACGCAGTGCATTCGCAGTTCTTTTCGGGTCCTCCAACATAGGCATATGACCTAAATCTTGCCAGACAATGAGTTTGCTTCGTTCAATTTTCTGCCAGATTTTTGTGGCGCTCACATGCAAAATGTCATCCTTTTCTCCCCATATTATTAAGGTTGGAACCTTAATCTGCCCAACATGATTGTCCAGCTTTCCTTCAGGCAGATTGAAAGCGTGAAATATTTGCTTGAGCTGAGGCTTTCTGCCTTGATAATACTTGGCCAAAGCATCTTTGGTAATTTTTGGCAGGTACGGCGGTTTTTGCATTGTCATGGCAAAAAATGTGTAAAATTGTTGGCGATTTTCAATGTAAAACGGGTTAATGCCCTGAGCCAACATATTATCCATTTTACTTTTTTCTGGCGCTTTCACCCCAGCGGGATCTATCAGCACAATACTCTGCGCTCGTTCCGGGTGGAAACGTCCAATATGAGCGGCAATAAAGCCCCCCATGGAATTTCCGATAATGTGCGCTTTGTCCAGATTAAGTTCGTCCAGCAATTTGATGATCCGAGTGGCTTGCGCACTAATAGAATAATCCCATTCTTTTCGGAATCCCGTTTCCCCATGTCCTGCCAAATCCGGGACAATAATATGGTAATCATTGGTTAAACGCCTGGCGAATCGCAACCATACCGCTTTGTCTGCACTAAATCCGTGAACCATCACTAGAACTGGCTTGTCCTGTTGATTATTGGACAAATACACCATACGCGTTTCACCAACCTCTGCACTGAACGTCTTTAAGCCGTAAATTTTGGCTTCAGTCTTATTTGCATGTTTGTATAGCCATAAGCCAAACCTGGGATAGGTCCACCAAACTAAAAAAACTGATATACAAAGTAATAGTATGAATATGGTCAACATCAGAAAATGGCCTTCCCGGTTAATTAATTTCGTGGTGCGATGGTTTAAACAATTTGCACAGTCGCCTGAACGTAAAACTAAATCCAGGAAACATGGCAATAACTTTGCCGCTGCGACTTTTATACCAGCTGTCGCAGCCGCCCTTGTGCCAAACCGTTTTTTGCATGCTTCGATGAATCTTATCGGTGTATGTCTGTTCTGCTTTAGCAGTGACTTCTATTTGGCTTCTACCTGACTTACGCACAGCGTCAATACACTGCATGATATAGATCATCTGTGATTCAATCATAAAAATTGCGGAGGTATGCCCTATCCCTGTGTTTGGACCGGTGACAATAAAAAAGTTAGGAAATCCGGGGACGCAGGTGCCCAGATAAGCTCGCGGATAATCATGCCAGACTTGTTGCAAATTTTTATTATTCTTACCAACTACCGGATAAGAAATTAAACCATCAGTGGCATCAAACCCGGTGGCATAAACTATAACATCGAGATCCACCTGCTGGCCCTTAATTGTCTCAACTCCATGGGCATTGATGGATTTAATTCCTTCGCTTTCATCGTGTAAGCTAACGTTGTCTCTGCCTAGCGCGGGAAGAAGTGTGTTTGATACGAGAATTCGCTTGCACCCTATGTTGTAGTCAGGCGTAAGTTTAGCCCGCAAAGCCGGATCGGCCACTTGCTTTTTAAGTAATTTGAGTGCTGGCCTGGTTCCCAGAAAATCCAGGATATTCGACGAATATTTAAAGCCCAGAATTCTAAATTCTAATACCCAATAAATAATTGTCCGCAGTAACTTAGCCGCCCACTTATGGCGCAGTATTTTTCGCTGCCACGCGGTAAAAGGCTTGTCAGGACGGGACAAAACCCAATGAGGCGTGCGCTGAAATACATGTAGATGTTGGGTGCGGTCGACAATTGCCGGGATTACCTGAGCTGCACTTGCACCACTGCCCACTACCGCAACCTTTTTACCCTCGAGATTAACGTCATGACGCCAAAGGTTGGTGTGAAAAGCGGCCCCTTTGAATTCGTTTTTACCAAGGAATTCAGGGATAACAGGCATACTGAGTGGCCCTGATGCGTTAATGACAAAATGGGCAGTGAAATTTTCAGTTCCGT
Organism: uncultured Alteromonadaceae bacterium; assembly: GCA_947494925.1. Taxonomy (GTDB): domain Bacteria; phylum Pseudomonadota; class Gammaproteobacteria; order Enterobacterales; family Alteromonadaceae; genus Aliiglaciecola. Next base: position 53,492 of record CANLWS010000015.1, read on the forward strand.
TTATCTGCAGACGCCAACGCTTACTTGATGCGTCCCAGTTGGCCTCTGTCACCGTTTTACCTGTCAGTATTTTTTCATTGAGTTGATACTTATCAAAAATGTGTCGAGTATAGGATTCAAGTTCACTTTGTTCGGCGAACATCCGACTCCAGTCATATGGCTCGAATGACAGGGAGTATAGAGGAGATTGCACATCAACAGCGGCGCCTGGATAACGATTTTGTACCCAGGTTCCACCTGCGTTATCCCGTCTTTCCAACATGATGAAGTCCGACATCCCGCGCTTTAGAAGGTTGATTGCCGCACTTTGGCCGCCAAACCCGCTGCCTACAATAATAATGTTGTAATCTCTGTTCAAAAAACGTGCTTCATCTACTAGGTCTCATTTTATACTGCCGTCAGAACTAAATCTGATCCACTCATTTCTTTTGATGACAAACACTTATGCAATTAAAACCAGACTTTTTCCTGCTAAAATCAATTACGATGAAAGCGTCAGGCTGCTTTGCCTTTCTCTTGATAGAGTCCAATTACTCGGAGAATATTGTTTGGTTATCGTACTCAAGGACTGGACCATGGTTTATTTGTTCGGCCTGCCTGATGGGTCAAAACCAGAGCAGCGCTGGGGGCGAATTGTAACAGGCACAGTTGTCATTGATGGTTCTCAGCAATGCCAACCTGGTACTTACCTTTGTTCGGACCCTATTTCACGTTCTCCTGGCACCCTTGCCCAAACCCACAGCGGTCAATCATTCTCGTTGTTTGGGCAAGGCAGAGAAATAGAACTGCCGGTCACGCACCTGGATAAATTGCGCGCAGGAATGGCAATCGATTCAATCTTGGCTGATTCAGACTAGTTGTGATATCAACATAAAAACAGAGCTGAATTCAACCTAACAAAGATCCAGTGATTAGATGTATACTTTTCATGTTGACGTCCGGGAGAGAATTATGTCGATGTATGAAGTGTTAGTGTTTGCGGTTTTTGCAGGGCTGTTGGTTATATCTCCAGGTCCAAATGGTCTGTTAATCGCGAAAACCGTGACCAAAGGCAATCTCAAAAAAGCCAATGCCAACATCATCGGCTTCATTGCAGCCTTTTACCTCCACGGCGCCTTTTCAATGCTCGGTATTTCGGCCATTTTATTGCAATCTGCAGACGCTTTTTTTGTGTTTAAAATTGTCGGTGCAACCTACCTGTTTTATATCGGTGTAAAATCGCTATTATCCGCTTTGAAAACCAGCACAAAAGATCTCCTCGAACCGCAAATGAGTCCAGAAAACACCCTCAACCACAAAGTTAAGGCCGGTGACTTTTTAGAAGGCTTTTTAACTAACGGACTCAATCCAAAAGTCTCATTATTTTATCTTGCTGCGTTTCCTCAGTTTATCGGGGCGAACGATTCTGTCGTTATGTGGTCTTTGCTGCTAATTACTGTTCATGCAACGATGAACTTAATTTGGTTCAGTTTTTTGGCGCAAGTTATTCACAAGTCCAAAACGCTTCCAATTAAACGATATGTAAAACGTTGGCTAGATGGCATGACTGGCTTCCTATTCATCGGTTTTGCAGTGAAGTTATTGACTACAAAAAATGCGACTTAGCTATAAATCAATGTATTGATTGAGCTTCAATAAAATCAAGCAGGGATCGCAATGACAAAATTGCATACAGCACACGCTTGCGATCTATTTATCGCTGTTTCATAAAAGCGACTGCCAATCCAGAAGACACAAAAGTCACGCCTGCACCTATGTTCAATCCAGATACAAGTTTAGGTTTGTTTCGCAACCAGTCTGATAATTGCGAAGAGAACACTCCCATTAAGCTAAAACCAGTAGCGGTCAATATGGCAAACCAAACGCCATAGCCAATCATCTGGACTGTCACTGAACCAAGTGAGGGGTTCACAAACTGTGGGACGAAGGCAAGAACGAACAGGCCAGGCTTTGGATTGAGTGCAGCTGACAGAAAACCGGTGCTAAATATTGTGCGAAAAGACTGTTTTTTGGCCGGCTCAAGAGAAAATAAATTACGAGAACGCAGTACCTTAACCCCTAACCAGATCAAATACCCTGCGCCTATCAATTTCACAGCATAAAATGCTAATTCCGACGTTTGAATTAACAAGGTCAGACCGAATGTGGCCGCCAATACATGGAATAAAATACCGGCTCCAGAGGATAAACCGGATATAGTTGCGGCTAGCCTGCCTTGACTTAACCCTCTGCCAATCGCCAATAAATTATCTGGTCCGGGCGATATTACCAATAATAAACAAGCGAGTGTGTAAGTGATAAAAACCTCTAATGGAAACATGTCCTCTCCTTACTAAACATTAACCTTATACGTGAGATCATTGGCCTCATCACCCGTCATCCCTCTGAAACCCCATTGATATTTAGCTTGCTCTTTGATCGTTATCTCAATATCAATGGGTGTAATTGAAACTTTAGACTCTATCTCTCGGAACAACGTCTTGATGAGCTGTTTTTGTGTTTCAGGTTTTCGTCCTTCCATCATATTAATTTCTATGACAGTGTAAGCTTCACTTCTGCCTTCTGGATAAAGGAAATTTTCTCTTTCCAACGGCACAAAACGCTGAGCTTTTTTACCATCAGGCATCCCAAGAACGCTGCACAAACATTGATGGATAACATCAGATAATTTAGTCCTTATTGGATTCAATTGACTATCAATTCCATAAACTACTATCAATTTATTTCCCTCTATCAAGCGAAAAAATGTTTACTGTAAGCGTCCGGTTCGACAATCTAATTTGTCCAACGTTCAGTGATAAATGCAACAGAATCAAAGTGTTTGATATTTCTTAGAATTGCTCTATTGATAAAGATTGGACACTTTTCACCTAAATAACCACTAATCCTCAGGTAAAATAACCACCCACTCATTTAAATTCATGGTCGAGAGAAAGTCTGCTCAGTCAAAATTAATTTAATGCTGTTAATGGCTCCGGAAATTAGCACGACCAGCAAACCAAGGTTCGAAGAAAGTATTTTACTGGAGTTTGCTGCGCCACTTGTTTTAGTTTGATATGAGTAATACTCTTACCCAAATACTAATCCGTTTGTTGTAAGTTTGAGTAGATGTATGTGCAGATTCTTAGCTTTTGTTCTGCTGCTTGTCAGCAAGCCATTTTTACTCAAAGCTGAACCGCTTATTGTCGCCATTTCTGACTTCCCACCCTCCATTGATTTATCCAACAAAAATTATGGTATTCATGGTGCCATAGTACTTAGTGCACTAAAAAAGACAGGACAACCATTTGAAATTAAAATTTATTCCTGGAGCAAAATTGCACAAATGCTGGACACACAGGATATATGCTCATTCGGATGGGTTAAAAACGAGGATAGACAGACGCGTTGGCAATATTCTGTGCCCTATCATGCAGATACTTCCTATTTGTGGGGCAGAAAAGATAACCAGCTTAATCTTGCATCACTAGAGGATGCGACCAACTATCGCATTGGCGTCACCCGAGGATTCAGCTACGGACAACAATTTGATGACGTGTTACTCAAGGTAGAAACAGATGAGGGCTTTGATGACGCAGTTAACCTCCGCAAGCTGTTAGGAGGACGCATCGATTTGTTCCCCGGACAAGCACTGATAATCGAACCTATTCTGGCCAGCAGATTTGCCGAACAAGCTGATGAACTTGAACCCAAATTGGAAATAAACCGCCTGAGCCACCACTTTGTGTGCAACATCAACAGCGAGTTGGGTAAACATACAATCCAGAAATTAAATCCGTTACTCCCAGATTTGGAAAAAACACCTTAGCACTACAACGCATTGATGAAGTTACTCCGTTACATTGTGTTCACTGGCCATTGCCAAAGCTTCAGCAACACGAATACCGTCAATTCCTGCCGACCATATCCCTCCGGCATAACCCGCGCCTTCACCTGCGGGGTAGAGACCTTGAACGTTTACACTCTGATAGTCCGCATCACGTTTGATGCAGATGGGTGACGATGTTCGGGTTTCGACCCCGGTCAATAATCCATCTGCTTTGGCAAAGCCTTTGATTTGGCGTTCAAAAGCAGGAATGGCTTCACGGATTGCTTCTGTAACATAGTCAGGCACCACCTGACTTAAGTCCGTTAATTGAATGCCTGGGGTGTAAGAAGGTTTTACCTCGCCCAACTCTTCACTGGATTTTCCAGTTAGAAAATCACCAATAAGTTGCGCCGGTGCATGATAATTTTCACCTCCCGCCGCAAACGCCATTTCCTCCAAACGGCGCTGCAATTCTATACCTGCCAATGGGTGCCCCATATAATCTTGTTCAGGGGTTATGCCCACGACAATTGCACTATTGGCATTGCGCTCATGACGGGAGTATTGGCTCATCCCATTAGTTACCACCCTACCCGGCTCCGAAGCTGCTGCTACAACAGTGCCGCCGGGACACATACAAAAACTATATACTGTCCGCCCGTTTTTGCAGTGATGAACGAGCTTATAATCAGCTGCTCCCAAAATCGGGTTACCTGCATTGTCACCAAAACGACAGCGATCAATCATGCTCTGCTCGTGTTCGATCCTAAACCCAACAGAAAAAGGTTTAGCTTCTATGTAAACACCTTGCTCATAAAGAGATTCAAAGGTATCCCGTGCGCTGTGACCTATTGCCAAAATCACTTGTTGGCAGTTTAGGTATTCTCCTCCCGACAAAAATAGTCCTTTGATGTTGAAATGATCGCTATCGCCTTCCAGATCCAATTTTTCGACTCTCGTGCTGAAACGGATTTCTCCCCCTAAGGCGATTATTTCCTCACGCATTTTTTCCACCATGTTAACCAACTTAAATGTGCCAATATGGGGTTTACTCACATACAATATTTCTTCTGGTGCGCCAGCTTTGACAAATTCATGTAGAACCTTGCGGCCATAATGTTTTCGGTCTTTCACCTGACTATATAATTTACCGTCAGAAAACGTGCCTGCCCCCCCTTCTCCAAACTGCACATTAGATTCAGGGTTGAGCGGCTGTTTGCGCCAGAAGCCAAAGGTGTCTTTAGTGCGCTCACGCACCGCTTTACCGCGCTCCAATACAATAGGTTTAAACCCCATTTGAGCAAGAATCAAAGCAGCAAACAGACCGCATGGCCCGAGACCCACTACCACAGGTCTGTGAGTCAGCTCTGATGGCGCTTTTGCCACAAATTTATAGCGCATATCAGGCGTGAGTCGAACCTGCGGATCCTGGGCAAAATGTGGGAGTAATTCCGCCTGATTTTTCACTTCAACATCAAGGGTATAAATAAGTTGTATGGCCTTGTTATTACGAGCGTCATAGCCCCTCTTAAACAAGTCAAATGATATCAACTGACTCTGACTAATCTTAAGTTTACTTAAAATGGCTTGCTCTATAGCTTGCTCATCATGATCGAGGGGTAATTTAATATCTGTTAAACGCAGCATAATGATCGTACTCAGGAAATCACCGGACAGCCTTTCTGTCAGGGCAAAGCATTTTAATTCAGTGCATTTAGTTTAGATAGGGAAAATGCGACTCAGAATGAAACAATTTAAATCGTACTCTTGTGTTTTGACCGCGCTTCTTTAAACTTGTCGAACCCGTAAACCGCTAAATAGCCTGCCCTACATGACCTTTGTAGTAGTCGACAACTGTATTAAATGTAAATACACAGATTGTGTTGCTGTTTGCCCCGTCGACGCATTTTTTGAAGGACCAAATTTTTTAGTGATTGATCCGGCAATATGCATTGATTGCGCACTTTGTGTGCCAGAATGTCCAGCTGATGCCATATTTCAGGATACCGAGCTACCTCCTGAACAGACTGAATATCTGGCGATTAATGCACAATTGTGTCAGGAATGGCCAAACATCACAGAGATTATCGCTCCCCCGTTAGATGCAGACGAATGGAATGGTGTAGCGAACAAATTGCCACTTTTGGAGAAATAGAAAACCAATTTGCTCCTGATAAAACTAGGCGCATAGTATATACTTAACCCTAGTTTTAACCTGACGTTACCTACCCTTTAAACCCTTTAGCGACAATATATACTTCCCGTGAACGCGGCCGAGAAGCTGCCGGTTTACGAACCAGTACTTTGTTAAAAGAGGTTCGCACGTCTTTCACATACTCTTCGTATCCCACACCCTGGAATACTTTTGCACAAAAACTGCCCCCTGGTTTCAGTACGTTGCGCGCCATATCCAAAGCCAGTTCAACCAGATACATGGATGAGTATTGATCGGTTGCATTGACTCCACTGATATTGGGCGCCATGTCTGACACCACAACGTCCACTCTATCACCTTCCAGTGTATTGAGAATTTCGTTGTATACAGCCTCCTCGGTAAAATCCCCCTGAATAAAGGAGACACCAAGTATCCCGTCCATGGGCAAAATGTCAGAGGCGATAACACGCCCTGAATCTCCGACTATGGGGGCAACTATCTGAGACCAACCACCTGGAGCTGAGCCCAAGTCCATCACAATACTGCCCGAACGAAACAGCTTATCTTTATCGTTTATTTCGATAAGTTTATAGCTAGCACGAGAACGATAACCGTCTGCCTGCGCCTTTTTTACATAAGGATCATTGACGTGTTCGTCCAGCCATTTCTTACTGGTTTTAGATCGGGCCATAATATGAGTCTGCTAATCGTGTTACTAAATCGGCGCTTATTGTATGCTGGCTCGCTAGATTTGCAACTTAGCACACGAATATAAATTGATTGTAGCCAATCCATAATAATTCGCCTCTTTCACCTGACTTGAAACAGGCTAAGGGTTACAATTCTCTGCGTTATAAGTTCTATGACTATCCATGTGCCTATTTTCACCAAAAAACAACAAGAACCCAATATATGAAACTAGACGATGTTAAAAAGCTTCATCAAAAAAAATACCGCACCCAATTGGGTTACTATTTGGTGGAAGGCGAACATCTCGTGCTTGAGTTGCAAAAAGCAGCGAAAAAAAGATCATATATTAAAAATGTGAGCTTGTACGTTACTGAAGAATATCAAGATTGGGCAAATCAGTTGGACGCCAATTTTAGTGTTTCAACAATCAACAAAAAACAAATGGCGCATATAAGCAATACAGAAACACCCCAGGGGCTCGTTGCCTGTGTGCCTTTGCCGCAATTGTCGCAACAAGACAAGCTTGGTGACCAACTTGTGTACGAGCAGTCCATTCGTTCTATTTATCTTCATGAAGTGCAAGATCCGGGCAATTTGGGTACCATTCTGAGAACGCTTGCCTGGTTCGGGAACTTCAGATTATTACTCAGTCCCAATAGCGTCGACCCCTTTAATCCTAAAGTGGTACGGGCCAGCATGGGCGCTATATTCCATGTACCTATTGAACTTGGGGTGGAATTAAGCGACTTACAAAGTCGTTTTAACAAGTTTGCCTACCTGGATATGCAAGGTACTGAAGTAAACAACCACACATTTTCGAACTATGATTGTTATTTATTCGGCAATGAAGCCAGAGGAGTGCCGTCTGAAGCACTCTCTGATTGTGATGCAGATCCTTTTACTATTGCCGGAAGCGGGAGTATTGACTCTCTTAATCTGGCTAGCGCAGTGAATATCTGCGCGTATCAATTGTCACTTTAGAATTGAACATTCAGATTGCTAGCTTGAATCGAGCACATTAAACAGAATTAATGTTTGTTTGTCATCTGGCCCGCACTATCGGGGAGACAAATGCACTCCTGCCAGCATACATCGCACAGACCCGCCTGCCGACTCCAATGCAGTTACATCCAATGGCACCAATTCGACACTTTGTTGCAATATAGCGCGCTGCTCTTCTGTTAAGGCCTGTGCAGCGGTTGTGGATAAAGCTAACAGTCTTTTTCCATTCCCAATAAGTTCGATAGCATTGCCACAAAACTGATTAATCTGTTGATGAGAAAGACCAATCACCTGCCTGCCAGAATCCAAAAAACGTTGCACCAGTTCACGCTTTCGCTTTCCACTTTGGATCAGATCGAGTCCCAGCATGACAAACTCCGTTCCAATGCACATCAATACATTGGTGTGATAAACCGGGAGCCCTGACGAATCAGCAGCGTCAAACAGCATTGGTTCGTAGTTAAAATGACTGCAAAATCGTTCAAGAACCAGTGGATTGGCACGATTAGAGCGAGCCGCATAAACAACTCTTTCAAGGTGATCTAGCACCATAGCGCCCGTGCCTTCCAGATAAATCTCGTCGTATTCCAAACCAGAATAATCCACCACGTCCTGCACACGATAGTATGCTTTTAACATATCAATAATATCGACTCTGCGTTCCAGACGTCTGTTTTCTGCATACATGGGATAGATAGCTACATGGCCTCCCGCATGAGTGGAAAACCAATTGTTGGGGAAAACGGAATCAGGGGTTTGAGTTGTGGCATCGTCAAACAAATGTACTGTCACACCTCTTGACTCAAGGGTCGTTTTCATGTTTGTGACCTGTGAGTAAGCAATTTTCGCTTGCTGACCAGGCGATAATTCCGACTCCATTTTCTGAAAGCCATTGTCACCCGCCGTCTGTGGGTTAGTGTGAAAATGTTGTGGCCTGACCATGACCACTGCACGAGGAGCTTGCGGATTATTAAATGTCATTTACTATCTTCCAGATAAACAAGGAACAATCTGGATAGTGTAATTTTTTGACATGACAGTTAATATGGTAAATTGATATACAATTTACTTAATTATTTATCACTATTAACAATTCAATTGAACATTATGACAAATCAATTAGATCTTCCCAGTCAATCAGCCCCCACAATGAATGATGCCCTGGATAAGAAACTGATATCCGCTTTGCGTTCAGATGGACGGGCTTCTGTATCAAAACTGTCGACTCTTCTGCATGTATCCAGAGGCACAATACAGAACAGATTGGACAGGCTCATCAACAGTGGCGCGATTCTGGGTTTCACTATTCGGGCCCATGATGAACTCGAATCCAATATCGTTAGAGCCATTATGATGATTGAAGTGGCAGGAAAATCCACCAATCAGGTGATCAAAGAATTACGTGGATTGCCTGAACTGATCAAGATCCACACCACCAATGGCGCCTGGGATTTAGTGGCTGAAATACACACCCAAACCCTGACGGATTTTGACAGGGTATTGGGTGAAGTCAGAATGATAAAAGGGGTACTTAACAGTGAAACCAGTTTGCTGTTGAGAACAGTTTAAGGACTAACTCCCGTTAGCCGGGAACGCGAACCCAGCCTTCCATCAATACACGAGCACTTCGACTCATGATGGCCTTTTTCACCTGCCAGACGTTGTCGGCCAGTACGGCTTCAGCACCGACTTTAAGCGTCCCGGATGGGTGTCCAAAATTAACACTTTGACGTTCAACTCCTCCAGCAGCCTGATTCACCAACGTGCCAGGAATGGCAGCAGCGGTGCCAATAGCCACCGCAGCCGTGCCCATCATGGCATGATGCAACTTACCCATTGATAAGGCTCTGACCAATAAATCAACGTCCTCTGCCTCAACCGACTTACCACTAGATGCCTGATACGCTTTAGGTTCTGAAATAAACGCTACCTTGGGTGTATGCTGCCGGGTAACGGCTTCACTGACATCTCTTATCAAGCCCATTTTCACTGCACCAGCTGCGCGGATTTTCTCAAATCGTGCCAGTGCCTGTTCATCATTATTGATTGCATCCTGCAATTCTGTACCTTGATAACCAAGGTCCGTGGCTTTCAGAAAAATAGTAGGTATTCCGGCATTAATCATAGTGACATCAAATGTTCCGATATCGGGTACTTCGAGGCTGTCCACCAGATTACCCGTCGGGAACATCGCACCTTCACCATCAGCCGGGTCCACAAATTCCACCTGAATTTCTGCCGCCGGGAACGTCACACCGTCTAACTCAAAATCACCGGTTTCCTGAACTTCACCATTGGTCATTGGGACCTTGGCAACAATGGTTTTTTGAATATTGGCCTGCCAGATCCTGATGGTTGCGAGGCCATTTTCAGGCAATTGGGCCCGATCGATTAAGCCCGCACTAATTGCAAACGGGCCTACCGCTGCGGACAAGTTGCCACAGTTACCGCTCCAGTCTACAAAAGGTTTGTCTATGGCTACCTGACCAAACAGATAATCAACATCGTGATCAGGCTGACTGCTTTTCGACACTATCACTGTCTTACTGGTGCTTGACGTTGCGCCACCCATACCATCAGTCTGCTTGCCGTAAGGATCTGGGCTACCAATTACACGTAATAGCAGCGTGTCTCTTTCCTCTCCAGGTTGCTGAGCAGATTCAGGCAAGTCCGACAGATTAAAAAAAACACCCTTGCTTGTACCGCCACGAATATAAGTAGCGGCAACTTTAATTTGAGGTTTAAAACTCATCATTCGCCCTTCTACGCAGCACTGTTTGATTCAAGAAAATCTTGTGCAAAGCGCTGCAATACACCGCCAGCTTCATAAATCGTCACTTCTTCAGCGGTATCCAAACGACAACGGACGGGCACAGTCAACGACTCACCAGACACACGGGTAATAGTCAGTTCAAGTATGGCTCCCGGCGTCCTTTCGCCATCAACATCGTAGGTTTCTGTGCCATCGAGGCTCAGGGTTTTACGAGTTGTTCCTGCTTCAAATTCCAGAGGCAAGACGCCCATGCCAATAAGGTTGGTTCGATGAATACGTTCGAACCCTTGGGCAACAATGACTTCAACACCAGCCAGACGAACCCCTTTTGCCGCCCAGTCACGAGAAGAACCTTGCCCATAATCAGCACCAGCTACAATAATCAGTGGTTGTTTACGCTGCATATAGGTTTCAATTGCTTCCCACATACGTGTGACTTTACCTTCAGGTTCCACGCGGGCAAATGACCCCTGCTTGACCTGTCCGTTCTCTGTCACCATTTCATTGAGTAATTTCGGATTAGCAAACGTAGCTCGTTGCGCCGTTAAATGGTCGCCACGGTGCGTGGCATAGGAGTTAAAGTCTTCTTCAGGCAGCCCCATTTTATGCAGATACTCCCCTGCGGCGCTGTTCATCATAATTGCGTTTGACGGGGATAGGTGATCAGTCGTGATATTGTCTCCCAACACCGCCAATGGGCGCATGCCTTTGAGCGCGCGCTCACCTGCAAGTGCTCCTTCCCAATAAGGTGGGCGACGGATATAGGTACTTTGCGGGCGCCAGTCGTACAGCGGATTATTGTCTTCACCATAATCCACCGTGAGGTCAAACATGGGATCATACACTTTCTTAAACTGCTCAGGCTTAACACTCTGGGCCACTATTGCATCAATTTCTTCGTCGCTAGGCCAGATATCCATTAATTTAACAGGATTGCCGTTTTGATCGTAACCTAACACGTCATTTTCAATATCAAACCGAATTGTACCGGCAATAGCGTAGGCTACAACCAATGGGGGTGAGGCCAGAAAAGCTTGCTTAGCGTAAGGATGAATACGACCATCGAAGTTACGATTTCCAGACAGAACAGCTGTGGCATATAAGTCTCTGTCCACCACTTCCTGCTGAATGACAGGATCCAGCGCACCGCTCATACCGTTACATGTGGTACAGGCAAATGCTACGATACCAAAACCCAACTGTTCCAGTTCCGTCAGCAAATTAGCGTCTTCAAGGTAAAGTTGTACTGCTTTAGAACCCGGCGCGAGGGAACTTTTGACCCACGGCTTGCGGGTCAGCCCCAGTTTATTGGCATTTCGTGCAATCAAACCAGCGGCAATGACGTTGCGCGGATTACTGGTGTTAGTACAACTGGTAATCGCGGCGATAATCACTGCACCATCAGGCATCTTGCCAGCTTCGTTTTCAACCACACCTGAGATGCCTTCTTTGGCCAGATCAGTGGTAGCTACACGTTTATGCGGATTGGAAGGACCAGCGATATTGCGACCTACTGAGGATAAATCAAAACGCAGCACTCTCTCATACTTGGCATTTTGCATGCTATCAGCCCACAGGCCTGTCTCTTTTGCGTAGGTTTCCACCAGCTTAACTTGTTCTGCGTCACGTCCGGTCAGTGTAAGGTAGTCGATGGTTTTCTCATCGATATAAAACATTGCCGCGGTCGCGCCAAACTCAGGTGTCATATTAGAAATTGTGGCGCGATCGCCCAGTGTCAGAGCAGATGCACCTTCACCGAAAAACTCCAGATAAGTTGACACTACACGCTCGTTACGCAAAAACTCTGTAATTGCTAATACGATATCTGTGGCAGTGATCCCAGGTTGACGTTTGCCCACCAGCTCTACGCCAACAATATCCGGCAAACGCATGTAGGAAGCTCGGCCTAACATGACGCTCTCTGCTTCGAGGCCCCCCACACCGATGGCTATAACGCCTAGTGCGTCAACATGAGGCGTGTGGCTATCCGTTCCCACTAAAGTATCAGGAAAGGCTACGCCATCTCTGGCGTGCACCACTGGCGACATTTTTTCCAGATTGATTTGATGCATAATGCCGTTACCTGGCGGGATCACATCAACGTTTTTAAAGGCGGTTTTGGTCCAGTTAATGAAATGAAAACGGTCTTCGTTACGACGTTCTTCAATGTCACGGTTCTTTTCAAACGCATTTTCTTCAAATCCGGCATGTTCTACAGCCAGAGAATGATCGACTATTAATTGCGTTGGTACCACTGGGTTAACCTTTGACGGATCTCCGCCTTTTTCTGCAATTGCATCACGTAACCCTGCCAAGTCAACCAGTGCGGTTTGACCCAGGATGTCATGACATACAACGCGTGCAGGATACCAGGGAAAATCAAGTTCCTGCTTACGTTCTATGATTTGCGACAGTGCGTCGGTCAACCTGTCAGGATCGCATCGTCGTACCAGGTTTTCAGCCAGCACTTTTGAGGTGTATGGCAATCCGTCATAAGCGCCTGGCGAAATAGCCTCTACTGCAGCGCGTGTGTCAAAATAATCCAGCTTTGTGCCGGCTAAAGGTTTACGATGTTCGTAATTCATAACTTTCTCTGATCTGTAGAACGGATATCAATGGGTTATTAACGCCCAGCTATTGGCGCAACTTTACGAGGTTCTGGGCCGGTATAGTCAGCGCTGGGTCGGATAATCCGATTGTTAGAACGTTGCTCCATGACGTGCGCAGCCCACCCTGTCAGGCGCGAACAAACAAAAATCGGCGTAAACAATTTAGTGGGGATCCCCATGAAGTGATAGGCAGATGCATGGAAAAAATCGGCGTTACAGAACAGTTTTTTGCTATCCCACATGAATTCTTCGCAAGCGACTGAAATATCATATAAAGAAGTATCACCAAATTCCTGCGCCAGTTTTTCAGACCAGGCTTTGATAATAACGTTACGCGGATCCGATTCACGATAAATTGCGTGACCAAAGCCCATTATTTTTTCTTTACGTTCCAGCATTCCTGCCATCTGTTCTTTAGCATCAGCAGGAGATGTAAATCGCTGGATCATGTCCATCGCAGCTTCATTTGCACCACCGTGCAGTGGGCCGCGTAATGAACCTATTGCACCAGTGATACAGGAGTACATATCAGACAAGGTTGAAGCACACACGCGAGCGGTAAAAGTTGATGCGTTAAATTCATGCTCAGCATAAAGGATCAGAGATACGTCCATTACACGTCTATGTTGATCGGAGGGTGTTTTATCCAACAGTAGTTTCAGGAAGTGACCACCGATAGAATCCTCATCAGTCATACAATCAATTTCAACGCCGTCATGGCTGAAGCGATACCAATAACACATGATGGCAGGGAACGCTGCTAACAAACGATTTGCCGACTGGTTTTGTTCTGAAAAATCTGCTTCAGGTTCGATGTTGCCCAGAAAGGAGCAACCTGTGCGCATGACATCCATAGGGTGAGCTGAAGCAGGAATACGTTGCAGTACTTCTTTAAGTGCCAGCGGTAAATCACGTTGTGCCTTAAGTTCTGCTTTATAGGCGTCCAGCTGTGATTGATTTGGCAACTCACCGTTGAACAAAAGGTATGCCGTTTCTTCGAAGCTTGCATTATCTGCCAGGTCAGAAACATCGTATCCACAATAGGTCAAACCTGAGCCTGATTTTCCCACGGTGCACAATGCTGTTTCGCCTGCACTTTGTCCACGCAGACCCGCACCACTTAATTTTTTATCAACCATAATTGGCTCCTGAAATATTTTTATGGATGCAGCCATGGCTGCATCTGTAGGGATTTATTATTTTCGATCTAAATTTGTTACTTATTCTTGCCTTCGGCAAACAAGCTATCCAACTTTTGTTCATAGTCGTGATAGCCAAGGTAATCATATAGATCCATGCGGGTTTGCATTTGATCTACCACAGCCTTCTGATCTCCATTTTGCAAAATAGACTGATACACCAATTCAGCGGCCTTATTCATCGCCCTGAACGCACTCAGTGGATAGAGGACCATATCAGCTCCCCATTCGCCCAGCTCTTTTTTATTCCATAACTCTGTTTTGCCAAATTCGGTGATATTGGCCAATATCGGCACGTCCAGCGCTTCCGAAAATGCCCGGTAGTGTTCTTCGGTCTGAACAGCTTCGGCAAAAATACCATCAGCTCCTGCTGTCACATAAGCTTTCGCTCTTGCTATCGCCGCATCTAGACCTTCCTGGGCAAATGAGTCAGTGCGAGCCATAATGAAGAAGTCAGGGTCCGTTCTGGCATCTACCGCTGCTTTGATTCGGTCGACCATTTCGTCTGTGGAAACTATCTCTTTGTTAGGGCGATGACCACAGCGTTTCTGGGCAACTTGATCTTCCATGTGCACTGCTGCTGCACCGGCTTTTTCCATATCGCGAATAGTTTTTGCAATGTTAAATGCACCACCCCATCCTGTATCTATGTCTACCATCAATGGCAAGTCACAGGCAGATGTAATACGTTGCACATCTACAATAACGTCATTCAAAGAAGTCATGCCAAGATCTGGTAAACCATAAGATGCATTAGCGACACCACCACCGGACAAATAGATTGCCTGATGACCAATTTGTTTTGCCATCATTGCGCTATAGGCGTTAATGGTACCTACTATCTGTAAGGGTTTATTGTCGGCTAATGCCTGACGAAACTTTTTACCTGCACTCATGCTTTTCTCTCAGTTGAAATTGAAGAAAGTTTTTTCTCGATATTGTTTTTCGAGTATAAAATATGGCGACGCATCAGCATTTCTGCTAATTCCTGGTCGCGATTAGAAATGGCCTGGACGATATGTTTGTGCTCGTCGAATGCGGTTGTGACCCTTGGTCCCGCCATGCCAAGTTGCACCCTGTACATGCGTACCAGGTGGTAAATGCCGTTTAACAACATTGAAATTAAATGATCATTTTTACTGCCCACGATAATTCGATAATGAAAATCCAAATCACCTGCTTCCTGATAGTAGGACTTGCCGTCTTTTACTTCCTGGAATTGCCTGTTTAACAGCTGATTCAGTTCATCTATTTCATCATCTGTCATATTGGCTGCTGCCAGTCTCGCTGCCATACCTTCCAGAGACTCACGCACCTGATACAACTGCACGAGGCCGTCTGCACTAAGTGCAACAACACGAGCACCGATATTGGATTTACGCTCCACCAGATGGGAAGATGCCAGCCGGTTGATAGCCTCGCGAACAACAGCGCGACTCACAGCATACTTTGTCGACAATTCAGTCTCACTCAGCTTGCTACCTGAGGGGATCAGTCCTTCCACAATATCACTGCGGAGCTGGAAGAAAGTTTTATCCGCAGAGGTGATGGTTTCTTCACTGAATATTTGCATTTTAGGATGTGTTCCCCAAACCAAAGTGTCGACAATATAGTCGCATAGACATAGAATGTCAAAGTAAGACCCTATGTATTGTCGACAAAATATTCTTTTCTTTGTAATTCAGCCAATTGACTCTATGCTCAATTAACTGAATATTTTTATCAGTCAATAACAATTTAGAAGATTCTTTCTGGGGGATGTTTGGGTTACTCAGTATCGACAAAAAATGATCACGTTTACGTTAAGTTTCATGGCGTTTTAGACGGTCTGGATATAGTCAGGTTGACAAAGGATCCTGACTTTATCAACGACTTCAGACGGTTACAGAAAGTGGTGCACGATGCGTCAACAGTCGACTCAGTCAGTATTACCTCTGACCAACTCAGGGAAATTACTGTTTTATCCAGTATTGAATCCAATTTTACCGAATCCCTTGTGGGGATCGTCATACCGAATTCCGAAGAAGGTTTTGAGCGGGTACAGTTGATAAAAGACGGGATCAGAAATAAACAGTGGACCATTCTGGCAGCGCGCAATTATGAGGAAGCGCTGGAAATGCTGCAACAAACAAACATTGACTGAACGCTCCCTTGTATTAGTGAAGAAACCTAAAAGTAATCTACACTTAATTCCAATTTGAACAACCACTTAGATTGATTCAGTTGAATGAAAGAAAACAACGAACTGCCAGACTCGCCCGACACTAGTAAGGGTATCCTTTCTGCTGACGGGCAGCCTTTAATTGATGAAAAACTGGTAGAACGAGCCAGAGAACGCCAAAAGGAAAGTTCCAATTATGTGTCTGTTATCGTTAAAAGAACAGATGAGACCTTCCGCCACCCTGATGACATTTTGGAAAAAGCTATTGAAGAAGGCATGGAGCAGTTGTCGCGGCCGAATTTATCATTGCTGTTATCCTCCATCGCAGCGGGCATGATAATTTGTTTTACGGTCATGGCAGTGGGAGTAATGGCGAGTATCGTTGGTGACCTGTCCGTTGGTTTTAACCGAGTGATGGTTGCCTTAGTTTATCCAATGGGATTTGTGTTGTGTATTCTAAGCCGCACTCAATTGTTTACGGAACATACAGCTACCGCTTTTTATCCAATCCTGGATAAACGGGCGAGCATTAACATGATGCTCAGGCTCTGGGGAATAGTCATTTTCGGAAATCTGATTGGTGGATTAATAAGCTCTGGCCTGTTAGCTGCTGCCGACAGTGTGATCCATGCTAAAGCTGGATACCTGATTATCGCCCAGCACATGATGTCCTTCAGTTACCTTTCTCTGCTGGTTAGTGCCATTCTGGCAGGTTGGTTGATGGCCTTGGGCGCATGGACAATACTATCGACCTATTCCACCATCAGCCAAATACTTTGCATATATATTGTGACATTCGTCATTGGGCTAGGGGGATTGCACCATTCTATTGCGGGTTCGGTGGAGCTTTTCGTCGCCTACTTTACTTCCGACGAACTGTTTTTATCTGATATAGGGCCAACAATTCTGGTTATTCTGATAGGCAATGCAATTGGAGGCAGTGTTTTTGTTGCCTTGCTAAATCATGGCCATATCCGCGCATTGAACAAATAATCAGGTAACATCTGAATCTTGGCAAATGAGCCTGTATGGCGTAACCTACTAACGTGTTATCACTGGATTATTCTATGCAATACAAAATACTGACCTATGTTTTGATAGCCTTGCTGCTTTGCAGCCAGGTATCTGCGCAGGTGGTTGTCGATTGCGAAGAGATGCCCAGTGGTGACCTACATAGCATGCATGATATGCAAGCTATGGAACATACTGACCATTCTATGATGAAAGATATTAGTCAGAGTGATTGTTGCGGTGGGGATTGTCGATGCCTACAAGGTGCAATGACCTCAGTAGCACTTCTGGCAGACAACGTAAGTCAGCATGTAAAAAGAGAAAATTGCGGTATTTTACATACTCCATTTTTTGTCTTAGAACCTCCCCTGGTCGTCTCGGTAATTCCCCCAATTTCAGCGTAATACAGGACAGATCCGTCCGCATTTACCCTGCCCCCGCAACTTAGTAATTGAATTCAGTCACGACTGGGTAACGATCTTGTTGCGATTGCAGGCGGTTTATCAACACTAAACGCTTGAGAAAAACATGAAAGAGTCAACCCACAGCTGTCTTGCATTTTGCAGCATTTCAACTTTAACCCGCACGCTATTGGTTATTCTTGTGTCTGTGTCTGTGTCTGCTGCGCTGCAGTCATCAGAACTCGTTGGTAAAGAGTCCAGTCAGCCTTTGACCTTGCCACAGGCAATACAAAAAGCCATTCAACAGGATCCATGGCGAAATGGTAACGAGCTGAGACGACAAAGTTTATTGGCGAAAAGTGAATCTGTTGAGAATCTACCCGATCCTCGAATATCATTGGGCTTTGTCAATGTTCCTTCTGATGGATTTTCCCTGTCACAAGAACCAATGACGCAGATGAAAATTGGCTTATCCCAGTCCTTCCCCAGAGGCGACACGCGAGCTATCCAGAAGAAACACTATCAGCAACTTTCAGAGCAATACCCATTTCTTGAGCAAGACAGACTTGCAAAAATCACGGCAGGGGTTTCGCAACTGTGGTTCGAAGCCTTTTATTCTCAACGGAGTCTTCAGCTTATTCTCTCCGAACGTAATTTGTTTGAGCAATTAGCTGAAACAGTTGAGAGTCAATACGCATCCGGTCAACCTCAGACGCGCCAGGATGACGTTATCCGAAGTCAATTAGAATTGAGTCGATTGAGCGACAGGCAAACACAAATGTCGGAACAGCTTGCTGTGGCAAAAGCAAAGTTATCAGCATGGATTGTCCCAGAGTCTGCACTGACTGATTTTACAATCCCGGAAGACAACCCAGCTGCGATGTTAAAAAAGAGCGTCCCCTACTCTGCGCAATCATTGCCTGACAAGAAACGAGCTATTGCGCTTATTGCCAATCACCCTGTTGTTCTTGCCACAGAACAACGTATCAAAGCTGAACTGGTGGAAGTCGAGCTGACAGAACAAAAATACAAACCTCAGTGGGGTGTAAATGCAAGTTATGCTCACAGGCAAGATGACGCCGCCGGACGCAATAGGGCTGACTTTTTCTCAATAGGACTTAACCTGGATGTGCCACTTTTTAGCAGTGCCAATACCGACAGTGAGGTCAAGTCACAAACTCTGGCTGCTGAGGCACTAAAAACGGATAAGCGACTGTTGATGCGCCAGATGATATCGCAACTTGACGGGCTGCGAAGCACACTAGAAAAGACTCAACAACGCATTGCCATATTCGAACACAGCATTTTGCCTCAATTGCATGAACAGGCAGAAACCTCCTTAACAGCCTATACAAATGGCGAAAACGAGTTTGCTGAAGTGATGCGTGCTCGTATCGCCGAATTTAATGGACGAATGGAACTTATCAATATCCATCTTCAACGTGACACAGCCCTTAGCAAGCTCATCTATTTCACTCTACACGATAATACATCAGCAACGACAGGACTAGTATATGAATAAGCAGTCAATCACCTATTTCATCCTGGCTGTCGCTGGGTTCATAACTGGTGCGATTTTTGTGTGGTTTTTTGTTTTACCGCCCGACACTGCCTTGGAAGGTGCGGAAGAAGCAAGACCTCTTTATTGGGTTGCGCCTATGGATGCCAGTTACCGCCGGGATAAACCTGGAAAATCACCAATGGGAATGGATTTGGTGCCTGTCTATCAAGACGATCAGTCAATCTCACCCGGTGTCGTAAAAATTGCACCCAATATTGTCAACAATCTTGGAGTCAGGACGAGCGAAGTTGCCAGAGGCAGACTTCAACAACACATCCAGACAGTAGGTTATGTGCATTACAACGAAGACAAACTGGTACACATACATCCCCGCGTAGAAGGTTGGATAGACAAACTCTATGTTAAAGCGGCGGGTGAGGAGGTGACTGAAAACCAACCACTCTATTCTCTTTATTCACCCCAGTTGGTCAATGCACAAGAAGAGTATTTACTCGCCCTGAGTCGCAATAATCAAACCTTAACTGACGCCGCCTTAACACGTTTACAAGCTTTGCAAATGCCTACCCAGGCAATTGAACTACTCAAGCGAACTCGTCAGGTGCAGCAAAGCATACAATTCAGATCACCACAATCCGGCGTAGTCGACAATTTAAATATACGTGAAGGTTTTTTTGTTGAACCGGGTAATACTTTGATGTCTATAGGTTCATTGGACGAAGTTTGGGTTGAAGCTGAAGTGTTTGAGCGCCTCGCATCAAGAGTAGAAATTGGACAATCGGTCACAATGACTCTAGGTTTTATACCCGGTCGGTCTTGGCGCGGTGAAGTGGATTATCTATACCCCAGCCTGAACGAAAAAACCCGGACGTTACGCGCCAGACTTCGATTTGAAAACCCCGGGAAAGCACTGAGACCGAATATGTTTGCCCAGGTCATTATTCACATGGAAGAAGCAGCACCCAGTATTTTGATCCCCAAGGAAGCACTAATACGCACAGGTAGTAAAAACAAGGTGGTGCTGGCACTGGGGGAAGGACAGTTTAAATCCATTGAAGTTTCTCTTGGACAAGTTTCTGGCAAGGTTGCGCAAATAAATCAGGGGTTGCAAGAAGGTGACGTTATTGTCACTTCAGCGCAGTTTTTACTGGATTCAGAGAGCAGTATCGACTCGGATTTCAAACGTATGATGCCTCTGGCGGAAAGAACCACAAGTGATACTGGAACAGACAAGACGCCACTAAACAATACGATTCAATCCGCAACAGTAAGAGGTGTCGTTAATCACGTTGATGCCTCAGCCAGGTCACTCAATATTAGTCGGGGAAGTATAGAAAAATGGCAACGAGGCCCGGCTACAATGGATTTTCGGGTTGCGCCAAACCTCTCCTTAGAAAACATTATTGAAGGCACGGATATTCACTTTACCTTCGAAATTAGCAGGGATGAGTTTGTTATTACAGAGCTAAAGCTTCTGCAGGGTAGCGAACATGATTGAACAACTTATTCGCTGGTCGATTGCGAATCGCATACTGGTTCTTATCGTAACAGCCATACTTGTATTTGGCGGACTTTACTCACTGAAAAACACACCGGTCGATGCCATACCGGACCTTTCTGATGTTCAGGTGATCATTAAAACCAGTTATCCAGGGCAGTCTCCTCAAGTGGTTGAAGATCAGGTTACCTACCCGATCACGAAAGCGATGCTGTCAGTTCCAAAAGCGAAAACTGTGCGAGGGTTTTCGTTTTTCGGAGATTCCTATGTTTACGTTATTTTCGACGACAAGACAGACATGTATTGGGCCCGAAGTCGGGTATTGGAGTATCTTTCTCAAGTTGAAGGTCAATTGCCAAAATCTGCCAAGCCTAAGCTGGGACCAGATGCAACGGGAGTGGGCTGGGTATTCCTATATGCACTCATTGATAAAACAGGTCAGCATGACCTGAGCCAGTTGCGAGCAATTCAAGATTGGTTTCTGAAATTTGAATTGCAGACTGTGCCCGGTATTGCAGAAATTGCGTCACTCGGCGGCATGGTCAAACAGTATCAGGTGTATGTGGATCCCGAAAAGCTCCGTGCCTATGGCGTACCTCTGAAGCATATTCAGACAGCGATTGAATTGGGCAACCAGGAAGTGGGTGCCTCAGTAATTGAAATGGCAGAAGCCGAGTATATGGTCACTGCAAGTGGTTATATTAAAAGCATTGAGGATCTGGAAACTCTGCCTCTAGGTCTAAATGAACAAGGTACTTCATTGTTACTCAGAGATGTGGCAGAAGTGCGTCTTGGACCACAAATGCGACGAGGAATTGCAGAATTAAATGGCCAAGGTGAAGTGGTAGGCGGGATAGCGGTCATGCGTTATGGAGAAAACGCGCAGCAAACCATTGAGGATCTTAAATCGAAACTAGCTGATTTGCAGGGCAGCTTACCAGCGGGTGTGGAGATTGTGACCGTTTACGATCGTAGCGAGCTTATAGAGCGGGCGGTAGAGAACTTGTGGTCAAAGCTGGCTCAGGAACTCATAGTTGTTGGGTTAGTGTGCACCGCTTTTCTGTTTCACCTCCGTTCTTCTTTAGTAGCGATCATCAGTCTGCCCATAGGTATTTTAATTAGCTTTATTATCATGCATTGGCAAGGCGTTAACGCCAACATAATGTCGTTGGGAGGCATAGCAATAGCAATTGGCGCAATGACAGACGGCGCTATTGTTATGATCGATAATCTGCACCGGCACATAGAAAAAACACCGCTTAATGCGAGCAATCGTTGGCGGGTTGTAGCCACTGCTGCCAGCGAAGTTGGACCAGCCCTATTTTTCAGTTTACTGATCATTACGGTCAGCTTTTTACCCGTATTTGTGCTCGAAGCGCAGGAAGGACGTATGTTTGCTCCTCTGGCGTTTACTAAAACCTATGCAATGGCAGCTGCCGCTGGACTCGCCGTAACCCTGGTTCCTGTTCTGATGGGTTACTTCATTCGCGGAAAAATTATCAGTGAAAAAAAGAACCCATTAAATCAACTTCTACAACGATCTTACATGCCTGTTTTGGCACTGGCCCTCAGGTTTCCGAAATCGACTTTGTTAGCCGTCGTACTGCTTACGATTGCTGGCTTTTATCCCCTTAAAAACATTGGTACCGAATTTATGCCTCCCTTGGACGAGGGAGATCTTATGTACATGCCTACTACCTACCCTGGTATCTCTATAGGTAAAGCCAGAGAATTGTTGCAACAAACGGATAAACTCATTGCGACTATTCCCGAAGTTAAAAACGTTTTCGGCAAAATCGGCCGAGCAGAAACCGCTACCGATCCGGCCCCGTTAACAATGATTGAAACCTTTATACAACTTAAGCCTAAAGATCAGTGGCGTCCAGGCATAACCACGGAGAAATTGCGTGATGAGCTCGATAGTGTGGTGAATATACCCGGAGTGAATAACGCCTGGGTTATGCCAATAAAAACGCGCATTGATATGTTAGCCACCGGGATTAAAACACCTGTAGGCCTTAAGATAGCAGGATCAGATCTCGACGTAATTGAGTCAATTGGCCGCGATATTGAAAGGCTGCTTGAGGCTGTAAACGGCACTGCATCGGTCTTTTCTGAGCGGGTAACTGGGGGCCGCTATATAAAAGTAGATATTAATCGGCAAAGGGCCGCTCGTTATGGATTGAACATAAGCGATGTTCAACAAGTCGTTGCCACGGCAATTGGTGGCGTAAATATAACCTCAACTGTGGAAGGGTTGGAGCGATATCCAGTCAATCTCCGCTACCCGCAAACCTATCGGGATTCGCCAGAGGCTTTGCAGATGCTGCCAATAGTCACACCCTCTGGACAACGAATAGCATTGGCGGACGTGGCTACTGTGTTTATTGAGAATGGTCCACCTGGAATTAAAAGTGAAAACGCCAGAATCAACGGTTGGATTTTTATCGATATAGAGAAAGTCGACATAGGAACCTATGTTGCCAATGCTAAAGCGAAACTGGCAGAACAACTTGATCTTCCACCGGGATACAGCCTTAACTGGGCAGGGCAATACGAATACATTGAACGGGCAAAAGAAAAGCTTGGTTATGTGATCCCCTTAACAATGGCGATCATTTTTATCCTGCTTTATATGAGTTTTAAACGATTTGTAGAAGTGGCAATCATCATGGGCACCCTGCCCCTGGCCATGGTCGGTGGCATAGGATTAATCTATGTAGAGGGCTTCAACCTGTCCGTGGCCGTCGGTGTTGGTTTTATCGCTTTGGCCGGCGTTGCGGTGGAAATTGGGGTCATTATGCTTGTGTACTTAAACCAAGCTTTTGATGACCTGACCAAGCATCACAACAATACCAGGCAATCTATTGATGCAGCGTCACTGAAGCAAGCAGTATTAGAAGGTGCTGGATTACGTGTTCGCCCAGTTATGATGACAGTTGCCACCATTATCATTGGTTTGCTTCCAGTGCTGTATGGCAGTGGTACTGGTTCTGAAGTGATGAGTCGCATTGCTGCACCTATGGTAGGTGGAATGCTAAGCGCACTGGTGCTTTCGCTTATTGTTGTGCCTGTAATCTATTTCCTGTGGCGTCTTGGCGGATTAGGGAAACACAAGGTTCAATAGACCGGAGCAGGCGTAAAACTACTTTTCTTTTTGAGGTCGAAACATTTCGAACCTGTTAGATTCCTCAATGGAAAAGTAGTCCCCTACCCCGCCACCACGCATCACGGGCTGGGCCTGACTTGTCTGGAATACGCCATTTTCAATCATATTAGCATTTATGTGAACGCCCACGACTTCGCCCAAAACTAACCAGCTATTGCAGCTTGCACCTTCGGAGGACTGAAGTTGAATAACTTGACTGGTTCTGCATTCCATTACCACTAAACTATCGGCTACATGAGGAACATCCACAATTCGGGAACAAGCTTTTTCCAGATTTGCCAATTCAAACTCATCCACATCACCTGACACAGCAGCACTGGTTATATTCATTTTTTCTGCGAGCGATTTTGACACCAGGTTCCAGCAGAATTCGCCTGTATCTTCAGCATTTTGTACGCTGTCTTTCCTACCAATACTGGAGAATCCTATGATAGGAGGTTTATAGTTAAAAGCGTTGAAAAAACTGTATGGAGCCAAATTGCATTGTCCTTTTCCGTTTTTGCTGGAAATCCAGCCAATTGGACGGGGCGCTATGATGGCATTAAAGGGGTCATGCGCCAGACCATGGCCCTCATTGGGACAATAAAAGTGATGGTTATCAAACAATATGTATTCCTGAATTTGCGTTGATTGGGTAAAGTATAGTGACAAGTATGCAAAGCAATTATGCAGAGAGCAATCACAGACTTGTTTGAAAATCTCAGAGTAATAACCACTGAATATACCCACCTTCTGTCGATGAGTCACAGCCACTTAATGGATTGTCAGGTAAAAGAGCCTAAGCATTTGAAACAAAAACGTAAATTAACAAAACCGTCAGTTGAGCAAACCGTATTGTTGTGCAAATTTCGAATAAACCCCACTTTCCTTTATCAACAACAAACAGTTATCTATCTGTTCTAAAAAAACCAGTGGCTCCAAAATATTCTTAGAATTTTTCGATACAGTGACATAATAATCTTTCTCCGCCACAACAAAGTCCAGAACCTTGATTTGATCTGAAAGACCTAACTCCCGCGCTTTCCAATAAAAGGTGGCTTTGGTGTTTGGCATGATGTCGAATCTGGGATTCGGACTCAGCATTTGTGCAAATAACGCCTCAACATTGTGTCCTTCAGCGACCCTTTGATAGTCTCTTTTTTCTTCTATAATTTCCATCAATTCTGGCGTATGAGATAAACCCGGCATATGGCCGATCATCAGTGGATCTAAATCGTCAAGGCCATTGATTTCAATATCACTCTTTGCATTCACTGCAAATCCATACTCACTGGTAAATATCGGAACCTTGCCGAAATCAATAAATGCCTCTCTATCAGGTTTATAACTGTAAATAGAAATATCCAACCTACCAGACTGCATATATAAATGTGTGCGTTTTATCGGAAGGTTTACATAGGTCAATTCGTAATTACTGCCTGACAAGCAGTGGTGAAGTATGTCTTTTGCAAGACCGGCGAAGTTTCCTCGGTTGTTAGCAATCAGATAAGGGGGCCAGTCCACATCATTGAGTACAAGGGGATCAGCATGGCAGACTGGTGCGATTAAAATCAGAACCAATAAAAGACTGCATTTTGTGCTAGAGCCTGTTGCCATCAACAGCATGTGTGAGACCTATGAAACAACTACCAGTTAACATAGCAGTTCAGGCAATTCCTTCAACCAATAATGGTCATTTATTGTACTATTAGATATATTTAAGTCGTTGATGAGTAAAGAAATACCCTTAAAGTGCTGGGCTAGCTCTTCAATAGCCTCAAAGGATGTTTTCCATCCACCATTCCCATAAAAGGAGGATAAATAGAGTAGCCAATTAAAGACTGCATGACAGGCGAGAGCGTTCTCACCGTATCTTTGTCTAACTCGAGCAGGTAGTTTTCTTGTTGCCGCATAAAAGCTTCGCAATATTGATGGGTCATGGCAAGCCTTGGCGAATCAGTTGTATTGGCGCCTCCACCATGCCAGGTAGTACCTAGAAAGAAGATTACCGATCCGGCTGGCATCACCGCTTTTATTTCCCCATCGACTCCCGGCCGTTGATCACCACCCCACTTATGACTCCCCGGATAAACCACAGTTGCACCATTGTCTTCTGTAAAGTCATCGATAGCCCAAATGCTGGCCGCACCTAACGGTGGTCTAGGCCGTGGGATCTGGTAAAATCCATCGTCATAGTGACTCGCTTGTTGATTTTCACCAGGTAAGATATTGATCACCTGACTCTGACTGAGCAAGTAATTTGGCCTGAACAGTAAGTCCATCAGACCAAGAATTCTCGGGTGCTCAGCCAGAACGTCAGTGCACCGGGTTTTACTTAGCACATTATAAAGTCGTTGCGTTTTTTCACCTTCAAATTTGTTCCTGCCAGTGTGGGACATGAGTGGAAGGCACTCATTTTTAAAATCGCGGCATTGTGCCGGACTAATCAAGTTTTTAATAATCACATAACCTTCGCGCATCAATGTATCAAAATCGCGATTGATTTCATCTGACTTACGATCTGCTGATGGCTTAAGTTGTTTAAACGTATTGGCCAGATCTTTTCCCGAATAATCCTTAATTTCGCCTTCAATTTTCTTCATAATTGCCTCTTCCTCGGTTCAAGAACCCATAGGAAATTTCATCTCTAAACCGAATTAACATGACGTCATATGCAGACCGGACAATTACTCTTCTTCGGTACGTTAAATTTCTGCCACTGCATAGCCATCCCATCAAACAACAATAAGCCGTTGTTGATCACTTGCCCAAAATCAGTCAGGATTTTAATCGCCTCCAGTGCCTGGGACGATCCAATGATGCCCACCACAGGGGACATAACGCCTGCCTCCATGCAGCTTAAATCTTGCTCCTTGAACAATTGGCTTAAACAAGCATAGCAGGCCGAGTTTTGCCGAGGAAGAACGCAAAAAATTTGGCCCTCCATACGAATAGCAGCACCGGATACTAAGGGAGTTTTATTGGCATAACACACTTGGTTCAGCTGATTCCGCGTTGCAAGATTATCACTGCAATCCAGCACTAGATCGTATTCTTTCAGTAAAGTTGACAATTGTTCGTCATCTTGCCTTTTTTCAAGTGTACGAATCTGAGTGTGCTGACTAAGTCGTTTCAGCGCCAACTTGGCTGATGCACATTTATTCATGCCGATGTTTTCTTCAGTATGCAATATTTGCCGTTGCAGATTAGTGTTCTCTACCACATCGTCGTCCACCAAGGTTAGATTTCCGATACCTGCAGCTACAAGATACTGCGCAGCTGCACACCCTAACCCTCCGACACCCACCAGCAATACATTGGCATTCATCAGAATTTCCTGTTTGTCCAAATCAAACCCTGACAACATAATTTGTCTGCTGTATCGCATTGCTTGATCTGTGGTTAGGGAGTGTGGCATTCATATCCTTTGGGTTGGAAAACTGTCTGTCTTGTGGTTTTACCATTGGACACTGATTTGCGCAAACCTGGCAAATGCCTGCGCAACATTTTTTTAAAATGCTCAGCTCGCTGTTAACAGTGAGCTGGCTGCAAAATGAATGGGCACAAATTGTTTTAATAGTTTTCAACAGAATAAATCCCTCCTATAGTTTGCCTAGTTAAATAAAAAATAAGGGGATTCTTATCCAAGGCAATTTACATTTTTACGGACAGACTCTGCCACGAAGTGAATTTGAACAGCGAGTTAAAAAGCTTGCCAACATATTAAAAAGTAAAGGTATCAAGCTAGGTGATACCGTCGCTGTCTTAATGCGAAATGCCCCGGCGTATCTCGAGGTTATCGAAGCTTGTAGGTATGTCGAAGCCTATTATGTGCCACTAAATTGGCATTCTTCAGCGCAGGAAATTTTGCATATCCTTGATGATTCCAATACCCGAGTGCTAATTGGGCACAGCGATTTGCTCCATAACATGTCATCACAGGATTTGAATAACATTGAGGTGTTACAGACACCAACACCCCCAGAAATCGTTGAACGTTATGCCCTCGCTCCGGATTCCTCACATTCGGGTAAAGCTGACGATCTGGAAAAACTCATAGCGAACGGACAGCCAATAACAACCCCACCATTAAAATTTCGAGGCATGTTTTCTTATACCTCAGGCAGCACTGGACGACCCAAAGGGATAAAGCGCGAGGTCGACGAATCGACGCCCGATAAATACGAAGTGTACCGCGGATTGTCGACTACGTTGATGCAATTGCAGCCAGGCGATCGATTTTACGTATCTGCCCCTATTTATCATAGTGCACCCAACGCATTGTCCATGAGCTGCATTGCAGCAGAAAATGCTGATATTTATATTGAAGCCAAATTCGATGCTGAACAGTTTCTGGCCGATATAGACAAGAATAAGATAACCCACACCTACATTGTACCAACCATGATGGTCAGGCTACTGAAACTGCCCCAATCGGTCAAATCACAATACGATGTATCCAGCTTGCGGTTTGCGCTATCCACCGGCTCTGCGTGCCCCACTGACGTTAAACAAGCCATGATTGACTGGTTCGGACCTATTTTTTATGAATCCTATGGCGCAAGTGAAATTGGTTTTATGACGTTGATTTCGTCAGAAGAAGCGCAACGAAAACCCGGTTCAGTAGGGAAAGTGTTGCCAAGCGGCTCGATCAAAATCCTCGATGATGAAAAGCAATCATTACCAATGGGTGAATCCGGGTTAATTTACGTCCACCTGCCTATGTTTGGTCCGTTTGAATACACCAACGCAGAAGGTAATCTCGATGACCTGCATGTGGACGGACACACGACTGTTGGTGACGTGGGTTACGTCGATGATGAAGGATATCTGTTCATTAACGATCGCAAGAAGGATATGATCATTTCCGGTGGCGCCAATATTTTTCCAGCTGAAATAGAGGCGGTAATGATTGAGATGCCAGACGTCGTTGATTGCGCCGTGTTTGGTGCTCCCCATGTCGAATATGGAGAGCTAATTGTTGCTGCCGTGCAATGTAAAGCCGGGAGAACTGTGACGCTTGTTGAGGTACATGCCTTTTTAGACAATAAAATTGCCCGCTTCAAATTCCCCAGAAAACTGGATTTGCATGACGCGCTTCCCCGTGAAGACAGCGGTAAAATATTCAAGCAACGGTTGAGAGCACCCTATTGGCCGAAATAGGAAACTCTCGCAAAACCTTTTGTTTGCAAACCTTGGTCGCTAATGAGTTGTTAGCATTACGAGATTTGGTTCGCAGAAAATTGGTAAAGTAATGGTAACCAATTTGATTTTCTGCCAGGCAGAAAACAGCAATGGACGCAGAATAACAGCCAAAACGCACAGGTAAAGAAAGTCACTTACGGGCGGACCAGAACACACCACCTCAATCAAAACGAATGATGGATTTTAAACAGTGAAAACTATTCGTAACCCTTAAATTGACATGCTACTTTTTATTCACTACTCAGGCTTAATTTAGCCACTTTTACTCTAACGATGAGATAACAACAATGCATAACTCAAAACAACTGTTTACAAATATCACTTCTGAAGGACAGTTACAGATTTCACTGCAGGAAACCGAAATTTCTGCTCCAAAACCCCATGAAGTCATAGTGCAGATTGAAGCTGCGCCGATTAACCCGTCAGACATGTGGCCAATGTTTGGTCCGGCAAATTTAGCCGAAGCGGCACTCAGTGATGATAAATCATTGCTTACAGCACCAGTGTTTAAGGGCATGTTACCGCGGATTAAATCTCGTCTGGATATGGTCTTACCTATTGGCAATGAAGGTGCGGGAAAAGTTGTCGCAGCTGGCGAAAGCGAAGCGGCGCAGGCAATGTTAGGTAAAACAGTTGCCGTACTATCTGGCGCAACTTATTCACAGTTCTGTAAAGTCCCGGTACAAGCATGTATTGTTCACAACCAAGGTACAACGGCCAAACAGGCTGCCTCTTCTTTTGTGAATCCCCTTACTGCCTTGGGTATGGTAGAAACGATGCGCATGGAAGGTCATAGTGCACTCGTTCATACTGCAGCCGCGTCAGCATTAGGTCAGATGTTAAACAAGATTTGCATTGCAGAGGGCGTACAACTGGTAAATATTGTCAGAAAACAAGAACAGGCTGACATTCTGAAGGGTATTGGTGCCAAGTATATTTGCGACTCCTCAAGTGATAGCTTCAAAACTGACCTTTATAATGCGATAGAAGAAACCGGCGCGACTTTAGCCTTTGACGCAATTGGCGGAGGTGAATTAGTCAGTGATATCTTAACCGCAATGGAAATGGTCGGTAGCAAAGATGCCAAAGGTTTCAACACCTATGGTTCAGAAGCCAATAAACAGGTGTATATCTACGGAGGGCTTGACTTTGCGCCAACAATCTTAAATCGCGCCTATGGCATGACCTGGGGCATAGGAGGTTGGTTACTAATGCGTTTTCTAGGGAAACTTCCCATCCCTAAAGTGCTTGAGCTGCACAAACGCGTTGCGGACGAAATCAATACTACTTTTGCCACTGAATTCACTGATGAATTGAATTTCGAGCAGGCCATGACGCCATCTGTTTTACAGCAGTACAATGCCAAGAAAACGGGCGAAAAATATGTAATTAATCCGAATAAAGCATAGAGAAAACGTAATACTCAATGAAAACAATAACGTGATATCTGTTACTGCAAATTAACGGTATCACGTTTTTAATTTATATCTCATTTACTTGAACACTAAAGTCGACAGTATGGGATACGCTAGTGGTTAGCGAAGATACCAGAACTAATTGACCATAAACTTCAATGCTTAAGTCTGCTCCATTGCCCTTCACATCAATAATGGCTGGCTGACCATCGGTTATGGTGGTTTTACCTCCTTTCCCCCCAGTGATAGTAGCAATTGCAGTAAATCCCAAAGAAGCACAGCTTAACCCACTTACAATCACTTCCACTTGAGAATTTCCAACAAGATCACTGATCGTGAATACACCGACGGAAATATTTAAATCACTTCCAATGCATTCGCCAGAAACGCTTCCAGATTCATCCATCGCACAGATTGAGCCTGCGTTAGCGGGAATACTACCAAAATGCAAAGGAGTAGACTCACTCAATGAAACAGCAAAAGCAGTGAAAGAAGCTAACCCTATTAACACAATCAAGGTCCAACTCTTGAGCAAGCTATCGAGAAAACGAAAAAAATCTATATGTTTCAAATAAGGACTCTTATATCAATCAAGTTAATTTTAGACACAGAAAACTGGCGTTATCTTAAGTCAGAATAGGTAAAACAACCAAGTTGAGAAAAAACTGAGGTTTTTTTTACATCTTTTTTACTTTATTCAATTCAATAGGAATTCAACTTCATATCCAAGTATATTTTTTAATACTTTAAAAGCATGGGTAGTATTACTTACCAAAAAAAACAAGTTAAATTTTCATGATATAACCCTAACCCATTGATTTAATTTGATATTAATACGTTTTTTTGGAATTTTTAGAAAGTTAGACTTTAGTATGAATGCTAGACTAAAGTCTAAGTCCACAGTGAGTGAAAATGATGTAGATATTTGAATTATATAACTTTTTTCAGCCCGATTTTTCCGTTACCCCTCTTTTGCAATGTAAATTCTTGTGTTTTAATAATTTCGAAATAAGTGTTCAGCAACTAACATCCAAAGGCTCAAATAAATGAAATTGAATAAAAAAATAATCGCGCTAGCAATGGCTTCTGCCGCCACAACCTCTGTATTGGCAGTAGATGGTGTTTATCAGGCAACAGTCGTTGCACTAAACGAACCTACACTGACGAATACCACGGCATTGCACTTTGGTTCAATCGCGCCAACTATCGGTTCTTCTTGTAGCATGGATAATGCTGGTGCTGTAACAGGCGATTGTGATCTAGGTGATGCGAATATTTCAATTGGCCTTGTGACCTTAACAGATTTGATCGCATCTTCAGACTTAACAGTCAATGTCACAGGCAGCAGCAGCGCTGAACTGACTTTTGCCCCTAGCTGGGACATCAATGGCGCAGGAACTGGCGATTCTGACGGAATTGCTGCCGCTACGGCTACAAACATTTCAGTTGACGGTGTGCCCTCTCCAATTACTCTAGATGTTTACGGTGATCTGACTGTAGACGCAGCATTGACAGGTGGTGACACTTACACAGTTGATTATACCGTCAATGTGGTTTTCCAATAAAACCAGAAAACCTGAATGAAATAGCGGCTTTGTTGCCGCTATTTTTGTATTCTCTATTACCTAAAGATGCCAATTATCAGACCTTTAAGAAATCGCATTTTAAATTTTAATCAAACTAGTGACACCTTCCCCACCATGTTGAAAAAGTTATTGTTCTTCGTTTTTTTATTTTCATTGGCACCGCTTGCCCACGCTAATATTGCGTTATCCAAATACCGTCTGTATTTCGATAATTCTACTCGCTCTGATGCTGTGCAGCTTAGAAACACCAGCTCTGCCCCGGTTACTTTTAGCCTGTCTCTAGGCCTGGTAACTATGACAGAAGAGGGGATCCTTAGGCCTGTTGAGGAAGATGATTTTTCAGCGATTGGGTTGTTACGCTACTCACCGAAACGCGGCAGAATTGAAGCAGGAGCTCGACAGGCATTGAGGTTCGCATTACGCAAACCTGCTGATTTACCAGAAGGTGAATATAGAGCTGTTTTACAAATTACCGGCGTTCCAGATGCCATTCCGGGAGCTGTCAGTATTCGTCCCAAACTATCCTACTCCGTCCCTATTATTGTGCGCCATGGCAAACTTCATGCACAGACCGAATTACTGAACCCAAGACTAGTGATGGTTGGAGATTCACCGTCAATTGAACTGTGGCAAAAACTCGATGGTAACCGCTCTTTATTCGGCAACTTTATTGTTTCTGATGAAAACGGAAACGAATTGGGAGTACTCAGAAATTCAGGGGTTTATCAGCCGCTTACAAAACGCAAAGTTCTAATCAAATTAAACCAGGCTGCGAAAGGCAAGGTTATCATCAATTATCAGGAAATCGCCAAATTTGGTGGTTCAGAAAGTGCAAGCACAGAGTTAGAGCTGCGCTAACATGTCCGCGAGCCTTGCTCGTTACTTCAGCGCTGCACTTTTTACTGTGCTCGGTTTGTCAGCTCACACTGAAGCCAGTGCGGAAACCTGCGAAAATGTCACGACGTGGCAGCGCGCAACGCTTGATGAAGACGAGTTACTAATAAGTTTACTAAGGGTGAATGGCCGCCCAGTATCCCCTGCGTTCGAAGTATTTCCCATTGAAGATACTTATCTGGTACCGCTGTCTTCCTTAGAAGATCTATTCAGGTTGGGATGGCAGATAAATGATAACCCCTCTTCGTTATCTTCCAATAGTTCGCTGCCAGATATAAACCATTGCTCATTCATCATTAACTTTGCAGAGTTACAATCCGCAACAGGATTTTATTGGACGCAAGATGACTTCGATACCTATATTGATATTAACGCTCTACCCCATTTGATAGGTGGAAGTGTTGAATACAATTTTAATTTACTGCAATTGAATTTTTCCACTGCCACCGATTTACCGGGCCTGAAAACGCTGCAAGGTTATACGATCCCTACATTAACGGCCAGGTCAGAAGTGTTACCTGATAAAACGATTGATGATCAATACTTTTGGTTTAGTCCTCCATTGATTAATTATCAATTGAACGGAAACTACAATTCTGAAAACAAGACGGGCAATATTACTGGTTCTGTTAACAGCTTTTTTGATTTAGCCAACCACGCTACTGAACTGCGCATCAGTGCATCTGACTCTAGTTCCAGGCAATTTCTAAGATTTAGCAAAAACCTGGATGTGACAGGTGATCGGAGTGCGCAAAACTTTCTACGTTATGAAGTAGGAGACCTGCAACTGCAAAGCGACGAGCTGATTTCCCGGGCAAAACAAGCCTTGGGTGTATCAGTCTTTAACTTTGACCCTAAGTTTTCGCGGTCATTTTCCCAGGTTACTATTGAAGAAACTGTATTACCAGGGTGGCGGGCACAGTTATTCAGGAACGGACAGTTCCTAGAAGAAACCACCACAGATCAAGACAACAGAGTTGTCTTTGAACAAGTTGACACTTTTTATGGAAGCAACCTCTTCGAAATTAAACTGTATGGCCCTGAAGGTCAGCAGGAGGTTAGAGAACAGACGATTAATGTTGGTAAAGACCAATTAAACCCTGGTGGTTTCAACTATTACTTTAGCGTTTCTGACTCCAGTAGACGCTTCATTGATAATGATCAGGAGAAGTCTCAATACGACAAAAACATTACTGGATTGCTGTCTTATGGCATCAATAAAAACCTGACACTCGAAGCATCGGCTCATTCGCTTTCAGGGCAAGAACTACAGCAGGATTTTGTTTCGTCAGCTGTTTACCTCAATGTCGCAGGGATTGCGTCGAAAACACAATTTGTCAAAGACATAGATGGGGGCAATGCTATTTTTACCGGAATAAATAGCCGTATAGGAAAAGACTTTCGTGCAAATTTTAGTGCGCGCTATTTTGATGATTTCGTCAGCGAAGCATATCCTGAATCGATTGATTTAAAAGGGGAAGCTAGGTTACAACTAAATGGCAGAGCTAACTTTTTTGAAGGAATTAACTGGTCTGCCTCCCTCACCCATCGGAGTCTTAGTGAAAGAACTGATATAAATCAAGCGTCGTTCTCTGTGGGCAAAAACTTATATGGCGGCACGTTTTCTTCATCTCTGCAATACAACGATAACGATGCCGACAGCCAATTCAGACATCGTATTTATTATGCCAAGGATTTTAACGGCTGGTATATTTCAAATTCGCTGGATTGGTCTCCAGACGACAACCAGAAAATCGATAGTTTTGTTTCGAACATTCGATGGCCCCAGCAATATGCGATATATAATGAAAGCAGACTGGAATATAGAGCAAACAGTGAAGATAAGTATTTGTTCAGGCATCGCTTCAACTGGCGACAGGAACGCGTGAATCTACAATTTGGTGCCTCTGTTACTGATGGTGGTGATTGGACCTTTAATTTAGGTATTTCTGGTGACATTGAGTACGACCCTTTTGAGGACGAATTTAACTTCTATCGACCCAGAGGTGGTAGCACAGCAAATATTCATGCGCTTGCTTATCTGGATAATAACCGCAACGCCGTGTTTGATGAAGATGATGACGTGCTCAGCGATGTTGCGATTGGAGGGAACACGTTTTGGCGCAATAGCGTCACCAATGAACAAGGACAGGTGCAACTTTCAACGAATACGCGTAGGCAATCTTTACGTATAGAAGAAGCAAGTCTTCCAAGCCCCTTTATGTTGCCTGCCGACGAACTGGTTTACGTAAAAACACACCGAGGTGGACTAAATAAAGTCGATTTACCTGTATTGACCTTTAATGATCTGGAAGGCGCTATTTACCGGGTCAAAAATGACAAAAGTCGCGGTGCAAGTAGGCTGAATGTGCAACTGCTAAACCTCAGTGATGAGCTTATTGCGGAAACTGAAACAGAGTCAGATGGGTTCTTTTTCTTTACACGAATTCCCCCCGGTGAATACCGTTTACAGTTAGAGCAATCTTATTTGGACAAACATAACCTGAGTATTGCTAACTTACCCAAGTCGATCAGCGCTTCAACAGAAGGAGACTCATTGCGGCTAAATGATCTGTTGCTCGTCGATAACGATGAACTTGAAACATTGACATCGCAATTAAACGAAGTGTCTACGAGCTATGCCCCCAGTAATTTTTATGTGCAGTTGGGTGCGTTTAAGAAACCACGCTCTATTATCGAGGTCATCCAACATTTGCCGACAGAAGAATATGACCTGAAAATATTCCGTAGCCATGCCACCGGCCTTAGTTATGTGGTTATGGGAGGTTATATGACAATTGATTTGGCAAATCAGGCGATAGATAAAATTCGTCATATCGCTCAATTTACAGAAGCATATATTAACAACGGAGACCGCTACTTTTCTGCAGGTTGGACGCTTGAATATCAACTTCAAAATATCGCTCAACATCTTGAAAATAGTCAGCTACATATCGAACAGGCAAATCCTCAATCGTATTTTTGTCAATTGGCTTCCTACCGCTCTTTAACCTCTATCGGTGAAGGTATTCTAAATGGGATTGAATCGGTTTATGTTGTGCGTCGAAATGTGAATAAAATACGATTTTATAGTTTGTACACAGGGCCTGTGGCAGAACCAACGGCCTGTCAGATTGAAAGAACGATTAACATTACACCAGAGACACCTTTTGCTATCCAAACGCACAAATTGCAAGATCAACTGGTGCAGAAAAAGCAGTGATCCCACAACTATCAATAGTTGCGAGATCCAGCCTGATTCTGCTTAGTCGTGATTGACTGAACCAATCCTATGAATAGCCAGGTCAGCCCCTTTAAATTCATCTTCTTCGGATAATCTCAGGCCAATCACTTTACTAATTAAACCATAGACTATTGCCCCGCCGATAAGTGCTACGAGAATCCCCACCAGAGTTCCAATTACCTGAGCACTCAAGGTCACGCCGCCCAGGCCACCAAATGACTCACTGCCGAAGATACCTGCGGCAATGCCTCCCCAGGCACCACAGACACCATGCAGTGGCCAGACACCCAATACATCATCGACTTTTTTTGTCTTTTGCAGGAACGTAAACAGCTGTACAAATATCCAACCTGCGACGATTCCAACCACCAACGAACCAATGGGATGCATAATATCTGATCCTGCACATACGGCGACAAGTCCAGCAAGGGGACCGTTATGGATAAATCCAGGATCATTTTTACCAAATGCCAGTGCCGCCAGAATGCCACCGACCATTGCCATAAGCGAATTAACTGCAACGAGGCCGCTTATACCATCCATGCTTTGCGCAGACATCACGTTGAACCCAAACCACCCTATACAGAGGATCCAGGTTCCTAAAGCGAGAAAGGGAATATTAGAAGGAGCAAACGCCACCAATTTGTCTCCCGCCAGACGCCCTCGCCTCAACCCCAGGAAATAAACGCCAACAAAAGCTAACCAACCACCGACACCATGCACGACCACTGAACCAGCAAAGTCATGAAAAGCAGCACCAGTTGTTTCTTCTAACCAAGACTGAAA
Organism: uncultured Alteromonadaceae bacterium; assembly: GCA_947494925.1. Classification (GTDB taxonomy): domain Bacteria; phylum Pseudomonadota; class Gammaproteobacteria; order Enterobacterales; family Alteromonadaceae; genus Aliiglaciecola. The sequence continues at coordinate 90,596 of CANLWS010000015.1, forward strand.
CCCATAGTTCCCATTCCAAATCAAACCTTCAAAAAAAGGATAAACGAAGGCTACGATCAGTCCTGAAGCAAGAAGAAATGGATAAAACTTACCACGCTCAGCAATACCACCGGAAACAATGGCGGGTATCGCGGCAGCAAAGGTCATAAGGAAAAAGAATTTGACCAGGTCATAACCATTATTCGCCGACAATTCACCGGCACTAGCGAAAAAGGTGGTGTCATAAGCCAACCAATATCCGATAAAAAAGTATGCCAGGCATGACACACCAAAATCAGTAATGATTTTAACCAGTGCGTTAACCTGGTTTTTGCTGCGTACAGTGCCCACTTCTAAAAATGCAAAACCAGCGTGCATGGCAAAAACCATGATGGCGCCGATGAGGAGGAAGAATGTATTTGAACTTTGTACCAGAGTTTCAACTGCGCTATTAATATCCTGCATCATTTATCTCATTCTGTTTATGTGTAAATTGAACTTCAGAAACACTAAACGGCTTCATCATTTTCTTCGCCCGTCCTGATCCTTACTGCATGATCAACATTCAGTACGAATATTTTTCCGTCACCGATTTTGCCTGTCGCCGCTTGTCCCATTATGGTTTCGATACATCGCTCCACCTGATCTTCAGCCAATACAATTTCAAGTTTAACCTTGGGTAAAAAATCGACATTGTATTCTGCACCACGATAGGTTTCTGTATGCCCTTTTTGACGCCCATACCCTTTCACTTCCGTTACGGTAAGCCCAGTGATACCAGCCTCTGTTAGTGCAGTTCTAACATCCTCGAGCTTGAATGGTTTGATGATTGCTTCTATTTTTTTCATGCGCTATCTCATTGATTGGAATAATTTTTTTATAGATGAGTTACGGTCTGAAATCATAACGCGGCTACGATTGAATTGGCGAGATAGTTGTATACCGAAAGGAAATAACACATTACAAATTTAACATCGAATTAACACCCTACTTCAGACATTCAGAGCCCTGAGTCCGTCAGTTACACTCGACCAATTAAGCCAGATTTTTACCAGATTCACCTAGAGTGTGCTCGAAAAACCTGGGCCTCGGAAGTTGATAAGCCTTTGTTGATTTGCATCAAGCCAGAAGTAACTGGATTGCCCTAAGCTAGGGCAATCTACCGGTATGCAAGGAACCTAAGTTGAAACATTCTGCCCCGGAACTTAGAAAAATTGATGATGAAATTTTCCCTTACGAGAAAGATACTGAGGCTCAACTTAGCTTTTTGTTACGATATGCAACGCTTGCTCCCTCCCACTACAATATTCAACCCTGGAGATTTCAAATTGAAGATGGTGGGCTAAACCTTTACCTTGACGCCTCCAGGATTGCAAAAATAGTCGATCCAGATAGCAGAGAAGTTACCATAAGTTGTGGAGCAGCAATTACTATGTTGGAAGTGGCTAGTCGTCATTTCGGATTTAACTCTGAAGTAAGCTACCCCGATGAATTGAGAGAAGGGTTTGTTGCTCGTTTCCAACTGACACAAAAAACGGAACCTACTTCTCTGGACAACTTACTATTCAATGCCATCAAACGACGTCAGACAAACAGGCGTTGGTTTGATAACTCCCCAGTCCCGCAGAAAATTGTCCAACGGTGCTTAAACCATACACGTGAACTGAATGCCGAAGTCGTGTTTATCGATGATAGGGACATGCGAACGCGATTTGCAACCCTCATTGAAATAGCTGTTAAGCTGCAATTTTCTCAACCCTGGTATCGGCAAGAGTTGTCCACTTGGTTACGTCCAAGTTATAGAGTTGGAACTGATGGCATGCCTAGTTTTGGCTTATTCTCAAATCGTAAAGTCACTCCTCTTGCCGGGACGCTTTTGAAGTATTTTTATTCGGGCAAACAGATTGCTCAGCTTAACAAACAGAAAATTATTGAGGGCAGTCCTACCCTTTGTATCTTATCTACCAAAGAAGAGCACTTCACTTCATGGCTAGATACCGGACGAGCATTGTCAGCCGTTCTATTGAATATTTCGATTGCTGGGTTAAGTGCCTCGTACATGAATCAGGCAATCCAGATGCCCACACTGCGTCGTCAAGTTGCCGACATATTCGCAACAGCTCGTTATCCGCAGTTGGTGCTCCGGGTTGGGTACGCGAACAGCGTCACATGGACTCCAAGGAGGGAAGTACAAGATTGCCTTGTCTAATCTGATTCCCCTGTTATATTCAGTCTGGGCCAATTGCTGAGATGTCTTTTGAAAAACCTGATCACAGATACATTGAATATTTCCACATCATTGCTTGCCACGCTAGTCCGAACAGGCGCAGGTATATCCAGTACTATTGCTCCCGTTAAACCTGAAATAAGCTTAATACTTTATGATATAGAGAGTTGTCCCTATTGCAGAGTCGTCAGGGAAGCCTTAACAGAGCTGGATTTAGACGTCACTATACTCCCCTGCCCTAAGCGCGGTGAGCGATTCCGGCCAGAGGTCATTGAGTTTGGCGGAAAAGCTCAGTTCCCTTACCTGGTGGACAAAAACACTGGAACGCAGTTATATGAATCACTCGAAATCATCGACTATTTATTCTCTACTTACGGCCAGGTTTCCATGCCATTCAAATGGAAATTGGGATTCATACAGCTGACAGGTTCTAAGCTGGCCAGTGCCGCAAGAACTGGCTTGGGAGCAAAGAAAAGAAGCTCCAAGCAACCAGCCCAATTGCTTGAGCTCTATAGCTTCGAATCGAGCCCTTACGCGCGGTTGGTTCGTGAATGCCTATGTGAAATGGAGTTGCCTTATCTAGTAAGAAATTGCGGTCGAACCGAACTCGCAGAATGGTTGCTACCTGCCGTTAGAGACACGCTGAAAATTGAACCTGAATCCATGTTACTAAACCGTCAAAAGTTACTTGAGAAGACAGGTCGAATGGCCATCCCATATTTGGTCGACCCAAATACTAATATGGAAATGTTTGAATCCTCAGACATTATTCAATATTTACAAGAAACCTATGGCCAGTAAATGGCTTCCTTTTACATCGCCTCCGGCCTCTTAGCTCATTACTCACCTCTTATTTAAAAGCTGTGATAAAGTTTCAAGTTACAGGAACTACAGAAGACAGATATGTACCGAGTGAAAGTTGAACGCCTAATCGATAAACCCATCGATTTTATATTTGATAGAATTGTCGATCATGCAAACTACGTTGCCTTCCCAGGAGTAGTTTCCTCTGAGTTATTGGAAGAAGGTAAAACCGACATTAACGGTGTCGGTGCTCTCAGGTTTATTGACGCCGGTAAGATGCAACTCGTCGAACGAATTGTCGGTTTTGAGCGCCCCACCCGAATGGCATACCATATCGAATCTTCCAAACCTTTTTTTATTGAGATGGAGAAAGGTGAAGTGACACTCACAGAAGAAGGTCAATTAACACGGGTAACCTGGATATCTGAGGGACGTATTAAAGTGCCCGTTGTGGGTGTGATAATGGATAAAATGTTTGAAAAACAATTTGGTAAAGCGTTTGGGGCAATTTTAAAAAGTATTGCCAATGCTTAAAACCTAGCCTGGTAGACTGATTGAATATTTCCTTTTGACCTAACACACTATTCTGGCAGCCGTCTGCAACACATGTATAATTGGTTATTCTCGCAGGTTTTGTCAGACAAGAATGTTCCGTTATTTAATCCCGTTGTTTCTCTTATTGCTTGAGTCGCTCAAACCGGTGTCTGGTAACAGCGAAGAGCTAGACTGCGCCTCTTGTCATAAAATTCAGCATAATGAATGGCTTAATTCAGACCATGCCCATGGGATGGCCAAAGCTACCCCAGAAAACGTGCTTGGTAATTTTTCCAATATTACTCTGAATCATTATGATCAGACTGCTATCTTTTCAATAAAACATGACCAATATACCGTTACTCTTTCCCGCGGTAAAAATACAGCGGAACACAATGTGCTTTATACATTTGGCCACTTTCCTCTGCAGCAATACCTGGTTGCTGGTAAAAGCGGAAGAATGCAGGTTTTACCTTTTGCGTGGGATAGTCGGTCACCCTCGGCAGGTGGTCAACGTTGGTACCCAGTTTATGCCAACGAAAATATCCCCCCCGATGATAGGCTCCATTGGCAACAACCCCTGCAAAACTGGAACGGCATGTGTGCCGACTGCCATTCAGACGGTTTAACACGAAACTACAATATTCAGACTGATAATTTTGAAACAGAGTGGGATAAAGACAATGTGGGATGCCAGTCTTGTCATGGTCAGATGCCGCAAGAGCATGTAAAGAAAAAGGTAGTGCAATCACAAATAGGAGAAGACCTTAAGGCCTGGGTAAGGCAATTGAATCAGGATACTGCGACCTGGCAGGGCCCGGCAAGAAACAATGATTTTATGCAAACCTGTTATGCCTGCCATTCTCTGCGGACTCCGTTGACAGACGGGTTTGACGCGGAAACACCTTTTCTGGATCAGTTTTCACCCCGTTTCCTCGACAACCCACTTTATCATGCCGACGGTCAGATACAGGAGGAAGTCTACGTCTACGGATCGTTTCTACAAAGCAAGATGCATAGTGCGGGCGTAAACTGTCTTGATTGCCATAACTCTCACAGCATGAAGTTAAAGATTGAGGGCAATGGCTTGTGTTTGCAATGTCATAGCCCAGCTAAGTTTGATCAAACGAGTCACCATGGTCATCAGTTAGCAACAATTGGTAGTCAGTGTGTGGATTGTCACATGCCAAATACCACCTACATGGGGGTCGATGAACGACGGGATCATAGCTTCAAAGTTCCTCGTCCCAATATTGCAGAACAGTTCAATTTGCCAATTGCGTGTGCAAATTGTCACGAAAAACAAAATGCACAATGGGCCATTTCAGCAATTCAGGAGTGGCAAGGAAAAGCGCCAGATATTGACCCTAACTATTTAGTATTTCTTCGTCTGCAATCAGGTCAGACAGTCACATTTTCTGATCATGTTAAACTGATTGAAGATGAGGGCATTGATGTCATAAGCCGCGCAACAGCTATCACCCTTTTACCGAATACTACTTCTCAAATACCAGAGCAAATTGTTTCAAAGTGGGTTGCGTCAACCGAGCCTTTAATTCGACTAGCTATTGCGCGCACAGGTGGCCACCTGACAAGTTTTGTCCGCCAGCTGTCCTATGCAAAATTGTTAGATGACAAATATAGGGCCATTCGCGTTGCTGCGGCAAATTTCCTGGTCTCTACACCGAGTATGAAAAAGGATAATTTCAATGCTGCATTTTCTGAATTGCTAGAAGCTAATCGTGTCAATTCCTGGCGTGGTGAAGGTAATCTGAACACCAGCATGCTATTTATGAAAAGGGGACAAACGAAAGAGGCAATAAAAGCATTGGAGCACAGTATTCAGGTGGATCCTTATTTTGCTGAATCTTATGTCAACCTCTCTGACATATATCGGACTTCGGGCGATCTTAGTTCAGAAAAAAGGACCTTTGAAGCGGCTCTGGACGCTGTGCCGGAAAGTGCAATAGTTCACTATGCATACGGTCTTTTTCTAATTCGTCAGGAGCAGCGAAAAGCTGCCGTAAATTCTTTTTCGACTGCATCTAGCCTTGAGCCAGGTAATATTCAATATGCTTATGTGCATGGTTTAGCGTTAGATTCAATTGGCCATACCCAATCCGCGATTGAATCACTCAAAATGGCCTTACTAAAAACCCGGAATAATCAGCAACTATTGCAACTGGGAGCAGATTTGGCGCGAAAAATAAATGACAGAGAAAGTCTGGAGTACTTCAGCCAACGCAAAAAAGAACCTTGAGCACTAATAAAGGATCACAGTCAAAACCTGGACTTTACTGTAAACTAAGCCACTAAATCCGTAACCTGCTCGAATAAACTATTGTCCTCGAGACATTTACTTATCATCATTGCCCCCTCCAATAATGACACAGTCTGCATTGCTTTGCGGCTGGCGACAGCAGCTGACTCATTTTTCGCCAAATAAGCAGTTTCCAGCCAACGCAAGTTCATTTCAAAAAATCGCCGCGTTTGATATTTTACTTTTTCTGGTAGAGCGTCACTTTCAGCCCCCAGCAATCCACACAGACACATCTTTTTGTCTTTTATTAATGCGTGTCTGAAATTCGCAACGTACTTTTCAATAGGATCCTGACCATCCCTGATGATAACAATAGGTTCTCCCAATGAATCCAGAAATGCATCGGTATAATTGCGGGCGAGTTCAGCACCTAAGTCTTCTTTGGTTGCAAAATGGTAGTGCACACTGGCGCTTTTCATTCCCACGTCCTTAGCTAGATCGCGGAAACTAAAATTGCTGTACCCGCCCAGCCTTACTCTATGCTCAGCTGCTTTTATCAATTCCTGTTTCTTTGTCACTATTTGTTAGCTCCTCATATACATAATTATTAACCATGCAGTTTCACTCAATAATACTACAAAGCATAGAAACCGCCTACCTATTGATAGCTCCACTAATGATATGCGGTTTTATTTATTATTCACAAAACAAATTCATTTTTTATTTATGTTGTTAAATATCAGTATCTTATTTCAATAACAAACATTTATTCAGCGTATTAATTGACAAACATACTATATATAACTAACCTACCTATCACTTGGTAGGTATTTATTTAACATCACTAATCCCAACATATCTATCAGATAATTATTTTTTCAATACCGGAGATTTAAAAATGAAAATATATGACATAGAGAACTTTCCCAATCCACTAAGAGTGCGAATTGCATTGGCCGAAAAAGGTGTTTCTACAGGTATCGAATTTGTACCCGTGGACGTAATGAATGGAGAGCATCGCTCACCCGAATTCCTATCAAAAAATCCTGGCGGAAGTGTACCCGTATTAGAATTGGAAGATGGCACTTGTATTTCTGAGTGCACGGCCATAACTGAATATATAGACAATCAGTTTAAAGGCCCCTCCCTCACTGGTGAAGGCGCTAAAGAGCGCGCTGTTATCAATATGATGCAAAAACGCGCGGAGGCAAATGTACTTGACGCTATAGGAACCTACTTTCATCATGCAACCGATGGCCTTGGTCCTAGTCTGGAGCTATATCAAAATAGTGAATGGGGCCAAAAACAGCGGGAAAAAGCGTTGCATAGCCTAAAAGAATTCAATGACTTGCTCAGCGAAAACAAATTTCTCGCAGGCGACAACTTTTCCGTCGCCGATATCACCCTTTATGCCGGACTTGTGTTTGCCGGGTTTGCGCAAATTGAAATCGCACCTGAGCTAACCCACCTGACCCGCTGGCATCGTGAAATGTCAGAACGCCCAAGCATTAAGCATTAATCAACAGGAGTCTGAAAATGAAAATTGCCGCGAACTTTGATCAACCTGTGGTAGTACACAGCGAATCCCTCGAATGGCAACCTTCGCCAATGGCCGGAGTTCATCGGCGCCCGCTGGATAGAGTTGGCGATGAAGTAGCTCGCGCGACAACCATAGTGAGATATGCCCCTGGCAGCAAATTCTCCCCACATATTCATACAGGTGGCGAGGAGTTTATCGTGTTGGATGGCGTATTTCAGGACGAACACGGTGATTTTCCAACAGGCTCCTATATCCGTAACCCACCTCAATCAGGTCATACGCCAGGCTCTGAACAAGGTTGTATAATATTCGTGAAATTGTGGCAGTTTCAACCGGAAGACCGCACTCATGTCCGTCTGCAAATGAACAATATGGGCAAAGTCAGTAGTCCGAAGTTTCCTGACGTGGCTGTCACACCTCTGTATAAAGATCCGTTTGAGGAAGTAAGTTTATTACATTTTGAACCCAATGCTGTTATTGAGATGGACGTTCCAGGCGGAGCAGAATTATTGGTTCTGGACGGCCAACTTCAGGAGCAAGAGGAAACTTTACCCAGACACAGTTGGCTGCGAATGCCTAGAGGCTCTCACCTGCTAGCCACTGCTGGGAAGCAAGGCGCTAAAGTATGGATAAAAACAGGTCATTTACGAGATGTGGACAATCAAATAGCCCGAGTTCAGGGAGCCTGAGCCTGAACCTGAAGCGATTGATTGTACGCTTACGCTTGCTCACAAAAGCAAGTTTCCGACTTATGAGGGTAGGTCTGAAATTAAATCATGGATCCGTTTAAGAGAAGGCAGCTTATGGGCCTCCTGATAAAAAAGTCGGTTCAATCTACCTAGCAGATTGACTGGTCTTGACGGATCATGAGCTTTGCGCCTGTCGCGACTATTGGTTTTCAAAAACTCCCAGGGCTTTAAATCCCATTCGCTGATTTGCTGATCGGAAATGTGTTGAGATTTAATCGTGCTGAGTATCCGTTCAGTTTTACTCTCACTAGTCGGAATTGCGACGTCCTCGAACCTCTCACTAACGGGCCCGCTAATTGCTTCGATAGTGTGGTTAATTGCCGACCAAATATCATCATGCTCAGGCTGCTCACCCTGCGGCGCATAGAAACCCATGACTTCCCATTCCAGTTCTGCATTGCTGACGGCAATTGAACTGCCAGCCAACGACGAATAAGACAAATCAGGGTGGGCACCGATATTGTAAACATCCACTGAGAGTCCAACATTGATTGCTATATCTCCCATTTTCTTTTTATTGATATAAAGTGCTTCAAACGCTCCTCGTTTGACCCCCATCCAGCCATGCACAACCGGGCTATGGGAAGCAAAACGTAAAATTTCGTCGGGTAAATCTTCTCCATACTTATCAATAAACAATGGAGAAGGATCCATGTGGACGCATTCATCCGGTACCCAAACTTCGTACTCTTCCCTGTTGTCGCTTTTGCCGCGACTTTTGATGCCATAAGACAGGTTTAAAGGTCTACAAATCTTTCGATCTTCTCTTTCTCTATGAAAGTATTCTGATCGAAATCGTTTTATAAAAGGTGCATCTTCTCCCGCTATCGCTGCGGTGGGGTATCGGAACCCTATATCACTGTTGTTAACAATGTAGAAACCGGATATTTCCCTCTCGAGAATAGATTTTATCCCGCGAAATACCTGATACTCTGGAACAACTAGACTACGCTCTGGTTCAATAGTAAGACGCCGACCATCCCCGAGAATGAACTTGGGTGTCTTATGATAGTTATAGTAATTCAGACCTAAGCTTTGCGCATAGGAATTACGCACCATTGCCAGTTCAGAGAATAACGTATCGTGATTTCGAATATGTTTAAACAATGGCCTGTGTTTTACCATCTTAGCTCCCACAGCTTGATGTCAATGCTCAGACAATATCGTCTGTGAGTACTATCGTCTAGTTCCTTCCTGATTAACCAAGGTGTTCAAAAATAAATACGATGGTATGTCAACCTGATTGGGTGATAAGCGTTTTAACTATTGAAGTAGTCTAAAAATAGGAAAATGTATGCTTAAGATTGTGTTGTTAATTTCGCTTTTATTATCCTTACAAGCCTGGTCCCAGGATCGCAATCCCCCTCGCAACCAACCACCTCAGGAGGAAGATGAATCAGAACGAAGTCAACGTCAACCTAATGGAGATTCTCCGGTTCGTGGAATAGAACGTGACAGAGATAGAGAACGTACAGTTGAAACGGAATTTGAAGAACGCACGATTAATGGACAAAATAATAATTTGGAACAGCTGGATATGGGTAGTGCGCATATCCAACTAACTCGAATTGCCGATGCAGAATACGCTGATAGTATTAGTAGCCTGGCCGGGTCTGACAGGCCATCACCCAGAATGATCAGCAATCACGTTTTTAGTCAGGCACAATCCAAGCCAAATTCACTGGGTGCTACTGATTTTCTCTGGCAGTGGGGACAGTTTCTGGACCATGATATTGATTTGACTGATGGCGTAACCCCCCGTGATGATATAGAGATTCCTATTCCGGCGGGTGATCTCTATTTTGATCCAGACAGCACTGGTGTGAAAGTTCTGACCATCAACCGTTCACTATTTGATGAAAGCACAGGGTCCAGCCCAGAGAATCCGCGTCAGCAGATAAACGAAATTACGGCATGGATAGATGCTTCTAACGTATATGGTTCAGACTTGGAAAGGACAAATGCGCTGAGAACACTTGATGGAAGTGGAAAAATGAAAACAAGCGAAGGTAGTTTGTTGCCGTTTAATGAATTTGGATTGGCAAATGCCGGCGGTCCTGGTGATACATTATTTGTTGCCGGTGACGTCAGGGCTAATGAACAAATCGGCCTGACAGTCATGCACACATTGTTTGTCAGAGAGCATAATTTTCATGCTGAAAGAATCGCGGAGAATAATCCTGGCTTCAGTGGAGAAGAGATTTTTCAACGGGCACGTAGAATGGTTATAGCCCAAATGCAGGTGATCACCTTCCGAGAATTTCTACCACTTATTTTAGGCGATGATGCCTTGTCGGAATATAACGGCTACCAGAGCGACGTGAATGCCAATATAAGTAACGAATTTTCCACTGCAGCTTATCGATTCGGGCATACCCTGCTAAGCCCGCAAATATTGCGTTTGGATGCACAAGGACAGGAAATAGAATCTGGTCACTTGCCTCTACGAAACGCCTTTTTCAGACCTGACCGTTTAAGCACTGAAGGCGGCATTGAGCCCATACTGAGAGGCCTTGCCGGCCAAGTCTGTCAGAGTATAGACAGCTATGTTATCGATGATGTTCGTAACTTCCTTTTTGGTCAGCCAGGTACAGGTGGATTTGATTTGGCAGCGATCAATATTCTGCGTGGTCGCGATCATGGATTAGCCTCATACAACGACACGCGAAGAGCACTAGGTTTATCTGCTAAAACGTCTTTTGAACAAATCAGCTCAGATCCAGAAGTGCAGTCAAGGCTGGCAGCCGCATATGAAAGTACAGAAGATATCGACCTTTGGGTTGGTGGTCTGGCAGAAGATGCTCACCAAACTGCTATGGTCGGAGAGGTATTTTATTTTATTATCAAGAACCAGTTTGAAGCCTTAAGAGATGGCGATCGCTTTTGGTACAAAGAGGATCTTAATAGAAATGATATCAGGCAGGTTGAACGAACTCGTTTGTCAGATATCATTCGCCGAAATACCACTATCGGCAGGGAAATAAATGACAATGTATTCCTGATTTCCGCCAACAACTAAGTATTTACGTATCATTAATACAGTTAGTGCACTTATGCTTAAAGTGCACTGATTTCGTGTTCAGCACAATTCAAACCTAAATTTTTATCTGCCCCCTGTGAACCTGAAAAAAGTTATTGAAGTCAGGATATTACAGTTTTCCCATCAGCCAAACCTCTTCCAAATACAGCAAAATAACACTTAAATGTTTCGAAAAGTCACTAAAAGTGGTAATGTCCGCGCCCGCAGCAATACACACACCTGTAGTAATTCAAGGATGACGAAGTGAAAAAGTTCATTTATTTAAGTTTTATTTTGTGCTTTGTGTCAATAGCACAGAGTTTCGCCAACACCGCCCCACTGCCATTGGAATCCTACGGCAGCTTGCCTAAAGTCAGTATGATGGTTATATCACCAAGCGGTGAAAAAATTGCCTATCGGGCTGTTCAAGGTGACAAAGACATGGTGGTTGCGTATGACATCAAAAATAAAAAGCATATTGCAGCGGCCAATATTTCTGAAATTCGTCCGAACCACTTCTATTTTGTTGATGAACAACACCTGATACTGGTGGCGGAGACCAACACTCGGATTGGTGGATTCAAGGGGCGCCACAATGTCAGCACAGCCTATTCATACAATTTGGACACCAAGAAGATTGTTCCCTTGCTGGTTCCTGGCAAAGGAATATATAAGGGACAATCTGCAGTAGGCCGAATAGTGGGTATTTCTGAAGACGGCAGATACGCTTACATGCCAGCTTGGAAGACTCAAGGTAAGAAAGGCCTGATGCGCGCCAATCTGGATTCTAAGCGCTCTCCTAAAACTCATGTGCGCTCTCCAAGTGACGTGATTGACTATTTTCTGGATGGCGACGAAATTATTGCGAGGGAAAGGTTTAACAACAAGAAAAACCTGCATAGCATTGAAGTGTTCCAAGATGACGAATGGATGCAGATTTTTAAACAGGAAACGCAGTACCGTACTCGCTCTTTTGTTGGGCTGACTGCTGACTTGCAGAATTTGGTGATGTTAGCCGAAGGCCAAAATGGGCGATGGGGTTACTACACGATGGCATTGGCTGATGGAAAGATAGCAGGTCCTATCTATAATCCAGATGACAAAGATGTAGAGAGTGTTCTTACGGACATCAACAGAATCGTTTATGGGGTCCGCTACTCTGGCTTTCGTCCCCGGTATGACTTCTTTGACCAAACTATCAAAAACGAAGTGGACAAAGTGTTAGCTATGGTGCCAGACGATTCGTTCACGCTGGTCGACTATACACCTGACTGGAAAAGCATGATTTTCTTACTCGAAGGATCATCGAGCTCAGGCGATTACTATTTGTACCGTGATGGCAAACTTAGCTTTCTGTCTTCTAAATATACCGATATTCCTTCAGAACAAGTGCTTCCAGTTATTTCTCTGGACTACAAAGCCCGTGACGGTTTGAAAATACCCACTTTACTGACCATACCTGCAGTAGAAAACATAGAAAATATGCCGGCCATTTTGCTTCCCCATGGGGGCCCGGAATCCTATGACAAATTAAGTTTCAATTGGTTGGCGCAGTATTTTGCCAGTCGCGGCTATCTGGTGATCCAACCACAATTCAGAGGTTCAACTGGCTTTGGTAGTGACTTCACCTTGAAGGGTCGTGGTGAATGGGGTAGAAAGATGCAGGATGACTTAAGTGATGCGGTAAGAACGCTGGTTAAGTCTGGTTACGTAGATAAAGACCGGGTCTGTATCGTTGGCGCAAGTTACGGTGGCTATGCTGCACTTGCGGGCGCAGCATTCACGCCGAATATGTATCAGTGTGCCGTATCTATTAATGGTGTATCTGATGTGGAACGTATGCTGGAAGATGAAGAGCGGGATTATGGAGGCGATCATTGGGTAGTGGAGTATTGGCAGGATCTCATTGCCAAGGGTGAAGTTGACGAAGATCACCTGGAAAATATTTCACCAATTAATCATGTGGAAAAAATCACCATCCCTGTCATGCTCATCCACGGCACTCGTGACAAGATTGTTCCTCTGCATCAGTCAGACAATATGTATGACGAACTAGAAGAATTGGACAAGCCTGTGGAGTTTATTAAACTCGAAAAAGGCGACCACTACCTGAGTAAAGGTCATAATCGCCTAAAGGCTCTTGAAGCTGCTGCGGCCTTCATCAGCAAACATATATGAAGGTATCAAACACTTATTAACAAATTTGGGCCTGTCTAAGCATGATAGGCCCAATGTATTTAGTGGCCAGCAATATCAGGGTCATCAAATTGACCTTCAGCACGTGTAACTGGATATCCCATATTCATCCAACCAAAAATACCCTCGTATAACACGGCACTTTTCTCATACCCACGCGCTCTTAGTTTTCTGAATATATACTCTGTTGCTGCTCTTGGGCAAGAGCAGTAGCCCACCAGATAAACATCTTTGGGTAGATCTTTAATTTTGTCATCTAAATCAGTGTAATATGGAAAAGGGATAGCGCCTTCAATGTGCCCCCGTTGCCAGACAGAGGGAACACGGGTATCCAGTAAGATCATTTTTTTGTTGGCTTTTATCGCTTTGAACAAATCCTCTGACGAAACATAAATATCGTCAGTTAATTCAAAATCAGGATCTTCGCTATCAGGATTCAGGACATATTTTTCGGGTCCTGGAATGGCGCTCAACATGGGCTTTTCCATTTCCCAACCGTTGGATCGACTGCGAATAAAAGCGGTCAGGTCATCAATATCCTGCACCGACAATTTATCTGCAAATGATTGCATTGGCGTACCATCACGCCCTTTTTCAATGGCGTAGCGAATGAACTCATCTTTGTTATGGGTGAGTGCAGATTGATTTCCAAGGGCCGGAGCGTTAATCCCCTGTCCTTCTTTACCATGACAACTGGCACAGTTTTGCTGGTATATTTCTTCACCTTTTTGGACATCGCCCGGCACTGGATTTTCACTGAGTTTTACCCGCTCCGCACCGGATTGCCAGAACAGCCAATAGGTCAAATCCCAGGTCTCGTCCAAGGTTAGCGGTCCACCAACATCTTCCAGGTAACCTGCCATTGCAGTTCCCTGCCGACCGTAAGACATAGGTCGCAATATCGAATGAGGAACACCTGACTCGAAGAGACTTTTTGAGCGTAATGAAGGCGCATGATCGTTTGCATAACCTTCGCGATTTGCGCCATGACACAAACTACAGTATTTCTGATAATTTTTTTCGGCACGGGTTGCCTGATCTTCTGTCAGCTCCCTTGGAGGAGATTGCTTTTCGTAAACACGAGTGCCATTTGCCTGACAAACAAAAACAAACAACGTTAACACTACGCCCAGGACCTTGCTAGCTATACTCATTCCATTACTCTTATTACGATCGAATACTCTTGTCATTTAAGCTTTTTCTCGTCTGGAAAACAATTCGAATGTTGCCTTTACCAGATCAAAGGAGCAATACACGGGTTAATCTGCGATATGGATTGATGTTAGAAGTTTTGCATAGTTTTAGAATGCTGAGGTTCAGGGGTTTGACGCCATTGGCAAAACCAATGTGGCTTTGGCACCACTAATACGCCCAGAAGATTCTGAGATATGGTTTTCCAGGGTCAAGTCACCACCATGGTTCAACGCAATTTGGCGACTCAATGTCAGACCAATACCACTCCCATGGTTTTTAGTGGTATAAAAAGGAACAAATATATTGTCCTCGTTGTTGATCCCTTCTCCACGATCAATCACATCGATATACACCATATTTGACAGTGTAAACCAATCCAGAATTATCACAGAGGCATCTGGATCTTTTGCCAAATTGGCCTCTTCCGCATTTTTAAACAGATTAACGAAGGCTTGCTGAAGCTGTTCACTATCAGCAAATAACATCAGATCGTCTGTTGGCAATTCAATACGACTCTTTTCAAAAAGCTGACTAACCTTTTGAAAGAATTCTCTGGCCTCGAATAGTGTTTTTGTTGGCAACGGCAGGTGAGTCAATTGCCGATAATCCTGAATAAAGTGGTTTAATGAATGGGCACGTTCACTGATAACGCCCAGACCTTCTCCTAGGGTGGCGTGAAGATAGGCGTGCTGTTCATTTGGGGCGAGGTGGTTTTGCACTTCTTGATTGAGTGTTTCACTGATTGAGGCGATTGGCGCCAGAGAATTATTAATTTCATGGCTGAGCACTCTAAGCAGCTTCTGCCAGGCTTGTCGCTCCTCTTCGCGAAGCAGGTTTTGAATATCTGTAATGAAAATCAGTACCTGTTCTTTTCCGGATGCAAAATAGTTATCAGTCCGCACATACACTTTTCGCTTGGTCTGATTTATTTCAAATTCGGTTACCTTTCTAACTCCCGAGCCCAAGGCTTCTTCCACCACAGCATGCAAGCCCAGTGTTTTAGCCGGCCACCCTTCTAGCCCATCAAATCGTTGTCTGAACAACGCCTCCGCAGCTGGATTCATCAAAGAGATTGTTTTGTTGTGGTCTATTGCAACTATGGCAACATCTATTTGATCGGTTATTTTAGTCAGCAAAATCTGTTGCTCTCGCGTAATCAAACTCTGCTCAAACAATCGATCAGCTAGACCATTCAGCAAATCGTTAAAATCTGCTAAGGCGCCTTCAATATCACGATTATTGGCGCGCAAACTATAGTCGCTGGCAATCATGGCCTCTACCAGATTGGTGGAAGTCCTGAGCTGGAATATCACCTGCTGGCGCACGATGAAGGCAGTATAAAGCACACTAACGAACACGAAAAAAATCAGCAGAATCCGGAGATATATTGACAACTCACTAGTCAGTAAGAATGCCAGAGCAATGATGGTTGCGGGCAAGCTGCCCCACAAAACAATGCGTACCAATCTATCTTCGAAAGCTATTTTGGTCTTTTTGAAATAATTAACCATCAGGTAAGATTGTATTTTTCCAAACGTCTGTAATACGCGCTGCGACTCAGCCCAAGAGATTTTGCCACTCGCTGCGGGTTCTTGTCGAGCATGTTGAGTCTTTGTTCAATCACCTGTTTCTCAATATCATCCAACGATAGCTGATGCCAATTTTGCCCCAGCTGACTATTAGTGCTTTGCTGCGTCTGAATATGACTTAAGGACAAATCCTGTTCTTCAATAAGCTCACCATTCCTGAGAAACATTGCTCGTTCAATAACATGTGCCAGTTCCCGAATATTTCCTGGCCAAGAGTAAGCTAGCATTACATCAATTGCTTGCTGACTTATCTTGCCTTCGCTGAGCTGGTATTTTTTGGCAAACTGCCTGGCAAAGCTCTTCGCCAAGGGAACAATATCTTCCGGTCTTTCTCTCAATGCAGGAATATGAATGCTGACGGTATTCAAACGAAAAAGTAAATCCTGACGAAACACATTGTTTAACAACATAGCACTAATGTCAGCATTGGTGGCCGATATAAGGCGCACATCCACCTGCTGGGTTTTGCTGCTGCCAACTTTTTCAAATTTCCTTTCTTCCAGCACCCGCAACAATTTGGACTGTTGAGCCATCGAAATATTGGCGATTTCATCGAGAAAAATAGTACCTGATTCGGCCAGCTCAAAGCGACCAATTCTGCTTTCTTTTGCATCAGTAAATGCCCCTTTCACATGACCGAACATCTCACTTTCAAATAATGATTCAGCCACTGCCCCCATGTTTACTGCAATGAAAGGGTGCATATTACGTGAGGAGTGATCATGAACAAATTCAGCCAGCAAACTTTTCCCGGTGCCGTTTTCACCGGTTAACATTATGCTCATATCGCTTTGAGCAAGTTTTTGCAGCTGCGTCAGCGTATTTTTCATAATGGCCGATTCAGCTATTATTCCGTTGTCTTCTCCGTGGATCTGACCTTTCAATATGGCATTTTCCTGAGCCAGCTTGTTGCCATCCTTTCGCGCCTTACTCAACTGAATTTGGGTGCGTATGCTGTGCAGGAGGCGTTCATTCACCCAGGGTTTTTGAACGAAATCAACGGCCCCCAACTTCATAGCTTCGACTGCGATTTCAACACTGCTGTATCCTGTCATCACGATAATTGGCAGGAACTCTTCCATTTTACGCAGTTGCTCTATAAGCGCCAAGCCTTCGCGCCCGGATGTTGTGTCTTTTTGATAGTTCAGATCAATCAGTGCGGCACAGAACTCGTTTGTACTGACCTGTTCAAGTACAGCATCAGGCGTCGTCACTGCAACGACCTGAAACTTCTGAGAGGTGAGCAACATTCGCAGCGCCGCCAGCACACTGGCATCGTCATCTGCGATTAATATCGTATCGGGCATGCGGAATACATTTCCAAATCAGCGGGTCTGTCATGAGACCCGCATTGTAGAGGGTAAAGTCGAACAACCGCAACTGTAACGGCTGAACTCTAGTTTAAAATTGGCCAGTTAATTTTGATGCAGCGCATCACTGGGCTCCATCTTCACCACTCGTTTGGTCGGTGCGTATGTCGCAACTAACACCATAAAGGCAATCAACAATGGCATACCGAGAATGCCAAGGAGATAGCTGTTGGCGGAGAAAATCATGGTGCTGGACATTAAGCTTATTAGCCAGATAGATAGTCCCACTCCCACCAGCAGCCCTATTAGCAGTTGCCAGCTCGCCTGCCCCATGAACTGGCGGATAATCCGACCATCGGTAGCCCCTAATGCACGTCGGACACCAATTTCCTGGGTGCGCTGCTGGATGCTGTTAGCAGCAACGGCATAAATTCCAGAAGCTGCCAGAAAAGCCGCGACCACACCACAGAGTAAAAATATTTTGCTGACGGCCAAAATCAGCAACATCGGCTTCTGGATCAGGGAGTCATACAATTGAACATGGTAAACCCCCACATTTGGATTTACTTTGTTGATTGCGTCGTACAAAGTCTCTCGGGCGAGGGCTTCACTTCCCGTGAAATGCATCGCTATCATGCTACGGAACATGCCCCAATTATCCATTGCATGATAAGAGTTATAGGATGCGCTGGAAAAATCCATGGTACTGCCATGGAAAGAATCTGATACCACGCCAACAATTGTGTTCCATGGATTATCATCTCTTGGCACACGGCTGGCGCGTCTGACTTTTTGACCAACTGCATCACCATTTGGGAAAAAGTCTCTGGCAATAGATTCGTTGATTATGATGCTTCGCACGTCTTCACCTACATCCCTATGATCGAAGTCCCTCCCCTGCAGGATTTTCATCCCCAGTGCCTGGAATGAGTCACGGGTAACACCTTCGTTATTGCTGTAAGGATTTTCGTTCCAAACAGGTGCTTCACGGCCCTGAATCTCAAAATAACTGGTACCGCCACCTGTACCTGGCAATTGCGACATAAAAACGGAGTCCTCAACATTGCTGCGGGTAGACAGCTCTTGTTTCAGATCATAATAGAATTGCGAACGAGCAAGGCGATCCTGATGTTCAAACTCAGTGTCCCGTCGCAGCGGATAGTCGCTAGGTGGCAACTGGATATTGGCAGTCAGACGATTTTGCGTTTCAACACCATAATCTGCAACGCCTGCGGAATAACTGGAGACAAGCAGTACGGTTGCCATAATCAGCACAACACAGGATAACAAAATTTCAGATATTACCAGCACCTTGGTGGTTGCCGCGGCACGTTTGCCTAGCGCACCTCGGGTACCGTCGCGAAGAACGCTGTTAAAGTCACCTTGCAGCGATCGCCAAGCGGGGATTAAACCAGTGATCAAGACCATGGCTATCATTGAACCTACCAACACTGAAATGGCTTGGGCATCTAGACTGATTGTCCACCAGAATGGCTTGAGCTTATCCACTTCATAGACATTGTTGAATACCTGATTAGTCACATCCAGCCCCCAGCCTGCCAACAGAATGGCTAGAAACCCGCCCAAGAAACATATAAATATGCTTTCCCACAACATCTGCAGGATGAGTCGTTGTTTTGGCACACCTAAGGCCACGCGAATAGCAATCTCTTTGACCCGTTCGTTGACACGGGAAAGGAGTAAATTACCGACATTAATACAGGCAAGTAACAGAATTAAAAAGACAACAATAAACAGCGCGAGGAACATACCGTAGTACTGAGTGATAATGGCTTTTTTGAAGGGTTCAATGGACAAATATTTGCCGTTTTCTCTAATCAACCAGGGCATGTTCTCCGGTAAATTTTGGGCAAGTTCAGCGCTTCTCTGATCAAGCCTCAATTTGGCTTCCGACAGTGTCACCCCATCAGCTAGTTTTGCAAAGGCAAACAAAAAGACAAATTCGCGTTCGGTCGGCGTCACAGCATTCTGTGTTAATGGCTGCCACATCTGTGCTATTGACGGAAACGCAAACCCCTCTGGCATAACCCCTACAATTCGCGCAGGATCCGCCCCATCAATAGGAACGACTTTACCAATAACATCGGCATCACCATTAAAATAGCTCTGCCACATATCGTAGCCCAATACCAGAACCTGCTCTGCACCTTCTAAATGATCATCAGGTCTAAGCACCCTTCCCAGAATCGGTTGGACCCCGCTGAAACTAAACAAATTCCAGGTCACATATGACGAGTTAAACTTTCTTAAACCTTCACCACTGCCCCCCACGAAGGTAGTGCCTTCAGAATAAAACCCCATCTCTTTAAACAAGGACTTATCCTGCTGGAGCGCGTATAAATCAATTACGGCTGCTTCTCGTCGTTCCAGATGGGTGTGATCATACATAGCTTCAACAGCATATACGGGTTCGTTGTCTGCAAATTTAAGCGAGTTAAACAACAAACCGTTGAGCAGTGAAAACGTGTAAAGGGTCAACCCCAGTCCAATTGCAACAATAGAAACCATCAGGGTGGTGAATGCAGGTTTTTTACTTAACAACCTGGCTGCGTATTTAATATCGAGAGAAAGTGACATACCGACTCCTTATCTGAATTGGCAATTACACTGCGATCGCAGCAGCTTGACCCGTTAATTGATCTGACACAATTTTGCCATCGAATACTTCGATAGTGCGTTGCGCGCGAGCGGCAGATTTCGGGTCATGGGTGACCATGCAAATTGTCGCTCCTTGCTGATGCAACTGATCCAGCAGAGTCATAACAGATTGCGCATTTTTGGAATCCAGATTTCCCGTCGGTTCGTCGGCAAGGATCATGGAAGGATTGCCTGATATCGCTCTGGCGACAGCTACCCGTTGCTGTTGACCACCTGATAATTGCGACGGGAAGTGATTTGCACGATGCTGCATATCAACTTTCTCAAGCGCCTCAGACACCATTTTCTTGCGGTCTGCTTTGGAAAGGTCACTCCGATAGGTAAGCGGTAGTTCAACGTTCTCGGCAACCGACATGTCACTGATCAAATTAAACGCCTGGAACACAAATCCAATTTCTTTGTTGCGGATACGCGCCCGCTCGTCGCGGTCGAGATCGACTACATCATGTCCTGCCAACTTGTAATCACCAGATGTTGAAGTATCTAACAGCCCCAGCAAGGATAGGAGAGTCGATTTACCACAGCCTGAAGGTCCGGTTATAGAGAGGTACTCACCTTTGTTAACAGTTAAATTAATTTCGTTCAACGCATGGGTCTCCACATCATCGGTATAGAACACTTTTTTAATACTCGAGAGTGTGACTAAGTTTTGTGATTCCGCAGACATAAGGGCTTCCTTTTTTAATTGATTTGAATGTGCTGATGAACGTCCCAGGCAGAGACGTCAGATACGATGACTTCCTGACCCAGATTCAAGCCAGACCTAATTTCTATATAATTTGACGATGCCTGACCAAAAGTGACGGCCTGCTTCTGAGCCGTGTTATTACTCGGGTCGACTATGTACACAAAGGAGTCACCAAAGCTCTTTGCAAACATTGGTCGCTTAACATAAAGTGCATCATCTAGCTGAGCGATCTGTATTGTGCCTTCAACGGTCAATTCCGGTCTGGCTTCTTTGGGAGCTGCCCCTACCAGATCCACATCCACCTGAACAACGCCATTGTTCACCGCAGGATCGATACGTCGAACAATACCTTCTACTTTGCTGGTGCGTGTATCCAGTGACACAGGTTGCCCCAATACAACATTTTGAATTTGGTTTTCAGGAATGCGAAGTTCAGCGATAAAATCATCTCGCTTGGCCAGTCTGGCTAAATTAGTGCCGGAGTTAACTTGTTGACCCAGCTCCATTGGCATTGCCTGAACGATCGCATCTATACTGGCCCGCACGTCAAGTTGCTCTACCTGCTCAGAAACACGTTCAACCGACTTGCGCATGCGATTGACTCTGGCCTGATTCGCCAGCATTTGTGCTGCAACATTTTCTTTTTGTTTTTCTAAGCGTTTGATAGCCAATTCCCAGCGCTGCTTATTTTGCGCGACTTCAATTTTTACGGCTTCATGATCTATCAGGGAAACGGCGTTAACGCCTTGATTGAGCAGCTTGTTCTGTGCATCTAATGTCAGCGACGAACGCTCAAAATTCAGTTTTTCGTTTATGACCGCCGCTTCCTGGTCGAGTACCTCAGATTCCAGACTGACCTTCAACGCCTGAGTCTGGGCTTCTAATTCATCGAGTTCCCATTTGGATTCATCGAGCCGTTGCAATAGCTGAGGGTTGGAAAGTTCAAGGATAATATCGCCTTTTTTTACCTCGGCGCCCGCTTTCACGTGGATACGTTCAACTTTTCCTTCTACTGTGGTGGCTAACCAACGAACGTCTCTGGGTGCCAATACTCCCATTCCTCTGACAGTGACACTAAGCTCTCCCTGCTGCACCGTATCAATGAGTAAAGTTTGGCTATCCACCACATGACTGGCTGACGAACCTGTCACCAATGAATACGCGGCGACTGAAGTGGCCAAAATGGCGCCAGCGAGTATGATTAATATTTTCTTTGAACCGGCGTTTGATTTGTTTCTGACAATATCCATAGGTTTTTTCTGTTCCGGGAAAACTGACTACCAGTACAAGAGCAACCCTTGTGCCAAATGATAATATACAATACTTTCAATCAGTTAAGATGTGACAACAAAAAACAAAGTAGTTGTAAATCCCGAAATCGGGACGATAGATTTGAGAAATATTTCGCTTTTGGGACGCCATAAGGTCAATAGCTTGATATTGAAAAACTCAACTTTGCAGTGCCCGTTTACTCAAAAAACACTTCACGTTATAGCCAACACAATTTTGAAATTTCCAGCGACGAAAACCAAGTGATGGGAAAAACAACAGACCAATAAAGGTGGTAAAAGTTTGTCGCGAAATGCTTTTAATCACTGCAGGTTTGGTGATTCGAAAATTAAAGGGTAAAGTTAATCATCTATTTATTAAAAACATAGACATATGACCCCAACCCAAAAGCCTTTGGTCAGTTCTAAACTGAATAGCGAAGAAAGAGATGTTTTAAGCCATATTCGTCGCTACAGGTTGATGCAGATCAGTGGTGTTACTGCGTTAGGGTTAGCGGCTTCTTTACTCGTAGCCAGAAATATCACAACAGTGATATTCGCGCTGGGCCTTGCTTGTCTGCTCGTTGCCTTGATCTTGGCGTTCAAACACAGAGTACTTGCCTCAGCTTATGTGTTGCTAGGTTCAATGTCTGCAATGTTATTTGCGCTTGCATCGACCGGCGCAGGTCTGTTTGATCTGGCCATTCTCGGCTACCCGGGATTGCTTATCTTCGCAGCTATACTTGGCAGTGTAGGGCTATTTGTATCTGTCATGTCCTTCGTGATCATACAATGTGTCTTGCTCGCTTGGTTAACGCTTCAAGGTGTTATTACACCTCACATTCCAACGTTAAGCTGGCCACATGTTTTATTTATATTGGTTATTTTTGTCATTACCGGCTTCAGCGTTTACCTTTTGGTCTATGACATAAAACGTCTGATGCTGTCGTTGCAACGTGAAAATGCCAAAGTACAAAAAAGCAGGGCTAAGATTCAGCATCTCGCGCACCATGATACGCTAACCAATCTACCCAATAGATTTTATGGTGAAGAACTGTTTTTACAGTCTTTAGCCGCCAGCCAGCAAAAACAACAAAGCCTCGCCCTGTTGTTCATTGACCTGGACAACTTTAAACCCGTCAATGATGCCATGGGCCATGCCGCAGGTGACAATTTACTGGAACAGCTGACCCAACGATTGAGCAGCTCTTTGCAGCCAGAACAGCACCTAATTCGGTTTGGCGGAGATGAGTTTCTGGTGCTCGCCCCGTTTTCACGTGATCCTGGTCATTTAGATCTACTTGCTGACGCACTTATTCAGCAATGCGCATCAGTATTTGAGATATTACAGACTCAGGTGGTTGTGTCTGCGTCACTAGGGATCGCCATTGCTCCCAAGCATGGCACCGAGTTCAAACAATTGTGCCGCAAGGCTGACATTGCCATGTACCAGGCCAAGGAAGATGGTCGTAACACTTACCACTACTACGATGAAAGTCTGGATAAAGCCAGTGACGAAAAATTCAGATTGTTACAGCTTTTGCGCCCGGCCATGAATGAGCAACAATTCGAGCTTTACTACCAGCCTATGGTGACACTGGACAACGGCGAAATCACAACAGTGGAAGCATTGCTTCGATGGCCCCAGTCAGATGGCAGTATGATTAGCCCGGATCGATTTATTCCGTTGGCAGAAAGTTGCGGCATAATTAACGAACTGGGTAGTTGGGTGATCCATCAAGCCTGTATTTTCTGTGCGTCACTCAGGCAATCCGGTACGTCAAATCTGCGCGTCTCGGTAAATTTGTCTGTAGTCCAATTCAAAGACGGACAGCTTCAGAACATCGTTGAGACAGCCCTGCGTAAAGCAGGATTACCTGCTGAAGCATTAGAGTTAGAGTTAACTGAATCATTGCTGATCGATGATACTGACCAAATCCAGAAACAACTCTTCGAACTAAGCCAGCTAGGTATAACAATCGCCATCGATGATTTTGGTACCGGATATTCAAATCTCGGTTACCTTCGCTATTTTAACGCAACAAAACTTAAAATCGACCGATCTTTTATCAGCTCACTGTGCCAATCTGAACAAGACGAAACACTGGTCAAAGCCATCGTCAATATGGCCTCAAGTCTGGGCCTGAGGACTGTTGCAGAGGGAATTGAAGATGAAGCAACACTCAATAAACTAATTGATATGGGTTGCGACATCGGTCAGGGATATTACTGGTCCAAGCCTGTTCCAGCGGATGAGTTAACAATATTACTGGAAAACCAATAGCATTCTTGACTAACTGCCCCAACTTTTGCAGAACCTGCAGTATTTACTTTTCGCAAACTTCAACATCCGAATAAATTTCATAAACTGTCACATTCCCTGATATCTGATTCGTCTATACAGCAAAGATACTCATACAGACACAAGAGGCTAAGATGTTAAAACGATTATTGATCCACTCCATCAGCAAATTCGAAAGACAAACCGGATACGACTCTACCTACATGAAGCAGATAGCGAACTATTCTCCTTCACTGGCAATGAAATTTTCTAACTTTATAAAGTTAAATCGCTACCAGAAGAAAACCCCGAACGATGTGATGTACATAGCTAAAATTGCGGCGATGAAAACCGGCGACTGTGGCACTTGCTTGCAGCTGAACATTAATTTTGCGTTATGGTCCGGCGTAGCTAAACAATACGTTAAGGACGCAGTATCCAATCCCGAGAACTTGCCACAACGGCTTAAGTTGATACATGACTTTGCAACGAAAACCGCTTTAGGTGAACCTGATGCTGAAATTTTCAGACAAAAAGTGGAGCAGCAACTTGGCCAGGATATTTTAATAGAATTGGCCATGGCGATAGCGACAACCATTGTATACCCTACCCTAAAACGTGGATTGGGCTATGCCAAAAGTTGCTCGTTAATGCAATTCGAATATGGAGACGCCAGTTAAGTGGAAACGAACCATGCTGAACTTTTTATGCAACACCGCAGTGCTATGATGTCAATAGCATACCGCATGCTGGGGTCCATTTGCGAAGCAGAAGATGTTGTTTCGGATGTCTTTATCAGGTGGGGGAAACAAGACATCAGTAAAATTCAAAATGCAAAAGCCTGGCTTTTGAAAGCATGCTCAAATGCCTCTCTGGATTTGTTAAAAAAGTCTTACAAACAACGTGAAGTGTATCCTGGCACCTGGCTTCCTGAGCCGCTAATCAATGACTTCTCTTTGTGGCAGGAAGATCCGTCAAACTCCGACAGCATAAGCACAGCGTTCCTGCTGATGCTTGAAAAGCTCAACCCAGTTGAACGCACTGTATTCTTATTACACGACGTTTTCAGTTATTCATTTCGCGAGATCTCATTAATTGTTGAACGCTCGGAAAGCAATTGCAGAAAAATAGGTGAGCGGGCGCGCAAGCGACTTCAGTCAGATAGAACCAAGTTTGATGCCCCTTCTGCCACAGATCTTGTTACGTTGGAAAGGTTTTTTACTCAGTTAAAACTGGGAGATATTGAACAGATTAAATCACTACTGGCAGAAGGCGCTGAATTCTGGTCTGACGGTGGCGGAAAAGTTTCAGCAATACCTATAGTGCTAACAGACCCGAGAAAAATCTGTAAATTCTTTATTAGCATTATCGGCCACGCTGAGCAGCGCAACGAAACCTACAAACCTGAGTTTGTGACTGTAAATCACAGGCAAGGCCTGATACTGAACAAACAATTTGACCAGGCCAACTGGCACATGGAAACCGTATTCTCTTTTGAGTTTATCGAAGGTAAGATTGCGCGGATATACGCTGTCAGAAATCCTGATAAGTTGAAGCTAGTGCACAGGGTTTATTAGACCGCTAGCTTCAATAAATTGAATTGGTCAGTACTCAACCTGTTGTTTTTCCAGTTATTAGCGCCACCAAATTTGACTAGCCGCACAGTACCAACATAGCTCATTCACAGGAGTTGCCTTAATCAATCCCTTAACCGCAAAGCTGTTATTCATTATGACTAATTTACGTCTACTTAATGCATTGGCTAAATTGAAAGTATTGTTGAACCTTCTATATAATAACTGTTGTTTCGCTCGTCTATTGGTCGACTAAATGCTGCTTGATAGACAGATAAAGTGCCGTAATATTTCGTGTGCAATTTTAGCTGAATTGCCAAATGTGAGATGAGCTGTGCTCAGACTGCTGGGGGGAGGACTATGAGTGATGAACAAGAGATTAAAGAATTGTTTAACGATTGGATAAAATCGACGATCGAAGGAGATTTGGAGTTGGCTCGTCAATGCATTGCCGACGACGCCGTGTTTTTTGTGCCCGGCGCTGGTGAGATGGACAAGGAAACATTTGCTCAGGGTGCTGCGGGAGGATCGCCTGAAGAGTCTCCGATTAATTTTGATCTCGATAGCAAGCTTCGGGAATTGAAGGTGTTTGGTGACCAAGCTTATCTTTGGATTGAATCGACTCTGGTATGTTCTCCAAAAAATGGGGATCCATCCACGAAAATGGCTGGGCATTCCCTTTCGGTTTTAGAAAAGCGTGATGGTCGCTGGCTGATAATTCGGGATGCAAATACGCTGACAACGGTTCCGGAATAGATGTTATTGAGGGTGAGACATAAAATCATTCAAGATAGGCGCCAGCGCAGTTGGTGCGCATTAGTTTAAACATTTCTGTCCGCCTTAGTGTTGAGGTTCAATCAAAAAAAACCGGATATCCCCAATGTCTTGAGAGCGCTCAAAGCGGTTTATCAGAATAGATCAAAGCATATAATCCAATACATTCGGTCGGATGTGAGCTACTGCAATTAATTACCAGACGCAATCAGAACATTCACATTGCACATCCTATTTCTTCTTCTTTTGCTCTGTCGATTCGCCTCCAAGTGAACACCCAACTATAAAAGTTAGTGGGTTAGACCGATTCTATTCAAATGACGCATTCACCTTCACAACCACCAACTTCATAACGCTTATCCCATTAGAGAAATTTTAATTCACAAGAAGTAGCTTCCTGTTGCAAAAATATTTGGAAAAACCGCCCAAAATGACACATTTCTGTCATAAACCTCTCCAGAATTCCTCTTTTTATGCACCGTTTCTACACATTGTTTTTATAGAGTAGACGTGTAAATTTTATTTTCACCTGGTGCTCAATATGACTCGAAATGCTTTATTTACCTGCTCTTTAATAATCGTCAGCGGCCTGTTGTTTGGCTGCGGTGGAGGTGGTGACAGCTCTGCAGAAACGCCCACGACTGACACTCCGTCAACGGACACTCCCACTGAAGAAACCCCCACAGATGATGGAAATTCTAATGCCCTGGTGGTGAATGAAATAGTGGCTTCTGCCATTGATGATGGCGAAGATTGGATAGAGCTTTATGCGGTTGCGGATATCGCTGATCTGTCCATTTACTCTGTTGTTGATGACAACGCAGATCACGAGGCTCAGGCACTTCCTGCCATCGCAATGTCAGCAGGAGAATTCATCATTGTTCAGGCGATTGATGAGGAAGATACGCCACCTGAGGATCAATATTACGTCACCTTTAAACTTGGTGGTGACGATGCAGTCACTTTGTTTGAGGACGGGGTGCAAATCCACCAATTAGATTGGGAAGATGGCGATGCTGCAGAAGGATACAGCTATGGACTCTATGTGGATGGAGACGGCACTGCGCAAACGATGTTACCCACCCCTGGCAGTGCAAACGAAGAATTAACCGAAGAAGTGGAAATTGCCGATACCATCGTCAACAACGACGCGCAATTGAGAGTGAATGAAATCGTCGCAAAAGATTCAGACGATGGTTATGACTGGATAGAGTTTTATGCGTCCGGCGACACAACGGTTTTTCTGAGTGATTATTCAGTTGCTGACGAAGATGGTGAGCTCTATTCCCTGCCTGATACCAGCATTGCGCCGGGTGAGTTTTATCGCGTTTACGCAGCGGGCGAAGAAGTCGAAGGCCTGGAAACCGTTGGTTTTAAATTGGGTTCGTCTGATACCGTCAGTCTGTTTTCAGGTGCAGACCTGGTTGATCAACTAAGCTGGAACAAAGGGGATGCACTAATTGGTTACAGTTATGGTCGATATCCAGATGGTAGTGATGGTGTAGCCACACTAATTCCCTCATCGACGCAATCCAATGTCATTGCATCCCATGGCCCTTTGGTTATCAATGAAGTTGTAGCTTCACAAAATGATGAAAGTGATGACTGGTTTGAACTTTATAACAACAGCAGCAATGCCATTGTGCTTGGCGACTATCAAGTTATCGACAGCAGCGACGATCTGGAGCCGGTATCTCTTCCTGATATCACCCTGGCAGCCGGTGATTATGTGGTTATTTACGCAGTCGATGAAGATCCCGGCGACAACTTTGTTCCTTTCAAACTCGGTAAAGAAGATGAGCTAAGTTTAATACTCGCGGATGAAACCGTGGACTATATTGACTGGCAGGATAGCGATGTATCGGCTGGCTATAGTTTTGGATTGACTGCTGATGGTGGATGGGCGACCAGCACGCTTTCACCCACTCAAGGCTTATCAAATCAGCAAACAGTGGTATACGAAAAGGACAGCGTAGAATCGATTTATTTCGATATCGATCCCGACCAATGGCAGGACCTGTTGGATAACGCCCTTGATGAGGAGTATCACTTAACCTCTGTCACATACAAAGGCGTTACGCTGGACGAAGTGGCTATCAGAACCAAAGGTAATTCCAGTCTCAACTCAGTTGCCCAATCAGGCGGGGAACGCTTCAGTTTTAATATAGATGTCAACGAATACGTAGATGGCCAGAAGTTGCTGGGAATGAAGAAGTTTGTACTCAACAACATGTTCAATGATCCGTCTTATATGCGTGAGTACATTGCCTATGAACTACTCGAAGAAATGGGTGTTGCCACCCCTGAGCATAGCTATGTGAATGTCTACGTGAACGGCGAATTAAAAGGTTTGTATCTACTAGTTGAATTCGTTAACGGTGATTTTATCGAAAAGCACTTCAGCAACGCTGAGGGAGACCTTTACAAACCAGATGGCGTTGGAAGTGATCTTCAATGGATAGATGACGACTTTGCCAGCTATAGTGAAGTCGAACTAAAAACCAATGAAGAGACTTCTGATAACGGCGCATTTATGAACTTTGTTTATCAGATGGAATTTGGGGAAGGTGAGAGCGTCATCGACCAGGACTCTGTAATGCGTTACCTGGCCGTCAGCGTGGCATTGTCAAACCTGGACAGTTACCACGGTGCCCTCGCCCACAATTATTATATATACGAGCAGGATGGGGTGTTCTCTATGCTGCCCTGGGATCTGAATGAATCCTTCGGTACCTTTAATCGAGACTGCAACCGGGTTGATATTCGTGAACTGTATATAGATGAACCCACCAGCGGTCGTCTGTCCGAGCGCCCTCTGATTGCCCAGGTGTTTGCTAACTCTGATAATCTGGACACCTATCACGAATATCTTAACCAGTTAATTGATGGACCATTGTCCAGCAGTGAATTTGCGGCAAGAGTAGCTGAAATTGCAAATCTAATTGGTGAGCACGTTGCCAATGATCCCACTGCTTTCTTTTCCTACACGGAATTCCAACAAAATCAAAATAACAGTGTTGACCGCTACTATGGCCTGACGTCATTTATTGACTACAGGGTTGCCAATATGCGTCAACAACTGAACGGTGAAATTCCATCTGCAGGCAATGGCAATGGATTCTGCGGAAACTAAAAGTTTCAGGCTAATCCAAAGGATTAACAAAGTTTAAAGCGGTTCCAATTAGATTTTGTATGGCTGGCTCAACATTTTATTGAGCCAGCATCCCCAAGCGTTAGTATTACAATTACAGAGACAGCAACAATGTTTAATGAAAATACCCATGCTCTAGATATTGCCCCTGAAAAGCATTTTTTGGGCGTTGAACATCCCAAATTTGAAGAGTGTGAGTCTTATGATCTAGAGCTAATCAACGCGCTCTACCAATTGCCAAGCCATCAATTGGCCGATCTCGATAAGGCAAATTTAATGGACAGAGTAGACGTGAAATTCATGCTGCCCATTGCATTTATGCCTTCATTGTTAACACAGCTTAAAACCCACTACAGCGTGTTAGAGATAGACGGAAATCGGATTTCCCGATACTACAATCAATATTTTGATACCGAAAACATGCGTTTTTATCGGGATCACCACAATGGAAAACTCAATCGGTTCAAAGTTCGCCAAAGAACCTATCTTGATACCGAGACAAAGTTTCTCGAAGTCAAATTCAAGAACAATCAAAAACGAACGATTAAATCCCGAATTAACTGCACTGGCACGGAAGATCGTGAGGAAAGTTGTAATAACTTCATTTTTCAGGAGATGGGGACAGCATTCGAAGATTTATCAATCAGTCAGCATAGTGGTTATCAACGGATTGCCCTGGCCAATGAGGCCAGTGCAGAGCGGTTAACCCTTGATTTTAATCTTTGGTATCAACTGGAAAAGTCAGATCACAAAGTTCGCTTACCCGGTTTTTTTATCGCAGAGTTAAAACAACGTAAACGATCGAAAATGTCTCCTTTTTTCCAATTAATGTCTAAAAACCAGATCTTCCCTGCCTCATTTAGCAAATATTGTATTGGTTGTGCGTTGCTTTACAAAAACGCCATCAAAACCAATCAATTTAAGGCCGTGTTAAGCCAGGTGGAAAAGTTTGCCTTATCCACTCGTCACGCCATTAATCTGAGTAACTAATATGACCGAACTAACCTTACCCTTTATTTTGAAACTCATTGTTAACATTATTTCCATTTCCATTTTGTGTTATGGCTGTTACCACCGTCTTAACAAAAATTACAATGTGGCCGGATCTTTTTTGCTCTTCGGTGTAGGCATTTTTATCATCACCAATTTATTGCATGGTGTGGATATGTCGATGGAGTTTGCG
Source organism: uncultured Alteromonadaceae bacterium (assembly GCA_947494925.1). Lineage (GTDB taxonomy): Bacteria > Pseudomonadota > Gammaproteobacteria > Enterobacterales > Alteromonadaceae > Aliiglaciecola. Next base: position 121,595 of record CANLWS010000015.1, read on the forward strand.
TTTGGCTTATTTGCTGTTTTTACTATGTTACGCTATCGAACAGACGCCATTTCAATCAAAGAAATGACATATCTGTTTCTGGTTACGGCAATTGCCTTGCTAACTGCGGTCAGCAGCTTACGCATTCCAGAGTTGCTCATGTTAAATGGCTTAATTTGTTTGATTGCATTTATCGTTGATACCCGCTTTTTGCGCAGCAGATATCTGGTTCAGCGACTGTCATATGAACGCATCGAAAATATCAAACCAGAAAACCGGGCACGCTTATTAGAAGACTTGCGCAACAGGACAGGACTGAACGTAATTGATACAGACATCATTCACATTGATTTTTTAAAGGATACTGCAGAAATTAACGTAAAGTACTTACCCTCATCACCGGCAGATCAAGCCGGAGAATTTGCGGCAAAAACGAGCACGGAAGTAGTGTAATGAAGATAACTTTCACTAAATTAGTATGTGTTTTTTCATTGCTGCCCTGTCTTGGCGTTCAGGCTGAGGAATACCCAACTTTGGACTTCAGCGGCAGTATTTTTCTGGATTATGACAGCTTTGACGGGTTGTTTTTAGAAAGAGAAGATGAAGGTGATGACAAATTCGAATTGCGACGTCTGAGATTTGGCGTCGAGTCTGATCTTACGCCAGATTGGTTAGTTAAACTCAAGTTTGATGCAGATGATAGTGTTGAGATAAATGATGCCTATATCAGATACACCGGTTTTGATTTCGCCAACATCACACTTGGCAAACAAAAAGAACCCTTCGGTTTAGAGAGATTGATGAGCACTGGAAGCCTGCCTCTAATTGAACGTAGCATGATGAGCAGAGCAATATCACCCTCGCGTTCACTAGGCATTAACCTCTCAGGCAATCAAGGACCAGTGAATTGGCAAATAGGTTATTTTCAAGATGACAATGCTGAAAAAGGTAATGCTGTCACCGGCAGGCTAACCTGGACACCCTGGCAACAAGGTAAAAACTTAGTGCATCTTGGAGCAGCGTTCAGCGAGCGTAGTCTGCATGGCGAAACTTTCCGGATAAATGAAAAAATGGAAGTGAATACCGCAGACTCGCTTATAGAAGGTATCGAAATAGATGCTGACAGCCTGTCTCAGACAGGCATGGAATTTCTGTGGCAGCACAATGGGCTGGTCAATATGGCTGAATGGCAACAGTCAAAAGTCACTGCACTAGATGGCAGTGATTACGAATATGAAGGAGGCTACTATCAGGTAAGTTATCTGTTTTCAGGTAAGAATCGCAAGTATAAAAATGGAACCCTCGGCAGCGTTAAAACCAAAAATGACTGGGAGGCTACCCTACGTTATAGCCAGTTAAAATTACTCGAAGAAAACACTGACACCAAGATTATGTCAGTGGGTCTGAACTATATTCTGAACAAGGATCTTAAATTTATGGCTAACTACATCAATACCGATTATGTGGAAAATGGCACAGATTTAGGCTCAGGAGATGCAGTATCGTTGAGAGTGTCGTATCGATTTTAGAATTAAGAGAAAATTCGCTGGGTCGTCAATTAGTCACTCATGATAACGAAAGGAATTCACGCGCTCTCACAAATCCACGCTCACAACTCTATTGCTATTACAGGTTGTTTAATTGTAAATAAACCAGTGGCAAACGGCCACTAGTCTTGTTTTACTTCTAAGCCTATTTCTAGCTAACTAGTCGCTTCTATCAGAATCGAAATTAGCGCATCTGGTTCAGAAATTAATGGGAAATGCCCAGATTCCATGTGACTGAGCCCATCCACTTCCCAGCTGTTCAACATTTCATCCTGTAACGCTGGAGACAGCACTTTGTCTTTACCCGCACGAATGTAATATTTAGCTACCTTGCCGAACCTCTCCTCAGTCAGCTTCGCCTCAGCCAGAAAAGGCTCGGTGGCCTGAGAAAACAGAAAATTAGGTACTAAATTCTTTAATCTGTGTTCATCAGTTACATCGTTTAACAACAAACTTCTGACTGTGTCAGGAGCGACCGTTGCGCTGCTCTGATCGTCAGAGAAGATAACATGAGGCAACAACCCATTTTCATCACTTTGCATTAAAGTTAATGCACTCTGCCCGTTCTCAGGCAAAATGGCAGCGACGAAAATTAAACGGTCAATATTGTCTGGCACAAGTTCAGCGACCTGTGCTATCACAGCCCCTGCAAGGGAATGCCCCACCAATACAACGTTTTCCTGTTGCTTGTTGATCACGCCCACTACTTCGTTTACGTAGGCTTGCATAGTCACATCAGACAACCGCTGCAGGTTATTTCCATGACCGGGCAAATCTACCGCAGTCACTTTATTGCCAAGCTTGGTTAATGCTCTTACCACTTTTTCAAATTCCCATGCCCCACCCCATGCACCATGTACTAGAATAAAATTGTTCATAACTATCTCCGATTATTGTTGTGTCTGTTTTATGTGTTTGTTTTACCAGGGCAGGGATTCACCATTTGTATGTCTGAACGTACCGCTGGTCTTGAGCGTCAGTTCTTCAATCCGTTCAATTAGCTGCGACGCTGATTGGTCGGCAGTCAATTCACCTTGATGGTCAACCAGAGCAGTTTGTACAAACCCAGGATGTAAAATACCGAGAGCAATATGTCGAGGCTTCAGATCAATAGCCAAAGACTTCCCTGCACTGTTCAAGGCCGCTTTTGACATACGATACCCGTAAGAACCGCCAGAACCATTGTCCGAAATCGACCCCATACGACTGCTAATCAAGATGATCTTCCCTCCGGCCTGCAAATTATTGAGCAGAGCTTCTGTAGTCATTAGTGAACCAATAGCGTTAACCTCAAATTGCTTTTTCAAACGCTCCACGTCGATATTGCCTAGCGCTTCCTCACTCAAAATGCCGGCATTGTTTATCAACACATCGATGTTCACCCCTTTCATCGCATGGGTTAACCTTCCTAGATCGTGACCATTGGTCACATCAATACTGTCAATAACCTGTATATCTGTAATCAGATCCAATGCTTCCGACCGGGTCCGACATATGGCATATACGTTTTCCCCTACACTGGCATATTGCTTTGCTAGCGCCAGGCCTATTCCCCTGTTGGCTCCTGTTATCACAATATTTTTGTTCATGTGTTTGCTCCCTCTCAATTTCACGCAATTTAGTGAAACAACTGTTCAAACAATTTACCCCGCTCCAATATGAGAGCAGGGTAAAAAACACCGTTATTTTGGAATGTTCATCGCGGTTTTAACGTCGTCCAGACTAAACACCATGCCTGCACTTGCCCACCCGCCTTCGGGAATTTCGTCCATCAACAGCCAGTGATTAAGACGATCATCAAAGGTGCCGACGAAGTCGCTAACGATGTCATTAACGCGCTTTTCCATTTCTCTCCGACCAGACTGGTCGAGAGCACCTTGCGGTGTACTGACCTGAATAACAACAGGAGGTTTATCAATGATTTTTTTGCCGATATACAGGCTTCCTTTTGGCAATTCTTTAAAGTAAGTCCAGGCCAAAGATTGTGCTGCTGGATCATTGGGATTTGCATTTTCAGAGGCCAGCACGGCGTCTGTTATTTCCTGTACAAACTTGTTTTTTGTGGCTGTATCAAATGTATCTTGCTGAGCTGTGATGCGGATGTGTGGCATTGTCTTTCTCCTATTTAAGTTGATTTAAGGTGATCTCCTTCAATGCAATCTGTTCGTGCTGTTGAAGAATGACTGCATCTTAACCAGTGCAAATACACTCATAAATAGTTATTATTGAACTTGAATTGTGCATTTATGCACATGCTAAATTATACTCAATCTTAATAGGTAAATTGATGGACAAGGGGCATAGATGAATTGGGATGATTTACGTTTTTTTTTGGCCCTTGCCAGAAACAATTCAGTGAGTGGCGCTGGTAGAGAACTCAATGTTAAACACACTACTGTTGCCCGCCGAATTGCCGCACTCGAAGAACAACTTGGTAGCCGTTTATTTGATCGGACTCCTGGAGGTTACTCACTGACCCAGGTGGGGGAAAATTTGATTCCTCATGCAATTGATATCGAAGAGCATGTTCATGATGCAGACCGCGAAGTGTTTGGCATGGATGCTCAGTTAAGCGGCCCACTTAAACTGGCTTCTTCCTATGATTTATTGAGCCGGTTAATCACTCCGTATATACACAAATTCACAGACAAATACCCGGCAGTGGAACTGGAGCTGATTTCATCAACCGGCCTGGTTGATCTCGGTAGTCGCGAAGCGGATATTGCTTTACGTATCAGCCCAAAGCCACCAGAACATCTTATAGGTCGCAAAGTTGTCCCCCTGGGCCATGGTATTTATGGCAGCGAAACCTATCTGACTCAACAGCAGAAGAACCCAAATCTGATATTATGGTCACACGAACGGTCCTGCCCAGAATGGGTTACCAAACATTTCCCAAAATCTAAAATAGTACTTCGCGTCAGTGAGGTAATGACCATGATGGAAGCCACCAGAAACCACCTTGGCCTGGCCAGAATGCCATGTTATGTCGCTGACGCAGACCCCAGGTTGCGCCGTGTTGATATACCAGTCACGCCATCTGACTGGAGTGTATGGGTGTTAAGTCATAAAGATCTGAGAGACACGGCCCGGGTGCGAGCATGCCGCGAGTTCTTGGTGGATACTATTGAACACCAACGTGCTCTGATTGAAGGCACAGCTTCCTGCTACATCTGACAAAGCAAGCCGAATAACATGCATACCTTATAATTTCGGCTCAAGCTAACTAAGACATTTCAATTTAGTTCGCTACTTAGACTGGCCGGAAAACAGCGAGTCGATTGCAAAATGTTTACGCGCTGCTGGCAGTCAGTAAAGGGAATAGCACTTGACATAGTCTGATGAGCAAAAATTACCCAAATATGACTACTTTAGTAGTGTAATGTGCAGATCTGGCGATGTGATTATGTTGTAATACGCGCCCTTTCTTCACTGTTTTTTTATGGGTATATCATTGACGCGATTTCCACTTGTAATACTGTTTGCTGCAGCGACAAATTTTCTCCTGACTGGTCACGCCGACGCACTGAGTCGATTGACCCACGATACCACTGAGACAACCTCTGTTACTTCTCAAGCATCTTCTTCATCTGCGTTCAGCAAGTCGAGCTTTGCCAGTGAAGCACAATCACAAAATCATCAGGAAGAACATGCACATGAAGAAGATGAACATGAACACGATCATGATGAAGAACAAGTGGAAAATATTGTAGTTCAGGCAACCCGTTCGGGTCGTCTTGCAGGTGATCAGCCAATACGCGTAGAGCTCATCGTCCGTGAAGAAATTGAAGAAAAAGCAGCGATGAGACCAGGTAATATCTCGATGTTGGTAGCGGAAACTGGCGGTGTGCGGATGCAAACAACCTCACCTGCTTTGGGTAGTGCAAACATCAGGTTACAGGGTCTTTACGGGCGTTATACACAATTGCTGGCGGATGGGTTACCACTATATGGCAATCAGGCGGCGTCAATAGGCTTGCTGCAAATTCCCCCTACGGACCTGGGAAGAGTCGAAATAATCAAAGGTTCAGCATCTTCTCTATACGGTGGTTCAGCACTTGGCGGGGTTATTAACCTCGTATCCAGAAAGCCCGGCGATTCATTCAGTGGTGAAAGCCTGCTGAATCTCACTACCCGTGACGGGCAAGATTTGACGACTTACTTTGAAGCCCCCATTTCTGACGATTTAAAAGGGTCTCTCACTGCCGGGGCACACAGGCAAAGTACACAAGACATTGATAATGATGGTTGGATTGATCTGGCCGGATATGAAAGGTACACCGCACGCCCACGCTTATTTTGGGAAGGCGACAAGGGACAAACCCTCTACACAACCTTCGGTTTTATGACAGAACAGCGAGAAGGTGGAACCTTGCCAGGCCGGACTGTGGCTGACGGAACATTTTTCAGTCAAACCCAAGACTCGCAAAGACTAGATGGCGGTTTAGTCTTCAATATGCCAGTGTCTGATACCCTTACCTTTAATGCCCGAGCATCAGCAATGGTGCAGGATCATACCCATCAATTTGGCGATGTCACAGAAGATGACCAACATGACAGCTACCTTCTCGAAAGCAGCCTCTCCGGGTATACCGAAGACAGTGACTGGCTCATCGGCCTTGCCTATCAATCGGACATCTTTGACTCCGCCACCTTCCCGGAATTCAATTATTCTTACGAAGTTCCTGGCTTGTTTGGTCAGCTTGACTACGAATTTACCGACGAAATTACCACGTCTGTCAGCGCACGCCTGGATGATCATAGTGATTTCGGCACGCAATTCAGTCCCAGGGTGTCCTTACTTTACCAACCTGGAGACCTGACTATCAGAGGGTCTTACGGTAAAGGCTATTTTGCTCCTACCCCTTTCGTGGAAGAAATTGAAGCCACCGGATTATCCAGATTGGAAAAAATCGAAAATTTGCGAGAGGAACAAGCTGACACAGCATCACTGGATTTTACTTATACCTTCGAGCAGGTTGAAACCAGCCTGACTCTGTTCAGCTCCAACGTTGATAATGTCACAGAATTGGAAGCCTTTTCTTCTGATACCAATATGGGTTTAGACGCCGTGAGGCTGGTTAATGCTGACGGAGACAGTAAAATACGCGGCTCAGAGGTGCTTCTCCGTTACTTTTGGAAGGATATCAAACTGACTGCTAGTTACTTGTACCTGGATGCGACAGAAGAATCTCCGGACGAACAAAGTCGAAGAAAAATTGCGCTAACGCCGCGACACTCAGCGGGTCTGGTAGCAATGTGGGAACAGCACGGCAACTTCAGAGTTGGCTTTGAAGCATACTATACCGGCACGCAGCGTCTGAACGACAATCCCTTCACTGATGAATCCGATCCTTATTGGCATCTCGGTTTACTAGGGGAAATTACCATCGGTAGGGTTAGTTGGTTTATCAATTTAGAGAACTTGCTGGATGTCCGCCAGACTGATGAACATCCATTATTGTTGCCTTCCCGAGCGCCTGGAGGGCAATGGACTACTGATATCTGGTCTCGTAATGACGGGTTTATTGCCAACGCAGGTATCAGAGTAAAGTTTGGAAGTTAATTCATAGTGAAATACACCTCGATGGGAATGTGCACAATAAGTGTTGTGCTAGATGCGCCTACTTTCCTGTTATCTATATGCTTGACAAGCCACAAATCTTTCCTTGCTTATGTGGCTTATTTAGCATCTTCATAGCGTTGAAGTTAGAGTAGCACCTTCACCAGTAGTTGTTGCATTAATGCATCCGCTTTCTGAATACATGCATTGTAGCCATTGCAATTGGCAAACAAGGTAATAGCAGTATCTGTATCAACACTGTATAGATTGCTAATTTTGTAACCGGCTTCGTCACCGCCATGATGATATACAACACCACCATTAATAATCTCTTTGAACAACCCCAAACCAAAGTCAAAGCCATAGGGCGTATTGACGATGCTTTCTTGGCCGATAAGAATATCGCGCATTTCATCTGTTACAGCGCTTTCATTCGTTAGGATAGCGCGCAATAAGGATGTCAAATCGCTCACTGTCGAGACCAACGGCGCATCAGCAACGCCCACACTTTCATAAAAGGCTTTTGTATTCACCATTTCACCGTCCTCCAGAATATAACCTGAAATAGATGAGCCGAGTTCATTCTCGAGACCACTGTAATAGGTATCATTCAATCCAAGTGGAATAAGCACACGGTTACGTAACGCATTGTGGTGATGTTCACCCAGCACAGCATCAAGAATCAATCCAACAAGCAGATAACCTGAATTTGAATACTTCACGCCTTCTCCGGGGGCAAAATAAGCCGGCTTATTATAGATAAACTGCAAGGCATCGATATCGGTTTTAAGTTGACCAATGCTGTCGATACCTGATTCAAACCATTCTGCGGATGTGTCTTCATCCAAATAGTCATGTATACCAGCTGTGTGATTTAGTAGCTGTCTTATGGTGATTTGATCACTGTAAGGGATATTGTCCAATATACTTTCAGGCAACCAGATTGATATCAATGAGTCAATATTGAGTAAGCCCTCTAGGTGCAGCATCGCGACAAGCAATGCTGTTGCTTTTTTACCCGCGCTACCCGTAGGCATTTGGTGATATACCTGCATGGGCTGCACGTTTTGGATGTCGGCAAGTCCAGCTGCCCCCAAAAAGTCTGTACCAGGACCTTCAACGCGTAAAATTAGCCCAGGAATATCTTCTCCTACAGTTTCGTCAATAAGTGCTTGAAAACCCTTTGATGCAGGCGGTTGTGGCTGCGGTGTCACTTTTGCATTATCCGAGCTGGAACCACATCCAGTCAAAAGTATTAATCCCAGAACGAGCGCCGTAACTGGCACCAAATTATGAGGTTTCATCGTTTTCTCCAAATAGTAAAATCAGGTTTTTAGTTAAAAGCTAAGAGGTTCCGCTAGGAAAAGTTGTCCGAAATTTGGTTTTCCTGTAATTAGCGACTTAGTTTTCGTCAAGGCTAACTTCACCCAATGTGAAGCGAACGTGGCCTAACATTAATGACAAAAAGATGTTTGATCGGCCGGAATCAGGGAAGTGGACGTGCAGAATCGGAATACTGGACGTAAGAATTCATTGTTAAGGATAAGGTCGTCGCAGATAAAACAACTTAATAGAGACGTATTTGTCATGAGACTGAAAAACCTGCTCAGGCTACTTTCCGCCGCATCCTTTCTGTATGGCGCATGGGTATTATTTATCGTAATCGCTCTTCCCGACGCTCAGCGTTTAAACGGCACTGAAAACCGCTCCTGGTTAATTCACAATATAAATCTAATACCAATGACCGATGAGCAGTCCCCAGTGTTATATGACCATGCGGTTGTTGTAGAGCATGGGGTAATAGTCGATGTCTTTCCTACCGAGCAGATTGCCAACCACATAACATTAAAGAAAATGCGTAAAATTGACGGCAAAGGACAATATCTGATGCCTGGTTTGACTGATGTCCACGTTCACATTTTTGATGAAGCTGAGCTTGCTGCCAACGTGTATTATGGCGTAACAAATATCAGAAATATGAGTGGATTTCCCTTCCACTTAAGGCTGGAAAAGGCCATAGAAAACCGGCAGATTTTGGCTCCGTCCTTTATCACAACTGGGCCTGTTTTAAACAGCCCCGGCCCAAACCACAACGTACTGCAACAAATTGTGCATACGCCGGAAGACGCCAAAGCCTCAGTTGAAGCACAATATCACGCAGGTTTTGATCACATTAAAGTTTATTCGAACCTTCACCCAGAAATATTTGAAGAGATTAAAAATACAGCCAGTCGTCTGGGTATGAGCCTGACAGGACATACGCCAGAGGGTAATCGACATTCAGGAATACCAGTTCAACAACCTTTCGAGCTGTCGTGGACATCCAGTTTAGGGCAAGGTTTTACCAGCTTTGAACACATAGAGACGATTGCCTGGCATGCACTGCGAGATTCCATGAATGCGACAGACATGCGCGAAACTGCCAGGTTATTGTTCGCATCTGGCGAAGCAGTCACGCCAACCCTGATAGCGCACAGGCGTTTAGTAGACATTGCGCTGACTCAAGGACGTTATCTGCAACAAAATAATAGCGACATGGTAAATCCTATGGTTACACTCTCAGAACAAGGATCGATAGCCTATTGGTCGAATATGGATCCAACTCCCTATGAACTGCCTCGCACTAGATTTTTCCTAAGTGCGACAAAAATATTGCATGAAGAAGGTGTGCCCTTATTAGCGGGATCTGATTCAGGTGGGTTCGGTTTGATACCGGGTAAGGCATTACACCAGGAGCTCCAGTTGCTCAAACAGGCTGGGCTGACTAATTATGAGGTCCTGCAGACGGCAACCGAAAATGCTAGGATTATCGGATTTAAGAATCTCGGGCAGATCAGACCTGGTTTTGGAGCGAACCTAATTTTGTTGACGGCAAACCCTCTCGATGATTTAAAACACTTAGAAGACATTGAAGGTCTCATGTTAAAAGGACAATGGATTGATCAAAAGCAAAGGCAGTCTCTGATGCAAGTAGCAAAAGATACCCGTCTGACCCGAACATTGATTCGATTTGCAGAGATGAAGCTAAGGGAATGGCAATTATTATGATGCATCAAACTGTCAGTCTCATGTTAGCAACTCTTTGCATAGTGGCTATTTATGTGACAAAAGGCTCGCGTCTGTCGGGTTTTCGTTTGTTGATGTTGATAAGCGCATCCGGCTTGTTGCTTGACTATGCTCAAAACGCATTGCAGCTTTTTGATGCGCCCTATGCAGTTTCAATGATGTTTGCGTTAGGCCCGGGTTACTATCTATTTTTACACAGTCTGCTGCGCAAGCCCCCGCCGATATACAAAATCGCACTTCACGCGCTGCCGACATTGATAAGCTTGCCCTTTGTTCATCATACACAATGGTTGATATTTTTGGGTAGCCTGTCGCAACTGATTTATCTGCTTTTCGCACTACTTCTTAGTCGTCGTTATCATTTTGCACTAGTGCAACAAACAAGCGACGCCTACACGCATGAAATTCGTTGGGTTTTCTGGGTACTATGGATATTCCTGATGACTGTGGTTCTTGATTTGGTCAGGCTTAACCTGCAAATCGAACTTGGCCCCGCGTTAAACAGTGTATGGCAAATGATTGGAAACTTGATTTCAATACTCCTCGTAGCCTTCCTGCTCAAGCAATTGATCTATCACAATAAGGTTTTTCCTGATTGGGAGACGCTAACCGATGCTCCCAAAATGCTGAACAGTGAGAATGCGCTTCAGATATTTTTGGAAGTCAAACAGCATGTGCTTAACAATCAATTGTATTTGATACCCAGATTAACGGTTCGAGATATTTCAGAGCAAATTGGACTGAACGAAAAAGACATTTCGTGGGCTGTTAATCGGGGGGGAAATCTGAGCTTCAATGATTTCATCAATCAATTGCGTGTTGAACATTTTAAACAAAACCTTACTCATACCAAGCACAGCAAGGCAAACGTACTAGATGTGGCTTTCTCAAGTGGATTTAATTCAAAGTCATCTTTTAACGCAGTCTTTAAGAAGCATACAGGATTAACGCCGACAGCGTACATCAAGACATTAGGTTAGCTAAAGGAAAGATAATTGGTTAGCAGCCGGTGAGTTAGTAAAAATCCATACTGCAACAAGTCGGCATTCAACTAACAACACTTTATTTATCAATCAATTAAGTTTTACTCATCTAGTCATTGGGATGGAATAATTGATCTGGTTGAAAGATTTCTCAGGTCTGTGCACAGATATCCCATAACAAGTAGGAGGAGCGTATATACACCAACAGATTCAAACTTTTGGGTGGGTACAAATTTGCTTGTTTAACCTGAGTTTTACTGGAAACAAAGCGTGATCACCCATTTAATCCTGATTTTCCTATCAAACAAATTTCTGCAAACTCAACTTGAGTAAAATTGATAAATGTTACATTATAACATATCACTAACCACGATAAGGTCGACAATGATGTCTCGCCACGCATTAACCTCACTACTGATGTGCCTGAGCTTCAGTGCCACACTGCATGCAGAAGTCCATTCACATGGACAAGGTCAGGTCTTAATTGCTCAGCAAAATAATCAATGGGTGATTGAATTAATTTTGCCAGCTGCTGATGTTCTTGGCTTCGAACATGCACCAGAAACGCAACAGCAAAAGAATACAATTAAACAATTTAAGGCACTCACGAAGTCGCCAGAAAAATTCGTGAGTCTTCAACCCAATTGCGAGTTTGTCTCCAAGAATTTAACCCTTCCTTCTGATGAACATGAAGAACACCATGGACATGGTCACGAGCATGAGCACGAAAAAGAAAGTCATGGTGATGTTCAGCTGAGCATAGAATATCGATGTTTATCACAATTGGAGGGAATAACCTTCCCTATTCTTAAAGCCTATCAGAGTCTTGCTTCGCTCTCTGTCGAGTGGATAACAGACAGTGGTCAAGGCGCAACCAAGATCACTTCATCAAATACAGGTATCAGCTTTTAGCGCAACTATGAAAATACAATCATTTACCGACAAAGCCTCCATAAGCCTATCATTCGTCTGCGTGCTTCATTGCCTGGCGTTACCGATATTTCTTATTTTGTTTCCATCTTTTGCTGTAGTGGTGTTGGATCATGAATCCTTCCATCAGTGGATCTTATTTGGCATTCTGCCACTGAGTGTTATAGCGTTAGTCATTGGCTTTATGCATCATCACAACTACTCGGTTATTTTCATCAGTATTATCGGATTAATGATCTTAATCGGTACGAGCGTGATGGGTCATGATTTACTCGGCGAAATTGGCGAAGTCATGCTGACATTGTTGGGTTCCTCAATCATTGCTTTTGGCCATTTCCGCAACTCGCGATTACGGCGCTTAATGAACAGAGTACAAGAAACGCAAGACTGACAAGGTAGGAAAAATGATGGTTGCACCACGGATAACAAGACGACATTTTAACCAAGGCTTACTCGCTGTTGCGTTATCAGGCCTTTCCCGTCATGTCATGGCGACAAGCAAAGCAAATGCATTGCTATCCGATCATAAAGCTTATGGACCACTCAAATCCGATCCAAATGGTCTGTTGGATCTGCCTGAGGGATTTGAATATGAAATCATTTCCCGGTTGGGCGATGGGATGACAGATGGCTTGCCAGTACCCGATCGTGCGGACGGTATGGGGTGTTTACCATTGGACAAAGAACGACTGGTGTTGGTTCGAAATCATGAGCTTTCACCGTCAAACGCTTATCCAGTTTCACCCTCCTCCGTGGCCAATAAAATTAACGATTTAGCCTATGACCGCGACGTCAAAAAAGGCCCTTTGCCAGGCGGAACCAGCCACATCGTTTACAACGTTAAAAGTAAACGGGTAGAAAAACAGTTTATGTCCTTATTAGGGACTATTCGTAATTGTTCAGGGGGTATCACGCCCTGGAATAGCTGGCTTACCTGTGAAGAGTCGGTGGCTATGCCTTCTGAGTCACTGGGGAAAGACCACGGTTATGTGTTTGAGATACCGGCCAACGCAAGCGAGCTGACAAAAGCGGTTCCACTCAAAGCCATGGGCAGGTTTAACCATGAAGCAGCTTGTGTCGATCCTCGCACAAGCATTGTTTATTTGACTGAAGACCGATCAGATAGTCTGCTTTACCGCTTTATTCCCAAGACCCCGGAGAAATTGCATGAGGGCGGAAAATTGCAAGCACTCAAAGTCATGGACAAGTCAGGCCTGGATACCCGCAACTGGCAAGACAAACAGATTGACCTCAATGATAAATTACACTGTGAGTGGATCGACCTCGACGATCCTGAAAGCCCAAAAGACGACCTCAGACAAAGGGGCCACGCCGAAGGCGCAGCATTGTTTGCCCGCGGTGAGGGAATTCATTGGGGTAACGACGAATTGTATTTTTGTTGCACCAGTGGTGGCGCTAAAAAGCTTGGACAAGTCATGCGATATGTTCCGTCTCCACACGAAGGTACAGATAACGAAAATAAACAACCTGGTATGCTGAGCCTTTTTGTAGAAAGCACTGGTGAACAAAGCTTCAATTATGGTGACAACATAGTCGTCGCTCCAAATGGGCACCTTATTGTTTGTGAGGACCAGTACACAGATAAAGTAAATAATCGCCTAAAAGGAATTACGCCCGAGGGGAATTTATACAACTTTGCTCAAGTCAGGCTACAAACGGAACCCGCTGGCACTTGCTTTTCACCGGACGGAAAAACCCTGTTCGTGAATTTGTACTCCCCAACCACCAGCTTGGCCATCACCGGACCATGGGATCGCTTTATTAGCTGAGTCAGTTTTTTAAAGGTGAGAATAGAGCAAGTTAAAGAATTGGTACAGCACTACATTCCGGACTTACAATGCAGGTCAACGCTGAAAAACATTGATCAGTGCTGGCGAAAATCATCTGGAGTGCCCTGGAAAGTTGTGACACTTATCAGGTCGAGTTGATAGGCAGAGGTGCCCAGTAAATCTTCGTACAATCCTTCCTTCAAGACACCTTTGAGAGTATAGGCCTGATGCATATCAGGCAGTGGGAAATTATTTGGTGTGCTGACGTAAATCATCTGATTTGGCGGCGGTGGTGGATAATGAATACATGCCCCAAAATAAGGAACCAAAAAGAAGCTTTGCACTGTTCGCCCCTCACCCAACACAATTGGTACAATAAACCCGGAAATAGCAATGCTTTTGCCTGGCAAAGTTTCAACAATATTGGTTGAATACGCTGCAGATCTGTATTCTTCGCTTGAACTGGCTTCAATGGAGCGCCTGATTTGTTCTGTAAAATCAAGGGATTCGTCTGGCAGGTAATAGCTCAAAAGCTGCTTTTCACTCTCAGGGAGTAACTGACTCCAACCTATCGAATCAAACGAACTTGCTTCAACTGACTCTAATAGTTCCGGATCAGTGGTGATATAAAAGGCTTTGGGTTCTAGCCAATAGGATTTCGCATAATTTACAACTTCCGACGCATATCGTCCGCTGAGTAATCCAACCACAACACAACCCAAGATCATGAGAATAAAAATCAGTACTTTCATACCTGCTATGTTATATCATAACCACATTCAACAACACCTCAGAACATGGAAATTTTATGCTTTCAGCCCCAATTTTGCACGTACCAACAAATATCATTACTGGCTTTTTAGGTGCTGGCAAAACCACCATGATCCAGCATTTACTAGAGGCAAAGCCAGCTCATGAAAAATGGGCAATTTTAGTCAATGAATTTGGCGAAATTGGCATAGATGGAAAGATGTTCAACAGCGAGGGCTCCCCTGATGTATTTGTACGCGAGGTACCTGGAGGTTGCATGTGCTGTACTTCCGGGTTGCCTATGCAAATTGCGCTCAATCAGTTACTTGCCAGAGCAAAACCAGATCGCTTGCTCATCGAACCCACGGGTTTAGGTCATGCAACAGAAGTTTTGACGTCCCTCAGTGAAGAGCATTATAAGAATGTGTTAACCCTTGGCGCAACAATCACTCTAGTAGACGCCCGCAAAGTTGATGACCCTAGGTACCGCGAACATGATACTTTTCAAGAGCAATTGCACATTGCAGACCAGATTGTCGCAACCAAATCAGATCAATATGGAGAGGGGCACTTAACAATACTGCAGGGCTATCTTGCTAAGTTGGGACTACAGGACACGCCGTTGCATGTTGCGCAACACGGAGAGATTGACCCATCTATTCTTGCTGAGAAAAGTGGTTTCAAACCCACCCCTGTCGATCACCATGCACATACTTCAAGCAAAGCGCAAATTGACGTTCCAAGCCTGCTCCAGACGGACGGAAAAGTGCGGGTTACTAATCAGGGTCAAGGATTTTATTCCTGCGGATGGGCATTTCCACCTGAACAGTGTTTTGATTTTGACCTTGTGATGAACGTTTTGTCTTCAGTTGATGCCGAAAGACTAAAAGCGGTTTTTATTACCACTAAAGGGATCTTTGCTTTTAACTATGCAGACGGCGTGCTCAATTGTTTTGAACTCGATGAGAGCGACGATTCCAGATTAGAGTTTATTTGTGCAGATAAAGACAAATCCGAACTGCTGGCTAGCACGCTGGAAAAGACCCTGTTCTCTTCAAGGTCTAACTATCTGGATCTTGAAAAAGGGTAATGGCAGTCAAGATTCAATCACCTATGGTGAGATCATCGCGCCTCACCCTTGCTTCGGGTGCTGCGCACTGATAAAAATCCGTCTGGTCATACTGATAGGTTTGTTGTTCTGCATGGCACTCACCTGCAGAGTCAGCACATGTTGACCTTTTGCTTCAGTTTCTACTTGAATTGAGTGTGCCCCCCCTTCTTTTTGGAGTGTTAGCGAGTTTTCACTTTTTACTTCCAGATGAGTACTCGACTTAATATCAATCCGTGCATCCTTCACATCGATTGGCAGCTCATAAGCTATATCAATGTCAGACAATTCTGCCGTACTTATCTTGGTAACAAAGGGAAATTTCAATTTGATTTTAGGCGATGTGTCTACCGGAGATACTTCCCAATTGTGCTTTTGCGGGCCATACATGCCAAATCCGAAGCCCCCGCTACCATGCAAATCGCAGGCTAGCGTAGTCGCCGAGTAAACCGTCAAGAGCAGCAGTCCAACCAACTGTTTGAATTTCATTGTGAATACTTTTTTAAGAGACATTTTGTCTACTCCTGATAAATAGTCATGGTGTCCATCGACAGCGCATAGGCCGCAGTGCCAAGATCATTGCTGTTAATTTGTGCAGACAAAGTTCCTTCCAACCAAAACGCATCATACAAACTATCCAGAGGAAACCCCTGCTCTACCTTCACGTGGATCATTTGATTAGGCGGAGGCGGCGGCATATGCAAGCAGGCACCAAAATAGGGAACCAGGAAAAACTCAGTTACAGATTGGTCATCGGTGACTTCCAATGGCACGATAAAACCAGGAATTCTGACTTTTTTTCCATCATATGATTCGATAATTCGGGTTGAACTGAGAGCACGCTGATACTCATCTTCTGGATCCGCCCCTGGGATAGCATTGTCTCCCAGCACATCCATGGACGAGCCATCCTCAATTTGACCAATGTAATCAGGGGGAGTCATCAAAATTTTCAAATCGTCTTCGGGGATCAGAGACACCCATTCAATTTCCTGATAGTTTGAACCGGGATCCTTTGCCATTGCAGGAGAAATCAGTGCAGGGAACAGAAGAAAAGTTACTAGCAATAATCGCTTAAATAACATTAGGTTAATTTTGTTGTTGTGCATGTATCTGTACTCATTAATCAAATTATTTTTGCTGTACGGCAACTACCACGATGATATAACATAACATTAATGAATGTAAGATATGAAAAATCGTCCTCCACAACCAAAAGTAAACTCTATGACACAGACGGCTTCACCCGATAAGCTAGCAATTGATATTCGCGACTTAAAATTTGCTTATCCCAATTCCAACGAAGATCTTTTGCAAATCGATAGGTGGCAAGTTAAACCGGGACAGCGGGTATTTTTGTTTGGAGAATCAGGCTCGGGGAAAAGCACTCTACTTAATTTGCTCTCAGGTACCCTTCCCCCGTCTGAAGGTGAAGTACAAATTCTAAACCAGCCTTTCTCACGCTTATCGTCGCGTAAAAGGGACAAAATAAGAGCAAAACATATCGGTGTAGTTTTCCAGCAATTTAACTTGATAGCTTACCTCAGTGTGCTAGATAACGTTAGGGTTGCAGCGCATTTTGCCGGTAGTCATGGTGAGGATATTATCATCAGGACAAAACGGCTTTTCGAACAACTGCATCTCAGTGAATTATTGCTTTCAAAACGGGCGGATGAACTCAGTGTAGGTCAACAACAGCGCGTCGCGATTGCACGGGCATTGATTAACGAACCGGAAATTTTAATTGTGGATGAGCCAACCTCTGCATTGGACGCCAATGCGCGGGATGGGTTTATGTCACTTTTGATGGAATGCTGTGATCAAACAAACAATACACTGATTTTTGTCAGCCATGACGAACAGTTGGGGCAATACTTTGACTGCCATCAGAGTATCGGCTCGCTCAATCTTGCCGGGAGACAGTCATCATGATGTGGGAAGTCGCCCTAAAGAGCTTGCTGAACCGAAAAATGTCGGTATTTCTTACTCTTATGTCGTTGATTGTCAGTGTTGGGTTGCTTATCAGTGTTGAACACATGCGGGAACAAGCGAAGGAGAGCTTCAGCCGCACTGTATCAGGCGCTGACTTAATTGTGGGTGCCAGAACAGGGCAACTCAACCTATTACTTTATTCTGTATTCAGAATGGGAAACGCGACTAACAACATAAGTTGGCAAAGTTATCAGGAATTCGCTGGCAATAAAGCAACTAAATGGGCCATTCCAATTTCGTTGGGCGACTCCCATCGCGGTTATCGTGTCATGGGCACCACAAATGATTATTTTGAGCACTTTCGATATGGTGACAAGAGACCTCTCAACCTGCAACAAGGCGACGCTTTTAACGGTATTTTCGATACAGTATTGGGCGCCGAGGTAGCAAGAAAGCTAGGCTATAAACTGGGTGATAGTTTAGTGCTTGCACATGGCGTGGGTAATGTGAGTTTTGCCAATCATGACAACGCGCCTTTTAAAGTAACCGGCATATTAGCACCTACTGGCACACCCGTAGATCAGACCGTCCACGTCAGTCTGGCAGGGATTGAAGCCGTGCATATGAGCCCCACTCAAATTCGGGCAATCAAGGCAGCCATAGAATCTGGTGAAACACCTGAAATCAAAACAAAGAATATCACTGCTTTTGTGATGGGTCTCAATTCTAAAATCCAGACATTCAGATTACTTCGTAGTATTAACGAGTACAAGGGAGAGCCGCTGTTAGCCATTTTACCTGGAGTGGCTCTGGTGGAGCTCTGGCAAATGTTAGGCATGGTAGAGAACTTATTGCGAGTCATTTCTGTACTGATTCTTGTGTCATCCCTATTTGGTCTGAGTACCATGATGTTAGCGTCCATGCGCGAGCGATATCGAGAGCTGGCCGTATTGCGCGCGGTAGGCGCAGGACCAGTTACAATATTTATGCTGATTCAGTTGGAAGCCTTGATCGTGAGCCTGGTTGCCTGTGCAGTGGCCACTATTTTGATTTTCACAGGACTGACACTAGCAAGTGGTTGGTTAAGCGGATCCTACGGATTGTTTATCGACAGCAATATATTCTCACTCGACCTGCTATCCATTGTTGGCATAGTTATAGGTGCGACTTTCCTGGTAGGCCTGATACCTGCTATTGGTGCTTATAAACGGGCATTGCATGCAGGGTTGACTGCGTCGTAATGACGTTTTACTTGTTGAAGATTAAAAACATATGCGTTTACTGAGGGATCTTTGAAAAGTCTTAAGGGTAAAGGCTCGCTATCGCGAGCCTTAAATCAATTTAGCCAATACTAGTTTGGCTATCTAGCGCAAAGCTAAAGTCCTGCGACAATATCCTCGCATGCTTGCTGTTGCTGAGGCGTTTGCGCTGCCGCCATACAATTGTCGTATTGTTCCCACAAATAATCTTCATATTGTTCTTGCGCGTAGTCGTCACCATTAGATTGATCGATAGCACATGATAGAGAACCTATACAGCCACCAGGATTGCGGTCTCTTCCTCGAGGAGGAGGCTCATTTGCTTGAGCACTAGACAGTCCCCAAGACCAACCAGATGCCTGTTGAACACTCGTCTGTCCAAACAATTCGTCATCCTCAAGATATTCCACATCAACGCCTGAGTTATAAGAGATGCTGCCCACTAACCCACAAGCTGCGACAGCCATTTTTAAAGAAGTTTTCATATTTTTTTCCATGTTTATTTTATAACTAAAAACCGTATGAACCACTGTCAATCTATTACATTGACTTCCTTTACGGCACTTTTTACTCCCGAGAATAAAACAAAGAGCTTACGCTCAGAGCAAACCTCTATTCGTTGTCACGACAACGAACACTAAAACTCACTATTTGTCTTCGAATAAAATCTCATCCAACTTCATGCTAAATTGACAAACGTCCACACATACCAAAAGCTCAACATTTGGGTTCTGTTTGGTTCTGAACGGTTTCAAAACGTGGTTAGCAACTAACTTTGAAAGTGAGTCTTTAGCGATGTTGATATCAATGTTTAGCGCTTGGCAGATCAAGCCAATGTTAACAATCGGCTGTTTTAGCAGCAGGTCAATAATCTTTAAATCAATGCCATCAATTGGTGCCAGAGTGAGTTTTGTTTTGAAAAGGTGAGCAAGATCCTGCAACAATGCCGCAGCTTTGACTTCATACTTGGCATTCCAGGCAATCATGCTTTGCCAATAAGGTGAGGACATGCCCAAATTACTTTTGATACCGAACGACAACACAGCATCTTGATAACGGCTGATACTGTTGCCCAGCCTGAAAAGAGACAAATGGTTTTTTAAGTCGGACCCTTTTTGCATGTATTCGACAAGGATGCGAGACATTCGGCCGTTGCCATCCCTGAATGGGTGAATAACCAAGAATTGACTGTAGTGCTTAACCACCTCTTCAACCGAGAACTTCTTTCTACTATTAAGTGAATTCAAGAAATCCTCCAGAAGGGGCTGAACTTTTTCTGGTGATGGCGTTATGTGCGTAGCGGTTTCGCGACTTTCGCCTATCCAAGTCTCTGTCTTTCTGAGTTTGCCCGAGTGCCTGGGGTCTAGTTCAAGCTTGCTATGTGCGTCGAGCAATTTCTTGATTGTGATGCGCTTTTCAGACAATAAAACAGCTCTTGCCGCCTCATACCTGCGGATATCAGCAACTAATAATTGCGCCAAGCTATCAGCATTATCCAGACCAGCCATAGCCAGATACAGCTGCATTCTGGAAACCTGTCGTGTATCCCTGAGCGCAGAGGCACCACATAAAAACCTGCGCTGGAAATGAGAAAAAGAAACGCGTTCGAAGATTGAAGATAAACTTGCATTTTCCATCATGCTCAAACGAAAAGGACTCTTCCATGATTGTAATGAGTAATAAACTACACACTCATTTTTGCTATAGCAAGGAATTTTTTTACCCGTTGGGCAAATTTAATATTGCGTTAACAGAAACGTCAAAATCAGGTTTGAGTGCATAACCATGGAAGGTGTTTGCTTAAGGAAGCAGGTTGTCTGGATGCCGTTATTTGCCGCTACGCGCTTACTTTTGCAAACCTGATTACCGCTTGCGCTCCCTGCTCGTGCTCTTTATTTTGTAAAGTCAGTCTGCCGCCTTGTTGCTCTACCATATTACGACTAAGCGCTAATCCAATCCCTTTCCCTTTGTCCTTGGTAGTATAAAAAGGTACAAACAGGTTGTCTGGATTGGCAATACCCGAGCCGTTATCTTCGATGAGAATTTCCGTCATCTGATCATCTTGACTTGCACTTATATTAACGGGTGAGTTGCGGGGGCTCGCTTCGATAGCATTTTTGATCAGATTAATAAGGACCTGCTCCAGTAAAACGATATCGGCTCGGACAATAAAGTCACCCCCTTGTGTTATGACGTTATGGTCAAACAGTGCTGTGACCTTGTCCAATAATCCCGATAACTGCAGTGGTTCAATATTAACCTCGAACTGCTGGTTTAAACTGGCGTAACGATTTACAAATTGCATCAGGCTGTCACTGCGGGAGGCAATAACCTGCAATGCCTCAATGGCTGATTTATCTCCACTTTGTTGAGATAAAACCTCTACAAGTGACTGGGCAAGGGATTTAATTGGCGATAATGAATTGTTAATTTCGTGACTGAGTACCCTGGTCATTTTTTGCCATGCTAGTCGCTCAGTTTCATTCACTACTTTTTCAATATTGGTCAACACCACCAACTCGTATGATTCTCCCAACATAGAAAAGCCACTATGTCTGAGTTGCCACTGTGCAGCAGTATCTTTGTCTTTTATCTTCCAGGAAGTTTTGACGCTGACGTGGCTATTGTTGCCATCATAGGCTAATCCCAATAAATCCGCTGAGAGCAGTTTGGCCTGGCGCCATGGGCGACTGCACCAAATAGAAAAAGCATCATTGGCATGATTGAGGCGACCATCCTGATCAAACACAGCAATGGGCGTTGCTAACTGTTCGATGAGATTAAGTACCAAAACAGCCTGTTGATCGTAGTGCAGTTTGCGAATTCTCAGATCCTCTGCAATCAAATGAACCTCGTCGCTCAATAACTTAAATACGCCTGAATTGAACTTGGGGTGTGGTCGTAGCGAATAGTCCTCATGGCGAACGGCCTCCAAAGATGCAGACAACCCTTGTAGTGGAGTTTTAATGGCATTCTTAACGAGCGAAGCGTAAAAAAAGTAGGGCACAACTACAGCCAAAACGGCCGTAATAATAGCAAGTATTGAAGCGTTGATGAGGTAGGCGATAACAGCCAGAAAGACCAAGATCAGCGCCAGGGACACGCCAAAAAAATGGTTAAATAGCTTTTCAAATGAGCGTTGTCGCTGCTTCGTCAAAAAATTACCTATTTTACTTTGATGTCAAACTTATCCAGCCTTCGATATATGGCACTTTTACTTATGCCTAGCAACAGTGCAGCTTCCTCGACATTGTTATCTGACTGCGCCATCGCCATTTTCAACAATTTTCGTTCGGCGTCTTCCAAGGTCATCAGCGACATAGGCGCTTTGTCTTGCGTTGACGTATTTTTAAAGCCAAAGTCGCTGGCTTCCAGTTTTTCTTGTTCTGACATCAAGACAGCCCGCGCAATAAAATGGCTCAGTTCTCTCACATTGCCGGGCCAATGATAGTCTTTTAGCGCCTGCCTGGCACTCTCAGAAAAAACAGGGATTGGCATTTGGTATTTCTTGCAGTGTAACTGAGCAAAATGACCAGCCAGTGGCAGTATGTCTTCTTTCCGTTCTCTCAAAGGCGGGATAATCAATTCAATAGGATTGATCCTGAAATACAAATCGGTACGAAATTTACCCTGATCTAGCAGCGCGTCGAAATCCGCGTTTGAGGCACAAATTATGCGACAGTTTGCTATCCGCGTTTGATTTTCACCCACCCGTTCAAATTCATTGGATTCCAGCACACGCAACAGTTTGGCTTGTTGCTCAAAACCCAAGCTACCTACTTCATCAAGGAACAAAGTTCCATTTTCCGCAGCTTCAAATCGTCCTTCTCGATGCTCTTTAGCATCTGTAAATGCGCCTTTTTTGTGACCAAACAATTCACTTTCAAAGAGTGTCTCGGGTATCGCGGCCACATTGACGCTAACGAATGGCCCAGATACACCAGAAACCTGATGTAGGTAGTAAGCAATACTTGTCTTGCCTGTGCCATTTTCTCCACGCAGCAGCACGGATGCGTCGGTCTTAGCGATCCGGGCTATTTGCCTTTGCAGAGTTTGCATGGATTCACAATGCCATTGCACGTCGTCATTCAAGACACTTTGTTCACTATCTTGTTTCCGGTTGCCAAGTTCTGACAATGCCAGTTGTTTCTGCACCATTTCCACAACGGCATTATTGTCCCAGGGCTTAGCAAAGAAATCACAAGCTCCCTGCTGCATCGCCTTGACCGCGAGCGAAACGCTAGACCAAGCGGTCATCGCGATAACCGAAGGCTGATTCGGTGTTAAAGATTTAAGAAAAGACAGACCTTCTTCGCCGGACGTTGTGTCCAATTGATAGTTCATATCAAGCAAAATTAAATCTACATTTTCTGTTGTGAGCATCTTTCTGGCTTCTTCCAGGGAGCAGCTCTCTAACACCTCATATTTGTGGTTGGATAGCAGAAACCGCAGGCTTAGCCGTACATCTGCTTTATCGTCAACCACCAGAATTGTTTTTGCCGTCATTTGACGCCTTTTCCCTGATATTCCGTAGCCAGTATAAATCTATTCATTGCGAAGTGCCTTAATTGGGTCAGCGTTTATGACCTTTTTAACAGGCAAGTAGCAAGCTAATGCTGCGATAAACCCCATAAGTGGTAGCGCAAATACAAAGGCTAAACTATCAGCCTGCAACTGATATACCCAAATTTGCGAGCCTAACATATGTGAAAGGAATGCCCCCCCTACCCCTATAGCAATACCAATAACAACCGGAACCATACTTTGTTTCACAACCATAGCAATCAACTTGTGCGTGTGAGCACCAACAGACAAATGAACGCCTAATTCAAAACGGCGCATTTGCACGGTATAACTCAGTACGCCATAAATACCGGCTGCAGCCAGGCTTAAGGAGAGTATTACCAAAGATAAGGTTAAAATACCGATGAGTTCTGTTTGGCGCAGTCTTGCTTCAATACTCGAACTCAAAGTATAAAATGCGGAAATACTAAAATTAGGATTAACCGATTGGAGAATATCCAGTAATTTTCCCCGTTCCAGGGTGGAATTCAGTCTCAAAGAAAAGTCCAGTCTGTCTCCCGGGTAAGGTGTATAATATCGCTCCAGCGCGTATTCTCTGTCACCTTCTGGGACGTATATGTCTTCAACCACCCCTACTACTGTTAAGGGCTCGTTTTGCGCCGCCTGGAGGGTCTTGCCAATTGCAGACTCACCCTCGAAGAGTCGTCTGGCTAATGATTCGCTGATGATAATTTCTTGCGGGATAGCATCTTCATGGCTAATTTCGGTGAAGGTTCTGCCTTCGAGCAATTTATGTCCCATAACGGAGAAAACGTTGCTATCGAACATACCCGTGCTGACAATACCAATCATATTGTTATCAGCATCAAAAAGGTAATTTTCCCACCCCATGACCAATGGCGAAGCCAATGTGCGCGCCGCGTCCTCGATTTCTGGTGCGTTTTTTAACGCTTGTTTGGTTTGCTGCGAGTATTCAAATATACCTTCTTCGACAGTACCAGTATCGACCCTGACATGATGAACATCTTCAATATCAAAGCCGACAGATTGAGTGAGTCTTTCATATACAGGACTCAATATCTCCGTTGCCCCCAAAAGCAGAAGGGTAGCCAAACTAACTTGCGTTGCAACTAAGACGTTTCGGGTGCGGCTTGATATCTGTGACGTTGTCCCTTTGCCGCTAACGTGCAAATCTTCTATCAGTTGAGCGTAGTTAAGCTGTCTGACTGCAAGCTTTGCCATGACCAGGGCAATGAGCACGCTTATGATACCACTGAGCGCAATAGTGACCGCATCTAGGGAAAGGTTTTGCATTCGTGGAAAAACGAATTGAAGATCACTCTGCAACCAAACCAAGGTCCATCCGGCTAACACTAAACCCAATATCCAGGCTGCAATAATTAAAATAAACGCTTCACTAAACATGCCTACAAACAGGTGTCTCGGTTGCGCGCCTACCGCTGCCTGAATCGCCATGATCCTCTGCTTTTGGGCTGCACGGGAAAAGAACAGGTTGCTGATATTTGTCACCGCTATAAACAATAATGTGACAACACCCGCTAGTAAAATGAATGCCATCTCATCGCTGTCACGAATGATTTTTTCTTTCAAAGGCATAAAGCGCCCACCTATGCTGGTGTCAGGTGCCTGCCCTTCCTGACCAAGATAAAGTGCGTTTATTTGTTGCCCCAAAGATGCACTGGCTTGCTCCAGCGTGACACCCGGTTTGAGCTTAGCTATCCCATTTATGCCACTGGTAATGGATCCCCAATGGGTCGTGGTTGACACCTCTTGGTCAAAACTAACCCATGCCTGAATGGTGAAATTACCAAATACTTCGGGCGCTTCGAACTGTGGCGTAGCCACGCCAACAATCTTGTAAGGCTCATTGCCTATCCGTGTTTGCTGATCCACCACAGCTGGATCAGCATTAAAATGTTGCTGCCAGGTCTCATAACTCAGAATGACAGCCCGTTGTTGCTCATTTATGCCTTCTTTCTGGTCGAAGTGACGACCCAGAAGCATAGGCATACCAAGCAAGGAAAAGTATTCTGGTGTGACCTGAATCGCATCTAGAAAAGGCTCAAGTGGGATGTCTCTCAACTTGCCACCAAAGTTTCGCATCAAGGCCATTTCCTCAATGTAGGTCTGATCTTGATAAATATGAAATTGTGCTGACAGGATCTGAAAACCATATTGAGTTTCACCATTGATGGTCTCACTCTGATCCGTCACAATTAAATTATCGGCGTCTGGATAAGGCAAGGGTTTGGTCAATACTAAATAATTGATATTAAGTACAACGGCCAGTGCCGATAGCGTGAGAGCTAAGGTCGCAATAACTGTCAGGCTGAAACTGGGCAATCTCAGTAAACTGGCATACGCCAGTTTAAACTCTTGTGCTAAAAAACGTTTGCTGCCAATCATACCGCTATCTCCATATTTATTTCAGACGCCATGACGCCATCGAGCAGATGCAATTTGGTGGTAGCCATATCGGCATAACGGGGATCGTGGGTAACCATACAAATTGTGGTACCCGACTTATTCAGGTCAGAAAGCATTTTCATCACTGCATCACCATTTTTTGAATCCAGGTTTCCGGTTGGCTCGTCAACTAGCAACACAGCAGGGTTGTTCACTAGTGCTCGAGCAATGGCAATGCGTTGCTGCTGCCCTCCAGACAGTTGATTGGGTTTATGTTGTGAACGATGGCTCATTTGTACTTTTTCCAGGCAAGCGTTAACCCTGGTGTCTACTTCTGCATCGGACAGTGGTTGCTGGAGATAGCGCAAAGGCAGCGCGACATTATCAAAAACACTTAGCTCATCAATTAAGTTAAACGATTGAAAAACGAAACCTATGTGTTGATTTCGAAGGGTTGCTCTTTCATTCACCGACAGGTTGCTCACATCATGGCCGGCGATAATGTATTCACCAGAAGACGGAGAGTCCAGCATTCCTAAAATGGTTAACAGAGTTGATTTGCCGCATCCAGATGGACCAGAAATTGAGACGTAGTCCCCATCAAATATCTCTAAATTTATCCCTCGCAATGCATGGGTTTCCATTTCACTGGTAACAAATTTTTTGGTGATATCGGTTAACTTTAGTTTGCTCGTTTTGTTTTTCATGTCTTTTAGCCTTAATTAAACTTTTGTTTCGCAACTGATGCGCTAGGTTTTATTGAACTATGCTCAGTGCCGTATGATCTTTCCAGCGGGACATATCCGAGAGAATAAAACGCTGGTTTAATGCGGCCCCGGAAACAATCTGAATAGTGTCGGTTGTTTCTGCGCCATAGTGAAGTGTGGTTGCAACAGCTGTCTTACCTAATTCGTCGAGGCGATACAGGACACCCTGCGAATCAGGCTTGCTATTGATAGGTTTCTGCACGTAGAGGACATTTTTTAACGTGCCGGTAGATATCTTGCCTGCAACGTTCAATTCAGGGCGAGCGTTTTCTGTTAAATCGCCATCTAGGGTGACTTCCACTTGAATACTGCCGTTGGTCACCAATGGCTCTATGCGACTCACGAAACCTGCAATGATGCCGGAACGGGTGTCGATGCTTACCGTTTGATTCATCTCTACATGATGCATATTCGATTGAGGAATAGTAATCAACGCGTACAGTTCTTCCATACTGCCGACTAATGCAAGTTGCTGCCCAGCGGCAACGCTTTGCCCAATTTCGACGGATAGAGACTGCATTACCCCTGCAATGCCCGCTGTAACAACTAACCGTTCTTGCGCTTGCTCCACCAGGGCCAGTGCCTCTTCCTGAGCCTGGATGTTGGAATGCGCAATGGTAAGATTCGCTTGGTGGAGCTCGGCGAGTTGACCAACCCGCTTTTGTTCTATTTCTAACCGACGAGTCAGTTGCCTTTCTTCTAACAAACTGCGCTGGTAATCGATGTTCGACACAATGCCGTGTTCAATCAGCTTATTTTGCGCAGACACTTCAAGTTGCGCACTTTCTAAAGAAGAACGTAATAATTCCAAAGCAGACTCTTCAGACAAAAGCTCGCGCCTTTGATTGATTTCCAGTTGTAGATACTGGTTTTTACTTTGCTTGAAGGTGCGTTGTGCATTTTTAACTGCTTGATCCAATTCGGGATCAAACAGCTTCAAGATCACACTATCAGGTTCAACTAACGAGCCAGGTCTCAACAAGATTTCGTCAACCGTTGCATTGCTGTAGGAAGTCAGCAATCTAGTGGTTTTAGACTTTAGTGTGCCGAAACCAGAAACGGACTGTTGCATATTACCCTGTTGAATCTGACCTACCCAAATATCTGCCGCATCCACTCGTGCTGACGCCGTTGGCCGAACCGATAGCCAGGTAACAATAAATATTATGACTAATAGCCCCCCCAAAGACAGGTAGCTGAGCTTAAATGACTTTTTCTTTTCTAGAACGACATCCATCTGATCGCCTCGTTTAGTATTACTGCAACCAAGCTAATTCAAAGGGCATGCCAGTTCGTAACCATTTGTTTTAAATAACAATTATACTTTCCATGCCCGGGTGATTTTGTTTTTTTCGCGAAAGCGCAAACTGCTTTTTCGATTTTGAAAGTGAAAATTCACAGATTGTGAGAGGGTGAAGAAAGTCTTTTTATGCGTCCTGCTCCGCCTGGATGAACGACAAACTGTCGGATAGGTTATGCACCTCACGTAGTGATGGACGGTGTGCCATGGATGACGTCGAAGAAACAAGGGTGAATGAGCCGCAAATGAAGTTTCTTTCTATAGCAAATGGACGCAGATTTTTGAGTTCCCCTCAATGAACAATGATTAGATTCACTTACCCAAGAGACAACTCTACTCATTTGTTTATTCTGGAATTTTTTTGTAAAAGTTGAACTGTAAATTATAAAATATTGAATCGAGCGGTAATCAATGGACTTCGTAAGGTCGAAGTCCATTGTTTAACAAAAGCCAATCAGGGAACGGGTAAAACGGTGACAGTGACTTCGTCATCATCCCATGCGGAATCATTATCTGACACAGAAAATCTAAACCTAATAGTTTCTGGCTTTGATACTTCTGGCGCGGTGAAAGTAAGCGTACCATTATTTGTCTTCATTGCCACCGGTCCAGCACTGCTATTTGATAATGACAACAACCCCCAGACATATAAACCAATGAAACCATCTGCATCAGTACCTGTGCCAACAATCGTTACTTCGGAATTTTCATTGACAGTAATATCTGGCCCGGCATTCGCTACAGGTGGAACGATATCAGGGTCAACAATTAAAACGTAAATTTTGTCAATTGCTGTAGCGCCATCATTGTCAGTAACAGTAAGCTTTAATATCATTTGTGCGACCATACCGTTTGATATATCTGTTGATTCACCATCAACGTCAGGTGCGGTAAAGCTGACTGTCGCGGTATCTGTTCCCTGCAAAAGAATATGTGATGGAATGTCATGTTCCCATAAGTAAGAAACTATGGTGCCATCAGAATCCTGAGGTGATGCGGTTATGGAGTGTGTCATACTTTCATTTAGGTTCCTGTCGCCTCCAAGCTCTAAAGTAGGCGGAATATTGGCCGCCGGGTTAACAGTCACAGTGACTGTATCATTTGCCTGCTCTCCTTGATTATCCCAGGCCACAAATCTGAAAATATAGTCTTCTTCGCTAATTACTTCTGGCGCAGTAAAGCTGGCATTATCAGTTTCGGCACCTGTTAATGTAATCTCTTGATTACCTGTTAACTGCCCCCAGAATTTTTGTCGAATAGTACCGTCGGTATCGATTGCGGTTCCGTTAAGGTTAACTGTTTCCCCTTCAATGACAGAAATATCTTCACCTGCATCAACAGTTGGCAATACATTTGGTTTTGCTGATATCTCAATATTAACTGTATCAGAAGAGGTAGCGCCGTCGTCGTCGGTGACGGTCAACCTGAAACGGTAAATTTCATCAGTGATGATATCCGGTGCGAAAAAACTGGCTAGTGCCCTGTTACTATCGTTGATGGTAACTGATTGTGAGCCCCCTTGCTGTGACCATTGATAAGATGCAATAAAGCCATCGCTGTCGGATGCTGTGCCGCTCAGTTGAACAGTAATTTGTTCTTCTACCGCCTCATCGCTTCCGGCATCAACCTGAGGCGCATTATTGATGTTAGGGTTAACTGTTACTGATACCTGATCGCTTGAGAAAGCACCTTCATTATCCCATGCCGTTACCTGAAAGGTGTATACTTCCGATTGGGAAACAACAGGCGATTCAAATGAACTAATGGCCGCATCGCTACTCAACAGCGAAATTATCTGAGGACCAGAAAGTTGAGTCCAACTGTACGTTTGGATGCTACCGTCATCATCCGATGCAGTGGCACTTAAGGTTACTGCTCGGGCTGACAACACAGATTGGTCAGGTCCAGCGTCAACCACTGGAGCAACATTCAGTGGTATAACGGTAAGAGATACTGAGTCGCTGTTAACTTCACCTTCATTATCTACTGCGCTAAGTGTGAAATTCAAAACCTCCTCAATGACCACGGTAGGAGCAACAAATTGTGCGGTTAATGTGTCAGCGTTGTTGATAACTACAGCACTACCTTTAGTTTGTTGCCAACTGATACTGGTTATCTCACCATCTTCATCTGTTGCTTCACCACTAAGGGTGTAAGTGACCTGCTCATTAATGAAAGCATCTTCGCCGGCATTAACTTTGGGCAGTTGATTTCCATCAATGGGACTGATAACCACAGTTACGTTGGCAGAGGATTCTTCTCCTCCATTATCTATCGCATTGAATTCAAATATAAGACTTGTTCTGCTGCCTACGTCTGGCGCGACAAAACTTGCTTCGAAATTAGAAGAACTTGTAAATTCAACCACTGGCCCTTCAATTTGCCTCCAGGATGAACTGACAATAGTCCCATCAGTATCTTCAGCACTCCCTATTAATTTAACCGTATCAGCAGATACTACTGATTGATTTGCCCCTGCATTCACAACTGGCTTTTGATTAATTGCAGAAACCGAGATAGAAATGCTGTCAAATGCTTCTGCACTATTGTCTGCTGATACACCCAAACGGAAAACCAGCGTTTCATCCGCTTCGATATCGGGCGCCACAAAAAACGCTTGGCTAGTATTTGCCTGTTGCAGGACTACATGGGTTCCCGAAATTTGTGTCCATTGATATGTCAGAAATGTGCCATTGTCACCGCTTACGGATGCAGTCAAATTCACAGTTTGCTGTTCTTCAACTAAAAGATCCTCTCCGGCACTAATACGCAACGCGTCATCAGCTCCTGCAAAAAAGTTACTGATTTGAGGCACTTCTCTGCCATCGACATAATTAATAACATCTTCAACCCAATCGTCTAAACCCGCTCCATCATTACCTAACTTGTTGCGGATGGCAGATACATTGACACTTCCGTCAGTCGCTTCACTTATAAACGGGTCATTACTCAAATCTATGTTTAGTAGCACTCCAAGCGCGTGTTCGGCTTGCTCTTTCTGCTCAATTAACAAACCTACTTTATCGCTGTAAGTAGAAACCAATGTTGTCAGGGGCGTAATATGACAATTACCTCTGTCTGAAACCGGGCATACAGACAGCATTTCACCTTCAAAGTTCGTGCCCTGAATGCTTCCTCCTTGAGTTCTGACAATAAAGCCTTTGCGGGTGTCACTAACCCCAATTTCGAAAAACCCTTCCGCATCAGTGGTCGTAGTGGCGATCAATTCCCGGCTGTCAGGATCAAGCAAATGGATTTGCGCATTGTTTAACGGGTCGTCAACGGCCATACCTTTGAAAACGGGTACCACATTTAGATTAATGGTTTGATGTGAAACGGCATCCAGATTGTCAGTTACAGTAAAAGTAAACTGCAAAACTTCCGTTTCAATGACACTAGGTGTAACAAGGGTTATTTCATCAGTTTCCTGGCCTTCAATAATGACATCTTGCCCAGAAACCTGAGTCCAGCTATAAGACTGAATGCTGCCATCCAGATCATTAGTCATGGCTTTTAACGAAACGTTTAGTTGTTCGTTAACTAAGACGCTATAGTCAGTGACAGTGCCTTGATTTGATGTAATTAAGTCAATCATCGGAGGTGAATTTTGATGAGAGACATCAATTGTAACATCGTCAGAAGAGGTTGCCCCATCGTTATCGGTCACGGTTAACCGCAATACAATAGCGTAATTTTCAGTGTAGACTGGTGTTATAAAACTCACATTCTGCGTTGTGGAGTCTGATAAATCCACATCTATTCCGGATACTTGGCTCCAATCATACGCTGATATGCTTCCATCACTGTCAGATGAACCTGATCCATCCAGATTCACCGTAACTCCTTCTGCCACGGCTTGATCTTCTCCAGCATTAGAAATAGGGGCAGAATTTGTTGATGTAGCAGGATTTGAAGTTGGCGTTGTGGATTCGGAACCACCACCACAGCCTATCAATAACAATGAAAACAAGAAACAGCTTTGCCTAACGTCCATGTTAATTACTCTTTAAAACAGCTAAAAGAGGACAGATTATACGGTAACTTCGAGTTTAAAAAAACTATCTTTTTTTATTCACTAATTGCCACATCCGAAGAACACTTTAAGTCAGGTTGAGCAGAGTAAAATTGACGAACAGGCACACAAAAAATTAGCCTAGTTC
This sequence comes from uncultured Alteromonadaceae bacterium, assembly GCA_947494925.1. Classification (GTDB taxonomy): domain Bacteria; phylum Pseudomonadota; class Gammaproteobacteria; order Enterobacterales; family Alteromonadaceae; genus Aliiglaciecola. Next base: position 153,680 of record CANLWS010000015.1, read on the forward strand.
TCCAAATTAGAGAATCTGTTTCGGCAGATGTAGCGCCACTAACAATAAATAGTGCCCGATACTGTTAGGTAAACCCGAAAGTGCGAAATCAATATGCGAAAAATAAAAAGTAAACATGCCAAGAGAATAAATTGGTCGGTGTGAGAGGGTGAAGCCAGTCTTTTTATGCGTCCTGCTCCGCCTGGCTGAACGACAAACCGCTGGAAGGTTTGTGCACGTCACGTAGTGATGGACGTTGCGCCATGGATGGCGTCGAAGAAATAAGGGTGGATAATTAATTTGTCGGTGTAAGAGGGCTTCCCTCACACGAGGTGTCAGAGCGACACTATATAGTGATACGTAGCGTTACTTTTGGGGTGCAAAAAAGGGTGTTGGGTGCAGAAAAAGGAGCTTATTAGAAATAGTCTGTGTAAAGCATACTTAGGGCGAGCCAAGTTCGAGTCGGCCAAATATAATAAGTTGTCAACCGCTCAAGGTTAAGACAAAAGTGAGCATCCAGCGATGGGTGCTATACGGGCATAGCCCTGACAAAACGATCATCACCTCAATAGGACGTGATTTGAGACTGATACAAAAAGACCCACGACCGATAGATAGTGGGTCTTTTGCTTAAGTTTTAAACAAAGCTAATCCTTTAGCTTCACCAACTAAAACTTGTATCTACCCGAAAGAAACATAGTTCTGCCAACTTGATCATAGCCCGAACCTGTCATTCGACCACCACGATCGTTGCCTAGACCGGACGAGACCTGTGCAGGTTGCTCATCGGTTAAGTTCCTTATACCTAATGTTGTGCTAAAGGTTTCATTAGGTGTCCAAGTCAGAGATATATCCGAATAATAAGCAGACTCTGCGACACAGTCCCGGTATACATCTGGGTCACCTGTTATCGTCAAGGCACTTGGTCCAGCATTATTCAGTAGGCAAGTACTGTTAGAACCCGCCACATCACGAATAAAGACTTTGGTTTCATCAATATAGCGACCACTATAGGCCAGAGTGAAATCCCCCATACTGACGCTAAGCTGAGTGACTAATCGAAGCTCTGGCGTGCCAAAGGTGCCAACGAAGTCATCTTTACCACCATTAGGCAGAGCTTCATCTGCAATGATGGTTTGGCTTCTCTCATCTTGAATTGTGGCTTGCACTGTCCAGACAATATCATAGCTATCGTAGTTTAAGCCCAAACGGGTGTTGATATCGTAACCCTTAGAGGTTTCTTCACCGATGTTCACAAAAGAAGCGTCAACACTAGTGATGAAGCGAGTGGACTCTCCACGATTTGCATCTCTAGGCCCAACATTATTACAGAATGGGCTGGCCAAACCTGGTAGATCCTCAAAGCAGCGGGTCATGATGAAGGCAGCAGATTGTTGCTGAATAGTGTTTTCGATTTCAATATCAAAATAGGTCACAGAGAAATCAAAACTCACATCATCATCGCTGATTGGCGTTGCTTTAAGGGTAATAGTCGTTTGATCTGATGTCTCAGGAAGCAAGGTGTCTACTGAACCACCCACTCTAACTGGGATATTGGTTGAACCTGTTGTACCTAAAACAAACGGATTGGCACCACTTAATACGCAGTTGTCCAAGGTCACTTGGCTACGAGTATCCAAAGAAGCATCATATGCAGCGGGTGAGCCAGACAAATAAGGAGAGGCATTACAAGGGTCAATGCCACCGCTTTCACCACCGAATTGATCACCCAAGAATTGTTCACGTAAGTTTGGCGTTCTAAAAGACGTGCCGTATGCAGCACTTAGTGAGATCCAATCTACCGGAGAATAGCTAACGCGCACACGTTCTGTGCTTTCTGAACCAAAGTTAGACTCATCAGTGTAACGCATTGCTAAGTCAACGGTCAGGTCGTGGGCGCCTTTTACATCACGGAGAATAGGCAGGCTAATTTCACCGAACACCTCATTGATGGTTCTTGAGCCAGCAGTCACCCCTTCTGTACCAGGATCTTCTGCAACTAGTAGACCGTTAGCACCAAGGAAATCAACTTGAGAATCGATCTCATCACGGCGAGCCTCAACACCAAGTACTAAACTAGCAGCACCGCCGTTATCAAAGGAAAACAATTCACCCGACACATAGCCTGACAATAGCGCTTGTGTCACAACGGTTCTGTTGACACGTTCACCAATTAAGTAATCTGCCGCTTCATCAGATAGTGAACCTGTGCTGCCTTCACTGTTACCAAACAAGCTTGGATTAAAGAAATCCACTACTACACAGTCTTGTGCACTAATGATCCCACCCCAAGTGTTATTCGCAACGATTGGCACGCCACAGGTTGGATTACCGTCAGAATCTAAGCGTAAGGTTTCTAACGCAAGAATGAAGTTGCGCTCATCAATGAGCGGTTGACTTGCTGCACCGTCACCTCTGTCGTAACTGAAGTTAACATTGAAGGTCCAAAAGTTATCTTTGGCCCACTCGCTAGGTAGATCACCTGAAATTCCTGAGTTAAAGCGGAAATGATCCAATTCCACATCGCGGGTTTGCATTTTATCGTCGATGGTATAAATCGGCAGTGCGTCTGTACCGAACGGATTGAGTGGGTTAGCCACCATCACTCGGGTACCATCATCGTTGAGCATGATATTGCCTTGCTCATTTTCTTGCGGGATCAGTGCTGGCACACCAGGATAGATTTGCTCCGTTGAAGCGCGGTTGGTCAAATGACGATGAAAGTAAGAAGTCTCAAATGAAATGGCAATGTTGCTATCTTCACCCCACTCTGGGAAATAAGTACCACTGGTCAGCAGTGAAAATCGCGTTACCGGTGATACTAAGTCACTTGCTAGACGATCGTTATTATCGTTGTAATCAGGGTTCGCTCTGAATCGATCATTACCGACTTGCTCACCTAAGAAAGGATAGCGGTCACTCCATACATCGGGGATGTTGGCCGCGGTACTAAAGTTAGGGACAGGCTGACCGGTCAATGGATTGGTTAGGTCGGATTGACCAGGCGTATAGAAATTCCAGATGCTACCGTTGTCTGCATTGCTTGACAGCACGGCATTATCAGGGAAGCCATTATAACAGTAATCGTACAACTCGCCGGTTTCGGTGTTTATTTCTCTTCGCTTGATACATTCAATTCTAGAACCTAGAGAAATACGTTCACGCTCATAAAATTCACCACCAAAGATAAATTTGAATCGTTCGCTTTCACCACCGGCTACAAATGAAATTTGCCTTTCTTCGCCGCCATCATCGGACGGTGCGGACACGTCGGCGCTTATCTGAAAGCCATCAAAAGATTTTTTTAAGATAATATTAATAACACCCGCTACCGCATCGGCACCATATACGGCCGATGCGGAATCCGATAGCACTTCTACCCTATCAACCATGTCTAAAGGGATCAGGCTTATGTCAGGCTGAGACGGTGCACCACGGACCCCTGATGCCCCAAGCCTGGTGCCGTTAAGCAATACCAAGGTTCTTTCTGCACCTAGGCCACGCAAACCAACATTAACTGAGCCAACTCCACCAGCTGGAGGAGCTTCTGTCGCATTGGAGTTGCCGGAGTTGGTATTAATGGTGTTGTCAATTTGAGTACCGTTGACTAGCGATATGCGCTGCAACATGTCAGCCACATTGGTAATACCTGCGCGTTTTGCATCTGTAACACTAATCACCTGAACCGGTGAAGGTGAGGCAAATTCGTCAACACGAACACGGCTACCAGTGACGGTGATTTTTTCTAATTCTGAATTTTCTTCTTCCTCTTGCTCTTGTGCGTACAGCACTGAAGGCATCGATAGTCCGAAGGACGTAGCCACTGCTAATGCAGTCAAGCTGCGTCTAAATGTGCTCTCTCTCATTTGAAAAACTCCTTGGAAGTATTTTTGTAATTTTTATCTATCGACAGATAGAAGTGTCGATGCATCGACAATATCAGGGAGCATTGCTGCTAAGGGGATCGAGGGATAATGTAAGCAGGCGATGGGTTATAACACGCAAGTTCTGGTATATAACCTGCGGTTGATATTGCAAAAAACGCATTATTTGATTAAGCCAAAATTTCATCCAATACCTGCAAGTATGCGAACTAAGCAAATATTGAGGAATATTAGAGGTGTTTAGCGCATACAGTTCTTTGCGCTAGAGCCGGTTGCGTTTCGCGACTCTCCTCCCTCATTTAAAAGGTCCAGATAGAACTGACAAAACGAAGAAGGAGGAGAGATACAAAAATAACAGGAAAGACATCTGTGAAGGATACAAGCTAGCGATGTCTCTTGAGAGCAACTCATTGCCCGCTATACACGTTGATTTTTACTGTTTGGTATAAATCAACACGCCTGTTCACGCTCGGCAATAATCGCTTATCCTTTCTAAGAATTTGCAGCTGAAACAGCAGCTTGATGGCTATCAAAGTTCGACGCACATCGTTTTAAAAAATTATCAAGTGCTTGCATATCCGTTGATTGCATCCCCTTATTCATAGGTTTGGCTTGCTCTTGGGGCGGAAAGACGCCATAACCGGCAAAGAGGATCAGCCAAGATTCCAATGGAAAATATCGGCCTGTGTCATAGCGTGTTACTTCATCGGCTAGGCTCTTTTGCGAAGCACCAAGCCAGCTTTGTACTATGGCTCTAAAAGAATCGCTGATATTTTGATTGGCTGCATTATCTCTCCAATAGTCGGTATCACGGCGTGAGTTCATTCTATAGTGGGCGACGATGTAATCAGCCACGCCATCAAACGCATTTTCAACTAAACGGTTGTACTGAGCCTGGTGTTGATTGGTAAACTTGCCCCTTTCAAACTCAGTGATGAAATGTCCAATATTGTGATAAACCAGATGCAATGCCATGGCTTCTAAGGGCTCTAAAAAACCTTGAGATAGTCCCACTGCCATACAGTTGTGACGCCAGCTTTCCTTCAACCGTCCTTGTTTCCATTTAACGCTTCGAAACTCGACGTCTGCATCCAACAGGCTCAAATGCTGTCTGAACTCAGTTTCTGCATTATCTAGCGAGCAATAACGAGAGCTGAATACATAACCATTGCCGGTTCTGCTAGTGAGAGGAATATTCCACGCCCAGCCATATTTCAGCGCGGTACAATTTGTCTGTGATGGCAAGTTTTGCATGTCGACGGGCGTGGTAACAACGACCGCGGTATCATTGAACAGTAGTTTATCAAAAGAGATATAAGGCACCTTTAAGGTTTTTTGCATTAACAGTCCGGCAAAACCGGTGCAATCAACAAAAAAGTCCCCTTCAAGCGTACCTCCTCCTCTAAAATCTATACTAGAAATATCGCCATTTTCCTTTAGATTGACGTGCTCAACATGCTGTGGCAAGTGAGTCACTTTGCGCTCTACCGCCTTTTTTCTGAGAAAATTACCGAGTAGGCCCGCATCAAAATGATAGCCATGGGGGTGATCGAACGGAAAAGCATAATTTGCTTTTGGGCCTTTGCTATTTTGAGAGAGGAAAGAGCCAAGAAAAAACCGGTCTGGATGGGTATCCACATCAAAGTTATGACGTCTCAACAGGCAGTTTGCATCAAACTGTGGGAAGGTAAATTTGTCCATTTGTGATGGGAACGGATGGCAGTACTTTTCATAGCCAGGTATCGAAGACCAGCCTTCAAAGGAAATGCCGTTTTTATAGGTAGCATTACACTCTGGCATCCACTCAGATTCTGCCACATCAATTTCTTGAAAAAAGTTTTGCATCGACGGCGTGGAGCCTTCACCAACACCTACTGTAGCAACATCAGGAGATTCAACTAAGGTAAGTTGTAGGTCTTTATCCTTCCATCTGGCAGCCATTAAATTAGCAGTCATCCAACCTGCTGTTCCGCCACCCAGAATAACAATGCTCAATTTACCCTGATGCATTCTTCACCTTTCGAATATGGATTACTTAACTGAGACGTTACGCCCTAAATTTATACAGTTGTTCGCAATCAAGTTAATGGCATGTTTGCCAGGTTTCATATTAGGTATTTCATCAGCTCAAATAAATGGGCTAACTGCTCATTCATCCCGGCAATCGTGAAGTTCGTCACAATGGAGCATCTTGCTTAAATGATTTGACTAAAGTTTGGTCACTGGAACCACGGAGGCGATGGTGATAGTGCGAGCAGTTATCGATAGGTGGCGCTTAGAATCCAAGAGTATAAGTATAACGGCCTAGAATGTTGGATTATATGTTTGTTTTAAGTGACCAAGTTGCTTTGCAAAGCACCTTCCCTTTTGATGCATTGGCCAATCCAATTGCGGCTATGATGGCAAGGGACAAATAGGTTGCTTATGTTAGCTTAAAAGCCATATGAATTATGCAGGAGACAAATGGTACGACGCACCTATCTAGAAAAAACTGAATGTAAAGGGGATTGATAATTGGTCGGTGTGAGAGGATTTGAAATTTATCTGATCATGCTACATAGCAATATATAGTGATACTTCCGTCAGAGCGACACTATATAGTGATACATAGCTTTACTTTTAGGGTGCAAAAAAGGGTGTTGGGTGCAGGAAAGGGGGCAAAAAATGCTAGCATGGTACTTTCAATGTTCGGGCAGTAAACACCTAAAACTCCAATGACTTTACAAGGGTTTAATTTGGCTTTATTCAAAGCGTGTACAATCGCTCAATTGCCTCTAAGCAAGAATCAATCAGACTTCCCTACAAACCTGATATTTGAGGCCGACGCTGATGGGCCCATCGCTGCAACGTTATTTGCAATGTAAACATCCCCTCCTGAGATTTTCAATGTGCCGCTTGAAATAGCATCCAAAACAGATTTCAGCATTGCGTTGTCTCCAAGTGGACTCAAATTCACATTTGGGACTCGATTATTTATCACTTCCTCAGCATAGTTTGTTAGATTTGGACCGTCAGATATTAAATTCAAATTGCTTACGAGATTTTCAGACGCTGCTCGAAGTGTTCGCTTTATTTCTTCTGACTCCCTATCGAATTTGGCCTTGCTGTCGGCCACAGCCTTCTTTTGATTTTCAATCAAGGTATCAAGGTGAGGTAGATCTCCCCATATCTCCTCAATAACTTCGCTGAATAGACCTCTAAGTTTATCGAGCGTCTCACTTAAAAACTCAATTGTGTACGAAAACTTAGCAGGTGATACATCATTTAGGAGGGCTTCCACATGCTTTGCGTAAATTTTACAAAGCCTTTCTTTGTCTTGTGGCCCAAGCGGTTCATTTCGAATCTCCACATAAAATGAAACAGATCGAATTGTACGTCCAATGTGGTTGAGTCTCCTTGCATTTTCCTTGGCTCGGAGTAGCGCATTATTAACTGTGGCTGATGGCAAAAGAGGTTTTCCCTCCCTTTCCTTTATTTTATCGTTTAAAATATTGCAAAATTTCTTAGCACTAGAGTCAAGCAAAGCGTTTTTGGCTAAGGAAAGTATCCTAACAATAGGCTGTTTAATGTGGCCTCGTTCAATGGTTTCTCTTGAAGAGATACTAGATAATCGCGTTTTTTGCAGCAGAACTTCATTTCCAAGTTCAAACGATTTTATCAAACTGCTTTTTCTGACAGCGTAATTTTCAGACGCAAAGTATTTGCCGAGAATCTCCCTAATTATTGAAAAAGCCTCTCCAATATTTTGCTCATTTAAGTCCAAAGCAACGTGAGAGCTTGGTAGTGCGTCGAGAAACACGATGCACGGTAATCGTGCTGTTAGGCCAAGTGATTTTGCAATTTCATCAGATGCGTAGGTAGTCGCAGTCAAGTTTTCTAAACTAACTCCGGGCCCATCTAGCTTACCCCTTTCGAATACTTCGCTCGCCCTATGAGTGAAGTTTGAATCGTCAGACTTGTGAACGTGACTAAGTGCTACGCCTGAATTTTTAATTAAATGACCCGGGTGCGTCGAATACCTTCGGGTAACCAAACCTTTAAACTCAAAGCTCTTAGCGAAAACTGCGCCAGCTATATCAGTTCCAGTTAGTGAATCCAAAGACCGTAAATTATATCTGATCCAGTCAGCTGTTTCAGAATCCGTCTCTCCAAACAAAAATAATAAGTAGCCAGTGTAAGGTGCATTGAATATATCACTGGGACTTGACTTAATAATATCAAGAAGCTCATCTGCACCCTCAACATACTCAACGGTGAACATATCTGTTACTTCAACCCGATGGATTGCTTCAAAGCACCTGCCGCAACTGTAACTCCAATTTTCGTTGCAACGTCCAAAGCCCATTTGCCTGCCGACTTTAGTTTAGATTCGGTCTCGGCAGAATTCTGTTCGTTAGCCGCAGCTTCGGCTGCAGAAATAGCCGCTAAAGACTCAAAGTGCTTGGGCTCGACGGCTTCTGAAACCATCGTTTCTTTTAATTTTCCCAATTCGTCTGATAAAACTCTCAAATCAATGTCTGATGGAATTTGAGTACTAGAGTCTATTATATTTATGTTATTAGCGTTTGCATTTGGCCCCATCGCACCAACATTGCGGGCTGTATAAGTATCGCTTGCCATAAAAGCTTTTCCTTTTCTTTTTAAACAATTTATTGGACTTGATATAATCATTTCTACAAAGCAACATAAGTGTAGAGAATATTCTCAAAATTTTCTAAATTAACATACTTGAATTTTGACCTTCCCCCTGTAGTGGCATAGTTAATTTGGCCACCTGATTAGAGCTGCTATGATTGCAGCCATACACATATTAGGTGACAAAAT
>CANLWS010000016.1 GCA_947494925.1 uncultured Alteromonadaceae bacterium
TAGTCCGATTGAACCTTTTTCATTTTCTTACGCAATTCACCTTTGTCGTCAGTTTTGACTATGGTGCAGATATTTTGCAGTGCCGCGTTAATGTCAGCCTGGGCAGTACCCGTAAAAAGAACAGAAGCAGCAGCGATAGCGATAGAAGTTTTAACAATTTTCAACATGGTTAAATTCCTCATTTAGTTAAACGTTAAGTCGTGTTGATGGAATCTATTAAAGACCAAATCGGATGATTAAAAAATCTGCAAGGTGATACTTAGGTATGTGGTTTAATACTTTTTGAAATTGCCTGGTGATAATTATCAAAAGTCGTGAGAAGCAACTGCTTAATTTAGTGGATACAGGATAAAGTCAGCAAAAACTGCCTTTTTAACCGGAACAACAAGATCTGAAAGTCCGTGATTTAGCTGCTTGAGATGATGTGTGTTTAATTCCAGCTTTCGCTCATTCAGGTGTTTAGCAGCTTCAAACGGATAATCAACGCCAGCTTCTTTCGTCATTTCTATATGTGTTCCCAGAATCCATTTTACTGTGTTTGAATTTGCAAAATCCGTTAGTCTCTTAACGCTAGTTTTATACTCCGCAAAATTTTCCTGCTTAAAATAGAGTCGTCCAGGGTAAAGTGAGTCACCAGTGAGTAAAATCTGGGTAATAGGATCATAGACCGCAATGTGTGATTCTTGATGTCCTGGAAGAGGGATAATGCTGAGTGTCCTGCCTCCAAGATCAAATGTCGTGATCGATTTAGGCCAGTCCTTCAGGTTAAAGAAGCTCTTCACCTGTTTTTGTGAAGGACCAATGACCATTGTATTTTTGCGCTTTTTAAAATCGTTATCAGCATAAATATGATCGGAATGGCCATGGGAATGACTTACGACTAGCTGAATGTTTTGCTTTTTGTTCCTTTTCAACCAATTGACAATAATGCTGTCGACTATTTGTACTAATCCCACATCACTGGCACCGGTATCTTGCATAAAGACACTTTTATCTCCAAAAATCAGATAGATAAATGGGGCTTCAAAATGCGTGCACACTGATTGACGCAGAATATAAAAGTCCTTGTTATATTCATGTATTTGGACTCTCTGTTCTGATTGGCAATCTTGACCATTGATCCACCTCTCGGGCAGTTTCCCGTCCTTTTCAATCGCGCTGGCTGAACCCGATGTCACGATAATGCAAAGGATCAGGCATCTAATCAATGTCAAAACAAAACCTAAGGATTGAACGCTTTAGACACTTCAAACATTTGCTCTCGCATCCATATATGGGCGTGATCATGGTCAGCACTAACATGCCAGTATAGGAAATATTCGACCGGTGGCACCTCAAACGGCATATCGTAAATTGCAACATCATAGTGTTTGGCAAGATGATAGGGGATGCAGGCAATCAAGTCTGTTTTTACAATAGTGGCTGGCACCGTCAGGAAGTGCTGGCCACGCATGACAATTTTTCTACGTTTACCTATTTTATCCAGAGCAATATCAATAGGGCCTACGCCACTTCGTCGATGAGAAACGTTGATCTGCCCCAAGCGCAAAAACGTCGCCAAATCCAAGCCATTTCTTAAGTCTGGATGATTTTTTCTCGCCATAACAACAAATCTGTCCAGTGCTATTTTTTGCTTGCACAAATGGGGATCGGTAAAGGTTGATGCATCGGCGTAAAAATCCAGGCTTCCGCTTGCCATTGCGGACACAACGCTACTTCTGGCAATTTCGTAGTTAGTCACTGTGATTTTAGGAGATTTAGTCTGTAATCGAGCCAGAAGCCGGGGCATGACACTTGCCTCAAGCAAGTCACGTGTCGCAAAGTGGAAGGTTTTCTCAGCGGTCTCAGGTTCAAATTTATGGCTGTTTTGAACGCTTTTACGCAGCAAGCCTAATGCTTCTCTGGCGGGACCGATAATATTTTGTGCCACAGGAGTTGGAGTCATTGAATGCCCGGTTCTGACAAACAGTGGATCGTTGAGCATCTCCCTCAATCGTGCCAGTGAATTACTTACTGCGGGTTGGGTGATACAAAGCACATCGGCGGCTTTCGTCAAACTACCTGCTGTGTAGATGGCATCAAAAACAGCAAACAAATTTAAGTCAATTCTATTCAAGTTCATATAAATGCGTACCTTGTAAACAACATTTAAGGCAAGTTTACGTTTAAACTGCTATTAGAAATCATGATAGTTGATTATACATAACATTCATTTCGTTAATAGTGGTTGGGTTGATAGCATTTTGAGTTAATTGTTATAAATTGTAATTATATGGTTACTTGTGCATCTGTTGCTATTTGGAAGGCAAGTTGGCAGCAGGTTCCAATTGGAGAACAAAATGTCTAAAGATTTGTTAAGCCTGAAAGAAGGTGATGATCTGGGTAATAGTGCCTGGATTAATGTTGATCAGACTAAAATCAACAAATTTGCAGAGGCCACCGGAGATTTTCAGTGGATCCATGTGGATGAGGAACGCTGCCAGAAAGAAAGCCCGTTTGGCACAACCATAGCCCACGGATTGCTTTCAGCTTCGCTTATGCCAGCAGTATTCTATGATTTAATTTCTTTGGATCCAACCAGTCAGACACTTCTCAATTATGGTTCTGATTCAATAAGGTTTCTTGAACCAGTGAGAGTTAATGACCTTATCCGTTACAAAGTGAAACTCAGTGTGAAAGAGCAAAAAGCTTCGGGAACACTGTTTAAATTTGATTGTGAGGTTGAAATTAAGGATCGGGAAAAGCCTGCAATGGTTGGACGATTTTTGATGCTGCTCGTCGGAAAATAGCTTCACGGGCCTAATTTGCGGTGAAAAACAGCTTGGATCAGAACAGTTAATTTGCGACAACTGGTCGGTCCATCTGTTAAATAAATGTTAAGTTATAAGCAACATCCTGTTTACATCTTGCCGTTCTGCTCCTAACATCTGTTTAAGTGTTCGAAACTTAGCCGTATCAAGCACTTAACTAAACACTTAAGCAGAATCAAAATCCGGCATTAATGTTTGTTGTTGAGAATGAATCCATTAGAGATAAAAAGGCTGACATTCATCTCCGACATCAATGCTTTTCAATTTTGATGTAGGGGACACACAATGAAATTAAAGACACGCATCAGCGCGATTGCTGCCGTGGTATCGACGCAATTTATGTTTGCACCACAACTTGTAATCGCTCAAGAGCAAGAAGCTACTGAACAGGAAGTTGAACTTATTCTTGTAACCGGTAGTTTTGTTCGCAGAAGTGAAAACTTTGAATCTCCATCTCCACTCGCGGTTGTTGATAGCGTTGCAATTGATGCAATAGGCGCAAAAAATATCGGCGACATCACTCAAACCCTGACAATTAACACCGGTGCAGAGAATACGCCTGATGCATTTACACAAAATGCTACTGCGGGCACATCCAACATTAATCTTCGGGGACTCGGTGTAGCATCTACCTTAGTTTTGTTAAACAACAAACGGCAAGTGGTAACGGCGCAGCCGAATAATGCCGGAGTAAACTTTGTGGATACCAGTTCGCTGGTTCCCATGATTGCAATCAATCGTATGGAAGTAGTAAAAGACGGTGCTTCTGCACTTTATGGCTCAGATGCGGTTGCAGGTGTTGTGAACTTTATTACTAAACGCAATTATCAAGGTGCACAGATTTCACTTGATTATCAAGACGGCGCACACGGCGATAATAAAGAATACGTAGTTCAAGGATTGTGGGGCGCAGCTGATGATGAAGGCAGTGTTATGGCAGCTATTAGCTATACCAATCGCAGTCCGATGTTTACGTCTGACAGAAGATTAAGTCGGCCGCAAGATGACACCAGTTCACTGGGTAATCCAGGGTCATTCTTCCTTGGTGCCACACCTTTTATCGATCCGACCGGCTGTGAAGAATTTGGTGGATTTCCGAACTTACTTGCGCCATCAGGCACAGTGCCTGGATTAGAAATCGGGTTCTGTGGATTTGACTTTGGCAATACGTATTCATTTGTTCCAGATGAATCTCGTGTAAATGCCTACTTTAAAGGTACACGACAGTTAACGGATGACATTGAATGGATAACCGAAGTCAGCTATGCGAGGAACCGCGCAGAGCGGGGTGGCTCACCAACATTCCCTATTCTGACATTCCCGACAGTGCCGGCAGACCATCCAAGCAACCCATTTGGCGCTCCTGTGTCGTTCTTCGGAAGGGCTGTAGGTAACATGGCTAATGGGGAATCTGCACCCGGTGATCCAGCTAACACAGAATCAGATACCATGCGCTTTATGACCATGTTGACTGGTGAAACAGATACAGGCTTCTGGGAAATAAGTTATACCGCTGCCCGCAACGATTTCTATTTCGCAGTAAATGATACATTGGCGCAAGAGTTCCAGAATGCATTGCGAGGTCTAGGTGGTGCCGGATGTGATCCAGTAACTGGTACACCGGGTGTCGGAGCATGTGAATACTACAATCCGTTTGCCACGTCATTTGGACCTATTCCAAATTCTCAAAATGTTATTGATTCTTTTACCGGACGCGAAGAAATTGACTCCACGTCCAATCTTGAAGTGATAGAAGCATTTATGTCGATGGAATTGTTTGACATGGATGCAGGAGCAGCAGGCCTGGCATTTGGTGCTCAGTATCGCTATCAAGACCTGACTCAAGACTATGATGCGTTGGCAAACCAGGACAGGTTCTCATTTGTTATCGGTAACCCGGATATTTATGGTGAACAGGATGTTGTTGCACTGTTTGCTGAATTAGCGCTGCCGTTCACTGAAGACTTCGACGTGCAGGTTGCATTGCGTTATGAAGATTACGGCGGCACGACAGGCGACACCATTGATCCTAAATTGGCATTTTCCTGGCGAGCTACTGAAGATTTCTCGCTACGAGCATCTATCTCAACCTCGTTCCGTGCGCCTTCCATTTTCCAACGCGACGGTGGCGGAACCAGTTTGAACCAGATGGTTGATCCGTTGACAATGTCTGCTGCTTTTGCAGCGGCACGGGCATCAGGAAATGAAGATTTGGTTCCAGAAGAATCCACCGCTTACAATCTTGGCTTTTCCTTTGAACCCGTCGATGACTGGTCAATTGAATTGGACTACTGGAATTTTGATTTTACGGATCTGATTATTCAGGAAAGCTTCCAGGCTATCTTGAATGCAGAGCCGCAAAACCCAGACCGTGTAGTAAGGGCAGGCGATCCGCTAAATGGGCCGCTGCTTCAGGTCAATGTGACCTATGTGAATGCAAGCTCGCTCGAAACCTCAGGTCTGGATTTGGTCAGTAGTTATGAAATGGATACTGACTTTGGTACCTTTACACCCACCATCAGTGCAACCTACATTCTGGCTTATGATTTGGAAGATCCGCAAGCTGGTTCTGTTGAAGGTGCGGGGGTACGTAACTTTAACAATATAGGAACTTCGACTCCTGAATTGCGCTATAACCTTGGACTAAACTGGCAAAATGAGCATCATTCAGCCAATCTGTTTGTTCGTTATATCGATAGTTATAGTGACGATCAGAATTGTGCAGATGGAACAGCATTCTCAGCAGCCTGTACAGCAGGGTTCCAGGGAGTAGATAGTCATGTCACTTTTGATGCACAGTACAATATCAATTTAGGTGGTGTGTTTGAAACTGAGACAGATTATGTACTGACAATTGGTGGTACTAACTTAACGGATGAAGATCCTCCTCAGGTATTCACTAACGCCGGATTTGATTCTAAGGTACATGATCCCAGAGGCAGACAGATATACGCCCGATTGGCGGTTCAGTTCTAACATAGAGAATCTGTAAATAATCCCCGGCATAGACCGGGGATTTTTTTGTAAACAACATTTGCCGAATTCAATTGTTTTCTTTTTAAGCTCAACTATTTAAATAAAGTAGTGAATCCCACATCATTAGGCATTAATCCAGATGAGAGCAACATTATGGTTGAAAAATATTCAGAACAACAAATTGTCGAGGCCCTTCTATCATTGAATGAAGGCAAAGATGACACGCAGAAATGGCAAATTTCTGCACAAGGAAAGTTGACAAAAACCTTTAAATTTAAAAGCTTTATCCGTGCGTTTGGCTGGATGTCACAAATGGCAATCTGGGCTGAAAAACTGAATCACCACCCTGAATGGTTTAATGTTTATAATCGTGTTGATGTGGAATTGAATACCCATGATGTGGGTGGATTGAGCGAATTGGATTTCAAGCTAGCCAGCAAAATGGATCTGTTCAGTTAGGTAACGGGTTTCAAAACACCGTCCGTGAAAAGAATAATGGCAAAACAAGAATCGTTATATTGCTATTCGTGTTGCACTGCTAACGTCGATTGCACAGACAGAACTAGTAAAATAAAAGTCCTGACTAGAAGAATAAGTTCTGTCTGAACTGCCTACTTCATTGTCAGAGAGTAAATTGTGATCTGTTGATTTGATGACGAATCCATCGTTTATTAAATGAATTGATGATTGTTTAACCAATTAGTCAGGTTTATACGATTTATTTGGATATTTTTCGCAATACAACTTGCGTGCCAACACTTGCTATGTATAATACGCACCACTCGAGCAAGGTGACACCAAATAACCTTCTCAAGGCGATACAATTTCTGGCGCGGGATGGAGCAGTCTGGTAGCTCGTCGGGCTCATAACCCGAAGGTCGTAGGTTCAAATCCTGCTCCCGCAACCACTTTCAGAAATACCATAAGAGCTTAGTTTTAATAGGGTATTTGTGAACAGCCAAGTTACTAAGAAGTAAAAAAACAAGTAATTGTATTGCAACTTGAACATGAGTGTTCAAGGTAACAATTTCAGACGCGGGATGGAGCAGTCTGGTAGCTCGTCGGGCTCATAACCCGAAGGTCGTAGGTTCAAATCCTGCTCCCGCAACCACATTACAAGCCTCAGCAAATGCTGGGGCTTTTTTGTTTTCAAACAGCGCAAGTACCATTTCAATTTAGATTTCTATGCGGGGTTAATGTTGTCTACCATCGTTTAGCGTAATCGGAGAACTATCTTAATTCTTCACGGCTAAGCATCGGTTTTTTTCATTAACGATTGAATTTGCGGTAAGGAGTTAGACTGATGAGGGGTTCCCCATAAAAGCTGGTCATGACCGCACATTTTCCCTTTATCGAACAAGAAACCATTTGAACGGTCATTGGCAACCAAAAGTGGTCCGTCTAGATCAACATAATCTGCGTGATTACACAGAGCAAATGCTGGAGCCATCGCCAGGGAGGTTCCCACCATGCAACCCACCATGATCCCCATTTTCCGCATTTGGGCCTCCTTCAGCAGCGTTAATGCCTCTGTCAGACCACCGGTTTTATCCAGTTTGATATTGATATGTTGGAAACAAGCCTGAAGCTGATCCAGGTTACCACTTGTATGGCAGGATTCATCGGCACAAAGTGGTATGGGCGAAGCAAAATCCTCAAGTAACTCATCATCGCCGGAAGGCAGTGGCTGCTCTATGAGCACCACATTCATCTCTTTTAGCGGCTCAACCACCCGAGAAAGGACATCAAGCGTCCAACCTTCGTTGGCATCAATGATGAACTGACTATCTGGACATACTGCATAAATTGCCTGCATTTTGGGAATGATGGACTCGGCATCTAGTTTGATTTTAACCAATGGAGCATTACCAAGCATTTTGGCTTCCCGCTGCATTTCAGAAGCGCTGTCAACACTAAGGGTCTGTGCAGTGATACAGGATTTTGGACTTGGCATCTGTATTAGCTCATCAATGGACTTTCTTTGCTGTTTGCTGCGCAAGTCCCAGATTGCACAGTCAAGAGCGTTTTTTGCAGAACCCGGTTTCAATTGGTTGACTAGCTCTTCTGGCGCTATATTTGCACCACTATATTTGTTTTGTAGCTGCCACAGTTGCTGGCCAACGCTGTCAATTGATTCTTGATACCTAGCATAAGGCACGGCTTCGCCCCAGCCAAAATGTTCGCCGTCTGATAGCACTACTACGATAATTTCTGCGGTGCTCTTCGCCCCTCTGGAAATACGAAAAAGTTTTGCCAAAGGAATGGACTGATGAAACACCCTGATGTCGAGACTCATGTCAGCTGGTCCAAAATGACATCAAGATTGTGTCTGATGGGATCGACACAAGGCAAGCCAGTTTGTTCAGCGATGTTGGCACATTCTTCGACCGCTTGTTGTTCGCTGACGGAAGAAGAATTTAGTGCTATTCCTATAATTCGGGCATTCTCGTTGGTCAATCTAGCCAATGATTCGTTTAGATTGATGGTTTCCTGAATGCTTGGCAATGCCCTGTTTTGCAGGCCACGCATATGTGTCCTGTTTAGTGCATGACAAACAACTAAGGCATCAGGTTGAGAACCGTGTAGAAGACCTAAACTTACCCCTGCAAATGCGGGATGGGAGAGAGAACCTTGGCCTTCAATCACATCCCAATGATTCTGGTCATTTTCTGGTGATAGCGCCTCGACAGCACCAGAAATGAAATCCGATACCACACAATCCACTGCCACACCTGCTCCAGACACTAATATGCCTGATTGACCGGTTGCTCTGAAAGTGGTGTTAAATCCCTTTTTGTGCATGGCTTTAGCCAAACTTAATGAGGTGTACATTTTACCCACTGAGCAATCTGTGCCCACAGTTAACAGACGTTTTCCAGAGCGTTTCTTTCCAGTGCCAGTAGAGAATTTTGTCTTTGGGTGACGAATATCGATCAGTTGGCAGCCTAGTTGTTTGGCGGTTGACTTAACCGCAGGGATGTCTTCTAGTCGGTCATGTAAACCACTGACGATGTCCATTCCTGATTCCATGGCTTTAATAATGGCAGGTACCCATTCGCCATCCAAGGTTCCACCACTATTGGCGAAGCCAAGGACAAAACTCTTAGCACCCGCTTTTACTGCTTCTTCAATGCTCATGGATGGGGTGCCAGTTGTAACAGTGCAACCTTTTAATGCGTATTCTCCGATGCATTTTTCAGGACTCCAGTCAGCAGCACTGCGTGCCATTTTTATGCACAACGGGTCTGTGGCATCACCCACAAATAACAGGTAGGGCGTCTGAATATTCATCAGTTATCCTCTGGTTGTCTGAATCAAATTTATAATATGACGGATTCAGAAATTGAGAAGTAGTAAGCTTTACACTGGTTATAACATTGGGTTATGCCCCAGCTTGCTTATGTGTTACCTAGCCTCAGCTATTTCGACCTTTACGTATTCCATAAACTCCTGGCAAATCCGAGGCAAAGGATGGGACTCTATGTATAGCCCTTTTATCTGAAAGTTAATTGGCGGTTCAAAAGAGGCCATGCCGACCATCTCATTGATGTTGGCCTGTGCGGTGAGCCTATCTATGGTGCAACACCCAAGTCCTTGCCCGACTAGCCCGGCAGCAATGTAATAAGTATCCACTTGCATGGTGCTGATAACTTCTTTGTCTGTATTACTGATTCGGTTCCATACTAATTCTCCCAGCGGTCCGCTATCCCAGATCCCGATCAAATCATTTTGCAGCAAAGATTTAATGGATAATGTTTTAGGATTATTGTCGTACAGGTTCTTGGGGTATATGACGACTATTTCACTGCTTCCAAGGTCAATTTCCTTGACACTAGGCATGCTTGGAGACTCGTATAAAATGGCCAGGTCACATTTGTATTCAAGTAAGGCTTGTGCTGCCTCTTCATTATGCAAGGTCTGTAATTTGAATTGCACGTTCGGATGTTTAACCCGAAATTTGGCAATTGCCTTGGGTATCAACTCGAAGCCCAGGGCAGGTGTAACGGCAATATTCACCATACCTTGTTCGCTTCGCTTGATGTTTTCAGCCATTTTCTTTATCGAATACAGCTGCTTGTAGATTTTATCGACTTCAGAAAACAACATGTTTGCTTCAGAAGTGGGTATGAGTTTCCCCTTTACACGCTCAAATAATTGAAACCCAAGCTGTATTTCAGCATGGGCCAACACTTTACTTACGGAAGGTTGAGATACACATAAATGCTTCGCGGCACTGGTAATTGAACCTGTGGTGTAGATGGCATGGAAAATTTCAATATGCCTCAAACGCATGGTTTACTCCATTTATTCATTTCACGCAAATATCAACGCGCACCCGGTCCAAAGTACCGCCGCCGCTCCTGCGGCAAAGGATGCTGGGACAATTTGCGACTTCACGTGATCCATTAAATCACAGCCGGTTGTCATGGCGCTGAGTATAGTTGTATCAGAAATTGGCGAGCATTGATCACCATATACACTACCATTGAGCACCGCAGCAAAACAGATTGCCATGAATATTTGAGGCTCTGCCACCCCTGAGTGCTGGGCGATTACCCAGGCCAAGGGCATCGCTAACGGAAATGCAATAGCATAAGTTCCCCAACTTGTACCTGTTGAGAAAGCAATGATCATGGTTAATAGCTGTAAAATCACAGGCAGGATCCAATAGGGTAATTGTTGACCAAGTAGATCAATCAAATACAGCCCACCTCCAGACTCTTTACTGATCCCGCCAATAGTTATTGCTAGGATCAAGATAACAGAAGCGACGACCACACCTCTGAATCCGTTGCCGATACCATCTATCAAATGATGAAAAGACATCCCTTTAAACAGCGCAATGGTGCAGGACAGAAGTAACGCTAAAGCAAAAGCCCAGTTTACTTTGGGTGTACCCAACAGGATGAATGTAGAGATCGCAACACACATCAACAAACCAAGAGGCAACACAAATTCCAACGCATTGGGGTGATAGCCCTCGGGCACTTCAGGGACGTGTAATTCTTTTGCGTTCATTGGGCGAGCCGTTTCAGAATCTAACTTTCCCGTTGCCAGTGTTCTTGCTCTTGCTTGACGAATTCTTGAGCCGCAATGCCAGGTAATATTAAGGCTAAGTAACAGTGTGCCCAGTACAGCAAGGATCCCATAAAAGCTGAACGGAATACTGTCAAAGAAAAATTGGATCCGTTGACTTTCCGTCGCTAGAAAAGTAACACCAGGAACAAATATTAGCGCCTGAATGTAAGCTGGCCAGGCGTTAAATGCCAATACAGAAGCTATGGGAGAAGCGGTTGAATCTACTATGTAACTCATCTCTTCATGACTAACCTTGGCTTTGTCTGCTAAAGGTTTTACCGTCGTACCCACCAAAACGGTACTTACTGTGCCGCCTTGAAAAAACAGTACGCCTAGCATCCATGCGATCAGTTTGGCGGATCGTGGGCCTTTTACAAAGTGTAATGTCATGTAGTCGGCGAATGCCTGAGCCGCCCCAGATTTGGACCAGACTCCCATCAAACCACCTAATAACCAAAGATAAAGCAACAAAATAAAAGCTGCGCTATCGCTTGCCATGCTTGGAATTAACACAGAATCCGTTATATCGTAGCGTCCCAGCATAACCGCTCCCACAATAATGCCTCCCAGCAAAGCAGCGATTGGTTCGCGGGTCAACAGGCATAAGGCTATTGCCACTACTGCGGGCAATAAGGACCAGGTACCGAAATGAAAGCTGGGCTTGAGAAGAATGATCTCTCCATTTTTATCTACCCATTGATGATCTCGCCCGGGTTCATCTTTCGTCAGATCCAGAATTTCTTGACGCAAACTGGATTGACTATATGCGACGACATTAGTCACCGCGATTTCTATACCTTGACTTCGATAAACCAGGTCACCTTGATTGTTCTCATACAAATCGTAAATGTATGTCTGTTCTTTCCAAGTTGGCTGGACGTTAAGGTCAACATAAACGGCGCCCAGCATGGCCAGTATAAATACAAATAGACCTATTTTTTCAGTTCTCATTGCCGGCCTACCTAGTTTTTTATCAGATTGTAAACGTTGGAAAAACGCTAGCACGGAACGTTGTTCCCGAAACCTGAAAAAATACAGTAAGGGTATAACTTTAGGTTATGGATGGCATGTTGAATTAATTTAATTCTATTTGGGATTGTTCAAATGTTTTGCATTTATTTATTGAATTTTAAAGGAATGATTGCAAGTGTCTTATCATTATGGTGGCAGGTTTTATTAAAACCTATAACCCAAGGTTATGACGTTGATATAAAGGGTTAATTGTTTTTTAGAACACGTTTACACATTGTTAGTGAAACAGGTGTGCTGACTAAAACGCAATCTAATCAGTTGGTGCAATTAAACAACACATACTAAAAATAACGGAGCCACATATGACCATAAAAGTAAAAAAAGGCTTTGCACCTCATTGGCTGACAATCTGCGTGAGTAGCGCTTTGGCTGGCCACTCATTGACCTTACAAGCACAGCAGACACCTGCTTCAGAGGAAGAAGTAGAAAAAATTCAAGTGATAGGTTCCAACATAAAAGGAAGTACCATCACGGCAACTCTACCTGTCACCGAGTTGAACGCAGAGGACATCGCCACCACTGGGGCTTTGGATGGTGACGAGTTATTGCGTTCAATTCCGCAAATCGGCTCTGTGGGCTTTGATACTACCAGGGGTGGTAATACCGGTGTCAACGCTGCCAGGGGCGATGTAGGGTCCTTTAACCTGAGAAGTGTAGGAGAGGGCAACACCCTTGTGTTGTTAAATGGTCGACGAATGGTCAATCACCCTATCACTCAGACCAGCTTTGGTGTCCCAGTTACTTCTGCCAACTCAAATACGCTGCCAGTAGGAGGGTTGTCAAGAATTGAAGTGTTGCGTGATGGCGCTGGCGCATTATATGGCGCCGATGCAGTGGCAGGCGTAGTGAATTACGTGACCAAAAAAAATACTGAGGGCGGACAGGTTAAAGTGCGATTTGGCTCAGAGTCTGGCACAGATCGTAACGATTTAACACTTTCTGCCAATAAGGGGTTCGAATTCAATGACGCAAGAACATTTTGGCTGATTAGTGGCAACTATGCGCATAAAAACGGCTTTATGGCATCCGAAAAAGATTACGCGGCAAATCAGGACCTGCGGTCCCGTGCCCCTGAATTATTTGAGGGTGATACCGACCTGGATAATCGTTCAACACTAGAACCTTGGGCTGATCTTCACTGGCTTGGCCTGGCCAGCGCAATAGATGATTACATTATTCGCCCATTGACCTACATCAATAATGCCGGTGAACAAGTCACATCTGATAGCTGTGGCGGCGGCGCAATCTCAGATGGTGCAGGTATCATTGGTGATGTTTGCCTTGAGCAGACAGGTAGTCATGACCGGGCGTTAAGGCCAAACAGAAATGAAGAGCGTACTCTGATACCTGACATTGAACGGGTGAATCTGTATTCCAATATCACCCATGAATTTGATGACGGAACCGAATTTTACAACGAGATTACTTACTATTACGCCAAAACAGAGCGTCAATGGGAACAAGCGGCAATCTTGAGCAATGGTACATTTGAAGTACCAGCAGACAGTTACTGGAATCCCTTTGGACCTGTCACGTTCGACGATGGTCGCGTTAACCCTAACCGACTACCAGGACTAGACACTAGTCTGGTGCCTGAAGAAGGTTTGGCCTACAACCTTCGTATTCGCCCAACGGATGTTGGACCTCGTCAAATTGAAGTGGTCAGTAAAAGCTTTCGCTTCCTGAATGGATTACGAGGTACATGGAATGACTGGGATTGGGATACTGGACTGTTGTATAGCAAAGCGAACACAGAAGATACTGCAAATAACCGTATCAGTTCTCCCTTGTTTCTGGCTCAACTTAGTTTGGATACGCCAGAGGCCTACAATCCATTCACTGGTGTCAATCCAGACGTGCCTTCCAGTATTCTCGATGCATCTCCGAACCCTCAGTCGAGTATAGATCCGTTCCTTGTCAGCTCTTATCGGGATGCCGAAACCACACTGACACTGATTGACTTTAAAGTCTCGAATCCCTATCTGTTTGAATTGCCAGCGGGTGATGCGGGTATTGCATTGGGTTTAGAGTGGCGCAAAGAAGAACTGGATGAAGATAACGCCGCCATTTTCGATGGTTCTCGTCCTTTCGTGGAGGGCAATGCTAACCCTGTCAATCAAAGTAGTCTCGAAGGTAGTTCAGTACGACCGGATGTATTCGGCGAAAGAAAAGTGTTTTCTGCCTATGCTGAATTAGTCATGCCTTTGTTACGAGATATGCCTTTCGCGTACAGCATGGATGTGCAACTTGCAGCCCGCTACGAAGACTTCGATGATATAGGTAATATCACGCGCCCCAAATTAGCCTTGTCCTGGTATCCACTTGAGGCTTTGCAGATTAGAGGTGCTATTTCCAAAGGATTCAGGGCACCCAACTTAATCCAGTTGCGCTCGCCGGGCACGTCCATTACTACAGGTGTCGACGATTTCGCTGAAAATTCACTGGATGGAAACGGCAATGTGGTTGTCAGTGCAGCAACCTTGGCTGATGGCGGCCCTGGTAACGGAAACTACTTGTTAGAAACCTCTGGCAATGAAAACCTTGAACCGGAAAAAAGTGAAAACAAAAGCCTTGGCTTTACGGTGACCCCGACAGAGGATTTGATTATCACCTTTGATTGGTGGGAAATTGAAACCCAAGGCACAGTAGGTGTGTTGTCAGATGAAAATGAATCCCGGTTGGATTTGGTGCTGCGAGGTCAGGGGTCATCAAACCCAAGGGTCATCCGCGGTGTTCCTGATGCCGACAATCCTTTGGGAGAAATTGTGCAGATTGTGCGCGAATACAAAAACCTCAATACGCGCACCATCAGTGGGTATGACATTGGTATCAGTTATGACTTTGAAACAGATGTGGGTAAATTCGATGTCAAATTAAATGCCGCAAGGACGTTAAAATTTGACCAAGCTCCAGGGGGAGATGCATTAACCATAGTCGAGGCAGGTGCAGACCCCTTAGTGTTGGGCAGCGACGTGGGGGATATCGTAGGTACGGCAAGTATTCCAGAATGGCGAGGAACCGCTGCTTTGCGTTGGAATGGTGCTGACGAACGATGGGCATCACGGATTTTTGTTAACTATGTGGGTGACGTACTGGAAACTTCAGTCAGCACCACGGTTGACAGCGAGACAGTATTTCTTGAGGTGGAACCCATGACCACAGTCAATTGGTCTGTGACACACCGCGATGTGTTGGAAATCGAAGATCTGGACATGACCTTGGGTGTAAACAACATCTTCGATGAAGATCCTCCGCTAGCGGATACAACCTTCGGCTACAACGGTACCTTGCACTCGAGCCGTGGTCGTTATCTCTACCTTGGTGGGCAATTTAGATTTTGATTTAACTACTTATCCGTTTATAGGGCTCAATTGAGCCCTTTTCTTATCTGAGATTAATGATGATTACACGCCCATTGCGACTATTTAGCTTGTTACTCCTGACATTATTCATCTACCTGCCTGGTGGCGTTGCACAAAGTTGTGAATACCCGTCAGTCAGCTTTAAAGCCGATTTTTCTGGTGGTCACCTTAGCCGTTGCAAACAACTGGGTGAACGTCATTACGAATTGGTTTTTCTACCCGAAAATCGCCCTGTGAACAGCAGTCCCTGGTATGCGTTTGAAGTGGCTACTCGGTCTCCCCAAACACTCAAGCTGAGTCTCACTTTTGATGGTGATGCCCCTCGCTACTTGCCCAAAATAAGTCGCGATAAGCAACATTGGCATCAGATAGTTTTTCAGGCTGATAGTTTAGGTTTTCACATTGAACTACAAACCGACAATAAGCCGCTATGGATTGCCGGACAAGAAATACTGGATAACGACTATTACGATAAGTGGTTGTCTGGAGTAAAGGTTAAAAATGTCGCATTGATTGAACTAGGAAAGTCTACCCAAGGTCGCTCAATAAAGGGCTTGGAGAGTAAACATCAGGGCAACAAAGAGTGGCTGTTAATGATTGGACGGCAGCACCCGCCGGAAATCACCGGGGCGCTGGCAATGCAACCCTTTGTTGACAACATACTCGGTGATTCTGATTTGGCCAAATCGTTTCGCCAGCGCTTTAACCTGCTTATTGTACCTAACTTAAATCCTGACGGGGTCGAATTGGGGAATTGGCGGCACAACGCGTCTGGTATTGATCTGAACCGTGACTGGAATAAATTTGAGCAACAGGAAACCCGATTAATTAACTACTATTTAAAAACACTGTTAAACGATAAAAACAAACTGGTGATGGGGCTAGATTTTCACTCTACTAAAGAAGATGTTTTTTACACCATCCCTGCCAGTGCGGCCATCGCACCTAAAAACTTGGTGACTGATTGGCTGGAAGATGTGCAGAATCGAAGTAAAAACTTTTTTAAGGTCAGAAACAAGCCGGGAAACGCGCCAGGGCGTGGTGTGTTTAAACAATACA
Organism: uncultured Alteromonadaceae bacterium; assembly: GCA_947494925.1. GTDB lineage: Bacteria > Pseudomonadota > Gammaproteobacteria > Enterobacterales > Alteromonadaceae > Aliiglaciecola. The sequence continues at coordinate 16,319 of CANLWS010000016.1, forward strand.
TTGCTGACACGTTCCAGGTCCATGCTGTGACCTATGAAATGGGAGATTCCACTAACAGGCAGTTGATTAAACATATGGCGCTGGTCACCTCTGATAGTTTGATGCAAACTCTTAATAACACGCCACCAGATTCTTTCTACATGCAGGAAAATCAATAATGGTAAAACTCATTATCCATGCAATCATTTTATTGTCCTTATCGGCATGTGTCAGTAAGCCGCGAGATGTCGACGTACTCATTGTTAATGGGCAGGTATTTACTGGTTTAGACCGTGCGGCAGAACAGATGGATATCGCGGTCTGTGGTAGCCAGATATGTGCGGTTAGTCCTGCTGGGGGCACAGCGTACAATGCAGAACTGCTGGTTGATGCCCAGGGGTTAGTTGTTAGCCCGGGATTTATTGATCCTCATACTCACACCATGGCGGAACTGACAAGCGACGACAAGCACACCAATCTCAACTACCTGTATCAGGGTGTGACTACTGTTGTAAGCGGTAATGATGGTGGTGGGCCCGCAGACATAAATAAGGCACTGGCGCAACTCAACAGCGCAGGGATTGGCACTAATTTAGCTTTGTATGCAGGACATGGAAGTATCAGACAGACGATCATGGGTAAAGCGCAACGGCAGGCATCACCTGCAGAACTAAAGCAGATGAAAGCTTTATTGGAAGAAGCGATGCAGAGCGGGGCATTGGGTCTGTCTTCCGGTCTATATTATGTGCCAGGTCGCTTTGCCAACACCGAGGAAGTGATTGAGTTGGCGCAAGTAGCTGCCCAATATGGTGGAATTTATGATACGCACATTCGCGACGAAAGCTCTTTCAATATCGGCTTTCTGGCTGCCATTGATGAGGCGATTGAGATTGCTGATAAAGCAGGCATTCACCTGCATCTGGCCCACATAAAAGCATTGGGTGTGGATGTGTGGGGACAAAGCAAGGATGCCATTGACAATATAGCCAAAGCACAAGAACGAGGAGTAAGCATATCAGCTGATCAGTATCCCTGGCTGGCTTCTGGCACCAATATTCGAAGTGCCATCGTACCCAAATGGGCAATGGCTGATTCTGAAGAAGCCTTTATGGCGCGTCTGGATAACCCTGAATTAACAGAGCGACTAAACGCACAGATCGCTGACAATATCCGACGTCGTGGTGGCGCTGATAAGTTACTTATTACCGCTTCAGAGGAGCCATCCTTAGAAGGCCAGACTCTTCAGCAATTAGCGAATAAATGGCGGCTTTCTGCCGTAGAAGCCACATTAATGATGGTGCGAATGGGGCGACACCGGGTTGCTTCATACAACATGAATCCTGAGGATGTTGAGCGCTTTATGCAACAACCCTGGGTGGTAACCTCTTCTGACGGTACCAATGGGCACCCGCGCAAGTACGCTAGTTTCCCCAAAAAGTATCGTCAATATGTGCGAGACAAATCCCTTATCAGTTTGCAGCGCTTTATTTATGCTAGCAGCGGCCAGACAGCGAAAATATTGGGTCTAGAGGACAGAGGGCAGTTAAAGCCAGGTATGGCTGCGGATATCCTGATTTTCGATCCTGATGCCTTTTCGGACAGGGCAGACTTTAGTCAATGGAATCGATTATCTGAGGGAGTGGAATATCTTTGGGTAAATGGCCAACTGGCCATCGATAAAGGAAAATATACCGGCACATTGGCAGGACAGTTTGTTTCGCCAGCGAAGGAACGATAATCAACTTTCATGAAAACCGAACCAATACATCAAATATCCTAAGCTGTGATTCGGGTTTGTCTGACAGGGTAGGGTGATGAAACGGCTGTATTGGCTTTTGCGCCTGTTGTATCTCAATAGCCAAGTGTTAATGCATTAGGACGCCTGGGATCTGAAGCGCCGTAAAGATAGCCGTTTTTGATCATAATGGACTGAGTACTTCCCATGGTAAAGGTTTCCTCAACCTTTTGTCCCCTTTGCTCTAACAGGCCTATGGTATCTTGGTTAAAACCTTGCTCGACCTCAAGTTTGTCCGGCAACCATTGGTGATGTATACGCCGTTGATTAGTTGCCTCTGCGATATTCATCTGATGATCGATACTGTTGGAAATAATTTGCACAACAGCGTTGATAATTCTGCTGCCACCAGGACTGCCTGTGACTAAAAACGCTTTGTTGTCTTTCAATACAATAATCGGTGACTGTGAACTCACAGGGCGTTTTCCTGCTTCTAGTTTGTTTGCTTTGCTGGCAATAAAGCCACTGGCGCCAGGAATGCCGGCCCTCACCGAGAAGGTATGAATTTGGTTATTGAGCAAAAAGCCTGTACCTTCGATGACCTTACCCGTGCCAAACGAGTAACCCAAAGTATAGGTGTTAGAGACTGCGTTGCCTTGATGGTCAACGATGGAATAGTGCGTCGTAGATGGTCCCTCTGCTGGTAATTGATCGCCCTTTAGGGTGTTTGCATCCATGGCTTTTTGCAGGCTGATTTTAGCAGATAGTTGTGCAGCGCGATTTTTATCAATCAACCAGTTTACTGGAACCTGATAAAAATCAGGGTCGGCCAAATGTGTACCACGATCGGCAAAGGATAACTTCATCGCTTCGGCCATGACATGGTAGGTCTTTGCGCTCACTGCCCAGTCTCTAAGTGGAAACTGTTCAAAGATATTAAGCATTTGCATGATAGTCACTCCCCCTGAGCTAGGAGGAGGCATAGCAACAATAGTGTGACCTCGGTATTGGCTGTAAATTGGTGCTTTAATTTTTACTTGATAATTTTCCAAATCATGACGATCGATATGGCCTCCATATTTTCGCATGTTGGCTATTATTTTGTCTGCAATTGCACCCTGATAAAATGCCTTGGCACCAGATTGGGCAATCTGTTTCAACGTCCAGGCCAGGTCCGGTTGTTTAAAAGTTTCACCTTGGCGGTAATCATTACCATCCGTTTTGTAAAAAGCAGCTTTTGATGCAGCGTTCTGTATTAATAGCTTTTTTCTGACGGTCAGTATTTGAGCCAGGTCATAATTTACCACAAATCCATTTTCTGCCAGCTGGATTGCCGGTGCCAGCAGTTGTTGCCAATTGAGTTTTCCACTACCGAATTTTTGCCAGGCACGATGGAGTCCGGCTACCGTGCCTGGCACACCAACAGCATGCCATGACACAGCAGAGTTCCGATCTTTCTCACCGTCTTGCGTTAGAAAATGATTTGCTGTCACCCCTGTAGGGGCAGTTTCTCGGTAATCAATGGCATAACTTTTGTTTTCTTGCTCAGAGTAAAATAGCATAAAGCCGCCACCGCCTAAGTTGCCGGCTCTTGGCAGTGTCACAGCCAGTGCAAAACCCACTGCAATAGAGGCGTCTATGGCATTACCTCCGCGTTTTAGAATGTCAATGCCGACTTCAGTCGCCAGTACATTCTGTGTCGACACCATTCCCTTTTTTGCAACTACTGGGTGAAATACATCTTGATATCTGACGATGCCTGATTTTGATAAATTGTAGGGTGTATCGGAAGGAGTAGGATGAACCGTGGTGGCGTAAGAAAAAAGACCCACAGCAGTAATAACTGTGCTTATGGCTTTGATGAGCGTGATATTCATCGTATTTAGCCTCTTTGAAGGTGGAACGGCATCAGTTGTAACCGGGTATAAAACAAAGGTGATTAGCCGTAAATTTTCGAACTTCACGATTCGCTTTTCTGTATTGACTCTCATTTTTCATTTGCTGAAAAACATTTTTGGATTTGTTTTTACTGGATGTAAACTTAATAACTTGCATAGTAGTTGCCTTCGAGCTTAATACTTAATCTAAAAATATCTTAACAGAGCAACGAGTAATCTTCGTATTCCCAGATGTCGCAAGCCTATAGCTTGTAGGCATATTGGTTTCTTTTTTTAGGTTAATCTTTGCCCGACTTGTTTCTTTTGTCTTACAAGTTATTGCTGTTCCCTCACAGACCTCTTACAGGTTACGTAAACGCACCATTGGAGTCCCTCTCGACTTATTGGAAAATGCTATTATGTTGGGTTTAGGTGCTAGTCTACTCGAGTACTAATCTACTTGGTGCAATTACACTCATCTAATAGCGGTTCATGGGGTACAAATAACGGGATCTCGGAGTGTTCTACAGAAATAATGCGGCGGTTTTGTATATTTGCCTTTTGTACCGAATCTTTATAGTACTTATCGATTAGATTCTGAAGCTGGCCATTAATGCTCATGGCGTGCAATCCTGAGTTTAAGCGTTGATAGATTCTGGGCTCATTCGGACTCACGAACATATAGCTCACAGATGGAATATAAAGTGCAATGTCGGGCACGATGGCCAATCCATCTTTCTCTGCCTGGTGGTGCTCCATCTCGTCGTAGACTTCGTTGAGGGCGCGCGGAACAAAATCAAAACGCTCTCGCTCTAACATCAGAAACATTGCGCTGTAAATCGATGCATCAACTATCTCAAAACCGTTTTTCTGCATAATTTTATAAGTCGACCAATTGGGGCTGAGTCCTACTTTATATTGTTTTAGTTCTTCAATGGTTTTGATTTTTGAAAGCGCAATCTCTTCACCTTTTCGGACCACAAGCAGTCTGTAGGAATCTATGCCTCTGCGCAGCGGGACACGAATCGCCAATGCATTTTTTTCCAACTCCTCGCGGGTATGCGCAAAGGTCAAGGTAAGGCTATTGCTTTTTTCCAGCTCACGAAAAGCCCTGGAAATATTCATTCGCTGGGTATTTTCCACTATCTCGTACTCGCCATATCGTTCTTTGGTTAACTCAAGGGCGAGTTTGACTAACTCATTCTTAAAAAAAATACGGCTATCGTCTGGCGACTCACCGACGTTAACTATAACGCGATCTTTCGCATTAACTTGCGCAGTTGTTGCTATAAGAAAAAGCACACCGATACAAGTAAGCAGGCTGGAGCCTTTCAAAAATAATTGATTGAAAGTGAGGGGGACTAATAATTTCCATGAAATTAGTTTATTGCGACTGAGCATAAATGTGATTTTCGCTTCCTTAATTATATTTGTTTTAAGTAACGCCAAGCCTTATTTAAAAGAGCAAATTGAATGTTTTAATGATGGCCTTATCATTCCTTACTACAAAGAGCTTTTAGATAAATAAAATGTATATGACCACATTTGTAACCACTATTCACCAATTAAGCCTGTCACAAGAGGCTAAAAGTGCGATAAACACCAGCCTCGTAGTTTTAACTCTGGCTGTTTAGAACCCGTTTAATACTTCTACAATAGTGGCTTGCGACCAAGTAGGTTTCAATTTTCCTAAGGGACGCGTTTTGAATTGGTTTATGCCATGCAACAAAAGAGGCCAGCGAAACTCATCGCCCATTTTTTTTAAGTAGCACGTCGCGCCGATTCAATCTCCTTCAAAATTGCACATTTGAGGTCTATTAACTGTTGGCCATAGGCATATACTTCACTGACGAATATAGAACGCTTCATAAGTCAAGGGGGTTACACCGATGGATAATCAGAATTTATTGCTTAAAACTACAACTCTATTATTTGTATTTTTATTAACCGCTTGCAACGGAAGCTCTTCGGAATTGAATGAAGATATTGTCATTGACGATGGAAATTCTGGAAGCAGCAATTGCGATAATCCAGCAACTCAGCTATCAAGTGCATTTTTGGAATTTGTTGCTGCGCCAAATGTCACTGCAGTGTTATCTGAAGATGGCTGCTCAGTTACCCTGGAATCAGATGGGAAACCCGATCACACCTCCTCTTACTGGGACTCTGAAAATGCAAGTGGCCTCTATGTTGAACCGGAAGATCCTGAATTGTTTGATCAGAGGCGTTCACCCGGTGACATTGAGGACTACGTTAACGTTTTTGAATTAACCGTTCCCGTCGAACCAGAATTAGCGAGTAGCTCATCTGCCACCCCATTAGGTGCGATTGGGATTGCAATCAGTGGCACACCAATATTCAATGACTCTGAAGGTAACGGAGACGTGTCTCTCGGTGTTATCCAAGGTTTTGATCGCAATGGAGCGCATACAGGGCCTCAGACTTATCATTATCACCTGGAACCCAAAGCAATTTCTTTTGACGATGATAAATTGGTCGGGATCATGTCAGACGGCTTCCTGGTTTTCGGGCGAAGATGTTACGCTATTGGCGGTTATCCTGCCGATCTGGACGAATCTAATGGCCATTCAACCATCACGCTTTATACAGATTCCGGAGAAGAAAACGCTGAGTATCATTACCATATATCCAACGAGCAATACCTTAACGGAGAAAACTATCTGATTTTCCCTGGAAATTTCCAAGGTACACCAAATGGAGTTAACTAAACTTTGGTTTTTCAGACGTTGAGTAAACGTGGTGTCAGCATATTTGTCCTGAGCTTATTATTAGTTGTCAGTGCAATTGGTCTGACAACAGAGTTTGACTCTACAGTTATTGTCGATAAATCCCAATTAAACCTGAATAGTCGCGGTGAACGCTTATACAAAGGGCAGCTGTTCACAGGTGAAACGCAGACTTATCACTTAAATGGCAACCTGGGATCAGTTGAACAATTCAAGAATGGCAGGCGCGAAGGCTACTCAAGAAAATGGTTCCCGGATGGAATAATGGCGTTTGAGTCATATCATCTAGGGGGCGTACGTGAAGGATTTGTTCGAAGCTGGTGGTTTAATGGCAATAAACGTTCAGAGATGTTTTTTGTAAGGGGTAAAGCTGAGGGTACTGGCTGGAGTTGGTATCGAAATGGCAACAAGTTTAAGCAATTTAATTATGTTGGTGGACAGCCGAAAGGCCTGCAAAAGGCGTGGCGTCAAAACGGTAAACCGTTCAGTAACTTTGAATACAAAAACGGGCGTATTTATGGACTTAGAAAATCTAACAATTGCGTTGGTCTAGAGGATGAGGTCATCTCTGTGGGTTACTATAAAAAACAATCAGAAGGTTTGTTGTTTAATGATGAATAAACTAATTATGATTTTCACGCTGCTGTTAAGCTCATTGGCAAATGCATCAGACACTTTACCTTATTACAATGATGAAGCCTTTACGCCTAAATGGTTGACACCGGACAGCCCGGAACTAAACAATTTTCATAAAATACCTGAGTTTAGTTTCACCGATCAAAATGGTGATACGATCACACAAGACACCTTGCAGGACAAAATCTATGTAGCGGGATTTTTCTTCTCCACTTGCCCAGGGATCTGTCCATCGGTCAGGTCAAAACTGAAAAAAGTTCAAGCTGCATTTTTTGACGACTCCAGGGTGAAAATTGTTCAGCATTCAATTCGTCCCACTACAGACACAACTGAAGTGCTTCAGAATTACGCAGCAGAGAATGAGATTGTAAACGAGAAGTGGCATTTGTTGACCGGGGATAAAGCTAAAATATACAACTTGGCAAAAAGTGCCTACTTTGCGAGTGAAGATTTGGGGAATATTCAGAATACCAATGATTTCCTGCACACAGAAAGTCTGCTGCTGATTGACCAAAACAGGCATATTCGGGGCATATACAATGGTTTGAATTCAGCTTCAGTAGATTACTTAATTGCAGATATTAGAACCTTGCAAAACGAAATGTAGCTAACAGGCATTAGGGCACTGGGCACTCCGCAGGGGAATAACCAGATATTAAACCTACAACAAAGTTGCCTATTGCTATTTAATTACTGAACTTTGACGTTGTCTGTCATTGCGAATATTTTCAAAATGTTCCGGCTCTGGTAAACACGAAAAAGCCCCGTTAAATCAGGGCTTTCTTCGTTTGTGGCTTACTGCCTTAAATTTGACTTGGCGCGTTTAAATCAATACCAGCAGGCAAGCGGAACAAAAGGCCGCGCTGGGTGGCACCTAAGAGTGTAGAGAGTGATCTAATTATCTCTTTTACGATGACGATCGGGCACGGCAACCAGGACATCGTCCTTTAACTGGCAAGTAGCCTCCAGCGTATGACCTCGTGGTGTTTCGATTGAAACCGCTTCACCTTCAGCTTTGTTTTCACATGCTTCATAGGCTTCGGGCGGTGGACCTTTTCTCTCCGGTCTTTTGGATTCGTTGGCGTAAGAAAATGATGTGGCCAATATAGCCGAGAGACTTAATACTTTCAGAAAAGTTTTCATGATGACTCCTAAGTCGATAACGTTTTGTGTATGGTTGACGGAGAAAGACTGTTGCCAACCAGCTGTATTCAGACTATCAAGCAATTGTGCAAAACAAGTGCAGATTGCATGGATTAGTGAAGCAAAATTTTTCTGGCTGTATTTCGTATCAATTATCCTTGTTACACTGACAGCATGAAAATTACTCAAAAATTATTTTTTACACTTTTAGCCGTTAGTGGATTGATAATAATCGCAAATTTGTCATTGGCGCGATGGAGTTTCCATCAAGGACTAAATGAATTTACGGCCGGAATTGAAGTTCGGCGATTGTCAGATTTAGCAGACATACTGGCCGAAGATTATGTTATCGAAGGCGGAAACTGGCTCTGGTTGTCGGATCAAAAATTTATGAGCTTGCAACAACAAGGCTTAGGTGAGCCTCGCCGGCGCAAAAGACCTTTACCTGAGGGAAGGGAAGGTGGGGGATTTCAAGATCCAAGACATCCACCACCTAGAAACAAAGGACCCAGATCAGGTCCCCCTGGTAAGCCCTTTAGAGCCCGTCCAGTCGCGCCCCCGACCGCGTTGTTTGATGTGGGAGGGAAATTTGTTATCGGACATGATGGCTCCGATGGGCTAGGGCAGGGGATTAGTATTCCCGTGATTCTAAATGGTGAAGAAATTGCGTCCTTAACAAGTTGGCCCAAATTGAAAGAACCTTCTCTGCTTGAGAGTCAATTTTCCCGACAGCAACTATTTACCAGTATTTCTATTGCTATCTTATGTTTACTTCTTGCGGCTGTCGTCTCATGGTTCACAGCAAAACGGTTGTTGCGCCCTGTAAGAAAAGTATTGGATGGCGTAGCAAAGCTTACCAAGGGGCAGTTTACCGTTAGTTTTGATGAGAAACGCAGGGATGAATTGGGACTTCTGATGTCAAATATTGAAGTATTGAGTCGTACTTTAGAAAAAAACCGAACCTCTAAGAATCGCTTTTTCGCCGATGTATCCCATGAATTGCGCACCCCCTTGACGGTATTGACAGGAGAGGTTGACGTGTTGAAAGCAGGCATTCGACCTTTTAACCAGCAACAATTGGTTTCCTTTGAACAAGAAATTAGGCGCCTCAACCATTTGGTTGACGACTTGAGTCAACTGTCATTATCAGATGTGGGCGGGCTCAGATATAGCTTCGCTCCAAATAACTTGACGCAATGCGTGTCTGCGGTAATCTCAGAGGTTAAAAACCGGGCAAATACAAAAAAAATCGAACTCGAGTTCAGCGCTAAAAAAGCGATATGGGTAAATCTAGACGTGCAGCGATTCGAACAGCTTTTGCTAAATTTATGCAATAACACACTGGCATACACTGATGCGCCTGGAAAGCTCGTTATCGCTATTTCCAAGCTGAATAATAAAGTTGAGCTTTCTTTTAACGATACCCCTCCGGGGGTGAGCGAAGAAGAGTGCCAACATTTATTCGAACCTCTTTACCGGTTGGACTTGTCACGCACTCGCAGGGAGTCAGGTGCCGGACTGGGGCTCACCATCTGTAAAAACATTGTTGAAGCCCATGGCGGAAGCATCTCCGCCAGTCCTTCAAAACTAGGAGGATTACAAATCCTGATCACATTGGATGCCTTGCCAGGGGAGGAAAAATGATGCAAAACGAATTGATTTTAATCGTTGAAGATGAACAGAAAATAGCTCAGATCTTGGTGGATTTTTTAGAGATGGATGGCTTTAAAACAAAGGTACTCAATGATGGAGAAAATGCAGTTGAGCAAGTAAAAGAATTGTCACCATCTGCAGTTATTTTGGATTTAATGTTACCCCATAAAGATGGGCTAACTATTTGCCGGGAGGTCCGCCAGTTTTCTGAAGTACCTATACTCATGTTAACTGCCCGGGTTGACGAAATAGATCGATTAACTGGATTAGGCATAGGTGCTGACGATTACGTTTGCAAACCTTTTTCTGCCCGGGAAGTCGTCGCCAGAATTAAAGTGATATTAAAACGTGTTGGTAAATCCATTAACACTGATATCGTGGATAGCCGCCTTATCTATAAAAATATTGAAGTGGATACAGAAAAGTTCAGCTGTCATGTCGCGGGTGAACTGGTGGAGCTAACACCGGTGGAGTTCAGGATCATATCAACGATGATCTCGAAACCCGGTGCGGTGTTTTCGCGGGATAAGATCATGCGTTCCTGTTATGAAGATGAACGGATAGTAAGCTCCCGCACAATAGACAGCCACATGAAAAACCTGAGAGCGAAGCTGATCTGCGACACTGATGAGGAGTCCTTGTTGCATTCTGTTTATGGCATCGGTTACAAGGTTGAATAAGAGATAAATGCACTGGTGTTCGTAGGCTGGTTAGCAAAGCAACCAACCTTCAGGCTACATTAAATATGAACGTGAACCTGATGGTTCCTGCACAGTCCTCCCGCTTTTTACTCATTAGCGAATACGTGCCGGTTTTCAACAAATTTAGCCAAGTTCAAATTCTGGTGGATAGTCATCATTTAGTCGAAACGGCTAATGCAAAACGCCGACAGATCTATACTTGTTGGTTTTCCCCGAACAAGGTCGGCGACGAGTTTGCCGGTAATGGCTGCTTGAGTTAGCCCTAGGTGTTGATGACCAAAAGCGAAAAATATTCGGTTGTGATTGGGTGCTCTGCCAATGACAGGAAGCGAGTCGGGCAGAGACGGGCGCATACCCATCCAATGCTGACTTTCACAAGTATGACTAGAATCGATATTTTCGATAACCTTAGAACCATGATGCAATAGAGACAGTGCACGTTTTTTATTACTTTTCGCCCTTATCCCAGCAAATTCAACCGTCCCCGCCAAACGTAGCCCAGACGACATCGGGGTCATAATCAACTTGCGTTCGTAGGATGCTATGGGCCTGCTAACAGGTGGATAGTCTTTCACCATATAGTGATAGCCCCGCTCAGTATCCAATGGCACTTTGTATTGTAAAGACGTTAGTAATCGTTTGGACCAAACGCCTGCAGCCACCAATACTGTATCGGCTCTGAGTGCTTGTTTGTTGGTTCGGATGTAGATGTGATCATTGGTTTGCTCAATCGAATGGACATGCAACTGACTAAACCGGCCACCTCGGCCTATAAAGTATTTATACAACCCAAGACAAAGCGATTCGGGATCTTGAGTGTGACCAACATCGGGAAAGTAGAGTGCGCAAGTCACACTATCAGATAAGGAAGGTTCAAGTGCCGTCGCCTCCGATCGATTTAGCAACTCCACATTTACACCGTTTTTCAGGTACTTATCTCTGATTTGTTCAATGTCTTTTTGTTTGGTTTGCTCAAAGGTTAATAGGCTGCCTTTTTTAATGAGCAGATGTGACAAACCAGCTTGTTCCAGCAGTTCATCATAGGCTTGCAAAGCATGAATGTTTAAAGCCTTCAGAGCTAGTGTATGACGTTTGAAACGCCGCGGTAGCATGTTGGCAAAAAAGCGCATAAACCAAGGTAAAGCAAATGGTAGATAGGCAAGTCTAATTTTAATAGGACCACTAGATTTTAATAACATTTTAGGTATTTGTGAGAGTAAACCTAGTTCTGCCAAGGGGAAAACCTGCTCGGTAGCGAAATGTCCCGCATTGCCTTTTGAACAACCTTGAGCAACCCCTCCCTTGTCTACAAGTGTAACCTTAAGGCCCTGATTTTGAAGGTTTATTGCACAGCATACGCCAACAATTCCGGCCCCAATAACGACTGCATGTTCGTTTTTATCCTGCTCGCACAACATGTTTTTTCCTCAAATTCATTTTAATAATTGAATATTGTATACAATATACGCTAGTATGCAATCCTCATTGAACATATACACTAAGAGGATTTAAACATGTCTATAAATTGGCAAGGCGTGTATCCAGCGGTTACAACCCAATTTAACCAAGATGGAACCATTAACTACGAAACTACTCAGTCAATGCTGGACAATCTGATAAAAGAAGGTGTGCATGGCATCATTGTCAACGGCACTGTTGGGGAAAACTGCTCATTGCGTCCAGAAGAAAAACGCAAGGTGATGAGAGCTGCCTTAGAGGTAGTTGACAGCAGAGTTCCTCTTTTGTCAGGCGTGGCAGAAACAACTACTCAATTTGCTATTGAGTACAGTCAGGATGCAGAAAAAATAGGAATCGACGGATTAATGACCTTGCCCGGAATGGTTTATCGATCCACAGAGCGTGAAGCTATCAATCATTATCAACAAATAGCCAGGAATACCGGGTTACCTATTATGGTTTACAACAATCCGGTGACTTATGGTGTCGACCTTTCCATTGAAGGGATGAAGGTACTGACTGAGGAACACAATATTGTTGCGGTGAAAGAAGCCACAGAAGATACCCGCAGAGTAACCGAGCTTTTCAACGCATTTGAAGACAGATTTATTGTGTTCGGCGGGGTTGATGATATCGCACTGGAAAGTTTGATGTTGGGTGCAACAGGGTGGATATCCGGGTTAACCAATGTTTTCCCTCGGGAATCAGTGGCGATTTATCAGCTTGCAAAGGAAGGCCGCTTCGAAGAAGCACGAGAAATATGGCGTTGGTTTTTGCCATTACTACGATTAGATACCATTCCGACTCTTGTGCAATGTATTAAGTACGCAGAACAACTTGCTGGTAGAGGCAGTGAAACGGTAAGAGCACCAAGAATGGTATTGCCTGATTCTGAAAAACGTTACGTTGAAGACTTGTACGAACAAGCAATGGCGTCGCGTATCGATCTAGCAAAGTACTTCTAAGGAGACCTGAATGCGCCAGGGAACGTATTTTTGTATTGATGCGCACACCTGCGGTAACCCGGTTCGCTTGGTTACCAGTGGGCACCCCGATCTGTCAGGCAAAAACATGAGCGAGAAGCGACAACATTTTTTGCAGCATCATGATTGGGTTCGAACATCGTTAATGTTCGAACCCAGAGGGCACGACATGATGTCGGGTGCGTTCCTCTATCCTCCTTGCAGTGACAACGCGGATGCCGCGATTCTGTTTATAGAAACGTCAGGCTGTTTACCAATGTGTGGTCATGGCACCATTGGAGCTGTGACTGCCGGATTGGAAGCGGGGCTATTAAAACCCAGGCGCCCAGGATTATTGACATTAGATGTTCCAGCTGGACAGATCCGCGTCGAATATCACATAGTTGATGGAAAGGTTGAGTGGGTCAAACTGTTCAATGTGGCATCTTATCTTGCCTATCAAAATGTGCAGCTTGAGGTGCCCGATCTGGGAACTTTGGTGGTTGATATTGCCTACGGCGGCAATTTTTACATCATTGTAGAACCTCAGGAAAACTTTCCAGGAATAGAGCATTGGAGCGCAGAGCAAATCCTGCGTTTCAGTCCGATCGTTCGGACACTGGTCAATAAACAAGTCATTTGCGTGCATCCTCAAGACCAAACAGTAAAAGGGGCCTCGCACCTATTGTGGACAGGCGAGCCATCAAAACAGGGCTCCGCAGCTGCCAACGCTGTATTTTACGGTGATAAAGCAATTGATAGATCTCCTTGTGGAACAGGTACCAGTGCACGTATGGCGCAACTGTTTAGCAAAGGCAAGTTGGCGGTCGGGCAGGAATTTGTGCACGAGAGTTTCATCGGCAGCCAGTTCGTAGGTTGTGTTGAACAAGCAACAGAAATTAAAGGTACGCCGGCTATTTTACCCAGCGTAAAAGGTTGGGCAAAAGTCTTTGGGCAAAACTGCATTACAGTAGATGATAGTGATCCATACGCCCTTGGGTTTCAGGTAATTTAGGAGAATAATTATGACACTAACAGGAAAAAATCTGATTGCGGGCGAGTGGCTGGGCAATGATGAACAATGCACATTCTGTGCGTATCAACCGGCTACAAATGATCATGGTGAAACGCGATTCTATAACGCCAGTACAGAACAATTGAATTTAGCGGTTGAAGCGGCAGAACGTGCATTTAAGTACTACCGTCGCAGCAGTGCTGCCGCCCGTGCGTCGCTTTTGCGTGCAATTTCCGACAGCATTATGCATCTGGGAGACGAACTGATTCAAACAACTCATTTAGAAACAGGTTTTAGTGTTGAACGACTGCAAGGTGAAAGACAACGCACTATCAATCAGCTCAATGCGTTTTCTGATGAATTGTTAAATCCAGCTCAAACAGATATTGAAGAGCCAGGGGATGAGAACAGGACACCGGTACCTAAACCTTCTACCAGGCTAACTCGCATCCCGTTAGGTCCTGTTGCGGTTTTTGGTGCATCAAATTTTCCTTATGCTTTTTCGACTTTGGGTGGCGATACGGTTGCCGCACTTGCTGCAGGTTGCCCGGTTGTTGTCAAAGCGCACCCTGCGCATCCGGGCACCAGTGAGCTGATGGCACGGGCTATTCAACAAGCAATCGAAAAACTGGCTTTCCCAAAAGGTGTATTTTCACAGTTTCACAGCACTGATCCCGAGTTGGCGCACCTGCTGGTGCGTCACTCGGGCATCAAAGCTGTCGGTTTTACCGGGTCGCAAAAAGTGGCAGACTTGTTGGTAAAATCCACCCAGCAACGTCCGGATCCAATTCCTTTTTATGGTGAGTTAGGCAGCATTAATCCGCAGTTTATTCTGCCGGAAAAAGCTAACCAGGATAGCGGGGCCCTAGCAGAACAGTTGTGCATGTCTATGTTAATGGGCAATGGACAATTTTGTACCAGCCCCGGAGTCTGGATAGTTCCCGAACAGGCAGTGGATTTCATGGATGCCTGCAGTAATTTCATTACAAATCAGGTGTCTGATACCTTGCTCACAGAAGGTATTTTCAAAGAGTTTCAATCATCTGTAAGTGTGTTGAAGATGAACAAGCAACTCAACAATATTGCCAATGCCAAGGAACGTAAATCATTTCATGGAACGGCAAGTTTGTTTGCTACCAGTGCCTACCACTTTGTTACTAACGAGCAGTTGCGAAAAGAAATTTTCGGGCCCTGCGCAATCATAGTGACCTACAAGCAAAGTGAAGAGTTACAGCAGATAGTAGAGGTGTTGGATGGACAGTTAACCACCAGTGTGCATGGCACTGATGGTGACATTGCTGAGCATGAATATCTGATCGAATCTTTGAGTTACAAGGTCGGTAGACTAATTTACAATCAAATGCCTACTGGCGTCGAAATCTGTCCAGCGATGAACCATGGCGGTCCGTACCCGGCGTCAACCGATATTCGCTCCACCTCGGTCGGTCAGCAAGCAATAAACCGTTTTTTAAGACCTTTATGTATTCAGAATGCCCCGCAATAATAGCGGGAGTTCTGAAATACAGACTGTGGCCAACCAGGCATTGGGATATACCAAAGAGGATGGTAGACTGCATACAAAATACAATTCTTAAAAGTATACAGGGCTAACAGATGCAGATTGTGCATAAAACACGCACACAACTTGTGGTAGAAGCGATCCGTGAGAAAATTCTTGGCGGCGAAATCAAAGCGGGCGAGCCATTAAGGCAAGCTGCATTGGCAGAAGAGTTGAATGTCAGTCGTATCCCGGTGCGTGAAGCATTGATGCAATTGGAAGCCGAAGGATTGGTAAATTTTGAAGCTCATAAAGGAGCAACAGCATCTGAGATTTCGTCGGCGCAAGTGTGTGAAGTTTTTGAATTGCGGGCCTTGCTGGAAGCAGAGTTGTTGTTTCATTCCATAAAACGTTTGACAGAAGACGATTTTGAGGAAGCTGAAGAATGCCTGGCAAAACTTGAAAATGCCATGGCGGCTGGAGATGCAATGGCGGCTACCGGGGAGCTCAATACCTTGTTTCACAATAAATTGTATTGCCGGGCAGAACGCCCTCAGACGGAAGAAATTGTTGCATCATTGAACCAAAGTTGCAGTCGCTATGTTCGTATGCACATTCTACTTGCAGGCGGAATTGAAACGGCGCCTGAAGAACATCGCGAGTTATTAGAACTGGCTAAAGCCAAAGAAGTGAACAAAGCCTGCAAGGCACTCAAGAAACATATCTTAAGTGCTAAAGATGATATTAAGGCATTGCTTGAGAAAAAGGAAAATGAGAGTAAGTAGTATTTTGTTTGATTACACCAAGGCCAGTTTAACTGGCCTTTTTTATTGTTTGTTAGTGGGCTTAAACTACGAAAACGGTTTGTCTAGCGACGATTGAGGTTGGGTAAACCAGTTAGCTCCTTCCTCTGTTACATAGAAATGATCTTCCAGGCGAATACCGAATTCTCCCGGAACAACAATCATCGGCTCATTGGAAAAACACATTCCAGGTGCAAGCAGTGTATTGTCTCCCTTAACCAGGTAAGGTCCTTCGTGAATATTCAAGCCAATACCGTGCCCAGTTCGATGTGGCAAACCTGGTAAGTCATATCCTGGACCCAGGCCATGTTTGGCTAACACCTGACGAGCGGCGCTGTCTATTGCTTCACATGTCACGCCTGGTTTTACCGCATTGAATGCTGCCAGCTGTGCAGCTTTTTCTATTGCCCAGAACTCTTTGATTTTGTTATCCACAACACCGAAGGAGTAGGTACGGGTTATGTCCGAGTGATAGCCATCAACCTGACATCCAGTGTCAATTAGTACCAGAGAATTTTCCTCAAGACAGGCATCCCCTGGGACTCCATGAGGGTGGGAGGTCGCTTCAGCAAATTGTACTGCGCAGAAGTAGCTACCTTTATCAGCTCCCAACAGCCTATGCGCTTCATCTATAAAATTGATAACTTCACTCGATTTAATGCCCGGTCGCAGAAAAGTGTAGGCTAGCTTGTGTACTTCCAGGGTAATGCTCATTGCCCGAGTAATTAACGCAATTTCTGAATTTGATTTACGTGCCCGCAAATTACCTATCAGGGAAACGGCCGAGCAAATTCTTGAGATAGACAGAGACTTATTTAGCTTTTCGTAAAGCCATAGCGGGCATTCAGGATCGATGGCAACATTCGCGACTTTGTTTGCAAGTAAAATATTTGCTACCAGTTGAGTTGGATCCTGATGTTCTTCCCAAAATTTGAAACTCCCTTCCACCTTTAGCTGGGGTCGAAGTGCTGATTCTTCAAATTTCGGACAAACAAAAATAACCTCCTCCCGGGTAATTATTGCACCTACCAGCCGTTCGGTCATCGACCAGCTTAAGCCGGTAAAATAGCGCATGTTGGTTCCAGCAATGACTAAAACAGCTTGAACATCTGCTGTTTGCATCGACTGACGCAAGTTTTCCAAGCGCGAAATAAATTCTGCAGTAGCAATAGCATCGGCCGTCGGGATGTCGTAGGACAGCGAAGCTCTTTCCAGTTTTTTATATAACTCATTAACTTTTTTATACATTATTCTCTCTAAACGATATGGTTAAGCTAATAACAGACAGGCGTTTACTACGCCGTTTTTTCTTACATTTCATTATCGAATTGGTATCGACATGTTGCTGATCGCATAATCAATTGGTGTCTCTACATTGAGTAAGTGTCGTACAAAGAAGTCCCAGCGCATTTTGACAAAGTGTGGATGATTATGCAGCACATGGCCCATATTTGGATATATCATTAACTCAAAGTCTTTATTGAATTGGATTAATTTGTCCACCAACTGGAACGTAGCCGCGGGGTGGACATTTTCATCCAGCTCACCGTGAGCCAACAGCAATTCTCCTTCTAATTTGTCAGCGTCGGTCAAATTTGATTGTTCATTCCAGTGTGGGCCAGCCGGATAATCCATCCAGGTTTCGTTCCATCCGGCTTTATCTGCACGAAAATCGTGATTACCTGATGCAGCAACACCAACTTTGTAAAAATCCGGAAATCGATACATCGCTCTGACTGTGTCATATCCCCCGGCAGAGAAACCATATATGCCTACCCGGTCAAGATCTAAATAGGGTCGTGTAGCTGCAAGTTGTTGCAGTGCCCAGACATGATCATCTGCGCCTCCAGCAAGATTTTTGTAACTATATTCATGAAATGCTCTGTCTCGTTTACCCGTCCCTCTGCCATCCATTTTTAATACGATGAAACCAAGTTCAGCCAAGGCTAAAGCGTGAGAATACAAAGGTCCAGCATAGGTTTTCGGTGTGAAATAGCCGTGTGGGCCGGTGTAAATGTCATCAATGACAGGATAGGTTTTCTGTGGATCAAAAGTCGATGGAAAGTAAAGTAGACCGTATAGCTTTGTTTTCCCATCTTGTGCTAACACGCTAAAGGGCTGAGGTGGCTGATAACCCAATTCATCGAGTTTCTGAGTGTCGACGGACAACAGCTTGTCAACGATTTTTCCATCAGAGATACGCCTGACAGTGTGGATAGGGGCTTGGTTAACCCTGCTGAAAGTATCTATTACTGTTTGGAAATCAGGTGATACGTGCGTATCGTGCATTGCCGTTTCCGGCGTTAGGAGCGTTAAATTCTGACCATCGAAATCGGTTCGATACAGATAGCGGTAATAAGGATCGCCGGGCAGAGCACCAGACGCTTCGAAATAAAGCTGACGATTTTTACTGTCGATGGCTTTAATGGCACGTATAAACATAGACTCAGGTGTAACCGCGCTTAGTAGTTCAGTTGTTTGAAGACGGTAACTGAATACTTGTTGGATACCATTGCGCTCTGAAGTCCAAAGGATCATATCCTGTTCTGGTAAGATGCGAAAATCCTGGATCCAGGGATCGATAAATTTGTCGTTTGTTTCTGTAACAAGGGTGCGAACTTTCCCTGATTCCGGCGACAACTCTTTTAAGTGGAAGCGGTGGAAGCCACGCTCGCGTTCCAGATAATAGTATTTATTGTTACTGGCAAACTCACCCCATAACGGGTCACCATAATAAGTCTGCAGGAGGGCAGGGGCGACAACGTGATTTGCAGTTTTACTCTCGGTGTTGGCTACCACCAGATGACCTTCAATCAGGTGTGTATCTCCTGCCATTGGGTAATGGTAGCGGTAAATTCTTGGCCGTTGACTCTTGCCCGTGACGGATTGAGTCAGGTGCAATTTTTTCACTTTTCGAAGATCTAACTGGAAGGTTACAAAGTGTCGGCTATCAGGTGACCAATCCCCCACTTTTCTCGGCTCAACGCTACCTTCAGGCTGATTGAACAGTAGTGTTGGATTAGGGCTTTGTGTCGCGTATGCAAATTCTGGCTCACCATCAAAGGTCAATTGTGTTTCCTCGGATGTGTTGAGATCTATCAAATATAAGTTGTGTTCCCTGACCACGATTTCCCAGTTGCCATCTGGTGAAGTAATCCCTTTGGAACCTATAGTTTTAATTGGTTCTTGCTGGCAGTAATATTCTGGTGACATACTGCACTGCCAAAAGGTCTGGTTTACAGAAAAGTTGATGGTGTCGTCTTTCACTTCAGCAATGCTCAAGCTTTTAGTTAATTCGTCAAGGTTTTCAATACCTAGTGCATTGGCCAATTTTTCTAATTCAAATAAGGGAGAAACGCCCTTAGATACTGAATATCGCCAGTAAGATTTACTACCTTCATTAGACAGCTGGTACCAAAAGCCTCCGCCCTCGAGCCAGTTTGGTTGAATATAAAAGTTGTCTATTTGTGCTAGCAAATTGTCGGGGAGGAACTGGTCGGCTGCGGCATAACGTTGTTGCATTATGCTAGGTTTGCTTATTGAATCCGTTTGCGCACAGGCGACCAAAAAACTGGCCAAAACGAGTAACGTAAACTTGTTAATAACGTGCATGGTTAATTCTCTAAAAAAATGGCGCAGAAAACCTGCGCCGAATCAAGACATCTGAACGATGGTTATATTAAAAGGAATAAGCAATTGTGGCGTAATATTCCAAGCCCACTGGGTTGTACTTTGATATATCAGCAAAGGGCCAGAACTGCTCTGATTCATGTTGATGAGGACGTTTGTTAAACAAGTTGTTAACTGATAGGGTCAGATTCAACGAATCATTAAAGCGATATCCGCCACTTAGATTTACTCTGGTCCACACCGGATAACGCTCACCTTCAATATCAGAATCTTCAATAGGGGAGGTGCCAAGTCTGTTAACAAATAAAGCTGCCCAAGCACCTTCATTTTGCCAACCTAAGGTGAGATTCGTGCGGGTTCTGAATTCGTCATTCCATGAGCGGTCACGAATATCTTCTAAGTCATCTTCCGGAAGAAACTTCGAAAGCGTTTCAAATACGTGCGTGTATTTCAAACTCAGGTAAAAATCACCCACTGAAGTACCTTTCCAGTCGTACCTGCTGGCGATATCCATGCCAGTCTGTTCACGTAAACCCGTATTGAATGGGCTGACTTGGGTTGACGTTACCCCGTCTTCTCTTCCTCCGCGCTCTATGCGGCTGAGCATTTCTTGGCAACGGGGAGAATCCTGATCTACCGACAAACCATCTTCGCTAAATCCAAACAGACATTCCGCTTCATAGCGCAATAGCGTGCTGGTGCTAATCAGTCCTACCTGTTCTTCCAGATGAATTCGATAGTAATCAAGTGAAAAATCCCATTCGTCTGTGATGTTTGCAACTATGCCTAGGTTGGCGCTGTAGCCGGTTTCCTCTTTTAGCGTAATATCACCCTCGGTAAATCTTCGAATACTGCCTGTTCCATAGTTGTCCGAGCAGCTTGACCAACTCTCGCCAGGTTGAATATCCGTCTCTTCAATACATTGTTTGTAGTCAGTTCCAGAGGTAAATGAAGAACTGCGCTGGGCATATAGATAGTGCATGTCAGGTGCTCGGAACGATGTTGCTTTGGACGCTCTCACCATTAGATTGTTTGTCGGCCGCCAGGTTAGCCCAATCTGGTAGGTAGAGGCACCATCTACCAGAGACTCATCGTTATAACCGTCATACCTGAGTGCAACTGTTGCTTCTAATTGGCCTATTGACGAATCCGCTGCCGTTATAGGCACGAGGAATTCTGCACCTACAGCATAATGATTGCGCTCGCCCTTACCAACAATACCGCTCCAACCCCAAATATCCCCATTCACGGTTGGCTCGTCGGTTATAAATTCATACCCTTCATTAATAAATTCAAAGACGCCAGCAAATTGCACAGTTCCTGCAGATAGCTCAAATAAATCGCCAGAGAAGTCCGCTGAGAGGTTGTATGTCCAGGATTCGCCTTTACCAGTGGAAGTATGAAGTGCTTCTGTGAACATATCCGGAGTTAAATTACCAAAAAAATCAATGTTAGTTGGCTGGAATCTTTCATTCAGCATATTTTGATTGACGGTTACCCAACGAGAACCTTCCCACGGCTGGTCCCAATCCTGACCTTTTTCGCCAAATAACAAAGACAACATGCTTTGATCGTTAAATCGAGTAACACTGTCTTCGTAATCATATCGAGATAAAGTTAAATTGACGTTGTAATCAAATTCATCCAATAAAGTCCCACTGATCCCCGATATAAACGTGTAAGAGGTCTCATCGAATTCCTGATTTGATGTTGATGTCTCGTTATCCCGAAATGTCCGGTATATATGTCGGCTTCCTAACCAATCACCATTTTCATCTAAAACATCATAGTCTGCAGAGAATCCATATCGATAAAGACCAGCATCAGCGGAAGAATTCATGACAATAAAATCAACGGTCAGGTCGGTGTCTTGATTGATTTGGTAATCAAGGTGAGCAAAGGCTGAAGCCCTGTTGCGTTCATTGCGGATGGTATAGGTGTTGTAAACATTGTCACCGCAAAAGTAGGGGTCTCCCTCAAACGGGTTTACCCAACTTGGTTGCATTGCTTCATAACCCTGGTTATTACATTCTTCAGTCAGATCAATCAGCATCCATGGATCAGGTTGATATCTTGCCCAGTAAGACATGACTTGCGGTAAATTATGCCGAGAAGGATCAGGACCGTCTGTCGGCTCATCAAACCAATCTCGTTGATCTCCTCTGATAGGATCCGCACGATTAATTTCAATCCCGGCAATAATGTTTGCATCACCCAACTTCCCGCCATGCATCAGATTAAATTTGTGAGATTGGCCTCCACCTTCTTTGGTGTCGCCGTATCGATATTTGGCCAAGGTGCCATCCATTTCCTTCTTAAGGACGACGTTTACTACGCCTGCGACAGCATCTGAGCCGTAAATAGCCGAAGCGCCACCACTTAATACTTCTACTTTTTCGATCGCTTCTGTCGGGATCATTGCCAGGTTCACTACGTTACCTGCTACTGAGCCACTGGGTTTAGGTAACACCGGCACGCGGCGGCCATTAATCAGTACAAGTGTATATCCAGGTCCGAAACCGCGCAGATTTAACGCCTGTGCATTTGCGTTAAAATTATTTGAGTTTTCTTCACCTACAAAGATACCGGTATTAATACTCAGTGCGTTTAACGCGTCGAAAACCGTAGCATGCCCTTGGGAGACGATCTCTTCGGCACTAATAATTGTGATAGGTGAGATGCCTTCCAGATCAGTTCGCTTAATGCGACTGCCCGTGACTTCAATCAGTTCAACACTGTCTTCGCCATCGGATTCTTGCGCAAAGACGATATTAAATGGCAATAACGCTGCCGAAACGGCGCAGGCAATCACGCTTCTGGTTCGTTTGTTCATGTTTTCCCCGTGTATTTTTTTTATTTTATCAATGTCAATATTACATATTGTATACAATATATAATATACCTTAGATAATGTGTAAAGACGTTCGAAGAAAAAATGATCAATTTCGAGGTATGAAATGGTGAGGGACTGGAAAGGGGAGTGAACGCTTTGTAAAAGGTTGATTTTATAAAAAACAGGGGTGAAGAATACTGAAAGGTAATTTGACTTTTTTAGACCTTGCCAGCCATCAAAGACAACTGCTGTCATGATGCAGGCGATAAGGCGCTCATTTCATTGCCAATCTTATATCCCCATCACTGCACCTATCTTGACCAAATTGGAAATGACGGGCCAGATGCAGTGGGAACTAGCTTAAAACACCGAATTAACTAGTTGATTTGGAGTGTTAATTGTCAGTCCGGTTAGAACAATCAGGTCAATACCTAAAAGGCAAAATCAACAATATAATTTACGTATCTCAGTGAGGCACAGTCATCGCCTTTGGGGGTCTGACGACAATATCGGCAATGTTGACTTCTATGGGTTGTGTCACCGCATAAAACACCGCGTTCGCTATATCTTGTGGATTGCAGAGAAGTGGCTTCATATTTTTGGCAAGCTGTTCGAGTACATCATTGGATAGGTGTTCCCCGGTTGTCACTTCTGTTTCGATTCCTGCCATTTTCAACATTGTCTGGGTGAATTCAGCATCGAAGTGCCGAGCAAAATTAGTCGCAGTGGCGCCTGGCATGACGTTAGTTACTCGAATGGTATCATTCTCAAGTTCATCCCTTAAGCTCGAAGAAATGACATTGACGGCATGTTTTGAGGCGCCGTAGACACCAGAATTATTACGTTGCGCCACTACTGATGAAATATTTACTATTTGGCCCTCAGCCTGGCATTGTCGCATGGCTATTACCGCCGCCTGGCAACCTGCAAGCAAGGCCAAGACATTGGTTTCAAACATGGCGCGCCATTTTTCAGGATCACCTTCCACAATAGAACCTGAATAAGACAAGCCAGCACAATTGACCATGATGTCTAGTCGACCACTGATTTCAACGGCAGTATTTACCAATTGTTGGACCTGCTTGGTGTCGCGAATGTCCGCAGTGACTACCTCAGCCTTACCACCAGCATCTTCGATAGCCTGCTTATTGTTTTGCATTGCTAATCTTGTTCTCCCACATAAAAATACATAGGCGCCTGCATTGGCCAAGGTCAACGCTATTGCTCGGCCCATTCCGCTTGACGCCCCGGTAACAATGGCAGTTTTATCTTTCAATGGAAGAGTATTGGTCATGGTATGACTCCAGTTAATGACGAAATGGTTACACTTGGTTTTTTTGAATTGCTTGCGCGTTTAGATCACTCATTACCAATTCGTTCGCAAAAATACACTGGCAGATTTCTGCGCGTAAATCTGTCTGGCGGCTACTATGCCAGGCCAACTAAATCCAGTAAGGAATAAATCGTTTTTTTTCAATGTTTTAGGCTCGAAATATTGTTAGAGGTTTGGATTAACTATAAGACAGAATTAGACTAGGTGCCTCTGGTGCCGCTAAAAAATATGAGTTCCTTATCTTGCGGTACAGAGCGAATGAATCATGTTTAAATATCTGGCAGACGAGATTAACAGGCGGGAAATTGATGAAAATAGCGGAATTGGAAACACCTTGTTTATTACTCGATAAAAACAAAGTTCAACGCAATATAGACAGGATGCAAAATCGATTGGACAAAGCAGGTGTTATTTTACGTGCCCACGGGAAGACTGCAAAAAATATTGATGTGGTGAATATGCTGGCTCCTAAACATCGCAATAGCATTACGGTATCCACGCTCAAAGAAGCGGAATACTATTTTGAAAATGGAATTACCGATATTTTGTATGCTGTTGGGATTACGCCTTGTAAGCTCAATAGAATAGGTCAGTTATTGCGCCAGGGAGCCAATCTGACGATCGTTCTGGATTCACTTGAACAGGTGGAGCTAACCAATCAGTACGCCGCAAAAAATCAACTGAAAATCAATGCATTGATTGAGATTGATTGTGATGGCGAACGGGCTGGCATAGAAATGGATAATCCTGTTTTAACTGACATTGGCAAAGCATTGGCAGAGTCTGAGGGGATGGTTTTCAAAGGAGTCATGACCCACGCTGGCGGTTCATATCATTGCCGTTCAAGCGAAGAACTAATCCAAATGGCTGAGCAAGAAAGGTTAGCTGCCATTGGCGCTGCCGAACGCTTGCAGCAGGCAGGGACGAGTTGCGACGTTATCAGCGTAGGTTCGACTCCGACAGCACTCTTTTCCGAAGATTTTTCTGGCGTTACCGAAGTTAGGGCTGGGGTATTTATGTTCTTTGACCTGGTTATGGTCGGTTTAGGCGTATGTGGCCTGGATGAAGTTGGACTCAGCGTAATGACATCAATCATAGGTAAAAATCAATCCAAAAACTGGCTGCTAGTGGACGCTGGGTGGATGGCACTTTCCCGTGACCGTGGGACAGCCGCTCAAGCTAGAGACTATGCCTATGGAAAAGTCTGCAATGCCAACCTTTCGCCTCTGACCGATCTGGTTGTGGATTCAACCAATCAGGAGCATGGAATTATTGACTGCAGTATGACCCGGGGTTGCATGGATTTTCCTATCAGCACTAAACTGACAATCTTGCCAAACCATGCCTGTTCGACAGCTGCTATGCATGACAGATATTACGTGACAGAAGATGGCAACACTATCAGTCATATCTGGCACCGCGTCTCAGGATGGTGATGAGAACGGTGAATGATTAAGTAAATATTCATTCCATTGATGGACCGGCATTTGAAGACAAAATTAGTCGAGGCAGGTCGTCACTGATAGGCTAAGTGAATACAAATTGTCAATTAAGTTAAGTGGTCTAAATGAATCATTCTCATCAATCCTTTAAAAACAAAAATGTATTAGTGACCGGTGCTGCAGCCGGAATTGGAGCAGCTACAGCCAAAGCCTTTGCCAGTGAGGGGGCAACCGTTATGTTGTCAGATATCAACCCCGAGGTAGAGCGCGTTGCTGAATCAATTCGAGCGGAAGGTGGAAAAGCTGAGTTTTGTATTTGTGATGTAGCTGATCCTGTTGCAGTAAATAATTTATTTGCAACAATAGATGCAAAATTGGGCGACCTTCACGTTGCGTTCAACAACGCCGGCATTGATATAGAAACGAGTAAATTGGCTGACGTGGAGGAAAGCGTATTTGATAAAATAATGGATATTAATGTCAAAGGTGTTTGGCTTTGCATGCAGCAGGAAATAAAGCGCATGTTGGTCTGCGGAGGAGGCGCTATAGTGAATACGTCATCCATTGCTGGCCTGGGCGCTGCGCCCACCATGAGTGTTTACGCCGCCAGTAAACATGCTGTCATTGGTTTGACGAAATCTGCTGCTATCGAGTATGCCAAAAAAGGCATCAGAGTGAACGCGGTTTGTCCCGCCGTGATAGATACAGATATGTATCGCCGTGCGCTGGACAATGATCCGAAAAAAGAGTTAGCCATCAGCAAACTCCACCCTGTAGGAAGAGTCGGCAAAGCAGAAGAGATTGCTTCTGCAGTGCTTTATCTGAGCTCTCAGCAGGCAGGTTTTACAACAGGTACAGCACTTCCAATTGATGGAGGTTCCACGGCGATTTGAGTACCTCACAAACTTTTGACGAGCGCTTGGTTCAGTTAAATGAACCAGCGCTGTATGTCTATTAAATGTTGTTAAACAGAGTCTGCAAGCCAATTCAGATAATGTCTGATACAAATCAAAATTCTTCCAGCTAACACGTATTAACATCCTTGTATCCTCAAGCTGAATAGCAGCGGGTCTATCATGATAAATCGAAGGCGTTTTCTGCAACTAACTGCTGCCACAGCGGGTTCTGCTATACTCCCTGGCTGTTCCTCTTTGACAATGGAGCAATACCTGTCGATTGTTGCTAGGCAGCGTGCAGAATTACCCCCCCAGACCAGAACTGAGTAGTTTAATAAGATACGCAACGTTGGCAGCAAACAGTCACAACACTCAACCCTGGACGTTTACGGCCAATAAATCTGAACTCATCATCAGTCCTGATTGGTCACGAAAAACATCCGCCGTCGACCCTGACAACCATCACCTTTTTGTGAGCCTCGGCTGCGCGGCGGAAAATTTCACCATCGCCGCTAATGCAACCGGTAAATCTGTTGAAATAGCTGCAGAAGAGCAGCTTACTGATAGCATTCGTTTAGGTTGGGTAAATGGTAAAACCAAGCAGAATGACTTGTTTACCGCGATCCCAACCCGGCAGACAACCAGACTAGATTATGATGGCAAAAAACTCAGTGCAAGAGACCTTAATATTCTCGAAACTGCAGCTCTGGAAGACGGCGTGTCTGTGTTGTTTTTCGATTCAGCAAAACAGCTGAAGCAGTTGGCGGAATTTGTGCTGGAAGGCAACAGTAAACAATTTGCTACTATTGGATTCAGAAGGGAGCTAAAACAATGGATCCGATTCAATCCCGGACACGCAATCAGTATGGGAGATGGCTTATTTGGACCATGTTCAGGAAGAGAGCAATCAGTGCCAACATGGCTAGGTAAGTCTTTGTTTGATTGGTTTTTAGACGTGGAAAGCGAGAACCAAAAATACTTGAATCAGATTGCATCGTCGTCAGGTATTGCGATTTTTATTGCTGAAAAACAAGATAAACACAGTTGGATTAAGGTCGGGAGAAGTTTGCAGCGATTTGCGTTGCAGGCAACCGCGATGGGTCTAAAGCATTCTTACCTTAATCAAGCTGTTGAAGTTTCAGAAGTCAGATCTCAATTGATGAATTGGCTAGGGGCACCGGAAAGTCGCGCAAGTTTGATCTTAAGGTTTGGCTATGGGCCCTCACTGCCTATGTCAATCAGACGCCCCGTAGAATCCGTAATGGTGAGTACCTAAACGAATCTAGTAAATCCGAGGTCTCGATAACC
The DNA here is from genome assembly GCA_947494925.1 of uncultured Alteromonadaceae bacterium. Classification (GTDB taxonomy): domain Bacteria; phylum Pseudomonadota; class Gammaproteobacteria; order Enterobacterales; family Alteromonadaceae; genus Aliiglaciecola. The sequence goes on from CANLWS010000016.1 coordinate 43,968, forward strand.
GTCCATTCACTTGATCGACATCAACGTTGTTTTGCACAGAATTATTAAACTTGGTCATTCTCAATAAATAACAAAAGCAGGTGACAAAATGGACAATATCAATACAGACAAAGCCAGGGAAGAGGTAGACAAAATAGTTCAGAAACTCGAACAAGAACGTGATGAGTTGCTATTAAAGGCGCATTTGTTAAAAGCTGATGCTAAAGACGAATGGGTAAAAGTGGAACAGCAATACAATCACTTCAAATCCCAGGCTGACAAAATTGGTAAGGAAGCAAAGGCATCATCAGGGGATATCTATGCTGCGGCAAAGTTGTTGGGAGAGGAAGTCGTTCGCAGTTTTGAGCGCATTCGTAAATCAATTTAGCAGAACTTGTAAAATGATGCGTTCGAATGAATCGGCTTACGATAATATGTGATGCAAAGCAGCCAGGTTAGAAAAATCCTGCTGATTGAAGGTGCACTCAATCTCATTATGATGTTGTGCAAATTGATCGCAGGGATCCTAAGTCAGTCTGCCGCAGTCACTGCGGATGCTATACACTCCCTTAGTGACGTGGCAAACAATTGTATTGCATGGCTGGCAATCAAAATGTCCTCGGAGCCGCCAGACAAAGACCACCCCTATGGTCATCAGAAGTTTGAGCAGTTGGCAGTGTTTTTTCTGGCCTCTTTGTTAACTGTGGTTGCCTTTGAAATGATTGTTCATGCTGTCAGGCGATTTGGCGAACCAGTGGAACAAAGTTTAATCGGTCTCGTTATTTTGTTTATTTCACTGCTAATTAACGTTTCAATTACCTGGTGGGAAAAGCGTTGGGCAATTAAGCTGAATTCCCCAATTTTGCATGCGGATGCAGCTCATACCTTTAGCGATGTAATGACGACAGTGGCAGTTATTGTGGGTTGGCAACTAGCTTACTATGGCTATCCTTGGCTAGATTCGGTGTTCGCAATTTTCGTTTCAGGTCTGATTTTTTATCTGGCATTCAAGTTGTTTCAAAGTGCTATTCCTATCCTTGTTGATCAAAGACAGCTTGACGAACGGGCTGTTAAAAATGCAATAACTGATCTCGACAAAGTGAATGATGTCACCAGAGTCAGATCCAGAAGTGATGGTAAAAACATAATTGCTGACATCACGGTGACTGTTTCTTCACAGGTCAGTACTTACGAATCTCATCAGATTGCGGATGCAATTGAATCATTGATAGCAAATAGGTTCAATGTATCTGATGTCGTAGTTCACATTGAACCTAATTGAGTTCAATTTGCTAGCATATTTTCAGGTGGAATCACTTCCACGCCGGCAACGATTTGGTTGGTTGGATATTTGACATACTGTTCTCCCTCGCTAAGACCTGACAGAATTTCGGCGTCGAAGTCGTTTAGGCGTCCAACTTCAATTATTCGCCTTTCAACCATTCCCTCTGTCACTGCGTAAATAGCCCAGTTTTCTTGTTCCCTGAACAATGCCGTCACAGGCACAGTCAGCACAGCATCTCCTTGCCACAAGACAATATCCACATCAAGTTGATAGGCGTGTCCTAGCCTTGACCAGCGTTCAAACGGTTCTTGAATGTCAACAATCACGTTTACACGTTGCTCTTCAATTCCCAGTGCCGACACCTTCATAAATCCCACTGGCTCTATTCGGTTCACACGAGCAGTCAGCATTCCTTCACCTCCCCAATTTCTGATCTCTACCTTCTGGCCGGGTTCAACTTTGACCGCGTCGCTGGACAGCAATTCAATGACGATTTCAAGATCTCTTGGATCGCCAATTTCAACCAAGGGTGAGCCTGCACTGACGACACCTTCACTTTTAGTAAGAATTTTTAAAATGCGCCCGTTAACTGGTGCCATGATGCTAACGCAACTACAAGTGCCACGCTGTTGCTGAGTCGAAGTAGGGAAAAGCAATTGAGCTTTTACTCTTTCATGTTCAAAGTTACGCATCTGCAACGCAGCCTGGGCTGTCGCTAATGCCGCTCTTGTTGTTTTAAAGGCGCGTCTGGCATTATCTAACTCTCTTTCTGACACGCTGTCATTAACCCGTAATTCTCGCATCCTGTTTAACTCAGAAGATGCAAATTCAAGTTCCGCTTCGGCCTGTTTTACTTCTGCCTGAGCGAGTTTCATTGATGAACTTGCAGCTTCCACATCTGCTTTCGCTTGCGCTTCACTTCTGGGATCAAGCAGAGTGGGGTCAATGGGTTCAATTTCAGCCACGACCGTATCCGACATGGTCACAGTGTCACCCACATCAGCTTCAATTCTTCGCAGGTATCCGGTGACCGGAGCAGACAATACGTAAATGTCGTGAACACGGGTTTTCCCTTCCTCAGAAATACTGAGTCGAAAAGAATTTTTGCTTAATTGCCCGATGTCGGTGATTACAGGCCGTGGCTTAAACAGATATGTCAGAGCAATCACAATCAAAACACCGATGGCTAACCAAAGTAGAGTGCGTGAATAACGATTAGTCATAATTTTATTCTCTAGTTTTCAGGACCCTGATCAGGTCCAGTTTATCGACTCTGCGTCTTACAACAGCGGCGGAAATCGCCGCCGCAATGAGCACAAGTAAAATAGCGTAACCATAAGTTGAGGCATGGATAATTAGTGGAATCCGGAACATTTCTGTGTCAAATGATGCCGCCATAGTCCAGACCAGGAGCCAACCAAAAAGGCATCCAAGTGGCAAGCTGAGAACTATCAGGAACATCACTTCACCAAGCAAAACATAGGAGATTTCACCTTTGGAAAACCCCAGTACACGCAACGTCGCTAATTCACGTCCACGTTCTGATAATGCGATCCTGGTACTGTTGTATGTCACGCCAAAAGCAAGCAAAACCGCAAGACCGCTGAACATAGTGATAAAGACCATAAGATGCTCAATAATGGTCTGGTCGAAAGCCAATAATGCCGATTCTTTTAGCATGACGGCACTCACCACAGGTGTGTTCTTTAAATACTTGAACAGATCGGTTTTGTTATAGTCATCAATAAGCAGATTTGCATACTGAAAGCTCGGTTGCTCTTTCAGAAGCCGATTTACAGCATTCAAATCCATAAAAGCAGGCGTACCTATGTAGGTTTCAAACGTACTGACAACAGGGAGCAGTACCTTGGGTCTGCGACCCTCCAAAACCTCGACCCAAATGGAGTCACCTGTTTTAACTGCCAATTTTTCAGCCAGTTTTGTGGCAATTACCAAGCCGCCTGTGGGCAGTTTTATGCTTGTCTGGCTGGCATCATCATAGATATGATACAGTTCACTTTCCGGCAGAATGGCATTGATGACACCTCGATGTGTCACCGGGCCTGATTTGAAATCAACACTGACAAAACGCATAGGCTCGGCGCGTATTACGCCAGGTAAGTGTGCCAGATCATGAATGGCCCTCTTAGCTTCTGCTTCGTGCAACCCAACCATCACATCCTGTCGTTGTGCATCATAAAAATACACTTTAGAAAGATGCTTGAGCGAGTCACTCCATTGCATGTTCATGATAATCAGGCCAAGCGCCAGCGCTATTCCGCAGGTGGTCATGAACGATCGGATGGGCCAGCGACGAATTTGCCGCAAAGCTATGCGGGTGGGTTGATCCAACCATTTGTACCAGTTATTACCCGCAGAAGCTGTTTGTGAATAAACTGGAGGAGATGGTGGGATCATGGCTTCTGCCGGCGGCAGCAAGGCGGCCCTCCTGACTGCCCCAAGCGCGCCAAGTAAAGCAGCAAAAATACTGATGAATGCCCCCATGGCGAAAGAATAGGGACCAGGCTGATAAATGAGGATCGGGAACCGATACATGGTGGCAAACATCACCGTATTCAGCTGGCCAAAATAAGACCCCAGTATTGAGCCGATAACAACGCCTATCAGGCAGATAAATATGACCAGCTTGGTGTACTGCCAGCCAATTTGAATACTTGAGTAACCAAATGCTTTCAGCAATCCTATTTCCGTTCGCTCCGTTGCAATGAGTCTGGCCAATACCATATTTGTCAGGAATACTGCCACGGCGATAAAAATAGTCGGAAGTATGGTGGCCATGCTTTTTTGCTGGGCTATTTCGTTCATTACAAACCAATTGGATATTTGATCTTTGCGCGTAATCGCACTCACTCCACCGTAGGGTTCCAGTAACGCATCCACTTGATTGAGCACGGTTTGCTCTTCCGCACCATATGACAAGGAAAGGGTCAGACTATTAAAGGATTCCTTGAGGTTGTAGGCGCCTTCAAGAATATCTCTGCCTATCCACATGACGCCGAAACGTTGATCATCTGGTAGTAATGACCCTGGAGCTATGCTGTAGATGAACTCAGGGCTTAGGGCGATACCTACCACTGTAAACGGTCGCTTATGACCATTCATGATGATTGCGAACTGATCTCCCAGATCGAGCGAATGGGCTTCGGCGAAAGGTTCGGTCAGAATGACTTCTCTTTTGTTTTGATCGGATATCCAGCGACCTTTGCGCAGCACTAACTGATTGAGTAATGGCTGACCTCTTTCCGGTATGGATATTATCTGGCCTATTGCTGGTTCCTCAAAATTTGCAATATCCAAGGTGGCGTAGTAAGTGATCCGTGTTTGTAAGGATTGTACACCGGGGATGGAAGATATCTTGTTCGACAAATGGTTGGGGGCCCGTTTCGCCTGAGCAAACACATCAGCAAAACGATAACGCTGATAGTACGCCTCGGTTGTCGCTTCAAGCGCTTCTATTGTAGACAGGGACATCACTAAGGTCGCTACGCCTGAGCCGATGACAAGAGCAATAGCCAGAACTTGCCCTCGCAAACGCCAAAGGTCGCGAAATAATTTCTTGTTGAGAGGCGTCATATTCACCACACCAGATTTTTAGCAGGTTGGCGCTGGCTGTTAATTTCGACGCCAGAAATTGCGCCGTCCGAAATATTCACTATCCGGTCAGCCATCCCGCCAACCACAGTATTGTGTGTGATAACCGCCGTTGCAGTACCAAGCTGCTTGTTAATGTTTTCAATTGCCTCCAGAACCAATACCCCCGTTTGCAAATCCAGCGCGCCTGTTGGCTCATCACACAATAAAATATCTGGTTGTTTGGCTATGGCACGGGCTATAGCGACACGTTGTTGTTCACCTCCGGAAAGTTGAGCCGGGAAGTGGTGTTGCCTTTCGTGAAGTCCAACCAATTCCAACGCGTCTGATGGGGACAATGGATGCGGTGCTATTTCTGTGACCAACGCAACATTTTCGTAGGCAGTCAAACTGGGAATGAGATTGTAAAATTGAAATACGAAACCAACATGTTCCCGCCTGAAAATAGTGAGTTCATGATCGGAAGCTGAACTGATGTTCTGTGAGCCATAAAGAACCTGACCTGACGTAGGCAAGTCCAGCCCACCCAGGATATTGAGCAGAGTCGATTTTCCTGAACCAGAAGCTCCTAATAACACAACCATTTCGTTTGGATAAAGGGCAAAATTAACCCCTCGAAGAGCGTGGACTTCTAGATCACCCGAGCGGTAGATTTTAGTTAAGTCCACTGCCGATAAGGTAGGCTTCAAGTTAATGTTGGTTGTTAGCTTTTGTTCGCCGCTCATGTCGGGTATCCCTGATCCAGAAAGTACATTTTGACTGTCGTGGCGAAGATGTTTTTGATGCAGATCAATGAGAGTTCAGGTCATTTTAAAACTCAGGGAGAGGGTGAGTTTTCTGCTGCTCGTTTGATTGCATATTGGGTTAAGAGAGGACCAACAAGTTCGAAGAAAATAGTGGCGCTGATCACCAAGGATAGTATCAACTGACGGTACTGAGGAAATTGGCTTGCCGCTATCAATGCCATGCCAATTTCAACACCAGCCTGGGGTAACATTGCTAGTCCCATCCACTTTTTTACCTGCGGTGAGGCCTGGCTCAAAGAGGCACCAATCCAGGCGCCCAGTACTTTGCCCGCAGCACGACAAACAATGTAAATGCCGCCTATCACTGAAATCTGGCCTAGTGATTCAAATTCCAGAGAAGCGCCGGCCAATACAAAAAATACCACCATAAATGGCCATTCAATATTTTCGATCTCGTGAAACGCATACTCATGATGGCTGGCCAAATTTGTTATCACAGCGCCCATTGTCATCACGGCTATCAGAAAGGAAACGTCCAACCAGATTGCAATTCCACCACAGCTGAATACCAGCCCCAGTGCTTCCACAAGGGAAGGTTGCCCGGGAGTAATACGTCCGGTGAGTTGTGCTGCAGGAACACCTATGAGTACTCCTAGAAACATTGCGCCGAATATCTGAAAACTGGCGCGCAATAACTCAGTTGTGCCATTGCCGTTATCGAGCTGCACTGACATTACGGCTAAACCGACACTAAATAGCATGAGTGCCCATATATCATCAATCGCGACAATCCTGAGTAATAGACGACTAAACGGACTTTTTTCTTTATTTTCGACGATGATGTCGACAATTGGCGCGGGCGCAGTTGCCGAGGCAATGCAGGCCAATATAAGTATTATTGGGAATGACAGAGAAGTGAACCAAAGGCCAGCAACAACCACCGACAAGGTTATCAATGCGCCAAATGAAGAAATCCACACCAGTTCTTTTCTGCTTCCCCGAAGGGTCTTCAGATCAAACTGTCCGCCAAGTAAAAAGCCAACTACCAGCAATGCGCTGGTAGCTACCCATTCAAAATTTTTATTTAACAAGTCGGGAATTAGGCCGAAACCTTGTTCACCTGTCATCACCCCCAGAATCAACAGCAATGTAACCCGTGGCAGGAAGGAACGTTTCCCAATGAAATCCGTCAGCGTGCCAAGCAGCAGTATGCCGCCAAGCCCAACGAATATCTCCGCAATATTGCCATTGATTTCATGCATCGATAATTCGTTTACTGACTACGAATTGGCTAATAGTCATAAACGTACTTCCCGTATTGGGTGTAGGTTATTGGTCTTACCTTATATTGTGGTTGTAAAAAAGTGACCAGATCCACTAGTTCCGTCACCGTCAACGCATCATTAAAATTGCGCATTTTGGATTTCCCTGTGACATCAGTTGTATTTAACCGGTAACCTCTGGATAATTTGTGGGACGGATTTATGATTGACGTCACTAACTCCGCATAGGTAGTTATCCTGACTGATTCTCCACCCAATGCGACGGCTTTTTGGAGTTCAAGCTCTACTGAGTTATCCTCAACACCTTTAAGGGTATGACAGGATAAGCATTGATGCTGAATAAAAACCTGTTTCCCAGCATCGGCATCGCCTTCAGGTAAGCTGAATCCCCTGGGGGAGTGAGCACCCTGATCACAGCTCAAAAGCAGGCTGCTACAAAAAATTATGATCGTTAATATCAGTATTGTTTTCATATTGGCTCACCTTATCGGGGTATTTGCACCTGCAAGTCACGCAATTCTCAGCCTAGTAGAAAACGAAACGAGTCAAATTGACCCACATCAAGATTACTGCCTTTGTCAGGTCACAAGAAGATATTCTTATCTACTTTTCCTGCAAAAAAGCATTGTAAATTCCGCAGTGTTGTCTCTGCGATGAGTTGCATGGATTGTTCAGTAAAGAATCCCTGGTGTCCGGTTATCAACACGTTAGGAAATGTTGAAAGGCGCTGACAGCTTTGCATAGTAAAGGAGGTATCAAACTGGTGGTTGGAAATAAGTTCAGATTTCATGTCGTAAATGTCTAAACCGAAGTAGCCGATCTTTTTACTTTTCAGCCCGGCAAGTACAGCTTTTATATTCAACAGTCCAATTTGCGAAGTGTTTATCAGCATCACGTCATTTTTCATCATTTGTAGTGCTTGATGGTCTATCAAGTGTTTGCTTTGTTCAGTTAAGGGGCAATGCAATGAAATGATATCTGAGCGTCTGTATAGCTCGGGCAAATTGACATAGCTTGCACCCGTTTGTTTGACTTCGTCTGAAGGCGTGGGATCATTGCAAAGAATGGTACAACCAAATCCAGATAATAGATTCACCAGTGAAGAGCCTATTTTTCCAGCACCAATTATCCCAACGTTTTTTCCTCTCAAATTGAATCCAAGCAGGCCTTCCAAATCAAAATTATTTTCAATGACTCTGTTGTATGCTTTGTAGAGCTTCCGATTTAGGGCAAGGATTAAGGCGACTGTATGTTCCGCCACTGAATGAGGTGAGTAGCTTGGTACTCGCGAGACGCCAATATTGAGTTGCTTAGCGTACTCCAGATCAATATTGGCATAACCAGGACAGCGTAAAGCAATATGGTTTATTTCTTGTTTAGAGAGTACGTCCAGCACCTTGGCATCGATAATATCATCAACAAATACCGACACGGCATCATAAGGTTCTGCGACCATCGCAGTTTCTGCGGAAAGACCACAACTCATAAATTGCAATTCGAATCCATAGTTATGATTTCCTGCCGTCAAAAACTTCCGGTCATAGGACTGACAACTGAAAACGCCAACCTTCATTAGTGTAATATTCCAGACTAGGTAGAGTGGCATTCCAAATTAGCACTTGAGGTCTAAGACTTTGTGATACAGATCAAACAAGCGACGATAGAGTCGAGGATTTATTTTTGTTGTGACTGTAGGGTCATCTTAATCAGGTGGGCAAGAGAGTCTGCCTGCATTTTTTCCATTACTTTAGCCCTGTGAATTTCCACGGTGCGTTGGCTTAGATGTAATTCAATGGCTATGACTTTATTCGCTTTACCTTCGACTATTTTTTTCAGAACCTGCAACTCTCTTTCTGTCAGAGACTCAACTCTTTTTTCGATTTGCAGCAGGTCATTTTGACTTTTTTGTTGTGCGACACTGGATTGCAAAGCGCGATTGATGGCGTCCAATAGTGTCTGCTCGCGGAATGGTTTTTCAATAAAATCTATTGCACCGTTTTTCATGGCCTCCACAGCCATGGGAACATCAGCGTATCCGGTAACAAATATAATCGGCAGCTTGCTTCCCATTTCGCTCAACTTTTGTTGACACTCTATACCGCTGATGAATGGCATCCTGACATCCAGCACAACGCAACCATTGACTCGATCAAAACTGTCCCCGGCGAATTCCTCTAGAAACACCTGCGCATTAAGATATCCTTTATGAGGAACCCCCACAGTTTCCAGCAACAAACTTAAGGAATCCAAAACGGCTTCATCGTCATCGATAATATGCACTGTTGGGACTGATACTGCTGTTGTCACACATTTTCCTTATTTGAAGGTGTTACATACCTAAGATAATTCAGAAGCGGGCAGAGAAAAAGAGAATTTACTCCCTCCCTCTTTGTTCGCAGCGTAATTTAAATTGCCTCCGTGAGCGTGTAAAATGCTCTGGCAAATAGATAAACCCATACCCATTCCATCGTCTTTGGTAGTGAAAAACGGCGTAAATAAATCAGCAACTGTTTTTTCATCTACTCCGTGTCCGTGATCGATCACTGAAACTCGGATGACATCACTTTTGGTCCATTCACACTCAATAATCAATTTTTCACCAATCAAATCTTCCATGGCATCAATTGCGTTCCTTATCAGATTTAAAATCACCTGCTGAATTTGTATAGGATCTGAAACTATACCGGGAGGTTTATCTTCACACAAAGTGAGCACGACTTCATGATCCTGAATTCTGGTATCGAATCTTGCCAGAGCAATGGTATCTCGGATCAAGGCGTTCAGATTTAATTTCTTTTTCTGAATCACACGCTTCTGTACAAACCCTCTTAGACGCGTGATCACTTCGCTGGCTCGAACTGATTGAGAATCTATTTTCTCAAGTGTTTCTGAAAGTCGTTGCTGATCCATAGGTGTTTGTATCACCAGTCTTTTAGAAGCCTGGGTATAAGAAGATATTGCAGAGAGGGGTTGATTGATCTCGTGAGCTATACTCGCTGTCATCTCACCAAGTGAACTCAATCTGGCCAAATGGGCATGTTTGTTTCTGATCTCTATTGTCTCTCGTTTAAGCCGTTCCTGTTCAGTGACATCGCGAATGATGCCAACAAAACGCGGTGAGCCGGATGATTTCACTTCGCCAAGTGAAAGCCGGATAGGGAATTCTGAATTGTCCGCTCTTATGGCGGTTAACTTTCTTTCTCCACCCAACACATTGGATTGTCTGTTTGCGACATAATTGGCCAAATAGTGATTGTGCTTTTCACGATATTCGTCTGGCATCAAACAAGTCACGTTTTTACCAATGACTTGTTGTTTCGCGTAACCAAACATTATTTCAGCCGCATGATTAAACAGTAGTATTTTGCCAAGGTGATCAATGCTGATTATTGCATCCACCGCCGCATCCAGAAGCGCCATTAACTGAGCGCTGGCATCTTCTGCGGACGAAAATATTGCGGGATCCGTATTGTTATCAGACATTTTACGATTATCCGCTTTTTTAGAGTAAGTGTATTCCGCATAACTTTACGCATAAGTTCGGATATCTGCAAAATCCTATCTTAATTACAATACCTGCAATCCAATTCTTATGCTTGCAGCATTGTCATATGTGTTGGGGGAAAGCAATCAAGTCACCAGATTCAGTCTTCAAGTATCTGGTGTATTCCGTTCAAAAGAGTGGAGGCTAACGATGTCTATAATATCCCTTTATCAGGCTCATCCCTGCAATTGCTGCAATATGCTGGCAGTATGCGCAAAAGACAGGCAATTTTCCAAGTCCGGTTTAACAGACCGTTCCCATCGCGTTTTTCAGAGAAAGCATGCATTGATTGATTCCGGGGATCATTTTGCTGGTATTTATGTACTGCACTCCGGTTCGGCCAAGGCCTTTGTAACAGCGCAGGATGGTACTGAACAAATTACAGCGTTTTATTTTCCTGGTGACATTATTGGTTTAGATGGATTTGATAATCAGAGGCATGTGCAAAGTGTCCGCTTCCTTGAAACCAGCAGTGTTTGTTTCTTTAGTGCTAAAGAGATAAAGAGTCTGATGCAAAACTCGGAAGGTGCACTGAGTGGCCTGTTAAAAGCCATGAGTCATGCATTGACTGAAGATAATGCCATGTTATTGGCACTCAGTAACTCTGATAGTGAGCAACGAGTGGCGAAATTCCTTCTCGACCTGTCTAAAAGATACAAAGCACGTGGGTGTTCTGACAAGGAATTCATTTTAAGCATGACACGAACAGATATTGCCAATTATTTGGGTATGGCAATTGAAACTGTCAGCCGGATATTCACTAAACTGCAGAAAAACGGCATTATTTCGGTGGCTCACAGACGTCTGCAAATATTGGATCCAATTTGGTTAAAAGCTTGTTTGCAGACAAGTTTGACTGAAAGGTTAACTGGCACTACGAGCAGCTAATCTGTCATTTAGGCTTTGTTAAAAAGTACACTAATATTTTTCATATTACTTTCCTGTTGCCGTCAATGTGGCGGCAACTGCGTATTTATTGATGTCGGTCAATACAACATATTCACTACTTGCTTTACTTAACAGACAGAATCGGCATAGCGTATCCAATTGAGAAGTTTCGATACCTTTGTACAAATTGCAACAATTACAATGACAGCAACTGTCTTTTGAAAATTTGTAAAACAGTGGTGAGAGGTCAGTATGCAAGATTATCAACGTATTCTTGTGGCACTTGATGTGTACTCCAGTTACAACGAGATTTTGGAACGAGCATTGCGAATTGCAAACGATCCAATTCAAATTCATCTCGCGTTTGTCACCATACCCACCTTCTATTTTCAGCCTTATGTGGCCGCTGATGGGGGCGATATTACAGCCGACATTCGTCAACAAGCTACTAAACGACTAGATGATATCGCATTTCAATACGGCATTCCCAACAACCAGATTTATGTGCCAATAGGGCATCCCGCAGATGAAGTTCACTTGCTTGCCAAAAAAGTGAATGCTGATCTCATTGTGCTGGGTACTCAGGGGCAAAGTAGTGTTGAATTACTCCTGGGATCAACAGCAAACGCCGTAATGCAGGGCGTTAATTGCGACATTCTCGCAGTCAAGATCATATAAAAAACTAATAGTTTAGAACAAAACAAACTTTCGATCTGTAGTACAACTGCGTGAAAAATTTTATCCAATACTGAGGATAATCTCAGCTCATTGACGAGGATCAAGGTTTTCATTTAAGCCACGTCGTTTAATAGGTGGACAGGTTGAAAACGTGAATTGGACTTATAGATTGCTGGGTTGATTAAATTAGTCAAACTGGTGACACGTTCTGTGGCCAAATTCGAGAAAAATTCTATCGATTAGCGGAGAAGAATCATGACTGAACTGTTACCAAACTATGTCCAGGAAATCTGTGACCAAACTTTGGTGTTGATTTTGGCGGGCGGGCAGGGCAGCAGATTGTGTGAGTTGACAGAATCCAGAGCCAAGCCTGGTCTGGAATTCGGTGGGAACTACAGAATTATTGATTTTCCACTTTCCAATTGTGTTAACTCAGGTTTGAAAAAAATCGGAGTGTTAACACAATATAAGTCTCATAGTCTTATTCAGCACCTTATTCAGGGTTGGGCTAAAACTAATCAGGAGTTCGGCCATTCGTTTGAACTTCTACCGGCTTCTCAGCAATATTCTACTGACTGGTATCTTGGTACTGCAGATTCTCTGTTCCAGAATATTGAATTTATTCGTGCGGCAGGTGCCAGATACATTCTGGTGTTGGCGGGTGATCATATTTATAAAATGGACTACCGCTCCATGCTAACTGAGCACGTGAGTAGTCAGGCAAATCTGAGTGTTGCCTGCATTGAAGTTCCCATTTCTGAAGCCGCTGGCCAATATGGTGTCATGGGAGTGGATAGCAGCGACAGAATTGTTTCATTTGTGGAGAAACCAGAACATCCTGAAATATTGGTGGATGTGCCAGGATATACGCTTGCCTCAATGGGCAATTATGTTTTCAACACAGACTTCCTGATTGAACAACTCACTCGTGATGCGATCAGCAGTCAATCCGAACATGATTTTGGCAGAAATATTATTCCCGCTGTGATTGATAATTTTCATGTAAAAGCACATCGCTTCAGGGACAAAAACCGGGATACGGTCCCTTATTGGCGGGACGTTGGTACCTTAGATGCATATTGGCTCTCGAATATGGCACTTCTGACCAACATGCCAGAGTTTGACCTGAATGATGAAAAGTGGCCCATCTGGGGAGAGCAACCTTGCCAGCCTCCGGCTAAATTTATCTCAGGCCGTCTTGGTCATTCAGGTTCAGCCTGTGATTCTTTGATTTCCAATGGATGCACTATTGAAGGCGGACACATTAACAAATCGCTATTATTCCCTGGTGTACGTGTGCATGAAGATGCCTTGGTGGACGAGTGTTTGCTGCTGCCAGATTCTGAAGTAGGTAAAGATGCGAAGTTAAAACGCGTGATAGTCGATAGGAATTGCCAAATTCCGGATAAGTTTGAAGCGGGTTTCGATACAAAGGAGGATATGGCCAGAGGGTTTAGGATCAGTAAAGGTGGCATTGTGCTCATTACACAGAAGATGCTGAATGCCTTGGTAAATAAACACGTACCCGCTGGAAAGAATCGAAAAAGCGAATCCTTGTTGGCGTCGGGAGCGCAGAGTCAGCAGGACAAAACCATTAATCAGCATCTCGATTGTAAGCACTATCTGCAATAAGAAAATGCGGACTCAGTTTAACATTTTGTAATAAGTGGCAGCGGAATGAAGAAAGAACAACAAAAATGTTCAGGTCGCAAGACCTTGTCACTAAAACGGCTGGCAATAGATACTTACCGTGAAAATGTGGCGTATTTGCACCGGGATTGTGACTTGTATCGCGCTGAAGGATTTCAAGCCTTGTCGAAGGTCAAAATTCGAGCTGACGGTAAGCAAATATTGGCGGTGTTAAATGTTGTAGACGATGAAAATATTGTCGGCAGAAGTACTATTGCATTGTCAGAAGAAGCTTTTGCAACACTGGGACTAGACGAAGGACAAGCAGTCAGCATCGAACACGCTGAACCTCCAGGTTCGATGAACGCTGTTAGACGCAAAATAGCCGGAGAAAGACTAAGTCAGCAAGATTTCACCAATATTATTAATGATATTACCGACAGATATTACTCGAAGACCGAAATATCGGCGTTTCTGGTGGCGTCTGGTCAAACCGATTTAGATCGCGACGAAGTACTCTATCTTACCCGAGCTATGTTGCAGACGGGCAGGCAGTTGCATTGGAATGAAAAGCTGGTAGCCGATAAACACTGTATCGGTGGGATCCCTGGAAATCGTACATCAATGCTAGTGGTTCCTATTGTTGCTGCCCATGGCATTTTAATGCCAAAAACGTCAAGCAGAGCAATTACTTCTCCTGCTGGAACCGCTGATACTATGGAAGTGCTGGCAAATGTGAAGCTGGAGCTGGATGCACTTAATGAAATAGTGAGTAAACACAGAGGATGTCTGGCCTGGGGCGGCACTGCGGAGCTTTCACCAGCAGACGACATTATAATCACGGTAGAGCGTCCCCTAGGTATCGATTCAGTAGGGCAAATGGTTGCATCAATTTTATCCAAAAAGCTTTCAGCTGGTTCCACACATTTGTTGATTGATATTCCGGTAGGACCGAGTGCCAAAGTCAGGCATATGCGAGAAGCGCAGCGTTTGCGCAAATTGTTTGAGTTTGTAGGTGATGAGTTGGGTATTCATCTGGAGGTGGTAATAACCGATGGAAGGCAGCCTATTGGCGCTGGGATCGGTCCGGTTTTAGAAGCGAGAGACGTGATGAAAGTATTACAGAATAGCCCCGATGCTCCGGAAGACCTGCGGCAAAAATCTTTGCAGTTGGCCGGAAGAGTCATCGAATTCGATCCTGATGTCAGAGGAGGAAAGGGGTATGCAATTGCAAGGGATATTCTGGATTCCGGTCGGGCATTAACCATGATGAATACCATCATTGATGCCCAAGGCGTCCAAACTAAGAAATTTGAGACAGGTAAGCTTACTTTTGATGTGCTGGCCCCTTCAAATGGTGTGATTACCGGAATTGACAACTTGCAGATGGCTCATATTGCCCGTTTTGCAGGCGCTCCAATCGACAAAGGGGCGGGTGTAGATTTATATAAAAAAATTGGTGAGACAGTAGCCAAGGGGGATCCGCTATATCGAATTTATGCTGAATTCCCTGCCGATTTTGAGTTTGCCAAAAGCCTTAGCAACAATGACAACGGTTTCACAATTGGCAGTGAGTCCGATATTCCAAAAGCCTTTGTGGAGTTCTGATGTTACTTACATTTGATAGTTATGTTGTACAAACTCGCAATTTAGCAGCCAGGTTAAATTTACCCTTCTCGGTTATCAAACGACATAAATTTCCGGACGGAGAGAGCAAACTCACATTACCTGATACCTTACCAGAACATGTTATTTTTTGTTTAAGCCTGGATAATCCAAACGAAAAGCTCATAGAGCTAATGTTGGCTGCAGATGCGGCAAAAGAGCTAGGAGCAAAGCGCCTGACGTTGGTTGCACCTTATATGTGTTATATGCGTCAGGATATTGCCTTTCACCCAGGTGAAGTTGTGAGCCAGACTATAATTGGTCAGTTTATATCACGTCATTTCGATGCGGTTGTGACCGTCGACCCACACTTACATCGTATCAGCCGTCTGCAGCAAGCTTTTCCCGTCAAAGATGCGCTGACATTATCTGCCACAGAAGCCATGACTGAATTTTTGCAATCCGAAATGGATGCACCTTTGGTGCTCGGTCCAGACATCGAATCGTTGCAATGGGTGGAAGCTGTGGCCAAATCAAAAGATTGGGATTACGCCGTTTGCCAGAAGCGCAGAATGGGGGACAGAGAGGTGCAGGTATCGCTTCCAAACCTTAATTTGCAAGGTCGCTCTGTTGTTATAGTGGACGATATGGCAAGTAGCGGACAGACGTTGATAGAGGCAACGAAGCTATGTCTGGACAAAAACGCATCAAGTGTTGATGTATTGGTTACCCATTGTCTATTAGCTCAGCAGGCGGAAAGTGACATTATCAAATCTGGTGTAAGACATATCTGGAGTACGGATAGCGTCGCTCATCACACCAATGTCATACCCCTGGATGAATTGTTATTTGCTGGCCTAGATGGTTTGAACCAATAATACCCATTGTTGATTGGTATCAAGGTTCAGTTTACTTATTGATGCTCAAATACTGACCAATTCATCAGAATTTTTGAGGGCAGTCTTATGCTCAGGAATATTTCCGAGATACTAGAAGAAGTAAAGCGGTCCGTCAGGTGTATAGGTGCTAAACAAGCGGCTGCTGAACAGTTTCAGAATCAGGGATTGATAATAGATGTAAGAGAATCTCCGGAACATCTTGCCAGCCCAGCAGCGGGTGCAATCAACATTCCCAGAGGACTGTTGGAAATGAAAATGCTGGAAATTGAAAAAGATCACCGGCGTCCAATTTATCTGCATTGCGCAACGTCCGCTCGCGCCATATTAGCGGCCGAACAATTGCAGAGAGTAGGCTACGAAAATGTCACTGTCATCACTTGTGATGTTGATATCATTCAGCAAGTCTGTTCTTTAAAACAAAGTTGACAGCTCAATCTGAAGATTGTTTTAACTCAACGCAGACGCAGATTACCCCAGTCAACTTTGTCATTAGCTGGTTCTTATCAAGCGTTGAGGAGAGCTATTATTGATTCGTCTTATTACTCCTTTGCATTCTAAATCCAACTTCACTGTCGTGGTGTACCATGCTGCTGATCCAATTTTCTGCATTTCCTGTCGACCTATAAATTCGACGACTGCATCAGGCAAACCCTTAAACAATGCGCCTTCACCAGAAGAAGGAAGGCAAGCCAACACTGCTTCCTTTATTTTATCGTATTTCCATTTGTCGATTCGGGTTGGACTTTTACCCGGCGTTGGGGTTTCGCAGAGGATTTTGTCTTGCATATCGTAATCTTTAACCAAGTAATTTCTAGAAAATTATAGCTACTATGGTTAGCTAATCTAGCTTCCAGAAAAGAAATCTTTGTAGAAGGATCCGATTTTTAACTTTGGCAGAATTTCCAGGCTAAATTATGTTGTTGCTCTAGTCTTACAAAAGATATTTTTAAACACGAAATTTGGCGCAAGATATTCTGTGATCATTGGGCTGTAGGGCAACGCCGTGTGAATAGCGTCAGTGAGCATTCTTAAAAATTTGGTTTTAAAACAGAAACCGATGAAAGATATCATCGGTTTCGTAGTATTACTTTTCAATGCAGTTAGTAAGCTAACATATTGAATCCCTATCAGCATTACTGGTAGCTGTAATCCATAGTGACACCATTAAAGGTTGAGTAAGCTCGGATTCCGATATGCCAGGTACCTGCTCCAGGGTTCGAAAAGGTACAGGTTTCATTGTTGCCATTCAGGTAGGGGCGACAATCATAGCTGGTTGTTGAGGGTTGGGCACCCAATCTCATATAAAGGTCAGCATCGCCGCTTCCTCCAGAAATCGTGACAGTCAAAGTAGTGACACCGGAAGGGACATCCCAGGTATAACGTGTCCATGAATTCCGTGAACCTGAAAGATTCGTCAATTGACCTGTAACGGGGTCAACACCACCGCCACCTCCGCCGCCATTGCCGCCACCCGTATCGCCTGAGCATCCAAAAGTGTTCAGATAGTCATAAGCGTCTTTTGATTTTACGATGCCATAACCGTAGAAGTTGTCTCTTCCTGATGAACCTTTGTCTTGTGCCGTGGCATTAAGTGCTGAACGAATTTGTTCATTTGTGCATTGGGGAAAGAAACTCCATACCAGCGCAGCGGCGCCAGCAACATGGGGGGTTGCCATGGAGGTACCACTTAAGCTCCTATAGGTGTTAACCGGATAAGTTGAGTTGACCGATGATCCTGGTCCGGCAATTTCTACCTGGCTATTGTATTGGGAATAAGAAGCGCGACTCTCGTTGGAACCAACGGCAGCAACAGAGATGACTGAATCATAGGATGCAGGGTAAGACAAACTGCTATTTCCATCATTACCGGCTGCTGCAACCAACATGATCCCCTGATTGACAAAGGTCTGCATGGCGTTGTTTTCTGCCGTGGATGCTGAACCGCCGCCCAAACTCATGTTAACCACGTTAGCACCAGCATTCTGACATTGGTCAATGGCATCGACCAAGTCTGAAGCGAATGTCCAGCTTCCGCTATCATTAAAGATTTTCACAACATGAATATCAACACCAGGGTAAACACCTACCACACCTTCGTTGTTGGATAGTGCTGAAATGGTGCCGGCCACATGAGTTCCATGACCATTGCCATCATTATACCAATTACCAACCTGTGAGTTATTAGCCTCTCCCGTCACACCACTGTTTTGATCTCCCAAATCAGGATGTCCAAGGTTGAAGCCTGTGTCGATTACGCACACTTTCCTGGCAGATAAATTGTTCTGTGCCAACTGGTCACCTTGCACCATGGGAATACCATAAGGTGTTGTTTGTGCCATGAGGTAACGCCTTGGATCGCTGGCGATGCTAGCGACTTGAGGGTTTTTGCGTAATTTCGCAAGGGTGGGTTTGTCAATGTAAGCAGCAACCATACGATGCTTGGCCAACACCTTCCTTTCGGTGAGTCCATAGGCCTTGAGCAGAGCTTTGGCATTGTTAACCTGTAGTTTACCGTTTTCTACTACTTTGACATTGGCGCCAGCAGGCATGTCAGATGTTGACATAACCTCTGCACTGACTTCCGCATCCTTAAATGTCACGATAAATCGTTCCAAATTTCGGCGTAATAGTAATTGATTCAAAAAATCGTTTGGCGAACTCTTAGAGTTTTCTGTCGTAGTAACTTCAACTGGACCTGTATTCGCTGCCGCGATGCTAACTGACAGAACACTGAGGGTTGCTGCACCAATTCCTGAGATCAACTTTTTGCATGTAGATTTTTTCATTGGGGGTTTCCTGTATTATTTTAGTTTTTTAGCACGGTAATATAAATACCCGGGCTGGAATTTAGCGTGGCAGAAAAACCCGAAAAATGACAAATTGATGAAGGTAATTATATTTACCTGTGAATTGGGGCGATATGGATTACGGTTTGATCCCAGAGTTTTAGAATGCTACAGCCAATTTTTTATTTTTACTGAAGAAATATTTTTGAGTGGATACAGCAATAAAAATCACTTTATGTACACAATACTTTACGGGTAATTAATTTGCCAGGTAAATTAATTTCATGGTTTGCGGCGGGTGAAAAGTACTAAAGTTAGTGTCATCCCTATAAACATAACCGCCCGATAATAAATTTAGTTCATATTTATCAAGTTGATAGGTACAGCTTTGTCACAGAGAATCAGAAGGTTAACCGGTTAAGGACTGCGTTGAACGTTTATACCGGGATGGAATACAGACGATGTTGCTGGCCTTTTTTAACGACTCAACCTGTTTGATGACTCGATTTAACGCATCATACTGTTTGGCAATTGTATCCCCATGCAATTGATATTGTTGTTCAATAAAATGGTTTAAATTTTTCGCAATAGACCAATTTTTATGGCGAAAAGCATCGCGCACAAGCCTGTTTTTAATGTAACTTATCCACTCATCCCGGTAACTGTCATCGAGTCTTTCCGGAAATAAGTATAGATCTTCCACATCTGAGTTCAGGTGAGAGATAGGTTCATCCAATATTATTCTTAACATCAAAAGAAAGGACATTGATGCGGAGTTCAAGGCAAAAGTTTGCTCAATTATTTCAGTTTTTGTCATTATGTTTAACTTATTATTCGTCGTTTACTATGACTACGATGAACAGCAGAATCGAGTTCATAAATCTTTAATCCAAGGATGTCCTAAAAGCTTGCTGATCCAAAACACTAAGCGAGACGTTATCCATCCATGTGCGCAAATACATTTCTGTGGAGTGGTGACAGTTAAACTATGCCTAAACTAATTCTGATCCTCGGTGACCAACTCAATTTGGCAATATCAAGTTTGCAACAGATTGATCGTGACGTGGACACCATATTGCTTGCTGAAGTGTGGGACGAAGCTACCTATGTTAAGCACCATAAAAAGAAAATAGCTTTGATATTTACTGCAATGCGGCACTTTGCAGCTGAGCTATCGCAAGAAGGCTTTAGCGTAAGATACGTAAAGCTCGATGACGCAAACAATACTCAAACAATTAAAAACGAGGTTGGCAGGGCTTGTGTTGATCTTGCAAGTACCGAGGTAGTAGCCACAGAAGCAGCAGAATTCAGGTTATTAGACGATATGCGTCACTGGCAACAAGATTTAGGAATACCTGTATCAATTCTTCAAGATAGTCGGTTCCTCGCTACTCAGACAGAATTTTCTGAGTGGGCCGAAGGTAAAAAGCAATTGAGGATGGAATTTTTCTATCGAGAAATGCGTCGAAAATATCATATCTTAATGGAAGGTGATCAACCCATTGGTGGCAAGTGGAATTACGACAAGCAAAATCGCCAATCATTGCCAGCGAAGCAAGTAGTCCCAGCTCCCAGCGGATTCGAACCCGACCGACTCACATTGTCTGTTTTGGATTTAGTAGAGCAGTTCTTCTCATCGCACTTTGGTGATCTAACGCCATTTCGATTTGCTGTCAATCGAGAACAAGCGTTACAGGTTTTGAATACCTTTATCACCCAGCGTCTACCTCTTTTTGGCGACTATCAGGATGCAATGGCACAAGACGAGCCTTGGTTGTTTCATTCGCATATCAGTTTTTACCTTAACTGTGGGCTTTTGTTGCCACTAGAAACAATTAAAGCTGCCGAAGCGGCATACTGTGCCGGACAGGCACCTTTAAATGCTGTTGAAGGCTTTATTCGACAGATTCTGGGATGGCGTGAATATGTCCGCGGTTTGTACTGGTTGAAAATGCCTGAATACAAACAAGACAATCACCTGCTGGCTCATAGGTCACTTCCGGAGTTTTTCTGGACTGGTAAAACCAAAATGAACTGCTTGTCACAGTGTATTAGCGAAACAAAGGAAAATGCTTATGCACATCACATTCAGAGGCTCATGGTGCTTGGTAATTTTGCTTTGCTGGCAGGGTTGAGCCCAGATGAAGTCAATGAATGGTATCTGATTGTTTATGCAGATGCATATGAGTGGGTTGAATTGCCAAATGTAAGCGGAATGATTCTTTTTGCTGATGGTGGTGTGCTGGCTAGCAAACCTTATGCGGCAAGTGGTGCATACATTCACAAAATGTCAGATTATTGTCAGCATTGTCACTACAATGTTAAAGAAAAAAATGGTTCACAGGCCTGTCCATTTAACTATCTTTATTGGGATTTCCTGCATCGTAATATAGAAAAGTTAGGTAACAACCCAAGACTTGGAATGCCTTATCGCACCCTTGCCAACATGACAGATGAAAAACATAATGCAGTAAAACGGGATGCTGAAATATTCTTTCGGGCAATAGAAACAAATGAAGAAGTCTGAGCGCCGTCTAAAGTTTATATTCCTTCCAGGCGATTTATAAATGGGCTTACTCTGTGTTGCTCAAACTCAAAGGAGCCCAACTATTCTTTCGTCCAAGCGCCTTCAATGCGTGCGCGATATTAAGCCCATTTACATTCTTACTGAGTGGGTACTTATTACTGCGGATTGATATAAATGTTAGGTGCTGCTCTAAACGTTGCGCAGGAAATAAAGCTGTCACTGGTCAAATCTGCTGCGGCCGATTAGGCAAGGTATGGCGCTGCAGGATCCGCTTACCCTCTTTTTGAACATCATCTCGTTTTTGATAGGCCCAAAGTTTTTCTCTCGCTTGTTTAATACTTTCCTGCAGGCTGATAATTGGTTTTGGATAATCTCTGCCCAGCTTGACCTTGTATAGCAGTTCCTCCATGTCTGAGAGCAGCCAAGGCTGGTGTATGAGTTCATTGGGGAGAGTTGATAACTCAGGTACAAACCTGCGTATAAATTCGCCTTGTGGATCACGCTCTTGAGACTGTTTAACTGGATTGTAAAGACGAATTTGATTGATCCCGGTCACCCCCGCTTGCATTTGAAACTGGGGGTAGTGGATGCCGGGCTCAAAATCCAGAAATACACTTGCCAAATGCACAACGCCATCGCGCCAATCAAGTTCCAGGTGGTGACACAAAAAACTAACGAGCATAGATCGCATTCTAAAATTGATATAGCCGGTCTGGATCAGACATCGCATACACGCATCGATTAAAGGAAAGCCGGTTTGTCCTGTTTTCCAAGCGTCTAGTCGCCTTGTTCTCTCTTCCCCTCGTAAATAGGGGTAGTCAACATAAGCCTGATTAACAGGTCTGAATTGCATGTCCGATTCACTTTCAAATTTCTGTACAAAGTGGCAGTGCCAATGCAATCTTGAGGAGAAAGCCGATAATGTCCGTCGCCATCCTTCTTTACGCCAGTGTTGTAGCGTAAATTGATACACCTGACGCACGCTGATATTACCCCAGGCAAGGTATGGAGAAAGTCTGGAACACGCTTGCCGGCTCAAAGTAGGGCTTGATATTGAACTAGCATAATTTTTACCTCTCTCTTCAAAAAAATGATGCAAGGTATACCATGCGCGTTTTTCACCGCCCAATTGAAATGCTGAGTCTGTTTTGAGCCATGATGATGGGAATTCTGGTGATTTGTTAAGCTTTGCGCAGATGTCACTGCTAGCCCACTGGACTTTTGACAAATCAGTGTCGGCGCAATTTGAGCGCATTCTGTTTCTCCAGATAGCTTCCCATGCGAGACGGTTTTTTAAACCGCGGATCACCGCACCATAGGGAGTCTGATGCCACTGGACCTTTTTATCTGCAAAAAATTTTTCAACCTGCTTATCACGTTCGAAAGTTATGGCCAGGCCAATTTCCTGATAACTGTGTACGCAATTTATATTGAAGTGGGTGAGAAGACACTTAAAGGCAGCAACGACATCACTGCGTATTATCAATATTTGAGAATGAAATTCATGTAATTGTTGATTCAGATCCTGCAGAGATTGAGTGATAAAACGCCAGTGCCGTAGGGAGTAGTGAGGGTCATCTAACAGTTGAGGCTCAATAATATAGACTAACAAAACGGGATGTCCTGATAGGGACGCGTTAAAAATAGGGGTATGATCCCGTAATCTCAGGTCTCGTTTCAGCCAGACCAGTTCGACGGTTGGACGTTCACAGTGGCCAGTCTGCGGCATCTACGTCATCCAATGGCAGGGTGTTTTTGCTAGCTTTCCAATGATTTACAAATTGCCCATCCGGGTCATATTGACGTGATTGCTTCTCCAGATCGAACTTCCGATGCCCACGAGGATCTGCTCCAACACCCGCTAGGTATTGCCAGTTTCCCCAATTTGATGCGACATCAAAATCTATTAGTTGTTGTTCGAAATAAGCTGCACCATATCGCCAGTCCAGACCCAGCTCATGAACGAGGCAGCTAGCTACTAGTTGCCGTCCACGGTTTGACATAAAGCCGGTCTTATTGAGTTGTTTCATGCAAGCATTAACGATTGGGAAGGGCGTCTCTCCTTGTTTCCATCGCATGAACCGCTGAGCCATGAATGTTGTCAACGGACGGTTGTTTTTTACTCCTTCAAAGCGAAAGAGGGCTGACTGGTGAACAAACAGATACCACTGAAAGTATTCGCGCCACAGTAATTCGAAATACAACCAGTAAGTAGATTCGTTCTCCCCAAAAGCCCGTTCATACTCCTTAATTTGGTGGTAAACCTGCCTGGCTGATATACTTCCATTTGCCAGCCAGGCCGACAATTTGCTTGAGTACTCCCAACCTTGCAGGCTATTCCTGGTTTGTTTATAAGTATTTATTTTGTGGCTATCCCACAAGTAGAAGTTTAACTGCTTTTCACCAGGTTCAATACCTCCCTCAAATGGATTACCCTTTGTTCTGCTGGCTTCCAGGTTGAGCAGTGCATATTGTGTTGATATATTGCTTGGAGAAGGCAGTTCTTCCAACGCCTTTAATGCAATAGTAACGTTAAAATCTTCTACTTTTTTTCTAAAAGGCGTAAAGCTGCAGGGAAGTTCCCTCAGTTCAAACGGCAGTTGTTCTTTTTCGAACAAACAATGATTATTTGATTGATTGAACTGGATTTCGGGGAAACTACCCCTTAATCGTTGCCACTGTTGTCGTTCGTAAACCCCTGGGTGCAAACCAGATGAAATGTGGGTGATACTCGATCTGGTGAGGATATCTTTGACAACATCGAATTGCTCACCTTTGAACACGAGAAGTCGCTGTCCGACTGCATTTAGTTGAGACTGAAGCGCCAGCAAGCTTTGTTGCAGGAATTGCCAGCGGTGCGTCCCCATATGAGTTGATTGGTAATGTGACGCCTTAAACCAACGAGGATCGACAACAAAGATACACAGCAAATTATCAACTTGCTGACAAAGTTGCATCAAAGATTCGTTATCATGCAGGCGTAAATCGTGCCTGAACCAATAAATCCCCACATTCAACTGAGAGCGAGATTGCATTTAGTTTACGTCTACAAAAATTCTCTAGTCGCAAGTTTCGAAGGGTAGGGGAAAATATAAAACTGTTTGCTCAGATACTCATTCGGAAACCTCGCCAGATAAAGACGCAAAAGGTGTAGTGGAACACCAAGTGGTGTGATCCCCTCAAAATAATCGTCTATGCTCTGACGAAAATTTTGTTTTTCAACTGACGATAAGTCTTTTTTGAAATATCCCATCAAATGCAATAGAACATTTCGGTGTGCCTTACGTTTGACAATCTTTTTCAGGGCACTCATTGCTTGACCGATGTATTCCTGCGCAAATTGTTCTATATCCACTGACTTGTCTTGGGACGCATCCGCTAGCTTCCTTCCGAGTTCTTTATAGGTCGGAACACTTGATGCCATCAGGTTGTATTTAATCCGGGCATGAAATTGAAATAGTTTATGATAGCTTAAACCTGAGCGGTGCATTTCCTGCCACTGATTGTAAGCAAATACCCGAAGGATAAAATTATCGCGAATGTGACCATCATTCAATCTACCATCTTCTTCTACCGGCAAGTTTGGGTAGGTTTCCATAAGCACTTTTGTGAACATACCAACCCCATTTTTGTGAGCTGAATGCCACTTTTTGTCACCTTCGTCTTTAAATACTTTTATCCGCTCCATGCCGCATGATGGAGAGCCTTTAGCAACCACATAACCACTTAAGTGCTCCAGACCTTGCATACGTTTGTGAGAGAAAGCGATGATTTGGTCGGTGTAATCATGTTGATGACTATTGGAATCAAGCAGTCTTTCCTGTTCATTTTTGATGGCGATGTGGATTGCCGGTCTAGGGCTAGGCATACCAATAGCCATCTCAGGACAGGTGGGAACCCACTTGAAATAATTGTCCAGTTGCTCAGTGCAGATTTTACTGCGCATGTGACCGCCATCGTAGCGTACCTTTTCACCCATAAGGCAGGAGCTTATCCCCACAGGAATGTTCGACGGGAATGCATCTTGGCTGGATTTATTTAATGGTGTTTTTGATTTAAGCATACGTAACCTTGAAGCCGCGCCGTATTTATGGCTATTAAAACATTATTATTGTTACGGGTAGAGGTGAATTTAGATCACTAATTTGTTCCGACTTAACACACTTTTTGAGGACTCGACATACTACACTCGATATCTTTTCAGGCTTTTCTCTTGGGTTTGTAACGTTCTGAATCAAGGTAACGCAAGCCGTAACCATAGGGAAAAAGCGGTTCGTAAGGCTGGTCTCCGATATTGACAGTAGGATGAGTATGTTTTGGCCAGGAAAAAGATAAGGAGCCTGCAAAATCATAATCACCGAATAATACTTCTGCTACACCTTTTCCTTCAGAACCCGGCAGCCACGCTGCAACAAATGCATCAGAAAGTGCCAATTCGGGATTAATGACTAGGGGTCTGCCTGAGATTAAAATGGTGACTACTGGTATTCCTTTGTTACTGATATTTTGAATGGTTTCGATATCTTCAGGGTGAAGATGACAAAGCTCCAGACTGCTTCCGGCGGCTTCAACTATATTCACTTGCCCCTGCACCAGAGACCCTGATTCATTGATAGACGCAACACCATCTCTCACGTCACCTTGCCCTTCGGCATAAGGTCGCTCTCCGATAACAACAATAGCAACATCATGTATAGCAGGATCTGCTTCGGTGCCATGCTCGGTCTCGCTAAGTTGCGAATCGGGGCAGTATTGGTGTATTCCCTCCCATATTGAAGAACCTCCTTCGATGGGATCGTTGCCGCTGACTCCTTGCCAGGACAAAGTAAACCCGCCACATTGACGACCAATATTGTTTGCATTTTTACCCGCCACAAAAACGCGAGCTTCTCGTTTAAGTGGGAGTAGGTTGGTATCATTTTTTAGCAGAACAAGTGATTTTCTGACAGCGTTTCTGGCTACATCACGATTTTCGGCACTGCCAAATGTTGACGATGAAGAATGACGTCTCTCTGCGGGACATTTCTTTTCAAACAATCCGCACGCAAATTTAACACTCAGTATCCGACTGACTGCGTTGTCGATCCGTTCAACGCTGACAGTACCCATATCAACGTGACTTTGCAGATGTTCGATGAAGAGTTTCCAGTTATCAGGCACCATGAACATATCGATTCCGGCATTGACACCTTTTTCCACTGCCTGGTAAAAGTCATCTGCAAGATAGTCGATTCCTTGCATATCTGAAATCACAAATCCCTCAAATCCCATTCGTTGCTTCAGAACTTGCGTAATCAAGTAGTGATGGGCATGGCATTTATCCCCATTCCAACTGCTGAAAGACGCCATTACTGTCATTGCGCCAGCATTCAAGGCTGAATGATAGGGTTTAATATGCAAACGCTCCAGATCTTCTTCGCTCAGATTAGTATCACCCTGGTCAAGACCATACCGGGTTCCTCCATCTCCAACCCAATGCTTAATGCAGGTCACTATTCCATCCGTTACCAGGTTTTTATGGTATTCGGTGACTATGACATCCGCGTAATCGGACACGAGTTCCGGATCCTCGGAAAAACTCTCGTAGCATCGCCCCCAATGGTAGTCGCGGGCGACACCTAAATTTGGGGCAAAAACCCAATCAACACCGGTGGCTAATATTTCTTTTTTGGATACATCGACGACTTGTCTGAGTAAGTTTAAATCCCGGGTTGCACCCAATCCAATATTGTGTGGAAAGATGGTAGCGCCTCTGACGTTATTGTTCCCATGGATTGCATCCAGTCCATACAGTATAGGAATAGGCAGGTGCTCGTCAGTTTGTTCAATGGAAGCGCGCCAGAATTCTTCATTCATTCGGACCCAGTCCGCCGGTTGGTTATTTTCCGGACAAGATCCTGCTGCGCTGAGCACCGAACCAAGGTGGAAATGTTTGACTTCAGCTGGTGTGCAGGTCATGCGATCCGCCTGCGTCATTTGACCGATTTTTTGTTCCAGCGTCATTTGTGACAGCAGTTCCTGGACTTGCTCACTGTAGCGAGATGCGATGAATTTGTTAGGCATGGAACCGAAACCTTGCTGAGGGTGGTGCGTGTAGCGACAAGTTATGCTCCTAGAATTCTTATTGTTTTTAGCTTCACAAAGTACATATTGACACGTGTCGCTAGTCTACACGATAGGCAGTGTCTCAATTTACTCAATTCAAACAAGCCAAAATGGACTTCCCGTGCGGTAGCAGGGATTGTGATTCAGACAAGCGGATACTCTAAAAATTCAAGTTGTTAACGATTTGTTGTGGCCGCTTTGTCGTGCAAAGATTACCCTCCTGTCGTGTTTATCTTGTTCTGAGCGAATAAATATGTAACGTGTATGTTAAAAATAGAGTTGACGTTAATGCATTCGGCAACCTTAAAATAACAGGAAAGTGATGCAATGAGTTCAGATAAACATTACGAAACGGCTCCGCAAGATAAAATTTCCTTACTACACAAAATTATCTATGGACTCGGCGCATTTGTGAACAATATGCTGGCGGCTGCTATGGGGGGAATGGTGGTCGTTCTTAATCTTGGTTTGGGAATGAACCCCGCGCTCGTTGGTCTCGTGAGTGCATTGCCAAGACTCACTGATGCCATCACAGACCCACTGATGGGTTATATCTCAGACCATACAAAATCCAAATGGGGAAGAAGACGGCCGTATATTTTCTTTGGTGCTATCGGGGCAGGCGTGCTGTTTGCGCTGCTATGGCAATTGCCCCGAGGCCAGGACGAAACCTTCTACTTTTGGTTTTTCCTAGCTGGGTCAATCATCTTTCTCCTTGGTCATACAATGTTTGCAACGCCATGGGTGGCGCTAGGGTACGAATTGACGCCTGACTACCATGAACGTACCAGATTGATGGCGGTGCAAAACTCAATGGGTTACGTGGCGTATTTAATTGCCCCTTGGTTTGTCTGGTTTATGAACCTGGATAGTTTTGACGACATTGTACATGGAGCTGGGTGGTTGGCATTTATCATTGCTATTTTTACCATCTGCGTGGGCATTTTACCTGCACTGTTGTTAAAAGAACGATTTGTCATACCACCTTCTCAACCCTTGCCTACAGATACTGTGGATACCACGGGAAATACGGTGGGAGCCGCGATTGGTGGTTTTTTTAAAGGCTTTGCCACGACCTTAAAATTTAAGCCCTTCCTGTTCTTATGCGCAGCGACATTTCTGGTTTTTAACGGTTTTCAACTGGTTGCGTCCTTTCAGATTTATGTGATTATTTATTACGTGTTTGCAGGCGATCAATCCATAGGCGCTGAGTATTTCGGCTGGGCAGGCACAATGATGGCAGGGACGACCTTCCTGGTGATCTATTTCGTTTCCTGGTTATCTACCAAAATTGGCAAAAAACGCGCTTTCTACTGGGCCACAGCAGTTTCGATGATTGGTTATTCATTGAAGTGGTTTTTCTATCATCCAGACTATCCCTGGTTGGTACTGGTTCCGGCGCCTTTTATGGCGTTCGGGTTGGGCGCCTTGTTTACTCTGATGGGATCCATGATTGCCGACGTGTGCGATATGGACGAATTAAATACCTATGAGAGACGGGAAGGTATGTATGGATCAATCTTCTGGTGGGTGGTGAAATTGGGTATGGCTGCCGCACTCGCCGGCGGTGGATTCTTACTCAACTATACCGGGTTTGATGTGGAGTTGGGTGGCGCACAGTCGGAGCAAACTATTTATCTGATGCGTATTTTCGATGCATTTATTCCTACTGTTTGCTCTGGTATTGCCATCTGGATGGTTTATTTATTCCCGATTACAGAAGAAAAGGCTCATGAGATTCGACTGGAGTTGGAAAAACGCAGAGGGAAAGGTGTTTCAGAAGATAAAGCTGAAGGGGAAGCAGAGTATGCTTAGCGCGAGAAAGGTCAAACTTTTATTGGCGTCAATGGCGACATGCCTGTTTGCCGTATCTGCCCTGGCCGAGTACCAGCAATCAAATCAGGATCTACTCGCTGGCGAGGTGATGGCAATAGCCTATTCCGGATTCAGAGAAGGGCAGCACCCTGACAGAGGAAACGGCGCGGTCAATCCGTCTGCCCAGGAAATTACAGAAGACCTGAAAATTCTGGTAAATCATGGCTTTGGACTAATCCGATTGTATGACGCGGGCGAAAATAGTCGCTTAACCCTTTCGTTAATTAAACAGCATAAATTACCTATTAAAGTGTTGCTGGGAATTTGGCTGGACGCCGAGGTGAGCAATCACGAAGGATGTCCGTGGCTTGACGAGCCTATTCCTGACTCTAAACTGCAGACAAATAAACTGCGTAATGCTGCTGAGATACAACGTGGTATTGCGTTGGCCAATCAATATCCAGATATTGTGGTCTCGGTTAATGTTGGTAACGAAGCGCTGGTTGAATGGAACGACCACATGGTGCCACTGCCAACCGTGATTGACTATGTGCGTCAGGTGAAAGGTGCAATTGAGCAATCTGTGTCTGTAGCTGACAATTATGAATGGTGGATTAAGGATGGCGCTACTCTGGCAGCTGAAGTGGACTATATAGGTGTTCACACCTATCCCGCTTGGGAAAACAAATCCATCGATGAAGCACTGCCATACACAATAAAAAACATCCAGGATGTTGCAAAAGCATTGCCAGGTAAACCCATTGCAATACTGGAAGGCGGATGGGCAACTACCGCAAAGGAATTTCCGCAACAGGCAAGTGATACCAATCAGAAGCGTTATTATCAGGAAGTCAAAAAGTGGGCAGAGGAATCTAATACTACCTTTTTCTTTTTTGAAGCCTTTGACGAGCCGTGGAAGGGTGATCCGGCTAACCTGCAAGGTGCAGAAAAGCATTGGGGAATTTTTTATGTGGACAGAACACCAAAACTGGTCATGAAAGGCGATTAAAAAAGACTAGGTGAAACCTGAGTGGGGATTGATTAATTTAAATCCTCACCAAAGCTCAACAAATGACCATCAGGATCCTGAATGCTGAATTCGCG
Organism: uncultured Alteromonadaceae bacterium; assembly: GCA_947494925.1. GTDB lineage: Bacteria > Pseudomonadota > Gammaproteobacteria > Enterobacterales > Alteromonadaceae > Aliiglaciecola. Next base: position 74,453 of record CANLWS010000016.1, read on the forward strand.
CATTCCATAGCCTGTTTCATAGACTTTCGACGGAGTAAAACCCGCACTAACCAGCTGCAGGTGAAGTGACATTACGTCCTCCGGATAGAAATAGAAGACAGTAGGCCATTCGCTGCTATTCTGGGGATCGATTCCTTTTTTCATTGGCAAATCGCAATTGGATTCGGATAACATCAGCTCGACCTCTCCAGAGCGGATTGTGGCCCACCTGAAACGTTTCACATCATCTTGATCACTGACGGTGTCAAATGCCAGCGCACTGCGATAAAAGTCCAGACTTTTTTCAAGGTTACTGACATTTAGCATGGGAATAAGTCGCTTAAGTCCCATCTTGCAATTCCTATTTTGGTCTAGGTTTAAAGGATTGTTCCGCGTCACACTTATAGATTAGTCGATTATTCAGCATTCTAGTTAGCAAATTGTTTATTCAGATATCCAATAATTTCTGAGGATTCATACATCCAAATATCCTTACCATTTTCTTCAATTCGCAAACAAGGGACCTGGATTTTCCCACCTTTTTCCAACAATTCTTGTCGATAAGGACTGCCCGTACTCACATTTTTCGTTTCTATCGGCAGGTTAAGTTTATGCAATGCACGCCTTGTCTTGATGCAGAAGGGACAGGAAAAATGTTGATACAGGGAATAACTATCAAGTTGCTCCTCTATTTCAGATTGGCGGGCTACATCTCGCTTTATTTTGCTCGGTCGAGTGACAATATCTATCAGCGAAATTAAGGCGCCCAGCAGGTTTCTAACAACTTTAATAATAAATGACATAACAACTTTGATAGGTTTATTTAGTAACGGCTATTTGAAAGGACAGGGATTCTAGCAGAAAGGTTTCGCAAGAACTGTTTTTACCTTAAAAAATTTATTGGCGCTCAAAGACCCGCGTTAGTCACGGGTCTATGCGTCTCCCTTTTAATGCTTTGAATTTTTAGCATTTATTAATGTGTTTAGATTTTTTGTAGACCAAATTCGCGTATTTTTTTGATCAACTCTCTGTTTGTGGGTAATCCCGCCAACAGTTTTTGCGTAATCTGGGCATTCTTCTGAAAGCTTGCATGGGCTAACTCCGCATTTTCAGACGTTCGTCGGGTAGGGCGCCTCTTAGTTTCAAAGCCCATGCCATACAATACATATTGATAACTTGCTGAGGGAAATACTTCATCTACCTGGGTAAAGTCTTTTTGCCATGGTGGCTGATAACGCCACAATGTCAGCAAATCCGATAACTCTGAAGGAATACTTTGTGGATCGCAGTTATCGATCCAGTACTGACTGTCTGTGCGCTTCGTCAGTACGTAGTGAAGTTTTAAAAAATCGATGATCCTGTCCCAGTAATAATGAAACTTGTCATTAAACCGTTTTGCTACAATATCCATAACTTCGCGGGATGCAGGCATTTGTTCACTGATCATAGCCGCAGACAATTCCACCAGAACCAGAGCTGACGCCTCCAATGGTTCCAAAAATCCAGCGGACAAACCAACAGCTACACAATTCTGGTGCCAGAATATCTGCCTATGACCCGGCTCAATGGAAATTTTACGCAGATCAAGTTGATCAGCTTTTTCCCCGATTGAAGCACGAATATAATCTCTTAGTTCCTGCTCGGCTTTTTCGTCTGAGGTATGTGCGCTGGAATAAACATGTCCGACCCCTCGTCTGGATGGCAACCCAATGTCCCAAATCCAGCCGTTGGATTGACCGGTAGAAATGGTGTGGGATGCGATAGGGCTCTCAGCTGATTCGTATGGAACATGCGCAGCCAAGGCCGCGTCATTAAACAAGATATGCTTCTTGCTGACGAATGGGATCTGATAGTGCTTGCCTAGCAACAAAGAATTAAAGCCAGTACAGTCAATAAATAGGTCAGCCTGCAGTTCACCGTTTAATTTGGTGCTTAATGACCTAATATCACCGTTTTCAGCCCCATTAACCTTAGTAACATGATCAAGAATATGGGTAACACCGAGTTTTTTAATGCAGTGGTTTTGTAAAAAAACCGAGAACTTTCCGGCATCCAAGTGATAAGCATAGTTGGCCACATGGGCATATTCCGGTGTGGTATTTTGTTTTGGCGCAAGACCTCGTTCACATAAATGGCCTTGAAAGCAAACTGCGTCGGCAAAAGAGATCGGACGTTTGACAGATTCTTCCTGCCAAAAAGGAACAAGGTTGATCTGGTCAAATCCTTGTGGCAATACCAGCGGATGATAGTAGGCGTCATCTCTGTCACCCGTAACCCATCTGGCAAATTTAGCACCTTGTTTGAAAGTGGCGTCACATTCCCGTATAAAATCCGTCTCCGCTATCCCCATTTTTTTAAGAGTGGAGCGCATGGTAGGCCAGGTTCCTTCACCTACACCTATGGGTTTTACATCCGGCGACTCTACTAAGGTAACTTTTACACCAGATTTTGAGTTTGCCATGTGTTCGGCCGCGATAACACCTGCCGTCATCCATCCAGCTGAGCCGCCTCCCACAATAACAATATTGCGTATATCATTACTCACTAACATTGTTCTCCTGAGAAAAAGAGTAGCCGATGGAAGCTTAACAAAAAGCCGTTCAGTAAGTGGCTTTTTTCATAGCGATATTAACCAAAAAAATAGCATTGAATACTGCGCCGAAATCGGAATCACTAAACATGTTCCGAACAGCGAATTCAGTACCAACTGGGCATGACCAATAAAAAAAGCCCCGAATATAAATTAGGGGCTTTTTGCAGTCTAACAGATGAGGGAGCTTGAAGGCTCAAATCACCTAACGTTTTGCTTTATTGTTTTTCCATGATGAAGCGCCACCAGACATCAGTACCAGCTTCGATGTCAACTGTCATACGAGTGTTGTCGGCATTAAATTCAACCATGTAAACGGTTGTACCTGTTGCTGAACCGCCGTTGCCGATTTCACCGTTGTTTACTGCTTTAGGAATACCAACATATCCACCCAGACCGTTAATGGTTAAGATGCCATTATCCATATCCAGATCCCAACTGTACTCGCTATTCCCATCGTGTGGCGCTACAGGTGCACCACATTCTTCACCAGCAACACCCTGCCAGGCCTCCAGCCAGGTATCATCACCCAGTATATTGTCGAATGTACCATCTTCCATGAACACATAGTCGTCATCATAGAAGCAAGCACGGGTAGCGACACCGGCATCATCGATAGCCCACCAGCTGATATCACCCATTGCAGGACCTACACCTAGCGAGGCAGCTTCTGGTGCTACTCTCCAGGTACCGACAACAGGGTTGACTTCTACCACAGGTGGCTGAACAGTTTTAATCATTCTGTATCTCCACCAGACATCAGTCCCTGCTTCAACATCAATAATAACTGTATTGTCATTTTCCCAGGTTACAACGTAGGTAACATTAGGTGGGACAGGTACGCCAGGTAATTCACCTGCATTGACGGCTTTAGGAATTCCCATGTATCCACCTAATCCATCGATGAGGAGTGTACCAGTGTCTTCTGTATCTTCAGTGTAGGTCCAGGTGTAGTCACTTGCACCATCGTGCGGAGCAACGGGTGCGCCACACTCTTCACCGTCAACACCTTGCCATGCTTCTAACCATGTATCATCACCCAGGACGTTGTCGAATGTGCCGTCACGGTCAAATACATATTCATCATTGAAGAAACATGCACGTGCAGTGACACCTGCATCGTCAATAGACCACCAGGAAATATCACCTTGAGCCGGGCCAACACCTAAGGCTCCTGCAACCGGTTCAACCTGCCATGTACCGGCAAATGTGCGCTCTGGAGCAGGACCCGGATCACCAAAGCTTTCCAGTTTCTGCATGACGACTCGCCACCAGACACCTGCACCCGATTCGATGGTGACAATCATACGGTCATTGCCCACTTCTTCAATGTTGTAAGTAACATTTGGTGGTGTTGGCACGGCAGGAAGTTCACCCGCGTTAACCGCTTTTGGAATACCTACATATGAACCGAAGCCGTCAATTGTTAAGGTTCCACCATCATAGTTCCACGTGCCAGCGGCCATGCCATCATGGGGCGAAACAGGTGCTCCACAGGCTTCAGCATTGCCACTTTGCCACTCTTCGATCCAGGTATCATCGCCAAGGATGTTCTCGAATGAACCATCTTCGTTGAACACATAGGTATCGTCATAGAAACAAGAACGGTCAGAAACACCTTGGTCATCAATAGCGAACCAAGAAATATCACCTTCAACCGGCCCCACACCTAACGAGCCTGCTTCAGGCGCAACAGCCCAAATGCCCGCCATTGCAAACGGACCTTCAATCGGTGGTGCTGGTGGCACAGGCGCGACAATACCGCAGCTACCCGGACTTCCACAAGACAGCGTGATATTGTCAATCAGTACGTTCGCCGCACCCGTTGGTTCGAACACAAACATGCTTTGGATGCTGCTGGTATCAAGCGGCATAAAGCCGTCACCGCGGAAGGCAATCAAGTCGTTCACCTTAACGCTAACAGTCGTCCAAGTGCCGCGCTCAAAGCTATCAGCAGCTAATGCGACTTGGCCAAGTGCAGGGAAACCACTGTCCATCTTGACTAAGAAGGAACTCTCAGCTTCTGCGCTATTCACTAAAATGTCAAAGCGTAACTCACCAGCATGTAATTCAAGGAAGCTCGGGTTATTACCCATACCGAACAGTTCAATCGGCTCCACAACAGGGTTAATAGAGATGTTACCGCTGTTTGTGGTTATCACTTCAATCACGTTGCCGCGGTCACCGCCGTCAACTTCTGCGAATGTCAGCGCGCCATCGTTATCCCAGAATGAGTTTAGCGCTAGTGCACGTTCAAATACTTCGCCAACTATAGTCCAGGTATAAGTAGCAGGTTCATCGATGTAGATGTCGAATGATTCTTGACCTGGGCGAAGTCGATCAGGCGTATCCAGGTCAGCATTAACATTTGAATTACACCCCTTACCATCTGCTCTGTCATATGCACACTTAAATACACGGACATATTCAACTTCCATTTCACCAGGCAAGGACGCGTCATCAACCGAGTTCCCGGTTAGATTTCCGCCGACCGCCAAGTTCAAGATTAAATAGAAATCTGTATTAAATGGCGCACCATCAACAGCTAACTTATATCCTTGGTCGGTGTCGTCATAAAAATAGGAATAATAACTTTCCGAAGTAATGGTTTTAAAATGAATGTCATTTACAAAAAAACGTATTTCATTTTGTTCCCATTCGACTGCATACTCATTGAATTCTGTCGCATCAATGCCGGCAGGTTGTGCCTCAGAAATAGACTGTTGCAGTGGCCAAGGAAAACCGTGAAAAATTGTAGAACCTAAAAACTCAGCATCAGGCACACCAGGGTTGGCAGCTTCCATTATATCAATCTCACCTGTCGCGGCCCAGCCATCTGAACCATAAGGTGAATTGCTTGAAAGCATCCAAAAAGCGCTCCATAAGCCTTGACCCGCTGTTGTCTTCAAAGAAGCTTCAACACGGCCATAGGTGAAATCCAGCTTTCCAAGTGTCGTGATCCGAGAGGATGTGTAGGGGAAGCCGTCTTGGACAGATTCGGTGCGGGCAGTAATCTTGAGCGTGCCATCAGAAACTGATGTATTCTGATCCGTGTACCATTGTTGCTCGTTATTACCCCACCGGTCTAGTCCTCTGTCAGAACCATCACCTAAATCGTAACCCCATCTAGCTAAGTCGAGTGTGTCGCCATCAAACTCATCGCTCCACACCATTTCCCACTCTTCAGCGGGGGCGGGTGTAAAAGGTGCAGTAATAGGTGAGTCCTTGGTGTCACCAACTTTATCGCCCCCACAGGCTGATATAAAAGCCCCTGTGATAGCGACCAGTAACACGTGCTTGAGTGTTCGTCTACGGTCAGTCATTTTTATCCTCGTTTCCGATTTTTGTGCGTGCAACAAAAAGTAAAGATATTGTTAATGATGCAATATATGGGGATGTAATTTAATTGTTAATACCTGAATCCCTCATTTGCGGTCAAAGGGGACTGGCCTGCTGTGAAGCGGACTGGATAATCCAATCCACCATGAGACAGGAGCAATATTTGATGAAATTGCTCAATCAATTCAGGTTTTTTTAACGAACAGATCTTAGGGTTGGATGAAATTTAAGAATATATTTGCAGTCAATCGACCAGTATTCGGATTAGCGTCAATGTCTATATCTGGATTAATTATCCCTGAATGAAGAAAATTGCCGGGATAGATAGCCATACGATTTTGTACATAGGGTATCTCTCCGATTTTTGTAAACTGCTGATTCGAGCTAGCTATGTATGAGCTATGAGGCGAACCATGTTGGCTAAAATGACGACCCACCGATGAAAGATATTCATCCACGTTGGCTTCATTTACTCTTTCTATCCCCGTGGCGTTGTGGCGATAAAATGCAGTGCCACCATGAGTGCTTGGATTGAGATAATGAAGCAATGCAAAGCGGTACTGACCTGTGCCATCGAAGTGCGGTACCTGCTGTTCAACTGAGAGGTCACTCGGTGCACGAGTTACCAGTGAGTAAAAGCTGTCGAAAAACTCGATTTTATAACTTGCTGGTATGGCGTAGATTTTTTGCAATACAGGGACAACCGCTTGGGCCACCGAAGCTATGTATTGTTCGGGCAACTTCGCGCGAATCCCCGGGTAGTAGGTAGGTGCGTCGTCAAAATCAAGCCGTTCAAGGTTCTGCAGCAAAGCAGGTGTTAAATTCTCAAGAAAATTATCCAAAATGAACACTGGCGTTTTTCTTTGGCCTACATGATTCAAGTAAGGGGTGGCTGCGCGGTTAACGTTAAATGCCATAGTTTTTATCTGTAATCTGCATTGCTTTTGTCGTCTCTGACGCTCATTGCATTTGAGCGTATCGAATTTTAAACCCTATGTCAGTAGCATCGGTGCAAATTCCGCATTGGCAAGATTAACGCTTATTATTTCTTCAATTGGAAATACATTGGTTGGGAGTGAGCAAAAGGGGGTTGGCAGCATAATAGTGAGAAAGTATTGACTCTTGTCGAATGCTTAGACTACTTTAATTTACGCAAATTATTGTGACTCAATACCCACTAAGTGATCAAAACTCAACCTTTGCTACGGAATTATTTATATGTCTCCCGCTAAGAAAATCGCATTTTCATTTATCGCAGTTATTTGTATTCCAGCACTGTTTTTTCTTGCGCTTGAGGGAGCATTACGTCTTGCTGGAGTCGGCACACATTATGACTATTTTAGGGAAATAGACATTAATGGTGAGTTGCATTTTCAGGACAACAAGTCTTTTGCAAATCAATTTTACCCACCTTCTCTGGGTGTTGCACCACTTAACAACACCCTAACCGCAGAAAAAGATGATTCCGTGATCCGTGTCTATGTGCTGGGCGGATCTGCTGCGCAAGGGTTTCCTCATGTAAATCATGGGCTTGATCGTCATCTAAGCGCGCATTTAAAGGCTGCATTACCTGGTAAAAAGATTGAACTCATTAATACAGCGATGACGTCAGTAAACTCGCACGTAGTGTATCAAGTAGCACAAACACTCCCAGAAGGGTCTGCAGACTATGCAGTTATCCTGATGGGGAACAATGAAGTCGTCGGCCCTTACGGTCCGAGTACTTTTAATCAAAATTTTCTGTCTAGTTTATCTTTGATACGGACGCTGCAGGCATTGAAACGCACCCGAACGTGGCAAGCCATTTCCATGCTTATTCAGCAATTTCAACCGGTTTCCGGAGGTGAAGATCTTGAGTGGGAAGGTATGCAGATGTTTTCAGGGTTTAGTGTGACACATGACGACCCTCGCTTAGCGGATGTGTATAGCCACTATGAAAACAATTTGCGAGACATTATCGATACCCTGCAAGACAAAAAGATGCATGTTATTTTGTCCTCGGTACCTGTTAATTTGCGACACTCAGCGCCCTTTGGCTCTAGCCATAGAGGTGGTATGACAGATGCTGAGTTAACGCGTTGGAGAGAATTGAATCAACAGGCCAAATTAGCATTTACCAGGCAAGAATGGACTGTTGCTGAAACTGCCTATAGAGCAATGCTAGATATAGATCAGGAATATGCGGATAGCCATTTTCGTTTGGCGACAGTGCTTGAAAACATGCGCAACTATGATCAAGCCAAAACGCATTTTGAAGCGGCATTACGCTACGATATAAAACGTTTTAGGACCGACACTGTGCTCAATGAAATCATCGGGAAAGTGGCGGCTGATAAAAAGTACAATCAGTTAACCTACGTTGATAGTGTCGCAGTTTTTAATGAGGCAAGTAGCCCATCTGTTCCCGGATGGGATTTGTTACATGAACATGTACATTTTGATTACGACGGCAATTATTATCTGGCACGTGAGTTTACTCAGGCGATCATGTCTCATTTAAAACCCTCTCAAGGTTACACAAGACTTTCAAAGTCTCGGGCTGCTGAGCTGATTGGATTTCCGAACCACGAAACGAACCAAGTAATGAATCGTTTGTTAGGTATGGTGCAAAAAGCGCCATTTACCAATCAAAGCAATTATGTTGAGTTAGAGGCACACACCAAGGCGCGAAAAGACGCTGTTGTGGAAGAGGTTAGCAATCCGGCGGACGCTGTTGCCAGGAGACAAAATATCGTTGAGCAAGGTCTGGCAGATTGGAAGATCCACTACGAACTGGCTGAATTAAATCGATTTTTGCGTAACAAGGATGCAAGCTATTTTCATTTAACTGAGCTCATCGAGCAATATCCCCACAATCATGAAAGTTATATCAAACTAGCGCAGCATTTATCATCAGTAGGGGAACTGGCGCAGGCGAACGGACATTTAAAGCAGTCACTATATTACACTCGCAATGACACGGCGAAAGAAACGCAAGCACTGGGTTGGATAGGGCTAAACTCCATGAAACTGAGTGATTACCAAGGGGGTAAAGACTACCTCGAAAAAGTGATTGAGCAATTTCCTGAGCAGATAGGAGCATGCATCAGAGCCTATGGGGCATTAATTAAATACGCCCGCGAGAACAATGAAAACAGTGATTTTCGGCGTTATGTCGCTGGTGTAAAAAGATATGCTAAAAAGCTGGTAGAGCAAGAGCGAGTTCAGGAGTTTCCGTTACTTTATCGGCGTATGGCCCAGATCATGACAATAGCCGGTGACAATGCTGAAGCAAAACGTTGGCAAAAAATGCAGCCTGGCAACAACGAGTAATTTAAGCGAGAATTACAGCAGCACTCACTCTGAGTTTTGGGTGTTGTTTGGTGCAAAACTAAAGGCTTTAAGTAATATTCCGCTTTACCGCTTCGCTAAACCGTCTCACCGCAACCCGCTTCTGTTTGCTGCAATCCTGTGCGAAGTTAATTTAAGAAATTTTTTTATAACAAAATGATAACATTTTTTTATTACTTGCTGATAACAAACGTAATCGGGGACACACGTCTATGCAAAACAAGAACCGTCTAAAAAGCCCTGTCGCGAAGGGAGTTTCACTTGCCCTAGGCGTGAGTTTAATGGCGCCTATATATGCGCAACAAACCGCTGAAGAGGCGGCTGCCGATGATGTCGAAGTCATTCAGGTATCGGGTATTCGTAGCAGTTTAATAAGAGCCATGGATACCAAGCGCGAATCTGCTGGTGTAGTTGATGCTATAAACTCAGAAGATATCGGTAAGTTCCCCGATACGAACTTGGCAGAATCGCTTCAACGTATTACCGGTGTTTCGATTGATCGCCAAAATGGTGAAGGGTCTAGGGTTACTGTCCGTGGCTTTGGAGCAGACTTTAATTTAGTTACCTTGAACGGTCGTCAATTACCAACAAACTCAGGTCTGGGTCGCTCATTTGATTTTGGCGATTTGGCTTCTGAAGGTGTGGCTGGCGTTGAAATATACAAAACAGGTAAGGCACATATACCGACAGGGGGGATTGGCGCAACGATTAACATTCTTTCCGTTAAACCTCTACAAAACCCAGGTATGAACGCCAGCTTTGGTTTAAAAGCGGTCAATGACACGTCAACTATCCAAGGCGAAGAGTTCACTCCTGAAGTTTCTGGGATTTACAGCAATACTTTCTTTGATGACACTTTTGGTGTAGCCGTTATTGCTAGCTACCAGGACCGTAATAATGGTGCCCAGTCGGCATCGACTGACTTCTTTGCTGAAGTCGACGGAGGTTCTATCCGCGATGGAGTGAGTTTAAATGGTACTGAGCCGTCTGAAGGTGACATTGTAGGCTTGCCTCGAAATATTGTTTACAGACTCAGCGAAATTGAGCGCACACGGGTTAACGCGCAAATAACGCTGCAGTATGAGCCAATTGAAGATCTGACCATTACACTTGATTACACCTATGCCGAGCAAGAAGTGGCAACACGTTTCAATGACGTATCATTTTGGGTGGCACAGGTGCCTGATGAAGTATTGTGGTCAGAAGGGCCAATTGTTTCACCATTGGTCTATACCGAAAATGATCGTGAACCAGACTTCCCGCATGCTGCAGGGGGTGGTGGCTCACGCAACGAGTTAAACTCTGTGGGTATTAACTTCGATTGGACAGTGAATGAAAACCTTGAGTTGACTCTGGACTATCATGATTCAGAATCGTTACGCGAACCCGATGATATGATCCGTGGTACTAACTCATTTCTAACGGTTGCGGGTTTACGTGGCAGAAGTCGAGCATCAACGACCATCGATTTTCAAGGTGACATCCCGGTTACTACTACCACTGCTAACGACCCACTTTCGGCCGATGACATGCGCTTGACAGGCAGCGTATATGACAACGAATGGGCCAAAATGGATATTCAACAAACCCAGTTGTCGGGTAAGTGGTATTTTGACGATGATCAGACCATAGATTTTGGTGTGGGAGTATCAAAAGTAGCTAACTTCGAAGCCTCCAGTAATATACAGCGTAATACATGGGGTGAGCCGCAAGCGAGTAGACTTGGCTCAATGGCTGATTTAATGACCCCTGCAAGCTTATCAGGTGTATTTGACTCGTTTGATGCGGGTGACCAAATTAATAACAATTTCTTCATTTTTGACTACACAGATGTGGCTGCGAGAGCCGTTTTTCTGGAGTCACTAGATCCTTCTAATCCTCTATATTTAGCGCCCGCACTTGCTGGAGATGGCTCTTTGCTAGCTGGAACCTGTGGCAATGCATTCTGCCCGGACTTTGATCCAGGATTTGGTAACAACTTTGAAGAAGAGACTACCTCAGCTTTTTTACAATATAAATTGTTAGGTGATTTTGCCGACGGTGACTACACCTACAGCTTAATCCTGGGTCTCAGGTACGAAGAGACGGAGGTGTTCTCAAGCGCCGCATCGCGCAACTACACGCGTGTTGATTGGGTTGCCGCAACAGAGTGGATCGCTCAGGATGATGGTACAGAAGTGCCTTCGTCGCTTGAAGCGGAATACGATAATTGGTTGCCGAACCTCGACTTTGACATAGATCTTAACGACGATATGAAAGCGCGTTATTCCTACAGTAAAACTATTGCGCGTGCTGGTTACGGCGACCTAAGAGGTAACTTGGATATAGCCAACTTCATTCAGTACAACTCATCAGGTTTGTACCGGGCGACAGGTAGCATTGGTAACCCAGGACTCATACCGTATGAGTCGGAAAACCACGATTTGTCTTACGAATGGTATTACGACGAAGCAAGTTATTTCTCAGTGGGTTACTTTAGTAAAACAGTGTCTAACTTCATCGCCTCTACTGTTCGAGAAGATGTGGCTATATTCCCAGATTTGGCATTCCCCGGCTTCGGACCACTATTCCAGGACGCGGTTGCTGCCTTAGGTGGCGAACCTTCGAACCAGGAAATTCGCGATTGGATTTTTGACAATCGAGCTGGCGAACCAGGCGTTCAAGTTGATGGAAACGGAGGCGGCACCATCACAGGTGTGCCTGGGCGAGATGGCCCCGCAACATTTGATTTAACCACAATCATCAACAGCGATGAAGAACTTACAATTGATGGTTTTGAAATAGCGATTCAACATGATTTCTATGAAACAGGGTTTGGTATTATCGCTAATGCCACCATTGCGGATTCCGACAAAGAGTTTGACCGCTTTAGAAATGAAGCACAGTTTGCGCTGGCCGGCTTAAGTGATACTCGTAACTTGATTTTGTACTATGATAAAGATGGAATTCAGGTGCGTGTGGCTTATAACTGGCGAGACTCTTGGTACAACTCTGACGGAGGACGTCAGCCTGGTTATGTGGATTCTTACGAACAGATTGATGTGAACGCAAGTTATGACTTTGACAATGGGCTGATTGTTAGTTTCGAAGTGATTAACCTCACCGATGAGACAACGAGAGGGTATTTCCGGGATTTCAAACAACTTTCCAACGTGACGCAAACAGGTCCTCGCTTCAACTTAGGACTTCGTTACAGTTTCTAGCGTAAAACGTCAAAAAACCATAAACTCACCATTGACTAGTGCTTTGGTGAGTTTTTAATATTTGAGGTCTATGAATTCTGACATTAATGACATCGTAATTGTCGGCGGTGGTACAGCTGGTTGGCTAACGGCTGCTGTTTTAGCTGCCCATTTTGATGCAAAAAAACAATTCAATATTAAGCTTATCGAGTCTCCTAATATCAAAACCGTCGGTGTTGGAGAAGGCACCTGGCCAACAATGGCTGCTACGTTGCGGCGCATTGGTATTTCTGAGGCGCAATTTATTACCGAATGCGATGCCAGCTTCAAGCAAGGCTCTCGTTTTATCAACTGGCGTCGTGGTCATGGTGAAAGTTACTATCACCCTTTCTCTCTGCCCATTGGCTACAGTGACATCAATATTGCTGACCATTGGCTAGAATCCGATTTAAACCTCCCATTTGACGAATTTTCATCGAGTCAGGTTGGTGTCTGCAACAATCACCTTGCACCCAAGCAGGCGAAGACCCCTGAGTATGCTAATGTCGTCAACTATGGTTATCACCTTGACGCAGGGAAGTTTGCCACATTATTACGCAAGCACTGCGTTTCCAATTTAGGTGTAAACCATATCAGTGCAGACGTTACAGCAGTAAACTCAGCCAACAGAGAACATATTCAGTCCGTTATCTTGGCCGATGGGACTGAGGTCAGTGGTGATCTGTTCATAGATTGCACAGGATTCAAACGTCTACTTATCTCAGAGCACCTGGAAGTAGCATTTAAGAGTTACAAAGACGTGTTGTTCAATGATCGAGCGATGGCTTTTCAGGTGTCTTATCAAGATCAAGATGCACCAATCAATTCGACCACACATGCCACTGCACACCCAAATGGTTGGATCTGGGATATTTCATTGCCAACCCGAAAAGGGATAGGAATTGTATACTCTTCAGATTATGCTGATGAACAGCTGGCTTACGATACCGCAGAGGCATATATCAAGGAGCACATGCCACGTGCCAATTTTGCCGATTTAACGCCAAATAAAATCAGCCTGGATCCTGGTCACCTGGACACTTTCTGGAAAGGGAATTGTCTTGCCGTGGGATTATCGTCTGGATTTATTGATCCATTAGAAGCAACGGCTATGGTGCTGATTGAATTCTCCGCGAAGTTCTTGAAAGACCACTTACCAGCGACTAAAGATGACCTGGCAACACTGGCAGGCAAATATAATCAGCGAATGGATTTGCATTGGAAAAACATCGTTGATTTTATCAAGTTGCACTATGTCCTTTCTGAGCGTACCGACAGCGATTATTGGTTAAATCACCGTGACCAGCGTAGCATACCAGATTCGTTGCAGCGCTCTATGGCAATGTGGAAAAGCCGCGCACCATGGCATGCAGATGTAGAGGTTGCAGAATCGATGTTTCCTCCTGCCAGCTACCAATACATCTTGTACGGTATGGGGTTTAACACGCAAAGTGCATTGGCAAACAGAAGGTTTGCTGACAGAGAGCGCGCACATCTTGAAAATTTACTTAAAAATAAACAAACTGAACTTCAGAAATTATGCCAACACCTCCCCACAAATCGGAAGTTGTTAAATGATATCAAGCAAAGTTGGAATAACAGGTTGTAACAATGCAAAATTTTGAAATGTTAAATAATGTCGCGCATGCGGATATGAAAATTAAGCTGGATCGCGCACCAGAGTTGGGCGACGACGTGATGTTTTGTATGACTTACCCTTTTGAATTTCGTTTGGTGTTGTCGCACTATCCGATACTGGTTTACCGGGACAAGGAAAATAACATCACTTTTCCGGTTGCCTTATTCGGATTTGAGGAAGGTGAAAATCTATTTTTGACTCCAAGTGGCTGGAATGCGCGGTATATTCCAATCATGGTGCAACGTCAGCCATTTTCAATTGGGTTCCAGCAAATCCAGGGGAGCACCGAGCAGCAACAGGTGATTACCTTTAATCCATCACATCCCAGAGTCAGTAAGGACGAGGGAGAAGCAGTTTTTAACAACCAGGGTGGTTATACACCGTACCTGGAAAAAGTCGTTAAAATGCTCGAGTCTATTGACACGGGGCAGCAGCAAAACAAGCTTCTTATAGACGCTCTAGACAAGTATGATCTGTTAGAAGAAAGCACTATTGCTATCACGCTAAAAGATGGCACCAGTTACGAATTAGTCGGGTTTAGTACAATAGCTGATGACAAATTTGAAGCGTTGTCAGCCGAGGCGCTTAAAGACCTAAATGAACAGAAATTATTACTGCCTATTACAATGATGATGGCGTCGATGTCTAACTTGGGTAATCTGGTGGATATCCGCAACGAAAACCTGAGCTAGATGATTTCGACTATGACACCTGATTTTGGAACACCAATTGAAGAAATTCAATGTTCTGTGTCTGTTGTACCTGATGAAATCTACACCGCAGACTCACCATTTATTTTGAGAGGTTTGGTTTCAGAATGGCCTCTAGTCAAGGCCACTAAAGAATCTAATCAAGCAGCAGTCGATTATCTTCAAAGATTTTATAACGGTCAACCGGTGAATGCTTTTATGGCTATGCCAGAAGCACAAGGTAGGATTTTCTATAATGAAACCGTTGATGGTTTTAACTTTGTGCAATCACAGGTGTACCTTGATGATGCGCTCAACAAAATTATCGAGATTGTAGGTCAGCCGAACCAGCCAACTTATTATGTGGGTTCCTTAGAAATACAGCGACATCTTCCAGGGCTAGGTGACGAGAACGCTTTAACATTGAATAACAGCAACGTACGAGAAAGCATTTGGCTGGGTAATCAGTCCGTTGTTGCGCCACATTATGATTTTCCCGATAATCTGGCTTGCTGCGTGATTGGCGAAAGAAAGTTCACTTTGTTTCCACCAGAGCAACTACAAAACCTCTATGTTGGACCGTTGGACCTTACGCCAGCAGGACAGCCTATCAGTATGGTTGATATAAACCATCCAGATCTGGAGAAATACCCGCGCTTTGAACGAGCGATGCGCTCAGCACTAACGGCTGTGTTAAAACCTGGTGATGCGATATTTATTCCGAGCATGTGGTGGCATTCAGTTTCAAGCAAGAGTGCGCTTAACGGTTTAATTAATTATTGGTGGCGAAATACTCCGGCCTACATGGGCGTGCCCACAAACGCTTTGCTGCATGCCATCATGAGTATCAAGCATTTACCCATAACAGAAAGGCAAGCTTGGCAAGAGATTTATAATCACTATGTCTTCGACCAGCCCGACGATATGTATGACCATTTGCCAACGCAAGTGAAGCAAAAACAATCCCAAATGACCGAAACGACTGCGCGTAAACTGCGCGCGCAACTGATTAACAAACTTAAATAATCGGAACTGAACTCAACTCACATGATTAAAGATAAATTAGTTAACAAAGTTGTAATTGCAGGCGGTGGAACAGCAGGTTGGATGGCTGCTGCGACCATTTCGAAAACCATCGGCAAGCGACTTGAGATTACTTTAATCGAATCTGATTCAATACCCACAGTTGGTGTTGGTGAAGCAACGGTTCCATCGCTGCTGACTATCCACCAGTTGTTAAACATCCATGAAGCTGATTTTCTCAAAGCCGTAAACGGTACCTACAAACTCGGCATCATGTTTGAAAACTGGACCCGCTTAGATCATAAGTATTTCCATTCCTTTGGTAAGTCAGGTATGTCCTGCTGGGCGGCAGGTTTTCATCATTTCTGGTCGCGAGCCAAAGAGCAGAAGATGGCGAAAGACTATGCCGAATACAGCTTAGAAACCCTGGCAGCAGAAAAGAACAAGTTTGCCCATATGCAAGACCCAAATTTGAACTATGCCTATCATTTGGATTCCGCCAAGTATGGTCAGTTTCTGCGTGGCATAGCTGAAAAACACGGGGTGTCGCGTATTGAAGGGAAAATCGATAATGTTAATCTCGACAAGCAGTCAGGGCACATTGAATCCATCAGGTTGGAATCCGGTCAGGTAGTCGACGGAGACCTGTTTATTGACTGTACCGGGTTTCGTTCCTTACTCCTGGGAGAGGCGCTTGGCGTAGGGCTTAATGACTGGAGCGACACATTGCCAGCGAATGCCGCCTATGCTGTGCAAACCGAGTCCCATCGTCCTGCAGTGCCCTACACAAGATCGATTGCATTGGACGCAGGCTGGCGTTGGCAGATCCCTTTGCAGAACAGAGTAGGCAATGGCGTCGTTTTTTCGACTAACTTCAAGAGTGAGGAGAGTGCACTTCAAGATTTGCTGAATGGCATAGATGGCAAACCAATAACTGAGCCTCGCCTAATCCGCTTTACCACAGGACAACGTAAGGAGTTTTGGCATAAGAACTGTGTTTCTGTGGGATTATCCAGTGGTTTTATTGAACCGTTGGAATCAACCAGTATTCACTTGATCCAGCAAGCCATTATTTGGTTAATCAGTTTATTCCCGACGCAGGGTATCGATGACAATCTTATTAAGCGCTTTAATCAACAAATGACAGTTGAGACAGAAACTATCAGGGATTTCATCGTGCTTCATTATCATCTTCAGCAACGCCATGACCACGAGTTTTGGCGTTACTTACGTGACATGAAGGTGTCTGACCGCTTGCAGCAGATTATGGATTTGTTTCATAACAACGGCACGATTGTTGAAGAGCAGGACGATTTGTTTGCCGAAAACTCCTGGGTTCAAGTCATGATGGGACAAGGCTTGATACCCAAGCAATACCATCCAATTGTGGATATGATGAGTGATCGTGATTTGCACATGTTTATGCGCCAACAAGAGAATGTTATTCAACAAAAATTATCAAAATTACCCATGCATGCCCAGTTTATTCAGCATTTCCTCAAGTAGGTGCTCAGGATCATATCCCTCTGTTAGCGTCTACCTAGACTCCCAACATAATAGTTAGTCACGAAACACTGGAAATCGGTTAGATGGGTAGTGGGAAGTTGGTTTAGATTAGATCGACTATTAACTCGAGCGTTCTAGCCTCTAAAGCGCTTGTATCATTGTTCGGAAACCGCTACAGCAGTGCTTTGCAGTACAAAATGTGAATTATTATAAAGAATGGACTTTTAGTCGCAAGCCCGGTCCGCTTTAGCGTGTTTTCATTGCTTAACTGTCCCGCTCAATTATTGTCACGCTGTTTACCTTGTTCCCCTATAGAGACCTGAAGACGGCAATGACGGATATGTATACGAAAAATCTAGGCAAATTTAGTAAGGTCGCAACTATAGTTGCGGCTATTGCTTTTTGCACCCGATGTGTACCGACAAGTGATCAACATTCCGGTCAACAGAGCATGGTTGATTCCACCGAACAGCAGCATACGAGTAGATCGTTACCGCATAATTTGTCTGTGGTACATGCAATAAATATTGGGGGCAAAGAGTATATTGGGATAGATGGTTTAACGTATCAAGCTGATACGCTCAAGCTAACCAGTAGTAAAGGAACCTCTCCCATTATTAAGGGTTCTCAGGATCCCCAATTATTTAAAACATTCAGGGAAGGTGATATTTCCCTTGGCCTCCCGCTGGACGATGGCGAATATGAGGTAACCTTCAAGTTTGCAGAGCCAGAAGATACTCCAGTGGGTAACCGTGTATTTGACGTATTGCTCGAAGCTAAAAAAGTCATTAAGGCAATGGATGTAAGGCTTGCACGGGATGGAAACCATATTTCATCCATTTCCCGCACGGTTAAAAATGTCACGGTGAATGATGGTGAATTGAATATTCAACTAGTGCCGATCGTTGGACAGCCGATTTTGCATGGTCTGGTAGTGCGCAAAATACTAGAAGACAAACGCCAATGGGAAGTGGTTTGGCAGGATGAGTTTGATTATCAGGGAGCGCCTGATCCGTCCAAATGGACACACGATATCTGGCCTGCCAGAAAAGTGAATGATGAAGACCAAACCTATACAGACCGACTCAAGAACGCCAGGGTAGAAAATGGCAGACTTATAATCGAGGCGCACAAAGAAGATTACCAAGGAGCTGAGTACACATCAGCCCGACTGCACAATATGGGGAAAGGTGACCTATTGTATGGCAGGGTTGATGTGCGGGCAAAACTGCCAGCTGGCCAGGGAACCTGGTCGGCTGCTTGGATGCTTCCTTCAAACCCGTTTAAATATGCTACTAGTTGTGGGCCAGGGGAGGACTGGCAGGGCAGTGCTACCTGCGATGCATGGCCCAACTCTGGTGAAATCGATATTTTGGAACATGTGGGATACGACATGCAACGGGTGCATGGCACTGTGCATACCAAAGCATACTACTGGATAAATGGCGAACAACGAAAAGCAAGCGTTGAAGGTCAGAATGTTGATGAGGACTTTCATTTATATTCAATGGAATGGACTCCCGAAGAAATCATCATATTTTTTGATGGTGCTCCTTATTTTTATTACAAAAATGAGGGAACCGATTGGCGGGCATGGCCGTTCGATCATCCATACCACGTGATACTTAATTTGGCTATCGGTGGTGCATGGGGAAGGGCCGGAGGTCCAATTGATGACAGTATATTTCCAGTTCAGATGGAAGTGGACTACGTGAGAATTTCAACTTTGAAACAAGATTAAATCACCAGGTGACTGTGTGAGTTTCCAACAGAGCTGGCTAAAACGATATGAAAACGAATTTACAATTAGTAGAGAATATAGCTATGACTGACGATATTGAATCACAAGCTATCTCAGGAGAGTTTGTCAGCATAGATGGCGAAAGGTTTTACGCGATTAATAACTCTGATCAGATGCTGCCGTTTTTTATCAGTGTCATTTCAGACGCTGATCATTGGATGTTTGTCTCTTCCACGGGTGGATTAACTGCGGGAAGAGTATCACCTGAGATGGCACTATTTCCGTACGTCACAGTAGATAGAATTCATGAAAGCACGAACCATACAGGTCCAAAGACCATTGTTAAATGCAGAAAACAAGGCAAGAGCTTTACCTGGGAACCTTTTAACCGTGAACATGATGGTAAATATCAGTTAAACCGCCACATATACAAAAATACCCTTGGTAACAAATTGTGCTTCGAAGAACAAAATCATGATTTACAACTGGTATTTAGCTATGTCTGGGAGTCGAGCGAAGAATTTGGATTCCGTCGTTCATGTCGCATTACAAACAGCGGTGAAAACAATGTAAAACTCGAAATTGTCGATGGATTGCTTAATATTTTGCCTGCTGGTACTCCGAGATTTACGCAGACTAATTCAAGTAACCTGGTGGATGCGTACAAATGGACTGAATTGGATACCCAATCCGGATTGGCCATGTTCACGCTCTATTCGGGGATCACTGATCGTGCGGAACCTTGTGAGTCCCTTAATGCAAATACCGTGTTTTCCCTTGGTTTAGACAATCACCAAATTCTGCTTTCGGATCAGCAGTTAAATCTGTTTCGGGCTGGCAAATCTGTGGAAACAGAGCCGAATAAACGTGGAGTGCGCGGTGCTTATCTGGTTAAGTTTGATATAGATCTTGGTGCTGAAGAAGATAAAAAGTGGCAACTGGTCGCCGACCTGGAATTGGGTCAATCTGACGTAGTCGCTTTGATTGACAAGGTAAACTCGCCACAGAAACTTTCGCAAGTTCTGCAGAAAAGCATTGAAAATGGGTCAGACGCACTTGCCAGAATTATGGCTGCGAGTGATGGTTTTCAAAGTATCAATGAAGAAAATGTCAGCGTACATCATTACGCCAACGTATTATTTAATGTGTTACGTGGCGGTATTTTTGACGATCAGTATACTGTCTCAAAAAGTGACTTCAGTGACACTATTGCCACCTTCAACCAGGGCGTTTTTGACAAGAATTCGCAGTTTTTATCGTCTCTACCGGCGAGTATCAGTATCCAGTCCTTGCTGAAGAAAGTGGAAGAACAGCAAGATCCTCAATTGACACGACTTACTTTGGAATATCTGCCAATTACCTTTGGTCGACGTCATGGCGATCCGAGCAGACCATGGAATCAATTTGAAATAAAATTGAAGGATGACGATGGATCACCTTTACTGTCCTATCAGGGAAACTGGCGAGATATTTTTCAGAACTGGGAGGCACTGACATTCAGTTACCCAGAGTATGTGGAAAGTGTTGTGGCAAAGTTTGTTAATGCATCGACTATTGATGGATACAACCCTTACCGGATCACCAAAGAGGGGATAGACTGGGAAGTGGAAGAACCGGATGACCCCTGGAGCTACATTGGTTATTGGGGTGATCACCAAATTATTTATTTGTTAAAAATGCTGGAGCAGTCTCAGGCATTCCATCCCGGCAAGTTAAATCAATGGCTAACACGGGATCTATTTTGTTATGCCAATGTACCTTATCGGATTAAATCCTTTGAAGCGATGCTGGAGAATGCAAAAAGCACAGTGACCTACGATGAAGCCTTAGCTGTTGAAATCGAAAAACGCGTAGAGGCAATGGGCGCTGACGGTAAAATGTTGATGAATGCCGAGGGACAGGTATATCAGGTCAACTTACTGGAAAAACTGCTTGTGCCGTTGTTGTGTAAAATCGGCAATTTTGTCGTAGATGGTGGCATTTGGCTAAATGCGCAACGACCAGAGTGGAATGATGCAAATAATGCATTGGTAGGCCAGGGGCTTTCAATGGTGACCTTGTACTACATGCGTCGCTACTTGTGTTTCTTACAAGATATGTTGAGCGAGGAAAGTGGCAATGTGGAGATTTCTGCGGAAGTCGCTCAATGGTTGACAAAAACTGCCGACGCTCTACGTGTTCTAACGCCTGCGCTGACTGAAGGAAGCGCAGATGCTGCCCTTAGGAACCGCTTTTTAACTGAGGTGGGACAGGCTTCAAGTGACTACAGAGCAAAGGTTTATCAGCAGGAAGGTTTTTCCGGCAAGGTGATGCTGCAACTAGAAAGTGTCAGAACCTTAATCTCAGACGCGTTAATCGCAACTGATCACAGTATCAAAAGCAATCAGGACGAGCAGGGGTTGTACCACGCATACAATCTGTTGGGCTTGGAGAATGGGTCAGTTAATATTGATCATCTTTACCCGATGTTGGAAGGACAAGTCGCTGCTTTGAGTTCCGGAAAATTGTCTCTAGACGAATCGGTTGCTGTGGTGGAGTCATTGTTCAATAGTGCTGTGTATCGGCCTGATCAAAACACCTTCATGTTATATCCGGACAGGTCACAAGTCAGTTTCCTGAAGAAAAACATAATTGATGCAAATGCTTTAAGTGGTATTCCGCTAATTCAGGAAATGTTAGCTAAAGGCGACGCAAGAATAATTGTTCAGGACGCAAAAGGTACCTATAGATTCAATCCTGCGCTAACGAATGTGGGTGAGTTGGACCAAGCCATAAAAATGGCAGATAGCTATGATAAATCTTTAACCGACAGAGCGATTGAACCTTTAAGGCAACTCTACGAAAAGGTATTTAACCACCAGGCATTTACCGGACGTTCCGGAGGTATGTTTGGATTTGAAGGCCTGGGTTGTGTCTATTGGCACATGGTGTCTAAGTTGCTGTTAGCAATCGCTGAGAATTATGTGGATGCACTGCAAAAAAGCACAAACCCACAACAGTTGCTTGCTCTGGGCGAGCTCTACTACCGTGTAAGAGAGGGGATTGGATTCAATAAATCACCGCTTGAATATGGTGCATTTCCCACTGATCCTTATTCCCATACGCCTAAACATGCGGGTGCACAGCAACCCGGTATGACAGGACAGGTAAAAGAAGAAATTCTCACTCGTTTTATGGAGTTGGGTGTATTCCCAGCGGATGGGGCTGTGCGATTTAATCCTTCTTTACTCAGACAAAGTGAATTTGTCCGGCAGACCCAGACATTCAGGTATTTGGATGTATACAACCAGTGGCGTGAAACAACACTGGATAAAAACCAATTAGCCTTTACCTGGTGTCAGGTACCCATCATTTATATCTTGGATGAGACAGGAAAAGAGCAGATTGAACTGAATTACACTAATGGTGAATTTGATATTATTGGGGATTTGTCTTTGGACAAGACACATAGTCAGTCACTGTTTTCCCGCGATGGAAAAATTCGCGAAATTCGCGTGTTTCTTACCAAACAAAATCTGTTTAACTCGCAGTGTTAACTCGCGATTTTGAATAAAGGAGCTGCCAGTGTCGAGCAACTTGTATAAAAATAGAACCTTGTCAGGGATTGATCTTGCAAATTACACAACTGATCAATTGAAAGTGTTGGTCAGGAATACATTGAAACGCAAGATTCACGGTATTTCCTTTAGTCCATACGTTGAGGGACAAGGACCAGGCACGGAGATTACCGAGCAACAGATACGTGAAAGACTTGAAATTATTGCGCCCTACGTCAATTGGGTTCGCACATTTTCATGCACCGAAGGTAATGAGAAGATTCCGGCAATTGCTAAAGAGTTAGGACTCAATACCTTTGTTGGTGTATGGCTTGATGAAGATATGGAAAACAATGAGTTAGAATTGGCGAATGCCGTAAAATTGGCCAAATCTGGTTTGGTTGGATTGTTAGGTGTTGGTAATGAAGTGATGTTGCGTGAAGAATTAACCCAGGAACAGCTGGTAGGTTATATCGAAAGAGCAAAAGAAGCCTGCCCAGGGGTAGATGTGGGTTATGTGGACGCCTATTTTCTGTTTGAGAACTATCCTCTGGTGGCCGATGCCTGCGACGTAATATTTTCTAACTGCTATCCATTCTGGGAAGGCTATCCCGCTGAACACTCTCTGGTGTATATGAAAGAGATGTACCGTAGGGCCATTCGTGCTGGAAACGGCAAGAAAGTAATTATCAGTGAAACGGGTTGGCCAAATCTTGGCAGTGCCGAAAGACAGGCAATGCCTTCCTACGAAAATGCAATACGCTATTTCGTTAATGCTTATCAATGGGCAGAGCAGGAAGACGTTGAAATTTTTTACTTCTCGTCGTTCGACGAAGATTGGAAAGTGGCCGATGAAGGAGATGTTGGCGCTTATTGGGGTTTATGGGATAAAGATGGAGTACCAAAATATGTCTAAGTTATTTAATATAACTAAGTCGTTAGACATTCAATATGGCAATGCTATTTGCTATTCAGGGTATCGTGAAGGCCAGGATCCACGTAAAGGCATTTACCCGACATATGAAGAAATTAAACAGGACCTCATGATCCTGAATAACAATTGGTCCTACTTGAGACTTTACGACTGCAGTCAACATGCAGTGACTGTCTTAAAGGTGATAGCCCAAGAAAATTTACCGTTCAAAGTCATGTTGGGCGCAGATTTGGCCGCTGAAGTCAGTAATCCGGACTGCCCATGGGACGCAAACTTTGATGATGATTTATTGGTCCGCAACAAACTGGCAAACAGCCAACAAATAGATGACTTGATCGATTTGGCGAGTCATTATCCAGAAATCGTTTTTGCGGTTTCAATTGGCAATGAAGCCAGCGTCGATTGGACCGACCATCTGGTGCCGGTAGCGAGTTTGGTGGAATATGCCACACGGGTTAAAGCTGGCGTCAGACAACCTGTCACCTTCTGTGAAAACTACGTACCCTGGACCCAGAAGTTAGCACCTCTGGTTGAGATATTAGACTTCATCTCAATTCATACCTATCCCGTGTGGGAATACCAAAGTATTGATAATGCTTTGGCGTATACCGATCAGAATTACCGCTCAGTCGCTGAACATTATCCCGATAAAACGGTCGTCATTACCGAGGCCGGCTGGACTACCATGTCGAACGGTCGTGGCATTGAACCGTGGAATGCCAATCAGCATTTACAAGCTGAGTATTGTAATCAACTCATTAATTGGGCTGAAGAGAATCAGATATTAACTTTTGTTTTTGAAGCCTTTGATGAACCCTGGAAAGGTTCAGAAGATGCCGCTGAGCCAGAAAAACACTGGGGATTTTACACAGTAGACAGAAAACCCAAGCAAATTGCGCAAACACTTTTCTATCCAGACAAAGCCTATTTAAGCGCCTAGTTCGCAGGTGCAATAGACAATCTGTTTATTGCACCTAATTTCCGTCGGTTATCACGCTTTTACTAACACTTCCTCTAATTCTTCCAGCGTTTTGCCTTTTGTTTCTGGTAACAAGGTGACTACTATCGCAAGACCAATCAATGCAAATGTTCCATAAATAGCAAATGTGGCCGCAGCGCCAAGATTACTTAATTCCCATGGAAATACGAGTTGAACAGAAAAGCTGATGGCTGAATTTATCAGGCCTACAAAGGAGATAGCAATCCCACGTATTTTGTTTGGGAACAATTCCGAAAACAGTACCCACATTACAGGTCCCAGAGACATGGCAAAAAATGCAACAAACCCTAATATAGCAAGCATAATGAGCATTTGATTAACTTGTATTGCCGCGGATACCAGGCTTGATTCGTGTTTTGACGCCTTTTCTTCACCTAGAAGTGTCTGTAACGCTAATTTAAAATCCAGCTCACTTTCAAACGTCTGGTGCACTATAACGTCGAGCTCCTTAACATCTATTTCGACGGCATGGGCTTCAAGTTTTTCATGGGTCAACATATAAGTGGCTGAATTAAAGCCAAAGGCTAAAGTAAACATGCAAGCTGCAATACCTGCGACGCCTATGCTTAATAGGATTTTTCGTCCGATTTTGTCTATCAGGGCAATGGCTAGCAGGGTAAAGACAAGATTTGTTAAACCAACAAAAATAGCTTGCATAAATGCCGCATCGGTTCCTAAACCAGATAACTCAAATATCATCGGGGCATAAAAGAATACAGCATTGATACCCGTTATCTGCTGCAAAATTGCGACGCTTATTCCAATGACCATTACCAATCGCATCGCTGGTTTTAGCAGATCTTTGAACTGGCCCTTCGCTTCATTTGCGGAAGATGCAATGCTCTGTTCTATGGCATTAATTTCTTCCTGAGCGTTTTCAGACGTTTGTTGCAGAATGTCCAAGGCTTCTGCTTGGCGGTTTTTCATTATCAACCAACGCGGACTTTCGGGTACCACCTTCAAAAATATCAGATAGCAAATTGCGGGAATGGCTTCAAGTCCCAGCATCCAGCGCCAATTCCACTCTGCCATGTTCAGCATACGACTGATTTCCAGCTCTGAATTGGATAATTGCAATACCAGGTAGTTGCTGAAAAAAGCGGTGGATATACCAATCACTATGTTGAGTTGATTGAGTGAAACCAAGCGACCCCTTTGTTTGGCGGGGGCGATTTCTGCGATATACATAGGAGCAAGAATAAGCGCCATACCCACTCCCAGCCCCCCCAACATTCTTGCTAACACGAGCAAAGTGAAGTTGGGTGCAAGTGCAGACAAAACAGCGGAAATTGTAAATAGCAATGCCGCATATTTGAGCATGACTCTGCGGCCAAATCTGTCACTAAGCGGCCCTGCCGCTAACATCGCAAGCGTGGCAGTGAGTGACAGTGACGCTACAGCCCAACCTAATTCAATTTTGGTTAGAGAAAATTCAAGTTCAATGAATTTGACAACGCCGGATATAACCGACGCATCAAATCCCATCAAAAAACCGCCAAGCGCGACAATGATTGAAATTTTAAAAATATAGAACGAATTGGAAGAGGTATTCGGATTCATGGTTAAGGCCATTTTTTAGTCATTGTTAGTACCGGTCCGATAGTTTTAAATGCAGCAGAAACGGGGTCTGGCAGCACTTTTATAACAAACGAAAATGAATAAATATCCAGCATGCCAACATATCCCATCTATCTGATAAATAACTTAAAATACGTTGAAGTGGTCCAGGTGTGAGGTGGGGCGGATAAGCAAGGTAGCCCAATCCAGGCACTGAGTGTACACTGTGATTTACCAGTCTGAGGAAATCAATGACAAACGCATTTTTCCAATTTTTGAAACATAAAATCGCCACCAATCCCAGATTAGGGTTTTGGCTTTGGCAAGCTGGTTTCTGGTGTTTTGTCAGTATAGTCAGCTTTTTCACTCTCACCTTGTGGTACGGACCATTTGGATTGCAACATATTGCTCATATAGTTGCTCAGGCAGCTGTTGGTTTGGTCTTTTCCTTGTTCCTGTATTGGGCGTTTATGCAACTATGGGACAAATCCATTCGGGTAAGAGCATCTATCGGACTTATTCTAGTACTTATTGTAGCCTTTGTTTGGACTGTGGCCAGAGTTGAAATCTTTATTCGTCTGACTCAAGACAGCGAATGGGACCAATTTGGTGGTTGGCATTTTGCGAGTATTTTCATCTTTTTGTGTTGGACGGGTTTGTTCCATGGTATTCGCTATTATCAATTGCTGCAGTCGGAACACAGTATTATGTTGCGCGCTGAGGCGGAAGCCAAAGAAGAACAGCTAAAGCGAATGAAAGCCCAAAATGTTGCTCGTGATGCCCAGATAAAGATGTTGCGGTATCAGCTGAACCCGCATTTTTTATGTAACACGTTAAACGCAATTAATGCCTTGGTGGAAGCTGAAGAAACAGAAATTGCACAGGGAATGACGGTTAAACTAAGCAAGTTTTTACGCTATTCATTAGATAATAATCCTGATACAAAAATTGCCCTGGAAAATGAAATTAAGGCACTGAATCTTTATCTGGATATTGAAAAAATTCGTTTTGGCGAAAGACTCAAATTGGATTTTGAGATCAGTGACTCAGCTAGCGCCGCGAAAGTACCGAGCTTACTTTTACAACCTATTATTGAAAATTCCATGAAGCATGCCATTGCACGAAGTGAGGAAGGAGGGACGATCACCTTTCGTGCCGACGTCAGCGACGGCAAATTAGACCTGGAACTTAGTGACACCGGATCTGGTAATAAAATTGCCAGTACCAAAATCAAAAGCTCCAATAGCCGTGGGGTAGGTGTAAGAAACACTATTGAGAGATTAGAAGCTCTTTATTCCAAGAATTTTCGCTATGATATTCAAATATTACCACTAGGTGGACTAAAGACATCCATCAGCATACCGTATGAACCGCATGCTGAAGTCCTTAAGTCGCAGGCGCGACAACTTAAAGTGTCGAGTTAAACAATGAAAAAACTAAGAACAATAATCGTTGATGATGAGCCCTTGGCACTTGGATTGTTAAAGGCGAAATTGGCCAAAATTCCCGAAATAGAATTAATTGGACAATGTAAAAATGGCCGAGAAGCGATCCAGGCTGTAATAGAGCATGCACCAGATCTGGTTTTTCTGGATATTCAAATGCCGGGTATCGATGGCTTGGAAGTCGTTAAAAAATTACAAACTGATATTGTCCCACTGATTGTGTTTACTACTGCATATGAGCAATATGCGTTAGATGCTTTTGATGTGCATGCAGTTGACTACATTTTAAAACCCATTGATGACGAACGAATTAGACGTGCTATTGCACGCGCCAGTGAAAGGTTGGACGCTGGAGACGCCAAAAATCGAATTATGGGAGCTATTGGTGCGATTAACGCTATCGAAAGAGATGACGAAGGCAGTCAAAGAATGCAAGCTGCGTTTGGTGGTGGTCAGGATAATGTAGAGCGAAAAGTCGTTATTAAGGATAAAGACGAAATTACATTACTCACCCATTCAAGTATAGCTTGGGTGGATGCAGCAGGCGATTATTGCTGTTTACATGCAGATGGTGAAACACACATTAAGCGTATTACATTAAAAGATCTGCTCGAGGAACTTGACCCGACAATTTTTAAACGCATCCACCGCTCAACCATTGTTAACTTGAATTACATTAATAAAGTTATCCCACATACTAAAGGTGAGTTTTTTCTGTTATTAGGTGAGCATGAACGAGTTAAAGTCAGCCGAAACTACCGAGAAGTAATTAAGGCTTTTCTGGCAAATTAAAACCATGGTTCTGGCGGAAAAAGATTAAACCTGATGACTTGGCTGCCAACATCGGGCAGCCTGCCTCAACTTGCGCAATCGTTTAATCAGAATTGGGATGTCACTTGGTTCCACAATTCGCTTAGCTAAACCGAATACAAGTGATGACTTGGCTGCCAACATCGGGCAGCCTGCCTCAACTTGCGCAAAAGAACTTTTTCGAAATACCTGAGTCTCTATAGCCAGTTCAGGCAGATTATTACCTGATGAACGGGGTACACTTTTCCATGAAAAAGGTTTTTTGCACCTATTTCTTCCGGAACTTCAATGTCATTCTGTTTGACTCGCCAATTGCCTGATATGTTGCTTTCAGCTCTGGGTCTTCCCGACTGGTCGCGAAACTTGGCGGCAGACGCCAGACAATATCATTTTCACCAGGTTGGTCTTTTGGATTGAGGTTCATATCACTGGAATCGACAAATTCAAAGCCAAATGATTCAAAGGTTTTAATGATAAAAGATTTTTTCAGGTATCCTCTTGCACCACTAGCCCATTCGTCTGACATTGAATCTGGTGCTAAGTGCTGCACAACACCAACAATACCACCAGGCTTCAGCACTCTGTGTACTTCTTTCATCGCTTTTGTCAGATACTCACCATCATTTTCAAATCTGGCCAAATTATGCAAAGCGCGAATAAACAAAACGGCATCTGCACTGCCATCCATGGACGAAGGCATAGAGTTCATCTGATAGGCTTTGATAGAAGCGCTTTTTTCAGTGCGCCATTCATTAGCTTCTTTGGTCCAGGTATCAACCCAGGTTTTTTTTGCTTCTATGCGCTCCTCACTGAAAAAACCAAACTTAGGGAACATGTCCTGAGCATAGTCCGCGCCAATCAGCTCACCGTTACTGCCTAGATATGGGAGAAGTATTTTCGTATACCAACCGCCACCGGGTAGGGCTTCAACGACTGTCATTCCGGGTTTTATTCCAACAAATTCAATCACCTGTTGGGGGTTACGTGCTGGGTATCTAGCTTGGACTTCAACAGGTTGAGACGTGAGAGCCGAGATCAATGATGTCTTCGCCTGCTGTTCCTGGAGGACTGTATTGTCAGACGAAGTTTTTTGACCTGTCGTACAGGCTCCAAGAAATAAGGCGAGCAAAATTAGAGTTTTTGATTTCATAGTTTTTCCGTTTAAATAATCACAGGATGGCAGTAAGAACCTATTGAGCTATTAGGTGTAGCTGACTATTTACAATCTTTAAAGGGAAGAAATGCCATCTTACAAATTAATTGCATAAAACTGAAAGTTTGAGTGCCCGAATGCCTCAAATTAGAAACTAATAACAGTTAATGAAAACGTTTTCCTTGAGTCTCAGAAGGATTCAATTTACTGTTGCCTTAATAAATTGTTGTGCTTTATTGGCAGGTTAAAAAGAGTTTGCAAGACAATATAAAGAAAGTCGTCATCGTTGGTGGCGGAACAGCAGGCTGGATGGCTGCAGCGACGCTATCGCGTTTCCTTGACCTTCAAAAGTGTGATGTCACCCTAATTGAGTCAGAACAAATCGGCACGGTGGGAGTTGGCGAAGCGACACTACCACATTTACGTTTTTTTAATGCGCGCTTGGGCATTGACGAACGAGATTTTATGCGCAGAACCCAATCCACCTATAAGATGGGGATAGAATTTGTCAATTGGGGCAAATCAGGCGATGCGTATATCCATCCTTTTGGCGACTATGCTCACAAGATAAATGGAAAATCATTTCATCACTATTGGCTGCGTAATCGGAAGGAGGACCAGTCTTTCCCGCTTAGTGATTATTCGTTGCCGGTGAAAGCGGCAAAAGCCAATAAATTTCAGTTTCCCAGTCAAGACGCCAGTTCGGTACTTTCTACTTTTTCGTATTCTTATCATGTGGACGCAGGTTTATACGCAGGCTATTTGAGGGAATATGCCGAGGCAAAAAGTGTAAAACGAATTGAAGGGAAAGTGGCCTCGGTTCAACAAGACAAAGAGACAGGATTTATTCAGTCAGTCAAAATGGAAAGTGGTCAGATTGTAGAGGGTGAATTGTTTCTGGATTGCTCGGGGTTTCGTGGGTTACTGATTGAGCAGACGTTGAAGACAGGTTATCAAGATTGGTCAAAGTGGCTGATTTGTAATAGTGCGCAGGCAATTGGCTGTAAAAGCTCAGGCGAACTCGAGCCCTATTCCAGAGCAACGGCGCAAGAAGCAGGCTGGCAATGGCGTATTCCCTTACAACATAGAACTGGTAATGGTTATGTTTATAGTAGCGATTTCATCAGTGATGATCAGGCCACTGAAACTCTGTTGAGCCACCTGGATGCAGAACCAATTGGTACGCCCAATCAGCTCCGTTTTTTAACTGGGAAACGGAATAAAGTCTGGAATAAAAATTGTATCGCAGTGGGATTATCTAGTGGTTTTCTGGAGCCCCTGGAGTCCACTAGTATTTATTTGATTCAGGATGCGTTGACTCATCTGATTGAACACTTTCCAACTCTGGCGTTTGAATCCGCCAAAATTGATGAGTTCAATCGTGTCATGGATATTGAGTATGAACGGATAAGAGATTTTCTTATCCTGCATTATCATGCAACTTCCCGCCAAGATAGCCCCTTTTGGGACTATGTTCGCACAATGAATATTCCAGATTCTTTACAGAGTAAAATGGCACTGTTTAAAGAACAGGGGCACATTGTTAAATACGATGATGGTTTATTTCTTGAGCCTAGTTGGCTCGCTGTTTATGTTGGTCAGGGTGTTATTCCGACGGGATTTCATCCTGGCGCATTGGATATGGATAAAGTGCGTTTGAACAAAGTGCTTGCTGAATTACGCAGTGAAGTTCAAGAGGCTGCGCGAGGCATGACTTCTCATCAAAAAACCTTGGAAGAGTATTTGAAAGAAGACAGCAAATTACAAAATCAATCAAATGCCGCTGCAAGTTTGTATGGAGTGCGATGATGAAAAAAGTCATTATTGCAGGTAGTAACGCTACAGCCTGGTTAACGGCTCATTCCCTGCGTCGCCAGTTGGGTTTCGATGTCACAGTTGTTGAACTAAAAGGGGCATGTGCGAATGGGCGAAGAGTCGAATCTTTGCCACCAACTGCCCATTCTTTTCATCGGAGTGCACAGTTTAATGAGCTTGACCTGATTAAGCGGACAAACGCATGTTTTCAACTTTCAACTCATTATCTGAATGCCGCACCCTTCGATCCAGAGACTAAAAAATCAGGTTATGACTTTGTTCATAGTTTTGCACCAATTGGTGTGGATTTCGATGGATTAGGATTCCAGCATTATTTTAAAAAACTCGGGCTTGAGGCAAACAATTCATTCGATGACTTTTCCATTGGTTGTCAGATGGCGAAAAACAACAAGTTTGTTCATCCAGTCAGTAATGGTCAATCGATCCTGTCCACGCTGGAGTATGGATTGAAGGTAGATACACTGGCTTATACTGAATAT
Organism: uncultured Alteromonadaceae bacterium; assembly: GCA_947494925.1. Classification (GTDB taxonomy): domain Bacteria; phylum Pseudomonadota; class Gammaproteobacteria; order Enterobacterales; family Alteromonadaceae; genus Aliiglaciecola. Next base: position 106,260 of record CANLWS010000016.1, read on the forward strand.
TGCAAAAAGGCGGCAAAACAAAGTGGTGTGACAAGCTTGATGGCCGATAGTTTGACCCTCAATCTGGATAGCTGGAAAATTGCTTCAATAGTATTGGATAATGGTTTGACATTCACTGCGGATCTCTACGTTGATACAACGGATGATGGCCTGCTACATCGTATGTTATTGCCCAAAAAGTCGACTCAATTTTCCACACCTTGTTCCAGCGTATTGAGGTTTACAACACCATCTAATAGTGAGATTTCCACCAATACCCGCATTCAGGCAATCAATAGCGGTATTCTGAAATCCGTGCCTTTGGCAGACCGCATAGAACATGAATTATTTTTTAACGATTCCATATCAAACGAAGATAATGTCATTGCGCAGGCACAAATTTTGTCTGGGTCTTCGGCGATATCAGATTCAGAATTTCATGCACTGGATTATCAGGTCCCCGAAACTTTCTGGTTAGGAAATTGTATAGCGCTAGGGGAAAACGCGGGAATGCCAGATCCTGTGTGCGGGGGCGAAATTCAATTGGCTCAGCGGGCAGTGACACGTATTATAGAGCTATTTCCTGCAGCTGATGATCACGCTTTGTTTGCTCAGGAGTATAATCGGGTTACTAAACTTGAATACTCTCGACTCAATGAATTTCAGCTCGGATTGTTTAATCTGACTCATCAGCAAGACAGTGATTTTTGGCAAGCGTCAAACGAATTCCCTATACCGGAATCACTACAGCATAAATTAGCTGTGTTTTTGCAAAGCGGGAATATTGCTAAATACGAACAGGATCCAAAGCCCGTCAGTTTTTGGCTAAGTTTTTTACTTGGCATAGGAGTATCCCCGAAGCATTACGATCCTTTGTTGGATATGCTTGATACGGCACAGGCTGAACTAAAAACAAAGCGTATTCTGGAAATAATTCAGAAGACCATAGGTCAGTTACCCAGCCACAGAGAATACCTGAATCATATCTTGCAACCATAGCCTGCTGATGGGACATTTAGAATGAAATGGTAAATAGAATGAGAATTTGCTGGCAATAGTGACGTGTTATCGTTTCTGGTGTCACAAGAACAGATCATGTTTAACTTCAATAACGGGTTGGGTTAAATGACTTGTTCAGCATCTGCAGAAAGCCGCGTCAGGATAAGCAATTGTCGGCTTTATACACATTAGCTAGTTGCGTATTTTGTGTATCATCTATATAATGCGCACAACTTTGAGAAGGGCTCCCTCGGAATCGAATAGTAACTTCTCCTGTAAGACGAGACATGATGAACCTAAGTGCATTAGTCATTCGACTTAGCGTAGGCTTCACGTGTATTCGCAACCACTTTCTGTATAACTTGGTAATTAGGCAGGTTTTACAAAGATTTGTGGACTAGGGTCCAGAAATGAACAGCCTCGCTCGTACGGGGCTTTTTATTATCCTTAAGGTCGTAATTTAGTAAGAATTGTCTGGGCATATCGCCCTTTTTTTGTTTTTGGAGCAAGGTATTGTCACAACTCGAACAAAAGTTGACTGAAATGCTAACTGCCCCGGTAGAAGCCATAGGCTTTGAATTACTGGGTATCGAATTTGTGCGCGCGGGTAAACATTCAACTTTGCGCGTATACATTGACCATCCCGATGGGATTACGGTCGATCATTGTGCTGACGTGAGTCTTCAGGTGAGCGCAGTATTGGATGTGGAAGATCCGATCAATACAGAATACAACCTTGAAGTGTCGTCTCCAGGTATGGATAGACCGTTGTTTAAAGAAAAACATTATCTTGAGTGTCTGGGTGAAGTGGTGTCTGTCCGCTTGCGCATTCCTCAGGGTGATCGTCGTAATTTCAAAGGTAAGGTGCTGGCTTGTGAAAGTGGCAATCTGACTGTGGAAATTGATGGTCAGTCACATGTACTGGCAATCGCAAACATTGAAAAAGGTAATTTAGTCCCGTCTTTTGATTAAAGATGGAGACCTGACAAGGACTTTCGTAAGAAAGTAATCCGTGAGGCAAAAATGAATAAAGAAATATTGTTAGTGGCTGAAGCCGTTTCCAACGAAAAACAAGTGCCAAGAGAAAAAATCTTTGAAGCATTGGAATTTGCAATTGCCAGCGCCACCAAAAAGAAAAATGAAGGCGAAATTGAAGTACGTGTAGCAATCGACAGGGAAACCGGAGATTTTGATACGTTTCGTCGCTGGATGGTCATTCCTGACGACCAGGTACAAGAAAATCCATTTGCGGAAATTACGCTTTCTGCTGCGCAGGTTGAAGAACCTGACATCGAGCTAGGTGGATTCGTAGAAGATCAAATTGAATCAATCACTTTTGACCGCATCACCACTCAGACAGCCAAGCAAGTTATCGTACAAAAAGTGCGTGAAGCTGAACGTGCTCAAATGATTGCTGAATACGAAGATCGTGTTGGTGAATTGGTGACGGGGACGGTCAAAAAAGTAAACCGGGACAATGTCATTGTTGATTTGGGTAATAACGCTGAAGGCGTCATCTACCGCGATGACATGCTGCCAAGAGAAACTTTCCGTCCTGGTGATCGTGTTCGTGGATTGCTTTATGTTATCCGTCCTGAAGCAAGAGGCGCTCAGCTTTTTATCAGCCGTACTCATCCGAATATGTTAGTGGAATTATTCAGAATCGAAGTGCCTGAAATTGCAGAAGAGACACTGGAAATAAAATCTGCTGCCCGGGATCCGGGATCGCGAGCGAAAATAGCGGTTAAAACTAATGATAAGCGACTTGACCCCGTCGGTGCTTGTGTTGGAATGCGTGGCTCTCGGGTACAGGCTGTGTCCGGCGAGCTAGGTGGAGAAAGAGTCGATATCGTACTTTGGGATGAAAACCCGGCTCAATTCGTGATTAATGCAATGGCGCCAGCGGAAGTGGCTTCCATTGTTGTTGACGAAGACAATGGCAATATGGACGTTGCAGTTGAAGCAGATAATCTGGCCCAAGCAATTGGTCGAAGCGGTCAGAACGTAAGATTAGCAAGTCAGCTCACTGAGTGGACGCTAAATGTAATGACGGTTGAAGACCTGAATAAGAAACATGAAGAAGAAAATTCTAAGGTCCTGAGCGTCTTTACAGAAGGGCTGGACATTGACGAGGACTTCGCATCCGTGCTGGTAGACGAAGGTTTCAGCACCTTGGAAGAAGTTGCCTATGTTCCTGTAAATGAATTATTAGCCATTGAAGGGCTTGATGAAGACATGGTTGAAGAGTTGCGTGAACGCGCTCGTGCTGCCTTGACGACACTTGCTCTGGCAAACGAAGAATCTCTTGAAGCCGCTGAGCCGAAAGAAGAATTATTGAATCTTGAAGGCATGGATAAACATGTCGCCTTTATTCTAGCCAGTCGTGGCATCACCGATCTTGAAGGGCTTGCTGAGCAAGGTGTTGATGAGATTGCTGACATAGAAGAATTAGACGAAACGAAAGCCGGTGAATTGATTATGGCGGCACGTAACATCGTTTGGTTTAGTGAAGAATAAGTCAGGTCAACTAGAGGAATATTAAGAAATGGCAGAAGTCTCCATTGAAAAACTCGCCGAGAGTATCGGCACAGAAGTTGACCGATTAGTTCAACAATTTAAAGACGCTGGATTGTCCAAAGCGCCAGGACAAAGTGTGACCGAAGACGAGAAACGTCAACTTTTGGATCACCTTAGTAAATCTCATGGTGGGCATGGAAGTGAAGCGCCTAAGCGTATGACATTGCAGCGCAAAACAACCAGCACACTAAGTGTTGGTAAATCAAAAGCCGTAAAAGTGGAAGTGCGCAAGAAGCGTACTTATATTAAGCGCAGCGAAGTAGAAGAAGCGCGTATGGCGGAAGAAGAAGCTAAGCGCATTGCTGCTGAGCAACAAGCTAAACTTGAAGCTGAACAAAAAGCCGCGGAAGAAGCGAAAAAAGCAGCAGAAGAAAAAGCCAAGAAAGCTGCTGAAGCCAGAGCCAAAGCAGAAGCAGATAAAGCTGCACGTGCTGAACAGGCGAAGAAAGAAGCGCAGGCTCGTCAAGCTGAAGAAACTCAATTGTCACCTGAGGAAAAAGCTGAGCAGGAACAGGCGCGCGCTGAAGCTGAACGTATCCGTAAACAGCAGGAAGAAGAAACGCAACGTAAATTGGAAGAGGATGCTAAAAAGGCAGCTGATGAAGCCAGAAAACTTGCTGAAGAAAATTCCCGTCGCTGGAAAGAAGAAGAAGAGCGTCGCAAGAAACAAGAATCGGAAGAAGTGCATCTGCATTCCAATCGATATGCTCAGGAAGCAGAAGATCGCGAAGACATGCAAATCGAACGAGGTGGACGCAGACGTAAAAAGTCCAAGAAAAATGCTGGTGCCGATCTGAAACACGGTTTCAACAAACCGGCTTCTCCAGTAGAACGCGTTGTGCGGCTGGGCGAGACTATCAGTGTAGGTGAATTGGCCAGTAAAATGGCGATAAAAGCCACTGAAGTTATTAAAGCAATGATGAAGATGGGCGAAATGGTGACCATCAATCAGGTGCTGGATCAAGACACGGCCGTATTGGTTGTTGAAGAGATGGGACACAAGTACGAGCTGGTTAACGACAATGCTTTGGAAGATGAGTTGTTAGCAGATACCGGTGACGGAGAGAAGGCTTCTCGTGCGCCAGTAGTGACAATTATGGGTCACGTTGATCATGGTAAAACCTCACTGTTAGATTACATTCGTCGCGCCAAAGTAGCTGATGGCGAAGCGGGTGGTATTACCCAGCATATCGGTGCTTATAGCGTTGAAACTGATAATGGCCGTATTGCGTTCCTGGATACACCAGGTCACGCAGCATTTACTGCTATGCGTGCTCGTGGTGCAACAGCGACAGATATTGTCGTGTTGGTCGTTGCTGCTGATGATGGCGTGATGCCACAAACAAAAGAAGCGGTACAACACTCCCGTGCAGCAGGCGTGCCTTTAATCGTTGCTATAAACAAAATGGATAAAGAGGCAGCTGATCCGGACCGCGTGAAAACTGAATTATCTCAACTTGAAGTAATTTCAGAAGAGTGGGGCGGGGAGCATCAGTTTGTGCCAGTCTCAGCAAAAGAAGGAACTGGTGTAGACGCACTGTTGGAAGCTATTACATTGCAAGCTGAAGTATTGGATCTGCAAGCCGTTCCATCAGGCCCGGCAAAAGGGATCGTTATTGAATCCCGTCTGGATAAGGGCCGTGGTCCAGTTGCTTCTGTATTGGTTCAGGAAGGCGAACTGAAAAGCGGTGATATCCTGTTGTGTGGCGTTGAATATGGTCGTGTTCGAGCTATGCGTGATGAACATGGTCAAGAAGTGGCACTAGCAGGCCCTTCAACACCTGTAGAGATCTTAGGTTTATCCGGAGTTCCAATTGCTGGAGAAGATGCACTTGTTGTTCAGGACGAACGGAAAGCGCGTGAAGTGGCAAGCAAACGTCACATCAAACAACGTGATCTTAAGTTGGCCAAGCAGCAGAAAGCCAAGTTGGAAAACATGTTTGCCAACATGGAAGCCGGTGATGTTAGCGAGTTGAATGTTGTATTGAAAGCTGATGTTCAAGGTTCTGTTGAAGCAATCTCTGAGTCTTTGATGAAATTGTCCACTGACGAAGTAAAAGTCAATATTGTCGGAAGCGGTGTTGGTGGGATCACTGAAACGGATGCCAGCCTTGCGGCGGCGTCAAGTGCAATTGTTGTCGGATTTAATGTTCGTGCTGATGCTTCGGCGCGCAGAATTATTGAATCAGAAGAGATTGACCTTCGTTACTACAGCGTTATTTATAATCTGATTGATGAGGTGAAGGCAGCCATGAGTGGCATGTTGGCACCTGAATTTAAACAGGAAATTATAGGATTAGCTGAAGTTCGTGACGTATTCAAATCGCCTAAGATTGGTGCAATTGCAGGCTGTATGGTTACTGAAGGTATTGTTAAGCGCAACAATCCTATTCGTGTACTACGTGAAAACGTTGTTATCTATGAAGGTGAATTGGAATCCTTGCGTCGATTCAAAGATGACGTTCAGGATGTTCGTAACGGCATGGAATGTGGTATTGGTGTGAAGAACTACAACGATGTTAAAGTCGGCGACCAAATCGAAGTATTTGAAATTGTTGAGGTTCAGCGCGAAATTTAATACGCGTTCGCAAAAATAGACTAGCGAAGGCTGACGCCTGAAGAATGTGCAAATTCTTCAGGATCGGCCTTTGTTCGTTTCTAGGAGGTTAGTATGCCAAAAGAGTTTTCCAGGACCGAACGAGTCGGTCAACAAATCCACAAAGAAGTCGCCAGTATTCTGCAAAATGAATTTAAAAATCGAGATCCAAGGCTTGGTCTGGTGACTGTATCAGGAACCGAGGTTTCGAGAGATCTGGCTCATGCAAAAGTGTATGTTACTTTTTTCGATGGTGACGAAGAAAAAACCAAGTTGTATATGAGTATTCTTGAAGACAATAAAGGTTTTGTCAGAACGTTACTGGCAAAAAGGTTGAGAATGCGAGCAGTACCTGCGATCAAATTTATGCAGGATGTATCTATTGCAGAAGGGATGCGCATTTCAAATCTGGTGACAGATACCCTGAACAAGGATAAAGAGAGAGCTGAAAAGGCTGGCAGAACAATTGGTGAAGATGAAGAGGAATAGTAGTGGCTAGAAGACGTAAAGGCCGTGCTGTAGATGGAATGTTATTGATAGATAAACCTCTGGGTCTTTCTTCAAACGATCTTGTTCAAAAAATCAAGAGGATGTTTTTTGCTGCCAAGGCAGGTCACACCGGTGCACTCGATCCTCTGGCCACGGGTATGTTGCCTGTTTGCCTGGGAGAAGCGACTAAGTTTTCTCAATTTCTACTCGACGCCGACAAAACTTATGAAGTGACTGCCAAATTAGGTGTGCGCACAACGACGTCTGATGCTGATGGTGAAGTTGTATCCCGGAAACCAGTCCTGGTTTCTGAAGAGCAGCTAATGGAAGCCTGTGAAACCTTTAGAGGTCCGATTAAGCAGGTTCCATCCATGTATTCCGCTCTTAAGCACGAAGGAAAGCCACTGTATTTCTATGCCAGACAGGGCATAGATATTCCGCGTGAAGCAAGAGATATCGAAATTTACAAACTTGAGGTAACGCGATTCCAGGATAACTATGTCGACATGACGGTACATTGCAGTAAGGGTACCTATATTCGCTCATTGGTTGATGATCTTGGACAATTGCTGGGTTGTGGTGCTTATGTAACGCGTCTTCATCGTACTCAGGTAACCGATTATCCAAGTAACAAGATGCTGACGCTTGAGGGCCTTGAAAACGTTGCTCGTGAATCAGCACAGTGCAAGGAACGGCCTCACGATTTACTCGACTCATTGCTTTTGCCAATGGATATCGCTGTAAAGGCTTTGCCTGAGGTTAAACTGGAAAGCGAAAAAGAACCCTATTTCTGCAATGGTAATCCTGTTCGTTCTGTGGCGGCACAAGAGATTGAAAAAGGGATGTCTGTTCGGGTGTATTCTTCTGTGTCGGGCCTGTTCCTTGGCGCTGGTGAAATAGACGATGAAGGAAAAGTCGCGCCAAAAAGGCTGGTTGTCAGGCCGGCGACCGATTCGCAATAATTAACCTGAGGTTAATTAAATTCTAATGACTTTTTTATTGCAGGAAAGTTGCGGCGGGACAGATGGCGCATCAAGAGGCGGGATCACACCTGTCTTCCTCAGATGTTTCATTGAGGCTTCGAGTTTAGGAACAAGCCTGACATGACGTTTATGAACGTAGTGATAGCTGGGATAACTAAACGAAGAGATAGGTGCAAAGTATATTGTGTCTCCGTTAAATGAACATAACACTGGTTCCGCCTCACTATTCAGACTAAAAAATACTTGAGCAATCTGTTTTTCCAGCATACGAGCAAGCAAATGTGGGCTGTTTTCCAAATGACAATTCAATTGATTGGTGCGACAAAATAATTCAGCACTTTGGAAGCCTGATTGAGCCGCGACAACTGTACTTTTACCTATTCTGCAACTTTCTTTTTCTAAGCAAAAGTAGCCAGAATGAAAAAAGCGAATGGGTTCGTCTATCTTAGTCAGACTCGAGTAACTTTTGGCAACCATTTCAAAACGACCAGCTTCGGCATCTAACATACCTTGGTTTACTAGCTGTAATCCCCTTTTGGAAGGGTAATAGACAAACTCCGGAGAAATTGACAGCGGTGAGTACAAAGCGATGAAAAAGCTCTCTAATCCTTCTTGGCCAGAATGATTTTTGTATGTTTCCGTTACATTGATCTTGTACGAAGAACTAAATGCATCCATGCTGAGTAGCATCAAAATGCTCATCAGATATCGCATAAAAATGACTTTCTGCTTTTAATATTTGGTTGATGTTTGAATCAGATTACTCTTCTAATCGCCCACACACCAGAGGAATAACGTGTTATTTTCGTTATCGCTTTTCATATCTTCAGAATGGGTAAATATATTATACAACAAAGAGTTAGCTCAACCTGTGAAAAAGAATTTCTGGTGTAAGCGCTGTCACTCCTATAACGTTTCTAATCGGCCGATTACTTAAATCTAATTGCTTTCAATAAGTGACTTGACCGCCAGTGACGGACAACTCACCTTGCGTAGAAGAATTTTACGAAACAAGAATGTTGTCATCCCCGAGGTGCTTTAAGTCGGGGAACTTTTCGGAATTGCAAAGTTAATTGGGAATTGACTTGGCGGCCAACATCAGACAGCCATACTCAACTTGCGCATAAGAAGTTTTTCGAAACAAGAATGTTGTCATCCCCGAGGTGCTTTAAGTCGGGGAACTTTTCGGAATTGCAAAGTTAATTGGGAGTTGACTTGGCGGCCAACATCAGCCAGCCATACTCAACTTGCGCAATCGTTTAATCAGAAATGTGATGTCTTGACTGCTAACATCAGACGGTCATACTCACCTTGCGCAAAAGAACTTTTTCGATTGGACACTTGTAGTATATGTTGATCAGACAGCTCAACCTACCAGGCAGTAAAACCTGTGGGTCAAGAAAAAGGTTTTTTGCACCTATTGCATTCCATCCATTGATCGCTATAATACGCGCTCTTTTCGACTTGGCTGAATTAGTGATCGGCAAGTCATCAATCTAATTTGGAGAAATATATGTCACTAAGTACTCAAGAAACAGCAGCAATTATTGCTGAATACGGTGTTAAAGAAGGCGATACAGGTTCACCTGAAGTACAAGTTGCACTTCTGACTAACAATATCAACAAGCTTCAAGGCCACTTTGCTGATCACAAGAAAGATCACCATTCTCGTCGTGGTTTGTTGCGTATGGTTAGCCAACGTCGTAAATTGCTTGACTATCTGAAAGGCAAAAACACTGAACGTTATCAGGATCTGATCAAGCGTTTAGGCCTGCGTCGCTAAGACGAAGCTCAGACTCTAGAAGGCGCTTTAAACAGCGCCTTTTTTGTATCTGGAATTTAATAAACCCATTCTCTTAGCAGCCATTTGCAAACGAGTAAATTAATCCTTTTCAATCAGCAGTTTCTTTTCGAGATTTTTCATGCGCAGCCACTTTATACTTTTGTAAATAACTACTGCAGATAATAAAAAGAACACCCAGTGATACAAGTTGTGAAAAAAGCCTTCACCGAGTAAATGATCTTCATGAGCCAGACTGAAAGTGCTCAACAGTAGGGTTACAAATAGTAAAACAAATTTCATTTTTTTTCCTTTATACCAAGTTTTTTACAAGCAGTAAGACAGGGGTAGAATTTCATAACATAGGTTATGACACATTCAGCATGCCTTCTGATTCAATAAATTGAATGATTTCAGTTAGTCCTTGTTGTGTTTTCATATTACTGAAAACAAAAGGTTTATCGCTCCGCATTCTTCTTGCATCCTTGTCCATTACTTCCAGTGATGCTCCCACCAAGTCTGCAACATCAGTTTTATTGATGATGAGTAAGTCTGATTTAGTGATACCAGGCCCACCTTTACGTGGAATTTTGTCTCCGGCTGAAACGTCGATGACATATAAAGTCAAATCTGATAGTTCGGGGCTGAAAGTCGCACTAAGGTTGTCTCCTCCGCTCTCCACCAACACAAAATCAAGGTTTGAATGACGTTGTTGCAGTTCATCTATCGCAGCTAAGTTCATAGACGCATCCTCCCGTATGGCTGTATGAGGGCATCCTCCGGTCTCAACCCCTATGATTCTATCTCTGGCAAGCGCATCATGGCGTGTCAGAAATTCTGCATCTTCTTTGGTATAAATGTCATTGGTCACCACTGCCATATTGTATTTATCTCGAAGTGCAATACACAGTGATCTGAGTAACGCAGTTTTACCTGACCCTACCGGGCCACCGACACCAACGCGGAGTACTTGTTTTCTCTTATTCATAAATCACTTCTTATGCTGATTGAAATATTTATTCTGTCTTTTATCAGGAACGGAACAGCCTACTGTATTGTGTTTCATGCCAGGCACTGGCCATGGCCAACCCAGGTAAATTGCTGCCTAACTCATCATCTGCAATTGCATTCGCTTTACTAATTGCAGGCTCAACCTGCTCAGCTAAGCTAAACAACAAGTTCTGAGCCTGTGACTGACCCAACGGAACGAGTTTGGTTGCTGCTGCAACCTGATTATCTATATATGTCCAGCAAAAACCGCTTTGTGTTGCACTCAGATCCAATTCGAAAAGGTAAGCAGCAAGTGAAAATGCACTGACAAAACTAACTTCGCTTCGGCAAATGCTGTCTTGATAAGCCGAAAGGTTCACTTCTTCCAATTGCTGCAATAACCGAATCAATGCTTTTCCCATTGCCAAATCTGCATACAGCAACTCCTGACTTTCACGGCATGCAATTAGGTGTTGATTCCAGTTGCTAAAGCTATCTAAATCATGTTTTTCGAGACTTTGATAAAGACGGAGTAAAAAAGGGATATCTGTATGAGCGAAAGCCTCATCTAAGGTAAATGATATCCAGTCGTAGGTACTTGTAATGTCATGGATCCATTGTCTTTCCACTGCATGTTCAAGCCCTTGGGAGAAAGCAAATCCACCCACGGGCAAATTGGCACTGCATAATTGGAGTAGTCGGCTTAGATTAATGGAATGCTTAGGACTAATCATGGGAGTGCTTGTGGCTATGGGTCCCGTAGGCACCTTGCTCTGGTTCGAAAATCGCATTGTGGCGCTCAACCGTCAAACCATACATCTGGGCCAATTCTTCCAATACGTGATCTTGCTTAAAGCGGACCCATAATTCTCCCACTTGCAGGGTTGTATGGCGGTTTCCCAGGTGATAACACACTTTGCTGAATGCAAGCCAATCCGTTGAAGTTGCTGTAGCAACGGGTTCGAGCTGGCCTTTAACCTCTATCATTTGGCCACACTCGCTTTCCAATACTTCACCAATTTGCAGCGGATTACCTCTTTCGATGAAAATTCCTATTTCCAGCCCATTTTCTGTTTTACTTTTTATCCGTGCCTTTTTCCGCGTATCCTGATCCAGCGATAGTGAATCGGTGATTGCAGTGTGAATATGATGATGTCGTTTATAGACTTGTAACATGTCAGAAATTCATCCTTAAAAGAGACAGAAACGTTGTGTAAGGGGTAACTCAGTGGCAGGCTCACAGGTGAGTAGTTCGCCATTTGCTCGCACTTCATAGGTTTGAGCATCGACTTCCATATGAGGCTGCCAATCGTTATGGATCATGTCTTTTTTCCCGATATTCCTGGTGTTTTCACAGTGTCCGATTAAACGCGTCATACCAATTTTTTCTGGTACACCTTTTTCTATGGCAATTTTCGACAGGAAGGTCACGGATGTAGAAGCCGCGGCTTTCCCTTTAGCCCCGAACATAGGGCGAAAATAAACCGGCTGAGGGGTGGGAATTGACGCATTGGCGTCACCCATTGGTGCCGCAGCGATAAAGCCTGATTTGATAATCAGTGCTGGCTTAATACCAAAAAACGCTGGCTTCCACAGAACCAGGTCCGCCAATTTACCCACTTCAATTGAGCCCACTTCATGACTAACTCCATGGCTAATAGCGGGATTGATAGTATATTTAGCCACATAGCGCTTTAGTCTGAAATTGTCATTTCTCTCTGTGTCAGGGGAAAGTGGTCCTCTTTGTTGCTTCATTTTATGAGCTGTCTGCCAGGTGCGGGTTATCATTTCTCCCACTCTACCCATTGCCTGAGAATCCGAGGCGATCATACTGATACCGCCCAGGTCGTGCATAATATCCTCGGCGGCAATACTTTCTTTTCGGATCCGTGAATCAGCGAAGGCTATATCTTCAGGAATTGAAGGGTCAAGATGATGGCATACCATCAACATATCCAGATGTTCATCTACGGTATTCACAGTATAAGGTCTGGTAGGGTTGGTGGAGGAGGGTAAAACATTCGCTTCACCACATGCACGGATAATGTCCGGCGAATGGCCACCTCCCGCACCTTCAGTATGATAGGTATGGATAGTCCTGTTTTTAAACGCTGCGATTGTGTCTTCTACAAACCCTGATTCATTTAACGTATCAGTGTGAATGGCAACTTGCACATCGTACTGCTCAGCGACAGATAAGCAATTATCTATCGATGCCGGTGTTGTGCCCCAATCTTCATGCAGCTTAAGGCCACATGCGCCAGCCTCTATTTGTTCTATCAATGCCACTGGAAGACTTGCGTTACCTTTTCCCAAAAATCCAAAATTCATTGGATAGTCGTTAGTTGCCTGAAGCATTTTATGGATATTCCAGGGCCCAGGTGTGCAGGTTGTTGCATTTGTTCCCGTTGCTGGGCCAGTGCCGCCGCCTATCATGGTGGTAACACCGGACATTAATGCTTCATCAATTTGTTGGGGACAGATAAAATGTATGTGCGCGTCAATGCCCCCTGCTGTGATTATCTGACCTTCTCCGGCAATGACTTCGGTACCTGGCCCAATTTCGATATCAATGTTGTCCTGAACATCCGGATTTCCTGCTTTTCCAATATGGGATATGCGCCCTGACGTTACGCCGATATCTGCTTTCACAATTCCCCAGTGATCAAGTATCAAGGCATTGGTGATCACTAAATCAACAGTATCCTGGCAGGAGGCCTGGGATTGTCCCATCCCATCTCTTATGACCTTTCCACCACCAAATTTAACTTCCTCTCCATAGCAGGTGTAATCTTTCTCAACTTCTAACCAAAGATCGGTATCTGCAAGGCGGACACGGTCACCCGTTGTCGGACCAAACATGTGCGCATAGGCTTGTCTGTCTATTTTACTCATTGCTGCAATTCTCCCTGGACTTTCCCACGAAAACCAAAGACACGTCTTTTACCTTGATACGCGACCAAGGTAACCTGTCTTTCCTGGCCCGGTTCAAATCTCACAGCGGTTCCGGAAGTAATATCCAGTCGATAACCTCTGCATTTTTCCCGCTCAAAAATCAGGGCCGAATTGGTTTCGTAAAAATGATAGTGAGACCCGACCTGAATGGGGCGGTCACCAGAATTAGCCACTGTTATCCGAATTTTTTCACGGCCAGCGTTCAACTCGTGTTCGCCCGAGTCTGTTTTGATTTCGCCAGGGATCATAATTTTCCTCACACTATAGGGTTGTGAACGGTAACGAGCTTGGTTCCGTCTGGAAATGTTGCTTCAACCTGCACTTCTTTAACCAATTCAGGTATACCTTCCATTACTTGATCCCGGGATAACAAGGTACGTCCGATGTCCATCATCTCAGCTACGGATTTCCCATCCCGTGCACCTTCCATAATTTCCATGGTTATATAAGCAACTGCTTCCGGGTAGTTTAGTTTTACGCCGCGCTTAAGACGCCTTTCCGCAAGCAGTGCAGCTGTAAATATCAGCAATTTGTCTTTTTCTCTTGGTAGCAAATCCATGATGTACTCTATTGGTTAAAAAATCTCAGTTCGAACAACGTTTAGGTTTATGTATGCCAAATTCTAGGTACTAGGGCATTTTTTTCCATACAAACTGGCCGTAGCAGCTCCCAAAGGGCAATATAAATTTCCTTGCACTGCTCAGCCTGAAAGCCGAGGTAACGCATTACCATTAACTTATTAACATAAGTGATACTGACTAAGTCTTGTGCACTTTTCTCAATGAGCCTGTTCCTTAGGTTTTGTAACAGTAGTGCGATCTCTTCATTGTTGACTATATGGTCAGGTAAATAAGCCAGAAATGTGCCATAAACTGAGAAATCGTGTAATCCTGCGGGATGTTGATGCATTTTACTGTCTGGGTGAATGGCAAATCTGTCGTGATAAATAAGTTTTTGTTCGCAATATATTCTGGTGCGTTGGTTTAATCTGCCTCTTTCAAAGGGTTGAGACGCGCTGGGCAAACCGAGACACACGACATCCCAGCCCATATAACCGCTTTCTGTTGTCAGGTGTATATCGAGATAATTAAATGCATTTGCATCTTCATACACAATGGATTCAAGAGGAAAGTATTCACATGAAGCCTTATCTGATAATTGAATTTTGGTTGCCATGGCTTGTTTTGAATCACCCAAAATCTCATCTTCTCTCGCGCGGTAAAATCGATTGGCACCCGGTGTAGTGATGAGGCTTCTGGCGTTTTCGCTCAGATTAATGGTAACGGTTAAGTCATCTCCAGATACAATCCCAGCTGGGGGGTGCAATAAATATAGATGGGCACAATCTCTTCCTTCAGGATAAAAGGCTTTCTGAACGCTTAGCGGGCCTTGACGTTTTGTTCTTGTAAGTTGTGTACCAAAAGCACTAGAAGTTAAATCCAGTTCTAAGCTGGCTAACCAGGTGCGTTTTGTGCGAGTTAAGGGCAGGGCAGTCATGCAAATCCTTAGCAACCTTGACGATAGATTTATCTGATAATTAGTCAGTTCATTCAAGCATTGTGCCTTCCACGCAGACTAATATGTATTTAAGAGTGAGTTTGCTATGGGGCTACTTCTTCAGTTGTAGCCGAAGAAATCTATTTTGTCTCAGTGAGAGGGAGCAAAATGGGGAAAATAAATTTTATGCACCAACGTGGTGCATGTTGCGAGATTGGTTGCACACTTTATGTGGCAAACAACTGCACTATAATAGAGAGTCAATATCGGCATCCCCGCAGGCAAATTTTAACAAAGCCGATTCACGCTCTTGCTCATTTAAAATCCCGACAAAGGGTGTTTTCCGTCGAAGCTTTCTCATACGCGGACTGTCTTCCAATAGCGCTTGCAGAAAAACCTCAGGATTGCCGAAATGCTCCAAAATACTTGTCCAGGTAAGATAAGCTCCATGATACATCTTACCTTGCTCATATCGTTCAAGAATTTTGTCCGCTACAATCTGCACCAGATCAGGTTGATGTAACATTTTTTCTGCCATAGCTTGATGCAACACCCTTATCTGGCGGTCAATATTCTCATTTTTTAACCCGCTTTTTGACAGTTGATTCTGACGGGAGCGTTGCCGCCGGCGGGTATTCATCGGTAAATTAAAACTCGGTTTGGTGAATTGTGACTATTTGTCTGGCTATCCATGAAAATCACCAATGAGCAAAAGGTGCTGATGTAGCATTGAGACTGGAATAATACTCAACAAGTTTTGACAGGCGTTTTCTTGTTGTCGAATCTGACCAATTGCTGGTTTATCCACCTCAGCCAAATGTTTGCAACGCTTATGGTACCAATTCTCGTCCAGAGAATTGCAAACAGCAACCTGCATGCAGTGGGCGATTAATTTCCCATGTTTGTTTTTTATTGATTTATGCAACTTCTGCCTTGTTTCTTCGTCGCAGAATTGGTCTTTGGATAAGGTTGTATATCGCCCTTTACGACGATTGACATAAAACAATGCCCTTTCGGGGTCTGCTCTCCTCTCTAGGATGGTATTAATTTTACTGGACTCAGGGGTATCCTGATCGGAATTAACGAACCATCCGTGGGTGGGTAATTTGCTTTGTTTAATACTAAAAGGCGCAAGGCTTTTCGCCGCTCCGTCGGTATGAGCGACAATAAGCTGCTCTGAAGGATCCTTTCCTTTTCCCATCAGGATATGGACTCCTGGTAGCGAACAGGTAACCAGATCCCATAAATAGTCAAAGGCCTTTTCTTGCTGCAATTGTTTGCTACGAGGTGTGAAGTAGCTGATGTTATGGGCCAGGATACGATTAAATTTATATGCGTATTTTTCCGCACTTTTTTCAGTCATTTGCAGATGTAAAACATCTCCGGATTCCCCTAGTCTGACAAGGTCGTACTTGACGTTAGCCAATTCCAAAGCCGGTACTGACACTTTTACCGAATTTTTGTTGCTCGACCAGACTTGGTTCAGTTTCAGTTGCATGCCTCGACTGGAAATATCTATCAAGGTGCAGGGGTCACTATTTAATAATCCGTATTTAACGGTCGCATCACATGGAAATTCGTATCTGGCCTCTGAACGCCTGTTTAGATGGTTTGGTAAACTGATGTCAACCTGATGATAATCAGCACCTTCATGATAATGGTTAGGGAACTTTGCAGGTGTTTGTTGTTGAGACAGTTCGAAGTGATTAAGCTCGTTGCTGACGTCAGCGCAATACACTATAAACTTCAGTTTTCGCATGGTTTCCAGCGGTTCAGAATCATACTGTTTAGCTCTGAGCAGGGCGTCTTGTTTGGACACTAACGAAAGGCGGAACACACGTAAGCTTCCATTGAGTTTGCCCTGAGATATAAAGGCTGATAGTAAACCATCCTTTAGTAATTCACCCAAGTTCGCGACCAGATGTACTATTTTCTCGTTTTGCAATACGGTACAGCGGAACTGATACGTCTCGCGACTTTTTTGAAATTCTTTGCTCAGTCGAGAGAACACATTTTTAGCGTATGATAACGACTGTTTTATCTGATTTTCCGGATCCAATTCTGTAGTTGCCTGTGGAAGCAACATACTGCGTGGCAACAATTCTCCTTTCACCTGCTCACATAATGTTGCTGAAATCGGGGCGTTGGAAATTATAGCGTCTTTCAGAATTCGTTCGCGAGTTCGGGTCAGCTCTTGTGATGCCTCTAGTGGCAGGTCGGATGCATTTTGTCGAATAAATGTTTCCAATCGCTCGAGCCATTTCTCATCTGCTTCAGCGACAAATATCAGCGTGGAAATACCACGTTTTTCGGCGCCCTTGATGCTGCGACATTTGTATCCAGCGGTGTAAGGAGCGTCAGTCACTTTAGGCATGGCAGGGAAGGTAAAAGTGACTGCTTCGCCAACACTGATACTGGGTTTTCCTTTGATAGAAATGGCTAATTCATTTTTAGACAGGTAAGCGAACGGAATTGGCTCATTATTATTTATTTTAATGCAGGTGACAGTGAAATCAGGAATGACTTTCATTACTTCCACATCAATATCATTGCTGCCTTGAAGACAATCTACTGAAAAGGCTTCCACTATTCGCTGGTGCTGCTCTTGTTTAAGCTGCAGGTTATAACGTTCTTCAGAACTTACCGCCTCGTAAACACCTTGCGTGTATGTGCGATTGTGCTTGTTCATTTCTGCTTCGAAAATACGTTCACCAACGGCATCGAGCGTTAGTTCAACGTCATCGACTTTAATCTTGTAACACTTGCCTTTTGCAAATGACTGGGTGTCTACTGACTTGTCGCATGGGGAAATAAGGCGATTCACTTCATAGCGAATTTCTTCAAGATCTCTTTTGTCAATCCTGGCGCGAAGCTTATTGAGACCTTCTGACAATTTGCCTCTGGCCGCAAAAGGCACCAAAGCGCTTATGACTACACTGTACTTTTCTGCTATTTCTATTTCACTTTTGGGCATACTCTAGCACTGAAAATAGCAGATAATCTGATGATGTTGTTTCATAATTGCTAACCACGCTTTGCGAAGTGTTTTAATGCATATGTATTTCAAACACATAGCTTACAGATTCCTAACTCTAACGTCATAATTAAACGTTATCTGTAACGTCGATGACTTTCAACTTTTTGTTTGTTGTCATGAACTTAAATCCATTATTGTGGCTATGTATTTACCAATGGTCGAACTAATTCTTCCAATCCATTGAGCTTTATTTCGTAGATTAGAGCTAGTTGCTCGCCAAGTTTGTTATCAGGAAATCCCTTTTGCTTAAACCATACCAAATAGGGTTCTGGTAGCCTTATGAGTTTGCTTCCCTTATATTTTCCAAACGGCATTGTCTGATTAACAGCAAGCTTCAATTCATTCTGATCCATCAACTACCTCCTTGTTATTGTGTTGCTGAGTATTCCACAACTTGGTGTATTGGCCATTCTTTGCTAGTAGTTGCTGGTGATTTCCCTGCTCAATAATTCGACCCTGCTCCAGCACCACTATTTTGTCTGCGTCAACTATGGTGGAAAGTCTGTGCGCTATGACCAGGCTAGTGTGGCCTTGGGCTATTTCTTTTAGTGCTGTCAAAATTGCCTGTTCGGATTGACTATCGAGGGATGATGTTGCTTCATCAAAAATCAATATTGGAGGGCGTTTTAAAATAGTCCTTGCGATAGCTACGCGTTGCTTCTCACCACCGGATAACTTTAGCCCTCGTTCTCCAACCTGAGTTTCTGCACCATCAGGCAGAGATTCAATAAAACGACTCAAATGGGCCATATTGATCGCATTTTTAACTTCTTCGTCCGATGCGTCGGGCCTTCCATATCTGACATTTTCAAATATGCTGTCGTTAAACAACACTGTGTCCTGTGGGACTATTCCTATAGATTTACGTAACGAATACTGGCTGGCCTTTGCGATATCTTGTCCATCAATGAAAACATTTCCGCTGGATACGTCATAGAATCGGAAAAGCAGTTTGACCAGTGTTGATTTACCAGCACCACTTTCACCTACTACGGCCACTTTTTGCCCGGGTTTTATCGAGAAACTCACATCCTTCAGAATTGGTCTGTCGGGACGATAGTCAAATGAGACCTTGTCGAACCGTATTTCCCCCTGAGATACCTTTAGCTCAGCAGCATCTTCCACGTCATCGATTTTGGGCTTCTTAGCCATAAGCTCAAACAAGTTTTCAATATTCGCTAAGGAGCCTCTGATTTCGCGATAAACAAAGCCTAAAAAATTGAGGGGCATAAATATTTGCATAGTAAACGCATTGATTAGCACAAAATCACCTATTGTCATTCTGCCTTCTGCTACCCCGAATGCGGCCATCGCCATCATAGCTGTCATGGAAGCTGCGATAATAAAAGCCTGGCCACTGTTGAGAGCAAACAATGACAAGCGGTTCTTGCGCCTTGCTGTTTCCCAGGTAGCTAAATCAAGATCGTAGCGTTTCGCTTCATAGACCTCATTATTGAAATACTTGACTGTTTCATAGTTGAGCAAACTGTCAATGGCACGAGAATTACTGCTTGAATCCGCCAAATTAACTTCTCTGACATATTTTGTACGCCAGTCTGTCGCTTTGATGGAAAAAAAGACATAGGCCACAACAGATACAAGAATGATAAGCGCAAAGCTCACACCGTAATTATAAAATAACAGGCCCACTACCATTGCTATTTCTAACAGGGTAGGGCCGATATTAAATACCATAAAACGCATTAAAAAGCTGATGCCGCTTGTACCACGTTCTATATCTCTTGAAAGCCCTCCGGTTTGCCGGTTGAGGTGAAAATCCAGGTCGAGCTTATGCAGATGCTCAAATACTTTCAGCCCCATTCGTCGCATGGCTCGCTCTGTCACTCGTCCGAAAAGGGTATCGCGAATTTCGCCAAACAAAACGTTGGCTAATCTTAGTGCACCGTAGGCCACAATTAAGGCGATGGGAACAATCGCCATGGCTGAGGCAGTCGACTCGATGTTGAGGTCATCTACTGTGTGTTTCAGTACAAAAGGGAGTCCAACACTCGCAATTTTTGCCCCAACAAGACATAACAGCGCGAGTATTACCCGCTGTTTAAATTCAAACAAATAGGGTAAAAGCTGCGTAAATACTCGCCAGTTCAAGGGTTTATCGTCTTGTGTTGAATGTCTGTGTGATCGCATTTTACTTGATGTTTGAAGAACTCATTTTCGGGATTCTAACAGTATTTCAGGTATTTAGCTTTGAGTCTGATGATTCAGGTCAAGCGTCTGTGTCAATTAAATGGATTGGTCTAAAAAGCCTCTTACTTTGTGGTACCGCTCTTCTTGTTCTTCCGACAGATTGCAGTTTTCAAGTGTTTTTATACATAGCTGTATTACCTGTTTTGCATTATCTGGAATGTCTCTTTCTTTAGCGATCATGGCAATAGATTGCAACAAGTTGAGCGAGATGGAGGGGTTTTTCGGCATGACAGTAAACGCCTGACGAAATACCACTAAAGCTTTGTCCAATTCGCCCTGTTGATAATGTGTTACTGCTTCGTTATTCAATTCTTTTGGCGTTTGTTTTATCGCGGAGCGCTCCACTTTCTCTTTTTGAACATAATGTAAGAAGAGGCCGCTTTGACTATCATCTTTTTTACAGCGTTGTTCAATTTGATCTAGAATAGCGACAGAATTTTCAAATAACCCCATTTCATGAAACGCTTTAGCCTTGTCTAACAATGCTTCCATGCTTTCCGTTTCCCAGTTATGTTCTTCTAACTGTTCCAATAACGCTTTGGCATTTTCCTTTTCATCTTGCAAATATAATAACCTAGCGTTTATTACCTTCATCTGATCGTGAAGCTCTGCTTTGGGAAATGCAGCTTTGAACTGTTTAACATACTCATTTGCCTGTTTGAGCAATTTATCTGTTTCCTGATCATCAGAGGTCATGGCAAAGTCGATGCCTGCCCGAGCTACATTAAGATAATTCTCAGGTTTGTCATGTATAGAGTTTTTGGCAAATTTGACGATTTTCTTTGCTGCTTCAAATTGCGTTTCGTAATCGTGGGTAATCCGCGACAAATCTAAAGCGGTTTTGTGGCGGCGGATATTACGAGGTGAGATTTCCGTCGCCATCACTACACATTCAAGGGCGGCGTCAAAATCGTTTTGCTTAATTTGCAGTGCGGACAACAAATCGTAGGCAGCTAGTTGCGAATCCGGTTTAAAAGCCAAACGTAGCACCAGCTTTTCAGCTTCGTCATCCTCATCCAGGTGTATGTGTGCATTGACCAGACCCAACTGAGCCCAGGTAAAGGACTGAACATTTAATATTGCCTGATAAAACTCCCGAGCCTGCAGATGCTGACCGCAAGCCAGCAGCAGCTCGCCCTTGGTTTTAAGCGCTAGAGGAAAGAATTCCGCGTTTTTAGGCTCACCAAGGAAACTTTCTACTTCTGCCAATGCTTTTGCATGTTGCCCTTTCTCTATGTATTTATAAACGGATTTCAGTGCCTTTTTGCGGGACAATACCCGGCTTAGCCGCTTATCCAGGTCGTTAACGGTGAATGGTTTTGCGAGAAAATCATCAGGCTGAAGCTCTACGATACTGTGCACCAGATCTGACGTGGTGTCGGCGCTGATGAATATAAAAGCGGTACTTGGCGGTAGCTCGCTATTGTGTTTCAGTTGTTCGTAGAGGTAGTAACCATCCTGATCCTTTTTTAAATTGTAGGAACAGACGATCAAATCAAAATGTTCGTGGCGTATTTTGCTTAATGCTAACTGTGCCTTATCCACATAGGTAATGTCGCTGAAACCAAGCTCTTCCAGAGAATACTTCATATATCCTTTGGCAAGTACTTGGTCATCAACGATCAAGACGCTGGTTTCTTTGGCAAGTTGTGGATTCATAAGACGATTTCATCAAACAGGTACATTTAGCTTATCGTACTTATTTCCATTTTGATAAGTAGTTATTCAGCTTTTTAGTGAATTAATTGGTTGAATTGGGAATTGTTCAATTTCAAGGACTTTGAAAGCTAAACAAATTAGAATGATTTCGGTTTAGTGACTAGCGTTAATATCGACTCAATTGAGGTTAGTTTATTTTTTAATTTTTAACTATGGGAAGTACCAAAATGTAATAGTGGGCCCTGCTGTAGGTTGGTCGGAAGAAATGAATCCGGCTCACGTTTTATTTTCATATCAGAGGAGAATCTAATCTCCGTTGAAGAATCAGTAGGTTGTTTAAAGTTAATATCTAAGGAAATCGATAACATAGAGAGAAAGTGCTAGACCACTCATGTAAAAAATGCCACCGAACGTTAGGCATCTTAGCTGATAGGCTGGACTATACAGAAAACAAATGCTTTGGTATCTACTGCCAAGCTTTCATCATCAACAAGCCCCTCATAAAGTGCTGTCGCTGTGCGCTATTATCTTATTATTCTAAGGTCAATCTGTATTTCGAGGGCGGCATTCCCACAGCACGCTGGAATTCTTTATTGTAATTAGATTTACTACTAAAGCCTGATGCGTACATCACATCTATCATGTTCATTTCGGGATGCAATTGTATTAAACGTTTGGCTTCTTGCACTCTCTTATCATTTAAATATTGAGAGAAGCTTTTTCCGTAGCAAATATTAATGGCACTCGATAATTGTCTTGAAGGCATTTGTAGTTTTTTGGCGGCTTCGGTCAGGGTTATACCAAATTCTCTTTTGTGCAATTCTTGAGTCTTAACCAGAGTTTCCCATCTGGCAAAGTGCTCTTTGCTTTGGGCAGATACGGTATCTTTTTCTGAGAGTGTTCGCAGACTCAGTTCGTACATCCATTCAATGAGTGGGTTTCTTTTTAATGTTTCAAACGCGACGGTAGCGTTGATTATCAGAAACAAGCTAGTACCCAGGAATAAGGCCAAGCTTTTATTTAGTGGCTTACCAGCTTGTATTTCTGCAGCCACGGCAGCGTCTATAGCAATATTTACAAACATCATCAAAGCTAGAATGCACAACCATTTATAAGGTTGTGTGGGCTCCGTTTTCAAGTGATTAAACAATTTTTTACCTTGTAGCATTGGGATAGCCATCAGCGCCAAATAAAAGATAAAGCTACCGATGATGAGATAATCTGTCATGAAGAGCAGGCGGCTCTGGGTTATAAAAGCAAGCAGCAACAGCAGGCATGGAATAATGTGTAAAATGTCAGCTTTCTTAAATTGGGGTTTCAGACGTTTGACTGTTAAAAAATAGAAATAGAATATTGGCCCTATCAACATTGCCGAAACCGGCCTGATGACTGAAATATATGCCGGGCTCAAATCGTTTAGCAACCCTATGAGCAAAAGGCTTTGGCAAGCGTACATTAAGAAATTTGCCCCTAACATCTGAGCAGGTAAGCGCAATGTTGCCCTGACAGAAAATAGATGAATCGCTAGCATCAGGCAAATCACCATATTGGCTGACTGGCTGTGAGACAATATCTGTTCCATAAGTTCTTTTTACATCCGTTAACTGGGATTTCTGTGTTGAAAGACAGACCTCGATCGTGTTTTAGGTCGTCAGTGATTCATCAATGGCATAACAATCGGGACCTTCTATTCGCAATAACAGAAGGTCGATTATGCTCAATCAAACAATATCTAACTATCACCAAGGTCACTGTGTCCGATGGTTTTTAATTTTAGTCGCTGTTTTTTCGTCGAAGGTTGCATTCGCAGACGAATTATTAATACGTAACGTGCAAATAATTAGCGGCGAAAAACCTAGTGTAAGCAGTCCTAAAGATGTGTTTATTCAAGATGGAATTATCATCAATATCGGTCGAGACCTTCCTTTATCAGAGACCGTAGTTGACGGTAAAGGCCAATATTTAATACCTGGCCTAATAGATACTCATGTTCACCTTCAGGGCGTTCCAGGATACATAACTAAAGCCAGTAAACAGCCCGACTTTATTGACGAGGCAGTTGAACAAATCCCGCGCAGTTATTTATATTTTGGTTTTACGACCTTGTTAGATCTAATTTCTCATCGCTCGTTTATTGAGGACTGGAACAATCAACCCATTGCCCCGCAAGCTTACTTTTGTTCGCCTATCATTATTCCAAATGGCTACCCAATATCGCCCTCCAATAGTAAGCACCAATTTGATACGTCGCAAGGTAGTGACATTATATTCAATCCGGAACAGGCCGATTTATACCCTGTTAACTTTCCCAAAAAAGAGCAAACGGCTGAAAAAATGGTCATTCGTGCTAAAAAGAATGGCGCGAAATGTATAAAAGTATTCCACGAAAAAGGATTTGGAAGATGGAAAAACCTACCTGTACCGCCCGTTCACTTAGTGCAGGAGATAATTCAACATGCGCACAAACATAGCTTAAAAGTATTGCTGCACGGCAATTCCCAGTCTTCCCATGAATTTGGTCTGGAAGTGAAAGTGGATGCCTTGGTCCATGGCATGTGGCATTGGGGAAGTTTATCTAAGGCTGATAGCTTAACACGACAACAGTTTGCCAAACGTTTTGCCGACTCTAATATCTCGGTACAACCCACTATTCAAGTAATTGCTGGTGAAAAAGAGATGTTTGACCCTAAGCTTTTTCTTAAACCTGGTATTGAGCACGCAATACCAAAATCATTAATAAACTGGTACCAAAGTGATGACGGCCAATGGATGAAAAACGAGTTGCGTCAGCACTACGATAAAGACATATTAGACGGTGAAGCATTATATCAGACGGTCAAAAGCGCTTACCAAATTCCCATCAATAACCTATTAAGCATGACCCGGATGTTATCGCAACAAGGTGCAACATTATTGTTTGGCAGTGATACACCAAGTGGCCCGTTTTATACGCAATTTCCTGGTTTAAATGGCCGTTGGGAAATGAATCATTGGATGGAGACTGGTTTAAGTCCTGAAACCCTTCTAACCTCAATGACTTTGCACAATGCCAGAGCATTAGGGTTGCAAAACTCCATAGGTCAAGTCAACGAAGGCATGAAAGCGGATTTGTTGTTGTTAAATGAAAATCCACTAAAGGATATATCTGCCTACGATACTATCGTAAAGGTTATTATTAATGGTGTGGTAATAGATAGACAAACGCTGTCAGCAAAGAATAATTAGCACTATCCAGGTTTCGAGCCGCATTAGTTAGTTGTTTTAGGTGGTTAGATAATCAGTCTAATTTGAGCTTATGAGACTATTGAATTGAACCAGATCGCCTCGTTTTTTTGTAAATGGTGGCGACGCTCTTAGCATCAGACAAGCAAGTATTATGTTAGTAATATTTCAGGGAACGATCTGAGTGAAGAAAGTGGTGGACGCTACTGGGCTTGAACCAGTGACCCTCGCCTTGTAAGGGCGATGCTCTCCCAACTGAGCTAAGCGTCCATAAAGGATACGATATAAAGTGGTGGACGCTACTGGGCTTGAACCAGTGACCCTCGCCTTGTAAGGGCGATGCTCTCCCAACTGAGCTAAGCG
>CANLWS010000017.1 GCA_947494925.1 uncultured Alteromonadaceae bacterium
TGTAGCGAAGATCCTTGACTAATCAAGGGCTCTAGCAAGATTGAAAAGGTCACTTAGGTGGCCTTTTTTTGTGGCTGAAGGAAAGGTGAGTAGACGTCGCCTGATTTCTTACAGAATAAAATAATGTCAGTATGGGATATTGGAGATTTGGAGAGTGGATGTTAAAAGAGGAGAATTTGTACGACTGCTGGATAACTTCAGGTTAAACAACGGAAACAGGGCCAGTAGACTGACCCTTAAGCATTAAAAACTATTTAATAAGTTTACATTGCTTAACACCGGCTTGACCCTTAGCTTCGTCAACCAGATGCAACTTTGAACGGGCAGAGAAGGCGCCCATTTTAACTTCTTGCCATACGTAGTAAATTTGACCTGCTTCAGCTTGAATTTCCAACATGGCATCGTTTTCCGTCTTGGAAACGATCATATGTTTTCCAGGTTCCACTTCTTCAACGAGAAACGTTTTTGCTGCAGTATCACCCACTAATTTGTCGTTAATCAGGACTGGCATTTTGATTGCGGCTCCAAAATTTTCATTTCGATAAACGTAAATTTTAGATTTAGCACTATCAGGTTGAAAGGTTTTTGCCGCTGTATCCTGCTCCAATGATGCCATTGGAACTGAAGCACATCCGCCAAGCAAAAGAGCTGTAGTGGCAAATAACGCTACAATGTATTTTCTCATTTCCATTTCCTTTTTTTGTTTTTATTTCCAAAACTATTTGTGATTTAAATAGTCGCTTTTAGGCGACACTTTACAAAGATAACACGTATGATTTTGTCTAAATAGTTCAAAAACGTGAAAGTTAAGTAGTTAAAGGAATATTTTGATTTTTTCATAATCAGATAAAACGATGTAACATATCTGGTTCTTATTAAAGATGAATTCTGAATGTCCACCTTCTCAAGACAACTTATCGCTCTGGATATGCTATCAGAGGAAATGACAGAAGCTTTAGCTCTGCCTGAAGTGTCTCAAACTGCGCTGGTGTCGTCCGAGTATTTATCGTTGTTGAGCCAATATAGACGGGCATCAGAGTCACTCGGCCAGCTAGCCGCTGAACTTACTGAAAATGGTTTCTCTGAGACCATTGGCAAACACAACGTCTGCGTACATCTGGTCAATAAGAAAGTGTTGATGGTGCAGAACAAATTGTTGGAATATGCTGTCGATTTCTATGATGCAAGCAGACGGGCTGAGCGGATAAGGCATGATGAATTTAATCAACAGGCTGATATTCGATTTGATTTATTGTCTACCCGTGCAATTAAGCTGAGGTCACAATTTAAGACAATCGCCAAAGCAATGAAACAGTCCGATTACGAAAGTTTAATGCGAGGGATAGGCTTAGCAGATTTTGACTGGGGTTGGGATGTCTTGATGGCAATATAGGCCGCATGACGGCTAAGTAAGATTAACATTGAATACCCGATTGCCACTGAATTAATGGTTACATTGGTCATTTTTTACAACGAAAAAATGCGTTGGACTCTACGGACATAACAGTTTCGTCATGTTGATTCACGATTTCGTAAAACGCCGACACGACTCCGACCCCAGGTTTACTTTTCGACAATCTACAGTCCTTTATCACGCCTTTAACACTCAGAACATAACCAGGATAAACTGGTTTTAGCCACTTAATTTTTTCTACGCCTGGTGAGCCCAGACTGCCATGTTCAGCTGGCATACTGTCAACCAACATACGCATAAACATCGCTGCGCTATGCCATCCGCTGGCACATAAACCACCAAATAGCGACTGTTTAGCTTTTTCATTATCCAAATGAAAATATTGGGGGTCATATTTTGAAGCAAAATCGACGATTTCATCCTCAGTCACCAAATACTCACCGAACCTAATTGTCTGATCTATATAAAAATCTTCAAAATACATATACTTACCCTACTAATTGGCATACTAAAAGACATAGCTAATGGAATTGGTATTATACTCAGTAACTTGTTTAGCCTGATCACGTGCTGTTTAAACTATTGCAGTGTTTAATTTACCATCAGTCCGGCATTATTGCCCGGCCAACCGTTAAATGAGCTATGAGCCGATTCGTGAAGACATTGAACACAATTTTATTCCTTGTCACTTGCCACCTTGGATCTGATGCAAATGCAGAACAAAAAAGAGTCACGCTTGGCACCATATTATTTCCACCAAACATTCAGATAGACCAGTCTTCAGGTAAATGTGTCGGAAAAAATATTGATGTGACTCGTCAGGTATTGAGCGGTTATCAAATCGAATTGGATGTGGTGTGCGCTTCTCCGATGCGTATTTATAAACTGTTGGCCAGGTCGGAAGTGGATTTTACGATCAATATCAAGTCCACCAGTGCGCTTAAAGACTCAGTATACTTCGTACAAAGACCCTATCGACAATTGGTGTTGAATTTGTATCGCTATCGTTCTGCGCAAGGCTTCAAATCTGTTTCTGCTATCCGTGGTTTCGATTACAATGGCTATCGTCAGCAATATAAGGACATGGGCGTAGAGTTTTTGGATTTACCTAATGCAGTGTCGGCAATTCAGGTGTTTGTGAAGCAACAAAGTGACGCACTGCTATCTTATCAATCGCCAGTGTTATTCTTTCAACGGAATGATAAATTGGGATTTCCCGAAGAGGTGTCTGTTACACCTCTTCTAAAAATTGATACCCACTATGCGATAGCCAAAAAGTCAGATAATTTTGAATTGATTCGGTCCGCATTAAATGACTATGCGCAACGAAGAGACTTTACCTATTTTCAGGACATTCTGGCGATAGATTCAAATTGAAGTAACCCGTTCTAAAAAAACGAAGAGTTCAACAAAGGAGCCCATGGAAGCCTCACTCATCAACCTTGCTAATGTTATACAAATAGCCGTAGCGCCAGTTTTCCTGCTTGCTGGGATCGCTGGTTTTCTCAATGTGATGTCGGGTCGACTCGGACGTATTGTGGACAGGGCCCGAATCCTGGAGAAACGTATGTTTGTGATCAAAGGCGAAGAGCAAAAGAAGTCGTCACAATATGAGTTACGGACCCTATGGCGCCGGATACGGATGATCAATTGGTCAATAGGCATGTGCACCGCTTCAGCTTTGATGGTATGTGCGGTGGTCGTTTCCCTGTTTATTGGTGATATTTGGCATTTACAATTCGAAACCTTGGTTACCGGGCTATTTGTTTTTGCGATGCTTTTATTGATTACTGCCCTAATTCTGTTTCTGAGAGAAATCCAATTGGCAACCCGCACGCTGCAACTGGGCAGAGAATCGTTTGATGATTGAAATGAAGACGGTTTTTGCTTTTTCGTGATTTATGGCGTGAATCAGTTACTTAAGTACTCGTTTACTGATGACGTTCTATGGATAAATCGATTATAGTTAAATCTACAATGACCCAAAACAATAGCAACGGGGCAATGGATGTCAGATACCCACTTACAGGAAGTAGAACCGCCTGTAGAACCAATTACAAGTGAGCGTAAGCTCACTCCACTTACTTTTCTTACCCACTTTCTAGGGCGAATCAGACGGTACTTTGCTCAAAAGTTATCAGAGCTAACCGTTTCACAATGGCTCTACCTGTTTGCGTTTCTACTTCTTATTAGCAGTGTTGATCAGGATATCGAAGAAGGATCCACATTGCTATGGGTTGGGGCGATCGCAGGTTTTGGCCTGATCAGGGAGTTGTGGCATGTTTTTAACCGAATCTGGGACAATATACTGGGTAAGGCTCTGGTGTTTGTACTCTATGCTGCCACCGCAAACTTCGCGATAGCGGTATCTGCTTTAAAAGTAAATGCCATAGCCGGTATAGAACCTTTTCCATTTGTTTTTAGCATTGGTTTCGCGACTTTATTAATGTTGCCATTTTGGCTTTTGATCGCGTCGCTTTTGTTCTTTTCCATCGCCCTGGTAGTGGGAAATTTATGGCTTATCGCTAGCGTATTGTTGCGCATTATCAGAATTAAAGTGCAGGTACACTGGGAAGACAAGTCATTTGTTTTTGCCACTATGATACTGAGAGTCGTATTAATCCCTTACGTCATCATGTCTGTTTTTTATATGGCAGTGCCTTACGCTGAAGAGGTTCAGTTGTTTAAAGACCCGATACAGTTTCTCAAAAAAGCGGTTAAAGAAGACACAGAATCTAACCAGAATGCAGAGGACATACTCGGATCTGATCTTGCTCAAACGGAACCAGAAAACGAATTGTCTCAGGAAGTGTCGGTTCCAACAGAGCCTCCTATCGATAATGAGCCTAATGTAAATATTACAGTAAGCGGCAACCTGGCTGCTGTGCTCAATCAAGAAGGAGAGGAAAGTTCCGGCATATTCGATAAATTGATTGCAACCTTCATTTATGAATTTGAGATGTACCCCTATTCAGCCTGTAAAAAGCAACCCGAACAAAAAAGCCTGATCATCAACGAAAATTCCGTTTTGTTAGTAGAGAAGGATGATTCCGAACTAGGCTTCAAATTTTCCGTTGCAGCATGCGAAGGTAATTATGAAGACCCTGAGGAGCCGCTTAATGCCAATTGATTCAGCATTGGAGCTACCTTGCGGTACCGTGCTCCCGAATCGCTTATGTAAAGCGGCTATGACAGAAGGTCTTGCAGACAAATTCGATCGACCCACTGTTGAGTTAAACCGTCTCTATGAGCGGTGGTCAGAAGGTGGAGCGGGCTTGCTGATCACTGGCAATGTAATGGTCGATAAGCGCTATCTCGAAAGGGGAGGTAATGTCGTCATTGAGAATGAAAGTGGGCTTGCGGAACTGACTGAATGGGCCAAAGCGGGGAAAAAAGCGGGCAATCACCTATGGATGCAGATTAATCACCCGGGACGACAATGTGCTCGCTTGGTTAACAGCCAACCGGTTTCTCCCTCCGATGTGCAACTGGATATTTTGGCCAACTTCGGCAAACCCAGAGCGCTGCATGAAGACGAAATTGAAGATATTATCTGTCGTTTTGCAGAGACAGCAAGAATCGCCCGGAAAGCTGGCTTCACTGGCGTACAAATTCATAGCGCGCATGGTTATCTAGGCAGCCAGTTTCTCTCCCCAATGACAAATCATCGTCATGACAAATGGGGTGGTTGTTTAGAAAACCGCGCCAGGTTTTTGTTGGAAACCATCCGTCGCGTCCGGCAAACCGTAGGTGCTGACTTTCCCATCAGCGTTAAATTAAATTCATCGGATTTTCAAAAAGGCGGGTTTAGCCAGGAAGATTGTATTCAAGTCGTCAAAATGATCGGTGAAGAGGGAATAGACCTGCTCGAGATTTCAGGTGGGACTTATGAGCAATTGGCTTTTATGAACCCGGAAAGTTCACTAGAGGTTCGTGACAGTTCCAAAAAGCGAGAAGCGTATTTTTTACAATATGCCCAGGCAATCCAACGATCGCTTAATGCATCAGGCAACAAAACTCCATTGATGGTCACCGGAGGGTTTCGTTCGGCGGATGGCATGCAGCGAGCGTTAGAAAGTCAGGAAACTGACATGATAGGTTTGGGAAGACCTCTATGCACTGACCCCGATTTCCCCAATAGAATAATCAATGGCAATGTTAATTCAGCGCCTGATTATCAAGCGAATTTAGTTTTGGGAAATGGCTATTGGGGCAATAACAGTCCATCTTCTTCTGTACGGGGAATTAACAATCAGGGGCAGGCTGGCTGGTATTATTATCAGATAGTCTGTCTGGCGAATGATAAGCCTCTCAACCTAAGGATGGGCGTATTAAGTTCGTTTATACGACACATGGGAAGTGATTTAGTGAAAGTAGTGCGGAGGAAATTTGTTTAGCATTCAGTGCATGTATAACATCTCCGCAGCACACTTAGCTAGAACAGACCAGTCTTGGCAATTTGGACCAATTTTGAGCTAATTCCCCTAGTCGCCTTGGTCAATCCAACCAATCTCAAACAATAAAAACCCCTAAGCCATTGTAGTAAAAGAAAAAAATCAATTGGCTTAACATTTGCTTTACATGAGTCGCTAAGAACTTTTATTAGGAACATATTATGTATACAGACGAAGATCTGAATACAGCGGTTGATTCAGGCGTATTTACTCAACAGGCTGTAGATAACTTTCGCAACCAGGTTGCCCAATTGCAGAATACTGTGGCGGTTGACGAAGAAAACTTTCGATTGATCAGTGGTTTTAACGACGTGTTTGTGGTGATTGCCAGTGGCTTACTGCTTGCGTCAATTGCTTGGCTTGGCATTAAAATAAGTCCGGTAGCGGGTGCTTTGGCATTGTCAGCTGCCTCTTGGGGGTTGTCTGAGTTTTTTGTGTTAAGAAGACGTATGGCACTGCCCGCTATCGCTTTATTGCTCACCTTCCTCGGTGGTATATTCGCCGCACCTCTCGCGTTTAACGAACATCCTAATGAGATTTCATTTGTCATCTCGGGTATTTTAACAGCCATCGCAGCGCGAGTGCATTGGATGCGATTTAAGGTACCAATTACAGTTGCTGCAGGCACTGCTGCTGGTTTGGCTTGTGTACTTGCGGTGATTGTTTCGATTTATCCTTATGCTCGTACCTGGATCTTGCCCATGTTGTTTGTCGCTGGGCTTGTCACATTCGCATTGGCAATGTATTGGGATTCTGCAGATAGAAGCCGTCAAACCCGTAAATCCGACGTTGCATTTTGGTTGCATCTTGTATCTGCACCAATGATCGTACACCCCATATTTTCTTCACTTGGTATTTTACAAGGCGTTGAGAGTCTCTATAGTTCGGTGATTGTGGTTGCCCTATACGTGGCGCTAGCTATGGTTTCAATTGCTGTAGACCGCCGTGCCATTATGGTGTCTGCCCTGGTGTATGTAATTTATGCGTTCTCTAGTTTGCTGGAAAATTACGGTATGATCAGTTACAGCTTCGCCGTCACAGGCGTGTGCATTGGCGCTACTTTACTTCTTCTTTCAGCCTTCTGGCAGACTAGTCGCAGAAAGGTATTGATGCTGGTTCCTGAGCCCATTCAACTACATTTGCCTTTACTAAAAGCGTAAATTATTTGCCTGTTACAACGATTGATTTAAACCTTTTGCGTGTAACAGGCGACTCATCTTCCAAATGACGTTCTATTTGCTTTACCAACAGGAATTTAAGATGAAAAACATCATGAAGTTAGCATTAATTGCAATATTCGGTGTGGGCTTATCAACGGCGGTTTTGGCCAAGTATGAGAAAAATAAAGAACTGGAACTCTCGAGCCAGAACCTGGAAAGCTTTACCTTGGATACGGGAGCAGGAGATCTGATTATACGCGGCGACAAAGACGCAGACAAAATTTCCGTTCGAGCCAAAATTCGCCCCGATGATATTGATCCGGATAGCTACACTTTGACTCTTGAGCAACAAGGCAACGAAGCTGTTTTGGTTGCCCATATTGAATCTCGCATGTTTAACAATAGTTACATCGATTTGCTTGTGACGGTTCCCAGTGAACTTAAATTGGAAATAATGGATCGTTCAGGCGACCTCGAAGTTGAAGATATACAGGCGGATGTGCGTATTGATGATCGTTCTGGCGATATCCATCTTAAAAATATACAGGGAGATTTGGTTGTCAAAGACAGATCTGGCGACATAGAGATGCGCTCTATGACAGGCGACGTGGATATTCAGGATAGATCCGGGGATTTGGATATTATAACTCTGACTGGAAACCTGAGCATAGATGACAGTTCAGGTGATGTGAATATTCGCACTGTGGCTGGAAACGTGGAACTAGAGGATGGATCAGGAGACATAGATATTATTGACGTAAGCGGCAAGGTGGGTGTTGAAGATGGTTCAGGCGACATCAACATAGACGGTGCGGAGTCATTCGTTCTTTACCGTGACGGCAAAGGTGATGTAGACCTGGCCAACGTTAAAAACCATTAAACCTGTCAGAAATTTTAAAAAAATGCCGCTTCACGCGGCATTTCATTGTCGTTAGTTTGAGGCTGTTTTAGTTGACGACTCCAGCGCGTGATTTAGTTTCGACATTTCGTCTTCTGTTAGATTTCGCCATTGACCTGGTTTTAAACCTCCCAGGTCAATGTGCATAATGCGGGTGCGCTTTAATTTGGTGACTTCGTAACCCAGAAATTCACACATGCGACGAATTTGACGATTTAATCCTTGCGTCAGGATTATTTTGAATCGATTTCGACCCATTGCATTAACTTTACAACGTTTAGTGACGGTACCGAGAATCGGAATACCACTCCCCATTTTCTTAATAAATCGTTCGCTGATTGGATTGTTGACAGTGACGATATACTCTTTGTCGTGAGCATTTTCGGCACGAAGTATTTTGTTCACTATGTCGCCATCACTGGTCAATAAGATCAGCCCTTCAGATGGCTTATCCAACCTTCCGATAGGGAAAATGCGTTGCCTGTGTTTTATGGCATCGATAATATTACCTTTGACATGCCTTTCAGTGGTACAGGTGATCCCGATAGGTTTGTGGTAAGCAATGTATACGCGATCAGACTTGTTTTCCGGACTTGCACCAATGGGTTTGCCATCGAGTGCCACATTGTCACCGGGCATGACTTTAGTTCCCAGTTCAGGCAATTTCCCATTGATCGTAACGCGCTTTTGTTCGATATAGCGATCAGCTTCCCGTCTTGAGCAAATACCGGATTCGCTGATAAATTTATTTAGCCGTTTACCTGTCGCGTCACTCATTTCGCGTATAAATTCCTGAAATAACTGGGAGTTGAATTATGAACAAGCTAACCTGAACAATAAACATTTAATTCACGTACATCTCTTGAAAGTGAAAATCAGAAATAAGGAACCAGAATGCGTTTTTCAACACTTGGAAGTAGTGGTCTTGAAGTATCAAGAGTTTGTCTTGGTTCAATGACCTGGGGACTGCAAAATACTCAACAACAAGCCAACGAGCAGATTGACTATGCGTTGTCCCAGGGGATCAATTTTATTGATACTGCGGAAATGTACCCGGTTCCCCCTTCAGAGAATACTTATGGCGGTACCGAGTCAATCATTGGGAACTGGCTTGCCGAGAATTGCCGTCGGCGCAAAGACGTAATTATTGCCAGTAAAATTGCGGGCGCTGGCTTACCCTACATCCGTCAAGCCGGACCGATTAATGGGGATGCCATTATCCATTCAGTGGATGCATCCTTAAAACGTTTGCAAACAGACTACATTGATCTCTATCAGTTACATTGGCCAAATAGAACATCCCCCCATTTTGGGAAACATTTTCCCGGAGAGGTGTCATTCAGCCAAGCTGATCCCGACAGTGAAACCAATACGATGTTGGAGATTCTTCAGGCACTGGATGACTGTATCAAAGCGGGTAAGATTCGTTTTTGTGGCTTGTCTGACGATACGACCTGGGGCATAAATCAATACCTGAAACTCAGTGAAAAGCATGCATTACCCCGCATGGTGTCTATTCAGAATGAGTTTAACCTGCTGCACACAAAGGACTGGCCCTATTTAATTGAGAATTGTATTCATGAAGATATTGCCTTTCTACCATGGTCTCCCTTAGGCGGCGGAATGTTAAGTGGGAAATATCTGGATGGAAAGCGACCGCAAGGAAGTCGTTGGACTATCAGTCAACGGATGGGATTGTTCCGTAACACAGAGCATTCTGAAGCCGCCATTAAAGGCTACAAATCAGTAGCTGAAAACCATGGCATTACGGCGGCACAACTGGCGCTTGCCTGGTGTGATCAAATTGATGGCGTGACATCAACCATTATTGGAGCCACATCAATGGCGCAACTAAAAGAAAACATCGAGGCATTTTCTTCACCATTAGCAGAGCAAGTGGTGAAAGAAACCATGCAGATATTTAAAGATTTTCCTGTGCCATTTTGATGGAAAAAAATTGACATAATTAACGGTATATACTGATTTAAAAGGGATTAAATGATGAAGATTGTTAAGGGCTTAATTGCAGTTTGTTTATTAAATTCATTTTTTGTGAAAGGGAATACGGCAAATAATGATGCAGAGCAACTCGAAGAAATCGAAACAATAGAGATTAGAGGTGTACGTCCTCTTTCCTTTTTTAAACAGCAGTTTGAGCTTTCTCGCATCGCTTTGTACGATGGCTTTAATCAATTGATTGAAGACCCGGACATGCATTTTGTGTGTAAACGGCAGAAGAGGAAAAACTCAAGACTTGTTGAAACAGGCTGTAAACATGCTTTTTCAATCAGAATCAGCAGAGAACTTTTTGATATGGAAATGCGTTCTTCGGAAACCCTTATGGAGGGCCTGAGCATGGCATCTGCATCAACTCAGTTGGGGGTGTCGGAAATTGAAAAACTGACTAGTGAAAAAAATAAAATGCTTGTCAAACTGACGGAGGAAAATAAGGCATTTCAGCAAATGGTTGTCAATTTCAATAAGGCTAAGTATTACTACGAAAAAGCCCATATCGATAAGTATGGTTCGCTGAGTAGATTCGCGAAAGGGGAAGAGAAAGAGGAATAGATGTTATCGTGATAAGCCCGCTAAGGTAACTAGCGGGCGTTTAATCCAATTGAGAGCAAATAGTCAATTCAATCAATCACCTATGTGTTTGCCCAAGAATGCCAAAACTTTCTTGTACATTTTTAACCGGTCTTCCTGATCATAGACGCCATGACCACTTTGGCTGAACAACATGATTTCAGCAGGGTTTCCTGCTTTCTCCAGTTTAGTTTCTAACTGGTCGGTATTTTTAACTGATACTCGCTCGTCTTTTTCACCATGAATCAATAATACTTTGGCTTTGATTTTATCCGCGTGATTGACGGGAGAAAATTCATTCAATTCAGCCGGGTCGCGTCCTATCGCTTTTTCCAAATAGGCTTGTCCGCCATAATTTGTAGCAATATCACTATCTGTAAACATGTTATTCAGATCATAAAGGCCAACTATGCCAACAGTACATTTGAACAAATCAGGAGCACGAACTACTGACATTAGTGCAGCGTATCCACCATAACTGCCACCATAGGTACATATTTTTTCACCATCGACCATATTCTGTTCAACTGCCCAGGCAGTAGCGTCGAGTATGTCGTTAATCATAGTACCGCCCCATTGACGATGGCCCATCTCTAGAAAATCCTGACCATAACCGCCACTACCTCTGAAGTTTGGTTGCAAAACAGCGTAACCTTTATTGGCGAATAGCTGTACTTCGCTTTCGTAATCCCAATGATCTCTGGGTCCATGGGGACCGCCGTGCAGCATGACTAACAATGGTGGCTTTTTATCACCCTCTTTTTTCGCAGGTAAAGTCAGGTAACCATTGATTTCAGTTCCGTCTCTGGCACTTATCTTAATTGGTTGCTTAGGTTGTTGTGTACGTGGGTCAATCCACGAACGATTAGCCCATAAAAACGCTGCTTTATTCGTTTTTGAATTAAAGGTGTAATATTCACCAGGGTTGACGTCACTACTCACATGTACCAGATGTAAATCGCCATCCTGACTGGAGCTGGTAATAAATACGTCCTGACCTTCAAAAGAGGCAGCCAGCATTTTATGCAGGTTTTTGGTCTTGCTTTTTATTTTTGCATAGTGGTATTTGGGTTTATTTGGATAAGAAACAGCCATTACCGGCACTTCTGTTTCATGATCTCGCAGAATTCGCTCAACGTCAGTTGTTAAATCCTCGAACATCGGCGCGTAA
Organism: uncultured Alteromonadaceae bacterium; assembly: GCA_947494925.1. Classification (GTDB taxonomy): domain Bacteria; phylum Pseudomonadota; class Gammaproteobacteria; order Enterobacterales; family Alteromonadaceae; genus Aliiglaciecola. The sequence goes on from CANLWS010000017.1 coordinate 11,684, forward strand.
TTTCCGGTGGCAACATCCATCTCGTAGACTGTTCCCAGACCTTTTTCAGCTTCCCGGCCATACATATAGACCTTAGATAAGTCTTTGCTTAGCGAAAATGGTGTAAGCTCCTGTTCAACATCGAACGCATTGCTGAGTTCTTGCCAATCATCGTCTTCATCTTTTCTGAAAGCAGTAAACAGATTGTTTTCGTCGTCACGCCAGCTGATAAAGTTTATATTACCGTGTTTATCCGCAACCGCATGTGCTCTCGGGTAGGGGATGGTTTCAATTTTTTTCTTTTTGCCCGTATATACATTAAGTCTGCTAACTACAGCCGGTCTGACTCGATTATCGTAATACGTATTGCCTTTTAGCTGCCAGGGATACTCAATGATTAGTATGTACTTTTCCTGATCTTCCAGCAGGCTGAGAATTTCCTGACTGGCGTAGGAATTTTCTTTGTTTTTGATTCGGCTATTAGAACGGCTATCGTCCGCGCGATAACCATAGAGTTGTTTGTTTTGAGACCTGTCAATATTGATCCCAAACAACTCACCGGTAGCAGACGGTGTGTCCAGTCCAGCACGCTTTTCAGCAAATTCGTATACGACTCTTTCATCGTTTACCCAGGTGACTGAGTGAATAACATTGTTAGAGCCTGGTTTAACACCACCAATTATTTGGTTATCGCTGGCGCGCATTATCAGCAGAACAACGGTGTTCTCATTTCTGACTCGAGCGGCAAAGTGTTTGCCATCTGGAGAGAGTTTTAAATCAAGGTAATCACCGTGGTTACTAAAGGCTTCCACTGGTATATCGTTGGCCCACAGGCCAGGGGCAGTAAAAAACAATACTGCTAATAAGAGTTTTTTCATTTTCCATTTCCACTGAATAATCAGTTATGCCTGTTCTGTCTTTAACTGCTTCCGGCAGCCATTACTTCGAGACGCGAACCCGGTATTTTACACACACACTGTTACATTTGAAAGTATTGATAAGGTGTTCAATAAAGTAATAACCACAATTTAATTGTTGACAAATTGCGTCGTAGAGTACAAATTATCCGTCCATTTAATTTCCGAGAGCAGGCAAATGAACAATTCAAACAGCATCTTATTCGCTGATATTGCTACCAACTTCTCGGTTATTTCTACCATTATCCCGACGGCTTAATTCCAGAAACCACCGAGTACTTTTTACTCTTACTGGTTTAATCACCAGATATTTTTATTAAATTTATGGGCGTTTGCCCGCATATTCGTTGTTGATCATGGATCCAGGATCTGTGCATTGGCAGCTATGGAATTTCAAATGGCTGAACAATTACAACAAAGACCCAGTCTATGGGCACTTTTTAAACAAGCGTTATCTGGGAACAATCAACAGGACTTTACCAAAGGTTCCATTGGCGTCGCAGCCTTTCTTCTCGCGGTACCTATGGTATTGGAAATGGCGATGGAGTCGGTATTTGCGATAGTTGATATCTTTTTCGTATCTGCCCTGGGTTATGAGGCTGTAACGGTAGTGGGATTAACCGAAGCCGTGTTAACTATTCTCTATGCTATTGCGATAGGGTTGAGCATGGGTGTCACTGCTATGGTTGCACGCCGAATCGGTGAAGGCGATCCGGAAAAGGCCAATCAGGTTGCAGGGCAAGCTTTGTGGATTGGATTCTTCGTAGCCATGCTGGTGGCTGCTGTCGGGTTAAGTTTTGCAGACGACATATTGAGACTGATGGGCGCCGAAGCAGCCGTATTGGAAATTGGCAAGAACTACACAATGATAATGTTGTGTGGTTCGATTACGATTTTGTATTTATTCCTGATCAACGCCATTTTCAGAGGGGCTGGTGATGCCACCATCGCTATGCGTTCTTTGTGGCTGGCAAATGGCATCAACATCGTTCTTGATCCCATCCTGATTTTCGGGCTGGGGCCTTTCCCGGAAATGGGAGTAACGGGTGCTGCTGTTGCTACCACTATTGGCAGAGGTATTGGTGTTATATATCAGTTGTATCACCTGCGGGGTCACGCAAGCCGGATTAAGGTCAGCCTGGCACATTTACGGCCTGCATTTTCATTGATGTTGGATCTGTTGAAGGTCTCGTTAGGTGGAATACTGCAATTTCTGATTGCAACGGCGAGTTGGGTGGTGTTGGTGAGAATAGTGTCAACGTATGGTAGTGCTGCTGTGGCAGGATACACAATCGCAATTCGCGTGATCATTTTTACTATCTTACCAGCGTGGGGAATGGCAAATGCAGTCGCCACACTAGTGGGCCAAAATCTCGGGGCAGGTAAACCTGAACGGGCAGAAGAGTCTGTTTGGAAAGTCGCCAAGTACAACGTCTACTTTATGTTGATTGTGGCGGTTGTCTTTATCGGGTTTGCAGAGTTTATTATTGGCTTTTTCACTCAGGATCCTTTGGTTATCCAATATGGTGTGGACTGCCTGCGTTTTATTGCCTATGGATATGGGTTTTATGGCGTTGGCATGATAGTGGTGCAGGCATTCAACGGAGCGGGTGACACCATGACACCAACGAAAATTAACTTCGTATGTTTCTGGATGATACAGATACCTATCGCTTATATTTTGGCGAAAACTTTATCTTTGGGTCCGACCGGCGTATTTGTTGCGGTGACGATCGCTGAATCCATGATTGCGATTGTGGGTATTACTATTTTCCGCCGAGGAGTTTGGAAAACTAAAACGGTGTGAACTATCAAGAGCGGCTGTTACGGCAGCCGTTTTACTTTTCCTATCAAATACCACTTGCCAACCTAAAGTAACCGTTCGCGTACAAAAGGGTGACCGGTTGTAAAATTCCTATAGCTTGAAGTCTGACGAAGCAAACTAATTGGACTTCCATTTATGCACCTTATCAAGCTCAGTTTATTGTTCACCCTGTTTAGTATTAGTAGTGGCTGCTCTGCTTCAGAAGCACCCGAACCTATTTTCACAAAAGTGCTTCCCGGACATGCTGACAATGTCATTGAACGTATAAGTTCTCACCAAGTGGTTTATAAGAAAATGGGCAACAGTATGCGCTACAACATGCAAATGACGGAGCGAAATGGGCGGCCCGTTTATTTGTTGGAAATCTATTTCAACCCTCAGCCAGACAGTACACCCGACAAAATTTACCTTAACCCGAATACTCTGGCATTCGTCGAAAGAGATCTTGTATTGCAGGCCTACCAGATTAATGTGACTTATCATGATGGTCTGTTTAGCGGAAAGCTAATGCCTACTAAAGGTTCTGACTATACGGAAGTAATTTACAACAAGCGTTATCCACATGATGCATATGAACCAGCGGTGATTAACTATGCTATTTCTGTGCTACCCCTTAAATCCGGCTACAAAGCGTCGGTCCCTGTTTTTGACTTAAATGACGGTTCACAGTTGCTGTGGTCGAATATTGAAGTTAAAGGTCGTGAGACCATTAAAATAGGCGAACACAGGTTTGATACCTGGAAAGTGGAATCCAAGGGGATCCGAGACAAAACAATTTGGGTGAGTGTTGATAAACCTTACGCGGTTAAGATGGAAACGAAGGGAAATATGGGGAGTTGGTTAATTGACCCGGATAGCATCATGCTTGTTCGGTAACCATTCATAGGAGACGTAAGTGAAACTTGTCAACTGGCACTGGGTGATTGCAGGTATTTTGACAGCTACCCTGTTAGCCGTGTCACAGGTTTATACAAGCTGGCAAAGGGTCAGCCCGGATTGGCAACGGGAAATTTCATTTATTGCCTACTCAGCCAATGTGTTATTTAGTTATCTGGTGTGGGTAGTGCTGGCGGTGCTGATCAATTGGTTACGTCTGAAAATCCCCCCTTTTACTCACAAACAAAAGTCTTGGTTTGGATGGCATGCCGGACTTTCTTGCGTTATCGGAATAGGACATTTGTTTTTAGACTCCATACTGCTTTGCGCGGTGTTCGGATTTGAAATTGATTTTCTGTCTACTTTTACAGAAAAGCTTTTACGCTGGTTACCCTACGAAATCTTAGCTTATTGGGCATGTCTTGGCCTTTTACAAGCTCTATCGGGACGTTTTGGCCAGCAAATTGACAGCAGCTCAGAAACAAAAGCTTTTGTTAATAAAATACCGGTTAAGTTCCAGGAGCAAAGCCTGTTGCTAGATATCGACGATATTGAGTCAGTTGAAGCCTATGATAACTACGTATTTATTTACACCACCGCGCAACGCTATTTGTTAAAGCGCACAATGCTGCAAATGGCCTGTGATCTGGATGCTAAGAAGTTTGTTCGTGTGCATCGTTCAACCCTGGTGAATTTGTATAAAGTTATCGCTTTCAGCACCTTACCTAACGGACAACTAAGTCTTACCCTGGAGAGTGGTAAAAATGTGGTGGTCAGCAGACGCAACAAGCGGGATATAAATGCCAGATTAAAACATTCTCTTTACCAGCCAGGTCAGCGCAGCAGGATTGACATCAAGTCTGCGGATCTGGGTGATTCATCTTTCCAGCCGTTAAGATAATGGCCCACCAATTTACCCGGCTGGCCTTTGTCGTCCAAGACTACTTCGAGCCTGAATCCCAGCACAGATTCAATAATGAACAAATTTATTTTTATTTGAATCAGTTTACGTTGGTTACCCTTGTTACGTTGATAAAAGAGTGAGTCGCCCACACGGATAATATTTCTGGGACCGTAGTGACCTGGAAACAATGCCAATTGTCGTTCTGTTAAAGGTGCCGGTTTATTCGTCGCATATTCCCTTTCCTGCAGCCACTTAATTCGGCGGGCCAAAACTTCGTTGTCCGGGTCCTCCTCAAGAGCGCGTGTGAAAAATTTTGCAGCTTTTTGCACATCCTTTATTGCTTCAGCCTGATAACCTTTGAGTTTATCTGACCAGCCGGGGGAGCGGATGGATTCATAATTTAACCATTTAAAGGTTGGTTTCATGTCAGCTAATAGAAACTTAGCCAAGGGGCCAGCCATCGCTAGCCCATTTTGACTGTTGGTGAGCAGTACGAATGCATTTTGCTTATCTGGATTCATTGCGACGAATGCCCTGAATACGCCGTTGTCACCCCAATGCCAAATCAGGCTGCCGCCGGTCGATTGCTGTACTCCCCAACCTAACCCCCAACCAACCGTGCCTGCTGAGTCAGGTTGTAACTCAGCACCACGTTCGTCCCCTTTCAAGTAAACACTTGGTTGCAGGGCGGTTCTGAATAGTTGATCGCCATCTTTGTATCGTCGCATCCAGGCTTTTACAAAAAGTGCAAAATCCCCTGCCGTGGTGTGTAAGCTGGAGGCAGCGTTGGGCTCAGGAATTCTTCTCGACACTACCCGATTGGCCTGATCATGTCCCTTTGAAAGGGAAAACATCTCGTCTGTGTCCCAACTAAAACGACTATTTTTCATGCCCAGTGGCCCAAACACTTCTCGTTGCGCAAGTTCTGGCAACGTTAGCCCGGTGAGCTGTTCTAATACTTTCTGGAGATACAGGTAACCTTCACCAGAGTAACCAAAATCTGTGCCTGGTGTGAATTGGAACTCTAGTGATTCTCCGCCCCAGTTTGGCAGACCTGTTTGGTGGGATAACACTGTTCTCGCAGTGAGATGTTTTGCCAGAGCTTGATCGTGAAATCGTGGATAAGGAAGATATTCAACTAACGGTTTATCCAGAGAAATCATCCTGCGCTCGGCAAGATTAAGTACGATGAAAGTAAACAGGGGCTTGCTGAGAGAGGCCGCTTCAAAAACGGTGCTTTGTGATACAGGGGTTTTTTCATCATTGTTCAAATAGCCATAGGCTTTACTGGGTTGAACACTACCATTTTCAATGGTCGAGAGAGAAATTCCAGGTACGCTGGCCTCGCCCATTAAATACGAGATGCAGGCATCCAGGTTAAGATTTGCCGCACTTGCGGCCGCTTGGCCTATAGCGACAAAAGGAAATACTAAGGCTGCGAATGGTAGAATGAAAAGCAGGCGTAGTTGATGATCTCGGGTTCGGGGTTGCATCAGACATTCACGGTGAAAGGGTATCTTTCAGTTAAGTCGAGTCTGGATCTTAAAAAGTTTAAATCAATTTTAATTTTTTTAAATTTGCAGGCTAGAAATCTTATCCGGTGGGTATTGCCTTAACATATCAAGCATAAGTTTTGAGGCTCTTGCCTGTGTACTTCCTGCTGGAAAGACGGCAAAAATTTGGAGGGAAGGTAAGGTGTATCCCGGTAGTAGTTCTATCAACTTGCCCGCTTCCAGTTCTTTTCCAGCGTCGTAAAGGGGCAAAATAGCCAAACCGTGACCGGCTAAAGTAAATTGCAGCCTTGCCGCGGCATTATTGGTATGCAGTGAACCTGTATATTGAACTTCAACAATTTTTCCCTCTTTTTCCAAGGTTGTTTTGTTACTAAGTCGGCTATAAACAATCCATTCATGATCTTGCAGCTGTTCCGGGGAGACAGGAATGGGCCTCGATTTGAAATAGGTTGGCGCAGCGCAAATGTAGCGGGGTAATTCAGCAATTTTTACCGCGTGCAGTTCACTGTCGGGTAAGGGACCAGCCCTGACTGCCAGGTCGATACCTTCTTCAATTAAATTGGATACACTCTCCGAAAAATTAATATCCAATTCTACATTGGGGTATCGAAAACGAAACGCATTAGCAACAGGTACAATCCACTGCATACCTAAGTTAATCGGACAGGCAAGAGAGACTCGACCCACCGCCTCGCTCCGCAGGTTCTGCACCATTGTATGGGCGGCTTCGGCTTCTACTGTAACGCGATGACAACGTTCGTAGTAAAGCTTTCCGGCAGCAGTCAGGCTTATTTTGCGTGTGCTCCGATTTAACAATCTTACGCCAAGTCGCTGTTCCAATTGTTTAATTTGATAACTTACCACAGCCCGACTCACGCCAATTCGCGTGGCTGCGGATGTGAAATTTCCACTTTCCACAACACGTGCAAAGATGAGCATCCCACGAAGTTCTGTTAATACTGGTTCATTCATTGTCAAAAATAAGTTAACAAAAAAGCAAAAAAGTCCTATCTAGTGTAATGATTATCTACCAATTAAACTCTTTGTCTAGATTACTAGTGTTTATAGGCAGAAAATGAAGGTACTTATTGTTTTAACGTCACATGACAAGCTAGGTGACACAGGTTTGCAAACGGGTTTCTGGTTGGAAGAATTTGCCAGCCCTTACTATCAATTGACCGATGCAGGTGTCGATGTCACCTTGGCATCTCCTGCAGGTGGAAAACCTCCGCTGGATCCTAAAAGTCATGAAGAGGATTTTCAGACAGATGCGACAAGACGATTTGACCAGGATATTGAAGCACAAGGGCTTCTCGCAAACACCCTCAAACTAAGCCTGATCAATGCTGATGATTATGATGCGGTATTCTATCCAGGAGGTCATGGCCCGCTCTGGGATCTGGCTAATGATTCACATTCGATCAAGTTGATCGAAAACTTTCTAGCCGCTTCCAAGCCTGTCGCTGCAGTATGTCATGCCCCAGGCGTGTTTATTCATGTCTGCAGTCCGAATGGCGATCCAATGGTTAAAGATAAAAGGCTCACAGGTTTTACCAACTCTGAAGAAGCGGCGGTTGAACTGACAGATGTGGTTCCTTTTCTGGTCGAAGATGCGTTGACTTTGTTGGGGGCAAAATTTGAAAAAACAGCTGACTGGCATCCAAAAGTAGTGACTGACGGCTTATTGATTACCGGGCAAAACCCTGCCTCTTCAGATGCAGTTGCAATACAGCTACTTATGCAGCTAAATTGCCAGTGAAGTACATACCGGTATGAAATATAAAATGCTGAGAAGGTCTGATTGCCGGTGCCTGACGTTTGCATTGCGTCTCTGAGCCCTACAAAGACATTCTATAGCAACTACTTCTCGATTCAGGTATTTAGATTTCTAGCTAGGTGTGCCTGGAGGGCAGTTTGATTAAACAGGTCCTCCAGGTCACTCTGCCTGTATGAATTCCACCGTGCTTTTCTTTCTTTCGTCCACTTTTAATGAAAACACATCCGGTCTGGAGTAATGCCCGACAACGTCAAAATCATATCGAGCTTTAATCAAATCATCTGTGTTTATGGATGCGCTTATCATACCTTCTTCCCCTTTTAACGGACCAGCTAGTACGTCGCCCATTGGCCCGACTATGACTGAACCACCGTTTATCAGCGGCCTTTCCTTGTCCCAATCTTCAACATCCTGCCCCTTCGAGGCTGGCGATGGCTGATACTGACAGGCACTGACTACGAAACAACGACCTTCGTGTGCGATATGTCGCATAGATGCCTGCCAGATATCCCGTTCGTCCACAGTAGGTGCGCACCAGATCTCCACACCTTTGGCATACATTGCAGTGCGTAGTTGAGGCATGTGATTTTCCCAGCAGATTGCTGCTCCGATTTTTCCCACATTAGTATCGAAAACCGGCAGTGTGGAGCCATCGCCTTGTCCCCAGATCAATCGTTCTGTTCCTGTGGGCATCAACTTGCGATGTTTTCCTACCAGACCATCTTGTGGCGTAAAGTACAGAGCAGTGCAATAAAGAGTATGTCCATCCCGCTCAATAACACCAATTACCAAGGATGAATTGATGCGTTTTGAGAAATCAGCCAAAGCATCAGTTTCTGTTCCAGGGACTTTTATCGCTTGACTGAAGTACTCAGCGAACCGCTCCCGCCCCTGTGCTAATCGATAGCCCAGACGGGTGCCGAAAATCTCACCTTTAGGGTAGCCACCGAGCAGTGCCTCGGGCATAACCACCAGATTTGAGTTCGAATCCAAGATTTGTTTTTCAAAGGACAAGATATGTTCAAGCGTACTTGCAGTACCTTGTTCACTAGCACCAAGTTGCAGGGCTGATACAACTGATTGAGTCACGATAATATTCCACACTAAATAGTCAGTACCCCAGTGTGGTTTTGTTGTTAAGTAATTTCAATATATTTGCGTATGGTTCGGGATCTAGTCCTTGGCTTGAAATGATTTTTCTATTTCTTTTATTAAAGCATAAAACGCGGGGCGCAATTTGGGCATAGAGTTTGGATTAATATAATAAGGTGCTCTGGAGCCGTGCAGTTCGGTGAATTCGCCAATCTGTTCACAATTGAAACCAATAAACTCTGCGCTTCTCGCCAGATCAGCTTCCATCATCGCAAATGCATGAGTGATCCCCTTGGTACGACAAATGGCAGCGGCACTGAGGTACAGGCCTACTGCAATCAGAGGAAAGCAGCGGACTTCTACCTCAGAATAACTCTGGGTGTTGATAACGCCGGTGCCAGAACCAGGGTGGCAGTCAATAGCTCTTCTTCTGAACAAATCTGGAATTGCGATACGAGATAGTTCAGCCACTTCTCCCCGTTCAAATTGACCAGGGTGGATAGTCAACTTTGGCTGGTTATGTTCGTAGTAGGTTTCAATAGGTAACTGTTGTTCGGATGTTTGAGGATGTATTACACGAATGGTTCCAGCGTATTGTTCGCTGGGTAAATGTTGAATCAAGCAGGCATGAGAATATTCATCATACACATCAGTTTCGAGGTTATTGTGGGTCGCGGGCTCATGCATGAGCTCCCGACTGTAGATTTGATGTCGCAAAGAAAAACATGCTTCTTGCTCGGCTTTGCTATAAACCATTTTGGGATCAAAGTAGTTGAAGAAGTGATCGATGATAGGGTGTTTGGAATCGCTTTCATCACCTTTGCTCTTAAACAAATCGACTATATTGTTTTGCGGCGTTTTTTCGGGACTGACCATACTACTTTTCCAATGCACCAATTGTGATTTGTTTTTTCTCTTTGATATTAGTCCAACACAAGGAGTGAGACTAGCAATTTTTATCACCACAGTTTTAAACAATTCAAAATGATTGAGAAAGCGACAGCAATAAAAAAGCCCCGCTGATTTTCATCAGCAGGGCTTTTAATGTGTCAAGAAAGCTTACTTTTTAGCGTTTCTTTCTTTTGTTTCTTCGATAACTTTTTCCGCAACATTCATTGGACAAGGGTTGTAATGGCTGAATTCCATAGAGAATTGGCCACGGCCTGAAGTCATTGTACGAAGATGTCCGATATAACCAAACATTTCTGACAGAGGAACGTCAGCTTTAACTCGAACACCCGTTGCACCAGCTTCTTGATCCTTGATCATGCCGCGACGACGGTTCAGGTCACCAATTACATCACCAACGTGGTCTTCAGGAGTGAACACATCAACTTTCATGATTGGCTCAATCAATTGAGGACCAGCTTTAGGAATCGATTGGCGGAAAGCACCTTTCGCAGCAATTTCGAACGCTACTGCTGAGGAGTCAACTGCGTGGAATCCACCGTCGAACAACTCAACTTCAACGTCTAGTACTGGGAAGCCAGCTAGAACACCTTGGTCCATCATGCCAGCAAAACCTTTTTCGATAGCTGGGAAGAATTCTTTAGGTACGTTACCACCTACAACCACTGAGTTGAAAGTGAAGCCAGAGTTAGGCTCGCCCGGCTTGATGCGATAATCGATTTTACCGAATTGACCAGAACCACCTGATTGTTTCTTATGCGTGTAAGAATCTTCGACTTCCTGCGTGATTGTTTCACGGTAAGCAACCTGCGGCTGACCCACTTCAAGTTCAACACCGTAAGTACGCTTCAAGATATCTACTTTGATATCCAAGTGAAGCTCACCCATACCAGATAGGATTGTCTCACCAGAGTCTTCGTCAGTTTCAACACGGAAAGTTGGATCTTCTGCAACCATCTTACCGATAGCAATACCCATCTTCTCAGTAGAACCTTTATCTTTAGGCTTAACAGAGATTGAGATTACTGGCTCTGGGAATACCATCGCTTCCAGGATGATTGGATCTTTAGGATCACATAAAGTGTGACCTGTTTGAACATTACTCTTCATACCTACGATCGCAATGATATCGCCCGCTTGCGCGCTGCTTAATTCATTACGGTCATCAGCTTGCATCTCACACATACGGCCGATACGCTCAGTTTTACCTGTTGCAGCGTTAAGAATGGTATCGCCTTTTTTCAACGTACCAGAGTATATGCGCACGAACGTTAAGGCACCAAAACGGTCATCTGTAATTTTAAATGCCAACGCTTTAAACGTTTCATCAGGAGATACTAAAGCAAATTTGCCAGTCGCTTCGCCTTCTTCATCTGTCAGAGGCTGAGGGTCGACTTCTGTAGGTGAAGGTAAGTAATCAACAACAGCATCAAGAATAAGTTGAACACCTTTGTTTTTAAAGGCTGAACCACAGTATGTTGGGAAGAATGCCATTGTACGTGTACCCTTGCGGATACAACGCTTGATATCTTCAATAGATGGCTCTTCGCCTTCCATGTAAGCCATCATTAGGTCATCGTCTTGCTCAACAGCTGTTTCGATTAGTTGTTCACGGTACTCTTCTACTTTATCAACCATGTCCGCAGGAACATCTTGAAGTGTGTAGTTTTCAGGAAGACCTGTGTCATCCCAAACGTAAGCTTTACGAGTAAGTAGATCAACAACACCTACGAAGTCATCTTCGATACCGATTGGTAGAACCATGACTAGCGGGTTGGCTGCAAGCACATCTTTAGTTTGCTGAACAACGCGATAGAAATCAGCACCCATACGGTCTAATTTGTTTACGAAGATAATACGGGCAACTTCAGAGTCATTCGCATAACGCCAGTTAGTTTCTGATTGTGGCTCAACACCACCAGATCCACAGAATACACCTATACCGCCATCTAATACTTTAAGCGAGCGATATACTTCAACAGTAAAGTCAACGTGTCCTGGAGTATCGATTACGTTGAATCTGTGATCGTTCCAAAAACAAGTTACAGCAGCAGATTGAATAGTAATACCGCGCTCAGCTTCTTGTTCCATGAAATCGGTAGTAGATTCACCGTCATGTACTTCACCGGTCTTATGGATTTGACCAGTTAATTTTAAAATTCGTTCTGTAGTGGTTGTTTTACCCGCGTCAACGTGGGCAAATATACCAATGTTTCTGTAGTGACTTAAGTCTGACATCGTTTCACTCTAATGTTCTGATAAAAAATTGCGCGGCATTATACAAAAATTCAGCGCTGGTTACACCTTTCATTTCCTTTGTAAATCAATGGCTTGAAATTAGTTGCATTTTAATAGGGTTGATTATTTGTTAAACAGGTCATTTTAAGAGGGAAATTGGCATAAAAATGGGGAATCGCTATTTCCCCATCATTTTAAATCAGACCTTATTTTGTTTTCTGGCCGCCAGAAATCCAGCCAGTCCAAAAGCGAATAATCCTAAACTGGCAGGTTCGGGAATTCCGGTTGTTGGTCCACCGGTTTGAGGTGGGATGCTACTGGGCACATCGCCATCTCTGACAGCCCAAACACTCAAACCACTAGGTAAACCCAAGAGTTGGGTTTCGCCAGTTGATATGCCATTGAAGTTTTGAAAGTTGAAACCCCAGGCAGCGTTCGATATCGGATTATTGGCCGGATTTGCCCAGTAGGATATCCCGATATTTTCGAAGCTGAATAGTTCTCCGGTCTCACCATCAATGAAACTGCTATTAAAAGTATCTGAACCTGGTTGAGATCCAACACCGGCAGCATTGAAAAAGGACACGTTATTTAGACTGTTACTAAAAAGGTGTCCCATTTCATTGTTCGAGCCGTCATTGTTGAATCCCCTGTCAGTACTCCCGTCAAATGAAAAAGCGGTATTATAACTCGGGCCGTTACCGGGTAATAAAGTGGGTAATCGCCAATCATCAAAGCCTCCAAAAATCAGGTTATCTACCCAACTTGTTGCTCCATCGTAATTTGCTAGTCCATCGGCATCAGCACCGCTTGTCCGCAGATAACTGGCATCCTGCAGCCAGGTGATATCCAGCACATCATCATAAATCATCCCGCCTCCGCGGTTGATTAATGCTCCATAACTCGCTGAACTAAACAGTAAGCAGCCTACTATTGCGAGCTGGCAAATCCTGCTTTTAGGTATATTCCTCATAGATTTTCCTTATTAAACTTAAGTTTTAGTTAAACAGGGCTATGTGCCCTGTTTGTGTCACATGGATCCTGTGACACATTGAGGAAGTGCTGAGTTTGGGCAAGCCCTCTCACCTAAGTTATTAATAAATAAGGATAAAGGTAAAATTATTACACCGTGAGGAGAGTGTTTACATAGAGACTTTTTGAGCTAACGTTTAGACAACTTCAATGCCAGGTTTTATCACAGTATTGGCATCACCCGATTTCGTCCCAGATCTTTTGCCTGATACAGCAATTTATCTGCACGATCGATAAAAGCCGCGGCTTTTTCGTTGCTTTCCAGCTGTGCGACGCCAACAGAGGCAGTGATATCGCCCAGCATGGTGCCGGAGCGTCTGTCTTTGACCGCGACTTTTTCCACTGCCCGGCGCATAACGTCAGCCAAATGTCGTGCTTTTTTCAAGTTTGTGTTGGGTAACAAGACCGCAAACTCTTCGCCACCATAACGGAATACCTGGGCATTATCCCGACAAGCGTTTTGCAATTTCTTGGCTACCGCTTTGAGAACCATGTCTCCCATTAGGTGTCCATGATTGTCGTTGAGTTTTTTGAAGTGGTCTATGTCGATGAGCATCAAAGACACAGTCTCCATGCCTAACTTGGATTCGAGTTCAGAGTCGAAGTATCTTCTGTTACACAAGCCCGTAAGCGCATCGTATAGGGCTGCTTGCTGGCTTTCCTGCAATTGCGATTTTAAACGTTCTATCTCTTTTTCGGCATTGTGGAGCGAACCACTAAAACTGATTGTACTTTGCCTGATACTCTGGACTTCCTGTACCATGTTGCGCACCAGACTCATCACTTCCTGCACGGATAACCCCTCTTTTTCCACTTTAGCAAGGTTATCCAGACTCGAGTCGATCACTGTTTTAAAATCGTTGGTGTCAGCTCGGGTATCTTTCATGGATTGGGAAAGCTCCAATAACATGGCCTCCATGGATTGCCTGAGTTGCCACGCATCCACCTCTTCTTTTTCGGCAAGGTACTGACGATACAATTCAGTAGTTTTAACTTCGGACATGGCTTGCCCGGTCTCGATTACTTGTTCTAACTCCTGATTGAGTTGGGGGGATTCATTACTGACGTAGGTATACCACAACGCATAGTTGGTCGGTACAGCGGCTATGTTATGTTTAACGAGAAGGGGAACGGTTTGCTTTAGGGTCTCGAATGACGTTTCTATATCTTTTTTAGACATAAATTTAACCTTATATTTCGTAATCGCAGAGAGTCGGGCCCCATGCAAAGACTAACCATGCCGGTATTAACACACTATTAATGTTAATGATTTCCAAAAAATCTTGGACTCACATGTCTGAATTTGGGTCTATACTCAGTAATGTCGCCTTGTGACAGCTTTAGCCTAACTGAATCATATTTAGGGATTAAAGCGAGCTTGCGTGCCACGTCATTAACTTGGATTTAAGGAGTAGTATGGCAAAAATACAAAGGATTGTATTCGCTTTGGTGCTAATAGCATGCATTCCTGCTGAGACATTTTCACAACAATCAAAAAAAACGATCCAATGGCAAATCTTTGACGCGCCACCCAATTTTATTTTCGAAGGAAATTACAAAGGGCAGGGCTTCGTTGAACAATTGCTGGGTATGATTATCGATCATAGCCCGCAGTTCAATCACCTTTTGATTCTAACTTCGCAAAACAGAGCGCTTGATAATATCAGGGCAGGGCAGAAAGTTTGCCACCCGTCATTAGTTGAAACTGAGGCAAGAAAGACGTTTATTCAATTTTCTCGGCCTCTTTTTATCAGTCCGACCAATCGATTGGTTGTGCGTAGAGATTACATAAAAAATAAAAGTGTTGATTTACGTGCGTTTTTGTCAGGTAAACAACATCATTTCGCTGTGATAAAAAATCGTTCCTATGGCTCCACCGTGGATAGCATATTGCAGGACCACCCAAGACGACATGACATCATGTATATTTCCAATGAAACCAGTGACTACGTGTTTAATTTACTTGGTGCTGAGCGAATTGATGGCACCGTCGCTTACGTGGCTGAGCTGGCGTTTTACCAGGCCACTAGTATCGACAAAGCTCTTATACCACTAGAGACCCGCGAGATAGCGGATAACATCCCCTTTGTTAGCGGTCGAATTGGTTGCCCAAACAATGCCTGGGGGAAGTCTGTTGTTCGCACACTGAATCCAATCATTGCAAAGCTTGCAGAAGAGGCGGAATTTCAACGTAAAATGTCTCTATGGTGGCCCAATGATGCTCTGTCAGAAGCGTATCTGAATTTTTACCAATCAACTATGCTGGCAGAATAGCAGCCGAATAGGGAGGGGCAAGGCCACCTCCCAATCTATTGT
This sequence comes from uncultured Alteromonadaceae bacterium, assembly GCA_947494925.1. Lineage (GTDB taxonomy): Bacteria > Pseudomonadota > Gammaproteobacteria > Enterobacterales > Alteromonadaceae > Aliiglaciecola. The sequence goes on from CANLWS010000017.1 coordinate 27,063, forward strand.
CAGTGAACCCAGTGAAAGCGCTTCGACTTTTGCTCAATGGATTGTTGAGTTTGTTCGGGCATAAAGGATTTGTTGTCTTGTTCAAAGAAAAAGGGCTGTCGCTTCTTTTTTGATCCCAGTTCATTCATGCTTTCAGCCTCATAAACGCGGCCATTAATAACGGTATATTTGACGTATTCACTGCGGCTTAAATCAGCCAGCACATCACCTTCGATGATGGCCAGATCGGCAGCTTTACCAACTTCTATACTTCCAATTTGCTTATCCATGCCCAGGTGTCTGGCACCATCTATCGTGCCACCGCGGAGAGCTTCCCATGCGCTAAATCCACCTTGTTGCATAATCCACAATTCCCAGTGAGCCGCTAAACCTTCACGCTGACCATGAGCACCAATATGTACGCCGACGCCATTGTCACGCAGTGTTTTGGCATAGCTTGCAACAGTGACGTGGTTGTACTGATTGTCAGGGGCAGTGGGTCTTCGAATTGAACGGCGGTCTAGCAGGAAGCTTGGTGTATATCTGATCAAGCGCTCGTTTTTCCATACTTCTGAACGGTCATACCAATATTCTTCACCCATCATCCCGCCGTAAGACACTACAAAGGTTGGTGTATAACCAAATTTCGTGCTGGACCAAAGCGATGTAAGGTCCTGATATCCTCTGGCGATTGGCAGTGAATGCTCCAGTCCGGTGTGTCCGTCAACCAGCATACTGATATTTTGCTGATATTTCCCACCGCCTTCAGGTACAACCATTATGCCCAACTCTCTGGCAGCAGCTAACACCTGTTGCCTTTGATCACGTCTCGGTTGGTTATAACTTTTGACCGATATAGCACCCACATCTTTTAGTCGTTGCAGGTGATACAGGGCATCGTCATAGCTCTTGATAATGGCCTTATAACCCAGAGCTTCAGCACCGTACAAAATAGTCCCGGTGGAATAGACTCGAGGGGCAAGGGTGAGGCCGGCTTTTTGCATCTCAGCAGCGGAGAATATCTCGGTAGTATCATTGGATGGGTCATGAATAGTCGTCACACCAAATGCCAGGTTGGAATACTGACTCCAATTTTGTCTGGGGATAATTTCGTAACTACCCATAGAGCCATGTGCATGGGTGTCTATAAGACCCGGTATGATTGTCATTCCATCGGCTTTTACCATCATAGCGCCATCAGGAATTGTCACCTCAGCTTTTTTGCCTACTGCAAATATTTTGTTGTCTTTAACAATGACCACACCATCTTCTATCACTTCCTGTTCACTGTTGGCATTGCGCATAGTGACAATTTTCCCGCCAATAAAAGCTTTATAACCTGTAGGTTTGTCAGCTTTTTGTTTAAATGACAGGTTGATCCCTTCGGCCACGGGTTCCGGCAAGTCGGCGGGGGCTCCATCGACAAAGTCGAAAGCGTCTTTTAAGGCGCGCTCATAATAGAAGGGACCATGGTGCCAGCTAACCTTTTGGTTATCTGCATGCCAGGTGAGATATTCTCCTGCTCGACTTGAAACCTGTTTTACCGGCAGAGCGGTCGATTTAGGACCGATATCTAGGCGTTTGCCGGTGTCCGTATAAGCCGCTACGTAGGCATTGTATTGATGAACAAAGGCCACCCATTTTCGGTCATGAGATAATCTGTATTCGCTGACGTTATCTGCCCCATACAAATGTTCTTTTCTGTCTTCACCATTGAGATCGACACTAACTAACTGTGTTTCAGGGTAGTCAGAACCCGACACTGAAGTTGTGAAATATACGCGCTTATTGTCTCCGGCAAAGTGCGGTGAAGAACCGCTTTTAGAAATTCGTTTATGTGTTTTCTGATCTAAGTCAGTTACGTAAATTCCGGGTTCCACAGACCAGTCAGGACTCAACAGATATCCGCCGGTGACTTTACGATAAGCAACCATTTCTCCGTCCAATGAAAAGCTTGGCTCAATGTAATGGCCAGGGGTTTTTGTAATGATTTTGCCTTTACCACCCCGTGCAGAAACTGTTCTGACAGTCCCTAAATCCTGATCATTCCAGGTCGTGTAAACGATGCGTTTGCCGTCATTGGAAAAACGCGGATAAAACTCGTCATGATCATTTTGTTTAGTGACCCTTTTCACTTTTCCTGATTTGATGTTTTTCAAATAAAGCTTGCCAAGAGCCTGATACAGAATGGACTTTCCGTCAGGTGATTTTTGCGCCCAGCGCACCATTTTGACATCAAATTCATCAGGCGCTACATCGACTTCGAATCTTACAGCATCTGCATAGCTCACTTTCGTTTCAATAGAGACGGGGATTGTCTGCAGAGATTGATCTTCTACCTTGAGCTTTTGAAATTTACCTCCTGTCCAGAACACAATATTTTCTGAATCAGGTGTCCAATCAAAATATGCAAAATAGCCTTCAGATCCAAACCCTTCCTGCATATCACGTTCCATATCCAGATAGAGTGGTTTTTCCGCACCATTGGCCAGATCTTTTATAAACAGCCCGGTTTTATTTTTGACTCGGCGTATAAAGGCAAGGTGTTTGCCGTCCGGAGAAGGTGTAGGGACAACCGCACCGCCTGTGCCTGAAACAAAACGTTCTTCTTCGCCCTTTTGCATATCATAGCGGGTGATTGCAAATATTGATTTCAGAGGGTCTCGGTTGTAACTGAATGTTGAGCCAGAAGAGATGTCCTGAGTGAAGTAAAGGTATTTTCCATCTGGCGAAAAAGCTGGATCTGCGATGTTTTTCTGGTCCTTTTTTCCATGCACACGTTTTTTGATCTTAATTCCGTCGCCACCAGAACGGTGATACAACCAAATCTCACCTGCAGGAATACTTCGGCTGGACATTATTCCTTTATTAACCACTATGTATTCGCCGTCCGGACTCCATTTAGGCGAGTGGATCAGGTTATTTTTTTCTTTTGTTATTTGTTGTAAATCCGTTCCATCAATATTCATAGTCCATACATTTGACAAACCACCACGGTCAGAAATAAATGCCACTTTTTTGCCGTCAGGGCTTACTGCGGGGTGAATGTTCCAGGCAAAATCCTGAGTTAATGCCTGTGCTTTACCACCGGCTAAGCCGACAACAAAAATATCACCCAAGGCATCAAAAACCATTTGTTTGCCGTCAGGGGTGACATCTAAGCTAGACCAGGTCACTTCGTCTGATTTGATATCAACTGTGGACAGCTCAAATGGCGGGTTTAACACATCCCATTCAGCTTTGGCATCTGACTTTTCAGTGGCTGCGTCAGGCGTCGAATCTTGCAGAGCAATTGTTGGACCACTAAGTCCAGAAAGCAGCAAGAGGCTGGTCGCCAGCAATGGGCGAAGGCTTTTTATTTTCATTCTGATGTCTCGGATTTATTTGTATGCTTTTTGTATTAGAACGCTACTATACGACAAGTCATAGTAAATTGAATCCGATTGGTAGGAAGTTACTGTGGTTGCAAGGAAACAAAACTGAACAGTCAATTACAACTGAGTAAACGCATTAGGTTTTCTGTGATCGGATAGCCAGTGCAGCGCTCAAAATGAGTGAACATCGGACTCGGATTTGCCTCAAGAAAATAATATTCTCCCTGCAAGTCCCGCCGCCAATCAATTGCTGTCCATTGCATCCCAAAAGCAGCAGTAATTTTCCTGGCAGTCTCTACGATGTTACCCGGTGTTTTGATCGCCTTGTGCAAGGCTGATTCTTCAATTCTGAAATCAATATACTCACTTTGTATCTCTGCACTAAAGACTTGATCGCCTATAACGAAAGTCCGAACGTTGGTACCTGGGATATATTGTTGAATGGTAACCGGAGAGATTTTTAGCACTTGATTGAGATGTTCATTTTCCATTAAGTCCGGTGTCAGAGGTGCAGTTAGGGCGCCGCCATAGACAGGTTTATATATGCATTGACCTCTTGACTCTACAAATTCAATCATGTCACTAGTGTTGTTGCCAATATAGGTGCTTGGAATTTTGAGGCCGCATTTGGAAGCAAGGCTCAATTGTCTGGGCTTCACTTTGTGAAATTGAAATACATGCCAAGAATTTACCCAGTTAAAAGATGTTTCTTCAAGAAATGTGCGCAGCAGGCTGGAGGAATCACTCATGGCTATCTGATGTTGTTCCTGTTGCTCCTTAACCGGACAATGGCACATATTTAATGTACTCCAGAAAACACTGCCGATATCTGCAAAGTCTATTGAATTGCCAGTGATGTGCAATATTCCGCTTGAACAAGCAGGATCCCAGCTAATACTGGATCTGGTTGGGAATGTTGCACTATCAAACATATAAGCCTGGATCCCTGCAGACTGACAGGAATCCAGCATATATTGAGCGTGATAGTCGTTTGTATCGCCCAGAATTATGGATACTTTCATCATTATCTTCCTTGAAAAAGGCTGACTGCCAGCCAGCCTTATCTAACACAGTCTTTATTTCGAATAACAGGTCAACAGTAAGATGAACTCAGTAGATGGGAAAGCGATACCCACCTTCCTCTCCAATTGCCATCGTACTGCCTGCATCGGGTCTGCGTTTTTCTCGGATAACCTCAGTGCCGGGGGAAAGCTCAGGCATAACACCTGAGAAGTTTCCGCCAGATACTTGCTGAGTTTGTTGTTGATTTAATTCCTTTTTCATTGCAAATGGATGTTTCATCCTTGTTGCTCCTTTCGTTGTTGATCAAATAATAATGTTGTCAACCGGGTGACAACATTAATAGTGTGGGCTATGAGGCCTCCATTTGCGCCGGACGAAAGGATAGTTTTGAGGACTAGCGCAAGCTTGAAAAATCAACGAAGGCTAATCTTTATCAAGATTTCGGAATTCTTTTAGTTTGAAAACGATGAAATAACAGGGAGCAAAGGCGATTAGATACACGACTAAATCCGTACCTATCTGAATCAGTTTATTCGATGGTGCTAAGTCCACCGGGATAAAGGTTCTAAGCCATAAATTAAGAAAAAAAGCGAGAACAATAACTGTCAAAACTTTCATACCGTCGTGACCTTAAATGGGGTTGACGAAGCAACCCCTATATTAATTAAAGTAAAGGATCGTCATATCCTTCACCGTTGTATTCGACGGTCCAGCCGCCGGCACCGCCAGAGACTCAGCTAGCATATTCTGAGATAGCCTGATTAAGCATTGCTCCTAATGCCCAATGAACCCAGAATCCACCACCACTAACTTGGTTTAGCTGGTCGTCAGTCAATGTATAGCCAATTTTATTTTCCAGAATAATTTCCTTTTATTGAGGGTAATGAGGTTTACGCCGTACCTTGGAACTGATTTTTTGCAAATATGGAAATCAGCATCTTCCGGTTTGAAATGGCAAGTTTTTTGAAAATATTTGTGCAATGGAACTTCACTGTACGTTCACTTATGAAAAGCTGATCCGCTATGGACTGGTTTGACAGCCCCTCGGAGACTTTTTCCGCCACCTGGTTTTCTCTTTTGGAGAGTTTTTCAGTAATACCTTGAGTGTTATCAATCATAATATTTTTCCTTAAATATCCTCTGTTTGTTTGTGGGGGTTTACTGCAGACATGATCGCCTCAAGTCGACCGTCAACTAATTGAAAAGCTCGATCAGCCATTGCAATGGTTTCAGGTCGATGTGCGATGATCACACGAGTAATCGAAAGAGATTTAATTTGTTCATTTATGCGCTGCTCATTGAGCACATCCAGGTGGCTGGTGGCTTCGTCCATAAATAGAATGCGAGGCTTTTTGTACAACGCTCTTGCCAAGATGAGCCGCTGTTTCTGTCCACCGCTTAGGCTGGTACCCATATCACCAACTAAGGTATTGTATTGCATGCTGGTGGCAAGAATTTCCTGGTGAATGTTAGCCATCATTGCGCATTGAATTATTCTATTTGAGTCAATTTGACTATCAAAACAGGCTATGTTGTCTGCAATACTGCCGCTGAATAATTGATCGTCTTGCATGACTGCAGCTATCTGATGCCTGAAATTTCCCCAGGTCCGGATAGATTGCCCGTCAATCAATATTTGTCCGGAAATGGGTTGGTATAACCCCATGACGCATTTTAAAAGTGTGCTTTTCCCACTTCCGCTTGGGCCGACAATTGCGACGGTTTCACCGGCTTTAATTGAAATATTCAGATTTGAAAACAGCTGGCTCTCCGAGCCGCCAAAGGCGAAACAAAGATCGGTGATATCTATGTCTCCACGGATAGCTCTGCCTGCATTTTCTGTCCCTAAGCTCTGGTTAGTGCTCTTAGCAAGGTGCGGGTCTTTTTCTGTAAAAACGATATCCGCCAATCGGTCAAAATGTAGGTCTAGCATTTTGAATTCAATCCACTTAGCGATCAGTTGATCCATGGAAGAGATAAAACGAGATTTATAACTGATAAACGCATAGAGCATGCCTACCGAAAGCATATTCTGAGTAACCGAGATGGCAGCGAAATAGATAATTGCTATGTTTTCAGCACCAAACAAGAACCTGTTTGCTGAATCAAAACCTATCGTCCAACGTGCAATGCGAATTTCCTTATTCAAACTGTCTGTTAGTCGGTTGTGCCACTGATTTTGACGATCCGATTCTTTCTCGAATAATTTGATACTTTGAATGGCTCGAAGGGACTCCATAAAATGCGAATTCTCTTTGGCTGCTGCGACGATTTGTTCTTCGTTGAGAATTCTCAGGGGTCGATAGAGCAGATAGCGTAACAGCCCATACAAGACCACAACTGCAAGCACAATGAATGTCAGTTTGACGTCATACCAGAACATTACAACCAAGGTTAAGGTGGCCATCAGTCCATCAACCATTACAGCGACAACACCTGTTGTCAGTAGCTCACGAATCACATTGAGCGAGCCAAACCTTGAAACCAGATCACCCATATGCCTTTTGGAAAAATAGTCCAATGGCAATCTGACCAGATGATGAAATACGTTTGCCGCCATCTGAACATTGAGTCTGCTCGAGAGGTTCAGTATTACGAATTGGCGCAAGTAATGGGTTGCAGTCTCTATCAGAAGCAATAAAAAGAACCCTAAGGCCAGGATTTTCAGTAGTGCCATGTCCGCTCGCAAAACGACATCATCCACGACAATCTGAATGAAGTAAGGCGAAATTATGGCGAACACTTGTAAGCATAGTGATAGCAGCAGAACCAGCAACAAACTGCGTCTTAAGCCGATTATTTTGGACCAGAAATGGGATAGGGTCAGTGGTTGGCTATGATTACCCGTTGCAAAATTTTGGGTTGGATTTAATTCTAATGCCACACCGGTAAAAAGATTGGCAGCATCTTTCATGTCGAAATAACGCTCACCGGTTGCAGGGTCGTGTATCCATATTCCCTTTCTGGCCACTTTCTTTAGAACCACAAAATGCTTCATTTCCCAATGTAGGATACAAGGTGTTTGTAAATATTTAAGATCATCCAAATCCAGCCTGACAGCTCTTGATTGCAGCTCAACAGCGTTAGCTATTCTAATCACTTGTTTGAGCGTTGCGCCCTGAGCAGAAATAGGAAACATCTGGCGCAGGGAGCTGAGATCAGTTTTCAGGCCGTAGAAACCACTTACCATAGCTACACACGCAAGCCCGCATTCAGCTGCCTCAGTTTGCAAGGCCACCGGGAGTCTTCTGGCAAAACTAAATACCAATTTTTTTTCGGGTCTGTTCAGCCTGGATACAGTCATTAGATGGCGCCTCGTAAGCTGTAAAGTGGTTCGAGGATCCACTCAGTCAGACTTCTGTTTCCCAATTGAATGTCTGCACTCAGGGTCATTCCCGACTTTAAGCCGAGCCTTTTCCCATAAGCATTAACTGAATTGGAGGACAACACCGCTTTTACCAAATAAACGGGTTCATTTGGCTTTTGCGGTGCAAAACGAAGTTCTTCTGGCAGACTGACCGCATCTGCAATCTGATTCACAGTACCTGCGTACAGGCCAAATTTTTGATAAGGAAAAGCATCATAGCGGATTTCGATTGGTTGACCTGATTTCAGAAATCCAATAGCCCGTACTGGTACTAATAGATTTGCTTCGATTTGAGCATCTTCTGGCAGAATAGTGAGTAGGGGAACACCAGCCTGGGCTTTATAACCAGGTCTCGCTGCCAAATTAGACACAATTCCTCGCGCGGGTGCTCGTAATATCTGTGAACGCTGGCTTTCAATTTGTATCATTTGCTGTGACTTTTCACTTTGCTCCTGTTCTATCAATGCCAGATTGTTAAGATGTTGTTGGGGTAACAATGCCAGTTGCGATTGCAGCATCTTATTTTCATCGAAAATAGCAATGCGTTCCCGTATCAAACGTTGAAGGTCACTGTCGAGACTGAGTTGGTGTTCTATCAAATCGTCCAGGGCTGCAGTGGAAATATGCCCTTGGCTTAACATATTTTGATGATGCTCCAGCTGTTTCTGTTTGATGGATAATCGTTGTTGGATGGCGTTAACCTGCTGCTCCAGACGTGAAAGGTTTTGCTCCGTAGATTCGATCTGAAATCTTAGATCTGCCATCTTTTGCTGATGAATGAGTTGCAACCTGCTTTTGCGTTGCGACAATATTCGAATTTGTTGTTGCAGCTCCTGGAACAACCTGGATTCAACGTGGCTGCCGTTTTCGAGCGTGCGCCCAGCATTGATAACCAGTAAGGATTGACCTTTGATAACCAGGTCTCCCTCGGTTACCAATACGCTGCCCATTTCTCCAGACGAGTCATCGGCATATACTTTCACCACACCTGATGAGGGTTCCAACCAGCCTTGTACTGTTTCTTTGTTGGCATATTCTCCCGTGATCAGCCAGGTGGATATGGCCAGGATCCAGCACAAAATAAACGCCAAGCCAAACACATGAGAAATTCTGGGTAGAAGCAATACCTCTCCATGTAACCTGTCTTTTTGATACTCGACCGCCTGGCGGCGAAATAAGCTTTCAGTCATCAGCAGATCCCGTATGTATTATCATTGGGCAATTATCACGAGTGATATCCTTATAATTAGGAAACGGATAATCCTTCCTTGGATTTTGTCTTCCATGAGCAAAAAACAACGGGACGCGCTGTCAGCGTAAGTTCGTCATCCATGACATCTTTATCTTTGGTAAACACCTATGAGTAAATGCCAATCTGTTCTTTGCAAGGTTTCCGTACCAATACATTGCCCTTACGGACAAAATTCCCTGTTGCTTCCCTTCATTGTCATCAAATCCTTGATGAGACCGCTCCATGCAGGGTCATCCATGACTGATGCCTTCCTTAGCGCGACCAACATAATATTCAATCTGACTTGACTGTATGTTGGTGGCACACGCTGACATCCTGTCAGCGAGAATTAGCTTAGGATTGTGTGAAAAAAGCTGCTAGCAAAGGTGGGTCGAATAATTTAAATATTGAGACGAAGCCAATAAATATATGGCCTGTAGCAATGCAGAAAATATTATGGAAAAGCGAACTATGAATTAAATAGCAAGGGGGACCGCAAGAATAACACTAGGCTGGGATTAGAACTTAAGCCTGCCAAAGATGATATCTTTAAACATAACCCAATCGCCTATGAAGCTGTAAATAGGATGTTTAAATGTGGCCGGTTTGTTGTGTTCAAAAAAGAAATGACCAACCCACGCAAATCCATAACCAACAACTGGAAGTAGCCACAACAACACCCATTGCTGTGAATAAATCACATAGGTAACAATTCCCAGAATCAGCGAGGAACCGATAAAGTGCAGTCGCCGGCAAGTCAGGTTCTGATGCTCAGACAAATAATAAGGATAAAACTCCGAAAAACTGTTGAATTGCTGCGACATGATATTGCTTCTAACTGGTCTGTGTGTATGGTTATTTGTTAATCTAACACAGACAAGTTTGCACAATTGTCGTCAATACGACAATTAGAATTGCACTTGCCAAAATTCAGTTCCACAAATAAAGGACCAGGAAGTGAAGTACATAGAAGTTATTACCAATGAAGATACCGCCGACACTGTGGTAGGTATTGCGGCCCATTGCAATGTCACCGACATTAGGATGCGCAACGCAGATGAGGCAGGTCATCAGGAAATCAGAATTCTGGTCTCTGACGCAAAATTGCAGGAACTGCTCGATAAGCTAGAGGGTGCCCTTGGCAAGAAAGCAGATTCAAGGATTACCGTACTGGCAGTAGAAAGCTACCTGCCAAGATCATCTGACTCAGAACGTAAAGAAGAAAAAAAGGCTGTTGCTGCGCGCGACGCCCTGTACAACGAAGTCGAAAGAAACTCTCATTTTGACGGCAATTTCGTGCTTTTAGTGGTGCTATCTACATTGGTTGCGGCAATCGGTATGTTGGAAAACAATGTTGCTGTGATTATCGGGGCTATGGTTATTGCACCCTTGTTAGGGCCCAATCTGGCATTTGGCCTTGGGACAACCCTGGGTGACTGGACATTGATGTATAAGTCAGCGCTTACGATCTTTTTTGGCGTTATCATCGCAATATTATTGTCTTTCGTCATGGCAATGTTCTGGCCCGAACAACCACAGAGTTTTGAATTGTTATCCCGTACCGAAGCCGGACTTGATTCTGTTGCTTTGGCCCTTGCTTCTGGCGCTGCTGCCGCGCTTTCATTAAGTACTGGGTTATCCAGCGTTTTGGTAGGGGTGATGGTTGCCGTCGCTCTGTTACCACCTGCCTCAACAGTCGGGATTATGCTGGGGTATGGCGAAACAGATTTGGCAAAAGGTGCGTTGGTACTGCTTGGTATCAACATCGCCAGCGTCAATCTGGCCTGTAATCTGGTTTTCTTTTTTAAAGGAATTAGCCCCAGAACATGGCGTGAAAAAGCGAAGGCAAAAAAGGCTTCGTTCATTTACGCTGCTGTCTGGTCACTGACATTATTGTTATTGATACTGGTTGTTTATACCAAACCGGTGGTTGTAAATACCTAAGCTGTCCCCACTATAGAAAACAGAATTAGAACCTGGATAAACACATGCAGAATATTGTTGATATAACCCTGGAAAACTTCCAGCAGATTATTTTAGAAGAATCAAAAAGTAAGTTTATCCTGGTAGATTTCTGGGCAAACGATTGCGAGCCTTGTGACGAACTTCTGCCTATATTAAGCCGCATTACCGCGGAGCATACAGACAGCTTGATATTTGCCAGAGTGAATTGCGATGAGCAGCAACAAATTGCCGGGCAATTCGGTATACGTAGTCTCCCTACAGTCATTTTAGTAAAAGATGGCCAACCAGTTGATGGTTTTGCGGGTCCACAACCTGAATCGGAAATACGCGGCATGCTGGAAAAACACCTTCCCAAGGCGGAAGATGGATTATATCTGCAGGCTGCTGAATACATTAATGCCGGAGATTTCCAGCAAGCATTTCCTCTTATTAAGCAGGCTTTTGAACTGAATTCGGAACGCATTGACATTAAATTGGCATTCGCAGACTGCAGCGTTGAGATGGGCAATATTGTCCAGGCCAATGATTTGCTTGCGACGGTTGGGCTAGTCGATCAAGACGCTTATTACCAAAGTATTTTGGGCAAGATTCAACTTGCCGAACAGGCCGCTGAATCACCTGAAATTAAAGCTCTGCAAACCAAGCTTGCCCAGAATCCCGATGACATGCAGTTAAAAGTGGAATTGGCTGTTCAGCTGCATCAGGCAAATCAACATGAGGAAGCCTTAGAGCTCCTATTTGCCGTGTTGATTAAAGATCTGAATTTTGCAGAGGCGAAAAAGACGACCTTGGACATGATCAATGCGCTACCTGATGGGGAGCCGCTCAAATCTAAATATCGCCGTAAGATATACAGTTTATTGTATTGATATACAGACGTCCGGGTAGAGTGGCTTACCCCAAACCGGGATAGACAAAGCCTCTCAGTGCCGAGCACCCAGTTGATGACGCAGGCTTGATTTAAATTCAATCGACATCTCTTATCCCGAGTTGTGGTTAGATAATCGACTTTTTGGATGTGGGAAACTCAAAGATGAAACAGACGGCTCTGTCTGTGGTTTACAATGACAGAGTTTATTTCACCATAACGAAATTGAAGTGTGAATATTTTGAAAAAGAGGTTCTCTTCTTAATTACAGTTTAGCTGCCAACCCACTTTGTGTTGAAGCCACTTCTCATTTGCCAGTTCTGCATCGATTAGCGGGTGTGTTTTCAGCCACTTTTCCGGAAAAGATAAATGCCATATGTCCCCCTCAATTTTAAGGGAGATATCCGGCAGAATATTGTCTTTGCGGCGCATCGATAACAAGCAAGAAAGCCGTAAAATTCGTGATAGCGCGCGCATCAAAGGTTGCAAGTCGGTGTGGTAGGCGTCAAATAGGTGCGGGTCAATCGTTTGCCTATGACCCATTACCAGGTCGCGAATGCTTTGACGTTGGAGTTGTGTATAGCCAACAAGAGGCAGGTGAGACAGTATGTACGCTCCGTGCATGTGATATTGCTTGTATTCGATATGCAAGCCTATTTCATGCAACATTGCCGCAGCGGTTAACACCGTTCTGGCATCAAAATTACAGATGTTGGATTGTTCGCAAAGTTGTGCATACAGATTGCTGGCTACCAGTGTCACACGGTTAGCCTGTTCGGGCTCAATGTGAAAGCGTTCAACAACTTCATCAAGGGATGTACTTCGTCTGTCGTTTTTCTCGATATTTTCCAACATGCCATATATCAGGCCTTCACGAAGGGCGCCACCTGAGATCTGCATCTCTTCAATTTTTAACTGCTCGAAAAGTGCGATCAAAATTGCCAGACCGCTTGGGAATATTGCTCGGCGACTTTCTGACAATCCTTCGATAGCCAGATCATCCACGTGCTGACAATCAATGCACTGTTGCATTAAATTGTGCAGATAGTCGAGTCGAATGGCATCGCTGATGTCTTGTGCCACCAGAATTTCGACTATTGCTTGTGGTGTGCCAGATGCGCCAAGGCATTGTTCCCAATCGAAACAGACGAAATCTTCTTTTACTGGTAACAGTTTTTGTTTAGCTTCATGAATCGCGTTCTGGAAGTTTTCCTGAAGCAGTTTACCTTGCTCAAAATAACGCTCCATAAAGGTTACACAGCCCATATCCAGACTTACCAGATTGATGGGTTGCATGTCGTTTCCCACTATCACTTCAGTACTGGCTCCGCCAATATCGATGACAAGCGAATTCCCTTGATTTGCCGACGTGTAGGCCACACCCAGATAAATCTGTTTTGCTTCTTCCTCACCGCTGATCACTTCAAGTTTGTGCTTGAGGATTTGCTCAGCTTTGGCAATAAATTTATCGGCATTTTTGGCGAGTCGTAATGTTGCGGTGCCAACAACTTTGATGTTGGAAAGTGGGATGTCTTCAAGTCGTTCAGCGAAGGTTTCAAGGCATTTCCAGCCTCTTTCCATACTGACTTCATCGAGAATCATGTCATCGTCAAGTCCGGCTGCCAGGCGGACTTTTTGTTTAACTTTACCGATAATTTGAACACTACCAGCAATGACTCTGACAATCACCAGATGAAAACTGTTAGATCCTAAATCGACAGCAGCATAAAGCTGTTCTTGCTTGCTTTGTGATGACACTGCCTGAATATTCATTAACGTCTGTTACCTCTTCCTGCCGGACTCCGCTTTTGATAATTTTTGCCGCTTTGTAAGCGCTTTTTATATTGTGGCTTAGGCGGCGTGATGTCATCAAGCAAAGAGCCACTATCATAATTACTGACGGGTATAGTATGACTGATATACTCTTCTATGGCAGGCAGGTTCAGCGCATATTTTTCGCAGGCAAAACTGATAGCGTGTCCACTGGCACCAGCTCGGCCTGTCCGACCAATTCTGTGAACATAATCTTCGGCGTCGTCAGGTAGGTCAAAGTTAAACACATGGCTCACTTTTGGAATGTGCAACCCTCGCGCAGCAACATCGGTAGCGACAAGAACATCCAGTTTTTCTTTACTGAAATCTTCGAGAATTTTTAATCGCTTTTTCTGCGGAACATCGCCACTTAGCAAACCAACTCTATGATCATCGGCTTTCAACCAGTCATGCACGTTTTCACAACTGTGCTTAGTATTGGCAAAAACAATGGCTTTTTCAGGCCATTCATCTTCCATCAAAGTCAGAAGCAATTTCATTTTATCTTCGTCTGACGGGTAAAATAATTCTTCCTGCACTCGGCTCGCTGTCTTTTGTTCAGGCTCAACCTGCACATGCAGCGGATTGTTCATATGTTCATAGGCTAATTCCTGAACTCGGTATGACAATGTTGCTGAAAACAGCATACTCAAACGGTCTGCAGGTTTAGGCATGCGGCGGAACATAAAACGAATGTCTTTTATAAAGCCAAGATCAAACATCCGATCGGCTTCATCCAGTACCGCAACCTGGATATTTTCCAAAGAAAATACTTTTTGTTTGTAGTAGTCAATGATGCGCCCTGTGGTGCCGATAATAATATCTACACCTGATTGCAGTTTTTCCCGTTGACTTTGGTAACCTTCGCCCCCATAAATCAATCCAAGTGACAAGCCTGTGTGCTTGCTAAGCAATTCAGCATCATTAAAGATCTGTACCGCTAACTCCCTTGTTGGTGCCATGATAATGGCTTTAGGCTGCTTTTTCCCTTCAGTGGGATTAGTCAGTAAGTGATGAAAAGTCGCAACCAGAAAGGCGATGGTTTTACCCGTCCCGGTTTGCGCCTGACCAGCAATGTCCTGTCCTTCAAGCAACGGAGGAATACTTAGCGCCTGGATTGGCGTGCAGTGACGGAAGTTTGCTTCTGACAGTGCCTTAACCACGTTTTCGTGTATAGGCAAATCAGAAAAATGTGTATCAGTTAAATGTGTTGTTTGCATAGCTTATAGCTTATCAGTGCTTGCATTAAAAATCAGTTTCTATATAACTCTCATGACTATGCTGAATTTGGTTCAGCGAGAGACCAATTACGGAGAAAAGTATGAGCGACAAAATTATCAAGCTATCTGATGATAGTTTCGAGGCCGATGTTATCAATGCTAGCGGTCCTGTTCTGGTTGATTTTTGGGCAGAATGGTGTGGCCCTTGTAAAATGATCGCGCCAATTTTAGAAGAAGTCGCTGGCGAGTTCGACGGCAAGTTAACAGTTGCCAAGTTGAATGTCGATGAAAATAATGAAACACCGCCTAAGTATGGTATCCGTGGGATCCCGACTTTGTTGCTGTTTAAAGACGGAAATGTTGCTGCAACTAAAGTAGGTGCATTGTCGAAAACGCAACTAGAAGAATTTTTGAACGACAATATCTGAGTCGTCTGATTTCGAAAAAGAAGCCCGGTTTATTCGGGCTTTTTTTATACCTGAGTACAATACAAAATATGTAAAACTATTGACCACGATTACCGCTACAACGTACTCTCCTTGGGAAATTTTTATTAATAAATTTAAGGAGTTAGCTATGTTGAAAAAAATCGCCACCCTCGGATGTGGCTTAGTTTTATCCATCAATGCGTTTGCAGCTGAATATCATGGTTATGTGCGAGGTGTTTATCTGAAAGAAGATGGATTAATGCGTATATCTATGGGAAGTGATACCAGCACAGCAACAGCTTGTGCAGGTGTATTCGATACCACACAATTTGATTTTACGATTGACAACAGCAACGCACATATTGCCGCAAACTGGTTACCCTTGCTGGAAAGTGCACGTCAGGCAAAAATGGCACAGGAAGGTGCTACAAGTTTACCGCATCCGGCAAGTGACCCGGCGCTGATAAAAATTGGTTATTCGGTCAACAACAATGTGTGTGAAATTGACTACGTCTATTACTTGCATTGGTACAATTTATAAAACTAAGCTGATGACTTGCACAGTTATTAGAAATACAAGCCCGGTTTACCCGGGCTTTTTTTAACTTTTCTCTTTGCTTTCCATCAAATACTGCACTTCTATTTTCTGTTCTGCGACATAGCAAATTGTTTTTAGTATTGCTGCATAGAATGCGGTCAGTACACATACCGCAAAAGCGGGCCCGAATACTTTTGAAAAGGTTTCAGTATTCACGTTACTTGCGATAGCAATGGCGCCAACTAGGGTGAATATAATCCCCATCAAAACTGAACTATTACCGGTCACATTGACAAACTTAACAGCAAGCCTGATATTTTTTTCAGGTATTCCTTTCTGTTCACTGATACACAGCTTGATACTTAGTTTCATACTTTCAAAAGATGTCACGGCCAAGCCGAAAGTGATAGCTGGTGGTACAACAACAATTAACGAGGGTAGATTCACGAACATACTGAACTCGCCGCTTAGTACCATTGCCATAATACCAACGGCAATAAATATCAGCATACTTATTATAAAGGCCATGATGCCTCCTTGTTGTTTATTCAAAAATTCATAGCAACTTAAAATTGTTTGTTTCCAAAACCACAGGTTAGCGCGGGCCCGCCCTTGTTCAGGTAAGCGGTCGGTGACGTATTCCTCAATTAAATCACCAATCAGATGTTCTCTGGCGGCAACAGGAACGCTCAGGTTTAAGATACGTAGTGCCAATGCGGGAGGAGTAATATTGGAATCCAGCAAATCTGATGGATGCTTCACAATTCCAGACCCTGCCACATGGTCTTCAGTTGCTGTTGGGTCTCTCGCAATGCCTGTTTACCCTCAGCGGATAACTCGAAGTAACGTTTTGCACGGCCACCACGTTCAGCGGTAGGTTCACCAAGGGTAGAGCTGATAAAGCCTTTTTTCTCCATACGTTCCAAGGTTGCATATAAAGCCCCGATGGAACTGTCTCGGTTTATCAGCTGTTTCAATGTCTTGCGAATTTCAGTGCCGTAACTCTTGCCTTTTAATTGGGCAAGAGTCAAAAGCAGCAGATGTTCAAACTCGCCTAGTTGACTGGGTTGACGCATTTATTTGCACTCCTTAAATATATTTTACAAAGTAGAACAAATGAAATTGAACAGCAAGATATATATTCTATTTAATAGAACAAACACGTTGGCCACATAAATATTCGATTTTTGGCTCTTGACCTTTGTCAGGAGAGCTTTAATTGCGTCATCCAGACAAGGAATGTGGACTAAAACTTTTTTTTACTAGACGCAGGGCATATTTGGTGCTAACTTTTAATCGTTCACACCTGAACGCACCATTTTCTTGCCCAAATCAGAGATTTAGATAAGTAAATACCTTTGTATTCACAAATAAAATTAGCTGTTAAAGCGAAACTTCAATCATAAAGACCCACCGATATGAATCTAACGGAACTTAAGAATAAACCGATCAGCGAACTAGTTGCTCTGGCCGAAAAAATGGGCCTGGAAAACATGGCTCGTGCTCGTAAACAAGATATTATTTTCTCAATCCTAAAAGCGCATGCCAAAAGCGGCGAAGACATCTTCGGCGATGGCGTTCTTGAAATCCTGCAAGATGGATTCGGATTTCTGCGCTCTGCTGATTCTTCCTATCTGGCGGGCCCTGATGATATTTATGTTTCTCCTAGCCAAATCCGTCGCTTTAATTTGCGCACGGGTGACACCATAGCGGGGAAAATTCGCCCGCCTAAAGACAGTGAGCGTTATTTCGCTTTGCTGAAAATCCGCGAAGTCAATTTCGACAAGCCGGAAAATGCACGTAACAAAATATTGTTCGAAAACCTCACACCACTTCATGCAAATGAACGTTTGGTGATGGAGCGGGGTAATGGCAGTACCGAAGACATTACTGCGCGTGTTCTCGATTTAGCCTCCCCGATTGGTGGCGGTCAACGTGGTTTGATAGTCGCACCGCCGAAAGCCGGTAAAACGCTTCTGCTACAGAATATCGCGCAATCTATGGCTGCTAATCACCCGGAATGCGAATTGATGGTCTTGCTTATTGATGAGCGTCCGGAAGAAGTCACCGAGATGCAACGTCTGGTTCAAGGCGAAGTTATTGCTTCTACTTTTGATGAACCGGCCAGTCGTCACGTACAAGTGGCTGAAATGGTAATTGAAAAAGCCAAGCGCCTGGTAGAGCACAAAAAGAACGTAGTCATATTGCTTGACTCTATTACCCGATTGGCCCGTGCATACAATACGGTGATCCCATCTTCAGGTAAGGTACTGACAGGTGGTGTTGATGCTAACGCATTACATAAGCCCAAACGTTTCTTTGGTGCAGCACGTAATGTTGAAGAAGGCGGTAGCCTGACCATTATTGCTACTGCATTGATTGATACTGGTTCGAAGATGGATGAAGTTATCTACGAAGAGTTTAAAGGTACGGGTAACATGGAATTGCACCTGAACCGCAAGATTGCAGAAAAACGTGTCTTCCCTGCTATCGACTTCAATCGTTCTGGTACCCGTCGTGAAGAGTTGTTAACGACGCCGGAAGAATTGCAGAAGATGTGGATATTGCGCAAAATCGTGCATGAAATGTCTGAGATCGATGCAATGGAATTCCTTATTGGTAAATTGTCGATGACAAAAACCAACAACGAATTCTTCGATGCGATGAAACGTCAGAAAAGTTAATTGAGATTGATTGAAAAATCCGCTTCAGGAAACTGTTAGCGGATTTTTTTTGCTTAAAAAACAGATACAGTTTAGGTTAACAGTCTGCACCATTGTAAAGACAATGATTTATTGGAGTTGAGGATAATAAAATGAAAAAACTACTCGCGGCCATGTTACTGATGCCATCACTGGCAATAGCAGACCCTGTATCAGAGATGGCAGATAAAATTGAATCTCAGGTTATAGAATGGCGCCATCATTTACACCAAAATCCTGAATTGTCTAATCGTGAGTTTGAAACTGCCAAATATGTCGAAAAATACTTACGCGGGCTCGGCTTGGAAGTCCAGACCGGCGTGGCTATCACCGGGGTAGTCGCAATACTTGACTCAGGCAAACCAGGTCCTGTGGTCGCGCTGCGCGCCGATATGGATGGCTTACCTGTGCCCGAGCAAAATGACTTGCCCTGGAAGTCCACTAAGCGGGGGATCCTGAATGGAAATGATGTGCCTGTCATGCATGCCTGCGGTCACGACACCCACATGGCAATGTTAATGGGCGCTGCTAAAATCCTGACGGAAATGAAAAGTGAATTGCACGGCAAGGTGAAATTCATATTCCAACCTGCAGAGGAAGGTGCACCACGCGGCGAAAAAGGTGGGGCTGAAATCATGGTTAAAGAAGGGGTATTGGAAAACCCCGACGTTGATGTGATTTTTGGACTACATATCAGCGCCAATACAGATATCGGAAAAGTCCGTTATCGCGAAGGCGGCACGATGGCTGCCGTGGATCCGTTTAAAATTGTTATCAAAGGCAAGCAAGCTCACGGTGCATATCCATGGTTAAGTGTTGATCCTATCACCACTGCCGCTCAGGTCATCATGGGATTGCAAACTATCGTCAGCAGAGAACTGAAATTGATAGATGACGCAGCAGTTGTCACTATTGGGTCAATTCATGGTGGAAATCGCTCAAACATAATCCCCAATGAAGTTGAGCTGGTGGGGACGATCCGAACATTAAATAAAGCATCGCGCGAGCATATTTATGAAGCGCTGCCGCGCAAAGTGAAAGGGATTGCCGATAGTATGCGTGCAGAAGCGGAAGTCACTTTGCCGCTGGATTATAACTATCCCATAACCTTTAATGATCATGCGTTAACAGCACAAATGTTGCCAACCTTGCAGCGAAGCGCGGGCAAGGACAATGTCATATACAGTAAAGCGGTGACAGGTGCTGAGGACTTTTCATTCTTTCAGGAAAAGGTCCCAGGTCTGTATTTGTGGGTAGGTGGCAAGCCGCTAGATGTGCCCCCTTCCGAAGCGCCAGCGCACCATACTCCAGAGTTTTATGTAGATGATGCAGGAATGAAAACCGGTGTTAAACTGCTCACTGACATGACGCTGGATTATATGCAGCAGTTTAAAAAATAGTAGTGATGCTTTAGGTATTATCAAGTGACCAAGTCACTTAGCGTAACTCTACTTCTCTCACTGCTAGGCGCGGCAATCAATTTGTTTCCCGCGCCGTTTAGCAGTGATGCGGTTTTCGCATATGGATTTTCCACCTGTATTTTTATCGCGCTTCGATATGGCTGGCGGTACTCAACTCCAGCATCGCTGATCGTCTCAATCCCACTTTTTCTCGAACCCTTAAGCCCTTTTCCCTTTTTGCTGATAATGCATACTTTGTTCATTGCATACTGCTGTCATGGACAATCTAACTCACGACTAGTGACTGCGACCTTGTCCTTTTTAGGACTCATAGCACTACCTGTTTACGGCATGCAACTGGTGTGGTTGGGGCAGCCCATCGGATTTGTGGAAGTCGGTGTTTACCTGACCAATTTCATCAATACTCTGGCAAGTAGTTTGATCGGCCAATTTGTTTTTATCGGGATCAGTATACTTTGGCCTTCCCAGGATCAGATACCTATCAAAATGGGATTTTTGTTCCGCTACTTTTTTACCGGGCTGTTCTTTTTTGCAATAACCACTGTGACTTTTGTCTACATAGGTTTCTCTCAACGAGAGCAGGTGGCTGAACTTAATGCGTATTTGCAACAGCGCTCTGAGGTAGTATCCGCCCAGGTAGATTCTTTCCTTGGCAGTCATTCCAGTGCGTTGGAAATTAGTGCAAACGCGATTCAGGATGCGCCCTCTACAGCTGATCAGCGCTTAGCCAGTATTGCCAATGGTTATCCTGGCTATCTGACCTTTCTTATGACCGACGAAGTTGGCTATATTACCCATGCTTATCCAGCCGAGTTACTGCAACTGGTCATAGAAAATGACGATCTGGATGTCAGTTATCGAAGTTATTTCAGCGTACCAAGATCAAGCGGCGAACTCTATATATCCGAGGCCTTCGAAGGTAAAGGGTTTGGCAGTGATCCCATAGTTGCGATTTCCAGCCCAATATACAGCGAAGGTAAATTTACCGGGGTGCTGGAAGGGTCGCTGAATCTGTCATCATTCAACGGCTATGATGAGCAGGAGATCAATCAGAAAGTGGCGATGGTGATCACCGATCCTAATGATGTAGTGGTGTTTGCGTCCCCTGTTTTAGGCATACAACCATTGCAAAAGCTCAGCGACACCCTGTGCTTACAAGGTCAATGTGAGGGAGCAACCCCTGGTCAGGTTGACTGGATATATTCGAACGTAGAGAGTTCAGAGTACAACTGGAAAGTCACCAAGCTTTACCCTCAACAAGAATTTGCCAATCAGGTGTCGGAATATGTGGTTATTGCCATTTTGTTTTTATTGTTGCTGACCTTGATAGCCAATTTAGCAAGTGTATTGGTAGCCATCGCATTTTCAAAACCCTTGAACGCCCTGATAGAAAATTTTGGGAAATTTGATCCAAGCAATCCATCCTTTGAAAATATTCAGTTCAGAAGCAAGCAATATCTGGAGGAAATCGCCAAGCTGGACGCCGGGTTTGATCAACTACGTCTGCGGCTGGTGCAGCTATTCGGGCAGTTGAACCATGCCAATGTTAAACAGGAGAAGCTCAATACTGAACTGACCCAACTGAACAGCTCGCTCGAACAACGGGTCACAGAAAAAACTTCTTCTCTAGAGATTGCGCTCAAACAGGCCAATCAGGCAAGTGAAGCTAAATCGCGTTTTCTGGCTAACATGTCACACGAAATTCGTACACCGATGAATGGAATACTTGGCGCCTGCCAGAATTTGCAGCATGCCGACCTTGACGATAAAAGTCGACGCAGGCTGGATGTCATTCAGCAATCGGCCAAAGCCTTAATGGATATTCTTAACGGGATACTGGATTGGTCAAAAATTGAGTCGGGTAAAATGACGGTGGAAGCAACCGTTTTCAACCTAGCCGATCAACTAACGAATTGTGTGGAGCTGCACCGATACTCAGCGCAACAAAAGCATATTGAGTTATCCTTAGTAATTGCAGAAGACATTCCCAACTTTGTAAACGGTGACAGCACCAAACTGAATCAGATTTTGAATAACCTGCTAAGCAATGCAATTAAATTTACTGAGCAAGGGTTCGTTAAAGTGGATGTCAGGTATCACCGCGGAAATTTATTGTTAAGCGTCAAAGACAGCGGAATTGGTATAGATGAAAAACATAAAAAACAGGTGTTCGAAGAATTTGCCCAGGCCGATTTGTCGACTACGCGAAATTATGGGGGAACTGGATTAGGATTGGCTATCAGTCAGGGGTTGGCAAACATAATGGGAGGTCAACTTAGCCTCGACAGCGAAGTAGGGGTAGGAACGACCTTGTCGTTGAAACTACCAATGCGACTGGCGCGGAAACCACAACCCGAGCAACAACAATCCGCTAGTTTACCGCAAAACCTTAAAATTCTGCTGGCTGAAGACAACGATATTAATGCTGAAATTCTGCTGGATATGCTTAATACATCGGAACGAAATGTGCGCTGTATTCGTGTGGCTGATGGTAAACAGGCGCTTGAGGCGGTTCAAAAACATAATTTTGACCTGGTTCTGATGGATTGCCAGATGCCGGTTATGGATGGTTTTGATGCCACCAAAGCGATTCGCTTACTAGCAGATGACAAAGGCAGGTTACCAATAATTGCATTGACCGCAAATGCCTATTCGGAGGACCGGCAACTCTGTCTGGACGCCGGTATGAATGAACATATAGCAAAACCGGTGAACAAGGAAACCTTGTTCACCGTCATCTCACACTGCCTCTCGGGCCTCGGCCTTTTTGCTGAAGGCTCGTAGCACCAGGTATCCCAGAACCGCAGATGCAATAGAACCGGCCAGAATGCCAAGGCGTTCGTCGAAGATCAGGTTGGTACCTGTTTCTTCGAAAGCCAGAGAGCCTATAAACAAACTCATGGTGAAGCCAACACCGCATAGCGCTGAACACCCGTACAGCTGCATCCAGTTAATGTCGTCAGGTAAACGTGTCCATCCGACTTTTATTGCTAGCCAGCTGCACAAAAATACGCCGATTTGCTTACCCACAAATAAGCCAAGGAATATGCCCATGGTGACAGGGTGCATAATGGATTCTGCGTTGATGCTACCCATATCAATTCCTGAATTGGCAAAGGCAAAGATGGGTAAAATCACAAAACTAACTGATGGGTGTAGGCTGTGTTCCAGTTCAGTGACCGCGGAGCGTTGTGGGTTATCTGGATCACGCATGGGAATAAAGAATGCCAACATTACTCCGGCTAACGTGGCATGAACGCCAGATTTGAGCATTGCTACCCACAGTACCACACCCACCAGAATATATGAGGGAACAGACTGCACATTGGTACGATTTAAATAGGTGAGGAAGGCCAGACAAAATGCGGCCACTATCAGTGGGCTGGCGGAAATATTTTCGGAATAGAACAATGCAATAATCAAGATTGCACCAATATCATCAATAATCGCTAAAGTGACCAGGAAGACTTTCAGACTAATGGGAATTCGGCTCCCCAGTAGCGCCAGGATCCCCAAGGCAAAAGCGATATCTGTGGCAGCCGGGATTGCCCAACCAGACAGTGCAATCGGGTCGCCCCATGTGAAATACACATAAATAGCCGCAGGGAAAAGCATTCCGCCTACGGCACCGGCAGCAGGCAATACTATGTTAGCCGGATTGGACAGCTCCCCTTCGCGCAGTTCACGTTTGAGTTCCAGGCCAACCAGGAAAAAGAACACCGCCATCAGGCCGTCATTGATCCATAGTAAAAGTGGCTTATCGATGGCAAGTGTGCCGATTTGTACCACAACAGGTAATTCAATTAATTGATCATAGATCCAGGAAACTGGCGAATTGGCGACAATCAGGGCCAATACTGCGGAAAACATCAATATAATCCCCGCAGCAGATTCCTTTTTTAGAAAGTCATGAATCATTACATAGTTCCTTGTGTTCTATTTTGTTTTCGCCAATCAAATTTAATCCGCTTTGGGCTTCCAAAAAGGCAAGAAAAGCATCGCACACCAGGCTTTTGGGGCGGCTATTTGAGGTCACTGCCTGCCAATATGCGTGAAGAGGAAAATCTTTGATATTCAGGCGTTTAATTTGCGTGTCATCGAATTGAGCCAATGTATGTTCTGACAGAATAGCGAGTCCGAGACCGGAAGCAACAGAAATTTTGATCGCTTCATTGCTTTCCACCAACATGGTGTTTCTCAGTTCCACCTGGTGTCTGTCGCAATACTGCTGAATCGTCAATTGTGTGCCGGAACCCTGCTCACGCATTAAAAAGCGTTCATCGTTTATTTCAGTCAGACTGCAGTTGTCACGGCCTTCATAGTTGGCGGGGGCGATAACGCTGATGATATTGCGATCAAAAGGCTGACAGGTAATATTTAAATCTCGAGGCGGATGACTGAAAATATATAAATCATCCATATTTTGTCTGAGGCGTTCGATAATCTGCGCGCGGTTGCCTATCTTCAGTTCAATATCCAGTTTAGGGTGAGAGCGCACGAAATCCGCTAACAAGGGGGGTACAACATATTTGGCCGTTGTTACCACAGCGATTTTTAACGTTCCCACTTCAACGCCTCGCAGCGCTTCAATTTGGGTATGCAGCTTCTGCTGAGAAGACAGCACTTCCTGCGCGCAACGATACAAGGCTTTTCCTGCCTCGGTCAGAAGCATTTTGCCGTGATGAATTTCGAACAAAGAGACGTCGAGTTCTTTGCTGAGTTTTTTCAGCTGCAACGACACCGTCGGCTGACTGAGTGCCAGCTGATCAGAGGCAGCAGTGATAGATCCGCTATCCACTACCTGTCGGTAGACCTGTAATAATCTGAAAGTAAGCATGGCACCAATTATAGATATTAATAAAAGTAAATGTAAACTATATATACAATAATCTATGAAAAAAGTTCACTCATTTGTAGTTTTTCAGCGGCAATTGCAGATAAAAACCATCAGAGAGTTTGGGCTTGTGCAGGATATGAGCTACAATCTGCGTCCAATTTTCAGCCCATGCTGATTTCGGTTGTAGTTGAGTCCGCAGTCTGGAGCATGTGCAGAAAAAGGTAAAAGGAGTCAGGTGACTCTGGATCTTGGGAATACCTCATTCGCAGGTTGTGATTCTGGCTAGCAGGATCAGCCCAGTTACTAATGAATTTTTGTGAGCAGCTGACAATGTTGCTTACAGGCTATTTATCAGGAGCCGTTATGCCAAAAGTGGCGATTGTTATGGGGTCAACATCAGACTGGCCAACGATGCAACAGGCAGCCATCATGCTGAAAAACCTGGGCGTGGATTTTGATGCCAAAGTTGTCTCGGCGCACCGAACTCCAAAGCTGTTAACTGAGTTTGCCGAATCTGCTGCAGACAAAGGTTATGATGTCATTATTGGTGGAGCAGGGGGCGCAGCTCATCTGCCCGGCATGATAGCCGCGCACACTCACCTACCGGTATTTGGTGTACCAGTGCGTTCAAGTCAGCTAAGCGGATTAGATTCCTTGCTGTCCATTGTGCAAATGCCTAAGGGTGTTGCAGTGGGCACACTGGCCATCGGTGAAGCAGGGGCTGCCAATGCCGGCTTGCTCGCAGCGCAGGTAGTCGCCTTACAGGATCCGGCAGTGAGCGCCGCAATCAAGCAGTTCCGCCAGGAACAAACAGACAAAGTGCTGGCGTCTGCTGAGCTGGAGCTACCTGAATGAAGGTACTGATTTACGGTTCAGGTCAACTGGCGCGCATGATGTATCTGGCGGGTTGTCCGCTGGGTATAGATGTTCAGGCTGTGGATGTAAACACCAATACGGTGGTTGACCCAATTTCAAAACGTCCCTCAGAACACAGCCTGGACCAGGCGATTGATTGGGCAGATGCCCTGTCGGTGGAATTTGAACATGTCCCCGAGTCTTTGCTGGAACAGGCAGAGCTAAGTGGCAAACTGATGCCCGGTATTGAAGCCATACTCACCGGCGCAGACAGAGTTCGTGAAAAAACCTTGTTGGATAAACTGGCTATCCCCAACTGTGCACATAAGATTGTCAATCACATAGACCAGCTACCGGCAGCGATAGAATCACTTGGCGACCAGTTGATTATTAAAGCCAGCCGCGATGGATACGATGGTTACGGCCAATGGCGTCTGGACGGCAAACAGAATCTGCCAGCGCTGAACAAATCTTTGAGTCAGCTGGATCTGAAAAGAGTCCCGCTTATTGTTGAAACCCTGACCCGATTCGAGCGCGAACTATCCTTAGTAGGCGTGCGCGGCAAAAACGGTGAAACGCGTTTCTACCCGCTGGCTGAAAACCTCCATCACGAAGGGCAATTGCACGTATCAGTGGCGCCCGCTCCTGATGTCACTCACGAACTAGATAAACAAGCGCAAGACGCCTTCACTAAGCTTGCTGATGCCTTGGATTATGTGGGCGTGTTGGCGGTGGAGTTTTTCCAGGTAGGCAACAACCTGCTGGTGAATGAAATCGCCCCACGGGTGCACAACTCAGGTCACTGGAGCATGCAGGGCACCGATACCTGTCAGTTCGAAAACCACCTGCGCGCTGTCTGCGGTTTACCGCTGGGCAATACCCAGTGCAAAACAGAAAGTGCCATGATCAATATTATTGGCTGCAGCGAGTTCTCAACAGATTTACTCAGCATTCCAGGCTGTCACCTGCACTGGTACGGTAAAACCGTCAGACCCAAACGCAAAATGGGTCACATAAATATCACCGCAGATGACTTTGCAGGCCTGGCAGAATTGATGACAACACTGGCTAAATACCTGCCAGTAGAGCATTTTCCCAAGCTGTTGGACGAGGCCGATAAATTAGCAAAAATAAAAAGTTGACAAAAATATTTGAGACCCTAAAATAGCGCCTCGCTTTCGGGGACAGCAGCATCAAACTGCTTACCAACAACCCGAAAGTAGCGTCACCCAGTGTGCCGACTTAGCTCAGTTGGTAGAGCAACTGACTTGTAATCAGTAGGTCGCCAGTTCGACTCCGGCAGTCGGCACCATTTTCCTCTTTAGCGCGAAGTCGCGCTTTATACACATTGACTATTCAATATTCAATATAGATTAATAGCTTCAGACTACCTTCGATTTAGCTCAGATATTTCAATCCCTATCAGGCTATCAACATCGTTATTGAATTCAGAATAATTTCTATTATAGCGTACTTATAAGCGTAGTTTATTAGTCTGCAATTAGACTTCCAACAGGCGGAATTCTGGGTTTATGCGGGATTAGATCACCCTTCATAGTCCTGACGTCACGTTCAATGACTTCTTGGCTGGAGTTGAAGCTCAAAGATGCACTCCCTCCGGTTACCTGAATAAGTTCAAATGAACTCAATTCCCTTATTTCTTTTGAACGTTCAACCTTATTACTCTTCATCTTTTTCTCCGATTGCAAGAACGTATTGTTTCGTGGTATCAAAATTATAGGTCTATTTTGGATGTCAATTGTTTGGATACTTTAATAATTGAGCCAGTATATTTGAAAATTAGGACAAATTTGAATGTCTACCAAAAAATATCTAATTATAATATTGAGTTTTCTTAGTACTGGAGTTCAAGCGGACGCTTTAACCGACTATTTAGCACTACTAAACAATAATAAGAATGAATATTCTGGGCTAATTTACGCTGCCCATAAGGGACCAAATAAAATATGGATGAGTGGCGAAAATGGATTATTTTATCTCGCCGGTAATAAGGCATCCTCAGTTACATTGCCGGCGGGTATTGAAAGCAGGGATATATGGGGCTTATATGAGGACAAACAGGACCAGCTCTGGATAGCCTCTCGCGAAGACGGTGTGCTCATTTATGACATACAGTCTAGTCATTTCAAGGAGATCGACTTCTCACATTTGGGAAATTCTAAGAGCTGTAACAAAGTAGTTCCGTATACACATAACTCCATATTAATTAATTGTGATGACGGCATTAAGCTAGTTAATATTATTAACTTTAATACTTCTACCCTATTTAAGAGTGACTTAAGTGATGTTAACTCAGAACCTAACATCATAGATATTGCAGTGGATGCTGATAACAATATTTGGTTATCTAAACCAAATGTTGGAGTATTGAAGTTAGATGTAACTAAAAATAGCCTTATAAATATATCTCAAAAATATGAAATCCAGGGAGCTCTTGTATCTGAATTGTTTATCGACTCAAGCCGTAATATTTGGGTTGCTTCTGAACTTGGAATTTATCGTGTAAATGAGGAGCGTCAGATTTCGAAAAAAATCAATCTGTCTGGAAATAAAGGTTCAGGAAGGACGGAAAAAATTTTTGAAGACTCGTCAGGTAATATTTGGTATGCCTCCGATGTACTTTACCTTTTTAACAAATCCGAAAATATCTTTGAGAGGGCAGAAGATAAAAATCCACTCTTAATCGCTGATAAATTGGGGAGTATCAGTGAGCTAGTAGAGGGGCCTGCAAAAGAATTGTTATTGTTTTCGAATTTACATGGGCTCATTCCTTTTTCCGTGTTATCAGAAGGTTTCTCTTATTTGAAATTAGATAACAGTAACTTTGCAGGGAATATTGCGTCATCTTTACTTGTAAACGATAGAGTTCTAGTTTTTTCCGACAACAATAATTTGTATTCGTACGACACTACTGAATCAACGACGGAGCTATTAATAAAGGGCGTAGGCTATGTAGATACTTTGATTAAAACCAAAGACTCAAGATTACTAATGTCTATAGAAAGCAAAGGATTAGCTATTTTGGATTTAGTGAATAGAAACCTTGCTTTCTTCGATCACAGACGTTTACGCCTACCTGATCCAATCACTTCTCAAATATACGGAATGGAACAAATAGGAGAAGATATATACATTGGAATCGTTGGCCCTACTAAGTTTGGATTATTTAAAGGTGATTTGCATAACGGATTTAATCCGGTGTTAGATAATGTGTTAGTTGATGCCGTTAAGAGGCATTCTTCCGGAAACATATTTTTAGCAACCAGGAAAAAAGGTGTAGTTGAACTCAAAAATGACATTGAGGTAAATCGTTGGTTTGTGAATGAAGACGGCAAAGAGCTTGTTGTTTTATGTTTATATGAAGACAACCGCGGAGTTTTATGGTTGTGCACTAACGGAAACGGTTTAGGTTATCTAAATACATCCCTAAAAACTGTTACTTACATTGACAGCCAGCATACTGCTAATTCTTTGTACATAAGAGATATGGTTCAAGATTCAAATGGTTTTTATTGGATTTTAACGAATAAAGGAATGGTTAGATATGATCATGCTAAGAGCTTTAGCTACTTGTTAGGACCACAAGACGGGGTATTAGATACTGATTTTGAAATCACTGCGTCGACCAAGCTTAACGGCGACCAAATATTATTGGCTGGGGATAACTACAATTATATTTTGGATACAAATTCGTTTGAAAGTCATATAGATCTGCGTAACAAAAGGAAGACTCAAGCAATAGTCAATTCCTTGGTCGCACATTCTTCGGATAGTCATAGCACAAAAATATTCAGAAATTTATTGGACTGTAGTGGTCAAGTAATATTGGCCACGGGTTTATAGTTATTCCAGTAACGCTTTTCCGATTCATTTGGTGTTAATCC
>CANLWS010000018.1 GCA_947494925.1 uncultured Alteromonadaceae bacterium
AGTATTTAAAAGTCTTAAAGGAAAGAAATTCGCCTTTACTTGGATAAAAATGGTTGACGAGTGGCTCAGGGCATTATAGAGGCATAGCTTGAAGTAAAGTCGTTCACCGGCCCCACATATTGACCAACGCTAACGCAAGACATCAACTAGTTTCCTTGCTTACTATTTACAGGAATGGAAAAAGCCACCCTAACGCCGCCCAAGTCGCTGGGGAAGACTTTAATACTTCCCCCGTGAGCTTCTACTAAACTTTTGGCAATAGAGAGTCCTAACCCTGAACCACCTGTCCGCCTCGATCTTGAACTTTCACATCTATACAAGCGGTCAAATAGCCTGTCCCAATCTTGCTCACCAACGGCCGGAGCACTGTCCAATACCTCTACCTGCCAATGTCCATTCATGATTCGAGATTTGAGGAGAATGTTGCCCGGGCTATCCGTGTAGGCCACGCTATTTGAGAGTAGGTTTGTAATCACCTGTTCTATTCGAAGTGCATCCATCTCTACAGTTACCGGTGCTGGGATATCTGCATCCAGTGTCAGAGTCAGCCCGGTTTTCTCAGCAAAAGGACGATGTTGATTAACGACTTGCTCTAGCAATGCCGCTGGTGATATTGCTTCACAATGCAGATCTAGCGCGCCATTATCTGATTGAGTCAGTTGGTAAATATCGTCAATCAGTTTGTTGAGCTCTGCGATTTTATTGTTGAGAGTAAGGTAGGTTTCTTTGGGGTTTTCTGACAAATCATGCTCCAGACACTCGATGTGCAGCTTGAGTATTGTCAAAGGAGTACGAAGCTCATGGGATACATCGGCCAGCAGCGCATCTTTTTGCTTGGCAGTCTCTTGCAGCAGCTGTTGTTCTACTTTTGCCAATTTACGTTTTTCCCGCTCTTTTAAGGCCAAAATGGTCATCAACACCAGCAACATGCCCACACCGGCAATACCGCTGTTGCGCATAAACTTAGCTTTTTCAGCGCTTGCTTGCGCCAACATTTTATCTTTTTCCAATAGTGCTATTTCGTGATCTTTCGCCTGGCTGGCTATATCGTGCTGCAAACGCTCTATTGTCTCAACCTGAAGTTCACGTTTCCGTTTGGCTTGATATTCTCTTAATGCCGACAATGAATTGAATGCATCTTTAAAAGAATCTTTGGCAACAAAGGTTTTGACCTTAGTTTCCAGTAAAAACTCTACCTGCTCAGCGTTATCGCGACCAGTAGCTTCATTTTCAACCAAACCGATAAGTTTCAGTGCCTCATCGTAGTTCGTTTCCTGAAAAGCATTTTCAGCGAGGTGCATAGTGCCGCGGGTGACCAACATCTGGTCTTTTGACAGTTCAGCCAACGCGATCCCTTCCTGCAAAAACTGTCTGGCAATCAGATACTGTTCATCAGCCCCTTCTATTTGACCTTGAATTATTCTGGCCCAGCCTTGATTGCGCGCAGAATCCAATTCTTCGAACAGCTGATAAGCAGCCACCCCGTGCTGTCGTCCGGTTTCAATATTCCCAGCCTTAAGCTCCAGTTCTGCCAGACGAATATAGTCGTAAGCAACATCTCCTTTATGTCCACTAGCTGAATCCGTTTCCAACGCTTGAGTAAAGTACTTTCTAGCTTCTGCCAAATCATCTGTTTCGAGGTATATTGTTGCGATGTTGTATAAGGAATCGGCGATGCCATTGGTATCTTCCAGCTGCATAGAAAGGGCCAGACTTTTATGCAGCGCGCTGAGCGCCTGGGTATAGTTTCCTAAAAACTCGTGGGCCAAACCAATGGCGCTATAAGTCGAGGCTATGCCGTCAACATCCTGATTTTCATCAAAATAATTGAACGCTTGTTGTGCGATTCGGATTGCCTCGTGGTATTGCCCCTGTGTGCGTAAGGCCGCACTCAGACGCAAAGTTACTGTAGCAATTTGCCTGTCGTGACCAATAGTTGTGAATATTGATAGCGCCTGACGATGAGCTTTTTCCGCTTTTGCGTATTCTCCGGCAGAGTAAAACAATTCTGCCTGATGCCGATGCCCCCTGGCCTGATAAAACTCAGTATCCGATGATTCCGCTAAGGTCTTTAGTGCCTGCAATTCTTCGTTTGCCAAGGCAATGTTGCCCAGACTTCTGTGTGCCTCTACCAGCATATCCTGTACTTTGAGTTGTTGCTCTATAGAGAGCACTGAAGAGGATTTTATTTGCGCTATCAGCGTTAAGGACTTTTTTGGGGATTGATTAAGTAATTGCTCAGCCAATGATACTTCATCATCAACAGGCTGTGCACTGGCGCCAGTAAACAGCAAAACGACAAGTAACCAGAAATACTTGTTCAAACAGCATCCTATCTTTCTAGAGCCAAAAAATCATGATAGCGGTTTCATTGTGCAATCTCCAATGGCGCAATCATGTCAGATTTACGCTAGTAAATTATATCCGATAGCCCTTTGGTTAAGTTCACCAGATACTGTTGCGTTCACAGTATCAATTGCAACCAGCAGATTGACTGTGCTGCTTCGTGGTGAATAGTTCTAAAACTGAGGAACAAGGTCGAAAACAACAGACAAGCTAGAGATAGTTAATCATTTATTTTGGCCAGACATTTGACGCCTGACAATATCAGCCATTTTGCCACTTGATTGAAGCAACTTAACTTGTTGATCAAACCAGACAGAAAATGCGCATTCTGGCTTGTCTTTGCAATCGTTGGTGGAACTGGGGTAACCCATGTGTGCTGTCTCCTGGCTGATTCTGGCGGCTATAAAAGGTTGGTGGTCTTTGCCAGGAGCGTAGGTACCATCCTGTTGAGCCAGGCTCAATGAGTATTCATATGCATGACGTTCAAACAAGGCACAATCCAATCTGCCTTTCACAACCATTTTAAGCGCGGTTCCTGTATCAGGCACTTCAAGAAAATTGACGAACTGGGTGTTCTCATCACTTCTGACATTGTTCCTTAGCCATCCATTGTAGCCTGCAACATTGGCCACCAATTTACCTTTAAAATCTTGCGGCCATTGTGACACAGATGCATCCACACGATCTTTGGCGCATATCAATACAACTTCTTCCGTGTAAACCGGAACAGAATATGATTTTAAAAACTCGTGTCCCTGTACTTCGTAATATACTCCTAAGATTGCCGCAGCGGCACTGTTTCTTAGCTTGTTTTTCCCTGCTTGCCAATTAATCGGCGATACCTCAAATGCCAGCGCGCCTTCTGCTTGTCGAATCTCTTTCAGTAGGGCGGGATAGATGCCTTTGAGTACGCCATCTTGCACATAGCTAAAAGGGGGGTAACTGTTATCAACATAAATAGTCAAATTGCCTTTATTGGCATGCGCAAATGTGCTTAACAGTAAAATAAGAAAGGTCAGGGTTTTCACATAAATTCTGAATGATTCAATTTAATACGATAATAAGGGGGGCAGAACAAAAAGCAAGCACACTATAATTTATGAAACCAACTCCAATTCTGATTTGATGCTGGAATTCAGTGAGAATCATGGTAACGTGAAAAACTCCAGTGGCAGAGGGACGACTGTCAGATTTTTGAGAAAGGTTGTATGCGGCGTATAGTTCAATCAATTGCATCAAGCTTCCTGTTCGCAATTTCGCTTATGGGTATTTCTGTTGGCGTTACGGCAGAAGAATCTAAGCTAGCTATCAAAGTATGGCATGCCAACGCTATTCGACCACAAACTATGGATTTTGTGTTATTGGCGCTGGAAAAATCCGGCTTGTCCAATCAAGATCTGCACATCATTGAGGCCAAGTTCAATGGCCACAACCAGGCTTTTGATGCATTGATAGAGGGTGAAAACCTGGATGTTTTAGTATCGGCCGTTAATGCACCATTAGAAACACAAACCTTGCCTATCTACATCCCGCTGGATCGCGGTCTATTAGGATTCAGAGTCTGCTTTATTCATCAGGACCACCAAAACGAATTTGCTTCACTTGGCGACAAGCAAGACCTCGTTGACAAACAATTGAAAATTGGCTTAGGTGTTGGTTGGCCTGACACCCAAATAATGCAAGCCAATCACGTTAGTGTCAGCGCATTTACCTCAACGGATCTGATTTTTGACGCTTTGCTAGATGAACAAATCGATTGCTATAGTAGAAGTGTGGCTGAAATAGGGCAGGAAAACGTACTCAGCCCGGAAGTAATAATTGAATCATCAGTTGGTTTTATTTACCCCTTGGCTGATATTATTTATGTTTCTAATTCAGCCCCTGAGCTACATGCTAAACTTACTTACGGTCTGCAATTGGCGATGGAAGATGGCAGTTTTGAAGCCCTGATCGACAAACATTATGGTCAATCACTTATTGATATGAATTTCTATTTCAGGCACCTCATCATTATGCAAAATCCTTTTATCAGTGAGCCCGCTTTTAAAGCACTGAATCAATATGGATTGGCCAGTTTCAATCGGGTCACGAATATTCGATGAGAAGTTTATATTTCACATTAATACTGTTCTTTCTCAGCGTCCCGACTAATGCTGAAGACACAGACCGAGTAATCCTCTGGGATCGTAACTACGACAAAGCTTATCTTCTTGATGTCATTCATATGGCCCTTAGACTGAGTCAAAAGGAATTTGGTAAATTTGAAATCGTCCGTTCGGTGCCCCTGGAACAAGGCCGTGTATTTGCAGATCTGGATATTGGAGGTTTGGTAAATGTAGCCATTGCCGCCGCCAGTCTTGAGCGAGAAAAACAACATCAGCCGATTTACATTCCGGTTGACAGAGGCTTGCTTGGATTCAGAGTCTGCCTAATCAACAATGGAAAAATAAATTTCAACGGCATAAACGTGCTTAAGGATTTCTCAAAACGGAATATCATGTTAGGTGTTGGTACACATTGGCCAGACAAGCAGGTATATGAATCAAACGGCCTACGTGTATTGAGCTCTCCTTTGTATCAGAATCTGTTTGAGATGTTGGAAAAAGACAGGTTTGACTGTCTTCCTCGCAGTATCAGCGAACTGGATATGGAAATGGAACAACATACAGGGCAAAATTTTGCGGCCGAGCCCAGCCTTGCTCTGGTTTACCCGAACGCTGATTTTGTATTTGTGAGTAAGAAGGAAAGCAGAATAGAAACCAGACTTGAGCTTGGCTTAAATAAAGCTTTGGAAAGTGGTGAGTTCCAAAGCCTGTTCCAAAAGTACTATCAAGGCATAATGACTAAGCATAATTTTTATAACCGGAAACTATTGATATTGGAAAACAATAACTTGTCGCAAGCGGCACAAAAAGCCATCAATCAATATGGCGTAGCGTCTTTTCTCACCGCCAATAGCCTCGCTCAATAGACTATTACTGCGAGGTATTTATCCCTGTTGCAGCCCAATAAAGTCCACCAAAGATATGTTCGATAAAGTTTTTATTTTCATAGGTGGCAGGCATATGTCCCAGCCCCGTATAAAAAGCTCTTCCTCCGTCAAACTTCTGGAACCAGGCGATCGGATGGAATTTACCCATACCCTGTCCTTTAACCCTACCCCAATCAGCTTTGGGATCATAAGTAGATTCATCCACAGACATGATGTATGTCAGATTGTCACTTAACGCCGGTCCGTATTCATACCACTCTTCGGTCCACAATAGCTGATCGGGAAAATACTCCAGTCCCGGAAATTGACGGTTAATCACACTCAATTTGGCAGTTTGAATGACAGGATGTATTACAAAGCGATGGCCAATCATTTCACCATACCAAGGCCAATCATATTCCGTATCTGCGGCACTATGGATCCCAACAAACCCTTTGCCCGACTTAATAAATTTTTCCAAGGCTTTCTGCTGTGTGCTGTTCAGCACGTCGCCCGTGGTTTGTAAGAACACTACTACATCAAACCGGGCCAGATTTTCGTCGTTAATTAAGTTAGCATCTTCCTGCCAATCCAGAGAAAAGTGGTGATTCAGCGCCATTTTTTCAAACGCAGTGACACCTGCATTAATGGACTTATGATGCCAACCCACGGTTTTGGTAAAAAGCAAAACGTTGAACTGTTTTGCCATTGTCACACCAGATAAGGTGATCAGAAGCAATAGAAAAGGGATACGAAACACAATGGCTCTCATCAGAAATTTTTCCTTCGCGGATTAATAGTAAGTCAGTTGACGTTATCTTCAGACACTTCCTAATCAAGAAAGTACCTCACATGATGCAGATGTCACTACTTCAAGCGATATTTGAATTGTTTGTGAGCCCCTGCAACTGTTTTCATCGGGCTGGCGTATACTCTCTCAACTAGCCAATATAGATTGGCACAATCAATATGTCAGGCCATTACAGAATTTAATTATGTCATTTACAAATCTTTTATTTCGCATTACTCCCTTTTTGCTTGTGCTGGTTCTCAGCGGCTGCGCTGCCTGGTTAAAACCAGATTTACAACGTACCATCACTCAAATCGAATCAGGAAATTACAGTCTGGATCCAGAACATGCAGTATTGCTGTTCAAAATTGATCATATGGGGTTTTCCAAATTTGTCGGCCGTTTTAATACATTCGATGCCAACCTCAATTATGTGCCTGAGGACATCACCCAATCCAGCCTGGAAGCCATCGTTGACATGACCAGTGTTGACGTCAATAACGATAAGTTTGAGCGGGCATTGAATGGCAGTTTCTGGCTGTCTACTAAGCAGCATCCTAAAGCCCATTTCAAAACTGTCGCTGCTGAACAAATATCTCCGGAGCAACTCCGTTTTGAAGGTGAATTGACATTTCTTGGGGTGACAAAAACCATTTACGTTGACGTCACTGTCAACGGCGCAGCAAATAATCTGCTCACCAATAAATATACAATCGGGTTTTCAGCAAGTGCAGCTTTTAAACGGTCTGAATTTGGCCTGGATACCTTTATTCCCACAGTCGGGGATGATATTGAATTGGAAATACATGCAGAGTTTCAACAAAATTAGCAAGCACTATCAACCCGGTTGGTCAGGTTTTCACCACGTTTTCCGGCGACAAATTCGTTAATGTTTAACAGCGTTGTTTCAGCAATATTTGATAACGCCTCATCCGTCAGAAAAGCCTGATGGGAGGTAATAACGACATTGTTGAATGTCAACAATCTGGCAAACACATCATCACTCAATATTTCA
The DNA here is from genome assembly GCA_947494925.1 of uncultured Alteromonadaceae bacterium. Lineage (GTDB taxonomy): Bacteria > Pseudomonadota > Gammaproteobacteria > Enterobacterales > Alteromonadaceae > Aliiglaciecola. Next base: position 7,123 of record CANLWS010000018.1, read on the forward strand.
CCCGAAATATCATGAAAAAATATGTCGGCCTCTTCTTCGTATACGTCCAGGCCGGCAGAACCTATTTTACCTGACTTCAATCCTGCGATCAGGGCCTTGGTGTCCAACAACGCGCCACGACTGGTATTGATAATCATCGCGCCGTCTTTCATGTTGGCGATAGATTCCTCACTTATAAGATAATGCGTTTCGGGTGTTAAAGGCGTGTGCAGGCTGATAATGTCAGATTCGCGCTCCAGCGTCAGCATATCCGTATATTCAACGTGGGCTAAATTCCCGACATTTTCATCAGGATATTTATCAAACGCCAGAACTTTGCAACCAAATCCTCCCAATATGTCAATTAAACATCGACCTATTTTGCCGGTACCGATAACGCCCACAGTTTTGCCAAACATGTCGAATCCAACCAACCCCTCAAGTAAGAATTGACCGGTACTGTTTCGGATGTATGCACGATGAAGCTTGCGATTCAACATCATGATAAGCGCAATAGTATGCTCTGCAACAGCATGGGGTGAATAGGCAGGAACTCTGACCACGTCTATGCCATAGCGTTGACATGCATCCAAATTAACATTGTTGTAGCCAGCACATCTCAGAGCAATCAGCTTCACTCCCATTTCCGCTAACCTTTTCACTGTGCTTTCATCACAACAGTCATTAACAAAAATGCATACAACGCTGAATCCTTTGGCCAACTCGGCAGTATGTGAATCCAGCGCACAATCCAAGGCTTTAAAATTGAATTGTCCCGAGTTCTGTCGCTCAAATGAGGCCATATCGTAGGATTTGGCATCATATAATATCACTTTGGTTTTGCCCTGTTCATCCAGCCCAGGGGGCTGACTCGCACGTTTAAGTTTGCGTTCTATAGACGCATAAGTTTCAGCATCTAACCCTGACTGTTTTTGCAGGGTTTCCAATAGGGCTTTTAGTCGTTCTGCGTCATTCATTCTGATATTTCTGCTGATAGATTGTCGCTACGATAACGTTTAAACCAAGCTAGAATATTGTCTATTTTGGCAATCAGATTGGACGGCCTCCCAGCAATTCCATGTGGCGCTTCGGGCACTCTGATCATCACTGTATCAATTTTGCGAAGCTTCAGCGCTACGTAATACTGTTCGGTTTCTGATATGGGTGTTCGATGGTCTGCTTCGCCAGTAAGCAACATAGTGGGTGTGCTGACATTACCAACTAGTGACAAAGGTGAACGCTTCCAATATGCCTCAGGGTCTTCCCAGGGGTAGGCATTAAACCAGTACTTATAAAAATAGTTCACGAAATCAGAGGTTAAAACAAAGCTGCCCATATTGATGACAGGTTTTGCTACTACTGCAGCTTTAAATCGGTCTGTTTTGCCCACAATCCATGCGGTCAGAACACCGCCGCCCGAACCTCCAGTGACAAATAGGTTTTCTTTGTCAATGTAACCCTGTTCAATCACTGCATCCACACCCGACATAAGATCTTCATAGTCGTTGCCCGGGTAGGCATGATGAATCAGGTTCCCGAATTCTTCCCCATAACTGGAGCTCCCCCTGGGGTTAGCGTAAAGTACCACGTAGCCCTCTGCCGCGTAGCGTTGAACCTCGGCTGAGAAGTTAGGCCCGTATGCTGCGAAAGGTCCACCGTGAATTTCCAATATAAAGGGGTATTTCTGTTCTGGGTCGAAACCTGGTGGCTTTGCAATCCAGCCTTGGATTTCCCGATTGTCAAAACTCGACTTCCAGCTAATTTCTTCAATCTGGGCCATCTCTTTGTGATCCAGCAGGTCAGCATTTAACTGGGTCAGAACTCTGACTTTGGCACGCTTCCCTATTGCCAGGTCGGCAGGCCGTCCTGGCGTATTGGTAGTGAGCGCAAAAGTACCACTTTCTGAAACTGTAAAACTGCCGCTAGTATAAGGTCTGCCTAAGGTTGTCCCGCCCAAGTTTTCAGCCACATCCGAGACACCGCCTTTGAGGTTAGAGGAAGCAAGTTTTGTGACGCCTCTGTCATCGTATTGAAAAAACAGCCTGTTGTTGCCCGCCCACATGGGCCCCTGAACCGACCGATCCAGGTCGGCGGTCAACACTGTTGGCTCAGAGCCATCGATATTCATCATATACAATCTGGCGACCTGATACCCCTGGACTTTATCGTCGAAACCAGTAAACGCTATACGCTTGCCGTTGGGGGAGATAATGGCTTCATTGTCAGGCCCAACCCGCTCGGTCAATCTGGTAAGTGTGCCTTCATCGATGGACACCAGATAGATATCACTTTCGAGGGCCTGGTATTGCCAATCGTCTTGTCGATTTGTACTAAAGGCTATTTTTTTACTATCAGGAGTCCAGGAAAGAGGTCCGTTGTGGTTGAAGTCCCCTTTGGTAATCTGCCGGGCAGTTCCACCTTCTGACGATACAATAAACACGTGGGAATAACCCACTTCGAGAAAGCCTGCTCCGTCAGCCCGATAGATCAACTGATCGATCATTTTCACTTGTGGAGCCCAATTTGCGCCTTCAGGTTTAGCCGGAGCACTAACCAGTGGAGATTGTGAAGCCTTAACCTGTTTGGTGAAGGCCAACCATTTACCATCAGGTGACCAACTGATAGCGCCCGGAGCAGCCGATAAATTGGTGATCAGAGCCGTTTGCCCTCTGTCCATCCAACGTACATAAAGTTGAGGACTACCTTCAGCAGCAGAGATATAAGCCAAACGTTTTCCATCTGGCGACCAGCGAGGTGAGGAATAAGAGTTTCTGTCGGCCAGTACAGGACGATGATTTTTGCCTTCAATGTCTACTATCCAAAGACTTCCGCGCCCTCTATCTGTCATGATATCCATCGAACGACGCACGTAGACCACCTGCTTTCCATCCGGTGAAATTCGAGGATCCTGTGCGTATTCGAGCTCAAAAATATCTGTTGCTTTAAAGTGATCTTCCGCCGCTGTACTGGCGGAGCATAATAGAGCGAAGCTGAATGCTATGATTGAGAGTAGCCTGCTGAGTCGAGTCATGTTTTTGGATCCCTGATTGACGTAATTAACGTTAGAAGATTATTGCAGTACGTTATACTTGTTCTTTGGCAGAGTTAACTGTACACAAAAACATCTGCATCGCTAACCTTTTCACCTAAAATACGGTATATTCCGCCCGCAATTTTATGTCAGGCATTAACATTTGGAGCAACAGAAGCATTATGAAGTTTTCGTCACTTGGATTAACAGCAGAATTACAGCAGGCAATTGATTCATGTGGATACGACCAAATGACGCCTGTTCAGCAGCAAGCCATAGTGCCAGCCAGGCGCGGCAAAGATCTGCTGGTTAATGCCCAAACGGGGACAGGAAAAACGGCAGCATTCGCGCTCCCCATACTGCAACAAATGTTGGATAAACCCAAAGACAGACTGCCGGGAAACACCCGAGCTGTGATCCTCACTCCCACCCGCGAACTAGCTGAGCAGCTGGCAGATACCATCAGTGGTTATGCGCAATTCACCTCTTTGAGTATTGTTGCTTTATACGGTGGTGTAAAAATGGGAGGACAGAAAGCTAAACTGAAGGAGGGCGTTGACATGATCATTGCAACGCCAGGTAGACTGCTTGAACATCTTTCTCTTAAGCATATCAGTCTGGCTAATGTTGAGTTCTCAGTGCTTGATGAAGCTGACCGCATGCTCGACATGGGTTTCATTACCGATGTTCAGACATTGCTGGCAGAGACGGCGCAGGACAGACAAACCATGTTATTTTCTGCGACGACTTCCCCTGCCGTAAATGAATTGTCTCACAAGATTTTACGCAACCACCAGGAAATAAAAGTCGATGCGATTAATACCACCGCAGAGACCGTCGAACACGTCATCTATCCTGTGGAAGAAGCGCGCAAGGTTGAACTGTTTCAAAAACTCTTGACTGAACAAAATTGGTTTCAGGTGTTGGTATTTACCAGTACCAAAGATCAGGCAGATCGACTTATGGCAGGGCTGAAAGCAGCAAAAATCCCCGCCGGTGTATGCCATGGTGATAAACGCCAGGGAGCGAGACGCCGAGCCATAGCTGATTTTAAATCTGCAAAGCTTCAGGTCCTTATTGCTACGGAAGTGGCAGCAAGAGGTCTGGATATTCGGGACCTGGATTGTGTAGTGAATTTTAACCTGCCTTATCTGCCTGAAGACTATGTTCACCGTATTGGTCGAACAGGCCGAGCCGGAAAATCCGGACAAGCTATCTCTCTGGTGAGCAGAGAAGAAGAACAGACGGTATCCCGAATTGAGCATCTTATCGGAGCGCGAATACGACGAATATTTAAACCCGGATTTGAAGTCAGTAATCGCGAATCCCTTCTGAAAAGTTTGTCCAAACGCCCTCGCCAGGGTAGAGGCAACAAAGCGTCGGCATCGCAAATCAGTTTGCAAAAAGCCAACAAATCAAAGGCTAAAAACAAATCATCTGGCAAAAAGGCAAGTAAAAAATAATGAAGATTAATAGACTCATCATCATTTCGTTTTTGGGTGTTGTTTTTCCGGTCGCGGCTCAAGAACAAGGTAATGATGAAGTTCTGTTTGCTTGTATGGCTGACGCAATGAAAACAGCAAAGCCGGCCACGACTGTTCAGCAGTTGCGCGAACAATGTGAAACTGGAGATAAAACCGCGGTAAGCGAACGCATTTTATTGGAAAAACAAGCGTCTTCCAATCGTTTTGCCATTTTGCCTCACAAACCCAATTACGTTTTGCCTGTTACCTATGCAGAAACGAACGCAGAACCTTATGGTGATCTACTGCAAGGCAGAGAATTTGACGATATTGAAGCCAAATTTCAGGTTTCACTCAAGTATATTGCCATAGAGGATTTCCTCAGCGACAACTTTGATGTGGAATTCGCCTTCACGGCTACCAGTTGGTGGCAAGCCTATAATAGCGATATTTCAGCCCCCTTCAGAGAAACAAATTATGAACCTGAGCTAATATTTAATTATAAAAAGCCCTGGAATTTTTTTGGTATTCCTGTGGCTAATAGCTACATCTCACTTAATCATCAATCCAATGGTCAGGCGGGCCAATTATCCCGAAGCTGGAACCGTGTAATAGGTGGATTGGCCTTTGTGACAGGTGATGTTACCTGGGGATTACGTACATGGTGGCGATTGCCAGAAGATGAAAAAGAATTCCCGAATTCCCCTGAAGGCGATGACAACCCCAATATAGAAAGGTATCTAGGGTATGGTGAAATCGGTGCGCTCTGGCAAATAGACCGAGGCCATCAACTCGATATTCTGTTACGCAATAACCTGCGCAGCGATAACAAAGGTGCCTTGAGACTCGGATGGTCATTCCCACTAAGTAAGAACCTACGTGGTTATGTGGAGTACTTTAACGGTTATGGTGAAAGCCTGATTTATTATGACCAGCACATCCAACGATTCGGACTAGGCGTCAAGTTAACAGACTGGCTATAGCGGAATAGTCGAATCGAATAGGGTTGATGCAGGCCGTAAACTTTATTGTTAATAGTTTTTTGACCAATAGCTGCAAACCTGAGATCTACCAGCATTCCAAATTAGAGGGCAATTAATTGCCCTCTGCATCGAGAAAATCTGTGGAGTTACTAGTTGAACGTGCTCAGCCCTTGAAGTCACGTTCTACATGTCTTCCAATTCCTTACCTTTGGTTTCATGGACAAACATGGCTATAAAGACGACAGATACCAACGCACCCAAGGTATAGAAACCATATGCACCTGCGAGTCCAATGCCCGTGAGAAGAACAGGGAAAGACCAGGTTATCAGGAAATTTGCTATCCACTGCGCAAATCCTGCGATTGCCAGTCCAGAGCCCCTAATCTGATTGGGAAACATTTCGCCTAACATAACCCACATCACCGGCCCCCAGGACAAGTTAAAAAAGAACACATACGCAAGGGCCGCCACCAAGGCAACTATTCCTTGATCACCTAAGGTCAGATCACCATTTGCATCAATACCTGAATTGGCAAAGACGTACACCATAGTGCCCAAGGTCACCGCCATACCAAGAGAGCCAATCATCAAAAAAGGTTTACGTCCCAGTTTATCTATCAGGAACATAGTGATAAACACCGCTCCAATGCTGACTCCACCACTGATTACATTGTTCATCAGCGCATCGGCTTCAGAAAACCCAGCGGCTTGCCACAAAACTGCGCCATAATAAAAAACCACATTAATACCCACCAGTTGCTGAAATGTTGCTAATCCAATTCCTACCCAGACAATAGGACGAATTTTTTTGGTGGTCTTGTCCAAAACGTCAGACAGTTTTGGTTGATGGTGATCCTGAGCAAGACTATCTTCTATTTCAGAAACTTTCTGAGCACTGGTGTTGTGCCCGTATAAATTACCCAGTACTTTTTCTGCTTCTTCTTTGCGTCCACTCATCACCAGATAACGAGGGCTTTCGGGGATCGCAAATAAAGCCACTAAAAATAATGTAGCTGGTATCAATTCGATCCAAAACATCCAACGCCAGGCCTGATATCCCATCCAGAATTCAGCTGTGGAAGCACCGGCGAAATCCGCCAACAAATAGTTGCTCACAAAGGCGGAAAACAACCCGAATATAATAGCGAACTGCTGAATAGTGGTTAAGGTTCCGCGGAAACGTGCAGGGGCAATTTCACTAATATAGGCTGGTGCCATTACAGATGCAGCCCCTACAGCAAGCCCACCTAAAACACGATAAATGACGAACTCCATAGACCCCGTAGCTACACCGGATCCCCAGGCACTGACAATGAAAAATGCCGCTGCGGCCATCAGTAAGGGTCTGCGTCCAAATTTATCTGCCAAACGCCCTGCCATGAAGGCACCAACAGCACAGCCTAGTAGCATGCTGGACACATTGAAGCCAGTACCGGCACTGTCCGAGTTAAAAGCCGCTTGTAATCCATCGACAGTGCCATTTATAACACCACTATCAAAACCAAATAAAAATCCACCTATTGTGGCAACACAGCTGACCAGAACAATCAGTAGTATGTTTTCTTTTTCCTGAATCAATTACGACTCCTCAGTATTGTTATTTTTGGGAAAAGCATGTCATTACTTTTATCACACTATATGTTAATTTCATGTTAAATACCGAATAAGATAAAGCACTTCCTAAATCTGGTAATTTGTGGAAGATGCCCCAAAACAAAGGCAGAGCAAACAAAAGGACAAGAAACTCGGCTGTTCCCGAACTTTGCGAAAAAATAATAATGAAATTAACATTTGTCGCAATGAAAACGTTTTCTCGTTATCGCTAAACTAGCTGACCAATGCTTTTAAACATCAGGTTAATAAGATAAATCGCCTATGAAGAATATACTCAAACTATCGCGTTTAATAAGGAGAATCGCCGTGGCCAGCATACCGGTTGTCTGCTTCAACGTAGCCGCTGATTACAAAGACGCCAGTCTGCCAACAGAGCAGCGGGTTAGCGATTTATTATCGCAAATGACACTGGATGAAAAAGTTGCTCAGCTGCAGACAATCTGGCAGGTGGGCCGTGAACTGGCGGATGAAAATAATCAATTCGTTGAAGAAAATGCGCGGAAATTAATTCCCATAGGTATTGGCCATATCGGACGGCCCAGCGAGAGCAAAGATCCTCTTACCACAGTGAAATACACTAATGCTATTCAGACGTTTCTTGTTGAAAAAACACGTTTGGGCATTCCTGCAATTTTTCATGAAGAAGCCTTGCACGGGCATGCTGCACCAGAATCCACCAGCTTTCCTCAGGCTATTGCAATGGCGAGTACCTGGGATGCCAGTCTGATTGAAAAAATGTATCAGATTAGCGCGGCAGAAGTACGTGCGAGAGGAGGCAACCAGGCATTAACGCCCATTCTTGACGTAGCCAGAGATGCCCGCTGGGGTCGTATTGAAGAAACCATGGGAGAAGACCCTTACCTCATTACTGAAATGGGGGTATCTGCGGTCAGGGGATTTCAGGGAGCCCAGGACAACATTCCAGGCAATCGGGTCGCTGCCACATTAAAACACCTGACAGGACACGGGCAACCCACCAGCGGAATGAACATTGCTCCTGCCCCTATGGGGGAAAGAGAGTTGAGAGAAATATTTCTTCCACCATTTGAAGCCGCAGTAAAACTGGGTAATGTGCGCAGTGTGATGGCTTCCTACAATGAAATTGATGGTGTACCTTCCCACGCCAGTAAGATGTTACTTACTGACATTTTGCGGGAAGAATGGGGATTTACAGGGACTTTGGTGAGCGATTATTTTGCAATCAACGAACTCATCACCCGCCATGGACTGGCCGGTACCAAAGAAAACGCCGCGGCACTGGCCATGCGAGCGGGTGTAGATATCGAAATGCCCGACCGGGATGCTTATCCACTACTAACTCAAATGGTTAAATCGGGCCAACTCAAAGAGTCACAGATTGATATTGCTGTTAAACGCGTTCTGTCGGAAAAATTCAGACTGGGACTATTTGAAAACCCCTTTACTGAAGAAGAAGGCGTGAACGCCTTTATTGGCAACCCTGAGCATCGTGCTGCTGCTTTAGAAGCGGCAGAAAAAGCCATTGTTCTGCTGAAAAATGACGGGATCCTGCCTTTGTCTGACTCTGCTTTTGCAAATGTAGCAGTCATTGGCCCCCACGCAGATGAAACTTTACTTGGCGGATACAGTGACATTCCGAGGCAAACAGTCACCATTTTGGATGGCATCAGAACCCGCCTGAAAGGTAAGGCTAATGTGAAATATGCTCAGGGAACTATGATCACCAAACCTATTAGTGAACCTGAAGAAGCATCCGTTAAATCGAAAACTTTTTCTAAGCAACGCTGGAATGCAGATGAAATGCAACTTGCTTCTGCTGAAGATACAAAGGGAATGTTGCAAGAAGCCATCACCCTTGCCAATAACAGCGACCTGAATATTCTGGTAGTGGGAGGGAATGAAGGAACATCCCGCGAAGCCTGGGCAGAGAATCACCTTGGAGACCGTACAGACCTGCATATGTTGGGCGAACAACAAGAACTTGTTGAACAGGTGCTGGCCACAGGTAAGCCTACCGTAGTGGTATTAAGCAATGGTCGACCTTTGACCTTAGGGAGCATCAATGAGACAGCGCCTGCGATCCTTGAGGCCTGGTACCTTGGCCAGGAAACCGGAACTGCTGTTGCTAACGTGTTGTTTGGCGATGTAAACCCAGGTGGCAAGCTACCCGTAACCTTTCCCCGCAATGTTGGTCAACTGCCACTCTTTTACAATCATAAACCCTCCGCCAAGCGCGGCTACCTTTTTGGTGATACGTCGCCACAATATGCCTTCGGACACGGGCTGAGCTACACGCAGTTTAGCTATTCTGATCTAACCATTGATAGCGAAGACGCAAAAGCGAACGGCAGTGTGAAAGTAAGCTTTACACTGTCAAACACAGGGCAACGGCAAGGCGACGAGGTAGTGCAGTTTTATGTACGTGACGTTTTTGCTCAGACAACACGCCCTGTTAAGGAGTTAAAGGGATTCAAGCGGATCAACCTAAACGCCGGGCAAAAAGTAGAGGTACACTGGGAACTACCTGTCAATTTGCTGGCCTACTACGATCTGGACATGCAATACGTTGTTGAGCCCGGCGATATTGAGTTGATGATCGGGAGTTCTTCTCAGGATATTCGCCTGACTGAAACGTTTTCGGTAAAAGGCCAAATAACCCCCATTTTACCCAGCCAAAAAGCCTTCTTAAGCAAAGTAACAATTAAGTGACCTAGGGCATACCCGGTCGGATAATTTATCTGACCGGGTATCCTATCTTCCACATAATCCAGTACAATACTCGCAGAAACTAACTTCACAGCGAGTCAACATGGCGATCCACTGGTATCCAGGGCACATGCACAAAGCCCAAAAAGAAATGAAAGAAATCTTGCCCCAGGTGGATTTGTTGATTGAGGTATTGGATGCCCGGATCCCCTATTCCAGCGAAAATCCAATGATCGCCCAGTTACGTGGTGACAAACCCTGTATTAAGGTATTGAGCAAAACCGATTTGGCAGATCCACTGCTTACTGCCGAATGGCAGACTTATCTGGAGCAGGACAAAGGGGTTAAAACCCTTGGAACAACCACTGAGCAACCCGCCAAGATGAAGCAGGTGATGGATCTGTGCCGTAAGATGCTGCCGGAAAAAGATGCCAGCGTAAAAACCATTAACGCCATGATTGCCGGTATTCCCAATGTGGGCAAATCCACCCTGATTAATACTCTTGCCGATCGCGTTATTGCCAAAACCGGTAATGAACCGGCAGTGACCAAAGCCCAGCAACGAATTAATTTAGGCAGCGGCATTATTCTGTTCGATACGCCGGGAATACTCTGGCCAAAAGTGGAAAACGAAAATAGCAGTTACCGTCTTGCCGCGTCTGGTGCAATTAAAGACACAGCGATGGATTATCAGGACGTTGGCTTTTTTGCTGCAGATTACCTGATCAAGGCATACCCAGATCTGTTAAAAGATCGTTTTCAGCTGGAAGACATTCCCAACACCGAAATTGAATTTCTGGAAATGGCTGCAGCGCGGCGAGGCGCCAAAATGTCTGGGGGACGCGTTAATTTACATAAAATATCTGAAGTACTTATTAATGAGTTACGTTCAGGAAAACTCGGGGCTATCACCCTGGAAACACCTGCCATGGTCGAGCAGGAAAAAATTCAGATGGCGCTCGACGCGGAGAAAAAAGAAGCTGAAAAAGCCAAGCGCAAACAACGCTTTAAAGAGGGCTCGTTAACACCAAACAAAAAAGATCAGAAAAATCAGCGTATCGAAAAACGCCAACAGCGCTCGGCCAATAGAAGTAAAAAACGGTGAACACACTTTGCTCTTGCTTCTCGGATAAAACCTTTTGAAAGATTGCAATCAATGCGGTAAATGCTGCATTAAATACAGTAATGGTGGTTTGTCCGTCACCCCAGAGGAAGTAGAGGTGTGGCAATTGTTTAATCCTGAGATTGCCGAATATGTGCACAAGGGAAAAATCTGGCATCAACCTGATACAGCCAAGCCAATCGAATTATGCCCCTGGTTGCGCAAAGAACCCGGGAAAAATGTTTACACCTGCGACATCTATTTCGACCGACCTGACGACTGTCGCTACTACCCGGTTACTGTCAAACAAATGATCGCCGATGAGTGTGAAATGCTGGATGAAAAAGATCTACAGAATCCGGGATCAGCACAACTCAGCTTAGACAGGCTGATGAAAGACAGCCGTCCCCCATTCCAGTCAAAGTAAGCTGAGGAGTTACTGCTAGGCCTTTCTGTCAAGTATCACGGGACCTGGTCCTTGCGCTGCGAGTTCATCATCTGGGTTGTATATTGGACAGGACTTCATTGACAGGCAACCACATCCGATACAAGCATCAAGAGAATCCCTCAATCGTTCAAGATAATTAATTCGTTCGTTAAGCTCAGATTGCCAAGCTAACGACAAGGCCGCCCAATCATCTTTATCAGGGGTACGGGCATCTGGCAATGAATCGAAAGCGCCCTTGATCCCTTGTAAACTAATTCCCATCTTCTGAGCCGCCTTGATCACGGACACTCTTCTCAGCACATCCAATTTGTAACGTCGCTGATTTCCCTGGTTCCGCCAACTACGTATTAAGCCCTTCTGTTCATAAAAATGCAGTGCCGACACATTGACACCACAACGTCTTGCAACTTCTCCTACCGATAGTTCTCTGTCAGCCATCTGTATTCTCCTGATTTATTTTGAAGATAAACAAAAAAGCACTTTACCTCAAGTTATGTTGAGGTTTTATGCTTGACTCAAGTTAAAAATTAGGAGCAAAAAATGACAGCAATTACTCAATTCACCGAAGAACAATTTACGTTATTCAAGATTAAGTCTTCTGAACTATTGAAAAATTACCTGGAACTGTTCAACAACACTATGAAATTTAAATAAGGAGGCAGCATGATCCGTTTGGAACATATCAATATTTTTGTCGCAGATATGCAGGAAACCCTGGATTTTTACCGCACAGCTTTCCCCCATTGGCGAGTTAGAACGCAAGGGGAAGCAGAATGGTACGGCACTATGCGCAACTGGTTGCACTTTGGCGACGAATACAATTACCTGACGTTTAACGACCAGGGTACAGGCGACAATCGTGACTTGAAAACTACACAACTTGGCCTTGCACATTTTGCTTTTGAGGTAACAGATATAGCTAGAATAATTCAACGACTGGTTGCAGCAGGCTATGCTATTCACAAGGAAGGCGCAGAAAGCCCCTTCAGGAAAAACATATACTTCCTGGATCCAAATGGATTTGAGGTGGAGTTTGTTGAATACCTCTCAGACAATCCCGAAGAAAGGAACAGCGATGATTAGAGCCTGTTGATATATATTTTCAGATTAAAAATGTAATTTTTACGTGATACTTCTGCGATACATGCTGATTAATATACATATCAACATATTCTGAAATGTGTTTTCAATTGTGTTTCCCCTGTTACTTTAGAGGCTCCTCAGAGCCTCTTTTTTTGTTTGCGAATTAAACGCAGGTTCCAAGCCGCAGATTCTGGTCTACCCGACGCTTTTTTGCCGCCTTTTTGCTAATTTTTATTACACTCAATGTTTAATACATCCCATTGGACCTAGACTTAATGACTGCAAAAAACTGGCTGGTGTTAATACTTTTCCCGCTTTGCTGCACAAAGGCTTACTCAGAGTCCATTGCAGATATTTTCAATACCGACAACGTCGAGTTCGGCGCAGTTAAAACCCCCTTTGGATTATTTGTGACCCGCAGCGAAGGTCAGTGGGGCAAATCTACAGGCAGTAAAATTTATCATCTTGCTCCTGATACCGGGGAATTTCAATTAGCCGATTTCTCCCAGGGGAATTTTGACGATTCTGATCCTAATTATGACCCCTTTGATCATCGTATCTGCTTCATTTCCAATCGTCCTGAGGAAGGTGCTGAAGTAGCAGTCAAGAACGACAATATATGGTGTACCTCAAACCAAGATGACAAGTGGCAAAAGCCTTATAAGTTGCCTGAACCTGTTAATTCTTCAGCAAGGGAATTCAGCCCTGCATTTGATAAGAACGGTAAGCTTTTTTTCGCGTCAGACAGAAAAGGAGGGCTGGGCCAGGGAGACATTTATCAGGCGGATTTTAGCCAGGAATCGGGCTGGCAGGTCAGAAATTTAGGTGCCGCAATCAATACAAAGTTCGGCGAATGGAATGTTGGTATTAGCCCGGCGGGCGACGAGATGATCATTGAATCCTCTTCACGACAAGAAAATCTCAGTATCCCAGGCGACCTCTATTATAGCCGCCAATTAGAACCTGATATTTGGTCCAAGACTATTCCACTTAGCCAGTTGAACAGCAAAACAAGCGATTTAATGGCGCGCTGGTTCGCACCCGAAGAGTTAGTATTTGCTACTGGCATCAGCGGTAATATGGATCACAAAGCAGCGAAAAAATCTGAATGGCTTCCTCTTGAGCCCAGCGTCGCAGTAGTTTCAAGATCAAAAGGTGAAGTCATACTACTCAACCCAAAAAACCTCAAGGAAATCAGACGTTTCACTCTTGGTACAGGTCCGCATGAAATAGCCTCTTCATCTGACGGCAGGATCGCAATATCTCCTTTGTTTGGTATTTACCCCAAACCCCATGAAAAGCCAGTTGAAAAACGCCCTCCTTTCATTGTTAAGCCAAGCGAGGGGCTTGTCAGCTTAGACTTGGTAAGTGGAACAAGGCAGTCCTTTACTCTGGAGAACTGTCCTCGACCCCATGGGATAGATATGGATGCACAGGCTAAAAGAATCTGGGTTACCTGCGAAGAAAACGGCAGTATTGTTGAATTCTCTGTTAGCAAAAACGCTGAACAACACCGCTATACACTGGACAAAGGAATACATAAAGTTCTGTATCTCAGCACACCCCAAGTACTGCTCGGGACAAATCCTGACAACGGTAAAGTTTACAAAATATCCTTGCAGAATAATCAAGTCACCAGCCTACACTCCGGCCAAGGAGCAGAGGGCATTACGACGAATTATCAGGGTTCCGTGGCCTGGATTGCAAATAGTGGTGATCAGTCAGTTTGCCGACTAGATATATTAAAAATGTCCCTTGATTGGTGTCAAAAAGAGTTAGGCGTGATGCCCATCGCGCTAGCTTATTCAGCATTAAACAATGAGTTATGGGTATCACTTTTTGGTCAACGCATGATTGTTGTTATCGATGCTGAAAGTGGCAAAAAACTCACACACTTCGAACTTCCGCATAGTGCTTTGGATCTTGAGTACAACCCCGATGAATCTCTTATTTACGCAAGTATTCCGCGCCTGAATGCAGTGTTGGCCATTAGCGTGAACAGCAGGAAAATAGCAGCGCGATTTGATAATGTGATGGAAGCCGATGACCTGGATTACTTACCGACAGTGCTCTCACGATAACTTAGCCCCGAGGGAAATTCAGAATTTAGGGAATTCTCCAAGGCGACGTAAGGATGTCGCCCTGTAGGAAAGTTGATTATCATTTCACCACACTGGCGCAAACCAATGCCACGCTGGTCAGCACACAGGCAAATGTGCGAAGGTGATTCCACAAGGTCCAACTGATGAGATAGTGTTCCCATATTGAGTTAGCATCTCCAGATTCGGGATTTACCTTGGCTAACCTGTTGTTGAGAGGTACATTGCCCGCCACAGTCACACCGAAACTACCTGCTAAGTAGATAACACTGGCCATCAGATAATAAATAGATTCATTGGCCTGCCAGTTCAATACTGCATGGACGCCAATCAACAAAGCGACTAAAGGTAATCCGAAAAACATCAGCATAAAGGACAAAGAAAAAACGTCAATATTGATCCTTTGCATAGCGCGAATACCCTCAGCTCTATCTATATTCCCAAGGGCTTTCATGACGAAAGAAGAAAAGGCAAAAAATACGCCTGCCATTACAGCACTGGCCAGTGCGCCAATAAGTCCCAACTCATACATACTTTTGCTCCTTTGCAGACACAGCTACAGACTTGCCTATCAGCGAAATATTGTTCATTGCTGACACCATAAATTGCGCAACTGCATCTCTAGCCACTTTCATCACTTGAGTCTCGCCCTGCGTGGAAGCAAAGACCGCAGTTTCATCGAGCGCATCAGTCAAGTGCACTGGCTGTACTATCACCCATTCAAGGTCACTCTCCCGGACAATTTTTTCCTGCCTTTCGGTATCAGCTATCTGAGGTTTTAAAATCAAGCTAAAAAACAACTGATCGACAAATCCAAGATTCCCTCTCGTCTCTCCCACACCATAAGAACTCTGCACAACGAGTTTTTTAACTCCTTTATTCTGCATAGCTTGAATGACATTCTTTGTTCCGTTTGATCGGATCTGATTTAACGTATCGGATGCCCCAAAGAATCTGACTTTTAATGGATTCTCCTGAATACCCAAAGTGATGATAACTGCGTCATGTCCTTCTACTACAAGCTCAATTTGAGCAGGGTCATTGGCATCACCATCAATACAACGTAAACCTTTAAACTCATTTTTTAGCCCTGTAGCTGAGCGAGAAAACGCTGTCACATTATGTCCTTGCTCAAGCAACTTTTTCACAGTTGCTTTTCCGGTTCCACCAGTTGCACCAACCACCAATATGTTCTGCGCCTTTGGCACTTGGTATTGATTACCTTTTGTCTGCTCAGTACTCACGTTATTCATTACATATCCTCCACTTTTCCGCCACAACTTGACACAGTGTCAATTGACACAATGTAAACATTAGTCAATACTTGACACCATGTCAAGTTGTTGGATTGAAAAATAAATGAATACTGAAAAACCAGATACCCGTCATCGAATTCTCAATGCCTGTATTAGCATTCTTGAAGAGCAGGGAGGGAAAGGTGTGCGCATGGGAGATATTGCGAAAAAAACCGGTATATCAAGGCAGGCACTGTATTTACATTTTTCGTCCCGAACCGATTTACTGGTAGCCAGTACCCGTTATTTAGATGAAAAACTGGATATCGACGCGCGATTAGCGGATTCACGCGCGGCACAAACCGGAATACAAAGGTTATCCTCGTACGTTAAAGCTTGGGGTAACTATATTCCTGAAATTTATACTGTGGCTAAACCTCTCTTGATTGAGCAAGACACAGATCAAGCGGCTGAAGCAGCTTGGTCCGACAGAATGCAGGCTATGCGTGAAGGATGTGAAGCGGCCATTTCTGCCTTACACCGAGATAATAAATTGAGTTCTGAGTGGAACACTAAATCCGCTACAGATGCCCTCTGGACTCTTCTTTCAGTGCGAAATTGGGAACAGTTTACCCAACTATGTGGCTGGTCAAATCAGCAATATATTGACCACTTGATTTGCATGACAAATCGACTGTTTGTAAGTCCATAGTTTCAAAAGCCTTAAAAGAAATGCTTTGACAGGATACTTAAAACCAAAAAAATTGGACCCAAATAGGAGGGCTAATTATCCCGAGTTGGGGTTAAATAAGGGTCCAATCCACAAGATAAAGGTACTCGTCTTGTTACAGCAACGTTTTTGCACCAATTACCAAAATAGCTCCCCATGAGACCAGGTAAACTGGCGTTCTCAAAAACGGGATGCCCGCAATGTAAATTATTGCATGTACTACTCGCGCAAAGAAAAATATTTGTGACCAATATGCGATCGCAGAATACTCAACCTGAGGAGCGATAAACCCAGCCGCTACAATTACCGCAATAAATGCTGGCATGGTTTCAACCATGTTCAGATGTGCTCGCTGTGCTCGTGATGCCCATAGAGGTGGTATTGGTTGTTCCTGTGGAAACTTTTCCGGGTAGTTGTTCAAAAAGCTTGGTATTCCCCATACAAATACTCTGGCGAGTATGTAAGGGGTCCACAATAAAAGTGTCAGTATGCCACTTAAGGCAAGATAAAAATAAGCTGTATGCATAACAAGTGTCCTTTGCTAATGAGCGTTGAATCCATTAAAAATGGCTTCCAATTTGTGACCAAATAGTTCGCGAACGAACGAGGTCAATAATATTCATGTACAAATATCCTTCAAAAAGAAGAGAGCGCTTAAACACGCACTCTCAGTCAGGAACTAAAGGCTGGTTGCCGAGGAATGTTTGATTTTCTTCCACTGCTTTTTAGCAGACGAAATCGTGTTGCCTGGATTTTTTTGATAAGCCCTGAAGATTTCTTCATTCAGGAAAACGTATAACTTGCCATCAACTAAGTCAGCGTATTGCGGGTCACCATCGAACTTTTTACCTACCGATACCCCGAAAGTACAGAATCCACCATTTTGCGGTACGTACCTTGCTGCATTGTCTTCAAACTTGGCTTTGTTTTCTTCGTTCTCAAAATAGTAAGCTACACCATCATATACGGCAGTGTATCTGGCGTTACCCTCTACTCTATTGCCGATAGTAATAAACGCTACTGGGTCGACACCATGTAAGCCAAGGGGTGCGCCAGCTGCTGTTAGCCCTGCTGCAACATTGTTTTCATCAACTGCATAAGCAGGGATACCAGAAATACCCAGTACCAAAGTGGCCACCGCAATTAATCTCTTCATCATTTTTCTCCGATTGTTAAGTTATTAGACTTTGCTGAAGTCGGGAAAGATAATGGTAATCAAAGTACGATTGGTCAATATCAACACAACAAGTAGAGATATTTAGAACTGTATTCGGTATCTTTAGCAAAATAACGAGAGTTAATGACTACAAATCGGGAGACCGCTTGACTGAACGTATCAAATATTTTGCAGATACTCCCAGAATCACTTTTGTAGAAATACAATTAATCAAATTATGATAGTTATATGAACTTAGATTTCTCGTTAAGTGCAAAACTTGTTTGACAAAAGGGCTCATCGTGGATGTTTTGACTGATATTTTTAATACTCTGGATCTAAAAGGTGCATTGTATTTCCGGACCAACTTTTCTGCTCCATGGTCAGTAGAAGTGCCAAATTTAGTGAATGCGGCAAGATTTCACTTGGTGGTCCAGGGAACTTGTCATGTGACTCTCCCTCCAAAAGAAACGGTGACACTTGGCGCAGGGGATCTCATTCTGATTCCCCGTGGAGTATCGCATATACTGGCTGACAAGGCAGTCCATCAAGCTCCTTCCCTTGAAACGGTGCTTGACGATTTGAATTATGATGGCAGCGGCATCTTGATTGCAGGCTGTGGCGAGGAGCAAGCCGCAACAAAAATGGTTTGTGGCCACCTAACATTCCGCCGGGGTGCCAGTCACCCATTACTAAACGTACTACCCGAATACATTCGCACAACGGCTGGGGATAGAGCACGAGAACCCTTATTGGATGAGATGCTCAGATTAATTGCTCGGCGTATTTTCATAGAAGATCTGGGTTCGGAGGCGTCACTGACCAGAATGTCTGAAATTGTCTTTATTGAACTAGTACGAGCAGGAATAGGTAAAGATGAAAGATTATCTGCCATGACTAATGCGTTCAGAGACAAGTACATTGGCCACTCACTGGAACTCATTCACAGTCGTACACCTGATCCTTGGACAGTTGAATCCCTGGCTAGGGAGGTGGGTATGTCACGTTCACGCTTTTCTGACCGGTTTAGCGACCTGATGAAAATATCACCGATGGCCTATCTTGCTGAATGGCGTCTACAGAAAGCATTGACGCTTCTTGATGATTCACGCACTAGTGTTCAAAACGTATCTAACCAAATCGGCTATCAATCTCCAGCTGCATTTACACGAGCATTTTCAAAGCGTTTTGGAGAAAGCCCGAGTCAGTACCAAAAGAAACTATAGCTTCTCAGAAACCCATTCTTCAATCGAGAAAACCTCAATGACCAGAGGCCTTGTCAGCCAATTGCTGTGTGTGTTTTAACAGCTGAACATCACCTATCCTTCCGTGGCCGGGCAGGACTTTCTGAATGCCTGGATAGCGTCGCAGAACCTTTTCAACTGAAGCAGACCATTCGGTTATCCGTGCCTCCGCTGTGTAACCAAGGTTCCTGGATTTAGCACTACGGATAAAACAGCCCCCATACAGGAGCTTAGCCTCAGGTAGCCACACCACCAGATTATCTTCTGTATGCCCCCCGCCAGGGTAAAAGGTTTCTACAAGGCCATCGGCCAAAACGGCGATATCTCCCTCAATCGTTCTCGAAGCGGTTTCCTTACCTTCTTTATGTAATAGTCGATTGGTCATGGCGGATGCATAGGTCGGAACTGCACGAGCATTCAGCCATTTAATTCCCGCGGTTCTGTCCTCATGGGAATGGGTAGACACACTTCCAGTCACCCCAAGGTTTTGATCTTCGATCCAGGCTACCAATTTTGCAGTGTCTGATTCAGACCAAGGCGTATCCACAATAAAGGCTTTTTTATCCTTAACAACAACCAAACCATTTGAGCTGACTAATCCAAAACCTTCCACTCGGCTAAAAGATTTGTGCAGATAAATATTTTCCTGGATCTCTTCTATCACTAATTCAGGTATTTTTTCCTGGGCTGAAAAACACAGTGCAGAAAAAAAGGTAAATGAAAGAAGAAATGCTCTCTTGGCTTTTATAAACCAGATGCTCTTGCGCGAAGCACCACTGGTCATATTCAAAAATGATGCAGCTTTTACACATATCTGCAAAAACGTTTCACGAGCTCTACTCATATCCTTCCCTCTAACATTATATACTTTTACGCATTTCTATAAGGTGTGAAGCAAACCCCGCCTTTTCATAAGCACTAATGGCAGACTCATTTCCAGCGTAAACATCCAGTCTGACTTCTGATATCCCCCTAGCTTTGCTCCGTGCAATTAGCTCATCGATGACAAGCTTATTCAGTCCATGTCCCCGGCATTCGGGGGCTACATACATAAAGCAAAGGTGTGCGTACTGGTCGTGTCTCAAATGATTTTTAGCTGTCAGTATTTCAACGAAACCCGATGCAACGATTTGACCATGCTGTTCAACCACAACCACTTCACAATTACTTGAACGCATAATTTCAGCCAGATCGTAGTAGTTAATGTGGCCTGTTTTTAACGTCACATCAAACGGACGCTCCGCAACAACAATGCCTTGCTCAAATTCAAGCAATGCAGGTAAATCAGCCTGAGTTGCAGAGCGAATAACAGTACCGGTCATTTAATTTGCTCCAATTTCATATTTGAAAAGGGGTAACAATCGATCGGGAATGCTCAAGGATTCTTTATGTCCCGTCAATGTTGCTCCCATCGCCAGGTAAAATGCTTGTGCATTTGGATCGCCTTGAATCTCTACTTCTTTAGCACCCATATTTTTAGCATGCAGCATGGCGTGATGAAAGAGGCTTTTCCCCACACCTTGTCCAATAAACTCTGGCAACACAAATAACGCTTCTAGTTCCAATCGACTATCTGACAACCATTCCAATGCATAAAAACCGGCTATTTCATGACTTTGCCTAGCCACAAAATAACTGAAATTCGACTGGGAAATTTTGCTGGGCGTGATGGTTAATTCTTGCTTACAATCTTCCATAAAGGCAGCTGAATACCCCCAGTACGCTTTGGAGAGAAGGGCTACCTTTGTGAGTTCTTCCGCTTGGGATAATTCGGCTAGGCAAATATCCAATACAATCTTCTTTACTGTTTTACTTTATGCCTAATATATCTCCTGAATATTGCCAGGTATACAAGGGAAAGAAGAAACAACCCCAGAACATTGGGAGAGCTGACCTGAACATTGCGCAAAGAAAGATCTCCGGTAAAAGTAATCTGATAGTCGCCAAAGGTACTTCCGTCCCCATAAAAACAGTCATTGACGTTCTGTGGTAAGCAGGTTCTGGGTGGGCGGCCATCTTCAGCTGTATACATCTCAAGGGCTGTACTAGCGTCAAACTCGTATGTCGCTATGACGAGAAAATAGCCCCCTGCAATTAAATCCAGATGAAGATAAGGGTCAAGTTCAGAGATCGAACCATCCTCTGCGCCCCCCCATTCTAAAGGAAATACGTCGCCAGTATGCTCTAAGTAGTCAAGGTAGTTACTTCTATTTAGGTTTTCACTATCACGGAACACATGAATAATGGGATCAAAAAAGGAAAATTCGCCATCGCCGTTAACATCAATGGCTTCGGCCAGTCCATCATCTGTAACGTAGCCATCAATATCGGTTTCCCAGGATAAAACGTCTATCTCGATGAAACCATCGGAATGAACTGTAAAATCCCACCTGTCTATCGTTGTACCTCTGTGAGAATCGATCTCATCAAATACCTGATGAATTGTTCCCGTAACTACAATGGATGCATATACGGCATTGGAAATCAGCAGAAGAATAAATAGAGTAAAAAAAACGCGAAAAAATACCATCATAAATCTCTCAATAATATTCAGGAAGTTTCTAACTGTGATGGCTTATAGCAGTATAGAAGGATTCAATTGGAGCATGGGCAGTTTTCTGCTCATTTCTTCCAAATGATTAAGTAGAAAGGTGTTTTATTGATCTGAAATAAGGGCCAGGCGCAATTCGGGTTCGCAAATTTACGATATAAATGCAACATTTTAGCCTTATTCCAGTTCTGGTTTATTGTGTGATGCGTTACTTGAATTTTTCGTATTCAACACAAGATCGATACCTATACTTAGTCATAACTTTTTGCCATTAAGGAATCTCCTTGACCATTAAACTCGGCATCGTGATGGATCCCATTGAGGCCATCAATATCAAAAAAGATACTAGCTTTGCTATGCTGTTGCAGGCACAACAGCGCGACTATCAACTTTATTACATGGAAATGGCCGACCTGTTTTTGGATAACGGTAAACCCATGGCGTCAATGCGTTCTTTGACTGTGGATCGTAACCCGGACAAATGGTTTGACTTAGGCGAAGAACAAATCCAATGTCTGGCGGAACTCGATGTCATCCTGATGCGCAAAGATCCACCCTTTGATGGTGAATTTTTGTACGCTACGCAAATGTTTGAATTGGCTGAACAGGCCGGAACTCTGGTAGTTAACAAAGCGCAGAGCTTGCGAGATTTTAACGAAAAACTGTTTACGTCCTGGTTCCCCGATCTTATCCCGGACACACTGGTGACCAGGAAATCCAGCCTGATTCGGGAGTTTCACAAAAAACATGGTGATATGATCTGCAAACCCCTTGATGGCATGGGTGGGACATCCATTTTCAGGGTCAAAGAAGATGGCAACAATCTAGGTGTCATAATCGAAACGCTGACGAATCTAGGTAGTACTTATGCCATGGTGCAAAAATACATGCCGGAAATTAAAGACGGCGATAAACGAATATTGATTGTTGATGGCCAGGTCGTACCCTATGCCCTGGCGCGTCTTCCTTCTGGTGGCGAAACTCGGGGAAATCTGGCCGCAGGTGGCATTGGAAGACCTCAGCCCCTGTCTGAGTCTGACCGAAAAATAGCTGAAGCCATTGCACCTACCTTAGTAGAAAAAGGCCTTATTTTTGTTGGACTGGATGTGATTGGCGACAAAATTACCGAAATAAATGTCACAAGCCCCACCTGTGTTCAGGAAATCGAAGCAGCATATGATATCAGTATTACTGGCATGTTATTTGATGCTATTGAAGCCAGATTAGAAAAATTAGGTGGTTAGTTTAACCTTGAGGATTAACATTTTTTATGCAGAGTTTTGAGAATCATTTTCTGATTGCCATGCCGAGTATGGAAGATCCTTACTTTGCCCGCACACTCACTTATATTTGTGAGCACAATGATCAAGGTGCCATGGGCCTGGTAATAAATCAACCTGTAGGCATGAGCCTGAAAGAGCTGGTTAACCAGGCCGATAAAGATGCCATTGTTTTGGATGATAAGGCAGATGATATCGTACTGGCGGGTGGGCCTGTCAGCCAGGACAGAGGCTTTATTCTGCATACCTCTCAACCTGGTTGGAGCTCTAGCTTGGAGCTGACTTCGGAAATTATGGTGACTACATCCAAAGATATTCTTTCTGCATTGGGTAACGAACAAGCGCCTGAAAAAGCGCTGATTACCTTAGGTTATGCCGGTTGGACGGCTGGACAACTGGAGGAGGAGATTCAGCATAACTCTTGGTTACTTGTGGAAGCCGACCTTGAGTTGTTATTTGATGTGCCAATCCATAAAAAATGGGAAACAGCGGTGCAGAAGCTGGGAATCAATAGCTGGCAACTTGGCCCAGATGCAGGCCATGCATGAGTAAATCAGTTGGTCAGCGAACAGTCCTTGGATTTGATTTCGGTAAAAAAAGTATAGGTGTAGCAGTGGGCCAGGAAGTCACGGGCACCGCATCACCTCTGCACGCCCTTAAGGCTATTGACGGTATTCCTGACTGGCAAAAACTGCAACAAGTGTTTGATGAGTGGCAACCGCAACTGGCGGTTGTGGGCTTGCCTTTGAACATGGATGGCACTAATCAGGACATCACTTTCGCGGCTAAAAAATTTGCTAATCGGTTGAATGCCAAATACCGTGTGCCGGTTGAAACCTGCGATGAGCGACTCACTACTGTGGATGCCAAAGCCCAGTTATTCGAAATGGGTGGCTATAAAAAACTCGAAAAACAAAAAATTGATAGCGCCTCCGCCTGCCTGATTCTGGAAAGCTGGATGGAGTCACAATTCAGCTAATACCTTGCAGCAATGGTTATTCTAATGCCCCGCCCAATTAATGGTCTATAATTTCATCCATAAAAATTACCTAGAGTGCATCAATGGATAAAAGGATGTGGCATCAATTCGTAAGAGTTAGTCCGTTTATTCTCTATTTTCTAACTTCACTTACACAAGCCACAACACTATCTGCTTGTGGCCACCATGATTACCCTCCCTGGAATTGGAAAAAAGACAATCAGATTGTGGGTGTTTGTGCTGAAGTTGCGTCCACATTGTTCAAAAAATTAGGTGTCACCCTTGACCTTAGCTATACAGGTCCATGGGCCCGCTGTCAGGAACAAATTCGAAACGGGTCAGTAGACGTCAATATTTGTTCATTTATTAATTCCGAACGCGAACAATATTCAACCTTTACAACAACACCAATGGGCTATAACGAAAATGCAATTTTCGTTAAGAAAGGCAAAGAGTTCCCGTTTACCAAATGGGAAAACCTGGCCGGCAAAACCGCGGTAATGGTGAGAGGAGTCAGTATTGGCAGTGAGTTTGACCATTTCATCGAAAATAACACGCAAATTATTCGGCTTAATAACTACCACCAAAGTTTTACCATGTTAATGAAAGGTCGGGCTGATTTTTTGCCCGTGGGCAGATTCACTGGCCTGGCAATGCGAAATAAATTTGGAATGAATCAGGATATTATCGCTCTGGATTGGCCTATTCTGGTGGGCGAACTTTATATTTCCATGTCACTCAATTCTCCGCATATAGAGCTTATACATGAGATACAAAAGCAAATTGATACGCCTGAATTTAATGCATATGTCGAAGGCCTGATCCCGCAATATATCCAAAGCTACAAAGTTAACAGGCAAGCCTCACATTAATGTAGCAAGATGTTGAAAGTTTCTTTTGAATTTAGCTGTCTAGTTTGCAGATTCCATTGAAACAGATATTACTATGTTAAAAATCCTATTCAGCTCACTGTTATTAGTCAGTATTCTCGCATTTGCTGCAGAACCCGGTAAAAAACTGGAAAAAGCACCTGAGTGGGAACTGCAGAATGAGTCAGGCGAAACCATCAGCTCTGCAGATTTTGCAGGAAAACCGCTGGTTATTCACTTCTGGGCGACCTGGTGTCCCTACTGTAAAAAACTGCAACCTGGCCTGGACAAACTTTACAGAGAATATTCGGATCAAGGATTACAAATGATTGCGATTAGTTTCTGGGAAGACGAGGGAGCAACGCCTCAGGCATCACTGGATGAACGTGGTCACTCATTTAAAACCCTGGTGAATGGTGACCATGTGGCTCGAAACCTTTTTGGCGTAAAAGGTACACCAACTACGGTATTTATCGATAAACAAGGAAACATAGTCGCCAAAACCCGAATATCCGATCCGAATGATGAAAGATTGGAAAAGGTCGTTCAGCTTCTGGTTAAATAGTTTTATTACTTTAGCGTTCCAATTGGGATTATATTTTCGTTAAAAAAAATCATACACTAAGAGCATGATGTTACGAAATATTGGGGAGTAACAGTATGCTTTCCTGGCTAGGCAACAGGATTGCCACCTATCTGGAAAAGCCGGGGGCAACACCGGCTACATCCTCGACATGTTCACCTGCACAGCTCGCTGACACTATTCTTCCAGGTGACATTCTCCTGGTAGATGGCTCCAGTCGTATAAGCAAGGCGATCAAATACCTTACCCAATCTACCTGGTCCCATGCCACTTTGTGTGTGCAAAAAGACTTGGGAAACAAAGCTGAAGACATTCAATTGCTTGAGGCAGATGTACTTGAAGGGGTGCGCACGATCCCATTATCAGAATATGCACATTTGCATACACGTATCTGCCGACCTAAGGGGTTAAGTGCCGACGACATTGACAGTATCATCACATTTGGTACAGAGCGTATTGGCCATCAGTATGATACAAAAAATATAATTGATTTAGCCCGCTACCTCATCCAGACACCACCAGTACCTGTAGGTTGGCGCAGAAGCATGTTGTCTCTTGGAAGTGGCGATCCAACCCGCGCTATCTGTTCTTCTTTAGTGGCACAGTGTTTTCAATCAGTGAAATACCCGATTCTGCCCGAAATCATTACACAAGAATCAGGTAAAAATGGACAGATTCAGAGCGTAAAAGAGATTATGGATAGTCAACATCATAGTCTATTCACACCAAGGGACTTCGATATCTCACCGTATTTTCAGATAGTTAAACCCACGCTGGAAAGCGGTTTTAACCACAAACAGATTCAATGGCTTGCGCACTCAGACAATAGCGAATTGAAATAAAAAACATCGTTTAAAAAAACGGTGATTCTTTTCCACACTGCCAGCACAGTTCAAAAGTCCCCTCATTACGCTCATTGCAATGAGCGCAATTCCAGCTTGGATTTTGATTTTTCCGGGGCATCAGATCTGCAATAATCTTTTCCGCTCGCTTCTGCCATTCTTCATCAGATAACCAGACTTCGGGCCAGGCGTCAAAAGGTGACAACTCACCTATGGCGCCACTGGCAAATTCGTTTTTGATAAAGCAAGGGATGCCTGCACTTTCCAATGCATCTTTGACTTGCATGACCATAAAACGATCTTCATTACAGTATATTTTCAGCATTAATCCATTTCTATAGAAACGTTAGACAAGGAGCCGAGGCTATTGCCTTCGTCGGTATCCAGCTTGATCATCAGGCGCAGATCGTTTGGTGAATCCGCATGATGTAAAGCCTGGTCCAGTGATATCTTGCCTTGTTTATAATGGTCATATAGTGCCATATCAAAACTCTGCATACCGGATTCCTTGCCTTTTTTCATTGCTTCCTTGAGACCACTTATTTCGCCTTTCTGGATCATGTCGGTCACAAGAGGTGAATTAAGCAAAATTTCAATTGCAGCAACCCTGCCCTTCCCATCGATAGTAGGCACCAACTGTTGGGCGACGAGAGCACGTAAATTAAGACTTAAATCGTAACGCAGTTTTTCATGCAATTCTGGTGGCGCCAGGTGCATTATTCGTTCAATCGCCTGGTTAGCATTGTTGGCGTGCAATGTGGCAACACAGAGGTGACCGGTATCCGCAAAGGACATGGCATACTCCATGGTTTCCATGGAACGAATCTCACCTATCAGAATGACGTCAGGGGCCTGACGTAATGAGCTTTTTAACGCGTCATCAAAAGATTGTGTATCAATACCCACTTCTCGTTGGGTCACAACACAACCCGCGTGTTCGTGAACAAATTCAATTGGGTCTTCAATAGTCAGTATGTGACCACGAGAATTCTGGTTTCTGTGGCCCATCAAGGCAGCCAAGGACGTTGATTTACCTGTGCCTGTGGCACCAACAAAAAGCAATAACCCCCGTTTGGACATAATGACTTCTTTTAACACTTCGGGCAGGCCGAGGTCATCCGCCTTAGGGATCTGAGTGACGATGCGACGTATTACCATACCGGCCATGTCTCTTTGCCAGAATGCACTGCAACGAAAACGCCCTATATCATCCCGGGCAATCGCAAAGTTACATTCTTTGGTATTATCATACTCGTCTTTCTGCTTATCGTTCATGGCATTGTGAACCAGAGCTAAAGCATCTTCTTCGGATAATCGTTCTTCACCGATAGGCGTCATTTGTCCATTTATTTTGGCGCTGACCGGAAAGCCAACTGTCACAAACAAATCGGAAGCACCTTCGTCTGCCATTTTTCTGAGATAAGGATTCAAGTCCATAAGGCTACTCCTTAAAAACCGGGTTTAGGTTGTTTGTCGATGGATTTAGCGGCTGCATCCTGGGCAGATATCACTCCCTGGGCAACCAGACGCTGCAGGCATTGATCCATAGTCTGCATACCATGAGCTTGCCCGGTCTGGATCACCGAGTACATTTGCGGCACTTTGTCTTCACGAATGAGATTTCGGATAGCTGGGATCCCGATCATAATTTCGTGTGCGGCGATTCGACCTCCGCCAACTTTCTTCAGCAACGTCTGGGAAATAACAGCACGTAAAGATTCCGATAACATCGAACGTATCATAGACTTTTCTTCTGCCGGAAAGACATCGATTATCCTGTCGATCGTTTTGGGAGCAGAGTTGGTGTGCAGCGTGCCAAAAACCAAGTGTCCGGTTTCGGCTGCTGAGATAGCTAAGCGGATGGTTTCCAAATCCCGCAATTCACCCACCAGAATAATATCCGGGTCTTCACGCAACGCACTTCTCAATGCATTGTTGAAACTGTGTGTGTCTCTATGCACTTCCCGCTGGTTAATCACGCACATCTTATTGTCATGCACAAATTCGATGGGATCTTCAATAGTCAGAATATGCTCACGCTTATTGGAGTTAATATGATCAATCATAGCTGCGAGAGTTGTACTTTTACCTGAACCTGTTGCACCCGTAACCAATACTATGCCCGTGGGCTGCTTAATAATTTCTTTGAAAATATCTGGCGCACCAAGGTCATCCAAAGAAAGTATGTCACTTGGAATTGTCCTTAACACCGCAGCGGCACCACGATTCTGCACAAAAGCATTAACACGAAAACGCGATAGGTCTTTAACTTCAAAAGAAAAATCCACTTCAAGGTTTTCTTCGTACTCTTTACGTTGGTTATCATTCATGATTTCGTAAACGAGTGCATTAACCTCTTTATGATCAAGGGGATCTATATTCAACTTACGCATTTCCCCATCCACACGAATGATTGGCGGTAAACCCGCAGAAAGGTGTAAATCTGATGCTTTATTCTTAACACTAAAGGCTAAAAGTTCGGTAATATCCACAGCCATATTCTCCGTCAAAATAAATGCTTTATGGAAACAATAGCAGAACGACTCAAAAGCGCACTCGTTAGCCTCAGCCAGACTGCTGTTAATGCTAATCGTGCGCCAAATTCAGTCCAATTGCTAGCGGTGAGCAAAACAAAACCGGTATCTGATATTGTTCTTGCGTATGAAGCAGGACAACGATTGTTTGGTGAAAACTATGTGCAAGAGGGTGTCGAAAAAATTCAAGCTTTGCAAGAGCTTAGTGATATAGAGTGGCATTTCATCGGACCATTACAATCGAACAAAACGCGCTTGGTGGCTGAACATTTCCATTGGGTGCAATCAGTGGACAGACAAAAAATTGCACAAAGGCTGAATGACCAGCGCAGTGCACACAAAAAGCTTAATGTATGTATTCAAGTGAACATAAGTGATGAATCGAATAAATCTGGAATTGCCACTGATGCCATCGATCAATTGGCAGAACAGATAAGTCAAATGAAAAATCTTTGTTTGCGTGGTTTAATGACAATTCCAGCCGCCCAGCAGTCAAAGCAGCAACAGCAGGATACCTTTTTGAAAATGCAGGCTTTGTTTAGCAAATTAAAAAGTAAATATCCGCAGATAGATACGTTATCTATGGGTATGAGCGCCGACATGAACCAGGCAATTAAATGTGGCGCAACCATGGTCCGCTTGGGAACGGCGATTTTTGGCGCAAGAAAAACGAATTATTAATTAACCTTACAATTCAGGAACTATATGCAACAGCGTACCATTGCGTTTATCGGCGCTGGCAACATGAGCAAAGCGATTATCTCCGGCTTGATTGATGCGGGATATCCTGCCAGGAATGTTATAGCCAGCAATCCATCAGAAGGCAAACTAGTGGCGTTACACAATCTGTACGGAATAAGTTATACCAATGACAACGTCAAGGCATTGAACCAAGCAGATACCATAGTGCTGGCGGTAAAGCCGCAATTGATGGAGGCGGTATGTCAGGATCTTGCAGATCGGGCAGATTTGAGCAGTAAACTGTTTATCTCCATCGCCGCCGGAATTGACCAACAACGATTGCAACAGATGCTTGGCGGCAGCTATCCCGTGATCCGTACAATGCCAAATACACCGAGCTCACTTGGAAAAGGCATGACAGGATTATTTGCCGACCAGTCCATATCTGAAGAGGATAAAACCTTTGCCGGGTACCTTATGTCCCGCGTGGGAGAGATTGTCTGGGTTAATTCCGAAAGTCAGATTGATGCAGTGATCGCAGCTGCAGGTAGCAGCCCAGCCTACTTTTTCCTGTTTCTGGAAGCCATGCAAACCGAAGCCGTACAACAAGGTTTTGATAAATCCACGGCACGCAAGCTGGTTCAACAAGCTATGCTGGGTGCAGCAGAAATGGTTTGTCACAATCCAGACCTTGAATTAGGCGAGTTGCGGGCCCAAGTTACATCCAAAGGTGGTACAACAGCTAAAGCCATCGAAAGTTTTCAGACAAATGACCTGCAAACAATAGTCGCACAGGCGATGCGCGCAGCAGTCGTTAGAGCAAAAGAAATGTCAGCACAAATATAAGGAACATTAAGTATATGAATTCGGTCATGTTTTTAGTCGATATACTGTTTGGTCTCTACCTGATGGTGGTATTACTGCGGTTGTGGTTGCAGTTGGCACAGGCTGACTTTTATAACCCCTTCAGTCAGTTTATCGTCAAAGCAACGCATCCGTTGGTTGGGCCGTTGCGAAGGATAATTCCCTCGCTGGGCAGACTGGATACGGCGACTTTAGTCCTGGCACTATTGGTAGCTGGCCTGAAACTGTTTTTACTGAATTTAATCGCCGGTGTAGTCTACACAAACCCTGTTGGCCTGCTACTTGGCGCCACATTTGAAGTCCTCCGAGAAGCATTTCAACTGGTTATGTGGGTGTTGATTATACGCGCGATTTTAAGTTGGGTAAGTCAAGGACAAAACCCCATGGAGTTTGTTCTTCATCAGTTAACCGAACCTTTCCTGGCACCAATCCGCCGTATATTGCCTCCAATGGGGGGACTGGATTTATCCGTCATGGTGGCCATCATTGCGTTACTCTTTTTGCAGAAGTTAATGGGCGATCTGATGGGTTTCTTTTAGGATTAATAATGCGAATACTCACTACATTTTTATTGTTGGCAGGGGTTGCCCTGTCCTTTCAGGCATCTGCCGAACAGAAAAAAACGCTCGGTAGTTGGGATGTACATTACATCGCAGTGAATACTACCTTCCTAACGCCCGAAGTGGCGAAAGCGTTTGGAATAGTACGTAGTAAAAATTCGACACTGGTGAATATTTCAATATTGGATAAACGCACAAAAAAAGCCCAGAGTGTGGAAATTACCGGTAATGCCAGGGATTTACTTGGCTCACAAAAGCAATTGGAATTTAAAAAAGTGACCGAGGGTGAGGCCATTTATTATCTGGCTACCATGTCATTTGAGGATCAGGAAAGATACCGATTCACTATTAAAATGAATCAAGGTAACAATAACCAGACCTTAAAATTTGAGCAGAAATTATACAAAGAATAATCTATTCAATTCTTTGGCTCCAGCAGATCCCACTTGTTGCCATATAGATCTTCAAATACGACAATTTTGGCATAAACTTCATCCCTTGGTGTTTCCAGAAAAGCGACACCTCGGGTATTCATTTCAGCGTAGTCACGATCAAAATTGTCAGTTTGCAGGAAAAGAAAAACACCATTAGCCTGCTGTCCAGGTAATGGCGTACTTCCTGTTTCATGTTTTGCTAACACCAAGCTGAACGGGCTATCAGTCGTTGGGGCAATTCGAATGAATCTTAAGCCATTGCCAATATCAACATCTACCAGCACAACAAACGCCAAAATTGACGTAAACCATTGAATAGTTTCGTCATAATCTTTTACCAGATAAGTCACTGATTGAATTGATTTCATAACCCTGCAAGCATCCTAAAAAACGATATCAACATAATAACACCCTGGAAATAATGGGTTAATTATTATTCTTTAGTCTAATTTTATACTCAAACACACTCGTGATTGTGGCGGATCCTATATAGTTAGGCCATTGTTAGTATCCATTTATGGCTAAGGTGAAGGACTATTTCGCTCGTTGTTCTGAAACCTGCACTAAAATAATTCTGAGCAGTTAAGATTGAGGGAGTGAAAAATGTCAGGAAATGCCATCAATAGGCATGCGCCAAAACCGGTTGATAAAGCAAAACGCTCGACAGTCAAACGGCTGGCTGAAGTCGGCGTAGCCGGCATCGCATTAACCTCTGCTCCCTACGTATTTGCAAGACAAAAAACGACTCTTCGCATACTTGGTACCCATGTCACTTTGCAGGAAGAGCTTCGACAAAAAGCAATGCAAGACCTTGGCATAGAACTGATTTTTGAGCCAAAAGGCAGTGCGGCCGTATTGCAAAAAGCATCTATGTCACCTTCTTCGTTCGATCTTTACGAACAATGGTCAAACAGCATCAACGTACTTTGGCGGGCAGGTGCAATACAGCCGATCAACAAAAAGCGTATTGTTCATTGGGATGAAATTAACTCCCTGACTAAAACGGGTAAAGTGACACAAGATGCCAAGTTGGGTGCTGGAGACGCGCCTTACAAATTACTTAATGTGCAAGATGACGGCAGTTTGGGTGCACAGCATACGGATAAAGTCAGTTTCTTACCCTATGTTCATAACGTCGATTCCTTTGGATACAACACTAACTTTATTGAAAAAGGTGTTCCCTATCAGACAGAAAGCTGGGGCTGGCTTCTCGACCCAGCCAACGCCGGTAAAGTCGCCATAGTGAATGCGCCTACTATCGGTTTATTTGATCTGGCACTGGCCGCTCAGGCGAGGGGGGAAGTCATTTTCAATGACATTGGCGCAATGACACACAAAGAGTTGGATCAGCTGTTTTCCCTGTTGATAAGACTAAAGCAAAAAAGTCACTTTAGTGGTTTTTGGACGTCAGTACCGGAATCCGTAGATTTTATGCGCACCGGTCGTGTCAATATTCAAAGCATGTTTTCACCGGCAGTTTCTGCACTCAACGGTCAGAATGTACCGGTCACCTTTGCAGCCCCCAAAGAAGGTTACCGCGGCTGGCACGGCGTCATGTGTTTATCAGCGGCCACAAAAGGGCGAGTGCAGGACGCTGCATATGATTATATGAACTGGTGGTTGTCAGGATGGCCTGGGGCCTTTATTGCGCGGCAAGGATATTACATCTCAAATCCACAACGTTCTGCAAAATATCTTAGTGAGGCAGAGTGGAATTATTGGTACCAGGGCAAAATTGCCACTGAGGACCTGAAAGGAACAGATGGTAACGTTTCCGTCCGAAAAGGAAGCACGCGAACTGGTGGGAGTTACGAATCCCGTTTCAGCAATGTTGCAGTCTGGAATACAGTGATGCCAACTTACGAATATAGTTTGCAAAAATGGTATGAATTTATAAGCTCCTGATGTAGAAAGGATTGATACGATTGATTAGGGAATATTTTGCTTAGTTCGTTAAAACTTCAAGTGTTGGTAGTGCTTTTCGTATTGATGGCATTACTCATCGCTCAAGCTATATTATCACGCAACAATAACAGCAGTTTTGTTGCCAACCTCGATCGCTCCCAAAACGCAGTTACCAAAGTAAATCTGGTGGGCGAGTTAGAAAATGACGTTCTGGATCTTCAGCGTAATGTATTGATTTATAAAGAAACGGCCAGTCAATCTGTGGTGTCTCGGTTTGAGATTTTGATGAATGAAATTGAGCAGAACCTGTTACAACTGGAATCCCTCAGCCCTGACGAAGTCGACGCCCAACGATATAAAGATTACCTGAGCAGAATGCGTTCGCATTTAAAAGACTACGAAGATAACTTCAGTACTGTCATCGAAGGTCGAAGCCGCCGACAATCGGTTTTTGAAGAAGGACTGCTGTCTGATATCAATAATATTCTGGCAAAATTAGAAGAGCTGCGGGCTTTGGACCAGACCAACGCTGAAGTCAATACCGCACTGGCGCAAATCTCCTACCATATTTCCAAAGCACAAAATGCCTCTTTCCAGTATTTACTCACCCCGGGCATAGAACAAATTTCTGCGTTCCGTCAGGAGATAGACCTAGCTCGAGGGCTCATACCAAGTGCTTTGAAGGATCAGAAATTAATCGACAATATTCTTGAACAACTCTCCAAAATCGAGAGCGATCTGGTTCAATTGACACAAGTAACCCGCGGCTATCTGTTTTTGGTGAATGTGGTTATGGCAGGTTCAGCCAACGAATTTCTGTTTCTAGCCAAGGAGTTAAGTCAGCTGGTATCCCAGCAGTTAATCAGGACAAATGCGCTGGTGAAAAACGATGTGGAATCCGCGCAAGAGCGAAGCGATCTGTTTGCCGCCATCAGTGTGTTAGTAGCAATTGTTGGAGCTTTGTTTTTTGCCTACCGTGTTATGTTACCTATTGATGCTATCACCGATGTCTTCAAAAAATTGGCCTTAGGGCAAAATATCAGCTCTGTTCCCGGATTGAAAAGAAAAGACGAGATTGGTCAGCTGGCCAAAGCAGCGGATGTATTTCATGGGAAAAACCTGCAAACAAAAGAACTGTTGGCCCAGTCTCAAGATCTAAATAGTAAACAGGAAATGCTGAATAGTGAACTTGCTCAAGAGAAAATACGGGCGGAAAAAGCCACAGCGTCGAAAAGTATTTTTCTTGCCAACATGAGTCACGAAATACGCACTCCCATGAATGGTGTAATAGGATTATTGGATGTCGTATTGAGATCGGATTTAACCTCTGAGCAACGCAATTATCTCAATAAGGTATCCTACTCAACACAGATTCTGATGAGCTTAATAAACGATATTCTGGACTTTTCTAAAATTGAAGCAGGTAAGTTGCACATAGAAGAAGTCATGTTTTCTCCCAATTCGTTATTCGAAAACATGCTCGCTAACATCACTGCCAGGGCACAGGAAAAAAACCTGAATATCCGCTTTCATTGCAACCCGTTATTGCCCGCAAATTTATTTGGTGATCCTTTAAGAATAAGTCAGGTGTTGCTGAATTTATGCACCAACGCGATTAAGTTTACCCGTAACGGTTCAGTGACTATTAATACCGATTTTGAGCTGTTACAAACAACTGAACAATCAATCTTGATGAAGATATCAGTGGCAGACACAGGTATCGGCATGAATCAGAGTCAGTTGGACAATATTTTTGATTCCTTTACCCAGGCAGATGGTTCCACCAGTCGGAAATTCGGCGGAACTGGTTTAGGATTGTCCATTGTCAAACAACTTACTCAACTGATGGGAGGCGAAGTATCCGCGGATTCTAAGGAAAATAGTGGTAGTGTTTTTCATGTTAGTTTCAAAGTTAAGGTGCAAAACCCTGAACATCACGTTTACCATTTCCCAAATATTGCAAAGGGGTGCATTTACTATTATGCCAGCAAAGATGACACTCTGTTGCCCCAAGATTATCTCAATGCTACGCATAGGCAACTGCATAGAGTAGTGTCAGAAAAACTCAGTGATAGCTGCGAGACGATGACGTCTGACGATGTGTTGTTGGTGGAAGTAGAAGATCTTAAGCAACATAGTGCAATGTTGGATTGCCTGAATAAACTGAGTGAAAGAGGAGTTAAATTTGGTTTCGTCACCGATACTCAACCCAATAACCTGGCAAACTTACTCCACAAAAAGTGGAAAGTGGCAGCCCTTTCCCACCCATTTACTCCTCAACGTTTTGTCGACTATATAATAGATGTCGCTAACGCTGAACCAGTTGAGAAAGAGACAAACATTATAGAAAAGGAGAAAATTAAGCATTTCGAAGGTCACGTTCTGCTTGTTGAAGATAACAGTATCAATCAGGTTGTAGCCGGACAAATGTTAAATTCAATGTCCTTGAGTTTTGACATTGCAGAGGATGGTCAACAAGCAGTAACCAAAATGGTCAATTCACCTCACTATGACCTCATTCTTATGGATATTCAGATGCCAGTTCTGGATGGCTATCAGGCCACAAAGCTATTGCGCGAGCATGGACATGACAAAGTGATTATTTGCGGTCTTTCTGCCAACGCCTTGTCGCAAGATTTTGAGCGGGCGTTTGAAGCAGGAATGAATGATTATTTAACCAAACCAATGAAGTTGGTACAACTGCAAGAAATGCTCGCCAAATATTTACCCGAAAGAGAAATGGAATCCTGAATGTCTGGATTGATAACTTGATGGTTGCCATGCCTGGGGACTCTACCGACTTGTTTTAGTATTCCCCCTGATGGCTCCGAAACCCCAACCTCATCTCCGAAACCCTAACCGTCATCTCCGAGTGCTCTTGTCGGAGATCTTTTACACTCAGAAACCTTTTTTATCTGACTAATTTAAAATGCCTGCTGAACCTGAGCTACCTGATTTCTTAGCCAAGGCATCTGCGATCACAAAAAAGTATTTCTGTGTAATGGTGGGAATTCTATTCGGTTTAATTGTAACCAGTCTATGTGTTGAGTGTCGTCAGACGGCAGGGGGTGAGCTTCTGAAAGCCCCGGAAAACCTCTAGTCTCGAAGCAAGGTCATTCACAACAAAATGTGGTTTTCATGGATGAAAAGCCCAAGCGTACAGGGATGTATTCATAGCGGTTTTGTTTGAATGAAGTTGCGTAGGGGATGTTGTAAGGAAGAGTTCTTCGATTTACTTTTGGACTCAGTGACTTGGCTACTGTCGTCAGACGGCAGGTGGTGAGCTTCTGAAAGCCCCGAGCAACCTCAAGTCTCGAAGCAAGGTCATTCACAACAAAATGTGATTTTCAGGGATGAAAAGCCCAAGCGTACAGGGATGTATTCATAGCGGTTTTGTTTGACGGAAGTTGCGTAGTAGATGTTGTAAGGGGTTAATTCTGTGGATTACTTTTGGACTTAGTGACCTGGCTACTACCGTCAGGTGGCCAAACTCAGCTTGCGCAATCGTTTAATCAGAAACCAGATGTCACTGCGTTCCGCAATTCGCTTTTTAGACGGAGGGTTGGAGGACTTGGCTTCTGCCGTCAGGTGGCCAAACTCACCTTGCGCAATCGTTTAATCAGAGACTAGATGTCACTACGTTCCGCAATTCGCTTTTTAGACGGAGGGCTGGAGCACTTGGCTTCTGCCTTCAGGTGGCCAAACTCACCTTGCGCAAATGCCGCCTCAGACATCAGCTCTCGCTTCGGTGAATTTGCACTCTGCACAAATGAAAAAGCCGGCTCAAAGAGCCGGCTTTAGAGGATGCAGACACAGG
>CANLWS010000019.1 GCA_947494925.1 uncultured Alteromonadaceae bacterium
GCGAGAGAAGTATCACGCGTACGCTAGTATGGCCTTGCCGGGACGGGGGGAGTATTCAGAAGAAAGGCCACCTAAACCGGTGGCCTTTTTTTATGTCCGTTTGAAAGTAACAGCACATTGCAGCTCTTCGGGTTAATTAAGACAAAACTCAAACTGAACCCATCCCTGGTAACGCACCCAGCCGCTACTTCCATGTAGCGTCGTGCAGCCGGGTGAAGCTGCGCTTCTGAAAGCCCCGCTTTCACCCAGCCACCACATCCGTATGGTGTCGTTCAGCCGGGTTGAAGCTTCGCTTCAAAGAGCATCCGGCTTCACCCTTAATTAGAAAGCTGCTACGATTAGCGTTTAGCCTACCCGGAAGGCAATTTATGCATATATCTACAAAAATATTTGTTCTACTGGCTGGCCTTTTACACGTTTTGATTTTTGCGATGGAAAGCATCTTTTTTATGAATGAAAAAGTATACGTGCGCTTTAGGCTAGAAACTATTGAGCAAGCTGAAATAGTAAAGTTATTCGCGTATAACCAAGGTTGGTACAACTTATTCTTAGCGATCGCCGCACTTGCAGGTGTTTTCTTGTCTTCAAAACTTAAGCCAAATGTAGGTAATACACTATCCATGTACGCATGTTTTTCGATGCTAGCAGCGGCATTGGTATTAGTTACAAGTTCGTTTGAAATGGTAAGAGCCGCTTGCATTCAGGGTTTTTTCCCGTTATTGGCAATTTTAACTTTTTTCTTTATAACTAAAAAATCCCGCCCCGCATAAAAACCAGATCTTAAGGTTATTGATCTAGAAATTTAACCTTTTGTCTAATATACCAATGGTTAATACCTAAGCTGATATTGCCAAAGTATACTCCTGCGCTAAATAACAAACATAATAAATGTCATGAAAAACAGCGCTTTAGTTAAAATATTATTCACCCTGTCCTCAATCACTTTCAATGCAGACGCCATTTTGATTGACCGTGGCAATGGGTTAATTTATGACGACGTGTTAGACGTTACATGGGTGCAAAATGCCAATTTGGCTGGTACAACGATGGATTGGGACACCGCGGAAATGTGGGTCAAAGATTTGTCTTTTGCGGGGTTTGATGACTGGCGGCTTCCAACGTTAATGTTCAGCTCTGGCCCAAATAACGATAAAAATGACTTTAACTTTAATTGTGGAACCGGCAGGTTCAACATGGACGCCAGTGGTTGTGATTTCGGTTGGTCAAGTTCCAGCGTTACACACGAATTGGCCTATATGTTTTATGTTAATTTGGGTAACTTTAGTTCGGTTAATACGGATGGAAGTACCAGAAGTACGGGGGCGCTCAATAGTACTTTTCAAGATAGTCACGGACGTACCGGCAACTTCACAAACTTGAATTCATCCTTGTATTGGTACGGAAATGAATTTGATTCTTCTGAAGCATATTTTTTCGCCACAAGCACAGGCGGACAGTTCAAACTAAACAAATCAGCTAGCTTTTTTGCCTGGGCAGTAAGAGACGGTGATGTAATTCAAAAAACGTCAGTTCAATTGTCCAGTATTCCGGTTCCCGAGCCTGGTTTCGGCCTACTATTTTTAACGGGCTTG
The DNA here is from genome assembly GCA_947494925.1 of uncultured Alteromonadaceae bacterium. GTDB lineage: Bacteria > Pseudomonadota > Gammaproteobacteria > Enterobacterales > Alteromonadaceae > Aliiglaciecola. Next base: position 1,593 of record CANLWS010000019.1, read on the forward strand.
GTTGCAATGCGGAAAAATCTAAGGCTTTAACCTAGGAAAGTAGCCGAAATAAAAGGTATTTATTAAATAGCTACCGTTAATATCATAAGTCCATTAGTATTGACGAAAACCAAAAATAATTAACCAGTTTGTTTTTTTCATTTCGAGATATTTTTAGGATTCTGACATCTACAGCGCTTAGTAACGGCTTCTTGCTGGTTTTAAGCTTAGTGCTGGCTCGTTTTGAATCTACAGAGGCTTACGCAGAGTTTGCTTTTTCAGTAGCAGTCTTTGCAGTCAGTTCCTTGTTATTGGACTTGGGGCTTAATGTCTCCGCGATAAAAAGACACAATAGTGTTGAAGGGGATCAGTCCCCGTCAACCTTTGCAAGCGTAAAATTACTCATTGCATTAAGCATAGTCCTCTTTGGTGTTGTGACTCAATTTATAACTAGTGCTGGGCTAGTAAGTGCATCTTTTTTGGTTGGTATCACCTGTGCAGCATTAAACAATGTTTGGCTTGCTGTCAGAGTGACCGATCAGAGTAAAGGTGACACACAGAGTTTTTACCGGGCCAATCTTTTGTTGTTTGGCTGTCGCTTAGTTGCCGTTTTTTACGTATTCCTAGTGGATTTGGACTCACTACATTACTTACTAGCCTTATACGCATATCCTTATTTAGTCCTTTTACCATTGAATAAAAACCTGTTTTTGTTTACTCAGCATTTGACGGAATTCGTAAAAGAGTCGAAAAGCATTTTCGCTTATTCAAGATGGATCTTTTTGTCGTCGTTACTTTTTGTTGCGAGCGTACAACTACCTGTTTTGATCCTGAAAATGAACAACCTGGCGTTTGAACTCGCGATGCTGGGCGTTGCAATGACAGTAGCAAGCTTTAGTTCCTGGTTATCTTATTCACTCAAACCTTTTTTTATAGGTAAATATCTGAGTGATGGGGCCAATCATAAGAGTTATGTAAAACTTCTAACGTTATTTAGCATTGCGCTAATTCCCCTTTGTACTCTGGTTTATTTCCTGTTTTTATACGGTTACTCAGACAAGTATCCGGGAGTAGAGTTGCTAGGTACCCTCATATTCTTTTATACATCTATGGTGTTTGTTTTCGGTTTGTATAACGGACAAATTCATATTGCCGGAAGGCCTGAGCTTGAAGCGTTAGTGAATTTCTTCAGAGCAATCGCTGTATTTCTGGTTATGTTTCTTGGCAGTAATAACTTATTAGTTTCCATGAGCATAGTTGGTTTGGTGATGGTTAGTTTTGAGCTCATTCTTATGATTATAAATTTCAGACTTGTGCAGAATAAAAATGAAAATAGTCTTAGTTAGTCCTTTCTCTATTCAGGCAGACAATATCTCTGGAGGCGTTGCTGCTGTTTCACAATTTTTATCAGATGCTCTATTAAGTGCAGGGCACGAGGTAACCATTATCGCACCGGGTAAATCTTTTGGTGAGAAAGAAACACGCGGTAAGCTTAATATCCGCTGGCTGGGGATAAGCCGGATTCCAGGTTTCCTTATCTACGCCAATTTGCAGCGGGGCAAAATAATTAAATTACTGGATACAATCAAACCAGATGTCGTGCATTTTGAAGGATCATTTGGTTGGTCTATTGATTGTCCGTACCCTTATGTAGTCACTATTCATGGCATAGCAGAAAAAGACGCAGCTTTTGGTGGTAATCCAATCAAAAGTTTCATAGCGTCAAATGTGATTAAAATCATGGAAAATAAAGGCCGAAACGGTGCGGAGCAGGTAATTTCTATCAGCCCCTATGCGACAAATTTGCTGAAAGATAAACTTAAGGGGCAGATTCACCATATCGATAACCCTATTGATAGAGTGTTGTATGAATATCCTGTCAATCCAAATCCACGTGAAGAGAAGCTAATGTGTGTCGGGGTTGTCGGAGAGCGCAAAAATACTTTGGGAGTGATAGAGAGTTTCATAAATATTAAAAAATATGCTCCCCAATTCAAACTGGTTGTGTGTGGAGTAGCAGCGAGCCAGGACTATTATCAGCAGTGCATGCAAAAAGTCCGGGATAACAATCTGGAAAACCATGTTGAATTTAGAGGTAATCTTGCTCGGGATGAACTATACAAAGAACTATCCACATCAAAAGGATTGTTGATGATGTCCAAACAGGAAACTGCACCTATGGCTATCGCTGAGTCGATGGTTCTGGGGGTACCTTGTTTGGCACCAAAAGAGTTTGGAATACCCTATATGATTGATGAAGGAGTTAATGGCTGGTTTGTATCGGAGTCAACAGATGACAAACAATGGCAACGAATAGCCGATTCTTTGCAGGGAGAATCGTGGCACAAACTTTCTGCCAATGCGTTGGAAAACGCCAAACGCTATCATCCAGATTCAGTTGCGGGGAAAACCATAGACGTATATCAACAGGCCATCTCTAAAGAACGCTGAAAACAAATGAAAAGAAGTACTTATGTTGCCTTTTTTACCTTGGCAATAATAATAATTTTTAACCTCAATGGCATGCTGTTCATGTTGTTGGGTGTGCTTCAGCTCATGACACCAATATTGATATTATGTATTGCAGTACTAACACTCAATTTGTATCCCAAATTTATGAAGGGAATGGGGCAGGTAGGGAAAATATATGCCTGCGTGATCTTCGCGTATATTTTTGTTGGTTTTGCAGCGCTTATCAATAGCGGAGCAGAACTTAAACTGACTTACATTGTTGCCAATGTCATTTCTGTGATTACCGTCATATGCATAGCTGCATTCACTTATACTTATCTGGTTGAAAACAACAAATCCTTTGTTAATCCCATTTTCTATATGGTGTTGTTGTCAACCAGTTCCATCCCTTTAAGCCCGATATTGTTGACGATTTATAAGGTCCCACCGGCCGAAATAGCTAGAGGTTTCGGTTTTTTTGCCAACCCTAATGAGGGGGGAATCCTATCTGTTATCGGCTTAGGGCTGTTAATCGCTGCTAGAATTCCAGGTTATTTGAAGGTTATCTTCTATTTCATGCTACTCGCAAATTGCGTGCTGACTTTTTCTAAATCGGCGATGCTATTGTTTGGGCTCGTAAGCATGGTTGGATTTTTAACCAGTGATTTTAAAGTTAAATTTCGGTATTCGTTTGTCATCATAGGCGCATTCGTTATTGCCGCATACTCTGCGCCAATCTTCTACAACAATCTTGAGAGTGTACAAAAACGTCGTATTGACCAGGTGCTTGCCATTGCTGTAGAGGGGGAAATAAATGCAGATACTACAAGTTCCCGGTCTGAGTTATGGGAAATTGGGTTGGTAAAAATAAATGACCACGTTCTTTTAGGCAATGGTTTAGGACAATTGCATCACATGAAAGGCGGTGTTGCTTCGCTTGGTGTCGATCAAGGAGTGCACAATGTTTTTCTGATGTTATGGGGCGAAGCGGGTCTTTTTGTTTTGATGGGGTTCATATTTTTCTGCCTGGCTTATTTATTTAATTGGGTAACCATGCTTAAAGTGATGCCAAAGGAAATTCTTACTATAACCCTTGTGAGTTTTGTCTGCCTTTTTATGGATATGATGTCCGCCCACAATGTCTTGAATCTGAGAATGCATAATTTCTTTCTAGGATTCTCTTTAGGTCTTTTTGCGTACTATAACCAATTAACTAAAACAAAAGGATTAGTGCAAAGTTGAATATTCTGTTGTTTGGAAAGATCCCTCCTCCAATGGGAGGTGTAACCGTAAGTGTTAAAAACCTGATTGCTGCCTTAGCCTCAAAAGGAATAAGGGCCGATTTGTTGGGAAGGAATATGAAGCGTTTGCGCTACGATTTAGCACACATCCATTATTCCAGTCTGGCTAAAAGATTTTTAGGCGTGTTGTTAGCCAGGTTTTTTGCCAAAAAAGTGATTTTTACCGTTCATGGCAAGTTTCTCGACATGGACAATGTATTCAACAAATTGTCAGTCCGGCTTTCACACGGTGTTATCGTTTTAAACACTAAATTACTGGATCAATTGCGCAAGAATAATCCAGAAATAAATTGCTGTAGAATGCCATCAATATTTGCTGAAGGTTTTGAGGGAGCAAAAGAAGAGGGTAACCTAATTGAACGTGAAGATGGTAAGCGCTATTTGTTGCTTTATGCATTCGATAAAAATTATAGAGACGGTAAAGAAGTTTACGGTGTGAGTTTTATTCTCGATAACCTGCACCGAATTGACCAAAAGTATAAGATCGTTCTGCTGGACATCAATGGCAAGTACAGGGACGATATACCCCAAGAGCAAGATAAAATTATATACATCGATGAGGTAGTTAACTTTATAAGCTTGCTAAACCAGGTTGATATCTATTTACGACCAACCTGCATGGACGGAGCGTCGGTTGCCGTTCAGGAAGCGCTGGTGATGAACGTACCTGTCGTGGCAAGTGATGTTGTAGACAGGCCCGATGAGGCACTTACATACAGATATATGGACGTTGAAGATTTCTTGCAAAAACTTGAACAAGCAAACCTTGCTGAGAAACCGGATATGCAATTGCAAAGCGTTGATACTTACTTAAATTTTTGCGGAAATTTGAATCAGTAATGTGGATCAAACTGAAGACGAATAATAAATGATTGAATCTCTATACCCCAAGCTTCCAGTATTCTTGCAAAATTTGGTTTGTAGCATTTACGGCTTTAAAGAAAAACGAAGCCGCTTTAATCAGGACTTTTTTGATTACTTCGAAAAATATCAGAACTCGCAGTTTTTAACTTATGAGGAAATTACTGATGAAGTTGAGCACAACCTTAGGAAAATGCTCGAATATTGCCGCGACAATGTAGTCTATTACAGGAACCTTTTTGAACGACACGGAATAGACCTGAAAGCAAATGATATTCGGGCAGAACTCAGTAAATTACCTGTGATGAGCAAAGAAACGCTTCGACAAAATGCCGCGAATTTAGTCTCATCCAGTATTCCGAATAGTGAAAAAGTTGAGTTACATACAAGTGGCACAACTGGAAAGGCGTTAACCTTGTTTAAGGATAAAGCTGCCATCGCTAAACAGTGGGCTATTTGGTTCAGGCATCGAGCCCGATTTGATGTCGGTTTTGGTGACTTGCACGTGAATTTTACGGGTAAACTGGTGGTTCCTGCGGAACAGAAAAAACCTCCATTTTGGCGGTTTAATCGCCCGTTCAATCAATATCTGATCAATATGCAGCAGGTCAACGAAGACAACATTGGTGCAATTGTCGGGTTTCTCAATAGTATTTCACCAAAATTCTATTCAGGTTATCCCAGCATCATTGCCGAAGTAGCCAGGCTGGCGCTTGAACATGATTTACCCCTTCAACCTTCGGCTAGACCGGCTGTCATATTTGCAGGTGCAGAAAACACCCTTGAGTACCAAAAAGCGGCCATTGAGTCCTGGACAGGGGCGGTAGTTACTGATCAATATGGGCTAACTGAAGGCAACTGTAACCTCAGTCGTTGCGAGCACGGGCATTATCATACAGATCACGAGTTTGGTCTGTCCGAGTGTGTCGACCCTGAGCTGCTATCAGATAACCGCAAGAGAGGGCGTTTGGTAGGAACATCGTTCACCAATATGGCAATGCCTCTAATTCGCTATGATACTGGTGACATTGCCATTTGGAAACCGGACGACTTTCGCTGTCCTTGTGGAAGACAAACGACCGTAATTGAAAGTATTGAAGGTCGCATCGATGATTTCGTTGAGCTAAATGACGGCAGACGAATTATGCGATTTGACTACCTGTTTAAAGGTACCGACTCAATTAAAGAAGCACAGATTTGTCAATACAAGTTGGGTGAAGTGGTGATAAAACTAGTATCCAGAATCGGACCCAATGAAGAGATAGAAAACGAGTTAACAACACAGTTTAAAAAATGGATCACTGACGATATGAACATTCGTTTTGAGTACCTTGAGCAGATACCCAAGAGCAACACTGGCAAATTCAAGGCCGTTCAATCATATCTGTAGTACAGTGACCTAATTGACTATTTTACCCTTAGAGTAAATGAAGAAGAATAATGAAACAGATACTACAGAATTTAGAGACAGGACAGAGTTATCTGGTGGAAGCCCCAGCACCGCAGGCTAAGTCGGGGCATTTGCTGATTAGCAGTACAACCAGTCTAATCTCTGCCGGAACCGAGCGGATGCTGCTGAATTTTGGAAAAGCATCATACCTACAAAAAGCCAAACAGCAGCCAGAAAAGGTTAAGCAGGTGCTGGATAAAGTGAAAACGGATGGCCTGGTAACCACTTATGAAGCAGTTAAAAGCAAATTGAGTGAACCCATTCCCTTAGGTTATTGCAACGTTGGCAGAGTCTTAGAAACTGGTTCAGGGGCTGAGGAATTTCAGCCGGGTGATAGGGTCATATCTAACGGGCCTCACTCTGATCTTGTTCGAGTAGCCAAAAATTTGTGTGCCAAGATCCCGGACAATGTAGACGACGAGTCTGCCTCATTTACTGTTTTGGCATCCATTGCGCTTCAAGGGATCAGGCTGGCTGAACCTACACTAGGTGAAACCATTGTTGTCACAGGTGCAGGCTTGATTGGATTGGTTGCCATTCAACTACTTCGTGCAAATGGTTGTCAGGTCCTTGCGATTGATTTTGACGAGCATAAACTTGCTTTGGCTAGGAAGTTTGGGGCTACTACCTGTAATCCTTCTCAAGGTGAAGACCCTGTTGCGGCCGGCATGAAACTTTCCAGAGGTCGGGGCGTTGATGCCGTCATTATTACAGCCTCAACCAAGTCCAGCGACCCTGTCAGTCAGGCTGCTCAAATGTCGCGTAAACTTGGCAGAATCATTCTGGTGGGTGTCACGGGGTTGGAGTTAAATCGCGCAGAGTTTTACGAAAAAGAACTGACGTTTCAGGTTTCATGCTCATATGGACCAGGTCGCTACGATCCAAGCTATGAAGATCAAGGTCAGGATTATCCAATAGGCTATGTCCGCTGGACAGAACAACGAAATTTTGAAGCAATCCTCGACATGATGTCTATGGGTCTTTTAGACATGTCATCACTAATAAGCCATCGCTACGATTTTGACCAAGCTACTTCGGCTTATCAAACGTTGACGGATGAACCGATGGCACTGGGAATACTGCTCAAATATGCAGATGATCGTGATGAACAAAAGCAAGTTAAAACAGTGCAGCTTCGTGAGTCACAAGAATTAAGTTCAGAACACCCTGTGGTTGGCTTTATTGGTGCCGGTAACTACGCGTCAAGAATGCTTATACCTGCATTTAAAAGTGCGGGAGCGCAATTGCATACAATAGCAACATCAGGTGGAATAAGTGGCGTGGTGCATGGAGAAAAAAATCAGTTTACCCATGCAACGACTGATACTGAAGCAATGCTCGCTGATAAAGAGATAAACACAGTTGCTATTGTTACGAGACATAATAGTCATTCCGGTTTTGTTCGCACCGCCCTGGAAGCTGGAAAGAATGTTTTTGTTGAGAAACCCTTGGCAATTACACGTGAACAATTACAACAAGTAGAATCCGCATATCGGCAGCAGCATACTGATGACAGTGGAGTGCGCTTGATGGTTGGTTTTAACCGCAGATTTTCACCGCATATAGTTAAAATGAAATCCTTGTTGGTCGCAGAAAACCAAGCCAAGTCTTGTATTATGACAGTGAATGCAGGCGCGATCCCAAAAGATCATTGGACTCAGGATCCTAATGTGGGTGGCGGCAGAATAATTGGAGAAGCTTGTCACTTCATTGACCTGATGCGTTTTTTACTCGGTTCGCCAATTACATCAGTCAGTGCGCATTGCATGAGTTCGGAGGGTGGTGATGATAAACAGGATGATGTAGCCAGCATCACTTTGGGCTTTGCTGACGGTTCTTTTGGAACTATTCATTACCTTGCCAATGGCGCTGCTTCATACCCTAAGGAAAGGGTGGAAGTATTTAGCAGCGGGAAGATTCTGCAACTTGATAACTTCAGAAAACTCAAAGGATATGGCTGGAGTGGTTTTAACTCGCATAATCTTTGGCAACAGGATAAAGGGCACAAGGCCTGCGCAGATGCTTTTCTAAGTTCGATTAAAAATGGAGACCCTTGCCCGATCCCAATAGAAGAATTAATTGAGGTTGCGAAAGTAACAATTGAAGCCGCGGAGCAGTTAGAACGCCAATAATGTCCTTGATAGCAAAAATAGCCACTTATCGGCGTCTGGGCACCAGAAACCTAATTCAGGTGTTATGGTATACCCTCAGGCTGAAAAGTGGTTGGCTGAAACGCACCATGCCCGTGGAAACAGCCATAGGTGGGCCTTTTTTCAATGAACTGGGCGAAGCTGAGCTGGACAAATTAAGCCCTACCCTGAAAAACTTGTCGTTAATGAGTAATCCTCAGGTGCTTGGATGGTATACGGTGCCAGTTGAGTCAATCCCGGATTGGTCAAAGTCGATATTGACCGACAAGTCGATGTCGGATACAAGGTTGCACTGGACGGAAATTACCGACTTTACTTCTGGTATTGGAGACATAAAGGGCGTTTGGGAACTTTCTCGTTTCAATTGGTCACTATTGCTTACGCAAACTTACCTCAAATACAAAGACCCCAGCTATTTAGACAAACTTAATCAATGGCTTGAAGACTGGTCAGAACACAATCCAGTCAATCAAGGGGCAAACTGGAAATGTGCTCAGGAAACCTCTCTAAGGATCCTGCATCTCTCGGCTTGCGCTCTAATCATGCAGCAATTTCAACCTACTGAAGCAATGCAAAAGCTGCTAAGCCAACATTTGCGCAGAGTTTACCCAACTTTAGGGTATGCAATGGCGCAGGACAATAATCATGGGACAAGCGAGGCGGCTGCATTGTATGTCGGTGGGAGTTGGCTGTTGCAAGCAAACCCAGACAATACTGAAGCTACAAAGTGGTTCAATTATGGTCAGCAATATTTAGTCGAACGTGTACTTAAACTTGTAATGGAAGACGGCAGTTTTAGTCAGTACTCTGTTAATTATCACCGTCTTATGCTGGATACCTTGAGCATGGTTGAGTTATGGCGAAAAGCGTTAAACCTTAGCCAGTTTTCCAGTCAATACAAAGAGCGCGCCGGTAAAGCAGCCAATTGGTTATTCCAACTCACTGATCGTGAAACTGGTGACGCACCGAACCTCGGAGCGAACGATGGGGCTCATATTGTCAATTTTACAAATGCATCCTATCGGGATTTCAGACCGTCGGTAGAGCTTGCTGCTCAACTTTTTTTGCAAAAAACGGCGTATTCCGATGCGCTAAGCAAACAATTACGGAATTGGTTTGGACTAAACGCAACAATTTGTCTCGAGCAGAAGGGAAAATTCAAGTTTGGGGAAGGTGGCTATGGGTTAGTTCGTTCTGAAGACGCATTTTGTTTTATACGTGTACCCAAGTTCCGGTTTCGACCCGGCAACGCGGACTGTCTTCACCTGGATTTTTGGCTTAAAGGGGTAAATGTATTCCGGGACGGAGGAAGCTTTAGCTATAATACTGAACCTGAATGGCTAAATTATTTTTCAGGCGCAGCAAGTCACAACACAATTCAATTTGACGATCGAGAACAAATGCCTAAAATCTCGCGTTTCCTGTTTGGCCGGTGGTTGCATTACACTCATTTTGATATTTCTGATGGAAATTTAACCGCGAGCTACACAGACTGGCTCGGCGCCAGTCATTCTCGCCATGTGACTTTATCTAAGGATCAACTGCAGATTACAGACATTGTATCGGGATTTTCATCAAAGGCAGTGTTACGTTGGCGTCTTGCTGATTTGGATTGGCAAATTAGCGAGAATATTCTGAAGAGTGAAAATTTTACCCTTCAAGTAACCAGTGACCAAAACCTCAAGTCAATTGCCTTGGCAGAAGGCTTTGAATCCAGATACTATGGTCAAAAAAGTTCATTACCCGTGCTGGAAGTAGAGGTGGTGGGGGATGCCGAAATAATCACAACAATAAGCTGGCAGTAGTATGCACATTTTGTATTTTCACCAACATTTTTCCACACCTAGTGGTGCTACGGGCACCCGTTCCTATGAAATGGCTAAGAAGTTGTTAGTTAGAGGTCATCGGGTCACCATGGTCTGCGGCTCCTACAATGTGGGAACAACAGGTCTTTCTAGTGATTTTGTTAAAGGTAGAAGAAAGGGACAAGTTGATGGAATCGACGTAATTGAGTTCGATTTGTCATACTCCAATACGGACGGATTTGTTAAACGTAGCTGGCAGTTCGTCAAATTTGCTTATCAAAGTGTGAAACTTGCTTTAACACTAAAATATGACCTACTTTTTGCCACATCTACACCGCTCACGGCTTCCATTCCAGGCATATTTGCCAAAGCCTTCAGGTCAAAGAAATTTGTATTTGAAGTTCGAGATTTGTGGCCTGAGTTACCAAAAGCCATGGGAGTCATCAGTAATCCATTAATTTTGTCCGGTATGTCAGTTTTGGAAAAACTGTCTTACGCCAAAGCGGATGCCTGTATCGGTTTATCACCAGGGATCGTAGAGGGCATAAAGCGCCGTAGTAGGTCAACGTTACCGGTTGCCTTAATTCCTAATGGATGTGACATCGACTTATTTGAATCCCCCGACCTTGATTATCAATTTCCATTCGAGCGCAGTAAGGGCGATGTTATCGCCTGTTTTACTGGCGCACATGGACTCGCAAACGGATTGCACAATATTCTAGACGCAGCCAAAGAACTAATGGCTCGAGGTGATGAGAAGATAAAAATTGTATTTGTTGGAGAAGGAGCAGTTAAACCAGAGCTAAAGGAGCGTGCACAGAAAGAAGGATTAACAAACTGTGTCTTTATAGATGCGATGCCAAAGAAGCAGCTCGTTAGTCTTTTACATGCCGCGGATATTGGATTGATGCCGTTGGCTAATGTGCCAGCATTTTACTACGGAACCTCACCCAACAAGTTTTTTGATTATATTAGTTGTGGGCTACCCGTTTTGAACAACTATCCAGGCTGGTTGGCTGATATGATCAATAAACACCAATGTGGTATGGCTGTTCCCCCAGATAACGCCAAAGAGTTTGCTGATGCGATGTTAAGTATGGCTTCAGATGAAGGGCGGATAATCCAAATGGGCGAAAGCGGTAAACAACTTGCCCGCGCTGATTTTGATAGAGATAAGCTGTCCAACCAGTTTGCACAATTTCTGGAAGAGGCTATGGAATGATGAAACGTTTATTCGATATTTTTGTTTCTCTGTGGGCACTAGTTCTTTTATTACCCATATTTATTATTTTGTACTTGATGATAGCTGTCAAAATGGGGCGTCCGGTATTTTTCAAGCAGGTGAGACCTGGTTTGGATGGGAAACCGTTTGAAATGGTCAAGTTCCGCAGCATGACAGATGAAAAAGATAGCCATGGTGATTTGTTGCCAGATGAGCAGCGTTTACCTGCATTTGGGAAAATGCTCAGAGCAACCAGTCTTGATGAGTTGCCTGAGCTTTGGAATGTTCTTAAAGGTGAAATGAGTCTGGTGGGCCCCAGACCTTTGTTAATGGAATATTTGGATCATTACACGCCAGAGCAAGCGCGACGTCACCTTGTCAGGCCTGGCGTGACAGGCTGGGCGCAGGTAAATGGGCGGAACGCGATTTCCTGGGAACAGAAATTTGAATTGGATACATGGTATGTGGATAACAGAAGTTTTGTACTGGATATCAAAATACTCTGGTTGACGGTCAGGCAAGTAATTAAACGCGATAATATTTCTCAGGAAGGTCATGCAACAATGGAGAAATTTAAAGGCAGTGAATAGCAAAAAACGACTGGTTATTATCGGCGCGGGTGGCCACGGAAAAGTGGTGGCGGATTGCGCAGAAAGCATGGGTATTTTTGATCAAACTATCTTCCTGGACGGTTCTTTTCCGGAGAGGAAATTAATAGTGGATTGGCAGATTGTTGATGTTGCGGAAAATTTCTTCTCGTATATTAATCAGGGTACTTTTTTCTTTGTTGCAATAGGAAACAATGATGCTCGTCGAATCTGGTTAGAAAAACTGAATAAAGCGGGAGCACAAATTACTACTTTGATACATCCAAATGCAGTTGTCAGCGCGCGAGCAGTAGTTTCGAAAGGCACGTTGATTCTGGCTGGAGCAGTTGTAAATATATTGGCTTACATCGGAAAAGGTTGCATTATAAATACAGCGACAACTGTCGATCATGATTGCAAAATAGGTGATTTCAGTCATTTGGCACCTGGTACCCACTTTGCGGGAACGATAACGACAGGACAGAAAGTATTTTTTGGTGTCGGTTGTTCGGTCATCCCAAACCTTAACATTGGTGACGAAGTTATTGTGGGGGCCGGCTCGACAGTGATTGAGGATTTGCCTGACCGGGTGACCGCAGTTGGTTCGCCAGCGAAAATAATTAAGCGCCACGCAGTAAAAACAGAGGTTACTTAGATGTTAAACGGACCCTTTTCTCCTTGGCCTTGTTACTCAGAAGAAGAGAAGCAAGCTGTCATGGATGTCCTTGATACAAATAAAGTTAATTATTGGACAGGACAAGAAGGCAGGACCTTCGAGAAGAAATTTGCCGAATTTTGTGACAGTCAATATGCGATTGCTGTGACCAACGGTACGGTTGCTTTGGATTTGGCATGGGTTGCGTTGGCATTGCCAAAAGGCGCCGAAGTCATAGTGACATCAAGAACATTCCTCGCATCAATATCGTCAATTGTATTGGCGGGTCTTACTCCAGTATTTGCTGACATTGACCCAGATTCTCAAAATATTTCATACGACACAGTTGCTCCACTGATTACTGAACGTACAGCAGCCATTTTGTGTGTGCATCTTGCGGGCTGGCCATGTGAGATGGATGGAATAGTGAGTTTAGCTAAACTGCATAACCTGGCCATCGTAGAAGACTGCGCACAGGCTCATGGTGCTAAATACAAGGGTCGATCAGTCGGAAGTATAGGTGATATTGCTGCCTGGTCATTTTGCCAGGATAAAATCATGACTACAGCGGGTGAAGGCGGAATGGTCACGACCAATAATAAAGATTACTGGTCAAAAATGTGGTCATTTAAAGACCATGGGAAGTCTTGGGAAGCCGTGTACGAAAAGCAGCATCCTCCAGGTTTCCGTTGGTTGCACGAATCTTTTGGTACTAATTGGCGTATGACAGAAATGCAATCGGCCGTTGGATTGAAGCAACTCGAAAAAATGCCTGAGTGGCGTAATAAAAGAGAAGGTTATGCACTAAAAATCTTTGCAGCAGCGCAGCCTTTTAGCGGTTTGAGAGTGCCGCAAATCCCTGCCCATATCGAACATGCTTATTACAAATGTTATGTATTTGTGGAGCAGCAAAATTTGCGGCAAGGATGGGACAGAGATAAAGTCATGCAGGCAATTAATGATCTGAATGTGCCTTGTTTCTCTGGTTCCTGTTCAGAAGTTTATAAAGAAAAAGCCTTTGATAACACAGGACTTCGTCCTTCATCACCCTTACCTGTGGCGCAGGAGTTAGGAAACACATCCCTGATGTTTTTGGTTCACCCTACATTAACTGAGGGTGAAATAGAACGAACGTGTCTGGCCATTAAATCGGTTATGGAGCAGGCAAACCAATAATGCAGTTGCAGAAAGTATTTGAACTCGATCCAAGGCTAAAACACACGATTGTTATTGTTTGGGATAGTTTGGCGATGATTTTCGCGTTGCTTTTTTCCTATTGGGTACGGATAGGTATAGACGCATGGGAATTTGATGGTCTCGATTGGGCGGTAGTCGCAGCCAATCTGATATTCACCCAGAGCCTAATGGTGTTTCTTGGCCATTATCAGCAGATCATTCGATACATTAATCTTCGTGCTTTGTACATTATTGTGCTGTCTATGGCCTTGTCTGCATTGTACTTGTTCGCGGCTAAATACGCGCTGAATATTTTTATACCTTCCACAGTTCCGTTAATTTATTTTCTTGTCGCGACAGTACTGATTTCCGCTCCGCGGCTCTTAGTCCAAGCATCCGCGCAGGCTCAAAATTACAAAATGCGCGAGAAATGTATCATCTTCGGTGCTGCAGAAGCTGGTCGTTCGCTGGCGACGACACTCAAGGCAGGTAATGATTTAATGCCTGTTGCTTTTATTGATGATAAACGAGTGTATCAAGGCAAGCAGGTTTTGGGTTTACCGGTAGGCGCACGCAGTGATATCCCTGAATTGGTGGAGAAACACGGCGTCAACAAAATGCTTCTGGCAGTACACAACACTTCTGCGGAACGACGTAAAGAGCTGATTGCGGAGCTCGAGCCGTTCGCCATCGAGTTGCTCTCTATTCCGAACATTCAGGATGTGATTTCGGGCAAAAGTCGCATCGATGAGCTGCGTGAAATAAAAATAGAAGAGTTGCTTGGAAGAGACCCGGTGCCGCCTATAACTGCCTTATTGGACATCAATATTCGCGGAAAAAATGTGATGGTTACGGGGGCCGGGGGGTCCATCGGCAGTGAGTTATGTCGTCAAATTGTAAAATGTGGCCCAAAAAGTCTAACTCTGTTTGAGTTATCTGAATACAATCTTTATCAGATAGAAAATGAACTGACCAGGAAGTATCCGGAACTTGAAGTAAAAGCAATATTAGCAAGTGTTCAGGATAGTGAAATTCTACGCATGGTGATCGACACCAATTCGATTCAGACTATATATCATGCAGCTGCCTACAAACATGTGCCTATGATTGAACACAATATTGCTGCGGGTATCAGAAACAACATTTTTGGTACTGCCAATGTTGCATTGATAGCGGCTGAATATGAAGTGGAAAAATTTGTATTGGTATCCACCGACAAAGCAGTCAGACCAACCAATGTTATGGGTGCAACTAAGCGCTTTGCTGAATTGTTTGTGCAAGGAATTGCTGAAATGCACAGTGAGACTGAGTATGCCATTGTCAGATTCGGCAATGTTTTGGGCTCATCAGGTTCGGTTGTGCCCTTGTTTTCAAAACAAATACGAGACGGTGGGCCTATCACTGTTACTCACCCAGACATTATCCGCTATTTTATGACCATTCCCGAGGCAGCATTGTTGGTTATTCAAGCAGGGGCGATGGGAGCAGATGGTGAGGTCTTTGTTCTAGACATGGGAGAGCCAGTTAAAATTGTTGATCTGGCAACCAAAATGGCGCATTTACTCGGACATACCATCCGTACACCAGACCAACCTGCTGGTAGCATGGAACTTGTTTTTTCTGGCCTTAGACCTGGTGAAAAACTCTATGAAGAACTGCTAATTGATGATGCTGAAACCGGTACCCAACACCCTCTAATTATGGGGGCCAATGAAGTGAAAATGGATTTTTCTGAGGTAGTGATGCTGTTGGATAAACTCAATTTTTCGTTAGTCAACAATAATGAAGTAGAAGCGAAAGATATACTCATTGAGGCGCCGCTTGCATACTCACCTTCGAGCTCAAAAGTTTAGATAGTCTGTGCAGATATTGCTTTCAACCCAATTCATACTGAGCGGAAATGGCCTAAAGTGGCTAATTAAGTTTAGTTAACCGGAGACTTGCCGATATCCTAGACAGGATATTGTCTTTGAGAAATAACCGTCTCTAACTGAGCCTAACTTAGATTGGAATAGACACACTGCATGAGAACTAAAAACTATAAGTCGCTACTTTGTCTTGTTTCTTCGTTTTTTACCTTTGGATCAATCGCTGAAGTAACTGTTATCAATCCAGAAGCATCCCCGCTGGACCTGTCTGTGTCCGCAAATTATACCGATGATCTTAATCCAACGGATAATGTTGATAACAAAGCTTACGGTCTCTCACTTTCTGCCCAGGGAAAATTGGTTGCGAAAGGCCAAGGGTCCTGGTTTATGGCTGACTATGCGGCGAATCTGGAAAAATTTAAAGTGTCGGAAGATTCGGATATATTTTCTGACGATCAGGATTTTAACGATTACAGAATCAAGTTGCTGGGACGTTTTTTCTTCGCAGATGCATGGCACTTAGACACACAGATCCAACATAGAACCGATACTCAACGTTATGGGAAGGGAATTTCGCAGCTTCGTAATAATGTTTTCGACACGGACAGGTTAAGCGAAAATTCTGCCGCTTTTACCCTTGTATACGGCAACGACACATCCAGT
This sequence comes from uncultured Alteromonadaceae bacterium, assembly GCA_947494925.1. Lineage (GTDB taxonomy): Bacteria > Pseudomonadota > Gammaproteobacteria > Enterobacterales > Alteromonadaceae > Aliiglaciecola. The sequence goes on from CANLWS010000019.1 coordinate 17,761, forward strand.
CGATTTGTATCGCTCAAGCTGTTTGCCCTAGAGCAAAGCTACAATAACAATAACGATTATGCCACGCAATTTGACATGGAGAGTCAAGGCGCAGAACTGGACCTTGCTTTCAGGCAATCATCTGTATCCAGCCTGTTGTTAAAATTGGAAGGCAAAAAAGAAGATTATGACAGCATCCTTCGCGATGATAGTAATGTCTATCGCGCGCTTATAGGTGCCGATTGGCAGCCTACAGGCGTGTCAAAACTGAAGGTTCTGCTTGGCATGTATTGGCGGGAATTTGATACACAGGAGTCAAATTCTGGCTTGTCCTGGTCTTTCGACTATATAAATAAGCCGACAGAGAGTTGGTCTGTTGCACTCAGTTCTTCCCGTCTATCGCAAGCAAGCAATAGCGAATTAACCAGTGATAGTGTTCGACAGGATCTGGGGCTGAATATTGATTACATCTACAGTAGTCAATGGGGATTTGGCACCTACTATTCTTTCGCTGAGACGGAATATGAGGAACCTCTGGGTGTGCGGGAACTCGAAGAAAACAAAGGGGGGGTGAGTATTTCCCTAGGATTGAAAAAGCACAGTAAAGTTAAACTAAGTCTTGGGACTGACAGTGTTTCCTCCAGTGATGGACTCATAGATTATCGCCAGAATGAGGCAAGGTTATCGTGGCAGCTAACTCTTTAATTCGAATACTATTCGTTCTGATTACTGTTGTTTGCTCATTTGCCTCAGCAGCACAGCAGCGTGAGAGCTTCATTATCGGCACGGGTGATGTTATATCGATAGATGTCTACAATGAGCGGGATCTGACAGTAAACGCGAAAGTGGGCCAATCAGGAATACTCAGGATCCCACTACTGGGAGATATTAAAGTCACCGGTAAAACACCTGCCGAGTTAGGCAAAGAACTGGAAGAAGCCTATTTTGACGGCTATTTGGTTAACCCCAGTGTTTCTGTAATTATTGAATCCTACCGCCCTTTTTATATTCGTGGTGCAGTATACAAGGCTGGGGCCTACGAATTCGAGTATGACTTAACAGTTGACCAGGCAATAGCGATAGCTGGGGGATTGAAAGACAGGGCATCGAAAAGCGACTGGTATATTATCAGGGAACCCAAGAAGGAAAGAATCAAAGTATCCAAGGACTCTGCAGTGTTCCCAGGTGATATTATCGAAATAGAAGAAAGCTTGTTTTGACATGAACATTCAGCATAGCGTTCAGGAAAATCAGGATGTTGCATTTGATTTAGGCGATTTGTTTTCTTTTCTATGGCAAAAAAAATTCAGAATAGTAATAACTGCTGCCGCAATGCTGGTAGCTGCGGGTTACTATGTCGTCAATTTACCTAAATTTTATACTGCCCATTCGACGGTTTTGTTGGGCAGCGGGGAATCTGGACTCAACTTACCGGCCAGCATAGCGAGCTTTGGTGGAGGTGATGACAATAAAATGGACACCTTCATGGAGTTCATGCGGTCTAAGCAGTTCATCGAAATAGTGGTCATGGAACTTGAGCTGTATAAAAGCAAGGAATTTCAGCCAGCAAAAGCATTTGGGACTGAAAAAGAGCAAATAGAGCATTCAATACGGTTCATGTTAAACAATCTTTCGCTCACACCCGTTGGTGAAACGGAATTGTTAAGGATTTCGTATGAATCTGCGACGCCTGAACAAGCGGCAGAAATAGTCAATTTTATTGGACCTGCCTTTTTTAGTTTTTATGAGGACAAAGGCAAGCAAAAAGCTGACGATGCATCTCAATGGTTGAATTCCCAGTTACAAGTTTTAGAGGACAAGTTGGGCAACGCTGATTCGGCACTACAGGAGTTCATGCGTGAAAATCGATTAATGGATATAAAGAGTCAGATTGAATTGGCGCGCACGGAAATATCTGCCTTGTTGGGTGAGAAGTTACTTAACGAAAAACAATTGGCAGGTGTTGAAGCCACTTTCAGTCAGGTTCAGGCGAGGGATAATGACTATGATGGTTTGATGCAGATATCCTGGTTTCTGCAAAATCCTCTGGTCATCGATATGCGCACCAAACTTGTGGCTCAAGAACAATTGTTGGCAGAAATATCAAAGCGCTACAAAAGCAAACATCATAAATACATCGCAGCTAAGGTGACTCTCGATGGACTAAGGGAAGAGCTTCATCGTTTGCTTGACAATCTCATCGCCAGTTTGGAACAGGAGTTTAACTCGCTCAAAGTGCGTAAAGAGACCCTGGAGAAACAAATCGATGTTATCAAAGCTGAACATGGGGACCTTGGAAAACATGAATTGCAACTTGCCCGACTGCGCAGAGAAGTGGATTCTACGCAAAAGCTATACGAAGTGTTTCTGTCCAGATTGCAGGAAACTGAAATCTTAAAGGACCTTGGAAGTGCAGAGGAATTTGCCGTAGTTGACTTAGCTGCCATACCGCGAGTTCCGTCCAGGCCAAAAGTAATGATCTTGTTAGCAGTGATCGCCATATTCTCTGGGATTATCAGCGTCGCTTTTTGGTTGGTTCTGCATTTAATCAGTGATAGGCAAACCAGGCATAGACAGTTGTTGAGGCGATTGGCGGTACCTATTATCGCAGAAATACCAAAGCTCAGAGGCATCCGAACCTTGAATAATGTTTCATTTGCCGTTGAGAAAGGACAAAAAAGTCACAGCTTCTCTGAAGCAATCCGGTCTATTCGTACGTTTTTGATGGTTCAGCGAGGCGATTCGGAAGACAGAATAATTGCTGTTACCGGGGTGAATAAAGCGGCCGGGAAAAATACGGTCAGTATTAGCCTCGCGCACTCATTTGCAAAACTTGAAAAATCCTTGTTAATTGATATTGATCTGCGCTCACCTGCCTTAGCGAGAACCTTCTCACTGCCTGAAGATCATCCAGGCGTGTCTAACTTCATCTCTAAAAAAGCTCGTTTCAGTGACTGTATTGTTCGCCAGGATGATAGTCAGCTAAGCATTATGCCAAGTGGTCCTGTTCCATCTGACCCAATGATGTACATCTCCAAGTCGAGGTTTGCCAGCATTATTCAGAAATTGGGCATATTTTACGAGCGTGTTGTTGTAGAAGTGCCTTCGGTAATTGAGTATAGCGATGCATTGATTGTGTCTAAACACGTAGACGCCATTATTCTGGTGTGTGATGCTGAAAAAACTGAAACTGCAGATTTGATGGATGCGATACAACGTCTACAAGATGCAGGAGCCCCGTTAAAAGGCGTTGTTTTCAATAGAGTCAAAGGGATCCGTAATAAACTCCCTGCTATTAGTCGCACCAGAAGGTCTGTTAAGAAGTTGTTGGGCAAGTAGTTTGCCACGCACGGCTCTTCCTGCAAGCAGCTATGTCAAATTCAAAAGTCGCAAAAGCCGATGTATCTCTTAATATTTTTTATTATTGTCGACCAGTCAGATAGAATAAGATAAAAAACCACTGGCTGATGTTTTGCACTCACTCTCTAAATTGCATTCCTTCGGATTACAATCTCAATGTTTAAAATTTCTTGAAATAACGGATCTTTCACAGTTAAAAGAAATTAGAGAGCACGTTTTTGAGACGCCTCACTATTTTTTGGGGGAAGGCAGTAATACAGTATTCGTAGAAGATTTTGAAGGTACTGTAGTACGGATTAACCTCAAGGGTAAGGATCTGCAAGAGCGCAACTTGGATGTGTTGCTCAGTGTTCAAGCAGGAGAAAACTGGCATCAATTGGTTGCATGGTGTCTGAAACGGGACATTTTTGGTTTCGAAAATCTTGCATTGATCCCTGGTAGTGTCGGTGCAGCGCCAATTCAAAATATCGGTGCTTATGGTGTTGAGATAGAGCGTTTTATTGAATCTGTCTCCTATATCGATCTGACGGACGGACAGATCAAGCTTGTGACCAGAGAAGACTGCTGCTTTGCATATCGCGACAGTATTTTCAAACATGAATTATTCGGTAAATGTATTATCGTCCAGGTCACTTTTTGCCTCCCAAAGCGCTGGGAACCAGCACAAAGTTACAACGAGCTGAGAGAGTTGGTTGATCCTTCCCCCCGTCAGATATTCGATAAAGTTGTACAAATAAGGAGGGCCAAGTTACCTGACCCTGTAAAAATGGGAAATGCTGGTAGCTTTTTCAAGAATCCGGTTATCGGACAAGTGCACTGGGCAGATATCAAATCTCAGTTTCCGGATTGCCCTGGTTACAAAATCGATGAAGAATCAACCAAAATACCTGCGGCCTGGTTAATTGATCGGCTGGGTTTCAAAGGCAAGAAAATTGGCGGGGTTGGTTGTCATCCTACTCAAGCTCTAGTACTGACCAATGATGGAACAGGAACAGGAGAGGATTTAATGTCGATGGCAAGGAGTATTAAGTCGGCTGTGAAAAACGAATTTGAAATTTCACTGGAAAATGAAGTTCGCCTGATAGGTAAAAAAGGAATGATAGGTTTATGAATAGGCAAACTGATTTCGCCAGAACTAAGATTTTGTCTATTCTAGCTGACGGAGAGTTCCATTCGGGAGAAGACTTAGGACAGGACGTTGGTTTAAGCCGCGCAGCCATATCAAAACATATTCAGTGGCTAGCCACCTTGGGCATAGATGTTTTTCGTGTCACCGGGAAAGGCTATAAGTTAGCCAGTCCTATACAGTTTTTAGATCAGGACAAAATATTAAAGCAAGTTGCTTCGCCAGATCTGGTTAAGTTGGAAGTTCTTAATATTATTGATTCAACCAATCAATACTTGAAAGACAAAATCTCTGAACTGCAAAATGGTCATGTGTGCCTGGCCGAAGCACAAACTGCTGGTAGGGGAAGACACGGGAGAAAATGGGTGTCGCCCTATGGAGCAAGTTTATACTTGTCTTATTTCTGGCGGTTTGAGGCCGGCTATCAGGCTATTACAGGGCTAAGCCTGGCAGTTGGAGTGGCTATTACCGAAGCACTAAAGAGTGTGGGGATTGATGATATCCAACTGAAATGGCCAAACGACTTATATAGCCAAAACAAGAAACTGGCCGGCGTCCTTGTAGAAGTCGAAGGACAAATGGGTGCTGCCTGTGACTGTGTCATTGGAGTCGGGCTGAATATTGATTTGTCGGTTCAGCAAAACGAAATAGATCAGCCTTGGATTGATTTGAGCAAAATCGCGGACAGACCCATAGATCGCAATTTGTTGGCTGCAAAGTTGATTGAGCACCTTGTTATGGCTATGAAACGCTTCGAACAAAACGGATTGTCTTCTTTCTTGGAAAAATGGGAGGCACTAGACCTGTACTGGGGAAAACCTGTCAGGCTTATTATGGGAAACAATACTCTGGAAGGTATAGGTAAAGGAATTAGCAGTGACGGAGGGTTTCTGGTTGAAGTGGATGGCAATATTCAAACATATTATGGCGGTGAAATAAGTGTCAGGGCAAGATAGCTACTTACTGGTGGACATGGGGAATACCTGCGTTAAGTACGGATTCTACTCTGCTACAAAAGGTCTGGCCGATATCCGTACTGCCGATTCTTTAGCAGAATTAACCTCCGACCTGGCCAACTGCGCAAGGGTACTGCTTTCATGTGTTGCCAATGACGAGAGTGTTATTCAATGTCGCGAACTATGTAAAGAATTGAATACCGACTTATTTGTGGCAAAAACAGAAGCCGAGACATTCGGGTTTCGTTGCGCGTACTCCCGCTATAAAACACTAGGGGTTGACCGCTGGCTGGCTATGCTTGCTGCCAGAAGCCTGAGCCATAAAGCATTTGCTGTTATAGATATTGGAACAGCGATGACCTGTGATATTGGGCTGAACAACCAACATCTGGGCGGATGGATTTTACCTGGGTATGATTTGATGAGAACCAGTTTGATATCCAATACTGCCCGAGTTTTCTCAGATGGCAACAGACCCACTGTTTTGACGCTTGGAAAAGAAACGGAAGATTGTGTCAATCTCGGTTGCCTTGCCGCAATCCAAGGTGCTGTCCTTATGGCGAAAGAACAATTGCGTCAACGCACTGATGAATTTGATATATTTCTTACGGGTGGAGGCCAATCGCTCGTGAAAGAGTTACAGGATTCAGATATTCGATTCGAAAACAATCTGGTGTTAACAGGTTTGAGTTTATTTATAGATTAAATAAGCAGCAGTCGAACTAATAGGTTAAATAAAATTACTGTAAAAATTACCGAAAAAAGCGCCCTGTAGAGCAACATCGCTGTGAAATTGAGCAAATAGTCCAAATTTACGCAATTTTTTGATTTCTTCCTCTTGCACGGCTCCGATCATTACTCTAGAATGCGCACCCACTTGATGCAGTGCCGACTTAGCTCAGTTGGTAGAGCAACTGACTTGTAATCAGTAGGTCGCCAGTTCGACTCCGGCAGTCGGCACCATCAATCTGGAGGGGTTCCCGAGTGGCCAAAGGGATCAGACTGTAAATCTGACGGTTCTACCTTCGCTGGTTCGAATCCAGCCCCCTCCACCATATTTTCTGTTCTCGAAGTTCGAGTTCAGGATTTGGTTTGAAGTGTTAAAGCACTCCACCACTGTTCGGTAAGATGAGCAGAGAAAAGGATTGCGGGCATCGTATAATGGCTATTACCTCAGCCTTCCAAGCTGATGATGTGGGTTCGATTCCCACTGCCCGCTCCAAATTGTGCTGATATAGCTCAGTTGGTAGAGCGCACCCTTGGTAAGGGTGAGGTCGGCAGTTCGAATCTGCCTATCAGCACCACTTTCTCTTCCCACCTTATCAACCTAAGTTTTTATTAATAACTTTGCTAGGAAAACAAAAATGGCAAAAGAAAAGTTTGAACGTACGAAACCCCATGTAAACGTAGGTACTATTGGCCACGTTGACCATGGTAA
>CANLWS010000020.1 GCA_947494925.1 uncultured Alteromonadaceae bacterium
GTTGATGGAATCTATTAAAGACCAAATCGGATGATTAAAAAATCTGCAAGGTGATACTTAGGTATGTGGTTTAATACGTTGTGAGATCAGCTGTAGATTTTTTAATGTTAATGTCAACCAAGCAGCTTATTGGCCGTTAGGGAAAGTAGAGAAGTAATAATCAGGGTTCAAAAGTGATGGTGCACTTGATAGGCTTCCATCAAAGGTGAATGATATTTGGACGAAGTAGTTAATTTTCGTGACAGTTAGCAATGCAAAAGAGCCGCAATTTGCACAAAACATGGATGTGTTTTTGCAAAGTGTCGAGTTAAAAGCATATCGAATGGCATTGTTCGCTGTATCCGAACATGCTGACGCTTTGGATATTGTTCAAGACAGTATGTTTAAGTTTGTTTCAAACTATGCTGAAAAACCTAGTGAGCAATGGAAACCATTGTTTTATCGGATATTGCAGAACAAAATCCGAGACTGGCATCGGCATCAAAAAGTAAGAAGTATTGTACTTTTCTGGAAACAGGATGAAGAGTCTGTGGATATCTCTGAATTACCAGGCGCCAATCCTTCTGCTGAAGAACAACCTGAAACCGCTCTGGATAAAAATCAATTACAAGATTCGGTTATACAAGCTTTGTGGGGTTTGCCTGAAAAACAAAGACAGTGTTTTTTACTCAGAAGTTGGGAAGGGTGCTCAGTGGCAGATACAGCAATAGCCATGGGATGCTCTCAGGGAAGTGTTAAAACGCATTACTTCAGAGCAGTAAATAAACTTCGCGATTTATTAGGAGCTGTACATGACATTAAAATCTGAGCAACAGCCGATTGAGCAAAAGGTCGTTGAAGCATTGGATTCTGCAGAGCAGGGATTACCTGTAGGTGTTAAATATGACCTGGCGATGGCAAGGCGCAAAGCTGTTTTACAGGCGCAACGGCAAACATCATCAGGATCCAGGTTGATAAACAAGCTGGCGATGCCTCTGACTGAAATCAAGTTTGCCTTTCCGGCGGTACTCGCGATAGCCTTACTGTATATTGTAAATGTTGATCAACCCAATTCCGTTCCAACTTTGCCGGCGAATATGCTGAGCATGGATTTGCCCACCGAGGACTTGGCACTTTTAGAGGATTTAGAATTTGCGAACTGGTTGGCCGAGCAGGAGGTTACGCTTTAGTATGCTTGTTCTGGCAATGACGACGATAGCCGCAGAAGCTAACAAAAAGCCTGATTTGGCATTTTTGGAATATTTGGCCAGCCTCGAAAAAGTTGATGGAAAATTGGTCGGGCCTATGGATATGCTCGAAGCAGATGAATTCAACAAACCACTTGCAAAGCCTGCGGGAGAAAAAACATCTGAGCGCAAACCACTGGATGATCCAAAAGTAAAACTGGAAAATCCCTCAGTCAAGGAGGACAAAGACAATGAGTAATATACGATTAATTTCTTTTCTCCTTGCGTTTTGTTTTTGCTTTGGCAGCCAAGCTAAAGAATGGGGTGAACTAAGCACTGAACAACAGAAAGTGCTGGAAAACTTTTCAGACCAATGGCCCACCTTTAGTGAAGAAAAGCAAAATAAGTTAGCCCTTGGTGCGCAGCGTTGGATCGAAATGGATGAAAACCAACGGACAACTATGTCACAGAGTTTTTCCAGGTGGAATAATCTACCGGAGCAAAAACGGGCTGAATTGCGTGAGAAGTTTCAAGCTTTTAAAAAGTTGTCTCCTGAGCGGCAGGCTAAATTGCGCAGTAGTTATGATAAGTTTAGGAAAATGCCCCCAGAACAAAGGCGCAAATTACGAGAGCAGTTCAAGCGCAATCAACAGCGGCTCAAACAAAAACAGAACACGCAAAAGCAGCGCAGAATAAACCGCTGATTCAGTAATATATCGCGCGCTTAAAGATTTATCAGGTCTATCACTGGTCTAAAATCGATAGCCAAGATTTATCGACCACGCAGACGAATTTTGTTCTCCGCTAAAATCATAGGATAAATTTAGATCCGTCACCCAGTGTTCGGCAAAATCATAGGATATAAAGATATTCATTTGCCCATAACTTTCACTGCCAACGATATTCTGCGAAGTGACAAGATTGCGTACTGTTCTATTGGCAATTTGGCTGATGTTCCTGCCGTTTCTTGATACGACTTCAGATTCGCTGTCCGTCAACTGATTCCAGCCCAGACTTCCACCAAACATCAGTCCAGAAGAGGTTGTTAAAGCTTTATAATGAGCCACTGATAGACTCAGACTGATAAATAATGAGTCACCAGTGTCAACACCACTTTGATTGCGGGTTTCATTGTCCTGCGTCCTAACAATCGATTCTGTAGCGCTTTTCCAGTCACTATAATGCACGCCCGAACTAATACCCCATTGCCAATTGTCGTAGGTTTTGTCGAAGGAAATACTAAATGCATAAGCGTCCGCATCGGTATTATCAGTTACAACTGTTATATCTGTGCCATCAACGCTAACGAGTAGTTCATCCTGCCAATTAAGGTAGGACAACGAAAATGACCAATTATCCAGGTAATAGCCAGCTCCCAGACTAAGGCTTTCCAATTCAAGATCGCCAGTTGCTTGCTGGTTCACTGACTGGCTATCATCAAGGGCAGAGTATTCTGCATAAAGGCTTAATTCGTCGGTAGGATTTAATGAAATCAGAAAATTGGAGCCCGTGGGGGTGAAATATAATGTATTGTTACCTACAGTCGTAGTTTGATCAGATTGGCTGTACCCATAATAAATAGATGCAGATTGGACAGTTGCCGGAAAGAAAAGAAGCATGTTTGAAGCGGCAATAATTGTGCTCAATCTTAGAGAGCCGCCACTGATATTCTTATTATACTGCAAAGTTTTAACTTATTTTTGTTTATCCAAACGCAAATTTAGCAATAAACGCAAAATATACAATCTTTTTGTCCATCAAAAAAAGGGCTGGAAAATTCCAGCCCGTAAAACACGCAGGTAAGCGCTTTGAACTTAGATAGCTCCTTCGTCCAGTACCTCGTCAATACAGGATTTGACGACACTGCGTGTTTCTTGGCGAGAAGTTTTCGCAGCGGTAAATTCTTCTAGTGAAACCGCCAGGTTTTCATCTGTATCCATATTGGCAAATTTTTCAGCAGCTGTAGATGTGGCTTTTGCTTGCACTTCAGTCAGGTCCAACAATTCATCACCTGAAGTGTCAGCAGCATCAAATTTTTGTTGTGGAGAAAGGTAATTTTCCGGGTCAATTTCAGTGATGTTTTCATTGCCGGTTTCTTCTTTCACGTCAGCCACACATTGGGCAATTTCTTCGATGTAGTCAGTCAGATCGAGTGGCTCTTCGCGACCGGCAGTCATTTCTTCAAAGGTTAGAAATCCGTCAGCATCAGCGTCTTTTCTTTCAAAGCGTTTTTCCGCTTTAGCAACGGCTGGAACTGTCAATTCATCGAGTGAAATTACATCATCGTCGTTGGTATCAATTCTTTCGAACTGTTTTGCTGTGCGGTCAACAGTCTTACCTCTGTTCCCGCGATCTTGCGCCGCTACCATGGAAGATAGAGTGAGAGAGGTAATGGCTAAAGCAATACCGGTTACAGCAATGCGATTTGATTTTATTGTCATAAATATTCTCCAGTTTTTTGAGTCTTCACTCAATACAACGAAGCTGTTTCTGTATCGTTGACAAAGAAATAAAAAATTTTGAAAATATTTAGAAGTATATTACGCACGTACGGGAATTTTCGGCTATTGATTGAGTATGGTTGAGTTATCCCTTGCTTCGGGCTTCAGGCAAAAAAAAGAGGTGCGATGCGCACCTCTCAAAAGTATCAGGCCACTCCGGGGAATTGATAATCTTTAAACTTCTCGCGTAAAGCGAGTTTATTCAATTTTCCGGTCGCCGTGTGAGGAAGCTCGTCAACAAATACTACATCATCTGGAACAGACCATTTGTGCAGACTTTCTGACATGTACGCAATAATTTCTTCACTGGATAACGTTTTTCCGGGTTGCATAACAACGATCAACAGAGGTCGTTCAGTCCATTTCGGATGATATCGACCAATTGCCGCGGCTTCAGCAATATCAGCGTGGCTGGCTGCTGCATTTTCTATATCGATGGAGCTGACCCACTCACCACCCGTTTTTATGACGTCCTTGGTCCGGTCGGTAATCTGCATGTAGCCTTCAGGCGTAATTACGGCAACATCACCGGTATTTAACCAGCCATCTGAGTCTACAGGGCAATCATCACTACCAGGTTCCTGAGATAACCCATAATAGCCGGTGGCAATCCATGGGCCTCTTACTTTTAAGGCGCCAAATGCGACCCCATCCCAGGGAAGCTCATTGTTGTCTTCATCAACTATTTTGATATCGACACCGAAGACTGCCCGGCCTTGCTTACATTGTAATTCCGTCACCTGTTCTTCTGTGTAATCTTGCATGCCAGGTTTAAGACTAAAGAAAGTCCCTAGCGGACTCATTTCGGTCATTCCCCAGCCCTGCATTACCATAGCGCCATGTTTTTGCTTAAAACGTTCAATGATCCCGCGGGGACATGCGGCGCCGCCGGTTGTGACTACTTTAAGAGAGTCGACAGACTTTCCGGATTGGTCCAGATAGTCCAGTAGTGCCATCCAGATAGTTGGAACACCTGAACTAAAGGTTACATTTTCAGACGCGATTAAGTCTTGCAAAGTTTCACCGTCAGCCATCTTCGGGCCAGGCAACACTAACTTAGAACCAACCATGATACCGGCATAAGGTACACCCCATGCGTTGACATGAAACATAGGCACTATTGGCATACAGGTTTCGTGACAAGATGCATTGGTGATATCAGGTAGTGAACCCGCATAGGCATGTAAAAGCGTAGAACGGTGACTGTAAACCACGCCCTTTGGATTACCCGTTGTTCCTGATGTGTAACACATACTTGATGCAGTATTTTCATCAAAATCCGGCCAGCTGAATTCATCAGACTCTTTGCTGATCAGCTCTTCATAGCAATGAACACTGGGAAGTGATGTTTCAGGCATCATCTCCTTGCTTGTCAGGACAACTATTCCTTCGACTTTGCTGATGTGATCTTTTAAAGCCTCAAGAAGCGGTACGACCAATACATCCACAAACAAAAATCGGTCTTCTGCATGGTTAATTATGTAATTGATTTGCTCCGGAAAAAGCTTGGGATTTATCATGTGACAGACCATTCCGCTGCCAGAGATCCCATAATATAGCTCCATGTGGCGATAATCATTCCATGCCATGGTGCCGATTCGATCACCAAATTTCGCGCCTAAATTCGCCAATGCATTAGCTAACTGTCGCGATCGTGTCGCAAAATCCTTATATGTGTATCGATGACGGGGGTTGTCAGCCGTCACGGAAACAATCTCCTGTGTAGGATAGTTTCTTTCACCGTGTTTTAATATGGATGAGATCATCAATTGGGTGTTCATCATCAATGCTTGCATGCTTTTATACCTTCTTCCAATTTGAGCTTGTTTGAATTACCAGGCGCTGACGCCACCATCAATGGCAATAGTCTGGCCGGTCATATAAGAATTACCAGGTGACAAGATCAGAATCATAGTATTGACGACTTCTTGCGGATCAGCCAATCTCTTCATCGGACATCCCATCGCCAATCGGGCCTGATCTTCTTTAGAATCAAAACCATCCACCGCCAAAATATTGGTCGGACTGTAAAATGGGCATATTGCATTGACCTGCACCCCTTTGCGGGCGTTTTCAATTGCCGCAGTGCGTGTTAACCCAACCACAGCATGTTTCGCTGCAGAGTATGCGCCGCCTTTTGGAGCGCCGCCAATACCTGCCATTGACGCAAGGTTAAGAATGTGGCCATGACCTTGTTTCAACATTTGCTCAATCTGGTATTTCATACCAAAAAGGACGCCGTTTACATTGACTGCAAACTGCTTCTCCATCGTGGCTTCATCTAGCTTGTGCAAAGCCGTTACCTGATGAGCGATGCCTGCGTTGTTTACACCAATATCTATTCGACCAAAATTTTCTATTGCCACGTCAGCCATCGCTTTGCAGTCGGCTTCACTACTAACATCACAAATTTGTGCAATAACCTTGTTGCCATCTAAAGTCAATGACTCGACCGTTTCATCCAGGCCTTGCTGGTTGATGTCGCTAATTATGAGATTGCAACCTCTAGCTGCCAATCCCTGCGACAACAATCGTCCAAAACCACTTCCTGCTCCTGTAATGAGGGCCACTTTTCCGGAAAAATCTAATAAACTATCCAATGCAATACTCTCTTTTAATTAACTGGTGGAACGTATGAATTTAATCAGGACACCAGCTAATGCCTCGCCCTGATCTTCTTGTAGGAAATGACCACCATTTTCTATAGTGGTATGAGGTTGACCTGCACACCCCGGTACAAGTTTCTGAAAGATTTTGTCACCACCTGCTGTAACAGGATCAGAATCGCTAAATGCGGTCAGAAAGGGTTTATTGAATTGGGATAATTGTTGCCATGCTGCACGATTCACATCACTGGCAGGGTCGTCAGGCGTCACCGGAACCAGCGTCGGGAACTGCCTTGCTCCTTCTTTATAGGATTCATCAGGGTAGGGGGCATTATATGCGTCAATGACTGCCGGGCTCAAATCGGTAGTCGTTGCTCCTTTGATGATACCGCCGCACGGGAATTCTGGCACTTCCTGTGAAAAATTTTTCCAGCTCATGAACGCTTCGCTGGCCTGATGATCTCCTGTGGGTAACATAGTGTTGGCGGCGCAGACTCTGGCAAATCGATCGGCATGTTCAGCGACCAAGCGCAAACCAAGCAACCCACCCCAGTCCTGGCACATCAAAGTGACATCATGCAAATCCAATTGCGTCAGCACATTGCGTACCCAATCCACATGACGTTGATAAGTGTAGTCAGAGCGTTTTGTTGGTTTGTCGGATTTGCCAAATCCGATTAGATCCGGTGCTATCACGCGATAACCTGCCGCTAAGACTGGTGGGATCATTTTACGGTACAAATACGACCATGAGGGTTCGCCGTGCATCATCAGCACAACAGGTGCTTCTTTTGAGCCTTCGTCGACATAATGCAAACGCAGTGTGCCTCCTTCAAAATCATCAACCTGCAGATAATTCGCTGAGAAAGAGTATCCTTCCAGGTTGTCAAAGCAGCTTTCAGGTGTTCTTAAATATTGCACAATATTGTCCGTCCTGTAGGTATTTCAGGCTAAGATAATTTCAACATGAAATGTCAGGCTGTGATGCCTAAAATCAATCGTTAATACCATGTTAAATATATATCACTATGAGGTTAGAAAATCAGAACGCCTGATAAATGTCAACTGGCCTTGCGCGCATGTGTGACGCCGGATGCCTTGTAAGCTTTGTTTGAGACGGGTTGAGTCGCTTCATCAATTTGATTTATTCAGCTCCATAAAACCAATAAATTTGGATGATTGACATCACTGGCCTAGTATCTGCCTAAATATGTAATCAGTGTCTACTTTTTGAGGTTGAAATAAGTCGAATGAGTGAACAGGCCGTAATCCAGCAAACACAAGGCAACATGTCTTTGATATTCATGCAGAATCCTCCGGTAAATGCATTGTCAAAATCAGTTCGCGTTGGGTTAATAGAACATGTATCAGCCGCTTTGGCAGATGATGCGATATCTGCAATTGTTATTTCCTCTCAACAACAGCTGTTTTCAGGCGGCGCGGATATCAGCGAGTTTTCAAGTGGTGATTTTGAACCACCATTACCTGAAGTATTGGCGTTAATTGAAAACGCTGATAAACCTGTCGTTGCTGTCCTTAATGGCCCAGCTTTTGGTGGTGGTCTGGAAGTGGCGCTTGCGTGTCATTATCGCGTGACTTTTGCTGACAATAAGGTGGGATTGCCAGAAGTAAACTTGGGCATATTGCCTGGAGCTGGTGGGACTCAGCGTCTTCCGCGCCTTGCTGGAGTAGCCCAGGCGCTGGATATGATCGTGACTGGAAAACCGGTTAAAGCGAGCAAATTACCCGGTGTTTTTGACTTGATCGTTGAAAACCCTGCCAGCTTGCTGTCGGACGCAAGTCAATTTGTTTCCAAGTTAGTTGAAGATGGCGCAAAAGTTAAACGTACCAGCGATATCACGATTGACCCTGCCACTGCACCAGCTGAGCTGTTCGCCCAGTATCGTAAGGGGATAGCCAAATCAGCCCGCGGTTTTTTTGCACCCGAAAGATGTATTCAAGCTGTGGAGGCCGCCGTTGAACTGCCTCTTGATGAAGGTTTGGTTCGCGAGGGCGAACTCTTTATGGAGTGCATGAAATCGCCCCAGGCACGCGCGCAACAGCATTTCTTCTTTGCTGAAAGAGCGGCTGGTCATGTCAAAGATTTTGATAAATCCACACCAGTAAGAGACATCAAAAAAGTTGGGATTATCGGTGCTGGTACCATGGGTGGCGGTATTGCGATGAATTTTGCCAATGTGGGTATTCCGGTGGTTTTGCTTGAATTGAAACAAGAGGCTTTAGATAAAGGACTGGCGTTAATTCGCAAGAATTACGAAAACAGTGCTAAAAAAGGCAAACTGACAGCGCAAGACGTTGAAGATCGTATGGCTCTTCTAACCGGCACAACTGAATATGCGTCGTTAGGCGATGTAGATATGGTTATAGAAGCCGTATTCGAAAAAATGGAAGTCAAACAACAAGTCTTCAAGGCGCTTGACGAAGTATGTAAGCCTGGGGCAATACTCGCTTCAAATACATCAACTCTTGATGTAAACGAAATTGCTGCTGCAACATCCCGTCCAGAAGATGTGATAGGTCTGCATTTCTTTAGCCCGGCTAACGTAATGAAACTGCTGGAAATAGTGAAAGCAGATAAAACCAGTCCTGATGTCATTAAAACGTCCATGAAACTGGCCAAAACTATTCGTAAAGTTGCCGTATTGGTTGGTGTTTGTTTTGGCTTCGTTGGAAACAGAATGATCGAACCTTATGGTCGTGAAGCGGGCAGACTTGTGTTAGAAGGCGCAATACCTGAGCAGATTGACAAGGTTATCTATGACTTTGGCTTGCCAATGGGGCCATTCACAATGGGTGATATGGCCGGACTGGATATCGGTTACTTTGTACGAGAGTCCAGACGCGAATATATCAAACATGACCCAAGTTATTGCGTGATTTCTGACAAGTTGGTGGAAGAAGGCAGAGTCGGACTTAAATGTGGCAAAGGGGTTTATCTTTACGAACCCGGAAACCGTACCCCTGTGCCTGACCCATATGTGCTGGACATCGCTAAGCAAGAAGCTGAGCGTTTAGGCGTTAAGCAACGGGAAATCAGTGAGCAGGAAATTCTCGAACGGATTATCTTCCCATTAATTAATGAAGGCGCAATGATCCTGGAAGAGGGCATAGCCGCCAAATCCAGCGATATTGACGTTATCTACGTATATGGCTATGGCTTCCCGGTTCATCGTGGTGGCCCTATGCAATATGCGGATGAAATCGGTTTGGATAAGATTTACCAGGCCATGTGCAAGTACAGAGACGAATTAGGTGAATACGGAAAACACTGGTTCGAACCAGCACCACTTATTAAACAACTGGCTGAGCAAGGCAAAGGTTTTGCCTCACTAAACAAGTAATAGGGTCAGATAAAGAGAGAGTTTAAAGATGAAAGAAGCAGTTATCGTATCTACCGCACGCACACCTATCGGTCGTGCATACAAGGGCGCTTTTAACAATCTGGAAGCGCCAAGCCTGGGTGGCCACGCTATTCGTGAAGCGGTGAAAAAGTCAGGTATTGATCCTGCAAGCGTTGATGATGTCATTATGGGGAGCGCGCTTACGCAAGGTTCTGGCGGAATGAACATAGGCCGTCTCGCTGCTTTAGCAGGTGACTTGCCTGTTTCTGTTAGCGGAATGACTCTTGATCGTCAGTGTAGCTCTGGTATGTACGCAATTGCGTCTGCCGCAAAACACATTATCACCGACGGTGTGCCTGTTATGGTCGCAGGTGGACTTGACTCAATCAGTCTGGTTCAGAATAAATCGATGAATACCCACCGTATGATTGATCCTGCTTTAGTGAAAAAGCATAAAGATATCTACATGCCGATGCTGCAAACAGCTGAAGTGGTTGCCAATCGTTATGGCATAAGTCGCGACGCCCAGGATGAATACGGATATCAGAGTCAGATGCGCACTGCTGCAGCTCAGGAAGCGGGCAAGTTTGATGATGAAATTGTCCCATTAACTGCAACAAAAGTTGTCGTGGACAGAGAAACCAAAGAACAAAGCTTTGTTGAAACTACGTTGTCGAAAGATGAGGGAAACCGTGCTGAGACAACACTGGAAGGGCTTCAGGGATTGAACCCTGTCATTGAAGGCGGTTGCATCACTGCTGGTAATGCGAGTCAGCTATCAGACGGTGCGTCAGCAAGTGTTCTAATGGATGGCAAACTGGCTGAACAACAGAATCTGACGCCGCTTGGTGCCTATCGTGGTATCGCTGTTGCGGGTTGTGAACCTGATGAAATGGGTATCGGTCCTGTATTTGCCGTACCTAAGCTCCTCAAGCAACACGGTCTGACTATGAACGATATTGGTTTGTGGGAATTGAATGAGGCGTTCGCTGTGCAGGTCATGTATTGCCGTGACAAGTTAGGTATCCCCGATGAATTGTTGAACGTTAATGGTGGTGCAATTTCTATTGGCCATCCATACGGGATGAGCGGAGCGCGTATGGTGGGCCATGCTTTGATTGAAGGTAAACGTCGCGGTGCCAAGTACGTCGTCTGCACTATGTGTATCGGTGGCGGAATGGGCGCAGCTGGCTTGTTTGAAGTCTACTAAATATTGCGTTTCTAGAAGATAGAAAAGAATTAGTTCGACAGAATTATCGCATATAGAGGTTATATAATTATGCAAAATTTTAAATCGCCTACCCGTGATACTTTGTTTGTAATGAACGAATTACTGGGTTTTGAAAAACACTATGCCGACTTGGGCTTTGAAGATGCCACCCCTGACATGGTTGATGCAATTTGTCAGGAAGCTGCAAAATTCACTGACAATGTGCTTGCACCGATAAACGCAATCGGAGATCAAGTTGGTTGTAAATGGGAAGACGGTGAGGTGACAACACCTCCCGGATTTAAAGAAGCCTATCAGACATATGTAGAAGGTGGTTGGCCTTCAATGACTCATCCTGAAGAGTTTGGAGGTCAAGCGTTACCTTACTCATTGTCTTCATCGATAGCAGAATGGTTTTCCGGCGCAAACCACTCATGGGCAATGTATCCTGGGTTAAGCCAAGGTTGTATTTCAACTATACTTGCTCATGGAACCGATGAACAAAAGCAGAAATTTCTGCCTAAGTTAATCGAAGGGAGTTGGACAGGTACCATGTGTCTGACAGAATCCCACTGCGGTTCTGATTTGGGTATGCTGAAAACCAAGGCAGAACCCAATGATGATGGAAGCTACAACATCACAGGAACGAAGATTTTTATCTCCGCCGGTGAGCATGATTTCTCGGATAACATCGTGCATATCGTGTTGGCCAGACTACCTGGTGCACCTGAAGGAACCAAGGGTATCTCGCTATTTATCATTCCCAAATTTAATGTTGATGACGCTGGAGAAGTCGCTGACAGAAACGGCGTTGCGTGTGGTTCAATCGAACATAAAATGGGTATCAAAGCGAGTGCCACTTGTGTCATAAACTTTGATAACGCCAAAGGTTATTTGATTGGCCAGCCAAACCGTGGCTTAAACTGCATGTTTACCTTTATGAACACAGCCCGAATCGGCACAGGTCTTGAAGGACTTGCTGGAACAGAAGCCGCATTTCAGGGTGCATTGGCTTATGCAAAAGACAGGTTGCAGTTCCGCTCATTAACTGGCAGAAAAAATCCGGACGGTCCTGCCGATCCGATTATTGTTCACCCTGACGTGCGCAGAATGTTATTGACGCAAAAAGCCTTCAGAGAGGGTAACCGCGCGTTAGCCATCTATTGTATGCAGATGGTCGACATGACCTTATACAGCAAAGATGCTGAAGCCAAACATATTGCTGAATCTAAGTTGGCTCTGTTAACACCAATCGTCAAAGCGTTTTTGACAGAAACAGCCCAAGAAACAACCAGTTATGGTATGCAAGTCTATGGTGGCCATGGTTACATAGCAGAGTGGGGCATGGAACAATTGGCTCGTGATACCCGCATATGCACTATGTACGAAGGTACGACAGGTATTCAGGCGATTGACTTGTTAGCACGTAAAATAATGGGTTCAAACGGCGAGTTGCTCAATCTGTTCGTTCAGGAAGTTCGAGACTACTGTGGAAGTGTGCGCGATAAGAGTCAATTCAGTGCCTGGTCCAATGCTGTGGAATCACACATTGATGAGTGGTTACAAATCACTGCTGATATCGGTAAAAGTGCAGCAAATAACCCTGATGAACTAGGTGCCGCCTCGGTGGACTATCTGATGTACTCAGGCTACGTGATAGTTGGTTATTTGTGGTTGAAAATGGCGGTAACTGCACAAGAGAAACTGGATGCTGGTGCTGAGGAAGTTGATTTTTATCAGGCCAAATTGACAACCGCTCGTTTCTACTTTGATCGCTTGTTAACTCGCACCCGTTCTTTGGTATCCTCTATGCAGTCAGGTTCGGACAATCTGATGAGCATGGAAGAAGATCATTTCTTCCTGGGTTAAATGCATGTGAAATTACAAAGGCGAACTTAAGGTTCGCCTTTTTTATTAGCGAAGAATTAATATGTCGATATCCCACAAGTACGAACAGGTCTGCGGGTACAAAATTCACTATGCTGAGGTGGGTGAGCATGCAAATTGTAAGCATGTGGAAACTATTGTCTTTTTGCATGGATTTCCTGAGTATTGGGGGAGTTGGAAACAGCAACTCTCGCATTTCTCGGATAGGTACAGGGTCATTGCTCCTGATCTCCTTGGTTACAACCTCAGTGACAAACCCACCTCAGATAAGGCCTTTGAAGTGCCAAATCTATTGGCTATTTTCAGTCAGTTTATAAAGCAGATAAACCATAGAGAACCAGTGATACTGGTTGCCCACGATTGGGGAGGCGCGATAGCTTGGCCATTGGTTGCTTTCTACCCTGACTTGTTTAAAAAGTTGGTCATATTAAACGCAGCGCATCCAAGCACTTTTACCCGTGAAATGATCAACAATCCGCAGCAACGAGCCAAAAGCCACTATATTCATGAAATGATAGGGCCAGATGGACCGGCAATGGTAGAAGCCGACAACTTTGCTTTTCTAAGATCAATGTTGTTTGAGCAAAAAAAGGGAGTACCTTTCACATTGCCAGAACAAAACGATTATCTCCATGCCTGGTCCCAACCTTCAGCAATTGATTGTATGTTAGGTTACTATCGTTCTATGCCACAGCTTGCTACTGAAAGTGATGCCTGCATCAAAAATGGTCCGACAAAAGCGCTGTCAGATATGAAAATACCAAATATTCGAATTAACAAACCCACATTGGTGTTATGGGGGGAACAGGATAAAGCTTTTGTTCCTGAATTATTGGACGGTCTGGAAGAGTATGTTGCTGAACTGACGATCCAACGTTTCGCTGATGCATCTCACTGGCTGCATCACGAACAAGCTGGCGCAGTGAATAAAGCCATTGAGGAATTTATTCAGTAGTTTTGTCTGACTGAAGTTGCCTAGTAGATTTTGTAAGGTGTTAATTCTGTGCATTACTTTTGGACTTAGTGACCTGGCTACTGCCGTCAGGTGGCCAAACTCAGCTTGCGCAATCGTTTAATCAGAAACCAGATGTCACTGCGTTCCGCAATTCGCTTGACTAACTAGATAAATAGTTTGGATGACTTGCATACTGTCGTCAGA
>CANLWS010000021.1 GCA_947494925.1 uncultured Alteromonadaceae bacterium
GATTAACACCAAATGAATCGGAAAAGCGTTACTGGAATAACTATAAACCCGTGGCCAATATTACTTGACCACTACACTGTTATCAAAATGCGTTGGCTGAGCGAGTCAATGGCATTCTCAAAGGTGAATATCTTCTCAATAAGCCAAAGAACTTGGAGGACGCTAAGAAAATGGTGGAAGAATCGATACAGATATATAATCAAAGAAGGCCACATATGGCCTTAAAATACAAAACGCCCGATGAAGTTCATCGAGCGTTTTAATGTGAAATAGGTGTCAACCTATTTCAGGACGGGACAAAAAATCGCACCAATAACACTGTTTTAAACTTCCTCCTAATCGTTAAGTGTTGTTTATTTTATTCGTATAAAGCACGACTGAATCTGTTCTTAACTGCCAGGTTTCCGTCCATTAGGCAATTGGCCATCCACATATTGCAATAAAGCTTCTGACCAGTGGCAACGACATTTCCGGATTCAATTTTCGGCAGAACTACCTTCCGTCAAAGTTAATTACCAAAGATTTTTAGTAAGAGCGCATTTAAACTGGACTTTCCTTTGT
Organism: uncultured Alteromonadaceae bacterium; assembly: GCA_947494925.1. GTDB lineage: Bacteria > Pseudomonadota > Gammaproteobacteria > Enterobacterales > Alteromonadaceae > Aliiglaciecola. The sequence continues at coordinate 562 of CANLWS010000021.1, forward strand.
TTTGTGTTTGGTGAATAATTTCCTCTCTTTACACTGAGAGCAACAATCATGAACCCAAAAACATCAGTATCGAACGCGCTCATTTATGACTTTGTATTATTGTGTCGCGAATTAACTGACAAAGCGACCTAGGCCCTTTTTATGGGGCAATACAGCAGTGCGGATAGTTTTGAATGTAGCAGAGATATGATATTCCGTGTGTTGGAGTCTCATAGTTGTGACCAGCTCGATATTGCAAATATGAGCAGATTGTTTCGCCCCTAATTACAGGGATTATTGCAGCAACAAAAATGTCCATTCTTGATTTTGTTTGGTGCTTGTTCAGATTGATAGTGAGGTTAACTTTGGCAGAATTAAAGCCCGTCCATCACTTTGTTTGATTAAATAGCTTCACATAAAAAAGCCCTGCTTATTGCAGGGCTTTGGCTTTTCAGTTACCTGATAGCGTTAGTTGTCTTATGGTAAGACTTCTAACACTGTGGTGCCTTGGGCAACGCCTTCGGCGTCATAGAACGTAATACCACCCATATATAGGAATGCAGGATCTAAACCACGGGTCGTTAAGCGAACCATGTTAAATCTGTTTTCCACAGCACGAGTAGATGCGCTAACTCTCGTAGTCGACTCTTGGCTTGTAGCAATCCAAACAGGAACAGTAACGTCTGCGGTAGCGTTGCCGTTTAAATCCCAGCCATGCGCCATCACAGTATAGAAGTTAATGCCAGAGCCATCACGTGGTTCAGGGTTCACTAACAATATCTCTTCATTTGAACCAGCGTTTGTTGAACTTGCCACTTGTTGACAGCCAGCCCCATTAGTACACCTGTAGACATAAAGGTCAACATCAGCTCCTTCTGCTGAAACTAAAGCGTCTGTGAGCACGAAACGCGCTACCTGAGTTCCTTCTGGCATGGCATATGCCGCAAAGCGACCAGCGCCAGCTTCCGCATTAAAACTAAAGTTAGCTCGTTCTGCATTTGGAATAGTCTCAAAGTAGCCGAACGGTGCGACCAGACCGGCAAATTCAACACTGGTTACACCAGTATATTGCATTTGCACAGGGAAGGTCGCTCGCCCACGGTTTAACTCTAGAGATAAACGCTCTGGTGCATCAATCAGTACAGTCGGTGTTGGGTTTACAGCAATTGGGCTGCGAACTTCAATACCGCCTGGGCCACTTAAGGTAATGGCACCAAAAGCATATTGATTTGGCGTAAAGCCTTCACCTTTAGTAAAGGTCAATGCATAGCTTGCTGTACCATTAGCACTAACTTCCAAATCAGCGGAGTCAGTTTCAACGCCATCAGCATCAAAGGTAGCAACGCTTACATCAATGCCTGCAGGCGCTTCAACGTTTACGGTATAGATTCCATCCACGCCCGTTACATCAGTAACAGTACGAGTAATGGTTTCAGAATCTTCCAGGCTTGCTATGGCAATTGAAGGGTAGTTTAACTGGCTGGCGTCTGTAGAGAAGCCATCCGCTACCAATGTGGCACAGTCATCACCAAAAGATGCAACCAGACCTTCTTCACCTTGTCCACACAAGAATGCGTAGTAATCACGCACGTTTGCATCGTAAGTTAGACCTGGGTTATCAGCAGGAACCGGATCAAGGTGACCAGCACCAAAATCAAATGGGTCAGCCGGTGTCGTTCCGTCTTCTTTGGTCAGATCCTGACGGGCAGAGGTCATCATTGCAGACTTCATCTGAGAAGGAGACCACTCTGGGTGCGCTTCTCTTAGCAAGGCTGCCATACCCGCAATATGCGGACTGGACATAGAGGTACCTTGCAGATAATGGAAAGCTTCACCATCTTCGAAATTGCCAAAGTCTAGCTGGTTTTCACTGTTGGCTGCCAGAATCTGAACACCAGGAGCAGTAATATCCGGCTTGATGATATCGCCAGTCTGCGGGTTGACGCCGCGTGACGAGAAGTCGGCAATGGTATTGCCTTCAACAAGAGCATTGGTTGAAGTACCTACATCAGTCCAGGTTGCTGTTACTGCAATTTCATCAACAAGTGAAGCTAAGGCCAGGCCATCAGCATTGGTGATCATACGACCTGGAATGGTAATTCCTGCATTGTCGCCACCCATCGCCGTTGGTGCACGATTATCTGAATAAACAATTACACCAGTTGCGCCCGCTTCTTGTGCATACAGGATTTTTTCCGAGAACGCACATGAACCACGGGCAATCAACGCAATATTGCCGGCAATAGCATCGCCATTGGTGATAGGGTTGTTGCCAGAGAAGTTGTTGGCATCTTCGTCACACATCAATGCAGGTTCTGTTGCTACCAGATTGCCACTAAAGGCCTCTGGTGCTTCCGCTGTGATGTCGCCTTCAATAGAGAAGATAGGGTCTAATACTTCATCACCCGATTGCAATGCTAACTCTTCACCGATAACAGGGACTTCGCCCGTATAGGTGGAGGCCGCAACAGTTGCAATCCAAGGTGCAATATTACTTGTACTTGAGGCAGCAGGGCCATCGTTACCCGCAGATGCAGCCATAAAGACACCTGCTTGTTGCGCACGCAACGCTGCATTATAAACTGGGGAGTTGATAGCAGTTACATTGCCGATAGAGTAATTCAGTACATCTACCCCGTCCGCTACGGCCTGGTCGATTGCCGCCATGCTATCACCGAAGAAACACCCACGTTCGTTAACACCAGCAGGCGATACATAGTTGGAGTTCCAGCACACTTTGTAAGCAGAAATACGGGCACGAGGTGCGATACCCGATACCGTACCTATATCGATTCCACCGCGAGTCGCGGTTACACCGGCATTACCGGCAGCGGTACTGGCGGTATGACTACCATGACCATCGGCATCACGAGGAGAAGCAAATTCACCTAAGTCAAAACGGATCTCATAGGTACTAGAGAAGCTTGAACCGAAGTACTGTGCACCCACGAGTTTGTTGTTACAGGTAAAGTCTTCATCAGCGGCTACTGTGCTGTCGTCATATACAACTCCGCCATCTGCATCAAAGAAAGTACCTACTGTTCCTACGTTACATTTATCAGCCCAATCACCATCCGGAGCATCATAAGTTAATTCTGGTGTAGAACCGTCTGAAGAAAATGATGGGTTTTCAGGCCAGATACCAGAATCCAAGATACCTACGACAACATCTTCACCTTTGTTTCCGGTAGTGTGCTGACCACCTGGGCCAGTTAAACCCAGAAACGCTGGAGTATTGGAAGTGGTAGGTTGGAACGCCTCATCTTCAAAAACGCCTGCAACTTCTGGGTTGCTGCGCAGTGCAGCTACTTGTGCAGGATTAAGTTTGGCAGAAAAACCGTTAAAGGTATGTGCATAAGAGTACAGAATCTCAAATGAACCAGCCTGTTCAGCTAGTTCTTGTTGTTTCTCTTTTAATGCCTGGGTATATGCAGATAAATTTGCGGTACCAGGGTTGTAGCTGTTTTGCCCCTGTCCCACTAATTGGTTGCTTGGTAATAACTCGCCAAGTTCCTGTGCTTTTGCAACACCGGGGGCACCTTTAAGTTGCACTATATAAAGACCTGAAGACTGTTTTTTAGCTGATGGATAGTTACCAGCTTCTTTTATCAGACTGAGGTCACTTACAGCTATTTCCTGCGCATGAGCGACAGTCGCGAGCACACTGGTTGTGATCGCCATAGAGATCATATTTCCCAATAGGGATTTTTTGAACTTCATTTGCGTCTCCTGTTGACACTTATTTGTATTAATTATTGTTTTTATTTTGCGATATTCCATGATGCATACTTTTTTACTCAATGAAAGCGTAAACGTAAACAATCATGCAAATTATCGGCGGGTTTAACGAGAAGTAACCTTGAAGCAAATATCTATAGAGAATGTTGGTAGTGGAGCTGGGTGCATAGTAATTTCCTTCAATCGTTCTTGTTGTTTTTCTTGTAAAGGTTGTGATGGTTAACCATCATCAATCAATAAAGCTCTTATTTGGCTTTTTATCAATCCTGCTTTGAAATCTATGATCAAATGCGTGGAATGGTTGCTTTACTTAGCAAAAACCGATCCCTTTATTTAAGCTGTTGAAAATAAAACAAAAAATGTATTAATAATTTCTAATTCGTATCAAATTGTAAATAAGTTCGACATCAAATTGATTATTTCAAAATCAATTGGCTGGTTATGATGCACTTCAATGACACTAATTGGCGCTTTTTTAGTTTGATAGATTAGTAAGCAGTGGTGCTCACTAATAGATAACGATTCATATATATATGCAAGGAACCTGCTTCTTTTATACAAGCTGTTTTGAACGTTTTATTTATTATTAGTTACCCGTTTCATACTGTTTATAGAAGGAACGCACTTTTTACGGCCTCTGTTGGGTGAAAAATAAGCGTTCAGAACAAAACTTTAAAATAACCCTTGATCTAATTTATGGGATGGGTAGAATGCGCA
>CANLWS010000022.1 GCA_947494925.1 uncultured Alteromonadaceae bacterium
CGAAGCAAGAACAGAAGGGGATTTGGGGTTGTATGGTTAAGTGACAAAGCGTATACGGTGGATGCCTAGGCAGTTAGAGGCGATGAAGGACGTGTAAGTCTGCGAAAAGCGTTGGGAAGCTGACAAAACGCGTTATACCCAACGATGTCCGAATGGGGAAACCCAATCCTTCGGGATTATCTGCAACTGAATACATAGGTTGTAGAGGCAAACGCAGGGAACTGAAACATCTAAGTACCTGTAGGAACAGAAATCAACTGAGATTCCCCTAGTAGCGGCGAGCGAACGGGGAGCAGCCGATACGATATTCATTAGCAGAACACGTTGGAAAGCGTGGCGATACCAGGTGATAGCCCTGTATGCGAAGATGAATGTTGTACATATTAAGTAGGTCGGGACACGTGTTATCTTGACTGAAGATGGGGGGACCATCCTCCAAGGCTAAATACTCCTAACTGACCGATAGTGAACCAGTACCGTGAGGGAAAGGCGAAAAGAACCCCTGTGAGGGGAGTGAAATAGAACCTGAAACCGTATACGTACAAGCAGTGGGAGCCTCATTTATGGGGTGACTGCGTACCTTTTGTATAATGGGTCAGCGACTTATATTTTGTAGCGAGGTTAACCGAATAGGGGAGCCGTAGCGAAAGCGAGTGTTAACTGCGCGTTTAGTTGCAAGGTATAGACCCGAAACCCGGTGATCTAGCCATGGGCAGGTTGAAGGTTGAGTAACATCAACTGGAGGACCGAACCCACTGACGTTGAAAAGTCAGGGGATGACTTGTGGCTGGGGGTGAAAGGCCAATCAAACCGGGAGATAGCTGGTTCTCCCCGAAATCTATTTAGGTAGAGCCTCGGATGAATACCATGGGGGGTAGAGCACTGTTAAGGCTAGGGGGTCATCCCGACTTACCAACCCTTTGCAAACTCCGAATACCCATGAGTACTATCCGGGAGACACACGGCGGGTGCTAACGTCCGTCGTGGAGAGGGAAACAACCCAGACCGCCAGCTAAGGTCCCAAAATATTGCTAAGTGGGAAACGATGTGGGAAGGCTAAGACAGCTAGGAGGTTGGCTTAGAAGCAGCCACCCTTTAAAGAAAGCGTAATAGCTCACTAGTCGAGTCGGCCTGCGCGGAAGATGTAACGGGGCTAAGCAATATACCGAAGCTGCGGCAGCAGACTTGTTCTGCTGGGTAGGGGAGCGTTGTGTAAGTGGTTGAAGGTGAACTGAGAGGTTTGCTGGACATATCACAAGTGCGAATGCTGACATGAGTAACGATAATGGGGGTGAAAAACCCCCACGCCGGAAGACCAAGGTTTCCTGTCCCATGCTAATCAGGGCAGGGTAAGTCGGCCCCTAAGGCGAGGCAGAGATGCGTAGTCGATGGGAAACGGGTTAATATTCCCGTACTTGGTATATCAGTGAAGGGGGGACGGAGAAAGTTATGCAGGCCTGGTGTTGGTTATCCAGGTGAAAGTGCGTAGGGCGTTGAATTAGGTAAATCCGGTTCGACATTAAACCTGAGACACGAGACGAGACACCACGGTGTTGAAGTTGCAAATACTCTGCTTCCAGGAAAAGCCTCTAAACTTATGATATATCGAACCGTACCCCAAACCGACACAGGTGGTCAGGTAGAGAATACTAAGGCGCTTGAGAGAACTTGGGTGAAGGAACTCGGCAAAATCGTACCGTAACTTCGGGAGAAGGTACGCCGCTGACTGTGATGGGACTTGCTCCCTAAGCAATTGGCGGCCGCAGTGAAATGGTGGCTGGAACTGTTTATTAAAAACACAGCACTGTGCTAAATCGAAAGATGACGTATACGGTGTGACGCCTGCCCGGTGCCGGAAGGTTAATTGATGGGGTTAGACTTAGGTCGAAGCTCTTGATCGAAGCCCCGGTAAACGGCGGCCGTAACTATAACGGTCCTAAGGTAGCGAAATTCCTTGTCGGGTAAGTTCCGACCTGCACGAATGGCGTAATCATGGCCACGCTGTCTCCACCCAAGACTCAGTGAAATTGAAATCGCTGTGAAGATGCAGTGTACCCGCACCTAGACGGAAAGACCCCGTGAACCTTTACTACAGCTTGGCACTGAACATTGAATCTACATGTGTAGAATAGGTGGGAGGCTTTGAAGCAGCGTCGCTAGATGTTGTGGAGCCGCCTTTGAAATACCACCCTTGTATATTTGATGTTCTAACATCGGCCCCTAATCGGGGTTATGGACAGTGTCTGGTGGGTAGTTTGACTGGGGCGGTCTCCTCCCAAAGAGTAACGGAGGAGCACGAAGGTTAGCTAATCACGGTCGGACATCGTGAGGTTAGTGCAATGGCATAAGCTAGCTTAACTGCGAGACAGACACGTCGAGCAGGTACGAAAGTAGGTCATAGTGATCCGGTGGTTCTGAATGGAAGGGCCATCGCTCAACGGATAAAAGGTACTCCGGGGATAACAGGCTGATACCGCCCAAGAGTTCATATCGACGGCGGTGTTTGGCACCTCGATGTCGGCTCATCACATCCTGGGGCTGAAGTCGGTCCCAAGGGTATGGCTGTTCGCCATTTAAAGTGGTACGCGAGCTGGGTTTAGAACGTCGTGAGACAGTTCGGTCCCTATCTGGTGTGGGCGTTGGATGATTGAGGGGAGCTGCTCCTAGTACGAGAGGACCGGAGTGGACGAACCGCTGGTGTTCGGGTTGTTTTGCCAAAGGCATTGCCCGGTAGCTACGTTCGGAATCGATAAGCGCTGAAAGCATCTAAGCGCGAAGCGAGCCCCGAGATGAGTCATCCCTGACAGTTTAACTGTCCTAAAGGGTTGTTGAAGACTACGACGTAGATAGGCAGGGTGTGGAAGCGTAGCAATGCGTTAAGCTAACCTGTACTAATTGCCCGTGAGGCTTAACCATACAACGCCCAAGTCTTCCTTGAGGAGATGGGTGTTGAATGACAAGTACCCAACCAAAGTAAGATGAATACGCAAGACTCTAAAGAGTGATTACCAGCTTCCAAACTTGTTAAGACATACATGTTTATTGACAAGGTGACGACCTGCCTAAGCAACATCAGGTAATGACAGTCACCTTGCGCAAACGTTAACTCAAGAAACAGAATTCGCTGCGCTCAGTAATTCGTTTCGTTAAGTTTGCACGACTTTGCCTGACGGCAATAGCGACACGGTACCACCTGATCCCATTCCGAACTCAGAAGTGAAACGTGTTAGCGGCGATGGTAGTGTGGGGTTTCCCCATGCGAGAGTAGCACACCGTCAGGCTCCTATTTA
>CANLWS010000023.1 GCA_947494925.1 uncultured Alteromonadaceae bacterium
TAATGCCCTGAGCCACTCGTCAACCATTTTTATCCAAGTAAAGGCGAATTTCTTTCCTTTAAGACTTTTAAATACTGCGTTTCATTATACGACGTATTGGTTTTCCAACAGCGGTATAAAATTCTTATCCATTTGAATGCTAGTGAGCGCACTGCTTGATGATGAGAGTTTCCCTTTTTCTTTTGCTGCTCGTAGTAAAGCTGTGCCCAGTAGGAATATAGAACGGATTTTGCCGACCATTCGGTAAACGTTTGACGAATAAATTTCGAGCAACCCCATCGCCAGTGAACCCAAGCGCTCTTTCCGCTGCGCTCGGTTACAGGCGCTATGCCCGCATATTTTTGTACTTCTTGAGCGCTTCCAAATCGGTTTCTGTCTTCTCCAAATGCAACCAACAATCTTGGACCAAGACATTTTCCAACACCAGGTAAAGATTCATACAATGAGGCGTCTGGCATATCATGGTAGATGGCTTCTATTTCTTGCTCGAATGTTCTAATCGCCGTAATGATGGGAAGTATCTGATTAGCCAGTGTTATCGCAAGTAGTTTATTGGATTCGATGACAACACTATCATGCGTCAACGGTGTCGCATTTTTTATCGCCTCTAAACGAGGTGCTACTAATTTGGCAAAACTACCGCGAGAGGTGAGAAAGCGCGAGATTGTGTCGGGCTTCGTGCGTTTAATTTTATCCAACGACGGCCATCGAGTAATAAATTCGATGAATAACTGCGAATCTCTGTGCGTGAACCACTCAAGAGGTTGCGGGTAGTATTGCTTGAGCGCATTGATAAGCCGATTTGCATACCGTTTCTTTTCATCCACTAAGCGACGACGTTCCTCGACCAAAAAGGCTAACTTTCTGATTTTATCGTCGGTCATTTTAAGAGGCGTGATTTTATCTGGATAGCGAACTAACAACTCAAGCGCGATTGACGCATCGGTTGGATCATCCTTAGCCCCACTCGGTGATAACGCTCTACGATATCGGCACAGCATCGTCGGATTAATTGGAAATAAGGTGACAAAAGGATACTTTTGTAAGGCGTAAACAATTGGGCCTTTTGACAATTCTAGTGCAATCGCTATTTGGCCTGAATGCTGTTGATACAGCTCCGTGATCCACTGCTCGATAGCCTCAGCAGAATGTTTAACAACCGCTAGCTCTCTCGAACCATCCTTATACTGAATACAAACGTCGTGCTTTGCTGCCGCCCAATCTAACCCAATAAGAACGCTAAACTCATTTGCTCTTGACATAATTGTTCTCCCAACAGTTAACATGTTGGATATGTCAGCTCAGTCTTTCGAAGAAAATATAGCGGCAATACAAATGCAACCCCTGAGTATTCGTTTAAGACTAAGCGCACCCAGAACATCGAAAAAAAAGCGGTAAACATCGTATGTTGTTGTCTAAGATTCGTATGAACCGAGCACATATCCTAAAAACTTAATTATCGTTTTATAGGATGCGAGTGACTATA
>CANLWS010000024.1 GCA_947494925.1 uncultured Alteromonadaceae bacterium
TGTAGTGGTCAAGTAATATTGGCCACGGGTTTATAGTTATTCCAGTAACGCTTTTCCGATTCATTTGGTGTTAATCCACCGTTGTATGAATGCGGCCTCAGCCGACTGTAATAACCAAGAATATAATCACCAATCCGTTGCTTGGCTTCGGTAAAATTTCGGTAGCCTGTTGTTGGCACCCATTCTGTTTTCAAACTTCTAAAGAATCGTTCCATAGGGCTATTATCCCAACAGTTACCGCGCCGACTCATACTTTGTCTTATCCGATATCGCCATAGCAGTTGCCGGAACTTACGGCTGGTATAGTGGCAGCCCTGGTCGCTGTGAAACATCACGTTCTTGGGCTTACCTCGATATTCGAACGCCATCGTCAGAGCCTGACAGGTTAAATTGCTGTCTGGTGAGTAACTCATTGCCCAGCCAATCGGCTTACGCGCAAACAGGTCAATCACGACTGCCAGGTAAGCCCAGCGATTTCCCGTCCAGATAAAACTCACATCGCCGCACCACGCTTGATTGGGCGCAGTAACCGCAAACTGCCTGTCCAGCAAGTTAGAAATGGCGATATGCTCCTGCGTGGCTTTCTTATACGCATGTTTCGGCAACTGACAACTGACTAAATTCATCGCTTTCATAAAGCGGCCCGCACGATACCGTGACAACGTAATCTCGTGAGTATCGTCGTTGGTAATCATATATGCCACCGTCCTAGTTCCAGCAGAACCATTGCTCAGGCGGTGAGCCTCGCGCACCAAACTGCGAAGCTTGATGGTCTCGGGCGACGGGCGATTATCCCGTTGTTGCCAGTATTTAAACGTGCTTCGGTGGACATCCAATACCTCACACAGCCGACTAACAGAATGATGGCTTTTACTGCTCTGACTCAGTCTCTCGATTAACGCGAGTGTTTCATGGAGTCCGACATCAACAGAGCGGAAGCCTTTTTTAATATGTCCTTTTCTTGCTCAAGCCGTTCGACCTGTTTCTTGAGTTCACGGATCTCTCTTTGTTCTGTGGTCATCGGTGCAGCCTGTGGTGTCTTTCCTGCACGCTCTTCACGCAATTGTTTGACCCACTTACCAATGGTTGAATATCCAACACCCATTGCCTCTGCGGCTTCTCTATTACTGTAACCTTGATCAACAACTAGTTGTGCCGTCTCCAGTCTGAATTCCTGGCTGAAATTTGGGCCTTTCTTCTTTGCCATTTTGTCACCTAATATGTGTATGGCTGCAATCATAGCAGCTCTAATCAGGTGGCCAAATTAACTATGCCACTACA
>CANLWS010000025.1 GCA_947494925.1 uncultured Alteromonadaceae bacterium
CAGCCACAAAAAAAGGCCACCTAAGTGACCTTTTCAATCTTGCTAGAGCCCTTGATTAGTCAAGGATCTTCGCTACAACACCGGCGCCTACTGTGCGGCCACCTTCACGGATTGCAAAACGTAGACCTTCGTCCATCGCAATCGGTGCAATCAGTTCAACTTTGAACTTCAGGTTGTCACCAGGCATTACCATTTCTACGCCTTCAGGAAGCTCTACTGCACCTGTTACGTCTGTTGTACGGAAGTAGAACTGTGGACGATACCCTTTGAAGAAAGGAGTATGACGGCCACCTTCGTCTTTGCTCAGTACGTATACTTCTGCTTCGAACTTAGTGTGTGGGTTGATTGAACCAGGCTTAGACAATACTTGTCCACGCTCTACTTCGTCACGCTTAGTACCACGAAGAAGAACACCTACGTTCTCACCTGCACGACCTTCGTCAAGCAACTTACGGAACATTTCAACACCTGTACAAGTCGTTGTCGTGGTCTCTTTGATACCAACGATTTCAACTTCTTCACCAACCTTGATGATACCTTGCTCTACACGACCCGTTACTACTGTACCGCGACCTGAGATTGAGAATACATCTTCAATTGGAAGAATGAATGGCTTATCGATGTCACGCTCTGGCTCTGGAATGTAGCTATCCAACGCTTCACCAAGCTCAACAATCTTCGCTTCCCACTCTGCTTCGCCTTCCAACGCCTTAAGCGCTGAACCTTGAATCACTGGCAAGTCGTCGCCTGGGAATTCGTATTCTGTCAGAAGTTCACGAACTTCCATTTCTACCAATTCTAGCAACTCTTCGTCGTCTACCATGTCACATTTGTTCATGAATACGATCATGTAAGGTACGCCAACCTGACGACCCAACAAGATGTGCTCACGTGTTTGTGGCATAGGACCATCTGTCGCGGCTACTACCAAAATCGCGCCGTCCATCTGAGCAGCACCGGTGATCATGTTTTTAACGTAATCAGCGTGTCCTGGGCAGTCTACGTGTGCGTAGTGACGAGTTGGTGTGTCATACTCTACGTGTGACGTAGAGATTGTGATACCACGCTCACGCTCTTCTGGTGCGTTATCGATTTGATCGAATGCCTGTGCATCACCACCGTAAGTCTTTGCAAGAACAGATGTGATAGCCGCTGTAAGTGTAGTTTTACCATGGTCAACGTGGCCAATAGTACCTACGTTTACATGGGGTTTCGTACGTTCAAACTTTTCTTTTGCCATTTT
>CANLWS010000026.1 GCA_947494925.1 uncultured Alteromonadaceae bacterium
TCCCGAAGGCACCGAACCATCTCTGGTAAGTTCTCTGTATGTCAAGTGTAGGTAAGGTTCTTCGCGTTGCATCGAATTAAACCACATGCTCCACCGCTTGTGCGGGCCCCCGTCAATTCATTTGAGTTTTAACCTTGCGGCCGTACTCCCCAGGCGGTCTACTTAGCGCGTTAGCTTCGCTACTCACGTATATAATACACAAACAGCTAGTAGACAGCGTTTACGGTGTGGACTACCAGGGTATCTAATCCTGTTCGCTACCCACACTTTCGCACATGAGCGTCAGTCTTTGGCCAGGGAGTCGCCTTCGCCACTGATGTTCCTCCAGATCTCTACGCATTTCACCGCTACACCTGGAATTCCACTCCCCTCTCCAAGACTCTAGTCTGCCAGTTCTAAATGACCCTCCCACGTTGAGCGCGGGGCTTTCACATCTAGCTTAACAAACCGCCTGCGTGCGCTTTACGCCCAGTAATTCCGATTAACGCTCGCACCCTCCGTATTACCGCGGCTGCTGGCACGGAGTTAGCCGGTGCTTCTTCTGTCGCTAACGTCACAGCTAGCAGGTATTAACTACTAACCTTTCCTCACGACTGAAAGTGCTTTACAACCCGAAGGCCTTCTTCACACACGCGGCATGGCTGCATCAGGGTTGCCCCCATTGTGCAATATTCCCCACTGCTGCCTCCCGTAGGAGTCTGGGCCGTGTCTCAGTCCCAGTGTGGCTGATCTTCCTCTCAGAACAGCTAGAGATCGTCGCCTTGGTGAGCCTTTACCTCACCAACAAGCTAATCTCGCTTAGGTTCCTCTTCTGGTGCGAGCCGAAGCCCCCTTTGGTCCGTAGACATTATGCGGTATTAGCCATCGTTTCCAATGGTTATCCCCCTCCAGAAGGCAGATCCCTAAGTATTACTCACCCGTCCGCCACTCGTCATCTTCTAGCAAGCTAGAAATGTTACCGTTCGACTTGCATGTGTTAGGCCTGCCGCCAGCGTTCAATCTGAGCCATGATCAAACTCTTCAATTAAATATATCGAAAATATGAATTTTTTGCGTCGAACACTCACAACGTGAATGTCCACACAGATTGTCTTGTTATCAATTGTTAAAGAACATGCCAGTGCGGTCGTTAGACTTCGCTGGCTGCTTGAGGTCGTTGCCGAAGCTCTCTCAAGCGGGAGGCGCATATTACGCTAACCTCGTCGGATGTCAACATT
>CANLWS010000027.1 GCA_947494925.1 uncultured Alteromonadaceae bacterium
CGCTGTTTAAAATGGGGGGATTACACTCCTGCGGCTACTTCGTGAAGCATTTGCAGTAAATATTTGTTAGGTCATAAAGCAACGATGCATTCTGTGTTTATCTGAGTTCTCAAATGTGATAGGCTTCGCCGCCGAAAAATAGGGCAGTGGGCATAAACAAATCCACTAGTTCCCAGCTTTTTTAATTAAAAATTACCATAGGTTTGTTATGAAGAAAATGTTCAAGCAATTGCTGTCCGTGATGCTAATTTTTGTGTCGACTCATTCGTCGTCCGCTATTATTCAATTAGGCTCTGACGGAGCGACTATCACAGGCATCAATGATGTCGTCATAAATGGCGTTAGTTACAACGCTACTTTTAGTAACCTATGGACAGGTGTTGCTTATGACGTAAGCTTTGCCGCTGATGCCACCAACTCGCTACAGACTCTATTCCGCATTGGTGGTGAGCTTCACGGTACATCCATAGATTATTTCCATGATACTAACCTAGTTGGCTTTGAAGATAAGCCTGACAATCAGATTAGTTACTATACATATTTTGCAACTATCACAGGTGATGAAGGAAGTTTTCTGCGTGGTAGTAGCTTTATTAACTATAATCAGTCGTATTTTATTCTGACTGACGAAGTAGCCGAACGAGTTTTTACTCACGGTGAAATAGCGCGAATTAATATTGGTGTAGGAAAAAATGATACATGGAACCGAACATTTCTAGATTGGAAAGTGGTATCTGTGACAGCTCCATCAACAATCCTTATAACGTTGTTAGGTTCGTTTTTTCTAATCTATTATAGACAAAGAAAAAATCTTCAATAAACCCACTCCCTATCTCTGCTATTTCAAGACAAGTCGCTGGTAGCGTTATCACGCTGTCAGTTACTTGGAAAAAGGAGATAAAGGGATAAATCTAGTATTTGATAATCTTAGTTTGCTACCGCCAATTAGTACTTGAACAAATAAAACGTTCAGGCAAGGATTTACCTTCCCTATAATTCACCTTTCAGTACCAAAGCCGAGATTACTCTTCTGTTCAAAGCGCATCTGTAATCCCCCCATTTTAAACAGCA
>CANLWS010000028.1 GCA_947494925.1 uncultured Alteromonadaceae bacterium
GGATCACCTCCTTACTATTAGTTGGCGCTTATGGCGTTGAGTGTTCACACAGATTGTTTTGTTGTTAATAAAGAAGAACAACGGCCTATGGGGCTATAGCTCAGCTGGGAGAGCGCCTGCCTTGCACGCAGGAGGTCAGCAGTTCGATCCTGCTTAGCTCCACCACTTTGCACAACAGTTGGTAGTTAAGCTTATTGATTGTTGCGAGAATTTTTGTTCTAGGCGAGCCGGTTGACGAGCGAGCGAAGGAGTGTGGTTCACCACATGACTGAGTGAGCGAGGAATGAAGGCGAAGGATAGGGCAAAAAGACGAAGCAAGAATAGGCTTGTAGCTCAGCTGGTTAGAGCGCACCCCTGATAAGGGTGAGGTCGGCAGTTCAAGTCTGCCCAAGCCTACCAAATTCACGCCTATGCTGCGTTGGATGACGCGTTGTGTACAAAGAGCGTACACGGCCTAATCATCCGCCTTGCCTAGCCGCGAATTACGTAAAATAGAGTAGGTCGATGTTTAAAAGGAAGTGAGCCTTAATCAATAGTGACTATGTGTAGTTTTTATTGATTAGGGTTTTTTAAACCTTAAAGGTAGTGACTTCGGTCCTGCTGTGTTCTTTAACAATTTGGAAAGCTGATAAAGTAATCAAAAACTGAGAGTAACTGAAGAAACGAGAGTTTTTTTCAAGCGTATTCTATCTGATTTTGTGATTAGTACTTGTCATGCATACAACATTACTCGAATTCAAATTGCGAGCAATAACCGTTTACCAGTGAGTTATTGCGAGTATTTTTGTTCTAGGCGAGCCGTGTGAGGAGAGAGCGAGGGCGTGTAACGTGTTACATAACCGAGCGAACGACGAACGAAGGCGCTGCATAGGACAAAAAGACGAAGCAAGAACAGAAGGGGATTTGGGGTTGTATGGTTAAGTGACAAAGCGTATACGGTGGATGCCTAGGCAGTTAG
>CANLWS010000030.1 GCA_947494925.1 uncultured Alteromonadaceae bacterium
TCGCTTCGGTGAATTTGCACTCTGCACAAATGAAAAAGCCGGCTCAAAGAGCCGGCTTTAGAGGATGCAGACACAGGTGCCTACTTACCATGTTGAACTTTTTCAGTTCTGATTTAAATCGTTGTTTAGATGCGGTCAGCCAATACAGTAGCGATAGGTGAAGCGTCTAAGCCTTGCTCAGCAGCCCATGCCTGTAGTGTTTTACCGTCTTTCTCAGGTGAAGAGAGGTCGCCTTTAGGCATTTTCTTCACAAGCAGCGTACCAGTTTCAACAGCTTCACTCAGCATAGCTGTACGGATAAGGCTGTTGCCACCGCAGCTGATACCAGAGTAGTAATCTTTTAGTTTCAAGCGGTAGTCCGATTGAACCTTTTTCATTTTCTTACGCAATTCACCTTTGTCGTCAGTTTTGACTATGGTGCAGATATTTTG
>CANLWS010000031.1 GCA_947494925.1 uncultured Alteromonadaceae bacterium
AGTATTTAAAAGTCTTAAAGGAAAGAAATTCGCCTTTACTTGGATAAAAATGGTTGACGAGTGGCTCAGGGCATTATGCGGACATTGGGCATTTGTTTGTTCACAAGAGGTTAGCTCATGCACAATGCTTGGAGCGGGGTTGACGAGACTCAATATTCTTTATTGGTTAAACGGCGCAACATGAATAGTGAGACTTGCACATGTTTGAAAGTGTTGAGCAAGCACAAGAACTAACCACCAACTGGCTCTGGCTTTACAACAATGAGCGACCTAATATGGCAATTGGTGACGTGCCACCC
>CANLWS010000032.1 GCA_947494925.1 uncultured Alteromonadaceae bacterium
TACGATCGATGGTCCAGAGTTTTATATATCTTGTGGAAAGGACGAAACACCGCACTCTCCAGGCTCTTGTTTGTTTTAGAGCTAGAAATAGCAAGTTAAAATAAGGCTAGTCCGTTATCAACTTGAAAAAGTGGCACCGAGTCGGTGCTTTTTTAAGCTTGGCGTAACTAGATCTTGAGACAAATGGCAGTATTCATCCACAATTTTAAAAGAAAAGGGGGGATTGGGGGGTACAGTGCAGGGGAAAGAATAGTAGA
>CANLWS010000033.1 GCA_947494925.1 uncultured Alteromonadaceae bacterium
CTACTCCAATAGATATTGTATGGCACTCTATGGGTTAGGTTTTCCGCTCGGTTTAGCCCTCGCGCGGCAGCGCTTTAAGGTAAAAGCCACCTGTATAACTGCTTGTTAAAACCTATATTGTTTTACCGTGCCTTGAAACGAAAAAAGCCACCCGATAAAGGTGGCTTTTCTCTTAAATAGGAGCCTGACGGTGTGCTACTCTCGCATGGGGAAACCCCACACTACCATCGCCGCTAACACGTTTCACTTC
>CANLWS010000034.1 GCA_947494925.1 uncultured Alteromonadaceae bacterium
ATTAACAGATTCCTCCATCAGCGGCGCGAACTTCGCGTACGCGGCCCGCATGTCCGTTTCGCGGTCCAGCTGCCGGAACGGCGGCGCGGCCACATAGGTGACCTGGGACTGCGGATGCACCCAGGTGCGCTCCTCGGTAGAGAGCCTTTCGCCGGTCTCATCCCTGCGCTTCTGCGTAAGTTTCAAGATCTGCGCTGGGACAAGCCGCCCGCTTTCATCATAACGATCGACGTT
>CANLWS010000035.1 GCA_947494925.1 uncultured Alteromonadaceae bacterium
GCTATAGCTCAGCTGGGAGAGCGCCTGCCTTGCACGCAGGAGGTCAGCAGTTCGATCCTGCTTAGCTCCACCACTTTCTTTTGGAAGTGAATTGCTCATGGAAAGAAACGCCTTAATGAATATCTACTTGGAAAAGTAGCGATTCATTAGGGTTTTTTAAACCTTAAAGGTAGTGACTTCGGTCCTGCTGTGTTCTTTAACAATTTGGAAAGCTGATAAAGT
>CANLWS010000036.1 GCA_947494925.1 uncultured Alteromonadaceae bacterium
CTAACTGCCTAGGCATCCACCGTATACGCTTTGTCACTTAACCATACAACCCCAAATCCCCTTCTGTTCTTGCTTCGCTCAGCACATCAGGTAAACCTGATACACCGACCACGCCATAACGCACTGGTAAGTTGTTATGACTCGCAATTTGAATTCGAGTAATGTTGTATGCATGACAAGTACTAATCACAAAATCAGATAGAATACGCTTGAAAAA
>CANLWS010000037.1 GCA_947494925.1 uncultured Alteromonadaceae bacterium
GGCAGACTTGAACTGCCGACCTCACCCTTATCAGGGGTGCGCTCTAACCAGCTGAGCTACAAGCCTATTCTTGCTTCTGCTTTCGCTTGAAACAAAATGTGCTTGTTACCCAAGCATTTTCTTTTTGCTCTTCTTTATTAACAACAAAACAATCTGTGTGAACACTCAACGCCATAAGCGCCAACTAATAGTAAGGAGGTGATCC